>CAVPGH010000001.1:0-447500 GCA_963703985.1 uncultured Acidobacteriota bacterium
TACTGCCGACTGGTGAAGGGCTTTTCGCCTTTTCGACGATGGACGAGGCAGTCGCCGCTATCGATCAGATCAACGCTGATTACCGGCGCCACTGTCTCGGCGCTCGCGCTATTGCCGAGGAATATTTTGAAGCCGGCAAGGTTGCGGCTCGTCTGCTCGCCGATCTCGGAATGGCCTGAAGTTTACCAGCCTCACAAACAGGGCATGGTAAAAATTTCATTTGCGAAAAGAGCGTCGAGAAAATGTCCATAAATAGTCTGAGTTCTCATAGATTTCCTCTGGTGCGTGAGTCCAACGATTGGGGACTTACGGTGCAGAACGGAGTGCATTGGTTTCGTGCCCCTAACGGCGAAAAGTTTTATGGCTCCGGAGTGAATGGGGTTGACGCCGGATGCCCGCCAGAAAAGGTTGAAGGAAGACCTGCTTACTACCTTTGGAACCTATACGCCTCGACTGACGCTTGGGCAGCAACAGTCCGTGATCGTATCGTGAACTGGGGCTTCAATCACCTGGGTGCCTGGAATTTTTGTGAAGAAAAAATCGGCCTTCCTTATATTACCAACCTCGATCTCGGACGGATGAGTGAAGCTCTTTGGTTCGATGCATTTGATCCGGCCTTACCGGAGCGGGTAATGGACTGGGCAGAGCGCCTCACGGCTCCGCATCGTCAGCGCGGATTGCGTATCGGTTACTTCCCTGACAATGAAGTCGGATGGTGGAATGCAGCACTCTTTGAATTCTATCTTTCTAAAGGATGGCAGAATTATACGAAGAGGCTGCTTTGGCAGCTTCTCCACGACCGCTATGAGGGAAAATGGCAGGAGCTGCTGCGAGACTGGGTGCCATCGGGAAAAATTGACGGCTTCAAATCTCTTCGCAATACTGGCGCCGCGCTCAAGATACGTCCTGGTGGGACGGGGATTAAGTTAATCAACGAGTTTACGTATCTTTGTGCAGAGAGATATTACAAGCTGGTCCATGACGCTCTCCGTGCTGCTGATCCGGGGGCTTTGATTTTCAGCGACAGGTTGCCGATCTATTATTCGCAGGATGCAGTGCGGGCGATGGCTCCGTACGTGGACGTGATTGCGTCAAACTATGATTTGGATGGACCGGACGGCTGGGTGGCTCATTATTTCTTCGAAGGACTGGCAGCTCTCACTGGCAAACCTGTTTTAGTTTCCGAATTCTTCTGTGCCGCGATGGAAAACCGGAGCGGCAACAAAAACGCGGGACATCTGCTTAAAGTGCCTACCCAAACACAGAGGGCGATGGTCGTTCAGCAGGCTCTTCAGAATTTTGCCCGCTGTCCCAATATTATTGGCACACACTGGTTTCAATATTACGACGAACCCCAGGGCGGGCGGGCGGATGGTGAGGACTATAACATGGGACTCGTCGATATTTATGACCAACCTTACGAGGAAGTAGTCGCCACGTTTCAATGCACTAATTCTTTACTCCCTCGCCTGCACGCGCAAGCCGGCCGCTCTCGCCCGCGCGTGGACGATGCACCGTTCGTCACTATTCCGCGGGCTTCTCGGACGATCGACGTTAGTGATGCTTCGCTGACCGATTGGGACAAAGACAAAACTCTTATGCGGGGATTTGCCGCCGAGCCGCCTTACGTTCCTTTTGCCGACATCTATCTCGCATGGCATCCCAACGGATTGTATCTCGCCACAATCGGCATGGATTACATGCATCCAGAAGACGTGTCCTACGAGGAGTCCTTCCCCCTGTCTGAAAGCTACCAACTTCATCTTCTGGTGTTCATCCGAAGGCGAGCTTACCATTTTGCCGTTCACTTCATGCCTCGTGACTTAGCCTTTTCTCCTGATGACGCCACGAACGCGAGAGGAAACATTGCCCTTATTCCTTACCTGTACACGTACTCCCATGATGGCCACCGTCAGCCACTATCAGGAGCGACCGTGCAGTACCTCAATGCCGAGGCGCCGCGTATTTCGTGTGAGGCGCACTTCCCGCCTCAGGTGTTCAGACTACCGTTTCTCACGGCAGGGATGAGATTGAAGATGAATATTGTCGTGATTTCCCATTACCGAGGGCAGGAAATGTTTTGGAGCGAAGGAACGGGGACAAAGACGTTTAGTCGACCTGAAGGTTGGCGTGCTGTAACGCTAGGGTAGTCTTGGAGCCCTAGCGAAGGCAAAAAATTACGGATGCTTACATTCAGCCGTCGATTTGAGTTAGTTTCTAACCGATAGGGAGTAACCCGTATCCGCCAACGGGCGGGAGGTCTTTTTTCGCTGAGATAGTCCCAGCGCAGTCACTGGAGATTTAGGACTGTGACCCATGAGCAGTGAAAAGTATCTCATCGTCAATGCCGACGATTTCGGTCAGAGCCCCGGAATAAACCGGGGCATCATAGAAGCGCACGAGCATGGGATCGTGACGAGCGCAAGCCTGATGACACGATGGCTGGCCGCCGGGGAAGCGTCCCTCTATGCCAGGGAACACCCCAACCTCAGTGTTGGGCTTCATCTTGATCTGGGGGAGTGGGTTTGCCGCGCAGGAAGCTGGGTGCAGCTGTATAGCGTGATTCCCCTGGACGATAAGTTGGTTGTAGAGCGTGAAATTTCTCACCAATTCAATGTCTTTCAGGATTTAGTGGGCAGACATCCCACTCACGTCAACTCTCATCAACATATCCATATGCGCGAGCCGGTTCGCTCTGTTGCTCTCCAGATTTGTGAGCGTCTGGGAATTCCACTAGGAAACTTGTCTCCTGAAGTTCATTATTTTACGAAATTTTATGGTCAAACGCCGGAAGGGCTGCCTATACCCAGCTACATAAGCCTGGACCGTCTGATCGAAATCATATCGACCCTCCCAAACGGTTTAACCGTTATCACCTGCCATCCCGGCTACGCGGACGACCTGAAAACAATGTACCAGATGGAGCGTCGCGACGAACTAAGAGTTCTGTGTGACCCTCGAGTTCAGGCCGCTATCGACGCGCTTGGGATAAATCTTTGCTCATTCAATAACTGGGACAATCTCAAGAATTCGCTTAACCAGCCGAGCGCTGACTTGGTTTAATCTGCTATGCTTCATAGCTGTCATTGCGCCTGGAGCGAGTCCCTGCGGTGGAATGCTCGAGACCTGTCCTGTTTGGTTTCGGCCGCGGATTGAAATCGGCGGATATCATCATAGCCGTATCGGAGGTGTTTATGACTGACCGCGAACAAATTTGCCGTAAGGCGGAGTCTTTCTTTAACGACCTATGGATGCGCGGCGATCCCTGGGAACTTGAAACCTCCAATTGGGAGCACGAAAGGTATGCGCGCCTGCTGGCAATTCTCGATCAGCCCCGATACGGGCGTGTACTCGAAATCGGCTGCGGCGCGGGAACGTTCACGCGGCGGCTGGCTGGTCTGGCTGATAAGGTGCTTGCTCTGGATGTCTCGTCCGAAGCCGTCGCCAGGGCGCGGGCGGCCCAGTCGGATCTCAAACAGGTTGAATTCCGCGTCGGAAACATCATGGATTACAACCTCAGAGACGAAGAGCCATGGGACCTCATTGTAATGAGTGAGACCGTTTACTTTCTCGGCTGGCTTTATTCCTTCTTTGATGTTTCCTGGTTAGCCGCAGAGATGTTCGAGGCGACTCGCCCGGGCGGCCAGATGCTCTTGGCCAACACACAATTCGAGACCGGCGAACCTCTTCTTCGTCCTTGCATCATTCGCACTTACCGCGACCTGTTCCTGAACGTCGGGTACGAATTGAACGCAGAGGAGATCTTTCCCGGCGAAAAACATGGGGTTTCTCTCGAGGTTTTGATGTCGCTCTTTCGCAAAGTCGACCCAACGGCTAGTGCCACTTCATGAAGCTGTATCCGCTGCTCGGCGAATCACTTCATAGATTATGTTGTAGCGATCCCCCCACGGATATCGGGAGTCACTGCGGCCCTGTCGCGGGTGAATCCGAACCTCGCGCGGCAGTGGCGAAAGTTCGTTCAGAACATGATCGAGGAATGTTCCTAGGTCATAGGTATGCGTATAAAATCCTCGCTGATAGTGTTCGTCTAGCTTGCGTTTCGAACGCAGCGGTTGAGGGGGCAAATAAAAAACCAGGATGAGTTTTTTAGCCGCACACGAATACAACGATTGAATAGCTGGTACGTAATCCGGTAAATGCTCCAGCACGTGACGGCAAATGACGGCATCAAACTTGCGCCGAAGCTTTTTAGTTTCATAGAGCGACATCCGCCGAAACCGATGGCGATCCTCGGGATAGAGGCTTTGGGCAACCTCCAGAAACTTCTCTGTGACATCTATGCCGAGATAATCAATATTCAGTCCTAGATCACGGATGAGCTCGAACATCACTCCGGTTCCGCAACCCACGTCGAGAACCGATGACATGCCATCGAGCAAGCTAAGAGTTTTTGCTCGCGACGGATGGGCTTTTCCCTCCGGACCTGAACGCAAAAAATCCTTGGATTGCTCGGTGCTCCAATGACGCCAGTTTTCCTTCAGTTTCATGTTGATCCCAACAATTTCAATGAAACGGCCTGCACCCTCGATAAAAGTTAGAGGGAGAAGGGTAACAGTTTCGATAACAATATTAAACCGTGAATACCAAGAGAAATTTGAGCGCCCGTACAGTCTCGAACCTATCTCTGTGACTAGACCCGATCACCCCTTCGATCGCAACACTTCTTCCACAGCTCTTTCAGAAATCCCGACAGGTTGATCTCGTCGCTCGCCTATCTCGTTACTTTCCGGTGTTTGAAAGAAAACGGAAGATATCTTATGAAGACTATTACGACTTGTGACTTACGGAAGAAGGTTAAAGAAAGAATGCGTGGGTGCCTCTCAACACGACCGGGTTGCGGTCCCACGCCGAGGCAAACCGGCCGCCGTGTTGGTGGCGGGAAGTGACTCGAAAGAGGTTATGAGCGTGGCGAGCGGTCCTTCGGCCATGGCACGCGACCTCCGACTTGATTTTTTCCGCGGCCTCGCTCTCTTCTGCATCTTCATCGACCACCTGCCGAACAATATTGTGGCGGAGTTTACGCTCCAATCGGTGATGCTTTCCGATGCGGCCGAGGTGTTCATCCTAATCTCCGGCTACACCGCCGGCATGGTGTACGGTCGCGCCATGGAGCGCCAGGGTTTCGTGATAGCCGGGGTCCGCATCTACCACCGGGTGTGGCAGCTCTACGTCGCCCATGTCTTTCTGTTCATGATGTTCATCGCGACAGTCGCGTACACGGTCGGTGCCCTCAACAACTCGCTCTACGCCGAGGAGTTCGGCGCCGCCAACTTTCTCGGCGAGCCCGGCGTGGCGGTGGTCAAGGCCCTGACCTTGCAGTTCCAGCCGGCCTTCATGCACATCCTGCCGCTCTACATCGTCCTGCTGGCGGTTCTACCCTTCGTGCTGGCCGGTTTTCGGTCCTGGTCGGGGGTGATAATTTTCGCATCGTTCGCGCTCTGGCTGGCGGTCCAGTTCGACAAACGGATCGCGCTGCCCGCCTATCCTGGCCCGGACGGAGTGTGGCCCTTCAATCCGTTCGCCTGGCAGGCTCTGTTCTTCCTGGGGGCATGGCTTGGCTGGCGGGGCAACCGCGGTGGGGTTTCCTGGCTCAGCCGTCGCTGGCTGTTCTGGCTCGCAGCGGGCCTCTCGCTGGCTGGATTCCTGATTCGGTTTAGCTGGACGTTGCACGGCTTCTACGATCCGATTCCGGTTCTGCTCAGTGGTAAGCCGTTGTGGCTGTTCTTGAGCAAAACGGACCTGGGCCTGGTTCGGTTCGCCAACGTACTCGCCGTCGCACTGCTCGTGGCACAGCTGATCCAGCCCCAGGCGCGGTTTTTGGCTAGCCACGCCGCACGGCCCTTCGTTATCTGCGGGCGCAACTCTCTCCATATCTTCTGCCTCGGCATTCTGCTCTCGGTGCTGGGGCACCTGGTGTTGAACGAATTCTTCGGTGGTATCCCTATGCAGATCGCCGTATCCGCGGCCGGCATCGCGATCATGATCAGCATTGCCGTATTGATGGAGTGGTTCGCGGCTGCACAGCGCCCGTCCGGTGGCAGGGCCCTGGGGGCGCCGATGGCCGGCAAAGGAGCGCCACGATGACCCCTGCCCTTCTGCGTCCCGCTATCGTCGTGATGGCCGCTGTGGCCATTGGACTTCCATCCATGCCGGCGGGGGCTTTCGGGGAAGAGCAGGAGTGCTCTGTGCCCGAGAGCTTCTACACGTTTGAGCCGACATTGATAAAGACGACCAAGGCGCTCGCCGACGGCCGGGAAGTCGTTATCATCATCCTCGGCGGCTCCTCCACCTTGGGGCTGGCGGCGGGTGGGGGCGGCTTCGCCTGGCCCGCACGCATGGCTGCGGCGCTCGCCGTGAGATTCCCGTCCGCGCGCGTCAAGGTGATCAACCTCGCCGTGGCGCGCCAGACGGCGAAGGGGGCGGCCGACCGCCTGGCGAGAGACGTCCTTCCCTTGAAGCCGACCCTTGTGATTTGGGAGACCGGCACGATGGAGGCGGTTCAAGCGAGCGACGTTGAGGAGTTCCGGGAGACGGTGCAGGATGGAATCGACGTACTGCGCCACGCCGGGGCCGAGGTGGTGTTGATGAACATGCAGTTCTCGCGCGCGACCGACGCGATGATCCACTTCGAGCCCTATCTCATCGCGTTGGGTCAGCTAGCGGACGCCAACGACGTGCCGCAATTCCGGCGCCACGGAATCATGCGCCATTGGGCCGAGAGCGGCTTACTGGATCCGAGGGTCAGAGACGGTGAGAAGAGCCGCCAGCTCGCCGCGAAGCTTTATGACTGCATCGGCCGCGCGATGGCCGACTTCGTGACGCGCGGTATCCCCACCGCGAAAGCCACGGCCAGCCCCGGCAGCAACCGATGAGCGCGCCTCGATGGGCGGTGTCCTCCGCTGCAACACTTTTGCTGCTCGTAGCGGTATCCGCCGAGGTCTCGCACACGGCTCCGGATTGCACCGCGCCTCAGGAGATGACGCACTTCGCGGTGGGGCTACCCAACACCGCCCGCGCGATCCGCTCGGGCAAGCCCCTGGTTGTAGTCACCATCGGTTCCTCATCGACGCAGGGTGTCGGCGCTTCCGATCCGGCGCACACCTATCCCGCCCTGCTCGCCGAAGAGCTCCGCCGGCGCTGGCCGCAGCTCGCGGTGACCGTGATCAATAAGGGCGTCGGCGGCGAGATGACCTCCCAGATGTTGGCGCGTTTTGAGGGCGACGTGTTGGCTTACCGTCCGCAACTCGTTATCTGGCAGACAGGCAGCATTGAGGCGCTGAGGAGCGGGGACATCGAGGGATATGCGGGCTCGATCCGCGATGGAATCAGCCGTCTCAAGGCAGCAGAGATCGATGTCGTATTGATGGATCCGCAGTTCGCCCCGCGCGTGATCGCGCGGCCCACGCACCTGTTCATCGTGGATTCGATTAGTGCGGTGGCCAACGACATGAAGGTGGCCGTGTTCCGGCGGTTCGCGGTAATGCAACACTGGATATCGAGCGGCCAGTACAAAATAGAGGACATCATCTCGAGCGACGGCCTGCACATGAACGACGTGAGCTATAGCTGCATCGCCCGTCTGCTGGCCGATAGCCTAGTTGCGGCGGCCGAGCCCGGGACCCACGTCCAGCGCCGGAGCGAAGGGGCGCGAGATGCGATCAGATGACGAGTGGGTAGTGTTCTAGTTTCAGGCGGGCCAAGTCGGTATTGGAGGGAACACGCTGAGGTCTTTCTTCATGTCAGTATTAAATGCGGAGGCGGGAGTGATGAAACAGCAGAATAAGACATTAATCGTACTCGTATGGTTTCTTTTCGTCCCAGCGATGGCGTGGCCTCAAGACTCCATCCCTTTTGTGCCGTCGCCGATGCTGGTTGTTGAGCGGATGCTTCAGCTCGCCGAAGTCAGGAAAGACGACGTTCTTTACGATTTGGGAAGCGGCGATGGGCGGATCGTCATCGAGGCGGCCAAAAAATTCGGCGTTCGAGGCGTCGGCGTCGATTTGAACCCGACACTGGTGGAACAGGCCAGACGCAGAGCCGCGGAAGAAGGGGTCAGCCATTTGGTAGAGTTCCGCGCCGCCGACGGCCTCACCGTGGACATTTCTCAGGCCACCGTGGTGACGCTTTACATGTTTAAGTGGTTCAACAATCAAATACGTCCGAAGCTGCAGCGCTTAAAGCCGGGCTCCCGAGTCGTGGCACACGATTTCGATATCGACGACTGGAAGCCGACGAAGATTGAATACGTGAATCCAAGTGATGACAAGGCAGCGGAATTTTCCGAACCCCGTACGCTCTACTTGTGGAAGATCGACCCCGAGTCTTCGGCTCCTTAACTCCCTCTATTCTAGCCTCAATCCTTTTCGGGTAGTCGAAGTCGATCGAGGATGTAACTTTTGCATCGCCCCGTGCGCTCGGATTATCGTGCCTGATCCCGATGTTGTGTATCGGCTAAAGATCAATAGACAGCTTACCAATCGAAACTGACAGTTGCACCCATCGCACCGTGTCCTGGTCCTGGGACCATAGGTAGGATAATCAGCGAAGTAGGTTTTTCTCTTTCACGATGCAAGTAGAATAAAAGCTCTGTGGTTCCCGCCCCAACTAAGGCTGAGCCCAAAATATCGGAAGCCCAGTGGGCATCTTTTCCCATCCGCCCGACGCCTGTCATCACCGCTAAGCTGTACGCAGGAATAGCCGCCCACCAGTGATAATCGAACGCCTCACTTATAGTGGCAGCCGCGGCAAAAGTCGGTGTGGTGTCACCGGACACAAAAGACTGACCTCCCTTAAAAAAAGCCCGGGGACCGTCACCTGCATTCGGCCTTTTCCTGCCAAAAGCGTACTTCATGCCTACTGTTAAGAGCGAAGACAATCCAATGCCTTCTACTCCTGTCAAGACAGCGTGACGTGCCTCATCGTTATGTGCATAAAGACCCCACCCATACATCACTCCCAAACTACCCAAAGTAGTTCCCTGTCCAACAGCCGTTAGCGTGCCTGCAGTACTGTTAGGAATGTTTTTCACATTGCGCCGAATTGGATCATCTAAACCATAAATCGTAGCCGGGATCGTCCCAAGGACGACGGTAGTTACAAGTACATCCGTTAAGGTCAACTCATTAACCCGAAGAGGGAGCTTAATTAAATCTACCCCGTCTCTGTATAACGAGTGGAATAGATAACTACCATCATCAGCCAGCAAGGTAGGCAGGCTCTCCCCGGCGACACTGGACGACTGACCAGAACTCGTGTCAGCGTCCGGCTCGCCTGCATAGGAGTACACACCGGGAGAGAGTGCCAACACAAAAAGGAAAAAGATGTAAGAAAAAGAAGTGAGCACTTCATGTCGACGACAGATCATGCTTCCCATGGGATACCCCTTTAGGACAACTATAAAGTCCTAGGTCAACGTATTGGGCGCCAGCACATAAAATGCCTCGGACACGTGGCCGTGGGAGCTTAAAATTGACTGAAATACGAATCGTAAAGGCCAGGCGTTAATATGTCTATGTAGCCGGAATGTATTCCAGAAACATTGCCTGGAGGTTTCCCACACATTACCTTTCTGAAAGGTTTGAAAGTCGATTCAAATTGAGTGGCGTGTCGCGTTGGCTAACGCGGTTGCCACCGCTTTAAACCTTACTTTTTTAACTTGTTCTGATATTTCTGTTCAGACTTAATCTGTTTAAAGGAGCAAACATGGCAAATCCAAAAAAGATCGTGCAACCTTCAGACTTGCCGGTTCGCAAATCTCACTCGCAGGTGGTCGCCGTAACCGGCGGGACACTGATCTTCATCGCAGGGATGACCTCACGCAGTGAAAAGGACGCCACGCCGGTTCATCCGGGCGACATGCGCGCCCAACTGCGCCAGGTGTGCGAAAACATCGGCCGGGCTTTGCGCTCCGTCGGCGGTGATTACTCTGACGTGGTCAAGACGACGACCTTTACGACTGACGTGGATGAATACCATCGCGTCAATGACGAGCGTTACAAGTATTTTAGAACCGACTTGCCGACCAGTGCGTTGATCGGGGTAAAGCGACTTGCCCACGAGGACCTGATGGTAGAAATCGAGTGCATGGCGGTGATCCCGACGGAGCGCTTCAAACCGGCGAACTAAGGTGTTTTGCCGAATCCCTGGTCTCGCTGTGCGTCTCTTAGAATAGAGAGGTCGATCACCGTTTCAGGCACAATGTCGGCCTGCAGTTTTAGCTCCTCCTTGGTAGCCACCAGAGATTCCTTAGCCCATTGTCTGTGGGTACGCCGTCGCGGGCAAGGATCTTGACGCCCAAGTCGTAGGCGGCGGCGCTGGCATTGGGCATTTTAAACACGTCGATCAGCAAGGCATTGGAACCTTCACAATCGTCATTGACGAAGCGGAGCGCATCCGGCCGGTGTTCTTGATTTTGATTGGGGCCGACGCGCGAGGTGCTCCGCTTTCAATTTACTAAACTTCTTTGCGCGTATCCTCAATGGTCATAAAGGAGAGCAAATCCCGAGACCCTGATTGTTTTTAGCGATAACTTTAGATACAGAACACTAGCGCACGTCATCGGCTTGTGTATTTTGACTAGAGGGAACAAAGCAAATATGTTGTGGGGTAATTTCATTGACGAGCTTGGTCAAGATGGGAAAGTGATCTAATGAGAGAAGGCTTCACTATCATTGTTGCCACAAAGAACCGCGCCCCGATGATTCAGGCATTGCTTGATAGCATGAGAGAAGTCGCAGGGCTGGACAGAATTCGGCCGCAAATCATCGTCGGGGACAATAATTCTCAAGACGGGACGTGGGAACTCCTGCAAAGAACCGCAAAAAACTTTCCCCTGCCAATTACGTTATTAAAAGTTAAACGACCGGGCAAATCTGCGGTGTTAAACGATGCTGTGCGCGCAGCCGAGGGAAGCATTCTCGCTTTTCTTGATGACGACGTGATCCCAGACCGTCGATGGTTGGAAGCTGGCGAAAGGTTCTTCTCGCAGCATACCTATCAGGTGGGTCAGGGCAGAATCAAACTGCCATCTCCGGACGCGAAAGATCCCGAGGTTCAGGAACTCATCCAACGCTTTAGAACTATTCCCTATGTGGAATATGATAAGACAACGGAACGAGTTCACTCCCTGACCGGAGCCAATTTTGCTGTTCGACGCGACGCCTTAGAACGTGTAGGCCCTTTTGATGAACGTCTTGGACCAGGGGCATCGGGCACGTCGGAGGACGTAGAACTGGCGTGGCGCTTCACTCGAGCAGGTATCGGCATCGGCTATATGCAAGAGGCAATTGCGTATCACCGAGTGGACCGCTCCAGACTAACCGAAGAATACTTTAAGTCCCTCCACAAGAAACAGGGAAAAAGTCGTCTACTGATCAAGGATCGATCTGTCTCGCATATATTATTTGGAATCTGCGGTATGACCACTCTGTATGGCATCAATTGTTTGTTCAGCAAAGAGAGACGGCGTTACCGCAGCAAGGGACGTATCTATCACTATCTCGGAATGCTCGAGGAGAAGTGGAACGGTCAAGCGGACAAGTAGCAAGATCTCCGGCCGTCTCAGTGGTTATCGCCACCTACAATCGGGCCAGTTTGCTAAAAGAAACCATTGAGAGCGTTCTCAAGCAGACGTTCCAGGATTTCGAGCTCATCGTGGTGGATGACGGTTCCACAGACAACACCGAAGAGGTATTAAAATCGTACGGTGACCGTTTGCGTTACCTCCGTCAGGAAAACCGTGGTCCCTCCGCGGCACGAAACTTAGGAATTTCGCATGCCCGCGCGAGCTGGATTTCTATTCAGGATTCCGACGATATCTGCGCTCCGAATCATCTCAAAACTCTTTTCGGTTTCGTTGAAAAAAAACCCGATGTCGGAATGGTTTTCGCCAACGGGGCCTACCTGGACGATCCGGGGCCGAAGGGGAAGACTATTATTCCGCGCGAGAAGTCCAAGCGGATGGCCGAAAGGGGCGTGGAGCTTACTGACCTTTTCAACACGAGTATCGTACGTCTCCAGGCGGCGCTTCTGTCGAAGGAAGCCCTTCTAGGCATCGGAGGACTGGACGAGACATTACGGATCTCTATGGATCTGGATCTGGGTTTCAGGTTTTTCATGCGCTTCCCCGTTGCCTACTTAGATGAAGTAGTTTTCTTCTATCGAAGACACGAGGGAAATATCGGTCGCAACCAAGAGCTTCGACTGCTGGAAAACCTCCGCGTGATAGAAAAACTAGTTCAGGATTTTCCACGCGCCGAGGAAATTCTCGGGCGCGAACAAATTGACCGGCGCAAGGCCTACCGTTATTACCGCCTCGCTAAAAGCCGTTGGAAAGCCGGGGAAAAGGATGGGGCTCGGAACGCTCTAAGGCGGGCGGTCTTTCTTCGCCCTTTTTTTCTCAAATATCGTCTCTATCAACTTTTAGGGGCGATTTTGTGAAAGACTTCATTTTCTAGACAGTAAAAACTGGCGACGCTAGGTAGTGCTCGCTCTTAGCGAACTTCTCGATCTAAACGACGGCTGGTTCCGATAACGCGAACGCCGATTTCACCCTTCGCCCGTTGCTCAGCTGCCCCTCGTCATTTCGAGAGCTACCAGCACCAAAAGTTGGAGCAGGCCAGTCACGAGCGAACCCCCACCCGCTCACACCATATCCCGAGCGCCTCAAGCGCCCACAGTGTCCCCTCCCACGGTCCTCGGTAGGACTCCGGGGGACGGGACAACCAGGCTTCGACACCAGGAAGAACGCGCCGTACAGCAGCGACGTCCAGGATTCGGCTCTTCAGGGTCATCTCGTGATGGCGCAAGAGGTCGGCGATACTACCAAACTGAAAATGTCGCTTTCGGCGCGTGATGACCTCTTTGGCCACGCGGTCCTCGGCCCACCAGCGCAAAATTAGCTTCGTATTGGCGCGTCCCGGCCAGCGGCTAACACGGGAGGTTGCAGGCAGTCCCAGCACGAATTCGACGAGATCCCGGTCGAGAAACGGCATGCGTAGCTCGGCCGAGGAGTCCATAGCCGCGGAGTCGGCAAAGGGGAGAATGTTGTGGGACAGAAAGGTCTGAAGCATGACCTGTTGCATGCGATCGAGGTCGCAAGCTTCCGGATCGCAGAAACGATAGAGACAGTCGACAACGTCGAGGTAAGAATCGCGCGCTCCGCCAAACATTTGCACAATGTCCTCGTACGGGAGCGGGCGGTGAATGAGATAGCGGGCAACCGCAGGCGCCATGGACGCCGGAGCTTCCCTTAGACGGCGGCGCCGCTCGGCCACCGATTCGTTGCCGTACAAGAATCGGTCGAGGGGAGCACTCCACCCAACCGAGCGGCAAGCACGCGAGACGGCGAAGCAGAGCGAGGCGGAATCGATCCTGGCTCAATCGGTAGCCGCCCAGCACTTCGTCGCCGCCATGCCCGCAAAGAAACACGGTCGCCCCCGAGCGCGCAGCTCGGATCAACATCCAAGTTGCAAGCATAGCGCCGTCGCCCAATGGTTCGGTCAGCGATCCAAAGGCCGGGACCATCTGCGCAACACGCTCGGCACGCGACACCTCTATATCCATGATCGGCTCCGACCCCGGCGGCGGCGCGGCCAGAGCTACGCCATTCTCCGCGTTTAGTAAACGAAATGTGTAAGCCGGAATGGAGTGCCCGCGGGAGGCCAGCACGGTTCGGATACTCTGACTATCGATCCCATCGCTGAGGAGAAGGGCCACCGGGACGTCACTCACGAGACAGCGCTCGCTCGCTTGGGTGAAAAGTGCGTTGAACTCCTCCACCAGCGCCCCACGGGTCTGCGTGGCAAGCCTCGGGTGGCGCCGGAGCGGCGGCACCCACCAGCTATGCACCTGACTACCTTCTGGACCAACTTCGACGAGCTGCCCGGGCCCGAGCTTTTTTACCCCGCGCAGGACCGTCCGCGGGCTCACCACGTACCGGAGGGTAACGTACTCGACAAGGCACTCCGGATCGAGTTGGCGCGGCACCTGCGGGTGTTGGACGAGGGCCTCCAGGCTGGAGGCAAACACGAGCGATTCCGTGTTTTCGTGGTAGAAGAGCGGTTTCTCGCCGAAGCGATCGCGGACCAGCCATAGCCGCCGCTCGACCGTGTCGAACACCGCGAACGCCCACTGCCCCACGAGGCGCGGGAGCGCCTGCGCACCCCATCGTTCCCAGGCAAGCAGCAAAATCTCCGTATCGGTCCGAGAGTGCATCGCCTCCCGCTCCACACCCAACTCGCTACGCACCGCTTCATGATTGTAAATCTCACCGTTGAACGTGATCCAATAGCGACCGCTCGGGCTCCGCATCGGCTGGCGTCCCGAAGGGCTCAAGTCCAGAATCGCGAGCCGGCGATTGCCGAGCACCGCGGGTTCCGCTACCACAACTCCCCTGTCGTCCGGCCCGCGACGCTCGAGACGCGTGAGCATGGCCTGAACGATGGCGGAATCTTCTCCCTTACCGCGATAACGGTAGATGCCTGCGATTCCACACATGTGTTAGCGCTTATGTCGAGCTGCTTTGGTCGTTCCTACTCCTACGCGTCTGAGCGTCTTAGAACCTACTGGCCTCTTTAGTTCTTTTTTTCGCCTCATTAGAGATGTCTTCTCTTTCCTCCGCTATCCTCCGCTAGTCGCGACAGTATGAGAGAAGTGGAACCTTCGACCTACGACCGCTGTTATCTGGACGATTGTCACTTCACCGTGAAAGAAAAAGAGACGATCTTTCATGTAAGTCATTCTCTCGTGATCGAATGCAATGATTCTGATTCTCCCACGGGGATCGGCACAAGATAAATAACAACCTTACCAGCGCTTTTCAAAAGAATTACATTTTTGAAAGGTCAGTAGGCAGAGATAGAGGGCACGATCCTGCCGTCTCACTTTGGCAGCGCCGAATCACACATCAGGAATTATGGGGGTCACCCATTAGAAGGGCAAGTCAGAAGGCAACGATACACCGTAAGAAATAAATTTCTTTATTTTCTCTCATGGCGCAAGAAAATCCGAAAGCAAGGAGTTTGAGATTTAAGATTCCTGATGATAGGGCGATTACTAGCGATGACAAGATTCTGGAGACTGCCGTCGGTTTTTTTCCTGTTCATCGCGATTGGAATTGCACAAGTTCTTCACGCCCAGAGTGCTTCTTCAAGCGAGAGGTACAAGATCGAAGTGCTCATCAAATATGTGAGCGAGATGAACGGCGCAAAATTTGTCCGTAATGGTAGCACTTATGATGCCAAAGCCGCGGCCACGTTTCTACGGCTTAAAAAAGATAATGAGGACTTGGTAACGACCTGTGCTGAAAAATCTTCTTTACCGCGTCTATGAGAGGCAACTTCTCAATGATGTTCGGCGCCGGCCCATCCCCCGCCACGTCGGTTTGATTCAGGACGGCAACCGTCGCTATGCCCGAGAGACAGGCTTGTCGGAACCGAGGGAGGGGTACCTTCTAGCGTCACTAAAAACCGAGGAAGTTCTCACGTGGTGCGCTGCGCTCGGCATTCCTGTAGTCACCCTCTGGTGGCTCTCGACTGAAAACCTGACTCGCGAGCCCGATGAAGTAGCTACCATTCTCCAGGTCATCGAGCAGAAGATGGCCGAATGGATGCAGGGCGGTTTGATCCAGCAGCTTCGAATTCGAGTACGTCCCATCGGAAAGCTGGAGCTTCTGCCAGCATCAACCCTCCAAATCCTGAGGGGCATCGATTCAACAACACAGCACCACGATCGAATGCTCGTGAACGTTGGCGTCGGTTACGGGGGGCGGCAGGAGATCGTCGATGCAGTCCGGCGTTACCTTCAGGAGCGTTTTATGCGGCAGGATTCACCTGAGGAAATCCTCCGAGAGCTTACCCCAGAGGCGCTGGACAAATTCTTGTATACCTATGACTGCCCGGATCCCGATCTGATCATCCGCACCAGTGGAGAGGTGCGTCTGTCGGGCTTCATGCTCTGGCAAAGCGCCTACAGCGAGTTTTACTTTTGTGACGCCTACTGGCCGGCATTCCGGAAAATCGATTTTCTCCGAGCGATACGGAGTTATCAACGACGAGAGCGGAGGTTTGGGCACTGAGAGATACACCTCCTTGACCCTGTCACGTGAAAACACAACTTGACAGATCGCGGCCTCGCTCCCGCGAACTTTTCCAACGGCATTCCATCTTTTCTGCTCTCACTCAACAATCACGTCTTGTTTTCCGCCTGCTAGCCTTTCAAAGATGTAACTTCTGTGAAAGGCGCAGTTAACGTTCTTCCTTTATCTGTGCCGATCATCGTGCCAGAATTGATCGTTTCATCTTACCACGAGGAGAAGTTTCATCATGAAAGCTCGCGTCTTCTTTTATCGAGGTTATCTCCAAGGTTTGTTTATCGTTTTGCTGATTACGTATGTTTGGGCTTATCTTACATATCTGCACAGTCAGCCACCCGGTAACAGTACTGCCTATCTACAAGCTTTACCTCGATCTCCTAATTTAACCCGACAGCACTTTATGCGCCATGCGGCTCTCCGGCTCGTGTTGCTTTCGATTCTGCTCGCGTTCATCACCCAGGCGATTGTGACGCCGGTCATGGCGGAGGCGAAGAGCTATCGCCCGTTCATGGAAGAAGTCAACCAGCGCGTCAAACCGGGTGATAAGCTTTACCTTTACGGTGACAGGATTTATAACGCATGTGTGTCGTAGCCGTTTGATCACAGGTGTTTGGTGGACCTCAAGATGGGAAACGCAAGTCTCGACCAGGAAACTATGAAATCATGCGAGCCCAAGGGAATGACAGAAATGCAAGAGGCGCATTTTAAGACTTGGGCATTGGCTGTCTTGTTGCTCGCGGCATCGCTTTTCTTCATAAGACTGGGGGATCGTAGCTTGTGGGGATCCGAAGGGCGGTGGTCCGAGGTGACACGCGAGATGCAGCTGACTCAAAACTATTTCTGGCCGACTATAAACGGCCGAGTTTACTACGACAAGCCTGTGCCTTCCTATTGGCTCATTGCCGCAGCAGCACACCTCACCGGCGGCGTCGACGAAGTTGCGTCTCGACTACCGAGCGCCTTGGCCGGCCTGTTGGGTATCCTACTCTTGATGGCTCTCACTCGGCGGCTCTATGACGGCCGAACGGCGATTTTTGCTGGCTGCATTCTCGCGACCTCCTACGGTTATGTTTTCTGGTCGCGCATCGCATCGGCCGATATCGAAACTGTAACCGGGGTGCTCGCAGCGTTGACCTTATATTTTTGCAATCGCGAGCGGCGCCATGGGTGGTGGATCGTGGGGTTGTGGCTCATCATGGCGGTCACGGCTCTCACGAAAGGACTGCACGCCTTTGCCCTACCTTTACTCGTCATTGGCGTCTATTCGCTTATCGCGCAGGGATGGCGCAATCTCACAAACAAGGTCTCGCATGGCTCGTTTAAGGACCGGGTCGCTTGGTTTGTCACCCAAAATGAATGGTTTTTCAATCGCATGACGCTCCTGGCAATGACGATCGCCGCGCTTATCTACCTATTACCCTTTGCGGCCTCTCTCCTCGTTACGAATTCCAACCTCGGGCTTTCTATGGTTCTGCGTGAGAATTTGATTCGCTTTGTCGAGCCGTTTGACCACCAAGAGCCGATCTATCTCTATAGTTATATTATTTTCGTGCTCATGGCTCCATGGTGTTTGTTCCTGCCGGCCGCCATGGTTCAGGCGCATTCCAAACCCGCCGGAAAGAGCGATCGCTTCGTTCTGGCTTACTTTTGGGCGACATTTATTTTTTTCACTCTCTCCGGCTCCAGACGAAATTATTACCTGCTGCCCGTTTTACCCGCGGCCGCCATTTTGGTCGCGCGGTTGTTTGTTTCAATGCGCGAAACTTGGAACCGGTGGGTACGCTGGCTGGTGCAGGGAGGCTACGTCCTTAGCGTTTCGATTGTGCTCCTCATCGTCGTGGCGACTGGCATCATCGCTTTTCTGCCTTCCCTGCGGCCTGGCGCTGTAAACGATTTACCTCCTCTGGCGGAACAAAGCGTATGGTTCGGTTTTTGGGTATTTCTGGCGATGCTCATCGTGTTGGTCCCTGTTGCTTGGAGCTTGCGTCCGCAGAGACTTGCTTTATCGATGTTATTTACCGCTTATTCCTTCATGCTTTTCTTATTCGTCTATGTGTTGCCAAAGAGCGAACCGCTCCGCGGGGAGAAAGCCTTCGCTCAAACTGTGCGGGCAACACTCGGCGGGCACCTGGATAAACTCGTGCTTTACAAAACCAGGGGGGCGACTTTGATTTATTATCTGGGCGCCGAAAAGCCGATCCCGGAGTTCTTTGATAGCCGCGCTTTGGCGAGCCATATCGATATCCACGCGGATACATGGATCGTGGCGGACGAAAGCGACCAACCAACTCTCCCATTTCCCACTTCTATGACTACGAGATCAGGGGACTACCGTTGGGGAAAATTCGGTCTCGTGGGCGAATATGTATTGCTTCATGTCGATAAAGGAGGTCTGACAACTAACAAGGTAAGTCCATAGTGACCCTATACGCTAACCGCCACAGACGCATATTCATTCTAAATTGATGGTGGCTCAGCATGCCTTCCTTTCTTTTGGCTGCTAATAGAACCATCTACCACTCGTGAGTTCTGCTGACCTTTCAGAGATGTAATTTCTGTGAAAGGCCCAGTTAACGTTCTGCCTTTATCTGTGCTGATCATCGTGCCAGAATCGTAGCCTTTGAAAATGGCTACATCAACCGTAAAAACACTCTCATGGCCTTGGCTCTGGCTACTCCTGTTTTTGATTCCGGCCTGTGCGACATATGACCCCGTGCCGTTGGATCAAGCCACAGTTGCGGCAAGGCTTGCGCCGCCGAGCATGGAAGCCATACGGGTCCAGGCAAAAGAGATCCAGCATCCTATCCTGAAACCCATCGAATTCGATATCCGCAATGGCCTCTCCCCCGACGAGGCGGCCATACTAGCCGTACTCGCCAACCCCAAGCTGCGGGCGAGCCGCGGCCAACGGAAATTGGCCGCAGCGCAGCTCCTCCAGGCCGGCATCCTCCCTAATCCGCAGTTTTCCTATAGCCTCAATCCTCCCACGGGAGGCGCAACCCAGGGAACAGTGAACGCCTTCAACTTCGGCCTGAGCTGGGAAATCACTTCGATCATTGCACGTGACGCCAAAATAGCGGCGGCCAAGGCCGATGCGGTCTCGGTGGACCTCGATGTGGCGTGGCAGGAATGGCAGACGGCGCAAGCAGCCAAGCTCCAAGTGTTTCACCTGTTTTTCCTTGATCAACAACTAGCGGTTGCCAGAACGGAAGAAGAGGGACTGCGCGAAAACCTCGATCTCGTTAGGCGAGCGGCAGATCTCGGCTTCGTGACGATGGTCGACTTAGCCGCCGCTGAAGCGGCTTTGCAGAAAATTCACGCCTCCGTGCTCACCACGGAGCAACAGCGAGAGCAAGAACGGCTCGCGCTTAATCAATCCTTGGGTTTCCCCGCTGAAGAAACTATCCCGTTAGAACAAAATATAGCGCCCCCTGCTCTGAAGACGCTGCCCTCCGTCCAGGAACTTGAGCATGGGCTTGAACAGTGGCGCCTGGACTTGCTTGCGCTCAAAAGCGGATATGAAAGTGAGGAACAGCGCTTGAGAGCCGCTATTCTCAACCAATTTCCAAAAATCAACATCGGCTTTTCGCATGCCGGGGATAACACAAACGTAATCACGACCGGCTTCGCTATTGCGATAGACTTGCCCCTCTTTGATCGAAACCAGGGTGCGATTGCGGTCGAAAACGCTACCCGAGCTAAACTCTTCGACGAATACATTGCCCGCCTGTTTGAAACGCAGGCTGATGTGGCGCGCATCTTCGCGAACATGGACTCATTGCAGCGCCAAATCGAAGCCGCCGAAAAGGCGATCCCCATACTGCAAAACGTCGTCGAATCCTATCGCATGGCTTTGCTCCAAGGTAACGCCGATGTTCTGACTTATTACAACGCGAGGGCCGACTTGATCACGAGGCAAATGGAGCTTGTTGACCTGAAGCGCCAGCTTGCCGACATGTATGTCGCTCTCGAGATCGCTACTGGTGGCTATTTGAGCGCACCAGAAAAAAAGGGGGTCAGTCCATGAAACGAAGGCTCTGGAGCCTTGGAGCTGTAGTAGTTATTGCCGTTCTGGGCGGAGGATACTGGTGGTTTTCTCACGAGAGTCAGGCAACCTTTCGGGAGGAAAGCACAGCTGCTGATAAGGCAGAATCATCCCAGGGACCTATCGCGCTCGTAAAGGTTGTCCCCATCAAAAAAGGAACTGTGGCCGAAGAGATCACGGTTTACGGGACGATCGTACCTGCAGCCGGCGCTGTCCAGACGATCACGGTGCCGTTTGAAAGCCGAGTCCGTCGCATTCTCGTCACCGAGGGACAGCAGGTATCGAGAGGAGATCCTTTGTTGGAAATCGAACCGAGCGCGGAGACCAACCTCCAAACCCAACAGGCACGCAATGATTATCAATCGGCGCAAAAAGCGCTGCAGTATGTGCAGCAACGTTTCGATCTCAAGTTGGCTACCAACGACCAGCTGCTCCAGGCGCAGCAGGCGTTGGAGCAGGCTCAAGCTAAATTAGAGAGCTTGCGCCAGCGGGGCAGCGAAGGCGCCCAAGCCATTCACGCCGATGCGGGGAGTTTGGTCTCCAAGGTTGCGGTTCAAGAAGGTGCGATTGTTGCCGCGGGCAATGCCATGATCGAGATGGTTGCTCAAAACCGCCTTCAAGCTCGCCTGGGGATTGAGCCGGCGGATAGCAGTAAAGTCAAAGCCGGGCAGGAAGTTTCACTTGCGCGGATAAACGTGCCGGGGACTAACACAGTGATCGGGCGAATTCGTAAGCTTTCCCAGGCTGCCAATGCGACAAGTCACCTGATCGATGGGTTCGTTGATCTGCCTTCATCTTCCGGCTTTCTGCTTAACGAATACGTTGTGGGAAAAATTCCTGTCGCTTCCGCGCAGGGGTTGGTTGTGCCCCGCTCCGCCGTTCTCCCGGAAGCAGATCACTATGTTCTCTTTACCGTCAATGACGGCCGCGCCCAAGAACACACCGTGCAAGTGCGTTTGGCAAATGAAAGAGAGGTCGAAGTCAATGGCAAAGATCTTGTAGTTGGGGAGCCGGTCGTGACGTTGGGAAATTACGAGCTGAAAGACGGCATGGCCGTCAAAGTGGACCCGTCCCGATGAATTTTACCAGGTGGGTACAAGCGCATCGCAGTTCCGTATTGTTCTTAGTGATCGGTTCTGGTTTTAGGCGGGCTGGCCGCGATCCCAACATTGCCGGTGGCTCTCTTTCCGCATGTGACATTCCCCAGGGTCATGGTCAACATCGATTCGGGCGACCGTCCGGCGGAGCGGATGATGATCGAAGTGACTTTTCCCATCGAACAGGGCGTGCGAGCCATCCCAGGCGTGCGCAGCGTGCGCTCGACCACGAGCCGGGGCAGCGCTGAGATATCGATCAATTTCGATTGGGGCGAGGACATGGTGGCGGCCCTGTTGCAGGTAGAGTCGGCCATCAACCAGGTCATGCCCAGTCTACCCCAAGGCACGACTTTTAATGCGCGCCGGATGGACCCGACGGTCTTCCCCGTTCTCGCCTATAGTTTAACTTCAGACGCTCACTCATTAGTCGATTTGCGTGACATAGCTTTGTACCAGCTCCGACCCCTTATTTCGACGATCACGGGAGTCGCCAAAGTCGAAGTTCTCGGGGGCGCGCAGCGAGAGTACCAAATTAACGTCAACCCGGCTCGCTTAGATTCCTACGGTCTGTCACTGAGCGATGTGGCCAAGTCGCTTTCGGCCGCCAATGTGATCGAGGCGGTGGGCCGCATGGAAGATCATTACAAACTTTATCTTGCCATGAGTGACACTCGGTTCCTCAATCTCGGACAGATTAGTGATACGATTGTTCGTTCAGGCCCGGGGGGCGTTGTCCGGTTAGGCAATGTGGCCACCGTCAGCGAAGGGACTACGCCGCAGTGGACCCGTGTGACTGCCGACGGCCATGATGCCGTGATTTTCCAGGTGCATCAGCAGCCCGGCGGCAACACCGTTCAGATCGCCCAGGAAATCAAAGACAAGCTGGCTGAGTTTCGCAAGCAGTTGCCTGCCGACGTTAAGATCGCCAACTGGTATGACCAAAGCGAGCTGATCTTAGCATCGGAAAGGAGCGTGCGTGATTCGATCCTGGTCGGGGTTGTCTTCGCTGTGCTCATCCTTTTGCTTTTTCTGCGCAACCTCAAGGTCACCTTGATTGCAGCCCATCGTCGTACCCGGTGTACTGGCCGCCACGATCCTCCTGCTTTATGTATTTCACATGAGCTTGAATATTATGACCCTAGGTGGAATGGCAGCCGCCGTGGGGCTTATCATCGACGACGCGATTGTCATGGTGGAACACATCATTCGACGGCTGCGCGAGGGCGCAACGGATCACCGCGGTCGAGTGATGCGTGCTGCAGCCGAATTCACGAAAGCGCTCGCGGGCTCGTCTGCTTCGACCATTATTATATTCGCGCCTTTGGCTTTTTTGTCGGGGGTGACCGGCGCTTTTTTCAAGGCGCTGTCGTTGACTATGGCCGCCAGCCTCGTCATCTCTTTCTTCGTTGCGTGGCTGGCCGTGCCTCTGCTGGCGGATCATTTTCTAAACGAAAAAGATGCTCGGGAAAAAGCAGACGGCCGTTTCGCCCAACGAGTCCGCCAAGCTTATCAAGCGACGATGGGCCGAGTGCTTACGCGTCCGTGGTTAGTGCTGATCGTCGTCCTTATTTTCCTCGCAGCGGGCTGGATAAGCTATCGGCACGTGGGCTCCGGGTTTATGCCGTCCATGGACGAGGGAGGTTTTGTTCTCGATTACCGGTCGGAACCAGGCACTTCGCTCACGGAAACGGATCGGCTGCTGCGCCAAGTTGAAGCTATTCTACACGCAACACCCGAGGTGCAAACCTACTCCCGCCGCACGGGACTACAGCTCGGCGGAGGATTGACCGAGGCCAATACCGGCGATTTCTTCGTCCGTCTGAAACCTTTCCCGCGACGCGATATCGACACCGTAATGGACGATGTCCGTCAACGGGTGGAACATGAGGTTCCGGGCCTGCAGATCGAGCTGGCTCAATTGATGGAGGATCTCATCGGCGACCTTACCGCGGTGCCACAGCCGATCGAAATCAAGCTGTATTCCGATGATGGCAATCTTTTGGGAAAACTTGGACCGACGGTAGCCACTGCGATTGAGAAAATTCCCGGGGTCGTCGACGTTAAACCCGGCATTGTACTGGCCGGTGACGCTCTGAACATCCAGGTGGACCGCGTCAAGGCGAGCTTGGAAGGCACGGATCCTGATGGTATCACCCACATGCTTTCCGACTCCTTGACCGGAGTGGTGACGAGCCAGATTCAAAGCGGTCCAAAGATGATCGGCGTGAGGGCATGGATTCCTCACGATTTGCGGGCCACGGAAACGGACGTTGAGAAATCTGCGCTTGCGCGCTCCGGACGGACATCTCTTTCCTCTCAAGCGAGTCGCCACGCTCACCGTCTTGACCGGTCAGCCGGAGATCACGCGCGACGACCTCAAACGCATGGTTGCGGTCACGGGACGGATCAGCGGCCGCGATATCGGCTCGGTGATCTCGGAAGTCAAGCAGGTGCTGAATCGGCCAGGGCTTGTGCCGAAGGAGGTTTATTATAACTTGGGTGGGCTATACGCAGAGCAACAGAAGGCCTTTGCCGGCCTCGTTGCGGTATTTTTGGCCGCAGCAGCTTTGGTTTTTCTTCTCTTACTTTTTCTCTACGAGAGCTTCCGTGTGGCTGCGCCATGCTCGTCACCACGTTACTCGCGCTTTCGGCGGTGTTTGTGGGACTCTGGCTGACGGGCACGGAGATGAATATAACGTCGATGATGGGAATGACCATGATCGTCGGCATCGTCACGGAAGTGGCCATATTCTACTATTCGGAATACGTCGATCTGACGAGCGAGAAAGATCAAGCATGACCCGACTGATCATGGCCGGCCACAACCGCATGCGACCCATCGCCATGACGACACTGGCTGCGGTCTTTGCTCTTCTCCCTCTGGCTTTGGGCATAGGCCAGGGCGCGGCCATGCAGCAACCGTTGGCGATTGCGATAATTTCCGGACTGGCGGTCCAACTGCCCCTGGTACTTATCGTGCTTCCCGCCCTGCTAGCGATGTTGAGAGCGCATCAACCCAGGCGGCATAATAGCCTAGTACGCGGCTGACTCTAACATAGTTAAAGATCGGGAGTTGCAGGTATGACATTTCTAGAACGCTACGGACCTTGGGCGCTTGTCACTGGAGCCTCCGCGGGTATCGGCGCCGAGTTTTCCAGACAGTTGGCGGCCATGGGTTTGAATTTGATCCTTGTCGCTCGGCGCAGGGAGAGAATCGAAGAGTTGGCAGGGCAGCTAGAGAGCACAAGCAAAATCCAAGTCAGAACGATCATTGCTGACTTATCCCAACCTGACTTTCTGTCGCTGATTCTCTCAAGAACGGAATCTATCGACGTGGGGCTGCTGGTCAACAACGCGGGATTCGGCATAGCAGGTAAGTTTCTAGAGCATGAAGTGGAGAAAGAACTGGCTCTTTTGGACGTCAATTGCCGCGCGCCGCTTATTCTGACGCATGCCTTCGGGCGCCAAATGACACAACGAAAGCGGGGCGGAATTATCTTCGTGTCATCCGTAAGCGGTTACATTGCGACTCCTTATGAGTCGAGTTATGCCGCGAGCAAGGTCTATGAGCTCTTTTTGGCCGAGTCTTTAAGATATGAGCTAGGAAAAGAAGGAGTGGATGTGCTGGCGCTCTGTCCAGGTTCAACCGACACGGAATTTCACGAAATCGCCGGCTCCCGCCCAGTGGCGGCGATGGCGGTTGAACCGGTCGTCCGCCTGGCTCTGAAAAAATTGGGCAAGACATCCGTTGCGATTCCGGGCTGGCATAACCGGCTGCTGGTCTACTTGCTGAAATTCACACCGCGGCGAGCGCATACCTACTTTGCCGGAAAAGTCATGGGCAATCTCGTCACACCATGAAGGTGAAAATCCACCATCCAGGGCTTCGTGCCGGTGGACCGATGCCGGTCGGATGATTGTCTGATTGCGAGTGCTATAGTAGGATTTGATCTCCATGTTATCTCTGCTGGCGATCTTCCGGAAATCGCCTCCCACAAGAGGAAGCGGGATCGAGCTACGCGAAGACGCAAGCACGAAATTCACGGGAAGAATAGACCGCAAATTAAGCTTCGTTTTTATTTTCCTGTTCATACTAGTCCTCGTGGTTGGCGGTACTTCCTTTTACCTGCTCAGATCTCATCTGCTCAAATCAGATGTCATAGCGAGACAGAGCGAACAGGTTCAATTTGTCGAACAAATCGATAGCCGCCTACAGTCTTTCACTGCAGAAATACAGCTGGCCCAACTACAAGGCAGGGCGATTCCGGATTCTCTGATCAAGACTTCCTCAAAAGACTTTGACACCTTGTTGACTCTTTACAAAAAGTCTGGCGGAGAGGCGCGAAATATCCAAGAGATGCAGGAGATGATCGCCGATGCCGAAGGTGTTGCAGCAAGAATCGTTAGCCGAACACAAAATGGCCTAGGGCGGCCGGAGAGCGAAGTGAACATCCACGACCTGGAAGTGATGGAGAGCATACAGCATCGGATCCAAGTCTTCGCCGACCGGATCAGCATGGAGCACGAGAGCATCGAAGATCGGCTGGTTTCGGAAACGCGGCGAAAAATGCGAATGACGATGGGATTTAATGTCGCATTGGTTCTGATCGGCACGCTCTTCCTGTTGGCGTCAAAACGCTATTTTCACCGTGCGATCGTTCTACCGCTACGTCAGCTCGCAGAACGTTCCAGCGAAATTGCGAAAGGGGATCTGTCGAAGACCGTACCGGTCACTTCGACAGATGAAATCGGTCTCTTGAGCCATGCGTTCAATCGCATGGCCGAGCAGTTAAGGAGCATGAAGAAAAATTAAAAGGACTGGCTATCTTAGAGGAAAGGGAAAGATTGGCCTGCGAACTTCACGACAGTCTCGCCCAGGACTTAGCCTACTTCCGTCTCAAACTGATTGAGGCCGAAACGAGCTTGGGGAAGAATGCATCCACTGCAAGAAGAAATATCTTGACCGAATTGTTAAAGACCGTTGACGAAGCCTATCAAAACCTCCGGGAATCCATATTCGGCTTGCGTGCTCTCGCTCTGAAGAATCAACTCGGACTCGTCGCCGCCCTTGACGATTACCTCAGGGACTTTGGCGAGGTAAAAGGAATCCCGGTGGAGCTCAAAGTGGATCATCCTGAAACGATTAATTTCTCGTCGCCAGTTGAAATCCAGTTAATCCGAATCATCCATGAGGCCCTCACTAACATCGTTAAACACGCCGACGCAACGAAAGGGCAAGGTCACGATAACGGCCGACGGCGAGATTGCCAACATAACCATTGCAGATGATGGAAGGGGGTTCGCGGATAGAACCTCAGAAACGCACCTGCGGTTTGGCCTCAAGACCATGAAAGATCGCGCAAAATCTGCGGGCGGGAAGCTCAGCATTAGCAGCGGGCCGGGACAGGGGACCCGAGTGCTTATCCAGCTGCCGCTCGCACGGCGAGAATATGATGAAAAACATTCGCCTGCTGCTGGCTGACGACCACACTCTCTTCAGAAAGGGCTTGGCCAGCCTCCTCGAAAAAGAAAAATGTTTCGAGATCATAGGCGAAGCGGAAGACGGCGCAGAGGCCATCACGGAAGGCTGCGGCTAGCAAACCCGACCTGGTTTTGATGGACATTCATATGCCGGTCGTCAACGGGCTGGAGGCCACTCGCCAGATTACCAGTGCCTTACCCGCAACGCGCGTGGTCATTTTAACGATCTCTGAGGAGGATAAGGATCTCTTTGAAGCCATCAAATGCGGAGCCCACGGGTATCTTTCAAAAAAAGTCGAGCCTGAAAAGCTTCGGGAGTTGCTTGTAGGAGTTTTCCGCGGTGAAGCGCCTCTTTCCGGAGCGACCGCCGCGAGAATCTTGAAAGAGTTTGCCGCCCGGGCATCAAAACATTCCGAAACGACTCCGGTCGATGATCTCACGGAACGAGAGAAAGAGGTGCTTCAACTGTTGGCTGCGGGACTCACCAATAAGGAAATCGGGTCGAGATTAGACATTGCGGAGAACACGGTCAAGAATCATCTCAAAAGCATCCTCGGAAAACTTCATCTCCAAAACCGCGTACAAGCTGCGACTCTGGCTGTCCAGCAAGGCATACTTGCCGTGAAAAACCCTGCCCGAATAGCGATCAATCAGTCCAACGATAGTCATCAGGGGTAGCTCTCAAGGGCTAGAAAACTCTAGCCCTTTATTTCGTCAATAGTTGGCCATTCTGAGTCTGCCTAGAATACTGACGCTCGAGTATGTTTTAGGGGCGCCCAGTGTTTACCACTAATAACCCGGATCCTCGTGCACTCAAAAGCCATTTGGAAGGCAACGGTGATGGAGCACACGATGGCTGAAAGTTCTTTTGTGCTGATGTCGGAGCCCCGAATAAAGAAGGAAGCAAATGAAAATGGCATTTCGTTATAGGCTGAACCAAAAAATCCGCGCTTTCACCATGTGGGCGACGAGTTTGGTCACAGTTAGATCAAATGACGACCATCTCGATTTTCATCAGGAGCAGATCAAGAAGATTCTATTAGTGCGTGCTACTTTTCGTCTCGGGGATTCCATACTGGCAACACCCAGCATATTCTTGTTTCGCCGGAATTTCCCTAATGCCAGAATTGACTTCGTTGGGCCAACCATATCCAAGATCCTTTTTCAAAATTTGCCAATCGATTACCACATTCAGATTTACCAGCGTGTTCCAAAGGCATGTTGGGCTTATGCACTCCTTCTGAAACAGATTCGATCGATGAATTACGACTTGGCCATCGATGTGAGTTGTTCCAAATCGGCTCTGGGGGCTTTCATTGTTGGATTTTCTGGTGCTCGGTTTCGTGTGGGATTGCGAGGAAGAAGGGACCGGTGGTTCAATATCCGACTGGCTAAGCCGGCCGAGAATAATAAGTATAGAAACCTGCTAGAATTTGTTCGTGGTATGGGTTTGGAAACCCAGGAACTATTTCCCTTACTGATTCTGTCAGCTGTCGAAAAAGAGAAAGGAAAGAGTCGCGTGGAAACCATGGTGGGACAACATCCAAATCGTATCGTTGGAATCTTTGTCGGTGGCAGGAAATCGTGGAAAAAACGATGGCCTAAGGAGAATTTCATGGAACTGATCACCGGCCTTCATGCGCAGGCAATAAAAGTCATTGTTTTTGTAGGCCCTGAGGAAAGAGACGTGATTGGGTTCTTCAAACGGGGATTGCCACGCAATATCCCTTTGGTTTTTGAAGAGTCCCCACGAATGTTCGCGTCTTTGGTTTCGAACTGCGATCTTTTTGTTGCCTGCGATAGCGGGCCCGTACATTTGGCCTGCGCCATACAAGTAAGGACGATTGCCATATTCCTGCAACACGACTTCGACCGTTGGGCTCCTCCTCCAAGTCTCGCACGCATCGTCTATCAAGGCGCAGGTGTATCAGCTAAGGAGGTCATGGAAGCGTGTCTTCTCGAATTGAGTGATCTGTCTGGTGAACGAGAAATTCCGCCGAAAATTGTGAATGCCTAGTCCTGATGTTGTGTATCGGCTAAAGATCGTAAGACAGTTTACCAATTGAAACCGACGCTTAAGCCTGTCGCCATGACGAGCTTGGCTGCGGCCTTCGCTCTCCTTCCCTTAGCTTTGGGCATAGGCCAGGGCGCAGCCATGCAGCGGCCGTTGGCGATTGCGATAATTTCCGGATTAGCGATGCAACTGCCGATGGTGCTTATTACTCTGCCGGTCCTCCTCATGGTCTTAAAAGCATCCGGGAGAGAATCGGGCGATGAGCGATAACCAGCTGCCACTGTCACGCCCGAGTCTGGGCGAGGAAGAGATCAACGAGGTTATCGATGTTATTCGCTCCGGCTGGATCACCACGGGGTCGTTCGCTAAAGGCTTCGAGGAAGAGTTCGCTCGTTACGTTAGCGCTCGGCACGCCGTGGCTGTGAACTCCTGCACCGCAGCGCTACACCTGGCGTTGCTCGCGCACGGGATTGGGCCTGGCGACGAAGTGATCACGAGTTCCATGACGTGGTCGGCGACCGTCAACATGATTGAAGTGGTGGGGGCAAAACCCGTGTTTGTTGATATCGATCCGCGAACGCTGCAAATCTCGCCGGAGACGGCGGCGGCGGCAGTCACTGAGCGAACTCGGGCGATTCTTCCGGTCCATTTTGCAGGTCAATCTTGCGATCTCAACGGTTTTAAAGCTCTCGCAGCGCGACGCAATCTAACGTTAATCGAAGATGCGGCCCATGCTGTGGGGACTGAATTTCGGGGAAGACGGATTGGTTCTGACAGTGGAACCGCCTGCTTTAGCTTCCATCCGACTAAGAATATCACCACTGGAGAGGGCTGGCATGATCACCACCGGCGATGACCGGCTGGCGGAACAGCTCCGGCTATTGAGATTCCACGGCGTCAACCGCGACGCATGGAGCCGTTACGGCAAATCCGAAACGCCGCGCTATGAAACCGTGACACCAGGCTGGAAGTACAATCTCACCGACTTGCAGGCAGCCCTTGGCATCCACCAGCTCGACAAACTGGATGGCTTTATCGAGCGCCGCACACGCCTTGCCGAGCTTTATCACGAGCAACTCGCAGTGGTCGATTCGGTTAGACCGCTTGGATACGCCGAGGGGACTACCCGACATGCCTGGCACCTTTTCATCGTCACCGTGGAGACCGACCGTCTCAATTGCAATCGCGACCGGTTCATGGGACTCCTGGCCGAGCGTGGCATTGGCACCGGCCTTCACTTTACCGCCGTGCACCTGCACAGCTATTACCGCGGACGTTATGGGTATCGCCCAGGGGATCTTCCCAAGACCGAGTGGGCGTCAGAACGCGTTGTTTCGTTGCCGCTTTTTCCAGGGATGAAGGACTCGGATGTGACGCGCGTGTGCGAGGCGATAAGCGCCCTCGCGCAAGAGGTGCGTAGGTGAGTCGGATTAAAAAGGTCGATCTCGTGATCCCGGTGTACAACGAAGAGGTCAATCTACCGCGATTATTTGACCGGCTCCGCGCGGATCTTGCTTCCCTTTCCTGCGCCTGGCGGGTAATTTTTGTGGATGACGGCAGCCACGATCGCTCCCAACCTCACGCCGTGAAATCGTTGGTCCTGCCGAGCAGCCGCGGAGATTAGCGGCGTGCGGCTTCATTATGGATGAACCGGCTTGTGTCGCGCGCAACTGGGGTATCACTGCGTGACTATGGCTGCATGCTCAGCGATTGTCGCGAGCAGCGACCTTTCTATCCGCAGCTTGAAGGCACGGTGTTGGGAACCCTTCAGATACCCACCACGCTGCCAACTTCGGATGAGCTGTTAGGCCTAGGCGGCATGAAAGAACACGCGCTCGCAGACTATTACCTGGGTCGCCTTAAGGAATACCCTGTTAACATCTTAGGGCTACACGCGGAAATCGAAGGACTCAAGTACTTAAGGTGGTTACGCTTGTTCCTAGCGGGTTCACGCAAACGCGGCGGGCGGTTTCCATTGCTCTCCGAGATCGCGCGCCGTGAGAGTGCAGCTGCGCGAGCAGACGTGGTGGTTCAACGCGAAATCGCTGGCCGGTCGGGAACCGTCGCCTGTCAGATGGAGGTTGAGGAGTAAACCCGGAATTCGCAGCGGGACCTTATGATGTATAGTAAGGATGGAGAAAAGTTTAAGAGGAGCAAGCGGTTAAGATGAGAAACGACGGAACAGATCACCATTGTATTAGAACATCGGGTTGGGAGTTACCGGGCATCCGATCACGGTAATGTACGTTGACTTTTCTTTCGGTCAGCAAATGACGATCACAAAGGTAGCCATCAATAACGCAAGCGTCTTGACATTCCAAACGCTTGGGGAATGCGCTCAATCAGTAAGGAGGAGGTTTATAAAGCAACTTACCTTCTCTGGTTTTGCCGCACTGTGTTTTTTGGCCCCTCATTTATGAGATCAATTCAATCAAAAGTGTCTAAAGTGTCTAGTGACCCGATTTAGGAGATCAACCGGTACCCGCGCTATGATTCCGACTCGTGTCTTTTCTGGTTTTAAGATAATCCTGCAGCTCCTTATGTAGCCAATTCGCTGTTGGCATCTCCTTACCTTTCTCGCAGCGGACAAAATAAGGTCTTCCGCTCAGCTCGCTCTTTGTGGCGGCGAGAGCGATGAAATCTTCTGCCGTATGAATCTGCCTTTTGAAGTAATCGTACTTCTCTTTGATATGGTTCACGGCGCTCTTGGAATCGTACTCGATCCCATTTCGTAGGAAGGTGCATCTGGATGTTGCCACAAATTGTAGCAGATGATTAATGGCATCTTGTTCCGGAGTGTCTGCTCCTATGGCGAAACTCGCTAATAAAACCGCACTCACAAGCGAGCCTAGGGAACATCTCACTTTTCTCACGAAGTTTACCCGCATAAATTCTACCGACCAAATCTACGCTGGCGTTGTTGGTAACTTCGAATGGCCCGCAGAAAGTCGAGCTTCCGAAAGGCCGGCCAGTAGGCGTCACAAGGCCATCTTCTCCTCGATGACCCAGCGAGAAGTTGCCTCTCATAAACGCGGTAAAGAAGAGTTTTCAGCACAGGTCGTTACCAAGTTCCTTATCATTTGTTTTTCAACTTACCTACAGGTCCGGATCCTCCAGTATTCGGTGTCATGTTCAAGTCGAATTTATAAACCGGAACCACGGTCGCCCCGTCAAAGTTGTACAAGTGAGCCGAGAATCATAAAGAAACTCGAAGGCGCTTTTCGCGAACCAACTGCCGACGGTCTTGGGGCGAACAAATTGCGAATCACCGAGGCATGCCGATCAACGCGAGGACTCTAGTGAAGGTGTAACTAGTATGCCACGGATTTTTTCAGCGAGCACTTGTGCCGCAACGGCTGCCCCATACGCGGTCCAGTGCCCTGCATAGAGCCGCGCTTGCTCTTCTTGAGGGAGGCGTAGATATGCTTCACGCAAATCAATCAGCGGTGTGCCAGTTCTTCCTGCCCACTTTGAAAGCAACTCCTCCACATCACTGGGGTTCGGTCGCAGTTGTCGTGGCGGAATAATCATTAGCACGAATTGCAGTCCGCGACTCCGAGACGCTTGCAGCATCGTGTCGAGAATCGCCAGGGTCACTTTGCCAGCCTTTGTGTGCTCCAAACCAGGCCACGGCGAAACTCTGCGCCAAATATTCCGCTATCAATTGGAGGGCACACCAGGACCGCAGGGCGCACGATGGCCACTCCGGCGGGTGGGACAAAAGCTCTTCGGGGGGCGGAACCGGGGTATTGTGGAGGATGAGACGCTCTCCTGCGAGTTCAAAGTACGGTTTGGCGTAGTCGCGAAAACTGTGGGTGTTTCGCCCGAAGTCTTCCTCAAAAAATCCAAGAACAACGAAATCGGCATGATATTGAAACCCGAGATGTTCGAGCCGCAGCCATTGTTGATCTGTACCGTAGCCATGGTCGGCAAGGTTGAGGACCTCCCACCGTCCTTCTCGGTTCAAGATCACCTCCAGTTGGGCGGGCAGCGTTTGCTCGTCAGTTAGTTTTTCTCCGAACATGAACGAGTCTCCAATGCATAATACTCGCCGCACGCTGGTCGGCGTTTCCAAAGCATATTCCTGCGTGCCACGCAGCCCCTTTGAATTGGAGTTAAGCCCCGGAGTCCGTAGATTCGGCATCAGTTCCCAACCAAGCTCCGGTGAATACCTGTCGAAAGAGTACCACTTTCTCGTGAGAACCTGCTCGGCTGTCTTGTGGGTTGCCCGCCACGCAAGTTCTCTTCGCTGGCTAGTCGATAACGCGACGTAAGGAAAAATGCGGAGAACGGTCTCAAGCAACAAGAGACCCAGCACCACACCGGCTGCGAGAGTTAGAAGGTTTCTTCCCAGGCTAACCGCTTTCTTGGCCGACCTGTTTCGTCCACGTGAAAATGTAAAAGTACGCGCTTGTAAAACTTTCATCGCCCCAGTGAATACCCGATGGGTGACAGAAATATGGCTAGTCCAGACTATCAACGTCGTGATCGGTTACGGTCTCCGGTGACTTAGCCAGTAGCCAATCGCTACTAATTGCCAATCGCAACTTTTATCATGTTCCACACAAGAGTTAGAAGTCAACGTAAAATCTTAAGCCGTGTAAATCTTAAGCCGCCATGACCGGCCCTCGATCGCGATTGTAGCCCGGACGAACGATATAGTGAAAATCAAAGGCAACAAAGAGGCCGTGCCAGACAAGGCGTTGTAATAAGCTTCAACTTTGCGCCAAAACTCCGGCCAAGTAACCAGCACGCACGCCGCCTCTGGTCTTTTTGCGACGGTGGATAGCTCTCAAGGGCTAATAAGCCATAGCCCTTTGTTTTCCCAGAATTAGCCCTCCTGAATCTATTTTGAAGATGGAGCGTGGGCTGTATCTACGCTAGCATGAGGCATGATTTCTTGCAGCTCGAACTGTCGATGGTCGTTAGTCTATTGAAAGAGAGATTTCGCAAGAAGAAGGAGTTTCATCCCCGATGATATCTAGGTCGCAAGCCTCCACGTATCCGCCAGGCGGATCGGTCGACCGCTGGATGCCTGAAGCCCTCAACTTCAGCCTCGCGGGGTTGCACATTTTGTTAAACCTGTTCCAATTTTTTATTCTGCCGCTTTGTCTCTTGCCGAAGAGTCTGTGGTGGAGTCTCTTTCTCATTCCAATTGCATGCTTCAATAATCCTTTATGGGCGCTCGTTCACGTCGCGCTCTCGAACTCGTTTGGCCTTGCCAGCAATAACGCCATGCTTGGTTATGAAAGCGCTTTCTTGAACAGACGGAGGTTTATATGAAAACAGGAACAATTGCAGCACGCATTATTGCCGAACTGGCAAAGATAATGAAGACAAAGCCCGAAAACATTCAAGTACAAGCCAATTTGGTTGAAGACCTCGAGATCGATTCGTTGGATGCCTTTGAATTAATTTTTCAGCTCGAGGAAGAATTCGGCATTGAAATTCCCCGGCAAGATCAGTTGCAGTTTTTTACTGTTCAAGACGTGATCGAATATGTTCAGCGGAGGGTCGGTCATCCATTTGCCCGCTCCGCATGATCCAGTCGCTAGCTTAACCTTGGATTTTTTCGACAAAAGCCATGCATGAATTGCGCGTTATAGACACGCTACATAAAGTCGACAAGTAGCGGTGGAATCTGTGTTTTCCCGATGAGGTGTCGTCGCGGCGCCGAAGCCACTCGCTAACTATATTTCATGTTGTTGTCTGAATAGCCAAACCGAACCAACCCCGTACATCTGCCGCCTAGAAAAATGAGACGACGTGATACGTTGAAGGGCAAAGTTGATGCTTCGTGCGTAGTTGCGAGTGTTAGCAAGCGAAGAAAATCAGATTGTTAGCCCGGTTGATATTCATGGGCCGGCGGGAATTACATTTCGCGCGTAACTGCTCGACATACTGAAACACAGCATTCCCCCGAGATTCTTTAATGCCCCCGAAGCTCCCCTTCTTTGGCTGTTATGCCATTCGTTTTTGCCTACGTCGGCTGATTGCAATTTCCTTACTTAATCTAGGGGCGCTTCACTATGTTTTTATAACTACTCAGCGACGGCCCCTGCGTTTTCATAACGTGCCAGAGGGATCGCACATTTGCCTGCGGTTTGCGGAGCATACAGGTGATGGCAATTTCTTCTACTGCGGCTAGGACACTGACCGGCACCGCCAGATGGAAAAGCCAGGCTGGCGCACCAGCGAAGAGCATAATGGCAGTGCCGCCCACCACCAGTGCCGCGAGTTTCACGCCCCACGTGTGATAGCTCGTTAAGGCACGGAATTTCACGAGGCCCACAAGCGGCGGCAGCACACAGCTGGCAAGCACGGTAAGAAAAAAGAGACTTTCACGACGCATAATCGCCGGCCAGAGCCACCATGCTCCCAGAGGCAAGGTAATATAGAGCACAAAATCGCTCACGCTATCGAGTTGGGCACCCAGAGCGGACCTCTGCCCGAGACGGCGCGCTAGATAGCCATCAAGGACATCGGAGGCAAAGCACAAGATCGTGCCCACTAAGAAAGCCTTGCCATAGCCATACCAGGCGAGGACGAGCAATATAGGGGTGGTTACCAGACGACATCCGCTGATAAGATTTGGGAGATGCATGCGCTGGTGCCACATAGCCTTAGAACACAGCTATTTGTCCGCTCGATCTAAAGAGAAAAGCCGGATCATCCCGGGTCTGCCGGAGTGAGCGCAGCAGCGTTGACAGTAAGCATTCTCCATGGCAAAGGCTTGACGGTGAGTACATAGCCATGCGCTGGCGTCTGCCCTCGATCGACTCAAGGAGATCGATTAGTTTTGATCTACACACATGCGCTACTTCAAGTCCTCTATTTTTTCCTGCCCGCATATCTTGCGAACATGAGCCCGGTCCTGGTCCGAGGTTGGTTCAGCGCCTTGGCGATTCCAATCGATGGTGGTCAGACGCTGCGGGGGAAGCGGGTTCTCGGCGACCATAAGACCTGGCGCGGCCTACTTGCCGGTATCGTCGCGGGTGCGCTTGTATTCGAGTTGCAGAGATTTGCCTACCAGGCTGGCATTGCGCGAGACCTAGCGCTCATCGATTACTCCGCTCATCCGCTACTCCCCGGGCTGTTAATGGGTGTCGGTGCCGGAGTGGGCGATGCGGTCAAATCCTTTTTTAAGCGCCGTTTTGACATTGAGCCTGGGGCCAGCTGGCCCGTTTTTGACCAACTAGATTTTTTTCTCGGTGCCTATTTGTTTGTTTCGCTCGTTTACGCTCCGCCACCCCTGCTGATGCTTGCGAGCCTGCCAGTTGTCTTACTAGGTAATATAACATCAAACGCAGTTGGTTACTGGCTGGGCTTTAAAGAGACGTGGATCTAACGAAAAGCCCCAACGATCTAACAAGGTGTGCGGATCTAGAGAGAAAGAGTGCTCAATCCCCGAGTCTAGGTGCTCATTTTCCGCGCCTTCACGTGCTGGTGCGATCTCAATTCGCAAACCAAAATCCCGTAAACCGATAGGTGACGGGTCTCACGGTGCGCGGAAAATGATCGGGCCGATGAAAGATTCGGGCCGTCGAACGGGTATCATTCGAGTCGATCGAAATCGTAATCACTTTGGGATCGTCGGGGGATTCACCGAAGATCTTCGCATAATCCTCGGCGACATTGCGGCGTTCGGTAAGCCACTGGCCAAGGTTTTCCGATCCCGACCGTACTACCACGAATGTGACCGTCCCGGTCTTCTGGCTCTTCGCTATCGTTGCCACCGGAGTCGTCGCGTCCCAGAAGTTCGGGAAAGCGCGGCCATACGACGTAGAGTTGGGCGGCCATGTCGGTGGTTTCCTTTCGCCGCAAGTCGCCGCCCGTCGGCAAAACGGCGGCCTTCCAGGTCCATTCCAGGATTGGAGTTTTTTTTGAGGTTCACTTGCCCTGTGATGTCTCTTGCGATCGTCGAATGCTCGTTTCGACTTTCGAGGTGAAGAACCCGCCTGGCGGCGTTTGGCTCGACCGTGAAGTCGTATGCGGCTCGCCGACCAAAGCTTTCGCCAATCCAGCCTGACGGAATCCCTCTTCCGAACGCCGCTGAACGCATTGGCTTCGGCCCCGGGCACGAGCTACGCACGCTCTGTTCACACACATGATTCTTCAGCTCTCGAACCGGGGGTTATTGAGGATAAATATTATACTCCAGGCGTAGGCCTTGTCCTCACAGTTGATCCTGACGGGACACGGGAGGAACTGATAAGTATCCAGTAATGCCAGGGTAAGAGACCGGCCGTCTGGTATTTCGGTGAACACGGCGAGCAACTTGAGAGCGGCTTGATTGTTGGCCTGGAGGGATACTGGACGGCTGTGGTTGATGGAGCCAAGCCGGGCTACGTCGACTTCGCTGCTAGCTGCATGAAATCTCAATCGATTTTTTCCACTTTGCCTGTACTTTGCCACAACCAAACAGAATGAATCTTGCCGCCTGGGACGAAACGACCGCTTGAAATATCCACCGTCACTAGAATCTTGTCAAGGATATTAATTCGGCAAAACGCTGCGAGATCCGATAATGCGTCCGCCCGCGACTGCAAATTGTAGAAACGAATAATTCGACCTACTGATTTTGAATCAGCTGCTTTACCGACTAAGCTCACCATCCCTGGTCAATTTTCCTCTTGTGATTCAGTACCGCCAAGAGTCCCGTCAATAGACCAGCGGGACTGCGCCAATTGCTCGCGACAGCTAATAGCTCTTAAGAGCTAATTAACCGTAGCCCTTTCTTTCCGCAAAATTAGCCCTACTGAATACGCTTCGCAGATGGAGGGCAAACTTTATCCGCGTTAGCATGAGGCATTGACAATCCATTTGCTGAGATGAAGGAGTTTCATCCCCGATGATATCTAGGTCGCAAGCCTCCACGTATCCGCCAGCAGGATCGGTCGACCGCTGGATGCCTGAAGCCCTCAACTTCAGCCTCGCGGGGCTGCACATTTTGTTAAACCTGTTCCAATTTTTTATTCTGCCGCTTTGTCTCTTGCCGAAGAGTCTGTGGTGGAGTCTCTTTGTCATTCCAATTGCATGCTTCAATAATCCTTTGTGGGCGCTGGTTCACGAGGCGATCCACGACTCGTTCAATTCCTTCAGCCGGATTAACCTGGTTTTCGGAAGATGGCTCGTCCATTTTTTTTGGCGCGCCTTTTCACGTTTTACGTCTAACCCACCTGTCGCATCACAAGTTTAACCGGTCGCCAACGGAAAAAGGAACCGAGATTTACGATCCGGGACAAGTCTCAAGAACCAGAGCCAGTCTCAGCTACTTTTTCTACATTTTTTGCGGTCTGTATCTATTAGAGGTTTCCTCGACGTTCATATTTTTTTCACCGCCGAAGGTCTTGCGTAAGATGAGGCAGCGTTTACTTGACCATGGCAGTATTCAGGAGAAGTGGTTAGCGCAGAAACTTATGGAAGAAAAAGTAGTTCGAGATATTCGACTAGACGGCGTGTCAATTGTCTTTCTCTTCGCTTTGAGCGCGTTTTGTTTCGGGGAGCATTGGAAACTACTTGCTAGGCCTCTTGGCTGTCCGCACGTTTCTTATCTCTTTTATGGACAACGTGTATCACTATCGAACGCTCAAAAATGCTAGCATGATGAGTTTGCCATAATTTATGATTTCGACTAAATGTGAACGAATCTAACAGAGGCGGTGTTGGAGGGCTTTACGTATCCACTGCGTAAAGAGAACCGTGACAAAGACTTTGAGAGGCGACGAATACCGGAAAAAATGGAATCCGATTATTCCTCGTTTGGAGGTTAAGAAGTACTTCACAACCCATCGCGCCATCGAGTCTTGGTGCAAAGAATACAATACATATCATTAGGTATGATTCGAGGGCTGCTCGAGCATGCCTACAAAAACAACGATTTTTACCGGAAAAAATTCATCGCCTCCGGAGTCCGTCCCGAGGACTTGCGCGCTCTTGAAGACATGAGGAAGTTTCCCCCTAGCAAAAAGGTTAACTCCGAGGCCGCGACCGGGCGGCAAAACAGATCGAGTGGTCAAAGAGTAATGAATAATCCGGGCGAAATACAGGCCTGGAGTTTTTTCTTTGAAGAGTTCGGATGCAATCATAAAAACTTAGACAAGGGTTAGCGCTCCTCTACGCAACCTTTCAAAACGGTAATGCTCGCGAAACTTTGTCGTCATATCAGGTGATGTCTATTAGATGTATATAAGGTAACCTAATGGGGTGGCCGGATGAAGTTAGCTCCATCTCTCATGAGGGCGAATTTCTTGAATTTAGAGCAGGTGTTCCAAGACCTGGAGTCATCCGAGGTCGAATTCGTCCATATCGACCTCATGGACGGTCACTTTGCGCCAACGCTTGGCTTTTCACCGGGGTTTATTAAACTGGCAAAAGATAAAACTCGCATCCCCCTGGATGTTCATTTGTTGGTCGAAGAGCCTAGTCGATATGCGAGCCAGATAACCCTCGGGCCATTTGACCAGATCTCTTTCCACATCGAAAGCGTGGAACAGCCGACGCTTCAGCAAACCATAGAAATTTTTCGCCAAAGCGGCGCGCGTGTGGGTCTGGCGTTAAAACCGGAGACTCCTCTGCAGTTGTTGATGCCCTGGATCGATCAAGTGGACACGGTGTTGCTCTTGAACATACCGCCGGGGGCTCACAGTGTTTCTCCCAGTCCCACGGCCTTTCTAAGGCTTCAGGAATTGAAGACATTACAGGGATCTCGATACCCAAATTTCAGGATAGAGATCGATGGGGGAGTTAGTGCCGAAACGGTGGGGACATTTGCGCGGCTTGGCGCCGATATTCTCGTTTGTGGGTCCATCGTTTTTAACGGAAAAAGTGTCCAAGAATCGATTTCGGCATTGCGCGGAATTTTAAAATGAGAATCGGAGAATTGCATGGATCGAGAAGAAACACTAACTGACCGTTATTTCAAGCTGTCACGCCAATTAGAGCCGCGATTCTTGACGGAACATGTTCCGATGGTGTGGAAAGCTGCAAGGGGGGTAACTGTCTGGGACATAGAGGGGAAGGAATACCTGGATTGCACGTCGGGCATATTTATGGCCGCCATCGGTCACTCCCATCCTAAATATGTGAAGGCGGTCTGTTCGCAGGTAGAGCAGCTTCTCACCTGTTACGACCGGCTGAATGAGCCCCGTATCAAACTCGCCGAACGACTGTTGCGGCTGCTACCTGAGACTCGTGGTAAGAACAAAATTTACCTTTTAACCACCGGTTCAGAGGCCGTAGAAGCGGCGGTCAAGTTGAGCCGGTACTTTACCGGCAAGGCCGAGATCATGTCGTTTTACATGTCGTTTCACGGGCGCACGAACTTCACTCTGACTCTGGGCGCAAAGAAAAGCAGGAAAAAAGGCTTTGGGCCGTATCCTGGAAGCGTGGTTCATGCCCCTTACGCGTACTGTTATCGATGCCCATTCGGGAAGACATTTCCGGAATGTGATTTCTTTTGCGTCGACCATCTGGATTTGGTCTTCGATACGGCGTCGACGGATGACGTCGCGGCTTTGGTGATCGAGCCGTATCAGGGAGCTGCCGGAATTGTTGTTCCCCCTCCTGGGTATCTCAAAAAAATCGAGCAATGGTGTAGAAAGAAGGGGATATTACTCATTGTTGATGAGATCCAGGCAGGCTTTGGCAGGACCGGCAAGCTGTTTGCGTTTCAGCATGACGAAGTCGAGCCGGATCTTTTTTGTACGGCTAAAGGCTTGACATCCGGAATTCCCGGCTCGGCAGTTATTGGAAAAGCGGAAATTATGGACGCCCCGGAGCCCGGCAGTATGTCCACTACTTATGCGGGCAATCCTTTGGTCGCAACCGCGGCCCTCGCCGTATTGGAAATTATGGATGAAGAGCGACTCTTGGAGAACGCAACAAAACTCGGTAACGAAGCGCTTGAAAGTCTAAGCGAACTTAAAGAAAGGTATGAATTCATAGGCGATATTAGGGGCAAGGGCCTGGTTATGGGCATTGAGATCGTTACGAGTAAACGCTCCAAGGCGCCTGACTCCACACGCGCAAAAAAAATCGTGGAAGAGTGTTTTTCCCGTGGCCTCCTGGCACTCGGACCGGATGGCTTTTATCGGAATGTCGTCGAATTGGCTCCTTCGCTGAATATAACGCGCGAGCAACTTCAAAAGGCATTGTCGATTCTCAAGGATTCCATCGCCGCGGTGAGCAAAGGATGAACAAATTTATCGTTTTCGTCGACTTTGACGGGACCATCACGACCCGCGATACTAACGAGGCGATCCTAATCGAATTCACGGACGGAGAAAGGTGGAAAGTCATAGAGGAGGAATGGGTTCGCGGAAATATTTCATCACAGGAGCATTTTCGGCAGCACTTTGACCTGATCGAAACCGACCTCGATTCACTGGTTTCTTATGTCTATAACGAGAGTCCTATAGATCCGGCCTTTCATGACTTTGTCAGATATTGTAGCGAGCGCCGGATAGAGCTCATGATTTTGAGCGACGGGTTTGACGTTTTCATTGAGGCTGTCTTGTCAAGGGAATGCTTAACTCATGTTCCATTCATATGTAACAAATTGGAACGTTCCAACGGTCGCTGGCATTTTACATTTCAGCAGGACAGCCGTGGCGGTGACGGTCGAGATTGGAAGCAGAGCGTCGTTGATCATTACAGGGACCTCGGTTACCGAACCGTATGTATTGGCGACGGGCTCTCGGATCGGGGTGCCATCACCGCGTCGGATATCGCCTTCGTCAAGAGAGGGCTCCGAATTAGACTCCTGGTGTAACCAACAAGGGATTGCCCGCCCTCGCTTTGAGTCGTTTAAAGATCTTCTCGTCGAGCTACAACGGTTTCCGAAAGTGGACCCGGATGAGTGAAAGCGACTTCTTAAGGGAACAATTCGTCAATTCCTTTAGGAGGCAGCTAGAAACGATAGTCTCTTTCTAGAAACCTCAGTGGGATCTTACCTAATCGTCAAAGAGGCACTGCGCCGGCTGGGCGCAAGTAAAATCATCTTCGGCTCCGAATTTCCTCTCTATCACCCAGGTCGAGCTGGAAAAAATCCGCGTGCTGCTCAAAGGCGAAGATTTCCAGCGGGTCACGAGCAAAAACATCTTGGCGATGTTGCCCAGTTAGCATTTTTCGATGCAATCTTCTTCTCTGGATTTGGACCGATTCTACTTCCGTGGAGGCAACAACGGCTGTCTTCTCATCCACGGCCTGACGGGGAGTCCGGGGGAGATGAGGTATTTGGGCGAGAGGCTTCACGCTGCAGGTTTCACAGTGAACGGGATCCTCCTAGCGGGTCACCGAACGACGGTTGAGGATTTGAAAACAAAAAAATGGCAGGACTGGTATCGATCGGTCAAAGAGGGCTACGAGGAGCTTCGGGATTCTTCGAAAAACGTATTTGTCGCGGGAATTTCCCTCGGAGGGCTTCTTGCTTTCCTTTTAGCCTGCGAGACAAAAAGCGAAATCGCGGCACTGGCTTGCCTCTCCACGGGGTTCTTTTTTGACGGCTGGAATATCCAAGCTTGGCGGAGATGGTTGCTGCCTATGGTGATCTATACACCGCTCAAACACTTCGTGGATTTTCCCGAGGGCGAGCCCCACGGCGTGAAGGATGCCTCCTCACGATACGCGCATCTCGGGTATCCAGTTTTTCCTGCAGTGTCGATTGCAGAGCTTTACAAATTGATTCGGACCGTAAAAGCAATCCTTCCCGAAGTCCACGTGCCAACTTTGATTATTCACTCCCGGGAGGACGACTTCCACAGCTTGAGGAGTGTGAACTTATTGGAGCGGCAACTTGGTTCGTCGGTTAAAGAGAAACTGATCCTGGATAATTCTTATCACGTGGTTACGGTGGATTATCAGAAGGCGACAGTGGCCGCTGAAGTGACCCGTTTCTTTCAACGCTTCGTGGAGAATCCATTCGTTCCGTTGTAAGAATTGGCGCCAACACTGAGGTGCACCACCGAGACAATCTCGCATGCAAGCCAAGCAGCTTGGGTATAGGAAGTGTATAGTACTGGTACTGGCACTGGAGAACTATCCCATTAATCGGCAGATTAGAGAACTCGACGGCAACGTTGAAAAGAGACTGAGAATTTACCAGTATCCCGTGAAGACTCCGAGCCAGACTGAATAGAAGCACCACGAAAAGGGACTTATGATATTGGGGCATCCATGAACGAGCGGCTGCAGAGGGGGACGGCGATTTCCATTCGCGGTCTCACCAAATGCTACCCGGATAGGACCGTTGGGAATAGTGGGATTGACCTGGATGTTTATGAGGGTGAGGTTCTTTCTATTCTTGGGCCTAATGGAGCAGGCAAAACCACGTTGGTGAGGCAAATAACGGCCGAGCTGATACCCACGTCTGGGTCTGTTAAGATCAAGGATGTGGACCCTTTGCTGGAGCCTCTTAAAGCGAAAAAATTTATGGGTGTTATCCCCCAAGAGGGTTCGCTCTTCTCGCACCTAACCGTGCAGGAGCATCTCTATTTTTTCGGCCGCCTGAAGGGACTAACAAAAAGTAGCGCCCGCGCGCAGGTTGAAAGACTAATCCCGCTCTTATCTCTGGAAGAGTACCGTAGAAAAAAGATCAAGACCCTCTCTGGAGGGACGCAGCGAAGGGTCTTCATCGCGCTTGCTCTATTAGGCGATCCGCCCATCCTGGTCCTAGATGAACCCACAGCGGGTTTGGATCCAGCCGCTCGACGGGGTGTTTGGGATCTTATCCACAAAGTAAAAAAGTGGGGTCGGACCGTCATCCTAACAACCCACTATCTCGACGAGGCAGAGTTTCTCTCCGACCGCATCGGCATCCTGCAGCGGGGAGAACTGAAGCGGCTCGGGACCCTGGAGGATCTCTATCGTTCTGTGCCCAGAACCTTTCGATTAGTCTATCATGCACGAGGAGGAACGACCGAGGGTAACGAGAGAATCGTTCACGATGCGGCCGACTTCGAGACGGTGAAAAAAATTATCGACGAGAGGTGCCTCACAGAATATTCCGTAACACGCCTCTCCCTCGAGGATATCTACTTGGAGCTTATAGCAGGAGAGCGGAAACAGGATGGGTTTTAAGAAGACGCTATCGGACGTTATCATTATAGCTCGTATCTATTACCTTCAGTTCCGCGACCAGCTCGGCAAATACCTTTTTAGCGGTCTACTGATCCCGCTTGCGAGTTTTTTTCTGGCCAGTGCTACAGCCGGGAGAGAAGCGTCACAGCAACTACGGTTCTTTACCGGTGCCATTCTGCTGTCGTTTTCTATTCTCACGATTATGTGGCTAGGCTCTATTCTTATCGAGGATCGTTTTTACGGAAGGCTTAAGCTCTTCATTACGGCGCCTGTGTCGCCCGTATCTTATGTGCTGGGGATTCTCTTCTATGCTTATATCCTCGGACTCGTGACCAGCCTCGGGTTTTTCTTGGCAGCTCGAATTCTAAGGATCCCCGTCGAACCTCACCTATTCCAACTCTTCGTTGTGGTTTTTCTGACCCTCAGCACGTTTGCCAGTATCGGTGTCATCCTGAGCCAATACGCCGGAACGTTACAGGCGGGAGGTGTCCTTGCCGACGCCGTGAGCATTATGTTGATCTTTCTCTCTCCTGTCTATTATTCCATGGAAACTCTGCCAAAAAGCATGCAGGTCCTGGCTGCTCTTCTCCCGCCTACCTATGCGGCCGAGGGAATCAGCAAAGCGCTACTGGGAAAAAATGGAGTCGGGGAAGACATCCTGACCCTTCTCATCATGTCTGCCGTCACTCTCACCGTAGCCGTGCGATCCGTGCGTTGGAGAGAGTTCTAGGGATCTCACCATGGTTGCTTTTTTAGATCGAATGAAGGCAATTATTATAGTTCGCACCGCAAGGGTGAATCAACTGACTTCGGCTGGAAGGTGTTTGACTTTAAAAAAATTATCAAGAGGGTCGACAATGCGGGGGCAACTTTGGGGCAACAACTACTATAAGTGATCTTCGTTCAAATAGTCGGTCCTTCAATGAGTTACGAGAGCAATGTAATTCTCCCCGCCCCATGTAGGAATAAATTTAGAAACAACTATCGAGTTAGCTGGATTGATAGGTCGGCTCCCAAGCCGTATCCTCGACACTAGTGCCATGTAACCTATCGAAGTTTATTGTCTTCATTAGGTGGACACTGATTGGTAATCAGATGGTCTATTCTACGTGGTTCGCGGCAAGAGTTTTTCCAAAACCGTTCGCTAAATGTCCGAGTCTTAATGCTGAGTTTCTATTTCCAGCATCGAATTGAACGGTCCTTCAGTTCGCTTTTGGGTTGCGGGAAAGAATTATAAAAAATGGTGCGCCCGCCGAGAATCGAACTCGGACTTAGGGTTCCGGAGACACGGAGGACAAATTCCTAACGTATGGAACTAGTGAATATTTCTACAAGCCGAGGATTTTCACCCGTCCAATTTATTCCGTGTTAGTCTGATTAAGTCCGGTAATCTGGCCAGTGTGCCGCGTCTTTTTTTTGGTCCTACCGCTTCGGCAATAGTCGCCCACAACTTCGTCTGATTATGAGGTTAAGTAGTAGGAGATCAATTCAGTTCAATCCTGGCGCAAATGCGGGATTCAATCAATTGAGCTGAAAGAAGCTCGATATCAATTTTATCCGTTCTGATCGTGCTAGCTAGGAGGAGAAATCTAGCGCTCTTGAATGCCTTCAAAAATGAACTGTAACGACCTTCTAAATTAGCCAACAACCCCAACCATCTCAAGCTCTGAGGGCTGCCATGATTGGCGGTCCTTTGGGCCTTATTGTTTCAAGTGCACGGACAACCAAGCAGCCAAAGGCGGGTCGAAGACTGTCGAGCCGATGGACTTGATCCGGTTCCAGGCTTTACGGTTTTCGGTGGTCGTTTCGTGTCTCAAAAGATTTAAGTCAGTGGTACAGATTCATCGGGATGTCGAAAAAAGTTCAAAAACTCTGGTCCAACTCGATGAAACTGGTTTGCCACACAACGAGCAATCCAAAGGCTTGGAGCCAAAACGTAGGTCACGAAGAGGTCTTGATCACAATTGCGCAGCTACGGAGCGATCGGCAACATGCGTAAGGTTGAGATAATCCAAGAACTCGTCCACCTCAACGCATAGAGTCGCCAAGCATAATGAGAGTGAGAAGAAGATAAAGGGGGGCAACTTTGAGGGCACTAGTTTGCACTGATTAGGTAATCGGTGAAATGTATCCATTATTTGGAGGACGCGTATAGTTGCTCGGTGACCAATCGACTCGCACAAAGTGCTCGGGCCGGTTGGGTGCTGCATGACGAAGGGCTAACCCAAAAAGATGTCTACAGAGTGAACCATGTCTCCGACGGCAGCAAGTGAAGATTTATGCGGGGACAGAGCCTGCTCATCTTTTTAGAAGCGACAACTTGGGTGAGACCTGGTATGAACTGGACTCACTGAGAAAGGCGCCAAGTGTCGCTCAGTGGACGTTCCCTGCTCCACCGAACCAAGCGCACGTGAAAAATATTGCCTTTGATCCGGCGGATAGCAATGCAAATTACTGCTGAGTCGAGTAGTGTGGACTATTCAGAAGTAAAGATTCGGGCTTGTCATGGGAGTCGAAGCATAGTTGGGTGCATATCAAGGCACTAAAAATTACGCCTCTATTTCTAGTTCGCGGAGTCGTCTTCCCCTCGAGATAGATCGCCTTTACCACATCTCCCCAAGACTTGATTGTAACAGTCCGCCGCTAATCTTTTCCGCCCCGCAGAATTATCTTCGTATCGGAAGCACTCGATCTTCGGCTGAATCGTCACCATGGCCTCGATACTCCGAAGGGACAAGAGCTTCCAAAAGTGGGGCAAAAAATCCATGTCCCCGTACCAATAGATCAAATCCCGATTCGCCTTGGAGACCGGTTTATCGTCAACGCACTTGTATACGAGGGTCACCGGTACTATGACCGAGCGAGTGCGTAACGGCGCAGCTAACGGGGCGGTTTGGAAGGGTAACATCCGTTCGCCGTTGGTCGAGTCCCCTTCAGGAAACAACAGGACATTGGTTTTTTCTTTTAGCTTTCTGCTGATTTCCAAAACGAGCAACGACACCTGGTTCTTCCTCTGGCGGTTAATGAAAATCTGACCGATTAGCGTCATCCACTGACCGATCACTGGCAATTTCTTAAATTCCCTGTCCGTTATAAACACCACCGGGAAAATGCTGCCTAAAACGAAGCCATCGATATAGCTGACGTGATTGCTGATGATGAGATAACCGCCTTTCTCCAGCTGTCCCACATCACCGATCACCGTCACTTTGATATTAAGGATTATTCTTATGAGGAACGCGATGCTGCGGTTTAAGCGGCTGATAATCTTCCAACGGTTAGGCAGTCCGAGCATGCTGATCCATAAATGCACGAGGGCAACACAGACGAAGGAACACGCCCACAGGGAAAGAAAAGCTGCTAACTTAAACCACCGCATCGCTCACCTTTGAATGATACAGCGGTCATTGGCCGATCGGTCAGTGTCGTTTGAGCAAGCGCGTAAAATGGAGATGGTCCGGTTCACAAGATTCGCTTCTTGGTTTTCTCACAATCAAGTCAAGATCCAAAGTCACGACAGTCATGGACACGAGAGGGCCTTAAGTTTTAAAGCAGATATTGTCGAAGCATAGTTGGGTGCATATCAAGGCACTAAAAATTACGCCTCTATTTCTAGTTCGCGGAGTCGTCTTCCCCTCGAGATAGATCGCCTTTACCACATCTCCCCAAGACTTGATTGTAACAGTCCGCCGCTAATCTTTTCCGCCCCGCAGAATTATCTTCGTATCGGAAGCACTCGATCTTCGGCTGAATCGTCACCATGGCCTCGATACTCCGAAGGGACAAGAGCTTCCAAAAGTGGGGCAGAAAATCCATGTCCCCGTAAAAATAGATCAAATCCCGATTCGCCTTGGAGACCGGTTTATCGTCAACGCACTTGTATACGAGGGTCACCGGTACTATGACCGAGCGAGTGCGTAACGGCGCAGCTAACGGGGCGGTTTGGAAGGGTAACATCCGTTCGCCGTTGGTCGAGTCCCCTTCAGGAAACAACAGGACATTGGTTTTTTCTTTTAGCTTTCTGCTGATTTCCAAAACGAGCAACGACACCTGGCTCTTGCTCTCGCGGTTAATGAAAACCGTGCCGATTAGCGTCGTCCACTGACCGATCACTGGCCATTTTTTAATTTCTCCGTACGTTATAAACACCATTGGGAAAATGCTGATTAAAACGAAGCCATCGATATAGCTGACGTGATTGCTGATGATGAGATAACCGCCTTTCTCCAGCTGTCCCACATCACCGATCACCGTCACTTTGATATTAAGGATTATTCTTATGAGGAACGCGATGCTGCGGTTTAAGCGGCTGATAATCTTCCAACGGTTAGGCAGTCCGAGCATGCTGATCCATAAATGCACGAGGGCAACACAGACGAAGGAACACGCCCACAGGGAAAGAAAAGCTGCTAACTTAAACCACCGCATCGCTCACCTTTGAATGTTAGGAATCTGCTTTTGAGGAGGGGCCGCGAAGAATCGAAGAATTCTCGAATGAGCCACCCGTTCAGCCCGCCGTCGAAAGCCCCAAGCGGGTGGCGGACAGCGAAGCGGCCCAGCTCTCCAGCACTCGCGCACTTCTCTAGTATATGATATCTCTCGTCGCCACAACCGTTTCTTCCGTAATTTTTCCCTTTCTCCCTGATTGATTCCGTGGCTGCCTTTGGGTATTCGACCCTCTCGGAATAGATTGTTCATCTCGCAGAATAATTTCCACGACGTTGGGCTTTACCACCGTCGACCACCGATCCAACTCCGCGGACTGCTTCCTCGCTAGCGTCTTCCAACTACAGGTTTTCCTTTAGCAACAGTACGGCGACCAATTCGGATGACTATGCTGAACATCTCCAAGGCAATCATTGTTGAAAACATGCATGGAGGCTGAAAAACGAAACTTCAATTTGCATTTTTAGCTCCTGGTTAATAGGATGCAACACGTTGGCGTCTTCCAATTTTCTCGTCACGATTCAAAGACGATAGTACGTTGAATCACCTGAATTTTGACCTAAGGCTCTCGGTACCTCTAGACACGGCAGTTCCTATCGCAACAATTGACGATACCTTTGCTTACGAGGGGGTCCGAATTCATTTTAAGGATATGGGAATAGGAAAGGCCATAGTTTTCATCCACGGTTTTGGCTCCTCCATGGACACCTGGCGGTTCCTGATAGAAGATCTTCGCAAAGAATTCCGCATAGTCCACCTGGATCTTAAAGGTCACGGCTATTCAGACAGACCGCGCGACCCGCGCTATTCTGTCGAAGACCATGCTGACATTGTGATAGGACTGATGGAACACCTCAAGCTCACAAGTGCTGTTTTGGTAGGTCACTCTCTTGGTTCTGGCGTTGCATTATTGGCAGCTTTAAAGGATCTAAACAGACGTACTGGTCTAGTGTCGGGACTCGTTCTGATCGGGGGCTCGGCCTATCCGGAGAAATTGCGGTTTTTTGTCCGGTGGTTGGGCAAGCCGGTCATCGGATGGCTCGCGATGAATCTGACCTCGGCTACCTTCAGGACTCGAATAGTTCTTCGCGGCGCCTTTTACGATGCTGCCAAGGTTACAGCTTCGTTAGTCGAATTATATGCGAAATATCAAAGAATTCCTGGAACTGGTTATGCCTTTATGAGGACGGCTGAGCGGTTTGTTCCTTCAGATATGGACGCGGTAAGGCGAGAGTTCGGAAAACTTCAGATCCCAGTGCTGAATATCCTTGGAGAGCATGACAGGGTCATCTCACGGTCAACGGCAGAGGGACTGTGTAAACTATTACCCCGATGTAGTTTAATGATCGTAGAAGGTGTTGGACACGCGCCTCATGAGGAGAAACCGGAAGAGATGGTTCATCTCATAAGAGAATTCATGACTAACCAACCCTCGCCTTCAGGGGGAGGCTAACAAGCAGGAACGGCGAAAGATCATCTCGGTGGGTGGATGAACTCCTGCTTGCCATAATGGGTTTCCAGGGCGACCGCCATTTTGTTACAGTGAAGGACTAAAAGGCAATTTGGAGGTTGAGGGACGTCCGTATAGCTTAGTCTTAGACGTTGCGGGTTACTACAAAAACGTGTTTACACTCTAGCGCCTTATTTAGAAATCACTTACCAACAGATTGACCTCGGGATCGAACTCTTGGATCAACTTTTCGCCCGGTTCGAGAAACCGGTGGAAGCCTTTTGGTTTGTCTGTCAGTTATAGCCGGAGATCGATCACCAGGTCGAAAAGACCTCAGCAAGGGGCGCCGGCTCTTACCCTGATCGCCACGGCGCCGACAGGAGGATAACTAGCCTCCACGCGTGCCGGACTTCGTACCGAAGTAGTAGCTAGCGGTTCTCTTTAGGCAAGACCCATCCATCCGTCTCTAGAAGCTTAAACCAACACATTCATGGTTTATCCTTCCTAGATTGACAAATCCTAATCCCATCCGCATAACGCTCTTCCATCGCTTTTATTTTTTCAACCCGACGACGATGGTTCTCCTTACCAGAAAAGCTCGCCTCCAGGAAAGCCCTGACCAGGTCATGAGCGACCGCCGACCCAACCACATGGGCTCCCAGCGCAAGGACATTCACATCATCGTGTTCTACACTCTGATGCGCGGAGTAAATATCGTGGCAGAGCGCGGCCCGGATTCCCGGGATCTTATTGGCGGCTACGGAAACCCCCACCCCGCTACCGCAGATGAGGACGCCCCGCATAGCCTCCCCCGTAAGAATCGCGTGTCCAACCGCCTCCGCATAATCCGGGAAATCCACGGGATCGGCGCTATGTGGTCCCAAGTCCAGGATCTCGTAACCTAAGCCGTTGATGTAGGTCGCGATATCTCCTTTCAAAGAAAAACCAGCGTGGTCTGATCCGATCGCTATACGTCCAGTAGCCATCGAAATGTCTCCTTAGGCTTGGTTTGTATTTTGCCGAAATTTGATTTTCACGACTGGAGAATCTCAGCTAATTACTCCGTACTCATCGCGGAGTTCCCTCTCTGTTTGGGCAAACCCCTATCACACGGTCTGCGTCACATCAATAAGTTAGGGGAATTTATGTTCTGTCCATGAGATTAGATCCGGGCGGAGTCTGATTGCCAAGGACGCTTGGACATCGAATAAGGTCTTCTGTCGAACTGTGTCTAGAGCTCAATGGTGCTCGTGAAGACGTTAACAGTGAGGAAATGTTGGAGGCCCGCTTCTGCTCATACGGCGATAGCGTTCACTGCGCCGATACGGCTTTAAGGCTAGCGATGGCGGTTTCGCCGCCAATTGAAAATTACCTATCAAGCAAGAAATTTGATGTGGGAGCCGAGCTGTGGACCCGTTCTTCGAGCGGTTTTCCGGGGATAAGGAAGCCTTTTAACGCTTTTTCCTGCTTATCTAGCGGTTCCCAAAGAGTGGTTGCGCGAACACCGGCTGTTTGATGGCGAGCCATTAGGCGTGGCCAGCGGTATAACGGTTTGGTACGTCTTCAATACCTTCATAACTTACTGGTATCACCGTTTTCAGCACCGGTTTTCTCTCGCGTGGCGCATGCTGCATCAGGTGCATCACGGTGTTCCACGGGTCGATATCCCCAGCGCCTTGATGGCGCATCCGTTCGACGTGATCGTTTCCACAACGCTGAGTATTTTAGTCACTGCCTTTTTGCTCGGGCTCGATCCGCGTGCGGTCGCCATCGCCAGTGTCTTCCAGTTCTTTATCACGTTGTTTCCGCACTGGAATGTGCGGACTCCGAATTGGGTCGGCTATTTCATTCAACGGCCCGAGGAACACATTCTGCATCATCAACGCGGTGTGCATGCAGGCAACTATTCCGACTGGCCATTGTGGGACAAGGTTTTCGGCACCTATCGTGCGCCGGTAGAGGAACCGGTGCAAGTCAGTTTCGAGAGAGCGGGATTTACGGAGCAGCTCAAGATGCTCGCGTTTATCGACGTCAATGCGATAGGTTACGTCAATCGGGGGCGTATCGAAAGCACATCCAGAGCAAGCAGCGTGCCCTCGTAAGATCGAAATAACTCTATGACGTCTATCAGACGCTATGGACCGTGGGAGTTGGTAACTCGATCTTTCGCTGCCGTCGGTTGAAGTCTCGCTCGCTCTCCCAACCTTTCAAAAATATAATCTTCAGGAAATATTGAAGCAACGTTTCTTAGAGTAACCGTGTCCCGTTTGTAGTAGGATCGGGATTGTTTCACCAGGACCAGTTTTATTGTGATTTTTTCATGAGAGCCAGACTGTCATATTCTGGACTTGCGGTCGCCCTTTTTGGTTAGCTCTTACCTTTTTCAAGATCGCCGGGACAATTAGCGAATCGGCAGTTCCTTACTGCGGCTTCTGGCGGACTGGCGCCTGGTTGTTACTCCATTATTGTCTGGTATTTTATACTGTCCTCCGTGGCAGCAGTGAGGATCTAATTATGCGAGTGTTAGTTGCCGAAGACGACCAGAAGATCGCCGCGTTTATCGTAAACGGACTAAAGCAGGCAGGCTTCGCTGTGAATCATGCAGCCGACGGCATGGATGGCTTGCATCTGGCCACGACGCAGCCCTACGATGTGGCGGTCATCGACATCATGTTGCCCAAACTGGATGGGTTGAGCCTCATTGAGCAACTTCGACAGCGGAAGATTAAAACCCCTGTCATCATCCTGAGCGCAAAACGTTCCGTCGACGATCGGGTCAAAGGATTGCAAATGGGCTCCGATGATTACCTGACCAAGCCTTTTGCTTTCTCCGAACTTCTCGCGCGCGTACAGGCGCTCATCCGCAGGTCGAGCGATGTGACAGAGCCTAGTCGACTGACGGCCGGCGAGATTTCGCTGGACTTGCTAACACGAGAAGTCGTTCGAGCAGGTACGAAAATCGACTTGCAGCCCCGCGAATTTTCCCTACTGGAATATCTCATGCGCCACCCGGGCAGGGTATTGTCGAAGAATATGATTATGGAGCACGTTTGGGGATATGACTTTGATCCGCAGACCAACGTGGTGGACGTGCTGGTCTGCAGGCTGCGTAATAAGGTGGACCGGGACTTTAAGAATAAACTCATTCACACCCACAGAGGAGTGGGGTATGCCCTTAAAATTGCTTAACCGCGCGAGCAAAAAACTCGGCGTCCGCCTGACCCTTTGGTATTCGACGATTTTCATTTTGAGCTCTGTCATCCTGTTCATCGTCTCATACGTTTTCCTCTCCACACACATTCAAGACAATCGGGAGGATGTTGAGCTCAAGCTCAAGGAGTACCTATCTCTGGCCGAAGAAGGGGGAATTCCCGCCATCCAAAAGGAGATAGAGGATGGTCGAGAGGCCAGTCCTAACACCCACTTCTTCGTCCGCATACTTGATTCGGAGCACAAGATTGTTTTCTCAAGTAGTCCCCAGCTCTGGGACCGGTTCGATCTCAAGCCCCTCCAAGACCGGCCCATCGAGGGGGAATGGCAGTACTTTCCAGCTAAACAAGGCGGCGACGTATTGGAGATTACGTTCGGGTATCTCCCCAACGGCTATCTCTTGGAAGTCGGCAAGAACCTCGAAGACCGGAAAGAGATTCTGGAGCATTTTCGCAATACTCTAGCGGGCATCATGATACCGATGATTCTGATCAGCCTCGCGGGAGGGGCGTTTCTCGCGTTTCGCGCGTTGCGACCCATTCGTAATCTTATCCATACCACGCAGTCGATTGTAGATACTGGAAAGATGGATGCCCGAGTCCCCATCGGAAAGACCGGTGATGAACTGGATGAGCTGACCGGATTGTTCAATAGGATGTTGGAAAGAATCGAGGGCTTGATCACGGGGATGAGAGAAGCATTGGATAACGTCGCCCACGATCTGCGCACACCCATGACAAGACTACGGGGCATCGCCGAGACAACCCTACAATCGGATCAGGGTCGGGAACGTTACGAGGAAGCACTGGCTGACTGTCTTGAAGAATCTGAGCGGGTACTGACGCTTTTGAACACTCTCATGGACATCTCAGAGGCGGAAACCGGAACCATGAAGTTGAGCCTTGCTCCGGTCAACATTTCGGATCTCATTGAAGATACCGTTGGGCTCTATGAGTATGTGGCAGAAGACAAAAACATTACTATATCTGTCAACTGCGCCAAAAACATTGCGATGACCGCAGACCGCAACCGAATGCGTCAAGTCCTGGCCAATCTGGTTGACGACGCGATTAAGTACACTCCGTGTGGCGGAAGTATCGCTATCTACGCCTATCACGAACAAGATCAGACGGTGATCCTCGTCAAAGACACCGGTGTCGGTATTCCGCCCGAGGAGATTCCCAAGATATGGGATCGCCTTTACCGCGGGGACAAGAGCCGCTCACAGCTGGGACTGGGCTTAGGTCTAAGTCTAGTCAAAGCCGTTGTCCAAGCCCATAAAGGACGCATCGAAGTTCATAGCGTACCCGGCGCCGGTTCTGCTTTCACGCTCTATTTCCCAACCGCTGCCATTCCTATTGGCTGATCTTCCGTCTCCCTTACTTTCGAACCTTTCAAAAATTTAATGTCTGGGCAAATTGCAGGCAATGTTCCTGGAATAGGCTCATACTTGGTTTCTTCCGGTAGACTCCATGTGTAGTTTCGTAGCTCACAATGAAAATTAAAGGAGGTACATGTTATGAACGGTCAGCGTAAGTTTCGAGGGCGGGCAATTGTCGGAGGTTTAGCACAGATTGTGTTGTTGGTCTTCCTGGTGGTTGTGTTTCAGATGTTCAGCAGTCCGGCCATAGCAGCCGATAGCGCTTGCTCTGAGACATCCACGTTTGCTCAAAACGCCTGCCAGAACTCAGCAATCGAGGCGTACAATCTCGCTTTAGGTAAGTGCGAGAACGTCGCAGAGAACAAGCAAGATGATTGCGAAGCAACTGCCAAGGCAGACCTAAAACTTGCGCTCAATGAGTGCAACGACCAGTTTGACGCGCGTCAGGAGGTTTGCAGGGAGTTGGGCGGAGGGCCCTATCTCCCCAACGGGATTAAGCCATTTCATTTTGTTTCAGAACTGACGGGCAATACGTATTTCCCTTTAACGCCTGCCACTTACCGGTATAAGAGCTTTGCTCCGGATGGTACGGTTACAGAGAAAGATAAAGTCAAGGTGACTGGTGACACGAGGAAAATCCTTGGTGTTACCTGCAGGACCGTGAGGGATATAGTCACAGACCCTGATGGTAATGTGCTGGAGGACACCACCGATTGGTATGCGCAGCAGACCAACGGTATTGTCTGGTACTTCGGAGAGATAGCTCAGCAATTCGAGGATGGCATACTCGTCGGGATCGAAGGTTCCTGGACTGCTGGCAAGGAAGGCGCTAAGCCCGGATTCATCATGCTCGCCAATCCTAAGATAGGCGATGTCTACCGCCAGGAGTTTGCCCTCGGTGATGCCGAAGACATGGCTAGAGTCGTTGAGACAGGGTTGTCGACGATTCCGCTGCCGTCAGGTGTCAACTTACCTCACGGAGTCCATGGACCCTATTTACACACCCAGGATTTTTCAGCGCTTGACCCAGGCAGTGTCCTTGAAGGCCAGTATGAAGACAAATACTATGCTCCTGATGTAGGTCTTGTCCTTACCGTCGCTCCTGATGGGACGAAGGAGGTACTAGTTAGCATTACGCAGCCTAAGGGAGGATGAGAACGTCCACACCATGCCGGAGAAAACCTTTAAGGACTGCGTCGAGATCGTAGAAACCACTCCACTGGAAGCTGGCGCAAAAAGCGTAAAGCGCTACTGCCCGGGAGTGGGACTGGTGTTCGATAGCGGGTTAAAGTTGATTGAGTTCCACATAACCAAGGACGACGACGACTAAGTTGTGCTTGTGCAGAGCCAGCGGGCAGGCGTGAAATTAATCACGCCTGTATTGTGCTCGCCGCGCTGCTAGCGATGTTGAGAGCTCATCAACCCAGACAGGATGATAGCCCCGTCCGTAAGGTAAGGCAAAAAATTGTCGCCAAATTCCGAGCGGAGGTCATGCCACATGACATCGAAAATGTGGCTGCTTGGACTTTCATTCTTCGTTGGAATCGCTTTCGGCTGCAGCCAGGTCTGGGCTCAGGATCCCGGAGAGACTGGCTTTCATGCATCTGTCGATGGTGAATTTCGATATGGGAATATAAAAGGTTTTGTACAAATTCCTCGGGGCGGCGGTGCAGGTACCACAAGCAGCGAGCGACCCAAATTCGATGAGATGGGCATCAACCAGGCAGCCATTGGCGCCCCGTCCTTAACACTGGGGTGGAACAATCACAATATCTATGGCCCTCGCACGCATCATAAGGCTCTCAGGCTCGGATGTTCTCGATGACAACCTTAATTAGCAATGGTACAACTTTTCCGGCGGGCACCCATGTCACCGGCGAACACGCGGTTGGATTGGTATGGTCTCGGCTACGATTACCGCTTTGCTTACAAATACAATAACGAAGGATCCGTTGTTTCATTCTATCCCGCGTTAGGTTTTGCTCTCTTAAACTTTGATTATAACTTAAACGGCACACCCGGTCTTTCCGCTTCGCGTGGCTTCGCGAAAGCTGCCCCTCAACTTGGTTTGAAATCGGAATGGATTCCCGGAGGACCATTTTCGGTCTCTGCGGGAGTCCTTAGTTCATTGCCATTTTCAACCCTACCGTTACTGCTGTCTGTTGACTTAACAGTGGGGTATCAACTATGGGGTCGCCATGATCACGGTGGAATCGCGTACCTCGGCATCGGGTATGACTTGATCGACGAAAAAGACAACCAAAACGTCCCAAATCACATCAAAGCCAGCATAGGTCCAGAGTTAGTTGTCGGGTTAAAGGTAAACTTCTAACCGCCTATACCAGTAGAAGACATCCGCTCAGTGCATTAGCCGATCCCGGAATACAACTTTTTAAAAAGGCAATGTCTCGGCAACCTCAATCCGGTTCAAAGACACCGGCGGTCGGTTCCCCCATCTTTCCGAATACTGCCGGTTGCTCCCTGCTTAGCCTTCGAACCTTTCAAAAATGTAATGTCTGGGCAACCTCTAGACAATGTTCCTGAATTAGAGTGCCCCCAGCCTGATTCTAGCTCGGATCTCTTAGATTACGTGGCTCTTTAACTGCGTGGCGAGGTTTTGATGCTATCGGATTCGTGGCCAATTCATTCCTCGAGAGTTTGGCGGGCGATTTATGTCGTCAGCATGCTTCTAGTTTTTTCCTATATTCTCTTCGACGTACTTGATCTCGATGGCTCGAACTTTCCTAGGCTCTTTACACCAGTGAAAAGGACTATCACCGTGGCCGTGTGTGCCCTCTGGCACACAGCTTAATTATTCTTCTGATGAGTCGGAACTTTGCGGTGATATCTCGCTCCTGTTCTCGGATAGATCAGCGGAATGCAGTCGACCGCCGTTGGCCAAAATCTTAAGATCCTCACGGCTCGGTATAGCTCGGTCCCATGGCTACCGGGTAGGCCTGGCGCGAAACTCTCTTCCAGACTCCTCTCCCTATTTGTGACGGCTGTTTTTTCACTGATTTTGTAAAGACAGCTTCGGTCGCCTCTTTCTTAGGCGTTCGTGGCTATAAACAGTCGATTCAGATTTTTTTGATATATCGCAACTAAAGGAGGCAACAAAATGTTTGCAACATATTCTTCTGGCTCTTCACAGGATTCACTCCACGCAGGAATTGGACGTCGCCCGAAATTCGCACCACGGCGTACTCGACTCGCCACGCTCCTCGTGGCCTCGACGCTGTTCGGGGCCGTGTCGCTCGCGACATCCGGCGCAGCGCTGGCCGCGTGCACCGGCCCAGGGGCGCCGACCACAACGCAGACCAAATGCCTGACCGCGGTTCAAATCCCGGGCAACCCGCTGCAGTCGTACGACATCAGCTGGGTCAATCCGGATCGCGCTGAGTACTATCTGGCCGATCGCTCGAACGCGGGTATCGACATCATTAACACCCGCAACCTCACCTTCAAGAGGACCATCGGCGGTTTCGTGCGGCGCCAAGTTCAACGCCAACGGCGCCGTGAACAACGATCATCTCCGGGCCCGATGGCGTCGTGTCGCACGGCAGGTGGCTCTATGCCGGCGACGGCGACAGCACGCTCAAGGTGATCGATCTCGATGCGCCTAACGCGTCCGCCATCAAACAGAGCATCTCCACCGGCGGCACCACGCGGGTCGACGAAATGGCGTTGACGACGGACGGCGAATTGCTGCTCACCGCGAACAACGCCGAGGACCCGCCATTCGCGAACCTGTTCATGGCGAACGGCGACCGGCGTTTCAGTAACGTCAGAATAATCACCCAGATCTTCATCGACAAGACGATCGTCCCGGAAGGCGTCGGCTTGGCGATGGAACAGCCGGCATGGGATCCCAAGACCGAGCGCTTTTACGTGTCGGTCCCGATCATCGCCAACAATCCGAAAGGCTGCAATTACGACGCGGGTGCAGGTCCCATTACCTGCGACGGCGGGCTGGCTGTGATCGATCCAATGACCGTCCCAGGGCCGAACGCAGTGCTCGGCGCCGTTCGACCCGGCCACCAACACCGGGGTCGTGCCGCTGCACTGCGTGCGGCCCGAACGGCGCCACCGTCGGACCACATGACAATCTGTTGTTGGGCTGCACTCCGGCCAACAACCCGAGCGATGCGACCACGCTCGTGATCAACGCGAAGACCAAGAACTTTGCGAACATCGGCAACATCGTCGGCTCCGATGAGGTCTGGTTCAACAAGGGCGATAGGCGCTACTACACGGCCTCCAACAGGAATTGCAAAACACCGGAGCCCCCTGTCCGACCGCGGCCGACCAGGCGGCCGTGCTCGGCGTCATCGACGGGACCAGCGTGCTGATCGAAACCATCCCCCAGTCGTCCGGCTCGCACTCGGTGGCAGCGGACTCCAAGCGCAACCTCATCTTCGTTCCGCAGTCGGCGCCTGTCGCAGTAGTCGTGCGGCGGTGACACTACGCCGTGGGCGCGGGGATTTGCGGCAGCAACAACGGGTGTGTCGGTGTCTACGTGCACGATGTCGACAAGGACAGGGACCATCACGACAGGGATGACCGCGACCGGCGATAGGGCTATAGCCTGACGCAGCCGCGACGGAAGTAACTCGTCGCGGATTTAGAGAAACAGGGGCCGGTTATCGCCGGCCCTTGTTCATAAAGCCTAGTCGCACGATCGAGTAGGGCTGCTACCGGGTCTCAGGGCTAACTCTTGTGCTCTCGGTGCCGCCACGTGAAAGGAATTTCCTATCATTAAATCTCGATAAGGAGGATACACATGAAGACCGTCATCCATAGCGTCTTGCATGCCCTGGTGTTGCTGAGCCTCCTAGCTGCCGACGTTGCGCTCGCCACAGAGACGTTCATCCTGGCCACCGGACGAAGGGATCCGCGGATCTATGCGATTGACTTCAATGCGGCGTTGAAATCGCGGAACAACAACACGCCCAACGCCATCGTAAGCCGATCCAAGGTTCACCGGGACCGCCTCGATGGCACTGTGGTCGGTGATCCGGCGAACATCGTTCTTAGCGAGGACAACCGGACGGCGTACGTGATCAACCATCACGGCGCAGTGAACAACGCCGAATTCCTCCAGCATGGCGGGCGCGGAAGCGTCTCGGTGATGGACGTGAAGAAGATGATCAGCGCAAGATTTGACAATACCGACCGCGCGCTCGATCGAAACTACGATAGCGGCTACTTCGGCGCGGTAGGCCTTCTGGTCCTCCCCAAGCTGCTGCTGGTGAGCCACTCGGAAAACTGGCTGACCGAGGACGGCTCGAACCGAATCAGTCTCATCGATCGAAAAACCGGCGGCCTTCGCGGCCAAATCGAGATGGCGCTCGGTCACCCACCGCACGCCTGTCCCCCTTTTCCCGTTCCTTTCGTCTCGCCGACGCCGCCCCCAGTGGTGCCGTTCGAAGCCCCCGACCCACTGTTTGGCTGTTGGCCGAACCCGGAGTTCCTCGCCCTCGGTCACGCGAGCGATGGAAAGACCTACCTCTTTTCGGGAAACGCGGGCACCAATGATGTGTCCGTGATGGATCTACAGAATGCGCTCGCGGGCGTTCCGGTGGTCGAAGTCGCGCCGCGCATTCCCGTCCAGGCTGGCCCCTTCGGCATCAAGGCAAGTCCGGACGGCAAATTCATCGCTGTCACCGCTCGCGAACGGGCCGATATCGACTTCGAGGGGAACACGATCTCCATCATCGATGTGGATCTCGCCAGCATGGGCGCGCCGAACCCCGAGGTGGCCCGAGTCCAGGTCGGAACCGACGATCCCAACGGCCAGACACGGCCGTTCACGCTCGCGTGGACGCCCGATGGGCGAGAGATCATCGTGGCCAATTTTCGATCGAACAACGTATCGATTGTCAACCTTCGCCGAGCGCTTGCCCACGATCCTCACGCGGAGGTTGCGCGCATTGCGGTCGTTCGCCCACCCGAGTCCGACGGCACGTATCCTACCGGGCCGTCCGAAGGGGACCGCGGTCACGGCGGACGGACGATTTGCGGTGGTTTCCGGCGGACCTCGACTCGCCGCGGACGCTCCTCCGAGCGGTACCGTGTGGGTGATCGACCTTCGTTCGCGCGCGGTCGTCGCCACCGTAACGGGGGTCGGCAACGACCCGTACGGCCTCACCATCTTCGAAGGGGATAAGAACTGAGGAGACGTTTTGAAGCGGATGGTATCCGGTCTACTCTAAGCCTTTGGCTCTTCCTTGTTCCTGCGAAATTTGAAATCTTATAATTTTTTCGAAAGCTGACTGCAAAGGATTGCGATGAACAAGTTAGCTCTTTCTGAGAAGAAGCTGCCTCATGAGGCGATGGAGATACCGCTACTGGACCTTACGCGAAAGTATCGAGCCATAGAAAGCGAGCTCAAGCAACGCTGGGACAGCATCTTTTTGTCTCTCAAATTGTTCAACGGGTCCAACCTGGCCGCTTTCGAAAAGGAGTTTGCAGCCTATTGCGGTGTCAAAGAGGCCATCGGTGTTGCCTCCGGCACCGATGCCATTCATCTATCACTCGAAGCCTTAGCCATTTCGCGCGGCCACGAAGTGATTTTGCCTGCTCACGCGCCCGCCCCTGTGATTGAGCCGGTGATCGCTCGGGGCGCGATACCCGTTTTGGTTGACAAGGCGGTGGGAGACTACGGACCCGATCTGGGGAGTTTGGCAGAGTCCATTAACCCAAATACCAAGGCTATTATAGCTGTCCACATGTTGGGACTTCCTAGTGACATGCGAGCCATTCTCGAAATCGCCGGAAGGCAAAATGTTCCGGTCGTCGAGGATGCATCTCAAGCACAAGGGGCGGTTTACAAAGGCCGACGTGCCGCCGGATGGGGGGCGATTACTCCGATGAGTCTCGGTCCCGTTAAGAACCTGGCTTCGTACGGCGATGCCGGAGCGGTGCTAACCAACGATGAACGACTGGCAAAACATATACGACTTTTGCGTGTTCATGGCCAAGCGGAGAAGTACGACCACACCATTTACGGTTGGAACAGCCGGTTGGACGAACTCCAAGCGGCGGTCCTGCGCGTAAAGCTTCCGACACTGGATCGGGATAACGTTGCGTCGGGCCGCAATCGCAGCCGAGTACTCTGATTGTTTTCGCGATCTACCATTGAAAGTACCACCCCAGTTTCCGGATCGCAGCAGTGTTTACCATCAATACGTGATCGAGACCCCAGATCGGAATTCGCTGAAAAAATTCTTAAACAGTCGGGGGATTGGCACGGGCTTGGATCATCCTGAACCCCTGCATCAACACGGAGCGTGGAAAGCTCGGAACCTCCCGGTGTACAGCCTCCCGGAAGCTGAAAGATACTCGAGGGAGAATCTAGCGATTCCGGTTTTCGCTGAGCTTGAGGAAAAAGAGGTTGCTTACATTATCTCTACGGTCCGCGAGTATTTCGCGTCGAGATCCTGATCGCGATTCGCTGACAGTCAAGTATTCCGTGGTTGCGCCCATGCACAATGAGCAGGACAACGTCAGGGCGCTTTATGACGATATCAAAGGCGTGATGAAGGCATTGGGACAGTCCCATGAAATTATCTTCGTCAACGACGCTAGTACCGACCAAACGCTGGCGACGATGCGAGAGATTCAGGCATCCGATGCTGATTTCCATTTCGCCGATTTGGAAACAAATGTCGGTGAAAACTGGGCCCTGCTGGCGGGCATCTCAAAAGCGCAGGGCGAAGTGATTATCACGATCGACGGCGATTATCAAAACGATCCCGCGTATATCCCTGACCTTCTCCGGGGAGCTATCCGAAAGGTCATCGAGTTGTATCCGGGCGGCGAGAACAGCGAGCCGCCCCTTTCTGGACCAAACGTCTCCCTTCACAAGTCGCCAACACGCTGATCCGATTAGTCTCCGGCGTCCGGGTGCATGATTGTGGGTGCGGCCTAAAGGCCTATCGGAGGGAGGTTTTGGAGGGCAAGTTCGTACCTAAAGGCTTTATGAACCGATTCTCGCCAGTGTCCCTTGGTGTGAAAGGAGATGAATTCTCTGAAGTTAAGATTGTCGATCGGGCCCGGATAGCGGGCCGGTCCCACTACGGTTTGGGGCGGGTCTTGGTCGTGCTGCGTGACCTATGGGTATTGCCTTTTGCTGCACGCGGCTCGGCCCGTTGGCTAGGAAGGTTTCGCGTCTTATTCAGCCTGCTATTAGCGGTCGCACTGATGTTGGCCTTTTGGGGCCGTTGGTTGTGGACCGCACCGGCATTTCTGCTGGCGGCTGTTTCTTTTTCCAACGTTTTGAATCTTCGACGCTTCGTCGAAGCCCAAACAGAGCCGAAGTTTCACATCAAGGAATTTAGGTGAAGCAATGGGCAATAGAGTGAATATGGCTCTGGTGGGTGCCGGCTATTGGGGCAAGCTCCTGCCAAAGTTCTTGGCGATGCCGCAAGCGCTGGTTCGCGTGGTTTGTGACATTCACGCCGAGAATCGCGCGGAAATTCAACGAAAATTTCCCGAGGTAGCGACCGCCGAATCCTTCGAAACCGTTATCGCTAACCGGCAGCTCGATGCAGTGGTAATCGTGACTCCGCTGGCGAGTCATTTTTCATTGGCAAAAGCGGCGCTGGCAGCGGGAAAGCATGTATGGGTGGAAAAACCATTGGCGCTCGAATTAAAGAAAGGCCGCGAGCTGGTTCGATGAGCGCGAGTGAAGAAGCGTGTGCTGTTTGTCGATCATACCTTTCTTTACGATCCAGCCTGTGACGATGATTCGAGAAATGATCCGTTCAGGCGAGCTGGGCAATATTTATCACCTCTTTTTACAAAGGCTCAATCTTGGGCGAATCAAGCGCGACTCCAACGTGTGGTGGAATTCGGCGCCGCACGATGCTTCCATTGTTTTGTATCTCTTATCGAGCCAGCCCACCAGCATTAGCCTGCATGGCTATCACTACTTGCAGCCCCACCTGGAAGATCTTAGCGTCGCTGTGATTGAAATGGCGGACAAAACTTCGGCATTCGTCTACCACAACTGGCTGTATCCGGAGAGTACCGCAAAATTGACCGTCATCGGTAGCAAACGATTGCTCGTCTATGAGGGTAAGTTTGAAAAGCGATCGGTCACGCTCCACGAATATCAAGTGGAGAATTCACTGGTTGGCAAGCGGTTCCCTGACGAACTTCCGACCACGATACCATCGAAGATGCTGGCGGTACACGAGATGGAGGGATTTAAAGATCAAGAACCCTTGGCGGGCGCTGTCAAGGATTTTCTAGAAAGTATATTGGATGACCGAACTCCGTTATCCAACGGAGACTTTGCTTTGCAAGTGCTTGCTGTTCTCGAAGCGGGCGAGCGATCGGTTCGCGCCAACGGCGCAAGAGCGACCGTCGAGACCTGAATCTCTACTAGTAGCGAAATATTTATGATCAGAAACTCGTGTCGACCTTTGGGTGGGCTTCCGTTGTACGCGTGTATTCATAAGGCCATCTGCCTGATCTAGCGGTGAGAAAAAAATGGTGCCCTATTCGACTTCCGAAAGCCTGTTCTGAGACTAAACCTCAATCATAATGTAGTGAGTAACCAAGATAATTCTCCATGTGCGGCATTTACGGATACCTTTCTCCGAGCTCGATTGACCCCGCGATCCTGCGCCGTATGGGGCACACCCTTAGACATCGCGGACCCGATGATGAAGGCGAAGTTATCTTGGATTCCTCGGCGGTGTCTGTGGGGCTTGGGCATAAGCGACTGAGCATTATCGATCTATCGCCTGCGGGCAAGCAGCCCATGACCAACGAGGATGAGACGATCTGGATTACATTCAACGGTGAGATTTACAACTTTCAAGAAATTAGGCGAAGCCTTGAGCGGTAAAGGCCACACTTTTCGCTCCCACTCCGACACTGAGGTCGTGGTTCATCTCTATGAAGAGCTGGGGACCAAATGTCTGGACGAACTTAACGGTATGTTCGCCTTCGCTCTCTGGGACGCCAAACGGCGGACCTTATTTCTTGCGCGAGACAGGATCGGCAAGAAGCCTTTGCACTATTGCATTGCGGGTGGGCATTTTGTATTCGCCTCCGAGATCAAGGCGCTGCTGCAACATCCGATGGTCAGTCGGCAATTAGACTTTACGTCACTCAACAAATACCTCGCGTTCGAATATGTTCCAGCGCCCCATACGCATCTTCAAAGCTATAAAAAAGCTAGAACCGGGTTATTACATGCTTTTCCATAACGGTGCTGTTGTTACATCGCAGTACTGGGACATTCCCTTGGAGGATTATCCCATCGCCGATCGCACCGAGGCTCAATATATCGAGGAGCTCAAAGAATTGTTGCAGCGCGCGGTCACCGCCAGGCTAGTGGCCGACGTTCCGGTCGGTTTATTTGTCAGCGGCGGCCTAGATTCCGGCCTGGTCGCCGCGCTGGCGCAGAGAGCGAAAGCCAATCTGGAGTGCTTTAGCATCGGTTTTGCCGAAGCGTCGTTCGATGAAAGTCGGTATGCCAAGCTGGTCGCCCGCTCCCTAGGAATCAAGCACCACCTAGAGATTTTTAGCGCCGGAGACATGCTGTCCATGGTTGAACGATTGCCTGAAATTTTGGACGAACCCCTGGCGGACCCGTCAATTTTGCCGTTGCTCCTGCTGTCTCAGTTCGCTTCTGCACATATGAAGGTCGTCTTGAGCGGAGACGGGGGGGACGAACTTTTCGCCGGCTACCAAACCTATCAAGCCCATAAGATCGTTACGTTCTACGATGCCTTGCCGGGATTTGTGAAGGAATCGATCAAAGCGCTCGCGTTCCACTTGCCTGTGTCTCACCGATACCTAAGCTTGGATTTTAAACTCAAGCAGTTCTTAAAGGGAGTCGGTGTATCCTCGGAAGTTCGCTTTTTTTTGTGGCGCGGCGCTTTTAGTAACGCCGAGCGAAACCAGTTGCTGAGCCCCGAAGTTCGCAGAGAGCTCCACAAAGAAAATGCTTACGAGGAAATCTATCGCTACGTTAGAAGAAGTGGATTGACCAAAGGAACTCGAGCGTATACTTTATCTTTCGATGAAACTTTATCTTCAGGACAATAATCTCGTGACCGTGGACCGAGCGAGTATGGCCAACGGTCTAGAGGTCCGTAGCCCGCTGCTGGATCGGGATGTAACGGAATTTGTCTGCCGATTACCGATGGAATACAAACTCAACGGGTTGAGAACGAAGCATATTCTGAAAAAAGCTGCGGAGGAGTTTCTTCCCGCAAGATCGTTTATCGCAAGAAGAAGGGATTTGGCGTGCCGCTTGCGCAATGGCTGGCCGGTGATCTCAAAGAGTTCATGCTGGACTACCTGAGTCAAGAAAGAATCCAGCGTCAAGGGATCTTTTATCATCCTTACATTAAACAGCTCATTCACGAGGAGGTGACGTAAGACTCGGGACAACAGAGAACCGTTGTGGACATTGCTGGTCTTTCAAATTTGGTACGAAAAGTACATGGGCTCGCCGGAGCGAGGAGAACGAATTTGTGGCTGAAGTAAGATTCCCGATCGGTACAAAGTTCTGGGGGCTATCGCTTCTTGCCTTGTGTTTCATTCTATTTTTTTGGCAATTGGGCGCTATCCCATTCTACGAGCGGGGAGAACCCCGCGAGGGATTGGTGGTCTGGGAGATGCATAAGACAGGCAACTGGATTCTCCCAATCATCAATGGCGACTACATTCCTTTCAAACCGCCTTTCTTTCACTGGATCGGAGCGTTGATATCGGCAGTGATCGGAGAGGTGAATGAGCTTACGATCCGCCTACCCTCTGCGCTTTTTGCGACGCTTGGCGTGGTTCTCGTCTATATTGCAGGGACCCGTCTTTGGAATGAAAAAACGGGCCGGCTCGCCGCGGTCGTTTTGGCGACCACGCCCGGATGGTGGCGTGCGGCCACCATGGCGCAAGTCGACATGACCCTAGCCTTCTTTATGACCGCAGCCTTGCTGCTGTTCTATTTTATGTATCGAGAAGGGAGGTACGCTCGAGGCTATTCGATGGCGGTGGGATCGCTGTTGGCTTGCGCCACCTTGGCCAAGGGACCCGTTGGACTTCTTGTGCCGTTGCTGACCGTCTGTGTATTTCTTTGGTTGCGGCGCGATTTTACCTGTTCTGAAAAAAGTCCACCCTATTTCTGGGGCCGTCCTTTTTCTTTTGGTCGCCTGCTCTTGGTACGTGTTGGCTATACGACAGGGAGGATTCGCTTTCTTTACTCGGCAAATCCTCGAGGAAAGTCTTGGCACTGCCGCCGGCGATTACGGGCGTCACCAGCCTTACTATTACTTTGTTCCGATGTTCTTTCTGAACCAGGCGCCTTGGAGCTTTTTCTCCCCTGCGCTAGCTTTTTTTCTGTATCGTCGGCGCCAAGAGTTATTTAAGGACCATCTAATGTTCCCGCTGGTTTGGTGGGTTAGCGTCTTTCTATTTTTTAGCTTGGCTTTAGGCAAACGCGCCGTGTACATCCTCCCCCTTTATCCGGCCTTTGCGCTGATCCTCGGTGCGTGGTGGAAAAGTCTTGACAGAGAAAACACGACTGATGCTTGGCTCGCCTCCGCAGTGGCATATGTCCTGGCCGCAGTTAGCCTTGTCACTGTAGGAAGAATAATATTTTTCCTAGTGGGGAGTACCAGTCCGCAGATTCAACACCTCTTTCCGCTAGTAAGAAATCCTATCACTTTGGACGATCTCCAAAGTTTTTTCACCCCCTCGCTGCCACTTTGGATGGGTCTGTCGGTTTTCGGTGCGGCTTCGCTTCTCATCTTCTTTTCGTTGCCGCGAAAAAAATGGGACGGGACGTTTGTTGCTATTACCATGATGGCTACGGCGGCGACGCTACTCATGAAAACCACCTACTATCCTGCGGTCGCGAGCAAGCGAACTTTGAAACCTTTTGGGTAGTGGTGCGGGAGCCGGATCTGCTCTGAGGACCTTATCTCTCCCCGGGCGGGGCCGCGAAGGCGACGCCCAGGAAGAGGGCGGCCCCGCCGGAGATCAAGGCCGCGCTCCGGAGCGTTTTGACGCCTCGTCCGTTCTCACGACGCCTTCGAGGTCGAGGACGAGGTCGGGCCCGTAGGCCTTCGCCGGGGTCTGGAACCCGGGGGGGGCGTTGCCCCGCGAGCACCTTCTGCGCGATGAGCGAGCGAGGACAGCGCCGTCAAGGTGTAGCCCTCGGGCGTCTGCATCCGCGCGGAGACGCGCTGGCCCCGGTCGTCCGCGGCCTCTCCCCAGAGCAGACTCTTGCCCGCGCGCCCGCGCGGCGTCGCTGGGACCCGGCGGCCCGGCCCGGATGCGCCGCTTCAGGAAGCGCCTGCACGGGCGCCGCGGCGAGGACGGGCCCGAGGAACCGGCTCGCCGTCGCGGCCGCCCGGACGCGGAGCGGGCGCGGCGATGTAGACCTCGATGTCCGGGATGCCGGTGCTGTGGAACGCCGTCGACACGTCCCCCCAGCGGGATGGTCATGGCCGTGACCGGGCCGCGGCCGAAATCGATGACGCGCGTCTTCCAGGCCGCGGGCACCGGCGTCAGGACCCCGCCCTCCGGCGCACCAGGCCGCCCCGGTGGAGGTTCTCGACCATGGTCGTGGCCGTCCCCCGCGAGAGCCCGCCGAGGGCCTGGAAGCCGAGGACGAGGCGGGTGGCCGCGGGCAGGCGACGCTTGAGGTGGACCGCGAGGCAGTCCGAAGGGACGACGTCGAAACCGGCGCCGGGGAGGAGCAGGACGCCGGCCGCTTTCGCCTCGGCGTCGCGCGCGGCCAGCGACTCGAAGACCTCGGCCTCGCCGGTGATGTCGAGGTAGTGCGTCCTCGTGCGCAGGCAGGCCTCGGCCATCGGGCGCGAGGTGCGCGAGAAGGGCCCCGCGCAGTGCAGGACGACGGCCATGCCGTCCAGGCCCGCGTCGAGCCGCGCGGGTCGTCCAGGGCGAAGACGCGGGACTCGAGGCCCAGCTCCTTCGCGAGCCGCTCCAGCTCCGCGCGGTTCCGACCCGCGAGGACCGGCTTCGCGCCCCGGGCCGCGGCCAGCCGGGCCGATGAGCGCGCCCGTGTAGCCGTTCGCGCCGTAGATCAAGAGCGCAGCGGCATGCCTCCCTCACATCGAGATCGAGCCCTTGCGGAAGTCGGTCTTTCCGATGAGGGCGTTGACGAAGACGGGGTGGCCGTCCCGGGCCATCGCCTTGCGCCGTCGCGCGAGGACCGCGTCCGCCAGCTCGGCGTCGTCGATGCGGAGGCCCTCCGCGCCGAAGCCCTCGGCCACGCGGTCGTAGTCGGTGGGCGCGAGGACGGTGCCCACGTCGTCCTTCAGGATCTCGACCTGCTCGCGCGCGATCTGCGTCCAGCCCGCGTCGTTGCCGACGACCGCGATCACGGGAGGCCGTGGCGCACGAAGGTGTCGAACTCGGCCAGGCTGTAGCCGACGGAGCCGTCCCCGTAGAGGATCCAGACGTCGGCCTCGGGCCGCACCAGCTTCGCGCCCGAGCGCGAAGCCGGCGCCGACCCCGAGCGTGCCGAACACGCCGGGATCGAGCCAGGAGAGCGGGCCGCGCGGGCGCAGGATGTAGGACGCGGTCGCGACGAAGTCGCCGCCGTCGGCCACGATCACGCTGTCGGGGGCGAGGGCGTTGTCGATCGCGCGGCAGAGCCGCAGGGGGTTCAGGCCGTGTCGCCGAGACGGCTCGCGCCCTGGGGTCGATCTCCGCTCTCGCGGTCTTCGTCGCGCGCGCGGAGCGACGGCGGCCAGGCGGCCCATGACCGCGCGGCGGGCCGAGCGCGCGCGAGCGCGCGCAGGAAGCGCTCGGGCGCGCCGAGGACGCCGAGGGTGGGCCGGCGGTTCCTCGTCGAGGTCCCGCGGCTGCGGTTCACGGAGACGAGGACGGCTTGCCGGCTCAGATGTGCCGGCCGTAGTCGAGCCGGAAGTCGCACGGGCGTGCCGGCCAGGATCACGAGGTCGGCCTCGCGCAGCGCCTCCTTCCGCTTGTGCCGGAGCTGCAAGCGGGTGGTCGGGGCCGAGGAGGCCGCGCGCCATCCCGGAGAGGTAGACGGGCAGGCCGAGCGATGCCACGGCCGCGGCGAGGGCAGCGACCTCGCCGGTGCTCAGCGATGGCCTGGCTGCCGAGGACGAGGACCGGCCGCTCCGCGCGGCGCGAGCATGCCGGGCCGTTGGCCGACGTGGGCCGGATCGGGCTGCGGGGGCGGCACCGGAGCGGGCTCGTGGGCGACGACGTCGCCTCCACGCCCCCGAAGAGCCGGCGGAGGTGCCAGCGGATGTAGCCCTGACCGCCGCGTCCGCGCAGGCCCCTCGCCTCGCCCCCGTCTTCGCCCCGTACCAGCTGCGCACGACGCCTCGGCCGGTAGAGCAGGTCGACCGGGCACTCGACGAAGACGGGCCCGGGCACGCCTCCCGCGCGAGCGCGGAACGCCTCCTCGAGCGCGGGAACGAGGTCGCGCACGCGCGTCGACCCGCGTCGCCCACTTCACGTGCGGCCGCATGAGCGCCATCTGGTCGATGTCCTGCAGGGAGCCCCGGCCGCGCAGCAGCGTGGCGGTGGCGCCCCCGAGCAGCACCACCGGGGACTGGGCCAGTCTGCGCGTTCTTGACCGCGGTGATCGTGTTGGTGGCCCCGGGACCGGCGGTGACCGCGGCCACGCCGGGCACGCCGGTGAGGCGCGCCACGGCGTCGGCGGCGAAGACCGCGGTCACCTCGTGGCGCACGTCCACCACGCGGATGCCCTGGGCCTTGGCCGAGACGAGGATGGGCGAGATGTGGCCGCCGCAGAGGGTGAAGAGGAACGGGACCCCTTGCTTCTGCAGGACTTCGGCGACCTTGTCCCCCCCGGTCATCGGCGCGCCCATCCTACAGCAGCGGCGAGCCATGCGGACGGACTTGATTCCGGGGAACTTTGTTGTACTATACAAGTATATCCGGGTAGGAGGCGAGCGTGGCGGAACGGGTCGTCCACAACAAAGAAGATGCGGCGCGCATGCGCTCGGCGGTCATGGCCCTCGTGCGTCGGTTCTCGGTCTCGGAGCGCGCCGACGTGGAGTGCTGCGGCCTGACCGTGGCCCAGGCCGCGACGCTGGAGGCGCTCCGGGCCACGCCCCGGATGCGGTTGGGGGCGCTGGGGCGGCGCCTCGGCATCACGCCCAGCACCCTGACCCGCAACCTCGCCCGCCTGGAGGAGGAGGGGCTCGTCGTCCGGATCGCCGATCCCGGAGACGGGAGGGCGGGCCGCGTAGTGCTCACCGCGGCCGGGCAGCGGGCGGCGCAGCGGGTGGAGGGCCAGGGAATCGACTTCGCGGCCGAGGTGCTGGAGAGGCTCCCCCCCGCCAAGCGCGCGGTGGTGGTCGAGGCGCTCCAGGAGCTCGTGAGCTCGGTGCAGGCGGCGACGGAGCGCTGCTGCCCGGAGGCGTTCACGCACCTCATGAAGGATTTCGCGCGGGAGAAGGCCTGCGTGGGGAGGGACGACGATGGGAACGAATGCTGTGACCGGCGGTGAGAGCGGGCCGGAGCGGGGGCACGCGTGTTGCGGGCCCGAATGTTGCGGCGGAGACGCTCGGCCGCAGGAAGGAACGAAGATGAAGACCGGGAGCGGACCCTCCCCCGATGACCTCGTAGACCGCGTCCGCGAGCGCTACGGGAAGATCGCGGAGGGGGCGGAGACGGGCTGCTGCGGGCCGAAGGCGGCGACGGCCTGTTGTGGAGCGGACGGAGGCCTGTCGCTGCAGATCGGCTATCGCTCGAAGGACCTGGGCCGCGTGCCCGAGGAGGCGAACCTCGGCCTCGGCTGCGGGGCGCCCCTCGACTTCCTGGACCTGAAGCCGGGCGAGACCGTCCTCGACCTGGGCTCCGGCCCCGGCCTCGACTGCTTCCTCGCCGCGGAGAAGGTGGGACCGACGGGCCGCGTGATCGGCGTGGACATGACGCCGGCCATGCTGGACCGCGCGCGACGGAACGCGGAGAAGGGCGGCTACGCCAACGTGGAGTTCCGGGAGGGCCGGCTGGAGTCGCTCCCCCTCGGTGACGCGACCGTGGATGCGGTGACCAGCAACTGCGTGGTCAACCTCGTTCCCGACAAAGCGGCGGTCTTCCGCCAGGTGGCCCGCGTGCTGAAGCCGGGGGGACGGCTCGTGATCTCCGACATCGTGCTCGACGGCCGCCTGCCCGAGGCGCTGGAGAAGGACATCTACGCCTACGTGGGCTGCGTTTCCGGGGCGATCGACCGACGCGAGTACTTCGGCCTGCTGAAGGGTGCGGGGCTCGGGGCGGTCGAGGTCCTGAAGGACATCGACTACGTCGCCGCCATCGGGGGCGTGCCCGACGAGATCCAGGCCCTGCTCGACCGGGTGGGGATCCGGCGCGAGGACGTCGTGGGCAAGGTCCACTCCCTCACCTTCCGGGCGCGCAAGCAGGGCTGAGGAGCGTATGGCGGTCTTCCGGCGCGTACGCGACGAGATCCGGGACCGGCTGCTGCCCGAGATCGAGCGATCGGGCTGACATAGAATCGCAGCCCATGCCCGCGAGCGCCTTCGACTCGTTCTACTTCAAGGACCGCTACGGCTCGCCCGCGATGCGGGCGATCTGGGACGACCGGGCGATGGTCCAGCGCTGGCTGGACGTGGAGGCCGCGCTCGCCCTCGCGGAGGCGGAGCTGGGGCTCGTCCCCCGGGCCGCCGCCCGCGAGATCGCGAGAAAGGCCCAGGTGCGGACGATCGACCTCGGGGCCATGAGGCGCGAGTTCGACCGCACCTGGAACCCGGTCATGCCCCTCGTGGACGCGCTCCGGGCCCGGCTCTCCCCGGAAGCGGCGCGGTACGTCCACTGGGGCACCACCAGCAAGAACATCATCGACACCGGCCTCGCCCTCCAGATCCGCGACAGCTACGAGGTGGTCTTCGACGCGCTCGACGCGATCGAGAAGGCGCTCCACGATCTCGCCCGGCGGCACCGGGACACGGTGATGGCCGGCCGCACGCACGGCCAGCACGCGCTGCCCGTGACCTTCGGCTACAAGTGCGCGGTGTGGCTGGACGAGGTGATGCGGCAGAGGGAGCGCCTCGTGGCCAGTCGGCCGCGGGTTCTCGTCGGCGAGCTGGGGGGCGCGGTGGGGACGATGGCCGCCCTGGGCCGCCCCGGCTTGCGCGTCCAGGCCCGGCTCATGAAGCGACTGGGCCTGGGCGTGCCCCGAGTCCCCAGCAAGACCGCGGGCGACCGCTTCGCGGAGTTCTTCCTGCTCCTGGGCATGCTCTCCGCGACCCTGGGCAAGATCGCCCAGAACGTCTACAACCTGCAGCAGACGGACGTGGACGAGGCCACGGAGTTCATGGAGGGCAAGGTGGGAAGCACCGCCATGCCCCACAAGCTGAACCCGGTCGCCTCCGGCTCCGTCGTCCTCCTCGCGCGCCTCCTGCGCGCGCGCATGGGTCCCGCCCTGGAGTACGTGCACTGCGAGTGGGAGGACGACCACCGGCAGGGAGAGACCGCCTGGTCCTTCGCCCCCGAGGTGTGCCTGCTCCTCGGCGCCCAGCTCGTGCTCCTCGAGCGCGTGCTGCGCACGCTCGTGGTCAAGCCCGCGAACATGCTACGCAACCTGGAGCGCAGCGGGGGGGTGGTGCTCTCGGAAGCGGTCATGATGGCGCTCGCCGCGAAGATCGGGCGCGACCGCGCCCACGCCCTCGTGCTCGGCCTCTCCCGCGACGCCCTCGCCCGCGGGACTTCCTTCCGGGACGCGGTGGCCGTGCATCCCGAGGTGCGCCGACTCCTCTCCCCGAAGCGGATCGCCGCCGCCCTCGACTACCGCAACTCGCTCGGCCTCTCTGGCCTCTTCGTGGACCGCGTCCTCGCCGCCCACGCCGCCGCTCGCCGCCCGCGGTAGGTCGCCCCTCCCCCGCCACCGCTTCTCCCTTGACAAGGGCTTGGGGCTCGCGGTAATACTTAACCACTCGGTTTACTGACGTGAACACCCTCGACGCGACCTTCTCCGCCCTCGCCGACACCACCCGGCGGGCCATCCTCGCGCGTCTTTCCCTCGGGGAGGCCTCCGTCTCCGACCTCGCGCGCCCGTTCGCGATGTCGCTGCCCGCGGTCCTCAAGCACGTGGACTGCCTGGAGCGGGCCGGCCTCGTGGAAGGACGCAAGGAGGGCCGGGTGCGCCGGTGCCGCTTGCGGGCGAAGCCCCTGCGGGCGGCCCGCGACTGGATCGGCCGCTACCGGCAGTTCTGGGAAGAGCGCTTCCTTGCGCTGGACCGGTATCTGCGCGAAACGAGGGACGAGGAGGACGAATGGCAAGCACGAAAAAAACCCCGGCCGCGCTCCGGGTGGCCCGCACGTTCGCGGCGTCGCGGGACAGGGTCTTCCGGGCCTGGATCTCGCCGGAAGCGGTGAGGGTCTGGTTCGCCCCTTCGGGGGCGGCGTGGACGGAGCCCCTGGACCTCGACGCGCGGCCGGGCGGCCGCTATCGCTGGACGGTCACGGTGGGACAGAAGGTCTACACGATCTACGGGACCTACCGCGAGGTGAAGCCCCCGGAGAAGCTCGTCTTCACCTGGGAGTGGCAGAACGATCCCGACCGGGGAGAGTCGGGCCAGAGCCTCATCACCGTGGAGTTCCTCGACCGGGGGGGACGCACCGAGGTCGTCCTCACGCAGACGGGGTTCCCGAGCGAGGCTTCGCGCAACGACCACGCCAAGGGCTGGGAGGAGTGCCTGGCCTCGATCGCGAAGCTGGTCGAGTAGGAGGAGAAGATGCTCACGGCGCTTCTCCTGCTCGCGCTCCCGACCGTCGGTGCCCCCGCGCCGGCTTGCCCCGGGGAAGCCTCGTCCGTCCGGCAGGTCACGGCGGTGGCGACGGGGATCATCGAGGCCGACAACGCGCGGGCCCTCGACCGGGTGCTCGCGTTCTACGCGCCGGACGCCGTGCTTCTTCCTCCGGGAGAGCCCCCGGTGGTCGGGAAGCCCCTGATCCGACCCCGTTACGAAGCGATGTTCGGCCGCTTCACTCCCGAGCTGGTTTCTCGCGTGGACGAGGTCTGCGCGAGTGGATCGCTCGCCTTCGTGCGGGGCCACAACCGGGGCCGGATGATCTCCCGCAGCGGCGGCCGCGATGAGCTCGTGGACGGCCCCTACCTGATGCTGCTGGAACGGGGAGGCGACGGGGAATGGCGGATCAGCCGGCTCATGTGGCACCGGGCGTTCGAGTTCACCCGCCAGGAATGACGCGGGGGCCGCATCGCTCTTGACGACGTCCCGACGATGTGACCATACTCCCGCAATCGGGGGCAATTCTCGCGGGGAGCGTGGCTGTCCCTCGTACAACCCATCCCCAATCAACGTCCGGGAGGCACGACATGCGTGTTCGTCTGGCCGCTCTGGCTCTCTTCCTCACTGCCCTGGCCCCGCTGGCCAGGGCCCAGTCCACCGCCATCAACGGAACGATCGAAGGAGTGGTCAAAGACACCACGGGGGCGGTGCTGTCGGGCGTGACCGTAACCGTGACCAACGTCGACGTCGGCGCCGAGCGTACCTTGACCAGCGGCTCCGACGGCGAGTTCCGGGCCCCCCTCCTCCCCCTGGGCACCTACAAGGTGCGGGTGGAGCTTCCCGGCTTCAAGGCCGCGGAGCGGACCGGGATCACGCTTTCCGCCGGCCAGACCGCGGTGTTGAACTTCGCCCTCGAGGTGGGCGTACAGGGGGAGACGGTGACGGTCACGGCCGAGCTCCCGGTGGCCCAGCCCGGCAAGATCGACCTCGGGCGCACGATCTCCGAATCCGAGCTCAAGAACCTGCCCCTCGTCTCGCGCAACCCCTACAACTTCGCCTTCCTGCAGGCCAACGTCACCGGCTACGAGAACAACGAGTTCGGGGTGCCGCGCATCAACGCCAACGGCACCCAGATGCACACGAACTACCAGATCGACGGCAACACCAACACCCAGAAAGACAGGGCGGGCCTGCGCATGCTCCCCATCTCGGAGGTGGTGGTGCGGGAGGTCAAGGTCATCACCTCGGGCTTCGCTCCCGAGTTCGGCCAGACCACGGGCATGGTCTACAACGCGGTCACCCCGTCCGGGACCAACGACGTCCACGGCTACGCGACGTACCGCTACCGCCGCGCGGGGATGAACGAGCGCCCGTTCTTCCTCTCCCCCGCTGCCCGCAAGCCCGACAACAACATCGACAACATCACGGCGACGCTGGGCGGCCCCATCATCCCCGGGAAGTGGCACTACTACGGGGGCTACGAGTACGTGAACCAGGACCTGCGGACCGCCCAGAAGGTGATCCAGCAGAGCGCGATCAACAACGCCCAGCGCCTCGGCCTCTCCGCGACCGCCATCCCCGCGGACGGCGTCATCCCCACCGAGCAGCACGTCAACTTCGCGATCGCCAAGACGGACTACCAGCTCTCGCCCGAGCACAAGCTCTCCGCCCGCTACTTCTTCTTCAAGAACCAGTCGCCCTACAACATCGACGGGGGGCTGAACACGGTGGACCGGGCCACCGACTTCAACGATCGGATGGACTCGGCGTCCGTCCAGCTCATCTCTTCGTTCGGCACGAGCCGCCTGAACGAGCTGCGCGTGCAGTTCGCGCGACGGCACCAGTTCCGCACCACGAGCGCGAACGCGGGCACCTGTCCCGCGATCCTGGTGAGCGGCATCGCCGCCTTCGGCTGCCCCCTCGATGGAACCCAGAGCGCGGGCTTCGACTTCAACCAGAAGATCTGGCAGGTCCTGGACAACTTCACCTGGATGCGGGGACGGCACAGCTTCAAGGCGGGCTTCGACCTCCAGTTCGTGGCCGACGACCGGGTCAACACCCTGCGGCAGATCTACACCTTCCCGAGTGTGGACGCCTACCTCGCGGCCAAGAACGGAACGAACCCCCGCTCCTACACCACGTTCCAGCAGGACCTCGGCGATCCCAGCGTCAGCTACAACTCGGGCTTCCACGGGTTCTTCGTCCAGGACGACTTCCGCGTCAGCGCCGGCTTCAAGCTGCTCTTCGGGATCCGCTACGACCTCTTCAACGTGCCCGACGCCCGGCCCTTCCCGGCCAACCCGCTCTCGCAGTCCTTCAAGGTGGACAAGAACAACTTCGCCCCCCGCGTGGGTTTCTCCTGGAGCGTGGACAAGGACTCGAAGACGGTGGTGCGCGCCTCCACCGGGATCATGTACGAGCCGCCGCTCCTGAACCTCTACGAGGACGCGATCCTCAGGAACGGCGACCCCAAGAGCTTCACCGCCACCGTGAACCCGACGACGGCCGGGGCTCCTGCGTTCCCGGCCACCCTGTCCAGCTTCACCCTGCCCTTGCAGAGCATCAATGCGGTCGCGGCCGACTTCGACTCGCAGTGGGCGCTCATGACCAACGTCCAGATCGAGCGCGCGCTCGGCAACGACCTCGCGGTTTCCGTGGGCTACGTGAACTCCACCGGCCGCAGCATGCCGGTGCTGATCGACACCAACCTCATCCCCAGCGGGCGCACCCTCGCGGACGGGCGGCCCATCTACTCCACCGCGGTCAACTCGGGGACGCGCGTGAACCCCGCCTTCAACCACATCGACACGCTGTCGTCCACGGGTGAGGGCAGCTACAACGCGTTCACGCTGATGCTCAACAAGCGGATGAGCCACGGCGTCCAGGTGCAGGCCAGCTACACCTGGGCCAAGGGCGAGGACGACGCGCCCCTCACCGGCACCTACGTCGTGGGCAGCGGCGACGACCGGCTCTCCGATCCCTCGAACCAGGAGCGCGACAAGGGAACGGTGCCCTTCAACCAGACCCACACCTTCGTGATGAGCACCCTTCTCGCGCCCCGGGTGAGCGGCTCCAGCTTCTGGGACAGGCTCGCCGACAACAACCAGCTCGGGCTCGTGGTCACGTGGAACAGCGGCCTGCCCTTCAACATCCGCTCCAACCAGGACCTCAACCTGGACGGCAACACCAACGACCGCCCGCTCTTCATCGACCGCAACACGGGGCGCTTCGGCCAGGTCTTCAACGTGGACTTGCGCTACTCCCGCTTCATCCCCTTGACCGCGCGCTTCCGGGCCGAGCTGTTCGTGGAGGCCAAGAACGTATTCAACGTCGGCTGCTCGGATCCGAGCACCTACGCCACCTGCACCATCAACGTGTCCGCCGTGAACCGGGTGGTGACGACGAACCTGCTGGGCGAGCCTGCGGCGCCGATCCCCGACCCGTTCGTAGGTACGAGTGGATACCAGCAGCGGCAGGTGCAGGTGGGGGTCAAGCTGAACTTCTGACCTGGAGGGCGGGGCTCTCGGACCGGCCGAGGGCCTCGTCCCCCGCCTCTCACTTGATGAAGCGGTAGCCCAGGCCGACCACGGTCTCGATGTGGTCGCGGGCGGGACCCAGCTTCACCCGGAGCCGGCGGATGTGGGCGTCGATGCTCCGCGTCTCCACGTCGCTCTCGTAGCCCCAGACGCGCTCGAGCAGCCGTTCGCGGGTGAGCACGCGCCCCGCGCGCTCCACCATGTAGCGGAAGAGCTCGAACTCCTTGTGGGTGAGCCGGATCTCCTGGCCCTGGTAGCGCACGATGTACGAGTCGAACTCCACCTCGAAGTTCTCGTCGCGGTAGCCCTGGGGGGCCTCCCCTCCGCCCCCCAGGCGACGCAGGGCGACCTTGCAGCGGGCGGCCAGCTCCTTCAAGCTGAACGGCTTGACCATGTAGTCGTCGGCCCCCATCTCCAGGCCGAGCACGCGATCCACCTCGTCCGCGCGCGCGGACACAATGATGATGGGGACGTGGGCGGTAGTGGGCTGCTTGCGCAGGAGCCGGCACACCTCGAGCCCGTCCATGCCCGGCAGGTTCAGGTCGAGGAGCACGAGGTCGGCCCCCCGGCGCACTGCCTCCAGCCCCTCCTCCCCCGTCTTCGCCACCTTGACCAGCAAGCCCACCTTCTCCAGCTGGTAGCCGATGGCTTCCGCGATGTCATGGTCGTCCTCGATCAGGACCACCCGCCGCCGACTGTCCGGCGAGGGAGCCAGGTTTCGAGCGACCGCGCGATCGGCCTTCATTTCGCCTCCGCTTCCTGATGGTGGTGCCGCACGTCCTTCGCCTCGACCAGGAAGATCACGTCCTCCGCGATGTTGGTGGCATGGTCGGCGATCCGCTCCAGGTTCCGGCTGATGAGGATGAGGGCGAGGGCCCTCTGGATGGTGCCGGGGTCCGCCATCATGTAGGTGAGGAGCTCGCGGAAGACCTGGTCCTTCAGGTTGTCCACCTCGTCGTCGCGCCTCAGGACCTCCCGGGCGAGGGCGACGTCTCGGCGCACGAAGGAGTCGAGGGCGTCCCGCGTCATCTGCTGGGCGATCTCCGCCATGCGCGGGATGTCGATGAGGGGCTTGAGCGGCGGTTGGGGCAGCAGCTTGAGCACGTTCTCCGCGATGTTGACGGCCTGGTCCCCGATCCGCTCGAGGTCGGAGTTGATCTTCATGGCGGAGGTGATGAGCCGGAGGTCGCTGGCGAGGGGAGTCTGGGTGGCGAGCAGCTTCAGGCAGCGGTCGTCGATGTCGATCTGAAGGTCGTTGACCTCTTTGTCGGAGGCGATGATGTGCTCCGCCGCTTCCTGGCTCCGGTTGATCAGGGCCTTGACCGCCTGGTGGGCGCGCTCCTCCACGAGCGCGCCCATCGTGAGCAGCCGGTTCTTGAGCGCTTGCAGCTCTTCTTCGAAGTGATGACGTTCCATGAAAAAGCTACCTATCTTTCGGACTTGCTCATTGCGGATCACCCATTGCAGCAAGCATTGCGGATTGCCATCCTCTGCACCCTTCTATCCAAATCGGCCCGTTATGTAGTCTTCCGTCAACTTGTCCTTGGGCCGGGTGAACATGTCCGCCGTGAGCCCGTACTCCACGAGCCGACCCAGCCAGAAGAAGGCGGTCCGGTCCGAGACCCGGGCGGCCTGCTGGAGGTTGTGGGTAACGATGACGATCGTGTACCTCTCCTTGAGTTGGTAGATCAGCTCCTCGATCTTCAGGGTCGCGATGGGATCGAGGGCGGAGCAGGGCTCGTCCATGAGCACGATCTCCGGCTCCACCGCGATGGCGCGGGCGATGCAGAGGCGCTGCATCTGCCCTCCCGACAATCCGAGGCCGCTCTCCTGGAGCCGGTCCTTCACCTCTTCCCAGAGGGCCGCCCCCCGCAGGCTCTTCTCGCAGGCCTCGTCGAGTGTCGCCTTGTCGTTGATCCCGGCGATGCGCAGGCCGTAGATCACGTTCTCGTAGATCGACTTGGGGAACGGGTTCGACTTCTGGAAGACCATCCCCACCCGGCGCCGCACCTCGATCACGTCCGTGGTGGCGGCGTTGATGTCGAGATGCTTCACGCGCAGCGTCCCCCAGATCTTCACGTCGTCGATGAGATCGTTCATGCGGTTGATGCAGCGCAGGAGCGTCGACTTCCCGCATCCGGAGGGCCCGATGAGGGCGGTGACCCGTCGGTCCTCCATGTCCATCGTGATGTCGTGGAGGACGTGGTTCTCCCCGTAGCTGAGGTTCAGGTCCTTCACCACGATGTCGGGCTCCCGGATCTCGACGGCGGCGGCGTCCTGGGCCTTGACCTCCGTCTTGATGCGAAGGCCGGTATCGCGGGCGGCGGCGTTGGCTTCCTGGGTCATGGGCATAGTCTTTCTCAGAACGCGCCGGTCTTGTACTTCTCGCGCAGCCGGTTGCGCACGATGATGGCGGTGAAGTTGAGGGCGACCACGATGAGGAGCAGGAAGATGGTGGTGGTGTAGACCATGGGCATGGCCGCCTCCACGTTCGGGCTCTGGAAGCCCACGTCGTAGATGTGGAAGCCGAGGTGCATGAACTTCCGGTCGAGATGGAAGAAGGGGAAGAAGCCGTCCAGGGGAAGCTCGGGGGCGAGCTTCACGACGCCGGTGAGCATGAGAGGGGCCACCTCTCCGGCGCCGCGGGCCATGGCGAGGATGAGCCCGGTGAGGATGCCGGGGGCCGCCGCGGGCAGGACCACGCGCAGGATGGTCTGGAACTTGGTGGCCCCCATGGCCAGGGAGGCTTCCCTCATGGACCGCGGGACCGCGGCGAGGGCCTCCTCCGAGGCCACGATCACGACGGGGACGGTGAGGAGGGCGAGGGTCAGCGACGCCCAGAGGATTCCCCCCGTCCCGAACGTGGGCGTGGGCAGGGCCTCGGGGAAGAAGATGCGGTCGATCCCACCCCCCACGAAGTAGACGAAGAAGCCCAGGCCGAACACGCCGAAGACGATGGAGGGTACGCCGGCGAGGTTGTTGACCGCGATGCGCACGATTCGGACGAGCGCGCCCTGCTTGGCGTACTCGCGAAGGTAGAGGGCGGCGACAACGCCCAGGGGCACCACGATGAGGGTCATGATGAAGACCATCATCACCGTCCCGAAGATCGCGGGGAAGATGCCGCCCTCGGTGTTGGACTCGCGGGGGTCGGCGCTCACGAACTCCCAGAGACGTGACGTGTAGACCGCGGCCCGGCCGACCCAGGAGAGATCATTGGCGGGGTAGGCGCGGTAGAGGTCGAGGGTGCGCAGCTCTTTCTCCTTGCCTTCCTCCGCGGCCTTGAAGACCACGGAGGTGGAGGATGCGCGGTCCACTACCTTGGCGAGCTCCTCCTGGGCCTTCGCGTAGAGCGCCTTCTGCTCCTTCGTGTGGGTGTCGATCTCCGCCCGGGCCCCCGCCTGGTCGCGCGAGGGGTCCTGCTTCTTCTGGTAGTCGAGCTTTCGCAGCCGGAGGCGGTCGCGCTCGATCTCGTAGTTGATGTCCCCGATCTGCCCCTTCTCGATCTTCTGGATCGCAGCGCGGTCGCTTCTCGCCTTGTCGACGAGGGCGGGAAGGGCCTCGCCCACCGCCCCCGCCCCCTGGGCCCGCACCTTGTCGCCGTCCTTGAGGAGGACCGGGGTCCCGAGCAGCGGCCCGTACTCGCGCCGCTCGACGAAGTAGACGCCCTGGGGGAGCTCGCGCTTCGCGATGTCGTCCTCGTCGATCCACTTGAAGTCGAAGCCGAGGAGGTCGCGGTTCCCCACCCGGAGCTGGATTCGGTGTTTCACGGGGAGCTCGGGGTGGCCGGGCTCGGGGATGGCCTCGCGTCTCACTACTTCTCCCAGGAAGACCGCGCCGTCTTTCAGCGTGAACTGCTCGAGTGGCCGCGGCCAGAAAGAGGAGAGCCCATTCGTGAGGATCACCCCGATGAGGCCGGCGATCATCAGGATGCAGATACCGAGGGCGCTCCCCGTGAGCCAGATCATGGGCTCGCCGCGCCGGAAGGACTTGAGCAGGGGGGTCATCAGATCGCCCGGTAGCGCTCCCGGAGGCGCTGGCGCACCACCTCCGCGACGGTGTTGACGACGAAGGTCATCATGAAGAGGACGAGGCCGGCCAGGAACAGGGTGCGGTAGAGAGTGCCGCCGTTGGGCGCCTCCGGAACCTCCACCGCGATGTTCGCGGAGAGGGTGCGCATGCCGTTGAAGATCGACCAGTCGAGGACCGGGGTGTTGCCCGTGGCCATGAGCACGATCATGGTCTCCCCCACCGCGCGCCCGAAGCCGATCATGACTGCCGAAAAGATGCCGGGGCTCGCGGTGGGGAGCACCACTCCGATGGCGGTCTGCCAGCGGCTGGCCCCCAGGGCCAGGCTCGCCGCCGTGAGGTGCTGGGGTACGCTCGTGAACGCGTCTTCCGCGATCGTGAAGATGATCGGGATGACCGCGAAGCCCATGGCGATGCCCACGACGAGGCAGTTGCGCTGGTCGTAGACGAGGTCGAGGGCCTGCTTCAGCCAGAGCTGGAAGTCACCCTTGAAGAAGCCCGCCGTCACCGCCGGCCCGATTCCGTAGGCGACCAGGCCCCCCAGAAGAAGCAGGGGGATGATGAGCGCCACCTCCATGCCTGGACGCAATCGGCTGCTGATCGCCCGGGGTATGCGGTCCCAGAGCAGGAAGCCGACCGTCCCGAATAGGGGCATGAACACCATCATGAGGAGCACGGGCACGACGTTGCGTTCCACTCGTCCCGCGAGCCAGAGGCCGGCGATGAAGCCCACCACCACGCTCGGAAGCGCGGCCATGATCTCGACGGTGGGCTTGACCCTGCCCTTGACGCTCGGGTGCATGAATTGCGAGGTGTAGAGCGCGCCCATGATGGCCAGGGGCACGGCGAAGAGGAGGGCGTAGAGCGTGCCCTTGATCGTCCCGAAAATGAGCGGCACGAGGCTCATCTTGGCCTCGAAGTCGTCGGTGGCCCCCGTAGACTGCCAGACGTACTGCGGCTTCGCGTATCCCTCGTACCAGACCTTGCCGAAGAGCGCCCGCCACGAGACCTCGGGATGCGGGTTGCTGATCTCGAAGCGCAGCAGCTTGCCGTCGGCCGACTGGGAGATCATGCCGTCGCTCTTCGGGGTGATGAGCACGGAGTCCATGGCCGACCCCTTGCCCGGGAAGGTGAGGAGCGTGCGCTCCGACGTGACGTAGCGCAGGACGAGGGATCCGTCGGCCCCCGCGGTGACGAAGCTCTTGTCGCGGGTGGAACGGCCGATGGCTTCGATTCGTGCCTGCTGGGGGGGGAAGGTGTGAGCGCGCACGAGGCTCAGGTCGGTGTCCTCGTCGCGCTGGCGCACCCGGAACCAGGCGCTGAGGCCACCGTTGTCGTCGCCCACCAGGAGTGAGTTGCCCCCGAGGGCATATTCCATCGCGGTGATGGGCTGATCGGAGGCGTGCTGAACCTCGATCTTGCGGAACTCCCGACCCAGCTCCCAGTAGTGAAGGTTGCCCTTCCCGGTGGAGGCCGCGAGACCTTCGGTGCGCGAGAGGCGCGCGTGCGTGACCTCCTCCCCGTCCGCCTGCAGGGTCTCGCGCTTCTCCTCGTCGTTCTCGTCCACCCGCACCACGGCGATCGAGTCGTGGCCGACGATCGCCGCCATCGCCTTGCGGCCTTCGTTCTCGACGTAGCTGACCTCGCGCACCGGGCGCCGGTCTGGATCGACTTCGTAGGCGCCTCTTTCGCGCACGTCCAGGTCCAGGTCCACGAGCTTCTGGTCCTCGTACCGGGGCCGGAACCGGACCTGGGCGAGGACCACCCGGCCGTCGGCGGTGCCCGCGCCCACGTAGTCGCCAGTGAGGCTGCGCGAGGCGACGACCACGGTGGCCCCGGCCAGGGACGCGACGGGGATCTCCCTCGCCAGCGAGCCGTCGGCCAGCTTGAAGAACACGAACCGTCCGTCGGGGAGCAGCTCGTAGAGGTACATCTGGTACTCGTCGACTCCGACCACCAGCGGCTTGCCGCCTTCCGCCCGGCCCGGCACCGGCGCCAGCGCGAACGCCCCCACCTCCCTCCCCTGCGCGGGCCGAAACAGGGGCAGGGTCTGGCCGAGGATGAAGAGGAAGATGAAGAACACGGCCACGATGATGAAGAGGCCGCCCATCGTGATCGTACCCGTGGCGAGCCGGTCGATCAGCTTGACCCGCGCGATCCGCGCCGTGGAAGCCTGGACTCGCTCCCTGACGCTCGAGGCGGCGGGTTCCGTGGGAGCGGCAGGAGCGGCAGTGACCATGTTTGTGGTCCTTCCTCGGGATCAGGGCTCGCTTGGGAAGGCGGGGCGGCGAACCGCCCCACCCTCCGCCGAGAGCACCACTACTCGACCTTGGCCAGCTCCTGCTTCACGATGTCGGGGGTCAAGGGCAGGTACCCGTCCTTCACCACCACTTCCTGGCCTTCCTTGCTGAGGATGAGCTTGACGAACTCCTTGACCAGGGGATCGAGGGGCTTGCCGGGGGCCCGGTTGATGTAGATGTAGAGGAACCGCGAGAGCGGGTACTTGCCGCTCGTGACGTTGTCGTAGGCACCGTCGAAGTACTCGCTGCCTTCCTTCTCGGCGAGCTTCACCGCCTTGACCCCTGACGTCTTGTAGCCGATTCCGCTGTAGCCCATGCCGAAGCGGTCCTCGGTGACTCCCTGCACCACCGACGCCGAGCCGGGCTGCTCCTTCACGGTGTCCTTGTAGTCGCCGGTCTGGAGCGTGTGCTCCTTGAAGAAGCCGTAGGTCCCGGAGGCGGAGTTGCGGCCGTAGAGGCTGATCGGGCGGTTGGCCCAGTCGCCGGTGAGGCCGAGCTGGCCCCAGGTCTTCACATCGGCCTTGTAGCCCCGCTTGCGGGTCTTCGAGAAGACCGCGTCTACCTGCGCGAGGGTCAGCTTCTCGAGGGGGTTGTCCTTGTTGACCCAGACCGCGAGGGCGTCGTAGGACGTGCGGATCTGTGTGGGCTTGTAGCCGTACTTCTGCTCGAACTGGTCGATCTCGGTCGACTTCATGGCCCGGGACATGGGGCCGAACTGGGAGGTTCCCGCGATCAGGGCCGGGGGCGCAGTCGAGCTGCCCTTGCCCTCGATCTGGATCTTGACGTTGGGGTAGAGCTTCTGGAAGGTCTCGCCCCAGAGCGCCATCATGTTGTTCATGGTGTCGGAGCCGACGCTGTTGATGTTGCCGGAGACGCCGGAGACCTTCTGGTAGCCCGCGATCGAAGAATCGACCCTGACCTGCGCGTACGCGAATGTGAGGCCGAGCCCCAGGACCGCCATTCCACTGACGAGACGCTTCATGAGTGACTTCCTCTCCTGATTGATCGGCGAGCCCGCTTCTCACCAAGACTGGCAGCCTGGTGGGAAGCGGGCGTTTCGCCTGGGTTAATTTCGTGTTAATTCAGCGGGACGCCTCAGAAATTGAAGAGGGTCTTGATCTCGAACCGCTTCTCCTTCGGCCTGGCCAGCAGCAGGTCGTACGTCACCTCCTCGTAGTCCACGAGTATGGCGGCCGCGAGGGGGCCTTTGACCTTGGGGAGCCAGTAGGCCGGACCAACGATGAACCGGGTCTTCACCGCGTTCGCGAGGGGCAGGCTCGCGGCATTGGTGTTGGGCTTCAAGTGGTCGTAGCGGATCAGTGCTTCGAGACCAAAGCTCGTCCGGGGCGTGCCCCAGAGGGTCCAGCCCTCACCCTTGACCTCGGCCTTCGTGGGACCCGCCTTGTCCGTGTCCCAGTTGTAGTCGTAGCCCAGGTTCAGGTACTTGTGCTCGAAAGTAACGGCCACGACCGTCCGGTCGCGTTCCCCGTTCCGAAGCGGCGAGTCATGGTCGTAGAAGACGGTGGCGCGGAGCCCTTTGAGAGCCTTCGACCTGGGGAGGGGCCGCAACGTGCCGCGAATCTGAAAAGCCTTCTGGTCGTTGGTCTCGGCGCGCGAGTACGTGTCGCCGTTGTAGTAGCCGAGGTGAACGTCCCCGTAGTCCTTCGGGAAGACCCATCGACCGGAGGCACCCACGTCCGAGGAGCTCAGGAATCCCTCGCGTTCCTCGAAGATCGTCCCCTGGAAGCGGTAGCGGTAGATGCCTTCCATGAAGTCCACGAATGGCGTCTGCTGCTGGCCGAAGCGGAACCAGCTGCCATGAGTGGTGAGCTTGTCGAAGTTCACCTGACCAAAGGCATACTTCAGCCGATAGACGAGGCTTCCGTCCATGCTCGTGCTCGCGGTCACGGTCGACCCCGTCGGGAGGTTGGTGGTGACGGCGGCGGTGGTGAGGCGGGCGGTGATATCCGGGGTCACCCGGTAGCTGACCCAGTCGGAGATGTTGCCGGTCACGTTGATGTACGCCCGGCGCACCTCGAACGTGCTGAAGTGGATGCTGTTCTTGTCGGAGTCCAGGACCATGGGCGCGTCCTGATAGGTGTAGTCGGCGAAGATCGTCATCCCGACCTTGACGAAGGACTCCTCTCTCGGCTTGGGCGCTTCCTTGGGCTTGGCGAAGACCTCCCCGGGCAGGTTGTGCTTGAAGTTGTAGAGGTTGATGGCGTCCTCGGAGTCGAAGACGACCGTCTCCCCGTTGGGGCCATAGCCGAGGCGCGTGATGGCGACACCGATCTCCGCGCCCCCGCTCTTCTCGAAGGCCTCGTATCTCTGCCCGATCGAGAAGACGTAGATCCGGCCGTTCTTCTCGACCTCGCGATAGAACATCTGGGCCCAGGCGCTCGAGGCGGCGCCGACGACGAGAACCGTGGCCACGGCGACGAACGCACACCTGATCGATTTCACGGTTGATCCTCCTTGGATCTGGCGTTGAAGACCGACGCTCAAGCTATGGGGGGTCGATGACGCGGACGTGACGGCGGTGTGACCGCAGGGTTAACGTTGGTGCGAGACCGCTTTCGCGGAGACCGCTTTCAGCGGAAACCGGGAGGTCATAGGACCCGGTGCGCGATGCCACGCGCCTGTCATGGCCGGGTAATACATTCTGGACCAGGTTGGTCCTAAGAACGCGTCCTCTGCGACGTCTCGCCATCTCTCGAGCCGCCCGGCGGCGGCGCGCCCGTCGCGCCCCGCCGGCGCGGCCTCCCACCGGGACGCCGCCGGCATCGGCCACGGGGCCCCTCGACCCCGTGCCCGACCTCCCCGAGAGAAACTGAGCGGGGGACCGAGCCGGTCCCGCCCCTCGGCCCCGGGAAGCCGCACACCCAACAGCCCGGCCAGCGTGGGCGCCACGTCGCGCATGTCGATACGTCCCAGGTCGCGCCCCGCGGGCACGTTCGGTCCCGCGACCAGGAAGGTTGCGTCCATCTCGGGATGACGCGGGTCATGGCCGTGGTCGCCCGCCGACTCCGCCCGGCGAAGGACGAAGCCTTGTCGATGGTCGACGAGGCGGGTGTCGAGTCCGAGGAAGACCGAGAACGCCGGGCCGGGGGAGCCGCCCGGCGTGGTTTGCGGCGCGAGCTCCTCGACCCGATCGATCGGCGAATGCGGCGCGGCGGCCAGCCCGTCGAGCAGCCGGCGCACGCGGTCGCGCGCGGGAGCATCGTGAGTGTCGCGAAGGACGATGGCCGCGGAGCCGCCCTGGCCCCAGGCGGCGGCGCGCCAGCCGCGCACCCCTCCCGCCCGGTCGAGCTGGAGCAGGCCGGCGTTGTGCAGGGCCTGGTTCAAGTCCAGCTCCCGGTCGGTCCGCGTGAAGCCGTGATCGGAGACCACGGCGATCGCGGCCCTCTCGGAAGCGGCCGACCGCAAGCGCGCGACGAGCGCGTCGATGCGCTCGAGCGTGTCTCGCGCGGGCGGGGTACCGGGCCCGCTTCGGTGCTGGATCTCGTCGAGCGCGGAGAAGTAGGCGAGGTGCAGCCGCGGGCGCTTCGTCTGGAGCACGTAGACGCTGAAGGCCGCGCGCCGCTCGTCGTCCTCGATGGAGCAGGAGTAGCCGCGGGGATAGGGACCGATCGCCCGCTCCGCCTCGGCGAGCAGCCCCTTGGTCGACAGGGCCCGGGTGAGCTGCGCCCCGTCGGCGAGGCCGGGCTCGTGGACGCGCCAGTACTGGGCGATCTCGAAGGTGATGTTCGCGCCCACGGTGACCGGCCAGTCCACGGCTCCGGTCGTGAAGCCCGCCTGCGCCGCGGCGTCCCAGAGCGTGGTCGCGCGGATGTCCTCCGCGTACCAGTACCAGCCGTCGGCGTTGCGGCCGAGCGGGTCGAAGGGCTTGTTCTGCACGATGCCGTGACGCGCGGGCGACACCCCGGTCACGAGGGTGGTGTGGCCGGGATAGGTCACGGAAGGCACGACGCTGGTGACCGTCGCGTGCGCCCCCTCCGCGACGAGCCGACGCAGGTTCGGCACGCGCAGACCCGATCGCTCGGCTTCGAGCACGTCCCGCGGCCGGAGCCCGTCGATCGATATCAGGAGGAGCGGCATCCCCCCGGGCCCGCGCAGGCCGGCGAGGGGTACGGCCAGGGCAATGGCGAGCAGCAACAACGAGATCCGTCCCCGGAGCTCACCCACCACTGGAACGTAGGCGCTCGGGATGTCAGGCCGATGACGAACGCGCGATCAGGTCGTGGCGCTCCGTCTGTTTCGGCTAGGCATCGTCTTCCTCGGGGACGTCGTCATCTTCGTCGTCGCCGAGCAGGGAGTCGTCCACGTCGTCGTCGTCAGGCTCTTCGGACTCCGCAAGGGCAAAGCCCGGGCCAGCTCGCATCGGTGCCTCCTGCCGCTTCGCGCCGAGCGTAGCGGGCGGATGCCGCCCTTTTCGTGACGAACCGGCGAGAATACCGTGACGCGCTCACGCGCCGTCGCCGGGTCTTTTGTGCTGGTCAGAGGGATCGCTTCTCCGGTATGCTCCGCCGACCCGAGGAGGGCCCATGGTCGAGAAGGCCAAATCCCCGAGCGCCGCCGGCCCAGACTCGGACGCGGCCGATTACGTCATCGCCTGGAGGCATGCGGACGGCACGGAGGGCTCGTCCGGTCCGTGGGCTCGCGAGCGCGCGGAGAGCATCGTCGAGGTCTACGGCCGGATGTACCCCGGGCAGACCTTCTGGGTGGAGCCACTTCCCAAGCAGATCCTGGAGGCGCGGCCGGGACGCGTGCGCCGCGTCCGCAGGTTCCCGACCCCCGAAGGCGATCATTGAGGCGCGAAGACCGGCGCAGAGGGCGGGGGCCGGCCGCGCGTCCATCATGACCGCCGAGTTCGAATATGACCTCGTCTGCATCGGAAGCGGCCCCGCCGGACAGCGCGCCGCCGTCCAGGCGGCCAAGCTGGGCAAGCGGGTGGTGGTGCTGGAGAAACAGCGCTGCGTGGGGGGCGTGTGCATCGAGACGGGCACGATCCCGTCCAAGACGTTCCGGGAGGCGGTGCGCGCCTTCAGCGCCCGCGGCAACGAGAACGGACCGGAGGGGGCCCCTCCCCGCACGCGGCCGACCATGGAGCAGCTCCTTCGCCGGGTCGCCCAGGTGATCCGCCGGGAGGAGGACGTGGTCCAGGACCAGCTCACGCGGAACGGGATCGACCTCGTGCGGGGGCGGGCCTCCTTCCTAGGCCCCCACGTGCTGGGCGTCGAGACCGATTCCGCCCGGCGCACGATCAGCGGCGAGCACATCCTCATCGCGGTGGGGACGCGGCCCTCCGAGCCCCCGAACGTGCGGCCGGACGGGCAGACGCTCATCCTCTCCGACAGCCTCCTCGAGCTCGAGAAGCTGCCCCGCACGATGGTGGTCGTGGGGGGCGGGGTCATCGGCATCGAGTACGCGTCGATGTTCGCCGCCCTCGGCGTCCAGGTCACGGTGGTGGACAAGCGCCCGCGCCCGCTGGAGTTCGTCGACTACGAGATCGTGGACGAGCTGATCCACCAGATGCGCAAGCGCGACGTGACCTTCCGCTGCGGGGACGGTGTCGAGTCGATCGACATCAGCGACGGCCCGCCCCGGCGCGGGGTGATCCAGCTCGAGTCGGGGAAGCACCTCGTGGCCGACCTCGTGCTCTTCTCGGTGGGGCGCATCGGAGCCACCGACGACCTCAACCTCGAGGCGGTGGGCATCAGCGCCGACGACCGCGGGCGGCTCAAGGTGGACCGCCAGTTCCGCACCGACGTCCCCCACATCTTCGCGGCGGGGGACGTGATCGGCTACCCGTCCCTCGCCGCCACCTCCAGCGAGCAGGGCCGCCTCGCCGCCTGCCACATGTTCGGGCTGCAGGCGGAGCCCATGGGTCCGCACTTCCCCATCGGGGTCTACTCGATCCCCGAGATCTCGATGGTGGGCGCGACCGAGGAGGAGCTGACGCGGGACAAGGTGCCCTACGAGACCGGGATCGCCCGCTTCCGCGAGATCGCGCGGGGCCAGATCCTGGGCGACGACTCCGGCCTATTCAAGATGATCTTCCGGCGCGACGACGGGCGCCTCCTCGGCGCGCACTGCATCGGGACGCAGGCCACCGAGCTCATCCACATCGGGCAGGCCGTCCTCGTCCTCGGGGGCGGGCTCGACTACTTCCTGAAGACCGTCTTCAACTACCCGACCCTCGCCGAGTGCTACAAGGTGGCCGCCTTCAGCGCCGCGAACAAGCTCCAGTACGCCCGGTCGGCCGCAATCACCGCTCCCGGGTAGCCCGCCCTTTCGACGCTCAGGACTTGACGGCCAGCCAGACTCGGCCGTCGCGGGCGAGGAGCTCGTCCGCCTCCTTGGGTCCCCACGTCCCCGCGGGGTAGTTCGGGAAGTCGCGAGGGGGGAGCGCCTTCCAGACGTCGAGGATGGGGGTCGCCACCGCCCAGCCGTCCTCCACGCTGTCCGCGCGCTGGAAGAGCGTGGCGTCCCCGCACATGCAGTCGTAGAGCAGGGTCTCGTAGCCGGTGCTCGGGGTCCGGCCGAAGTAATCCGCGTAGCGGAAGTCCATGTCCACGCCGTCCGTGCGGACGATCGGTCCCGGGACCTTGGCCTGGAAACGCAGGGAGATCCCCTCGTCGGGCTGGAGATGGAGGACGAGGACGTTGGGCGCGAAGTCGGCGATCTCCGTGCCCCGGAAGAGGCGGTGGGGCGGACGTCGGAACACGATCGTGATGCCCGTGTGCGCGAGGGGGAGGCGCTTGCCCGTGCGCAGGTAGAAAGGCACGTCCGCCCACCGCCAGTTGTCGATGCAGAGCTTCAAGGCCACGAACGTCTCGGTGCTCGAATGCGGGTCCACCCATTGCTCGGCGCGGTACACGGGGAGCGGCGGATCGTGGTCGACGCTCGCCCCGTACTGGCCGCGCACGGTCCGGGAGAGCACCTCTTCGGGGGAGAAGGGCTGGATCGCCCGCAGGACCTTGGCCTTCTCGTCCCGCACCGCCTCCGCCTGGAAGGAGGAGGGGGGCTCCATCGCGGTGAGGGCGAGGAGCTGGAAGAGGTGGTTCGGCACCATGTCCCGCAGGGCCCCCGCCTGGTCGTAGTAGCGGCCCCGCTGCTCCACCCCCACCGTCTCCGCCACCGTGATCTGCACGTTGTCGATGTAGCGCCGGTTCCAGATGGGCTCGAAGATCCCGTTGGCGAAGCGGAAGACCAGCAGGTTCTGGACCGTCTCCTTCCCCAGGTAGTGGTCGATGCGATAGATCTGCTCTTCGGCGAGGACCCGTCGCAGCCGCGCGTTCAGCTCGAGGGCCGACTCGTAGCTGTTCCCGAACGGCTTCTCGACGATGAGGCGCCTCCAGGACCCATCGGCTTCGGCGAGGAGCCCTGCCTCGTGGAGGCGCTCGGCGACGTCGCCGAAGAAATCGGGGGGGGTCGCGAGGTAGAAGAGCGCGTTCCCCCGGGTGCCGGTCTCGGACCCGATCTCGCCGAGACGTGCGGCGAGCCGCGCGTAGAGATCCGGAGAGCGGAAGTCGCCGGGCATGTAGTGGACCCGCTCCCGCAGCCACTTCCCCAGCTCGGGATCCATGTCGGGCAGGAACGTGGAGAGGTCGCGGGTGAGGCGCTCACGGAACGCGTCGCTCGTCATCTCCGAGGTGGCGAGCCCCAGGACCGCGAACTCGTTCGGCAGGAGGCCGGCCTTCCGCAGGTTCAGGAGGGCGGGAAAGAGCTTGCGCTTGGCCAGGTCTCCCGAGGCCCCGAAGAGGACGAGAACGCAGGGATCGGCAGGCTGCCCCCGGCGTCCCTCCCCCCCGCGCGTCATGGAGGGGGCGATCCTGCTTCGTCCGGACGACGACGCGATGGCGGAACCGTGACGCGGCAACGACTCTCCCCGCCCCGCGCTCACCGGCGCCCGTTCTCCATCCGCTCGCCCATCGGGGCGCCCATGCTACACCCGATGCTCCGCCCTCCGGCACCGCTCCCGCCTCGCATCACCGGAGCGTCACCCCACCTTCCGCGCTTTGTCGCTCCTTCCGCCCACTCTTGTGACCCACGACGTTTTCGATGCAAGGAGCGAAATAATGCCGATGCTGAATCGTCGTCGTTCTGTCCTGAGCCTCGTGCTCGCCACGGGAGTGGCGGGAATCGCCCTCGCCGCCCCCGGGCCGTTCGTGGGGGTAGCCACGCCCAACCCGAAGGCGCCCGGCATCACCGCGCCCAACGCATTGACCCCGGAGCTCGTGGAGACCATGGTCGCCCAGGGCGCGATGCCGCTCGAGAACCCGGGGCCGACGGGGGACCTGGGAGGCGGCACCTCGATCCCGGTCACCCATTACGGGTACTACGGCGACGGGCCGTTCCTGCCGCCGCCCTGCGCGCCCCCGGCCTGTCCCACCCCCATCGAGGCCCGGAAGAGCGAGCCCGACAAGAACACCTACCTCGTCTTCCGTGACGGTCTTCCCGGCGCCGACCCCCACTACGACTACGGGCATCGCTTCCTGTTCCAGGGCCACGAGAACGGCTCCGCCTCGATGGCCACGGGGAACCCCGCCAGCTACATCACGCGCGTCAACCTCGACGCCGACGTCGCTCACCGCGTGACCCTGCTCGCCACCACCGACGTCGACGGGCACGCGCTGCCCGTGTTCGACGGTTCGACCTGGGATCCCTGGACGGAGAAGCTGCTCTTCACCGCTGAGCTCGGCAACAAGGGAGGCGTCTGGCAGGCGTCGGTGGACGAAGTTCCGGCGAGGGTCGAGGACATCTCGGGCGCGCTCGGGCGCGGCGGCTACGAGGGCATCCAGAACGACTCCGCGGGCAACCTCTGGATCGTGGAGGACACGGGCGGCGGGACGAACGCCGCTTGCCCGGCGGCGCGGCAACCGAACAGCTTCGTCTACCGGTTCGTGCCCAACCACCCCGACGACCTGACGGTCGGCAAGCTGCAGGTCCTGCAGGTCATGTCGGCGCGCTTCCCCAAGTCACCCATCACCTTCCATGCCGGAAACATCTGCGGCGATGCGCTCTCCCAGGACATGGCCGATCTCCATGCCTACGGCTTCACCTTCCACACGCGATGGGTGACGATCCACGACACGTCCACGGACGGCACCACGCCCTTCGACGCCAACGCCCTGGCCAAGACGAAGGGGGGCACTCCATTCAAGCGTCCCGAGAACGGCCTGTTCCGCCCGGGCTCCGGCTTCACCCAGTTCTTCTTCGACGAGACCGGCGACACCAACGCGACCACGGTGGCCGCGGCCGCCAACGATCCCATGGGCATCGACCACGGCGGTTTCGGCGCGATCATGAGACTGAGCCAGACTCACCCCTCCGCCAACCAGGGGCAGCTGCGGATGTTCTACCGGGGCGACCGGGCGCACACCGGTCTCGACAACTGCGCCTTCTGGTCGGAGGACGAGATCATCTTCGTGGAAGACGCCGGGGACGGGCTCCACACCCAGCGCAACGCACTGGACTCCGCCTATTTCTTCCATATCGGCACCAACTATGCGAACCCCGCGAACGTGCCCGTCCGGATCCTCGCCCAGGGTCGCGACGCGTCCGCGACCCTCGACTCCGCCCTCGGCCCTCTCATCCCCGGCTTCCCCAATGACGGGGACAACGAGATCACGGGCACACACATATCGGACGGCGATCCCTCCCTGTTCGGCATCCTGGGCAACAAGATCCCCGACCCCTTCAAGAGGGGGTGGCGCTTCTTCTACACGCAACAGCACGGTGACAACGTTACCTACGAGATCCTCAAGAAGAGGCCAGTGGCGTCACTCGAACCCTAGGACACACGCGACATTCGGGGGGGCCGGCACCACCCCGGCCCCCCGCCTCCAGGCGTCGGCTGTCACGCGCGGTCACGCACCACGACTACGACACTCACGTTCCGCTCCTCTTCTGGGGGGGCCCGTTCCGGCCGGAGACCGTCACGCGTGAGGCCACGCCCTACGACCTGGCCCCGACCCTGGCCGCGTTGCTGGGGGTGCGCCTTCCGGACGCGGTGGGGACGAGCCGCCGGCCCTAGGCCGGTTTCCCGCGAACTCGCGCCCCACCGGGGTGTATGATCGACCCGGCGCCCTTTATCTGCGGAATTGGTCTACCGTGCGCCGCCAGGCGCGCCGGGGGTCTGGCCATGGGCATGAGCGAGTTCGACGACGGCTACGAGGACGAACCCAACGAGTACGAGCGGGAAGAGCAGGAGCTGGGTGAGGCCATCCTGAGGGCGACGATCAAGGAGCTCGAGCCGCGGCCCGCGGCGATGGTCAAGGAGACGGTCAGCATCAAGCAGGCCATCCAGGTCATGCTGGAGCGCAACCTGGGGGCCGTGCTCGTGGAGCGCGACGGGAAGCCGGCGGGGATCTTCACGGAGCGCGACGTCCTGCGCCGCGTGATCAGCACCGGGATCGACCAGGAGCGGCCGGTGGAAGAGGTGATGACCCCCGACCCCGAGACCCTTTCCCCGGACGACAGCATCGCCTTTGCATTGAACCGCATGGTGGTCGGGGGCTATCGGAACATCCCCATCGTGGACGACTCGGGCAAGCCCCTGGCCGTGCTCTCGCAGCGAGAGGTCGTGGCCTACATCGTCTCCGTCCTCCCGTCGCGGGTACTGAACCTTCCCCCCGTTCCCAACCTCGAAGCCCGCTCCACCGACGGGGGCTAGGCTCCCGTCATCTCGCCCCTCACGGATCGCCACGCGGCCCGCCTCGGGAACGTCCGGACTTTGTCATCGGACCTCGTCACCCTCGATGCGGGTAGTCGATGTGGCCGCTCTTCGCGTTCCCGAGCCACTGTCCGCGCTGCGGTGACCCCGACGTGCGGGTCTCGTTGCGCAGCCCGGGCCTGCTCCTCGGGCTCCTGGGACTGCGCCGCTACCGTTGCTTCTGCTGCTACGAGAGGTTCCTGGCCCGCCGCCGTCCGCCCCCCGATGGGCGTGAAGCGCCCCTCGTCCCGCGCCCGCACTCCGGACCTCGGGAACGCGAGCTGCGATAACCTGGGGAGGTGCGGATCGCCACCTGGAACGTCAACTCGCTGAAGGCTCGCCTCGAGAAGGTCGCCTGGTGGTGCGACCGGGCTCGGCCGGATGTGCTTCTCCTGCAGGAGACCAAGCTCGCGGACGCGGAGGCGCCCGGGGAAGCCTTTCGGAGCTGGGGTTACACGCTGGCGCATCATGGCGAGGGCCGCTGGAACGGCGTCGCGGTGGCGAGCCGCGGCGGCATCGGGGAGGTCGTGACCAACTTCGGCGAGCCGCGCCTTCCCCCCCGGACTCCGGACGCCGGTGACGACGAGCCGCTCGCCGAGGCCCGGATGATCTCGGCGGTCTGCGGGGGCGTCCGGGTGGTGAGTGTCTACGCCCCGAACGGGCGGGTGCTCGGCTCGACCCACTACCAGGCCAAGCTCGCCTGGTTCGACCGGCTGTCACGCTGGCTGGACGAGAAGGCGGACCCGGCCCAACCCCTCGTGCTCGGCGGCGACTTCAACGTGGCTCCCGCCGACGTCGACGTCTGGGATCCCGGAGCCTGTCACGGCGGCACCCACGTCTCCGGCCCGGAGCGTGAGGCGTTCGCGCGGCTTGGCCGCTGGGGGCTCGTCGACGCGTATCGGCTGCACCACCCCGAGCCCGGCCGGTACACCTGGTGGGACTACCGGGCCGGGAACTTCCACAAGAACTTCGGCATGCGTATCGATCACCTGCTGGTGACGGCGCCCCTGCGGGAGCGGACGGTGTGGGCGGAGATCGACCGCGAAGCGCGCAAGGGCAAGCCCGTGCCTTCGGACCACGCGCCCCTCGTGATCGACATCGACGAACGGGGGCGCTCCTTCGACGCGGGCTGGACGGCGGCCGAGGAACGGATCGCGGCGCGGCGGGCGCGTCCCGGCTAGGGAAAGCCCGCTCCGACCCTCCTTGATTCCGGAATCAAGGAGCTTTTCTCGGGCTTCACGCAGACGGCGCGACCGCGCGGAGCGATCTTCTGGCCAGGGATTGGGGAGGGGGCGATCCGATCCCGCCAGGAGGTCGTTTCCATGCGCTTCCGGTCCCTCGCTCTGCTGCTGCTTCCGCTCACCGCCGCGGTGCCCGCCCACGCCGCCACCATCTACATGAAGGCCAAGGTCGACGGCGCCGCCGGCCAACCTGTCAAGGTGACGGTCAAGGTCTTGAGCCACGCGTCGGTGACCCTGCCCGCCGAGCCCGTCGTCTACGTCGACGAGGGCCAGGGGTGGAAGGCCCGCCCTGACCTGCGCTGCCGCCTCGCCAACACGGAAACGGCGCTGCGCCTGGAGGCGGACCGCGAGTACACCGGGACCTGCGAGCTCGCGCTGCCCGCGACGCCCCACCTGCGCGTCCGCCTCGGCTACCGTCATGGCGACAGCCTGTCCACGTCGAACGCCGTCACCCTGCAGGTGACGGGGGCGGCCACGGCGAGAGCCACGCAGTAACCCGCCGGCCTCCCCCCGCCGCTTCTCGACGCCGCCGGTCGCCCACCCGCGACCGGCGGGCGTCCGTCTTCTCGGGGAGGCCACTTGGCCTGATGGGCGAGGAGGACTTAGTCTTCTCAAGCCATGTGGACGACGCTCGAGGTCCTGCACCTGCTCACCGCGATCCCCCTCACCCTGCTCTTCGTCCTCCTCGTCCGCGACCACTCGTCGGACCGCAGCGCCCAGGCCACGATGTTCTTCGTCGCCACGAGCCTCGCCGACTCCTTCACCTCCTTCGTTCCCGCGGGCTCCCTCCTGGGCCAGTCGCTCTTCCTCTCCGGCGGCCTCGTGTCGGGAGCGTTCTGGGTGCTGGCCAAGGTCCACTTCGACGACGACTTCCGCCTCCGCTCCCGCCACGTGGCCCTGCTCACGGCCCTGCCGCTCGCCTCCTGGTTCTCCGCCTCCGCGGACGGCGACCCGCTGCCCCTGCTGCGCCTGCTGCCCAAGCTCATCGGCCTCGCCTTCGTGATCCACGCCCTCCTGACCCTCTACGTGGGCGCGCGCTCCGACCTCGTGGTGAGCCGTCTCCGGCTGCGCTACGTCGTCCTCTGGTCCGTGGGCACCTACATGCTGCTGAAGCTGCTCCTCGACGCCTTCGTGGAAGGCTCGTCGGCCCAGGCCCCGGCGGAGCTGCTCGCGGGCGTGGTGCGCAGCCTTCTCGCCTTCGGCCTCATCGCCGCGTCCCTGAGCGTCCGGCCCGACATCCTGCGCCCGCCCCGCGTCGACCCCGAGGCGCCGGTGCTCGATCCGCGGCTCGCCGAGGCGCTGCATCGACTGGTGGAAGAGACCGCCATCTACCGCGAGGAGGGACTCACCATCGGGGCCCTCGCCGGCCGGATGGCGGTGCACGAATACAAGGTGCGCCAGCTCATCAACGACCAGCTCGGCTTCCGGAACTTCAACGCCTTCCTGAACCACTACCGCGTCCGCGAGGCGCGGCGCCTGCTCGCCGACCCGGGGACGCGCCACCGCAACGTGGCGGAGGTCGCCTACGAGGTCGGCTACCGATCCCTCGCCCCCTTCAACAAGGCCTTCAAGGACGCGACGGGCCAGACCCCCACCGAGTTCCGGAGCGCGCGACTCGCCTAGAGCTCTCGCCTCGGAATCAGGCCAGCCGAAGCCTGGGCGCCGGGAGGGCAGATCAACGGGATCGACTCCCGTTTGTTGCCCCTCGCCCGACCGATCAGCTGGTGCCGCCCCGGAACAGGAAGAACCGCCAGAGCCCGGCGCGCCGCACGCCCACCGTGTGATCCGGGAAGAGGCGTCGGAGGGCCAGAAGCCGGTCACCACCCAGGAAGACGTGGCTCGCGCGCAGCCCCCATGAAACGGGGGGCCAGGCGTCGAGGAAGTCGACCACCACGAGGAGGCCGCCCGGGCGCAGGTCGCGGGCCGCTTGGGCCAGGACGTCGAGGTAGGGGGGGACCATGCTGAGCGAGTACGAGAAGAGGATGCGATGCGCGCGCCCCTCGTAGTCGCCGTGACTGCCGTAGGGACGTGGGTCCAGCGTCACCGCGGGGGAGCGCCCCGCGACACGGGCCGCCGCCCGCATCCGCATCGCCGGGGAGGGCTCGATCCCGATGACCGTCGCCCCCGACGCGGCGAGGCGGGGCAGGCTGAATCCCGTCCCGCACCCGACGTCGAGCACGGTCTCCCCGGGGCGGGGAGCGAGCGCCCGGACCGCCGCCGCCCTGCCGAAGAGCAGGAGGGGGCGCGTCCAGTCGTAGAGACGCGCGTGCAGGCGATAGAAGCGGGCGAGAGCGTCGAGGCCGAAGGCCTCAGCAGGCGGGGGCGAAGCGTGCGATGTGGAAGGAGGCATACGTTCCCACCCGGTCCTGGCGGTGCAGCCGCTCCGCCCGCTCCCGCTCGAAGTAGAGGCGCCGGAGCACCTCGACGGGGAGGAAGCGCTCGTCGGGACCGCCACTCCTGAAGATAACCCGGGCCCCCGGCCCTGCCGCCGAAAAAATCTGCTGCCACTCCTCGGCGAGGAGGCGGGGCTCCCTCACCAGCCAGTCCATGTGGTCGAGCAGCACGAAAGCGGTGAAGGGCTCGCGCTCCCCGGCCAGGCAGTCGGTCACCGTTCCCGTGAACGTCGCGATGTTCTCGACCAGGCCCGATTTGAGGCGGGCGAAATTCGCGGGTTTCAGGTACTCCGGGCAGCTCTCCTGCTGGTAGCGTCCGTTCAAATAGACGCTCCAGAAGTAGTTCTCGCGGAGGAGGGCCACGGACATCACGTGATCGAGACACTCGCGCAGGAAGCCGGCGAAGCCGCCTTCGAGGGCGTGGACCATCTGCCGCTGGGGGCCGGGGACCCCCAGGAGCGAGAGCACGCCGGGGCTGCCCACGATCCGGAGGAAGCGCTCGCCCAGAAGGCGCGGTCGCACCTCCGCCCGGTAGAGGCCCAGCTGCGCCTCAATGGTGTGGGCCTCCAGCAGCCCCTCCACCGCCTCGCGCAGGCGCGCCACCCTGTCGATGTAGGCGCGCATCGCGAGCGCGACGAGGCCGGTGGTGCCGCGGTAGTAGAAGCTGCGGCCCCGGCCGGGCACGGGCTCGAAGAGCCGGATCTCCCGGTCCCAGAAGTCGCGCGCGGGAGGGGGAAGCGCGCTTCGCAGCTCGCGGTAGATCTCGCGGGCCCGGCCCGAGCCGCCCTCGCCGAACAGCGTGAAGAACGCGTCGAAGTCGAGGGCGCGGATGCCCGCCCGCTTCAGCTCCAGCAGGTGGTTCTGGCGGGGGTTGACGTCGACGGCGAGAACGCGGGCCCCCACGAGCGCGTAGTCGAGAGCGTTGCAGCCGGCGCTGGTGATGACGAGGACGCGGTCGTCGGGGACGAGGTTCAGGGCCTGGCGGTCCACCGCCGGGTCCTCCCAGCACTGGTTGTAGACGAGGTGATGGCCGTGCACGGCGGCGAAAAGGCGACGGCCCAGCCACGCCGTGGCTCGCGACGATCGTTCCATGCCGCCTCCGGAGACCAAGTGGGTCGAGGATCGCCGCCGCCCGTGGCGAAGCCGTGGGAATGGCGTGACCGCGGCGTGACGGGGGGGTGGCTCGGCTATACTGCTCGGCCATGACGAGCCACGACGCCCTGTTTTCTTCCTCCGCGCGCGGGATGCGCTTCTCCGCCATCCGGCGGATGAGCGCGCTCATCGAGCGCCCCGGCATCATCTCCTTCGCTCCCGGCCAGCCCAGCCCGGAGACCTTCCCGGTGGACGCGTTCCGCGAGATCACCCAGGAGATCCTGGCCCGCGAGAGCGCCCAGGCCTTCCAGTACGTGCTCACCCGCGGGGTGGGCGCGCTCGTGGAAGCGATACGCGAGTACGCCCAGGCCAAGGGGATCACGGCCACGACCGCGGAGACGCTCGTGACCGACGGCAGCCAGCAGGGCCTCGACCTCGTGAGCCGGGTGCTCGTCGACCCTGGGGACGTGGTGCTGGTGGAGCTGCCGTCCTATATCGGGGCCACCTCCGCCTTCCGCGCCGCCCAGGCCCGCATGGTGGGGGTGCGCCTCACGGAGAGCGGCCTCGACCTCCAGGACCTCCGCCGCCGACACGCCGAGGAGCGCCGGGCCGGGAGGGCGGTGAAGTTCCTCTACGTGATCCCGAACTTCCAGAACCCCTCGGGCATCGCGCACTCCGCGGAGAGCCGGCGGGAGCTGATGAAGGCGGCGCGCGAGCTGGACCTGCTGATCGTGGAGGACGACCCCTACGGCGACCTCTACTTCGAGGACGCGCCGCGGCCGACCCTGAAGTCGATGGACGAGGACGGGCGCGTCGTCTACCTGTCCTCCTTCTCCAAGATCCTGGCCCCTGGCCTGCGCACCGCGTTCGTGGTGGGACCGGAGGACATCCTGGACAAGATCGAGATCGCCAAGCAGTCGGCCAACCTCTGCGGGAGCAGCCTCGACCAGCGCATCATCCTCGCCTGCCTGCGGCGCGGGCTCATCGAGGAGCAGAAGGCCCGGATCCGCCCCTACTATCGCCGGAAGCGTGACGTCCTTTCGGGGGCGCTTCAGGAAGAGGGCCTGCCCGGGGTCACCTGGGTGAAGCCGGCGGGAGGCATGTTCGTCTGGGTGTCGCTGCCCGAGGGGATGGACGCGGAGAAGCTCCTCTCCCTCGCCGTCGAGGAGGGGGTCGCCTACATTGCGGGGTCCTCCTTCTTCGTGGACGGCTCGGGCGCCAACACCCTGCGCCTGAATTTCTCGAAGGAGAGCGAGGAGCGGCTGCGCGAGGGCGTCTCCCGGCTGGCGCGGGCGGTCCGGGCGGCGGCCGGTCGTGACCTGCCGGTCAGCGCGGCCTGATCGCTCCCTTTCGACGGACGGGGCCGGACATGGGCTGGGAGCATTTCTCCCACGAGGCGGACGTGGGCATCCGCGGCCGCGGAGCGACGATGGCCGAGGCCTTCTCCGAGGCGGGGCGAGCCCTCACCGCGGTGGTGACGGACCCGGCGGGCGTTCGCGACGAGATTCCCGTCGAGATCCGCGTCCAGGCGGACGATCCCGAGCTTCTGCTCTTCGACTGGCTCAACGCCCTCGTCTTCGAGATGGCCACCCGCGATCTCCTGTTCTCGCGCTTCGACGTGTGCATCGACGGAGATCGGCTGGACGCCACCTTGGGGGGCGAGCCGGTGGACGTCCTCCGCCACCAGCCGGCAGTGGAGGTCAAAGGGGCGACCTGGACCGGCCTTCGCGTGGCCCGGGACGAGGACGGTGCGTGGATCGCGCAGTGCGTGGTGGACGTCTGAGATGGACTTGTCCCTGCTGACCCGGCGCTCCGAGTTCGAGTGGGCGATCGAGGCCCGGGGCAAGATGCGCGTTCCCGGCCGGCTCTTCGCGAGCGAGGAGCTCGTGCGGGCCATGGACCACAAGGTCTACGAGCAGGTCACGAACGTGGCCACCCTGCCCGGAATCCAGACCGCGTCCATGGCCATGCCCGACGCGCATTGGGGCTACGGCTTCACGGTGGGGGGCGTCGCGGCCTTCGACCCCGAGAAAGGAGGCGTCGTCTCCGCGGGAGGCGTGGGGTTCGACATCTCCTGCGGCGTGCGCTGTCTCGTGACCTCACTCCGGGCCGAGGAGGTGAAGGCCGCCCAGAAGGCGCTGGCGGACGCGCTCTTCCGCGCCATCCCCGCGGGCGTGGGCAGCCGCGGCCGCATCCGCCTGGGCGCTTCCGAGATGGACCGGATGCTGCGCGGGGGCGCGCGCTGGGCGGTCGAGAAGGGATACGGCGACCGCGCCGATCTGGACCGCGTGGAGGAGGGCGGGACCATGCGCGACGCGCGGGCCGACCTCGTCTCCGACCGCGCCAAGGAGCGCATGCGCGACGAGGTGGGCACGCTGGGCTCGGGAAACCACTACCTGGAGGTGCAGGAGGTGGCCGAGATCTTCGACCCGCCCGCCGCCGCCGCCTTCGGCCTCCGCGAGGGCGAGGCCGTGGTCAGCATCCACTGCGGCTCGCGCGGGCTCGGGCACCAGATCGGCACGGAAGCGCTGCGCGAGATGCTGCCGGCGGGACGGCACCACGGTATCGATCTCCCCGACCGCGAGCTGGCCTGCGCCCCCGTTCACTCCAGGGAGGGGGCACAGTATCTGGGCGCGATGCGCGCCGCGATCAACGTGGCCCTCGCCAACCGCCAGGTCCTCACCCATCTCTGCCGTGAGGCCTTCGCCGAGGTGATACCCGCCGCGCGCCTGACCCTGCTCTACGACGTCTCCCACAACACCTGCAAGGTCGAGACGCACGAGGTGGAGGGCCGGAGAAAGCCGCTCTACGTCCATCGCAAGGGCGCGACGCGCGCCTGGGGCCCCGGTCATCCGGAGCTGCCCGGGGATCTCCGCCCCTACGGCCAGCCCGTGCTCATCGGAGGGACGATGGGCACTTGCTCGTACGTCCTGGCCGGCACCGAGACGGGCATGGCCCTCTCCTTCGGCTCCGCGTGTCACGGCGCGGGGCGCGCGATGAGCCGGACCCAGGCGATGAAGAAGTGGTCGGGACGCGAGGTGGTGGACGAGCTCGAGCGCCGCGGGATCCTGGTGCGCAGCCCCTCGCTCCGCGGCGTGGCCGAGGAAGCCCCCGAAGCCTACAAGGACGTGACCGAGGTGGTGGACACCACGGAGAAGGCGGGCCTCGCCCGGCGCGTGGCCCGGCTTCTCCCCATGGTCACGATCAAGGGCTAGGACAGGAGCAGGACGAAAGCGCTCGCGCCGACGAGCGTGCCCAGGAGCGAGCCCGCGAGCACGTCGCTCAGGAAATGCAGGCCGAGCACGACGCGCGAGGCGGCGACACTCGCGGCCACGATCAGGACGGGGGCGGCGAGGAGCGGATAGGCCAGGGCGAGCACGGAGCCGATCGCGAACGCGTTGAGGGCGTGGCCCGACGGGAAGGAGTATCGATCCGAGGGGAAGTGCCCGAGCGGCCTCACCCCGTACTGGCGACGGGGGACAAGTTCGGAGTCGCAGGGCCGCGTGCGCCGGACCCGGCGCTTCAGCACGACCTGCAGGATGTTGGCGACGCCGGCGGAGGTCGCGGCGGTGGCGAGGACGCGGTGCCCGTCCGTGCCCCCCAGGACGAGGGCGAGGCCCACGGCCAGCCAGAGCCAGCCGTCGCCCGCGCGCGTGGCCGAGATCATGAGCACGCGGAACCAGCGGGGGGGCCGCCACTCCAGGAGGCGTCCCGAGACCCGGAAATCCGAAGCTTCGACGTAGCCGAGAACGCTCATGCCGCTTCTCCCACCGACCGCGCCGCGACGATCGGCCGCATGCGGCCGGAGCTCGCCCCCGGCCATCCGAAGGCTCCCTGGAACTCCCGGAAGAGCCGTGCTCCGAACCGCATCTCGTGCACGTGGATGAAGGCGGTGACCACCGGGATCAGGGGCAGGAGGGGGAGAAGGCCGAGGAGGGCCACGATGCGCGCAGGACCGGCGAAGGGATCGCGCGCCGCGTCCTGGTAACCCGCGGCGAAGATTCGCGTGACCTCCGCGGTGAGCCGGGCGTAGCTCCCGGAGCGGCCGCCGGGCACGGTCAGCCCGCGGCGCAGGCCCTCCAGGAAATCGGACTTGCTCCGGGCGCCCGCCACCTCGGTGTAGGCTCGGGCCACCCCGGCGAGCGTATGGCTGTCGCTGCCCCCCATCGGCGCCATTCCCGCGTGGCGCCCGACCCGGCGGGCCTGCTCGTTGTGGGCCTCCGGCTGGCTGCCGTTCAGGGCCTCGATGAGGGGCAGGCGGCCGAGGGGGATCTGCAGGTCGGCGAGCGCGCGCTCCCCGGTGAGGGCCGAGAACAGGTGGTTCACGCAGGCGGGGATGCGCTCCTCGCAAAGATAGGCAAACAGGGCCTCCGGGTCTCGCCGCCGGAGCTGGATCGCCTCGTGCTGCCTCTCCTTGATGTCGAACACCCCGAGGTGGAGCTGGCGGACGCCGGGGAGGTTGAGCGTGACCTCCTCGCTGACGAACGTGTCGGGGAGGTGGGCGATCCGGAGCGCGCCCTCGATCGAGTCGTGGTCGGTCAGGGTGACGAGGTCCATCCCCCGCCGCAAGGCGCGGTCGTAGACCGCTTCCGGCTCGGAGTAGCATTCCCGGCCAAGGTGGCGCAGCACGGGCAGGTCCGTGGGCCCCGAGTGCAGGGAATGGACGTGGAGATCACAGCGCATCGAAGGCCCCTTCCTTCCTCATCGCGCTCATCCTTCAACCAGCCCTTCAACTCCGCTTACATTGGAAGCCCTGGCGGTTGCGGAAAGATGAAGAGAAAGGAAACATTCGGTGACGGCGCGGCGACGGCGCTTTCACAGGACCGTCACAACTTCGTCGGACGATGATGCCGAAGCCGAACGTGGGGACAGATGCGCCCGAGATACTCGTTTTCACCGTGGACGCCGGGGGCGGCCACCGTGCGGCCGCCCGCGCGCTCGTGGCGGGGGCGGAGGAGACCCGTGCGCCCTTCCGGCTGCGCGTCGAGAACCTGCAGGAGATCCTGGCCCCCGAGGACCTGGTCAAGAGGTGGACCGGGCTCAGCCTGGAGGCCGGCTACAACCTGATCCTGCGTCGCCGCTGGACGGTGCTGCTCGTCCCCCTCCTGCGGCTCATGCACGGGGCGATCCGGGTCAGGCGGCGGTCGCTGGTGAATGCGCTCCGCCGGCACCTCGCCGAGCGCAGGCCCGCCGCCGTTCTTTCCGTGATGCCGAACTTCAACGGCCTGATCCGCGACGCCCTCCGGGCCACCCATCCCGGTGTCCCCTTCTCGGTGCTCCTCACCGACTTCGCGGACTTCCCGCCCCGCTTCTGGATCGAGCCGGGTCTCGACCGCGTGATCGTGGGGACAAAGCGGGCGGCGACACAGGCGCTTCAGATCGGCATTCCCGAGCCCCGCATCGCACGCGTGTCGGGGATGGTGCTGAACCCGCGTTTCTACAAGATGGGAGGCCAGGAAGCCCGGAAGCGCCTTCGAAGCGAGCTGAAGCTCGGCAACGGCTTTGCGGTGCTCCTCCTCTTCGGCGGGAAAGGGTCGCCCGAGATCGAGCCGCTGTCCGCGCGGCTCCTCGAAGCCTCCCCCGCCTTCCGCGTCATCGCCATCTGCGGCGACAACCCGGAGCTGTACGAAAAGCTGGTTCCCCTCCAAGCACGCGCCCAGGGCCGCCTCCACCGGGTCGGATTCACCGACCGCGTGGCCGACTTCATGGCCGCGGCCGACCTGCTGGTGACCAAGCCCGGCCCCGGCTCGCTCGCGGAGGCCTTCCAGGAGGGAGTGCCGGTGGTGGTGGTGCGCGACCGGCACACGATCCCCCAGGAGCGCTTCAACACGCGCTTCGTGGACGAGCGCGGGCTCGGGGTGGTGGTGGGCGGCTGGCCGGAGATCCCGGAGGCGGTGGTTGCCCTCGCCGACGGCGGGGGACGACTCGACCGCCTTCGCTCCGCGATCGCCGCCCTCCCCCCGAACCGCGCGGTCTACGAGGTGCTGGAGATCCTCAAGAGGGACGTCACGGGGGCGACGAGTCCGGGATGCTAAGATGAGAGATTCATCTCATGGAAGCCAAGCTACTCTATCGACGACTCGACGGTCTGCTCGCCGCGCTCGACCCGCGCCGCCCCCAGGCGGCCCTCGCCGAGCAGTTCCTGGAGGACTGCTTTCGAGCCCTCCGGGATGACCTGCACCTGCGCGCCGGTCTTCTCTATCTGGAGCGAAGGGACGGCTTCACCCACGTGAAGACGGTGGGCGAGCCGGGAGGCCCGGTGGCCGAGACCCTGGAGCCGGAAGGCCCGCCCCTTCAGCTCGTCTTCCGCCACCGCGTCTACATCTTCCCCGAGCCCCTGGCCGAGGGCGCACCGTACCGCCTGGGCCTGCTCCCCCGGGCGGCGGCCGCGGGCCTCGTCGTGGGCCGGCGCCCCAACCGCATCGTCTTCCTCTTCCTGATCGAAGAGGGGTGGCTGCGCGAGGAGCTCGACTTCGCGCTCAACACCGTGCGCGCCGCCCTCGGGTCGCGCCTCACCGACGCGCGCGTGCGCGGCTCGTTCCAGCAGGCCGCGGAGATCCAGGAGAGCCTCCTGGAGGAGCCCCCGGACTTCCCCGGCTTCGACATCGCCTGCCGATCCGTGCCTACGGAGGAGGTGGGGGGGGATTTCTACGACTTCCACGCCTTCGACGGGGAGATGCTGGGCCTGTCCATCGGAGACGCCAGCGGACACGGCCTGCCCGCCGCCCTCCTCGTGCGCGACGTGGTCACGGGCCTGCGCATGGGCATCGAGAAGGAGCTGAAGATCGCCACCGTCTTCGCCAAGCTGAACCGCGTCATCCACCGCAGCAACCTCTCCAGCCGCTTCGTGAGCGTCTTCTACGGAGAGCTGGAGGCGGACGGCAACCTCGTCTACGTGAACGCGGGCCATCCCCCGCCCCTCCTCCTCTTCCGCGACAGCAAGCGCGGGGCGGGGGAGCTGGAGCTGAAGGTGGGAGGGACCGTGATCGGCCCCCTGCCCGAGGTGGAGTTCCGCCGCGGGTTCGCGCGCGTGCTCCCGGGCGAGGTCCTGGTCCTCTGCACCGACGGAATCCTGGAGCGGCGGAACACGAACGGCGATTTCTTCGGGGTGGAGGGCCTGCGCGCCATCGTCCGTGAGCACCAGGGCGCGACTGCGCCGGAGATCATCGAGCAGCTCTTTGCCGCCGCGCTGCGGTTCGGGAACGGCCGTCCGTGGGAGGACGACGCGACCGCCGTGATCGTCAAGCGCCGGCCGGAGGCCTAGCGCTCTTCAGTAGTAGGAGCGGTGGAGCAGGTAGGCGAGGACGACGCCCCCGACGAGAGCCGCTCCGACCACGGGCAGCAGCGAGGGCATGGCCACGAGGATCAGGACGGGAACTCCCACGGCCACGATGAGCCCTCCGCCGCCCTCCGCGGGGATGCGGTGGATTCGAATGCCGGGGTGCACCTGCATGGTCTTCTCCTTGGCCTCCAGAGACTCAGACGAGACGCGCCGGCCAGATGTTCAGACGTTTCGGTTACGGGTGTGAGCGGGAGCACCCCGCCCGGTAACCCAAGGCAAAGCCGCTCTCTCCGTCAGGGTATCTCGTCGAAGCTGCGCACGACCGTGTGGAACGCCGCGCCCGGCTTCGGCTCCGGCGCCCCCGGCCGCACGCAGAGGGCGGTGCGCATGCCCGCCTCGCGCGCCGCGTCGAGCTCGGCGGGGACGTCGGACACGAAGAGCACCTCGGCCGGGGTCTTGCCGCGCGCGGCCGCGATGCGCTCGTAGCTCGCCCGGTCGCGCTTGGGGCCGGTGGCGGTGTCGAAGTAGCCGGAGAGATGGCGCGTGAGGTCGCCGGCGGTGGTGTTGCCGAAGAGCAGCCGCTGGGCGAGCACGCTGCCCGAGGAGAAGATCGCCACTTCCCGGCCGCTCTTCGTCCAGCGCGCGAGGGCCTTGGGCACGTCGTCGTACACCGGGGCCATGAGCATGCCCGCGCGATAGGCGTCCTCCCAGATCCGGCCCTGCAGCGTCTTCAGCGGCGTCGACTTCCGATCGCGGTCGATCAGCCAGCACGCGTAGGCCCCGGGATCGGCGTCGCGCCAGGGCGGAGGCGGCTCTCCTCCCGACTCCGCGGCGTGCTCCCGCCGCAGCGCCTGGATGGCCGCCCCCACCTCGGGCTCGCCCGCGTAGGCCTGCACGAACCCCGATATCCGCTCCCGGGCATAGGGGAAGAGCACGTCCTTGACGAAGGACACCGGGGTCACGGTGCCCTCGATGTCCAGGAGCGCGACCCGGAAGGGGCCGGGGCCCGCCATCAGGCGGTGCGGGCGCCGCCCGCGAGGTGCGAGGGGCCCAGGCAGACCGGCTCGAAACCGGTCTCGGCCCCGCTCTCCGTGTAGTGCGGGGTCCAGCCCGCGGGGTCCTGGAAGAGGCGGATGGCGCGGATGCGGCGGTCGGCGCAGAGATCGAACCAGTGCCAGGTCCCGCGCGGCACGCGCAGCAGGTCTCCGGGACCCACCTCGATGGCGAGGACCGCTCCCTCGCGCGGGCGCACGTGGAAGAGGCCGCGGCCCTTGATGATGAAGCGCACCTCGTCCTCGTCGTGCCAGTGCTCGCGGCGGAACTTCGCGAGCATGCCCTCGAGGCCGGGCGTCTCCGGCTTCACGTCGATGACGTCCGCGGCCACGTAGCCGCCGTCCTTCTTGAGGGCGTCGATCTCGGCGGAGTAGGCGGCCAGGATCTCCTCGGGAGGCGCGTCCTCGGAGACGGGATGGGCGGGCGCCCAGCGCTCGTACCGGATGTCGGCCTCGCGGAGCCGGGCCCGCACCGCCGACTCTTCCGTGAGGACCCGGTCTTCGCTGGGCACGCGCACCGTCGCCATCGTCAGCTTCTCCCCGCGAGAAGGAGCCGCCCGCGGACCTCGAACAGGAACTCGAGGATCTCCGCGTGGCGCTTCGCCTCCGCCGCGTCTCTTCCCCAAGTATAGAGCCCGTGGCCGGCGAGGAGCAGGCCGTGGGTCGCGGGGTTACGGTCGAGGGCGGTGGCGATCTCCCGGACGAGGGCGCCGTAGTCCTGGGTGTTGGGAAGGATGGGCAGCCACTCGTGGTGCTCGTGCGTCCCCACCCCGGCCAGGCCCTTCAGCATCTCGTAGCCCTCGATCGCGAAGCCGCCCGCCGTCCCGTGGATCTCCGAGAGGATCGTGCCCCACACCGAGTGGGTGTGGAGCACCGCGCCGGCCTCGCGCTTCCGGACGATCTCGACGTGCAAGGAGGTCTCATCGGAAGCCTTGCCTTCTCCGCTCAGGACCTTCCCCGCCCCGTCCACCTCCAGCACCTGGGCGGGAGTGAGTGCCCCCTTGTCGACACCGCTACGAGTGATGGCGAGCCGGAGGGGATCGCGGGAGACGACCGCGCTCAGGTTGCCGCTCGTCCCCAGCATCCACCCGCGACGGTGAAAGGAAGCGGCCACCTCGACGAGCGCGCCGGCGTGACTGCCAAAGCTCTCCTCCACCCGAAGAGTCTAGCAGGGGGCCGGCGCGCGGTCGTCAGGCGAACTGCGCGGCCTCCGTCGAATCCCCCAGGGCCAGGGTCGAGGCGCGGCCGGCGGAGATCACCTCCGACACCTGGTCGAAGTAGCCGGTGCCCACCTCGCGCTGGTGGCGGGTGGCGCGTGTAGCCCAGGTCCTCGGCCTGCGAACTCCGCCTCCTGCAGCTCGGTGTAGGCGGCCATGCCGTGGTCGCGGTAGGCCCGGGCGAGCTCGAACATCCCGTGGTTCAGGGCGTGGAAGCCGGCCAGGGTGACGAACTGGAACTTGTAGCCCATGGCCCCGAGCTCGCGCTGGAAGCGGGCGATGGTGGCGTCGTCCAGGTTCTTCTTCCAGTTGAACGACGGCGAGCAGTTGTAGGCGAGGAGCTTGCCCGGGAAGCGGGCGTGGATCGCCTCGGCGAAGCGGCGCGCCTCCTCGAGGTCGGGGGTGGAGGTCTCGCACCAGATCAGGTCGGCGTAGGGCGCGTAGGCGAGGCCGCGGGCGATGGCGCAGTCGAGGCCGCCCCGCAGGTGGAAGAAGCCCTCGGAGGTGCGCTCGCCGCGCACGATGAACTCGTGGTCGCGGGGGTCCACGTCGGAGAGGATGAGCCGCGCGCTGTCCGCGTCGGTGCGCGCGATCAGGATCGTGGGCACGTCCATCACGTCGGCGGCCAGGCGCGCGGCCACGAGGGTGCGGATGAACTGGCTGGTGGGGACGAGCACCTTGCCGCCCATGTGCCCGCACTTCTTCTCGGAGGCCACCTGGTCCTCGAAGTGGACGCCGGCCGCGCCCGCCTCGATCATGGCCTTCATCAGCTCGAAGGCGTTCAGGGGCCCGCCGAAGCCGGCCTCGGCGTCGGCCACGATGGGCGCGAACCAGTTGCCGCCCGCTCTTGCCCTCCGCGTGCTCGATCTGGTCGGCGCGCTGGAGCGCGCGGTTGATGCGGCGCACGACCGCGGGAACGCTGTCCGCGGGGTAGAGGCTCTGGTCGGGATAGGTCTGGCCCGCGCTGTTGGCGTCGGCCGCCACCTGCCAGCCCGAGAGGTAGATGGCCTGGAGCCCGGCCCGCACCATCTGCACGGCCTGGTTGCCGGTGAGGGCGCCCAGGGCGTGGACGTAGTCCTCGGTGTGGAGCAGCTCCCAGAGGCGCCGCGCGCCCATCTCGGCCAGGGTGTGCTCGATCTGCACGGAGCCGCGCAGCCGCTCGACGTCCTCCGGCGAGTAGGGACGGACGATCCCCGCGAAGCGCGGGAGGGACGCGAGGCTGGGGCCGGTCGCTCCGGGCGAAAGCAGTGGACATGCGCTTCTTTCTCCTATCTGAGCCGGCTGCCCGTGAGGGCCAGCAGCTGGTCGTAGGCGGGCAGGGTCAGGAACTCCTCGAACCGGGCGGCGGTCGAGAGGCGGTCGAAGAGGGCGCAGGCCTCGCGCGAAGCGCCCGTCCGCGAAGCGGGCCTCCCCCACCTCGCGTCGGACCCGGTCCATCTCCTCGGCGAGCACGCGGTGGAAGCGCGACGACGTCGAGGGCCTGGCCGTCGTCGAGCGTGGCGCGGTGGCGGATCCACTGCCAGACCTGGGTGCGCGAGATCTCGGCGGTGGCCGCGTCCTCCATGAGGTCGTAGAGGGGGACGCAGCCCTGGCCGCGCAGCCAGGACTCCAGGTACTGGACGCCGACCCGGATGTTGTGACGCAGGCCGGCCTCCGTGCGGGTCCCGGCGGGCACACGCAGGAGGTCCGGCGCGTCCACCCGGACGTCCTCGCGGCTGGCGGTCGATCTGGTTCGGCGCCCGGCATGTGCGCGTCGAAGACCTCCCGGGCCACCGGCACCAGGCCGGGGTGCGCGACCCAGGTGCCGTCGTGGCCGTCCTTCACCTCGCGCAGCTTGTCCGCGCGGACCTTGTCGAGGGCGGCGCGGTTGCGCTCGGGGTCGTCCTTGATCGGGATCTGGGCGGCCATGCCGCCCATGGCGTGGACGCCGCGGCGGTGGCAGGTCTGGACGAGGAGCTGCGTGTAGGCCCGCAGGAAGGGCTGCTCCATCGTGACCTGGCCGCGGTCGGGAATGACCCAGGCGGGGTCGCTGCGGAGCGTCTTGATCGTGCTGAAGATGTAGTCCCAGCGGCCGCAGTTGAGGCCCGCCGAGTGCTCGCGCAGCTCGCACAGGATCTCGTCCATCTCGAAGGCGGCGGGCAGCGTCTCGATGAGCACGGTGGCCTTGATGGTGCCGCGGGGGAGGCCGAGCGCCTCCTGGGCGAAGACGAAGACGTCGTTCCAGAGGCGCGCCTCGAGGTGGCTCTGCATCTTGGGCAGGTAGAAGTAGGGCCCGGTCCCCTTCGCGACCAGCTTCTGCGCGTTGTGGAAGAAGAAGAGGCCGAAGTCGAAGAGCGAGGCGGGCACGGGGCGATCCCCGACGAGCACGTGCTTCTCGGCGAGGTGCCAGCCCCGCGGCCGCACCATGAGGGTCGCGTCTTCGTCCTTGAGCCGGTAGACCTTGCCCGTCTCGGGGGCGACGTACTCGATCGTCCCGTCGCACGGCGTCGCAGAGGTTGGCCTGGCCCTCGACGAGGTTCGCCCACGTGGGCGAGTTCGCAGTCCTCGAAGTCGGCCATGAAGACGCTGGCGCCCGGAGTTGAGGGCGTTGATGATCATCTTGCGGTCGACGGGGCCGGTGATCTCGACGCGCCGGTCGAGGAGGTCCTTGGGGAGCGGGGCGACCGTCCAGTCGGTGTCGCGGATCTTCGCGGTCTCGGCCAGGAAGTCCGGACGCGCTCCGGCGTCGTAGCGAGGCCTGCACCTCTCGGCGCCGCTCGAGGAGCTCGTCGCGGCGGGGCCCGAACTCGCGGACGAGGTCCGCGACGAAGCCCAGCGCCCGAGGGCTGAGGACCCGGGGATGCGGAGCGGGCGACGAGCTCGAGGTCGGAGGCGGAAGGCGCGGCAAAGGGCATCGTGTCGTCTCCTCTGTGTATCGTCAAATCTTGGCCCGGCTTTCGATGCATGTCAATAATTACTTATGCATTAGTTAGTTAACGACTTCACTCTTGTCAATGTCCTGGCTGTCAAGCTGTAAAGCTTGCAAACCCAATCTGTTCGGACGTACCATCGTCGCGCGAGGGAGGAGCCCGTGCGCGAAGCGGCCGTGCTCGGAGCGAAGATCCGGGCCCTGCGACGCCGCCAGGGAATGAGCCAGGTGCAGCTCGCGGAAACGCTCGGACATCTCCCCCAGCTACCTGAACCTCATCGAGCACGACCGACGGCCGCTGTCCGCCGCGCTCCTCATCAAGCTGGCCCAGGCCTTCCGACTCGACCTCCAGAGCTTCTCGGGCGAGGACGACGCTCGCCTGGCCGGCGACCTTCTGGAGGCTCTTCGGCGATCCGCTGTTCGAGGGCCACGACCTGACCGCGGCCGACGTGCGCGAGCTGGCGGTCCACTCCCCGGCCGCGGCCGCGGGCGTCGCTCACGCTCTACCGCGCCTATCGCGGCGCGCGCGAGTCGGCGGACGCGCTCGCGCTTCGCCTCTCCGAGGGCGACGAGATCGCGGGCCTCGAGCGCTCGCGCCTGCCCACCGAGGAGGTCAGGCGACCTCATCCAGCGCCACGGCAACTACTTCCCGGAGCTCGAGGAAGGCGCGGAGATGCTGTGGCGGGCCGCCGGCCTGAGCCTCTCCCGGCCTCTACGAGGGCCTCGTCCACCACCTCGAGGAGTTCGAGGGCATCGAGGTGCGCGTCGAGCAACCGTCGGGGCGATGCGGGGCGGCGTTACGGCGCTACGACCCGCGAGCGCCGGGTCCTCACGCTGTCGGAGACGCTGCGCCGGGGCAGCCGCAACTTCCAGCTCGCCCACCAGCTCGGCCTCCTCACGCAGGGCGCCGCCTTCGACCGCATCGTCAAGGACGCGCTCCTCACCACCGACGACTCGCGCGCGCTGGCGCGGGTGGCGCTCGCCAACTACTTCGCGGGCGCGGTGCTCATGCCCTACCGCGACGTTCCTGGAGGCCGCGCGCGTCGGAGCGCTACGACATCGAGGTGCTCGGCCACCGCTTCCGCACGAGCTTCGAGCAGGTCTGCCACCGGCTGACCACGCTGCGCCGGCCGGGGGCCGAGGGCGTGCCCTTCCACTTCGTCCGCATCGACGTGGCCGGCAACATCTCGAAGCGCTTCAGCGCGTCGGGCCTGCGCTTCGCGCGCTTCAGCGGCGCCTGCCCGCGCTGGAACGTGTTCGCGGCCTTCCTCACGCCGGGCATGATCCGCACCCAGCTCTCGCAGATGCCCGACGGCACCACCTACTTCTGGATCGCCCGCACGCTCCGCAAGGAGGGCGGCGGCTACCACGCGCCGCGACACGGTGCTTCGCGGTCGGTCTGGGCTGCGAGGTGCGCCACGCGCGGGAGCTCGTCTACGCGGACGGCGTCGACCTCGACAACCGCGAGGCGGCGGTGCCGGTGGGCGTCACCTGCCGGCTCTGCGAGCGCATGGACTGCGAGCAGCGCGCCTTCCCGCCCCTCCAGCACCCGCTCTCGATCGACGAGAACGTGCGCGGGGTGTCGTTCTACGCCCCCGTGATCGCGCGCTGAGCGGGCATCGCGGTCAGGAGCCGGAACCGGCCGCGAAGAACCCGGCGGCTTCGCGATAGGCGAAGCCCAGCCGCTCCGCGAAGGACCGGTCGGAGCCTCCCGCGCCCACGTACACGCAACGCGCGGCGTCGAGGCGATGTCGCACGATCGAGAGGACGCCCAATCCGGGCAGGGGCTTTCGGCACCAGCAGACCGGGGGTCCCGCGCCGTGCGGGCAATAGAGGACGTCCATCGTCACGCCCAGCCGCTCCTGCATCCTCGCGTAGGTGGCGTCCACCTCGTCCCGCGTCGCCCCACCCTCGGCGATCTCGGGCCGCCACGACAACCCCACGAGCCGCCAGCCCTCGTCGGCCCATCGGCGCAAGGCCTCGGCTCGGCCCGGCAACGCCTCCACGTCGTCGGGAGACGCCGGCGCGCGCCGGCCGGAGCGGCTGCGGACGAGGACACCCTCGCACCACAGGACGACGGCGCGATTCGTCAGGGCCGGGTCGCGCCGCCTCGCGAACGGCACCACCTCGACCCGGGAGAAGCCCTCTCCGAGGGTCGGCTGCTCCAGCTCGCGCTTCATGCGGAACTGGGCGGTGGGGGCGAAGGCGCCGGGATCGGTCTTGGCGGCGGCGCGGATCTCGCCCGGCTCGAGCAGCCTTCCGTGCCGCGACACCATGCGCCAGACCGCGTTCACCTGCGCTTGCGGGAGGCCGGTGTCGAGCCAGAGGCAGCGGACGGGGAGCCCCTGGGCGTGGGCACGCTCGATGACGGGCCGGCGGACCCTGCGTGAGACGTAGGTGTTGTCGAGGACGATGCGACGGCCGCCCGCCGCGACGAGCTTGTCCAGGGCGGGAAGGAGGCCCGCGAGAGACCCGCCGACCTCGTCACGGTTCAGACGCGCGTAGCCCTGGTGAACCAGCTCGCGGGCCAGAGTGCTCTTGCCCGCGGCGGGAAGTCCCATCAACAGGACGATTTCGCCGTCGCTTTCCTGCGCCGGGGGCCGCGGCGGCCGGCGCAGAAAAGCGCCGGTGTGGAGCCGGGCCCGGTCCTCCTCGCCGAGCACGATCCCCCGCGCCCGGACGATCGAGCGCACGGTCTCTTTCCGCGTCGCGCCGGGAAGGGGGATGACGAGGGGAGACAGGTCGTAGAGCCAGGCGAGGGCGATCTCGAAAGGCGTCGCGTCGTGCCGCTTCGCGATCGCGGCGAGAACGGGATCGGCGAGGACGCGCTGGCGACGCTCGGGGCCGCCGAGCGGACGGTAGGCGAGGAGGGGGATGCCACGGTCCCGGCAGTGCTCGACGACGCCGCTCCGCAGGCTGTCGTCGTGCCAGAGGCTCAGCTCCACCTGGACCGCCGCGATCGGGACGATGCGCTCCGCCTCCTCGATCTGGCCCACGGTGACGTTGCACAGGCCGATCTCCTCGACGAGCCCGTCGCGCCGAAGGGCGGCGAGGGCGCGCACGCTCGTGGCGAACGGCGTGCGCGGGTCGGGAGCGTGGAGCTGGTAGAGAGAAAGACGCTCGACGCCCAGGGCGAGGCGGCTGGCCGCGCAGGCGGCGGTGAGATGGCGGGGCCGGCCGTCGGGGACCCAGCCCCCGCCCGGACGCGTGAGCCCGCCCTTGGTCGCCACGCGGACCGCAGCCCGGTCGCCGCTCCAGGTGGCGAGGGCGCGGGCGATGAGCCGCTCGTTGTGGCCGATATCGCGCTCGTCCCGGCCGTAGGCGTCCGCGGTGTCGAAGAACCGCACGCCTGCGCCGAGCGCTTCGTGCAACACGGCGACGGACCTCTCCTCGTCGCGGTCGGCCGCGGTGGAGAGCCGCATGCAGCCCAGCGCGAGCATGCCCAAGGGCCTTACGGCCGCGGGGAGCCGGCGGCGCCCAACCAGCCCTCCGCCACGATCCGCTCGCTCACGAGGCGGGCCGCGAGGTCCTGGCCCGCCGCGTTCCAATGGTCTTCGCCGTGACGGTAGTACAGGCCATCGGACCCCGCCTCCCAGAACGGCTCGTACAGGTCCAGCACGGCCAGCCCCGCTCGCCGAGCCGCCGCGGTGGCCTCCGACGTGAGACGCCGCCGGTCGTAGTCGGGATAGTCTTTTGGATCGACCGGGACCTCGCAGACCTCGCAGACGTCGATGGGCGAGGGGACGACGAGCACGAGGACACGCACGCCCTCGTCGATGGCGGTGGTGCGCACCTGACGAAGGACCGCCTCGAGGAGGGCCCGCTTGTAGGCGGCCGCGTCGGAGTCCGGAGAAAAGCTGACGTCCGCATCGTAGTGGTCCTTGGTGAGGTCCGAGATCTCCGGATTGCGCTTCACGACGGCCTCGTCGTATTCCCGCCGGCACATCTCGAGCGACGCCCGAAGGTAGTCGGCCATCGCCGCCAGCCGCTGTTCCTCTCGGGCTTCCGGGCTGAGCCGATGTCGACGGCGGCTCCGACGAAGCACGTGCCGAAGCCGCTTCTGCAGCTCGAAGTCCCGCTCCCGTCCCGTGGGATCGAACATCTCCCGCGCCGCTCCGACCAGGACTCCGCCCGCTTCGACCAACCGATCGCCGTCCAGGCGGTAGAGGCGGTTGCGGAGGAGGTCCCCGAAGTCGTTGTCGGCGAACACCGTGAAGACGACCCCGCTCGGCCGCAGCCACTTCACCTCGTCCTGGAAGCGACGAAGGGCCTGATCGGGACCGTAGCCGTTGGTCCCCGCGTTGATGGTTTCCAGGGGGCGGCCGGTGGCCTCTCTCAGCCGGACCTCCAGCCGCTTCGTGAAGGTTTCCCCCAGGCGCGAGTAGTCGGCCTCGATGCAAGAATCACCGTAGACGACGATCCGAGGGTGATCGCCGGGGCGCAGCTCGTCGCCCCGAAAGCCGTCGGAGTTGACGGTGACGAGAACGAGTTTGCCCCCGTTCTGCGGAGTGTGCACGAAGAGGGCGCGCGCGTTCGGAGCGAGGGCATAGTGGGAGCGCGGGTGGAGCCGGTAGAGGAATCCCTCCATGGGCAGGTACCGTCGCAGGAGATACTCCACCGCACCCAGGGTCACGGCCATGGAGACGAGCAGCAGGCCCAGGTTCTGCGCCCACGTCCGGGCCGGTGGGCGGCTCGGTCCTCCGCTCATCGCCGGGCATGTTGGCAGACCGCCTCCGACTCCACAATGCCGGGCGCGCCCGACCACGATCCCCGGAGGCGCCGTGATAGAGTCCGCGACGCCATCCGATGGAGACCCGGGCGGCGACCCCCGAACGCGCCTTCCTCCTGCTCGGAGCCGCGCTCGTCGTTCCCCTCTGGGCCTTCCCTCTCTTCCCCTCGCAGGACGGACCGTCCCACGTGGCGAACTCCTGGATCCTCCTGTCGCTGCTGACGGGGCGAAACCGCGATCTGACCGCGGTCTACCAGATCAGCCTCGAGCCCTTCCCCAACTGGTTCAGCCACGCGAGCCTCGCCGGTCTCCTGACGGTCCTCGGACCGGTGGCGGCGGAGAAGGTGTTCCTCACGGCTTATGTGCTGGCGATGGTGGCGAGCTTCCGGTACGCCCTCGCGGCGCTCCGGCCCGAGTCGAGAGCACTCTTCGGCCTCATCGTGCCCTTCGTCTACGACTCTTCATTGCACCTCGGCTACTACAACCGGGCGTTCGCCTCGGTACCGTTCCTTCTTTCCCTCGGGTTCTGGATCCGCCGCGAGGGGCGGCTCGGAATTTGGGCGACGGCAGCGCTCGCGGCGCTGCTCCTGTGGCTCTACTTCTGCGCCGCCGTCAGCGTGGCCCTCGCCCTGCTCGGGCTGGGGCTCCTGCTCGTGGCGGTCACGGTGGACGAGCATCTTCGTGCCGTGCCCGATCGCGGGCGCACGCTCCTCTGGCGCGGTCGGGCTCTCGCGGCGGCCGCGCTGCCCGCGCTCGTGCTCCTCGCCCGCTTCCGGGCCCGCGAGGCCAGCGACGTCGTGGGTTCCGGCCCGGGATGGCGGGAGCGCCTCTTGGCCCTGGCGACCCTGGAGCCGCTCGTTGCTCTCGACGCGCGCGAGCGGTGGCTGACCTCGGGGCTGGCGGCGGCCCTTGCCATCGCCGTGGTGGTCCTGATCGTGGCACGGGTTCAAAAGAGAGACTGGCGCTGGTCGGACGGGCTGTTGGTCCTGTCCGCCGCGTGCGCGGTGGGCTATTTCGCCGCCCCGGCCGTGGGCGTGCCGGGAACCGGGCCGTGGGGAGGGTCGACCCACGACCGGATTGCGCCCCACATCTGGCTCGTCCTGCTGCTGTGGCTCGGGGCCCAGTCGATCGGGAAGGTGCCGCGGCGCGTGCTGGTCGTCTCCACAATCGCGATCGGCTTCGGCCTCGTGGGCGTGCGCCTGCCCCGCTACGCGGAGCTCAACGAACACCTCCGGGAGTACCTGTCCGTCGCGCCCTGGGTGCCCGCCGGCACCACCATCCTGCCCCTGAGCTACACCCACCACGGACGGGGCGACGACGCTGGCGTCCTGGCGCACGCCACGTGGCCGTTCCGCCACGCGGCGGACTGGCTCGTGCCGTCGCGCGGGGTGGTGAACGTGGACAACTACGAGGCGGAGGTGGCTTTCTTCCCAGTGATCTTCCGCCCCGGCTACGACCCCTATTGGCTCCTGGGGTCGAGCCTCGACCGCATGCCGGCGTGTGTACGCATCGGCCGGTTCAACCGGCTGGCCCCACGCCCTGCCGAGTTCGTGATCGTGTGGGGCGCACGATGGGAGGAGCGGGGGGGTCCGTGCACCGAGGAGTTGTTGCGGCTCCTTCAGACGCAGTACCGCCGCGTCTACCTGTCGGCGCCGCGGGGCCAGGCCGAGCTCTACCAGCGGGTCGTACCCTGAAGGACCGCCGATCGGACCAGGGCTAGGCTCGCGTCAGTTCCCGCACCGCGGCCACGATGGCGGCGGCGTCGATGCCGTGGGCCGCCATCAGCTCCGCGGGCCTGCCGGAGCGCGGCACCTCGCGGACCCCGAGACGCGTCACCGCCGCGCGCCCCGCGACCACTCCCGCCACCGCCTCGCCGATGCCGCCGTAGACGCTGTGGTCCTCGACGGTGACGATCCCCCTGGTTTCCGCGGCCGCCTTGAGGAGGGTGGCTTCGTCGATCGGCTTGACGGAGTAGAGGTCGATCACCCGCGCGGCGATCTTCTCCGCGGCGAGGGTCTCGTGGGCGGCGAGGGCCTCGAAGACCGTCACTCCCGCCGCCACTACGGTGACCGCGTCCCGGGCGCTCGAGCGGAGCACCTTCGATTGGCCCACCGGGAAGTACTCGTCGTTCGAGTACAGGACCTTCGTCTTGGGGCGGGAGGTCCGGATGTAGACGATGCCGGGGGTGTTCGCGGCCGCTTCCACCAGGCGCTCCGCGCTCACCGCGTCGCTCGGGTAGAGCACGGTCGACCCCGCGATCGCGCGCATCATGGCCAGGTCCTCGAGCGCCATCTGCGACGGGCCGTCCTCGCCGATGGAGACGCCGGCGTGGCTGCCGCAGAGGACGAGGTGCGACGGACGCGAGATCGCGGCCATGCGGATGAAGTCGTAGGCCCGGCTGAGGAAGCACGCGAAAGTGGAGGCGAAGGGGATCTTGCCCTCGGTGGAGAACCCGAGGGCGGCCCCCACCATGTTCTGCTCGGCGATGTAGGCCTCCACGAAGCGCTCGGGGAACGCCTGCTTCAGCCGCTCGGAGAACGTAGAGTTCTTGGTGTCGCCGTCGGTGGCCACCACGCGCGGGCTGGAGGCGGCCAGCTTCGCGAGCGCGGTCCCGTAGGCCTCGCGGGTGGCGACCTCCTGGCCCCGCGTGTAGGCGGGGGTGAGCGTGGGCCGCGCGTCGCCCTGCACGGGAGAGGCCGGATAGCGCCGGGGCTTCACGGGGACGACGACGCTCGTGTCCCCGAGCTCCGCGACCGCGCGCGCGAGCTCGTCCCCCTTCTTCACCGGCTTGCCGTGCCAGCCCTCCTTGTCCTCGAGGAACGAGACCCCCTTGCCCTTCGAGGTCCGGGCCACGATCCCGAAGGGCCGGCCCGAGCAGTCGCGGGCCTGGGCGAAGACGCCCTGCAGCGCCTCGACGTCGTGGCCGTCCACGGTGACCGCGTCCCAGCCGGAGGCCATGAGGCGCGTCTCGTAGTGGCCGGTCTCGTGCTCGTACATCGTGGGGCCGCTCTGGCCCAGTCGGTTCACGTCCACGATCGCGCAGAGGTTGTCCAGGCCGTAGAAGGACGCGAACTGCGCGGCTTCCCAGACCGAGCCCTCCGCCGCCTCCCCGTCCCCGAGCAGCGCGTAGACGCGCCCCTGGCTCTGGTCGAGCTTGCGGGCCCAGGCCATGCCCGCCGCCGCGCACAGCCCCTGCCCGAGGGAGCCCGTGGCCACGCGCACCCAGGGGGAGAGGGGGGTCGGGTGTCCCTCGAGCACGCTGTCGTACCGGCGCAGGGTCAGGAGGTCCTCGGAGATCGCCCCCGCCTCCTTGAGCGCGGCCCAGAGAATCGGAGCGGCGTGGCCCTTGGAGAGCACGAACACGTCCTGGTCGCGCCCGCTCGGGTCGGCGGGGTCGAAGCGCATCTCGTCGAAGTAGAGGACGGACATGATTTCCGCGCACGACATGCAGCTCGTGGGGTGGCCGGAGCCGGCCTCCGCGGTCGATTCCAGGGAATGGCGGCGGAGCTTCTGGGCCATCCGGGCCAGGGTGTCGGGAGCGGCGGTCATGGGCGGCGAGCGTAGCCCGCACCCGCGGGGAGGGTCAAGCCGGACCGGTCAGGGCAGGAAGCGTGAGCGCAGATCCTTCGGCACTACGGGACAGAAATCGGCGGGCCGGGCGAAGAGACGGAAACGGATGCGGGCTATGAAGTCGTAGAGGGCGTCCCGGACAGGACGGGGGACCAGGCTCGAGACCGCGGCCAGCACGCGCCACCCACCGCCCAGGCGCCTCAGGATGTGGAGGACGGCCCCGGAACGGACCAGGAGCTGGCCTTGAGAAGTGAGTAGAACGATGCTGTCAGGTAGGCCGGCCCGCGAGCTCTCCGGGACGAGCTGACGGAACGTCGTCCCTTGGAGGGGTGCGAACCGGAAGCGTTCCGCACGGTCCGCCGCCAGGACCAGGCGGACCGTGCGGTGACATAACCCGCACCCTCCGTCGTAGAAGAGGACTTCCGGCTCCGTCACCCCTCCAGGAACGAGCGGAGCATCCAGGACATCTTCTCGTGCGACTCCATGAGCCCGGTCAGGAAGTCGCTCGTGCCCGCGTCGTGATGCTTGTCCATGCAGGTCTGGACGTCCACGCGGAGCTGGCGGATCAGGGTCTCGTGGTCGGCGAGGAGACGCGCGAGCATGTCGCGGGCCGACGGTACCTGCCCGGGCTCCTCCTTGAGCCGCGTCTTCTCCTTGAACTCGGCGAGGGTGCCCAGGGAGCGCCCGCCCAGGGAGCGGGCCCTCTCCGCCACGTCGTCCACGAAGTCGTCGAGCTGCTCGTACTGGGCCTCGAAGAACTTGTGGAGGTCGTTGAAGGGCATCCCCACCACGTTCCAGTGGTAGTTGCGCGTCTTGGTGTAGAGGACGTACTCGTCGGCGAGGAGCGCGCCCAGGATGTCGACCACGGCACGGCGGTCGGGGTCGGAGAGGCCGATGGAAGGGTTCATGAAACCTCCTGCGGTTTAAGAAAAGGACGATAGAAAACGACTACGGCTTCTCGGCGAGAAGCTCGGCCACCCGGGCCTCGATGCCCTCGGTGGAAGCGGGTCCCTCGCGCCGGAAGCGGACCACCCCGGGGTTGCCCCGACCCGCCCCCCGCATGTCGATCACCAGCTTGGTCGGGAAGACCGTGAGCTCGTAGGGCCCGGTGAGGGTATCCGCCCGGTAGATGGGGAAGGCGATCTTCTTCTCGCGGACGAACGCCTCCAGGGTCTTGGCCTCGTCGGTGACGTTGAAGCTCAGGAGGGCCACATCCGTGCGGTCGCGCAGGCGCTCGTGAAGGGCGGCCAGGGCGGGCAGCTCCTTGATGCAGGGGGCGCACCAGGTGGCCCAGAAGTCCACCACCACCACCTTGCCCACGAGCTCGGTCGACCGCAGGGCCCGTCCCTCCATGTCCTGGAGCACGAATATCTTGGCGGGCGAGCGGACGATCTCCCACCCGTCGCGCTCGGCCGCTCCGGCCGCCGCCGCCGACACGGCCAGGCCGAGGAGAAGCCCCGTCGTCACCCTTCGCAAGGACATCGCCTGCCTTCCCTGCCCCGTTCCCTGAGGCTAGCAGATTGTGGCCCTCCAGGGTAAGGAGGCGGGCGCCCCCTCCGGAGCTTAGAATAATGGCCGGAGGACCACCCGCGATGAACGCGCTGCGGACCCGCCTCGAGCGTGACAGCTTCGGCCCCATCGAGGTTCCCGCCGACCGCCTGTGGGGCGCCCAGACCCAGCGCTCCCTGGTCAACTTCAAGATCTCGGGCGAGCGCATGCCCCAGCGCGCTCATCCACGCCCTGGTCCTGGTCAAGAAGGCCGCCGCCCTCGTGAACATGGACCTGAAGGTCCTCGACGAGAAGAAGGGGCGGGCGATCGTGGCCGCCGCCGACGAGGTCCTGGCCGGGAAGCACGACGACGAGTTCCCGCTCGTGGTCTGGCAGACGGGCAGCGGCACCCAGACCAACATGAACGTGAACGAGGTCCTGGCCAACCGGGCGAGCGAGCTCCTGGGCGGGCGAGCGGGGCGAGAAGCGCGCTCGTCCATCCCAACGACGACGTGAACAAGGGCCAGTCGCACGAACGACGTCTTCCCCACCGCCATGCACGTGGCCGCGGTGGAGGCGCTGCGGGAGCGCGGTGCTCCCCGCGGTGCAGCAGCTGCGCGACGTCCTCGCGCGCCAAGGCCGAGGCCTTCGACGACATCGTGAAGATCGGCCGCACGCACCTGCAGGACGCGACGCCCCTCACGCTGGGCCAGGAGTTCTCGGGCTAGGTGGCGCAGCTCGACCACGGGCTCGCCCACCTCGAGGCCGCGCTGCCCCACCTGCAGGAGCTGGCCCTCGGCGGCACCGCGGTGGGCACGGGCCTCAACGCCCACCCCGAGTTCGCGCGTGCGGGTGGCGCGCAAGCTGGCCGAGCTGACCGGCCTGCCCTTCGTGACCGCCCCCAACAAGTTCGAGGCCCTGGCCGCCAACGACGCCGCTCGTCCACGCCCACGGCGCCCTCAAGACCGTGGCCGCCTCGCTCAACAAGATCGCCAACGACGTGCGCTGGCTGGCCTCGGGCCCGCGCTGCGGCATCGGCGAGATCACGATCCCGGAGAACGAGCCGGGCAGCTCGATCATGCCGGGCAAGGTGAACCCCACCCAGTCCGAGGCGATGACCATGCTCGCCGCCCAGGTCATGGGCAACGACGTGGCCATCAACATCGGCGGGCATGTCCGGCAACTTCGAGCTGAACGTCTTCAAGCCGCTGATCGGCTACAACTTCCTGCAGAGCTGCCGCCTCCTCGCCGACGGCTGCGACAGCTTCCGCGAGCACTGCGCGGAGGGGATCGAGCCCAACCGCGAGCGCATCAAGGAGAACCTCGAGAAGTCGCTCATGCTGGTCACCGCCCTCAACCCGCACATCGGCTACGACAACGCGGCCAAGATCGCCAAGACACGCGCACAAGAAGGGCAAGACGCTCAAGGCGGCGGCGGTCGAGCTGAGGCCTGGTCACCGCCGGAGCAGTTCGACCAGTGGGTCCGCCCGGAGAAGATGGTGGGCCGGACGCCGCCGGCGCCCGCGCCCAGGCCCGCTCGCCCCGCCCCGAGAGCGCCGGCCCGGCCCGCCGGCAAGGCCCGTCGCAAGCCGGCCCGGCCCGCCGGCAAGGCCCGTCGCAAGCCGGCCCGACCCGCCGCCTCGCGCAGGGCGCCCAAGCCCCGCCCACGGCCGCGGCCGCGGCCGCGGCCGAAGACCAGGAAGCGGCGCTGATCCTCAGAACAGCTTCCGGCTGTCGAGCAGTATCGTGACCGGCCCCTGGTTCACCAGGGCCACGTCCATCATGGCGCGGAAGACGCCAGTCTCCACCTTGAGCCCGGAAGGGCGCAGCCGGGCCACGAAGCACTCGTAGAGCCGGTTCGCCTCCTCCGGCGCCGCCGCCGCCGAGTAGCCGGGCCGTCGTCCCCGCCGGGCGTCTCCCAGGAGCGTGAACTGCGACACCGCGAGGATCTCGCCCCGCGTCTCCAGCACCGAGCGGTTCATCTGTCCCGCGTCGTCGGGAAAGATGCGGAGGTGGAGGGTCTTCTCCGCCAGATATTCCGCGTCTTCCTCGCGGTCGTCCCGATCGACGCCGAGGAGCACGAGGAGGCCGGGGCCGACGGCGCCCACCACGCTTCCGTCCACCCGCACCGACGCTTCGGAGACCCGCTGCACCACCGCGCGCATCTCCGGCACCCTAAGAGAGGACGGGCGCTCGCGTCAACGGCCGGGGAGGCTATGATGCGCGCGTGACGACGCCCGCGCAGATCGGCCGCTACCGCATCCTGGGCGAGCTGGGACGAGGGGCGATGGGCACGGTCTACCGGGGGCGCGACGACACGCTCGAGCGCGACGTGGCCATCAAGGTCATGTCCGTCGCGGAAGCGGACGCGGACGCGCGCGCGCGCTTCCTCCGGGAGGCGAGGGCGGCGGCCCGGCTGCAGCACCCCAACATCGTGACGATCTACGAGCTGGGCGAGCACGAAGGCGCTCCCTACATGGCCCTCGAGCTCCTGCAGGGGATGGATCTGCAGCAGGCGATCGAGGCCGGCATCCGCCCCGATCCCAAGATCACGCTCCCCATCGTCCTGCAGGCCCTGGCCGGGCTGGGGCACGCCCACGACGCCGGCATCGTGCACCGCGACGTGAAGCCCTCCAACATCTTCCTGCCCCGGGGCCGGCCGGCCAAGATCATGGACTTCGGGGTGGCCCGGCTCGCGGGGGGCGAGACAACGAAGAAGATGCTGGTCGGCACCCCGAACTACATGTCCCCCGAGCAGGCGCGGGCAGGAGAGCTGGACGGGCGGAGCGACCTGTTCTCCGTGGGCCTCATCCTCTACGAGCTGGTGACCGGGGAGAAGGCCTATCGCGGCGACACGATCGTCGCCGTCCTCTACAAGATCGCCAACGAGGCCCCCGACCTCGCGCTGTTCCCCCGGGGACCGCAGTGGGAAAGGCTTCGCGCGATCATCACCCGCGCGCTCCAGAGGAAGCCCGTGGATCGTTACCCCGATGCCCGCGGCATGTCCGCCGACCTGCAGGAGGCGCTCCGGGAGCTGGGCGGGAGCGCGGACTGGATGACGCCGTCCGACCAGGCGGTGCTCGTTCGCGCGCGTCCCGGGCCCAGGAAAGGCGGGATGTCCGCGGCCACGTCCTCTCCGTTTCCTTCCCCGACCCCTTCCCCTGCCCTCCCGCCCAGGGAGAGCGGACCTCCGCGCGAAGTGCCGGTGCCGTCCCGGACTCCGCTGGCCCTGGCCGGCGCCCTGGGCCTGGCCGCGGTGGCTCTCCTGGGAGTCGCCGTCTTCCTGGTCACGCGTCCCGGCCCGTCGCGTCCGTCGCCCCCTCCCCCACCGGCGGAGGCGAAGGCGGCGACTCCCGTGCCGGAGGCGAGCGCAACCGCGTCCCCGGCGGGAGGGAGCCCCGCTCTCCTTCCGTCCACCGCGGCTCGACCGACGCCGCCTCCACGCGACATCCCGATCGCCGCGGCCACGCCGGCCGCCGACGCGCCTTCACCGTCGGCGACGCCGGCCGTCGCCGCGACGGAGGCGCGCCTCGACCGGGCGAACGACTCCATGGAGAAGGGACGCTACGCGCAGGCCCTGGCGGAAGCGAGGGCGGTGCTCGTGCGGGAGCCGGGCAACGTGGCCGCCAAGGAGCTGGCCCAGGACGCGGAGGCCGCCATCCTCATCGAGGAGGCGGTGAGAAAGGCGCGGGCCGCGCTCAAGGCCGGCGACCGCGAGGGGGCCCTCGTCGAGATCCGCCGGGGGCTGGCGGTGAACAAGAGCGAGGGGCGGCTCCTCGCCCTCTTCCGCGAAGCCACCCAATAGGGGGAGGGGATCGCTGTCCCGCGCGTGGCGCCGCGCCCTTTTTTTGACAGTCGCGTCCCCGGCTGGTTTTGCGTTAGGATTCGTTGCCTCCCCGGGAAAGCCTCGGGGGCCGTCGCCAAGGAGGGCAGCGTCCATGACCTACGTCATCGCAGAGCCGTGCGTCAACACCAAGGACACGGCCTGTGTCGAGGTGTGCCCGGTGGACTGCATCCACCCCAAGAAGGACGAGCCGGACTTCGCCGCCGAGACGAAGCTCTACATCGATCCCGAGACCTGCATCGACTGCGGCGCTTGCGTCCCCGTCTGCCCGGTTCAGGCGATCTTCCCCGCGGAGGAAGTGCCCGACAAGTGGAAGCACTTCACCCAGATGGAAGTCGACTGGTACGCCAAGAAGAAGTAGCGGACTTCGTTTCGTTCTTCGCCACCCGCCGGTGCCCGTCCGCACAGGGGCGATAGCCGTCCCTGTGCTACCGTAGTCCAGCCGACGCGCCGCCGAGGGGCGGCGTTGCTGGCCCCCAGGGGAGCGAAGGCTGGTGTCGAAGCGCGACCGCCGCAAGGAAGCACGCATGGGACTCAGCCTTCCCGTGCGGGTCCAGGGCCACAACCCGGACAACGAGCCCTGGGAGGAGATGACCACGAGCGAAGACGCTTCGCACGGGGGCGCCTCCTTCGCCCTGCGCCACACCCTCATCTCCGGACAGGTCCTGCTGCTGTCGCTCCCCCTGCCCAAGAACTTCCGCCAGTACTCGATGGCGGACGCGCACTATCGAGCCTATGCGCTCGTCCGCCACATCGCCAAGTCGGGCAACGTGGCTCGCGTGGGCGTCATGTTCCTGGGGCAGAAGCCGCCCAAGGGGTACGAGCTGAACCCGGGAGGGCGCTTCCTTCTTCCTACCGACCCCCGTCCGCCCGCCCCCGGCCACAAGGAGCGAAGGAGGCACGAGCGCCTCGAGGTCTACCTGAACCTCCGCCTGAGGCGGACCGACCCCTCCACCGGGCAGGTGCAGGAGGAGACGACGGTCACGGAGAACGTGAGCCCGGGGGGCGCGCGCGTGCGTACGGGCATGGCCGTGTCCAAAGGCGAGGTCCTGATGGTCGAGGAGGTGAGCGGGCCTTTCCGCACCCGGGCCGAGATCCGGAACCTCTACATCGGCAAGGACGGCATCCCCCGCCTCAACCTCAGCTTCCTCGACGGGATCTTCCCCGAGCGGATCCTGGCCTAGCCGGGTGAGGCGGTGGCCGTGCGGGAGGAGTGGTACGATTTCGCGTTCCAGGACGCCTACGCTCTCGACGATCCCGCGGAGGCAGCCCTCGAGGACTATGCTCGCGTGGTGTCCCGGGCGGAGGGGGCGGAAGCGGTGCGAGGCGGAGACATGCGGGTCCGCGGGGTACGACTGCTCGGGGCAATTGGGCCGCTGCTGCCCGCGGCGGCCCGCGACATAGAGGCTTTCGCGCGCGATCTGGCCACCCGGGGCGGCGGCAGCGGCCTGGGCTGGGCCTAGCAGGAGGAAGACCATGGCCGAGTACCTGAGGCTGGCCCGGCTGTACCTGCTGTTGCTGGCCATCGTCACGATCGGGCGATGGACGCTCGGGCTCCAGCACGTGCCCTACGAGAAGGCCACGGACAAGCTGAGCATCGTGATCCTCACCCTCTTCTCCTCGCTCTTCTACGGGGCCTTCGGTCGGCGCTGGCTGAACTTCCGTATCGGCCAGGCGCTGGCCATGGGCGCGCTGCTGGGGGTCATCAGCCAGGTCGTGATCCTGCTGTCGACGATTGCTTCCTACCAGTTGGGCATCGACTCCTACTTCACCAACCCCATCGCGCTGAACCAGCCCGCGCCCGTGCCATTGGGACAGGCCCTCGGGATCCGGGTCGGAGGCCTGGTGGCGAACACGATCCTGAACGGCATCGCGGGAGCCCTCGGATGGGCCATGGGGGCGCTCCTCCCTCACCGCTGACCTGTCTCAGGGCGCTCCCGTCAGCCTTCGGTGGCGCCGCAGGATGTCGCGCACTTTCTCGGTCGGCAGCCCGACGACGCGGTGCCCATCGATGCCGGTCATGGTCCGCCCTGCCACCAGCGCGTTGACGATCGCCTCTTCGGTGGCGCCGATCGTGGCTTCGAACAACGGGTCCATCCGCGGGTTGGGCAGGAGGACGAGCGCGGGGGTGCCCGTCTTGGCCCCGGCCTGGCCGTTGGCGGTGGAGAAGGCGATGAAGATGTCCCCCGAGCTGTCGGTGGCGGTGGCTCCGGTACGGGCCAGGCCCAGCGCCGCTCGGCGGGCCAGCCGCTTCAACTGGTGGGGCAGGAGGGGCGCATCCGTGGCCACTACGATGATGATGGAGCCGTCGGGCTTCGAGTAGACGAGGTCGTCGCGGAGCTCGCGGCCCACGGGGAGGCCGCCGATGAGCAGCTGGTGACGGCGGCCGAAGTTGGCCTGGACCAGCACGCCGAGCGTGTAACCGCCGTCCCCCGCCCCGAGCCGACGCGAGGCGGTGCCGATCCCTCCCTTGAATTCGTAGCAGATCATTCCCGTTCCCCCGCCCACGCCGCCCTCGTCCACCGGGCCGGAGGACGCACCCTCGATGGCGGAAAACAGGTGCTCGGCCTTGACGTGGTTCCCATAGATGTCGTTGAGGTGGCCGTCCCAGGTCTCCGCCACCACCGGCAGAGACCAGATCTCCTGGTAGCCGCGGGGACCCCAGCGCCGCGCGGCCCACTGGATCACCGCGTCGCGCACCACGCCCACGCTGTTGGTGTTGGTGATCGCGACCGGCCCCTCGAGGAAGCCTGATTCCTCCAGCCAGTGCGTACCCGTCATGTCCCCGTTGCCGTTCAGCGAGAAGAAGCCGCCGAAGCAGGGGTCGAGCCCGCCCTCACCCTTGCCGCGGGGAAGGACCGCGGTCACGCCGGTCCGGACGTCCGCGCCCGCGATCAAGGTGACCTGGCCCACTTCCACCCCCGGCACGTCGGTGATGGCGTTCAGCGGACCGGGGAGGCCGAATTCGAAAGGGATGCCGAGTTCGCGGGCCCGAGGAGCGGCCACGAGGGGAGTGCAGGCCAGCACGAAGATGGGGGTGAAACGCATCTGTTCGGGCCTCCAATTCGGGAGGCTACCACTGCTTGGGTTCCGCCCGCATCCTGCTGAACCGCCTCGGCCTTCAGAAACGTTGCACTCTTGACAAAAGACGCGGCGCTCTGCTAACAATGAGGCTACGCACTAGTGACCGGAGAAGCTCTGGCGCTTTCGAAGATGCCGCCCACGGTGGGCGGCTTCGACTCATGGGCGCGCAGGTGCTTGGCGCTAGGCAAAGGCTAAGGAGGCCTGCAGTTCATGGTCGAAGGTACGGTGAAGTGGTTCAACGAGTCCAAGGGTTTCGGTTTCCTCTCCCGCGAGGGTGGGCCCGACGTCTTCGTCCACCATTCGGAGATCCGGGCCGAGGGTTTCCGGACTCTCAACGAGGGTGACAAGGTGCGGTTCGAAGTCGTCGACAGCCCGAAAGGACCCCGCGCCGCAAACGTCGTCAAGGTCTAAGGGCTCGCACCACCGATCCACCAAGCGCGCCCGGAGCCGCAAGGCTCCGGGCGTTTCGCTTTTCCGGGGTCCCGGCGGTTGATCCGCGAGCGGCCCGGCGGTTAGGATGGCCCCACTTCGGAGGACGGCCCATGCGACTGGTGACCCGTGGGGACCTCGACGGGCTGACCTGCGCCGTCTTCGTCACCACCTGCGAGAAGATCGACGAAATCGCGCTCGTCCATCCCCAGGACATCACCGACAAGCGGTTCTCGGTGACGGGTGACGACATCCTCGCCAACCTGCCCTACCAGAAGGGCTGCGCGAAGTGGTTCGACCACCACCTGCTCACCGAGACCAACGAGCGCCCGCCCCAGGTATTCGACGGCCGGTACGGGCTCGCCCCGAGCGCGGCCCGCATGGTCTACGAGTACTACCTGCCCGCGAAGCCCGTGCTCAAGCAGCACGAGCGGCTGCTCGCGGAGGTGGACCGTCTCGACTCCGCCCAGCTCAACATCGACGACGTGCTGGATCCGCGGGATTACATCCTGCTCGGCTACACCCTCGACCCCCGCACCGGCCTGGGCACGTTCCACGACTACTTCCTGAAGCTCGTGGACGGCCTCAAGACCCGCCCGATCGCGGAGATCATGGCCCTCCCCGAGGTCCAGGAGCGGGTGCAGCGCATCCGCGAGCAGGACGTCCACTTCCGGGAGATCACGCTCAAGAAGTCGCGGTTGGACGGGAACGTGGTCTTCAGCGACTTCCGCGACGTCACCCCCGCCCCGGTGGGCAACCGCTTCCTCGTCTACACGCTCTACCCGATGGCCAACATCTCGCTGCGCGTGCATCGGGCGCCGAGCCCGGACAACGTGGCGGCAGTGGCCGGCCACTCCATCTTCAATCGCACGAGTCGGACGAACGTGGGCGAGCTCATGGCCCGCTACGGGGGCGGCGGGCACCGGGCCGCCGGGACCTGCCTCCTCCCCGTGGCCGCGGCCGATCAGAAGATCGCGGAGATGCTCGCCGCCATGAAGAAGGACGGCTGAGGGCCGACCCGCGAGATTGAGCGGACACATCCTGGACGCCCTTCGCGAGGCCGGTCACGTGGCCGCCGCCGCCCGCGACTTCGGCGCCGGCCTCGTGGTGGCGGGGGCGCGGCTCGCCGAGGTCTGTGCGGCGGTGGAGGACTTCATCCGCGCGCGGGGCGCCCACCTCGCCTTCCCCACCCAGACCTCACGCAACGAGGTCGCCGCCCACTACTGTCCCGCACCCGACGAGGAGACGGTCTATGCCGACGGCGACCTCGCCAAGCTGGACGTGGGCGTGCACGTCGACGGCTGGGTGGTGGACACCGCGGTGACCGTGAACGTGGGCGACCGTCCGGAGAACCGCCGCCTGGTGGAGGCGGCCCAGGCCGCGCTGGAAGCGGCCATCTCCGCGGCGGGCCCCGCCGTTCCCATCCGTCTCCTCTCCGCGGCCATCGAGACCGCCCTCGGCGGCTTCCGCGTCCGTCCCATGCAGAACCTCTGCGGTCACCACGTGGGGCGGTGGACCGTCCATTCCCCGCCGCCCGTGCCCAACAGCCCCGACGACAACGACGAGCGGCTCGCGGTGGGCGCGACCCTGGCCATCGAGCCCTTCGCGACGGAGGGCCTGGGGCTCGTGGGAGAGGTCGGCACTCCCGAGGTCTTCCGCCTGCTTCCGGGGCCCTCCGACCTGGAGGGCATCGCGCCCGGGGTCGCGGCCGCCCTCGCCGAGCGGAACGGCCTTCCCTTCTCGCGCCGCGACCTCCGAGGCTGTCCCCGGGCCGACGTGGAATCGGCTCTACGGAGCCTCGCCCGGCGCGGGCGGCTCCACGCCTACGGCCCGCTCGTGGAAACGAGCGGCCACAAGGTGGCCCAGGCGGAACACACGATCTATGTCGGGCCGGACGGGGTAGAGGTACTGACCCGCTGAGCGCGGGGGCTACGACTTGTTCTCTTCGTCGAGAAGATCGTAGGGGAGCGGCTGCGGCCCGGGAACGATGTCCGCGATGTCGGGATCCACCTCGGCGGCCTGGCGGTCGACCTTGACCTTGTGCTCCTTGCGGTCGACCCTCTTCGCCGCCTTTTCCCGCGCGCGCTCCTGCCGGGCGATCTCCTTCTGGCGCTTGGCAAAGGTCGCTCGTCCTCGGTTGGCCATGGGAAACTCCTCGGAGGTGAAGCCCATTTTACCACGACAGGAAGGGGGTCGGAGAGAGCTCGATGCGACGCACGACTGATCCGAACTCCCGCCTCGTGTACTCGACGGACGAGGAGACGGACCGCCACGCTCGCGTCCCTGCGGCGGAAACAAAGACCGGGGGTCCGGCCGGGAAAACGCGGCCAACGCAGAGCGGTCAGGCCCGGGGTCCGGGCATCCGGCTCCGGTTGGAGCGCCGGGCCTCCGATCGAGTGGTCACGGTGGTCACCGGCCTCCCGGGCTCGGAGAAGGACCTGGCCGCCCTCGCCCGCGCCCTCAAGTCCGCGTGCGGCACCGGCGGGACGGTGAAAGGCGGCGCATTGGAGCTCCAAGGCGACCATCGCGACGCGGTCGAGGCCGCCCTCCTCGCCCGGGGCCTCCCGTCGAAGCGGGCGGGGGGCTAGGTCGGCCCCGCGGGCTTGCATTAAATTACCATCGTAATACTATTGTCCCGTGAGGTATGCCTCCGACCACAAAGGGCGGACGAGGCAGCGAATCCTGACCGCGGCCGCCCGCCGCTTCCGCGAGAAGGGCTTCGGGGGGGCGGGCGTCGACGACGTCATGGCCGGCGCCGGCTTGACCGCCGGCGGGTTCTACTCGCACTTCGATTCCAAGGAGGCGCTGCTCGCGGAGACGCTGGCCACCGGCTCGGGCCGGACCGCCGAGCGCCTGCTCGCGGGGCTGGACGAAGTGGAGGGCGTCGACTGGATGCGCGAGGTAGTGCGCCGCTATCTCAACCGCACGCACCGGGACGAGGTGGCGGAGGGTTGCGCGCTTCCCGCGTTGACCGCGGACGTGGCGCGCCAGGGATCGCGCGCCCGGTCGGCGTTCGAAGCCTACGTGCGGGAAATCGTGGACAAGCTCAAGGACAAGGCACCGAGCGCACCCGGTCTCGACCCCGACGAGAGGGTCCTGGCCACGATCGCCCTGCTCGCGGGAGGGCTCATGCTCGCCCGCGCGGTGCGCGACGAGGCGCTCTCCGAGCGGATCCTGCGCGCCTGCCGGCGCCTGGCCGTGCCCGAGGCCTACGGGGACGAGCGAAGAGGCCGGTCGGACAAGGGCGCTCCCCGACCGTGAGCGTCACCGTCAGACGGTTCGAGAGCGCTTCCGATCGGCGCGCGTTCGAGAAGGGGCGCTTCGACGTGATCGGCCTCGCGGGCGTTACCGTGGGGCGCGCCCGCTACGAACCGGGCTGGCGCTGGTCGACCCACGTGGGGCCGGCCGCCGGCCGAAGCACCTGCCCGGTCCAGCACGTCTGCCTCGTCCTCGAGGGCCGGGCGCGCATCCTGATGGAGGACGGCGAGGAAGTGGAGGTCGGCCCCGGCGACCTCTTCCACTGCCCACCCGGGCACGACAGCTGGGTGGTGGGCGACGAGCCGTACGTCTCCCTGCATTTTCTGGGCGCGGACGAATACGCGCGGAAGTGAGGCGGTTTCATGAGCGCTGAGTGGCAACCCACGGCGTGCATCCTCTGCTCCCGAAACTGCGGGATCGAGGTGGAGGTGGAAGGGCGCACGCTCCGACGCGTCCGCGGAGACGAGCGCCACCCGATCTCCGAAGGCTATCTCTGCCAGAAGGCCGCCCGCCTCGACCACTACCAGAACCACTCGGACCGCCTGCGCTCCCCGCTCCGTCGACGGCCGGACGGCTCGTTCGAGGAGATCGACTGGGGGACCGCGATCCGCGAGGTGGCGGCGAAGCTCGGGGCGATTCGCCGCGAGCACGGGGGCCCGGCCTTCGCCTATTACGGCGGAGGCGGGCAGGGGAACCACCTGGGCGGGGTCTACGGCCGGGGGCTGCTCGAGGCCATGGGCTCGCCCTACCACTACTCGGCCCTCGCCCAGGAGAAGACCGGCGACTTCTGGGTGAACGGCCGGCTCTTCGGGCGCCAGACCTGCCACACCACCGAGGGCGTCGAGGAAGCCGAGTTCGTCCTCTTCATCGGCACGAATCCCTACCAGGCCCACGGCATCCGCAACGCGCGCGACACCTTGCGGAAGATCGCGAACGATCCGGGCCGGACGATGGTCGTGATCGACCCCAAGCGCACCGAGACCGCGGCTCTCGCCGACGTGCACCTCCAGGTGCGGCCGGGAACGGACGCGTTCCTGATGGCGGCGCTCCTGGGGGTGATCGTCCAGGAAGGCCTCGAGAATCGGGAGTTCCTCGAGAAGCGAACCTCCGGGTTCGCGGCCCTCCAGGAGGCCCTGCGGGGCATCCCCGTCGAGGAGTACGCGCGCCGCTCCGGCGTCCCTCCCGCGGACGTGCGCCGCGTGGCCCGCGGCCTCGCCGCCGCCCGCTCCGCGAGCGTGCGCGTCGACCTCGGCCTGCAGCAGAGCCTGCACAGCACGCTGAACTCGTACCTCGAGAAGCTGCTCTTCCTCGTGACCGGCCACTTCGGGCGCCCGGGGTGCAACAGCCTGCACTCCTTCTTCCTGCCCCTCATCGGCCACTCGGACGAGGCCCGCGCGGCGCGCACCGCCGTCACCGGCGTGTCCGAGATCGGCAAGCTCTTCCCCCCGAACGTGCTCCCCGCGGAGATCGACTCCGACCATCCCCGTCGCGTCCGGGCCCTCGTGGTGGACAGCGCGAATCCGGCCGTCACCGGTGCCGACACCGGGGCCTACCGCCAGGCCTTCGCCAAGCTCGAGCTGCTGGTCGTCATCGACGTGGCCCTCACGGAGACGGCGCGCCTGGCCCACTACGTGCTGCCCGCGTCGTCGCAGTTCGAGAAGTGGGAGGCCACCTTCTTCAACCTCGAGTTCCCCACCCAGGCCTTCCACCTGCGCGCCCCACTCTTCCATCCGCTGCCGGGCACGCTCCCCGAGCCCGAGATCTACCGGCGGCTGCTGGTGGCCCTGGGCGACCTGCCCGCTGCCTTCCCGCTGCTGCGCGCGGTGGCCGCGCTCGATCGCCGACTTCCCGCGCTGCGCCTCTTCCCCGCCGCTCTCGCCGCCACCCTCGCCTTTCGGCCCCGGCTGCGGCGGCAGGCCGCCTTCGTCCTCCACGAGACGCTCGGGCGCGCCCTTCCGCACGGGGGGGCCGCCGCCGCGCCGCTGTGGGGCGCGGCCCACGCCTACGCGGCGCGCCACGGCGCGGCGGTGCGTCGGACCGGCCTCGCGGGAGAGGGAGCGGTGCTCGGCGAAGCGCTCTTCACCCGCATCCTCGAGAGCCGCTCGGGGGCGCTCCTGAGCCGCCACGAGTACGAGGACACGTGGCGCCTCGTGCGTCACCCCGACCGCCGGATCCATCTCGCGATCCCGGAGATGCTCGACGCCCTGCAGGCGCTGGGCGGCGAGGCGCTCCCCCCCGCCCACGAGGCCTTCCCGCTCGTCCTCATCGCCGGGGAGCGGCGGGCCTACAACGCGAACCAGATCTACCGCGACCCCCGCTGGCGGAAGAACGACCCCGACGGCGCGCTCGAGATCCATCCCGAGGACGCGGGGACGCTCGGCCTCGCCGACGGCAGCGTCGCCCTCTGCGAGTCGGCGCGCGACGCGCTCGAGGTGCGCGTGCGCTGGAACCCGGCGCTTCGGCCCGGGGTCGTCACCCTGCCCCACGGGTACGGCATGGAGCATCCCGACGAGAAGGGCGAGCGCAGACCCTCGGGGCCCGTGCTCAACCGGCTCACCTCGGCCGCCCACCGCGACCCGATCTCGGCCACGCCCTATCACAAGCACGTCCGGGTGCGCCTGCGCCCCGCCGCCGGAGGGGCCGCGTGAGCGCGCCGAGCCGGTCCGTCCACGTCACCTGGCAGGACCCGGTGGCGCTCGCGAGGGCCGCGCGCGAGGGGAGCGGGCTCGAGTTCCTTTCGCGGATTGCGCGGGGCGAGCTGCCCCCGCCGCCCATCGCCTGCCTCCTGGACTTCGCCCTCGCCGAGGTGGGCGAGGGGCGCGCCGTGTTCGAGGCCGAGCCCGGGGAGAAGCACTACAACCCGATCGGCGTCGTCCATGGCGGGCTCCTGGCCACCATGCTCGATTCCGCGATGGCCTGCGCGGTCCACAGCACGCTCCCCGCGGGGACGGGCTACACCACGGTGGAGCTTCACGTGAACCTGGTGCGGGCGGCGGGCCTGGATACGGGACGGCTGCGGGCGGAGGGCGAGATCCTTCATCGGGGCTCGCGGGTGGCGACGGCCCAGGGACGCGTGGTGGACCCGAAGGGTCGCCTCTTCGCGCACGGCACCACCACCTGCCTGATCCTCGCACCGGAGCCCAAGGCCTGATCCCCAAGGCGTGCTAGGCTCCCGCCCTCGTCCCGGGAGGCTCGAATGTTCGACCCGTTCCGCAAGGACCTGCTCGTCGGGCAAGACGACCATCATCACCGGCGGGGGCACGGGCCTCGGCCGCTCCACGGCCCTGCGCCTGGCCGGCCTGGGCGCGAAGGTGGCGGTCCTCGGTCGCCGGCCCGATCCGCTGAAGGAGACCGCCGAGGCCATCCGCGAGGCCGGGGGCAGCGCGGCTGCGGTTCCCTGCGACGTGCGCGACCCGGCCGCGGTCAAGGCCGCCTTCGACGCCGTGGAGGCCGAGCTCGGGCCGGCCAACCAGCTCATCAACAACGCCGCCGGCAACTTCCTCGCCGCGTACCGAGGACCTCTCCGCCGAACGCCTTCAACTCGGTGGTGCAGATCGTGCTCTACGGCACGTTCCACTGCACGCGCGAGCTGGGGCGGCGGCTGATCGAGCGGAAGCAGAAGGGCGAGATCCTGTCCATCATCACCACCTACGCCGCCACCGGCTCCGCGTTCGTCCTCCCCTCGGCCGCGGCCAAGGCGGGCGTGCTCGCGATGATGCAAGGGCCTGGCCGTGGAATGGGCGGTCTACGGCATCCGCCTCAACGCGATCGCCCCCGGACCCTTCCCCACCGAGGGCGCCTTCAGCCGGCTCATGCCCGGCTCCGAGTTCGAGAAGCAGGCCCTGCGCCGCGGATCCCGTCGCCGCCGCTTCGGCGAGCACTGGGAGCTGACGAACCTCGTGGCCTACCTGATGAGCGACGCGAGCCCCTACCAGACCGGCGACGAGGTCACGATCGACGGAGCGGAGGCGCTCTTCTCCGGCCAGCAGTTCGCGGCCCTCGCCCACCTCGACCGCGCGCAGGCCAAGGAGATGATGTCGATCGCTCAAGCCGACCAAGTAGCGGCTAGTAGCCGCGCGCCTTGTCCACCACGTTCCGCAGCGGCTCCCCGCGGCGGAAGCGGTCCAGGTTATCAAGGAAGGCGCGGCTCGCGTCCTGAAGCCAGGTCACGGTCTGGTCGGCGCAGTGGGGCGAGAGCAGCACGTTCTCCAGTCGCCAGAGCGGGTGCCCGGCGGGGAGCGGCTCCTCTTCGAACACGTCGAGGGCCGCGCCCTTGAGACGTCCCTGCTCCAGCGCCTCCACCAGTGCTTTTTCGTCGATCACCGCCCCTCGCCCGACGTTGATCAGGACGGCCGAGCGCTTCAGGTGGGCGAGCTCGGCGCGGCCGAGGAGATGCCGCGTCTGCGGGGTCAACGGCGTGGCCACGACCACGTAGTCGGACCGCCGCAGCAGGTCGGGGAGCGCCTCCGGAGGCAGGACCTCGTCCACGAAAGGATCGCCCCGCGACTCCTCGGGCCGCCGCCGGAGGGCCAGGACGCGCAGGCCCAGCGGGCGGGCCCGCGCCGCCGTCGCCTTCCCGATGTCGCCGTAGCCCACGATGCCGAGGGTGCGGCCTTCGACCATCTCGGGCGCGAACTCCTCCCACTTCTCCGGGGCCTGGTTGCGGACGAGCCGGCGGAATTCCTTGGCGAAGAAGAGCACGGCCCCCATGGCCCATTCGGCGAGGGCGGCGCTGAAGACCCCCCTGCCGTTCGTGAGCGGGACCGGGCTCTCCACGAGGGCGGGAAAGAGCAGGCGCTCGATGCCGGCGGACCGGGAGTGGATCCACCGCAAGCCCGGGGAGAGGGGGAGGACCGGCTCGAGCTTGTGGCGTCCCAGGGAGCAGACGAAGATCGCGTCCGCGGGCGAAGCCTTCGCGAAGTGCTCGGGCTCGTCGCCGATCACGAAGGTGACCCCGGGGGGCGCCGGCTCCAGGGGGGGGAGCCCCGGGTCCCACGCGCGCGCGAGCACCCAGACCGTGACCGGCGGCATGGTTGCGCACGGTACCACGGGTGGCCGCCGGAGCGCCGCCACCTCGTGCGTGTTTGACACCCGGCGCCGACGGGGCATACGCTGCCGGTTTGTGTCCGGGGCCGCCGCGCCGTTCGCGGCGCCTCTCCCCTGACCACAGCCCCCATGAGCGCTCCCGATCTCGCGCCGGCAAAGCCACCCGCGGACCATCCGGGGCCGCCCGTGGCCCGCAGGGCCCCCCGGGGCGAGGTGATCCACGGCGACCGGCGCGTCGACGACTACTTCTGGCTGCGGGAGCAAGGCGAATCCCGAGGTCGCGGCCTACCTCGAGGCCGAGAACGCCTACACCGACGCGGTGCATGAAGCCCACCGAGGCCCTCCAGGAGGCGCTCTACGAGGAGATGCTCGGCCGCATCAAGGAGACGGACATGCGCGGTCCCCTACCGCGAGGGCGGCTTCTTCTACTACTCGCGCACCGAGCAGGGGAAGCAGTACCCGATCTACTGCCGCAAGCGAGGGCAGCCTGGAGGCGCCGGAGGCAGGTCACCCTCGACCTGAACGCTCTGGCCGAGGGGAAGGCGTTCATGGCGCTCGGCGCCTACGCGGTGAGCGACGACGGCGAGCCTCCTCGCCTACTCCACCGACGACACCGGCTTCCGCCAGTACACGCTGCTACGTCAAGGACCTGCGCGACCGGCGACGCTCCTGCCCGAGACGGTCGCGGAGAAGGTCGGCTCCGTGGCCTGGGCCGCCGACAACCAGACGCTCTTCTACACGGTCGAGGAGGAGTCGACCAAGCGGCCAGTACCGGCTCTATCCGCCACCGCGCTCGGACGCGGACGCGCACGAGCTCGTCTACGAGGAGAAGGACGAGGCGTTCAACATCGGCGTCGGCCGCACGCGGAGCCGGCGCTACCTCGTCCTCGGCATCGGCAGCCATCACCACGTCGCGAGGCCCGCTTCCTGCCGTGCCGACGAGCCGCGCGGCGAGTGGAAGGCTGGTGGCCCCCCGCGTCCACGAGCAGGAGTACGACGTCGACCACCACGGCGACATCTTCTACATCCGCGTGAACGACACCGGGCCGCAACTTCCGCCTGGTGAAGGCGCCGGTGGCGCGCCCCGGCCGCGAGCAGCTGGCAGGAGGTGGTGCCCCACCGCCCGGAGGTGATGCTCGAGGGCATCGACTTCTTCCGGAACCACTGCGTGCTCTTCGAGCGCGAGGGCGGCCTGCCGCAGCTCCGCGTCACCGACCTGCGCACGCGGCGCCTCGCACCGCATCGCGTTCCCGGAGCCCACCTACTCGGCCTTCCCGGAGCGCCAACCCGGAGTTCGACACCACGCGCCTTCCGCTACAGCTACCAGTCGCTCGTCACGCCCGCGCTCGGTCTTCGACTACGACATGGAGAAGCGGACGAGCGACGCTCCTCAAGGAGCAGCCGAGGTGCTCGGGCGGCTACGACCGGACGCAGTACGCGTCGGAGCGCGCTCTTCGCCACCGCGCCCGACGGCGTCGAAGGTCCCGATCTCGATCGTCTACCGCAAGGGCCTCGCCGCGCGACGGCACAGGCGCCCGCTCTACCTCTACGGCTACGGCTCCTACGGCTTCCCCCTGCCCGTCACCTTCTCCTCGAACCGCCTGAGCCTGCTCGACCGCGGCGTCGCCGTCGCCCTCGCCCACATCCGCGGCGGCGGCGAGCTGGGCAAGCCCTGGCACGACGACGGCCGGATGATGAAGAAGAAGAACACGTTCACCGACTTCATCGCCTGCGCCGAGCACCTCGCTCGCCGAGAAGTACACGTCGCCGCGACCGGCTCGTGATCGAGGGCGGCAGCGCGGGCGGCCTGCTGATGGGCGCCGTGATCAACCTGCGGCCGGACCTCTTCCAGGCCGTCGTGTCGAAGGTGCCCTTCGTGGACGTGATCAACACGCATGCTCGACGAGTCGCTGCCCCTCACCGTCGGCGAGTTCGAGGAGTGGGGCAACCCGAAGAAGAAGGACGAGTACGACGTACATGAAGACGCTACTGCCCCTACACGAACCTGGAGCGGAAGGCCTACCCGGCGATGCTGGTGAAGACGTCCTTCAACGACAGCCAGGTCATGTACTGGGAGCCGGCCAAGTACGTGGCGAAGCTGCGCACGCTCAAGACCGACACGAACCCGCTGCTGCTCAAGACCAACATGGCGGCCGGCCACGGCGGGGCGTCCGGCCGGTACGACTGCGCTGCGCGAGGTCGCCTTCGACTACGCGTTCGTCCTGACGCCAGGTGGGAGCTCTGAGCCGATGCGCACGCTCGCGCAGCCACGTCGGCGGGCGCTGGGTCGAGGGCACGGGCCGAGGGCGAGACGCTCGTCAACCCGGCCACCGAGGAGCCGCTGGCCCGCGCGAGTGCGGCGGGGATCGACCGCGCGGCGGCCCTCGAGTTCGCGCGCGGCGAGGGCGGGCCCGCGCTGCGGGCCTGACCTTCGCCGCAGCGGGGCGCGCTGCTCAAGGCGATGTGCGACGCGCTCCAGCGCCCACCGCGACGAGCTGCTCGACCTCGCGGTCAGCGAACGGCGGCAACACGCGCAGCGACGCCAAGTTCGACGTGGACGGCGCCACCTTCACGCTCTCGGCCTACGCCGAGCTCGGCACGGGCGCTGGGCGACGCGCCGCGTGCTCGCGGACGGCGAGGGGATCACGCTCGGCCGCAGCCCCGCGCTTCCACGGCCAGCACATCGCGGTGCCGCGGCACGGGCGTGGCCGTCCACATCAACGCGTTCAACTTCCCCGCCTGGGGCCTCGCCGAGAAGGCGGCGTGGCGCTGCTCGCCGGCATGCCGGTGGTCACCAAGCCCGCGACCAGCTCCGCCCTCGTCGCCCACCGCATCGTGGAGATCCTGGTCGAGAAGGCCGGTGCTGCCCGAGGGCGCGCTCTCGCTGCTGGTGGGCAGCGTGGGCGACCTGCTCCAGCACCTCGGGCCGCAGGACGTGGTGGCCTTCACGGGCTCGGGCGAGACCGGGATCAAGATCCGCTCGCTGCCCACGGTGATCCGCGCACTCGGTGCGCGTGAACGTCGAGGCCGACAGCCTGAACGCGGCGGTGCTCGGCCCCGACGTCGAGGCCGGGTCGCGAGACCTACGAGCTGTTCCTGAAGGACGTGCTGCGCGACATGACGCAGAAGGCCGGGCAGAAGTGCACCGCCATCCGCCGCGTGCTGGTGCCCGCCGCCGTCGCCGACCGCGTGCGCGACGACCTCGTCGACCGGCTCGCGGGCGATCGCGGTCGGGCAACCCGGCGCAGGACGGCGTGCGCATGGGCCCGGTCGCCACCGCCGCACCAGCACCGCGGACGTGCGCGAGGGCATCGACGCCGCTCGCCGCGCGACGGCCGCCTCGTCTTCGGCGTCCGCCGACCGTCGAAGCCGGTGGGCGCGCCCGCGGGCAAGGGCTTCTTCGTCGCGCCCGGTCCTGATCGAGGTGGAGCCGGGCGCCGCCGCGCCCACCGTCCACTCGCGCGAGGTGTTCGGCCCGTGGCCACCGTCGTTCCCTACTCCGGCGACGCCGCGGAGGCGGCGGAGATCGTCGCCCGCGGCGAGCGGCGGCCTCGTGTCGTCGGTCTACTCCGAGGACACGGCCTTCACCAGCGAGGTGGTGCTGGGCCTCGCCCCGTACCACGGCCGCGTCTTCCTGGGCAGCGCGAAGATCGCCGAGCAGTCGCCGGGGCCGGGCACCGTGCTGCCCCAGCCTCGTCCACGGCGGCCCGGGCCGCGCCGGCGGCGGCGAGGAGCTGGGCGGCCTGCGCGGCCTCGCCTTCTACATGCAGCGCGTGGCCCTCGAAGGCTCGCGGCCCGTCATCGAGAAGATCGCGGGGACGAAGAGCAGCTGAGCTATTCCTCGAAGATCTCGGCCACCGGGACTTCGAAGCCGGGCAGCACGTCGTCGCCGGTCAGGCGATCGCTCTCCTTCAGCTCCCGCACGTCCGAAAGCGATCGGTAGACGGAAACGACTCGCGCCTCGGGATCCACGAACCAGACGAGTCGCACACCGATGGCCAAGTACTCCCGTAGCTTCTGGGTCACGTCCATCGCCCGATCTTCTGGCGACAGCACCTCGACGACCAGCTCGGGGGCGACGTCCAGGAATGCGATGCCGCGAGTTCGGCGGGCGTACGTTTCCTTGCTGATGAAGACGACGTCCGCCCCTCTTACCCGGTCTGGGTTGCGGCGTGTATAGACGCCGACCTCGCCGGCGAGAACCCGACCCAGCTTCCGGGGCCGCACGAACGCTCGCAGCAGTGACGCGAGGTTGACCTCGACCCCGCCGTGTTCGTAGTTCGTAGGACTCATGCGCACGATCCTCCCGTCGATCAGTTCACAACGTCCGAGGTCTCCCATCCGGGCGAGCTCCTCCCCGCTGATCAGCCGGTCTTCGGAAGGAGTGGCTTGAGACATGTCCGCCCTGCGACGTCTTCGATCCTAGCACTCGCCGGGTCGTGAGGGGACCGACGGCGGGTCAGGACTTGTCGGGATCCTTCAAACGCGCGAGCACCGCGAAGGGGTTGTTGAAGGCGGGCTTGGAACGTGGCGGCGGCGGAGCCGGCTTCGACGCCGGCAGCCTCGTTCCGGCCGGCCTCGACGCGGGCTTGGTCTCCGGTCGCTGAACTCCGTCCGGACGGAGTTCCCTCTGCGGCCGCGCGGGAGGACGCTCGGGCCGCCGCGGAGTGGCTACCCGCGGGGGGGCGCCCGGACGCGTGGGCTTCGGCTTCACGGGCGCGGGCAAAGCGGCGCGCGGGTGCTTCTCTTTCCGGCGAGGCGGCCGGCGCTCCGCGGGCGCCGCCTTGCGCATCGTGAGCGAGATCTGCCGCTTGTCCAGGTCGACCTTCAGGACCCGGACCTCCACCCGGTCGCCCGGCTTCACCGCCGTCCGCGGGTCCTTGACGAAATGGTCGCCGAGCTGCGAGATGTGGACGAGGCCGTCGTGGTGGACGCCCACGTCCACGAACGCGCCGAAGTTGGTCACGTTGGTGACGATGCCCGGGCAGGACATCCCGGGCTTCAGGTCCTCGAGGGCGCGCACGTCTTCGCGGAAGGCGAAGGGATGGAAGACGGCGCGCGGGTCGCGCCCAGGCTTCTCCAGCTCGCGCAGCACGTCCTCGTAGGTCCACTCCCCGAGCTCCTCCTTCAGGGAGCCGGCCTGGCGCACGAGCTCGACGCCGGGGCCCAGGAGCTCTTCCACCTTCTTCCCCAGCCGCTCGGCGAGCGCCATGAGGGCCGCGTAGCGCTCCGGGTGGACACCGGTGTTGTCCAGCGGGTTTGCCCCCGGCACGCGCAGGAACCCGGCCGCCTGCTCGAAAGCCTTGGCGCCGAGGCGGGGCACGTCGAGCAGGCTCTGGCGCGAGGCGAAGAGGCCGTGCTCCTGTCGGTGGGCGACGATGGCCTGGGCGAGCGCAGGGCCGATGCCGGAGACATGGGTGAGCAGGTGGCGGGACGCGGTGTTGAGGTTGACCCCCACCGAGTTCACGCAGGAGTCGACCACGTCGGCCAGGCTGACCTCGAGCGCCTGGGGCGAGACGTCGTGCTGGTACTGCCCCACCCCGAGGCTGCGGGGCTCCGTCTTGACCAGCTCGGCCAGGGGGTCCTGCAGGCGCCGCGCGATGGACACGGCACCGCGCACGGTCACGTCCAGTTCGGGCAGCTCCTCGCGCGCGGCCTCGCTCGCGCTGTAGACGCTGGCTCCCGCCTCGCTCACGAGCACGACCGGGACCGACAGTCCCTCGGCGAGGAGGGCCTGGCGGGCGAAGACCTCGGCCTCCCGCGAGCCCGTTCCGTTGCCGACCGCCACCGCCTCCACCCTGGCCTCGCGCGCCACTGCGACGAGGGCCGCGCGCGCCTGCGCCTTCTGCTCGTCCGTCTGCAGGTGGAGCACGTCGCTCTTCACGAAGGCTCCCGCCGCGTCCACCGCGGCCAGCTTGCTGCCCGTCCGCACTCCGGGATCGACGCCCAGCACCGCCCGCGGTCCGAACGGCGCATCGAGCAGCAGCCGCCGGACGTTCTCCGCGAAGACGCGGATCGCCGCCTCGTCCGCCGCTTCCTTGAGCGCGCGGTGGGCTTCGTTCTCGATGCTGGGCCAGACGTGCTCGCGGAGCGCGCTACGAGCCGCGGCCTTGAGCACCTCCGCTCCCGGCGAATCTTGAACCGTGACCGCCGCCCGCTCGAAGTCCTCGAGCAGCCGCTCCTCGAACTTCTCGTCGTCCGGGGGCCCGCCGAGCGCGAGGCGCAGCTCTTCCTCGGCGGCCCCGCGGCGCAGGGCGAGGTACCGGTGCGAGTTCTGGCCCTCCCGGAGGGAGGCGAGGCGCTCCTGGAACGCGAAGTAGGTCTCGTACTTGCTGTGCGGCTTTGCCTTGGGGGCCTTGGTCGATCGCAGCCACCCCTTGTCCATCACCGCGGAACGAACACGGGCGCGCAGCTCGGCGGACTCGGCCAGCCGCTCCACCAGGATGTCGCGCGCCCCCGCGATCGCGGAGGCCGCGTCGGGCACGCCCTTCTCGGGGTTGCGGAAGGTGAAGGCCCAGAGCTCCAGCGTCTGCCCGGGCTGGGGCGTCTCGGTCCCGTGGCCGCAGTTCCAGATCCAGTCCGCGAGCGGCTGAAGGCCGGCCTCGCGCGCCAGGACCGCCTTGCTCTTCCGCTTCTGCTTGTACGGAAGGTAGAGGTCCTCGAGCGTGTCGAGGTCCGGCGCGGCGAGGATCTGCTCGCGCAGCTCGGGCGTCAGCTTCTTCTGCCGCTCGACGGACTCCAGCACGATGGTCTTCCGGTTCTCCAGGCGGTCCCACAGCTCCTTGGCCCGGAGCGTCGTCCGGATCGCCACCTCGTCCAGGTTTCCCGTCCGCTCCTTGCGGTAGCGCGCGATGAAGGGGACGGTGGCTCCGCCTTCCGCCAGCTCCAGTACCGCGCGGGCGCCGGCCAGACGCACCTCCGGATGCCGCGCGGCAAACCACGGCTCGAAGAGGAGGGGGGCGGGGGTGGTCAAGACGGGGGACACTCGGGCGCCTTGGGAGACCTTATGCTAGCCCAGGCTCCGCCAAAGATACCAGGAAGCCACCGTCCGCCAGGGGCGCCATCGCTCCGCGGTCTGCCGCATCCAGTCGGGCTTGGGCAGCGACCGCTTCCGGTAGGCGATCTGCATGGCCTTGCGCACGCCGAGGTCGTCCACGGGCAGCACGTCGGGACGGCCGAGGCGGAACATCAGGTACATCTCGGCCGTCCACCGCCCGACCCCCCGGACCGCGGTCAGCGTCTCGATGACGTCCTCGTCGGACAGCCGAGCGAGCCGGCGCAGGCGCGGACCGCTCCGCGCGTGCGCGGCGAGGTCGCGCACGTAGCCGATCTTCTGGCGCGAGAGGCCGCACGCGCGCAGCTCGGCGTCGGTGGCCCGCTCGATCTGCTCGGGCCGGGGCCAGCGGCCGCGGTTGAGCCCGCGGAGGCGCCGGCCGATCGAGGCCGCGGCCTTGCCCGTGATCTGCTGGTGAATGATCGCGGCCAGGAGGTAGGCGAAGGGCCCGAGGTGGTCGTGGATCTCGAGCCGGCAGGGGCCCACCCGCGACACGATCCGGCCGAGGACGGGATCGGCCGCCCGCAGGTGACGGGCGGCGCGTCGGTGGTCGGCGGGGGTCAGGGATCGCGGCTTCGGGGCGCGCGGGGTCACGGCCCGCCATGATGCCCCACTCGCGGGGTCTGTGCTAGTCTCCGGCCACCGGAGGCCGCGCCATCACCACTCCCGCCGAAGCCTCGAAGAGCACCGATCTCGAGGCTCGTCTCCGGATGCTGCCCAAGGTCGAGCTGCACCAGCACGTGGACGGTTCGATCCCCGCCGAGGTGACCTGGGAGCTGATGCGGAAGAACCGCCTGAACCCCGTGGACACGCTCGACGAGATGCGCCGGAGGCTAGAGATCCAGGAGGGCGAGGAAGGGACGCTCCTCGCCTACCTCGACAAGATGCACTACCCGCTCTGGATCACCCAGTTCTTCGAGAACATCAGCCGCGTCACCGAAGCCATCGTGGACGCCGCGGCGCAAGCGGGCGTCGTCACCCTCGAGCTGCGCTACTCGCCCGTCATCCACACCTACGCCGGCCTCACCCCGCGGCAGTCCATCCGCGCCGCGCTCTCGGGAATGAACAAGGCGAAGAAGCGCCATCCCGGGATGAAGCTCGGCCTCGTGGTGATCGCGATGCGCCAGCACGGTCCGCACATCGCGAAGATCCTCGCCCGCCAGTCCATCGCCGAGGCCCAGCACCTGCACGAGCGCACGGGGGTCGTGGGCTTCGACATCGCCGGCCCCGAGCGCGGCAACCCGCCGCGCCTCTTCGCGAGCGCCTACGAGATCGCGCGCCTGGGGCGCCTGGGCACCACCGCCCACGCCGGCGAGGACGCGCCGGTGGAGTACGTCTGGCAGGCGGTGGACGAGCTGGGGGTGACGCGGCTCGGCCACGGCTGCTCGGCGGTCGAAGGACCAGGAGCTGCTGCGCCGGCTGGCCCGCGACCGGATCGCGGTGGAGTGCTGCCTCTCCAGCAACTACCACACGGGGGCGGTGAAGCGGGGGACCCGCCATCCCCTGCAGGCCTTCCTGGAAGCGGGGGTCCCGGTCGCCCTCTGCTGCGACAACAGCACGGTATCGCGCACGAACCAGGTGCAGGAGGCGCTCCTCGCCGCCGGGCAGGTGGGGGTCGAAGCTGTGGAGCGCATCCATCACGAAGCCGACGGCCACACGTTCATCAAGCCCGAGACCGCCCTCGCCTCCCGCTACGGAGACTGAAGAGCCCTGCAGTTTTCGGATAGACCCCTCGTAAGCGAGGGGCCTAAAGTCTACGCGCGCGTCCCGTAGTTCTACGGATCGACCCGCGCATTGCTCCGGATACCCTCCGGGCCGTTGACTTCCTAGATTGAGGCGCCAAGGCCGAGGACCGGTCTGAAGGACGTAACTCCCGAATGTACTCAAAAAAGGAGACAAGCAGATGAAAAATGGACCGCTCACGGGCGGCTTCTCGCGCCTGATGGTCGCTGCCGCAGCCCTGCTGTTCGTCGGCATGGGCGCGACCGCAAACGCACAGACGGCCAAGCCCAACATCGTCGTCATCATGGGCGACGACATCGGCATCTGGAACATCGGGGCCTACCACCGCGGGATGATGAACGGGCGGACGCCGAACCTCGACCGCCTCGCCGCGGAGGGGATGCTGTTCACCGACTACTACGCCGAGGCGAGCTGCACGGCGGGACGGGCCAACTTCATCACCGGCGAGCTCCCGATCCGCACCGGGATGACCACCGTCGGCCAGGCCGGATCGCCGGTCGGCCTGCCCGCGCAGGCGCCGACCATCGCGACCGTCCTCAAGGCGATGGGCTACGCCACCGGCCAGTTCGGCAAGAACCACCTGGGCGACCTCAACGAGTTCCTGCCCACGCTCCACGGCTTCGACGAGTTCTTCGGCTACCTCTACCATCTCGACGCGATGGAGGACCCCTGCCACCCCGGCTACCCCCAGGAGCTGCTCAACATCGTCGGTCCGCGCAACCTCCTGCACAGCTGGGCCACGAGCGTCGACGACCCGACGGTGCAGCCGCGGTGGGGCAAGATCGGCAAGCAGAAGATCGAGGATGCCGGCCAGCTCTGCCCGACGCGGATGGAGACGGTGGACGACGAGATCCGCGATCTCGCCTTCAAGTTCGTGGACAAGGCCAAGGCGGACAACAAGCCGTTCTTCCTCTGGCTCAACCCGACGCGCATGCACATCGTCACGCACCTCTCGCCGAAGTACCAGGCGTTGCGCAACTCGAAGAACGGCTGGACCATCCACGAAGCCGGAATGGCGCAGCTCGACGACATCGTCGGCGCGACCATGCAGAAGCTGAAGGACCTGGGCGTCGACGACAACACCATTGTCGTGTTCACCACCGACAACGGCACCGAAGTCTTCACCTGGCCCGATGGCGGGCAGACGCCGTTCGCGCAAAGCAAGGGGACGGTCATGGAGGGTGGTTTCCGCGCGCCCGCCATCCTGCGCTGGCCCGGCAAGGTCCCCGCGGGCAAGGTCGAGAACGGCCTCTTCTCCGGCATGGACTGGTTCCCGACTTTCGTGACCGCCGCCGGCAACCCGAACATCGCCGAGGAGTTGAAGAAGGGCAAGCTGCTCGGCGACCGTACCTATAAGGTGCACCTCGACGGCTACGACCAGACTGCCTTGATCACCGGCAAGGGTCCGTCGGCCCGCCACGAGATCTTCTACTTCGGCGAAAGCTCGCTCGGCGCGGTGCGGGTCGACGACTTCAAGTACCGCTTCATCGACCAACCCGGCGGCTGGCTGGGTGAGAAGACCCACGTCGACGTGCCCTACCTGACCAACCTTCGTCTCGATCCGTTCGAGCGCACGGGCTGGCCGGGAAACGGAACCAAGGATGGGGCGCAGGAGTACTTCTCGTGGTTCCAGTACGAGTTCTGGCGGTTCGTGTTCGTCCAGCAACAGGTGGCGAAGCTGGCCATGACCGCCATCGACTACCCGCCGATGCAGAAGGGCTCGAGCTTCAACCTCGATGCCGTGAAAGCGAAGATCGCAGAAGCCATGCAGAAACAAGGGCAGTAGGCCGGCGTTCCGAACCACGACAACCAGGGGCCGCACCCGCCGCCGTGGCAGGTGCGGCCCAGGTTCACACATGGGGACGCGGGCTCCTCCAAGGACGCCTTCGAGACGAGATAGGAACTGGAGAATGGCATGACCCGATGCGTGAACCTGCCCGCCGCACTCGTCATCGGCCTTGGATCGCTGCCCGGAAATGCAGAGACGTCCCGCGCGCAGACGAACCCGGTCACGGCCATCGATATCGCGCTGGAGCCCGACGCGACGATGATCCAGCACGCAGCCGCCGTCAACGCCCGCTTGCTCAAGGCCTTCCCGAAGGGCTTCGCCTTGGACGCGTCGCACCAACCTCACGTCACGATGCTGCAACGGTACGTCCGCACGGCGGAGCTCGACAACGTGTACGCCGCGGCCGGCAAGGTCCTGGCCGCTGAGAAGCCGTCCGGCTGGAAGCTGAAGGCGTTCAAGTACTACTACATCCCCACGGGCGATCTTGGCCTTGCCGGCATCGTCGTCGAGCCGACCGAGAATCTCCTCAGGCTGCAACAGAAGTTGGTCGACGCGGTCGCTCCTTTCACGGTGGAAACCGGGACGGCCGCGGCGTACGTGACCACGCCCGAGGCTCCCGACATCAACCAGCCGACGATCGACTACGTCGCGGCGTTCGTTCCGAAAGGAACGGGGAAGAACTTCAATCCGCACGTCACCATCGGCATGGCCACCCAGGACTACCTGAAGGGGATGCTCGCCGAGCCGTTCGACGTCTTCACGTTCTCGCCGGCGGGGGTGTCCGTGTACCACCTCGGCAACTTCGGGACGGCTCGTAAGCAGCTCAAGGTGTTGGAGCTCAAGCCCTGAGGCGGCCTTCAGTCGTAGAAGTTGCGCGGCCAGGCGTGGCGGGCCAGCTCGGACAGTAGCGCGGGGGAGAGGCGGCGGCCGTCGGACACCGCCACGTTCGCGTCCACCGTGGACGTGCGCCGCATCCCGGGAATCGCGGTGGAGACCGCGTCGTGGCTCAGGCAGAAGCGCAGGGCCAGCTCCGGGAGTGTGGCCGCCTCCGGGCCCAGCAATTTCTTCAGCGCTTCGGTCCGCTCGAACACCTGCCGCTTGCGATCGCCCGCGAAGTAGTCGTTGCGGAAGTCGCCCTTCGGGAAGGTGGAAGCGGGCGTGATCGTGCCCGTGAGCCCGCCCTCATCCAATGGGACGCGGGCGAGCACGCCCACCCCGTGCTTCTGGCAAAGCGGAAAGAGCTCGCGGGCCGGCGTGGGGTCGAAGATGTTGTAGATGACCTGGACGGTGTCGAACAGGCCGGAGGCCACCGCGCGCAGGGCGGTCTTCGGCTCGTGGTCGTTGATCGACACCCCCAGGAAGCTCACCTTGCCCGACGTCTTGAGGCCGGTCCAGGCCTCCTGCCAGCCTCCCTCGTCCAGCCAGTCGTCCTGCCAGACGTGGAGCTGCATGAGGTCGACCTGCTCCATCCCGAGTTTTCGCAGGCTCTTTTCGCAGAACTTCCGGATGTGGTCGGCCGGGAAAGTCTCCGCGACCGGCACGCCCTTCCGGGCCGGCCATTCCATGTTCTTGGGCGGGATCTTGGTGGCGACCAGGACGCGTTCCTTGCGCTCCCGGACGACCTGGCCCACCAGCCGCTCGCTGCGGCCCCGGCCGTAGACGATCGCGGTGTCGATGAAGTTGACGCCGCGGTCCAGGGCCCGCCGGAGGGCGCGCAGGCTCTCCTCGTCCTCGGCCCCGATCCACTCGCTTCCGCCGATCCCCCAGGCCCCGAAGCCGATCTCGGAGACCTGGAGGCCGGTGCTGGCCCAGGCGACGCGTCTTCATCCGCCCGGGATTGTGACACGGCCGCACAGGGGAGCGACACGGAATCGGACATGCGGGCGGCGGAGAATCGGACATCGACCGGGCTCCAAACGGCGCCGATCTGTATAAGGCCTTTGTCTACAGCACTCCAGGGAGTGGCACCTCGGTTGCTATATGAAGGCGATGCGAGGGGTCGCAGGCCAAAGAGGCCGATCGGACGCTCGAGCGGCTCCCTGAACGACGGCGAGGCTTGGAGGGAGTTTCGCCGGCCGGTCAGGAAGCACGGCGCCAGTGATCGACGGTCTCGGTAGCCCGGTGCGACCCCTCTCCTTTTTTCTCCCCCGACAGAAGGCTAACGGGCCAGCTCGAAGAAGTTCTTCGCGGCCTCGGCTACGCGGCCGATCGTGTCCTCGAAGGCCACGGGATCGCCCCGATGCAGCCGGTCGAAGACCACGATCACCAGGTGCATCTCCGGCGAGAGGATGTAGCCCACGTCGTTTCCGATGAAGGGCAGGAAGTCGCCGGTCTTGTGGGGAACCCGGTACCCGCCCAGGTAGCGGGGAAGGCGTGTCGAGTAGACCTGCCTTCCCATCATGTCGATCATCAGCTCGCACGAGGCCTTCGACGCGACCTCGTTCCGGTAGATCTTCTCGAGGAGCAGGCCCATCTCCCGCGCCGACGAGAGCCCGTAGGAGTACCTGGCCTCGGTGTGGAACTTCCACCGCGACGCGGCATCCCCCGCCGGCCCCTTGCGGAAGAGCTGCAGGGGATCGAGCGTGGCGTAGGAAGGGTCCGCGGTGGCGGAGAGCGCCCGGAACCACTCGAACGCGGTGATCCGCGTCTCGATCGTCTTGAAGCCCAGCTCCCGCATGGCCGCGGTGACCCGGGCGGGGCCTCCGACCTTCTCGTAGACGATGTCGGTGGCGGTGTTGTCGCTCACGATCGTCATCAGCATGAGGACGTCCTTGAGCGTGACCTGGGCCCCGGGGTCGAGCGACCGGAGGATGCCGGTCCCGAACCGCATGTCGCTCTCCTTCACCGTCACCCGGTCGGCGAGGGCGTACTTCCCCGCCTCGATCTGCCGGAAGGCCTCGACCATCATGGGGATCTTGACGACGGACATCGTGTCGAAGACGGCGTCCGCGTTGACCGCCACCTCCTCGCCGGTGTCGAGGCTCTTGATGTAGATGCCCCACTCGGCATTCACGTGCCGGGTGAGGAACTCGATCCGGTCGGTGAGCCAGGAGAGGGGCGGACGCTCCGCCGCGTCGAGGCGCCCCACGGCGAGGAAGCCCAGCAAGAGAAGGAACGTCCGGCGGATCGAGAGGCTCACGGTGTCAGGCGAGGAGCAGCAGCTCCCGCTGGATGTCGCCCGTCACCTCGGCCCGGCCTTCGCCCACGTACATGTCGATCTCGCTGCGCACGCCGAACTCCGGCAGGTAGACCCCGGGCTCGATGGAGAAGCAGACGCCGGGGATGATCGTGCGCTGGTCGCGGGTCTCGAGGTTGTCGATGTTCACGCCGTTGCCGTGCACCTCGTAGCCGATGGAGTGGCCGGTGCGGTGGAGGAAGTACGGGCCCGAAGCCGCGCTCCTCGATGTAGCCGCGCGAGACGTCGTCCACCTCGTAGCCGTGGATCGTGCCGGCCGGCCGCGACCGACTCCTGCACGAAGGCCACCGCGGCGTCGCGCGCGCCCTTCACCGCCTCCCAGACCTCGCGCAGCGCGCGGGCACGTCGGGTCCGCAGTAGGCCATCCAGGTCGCGTCGTAGTAGACCGCGCGCGGATCGTTCGCGACCTTGGCCCAGAAGTCGATGAGGAGCAGGTCTCCCTTCTTGATCTCGCGGTCGTTCGGCCCGGCCGCGGTCTCGAAGTGCGGGTCGGAGGCGTGGTCGTTCACGGCCACGATGCAGGGATGGTGCGGTGAAGAGCCCGAAGCGCCTCGAAGCGGGCGCCGATGAAGGCCTGGACCTCGCTCTCCGTGACGCGCCGTGCCCCGCGGCCAGCCGCTCCTTGATCAGCGCGAACGCCTCGTCCTTCGCGCGCACGCAGCCGGTGGCGGCGCGGTCGTGGAGCGCCTTCTGCTCGGGCGTCCAGCGGGCCTCGAAGTATCTGCACGAGGTCGGCGGAGCTCGACGACCTCCGGACCCGCGGCCCGCACCATCTCCACCGTGCCCGCGTCCACCCGCCCCACGTAGGGAATGGCCGCGCCCGGCGCTGTACTCCATGGCCACGCGCTTGCGGCCGCGCGAGGTGCGTCTTGAGCAGCGCCTCCAGCTCGCTCCAGGAGCGGTAGAGGACCGGCCGGCCGGGCGCGCCCGCGGAGCGCGTGGGGCTCGATCGACGTGAAGGATCGCCACCGGCTCCCCCTCCCGGGGGATCAGGTAGAACCAGCGCCGCGTGCCGATCTGGCTGCTCGTCGAAGCCGATGACCGCACGCGCGATGGGGTTGCTGCCCCGGAAGTCGTAGAGCAGCCAGCCGTCGAGGCCCTGCTCGGCAAGCGCTCTCTGGATGGCGGGGAGGTCCACGGGCTCGCGAATTATACCTTCGGGGAGCTTCCATCCCGCGACCCGACCCGGTTTCGTTAGGATACGCATCGTGATCGGCTCCGCGGACGGCGGCGAAGCGGCCCTCGAGTGCGGCTTCTGCCAGCAGGACGTCCCCCGCGACCGGGTGGTGCGCGCGGACCAGCTCGACCCCGAGGTGCTGCTCGTCATCCTCGCCAACAACCCCTGGTGGCGACCGGAGACGGGGATCTGCCCCGAGTGTGCGGGACGGTTTGCCGACGCCCACCGCGAGGCCAAGGCCCACTACCCGGCGTTCGCCCGGGGCGGAACCCCCATCCTTCCCACCCCCGTCCGCCTGTTCGCGAACGAGCGCTTCACCGGACGGGGGGTGACCATCGCCTTCCTCGACTCCGGCTTCTACGCCCACCCCGACCTCACCCGCCCGCGCGACCGCATCCTGCGCTACGTGGACATCAACAATCCGCGGGCGGGCAAGCCCGATCTCGACAAGCCCGACGAGTCCAGCTGGCACGGCATGATGACTTCGGTGGTGGCCTGCGGGAACGGCTGGCTCTCCGGCCGCGTCTACCGCGGCGTCGCCTCCCAGGCGCGGCTCGTGCTCGTGAAGGTGGGCAGCGCGCGGCGGGTGGTGCACGACGACATCCGTCGCGGCCTGGAATGGGTGATCGCGCACCGCGGGCGCTACGGGATCGGCATCGTCAACGTGAGCTGTGGCGGCGACTACGAAGCCTCCTACCTGGACGACCGCCTCTCCCAGGCCGCGGACGAGGCCACGCGCGCCGGTCTCCTCGTATGCGCGGCCGCCGGCAACCTGGGTCATCTCCCCCGCCACCCCGTCATACCGCCCGCCTCCGCCCCTTCCGTCCTAACCGTGGGCGGGCTCGACGACAAGAACCGCCTCGCCTTCGCGAGCTACGAGATGTACCACTCGAGCTACGGCCCCACGCTGGACGGGCTGCAGAAGCCCGAGGTGATCGCGCCCGGGATCTGGGTGGCCGCTCCGATCCTGCCCGGCACTCCCACCTCCGCGCAGGCGCAGCTGCTCGCGCGGCTCGGCGCCGTTCCCGACGGGGAGCTGCACGGGCTCATCGCAGAGAGCCCGGGAATCGATCCCGCCCTCGACGCGGCCCGCGACCTCGCGCCGGCCCTCCTCCGCCAGCTCGTGATCGCGAAGCTCCGGGACAACAACGTGATCTCCGGCGCCTACAAGCACGTGGACGGCACCAGCTTCGCGGCTCCCATCGTGGCCTCGGTGGCGGCGCAGATGCTCCAGGCGCACCCGCAGCTCAAGCCGCAGGAAGCCAAGCTGATCCTCATCCGCACGGCGCGGCGGCTGCCCCACGTGGACGCGGACCGTCAGGGCTGGGGAGTCGTGGACGCGCGGCGGGCGGTGGAGGCGGCGCTCGAGGCCCGGCCGGCGGCCCGGGCCCGCTCTGCGTCCTCGTCGCGGTGATAGACTCGGCGGTCTTCGACCCATGCCGAGGTTCAAGATGGTGAAGCGCCCTCTGGCTATCGCTCCCGCGTTTCTTGCCGCCACCTTGCTCGCCCAGTCGGGGGAGATCGCTCCCAACGAGAACCTCGTCACCGAGGGCATTCCCGTGATCCCGGCCGCGATCGCCGACGCGGTCGGGCGCTACGCGGACTTCCGCGCCGCGTCGTTCCAGGCCTGGCACCCGGTGCGCCGGGAAATGCTCGTGCTCACCCGCTTCGGCGACACGAACCAGGTCCACCGGGTGCGGATGCCCGGAGGAGATCGCACGCAGCTCACGTTCTTCCCCGACCGGGTCTCCTCCGCGAGCTTCCCCCCCGGGGCGCCGGCGACTTCTTCGTCTTCAGCAAGGACGTGGGCGGGGGCGAGTTCTTCCAGCTCTACCGCTACGACCTGGGCACCGCGGCGATCACGCTCCTCACCGACGGCAAGTCGCGAAACACGGGCGGCGCCTGGTCGACCGCCGGGGACCGCACGGCCTACTCCTCCACCCGTCGCAACGGCAAGGACACCGACCTCTACGTGATGAACCCGGCCGATCCCCGGACCGACCGCCTGTTGGCCCAGGTGGACGGCGGCGGATGGGACGCCCTCGGCTGGTCGCCCGACGACAAGGCCCTGGTCGTGGGCCAGTACCTCTCGATCAACGAGAGCTACCTCTGGCTCTTCGACGTGGCGAGCGGAGAGCGCAAGCTCGTCACTCCCAGGGGCGAGGGCGAGCCCGTGGCCTACTTCGCCGCGCGCTTCGCTCCCGACGGGAAGTCCCTCTTCGCGGTCACGGACCGGGACTCGGAGTGGCGGCGGCTCGCCCGCATCGACCTCGCCACCGGCCGGCACACCTGCCTGACCTCGCACGTGAGCTGGGACGTGCAGGGCTTCGAGCTCTCGCCCGACGGACGCACGATCGCGTTCGAGACCAACGAAGACGGGGCGAGCGTGCTCCGCCTGCTGGACGTGGCCAGCGGCAGGGAGAAGCCGGGACCGAAGCTGCCGCTCGGAGTGCTGTCGGGCCTGGAGTGGCACCCGGACGGGCAGGTCCTCGGCTTCACGCTCTCGTCGGCCCGTTCGCCGGCCGACGCCTATTCCTTCGCGCCGGCCACGGGGAAGCTCCTGCGCTGGACGGAGAGCGAAACGGGCGGGCTGAACGCCGCCGCCTTCTCCGAGCCCGAGCTCGTGCGCTGGAAGAGCTTCGACGGCCGGACGATCTCCGGCTTCCTCTACAAGCCGCCGGCGTCGTTCACGGGCAAGCGGCCGCTCATCGTCGAGGTCCACGGCGGCCCGGAGAGCCAGGCCCGGCCCGCCTTCCAGGGTCGAACCAACTTCTGGCTGAACGAGCTGGGGGTGGCCCGGCTCCTGCCCAACGTCCGCGGCTCCGCCGGCTTCGGCAAGACCTTCCTCAAGCTCGACAACGGGCTGCTGCGGGAGGACTCGGTCAAGGACATCGGCACGCTCCTCGACTGGGTGGAGACGCGCCCCGACCTCGACGCGGAGCGGGTGATGGTGACGGGGGGCAGCTACGGCGGCTTCATGACCCTGTCTTCGGCCACGCACTTCGACGACCGCCTGCGTTGCTCGGTCTCGGTGGTGGGGGTGTCGAACTACGTGACCTTCCTCGAGCGGACCGAGGCCTACCGGCGCGACCTCCGCCGCGTCGAGTACGGGGACGAGCGCGACCCGAGGATGCGCGAGTACCTCGAGCGGATCGCGCCCGTGAACAACGTCCAGAAGATCACGAAGCCGCTCTTCCTCGTCCAGGGCCGGAACGACCCGCGCGTGCCGTGGACGGAGTCGGAGCAGATGGTGGCGGCCCTCAAGAAGGAGGGCCGGCCGGTCTGGTACCTCCTGGCCAAGGACGAGGGCCACGGCTTTGCCAAGCGTCCGAACCAGGATTTCCAGCTCTACGCGACGGTCGCGTTCGTGAAGCAGTACCTTCTGAATTGAATGACGGAGCAGAAAAAGCAAGGGCGCCTTGCGGCGCCCTTTGCACGACCGAAGAGGATGGTCCCCTGGTTAGGGGGGAGGGGTTGTGTTTAGAGGGTGATTGAAGAGGTGGGATTAGCCATCAGGAAATTCATTGCTATGGCCTTCTTGAACGCTTAGACGAAGCAAGTCCTGTGCCGGTTGCACATCGATTGTTAAGGTTTGTGAAGGCGCTGATCGACAAAGGTTTACGGGAATAGCCCCTGTGACAATACGTCCACTCGTTGTATCAACGAGGACATTTTTTCCGGAAGGCGCGGTCTCTTCCTGCAATTCCCGGGAAGAGCGGTCAGTGGCCGGGCTTCACCCGCGCCGCCTCGATCTCGTGCGCGCACGTGTCACACAGGAAGTCGTAGCCGGAGAAGATGTCGTACACGCGGAGGCAGTCGGCACAGGCGAAGCGTTCGCACACGTCGCACTGCAGGAGGTTCCGCTGCGGCACGACCGCCGCGCCCTTGCGGTAGTCGAGCAACCCCTCGGTGATCGCCCGGCGGCACGACTGACAACTGGCTGGGGGCTCCATGCACCACTTCCTCGGGAGGGACGGGGTCGGTCGAAGGATGCGCCGGAACAACCCGGCTGTCGAAGCGGTAGTGAGGATAGCACACACCCGGGACCCGCGGGGTCCGCCTCTTGCGGAGCGCCGGGGGAACCGATGCTATGATGAGCCCCATCAGCGGTTTCGATTGAACCTCTAGACGGAGCCACCCCATGAAGCGACTGTTGACACACCTCGTGGTCCTTTCTGTCCTCGCGGCTCCCCTGCTCGCCCAGAACAACAAGCTGGAGCAGGCGGTGGCCAAGGCCGAAGAGCAGTTCCAGAAGGGCAAGCCCGAGGAAGCGCTGAAGGGCCTCACCAAGGCCGTGGAGCAGAGCCCCAGCGGCGAGGCCTACGTGGCCCTTTCCCGCTTCCAGCAGCGCCTCGGCAGCTACGACGATGCGATGGCCTCCCTCAACAAGGCGAAGGAGCTGAGCGCGAGCGCTCCCCCCGCATCGCGGGCGGACGTACTCGCCGCGGTGGCCGCCATGCAGCTCTTGACCGGCTCCTCCAAGGACGCGCTCGCCGCCGCGAAGGAGGCGGTCGCGCTGTCGCCGACGCCGGCGGCGATGGCCGCACTCGCCCGCGCGCAGCTCCGGGCGGAATCCGCGGTCTCGTCCCTGAAGACGGCGGAGGAGGCGGTGGCCAAGTACCCGACGAACTCCCTCACGCAGGAGGCGTACGGCGAAGCGCTGTCGGTCATGGCTCGGGGGGACCAGGCCGTCCCGGCCTTCCGCAAGGCCCTCGAGCTGGACCCCAAGAACACGCTCGCCCGGACCCGCCTCGCCTTCGAGCTGATACGCCAGAACAAGGGGGCGGAAGCGGTCGCGGAGGCGCGCAAGGCCACCGAGGCCGACCCCAAGTTCGGCGACGCGTTCGCCGTTCTCGGCCTCGCCCTCCTCGCCCAGAATCCCAAGGACTGGAACACCGCGATCGCGGAGGCCCAGCAGGGAGCCTTCGTGACGCCGAAGAGCCCGATGGTGCAGGTTTCGGTGGGCAAGATCTTCGAGGCCGCGGGCAACTACGACCAGGCCTCCGCCGCCTACCAGCGCGCGCTGGAAGTCGACCCCGGCTACAGCTCGGCGCGCCTGGCCATGCTCCAGTCCGACATCGCGCGCGGCAAGGTGGGGTCGACGGTGGCCGAGCTCAAGAAGCTCGCGGAGGCGATGCCGGCGCAAGGCGAGGCCCAGCAGCTCGTGGGCGAGCAGCTCCTGCGCAAGAACGAATACGGTGAGGCCATTCCCGCGCTGGAGAGGGCGACCCAGCTCACTCCCGGCTCGGCGACGGCGTGGGCGCTCCTGGGACGGCCTATCGATTCAACCGCCGTTACGACGAGACGGTGAACGCTTTCAAAAAGGCGGTAGAGCTGGCACCCACCAACACCGGCTACCGCACTGACCTCGGCCTATTCCTGGGCATGGTGGGCCAATACGAAGCGGGCGCGGCCGAGCTGAAGAAGGTCGTGGCAACTCCCGGCTACCAGGACGCGGCGGCCTGGGTCAACCTGGGCTGGATCTACCGCAACATGAAGCCGCCCAAGACCCAGGAGTCGATCGCGGCCTACAAGAAGGCCCTGGAGCTCGACCCCAAGGAAGAGCAGTCCGCGCTGGGGCTCGGCTGGGCCTACTCCTACACGAAGAGCTGGGACGATTCCATCGCCGCCTTCAACAAGTCGATCCAGATCGAGCCGAAGCTGGCGGGCGAAGCCAACAACGGAATCGCCTGGGCGTACTTCTTCAAGAAGGACCTCCCCAAGGCCCGCGAGTTCATGGAGAAGGCGGTCGCGGGCGGCCGCAATGACGCCCGGCTCAAGGAGAACATAGACCGGGTGGAGAAGGCGATCGCCTCCGGCCAGGCCATCAGCGAAGCCGAGCTGGCGCAGGCGGAGCAGGAGCGGGAGAGGGAGCGCGAGCGCTACGCGAAGTTCGAGCTGGCGAACCAGGGGATCCGCAGCAAGAACGCCCTCCAGCGCATTCGCGGCATTCGGGACCTCTGCAGCCTGGCCGGCGCGGAATGCGTCTCGATGGCCGTCTTTCTCATGCAGCAGGACCCCGATTACAGCGTGCGCGAAGCCGCGGCCATCGCTATCGGGAACCTGGGGCCTGCCGCCAAGAGCGCGATCCCCAATCTCAAGGCCTGCATGACCCAGCCGAAGTTCGATCCCCCGATCAACGCGAGTCCCGCCGAGCTCGAGGCGTCGATGAAGCAGGGCGATGTGATCCGGGCCTGCCGCGACGCTCTGGCCAAGGTCCAGAAGTAGGGGTTCGCACGCCAACCTCCTTCCGAGGAGGTCAGCTCCAGACGCCGGGAATTTCGCGATGGCAGTCCGGGCACCGTCCGTCCGGGAGGCGGTTCTGCAAGATGCGGAAGCCGACGCGCTCGACGAGCAGCGACTGTGCAGCCGGGGCAGTACGTGTTCTCCCAGTGGCCGAGGCGGCCGGGCAGGTTGCCCGCGTAGACGAAGCGCAGCCCCTCCGACGTTCCGATCTCCGCGGCACGCAGGAGGGTCCGGGCGTCGGTGGCGTCCGGGTCCGTCATCTTGTAGTCCTGGTGGAACGCGGTGACGTGCCAGGGGATGTCGGGGGAGACGGAGACGAGGAAGCGGGCGATGTCCCGCAGCTCCTCGTCGGAGTCGTTGAAGCCGGGAACCACCAGGGTCACGACCTCCAGCCAGAAGCCCTGCTCGTGGAGGGCGCGGATCGTCCAGAGCACGCGGTCGAGCGTTCCGCCCAGCTCCCGATAGTGCTTGTCGCGGAAGCTCTTCAGGTCGACCTTGTACAGGCGGACGTAGGGGCGGATGTAGTCGAGCACCTCGGGGGTGCCGTTGCCGTTGGAGACGTACGAGCAGACGAGGCCCGTCGGCCTTCGCCTCGCGGAATACCTCGATCGCCCACTCGCTGGTGATGAGGGGCTCGTTGTAGGTCGAGGTGAGGATGCGCGCGCCCCGTGGCGAGGGCGAGGCGGACGATCTCCGCGGCCGAGACTTCTTCGGGCGGCGATACCGCCGCGGGATCCCGTAGGGCCTGTGACGTCAACCAGTTCTGGCAGTAGCCGCAGTGATAGTCGCAACCCAGCATTCCGAACGAGAGCGCGCGTGGCGCCGGGATAGGCGTGGAAGAACGGCTTCTTCTCCACGGGGTCGAGCTGGAGGGCCGCCCACGTAGCCGAAGGGGACGCGCAGCGTGCCCGCTCTCGTTGAAGCGGACCCGGCAGATCCCCTCGCGGCCGGGAGGGATGAGGCAGCGGTGGCCGCAGGCGAAGCAGCGCACGCGGTCGCCCGGCAGCTTCTCGTAGAGCTCGCCCTCGCGCGTGTAGGCGGGCGAGGACCTGGCCGAGGGGGGACGCGGTGGCCGGCATCTCGGCCCTCCTCCTCGATTATACGCACCGCGGCGCCTTGACAGGATCCGGCGGCGGCATGATACTGCATGGCGAAGAAAAAGCGAAAGTCATGATCTGCGCGCCCGGCGTCCCCGCCCCGAACCTCGCCCCGCGCATGGGCAACGGAGGTCGTCCGCGAGCGGGGCGGGGTGCGCTATCACTCGCTCGCAGTCGCGCTCCCTGCTGAACCGCTGCACCTCTCCGCGCATGCCCTTCGACTGGACCGTCAACCCCTACCGGGGCTGCGCCATGGGCTGCCGCTACTGCTACGCCACCTACACCCACGAGTTCATGGGGATCGCGACGCCCGAGAGCTTCCACTCCGTCGTCTACGTGAAGGAGGGGGCGGAGGCGGAGACGGAGCGTCAGCTGCCTTCCATCGTGCAGCGCGGTGAGCTGATCGCCCTCGGCACCGCCACCGACCCCTACCAGCCGGGGGAGGCGGACCTCAGGGTCACGCGCCGCTTCCTGGAAGCGGTGGCCGCGCAACGGAACGTCCGTCTCGCCATCACCACCAAGGGGGCGGTGATCCTCCGCGACATCGACCTGCTGAAACGCATCCACGAGCGATCCGCGCTCGGGGTCCACGTCTCGCTGATCTCCCTGCGCGAGGATCTGCTGCGTCGCCTCGAGCCGTGGGCGCCGCCCCCCGAGGTCCGCCTCGAGGTGATGCGCCGGCTGCAGGAAGCCGGCCTGGAGGTCGCGATGTCGGTCGCGCCCGTCCTTCCCGCGCTCACGGACGGCGAAGCCGACCTCGATGCGCTCCTGGGCCGGGCCGCCCGGGCCGGGGTGCGCCGGATGTTCTGGAACATCCTCTTCCTCCGCTCCCCGACGCGGGAGAAGTACCTCCGCTGGATCGCCGAGGAATTCCCCCGCTATCACGAGGCCTATTCCCGTGCCTACTCCAAGCGCGTCTACCTGAAGGGCGGCTACCGCGAGCGGATCCGCGAGTTGATGGAGCGCCTGCGCGAGAAGCACGGGCTCACGGAGCGGGTGGTCGTGGAAGAGGAAGCCGCGCGCTTCGCCTCCGCGCGACAGCTCCGGCTCTGGGGTTAGGCAGGGCGGGGACGAACCACGCGGGTGCTAAGATCGGCTTTCGGCAAGGAGGCGGCGGTGAGCAGCGTCAAGATCGAGAGGCAGGGACGTCTGGCCGTGCTCCGCATGGACAAGGCTCGCGGCAACGCCATCGACGAGCCGTTCGCCGAGGACATGCTCGCCGCCTGCCGCGCAGTGGCGGAGGACGCTGAGCGTCCACGGCGTGCTTCTCGCCTCCGCCCATCCCAAGCTGTTCTGCCCTGGCCTCGACCTCGTCACCCTTTTCGAGTACGACCGCGCCTCGATGGCCCGGTTCATGGGGCGATTCGGGGAGGCGGTGATCGCGCTCTTCTCCCTGCGCAAGCCGGTGGTGGCGGCCATCGCCGGGCACGCGGTGGCGGGCGGCTGCGTCCTCGCCCTCACCGCCGACCACCGGATCCTCCGTCGCGGCTCCCAGATCGGCTTGAACGAGGTGCGCGTCGGCCTCCCCCTGCCCTGGTCGGTCGCCCTCCTCCTCCGGGCCGCGGTTCCCCCGGTCGCGCTGTCGCGGGTGGCGCTCCTCGGCGAGAACTTCGCCGACGAGGAGGCCCGAGCGATCGGCCTCGTCCACGAGGTGCGGGACGTCGACGGCTTCGAGGCCGCGAGCCTGGCCCGCGCCCAGGAGTTCGCGGAGAAGGACACGGCGGCGGTGGGGATCACGAAGGCCTACCTGCGGGACGCCGCCCTCCGCGAGATGCAAGCCCACGAGAAGGACCGTCAGGGCGAGTTCCTCGACGCCTGGTTCTCCCCCGCCGGGCGGGAGAAGATCCGTCAGACGGTGGAGGCGCTCTCGAAGAAGGCTTCGTGACGGTGAAGGCGAGGGCCCCGAGGGCGGCGAAGCTCGGACCCGAGACCTTCCGTTTCTTCCGCGAGCTCGCGCGGAACAACCGCACGGCGTGGATGGAAGCGAACCGGGGGCGCTATCAGGAGCACGTGGTCGCCCCCCTGCGCGCCCTCCTGGAGGCGCTCACCCCGGCCGTCCTGAGCCTCCATCCCGACTTCGAGACGAGCGGGCGGTCGGGAACGAACCTCTCGCGCATCAACCGCGACATCCGCTTCGCGAAGGACAAACGGCCCTACCGCAGCCAGATGTACCTGCAGTTCTCACGAGCCCTTCCCTCCGACGACGACGGCCAGCTCTACGTGGGCGTGAGCGCCGAGGCCGTGACCGTCGGCTTCCGGATCTACGGAGGGCGGCGCGACTCGACGCTCGTGCAGGTCGGCCGGGCGCGGGCAGGGCAAAGCCGGGCCTGGCTCGCCCGCCAGAAGCGGCGCCTGGCCCGCAAGTACGACAGCTACTGGTACCGGACGGAGAAGGGGACGTGGACCCGGCACGAGGGATTTCCCGTGACCGGCGAGGATTGGGCTCGCCTCCAGGGACTGGTCGTCCGTCGCCAGTTCTCACCCCGGGCGGCCGGCGCGCCGGGCTTCGTCAGGGACGTGATGCGGATCTTCCGCGATCTCTTTCCCCTCTATCGCTTCACGGGTCTCACCGACACGGCCTGAGCCGCGGTCAGGGTCCGGGGTCGTTCGGACTGCGCCCCTCTGCGGAAGGACGGTTTGACAGGCCCACGATGCGGAGCCTAGAGTTTCGCGCAACTTCACCAATCCCAGGAGGGGGGAATCCATGAAGCGTCTCGGGGATGTCCACCTGCTCTACTTCGCAGCCCTTGCTCTTACCGTCATTACCGCCGCCGCCGCTTCGGCTCAATCGGACGGGCGCATCACCGGTGTCGTTCGCGACTCGAGCGGCGCGCCCATGCCTGGCGTCACCATCACGGTACTCAACCCCGTCACGGGGACCGCTCGCACCGTGACCTCCGCTGCCGATGGCAAGTTCGCCGCGGACGGGCTCGCCGCCGGCCTCTATACCGTGTCCGCCGAGCTCAAGGGATTCGCAAAGGTCACGCGGAAGGAGGTGCGAGTCGTCTCCGGCGCCGCCGCGGAGGCCGACTTCATGCTGGAGGCGAAGCTCGAAGAGCAGATCACCGTCACCGGCACCCGCGTGGAGGGCCGGAGCGCCCTGGATACGCCCGCGCCCGTGGACTACCTGAGCTCGCAGATGATCGAGAGCACGGGGGCCACCGAGACCGGCAAGATTCTCATGCTCCTGGAGCCGTCGTTCAATTTCTCCACCACCACCATCAGCGACGGGACGGACATCATCCGGCCGGCCACGCTGCGCTCGCTGGGCCCGGACCAGGTCCTCGTCCTCGTCAACGGGAAGCGCTATCACCAGCAGTCGCTGATGCACTACCAGCAGACGGTGGCGCGAGGCTCGGCGGGATACGACATCAACTCCATACCCGCCTCCTCCATCGACCACGTCGAGGTGCTGCGCGACGGGGCTTCCGCCCAGTACGGCTCCGACGCCATCGCCGGCGTCATCAACGTGCTCCTCAAGAAGCAGCGGGCGACGGACATCACGCTGGAAGCCGGACAGTACTACGCGTCGAACCCCGACCTGCCGCTGGGGGCCAGCCCCGATGCCGCGACCGGCCACGGTGGCGGCTTCCTGGGGGCGGTCAACACCGGCCTCGGGGTGGGCAAGGATGGCTTCGTCAATCTCAGCCTGGAGTACCGGGATCGGGGCGAGACCAACCGGTCCGGGCCCGATTCCCTCCGCGTGAGCCCTCCCCGAGTAGTGCAGCGCATCGGCGACCCGAAGGCCACGGACTTCCTGGCCTGGCTGAATGCCGACATCCCCGCGGGAAACGGGGCGTTCTACGCCTTCGGCGGCTATTCCTACCGGAAGGGAAACTCCTCGGGCTTCTTCCGTTCGCAGGGAGACGGCCGGACCGTCCCCGCCCTCTACCCCGACGGGTTCCTGCCCACGATCATCACCCAGCCCACCGATTTCCAGGCCAACGCCGGCTATCGGGGGAAGGTGGGAAGCAGCAACTGGCGGTGGGACCTCAGCGGCGGCTACGGCGGCAGCCGCTTCCAGTTCCGCGAGGAGAACACGGTCAACGTGAGCTGGTACTACGAGCCGCGCGACCCCGCCAACCCCAACGGCCCCAAGTTCAACGAGTCGCCCACGCAGGCGGACACCGGCCTGCTCGGATACGACCAGGTCACCGTCAACCTGGACTTCGCCGGGGTCGTGAACTGGGGAGTGGGAGCGGGTCCGCTCAATCTCGCGATCGGAAGCGAATGGCGCCAGGAGGGGTACCAGATCGAAGCGGGTGATCCGGTCTCCTACACCTACGGCCGCACGGACAACCCGACCATCAAGATCCTGGACCAGACGGGGGGAGTGGCCGCGATCGGAACCCAGGGCTTCCCGGGCTACTCGCCCCGGGAGGCCGTGGACGAGACCCGCAACAACGCCGCCTTCTACGTCGACGCGGAATCCCAGCTCTCGAAGAAGTTCCTGGCCGGGTTGGCCGGGCGCTACGAGCATTACTCCGACTTCGGCAGCACGGTCACGGGAAAGCTGTCCATGCGCTTCAACTTCAGCGAGGATTTCGCCCTGCGGGGTACGATCTCGAACGGCTTCCGGGCTCCGGGCATCCAGCAGCTCTTCTACAACTCGCGCTCGACCAACCTGAACGCGGCGGGCGTCCTCACCGACACCCTCACCGCGCGCCAGGACAGCCCGGTGACCCGGGCGTTCGGCATCCCGCCCCTGACGGAAGAGACCTCGTGGAACTACGGGCTCGGGCTCGTGGCCCGGCCCGCGGACCGCTTCCGCCTCACCGTCGACGCCTACCAGATCGACATCAACGACCGCATCATCTTCTCCAGCAACATCCAGCCCAGCACTCCCCCGATCTCCGCCATCCTCGCTCCGTTCCGGGTGGGCCAGGTGCAGTTCTTCACGAACGCGATCGACACCCGGACCCGGGGGGTGGATATCGTGGCCCTCTACGACTTCGATCTGGGGAACGGGTCCGTGCTCGCCCTCGATGCCGCGCTCGCCTTCAACAAGACCGAGGTCCAGGACATCCGTTCGTCGTCCCCCATCCTGCCCCCGGACGTGCTCTTCGACGAGACCCAGGTCAACCTCGTGGAGCATGGCCAGCCGCGCCAGCATTTCGTGATAGGCGGGACGTGGCGACGCGGGGGCTGGAACGCGAACCTGCGCTTCAACTACTTCGGCGAAGTGGCGGGTGACGGGTTCACCCCCGGCTTCTTGATGACGTGGGGCGGGAAGTGGCTGACCGACCTCGCCGTCACCGTCCCCCTGAAGAAGGACCGGATCAGCCTCACCGTGGGCGCGCTGAACCTCTTCGACGTCTATCCCGACAACTGGGATCCCTCCGTGGGCTCGCCTTTCCCTGCCCTCGGGTTCGTCTACGGCTGGGAGACCCTGCCCTTCGGGATCAACGGGGGCTACTACTACGGAAGGCTCAACGTCCGCCTGAACCACTGAGCCGCCGCCGGAGCCAGATCGCGAAGAAGGCCGCGGCCACGACGGCGGCAATGCCGAGCGCGCGGTTGGCGCTGCCCACGAGCGCCTTCACCGCGTCCCAGTTCTCCGCGACCAGGTAGCCCGCCGCGGCCAGGAACGCGTACCAGAGGGCCGATGCGAGAGCGGCGGGAACGAGGGCTCGTCGCGCCGGCATTCCCACCACCCCCGCGAACGGCGTGACCGCGGCCCTCACGCCGGGGAGGAACCGGCTCACGAAGATGCCGGCCACCCCGTGCTTCGCGTACGCCTCTTCGAGCACCGCCATCACCGCGGGGGGCATGAGCCGCCGGCCCCAGCCCTCCTTGAAGAAGCCGGGGCCGTGGCGGCGAGCGAAGTAGTACATCCAGGCCGCGGAGGCGGTGTTGGCCGCCCAGCACAAGAGCGCCAGCGGCACCACCGAGATCTCGCCGCGCCGCGCCAGGAACGCCCCCAGGGCCACCGCCGTGTCCGCGGGGACGGGGGGAAAGACGTTCTCCACCGCGGACAGCACCATGAGCACCGCGTAGGTGGGCACGGTGGGGAGCTGGGCGAGCCAGTCGAGAAGGCGATCAAGCACCCGTGACCGCCGCGTGCACGAGGTGCACGATCGACCGGTAGGGCCGGCCCACGGCCCGGCCCATCCCGATCTCGCACGTGCGGCAGGTCGAGAAGAGGCCGGCGTCGTCCCCCAGCGTGCGCACCTCCGCGGCCTCCGCGGCGGTGGCGGACCGGGTGAGCTCGGGGACGAGGAAGCCGCGGTCGCCGGCGAAGCCGCAGCATTCCGCGCTCTTCGGCACCGCGACCCGCTCGGCGTGGGCCCGCGCGACCGCGAGCAGGTCGGGGAGGCCGCCCGACTTGACGAGCGTGCAGGTGGGATGGAGCACGGCCGCGCCCGGCCGCCGCGGGGGCGAGACGAGGCCGGGCAGCACCTCGCGCGCCCAGAAGGACGGGAAGTCGTAGACGCGCAGTTGTCGGCCGTCCGTCCGCAGGGCGTCCTGAACGAGGTCCTGCAGTGTCCCCGCGCAGGGCGAGGCGTCGGTGACGACCGGGTCCCGTCCTTCGCGCGAGGCGTGCCAGAGGGCCTCCGCGGTGCGGGCGGCCGCCACCCGCGCCGCCTCCAGATACGCCTTGCTCGCGAAGGGCATCCCGCAGCAGAGGCCGGTCACTCCCTCCGGATAGCGAAAGCCGAAGCCCGCCCAGCGCAGGACCTCGGCCATCGCCCGCGCCGGGTCAGACCACCGGCGCCTCGCTCGGCAGCGGACCGATGAGGCGAGTCAGGCAGCTCGGGAAGTAGACGACGGCAGCGCGGCCCGGCCTTCACCGGATCGGGCAGGCGCGGCGCCGCCGCGGCAGCTCGAGGTCGCGCGTCACGTGCGGCACGAGCGAAGGCGCCGCTCTGTGGACCAGCTCGGAGACGGCGTCCACGGCCCGCCCGCCCAAGGGCAGCGTCCGGAGACGCCCGGTCAGGCGCAGTCCGGAGCGGAACAGAGCAGACGTGATGCGGAACTGCCGCGCCGCCAGCACCGCCAGCCCCCGCGATGCGGGCGACAGCGCGGCCGCCTTCGTCTCCTTGACCAAGGCACCGGTGTCGATCTTGACCGGGCACGAGGTCTCGCACATGGAGTCGCCGGCGCAGGTGGCGACCCCGTCGTACTCGAACTCGGCGGCGAGCAACTCCGCCCAGCTCCGGTCCTCCGGATCGCCGGAGGCCCGCAGGCGGACCAGCTCGCGCGTGACCGCGATGCGCTGGCGGGGGGTGAGGGTCAGGTCGCGGGACGGACAGCGCTGCTCGCAGAACCCGCACTCGATGCAGCGGTCCGCGATGGGCGAGATCGTGGTGGTGGGTTTCAGGTCCTTGAGGTGGACGCGCGGATCGTCGTTGAGGATGACCCCGGGGTTCAGGATGCGGTCGGGGTCGAAGAGCGTCTTGACGCGGGCCATCACCTCGTAGGCCCGCGCTCCCCACTCCGTCTTCACGAAGGGGGCCATGTTGCGGCCCGAGCCGTGCTCGGCCTTGATCGCCCCGTCGTACTTGCCCGCCACCAGGTCCACCAGGCCCTGCATGAAGGCCCCGAAGCGCTCCACCGCTTCCGCGGCTGCGCAGGTCCTCGGCCAGGACGAAATGGAGGTTGCCGTCCTTGGCGTGGCCGAAGAGGACGGTGTCGGGCACGCCCTCGCGGGCGAAAAGGGCGTGGAAGTCCGCGATGGCCTCGGCCAGACGCTCCACGGGCACGGCCACGTCCTCCGTCAACACCGACGTCCCTTGAGGACGCAGTGCCCCCGTGGAGGCGAAGAGCCCCTTGCGCAGCTTCCAGAGCTGGGCGCGCGCCTCCGCGTCGCTCGTGAAGCGGGGGGCCTCGAGCAGCCGGAAGCCCCCGAACACCTCCTGGGCCCGGGCCACCGCCGACCGTAGCCCCTCTTCGTCGTCGGTGCGAAACTCGGTGAGCAGCGCGGCCGTGCGCGGGGTGACGCCGAAGGAGTGCGGGTGCTCGGCCGCGATCGAGCGCAAGGACGCGGCGTCCAGGATCTCCAGGGCCGCCGCTCCCGCCTCCGCCAGGGGGAACACCGCGGCCCCCGCCTCCTCCAGCTCGGCGAAGGGAACGAGAGCGGTGGCGCGCGCGGGCGGGTCCGGCACCGTGCGGTAGGTCACGTCGGCGAGGAAGGCGAGCGTCCCTTCCGAGCCGACGATCAGGTGGGCCAGGATGTCCACGGGCCGGTCGTAGTCGAGGAACGCGTTCAGGCTGTAGCCGGTGGTGTTCTTGCGCGAGAACTTGCGGCGGATCCTCTCCGCGAGCGCTTCGTCCCTCCTTACCTCGTCGCGCAGCGCGGCGAGGCCGCCCCAGAGGTCGGGGCGGTCATGGCGGAGGCGATCGTCGGCCTCCGGCCGCGACGTGTCGACGAGGGTGCCGTCGGCGAGGACCACGGTCAGGGAGTCCAGGGTGTGATAGCTGTTCTGGACGACCCCGCAGCACATCCCCGACGAGTTGTTGTTCAGGATGCCGCCCACCATCGCCGCATCGATGGACGCGGGATCCGGCCCCAGGCGCGTGCCGGACGCCGCAAGCAGCCGGTTCACGTGGGCGCCCACCACCCCCGGCTGGACCCAGACCCGCCGGCCCCCGTCCAGCACGCGGACGCCGCGCCAGAAGGGCGCTATCTCCACGAGCAGGTCGTCGGAGACGGCCTGCCCCGAGAGCGACGTCCCCGCGGCGCGGAAGGTCAAGTGCCGCCGGTGGCGGCGCGCGTAGGCGAAGATCTCGCGCACCTCCGCGAGGTCGCGCGGCCGCACCACCGCTTCCGGGATCAGCCGGTAGATGGAAGCGTCGCCGGAGCGGCCGAGCCGGTCCAGGGGACGAAAGAGCACACGCTCGGGATCGAGAATGGCTCCAAGATCGCGCACGAGGGCGGGGTCGTGCGGACGCACGATCAGGGTTGCTCGGGGGCTTTCTCCCCCACGGGCACCTGGAAACGGTAGCGCGTCCCCCCCGCGTTGAGGGTCACGGTGGCCGTCGTCCGCGTGGTGAGGCGGTCGCGCGTCATCCCCTGTTGATCGGTGACCAGGATACGTCCAGTCGAATAGAGGGAGCCGGTCGACGTGCGCAGCCGGACCTCTACGCCGGGGAAGCGCGCTCCTCCACGCTTCTGGACGCGCACCAGGACCTGCGATTGTCCACCCCCCTCGGGCAGCTTCGCCGGCTCCGCCCACGCGGCGACGATGATCTCCTCCTCGACCCTCTTGACCACGAGCTGCGGCTCGTCATCGGGTTGGGGGAGAGGGGTGAGGGGCTGACCGGGCGGCGGGGGGGGCGGCGCCGGCGGGTGGTCTCGCTTGAAGACGCTCCGACACGACACGCCTCCCAGGGCAAGAACGAGAAGGAGGGCAGGCCGGGCGCGGGAAAGACTCATCGTGAAGGGCCTATCCTACACTGTGGCCCGGCGGGTTCCGGAGACGCGTCCGTGCGGCCCGGGAGAGGTACCATGAGGCCCGCGTCCCGAGCCGTGGAGCCCGTCGATTTCACCGCATCGGAGGCCCGAATGCCCGTGCCCGATCTCGTCCGCCGTGCCGCCGTCCTCGGCCTGAAGGTCGCCGCCGCCCTCGCCTTCCTCGCTCCGCTCCTGACCCGCATCGTCGTGGGTTGGGCCTTCTACTTGACGGGAAGCGGCAAGTGGGCCCATTTCGACAACACCGTCACCTTCTTCACCGAGTTGGGCATCCCCTTCCCCCAGGCGAACGCGGCCTTCGTGGCGACGCTCGAGCTCGTGGGCGGGGTCTGCCTGATCCTGGGCCTCGGCACGCGCCTCTTCGCGACCGGCCTCGCTTCCACGATGGTGGTGGCCCTCCTCACCGCGGACAAGGAGCGCTTCCTCGAGTCCTGGAGCACGGCGAGCGAGATCAGCCCCACCGACATCTCTTCCTTCGTCTTCCTCCTCTTCTTCCTGTGGCTCGCCCTCTACGGCCCGGGGCCGGTGAGCGTGGACCGCTTCCTTTCGCGCCGGCTCAAGATCGGCCAGGAACCGCAGCCGGGCTAGGATCCCCGGGGCGTTCAGTCCAGCTCCCCTTCCACGAACCAGGACTCGCGCAGGCAGTCGCGGAAGATGCGGTAGACGCCCCCGCCGTCGAGGGCCACGTCCCATTCCTCGCGGCTCCAGGCCACGTCCCACCAGTCGCCGGAAGCGCGCCAGGGCCCGGCGCGGTCGACCACCGTCCCCCGCACCCCGGGGGCGGCCACGAAGGCGGGCGCGCCCGCGCGCAGCATCACGTCGGCGAGCCGCGGAGGGCGGAAAACGCGCAGGCCCACCCGCGGAGCGCCGAGGGCGGACAGGCTCGGGGAGGCGGGGCCGGGAGCGAACGTCCCCATCGCAAAAGCGCTCGGTCGGTGCGTGTCGAGGAGAGACGCGGCCCCCCCGCGGCCGGCCGTCGTCCATTCGTGGAGGCGGGCCATCGTCTCCGCCAGCTTCTCCGGCGAGGGCTGCGCGGGATCGAGGAGCGAGAACTGGACGGAACGAGCGGGGGTCGGCTCCGCCCGCACCGTGATCGCACGGATGGCGTCGCGCGGCGGGTGTACTTCGAGGTCGAGCAGGACGAGGGTCCGCCAGGTGCGCGGCTCCACCGAGGGCGCGGCCGGCTTCAGGACCCGCCGGTGCACGGAGCCGTCCACGAGGCCGAGGTCGAGGGCGAGAGCGGCGGCGCGGCGGCCGCGGGTGACGAGGCCGGCGCAGAGCGGCTCCAGGACGCGGGCGAGCAGGAAGGACAACGGCTCCAGGCCGTCCACCGGCCAGTCCAGATCGAGCGCCATCTCGAACGACTCCGGCAGGGGGGTCGCGGTGAAGACCGACTCGTCCTCGCCGAGAGCCCGCCGCCGGAGGCGCGGCCCCTCGGGCCCGAGCCGCGCGGAAAGCTCCACCGCAGGCAGGCGCGCGAGGTCGCCGATCCTCCGCAGCCCCCAGCGCCGCAGGAGCTCCTCGTGCTCCACCTCGAGGTCGAGGAGCTCGAGGGGCAGGGTGGCGAGGGCCGCCGCTTCCTCTCCCGCGGAAACGACGGTCAGCCCCGGCCGCGCGCGGGCGAGGACGAGCGCGGTCGTTCGCGAGAAGGCGAGGGCCAGGTTCGTCTCCAACGCACGGACGCGCGCGGCTTCGAGGAGAGCGCGGCCCAGCGCCTCCGGCCGCGGCCAGGTCCGTCCCAGGCCGTGGAGGTCGAGCAGCACCGGGGTCGAGCCGAGGGCTTCCACCCGCGGCGTGAACTCACGGGCGAGGTCGAGGAGCGCGCTCGAGGAGGGGAGAGGCCGGGGAGAGTGGAGCCCACCGTACATGGCGCCGCCGGAACAGGAGGATCCTCAGGAGAAGGCGCGCAGCGCGAACGCCGCTCGCCGCGGCGCGTGGAGGCCGGCCTGCACCTCCGTCTCCAGGGCGGAGAGCAGGCGGCCGGGGCCGGCCGGACCGGACCAGCACCGCCGCGAAGGCGGAAGAGCCAGGCTCGCTCCGCCGGGGCCCTTGGCCACGTGTCCTCCCGCGATGAGAAGGAGGGCGGTGGGGGTCTCCGCCACTGCGCGCTGCAAGCGGAGCCAGGTGGGGCCGGGCAGGCGGCGGAGCTCGTGACCGGGAGCGGCCGCGAGGTCGAGAACCACGACCTCGAAGAGGCCGGAGGCAGCGAGCGTCCCCACTGCGGAGACGGCGGAGGCGAGGGCGTGGGGGCCGGGCGCGCCGCGCAGCCAGAGGAGACGAGCGAGGTCGACGCCGGCGGAGGAGGCGGAGGCGGGATCGAAGCAATCGGCGGGGTCGACGAGGGCGGCGAGCGCCCCTCCTCGTGTCGTGCGCGCGAGGAGGGACAAGACGAGGCCCGTGCGTCCCGAGGACGCGGGACCGTGCACTTCGGAGAGCTGGCCTCGCGGGAAACCGCCGCCCAGGAGCGCGTCCACGGTCCCGATCCCCGCCGGGAGCGGAAGGCGGCGCCGGTCCTCGCCCCGCAGCGGCGGCCCCTCGCGCTGCAGACGGCGGGTCCGCAGCAGGTCCTCGAGGGCGGCCTTGGTGGGGGCAATCATTGTTTCGCTTTTTATTCGCCTATGCTGCCGCGCCGAAGGCAGGCTGTCAAGCCCGTCTTTCTCTCTATACAATGCGCACTGATCTGCTCTCGAATCGGGGGGTGAATGCCCAGGCTGATCCTGCTCGTGGCCCTCGTCGCCGGCGCGAGCGCGAGCGCGGCTAGAGCAGCCCCCGCTCCCCCCCTCCAGGCCGCGGCCGTCTCCCCGCCGGCCGCGCCCCACGCGGGCCCGCTCAGCGATGCCGAGAAGGAGGCTTTCCTTCTCGAGGCCGAGCTCGTCAAGACGCGGGGCGCCCCCGGCGGCGTCACCGCCTCCACCCGCGCCACCCTCCGCAAGGGCGATTTCGAGCACGACGCCCACATCCAGCCCATCGACGAGCACAAGGCCCAGATCACCCTGGGCTCGGGCATGGAGCTCGACTTCCACGACAGCTGGCGCAACAACGTGGCCGCCTATCGGATCGACCGCCTCCTCGGCCTGCACATGGTGCCGGTGACGGTGGCCCGCCGCTACAAGATGGACGAGGCCGCCTTCACCTGGTGGGTGGACGACGTGCTCATGCGCGAGCAGGAGCGCTACCAGAAGAAGATCCAGGCGCCCGACGTGGAGGACTGGAATCACCAGATGTTCGTGGTCCGGCTGTTCGACCAGCTCATCTACAACTTCGACCGGAACCTCGGCAACCTCCTCATCGACAAGGAGTGGAACATCTGGATGATCGACCACACCCGCGCCTTCAAGATCTTCAAGGAGCTGAAGAACGAGAAGAACCTCGGCGCCCGTTGTGCAAAAGACCTGCTCCCGGCGCTGCGCCGGCTCGACAAGGCCACGCTCAAGCCACTCTTGACGGACCTGCTGACCGAGGCCCAGATCGACGGAGTCCTCGCCCGCCGCGACCGGATAGTGCAGTTCTACGACGAGAAGATCGCCGCGCGCGGAGAGGAGCGCGTGCTCTACGAGATGCCCCCGCGCGTCACGGCGGGGGAGCCGCGGTGACCGCCGCCTCCAGCCGGGAGATCAGGGGCCGGAGCCGCGCGGGATCGGGCTCGAGCGCGGCCACCTCCCGGACGTAGCGCAAGAGCGGCTCCCCGTCGCCGGAGGGAAGGGCCAGGCGCTTTCCCCGATGGACCGCGAACGCCTGTCCCTCCTCGAGGAGGAGGGCGGCGGGGGGACCTCCGTAGAACTTCGAGAGACCCACGTCGATCTGGACCACGCGCCCCCCGTAGCGCGGCATCACGAGGCCCTCCGTGACGACGGTGTGGGCGACGACCATCCGCCGGCTCCCGAGCCTCGTCAGCACCGCCTCGAGGTGCGAAGCGAGAGCAGGCTCTCCCTGGGCCAGGCCGCGGAACCAGAGAGGGCCCTCGGGGTCCTGCGACACGAGGGCGGTCAGGGGATCCGGGTCGGCGAGCTCCCTCCGGATCCGCTCGTTCAGGTCGCGCAGCGCGAAATCGCCGTACTTGGGCGAGATCCCGCCGTGCAGGAACAGCGTGTCCCCGATCCGGATGACCGCGTTCTGCTGACGGAGCCACGCGCCGTACTGCCCGTCCGGCGCGAAGGCCAGGCGATGCTCGACCCAGCCCAGGGGGTGCGCGGCGTCGAAGCGCCGGCGGTCCTCGTCACCGAGCGGGGCCTCGCCCTTCTTCTTGCGCTCGGCCTGGAGCGCCTCCCACAGCGCCTCCCGGCGGCGGAGCGAATCGGGCCCCTTGAACGCCGCGAACTCCCCGGGGGTCACGTAGCGCAGGTCCCCGAGCATGTTCATGGCCTCGTGGTTCCCGAGGAGCGAATGGACGAGGCCGCCCGCCTTCTTCGCCTCCTTCTCGAGGCGCATGAGCAGGTCCATCACCTTGCGGGAGTCGGGGCCGCGGTCGAGGCGGTCGCCGGCCTGGACGAGGTGGGTCTTCCCCCCTGTCCACTTGGGCTGGGCATCGACGAGGCCCGTCTGCTGGAGAACGGTCACGAACTGCTCGTAGTCTCCGTGCACGTCCCCCACGGCGACGACGCGCGCCACGTTGTCCCAAGCGTCGTCGCCTTGGGCGTTCGTCGCCGCGCGGAACGCGAGGGTCGTCACGACGACCCACCGAGTGAGGGCAATGCGGCGGGATCTCATCGCCGTTCCGATGTCACTGCGGCGTCTGGGACCTCGGCGAGCAGAAGCTCCAGGTGTGGGCGCACGGTCTCGGCGAGGCGCTCGTGGCCGGCGGCGTTGGGGTGGAGGCCGTCGGGGAAGTTGAGCTCGGGTCGTCCGGCCACGCCTTCGAGGAGGAAGGGCACGAGCGGCACCCGGTACTCCGCGGCCAGACGCGGGTAGATGGCGCCGAAGCGACGAGCGTAGTCTTCCCCGCGCGGCCCGGAAGGAGGGATCCGCATTCCCACGAGAAGCACGCGCGCTCCCGCCGTGCACGCACTCTCCACGATCTGGCGCAGGGCGGACTCGGTGTCGTCGGTAGGCAGGCCGCGCAGGCCGTCGTTGATCCCGAGGGCGACCACGAGCACGTCCGGCCGCTCGCGGAGCAGGGCGGGCAGGCGTCTCGCGCCCTCGGCCGCGGTCTCCCCACTCACCCCCGCGTTGAGGACGCGCACGGGGTGGCGCTTCTCCCCCAGGCGGCGGCCGACGAGCGCAGGGTACGCCTCCGAGGCCGGGAGCTTCCAGCCCGAGGTCAGGCTGTCTCCGAGGAAGGCCACGAGCGGGCCCTCGCCCGTGCAGCCCGCCTCCGCGAACAGCCACGACAGCACCAAGGCGGTCCCGCCCCTCATGCGATGCGGATGCCGATCTTGCCGAAGTGCCCCTGGCCGGCCATGTGCTCGAAGGCCTCGCGCGCTTCCGCGAAGGGAAAGACCCGGTCCAGCACCGGCCGCAGCCGGTGGCGCTCCACCGCGCGGTTCATCGACTCGAAGGTCTCGCGGCTGCCCACGATCACGCCCTGCACGCGGATGTTCTGCATCAGGATGGGGGCCAGGTTCACCTCGCTGGTGGGACCGGCGAGCACGCCGATCAGGCTGATCTGGCCTCCGACCCGGACGGCGCGCACCGACCTCGGGAATGTCCCCCCGCCTCCGACTTCCAGCACGTGGTCGGCCCCCACTCCCCCGGTCAGGTCCTTCACCTTCCTGTCCCAGTCCGGCGTCGTCTTGTAGTTGACGAGCTCGTCCGCCCCCAGGCTCTTCGCCCGCTCGAGCTTGGCGTCGCTGCTGGAGGTGACGATCACGCGCGCGCCCAGCATCTTCGCGAACTGGAGGGCGAAGATCGCGACCCCGCCGGTGCCGAGCACGACCAGGGTGTCCCCCGGGCGCAACCCGCCCTGCTCCACGAGCGCGCTCCAGGCGGTGACGGCCGCGCAGGGCAGGGTGGCCGCTTCCTCGTCGGACAGGTGCGCGGGCACGGGGACGAGCGCTTCCTCGTCGAGGATCATCTGCTCGACGAGGGTGCCGTCGAGAGGCCCGCCCAGGGCGGACAGGAGCTTCGTCTTGGTGGGCGGCCCCGCGATCCACCGCGGGCAGAAGATCGGCGCCACCCGGTGCCCGACCTTGACCCGCGTGACCCCGTCGCCGACGCGGATGACCTCCCCCACCCCGTCGGACAGCGGGATGAGGGGGAGCGGCTGCTTCGGATAGTAGAGACCCTGCACCATGAGCAGGTCGCGGTAGTTCAGCGAGGCCGCGCGCAGGGCGACGAGCACCTGCCGGGGTCCGGGCCGGGGATCGGACCGCTCCACGAGGGTGAGCGCGTCCAGGCCGAAGGTCTTCTGGATCTCGAACGCCTTCATCGCGCCACCTTATCAGGCGACCCCGCCGGACGCGAGCCTTCCCGTGTGCAGGCCTTCAGTCCGGGGCGGGCACCGGAGCGCCCGCCGCCGCGGGCCGCAGGCCGTCGAGACGGACGAGCTCGCGGCGTTCCTTCGCGAACGCGAAGTAGTCGAGGTAGAGCGTCGGCTTGCCAATCTCGGCAGCCTCGCAGATCTCCCGAACCCCAGGTCGCGTCGTACCCCTTCCGGGAGAACAACTCGAGTGCCTTGTTGAGGATACGGTCTGGACTTCGAAGCTCGGCGCCCGGCATCCTGGGTCTATGCGTACCGGACGGCATAGAAGTTCGATATCCCCGGCCGGGCTCGTGTGCTACGCTTCGCGCATCCCCGTGGCCCGGGTCCCCCCGGGCGTCAAGCACCCTGCCGGGACGGCCCGGGTTCGGAAAACACAGGGGTACTGGTCCGCACGAGAGGCCCCCACTAGGAGGAAGTTTGGCAGGAACCAGCCAGGACGAGCAGCGGCTCGCCCTCTTCATCGATTTCGAGAACATCGCCATCGGCGTCCGCGACGCCCACTACCGCAAGTTCGACGTCAATCTCGTGCTCGAGCGACTCCTCGACAAGGGGAAGCTGCTCTCCAAGAAGGCCTACGCCGACTGGAGCCGTTACTCCGACTACAAGCGGAGCTTCCACGAGGCGGCCATCGAGCTCATCGAGGTCCCCCAGAAGTCGGTGGGCGGAAAGAACTCCGCCGACATCCGGCTCGTGGTGGACGCGATGGACATGTCCTTCCAGAAGGAGCACATCAACTGCTTCGTGGTCGCGTCGGGGGACTCGGACTTCTCGCCCCTCGTGAGCAAGCTCAAGGAGAACAACAAGTACGTGATCGGACTGGGAGTCAAGAACTCCACGTCCGACCTGCTCATCGAGAACTGCGACGAGTTCATCTTCTACGAGGACCTCGTGCGGGTGCAGCAGCGCCCGCTCCCCGTGATCTCGGGCGCCCCCGAGAAGCTGCAGGAGTGCTTCTCCCTGCTCGTGGACGCGGTGGTCGCCCTCCAGCGCGAGAACAAGGAGGTCCTCTGGGGCTCCATGGTCAAGGAGACCATGAAGCGCAAGAAGCCCTCGTTCAACGAGACCTACTACGGCTTCCGCACCTTCTCCCACCTGCTGGAGGACGCTCAGCGCCGCGGCATCGTGATCCTGCGGCGTGACCAGCGCTCCGGCAGCTACATCGTCGAGGACCTGGGGCCGGGGGGCTCCGCCGCGACCGGGAAGACGGATCACCCGGCCCCGGTGGTGGCGATCCACGGAGCCTCGGCGGCTTCGTCCTCCGCCCCCGTGACGACGCCTTCGAGCGTTCCCGCGCCGGCCTCCGCTTCGGGGGAGACGGCGGGAGAGTCGGCGGAAGCACAGAACGGGGGACGCCCGTCGCGACGTCGGCGGGGCCGCGGCCGTGGCCGCTCGCGCGGCGGCCCTTCCGTTCTCGCCCCCGGCGCCTACAACGACCCCCACGCGCCCAGTCCCGCGGACGAGGACGACGAGGACGACGACGCCGCGGAGGACGCGGGGCACGCGGAGGGGGCGGAGCGCGAGAGCGCCTCCGAGCCGCCGCCGCCGTCCCCCCCTCCGGCCGCGCCCGAGCGACCCTTCTCGATCTTCTCGTGGCTGCGCCGTGACGCGCCGGCGGAGCCCGGCGGCGAAGCGCGCCCGCCCGAAGGGACGAAGTCCGAGGACTAGGGAGATCGGCCGGCGCTCAGGCCGAGGGGAGACTCAGCACCAGCCAGTCCTCGACGCCGGGGATGGTCTGGGCCGTGAGCGAGCCTCCGTGCAGCTCGGCGATGCGCTGGGCCAGGTTCAGGGCCATGCCCGAGGCCACGGAAGTGGGCTTGCCCCCCGAGGGCAAGGCACCTCCCGTGCCCACGCTGACGAGCACGCGGCCACCGGCGGCCTCCGCCCGCACTTCCACCGCGGGCGCGGCTCCGTCCAGCAGGCTCCGGACGTGCTCGACGAGCGCCCGCAGTCCCACGCGCAGGAGGGCGGCGTCCCCGGAGACCGAGACGGCGGCGGGGTCGATCTTGACCTTGACCTCCGTCCCCCGCAGCTCGCCCAACAGCTCTTGCACCAGCACCGGCTCGCGCTGGATCTCTCCCCGGCTGAAGGCGAGGAGGGAGCGGCCGGAGGACAAGGCGCCATGCAGGGAAGGCGCGAGACGAGCGAACTGCTCCACGAACCAGGGCGGGGCGTCGGGCCGGCCGCGCATCTCCCCCAGGCGGTCGCGCAGCTCCACCAGCGAGTTCACGACGTCCTCCAGGCCGCGCAGGGAGGCGGTCCCCGCCAGGGCCAGCTCGAGGGCCCGCTCCGCGTTGCGGACCTTCTCCAGCGTCGCCGCGAGCTCGAGACCTGCGGAAAGCGCGCGGGAGATCTCGCCGAGATGGGCGAGGGTCTCCGGCACCGGGCGCGCAGTGTCTGCCGTGTAGTAGAGAGCGGCCATCCCCTGCAGGCCGCCCGGCGTGCGGAAGGGGACCGCGAGCACCACCTGGAAGACCAGGTCCTTCCGCTCGATCGCCTGGCCGAGCTCCGCGTTGTCGGCGGCGAAGACGAGGCGCGGCTTCGCGTCCCGCGCCGCGTTCTCGAGCACGTAGCGCACGGCCCCGCGCGAAGGGAGGATGGGCTCCTCGGCGAGGTTCAGGAGCGCGGCCGCGCGCGGCGGTCGGCCCGGCTGGGGGAGCCAGAAGGACGCGTGCTCGACGCCGGCGATCACGGCCATGCGTTCGAGCACGCCTTGCAGGGAGGAGTCGAGCGGCTTGCCGGCCAGGATGTCCTGGGCGGCGACCAGCGTTCTCTGCAGGTCGGCGAGCCGGCTACGGGCGAGGTCGCGCTCCTCGCGCAGCTCTCCCACCTGGGTGCCGAGCTGGACCGAGGCTTCCGCGTAGGAGTCAGCCAGGTTCTCGCCTGCGCGCGCGTCCGGGCCGGCCGCGGAGCCGCGCGTCTCCTCGGGCTGGGGCGAGACGCGCACGACCGTGCGCACGGGGGCGGTGCTCGCGAGCGGCGACGGAGATTCGGGCTTCAAGGCGGGCTCGGGAGGCGGCGCTAGGGACGGCGCCGCCGGAGGAGCCGAAGCCACCGGTGCCGGGGATGGGCCTGGGCCCGGCAGGGGAGCGGCCGATGCCAAGGGCCTGGGGGCGGGGGCGGGGGCGGTCGCGGGAGTCGCCGGGACCGCGACCAGGGGAGGTGAGGGCGGCAGCGGGTTCGGCGGAACCGCGGCCACGGGAGGTGAGGGCGGCGGCGGGTTCGGCGGGACCGCGGCCACCGGAGGTGGGGGAAGCGGCGGACTCGGTGCCGTAACCGGAGCCGGGGCCGGGGCCGGGGCCGGAGAAGACACGGGAGCCGCCGGCACGGGAGGAGCCACAACGGCCGCTCCAGGTCGAGCCACGGTTTCCGAGCCCGTCGCGGGCGGCACGTAGATCCTGGGGAGGGCGGGCGGGGGCAGCGCCTGCGGGACGTGCTGCTTGCCCAGGGCCAGGGACGTGGCGCCGAACATCCCCACGAGCGCCTGCTCGGCCCATTTCTGGGCGGGCGTCCCTTCCTTTATGTCCAGGATCGAATAGCGGCGGGCCAGATCGAGCACGGTCCGCATCAGGATCGCCCCGAAGGTCTCGAGTACCCCCTCCCCTCGCACCGCCACCGCGGGGATGGCATCGACCTTGCGCGCGTTCAGGGCCCGATCCATGATCTCGGGCTCCATCACCTGGGGAAGATCGCGCTTGTTGTATTGCAGCACCAGGGGCATGGTCGCGGGGTCCAGGTGATGGCTCAGCAGGTTCTGGGTCATCTCCCGAAAGCTCTGGATGTTCTCGTCCCAGCGGTCGAGGGCGGAGTTGGCGACGAAGACCAGGGAGTCCGCTCCCTTCAGCACGAGACGGCGCGTGGCCGCGTACATGGCCTGCCCGGGCACGGCCAGGATCTGCAGGCGCAGGTCGAACCCTCGGAAGCCGGGAGTCTTGAGGGGCAGGAGGTCGAAGAGGATGGTCCGGTCCTGCGCGGAGTTGACGGAGATCATGTCCCCGCGCCGCGGCCCGGAGGCGTGCTGGTGAAGGATCTGGAGGTTGGTGGTCTTCCCGCCGACGGGCGGACCGTAGTACACGACCTTGATCTTGATCGTGCGGTCGCGGTGGTTCAGCTCGACCATTCTTGCGTCGTCCGGGGACGGACGGAGTGTAACCGCAAGCGTGCGCGCGCGCCACAACCGCCGGTGTTCACGGAGCTTGCAAGGAAGTGGCGGGATTCAGCGGGCGGCGGATGGTAGCGCTACGGGGATTCGAACCCCGGTTTGATGGCTGAGAACCATCCGTCCTAACCCCTAGACGATAGCGCCGCCGGCCAGTATAGGGGGGCCGATTTGGGGGTGTCAACGGGCGGCTCCCGGAGTCGTCGAGAGGCCGCCCGTGCCCGACGCTACTACTTGGCCACCGAGAGCATCGATTCCGCCACCGGCTTCATCTCCGTTCCGTCCCCGACGGCCATGGCGCTCGTCAGCTTGACCTGGCCGTCTTCCTGCTTTTGGACGGTGAGCCGCTCGCGGACCTTCTGGCCGCCGTGGCTGTACTCGCCAGCCAGGGTGAGGGCCCCGTCGGGACCGAAGTCGCCCATGTAGTGGAAAGCGAGCCCCATGTTGTCGAACCAGTCGAGGGTGTAGAGCTTGGCCGAGGGGTCCCAACGGAGGAAGCCGCGGCCCTCGATCTTGCCCATCGGCGTGTTCCCGGCGTAGACCATGTAGAGGTGATGGTCGCCCAGCACCCACTGGTTGCGGCTGCGGCCCGCGCCCTTTCCCGCGGGTCCCATGGCGCTCGCTTCGTATTTCTCGTCGTGGACCCAGTCTCCCTTGAGAAAGGCGAGCTTCTGGAGCTCGGGGGCCGGCTTGGGCAGATCCGGAACCGCGGGTGCCGCCGCGGCGGGCGGGGGCGCGGGCGGGGCGGTGGCTTGGGCCATCGCCAGGTTCGGTAGGGCAAGGGCGGCCGCGAGGGCCACGGTCATCGGCTTCGACATGATCGGTTCGACCTCCTGTGGATTGAGATGGGAAATGAGAGCGGGGGGTCAGTAGTGGGGCTTGAGGCCGCGCGCTACGAGGCCGAGGCCCCCGGCGAGCAGGACGAGCATGAGGATGGTGTTGAAGAGGCTGGTGGGCTCGAAGTAGATGCGCAGGTTCATCAGTATACCGAGCAACACGATGACCGCGCCCAGGACCACCAGCATCAACCCGGGCCGGCTCGCGCCGTCGAAGAAGAGCCATCCGCAACCCACGACGAGGGGGAGCAGGGAGAGCCCGAACGTGTGGGGTCCGAACCAGGCCCAGAAGCCGGAGCTGACGGTGACCTGGCTCGTGAGCAGGTAGCCTCCGGCCACGGCCATGACCAGGCCGAGGAAGAACTCGCCCACTCCGCCCTGCGTACCGCCGGCGCCCTGCATGCCTTCCAAGCCTGCGAGTATAGCGAGATGTCGGGTCCCGGTGAACCGGGGGCATAATCGAAGGATGGAAGCGATGAGGCGATTCCCGCTGGTGCTGGCCCTGCTTTTCCCGCTGGGCGCGTCGTCCCTGGGCGCGCAGTCGCGCGACGAGGCGCTGCCCAGCGACGTCGAGGGCCTGCAGGCGGAGCTCCGCAACCTGGACGACGACCTGCGAACCCTGGAGCCCGACGACCCCAAGACCGACGAGTTCCGGCGGCGGGCCCAGGAGATCACGGAGGACGCGGTCTACCTGAAGGTCAAGGCGCGCCGCAACCGGGAGGAAGGCCGGCCGGGAACGGGCGTCTCCCGCAGCGAGGTGGCAGATCTGGAGCGAGCGGTCGGGGAGCTGCGCGCGGACATCGAGCGCTCGTTCGCGGGGGCGCGCGCGGCGCGCCGGGAGGTGGGCCTCCCCGCGGGGACCGAGATCTCCGTGCAGCTCGAGGAGCGCCTCTCCTCCAAGACGGCCCGCCGCGAGGACCCGGTCACCGCTTCCGTGTTCCAGCCCGTGCGCGCGGACGGGGCGCTGGTCCTGCCCGCGGGCACGCGCGTCCGGGGAGTGGTGGTCGATGCGGAGCCGGCGCAGCGGCCGTCGAAGGGCGGGCGCCTCGAGATCCGGTTCGACCGGCTGGACCTCGGGAGCGAGCGCGTCGATTTCCGCGGCCGCGTCGTGTCGATCGGCCAGGGCGGCGACGGCGGAAAGACCGCGGGCAAGGCCGGCCTGGGCGCGGTGCTGGGCGGCGTGCTCGGGAGCATCCTCGGCGGGGGCAAGGGGGCGGTGGTGGGGGTGATCCTCGGGGGGACGGGGGCGGTGGTGGGAACGAAGGGAGGCGAGGTCGACCTCCCCGCGGGGACGATCCTGACCGTGCGGCTGGAAGAGCCCCTGCGCCTCGAGACCCGCCCCTAGCGGCGGGCGGCGGATCGGATCAGGCCGAGGCGAGCCGGGCTGCGTCCTGCAGCCGACGCACCACGCGATCCCGACCGAGACACTCGAGCGCGTGGAAGAGCGAGGGTCCCACCGAGCGGCCGGTGACCGCGGTGCGGGCGGCGTTGATCAGCACGCCGGCCTTGACCCCGATCTCGTCCGCGTAGGCCCGGAGCGTCGTCTCCGCGGAGGCGGAATCGACAACGGGTCGAGCGCTTCGAAGCGACGGGCCAGCTCGGGCAGCCACTCCTCGAGGCGTGGCTCCTTGCGCAGGTTCTTGTCCACGGCTTCCGGGTCCCGATCGAACTCGTCGTCGAAATAGGCCCGGCCCGCGTCTGCGAAGTCGGCGAGGGTCACGAAGCGGGGCCGCAGGAGCTCGACCGTCCTCGCAAACCACGCGCGCCCGGTTCCTCCCTCGGCCCAGGCCTCGTCCCACAGGTTCGTCTTCTTGAGCTCCGCCTCCACGAGGGGCAGCAGCCGCGGCAGGGGCATGGCGGCCATGTACTGCTGGTTCAGGAAGAGGGCTTTGCGATCCGTCCACTGCCGCGGGTCGGTCTCGGAGAAGTTCAGGATCGCGTTGGAGCGGCTGATCCCCTCCAGGGTGAAGGCCTGGACGAGCTCCTCGGTAGTGAAGACCTCGCGGTCGTCCCCCGGGGACCAGCCGAGCAGGGCCAGGAAGTTCCGGAAGGCCTCGGGGAAGAAGCCGCGATCGCGGTAGGTGGTGACGGATACGACTTCCCCGTGCTTTCGCTTGGAAAGCTTGGTGCGGTCGGGGGCGTTGATGAGGGGCAGGTGCGCGAAGCGGGGAGCGGGGTGGCCGAGCGCCCCGTAGAGCAGGATCTGCTTGTGCGTGTTCGACAGGTGGTCCTGACCGCGAATGACCTCGCTGATCCGCATGTGCACGTCGTCGCAGACCACGACGTGGTTGTAGAGCGGGCTGCCGTCGGGGCGGAGCAGCGCGAAGTCCTCGGTGTCCTTGTGCTTCCGCTCCTGGGGGCCGTAGACCGCGTCGTGGAAGCGGGTGGCCCCGTCGTCATCGGGAACGCGGAAACGGATCGCGAAGGGCTCGCCCGCCTTCGCCCGACGCGCCGACTCGTCCTCGCTCAGGTCCCGGCTGGCGCGGTCCCGAAGCCAGACCCCGCCCTCGGCCGTCGCCTGCTTTCTCTGCTGCTCGAGCTCCTCCGGGGTCGCGAAGGAACGGTAGGCCTTGCCCTCCGCGAGGAGTCGATTCGCCGCCGCCCGGTGGCGCTCCCGTCCCTCGCTCTGGAGGAACGGACCTTCGTCCCAGCGCAGGCCCAACCATTCGAGCCCTTCCAGGATGCTCCGCGTGTTCGCGTCGGTGGAGCGCTCGCGATCCGTGTCCTCGATGCGAAGGACGAACACACCCTCGTGCTTGCGAGCCCAGAGCCAGTTGAAGAGGGCGGTCCGGGCCCCACCGACGTGGAGGAAGCCGGTGGGACTCGGTGCGAAGCGAACGCGAAGAGTCATGGGGGCGGGATTCTACCCCGCCCCCGACCCTAGACGGTCGCGGTGCGGAGGCGGGTCTTGGGGACGCGCTCCCGCGGGATGTTGTACCGCTGCAGCCGCAAGTAGATCGTCCGCCGCGTCACCCCCATCAAGCGGGCGACCCGGGCGATGTTCCACTCGTTCCGGTTCAGGAGCAGGAGCAGCTTTTCCCGCTCCATGTCCTCGACCGGAGTACGCTCCAGGTAGGTCTCCCAGGCATCGGCCGACCGCACTCGCCCGCGGTCGGGAGTCGTCTCGTTCACGGCCTTGGCCACGATGCGCGAGAACTTGGTCAGCCTCTCCAGGTCGTGGGACGCGCAGAAGTGAGGGTCGAGGCTGTCCACGTACAGCAATGCAACCAGGGTCTCCCCGTCGAACACCGGCACCACTGCGAAGCTGGCCGCCGTCGGCTTGTCCCCCGTTTCGGGGGGCAGCCGGCGCTCGGTGGCGCGGTCCGGGACGTAGAAGGTCTCGTTCTTGTGGAGCGATTCCTTGTAACGGCTCCAGACCACCTGTACCGAATCCAGCACCGCCTGGTCGATGCCGCGGGAGGCGAAGAGCGTGATGCGATCTTCAGTGCAGGAAAAGACCGCTCCGCTCCGACCGTTGTTCAGGGACATCACGACCTCGAGCGTCCGTTCGGCGAGGCGCCGGGGGTCGTCCGCGCCGATCACCAGATCGGCGAACTGATCGATTAGGTCTACGCGGCGTTTCACTGTCGCACCTCCACAGTGAGGGATCTTAGCCGTTTCTCGCCAGTGAGGTCAAGAAGTTGGCCTTTGGCGAACCGTTCTCCTAAGTCTTTGCCCATGTTACGTATAGCCCAGTTGACATGAAGTGTATACTAGAATCCCTTTTGCAACGTTTCTCTGGAGGTTACCATGAATTGGCTGCTCGCTCTCTCCCTCCTCGGCGCGAACACCGCGGATCTGACCCGCGATTCGGGCCGGGAGCGACAGGAACTGGTCATCGCCGCTCCGCAGCTGGCCGAGGGGATCAAGGGTATGCCGCCCCAGATGGCCGAGGGAATCAAGGGAATGCCACCTCAACTGTTCGAGGGAATCAAAGGCATGCCTCCCCAGCTAGCCGAGGGGATCAAGGGAATGCCGCCCCAGTTGTTCGAGGGAATCAAGGGAATGCCTCCCCAACTGGCTGAGGGAATAAAGGGCATGCCTCCCCAGGGCGTTTTTCTGAGACTGGCGTAGAGTCACGCGTTTTTTTCGGGGCAAGAGTCGGTGAACGCATGCCAGCCTGCATACCCTCGTTCTTTCGGGCTACACTACGTGGCTAGGGGCCATGTACGACTACGTCCTGTTGTTTCTTGCCCTGTTCGTGCTGGGAACGATCTTCACCGGCGTTCTGAGGCGCGGCCGGTTCCGGGTGTGTCGGATGTTCCTTCTGTTCCTCGCGGTCGTCTATATCACGGATCTGCTGCCCATCTTCTGGCCGGAACGGTTCTTCACGAGCCGCTTCTGGCTGGTCCGCGAGTCGCTCCACAACGCCCTTCGTTTCGCCGTCGCGCTGGAGCTCGCCTACTTCGCCTTCCGGTCCTTCCCGGGAGCGCGCTCGACGGCTCGCGCCCTGCTCCTGCTCCTCTTGGGGACCACCCTGGTCACGGTGCTGTGGGCCAGCTGGGAACTACCCAGCCTCCCGGAGTATTCGCAGATCCTGTCCCGACTGCAGCCTCGCCTTCTCGGCGGGACGATCTGGCTGCTGACCGGCATCGCCGCCTTGATCCTCTGGTACCGCCTTCCCGTGGATCCCATGCACAAGGCCATTCTGCTCGGCTGGGTCCCCTATCTGCTGATCTTCACCACGGGTCTGAACCTCGCGGCCACCTACGGATGGAACGAGTTCATTCCCAAGGCGAACATCGTCCACACCCTTGCCTACTTCCTGCTGCTTTCCTACTGGGCCTGGGCGGCCTGGGCGCCCGCGGGCGCCCAGAACCGCGCGGCGGCGCCCCTGACCGTCCCCGCGAGCCAGGCGGGCTGACCGACCATGGGCTGGATGATTGCCTTCTCGGTGGTCGGCTGCTTCGTCGTCCTCTTCCTGTTCGGGCGGCGGAACGAGCGGGTCATCCGGCGCGACTGGGAGCTGCTGCTCACGCCGAAGGGCGAGCGGCTCTACCGGAGCATCGAGGGACGCGTGCATAACGAGATGGCGCTCGCCGAGGTGACCTTCGACGAGGCTTTCGCGGTCCGCGAGCTGGGCTCGGTGGAGGAGGCCAAGAAGCTGCTGGACGTGGGCTACCGCGTGATCGAGAAGTTCTCTCCCAACATGCTCCACCTGCTCGCGGCGATGGCGAACTTCTCGCGCATGGTCTCGGCCATGGCCCCGGTGTCGCCGCTGCGGCCGAAGGACTTCCGGCTGACCCAGATCGTCAGCCTCGCCTATCTGAACGGCGTCCTCCACCAGTTCCTGGTCTCGACCTCGGAGCGCTACCGCCTGAAGCTCTACATCCTGGGCCGCAGCTTCGCCCTGGGCACGCGCTTCCTGCTGGAGTCGACGGGGCGCGTCGTGCGGGGCGAGCCGGAAGCGGACCGTGAGTGGGACCAGATCCAGGCGATCCGGCACGACTTCCAGAACCTCACCGACGAGTCGCTGGACAGCCTGCGCCTTCTCCTGACCTCGCTCGCCGCCGAGCGTCGCGACGACCTCCTCGAGAAGCTCTAGCCCTCGCCCGGCCGCGCCTAGTGCTTCAGGGCCGCTGTCCCGAAGCGCACGAGCACGCGCTCGATCTCCGGACGCATCCCCGGCGTCCCCTGCGTCTCGCGCACGATGCCCACCCCGGGCGCGATCCACAGGACGGATTCGTTCTGCCGGGTGCGCAGGGCACAGCGCAGGGCGCTGAACGTTCCCGCAGGAACGCTCACCTGCTCTTCCGCCTCGACCGTGTAGCCGGGCCCCGCCTCGGAAGGCGGCGCGGTACGGCCCACCTCGAGGGGGAGAGGCAGGGCGTCCTCCCCCGTCCAGGGGCCCAGGCGGATCCATCCCTTGCCCGACTCGACCGGCCCGGCGCCGGGATCGGCGCCTCCCGTCTGCAGGAGGAAGGGCTGCTCGCGGGTGCCGCGAACCTCGAAGCGCGTCGTCTCGTCCGTGATCGCGTCGATTCCTCCCACGGGCTCGGCATACGACTCGCGATACTCCCACCACGTGCCCGGCTCGAGCGAGAAGACGAAGACCACGGCCGCGGCGAGAAGCGGGACCACCCGTGGATTCTAGAGCGGGGGGCCGGACCGAGCTACTTCAAGACTGGCGGAGAGGGGGGGATTCGAACCCCCGGTACAGGCTTTAATCCCGTACAACAGATTAGCAATCTGCCCTGTTCAGCCACTCCAGCACCTCTCCGCACGCGAGGCACCCACCGAACGCTTGGTGGGAGCGGCCAGACCGATAGGTTAGCATGGCGGAGGGCGAGGGACTCGAACCCCCAAGGGCCGCAAGGCCCGGGAGCTTTCAAGGCTCCTGCCTTACCAGTTAGGCTAGCCCTCCGCGGGCGCCTCCTCGTTATTATGGCCTGCCCCCGCCTTCCGGGGCGCGCCCAGGTGAGGCTTGAGCTTCTTCAGGAGGCGAGCCACCAGCTCCGGATGGCCGCGCCGCCACCGGTCCTCGACGTTGAGGTCGACCACGGGGCGGTCCACCCCGGGGAAACGCAGGCGGAGCTGGGTCTGGTGCCGGTCCTCTTTCTCGCACATCACGAAGACGCGGTCCGCCCAGAGGAGCAGGTCCCGGTTGACGGGCACGGTGGCGAAGGGAGCCGTCCCCGCCGAGCGAACCTCGTAGCGCTCGTCGCCTTCGTAGAGGTCCTCCGCGGTGCGGCTGCGGTCCACGTTGGCGGTACAGACGAAGAGGATGTGCTCGCGCAGCGCCGAACCTCCCGGGTTGACGGAATCCCATTCTAGCGCGAGCCGGCCACCCTCGCTGCCTGTCCTCCTTTGATACACTCCCAGTAAGTAGAGCGATGAACACCGACCGAGTGATCCGCGAGCTGGACGTCAGGCTGGCCCACCTGAGCGAGGCCGACCGTCAGGAGGTGCGCGACGCGCTGCGCGAGGAGCTCGCGCGGGAGCGGCGCTGGGTGGAGCCCGAGCTGACGGTCGAGGCCGAGCGGGAGCGCCGCGTGGACTCCGAGACGCTCCGCGACGTGCTCGAAGCCATCGTCCGCCAAGTGCGGCTCGAGGACACGGTGGAGGAAGTCCTGAAGCAGGTGGCCCGGATCGTCTCCTACGATTTTGCCGCCCTCGCCCTCCTCGATCCCGGCGACCAACTACGCGTGCGGGCGGCGGGGGGAGCCGCCGAGCCCGTGGGCCTGGTCGGCACCACCTTCCCCGTCCCCGCCGACCTCCCGCCCGAGGAGCGTTGGCCGATCAGCGTGGGCGACGCGGACGCGGAGTCGCGGCCGATGCCCATCCCCGGCGCCCCTCCCCTGCGCACCTGGGCCGGCCTGCCCCTGCTCGTCGAGGGCGACGTGATCGGCCTCCTCTGCTTCGGGCGCACCCAACCCGATCCCTACCCGGACGAAGATCTGCATCGGGTGCGTACGGTCGTCTTCTCGGCCGCGGCCGTGATCCGCAAGGCCCAGCTCCTGGAACAGGTGCGGCGCTACGCGCTGCTCATGGAGCAGGTCGTGATGGTGGACCAGCTCGTGTTCTCCGGGGGGGCACCCCCGGACGTGGCGCGCGCGATCCTCGAGGCGGCCATCCAGTTCGGCAGCTACCAGGGTGGGCTGCTCGTCCTGCAGACCCCGGAAGGACCGGTGGTGGCGGCGGGCGTGGGGGACGGCTTCCAGGGTACGGAGGGACGGCCGGTGCCGGCCATGCTGGCCGCCACTGCGGTGGGCCGGCTCGAGCCCGACCGGGTGGCGGTGGTGGGAGCGGCCCTGCGCACCCAGCTCCCGAAGGAGCAGGCGTTACTCGTCCCCCTGCACACGAGCGACACCTACGTGGGGACGCTCGCCCTGCTGGACCCGAACGGGGAGAGCCCCGACGATCGCCTCATGGAATCGTTCGCGTCCCGGGCTGCCGCCGCCTACCTGCACGCGATCAAACCCCGGCCCTGAGCGGATTCAGGCCGAGCGCTTCGTGATCCGCTCGTGGCCTCCCATGTAGGGGCGCAGGGCCTCGGGGATGCGCACGGAGCCGTCCCCCTCCTGGAAGTTCTCGAGGACGGCGATCAGGGTACGGCCCACGGCGAGGCCGCTCCCGTTCAGGCTGTGCAGGAAGCGCGGCTTGCTCTTGGCCTCCGGCCGGTAGCGCAGAGAAGCGCGGCGGGCCTGGAAGTCCGTGCAGTTCGAGCACGAGGAGATCTCGCGGTAGTCGTTCTGCCCGGGCAGCCACACCTCGATGTCGTAGGTCTTGGCCGCGGAGAAGCCCATGTCGCCCGTGGAGAGCACGACCACGCGGTAGGGCAGGCCCAGCCGCTTCAGCACCTCCTCGGCGTCGAGGGTCAGCGCTTCCAGCTCCGCCATCGAGGTCTCGGGAGTCGTGAGCTTCACGAGCTCGACCTTGTGGAACTGGTGCTGGCGGATCAGCCCCCGGACGTCCTTGCCGTGCGAGCCCGCTTCCGAGCGGAAGCAGGGGGTGAACGCGACGTACTTCCTGGGCAGCGACTCCGCCTCCAGGATCTCGTCCCGGTGGAGGCAGGTCAGGGGCACCTCCGCGGTCGGAATCAGGTAGAGCGGGCGGTCGCCCGCGCTCGTCTTGAAGAGGTCGCCCTCGAACTTCGGGAGCTGGCCGGTGCCCACGAGCGTCTCCGCGGTGACGAGGTACGGCACCAGCAGCTCGCGGTAGCCGCGGCTCCGGTGCAGGTCGAGCATGAAGGTGGCGAGGGCGCGCTCCAGGCGTGCTCCCTCGTCCCAGGAGACGGTGAAGCGCGCGCCCGAGACCTTGGCCCCCCGCTCGAAGTCCAGGATGCCCAGCTCCGGCCCGAGGTCCCAGTGGGCCTTGGGCCCGAAGTCGAACTTGCGGGGCTCGCCCACCCGCCGGACTTCCACGTTCGCGGAGGCGTCCCTTCCCACGGGCACGCTCGCGTCCGGCAGGTTGGGGACCACGAGCAGGAACTCGTGGATCTTCTCTTCGATCTCGCGCAGTCGCTCGTCGCCTCGCTTGATCTCCTCGGAGACGCCCTTCATCTCCGCCTTGAGGTCCGCGGCGTCCTCCTTGGCGCGACCGCGGCGGGCGATCTCCTCGCCCGCCACCCGCTGGCGGTGGCGGAGCTGCTCGACCCTCTGGATCGTGGCTCGCCGCTCCACGTCCAGCGCCCAGGGATCGACGCCCGCGAGCCCGGGCCAGGCGCGGATCTGGTCGAGGCCCTGCCCGCGCTGCTCCAGCATGGCGAGCACACGATCGCGGTTCTCGACGACGAACTTCAGGTCCAGCACGGTCGCGCAGCATAGCACGCCGTCGTCACGGGCCCGTCGAAACCCCTGTGGTAGCATCGCGGGAGCGCTTTCATGAAGAAGAGGCTCCGCAAGGCCGTCTTCCCCGCCGCGGGCCTCGGTACCCGCTTCCTTCCCGCCACCAAGGCCCAGCCCAAGGAGATGTTGCCCCTCGTCGACAAGCCGATCATCCAGTACGTGATCGAGGAGGCGGTGGCCTCCGGCATCACCAGCATCATCATCGTGACCGGCCGGGGCAAGAACGCGATCGAGGACCACTTCGATGTCTCCGCGGAGCTGGAGCGGCTGCTCGAGGCCCGGGGCAAGACGGACCTGCTGGACCAGGTCCGCGCCATCTCCAGCATGATCAACATTTCCTACGTGCGCCAGGGAGAGAGCCTGGGCCTCGGCCACGCCGTGCTCATGGCCAAGGACCTGGTGGGCGACGAGCCGTTCGCGGTGATGCTCGGCGACGACATCATCGACAGCGCCGTGCCCTGCATGAAGCAGATGATCGAGGTCTTCGAGCAGCACGGGGGGCCCGTGATCGCAGTCCAGCAGGTGAACCGGAGCGAGATCTCGGCCTACGGGGTGATCGACGGAGTCCCGGAGGGTACGACCGGCCGCGTCTATCGGATCAAGGACATGGTCGAGAAGCCGAAGGCCCAGGACGCTCCCAGCGACCTCGCCATCATCGGCCGCTACATCCTCACCCCCGACGTCTTCACCTGCCTGGAGGAGACCCCGCGCGACGCGGGCGGCGAGATCCAGCTCACCAACGGACTGCGCCGGCTCAAGGAGCACCAGGCCCTCTACGGCTACCGCTTCGAGGGGATCCGGCACGACGCCGGGAACAAGCTGGGGTTCCTGAAGGCGACGGTGGAGTTCGCGCTCAAGCGACCCGACCTGGGCGGGCCCTTCCGGGAATACCTGAAGTCGCTGAAGCTGTAGGGGGGCCGGCTAGTCGGACGAGCCCGACGAGCCTCCGGACGCGCCCGTCTTCGCGGCGGACTTGGAGGACGACTCCTTCGAGCCCGTGCCCTTCGCGCTCGCGGTGTCCTTGCTCCCGGTATCCTTGCTCCCGGCGTCCTTGGCCGGCGTGTCCTTCTTGCCTTCCTTGCCGCCATCCTTGCCGTCGCCCGACGACTTCCGCGCGTAGTCGGTGATGTACCAGCCCGAGCCCTTGAACTGGATGGCGGGCGCGGAAGGGATCTTCTCGATCTTCTTGCCGCAGGTCGGGCACCTGGTGAGCGGCGGGTCCGAGAACTTCCGCACCAGCTCGAACCGGCCGTCCGTGGGGCACTCGTACTCGTAGAGCGGCAATTCGACGTTCTCCTTTTTTCATTCTAGCGGCTCGTCCCCCCCGGTCAAACCCGCTCTTCGGGTGATAGCCTTTTCGGGCGATGCCGCACGACACGCCGCTCATCACGACCATCGCGGGCGCCTTCCTGAGCGCCTGGCTGCTCGGGAGCCTCGCCCAGCGCCTCGGTCTTTCCCCGATCGTGGGATACCTGCTCGCGGGTGTCGTCATCGGTCCCTTCACCCCGGGGTTCGTGGGCGACGCCGCCCTCGCGGCCCAGCTCGCCGAGATCGGCGTGATCCTCTTGATGTTCGGGGTGGGCCTGCACTTCCACCTGAAGGACCTCCTGGCCGTCAAAGGCATCGCCATCCCGGGCGCGCTCGTCCAGAGCGCGTGCGCCACGCTCCTGGGCGTGGCCACCGCGCTCGCGTTTGGATGGCCTCCGGCCGCCGGGCTCGTCCTCGGCCTCGCCCTCTCGGTGGCGAGCACGGTCGTTCTCATGCGGGCGCTCGAGGACGCGCAACTCCTGAACACCGCCCCCGGGCACATCGCGGTGGGATGGCTGATCGTCGAGGACGTGCTCACCGTGGTCGTGCTCGTGGTGATCCCCGCTCTCGCCGGCGCAGTGGGAGGCGCCGCTTCGCCCGACTCTTCGGGATTCCTCGCCGCGCTCGGCCTCGCCCTGGGCAAGCTCGCGGTCCTCGTCGCCCTCGTGCTGCTGGCCGGCTCGCGCGTCGTGCCCTGGCTCCTCGAGCGCGCCGCCCGCCTCCGCTCGCGCGAGCTCTTCACCCTGACCGTGCTCGCCCTGGCCATGGCCATCGCCACCGGGGCCGCCCACTTCTTTGGCGCCTCCATGGCCCTCGGCGCCTTCCTCGCGGGCATGGTGGTGGGCCAGTCGCCGGTCAGCCATCAGGCCGCCGCCGACGCTTTGCCCTTGCGGGACGCCTTCGGCGTGCTCTTCTTCGTTTCCGTCGGGATGCTCTTCGACCCCGGCTTCCTTCTGCGCGAGCCCGCCCTCGTTCTCGCCGCCCTCGCCGTGGTCCTGGTCGGAAAGCCGTTGACCGCGGTCGCGGTGGTGGCGACTCTCGGCTACTCGGCGCGCACCGCCCTCGTGGTCGCGATCGGGCTCGCGCAGGTCGGCGAGTTCTCCTTCATCCTGGGAGACCTGGCCCGCGACCACGGTCTCCTGCCCGCTGCGGGGCCGAACGTGCTCGTGGCCTGCGCGCTCGTCTCGATATCGCTCAATCCGCTCCTCTTCCGCATGCTCGACCCGGGCGAACGGTGGCTGCGGCGGCGACCGCGCCTCTGGCGGCTGCTGAACGCCCGCGCCGAGCGGTGGGGAGATGCGATGAACGCCGGGACCGCTCGTGCCGTGAAAGCGGGGAAGGGACCCCTCGCCGTCATCGTGGGCTACGGGCCGGTCGGGCAGAGCGTCGACCGCGCCCTCCGCGAGTCGGGCCTCGACACCGTGGTGATCGACCTGAACATCGACACCGTGAGCGCCCGCGCCCGCGAGGGACGCCTCGCCCTCTACGGCGATGCCAGCCACCCCGACGTGCTGAAGCAGGCGGGCATCGCGCGAGCCGCCTATCTCCTGGTGACGCTGCCCCACTCCGTCAACCGCGGCCCGCTCATCGCGGCCGCCCGGAACCTCAACGCCGCCTGCCGGATCTTCGTGCGGGCCCGCTACCTCCGCGAGCGGCCGGAGCTGGAGCAGGCGGGGGCCACCGGGGCCGCTTTCGAGGAGGTCGAGGCCGCGGTCGCCCTCACCGAGCGGCTGCTCCGCGACATGGGCCAGGATGCGGCCACCGTGGCCCGCGAGAGCGAGCGCATTCGCAAGGAGTTCGCCCTCCAGGACCCTTGAGGGTCGGTACCGATGTCTGCCGTTATCGTCGGTCGTAGGCCCGCTTCAAGAGCCCAATGTCTTTTGGCATCAGGATTCTCCCCTTAGTGCACCGAGGCCCAGTTCAGACCGAGGCGGGCCTCGGCCACGAGCGGCACGTCGAGCGAGAGGGCGCCCTCCATGACGTCCTTGACCAGCTTCCTCGCCTCTTCCGCCTCCGCCTCCGGCACTTCCAGCAGCAGCTCGTCGTGAATCTGGAGGATGAGGCGTGACTTCATCCCCCGGCGGCCCAGCTCGGCGGCGAGGTCGATCATGGCCTTCTTGATGAGGTCCGCGGCCGAGCCCTGAACGGGCGTGTTCATCGCCTGGCGCTCCGCTTCCATGCGGACCTGGAAGTTGGGGGCCCGCAGGTCGGGCAGCCGGCGCAGCCGGCCGAGCAGGGTGCGGACGTGGCCGGTCTCGCGGGCCTTGGCGATCGTCCCCTCGATGAACTGGCGGACCGAAGGATAGCGGGCGAAGTAGGCCTCGATGAACTGCTCGGCCTCCTTCTTGCTCACCCCGATGTCCTTGGCGAGCGTGAAAGCCGTCTTTCCGTAGAGGAGAGCGTAGTTGACCATCTTCGCCACCCGGCGCTGCTCGTCGGCGGAGAGCGGCGAGAAGGCGCCGAAGACCTCGCGGGCCGTGCGGTCGTGCACGTCCTCCCCGCGCCGGAAGGTGTCGATGAGGGTCTGGTCCTTGGAGAGATGGGCGAGCACCCTGAGCTCGATCTGGCTGTAGTCGGCGGAGAGGAGCCGGTGGCCGGGCTCGGCCACGAACGCCTCGCGGATCCTCCGCCCCTCCGCGGTCCGGATGGGGATGTTCTGGAGATTGGGGTCGGAGGACGAGATCCGCCCCGTGGCCGCCACCGTCTGGTTGAACGTGGCGTGGATGCGCCCGGTCTCGGGGTTGACGAGCTGGGGCAGGGCGTCGACGTACGTCCCCTTGAGCTTCTGGATCGAACGGTACTCGATGATCTTGCGCGGCAGCTCGTGGACGAGGGCGAGCTCGTCCAACACCTCTTCTGCGGTGGAAGCGGCGCGAGTCTTGGCCGTCTTCTTGCCGCTCTTCAGCCCCAGGCGGTCGAAGAGAACCTCGCGGAGCTGGGGCGGGGAGTTGATGTTGAACTCGCCCTTGGCGAGGACGTGGATCTCCCTGGTGAGGGCCGCGAGCTGCGCCTCCATGTCGCGGCTCATGCAGGCGAGGAGTCCCTTGTCCACCTTGACCCCGGCCCGCTCCATCTCCGCCAGCACGTCCACGAGGGGCAGCTCCATCGTCCGGTAGATCGTGAGGAGCTGCTCTTCCTCGAGGCGGGCGGTGACGGCCTCGTCGAGACGCAGCACGAGGTCGGCGTCCCCCCCGCGATGCGCGCGGTCTGGTCGATGGAGGCGTCGTCCCCGGAGAGTCCCTCCGGCTCCGAGCCGCGCCGCTCCCCCAGGAACTCGAAGGCAAGGTCGTCGAGCGTGTAGGCGCGCCGTCCCGGGTTCAGGAGGTAGGAGGCGACGAGGGCGTCGAAGCCGAGGCCCGCGACCCGGACCCCGTGCCGCGCGAGCGCGACCAGGTCGCGCTTCGCGTTCGCGCTCACCTTGCGGACGGACGGGTCTTCGAGGAGTGGACGAAGGCGGGAGAGAACGTCCGGCAGGGAGGGCGGGTTGGCCAACTCGAGCCGGGAATGGCCGACGGGAACATATGCGGCCATTCCCGGCTCGTGAGAGAGGGCCACGCCCAGGATCCGGGCCCGCATCGGCTCGGGGGAGGTCACGACCAGGCCCAGCGAGACGCGGCCCGCCTGCTTCGCCGCGGCCGCGAGCGCGTCCACCTCGGAGGGCTCCGTGATCACCCGCCGCTCCGTGCCCGTGGCCGCCGCCTCTGGCGCGTACTCACGGGCCAGGGCCTGGAACTCCAGCTCCTTGAAGAGCGCATGCGCGGCCCGCCGGTCCGGCTCCTGGCGGGCGAGCTTCTCGAGCTCGAGGGTGATGGGAACGTCGGTGCGGAGGGTCGCGAGCTGCTTGGAGAGCAGCGCCTCCTCGCGGTGCTGCTTGAGGCCATCCCGGTAGGCCGCGCGCTTCACCTTGTCCGCGTTCTCGAGCACGGCCTCCACCGGCCCGAACTCCCGCACGAGGTCGCGCGCCCCCTTGTCTCCGATTCCGGCCACCCCGGGGATGTTGTCGACGGCGTCCCCCACGAGGGCGAGGATGTCCACCACGCGCTCCGGGGGGACCCCGAACTTCTCCTCGACCTTGCCCCGGTCGTAGAGGGTCGCCCCCGTGCCCTCGCGACCGGGGTTCAGGACGAGAATGTCCTCGCTCACGAGCTGGAGCAGGTCCTTGTCCCCGGAGACCACGATCACCTTCATCCCCCGCTCCACCGCCTGGTGGGCCAGCGTGGCGATCACGTCGTCGGCTTCCCAGCCCGGGATCTCCAGGATGGGCAGGCGAAGCGCCTCGCAGACCCGGCGGACGTAGGGGATCTGCACGGCGAGGTCGTTGTCCATCTTCGGACGGTTGGCCTTGTACTCCTTGTACTCCTCGTGGCGGAAGGTGCGTCCGGGCGGGTCGAAGAGTATGCCGATCTTCTCCGGCTTCTCGTCCTCGAGCAGCTTGCGGAGCATGGTGGTGAAGCCGTAGGTGGCGTTGGTGGGGAGGCCGCGGCTGGTCGCGAGCCCGCGGATCGCGTGGTAGGCGCGGTGGAACTGCGCGCTGCCGTCCACGAGGTAGACCTTGGGGGCCTTCGGCATAGAGGCGGATTGTATGCCGCTCGCTATAATCCCCGCGCATGTCCTTCCGCCTGGCCCTCGTCGTGTTGCTGGCGACGGGCGCGCGCGGTTGCCTCACCTACGAGTACGAGCACGAGTTCTGGCTGCGCGTGGACGGCTCGGGCACCGTGAACGTCACCGGGCGGCCCGCGCTGTGGACGGCGTTCAAGGGACTCGGCGATCCCCGGAACCCCGACGCCACCGCGACCCCCGACGCCGCCCGCGCCCTCTTCGAGCGCTCCGGCCTCCGCGTGCGCCGGGTCACCCTCACCCGGCGGGGCGGGCATCCCTACCTCTTCGTCTCCGCGGACTTCACGGACGTGAACGCGCTCGCGAACACGCCCGCCTTTCCCGACCTCACGCTCGCGCTCCGGCGGGAGAAGAACCGCCTGTTCCTCGACGGGAAGTGGTCGCGTCCTTCGGGCGCCCCCGACATCGGTGCTCGCGATCGCGAGGGGCTCATGGCCGTGCGCTTCCACCTTCCGAGCAAGGTCTACGGCCACCGGAACGCGGCCGACGGCGTCGAGCGCGGCAACATCGTGGGCTGGCGGCAGGGGGTGGCCCCGGCCCTGGACGGGGGGACGCTCGAGCTGGGGGCGGAGATGGACGAGCGGAGCATCCTGCTCTCGACCGTCCTGCTCTTCGGGACCGCGATCGCGGCCGCCCTCGCCATCCTCTTCTCGATCTTCTGGGCGGTGGCGCGGCGGGGGAAGCGCGACCTCGCGGAGGCGGCGCGGGAGAGGAAGGGCGGAAGCTCCTAGCGCGGGGCCCGGAAGCGCCGGGCCACCGCCCGCGCCAGGAGCTCGACGAGGCGGCGGCCGGTGACGAGGCCGGGATCGATGTCGGGCGCGTACTCGCAGACCTCGAGGGCGACGACGCGCGGCGAGGCCACGAGCGCGGCCACGAGGTCCGACGTCTCGTCGAAGCTCAGGCCCGGCCCCGGCACCGCCTGGTGCTTGGCCGGCATCTCCTCGGGGTCGATCACGTCGACGTCCAGGTGCACGACCACCGGCCCGTCGCCGTTCTCCACCCCTTCCAGGGCGAGGGCGGCCGTGGTCCGCATGCCGAGCTTGCGGGCAGCCTCCGCGGGAAGGGCCAGACCGAGGTCGCCGATCTTCCGGCGCTCACCGGGGTCGAGAGCCCGAAAGCCCACGAGGGCGACGTGGTCCGGCTCCACGGGAACGGCGGTGCCGGTCGCGGCCACCACGTCGGGCGGGCCCTGGCCGAGAGCGAGGGCGAGGGCCATCCCGTGGAGAAAGCCCGAGGGGGTCGTCTCCGGGGTGTTGAGGTCGGCGTCGGCGTCGATGAAGACGAGGCCGGGGGCCTGGCCGAGGAAGCGGCGCGCGCCCGCGGCCACTCCCGCCACGAGCGTGCAGTCGCCTCCGAGCACGAGCGTGAATCCCTCCGCGAGCGCCCGCGTCATCTCGTCGGCGGCGGCCCGCAGCGCGCAGGCGACGCCTTCCGTGTTGCGGGCGGTGGGGTGCCCGGGGTCCTCGCGGAAGGGAAAGAGCGAAAGGTCGGAGAGGTTCACGACGCGCGGGCCCGCCGACCGCAGCGCCCCCAGGAGGCCGGCCTCCCGCAGTCGAAAGGGCGCGTCCGCGACCGAGGCCCGGCGGCCCCCGGCGGCGGTGGGCACGCCGAACACCGCCATCTTGGCCGCCGTCATGCAGACAGTATAATTAACGACGGCCAGATGAAGCGGACGGCGCGCTGTCGGACCGGGCGCCGCTGCTGATCTGGCAGAATTGCCTTCGTTCTTCTGCCCACGATAACGCCGTCGGAGGCCTCATGAACATCAAGCTCGCCTTCACCCCCGTCTCCTCCACGCCCGTCGACCTCCTCGCGGTCGTCCTCGACCCGGAGAAGACGCTCCACGACGTGGACGACCCCGTGATCGCCGGCCATTTGGCGAAGGCCGCCTCCGGCTTCCGGGAGAAGACCCTCAAGCGGGAGTACTTCGCCACCCTCCCCGAGGGGGCGCGGGCCCGCGCCCTCGTCGTCTACTGGAGCCCCCATCTCAAGGGCTTCAACCTCTGGGAGAACGTCAAGACCTTCACCGCGCGCGCCCTGCGCCTCGCCCGCGACTATCGCCACGTCAAGGTCGGCCTGCTCCTGAACGGCCGCGACGCGGGACCGCTCCTGGGCAAGGCCGTGGAGGGGGCGGTGCTCGGGGCCTACACCTTCGACAAGTACCGGCAGGAGAAGGACGAGTTCCTGGGCAAGGAGGTCCAGCTCATCCTCCTCGCCCATCCCGACCACCAGGCGGAGGCGGAGGCCCGCAAGGCGCGCTACTCGTGGGTCTCGGAGAACGTCAACCGCTGCCGCGACCTCATCAACGAGCCGGGGGCGGTGGTCACCCCGGAAGCGATCGCGGAGCAGGCGGGCGAGATCGCCAAGGAGCTCGAGCTGGAGATCGAGGTCCTGGACCCGGCGGGGCTGAAGGCCCGGGGCTACCAGGGCCTGCTCCACGTGGGGGCGGGCAGCAACCACACCCCGCGCATGGTCATCCTGCGCCACGTCCCCCGCAAGCCCTCGAAGGAGACGATCGCGCTCGTGGGCAAGGGCATCACCTTCGACTCCGGCGGCATCAGCCTCAAGCCCGGCGACAAGATGTGGGAGATGAAGGGGGACATGGCGGGAGCGGCGGCCGTGCTCTTCACGATGCGCGCGCTCGGCCGCCTGAAGCCGGACGTGAAGGTGGTGGGGATCCTCTGCTGCGCCGAGAACCTCCCCGACGCCAACGCCCAGCGGCCGGGCGACATCTTCACCGCCAAGAACGGCAAGTCGGTCATGGTCGACAACACCGACGCCGAGGGCCGGCTCGTGCTCACCGACGGCCTCTTCCGCGCGGGCGAGGAGAAGGCGACCCACGTGCTCGACATCGCCACCCTCACCGGGGCGGTGGTGCGGGCCCTGGGGCCGAGCGTCGCCGGAATCATGGGCACCGACCCCGAGCTCGTCCGGCGCGTGATCCGCTCCGGCGAGAACCAGGGCGAGGCGTTCTGGGAGCTGCCTCTCGTGGAGGAGTACAAGGAGTCGCTCAAGACGCCATTCGCCGACGTGAACAACATCGCGGCGGGAGGCCTCGCCGGCGCCATCACCGCCGGCCTCTTCCTCCGCGAGTTCGTCCCCGCGGACGTGGCCTGGGCCCACCTGGACATCGCGGGCCCCATGTTCCGGGACAAGGACTGGAAGTACTACGAGGCGGGGGCCATCGGCTTCGGCGTGAAGACGCTCATCGACCTCGTGCGAGCGCTTCCGTGATCCTGTCGCCTGAGCGGGCGAGCATCGACCGCATCACCGACTGGGTCTGGATGGGCTCGCGCGTGTCCTCCCTGGACGACTACCACCGCTTGCGCGCGCTGGGCGTGCGCGCCTGCGTGGACATGAAGCGCGAGGGCGCCGATCCCTGGACCTTCGACGCCTTCCTCTGGCTCCCCACCCCCGACCACGAGGCGCCGAGCCCCGCCCACCTTCGTCTCGGCCTCGACTTCCTGAGGCGATGCGAGGAGGACCGCCTGCTCGTCTTCGTGACCTGCCTGGCCGGGATCGGGCGCTCCTCCGCGCTCGTGCTCGCCCACCTGCTCGTGGGACGCTTCCGTGAGGAAGGCCTCGAGCCCGCCCTGGATTTCCTCCGGGCCCGCCGGCCCACGGCCCGCCCCAACCGCGTCCAGGTGAGCGCGGCGGTGGAGGCGGCGCGCTCCTACCGGGCCTAGCTCCCGCCCCGCCTCAGCGGTTCCTCTCCGCCCGCGCCGCCTCGCGCACCACCGGGGGAACGCCCGGGTCGTCGGCGAGGCGGTCGAAGAGGGCTCGCGCCTCCTCCGAGTGCCCCGTCGCGCGCAGCGCCTGCCCGTGGACGAGCTCCGTGGCCGGCGACCAGTGGGCAAACGGGCCCGGGTCCCCGAGCAGGGCGATGGCCCGGCCCGGCTGGCCCGCGTCCACCCAGGCCGCGGCCAGCCCGCGGAGGGCGTCCTCCCGCAGCGGATCGTCCTCCGCCAGCTGCCAGAGGGCGCGCTCGTAGGCGTCGGCGGCCGCGGCGAAGGCTCGCCGGCGTAGGCGCAACGAGGCCAGCAGCAGGTGCTCGGGCGCCGACAGCCGGAACCGCTGGCGCACCGAGTACTCCTCCATCACCCGAAGCGCGCGGTCCGCTGTCTTCCCTTCGGCGAGCGTTCCGGCGAGGGCGGGATAGCTGGGGAGGAACTCGGGTTCGCGGCGGCGCGCGGACTCGAAGGCCTGCACCGCGTCGGCGGGGCGCCCCAGGCCCTCGAGGGCGAGGCCCGCCAGGTACGGGTAGGCGGCCGCCCGCGGGTACCGAACGGCCAGCGACTGGGCTCGCGACAACGCCTCCGTGCCCCGTCCGAGCCGGAGCTGCGCGCGGATCAGGCTGGACTGGGCGAGGTGGTTGCCCGGCCACGTGCGCGCGAGCCGCGCTGCTTCCGCCTCCACGCGCGGCGGCTCGTCTTCCGAACGAAACGGAAGGCCGGCCTCGAGTCGGAGCATCGCCTCCAGCGTGTGCAGCCGCAGGTCCTCGCGTCCGGCCAGGAGCGCCTCGCGGACGAACAGCAGGAATCGCTGGTCGGCCCAGGCCGGCACGAAGCCGGAGCTCGGCGCGGCCCGGACCGCCTCGGCGAGCGCCGAGCGGCGATCCAGCAGGAGGAAGTCGACCGGATAGCGGCGCCGGAAAGCCTCGAGGCTGACCGTGTCTCCGACCGCCTTGTAGAGCCAGACCTCCTGGGCGGTGAAGAGGATCGGCGTGCGCATGTCCATGAACACGCGCACGCGCGAGGGGTGCAGGACCCACGTCACGTAGCCGGCGGAGGTCGGATCGCAGAACAGGTCTCCCTGGAGCCGCTGCTCCTCCATCAGTCGCACCGGTCCGACGGGGTGGATCCGTCCGTCCACGAGGTCGAAGGCCTCGCCCCCCGCCAGGGCGCGGCCGATCTTCAAGAAGACGGCGAGGAGAAGATAGGCGCTCGAGACACCGAGCGCGCGCCCGATCCGGCGCGACCGCGCGCCTCCCGCCGCCCGCAGCTCGGCCACCCCCGCGGCGATGAACGGCACCGCCAGGATCATGAACTCCGTCACGAAGCGGGACTTGTAGAGCGCGAAGCCCGCACCGAGGCCGAAGTAGCCCAGGGCGAGGACGTCCCCCCGACGCCACCAGTGGACGCAGAGAACGAGGCCGGCGATCAGCGTCCAATTGAAGATCGCCATGGACCATAGGTCGAGGTCCGGGGCGAGCTGAGCGAGCGCCGTCCACGAGTACGGGCTCATCTCTGCGATCTGGGAGAGCGTCTCCTCCTGGCCGGCCAGGAACAGGGTGCCGTAAAGGGAGAAGCCGAAGGGCGTGACGGCGAAGGCGAGCGCGCAGGCGGCGAGGGTCACCGCCCAGCGCGTGAGCAAGGGGTCGCGCAGCGCGTCGCCCACCGTCCGTTCGCGATGCGGGAAGAGCGCAGCCGCCGCGTGGACGCCGATCACACCCAGCACGATGGGATAGGCAACGCCGTGGATGTTCCCCCAGAGCACGCAGAGCGCAGGCAAGACGGGATCGAAGCGGCGCGAGCCCCGGCCAAAGCGCTCCAGGCGCCACATCAGGATCAGCAGAAAGAGGTAAGAGAAGATGTGCCCTCTGACGTTCAATGCCCGGGGCAGGTACATGGAGAAGGCGAGCAGACCGAAGGTCAAGGTCTCCGCCCACGCGCCGCCCGTCCGGGCCCTGATCCAGGCCAGGAGAAGGTTGGCGGTCGCGATCAGGACGACCGCCCTGAGGACGAGCACTCCCGGGTACCCGCCGAGGGACCAGCTGCCGTAGAGAATGCATTGGAAGAGCCAGTAGCAGTTGAGCCAGGGGCGGCCCGGCGCGACGAACGAGAACGTCTCCCGGTCCAGCACCCGACCGTTCTCGAACATCCACCGGCCCGAGGCCAGGTGATAGAAGGTGTCGGTGTCGCTGGCGTGAAGTCCCCAGAAAAGGAAGGGGACGAGGAGGAGGTTGAAGGCCAGGGCCGCCGCCGGGAAACCGCCGATGAGTCGCGGCCCCCGAGCGTCGCTCATTCCGGGAATGATAGGGGATTTCGTCTCCGCCCGCCCCCAAGAGCCCGGAGACGGCAGAGTGACCTCTCTCACTCCCGTCGCAGGGCCTCCATCGGCTCCAGCCGCGAGGCGTGCCACGCGGGATAGAAGCCGAAGCCCACCCCCACGAGCACGGCCATCACGAGGGCGACGAGGAGCAGGGCGGGGGCGACGGCGGTGGGCCAGCCCGCGAAGCGATGGATGACGACCGCGCCTGCGATCCCGAGGACCGCTCCCAGGAAGCCGCCGGCGGTGGTGAGGAGCGAGGACTCCACGAGGAACTGGGCGGCGATGTCCTTCTTGCGCGCGCCGAGGGCGCGGCGCACTCCCACCTCGCGCGTGCGCTCGGCGACGCTCGCGAGCATGATGTTCATGATTCCGATGCCGCCCACGAGCAGCCCGATGGCGGCGATGGCGCCGGTGACGACGTTGAAGATGCGCTGGGTGCGCTCCCGCTGGCGCAAGATCTCGCGGGGCACGATCACCTCGAAGGCCTCGCCGCCGGTGGAGCGTCGGAGGAGGGCCTTCAGGACCTCGGCCGCGGGCCCGACCTCGTCCGGCTCTCCCACCCGGAGGACGATCTCGTCGATCCCGTCCGGACGGGGATCGCGGCCGCGGTCGAGGGCGGGCAGGGGGACGAACACGCAGCGGTTCACGTCGCGGGTGCGGATGGGACCGGGCCGAGCGCGCGAGGCGGACCGGCCCTCGAGCACTCCTACCACCTGGTACCAATCCCCTCCCACCCGCACCCGCTCCCCGCGGGGCTCGCCCAGCGGAAAGACGGTTCGGGCCACCGAGGCCCCGAGCACCGCCACCCGCTTGCGGTCCGCGACGTCCAGATCGGTGAGGAAGCGGCCGCTGGCCAGGGTGAGGCGCGCGGCCGAACGATAGGCCGGGGTGGTGCCCACCACCGCGGCCTCCGCGGTGCGGCCGCCGCTCTCGACGGCGAGAGCGGCTTCCCGTATCGGGGCCACCGCCACCACCCCCGGCACCACCTGGCCCGCCGAGTCCGCGTCCCGCAGGCTCAGGCCGGGCCCCGTGATGCCGGGGGCCGGGGGCCGAGCGCGCGCGACCACGCTGTCGATGCCCAGCCCCGCGATCTGCTCCAGCGACTCCCGCCGCGCTCCTTCCCCCACCGAGGACATGGCCACCACCGCCGCCACCCCGAACACGACACCGAGGATCGACAGGCTGGAGCGCAGCTTGTGCAGGAGCAGGCTCCTCACCCCGAGGCGCAGCAGGACGCGGGGGGACACCTAGGCTCCCCTCCGCGCGGGCAGGCGCTCCTCGGCCTCGATGCGCCCGTCGCGGAGCTGGATCACGCGCTGGGCGCGCCGGGCCAGCGCCTCGTTGTGGGTGACGAGCACGATCGTTCGCCCCTCGGCGTGGAGATCGTCGAGGAGCCGGGCGATCTGCTCCCCGGTGGCGGAGTCGAGGTTCCCGGTGGGCTCGTCGGCGAGGAGCAGGCGGGGCTGCGTGACGAGCGCGCGGGCGATGGCCGCGCGCTGGGCCTCTCCCCCGGACAGCTCGGAGGGCCGGTGGTCGGCCCGGGCGAGAAGGCCCACGCGCTCGAGCGCGCGCATCGCGCGGGCCCGCCACTCGCCCGGAGAGACCGCCGAGTAGACGAGCGGGGTCTCCACGTTCTCGACGACGCTCAGGTGGGGGAGCAGATGGAAGGACTGGAAGACGAACCCGATCCGCCGGTTGCGGATCGAGGAGAGCGCGTCGTCGTCGAGGGCGGAGACAGGATCTCCGTCGAGCAGGTACTCCCCCCGCGTGGGGCGATCGAGCCCCCCGAGCAGGCTCAGGAGCGTCGACTTGCCGGAGCCGGAGGGCCCCATGATCGCGAGCTTCTCGCCCTCCGCGATGCGGAGGCTCACCCCGTCGAGTGCCACCACGTCCCCGCCGCCGCGGGAGTAGACCCGAGCCACGTCGCGCAGCTCGGCGAGGGGCGGGAAGAGAGGGGCGGCCTCGAGCTCGCCCCTACGGTGTCGTGAGGCCACCGAAGTCCGAGGGCGGCGCGCCCGGCTCGCGCAAGAGGACTCGCTCGCCCCGCAGGAGGCCCTTCTCGATCACCACGAAGTCCTGGTTGGAGGGGCCGAGCACGACCTCGCGGGCCTCCGGCCGCCGGCCGGCCAGGTAGGCCACGTGCCGGCCCTCGCGCTCGAAGATCGCCTCCAGGGGGACGAAGAGGCTGTTCTTCCGTTCTTCCACGTCGATCTCCACGCGCGCGGTCATGCCCGGGCGGAGCCGGGGCTCGGACTCGTTCACCTGCACGGTCACCCCGAAGAACTTGGTGCCCCGCCGCTCCTTCTCCTCCTGGGCCAGCGTGCCCACGAGGGTGACCGTGCCCGTGAGCTTGAGGTCGGGATAGGCCTCCACCCGCACCGTCACCTTCTGGTTCTTCTCCACCTTGTGGATGTCCGTCTCCCGCACCTTCGTCTCCACCACCACCCGCGAGATGTCGGGGAGGATGAGGAGGGGCTGGTTGGCCCAGACCTGGTCGCCCACCTGCGGCTTCCTCTGCTCGGAGCCGAAGAAGACGTCCTTGTAGACCACGATGCCGGCGACGTCGGCCCGCACCTCGCAGCGGTTGAGCTGCTGGCGGGCGAGGTCGAGCTTGCTCTGGGCCTCGACGATGCGGCTCTCCGCGGCCGAGATCATGGCCTGCTTCTGGGCGGTGCGGTAGGCGGACGCGCTCTCGAGCTGGCGCAGGCTCTCCTTGCTCGACAGCGCGTCGGACCGGGCCTGGCTCAGCTCGAGGGGCCGGCCGTAGTTCACAAGCGCATCGCGCCGCCTCCGCGCGAGCGTCAGCTCCTCCTGCGCGCGCGCCACCACCTGCTCCTGCCGCTCCAGCTCCATCTTGGTGATGAAGCCCTCGGCGAGAAGCGGCTTCAGGTCCTCGAGCTGCGTCCGGGCCTTCCCCAGGTCGCGCTCGGCATTGGCCACCGCCGCCGAGGCCTCCTCTTCCTTGAGGCGGCCCTTCCCCTCCTGGACGTCGCGAAGCTCCAGATCGCTCCGCTGCATCTTGAGGCGGGCGGCGGCGAGCTCCTCCTGGTTCTGTATCGCCTGCAGCTTCAGGTCCTGGCGCGCCTTCTGGAGGTCGGCCTCCGCCTGGCCGAGCAGGGCCTGGTTCCTCCGGATCTCCTCCTCGAAGGGCGCGGCGTCGAAGAGGATGAGGAGGTCGCCCTTCTGCACGAGCTTGCCCTCCGGGGCGAGGGCCACGATCTTGGCCTGGTTGCTCTGGATGCTGGAGGCATACGTCACGGAGCGCAGGGCGGCGAGCGTTCCCGCCTCCACGATGGACACCCGGAAGGGCCCTTCCTGCACGACCGCGACCGCTGCGCTCGTCCCCGCCCCCCCCGAAAAGACGAGCCAGGGCAGGGCGACCACGGCGAGGAGGCCGACCGTGACCGCTGCCGCCCGCGCGGGCCGGCGCTTCGCGGACGCGACCAGGGTGCGCGCGTTCTCCCGCGTAAACACCTGCGGGCGCAGCCACCCCCGCGCCCTTTCCCACCCGGCGGCCACGGCCGTGCGGCGGCGCGCGAAAGACTCGCGCACGCGGTGCGCCCACGCGCGGAGGGCGGCGGCGCTCACGGCCCGAACTCCTTGTCCACGTCGAGCGTGGCCGCGGCGCGCTTCAAGTCCAGGAGCGACACCTGGTAGCTGGCCAGCAGCGAGACGAGCGCGCTCCGGGCCTGGAGGAGGCTCCCCTCCGCGTCCACCACGTCGAAGTTGCTGGCGAGGCCGCGCTGGTAGCGCAGGTCGGCCAGCCGGCGCTGCTGGGCTGCCACCTCCACCGCCTGCTTCTGCAGCTCCACGCTCTTGCGGGTGCGCGCGAGCTCCCGGGCGAGAAGGCGCACCTCGGAATCGATCTCCAGCTCGCGCTGGCGGACCGCGCGCTCGCGGGAGGCCACGTCGAGGTCCGCCACCGCCTTGGCCGCGCGGTCCGTCGAGCGCTCCAACGGATACGAGGTGGCGACGAAGAAATCGACGCGCGTGTCGCCCACCCGCCACGCGTCTCCGTAGGAGGGGCCGAGGCCGACCTGGGCCACCCCTACCCCCACGTCGAGCTGGGGGAGGAGGTTCTGCCTGGCCAGGGACGCGGTGCGGCGGGAGTCCTGGACCTGGTCCCGGGCCTCCAGCAGGTCCAGACGATTCTCGAGGCCCTCGCGGACGAGGACGTCCACGGCCTCGGACTCCGGGGCCGGGGTCTCCGGGAGGGCGACCGCGGCCGGCTCCACCGGATCCTCCGGGGGGACCGCGAGCAGGAAGCGGAACCCCTCGAGCGCGTTCCGGAGCGCGGCCTCGGAGCGCACCATCGAGTCCTCGGTCTGCGAGGACTGCAGCTCGGTGCGGAACACGTCCAGCTTGCTCACCATGCCCACCTGGAGCCGGGCCTCCGAAGCGCGGCGGAGGCTGTCGCTGCGCTTCAGGCTCTGCCGGGCCACCGCCACCAGCTGCCGCTGGGCGACCACGTCGTAGAAGGCGGCCGCCACCTGGATCGCCAACCGTTGCCGGTTGAGCTCGTAGGACCGCTGCTGGGAGATGTGGTTGCGCTCGCTGTTCCGGAGCTCGTAGAAGGTCGTGTTGGGACCGAAGCCGCGGAGGAGAGGCTGGCTCAGGATGAGACGCACGTCGGTGGATTTCGGGAAGGGCGCCACCACCTCGGAAGGGACGGACGACGTGAGCAGGCCGGTCGCGGTCACGGTGGCGCCGCTCCAGGGGACGCGCTGCGAGAGGTCGAGGCCGAACGCGGAGCCCGCGGGTCCGCGCTGGTAGCGCGGCGTGAGCTGGGGATAGAACTGCCCGCGGGCCGCGGACTCGCGGTACCTCGCGGACTGCACGCTGTCCGCGGAGTTCAGGAGCGCGAAATTACGCTCGAGGGCGAGACGCACCGCGCCGGCCAGGGTGAGCGTGGGAGCGCCGGGGGCCGGCCCCACGACCTCCTCCGGGATCGCCTCCTCGCCGGGCGCCGCCGGCTCCTCGAGGGAGGGCTCCTTGGGCAAGGGGGGCGGCCGCGGCGGCTCCTGGCCGGGAACGGCGACGCCGGAGGAAAAGAGCAGGCTCATGAGGACGGTGGCGGGCCTTCGTTTCACGTAGCGATGAAGGTTAGCGAGGGGGCGGCGGAGCGTCAAATACGGGGATTTGCCGGGCGCCTTTGTCTGCTGCTAGTCTCACCCTCCCTGTCCGAAGCGAGGTCCAGACCGATGAAGACGAGGCTCGGGCCGCTCCTCCTCCTGCTCCTGGCAGTTTCCGCGCCCGCGGCCCAGAAGCCGCAGATCGCGGTCGAGGAGTTCCAGCTCCAAAACGGCATGAAATGGCTGCTCTACGAGCAGCACGACTCCCCCATCGTGGCCGCGGGCTGGATGGCCCGCGTGGGCTCCGTGAACGAGCGGCCGGGGATCACCGGCCTCAGCCATTTCTTCGAGCACATGATGTTCAAGGGCACCCACGTCATCGGGACGAAGAACATCGCCGCGGACCTCGAGCTCATCGAGGAGCAGGAGAAGGTCGCGGAGGAGATGCGCGCGGAGATGTCGGTGATGCGGGAGATGCTCCGCCGGGGACAGATCGACGACCTCGCCAAGCCCGAGAACTGGACCCCCCGCTACCGCGAGCTGGGCCAGCGCTTCGACGAGCTGGTGCAGAAGCAGCGGGAGACCATCATCAAGGACCAGCTCACGCAGATCTACACGAGCAACGGCGGGGACGGCCTCAACGCGGCCACCTACCCGGACAACACGGTGTACTTCGTGCGCATCCCCGCCAACAAGCTGGAGCTGTTCGCCTGGCTGGAGTCGGACCGGCTGGCGAGCCCCGTCTTCCGCGAGTTCTACTCCGAGCGGGACGTGGTCTTCGAGGAACGCCGCCTGCGCACGGAATCGACCCCCCTCGGCAAGTTCGACGAGGACTTCAACGCGGTCTTCTGGGAGGCCTCCCCCTATCTCTGGCCGGTGGTGGGCTGGCCCTCGGACATCCCGACCTATTCCCTCGCCCAGGCGAGCGCCTACTTCGCGACGTACTACGCCCCCAACAACCTCACGGGGGTGCTCGTGGGCGACTTCAAGACTGCGGAGGTGAAGCCGCTCCTCGAGCGCTACTTCGCCCGCATCCCCCGCGGCAAGACGGACCCGCCTCCGGTCGTGACCCTGGAGCCGAAGCAGGTGGCGGAAAGGCGGTACTCCGCGGAGGCCGAGACCTCCCCCACGGTGCGCGTCTGGTGGAAGGGCGTGCCCTTCGTGCACAAGGACTTCACCGTCCTCGACCTCCTCTCCGACGTCCTCTCGGGCCGGACCGGCCGCCTCTACAAGGGACTCGTGCAGGGCCGCCAGATCGCGAACGAGGTCTCCGCGTCTGTCGACGGCCGGAAGTACGCCGGGCTCTTCGAGGTCGAGTGCACGGTGAAGGACGGCCAGGAGCCGGCGGCGGTGGAGAACGCCGTCTACGAGGAGATCGCGACGCTGCAGAGAGAGACGATCGCCCCGGAAGAGCTCCAGAAGGTCAAGAACCAGTACAAGGCCAACGCCTTCCGGCGCCTCTCCTCGCCTTTCTTCGTCATGTACCAGCTCCTCCTGTACGAAGGGCTGGGCGACTGGCGCTACATCAACACCTCTCCGGACCAGGCGGACGCGGTGAGCGCCGACGACCTCCAGCGCGCGGCCCGGGATTACCTGACGCGAGAGAACCGGACGGTGGGCGTCTTCCTGCGCAAGCAAGGGGCGGCGCCGGCGGATCCGGAGGTGGCGGCCCTCCCCGCCCCCGCCCAGGCGATGGTCAAGCAGGGCCTGGCCCAGATCGCCTCCGAGACCGATCCCGCCCGGCTGCGCGACGGGATCGCGCGGATGCAGCAGGCAGCGGGACAGGCGCCCCCGGAGATGAAGCCGGCCATCGATCTCATCCTCAAGCGGGCACAGGAGCGCCTCGCCACCCTGGAGAAGAAGTGATGGCCCGCCCGGCGCCCTTCGCTCTCGCCCTCGCTCTCTGCGCGACCCCGCTCCTCGCCCAACCCATCCCCACGCGCCCGGACCAGCTCGTGTTCAAGCCCCTGTCCTACACCCCGCCCTCCGCGAAGGACTACCGCGTCGTGCTCAAGAACGGGATGGTGGTCTTCATCGCCGAAGACCGGGCGCTCCCCCTCGTGAACCTCTCCCTGGTCGTCCGCACCGGCCGCTGGCTGGAGCCCGCGGACAAGGCGGGGCTCGCCGGCTTCACGGGCAGCCAGATCCGCCGCGGGGGATCCACGACCCTCAGCGCCGAGCAGCTCGACGAGAAGCTCGACTTCCTGGCCGCCCAGGTCGCCACGTCGATCGGCGACACCTCGGGCTCGGCCAGCCTGAACTGCCTCGCCGACAACCTGGACGAGGCCCTCAAGGTCTTCGTGGAGATGCTGCGCCGTCCGCGCTTCCAGGAGGACCGCCTCGCCCTCGCCAAGGAGCAGGCGCTCCAGGAGATGAAGAAGCGGAACGACGACTCCGGGGACATCGAGTCCCGCGAGTGGAACTGGCTCCTCTACGGAGCCTCGCACTTCACGAACCGCCTCTCCACCGAGGCCTCGGTGCAGGCGATCACGCGGGGGGACCTCGTCGCCTTCCACTCCCGCTACTTCGAGCCCGCGAACATGATCGCGGCGGTCTCGGGCTCCTTCTCGCGGGCGGAGATGATCCGGAAGCTGGAGGCGGCCTTCGCGGGCTGGCCGAGCAAGCGGATGGCGGTGCCGCCCATTCCCGGCACGATCGAGCCCGCCCCCCCCGGCCTCTACCGCGTCCAGAAGGACGTGAACCAGGGCCGCTTCTCCCTGGGGATCCCCACCGTCAAGCGCGACAGCCCGGACATCTACGCCCTCGAGGTCATGAACGAGATCCTGGGGGGGAGCGACTTCACCTCCCGCATCACCAAGCGCGTGCGCTCGGACGAGGGCCTCGCCTACTCCGCGTTCTCGGCCCTGAGCTTCGGGGCCTGGTATCCCGGGCGCTTCCGCGCCGGCTTCCAGTCGAAGAGCCGGTCCGTCCCCTACGCGGCGTCGCTGGTCATGGAGGAGATCCGGAAGATCCGCGAGGCGCCGGTCACCGCCGAGGAGATGGAGACGATCAAGAACAGCCTCGTCCAGACCTTCCCTTCGAACTTCGCCTCCAAGGCCCAGTCCATGGGCATCTTCGCCGCCGACGAGTACACGAAGCGCGACCCCGCGTTCTGGACAACCTACCGGGACCGCGTCCGCGCCGTGACTCCCGCGGACGTGCAGCGGGTGGCCAGGACCTATCTCGTCCCCGAGAAGATGGTCATGCTCGTGGTCGGCGACCAGAAGGAGATCGACCTCGGCGACCCCAAGCACGACGTGAAGCTCGCTTCGCTCGCGCCCGCGGGCAAGGTCACGACCCTGGCGCTGCCCGACCCGCTGACCCTCAAGCGGCCGTAAGGATCCTGCCTTCGGTGCTAGACTTCGACCAGGAAGTTGCAGGAATGGCCACGACGACCCCGGTCTGGACCTTCGCTTCGATATTCGAGGCCCTAGAGAAGCGTCTCGAAGCTGAGCCCGAGGGCTCGCAGGGCGAGATCGCCCGGGGCAGCTACTTCATGTCGCCTCGGCCGCGACCGAAGCACGGCCGAGTGCAGGTCAACCTGGCCGCCGAGCTTCGACAGCGGTTCGGGTTGAAGCACGGCGACGAACGTCCCGACTGGCTGTTCGTCATGGAGCCCGAGGTCCGTTCGGAGGGTGCCTACTCGCGGCTCGTGCCCGACATCGGCGGTTGGCGCCGATCCACGACGGGTTGGCCGGACATGAATGTCACTCCCGTGACCCTCATCCCGGATTGGGTGGGCGAGATCCTCTCACCGACCACCGAAGCCTTCGACCGCGGCGAGAAGCTCGGAGCCTACGGGGCTATGGGCGTGGGCTGGGTCTGGCTCGTGGACGTCGATCAGGGACGCGTGGAAACCTACGTCAACGTCCGCGGCCAGATGCAGAAGGGGCCGGCCTTTTCTTCTGTGGACACGATCACCGGCGATCCCTTCGGCGCGACGCCTCTCCCGGCCGCCAACCTCTTCGACTAGTCCGCGCCCCGGCGGGCTATTTCTTGAACGCCTCCACGAATTCCTTCAGGAGCATCGGGTTGTTGCTCTTGATGGTGCCGGTCAGGAAGTCCTTGGCGGTCGGGGTGTGCCTGCCGTTCCAGACGTCGAGGAACATCTGCTCGGAGGCCTTGAAGAAGCAGTCCACGTCCTCGTCGGGCTTGCCCTTCGCGACCGTGCACTTCTCCTCGCCCAGCTCCACCGTCCACTTCTCCTTTTCCCCGAGCGAGAAATAGAAGGTGCGCGGCTTCTTGACGTGGTTGGGGTTGAAGCGCTTGGCGAGCCCCTTGAAGACCTTCTCGATATCCGACATGGCTTCCCGCTCCGGCTAGGCTTTGGGCAGCGCGGCGATCGTCTCGTCGACGAGCTTCCTCTGGGCCTCGGGGGTGAGGGACGACTTGACGATCTTGCCCGCCGCCTCCATGGCGATGTCCGCGACCTGACGGCGCAGCTCCAGCACGGCCTGGCTCTTCTCGCGCTCGATCTGCTGCTTGGCCCGCTCCAGGATCCCCTCCGCGTCGCCTTTCGCCTTGCCGACGAGGTCGGCGCGGAGCGCCTCCGCCTCTTTCTGGGCGCGGGCCAGCATCTCCTCGCGCTCCCGGGTCGCCTCCTTGAGCAAGTCCTGGCGCTGGTGGAGCAGGGCCTGGGCCTCGACCTCGGCCTTCTGCGCCCCCTCCACCTGGTCGCGCACCGTCTTCTCGCGGCTCTCCACGATCTCGAGGAGCGGGCCCCAGGCGAACTTGCCCAGGACGAGGGCGAAGAGCGCGAACAGGACGAGGGTCGACCAGAAGAGGGTGGTGTCGATGTTGGTGAGGGCGCCCCCCCCGCCCTCGGCGGCGAGGAGGAGCGCCCGCGAGAGGCTCATCCTCGCCCTACTTGATGGCGAGCAGGATGGTCACGATCAGGGCGAAGAACGTGACGCCTTCGATGAGGCCGGCGGCCACGATCATCGCGCCCCTGATGTCGCCGGCCGCGTTGGGCTGGCGGGCGATGCCCTCCATGGCCGCGGCGGCGAGACGGCCGATGCCGGCGGCGCCCCCCATGATGGTGAGCCCGGCTCCGATGCCGGCGGCGAAGTAGGCGAGACCCTTGGGATCCATAGTGTGTCTTTCCTCCGATTAGCAGGGTGCTGAAAAAGTGACGTCGTGAGTTGATTCAGACGGATTGAATGGAAACATTTCAGCACCCTGCTAGTGAGCGGGATGCGCGTACATTCCGATGAAGATGGCCGTGAGCAGGGTGAAGATGTAGGCCTGGATGAAGGCCACCAGGATCTCGAGCATCATGATGAAGAGCGAGAGGACGAGCGAGATAGGGATCATCGAGACCCCGAAGAACGTGCTGACCGCCGCCATCAGGGGGATCAGCAGGAGCAGGGTGGTGATGACCATGTGCCCGGCCAGCATGTTCGCGAAGAGCCGGATCATGAGAGCGAACGGCTTGGTGAACATGGAGATGATCTCCACCGGGATCATGATGGGCAGGAGCCAGGGGGGCAAGCCGGGAGGCACGAGGCCGGCGAAGTGGTGGACGACCCCGTACTTGGAGATCCCCGCATATTGCTGGGCCATGAAGGAGATCGTGGCCAGGGCCAGGGTCACCGCGATGTTGCCGGTGGAGGTGGCGGCGAAGGGCGTGAGGCCCAGGAGCGCCGCCACGAGGATGAAGAAGAAGAACGAGCAGAGGAGAGGCGTGAACTTCCGCCCGTCCCCGTGGCCGATGTTCTTCTCCGCGATGTCGTCGCGGATGAAGACGACCACCATCTCCACGAAAGCCCCGAGACCCGTGGGGACCTTCCCCCCGCGATAGCTGCGGATGGCCAGCCGCGCGAACAGGATGACGAGAAGGGCGGCCATACAGAAGAAGGCGAGATGCTTGGAGGGAAAGATCCACCACTTGCCGTCCGTCACGTGGTGCATGAGGACGGTCGCAGGGTCGTGGGCGGCCCCCGCATGCTCGGCGGCCGCTTCGTGTCCGACCGAAGCCTCCTCGTGGGCCGCCGCCCCCGCGTCGTGAGCGGGAGGCGACGCCTCCGGGGCCGGGGGTACCTCCTGCGGACCGGCAAGGAGAAGCGCGAGCGCGAGCGCGGCCGTCATCGCGCCCCCCGGTGGAGCGACGTACGCCGGTGCACGATCGTGAGCTCCAGAGCGAGCAGCACGACGAAGTAGGCGAGGAGCGACGCCGCGAGGGGCAGCCTCGGCACATCCAGGACGAGCACGGCCCCCAGCACCGCCGCGAGCATCAGGGCCATCCGTCCCACCATGCCTCCCAGGACGGCGCGCAAGAAGGCGGTGGTGGGGCGGCCTTCCGACCAGACGACCAGGAAGTAGGCGGCGAGCGCGTTCGCGGCCGCGAGCGCCGCCCCGCCGGCCGCGGCCCATCGTCCCCGCGCGTCGAGGGGGAGCCAGGGCCACAGGAGGGCGAGCGAGCCCCCGACGATCGCGAGCACCACGAACGCGTATCGGACCATCGTCACCGATCGAGACTCGCTACCGTCCTGAAGAAATGATAGAGCGCCGCGCCCAGCCCGCACATGCCGCCCAGCAACAGGAGCCACGGCCTCGTACCCAGCTGGGCATCGAGCCAGTACCCGCCGCCCACCCCGGCGAGGACGGTGACGGCCAGGGTCGTCCCGATCCCCACGTAGGGTGCGACGTCGCGCAAGGCCCCTGTCCAGCCGGCCGTGGCCCCGCCCTTCGGCGGCTTCACGGGCGGGGATGGACGTGCGAGCAACAGCCGCAGACGGTATCACAGGCGGCGGCGGCCAGGCAAGGTGTCAAGCCGTTCTGGCTGAATCGGATAGCGTCGCCTCCGGGGCGGCGGTCACGGTGACGGCGCGCATCACGTCGAGGCGGTAGATGCGGATGGCGGAGAGTACGAGGGAGAGGATGGCCGGCCCGATGAGGAAGCCGTGGAAGCCGAAGGCGAGGATCCCCCCCAGGATCGACAGGAAGCCGAGCAGCGGGTGGATCTGCGCGCCCCCGCGCAGGATCAGGGGCTTGACCACGTTGTCGATCCCGCTGATCAGCACGAAACCATAGAGGAACAGACCCACCGCGGCCCAGGCCCGGCCGCTCAGGAAGACGTAGACGACCGCGGGCATCCAGCCCAGGGGCGAGCCGAGCACGGGCACCATGGCCGCGAGGATCACCACCGTCCCCCAGACGACGGGCGAGGGGACACCGAAGAGGAAGAAGCCCACGCCCGCGACCAGGCCCTGCACCAGGGGGACCATGATCATGGCCTGCAGCGAGGCCTTCACCGTCTTGTCGAGGTGGTCGAAGATCTGGTGCTCCTGCGCTTCCGTGAACGGCGAGATGGGGCGCAGCTCGGCCTTGAGGCTCGGTCCGTCCTTCAGCAGGAAGAACAGCGTGACCAGGAAGAGGACGAGGTCGAAGAGGGTGCGGGCGAGGCCGCCCACCAGCCCCTGAAGGGCCGCGTTCGCGCCGGACACGATCTGGGTGAGGGCGGTCGAGAAGAGAGGCGTGAGCTGACCCTGGGTGCGGAGGATCCATCCCTTGAGAGCGGGGATGCGCGCGGGCAGGGTGTCCGTCCAGAACCGCCTCACCTCGTCCGGGTCGAGCTGGGGAAGCGCCCAGGTGAAGAAGGCCAACGCCTGCCGGGTCAAAATGACGAGCGAGGTCAGCACCGGCACGAAGATGACGAGGGTGGTGGAAAGGACGATGACCGTCGCGGCCAGCGTGCGTCGCTGTCCCAGGGCGGCGGTCAGCCGGCGCTGCGCGGGGGCGAGGAGCACCGCCATCGCCACCGCCACCGCCACGTCGAGCAGGAACGGCCGGAACACCAGGTAGGCGAGGACGAGGATGATCGCCAGCGCCGCCAGGAGGGGAATGAGTACGTCGCGGCGGCGGCGCTCGGGCATGTCGCGCCATCATAGCGCGCCCGCAGCAGCCCCGCGCGGAAGCGGCGGGTTCTAGCGGCTCGCCGACCGCGTGGAGGCCGCGGGCTCCGCCGTCCGGGCCACCTGCGGCTTGAACCTCGCGGGCTGGATCAGCTCCGCCAGCGACCGCGCGGGCTGGTGCAGGAACTCCAGGAACGGCTTCGGGTAGACCCCGATCCAGAAGCAGAGAGCGACGAGGGGCACGAGTGTCGCGAGCTCCCGCGCGTTCAGGTCCTCGAGGTGCTGGTTCTCCTCGTGCGTCACCTTGCCCCAGAACACCCGCTGGTAGAGCCAGAGCAGGTAGGCGGCGCCGATGACGACTCCGGAGACCGCCCAGTACGCCCAGATGCGGTTCGCCGCGAACGCGGCCTGCAGGATCATGAACTCGCCGATGAAGCCGTTGAGGAGAGGCAGGCCCATCGAGGCCAGGAAGATGATCAGGGTGAACGTGGCGTAGACCGGCATCACGTGGGCGAGCCCGCCGAACGCCGCGATCTCCTTGGTGTGCCGGCGCTCGTAGATGAGCCCCACGATCAGGAACAGCCCGCCGGTGGACAGCCCGTGGTTGACCATCTGGAGCACGCTGCCCTCGAGGCCCAGCGGGTTGAGCGCGAACATGCCCAGCATCACGAAGCCGAGGTGGCTCACCGAGGAGTAGGCGATGAGCTTCTTCATGTCCTGCTGGACGAGCGTCACGAGCCCGGCGTAGACGATGCCGATGATGGAGAGCGCGACCATCCAGGGCACGGCCTCCAGTGTCGCCTGGGGGAAGAGGGGGAGCGAGAACCGGATGAAGCCGTAGGTCCCCATCTTCAGGAGGACGCCGGCGAGGATGACCGATCCCGCGGTGGGCGCCTCCACGTGGGCGTCGGGCAGCCAGGTGTGGAAGGGGAACATCGGGACCTTGATGGCGAAGCCGAGGAAGAAGGCGAGGAAGCACCAGAACTGCAGGTCCGCGGGGATCCCCATCTCGCAGCCAGCGCGTGACGTCGAAGGTGCCGGTCTGCTCGAGGCCGGGCAGCTTCCGCGAGTGGAAGTAGAGGGCGAGGATCCCGAGCAGCATCACCACGGAGCCGACCAGGGTGTAGAGGAAGAACTTGATCGCGGCGTAGAGCCGGCGCGCGCCTCCCCAGATCCCGATGAGGAAGTACATGGGGACGAGCATGACCTCCCAGAACACGTAGAAGAGGAACATGTCGAGGGCGCAGAAGACGCCCAGCATCCCCGCCTGGAGGAGGAGCAGGAAGACGTAGTACTGGCGCACCCGGTCGGTGATGGCGGTCCAGGAGGAGAGGATCGCGATCTGGCCGAGGAGGGTGGTGAGCAGGATGAGGAGCGTGCTGATCCCGTCCACCCCGAAGAGGTAGGACACCCCGATGGAGGGGATCCAGGGCGCCTTCTCCACGAACTGGAAGCCGTCCTTGCCCCGCTCGAACCAGAACCAGAGGGGCAGGCTGACCAGGAAGCCCACCACCCCCACCGCGTTCGCGAACCAGCGCACGGCGTCGTCGTTCTTCTTGAAGGGAGGCAGGAGCAGGGCGAGGGCGCCCACGAGGGGCGTGTAGGTGATGATCGAGAGGAGGTGCTCGCGGAAGAAGTCCATGTCTTGACGCCCTCAGCAGGGTGCTGAAAAAGTAACGTCGTTGATCGACTCGGAAATCAAGGGAAACATTTCAGCACCCTGCTAGTAAAGCCCGAGGAGGAAGCGGCCGGCGGCGATGAGCAGGAAGACGCCGATCAGCATGCTGAGCGCGTAGTTCTGGACGAGCCCGTTCTGCACGGCCCGGAACACGTAGCTCAGGTTGTCGAGCACGAAGGCGGTCAGGTTCACCGCCCCGTCCACGACCCACTTGTCCCAGAAGTTCGACAGCCGGGCCACGATGTCCCGGGTGAGCCAGGCGACCCCGTTCACGCCCAGGCCCAGCCGCACCTCGCCGTCCCCGCCGTCGACCACGTAGCGGTCGACCCCGTGCAGGACATTCCCCCCGCCCAGGGCGGCGCCCCTCACGAAGAGCGTGTTGTAGAACTCGTCCACGTAGTACTTGTTCAGGAGGACCCGGTAGAGGCGGGCGAAGCTCTGGGCCAGCCGCCCCGGAATGGCGGGATTCGTCTGGTAGAAGTGTCGGGCCATGAGGATCCCGCCCGCGGCTAGAAACACGCTCGCGGCCATCAGGGCCAGTTCGACACCCGCGCCGGGCGCGCCCGCCGCGAATACCTCCGCGAGCGTGTGGCGAGCGGGCTCGAACACCGGCTCCAGGAACGTGTCGATCGCGTTCCCCACGTGCAGCACGTCGATGACGTGGGGGATGCCCAGGAAGCCCGCCAAGATCGAGCCCACGGCCAGGACCTGCAGGGGGACGAGCATCGACGACGGCGACTCGTGGACGTGGTGCTCCTGCTCGTGCGGTGCCCCGGAACTTCCCGCTGAACGTCAGGTGGTAGAGCCGGAACATGTAGAAGGCGGTCATGCCCGCGACCAGGAAGCCCAGCATCCAGACGAACCGCCCGTAGCCTCCGATCTTGAAGGCGGACCACAGGATCTCGTCCTTGGAGAAGAAGCCCGCGAAGGGCGGGATCCCCGCGATGGCGATGCAGCCCACGAGCATCGTCTTGTGCGTCCAGGGCATCTTGTCCCGGAGCCCGCCCATCTTGCGCATGTCCTGCTCGCCCGACATGCCGTGGATGACGCAGCCCGAGCCCAGGAAGAGGAGGGCCTTGAAGAAGGCGTGGGTGGCGAGGTGGAAGATGCCGGCCACGAAGGCGCCCACCCCGCAGGCCAGGAACATGTAGCCGAGCTGGCTCACCGTGGAGTAGGCGAGCACGCGCTTGATGTCGTTCTGCACGAGGCCGATCGACGCGGCCACGATCGCGGTCACCGCCCCGATCACCGCCACCACGATCATCGCCTTGGGTGCGTGCGTGTAGATCACGGCCGAGCGCGCCACCATGTAGACGCCGGCGGTGACCATGGTCGCGGCGTGGATGAGGGCGGAGACGGGGGTCGGGCCCTCCATCGCGTCGGGAAGCCAGACGTAGAGCGGGATCTGCGCGCTCTTGCCGGTGGCCCCGATGAACAGGAAGACCGCGATCATGGTCAGGGTCCCGCCCCAGGCCCATTCCACCGGCATGTGCGCGGCCGCCGCCATCACCGTGCGGAAGTCCAGGCTGCCGAAAGTCACGAAGACGAGGAACATCCCGATGAGGAAGCCGGCGTCCCCGATGCGGTTCACGATGAAGGCCTTCTTGCCCGCGTCCGCCGCGCTCTGCCGGTCGAACCAGAACCCGATCAGGAGGTACGAGCAGAGGCCGACCCCTTCCCATCCCACGAAGAGCACGGCGTAGTTCGCGCCCAGGACGAGGGTCAGCATCGCGAACATGAAGAGGTTCAGGTAGGCCATGTAGCGGGCGTACCCGGGGTCGTGCCCCATGTACCCGACCGAGTACACGTGGATGAGGAAGCCCACGAAGGTGACGACCAGGAGCATCACCGAGGAGAGCGGGTCCACCTGGTAGGCCCAGTCCACCTGGAACGGAGCGGCTCCGGGTGTGGCGTGCACGGCGGTGTCGACGGCCCCTCCGGGCAGCCAGGTCCAGAGCGTCTCCACCAGCGTGTGGTCGGGCGCCCCGTGGGCCTGGACGATCGCGTAGAGCGACACGAGGAACGCGAGCCCCACCGACCCGCAGGCCACGAGCCCGATGACGGGGGAGGCCGCGGCCTGCGCATCCCCGTGCCCCCCTCCGTGCCCGTGACCGGCGTGGGCCTTCCGACCCAACACCCGCACACCGACCGTGAGATTGAAGAGGAAGCCGAGGAGCGGAAAGAGAGGGATGAGGTAGACGAAGCGGCCCATCGTCCTCCGGGGCTAAGGTCGGGCGGATCTTATAGAAGCGGCCGGAGGGGCGTCAAGCGAGAGCGGCTTCTACTTCTCCCACTCGGTAGGAAACATCTTGCCCGCCTCCTCGGGAGTGACGGGATGACCCGCGAGCTCGAGGGCACGGGCGAAGGCGGGATCCCGCCCTGCCCGCAGGTCCTGCGGCGTCGGCTGTATCCGCTCGTCGGGCACGACCCCGCGCCGTTCGAGGCTCACCCCGTCGGCCATCACCAGGTCGTCGGTGGTGATGAACGCCCCGTAGAACAGTTGCGTGTCCGCCCCCAGCTTGTAGGGCCGATACTCGGCCTGCATCACCGAACCCATCGTCGGCTCGCCGACGACCTGCCCGCGCTTCTCGAGCTGCAGCACCCGTGCAAACACCTCGGCCGCAGAGCCGGAGGCGCTGTCCACGAGGGCCACGATCCGGCCGTCAAAGGCATCCTTGCCCGAGGTCTTGGCGACGAGCGGCTTCCTGGCCTTCCGACCCGTCAGCTCGGCCACCTTGACCTCGCGATCGAATACACGCCCGATCATCTCCTGGAGCATCTTCACGGACCCGCCCCCGTTTCCCCTCATGTCCAGGACCAGCGCCTTCCGCTTGCGGGCCTTTCCCATGAGCGTGTCGAGATTCCTGGAATCAAGATCGAAGGCGGGCATCTTCCAGACGAAGACGTCGTCTCCAACCTCCATGTAGCGGTGCGTGCCAGGCCGTGCTTCCCGCTCGCTCTCCCGGATCAGCTCCCAGTAGTCCTGCCCGTCGATGTCCGTGAGGTCGTACCGGAGCTTCAGGGGACGCAAGCGGGAGGATATGCCCACCTCACGAGGCATGGTGGCGTCGGGGGCCTGCGTCACCGCGGTGAGGACGGCCTGCGGCCAGAGCGCGTACATCACGTACTGGATCTTCCAGATGTTGCCGCGGTCGGGCGTGAAGCCGGCCACGTTCACCACGCGGTCGCCCGGCCGCAGCCCCTTGCGCTCGGCGTCGCTGCCGGGCTTCACGGCGGTGACGAGGCACGCGTCGCCCACCATCCTCATCTCCCAGCCGTACTCGTAGCGATTGTTGCGCATGGGCGGGACGAACCGGGTGTGCGCGTCGTCGAGATCGAGGAGCGGCTGGGCCACGATCGCGAACACGTGCCCGAGCGACTCCGCCTGCTCGATCTGCGCCTTCGCCGCCCGGAACTGGCCGTCCAGGTCGACCCCCTTGAAGTTCGGATCGTAGTAGAGCTTCCTCACGTCGCTCTCGATCAGCCGGAGCATCTCCCGGCCGCGGGCCCGGTCGAGGCTCAGGCTCTGGGCGGAGGCATGGCTCGCTACGAGCACGACGACCCAAGCCGGGAGGGTGTGCGACATGATTGCGCAGATACCCGACCCCGGTCGGGAGCCACGATGGCGAAGTACCGTCATAATGTCGCCCTCTGTTCGCGGACATATTCAGACCGCGATTGCGCTGGACCTCAGCCCTCTTCTACGATCTGCGGGTCGAAGAAGACCCGGCTGCCTCCCGACATCAACTCGAACCGGAACCCCGGGGGAAGCGCCAAGAAACATGCGAGGTCCGGTCTCTTTGAAGTCACGTGGTAGAGGTGGTCCACACGAAGGTCCTTGGCGTCCCCGGAATAGCGTTCGGTGGTCAGGTACCATCCACTCATGTGTGGGGGCGCTTCATAGCGGACCCCTGAAACGGGCAGATCGCCTTCTAGAAGACCGACAGAAGTCGCGACCTTCTGGTCAAGGTAAGGAGGTGAGAAGTCTGCTCCGACCCCACGGCACACCTCACTCTGCTCGGTCCAGTACCTGAGCGTGAGATTGGCTCCTCTCACAGAGTTGGCGCCGTCGGCAGTCAACTCGAACACCTCAAAGTCCCCCTCCGTGCCATCTTCGAGCATGACCAGCCAGTAACCTTGTCTGACCTTGTCGCCGCGTCGGATCGGCTTCTCGTGGCTGAGCTCGTATTCCCCTAGCGTTCGCAGAAGGGCTATCGCCGCGTCCTCGAAACGAGGTTGTGGCTTGACCAGCCGAATCTCTCGTTGACCGAGCGAACGCAGACCACGGGTGCGAAAAGCAGACCCGTCAGCAGTCGCTTCCACTGCAAAAGGACTTGGGGGCATCTCTAGGGTCTCGAGCTCTTCAGCTCCTTGAGCACTTCATTCGCCTGCCTCGGGAAAGCGCAGTCCGTGCAGTGAGGATAGAGACGCTGCGACACACCAGGAGGGGCTAGAGCGCTGGGCGGCTGATGATCTGGCACGAAGTGCCCGGATTTGGTCCCGGGATTCGTTGTGCCGCAAGTATGGCATCCTGTCTCGGCGCCGATCTTGTCGATTTGGGCTCGCTCGGCAGCCGTGAAGGTCCGCCCGGGGCCGCTCGCTGAAATTGATTCTCCAGCAAAAGGCCCTGGCTTAAGCGTGGACACCTCTGTTGCTTCGCTCGAGGCAGCTACCGCGGCCACGGCGGGTCCGCCCGCAGCGGGAGCCATCATCGCACTACCGACTATCCCTTGTGCTACCCCTTCAGCTACGTTGCTAACCGAGGTGGCCTGGCCGAGCACTGCGTTCTGCGCGGCGGTCGCAGCCACACCTGCCAGCGCTCCCGCCCCAAGCACTGTCGGAAGCGTCGCGCCACCAGTGTCGATGACCGACCCCATCATTCCGCCGTAGACGGCCCCGCCCGCCGCCGCGGCGGCGACCTCACGACCACTCGGCATCTGGCCCGAGAGGGCCCCACGGACGAGTGCGGACCCCGCTCCCGCAACTCCGCCTATCACAGCGCCGGCCAGTGTTGCTGACTCTCCCGTGGGATCGACGTACTTCAGCGGGTTATTCAGAACGTATGCGTAGGCATTCCAGCTCTGGGGAGCGAGGGGGTTCGAGCCCGCGTTGCCAGGATCCGGCGACATGAACCTCGCCTGCGCCCCCGAGAAATACCTGCCGCCGAAGTAATCGAGCCCGGACTCCAGGTCCCGCTCCTTGCCCGTGAAGCGCTGCTTGACGCCGTCGCTGGCCCCGTAGCCGCCGATGCTGAGGCGCGGGCCGAGCAGGGCGGGGATCTCCTCGCCGAAGGGGAAGTAGTCACGGCGGGATTTCACGGCCCCCTGCTCGTCCGTCACGACTCGGGTACAGCCGAGCGGATCGAGGGTCAGATAGCGTGTGGGCGGCGGGGGGGAGGGTGAGTCCACGTATTCCGCGGCCAGCCGGCCGAGTGCGTCATGGACGAAGACGGTGGTGACGCCGCCCGCCGACCGACTCACGCGCCGTCCCTCGCCGTCGTAGGCGTACGTCGCCCCCGCGAAGCTCGTCTGGCGGTTCTCGGCATCGTAGGTCAGGATGCGTCCCAGCGCGTCCCTGACCTGGTTGCCGGCAAGGTCGTAGAGCGTGCTGCCCAGAAGAACCTGGTTGTTGGCGGGATTGAACTGGACCAGATCCTGGGGCGTGAGGCCGGGATTCAGCACGCTGCCCGTCACCGCGCGATTGCCCCATCGGTCGTAGTCGTAGACCTGCGTCCATCCTCCGGGCTCGAAAGCCCACTTCAGTCGATCCGCTCCGTCGTAGACGAACTTTTGCGTCAAGGTGATGCCGCCGGCCACGATCGTCTGCTTCCAGACGTTGCCGTCGTTCGAAGGCGCGCCCGCGCCCTCCGGCCAGTACTTGAAGCCCAGGCTGAGAAGGTCGGACGTCGTGGCCGAGTGTCCCAGCCCCACGCTCTCCGGCTGCAGGCGCGAGTTGAAGCGGGCCGTCTCCCACAGGCCGTTGCCGAGCCGGACCCGCGTCACCGCGCCGTGCGGCGCGTAGCTGAAGGCGGAGGCGAAGGTCTGGCCCTTACCCGAGACACCCGTGACCCGGTTCAGGTCGTCGTAGGTCGTCTCCACGGCCCGTAGCGACGGATACACCTCACGCGTCAGGTTGTCGGCCCGGTCGTACTCGTAGCTGAAGGAGTAGCTCCGGCCGTTCGTGGTCTGCGTGCTCCGAATGACTCGACCCAGCGGATCGTGGTGGTAAGCCGTTTCCGAGACCGCGTTCGCGACCCGCGTGAGCCGGCCCTTGGGGAACGTGCCGGGCAGAGCGTCCGCGTCGTAGGTGTAGCTCACCTCCGGTGTCGCCCCGCCGTCCCACTCGTAGCGGCGCAGGGAGGGCCGGTTCAGGGAGTCGTAGCTCGTGATCGTCTTCCATCCCCGGGCGTCCTTCCGCTGCACCAGGTTGCCGGCCCGGTTGTACGCGTAGCTCACCTCGCCGCTCTCCGGATTGCCGGCCTTGGTCATCCGACCGAGCGTGTCGTACTCGAAGTAACGCGCGAACTGTGGTGGCTGGCGCACGAACGTGACGTTGTCCAGGGCGTCGTACTCGTAAACGGTCCCCAGGTTCAGCCCGCCGGGTAGGGCGTCCTCGACCACTTCCACCACGCGACCCAGAGCATCCGTCCGGCTCTGCTTGACGCGCCCCATGGGATCGGTGACGGTGGCCAGGGCCCCCTCGTAGTCCATCAGGACCTTCGCGTTGTCCGGTGTGACCACGCGCCGCGGTCGGTCCAGGATGTCGAACTCCGTGGTCGTCCACGGACCGTCCTCGCTGTCCGGGCCGGGCGCCTGCACCATGAAGCGCCGGCCCCGCGCGTCGTAGCGGGAGCGCGTCGCGATCTTCGTGCCCGCGACGTGCGAAAAGGCGTTCCACTCGCGCCCCAGCTCGTCGTACTCGATCTCGTGGTGCTCGTCCGCCCCGCCGGGCTCTGCCCGGTCCTGGTAGGTGTGCACACGCCGCCGGTAGCGGCCATCTTCATAGCCGAACCCGACCCGGCTCAGGTAGTTCGTCCACCCGGGGTTCGAGACGCGCTCGCCGAGAGTGAGCCGGTCGAGCGGGTCGTCGTAGTAAAGGCTCGTGACCACCCCGTTCGCGTCCATCCGGTCCACCGGTCGCCCCAGATAGTAGTCGTACTGCGTGCGCGTCTCGTGCCCCTTGGCGTTCCACGACCGCGTGGGGAAGGCGTACGTAGCGAAGCCCGTCTGGTCCTGGAAGCCGCCGTTGGGGCCGCCGTAGTTGTCCACGTACTCGATCGTCGTGCTGTGCCCCTCGGGGTCGACGGTCTTCAGGACGTTGCCGGTCGCATCGAACGTCCGCGACGTCTCGACGTAGGGGGGTTGGCCGGGGCGGGGCGTATCGAGATACCGCCAGATCCGCGTCAGGTTGCCTCGATAGGGATCCCGAGGCGCGGGGAGCTCCTCGAGGTGGATGGCGGGAGGGCGAGCGATCTCGCCCTCGTCGTAGAAGTACTCCCGGTGCGACCGCAGCGCCGTCCCCTCCCAGACCTTCTCGACTTTCGGCAGGTCCCGTATGTGGGCCCAGTAGGGGTGCACGTATACAGTTCCGGCCTCGTAGGAGGTCTCCGTGCTACGCGAGGGCGTGCCCGCCCCGTAGTCGAACTCGTCCTTCCGGGTGACGTTGCCGTAGTCGTCGTAGGCGTATCTGACCTTGGACGATTCGTGGGTGTCGAGGATGGTCACCGCCTTCGTGAGCCGCACGTCGTTCGGCGGCTCGCGGTCGGGCGGCCCTGGCCACCAAGCCACATTCGTCCGCTGCTCCCACGTATTGGCGGTCGCACGCAGCAGGTTGCCGGCGGGATCGTAGATCTCCACTACCGTCTCCCGCCCGTCGCGCCAGCCCGGATAGTCGCAAGGGGACTGGTTGAACGAGGCGAGCGGGTCGTTGACGAAGTAGTGCCGTTCCCGGCCCAGCAGCGCGCCGCTGCCCGGCGCCAGGTGCCGCACGTCCACGCAGATCCCTTCGGACGAGTCGCAGTCGGCCGGAACCACGTACTCCGTCCATTGCTCGAGCTCGCTGTAGTTGTAGACCTTGCGCGACGTGACGCGCCGGTGGATCGCGTAATCGGGAATCCACTCCCAGGCGGCGGGGACGTAGTAGAGCCCGCTGGGATTCTCGGTGCCGCTCGCCCACGTGTACTCGATGAGCCCGCCCGTGGGGAGTTGGACGCGCGTGAGCTCCCCATAGGCGTTGTACCAGAAGTCGTACTTCGTGCCGTTCGGCAGCTCCACCCACGCCACGACTGCGGGGTCGAAGGGCTGGTTGGGCAGCAAAAGGCCGCCGCCGATATCCCCGAAGAGGGCCTGATTCGTCTGGACGGTTCCCTCGGACAGCAGCTCGTGCAAGGGAGCCCGGAACACCACGATGGTGCGCTGGCCGTTCTGGCCACCGTCGCCCCGGAATCCGTAGTAGGTGATGACGTCCGTGTCGTTGGCCGGGTAGGCCACCTTGACCTTGCGGTCGAGCGAGTCGGTGATCTCCGAAAGGCGGTTCTGGAGGTCGTAGAGAAAGGACATGCGATTCCCGTTCCGGTCGCGGATCGAATGGACGAGGCCTCTCCCCTTCACCTGCCCGTTGCCGACCCGGTACTCGGTTCCATCGCGGAAGATCAGCCGGCCCTGGTGGGCCTTGCCGCTGCTGCTCGAGCCCACCACGTCGAGGATGTCCGTGTCCGAAAGGAACGTGGCGGCGCTTCCGTCGGTCGACGTGAATACGGTCCCGCGGTTGATGGGCGGTTGGCCGTGATGCCAGGTCTTGGGCGCGCCTCCGAGGGCCTGGTCGCGGAACTCGGTCTCCGTGCCGTCGGGCCCGATGAACGTGAGGCGCGTGAGCGACACCTGGTGCGTGATCTGGTTCTGGCCGTTCCTGATGACATCCTGGACGGCGTAGCGGATGGCGAGGATCCCGGGGCCGTAGCCGGGGTTGAGCGGAGACCAGGAGTTCTCGTCGACTCGATACGTGGGATTGCTGTCGTGGTGCGAGGTCTTCCGGATGCTCCAGCGGCGCTCGATGGGCAGGGTGAGCGTAGTGCCGGCTTCGCCCCGGCCCGATACTGTGAGCAACGGCAGGCGGAAGTTCAGGTTCCCGTTGAAAAGATTGACGGTTTCGAAGCCGCTCAGGGCGAAAGCGCCGGCCGGGGCCCCCGGCTCGAGGGCCAGTGGCGTCGCGCCGTCGTTGACGCCGACCTCCTCCTCCTGGCCCCGTGCCGGGCGGGCAGCGAAGGCGAGGGCGACCAGGGCCGCGAACAACGTGGTCGCTTTCGTCACGGCTCCTCGCTCGGGGCGTCGGCCGGGGGGTCGTCGTCGACGACCAGGACCGTCTGGACCAGAGGCAAGTCGATGGCGGCCCCTACTGGATTGGCAAGGGTGACGCTGAACGTCTCGTCGGGCTCGCCCGTCCAATCGTTCAAGATGGGCACAACGATCTCTTTCGTAGTGCCGTTCGCGCAGCCGGCGGGGAAGACGAGAACACCGGACGCGGGCGTGAAGTCCGATCCCGCCTCGGCGGTGCCCGCTACCGTTGCGTATTCGACCCGGACCTCATGGGAGGTGGAGCCGCCCGCGGGGTCGATCAGCTTCACCGGGATCTTGACCTGCCAGACCTTTTCGGAGACGACGAGTGGCGCCGCGGGAAGGGAGAGCCCGTACCGTCTCTTTCGCACGGGGGGAGGGACGACGGCCAGGAGCCGCGAGCCCGCGTATACGTATTCCTGCACGGGCTTCGGTTCGTCCGACGTCAGCTCCTCGGCCTCCTCCTGGGCCTCGGCGGCGAGCGGCGGCGTCATCAAGAGAAGGAGAGAAGCAGCCAGACGCGGGAACGGTCGCATCGTCTACTCCAGCGTTTCTTCGCCGCGGCCCGCTGCCGCGGCGACAAACATCCGACTCAATTGTGGGTGCGTGAAGTCTTGTCCCGCTCTGCGCACGCTGTCAAGGATTTTCGTGACGGAATGGCCCGTAAGGGAGGCCGTCGGGTCGATGGAATGCCGTTTCTTGCTCATCGGGAGCTCGATCACGCGCAAAGGGCGCAGGCGCATTACGAGTCCGGCAGAGGCTCCTCCCCGCTGGGCTTGTGACGGTTTCTCGACTGTCACAACTCACAACCCGCGGTGGTGCCTCCCGCGGCGCCCGGCTCCGCGATAGCGGACGCGGCCGGCTAGTGCCCGGTCTTGCCGGCGAGGAGATCGAGCACGTGGGGCAGCAGGGGCAGGAGCGCTTCCATCCCGTCGCGCACGCCCCCGGGGCTGCCGGGAAGGTTCACGACAAGGCAGGAGCCGACGACACCGGCGCGTCCGCGCGACAGGGCGGCGAGCGGCGTCTTCCGCAAGCCGTGGGCCCGCAGCGCCTCGGCCAGGCCCGGGGCTTCTCGCTCCAGCAGCTCGGCGGTGGCCTCGGGGGTGACGTCGCGCGGACCGAAGCCCGTTCCTCCGGTCGTGATCAGGAGGGACGAGCGCGACGCCAGCTCCCGCACGCGGGAGACGATCTGGGGACGCTCGTCGGGCACCACCGCCGCCTCCACCTCGTGGCCGGCCTCGCGCAGCAGACGCACGGCCTCGCGCCCCGAAACGTCGTCGCGTACGCCGCGCGCGACGGAATCGCTGACGGTGAGGACGGCGGCACGGGCCAGGGCAGCCTCCAGTCCGTTGACGTGGCGGGAGCGCGGAACCTATAGTGCATATTAGAAAGGCGTTCGGGGGCACGCAAACCCGGGACCTATGACCGCGACAACAATCCTCTCTCCTTCTTCTTCTCCAGGCCGCCACCCCCGCGGAACGCGAGCCGGCCGAGGTCCGCTCGGTCTCCGTGGTGGTCACGGACGAGAAAGGCGAGCCCGTGGAGGGCCTCGAGCCCAACGACGTCGCCCTCCTCGAGAACGGCCTCGCCCGCAGCATCACCGCCTTGCAGCTCGACCGCCGACCCCTCACCCTCGCCCTGCTCGTCGACTCCAGCGAGGCCACGAGCTCCTTCTTCCGCCTGAACCTGCTGGAAGCGCTCACCGGCTTCATGCGCCGGCTGCCCGCGGAGACGCAGTACTCGCTCTGGACCACCGGCGACCGGCCCACCAAGCTCGTGGATTACACGAGCGATCCGAACGAGGCCATCCGGGCCCTGGCCCGCGTCGCCCCCCAGGGCGGCAACACGATGCTGGACGCGCTTTCCGAGGCCTCGGCCGAGCTCAAGAAGAAGGAGGCCGAGCGCGCCGTGGTGGCGGCGGTGAGCGCGATCGGGATCGAGTTCAGCAGCCGCAGCCGCTACCAGGTGGTGGAGGACGTGCAGAAGAACGTGGAGCACGTGCTCGCGCTGCAGATCAACGAGGGAGACGTGGGGGCCGACAACCGGAGCCTCTACGAGTACGTCTTCAACGAGCTCGCGCAGAAGACGGGCGGCCTGCACGAGACCGTGCTCTCGTCGCTCGCCATCGACAGCGCCCTGAAGAAGATGACCGCGTTCCTGCGCGGCCAGTACCGGCTCAGCTACGCCACCCTGCCCGGCCTCAAGAGCCGCAAGCTGGAGGTGAAGATCGCTCGCCCCGGCGTGAAGGTGCGTCTCGGACCCAGCCAGAACAAGGGTTCGTGATCGTGCGCCGAGGCGTGCTCGCCCTCGCGCTGCTTCTCGGCCTTCCGGGAACGGCTGCGGTCCGCGCCCAGGCTCCGGCTCAGCCCCCCACCTTCGAGGTGGGGATCGAGGTCATCAACCTGAACCTCTCCGTGACCGACGGGCGGAACAACTACGTGACCGACCTCGTCCAGAAGGACTTCGCGGTTTTCGAGGACGGCATCCGCCAGGAGCTGTCGCTCTTCACCCACGAGAACCTTCCCATCTCGCTCGCCGTCCTGATCGACACCTCCGCCTCCATGGAAGAGAAGCTGCCGGTGGCCCGGGCCGCGGCCATCCGCTTCGTGCGGACCCTGCGGCCGCAGGATACGGCCATGGTGATGTCGTTCAACGACCGCTCCAACGTGCTGCAGGACTACACGAACGACGTTCCCGCCCTCGAGACCGCCATCAACCGCACCCAGGCCGCGGGGCCCACCGCCCTCCACAACGCGCTCTACATCACGCTCAAGGAGCTGAACAAGCAGAAGAAGGCGGGCGAGCTGCGCCGGCGAGCGGTGGTACTGCTCTCCGACGGCGAGGACACCGCCTCTCTCGTGAGCGACGAGCAGGTCCTGGAGCTGGCGCGCAAGACCGAGATCAACATCTACGCGATCAGCCTGCGTCCCAACCGGTCCCAGGACCGCTCGCGGCTCGCCTTCAGCCAGGCCGAGTACATCCTCACCGCCCTCACCCGCGACACCGGGGGCCACGTCTTCTTCCCGAACTCGCTCACCGAGCTGGATGCCGTCTACGAGCAGATCGCGGAGGAGCTGCGCACCCAGTACAGCATGGGCTACGTCTCTTCGAACCGCCGCCGGGACGGCAAATGGCGGCGGATCGTGGTGCGGGTACCCGACCGCACGGACCTGCAGGTCCGCCACAAGCTCGGCTACTACGCCCCCACCACCGGCCCGGGCTAGGCCGCGCCTAGAAGCTCAGGGAGAACGAGAAGCCGGGGATGCCGACCGAGAAGCCCGGCGCGTAAGCGTAGGGGCTGTAGTACGGGTAGTACCCGTAGTACGGCGGCGCGTAGGCATAACCGTACGGGTAGCCGTACCCGTACGGGCGGTAAGACCGGTAGTAGCGAGGGGCCGAGTACCCGTAGTAGCCACGGTACGGGCCGTAGTAGCCGCGGTACGAGCTCCCCCGATAGTAATTCGAGCCCCCGCGGTAGTAGCTCCCGCCGTAGTTGTTCCCGTGGTAGTTGTTCCCCCGGTAGTAGGCCCCGCCGTAGGAGCCTCCCCGGTAGGCGTTGCCGTGGTAAGCGTTGCCGCGGTAGGACCCGTGACCGGAGTATCGGCGCCCGTCATGCCCGGAGCGCCCGTCCCCGGCTTCACTCACGCCCGGTGCGCCCAGCACCGCCGCCAGGGCCAGAGCGCCCAGCATCGTGCGAACCTTCATGGACACACCTCCCACCCAAACGTCGACAGTATCCCAAGCAAGCATCGTTCCAGCCCTTCACGTCGGTGGGTCAACGGCTTGGCGGCACGACTCTTCGGCTCCGCGCAGACCAGGGAGGACACCGCTGTCCCCCCCTCACTCCACCCAGACCCGTACCGTCGCGTCGTCGGAGTCGACCTGCACGATGTCCTGGCCCTCCTCCAGGCTGCGCAGGATCTCCCCCAGCGTCACCCGGCTCCGTCCGTTCTTCCGGCAGCCGATGTTCACGGGCCAATCCTCCCCCAATGCGCGGGCGAACGAAAGGGGAACGTTGATCGACACCTTCTTCCCCGTCTTCTCGGAGACCCGGATCTTCAGCCAGCGTATCTTGTCGGCTTGAGCCACAGTCGGCGCCCTTTCCGCCGAGTCCGACTTCTCCGTCGCGGGCGCGCTCTGCGCCACCGCCTTCTTCACCACCGCGAGGTCGTCCTCGGCGGAGCCCGCGAAGGAGACCACCGGCGCCAGCACGAGTACCGCCACCGCCCACCCGCTGCCCCTCATCTCTCCTCCTTATTCCAGCCAGATCTGGACCCGCTCGCCGTCGTCCCCCTCGATGCTGATGATCTCGGAGGGCCCGAGCTTGCGGAGGCGGTCCCAGAAGTTGTCGGCGTCGTACCCCTTGAGCCGCAGCTCGTCGCGCACGTCGTTGGGCAGGCTCTTGAAGACCATCTCCGCCAGCGCCACCGGCAGGTTGACGGAGACCTTGGGCTTCACCGCGCCCTTCTCGTAGATGCGCACACGGATCCATCCCGCGGCTCGGTGGGCTCCCGAGGGCGGGGGCAAGGAGGCGGCGCCCAGGGCCGCGGGATCCAGCCGCAGCAGGGCGATCTTGGCCCGCTCCACGAGGTCCTCGTCCTTCTCCTCCGCCACGATCTTCTTCAAGACGGGCACCGCGGGGCGGCCCGCGGGCCCGACCGTCGAGAGCTGGAGGGCCGCGAAGTACCTGACCGTCTTGGCGGGATCCGTGAGGGCCTCGGTCAAGATGGTAAGGTGCTGCTTCTCTCCTGCCTTGTAGAGGCGGGTGGCCAGGCCCACCCGGCTCGTGCGCGCCTCTTCCGCGAGCGTCCGGTCGGTGGGATGTCCAGCCAGGAACGAGCCGTACTCGCCGAGCGCCCGCTCGTACTCGCCCAGGCTCTCGCTGCAGCGCGCGATCCAGTAGCTCGCGGCCACGGCATCGGGACCGCCCTGGCGGCTCACCGCCTGCCAGGCCTGGCGCGCTTCCAGGTACTTGCGGTCGAAGAAGAGCTCCTTGGCGCTGCGGAGCGTGTCCGTCGCTCCGTACGCGATGGAGGCGCCGGCGAGCAGGACCAGCGACAGGAGGGCGAGGCGCTTCATCCCTCGAGCTCCCGGGTCATGAGGCGGATCTTCATCAAGAGCTGTCGCCGCTCGACCCGATCGCGGAAGCGCTCGACGTCCGCCGCGCGCACGCAGGAGGGAAGTGCCGCCACCTCTCGCAGCGCGTGCTCCACGTCGTCGAGCACGGGGAGAGCGCTCGCCACCTCGTCGCGGTCCCGCTCCACGAGCAGGGCCCGCCGGGCCAGGAGATCGCGGCTGCGGGCCGAAGCCTCCCCCACCTCCACCCGCCCCTCGCGCTTGTCGCAGTCGTCGTGGGCGGCGGCCACGCTCACCAGGACGTCCCCCGCCTCGCTCAGGTAGCGCGCGGTCTGCTCGCGTGACACCGTGCGCTCCAGGCGGAGGAGCGCGTCCGCGGAGACCTCGGGCGTCTCCGCCACCACGCGGGCGGGGCGCGGAGGGAGCAGGCGGGGGAGAAGCACGACGGCGCTCGCCCCGGCCACCGCGACCAACGCCCAGGCCGCGAGCCGGCGCGCGCCCGCCGGCCGCCGCCGGTCCCGGATCTCGTCGAGGCGCGCCCGGACCCGCGTCGCCAGGAACTCGACGGGCACCGGCGGCAGAGCACCCCGCAGGGGATCCAGGAGGAGACCGGCGCGCAGCTCCTCGAGCTCTGCCCGCTCCTGCGCGCAACGCGGACAAGCCTCCAGGTGACGGAGCGTGTCCTCGCGCTCCCCCGCGTCGAGCGCGTCGTACACGAGCAGGGCCAGCCGCCGCCGCGCCCGCCGGTGCGCGAAGAAAGTCATGGCCGGAGCCCCTGCAGCCGCTCGCCGCAGCCGGTGCACGGCGCGGTGGAGGCTGCTCTTGACCGTGCCCAGGCTCATCCCCAGGCTCTGCGCGATCTCCTCCAGGCTCATCTCCTCGTAGTGGCGCAGGACGAAGACCGCACGCTGCCGCTCCGGCAGCGCGCCGAGGGCGCCCGCGATGCGCCGGCCGACCTCCTGCCCGGCCACCCGCTGCTCGGGAGACGGCCCCTCGGCCGTCTTCGTCTCGTCGTGGTCGGTCTCCTCCCAGGGGGCGAAGGTGGCGCGCCGTCGCCGCACCCGGCGGTAGCGGTCGATCGACTGGTTGACCGCGATCCGGGTGAGCCAGGGGCCGGCCTCCGAGCTGCCGTCCCAGCGCCCGGCGTGTTGAAAGGCCTTCACGAAAGTCTCCTGCACCGCGTCGAGCGCGTCGTCGGGATTGCGGAGATAGGAAAGCGCGATGCGGTAGAGGCGCTGGTAGTGCCGGGCCATGAGGGGGCCGAGCGCGTCCCGGTCGCCTCCCGCGAGCCGCACCAGGAGCTGCCGGTCGGAGGTCGCCTCGGTCCGCTGCGGCGGCTCCATCTCTCGGCCGCTCCTCCTTGCTCCGGCCTCTTCATTGGACCACACGTGCCCGGCGGAGAGCCGGGCCTCCTAGCTCAGCCAGACGAGGACCTGGTCGCCGCCGTCTTCCTCCACCTCGACGAGGATTCCCAGGCCCGCCTTCTCGATGTCCTCCAGGCGCAGGTGCGGCCGCACCCCTTCGGCGAGGCCTTCGGCTTCGTCGCCCAGGTCGATCTCGCCGTGCTTGTCGATCTTCCGCACGAGCCACAGGGGCACGCTCACCCGCACGAGCTTCTTCTCGCTCTCATCGTAGACGACCGCGTTCACGTGATGGGCGGGACCCGGACGCCCCTGGATCCGGGCGGCCTCCGCCCGCGCGCGGGCGAAGGCCGGACGAGGGTCGTCCACGCGGTCGATCTCCACGAAGCAGCCCCCCAGGAGCACGGCGGCCGCCGCCATCGTCGACACCTTCGCGACCGAGCCCGTCATCGTCCACCTTGTAACGCGTCCCTGTACTGCAGCTCAAGGTGGCCTCCGTCCCGCGGAAGATGCCGGTGGACGGTCCGATGTGAGCAGGACCTCGGTTGCTGCGGCTTCGACGAGTCCAGGGTCGATGACAGCTGACGCGGTGATCATGCCGTCGCGGTCATGCGCCACGCCGACTTCGCCGCTGTTGGCACACTCGTCGATGGCGAACCTGACGCAGCCCGACGCCGCGGGACTTCCGCCACTCGATCTGTAGGACACCGCATCCACGTACCCGATCCCGAACTCGCTGCCGACCACCTTCTGCATCTCCCGATCGCCTTACTGCTCTCGTCTCGAGCGCTGTCGAGGGCGTATGGGTAGACGTCGGAACCTGTCGTACTGGGCGCGTTCGGCGCTGCTTCTTCACGCCTCAACGAGGTCTGAAGAGGACGTGGACTGGATGTTGGTCTGGACGGAGCGAGACTTGGCACGCTGCGCCTCGTCCATCCCCGTGGGTTGCGCCTGCCTCTCCTGCCCGTATCATCCCGCCTCGATAACGCCCCGCGGGCCGCCGGGGTTCCCCCCGTTTGATCGGCGGCGGTCCGATGACCTATCATGGCAAGCCCTTCATGGAGCGAGGCTTGCAGACGGAAGAGAGCGCGACCCAGGACACCTGGCGGATCTTCCGCATCATGGCGGAGTTCGTCGACGGCTTCGAGACGCTCTCCCGCCGTCCCGAGCGGGGTCACGGTCTTCGGCTCGGCCCGGAGCGCGGCCCGGGCAGCCCGGACTACGACGCGGGCCGAGGAGATGGGGCGCGCCCTGGCCCAGGCCGGCTACACGGTCATCACCGGCGGCGGCCCCGGCGACATGGAGGCCGCCAACAAGGGCGCGCTCGAGGCCGGGCGGCGAGTCGGTGGGCCTCGCGATCGAGCTGCCCCACGAGCCGACAAGCCCAACCCCTACCTCACCACCACCCTCTCCTTCCGCTACTTCTTCGTGCGCAAGGTCATGTTCGTGAAGTACAGCCAGGCCTTCGTCATCCTGCCCGGTGGCTTCGGCACCCTCGACGAGATGTTCGAGGCCGTGACCCTCATCCAGACGCAGGAAGGTCAAGCCCTTCCCCGTGATCCTGGTCGGCGACGACGACTACTGGGACGGCCTGCTCGCCTGGATCCGCAGACGACCCTGGTGTCCCGCGGGAAGGTGCGACCCGAGGACGCCGACATCCTGAAGCGGGCGCGCAACGTCCGCGAGGTGCTCCACCTCGTGGCCGCGAGCCTCGCCGCGCTGACGGAGTCCCGCATGACCTACACCATCACCCTCATCCCCGGCGACGGCATCGGCCCCGAGGTGGTCGGCGGCCGCGGTGCGCGTGCTCACCGCCACCGGGCTCGACTTCGCAGTGGGAGACCGAGATCGCGGGCGCCTCGGCGCATCGGCGAGCACGGCACGCGCGCTGCCGCCGCGGGTGCTGGAGTCCGTCCGCCGGAACAAGGTCGCCCTCAAGGGCCCCACCGAGACGCCGGTGGGCACCGGCCATCGCTCGGTCAACGTCGAGCTCCGGAAGCCGCTCGACCTCTACGCGAACCTGCGCCCGGTGAAGACGCTGCCCGGGGTCAAGAGCCGCTACGACGGACGTCGACCTCGTCGTGGTGCGCGAGAACACCGAGGACCTCTACAGCGGCCTCGAGCACGTGGTGGTCCCGGGAGTGGTGGAGTCGCTCAAGATCATCACCGAGAAGGCCTCCACCCGCATCGCCCGCTTCGCCTTCGACTACGCGCGGACCCACGGGCGCAAGCGGGTGACCGCCGTCCACAAGGCCAACATCATGAAGCTCTCGGACGGGCTCTTCCTCGACTGCTGCCGCGCGGTGGCCAAGCGACTACCCCGAGATCACGTACGACGAGATGATCGTGGACAACGCCTGCATGCAGCTCGTGCTCGACCCCACGCGCTTCGACATCCTGCTGCTCGAGAACCTCTACGGCGACATCGTGTCCGACCTCTGCGCGGGCTTCATCGGCGGCCTGGGCATGGCCCCCGGCGCCAACATCGGCGAGACGGTCGCGGTCTTCGAGGCCGTGCACGGCAGCGCCCCCGACATCGCGGGCAAGAACCTCGCGAACCCCATGGCCCTCATCCTCTCGGCGGCCATGATGCTCGACCACCTCGGCGAGGAGGACGCGGCCCGGCGGGTGCGGGCCGCCGTCCACGCGGTGCTCGCGGAAGGCAAGAAGCTCACCCGCGACCTCGGCGGCACCGCGGGCACGACCGAGATCGCGGAGGCGATCGCGACCCGGGTTGGCGGCTGAACGGGACCCGCGACGGAGCTCGTCAAACGGCGAGCCCGTCGTTCTCCGGGTACAATCCGCGCCAACGAGGAGGCTGTCGCCCATGACAAGAACCGTCCTGCGTACACCCGTCGCCGCAGTGGTGCTGAGCGTGGTCGGAGTGGGAGCCCTCGCCGGTGACCTGAGCGTCAAGAAGACCCTCAGCCTCGCGGGATCGCCCGACGCCACGTGGTCGGTGATCGCGGACTATTGCGCGATCGAGAAGTGGCATCCGGCGATCGCCAAGTGCCAGATCACCAAAGGCACGACCAACCGCCCCGGCGCAGTGCGCGTGCTGACGCTTCGCGACGGCGCCCGCATCAGCGAGGAGCTGACGAGCTACGATGCGAAGAAGCGCAGCTACAGCTACAAGATCCTGGAATCGCCGCTCCCCATCGCGTCCTACGCCGCCACCCTCGCCGTCGTCGCGGGGCCCGGTGGCGGATCCATCGTGGAATGGAGCAGCACCTTCAATGCGGCCCCGGGGGCCGATGAGGCGTCGGCCCGCTCCGTGGTCGAAGGCATCTACGACGCGGGGCTCGGCAGCCTCAAGGCCATGGGCGCGGGCAAGTAGACTTCTCTAGTTCTCTAGTTCCCGCGGCCGAAGAGGCCGTGGAGCACCCAGTTCACGACCATGAGCACGAGGCTGCCCAGTATTCCGGGCAGGAGGCCGTGCACCACGTAGCCGGGCACCACGAACTGGGCGAGCCAGAGCAGGAAGCCGTTCAGGACGAAGTAGAACAGGCCCAGGGTGAGGATGAGCGCAGGCAGGGAGAGGAGCATCGCGAGCGGCCGCACGATGAGGTTGAACAGGCCGAAGATCGCGCCGCCCAGGAGGAGCTGTAGCCAGTTCCCCGTGAACACGATCCCCGGCACGACCGTGGTGGCGAGCAGCCCGATCGCGTTGAATATGATCCGCAGCAGGATTCCCATTCCCATTCATTCCTCCTGGTTGTGCGCTTCCTTCTCGATGCGGTAGCCGGACGGCACCTCGAAAATGGCGGGGGCCTGAGGACCGACCTTCACCTTGGTCACGGTGGACACCGTCTCCCGCACCTGCCCCACCACCGTCACTCGTGAGCGCGTCTCCAACGGGAATCCGGGAAGGCGGCGGATCTCCACGAGCAGCCCGCCCAGGGACTGGCTGGCTCCCGACCACTCCAGGAAGTCCGCGAAGGCGTCCACGGTCAGGGGGAGGGCGTCGGTCACGAACACGTCCATGACCAGCGAGGGTGCGCGGATGCGGAAGCCGCGGCAGGCGTAACCGGCCACGGTCTTGCCCGCGGGCAGCGCGGAGGTGCGCGCGCTTCCCTCCTCCGATCCGCCCATGAGGTCGCCGGCCACCGAGGCGTCCTGGTGCGCGCGCGCGCGCAGGCGCGCGGGGTCGATCTCGAGGGCGACCTTGCGCTCCGGGTCCAGCCGGAAGGCCTGGCCACGGTCGAGGCGGAGGAGGAGCGCCGGCCCCCCGGGCACGTCGCCCGCCTCCATGCGCATCCGGCTCCCCGCGAACCAGACGCGCGTGAGCACGCCCGGGCTCTGCTCCCCGCCCTCTTCGCGCACGAACGTTCGCTGCTCGAAGTAGACCTCGCCCGGCCGCGAGGGCGCGAGCAGCAGCAGGGCGAGAGGAAGGAGGCTCAAGGGAACTCCGGATTCGGGGGACGCGGCTGGACAATTGGCAGGGCCTATCATACAGTCTGGCGCCGTTCCTGCCCTCGGATCTAAGAGCCAGATGGCGCCTGCCAAGAGCCCTCCGGAGTTCCTGAGCCTCCGGCAGTCCCTGCTCCAGCTCCTGGAGGCAGCGGCCCCCCACGAGGAGAAGCTGCTCGAGGACCTCGAGCGACGCAAGGCCAAGGGCGACCCCCTCTACTCCTCGATCCTCCACATCCTCACCCACCTCAGCTTCTCGGAAGCGGAGGCGGGCCGTCACTGGAAGCGCATCGTTGTCCATCGCGAGCACCTGCGCGGCGAGCTCGGCCGCGACCCCGGGCTGCGGGTCGCCATCCTCGACTACTTCCTGAACGTGAGCCGCGAGCTGAAGAGCCCCAAGATCATCGAGATGTCGGTCTACGAGCGCACCGAGCGCTCCGCGATCACCGACGGGCTCACCGGCCTTTTCAACCACAGCTACTTCCTCTCGTCGCTCCGCCAGGAGATCCTCCGCAGCAAGCGCCACGAGATAAGGACCGCGGTCCTTCTCCTCGATCTCGACGACTTCAAGCAGCTCAACGACAGCCACGGGCACGTGGAGGGCGATCGGGTCCTCACCAAGACGGCGGCCCTTCTGCGCGAGACCGTGCGCGAGATCGACCTCGCGGCCCGCTACGGGGGGGAGGAGTTCGCGGTGATCCTGCCCGATACCTCCCCCACCGGGGCCTACGTGGTGGCGGAGCGCGTGCGCGAGCGCATCGAGGAGCGCTTCCGTCGCGGCCGCCCCCTCCCCCGGATCACGATCTCCGGGGGAATCGCGGTCTATCCCGACGACGCGGGCACGCCCGCCGACCTCATCGTGCGCGCGGACGAGGCCCTCTACCGGGCGAAGGCGGCGGGAAAGAACCGGATCACGCTCGTTCGCGGCGAGCGCCGACGCCATCTGCGCGTCCCCGCCACCAATCCGGTGACGGTGGGCGCCTCGGGACGGCGCGCCGCGGCCCGGGCCAAGAACTGGTCGGAGGGTGGCCTGCTCGTGAACCTCCGCGACCCGGTGCCGGTGGGGAGCGCAGTGAGCCTCCTGATCCGCACGCCGGAGGCGCCTTCCCAGGGCGTGCGCGCCGAGGTGGTGAGGGTGGAGCGGGCCGGGGGAGACGATTCGCCGAACTACGACGTGGGGGTCCGGTTCCTCGACCCCTCGCCGCCGGTGGAGCTGGCCCGGCGGCCCCGCAAGGCCCGCTGAGCATCACATTGACCGCCGCCCCCTTCCTGGCTCTGCTGCTCCAGGCCACGGCATCCGCGGAGGCGCCGGCCCCGGAGCCCGTCCGCGAGATCGCGATCGCGGGCGCCTCCGTCTACGACCGCGAGGACGTTCTCCGCATCCTCCGTCAGCAGGAGGGCCAGCCTCTGCGGGCGAGCCCGGCCGCGCTCGCGGCGCGGCTCGAGTCGCGCTACCACCTCGATGGCTACCTGGGCGCGTCCGTCACCGCCGGATTCGAGGGGGAAAAGCTCACGGTGACCGTCGACGAGGGGCGCCTCGCGGAGGTGGTCGTCGAAGGCGTCCTCGGCCGATCGGCGCAGCGGGCGGTGCGCGCGGCGGACCTCACCCCCGGCCGGGTGCTGGAGCAGAGCCAGATCTGGGACGCCCTCGCCCGCATCGAGCGCGCCTCCGAGGGCGCGCTCCGTCCGGACGGCGATCCTCCCTACACGGTCGAGCGCACGAGCGAGGGCGCCCGGGTGGTGCTGCGCGTGCGCCGGATCCCCTTCCACGCCGGGATCAAGCCCGCGGGCCCGCGGGCGGCGGGACGCTACAACCGCGTGGACGGCTTCTCGCCCGGCCTCATCGCCGACGCGACGATCCACGACACCACGACCTACGATCACCTGCGGGTGTGGGCCCTCGGCTCCTGGGGAATCAGCTCCCAGAAGCTCCGCTACGCCCTTGGGGCCGCGCGCTCGGTGGGCGGCCAGAAGGTGGCGCTCGGGTACGAGTATCACGATCTCACCGACACCGACGACACCTGGCACAAGCGGGGGCTCGAGGAAGGCACGGGCGGGATCATCAACACCCAGAGCACGAGCGACTACTACCGGCGCATCGGGCACTACCTTTTCGGGTTCCTCAACGTCCGGCCCGGCCTCGAGCTCGGGGCGTCCTTCCGCCTCGACTACTACACGAGCCTGCCCGTGGTCACGGACGACAGCCTCTTCGGCCACAAGGAGCCGCGGCCCAATCCCGCAATCGAGGAGGGCCGCATGCGCTCGCTGGTGCTGGCCGCGGGCTGGGCCTCGCGCGGCGCGCTCTTCCCCACCCAGAAGGCCAAGAGAAACTCCTTCGTCCAGCGCAACCTCTACCAGCTGGGCGTGACCAAGCCCGAGGCCGTGCGCGTGGAGGCGACGCTCGAGGTCTCCCGGCTGAGCTGGGGGAGCGACTACGACTTCACCCGCCTCATCGGCAACGTGCGCACCCATCATGAGCGGGGATCGCATTTCATCCTCGACACGCGCTTCGTGGGCGGCGTCACCGAGGGGACGCCACCCTCCTTCAAGCGCTTCTACCTTGGGGGAGCGGGCACGCTGCGCGGCTACGAGGTGAAGCAGTTCGACGGCGAGGAGATGGCCCTCTTCACGGTGGAGCCGGCTTATGTTCTCGGGCACGCCCTGCCCTCGATCATCCCTTTCTACGAGGGAGGGCGGACCTGGGGCGAGGGGACCAACCCGGCCGAGCGCTGGCGGAGCTCTCTCGGGGTCAGCCTGCGCTGGCCGGCCCGCGGCTCGGCCTTCTTCGTCCGGGTGGACGCGGTCTGGCCGCTCGACACCGTTCCCGGGCAGCCGACGGGCACGCAGTTCTACGGGCGGATCGGCATCCCGTTCTGATGGCGTCCGTCGTCCTCCTCGCCCTGCTCGCCGCGGACCCGCTGCCCGAAGGCAACACCTACGTCCGCGGGCTGGTGGAGGGCCAACGCCGGCGCGAGGAAGCGGTGAACCGCTACACCTACGACGTGACCGAGGTGCGGGAGGAGCTCGACGACGACGGCCGGCGGCAGGGCGTGCACACCGCCCGCTACGAGGTCTTCTTCGTGAAAGGGCGGCCCGTGCGCAAGAAGGTGGCCGAGGACGGGCGGCCGATTCCAGGGGACGAGCGGGCACGCGAGGAGAGGCGGGTCAAGGAAAGGGTCGACTCGATCGCCAACGGGAGCGCCGCGGCGGAGCCGGAGGTGCGCCTCTCCGAGGTGCTGGAGCGCTACGACTTCCACACGGTGGGCCGCGAGGAGCTGGACGAGCGGAGGACACTCGTCTTCGACTTCGTGGCCCAGCCGGGCGAGCGCAAGCTGGAGGGGGACCGCCTCCTCCGCGTGCTGGCCGGCCGCATCTGGGTGGACGAGGGGGAGCGGGAGCTCGTGCGGGCCGTGATGCGCAACACGGAAGGCGTGGGCTTCGCCTGGGGGCTGGGGCCCACGCTCGAAGCCCTGTCCCTCGACCTGCGCTTCGACCGGATCGAGGAAGGGCTCTGGCTGCCCGCCCGACTGGAGGCGGTGGCCAAGGGGCGGTTCATGCCCCTCAAGGGATTCCGCGTCCGAATGACCGTCCTCTACGGCCACTACCGGCGGTTCGAAGCGGACACGAAGGAAAGGGTGGAGCCACCCCAGTAGTCAGGCGTGCGCGCCGGCGGGCTGTGGCCGACGTCGTCGCTCCCGCCGAGCCTTCGTGACGCCCCTCGTGCTAAAATCCTTTGTTTGTGACGACCCGCACATTCGCCCTCATTCTGTCCGGCTTTGCCCTGGGGCTGTCCGCCTGCGGGGGCGGGGGCACGCCCGGGGGACCTTCGACTCCTCCGGGTCCCAGCTACTCCGTGACCGCCACCGTGTTCTACGACGAGAACGCCAACGGCCAGCTCGACGGCAATGAGGCGGTGCGCCTCCCCCAGGTGGAGGTGGTGGTGGGGAGCGCGTCTGCGCGCTCGGCCATGGGGACGGGTCAGGCGGTGGTGAGCGGCGTCGCTCCCGGAGCGCAGCAGGTCGCGATCCGCACGGAGACGCTCCCCGTCTTCTTCGTGCCCGCCTCCCCCATCTCCGTCCAGGTGCCGGAGTCGACCGCCGAGATCCGTTTCCCCGTGCAGCTCCCCATCGGCACCAACCACCCCAACGTGTACATGGCCTTCGGGGACAGCCTGACTGTCGGGGTGGGCTCGAACGACGGCAACGGCTACCGGATCCGACTGCAGAACCTCCTGGCCGCGCACCTGGGCCGGGCGGAGGTCATCGACCAAGGCAAGGACGGAACCTTCAGCACCGTGGGCGCGGCCCGCATCCCGGGCAGCCTCAACCGGAACCGGCCCGCCTACAACCTGATCCTCTACGGCACCAACGACTGGAACGACCAGCAGTGCCAGAGCGCGCCTCCCGCCGCCTGCTACACGATCGACTCCCTGCGCACCATCGTCGAGGAGACGAAAGACGTGCGCACCTTGCCCGTCCTCGGCACGCTTCCCCCCGCCAACCCGGCGCGGAACGCCAGCCGCAACGTCTACATCGACCAGATGAACGTGCTCATCAAGAACCTGGCCCGCGAGCAGGGGGCTCTCGTGGCCGACCTGAACGCCGAGTTCAAGGCCCAGGGCGGCGACCTCTCGCGCTACTTCGTGGACGACGTGCACCTCAACGATGCGGGCTACGACGTGATGGCCCGCGCCTGGTTCAAGTACCTGACCCAGGCCCGATCCGCCGCGGTCTCGTCCGTTCCGGACTGAGTCGGGCCGGCCCCACAAATCTGTCGTCCGGTTGGGCAGGAGCGACACTCCTGTCATAATCCGCCCTTCCCCCCATGGCCCCCGCCGCCGCCTCCGACCCCCGCACGCTCTCCGACCTGCTCGAGGTCAGCCAGACCCTCGGCTCCACCCTGAACCTCCGCTCCGCGCTCCTGCGCATCCTCGAGATCCTGGAAGAGAGCCACGGGACCCTCTCCGCCGCCATCGCCCTCAAGGACGAGTCGGGGGGCGATCTCGCGGTGGTGGCGGCCTCGGGGGCGAGCAAGGTCCGGGGCGACGCCCGCTACGGGCTGGGGGAGGGGATCACGGGCCGGGTGGTGCAGAGCGGCCGGCCCATCGTGGTGCCGCGGGTGAGCCGCGAGCCGCTCTTCCTCGACCGGAGCGGGGTCTTCAAGAAGTCGGGCAAGGAGGAGCTGTCCTTCGTCTGCGTCCCCATCAAGGCGGACAAGGACACGGTGGGGGCCCTGGGCGTGGCCCTGCCCTACCACAAGGACCGGAGCTACGAGCAGGAGGCCAAGTTCTTCGGGATCGTGGGCTCGATGATCGGGCAGGGCGTGCGCATCCACAACCTGGTGGAGGCGGAGCGCCAGCGGCTCATGGACGAGAACACCAAGCTCCGCCAGGAGCTGCGCGAGCGCTACGACATCCGCAACATCGTGGGCAGCTCCCGGGCCATGCAGCAGGTCTACGAGCAGGTGGCGCAGGTGGCGACCACCGGCACCACCGTGCTCGTGCGCGGGGAGTCGGGCACGGGCAAGGAGCTGGTGGCCCACGCCCTCCACTACAGCTCCCCCCGCGCCAAGAAGCCCTTCGTCAAGGTGAGCTGCGGGGCGCTCCCCGAGAGCCTGATCGAGTCGGAGCTGTTCGGCTACGAGCCGGGCGCCTTCACCGACGCCCGCGCCCTCAAGAAAGGCCGCTTCGAGCTGGCCCACGGGGGCACGCTCTTCCTGGACGAGGTGGGCGAGATCTCGCCCGCCACCCAGGTGAAGCTGCTGCGCGTGCTCCAGGAGAAGGAGTTCGAGCGGCTGGGGGGCGTGCAGCCCATCAAGGTCAACGTGCGTGTGGTGGCGGCCACCAACAAGGACCTGGAGGCGGGGGTGAAGGACGGCAGCTTCCGCGAGGATCTCTACTACCGGCTGAACGTCTACAGCATCTACCTCCCCCCCCTGCGCGAGCGCCGGCCCGACGTCCCCCTCCTCGCCGACCACTTCGTCGAGAAGTACGCGCGGGCCCACGGCAAGGACGTGCGCCGCATCGCAACCAGCGCCATCGACATGCTCATGAGCTACCACTGGCCGGGCAACGTGCGCGAGCTGGAGAACTGCCTGGAGCGCGCAGTGCTCGTCTGCGACGGCGGCGTCATCCACGCCCACCACCTGCCCCCCACCCTGCAGACGGCCGAGGTCTCGGGGACGCTCCTCCGGCAGTCCCTCAAGGAGGCCCTCGACGCGCACGAGAAGGACCTGATCCTGGACGCGCTCAAGAGCGCGCGGGGCAACCGGGCCAAGGCCGCGCGTCTGCTCGACACCACCGAGCGCGTCATCGGCTACGCAGTACGCAAATACGGTATCGACCCCGCGCGCTTCAAGTGACCTCGGCCGGTCTTCCCTGAAGGTCGGGTCCGCCCGCTAACACTCCCGCCCGCCCCCGCGTCTCTTACTGCAGGAGGGGGACTCTGTTTCCACGGAGAGGCGGGGTTCGCGGCGTGGATGTTCTTGACGTGGCCGGCCCGATCGGGCAGCGTCGGCCGGTGGCCGACGAAGTGGAAGGGTCCCTCCTCGTCCGTGCCGCTCGGGAGGGAGACCGCCGGGCCTTCGGGGAGCTCTACGACCGTTACGGCCGGATGGTGCACGGGATACTGCTGTCCCGCCTCCCTCCTCACGAAGTGGAGGACCTGGTGCAGGAGGTCTTCTTGACCGCCCTCACCCGGCTCTCCAGCCTGCGCGACCCCGCCGCCTTCGGCCCGTGGCTGGCCACGATCGCGCGGAACCGCGCCGCAGACCAGCGGCGGAGGCGGCGGGAGCACATCGAGCTCGCCGAAGACGCGGCCGCCGAAAACCCGGTCGACCCGGAAGCCCTGGCCGTGCTCGCGGCCCTCCGCACGCTGCCGGAGGCGTATCGCGAGACGCTGGCCTTGCGGCTGGTCGAGGGCATGACCGGGCCCGAGATCGCGGCCCGCACCGGCCTCACGCCCGCCTCGGTGCGCGTCAACCTCCACCGCGGGATGAGGCTCTTGCGGGAGCGGCTCCAGGAGGGGGGCCGATGAACGAGGATTACCTCTGGAGCGGGACGGGCGAACCCGACCGGGAGGTGGCACATCTCGAACGCCTCCTCGGCACCCTTCGCCACGACCGCGCCCTCCGTCTCCCCGCGGAGGGCCTGCGGGCGCGACCGAATCGGCCACGCGGGCTGGCCATGCTCGTGGCTGCCGCCGCGGCCGTGCTGGCCGTGCTCTCGGTCTTCCGCTCGATCGCTCCCCCGGGCGCATCCTGGGAGGTGGCACGGCTCCAGGGCTCACCGCAACTGGCCTCGCGGCCGATGGGCACGACCGGACGACTGCGCGTGGGCCAATGGCTGGAAACCGACGAGACCTCGCGGGCCCGAATCCGACTCGGCACCATCGGCCAGGTGGAGGTGGGCCCCCGCACGCGGGTGCGCCTCCTGCGCGCCACGCCGGAGGACCACCGACTGGGGCTGGCCGAGGGCGTGCTCCACGCAGAGGTCGACGCTCCCCCCCGGCTCTTCTTCGTGGAGACGCCCTCCGCGGTGGCCGCGGATCTCGGCTGCACCTACACGCTCGAGGTGGATCGGCGGGGAGAGGGGTGGCTCCGGGTGACGAAGGGCTGGGTGGCCCTCGAGCGGAGCGGGCGGGAAACGCTGGTCCCCGCGGGAGCGGCCTGCCCGTTGCGTCGGGACCGAGGGCCCGGGCTCCCGTACTTCCAGGATGCGGCGCCCGAGGTGGTGCGGGCGCTGACTCGGCTGGAGGACGGAGATGCCGACGCGCTCGAGCGCGTCCTCCTCGAGGCCCGTCCCCGGGACACTCTCACCCTCTGGCACCTGCTCGCACGCGTCGGAGCGGCAGAGCGCGATCGGGTCTACGAGCGCATGGCCGCCCTGCGACCGCCCCCGATCGGGGTCACGCGGGAGGGAATCCGGGAGCTCAGCCCCGGCATGCTCCAGGCCTGGCGGCTTCGACTGGAGGGCGACTGGACCCTCCCCGGGGAGGTCCCCTTCCGCCAACAGAAGCTTCAGAAGAAAGCGAGGGCGGGATGAAGGCTCGTGGCGCGAGGGGGACGGTCTGGCTGGCGGCCGCGCTTGCCGTTCTCCTGGGCTCGTGGCCCGAGGACGGGCGGACGAGCGAGGAGCGGACCCATCTGGTCGTCCACGAATGGGGGACCTTCACCTCGGTGGTCGACAGCGACGGTCTGCCCGTGACCTGGCGTCCGTTCACGGCCTCGGCGGACCTGCCTGACTTCGTCTACCGTGCCGAGGGCGACGGGCCACAACCTGGGCCAAGCCGGCAACGAGACCTGAAGGCGAGGCTCGCCGCCCCCGCCCGTCTGGAGACGCCGGTGATCTACTTCTACGCGGACGAAGCGACGTCGGTCTCGGCGGCCGTGCGCTTCCCGCACGGACGGTTCACCGAGTGGTACCCGCGGGGGGCCATCTCCGGAGAGGTCATCCGCTGGGACGGGGTGCAGGTGCAGCCGGGTGCGTCTGCCGCCTTCCCCGACGACGGCTCGGGCAGCCACTACTACGCGGCCCGGGAGACGGACGCCGCTCCGCTCCGCGTCGAAGGCGAAGCCGGACCGCAGGAGGAGAAGTTCCTTTTCTATCGCGGCGTGGGGAGCCTGGAGCTCTCGGTCCGGGCCACTCTCCAGGCCGGTCGCGTGGTGGTCCAGCCGCTCGCCGCGGGCGTTCGCGAGGTCATCCTCTTCGAGCGCCGCGACGGCGAGGTCGGCTATTCCGTCCAGGAGCTGGGCCGAGGGCCCGTCGCGATCGAGCCCCGCGGCCAGGGGCAGGACCTGGCCGTCCTCAAGAGCGAGCTCGAGCGCATGCTGGTGCGTCACGGGCTCCATCCGCAGGAAGCCGCGGCCATGGTCGCGACCTGGGGTGATTCCTGGTTCGAGGAGGGTACCCGGCTCTTCTACGTCCTCCCCCGGCCCGTGGCCGACCGGTCGCTTCCCTTGACGGTCACCCCGCGGCCGGAGAAGACGGTGCGGGTGCTGGTCGGCCGACTGGAGCTCATCCGGCCCGAGGACGAGCAGCGCGCGAGCGCCGAGCTGGACGGGCTCGCCGACGTCACCACCCTGACCGCGGAGGACAAGGACGACGTTCGAACCCGGCTGGGGCGCTTCGGGGAGCCCACCCTGCGGCGGCTGTGGGCCCGACGCGCCGACCCCGTGGTCCGGGCGAAGATCGAGGCGCTGCTCGCGAGGTAGGCAGGACCGCCGGCGTCGGCTCACGGCTTCTCCACCGTGACCAGCGCATTGTAGTCACTCAGGCCCGAATGGCCGGGGGCCGGCGCGTGTGCCAGTCCGTGTCCTGCTGGTAGCGGTCGGCCAGGGCCACGAGAGTGGACTCGGAGAACGCCCGCCCCAGGAACTGCAGCGACGTGGGCAGGTTGTTCTTGCCGATGCCGTTGGGCACGCACAGCGCGGGCAGCCCGGCGAGGTTGCCGGCCGGTATCACGGCGGGGGCGCGGGGACCACCCGGCGAGGGCGATGGCGACGGGCTCGGCGTCCCCGGCACCGCCGGCGGCTTGTCGAAGTCGTACCCGATGGGGGGGCGAGGGCGCCGCGCGTGGGACAGACGAGAGCGTCGTAGCGCGCGAGCAGGTCGTCGAGGGCCTTGCGCATGGGCACGCGCAGGCGCATCGCCTGCAGGTAGTCGACCGCGGGGGTCATCATCATCTGATAGCCGCCCGTGCGGTCGGACTTGTCGCGCAGCGTCTTCGTCCCCCCGCTCTCGATCAGCTCGCGGAAGGCGGAAGCGCCCTCCGCGTCCACGATCGTCCCCACCGCGGGGCCCCAGGGGAAGTCGGGGAAAGGCACGTCCTCGTCGACGACGGCAAACGTGCGCAGCACGGTGACGGAGCGCCGGAAGCTCGCGACCACGTCGGGGTCGGCTCCGAGCGTCGAGTCCTTGATCACGCCGAGCCGCAACGTGCGCTTGGCCGTGGTGGCGGCCACGGCCCCGCGCTCGCGGTAGCGGAACTCGCCCTCGCTCGTGGGATCGCGGGGGTCGGGCCCGGCGATCGCGCCGAGCACGAGCCCGCAGTCGTCGGCGCTGCGGCACATCGGTCCGAGCTTGTCGAGGGTCCAGCAGAGGGCCATGGCCCCGTGGCGGGGGACGAGCCCGTAGGTGGGGCGCAGCCCGCTCAGGCCGCAGAACGTGGCGGGGGTGAGGATGGAGCCGGACGTCTCGGAGCCGATGGCGAAGGCCACGAGGCCCGCCGCCACCGCCGCGCCGGGTCCGCTCGAGGAGCCTCCGCTCCAGTAATCGGGGTTCCAGGGGGTGCGGCCGGGGCCCGTGAAGCTGGCGTCGGGGTTGTTGTAGCCCATCCCCCCCGCCAGCTCGACCATGGCCAGCTTTCCCAGGAGGACGGCTCCCGCTTCCTGCAAACGCTCCACCACGGTCGCGTCGTAATCGAAGACCTGCTTCCGGTAGGGCTCGGCGCCCCAGGTGGTGGGGATGCCCTTGGTGGCGAGGAGGTCCTTCACCCCGCAGGGGATGCCGTGGAGGGGACCGCGATCCTTGCCGGCCAGGAGCTCCTGGTTCGCACGGTGGGCCTGGCGCGAGCGCGAGCTCCCGGGTGACCGTGACCACCGCCCCCAGCTTCGGCCCGATCGTCTCCAGCCGCTCCAGGTAAGCCTCGGTCAGCTCGACCGCGGAGAACTTGCGCGCGCGCAGCCCCGCCCCGAGGTCGCGAACGGAGGCGAAGAAGACCTCCTCCGCGATCATTTCCGCACCTCGCTCTTCGGACGGGCGGCGAACACGGTGACCGGCTCGTCCCCGTTCCCGAGGCGCATCGCCTTGAGCCGCTCGTACGCCTCCAGGCTCTTCGTCGATCTCGACGCGAACGGCATCGAGATCCGCGGCGTCCAGCTGCGAGCCGTAGCGCGCCTTCACGGTGGCCACCATCGCGTCCGCCACGGGATCGGGGACCGGCGGCGGGGGAGACGCCGCCTGGGGGAAGGCAACGGAAGCGGGGAGGAACGGCGTGGCGAGCAGGGACTGCAGAAACCCTCGGCGTGCCGTCTTCATTCGATCACCTCGGCGGGGGAAGCGTGAACTGGATGGGGACGATGAGCCAGACCTTGACCTTCACTCCCTGCTTCTCGGCAGGAGCGTATTTCCAGAGACGCACCGCCTTCATCGCGGATTCCGCCAGCGCCTTGTCGCCCGTGAGCGCGAGCGTGTCGGTCACGCCCCCGTTCTCGTCGACGAGGACGCGAAGCTCGACCAGGCTCCCGCTCTGGCGCAGCGCCACCGCGTAGCGAGGGTCCTCGGCGATGAGCGGCAGGGGCGGCGGCGGACAAGACGCGCAAACCGGTCGCTTCACCCCGGGGTCGCTCGCCTCGACGAGGGCGCCCGGGGCCGGCGGGACGGGCACCGATGTCGGAGGTAGAGTCGGGGGCAACGTGGTCGCGGGAGGCTCCGGCGTGGGGGCGGGGGGCGGCATCGTGGTGGTGGTGGGCGCGAGCGTCGTCGTCGTGGTCGGACGCGGCGTGACGGGCGCCCGCGGTACCGATGTAGGTGGAGGCAGGGTCGGAGTGGCGGGAAGCGGCGTCGGGGTCGGCGGAAGCGTGGGCGGTGGCTCTGTGGGAGTTGCGATCGAGGGCGGAGGCGGCCCCATCGTCATGGAATCGATCTCGGGCCGGGGACTCTTGCGCCAAGACGCGTAGGCGAGGACAAACGCCACAACGAAGCCCGCGATCCAGTAGAGCCGGCTCGGAACCGACATCGATCCGCGAGCGGGAGTCGGAGGGTACGGGCGCGAGGGCGACGGGGGCGGGGCCGGATGGGGCGGCGTGGGCGCGGGGGGCGGCGGGCGATCGGAGGCCGCAGCGGGCGGTGCGTCGGCCCGAGCCGGGATCGGCACGTCGATGTCGGAGGTGGGGGCGAGGGCTTCCTCGGCGGACGACGTCCCGAGCACGCCTGGACCGGCTCGCACGGGAGCGGGGGGAGTCGGAGAGGCCGTCGGGGCGGGGCGAGGCGGGGACGGGACGGGAGTCAAGACCTCCGGCGAGGGCTCATCCAGCCGGCGAAGGGCCTCCGCCGCCCGCTCCCGTACCTCCCGGTCCTGGTCCGCCAGGGCCTTCGTGAGCTGCTCGCGGGCGGACTCGGCGGGTGTGCGCGTCAGCGCTTCCGCGGCTCCGACGCGCACCCCGCGGTCCGAGCTCACGAGGGCACGGACGAGGGTGGGGACGAGCAGCAGGGCCTCGGCAGGGTAGGGGCCGGCGAGCGGGCGGCGGGGGGGCCGACCGTCGGGCCGCCGCTCGCTCGGGCTGTCGACGGGATCGGTCCCCTGCTTGCGCATCTCCTCCCGAGCGGCCTGCAGCGCCTGGTTCATCTCTTTCGCGTCGGAGAATCGGTCCTTCCGGTCCTTGGCCAGCGCGCGCTCGAGGACGGGGATCAGGCTCTTGGGAATCAGCTCGGCCGCCACCCCCTGAAGGGGAGGCGGCTCCTGAAGGTGCTTGCGCATCGTGACGGCGGGGGTGTCGCCCCGGAAAGGCACCCGGCCCGTGAACAGCTCGTAGATCACGATCCCGAACGAGTAGATGTCCGAGCGGGCGTCGACCTCCTCGCCCATCAGCTGCTCGGGGCTGACGTAGTCGATGGTGCAGACGACCTTCCCGTCGTCCGTGATGCCCGCCTGGGTGCCGCCCTTGGCGATGCCGAAGTCCATCACCCGCACGGTGCCCCGGTCGTCGCGCGTGATGTTGGCGGGCTTCAGATCGCGGTGAACGACACCCATCTCGTGGATGGCGGAGAGCCCGTCCGCCACCTGCAACGCGACCTCGAAGCCGTCTTCCCACTCCATGGACCCGACCCTCTGCAGGAAATGCTTCAGGTCGGTGCCCACCACCAGCTCCATCACGATGAAGGGGATGTCCCCGTCTTCCTCGTAGGAGTGGATCGCGCACACGTTCCGGTGGCGCACCTTGCGGGCGAGCTTCGCCTCCTCGCGGAAGCGCTTCAGGATCTCGGGGCTCAGCTCGACGCCGGGGAGCAGGACCTTCACGGCCACGACCTCGCCCAGGGTGCGGTCCAGGGCCTTGAAGACGAGGCCCATCCCTCCCCGCCCGAGCAGGGCGAGGAGCTCGTAGCGGCCGGCGAGCACGGTCCCGACGTCGATGTGTCGTGGCAAGGGCGTAGGCAGACGATACGACAGCGGTCTCTCCGGCTCAACGGGCGGACTGCGGACCGGGCCGGGCAAGCTTGACACCCGCGACCACGGGGCGCTAGCGTCACTTGGTTCCAGAGCATCCGAGTGGGCATCGCCAGATCGGCCCGAAACCCCTTCCCCTCCCGCCCCCTTCCCGTGGTCTCCTCCGGGCGGGCGCGGTGAGCGCGGCCGGCCCCCTTCGGCCGTCCCCCGCGGTCCCGAAAGGCGAGGTCCTCGTCGGGAGGGAGGCCGAGCTCGAAAAGCTGGAGGGCTACCTCGCCCAGGCCAGGGCCGGCCACGGCCAGCTCGTCTTCGTGACCGCGGAGCCGGGGATCGGGAAGACCGCCCTCACCAACGAGCTCCTGCGCCGCGCCCGCCCGGACCCCGGGCTGACGGTCGCGCGCGGTCGCTGCGTAGAGCACTACGGTGCGGGCGAGGCCTACCTCCCCATATTCGACCTCCTGAGCGCCCTCCTCGCGGGGCCGGCTCGCCAGGGCACCCTCGAGGCCCTCCGGACCTACGCCCCTTCCTGGTGCCTGCAGATCCCGGCCGCCGTGTCCTCGAGGGAAGCCCTCGAGGGCGTGAAGCGGCAGACGGTCGGGGTCACGCGCGAGCGGATGCTTCGGGAGGTCGTGGACTTCGTGACCGCGGCCACCACCATGATCTTCCCGGTCGTGCTCCTGCTCGAGGACCTGCAATGGGCGGACCCCTCCACCATCGAGGCCGTGCGCGCGATGGCGAGCCGCATGGCGCGGTTGCCCTTCTTCATCGTGGCCACCTTCCGCCCCGGCGAAGTCGAGCTGACGGGGCACCCCGTGCGCGCCTTCCGTCTGGAGCTGCTGGGCCAGGCCCACGTACACGACATGGATCTGGGCCTGCTGAAGGGCGCTGACGTGCGCCGATATCTGGACCTGCGCTTCGCGCCCAACCGGTTCCCTCCCGAGCTTGCCGACCTCGTCCACGAGCGCACGGAAGGCCATCCCCTGTTCGTCGCGAACTTCGTGGACTTCCTCTGTGCGCGGGGGGACGTGGACGCGCCGGAAGGCACGTGGGAGCTGCGACGGCCGGTCGCAGAGAGCGTCCGCGACGTGCCCGACGGTCTGCAGGCGGTCATCCGCCGCAAGATCGACTCGCTCCCCGAGCCGGACCGGCAGGCCCTCCACTGCGCGGCCGTGATCGGTCGCGACTTCCCGTCCACGGTGCTCGCCAAGCTTCTGGAAGAGGACGAGCAGGCCGTCGAGGAGCGGCTCCAGCGCCTGGCCCGCGTGCATCGCCTGGTGGAGCTCAGGGGAGAAGAGGACCTGCCCGACGGGTCACCCGCCACCCTCTACCGGTTCACGCACTCGCTCTACCAGCAGGTCTTCTACGAGGACCTCGTGAGCACGCGGCGGGTGAGGCTCCATCTACGCGCGGGGGAGGCGTTGCTCCAGTGCTACCGCGATCAAGCCCCGCGTATCGCCTCCGCCCTCGCCAACCATTTCGAGCGGGGGCGGGACTACGCGGGGGCGCTCGTCTATCGCATCCACGCGGGCGACAACGCGGCGCGGCTCTACGCCTACCCGGAGGCCCTCGAGAACTACGACCAGGCCCTGCTGCTCGTGGAGAAGCTGCCCGAGAAGCTGCGCCCCTCCCACCTGCTCTCCCTCCAGCAGAAGCGAGGGGGGGTGGAGCTCGCCTCCGGCCGCTTCGACCGGGCCGTGGTCGACTTCACTCTCATGCGCATGCGCGCGCAGGCCGCCGGCAACCTAGTCATGGAAGGGGCGGCCCTCACCGGGCTCTGCAACGCGCTCTTCTTCGCGCAGCGCATCGAGGAGATGGCGGTGCGCGCCCACGAGGCCCTGGGGCTCGCGGCCCAGGGCGGAGGGGAGCCGCTGCGCGTGCAGGCCATGGTCCACGTGGCCCAGGTCCTGGAGGCGGAGGGCCGGCTCTCCGAGACCATGCCCCTCCTCGACGAGATCATCGCGGTCGCGCGCAGGATCGGCCACGAGCCGGCGCTCCTCGCCGCCCTCGCCTACCGCGGCTTCGGCCACTACTGGAAGGGCGAATACGCGGGGGCCGAAGAGCAGTTCGCGGAGGGAGCGGAAGCGGCGGCCCGCTTGCGCGACGGGTTCATCTCCCTGGCCTGCCGGATGTTCCGGGACGTGTCCCGAGGCCGCCTGGGGCGCATCTCGGAAGCTCTGGCCGGGCTCCAGGAGACCACGGAGATGGCCCGGCGCAACGGGGACCGTTTCTGGCTCCCCCGCCTGCTCGCCCACAGCGGATGGATCCGCCGCGAGATCCAGCTCTTCGCAGATGCAGCGGCCTACAACGAGCAGGCGCTGCACGTCGGCCGCGAGAACCGTCATCCCGCCGCCCCGGAGAGGGAGGCCCTCCTCAACCTGTGCATCGAGTACTTGCGTCTGGGCCGGGTCGAGGAGAGCGAGCAGATGATTCGGGAGCTGGAGAAGATCGGCTCGTCTCCCCGGGTTTCGTGGTACGGCTGGCTCCACGAGCTACGCCTGCGGGCCGTGTTGGCCGAACACTGGCTGCTACGCGGCGACGTGAAGGCCGCGCGCACGCATGCGGAACGGCTGCTCCAGTTCGCGAAGGGCCTGGATGCTTCCATGTTCCCGACCGGGGCGCGCCGGATCCTCGGGGAGATCACCCTCGCGGAGGGCCGGTCCGAGGACGCCGTCGCGGAGGCGGAGGCCACGCTGGAAAGGCTTCGGGACAGACCAGCGCCCCTGGAGGCGTGGCGAATCCTTTCCACCCTGGGCCAGGCCCGACGCGCCCTGGGCGATTCCCGGGGGGCGACCGCCGCTTTCCGCGAGGCGGTGACCGTGATCTCCTCGATCGCCGCCGGCATTCACGAAGAGCCCCTGCGCACCGCCTTCCTGGCATCGCCCGCGGTGCGCGAGCTGGCGGCGCGGGCGAATACCCGCCCCGACTGACTCCGATCGCCCAGCCGGTGGGCAGGGCCGCCCAGTCACTGGGCGATATCCAGCGCTTCGGGGCCCGGGAGGTCCGTCGTTCGGGGTGTTTCCTCGAGGTCGCATTCCTGGCACGCGCTCTGCAGCGGAAGTCGGCGTGTCGACTCGACCGGTCGTCCCTGGGGAAGAGGATAAAATGACCCGCTTTCGTCTCGTGCCGGGCCCGTCCCGGGTGCCGTCCGGCGCGCAGAGCACGGGAGGGGCGGTGAGCGACTCCGGGACGCACTACCGGCTCAGCGGGGACGTCGGGGGCGTCGTCCGCTCGTACGGGGTGCCCGTGGGCGAAAGCGCGATCGGAAGCGTCGCCGGCAATCAGATCGTCCTCGGCGTGCGCGGCGTGTCGCGACGCCACGCTCTCGTCACCCTGGGCACGGACGGGCTGCTCGTGGAGGACCTGGGAAGCAAGAACGGCACCCGCGTGAACGGGGTACGCGTGCAGCGCTCGCGCCTGCAGCCCGGCGACGAGGTGCACCTGGGACCGGTGGCCCTGCGGGTGGAGGAAGTGTCGCCGGACGACGACGTCCTCGCCATCCGCGTCCGCACCGGCGACATGCCCTCCGGCCTGCCCGCCCACGACACGACCGCCGTATCCTCCGTCGAGGGAGGGGCGGCCGGCATCGAGATCTTGGAGCGCGTCCTCCTTCGCCTCGCCGTGCGTCCCGAGCCCGATCTCGGCGGAGCGCTCGACCTGCTGAAGCGCGAGCTGGGGGCCCGGGGAGCCGCGCTCTTCGAGCTGACCCGTACCGAGCCGGTGGTCCTCGCGGGAAGCGGGGAGCTCCCCGACCTGCCGGGACACCGCGGGTTCCAGGACCTCGCGCGCGCGGCTCCGAGCGCGGCCCCGCCCGTGACCGCGGCCTCCTACCCCGGCGAATCCGGCGCTCCTCTGCGCGATCCAGGCGGGGCCGACGACGGACCGGCTGGGACTCGCCCTCTGGGGGGATCTGGAGACGAGCCGCAAGGGCGCGGAGAGGCTCGTCCGTGTCCTCTTGGAGCTCGCGGACCTCTACCGGCCGCGCCCGATCCACGCCGCCTCGAACCCGTCGGGCCGGACGAGCCCAAGGGGCCTCGTCTTTCCCCCGGGGTACGTGCCCGGCGATGCTCCGGCCATGGCCTCGCTCTACGCGCAGATGCAGCCGCTGGTGCAGGGCGACCTTCCCGTGCTCCTCCTCGGCGAGACGGGAGTGGGCAAGGAGTTCCTGGCCCGCATCCTCCATGCGTCGTCCCGGCGCCGCAACGGACCGTTCGTGGCGGTCAACTGCGCGGCCATCCCCGAGGACCTCCTGGAAGCGGAGATGTTCGGGATCGTCAAGGGCGCGGCCACGGGGGTGACGGAGCGACCCGGCCGGTTCCAGCTCGCGGAGGGAGGGACGCTCCTTCTCGACGAGATCGGCGACATGCCTCTCCCCCTCCAGGCCAAGCTCCTGCGCGCCCTGCAGGAGAAGGAGGTGCAGCCGGTGGGCGCGGCCGCTCCCGTCGCGGTGGACATCCGGGTGGTGGCCGCCACCAACTCCGACCTGCAGCGGCGCATGGACGAAGGTCGCTTCCGACGCGACCTGTACTACCGCGTCGCCGGCTACGCCGTGCAGATCCCGCCGCTCCGCGACCGCCGGGACGACATCCCGACCCTCGTGGAGGAGTTCATCCGGAATTTCGCGCGCGAGACCGGGAAGTCCGTCCGCGGCATCACGGTCAAGGCCCTGCGCTCGCTCGCCGACTATCCATGGCCGGGCAACATCCGGGAGCTGGAGCACGAGGTGCGGCGGCTCGTGTACCTGTGCCCGGAGGGCCAGGCCATCGAGTCCCGCATGCTCTCGGAGCACGTGGTGGCTCCCCCCCGTGGGGAAAGCGACGGCGAAGGCGAAGGACGCGGCGGATCGGCCACTCTCGAGCTGCTGCCCAACGTGGAGCGCCTGGAGCGACGGCTGATCCAGGAGGCGCTCGGCCGGGCCGGGGGGAACCGAACGCAGGCCGCCCGCCTCCTGGGCGTGTCGCGCAACGGCCTCGCCATCAAGATGGAGCGGCTCGGCATCCAATCCTGAGGCCGGACTCCTCCGGCACAGTCGCTGAGCGCCCACCGCCCACTCACGGGGCAGCTTCCATGGCGGTCCTTCGGGTTCTGACCGCGCGCCGCTAGAATCCCGGCGTGGCCGCGCCGCTGCCCCGCGTCGTCAAGGCCCTCGGCCTCGTCAGCCTCCTGACCGACGCGAGCAGCGAGATGATCTACCCGCTGCTCCCCGCGTTCGTGACCGGCGTCCTGCGCGCGGGCCCGGCCTTCCTGGGGGTGGTGGAGGGGCTCGCGGAGGCGGTGGCCGCGCTGACGAAGCTCGCGGCCGGAGGTCTCGCCGACCGCCTCCCCCGGCGGAAGCCCCTGGTGGTCGCCGGCTACGGCCTGTCGTCGCTGGTGCGGCCGCTGGTGGCGCTGGCCACTCTCCCCGGCCACGTGCTGGTCATCCGACTGCTCGACCGCGCAGGGAAAGGCGTGCGCGGAGCGCCCCGCGACGCGCTCCTCGCCGACGTGACCCGGGAAGACCAGCGCGGCCGCGCGTTCGGCTTCCACCGGGCGATGGACCACGCGGGGGCGATGATCGGGCCGCTCCTGGCCTCGGTGGCCCTCCTCTTCACCGCAGACCTCCGCGTCGTCTTCGCGCTGGCCGCGATCCCGGCGGGACTGGCCATGGCCGCCCTCGTCTTCGGGGTGCACGAAGAGCCCGCGCACCCACGCTCCGGCCCCGGGGCTCCGGAAGCGGCTCGCACCGGTCCGGGATTGCGTCCTTATTTATTTGTCCTCGCCGTCTTCACCCTCGGCAACTCCAGCGATGCCTTCCTGCTCCTCCGGGCACAGGAGGCCGGGATAGCCCTCCCCGTCATCCCCCTCCTGTGGGCCTTCCACCACCTGGTGAAATCCGCGGCGAGCACGGCCGGGGGCTCTTTCTCCGATCGCGCGGGGCGCCGCCTGGCGATCCTCGCCGGCTGGACCGTCTACGCCCTCGCCTATGCGGGCTTCGCCCGGGTGCGCACGCCCGTCCAGGTCTTCCTGCTCTTCGCGCTCTACGGGCTCTTCCCCGCCCTGACCGAAGGCCCGGAGCGGGCACTGGTGGCGGATCTCGCGGGACCCGTGGCGCGGGGACGCGCCTTCGGCCTCTACCATGCCGTCACCGGCGCGATGCTCTTGCCCGCGAGCCTCCTCACGGGATTCCTGTGGCAGCGCTTCGGCCCGGGGGTGGCGCTCGGCGTGGGCGCCGTACTCGCCGCCACCGCCGCGGGTGCGCTCCTCCTTCTCGTCCCCGAGCCCCGCCGCCCGGGTTGAATCTCGCCGCGGCCCGGTTAAGCTTGCCGGCCATGGCGAGCCACCCGCCCACGATCGACATCGCGAAGTCCTTCCGCTTCGTCCCCGAGGATCCGGAGTGGATCCCGAAGGTCCTCATCGGCGGCGGCTTCACCCTGCTCTGCGTCTTCCTGGTCGGGATTCCCTTCGTGACCGGCTATTGGGCGCGGACCTTGAGACGCGTGGCGGCGGGCGACGCGCGGCCCCTTCCGCCGTGGGACGACCTGGGGGGCATCTTCAGGGACGGCCTGAAGCCCGCCCTCGTGGGCATCGCCTACGGGCTGCTCGTGGTGCTCGTCCTCGCTTCGGTCGGGTGCCTCATCGGCGTCTTCTTCCTGGGCGCGGGCGCCCTCGACCACCAGGCCCGGGGGGCCGGCAACGCCCTCGCCTTCCTGGGCGGTCTGGGGGCGCTCGGGCTCTACCTGTTCTTCCTGCTCGCCGCCCTCGCCCTGAACCTCTTCCTGCCCGCGGTCCTCGTTCGGGTCGCCCTCAAGGACAATTTCGCGGCCGGCTTCGACTTCGGCGCCCACTTCGCCTTCATCCGCGACAACTTCGTCAACTACCTGCTCTCCCTCCTCTTCTATTTCGTGGCGAGCTTTGCCTCGCAGGTGGGCGTCATCCTGTGCTGCATCGGACTCTTCCCGCTCGCCTTCTGGGCCTACCTGATCCTGGCCCATGCGTTAGGCGAGACGGTGCGGCTCAATCCCGGATCGGCCTAGGAGGCGGATGGGCCCGCTCGCCGGGGGCCGGCTCCTCCTTCTCGTTTCCTACTTCGCGACCCGGCTCTACGCTCTTACCGTCCTTCCCATCTTCCTCGACGAGACCTTCCACGCGCGCTGGGCCCTCGAGATCGCGGAGGGACGCCGGCCCTTCGCCAAGCCCTGGGAGTGGGGGCGCGCGCTCACCGTCTGGATGGGGGCGCTCGTCACCCCCTGGTCCACCGACCTCCTGTGGGCGAACCGCGCCCTCAGCGTGGCCACCGGCGCCGTGGCCCTCTGGGCCACGGTCGAAGCCGGCCGGCGTCTCTACGACACCCGCGTGGGCCTCCTCGCCGGCTTCTTCTACGTGGTCTGCCCGTTCACCCTCTTCTACGATCGGATGGCCCTTGCCGACTCCGCGCTCACCGCCTGCGGGGCGATGGTGCTCCTGGCCAGCGTCCGCGCGGTGCAGGAAGAGAGCCGCGTCCAGGGCGCCCTCGCCGGTCTCGCCCTCGTGGCCGGGGTGCTGACCAAGGCCCCGGGCGTCCTCCTCTTCGGCATCCCCCTCGCCACCGCCGTCCTGCTCGGCGCGAAACGGCGAGCCTGGGGGGCGGTGCTCGTCGCGTATCTCGTGGGCGCGCCCCCCGCCGCCTACGCGCTCGGGCGCTTCTTCGCGACCCGCAACGCGGAGCGGATGCTGGACATCGCCACCCTGAACCCGGCCGGCCCCCTGGGCCGGCTCCTGGCCAACCTCGGCGTGGCATCGGCCTGGCTCTGGACCTACTGGACCGGGCCCCTCGTGCTCCTTGGCCTCGCCGGGCTGGTCGCGGCCGCGCGCCTCCGCGATCGCCGCGGCCTGCTCGTCTTCCTCCTCGCCGCCTCTCCCGTCCTGGCCTTCGCCGCCCTCCTCTCCCGGTGGCTGCCCCGCTACCTCGTCTTCACCTCCGTCCCGTTCTTCATCCTCGCCGCGTCCGGCTTCGTGGCCCTGGTGCGGCGTGCTCCTCCGGCGGTCTCCGGGGCCGCGCTCGCGCTCCTGGTCCTGCCTTGCCTGCGCTTCGACTACGATCTCTGGAAGGACCCCACGCGGGCCGCTTTCGTGCCGATCGATCGCGACCAGTACGTCACGAGCTGGACCTCGGGCTACGGGACGCGCGACACGATCGCCCTCGTCCGCGAAGAGCTGCGGCGGCACCCGGCGGGGATCACGGTGGTGACTCACGTGAACCGTTTCCGCACCCTGCGGGGCACCCCGCTGGCGCTGGGTCTCGCCTTCGCGCGCGAGCCACGGGTGAGGCTCGAGGACTGGGACCTCACGCACCCTTCCGCCCTCCCCGCACTGGAGAAATGGAGGGCGGAAGGGCCCACGCTCGTCGTGGTCCCCCGGTCGGATCCTGCGATTCCTCCCCCTTCGATGGCCGCCTTCGCAGACCTCGTCTCTCCGCTCGCCACCACCACCAAGCCCGACGGCCGGCCCGCCGACGACGTGTACCGCGTCCTTCCGGGAGCCGGCCGTTGACCCCGATCGTCCTCCTCGCCCCCTCGATGGCGGCGGCGCTCGAGCTGCCGCGGCGCCTCGCCGCCGCGGGGCGGGCGATAGCGCTCTACCGCTTCCCGGAGCCGGGCCGCGACCACTACCGCTCGGGTGTGCTGGACCTCGCGCGCGCGGTGGCGGAGCCGGAGCTGCTGGGACGCGGCCTCGCGGCCTGGGACGCCGGTCACGACACGCGGCTGGCCGCGCGCCTCCTGGGCGAGGACAGGGGCGGGGGCCTGACGCTGCCCGCGGACGTGCCCCGCGGCCCCGTCGCGGCCGCCCTCGCCCGCACCCTGGAGGACCTGCGCCAGGCCGGCGTTCCTCCCGAGCGTCTCGAAGCGCTGGCCGACCGGGCCCGCAGCGCTCCCGAAGACCAGGCACGGCTGCGGGCTCTCGCCCGGCTCTATCGCGCTTTCGAGACGGCGCGGGAGGGACGCGTGGCGGATCCCGGCACGATCCTGCGCGCGGCGGCGGCGGCGCTGCCGCGCGCCGCCTGGCTGCAGGGGGCGGAGATCCTGATCGTCGAGGATCTGGAGCTCGACGAGCGGGAGAAGGAGTTCCTGGCCGCGGTGGCCCGGCGGTTCCCCGTCCGGCTTCTGCGGCGCGACGTCCCGCCGTCTCTCGAGCCGTCGTCGCTTCGCGGCTGGGCCCGCGAGAACGGGGTCGCCGCGGTGGGCTGGGAGGAGACTGTGCTCGCCCCTCTCGCCCCGCCTCCGCCCTCCCCGGGCCTGCTCCGGCTGCGCACGCGACTGTTCGAGCCCCCCGCGGGAGAGCCGGCGAGGGACGAAGCCGTCGAGCTCGTGACCGCGCCGGGCGAGGCGGGCGAGGTGCGGGCGCTGGCGCGCCGGCTGCTGCGGGAAGCCGGGCGGGGGGTACCGTTCGAGGACATGGGCGTCGTCCTGCCCCGTGCCGACCGCTACGCGCCCCTCTTCAGCGACCTGTTCGAACGGCTCGGCATCCCCTTCCAGCTCCATCCCTCGCTGCCTCTTCGGAGCGGCCGACTCGCCCGCTCCCTGCTCCTGCTCTTCCGCAGCCGCGGCCTCCTGCGCGCCTCCGTGATGGAGTTCCTGACCTTCGCCCCCATCCCCTTCGCTTCGCTCCTGGGTGCGGACGACGCCCGGGCCTCGCCGTCGCGCTGGGACCAGATCTCCCGCGACGCGCGCATCGTCTCCGGGCTCGACCGCTGGCAAGCCGGACTGCGCACCCACGCGCGCGAAGAGCGGGAAGCCGCGGACCGCGAGACGGATGCGGAGCGCGCAGAACGGCGGCGGCGGAGCGCCGAGGACGCGGAGACGCTGCTGCGGGTGGTGGTGGCGCTCCAGGCGGACCTGGATCGTCTGGACGGCGAGGCCCCGTGGCCGGAGTGGGCGGAGCGCCTGCGCGCGGTCGCGACGCGCTGGCTGGGGCCGCTCGGCGAGTCCGATCGCGAGGGGGAAGCCGTCCTGCGCGTCGTGGACGCGCTCGCCGGCCTGGGGCGGATCGACGCGCGCGTCCCCTGGTCCGAGGCGGAGGACGTGGTCGAGGCCCGCTTCGAGACGTGGCGTCTCCCCCTGGAGGCGCCCAACGCGGGGGCGGTGCACGTGGGTGCCCTCGACGCGATGGCGGGGCTGCCCTTCCGCGTTCTGGCCATCCCCGGTCTCGTCGAAGGCGGCTATCCGGGAGTCTTGCGGCCCGACCCTTTCCTGCTCGACGCGGAGCGCGAAGCGCTCGTCCAGCCCCCGCCGGCTTCCGGCAAGGGGGGACCCGCCCAGCTCGCCCTCTTCGGTCCCGAGGAGAAGGCCCTCCCCACGACTCAGGACCGGCTGCGGGAGGCACGCCGCCTCTTCGCGCGCGCTTTGTCCCAGGCCACGGAGCGGCTCATCCTCTCCTACCCTCGGGCCGACCCGCGATCCGGCCGTGAGCGCGTGCCCTCGCTGTTCTTCGTGGCCGCGGCCTCCGCGCTCCAGGGCCGGCCCCTCTCCAGCACGGAGCTGCAGCGGCTGGTCGTGGAGGACGAGCCTCGGGACATCGACGACGCGCTCGACGCGAGCGAGCGCGATCGCCGGCGCATGCTCCAGGACGGCCGGGCCGCGGCCGACGCCATCGCCACGGGCTCGGTCTTCTTCCGCCAATCCCGTTGGGCCGTCCAGGGCCGGCTCGGTCACCGCCTGAGCGCCTACGACGGCTTCCTGGGCACGCTGGACGAGGAGATGCGGCGGCGCCTGGACCCGGTGAGCCCGACCTCCGCGATCTCCGCCAGCCGCCTCGCCACCTTCTCGCGGTGCGGCTTCCAGTATCTTCTTCAATACGTGCTCCGCCTCCCCCCCACCCTGGAGCCCGAGGAGCGGAGGAAGCTCGAGCCCCTGGAGCGCGGCGACCTGTTCCACCGCGTCGCGGAGCGCTTCCTCCGCGAGCGGCGCGACCGGGGCCAGCTCCCGGTGCGGGACGACGAGGAGGCCCGGGAGCGCCTCGCGGAGATGGCCGAGGAGGCGCTCACGGAGCACGTGGCGGGCAGCCCTCCGCGCTTCCGCGCGCTCTGGGAACGGGAGAAGCGGCGCTTCCACGCCACGCTCCGCGACTGGCTCCGGCGGGAGGCCCACCTCGCGGGCGCTTCCACGCCCGCCCATTTCGAGGTCGGCTTCGGCCTGCCGCGGCCCCCGAGCGACGACGGAGAGCCCCACGACCCCGAGCCCCTCGAGATCGACCTCGGCGACGGACGCACGCTGCGCGTGATCGGCAAGATCGACCGCATCGACCGACGCGAGGACGGGGGGCTCGTGCTCCGCGACTACAAGACGGGCAAGGCCCCGAAGGACGAGGGCGGGCTCTTCCGCGGGGGGAAGCAGCTCCAGGTGCCCTTCTACATCCTGGCCGCGGAGAAGCTCTTCCCGGGAGCCCGCGTGGTCGACGCCTTCCTCGACTACGTGGACGGCGGGCGGCAGGTGGCGGTGGACCCCGCCCACGTCCGCAGCGAGGCGTTCCGGAACATGCTGCGGGAGCTCGTCGACGTCGTGGGACGGGGCGCGTTCGTGCAGGAGCCCGCGGTCTGCGACTGGTGCGACTACACCGCGGTCTGTGGCCCCAAGGGCCTGCTCGCGGCGCGACGCCGCTTCAAGATCAGCGACCCCGAGCTGCAGCGCGTGCTGCGCGCCCGAGACCTGGGATGAGCTTCCGCCCGGTCGACCATGAGGCCCGCGAGCGCGCCCGCCGCGACTTCACCACGAGCTTCGTGATCGAGGCGGGGGCGGGCACCGGCAAGACCACCCTCCTCGTGGACCGCGTCGAGTGGCTGGTGCGCACGGGCACGGCCGCCCTCACCGAGATCGCGGCCGTGACCTTCACCGAGAATGCGGCCGCCACCATGAAGCTGCGGTTGCGCGAGCGGCTGGAGGAGGCGCGGGCCGACCCGGACGTCCCCGCGCGGGAGCGGGCGCGGGCCGCGGCCGCCCTCGACGTGCTGGAGCGCGCTCCCATCTCCACCATCCACGCCCTCTGCGCGGCCATGCTCCAGGAGCGGCCGCTCGAATGCGGGGTGCTCCCGGGCTTCCGCGTGGCCGACGACGGGCAGATGGAGGTCCTGTTCGCGGCGGCCTGGGAGGAGTGGCTGGCCGAGCGCTTCACGGACGGCGACCCGGTGCTCCTGGAAGCCCTCGACCGCGGCATCCCCCTCGAGTCCGACAGCCCGTTCGGCGACCGGGGCTCGCTGCGGGGCCTCGCCCGCGCGCTCCTCGAGCAGCGCGACCTCGTGCCCCTCGTCTCCCCCGCGGAGATCGACCCCCGCGTCTGGCGGGACGAGCTCCTCGGCAAAGCCGCGCGGGCCCGCGAGCTCATCGCCGGGGTGCGGGAGGGGGACCAGCTCCGCCTGCGGCTGCAGGAGCTCGTGACGTTCGCCGACCAGTCGAAGCTCTTCGAAGGCGAGCCGCTCGTCGAGCACCTCTTCCGGCTGAAGGAGGTCCCCAGGAACTACGGGCACCGGCCGCACTGGCCGTCCCCGGAGGCGCTCCTCGAGGGGCGGAAGATCGCGGAGTGGACGAGGAGCGGGCCCGCGGCCTGGACCACCGCTCGGGGGGCGCGCCTCCACGGCCAGCTCGTGACCGCGCTCCGGGGCGTGGTCGCGCTCTACGAGAAGAAGAAGTGCGCGCAGGGGCTGCTCGACTTCGTGGACCTGCTGCTCCTGACCCGGGACGCCCTGCGCGACCGCGAGTCCGTGCGCCGTTACTTCCGTCGCCGCTTCCGCTTCCTGATCATCGACGAGTTCCAGGACACCGACCGGCTGCAGGTCGAGATCGCACGGCTCCTCGCGGGCGACGTCCCCGGAGGGCTCGTGGTGGTGGGCGACGCCAAGCAGTCGATCTACCGCTTCCGGCGCGCGGAGGTCTCGCTCTTCCGGCGCCTGTCCGAGGAGGCGGTGCGGGAGCCGGGTCGGGCCGTCCTGCACCTCACCCAGAGCTTCCGGGCCCGCCCGGCCCTGCTCCGCTTCGTGAACCGCGTCTTCCCGGAGCTGATCCAGTTCTCGGCCGAAACCGACCAGCCCGCCTACGAGCCCATCGACGCCCCTCCCGGGCTGGACGACGGCCCGGCGGTAATGGCGCTCCGCTTCCCCGCGCGCTTCGCGGGAGGGGAGGAGCTGCTGCGGGCGGAGGCGCGGGCGCTTGCGGGCCTCCTCGCCGCCGCCGCCCGCGGCGAGTACGAGGTGCGGGATCTGGGGAGCGGCGAGATCCGGGAAAGCCGGGCGGGCGACGTCATGGTCCTCACCCGCCGGCTCACCCAGGTGCGGCCGTTGGAGGAAGCCCTGGAAGCGGCCGGCCTCCGCTTCACCACCGAGGGCGGCAAGTCGTTCTTCGACCGCCAGGAGGTGCACGAGGCCCTGGCGGTGCTGCGCGCGATCGACGATCCCTCCGACCGCGTGGCCCTCGTGGCCGCTCTGCGGTCCACGTTCTTCGGGGTCAGCGACCGCGATATCGTGGCCTATCACCTGGCGGGCGGAGGGCTGTGGCTCGGCCCCGTGGACGGGACGAAGCCGGGGGCGGATTCGCTGGGCCCGGCCATGGCCCTCCTGCAGGAGCTTCACGAAGAGAGGACGCGCCGGAGCGTGCCCGCCCTTCTCGATCGGCTCTACGACCGCACGCGCGTCCTCGCCGCCCTCACCGGCACGCGGCGCGGGGAGGGACAGGTGGCGAACCTCGAGAAGGTCACGGCCCTCGCCCGCCAGGCCACGGACCTGGGCGTCCTCACGCTGCGCGGATTCTGCACGCTGCTCGCGGAGCGCATTCAGAACGCGCGCGAGGAGCCGGACCTCCCCACCACACGTCCCGGCGACCCCGAAACCGTACGCCTGCTGTCGATCCACAAGGCCAAGGGGCTGGAGGCGCCGATCGTCGCGCTCTACGACAGCGCGGACCGGGCGGGGGTGTTCGCGGACACGGTGCCGATCTGGGACGAGGGGACGATCGCCATCGGCTTCCGGGGGGGCTGCCAGCCCCCCGGCTGGGACACCCTCATCAAGAAGGAGGAAGGCAAGGGGCGGGCGGAGATGCGCCGCCTGCTCTACGTTGCGGCTACCCGAGCCCGTGACTGGCTGATCGTGCCCAAGCCGCCGGTGGACGCGAGCGCGGGCGAGTTCTGGCGCGACCTGTCGTCGCGGCTGCCCGCCGCCTCGGACGCGGACGTGCTCCTGGTGGATTCGGACACGCTGCCCGCAAGCGAGCCCTTACCCCGGTCGGATTTCCTCGTGCTCGAAGGTGCGGGAAGCGGGGACGCGGTGGCCGCGCGCTGGGAGGCGGCGCGCGCACGCCTGCGGCAAGAGGCCTCGCACCGGCCCTTCGTGCGCGCTTCCGTGACCCGGGCCGCGCCCCGAACCGCGGGCCCCGCGGGCGTTCCCGTGATCGCCTCGACCACGGGCCGCGACTTCGGCAGCCTCGTGCACCAGCTCCTGGAGTGGGTCCCCTTCGGCGAGACCGCACCGGAGACCGTCCTCGGGATGGCGGTGGCGCTCGCCCCGTCCTTCGGGCTCGACCCCGAAAGCGCGCGGCGCGCCGGAGAGCACGCGGCCCGCGCCCTCGCCCTTCCCGTGATCGAGCGCGCGCGGCGCGCCTCGCGGGTGTGGCGGGAGCTGCCCCTCGCCTTCACCGACGAGGGGCGGCTCATCGAGGGCATCGTCGACCTCGTGTTCGAGGAGGACGGCCAGCTCGTGGTCGTGGACTACAAGAGCGACTCCATCTCCGACGAACAGGCCCTCGTCCGGGCCGACGAGCACAAGGACCAGCTCCGCCTCTACGGCCGGGGCCTCGCCCAGGCCCTCGAGCGGCCGGTCCGCGAGCGGCTCATCCTCTTCACTGCCCTCGGCCGAACGGTGGCGGTGTGAGCGCGACTCCCTCTACCAGGGCAGGAGGCTTCCATGAGAACCGTCGAAGGTCGGTTACGGCAGCTCTCGATCGAGCTTCCCGAGCCCAGCCGCCCCGGCGCCAACTACGTGCCCTCCGTGCGCAGCGGCAACCTCGTGTTCCTGACCGGCCAGCTCTGCCAATGGAACGGCGAGCGCCGGTTCATCGGCAAGCTGGGCCGCGAGTTCGGGGTGGCGGACGGGCAGCAGGCAGCCCGGCTCTCCGCCCTCAACCTGGTCGCACACCTCAGGGCGGCCCTCGCCGGCGACCTCGATCGCGTCGTGCGCTGCATCCGCGTTGCCGGCTTCGTGAACGCGACACCCGATTTCGTCGATCACTCGCAGGTCGTGAACGGCGCCTCCGACCTGTTCGTGGAGCTGTTCGGCGAGGCCGGCCGCCACACCCGGATGGCGGTGGGCGTGAGTGGCCTCCCCTACGGAGTTGCGGTCGAGGTGGAGGCCGTGTTCGAGGTGAGGTGACGAGCTGACCCGTCGCGGACCGGGGCCATGATAGGGTTTCCGGAATGGAGAACCCCTTCTCCTGGTCGGCGTCGCGTCACGACGCATTCGCCACCTGCCGGCGCCGCTACTTCTACTCCTACTACGCGGCCCCCGAGGACCCCGAGGTCAAGCGCCTGAAGCGGCTCTCCGCCCTGCCCCTGTGGGCGGGCAACGTGGTGCACGAGGCGATCGAGCGCTTCCTGAAGGCGCACGACTCCCTCCCTTCGACCGAGGAGCAGGAGGCGCTCATCCGGGCCACCGTGCATTCCGACATGCTCGCGGCCTGGCGCGAGAGCGAGGGGGGCCCGCTCGGCTTCCGGCTCTTCGAGCACGAGTACGGGATGCCGGTGGACCAGGAGGACAAGCGCCTGGTCGTGAACACGGTCATGCGCTCGCTGCGGGGGTTCTTCCGGAGCGCCACCCTGCGCGAGGCCTTCGCCGCCGGGCGCGCGCGCTGGCTGGCCCTGGAGGACCTCGTCTCCTTCCACGTGGGGGACGTGGAGGTGTTCCTGCGGATGGACCTCGCCTATGGCACCTCGGACGGACGCGTGGTGATCGTGGACTGGAAGACGGGACGCGGCGAGGGCCGCTTCAACGAGATTCAGGTCGCGGGCTACGCGCTCTACGCGGCGGAGCAGGGGTGGGTGGGCGACCCCGAGGAGATCGTGACCGAGCTCAACTACCTCGCCGTCCCCCGCGCGGTGCGACGCTCCGTGAACGCGAAGAAGCTCGACCACGCCCGCAACTTCATCGCGAAGAGCGCCGGCAACATGCGCGCGCTCCTCCTCGATCCCGCGGCCAACCAGGGCCGCCTCGAGGACTTCCCCATGATCGACCGGCCCCGGATCTGCCGCCGCTGCAACTTCCGTCGGCTGTGCTTCCCGCGCCCCCCCGAGGCGCGGGAGGCCGCGGGAACCCTCTCCGCGTGAGGGCGGAGACCCGCCTCGGGCTCCTCCTCTCCCTCCTCCTCCTCGCCGTCAACGTCCTCTCCGTGGCGAGGCCGCTGGGCCTGGTGCACAAGCCGAAGCAGGTGAAGGAGCGCGACCATTACCGCTACATCGAGATGGCCCGCGGGCCCGACGGGCGGCCGGAGCTTGCCACCGAGTCCACCTACTGCTGGCGGATCCTCGTCCCCGGGATCGCCCGCGGCCTCACCCGCCTCGGTCTGGACCTGAACCTCGCCTTCTACCTCCTGACCAACGCGTCCCTGCTCGGCTTCCTTTTCGTCTTCTGGCTCTACCTGGGCGATCTCGGCTTCGCCCTCCCCTACCGGGTCACCGGCCTCGCCCTCGTCGGCCTCACCCAGGGAGCGGTGCGCTGGTACGAGTACCAGTACTGGATGACCGACCCCTTGTGCCTCTTCCTGATCGCGCTGGGCTTCCTGTTCATCGAGCGCGGATGGCACGCCGCCCTCCACGTTCCGAGCCTCCTCGGCTCCTTCGTGCGCGAGAATTACGCGGTCGTCTACCCCTATTACTTCCTCCGCCTCCTGAAGCAGGGCCGCCCGTTCCTCGAAGCGCTCGCCCGCACCGTGGCGGTGGCGGCCCTGCCCCTGGCCATCCTCGTCGGCCTGCGCGTCTTCATCCAATGCCATCCACCGGACGACGTCGTGGAGGCGATCAAGGAGACGCTCGGCTTCCGCCTCCGCCATTGGGACGACAACCAGCCCTACCTGCTCACCGTGGGCTCTCTGGGCGTGCTCTTCCCCCTGCTCCTGCTCCGGCCGGGCCGGCTCGTGACCTGGATTCGCGAGCACCACGACGAGGTAGCGGTCGTCGCCTTCTTCTACGGGGTGCTGATCATCGCCAACAACACGGAGCGCGAGCTCGCCTACACCCTCCCCGCCGTGGTGCCCGCGGCGCTGCGGAACCTCCGCGACCTGGTCACCGAGGCGCGGCTCCCCGCCGCCCCCGCGCTCGCACTCCCCGTGATCCTGCAAGCGGTCTTCTTCTCCCAGCAGCGCTTCCTGGAGATCGGGATGAGCATGTACCAGCCCACGAACGTACTCGTGGCCGCCGTGATGGCGGGCTTCTGGCTGGCCGCGCAGGGGGCGCTCTTCCGGAGCCGCCGGGCCCTCAGGACGGCCCCGCTTCCCTGAGCGCGCCGGTGAGGAGGCGCGCCCGCAGCCAGAGCAGGTTCAAGGCACCGCCCACGATCTCCCGCAGGCCCATCTTGCTCTTCCCGGCGCGCCGCTCCGTGAAGCAGATCGGCACCTCGCGAACCCGGGCCCCCCGCCGGCGCACCGCCCAGTAGAGCAGCTCCACCAGGTACGAGTAGCCCTGCGAATGCAGCTCGGCCCAAGGGAGGGACTCGACCACGGCGCGCCGGTAGGCGCGGAAGCCGGAGGTGCAATCGCTCGCGGGCAGCGCGAAGAGCGCGCGCACGAAGGCATTGGCGCTCGCGCTCAGCAGCCGGCGGTGGAGCGGCCAGGCGCGCAGCTCGCCCCCCTCGACGTAGCGCGAGCCGATGACGAGGTCGGCTCCGGAGAGCGCCTCCAGCAGGCGGGGGATCGCCTCGGGATCGTGCGAGAAGTCGCAGTCCATGGTGAGGACGGCCTCCGCCCCGCGGGCGAGGGCGGCCCGGAAGCCGTCGGTGAGTGCCTCGCCGTAGCCGCGGGCCCCGGTGCGGTGCAGCACGGCGAGGTCGTCGCGTCCCCGCGCCAGCTCGTCTGCGATGCCGCCGGTGCCGTCGGGGGAAGCGTCGTCGACGACGAGGATCTCGATCCCCCGGCCCAGTGCGCGCACCGCCGACACGAGCCGCTCCAGGTTCGGCGCCTCGTTGTAGGTGGGCAGGATGAGGGAGGCGCGCACGGGTGCGGTAGTTTAGGCCCGCCCCCGCAGGAAGAAGCAGCTATTTCTTGAGGTTCGCGGCCAGGAACGCCGTGGAGCGTGCCCACGCGTCCTTGGCCGCGGCCTCGCGGTAGCCGCCCCAGGGGTTGTTGACGTTCGCGAAGGCGTGGGGCGCGCCGTCGTAGATCTTGACGTCGATGCTCTTGCCCGCCTTCTTCATCGCCGCCTCGAAGGCGCGCACCTGGTCCGGCGAAGGCCCCTTGTCGTCGCCCCCGTAGTTGCCGAGCACGGGCGCCTTGATGGCGGCGATGGAGGCGGGATCCGTGGGGGGCGCGCCGTAGTAGGCGACGGCGGCGGCCAGGGTGGGCTCCTGGGTCGCGAGCTCGAGCGTCCAGCGCCCGCCGAAGCACCAGCCGATGGAGCCGGTCCGGCCCTTCTTCACGTCGGGCCGGGCCTGCAGCCAAGCGTAGGCCGCCTTGAGATCGCGGAGCAGCCGGTCGGGCGGGGCGCCCATCATGAGCTGGTGCGCCTCCTCGGGACTGGCGGTGACCTTGCCCCGGTAGAGATCGGGGGCGAGCGCGACGTAGCCCTCCTTGGCAAGGGCGCGCGCCTGGTCCTTCACCCAGTCGTTCAGGCCCCACCACTCCTGGATCACGACGACGGCGGGGAACGGCCCCTTCCCCGCGGGGGTGGCGAGGAAGCCGGAGCCGTTTTCGTCGCCACTCTTGAAGGTGACGGATTCCTCCCCTGCTTCCGCCGGCCACGCGGCCAGGAGAAGAAGCATCGCCAGCGCGAGTCGCCTGGTCATGGATAGAGCCTCCTTGGCCCCGGAAATTCTAGGGGTCGCTCGCGGAAGGTGTCAACGAACCACGAGCTGCCCTTCCGATCGAATGGGGAGCCACGGTTGACGCGCGGGAGGACCGGCCCCTAGAATCCCTTCCAACTCCATGGTCACGCTGCGGCTCGTACCCTCCTCGGGGTTGCCCTCCACCGTGTCGGCCATCGAGGTCACGGCCGCGGAGACCATGGTCGGCCGGGAGCCGGGCTGCGACGTGCTCCTCTCCGACGGCTCGGTTTCCCGCAAGCACGCCAAGATCGAGCGGCGGGGCCACATCTGGGCGGTGGTGGACCAGGGCAGTGCCAACGGCACCTACGTCGACAGCCAGAAGATCGGTGAGGCCGTGCTCAAGAACGGCCAGGAGCTCCGCTTCGGCACCGTGAGCTTCCGGGTGGAGCTCCCGCCCGACGACCTCGAGGTGACGGTGGCGGGCACGTTGCCCGAGGCCACCGTCCTCGCGGCGCCCGCACCGGCGGCGCCCAAGCCGCCCGCCCCCCGCCGATCCCCAGGGCGGCCCCCCCCTCCGCGCCCGCTGCGTCCGCGCCCCCCCCGGCGCCGCCCAGCGCGGCCGCGGCGAAGGAGCGCTTCCGGGGCGCGGCGCCGTCGTCCGCACCCGTTCCCCAGATCTCGTCTCCACCGCCTCCGCGGAAGGGTCGGGGACCCGTCTTCTGGATGTTCACCGGGTGTTGCGGCTGCCTCTTCCTCGTGCTGCTGCTCGCCGCCGCGCTCGGGGGCGGGCTCTACTTCTTCACCCAGGGCGCGGCGGACTCAGTGCGCACCACCCTGCGCCAGATCAAGGGGGGCGATCTCGACGGCGCCTATGCCGGGCTCGCCCCCGCTCTGCGGGCGGAGATGAGCCGCGAGGAGTTCGAGGCCCTCCTCGACCGTCATCCCGGGCTCAAGAACAACGCGGATGCCACGTTCTGGAGCCGCTCCGTCGTCAACGATCGCGCTACCCTCAATGGCGTCCTCACTCCCGAGGGCGGCAAACCGGAGCGGGTCACGATCGAGCTGCGCAAGGAGGGGGGAAGCTGGAAGATCTCGCAGATCAAGTTCGAGGATTCGCAGGAGGGCCGAAGCCGAGAGAACCCTCTTCCCGACGCGGCCTGAACCTCGAGATCCCCCACGTGAGCCCGCACGCCTATCCCGAGCCCGTCGAGGTCCGTCACGAGAAGGGAGCACGCCGCCTGGTCGTCGTCTGGGACGACGCCCACGAGTCGCCCTTCCCCCTGGACTACCTGCGAAGCTGGTGCCCCTGCGCCTCCTGCCAGGGCCATGCTCCCACCGCGCGCTACCTGGACCTCTCCGGCCAGGAACTCGTGCACCTGGAAGGCGTGGGGAACTACGCGATCGCCCCCACGTGGGCGGATGGCCACAGCACCGGGATCTACAGCTTCAAGCTGCTGCGCGCCATCTGCCCCTGCGAGGCCTGCGGGGGGGAGAAACGGTGAGCGTGCCCCCGGGGGTTCGATGAAGGATCAGCGCGGCACCACCCGGAACCGCGTCCGCTCGGCCGCCTCCGCCACCGCCCGGCCGTAGTCCGCCGCCTCCAGAAACCGGCGCACGTCGTGCGAGACCGGGGCCACCATTTCCGCCGGCTCCCAGCGCAGGGGAGCTCCGTCGGGCTCTTCGAGCACGCGCCGGTCGTGGACCGCCCAGGAGGCCTCGGCCAGGGACAGCGCGGCGAGGTCGCGCCGCAGGGCCTCGAAGCGGCCCTGGCGGGCGGCGGAGATGAAGCGGAACGCGGGCGCGTAGATGAACGCGTTGTGGTAGTACTCGGGGAAGTTCAGGAGCCCGTCCTTGCCCCAGTCCTCCGCCCAGACGAGGAGCCGCGTGTAGAGAGCGCGCGAGAGCCCGAGGCCGGGGTGGTCCTGCCCGGGCAGCCGAGGACGCTCCGGCGGGAAGGGCCGGTCGGGATCCTGCAGGGTCAGCCAGTTCATGGAGAGGAAAGACAGGATCTCCAGGCCCAGGCGGCTCAGCCGCGGCTCCTTGAAGAGCGTCGAAGCCTCGGCCAGGCGCAGGTCGAGGAGGATGGCCGCCCCCCCCAGGGGGAGGATGCGCAGCCGGTGCTCCCCCGACTCCACGCTCGTGCGGATCTGCACCCGCTCGTAGCCGCGAGCGGCGAGCCCGGCCAGCACCCCCGCTTCCTCCAGCTCGCGCCGGAGGGCGTCCGCGTCGAAGCGGCCGAGGAAGAGTGCGGTGCGCACGGGGGCGGCGGCTTCGACCTCCGCGGCCCGCAGGTCGACGAAGGCGCGACGAGAGGGCCGGAGGGGCACCTCAGGCGCTCCCCGCCCCGAGGGACGACGCGGGCTCGAGGTGAACGACCACGTCCACGATCTCGGGGTGGGCGCGCATGAGCGCCTCCTCGATGCGGTCGGCCACGTCGTGCGCCTCGCGCAGGGTCAGCTCCCCGTCCACGTGGACGCAGAGATCGACGTAGACCGCGTCCCCCGAGCCGCGCGTCCGGATGTCGCGAGACGATCTCACCTCCGGGATGTCCTGGAGCACGCGCGCGATCACCTCCGCGGGAAGGGCCGCGCGGTCGGTGAGCACGTGGAACGCGGCCACCAGGATGCGCCCGGCCTGCACGGCGATCACCGCCGCGATGCCGAGCGCCACCACCGAGTCCGCCCGGGGAAGCCCCAGGCGGCCCACCGCGAAGGAGACGATCACGCCCAGCGACACGTAGAGGTCGGAGCGGGTGTGGGCGGCATCGGCCACGAGGTAGGCGCTGCCCAGGCGGCGCCCCTCCTGCTCCTCGTACCAGGAGACGAAGAGGTTCACGCCGAGCGTCGCGATCATGACTGCCCAGTTGAGGACCCCGATCGCGGGGGGCTCCGTGCGCCCAGCCCCCTTCACCGCGCCCAACGCGACCTCTCCGGCGAGGAGGAGGAGCGCGCCCCCGATGAGGAGGGTGGCCGCGGTCTCGAACTTGCGATGGCCGTAAGGATGCCCGTCGTCCGGAGGGGCGTAGGCGAAGGCCGCGACGACGAGCCCGATCACGTTGTTGGAGCCGTCGACGAGGCTGTGATAGCCGTCGGCGACCATGGCCAGGCTGCCGGACAGCGTGCCCACCAGGATCTTGGCCCCGGACACCGCGAGGTTCAGGAGGAGCGTGATCCAGAGGACCCGCCGCACCCCCGTGCGTGCGACTTCGGCGGAAGCGGGCATGGCTATCTCATTTCATCCGCGCGCCCTTCTCCTCGGTGGCGAAGATCCAGCCCACGACCTTGCCGGGCTGGATGAGCCCCTCCGCGCCCCAGAACTGCCGGTCGCGGAGGAAACGCGAGGAGGACTCGTCGGCGGGGATCGCTCTCGATCTCGGCCTCGATGCGTGTCGAAGCGGTCCTTCCAGAGCGCCATGTTCGCCTCGCGGAGGTCGACCCACCCCGCGTGGGCCCAGGCCTCCACCGCTTCCGGCGGTGACCTCGAACGTCTGGTCGGGCGCCGTGACCGGCGGGATCTTGCACTCGGGCCCCGCAGCAGCGCGCCCGTCGGGAAGGAGGATGGGGATCCCGATGGAGACGATCTGGCTGCGGTACTCGTCCTCCGCGGTCAGCTCCTCCAGAGCGCGCAGCGACATCTCCACCGGAGAAGCGTCGCGCACCACCCCCATGGTGCCGAAGGTGCGGCGCAGGAGGTCGGCCTCGAAGAGGAGCTTCGAGAGCCGGGGCGGGCCCAGGTTCTCGAAGGCCACGCTGCGGACGTCGTGCTTCTTCTCGAGGTCCCGGAGCTTCTCGAGGGCCCAGTGGCGCATGAGCCCGGCCCGGTAGGTCGGGCCCATGACCGCGTTGTCGAGGGCGTTGATCACGTCGTGCCCGGTGTTGCCCCCGGACAGCTCGCGCGCCACCACGTCCGCGATCTCCTCCGGGGTCACGAACTCCATCTGCTCGCTGGTGGTGATGGCCGCGAACTCCTCCAGCGAGAAGATGCCGTTCTCGCCGGTGTCGATGAAGACGTTCTCCAGGTTCCGCCCGGTGGGTCGGCCGTGGCCGGGGTCGAGGGGCCGGAAGGCGTCCTCCGGGATGCAGGTGCTGCGCGTGGACGGGGTCGGCGACGTGCAGGGGGACGGGACGCCCCCCGCGCCGGATCTCGCCGTAGCCGATCCGCTTCCAGGCGATGGCGGCCGCGGGCTTGATCTCCTTGGTGATGGGCCCCCCGGGCGTGCGGGCCATCAGGAAGAGGAGCAGGGTGTGCGCGCCCGCGAGCGCGCTCTTGGAGAGAAGGACGCGCGAGGGCTTCTCCTCGGAGTGAGTGTAGGGGATGTTGAGGCCCATCCCGCCCGTCCCCGAGGTGCCGATCTTCACGTAGGCCTTCGTCCCCGCCTTCACCATGGCCAGGTAGAGCACCTGGACGTGGCGGATGAGCTGGGGAACCGTAGTCCGTGACGAGCAGCATCTCCAGGCTCTCCCGCAGGTCGGCTGCCTTCTCCAGGGCCTCCCAGGCCTGGCGGCTCGTCTTGTAGACGTCCTGGTAGGCGATGCCGGTGGCGGTGTTGACCGCGTCCACGATGATGTCGGGCCGCTCGGCGGTGACGAGCCGGTAGAGGAAGTACTCGGCGGCCGACGCCTCGGAGAGCGGCTCGATCAGGCTTTCGATGACTCGACGGCGCCGCCGGGAATCCTCGAAGACCTTCGCGTCGCGGCCGTCCTTGAGATCGGCGAAGGTGAAGACGTCGCCCCAGGCGGGGAGGATCTCTACCTCCCCGCGCTCCGGCTCGAGGGCGGCCGCCGCCTCCTCCGCTTCCTTCCGCGTGAGGGAGAGAAGGGTCAGCCGGCGCGGGGACTCACGCAGGAGGCGGCGCGACACCGCGTGGCCGACGAGACCGTACCCTCCGAGGATCGAGGACGCTCTTGCCCCGGATGTCCACGGCCGAGAAGGATACCGTGGAACGGCCGGCGCGACCTGACTCGCGCGAGGCGCACCGGTGATGCAAAGCGCATCACTCGGTCCGGCGCTCAGGCGAAGGGGTTGCGAACCACCACCCCGGGATGCACGCGGCCGGGGTGGAGGTCCTCCGACCAGACGACGCCGCAGCCGAGCTGCAGTGCGCTCCTCACGATGAGCGCGTCCCAGAAGGCCAGACGGCTTCGGCGATGGATCTCGATGGCCTCCAGGACGTCCTCCGGTCGCGGCGAGTGAACTCGCCAGCGGGCGAGGTCGCCGACGATCTGCGCGGCACGGCTGGCGTCCAGAGGACGGGGCACCTTCCTGGTGACCGTGACGAAGAACTCCTGCAGAACCTGAATGCTCAGGCACCCGCGACCGTTCGTCCACAGCTCGTGCAGCAGCGCCTGCGCCCGGTCCGCCTTGGCCGCCGAAGAGACGTCGTGCGCGTAAACGAGCACGTTGGAGTCGACGAACTCCAGTTCCGGCTCATCGGTCATGAAGGTCTTCCCGACTCCAAGTCCGGCTTCCCCGGGTGCCCAGGTTGGGCGAACGCTTCAGGAGCGCCAGATGCCGCCGCCGAGCCCGCTCGTAGGCGTCGTCGCCTGCGACGATCTGCTCCAAAGCCTCGGCGACCATGCGGGAAACAGACGTCCCCCGCTGAGCGGCCACCACCTTGACGCGTCGGACGACGTCCTTGGGGAGGGAAAGGGTCAGGTTTTGAGCGGCCAGAAGTCACCTCTCACGTAAAACAGTGTACCACGTGTTTACGTGGAGAGCGGGGCGTCTCGGAAACCGTCGGTGGCGCCCTCTAGGCTTCCAGCTCCGCGGGCAGCTCCAGGCGGCCCACGTTCTGGAGGAGCGACATCCCGGCCGCGTAGAGGAAGCCGGCCTGGAAGATCAGGATGAAGGGGAGCGTCCCCCAGATCCCGTAGGCGGCGGCGTAGACGGCCATGGCCGTGAAGTAGAGGCCGAGGAGGAGCTCCACGAAGGGGACGAAGCTCAGCGGGCCGCGGTAGCGCTTGTGCTTCCACTCGTCCCCCGCGCCCTCGATCCGGTACTTCGGGGTGCGGGTGAACTCCGAGACCTTGCCGAAGAGCCCCTCGAGCACGGCCAGCGCGTTGTTGACGGAGAGGCCGATGCCGACGGAGAGGACCGCGGGAAGGTAGAGCAGACGCGCCCGCCAGGTGTCCGGGAAGATCTCCTTCTGCGAGAAGAAGTAGAAGGAGCAGACGCTCAGGGTCGCACCCAGGAACAACGGGACGTCCACGACGAGCATCTCCTGCCAGCCCATGTTGTAGCGGATGACCATGGCCGGGAACATCAGCAGGGAGAGGAGCACGATCAGGGGGTAGGCGAAGTTGGCGGTGAGGTGGAAGGTCGCCTCCAGCTTGATCCACCAGGGCAGGGGCGAAGCGAGCAAGCTCGGCAGGAGCTTCTTGCAGGTCTGCACGGAACCCTTGGCCCATCGGTGCTGCTGGGTCTTGAACGAGTTCATCTCCACCGGCAGCTCCGCGGGGCAGACGAGGTCTTGCAGGTAGACGAAGCGCCAGCCCCGCATCTGCGCGCGATAGGAAAGGTCCAGGTCCTCGGTGAGGGTGTCGTGCTGCCAGCCGCCCGCGTCCGAGATCGCGGAGCGCCGCCACACCCCCGCGGTGCCGTTGAAGTTGAAGAAGCGGCCGGACCGGCTGCGCGCCCCGTGCTCGAGGACGAAGTGCCCGTCGAGCAGCACTGACTGCACCTGGGTCAGGAGCGAGTACTCGCGGTTGATGTGGCCCCAGCGCACCTGCACGAGCCCCACCGCCGGGTCCTGGAACTGGCCCACGGTCTTCTCCAGGATGTCGGGGGGAGCCACGAAGTCGGCGTCGAAGATGAGGACGAGCTCGCCGGTGGCCGCGGTCATTCCCGCGTCGAGGGCGCCCGCCTTGTAGCCAGTGCGGTCCTCGCGGTGCAGGTAGCGAATGTCGTAGCCCAGCGCGCGGTAGCGCTCGGCGGCGCGACGGCCGATCCCCGACGTCTCGTCCGTGGAGTCGTCCAGCACCTGGATCTCGAGGAGCTCCTTCGGATAGCGGATGGCGCACACCGATTCCAGCAGGCGCTCCACCACGTACATCTCGTTGTAGACGGGGAGCTGCACGGTGACGCGGGGCAGCGTCTCCGGCAGCGGCCGCGGCACGGCGCGGCGGGCACGGTTGCGGAAGTAGAGCCCGACCATGATGTACCGGTGCAGGCCCAGGACAGCGAGGATGACGAGGGTGAGGAAGTACAGACCCAGGATGGCGGACTCGAGTGGGCTCATGACGTCGCGGTACAACCTCCTCTAGCGCACACGCGCTCAGGCCGTGTGAACGACCACCTCCCCTTGACAACGTCGCTTACTGCAAGGGAATATGCCCGGTTCGAAGGCGGCCCGACCGCGGGAGCGGCCTCCCCGGAAACGCGCGTGCCTTATAGCACAATCGTCAAGTTTAGCGAACCCTGAAGACAAGTCAATGGATCCCAAGGACCTCCACGCGCTCCTCGAAGCCGTCCGCGATGGGCGGGTCGCCCCCGGCGAAGCGTTGGAGCGCCTGCGCAGCCTGCCCTACGAAGACCTCGGTTTCGCCAAGATCGACCACCATAGGGCTTTGCGGCGAGGCTTCCCGGAAGCGGTCTTCGGGGCGGGCAAGACCCCCGAGCAGATCGAGGCGATCGTCGAGCGCATCCTCAGCCGCAGCCAGAACGTCCTCGTGACCCGGACGGTCGCCGAGGTCCACCGCCGGGTGGCCGCATCTCACCCGGCGGCGCGATTCCACGAAGCGGCTCGGTGCCTGACCGTCGAAGTCGCGCCGCCGGGCCCATTGCCGGGTCGCGTGGCGGTGCTGGCCGCCGGCACATCCGACGTGCCGGTCGCCGAGGAGGCCGCGGTAACCGCCGCATTCCACGGCGCGGAAGTGGACCGTATATACGACGTAGGGGTCGCCGGTCTTCATCGTCTGCTCGACCAGACAAGCCTCATACGGGACGCGTCGGTGGCCATCGTGGTGGCGGGGATGGAGGGCGCGCTTCCCTCGGTGGTGGCCGGCCTCGTCGACACTCCCGTGATCGCCGTGCCCACGAGCGTGGGCTATGGGGCCGCCTTCCATGGACTGGCGGCGCTCCTCGCCATGCTCAATTCCTGTGCGTCCGGCGTCGGGGTCGTGAACATCGACAACGGCTTCGGTGCCGGGCATCTCGCTTGCCTGATCCTCCGAGCGGCCCGGAATCCTTGACAAAACCCTTGATTCTGCACATCTTGTAACTGGTTCTGTCCAGACCCCTCCGCGTCTTTCGGACAATGAGGAAGGGGTTGGCATCCCGACCCTCCAAAGCACTGAGTGATTTAATGTTCTGCGAATCCGCGTTGTGCAGAGCGTTTCCGCAGATTGTGGGTCGGCGAGGCGGACAGAGGCAGGGGTCCGTGAGGGGCGACGAGGGCGATAGAGGTTGAACAGCAATACCTTTCGGGCTCTGGAGTTCGACAAAATCAGGGCCCTCCTCCTCATGCAGGCGGGGTCGGCTCCGGGCCGCGCCCGACTGGAATCCCTCATGCCGTCGACCGACCCTGGCGACGTGCGCCAGGCCCTGGCGCGCACCAGCGAGGGTGTGGCCCTCCTCCGCTCCCCGGGGCGCCAGCCGTACCACGACCTGCCCGATCTGACCGAGGCGCTCCTCGCGGCGCGCGTCGCGGGCAGCTACCTCGAGCCCCGCGCGCTCCTCGACGTGGCCTCGTTCGTCGAGGGCAGCATCGAGATCGGGCGGCGGGTGGCGCAGGCGGAGAACGCGCTACGCCTCGCTCGGCTGGCCTCGGGCATCCGGGACGCGACCGACGTTTCCGCCGTCATCCGCCGCGCGCTGCTTCCTTCCGGCGAGGTCGCGGACGACGCCTCCCCCAAGCTGCAGGAGACGCGCCGGGCCCTGCTGCGCCTCAAGGCCCAGCTCACGACGGTGATGGAGTCGTTCCTGCGCGCCCGGGACGCCGACCGGCTGCTCCAGGACAAGCTCGTCACCACCCGCAACGACCGCTACGTGCTGCTGCTCAAGGCCGAATACCGCGGGCAGGTCCCGGGGGTGATCCACGGCAGCTCCGGCTCGGGGCAGAGCCTGTTCGTGGAGCCGCTGCCCGCGGTGGAGCTGAACAACGACATCGTCTCGCTGCAGGACGAGGAGCGGCAGGAGGTCGTGCGCATCCTGCAGGGCCTGACCGCGCGGGTGGGCGATCGCGCGGACGACCTCGCTCGCGCCGTGGAGATCCTGGGGGAGCTGGACGCGGTGCAGGCCATGGCCCTCCTCGCGCGCGACATGGACGCGAACGCCCCGGAGATCGTGGACGACGGGCGCCTCGAGCTCGTGGACGCCCGCCACCCCTTGCTCATGCCGAACCTGGCCGAGCGCCTGGGCATCGACCGCCGCGCGAACCGTGAGCCCGTGCCCGTCAGCCTTCGGGTCGGCTTCGGCAGTCCCGTGCTCGTGATCAGCGGGCCCAACACCGGCGGGAAGACGGTCGCCCTCAAGACCACCGGGCTTCTCGCGCTCATGGCCCAGTGCGGGCTCCATGTCCCGGCCGCGGTCGGGAGCCTGCTGCCCGTCTTCCGACGGGTCTACGCGGACATCGGCGACGAGCAGTCGATCGCCGCCAACCTGTCGACGTTCTCCGCCCACCTGGCCACGATCGTGGAGATGACGCGGGACCTCGGCGCCCCCGCGCTCGTGCTGCTCGACGAGGTGGGGGCGGGCACGGATCCCACCGAAGGCGGTGCGCTGGGAGTGGCCATCGTCGACCATTTCCGGCAGAAGGGGGCGATGGTGGTCGCCACCACCCACCACGGGCTCATGAAGGCCTACGCGCAGTCGACGCCCGGTGTCGCCTGCGCCTCGTTCGGGTACGACCCGGACACCTACGAGCCCACCTATCGCCTGACCCTGGGCGCCCCGGGGCGCAGCCTGGCCCTGGAGATGGCGGAGCGGCTGGGTCTCCCCCTCGAGGCCGTGCGCGACGCGCGGGGACGGCGTGACGACAAGGAGGCGCAGGCGGAAGCGGTGCTCGCCCGCCTGGAGAAGGAACAGGCGATGCTGGCGCGCGAGCGGGAGCGCATCGACGAGGAGCGCCGCGAGGTGCAAGCGGCGCGGGCGCGGGCCGAGGAGGCGGAGACGCACCTCGCCGCGCGGAAACGGCGAGAAGTAGAGACGTTTGCCCGCGATCTCCGCCGGCGCGGCGAGGATCTGGAACGCAAGGCCCACGAGGCGATAGCCGCGGCGGTGGAGAGAGTTGAGAAAGCGCAGAAACTCGTGTCCGCGGCACCACGCCTGCGCGGCGAAGCGGTGAAAGCCATCCGGGAAGCGCAGAGCGAGGTCTTGAGGCACCCCGAGCTGGCCTTGCCGGAAGAGCAGGAAGCGCCCCGTGTTGCGATCGAGATCGGGACGCGGGTGAAGGTAGGCAGCCTCGGTCTCGTCGGCGAGGTCATGAGCGCTGCAGGGCGACGAGGCCGAGGTTGCTGTGAGTGGTAAGCGCTTGCGCGTCCCTCGCGCAGAGCTCGTCGCCCTGCAAAGTGGAAAGTCGAAGGGTTCGGTATCTCTGCCGGAGCGGCCCTCGAAGTCGGCCGCTCCCGCGGAGATAAACCTGGTCGGCCTCACCGTGGACGAAGCCCTGCCCCGCGTGGACAAGCTGCTCGACGACGCCGCGCTCAGCGATCGCCACGAAGTGCGGGTGATCCACGGGTTCGGGGAGGGAAAGCTCCGCAAGGCGGTGGCGGGGCTGCTCAAGGGGCACCCGCACGTGGCGAGCTACCGCGCGGGGGGGGCGGGCGAGGGCGGGGGCGGCGTCACCATCGTGGAGCTGCGGGACTGATGGCCTTCCCCGACTCCTTCGTGGAAGAGGTCCGGCGCACCGCCGACATCGTGCGGGTGATCTCCGAGGTCGTCACTCTCAAGAAGATGGGGACCTCCTGGAAGGGCCTCTGCCCCTTCCACCAGGAGAAGACCCCTTCCTTCAACGTGCGTGCGGAGCCCGCGGTTTTCCACTGCTTCGGCTGCGGGGAGGGCGGCGACGTCTTCAAGTTCGTGATGCTCCACGAGCGGGTGAGCTTTCCGGAAGCGATCGAGCAGCTCGCCCGCCGCTTCGGGGTGGCCGTGCCCGAGAACCGTTCCGAGCCGGGCCCGGACCGCAAGGAGCGCGAGGAGATGCTGGCCCTCATGGAAGCGGCGGCCCAGCACTTCGCCCGCCAGCTCTGGACCGCCCCCGGCACGAAGGCCCGCGAGTATCTCCTGGGCCGCGGCTTCAAGAAGGAGACGCTCGAGCGGATCCGGGCGGGGGCGGCGCGCGATTCCTGGGACGACCTCCTGGGTGCGCTCCGGGGCAAGTTCGCCCCCAGGGCCCTGCTCGCCGCCGGGCTCGTTCTCGAGCGCCAGGGCAAGGAGGGCCACTACGACCGCTTCCGCAACCGCGCGGTCTTCCCGATCCTGAACGAGTCCGGCAAGGTCGTCGGCTTCGGCGCGCGCAGCCTGGACGGCTCGGAGCCCAAGTACCTGAACTCGCCGGAGACCCCGGTCTACCAGAAGAGCCGGACGCTCTACGGGCTCTCCTGGGCCAAGGAGGCCATCCGCCACCAGGGCCGGATCGTACTCATGGAGGGATACCTCGACGTGGCCAGAGCACTCGAGGCCGGCATCGAGGAGGCGGTGGCCACCTGCGGCACCGCTCTCACCGCCGGGCACGGGCGGCTGCTCCACCGCTTCGCGGAGAAGGTGGCCCTCAACTTCGACCAGGACGAGGCGGGCCAGAAGGCCGCCCGCAAGAGCTTCGAGGTGCTCCAGGAAGAGGGGCTGCACGTGCAGGTGGTGGAGCTGCCGGAGGGCCACGACCCCGACAGCTACGTGAAGGCGGCGGGCGGAGCGGCCTACCGCGAGCGGCTCGACGAGGCCCCGGACGCGATGGAATGGCTCATCCGCCGGGCGGCTCGGGAGCACGACGTGAAGACGCCCGCGGGCAAGGCGGCCTACCTGAACGCCCTCCTCCCAACGCTCGTCCGGATCGAGAGCGCGGTGGAGCGAGCGGCCTGGCTGCCCCGCATCGTCGAGGCCGGAGGCCTCGACGAGCAGGCGGCGCGGGAGGAGATACGACGGGCTCTGGGGGGCAGAAGCGGGACGAAGCCGCAGGTAATCCCTTCCGCCCCCCCGCCACCGGCCGTGCTTCTTCCCGCGGAACGCTGGCTACTGGCCCTGCTGACCCAAGGGGCGGAAGGGATTGACGATGCCCTCGCTCAGCTGACCGAAGCCGATCTGGCGGGACTTCGGTCAGCGGAGCTGCTTCGTGCGGCCAAGGGGCTCTATCTGCGGGCGGAGCCGGTTAACGCGGCCACCCTGGCCGGCGTCGTAAAGGATGAGACGGCGCGCCTGCTGAACGAGGTGGCCGTCGGGGCTCCGCCCGCAGATGCTCTGGGGACTCCCCTGGACTGCGTGAGGGAGCTGCGGCGCCAGCCGATGCAGGCCCGGCTCCTGGAGCTGAAGAAGAAGCTGGGGGCGGGCGGGGAGGGGCAAAGTGACGACGAGGTTCTCCGCGAGATGAACGCCCTGGCGCGCCAGATGGCGACTTTGTAGGGAATCGTGCGATAATGGTGGGTTTTCGTCCCCGGGACGAGGGCCGATAGGCGAAAGGAAGCAGACAGGAATGGCGCTCTCCATCGAAGAGAAATACGACGAGGTCCGACAGCTCATCACCATGGGCAAGGAGAAGGGCTACCTCCTCTACGAGGAGGTCAACGACATGCTCCCCTCCGAGATCAGCTCCTCCGACGAGCTGGACGACATCTTCTCCATGTTCGGGTCCATGGGCATCGAGGTGGTGGACTCCGAGCAGAAGTACCGGGAGAAGGCGGAGGGCGAGGAGGGGGCGGAGCTGGACCTCACCCCCGGGGCCCTCGACAAGACCAACGACCCCGTGCGCATGTACCTGCGCGAGATGGGCACGGTCCCCCTGCTGACCCGCGAGGGCGAGGTGGAGATCGCCAAGCGCATCGAGCGCGGGAAAGAACGCGATGCTGCGGGCGATCGCCCGCCAGAGCATGGCCTACCAGGAGGTCACCCGGCTGGGCGAGCGGCTGGGGGCCCGAGAGCTGACCGTGCGCGACGTGGTCGTCTTCAACGAGGAGGAGGTCACCGAGGAGAAGCTGGAGACCAAGATCCGGGAGACCTTGAAGCTCGTGGACAAGGTGTCCAAGGCCCACCACGAGTACCTGGCCTACCGCAAGGTCTTCCTCAAGCTGGAGAAGAAGTCCCGGGGCTACGTGCGCGGGCAAGTGGAAGCTGGGCCGGCTGCGCATCAAGGTCTCGCGGGCCATCCGCCGCATCGAGTTCAGCGAGGCGGTGAAGCGCCGGCTCGTGGAGCGCATCCGCGAGTCGGTGGACCGGGTCCGCACCGCGGAGCGCCAGATCGCGAAGCTGGAGCCCAAGCTCAAGCACAAGCTCAGCGACGAGTACAAGAAGGAAGTGCGGCACCTGATCCGCGAGCAGAAGGACGCGCTCGCCGCGATCCGGGAGGAGTTCGACGCCCGCCCCGAGGACCTGAAGCGCACGCTCCGGACCGTGATCACCGGGGAGATCCAGGCGGAGCAGGCCAAGAAGGAGCTGGTCGAGGCCAACCTGCGCCTCGTCGTCTCCATCGCCAAGAAGTACACGAACCGCGGGCTGCAGTTCCTGGACCTCATCCAGGAAGGCAACATCGGGCTCATGAAGGCGGTGGACAAGTTCGAGTACCAGCGCGGCTACAAGTTCTCGACCTACGCCACCTGGTGGATCCGCCAGGCCATCACCCGCGCCATCGCCGACCAGGCCCGCACCATCCGCATCCCCGTGCACATGATCGAGACCATCAACAAGCTGATCCGCACCAGCCGCGCCCTCGTGCAGGAGTACGGCCGCGAGCCCACCTCCGAGGAGATCGCGAAACGGATGGACATCCCGGTGAGCAAGGTGCGCAAGGTCCTGAAGATCGCCCAGGAGCCCATCTCCCTGGAGACGCCGATCGGGGAGGAGGAGGACTCGCATCTGGGGGACTTCATCGAGGACCGCAACGTGGTCTCCCCCTCCGAGGCCGTGATCAACATCAACCTGAAGGAGCAGACGGAAGCGGTCCTCAAGACCCTGACCCCCCGCGAGGAGAAGGTCATCAAGATGCGGTTCGGCCTGGGCGACGGCAGCGAGCACACGCTGGAAGAGGTGGGGCAGAGCTTCGCGGTCACCCGCGAGCGCATCCGCCAGATCGAAGCCAAGGCCCTGCGCAAGCTGCGCCACCCGTCCCGCTCGCGCAAGCTGAAGGCCTTCCTGGAAGGAAGCCGGATCTAGTAGCGGCGGACCCTCGCTTAAGGGTCCGGCGCCATTGCTACCACCAGTTTGCGTCGGCGACGGCCTTCCACGGCAGGACCGTGGTGCCGTGCCGGCGCTGGGCCGCCTCCCCGCCGTACACGAGGTACGTGCGCAGCGTTCTTGCCGGGCGTGCCGCTCCGAGCAGCTTCTCCAAGCTCGCGAGGGAGGAAAAGAAGTCCGAAGCGACGGTGCGGCCGGCCTTCGCTTCCGCCGCCAGAAGGCGGTCGCCGGCCTCGACCAGGAAGTCCACCTCGAGGCCCGCCCGGCTGCGGAAAAAGTAGAGGTCGGGCGGAAGGCCCCGATGGAGCCTCGCCTTGAGGATCTCCAGCATGACCCAATTCTCGAAGACCGCCCCGCGCAGTGGGTGGACGGCGAGCTGGGCGCGGGAGCGGATCCCCAGGAGGGCGCACAGCAGGCCCGAGTCCACGAAGTAGAGCTTGGGTGTCTTGATGAGCCGCTTTCCGAGGTTGGCGTGCCATGGTGGAACGCGCACCACGATGTAGCTGGCCTCCAGCACGGAGAGCCAGGACCGCGCGGTGTTGTGGGTTACCCCTGCGTCGGAGCCGAGGGAGGACAGGTTCACGAGCTGGCTTGCGCGGCCGGCGCAGAGGCGGATGAAGGCCTGGAAGGCCTGAAGATCCGATACGTTCAGGACCTGACGGGCGTCCCGCTCTACGTACGTCGCCACGTAGGCGCTGAACCAGTCGGGGGGAGGAAAGCGCCGGTCGTAGATGGCCGGAAACGAGCCGCTCCACATGACGGCCTCGATATCCCGGGGCGCGTTGGGGAAACCCCGCATCTCGTCGAGGCTGAAGGGCAGCAGGCTCAAGAGGCTGGTCCGGCCGGCCAGGGTCTGAGAGACGCCGGCGACGAGACCGAGGTTGGCCGAGCCGGTGAGGATGAAGCGTCCTGGGCGAGGGCGGGCGTCCACCTCCTCCTGAAGGTAGGACAGCAGAGCCGGTGCCCGCTGCACTTCGTCGATCACGGCCCCCTGTACCAGATCGGCGAGGAACCCACGGGGATCGGCGGTGGCGTACTCCCGGGTGTCGGGCGCCTCGAGCGACACATAGCCGTGTCGGGGGAACGCGGCCCGGCACAGCGTGGTCTTGCCCGCCTGGCGCGGCCCGGTGACCGTCACCACCGGGAAGCGCCGGGCCAGAGCCCGCAGCTTGCTCTGCAGCCGGCGGGGAACCATGCAGCCAGGTTATCAACCGTTGGCTAATTGTCAATGCAAGTGACAACTAGCAACAACACTGATACGTCCCTGCCCCTGCCCGGAGTGGGGAGTTCGACAATGTGACCAGTCATGAGCACAATGAGGTCATGCGCAAGGTTGGGATTGCCGATCTCAAGGCCCATCTCAGCCGGCACCTGCGAGTGGTCCGCGCTGGTCGAACGCTGACCATCCTCGACCGAGACACCCCGATCGCTCGGATCGTCCCCTACGACGTGGAGGCGCCCCTCGAGGTCCGACGGGCGACGCGGAAGCCCCGCGAACTTCGGTTGCTGCCACCCTCCTCGACCCCGACGGATAGCTGGTCCGTGCTGCTCCAGGACCGCGCATCGAGGTGATTGCCTCGATCTCTCGATGTCCCCCACCTGGCGACGGCGCTGGTGTGGCAAGGATCGTATGCGACAGGCCCTCGTGATGGCGACGCACGACGGTGGCCTAGGCGTTGGCCGCTCGTGCCTTCGGGATGGACATCCTGGGCGCTTGAGCCTGCCCAACCGAGATAGCGTCCGGAGCGTGTTCGCCAGACCTGCTGGGACGCCGGTACAGGTAGTCACAAACAAACCCGACCCACCACAAGGTGGTTCGGCCCTTCGCAGTTCGCTAGGGAGCCACGCTGGGCGTCCCGCCAAGGCCATCCTCCTCGCTTCAACCTGATGGATCGAGAGTTGATTGAACGTAACCATTCTCTAATCAACTGGTTGGATAGAGTGGCCTGATCAAGATCTCGGCTTTCGATCCATTGGGTTGAATCGGCGGGATGGATCGAAGCGGTGATTCTCTTTATAAGTAACAGAAAAACATAGACTTGTTCCATTTAGGGACCGACGGCCCGATCCTTGCTGAAGAGGAGGGCAGTCAAGAAACAGCCGCAACTCGTGAGGCTCCACGCAACTCCTTTGGTGCCTGGATCCGATTGATCGAGTTTCGGCCATGGGCTCCGACAAGGCCCGCTTCAAGGAGCGATAAGGCTGATGAAGCACAAACTGATTTGCTTACTCGTCCTGCTGGCCGGGCTTGCCCTCGTGGCCGCGCCCGCGACCGCCCAGGACCTCATGACCAAGGGCACGATCGTCGGGACCGTCGTGGACTCGTCCGGAGCCATCGTGCCGGGCGCCACGGTCACGATCACCGGGCCGAGCGCCAACCGCGTCGTGATCACCAACTCCAAGGGCGACTACGACGTGTCCAACCTCATCCCCGGGAAGTACACGGTCAAGGCGTCGCTCACCGGCTTCAAGAGCGCCTCCGTGTCCGACGTGACCGTCTACGTCGGCAAGACCTCGACCGTCAAGCTCACCCTCACCACCGGCGACATCTCGGAGACGATCGAGGTCGTGGGCGGCGCGGTGGAGATCGACACTGCCGCCACCGCGATCGGCTCCAACATGAACTCGCAGGTCTTCGAGAACCTGCCCGTCCAGCGGCGGGTGGACAACCTGTTCTACCTGGCCCCGGGCGTGACGGAGAGCCAGCGTGGTGGAAGGGCCAACCCCTCCATCTCCGGCGGCTCGCCGCTCGACAACTCCTACATCGCGGACGGCGTCAACATCACCGACTCCGCGTTCGGCGGCCTCGGTGTCTTCGCCCGCGTCTACGGGACCCTGGGCGTGGGCATCAACACCGCCTTCATCGAAGAAGTGCAGGTGAAGACGGGCGGCTTCGAGCCGCAGTACGGCCAGGCGCAGGGCGGGATCGTCAACATCATCACCAAGTCGGGCGGGCGCGAGTGGCGGGGCTCGGTCGCGGGCTTCATCCAGCCCAGCAGCCTCGAAGCCACGCGCAAGCAAGGCGACGACACGCGCATCAACAAGAGTGGGGAGCTGCTCAACGAGCAGAGCTGGGACGTGGGCGTCGACTTCGGCGGACCCCTGGTCAAGGACAAGATGTTCTTCTACGGCTCCTTCAACCCGAGCTACCGGACCCAGTCAGTGCACGGAGCGCGCAACTCCGGCCTGGGCGCGCTCGGTGATCTCGATCGGAAGTACACGACCTACAACTACTCGGCCAAGCTCGACTGGAACCTCGCCTCGAACCACCAGATGAACTTCTCGATCTTTGGCGATCCCTCGAGCACGAACACGGCGCCCTTCAATACCCTCACTATCGACAACATCACGGCCAACAGCCAGCTCGACTTCGGCACCCGCAACATCGCGGCGAAGTACAACGGCGCCCTCACCAACACCTGGTCGCTCAACATCACGGGCAGCCAGGGCAGGAACCACTTCGATGAGACCGGCTTCGACAACAATTACTACAACATCGTCGACCGGACCCAGCCCGCGCGCGGCAACTTCAACGCCATCGGCCTCGGCTTCTACGAGCCGACCGAGGGCACCACGTGGCGCGCCACCATCGACACCACCAAGCAGTTCAGCCTCGCGGGCAGCCACACCTTCTCCGTGGGCTACCAGTACCAGAAGGGGGAGTATTCCTTCGTCCGCGACCGCAGCGGAGCAAAGTTCGCGCTGCCGGCCCAGAACGTCGATGGTACCTACCACACGCCCGCATCGTTCGCAGGACAGCCGCTCAACGCGACCTTCTCGCTGCGCCCCGCCGCCGCTTCCTGCGCGCTCTGCCCGCGCGTGCTCCGCGACGGCGTCCTCGTTCCCATCTATCTGCGGCAGGACCGTGGCGAGTTTGGACCAACCAACTCCGGAGACACACACAACATCTACAACGCCTACTACGCGCAGGACACGTGGCGGCTGGGCAAGAGGGTCACGCTGCTACTGGGCGTCCGCGGCGAGCAAGAGAAGATCGTAGGTGACGAGCAGAGCGGGCCAGTGTCCTTCAGCTTCACCGGGCAGTGGTCGCCGCGCCTCGGCATTACCTTCGATCCCAAGGGCGAGGGCAAGACCAAGATCTCCTACAACTTCGGCCGGTTCCACGAGTACATCCCCCTCGACATGGCCGAACGCTCGCTCTCGGCGGAGCAGGACTTCACGGGCGGCCGCTATGCCCCCGAGTACACGGTCGACGCCCAGGGCCGGCGCATCGCGGTGATCAACCAGTACGGCACGGTCAACCCCATCATCGACGCGGCTCACTGGATCAGCAACGGCGCCGTGGGTGGAGCGGGTGGCAGCTCCTCTTTCGCCTTCTCGGGCACCCCGATCGCGCCCGGCACCAAGCTGGGTTACGCCGACGAACACCTGGTCGGCCTGGAGCAGCAGCTTCCCGGCAACCTGGTCTTCAGCGCGCGTTACCTCAACCGCCAGCTCAAGCGGATCATCGAGGATGCCGCGGTGGTGCCGCCGGAGGGGTACTCCTTCTTCGCCGTACAGTACTTCATCGGCAACATCGGCTCCCAGTTGGACCAGGGGACCAACATTCCGGAGTTCACCTATAACCCCGGACAGCCTCTACCCGCGCAGTGCGATCCCAACCTGGACGCCGGGTTCCCGACGATGCCGGGTGGCGCGACCTCTCCCACGGGGGCTTGTTTCAGGCCCAACGGCGTCAACGGCCTGCCCGGCGCCACTGCTCTCCCGGATGGCGTCCCCGACGGCTTCCCCGACGTGTCGCACAAGTACCAGGCCGTCGAAATCGAGCTGAACAAGCGGTTCTCCCACGGCTGGCAGCTCCTCGCCAACTGGCGGATCGCCAAGCTCGAGGGCAACTTCGAGGGACACTTCCGCAACGACAACGGCCAGACCGACCCCGCCATCAGCTCGCTCTTCGACTTCACGGCGGGTCAGCTCGGCATGCTCGGAGACCAGTTTGCGACTGGCCCGCTCAACACGGACCGCAAGCACGTGGCCAACCTCGCCGGCAGCTACGCCTTCAAGGGCGGCAGCTCGCTCAACATCGGGGGCTTGCTCCACCTCGAGACGGGCGTGCCCATCAGCCAGTTCTACGCCCACCCGGTCTACCTCAACGCGGGCGAGATTCCCGTGGGCGGCCGCGGTTCGCTGGGCCGCGGCGAGACGTACACCCGCTTGGACTTCCACGTGGACTACCCGATCAAGTTTTCCGGCAAGTCGAAGCTGACCATCAGCGCCGACTTCTTCAACCTGTTCAACAGCCAGAAAGTGCGCCTGACCGACCAGTTCCTGGAGAGTACGGCCGGTCAGAACAACCCGGACTTCACACAGCCGGGATTTGCGCCGGGCTTTGGCCCGGCCGGCGGGGCGCAGAACGGGCTGATCGCCTACTATCCGCCGTTCAGCATGCGCTTCGGCGTGAAGCTCGACTTCTAGATCGGAGTCGTTCCAAAGGAGGCAGGGGGGAGGTTTCTCCCCCCTGCCGTTTTTGCTTCATGCGCCTGCCAGTTGCCGTCGCGATGGTCGTCCTCGCCGCCCTTCCCGCCTTCGCCCAGAAGCTCACCAAGGAGGAAGAGCAACGCGGGCGTCAGGCCTTGGACCACTACAAGAAGGGCCAGGATGCCATGGCCTCCGAGCGTCTCGAGCAGGCGGTCAAGGAGTTCCAGGCCACGATCGAGCTCGACCCGCTGATGGTCCTCGCCCGCTACCGTCTGGGGCAGGCCCACATGGCCCTCAGAGACTACCCCCAGGCCGAGCAGGACTTCATTGGCTGCCGGGATGCCTACGAGAGGATCGGGAGCACCGAGTTCACCAACAAGGAGGAGATGGAACGTCGGCGGGATCAGGAGATCGAGCAGCTCCAGAACCAGCTGAGCCTCATCCAGTCCGGGCAGATCAAGAACACCAACCCTTCCATACCCTACCAGCTTAAGCAGCGAATCGACGACCTGCAGCGCAACCGGCGGAAAGGCAGCTCGGAAGCGCCAAGCGTCCCCGGTGAGGTCTACGTGGGCCTGGGCTCGGCCTACTTCCGCCAGGGCAAGCTGCCCGAGGCCGAGAAGCAGTGGCAGGCGGCGGCCGACGCCAACCCGAGGCTGGGCGAAGCCCACAACAACCTGGCCGCGCTCTACCTGATGACGAGCCGGCCGGACAATGCCGCGAAGGAGCTGAAGCTCGCCGAGAAAGCCGGCTACCCGGTCAACCCGCGCCTGAAGGACGACATCAAGAAGGCCCTCCAGTCCGCCCCCTCCAAGTAAGGGCCGGACCCTCCTAACGACCGGCCTTCCGGGCGGCGAGCGACTGCAGGAGTGAGTCCGCCTGCGGATGGCCCAGGGCCTTGGCCTGTCGCGCCGCCTCTTCCGCCTCCGCCGCGCGCCCCGCTTGATCGAGGGCCGTCGCCAACTGGTAACGAGCCTCGGGATCGTCCGGGGCGGCGCCCACGGCCTTTTCGAAGTAGTTGACGGCGGCGGGGGCGCGCTTCGCGCCCAGGTAGATCCTGCCCAGGGCCAGCCAGCTCGCCGCGTCCGTGGGATCGACGATCGTGGCCTTCTCGAAGGCCACGGCGGCGTCCGAAACACGCCGCCCCTCGAGGAGCTGCTCTCCGAGGAGGTGAAACACCTCGGACCGGCTCGGATCGGTCTGGACGACGCGGGTCAGGAGATCGACGGCGGAGCTGGCGTTGCCCTGCGCGGCGGCCAGCCTTCCCCGCGCCAGCAAGACCCGCGCGCTCTCCCCGTCCGTTCGCGCAGCGCGAGCGATCTCCCCGGCCGCATCGTCGTATCGCTTCTGCTCCACACACGCCTGCGCCAGCGCAAGCCGCGCCGTGACGTCGTCGGGGGCGTGGTCCAGCACGCGCTGGGCCTCGCGCGCGGCCTCCGCGGGCTGACCCGTTTGAAGCAGCGTCTCCGCGAGCAGGAGACGGGCAGGGGTGCTCGTGGGATCGACGGCGAGGGAGCGGCGCAGCTCGGCCTCCGTCTCCCGCCCGCGCCGCTCCTGGCTGAAGATCGAGGCCACGACAAGGTGGGCCTGGGCGGCCTTGCCGGCGGGAAGGTCCAGGGACAGCGCACGCCGCAGGTCGGCCAGGGCCAGCGCGTCCTCCCTCAACCGGCGGTAGAGCGTCCCGCGTCCCCAGTAGAGGAGGCCGGTGGGGCCGTGCTTTTCGGCCTCGGCGTACGCAGCGAGGGCCGGCTCGATCTGCCCTGTCTCCACGTAGGCGGCCGCGGTCAGGAGCATCACCTCGGCGTTCCCGGGCGCTGCCTTGCGAGCGGGCTCGAGGATGGCCAGGGCTTCGCGAGGCTTCTTCTCCCCGATCAGGTACGTGGCAAACCCGATCCAGTCCTCCAGGTGCCCAGCATCGGCTGGCCCCGCGGGGGAAGGCCGGGACGCGCCGCCCGACCCCATGCCCCCTGCCGATTTCCACGCCTCCCGACCCTTGAGGCGGCGAAACTCCTCGAACTGCTTGGCGGCGTCGGCGGGGCGACGCTCCGCGGTGTAGGCCTGGGCGAGCTCGTAGCGCGCGCTCGTGAAGTCGGGATCGACCTTGACCGCCTTCTCGAGCAGACGCGTTGCGCCCGGCCGGTTGCCCAGCCGAGCCTCGACCGTGGCCAGGCGGAAGAGCGCCTCGGTGGAATTCGGGTCGCCCAGGAGCGCCTGCTCGAACTCCGCCTTCGCCTTGTCCAGGTCGCCCTCGCCCAGCCACGTCCAGCCGATCAGGAAGTGCGCCCCGGAGTGTCCCCGCTCGAGCTCCAGGCAGCGCTCGGCTCGCTGCCGCGCCTCCGGGAGCTGCCCCAGCCGCTGGTAGGAGCGCGAAAGAAGAAGGAGCGGCTCGCAGCTGCTCTTCGGCTGGAGCTTCGCGAGTCGCTCGAGCGCGGAGACGGACTCCTGGTAGGCGCCGCGCTTGTAGCTCGCGTCGTAGACGCCGCGGAGGGCCTCCCGATCCGTGGCGTCGCGATCGAGAAGCGTTCGGTAGGCCTGCTCCGCCTCCTCGTACCGCCCCGCGGCCGCGAGCGTGCGCGCGATCTCCCGCGGGAAGTCCCGGTTCTCTGGGTGCGCCTTCGCGAGAGCGCGGTAGGCCGCGACCGCGGCGTCGTAGTCCATCATCTCGAGGCAGAGTCCCGCCCTCAGCTCCTTCGCCGCCTCTTCGTCGGGCGAGCGCTCCAGGAAGGTCTCGACGTGGCGGCGCGCGTCGGCGAGGCGACCCAGTTGCCGATCCACCGCAGCCAGGCCGTAGTGGGGCTCGGTGAGGCGGGGGTCCAGCTCGAGGGCACGCTGCAGCTCGTCCCGCGCATCCTTCAGCCTCTCCAGGCGGGAGAGGCACCGGCCGAGCAGGGCATGAACCTCGGCCGACTGGGGTGCGATCTCCGCCGCATGCTGCAGGACCCCGTAGGCCTCGAACACGTGGTCGCTCGAGCTGAGGAGGTCGGCCATCTGCACGAGCGACGGCAGGTAGTTGCGGTTCAGGCGAAGGGCGGCCCGGAACTCGTTGAGGGCCTCCGTCGACCGTCCGGCGCGCAAGTGGTCCATCGCAGCCGCGTGATGGCCCTCGGGCGTCTCCGGCGTCCCCTGGCCGGCCGCCGGCCGAGCCAGGATCTCGCCCACACCGACGACGAGCAGGGCGATCACGAGCGCGTCCCCCAGGAGCCGAACCGCCCCGTTCATGGCGGCGGCAGGCCCTTCTCCTCGTGGACCAAGATCACGCGATCCCCGGGCACGTCGGTGAAGGTCTGGACGGTGCCGCTCGGCCACTTCACTTCGAGCGACTCGATCTTGCTCGCAGGGCCCAGGCCGAAGTGGACACGCGGGTCGCTGGCCGAGGCAAAGGACCCGGAGGTCTTGACCTCGCGGACCTGCTCACGACCGCCGGCCCGGAGCCGAACCCGCGCGCCGATCCCGTCCCGGTTGCTCCGCGCCCCGATCGTCCGCACCGTCAGCCAGTGATGGGCGCTCGGGCTCGTGTTGTGGAGGAGGGTCAGCGTGTCGTCCATGTTCACGACCACGGCGTCCATCCGGCCGTCGTTGTCGTAGTCGCCGAAGGCGGCGCCCCGGCTCGACTTCACCACCTGCAGGCCCGGCCCGGCGGTCGCGGTGACGTCGGCGAACGTGCCGTTGCCGAGGTTCCGGAGCACCTGGTTCCCCTGCGCGTAGGTTTCCTGTGGCAGGCGCGCCCCGTCCACCTGCGGGTAGACGTGCCCGCTGGCCACGAAGAGGTCCGGCCACCCGTCGTTGTCGAAGTCCTGGAAGGCCGTCCCCCAGCTCAGCCGGTTGAAGCTCACCTGTCCGATCCGGGCCGCATAGGTCACGTCGGAGAAGCGAAGCCTGCCGTCGTTGTGGTAGAGGGTCTTGTAGTCGTCCTGGTAGGTGGTGAGGAACAGGTCCGGTCGGCCGTCGCCATCGTAGTCGCCGGCGTCGATGCCCATTCCCGCCTGCGCCCTCCCGTCCTGGCTGTAGGCGGCGCCGGACAGGAGCGAGACGTCCTCGAAGGAGCCGTCCCCCCGATTCCGGTAGACGCCCTGGATCGTCGAATCGCTGGCCACGTAGACGTCCGGCCAGCCGTCGTCGTCGAGATCGGCGGTGAGCACGCCCAGGCTCTTCAGCTCGGGGTTCACGAGGCCCGCGGCCCGGGTGGCGTCGGTGAAGTGGCCGTTGCCATCGTTGTGGTAGAGGACGTTCGGCTCGCCGGCGACGCCGGTGGGCCCGCAGAAGACGTGCAGGCCCTTCCAGAGACAATACGGCGACACCCGGTCGAGATAGGGCCGGTCGAACTGGACGTAGTTGACGACGAAGAGGTCGAGACGGCCGTCCTTGTCGTAGTCGAAGAAGGCCGCGGAGACGGAATCGCGCTTCCCCCCGCCCACGCCCGCCTTCTCGGTGACGTCGGCGAACGTGCCGTTGCCGTTGTTGCGGTAGAGACGGTTGCCCTCGAGGATCGTGGTGACGTAGAGATCGACGAAGCCGTCGTTGTCGTAGTCGCCTGCGGCCACGCCTCCGCCCCAGTAGCCCCCCTCGAGGCCCGAGCCGGCGGTGACGTCCTTGAACGCGCCCTTGCCGTCGTTGCGGTAGAGGCGATTGCCGGGCCCGCGCTCGCCCTTCTCCCGCCGCTCGAGGGTGGAGCCGTTGACGACGAACAGGTCGATGAAGCCGTCGCCGTCATAGTCGATCCACGCCGCGCCGTTGCCCGTGGACTCGATGATGTAGGGCTTTTCGGGGCCGCCGAAGAGGTTCCGGTAGTCGAGGCGCGCCTCGTCCGTGGCTTCGACGAACTGTATCGGGCCCTCTGCGGGGGCCGCCGCCACCCGGGGCTCGACCCGAAACGCGGTCATCCCGAAGAAAATGAGCGGAACGGCGATGGCGGTGATCAGGGCCTGCGACCCTGCCGACCCCGGTCTGGCCATTGGCCTGTGAATAATAAGACGATTCGCGGTCCCGCGGCCGGCCGCTGGCCCCGAGGCCGCTGCGTCTGCTAGTCTTCCCTCGGGCCCGTAGTTCAGCTGGTTAGAACGGCCGGCTCATAACCGGCTAGTCGAAGGTTCGAGTCCTTCCGGGCCCACCAGTCCCACCCTGGGCGCTCAGGCTGCGGGAGTCTCCAGCGCTCGGAAGAGGCCAGCCGACACCCACTCGCGGAACCAGCGGAAGAGCTCGGTCTCGCTGGGCGCGCGTCTCGCCGCCGCGCTGGAGCGCGGCCGCGACGGCCTCGCCCGAGCGGCGTGCCCGCGACGAGGTCGGCGAGGAGGTCGTGGGCGGGGCGGGTCAGGTCCTGGCGGTAGACACCGTAGTCGCGACGGTAGACCGCGACCCAGGTCGTCCTTGCGTCGCGGCTTCGGGTGATCGTGGTCGTCGTCCTTCACGGTCTGCAGGTAGGCGTTCACGGGATAGCGGAAGCTCAGCAGGCGGAAGGCGGCCACCGGCACGAGGCGCGCGCGTTCTCCCACGCCTCGGCGGGCACCGCCGCGATCTGCGTCCGTCGGTCGAGGGCCTGCGTCTCCGGCGCGTCGAAGACCTGCGTGATCGCCAGCTCCAGGCGGGCCAGGTCGTGGCAGAAGTCGCGGCCGGCGCGACGCCCGGCGCGGTCTTCACGAAGTCGGGCAGGTGGTCGCCCAGGCGGTTCAGGGTGTAGCTGCGCGAGGGGTGGAGCCTGCACGTAGTCGCGCACGAGGTCGCCGAAGCCGTCGTCGCCCAGGAAGTGCTCGAGGCCCGGATAGTCCGCCGCGAGCGCCTCGTCCATCCGCAGCAGGTACATGCCGTGGTAGATGCCGACGCGCTCCGCCGGCGTGCAGGGTCCGCGAGGGCAGGATGCACCTCGCCGATCCGCTCGGCGGGCAGCGTCGGCCTCGGCCTCGGGCGCGACCACGGCCGTCGTCGACGTCCCCGGGTGCACGACCACCGCCTGCATCCAGCGCTGCAGCGCGGTCGAGGGGGAGCTCAAGCGCCATGGGTCCCGGTCTCGAGGGCGGCGCGGCGGGCGTCCGCGGATACGCGCGCGCCTTCAGGGCCTCGGCGTGCACGACCTCGAACTCGGGGATGTCCTCGTCCCACTCGTAGAGCGTCGCCGTCGGGCCCGGTGCGGCGCCAGGCCCGCCGGTAGAGCTCCCAGACCTCCGGGATGGCGTGGTCGCTGTGGGTGTCGACGATGTGGGTGCCCTTGTTCGTGTGTCCGGCCAGGTGGTACTGGACGACGCGGTCGGCGGGGATCGCGTCGATGTAGACGTTCGGGTCGAAGCCGTGGTTGAAGGAGCTGACGTAGACGTTGTTCACGTCGAGGAGCAGGCCGCAGTCCGCCTCCTCGGCGAGGCGGGCCAGGAACTCCCACTCCGGCATCGTGGAGGCCGCGAACTCGACGTAGCGAGGACGGGTTCTCGAGGACGAGCGGCCGCTCCAGGATGTCGGAGACCTGCCTGCACCCGGGCCACGGTGTGGCGGAGCGCCTCCTCGGTGTACGGCATGGGCAGCAGGTCGTGCGTGTTGCGGCCGAGCGACGCCCGGTCCAGCAGAGGTGGTCGGAGACCCAGTGGGCCCGGGTGCGCGTCGGCGAGCGCCTTGAGCTTGCGCAGGTACTCGAGGTTCAGGGGATCGGTGCTGCCGATCGACAGCGAGACGCCGTGGAGCGCCACCGGGTAGCGCTCGGCCACCTGGTCGAGGACGTGGAGGGGCCGACCGCCGGTGTCCATGAAGTTCTCGGAGAGCACCTCGAACCAGTCGACGCGCGGGTGCTGGCCCAGGATGTGGCCGAAGTGGACGGTCCGCAGGCCGACACCGATGCCGAGGTCCGGGAAGCCCCAGCGGTTGGCCATGGTCGATGAAGGAGTCGATAAGGGATGAGGAAGGACGGGGGCCACGGCTCGCCGTGGCCCCCGTCGACAGGGACGCGGCCTACTGCTCTTCTTCACGGGAACGTCGCAGCCGCCCTTGCCCTTGCAGGAGTTCTTCCCGGCGCAGCCGCCGTCGCCGGTCTTGCAGCCGCCCTGGCCCTTGCAGCTCGTTCTTGCCCTTGCAGCTGTGCGTGACTCGACGGTCGCGCAGCCGCCCTTGCCCTTGCACGAGTTCTTCCCCGCGCAGCCGGCGTCGCCGGTCTTGCAGCCGCCGTTGCCCTTACACGAGTTCATGCCCTTACAGGCATGCTTTTCCTTGGCGTCGGCCTTCTTCTCTTCGGCCAGCACCTTGGCGCCGGCCACCATGCCGGCCACCACGGCGCCCATGATCTTCGTGAACTCTCTACGATCCATGCATGATCTCCCTTGTCGCAAGAGACAACGTCGCCTGCGGGCACGGCTATTCCAGCCGCCCGCGCTGCTAACACCATTGGGAATTCGGCGTTATCGCGCCGGCGGGCGTCCTTGTCAAGGGCCGGATCGCCCGGAAAGCGCGCCTACCCCATCCCCGCGACATTCCGACGACGCAGGATACCGGACCCGCGCCCCCGGACCGGATTTCGGCAGGTCCGCTCTCCCGTCCCGCCCACCCCCGCCTCGATGCTAGAATCGGGGTTCGGCGATGAACCCCGACCTCGAGAAGCTGATCGCGCCTCCAGCAGGCCGAGATCGAGCTCCGGCGCGTGGAGGCCGAGCTGGCCGACGTCCCCGGGCCCGGGCGGAGACTCGAAGCGCCGCCTGGCCGCGGAGCGGGCACGGCTCGACGCGCGCCCGGGACCGCCCTCGCCGACTCCCAGAAGGCCCGCAAGCAGCACGAGGCCGCCCTCCAGGACCTGGAGGCCAAGCGCTCGAAGTACAAGGGCCAGCTCATGGAGGTGAAGACCAACAAGGAGTACACGGCCATGCTCCACGAGATCGAGGCGGTGGAGCGCGAGATCCGCGCGCGCGAGGACCAGATCCTCGCGGAGATGGAGACGGGCCGAGGCCCTGGCCGCGGACGTCAAGCGCGAGGAGGGCGCTCTTCAAGGCGGTCGAGGAGCAGGCCCGCGACCGAAGCGCAGGCCCTGGAGACGCAGGAGCGAGGCTGCAGGCAGGAGCAGCGGCGCCTGCGCGGCCGAGCGCGACGCGATCGCGGCCACCGTTCCCGAGGACGCGCTGGAGCTCTTCCAGCGGGTGGCCAAGCTGCGCGGGGCGGCGCGTGGCCGAGGCCCAGGACGACATGTGCCAGCTCTGCCACGTGAAGCTGCGCCCGCAGATGTACATGGAGCTGAAGCGGAACGAGAGCATCGTGCAGTGCCCGGCCTGCAGCCGCATCCTCTACTACGAGCCCGCCGGCCCCCGTCGCTCGCTCCCGGAGCCGTGACCGAGCGCCGCTGCCGCGGCCCTCTCCACATCCACATCGACGGCGCGCAGCCGCGGCAATCCCGGCGAAGCCGGCTTCGGCGTCCACGTGGCCGACGCCCGACGGGGACCGAGGTCGCCGAGCTCTACGGCTACCTGGGCCGCGCCACCAACAACGTGGCCGAGTACCAGGCCCTGCTCCACGCGCTGCGCTACGCGCTCGCGCGGGGCGCCAGCGCGCGTCGCGCGTCTTCTCCGACTCGGAGCTGGTGGTGCGCCAGATCGACGGGACGCTACAAGGTGAAGCACCCCGACATGCGTGCCGCTCCACCGCGAGGCGCGCGTCCTGCTCGCGCCGCTTCGAGGACGCGCGCCTCGCCCACGTCCCCCGCGAGCAGAACCGCGAGGCCGACCGCCTGGCCAACCGCGCCCTGGACGAGAAGGCGTCGAAGCTGGAGTGAACGCCGCTCCTAGAGCCGGAAGCCCACGAAGCTGATCATGCGACCGGCGCCCGCTCCTTCGCGGCGGTAGGAGTGGTAGAGGTCGTCCCGGCAGAACGTGCATTCGTCGACGTCGTGGATCCGTTCCGGGACGAGGCCCGCCTCCAGAAGCTGCCGCCGGTTGGCGGCTCGCACGTCGAGGTGGGGACGCCCGTGCGGACCGGGCCGGAAGCAGCTCGGCTCCGGGGCCCGAAGGCCTCGCCGCAGCTCGTCCCCGACCTCGTAGCAGCAGGGGCCGATCCCCGGGCCCAGGGCCGCCACGAGATCCCGGGGCCGCGAGCCGCGCGGCCACGAGCGCCTCCACCGCTCGTGCGCGCGACGCCCGCGGCGGTCCCGCGCCAACCCGCGTGGACCGCCGCCATCGCGCCGCCGCCGCGGGATCGACGAGCAGGACGGGCAGGCAGTCCGCCGTCTCGACTCCCAGGATCCAGCCGGCCTCGCGCGCGGTGGCGGCGTCGGCCTCGGGCGTGCCTTCCCACGGCGCGCACAGGACGCGTGACCCGTGCACCTGCTTCATGAGCAGCAGTCGCCCGGCGCCCTGCGAGAGACTGGCCGCGACTCGCGCCGGCGAGTCCTCCCGCGTCTCGCGGCCCGCGGGCAGGGAGGCGCCGCTCGAATCCGTGCACGAGCCCCGGGATCGCGCGGAGCTCGGGAATCTCGATCGCGGGTAGGCAGACGTCGGACATCCCTGGTCCATCGTACGCCGAGGGCCGTACCGCGCGGGAGCCGCACCCGCACGTTACACTTGCACATGGATCCGGAGGAGGGCGTCGTCGCCCGCGCGCTCGACGTCCTCGAGATCGAGGAGGTGGAGCGCCAGCTCGCGCTGGGGGGCGGCCCCTTCACGGACGGCGGAGCGCGCGTATGCGCAGACCAAGTCCGACCCCGAGCGGCGGCTGGCCGCCCGCCTCGCCGCCAAGCGCGCGGCTGCACGGATCCTGGGCCCCGACGTTCGGCTCGAGGACGTGGAGGTGGTGGCCGGCCGGGGCGGCCCGCCCGCCCTGCGCTTGCTCGCGGGGGCGGCGGAGCGGCTCCGGGAACTGGGCGCGGTGACCGCCTCTTGCTGAGCCTCACCCACGAGCGGCACCACGCCGCCGCGGTCGTGCTCCTCCTGACGGCCCGCGCGTGAGCGGCCGCAGCGTCGTCCTCCGCGCGAGCCTCCTGCTCGCGGCGGTCGGGGTCGCCGGGCTCCTCTTCATCTCCTTGGCCCCCGCCGGGGACAGCGCCCCTCATCCCTTCAACCACGACCGCAACGCGGTCTGGCTGGAGCACCGCTGGCTCGAGCGCGAGCACGGCGCGGCAGAGATGGAAGCCCTCTTCGCCTCGCTCTCCCGACACGGCGATCGCCTACGCCTATCCCCCATCTCATCCCTTCAACGGCGCCGGGCCGCCTTCCCGTCCACAGCCGCGAGCAGATGCGGGCATTCCTGGCCGCGGCCCGCCGCGCGGCGCCCGATCTCACGCGTGCTGCCCTGGGTGGGCGGCCTGCGCGTCGGCTACCGCCGTCAGCGTCCGGGGAGCGTCGATCTCTCGGACCTGGGCCAGCGGCAGCGCATCGTGGCCGAGTGCCGCGGGCTGATCGACGAGGGCTTCGACGGCATCCACGTGAACGTCGAGCCCGTGGACGACGGCAACGACGACTTCCTGGCCCTGCTCCGGGCGCTCCGCACCGCGATAGGCCCCGGACGGATCCTCTCCGTCTCTGCGATGCCGTCCCGCCCCCGTGGCCCTGCCCGCTCGCCCCCAACTTCGTCTGGAGCCTGGAATACTACCGGCGGGTCGCGGCCCTCGTGGACCAGGTCGTGATCATGGCCTACGACACCGCGCTCCCCACCGCCCGCCCTCTACCGCCGCTACGTGGCCTGGGCCACCTCTTCCGTGACCCGCGATCTCGCCACTGCGCGCTCGCCCGCGCGGGTGCTCATGGGCGTCCCCACCTACGACGACGCCAGCTTCATGCATCGCGCTCGCGGTAGAGACCCCGCAGAACGCGTTCCTCGGGGTGGTGGCGGGCCTGCGCGGCCTGGGCGCGGGCGGCACCTTCGAGGGTGTCGCCCTGTACGCGGAGTGGACCACCGACGAGCAGGAATGGGTCGTCTACGAGCGGGCCTGGCGCGGCCACGAAGGCTGAGCGCGGCGCGCTGCTAACATCAGGCGATGATCCCCGCGCGCCGCGATCGCGACGGCCGGCGGTGAGCCGATCCCGGCGCCGAAGCCCGGACCCGGCACCGGAAGACCGCCCGACCGCGCCCCCCCCGGGCCCCGGGCCGCGGAGGATCCGGATCTACCTGCTCCTCCTGGTGGCGCTGGCGGCGCTCGGGGGCGGTCTCGTGCTCGTCGGGCGGCGTGTCGCCGTCCGCGGCGGCCCCGGCTCGGGGAAGGGGCTGAACGTGCTCCTGGTCACCCTCGACACGACGCGGGCCGACCGGCTGGGCTGCTACGGGCACGCCCGCGCGAAGACCCCCCGCCTCGATCGCCTCGCCGCCGAGGGGGTGCGCTTCGAGAAGGCCGTCGCCGCCGCTCCCATCACGCTGCCCTCCCATGCGTCGATCCTCACCGCCCTCTATCCCTTCGAGCACGGGGTAAGGAACAACGGCAACTTCTATCTCGCCGAGCGCTTCGACACCCTGGCCACGGTCCTGCGCAAGCAGGGCTATCGGACGGGAGCGTTCGTCAGCTCCTTCATTCTCGACCGCAGGTACGGTCTCGCCCGCGGCTTCGATGCCTACGACGATCGCATGGAGGAAGCGACGGCCCTGGGTGCGGGGCTCGAAGCGGAGCGGCGGGGGGACCGTACGGCGCTCGCTCTCGTCCGCTGGCTGGAGCGCTACGCCGGCGAGGGGGCTTCCGCTCCGTTCTTCGCGTGGCTGCACCTCTACGATCCCCACGAGCCGTACCAACCGCCGCCTCCGTTCCGCGAGACCTTCGCCGACGATCCCTACGACGGGGAGATCGCGTTCACCGATGCCACCCTGGGCCCGGTCCTGGACAAGCTCGGCGCAGCTCGGTCTCCTGGACCGGTCTCTCGTCGCGGTCGTCGGCGACCACGGCGAGAGCCTCGGCGACCACGGCGAAGAGACGCACTCCATGTTCCTCTACGAGAGCGCGATTCGCGTCCCCATGATCTTGTGGCGGCCCGGCCTCCTGCCCGCAGGCCAGGTCGTGACTTCGCCGGTGCCGACGTCCGACCTCTCGCCCACGATCCTCGACATCCTGGGCGCGCCCCCCCTTACCGCTCCCCACGCGCGGAGCCTCTTGACGTTCCTCGACGGACGGTCCTCCCCGCCTCCGCTCGCCGTGTACGCCGAGACCTACGTTCCCCGGTTCGCGATGGGGGGGGCGCCCCTGCGCGCCCTGCGCGACGACCGCTTCAAGCTGATCGATTCCCCCCGGCCCGAGCTCTACGACCTCGCCCGCGACTCCGGGGAGACAAGGAACCGGTTCGCCGACGAGCCGCGGACCGCCCAGGCCCTGCGGGGGGAGCTGGAGCGCCTCACCGCGGGCGGGAGCGGGGCGATGAACGTGCGGCCCATGGACAACGAGGCGATCGAGAAGCTGGAGGCGTTGGGCTACCTGGGGGCGGGAGCGGACATGTCCTCGGTCGCAGAGGGAGGGGAGGGCAAGGACCCGAAAGACCTGATCGCGACCTTCAATCGGCTGAGGCGCGCCGCGGAGGCGGTGCGGACGCGTCGATTCGCGGACGCGCTCCCGATCCTGAGCGCCGTGATCGCCGAGGAGCCCAAGAACGCGTTCGCGCACATGCTTCTGGGCAGCACCTACCTGGGAATGCACCAGTATGTCCGAGCCATCGGAGAGCTCCGGGCCTACGTCACCCTCGCCCCCACGAGCGCCCAGGCCCACCAGTGGATCGCGGTCGCCCACGCGAACCTCGGGGATCGTTCGAACGCCCTCCAAGAGGCGAGCGCGGCCCTCGCCCTCGATCCCCACCTCAGCGACGCCCGCGTCCTCCGGGCGGGCCTTCTCGAAGCACTCGGCCGCCGGGCGGAGGCGATCCAGGAGCTCCGGGCCGGGGTCGCGGCCGACCCGGACAAGCCGGCGCTGCGGATGAGCCTGGCGGAGGTGCTGAGCGATGCCGGACAGCCCGCCGACGCCGAGCGGGAGTACCGCGCGATCCTCAAGGGGGATCCCGCCTTCGCGCCCGCGCTCGCCGCCCTGGGAGTGCTGCTCCTAAAGCGCGGGGAGCTCGAGGAAGCCTCGGGAGCCCTGCGACGCGCCCTCGAGATCGATCCGCGACAGAACGAGGCCCGCTTCAATCTCGCCAGCGTCCTCGACCGGCAGGGGCGGGCCGCAGAGGCACGCGCCGAGTACGAGCGGCTCGCTGCGGGCGCCGAAACACCGCCGGCGGTCCGTGACGCGGCCCGGAAGCGCCTGGCCTCGAAGGCCCGATGAGGCCGGGGGGCGGGCTCAGGCCGCCTTCTTGTCCTCCACGATCTCGCCGTCCCGGATCTGCACCACGCGCGAGGCGATCTTGGCCACCCCCGCGTCGTGCGTGATCATGACGATCGTCTGCCCGGAGGCGAAGAGCTCGCCGAAGAGGTCCACGATCGCGCGGCCGGACGCGGAATCGAGGTTGCCCGTGGGCTCGTCGGCGAGGACCATGGCCGGGCGGTTCACGAGGGCCCGGGCGATGGCCACGCGCTGCATCTGGCCGCCCGAGAGCTCGGTGGGCCGATGGTCCATGCGGTCGGCGAGCTGCACCTTCTCCAGCATGGCCACCGCGCGCGAGCGTCGCTCGCCCGCGCCCAGGCCCGCGAAGAGCAGCGGCAGCTCCACGTTCTCGAGAGCGGTCGCGTAGGGCAGCAGGTTGAAGTTCTGGAAGACGAAGCCGATGTGCTTGTTGCGGATCTCGGCGAGGCGGTTGCGGTCGAGCCCGGCCACACTCTCCCCGGAGAGCACGTACTCTCCCGACGTGGGCGTGTCCAGGCAGCCCAGGATGTTCATGAGCGTCGACTTCCCGGATCCCGAGGGCCCCACCACCGCCACGTACTCGTTGCCTCCCACGTCGAGGTCGACGTTCTTGAGCGCCTCGACCTCGACGCGGCCGGTGCTGTAGGTTTTCCTGACGCCTCGCATGTGGATCATGGCCAGCTCCCTCACTCGTACCGGAGCGACTCCGCGGGGTTGATGGTGGCGGCGCGGCGGGCGGGGAAGTAGCCCGCGCCCGTCCCGATCGCGCCGAGGATGAAGGTGGTGGCGGCGGCGATCGCCGGAGAGAACGTGGGCCGGCCCATGAAGTCGAACGCCTCTCCCTTCAGGGGCAGGGCGGCGATGATCGCCATGAGCCCGAGGGCCACCATCGTCCCCAGGAGGCCGCCGATCACGGTCATGAGGAGCGCCTCCATCACGAAGGGGGCCATGATCTGGCGCACCTTGGCCCCGAGCGCCATCTTCACCCCGATCTCGCGCGTCCGCTCCTTCACCACCGCGTACATGATGTTGGCCACCCCCATGCCCCCCACGAACAGGGTGAGGGCCCCGATCACGCCCAGGAACATCTGGATGCCGAGGCCGATGTTCTCCATGATCTTCTGGTCTTCCCGGGTGTCCCACAGCCCGAGGGCCCGCTTGTCCTCGGGGTCGAATCGGTACTTGGCCCCGAGCACGCGATAGATCTGGGCCTTGGCCTGGTCGGCCACCTCCATGCTCGCGGGCTGGTACACCATGTTCCCCACCTTCTTGTCCCCGTACATCGACTTGTAGGTGGTGGCGGGGATGCTCGCCTGGTTCTTGTCGGGGCCGCTGTACATTCCCATCATGGTCTTCGGCTGCATCACCCCCACGACCAGGAAGCTCGACTGGTTGATCAGCACCGTCTGGCCCACCACGTCCTGCCGTCCGAACAGGTCCTGGGCCAGCTCGTCGCCCAGCACGATCGAGCGGCGCTTCGCCTCGAGGTCGAGCGCGTTGATGAACCGCCCGCCCGCCTGGGGGATGATGTTCCGCATCGGGCCGAAGCTGGGGTCCACTCCGCGGATGCGGGCGTTGACGGTCTTCGGGCCGGCCGTGATCCCGCGCCGCGTGGAGTACTCCCGGCTGATGGCCGCGATCTCGGGGATGCGGGCGGCGATGAGGTCCGCGTCCTCGTCCGTGAGCTGGATGGGGCGGCCCGAGGGCATCCCCGCGTAGGCCCGGGTGGTGTTGCCGGGCCAGAGGACGCCGATTCCCTCGCCCATGCCCCGCTTCCCCTTGTGGAAGGCGCGCTTCAGCCCTTCCCCGAAGGAAAGGAGGAGCACGATCGAGAGGGTGCCCCAGCCGATGGCCAGGATCGTCAGGAGGATCCGCTTGCGGTTCACCTGGATGTCTTCCTGGAAGAGGCGCCAGACGAGTGTCGTCTCGGAGCGGGACATCGCTAGGCCAGCTTGAGCGCCTGCACCGGATCGAGCAGGGAGGCGCGGCGCGCCGGGAAGTAGCCGGCCACCGCCCCGATCAGCCCCAGGAGCACGGTGGTGGTGAGGATCACGAGGGGCGAAGCCTCCGGCCGCCCCACGAACTCGTCGAGCGAGCTGGGAAAGGCGGCGATGACGCCGATCGTGACGAGGAATCCCAGGAGACCGCCCACCGCGGTCAGGGTCAGCGTCTCCGCGAGGAACTGGCGCTGGATGAAGGCGGGCTTGGCCCCCACCGCGAGCTTGATCCCGATCTCCCGCGTGCGCTCCTCCACCACCACGTACATGATGTTCGAGACGCCGATCCCGCCCACGATCAGGGTGAAGGAGCCGATGACGCCCAGGAAGAGGCGGAAGGTCAGGAAGAACGTGGTGAAGAACTTGGTCATCTCCGTGGTGTCCCACATCCCGATGGCTTCCTTGTCCTTGGGATCGAACTTCAGCCGCCGGGAGAGCACGTCGTAGACCTTGCGCGTCACGGAAGGGACGAGAGAGGCGTCGCTCGCCTGGAAGATGAAGTTGTTGACGTACTGCTCGTTGAAGAGGCCGCGGAAGGTCGTGTCGGGGATGAAGGCCTTGCGCTCGTCGCGGCCGCTGTAGCTCGAGTCCTGGGACTTCTGCTCCATCACCCCGACCACGAGGAAGGGCACGTTGTCGATCATCACCGTCTTGCCCACGGCCTCGCCCTCGCCGAAGAGGTCGGTCTTCAGCTTGTCCCCGAGGAACACCACCCGCCGTCGCCGGTCCACGTCCAGATCGTTCACGTAGCGGCCGCCGGCGGCGGGGACGATGTTGCGCATGGCCGCGAAGATCGGGCTGTTGGCCGAGATCTCCGGGGTGAGGCGCACGCGCTCGCGCCGGAAGGCCTTGTCCTCCTTCTCGTGCTCGCCGGAGAAGATGGCCTCGGGAATCTCGCGCCGCAGGACGTCGATGTCGTCCTCGGTGACCCGGACCCGGCGCCCCTTGCCCAGGCCCTCGTAGGGGATCGAGGTCCGGGCCGGCCACGCGATCACGATGTTCTCGCCCAGGCCGTGCGCGGACTTGACGACCTGCTTCTGCAGCCCCTCCCCGAAGGCCACGAGCAGCGAGACCGCCACCGTGCCCCAGGTGATGCCGAGCAGGGTCAGGATCGTCCGCAGCTTCTGATGGCGGACGTCCTGGAGCATCTGGCGGAGGAAGGCGAGAGAGGTCACGACGGCCGCCCTACTCGATCTTCTTGGGCGGGCGCTCGACGACGAGGTCCTTGTCCTGCAGGCCCTCCGTGACCTCGACGCTCATGCCGTCGGAGAGGCCCACCTTGATGTCCCTCCGGGTGGGCGGGGCCCCCGCCGTTCCCGGCACCTCCACGCTGGCCTTGCCGTCCGCGAAGGTCACGAGGCGCTCCGGCACGAGAAGCACGTCCGTCTTCTCCCGGACCACGATGTCGGCGTTCGCGGAGTAGCCGGCACGGAGGACCACGTCCTTGCCGGGCAGGAGCTCGATCTCGACGTCGAAGAGCGTCGCGCCCTCCGCGGTCTTGGACTTGGGCGAGATCTTGGAGACCTTGCCGTCCACCTTCGCGTCGGGCAGCGCCCCCACCTTGATCCGGGTGGGCATCCCTTCGCGCAGCTTGCCCACGTCGATCTCGTCCACCGTGCCCTTGAAGATCAGCTTCGACATGTCGGCGAGGGTGGTGAGCGCGGTGCCCGCCTGATAGGACGTGAGGGGCACCACCGGGTCGCCTTCGTTCACGAGCAGCTCGAGCACGGTGCCCGCGGTGGGGGCGCGGATGATGGACTCCACGGCCAGGTGCTCGCTGCGCACGCGGCCCTTCTCGATGAGAGCCAGCTTCTCGGTGGCCAGGCTCAGCCGGATCTTCGCGTCCTGGATGTCCTTGTCCGCGACCTCCCAGTCCTGGCTGGAGAGGATGCCCTGGTCTCGGAGCGCTTTCGACCGATCGACCCTCTTCTGGGCCTGGTCGTTGACGTTCCTGGCAATCTCGACCTCGCGGCGGGCCTCGGTCAGCTCCAGGGGTGTCGGGTCGGGCAGGATGTCGAACAGGGGATCGCCGGGCCGCACCTTGTCGCCGACTTCCCGGTAGGACGTCCGGACGATCCCGGAGATCTTGCTCTTGACCGCGATCTCGCGCTTGGGGCGGATGGCGCCGACGGCCAGCGCCTTTTCCACGACCGGCCCGCGAGTCACCGGAACCGTCTTGAAGTCCTTCTCCTTGGAGGAGTTGGACTTGCTGTAGAGGGCGGCGCTCACGCCGCCGGCGAGCACGACGACACCCAGGGCGATCAGGCCTTTGCGCATGGAAGGAGACATCCTTTCCCCAGTCATCCGCTAAGACGCACCGAACACGGCGTAGGGTTCAAGAAAAACTCCCCCTACGTGGGCGATACATCGGAACGCAGCTATGCGGGTCGAGATCGCGGCAACTCCGACGCGTTCCGATGTATCGAAGGGATAGGGTGGGGGGTTGATGAATGACCGCGGGCGTCGGCTCCGGGGTCGTGACCTTGAGGTATCGCGGGGAGGTCCCGAGGGCCTTCCACTTGTCGGGCAGCTTGTACAACGGATTGGGCGTCTCCACGCACACGCCGCAGCGGATGCAGCCCTGGATCTCCGGGCAGTGGGGCGACAGCTTTTCCGCGCGCGCCTTGTCCAGCTCTCGCAGGTAGTAGGCCTTGGCCACCCCGTTGTCCACGAGGTCCCAGGGCAGGATCTCGTCCGTGCCGCGGCCGCGGAAGAGGTAGAAGGCGGGATCGAGGCCGGCGAGCTTGACCGCGCGCTTGAAGTCCATCCGCTCGCGCACCGCGATCTCGAGGGCCCCCGCGACCCGACGGTCGCCGAGGGCGAGCATCGACTGCGACCAGCCCGTGCGCGCGCTCTTGCAGATCGCGTCCACGTTGGGCATGCGCCCGAAGGCCTTGCGCAGGAACTGGAGCTTGCGGTCCGTCTCCCGCGGGTCCTCCATGGGCAGCCACTGGTAGGGCGTGCCCGGCTTGGGCACGAAGGGGTTGATCGAAGGGTGCAGCCGTCCCACCCGGCCCCGCGAGCGGCCCACCGCGAGCATCCTCTCGCGGATCGCCTCGGTGAGGCTCACGATCGCCTCCACGTCTCCGTGCTCCTCGAAGGGCAGGCCGACCATGTAGTAGAGCTTCAGGTTCTGGATGCCGTTCTCGAAGATCCAGGTGGCTTTCTCCAGGATCTCCTCGTTCGTGAACTGCTTGTTCAGGATCCGCCGCATGCGGTCCGACCCGCACTCGGGAGCGAGGGTGAGGCCCTGCACCCCGGTGTCGACGAGCTTGAACACGAACGAGGGCGTGAGGTCGTCGAGCCGGAGCGAGGCCACCGAGACCTCGTAGTCCAGGCCAGCGAGGTCGTCCACGATCGCGTCGATCTCCGGGTGGTCGCAGACCGCGGTGCTCACGAGGCCGATGCGATTCGTCGATCCGCGCACCGCGCGCGCCCGGTCCACGATCTGCGGCCGCGTGAATCCGCGCACGGGCAGGTAGTTGTACCCGGCCCAGCAGAAGCGGCACATGCAGGGGCAGCCCCGCGAGATCTCCACCATGTACTTCATGGACATCTCGGTGTGCGGGGTCAGAATCACCGACTCGGGGAGCGGCATCTTCCCGGGCCAGCCGCGCTGCCGCAGGACGGGGCCGGGGCCGTCGTAGGCCGCCACCGTGCCGTCCTCGTGGTAGCGCACCTCGTAGCGCGAGGGGACGTAGAAGCCGTCCTTCGGGGTGAGCCGCTCCAGCCCGCGGCGGGGATCGGCGTCCCCGAGGATTGCGTTCATCATCGTGGGAACGAGCGCTTCGCCCTCGCCCACCGCCACGAGATCGGCGAAGGGTGCGAGCGGCTCCGGGTTCAGGAAGAGGGCGGAGCCCCCGAGGATCACCAGGGGGTCGCGCGGGCCGCGCTCCTCCGTGCGGAGCGGCACTCCGCCCAGGCGGAGCATCTGCAGCACGTGAAGGTAGTCGTTCTCGAAGGACACCGAGAAGGCGATCGCATCGAAGTCCCGCAGCGGCGTGCCCGTCTCGAAGCTGACGAGCGGGCTGCCCGTGCGCTCGAGGTCTTCCTTGTCCACATCGTCGGGCAGGAAGGCCCGCTCGCAGACCACGTCGGGGAGGGCGTTGAGCATCGCGTAGACGCTCTGGAAGCCCAGGTTCGACATGGCCACGAAGTACAGGTTCGGGTAGCAGAGGGCGATGCGGAACGAGCCCTGGCGGCGGACGTCCTGGAGGAAGAGCTCCGCCTCCTGCAGCTGACGGTGGTGGTCGCGAAGGCGTCTCATCTAGGTTTCCTCGGACAGGCCGGGGAAACCTAGATTCTACTCGACAACTACCAGCTGATGTGGACGCCCGCCCCCACGCCGGTTCCGCTCGCATCGGTCGAGGGCACGAGTTGGATCTGGGTCTTCCTCCGGAGAGGCTCGCCGTTCTCGCGGACCACGGTCCGGCCCACGATGTAGCCGAGGGCGGCCCCCGCGATCACGTCGCTCAGGTAGTGCTTGTCGCTCTGGATGCGCGAGGCTCCGATGAAGCCGGCGGCCAGGTAGGCGGGAACGCCCACCTTGGGCCCGAAGTGGGCCTCGGCCACGGTGGCCATGGCGAAGGCGCTGGAGGTATGCCCCGAGGGGAAGGAGAGGTTGTCGGACCCGTCGGGCCGCGTGCGGTTGACGGCGTGCTTGGCGATGGTGGTGTAGACGCTGTCGACGATCACGGCCTGGGCCATGTCGTAGGTGGCGGCGCGGAACGTCCCCGGCCCGGTGAACCGTCCCGCGGCGAACAGGCCCACCGTGACCGAGGCCATGACCGGGAAGCCACCCGCCTGCGCTCCCAACTTGCCGAACTGGTCGCTCCGGGCGGTCATGAAGGTCTGGGCGCTCGTATCCATATATGAAGACGTGGCCGTGGCTGCGGCCCCCGCCAGGAAGGGGAAGAGGTTGTCCTTGCTGAACACGCCCACGAAGCTGCGGCCGAGGTTCTTGGGGAACGCGGAGAGCGTCCGGCGGCCGTCCTCCGGGAAGCCTTCCTTGGGGAGGAAGCGGCTCAGATCCGGTGGCTTGGGGGCGTCCCCGCTCGGGGCGTCCTGGGCCTGGATCGGGGCGGCCAGCAGGCTGCCGAGAATGACGAGAACGCCGTAACGCATAAAGCCAACTCTCCCACGTCCGCGATGCGGACGAATCCACGCATGTTACAGGATAGCCGCTGTTCTGTCACGTCTCAAAACAAGGCCATCTGCCTGTAAGTGTTGGTCCTACAATATTTTACAAATCTACTCCCCGCCGCCCCCTCCCCCCTGCTTGCGCAGGAACGCAGGAACGTCGAGGTCGAAGCGCCCGGAGCCGCCACTGGCCGCCTTGGCGTTCGGGGTCTTGCGGTAGAAGCTGCCCGACTCGGCAGACCCCATGCCCTGGCCCGCCGCCGGGGACGAGCCCACGTAGTTGGCCAGGTCCACCGGAGTGTGCGGGACCTTGCGCGCGGGCCGGTTGAACCCGGTGGCGATCACCGTGACCTTGACCGCGTTGCCCATCGACTCGTCGGTCACGATGCCGTAGATCACGTTGGCCTCGGGGTCCGCGACCTTCGTGATGAGCGCGGTGGCCTCCGCCGCCTCGGCCAGCGACAGGTCGGCGCCGCCCGTGATGTTCACGATCACGCCCTTCGCCCCTTCGATCGAGCGTGTCCTCGAGCAGCGGGTTCGAGACCGCGCGCTGCGCGGCCTCGGTGGCGCGGTTCTCGCCCTGGCCGATGCCCGTGCCCATCACCGCCTGGCCCATCCCCTTCATGACCGCGCGCACGTCCGCGAAGTCCAGGTTGATCTGGCCGGGCACGGTGATGATGTCGCTGATCCCCTGCACGGCCTGGCGCAGCACGTCGTCCGCCACCCGGAAGGCCTCGGACACGGGGGTGTTGCGGGCCACGCTCTGGAGCAGCCGGTCGTTGGGGATCGCGATCACGGAGTCGACGCACTCGCGGAGCTGGAGCGAGGCCTTCGGTGGCCTGGCCCATGCGCCGCTTGCCCTCCAGGCCGAAGGGCAGCGTGACCACCGCCACCGTGAGGACGGTGCCCGCGTCGCCCCCGAGCTGGCTGGCGATCGAGGCCACCACCGGGGCCGCCCCCGTGCCCGTCCCGCCGCCGAGGCCGGTGGTGATGAAGACCATGTCCGAGCCCTCGAGGGCGTCGCAGATCTTCTCCGTGTCCTCCACCGCGGCCTGTCGGCCCACGTCGGGGTTGGCCCCCGCCCCCAGGCCCTTGGTGAGCTTCTGGCCGATCTGGATCTTGACCGGCGCGCGGTTGGCGCGCAGGGCCTGGAGATCGGTGTTGATGGCGATGAACTCGACCCCCTGGAGCCCGGAGGCGATCATGCGGGAGACGGCGTTGCCGCCGCCGCCCCCCACCCCCACCACCTTGATCCGCGCCCCCTGCGTCTCCTCCTCCGCGAACGTGATGCGCGAGGTCTTGTCGTTCTGTTGGCTCATGGCTTCAAATCCCTTCCGAACAGCCGGTCATGAAACCGCAGCGCAGGCAGATGCGCTTGCAGTGATAGGCGACGACGGCGGCGCCGCACATCTCGCAGGGCACCTCGCCGGTGTCCCGGGCGAGGTGCGGACCCCTGCGTGCTTCCCGCGCCCGGTCTTCCGCGATGGGCACGGGCGGAAATGCGGCGCCTTCATTCTTGACGTCCATCCGTTCTCCTCCGCTCGGAGCGGGGCCTTCCACCGCTCCTGCGATCAGAAGAAGTCGGACAGCCACCCCATGAGACGCCCGGTGACCTTGCCGAAGGTCCCCGTCGCCGCCTGTCGGGCGGGCACCATCCCGCGCCCCGCCCGGTTGCGATAACCACAGAGCACGAGCCCCACCGCGGTGGAATAGACGGGGCTCGCCACCACGTCCACGAGCCCCCCGATCCCCGCGGGGGTTCCGCGCCGCACCGGCATGTCGAAGATCTGCTCCGCGATCTCCGGCATCCCTTCGAGGATTCCGCCCCCGCCCGTGAGCACCACCCCGCTGTTCAGGCTGCGCTCGAAGCCGGCCCGCCGGATCTCGGTGAGCACGAGCTGGCAGATCTCCTCCGCCCGGGCCTGGAGCACGTCGCCCAGGACCTGGCGGGCCATGATGCGGGGCTTCCTGCCCCCCACGCTCGGGACCTCGATCGAGTCTTCCTCGGGGATCATCGAGGTCAGCGCGCAGCCGTACTTCTTCTTGGTCTTCTCCGCCTCGTTCACCGGCGTGCGCAGGGCCACGGCCACGTCGTTGGTGAAGTGCTCGCCCCCCACCTGCAGCACCGCGGTGTGCCAGAGCGACCCCTTCTCGAAGATCGCGAGGTCGGTGGTGCCGCCCCCGATGTCCACGAGCGCGACCCCGAGCTCCTTCTCGTCGGGGGTGAGGCAGGCCTCGGCGGCCGCGAGCTGGGTGAGCACGGTGTCGATGACCTCGAGCCCGGCCCGGTTGACGCAGGTCACGGTGTTCTGGGCCGCGGTCGTGCGAGCAGGTGATGACGTGGACGTTCACCTCCAGGCGCGTCCCCGTCATCCCGCTGGGGTCGCCGATCCCGTCCTGGTCGTCCACCACGAACTCCTGGGGGAGCACGTGCAGGATCTCGCGGTCCATGGGGATGGAGACGGCCTTGGCCGCCTCGATGACCCGCCGCACGTCCTCGCGGTCGATGGTGCGGTTCTTGTTGCGAGACCGCGATCACGCCCCGGGAGTTGAAGCCCTGGATGTGCGTCCCCGCGATCCCCACGTAGGCGGAGCCGATCTCCACCCCCGCCATCAGCTCCGCCTCCTCGAGCACGCGCTTGATCGCGTCCACGGTCGCTTCGAGGTTGATCACGACGCCCTTGCGCAGGCCCTTGGACTCGGTCTGGCCGATGCCGATGACGTCGAGGCGGCCCTCGTCGGTGATCTCCGCCACGATCGCGCAGATCTTGTGGGTGCCGATGTCGAGGCCGACGACGTAGCGGTCCTTTTTCTTGGCCAGAGTTACTCCCTGGGTGGGTTCCATTGAAGCGGCTCGGCGTTGATGAGGCGCCTCGGCCGGGCCGCGTTGCGGCGGAGCGACGGCCGGCGGGCGGGCGGGCCGCCGTCCAGACCGGGCTTCGGCCGCGTAGATGCGTCCCGGAAGCCGCAGGTCGAAGTACTCGGTGCCCGGCGCCTTCTCCCGAAGCTCCCGGCGCAGGCCGAGGAACGTGCTGAGCTTCTTCCGGTAGGGCGGTTCAGCGAAGAGCAGCGACCTCGCCGTCACCGCGCAGGACGACCCGGAGGTCTCCCGAGGGCTGGACCTGTACCTCCGAGATCTCGGTGGCGAGATCGCCGAGGTCTCGGAGGAGCGCGCCCGCGCGCTCGGCCCGGTCGCGCCGGGCCTCCCCTTCGAGCCCCTGCAAGCCGCGCACGATGGGCAGGTCGAAGGCGGCGGTGCGCGGGCCGTAGATGTCGATGAGCCCGCCGTCGCCGTCCATCAGGTAGAGCCGCTCGCACTCGGCGAGGGCGAGGGGGACGCGCTCGCGGATCTCCACCTTGAGCGTGTCGGGCAGGGTGCGGCCCACGGTGGCGTCCGCCACCCAGGGCGACGAGCGCAGGCGCGCCTTCAGCGCCTCGATGTCGAGGCTCAGGATGTTCTCGCCCACCGCCGGCCCCAGCAACTCGCGCACCTCCCCTTCGGACAGGAAGTGGCTCCCCCGCACCTCCACCCGGCCGACCTTGAGGCGCTCGCTGGCCATCACCTTGGCGTAGCCCGTCCAGACCCCGGCCACCGCCACGAACGCGGCCCCCGCCACCTGCAGCACGAGGATCGCCCGCGCGATCCAGCCACGGCGGGCGCGGCGGACCCGGGTCCGCGTCTTGGCCGCGCAGGAAGGCCGGCTCGTCGCCCCCCGTCTGCAGCGGAAGGTCGAGGAGCTCGTCGGGGGGCGGCACGGGAAGGCCTCGCCGCGTCATGCCCGCGGCCTCCACACCTTGACCTCCAGCTCCAGGTCGACCCCCGTCTCCTTGCTCGACGCACTCGTGCACGAGGTCGCAGCGAGATCTAGCACGTCGCTCGCTCGGGCGTCGCCTTCGTTCACGACGAAGTTCGCGTGACGCGGGCTCACGACCGCCCCACCGCGCCGCGTCCCCTTGAGCCCCACCTCGTCGATGAGCTTCCCCGCCGGGGCGGCCTTGGCGGTTCTTGAAGACGCACCCCGCGTTGCGGCCACCGGGTTGGCTCTTGTTCGCTGTCGCGCGAGCTCGTGGGTCTCCTTCTCCAGCGCCGCGGGGTCGTCCTTGCGCAGCCCTACCGTGATGGAGGCGACGGCCGCGCCCTCGGGAATCGAGGATCCGCGGTAGTGGAAGCGCCAGCCCTCGGGGGGCTGCGGTCGGGACCCCGTGCGCGTCGAAGACCACGATCTCGCGCAGGACGTCGCTGATCGAGAAGCCGTAGGCTCCCGCGTTCATGACCGCGGCCCCGCCGATGGAGCCGGGGATGCCCACCGCGCTCTCCATCCCGCGCCACCCGGCGCGGCAGCAGCGCACGACGGTGCGGATCAGGTTCGCCCCGCCCTCCGCGGTGACCGTCCCGTCCTCGCGCACCTCCACCCCGCGCATGTCCTCGGTGTTCACGACCAGCTCGTCGAGCCCCTCGTCCACCACCACCAGGTTCGAGCCCCCGCCCAGCACGCGATGGGGCGCGTCGAGCTCGGAGCGGACCGCGAGCGTCCGCTGCAGCTCCCGGGGCGAGCGCGGGAAGGCCATCACCGCGGCGGGACCGCCCACCCCCATCGTGGTGTGACGGGAGAGGGGCTCCCCTTCGCGGAACGGGATCCCGGCCTCGCGCAGGGCCTGGGTCACTCGACGGTCCATTTGCAGCACTCGGCCATCAGCCCTCGGCGCTCAGGACGCGCTCCTCCGGCGCAGCAGCTCCTCGCCCGCCGTCCACACGCTGCCCGCGCCCAGCGTCAGCACGACGTCGCCTTCCTTGGCCTCCTCGACGAGCCGCTCCGTGGCCGCCTTCAGGTCGCCGGCGTACACGGCGTGGCGGTGGCCCCGCTCGGCGATGGCCGCGGCGAGGGCCTCCGCGGTGATGCCGGGAATCGGCTCTTCCGAGGCCGGGATAGATGTCGGTGAGCAGGACCACGTCCGCGAGGTGGAATGCGCGGCAGAAGTCGTCCCAGAGCGCCTGCGTGCGCGTGAAGCGGTGGGGCTGGAAGAGCACCACCGTGCGCCGCGCCCCCGCTCGCGTCTGGAGCGTCTCCAGCGTGGCCCGGATCTCCGTGGGGTGATGACCGTAGTCGTCGATCACGACGACGCCTCGCGCGTCGCCCCGCACCTGGAAGCGTCGGTCGACACCCGTGAAGGATTGCGAGGCCTGCCCGGATGGACTCGAAGGAGAGCCCGAGGTCGGAGCCCACCGCCACCGCGGCCAGGGAGTTCACGACGTTGTGCTTCCCCGGGACCGCGAGAGAGACGGCACCCAGCGCCTCCCCCTGAGCGTCGCCGTGTAGCGCGAGCCCGTGGGATCCACCGCGAGGTCGCGGGCGGAGACGTGGGCCTGCGGGGTGAGCCCGTAGGTCACGACCCGCCGCTCGACCCGCGGGAGGATGTCCTGCACGGGCGCGTCGTCCAGGCAGAGGACGGCGGCGCCGTAGAAGGGAACCTTGTTGACGAAGCCCGAGGAACGCCTCCTGGATGTCGTGCAGGTCGCGGTAGGCGTCGAGGTGCTCGCGGTCGATGTTCGTGACCACCGCGACGGTCGGCGAGAGCTTCAGGAACGAGCGATCGGACTCGTCGGCCTCCGCCACCATGAAGTCGCCCCGGCCCAGGCGGGCTCCCGAGCCGAGCACGCCGCAGGCGGCCGCCGATGACCACCGTGGGGTCGAGCCCGCCCTTGTCGAGGACGAGCGCGACCATCGAGGTGGTCGTGGTCTTGCCGTGGCTCCCCGCCACCAGCACCCCGTACTTGAGGCGCATCAGCTCGGCCAGCATCTCCGCGCGCGGGATTACAGGGATCCCCAGCCGACGCGCCTCCAGCACCTCGGGGTTGTCGCGCCTTGACCGCGGTCGAGGTCACGACCACGTGCGCGCCCTGGAGGTGCTCGGCCTCGTGCCCCTCCGCGAAGCGCGCCCCCAGCTTCACCAGGCGGTCGGTTACGCCGCTCCGCTTCAGGTCCGACCCGGACACGGTGTAGCCGAGGTTCAGGAGCACCTCCGCGATCCCGCTCATCCCGGAGCCGCCCGATCCCCACGAAGTGGATGCGCTGGATCCTCCTAAGCACGCGGCGCCTCGGGAAGAGAAAGGAGATCAGCCACCCGGGCCGCAGCATCAGGCTTCCCGAGGCGCCGCGAGGCCGATTCCATGGCTTCGATCCGCTTCGCGTCGTCCAGCAACTCGCGGAGGCTCCTGGCCAGCGTCTCGCCGGTCAAGCCTGCTTCCTCTATCATCAGCGCCGCCCCCGCCTCCCGCATCGCCTCCGCGTTCTTCCGCTGGTGGTCGTCGGCGGAGCGCGCGAAGGGTACGAGGATGGAGGCCTTGCCCGCCGCGGTGAGCTCCGCGCAGGTGGTGGCTCCGCTCCGCGAGAGCACGAGGTCGGCCTCCGCGAAGCGGCGCTCCATGTCGTCCAGGAAAGGGAGGACCTCAGCTGCGCGTCCGGCCACGCCGTAGGCCGCGGCAGTCGCAGCGTGGCCGGACGCGCCACTTTGATGAACGATCCGCAGGCGATCAGCCTTGGGGAGATGCGGCAGAGCCGCGACCAAGGCTTCATTGATGACACGGGAGCCCTGACTGCCACCGAAAGCGAGGAGGGTGAGGGGCGGACGATGCTCCTTCGCCGGGATGGCGGCGAACCCCCCGCGAACGGGATTTCCCGTGATCACGCCTTTCGAGCCGAACGCCGCTCGGGCGGACTCGTAGGCGCAGGCGGCGCGGCGAACGAAGGGCGTCAGCACCTTGTTCGTGAACCCCGGTTTCGCGTTCGGCTCGAGGATCACCGTGCGCACTCCCAGGAGCGCGGCCGCGAGCACGACCGGCCCCCCCGCGTAGCCGCCCACGCCGAGGACCGCCTGGGGGCGCTGGCGGAGGACGAGCGCGGCCGCGCGCAGCAGTCCCCAGGGGAGGGCGAGCAAGCCCTGCGCGAGGCGGAACACCCCCACCGCGTTGAGGGGCAGGATGGGCAGGAGCTCGAGCCTGTAGCCGGCGCGGGGCACGAGGCGAGACTCAAGGCCTCGCGGCGTGCCCACGAAAACGACACGCCGCGAGGGGTCGCGCCGGACGAGCTCGTCCGCCACTGCGATCCCCGGGAAGAGGTGCCCCCCGGTGCCTCCCGCCGCGATGAATATCGGGCGCGCCATTCAGTCCGCATGCTGGGACACGTTCAGGATCAGGCCCACTGCGAGCATGGCGAACACGAGGGACGTCCCTCCCGCGCTGATGAAAGGCAGGGGGATCCCCTTCGTGGGGAGGAGGCGCAGGACCATGCTGATGTTCACGAAGGCCTGGATCACCATGGACAGGGTCAGGCCCGCGGCCAGGAACATCGCGAAGGGATCGGGCGCCTTCCAGGCCGCGCGGAGGCCCCGCCACAGGAGGAGGACGAAAGCGAGCACGACGCCGAGCGCGCCCAGGAGTCCCAGCTCTTCGCCGATCACCGCGAAGATGAAGTCGCTGTAGGGGTAGGGCAGGTAGAAGAGCTTCTGCCGCCCTTCCATGAGGCCGACGCCGTTGAGGCCCCCCGTGCCCACCGCGATCAGGCTCTGGATGATCTGGTAGCCGGCCCCGCGCGCGTCGGCCCACGGGTTGAAGAAGGCCTCGATACGGTCGCGGCGGTAGGCCGCGGTCATGACCGCCTGGTAGAAGAGCACGCTCCCGGGAATGGCGAGAGCGGCGAAGTAGCGGAGGCGGACGCCGGCGAGGTAGAGCATCACCCCGCCGGTGAGCACGAGGGTGGCGGCGGTGCCGAGGTCGGGCTGGATGTAGACGAGGAAGGCGAGCCAGCCCAGGAGGAGGAGGGCGGGGAAAAGCGCGGGCAGGAACTCGTTCACGCGCTCGCCCCGCCGCTCGATGTGGTAGGCGAGGAAGAGGACCACCGCGAGCTTCGCCATCTCCGCGGGCTGGAAGGAGAGAGCGGCCGAGACGGATCCAGCGGTGCGTGTCGTTCACCGGCCGCAGGAAGAGCACGAGGATGAGGAGGGCGGTGGTGATCCCGACCACGGCATAGACCACCGCGGGGTGGCGCAGCTTGCGGTAGTCGAGACGCAGGGCCGCCACCATCACCCCCAGCCCGATCACCGCCCAGATGCCCTGGCGGACGAGGAAGTAGTAGGCGTTCCCGTGGCGCTCCTGGGCGAGCGCGGAGGAAGCGCTCCACACCATCACGAGCCCGAACCCCAGGAGGGCGACCGTCACCGCCACCAGCGTGAGGTCGGAGGAGAGCTTCCTAGCCACGGCCGGTCTCCATCAGGCGGCGGACCTCGTCCTTGAAGGCGCGCCCGCGCTCCGCGTAGTCGCGGAACATGTCGAAAGAGGAGCAGGCGGGGGCGAGGAGCACGGTGTCGCCCTTGACCGCGAGCGCGGCGGCGTGCTCGACCGCGCTGCGCAGAGAGGCGCACTCGTCGACCGGCACCGTGTCGGCGAGCGCTTCCGCGATCCGGGTGCGCGCCTCCCCGAGTGCGAGAACATGCTTTACCCGCCCCCGGATCGCGGGGCGAAGTTCACCGAAGTCGCCGCCCTTGTAACGCCCACCCATGATCACGACGACCGGGCCGGCAAAGGCCAGGAGGCTCTTGCGGGCCGCCTCCACGTTGGTGGCCTTGGAGTCGTTGTAGTAGGCGACGCCGCCCACGTCGGCCACGTGCTCGAGGACGTGCTCGACGCCGCGGAAGCGCTCCACCGCCCGGGCGATCTCGGCGGGCTCGGCCCCCAGCAGCCGGGCGGCGGCGGCGGCGGCGAGGAGGTCGCTGGCCAGGTGGGGGCCGGGCAGACGGACCGCGGCCAGGGGAAAGAGGTTCTCCACGTGTCCGTCCCGGCGCAGGCGGGCGTGGCCGGCTTCGAAGAAGGCCGCGTCCCCGGATGGCGGCTTCCCTTCCTCACGAAAGCGCACGACCCGCGAGGGCGATCCCCTGCGCTTTCGCGAGGGGCAGGTCGGCGTTCACCACCGCCCAGTCGCCCGCGGTCTGGTTCTCGAAGATGCGGTCCTTCGCCCCCGCGTAGGCGTCGAAGCGAGGGATGGCGGTCGAGGTGGTCGGCGGAGAGGTTCAGGAAGACCGCCACGTGGGGCCGGAACGTCTCGATTCCCTCGAGCTGGAAGCTCGAGACCTCGACCACGAACGTCGTGGCCTCGGTCGAACCCTCCACGAGCGAGACGAGGGCCTCCCCGATGTTGCCGCCCACCCGCACGTCCCCGCCCCCTTCCCTCAGCATCGCGCCGAGGGCGGCGGTGGTGGTGGACTTGCCCTTGGTGCCGGTGACGGCGGCGACCCGGCCCTTCAGGTGCCGGAAAGCCAGCTCGATCTCCGCGAGGACGGGCACCCCCACCGCCCGCGCCGCCTCCAGCTCCGGCAGCTCCCAGGGCACGCCCGGCGAGACCACGATCAGGGACGCGGAGACGAAGGTCTCCCGCCGGTGGCCGCCCAGCTCCAATCTCACCCCCATCTGCGTGAGTCTCATGGCCTCCGCTTGAAGCTCCCTCGCCGGCTTACGGTCCGTGGCCACCACCGGCGTCCCCCGCCGCGCGAGGAACTCCGCGGCCGCAATCCCCGACCGCGCGAGCCCGACCACGACCGCATCCCTCGCCACAGCCATGGCGTCTTCAATTCCTCTCTCGAGCCATACCCTGCCGCCTCACCGGAGCTTGAGCGTCGTGAGACTGAACAGCGCGAACACGAAGGCCACGATCCAGAAGCGGATGATGATCTGCGGCTCCTTCCAGCCGATGAGCTCGAAGTGGTGGTGGAGGGGGGCCATGCGGAAGATCCGCTTCTCGCGCAGCTTGAAGGAGCACACCTGTAGCATCACGGAGAAGGCCTCGATCATGAAGAGCCCGCCCACCAGGAAGAGGAGCAGCTCCTGCTTGATGAGGATGGCCACCGTGCCCAGCGCACCGCCCAGGCTCAGGCTCCCCACGTCGCCCATGAAGACCTGGGCGGGGTAGCAGTTCCACCAGAGGAAGCCCATGGACGCCCCCACCATGGCCCCGCAGAAGATCGTGACCTCTCCCGCCTCCCGGCCGGAAGAGCAGGTCCAGGTAGTCGGAGAAGACGCGGTGGCCGGTCACGTAGGCGAGGACGGTGAAGGCGGCGGCCGCGATCAAGGTGGTGCCGATGGCGAGCCCGTCCAGCCCGTCCGTGAGGTTCACCGCGTTGCTGGCCAGGGTGAGGAGGAGTATCGCGAAGACCACGTAGAGGAGACCGAGGTCCGGGACGACCGTCTTGAAGAACGGGAACGCCAGACGCGTCGAGTATTGCGTGGGCTCGACCTGGGCGAGCAGGTAGACGGTCGAGCCCACGAGAGATCCCACCGCGAACTGCGCGAGGAGCTTCTTGCCCGCGCTGAGGCCGAGGCTCTGCTTCTTGACCACCTTCAGGTAGTCGTCGGCGAAGCCGATCGCCCCGAAAAGGAGAGTGGAGCCGACGAGGATCCAGATGTTCTGGTTGGCGAGGTCGGCCCAGAGGAGGGTGGGGATGAGGATCCCGGAGAGGATCAGCACCCCGCCCATGGTCGGCGTCCCCGCCTTGGCCTTGTGGGCCTGCGGCCCCTCCTCGCGGATGTACTGGCCGATCTGCAAGCGGCGCAGGCGCTCGATCATCCACGGCCCCAGCACCAGCACCAGGAAGAGCGCGGTCAGGCTCGCCATCGCGGTGCGGAAGGTGATGTAGCGGACGACGTTCAGGCCCGAGATCTCGGCCCCGGAAGGCGTAGAGGAGGTGGTAGAGCACTCACATCCTCACGGGCGCGCTTCCGCCCGTCTCGCCCTCCGGGAAGCGCGCCCGGAGCGCCTCCACCACCTTTTCCAGTCTCACCCCGCGCGACCCCTTCACGAGCACGGCGTCGCGCGGGGCGACGAGGTCGCTCATCGCAGTCGCCGCTTCGCTCGCATCGGCGAAGGAGTGGAGCGAAGCGGCGGGCATCCGCCCCTCGCGGGCGCCCTCGAGGAGCTCGCGCGCGAGGGTGCCCACCCCCATGACCACGTCGACTCTTCCCACCAGGGCCCGCCCGCTCTCCCGATGCAGCGCCGGTCCGGCCTCGCCCAGCTCCAGCATGTCGCCGAGCACGGCCACGCGTCGCCGGCCGGCGGAGCATTCCCAGCGCCGTCACCGCCGCCTCCAGCGGCGTCGGGGCTGGAGTTGTAGCAGTCGTCGAGGAGAACGACGCCCTCCCCCAGGCGCACCACCTCGCCGCGGTGCCGGGCGGGGGCCATGTGGGTCGCCGCTTCCGCCATCGTCTCGGGCGCGATGCCGAGCGCATGGGCCGCCCCTGCCGCGGCCAGGAAGTTCGAGACGAAGTGCGGGCCGGCCAGGGGCAGGGCCACGTCCACGGTGCGCCCGCCCAGGCGCAGGTCGAAGCGCATCCCGAAGCCGGTGCCCCGCCAGCTCTCCGCGGAGACGTCGAAGCGCCGGTCGCGACCGAACCAGACCACGCGCCCCCGGAAGTCCTCGCCGATGCGGCGCACCCGATCGTCGTCGCCGTTCAGCACCGCCGCCCCCCCGGAGCGGAGGCCCTCCAGGATCTCGGCCTTGGCCGCGGCGATGGCGTCGACGGAAGGGAAGAACTCGAGGTGCACCGGGCTCACGCGTGTGATCACGGCCACGTCGGGCTGCGCGATCTGCGAGAGCTCCCGGAGCTCGCCCGCCGCGGACATGCCGAGCTCGAGGACGGCCGCGGTGTGCTCCCGCCGGACGCGGAGCAGGGTCAGGGGCAGCCCGTACTGGTTGTTCAGGTTGCCTTCCGTCTTGAGCACCGGCCCCCGGGTCCCGAGGAGGGCGGCCGCCATCTCCTTGGTGGTGGTCTTGCCCACCGAGCCCGTGATCGCGACGACGGGGAGATCGGCGGCGAGCCGGCGATGGCGGGCGAGATCGGCGAGGGCGCGGGTGGTATCGGGGACGGCTATGAGGGGCAGGGAGGGCGGAACGGGAGCGTCGCGGTGGACAACCGCGGCGGCGGCACCCTTGGCCGCCACCTCGGCCAGGAAGTCGTGGCCGTCAAAGCGCGGGCCGGCAATCGCAAAGAAGAGCTGGCCGGGCACAATCGAGCGGGAGTCGATGGAGACTCCGGAAAAAGCCGCCGCGCGACTCGCGCTCGAGAGCTTTCCCCCCGTCGCGGTCACGACTTCTTCCAAGACGTCGCGCGTCGGCAGCGTCACGAGGCTCATCTCTTCCCGTTGGGCGCGGCCAGGCGGTGGAGGATGTCCCGCACCACCTGCCGGTCGTCGAAGGGGACGGTGCGGTCGCGCAGCACCTGGTAGGTCTCGTGTCCCTTGCCTGCGATCACCACCACGTCGCCCTCGCGTCCCAGCTCCAACGCCTTGGCGATCGCATCGCGACGGTCGGGGATCACGTAGGTGTCGCCGGCGCGGCTCGGGGGGATTCCGCGCCGGATCTCCTCCAGGATCGCCTCCGGGGGCTCGCTGCGCGGGTTGTCCGAGGTCACGATCACCACGTCGGAGAGGCGGGCCGCCACCGCGCCCATGAGGGGCCGCTTGGTGCGGTCGCGGTCGCCCCCGCAGCCGAAGACGGTGATGAGCCGGCGCGGCCGCAGCTCGCGCACCGTCTCCAGCAGGTTCTTGAGGGCGTCGTCGGTGTGGGCGTAGTCCACGAGAACGGTGAAGTCCTGGCCGGCTTGGACGCGCTCGAGCCGCCCGGGCACGCCCCGGAGCGAGCCCAAGCCGCTGCGGAGCGCGTCCCCGGGGAGGCCGAGGGCGAGGCCGGCGGCGAGCGCGGCGAGCACGTTCTGGACGTTGAAGCGGCCGAGGAGCGGGGTGGTGATCTCCAGCGGACCCACCGGGGTCGTGGCCCGGATTCGGGTCCCCTCCAGCGACAGCGTGACCTCGTCGACCGCGACGTCGGCGGGGGCATGGAGCGAATAGGTCCAGACCCTTCCCCGCGCGACGCGGACGAGGTCGTCCGCGCGGTCGTCGTCGCGGTTCACGACGGCGTGTCCGTCCTCCCGCAGGAGCGTGTCGAAGAGGATGCGCTTGGCCGCGAAGTAGGCGTCCATGTCGCCGTGGAAATCGAGGTGGTCGCGGGTCAGGTTGGTGAAGACGGCGACCTTGAAGGGGCATCCGTGGACGCGCTTCAGGGCGAGCGAGTGGGAGGAAACCTCCATGACCACCGCGGCGGCAGCCCGCGTCCACCATCTCCCGGAACAGGGCTTGCAGGTCCGACGACTCGGGGGTGGTGCGCACCGCCTCGGCGAGGCGGTCGCCGATCCGGTACTGGACGGTGCCGATGAGCCCGGGCTTCTCTCCCGCCGCGCGCAGGGCCGCGTCGATGAGGTAGGTGGTCGTGGTCTTGCCGTTGGTGCCGGTCACGCCCACGAGGTCGAGGGCCTGGGCGGGATGGCCCAGCACCGCCGCGGACAGCACGGCCAGGGCTTCCCGGGCGTCCCTCACCCGGATCCAGGGGACGCCCGGGCGCGGGGGCTCCTCCGAGCAGACCGCCACCGCCCCCTTCTTGCGCGCCGGCTCGACGAAGCGGTTCCCGTCCGTGACCAGGCCGCGGATGGCCACGAAGAGCGTGCCCGGTCCCGCCTGGCGCGAGTCGTGCGTCACCGCCGTGACGTCGGTCACGGGATCCCCGGAGATCTGACCTCCGGGCACGAGCACCGCGAGCTCGCCGAGCTTCACGGAGCCGCTCCCGGCCCCCGGCCCAGGGTGAGGACACACGGGTTGCCCGCTTCAATCTCCGTGCCCGGCTCCGGGGACTGGCCCACCACCTGCCCCGAGCCACGCAGCTCGACGATGAGGCCGCGGCGGGCGGCCACGAGGGCCGCCTCCCGCGCCGAGCGCCCGCGCAGGTCGGGCATGAGCGCCGGCTCGCCCTCGTCCCCGGAAGCGGGCGGCGGCTCCGGCCGGTAGGCGACGGGCACCACGTTGCCTTCCGGGGGCGCGCTCGCCCGCAGCACGCGCGCCGCGTCGTCGGGGGCGATGGCCCGGTAGCGGAGAGACGCCTCCGCGATCCGCGCGAAGACGGGCGCGGCCACGTCGCCCCCCTGGTTCTTGGGGCCCCGCGGAGTGTCGAGGGAGACGAGCACGACGAGGGCGGGGCGGGAGGCGGGCACGAAGCCGACGAAGGACGCCACGTGGTCCACCATCGAGTAGTGGCCGGAGGGCGTCGACCTTCTGGGCGGTCCCCGTCTTGCCCGCCACCACGTAGCCCGGGATGGCGGCGTGCTTGCCGGTGCCGCTCCGCACCACCTCCTTCAGCAGGTCGGTGAGGGTGTCCACCGTTTCGGGCTCGAGCACCCGGCGCACCACGAGCGGCTTGAACTCCTTCACCACGCGCCCGGTCGGCGTCCTCGACGCGGCCCACGACCAGCGGCTTCATCAGGTAGCCGCCGTTGGCCACCGCCGCCGCGGCCATCGCCATCTGGAGCGCGGTCACGCCCACCTCCTGGCCGAAGGAGAGCGAGGGGAGGGAGAGCGCGCTCCACTTGCGAGGGGGGCCGCAGCAGCCCCGCCGACTCGCCGGGCAGCTCGATGCCGGTGGGGGCGCCGAAGCCGAAGTCGCGCATGTAGCGGTTGAAGTTCTCGCGCCCCACCCGCTGCGCCACGCGGATCATCCCGATGTCGCTCGACGTCGCGATCACGTCGCGGAAGGTCAGCTGGTCGAAGACCGCGTGGTCGTTGATGCCGTGCCCCGCGATCTCGATCGACCCGTGCCCGCAGTCGAGCACCTCGTCGGGCTCGACCACCTTCTCCTGCAGGCCGGCGGCGGCGGTGACGATCTTGAAGATGCTGCCCGGCTCGTAGGCGTCGGCCACCGCCCGGTTCCGCCAGCGCGCGCTGAGGGATAGGCGGCGAAGCGGTTGGGGTTGAAGGTGGGCCGGTTGGCCAGGGCCAGCACCTCGCCGGTCGCGGGCTCGATCACGACCACGACGCCGGCGACGGAGCCGGTCTCCGCCATGGCCCGGTCCAGCTCGCTCTCCGCCACGTACTGGATGGACTCGTCGAGGGTGAGGACCACGGTGTGGCCGTCGGTGGAGGGCCGCTCGGTGTGGCCCACGGGACGGCGGCGCGCGTCGGTCGTGACGACGACCTTGGCCGCGCGGCCGCGGATCGCGTCCTCGAAGGCGTACTCGACGCCGCTCATCCCCGTGTTGTCGAGGCCGACGTAGCCGAGGACCTGGCGAGGCCAGCTCGCGCTTGGGGTAGTAGCGGCGGTTCTCGGTCAGGAAGCCGATGCCGTCGAGCTGCAGGTCGCGCACGGCGCGCGCCGTGGCGGGGTCGAGCTTGCGCTTCACCCAGACGAAGGCGCGGTTCTTCTGGAGCTGGGCCTGGAGCTCCTTGCGGCCCGCGGCGTCGAGCCCCAGGGCCCGCGCGAGGGCGGCGGCGGTCGCGCGCCGGGTCGTCGATGTCCTGGGGCACCGCGTAGATGCTCTCGGCGTCCACCGAGACGGCCAGGCGGCTGGCCGTTGCGGTCCAGGATGGGGCCGCGGCGCGGGTCGAGGTTGATCGTGCGCTCGCTCTGCCGCGCGGCCTGGCGCTCGAAGCGGCGCGCGTCGAGGACCTGCAGCTGGAAGAGGCGGACCCCGATCACGAGGGCCCACAGGGAGATCGAGAGGGCGACCAGCATGAGGCGGAGGCGGATCATGCGCTGCCGGGCCGCGGGAAGCCGCGGGTCGTGCGCGTGGGGGGCGAGGGGACGTCCATGCTCAGTTCGGGCTCGTTCCCGCGGCCAGGCGCCTGGCTCGCCGCCAGGTGCGCGCCTCGGAGGCAGCGGCTGCGGCGGCTCCACCACCACCACGCGCTCCGCGGGCGGGGGGACGAGGCCGAGATCGCGCTGCCGCGATCGTCTCGACCCGGCGCAGGTTCTCGAGGGTCGCCTTCTCCAGGCGCAGCTTGCGGTTCTCCTCGACGCAGGCGCTCGCGCTCCCGCGAGCATCTGCTCCGCGGTCATGCGCCGTCTGCCGCATCTGGAGGTGCGGGCCAGGCGTAGAGCACGAGGCCGCCCACGAGGGCGGCCACGAGGAAGAGGAGCAGCCAGATGTCGCGGCTCGAGCGGGGGTCGACCTCGCGCACCACCTGCGAGTTGTCGATGGGCTTGGCCGAGCACGACGCGTCCGCGGCTCGTCCCTCACGCCGCCTCCCGGCCGCTCGATCGCCCGCAGGCGCGCGCTGCGCGCGCGCGGGTTCCCCCGCACCTCCGCGCTCCCCGGGCCGCACCGGCTTCTTGGTGAGCAGGCGGAAGCCCTCGGCGGCCGAGGCCGCGGAAGGCCTGCTTCACCTCGCGGTCCTCGAGGCTGTGGAAGGCGATGACCACCATCCGGCCGCCGGGGGCGAGGCAGCGGGCGAGGCGCCCGAGGGCCTCGCCCAGCCCCTCCAGCTCGCGGTTCACGTGGATGCGCAGGGCCTGGAACGTGCGGGTGGCGGGGTCGAGCCCGGGACGGCGGCTGCGGCGGAGCGGCGCGCGCACGATCGCCGCCAGCTCGCGTCGTCGTGCGCAGGTGCCGCCGCGCGCGCGCGGCCACGATCGCGCGCGCGATGCGCCGCGAGGCCCGCTCCTCGCCGAAGCGGTAGATGCAGGTCGGCCAGCTCGTCCTCGGGCATGCGGTTCACGACGTCGGCCGCGGTCTCGCCCTGGCTGCGGTCCATGCGCATGTCGAGGGGGCCGTCGCGCTGGAAGCTGAAGCCCGCGCTCGGGGTCGTCGAGCTGCGCGGAGCTGACGCCGAGGTCGAGGAGGATGCCGTCGGCCGTCTCGGCCGCCGAGGAGCGCGGGGAGCTCGCGGTAGTCGGCGTGGACGAGGCGCACGCGCTCGCCGAACGGCGCGAGGCGCTTCGCGCGCGCGCTCGAGGGTCTCGGCGTCGCGGTCGACGCCGAGCGAGGCGGCCGTCGGGCGCGCTCGCGCCTCAGGATCTCCGCGGCGTGGCCCGCCGAGGCCCACGGTCCCGTCGACGTAGCAGCCCCCCGGCCTCACCGCGAGCAGCTCCAACGCTTCCGTCGAGCAGGACCGGGACGTGACGTCCACCACATCAGATCCCGAACTCCGAGAGGGCGCTGCCGTCCTCGTCGGTGAACGGCTCCTTCTTGAACAGCCGCTCGTGCAGCCGCTTCTGGTTCCAGACCGCGAGGTGGTTCTGCAGGCCGAGCACGCTCACCTCGCCGGCCATGGCCGCGGTCTCGCGCAGGATCTGGGGGAGGACCACGCGCCCCTGCTTGTCCATGAGCCACGACCTGGCCGAAGAAGTTGACGCGGTCGAGGAAACGCAGCTTGGAGGGGTTGGTGGAGGGAACGGCGGCGAGCTTGCGCTCGATCTCGAGCCACACCGCCATCGGATAGAGGCGCACGTACTCGCCGGTCACGCTCGTGACGAACAGCTCGGAGCCGTACTGGGACTCGATGAGCGTACGGAAGCCGTTCGGGACCTTGAGCCGCCCCTTGTCGTCGATCCGCGCCGGATGGTTGCCCCGAAGCATGTCGACACCGCTCGTGGAAAAGCGGCCGGAAGACCTCCCCTCAGGGATGGTCTCTCGACCACTTTTCTCCACAAAATTCCACCGCGAGTCTAGACGGCCGGGAAAGGGGTGTCAAGGCGAAAATGAACTAGCGGTTGGGTTTCCCCTGTGGACGACCGGGCCGGGAGGGGTCCTTTTCGCCCTCCGGAGGGGACGGCGGGAGGGAGCGGCCACTGCACGTCGAGCGTCACGTCGTCGAGCAACCGCTCGGAGTCGCGGAGGAAGGCTTCCCAGGCGTCGGGTGCCCAGACCTCGAACCGGTTCAGGACGCCGACCACCACCACGTCCTGGGCGAGACCGGCGTCGGCGCAGCAGCAAGGGCAGCAGGATGCGTCCCTGCGCGTCGAGATCGCAGTCCGCGGCGCGGCTGACGAGCAGGCGGGTGAGGGCCTTGACCGGCCGGCTGAAGGCGGGGAGCGCCGGAGCTGCGCCTCCAGGCGCGCCCACTCGCCGGGGGGATAAGCAGCGAGGCACTGGTCGAGGAGGGTCACGACCAGCGATGACACACCCTCCCCGGCCAGGGTGCGGCGGAACGCCGCCGGCACCGGGAGGCGCCCCTTGGGGTCGATCCGGTGGCGATAAGTCCCTTTGAACACAGCTAGGTAGAAGTATTCCACACTTTCTTCCACTTTTCCACACTCTTGGGCGGCCGGAGAGGACCGTCAGTACCGCCTGGCCAGCATCCCCGCGAACGAATCGATGATGCGAGCGTCCCACATCCCGACGCTCGCCTCCTGACACATGACGGCGAGGGCCTGGTCACGGGACATCGCCCTGCGGTAGGCGCGATCCGAGGTGAGCGCGTCGTACACGTCGGACGTGGAGAGGCAGCGCAGGGCGAGCGGAATGATCTCGTCGCGGAGACCGTCGGGATAGCCGCGCCCGTCGAGACGCTCGTGGTGCCCGCGGATGAGGTGCACGAGCGGGGCCATCGTCCGCAGCGGCCGGCAGATCTCGTAGCCGATGACGGGGTGGCGCTTCACCTCTTCGTACTCCGCGGTGGTGAGCGGCCCCGGCTTCCGCAGGTAATCCCCGGGAATGCCGATCTTGCCGATGTCGTGAAGGAGCCCGGCCCGGTGCAGGTTGAGCCGCTCGTCGTGCGACAGACCGACCTCGCCTCCCAGATCCTGCGCGTAGGCGGCCACCCGCTTGGAGTGCTCGCGCGTGTAGGGGTCCTTGGCTTCGAGGGCGTTGGCCAGGCTCACGAGCACGTTCTCCGCCACCTCCAACTCGTCGACGAGCGCCTTCGTCCGGATGAGCGAACGCGTCCGAGCGAGCAGCTCCTCGAAGTCCACCGGCTTGCTGAGGAAGTCGTCGCAGCCGGCAGCGATGCCCGCGATCCGGCTTTCGCGGTCCACGAGGGCGGTGACGAGGACGACCGGTATAAAGCGCGTGCGCATGTCGCCCTTGAGGAACCGGCACGCTTCGATCCCGTCCATCCTGGGCATCGAGACGTCCATGATCACCAGGTCGGGAGGCTGCTGGACCGCCTTCTCCACCGCCTCGCGCCCGTCGGAAGCGGTCGAGATGAGATAGCCTTCCGGCTCGAGGATGCCGGAGAAGACTTCGAGGTTCTCCGCAAGGTCGTCGACGATCAAGACACGCGCTCGGTTCGCCATGAGGGGCACCTGCGCAGTCAGACTTCTGTATCGATATTCTACTCATTACGGACCCCGACTTCCCGTGGAAATCAGCGGCTTTCGATGACAAGGCACCCCTCCCACCCCCGGGCGCTCACCTACCTGGTCTCCCGCACCCGGTTCGGCGTGAAGTTCGGCCTGGAGACGATGCGGGCGCTCCTGACGAGCCTCGGGCACCCGGAGCGGGCGTACCCCACGCTGATCGTGGCGGGCACGAACGGCAAGGGGTCGGTCGTGGCCTACGTGGACGCGGCTCTCCGGGCCTCCGGGCTGCGCACCGGCCGTTACACCTCGCCCCACCTCGTCCGCGTGAACGAGCGCATCGCGGTGGACGGCCGGCCCCTCTCCGACCGCGGCCTCGCCCGCGCCGTCGAGCGCGTGCAGGAGGCCGCGGCCGGGCTCGTCCGGACCCGCCGGCTCCGCGCGCACCCCACCTATTTCGAGGCCCTGACCGCCGCCGCCCTCGACCACTTCCGGCAGGCGGCGCGTGGACGTGGCCGTCCTCGAGGTGGGGATGGGAGGCAGGCTGGACGCCACCAACGTCGCCGAGCCCCTGGCTTCGGCCATCGTGAGCATCGACTACGACCACCAGGCCTATCTGGGCCGGACCCTCCGCGCGATTGCCACGGAGAAGGCGGGCGTGCTCCGCCCGGCGCGGGCCACCGTGCTCGGCCCCCTCCCGCCCGCCGCCCGCCGCGCCATCGCCGCCCGTGCCCGCGCCGTCGGGGCCCGTCTCGTGGAGGCGCGCCGCGGCGTCCAGGTCCGCGAGCAGGGGGAAAAGCTGGACGTGCGCACAAAGCACCGGCTCTACCGCGGCCTGCGGCCCCTGCCCGGCCTCCACCAGCGCGCCAACCTGCTCGTCGCCCTGCGTCTGCTGGAGGAGGCACGGGCGGCCGGTCTGCCCGTCGACCTCGCACGGGCGGCTCGGGGCATCGCGCGCACCCGCTGGCCGGGACGTCTGCAGTGGGTGGCGGGCGACCCCCCCCTCCTCCTCGACGGGGCCCACAACCCGGCCGGCGCCCGTGCGTTAGGCGCATACGTCCGGGGTCGGGGACCGTTCGTGCTGCTCTTCGGCGTCATGGGAGACAAGGACGTGCGCGGGCTGGCCCGGACGCTCTTCCCGCTCGCCGCGCAGATCGTCCTCACGCGGCCGCGCGTGCGCCGGGCGGCGAGCCCGCGTGCGATCGCCGGGCGTGCCGGGAGACTCGCCCGCGGGGCCTATCGGGAGCCGGATCCGCACCGCGCCCTCGTGCTCGCGCGAGATCTGGCCCGCCGGCTGGGACGGGGCCGCCCGGTGGTGGTGGCGGGCAGCCTCTACCTCGTGGGCGAGGTGATCGCGCTGCGGCAGCGGACGCGCCGCCGCTGACCCCCTCTTCAGCGCACGTCGAGGGCCGGGACGAGCAGCTTCCGGAAGTGCTCGAGCGCTTCGGGAGTGGCCCACTCCGCGGGGCCCACGTAGTGCTCGCGCAGCACGCCCTCCGCGTCGAGCTCGAACGTCTCGGGATAGCCGCCGATCCGGTAGGCACTCGCGGCCACGCGCCCCCCGGGGTCCCGGAGGATGGGGAAGGTCAGGCCGCTCGTCTCCACGAAGCGGCGGAGAGCCGTCTCGTCCTCGTCCACGGAGATGCCGACCACGGCCAGCCCTTCCTTCCCCAGGGCGCGGTGCAGGCGCTCCAGGGAAGGCATCTCCGCCACGCAGGGCGGGCACCAGGTGGCCCAGAAGTTCACGACCACGATCCGACCGCGGAGCCGGCCCAGGTCCAGCTCCCCTCCGCCGAGGACGGGAAGGTGGAAGGGAGGAGCCGGCGTGCCCTTCTTGAGGGCGTTGCCCTCGTTCCCGGCGAGATGCACGTACCCGAAGGCGGCGAGGACCACGGCCGCTCCCACGAGCAGCGGCCGGAGAAGGCGCTTCATGGACCGGTGGGATTCTAAGCTTAGAATCCCCGGATGCCTTCGTTCTCCCCGGACGTGCGGGCCCTCGGCCCCGAGCTGGTCGCGCTGCGCCGCGACCTCCACGCCCATCCCGAGCTCGCCTTCGCGGAGCACCGCACCGCGGCTCGGGTCGCCGAGTTCCTGGCCGGGAGCGGCCTCGAGGTCCGGATGGGAGTGGGAGGAACCGGCGTGCTCGCGACCGCCCCCGGCCGCCCGGGCCGCACCGTGCTCCTGCGGGTGGACCTCGACGCGCTTCCCATCGCGGAGCAGAGCGCGGCGTCCTACGCTTCGCAGAACCCCGGGATCATGCACGCGTGCGGCCACGACGGGCACGCGGCCATGGGGGCGGCGGCGGCCCGAGTCCTCGCTCGTCGCGAGCTGTCCGGGAACGTGCGGGTGCTCTTCCAGCCCGCGGAGGAGGGCGAGGGCGGCGCCCAGGCCGTGATCCGCGACGGGGTGCTCGAGGGCGTGGACGTGGTGCTGGGCATCCACCTCTGGAACGAGCTCCCCGTGGGGACGGTGGGGGTGAAGGCCGGCCCCCTCATGGCCGCCGTGGACCGCTTGCGCCTCGTCGTGCGCGGGCGAGGCGGGCACGGGGCGATCCCCGACCGCGCCGCCGATCCGATCGTGGCCGCCGCCCACGTGGTGACGGCTCTCCAGACCATCGTCTCCCGCGAGGTCTCGCCCCTCGATTCCGCGGTGGTGACGATCGGAGCCATCCGGGGCGGAGAGGCCTTCAACGTGATCCCCGACGAGGTGACGTTGCTCGGCACCATCCGCACCTTCGATTCCGAGCTGCGTCGCTCCCTGCCCGAGCGGATCCGACGCCTCGCCGGGGGAATCGCCGAGGGCCTGGGCTGCCGGGCGGAGGTGGAGGTGAATGCCGGCAACCCCGCGGTGGTCAACGACCCCGGGGTGGCGGAGATCGCGCGGCGGGCGGCCACGCGGGTGGTGGGCGAGGAGAGGGTGGTCGTGCCCACCCCCACGATGGGGGGGGAGGACATGGCTCTCTACTTCGAGCGCGCCCCCGGCTGCTTCGTCTTCGTGGGCTCCGCGAACCCGGCGCGCGGCCTCGACCAGCGCCCACCACAGCCCGTCCTTCGACTTCGACGAAGACGCGCTGCTCGTGGGCTGCGAGTTCCTGGTGCAGGCCGCCGAAGAGGCCCTGCGCGGCTAGCGGCGCTTCCACTCCTCGCGGAAGATCGTGGCCTTCTCCACCCGCGGCCAGACGATCTCATGCCCGATCCCCGCCCCTTCGGGGACGCGGATCCTTCCCTGCGGCGTGACCACCACCGGGGGATCGATCAGGTCCTCCTCGAAGTAGCGCGCGCTCGCCGAGGTGTCGCCGGGGAGGGTGAACCCGGGGAGGGTCTGGAGGTGGACGTTGGCCAGCCGGCCGATCCCCGACTCCAGCATGCCCCCGCACCAGACGGGGGCGCCGCGCGCCCGGCAGATGTCGTGGACGGCGAGAGCGCCCGCGAAGCCGCCCACCCGCCCCACCTTGATGTTGACGATGCGACAGGCCCCGAGGGCGAGCGCGTGGCGGGCGTCGTCCGCGGAGTGGATCGACTCGTCGAGGCAGACGGGGGTGCGGATCTGCTCCTGCAGCGCCGCGTGGTCGACGATGTCGTCCCAGGCGAGCGGCTGCTCCACCATCATGAGATCGAAGGCGTCGAGCGCCCGGAAGAGGGGGGCGTCCTCCAGGGTGTAGGCGCTGTTGGCATCGACCATCAGGGGCACCGCGGGGAAGCGCCCGCGGATCGCCTCCACCAGCTCGCGGTCGTGCCCGGGCTTGATCTTGATCTTGATGCGCCGGTATCCGGCCGCGACTTCGGAGGCGACGTTGTCCAGCAGCGCGGATGCGTCCTTCTGAAGGCCGATGGAGACGCCGGACTCGATCTCGCCTCCGCGCCCTCCGAGGATGCGGTAGAGAGGCACCCCCTGGCGCCGCGCCTCCCACTCCCACGCCGCCATCTCCAGGGCCGCCTTGGCCATCTCGTGGCCCCGCACCCGGGAGAAGGCCCCCGGCAGCTCGCGGGGATGCCCCACCTCCCGCGAGAAGAGGAGCGGAGCCAGGAAATCCCGCAGCACGTGGAGGGCGGTGACGTTCGTCTCCGGCAGGTAGAAGGGGTCGACGTCGGCCACGCACTCCGCATGGCCGGTCAGGCCCTCCGCGGACACGGAGACGAGCAGGAACTCCTTGGCCTCCGTGCGTCCGAAGCTCGTCTCGAAGGGGAAGCGGAGGGGAAGCCGGAGCTGCCGAACCTCGATCCGCTCGATCCTCAACGCGGCGCGCGCGCGACGCAGCGCCGGCAGAGCCCGAAGATGTGGTGGCGGTGCCCCTCGATCACGAAGCCGAGGTCGGCCGCGATCTCGTCCTGGAGTCGCTCGATGTCGGGGCTGCTGAACTCGAAGATGGCGCCGCAGGAGTTGCAGATGAAGTGGTCGTGGTGCTTCCGCTTCCAGTCGCGCTCGAAGCGCGACTGGCCGTCGATGGCGAGCTCGCTGGCCAGACCCGCCGCCTGCAGGAGCTTGAGGGTCCGGTAGATCGTGGTGCGGCCGATGTCGGGGCGCTTCCTCTGGACGAGATGAAGGAGGTCGTCCACGGAGAGGTGGCGCTCCGAGCGGAGGAAGGCGTCGAGGATGACTTCCCGCTGCTCGCTGCGCTTGAGATGGTTCTTGGTGAGGTAGGCGGCGAAGACGTCCTTTTCCTCGCGCCCGACGGTGCTCGGCATGACCCTGGGCGCGAGACTAGCCTCGGCACCCCGGGCTGTCAACGCCGGGGGCGGGACGGACGAGCCCGCAGCGTGCCGTAGGCGAAGAGAAGCGAGTAGTCCCGGCTCTCCGTCTCCCCCCGGCGCCGGAGGGTCACGCGCCAGCGCAGGCCGCCGCGGCCCTTGGCGACCACGAGCTCCACCCGGCAGGGGCCGCCGCCCACCGGCTCCACCGGCAGAAGCGTGTGCCACCAGGAGCGGGTGGCGCGCGTGGAGAGGCGGACCCCCGGCGCGAGGTCCATCTCGGCCCAGAGAGCGAATCCGCCGAGAGCCCGACCGTCCCGCAGCCGAAAACGGGCCCGGAGCCCTTCGAGGGCGAGGCGCGGGCGGGTGGTGAGCAGGTCCACGCGCAGGAGGGTGGCGCCGGGCGCGAGCGCTCGAAGCGTGCCGGGGGGGACGAGCTGAGGGACGTGAAACGCGAGTCCGCGAAAGCTGGAATCGGCCATCAGGGGAGGGCGAATGCCCACGACGAATCTGGGAATGGGGGCGACGCGAAGCGAGATCGCCTGGGGCACGATAGCGCCTCCCCTCTTCAGGAACCTTCGGCGCGCTCGTGCGAGGAGGGGAACGATCCCCTCGTCGAAGCCCTCGTTGCCCACGGTCTCGCTGACCACCACGTCGAACCGGCGCGTTAGGTGCAGGTGGCGGGAATCGCCGCGCACCACCTCGACCCGGTCGGCGACGCCGTTCTCGAGAGCCAGTCGCTCGATGAGGGGGACGAGCAGGGCTTCGCGCTCCACCGCGACCACCCGGCGGGCTCCCAGGCGCGCCGCCACCACCGCCCAGATCCCGGAGCCCGAGCCCAGGTCGAGCACGGACGAGCCCGGCTTCACTCGCGCGCGGAGGGCCCGGTAGAACGCGCGATTCCTTCGGGTGTCGGCGAGCAGCGATGCGTGGTAGGTGACGAGGTCGCGCAGACGCTCCGGCGATTGTCCGGGCCGCTGCCTCTTCTTCTTCAGCGGGCTTTCCTCCGAGGGGACGCGAGCACGGCCTCGACGGCCTGGAGCGCGGAGCGATCGGGCCGGAAGCGCAGCTCGAAGCAGGGCACCGCGCGCGCCGCCTGCTCGCACGTCGCGAGGGCGCGGACGATCGCGGCCCGGTCCCACGGCGGCGGGAAGGAGCGCGCGAGGAGACGCGCGGCCGCTTCCGGCCGCGGCGAGCGGCCGGGCCTCGGTCCGCCGGGCGGCCCGAAGGAAGAAGACCGCTTCGAGGGGCGCGCTCCGCGGGGAGGCGTGGCGGCCGGAGCCGTGCCACGGCGTCCCGAAGACGCGCAAGCGGCCTCGATGCGACCGGAGCACCAGGCGGTCGTCGCTCAGTATGCGCGACGCGCGCCGGTGGCGTGCCCACAGCCGGGCCGTGGTCGTCTTGCCCGCCCCCGAGGCGCCGCAGAAGACGAGGGCCCGGCCGCCCCTTTCGATGCCGCAGGCGTGGAGCACGAGCGCTCCCCGCCTCGCGGCGTGGTGCTGGAAGAGCAGCTCCTCGAGCGGGTAGGAGAGGGCGAAGCCGGGAAGGCGGCTGAAGCGCGTCGGGGGGAGAAAAAGCGACCCGCGGCGCCGCCCTTCGTCGATGAGCACCCCGCGCGCGGAAGGGCCTGGTCCCGGCGGGGGGCGGAACGTGTAGAGGAGCCGCCGGCCGTGTCGGAAGACGCGCCAGATCCCACCCGAGTCGAAGAGCTCCTCGCCGCGCGCGACGTCGGGCACGGCTTCCTCGACGAGGGAGAGTGCGATGTCGGCCCCGCGTCGCGCGCGGAACGGAGCGAGCCGCGCCGAAACCGCGAGAGCGGGGTGAGGCTGATCGGAGCGTACGGCCAGCGTGAACCCGCCGACCCGGAGACGGAGCACCTCGCGGCGGGGAGCGGCCGGCAAGGGGCGCGGAGGCTCCTAGAGTCCGGACGGAGGGGGCCGTCGGCGGCGCACGGCCGGCTGGACCTGCAGGAGGGCCGGCTCCGCGTGCCCGCAGGAGCCGCAGCCCCCGACGGAGTGCTCGGCCCCGGGCCGCGCGGCGAGCTCGCCGCGGCCTCGGCAGCAAGTGGCATCCCGGCGATGTCCGGAGGCTTCGCCGAGCAGGGCATGGGCGCGCAGGTGCGTGATCTCGCAGAACTGGACGACGCGCCCCTCCGCGTCTCCCAGCTCCATCTCCGCGGCGCCGGGGCAGTTGCCGCAGACGGGGCGCAGGCTGCAGCGGCGGCAGACCGCCTCCGACTGCCAGCGGCGCGAGCGCGCGGCGGGCAGGAACTCGTGCCAGCCGCGGGCGAAGCTCTCCCGTCGCAGATCGAACGTGGCCCGCCGGGAGAGCTGGCAGAGCTGGAGGCGTCCGTAGGGATCGACGGTGAACCCCATCTGCCCGGCCCCACAGGTGTACACCTCGTCCGAGGCCGAGGGCCCCGCCGCCACCGCCTCCCGGAACGACTGCGCGTAGGCGGCGCGCAGCCCCGCGTCGTCGAGGTCGAGGGCCACCGCCCTCTCCGCGTCCACCTGCAGCTCGGGGTTGCGGTTGGCCCCGCAGTCGACCCGCGGGTTGAGCAGGCTGTCGTGGCGGAAATCGAGCCCGAGCTCCTCCGCGAAGCGCCGCATGGCCGCCACCTCGTGGGCGTTCCAGGAGAGGACCATGGTCTTGAGCTTCAGGGGGACGCCCCGCGCGTGCAGCTTGCGGATCCCGGCCAGGCAGCGGTCGTAGGAGCCGGGAACCCCGGTGACCCGCTCGTAGGTCTCGCGGCTCATGCCGTAGAGGCTGATCTCCACGCAGGCGGGGTGGTACTCCGCGAACAGCTCGGCGATGCGGTCGGTCACGAGGGTGCCGTTGGTGAAGACGGTCACGCGCAGACCGCCCGCACCGCGTGCAGGTAGAGCTCGGGGAAATCGGGGCGGAGAAGGACCTCGCCCCCGGTCAGCAGCAGGTCCAGGCAGCCCTCCGCCGCGAACTCGTCGACGAGGGCCTTCAGGCGCTCGAGCGGCAGCTCCCTCCCGCGCTCTTCGCGGGAGCCCGCAGGCTGGTTGACGTAGCAGTGGACGCAGGCGAGGTTGCAGCGGAACGTGGTCTCGAGCGTGCCTTCGAGCGGAACGCGGGTCGAGTACGCCCCCGCCTCCTCGAGGAGCTGGGAGAGCGGGATCTCGGGGACGGCCCCCACCCGGGCTAGCTCCCGATGGTGCGGTTGACGATCACGGCGCCCCGCCGGCACACCACCGAGCTCCCGCCCACCGGCGTGCTCTTGCAGCCGGTCACCGCGAGCTCGTCGGGGACGAGCTTGATCTTCCGGACGCGGGGTGCCTCGTACGGCTCCTTGGCCTTCGGACGCTTCTTCACTGCCTGGCTCCCGGGTGGTGGCTAACGCTGCGGCGATTCTAGCCCATCGGGCGGGGAGCGGCGGGGCCGGACCGGCAGCCGCAGCGACGGATCGCCGAGGAGGGCGAATCCCTCCGCCACGCCCGACGCGGAGGGGTCCGACCGAATGAGGGCCGCCTTCGCTTCGCGGATGGCCTCGCCCAGCGTCTCGCCCCGGAGGAGACGCGCATAGACGAGCTCCGACAAGGCCGCCTGCCGCTCGGGCGAGCTGATCCCCACCGGTCCCACGCTGGCCAGGGCGCCTCCGCGAGGCAGGAGGAGCAGGGCCTCGTTGATGGTCGGCCCCCCGTCGTACTGGTACCACTGGGCCTCGCACGCCCATGTGAACAGCAGGGTCTCCTGCCCGGTCTGGGGCAGGCTCTCCAAGTCGTCCAGGCCCAGGAGCATCTCGTCGGCCCAGCGGTCGAAGCCGGCGTGCCCGAAGTAGTGCGTCATCTGCGGACCCGCCCGCCAGGCGTCGAACAGGGCCGCGCGCGCGGCCTCCACGCGCGAGCGCAGGTCCACCCACCGCGCGTGGACGAGGAGGCCGCCCAGCGAGCGCTCCGCCCGCCCCCGGAACGAGAGGTCCCCCGCGCCGGCGTCGTCGACCGCCACGAGCTGCCGCCCGGCCGCGGCCTCGAGTACTCCTTGCTGCCGGGAGATCTTGTCCACCATCACCTCGGCCTCCTCGGCGGTCTGGACAGGCAGGCGGCCGATGGCCACGTCCGGCACGCCGTCCCCGTCGAGGTCGGCAAACGCGTTTTCCGAGGGAATGCGGCCAAAGTCGCCGTCCCAGCCGAAGAGCGAGGGGACGTAGGAGACGAGGCCCTCACCGGTCAGGTCGCGCCAGTCGAAGGTGTCGTCCCCCACGAGGAGAACGTGGCGGAGGCGAGCGCGGCCCGCCACCTCCCGCACCAGCTCCCGAACGGCCTGGGCCTCGAAGGTGCCGGCGCTGAAGCGGTCGTAGGCCCGCTCCACGTCCACGACCAGCGGCCGGTAGCCCTCCGCGGCCTTCAGCTCGGCGATGCGGTGGGCGGCGTCCAGGAAGTCCGCGTGGGCGACGATCAGGTAGTCCGTCGCCGCCGGCACCGCAAGGCGCGGATCGAAGGACGCGATTCGCGCGACCTCGGCGGGGCCGCCGGGGGAGAAGCTCACCCCGAGGTCGACCGCGTCGAGGAACACGAGCTCCACGTCCCCCTCGGTACCCCCCTCGAGCTCCAGGCGCAGCGCGTTGCCGTTCTCGAGCAGGACGCCCGCGGGGATCCATCCCTTCACCACCCCGAGCGCTCGGCCCGAGAAGCGGGTCTTGCCCACGAGCACGTTGTTGATCTCCGCCCGCAGGACGTGCTCGTGATCGGAACCGCCCGACACGTGCACGCGCACGGGGATCCCTCCGGTGGGGGCGACGAGCCCGGGGAGGTCGAACGAGAAGGGCCCCGCCGGCACCCCCCCGACCGCCACGTCCCAGATCCAGGGATCGCCCGCGCGATTCACGAACGGGGCGAAGTAGACGTCCTCCTGCACCCTCGTGAAGCCTCGCGGGAGCGGGGGCCCGGAACGCGTGAGCGGGGCCTTCATCCCGAACGTCGTCCGAGGACCCGTCACGACGTAGACGGCTTTCTCCGTGTAGTCGGTCAGGAACGCCTGGGCGGGGAACTGGAGCACCCCGTCCTGGATCTGGAACGCGACCGGTTGGCCGAGGTGAGTCACACGGAGCTCGCCGGGGGCAGCGGCGAGGCCCTGCGCGGCGAGATCGGCGAGCGGCACGCGCACGAGCCCGCTGCCCGTGACGTCGACCTTCACCCCCGGTTGGTTCCGCGGGGGGAGGATGCTCGCCGTCGCTTCCCGGCGTGGCCCGCGGTCGACACCCGGTGAGCTCCGTACCGTTCGTTCCTTGCGCCCACGCACGGCCGGACGCAGACCACGGGCGAGGGCCCGCTCCTCCACCCGCTCCAGCCCCCTTGCATGGCGCTCGTCCCCCACTGCGAACGGGCCGAGCAGGCGCGAGCCCCCGTGCGTCTCCACCTCCTCGATCCAGATCTGGCTGGCCCCGGAGGCGTCGACGGGCACGCGGTACGTGACGGGCTCGCTCGTGTCCGGCCCCGAGGCGGGCACGAGCTCCTCGGTGAGGCGCTCGCGCCGGCCGTCCTGCTCCGCCCACACGTGGAATCCCCGCGTGGAGCGCTGGCTCTGCGTCGCGAACTCGACGCTCCCGGGCTCCACCCGCACGCCGGCCAGCGAGGCGCGGGTGACGGCCAGGCACGTCTGTACGCCGGGGATGTTGTCCGGGTTGGCGGTCTGCACGATCCCGTCGGCCCCCACGGTGGCGTTGTAGGCGATGAACGGCCCCGTGGGGTTCAAGGGCGTACGCGTCACGCCGTTGGCGCCGCCGGCGACGTTCACGGTGGGCCCCGCGCCCACGTTGTCGGAGTGGAAGACGACACCCCCACCCCCGCCCCCGCCCGGGCCGTGCGCGTTCGAGCTTCCCGCGGTGCAGCCCACGTTCGTGTTGGCGTCTCCGCCTGCTCCGCCGGTGGAGATCAGTGTCAGTCCCGACAGGTTGGGACCGGTGCCCGCCGTGAAGGCGGCGCCCGAGCCGGCGACGAAGACGATGGAGCCGCCCGCGCCACCGCCGCCCCCGCCGTCGTTCTCGGTGCACACGCCGGTCATGCCGCGCGCCGTGATCGTTCCCGTGCCCGTGACCACGTCGGCGCGGATGAAGACCATCCCGCCTCCGTTCGCCCCGCTGCTCGGCCCGTTGTTGTTGCGGCTCCCCGCGCCCCCGCCGCCGCCCGGTACGAGCCGATTCAGGGCAGGGGTGAAGGCGGCCCCGCCCCAGCCGCCGATCGCAAGGTTGGTCGCGTTCGTGTTACCGCCGCGCCCGCCCCCGCCCCCGTTTCCCCCGCCCCCGCCCCCCGAGTTCTCGGTGTTGGCGGTGTCTCCGGCGTTGGCGCCGCCGCCCGCGTTGCCGGGGGCGCCGCGCTGGCGATCGCCCTGCGGAACGCCGTCCGTCCCGGTCCCGCCCGGGATCTGGGCCCAGCTCACCGGCGTGCCCGCGATCCCTTCCCCCTTGCGGCCGCTCGCGGGGTCGGCATCCGGCGAACGGTAGCCCGCCTGCAGGCCGGTGCGCGCACCGGCGAGCGCCTGCCCGATGCCGCCGCGGAAGCCGAGTCCGTCCACGCTCACGGTGGCGCCGCCCAGTGTGAGCGTTCCCGCCACGTCGATGGCGAGGACCCCGCCCACGCGCCCGTCCCAGGCGTAGGCGGTGAGCGTGCCCCCCAGCGTCGCGTTGTTGTAGCGGGGGACGCGGATCACCTGGTAGGTCCGCTGACCACGCCGAGTCCCGCCGACATCGTCCCGGGCCGCGGTCGTGTAGGAGTTGACGAGGCCGCTCGCCCCTCCGCCGCCCACGACGCAGACCTGGTTGGCGGCGGGCGTGCAGCCACCGGAGGCGACCCCGATCGCCGCCCGCGCCACCACGTATTCGTAGAGACCGCTCCCCACCACGCTGGTCGAGCCGGCGCCGATTCCGGAGGTGGTGGAGGCGGCGCAGGCCCCTCCCCCCTCGTTGGTGGCGTCGCCGTAGCACTCGGTGTCACTGTTGTCGATGGTCGCGTCCTGCATCTGGATCACGAGCAGCATGTCGCCGGCGGCGATGGCGGTGGCTCCGACCGGCTGCACCCCGTAGCCGGTGTCGACGGTCAGAAGCCCGCTCGCCGCCGCCGAGGTACCGACGGCGCCCTCGTAGTAGCTGTTCACGATGCCCGCGAGCGTGCCGCCGTCGGGGAAGCTGCAGGCCTGGGCGCGGGCCCGCGCGGGGACGCCGAGAGCGAAGACCCCCGAAAAGGCCACGGCGATGAGGACGCCGGTCGCAGGCCAGAGCCGGCCCTCCCGCATCTTCGTAGTATGCCACCCGCCGGGAGCGCGGGGTCCGATCGAGGACGCAACGTGCTTGCGGGAGACGCGTGAGCCGCGTCCCTTCCCTGTGATACGGGTCACGTCACCCCTTCCCATGTCGATCAGACACCCACCCGGCAGGGGGTCGTATGTGCACGTGTCGTGCCCAGGGATCGGTATGGGACCTCAGCCGGTCACGAGCCGCACCGCCTTGAGCTCGCGCAACTTAGCCAGGAAGTCCAGGTAGTCGCTCGCGGCCGTATCCGCGTCGACGTCAAAACGCGCCGCAAGCGTGGTCACAATCTGTCTCCCGCTCTGGTGGCCGTCTATCTGCTCCCAGATGAAAGCCCCCACGCGGTTGAAGTTCAGGATGGAGTCCAGGTCCGCCCCGCGTCCCGCCAGCGGGATCACCACGTACTCGCCGGCGATGCGACGGCCCACCATCCGCTCCGACCGCGCGAAGACCTGCTGGAGGGAGGCCGCGCTCACGGCCGCCCGCGCAGGCGGGTGAGGACGGCACGGCCGAAGGAGCGCAGGGCGAGCCCGGGCCGCCGTGGGCTCGCGTCCGGACGGCCTTCGACCGCCACCACCGTTCCGAGCACCTGCTGGGGAGAGATCGCGGGGTCGAGCGCTTTCGCCTGATCCGCCTTGGTCCGCCAGGATCGGCCGCGTGAGAGGACCAGCCGGTGCAAGCGCAGCCCGCCGGGATGACGGAAGAGAACCACGTCCCCGAAACGGGGCGCTCTTCGTGCAGAAGCCGCCACCAGCACCTGGTCACCGGCCGCGAGCGCGGGCTCCATGCAGCGGCCCGTCACCGTCACCCGAACGTGGGGAAACGCCTCCAGGACTCCGGTGAGAAGTCCTTGCTCCGGCGATACTTCTGACTCGCTTTCGGACAATTGTCCGCTATCGCGCCAGGGCACTCGCGGGGACACCAGGCGTGGGAGGAGGGTCACGGCGCGGCGGAGCACGCGGGCCGCCCCGGTGAGCCCGCCCGCCTCTGTCCCCGGGGGTGCGCGGGGCGAGGGTACGCACGAGGAGGGCGACGCGCCGACCGGGCACGAGCCCCCATCGCACGCGCGCCAGATCAGGCGCGCTCGGAAGCACGAACGCGAGCGGCCTCTCCCGCCGCGCGGCCAGCCAGGGGCGCAGCCCGGAAGGCAGCCGCTTCAGGGCCCACTCGCGCAGAGCGGGCGACAACGGCGCACCCACGACCGCTTCCGCGGCCAGGAGGGCCGCGGCCACCGGGGCTTCGGCCCGGGCCTGTCCGGCTATCGAGACGAGATTCCCGATCTCCGGACCAAATCTCCCGAGGAGCCGCCGGAAGTCGAGCCACTGGATCAACGACAGGACGAGCCCGTGCTGGAACGAAGCGTGCAAGCAAAGGTGGACGAGCAGGTCCTCTGGCGACGGAAGCCGGCGGACCTGGCCCGAGCCTTCCCGGGATCGTGCGAGAAGCCCGGGGCCGTCCAGCGGGAAGAGGCCGGGGCAGGAGGTGATGCTGTGGTGAAGTTCAAGGACGCCCCCGGACACCGGATCGGCGAAGGCCCACGCGTGATCGGCCCGCGCGAGGACCACGAAGCCCTGCAGCTGCAGGAAGTCCACAGCCTCCCGCCACTGCGCCGGCGCCAGGAGGTCGACATCCGCACTCGGACGATCGCCCTCGCCCTCATAAAGGTCCTCGCAAAGGGCGGCTCCTTTGAGCGGAAGCGTCTGGACCCCCTGCGCCGCGAGCACTGACTGAACGCGCGCGGCCAGCTCGAGCTGGCGCACGCCGCGCACCAGCAAGGATCGGCGTCGGCTCGCGAGCGATGCTCGCAGGGAAGCCGGCCCCGGATCTCCCGCCGACTCGAGGGCCGCGTGCAGGACGCCGACCAGTCCCTGTTCGCGCGCGGCGGCCAGGAGGGGCTCGGCCTCGTCCTCGCCGACCTGGGGCGGGGACCCCGTGACCAGGAAGTCGCGCAGGGCGCCGAGCAGGGCCTTTGACTTGGCCATCGGAGCGAGCGTAGGGTTGGGGTGACGGGCTTGTCAATGCGCCACGTGGGACGTTTCGTGCCCCGTTCGGTCCGCACGCTGGCCCTGGTGGCCGCGGTGGCGGCGGGGGCGCTCCTTCCCCTCTACGGCGACCCGCGGATGAGCCCGGTCTCGCATCCCGAGTGGGCACGGATGATCCTGCGCGCGCTGGACCTCCTGGACTCCGGGCTCACCGAGCAAGCCTCGCAGGTCTTCGCAACACTCTCCGGCAAGGACAGCCGCGCCTATCGCGCCGACCGCTACTCGAAGGGCGAAGGCGTCGAGGTCTTCGACGAGGGGACGGGCAAGGCGGTGCGCGCCACCGCCCCGGTGGCGGAGGTCGTCTATCCCCTGGCCATCGCGCGCGGCGGCGACTACCGCCTGCGCCTCCGGCTCGGGGGGACGAGCGAAGCGGAGGCGGAGGTCACGGCGACGGGGGCGGAGAAGCCCCTCCGCGTGTTCCGGGTGGCGCCGGTGGCCGCGCCCGGCTGGATCGAGGCGGGAATGACGCACCTGGATCCCGGCGCCTACACCGCGGCCGTTCTCCTTCCCGCGGGCAGCGTGCTTGAATGGCTGGAGCTGGCCCCGCCCTGCATCAACCCCATCGAGCCGCGCGGCGGCTGGCAGGCTCCCGCGGTCACCAGCACCCAGGACGTGGCCGTCACTGTCCTCGAGGCCTCGGACCAAGAATCGCAGCTCCCCCCGGCCGCGTCGCCCCTGGAGTGGCAGGGCTCGGACTTCCAGCTCGACGAGGGCCAGACGCTGACCGCGGTCAGCGCGGAGGACCGCGGAGCGCTCCGCTCCGGGCCCAAGGGCGCGCACGGCGTGCTCGTCGCCAACCTGCCCGAACCCGGGCTCTACACGCTGTCCGTCTTCGGCGACTTCGTTGGCGGCCAGAGCTGGATGCTCGACGGCTGCCGCAAGTCGGTTCTCTGTCCGGCGCTCGACCCCGCCTCGCGCTGGCGCGTCGTCCTTTCCGGCGTGTTCGCGGCGGGCCCGCACTCGTTCAGCGTCACGCTCGGGCCCCACACCGTGATCCACCGCCTCCGCCTGGAGCGCAGGAAGGACTCCGTCGAGGATTACGCAGCCACCCTGCGCCGCCTCGGCCTGGACCTGGGGCCGCCGGGCCCCGTGACCCGGGAGAAGGCGGACGAGGCCCGACGCTACATCGAGCGCCGGCGGAGCCTTCAGCCCCTGGAGGTGTGCGGCGACCTCGTGCGGCCCGGCACCCTGCTCGCGACAGCGTCGCCCACCGGCGGAGAGCCGGGGGGAACCGGACGAGGGCCGGGTCCTGGACCCGGGCCGGGACCGGGACCGGACCCCCTGCAGCCGCCCTTGATCCCGCCCCAGGAGCCCGCGAGTCCCGTACTGCCCGTCGGCTTTCGTTAGGCGTCGCTCGTCTACTTCGCCACGACACAGATGAGCCCGTCGCCGGAAGGGAGTCCTTCGAATCCCTGGCTGTCGCGCACCGAGGCGCGCCAGCGATAGGTCCCTTCCCAGGGGATCCCCAGGGTGGCGGGCGAGGAGGCGACCTCGCGGGCGATCAGGACCTCCGGGCCGTGCAGGGGCAGGATCTGGATGTAGGCCGGACCGCCCGGCGTGAAGAGCAGCGCCACCGGCTCTCCCTTCCGCACGTAGACGGGATCCTCCCCGGGATAGACCACTTTCGGAGCCTCGGGGAGCTTGACCGGGGCCGAGGGGGGCTGTCCATCGCGGATGAGCGTGCCCTCCCCCTGCTGCAGGACGGTCACGTCGCCCTTGGCCTCGACCCGGAACGTCCCGTTGAGGGCCATCGCCATGACCAGCGTCTTGTCGCGCTCGCGCCGCACCACGATGCGCCCCGCGCCGCGGATCTCCGCCTCCGCGGTCCGGACCTTCATGATCTCGCGGCTGCCCGCCTCGAACTCCGCCCGGCCCTGGTCGAGGACCGTGGACAGGATCATGCTCGCCGGGATATGCAGGATCGTGGAGGGGCCGGCGGTGACCGACATCCAGGGGAACTGGAGACGGGCGAGCGATTCCGGGCTCGTGCGGATGCGGTCGCCGGTGCGGACGGCGTCGCCTTCCTTGAGCGGCTGCCATCCCAGCGGGTTGGGTATCGACTCCCGCTCCACCATCCTGTCCACGTAGGTCAGGGTGGCCACCGCGATGCCCGCCGCCGAGGGCGGGCTCGCGGGTGGCTTGGCCGCGACCGCCGCGGCCAGCAGGGCGAGAACGATGACGAGCGCGGCCACCGCCGCCCGCAGGCGGGACATCGTCAGCTTCGGGCCGCCGGCTCCGACTCGCGGTCGGGCGCCTTCGTCCTCTGGGCGTCCTGCTGTTGGGAGTAGTAGTAGTAGTGGTAGCCCCGGGCCTGCACGTCCACCGCGTTCAGCACCGCGCCCAGGAGGTTGGGGGTCACTCGGCGCAGCGCGACCACGCTGCGCTTGACCAGCCGCTTGTCGACCTTCAAGTGCTGCACCACCATCACCGCGAGGTCGACGTGGCGGGCGAGCAGGAGCGCGTCCGTCACCGAGGCGAGGGGCGGAGAGTCCACGAGGATCCATTCGAATCGGCTGCGGAAGTGCTCGAGCAGCTCGCCGAAGTTCTTCCGGGCGAGGAGGGCCGGCGGGTTGGGGGGAAGCGGTCCCGCGGTCAGCGCGAACAGGTTCGGGACGCGGGTGGCCTGGACGATCGCGTCCGGGTCCTCGTGGCGCACGAAGACGTCGGTGAGCCCCGGCTCCCGCGACAGCTCCAGCCGATGGTGGAGCTGGGCCCGCCGGAGGTCGCAGTCGAGGACGATCGTCCTCTCCCCGGATCCCGCGAGCAGCTTGGCCAGGTTCACGATGGTGGTGGTCTTGCCTTCCTGGGGGGCGGTGCCGGTGACGAGCACGACCTGGCCCCGCTCGTCGCGGCGCGCGAAGAGGAGCGCGGTGCGCAGGTTCTGGTAGGCCTCGGTCACGAGGTGGGCGTTCTCCGCCTCGTAGCGGGGCACCGAGGCGAGGAGGTCGATGTGGAGGTATCGCTCCACCTCCTCGGGGTCGCGGAAGGTGTTGGCGAGGTAGTCCCGGAGCACGACGAGGCCCAGCCCGGCCATCAGGCCGAGGAGCAGGCCCGCCCCTCCGATCTTGCGCTTGACCGGGCGCACGGGCGTGCGCGGGGGCGAGGCCCGGTCCACCACCGTTACGTTGTTGCTGCGGATGGAGGCCGCGATGTCCGTCTCGTTCAGCTTCTGCAGCAGGATCTCGTAGAGGCTCTTGGCGGAGTCCGCTTCCTTCTTGAGGGCTTCGAGCTCGGTGGCCTTGCGGCTCTGGGTCGTGGCCTGCGCCTTCTGCACGTCGATGGCGGACCTGCAGCTCGGTCTCCCGCTTCTGGAGCTGGTTGTACTCGGCCTGGAGGCCGTCCACGATCTGGGCGGCCCGGGCGTCCTTCGCCTTCCGGAACTGCGCGATCTGGGCCTGCACCTTCTGGACTTCGGGGTGGCCTTCCTTGTACTTCTCGGCCATGCGCGAGATGTCGACGGTGAGGGCAGCGATCTGTCCGTTGAAGCCGACCACGACGGGGTCGATGGCCACCTGGGGGAGCGTGTCCAGACCGGGGCCCCGGGCCTGCATCTCCCTCGCCTGCTTCAGGGCGGCCTCGATCGCGATACGGCGGGCCTGGGCCTGGATGTAGTCGTCGTTGAGCTTGGTGATGGAGGAGGTGACGGCGGAGACGCTGCCCTCCGGCACGAAGAGGTCCTGGCTCTGGTAGCTCTTGAAAAGCTTGTCCTGGGCCTCCCGCATGCCCGCCTGGGTGGCGGAGAGCCGCCCCTGCAGCCACTCGTAGGCCTTGCGCGCCGACTCCACGCGCATCTCCAGGGCCTGGTCGATGTACGTGTCGGCGAGGGCGTTGGCCCAGAGCGCCGCTTCCTTCGGATCCTCGTGGGTGATGGAGACGAGCACCAGCCGGCTCTCCAGCACGGGCTCGACCTCCACGTGCGCGAGGAAGAGGAGGGCCGCTTCGGGGTTGTCCCGGAAGGGCGGACGGTCCTTGAGCTTCAGGCGCTCCACCACCTTCTCGGCCAGCCCCTTCGATCGCAGCACCTTGAACTGGGTGTTGTAGAAGTCGGCGTTCTGCCAGTAGTTCCCGGCGCCCACGAGAGCGTCCGTCACGGTCATGAAGGTGGGGGTGGGCGGCTCGATCTGGAGCATGGCCGAGGCCCGGTACTCCGGGGTCTGGATGAGGGCGACCACGAGGCCGAGGAACAGGCCCACGAGCCCTGCGGCGAGCAGGAAGGAGCGGCTGCGCCAGACGAGGCCCGCGTAGTAGCGGAGGTCGAGGTCCCGCTCGTTGGGGAGGTTCGGCTCCGATCCCGGGAGCACGGTCGTGCTCATGAACGCTCTCTCAGAAGAGGCGACGGCTGACCGTGACCACGTCGTGCGGCAACAAGGGGAGGTCGGGCTTCTTCCCGTTGCGCACGTCCTTGAGGTCGACGTCGATGATGCGGGTCTGGCCCGTTTGCGGGTCCACCCGGCGGACTTTCACGTCGTTGCTGCCGAAGCGCGTGAGCCCGCCCGCCGTGGAGACGGCGCCGGTGATGGTCAGCTCGCCCTCGATCGGGTAGCGGCCGGGACGGTTCACCTCGCCCTCCACGGTTACATAGTACTTCTGGGAGGCGGTAATGAGGTCGCCGTTCCGCAGGACCACCTCCAGGTTCACCTGGTCCTGGGGGGTCAGGGCCCCGCCGGAGAGCCGCATGCGAATGGTCTTCGCGCCCCCGTCGAACGTCCCCTCCTGCCGGGTGATCAGGATGTCGCCGGAGGCGCGCGGGGTGAATCCCCCCGCCTCCACCAGCAGCTCCACGAGGCGGGTGCGCCCGCGCAACGGCTTGCGGCCCGGGCTATTGACCTCGCCCACCACGGTCACGAACTGGCTCTGGTATTCCTTGACCTTGACCTCGACCTGGGGGTTCACGAGGTAGTCGCGGGCCAGGAGCGTCGTCAGCTTCCGCTGGATCTCGGCCACGGTGAGGCCGCTCACCTCGACCTCACCGAGGAGGGGAAGGGCGATCACCCCGCTCGTCTGCACGGTGGGAGTGCGGGAGACCTCGACGTTGTCGAGAACGGTGACCTCGAGGACGTCGCCGGGGCCGACGCGGTACTCGGGGGCGGTGCTGGGGGAGGGGGAGGGCGAGGGTACGGGGGCGGGGGCGGGGGCGACCGTGGACGGCGGCGGGGGGGAGGGAGTCGCTCTGGGCGCGGGCTTCTGCTGCACCAGCAGCCAGAGCAGGAGGGCGGCGCTCATCGTCGCGCTCCCGAGGGCGCGAACCCGATCCCGAACTGCACGATGAAGCCGTCGGTGGTCACGTTGAGGCCGGGAATGTTCGAGCGGCGCCGGTCGCGGCGGTAGTCCGCGCGCACGTACGTGCGCGGACCGAGGTTGCGGCCGAGGCCCACCGCGAGGCCGAGGATCGTGTCCTCGCGCGGCTCGCCGATCGAGGCGTCGCTCACCCGGTAGGTGTTCCACAGGTAGCCCACCGCCCCCCGCGCGGTGAGACCGAACGGGACGGGGGTGGTCACCGCTCCGTCCACGAACGTCGAGACGTAGAAAGCGTTGCTCTCGAAGTTCGAGAGGTCGGTGCTGCGGCCGCCCCGGAGATCGACGAAGGACGATGCTCCGAGCTGGCGCTGCAGGGCGAGCGCGGCGAGCAGTCCCGAGTAGCGTTGCCCCTCGACGGCGGCCCCCGGGCTCGACCAGTTCCGATAGCCCAGCTCGACCCGCCCCCGCAGGAGGGGTGCGATCTGGCCGTCGAGCCCGAACAGGAAGTCGTTGCCGGTGGACTCGACGAGCGGCCGCGCGTCCGGAGGAGGAACCCGGTGGTGGAGGTAGGAGGCCGTGGCCTTCGTGTCCGCCCTGACCTCGTAGGAGAGCCCCGTCTGGACCGCGGTCTCGCGATAGGGAAAGAACTGATCGGAGCCGCTGAAGCCCACGTCGTTCAGACCCGCGCCGATCTCCGCCGTCATGCGCGGACCGATCTCTACGGAGACGGCGCCGAACACGTCGTTGCGATTGAATCGGCCGAGGTCGAAGAAGTACTCCTGGCCGGGGTCGACCTCCCGCGTCTCCAGCACCCCATGCGAAAAATGATAGTTTGCCCGCACCCCCACCCGCGGGCCCATTGGAAGGTCGAGCCCGGCGTTGACCATGTGCGTGGTCGTACCAACCTCGGGAATCGAGGAGAAGAGTCGGAAGCGCGGCTCGTAGGACGCCCGGAGGCTCCCGTCCGCGACGGGCATGGCCAGCTCGACCGTAGGGCCGAGCTGTAGGTAGCGGTCGCGGGTGGTGTCGTTCGAGGTGTCGGTGACGACGTCGGCGTCGACGTAGCTCGTGGTCAAGCCGGGCTTGACGCTCACGCGACCCAACCGCCAGCCCTCCCCTGACCCGTCCCGAGCGGTATCTCCCCCCGTGGACAAGGCACCCTCGCCGAGGGGGACGGGGAAGAGCTGGCCGTACAGCTCGCGCGCGCTCCGGAGCCGGAGGTCGTCGGCCTGCTCCTCGCCGAAGAGCACGGTCAAGAGCGCTTCCTCGCGCACCACCTCGAAGGGCACTTCGGGGGCCACGCGCACGTGGAGGGCGAGGCCGCCTTCCCCGCGCTCGAACCGCAGGTCTTCCACGGGCGGCTCCACCGGGGGCAGGGTCGCCGCCTCCGCGGACGCGTCGCCCAGCCCGACCACCACCTCCTCGCCCTCGCGCCGCACGTCGGGCCTCTCCACGGGCACCGAGGTGAGCACGCGGAGGGCGAGGCGGGAGGAAACCGGGGTCAGGCGAATGGCTCGGACCTCGACGGCGGGATCGGCGGCGGTGAGGATGAGGAGAGCCATCACCGTCACGCGGCCTCCCGCCGCGGCACTTCCCGACGCTCGAAGAAGAGGAGGATCAGGACGAGGAGCACGAAGCCCGCCGCCTGCAGCAGCACGAGCAGGGTCTCCACCGGGCTGGCATCCGCGAGCGAGACCGCGCCCAGGCCGAGGCAGAAGGTGACGAGGTAGATCACGAGCACCGCGGTGCGGGGGGAGAGCCCGAGGGAGACCAGCCGGTGGGAGAGGTGCCGGCTGTCGCCCACGTAGATCGGCCTTCCCTCGCGCAGCCGGATCACGATCACGGTGGCGGTGTCGAGCAGGGGCACCGCGAGCACGAGCACCGGCATGAGCACCGCGAAGTAGTGGCTGGAGGCATGGGACACGTAGCGCTCCAGGAGGGTGAGGGACGCCATCATGTAGCCGATGAACAGGCTACCGCAGTCGCCGAGGAAGATGGAGGCGGGGTTCCAGTTGTAGACGAGGAAGCCGAGCACGCTGCCCATGAAGGCGACGAGGATGAGGCTGATGAAGAACTCCCCGAGCAGCCAGGCGTTGATGAGGAGCGTTCCCGCGGCCACGAAGGCGACACCCGCGGCGAGCCCGTCCATGTTGTCCAGGAGGTTGAACGCGTTCGTGACCCCCACCACCCAGAGCACGGTCACCACCGTGTTCATCCACTCGTAGGGGAGGAAGGAGGTGCGCACGTCGGCGGCGACGATCACCAGGGCGGCCAGCACCTGGCCCGCGGCTTTTCCGCCGGCGGAGAAGCGCTTGCCGAGCACGTCGTCGGCGAGGCCCACCGCGAACACGAGAGCCGCCCCCGCCAGGAGCGCGAGCAGCTTCGTTTCGACCCGGTAGGCCTCCTGCAGCATCGCGAGGGCGGGGCCGAAGTAGGTGGCGGCGGCCGGCACCCTGGCCAGCGCGGGCACGGCGAAGTAGCCGGCGAGCACGATGGTCGTGAACGAGAGGAGGACCGCCAGCCCGCCCATGCGCGCGGTCGGCTTCGCGTGGACCTTGCGCGGCCCGGGCTCGTCCATCACCCCCAGGCGCAGGGCCAGGCGCCGCACCGGCGGCACGAGGGCGGCCGAGAGCAGGAGCGCGCAGGCCATGACCACGAAGGCGGGCAAGGCCAGGGGCGCGGTGGCGCTCAGGCCGCCACCTCCTTCGCCGCGAGCAGCTCGCGATAGAGCGCGTCCATGTCAGCGAGGAGGCGGGCGTAGGAGTGACGGGCAAGCACGTGGGCGCGGCCGGCGAGCGCCCGCCTCCTCGCTCCTTCGGTGTCGGCGAGCGTTTCCAGGACCGCGCGAGCCAACAATTCCGGATCGTTAGGCGGCACGAGTCGCCCCCGCTCTTCCTCCCCGAGCAGGTCGGGCGTCCCTCCCACCCTCGTCGCCACCACCGGCTTGGCCGCGGCCAGGGCTTCGATGAGGGCCACCGGCGTCCCTTCGTTGCGCGAGCAGTTCACGACTACGTCGAGGTCTCCGTACACCGCGGGCATGTCGGGCTGCCAGCCGTGGAAGGTCACGGCGTCGGCGAGGCCCCGCCCGCGCGAAAGCACCTCCAGCCTCGTCCGCTCCTCGCCGTCCCCCACGAGCGCGAAGCGACAGTCGGGACGGACCTCGCGAACGCGCGCCGCCGCCTCGAGGAAGGTCGGGACGTCCTTGATGGGAACGAGCCGGCCCACCATCCCCACGAGGGGAGCGTCCGCGGGGACCCTCGCCCCCCGGCGCAGCGCGCCCTCCCGAAGCGAGCCGGTGAAGGGCTCGAGGTCGAGGCCGAGCGGCACCACGCGGATGCGGTCCCCGTCCGCGATCCCCAGGTTCACCAGGTCCTGCTTCACCGTCTCCGAAACCGCCACGATCACGTCCGCGAGGCGTCCGAGTCTTCTCTCCAGCGAGCGGAAGACCGCCGTCTTCACCGGTCCGAAGTAGCCGCGCAGCACGTGGCCGTGGAAGGTGTGGACCACGACCGGCACTCCGGTGACGCGCGCGGCCAGCCGCCCGAGCAGGCCGGCCTTGGCGGTGTGGGTGTGAACGATCGCGGGCCGGAAGTCGCGGATGAGCCGAACGAGACGGAAGAAGGCCTGGACGTCCGCCACCGGCTGGATCTCCCGGCCCAGTCCAGCCATCGCCTCACAGCGCACTCCCTTCTCCGCGGCCAGGGACAACATGTTTCCCTCGCGCGGAGTCTCCTTGCCCACCACCAGCCTCGTCCGGTAGCCCCTTTGCTCGAGACCGGCCGTGAGCAGGATGACGTGAATCGCGGGCCCGCCGATGTTCAATCGGGAGAAGAGCCGGACTATGCGAATGCCCCCCGGCTTCGCAGTAACGGGGGATTCAATCATGCCCTCAGGGGACGCTTCCTCGCCGCGTTAGGCTAGCATCCGGGGTGAGACGGGTCAAGGAAAGAGCCGTCTTTTGAGGGAGTTTCGGACGCGGCCGGTCCCAGGGATCGTCGCGCGATCACCCGCCAACCCAGGTCGGGAAGGACGGCCACCAGGTCCAGTTTCGCATCGTGAACCCACCTCTCGACGTCCTCGCGCCGGAACCGCCCCTCGAGTGGAGCGACCAGCCGGTCGAACTGCTCGGCAACGAGCATCCGGAAGGGGACGTCAACGTAATGGACGAGGGGCAGCCCTTTCGTGATCCGGTCGCCCCAGGCGTATCTCCTCAGGAGCCGGCGCGGCAGCAGCGTCAGCACGCGGGCGAGAACGGAGAGGGTCCAGGCCACGCCCGAAACTGCGGGGTAGGGGAGCCGGGTGGTCAGGCGCCGGAGGAGCGTGACGCCTCCTAGAAGGGCTCGCTTCGTCCAGTGCTCGTCCTCGAGCGTCCGGTAGACGTAGAAGCGGACCTCGCCGCGCGGCCGGACGAGCTCGGCGAGGGCCCGGAGGCCGGCCACGGGATCCTCGAGGTGATGGAGTACTCCCAGGCAATAGACGAGGTCGAAAGAGGCAGGCGCGAACGGGGGCCGGCGGAGGTCGGCCTGCACGAAGTCCGCCCCCTCTTCGCGGGCGGCCGCGACGTCCAGCGCCTTGCTGACGTCCATCCCCACTGCTTTCGCCCCCGCTCGGCGCGCAAAATGGAGCCAGCGCCCCATGCCGCAGCCGGCGTCGAGGACGCGAAGGCCCCTCCACTCGACCTGCGCCGGGCCTTCGAAATACCAGCGAAAGATCTTCTCGTGCACCGCGTGCAGCTCGGGAAACCGTTGCCACTCGTCGCCGAAGGCCCGCAGCGTACGCACGGAGACCGTGCCGCCCCCCGGCGCGGCGCGCGGTCGGAGATCGGGATGCCTGGTGAAGAAGTCCGCGTGATCCCGGGCGAGGATCGCCTCCACCTCCGCCGGAACGAGGCGCGGCACGCCCTCGATCACCGGGAACACCCGCCCGCAGGCCGAGCGCAATGCTCCCTCGCGCACGCCCCCCGCATCCCGGCCGCGTTCCTCGAGCTCCAGGGGGCTTGCGCAGTCTGGACAGCGAAGCTGCGCGGCGAACTCGCGGGTCACAGCCATCCCCGCAGGGCGTAGTACACCAGCTTGCCGTACTCGGTGAGGACGATGCGCCGTGAAGACCGCGACTGCCACCAGCGACGCTGGTCCCAGACCGAGGCCCGCACGGGATGGTTGACGAGACGGACCCCGGGGAGCGCCTTGCGGGCCGTGAGGTAGGTGCGGCGCTGGTGGTAGGGCGACGTTACGAGAGCCACGCTCGTCACCCGCTCGGCCCGCAGGATGTCGGCCACCGCCAGGAGCGCCTCCCGGGTGCCGTGCGACACGGTCTCCATGCGGATGCGGTCCGGGGGCACTCCCAGGGCGATCGCCTTCTCCCGCAGACTCTCGGCGCTGTCCCCGGGACCCGCTTCCCCTCCCGTCACCACCAGCAGGCGCACTTGTCCGGATCGAACGAGACCGGCGGCCTCGCCGGTTCTCTCGTAGGAAGGATCGCCGGCCATGACCACCGCGGCCCCGACCCGTTCCACGGGGTCCTCGAGGGTCAGCCAGTGCGCCGGGGCATCGCTGGCGAGGAACGTTCCGAGCCCGAGAAAGAGCGGAACGGAAACCCCCAGGATCCGCCGGGCATGGCGGGTCACCAGCTCTCTTCCTGGCGCAGCCAGCTCTCCAGAGTCAGCAGGGCCCAGATCTGCGGGCTGAGGTCTGCGGCGGCCCCCATGTGGCTCTTCACCAGGCGTGCGACGGGCTCGGGCCGCAGGTACTCGTAGATCGGGCTCGTCTCCTCGAGCAGGCGCTCCCGGACGAGCGCGCTCAGGTCGTTCCGGAACCACGTGCCCAGGGGCGCCCCGAAGCCCATCTTGCCGCGGGAGAGGATCGAATCGGGAAGGATCCCCTTCATGGCTCGGCGAAGCAGGATCTTCCCCCGGCCCCACCGCATGCGGAGGTGATCGGGCAGGTGCGCTCCGAACTCGACGACCGCCGTGTCGAGGAACGGCGACCGCGCTTCCAGCCCGTGCGCCATCGACATCCGGTCCATCTTCACCAGGAGGTCGTCCAGCAGGTACGTCTTGAAGTTGAGGTCCAGCAGGCGGGAGAGCGTGCTGCGAGCGTCGCCGTTCATCTCGGCCCGGAAGCTCCGGAGGAGCCGGTCGCGCCCCGCCCAGGTGTGCAGCTCCGGCTTCAGGACGTCCTCGATATCCGAGGTGAAGTAGCCGTTCCAGCGAAGGTAGCGCTCGTCGAGGGGAAGGCGGCCCGCCTCCGCGAAGCGCTTCGCGAGGCGCAGGGGGCTCTTGCGGTCCTTGGGTTCGGGAAGGACGCCGAGCAGGCCCTGGACCCAGGAGAACAGCCAGGGGGGAATCTCCTGTGACAAGGCCCCCCCGTAGAAACGGAGATACCCCGCGAAGACCTCGTCCCCGCCGTCCCCGTTCAGGGCGACGGTCACCTGGCTCCGGGTCAGCTCGGAAAGGAGGTAGGTCGGGATCGCGGAGGAGTCTCCGAAGGGCCCGTCGTGATGCCAGACGAGGCGGTCGATCAGGTCCAGCGCTTTCGGCTCGACCACGAACTCGGTGTGGTCCGTGCCGAAGTGATTCGCCACTGCCCGCGCGTGCGCGGTCTCGTCGTACTCCTTGCCCCCGGCGAAGCCGATGGTGAACGTGCGCACCCGCCCCCCCGCGGCGCGCGCCATGAGCGCGACCACGGTGGAGGAGTCGAGGCCGCCGGACAGGAAGGCCCCCAGGGGGACGTCGGCCACAAGCCGACGCGTCACCGCCCGTTCCAGGAGCGCCCGGAACCTCTCTTCCGCCTCGTGCTCGTCGTCGACCTTGCCGTCCTCGAAATGGAGCGACCAGTAGGGGGTCGGCCCCTCGGTTCCGCCTTCGGTGACCACCAGGTAGTGGCCGGGAGGAAGGGTCAGGATTCGCTTGTAGAAAGTCGCAGGGGTGGGCACGTATCCGAACGTGAGGAAGAGCGGGATCGCGGAGGGGTCGCGCTCGTGCGGCACTTCCGGGTGGGCGAGAAGGGCCTTCGCCTCGGAGGCGAAGGCGAAGAGCTTGGGCCCGTCGTGGTAGACGAGCGGCTTCTTGCCCGCGCGGTCACGGGCGAGAAGCAGCCGCCTCTTCCTCGAGTCCCAGAGGGCGAACGCGAACATGCCGTCGAGCGCGGCGACCGCGGCCTCCCCTCGTTCTTCGTACAAGTGGAGGATCACCTCGCCGTCGCCCTGGCTCGTGAAGGTGTGGCGTGCTTCCAGGCTCTGGCGGAGCTCGCGGAAGTTGTAGATCTCGCCGTTGAAGACCAGCCACAGCGTCTGGTCCTCGTTGGTCATGGGCTCACGCGCCGCCTCCGTGAGGTCGATGATCTTGAGGCGGCGGTGGCCGAGGGCGGCGGGCCCGTCGAGCTTCAGACCCTCCCCGTCCGGGCCGCGGTGAGCGAGCCTACCCGTCATCGCCGAAAGCTCCGGGCCCGCGGCGGGTCGGCCGCGCGTCAGGAGGCCGCAAAGGCCGCACATGCCAAGAGGATAGCGCACGCGCCAAGGAGGAGGCCGTAGCCTAGAATCCCTGCTGTGGAACGCGCCGCCCTCCTGGTGCTCGTTGCTCTTGTCCTCCTCTCCCCCTGGCCCTTCGGCAGCGCGAGCGCAACCGCCAGCCTGACCGTGACCGTGGTGGCCCTCCTCTCCTCCCTGGCCCTCGTCATGGGGCTCGCCCGCCGAGGAAGACCGTCCCCCTGCCCTCGGATCATCTGGCCCAGCCTGGCCTTCGTGACGCTGGGGATGGCCCAGTTGGTGCCGCTGCCGCGAGGCTTCCACGAGGCCCTGGCCCCCGGTTCCGCGAAGGTGTGGTATCCGGCGGAGCCCGCGGCGGCCGGCACCCTCGGCCCGGGTCCCCACCCGGTCTCCATCTACCCGCGCGCGACCCGTCGAGCCGTCGCTCTGACCGTGGGGCTCCTGGGCTTGGCCCTCCTCGCGGGCCCGGCCCTCGCCGGACGTCGGGCCGCCGTCGTCTCTGTTCTCTTCGTCGGAGGAGGAGCCCTCGTCTTGACGGTGTACGCCCTCGTGGCCCGGGTGTCGTTTGGAAACCGTCTCTACGGGACTCTCGTGGTTCCGACGGTGGCCCCCTTCGGACCCTTCGTGAGCAAGAACCACTTCGCGGGATACGTGGAGATGGCGTGCCTCCTGGTGCTGGGCCTGGCCGTGGGATGGGCCAGCGAGACGCGCCCCGAGCGGGGCGTGATGGCCTGGATCGAGAGTCGACGTGCCGGTCGGGTCATGCTGGCCTTCGGTGCCGCGACCGTGCTCGCCATCGGCGTACTCGTGTCCCTTTCACGGGGAGGTGCTTTGAGTCTCCTCGGGGGGATGCTCGTCTTCCTTTTTCTGGCGCTCCGAGTCCGTACGGGTCCGGCGCGGCGGCTCTCGTTGATTTCGACGCTCGGGGCGCTGGCGGTGTTCGCGTTCAGTCTCCTGCTGCTGCTGCCCGCTCGCGGGAGGGAGCGCCTCCAGGCACTGCCTCTGGCCGCGGACGAGGTGGCGGGGGCCTTTCGCCTTCGGGTCTGGAGGGATGCGCTGCCCCTCGTGGGCGCGAGTCCCCTCGTGGGCTCGGGGCTCGGGGCGTTCGGCGACGCCTTCCCCCGCTTCAAGTCCGCGAACGGTGAGCTGCGGGTCGACAACGCCGAGAACGACTACCTGCAGGTGCTCGCGGAAACGGGGTGGCTCGGCCTCGCCGCCGTCGCCGCCGGTCTCATCCTCGCTGTGCGGGATCTGGTCGCGGGTCTCCGCGCCCAACCCGACCGCGTTCTACGCGGCCTCGGCCTCGGGGCCCTGGGCGGCCTCGCCGCCATCGCCGCGCACAGCGCCTTTGATTTCAACCTCCGCATCCCCTCGAACGCCCTGATGGCGGTCTTCCTGCTCGCCCTGGCCACGGGAACGTCGGGGCTTCCTCGGGCCGCCCCCTCCCGAACGCTCGCCGCCTGGGCGGGGGGACTGGCGGTGGCCCTCGCGCTCTTGGCGCCGGATCCGCGTCTTGCCCCCTCCGCGCCGATCGTCTGGCCCACGGGCCTCGGAGGGTTGAGGCTGGCCCGGGTCGAGGAGACCCTGCGGAGGAGCCTCAAGGGGCGACCGGCCGATGCCGAGAGCTGGGTCGCGCTGGGCTGGCTGCGGTCGCTCCAGGGATCCCCCCGCGAAGGGGAGGCCCTGGCTCGGTACGGTGCGTCCCTCGATCCCCGGAGGCAGACCCTCGTGGAGGCGGCCGCGGTGATCGCGGGCGGGCCACCGCGCGGCGGACGCCATTAGGCTTCGCTTCGGATCGGGTAGGCGGAAGCGTAGACTCTGGTGGGAATTTCCTCATGAACGATCTCCACGCGTCGGCGGAGGGGACCTACCTGGTCGACGGAACGGTCTTGAGCGCCCGCACCGTGCTCGAGAGCGCGCGTCCCATCGTCGAGTCTTACGAGGACATCTACGACTCCCTGTTCCCGCTCGGTCCCGAGACCCGTGTCCTCGACATCGGATGTGGCATGGGACACTTTCTTCTCTACGCTCGGCAGCGGGGCGCGCGGCAGCTCAAGGCCATGGACCTGGGCGCCCGTCAGGTGGACCTCTGTCGGGAACTGGGATTCGAGGCGGAGTGCATCAAGGACATCCCTTCCGCGCTGCGTGCGTACGCGGCGACTTTCGACGTGGTGCACATGAGCCACGTCATCGAACATCTTCCCCCCCGCGATCTCGCTTCGATCCTGGAGGCCATCCGGGTTTCGCTGAGAGAGGGTGGGATCCTGGTGATCCGCACGCCCAACATGAGCCACTGGCTGGCGGGCCACATGCGTTATCTCGACTTCACGCACGTGATCGGCTTCACCGCGTGGAGTCTCAAGCAGGCGCTGTGGCAGGGGGGGTTTCGATCGGTCGACGTTCGAGGCGTCACCCCTCGATTCCATTGGCGCCCCCGGCGGATCGCATGGCTGGTGGCCCATCGCCTGCTTCAAGCTCTCGTCCGTCTGCTCGCGTATGTCGAGCTACCCGGCGATCGGCCACAGATCATGAGCGCGGAGCTGGTGGCCGTGGCCCGCTCCCGCTGAAGGCTTCGGGCTCAGTCCGGGAGAGGGGGCGCGGAAGCCCCTGCTTGCCCGGATAGCCTTTCCGCGAGAGCGTCCGTGAAATCCGCGGTGGCCCACGATGCCATGTGGGTTTCGTCCCAGAAGCGGTCTTCCGCCATCAGGCGCGGCCCCCAGTCGCCGAGATACTGGGCGCCGGTGCGGGTGGCAAGCTTCGGGAGCGCCTCCTCGAACGCGATCCCGGCCGGGCTCCTCCCGAGGTGCTCCGCAAGCCAGAGGGATGTCGGGACCCGGACGAGGTAGACCTGCAGGTTCCGTTCGCGCAGCGCGCGAACCGCGAGCTCGAGCGCATGCAGCTTGGGGCCGCCCACTCGAGTCCTTTCGATCTGGTCCTTCAGCCGCTGTCGATTGACGCTCTGGAAGGCTTCCCGATCGCCCTCAACCTCCTGAATCACGAAAGCCCGGCCGGGCGCGGTCAGGAGGCGGAAGGGCGGCTCGGCGGGGGGGGCTCCGACCAGGTCCCAATCGTCGAGGAAACGGGCCGCTCTCTTCGAAGCCGGCTCCAGCCAAGCCTCCAGAACGAGCGCATGGACGGACTGCCGGTACCGGTAGAGCGCGTCGACGGCTCCGAGGGCGATGTCGAGACGGTTCTCCAGGGTCAAGCCGGGCACGCGCATGACGGCGGTCGCCACCTCGGGGCGAATCACCCCGAGGCGATTGCCGAGGGACGCGTCGTCGAGCGAGAAAGGGGCTACCTCGATGACGACGGCATCCCGGCCGGGCCGCAGGTTGTCTCGCGCCAACAGCGCGAGCATGTAGTAGTGGAGGGCGTCCCAGCCACCGCCGGTGAACATCTGGGCGTCGACGAGACTGTCGCGAGAGAGTCGATGCCTGAGCCTCTCCGGATCCAGCGCGGCCTCGAAACGTGAGTTTCCGGAAAGCGACACGAATCGCCGGGAAGCGGCCACCCGCGCGGGGTCCGGGGCGAGCGGACGGGGTCGGTAGAACGTTCCCGCCAGGGCTCCGAGGCCCACGGTTACCCCCGCCGCGGCCAGGAGCAGAATCACTGCGCGTCGGTGAAAGCCGGCGCCCACCATCGCTCAGGCGGCTCCGGGCAAAGAAGGGCAGGGTGTGCTCATCAGGGGAAGTCAGAACTGGAAGTAGATGAACGTCTTGCTGGATGCTCCGAGCACGGTCAGCGCCGTCAGGTACACGCCCACCAGGATGGCGGATGCCGCCTGGCCTTGCCAGGTCGGCCCGGCATCGTAGGCGAGGACACGTGCGCGGAGAGGGAAGGCCAGCCAATACGTGCCAATGATCAGAGTGGCGCCGAGCATCGGCAACAGATGCTCGCCCGTGAGCGACAGGGGCCCGCTGACGATCCCGCGAAGGATGCTTCCGGCGGCCTCGAAGGTCTGGGCGCGGAAGAAGATCCAGGCCACACACACCAGGTGGAACGTGAGGACCCGGCGGCTCCACACCGCAAACGGGCCGGTGGGCGGGCTCCCCTTCACGCCCAAGACTCTTTCCGTGGCCAGGAACATGCCATGCAGGCCTCCCCACGCCACGAAGGTCCACGAAGCTCCATGCCAGAGCCCGCCGAGGAGCATCGTGATCATGAGATTGACGTACGTCCTGACGTTCCCTCTTCGATTTCCACCCAACGGAACGTACAGATAGTCACGCAGCCAGCGCGAGAGCGTCTGGTGCCAGCGGCGCCAGAACTCCGTGATGCTCGTCGCAAGATAGGGATCGTGGAAGTTCTCGGGGAGCTCCACCCCGAACCATTTCGAGACCCCGCGCGCGATGTCGGTGTAGGCCGAGAAATCGCAGTAGATCTGAAAGGCGTAGGCGTAAACGCCGATGAGCAGCTCCAGCCCGGTGTAGAGGCGTGGGCTGGCAAATACGGGTTCGACGACGGCGGCGAGCCAGTCCGCGACGAGGAGCTTCTTGCTGTATCCGATGAGAACCAGCCCGAGGCCGGAGTAGAAGGCCTGGCGAGAGAGCCGGGGCAGGGAATCGAACTGGGGAACGAGCTCCGAAGGGCGCACGATGGGGCCGGCGATGAGATGAGGGAACCAGGTGATGAACAGCGCCAGATGCAATGGAGACCGGACCGGCTCCAGGCGACGCCGGTACACGTCGATCGTGTAGCTCAACGACTCGAACGTGTAGAAGGAGATGGCGAGCGGCAGCTCGAGCTCGACGAGGGGAACATGCACGCCGAGGGCGGCGAGGGTGCGGGCCATGAAACCGTAGTACTTGAAGACGCAGAGCGCCCCCAGGTTCATCGTGAGGCTGGTGGCGAGAATCGCCCGTCGCGTCCAGGTATGGTCGTGACGTGCGAGCAGGAGGCCGCAGGTCCAGTCCACGCAGAGCTGGGCGAAGATCAGGAGGAGATAGGGGACGCTCCAGCTGGCGTAGAAACAGACGCTGGCCACCAGCATGAACCACCGCCGCGTGGCCTGGGGAATCGCGTGGTGAGCCACGAAGACGACGGCGAGAAACGCGAGCCACTGGAGTGAAGTGAACAACAAGACGTCGCGCTCCCTTCAAGGCTCGAGCGAGTAGCCCCCGACAGAGAGATTCGAGACACGGCCCTGGTCACGTGATGTGGTCATTGCGGACGGGCGTGGGCATCGGCTAACATGAGATCACGATGGGTGGAGGTTGAGGCTTCGGAGCGCAGCCTAGCCGCATCGCCCCTCTTTCCCGACTCTTGCTGCACACCTATCTGCGAGCGCTGAGAGAGACGTTCCGATCCCAGCGCGACAAGTATTCCGCGCACGATCGGGCGCGGCCGATCCTTGCCGACATCGCCGCCGACCGCTCGTTCATGACCGAGGCGCTGGAAGCTCATCTCCGGAAGCCGGGCGCGCTCCGTGCGCTCAACTATCCGGTGGTGGCCGTAGACATCGAGCTCAATGCCGACTTCGGCCTTCTGCTCAACTGCTGGATTCCGCTCCCCGACGGGGATACGGACATGTCGACCAAAGCCATCCATCACCACGGGCACATGCTTCTTTCCACGACCACGCTCCTCGGCCCCGGTTACGAACACTGGGTCTTCAGCCGCCCGCGATCTCTCGATTCCACGGGATCACTCGTGGCGATGCGCGTGGAACAACGGGGTGCCCACTCGGTCGGGAACACCGCGTTCGTACCGGACGAAACGCCCCATCTACCCATGTATCCCGCGGCCCTCTCCGTCACCATGGCCCTGTGGTCGAACCGGCTGCCCACCACCTGGCGCGATCACCTCAAGCGAGTGCCCGCCTTCTCGCGGAATACCGATCGGCTGAGGCGCCTGGGGGTTCGAATGGGTCTCGCCCGCACGCTGGACCTGAAAGTGGTGCGCGATTTCGACTTCTTTCCGTGTGACGACGGCTTCCGGGTGATGCGAGACCGCCAGGAGTTCGGGCTGGGGCCCAACTCCGACCATCTGTGCAGCCTCTTCCACGTGCTGCAGGGAACGGGGAACGAGTCGCTGGGGCCGGTCATGGAGGACCGGCTGCGGAGTGGCGAGGAGTTGCCGAATCGATCCCTGGTCGAGAGCCTGCTCCGCGACCTGCGGGCGGGACGACCGATCGCGGGCCGACTCTCCTCCGGTCACACGAACCTGCCCTATGCGAATTTCCGTCGCGCGCAGATCGAGCGCGCGCTGGCCGCCGGGCCGCCCGCGGCCGGACACGCCTCGGGCTAGTCTTTTTCGGCATGGGCGCCAACTCACTGGTTCGGCGGGTCCTCAAGAAGGCGCTTCACCCCATCCTCAACGAGCGCACCTACCAGATGCTCCAGTGCGCGGCCATGGCCTGGGACATCCGGTCGGGAGCCTGGGTGGAACCCGAGCTGGATCTCGTGCGTCTCGGCATTCGGCCCGGCGAGACCGCGATCGACATCGGGGCAAACTATGGACTCTACTCCTACCACATGTCACGCGCGGTAGGAGCCTCCGGCCGCGTCCTCGCCTTCGAGCCGGTGCCCTTCACCTGCGCCACTTTTCGACTCGTGGCCCGCCTGCTCGGCTTTCGAAACGTAGAGCTGATGGAGAAGGGCTGCGCCGACCGCGAGGGTACCGTGACCTTCGCCCTGCCCCTCCAGGCCTCGGGAGCCATCGCGGCGGGCCTCGTCCACATGAGCCGGCGGGACAACAACCGCGAGGGCCGGGAGCAGCATGCGAGGTTCGAGGGCACCCGGGAGATCACGTGCCCGGTGTGCCGAATCGACGACGTGGTTTCGCCGCCGGGAGACGTCTCGTTCATCAAGGCCGACATCGAGGGGGCCGAGCTCTGGGCGTTCCGCGGAGCCGAGTCCACGATCGATCGCTTCCGGCCCACTGTCCTGTCCGAGATCACGCCCTGGTTTCTCGAGGGCTTCGGCATCGGTCTCGACGAGCTCCTCGGCTTCTTCGCCAAGCGTGGGTACGATCTGTTCTGGTACGACGACGAGGCCCGCCGCTTGGTTCCGAGAAGCTCGCAGCAGGTTGTGGAGGACAACTACCTTTTCCTGCACCCTTCGCGGAAGGACCGCTTTGCCCGGCTGCTCTAGCGCAACCCCACCGGATCCGGCCGCGGGGGGCCGGCCATCGCCCGCTGATGCCGGATGGCCCGCGCGCGCCCCCGCTCTACCAGCCCCACCCCGATGAAGATGAAATAGAACATGCTGATCTGCGTGCGCTGCCGGTAGGCCGTGCCCACGTTGCCCTGGAAGACGGCGTAGGCCAAGGTCAGGGAAAGGGCGTACACGAGTATGGGGAGGGCCTCTCGAAATCGGTGACGTACCGTGAACAAGAGCCCCCGAAACAGCGCGGGCATGAGCGCATACCACACCAGCATCTCGGGGACCGTCAGCGCCTGCCGAATGCCGCTGACCGCCCAGGGGAACGGCGCGAGCATCAAGTAGAGCAGCCCGGTGGGGAGCACGCTGAGCGCTCCCGCCGGAGTGGAGACGTCCGCCTCGGCCGCGAAGCCGGAGCGGGCCGTCTTGGCGAGGTCCATGCGGCTGACCTGGACTCTCTCGAGATCGAAGTAGGCCGCGTGCTGGGCCACGATCTCACGGTCGGCCACGAACGAGAATGCCCCCAGGAAAGCCGCGACCAGCACGATCTGGCCGGCGATGCTGGCCAGAGCCCGCCGACGCTGTGCGAAGAGGAAGGTCCCGAGCGTGGCGAAGGCCACGAAATAGAAGATGTAGAAACGAAGGGCCATCAGGGCCAGGGACGAGAGCAGGAACAGGACGAGGTGAGTGGGTCGGAAGGACGCCCGGAGCTTCAGGAACGAATACATGCAGAGGGCTATGCAGAGGACGATGACCGGGTCCTTGTACATGGCCGCGGACCAGAAGATCATCTGGGGGAAGAAGGCCATGAACTGGGCGGCCCACCGAGCGACCCGGGCATCGAAGAGCTCCCGGGCGATGGCGTAGATGACCAGCACGGCCAGCGCCCCGATCGTCCCGTTGATGAGCTGCACCAGCAGCTGGTTTCGTCCGAACGCGTAGTAGACGGCGGCTACGAAGTAGATGAACCCGTAGCCGCTGACGTTGCCGGTGACGGTCGAGCTGCTCAGGAAGGCCTCGCCTCCCCAGGACATTGCCACCGCGTTGCCCATGGCGTCGTAGTAGCTGGAGTCGCCCCAGAAAGTCTGGGTGAAGGTGTAGTCCTGGGCGTAGACGTTGAGGAAGATGGCGAGGGCATACCGAAGAAGCAGGGCGAGCATGAACGTGCGGGCGAGGAAGGGCCCTTCCTCGCGGGGGAACTTCGTCCGGATGCGACCCACGATGTAGGTGTTCCAGATGATGGCCAACAAGCAGGCCAGGAAGCCGTCGAAGAAGCCGGTCACCGAGCGGCCTCCCGGAGAAGCCCCGCCACCCGCGGAGCATGCACGCGCGCCGCGAACCCCGTCTCCACTCGCGCCCGCGCCGCCCGGCCCATGCGGGCCCGAAGGTCGGGGTCCGTCAGCAGCTCATGGAGGATCTGCTCCCATTCCTCCGCCGATTGCGCAAACCGACCGCTGGTCCGGTTCTCGATCAACTCACGGTTCACGCCGACCGGACTGACCACGGCGGGGAGGCCGAGGGCCATGTACTGCAGCGCCTTCAGGCCGCACTTCCCGCGCTCCCACTCGGTATCGACGAGGGGCATCAGCCCGACCTGGAAGTCGGACAGATCCTCGATCTCGGTGGCGGCACGCCAGGGCCGGTGCTCCACTTCGACCCCCTCCGCCCGAAAGCCTTCGCCCCCTACCACCACCACCCGGAAAGCCACGCGCCGGCGGAGCCGCTCGAGTGCGGGACGCACGATCTCCAGGTAGCGGGCGGTGCTGTGGCTCCCGGTCCAGCCAATCACGGGGGAAGGGTCGTTTCGGACGGGAAGGGGCCGGTAATGGTCGGTGTCGATCGTCGTCGGCACAACCGTCACCCGACCATTGTAGCGCCCGGCGTAAGAGGCCAGGAAGGAGTTCCCCGCCATCACCGCGCGGGCCAGGCGGCAGGTGGTGGCGGTCTTTCCCGGAAAACGGAGGAGGGAGAAGTACGAGTTCGTCGGGCTCACGTAACGCATCCACACCGAGTCGTCGAAGTCGAAGACGTAGGGGAGGCGACGCGAGACCAGGATCCTCTCGATCAGCGCGGGACCCAGAGGCGCCGATTCCCGGAAGAGGTAGACGAGGTCACAGGCGGAAGGGGAGGGAGTCTCCCGGAGTCGGCGCAAGAAAGAAGCCAGCAGCAGGCGCGCCTTGGCCGCCACCCGACCGGGCTGCTGGAGGACCTGGGCCTGGGCCGCGTCCAGAAAGGGCGCATAGTCGATTCGGATGCCCTCTGCACGCAGGTGGGGCTCCCACTGCTCGATCCGAAATCGCTGTCCGGGAGCGGTGTCGTAGGGCGCGGTCACGAAGACCCGCACCCGGAGAAGCTCACCCATGGCCGAAGGGCGAAACGCCCGTTCCCGCCGCACGGGACACGAGCACGTCCTCCATCACGAGGAGGTCGACGTCCGTCTTCAAGAAGGTGGCCACCGCGTGCTCGGGTGTACAGACGATCGGCTCCTGCACGTTGAAGGAGGTGTTGAGCACCACGGGGACGCCCGTGTTCTTCTCGAACTCGTGTATCAGCCCCCAGTAGCGTGGATTCACCTCACGCTCCACGAGCTGGGGTCGCGCCGTGCCGTCGACGTGGACGACGGCGGGGATCTCGTCGCGTCTCGCCGGAAGCACGGGAAACACCGTGACCATGAAGGCGGCGTCGTGCTGGCGGCCGAAGTAGCGCTCGCTCGCTTCCGCGAGCATCGAAGGAGCAAACGGCCGGAACGGCTCGCGGAGCTTGATCTTGCGGTTGATCGCCTCCTTCATCTCCGGGCGGCGGGGGTCGGCAAGGAAGCTGCGGTTCCCGAGCGCGCGGGGCCCCCACTCCATCCGCCCCTGGAACCACGCGACGATCGCGCCGTTGGAGAGGGCCTGGGCCACCCGGGGCAGGAGGATCGGGTCGGGGAGGCTCTCCACCTCGAGACCGGCGCGCTCGGCGGCGGCGCGGCATTCCCGGGAGGTGAAGCGGGGGCCCCAGTAGGCATGCCGCATCACGGTCTCGCGGCGACCCCCCAGGAGCGAGTGTCGGACGTAGAGCGCCGCCCCCAGGGCCGCTCCCCCGTCGTGAGCCGCGGGCTGGATGTAGACATTCTCGAAAGGCGTCTGCTGAGTGATCTTGCCGTTGGCGAGCGAGTTGAGGGCGCACCCGCCGGCCAGGCAGAGGTTGCGCGACCCCGTCTGGTCGTGCAGCCAGCGCAGCAGGTCGAACAGGGTCTCCTCGAACACCTTCTGCACGCTGGCCGCGACGTCGTAGTGGCGCTGGACCACCTCCTCCTCGGGTCCACGGGGCGGACCGAAGAGCTCCCGCACCCGCTCGCCGTACTCGTGGTGTTTGGCGAGGTGGTGGTCCAGGAAGGTGATGTCCAGCTTGAAGGAGCCGGGACGGTCGCGCCGGACGACTTCGCGGGCGAGGGCGTCGTGAAAGCGCGGCTCCCCCCAGCCCGCCATCCCCATGACCTTGTACTCGTCGCCCGCGAACATGTCGAAGCCCAGGAAATTCGTGGCCGCAGAATAGAACTGACCCAGCGAGTGCGGGAGCTTGATACGCCGGAGCACCTCGATCTGGCGGTCCCGCCCGCGCGCGAAGAGCACGGTCGTGCTCTCCCCCGCACCGTCGAAGGTGAAGATCGCGGACTCTTCGAACGGAGAAACCAGGAACGCGCTGGCGGCGTGAGCCACGTGATGGTCGACGTAGTGGAAACGGAACCGTCCCCCCCCGAAGTCGTGCCGCACCTTCGCGGGCATCCAGAACATCGGGAGGTAGTAGCCACGCATCTGGCGGGTGCCCCGCTGGGCGCGGGCCGCGAAGAGCCGGTACCCCTTTAGGCCTACCCCCAGCGTGTGCCCTATGCGGTGCCCCAGGACCCAGGGCTTCCAGTAGTGGGCGACATGGTCGACGGCGTCGATGCCGATGCCGGCTTCGCGCAGGCAGTACCGGACGGCGGCGTCGGGAAATCCGATGTGGTGCTTCTGTCGCGAGAAGCGCTCTTCCTCGGCACAGGCCACGATCTCTCCGTCCCGCAGGAGAGCGGCCGCAGATTCACCCATGGTGGTGAGTCCCAGGACGTACATGGCCCGCCTAGGTCCGCCCGCTCGTCAACGAACGAGGCCCCGCTCTCGAAGCTCGTCCAGGCTCCGGTCCACGGTGTCCACCGGCTGTTGATCACGACACCACGCCACCAGCTCCGGGAGACCGTCCTCGAATCGGCGGCGCGCCTCGAAGCCGAGGACGTCACGGGCCAGGGAGGGATCGGCGAAGCAATGCCGCACGTCTCCCGCCCGGTACTTCTGAAGGAGCCGTGGACGCAGGTCGAGCCCGAGCTGGTGGGCGAGCGCCTCCGCCACCTCCTGCACCGTAACCGGCCGGCCCGTCCCCACGTTGAGGACGTGAGCACCGTCTCCTTCATGCTCCACGGCCAGGAGGAGGGCGTGCGCGAGGTCGCGCACATCGATGAGGTCGCGGCTCTGCCTGCCGTCTTCGAAGATGAGGGGAGGATGGCCGTTCAGGAGGCGCGTGAGAAAGATGGCGGCCACGCCCGTGTAGGGATTGCCGAGCGCTTGTCGGGGTCCGAAGACGTTGAAGAAGCGAAGGGCGAACGTGGGGATCCCGTAGGCGCGACCCAGGGTAATGAACAGATCCTCCTGGTGCTTCTTGGTGGCGGCGTAGACCGAGGCGATCCGTGCCGCCTTGCTCTCCGGAGTGGGCCGAGGCAGCAGCGCCGTCCCGCAGGCCCGACAGCGCACCTCCCACTGCCCGGCCCGCAGCTGGGCGTCGTCTCGCTCGCGACCTTCCTCGCCCCCGCAGGAAGGGCAGCGATACGCGCCCTCGCCGTAGAGGCTCATCGATGAAGCAACCACCAGCTTGTGAACACGGCCGCGCGACCGCACGACGTGGTCGAGGAGAACGCCCGTCCCCATGTCGTTGTTGTGCACGTAGTAGAGCGGCTCGTACATCGACTGGCCCACGCCCACCGCCGCCGCGAGATGGACGATGGCCTCGGCACCGTCGAGGGCTCGAGCGACCGCCTCGCGGTCGGTGACGTCCCCGCGGATGAAGCGCACCGCACCGGACACCAGATGGCCGGCGATGTGTGGGGGCGCGGTCGCGCCCGGGCCGTGGACTTGCGGATCCAGGCAATCGAGGACGGTCGTTTCGTGCCCGCGCTCGACGAGGCGATCCACGAGATGGGACCCGATGAAGCCGGCGCCTCCCGTGACGAGAACCTTCACCCGGCCGTCCCCCCGGACAGGATCTCCCGATAGAGGCGGTCGTAGCGGCCAACCGCTTCCGTCAGCGAAAACCGCCTGGCCGCGAGGCCACGCGCCGACGCCCGATGGTCCGACCGGCCGAGGAGATCTCGAACGCGCCGTGACGCCTCCGCATAACCGGAGGGGCCCAGCTCTCGGACGAGCACCCACGCCGGCTCCCCGGCGAGCTCCTCCGCATCCCCCACCCCAGCGTTCAGGACGGCGGGCAGGCCGCAGGCGAGGTATTCGGCGAGCTTCGTCGGTGAGGAAGCCACCTTGGAAGGAGTGGGATCGATGAACGAGATGCCGAAGTCGGCCGCGCTCAGGAATTCCGGCACCCGCTCCGGCGAGACGGAGCAGGTGCGAAGGGAGCGCGACAAGCCCTTCCGCTCCGCCGCTTGCTCGATGAGCTCGCGCTGCGGGGTCAGGGCGAGCAGGTGGAGATCGGGCATTTCCGACCGGCTCGCCGCGACGAAGTCGAGCATCTGCTCAGGAAGGTACCACGAGCCCAAGCTCCCCGAATACACGGCGAGGGGCTGGTCCTCGAGCCCAAGGTGTGCCCGGACCCGGGCCCGGGCCTCCGGCCGGAACGAGAAGCGGTCGAGGTCGACCGCACAGGGAATGATGGCCTGGGGCCGGCCGGCCGCCGCTGATTGCGCCACCTCCGCTCCCCGCCGGGTCAGGAAGACGAGTCCATCGGCCCCGCGCAGCAGCCTCTGCTCGAAGCGCTCCGTGACCCGGGCGAGAAGGCCGCCTGCCCTCCAATGTCCTCCGTCCACGTATTCCTGGGCCAGAAAGCCACGTACGTCGAAAAGCCAGGGCACTCGGCGCATCCGGGCCACGGCTTGCGCCATCGACGCGGAAATGGAGCCGCGCGCATGCACGAGTTGCGGACGCTCTCCTCCCAGAGAACGTAACGTGCCCTGAAGCACGTCCCAGGCGGTGGCCGGCAATGTGGGGCGTTTGTGGTAACGCAGGGGGATCCAATGCGTGCCCGCAGGCAGCAGGGCCCGGACGCCGGCGGGGTCCAGCGTCGTTTCCGAGCGTTCCTTCTCGAAGGAGACGAGGACGAAGGAATGACCGGCCGCCGATAGCCCCTGCACGTAGGGCAGGACCTGGCTGCGCCCCAGCGGCTCGGCCAGCCCGTTGTAGGAGATGTACAGGACCCTCACCGCTTCTCAGCCAGGGCAGCGTACAAGGACTCGAGCCGGCGCACCATGAGGGGGAGGGGAAAGCGCGCCAGGGCATCCTCCCGCCCCTTCGCTCCCCAGGCCCGACGTCGTTCGGGGCTCTGCAGCAGGTCGATGAGAGCGCAGGCGAGACCTGCGGCATCACCGGGCGCAAAGAGCCGTCCGGTCTCTCCGTCGCGCACGATCTCCGGAATCGGCCCCGTACGCGTGGCCACCACCGGGAGGCCGCAGGAAAGCGCTTCCGCCAGGACCAGGCCGAACCCCTCGTGACGCGACGGCAGGGCAAGCACGTCCGACGCGCGCAGGAGGTCGGGCACGTCGTCGCGGAGGCCCAGAAACCTGACGCTCTCGCCGATCTGCAGCCCCCGCGCCAGGGCCTCCAATTCTGCGCGCTGCCACCCGTCGCCCACGAGGAGGAGGAGGCTGCCGCGCACGACGCGGTGGACCTCGACGAAGGCGCGCAAGAGCAGGTCTTGGCCCTTCTCCGGCAGCATGCGGCCGATGCAGATCACGACGGGGAGGCTTTCGTCGAGGCCCAGCGCCTCGCGGGCCGCCCCCCGCCGGGCGTCGTCGGGAGCGAACACGCTCGTGTCGACCGCGTTGGGGACGACCACGATGCGCTCGTCCCGAACGCCCAGCTGCCGACGCACGGAGTCCGCCACGTATTCGCTGACCGCCACGATCCGGGCCCGCGACCAGGTAGCGGTGAGAGCCTCGAGGGCGCGCAGGATGGCCTGCTTCGAGCGGCCGAGCGCCGGATTCTCCCGGCGTACCACGGGCTCGTAGTCGACACCGTGGAGCGTGCTCACCACCGGCGTTCTCTCGAGGCGCGCGGCAATGCGCCCCACGACGTTGGCGAAGAAGAGGTGCGTGTGGACGACGTCCGTCGCGTGCTCCCGGAGCCGAGTGCGGAGTCGCCTGACGCCACGGGGCACGTCCAGCGCGCCGCGAAGGTTCAGGCACTCCTCGGGCACCCCCAGCCCCCTCAGCGTCTCCGCGTAGTCCCGTCGAAAGGGGAAGAGCGTGTAGACGCGGAGGGAGAACCGCGTGCGGTCCAGGAGGCGAGCGGTGTCGGCGAGCAGACGCTCGGCCCCCCCTCGGCCCAGGGCCTCGATGACCGCGGCCACACGGATCACGTCGTCATGCCCGATGAGCCGGGCCTACCGCGGCCGCGCAACCAGTCCAGCCAGCCCGCCGCGCGGGCGAGCAGAACGGACGGGCGATCGCGGGTCCCCACGAGGATCCGGGGCAGGCCGAGAGGGTCATCGCCCCTTCGCGCGTGTCGAGCGAGGGTCGTGAAGCCGAGGACGTAGCCCGCCTCCTTCGTGGCTTGAAGGACCGGGCCCGAGTGGTCTCCGCTCGGGTAGGCAAGGGCTCGGGGCCGTACTCCGAGACGCCCTTCGATGAGATCCGCGGAGAGGGCAAGCTCGCGGTGCAGGCGGGCGGGTTCACAGGTCGTGAGCGGCTGGTGATCGAGGCCATGAGAGCCCATGTCCACGCCCCCACGGCGAAGCTCGTGAGCGATCTCTTCCCAGGTGGCGAGCGTGTAGTCGCAGGACGTCTCGGGCCCGACCGCCGGGCCAGGAAGCGCGGCCAGCCTCGACTCACGCTCGGACGCGGGAAGGCGCTGGAACTCGCGGAGCCGCGTTCCGAAGTCTTCCCGACGTCCCCACCGATGCTCGAGCTGGCAAGGCCACAGCCATTGTCCGGATTCCACCGCCCCGGGCACGATGAACCAGGCACAAGGCACGCCGAGCTTCCTGAGGAGGGGCAGGGCATGCCGTGCGACGTTCCGGTAGCCATCGTCGAAGGTCACGAGAAGGGGGAAGGGGGGCAAGTCGCGGTCTTCGAGCAGAAAGCCCTGCAGTTGGGCCAGGGAGATGGCCGAATAGTGGGCGAGAAGCGCCTCGAGCTGTGCCTGGAAGAGCCGCCGGGGCACATGGAGACCCTCTGGATCGGCTACGTCCGGGGCCTCGTCGCAAACCCCGTGGAAGCAGAGGATCAACGGACGCGCCCGAAGAAGCCTCCTCGCCACGTGGTTGAGGCCCACTCGCGCCGCTCCCTCGTAGGCGAGCGGACGGATCATGGAGCCTCGACCGTGCGTATCACCGGCGGGCTCTCGCGCAGCCGCCGGCGACACCGCTCCACGAGCCCGCGGGCGAGCTTGTCTTCGAGGGTGAGTCGCACGAAGGGGGTGAATTCCTTGTAGAGGAAGAGGCGTCCCTTTTCCCACTGGGGAACTCGCGGGGCGCGGTCCTCCTCGAGCAGACGGAGGGCGCGAAGCAGCAGGCGGTGTCCCAGGTCGATGACCCTCGCGTCGAGGGAGGGGAGGTCGTCGGTGGCCTCCAGTCCCGCACGGGCGGAAAGGATGATGTCCCCCGAGTCGATCCCCGGCGTGAGATGGTGAACCGTCACCCCCGCGTACTCGGGCTCTTCGTTGTAGAGGCACCAGAACGTACACGGACCCCCGCGATAGTACGGGGAGAGCCCGGTATGAAGGTTGAGCATCCCCAGGGGCGGATGGAGCTCCAGCACCGGCGGGCGGACGAGCCGCGTGCCGCTCACGACGATGGCTTCCGGCTTCACGTCGGCGAGCTGTCGAGCCACCTCCCGACCGGAGATGTCCCGCACCCGTGTCACTCGCCCCGCGCTCCGCTCGAACGGGGGTGCGCCCTCCTGCTCGAAATGGCGCCGGTAGAGGGCAGCGTCCCGGGCCTCGAGGGCAGCCACCGCGGCCCGCTCTTTCATCTTCCGGGCGAGACGCGAAGGGCGGGTCAGGAGGGTCAGGGCCCGGAGGAGACGGGCGCGCCGACCAAAGTGCCGATCCACCACGACGAGCGACACCTCGTGCTCCGTGGCCAGGCGCGAAGCAAGAGTGCGCTGCCAGGGCTGTTCACACGTCAGGAGTGCGAGCCTCACGTGGCCCCCGTCCACCGGCGGTACCTGCGCAAGAGGTGCTGGAGCAGCTCGGGCCCCCCGACGGGATCCTCGACGAGGGAGCGGAGGAGAGAGAGGGCACCCCGCGCGAGCTCGCCCTCCTTGAGGCGGGCCAGCGCCAGCTCGCGCCGCACTTCGCCGACCCGGCGCACTCCTCTCCATCTCAACGCGCCCAGGGCCGGGTAGCGTGCGCGCGCGCGCTGAATGCAGAGGAGCTTCTTCTCTCCCACCCGGACGGCACGGCCCGGCCCGGACTCGTTGGCCCCGTGGATGCGGTAGCGGGCGAGAGGGCGGTGCTCGTAGTGGACGGCACGACCGGACGCCGCCACTTTCAGCTGCAGATCGAAATCGTCGAGGGGGAACAGCTCCTGGTCCAGCCCGCCCAGCTCGCAGTAGACCTCCCGCCACACGGCCATCCCGGGGAACGGAGTGGAGAACAGGAAGACGTCGGCGAGGGTCCGACTTCCGCTGCGTATCTGCACTCCCTTGATCGCGCATTGCACGTCCGTGTAGCTGTGGGTGGAGATGGCCTCCCCCGACGGCCCGATCATCCGGCAGTCACAGCAGAGCAGGGCCACGCCGGTCGGGCGCGTCATCACGTCGAGGACCGTGGCGTGGTGATCGGGCTCGAGGATGTCGTCGCTGTCGAGGAAGACGATGATCTCGCCCCGGGCGAGGGCGACCCCCCGATTGCGGGAGACGGACGCGCCCCGATTCCCGTGCCGCTCATAGCGGATCACGTCGGCGAGGGGATGGCGGAGGACGCGCGATTCGGTGTCGTCGGTCGATCCGTCGTCCACCACCACGACCTCGAAAGGGCGGGCCGTCTGCTCCCCGATCGAGTCGAGGGCGCTCTCGATGAAAGCCGCGCGGTTGTAGGTCGGCATGACGACGGAAATCCGAGGGCTAGGCACGCTTCCTTCCCACGTAGTAGACGGCACTGGCCGCGTGGGCGGCGTGGGGGCTGGGAGGAACCAGGGCGTCGAGATACTTGAGCCAGAAGGTGGCCCATCCCGCGACGGTCAGCGCCTTGGGGTAGAGGCGGGTGGATCCGCGGCTCAGCAGTGCCCCGAGGGCCTCCTTCATCACCCAGGCCAGCGCCGAGCCGGGCCCGATCTGCACTCCCGACTCGACCTCTTCGAAGTCTCGAAGAAACGCCCGAAGGCCGGGCAGAGTGAAGCGTCGGTGGTCTTCCGGACTCGCGTGATAGGGCTGCAGGAATGGCACCTCCACGTACACGAACCCCCCCGGCCGGAGGGCCCGTTCCACCTCGGAACGCACGGTTTCCGCAGAGCGCACGTGCTCGAGGACTCCTCGGAGGAGCACTCCGGCGAGGGTGGCGTCGCGGAAGGGGAGGCGATGGCCGTCTCCTTGCACGCTCACCCCGGGGAAGCGCTGGAGGTCCAGGTTGACGACGCGATCGCCGTAGCGCGTCTGTCCTGACCCGAGATTGAGTACCCATTGGCCACCGGTCGCCATCGCGCAGAGGGCACGGACCGTCCGTTCGAGTCGTGGGTCGAAGCGAAAGGGATCGGGGGGGACGATCAGCCACAGATAGAGCCTTCGCAAGGGATTCACCTACCGCACCCGGCCAGTCCCCGGTAGAGCGCTTCCAGGCGGTCCATCTCTACCGTGTAGTTGGCGCGCTTCTCCACGAGGCGCCGTCCCGCCGACGCGAGGCCGCTCGCCCGAACGGGATCCGAGGCAAGCTCGAGGAGCGCGGAGGCCAGCCCGGCGGGGTCACCGACGGGGACGCGGAGAACCGTCTCTCCGTGCGCGAAGAGCTCGGGGTCGTAGTCGGGAAGGTCGCCCACGATCGCGGGGCTGCCGCAGGCCAGCGATTCCATGACGGTCATGGGGGTGCCGTCGGAGTTCGGAATCGAAACCATGCAGTCGGCCGCGCTGTAGTAGAGGGGCATCTCATCGTAGGGAACTCCGGGCACCTGGCGCACGAGGGCGGAGAGACCCAGGCGCTCGATGAGGCCCAGGACCTGCTTCTGGTACTCGGGGTACACCTCCGCTCGGTGGTTGACGAGTACCAGCCGCACCCTGGGCAGCGACGCTCGAACCCGACCGATCGCCTCCACGATGGTGTGGATGTTATGGGTCGGCCAGAAGAGGCGCGGGCTGAGCACGACGAAGCTATCGGGCTCCAGACCGAGAGCGCGACGAAGCTCGCCGGCCTCGGCTCGTCGTGAGAAGCGAACGGTGTCCACTCCTCCCACGAGGATCTCGAGGCGGGCCCCCGGGCGCATCAGCGGCCGGATGACTCGGGCGAGGTGGTGGGACCAGCAAGTCACGAGGTCGCTGCGTCGCAACGCGAAGGGGGTGAGGAGCCGCTCACGGCGCGAGGTGGGAGCCCAGGAGGTACCGAATATGTCGCCGCCGCCCATGACGCTCACCACCAGGGGGCGGTGTCCGGTGAGAGCGGCGTGCCAGGCTCCATGCCCGAGAAAGTGCGCATGGACGATGTCCGCCCTGCGTTCGGAGAGGATGGCTCGCAGCCGCCGCTGGGCCGCGAGGGTGACCCAGAACCGCTTGATGTGGAGATGGGGAAGCGTCCAGTCTTCCAGGGTCACGGCGGGGTCGAGGGCGGCGCGACCGGCCGCGCTCACCGGGGCGAACGACACCAGGTGCAAGCGATGCCCGCGCCGAGCGAAGTGATTGGCCCACTTGTGGGTGTGGACATAGTCGGCATCGGCGACGCCTACGATGGAGAGCGGCGGGGTCACGGTTTCCGAAGGACGGCGGCGTAACCGAGGGGGTTCCCGGGCACGGGCCAGCGTCGGTCGATCCAGGGGGCGATCCGCTCCAGTAGAGAGGTCAACAACCGACCCCCCCGCCTCACCAGGGCCGCCGGCAGCGAGCGACGCGGCAGGGTGTCCATCTCGAAGACGAGCATCACGGCCTGAGCCGCGGCGAGGACGCGGCCGCCCCGCTCCTGCAGCAGGACGAGCTCCAGGCCCGCCTGCTTGCAGAGTCGCCGCAGGCCGAACTCCGTGAAGCGAAAATAGTCGTTCGGGGCGAGGTGCACGCCCGCGTTCAGGGGGACGGTCAGGAGTGCATCGGCCCCTGGCTTGAGCACGCGCGCAATCTCCTGCAACAGCGCGGCCGGGTCAGGAACGTGCTCGAGCACCTGAGTGCAGAGGAGGCCGTCGAAGGAAGCCGCCTTGAAGGGGAGGGCACTCCCTTCCCCAACCACGGCCGGCGGGGGGAAGCAGTTCATGCGATCGAGCGTGACATAGCGCGTGACGAAGCGGCGGACGAGCGGCGCGTAGGGCTGTGTGCCCGCTCCGAGATCCAGGACCTGGCCTCGGAGACGGGGGGCCAGCGCGGCCACCGCCGCCTCGATGGAGCGGTCGTCGAGCACGTAGTAGCGGTTGGTCGCTCCCGGCCGAGCCGGGTCACGCCGGTCAGGCGCCAGGCTCATCACCAGGTCGATTTTGGACCGCGTCTTGTGACTTCGCGGGAGCGGAGCGGCCTTCACGGCGGCGGCTCACCACCTCGTAGGCCAGGCCACGGCGCATCGCGGCGTTGAGCGCCCGCGAGTACAGCAGGCTCAGAAGAGGACCGGGCCGGCCTTCTCCCCGGTCGAAGGGTTGCACCGGCAATACGGCCAGGCGGCACACGAACTCTCGAAGCCAGTCGGCGGCTGGACAGCGCGAGGGTCGCAACCCGGGAAAGCGAAACGAAGGATGGACCGTGGAAAGGTAGCCGATGGCCCGGCCGGTCCGAAAGGCACGGGTGAGCCCCCCCGGGAAGCGCGCGATGAAATGGTGCCGGGCCACGGCATTCTGTGCGAAACGGAGGGGCACACCCCGTTCCACGAGCTTGAGGCCAAGCCCGAGATCTTCGGCCGCGCGCGAAGCCAGCGCCGGATCGAAGCCTCCTACGGAGAAATACGTCTGACGCTCGAGAGACAGGTGCCCACCCCAGCAGTCGAGCGCCGAGGGCGTTCGGCCGACCAGGCTCATCCGGGGACCGTCGTAGATCCAGGCCATCATCCGAGCGAACGGATGTCTCACCGGGGCCGAGATGACCTGGCCCAGAACACAGACTCCGGGCTCCCGCTCGTGGATTCGGAGGTGCTCCGCGAGCAAGAACGGCTCCGCCTCCATGTCGTCATCCATGAAGAGCAAGACCCGACCCCGAGCGGCCAGCGCGCCCGCGTGGCGCGCATGCCCGGGGCCAGGCCGGGGCTCGATCAGGAAGCGGAGGCGAGGGGAGCGGCGGGCAAGCTCCTTCACGACCGCGGCGGTGTCGTCGGAGGAGCCATTGTCGACGACTATGAGCTCGTACGCGCATCCCACGGTCTGGCTGGCCAGGGAGGGCAAGAAGCGACCCACGAGAGCGGCCCGATTCCGGGTGGGGACGATGATGCTCGCTTCACAGCTCGTTTCCTGGCCAACCGCTCCTCCGTCCGGCGTGCCGGGTGTGCTCAACGAGCCTCACCCCGCTTGGAGGCCACCTGAAGGGTGAGGCTGCCCATCCAGGAGAGAGCGCGCGGCCACCCCAACCCGTCGAGCCGGTCGAGAAGCCCTGTCTTGTGGAGCGCGGCCGTGAGCGGGTAGCCCCAGCGGTGCTGCCGCAGGCTCCACAAGGGCGCATAGCCGTCGGCGGCCGTGGGAAGAAGGCCCACCTTGCGCAATTCGCTCGATAGCCGCCAAGGCGTGTAGCTGCGCTCGGGGTAGTAGCGATAGGCCTTGCCCTGCAGCCAGCGGAGCAGCGTGTGGGCGACGTCGAGGGTGTTGGGCACGCTGACGATGACCCGGCCGTTCGGGCGGCACACGCGCGCGTGCTCCCGCAAGAGGGCGGACGCGCCCTCCGGAGGGAAGTGCTCGATGACGCCCAGCGAGACCACCACATCGAAGGAGCCATCGGCAAAGGGAAGCAGGAACCCGGATCCCCTCACGAGGGCCACGTCGGCTTTCGAACGCTGGGACGTCTCCCGCGAGACCGCTATTGCCTCGGTGAGCCGGTCGAGGCCCACGCAGCGACAACCCGCAACGAGGTTGAGCTGCGACAAGAGGTAGCCGCTACCCACCCCGATCTCGAGAACCCGGGCTCGCGGGGGAACGTGTCGAAGAAGTGCGGCGACCATGGAAACGTAGAAGCTCGAGGGCACCTCGATGGGCTGCCAGTCCCAGGCGATCCGGTAGGCGCCCTGTGCCGGTGAGTCCTCGGGGGCAGGGAGCCGCTCCGCAGACCTAATGTTTCCTCCGGCGTTCCAGGAAGTCCTCGTACTCCCGAATGTAGTCTTGGGCGTCGTACACCTGACTGGCCAGTACCAAGACGACGGCATCGGGGGAGTGACGATAGAGGGTCGTCCACACGAGCGCCGGAACATACAGGCCGACCTGAGGACTCGACAGGACGATCTCCTCGCGCTCCGTGCCGTCATCGACGACGACGGCGCATGACCCCTTCAGGCAGATCAGCAGCTGCTCCAGCTGGACATGGGCGTGCTCTCCTCGAACCTCCTTCGAAGGGACGTCGAAGAGCGCGAAGAACCTTTGCGGGGTGAAGGGCAGCTGATCGGGGCGTTCGCCCGCGACGAGGCGTCCCCGGATGTCCTCGGCCTCCGTCAAGGCCAGGAGTCGCACGCCCTCCACCCGGAGAGGGTCGTTCACTGCCAATCCCGAGCGGGGTGCCAACGACTCCCGGCGTTTGGCAGAAACATACCCCGTGATCCGGGCGGGGTTCCCGGTGACGATCGCATTCGCGGGCACGTCATGGGTCACGACCGCGCCTGCCCCCACCATGGCCCGGGTGCCGATGGTGAGGCCCGTCATGACGGTTGCGTTCGCTCCGATCGACGCTCCCTTCTTGAGGAGCGTGGTCGGTAGCGTTCCCTGGTACTCGCGGCTTCGTGGGAACCGGTCGTTGACGAACGCCGCGCTGGGACCGATGAAGACGTCGTCCTCGATGCGCAGGCCATCCCAGAGCTGAACGCCGGACTTCACGGTGACGCGGTCGCCCAGCACGACCTCGTTCTCGACGAACACGTGGTCACAGATGTTGCAGTCGGCTCCTATCTTGGCGCCGGGGAGGACGTGGGCAAAGGCCCAGACCCGGGTCCGGGGTCCCAGCGTGGCACCGGGTTCGACGAGGGCGGCCGGATGAACGAAGGCTGTCTCCAACGAGCTATCTCGCGGCTAATCTACACCGTCCGCGGAAGCATCTCCAGGAACCGGCGGCGAACTGCTTGACCAACGACGCCAGGCGGCGAGGTCGGACGAGCTCCCGGGGACGGTGCGCGAACGCTCGGGTGAGCACGGTAAATCCCCGCAGCGGTCGTCCCGCCTGACACGCGACGTAGTACTCGTCAAAGTAGGCTTGGGCGGCCTGGCCCTGGAGGCGGCGGAGCTCGTCCTCGATCCATTTGCGTACGGTGCTCGTCCCGAGGCCGGTGGTCTGTCGGTGGCTCCGGGCCTGGACGCTCGACATCACGGCCAGACGCCGCTCGACATCCTGGCTGCTCGGAATATCGATGCTGGTGTTGGCGCCATGGACGCGGTAGGCGGCAACCGCTCGATCCTCGAAGGCCACCCGCCACTCGCTGGCTATCCGTATCCAGAGCTCCCAGTCCGAATACACGAGGTTCTCGGCAAACGGACCGCTCTCCTCGAGACAGCGTCGCCGGGTGGTGACGGTCAGACAGGGGATCCAGCAGGTCTGCAGGAGCTGCTCGAGAGGGTCGGGGGCCGCCGTGATGTCGCTCCCTATGACCTTCCCCGTCCTCGCCCCCTGGGCGTCGATGACGTCGGCCAAGCCGTACACCAGGCCCACGTCGGGCCTGCTTTCGAGAAGGGCGACCTGCCGAGCGAGCTTCTCCGGGTACCAGACGTCGTCCGAGCCGATCCAGGCCAGATACTGCCCGCGGGATGCGCGGAAGGCCTCGTTCCAGGAGGCGGAGATGCCGCGGTGGCCACGATTCTCGTGGAAGAGAAAGCGAACTGCGGGCCGGGCCCGGGCCAGGGAGCGCAGCAACTCCGCGCTGCCATCGGTGGAGCCGTCGTCGACCACGACGAGCTCGAGGTCGCTCCGCGTCTGGGCGAGGACACTGTCCACCGCCTGACGAAGGTAGGGCTCATGGTTGTAGGAGGCCATGCACACGCTAACCATCGGCCTCTCCACGCAGCGCCCCTACTCTTCGAACGCGGCCTTGATGCTGCTTTCGCTGATCCGGTCGAAATGGACCTGCGTCTCGCCCTGGGAAAACCGCCATTCCCGGGCCGGAACCTGGAAGACACCGTCGTGGGCGTTGAGGGCCGGTCCCACCACCAGGAAGGTGCCAAACTCGGCGGCGGCGACCGGCACCGCCCGGGTGGGGTCGCCGCCGAGGTGGCCGCCGCCCCAGGGCCAGACGAGGACGTGAGCCTCGTAGGAATCCGGGATGAGGCGGAGAGGCGGCAACCAGCCCTCGAGGCGCGAACGGCCCTCGAGGTGCTCGATGCGGAAGTTGTCGTACCAGTTGTTGAAATTGCAGACGATCACGCCGTCGGCACGTCGAATGCCGAAGTTGATCATGGGATGGGGAAAGCGGACTTCGGCCTCGAGATCAATCCGGATCCGCACCCTCTCGCCAAACCGGAACTGGCGCCGGGGGCTCCCGTCCTCTCCGGCCATTTCGAACGAAGTGATCCGCACCGCTTCCGCCCCGGCTGAGTCCGGCCTCGACGCCTCGCCGAGATCCTGCTCCAGGCTCGCGCGGTAGGCCGCGATGACTTCCGCCGGGTGCCCCTCCCCGGCCAGGCGACCCCCCTCCACGAGGAGCGCGCGATGGCTGCAGCTTTGAACCATGGGAAGGTTGTGGGAAACGAGAAGGATCGTCATGCCCGACTGCGCGAGCGTTTGCATGCGCTGCAGGCACTTGCGCTGGTAGGCCAGGTCGCCGACCGCGAGCACCTCGTCCACGATCAGGACCGAAGGCTCCATGTGCGCGGCCACCGCGAAGGCGAGGCGGACGTACATGCCAGACGAGTAGTGCTTGACGGGACTGTCGATGAAGGTCTCGACGCCGGCGAAGGCGACGATTTCGTCGAAGCGCTTGGAGATCTCTGCGCTCTTCATCCCCAGGATGGCCCCGCTCAAGAAGACGTTCTCCCTGCCCGTGAGCTCCGGATGAAACCCGGTCCCCACTTCGAGCAACGTCCCCACCCGTCCCCAGACCTCCGCTTCTCCCGTGGTCGGCTCGGTGATGCCCGCCAGGATCTTCAGAAGCGTGGATTTCCCGGCTCCGTTCCGGCCGACAATCCCGAGGACCTCGCCGGGCAGGACGCTGAAGCTCACTTCCCGAAGGGCCCAGAAACGACGGACGCGGCGGCCCTTCCCTCCCCAAAGCCCGCGGAACGGGGCCCGAAGCGCCTCGGCAAGCGCTTCCCGGAGTGTCCCGTAGGGCGCTCGGCTCCCCGCGATCTCGTACTCCTTCCCGAGGCCTCGAGCGGCGATGACCGGCTTCATGCAGTGGGTGCCGCTCTACACCACATCGGCGAACGTCCGCTCCGCCCGGCGGAAAATCATGAACGAAGCCAGGAAGAGCGCGCCGCTCAGGAGCACGGCGGCGCCGAGGAGGCCCCAGTCGGGGCTCTCGCCCCACAGGAGCGCACGGGCCGCCTCGATCGTCCCCGCCATCGGATTGACGTACATCAGCGCCCTCCACTGGGGAGGGAGCAGTGTCCTTGGATAGATCACGGGGGTCACGAACATCAGGAGCTGGACGACGAAGGGCAGAGCGTAGCGGACGTCTCGATAGCGGACGTTCAGCGCCGCGATCGCCGTGCCCAACGAGCCGGTGAAGAGAATCGTGGTCGCCAGGGGGACCACGAGGAGGAAGAGACCGGTGTTGAGGGGTGTCCCATATATGAGGATCAAGGCGAAGAGAACCGCCCCACTCACGACGAGATCGACCAGACCGGACAGCACCGCGGCCCAGGGAAGGAGTATCCGCGGAAAGTAGATCTTGGTGACCAGCTGCGATCCTGCCACCACGCTGTTGCCGCTCAACGTGATGCCGTTGGCGAAGTAGAACCAGAGCCAGAGGCCAGCGCACGCGAAGACCGGGTAGGGCACGTTCGGCGGGGTCAGGCCCGAAAGGCGTCCGAACACAACCGCCAGAATCGCCGTGGACAGCAGCGGCTGGAGGACGGCCCAGCCCACGCCGAGCAACGTCTGCTTGTACCGAAGCTTGATCTCCCGCCACGTGAGGAAGTAGAGCAGCTCCCGGTAGTCCCACAGCTCGGTGAGGTCGCGCCACCCGAGGCTTCGATTGGCGCGGATCAGCTTTCGACGTGCGGGAAGGGCCCGTCCTGCCTCGGCCGGCCCGCGCCCTCCGACAGGCAAGCCGGGCAACGACCCGCCGGGTCCCGCTCCTTCTGGCAACTCGCTCACACGCTGAGCCTCGTAGGGTATCGTGCGTCGACTCGGAACTCCAATGGTGTGCGGCCCTCGTTCACGGGGTGCGCAACTCCGTGTGAGCGCGACCGTCGCCCCGCGGGCCCGATTCCGAGACAATGGCTCGCGCGGGCTTCATCGGGAAGAGTGTCATGGGGGAGACTTATCACGTATTATCTCATGGAATTATCCACAAAATGGCTTCGGTGCTGCTAGAATCAACCACGTGGGAATAGAACTTCTGGACCCGGCCGGCCAGGGCCGACTCTCGGTGCGGTCCCTCTCGGCCGACGTCCGGGCGCTTCGCACGCCGTTCAGCCTCCTCGGGGCCGCACTCCTCGGCGCCGCCGCCCTCCTGCAGATCTTCTTCTATCTTGGTCTCACCAATCGCAGCAGCTGGTTCTCCGCCGCCACCCCTGAGCAGCTGCGCCGAGTCCCTGAGCCGAATTTTCGCCTCGGCACGGTGGAATGGCCGGTGGCCGAATACGCAACGAGCCCGCAGCTGGAGCCGTTCCGCGCCGCGTTCCGAGGACACTGCGGCGGACGTTCGGGCGTCTCGGCGGCGCAGTGCGTCTCCGACGCTCTCGCTCGCCAGTTTCGGCATGGCGTCCCGCCCGCCGAGTTCGTGGACCGGGATTTCGACCCCATAGCCCACCTCCGGCGTCATGAAGGGGGAGCCCCTGGTCACTGCATGAACCGGAGCGCAATCGTCGCGAGTCAGCTGCTCGCCGTCGGCATCCCCGCCCGGGTTGCTCAGCTGGCGCCGACCGACGGCAACGGGCACACCGTCGTGGAAGTCTGGGACGACCAGTACGGTTGGGCGGTCGTGGACCCCACCTTCGGTGCGGTCGCGGGCGACGGCCTCCAGCCCCGCTCGGCCCTCGCGCTCGTGACGGCTCCAAAGGCGGCGCGGTGGTTCGAGCTGGGGCTCGCCCCCGCCCCCTCCTCGCTCATAGAACAGGGGAGAAAGAGCGGCCCGGAGCCCCGGCTCTATAAGGGCGGCCTGGTCTATCCTGAGCCCTGGCTTTATCTCCGCATCGGAGAGAAGCAGGCACCCTGGCCCTTCCGCGGCACCTTCGTCTACCTGCAAGGAGGTCATCTCCAGTTCGGCACCCGACACGAATTCCTCAGGCTGGGAATCGCAATCTGCGGCCTCGGATCGGTCGTCCTGCTGCTCGTGCACGGGCGGAATGCATCGGGTGTCGGCCACCGTCATCCCTGAGATGGCCGGCCGCTTCAAGCGAGCGGTCGCCAGCCTTCTGGCCGGGGTAGCGCTCCTCGGGCTGTTTGCGACCGAACTGAACGCACAAGCGCCGCCCACTCCTTCCCCGGAGGGCACACAGGAACCCGCCCGTCCGGGCCGCTTCCGCCTGGGCCCCTTCTACCTGACCCCGACGTTCCACATCGGCACCATCGGAGTGGACAACAACGTCTACTACACCGCCACCGATCGACAGACCGACGTGTCCGCGAGCGGGGGACCGGGCCTGGAGATGGTCTTGCCTCTGGGCGGGTCGGGGCGCTTCTACGCGAACGGCGCGCTCGACTATCTGTACTTCGTGAGGACCGAATCCCAGCGTCGCCTGCGGGGAAACGCCGCCGGGGGCTTCGACTTCAGGGGCAGCCGGACCCAGTTCCAGCTCGAAGAAGCCTACGCACAGACCTTCGGCCGGCCCAGCTACGAGGTGGACGAGCGGGTCTCGACGACGGAAGAAGGGACGCGGCTCGACCTCAAGCGGCGGCTCTTCGGCCGCATCGCCATCACCGTCCTCGGCCGCCGCTCCCGCGTCGAGACCGACCAGAACGACGAATACCTCGGCAACGACCTGTCGGCCACCTTGACTCAAGACACGTATCGCGTCGGGGGCGGCCTCGACTACGCGATCAGCGTCAAGACCTCGTTCGTGGTGGAGGGCGACCAGGAGTGGGACCGCTTTCCGCAAGGGCCGAGCAACAACGCCGACTCGAACCGGCTCTGGATGGGCTTCCGCACCGGCCCCACGGCCCTCATCGCGGGACAGGCCCTCGTCGGCCTTCGGTGGCTCCGCCCGATGAGGACGCCCGGCTACGAGCTTCGGCGCACCATCGCCGACGTGAATGGCACCTGGAACATCTCACCCAAGACGCATCTCAACTTCCAGTACGGCCGGGGCATGGACTTTTCCGCGCTCGAGACCTCCGGTCTCTCCCCCGCCGTCTTCAACGAGCGGTACGGGGTCCGCATCCAGAAGGCCCTGGTCGGAAACCTGGACGTGCAGATCTTCGGCCGGGTCACGCGGTTCGTGACGGACGGGGACATCACGGTCGACATACCCGACGAGGGCATCGTCACCGCGGTCCGCGACGACCAGGCCCGCGAGGCGGGGATCGACTTCGGATACAGATTCCGGCCCCGGTTGCGCGTGGGCGTGGTGGCGAGCTACGTCGACCGAAATTCGAATATCTCCTACTTCGGCATCGACGGGCTCCTGATCGGCGTTTCCGTCCAGTTCACCCCGTGAGGGATCGTCATTGACGTCCCCGCGTGCCACGCCCGACAATCGATGGGTGCGCCCCCGCCGCCTCGTCCTGCTTCTCGTGCTCGCATTCGTCGCCCGAGCGGGGGCGGCACGGGCCGCCGACGACTACGAGATCGGCCCCGGCGACGTGCTGCGGATAGCGGTGCTGGGCCAAGCGGCGATGAGCGGGGATTTCGCGGTGGACTCGGAAGGAATGCTGGCTTTTCCAGTGCTGGGCAAGCTGAAGGCGTCCGAGCACACGGCAAGGGAGCTGGAACGGAAGCTCACGACCCTCCTCGCCGACGGTTACGTCAAGCGCCCCCAGGTGTCGGTCTCGGTCCAGGAGTACAAGAGCCAACGGGTATTCGTCACCGGGGAGTTTGCTCGTCCGGGCCCCTACTCCCTCCGGAGCGACCGCTCGCTCCTTGCTTTCCTGAGCGAGCTTGGCCCCCTCGGTCCCAACGCCGGGCACGAAGTGTTGGTCATCCGACCGCCGGTCGGCAGTGCCAGCGGACCCGTTCCGCTCACCGCGGTCTTGCCCGAGGGAGGTCCGGTGACGGCGGGAGCACCCCTGGACGTTCCCGACGCCGAGGTCTTCCGCGTCAGTCTCCAGGAGCTGCAGTCCGGTAACCCCGAGCGGAACATCCTGCTGCAGCCCGGCGACACGGTCTATCTGCCGCGTGCCGCTCAGATCTACATCACGGGAGCGGTCGCGCGTCCGGGATCCTACCGCTTCCAGGAGGGCACGACCCTCATGCAAGCCCTGATCGCCGCCGGGGGGGTCACGGAACGCGGCTCGGCCAAGCGCGCGAAAGTCCTTCGAAACGTCGGGGGCAAGCGCGTCGAGGTGAAGATGAAGCCAGAGGACTTCGTCCAGCCCGAGGACACCGTGGTGGTTCCGGAGCGTTTCTTCTAACCGGGAAGACCATGATCCAGGTGCGTCCACGCCGGCCCGGGCTCGAGCGACCGGGGGAGATTGGCGGTAGACTAGTCGTGCTGCCCAGCGATATGCGATGACAGATCACTCCCTCATCCACGACGCTCGTCGCTACTGGGCGATGATCCACAAGCGGCGGGCCATCGTGTTCACCTGCCTGGCCGTGAGCGTGCTCGTGGCCGTCATCTACAACTACACGACGCGGCCGGTCTACCTGGCCACCGCCCAGATCCTCATCGATCGCGATACTCCCAACGTGCTCCCCAACAAGGAGCTGGTCGACCTGGTGCAGGCCGGCTCCGACTACTACCAGACGCAATACCAGCTCCTGCGCGGGCGGCGGCTGGGGGAGCGCGTTGTCGAACGCCTCGAACTGCAGAAGAGCAATGAGTTCCTGACCGGGCCCATGTTGTCGCCCTGGGAGCGCCTCCAGCGTCGCATTCTCGGAAAACCTCCGAAGTCGCTGGTCGACAACGACGGAATGCCGCTCTCCCCCGCGGTGGCCGCCTTTCGCTCTCGCGTCACCGTGGAACCGGTGCCGGGAAGCCGGCTCGTGAATCTGCGCTTCACCGCCTACGACCCGAACCTCGCCGCCCAGGCCGTCAACACCCTGGCCCAGCTCTACATCGAGCAGTCGCTGGAGTTCCGCTACACGACCTCTTCGGAAGCCACGGGCTGGCTGGGGGACCGACTCAAGGAGCAACAGGAAAAGGTCCAGGTGGCGGAGAAAGCCCTCCAGCAGTACCGCGAGAAGGAAGGGCTCGTGAACCCGGAGGAGCGCCAGAGTCTGGTTGACCAGAAGCTCCAGACCCTGAACATCGCCATGCTGAACGCCCGCACCGACCGCATCGCCAAGGAGACGGTCTGGGCGCAGCTGCGCGGCCTGTCCCCGGCGGTGATCGGGAGTTACCCCGCGGTGTTGTCGAATCCGGTCGTGCAGGGACTCAAATCCCAGCTCGCCGACCTCCACAAGGACGAAGTCCGCCTGTCCGAGTCCCTTGGCGAGAAGCACCCGGACATGGTCAGGGTGCGGTCCGAGATCCGGGCCACCGAAGAGAAGCTCCGCAACGAAACGCGCAACGTGATCCAGGCCGCGGAAGCCGACTACCGCACGGCACTCTCGCAAGAGGCCAGCCTCCTCGCCAACCTGGAAGCGGTCAAGCAGGAGGCCATGGCCGTCAACCGCAAGGCCATCGAGTACGGGGTGCTGCGACGTGAAGTGGACAGCAACCAGGAGATCTACAAGGAGCTCCTGACCCGGACGAAGCAGACGGGCCTGGAGACGGAGCTCAAGACCACGAATATCAGGGTGGTCGAGAAGGCCGAGGTGCCGCGTCGCCCCATCTCGCCGCAGCGGGCGCGGAACTACCAGCTGGGGACGCTGATTGGCCTCGCCCTCGGCATCGGTCTCGTCTTGCTCTTCGAGCACTTCGACAACACGCTGAAAACCCCCGAAGACGTGAAGGACCACCTGGGTCTGCCATTTCTCGGGATGGTCCCGGACGTGGGCGTTGGCCCGAGCTCGGGCAATGCGCCCCGCCCCGGCGGTGTCTCGCCCCTGATCCTCAAGAATCCCCAGTCCGCGGTTGCCGAGTCCTATCGAGTATTGCGTACGAACCTGATCTTCTCTTCCGCGGACAACTCGGGTCGGGCCATCGTGGTCAGCAGCGCCAACCCCGGCGAGGGCAAGACGACCACGGTGGCGAACCTGGCCTCCTCGTTGGCCCTGAACGGCGCGAAGGTGCTGGCCGTGGACGCCGACCTGCGGCGGCCCACCATGCACCAGCACTTCGGCATCTCCAAGACGCCGGGGCTCTCCGACCTGATCGTGGGGAAGTGCCAGGCCTCCCAGGCCATCCAGGCCACGCGCTTCAAGGGGCTGCAGGTCCTGCCCTGTGGTTACGTGCCGCCCAACCCTGCGGAGCTCCTCGGCTCGGCGCACATGAAGCAGGTGGTGGAAGCCCTCCGCACGCACTACGAGTGGGTATTGATCGACACCCCGCCCATCCTCGCCATGGCGGATACCCCCGTCCTGTGTCCGCTCGTGGAGGGGGTGATCCTGGTGATCGGAGCCGAGGTGAGCGGCCGCCCCACCATCCAGCGGGCGATCGATCAGATACAGGGGGTCGGCGGCAAGATCATCGGCGTGGTCCTGAACAAGGTCGACCTGGAGCGCAACTCCTACTACTACAGTCAGTACTACGGAGAGTACTACCGCGCCTACTACGCCGAGGGGGCCACTTATCGGCGTGCCGCCGGCGAGAACAAGCCGGGGCCCCGTCCCGTTCGCCGGTCCTGACCCGGCCAACGCTCAAGTCCCACTTGAAATACGGGGCGGCAAGAGGTTACTCTACTTATTAGTCCTCGCGAGGGACAGAACGATGCGCCAGGCCGTTTCCGCCGTTCTCGTCGCCTTGTTGGTCAGCCCCCCGTTGGACGTTTTTGCTGCGCCCGCGCAGGGCACGATCCAGGGGGTGGTCACGATCCAGGGCCGACCCTTGCAAGGTGTCGGAGTCGCGTTCATCGAGCTCGAGTCCGGAAACGTCGTGCGCGCCACTTCGGGCTCGAACGGCGGTTTCGAGACCAAGGCGGCCCCCGGACAGTACGCGGTGACCACGGAGAGCCAGGCCGGCCTCGCCATCGGCAAGGCTCCGGTTCGGGTCTCGGTAGTGCCGGGCAAGCTCGCCAACGCCGAGATCGAGCTCGTGGCGGTGGCCTCGGCGGTGCTGCAGGAGCCTCCCGCGACACCGCCACAACCGCCGCCCGCGCCGCCGTCAGAGACCGGCGCTCAGGCCCCTCCGGCAGGCGAAGCGGGCCCGCTCACGTTCGCGCAAACCACGGGCGCGGGCGCAACCATACAGTTCGAGCCGGTGACCTGCTTCGTGGCCGGCGAGTTCCCTCTGCTGGACGCCTCCATCGAGCCCCTGCCCAGCGTGGCCCGCGCGCGCACGTACTTCAAGGCCGCCCAGGGAGAGAGCTTCTACTACGTGGAGATGACGCAGGACGCGGGCCGCTTCTTCGGCAAGCTGCCCCGGCCCAAGGTCGAGGCCAGCCCCATCACGTACTACCTGCAGTCCACGACTACGGAGTTCGAGGAGAGCCAGACCTCGGAGATCGAGGCCATCATCGTGGAGAAGAAGGAAGACTGCGGCGATCGGAAGATCGCGGCTTTCGGCCCGCCGGGTGAGGTCACGGTCTTCTCCGCCTCCTCGGGCGCGGCCATTGCTCCGCTCGGCTTCGCGGCCGGGGGGGCGGCCATCGCGGCCGGCACGATCGCGCTCATCGTGGCCGGAGCCGCCGCGGCCGGTGTCGTGGGCGGCGTCGTGGTGAACCCCCAGCCCACGACGATCCCCTCGACGATCACGCTCGCCCCGATCACGATCACGCCGATCACGCTGCCCACGCCGATACCGATCACGACCTTCCGCTAAAGCAGAGCGGACGGTCCGCGCGGGGACCTACCTCCAGGTGATCGTGTTCTTGAGGCTGTCGCCCTTGTTGGCGGTGACGAGCACTTCCGTCGCCCACGAGGTCGTGCCGTCCTTCCAGGAGCCTGTCACCTCCCCCAGCTCGGCCCGCTGCTGGGGCTGGACCTCGCGTACCTTGGCGGTGGTGGGCACGCTGGCCGCGGTGCCGTTGACCACGGTGTTGACGCTGAGGCCCTGGATGCGGATTGCCTTCTTGCCCTCGTTGACGAGGATGATCTTCAGCGAGTAGCCGTCGCCCGGCTTGATGCCGGCGGCGGGCGAGATCTCGAAGTCGATCCGGCCCAGGAAGTCGGGAGCCTTCTGGAGGGCGACGTCCCCGGTGTCGAAGCCGGAGAGGCTCCCGCTGGCCTTCTCCGTCTTGACCACGGTGCGGCCGGGCACGAACTTCCTGCGGGCCGCGTCACGGAAGGCGATTGCGGTCGCCCGGTCGGCCGTGGCCTTGGCGTTGCCGGGGTCGAGCCGCAGCACCTCGTCGAATTGGCCGACGGCCGCGTCGTACTGTCGCGCGGCCAGGGAGGCATCGGCCTGGCCCAGCAGGCTCGCCACCTGCGCCGCCCGAAGCGCCTCTGCCGAGGGCGCCACGGAAGTCGCCGGCGCCGGCGTGGGCTCCCCCTTCCTGGGCGAGGCCTCGGCGGAAGGCGTCGCGCTGGGGCGCGGCGTTGGTGTCGCCGCCACGGGCGGCGGGGTCGCCGCCAGCGGCGTAGGCAAGGCTTCCGGAGTGACGGAAGGCTCCGTCGTGGGCGGCGAGACGACTTGCGAGATGGGCGGCGGAATCGGCGTCGTCTGGGCCACGGGCGCCGGGGTCGGCGCCGTGCCCGCGCCCGGCTTCGAGCGCAGGAAGCGCATCGCTCCCCAGGCCCCGGCCCCGATCACCACCAGGGCCACGAGCCCCATGGCGGCATACCGGCCCACCGGGGCACCGGAGGACGGACGGGCCACCGGTGTCGCTTCGGCGGGCGCGGGCCGGGGCTTCGGGGCGGGACGTGGAGCGGGCGCGGCGGGCTTTGCCACCCGGGGCGCCTCTGGGCGAGCGGGTCGGGGCGGCTTGGGCTCCGGCTTGGGCAGGACGGTCGTCTTGGGCGGCTCCGGCGGGGTCGGTGGAGCGGGCGGGGGCTCGGGCTGCGTCGGCTCGGGCGGCATCGCCAGCGTCGGCTCCGGCTCCGTCCCCGAAAAGAAGACGGTCGGCTCCTCCGCCGGCACCTCGAAGGACGGCGAGCCCATCTCCGCGGCGTCGACCACGATCGTGCCCGCCGGCTCTTCGGGGAAGCCAACCGGGGGTGAGGCCATCTCCGTCGTCTCGTCCTCGAACTCCGACGCGCTCAGGATCGTCGTGGGCGGCGTGTCGGGCTCGACCAGCTCTTCCGAAGCCGGAATAGCCATGGTCTCCGCCACCACCAGCTCCTCGCGGGCGAAGGGCTGCGCGTCTCCCCCCAGCGCCTCCCGGGCGATGTCGAGGATCTCGGTGCGGGGCTCGGACGCAGCCTCCCTGGCGATCTCCAGGATCTCCGTGGGCGGCTCCGCCCCTGCCGGGTCGGCGCTGCTGAAGAGGGTGTCCGGCGCGAGGGCCAGGGTCTCGTCCTCCCCGCCCTCGGAAGCGGAAGGAGCGGCGGTGGCGGACGCGGCCCGGGGCAGGATGCATTGGAGCATCACCACCTCCGGCTCCCCGGGAGAGCCCAACCACACGATGTCCCCGTTGCGCAGGGGCGTCCCGGTGTCGAGGACCGGGTTGTCGTTCACGTGGAGGCCGCCGTCGCTCCCCGCATCGTGGATGCTCACGCCCGCGCCGTCGACGACGATGCGGGCGTGGATGGGCGCGACGCCGGGAAGGGGCAGGCGGAAGTCGCAGGTCTCGTCGGCGCCGAGGACGACCGCTTCGTAGGATTCGTCGATGACGAAGCGCGTGCCCGCCATCGGACCGCCGAGGACGGTGAGGGACGGCCGTTTTGGATCCGCCATCGCGCTCCCGCAGATTCTAGCAGGGTGCCAAAAAAATGACACCCTCGGCAATGACCCCTAGGAGCGATGCCTCGAAGACTCGGGGGGCGCGCCGCCGCGCAGGGCCACCGCCGCCAGCGCGATGTAGGTGGCGGCATTGGCGGGAATCTGCCAGTTGAAGTCCACGAGGGCGTGGGCGGCCAGACCCAGGAGGCTGCCGAGGAGGCCGAGATCGAGGGGCGAGCGGCCCGCCTGGGCCAGGGCCCGATGGAACAGGATCGCCAGGAGGGGCAGCACGAGGGCCACGCCCACGAGCCCGAGGTCGAAGAGCACCTGGAGGTAGTCGTTGTGGGCTTCGCCGATCCACTCGGTGCGCCAGAGCGTCTGGTAGGGGGCATAGGCGGTGGCGAACGCGTTGAAGCCGGCACCGAAGACGGGGAAGCGGCGCGCCAGGGGCAGCATGTCCACCCACCAGTCGAGCCGGCTGCCCTTGAGGCCGCGGGTCTCGAAGGCGCCCACGAGGTCGCCGAGACCCACCCAGGCCACGCCCAGGCCCGCGGCCGCCGCCCCCACCAGCAGGGCCAGTCGCCGGTGCCGGCCCGCAAAGACGAGGGCGAGCGCGGAGACGCTGAAGCCCAGCACCCCCCCCCGCGCACGCGACGCGAGGAGCCCGACCAGCAGCACCATGGCTTCCGCTCCCCGGCGTACGAAAGCGTTCCCCTCGGGACCGCCCAGGGCGAGCCATCCCACCCGGCGGCGGGTCCAGGCCCGACGGAGCGACTGGAGCGCTTCCAGCGCGAAGCCCAGGGCGAGGGGAATGGCCATGACGAGGTAGCCGGCGAAGTGGCTGCGATTCACGTAGGGGCCGAAAACGGCCCAGTCGAACGCGGGCTTCCAGAGGCCGTAGATCCGGTGGGGGTCGGGGGAGACGGCCTGGACGAGCGCGATCACGGTGAGGAGGAGGCCCGTGAACACGACCGTGCGGCAGAGACGGCGCCGGGCGCGCTCGTCCCCGAACTCGCGGAAGACGGCTCCGTAGAGGAGCGTGAGCCCCACGAGAAAGGCGAGGCCGCGCAGCGTATCGGGCGGACTGACGCTGATGGGCCGCCAGGCGGTCAGGGGGATGAGCAGGTTGTCGTTGTAGAACGAGAAGGACCCGGGGCTCAGGAGCCGGAGCACCGCCGGAGGGAAGGGAATGAGCTGGAAGAGCACCAGGAGGTGCAGACCGAGCAGGAGCCGGCGGCCGGGCACGGGCGGCACCGCCGCTCCCAGGGCGCGGGCCCAGTGCCCGCGCCCCCACGATAGAAGACCGGCGGCGCCACAGAGGACGAGCAGCGGGATGAAGGCCGGCTCGTGGACCGAGCCGAAGGCGAGAGGAGCGGCGACGAGCAGGACGAGGACGAGGGTGCGGAGCCGCTCGGCGGTGGGGTCGCGGAGAAGCGCCCCCGTCATGGCTGTAGACGCTCGATCCTCGCTATCCCGCCGCGTCCGCCGTAGACGAGGCGGCGGTCGGGCGTGCCCGCGCCCTTCGTGTCCAGCTCCTCGCTCTTGAGGCGGCCGGCCTCCCAGGTCTGCCAGCGGTCCATGCGGCCGTCGCGGTCGGAATCGAGCTCGATGCGAACGAGACGCCCTTCACGGAAGATCTCCGCGCGGTCGGGCCGGCCGTCGCCGTCGTCGTCGTACTCGACGCGCGTGGCAATGCCGTTCGGGCCCGGGAAGCGCCAGACGTCGGGCTTGCCCTTCTGCTTGCGCCAGCGCCCGATCCTCTCCAAGACCCCGCTCGCGTCGTAATGCTCCCAGCGGTCGATCCAGCCGTCCTGGTCCTCGTCCACCTCGATGACGCGGATCTGCTTGTCCTGGTAGTAGGCGATGTAGTCCGCCCGCCCGTCCTTGTTGCTGTCGTACTGGACGATCGCGAGCTGCCCCAGCGTGTCGTAGAGGGCCTTGTACTGGCCCTTGTCCAGCAGGTGGTAGGAGCGGCCGTCCGGCCACTTCACCATCGGCAGCCGCTGGGGAGGGAGGCCGCCGGTCCCGCCGCAGGCCCGCTCCCCGCAGGCCGCGGTGAGCGCGAAGAGCAACACGGGAAGGAGCCGCCGCTGCTTCATCGACCCCCCACCCTATCCCTCCCCACGGAGGCAGGGGTGTCGACACGAGGAGTTACCATCTGCCCACAGGCTGCTCTCCGTCTCGACACCCCTGGAGGGAGGGAACAGTTGTTGCGAGCATGGCTCCGAGCCTTCAGACGCGCGAAAGGTTAGCACGGGGAGCGACCGCCGACGGTCCAGCGTCGCCCCCCACCGCGGCCAGGCCGAAGGCCACCCACAGGTGCCGGAAGTCCTCGATGTCGTGGCCCAGGCTCTCGAGGGCGAAGCCGGCCAACATGCCCCAGATCGCAAGGTCGGTGGGACGCGGCCGGCCGCGCCAGAGGGCCACGGGGACGATGAGGAAACCCAGGAGGGCGGGCAGGCCGAGGGTCGCCGCGACGTTGAGGACGGTGCAGTGCGCGTCGAAAGGCGCCCCGTCCTTCGTTCCCGGTGAGCTGCCGGGGCCGGTGCCGAGCCAGGGATGCTTGCGAAGGGTCTCCAGGGACGAGACCAGGGCTTGCCGACGCGGAGAGAGGGTCTCGAGGAAGCGCGCCTCCCAGGGCCGGGTGGGATCGACAGCCAAGTTCGTCCCGCTCAGTAGAGCAAACAGCATGACCAAAGAGGCGGCGGCGCCTAACGCGCGCCGCCGCCTCGGGGCGGTGTCGGCGTATCGGAAGAGCATGGCGAGGCCGAGGGCCAGGATCCCCCGCGAGAACGTAAGAAGGCTCGTCAGCCCGAGAGCCGCTGTGGTGAGCCGCCGGAGCCGTGGTGAGAGGCCCGCGTCGTCGCGGGTGATCGTGCCGTAGGCGAAGACGCAGAAGCTGGCCAGGAGGTTCGGGTGGGGTAGCGCGGCCTGCGCCCTTGCGTAGGCGCCGGGCACGAGATCGCCGTACGTGCCCACGAGCGGTGTCGCGACCCCCACGAAGAAGAGCCCCACGCCCGCGAGGGCGGCGGCCGCCGTGGCGAGGGTGGTGGCGGCGACCGTGTGCGCGACCGCTGGCATTCCGATACGCGGAACGAGGTCGGCCGTGACGAGGACCCAGGCCACGAGCATCGCCATGCCGAGAAGCTTGGCGGCTCCGGAGGGCGGTCGCGGGTCGGCGTGGAGGAACGACAGCGCGGCCATCCCGAGGTAGAGAGCCATCCCCGCCGCGGCGAGGCTCACCTTCGGCCGGGTCCCCGCCCGCACGTGGTCCACGCCCCAGAGAAGGGCGGCGGCGGCGAACACGAGGTCGCTCCACTGGGCCCGCGGATGGAGCCAGGGGAAGGCGGGCAGGGTGGCCCAGGGGAGGAGGGCGAGGGCCGCCAGGAAGAGCCCGGCCGCCACGCGCTCCGTTCCGGGCTGCCGGGCCGTCGTGCCGCCTAACGCAGCGGCCCCCGGCCGGTCATTTCGCCTCGGCGCGCGCGCGCGCCGCCTTCAGGCCCTCGGCCACCCCCTGCTCGATGCCGCCCCGGATCTTGCCGAGGATCACGCCGGAGAGCATGCCCGTGGGGGGATCGATGCGGACGCGGTAGAGGTCCATGAGGTAGAAGCCCCCGGGGCCCGCGGGCACGAGGGCGAGGACGTCCAGGCCGGCCTGGAAGTAATGGCTGGCGTAGATCTGCTTGGACGCGATGACCGCGCGCCCGCTCTCCGCGGGCTCCGGCCACACCGTGGTGTGGTAGATGCAGATGGTCGGCTTGGGGCCGAACTTGTCCTTCGTCCAGTAGAACGCGTCCTCGGCCCCCGCGAGCGAACCCTTCGGGTACTCCTCGACGTAGCGATGGAAGGCGGGCACGTACTGCACGAGGTACGGCGTGGCCGCGAGGAGCTTGCGGAACTCGGCCGGGGTTTCGAGGGGCCGGTCCTTGTCGACGTAGGTGGCCATCTCGGCGGTGCCGCCCTGCATGTAGGCCGCGACGTAGTCGACGAGCATGCGCCTCATGAGGTCGGTGGTCCGGGCCCGTGCGTCCGCCGCCTTCCAGTCGATCTCCCGGTGCATCCGCTCCATGGCCGAGCGCGACATCTTGATGTCGCAGTCGCCGGGTCGGCACTCCCGGGCGGCCTTGAAGTCGCCCTCGTCGAGGGTGAGGCCGGCGAGGTCCTCCACCTTCGGAGGACGGGAGAAGGTGCCGATCTCCAGGATCGAGGGGCCCCGGCGCGACGCCACCCCGTCGCGGAGTTGCTGCAGGAAGGCGCCGGCGTCCCCGCGCACGCGCACCGCGCCGAAGGCGGCGATCTCCGGCTTGTCCGCGGAGGGAAGCGGCTTGGTCACGACCTGGCCTGCGTTCACGGCCGCGACCTGCGCCTCGGTGAAGGCGACCGACTTGCTCAGGAAGGCGTGCCCGACCCCCTCGTCGGCCCGGCTCGGGGCGGGCGTCCAGAGAGCCGCCCCCGCCAGGAGGGCGGGACCGGCGAGTCGGGAGCCTCTCATGCGACGCCAGTTTACGACAGCGGGTAGCCGTCCGCCTCCAGGATCGCCGTCCGCCACCTGCCGCCGCAGCGCGACCGTGTTCAGGGTCTCCCGCTTGGTGAAGCGCTTGAGGGCGGCGAGGTAGGTGCGCAGCATGTCGCCCTCGTCCACCGCGGCGAGGAGCCGCCGGGCCGAGATCTCGATGCGGTCCATGCGCGTCCTGGGCGAAGCAGCGCACCGCCGCCTCCTGCAGGCGCGCCCGCTCCTCGCCGCCAGCGACGGGCCCGCTTCTGCGTGCGGACCACGCGCGCTCTCGAGCGCGTAGGTCTCCATGGCCACGTCCGCGAAGTGGCCCAGCACCTCCTGCTGCGTCCGTCGAGCGCCTGCCGAACTTCTGCACGGCGACGCCCAGGCACATGAGCGCGACCTTCTTGGCGCCCCGCGACCATGCGCGCCTCGGCGGCGAGGAAGCCCTCCTCGGCGGGCGCGGCGGACGGCCCGCGCCGACAGCTCGTCCATGAGCGCCATCGCCTTCTGGAAGATCGGCAGCTCGCCCTTCATCGCGCGGCGGACGAGGCGGCCCGGGACGAGCAGGCGGTTGATCTCGTTGGTTCCCTCGAAGATGCGGTTGACGCGCGCGTCGCGCCAGAAGCGCTCCGCCGGGTAGTCCTCCACGTAGCCGGCGCCGCCGAAGATCTGGACCGTCTCGTCGACCACGTAGTCGAGCATCTCCGAGCACCACACCTTGATCATCGAGCACTCGACGTCGTACTCCTCGATGCGCTTCAAGGCCTCCGCCGCGTCGTCCGAGCCCCACGCCCTCGAGGTTCTTGTCGATCATCCCCGCGGTGCGGTAGACCATCGACTCCGAGACGTAGGCGAGGATCGCCATCTCGCCGAGCTTGTCGCTGGATGAGCCCGAAGTCGGTGATGGGGTGGCCGAAGGCCATCCGCGACTTGCCGTACTCCGCCGCCGGCCTTGATCGCGAGCTTGGCCCCGCCCGTCACGCCCGCCCCCAGCTTGAAGCGGCCGATGTTGAGGATGTTGAAGGCGATCTTGTGGCCCTTGCCGATCTCGCCCAGCAGGTTCTCCTTCGGGATCATCGCGTCGGTGAGGATGAGCGGGCGCGTGCTCGACCCCTTGATGCCCGTCTTCTTCTCCTCGGCGCCCAGGGAGACGCCGGGCATGCCCTTCTCGATGATGAAGGCGGTGAAGTGCTCGCCGTCCACCTTGGCGAAGGTGATGTAGACGTCGGCGAAGCCGGCGTTGGTGAGCCACATCTTCTCGCCGTTCAGGATCCAGCTGCTTGCCGTCCGGGGAGAGCACGGCCCTGGCCTTGGCGTTCATGGCGTCGCTGGCCGAGCTGCCTCGGACAGGGAGTAGGAGCTGATCCACTCCCCGCTCGCGAGCTTGGGCAGGTACTTCTTCTTCTGCTCCTCGGTGCCGAAGTAGACGATGGGCAGGGTGCCGATGCCGGTGTGGCCCATGAAGCGAGACCGCGAAGCTGCCGTCGCGCGCCGACTGCCTCGGAGACGAGGCAGCCCGAGACCTTGTCGAGGCCGAGGCCGCCGTACTCCTCGGGGATCTCGACGCCGAGGAGGCCCAGCTCGCCCGCCTTGCGCAGGAGCTCGCGGGTCGTCTCGTACTTCAGGGCGAGGATCTCGGGGAGGCGGGGCATCATCTCGCTTCTCCATGTAGTCGGCGGCGGTCTCCGCGATCATCCGCTGCTCGTCGCTGAAGTCCTCGGGGGTGAAGACCTCGTCGGGCGCGCGGTCCTCGATCAGGAAGCTGCCGCCCTTGGCGGCAAGCACGGGGATCTTGGTCTCGGTGGCCATGGCTAACCTTCCTTGAGGACAAGACCGCGGCGGCCGTAGGCGGCCGCGCGGACGACGAGGATCAGGACGACCAGGGAAAGGAAGACCGGGAACGTCCAGGCATCCCCGCCCACGCCGGGCAAGGTCCCCCGCACGCGGGGCAGGTACGTCATCAGGAACACGAACCAGAGATAGAAGAAGGCCCATTCCCGCGCGGCCGGCCGCACGAGCACGACGAGGAGGAGCGCGTAGCCCAGCACGCCGCCGGCGAGGCGCACGGGGTCGAGCTCTCCGCCCTTCAGTCCCACGTACACGACGAGGGCCGCGAGGTGCACGAGGTGCGAGCCGGCGAAGGCGAGGGTGAGCGGCCACTCCTGCCCGGCCACCGCCCGGGCGGGCCGGCTCGGGAACAGCCGGTTCCAGGAGGGACCGGCAAACGCCAGCGCAAAGAGGGCGAAGCTCACGCGCGCGGTCCACCGCGCGGCGGTCTGGGCGCCGAGAAGGGTCGGACCGTACGTCAGCAGGGAGGCCACCACCGCCGCGACGGCGAGAGCAGCTCCCCGCAGGGCCCGCGTCACCGTCACAGCCTTTCGAAGATCCCGGCCGCGCCCATGCCGCCGCCCACGCACATCGTGACCATGCCGTAGCGGGCCTGGCGGCGAGCCATCTCCTGGAGGAGCTGGGCGGTGAGCTTGGCCCCCGTGCAGCCCAGGGGATGGCCGAGCGCCACCGCCCCGCCGTTGACGTTGACCCGGGCGGGATCGAGGCCGGCGGCCTCGATCACGGCCAGGGCCTGGCAAGCGAACGCCTCGTTCAGCTCGACGAGGTCGATGTCGGCGAGGTTCAGGCCGGCCTGCTTCAGGGCCCTGGGGATGGCCTCGACGGGACCGATCCCCATGATCTCGGGCGGGACTCCCGCCACCGCGTAGCTGACGAAGCGGGCCAGGGGCTTGATCCCCAGCTCCTTCGCCTTCTCCGCCGACATCACGACCGTGGCCGCCGCCCCGTCCGACATCTGCGACGCGTTCCCCGCGGTGACGATGCCGCCCGCGGCGAACGCGGGCCGGAGCTTGGCCAGCGCGTCCAGGGTCGTGTCCTTGCGCGGACCCTCGTCCGTCGCGAACAAGGCACTCGTCCCGTTCGACCCCACGGTGAGCGGGACGATCTCGTCCTTGAACTTCCCCGCCTCGATCGCGGCCACCGCCTTCTGGTGCGACGCGAGGGAGAACGCGTCCGCGGCCTCGCGGTCGATCCCGTACTTCTTGGCCACGAGCTCCGCGGTGAGGCCCATGCCCAGGTAGCTGTCCGGGTAGCGCTCCAGCAGCGTGGGGTTGGGCGCGAGCTTGTGGCCGCCCATGGGGATGAGGCTCATCGACTCGTGCCGCCCGCCACCACCACGTCCGACGCGCCCGGTCTGGATCTGCCGTCGGCGGCCAGCGCGATCGCCTGGAGCCCCGAGGAGCAGAAGCGGTTGACGGTCATGGCTCCCGCGGTGTGGGGGACGCCCGGCCAGGAGCGCGGCCTGCGGGCCACGTTCTTGCCCTGCTCCGCCTCCGGCATCGCGCAGCCGAGTATCACGTCCTCCACCATCTCTGGCCGGACGGCGGGCACCCGGCCGAGCGCGCCCGCGATGGCGGCTGCGGCCATGTCGTCGGGGCGCACCTCCCGCAGCGCTCCCCGCCGCCTTGCCCACCGCCGTCCGCACGCTGGATACGATCACGGCTTCGCGCATGGCTCTCTTCTCCGCCTCAGTTCCGGAGCGGCTTGCCTTCCTTCAGCATGTGCTGGATGCGCTCTTGCGTCTTCTTCGTGCCGAGAAGCGAGAGGAAGGCCTCGCGCTCGAGGTCCAGGAAGTGCTGCTCGCTCGCCGACGCCGGGCGCGCGGTCGCCGCCGCACAGGATCGTGGCCACTTGCGTCGCCACCAGGGCGTCGTGCTCGCTGATGTGCCCGCCCCGGAGCGCGTTGTGGATCCCCATCTTGAAGGTGGCGAGGGCGGGGCGACCCAGCACGGGCACGTCGGTCCGCGGGCGCCCGGGCCGGTAGCCGGCGCGGACGAGGCCGAGGGCCACCTCCTTGGCGTCCCCGATCAGGCGGTCGGGGTTGGGCGAGAGCGAGTCGGCCGGGGTCAGGAACATCCGGAGCGCCTCCGCGCCCGAGGTCGAGACCTTGGCGAAGGCGATCTGCTCGAACGCCCGCTTCAGGAACGGGAAGGGATCGGCGCCCTCGACGCCCGCGCACGCGGTCGTGGGCCCGCAGCGCCAGCTCCTTGGTGCCGCCCGCCGCCGGGCACGACGCCCACGCCCACCTCGACGAGGCCCATGTAGGTCTCGGCCGAGGCCCGCACGCGCGCGCCGTGGAGCGCTGATCTCGCAGCCGCCGCCCAGCGTCAGCCCGAAGGGCGCCACCACCACCGGGACGTCCGCGTACTTGAGCGCCATGTTGGCGTTCTGGAACTGCCGGATGGACGCGCTCCAGCTCGTCCCACTCCTCCTCCTGGGCGGCGAGGAGGACGAGCATGAGGTTGGCGCCCACCGTGAACTGCTCCCCCTGGTTGCCCACGACGAGGGCGTCGAAGCTCGCCTTGCGCCTCCTTGACCGCGGCCTGCAGCATGGCGAAGGTGTCGCTGCCGAGGGCGTTCATCTTGGAGTGGAACTCGACGAGGCGCGCAGCCGTCGCCCAGGTCGACGAGGCTGGCGCCCGCGTTCTTCTTGCGGACGCCGCCCCGCGCCTTGACCGCGGCGAGCTCGATGACGCCCGGCCGCTCGGGACACGGGAGCCACGCCCGGCGGGCCGAAGACCGTCGTGCGTCGTCCCTTCGGTCTCGTAGAAGCGCTTGCGGCCGGAGCGCCAGGAGCTTCTCGACGAGGGGCGGGACCGCGCGCCCCTCGGCCTGCGCGCGCTCGGCCACCGCGGCGACGCCCAGCGCGTCCAGCAGTCCGGAACGGGCCCGTGCCCCCAGCCGTAGCCCCACTCCATGGCGCGGTCGACGGAGACCACGTCGTCCGAGATCTCGGGGACGAGGGACGCCGCGTAGAGGGAGGTCGCCGACGAGCACGCGCCAGAGGAACTGCCGCGGCCTTGTCCTTCCCGGCGAGGATCTGGTTGATCCGCGCCCCCACGTCGGCCACCGATCTGCGCGGCCTCCACGGAGGGGAACTTCGGCTTCCGGCGCTCGCGGTACTCGAGGGTCTTCCAGTCGAGCGTCCGGATCTCCTTGCCGTCCTTCTTGTAGAAGCCCGCCCCGCCTTCTCGCCCCAGCCACTTCCGCTCGACCATGGCCCTCATGAAGGCGGGGACCCGGAAGACGCTCGCGCTCGGGGTCGTCGGGGACGGCCTCGTGGAGGTTGGTCGGCGACCTTGACGCAGACGTCCACGCCGGCGATGTCGGCGGTGCGGAAGGTGGCGCTCCGCGCCCGGCCGATGGCGGGCCCGGTCAGGGCGTCGACCTCCTCGACGCGTGAGGTCGAGGTCCTGCATGGCCTGGAGGGCCGACCCCGAAGCCGTAGGAGCCGATGCGGTTGGCGATGAAGTTGGGCGTGTCCTTGCAGCGGACGACGCCCTTGCCGAGCACCCGGTCGCAGAAGGCCTCCATCGCGGCGAGCAGCCGCGGGGTCGGTGTCGGGGCCGGGGATCGTCTCCAGCAGCTTCAGGTAGCGCGGCGGGTTGAAGAAGTGCGTGCCGAGGAAGCGCCGGCGGAACTCCAGGGGCAGGTGCGCGCGACATGGCCGCGATGCCGAGGCCGGAGGTGTTGGTGGTGACGACGCGCGGTCTTCTTCACGGCCGGGCGCCACCCGCGCGAAGAGCTGGCGCTTGATCTCGAGGTCCTCGACCACGGCCTCGAAGACCCAGTCGGCGTCCTTGAGCTGCGTCCAGTCGTCCTCGAAGTTGCCGGGACGGATGCGCCGCCGCGTGCTCGGGCAGGTGGAGCGGGCTGGGCTTGAGCTTGCGGAGGGCCTCGACGCCGCGCTCGGCGAGCGCGCTTCGGTCGCGGCGCCGGAGCGGGCGAGGTCGAGCAGCGACGACCTCGAGGCCCTGCGCCGCCAGGTGGGCCGCCACCTGCGCCCCCATGGTCCCCGCCCCCAGGACCACGACCTTGCGGATCGTCGCGCCTCGGCTCGACGGCAGGTCACGCCGCCGCCCTCGTACATCTGGTCGATGAGGTCCTTGTACTTCTCCTCCACCACCCGCCGCTTGACCTTGAGGGTGGGCGTCAGCTCGCCCGCCTCGAGCGTGAACTCCCGGGTCGAGCAGCGCGATCTTCTTGATCTTCTCGAACTGCGCGAGGTCGGGGCGTGAGGTCGGCGATCAGCTTCTGGTAGTGGAGCGACGACCTCGGGCCGGCTCGACCAGCTCCTCGCGGCTCGTCGAAGGCGATGCCCTTCTCCTTCGCCCACTTCTCGAGGGTCTCGAAGTTCGGGCACCACCAGGGCGGCCGGGAAGTTGCGCTTGTTCCCGATCATCACCACCTCGCGCGAAGAAGTTGTTGGTCTTGAGCCGGTTCTCGATGGGCTGGGGGGCGATGTTCTTGCCGCCCGAGGTGACGAGGATGTCCTTCTTGCGGTCGGTGATGACGAGGAAGCCGTCGGCTTGTCGAGGATCGCCGATGTCGCCGGTGTGGAACCAGCCGTCCTCGTCGATGGCCTCGGCGGTGGCCTCGGGCTTGCTTGAAGTAGCCCTTCATCACGTGGGGGCCGCGGGTCAGGATCTCGCCGTCCTCGGCGATCTTCACCTCGACGCCCTCGATGGGGAGGACCCACCTGCCCGGCTTGCATCGCGTCGGGCCGGTTGACGGTGATGACCGGGCTAGGTCTCGGTGAGGCCGTAGCCCTCGCAGGATGAGCAGGCCCGCCGCGCCGAAGAACTCGGCGATCTCGCGGGCGAGGGGCGCGCCGCCCGGAGACGAAGAGGCGCAGCCGCCCGCCCGTGCGCTCCTGGATCTTGGAGAAGACGAGCTTGTCGGCGACGCGGTGCTTGAGCCTCAGCCAGAGGCCGGGCTCGCGTGCGCTCGACCTGTGTGCCGGAAGATCTCGCGCCCCACGCCGAGCGCCCAGCGGAAGATCTTCTGGCGCGACGGGCGGGTCGCGCGGCCACCTTCTCGTTGACCCGCGCGTACATCTTCTCGTAGAGGCGCGGCACCGAGAGCATCACGGTGGGCCGCACCTCGAGCATGTTCTCGGGGACCTTCTCGACGCTCTCCGCGTAGGCGATGGTGGCGCCCGCGTAGCAGCATCAGGTAGTGGCCGCCCATGCGCTCGAAGACGTGGCAGAGGGGGAGGAAGGAGAGGCCGACGTCGTCGGTGCCGAGATGCCGGCGAAGACCTTGGCCGACGCGAGCACGTTCGAGACCAGGTTGGAGTGCGTGAGCATCACGCCCTTGGGGTCGCCGGTGGTGCCCGAGGTGTAGATGAGCGTGGCCAGGTCCTCCGGCCTTCACCTCCGCGGCGCGCTTGCGCACCGCGTCCTTGTCCTTCGGCGGAGCGCCTCGCCGCCCCGCGCCCGCACCTCCTCGAGCGAGAGCGTGCCCTCGATCGGGGCGTCGTCCATGCGGATCACGTGGCGCAGGTGCGGGAGCCTGCGCGCGGACCTCGGCGACCTTGCGCGCCTGGGCCGCGTTCGAGACGAAGATGACCTTGGCCTCGCTGTCGTTGAGGATGTAGAGGACCTGGGGCGGCGTGAGGGTCGCGTAGATGGGCGACGTCGACGGCGCCCGCGCAGCAGCGTGGCGAGGTCGGCGATAGGCCCACTCGGGCCGGTTCTCGGAGAGGATCGCGACCCGGTCGCCCTTCTCCACGCCCAGGGCGCGCAGGCCCATCGACAGCTCCTCGACCGCGCGCCGGAACTCGTCGGAGCTGATGGCGCGCCAGGCGCCGTCCCTCTTGTACTTGAGGTGGTCGGGCTTCCGGAAGGTGTCGACCGAGTGGTAGAAGAGGTCGCAGAGCGGTGCGGATCTCCATCACCTTGCCTCCTCGCCCGGTGGCCACCGCGGCCAGGGCCGGGCGCGCGGCGAGCCGACCTCTTCGGGAGCCGCCGCCCCGCGCAGGAACAGGTCGACCACGGGGGCCGCGAGCTGCGGCGAGATCATAGTCCTTGCCGCCCGAGGATCCACGACGTCACCATCTCGTCGAGGGCCCCGAAGAAGGCCTTGGTCGCGACCTTCGCGGGAGGTCGGCGCGCAGCGCGCCCTCCCGCTGGCCCTGCTCGATCACCTCGGCGAGGAGGGCGAAGTAGTCCTGCGAGCCAGGAGGCGGTGAAGCGCTCCATGAACTTGGTGGACTGGCGCAGCTCCACCTGGAAGACCACCGCCAGGTCGCGGTTCCCGCCCAGCAGGCGCAGGTGGTGCTCCGCGATCGCGCGCAGGCGCTCGGGGGCGCGTGGGCACGGCACTCAGCCGCCTCGCCCACCGCCTCCGAGGTGCTCGGCCATCACCTCGTCGAAGAGCGAGACGAGGATGTCCTCCTTGTTCTTGAAGTAGAGGTAGATGGTGCCGTCGGCCACCCCGCCCGCGCGATCTCGAGACCCGGCGCGAAGTAGCCCTTGCGGGCGAAGACCCGGACGCCGCCTGCAGGATCCGTGCCCTTGTCGTCGCTCGCGCGGGCCATGCGCATGAATGAACCCATTCAGTATGGGGCGGGCGCCTGTCAAGGGGCAGTCCGGCCGGGCTCGCTCGGGTCGCTCTCGCTCATGATGCCCGCGTCTTCCTCGGGCCGGGCCAACCTCGGCGATCGCGAGGGCCTCGAGGGCCCTCCGGAAGCCGGGCCATGACGATCGCGAGCTCGCTCTACCTGACCGAGCCCGTGGGCGGCCCCCCCAGGCTGGTCCTGAACGCGGTGGCGGGGAGACCGCGCTCGCCCGAGGCTGCTCGAGCGCTCTGCTGGCCGAGGAGCGGTGCGGCCGGCGCGACGGGCCCGCACCCTCGACGTCGACATCCTCTCTACGGCGACGTGCGCGAGGCCGGACTCAGCTGCCGCACCCCGGCTCCACGAGCGGCGCTTCGTGCTGGTGCCCCTGGCCGAGATCGCTCCGGTCCGCCACCCGCTGGGCCGACGAGCGAGCTGCGGGCGCTGCCCCGACTCCCGCGGTCGGCCACGGCGCCGGAGCCCGCCTGATGCCGTTCCACTACATCGCGGTCGAGGGGGCGATCGGGGTGGGCAAGACCGCGGTGGTGGAGCGCCTCGCCGAGCGCCTGGACGCCACCACGGTGCTCGAGGAGTGGGGGCAGAACCCGTTCCTCAAGCCGTTCTACGACGGGACGCCCGGGGGCGCCCTTCCAGGTCGAGCTCTTCTTCCTGCTCTCGCGCTACCGGCAGCAGCAGGAGCTGCTGCAGCGGAGCCTCTTCACCCAGGCCACGATCTCCGACTACGTCTTCGAGAAGAGCAAGCTCTTCGCCTACCTGAACCTCGAGGACAGCGAGCTGCTCATCTACGAGAAGCTCTACGCGCTGCTCGCCGGAGAGCGTGCCCAGGCCCGACCTCGTGGTCTACCTCCAGGCGCCCACCGAGGTCCTGATGAAGCGGATCCGCGCGCGGGGACGGCCGGAGGAGAGCCGCCTCTCCGAGGAGTACCTGGCCGAGGTCAACCGCGCCTACAACTACTACTTCTTCCACTACACGCCAGACGCCGCTGCTCGTCGTGAACACCACCGACGTGGACTTCGTGAAGCGCGCCGAGGACCTCGACGACCTCGTGAAGCAGATCCGGAGCATGGGCAAGGGGACGCAGTACTACGTCCCCCGCGGCACCAAGGGCTAGCCCCGCGAGGTCGAGAGGGGGCCGCTTCTTGGAGTGCTTCTTGGTACTCCAGGGCGTTCGTCCGGCGGTTTGAGCGACCGGCTCGGCTTGACGTCGCCCCGCGGCTGCTCATCCTCATCCCGGTCTGCAAATGCGTCCCCAGCGGCGATACCGGCCGCGGCAGCTCGCGCTTCCCTTCGACGAGGCGCCGCTGTGGGACGCGGCGCGCCTCGAGGCGGCGCTCGCTCGCGAGGCGGGCCGGCCGCTCGCGCCTCACCCTCACCGAGAACCGCTCGGTGCTGCTCTCCTTCCGCCGCACGCAGGGCGCGGTGCAGCTCCGCCTGCACCGGATGTTCCTCCACGCGCCGCTGCCGGTGGTGCGGGCGGTGGCCCGCGGCCTTCGGCGCACGCAGCCGCGAGCGCGGACGGCGAGGTGCGGCGCTTCATGAACGAGAACCTGCACCGCGTGCGCAGAAGGTGCAGCGCCCGCTGCCGCCCCTCGCTGACGCGCGGGCGCGTCCACGACCTGCAGCGCGTCTACGACCGGCTGAACGCGCGCTTCTTCGGCGGGCCAGCTCCGGGTGCCGCTCACCTGGGGCCGCGGGAGCGGGCGCGCGCGGCGCGGCGGGCTCACCTTCGGCAGCTACGACCCCGTGCTCGGCCTCATCCGCATCCACCCGGTGCTCGACCGCCGCGACGTGCCCGCTCTACTTCCTGGAGAGCGTCGTCTACCACGAGATGCTCCACCACCACCTGGGCGGCGTCCCCGACCGCGCCGGGCGCACCGTCTACCACTCGCGGGCCTTCCGCGCAGGCGGAGGCGCGCTACCCCTGGCACCGCGAGGCCCTGGCCTGGGAGAAGGAGAACCTGCCCCACCTCCTCCGGGCCAGCCAGGCGCTCGACCGCGAGCGCCGGGCCGCGAGATCGCTCCCGCGCGCCGCACGCGGGGCCGCGCGCGCCCGGCCCTGATGCCGCACCTCCGGCGGCTGCTCCCCTACCTGCGCCGCCACCGCCGGAACGTCGCGTGGGGCCTCCTCTGCCTCCTGCTCACCACCGCCTTCTCGGTGGCCTCGCCCTGGGTGCTGCGCCACGCGGTCGACGACCTCACCGCTGCAGGTCACGCGCGAGAAGCTCTTCCTCTACGCCGGCGCTGATCGTGGCGCTCGTCTCGCTGGAGGGCGTCTTCCGCTACTACATGCGGATGGTCCTCATCGGCGTGAGCCGGGAGATCGAGTACGAGCTGCGCAACGACCTCTTCCGCCACCTCACGCGCCTCTCCGCCGCGCTACTACCAGCACGCAGCCGCATCGGCGACCTCATGAGCCGGGCCACCAACGACATGTCGGCGGTGCGCATGGTGCTGGGCCCCGGGATCATGTACACGGCCAACACGGTGGCCACCTTCGTGGGCACGGTGGCGCTCATGCTCACGATCAGCCCCGCGCCTCCCGGCCTCGCCCTGGTGCCCCTGGTCCTCGTCTCCGTGCTCGTGCGCCACTTCGGGCGGCAGATCCACGACCGCTTCGAGGAGGTGCAGGCCCAGCTCTCCGACCATGACCGCCCTCGTCCAGGAGAACCTCTCGGGCGCGCGGGTGGTGCGGGCCTACGTCCAGGAGCCGCACGAGGAGGCCCGCTTCGACGAGGCCGAACCAGGAGTACCTGCGCGCGCAACCGCGGCCTCATCCGGCTGTATCGGCGAGCCTCTACCCCGGCATCCAGCTCCTGATGGGGCTCGGGGCCGTGACCGTGCTCTGGCTCGGCGGCCGCATGGTGGTGGCGGGGACGATCACCCTCGGGCGAGTTCGTGGCCTTCGGCGTCTACCTGACCATGCTCCACTGGCCGATGATCGCCCTGGGCTGGGTGGTCAACATCTTCGAGCGCGGCGAGGCCTCGATGGGCCGCATCCTCGAGATCCTCGACGCGGCCGCCGGAGATCCGCGACGAGGATCCCGCTCGCCGCTCACGCTCGCTCGCGGGGCACGTCGAGTTCCGCGGCCTCACCTTCGCCTACGACGGGCGTCCCGGTGCTCCAGGACATCGACCTCGACGTGCCCGCGGGCGCGACGGTGGCCATCGTGGGCCCCACCGGCTCCGGCAAGAGCACGCTGGTGAGCCTGCTCCCCCGCCTCTACGAGCCGCCGCCGGGGACGGTGCTTCGTGGACGGCCACGACGTGCGCCGCATCCCCCTCGCGCCGCTCCGGGGCGCCGTGGGCTTCGTCCCCCAGGAGACGTTCCTCTTCTCCGACACGGTCCGCGAGAACGTGGCCTTCGGCGCAACAGGGCGACGGGGAGGCGCGGGCGGAATGGGCGGCCGAGGTCGCCCAGCTCGCCAAGGACGTGCGGGACTTCCCCAAGGGCTACGAGACCTTCGTGGGCGAGCGGGGCATCACGCTCTCCGGCGGGCAGAAGCAGCGCACCGCCCTCGCGCGCGCCCTCGCCGTCGACCCGCGGATCCTGGTCCTCGACGACGCGCTCTCCGCGGTGGACACCGAGACCGAGGAGGAGATCCTGCAGGGCCTGCGCCGGAGTGCGACGCACCCGCACCACCTTCCTCGTCTCCCACCGCGTCTCCACGGTGAAGGACGCGGACCTCATCGTGGTGCTCCGCGAGGGCCGCATCGTCGAGCGCGGCACCCACGACGAGCTGGTGGCCCGGGGCGGCTTCTACGCCGACCTCCACCGGCGCCAGCTCCTCGAGGAGGAGATGGAGGAGACGGCGTGAAACGCGCGCGCGCATGAGCGCGGCTCCCGACGACGATCCCGTCGCCCCCCAGACCTACGACTGGACGCTGCTCGTCCGCCTCCTCGCCTACCTCCGGCCCTACCAGAGGCGCGGTAGCGGGGGCGTTCCTGCTCATCGTGGCCATGGCCGGCCTCGACCTCGTGGGCCCCTACCTCACCAAGGTCGCGATCGACCGCTACATCGCCCGCGGCGACGCCGCCGGCCTCGTGCGCGTGGCCGGCCTCTACCTCCTCGCCCTCCTCGGCGCCTTCGCCGTCCGCTTCGCCCAGACCGTGCATCATGCAGATGACCGGCCAGCGGATCATGCTGGACATGCGCCGGCAGATCTTCGCGCCACCTCCAGCGGCTGCACGTCGCCTACTTCGACAGGAACCCGGTGGGCCGCCTCATGACCCGGGTCACCACCGACGTGGACGCCGTGAACGAGCTCTTCACCTCCGGCGTGGTCACGGTCTTCGGCGACCTCTTCACGCTCTTCGGCATCATGGGCGTGATGCTCGCCCTCGACCTGCGCCTGGCCCTCGTCACCTTCTCGGTGATCCCCTTCTTCTTCCTCGTGACCAACTGGTTCCGCAAGGGGGCGCGGGCCTCCTTCCGCGAGACGCGCAAGTGGGTGGCCCGCATCAACGCCTTCCTCCAGGAGAACCTCACCGGCATGTCGGTGGTGCAGCTCTTCCGCCGGGAGGAGAGGAACCAGGCCGCCTTCGCCGAGATCAACCGCAAGCACGCGGACGCCAACCTGACCGCGATCTTCTACTACGCGGTCTTCTACCCCGCGATCGAGCTCCTGGCCGCGCTCGCCGTGGGCCTGATCCTGCTCTAGGGCGGGGGCGAGGTGCTCACGGGGACGGTCACGCTGGGCGCGCTCGTGGCCTTCATCCAGTACTCGGAGCGCTTCTGGCGGCCGATCTCCGACCTCTCGGAGAAGTTCAACATCCTGCAGGCGGCCATGGCCTCCTCCGAGCGGATCTTCCTGCTCCTCGACACCGAGCCGCGGGTGACGAGCCCGGCGGTACCCCGCGCACTCGGAGCGGTGCGGGGGCGCGTGGCCTTCGAGCACGTCTGGTTCTCGTACGCGGAGGGCAGCGGCGGCGATCAGCAACGAGCGGCGAGCGGAGCGGGATCGACTCAATACGTCCTGCGCGACATCGACTTCGCGGTCGAGCCCGGGCGGAGCGTGGCCCTGGTGGGGGCCACCGGCGCGGGCAAGACGTCGATCATCAGCCTGCTCACCCGCTTCTACGACGTGCAGCAGGGCCGCGTCACCCTGGACGGCGTGGACGTGCGCGAGCTGGGGACCGGACGCGCTGCGGCGGTCGCTCGCCCTCGTCCTCCAGGACGTGCACCTCTTCAGCGGCACCATCGCCTCCAACATCCGCCTCGGCTCCGACGTCTCGGACGAGCGGGTGAGGGATGCGGCGCAGGCCGTGCACGCCCACCGGTTCATCGAGGCCCTGCCCAAGGGCTACGACACCGAGGTGACGGAGCGCGGCGCCACCCTCTCGGTGGGCCAGAAGCAGCTCCTCTCCTTCGCGCGCGCCCTCGCCCACGACCCGCGCGTGCTCGATCCTGGACGAGGCGACGTCCTCGGTCGACACGGAGACGGAGCAGCTCATCCAGGACGCGCTCAAGGTGCTGCTGCGCGGCCGCACCGCGATCGTGATCGCCCACCGGCTGTCCACGATCCAGAACGTCGACGAGATCCTGGTGATGCACAAGGGCCGGATCCGCGAGCGGGGGACGCACCAGATCCTGCTCGCCCAGCGCGGCCTCTACTGGCGGCTCTACCAGCTCCAGTACAAGGACCAGGAGCTGCCCACGACCGGCGCGGCGGAGACGACCGCCCTCGCCTGAACGCCTCGCTGGCCGGATGGGATACGCGATCACGCGGGCAGACATCGGGGTGGCGGAAGGGATCATCCGTCCCTACGTCCGGCGCACGCCCGTCGTCGAGGTGAGCGGGGCCGACTTCGGCCTCTCCCCCTTTCCCCTCACGGTGAAGCTCGAGTCCCTCCAGTGGTCGGGGTCGTTCAAGGTCCGAGGGGCGTTCGCGAACCTCCTGCTGCGCACGATCCCGGAGGTGGGGGTGGTGGCCGCGTCCGGAGGCAACCATGGGGCCGCCGTCGCCTATGCCGCCGGGCGGCGGGGCATTCCTGCCCGGATCTTCGTCCCCACGATCTCCTCGCCCGCCAAGATCCAACGCATCCGGGAATACGGCGCGGATCTGGAGTTGGTCGGCGAGCGCTACGCAGAGGCGCTCCGCGCGAGCGAAGCCTGGGCGGTCGCGCGGGGGGCCGCGATCGTCCATGCCTTCGACCAGAAGGAGACGCTGCTTGGACCGGGCACGCTGGGCCGAGAGCTCGCCGAGCAGGCTCCCGATCTGGACACCCTGCTCGTGGCCGTAGGGGGAGGCGGTCTCATCGGAGGTATCGCGGCCTGGTACGAGGGAAAGGTGCGGGTGGTCGGCGTGGAGCCGACCGCGGCTCCCACCCTGACCCGGGCCCTCGAGGCGGGACAACCCGTGGATGCGGAGGCGGGCGGCATCGCCGCGGACTCCCTCGCCCCCCGGCGCGTGGGGGAGCTGATGTTCCCGATCGCGCGGGACTTCGTCGATCGGGTCGTGCTCGTGAGCGACGACGCGATCCGCGAGGCCCAGCGGGCGCTGTGGGACGTCCTGCGTGTGGTCGCGGAGCCCGGCGCGGCCGCGACCCTGGCCGCGCTCCGGAGCGGCGCCTACGTGCCCGGGCCCGGCGAGCGCGTGGGCATCGTGGTCAGCGGGGGGAACACCACCGCCGTCGACTTCGATAAGAGCTGATCAGGTCCGGGTGAGACGGGCCGTTTCGTCCGGGCGGAGCGTGCGCCATTCGCCCGGCCGGAGATCGCCGAGGGCGAGGCCGCCCACGCGCACGCGAACGAGCTCGAGGACGTCGTGCCCCACCGCCGCGCACATGCGGCGGACCTGGCGGTTCTTCCCCTCGGTGAGCACGATCTCCAGCCAGGTGCTCCCCCCCCGCGCCGTCCCCAGCGAGCGCACCCTCGCGGGGCGGGTGACGAGGCCACGCCCGATCGGCATGCCCTCGCGCAGCACGCGGAGGGACCCGTCGTCGGGCAGGCCGGCCACGCGCGCGTGGTAGGTCTTGGGGACGTGGGCCTCGGGATCGGTGAGGCGCTCGCCCAGGCGATGGTCGTTGGTGAGGATCAGGAGTCCTCCGGTATCGCGATCGAGGCGACCCACGGGGAAGACCCAGCGGCCCACCTCGCCGAGGCGGTCGTAGATGGTGGGGCGGCCTCCCGGATCCACGCGCGTGGTCACGAGCCCCACCGGCTTGTGGAAGGCGATGACGATCCGCTCGGTCGCGTCGGAGACGACGCGGCCATCCACCGTGACGGCATCGCGGAGGGGATCGAGCCAGAGGTCAGGGTCAAGGACCTCGTGGCCGCCGACTCGCACCCGGCCGGCGGCCACGAGGTGGCGAGCCTCCGCGCGCGAACAGACGCCGAACTTGGAGAGGGCGCGGGCGAGCGTGACCCTCCCCGCCGCCGGGGCCGGCCTCAGCTTCGAGACTCGCCGAGGGCGAAGGTCATCTGCCCTTCGCACACGACCTTTCCGTCCACGCGGGCGACCCCGCGCAGGCTTCCCATCTTGGTTCGCAGGCGCACCACCGTGGCCTCCAGGCGGACCTGGTCTCCCCCCACCACCGGCCGGCGATAGCGCACGCGATCGATGCCCGCAAAAAAGATGAGGCGCGAGCGGTTCTCGGGCTTGACCAGGATCAGCACCGCCCCCGCCTGGGCCATGGCCTCGGTGAGGATGGAGGCGGGGAGCATGGGCACTCCTCCCGGCCCCGCGATGAAATACCGCTCGTCGGAGGTCACGTTCTTCAGCCCCACGATGCGGCGGTCCTCCTCGATCTCGAGGATGCGGTCCACGAGCAGGAAAGGATGGCGGTGGGGCAGGATCCTCTTGATGTCCTCCAGCTCGAGGGGAAGCTTGAGATCGAAGGCCATGGGCGCGGCTAGTCTACAACGAGGGCCTCGGAGCGCCGTGTTACGATGCCTCGTGGGCCCCGTGGAGAGCGTCAAGCACGGTCCTCCGCTGCCGAGCGACCTCCTGGGCGAGCTGCTCCCGCTCGTGGGCGAGATCAACCGCCTCCTCGAGCCGGAGGCCCTGCTCTCCGCGATCGCCCAGCAGCTCCGGCGCATCGTCGACTACCGCCTCCTCGACATCTTCCTGCCCGGGCCGGACGGGCTGCTCTTCCCCGCGTTCGTGGAGGGGTATCCCCAGGAGGATGCGCAGCGCTTCCGCGTGAAGCCGGGCGAGGGCATCGTAGGCACGGCCGCGCAGACCCGCCAGCCGATCTTCGTCCCCGACGTGGCCAAGGATGCGCGCTACATCTCCTGGTTTCCGGGGGTGAAGGCGGAGCTCGCCATCCCCCTCGTCAACAAGGACCGTCTGGTGGGCGTGCTCAACATCGAGGGGCCGGAGGTGGAGGCCTTCACCCCCGACGCACGCACCGCGCTCATGGTCCTCGCCGGCCACCTCGCCATCGCCATCGACAACTCCACGCTCTACCGGGAAGCCCGCTGGTACGCGGACCTCCTGGGCACCCTGTTCGAGATCGGGAAGGAGACCGCCTCCATCCTGGACCTCGACCTCCTCCTCCAGCGGGTGGCGGAGCTGGTGCGGCGCGTCATCGACTACGACTTCTTCGCCATCCTCCTCCTCGACGAGGAGCGCCAGGAGCTGGTGCTGCGCCAGCAGATCAACTTCGGAGCCGCGCGAGAGAAGTGGCGGCTTCCCGTGAGCGAAGGCCTGTGCGGGGCGGCGGTGCGGAGCAAGGCGCCGGTGCGCGTGGGGGACGTGCGGAGAGACCCGCGCTACGTGAGCCTCATCCCCGAGGCCCGGTCCGAGCTCGTGGTCCCCCTCGTGCACAACGACCGGGTGGTGGGCGTCTTCGACCTGGAGTCGCCCGTGCTCGACCGCTTCACCGAGGAGCACGTGAAGGTCCTGACCCCGCTCGCCAGCCAGGTCGCCATCGCCATCGAGAACGCGCGGCTCTACGCGGAGCTGAAGCGCAACGAGCGGCGGCTGCAGCGCGAGCTGCGCATCGCCCGCGACATCCAGCACGCGCTCTTCCCCGAGGAATCGCCGGCGGGAAAGGGCTGGGAGGCTTCCGCGCAGTTCCGCCCCGCGCGCGAGCTGGGGGGAGACCTCTACGACTTCTACGACATGGGGGCGGGCCTTCTCGGCGTCTCCACCGGCGACGTGGCGGGCAAGGGCGTGCCCGCCGCCCTCTACGCCGCCTTCGCCTCCGGAGCGGTGCGCTCGCGCGCCTTCGAGCGGCGGACCCCCGCCGACCTCATGACCCGCGTGAACCGTACGCTCCACCGGCGGGGGATCGAGGGACTCTTCTGCACGCTCGGCTACGCGCTCTTCGACTTCCCCACGATGAGCCTTCGCCTCTCGAACTCCGGCCTCCCCTATCCGCTCCTCTATCGCGCGGCCACCGGGAAGTGCGCGCCCGTCGAGGTGGGCGGCCTCCCCCTGGGCACGTTCGAAAGCTCGACCTACGACGAGGTGTCGATCGAGCTCGGCGCGGGGGACGTGTTCGTGTTCCACACGGACGGCCTGACCGAGGCCCGGACGGGCACGGAAGACTACGGGACGACCCGGCTCATGGCCCAGGTGGAGCGGCTCGGCGGCCTCCCCGCCTCCCGCATCGCGGAAGGGCTCCTGGAGGACCTGGGGCAGTTTCTGGGCGACAATGTGCCCGCGGACGACGTCACCCTGACCGTGGTGAAGGTTCTATGACCTCGGAGGCCGATCGGCGCCGGCAGCCCCGCTTCAAGGTCAACGTCCCGGTCCAGCTCTCGAGCGGAGAGCATGTCTTCCGCGGAGCCCTCAAGGATCTCTGTCGTGACGCCGCCCTCGTGGGGATCAGGGACGGCCTGGATATGGGGAGCGCCGTCTCCCTGATCCTCCAGTTGCCCGGTACGGGCGGACCCCTCCAGATCGGGGGGAGGGTCGTCCGGGTGGCCGCCGGCGAGCCAGGTACCCTGGACGTCGCCATCCTCTTCGACCACGTGACATCGGCGGCCGAGACCCGGATCGACTTCTTCATCGCGCTGCAGGCCACCTGACGCGTCGGCGCCGCACGTACCCAAGCCCCTCGGAAAATGGAACCGAGGGGGTACTGCGCGGTGTTAACGCTCTGATAGAATGAGGGTTGTCGTCTTGGCCTCCTCCCGCTGGGGCCAGTGACGTGGATCACAAGGGTGCCTGGTCACCCCCGCTATACTGCCGGCTTTTGCATCCACGCATCGTGTTGTCCAGGAATGATTTACGTGCCTTTTTCGCGCTTGCGATCCTTCCGGCGGCGGCCTCTGCCCAGGTCCCGACGTTCGCCGCCCGGAGCAACCTGGTCGTATTCTCCGCCACCGCCGTGGATGGGAAGGGCCGGCCGGTCACGAATCTTCGGCAAGACGACTTTCGGGTCTTCGAGGAGGGCCGGCCCCAGCGCATCGAGCATTTCTCCGAGGGGCAGAAGCTTCCGGCTCGTGTGTTGCTGCTGGTGGACTTCAGCGGGAGCATGAATGAGGAGCTCAAGACCGCTAGCGCCAAGATGGCCATCGTCCAGCTGCTGGCCGCCCTCGGTCCCGAGGACCAGGTGGCCCTGGCCGGCTTCGACAGCCGCTACTTCGGCCTCGTGGCCTTCACCCGGGACAAGGACTCGGTCCTGCGCGCGCTGGACACGGTCGAGCCCTTCGGATCCACCGCCCTCCACGACGCCCTCGACAAAGGCGCGCGCGACCTGGCCAGCCACGGCGAAGGGCGGCGGGCGGTGGTCGTGATCACGGACGGCATCGACACCTCGAGCCAGCAGACCCCGGATTCCGTGATCGCCCGCTCCCGTGCCCTCGACGTGCCTATCTACACCGTCTCCGTCATCTCCCCCCTCGACGATCCGACCTCTCCCCAGTACGTGGGTCGGAAGCAGTCGGGGGTGGCGACGGCGGGGACGACGCTCCTCGCGCGGTACGCGGAGCTGTCGGGAGGGGCGGCCTTCCGGGTCAGCGACTTCCGCGGCCTGAAGCTGGCCGCGGACCGCATTGCCCGGGAGCTGAAGCATCAGTATCGGCTCGGCTACGACCCGCCGGCGGGGCCGTCCCGCTTCCGGCGGGTGGAGGTGCGCACCACGCGCCGCGGGGTGGTCGTGCGCACCCGCAGCGGCTACGTGCCCCCGTCCTGAGGCACCTGGCCGGAGGTTCTTCTTCGAAGTCGTACCACGTGAAACCAAGGAGGTCTTCGTGAGGCATCGTGCATTGCCGCTCGTCGCGGTCGCTATTGCCCTCTCCGGCTGCGCGAAGAAGTCCTACGTGCAGCGCGAGGTGGGTGAGGTCAACAAGAAGGTGGACGCGGTGGCGGTGGAGGTCGAGAAGACGCAGCAGCGCGTCCAGCAGAACGAGGTCCGCATCGATGCCGTGGACAAGAACGCCCAGGCCGGCATCGCCGACGCCAAGGGCTCCGCCCAGCAGGCCATGGGCAAGGCGGTGGAGGCCGAGAAGGCGGCCAAGGGCAAGCTCATCTACACCGTAACCCTCTCCAACGACAAGGTGCGCTTCCCGGTGAACCGCGCCCAGATCAGCGACGAGGCCAAGGCCATCATCGACGAGGCGGTCACGCCCCTCAAGAACGAGAACCGGGGCGTCTACTTCGAGATCCAGGGGTACACCGACTCCACCGGGGAGGAGGCGTACAACTTCAAGCTCGGCGAGGACCGGGCCATGGCCGTGCGCGATTACATCGCCATGACCCATGGCATCGCCCTCTCCCGCCTGAGCGTGATCTCGTACGGGGAGAGCAACCCGGTGGCCGACAACAAGACGAAGGAGGGCCGGGCCCAGAACCGCCGGGTGGTCATCCGGATCCTGGAGTAGAAGGCGGGGGTCCCTCCCCCGCCGGACCGGCCCCGGGGCGGCCCTCCCGCCCCGGGGCTATCTTTCTCCCCCGGAATAGACGACCCTCGCCGCGGGTACACTTCATGAGTCTGGTAGCGCCCGCATGAGCCCCGAAAGCCGGGACGAGGCGGACCTGTTGAAAAAGGCCCAGGGGGGGAACCTCTTTGCGTTCGAGGAGATCGTCCGCCGATACCAGCGGCGGGCCTACGCCGTGGCCGTGCGCATCGTGCGCCGCCACGATCTGGCCGACGACGTGGTCCAGGAGGCCTTCCTGCGCGCCTGGCAGTCGCTCGCGAGCTTCGACCTCGCCCGGCCTTTCGGACCTTGGATCGCCCGGATCTCCGCCAACCTCGCCATCAACCACGTGCGCTCCCCGCAGGCGCGCGAGCAGGAACTGCCCGAGGGCCACGACGAGACGCCCGCTTCGTCGGGCGCCGACCCCCTGCGCTCTGTCCTCGAGGGGGAAGCGCAACGCGTGCTCGAGGAAGCCCTGCTCGCCCTCCCCGACGAGCAACGCGCGGTTTTCGTCCTCCGCACCGCGGAGGAGCTCAGCTACCGCGAGATCGCGGAGGCCCTCGGCCTCCAGGTGGGGACGGTCATGAGCCGCCTCCATCGTGCGCGCGAGAAGCTGGCGGCGGCCCTGGCCCCCTACCTGGGAGAGGCGGCCCGCCGCGCCGCGGCGGAGGAGCGATGAGCGGACACGTGCAAGACCGCCTCTCCGCGTTCCTCGACGAGGAGCTTCCCCCCCGCGAGCGCGAGGCGGTGGAGGCGCACCTGCGCACCTGTCCCGCCTGCGCGGGCCACCTCGATCTCCTGCGCGCGGTGGACGAGGGCGCCCGCGCTCTGCCCGTATCCGTGCCGCCCGGCTACTTCGAGGCGCTGCCCGGCCGCATCCGGGGGCGTCTCGAGAAGACGCCGCGTCCGGCCGCCCGTCGGATTCCCGTGTGGACGTGGGCCGTCGCCGCCGCCCTCCTTCTGGGCGTGGTCACGCCCCTCACCCTCAACCGCGCCCAGCTTCCCCGACCCGAACCCGAGGCCCACTACCCCGCGCCGGCGGTCGCGGCGCCTCCGGGAACCGCTCTCCCCGCGACCGGGGATCTCGCTCCTGGTCCCGCCCCTCTACAAGCGCCGGCGACGAGGGCCCTCCAGGAGTCGGCGACGGCCAAGGACGGCGACGACGCGAAGCTGCGCAAGCAAGCGGCGGCGAATCGCGCCGACCGGCCCGCGCCGGCCCCTACGGTCCTGGGCGCGCGTGCCCTCGAGGAAGCGGACGCGAAAGCGGAGATCGGCAGGCTCCAGGATGCGCGCGGAGCGGAGCAGGAGCCGCCGGCCCGCGCGCTCGCCCTGCGGGAACGAAAGGCCGGCCCGGGAGGCCCGAGCGCCCAGCAGCAGGTGCCGCTCCAGAGCCAGGCGACCCCCGCCTATGCCCCGCCGCCCGCGGCATCGCCCGCGGAGTCCGTGGCCCTCGCCGAGACGGTCGAGGCGCCTCGCGACGAAGCCCAGGCCTCGCGGGAGAAGGCGGCCGGAGGGACGGCGGCCGGGCGCGTCTCTTCGGCGGTCGGGGCTTCCGACGAGCGCGTTTTCCGGCGGCTCGTCGATGCCGCCCCTCCGGTGACGCTGGCGTCCCTGCGGGAAAAACGGGAAGCCTGGAGAGCGTTCACGCGTGATTTCCCGTCGAGCCCCCGGGCGGACGAGGCGCGGGTACGCGTGATCGAGACGGGGGCCGAGGCCTGGCGGGTCGGTGGCGACCCCTCCGATCTGGCCCGGTTGCGCGAGGACGCCACCGCCTATCTCGCCCGCCGGGATGCCGCCCAGGCCGCCCGCGTGCGCGCCCTGCTCGAAGGACTGCCCGCGGGGTCCTGACCCTCCCTCGCGCGCGGAGCCGTCTTGCAAAGGCGGCGGCCCGCCCGTATTCTCCGCTTCCAATGTCCCTCTTCCGAAGGAAGTCCCTCGACCGCCTCATCGCGGAAGGAGGCGACGAGGAACACGGTCTCAAGCGCGCGTTGACCGCCGTCGATCTCACCGCCCTGGGGATCGGGGCGATCATCGGGGCCGGGATCTTCGCCACCCTGGGCAGCGCCACCTCGGGGGCGAGCGGCCCTCCCGCGGGACCGGGGGTGGCGGTCTCGATCGTCATCACCGCAATCGCCTGCGGCTTCTGCGCGCTCTGCTACGCGGAGTTCGCGAGCCTCGTTCCGGTGGCCGGCTCCGCCTATACTTACAGCTACGCCACGATGGGCGAGCTCGTGGCCTGGATCATCGGCTGGGACCTGATCCTGGAATACGCGGTCGGCAACATCGCGGTGGCCATCTCCTGGGCCGCCTACTTCCGCCAGCTCTTCCTGGGCCTGGGCATCGAGATCCCCGCCTGGGTGGCCACCGACTACCGCTCCGCGCTGCTCGCATCGCGCGCCGCCGCGGAAAGCGGCGCCACTTCCCTCGGACCGGAGATGGCGATCGCGCTCCAGGCCTGGCAGAGCCACCCCGTGCTCTTCGGGGTGCCCGTGATCGTCAACTTCCTCGCCGCCTCGATCACCGGCGTGATCACCTGGCTCCTGATCATCGGGGTCAAGGAATCCGCGCGCTTCAACAACGTGGTGGTGGTGCTCAAAGTCGCCACCCTGCTCTTCTTCATCGCGGTGGGAACCGTATTCGTGACCCCCGCCCACTGGACGCCTTTCTTCCCGGGCGGCTTCTCCGGGGTGTGGCACGGGGCCTCCCTGATCTTCTTCGCCTACATCGGCTTCGATGCGATCTCCACCGCCGCCGAGGAATGCCGCAACCCCGGGCGCGACATGCCCCGCGGGATCATCGCGTCCCTGGTCATCTGCACCGTGCTCTACGTGGCCGCCGCCCTCGTCCTCACCGGCATGATTCCCTTCGGGAAGCTCGTGGGGGTGGCCGATCCGCTCGCCGCCGCCCTCGCCTACGTGAAGCAGGACTGGGCGGCCGGCTTCCTGGCCCTGGGGGCGGTGGTGGCCATGACCGCTGTGCTCCTCGTCTTCCAGCTCGGACAGGCCCGCATCTTCATGGTGATGTCGCGGGACGGGCTGCTCAGCCCCTGGTTCGCAAGGATCCACCCGCGGTACCGCACCCCGCACGTGGCTACGCTCCTCACGGGGGCGTTCGTCGCGTTCTTCTCCGCCCTCGCCAACATCGACGAGATCGTACAGCTCACGAACATCGGCACCCTTTTCGCGTTCGTGCTCGTCTGCATCGGCATCCTCATCCTCCGTGCCCGCGAGCCGGAGCGGCCCCGCAAGTTCCGCGTCCCCTTCGTGCCCGTCGTCCCCCTCCTGGGCGCCGGTATGTGCGTCTTCCTGATGGCGGGCCTCCCGCTTGTCACCTGGGAGCGTTTCGTGCTCTGGCTGATCGCGGGGCTCGCCCTCTACTTCTTCTACGGCCGCCGCCGAAGCCGGCTCGCCTCGGGGTCCTGAGCGCGTGCTGGTCGTGATGCGCCAGAGCGCGACCCCGGAGGACATCCGGGGAGTGGTGGCGGCGGTGGAGGCCCGGGGCATGAAGGCCCATCCCATCCCGGGGTCCCAGCGCACCGCCATCGGGATAACGGGCAACAAGGGGGCGGTGGAGGCTCCGGCCCTGGAGAGCCTGCCCGGCGTCCTCGAAGTCATCCCCGTGACCCACGCCTACAAGCTCGTGTCCCGGGAGGTCAAGGCCGAGGACACGGTGGTCGACATCGGCGGGGTCCAGGTGGGTGGGCCCGCGCTGGTCATGGTCGCGGGGCCCTGCGCCGTGGAGTCGAGGGAGCAGATGCTCACGGTGGCGCGGCGGGTGAAGCAGGCGGGAGCGCAGCTCCTGCGCGGCGGCGCCTTCAAGCCGCGCACGAGCCCGTACTCCTTCCAGGGCCTGGGCGAGGAGGGCTTGAAGATCCTGGCCGCCGCCCGGGAGGAGACGGGGCTGCCCGTGGTGACGGAAGCGCTCGACGTGGAGACCGTCGATCTCGTGGAGCGCTACGCGGACGCGATCCAGATCGGCGCCCGCAACATGCAGAACTTCTCGCTCCTCAAGCGCTGCGGCAAGGCGGGCAAGCCCGTGCTCCTGAAGCGCGGCCTCGCCGCCACCCTCGAGGAGTTCCTGATGTCCGCGGAGTACATCGTTTCCGAGGGTAACTACGCGGTCGTGCTGTGCGAGCGGGGCGTGCGCACGTTTTCGGACTTCTCGCGGAACACGCTCGACCTCGCGGTCGTCCCCGCGGTGAAGTCGCTCTCTCACCTGCCCATCCTGGTGGACCCGTCCCACGGCACCGGCCGCCGGGACAAGGTGGCGCCCCTCTCCCGGGCCGCGGTGGCGGTGGGGGCGGACGGCATCTTGGTGGAGGTCCACCACGACCCCAACAGCGCGCTCTCCGACGGCCCGCAGTCCATCACCCCCGAGATGTTCGACGCCCTCGTCAAGGACCTGCGCCAGATCGCGCCGGTGATCGGTAGGACGCTGTAGACCGGCGAGCAGGGGTTAAAAGGGGGGCCGACGCAGGCCGCGCAAGGGCGCAACGGGCGGCGAGCGGAGCCCGATTCACTCGGGCGGAGCGAGCGGGGGTTCAAGGGGGGCCGACGCAGGCTGCGAAGACGCAACGGGCGGCGAGCGGAGCCCGATTCATTCGGGCGGAGCGAGCGGGGGTTCAAGGGGGGCCGACGCAGGCCCCCCTTGCTCATTAACGCAGCTCGATGACCTTCCTCTCGAGCAGCCGGGCGAAGATGAGGAGCGCGTCTTCTTCCGTCATGGGACAGAGCTTGAGGATGGACTGAACGTCCCAATCGCCGTTCACCCGCGAGAGCACGAACCCCTCGTGGGAGTCGAAGTTCTCGCGGGTGAGCGCGGCCATGTCCACGGTGAGATGGGGGACCTTGTCCAGGGGGACGGTCTTGAGCGCTTTCTCGCGCTGCCGGGCCTCCATGGCCGCGATGAGCCCTTTCTTCGCGTTCTGGTTGAGACGGTCGAGGGCGAGGACTTCCTCGTAGGCCTTGATCGCCGCCTCGTAGCGGTGCTCCTGCAGGCGCTGGTAGGCGAGGGCGAGGAGGGCCTGGATGGCTCCCACCGGGTCGGCGCTCCGGGTGTCGTTGCGGACCTGGTCCACGGCGAGGAGGCCCCGATTGTAGAGATCGAAGAAGAGGGATGCGGTCTCGAACTCGGAGCGGCGCAGCTCGAGGCTGATCTCGGCCATGGTCTTTCCCGCGGCGGCGAGGCCCAGCACCTGCCGGGGCAGCGGTTCCTGGATGGCGTGGGACCCGCCCTGGACCTTGAAGGTGATCTCCATGGTCGGGAAAGCGCTCCGGATGCGCTGCCACTCGTCGACGCGACGGATGCCCTCCAGGACCACCGGCGTCACCGGGGTCTCGAACGCGATGAGGACGTCCTGGGGAAACTCGCCCTCCTTGAACTCGAAGAGGCCGGAGGGCCACAGGAAGAGGTCGTAGATCGACTCCTCGACCTTGGCTTTCAGGGCCTCGCGGAGGTCGTCCTCGGTGAGGATCCCGTCCGTGACGAGGATGGAGCCGATGAGGCGACCCTTCTCCTCCTGGGCGAGGAGCGCCTTGAAGAGCTGCTCCTCGGTCACGAAGCGCATGCGGATCAGGAACTGGCCCAGCGACTCGCGGGGATCGGTGGACCAGGAAGAGTAGATGAGTCCGTCACGGACGACGATCCGTTTCTGGATGGAACGCCGCTCGACGTGGAGGGTACCCGTCTTTTGGCCCGTGGAGATCCACTGAAGGATGTCGGGCAGCGACATCGTCTTGAGGTCGCCCTTTAGGCTCATCGGCGGGGGACCGCTCGATCAGCCCTGGTCCAGATGGACGTCCCAGAAGAGATAGTCCCGCCAGCTCTCCGGCGCGCGGTTGAGGCCGAGGCTCAGGGTCAGGTAGGGAAGCGCTTCGGGCCGTCGCGGCTTGCGGATCATGTGCATACCCGCCTCCTCCGGTCGGCGGTCTCCCTTCTTGCGATTGCAGGGAATGCAGCAGGTCACGATGTTGTCCCACCCCTTGTGGCCGCCACGGGCCACGGGCACGACGTGGTCGAAGGTGAGCTGCGCCGGAGGGAAGCGGTGTCCGCAGTATTGGCAGCGGTGGTCGTCACGGGCGTACACGTTGGCCCGGGAGAACGGCACGTCGGCGAAGGGACGTTTCATGCGGACGTGACGGAGCAGGCGAAGCACCGAGGGGAGCTTCACCCGGACCGTTACGCCGCGGATCTCCCGCTCGTAGACGGCGATAACCTCGACTTTCCCCTGGAAGAGCATGGTCATGGCCTTCTGCCATGACACGATCCTCAGGGGCTCGTAGGTTGCGTTGAGAACCAGCGTATGTTCCATGACGCGACCGAGAAAAAATTGTGCGCTCCGCCCCCGGGACTGTCAAGGCGGCGGTCCGGAAACAGGACGCGGCCGGCGTGGCAGAATCGGCCCATGTGGCGGACGGGACTGGTCTTGCTCGGACTGGCCACGGTGGGCTGCGGCCGGCCCCCCCGGCCGGAGCCCGCGGCCCGCCACCTCGTCCTCGTCACGATCGATACCCTGCGGGCGGACCGTGTCGGCGCCTACGGGAGCCCCGACGTCGCGACCCCCCACCTCGACCGGATCGCTCGCGAGGGGGCGCTCTTCCCCGAGGCCGCGGTGGCGGTCCCCCTCACCCGCCCCTCGCACGCCACGCTCCTCACCGGTCTCGATCCCGCAGGTCATGGGCTCCGGGACAACGTCTCCCCTCCTCTCGCCCCCGGCGTGCCCACCTTCGCCACCATCCTCAAGGACGCGGGCTTCGAGACCGCCGCCTTCGTCTCCGCCGTCGTGCTCTCCTCGCAGTCGGGCCTCAACCGCGGCTTCGACATCTACTCGGACCGCTTCGATCTGGGCGGAGACGACGCCCGGTTCCTCAACTCGATCCAGAAGCGGGGCGATCAGCCCACCGCCGAGGTCGTGGCCTGGCTCGAGGCGCGCCGCGACGCACGCTTCTTCGCCTGGCTGCACCTCTACGACCCCCACGATCCCTACGAGCCGCCCGAGCCCTACGCGAGCCGCTACGCCGGCCGTCCCTACGACGGGGAGGTGGCCTACTCGGATGAGCTCGTGGGCCGGCTGCTCTCCGCCCTGGACCGGCTCGGTCGGCGAGAGGACACGCTGGTCGTCGTGACCTCCGACCATGGAGAAGGTCTGGGTGAGCACGGCGAGAACGTCCACGGCTTCTTCGTCTACCAGTCGACCTTGAGGGTGCCGCTCCTCCTGCGGGGTCCCGGCATACTCCCGGGAGCCCGACCGACCGTGACCGCCCGGAGCGTGGACCTCCTCCCCACCGTCCTCGACCTGCTGGGCCTCGTTCCGTCGAAGGACCTGCGCCTCGCGGGCCGTACTCTCGCTCCCGCTCTCCGTGGAAGTGCCTCCCTCACCGATGAGCCGGCCTACTCGGAGTCGCTGCTGCCGCTGCTGCACTACGGGTGGAGCGACCTGCGCTCGATCCGGGAAGGACGCTGGAAGTACATCCAGGCCCCGCGCCCCGAGCTCTACGACCTTCTCCGAGATCCCGGCGAACACGAGAACCGCGCGGCGGGCGAGCCGGCACGCGCGGAGGCCATGCGGGCGGCGCTCGCGCGCCGCCTCGCCGGGGAGAAGGCGGCCGGCCGCGAGGGGTCGGCGGGGGTCCCGCCCGATCTCCTCGAGAAGCTCGGGGCTCTCGGCTACCTGGGGGCGGGCGCGCCGGCCGCGGACAGCACGACCGGCGCCGATCCCAAGGACAAGATCGACGAGTACAAGGTCCTGAACCGCCTCGTCCGCGAGGGCCTCCTTCGGCTCAGGGAGAAGGACTACGCGCGGAGCGTCGAGCGCTTCCAGGAGCTGCTGCGCCGCGGCATCTCCAGCTTCGAGGTGCACTACTACCTTGCCCGCGGGCTCGTCGGCCTGGGCCGGCCCCGCGAGGCGGTCCCCCATTTCGAGAAGGCGCTCGAGCGTCTTCCCGGCTTTGCCGCCGCCTGGCTTGCTCTAACCGAAAGCCAACTCGCGCTCGGCGACCGCGCGGCCGGGCTCGCCACCCTGGCCAAAGGCGCCGCCGCGTGCCCGAAGGACCCACGGATCCCCGAGCGCGAGGCCCAGCTGTTGCGCGCGGCCCGGCGCCTCCCTGAGGCGCGGCGCGCCTACGAGAAGGCGGTGGCGCTCGCCCCGAAGGACGCTCTCCTCAAGGTGCAGCTCGCCGAGGTCTGTCGCGACCTCGGCGACCGCGCCGCCGCGGCGCAGCGACTCCGCGAGGCCCTCGAGCTCGACCCCGAACCCGCCTCCTACTGGAACTCGCTGGGCATGGTCGAAGGGGCTCGGGAACGGATGGGGGAAGCGGAAGAGGCCTTCCGGCAGGCGGTCGCGCGCGACCCCGGCAAGGCCGAGTACGCCTACAACCTGGGGCTCGCCCTGCTCCGGCAGGGCAGGAAGGCGGAGGCGGTCGCTCCCCTGAGGACCGCGGCCGCGCTCGAGCCGGCCTTCCGGGCGCCCCGCGAACGGCTGGCGGAGATGGGCCTGCGTTAGGCGGCCGCCTAGAAGTGGACTCTCGCCCCGAGCATCAGCCGCCGGGGGAGCACGAAGAAGGACGGCTGCCCGAAGGCGTCGCTCGTCCCCAGCCGGCTCCCCACGTCGTCGTAGGCATCATCGTTGAGCAGGTTGAGCGCGTCGACGAAGAGGCCGATGGCCGCGTCCTTGCCGAGCTTGAACTCCTTCTGAACGCGCATATCCAGGATGTTCCAGGTGGCCACTCTCCGGCTGCCGTCGATCGGCTCGGCCAGGATCTGCGTGGGCAGGGTCACGAGGTCCTCGGAGAGCTGGACGAGGCGACTCCAGGGCCGGCCCTGCTGGTAGGTGTAGTTGAGTCCCACCAGGAAGCCCTTGGGCAGCTCGTAGACGAACTGCACCTTGGCCGTGACCGGGCGGTCGTGGATCAGCCGGCCGTCGGTGTTGATCAAATCGTTGGGATTGCGGCCGAAGCGCTTGGTCGTCGCGGTGGTGGTCACGACCGCTGCCGCCGGCTCGTCGGCCGGCCCGGCCAGACTGGACGGAAGGCGGCCGGTGGCCTTGGACACGACGAGCGAGGCCGTCATCTGCCAGTGGTTGGACATGCGTTTCGTGAGCTGGAAGGTGACGCCGTTGAAGCTCGAGAATTCATCCGACGGGTTGGTGAGAAGGAAGATCGACTCCGAAGGGTCGGAATCCAGGCGGAAGACAGTGATGTTCTGCCCGGTGGCGTCGGCGCCTTCGATATCGACGTACGTTACCGGCGAGTACACACCGGTCGTGTCCACGTACCCGCCGATCCGCCGGCCCCGCTTGTACACGTAGTTGAGGGACAAGCCGAGGTCCTTCACGATCTGGCGCTCGAACCCCGCGATGAACTGGTCAGTGTAGGGGCTCTTGAATCCGGGGTCGACCTGGAGCTGGCTGTTGTCCTGGACCACCTCGGCGTCGATGCGGTTCCCCTGCGCGTCGTACTCCCCCGAGAAGGCCACGAGCGCGGGGGCGGTGGGGACGATATCGTCGAACTCCCCGGTGATCACGCCGCGGTAGTAGCGTCCGTAGTGGGCCTTGAGCACCGTCTTCCCGTCCCGCGTCAGCTTCCAGTTGAAGCCGATGCGCGGGGAGACCGTGTTCCAGGCGAAGAGCTCGCTCACGGCCGGGCTCGACTGCCCCGTCGGGTTCCCTTCCACGTCGAGGTAGGGATAGGAGCCGAAGCTGCCCTTGCTGTGGTCGTAGCGCACGCCGAGGTTGAGGGTGAAGCGGTCGCTCACGCGGAAGGTATCGTCCAGGAAGACGCCGATCCCCCGCGTCTTGCCCGCGACGTGGCCGGGGGTTTCGTAGCCGTAGCCGTAGCTGGGCACCCCGGCGTTCGTACGGACGTAGTCGTTGTACCCGCCCACGTAGTCGGCGCCCCCGTCGTTGAACTGGACGCCGAACTTGAAGTCGTGGCTCCCGCCCAGGAAATTGTCGGCGAAGTGGGAGACCTTGGCCGAGGCCGCGGTCTTCCAGATGTCCCCGTCGTACCAGGAGTAGATCCCGCCCGTGATGTTCCCGGTGTCCAGGTCCAGGTATCGCGTCGCGACCCGGGGGTCGCCGGCCACCAGCGGGTCCGCGTGGTCTTTTCCGTAGAAGCCGGAGACCCGGGCCTCGACGTAGGTCTTGGGGGAGAGGACTCCCGTGTAGGTGACGTTGGGCGAAGGGTTGTGGCCGTGCTCGACCTTGATCGTGCTGGGGGCGGTGAAGGCGTTGCAGTTGTTGTCGATGCAGGGGATCCGGTAGAAGTCGTCGTGGTAGGCGAACTGGAACTTGTGATTGGAGCTGAGTTGCCAGTTGATCTTCCCGAAGACCCGGTCCGCCTGGAACTCGTTGGGGAACTCCGGGGACACCCCCGCCAGGGAGGCGAAGTCGCGCTGGTACTGGTAGGAGGCGAAGAACCAGAGCTTGTCCTTGAGGATGGGGCCGCTCATCTGGAACGTCGCGTCGTTGTACTTGTCCCGGTGGAAGGGCAGGCCCCCGTCCTGCTCCTCCGTCGTGTTCCGAGAGGTGAGACCTTCACTCTGGTAGTAGAAGTTCGCGTCCCCGTGGAATGCGTTCGAACCTTGCCGGGTCACCACGTTGAAGACGGCCCCCTGCAGGTTCCCGTACTCGGCGGGCGCACCCAGGGACAGCACCTCGATCTCCTCGATGGCGTCGGTGTTGGGCCACGGCCATGCCGCCCCCGTGAGGGGAGCCGTGAAGTCCGTGCCATCGAGCTGGTAGGAGTTGTCCGAGCTCGAGCTGCCGAGCGAAGTGGACCGCGAGTCGCCGTTCGAGGCCTGGTTCACCCCGGGAGCGGCGTTGATGAGGTCGAAGAACGTGAAACGAGGAATGGGCGCGTTGCGGACCCAGTCTTTGTCGTAGTTGGTGCTCACCTGGTTGGTCTGGCTGTCCACGGTGCTGATCTCGGCCGCCACCGTGACTTCCTCGGCCAGGGTGCTGATCTTGAGGGCGACGTTCTCCTCCACCGTGGCCCCCAGCGGCACGCGCACGTCCGGGCGGTTGAGCGTCCGGAAGCCCTGCATGCCGAAGCTGACGTTGTAGAGGCCGGGGGGGAGAGCGGGGAAGCGGTAGAACCCCTTCTCGTTGGTGACCGCGGTCTGGGTGCCGACGACGGTCGGACCCTTGAGGCTCACCGTGACCCCGGGCAGTACGCTCCCGGATTCGTCCTGGACCGTTCCCACGAGCGAGCCCGTCGTGCGCTGGGCCAGGACGTGGCCTGCCGCCACGAACGACAGCAGCCACGCGACGACCAGTGAGCGAAGACGCATGGACCCCTCCTGCCGGTGACGATGGCGTGACTCTAGGATTCGCCACGCCGGGTGTCAAGGAATGGATCGGCCGCGCGCCCCCCGCTCGGGCCGGGGAGCCTTCGGGCTATGCTGGTGCCCATGCGCGCACGCGCGGCCACCGCCGTGATCGCGACAGCTCTCTCTTGCTTCGCCTGCCGCTCGGCGGCAACGCCGGAGAGTGTCCTCCTGATCACGCTCGACACTCTGCGGGCCGACCACCTGGGGAGCTACGGCTACGCGGCTGGACACACGCCCTACCTGGACGCCCTCGCCGTCCGAGGTCTTCGTTTCGCGGAGGCCACGACCGTCACTCCCCTCACCCTCCCCGCCCACTCATCCCTGCTCACCGGCACCTTCCCCGCTCACCACGGCGTGCGCGACAACGGGGGCTTCTACCTCGCCGAGGAGGAGCGCACGCTCGCCGAAGTCCTGCGGGCCCGCGGCTGGCGCACGGGGGCCTTCGTGGGCGCCTTCGTCCTCGACTCGCGCTTCGGGCTGGCCCAGGGCTTCGATCACTACTTCGACGACTTCGACCTGTCGCGATTCGAGGGCAAGGGGATGGACTCCGTGCAGCGGCGCGGCGACGAGGTCGTGGAGAAGGCGCTGGCCTGGATCGCAGAAGACCGCCGGCGTCCCTTCTTCGCCTGGGTCCACCTTTACGACCCCCACACGCCCTACGACGCGCCGGAGCCTTTCCGCTCCCGTTACCCGGACACCGTGACCGGGGCCTATGACGCCGAGGTGGACTGGACGGACGCGCTCGTAGGCCGTCTCCTCGCGGGGCTCGAGGCCGAGGGGCGGTTCGACCGGACGGTGATCGTGGCCCTGGGGGATCACGGGGAATCGCTCGGCGAGCACGGGGAGGCGACGCACGGCTTCTTCATCTACGACGCCACCGTCCACATCCCCTTGATCGTGGCCGGCCCCGGCATCCCGTCGCGCGTGGTGGCCGACCAGGTGCGGATCGTGGACGTGATGCCGACGGTCCTCGATCTGCTCGCGCTGCCCGGAGAGCCCTCCGTCCAGGGGCGGAGTCTCCTCCCGCTCCTGAGGGGCGAGCGGCTCGGCCTCGTGGCCTTCTCCGAGTCCTTCTACCCGCGCTACCACTACGGCTGGAGCGAGCTCATGTCGCTGCGCGACGGCCGGTACAAGTTCATCCGCGCCCCCCGCCCCGAGCTCTACGACCTCGGGCGCGACGCGGCGGAGACGCACGATCTCGCGGGCGCGGAGCCGGAACGGACCCGCGGCTTCGAGAGTGCGCTCACGGAGACCCTCGAGCGCCTGGGGTCGGGGCATGCCCCGGCGCCCCGGGCCGTCGATGCCGAGACCGCGGAGCGCCTGCAGGCCCTCGGCTACGTGTCCTCGGGCCCGAGCCCACGCCATCTCGAGGAGCGTCCGCGCGGGGATCCCAAGGACAAGATCGGCCTCTACAACCTGCTGAAGGAAGCGGGGGCGGCGGCGATCGACGGCCGGCGGGAGGACGCGGTGGCGCTCGCCGAGGAGGCGGTGCGCGCCGACCCCGGGGTCGTCGAAGGCCATGCCCTCCTCGGCAGCCTCCACACCAAGGCCGGACGCTACGAACGGGCGGTGGCCGCCTACCGCCGCGCCCTCGCCCTGGATCCCGAGAACCAGACGGCCACCTTCGGCCTCGCCCTCGCCTACAAGGAGATGGGGCGGATGGAGGACGCGGAAGCGGGGTTCGAGCGCGCGCGCCGGCTCGACCCCAAGCCCGGCCGGACCTACTGGCAGCTGGCCGACATCGCGATGCGGCGGGGCCGCCTCGAGGCGGCGGAAGCGCTGTTGAAGCAGGCCCTCGCCCTCGAGGTGGACCGCCCGACCTACCTCCAGAAGCTCGGGGAGTGCTACCTCGAGATGAAGCGCTACGCGGAGGCCGAAGCGCTCTTGCGGGAAGCGCTCGGGCTCCGGCCCGATCTCGCGGCCGCGCACTACGACCTGGCGCTGGTCCACGAGGCGCGCGGGGAGACCGACAAGGCGGTGGCCGAGTACGCGGCGGAGCTCAAACGGGACGCGAAGGCCTATCGGTCCGCCTTCAACGTCGGACTGCTGCTCCTGCGCGCGGGCCGGGCCGCGGAAGCGGCCCTGCGGTTCCGGCAGAGCCTGGACGTCCAGGCCGACTTCGGCACGGGCTGGCTCTACCTCGCGAAGGCCCTCCTCGACTCGGGCGACGTCGAAGGGGCACGGGAGGCGGCCCTGCGCGGGTTGCAGCTTAGGCCGGAGGCGCGCCTCCTGCCCCTGGGCCACTACGTGCTGGCCGACGTCTACGCTCGCGAGGGCCGGCCGCGGGAAGCGGAGCGCGAGGCGGCGCTCGCACGGCGTCTGGAGCGGGGCAGCTGAGGGCCGCGGGCTTGACCCGCTCCGACCGCCGGGCCATTCTTGCCCCGGCTCATCAGGAGGTGCTCGTGCCGCGATCGCGTCGGTGCCGTGCCGCCGCCCTGCTTTCCACCTGGCTCGCGATGGTTCCGGCCGTCGGGGCCCCCGCCGAGCCTCCCGCCGACCTGATCCTCACCAAGACCCGGGTGTGGACCGCGGACGCGAAGACACCATGGGCGGAAGCGGTGGCCGTGCGCGGCGACCGGATCGTCTACGTGGGCGATGCGGCGGGGGCCCTGGCCTGGCGTGGCCCCAAGACCGAGGTCCACGAGCTGCCGAGCCGCCTGGTGCTGCCGGGCTTCAACGACGCCCACATCCACCTGATGTCGGGGGCGCTTTCGCTCGAACGGGTGGACCTGATCGAGGACGACAGCCTTCCCGCCGTGCAGGCTCGCATCAAGGCTTTCGCGGCCGCGAACCCGGGGAGCCCCTGGGTCCTGGGACGGGGTTGGCTGTACGGCTCGTTCCCGGGGGGATTACCGACCAAGGAGCAGCTCGACGCCGTCGTCTCCGACCGGCCCGCCTACATGGAGTGCTACGACGGGCACAGCGGCTGGGCCAATTCCAAGGCCCTCGCCCTGGCCGGGATCACGCGCGAGACGAAGGACCCCGAGAACGGGCTGATCGTCCGCGATCCCGCCACCGGCGAGCCGACGGGCGCGCTCAAGGAGGAGCCGGCCACCGCCCTCGTGGAAGCGAAGATCCCGGTGCCGGATGCGGAGGCCCGCTACGGGCTCCTCCTGCGAGCGCTCTCGCGTCTCAACTCGCAAGGAATCACCTCGGTTCAGGATGCCGCGTCGAGCGACCTCGCGAACGACCCCGCGAAGAACGCCCTTCTCTTCGCGCGGGCCAGGAAGGAGGGCCGGCTCACCGTACGCCTCGCGGTGGCGGTCCTGATGAAGCAGGGGGACGTCGATCGCCCGATAGCCCAGGCGCTCCGGCTCCGCGCCGAGCACGACGACCCCTTCCTCCGCTACCACACCATCAAGGGTTACGTGGACGGGGTGATCGAGGCCAAGACCGCGGCCGTGCTCGAGCCCTATCCCGATGGCGGAACCGGCCTGCCCAATTGGCTGCCGGAGGCGCTCAAGGCCGCGGTGGTGGCGGCGGACAAGGCGGGGCTGCAGGTCTACCTGCACGCCATCGGCGACCGGGGCGTGCGCATGGCCCTCGACGCCCACGAGGCGGCGCAGAAGGCGAACGGGCCCCGAGACCGCCGGGGGCGCGTCGAGCACATCGAGACCATCTCGACCACCGATTATCCGCGCTTCGCGGCCCTGGGCGTGATCGCCTCCATGCAGCCGCTCCATGCCAACCCCGACCAGAACTTGATGGACGTCTGGGCCAAGAACGCCGGTCCCGACCGGGCGAGCCGTGGCTTCGGCTGGGGGAGCCTCGAGCGCGCGGGGGCCCGCCTCGCCTTCGGCAGCGACTGGCCCGTCGTCACCTCCGACGTGCGGCGCGGCCTCTACTGCGCGGTCACCCGGAAGACACGCGCGGGGAGCCCGGCGGGCGGCTGGCATCCGGAGCAGGCGGTGAGCCTGGAGAGCGCGCTCCGGCACTACACGAGCGACGCCGCCTATGCTTCGTTCGAAGAGGACATCAAGGGGTCCCTCGCGCCGGGCAAGCTTGCGGACATCGTGGTCCTCGGCGACGACCTCTTCCGGCTCGTTCCGGAGACGATCCTGACCACGCCCGTCCTCATGACCGTGGTGGGGGGCCGCGTGGTCTACCGCGGCGACTGATCCCGGCGCACGACGCGGGGCAGGAAGGCCAAGCCCACCGCGAGGGTGGCCAGCGTCTCGGCCAGGAGCACCCAGGTCTCGCGGATCGCCGCCGCGGGATCCTCGGCGGTGGGGGCGGGACGGAAGAAGAGCAGAATGGCGCCGGCAATGAACACGGTACAGACCACCGCGGCCCCCCAGGCCGCGGGCATTCCTCCCGGCATCCGGTAGGGACGGGGCTGGTCCGGCCGGCGGTAGCGCAGCACCACGAAGGCCGGGAAGACGAGCAGATAGGAAACGAGGAAGCAGACCCCGGACAGCTTGAACACCATCCAGAAGACGTTGTCCGAGCGCGAGGACAAGAGCGCGTTGCCCAGGAGGAGCGCGGTGGCCACGACTCCCTGGATGACGAAGGCCATGTAGGGGGTATCGAAGCGCGGGTGCAGGCGTCCCAGCACCGCGGGCGCCGAGCCCTCGGCCGCGGCCGCAGCGGCCACGCGGTTCACGCCCAGGCTCCAGGTCACGATGTTGGCCACGCAGGCATAGAGGAAGCCGACGCCGAGGAGGAGCACGAGCGAGTCGCCGGCCGCGCCCCACTGCCGTCCCAGCACTTCCAGGGCGTCCCAGGTGCCGGTGGCGAGGCTGAGCTTGGACAGGGGCACGGCCAGGAGTATCCCCAGGATCCCGAGGGTGTAGACGACCGCGATCACGAGACCGGTGAGGAGCGTCACCCGCGGCACGTCGCGCTGGGGGTTCTTCATCTCGTCGCCGGCCGCGCTCATCAGCTCGAAGCCCATGGCGTTGTAGAGGAGCACGGGCAGGAAGGCGAGGGAATCCCTCCAGCGGGGGACGAGGTCTGCGAGCAGGAACTCGTTGGCGGAGGGCCGGCCCGAAGCGAGCGAGAGAAGACCCAGGGCGCCCAGGCTCAGGAAGATCGCGGCCTTGACCACCGCCCCCAGGTTGGGAAGCCATTTGGATACGTCCAACCGTACTATCCCTACCCCCACCGTGAGCCAGGTGAGCAGGATCGCGATCCCCGCCTGCAGCCAGGTCGCCCCCGGACCGGCGCGGAGCGCTTCCCCGACGCGCTCCTTCAGGAAGATCGAGTGGAAGGTGGCGCCGAACGCCATGTAGACGGAGGCCGTCCAGTAGGAGTTGTTGATCCAGTAGAACCAGGCGGCGAGGCTGCCCGCCCGCGGACCCATGGCTTCACGTACCCAGATGTAGATCCCGCCCTCCCCCGGCCAGGCCGCCCCCATCTCCGCGGTCATGAGCCCGTAGGGGACGAAGAAGAGGACCATCGTGATCGCCCACCAGGTGAACCAGCTCACGCCCATGCTCGCCGCGGAGGCGAGGGTGTCGATCGTCAGCACGGCGGAGACGGAGAAGAGCAGGAGGTCGGCTCGCCCGAGGACGCGGGCGAAGGCGTGTCCGCCCGATTCCGCCGCCGCGACCGGCCCCGAGTGGCTCGCCAACCGGGTCAGCCCCGACGGGGCAGGATCTCCTCGACCGCCCGGAACGCCTGGTCGATGGCGGCGTCGGTGTACGCGTAGGCGGCGGCGTCGGTGTTGGCGATGGCGAGCAGCCCGAAGGGCCGGCGCGCCCGCGCACACGGGGTCACGCCGTTCTCCAGCCAGAAGCCATCGAAGAGCGAGTTGTACTGGTAGGCGTAGCCGTGGGGCCAGCGGTTCACGGTGATGGCGGCCACGTCACGGGCGGGGTCGAAGCCGGAGGGGCCGAGGGCCCGCGCGAGCTGGTCGCGGATCTTCCGCTCGAACACCACGAATGGCGTGGCCAGGAGCTCGGTCCGTCCCGCCGCATGCTGCTGGCGCGCGGGCAGCCCCGGCTGGCCGGGGGCCCGCATGAGGTGGAGGACGATCGGATCCTCCGGCCGACGGCTCGGCTCGCAGGCACCCCACCGCACGGGAGCGTTCAGGTTCACCTCGGTCCAGTAGCTCCCCGGGCACTCGATCTCGTAGGCCCCGGCGCGGGCGAAGGCCTTCCAGTCGCGGAGCAGGACGCTCGTGTAGACGATGGGCACCTTCACCGCGAAGGCCAGGGCCTCGCGTTGATCGGCCGGCAGCTCCGGGACGATGTGAGGGATGACCGCGTTCCAGCAGGCGAGGACCACCCGCCGTGCCCGCACCGTCTCCAGCCGGCCGCCCCGCACGTAGGCCAGCTCCACCTCGCGCGCCTGTGAAGGCTCGCCGACATGGCGGACGCGGACGACCGTGCTCTCCAACCGGAGACGGACCGCCGCCCCCGTGTCGTCGAGGCGACCGTAGTCGGCGCGGGCGGTCACCACGTCCTCCGCCGTCCCTCCCGGGATCGCGGCGGGGACGAGGCGCCTCACGAGGAGCCGGGCGAGCGTCGCGTTGCCGTCGGGGAAGTGGAAGTAGTAGGGCTCGTGGTCGTAGGGCACGGCGTCGAGGTTCGTGCCGGGGCCCGCGGTCGGAGGCAGGCCCATCCCCTGGAAGCCGGGAAACCCGAGGCCCCAGGCGTCCTGGGCGGGGACGGCGTCGATGCCCAGGCCGAAGAGGCCCTTCGCGCCCGACTGGAGGAAGGGCAGGACGTCCCGGTGGCAGCCGGCGATCGTGGTGAGGAAGTCGGCGTAGCTCACGCGCGCGAGCCGGGCCTTCTTCTCGTCCGCGGAAAGGCCGGGCAGGAGGTCGACGCTCCCGGTGTAGAGCCGCAGGAGGTCACGGCGCGCCGGCTCGGAGAGAGGGGATGCGGCGAGGAACGTGCGCCACGGCCCCTCGGGGGCCGCGCCGGAAGGACCACGGTGCGGCGCTCCGTAGGGGAGGTCGACCTCGGGCCATCTCACGAGGCGATCGGCGCCGAAGGTCTCGCGGTCGAAGAAGACCCCCTTCGTCATTCCCAGCGACGGGTAGAGCCGGCGGTCGACCGCCGCCTCCCAGCGGGAGACGTCCACCCCGAGGTCCCGGACCAGTCCCTTCGCGACCGCGCTGTAGGGGAGGGAGCTGTCGATCGACTGCGTCCCCCCGTAGCCGAGGAGCGTCCGTCCCTCCAGCGTGAACTCGTTGCGGCGCGCGTGGCCGCCGAAGTCGTCGTGGTTGTCGAGAACGAGGACGCTCGCGGACGGCCCCGTCGCCTCACGGAAGAAGTGGGCGGCGGAGAGGCCGGAGAGGCCCGCCCCCACCACCACGAGGTCGTAGGTCTCGCCCGTGTCCCTCGCCGGGCCCGCCTTCGCCCAGAACGTTCCGTCCTTGAGCGAGTGGGCGACCTCGAAAGAGCCGTCATGACTACCCCGAAGCCCGGTCAGTCCGGGAGGATAAGGCCTATCGACGGGCGGCTGGGCTAGGAAATCGAGCGGTGAAAAGGCGATCCCCGCCGCGCCGAGCGCCACGCCGTTGAGAAAGTCGCGGCGGGGGATCGCCTGCGAGACGCCCAGCTCCCGGTCTCGGTGCTCCTCGGTCACTGCTCTAGTACCAGCCGATCGGCTGCTCGTTCAGGTTGATGTGGACCTGCTTGACCTGGAGGTACTCTTCCGCCCCCCACGGTCCCAGCTCGCGGCCGATGCCGCTCATCTTGTAGCCGCCCCACGGCGCCTCCACGTAGGTCGGCTGCATGTGGTTGACCCAGACGATGCCCGCCTCGAGCTTCTTCACCGCGCGCAGGCACTTGAAGATGTCGCGGCTCCACACCGCGGCGGCCAGGCCGTAGGGGGTGTCGTTGGCGATACGCAGCGCGTCCGCCTCGTCGTCGAAGGGGATGACCGACATCACCGGGCCGAAGATCTCCTCGCGGGCGATGGTCGCGGAGTTGTCCACGTCGTAGAAGATCGTGGGCTCCACGTAGTAGCCCTTCTGGAGCGCGCGGTCCGAGGGCCGTCCTCCTCCCACCGCGACCTTGGCCTCCTTCTTCCCGATCTCCTGGTAGCGCATCACCCGCTGCATCTGCTCGCGGGAGACGACCGGCCCCATCTTGGTCTCGCGCTCCATGCCGTTGCCGAGCTTGATGCGCTTGGCCTTCTCCACCATCGCGTCCAGCATCTTCTTGTAGATGGACCGCTCCACGAGCACGCGGCTCCCCGCCGAGCACACCTCGCCCTGGTTGATGAAGACGCCGAACAGGGCGCCGTCCACCGCGGACTCGAAGTCGGCGTCCGCGAAGAAGATGTTGGGGGACTTGCCGCCCAGCTCCAGGCTGACCTTCTTCAGGGTGTCGGCGGCGGAGCGCATGATGACCTTGCCCACCTCCACGCTCCCGGTGAAGGCGATCTTGTCCACGTCCTTGTGGGCCACGATCGGCGCTCCCGCCGTCTCCCCGAAGCCGGTGACCACGTTCACGACCCCCTTGGGGAGGCCGCACTCCTCGAAGAGCTTCGCGAACTCGAGGAGGGTGAGGGGCGTCTGCTCCGCCGGCTTGATCACCATGGTGCAGCCCGCGCAGATCGCGGGGGCGAGCTTCCAGGCGGCCATGAGGAGCGGGTAGTTCCAGGGGATGATCTGCCCCGCCACCCCCAGGGGCTCGCGGATCGCCAGCGAGAGCGCGTTGTCGGGGACGTTCAGGACTTCTCCGTGGAGCTTGGTGGCGAGGCCGCCGTAGTACTCGAAGCAGGTGGCCACGTCGCCGAGATCGAACTCCGACTCCACGATCGGCTTGCCCGAGTTGCGGGTCTCCAGCTCGGCCAGCCGGGGGAGCTCGTCCCGCATCTTCTGGGCGAGGCGGAAGAGGACGCGGCCGCGCTCCTGGGCGGTGACCTCGCGCCAGCTCTCGAAGGCGCGACGGGCGGCCTTGACGGCCTTGTCGACGTCGGCGGGGCCGGCGTCGGGCGCCTTGGCCAGGACCTCGTCCTTGGCGGGGTCCATCACCTCGAACGTCTTGCCGGACTGAGCGTCCACCCACTCGCCGTCGATGAGCATGCGGTAGGCCTGCATGGTTGCCTCCTGTCGCGTCGCCCCGGGCGGCGGAAGGTTACCCGAAGCGAGCGGCGCGGGGAAGCCCGTTGCGTCGGGCCTCGGTGCGGGCGTATTCTCTCCCATCGTTCCCATGGCCACGCTCCACCATCCCTACCTCCCCGCCGCGCGGGACGACGCCGCCTGACCCCGGCGCGACGCAGTCGCGCCGGAACGCTTTCCGCCCGTTTGGTCGCGACATCCCGCGTAGGAGGCTCTCATGACCACGCACGCCGAAGAGCTCGAACGTTACCGCCGCCAGAACCGCAAGAGCCAGGAGATGTACGAGAAGGCCGAGAAGGTGCTGCCTCTCGGGGTCTCGAGCAACTTCCGGACCTACGAGCCGTACCCTATCTACATCCAGCGCGCCCAGGGCTCGCGCATGTGGGACGTGGACGGGCGCGAGTACCTCGACTACTCGATGACCTTCGGCGCCCTCATGGTGGGCCACTCCCACCCGGTGATGGTGGAGGCCCTGGCCAAGGCCGCCGGAGAGGGGACGCTCTACGGCATGCCCCACGACCGCGAGCTCAAGGCCGCGGAGCTCCTCTGCCAGCGATTCCAGCTCGAGCAGATCCGCTTCACCAACTCGGGCTCCGAGTCGACCATGCACGCCCTTCGCCTCGCCCGCGCCTACACCAGCCGCGACAAGGTCGTGAAGTTCGAGGGCGCCTACCACGGCGGCCATGACGGGATGCTCGTGTCCGTGAAGCCGCCGCGCTCCAAGGTGGGCCACCCGCGCCACCCCAAGCCGCTCCCGGTGGGCCACGGCATCCCCGACGGCCACGTGGAGAGCACGATCGTCGCCCAGTGGAACGACATCGCGAGCGTGCGCGACGCCCTGGAGCGGAACGAGAACCAGGTGGCGGCGGTGATCCTCGAGCCGGTGATGATGAACATCGGGGTGATCCCGCCCCGCGACGGCTTCATCAAGGATCTCCGCGATCTCTGCGACGAGTTCGGCTGCCTGCTCATCTTCGACGAGGTCAAGACGGGGGCCAAGCTCGCCTGGGGCGGGGCCCAGGAGTGGTTCAAGGTGAAGGCGGATGTCGTCTGCCTGGCCAAGGCCATCGGGGGGGGACTGCCCCTCGGGGCCTTCGGCGCGAAGCGGGAGATCATGAACGAGATCGCCTCCTTCCGCTCCTTCCATGCCGGAACCTACGCGAGCAACCCGCTGGCCACCACCGCCTGCCTGACCGCGCTCGACAAGATCCTGGTGCCCGAGGCCTTCCCGAAGGCCAAGGCCCTCGGCGAAGCCCTCGCCGAGGGCCACAACCGCATCATCAAGAAGTACGGCCATCCCTGGTGCGCGGTGAACGTGGGGGTGAACGGCACCGTCTTCTGGCGCAAGACGCCGCCCACGAACTACCGCGAGTGGCTGGACCAGGACTTCGACGCGTTCTGGCGCTACTGGCACATGAACCTGAACCGGGGGGTCATCCCCCAGGCCCAGTGCTTCGACGAGCAGTGGACGGTCTCCGTTCTCCACTCGGAGAAGGATGTGGACCGCATGCTCGAGGTGTTCGACGAGATCGCGCGTGAGATGAAGTAAAGAGTTATGCTCCCGCCCGCTCTGGCCCTGGGGGACCGAATGACTCCGCGACGCTCGTCCGGTCTCGCCCTCGGAGCCCTCTTGCTCGCCGCCTGCGCGCGGCCTCCGCAGCCCGCGGCCGCGACCGGAGGGCCCCTTCAGAAGCTCGGGCCCGGCGAGGGCAGCGTATCGATCGTGGCCTGGGCCGGCTACATCGAGCGGGGAGCGACCGACAAGGACTACGACTGGGTGACCGGCTTCGAGAAGGAAACGGGCTGCAAGGTCAGCGTGAAGACCGCCGCCACCTCGGACGAGATGGTAGCCCTCATGAACGACGGCGGCTTCGACCTCGTGACCGCATCCGGCGACGCCAGCCTGCGCCTGATCAGCGGGGGGCGGGTCCAGGAGGTGAACCTGTCCCTGGTCACGAGCTGGAGCAACGTCGACCCGCGCCTGCAGAACGCCCTCTGGCACACCGTGAGCGGAAAGCACTACGGCGTCCCTTACCAATGGGGCTCGAACGTGCTGATGTACAACACGAAGGTCTTCAAGGAGCCGCCGAAGAGCTGGAAGGTCGTGTTCGAAGAGGCGAAGCTGCCGGACGGGAAGTCCAACAAGGGCCGCGTCCAGGCCTTCGACGGACCCATCTACGTCGCGGACGCCGCCCTCTACCTGAAGCACCACAAGCCGGAGCTGGGGATCCGGGACCCCTACGCCCTCGACCGCAAGCAGTTCGACGCCGCCCTCGGCCTCCTGCGCGAGCAGCGCAAGATCGTGGGCCGGTACTGGCACGACGCCTTCATCCAGGTCGACGACTTCGTGAACGAGGGCGTGGTGGCGAGCAGCTCCTGGCCTTTCCAGGTCAACCTGCTCCGGAGCAAGAAGGCGCCGGTGGAGAGCGTGATCCCCGAAGAGGGGGCCACCGGCTGGGCGGACACGACCATGATGCACGTGGCCGCTCCCCACCCGAACTGTGCCTACCTCTGGCTCGAGCACTCTCTGTCGCTCCGCACCCAAGGCGACCTCGCGGCCTGGTTCGGCTCGGTGCCCGCGGTGCCGGCGGCGTGCCAGGGCAACGCGCTCCTCGGCGAGAAGGGCTGCGAGACGAACGGCGCCTCGAACTTCGACCGCATCTCCTTCTGGCGGACACCGGTGGCGGCCTGCGGCGAGCGGGCGCGAGTGCGTGCCCTATCACGAGTGGGTGACGAGCTACATCGCGGTGATCGGCGGCCGCTGACCCGGCGCCGCCCCGGCTCCTCTCCGTGAGCGACGTCTCCGCCGTCCGCTTCTCCCGGGTCAGCCGCCGATTCGGCGACGTGGTGGCGGTGAACGACGTGAGCCTGGACATCCGGGACGGGGAGTTCTTCTGCCTCCTGGGGCCCTCGGGCTCGGGCAAGACCACCTGCCTGCGCCTCGTGGCCGGATTCGAGCGCCCCGATTCGGGTGAGATCGCGCTGGGGGGCGTCCCCGCGGCAGACCTGCCCCCCTACGATCGCGACGTCAATACGGTGTTTCAGGACTACGCCCTCTTCCCCCACATGAGCGTGGCGTGAGAACGTGGGCTACGGGCTCAGGGTGCGAAAGGTGCCGTCCGGAGAGCGCGAGAGACGCGTGCAGGAGGCGTTGGAGCTGGTGCGCCTTCCCGCGGCGGCCGACCGACGGCCCGCCCAGCTCTCGGGCGGGCAGAAGCAGAGGGTGGCTCTCGCCCGCGCCCTCGTGAACCGGCCGCGCGTGCTCCTCCTCGACGAGCCCCTGGGCGCCCTCGACCTGAAGCTCCGCCAGGAGATGCAGCTCGAGCTGAAGGCGCTGCAAGAGAGAGTGGGGATCACGTTCGTGCACGTCACCCACGACCAGGAGGAGGCGCTGGCCCTCAGCGACCGGCTGGCCGTGTTCCGCGAGGGCCGGGTCGAGCAGGTGGGGACGCCGGCCGAGGTGTACGAGGAGCCGGCCACCGCCTTCGTGGCCGACTTCGTGGGAGTCTCGAACCTCATCCAGGGCGCGCTCGCTCTCTCCCTCACCGGGTCCCCCGCCGCGTTCACGGTCCGGCCCGAGCGCATCCGCCTCCTGGGCGAGGGCGAGGCCTTCGGTGCCGACGTCTGCTCCACCCCGGCTGTCGTCCACGACGTCGTCTACCTGGGCATGCACACGCGCTACGTGGTGGAGCTGCCGGGAGGAGAGCGGCTCTTCGTGGCCGAGCAGAACCGCGCCGCCTCCGCCGCCGACGTCCACGCCGCCCGGGGAAGACGCGTGCGCCTGGTCTGGGAGCACGCGGCCCGTCGACCCGTGGGGGGTGCCTGATGAGGGGGCTCGCCACCGCGCTCCACCGGCGGCCGCGCCTGGCCCTCGCCTTCCTTCTCGCTCCCCCGCTGCTCTGGCTGGGAGTCGTCTACCTGGGCTCGCTCCTCGCCCTCGTGATGCAGAGCTTCTTCCGCCTGGACGACTTCAGCGGGCTCGTCGTCCGCCGCTTCACGCTCGCCACCTGGCGGGCGTTCTTCACCCCCGCCAACCTCGACATCGTGGCCCGCACCGTGGTCATGGCGGGGGCGGTGACGGTCGCGACCGCTCTGCTCGCCTTCCCCCTCGCGTATTACCTGGCGCGCTACGCCACCCCGCGGATGCGCGCGTTCCTCATGCTCGCCGTGCTCATGCCCCTGTGGTCGAGCTACCTCGTCCGGGTCTACTTCTGGAAGCTGATCCTGGCCAGGGAAGGCGTCGTGAGCTACCTCGCGACGCAGCTCGGCCTGGGAGGAGTCCTGGAATGGGTGCTCGCCCTGCCCGTGGTGGGAGGGCCGTCGCTTTCCGTCTCGCCCCTGGGGGCCTTCGTGGCGTTCGTGTACGTCTGGCTCCCCTACATGGTGCTCCCGGTGGTGGCCGCCCTGGAGCGCGTGCCGTCTTCGCTCCTCGAGGCCTCGTTCGACCTCGGGGCCCGCCCGCTGCAGACCCTGCGCCACGTCACGCTGCCCCTCGCCCTGCCCGGGCTCGTAGCCGGCGGCCTCTTCACGTTTTCGCTCACCCTGGGCGACTTCGTGGTACCGGGGGCCCTCGGCAACTCGAGCTTCTTCCTCGGCCAGGCCGTTCTCGCCCACCAGGGCACCGCCGGGAACATCCCCCTGGCCGCCGCATTCACGGTCGTCCCGATGGTCCTGATGGCGCTGTATCTCGGCGTCGCCAGGCGCCTGGGCGCGTTCGAGGCCTTGTGAGGCGTGCTCCCTGGCCGTTGAAGCTCGCGGTGGCCGCCGTCGTCTTCTTCCTCCACGCCCCCTTCGCAGTGATCCTGCTCTACTGCTTCACCACCGAGGACTCCTCGTTCCGCTTTCCCCCGCCGGGGCTGACCCTGGGCTGGTTCCGTGTGGCCTGGGAGCGTCCCGACGTGTGGGCCGCCCTTGGGCTCTCCCTGCGCGTGGCCGCGACGGCAACCCTCCTCGCCCTCGTCCTCGGCACCCTCGCCGCCGCCGCCGTGCACCGCACCCGCTTCTTCGGCCGCGAGACGGTCTCCCTGCTCCTCCTCCTGCCCATCGCCCTGCCCGGCATCGTGACGGGAATCGCCCTCCGCTCGGCCCTCGGCCTGCTCGAGGTCCCCTTCAGCTTCTGGACGATCGTGGTGGGCCACGCCACCTTCTGCGTGGTGGTCGTCTACAACAACGTGCTCGCCCGCTTCCGGCGCACGGCGCGCTCGCTGGTGGAGGCTTCCATGGATTTGGGAGCGTCCGGCATCGAGACCTTCCGCTTCGTGGTCCTGCCCCAGCTTGCGAGCGCGCTCGTGGCCGGGGGGATGCTGGCCTTCGCCCTCTCCTTCGACGAGATCATCGTCACCACCTTCACCGCCGGTCAGCAGGAGACGCTGCCCATCTGGATCTTCAACCAGCTCACCCGGCCCCGGCAGCGCCCCGTCACCAACGTGGTGGCGGTCTTCGTGGTGCTCGTCACCGCGTTCCCCATTCTGATTGCCCACCGTCTGACCCGCGACGAGGGACGTTGAGGAGGTCCACATGTCTGCGATTGCCCTCAAGACGGAAGTTCCCGGGCCCCGCTCCCGTGAGCTCATGCGCCGGCGCGAGGCGGCGGTGCCGCGGGGACCCGCGAGCGCCCTGCCTGTCTTCGTCGAGGAAGCCCACGGGGCGGTGCTCACCGACGTGGACGGCAACCGGCTCCTGGATTTCGCGGGGGGCATCGGCTGCCTCAACGTGGGCCACACGAGCCCGGAGGTGGTGCGCGCGGCCACCGGCCAGCTCGGCCGGCTGACCCACGGCTGCTTCCACGTGACGCCCTACGAAGCGTACGTGACCCTGGCGGAGCGGCTCAACCGGCTCGTCCCCGGGTCGTTCCCCAAGAAGACGCTCTTCACGAACTCCGGGGCGGAGGCGGTGGAGAACGCGGTGAAGATCGCGCGCGCGGCCACGGGGCGGCCCGCGGTGCTGGCCTTCGAGGACGGCTTTCACGGGCGGACGCTCCTCGCCCTGAGCCTCACCTCGAAGGTGCACCCCTACAAGGCCGGCTTCGGTCCCTTCGCCCCCGAGATCTATCGCGCGCCCTACGGGTACTGCTATCGGTGCGCCTACCAGCTCACGTACCCCGCCTGCGGCCTGCACTGCGTGGACGCGCTGGAAGACGTCTTCAAACGCTACGTGGAGGCGGAGAAGGTGGCGGCGGTGGTGGTGGAGCCGGTGCTGGGAGAAGGCGGGTTCGTCGTGCCTCCTCCGGACTGGCTGCCTCGGCTCCGCGAGCTGACCACGCGCCACGGCATCCTGCTCGTGGCCGACGAGGTGCAGACCGGCTTCGGCCGCACGGGAAAGCTCTTCGCGGTGGAGCATTCGGGCGTCGTCCCCGATATTCTCGTGGCCGCCAAGTCCATCGCGGGGGGCCTGCCCCTTTCCTCCGTCACCGGGCGGGCCGAGGTGATGGACGCACCCGGCGTGGGCGGCCTCGGCGGAACCTTCGGGGGAAATCCCGTCTCTCTCGCCGCCGCCCACGCCGTGCTCGACCAGATACAGGATGGGGCCCTCCTCGCCCGGGCGGAGGCGATCGGCCGTCGCGTGGGCCCGCGCACCGCGCGCTGGAAGGAGCGCTTCTCGCTGGTGGGGAATGCGCGGGGGATCGGGGCCATGTGGGGGATCGAGCTCGTGAAGGACGGCCGGTCACCCGCCCGGGAGGAGACGGCGGCGGTGTCCAAGGCCTGCTATGAACGCGGGCTCGTCACCATCACCGCCGGCACCTTCGGCAACGTGATCCGCACCCTCATGCCGCTCGTCATCGGCGACGAGGATCTCGAGGAGGGCCTGGACGTGCTGGAAGCGGCCCTCCTCTCCGTCGCCGGCTGAGGAAAGGGTCAGAGGATCAGCATGGCGTCGCCGTACGAGTAGAAGCGGTAGCCCTCGCGGATCGCCTCCGCGTAGGCGGCGAGGACCCTCTCACGTCCCGCGAACGCGCAGACGAGCAGAAGTAGGGAGGACCGCGGGAGATGGAAGTTCGTGAGGAGCGCGTTCGCGGCACGGAACCGGTAGCCCGGGACGATCACGAGATTGGTCTCGCCGGTTCCCGCCTGTACCCGTCCGTCGTGAAGCAGAGTGCTCTCCAGCACCCGCATGCTCGTGGTACCCACGGCGACCACGCGGCCGCCCGCCGCGCGCGTCCGGGCCACCGCATCGGCGGCTTCGGCGGGCACGACGAACGGCTCCGGGTCCACGCGGTGGTCTTCGACCTCGTCGACCTCCACGGGCCGGAAGGTCCCCGGCCCCACGTGGAGGACGAGCTCCGTCCATCCCACCCCGCGCTCCGCCAGGCGTGCGCGGAGCGCGGGGGTAAAGTGCAGGCCCGCCGTCGGCGCGGCGACACTGCCCGCTTCGCGAGCGTAGACGGTCTGGTAGCGGTCCCGGTCCTCTCGGCGATCGGGCCGGCGAATGTAGGGTGGCAAAGGCACGTGGCCGTGCCGCTCCAACGCCACCCGGGCGTCCTCCGCGGATTCCAGGCACACTCGGCGGAGGACGCCCGGGAGACTCTCCAGCACACGCGCGGAGAAGTTGTCCGCGATGTCGATGACCGTGCCCTCTCGCAGCCGCCGGCCTGGCCGCACCATGGCCTCCCAGGTGCCGTCCCCCCGGTCGCGGACCAGCAGCACCTCGGCCGCCCCCCCTCCTTCACGGCGGCCGAGGAGGCGCGCCGGGAAGACCCGGCTGCGATTCACGACCAGGAGATCGCCGGGCGCGAGCAGATCCGGCAGGTCGCGGAAGGTGCGGTGGCGGATCCCGCCCGTCCCGCGGTCGAGGACGAGGAGGCGCGAGCCGTCCCGCTCCGCGAGGGGCTCCTGGGCGATCCGCTCCGGGGGCAGGTCGTAGTCGAAGAGCCGGACATCCAAGGGTGAGCCTGCCGCCCGCGAGCGCCCGCTCTAGAACAGCTTCTTCTGGCCGGGCGTCCCCTCGGGAGGCAGCCGGCCGAAGTGCTCGTAGGCCCGGCGGGTCACGGTGCGGCCCCGGGGCGTGCGGTCGAGGAAGCCGAGCTGCAGCAGGTACGGCTCGTAGATGTCCTCGATCGCATCCGGCTCTTCGCTGATCGCGGCGGCGATCGCGTTGACGCCGACGGGGCCCCCCCCGAACTTGTCGATTATGGTCAGGAGGAGCTTGCGGTCCACCTCGTCGAAGCCGTGGGCATCCACCTCGAGCATGCGAAGGGCGTCCTGGGCCACCGCTTCCGTGATCGTGCCTCCCGCCCGGACCTGGGCGAAGTCACGCACGCGCCGCAGCAGGCGGTTGGCGATTCGCGGAGTCCCCCGGCTGCGGCGCGCGATTTCCCGAGCCCCGCCCGGCTCGATCGGGACGGCGAGGATACGCGCGGACCGCCTCACTATGAAGTCGAGGTCGTCTTCCGAGTAGAAATCCAGGCGGTGGACGATCCCGAACCGGCCGCGCAGGGGCGCGGTGAGGAGCCCGGCGCGAGTGGTGGCCCCCACCAGCGTGAAGGGCTTGAGCGGGATCTTCATGGACCGCGCCCCCGGACCGCTGCCGATCATGAGGTCGAGGGTGTAGTCCTCGAGGGCCGGGTAGAGGATCTCCTCCACCTTGGCGTCCAGCCGGTGGATCTCGTCCACGAAGAGGAGCTCGCGGTGCTCGAGGGCGGTGAGGAGCGCGGCGAGGTCGCCGGCGCGCTCGATGATGGGGCCGGCGGTGGCCTTGATCGGGGCCTGGAGCTCGTTCGCGATGACGTGGGCGAGGCTCGTCTTTCCCACTCCCGGGGGGCCGAAGAGGAGCACGTGGTCGAGGGCCTCCCCGCGGGTCTTCGCCGCCTCGATCGCGACGCGGAGGTTGGCCACGACCTGGGGCTGGCCCACGTACTCGTCGAGGGTCCGCGGGCGGAGCGACTGATCGAACCGGAGGTCGTCGTCGAGGGCGCGGCCGGAGACGAGTCGGGGGTCGGTCACGGTCTAGAGCTTACCGCCCCGACAGGAGCCGCAAGGTCCGCCGCAGCAGGTCTTCGAAGCGCCCCCTGCCGTCCTCGCGCAGGGCCCGGTCGACGGCGCGCTCCGCTTCCGGGCGCGAGTAGCCGAGGTGGATGAGGGCGGAGAGAAGGTCGTCCTTGGGGCCGCCCCGAGGCGCCAAAGGTGCCTCGGTGGGTGCGGTGAGCGCTTCCATCTTGTCCTTGAGCTCCAGAACCAGTCGCTCCGCCGTCTTCTTCCCCACCCCGGGAATGCGGGTGAGTCGAGTGACGTCGCTGGTCCGCAGCGCCTCCACGAGCTCCGGCGCTTCGATCCCCGAGAGTATGTTGACCGCGAGCTTGGGGCCCACCCCCGAGACCGCGATGAGCCGCTCGAAGAGGCCCTGCTCGCCGGCGGTCAGGAACCCGAAGAGGGCGAGAACGTCCTCGCGCACGTGGGTGTGGACGAGGAGGCTGACCTCCTCCCCGGCCTCGCCGAGACGGTAGAACGTCGACAAGGGGATGGTCAGGCGGTATCCAACGCCCCCGACGTCGACCACCGCCTCCTGCGGGTCCTTGCGCAGGAGACGGCCCCGCAGGTGGGCGATCACGAAAGCGATGCCCGCGGTGGGAGCGAGGCAGGCGTGGCAAAGGGCCACGGCCAGGGCGTCGGCGGCGTCCCCCGGTTCGCCGTCCCCGGGCATGCTCCAGCATGCGCGCCACCATGAACGCGACCTGGCGCTTCTCCGCGCGGCCGAAGCCGGTGATCTGCTGCTTCACGGTGGCCGGCGGAAACTCGTGGACGGAGAGCCCGGCCTCCGCCCCCGCGAGCAGCACCACCCCCCGCACGTGCCCGAGCACGAGCGCGGTGCGGGTGTTCGCGGCATGGAAGACGTCCTCCACCGCGAGGACGTCCGGGTGCAGGCGCGCGATGAGCTCGCAAACCCCGTCGTGGATATTGCGGAGCTTCGCGGGAAGGGAAAGACGGGGCGAAGAGGCGAGGAGGCCCTTCTCGATCAGGCGGTGGCGGCGGCCGTCGGTGTCGATGGCTCCGTACCCGGTGCGGAGGGATCCGGGGTCGACGCCGAGGATGACCATGCCCGCCGGGGCGCTCCCTTCCGGACGGCGGCTAGCTGGCCGCGGCCGCTTCCTCCATCTCCTTGTCGGAGATGTCGAAGTTGGCCCAGACGTTCTGCACGTCGTCGTGGTCCTCGAGCGCTTCCATCAGCTTCAGCATCTGCTGGGCCTTCGCTCCCTCGAGGTTGATCGTGTTGTCCGCGTACTTGCCGACCTCGGCCTCGTCGGGCTCGATGCCCGCCTTCTTGATCGCGGCGAGCACCGCCTCGTAGTTGTGCTGCGTGGTGTAGACCTCGAAGGCGTCGCCCGCGGCCTGGATGTCCTCGGCCCCCGCTTCGAGGGCGATGCTCCATCAGCTTCTCCTCCGTGGTCTTGCTGGCGGCGATGGTGATGCTGCCCTTCGGCTTGAACATGTAGGAGACGCTACCCGCGCCCCCGAGGTTGCCGCCGTGCTTGGTGAAGATGTGGCGGATCTCGGAGACGGTGCGGTTGCGGTTGTCGGAGGATGCCCTCCACGAGGACGGCGACCCCGCCCGGGCCGAAGCCTTCGAGCGTGATCTCCTCGTAGGTCGACCCTTCGAGCTCGCCCGTGCCCTTCTGGATCGCGCGCTTGATGTTGTCGGCGGGCATGTTCGAGGCCTTGGCCTTGTCCACCGCGGTGCGCAGGCGCGGATTGCTGTCCGGGTCGCCGCCCCCGATCCGGGCGGCGATGGTCATCTCGCGGATGATCTTGGTGAAGAGCTTGCCCCGCTTGGCGTCGAGCGCGCCCTTCTTGTGCTTGATGGAGGCCCACTTGGAATGTCCGGACATGACGTTCTCCTGCGCGTATGCGACCGAAGTCTACCACCGACGTGAGCGGGCGGGCAAAAAGAAAAGCCCCGGTCGCCAAAGCGGCCGGGGCCTCAGGTATGGATGATTGAAAAATCCCGGCAACGTCCTACTCTCCCACCAGGCTACCCTGACAGTACCATCGGCGCTGGAGGGCTTAACGGCCGTGTTCGGAATGGGAACGGGTGTGACCCCTCCGCCATGGTCACCGGGATGAACTTATCAAGCCGACGACAGCCGAAGAATCCGAGAAGTGCGCAGCAGGGCCGAATAGCCGCTACGCGTTTCCGAGCAGAATAAACATCATGGTCAAGCCTCACGACCGATTAGTACCCGTAAGCTGAAAGCATTACTGCTCTTGCACATCGGGCCTATCAACCTTGTAGTCTACAAGGGGTCTTTAGGCAGGTTACCCTGCGGGAGACGTCATCTCGAGGTGGGCTTCACGCTTAGATGCTTTCAGCGTTTATCCCGACCGAACTTAGCTACCCAGCTATGCCTCTGGCGAGACAACTGGTGCACTAGAGGTTCGTCCATCCCGGTCCTCTCGTACTAAGGACAGCTCCTCTCAAGTCTCCTGCGCCCACAACAGATAGGGACCGAACTGTCTCGCGACGTTCTAAACCCAGCTCACGTACCGCTTTAATGGGCGAACAGCCCAACCCTTGGAACCTGCTACAGCTCCAGGATGCGATGAGCCGACATCGAGGTGCCAAACCTGGTCGTCGATGTGAACTCTTGGACCAGATCAGCCTGTTATCCCCGGCGTACCTTTTATCCGTTGAGCGATGGCCCTTCCACGCAGAACCACCGGATCACTAAGTCCTGCTTTCGCACCTGCTCGACTTGTAGGTCTCGCAGTCAAGCTCCCTTGTGCCTTTGCACTCGACGGCTGATTTCCAAACAGCCTGAGGGAACCTTCGAGCGCCTCCGTTACTCTTTAGGAGGCGACCGCCCCAGTCAAACTACCCGCCTAGCCATGTTCCTCCTCCCGATAAGGGAGGTAGGTTAGAACCTAAGAGCATCAAGGGTGGTATCTCACCGTTGGCTCCCCCGAGCCCGAGAGCCCGGGTTCAAAGCCTCCCACCTATCCTGCGCAGAACGCACCCAAGTTCAAGGCTAGGGTGCAGTAAAGGTGCACGGGGTCTTTCCGTCTAGTTGCGGGAAACCGGCATCTTCACCGGTACTACAGATTCGCAGTGCCCCTCGTTGAGACAGCGCCCAAATCGTTACGCCATTCGTGCAGGTCGGAACTTACCCGACAAGGAATTTCGCTACCTTAGGACCGTTATAGTTACGGCCGCCGTTTACCGGGGCTTCAGTTCAGAGCTTTGCCTTGCGGCTAACCCCTCTCTTTAACCTTCCGGCACCGGGCAGGCGTCAGACCCTATACGTCGTTTTTGTGACTTTGCAGAGTCCTGTGTTTTTAGTAAACAGTCGCTTGGGCCGTTTCACTGCAACCCCCTCCAGGCTCCGAGAGCAAGTCTCTTCACCAGAGGAGGCACCCCTTCTCCCGAAGTTACGGGGTTAATTTGCCGAGTTCCTAAACGAGGGTTCTCACTAGCGCCTTAGGATTTTCTCCTCGCCTACCTGTGTCGGTTTGCGGTACGGTCACCAACAGACTCCTTAGAGGCTTTTCTTGGCAGCATGGGATGGGCCACTTTGTGAGCCGAAGCTCTCGTCATCAGGTCTCGGAAACACGGCCCCGTGGATTTTCCTGCGGAGCCTTCCTACACCCTTGAACCCCCACGTCCAATCGCGGGCTGGCTTACCCTTCTGCGTCACCCCATCGGTCTTTATCGTCTGTCGGCAGTACGGGAATGTTGACCCGTTTTCCATCGGCTACGCCTTTCGGCCTGGCCTTAGGACCGACTAACCCTGAGCGGATTGACCTTCCTCAGGAAACCTTAGGCTTTCGGCGAACGCGGTTCTCGCGCGTTTTCTCGCTACTTGTGCCGGCAGGGTCTCTTCCATATCCTCCACCCGTCCTTGTCGGTCGAGCTTCACCGAATATGGAATGCTCCTCTACCAATCGAATGGGAGCGAATCCCACTCGAGTCCGCAGCTTCGGTAACAGGCTTGAGCCCCGTTGAATTGTCGGCGCGGACCCACTAGACCAGTGAGCTATTACGCTTTCTTTAAAGGATGGCTGCTTCTAAGCCAACCTCCTGGTTGTTTTAGCGGATCCACATCCTTTACCACTGAGCCTGTACTTTGGGACCTTAGCTGGCGGTCTGGGCTGTTTCCCTCTCGACAATGAAGCTTAGCCCCCACTGTCTGACTGCCGCGGTCCGGCTTTCCGGTATTCAGAGTTTGGTTGGATTCGGTACCTCGGTAAAGGCC
>CAVPGH010000001.1:452500-3574754 GCA_963703985.1 uncultured Acidobacteriota bacterium
CTCGGCGTCGTAGCTCCTCGCGGCGCCGGCCGCGGTGGTCGCGGAAGAGCGCGGCGATCCCGGCCTTGCGGGCGCGGTCCAGGGCCGGGAGCGTCCTCCACGTTCGAGATCACGACGGCGATCTCGCCCCCGAGCGTCCCGCGGTGCGCCGCGTCCATGAGGGCCTGGAGGTTGGAGCCGCGTCCGCTCACGAGGACGCCGAGCTTCTTCATTCCCGCGCGCCCCGCTGCGTCACTCGAAGACGACGCCCGACCCGCGGACGACGGAGCCGATGACGAAGCTCGTCTCGCCGCGCCGCTCCAGGGAGTGCTCGACTTCGTGCAGGTCCTCGGGCGCGCACGACCACCACCATGCCGATCCCCATGTTGAAGGTCCGGAACATCTCGTCGTCGCGGGACGGCGCCGCCCTTCTGGATCAGGCGGAAGAGGGCGGGGACCTCCCAGGAGCCGCGGCGCACCCGCGCCCCGAGGCCGTCGGGGAGGACGCGCGGAATGTTGCCGGGGAAGCCGCCGCCGGTGATGTGGCGAGAGCGCGCGGACCTTGCCGCGCTCGATGAGCGGCTCGAGCGCGGCGAGGTAGCGCGCGGTGGGGAGCGAGCAGCGCCTCGCCCACGGTGGTCCCGAGCTCGGGCACGTGGGTGTCGACGCGGAGGCCCAGCCCCTCGAACAGGACCTTGCGGGCGAGGGAGTAGCCGTTCGTGTGGAGGCCCGGCGGAGGGAAGCCCGATGAGGACGTCGCCCTCCCGCACGCTCGAGCGGGAAGGCCTTCTTCCGATCGACCACTCCCACGATGAAGCCGGCGAGATCGTAGTCGTCGGGGGCGTAGGTCCCCGGCATCTCCGCCGTCTCGCCGCCGATGAGGGGGCAGCCGAACTCCGCGCAGCCGCGCGCGAACCCGGCCACGATCTGCTCGACCCGCACCGGGTCCATCTTGCCGAGGGCGATGTAGTCGAGGAAGAAGAGCGGGCATCGCGCCCTGCACGAGGATGTCGTTCACGCAGTGGGCCACGAGGTCGTAGCCCACGGTGTCGTGCACCCCGGCGGCGCGGGCGACCTGGATCTTCGTCCCCACCCCGTCGGTGGAGGCCACGAGCACCGGCTCCGCGTAGCGGGAGAAGTCGGGGCGGAACATCGCCGCCGAAGGACCCGATCTCGGAGAGGACGGCGGGGTTGAAGGTGCCCCGGGCCAGGGCCTTGATGCGCCCCTTGGCCTCGTCCGCGGCGTCGATGTCGACGCCGGCCTCGCGATAGTCCATGGCGCGGCCAGTCTATCGCCAAACCGCCGCGCCGCGAGGAACGCAGCGGTAAGATGGCAACGAAGGTCGATCGAGGAGGAGGCCATGCGATGGTCAAGGAAGGAGCAAGCCCGCACCGGACTTCACGCTCGACGAGCAGCGAAGGCGGCGAGGTCGCCCTCGCCGCCCTGCGGGGGAAGACCGTCGTCCTCTACTTCTATCCCCGGGACATGACGCCGGGCTGCACGCGAGAGGCCTGCGAGTTCCGGGACACCCAGGCTCCCCTCAAGAAGGCGGGGGCGGTGGTCCTGGGGGTGAGCCCGGACTCCCTGGGCTCCCACGACAAGTTCCGGCAAGGAGCACAAGCTGAACTTCCCGCTCCTCTCCGACCCCGACAAGACGGTGGCGAAGAAGTACGGGGCCTGGGGCGAGAAGGTGATGTACGGCAAGAAGGTCACGGGCATGATCCGGTCCACGTTCGTGATCGACGCCGAGGGCGTCGTGCGCAAGGTCTTCCCGCGGGTCAAGGTGGACGGCCATGCGGAGAAGGTGCTCGCGGCCGTGAAGGAACTGGGCTAGCCTCTCCCGCCGTGGCCGAGCCTGTCGTCGCCGAGTTCGAAGCCCTCGAACGGACGCTCGCGGAGCGGCACCGGCAGGTCGAGGCTACGCTGCGCCGGCTGTCTCCCACGGGCCGATCGCCCCCGGTCGCCGCCGCCATCGAAGACAGCCTCTTCGCCCCCGCCAAGCGCCTGCGCCCGATCCTGGCCCTGCTCGTGGCCGACGATCCTGCGCGGAGATCCCGAGGGTGTGCTGCCCGCGGGCTGCGCCATCGAGATGGTTCACACCGCGAGCCTCATCCTCGACGATCTTCCCTGCATGGACGACGCGGAGACCCGCCGCGGGCGGCCGGCCAGCCACGTGGTCCACGGCGAGGCCAACGCCATCCTCGCCGCGTTCGCCCTCCAGAACCGCGCCTTCGAGATCCTGGCCGAGGGCTGGCCCGGCGGGCCCGACGCCGCCACCCGGACCGCGCATCGCGGGGGAGCTGGCTCGGGCCATCGGCCTGGACGGAATGATCGCGGGCCAGGCCCAGGATCTGGCCATGACCGACCAGGCGATCGATTTCCCGACCCTCGAGTTCATCCACAGCCGGAAGACCGGGGCCCTCTTCATGGCCTCCGCCGACCTGGGGGCACTGGCCGCGCGGGCCCGACCCACGGAGCGGGCGGCCGTCGTGGCCTACGCGAAGAACCTGGGCCTCGCCTTCCAGATCGTCGACGACCTGATCGACGTCACGGGGATGACGGGGGAGGCCGGAAAGGACGTCGGGAAGGATCTCAAGAAGACGACCTTCGTGTCGTTCTCTGGCGTCGAGGGGGCGCGGGCCCTCGCGGAGGAGCTGATCGTGGCGAGCCAGGAGGCGCTCACCGGCTTCGGTCCGCGGGCCCAGCCCCTGCGCGACCTGGCCCGTTACGTGGTGACCCGAAGGCGATAGGATTTGAGGCGAAGCGAGGACGCCAATCTATGACGCGCTGCCCGGAGTGTGAGTCGGACCTGGAGCTGGACGGCTACGAGCTGGACGTGGGGGAGACCATCAACTGCCCGGAGTGCTCGATGGAGCTCAAGGTCACGAGCGTGGAGCCGATCGCCGTGAGGCTCGTCCGCGAAGACGAGTGACGAGCACCGTAGTGGACGGTGCCCGGGCCCGCGGCCCGGGATCACGCCGAAGGTCGCCGACCGCCTCCGTCTCGTCGCCGTACATCTCGAAGATGGGCAGGAGCCGCGCCATGTAGAGCGTCGCCTGGACGCGCTCGGAGGCGTTGAGCAGCTTCAGGGCCGCCCCGAACCGCTTGGCCGTGCGCAATCCCGCTACGAGCTCGCCCACCCCCGCGCTGTCGACGAAGGAGACGTCCGAGAGGTTGAGGAGGATCTTCTTCCTGCCCTCGGCCAAGAGCTCGTCGATGCTCTCGCGCAGGATCTGGTCGCCCAGCCCCGCGGTGAGCTTGCCCTTCAGATCCACGATCACGACTCCCGACTTCTCGCGCACCTCGACGTGCATGGCCGTTATTGTAGCGCCCGCTAGCGCCCCTGGCTCATCACCACCCGCTTGAAGGCCTCGGCCTGGCGGTCGATCGTGAAGCGCTCCCGGGCCATGCTCATGTAGGCCTGGAAGAGCTCGCTCTTCTTCTGCTGTCGCAGCGAAGCGGCGATCGGGGCCTTCTGCTTGGCGAACTCCGCGGGGTCGAAGGCCTTCTTCTCGAGGATGCGCAGCACCGCGTAGCCGGCGGGCACCGGCACGGGGTCGGACAGGGTCTTCTCGGGAAGCGAGAAGGCCACGTCGTCCAGGGCCGCGCTCGTCCCCAGGTCGCCCAGGGGCTGCTCGCGACCGGTGAGGGCCGGCGTTTCCTTGCGGAGGAGACCGAGGGCGGCGGCGGCCTTGTCCAGGCTCATCGTCGCCGCGCGCGCCCTCACCTCGGCGGCGACACTCTTCGCCTTCTCCATGGCCCGCGCCTGGACGAGCTCGGCCCTGATCTTGTCCTGTACGTCCTTGAGCTCGGGCAGGCGGGAGGGCTGTATCTCGGCGAGGGCGATGAAGGCCGCCCCCCGGGGAAGCGAGAAGCGCTCCTTCTCGACGTCGCCGACCTTCATCTCGAAAGTCCGCGCGACGAGGGTGGGGGAGTTGAGCGACGGCGGGGGATCGCCCCGGGTGAAGGCTCCGCTCTTCTGCACGGTGAGGCCCTGCTTCCTTCGCGGCGTCTTCGAGCTTGCGTCCCTTCCCCAGGAGGTTGGCGAGGGCTTCCGCCTTCTGCGCGGCCAGCGCCTCCACCTTCTCCATCGTCACCATCTGCCGGATGCGCTCCTTCACCGCGGCCAGGGGGAGCGTCCCCTCTTCCTTCACCGAAGCCACCCGGATGACGTGGTACCCGAAGTTGGTCTTGACCAGGTCCGAGATCGTCCCCGCCTCCATGGCGAAGACGGCCTCGTCGAACTCGGGCACCATGCGCCCGCGGGGGAAGCAGCCGAGGTCGCCCCCGCTCGCCGCGGAGCCCTTGTCCTCCGAGGACTTCCGCGCGAGTGCTCCGAAATCGGCCCCGCCCCGCGCCTCCGCCAGGACCTTCTCGGCCAGGCTCTTCGCCTCCGCCTCCGGATGCCCGTCCTTCGCGTCCGGGGAAGCCTTGACCTTGACCAGCACGTGGCTGGCACAGACCTCGGCCTCCTGCCGGAACTCGTCGCGGATGCTCCCGGTAGTAGGCCTCGATCTCGCGGTCGGTCACGGTGACCCGCGGCCGCAGCGTCTCCGGGTCGAGGAGGATGTAGGAGAGCACACGCTTCTCGGGGATCCGGTAGCTCTCGCGCTCCTTGTCGAAGCGCACCTTCACGTCGTCGTCGCCGACCGTCACCTGCGTCCGGTAGCGGGCGGCATCCACGAGGACGTACTCGGCCTTGACCTGCTCGTTGCGGCGGCGGAACTCCTTCTCCACCTCGGCATCGGAGACGCTCACCGAGTCCGTGACCAGGCCTTCCAGGCTCTCCCGCAGGAGGCGTTGACGTATCACCCCTTTCGAACTCGGCCTCGGTGATTCCCTGCATCTCGAGCAGTCGCTTGATCTCGACCGCGCCTACATAGCGACCGTTCGCGCTGGAAGCGCGGATGCGGTGGCGATGGCGCGGGCCAGGGAGTCGTCGGACACGGAGAGGCCCACCCGCTCGGCCTCCAGCGTGACCAGCTTCTCCTCGACCAGGGAGTCGAAGGTCTGCCGCTCGAGCCCCATGCGGCGCAAGCCCGCCGCGTCCAGCCGACCCTGGTAGATCTGCTGGTAGAACTGGACGCTGGCGACGGTAGCTGCTCTGGTACTCCCCGACGGTGATCGGCAGTCCTCCCACCCTGGCCAGGACTTCCCCGGGGGTCCCCGCCCCCGTGGACCCCTGGAAGGCCGGGATGTAGAGGATGATGAAGGCGGCGATCACGAGCCAGAGAAAGACGTAGAGCCAGCGCTTGTGCCGGCGCATCACGGCTAGGGCCATGGTGTGTCCGTGTATGCCTCCCCGAAACCCCTGATTCTATTCCCCGCGCGCCCGGCCCGCAACCGGGGCCCGACCCGGGTTCGCACCTTTGCGCGCCCCCGGCGCTTTCGACTATACTCATAGGTCCCTTTAAGTCGCTTGGGCTAAGGGATTTTGCGGAGCGGGCAGCCCCTCCCGGGGGGCGTTGCGAGGCCGGTGACCTAGAAGACAATGACGGCCGACAAGAAGCCCCAGAGATCCCGGGACGATCTCATCGAGTGGTTCACGGTCTCGTACCGGACGATCTACATCGTCGCCGCCGTCGTCATCGGCCTGGCCGCGCAGCGCGGGCTACTACTACTTCAGCAAGTACGCCCCCAAGGCCCCTCCCGACACCGCACCCGTCGCGGTCACCACGGCGCGCTTCGCCGCGCTCGAGGGCAGCGTGAAGGTCAAGCGGGCCGGCACGCTGATGTGGGTCAACGCGGACCAGAGCATGATCCTGAGCAAGCTCGACCTGGTGAGGACGGACCCGGGCGCCGCCGCCGAGATCCGGTTCTTCAACGGCGACGTCTTCCACGTGCGCCCCGACAGCCTCATCACGATCGAGGAGGGCACGGACAACCCCACCTCTCGCTCCCGGCAGGTCGCGCTCATGATCAGCTCGGGGGAGGCCAACTTCCAGACCGCCCCCCGCAACGTGCCCGGCGCCACCACCACCATCCGCACCCCCACCGTCAACACCACGGCGGGTGAGGAGAGCGCCGGCAACATCTTCGTGGCCGAGGGCGGCGACACCGGGATCAAGGTCTTCCGTGGCCAGGTGGGGGCGGAGACCAAGACGCGGGGAGAGGATCCAGTCTGCGGTCAGAACGAGGCGATCAAGGTCACGAACGAGGGCAAGGCCGGTCCCAAGATCGTCCTGCCCGACGTCCCCGTCCTCCTCGCCCCTCCTCACCAGGCGGAGATCGCCTACGTGGATCCCGCGCGCTCCACCACCCTCCTGGCCTGGCGGCCGGTGACCGCGGCGACCTACCACGTCATGCTCGACTACAACCCCAACTTCGGCCGCCCGGTCGTGGACCGCCGCGAGTGGAAGAGCGCCTCCATGGAGCTGCGCGGCCTCGACGTCGGGACCTACTACTGGAAGGTGGCGGCGGTGGACAAGGACGGGGTGGAGGGCAGCTTCTCCGAGTTCGCGACCTTCCGCGTGACCAAGCCCACGGCCGTGGCCTCCGCGGCCCCCCCTCCGCGCCTCACCCTCGAGACCCTGGAGGCCCGCGGCAACATCCTCCAGGTCAAGGGACAGACCGAGCCCGGCGCCTCCCTGACCGTGAACGGGCAGCGCATCGACGTGGCCTCGGACGGGACCTTCAACGAGTTCATCACCCTCGAGCCGGGAGCGCCCCGGTGGTGGTGATCCGCGCCACGGGGCTGAGCGGAGGCGTCAACACCCAGAGGCGCCCGTTCGTCGTCTCCTACTGAGGCGAAAGGTGGCGCGGGTTGTCGTTTTCGCCGAGCCCTCCCTGAAGCGGCGGCTCAAGGGCGGGGGCAAGCTCCGGTACGAGTTCCTCGCCTCCCCCGGGGAAGATCCGCCCGCCTTCGACCGCCGCCGCTTCGATGCCGCCCTCCTGGAGTGCGGGAGCCGCTTCCGGCCCGCCCTCCTGCGCGGCGTGCGCAAGGCGCTTCCCGGGAAGCCGGTGGGGGCGATCCTGGTCCGGCCCTCGCCCGCGCTCCTGCGCCGGGCGGCGCGGGCGGGATTCGACTTCCTCCTCGAAGCGTGGGGTCCCTCGGACCCCGCGCCGGAGTCCGTCCTCGCCCACGTCGAGACGGCTCGATCCGGGGATCGCGGACGGCACGGGCGCGACATGAGCCTCACCCTCCGGAAGACCACGAAGCGCCTGGCCATCCTGACCGACATCGTCAAGACCGCCAACTCGATCCTGGAGCCCCGCAAGGTGATCGAGCTGATCATGGAGAAGATCCAGCAGCTCATCCCTTCGGAGGCGTGGTCCATGCTCATGGTCGACGAGGAGAAGCAGGAGCTCGCCTTCGAGCTCGCGCTGGGGGCCAAGGGCAAGGACGTCTCCGCCTTCCGCATCAAGATGGGGGAGGGGGTGGCGGGTTGGGTGGCCCAGACGGGCAAGCCCGCCATCGTGAACGACACCGCCAAGGACCCTCGCTTCGCCCCCCGCTTCGACAGCAAGACCCAGTTCCAGACCCGCTCCATCCTCTGCGCCCCCCTCATCTCGCGCGGGCGGACGATCGGGGTGGTGGAGATCATCAACCGGGTGGGGGGCCGCTTCACCCCCAGCGACCTCGAGATCCTGCTCACGCTGGTCGAGCCCTGCGCCATCGCCATCGAGAACGCGATCCTCTTCCAGCGCACGGAGCAGCTCACCATCACCGACGACCTGACCAAGCTCTTCAACTCCCGCTACCTGAACCTGTATATCAGCCGCGAGATCAAGCGCTGCAAGCGCCACGGCATCCCCCTCTCCGTGATCTTCCTGGACCTGGACGGCTTCAAGGGGATCAACGACCAGTACGGCCACCTCGCGGGCTCGGGGACGCTGGCCGAAGTGGGCTCCATCCTCGCCCTCGCCGTGCGCGAGTCCGACATCCTCGCCCGCTACGGGGGTGACGAGTTCGTGGTCGTCCTCCCCGAGACGCCGGCTTCGGGCGCGCTCGTCATCGCAGAGCGGCTCCGGAAGGCCATCGAGGAGCACGGCTTCCTCCAGGGGCAGGGCCTGGCCGCGCGGATCTCCGCATCCTTCGGCATCGCCTCCTACCCCGACCACGCGCTCACCCCCGAGGGGCTCATCCAGAAGGCCGACCAGGCCATGTACCGGGTCAAGGAGCGGGACAAGAACGGCATCGAGGTGGCGGTTTGACACCTCGCGCTCGTCGCATTTTTCGATACGCTTTCCTGCCTCGTCGCCCGCGGCGAGCGCGAGGCTCTCACCCCTTCAGAGCAGTACCTTCTTTTCTCGCTGGAGTGCTAAGGACTTCATGAACCTGCGTTCCTTCTTCAACCTGAGCTTCCTGTCGAGCGACCTCGCCATCGACCTCGGCACCGCCAACACCCTCGTCTACGCCAAGGGCAAGGGGGTCGTCGTCTCCGAGCCCAGCATCGTGGCCGTCAACCGCGTCACCGGGAAGGTGGAGGCGGTGGGCAAGGACGCCAAGGACATGCTGGGCCGCACCCCCGGCAACATCGTGGCCATCCGTCCGATGAAGGACGGGGTGATCGCGGACTTCGAGATCACGGAGAAGATGCTCAGCCACTTCATCCGGCGCGCCCACAACCGCAATACGCTGGTGCGTCCCCGCATCATCATCGGCATCCCGTCCGAGGTGACGCAGGTGGAGAAGCGCGCGGTCAAGGACTCCGCGCTCAAGGCCAAGGCCTCCGAGGTCTACCTCGTGGACCAGGCCATGGCCGCGGCCATCGGGGCGGGCCTGCCCATCACCGAGCCCTCGGGCAACATGGTGGTGGACATCGGGGGCGGGACGACCGACATCGCCGTCATCTCCCTCGCCGGGATCGTGTACAGCAAGTCGGTGCGGGTGGCGGGCAACGAGATGGACGAGGCGATCATCCAGTACATCAAGAAGAAGTACAACCTGCTCATCGGCGAGCGCACCTCCGAGCAGATCAAGCTGGAGATCGGCAGCGCCTACCCCCTGGACGAGCCCCTGACCATGGAGATCAAGGGCCGCGACCTCATCGAGGGGATCCCCAAGACCCTCACCATCACCGACGCGGAGATCCGCGAGGCCCTCTCCGAGCCCATCAGCCTCATCGTGAACGCGGTACGGGTGGCCCTGGAGCGCACGCCCCCCGAGCTCAGCGCCGACATCGTGGACCGCGGCATCGTGCTCACCGGGGGAGGGTCGCTCCTGAAGAACCTCGACCGGCTCCTGCGTGAAGAGACGGGCCTGCCCGTGTCGGTGGCGGAGGATCCCCTGAGCTCGGTCGTGCTCGGAACGGGCAAGATGCTCTCCGACTTCGAGCTCTTGAGGAAGATCAGCCTGGACTAGAGGTACCTCTCTTGGCCGCCATCCTCGACGCCCGCCGGAGCCGCTTCCTCCTCGTCGTCCTCGTCCTCACCCACCTCGCCGTGATCAGCAACCAGGTGGACGGCGGGGGCGGCGCCTCCCTCCTGCAGCGCGGGCTCTTTTCCCTCTTGTCGCCTCTTCAAAACGCGGTGGGAGCGGTGGTGCGCGGGATGAAGGGCGCCTGGCGCGGCTACGTGGACCTGCGCGGCGCCCACGCGGAGAGCCAGCGCCTCGAGGAACGCGTGCAGTACCTGGAGCTCCTTCTCCAGGAGCGGCAGCACCAGGCCCGGGAGTCGGAACGGCTGCGCGAGATCCTCGACCTGCGCGAGATCCTTCCCCTGCAGACGGTGGCGGCGGAGGTGGTGAGCCGGGATGGGCTGCCCTGGTACCGCACGCTCACCATCGACAAGGGCCGCGCGGACGGCGTGGAGCTGGAGGCCCCGGTGCTGAGCCCTACCGGGGTGCTGGGCCGCGTGATCGAGCGCGGCGTGCATGCGGCCAAGGTGCAGCTCCTCCTCGACAGCCAGAGCGGAGCGGGGGTGATGATCGAGCGCAGCCGGGTCAGCGGCATCGTCTCCGGCCAGGTGGGAGTGGAGGGGGCGGTCGCCTCCGACCTCGTCATGAAGTACGTTCCGGAGATGACGGACGTGGCCGCGGGCGACGTGGTGGTGACCTCGGGTCTCGACCGGATCTACCCGAAAGGCCTGGTGGTGGGACGGGTGCGCTCCGTGAGCCGGGGCACCGGGCTCTTCAAGGAGATCCTGGTGGAGCCGTCGGCGCGGTTCGACCAGGTCGAGGAGGTCCTGGTCGTGAAGGGGGTGAAGCCCTCCCTGGCCCTCGACCAGTCGGTGCGATGAGGACGTTCTGGATCGCTCTCGCCATCGTGATCGCCCTCCTCCTGGAGACCATGCTGAGCCGGCTCCTTCCGGGGCAGGCCCGCGTGTTCGACCCCTTCCTGATCGTGTTCGTCTATTGTGCCCTGGTGGGAGGCGAGACCCAGGGGATGCTCGCGGGGCTCGCCGCCGGCTGGGTACAGGATGTGCATTTCGGGGGTCCGGTCATGGGCCTGTCCGCCCTGGTCAAGCTGGTCGTAGGATTTGGGGTGGGGGTGGCGGCTGGCCACTTCCTGCTCGTGGGGCCGGGGGCGCGGGCCCTCGTCCTGCTCGTGGCCTCCGTCGGCGATGCCGTCCTCTTCCAGTGGCTGGCCTCCGTGTTCGACATCCCGGTGCCAGACCTCTCCCCGGGGGCGCTCCTCTCCCGGGCCACCGTCAATGCGGCCCTGGGCACCGCGCTCTACGAGCTCATCGACCGGCGCTGGCCGCGGACGCTGTCGGAATGAGGGGGACCGGGAGGTGAGGATCTACGAAGACCTCCGCAACGTTCAGAGCCGTCTCGCGGTCGTGCAGTCTCTCGTGGTCGGGCTCTTCGTGCTCCTCGTCATCCAGTTCTGGAATCTCCAGGTGGTGCGCGGCCGGTATTTTCGAACCCTGGCCGAAAACAACCGCAGCCGCGCCGTGTCCTTGGCCGCCCCCCGCGGCGCTCTCCTCGACCGCGACGGCCGTGTGCTCGTGGAGAACCGGCCATCCTTCAACGTGCTCCTGAACCCCGAGCACGCAGAGAACCTCGATGCGGTGGTGATCCGCCTGGCCCGGACCCTGGGCGTGGGGGAGGCCCAGATCCGGGAGCGTCTGGCCCGACGCACCTTCTTTCGTCCCCCGGTGGTGAAGACGGACGCGCCCCTCTCCGACGTCGCCGCCCTCGAGGCCCGGCGGTTCGAGCTCCGCGAGGTCAGCGTGGAGGTGGTGCCCCTGCGTTCCTACCCGCTCGCCGCCGCCGCCGCCCACACCCTCGGCCGGGTGGGCGAGATCTCCGAGAGGCAGCTCCAGCTCCCGGAGTTCGAGGGCCTGGAGCCCGGGGCCCTGGTGGGGCAGGCCGGCCTCGAGTCGCAATACAACCGCCGGCTCATGGGCGAGGACGGCTATCGGCGCGTGATCGTGAACAGCCGCGGCCTGGAGGAGGCGGAGGCGGAGCGCAAGGCCCCCAAGGAGGGACCGAGCCTGACCCTCACCCTCGACAGCCGGCTGCAGGAGGCGATGGACCGGGCCTTCCGGGGACGCGCGGGGAGTGCTATCGCCCTCGATCCCCAGACCGGGGAGATCCTGGCCATGACCTCGACCCCCGCCTACGACCCGAACCAGTTCACCACCGGCATCGATCCCGTCCTCTGGGGGAAGCTGGCGCGCGACCCGGACACGCCGCTCATGAACCGCGTCATCCAGGGCCAGTACGCGCCGGGCAGCACGTTCAAGATCGTGATGGCCACCGCCGCGCTCGAGGAGGGGGTGATCACGCCCACCACCACCCACTACTGCCCCGGCTACCTCTCGATCTACGGGACGGTCTTCCGCTGCAACCGGCCCGGCGGCCACGGCGTGGTGAACGTGCACCAGGCACTCGCGCAGTCCTGCAACGTCTTCTTCTACCAGCTGGGCAAGGCCCTCGAGATCTCGCGCATCGCCGCCTACGCGAAGCGCCTGGGCCTGGGCTCCGCCACCGGGGTCGACCTGCCCCACGAGGTGAGCGGACTCATGCCCAGCCCGGAGTGGAAGCTGCGCACCCAGAAGGTCCAGTGGTTCGGGGGGGAGACGATCTCGGTGGCGATCGGCCAGGGGCAGGTGAGCGTGACGCCTCTGCAGATGGCCCGCGTGATCTCCGCCATCGCCAACGGAGGGTATCTCGTCCGTCCTCACCTGGTCCTGAAGATCGGAGGGGAGACGGTCGCCGCCGAGCCGCCGGAGGACCTGGGCTTCAAGCCCGCTACCCTCGAGGTGGTCCGCTCGGGGCTGCAGGCGGTGGTGGAGGGGGGCACCGGCTGGCGGGCGCGCCTCCCCGGGATCACGGTGTGCGGCAAGACGGGCACAGCCCAGGTGGTGGGCAAGGCCCGCCTCGAGAAGTCTCCGACCTCGATAGCCATCATCCCCCACGGCTGGTTCGTGGCCTTTGCCCCCGCGCAGAAGGCGCGCATCGCCCTCGCCGTGCTCGTGGAGCACGCGGGCAGCGGCGGGGAGGGCGCCGCGCCCGTGGCCCGCGAGATCCTGGCCGCCTTCTTCGGGCTCCCCGGCACCGCTCCGGGCGAGGTCGGGATCACCGACACCGAAACCGCCCTGGACTGACCTTCGCTCATGGCCATCGACCGCCGTCTTCTCTTCAACATCGACTGGGCGCTCCTCCTGAGCGCGCTCCTCCTCGCCGCCATCGGGGTCTTCACCATCCATTCCGCGACGCACTCGGGACGGAACACCGCTCTCTACCTTAAGCAGCTCTACCTGCTGGGAGCGGCGCTCGTCGCCCTCCTCCTCACGCTCCTCGTCGACTACCGCCGCCTCGCCGACCGGGCCGTCCTCTTCTACGGCATGGCCGTGATCGCCCTCCTCTACGTGCTGCGCTTCTCCCCGGTGATCGCGGGGACGCGGCGCTGGATCCTCATCGGCGGCTTCCAGGTCCAGCCCAGCGAGCTCGCCAAGATCGTGGCCGCCCTCCTCGTGGCCAAGATCTTCTCGGAGTCGCGCATGGAGACCCTCGGGCTGCGCGACGTGCTCGCTCCGGGGGCGGCGGTGGGCCTCCTCGCCCTGCTCATCGCCCGCGAGCCCGACCTGGGGACGGCGGCCTGTCTCATCCCGCTCTTCCTCGTCGTCGCCTACCTCGCGGGCCTCCGCATGCGCGCGGTGGCCGCCCTTCTCGTGGTGGCCCTGGTGGCGGTGGCGGTGGCCTGGCCGAGCCTGCAGGACTACCAGAAGAAGCGCGTGTACACCTTCCTCGACCCCTCTCTCGATCCCCAGGGCGCCGGCTACCAGAAGATCCAGTCCCAGATCGCGGTGGGCTCGGGTGGCCTTCTCGGCAAGGGCTGGAAGCAGGGGAGCCAGGCCCAGCTCGGCTACCTCCCCGCGCGCCACACCGATTTCGTGTTCTCGGTGCTCGCGGAAGAGCTCGGGTTTCTGGGGGTGGTGACGGTGCTCGGCCTCTACCTGCTCCTGCTTTGGCGCATGCTGGAGACCGCGCAGCTCGCGCGGGACCGCGTGGGGGCCTTCCTGGTCGCGGGTATCGCGGCGACCTTCGCCTTTCAGGTCGTGTACAATGTCGCCATGGTGGCGGGGCTCGTGCCCGTGAAAGGCCTGCCCCTGCCCCTCATGAGTTACGGCGGCTCTTCCATTCTCGGTTCCCTCATCGCCGTGGGTCTCATCCTGAATGTCCGGATGCGGCGCTTCGCGAACTGATCCGCGCCTCATCTCCCCCTCTCTGCGGCGCTCCGCGCCGCCTCCGGGCTCCGCCGCCGCCGCGCGCCGGCCGCGGCGGGCCCTCAACGAGCCGCCTTCCGCGCGGGATCGGCCCTTGCCTTTCCGCGCGCTCCTTTCCCGGTCCGCGAGGACCGACGAGGGCTCCCCGCCCGGAGCGCGGCTCATGGAAGGGACCTTCCATGACCAGGGAACTGATCGTCAGCACCACCCCCCAGGAGACGAGGGTCGCTCTCCTTGAGGATGGCGTCGTCTGCGAGCTGTTCATCGAGCGCGAGGCCCACCGGGGCATCGTAGGCAGCGTCTACAAGGGGCGCGTGACCCGGGTCCTGCCCGGCATGCAGTCCGCGTTCGTGGACATCGGCCAGGAGCGCGACGCGTTCCTGCACGTGGCCGACGTCTTCGAGGAGCTCCCCGAGAACCTGCTCTCCCCCGAGGAGCAGGAGGCCGCCCGCAGCGCGCCCATCGAAGACCGCCTGCGCGAAGGCGAGGAGCTCGTCGTGCAGGTCCTGAAGGAGCCGCTGGGACAGAAGGGGGCACGCATCACCTCCCACGTCTCGCTGCCCGGGCGCTACCTCGTGCTCATGCCCACCGTGGAGCACGTGGGCGTCTCCCGCAAGATCACGGACGACGAGGAGCGCCGGCGCCTGAAGACCATCCTCAAGGAGGTCCGGGCGGAGCGGGGCGGGGGCGGCCTCATCGCCCGCACCGCGGGCCGGGCCCGCAGCCGCGAGGACTTCCTGCGCGACGGCCACTACCTGACCCGCACCTGGGACGAGGCGCGGGCCCTCGCCACCCGTCAGCCCGCCCCCGCGCTGCTCTACCGCGAGCCCTCGCTCGTGCACCGTCTGATCCGCGACCTCCTCTCCGACGACGTCGCCTCGATTCGCCTCGACACCCAGAAGGAGTTCGAGCGCACGCTCGAGCTGGTGCGCGAGCTCCTGCCCGACCTCGCCCCGCGGGTGCGCCTGCACAACGGCCCCCTGCCGATCCTCGACGAGTTCGGGGTCTCCCCCGAGCTGGAGCGCGCGCTCCGGCCCAAGGTCTGGCTCCCCGGGGGCGGGTACATCGTGATCAACCAGACGGAAGCCCTCGTCGCCATCGACGTGAACACCGGCCGGTTCGTGGGCAAGAAGGACCTGGAGGATACGCTCCTCAAGGCCAACCTGGACGCGGTGCGCGAGATCGTCCGCCAGATCCGCCTGCGCGACCTCGGAGGCATCATCGTCGTCGACTTCATCGACATGGAAGAGCGGCGGAGCCGCAAGGCCGTGCTCGCCGCTCTCGAGCAGGAGCTCCGGCGCGACCGCTCCCCGACCAAGGTCCTCTCCGTGAACGAGTTCGGGCTCGTGATTCTCACGCGCAAGCGGGTCAAGCAGTCTCTGGAGCGGCTGCTCTGCCAGGCCTGCCCCTACTGCACGGGCAGCGGGATGATCAAGAGCGTCTCCACCGTGTGCTCCGAGATCTACGAGGAAGTGAAGAAGCTCGCGCTGGACGTCCGGGGGCAGAAGCTCGTGCTCCGGGTGAACCCCGACGTGGCGCGCGCGCTGGCCGGGGAGGAGGCGGCGGTGATGACCGACCTCGCGGCCCTCGTCGCGCACGACATCGCGGTGCAAGGCGATCCCCTCCTCCACCAGGAGCAGTTCGACGTGGTGCCGATGTGAGCGACACGCCCCCCGGGGACGAAGGGCTCACCGCCTACGTGGAAGCCATCGAGGCGTCCTTCCGCGCCCGGCGCGGCCAGGACCAGGCCCTCTCCCCGCGCGACTTCGCGCTGGCCAAGAGCTGGTTCCAGGCGGGGATCTCCCTCGCCACCGTGCTCGTGGGAGTGGATCAGGCCTTCGAGGCCGAGCCCGGCACCTCATCCCTCGCCTACTGTCGGCGCCGCGTGGAGGAGCTCGCGCCCCCCTCGTCCCGCCGCGCGGGAGTGGAGGGGGAGCGCACCTCGATCCTGGACCTGCAGGAAACCCTGGGGGCCCTGCGGGAGCGGCTGCTCGAGCTGCCACGCAAGTGCTTCGCCCTGCCCCTGGTCAAGGTGGGGGAGGTCCAGGACCTGGTGGCGGTGGCGGCGAAGCCGAACTGGGAGTACCTGCGGGGCAAGCTGCGGGAGATCGACGCGGAGGTCGAGGCCTCCGCCCTCGAGGCCCTCACCCCGGAGGACGCGGCGGCGGTCCGCGCCGAAGCCGCCCGCTCGGCGGAGCGGCAGCGCGGGCGCGTGGATCCCGCCTCCCTGGAGCAGGCCGTCTCCCGGCTCGTGCGGCAGCGGGCGCGCGAGCGCCTGAAGATCCCCCGAGTCGGGCTGGTCTAGAGGACAACGTCGGTAGGCATGACGACCGACCTGCACTCTCGTCCCGGTGCCTCCGGAGCTGCGCTCGCCTACACGGCGATCACGCTGGCTTCGACATGGCCGGTCGTGGCCGGCCTCGGTTCGACGCTGCCCAGCGACCTCGGCGACCCGGTCCTCAACGCGTGGATCCTGGCCCGCAATGCACAGTGGCTGCTCGAGGCGGCCGCGGGCCACGCGACCACGAGCTTCTGGGATGCGAAGATCTTCCATCCCGAGCCCCTGAGCCTGGCCTTCTCGGAGCACCTCGTCGTCCCCACGCTACAGGCCCTGCCCGTCTACGCCTTGACCGGCAACGCCGTCTTCGCTCACAACCTGCTCTTCCTCTCCTCCTTCGTCCTCTCGGCTCTCGGTGCATTCCTCTTCGTCCGGGAGTTGACCGGCCATGCCCCCGCCGCCTTCCTGGCTGGTCTCTGCTACGGCTTCTCGCCGTATCGCTTCGACCAGACCGCTCACCTCCAGGTCCTGTCCTCCCAGTGGGCCCCGTTCGCTCTGCTGGGACTTCGACGGTTCGTGAGCAGCGGGCGGCCGGCTCCCCTGGCGGGAGCCGTGCTCGCCCTCGTAGCCCAGGGCCTCTCCTGCGGCTACCACCTCGCCTTCTTCACGCCTTTCGCTGCGCTCTACGCGCTGTTCGAGCTCCACCGTCAGGGGCGCGTGGCCGACCGTCGACGCCTGGCCGGTCTCGCGCTGGCGGGGATCATGACGGCGGTGGCGATCCTCCCCTTCCTGTTGCCCTACGCCGAAATCCGCGGGCGGGGCGTGCTGCTCCGGGGACGCGACGAAGTCGAGCGGTTCTCGGCGGACGTTCATTCCTATCTGACCGCCCCCGAGGAGCTCCGGCTATGGGGACGGCTCCTCGATACTTTCCCGCTTCCCGAGGGGGCGCTCTTCCCCGGCCTGGTGCCCCTTCTCCTGGCGGGGGCGGCGGTAGCCGTGAGCTTACGACGTGCGTGGGCCCAGGGCGTGCTCCCCGCGCCGGTGCCGCCCCTGACGGCCCGGCGACGCCTTCTCGTCGCCCCCGTCCTCGTCGCGCTGCTTGCTCAGCTCCTCGCCTCCCTGGTCTTGCTGGCCGGCCTCGCCGATCGGCTGCCTATACTGGCACCCCTCGCTCCGCAGCGCAGCCTGGCCACGGCGGTGGGCCGGCTCGTCCTCATCACCACGGCGCTCCTCGCGCTCTCACCTCGCACCCGCCGGGCGATGCGAAGCGCCACCGTTTCCGAGACCGCGTTCTTCCTGGGAGCCGCTCTCCTCGCCGCCATTCTGTCCCTGGGGCCTACCCTCCGCGCGCACGGCCGGGTGGTGGCGGACCGGGGACCTTACGCCCTCCTCTACGATCATGTGCCGGGCTTCGATGCGGTTCGCGTGCCCGCGCGCTTCGCGATGCCGTTCGTGCTCTTCCTGGCCGTGCTCGCCGGACGGGGGGCGGCCGCCGTCCTGCGGGCGCGGGCCGGGGCGACGGTGGTCGCGCTCGCCTTCCTCGCCGAGGTGATCGCGGTTCCCCTGGAGGTCCACTCCGTCGCGCCCTATCCCGTCCTGCGCCCCCTGCTCGGTGAGGAGGCCCCCACGATCTACCGCCGGATCGCCGCCCTCCCCGAGGGGACGGTCTTGGCCGAGATGCCCATCCACTTCGACGCCGCGGAGCTCCTTGCCATGGTCCCCTCGTTGCAGCACCGCCGGCGGCTCGTGAACGGCTACAGCGGGGTGCAGCCGGCGGGTTATCTGCCCCTGCGGCCGGATCTGCTGGCGGCGAGTCCGGAGCGGGCGTGGGAGGCGCTCGAGGCGGCGGGGGCCACCCACGCGCTCCTGGACGAAGGGGGCTGGGGGATCCCAAACAAGGGCCGGCGGGTGAGGCTCTCGCTGGAGGCCCGGGGGGCACGCCTCCTCGCGAGGGAAGGCTCCAAGGCGCTCTTCGAGCTTCGGCGCGCGCGCGCGCAGACCGCGCCGGTCAGCCCCGCTCCCTGACCACGGCGCGGCCCCGGCCGGTGTCGCCGTGCTCCTGCCGCCAGCCTGGACGTCGATGGCTTATCTCTGATCGCCGAAGGCTCCCGGTCAGACCATCCACGCGTGGCGGGCCATGTCCACGCGCCCGCTCGTGAAGCGCACGCCCTCGGCGCGCAGGCGCCGTCGCTGGAGCATCGGGCCCACGCCCCCCCGCAACGAGATGCGGCCGCCCGCCCCCACCACGCGGTGCCAGGGGACCCGAGGCTCGCGGCGTGCGTCAAGGGCGCGCAGGGCCCAGCCCACCGCTCGCGCCCCGCGGACCTTGCCGAGCAGGCGTGCGACCTGGCCGTAGGTCGCCACGCGCCCTCGGGGGATGGCCGCCACCACCGTGTAGACGTCAGCGAAGAAGGTGGGCGCCGCCGGGCTCGCCCGTGGCGCCTTCGGCATCTGCCGCGCGCTCCGCCCGCCGCTACGGCTTCTGCTTCTCCGGCGGAGGCTTGGGGCTGGGCTTGGCGATGGCCGCGGGGGGTGCGACCTGCTCGGGGCGCTCCTGCCCCGTGGTGCTGATCTCGGCGTCCGGGTCGCTCGAGGGTGCGCCCGCCCCCCCGGATCCGCCGGCGCTCGGCGGAGCGACCGCGCCCGGTGTCCCTGGCTCTCCCATGCCTCCGAGGTTCAGAGGAACTCCCTCGGGCACGGGGCCGCTCAGCTGCAGCGGCGCCTCGCGGACCATCAGGTTGATCACCGCCTTCTTCCGAAGGTCTTCCATGTAGGCCTCGTATTCCTTCGTCCAGCGCTCTGCCATGAGCCGCTGCTTGATATCCGCCTTCGCCTCCTCGAAAGGCACGACGGAAGCTTCCGTCTTGTCCACGACCTTGAAGATGCGGTAGCCGTCGGCGGAGCGGATGGGATCCGAGATGGCGCCCTTGCCCAGGGCGAAGGCGATCTTCTCCAGGGCCGGGTTGAGGTCGCCCTTGGAGAGCTTGCCGAGGTCGCCGCCTGCGGCACGGGTGGCGCCCGCGGAGTAGGCCCGGGCCAGGGCCCCGAAATCCTCGCCCCCCCGGGCCCGCACCACCAGCTCTCGGGCCAGAACCTCCCCCCCGCCGTCCCCCTTGATGTAGATCTCCTGCAGGGTCACGGTGGCGGGCTTGCTGAAGTCCGCCTTCCTTGTGTCGTACTCGGCCTTGGCCTCCGCGTCCGTGACCGCCACCTTGCCTTCCACTTCCCGGGACAGGAGCTGGCGCCGAACGATGGAGCGCTCGATGTTGCGCTTCAGATCGTCGAGGGTCATGCCCTCGCGCGTGAGCTGGGCCTGGAGCTGCTCGTCGCTCGAGATATTGTTCTCCTTCTTGATGTTCTCGATCACCTCCTTGATGTACTCGGGGCGCAGGCGCAGACCGGCCTCGTCCGCCCGCTGCACGAGGAGGAGATCGTCCACCGCCTCCTGCAGGATCTTGGAGTTGTTCTCGCGCAGGAACTGGGGGACCTTGTCGGTGTCGATCCGCGCGGCCTGGGCCGCCGCGATCTGACGGGCCTGGAACTCGCTCTGGGTGATGATCTCGCCGTTCACCTTGGCGATCACGCGCTCCACCACCTCCGCCCGGGTGGCGGAGGCGCCGAGACCGATCCCGACGAGGACGAGGCTAGGAAGGACGATTAGAAAGGCTGAGTGCCGCCGCATGATTCACCTTGGCCCGCTGGAGGAGGGAGGCGACGATCTCGCGCATCTTGCGGTCCGTCTTCTCCCGGACCAGGCGCGCGTGGATGCGCGCCTGCGCCTCCTCGAGGCCGGCAACGCGGGCCGGCTGCCGGGCCTCGACACGAAGAATATGATACCCGAGCGAGGTTTCGACTATCTCGCTCGTCGCTCCCTCGGCGAGGGCGAAGGCCACCCGTTCCAGCTCGGCCGGGAGCTGGCCGCGGGTGAACGTGCCCATGAGGCCGCCCAAGGGTGCTTCCGGGCTCCGGGAAACGCTGCGGGCCTGGGTCTCGAACGAGCGCGGCTCCTTGAGCAGGCGCCGGCGCACGTCCCGCGCCTCGTTCAGCGTCGGCACCAGGATCTGCCGGAGGGTGACCTGCTCCTCGAGCTGGAACTCCTCCGGGTGATCGCGGAAGTAGGCCGCCACCTCGTCGTCGCCCACCCGCACCTCGGTGATGGCCTCCTGGAGGAGCTTCTGCACGCCCCGCTGCTCATCCGCGGGGGTGCCCGTCCCGGTCAGGAGCCCCCGCGCGCGCGCCTCCAGCACGAGCACCCGCTGCTCGAGGAAGGAGTCGAGCAGGCTGCGCCTGACCTCGGGGGCGAGGGGCGCGCCGCCGCGAGCCTCCACCTCGGCGAGGTGACGCACAAAATCGCTGCGCCGTACGGTGTCGTCCCCGAGCTCCAGGATCACGGGGTCGGCGGGCGGGCCCTCGCGGCAGGCGAGAGACCCCGCGAGGGCGAGGGGAAGGAGCGCGCGTTCGAGACGAAACATCGCTGCCGCGAATTATAGGCCGCGCTCCAGGCGGACGAGGAGGGACTCGAGCCCCGCGACCGCGTCCTCGCCCGACTGCAGGGGCAGGTGCAAGGCCTGGGGCGTGAGGGTCGCGCCGGGCAGGGAGCGCACGAGCGCGGGGAGCGAGGGGAGCGGGAACTCGGGGGAGAAGCGCACCACCAGGCGGCCGCCCAGCGAGTCGACCTGGCTCACGTTTGCCGCCTCCGCGCGCGGCCGGAGCGCCGCGTAGGCGAGAAGGCCGTCCACCTCCGCGGGCAGGGGCCCGAAGCGGTCGCGGATCTCCGCGCGCAGGGCTTCGATCTCCGCGGGGACGCGCACTTCCGACAGCCGCTTGTAGAGGCCCAGGCGCTGGTGGGTCTCGGGAACGTAGGACTCGGGGATGCGCATCTCCAGGCCGAGGTGCAGGGTGGCGCGCGGGCCTTCGCGGGGCTCCTGGCCGCGGAGCTCGAGGATCGTCTGCTCCAGCAGCTTGACGTACAGGTCCAGCCCCACCGCCTGGATGTGCCCGCTCTGCTCGCCGCCCAGGAGGTTCCCCGCCCCCCGCAGCTCGAGGTCGAGGGCGGCGATGCGGAAGCCGGCTCCCAGGTCCGAGAACTCGCGGATCGCGGCCAGACGCTTGCGCGCGATCTCGGAGAGCACGGTGTCCGGCGGCACGAGGAGGTAGGCGTGGGCGGCCCGGTCGGAGCGGCCCACGCGTCCGCGCAGCTGGTAGAGCTGGGCCAGCCCGTAGCGGTCCGCGCGGTTGATGACGATCGTGTTGGCCCGCGGGATGTCGAGGCCGTTCTCGATGAGGGTGGTGGCCACGAGCACGTCCGCGCGTCCCTCCACGAAGCCGAGCATCGACTTCTCCAGCTCCCCTTCCGGCATCTGGCCGTGGGCCACCCCCACCCTCGCCTCCGGCACCAACCGCTGCACGAGGGAGGCCAGCGAGTAGATCGACTCCACCCGGTTGTGCACGAAGTAGCTCTGGCCCTCCCGGGCCAGCTCCTGGCGGAGGGCGGCCGCGATCACATCCGTCGAGAACTTCACGATGCGGGTCTCGATGGCGAGGCGATCCTTGGGAGGGGTCTCGATCACGGACATGTCGCGGATGCCGGCGAGGCCCATCTGCAGCGTGCGCGGGATCGGGGTGGCGGAGAGGGTCAGGCAGTCCACGGTGGTCTTGAGGTGCTTCAGCCTCTCCTTGGCCGCCACCCCGAAGCGCTGCTCCTCGTCGATCACGAGCAGGCCCAGATCGCGGAAGACCACGTCCTTCGAAAGCAGCCGGTGGGTGCCGATGAGCACGTCCACCCCCCCCTTGGGCAGCGCGGCCAGGATCGCCTTCGTCTCCCTGGGGGTACGGAAGCGCGAGAGCATGTCCACCGTCACCGGGAACGGGGCGAACCGCTTGCGAAAGGTCTTCCAGTGCTGGAAGGCGAGCACGGTGGTGGGGGCGAGCAGGGCGACCTGCTTGCCGTCGAGCACGGCGCGCATGGCCGCGCGCATGGCCACCTCCGTCTTGCCGTAGCCGACGTCGCCGCAGATCAGCCGGTCCATGGGGACGGGGGACGCCATGTCCGCGGCCACGTCGGCGATGGCCGCCGCCTGGTCGGGGGTCTCCTCGTACTCGAACGCCTCCTCGAACTCGCGCTGCCACGGGCTCTCCCCCGCGAACGCGTGGCCGGGCCGGGCCTTCCTCTCGGCGTAGAGCCGGAGCAGCTCCGCCGCCATGTCGCGCATCGCCTTCTTGACGCGCTTCTTGACCTTGTCCCAGCTCCCGCTGCCCAGCCGGTCGATCAGCGGGCGTGCTCCCTCTGCGCTCGCGTACTTCTGCACACGGTCGAAGGACTCGATGGGGACCTTGAGCTTGTCCCCGCCCTGGTAGGCGAGGACCATGAACTCGCGGGAAGTCCCCCCCACCTCGATCGTCTCCAGCCCGAGGAACCGCCCAATGCCGTGGTCCTGGTGCACCACGAGGTCGCCCGCTTTCAGGTCGCGGAAGTCGGAGAGGAACGAGCGGGCGCCGCCCCGTCGCCCGTGGGGGTGGAGGTGGACCTCCTCGGGAAAGACGTCGCCGTCCCCGAGGACGGCGAGTCCTGACGCGGGCAGCTCGAAGCCGCGGGAGAGTGAGCCCACGCGCGTCTCGATTCGCCCCTCGCCGATGTCCAGCCCTTCTTCGCGAAGGACATCGGCGAGGCGTTTGGCCCGGCCCGCGTTCCCGAGCAGCAGAATTGTCGTTCCCTCTTGTCCGCGGAGATCCGAAACCAACCGCCGCAGGTCGCCCGCGTAGCTCGGCACGGGCCGGCAGGGGATGTGAATCCCGCGCACCTCGGTGTCGACCTCGCGCACGTGCACCGCGGGTGCTTCCTCCAGGCGGGCGGCCAGGGCCTCCGCGGAGACGAGGCTCTCCTCGGGATCGAGGATGAGCTCGTCGCGCCGCCGGGCGTGGTCCTCGCGGGCCCGCGTCCAGTAGGCCTCGGCCTCGGTGGCCACGGCTTCCGGCTCGATCACGGCCACCCCCCCCCCGGCCACGTGGGTCCAGGGCGCCACCGTCGTCCCCGGCACGAGGGGGACGAGCTCCACGAGGCTCTCGGGCAGGAGGCCGCGGTCCAGGCTCTCGACAAGTCCGGGAAGCTCACGGCGGCCGGCGAACCTCTCCGCGATCCGCGGACGCAGCGACACCAGGACGGAGCGGGTCGCGAAGACGTCCCCGAGGGGGAGGGTGGTGAGCGCGTCGAGGACGGCCACCGTGCGTTGGGTGTCGGGATCGAAGCGACGGAGGCTCTCCACGGTATCGCCGAGGAACTCGATCCGCACCGGGCCCTCGGCGTCGGAGGGGAACACGTCCACGATGCCTCCGCGTCGGGCCACCTGTCCGGGCGCGGTCACCGGATCCTCGCGCAGGTAGCCACCCTCGAAGAGCGCCTCCAGCAGGATCTCGGGGGTCATCTCGTCGCCCGTGCGCAACGAGAGCACGCGTGTCTCCAGGAGATGGGGGGCCAGGCTGGGCCGGAGCAGCCCGGGGGGAGCGGCGACCAGCGCGCGCAGGCCGGTGCGCCGGGCCGCGAGGAGCGCCGCCGCTCTGCGCGCGCAGGCGTCGACGTGCCGGGGCAGGCCCCGGAAGGGCGGCGGTCCGGGGGCAGGAAGCGCCCACACCTCGCCGGGGAGGCCCGCTTCGCTCGCGAGCGTTCGCAGGTCCGTGGCCGTCTCCTCCACGTCCCGCTCGCGGGGAACGACCACGAGCACGGGCGGCTCGAGGAGGAGGAGGGGCAGGAGCGCGCGGGCGGGTCCGGTGAGCCCGGCCAGATCGAGCCGGCCGGCCGAGCGCAGGAGGGCACGCGCCTCTTCGATCCGATCGGTGGTGCGCAGGAGGGCGAGCCCGCTCACGGGAGGGATGGCGTCAGGACCGGCGAATGCTCTGGACGAGGCTCGTCGTGGACCGTCCGGGCACGAGCGCCACCCGCACCACCCTCCCCCCGCGGATTCGACCTCCTCCCGCCCCACGATCGCGTCCAGCGCCCAATCCGCGCCCTTGACGAGCACGTCGGGCGCGAGCGCGCGGATGAGCTCGCGCGGAGTCGGCTCCTCGTAGACCACCACGCGGTCCACGGTTTCGAGGGCGAGGAGCGTCTCCGCCCGCTCCGCCTCCGGGGCGAGCGGCCGCCCCGCGCCCTTCAGGCCACGCACGGAGTCGTCGCTGTTGAGCCCGACCACGAGGACGTCCCCCTCCGCCCGGGCCGCTTCCAGGAGCGACACGTGCCCGGGGTGCAGGAGGTCGAAGCAGCCGTTGGTGAAGGACACTCTCCGGCCCGCCCTCCTCCATTCCTCGCGTTCCGCGAGGAGGGCGGGCAGGTTCTGAGCAACCCGCTTAGGTCGTTCCATCGTCCTCGCCAAGATCCAGCTCGGCCCGCGGCGTCGGAGCGTTGATCTCGATCTCCCCCGAGAAGTTCCACGAGTGCTCGGGCCGGTAGATGCCCACGTCCTTCACGCGGCTCTTCACGCGGAACGTGTGCAGGCCTCGATGGTAGTCGTAGGGAGTCCCGTCCGCCTTGTGCGCGGCCACGTCCAGGAAGTACGTCCCCTCCACGAGGCGCAGGTCGTGCAGGACGAGGCTCACCTCCGCGTCGCCTTCGAGACGCCGGGCCTTGTGACCCTCGAGGTCGGTGTTGGTGCCGTAGACGCTCGTACCCTCGGTGGTGAAGAGTCCCACGCCGAAAACGAAATCGTCCAGCGGGGACTTGGCGTGAACAGACAGCTCGACGCGAAGCGATTCCCCGGGGGCGTAGACGTGGCGCTCTTTGCCGGTGCGGTCGAGCAGGCGGACGCGAGTGATCTCGAGGTCGCGGGATCCCCAACGGCCGGACTGGTAACCATGGGCGGGGCCTGGTTGTTCCGCGGGAGCGCTGGGGGCGGGGTCTAGAGATGTCGCCGGGGTCGACGCGGCCACCGCCGCGAGCTGCCTCTCTTCGCCCCCGGCGACATAGGTTAGATACGCATCAATCACCCGCTTGGGGTCGCCGCGGTCCGCGACCTTTCCGTGACGCAGCCAGAGCGCGTCGTCGCACATCTTCTCCACGAGGCCGAGGGCGTGGGTGACGATGAGGATCGTCTTCCCGCGCCGGCGGAACTCCGAGATCTTGTCCAGGCACTTGCGGGTGAAGGCCTCGTCCCCCACGGCCAGGACCTCGTCGATGAGCAGCACGTCGGGCTCCACGTGGATGGCCACCGAGAAGCCCAGGCGCATGTACATCCCCGACGAGTACGTCTTCACGGGAGCGTCGATGAAGTCCTGGAGCTCGGCGAAGGCCACGATCTCGTCGAAGCGCTCGTCGACCTCCCGGCGCGTGAGCCCGAGCATGATCCCGTTGATGGCCACGTTCTCCCGGCCGCTGATCTCGGGGTGGAAGCCGGCCCCGAGCTCGATGAGGGCGGAGATCCGCCCCTGGACGCTGAGGGTTCCCCGGGTGGGCTTCGTGATCCCGGCCAGGAGCTTGAGGAGCGTCGACTTCCCGGAGCCGTTCTCGCCGATGACCCCGAAGGTCGAGCCCCTCGGCACGTCGAAGGTGACGTCGTCGAGGGCGGTGAAGGTCTGGTCGGGCCGCAGGTCGGACAGGAGCGAACCGGTGAGGAGCGCGCTCTTCAGGGTCCGGAACTGGTTCTGGTGGGCGAAGCGCCGGTACACCTTGGCCACGTTCCGGGCCACCACCGCCTTCTCGCTCACACTTCCTCCGCGAGGGTGTCGCGCAGGCGGTCGAACACGAAGGCCCCGAGGGCGAAGGCGAGGACGGCGAGGAGCGCGGCCACGAGCAGGCCTCGGCCGGGACGGAAGGTCCCCGTGAAGAGGATCTGCTGGTAGGCGGTGAGCACGTAGGCCATGGGGTTGAGGCGCAGCACCACCTGCAGCCGGGGAGGGACCTCGCTGAGCGCGTAGAGGACAGGGGTGGAGAAGAACCAGAGGTGCAGCACGTGGCCGAGGATGTTCTGGAGGTCACGGAAGTGGACGGTGAGCGCGGAGAGAAAGAGGCAGAGCCCCAGGGTCAGGACGAACTGCACGAGGAGGGGGACGGGCAGGAAGAGCGCGCTCGCCTTGAGCCGGCCCCCGACGAGGAGAAAGACGAGGAGGATGGGCAGGCCGAGCAGGAAGTGGACGAGGTTCGACACGACCGTGACCACGGGCAGGACCTCGGCCGGGAAGAGCACCTTCTTGATGAGGTTGCCGCCCGCGATGAGCACGCCCGCGGACTCGAGCAGCGACGAGGAGAACCAGGTCCAGGGCAGGATGCCGCAGAAGAAGAAGAGGAAGTACGGCTCCATCTCCGGGGAATGGCGCCCGGGCAGGATCACGGTGAAGACGAGGGTGTACGTCACGAGGAGGAGCAGCGGGTTCACGAAGCTCCAGAAGAACCCGAGGATGCTGCCGCGGTAGCGGGCCTTCAAATCGCGGCCGACGAGGCTCTGGATGAGGAGGCGGTAGCGGAGGAGGGTACGGAGCTGGGCGATCAACGCTCTCAGTCTAGCTCGTGACCCCCGGCCGCCGTTCAGGGGCGGGGGTCCGCTTCAGCGCGACGCGCTCGTGGGGCGAGGGGGGTGGGCCACGGCCAGGCGAGTCACGGCGCGCACGTAGGCGTCGTGGGCCTCCTTGAAGCCCGCCTCGTCCTTGATCGCCTTCATGCGCTCTTCGGCTCGCTTCCGGGCGGCCTCGGCCCGCCCCACGTCGATGTCTTCCGCTCGCTCCCCGATCTCGGCGAGGACGTTGACGCGGTCGGGCAGCACCTCGCAGAAGCCCCAGAAGCAGGTGAGTCGGGCCGTGTCCACCCCCTTGCGGTACGAGATCTCGCCCAGGCCGAGGGTGGACATGAAAGGGGTGTGGCCGGGCCGCACGCCGAAGTAGCCGTCGACACCAGGGGCGACGATGTCGTCCACCTCGTCGCGCAGGAGGAGGCCCTCCGGCGTGACCACTTCCAGAACGAGCTTGGCGGGAAGCGGCACCGGGTCAGGCCTGGAGCGCCTTGGCCTGCTCGACGACCTCCTCGATCGGGCCCACCATGTAGAAGGCCTGCTCGGGCACGTCGTCGAGCTCGCCGTTCACGATCATCTTGAAGCTGCGGATCGAGTCCTTGAGGGGGACGTACTTGCCGGGGATGCCCGTGAACTGCTCGGCCACGTGGAAGGGCTGGGAGAGGAACTTCTGGATCTTGCGCGCCCGCGCCACCACGACCTTGTCGTCCTCGCTGAGCTCGTCGATGCCGAGGATGGCGATGATGTCCTGGAGGTCCTTGTACTTCTGCAGGATCTGCTTCACCGCGCGGGCCGTGTTGTAGTGCTCCTCGCCGAGGATGCGCGGGTCGAGGATGCGCGAAGACGAGGCGAGAGGATCCACCGCGGGATAGATCCCGAGCTCCACGATCTGCCGCGACAGGTTCGTGGTGGCGTCGAGATGGGCAAAGGTGGTGGCCGGCGCGGGGTCCGTGTAGTCGTCGGCGGGGACGTAGATGGCCTGCACCGACGTGATCGATCCCTTCTTGGTGGAGGTGATGCGCTCCTGCAGCTCGCCCATCTCCGTCTGCAGGGTGGGCTGGTAGCCGACCGCGGAGGGCATGCGGCCGAGCAGCGCCGACACCTCCGAGCCCGCCTGGGTGAAGCGGAAGATGTTGTCGATGAAGAGGAGCACGTCCTTGCCCTCGTCGTCGCGGAAGTACTCGGCCACGGTGAGGCCGGTGAGGGCCACGCGCAGGCGCGCCCCCGGCGGCTCCGTCATCTGCCCGTAGATGAGCGCCGCCTTCGACTTGCTGAAGTCCTTGATGTCGATGACGCCCGACTCCTGGAACTCCAGCCAGAGGTCGTTCCCCTCGCGGGTCCGCTCGCCCACCCCCGCGAAGACGGAGACGCCGCCGTGCTTCTTGGCCAGGTTGTAGATGAGCTCCTGGATGATGACGGTCTTGCCCACGCCGGCGCCGCCGAAGAGGCCGATCTTGCCCCCGCGCAGGTAGGGCTCGAGGAGGTCGATGACCTTGATGCCGGTCTCGAACATCTGCAGCTCGGCCGCCTGGTCGGTGAAGGAAGGGGCGGGACGGTGGATGGGGTAGCGCTTGGTCGCCTTGACGGGGCCGAGCTCGTCCACTGGCTCGCCGATCACGTTGAGGACGCGGCCGAGGGTGGCCGGGCCCACGGGGACGGTGATGGGTCCCCCGGTGTCGATCGCTTTCATGCCCCGCACCATGCCGTCGGTGGGGAGCATGCTCACGCAGCGCACGCGGTTCTCGCCGAGGTGCTGCTCCACCTCCGCGACCACGTCGAGCTTCGTCCCGCCCTCCGCCTCGTCCTGGATGCGGACCGCGTTGTAGATGGAGGGGACGTTCTCGTCGAACTCCACGTCCACCACGGGACCGATGATCTGGACGACCCGGCCGACGTTCTCCTTCGCCATGCTTCTCCTGCTCCCGCCTCAGGCGGGCGTGCCCGCACCCGAGACGACCTCGATGATCTCCTTCGTGATCGCGGCCTGGCGGACCTTGTTCATGTAGAGGGTCAGGCGCTCGATCATGTCGGACGCGTTGTTGGTGGCGGAGTCCATGGCCGCCATGCGCGCCCCGTGCTCGGCCGCGGCCGACTCCAGGAGGGCCTGCCACACCTGCACCTCCACGTACTTGGGGAGGATGTCCTGGAAGATCGCGTTCGGTCCCGGCTCGTAGATGTAGTCGAGCGCGGGCTCGCGGGGATCGATGGTGCTCCTCTCCACCGGGAGGAGCCGCTCGACCACGATCCGCTGCTGGATCACGCTCTTGAACTCGTTGTAGACGAGCCAGACCTCGTCCGCCTCGCGCTCGGTGAAGGCCCGGATCAGCTCGCGGGCGATCTTCTGGGCGGTCGCGTACTGGAGGGCCTGGAAGACCCCGATGTGTTCCGCGCGGATCTTCACGTGCCGGCGGCGGAAGAAGTCGCGGGCCTTTCGCCCCACCACGTCCAGGCTCACGTCGTGGGCCGCGCGCTCCTTCAGGAAGCTCAGCACCATGCGCAGGATGTTGGCGTTGAAGCCGCCGCAGAGCCCCTTGTCGGCGGTGACCACCACCACCAGGACCCGGTCGTTGCCCCGCTCCTCGAGGAGGGGGTGGAGGGCGGGGGCGCGGGAGGCCAGGCTGTTCAGCACCTCCACCATCTTCCGCGCGTAGGGGCGGGCCGCGAACATCGCCTCCTGGGCCCGGCGCAGCTTGGCCGCGGAGACCATCTTCATGGCCTTGGTGATCTGCTGCGTGATCTTGACGCTGCGGATCCGGCGCCGGATGTCGATGAGGGCGGGCATTCTCTCCTGTGCGTTAGGCGCTCAGGGGTGAGCTCAGGCCTTCTCGGTGGGCCGGAAGAGCTCGCCGAACTCCTTGAGGGCGGCCTTCAGCCTCTCCGTGAGCTCGCCCTTGATGTCCTTCTTCTCCGCGATCTCCTTGACCAGCGTAGGGTGCCGCCCGTCCAGGAAGGGGTAGAGCTCCTTCTCGTAGCGCCGGCAATCCGGGACGGGAAGCTCGTCGAGGTAGCCGTTCGTGGCCGCGAAGATGAGAGCGATCTGCTTCTCCACGGAGAGCGGCTGGTACTGGTCCTGCTTGAGGATCTCGGTCACGCGCTGACCGCGGGCGAGGAGGGCCTGGGTGGACTTGTCGAGGTCGGAGGCGAACATCGCGAAGGCCGCCAGCTCGCGGTACTGCGCGAGGTCCAGGCGCAGGCGGCCCGCCACCGCCTTCATGGCCTTCACCTGCGCGCTAGCCGCCCACGCGGGAGACCGAGTTGCCCACGTTGATCGCGGGGCGGATGCCGGAGTTGAAGAGGTCGCTCTCCAGGAAGATCTGCCCGTCCGTGATCGAGATGACGTTGGTCGGGATGTAGGCGGAGATGTCGCCGGCCTGGGTCTCGATGATGGGCAGCGCGGTGAGGCTGCCCTCGCCCTTCGCGTCGTTCAGCTTGGCCGCACGCTCGAGGAGGCGGCTGTGCAGGTAGAAGACGTCGCCGGGGTAGGCCTCGCGCCCGGGGGGCCGGCGCAGGAGGAGCGAGATCTCGCGGTAGGCGGCGGCGTGCTTGCAGAGGTCGTCGTAGATGCAGAGGGCGTGCTTGCCCTTGTCGCGGAAGAATTCGCCGATCGCGCACCCCGCGTAGGGGGCGATGTACAGGAAGGGCGCGGGCTCGGAGGCGGAGGCCGCCACCACGATCGTGTACTCCATGGCCCCGAACTCTTCGAGGGTGCGCACCACCTGGGCCACCGTCGATTGCTTCTGGCCGATGGCCACGTAGATGCAGACGACGTCCTGGCCCTTCTGGTTGATGATCGTGTCCACCGCCACCGCGGTCTTGCCGGTCTGGCGGTCGCCGATGATCAGCTCGCGCTGCCCGCGACCGATGGGCACCATGCCGTCGATGGCCTTGATGCCCGGTCTGGAGCGGCTCGCGCACGGGCTGCCGGTCGACGACCCCGGGGGCGATGCGCTCGATCGGGTTGAACTCCTTGGTCGCGATGGGTCCCTTGCCGTCGATGGGCAGGCCCAGCGCGTTCACCACCCGTCCGATCATGGCGTCGCCCACGGGGACGGACATGATGCGCTTCGTGCGCTTGACCTCGTCGCCTTCGCGGATCTCGCTCGACTCGCCGAAGAGCACGGCCCCCACCGAGTCCTCTTCGAGGTTGAGGGCGAGGCCCATGACGCCGTGGGGCAGCTCCAGGAGCTCCCCGGCCATGCACTTCTCCAGGCCGTGCAGGCGGGCGATGCCGTCCCCCACCGAGAGCACGGTGCCCGTCTCCGCGACGTCGACCCCGGCGGTGAAGCCCCCGAGCTGCTCCCGGATGATCTTGGTGATCTCTTCGGCGCGAATCTCCATCCGCTCGTCCCTTCCTGTTCTCTTCTAGCCGGCCCGGCCCAGGAGCGTCTCCCGCAGGGCGGCGAGCCGCCCGCGAACGCTGCCGTCGTAGGTCTTCCCGCCCATACGCACCACGAGGCCGCCGAGCACGTGCGGGTCCACGAGCGGGCGCAGCTCCACCTCGAGGGCGGCCGCCTTCGCGAGCGCTTTGGAGAGCGCACCCGTCTGCGCCGGTTCGAGCACGACCGCGGTGACCGCGTCCGCCGCGATCACCCCGCGGTGCGCGTTCCACGCATCCGCGAAAAGCTCGGCGATGGTGGGCAGCAGGGAGAGCCGGTCGCGCTCCGCGAGGAGGCCCAGGAGGCGGCCCACCACCGGGGTCGGCTTCGTCCGGGCCGCGAGCGCGGACGTGATCTTCTTCTTGACCTCGACTCGGACCGCCGGGTTCTGCAGGACGACCGCGAGGTCCTTGTGCTCGCGCAGGAGGCCGGCCATGTCTTCCAGGTCGCGGCGGACGGCCTCCGGTGTGCCTTCCTTGGGCTTGGCCAGGGAGACATCGAGGAGGGCGCGCGCGTAGCGCCGCGCCAACGGCCGCGAGCCTGCTTTCACCCTCGCTCCCCTGCGGTCCCTCGGACCGCGCCTTTCCCGGCCTGCGCTCTCAAGCCCGTTCCATCCTGCTGATCCACCCCGAGATGCGGGGGGCGATTCGTCCGAAAAAAACGGGGGAGGATATCACGGGAGAGATGGGATTCAAAGTCACACGAGTCACACGAGGAGGATCGGCTTGCTACCTTCTGGCCGGGCGACCCCGATCCTCCGAGCGTTGGGGAGGTCCGCGAGCAAAGCCTCCACGTTTGTCTCCGGCACGAAGAGCAGGAGACCTCCCGACGTCTGGGGATCGTAGAGAAGCGCCTCCAATGCCGGGTCAGGACGCGCCCGAACATCCACCTGGGACTCGTACTGTCGGCGGTTTGCCTTGAGACCGGCGGCCTGGAAGGTCAGAGCGAGCTCGAGGGCGCCCGGAAGCACCGGGACCTCGGCGCACTCGATCTCGAGTGTCACCCCGCTCTCCCTGGCCACGTTCAAGGCATGCCCCACGAGTCCGAACCCCGTCACGTCGGTCGCCGCCCGCACCCCATGACGCTGGGCTACCGTCGCCGGGATCCGGTTGAGTGTCGCCATCGACCGCGTGGACGCGGCGACCGCCTCCGCCGGGGCCTTGCCCGCCTTGAGCGCGGTGGCGATCACTCCCGTGCCGATCGGCTTGGTCAGAACGAGCACGTCCCCCGCCCGCCCGTTCGCGTTCGTGAGCATCTGGGCGGGGTCCACGAGCCCGGTGATCGCGTAGCCGAACTTGATCTCGGGGTCGCGCACGCTGTGGCCGCCGAGGAGCGCGCACCCCGCCTCCTGGAGCTTGCGCGCTCCCCCCCGGACGATGGCCGCCGCCCATTCCGCGGGGAAGTCCTCTTCCGGGAACGCGGCGATGCAGAGCGCGGTGATCGGACGGCCCCCCATGGCGTAGACGTCGGAGAGCGCGTTGGCGGCGGCGATCGCCCCGAAGTCCTCGGGGTCGTCCACCACCGGGGTGAAGAAGTCCACGGTCTGCACGAGGGCCGTCGTCTCGTCGAGGCGGAAGACCCCGGCGTCGTCGCCGGTGCGGTAGTCGACGAGCACGCGGGGGTCGTCGGTGGTGGGAAGGGCGCCCAGGACCTGGGCGAGCTCGGAAGGGCCGAGCTTGCTCGCTCAACCCGCGCAGCGGACCCGCTCGGTGAGCCGGCGGATCCGCTCTCTCTCGTCGGTCATGGCCGCGCGCCTCTGGAAACGACTATATAAAATTGTATACGCGCCGCTCGGCTCTCGGGACCGGGGGGGCCGGCGAGCGCCGCCCCGGGGCGGGCCCCCCATCTCGCAGTCGCCCTGGAAGAACGCGCCGTCCTCGATCACGAGCTTGGGGGAGACGAGGGTGGCCTGCACCTTCGAGCCGGCCAGGAGCTCGATGCGCTGCCGTCCGTGCACCCGGCCGGAGACCGTCCCCCGGATCGAGACCACCCCGCAGTCGATCTCCGCCTCCACCTGCCCCGACTCCCCGACGATGAGCGTGTTGTCGGAGACGATCTTGCCCTTGAGCCGTCCGTCGATGCGGAAGGTGTCGCGGAAACGCAGCTCGCCCAGGAACTCCGTCCCCTCGTCCATGAACCCGTTGAGATCCTCGCTGCGCGAGGCCCTTGAGCTTGATCATCGGCGCTCCGTCGGGTTGGGGACGCGACCCTCGTCCCGGGGGAACGATAGCACGGCGGGCGCGCGGGCTCGGTCTCCCGCGTAGCCGCGGCCGCGGCCCGCCCGCAGCAGCAGCTCGAAGAGGCGATTCAGCTCCGCCTCGCTCGTGAAGGCGATGCGCAGGGTCCCCGCACTTGCCCCGCGGCTGATCTGCACCCGCGTGCCGAGGGCCGCCCGCAGCCGCTCCTCGGCGGCGCGCGTGTTGGCGTCCTTCTGCGCCCGCGGGGCGCGACCGCGGGGCGCGCAGCAGCGGCCACCCGCCGCTCCACCTCGCGCACGGACAGGCCCTTGCGCGCGGCCTCTCGGCCCAGGGCCGACCTGGTCCTCGGCGCGGTCGAGGGCGAGGAGGGCGCGGGCGTGCCCGGCGTCGAGCGCGCCCTTGGCCACGAGCAGCTCGCGCACCTCCCGGGGGAGCCGCAGCAGGCGCAGCGGTGTTGGCGACGGTGGAGCGGTCGCGCCCCACCCGCCGCGCCACCTCCTCCTGGGTGAGGTGGAACTCGTCGTGCAGGCGATGAAAGGCCTGGGCCTCCTCGAGCGGGGTCAGCTCCTCGCGCTGGATGTTCTCGACGAGGGCGAGCTCGAGCAGCCGGTCGTCGGGCACGTCCCGGACGGTGACGGGCACGCGCGGCGAGGCCGAGCTGCCTGCGCCGCCCGCCAGCGCCGCTCGCCGGCGATGATCTGGTAGCGCTCCCCTCGGCGCCGCACCAGGATCGGCTGGACCATCCCGCTCTCTCGGATGGACGCGGCCAGCTCCTGCAGCCGCGCGGGCTCGAGGGCGCCGCGCGGCTGGAAGGGGTTGGGCTCGAGGCTCGCGGTCGGTACCTCCGCCGCGGTCGCCTCCGCGCTCGGGCGTTCCGTCCGGCTCCGGCAGGAGGGCGGCGAGCCCCTTGCCCAGCGCCTTCTCTTGACCGGGTTCATGGCGCGAAGAGGGCGAGCTGGCCGTGGGCCATCAGCTCCTTGGCGAGGTCGAGGTAGGCTTCGGCCCCCCGCGACCGGATGTCGTAGAGGAGTATCGGCTTGCCGAAGCTGGGCGCCTCCGCGAGGCGGACGCTCCGCGGGATCGTGGTCCTTGAAGACCTGGTCCTTGAAGTGCTGGCGCGATCTCCGCGATCACCTGCTGGGTCAGGTTCGTCCGCTCGTCCACCATGGTCAGGAGCACGCCCTCGATCTCCAGCGCGGGGTTGAGCGCGCGCTGGACGCGTCTGCAGGGTGGCCACGAGCTCCGAGATCCCCTCGAGCGCGAAGTACTCGCACTGCAGGGGGATGAGCACGCGTGTCGGCGGCGGCGAGGGCGTTGACGGTGAGGAGGCCGAGGCTCGGCGGGCAGTCGATGAAGACGTAGTCGAAGCGGGCGACCACCGGGGCCAGGGCCTCCTTCAGCCGGAACTCGCGGGCGAGCAGGGGGACGAGCTCCACCTCCGCCCCGGTGAGGTTCCGGTCGGAGGGGGCGAGGGTGAGGTGCTCGAGGTCGGTGGCGACGAGCATCTCGTCCAGGGGCCGCTGGTCGATGAGGGCGTCGTAGAGGCTGGGGCGGGACTCGCGGGTCTTGCGGCCGAGCCCCGAGGTGAGGTTGCCCTGGGGGTCCGCGTCCACGGCCAGCACCCGGCGCTCGGCCGCGGCCAGGCTCGCCGCCAGGTTGATGGCGGTGGTGGTCTTGCCCACCCCGCCTTTCTGGTTGGCTACGGCGATGACTCGACCCACCGGCGTTCTCTCCGTCCCTCTGGGGCGGGGAGGATAGCACACGGCTCTCCCGCCCCCCTTCCCCGTGACACGTGTGCCACGTGGAACATCCCGTTCAGCCCGCCGCCCGGAAGACGTGGACACCCGCGGGACCGTCCTCGCGCGCGAACCCGGGCTCCTCGGCGGGGGGGGCCCCGAAGACGAGGACGCGCCCGCCGCCCGCGACGAGGGGCCGGATCTGGCGCAAGGGAAGGGCGAGAGCCCGGAGCACGACCGTGGCCGCGGGTGGCCCCTGGTACTGGTCGTGGCGCTCCCGGAGCACCTCGACGTCGCCGGCCCGCACGGCCCGCGCCGCCTCGCGCAGGAAGGCCCAGCGCCGCTGCCGGGGCTCGAGCAGCGTCACCTGGAGATCGGCCCGGAGCAGCGCCAGCACCAGGCCGGGGGAGCCGTTGCCGGAGCCCACGTCGATGAGGCGGCCCGGGGCGGGGAGAGAGCGCGCGGGCAGCACCCGGGCCACCAGCAGGTCCACTCGGGCCGACGGCGTGCGCGCACCGGTGAGGTTCACCCGGGGGCTCCATTCCGCGAGCGGGTCGAGGTAGCGCTCGAGCCGGGTCGCTTCGCCCCCGGAGAGCCCGAGCGCGGCAGAGGAGCGGCGTGCGGCCCGGGGCTAGCGGGACGTCGGGGCTCCCCGCGGGGCGGGGCGGGCGCCACCGTGACCCGGCGGTCGCTCCCCTCCCCCACGCTGTACGTGACCACCCCCTCCACCTGGCTCAGCGCCACGTGGACGACCCGCCGCTCGTAGGCGTTCAGCGGTCCGGTGGTGCGGGCCACCCCGTCTTCCCGGACGGCCGTGGCCAGGGTCAGGGCCGGTCTCGCAGGACCTGCGTCGCGGCGCTCGCGGAAGCCCTCGCACTCCAGGCGCAACGGCTCCTCGCCCCCCGCCGTCGCGAACACCCGCTGCAGCAGGTGTTCGAGCGAGCGAAGGACCGCTCCCTCGCCGTCGGGCCGAGGAAGAAGCCCGTATCCGACCCGGACAGGCGGACGCGAAGGCTCCCCTCCTCTTCGACCACCTCCGCCTCGACGTCCAGCCCTCGCCGCCTCGGCCAGGGCTCGGAGGACGCCGCGGACCTCGGCCCGCGGATCGGCGTTCCCGGAGAGCGGCCGGTGCCGCGGCCGACGACGCCGGGGCAGCCGGCGAAGACGCGTCCAGCAGCACCGCGATGCGGGCGGGGCTCGGCTTCACGCCCCGGCCGCCCGGGGACCCCGGATCGAGCACGACGTAGCGGAGGGCGCCCTCGGGCAGGCCCAGCGCCCGCGCCGCGGCCGCCACCGCCTCCTTGACGTCCCGCCCGCTGAAGACCCGGTCCTTCACCGGGACCGCCGCTCCTTCGCCTCGGCGCCGTCGCGCCCGCCCAGCAGTCGCAGGGTCACTGCCTGCTGGACGATCGAGCACAGGTTGCAGGCGAGCCAGTAGAGGTTGAGCCCGGCGGGCGCCCAGAGGAACATCCCGGACAGCATGAGGGGCATGATCATCATGACCCGCTGCTGGGCGGGGTCCATGTGGTCGGCATCATCTTCTGCATCAGGAACATCGAGAGCGCCCATGAGCACCGGGGTGAGGAACGAGGGGTCCTTGCTGGGAGAGGTCCGGGATCCAGAGGAAGCGGCGCCCCCCGGAGCTCGATGGAGACCTGAGCACGCGGTAGAACGCGATGAGGAAGGGCATGGTCAGGAGGATCGGAAGGCAGCCCACGAACATCTGCGTCCCCATGCTCATGCCGTGGCTTGGCGTAGAGCGCGGCCATCTCCTTCTGCATCTCCTGGCGCTTCGGATCCATGATCGGGACCTTGCGGTAGCGCTCCTGGATGACCTTCATCTCCGGGCGCCATCTTCGCCATCTTGAGCCCGTTGGCGATGCTGTAGTGCCGGAAGGGCGCCATGACCAGGTTGATGAGCACGGTCAGGACGACGATCGACCACCCGTAGTTGCCCACGTGGCCGTGCACCCACCGCAGCAGGGCGCATGAGGGGGACGACGATGCGGCCCGATCCAGTCCCCGACCGGCACCGCCGCCTGCGAGCCCGTGGCCGGCACCGCTCCAGCTCGTGGTAGTCCTTGGGGCCCACGTAGAGGAGGGCGGGCTCCGGGCGCCCGGCGAGGTCGATCGCCACCACCGGCACCGTCTCCGTCTTCCCGTCCTCCCCCGGGGGAAAGTGGAACGGGGCGCACCTCGGCGGTCCCGATCCCCCCGGGGGCACGAACAGCGCAGCGAAGTAGTGGCTCTCCACCCCGACCCAGCGGACGCCTTCCAGCGTCCGACTCGTCTCGAGCTTGGCCACGGGAACGCGCTCCACCTCTGCGCCGCGAGGGCGATCCCTTGCGGCGGGCTGGTACCCCTGGACCTCGCGCTCTTCGGCGGCGTCGGGTTGCCGACCCCGGGCCCCAGAGGAGCTTGCACCGGCAGCTCCTCGCCCCCCCGGCGCACGGACACCCGCACCGAGACCAGGTAGCCGCGGGCGGGAGGATGAAGCTCCTTCTCCGCCGCGATCTCACCGTCCGCGAAGTCGAAGCGCAGCGGTGCGCGGGGCCCGACGGCCCGCAGGCGTCAGGGTCTCCGCCGAGGGCTTGAAGAGCGCCGTCCCGCAGCCGGGCGATCCACGCTGGGCTCGCCGGTCTCGAGGTCGAGCGGCCGGGGACCGCCGGGGGCGGCGCTGCACCATCTCCTCGGCGCGGCCCCGCGTGTCCAGGAAGCGGGGCAGCCGCCAGGACACGAGGCGGGCCCCGCGGTTCGTGAACGCGATGGCCAGGTCGCGTCCGGCCACTTCGACCCTCCGCTCGCTCGCGTCCGTGACCGGGGGCAGGGACGGGGCGCGGGCCGGGGTGGCTCGGGGCGGCTCGGGTGCTCTGGGCGCCGGCGGAGCCGGGCTCGGGGGGTGCTGGTGGCCGGCCGCGCCTTCGCGACCTCCGGGGCGGGCGGGGCGCGGGCGGGAAGAGAAGGCTGTAGGCGGTCAGGACGAGCAGCGACAGGGCGACGGCGAGCAGCAGACGACGTTCTTCCATCGATGCTTCTACAAGGGTGCCGAAAAAGCGTGGGCTGAAGGGAACACTACCGCACCCGGCTAAGGGACGGGGTCGTGGCCGCCGGGATGGAACGGATGGCAGCGCAGGAGCCGCCGGAGGGCGAGGCGCGTGCCCCGCGGCGCGCTCCGTGCCGGCGGAGCGCCTCCTGGGCGTACACGCTGCAGCTCGGGACGTAGCGGCAGTGGCCGCCCAGGAGGGGAGAGAGCGTCACGCGGTAGGCCTCAACGAAGAGGAGGAGGGCGTGCGCGCCGGGGCCCGGGCGCGGCGCGGCGAGAGGAGTTGGCGGAGGCGCTCTCGGTATTCACGGTCCACCTCGGCCTGCGATCTGTCCCACGATCTCGGGCTTCGGGATGAGGACGAGGTCGAAGCCGCGGCCGCTCCCGCTGGGTGACCGGCGGAAGCTCTCGCGCAGCAGCCGCTTGGCCCGGTTGCGCACCACCGCCTTCCCGAGCCGCCGGCTGACGGTCAGGCCCAGCCGTCGAGCGCGCCGTCGTCGCGGGCCGCCGCCACCAGCACGAAGAGGGCGCCGTCGAGGCGCCAGCCGCCCGCGCAGCACGCGCCGGAAGTCCGAGCCCCGGCGGAGCCGCTGGCGAGGTCGGAAGCGCGCCCCCGTCGACATGGGCCTCGGCCTTCAGGCGGACAGCCGCTTCCGTCCCTTCTGTCGGCGCCGCTTCAGGACCAGCCGGCCACCCTTGGTCCGCATGCGCACCAGGAAGCCGTGCGTCCGCTTGCGCTTCCGGTTGTTGGGCTGGAACGTCCTCTTCATTTCGACCCCTCATTCGCCGCAGTTTCGTCGGGCCTCGTGCCCTCGCTGCCACCCTCGTTGCAGGACAAACCCAACACTCTAGGCGGGACCTGTGACTCCTGTCAACTCTTGCGCCACGGCGCGGTCCGGCCGGATCCTTGTCTCGCGCTCGGAAGCTGTGATAGCCTCAGGGACTCTCAGGGCAGCGAACGCATCCAGCCTTCCCGAGTCCCTGAGAGCCTCTTTTCCACAGGTGTTGAAATCTCTGTGCAAAAGGCACTTCGGGCGCGAGCCGCCGCCTCGGGCATCCTTGTCTTTGTATTGTAAGTTGTTTATATTCAACGCATTGTGCGGTTCGTTAGGCTACGGTCCGGCGGGGAGCCGGGGCGGCGAAATGCCCCCCGGAACGTGCCCGTGAACCTCTGGGACGAGGTGCTGGCGAAGGTCGAGGCGAAGGTCAACCGCCACAGCTTCGCCACCTGGTTCCGGCCCACCACGTTCCTCTCCCTGCAGGAGGGCGCGGCTCCGCGTGCGGCGTGCCCAACGCTCAGTTCAAGGACTGGCTCACCAAGAACTACCAGGGCGTGCATCGCCGAAGCCCTCCAGGAGCTCGGCCGCGAGAAGGCTGCACGTGGTGTTCGAGGACGAGCCGGACGGCGAGCGCTCTTCCCGAGGCCGCCGCCTCCCGCGGAGCGCGAGACGTCCCTCGCCTCAACCCCAAGTACACGTTCGAGAGCTTCGTGGTCGGCTCCTCCAACCAGTTCGCCCACGCCGCCGCCCGCGCGGTGGCCGAGATCCCGTCGCAAGTCCTACAACCCGCTCTTCATCTACGGCGGCGTGGGCCTCGGCAAGACCCACCTCATGCACGCCATCGGCCACTACATCCAGGCCCGCAGACCGCGCAGCTGAACCTCCTCTACATCTCCTCCGACCGCTTCATCAACGAGATGATCAACGCCATCCGCTTCGACCGCCTGCCCGCCTTCCGCCAGAAGTACCGCGCGATCGACGTGCTCCTCGTCGACGACATCCAGTTCATCGCGGGCAAGGACCGCACCCAGGAGGAGTTCTTCCACATCTTCAACGCCCTCCACGACGCGCCAGAAGCAGATCGTGATCTCCAGCGACTGCCCGCCCCGCCAGATCCCGACCCTCGAGGAGCGTCTCCACAGCCGCTTCGAATGGGGCCTCATCGCCGACATCCAGGCCCCCGACATCGAGACCAAGGTCGCCATCCTCCGCAAGAAGGCGGAGGCCGAGCGGGTCGAGACTCCCGGAGAACGTCGCCCTCTTCATCGCGAGCAAGGTCAAGACCAACATCCGCGAGCTCGAGGGCAGCCTCATCCGGCTCATCGCCTACGCCAGCCTCACCGGCCGCGACATCGACCTGCCCCTCGCCCAGGAGATCCTGCGCGACCTCCTCCACACCGAGGACAAGCCGATCACGATCGAGATGATCCAGAAGTTCGTGGCCGACCACTACAACGTGAAGCTCGCCGAGCTCAAGGCCAAGAACAACTCCAAGGCGGTGGCGGTGCCCCGCCAGATCGCCATGTACCTCACCAAGACCCTGACCGACGCCTCCCTCCCCGAGATCGGCAAGGGCTTCGGCGGCAAGCACCACTCCACGGTCATCCACTCCGTCCGCAAGATCGACGGCCTGCGCAAGCGCGACCCCGAGTTCGACAGGCTCATCAACAGCTTCGTCCAAGCCTTTCGATGAGGTTGCGCCGCTTTTCCACGACGCGCGACCCGCCACGCGCCCGCGGCTCCGGTCGCGTTCCCGGCATCCGCAGCGACGGCGACTCTCGGCCTCGTCCATCCATCCACAGCGCGGCCCACAGCGCAAGCCCCTTCCCGCTCAGGTCTTCGAGGCGCGAATCCACATTTCCACACGCCTCTCTCCGTTCATCTTGAATATCTCTCCTGGATGAGAGATCACTGAAGGTAAGAGACCATGGAGATCATCGTCCGCAAGAACGACCTCGTGAAGGAGCTGCAGCTCGTCCAGGGGATCGTGGAGCGGAAGAACTCGATCCCGATCCTCTCCAACGTCCTCGCGGAGGCGCGGGGCGGGAAGCTCCGGATCTCGGCCACCGACCTCGACGTCTCCCTGCGCTGCGGCTGCGCGGCCCAGGTGGTCGAAGGAGGGCGCGATCACCCTCGGCGCCAAGAAGCTCTACGAGATCGCGCGCTCCCTCCCGGAGAGCGACGTCCAGATCAAGGTGCTGCCGGACTCCTGGGCCACCATCGAGTGCGAGCGCGTCCAGCTTCAAGATGGCGGGGCTGCCCCGGGAGGACTTCCCGACCCTGCCCGAGGGCGAAGGCGGGCAAGGGCGATCGAGATCCCGGCGGAGGTGCTGCGGGACCTCATCAGCCCGCACCGCCTTCGCGATCACCGCCGAGGACGCCCGCTACTACCTGGCGGGGGCCCTCCTGGTCCTGGACAAGGACGAGCGCGGCGATGGTGGCCACCGACGGCCACCGGCTGTCCTACGCCCGGCGAAGGCGGCGCTGCGCGGTCGCCGGAGCCCGATGCGCGTGCTCGTGCCGCGCAAGGCGATCCACGAGCTGGCGCGGCTCCTCGAGGGAGAAGAGGCGGTCACGTTCCAGCAGGTGGAGAACCACCTCGTGTTCTCCGTGGGGGGCCGCGTCGCTCGCCTCGAAGATGATCGAGGGGCAGTTCCCGGCGTTCGAGAAGGTGATCGCGGTCACCGGAGACAAGAGCGTGCGAACTGGACGCGGGAGGGGCTGGCGACCGCCATCCGGCGCGTGAGCCTGCTCTCCTCCGAGCGGAGCCGGGCCGTCAAGCTGGCGCTCGGCGCGGGCAAGCTGGAGCTCGCCGCCTCCTCCCCCGACCTCGGCGAGGCCAAGGAGTCCATGCCCGCCGAGTACAAGGGAGACGCGGTCGAGATCGGCTTCAACGCGCAGTACCTGCTCGATTTTCTCGGGGTGGCCGGCGGGCGACACGGTCGCGCTCGAGCTGAAGGACGCGGAGAGCCAGGGGATCTTCCGGCCGTCCGGGGAGATCGGAGACGGACTACCGCTACGTCGTCATGCCGATGCGGTTCTAGGGCCGGACTTGGTCTGGGTGCGCGGGCTTGTGATCCGTGACCTCCGGAACATCCAGGAGGCAGCGGTGGAGCTGCATCCGGGGCTGAACGTCTTCGTGGGCGCGCAACGCCCAGGGGAAGACCATCCGTCCTGGAAGCGGTGGGACTCCTCGCCCGCGGCCGCTCCTTCCGCACCGAAGAGACGCACCACCCTCGTCCGCCGCGGGGCGGGATCGCTCCAGGCGCAGGGCGGGGGTCAACGGAAGAGACCGGGAGACGATGCTGGAGGTCGAGGTCGGGCCGAGGGTCGGCGATCCTTCCGGGTGGACGGCCGCGACGTGCGCCCGCGCGACTACCAGGGCCGGCTGGAGGTCGTCGTCTACTCCACCGACCGCCTGCGCGTGGTGCGGGGCACCATGCGCGAGCGCCGACAGTTCCTGGACCGCGGCGCCGCCGCGCTCTGGCCGGCCTACGCGCCAGGCTGCTCGCGATTACGAGCGCGTGCGGCTCCAGCGCAACGCGTCGCTCGAGTCCAGCGGCGCGCCGATCTGCCGCCTGGGACGAGCGCTTCGTGGAGCTCGGCGCGGCGCTCCGGGCTCGCCGCGCCGTCTACGTGGAGCGGCTCGCGCGCGGCCCTCCCGGCGGGCTTCCGGCCCGGCGCGGAGAGGCGTACGACGTGCAGCCTGCGCCGAGCGCCGCACCGGGCGCGCGAGGCCGACGCAGCGAGAGCTGCTCGCGCGCCGAGATCGCGCGCGGGCGCGGCGCAGGAGATCCGGCGCCGGCCGCAGCCTCGTCGGACCCGCACCGCGACGGCGTCGCGCCTGACCATCGACGGCGAGGAGGCGTCCGCCGAAGCCTCCTCCGGGCCAGGCCCGCAGCCTGCTGCTCGCGCTGACCCTGGCCGCGCTTCGAGGTCTACCGCGAGGAGCGCGGCCGCTCCGCGGTGGCGCTCCTCGACGACCTCGACTCCGAGCTGGACGAGGAGCGGGCGGCGCGCCCTCTGCCGGAGGTGGCGGCGCGCGGCCAGGCCCTGGTCACCACCGCCCATCCGGCGTGGGCGCAGCGGCTCGCGCGACCTGGGCCGGCTCTTTCACGTCTCCGCGGGCGAGGTCCGGTGCGCCTGACCGTCTCCGCGGCGACCCTCACCAGGGAATCATGAGCGACGCCACCAAGACTCGCGGACGAGCCCGCCGCCGAGTACGGGGCCGAGGCCATCCGCGTCCTCGAAGGGCTGGAGGCCGTCCGCGTCCGGCCCGCGATGTACATCGGCTCCACCGGGCGAGTCCGGCCTGCACCACCTCGTCTACGAGGTCGTCGACAACTCGGTCGACGAGGCCCTGGCCGGCTTCTGCAGCGAGATCAACGTCACCATCCACATCGACAACTCGGTGACGGTGGTCGACAACGGCCGCGGCATCCCCGTGGGCCCCCACGAGTCCGGGCCTCGACGCGGCCGAGGTCGTGCTCACCAAGCTCCACGCGGGCGGCAAGTTCGACAAGAAGTCCTACAAGGTCTCGGGCGGCCTCCACGGGGTCGGCGTCTCCGTGGTGAACGCCCTCTCCGAGACCCTCGAGGTCGAGATCTGGCGGGACAAGAAGGTCTACCGGCAGTCGTACCAGCGCGGGAGCCCCGACCGGGCCCCTCGAGAACACCGGGCGTCACCGACCGCCGCGGCACCAAGGTCACGTTCAAGCCGGACGGCCAGATCTTCGAGACCACGACCTTCAGCTTCGACACCCTGTCCCAGCGCCTGCGCGAGCTCTGCTTCCTGAACCGCGGCATCCTCATCACCCTCGAGGACGAGCGCGACGGCAAGAAGCACCGCTTCCAGTACGAGGGCGGCATCGCCTCCTTCGTGGAGCACCTGAACCGCAACAAGGAGGTGCTGCACAAGGAGCCCGATCCTCATCGAGGGGACGCGCGAGGGCGTCGCGGTCGAGATCGCGCTGCAGTGGAACGACGGCTACGCCGAGAACATCTACTCCTTCGCGAACAACATCAACACCCACGACGGCGGCACCCACCTCATCGGGCTTCAAGAGCGCGCTCACCCGCACGCTCAACGCGTACGCCGACGAGCTCCGGGCTCCTGAAGGACGTCGGGGGAGGCGATCCAGGGCGAGGACACGCGCGAGGGCCTGTGCGCCGTGATCAGCGTCAAGGTCCCGAACCCGCAGTTCGAGGGGCAGACGAAGGGCAAGCTCGGCAACTCCGAGGTCAAGGGGATCGTGGAGAGCCTGGTCAACGAGCGGCTCGCCGCCTACCTGGAGGAGCACCCGAGCGAGGCCAAGCGCATCGTCCTCAAGGTGCTCGACGCGCTCGCGGGCCCGGGAGGCGGCGCGCAAGGCCCGCGACCTCACGCGCCGCAAGGGCGCTCTCGACGGGGCCGGCCTCCCCGGCAAGCTCGCGGAGTGCCAGGAGCGCAACCCCGAGCGCTGCGAGCTCTACCTGGTGGAGGGCGACTCCGCGGGCGGCTCCGCCAAGCAGGGCCGCGACCGCACGCTTCCAGGCCATCCTGCCCCTGCGGGGCAAGATCCTGAACGTGGAGAAGGCCCGCCTCGACAAGACCCTCGCCTCCGAGGAGATCCGCAACATCATCACGGCCCTCGGCACGGGAGTGGGGGCGGACGACTTCGACGTCACCAAGCTGCGCTACCACCGGATCATCATCATGTGCGACGCGGACGTGGACGGCAGCCACATCCGCACCCTGCTCCTGACCTTCTTCTACCGGCAGATGAAGGAGCTCATCGAGCGCGGGCACCTCTACATCGCCCAGCCCCCGCTCTACAAGGCCAAGCACGGCAAGTCGGAGACGCTACCTGAAGGACGAGCACGCGCTCGACGCGTTCCTCATGGAGCGGGCGGTGGAGAACCGCAAGGTGCGCCTCGCCTCCGGCCAGGAGATCGAGGGGGCCAAGCTCCAGCGGCTGCTGGAGCGCATGGTCACGGTGAGCAAGCTGCTCGACCACATCGAGAAGCAGGGCATCGCCCCGCACCCTCGTGGAGCTGCTTCTCCGCGGCCAGGTCAAGGACGCGGAGGCGTTCACGGACAAGGCGCGCCTCCTCGAGCTGATCAAGCCCCTGCGCGAGGCCCACGCGGACGTGGTCCTGGAGAAGGACGAGGAGCACGGCGTCTTCGAGGTCGTGCTCCAGCAGCACGGTGGACGGCCAGCCCCGCGAGGTCCGGGTGGGCGACGCTTTCGTCTCGTCCGCCGGAGTACAAGGCCCTCTATTCCGCCTACGAGGAGTTCCGCGAGCTGGACCAGCCGCCCCTCACCGTGGTCGACGGGGGGGAGACCGTGGTCGCGAGCCGCGAGGCGCTCGTCCATCACATCCTGGCCGAAGGCAAGAAGGGCATCACGATCTCCCGCTACAAGGGCCTCGGGGAGATGAACGCGGAGCAGCTCTGGGAGACCACCATGGACCCGGCGACGCGGACGCCTCCTCCAGGTCCGGCTGGAGGACGACGAGGTGGCGGAGAACATCTTCACCACCCTCATGGGCGACGCGGTGGAGCCGCGGCGCCAGTTCATCGAGGAGAACGCGCTCAACGTGAGGAACCTGGACATCTAGACATGGCCGACGAACAGCCCCGATCGCCGCAGAACAAGATCCCCACCAACATCGCGGACGAGATGCGGCAGTCCTACATGGACTACGCGATGTCCGTCATCATCGGCCGTGCCCTGCCCGACGTGCGGGACGGGCTCAAGCCCGCGAACCGGCGGGTGCTCTACGGCATGCAGCAGATGGGCCTGCAGCCGGGCCGGCCCTACCGGAAGTGCGCCAAGATCGTGGGCGAGGTGATGGGCAACTACCACCCCCACGGCGACGCCGCCATCTACGACACCCTCGTGCGCATGGCCCAGCACTTGAACATGCGGGCGCCCCTCGTGGACGGCCAGGGGAACTTCGGCTCGCGTGGACGGCGACCCCCCCGCGGCCCAGCGCTACACGGAGGCCCGGCTCACCCGGCTCGGCGCCTCCATGATGGCGGACATCGAGAAGGAGACCGTCGACTTCTCAGCCCACCTACGACGACAGCTCGGTGGAGCCCACGGTGCTCCCCACGGTGCTCCCCAACCTGCTCGTGAACGGCGCGGCGGGGATCGCGGTGGGCATGGCCACCAACATCCCGCCCCACAACCTCGGGGAGGTGGTGGACGGGCTCGTCTTCCTCGCTCGAGAACCACCGACCTCACCCCCGACGAGCGCCTCGAGGGCCTGGTGCGAGCGCATCCCCGGCCCCGACTTCCCCACCGCCGGCTTCATCCTCGGCCGCTCGGGGATCCGCTCAGGCCTACCGCACCGGCCGGGGCTCGATCGTGATGCGGGCGCGGGCGGAGATCGAGACCAGGAAGGGCGACCGCGAGTCGATCGTGGTCACCGAGATCCCCTACCAGGTCAACAAGGCCCGTCTCATCGAGCGGATCGCGGAGCTCGTCCGCGAGGAGAAGATCGAGGGGATCGCGGACATCCGCGACGAGAGCGACCGGCAGGGGCATGCGCATCGTGGTCGACGTCAAGAAGGGCGAGCCCAGCCAGGTCATCCTCAACAACCTCTACAAGCACACCCCGCTGCAGGACACCTTCGGGGTCATCTTCCTGGCCATCGTCGACCAGCGCCCGCGGGTCCTGAACCTGCTCGAGGCCAGCGAGCTCTTCCTCGACTTCCGGCGCGAGGTCGTGCGGCGCCGGACGTGTCTACGAGCTGCGGAAGGCGGAGGCGCGCGCCCACGTCCTCGAAGGCTACGTCATCGCCCTCGACCACCTCGACGAGGTGATCGCGCTCATCCGGGCGGCCAAGACGCCGGCCGAGGCCAAGGTCGGGCTCATCGCCCGCTTCGGCTTCAGCGAGATCCAGGCCGACGAGATCCTCAAGCTGCAGCTGCAGCGCCTGACCGGCCTCGAGCGCCAGAAGATCGTGGACGAGCTCAAGGAGCTGCGGGTCACGATCGCCGATCTCAAGGACATCCTCGCTTCCCCCCGGCGCATCGACGGCATCGTGGTGGACGAGCTCAAGAAGATCCGGGAAGACCACGGCAACCCGCGGCGCACCGAGATCCTGGACGCGGTGGACGAGATCACGGTCGAGGACATGATCGCGGACGAGGACGTGGCCATCTCCATCACCCACACCGGCTACATCAAGCGCACGACCATCTCGACCTACCGCGCCCAGAAGCGGGGCGGCCGGGGCCGCGTGGGGATGAAGACGCGGGACGAGGACTTCGTCAGCGATCTCTTCATCGCCTCCACCCACTCCTACATCCTGATCTTCACGCGACCGTGGCCGGGTCTACTGGCTCAAGGTCCACGAGGTCCCCGACGTGGGGCCCCAGGGGAAGGGCAAGGCCATCGTGAACCTGGTGTCGTTCCAGCCCGGGGAGAAGATCGCGGCTTTCTGCGCGGTTCGGGCGTTCGACTCCGGGGGGTACGTGCTCCTCGCCACCCGCAACGGGATCGTCAAGAAGACGGAGCTCACCGCGTTCTCCAACCCACGCCCGAGCGGCATCATCGGCCTCTCCGTGGAGGAGGGGGACGCGCTCATCGACGCCGTCGTCACCTCCGGCAAGGACGAGCTGCTCCTGGGCACGCGCGGGGGGATGGCCATCCACTTCGGCGAGGAGGACGTGCGCCCCATGGGCCGGACGCGCCTACGGAGTATGGGGCATCGAGCTCGAGGACAAGGACGAGGTCGTGGCCCTCGAGGTGGTGAAGGAGGGGGGCACGGTCCTCACCGTGACCGAGAACGGCTACGGCAAGCGGACCGCCCTCGACGAGTACCGGCTGCAGAGCCGCGGGGGGAAGGGCATCATCAACATCAAGACCAGCGGGCGGAACGGGCCGGTGGTGGGGGTCAAGTTCCTGCAGGGGGACGAGGACGTGATGCTCATCACCGAAAAGGGTATGATCATCCGCCTCAACACGGCGGACATCTCGACCATCGGCCGGAACACGCAGGGGGTGCGCCTGATCCAGCTCGAAGAGGGCGACCACCTGGTCTCGGTGGCCCGGCTGGCGGAGCGCGAGGAAGGCGAGGATTAAGGAGGAGCCATGAGCATGCGAGGAGCAGGCCTGGGGGCGGTCCTGGGCGTGGCCGCCCTGAGCGCGGCCTGCGGCGGCCCCGAGAACCGCGTCGTCGACCAGTACTTCAACGCCCTCAGAGCCAACGACAACCACGACCCTCACCAGCTTCGCCGCGGTGGCCTTCGACAAGAAGGTTGACGCCTGGAAGATCAAGGGCTCCACCCCGGAGACGCGCAGCCCGGCCATCCTCCCCGACCTGTCCAAGAAGGTGGTGGAGCTGGAGACGGAGCTCGCCGCCAACAAGAAGGCGGCGGCGGCGTACTCGCTCGAGCACTACGGGGACATCGACAAGGTCAAGGACCTGCAGAAGGCAGGCAAGCCGATCCCGGGGAGCCTCAAGGGCGTTGCCGACCAGTGGGGGCAGTTCAACGAAAAGAACCGGGACCTGATGAAGGCGCTGGGGGAGGCGAAGGCCGCGGTCGAGAAGGAGAAGCGAAACGCCACGCTCTCCGTGGGCCAGCAGGAGGACGTGGAGAAGCTGTCGGGCGAGATCGTAAGCAAGCAGGTGGAAGTGGACCTCACCATCGGAGGCCAGGTCCAGCCCTACGTCATGACCCTCCGGAAGTACGAGCTCACCGGGAGCGGGGGGCCGCGGCAGGTGAGCCGCTGGGTCATCCAGAACATCGCACCCAAGGGTTAGTCGCTCGGGCTACTGGACCTCCAGGCCCGCGTAACGGGCCACGAGCTTCTTGGCGCCCACGCCCGCGAAGGAGACGGTGAGCTTCAGATCCGTCACCGTCTCCTTCGCGACGCAGTACCGTTCCCACGCCGAAAAGAGGATGGCGGACGCGGACCCCGGGCCGCATGTCGTCGAAGGCCCCCGCCGCCACTGGAGGCGCCTCGACCTTCGGGGCGCGCCCGTCGTTCCGCCGGTCCTCCCGGCGCGGGGGCGGGCGGGGGAGCGCCCGCCCGCCCGTCACCTCCAGGTGCTCCGTCTCGATCTCGTCCAGGAAGCGGCTTCGCTCCGCCGATCCGGCGCTGACCGAACACCTGCCGGCTCTGGGCCCAGGAGAGACAGAGCCGCTCCATGGCCCGCGTCATTCCCACGTAGGCAGAGCCGGCGTTCCTCCTCCAGCCCTTCCGAGCTCGTCAAGCTGCGCGAGTGGGGCAGGAGGCCCTCCTCGAGCCCCACCAGGAAGACGGACTCGAACTCGAGGCCCTTGGCCGCGTGCAGGGTCATGAGGATGACGGGAGCGTCGTCCTTCACCTGATCGGCGTCGGAGAGGAGCGCGGCCCGGTCGAGGAATCCGGCGAGGGTGGGCGATTCCTCGCGTCCCTCGTAGTCGGCGGCGGCGGAGAGGAGCTCGGCCAGGTTCTCCAGCCGGTCCTGGCTTTCCTGCGAATCCTCGGCGGCGAGCGCCGCCGAGTAGCCCGTCACCTCCAGGACCCTCTCGAGGAGGCGCCGGAGGCCGAGGGACGGTGCCTCGGAGCGCAATTCGGCGAGGAGATCGCGGAAACGCCGTAGGGACATGAGAGCACGGCCGGGGAGCGCGGCCTCGTCCACCAGAGCGGCGAGCGCATCCCAAAGCGTCAGCCGTCGCTCCCCGGCCGTGTGTTCCATCTCCTGGATCGTGCGCTCGCCGATGCCGCGCGGAGGCACGTTGATGATCCGCCGGAGGGCCACCGCGTCGCCCGGGTTCAGGATCGCCCGGAGATAGGCGAGGAGGTCCTTCACCTCGCGCCGGGCGTAGAAGCCGACCCCCCCCACCACCACGTAGGGGATGCGATAGCGCAGGAGCGCCTCCTCGAGGAGCCGGCTCTGGGCGTTCATCCGGAAGAGCACGGCCACCCGGCCCCGCCCGCGCAGCCCGGCGATCCGCTCCACGACGCAGGCGGCCTCCTCGAACTCGTCGACGGCTTCGTGGAGCCGCACCGGCTCCCCCGCCGCCCGCACCGCCCGCAGGGTCTTGCCCTTGCGCCGCTGGTTCTGGGCCACGAGCGCGGAGGCGGTGTCGAGGATGGCCTGGGTCGAGCGGTAGTTCTCCTCCAGGCGGAAGACCCGCGCGCCCGGGAAGTCGCTCTCGAAGTCCAGGATGTTGTCGATGATCGGCCCCCCGCCAGGAGTAGATGGACTGGTCTTCGTCGCCGACCACGGTGAGGTTGCCGTCCTTCCCCGCCAGGTGACGCACGAGCTCGTACTGCGCGCGGTTCGTGTCCTGGTACTCGTCGACGAGGATGTAGCGGAACCGCCGCCGGTAGGCCTCGCGCACCGCCTCGTGCTGGGCAAAGAGGTCCACGGTCTTGAGCAGGAGGTCGTCGAAGTCCACGCGCCCCCGCCCGGGCGAGCGTCCGCTGGTAGCGCTCGGACACGCGGTCGAGCACGCCGAAGGCGTCGCCCTCGTCCTCGTCCCGGCCCGCGCTCTTGCGCGCGGAGATCTTCGAGAGCAGCCGGCGCGGCGGATGCAGCTTCTCCGACAGGTCGAGGGCGCGCAGGGCCTCGCGCACCGCCGCCATCTGGTCGTCCTCGTCGTAGATGACGAACCCGGCGGGAAGCCCCACCGCCGCCGCCTTCACGCCGCAGGACCCGCACGCAGAAGCTGTGGAAGGTGGAGATCCAGGCGGCGAGGGGGCCGTCCGAGGAGCGTCCCCGCCCGCTCCTTCATCTCCCCCGCCGCCTTGTTGGTGAAGGTGACGGCCAGGATCCGATCCGAGGGGACGTCCTTCTCCAGGACGAGATGGGCGAGTCGATGGATGATGACGCGCGTCTTGCCACTGCCCGCCCCGGCCAGGATCAGCACCGGCCCCTCCGTGGCGAGCACGGCTTCCCGCTGCTGGGGGTTGAGGCCGGCGAGGAGCGGGGAGGCCTCCGCGGAAGACGGCGCCGTCACTCGACCGTGACCGACTTCGCGAGGTTCCGCGGCTGGTCCACGTCGCGTCCCGCGCGCACCGCCGCGTGGTAGGCGAGGAGCTGCAGGGGCAGGACCATGAGGAAGGGCGACCACGTCTCGGCGGCAGGCGGGCACCTCGAGCACCGCGTCGCTCGCGTCGAGGAGCGAGGGGAGGCTCTGGTCGCCCGCGAAGGCCACGGCGAGGACGCGGCCGCCCCGCGCCTTGACCTCCTGGATGTTGGACAGCATCTTCTCGTAGACGCGGCCGGCCGGGCAGAGCGCCACCACCGGCATCGATTCGTCGATGAGGGCGATGGGTCCGTGCTTCATCTCCCCCGCCGGGTAGCCCTCGGCGTGGACGTAGGAGATCTCCTTCAGCTTCAGCGCCCCCTCGAGCGCGATCGGGTAGTTGATGCCGCGGCCGAGATAGAGGAAGTCGCGGGCCTGGGTCAGGGAGCGGGTGAGATCCTCGACCGCCCTCTCCCCTTGCAGGGCCAGCTCCATGAGCTGGGGGATGCGGGTGAGCTGCTCCAGGTGGTCGCGCGCCGCCTCCGCGCGAGAGCGTCCCCCGCAGCCGCCCCAGGTAGAGGGCGAGAAGGGAGAGCGCCGCCATCTGGGCGGTGAAGGCCTTGGTGGAAGCGACGCCGATCTCCGGCCCCGCGTGGGTGAGGAGCGAGCCCGCGGCCTCGCGGGTGAGCATCGAGCCCTTCACGTTGCAGATGGCGAGGGGAAGCGCGCCCTTGGCGCTTGGCCTCCCGGAACGCGGCGAGGGTGTCCGCGGTCTCCCCGCTCTGGCTGATGGCGACCGCCACCGTCCCCTTGCCGAGGAGCGGCGTGCGGTAGCGGAACTCGCTTCCGTAGTCGACCTCGGCGGGGATCCCCGCCACCTGCTCGAGCAGGAACTTCCCCACGAGCGCGGCGTGCCAGCTCGTCCCGCAGGCGAGGAGCACGACGCGCTCCGCGCGCTTCAATCCGGCCTCCGCCTCCCCCAGCTCCTCGAGGTGGACCGCCCCCTCGTCGAGGCCGATGCGTCCGAGCAGGGTGTCGCGCACCGCCCGTGGCTGCTCGTGGATCTCCTTGAGCATGAAGTGGCGGTAGCCGCCCTTCTCCGCCTGCACGGGATCCCAGGCGATGCGCTGCACCGCCCTCTCCACGCGGGCCCCGTGGAGATCCGTGATCTCGAGCGCATTCGGGGTCACGGTGACCACGTCCCCGTCGTCGAGGAAGACGAAGTCGCGCGTGTAGGGCAGGAGGGCGGGGATGTCGGAGGCCACGAACCGCTCGCCATCGCCGAGGCCGATCACGAGCGGGGGCCCGCGGCGAGCGGCCACCAGCTTCTGTGGCTCGTCCTTGGAGAGGAGCACGAGGGCGTAGATCCCCTCCACCTCCGCGAGCGCGCGCCGCACCGCGTCTTCGAGGCGGCCTTCGTAGTGCGAGGCCACGAGGTGGGCCACGATCTCGGTGTCGGTCTGGGTGACGAACTGCCGGCCCTGGGCCTGGAGCCGCGCCTTCAGCGGGAGGTAGTTCTCGATGATCCCGTTGTGGACGACCACGATCCGCCCCGCAGCGTCCTGATGCGGGTGCGCGTTCTCCTCGGTGGGTCGGCCGTGGGTGGCCCAGCGCGTGTGGCCGAGGCCGTAAGCCCCGGAAAGGGGATCGGCCTTCAGGCTCTCCACGAGGTTCGTGAGCTTGCCCGCGGAGCGGCGGCGGCAGAGCTGCCCGTCCCGCACCACTGCCACCCCCGCGGAGTCGTAACCGCGGTACTCCAGGCGGCGGAGGCCCTCGAGGATGACGGGCACGGCGTCACGCGTGCCGACGTAGCCGACGATGCCGCACATGGGATCAGCCTCTCGCCGGCTTCTCTTCCTTCTTGCGACGGATCCAGCCGGTCTTCAGCACCTGACGGGCCCGGCCCAGGGCGAGGGAATGGGCGGGCACGTCTTCCGTGATGGTGCTGCCCGCCGCGATGTAGGCCCCCTCCCCCACCATCACCGGGGCCACCAGCGTCGAGTTGCTCCCCACGAACGCCCCCGCCTCGATGCGCGTCCGGTGCTTGTGGGTCCCGTCGTAGTTGCAGGTGATGGTGCCCGCGCCGACGTTCACGCCGGGGCCGATGGTGGTGTCGCCCAGGTAGGAGAGGTGCGGGGCCTTGCTGCCCTCGCCGAGGTGGGTCTTCTTCAGCTCCACGAAATTACCCACCTTGGCCCGCGGCCCCACCCGGCTCTCGGGCCGCAGGTGGGCGAAAGGCCCCACGGAGGCCCCCGCTTCGACCACGCACTCGCGCAGGAAGCAGTGGTCGAGGATCTGGGCGTCGGGGCCGATCTCGCTGTCCACCAGGCGGGCGAAGGGTCCGACCGAAGCGCCCCGCCGCACCACGGTGCGCCCTTCCAGCATCGTGAACGGGCGCAGGTGGGCGCCCGGCTCGACCGTGACCCCGAGCCCGACCATCGTGCTCCCCGGGTCTTCCACGAGAACGCCGGCGGCGAGGAGCGCCGCGAGACGCCGATCGCGCAGGAGGCGCGAGGCCCCGGCCAGGTCGGCCAGGGAAGAGACGGCCAACACTTCCTGCGGGTCGTCGGGGGTGAAGGTCCGCACGAGCAACCCGCGTGCGGCCAGGAGGGAGCCGACCTCCGCGAGAGTCGCCAACGTCCCTGCTTGCGTATCGGCCAGGAGCGTGCGCAGCGGCGACGCCGCGAAAGCGAAGACGCCGTCGGAAACGGCGGTCACCGCTGCGCCCGAGGCGTGGTGGTCGGCGAGGAGGGCCCGGAGCGTTTCCGAGCGAAGGAGGGGGAGGTCGCCGCTCACGACCAGGAGCGTCGCTTGCGTACCCAGGATCTCGCGCACCGCCCAGGTTTCGCCCCCGTTTGAAGGAGCGGGAGCCGGCGGCAGGAACCGAAGGTTCCGTCCCGGGAGGGCGGCGCCGACCGCGTCCGCTTCCGGCCCGGCGAGCACCGCGACGGGAGGAACGGCGAAGGGCTCCACCGCCCGCAGCACGTGAGCGAGCAGGGGCTCGCCCAGCGCGGGCAGCAGGGCACTCGGCGTCGGGGTGCCCGTCCCCCGGCGGGTCGCGACGATCAGGACCTGCGGCGCGCTCGCGGTGCTCAACCAGGCGATCGTAGCATGCAGGGCCGGGGGCGCCGGTGCGCCTGCGGGTCAGGAAGCCTGGGAGTAGACGAGGGACACGAAATCCGCTTCGTCGCGGATGGAATCGAAGTCCGAGTCGCTGCGGGCCTGGGCGCGGTTGGCCGGGCTCACGGCGATCGCGGTCTTCAGGGCCTTGATGGCCGCGGCGTTGTCACCGGCGCGGGCGTGAGCCGCGGCCAGGCAGTAGAGCACGTGCTCGTTGCGGGGGTGGATTTCCGCGGCCTGCTGCAAGTGCTTGATGGCGCCCTCGAAATCACCCTTGTTGTGGAGGAAGACCCCGTAGTTCAGCAGGTCTTCGAAGCCCTTCGGCCGCGTAGGGCGCTTCTCCCGAGCCCGCTCGCAGAGGGCCCGGAACGCCCGGGCCCTCTCCAGGAGATCCCGCTCCTGGGGATACCCGGCGATGAGCTCGTCCAGAAGGTCGGAGGCTCGATCGAAGTCCTTCTTGCCCAGGGCCTTGACGGCCTTTTCGTAAAGATCGAGGGCGTGACTGGCGCGCCGGTCCTGGACCGCCGCCGCCTTCTTGTCACCCATGCTCGCCTCCCGCCCCCTGTTCTCGGGAAGTCCTGACTGAATAGTAAGTTGTGCAGCATAACACGGCCGTCTTCGCGCCGCAATGAGCGCGCGCACAGCGGCCTTTGGTACAATCCCCTGTTGGCCTAACCATCATGGAGCCCGGCCGAGACGAACCGATCGTGATCCGGGGGGCCCGGGTCCACAACCTGAAGGGGATCGACTGCGACCTCCCGCGCAACCGGCTGGTCGTGATCACGGGCCCCTCCGGCTCCGGCAAGAGCAGCCTGGCGTTCGACACGCTCTACGCCGAAGGACAGCGCCGCTACGTGGAGAGCCTCTCCCCCTACGCGCGGCAGTTCCTCGAACAGATGGAGAAGCCCGACGTGGAGTCGGTCTCCGGGCTCTCCCCCGCAATCGCCATCGAGCAGAGGACCACGGTTGCGCATCCGCGCTCCACCGTGGGCACGGTGACCGAGGTCTACGACCACCTGCGGGTGCTCTTCGCCGCGCTGGGGAAGCCGCATTGCCCCCGGTGCGGCGAACCGATCGCCGCCCAGACCGCGGAGCAGATGGCGGAGAGGCTCCTCGCGGACTCCGCGGGGACTCCGGTGGCGGTGCTCGCCCCGGTGGTGCGCGGGCGGAAGGGGGCGTTCAAGAAGGAGCTCCAGGCCCTCGCCTCCGCTGGCTTCGTGCGAGCCCGGATCGACGGGAAGGGCTACAACCTGGTCGATCCCCCCGCGCTGGAGCCGCGCCGCAACCATCGCGTCGACGTGCTCGTGGATCGTCTGATCCTGCGTCCGGGCGCGGAGAAGCGCCTGCGCGCGAGCCTGGAGAAGGCGCTCCTCCTCGCCCACGACGTGGCCCTCGTCTCCTTCGAGGGGGGACCGGAGAAGCTGTTGAGCCGTCGCATGGCCTGCGTGCGCTGCGACGTGTCCGTGCCGGAGCTGAGCCCGCGCGCCTTCTCCTTCAACAGCCCGCACGGGGCGTGCGCGGCCTGCGACGGCCTGGGCATGCGCTGGGCGGTGGACGCGGACCGGCTCATGCCGGACGAGGAGAAGACGATCCTCGAAGGCGCGATCCTTCCCTGGCAGCGGCACGGCCCGCGTCTGGTGCGGGAGGCGCTGGAAGAGGTGGCAGCCCGACACGGCTTCTCCCTGGAGGTCCCGGTCCGCGAGCTGCCGAAGAGGGCCATCCAGGTCCTGCTCCACGGCGACGAGGACGGCTTCTCCGGGGTCGTCCCCTACCTCAAGAACCGCGTGGAGACACTCCTGCGCGCGGGTCCCGAGGCGGGCGAGGACGGGCGCGAGGACGGCGGCGGCGCCGAGGCCTTCGAGGACCTCTCCCCGTACCTCACGGAAGAGACCTGCCCTACCTGCAAGGGCGGGCGCCTCCGCGCGGAGAGCCTGGCCGTGCGCCTGCTCGGGCGCACGGTGGCCGAATACGTCCGCCTCTCCCTTCGAGAGGCCCGGGAGGTGGTCGGTGCCCTCGTCTTCGGCGAGCGAGAGCGGCCGGTGGCCGATCGCCTGCTGCAGGAGATCGTGGGCCGGCTCGTATTTCTCGAATCCCTTGGGCTCGGCTACCTCACCCTCGACCGGCCCACCACCACGCTCTCCGGCGGCGAGGCCCACCGCATTCGCCTCGCCACGCAGATCGGGGCGCGGATGCAGGGGATCCTCTACGTGCTCGACGAGCCCTCGGTGGGGCTGCACCAACGCGACAACGCCCGTCTCCTGGAGACGCTGCACTCGATCCGCGACATGGGAAACACCGTCGTGGTCGTGGAGCACGACGAGGAGACGATCCGTGCTGCCGACTGGGTGCTGGACCTCGGCGAGGGCGCGGGCCGGCTGGGGGGCAAGCTCATGTACGCGGGCCCTCCCGGCTCCATCAACGGCAGCCTCACCGGGCGTTATCTCCGCCGTGAGCTGGAGATCCCCCTCCCCAAGGCGCGGCGGACGGCCCGCGGTGCCATCCGCATCCTGGGGGCCCGCCACCACAATCTGCGGGACATCGACGTCGAGATCCCCCTCGGCGTGCTCACCGCGGTGACCGGAGTCTCGGGCTCCGGCAAGTCGACGCTGGTGGACGACATCCTTCACCGTACGCTCGCGCGCCGGCTCTACAAGGCGGCGGCGGAGCCGGGCCGCCATCGTGCGCTCGAGGGGGCGGAGACGATCGACAAGGTCATCGCGATCGACCAGAGCCCGATCGGGCGGACGCCCCGCAGCAACCCCGCCACCTACACCGGCGCCTTCGGCTTCATCCGCGAGCTGATGAGCCTCACTCCCGAGGCCCGCGCCCGCGGCTACAAGCCGGGGCGTTTCTCCTTCAACGTGAAAGGCGGCCGCTGCGAGGGCTGCCAGGGCGACGGCCTGCGGCGCATCGAGATGCACTTCCTCCCCGACGTCTACGTGCAGTGCGACGCCTGCAAGGGGCGGCGCTACAACCGCGAGACCCTGGAGGTGCTGTACCAGGGACGCAGCGTGGCCGACATCCTGGACCTCACGGTCGCGGAGGCGCTCGTGGTCCTGGAGGCGCATCCTCGCCTCAACCGCCTGCTCACGACCCTCGTGGACGTGGGGCTCGGCTATCTGCGGCTGGGCCAGAGCGCGAGCACCCTCTCGGGCGGGGAGGCCCAGCGAGTGAAGCTGGCCCGCGAGCTGGGCCGGCGCGAGACCGGGAACACCCTCTACCTTCTCGACGAGCCGACGACCGGGCTGCACTTCGACGACATCCTCAAGCTCCTTCACGTGCTCGGCCGGCTCGTGGAGACGGGCAACACGGTGGTCGTCATCGAGCACAACCTCGACGTGATCAAGTGCGCCGACCACGTGGTCGACCTGGGTCCCGAAGCGGGCGACGGGGGAGGACGGGTCGTCGCATTTGGAAGCCCCGAGGACGTGGCGCGCTCGGGCAAGAGCCATACGGGCCTCTTCCTCCGACCGCTCCTGGCCATCGGCTGAGCTGCGGTCGAGGGCGGCGGCGTTGCGAATACGCCACAGCGTGGCGAGCCAGCCCGTGGCCGGGCGGGCACAGACGATGTTCTCCATGAGCCTAACCATAGCTGGAGCAGCAAGATAGAAACGTAGCCTCGGTGGCACCTCACTTGCACACAGAGGGGCAGAAAAACCGCTCTCACCTGAGGCCTCGGCCAGGGGAGCACCTGGAGAATGGGCTACCGAAGAACCCTGCGGCGGGAAGTCGGCTGTACCGGCATCGGGCTTCATTCCGGGAAGCCGGTGCGGTTACGCCTTCTCCCCGCTCCTGCCGAGCACGGGGTCTGCTTCCGGCGGACGGACGTCGGAGTCCTGATCCCGGCGCGGCTCGACTGCCTGGGCGAACAAGACCACGCGACGACCCTCACTCGCGACGGGGTCAGCGTGGACACGGTGGAGCATCTCCTGTCGGCGCTCCACGGGCTGGGTGTGGACGATGCCCTCGTCGAGGTGGACGGCCCCGAGATTCCGATTCTCGACGGCAGCGCCGCGCCCTTCGTCATCCTGATTCACGAGGCTGGCCTCAAGCCCTGGAACGTAGCGCGACAATACCTGAAGGTCCTGGAGCCCGTGGAGGTGGTGCGCGGAGGCAAGAGAGCGCGCCTCCTGCCCGCCCGCGCACTTCGAGATCAGCTACACCATCGGCTTCGACCACGCGCTCTTGCGGCACCAGTCGCTTCGCCTGCGGCTCAGCCCGCGGACCTACTCGGAGGACATCGCCCCTGCCCGCACCTTCGGGTTCCTGCGCGAGGTGGAGACCCTGCGCCGCCACGGGCTCGCCCTGGGCGGCAGCCTGGACAACGCGGTCGTGATCGGCGAGACGGGCGTCCTCAACAGCAAGCTGCGCTTCGAGGACGAGTTCGTCCGGCACAAGATCCTGGACGCGGTCGGCGACCTGGCGCTCCTGGGCTACCCTCTTGTCGGCCAGCTGGAAGCGACGAAGGCGGGCCATGCGCTCCACGCGGCGGTGGCCCGGAAGCTGGTCGAGACTCCGGGGGCCTCGCGTCTGGTGACGAGCCCCGGGCTTCCCGCCTCCGCCTCCCGCCTCCGTTCCCGCCTTCTCGCTGCGTCCTTCCGAAGCCTGACCCCGCGCCCGCCGCGACCCGGTCCTACTTCTCGGGCGGCACTACCGTGACCGCGACCTTGACCTCGGCCACGCTCGTCTCGGGGTCGTTGGAGCGGATGAGCACCGTGCGCTCCATCTCGCCCGAGTAGCTCCGCGTCTCGAGGGAGACCCGGAGGGGAGTCGTGCTCCCCGGCTTGACCACCTTGTCCGCGAGGAGGGCGGCGGTGCAGCCGCAGGTGGTGGACACGTTCTCGATCACGAGGTCCGCGGTCGCCGAAGTTGCGGATGCTGAACTCCTTCTGCAGCGTCTTGTTCTGCACCGCCTTCCCGAAATCGAAGGCGGCGGGCTCGATCGCGATCCGCGGGCCCTTGGCGGGGGCGTCCTTCTTCGCGTCCTGGGCGAGTGATTGGGACAGCGAAGCAGCGGGAAGACAGCAGGAAAAGAAAGGCACGTCTCATGAGGACCTCCCGGCGGTCCGCCCCCGCCCCTTCTTCTTGGCGGCGGTGAGCTTCCGCATGTAGGCGTCCAGCATCTCGTTCTCGTAGGTCACGGAGTTCAGGAACAGGCTCTCCACCAGGTAGCGCCGCCGGTCTTCCTCCGTCATCTGGTCCACGAGGCGCTCGATCTCGCGCATCATGTCCTCGAAGGAGACCTGGAGCTGGTGCTCGAGGGTCACCTCGCGGTAGAGCGCCTCCAGGACGCCGAGGAGGTCCCCGTCGAGGACGAGCTCGGAGCCGGTGGTCAGGCGGACCTTACGCATCGCCGCGGGGCTCCCTTGCGCGGCGCGAAGGCGGCGATGGCCTCTGCCTCGTCCCGGTGGATGTCGATGATCTTGTGCACGCCGGTCATCGAGATCATGGTCTCCACGCGGGGCTGGAGGCCCGGCGAGCTTGACCGCTCCCGACTTGTCCTGGAGCAGCCGGTGGATGTCCATGAGGCAGCCGATGGACGCGCTGTCGATGTAGCTGACCGCGGAGAGGTCGATCACCATCTTGCGGGCGCCCGCTTCCACCAGCTGCCGCACCTCGGCGAAGAACGACGAAGAGCACGGGGTAGGTCAGCTTGGCCTCCTGGACGCGGACGATGCGTGACGTCGCCCCGCTCTTCTATCTGCGAGCTGCATCACCTCACCTCCGGGCCGCGGCCGCCCGCGCCCCAGCCGCCGTCGTCCCGGCTGCTGCGCGCGCAGGAGCAGCCGGGCCAGCTCCTCGCGGCCCCTGTTGATCCGGCTCTTGACCGTTCCCTCGGGCAGGGCGAGCCGGTCCGCCATCTCCTGGTAGCTGAGCCCCTGGAGGTCGCGCAGCACCACCGCCTCCCGCAGCTTCTCGGGCAGGAGGTCGAGGCCCTTGCGGAGGAAGCTCCGCCGGTCCTGGTCTTCGAGCGCCCGATGCGGGTTGCCGAAGGAGGCGGGGGCGAGGTCGAAGGCCACCAGGTCCTCCACCAGGACCTCCCGCTCGCGCTTGCCTGCGCGGTAGTGGTCGATGCAGTAGTTGCGGGCGACGGACGAGAGCCAGGTGGAGAAATCGGCGTCACGGTTGAACTTGTCCAGGCTCTTGAAGACCTTGAGGAAGATCTCCTGGGTCAGGTCCTCGGCTTCGTCGTGCTTCCCCGTGAACTTGTAGGCGATGTGGAAGACCTTGCGCCGGAAGCGCGCGACGATCGCCTCCCATGCCGAGTTGTCCTTCCGCAGGCATCGCTCGATGAGCTCCGCGTCGGAAGGGGAGGCCTTCCCCTCGTTTAAGGGCTTCGTTCCGGCCGCCACCGATGATAGGGGCATCCCCAGGGGGGGTCAAACTTCACTTGAGCTCGGGTTTTCCCGCCACCGTCCACGCGGTGTACCAGTAGCTGCCCGCGTCCTCCGCCGCGCCGGAGAGCAGCTGCCGGACCACCGGTCCCGCCTTCTTCTCGAAGTCGTCGTAGTAGATCTCGGTGTAGCCGCCCTTGCCGCGCTTGGCCAGCTCGTCGAGGTAGAGCAAGTTGTCCAGCCATACGTAGGTGGCGTTGATGACGGAAAAGACGTACTCCTTGGGATCGTCCAGGAAGTGCGCGGCGTCGGGGCTGACCTTCAGCCGCTTCTCCATCGCCTCGGGCAGCCTCTGCGCGAAGCGCACCCAGAGGCCATGCTGGCCCGTGTTCTGGCCGTCCGAGTTCTGGGAGAGGTTCAAGGGGTTGTGGAGGTCGGCGACGAGCCCGGCGAGGGTATCGGACTCCGTGAGGATCTTTTCCTTGTCCCCCAGCTTGAAGGCGTCGATCAGGCGAGCGTAGGACTCCTGAATGAGCCAGGGCAGGCGGCCCACCGTGGCCGCCGCCTCGCCGTACTTGCTCTTCAGCGAGGCCTCGGTGTGGGGCAGCTCGTTGAAGGGAAAGGGCAGGAGCTTGTCCACCGCGAAGCGCCGCTCCGGGCTCGGCTCGGGGAATGTGGGCTCCAGGGCCAGCGAGGGGATCTCCAGCCGGTGCTCCTTGTAGAACTTCTCCAGGGGCTTGGGCAGGGTGTCGATCGCGTGGGACACCACGAGCTGCGTCACCACGGGCCCCGCTCCCTGGCTCTCGCCCGGGAAGCCGACGAGCAAGACTCCGGCGAGAGCCAGGATCGTTCCGGGCAACGTCGGCCGTTTGCACACTCGTCTCACCTCAGAACCTCCCCAGGAGCTCCCACTACCCATTCTCCCATGGACGCCTAGAGCGCTCTCGCCACCGAGAGCAGCCGGACCTCGACCGCCCCCGCCTCGCGGAGGGCCCGGGCGCACGCCTGCGCGGTCGCCCCCGTGGTGAGGACGTCGTCGACCAGGACGAGGCACCTCCCCGCCACCTGGGCCCGTCGGCGCACGGCAAAGGCGCCTTGCACGTTGCCCCGCCGGGCCGCCGCGCTGAGCCCGGTCTGGGGGGCGGTGTCCTTGCGCCGCACGAGGGCCGAGGCGAGCGCGGGCACGCCCGTGCGTCGGGAGAGGGCGGCGGCGATGAGCTCTGCCTGGTTGAAGCCCCGCTCCCGGCGGCGACGCGGGTGGAGGGGCACGGGCACGAGAGCGTGAGCGCCCTCGATCACAGAGCGCGCGGCCGGCTCGGCGAGAAGAGTCTCGGCCAGCCGCGTGGCGACGCGGCGCCGGCCGCGGTACTTGAGCTCGTGCAGGAGCACGCGAAGGCTGCCTTCGTACGGGCCCAGGCTCGCTCCCTGCCCGAAAGGCGTGAGTCCACGCCGGCAGCGCCCGCATCGTGCGAGGGGCGCCGGGAGGGGCAGGCCGCAGGCGCAGAGCGGCCCGCGGTGCCGGGGGAGGTCCGCCCAGCAGGCGTCGCAGAGGGGGCCCCGCGTGGGATGGGCCACCGGCCGCGTGCAGGCCGGGCACTCCGCGGGGAAGACGACGGCGAGCACGGGATCCACGAGCTTGCGGGCAGAGTCCCGCGCCGCGGCCAGGTTCAGGGAGACGGCGCCCAAGCAGAGGCCGGTCTAGAGGAGGCCCGCTCCTGCTTCTCCTGGCAGGAGATGCAGTGCCGGGCCCACGGCACGGCTTCCAGGCGCTTCTTGTCCATCTCGTCCTCGCAGGAGACGCAGACCCCGAACCGCCGGTCCTCGATGCGCCCGAGCGCCTCGTCCACCAGCTGCAGGATGTCGCGCTCGGAGTTGGAGAGGCTGAACAGGAACTCCTTGGTGTAGGAGTTCGAGGCCTTGTCGGCGATGTCCTGGGCCCCATCCTCGTCGGCTTCCTTGCCGTAGGTCTTGTTCTTGTTGTAGGCCTCCAGGATCTCCTGCTTCTTCTGGAGCAGCCTCTCCCGGAAGCCCTTCGTCTTCTTCTGTTCCATGCTCGTCGTCCCTTCGCCCTGGGGGCTCCTGCGGAGCCATGTTCTTCACGGTATTCCGTAGCGCCGCCGCTTCTCCCAGAGCGCCTTGCGGCTGATCCCGAGTATCGCGGCGGCCCGTGTCTGGCTGCCCCCCATCTGCTCCAGCACGTAGCGGATGTAGGCCTGCTCGACGTCCTTCAGGGAGGGGCGCCGATCCCGTCCCGCCCACAGCGTCGAGGGCTGCTCCAGGATGGAGGTGGGCAGGGCCGAGGGCGGGACCCGATCCCCCGTCGCGTAGAGGGCGGCCCGCTCGACCACGGAGCGCAACTCCCGCACGTTGCCCGGCCAGAGGTAGCCGCGCAGGGCGTCCACCGTCTCCGGCGCGAAGCCGGCCGCGGTCGTGGCCTTCCGCTCGCGCTCCCGGAGGAGGAACAGCTCCGCGAGGGGAAGGATGTCCTCCCGTCGGGTGCGCAGCGGGGGGAGCTTCAGCGGGACCACGTTCAGCCGGTGGAAGAGGTCCTCGCGGAAGCGCCCCGCCCGCACCGCCTGGGCGAGGTCGACGTTGGAGGAGGCCACGAAGCGCACGTCCACCTCGATCGTCCGCGTCCCCCCCAGCCGCTCGAAGCGCCGCTCCTCCACCACCCGCAGGAGCTTGGCCTGGAGGGCGAGGCCGAGGTCCTGGATCTGGTCGAAGTAGAGCGTGCCGCCCGCCGCCATCTCGATCTTGCCCACCTTGGCCGAGCGGGCGTCGGTGAAGGCGCCGCGCTCGTGGCCGAAGAGCTCGGACTCCAGGAGGTCGTCGGGGATCGACGGGGCAGTGGACCTTGATGAGGGGACCGTCCCGCCGCGGGCCGCCGTAGTGGAGCCAATGCGCCACCAGGTCCTTTCCGGTGCCGCTCTCCCCCTCCAGCAGCACCGGGCTCCTGGCCTCGGCGAGGCGCGCCAGGATGGGCAGGAGCTCGCGCATGGCGGGCGACTCCGCCACCACCTCGAGCGGCCTTCCTTCAGGGCTGGCTCATCCCGCGATCTCCACGCGCGTGGCCCCGCCCCAGAGCCGCTCCAGGTCGTAGAAGCTCCGCGTGCGCGGAGTGAAGACGTGGACCACGAAGGAGGCGTAGTCGAGCAGGATCCACTCCTGGCGCGGATAGCCCTCCACGTGGTCGGGGCGGCGGCCGGCGGCCCTGAGCGAGTCGAGCACGGCGTCGGCGATCGCCACGCAGCTGCTTCTGGTTCGTCCCGGACACGAGCAGGAAGTAGTCGGTGAAGGCGGCGGCCCGGCGGAGGTCCAGGACCACCACGTCCTCGGCCTTCTTGTCGAGGGCGGCCTTCACCGCCGCTGCAGCGCGGGCTCGACGTTCACTCGTCCCCCCTGGCGGAGGCAGAGGGAGACGGTAGAGCCCCCGCTTCGCGATGTACTCGGCCACCGCGTCCGGCACCAGGTAGCGCACGCTCTGCCCGCGGCGCACCCGTTCGCGCACGCCGGTGGCGGAGACGTCGAGGCCGGGGCCGGGGACCCGGTGGACGCCCCGCGCCCCCGGAGGCAGCGCGGGGGGCGGACCGGCGGCTCGCCGGTCGCTCCACCACCGCGACCTCGGCGAGGGCGAAGAGGCGGGCGGGGTCGCGCCAGGTCGGCATCTCCGGGAAGGTGTCGCTGCCCACGATGACGGTGAAGAGCGTCGGCGGGCTCCTCGGCAAGGAGGGCCGCCACCGTGTCCACCGTGTAGCTCGGCCCTTCGCGGCGGAGCTCGATGTCCGAGGGGATGAAATGCGGGATGCCCGGCGGTGGCCAGGCAGACCATCGCGTAGCGATCGAGAGCGGCGGAGAGCGGAGCCTCGCCGGTGGGGCGGCACCCCCGCGGGGACGAAGACCACCCGGTCGAGGCCGAGCGCCTCCCGCGCGCTCTCCGCGGCGCGCAGGTGCCCGAGGTGGATGGGGTCGAAGGTTCCGCCCATGAGGCCCATCCTCAAAGCGGCTGCACCGCGGCCACGCGCTCCCGGCTGGCGTCGACCCGGAGGAGGGCCCGCTTCAGCTCGGGGAGGCCCTCGCCCGTCACCGCGGACACCGGAATCACCGGGACCCCCAGCCGGCCCCCCTCCCGCGCGAGATCGGGCAGCGGATCGGGCAGCCACGAGCGCGTCGCGCTTGGTCGCGGCCACGATCTGCGGCCGCTCCAGGAGGCTCGGCGTCCCACAGCCGCACCTCGTCCCGCACCGGCCGCAGGTCCTCCACCGGATCGCGCCCGCTCGTCCCCGAGGCGTCCACCACGTGGAGGAGCACACGGGTGCGCTCGACGTGACGCAGGAAGTGGAGGCCGAGACCGGCACCCGCGTGGGCGCCCTCGATGATCCCCGGGATGTCGGCGGCCACGAAGCTCGTGTCGTCCACCTCCACCACGCCCAGGACCGGGGTGAGGGTGGTGAAGGGATAGTCGCCGATCTTGGGGCGGGCGGCCGAGATTCGGGAAAGCAGCGTCGACTTGCCGGCGTTGGGCAGGCCCAGGAGGCCGACGTCGGCGATGAGCCTCAGGTCGAGCCGGAGCCAGCGCTCTTCTCCCGGCTCGCCGGGCTCGGCCTCGCGCGGGGCGCGGTTGCGGTTCGAGAGGAAGGAGCGGTTGCCTCGTCCTCCTCGCCCGCCCCGGGCCACCACGAGCCGGTCGCCCTCGCGGAGCACCTCTCCGAGGGGGGCCCCGGTCTCTTCCTCGCGGGCATGGTGCCGGGAGGGACCGGGATGAGGAGGTCTTCGGCGGTGCGTCCGGTGCGGTTCCCGGGACCACCGTGCTCGCCGCGCTCGGCGCGGAACTCACGTGTGGTAGCGCAGGGGCAGGAGCGTGTTCTGGTGGGAGACGCCGACGAGCACGACGTCACCGCCGCCGCCGCCCACTCCGCCGTCGGGCCCGCCCCTGGGCACGTAGGGCTCGCGGCGGAAGCTGACACAGCCGCGGCCGCCGTCGCCCGCCCTTGACGAAGATCTTGACGCGATCGACGAACATGGGGCCGCCCATACGGGCGGTCAGCCCTACGCCCTCTAGCTCGCGGCGGGGAGCACGCTCACGCGGAGGCCGCGCGAGCCGTGGTCCTCGAAGCGGACGAAGCCGTCGGCGAGCGCGAAGAGCGTGTGGTCCTTGCCCAGGCCCACGTTCTTGCCCGGCTTCCACTTGGTGCCGTGCTGCCGCAGGATGATGGTCCCGCCCGTGACCTGCTGGCCGCCGAAGCGCTTCACGCCCAGCCGCTGGGAGTTGCTGTCCCGGCCGTTGCGGCTCGATCCCTGACCCTTCTTGTGCGCCATCTCTAAACTTGCCTCACTCGAACGACGGACACGGCCGAAGGGGCGCGCGGGCGAATTCGTCCGCGCGACACGCGATCAGGCCAGTACCTCGTCGATCCGCAGCGCCGTGTAGGACTGCCGGTGACCCCGGGTCCGCCGATAGTGCTTTCGCTTCTTGTACTTGAAGACCCGGATCTTCGCTCCGCGGCCCTGCTCGACGACCGTTCCCACGACGGAGGCGCTCGTCCACCCGAGGCGATCCCACCTGGATGCCGGCGTCTCCGCCGACGAGGAGGACCTCGCCCAGCGTCACCGTCTCGCCGACCGGCGCCTTCGAGGCGCTCCACGCGGACCACGTCCCCTGCTCCACCCGGTACTGCTTGCCGCCCGTCTTGACGATCGCGTACACGGTGCCCGCCTCCCGCGGAGACCCGCGAAACTCCAGACGTTAGCACACGGGCGGTCGCGACGTCAAACGCGGGCGGGCACGTGGAGACTGAGCCTACGGAGTTACGAGCGGGTCTGGGCGAGGATCGAATCGCGCGTTGCTCCCCCAGGTACGCTACGGCGATTCGAATACCTCGGGTGCGATCCCTGGCTTCAGCCAGGGCAAGCAGCTCCAGCCTAAAAGTCGAAGCCGATCCAGAAGTCGAACTGCCAGCGCCGACGAGACGACCTTGAGGTCGGTGCAGCTTCGTCCAGTCGAAGTGGAGCGGGTAGCCCAGGAAGAAGACCTGCAGGCCGACGCCGAAGGACGCGCGCCCGTCCACGAGGTGGAAGCCGGAGACCGGCTCTCCGAAGATCGGCGTCCTTCACGTAGGAGATGCCGGGATCGCTCGTGGCGAACTGGTAGTGCTGGCCTCCGTAGCTGGCGCCGCCGATGCCGAAATAGAGCCGTCCCCCGCACGGGCCCCAGGATCCCGATGGGCGTCGCCGCGACGTTGATGAGGGGAAGCCGCAGCTCGAGGTTGGCGAAGAAGCCCTGCGTTCCCGACGAAGCGAGAGGTAGGGATAGCCCCGCAGCTCCTGTTGCCGCCGAAGTAGAAGATGTCCGGGTTGTCGCCGCCCGAGTAGAAGCCCGCGCACGCAGGGCGAAGAGCGGTGCTGGTCGACCCGAGGCGCAGGTACTTGCGGAAGTCCCCGTCGAACGTGTGGCGGGAGAGGGTGCTCGCCGATGCTCGGGTGACACCTCGAAGCCGACGAGAAGGTGCTCCCGGAGAGGGGGCCGAACTCGCGCGAAGCGGGTGGTCTCCTGGACGAGGGCCACGACGAAGGGGACGAGGGTGCCGTTGTTCAGGTAGCAGCTCAGGCCCTGCGCCGCGGCCTGCGCGCAGACGACGGCCTGGGCTTCCGGGTTCTCGTAGCTCTCGCTGCAGGCGCACGACCCCCGCCGAGAAGTCGATCCGCCGGAACTTGTCGAGCGGGTACTGCCGCGACGAGCTGGCCTCCCGTGTACCGCTGGGTGGCGAGCGCGCCCTCGCGGAACGCGAAGCCGTCTGCCAGGCCGTAGGGATCGGCGTAGAAGAAGCGCGTGTAGTCGAAGCCGGTGATCCCGTAGTGGAGGCGCCTGCGAAGGTTGATGTAGGTCCCCTCGTAGGTCCGGAACTCCCGCACGGAGAGGACGGTGAACGTGAAGTTCTGGTCGCCCAGCACGTCGGTGAGGGCCACCTGGGTGCCGCCGAAGAAATCGCCGCTCGAGGTGACGCCCACGTTGAGGGGCGGACGGCCCTCGAGGTACAGCTTCTCGAAGAGCTTCTTGCGGCGCTTGTTCTCCGGGATGACCTGGTGGGTCACGTCGGGCTGGAAGTCCACGAGGCCCTCGGCGGCGGCCTGCACCTCCTGCTCGACCTCCTTCAGCGGGCTCGTTCAGGTCCTTGGTGTGGAGCTGGTACTCGCCCTTGTAAGTAGGTGATGAAGGCCAGGCGGTCGCCGCCTCTGGCCCTTGAGCGGCGCGGGCGCCATGTTGCCGCCCAGCACGTCGGTGTACTGCTGGATCACGCCCGTGCGCAGGTCCAGGCTCCGCAGGTTGGAGATGTCGTCGTCCTCGTTGGAGGAGTAGTAGATCCTCTTGCCGTCGGTGGAGAAGGAGGGGGCGGTCGTCGTTGAAGGCGCCGAAGGTGAGCTGGGTCTTGCGCGACGGGTCGGCGAGGGGGAACGAGTAGATCTTGTCGTGGCCGCTGATGCGCCGGGTGTAGACGACGAGCGTGCCGTCCGGGCGAGATCTGGGGATCGGTGTCCGCGTAGGGATCCTGGGTCAGGTTGCGGACGCGCCGCTCTCGAGGTCGAGCACGTAGATGTCCGCCGACGCCTTCCTTGAGCGCGGCGAAGAGCACGCCGCGCCCGTCGGGGAGCAGGCAGGGCGCCTGGGCCTGGTCGAGGGTGTCGATCCGGAAGCGCTCGGGATCTTGCCGCCCAGGACCGAGACCAGGAAGAGGCTCCGCCCCTTGCCCTTCCGGCCGAAGAAGGCCACGCGTGTCTCCGCGGGGATCGAAGCTGATCGAGCGCCCGGCCACGAAATTGCTCGTTGATGCGTCAGGTTCTCGTACTCGCTCCGCGACCCCTAGGTGAGGTTCTTGATCACGGAGCCGTCGCGGGCCGAGAGCAGCACGATGTCCGCCTCGCCCTCCGAGCGGTTCGCGGTCACGGCGGCCACCATCTCCCCCGAGGGGCTGGGGGCGAAGGCGAAGACCTGGGTGTAGGGCGTCTTCTCGGCGTTGGGCGAGAGGTTCTTGCCGTAGTCGCTGGGCCGCTGCTTGTCGCGGTAGGGCTTGAAGCGCTCCTTCAGCCACTTGTCGAAGGCCTCGTCGAACTCCTCGGGCTTGATCCGGAAGGCCTGCTGGTAGATGTCGTCGATGCGCGCCGCCCACGATGTTCTTGCGCAAGGTGTAGAGGAACTGGCGGATGCCCTCCTTGCCGTAGCGGGCCTCGATGAACTCGAAGGCGGCGTGGCCCAGGTTGTAGACGAGTCGCGCCGCTGAAGGCCTCGAACTCGACGCGCGAGAGCTTCGGCACCTGGTCCGTGACCGCGGCGTCGCGGATCATCATCAGGTCGAGGGGGTCCCACATGCCCGCGCATGTAGTCGGCCAGGCCCTCGTCGATCCACAGCGGGATGTCGCGCTGGACGAGGGCTGCGGGGGATGAGGTCGAACTCGAAGACGTGGGTCAGCTCGTGCGGTGATCAGGCCCTGCAGCCGGTCCGGGGGCTCGTCGATGGGGAGGACCATGCGGCCGCGCAGCGGCTCCGCGAAGGCGAGCACCCCTTCGGGCACGAAGCTCGGGATAGAGGTTCGTCTGCTCGAACTCGGAGTGGGTCTTGTAGAGGATGAGCGGGGATGGGCTGCGACGATCTCGTGCTTGAGCCCGGAGGAGAGCTTCTGGTAGCCGCTCTCCAGCGTAGGACGACGAGGCGCGCGAGGTGCTGCTCGAACTCGGGGTAGTAGTAGATCTCGAAGTGCGGGCTCTTGTAGACCCGCCAGGCGAAGTTGTCGTACTTGACCTTGTTCTTCCCGAAGTAGGGGATGAACTGGGCCGTGGGCGGCGGAGCGCGGCAGAAGACGGCGGCGAGGAGGAACGCGATGCGGAGCCCTCGCGAGCGCGGGGCGCGAGCGGCGCGTGTTCATTGGGCTTCCTATTGCAGGAGGACGCGCGTCCCGCGGATCCTCTGGGGCGAGATCACCCCCAGGAAGTTGGGCAGGAGCCGGTCCATGAGCTCGAAGTACGAGGAGAGCGGCGAGGTCTTCTGGTCCTCGCCGTAGAGGACCTCCTCGGTGAACTTCTCCTTGTGCAGGGTCTGCGCCGGTCCGGCCGTCGACGAAGTAGAAGTCGGCGGTCAGGCGTGAAGCCCTTGCGCTCCAGGTAGCGGTTGCCGCGCACGAGCTGCGGGCCGGTTGGTCCGCGGGTCGCGCACCACGCGCTCCTCGGCCTGGAAGCCGGAGCGGTTCTGCTCCTCGAAGCCCAGGCGGCCGGTGACGATGAGGGGCTACTGGTACTCCTCGCCCATCTTGCGCCAGAACTCGGCGTCCTGGAGCACCCGGTCGACCTCCAGCCGGTACTGCTCCCGCTCCTCCTTGCTGTACTTGCCGCCCTCGCCCAGCTTGCCGAGGATCTTCTCGAGGGCGTCCTGGAGGGGCGGGCGGTCCGGCTCGAGGACCTGGAGCTCGGGCCGGCTGCGGAGCTGGTTCTGCAGCAGGCGCGAGGTCTCCGAGGAGAGGTCGACGTCGGACGTCCGCCAGGTCGGTGACGAAGCCGGCGACCAGGACGCGCCGGAAGGAGGACACGTCGATCTTGCGACTGGAGCGGCGTCTCGACCGGCACCTCGACGAAGGAGGCGCAACCGGAGGCGAGCAGGGCCAGGAGGACGACGACCGGCGAGCCGGGCGTGAGAGCGGGCCCGACTAGGGCTTCTTCTTGGCTCTTGCGGTTTCGCTTGTCATCGGCTTCCCGGAACAGGTCGTAGTTCTGCTGGATGTAGACGTCGCCGGGCTTGAGCTTGAGGGCCTTCTCGTAGGCGCTCGCGGGCCTTGTCGAACTCGCCCTGCTGCTCGAGGGCGATGGCGAGGTTGTTCAGGGCCGAGGCGTTGTCGGGATCGAGCTCCACGGCCTTCTCGAAGCGGAAGCGCGCCTCCTGCCAGAGACCCTTCTGCGCGACGTCGATCCCGAACTTCACTTCGTCGCCGCTGCTCGTCGCCCCGGCGGGGGCGGGAGCGAGGAGGAGCCAGAGGAGCGGGAGGATCACACGCAGCGTCTCCTCTCCAAAGCGACGAGTCCCGATCTTAGCTCCGCCAGCCCGAGACAAAGCAAGGCAGGTGCCACCGGCGGCGCGAGCCCCGCTCGGGCCAGGAGCAACGCTGGGCAGGGGTCCGGGGCGGGCCTGCCTCGAGGCGGCCCGGGCCGGGCCTGTCCCGCGCCAGGGACACTGTTGTGGCGCTCCGCGGACAGTGCCTCCGGAGCATCGGACCTTGACAGGCCGGGGGTCGCCCATACAATGCATGCCGCGGGACCCAGGGAGTGGCGCGACTCGCTGGACGCGACGTTCGATCTGCTGACGCTGCTCCTCGCTCCCCGGGGTGGCGCCGCGCCACGTCCGCGAGCTGCGCGGCCCGCGGAGCGCTCGGCGAGATCGCTGGCTCATCCCGACGACCGACGCCGACCTCCTCCCCGCGGCCGCTCGCGACGCGTCTCCGCTCGGGCGAGGCCCGCCGCCGGGCGGAGGCGGAGCTGGCCGAAGCCGCGTCCCTGGGCGTGCGCGATCGTGGGCCTGGACGAGCCGGACTATCCCGCGCTCCTGCGCCAGGATCTACGATCCGCCGCCCGTGCTCTACGTCCGGGGCAACCCTCGGAGCCGGCGAAGGGCGCTCGAGCCGTCGCGATCGTGGGATCGCGCGGCGCTTCGCCGCAGGGCAGCGCCCTGGCCCGCGGCCTGGCGCCGCGACCTGGCCGCGCGCCGGGGCTCACGGTCGTCTCGGGCCTCGCCCGCGGCATCGACACCGCCGCCCACCGCGGCGCCCTCGAGGCCGCGGGCCGCACGGTGGCCGTCCTGGGCTCCGGCCTCGACCGCCTCTACCCGCGCGGAGAACGCCCGGCTCGGCCGCGCGCGATCGCGCGAGCGGGGCGCGTCGTCTCGCGAGTTCCCGCTCGGCAACCGAGCCCTGCCCCGGGCACTTCCCGCGGCGCAACCGCATCATCGCCGGCTGGGGCCGCGGCCGTCGTGGTCGTGGAAGCGGCCGAGCGGAGCGGCGCCCTCGTCACGGCGCGCGCTGCGCGCTCGACGAAGGGCGCGAGGTGATGGCGGTTCCCGGCCATCCCGCCGCAGCGCGACTCGCGGCGGGCACGAACGAGCTCATCCGCGACGGGGCCGTCCTCGTGCGCGACGCCGCGGACGTGGCCGCCGAGCTGGGTCGGCTCGGCGCCGCGTCCGCGCGGAGCAGCGCCAGCCGACGACGACGTGCTCGCCGGCCCTGCAGCGCGACGCGCCCGCGAGCCTGGAGGAGCTCCAGGCCCGCAGCGGCCGCGCGGTGCAGCGAGCTGCTCGCAGCGCCTCACCGACGCTGGAGATGGGCGACAAGGTCCGGCGCCTGCCCGGGCCCCTCTTCGTCGAGGAACTAGAAGAAGGACAGTTGGCAAAGAACCTCGTCATCGTCGAATCGCCCGCCAAGGCGAAGACGATCAACAAGTACCTGGGCCGGGACTTCACGGTGAAGGCCTCCATGGGCCACGTCCGCGACCTGCCCGAAGAAGAAGCTGGGCGTCGACGTCGAAGCAAGGGCTTCGCCGCGGAGTACGAGGTCCTCCCCGCCACGCAAGAAGGTCGCTCGACGAGCTGAAGGCCGCGGCCAAGGACGCCGAGGCCATCTACCTCGCCGCCGACCCCGACCGCGAGGGCGAGGCCATCTGCTGGCACCTCGCCGAGGAGCTGGGCGGCCGGGCGCGCAAGAAGAAGGTCCGCCGCGTGGTCTTCAACGAGATCACGAAGCGCGCCATCGAGGAGGCGTTCGAGCACCCGGGCGACGTCGACGCGCAAGAAGGTCGACGCCCAGCAGGCGCGCCGCATCCTCGACCGCCTCGTCGGCTACAAGGTGAGCCCGCATCCTCTGGGACAAGGTGCGCCGCGGCCTCTCGCGCGGGCCGCGTGCAGTCCGTGGCCCTGCAGCTCATCTGCGACCGCGAGCGCGAGATCCGCGCCTTCGTGCCCGAGGAGTACTGGACGGTCGCTCGCCCACCTCGCGGCCGGCGCAGCCGCCCGCCTTCCCGGCCAACCTGGTCAAGAGGGACGGCAAGAACGATCGAGATCGGCAACGCCGACGAGGCCGGCGCCGGTCCGCGCGGACCTCGAGGCCGCGGCCTTCCGCGTCGCCAGAAGGTCCAGGCCCGGGAGCGCCGGCGCAACCCGGTGCCCGCCCTTCATCACCTCGCAAGCTCCAGCAGGAGGCCTTCACGCAAGCTCGCGCTTCCCCGTGCAAGCAAGACGATGCAGGTGGCGCAGCGGCTCTACGAAGGCGTCGAGCTCGGCGACGACGGCAGCGTCGGCCTCATCACCTACATGCGCACCGACTCGACCCGCGTCTCCGACGACGCGCTCGCCGCGGTGCGCGGCCACATCGCGCCAGACCTACGGCGAGGACTACCTCCCCGAGAAGCCGAACTTCTACAAGAGCGAAGAAGGACGCCCAGGACGCGCACGAGGCGATCCGCCCGACCTACCTCGACCACGACCCCGAGTCGATCAAGCGCTACCTGTCCAAGGACGAGCTACGCGCTCTACAAGCTGATCTGGAACCGCTTCGTGGCCTCGCAGATGCGGCCGGCGGTCTACGACGAGACCGTCGTCGACATCGAGGCCGGGGCCGCCTACCTGCTCCGCGCCAAGGGCTCGATCCTGAAGTTCAAGGGCTTCCTCGCCGTCTACGAGGAGACCCCCGACGAGAAGCGTCGAGGAGAAGCCCACGGACGGAAGCCGGCGCCCGCAGGCCGGACGACACGGCCCCCGAGGACGCGGCGCGACCCAGCTGCCGCCCCTCGCCGAGGGCGACGTCCTCACGCTCAAGAAGCTCGACACCGACCAGCACTTCACCCAGCCGCCGCCCCGCTTCACCGAGGCGAGCCTGGTGAAGGAGCTGGAGGAGAACGGCATCGGCCGGCCCTCCACCTACGCGTCGATCATCTCCACCATCGAGGCCCGCGAGTACATGGAGAAGCGCGAGGGCAAGCTCTATCCCGACCGAGCTCGGCTTCCTGGTCACCGACCTGCTGGTCGAGCACTTCCAGGACATCATGAACGTCGAGTACACCGCGGCGCATGGAGGAGGAGCTCGACGAGATCGAGGAGGGCAAGGACAACCTCCTGAACACGCTGAACCAGTTCTGGAAGAAGTTCGAGAAGGACCTCGAAGCAAGCGCCAAGAAGGAGATGAAGGACGTCAAGGCCACGGAGGAGCCAGACCGACGAGGTCTGCGACAAGTGCGGCAAGCCGATGGTCATCAAGTGGGGCCGCTACGGCAAGTTCCTGGCCTGCTCCGGCTACCCCGAGTGCAAGAACACCCGCCAGCTCGCGGGCGGCGAGGGCGCGGGCAGCGCCGGAGGTCCACGAGGACGTGGCGCAAGGAGGTCTGCCCCAAGGACGGCCAGCCCATGGTGCTCAAGAAGGGGCGCTTCGGGCCCTTCCTCGCCTGCACCAACTACCCGGAGTGCAAGGACCACGAAGCGGCTCGTGCGCGGCGAGGGCGGCAAGCTGCAGGTCGAGCAGCTCGCCCCCATCGACGAGAAGTGCCCGGAGTGCGGCAACGACCTCATGTGGCGCCGCGGGCCGCTTCGGGCCCTTCATCGCCTGCAGCAACTACCCGACCTGCAAGTACATCAAGAAGAAGGAGGCCCGCGAGATCGGCCTCCTCTGCCCCGACTGCGGCCAGGGCCAGGTCGTCGAGCGCAAGGGCCGCTGGGGCCGCTTCTTCTACGGCTGCCGGCGCTATCCCGAGTGCAAGTTCACCGCCTACCACAAGCCGATCGCCGAGCCCTGCCCGGACTGCGGCCGCCCCTACCTCCTGGAGAAGGAGACCAAGAAGGAGGGCAAGGTCGTCTTCTGCGGCAACGAGAGCCTGCCACTACAAGCGCGACGCGGCCTGAGGACCCCGACCCGACGCGGTGCCGACAGGGCTGCCGGCGCTGCCCGATCCCTCGTGATCGATCGTCGGCCATGGCCGACGCGCGTCACGATCGTGGGGGGAGGCCTCGCCGGGTGCGAGGCCGCCTGGCAGCTCGCCCGCCGCGGCGTCGGCGTCGACCTCTACGAGATGCGACCGGCGCGGCCGACGCCCGTCCACCAGACGGGCGACCTCGCCGAGCTCGTCTGCTCCAACAGCCTGCGCGGCAACGCCCTCGACCAGGCCGCGGGCCTCCTCAAGGAGGAGATGCGGCGCCTGGACTCGCTCGTCATGCGGGTGGCCGACGAGGTGCGGGTCCCCGCGGGCAGCGCCCTCGCCGTGGACCGCGGACCTCTTCGCGCGGCGGATCACGGAGGCCGTCGAGGCCCTCCCGGGCGTCACGCTCCACCGGGGGGAGGTGCCGCGGATCCCCGACGACCCCGTGAGCGATCGTGGCCACGGGTCCGCTGACCTCGGAGGCGCTGGCCGCGGGACATCGCCGACTTCGTGGGACAGGACACACCTCTACTTCTACGACGCGGTGAGCCCGGTGGTGGAGGCGGACACCATCGACTTCGACCGGACCTTCCGGGCCTCGCGCTACGGCAAGGGCGGCGACGACTACGTGAACTGCCCGCTCGACGAGGCGGAGTACCGCGCGCTTCTACGCGGCGCTCACCGGCGCCGAGTGCGCGACGCTCCACGACTTCGAGCACGAGCTCTTCTTCGAGGGCTGCCTGCCCGATCGAGGTGATCGCGAGCCGCGGCGAGCGAGACGCTGCGCTTCGGGCCCATGAAGCCGGTCGGGCCTCGTCGATCCCGCGCACGGGCCGGCGGCCCTTCGCCGTCGTCCAGCTCCGCCAGGACGACCTCGCGGCCAGCCACTTCTCGGTGGTGGGCTTCCAGACCCAGCTCAAGTGGGGCGAGCAGACGCGGGTCTTCCGCATGATCCCCGGCGCTCGAGCAGGCGGAGTTCGTGCGCTTCGGGATGATCCACCGCAACACCTACGTGAACGCGCCCGCCGCCCTGGAGCCCACCTTCGAGACGCGCCGCCGGCCCGGGCTCTTCTTCGCCGGCCAGATGTCGGGGGTCGAGGGGTACGTGGAGTCGGCCGCCTCGGGCCTGCTCGCGGGCATCGGCGCGGCGTTCCGGGCCCGGGGCGAGGAGCCGCTCGCCTTTCCCGAGAGACACGGCGCTCGGCGCCCTGGGCCGCTACATCGCCCGCAGCGACCCCGAGGACTACCAGCCGACCAACATCGCCTTCGGCCTGCTGCCCGAGCTGCCCGCAGCGGATCCGCGACAAGGCCCGGCGGCGCCTGGCCCTCGTCGGAGCGCGCCCTCGACAGCCTGGAGCGCTTCCGCGGCCTCCGCGGGCCGAGCGGCGCTCCCCGCGGCGCGCCGGCCGCCACGCGCTGGCCGTCTCACGCGGGCCGGTCCATGAAGCAGGCGAGTCGCCGCCTTCCTCCGCCACCTCGACCGGGAGCGCAACGCCTCGCCCCACACGGTCCGGGCCTACGGCGACGATCTCGCAGCAGTTCGCCGCCTACGCTGCGCGAGGAGCTCGGCCGCGAGCCGCGCGCCGCCGGACGTCGACCACCTGCTCATCCGCGGCTTCCTGGCCGACCTCCACCGGCGCGGCCTGAAGAAGGCCTCGGCGGCGCGCAAGCTCGCCGCGCTGCGGACCTTCTTCCGCTACCTCTGCCGGGAGGGCGTGCTCGACCGCAACCCCGCCCGACGCCTCCTGTCTCCCCGCGCTCGAGCGCCGCATTCCCGCGCATCTGGACGAGGCCGAGGTCGCGGCGCTTCCTCGACGTGCCCGGAGGGACGCGATCGCGGCCCTGCGGGCCCGCGCGATCCTGGAGCTGCTCTACGCGAACCGGCATCCGCTGCGCCGAGCTCGTGGGCCTCGACCTGGCGGAGGTCGACCTCGACGCGCGGCATGGTCCGCGTCCTGGGGAAGGGGCGCAAGGAGCGGATCGTGCCCTTCGGGACGCCGGGCCGCGAAGCGCTCCGTCGAGTACCTGCCCGCCCGGGCGCGAACGCGGCCCGGGCAGCGATGCCCTGTTCGTCAACGCACGAGGTGGTCGATTGACAGATCGAAGCGTTCGGAAGCTGGTCGACGAGCCGCGTCAAGCAAGCTGGCTCTGGCTCGCAAGATCAGTCCCCACACCCTCCGGCACAGCTTCGCCACCCACCTGCTGGACCGCGGGGCGGATCTCCGGGCCATTCAGGAGCTTCTGGGCCATGCGCAGCCTGTCGACCACGCAGCGCTACACCCACGTCGACACCCGCCACATTCTCGAGATTTACAGAAAAACGCACCCGCGCGCTTGATAAACTTCTGTCTTATGACAGTCGACAGACCGAGACGTGGCTGACGGCGTCCCAATCACCATAGGAGCGCATGGGGCCCACCGACGAGGAACTGGTGGCAGCGTGCCAGGAAGGGGAGGAGTCTGCGCCTTCGACGTCCTGGTCACGCCGATGGGACCGCAAGATCCGAGGGGCGATCTACCGGATCGTGGGCTCGGAGGACGAGGCGCGCGACCTCTGCCAGGAGGCCTTCCTGAAGGCCTATCGCGCGCCTGGGCACTTTCAAGCAGGAGGCGCGGTTCTCGTCGTGGCTCTACCAGATCGCCCTCAACCTCTGCCGGGACCGGATGCGGCGCCGACGGGGGCGGACGATGGTGAGCCTCGACGAGCGTCGACGAGGGAGGGCTCGGGCTCGTCGGAGCCCCGGCCCGATCGCCGCTCGACCTCGTCGAGGCGCGCGACCTGTCGCGCGCCGCGTGTGCGCCGCGGTGGCCGCGCTGCCCGAGGAGCAGCGCGAGGTCATCGTGCTGAAGGAGTACCAGGGCCTGACCTTCCTGGAGATCGCCGAGGTCCTGGACGTGCCGATTTCGACGGTCAAGACGCGGCTCTACCGCGGGCTCGTGCTGCTCCGGGAGCGGCTGGAGAGGGAGGGGATCAAGGGCGCGGCTCCCGTGCCCGCCACCCTGCCCTGATGGGTCGAGGAGTGACGTGATGGAGTGTCGAGTGCTTCGTGACGAGAGGCTGGACGTCCTCTACGGCGAGGCCGGACGCCGCCACGCGGCGGAGAGTGGCGGAGCACCTCGCGGTCTGCGCGACCTGCCGCGAGGAGATCGCGGCCCTCGGCTCGCTGCGACAGGACCTCCGTTCCTGGACCCTGCCCGCGCTGGACCGACCTGTGGTCCCCTCCTTCCCCCGGCGCTTCCTGCGCGCGCTCCCCACGGCCGCAGTCCTCCTGCTGGGGTTGGGCGGTGCCTTCGGTCTCGCGGGCTCGGAGATCCGCTACGACGGAGGGAGACTCTCCGTCCGCCTGGGACGGCCCGGCCTCGACTACCAGAAGGCCCTCGCCGAGCAGGAGGCGCGCGCGCTTGTCCGGGAACAGGAGCTCCAGGAGCAGGTCCAGGCGCTCAAGGCGGCGGCGTCCGACCGCGGGCCCCGGGACCGCCAGGCCCCCCGGGACCTTCTCGCCCACGTGGAACAGCTGATCCGCGACAGCGAGGCCCGACAGGCGCAGCAGATCCAGACCAACCTGGCCCGCCTCGGCCAGCGCACGGAGGCGCAGCGCCGCTACGATCTCGCGCGGGTGGCCGCGTCCCTCGCGTATCTCGACGGCCGCAACGGCCAGCAGGTGGCCCGCACGACCGAGCTCATGGGCTACGTGCTCGAGGCATCGCACAACAAGAGGTAGGAATCCGATGAGGCCCAGGTGTCGTTCTCTCGTGGTGGTGACCCTCCTGCTCCCGGCCGCGCTCGGCGCGGGAGAGACCGCGGTCGTCCCGCGGGACCAGATCGAGCAGCTCGAGGCCCAGCTCGACCAGGCGGTAGGCCAGGTGAGCCGGCCCAGCGCCGGGATCGTGGTCGGCCGCGCGGAAGGCGCACGCGGCTATCATCTGCCCGGGTATGGAGCGGTCTTCGTCCTGGCTCCTCGGACTCTCCCGCGCCCCCGTGGGCTGATGGTGCTCGGCGCCGATCCCATGGCCGGCGCCGTCTTCGAGGTCGAAGCACCGAGCGAAGGCGAGGAGCCGAGGACGGACGGGGCGCCGGCGCCGGCTCCCGACCGCGACCGCCGCATCCGCATTCGCACCGGTGGCCAGGTCCCCCTCGATCCCGACCAGGCGCGGGAGCTGGCGAAAATGGAAGCCCAGGTCGCGGCCTTCCAACGGGAGGCCGAGGAAGCCCGACAGACCGCGGAGCAAGAGTTCGAGCGTCTCATGCAGGATGCGCAGGTCTTCCTTGCCCCACCCCCCCCGGGGCCCACCGTCTCGGCGGATGCGCCGCAAGCGCCGCGGCCGGCCCGGCAGCCCGCGTCCCCGCGCCCGCCGGTGGCACCCCTTCCGCCGCCCTGGCGCTTCTGGTTCGAGTCGCGTGAGACCCGGGACTCCCGCGCCCCCGAGGAGGTGGTGGCCGCCGTGCGGTCGGCGGTGGTCGCGACTCTCGAAGCCCACGGCGCCCTGGTGAGTGGCCTCGGCCCCGACGAGCACCTGGCGGTCGCGGTGGATTTCGTGATTGGCGGCCCCTTCGTCTCCCAGACCCGGCCCGCCAAGACCCTGCTCGTGCGGGCCCGGCGCAAGGACCTGGACGAGCGAGCGCGTGGCAAGATGTCCCCGGAAGAGCTTCGGAAGCGGATCGAGATCGTCGAGTACTAGAGAGGATCCCGGAGCGCCGTCTCAGCCGCGCCGCAGGACGACGAGGGTCAGGAGCGCGAGCACGCCGTCGGTGGCCGCGAAGAGCAGGAAGCTCCGGGGCGAGCCCTCGGTGAAATGGTCCACGAGGAAAACGAGGACGCCCAGGCCCTTCGCCAGCACCCCCGCCACCCAGAGGTAGCCGCGCCGCGGCTCGGGATCGCCTCGCCGCCCAGAAGTAGCCGACGGCCAGGGTCAGCGTGAACACGCCGTTGAGCTGCGCGTTGACCACGGGCACCGGCGCGAGGCGCCCCGAACAGCCGGGCCAGGCGAGGGGGCGGCGAAGAGCATGGGCAGGGCGAGGAGCAGGTCGTAGATCCCGGACACGATCGCGAGCGTCTTCAGCTTCATGGCTTTCCGGCTGCGCCCTTCCGTTGACCGGCGCGCGCGGGCGCTCCTATACTACCCGTCCCGGCGCCTTCCGCCTCTCCCATGAGTCAAGACCTGCACGGGACCACGATCCTCGCCGTCCGCCACCAGGGCGCACCGCCATCGCCGGCGACGGCCAGGTCACCCTCGGCCAGACGGTCGTGAAGCAGCGGGCCAAGCAAGATCCGCGCCTGCACAACGGGCAGGTCCTGGCCGGCTTCGCCGGCTCCACCGCCGACGCGCTCGCCCTCTCCACCAAGTTCGAGGCCAAGCTCGAGGAGTACCGCGGCAACCTGCGAGCGGGCCGCCGTGGAGCTGTCCAAGGACTGGCGCACCGACCGCGTGCTGCGCCGGCTGGAGGCCTTCCTGGTCGTCGCCGACCGCGAGGCGTCCTTCCTGCTCTCCGGCTCCGGCGACGTGATCGCGCCCGACGACGGGCTGGTGGCGGTGGGCAGCGGCGGCCCCTACGCCCTGGCCGCCGCCCGCGCCCTCGTCCGCCACACCGCGCTCGACGCCGCGGGCGGTCGCGCGCGAGGCGATGAAGATCGCCGCCGAGATCTGCATCTACACCAACGACGCGATCGTGGTGGAGACCCTCTAGCTGGCCGATCCACCTCCCGGCCGCGAGCGAGGAGCTCCGGACCCTCGACCGGCCTCTCGCCGCGCGAGATCGTGGCCGAGCTGGACCGCCACGTGGTCGGACAGGCCGCGGCCAAGCGCGCGGTGGCCATCGCGCTGCGGAACCGCATCCGGCGCCAGCGCCTCCCCCCGAGGAGGCGGCCGAGATCACGCCCCAAGAACATCCTGATGATCGGCCCCACCGGCGTGGGCAAGACCGAGATCGCGCGCCGCCTCGCCCGTCTCTCGGGCAGTCCCTTCCTCAAGGTCGAGGCCTCGCAAGTTCACCGAGGTGGGCTACGTCGGGCCGCGACGTGGAGTCGATGGTGCGCGACCTCGCCGAGGCGGCGGTCGACATGGTGCGCCGCGAGAAGCAGGCGGAGGTGCAGGACGAGGCGGAGCGCGACGTGGAGGAGCGCCTGCTGGACCTGCTGCTGCCGCCTCCGCGCCCGCTCCCCCTGCGGAGAACGCGGAGCCGGCGGAGGGCGCCCCCGACAGCTTCCGCGCCACCCGGGAGAAGCTCCGGGAGCAGCTGCGTGCGGGCCAGCTCGAGGCGCGCACCGTGGAGGTGGAGGTCCCCGAGACGCAGCTTCCCCACGTTCCAGATCCTCTCCACCCAGGGCGTGGAGGAGATGGACGTCAACATCAAGGACCTGCTGCCCGGCCTCTTCGGCGGGCGAAAGCACCGCCGCACGCTGCCCGTCTCCGAGGCCCGCGAGGTCCTGCTCCAGGAGGAGGAAGTCCGTCTCGTGGACCACGAGCAGGTGGCGCGCCTGGCCGTCGAGCGCGCCCAGTCCGCGGGCATCGTCTTCATCGACGAGATCGACAAGATCGCGGGCCGCGAGGGCGGCCACGGTCCCGAGGTGTCGCGGGAGGGCGTGCAGCGCGACCTCCTGCCCATCGTGGAGGGCACCACCGTCTCCACCAAGTACGGCCCCGTCCGCACCGACCACGTCCTCTTCATCGCGGCCGGGGCCTTCCACGTGAGCAAGCCCTCCGACCTCATCCCCGAGCTGCAGGGACGCTTCCCCATCCGCGTCGAGCTCTACTCCCTCGCCGAAGGACCTCGTGCGCATCCTCACCGAGCCCAAGAGCGCGCTCGTCTCCCAGTACCGCGCGCTCCTGGGCACGGAGGGCGTCGACCTGCGCTTCACGGACGAAGCCGATCCGCGAGATGGCACGCTTCGCCATGGAGGTGAACGAGGCCACCGAGAACATCGGCGCGCGCCGCCTGGCCACCGTGCTCGAGACCGTGCTGGACGAGGTCTCCTTCGACGGGAGGGCCGGGTGCGGTGACCATCGACGTCCCCGAGGTGCGCCGCAAGCTGGAGCCCCTCGTGAAGAACCAGGACCTCTCGCGCTTCATCCTCTGAATGCGACGAGCCTCCGCGGCCGCGGCCCTCCTCCTCCTGCTGCCCGCCTGCGGCAAGCGCGGCGACCCCCTTCCGCCCCTGCGCCGGACGCCGCCCCCCGTCACCGGCTTCCGCCTCGCCCAGCGGGGCGACCGCCTGGAAATCCGCTACACGGCGCCCCGCGCGTCGGTGGAAGGGGTGCGCCTCTCCGAGCTCGCGGTCGAGACCCTGCGCCTGGACGGGCAGGGCGACATCGAGAAGCAGGGGCACCGCGCGAAACGGCGCGTGAGCGCGGGCGAGGAAGTCGTGGAGACGGACGCGCTCCCCTCCGCGGCAACGGTCGTGCGGATGACGGCGCGGGTGCTGGCCGGCCGCGAGGTCTCCCCGCGGGCCGGCCCGCTCCTCCTCGTGGTACAGCCCCCGGTGGAAGCGCCGAGCGCCCTCTCGGCGGAGATCGTCCCCGAGGGGGTGTCCCTGGCCTGGAAAGGGCTGCGCCCGTCTCCGATCACGGCTCCCTCGCCATCCCCTTCGCCGTCCGCTTCCCCTTCGTCCATGCTCGGGCCGCGGCCGCCGGGCGCGCTTCCTTCGCCCTCTCCAACCCCGGTGCCGTTCCCGGGCGGCTTCTGGGTCTACCGTCGCGCGGCGAGCGGCGTCGCCGGCCCGCCCCTCACCGCGCAGCCTACGGCAGACAAGAAGCTCACGGACACGACCGCCACCCTGGGCACGCGCTGGTGCTACGCGGTGCGCGCGGTGGCCGCGCTCGAGCCCCTGACGGAGAGCGCCCCCTCGGAAGAGGCGTGCGTGGACTTGAAGGACGTCTTCGCCCCCGCGCCCCCCGCCGGGCTCTCCGCCCTCGTGCGCGCGGAGGGGATCGAGCTCACCTGGACCCCTTCCCCGGAGGGAGATCTCGCCGGCTACCGGCTCTGGCGCGCCACGGGAATGGGGACGCCGGAGCGTCTCGTCGAGCTGCGCGGGGGCGAGCGGCAGTTCGTGGATACGACCGCCCTCCGGGGGACGCTCTACCGCTATACGGTCACCGCCTTCGACCAGGCCGGCAACGAGAGCGCGCATTCCGCCCCGGCGGAGGGGGCGCGCCCGTGAAGCATTACCGCGTCCAGAGCGGGAGCGACATCCCGGGGATATGATCTCTACGGGGACGCCGGCGGGCGTGGGGCCCCTGGCTGCCAGCGACGAGGTCGAGGTCGAAGTGGAAGGGGTGGGCGTGCTGCGAAATCCGGTGGTGGAGAGGTGAGGCCATGAAGATCTTTCTGGACACGGCGAGCCTCAAGGAGATCCGTGAAGCGGCGTCCCTGGGGGTGCTGGACGGCGTGACCACGAACCCGAGCCTGCTCGCCAAGGAGAGCGGCGAGCCCGAGGAGATCCTGCTCGAGATCTGCAAGACCGTGGACGGCCCCATCTCCGCCGAGGTGGTGGCCACGGACGCGGAAGGGATGGTCCGCGAAGGGCATCATTGGGCCGCCCTCCACAAGAACATCGTGGTCAAGTGCCCCTGCACGGCGGAGGGGCTCAAGGCCACGAAGAAGCTCTCGACCGAGGGCCACCGCGTCAACATGACGCTCGTCTTCACTCCGACCCAGGCCCTCCTCGCCGCCAAGGCGGGAGCCAGCTTCGTCTCTCCCTTCGTGGGCCGGCTCGACGACATCTCCACCCCGGGCATGGAGCTCGTGGCCGACATCGTCCAGATCTTCCGGAACTACTCCTACCGCTGCGAGGTACTCGCCGCCTCCCTCCGCCATCCGCTGCACGTGGTCGCGGCCGCGAAGATGGGGGCGCACATCGGCACCATGCCCATGAGCGTGTTCCAGAGCCTCCTCAAGCACCCCCTGACCGACATCGGCTTGAAGCGCTTCCTCGACGACTGGGAGAAGGCGAAGAAGGAGCTGGGGGCGAAGGCCCCCCGTTAGGCGCCATGCCCCTCTACGAGTACGTCTGCGCGGATTGCGAGGAGAAGTTCGAGAAGCTACGTGCGGGCGTGGGGCGAGGCCGTGGATCTGCCCGGCTTGCCGGAGCGAGGCCGTGGAGAAGCAGCTCTCCTCCTTCGCCTTCGCCGCCGCCGGCGGCGGCCGCCCCGCCGTAGGCGGCGAGGCTGCGGCTGCGGGCGCGGTGGGTGCGGCTGCGGCCACTGACGGTGAGCTGCCCGCCTCGACGTCCTCCGCGACAAGATCCGGCGCGCCGAGGAAGGCGGCGGTGCGGAGCGCCGGGAGCGCCAGCACCGGGAGGGCAAGCTCACCGCCCGCGAGCGGATCGAGCTCCTCCTCGACGAGGCGTCCTTCGAGGAGCTCGACACGCTCGTGGAGCACCGCTGCCTCGACTTCGGCATGGCGGAGCAGAAGGTCCCCGGGGACGGCGTCGTCTCCGGCTACGGGCGGATCGACGGCCGGCTCGTCTACGTCTTCGCCCAGGACTTCACGGTCTTCGGCGGCAGCCTCTCCGAGACCAACGCCCAGAAGATCTGCAAGGTCATGGACCTCGCCATGAAGATGGGAGCGCCCGTCGTCGGCCTGAACGACTCCGGGGGCGCGCGCATCCAGGAGGGGGTCGCTTCCCTCGGCGGCTACGCGGACATCTTCCTGCGCAACACGCTGGCCTCCGGGGTCGTCCCCCAGATCTCCGCGATCATGGGCCCCTGCGCCGGGGGCGCCGTCTACTCCCCCGCCATCACCGACTTCAACGTGATGGTGAAGGACAGCTCCTACATGTTCGTGACCGGGCCCGACGTGATCAAGACCGTGACCCACGAGGAGGTGACCAAGGAGGAGCTGGGCGGGGCCATGACCCACAACGAGCAAGTCGGGCGTCGCCCACTTCGCGGTGGAGGACGACCGCGCCTGCCTGGCCCTGATCCGGGAGCTCCTCTCCTACCTGCCCGCCGAACAACCTGGAGGAGCCGCCCCTGCCGCAAGACCGACGATCCGCCGGACCGCGAGGACCCGGCCCTCGACACCCTCGTCCCCGCCGAGCCCGACGAAGCCCTACGACATGAAACGCGCTCATCGAGGGGGTGGTGGACGACCGGCGCTTCCTGGAGGTCCACGAGCACTACGCCCCGAACATCGTGGTGGGCTTCGCCCGCTTCGGCGGACGCAGCGTGGGGATCGTGGCCAACCAGCCCGCCGTCCTCGCCGGCTGCCTGGACATCGACGCCTCCGTGAAGGGCGCGCGCTTCGTGCGCTTCTGCGACGCCTTCAACATCCCCCTGTCGACGTTCGAGGACGTGCCCGGCTTCCTCCCCGGCACCGCCCAGGAGTTCGGCGGGATCATCCGGCACGGGGCCAAGCTGCTCTACGCCTTCGCCGAGGCCACGGTGCCCAAGATCACGGTCATCACGCGCAAGGCCTACGGCGGGGCCTACTGCGTGATGGCGAGCAAGCACATCCGCACCGACCTCAACTTCGCCTATCCCACCGCCGAGATCGCGGTCATGGGCCCCGAGGGCGCGGTCAACGTCCTCTACCGGCGCGAGCTGGCGAAGGCCGCCGACCCGAGGCGCACTGCGCGCCCAGAAGGTCGCGGAGTTCCGCGCGAAGTTCGCCAACCCCTACGTGGCCGCGGAGCGCGGCTTCGTCGACGAGGTCATCGAGCCCCGGCAGACCCGGCGGAAGATCATCGCCGGCCTCGACATGACGCGCAACAAGCGCGACAAGAACCCGCCCAAGAAGCACGGCAACATCCCCCTGTAGCAGGGCCATGAGCCGCGCCTTCCGGAAGATCCTGGTCGCCAATCGCGGGGAGATCGCGGTCCGCATCATCCGCGCCTGCCGCGAGATGGGCATCGCAGACGGTCGCGGTCTACTCCGAGGCGGACCGGCCGGCCCTGCACGTGCGCCAGGCCGACGAGGCCTACCTCATCGGGCCCCGCGCCCTCGCGGGAGCGCTACCTGCGCATCGACCGCGATCCTGGAGGCGGCGCAGCGCAGCGGGCGCCGAGGCCATCCATCCCGGCTACGGCTTCCTGGCCGAGAACGCGGCGTTCGCGCCGGGCCTGCGAGGAGGCCGGTGATCGTCTTCATCGGCCCGCGCAGCGAGACGATCGCGCTCATGGGGGAGAAGACCTCGGCCCGGCGCGGTCGCGGTGGAGGCGGGCGTGCCGGTGGTGCCGGGCACCGCTCGAGCCCGCTGGCCGACGAGGCCGAGGCCCTGCGGCGCGAGGCGGAGCGATCGGCTTCCCGGTCATGCTCAAGGCGGCGGCCGGCGGCGGGGGCAAGGGCCTGCGCCTGGTCGCGTCGTCCCGCGGACCTGCGCCTCGGCGGCGGCGCGCGCGAAGAGCGAGGCGAAGAGCGCCTTCGGCGACGACAGCGTCTACCTCGAGAAGGCCATCGCGAGGCCGCGCCACATCGAGATCCAGGTCCTGGCCGACCACCACGGCAACGCCGTCCACCTCTTCGAGCGCGAGTGCTCGATCCAGCGCCGCCACCAGAAGATCATCGAGGAGAGCCCTTCGCCCTTCGTGACCCCCGAGCTGCGCGAGCGCGATGGGGAGCGCTGGCGGTGGGCCTGGTGCAAGCGCGTGGGCTACGTGAACGCGGGGACGCTCGAGTTCCTGGTGGACGCGCACCGGAACCCCTACTTCCTGGAGATGAACACGCGGCTGCAGGTCGAGCACCCGGTGACGGAGATGGTGACGGGCGAGGACCTCGTGAAGCTCCAGATCCGCATCGCCCAGGGGGAGAAGCTCCCTTCCGCGCAGGAGGACCTGCAGCAGCGCGGCCACGCCATCGAGTGCCGGGTCTACGCCGAGGACCCGGAGCGCGGCTTCCTGCCCAGCCCCGGCCGGATCCTCGCCCTCCGGCTCCCCGGCGGCCCCGGCGTGCGCGACGACTCGCGGCGTCTACGAAGGCTATCGAGGTCCCCATCCACTACGACCCGCTGATCTCCAAGCTCGTGGCCTACGGCTACAGCCGCCGCGACGCGATCCTGCGCATGCGCCGCGCGGTCTCCGAGTACAAGGTGCTCGGCATCAAGACCACCCTGCCCTTCTTCGAGCGCGTGCTCCACCATCCCGCGTTCCTGGCCGGCGACTTCGACACCTCTTTCGTGGAGAAGGTCTTCGCGGAGAGCGACCGGAAGAGGAACGTCCGCTGGAGGTGGCAGTGGCCGCGGCCTCCATCTGCGCCTTCCGCGACCGCCAGGCCGCGCGCCTCGCGCCCTCGAACGGCGAGGCCCCGCCCTCGCCCTGGCGCGCCGCCGCCCTCCGGGACGCGCTCCGGGACCGACCGTGATCTTCGACGCCACCGTCGACGGGCGCTCCTTGCGGGTTGAGGTGCGGGGGAAGGACGGACGCTACACCGTGCTCCTCGACGGGATCCCCCTGGAGGTCGACCTCCAGGAAACCGGCAGCCATTTCGTCAGCCTGCTCATCGACGGGAGGAGCTACGAAGCGGGGCTGGAGAAGCGGCCGGGCGGATACACCGTGGTCCTCAGCGACGACGTGGTGTCCGGTCGACCTCGCGGAAGGGACGAAAGGCGCCGCGCCCCCTCCGAGGAAGGCGGGCGGTCCCGCCCGCGTCACCGCCCCCATGCCCGGCAAGCTCGTGCGTGTGCTCGTGGCGCCCGGCCAGGACGTGGCCGCCGGGGAAGGCCTGGTCGTGGTCGAGGCCATGAAGATGGAGAACGAGCTGCGCGCCCCGAAGGCCGGCAGGGTCAAGGACGTGCCGGTCAGGGAGGGCCAGGCCGTGGAGGCGGGGGCGCTACTCGTGGTCGTGGAGTAGGACGTGACTCGCCGGCGGAGGCGACTGCTCCTCCTGCTCCTGCTCCTGCTCGTGGGGGTCTACTTCCTCATGGGCCTCCCCCAGTGGTCCGCGACCCTCGTGGCCCGTGGGCTCTCGTCCTCGTTCTCCCGTCCGGTCTCCGTGGGCGCGGTGGGATTCCGGCTCGTGCCCCTCGAAGTGGAGCTGCGCGACGTGCAGGTGGCCTCGCTGGAGGCGGGGGATCCCCCCACCCTCGAGGTCCCCCGCATCGTGATCACGCCCAGCCTCGCCCCGCTGCGAGGCCGCCGCCTCGTCCTCTCCCGGGTCAAGCTCGAGGGCCCGCAGATCCGCATCCACGCCTATCCCGACCCGCCCCTTGGGCGCGGGGGCGACGACATCCCGCGGCTCGGGGGGAGCGGGGGGAGGGGCGGGGGGCTGGACGTGAGCATCGCCCGCCTCGTGATCCAGGGTGGAGAGTTCCGGCTCGACCACGATCGTGTCCCCCTCGACCTCGACCTCCCCGGCTTCCACGGCCGGCTTCAGGGTCGCCCCGGAGGAGGGCTGCAGGGACACGTGTCCTTCGGCCCGGGACCCCTGCGCTTCGGCAACGCCCCCGAGCTGCCCATCGGCACCGAGATCGACCTCTCCTTCTATCGCGGCCAGCTCACGGTGGACGCGGCCCGGCTCTACGGGGAAGGCACCGACCTCACCTACACGGGGAGGCTGCGCTTCAGCGGACGCCCGCAGGGGCAGTTCAACCTCGAGGGCCAGGTCGACCTGCGGCTCCTCGAACGCCACGTCCTCCGGTCGGGGCTGGGCCTCGAAGGGGCGTCGCGCTTCGACGGGGTGCTGTCCGTGGACGGATCCCGCCTGCGTATCGAGGGGCGGATGGAGGGCACGGCCGGGCGGTTCCTCGGGGTGGACGTGCCGCGCTACGCGAGCGATGTCGCCTACGACGGGCCGAGCGGCCTGCGCCTGCGCGGCCTGGAGCTGGAGAGCCTGGGAGGCCGGGCGACGCTCGAGGTGGACGTCCCCCCCTCGCCCCGGAGCGTTCGCATCGCCGGTTCCCTCACCGCCGCCGATGGCGAGGGACTGGTCCGGCTCGTGTTCGGGTGGGGCGCCTTCGGGGTCGCCACCGCCGCCACCGGCGAGCTGGACGTGTCCTGGCCCAAGGGGCAGAGGCGGCGCATCTCCGGCCGCGTGCAGCTCGACCTCGCCGCGGGCGCGGACGGGCGCACGCCGCTCTCCGGGCGCTTCGACTGGGGTGCTCTGGACGGAATGCAGACGGTGAGGAAGGCGGACCTCCGGACCCCGGAAGCCAGAGCGCTCCTCGAAGGCCAGATCGACGTCCTCGACCGCACGGATCTCGCGGTGACCGCGGACAGCTCGGACCTCGCCGCCACCGACGACTTGCTCGTGCGCCTGCGTCGAGCGCTCGGCAACCTCGAGGCGCAGAAGGCCGGCTTCTCGGGCGAGGGTTCCTTCCAGGGTCGCTGGCGGGGGACGCTCGACGTGCCCGTCTTCGAGGGACGCTCCACGGGGCGGAACGTGGGGTACCGCGGTGTCGTCTGGGGACAGGCGGACTGGGTGGGCTCGGCCGACCCCGTCGAGGTGCGCTCGCACTCGCTCGTGCTGCGCCGCGGCGGCGCGGAGATGTGGCTGGACGGGCGGGTCGGAACCGGCTTCTTCGGCCAGGAAGACGGCTTGGACGTGAAGCTGCGCCTCACCGATTGGCCGGCCGCGGACATCGTGAAGGCCATGGAGTGGGACCTCGACGTGTCCGGCATTCTCTCCGGCGAGGCCAGCGCCCGCGGCCGGCGGAGCGCGCCCGAGGGCGAGGCTCGGGTCACCGCCCGTGACGGCCGCTACTACGGGGTGGCCTACGACACCGCTGCCCTCGTCTCGAAGTGGCGGGGTTCCGTCACCGAAGTCACGTCCGGCCGTGCCTCCCTGGGCGGGGGGTCCCTCGTCTTCCGTGGCTCGCTCACCGACGACGGGGTCTACGACGGGGAAGCGGAGGCCACGGGCGTCGAGCTCTCCGCGGTTTTCCCCCCGCCTCGCCCAGAAGACGGGCTCCATGGGAGGCTGACCGGGAACGTGCTCCTGCAGGGCACCCTCCTCCGCCCGCGGCTCACCGGGACGCTGCGCTCCCCCCGCCTGTTCCTGGGCGACGAGGGTGTGGGCGCGCTCGAGGCGAGCCTGCGCGCGGCGGGGGACGGAGGAGTCGGGTTCGAAGCTCGTTGCCGCTCCGCGCGCGTGGATCTCGTCCTCACGGGAAAGGTGGAGGCGGCGGCGCCCTACGAGGCGTCGCTCACCCTGCGCGGGCGCGACACCAGCCTCGACCCGTTCCTGCGCGTGCTCCAGCCGGCCGTGCCCAGCGCGCTGGGGCTGGTGGCCACCGGGGAGGTGACGCTCCAGGGCCCCGCCCGCGACCTCCGTGGTCTCTCGGTGCAGGCGACCCTGGACGAAGTCAAGCTCGAGCTCCCGGAGTACGTGCTGCGGAACCGTGAGCCGGTGCAGCTCCGCGCGGACGGGGGCAAGCTGAGCCTGCGCCCGCTGCGGCTGTCCGGAGAGGGAACGGAGCTGGTCATGGAGGGCGGGTCGGACCTCGTGGGCGACGGTCCCCTCGCCTTGACCCTGCGCGGAGACGCCGACCTGCGCGCGCTCACGCTCCTGTCGCGCCGCTTGCGCGGCCGCGGAGTGGCGCGACTGGCCCTGAGCATCACCGGAACCCGGGCGGAGCCCCGGGTGGTGGGGACGCTCGCCTTCGAGGGTGCGGGGCTCCGGGTGCGGGGTTTTCCCCACGGGGTGGAGGACGTGAAGGGCGAGGTTCGCTTCACGGAGAAGGCGGCGGATCTCGCGGACATGCGCGGCACCGTCGCCGGGGGGACGCTCGAGGTCGGAGGCCAGATCAACTACGCGGGGGGCCGACTCACCTCCTACGACATCCCCGTGACCGGCCGCGCCCTCGGCCTGCGCTATCCCGAGGGCCTGCGCAGCCTCGTCGACCTCGACCTTCGCCTGTTCGGCGACGCCGCCCGGCAGTGGGTGACCGGGACCATCGACGTCGACCAGGCCGTGTGGTCGAAGCGCTACGACGTGGCTTCCGAGCTCCTCGCCGGGCGGCCTGCCCTTGACGTGCCCGCCTCGCTCGAAGAGGGAGCGCGGCTGGACGTCAAGCTTCGCGCGCCGGGGACGCTGCGCGTCGACAACAACCTGGCCGACCTCCAGGCTCGCGCCGACCTGACCATCCAGGGGACCTCGAGCGCGCCGGTGGTTCTCGGCCGCGCGGAGGTAGACCGTGGGCGCATCTACTTCCAGGGGCGCACTTACGTCATCCGCCAGGGGGTCCTCGACTTCGTGAACCCGCAGAAGCTCGATCCCCTGTTCGACATCGAAGCGGAGACCCGCATCCGCTCCTACCGCATCACGCTGCGGATGGGAGGCACGCTCGAGCGCGTCACCCCCACCCTCACCTCGGATCCCCCGCTCTCCTCGGTGCAGATCCTCGCCCTCCTCGCGGGGGGGGACGAGACCGAGGTGGCCAACCTCACGCAGGCCCAGGCGCAGGCCAACCAGGGACAGCTCGCCGCCACCGGGGCCGCTACCCTCGCCGCGGGGAAGATCTCGGAGGAGGTGGGTCTCGAGCGGGGCGCGGAGCGCCTGCTCGGGCTGAACCGCTTCTCCATCGACCCTTCGCTCGTGCGGGGCGCCACCACCACCCCCACCGCGCGTCTCAACGTGGGCAAGCGCATCACCCCCGATCTCTCCGTCCTCTATTCCCAGGACCTCCGGAGCAACGACGTCCGCCTCATCTCGCTCGAGTACACGCTCCGTGACTGGCTCTCCCTGCTTCTCACGCGCGAGGAGCCGACGGGAGGCTTCGGCGTCGACGTGCGCTTCCGGCAGGCGCACTGACGGGCGTGCTCCTTCCCGCGTTGCTCCTCGGCCTCGCCGTCGGCGCGGAGCCGCCGGTCCGGTCGGTCCGGGTGGAAGCGGAGAATCCCGCTCGCTACGCCGAGTACGTCACCATCCGGGCGGGGGTGCCGCTCGACCCCGTGGCTGTGCGCCGCACCGTCGACCTGTTCTACGCCACCGGCGAGTTCGAAGACGTGCTGGTCGAAGCGGATGGCGGTGCCGACGGCCTCGACGTCGTCATCCGGCCCCGGCCGGCGCCGCTCTTTTCGCGAGTGGTGGTGCGTGGCGACCGCGTGAAGAGCCCGTCCGATCTGCGCAAGATCGCCCATCTCCGACCCGGAGAGCCGCTGTGGCCGGCCCGTCTGGAGCGCGCGGGACGGGATGTGGCCCTCGCCCTCAGCGCCGACGGATACCTGGAGGCCGTGGTCTCGGCGGAAGTCGCACGGACCGCGAGCGGAGCGGACGCCGTTTTCACGGTGCGCGCCGGCCCGCGCGCGCACGTGCGCACTTCCCGCGTCGTCGCCGAGGACGGCCCGCCCCCGCTTCCCCTCGAGAGCCACGCGAGTCCCGGGGTGGGGGACGTCTACCGTCGGGCGCGCGCGGAGAAGGCGGCGGAGACGATGCGCCGCCGGCTGGTGGCGGCCGGACGCTGGAAGGCGCGGGTCGAGCTGGCCGTCCCCTACGATCCGCGGACCGCCGCCGTCGACCTCGCCTTCCGCGTGACCTCCGGGCCGTTCACCGAGGTGGAGGTCCGGGGCGCGGACACCCCCCACGGACTGCGATCGGGAATCGAGGCCCTCCTACGTGACGGCGCCCTCCGCGCCGATGCCATCGAAGAGGCGGGGGAGCGCCTGGAAACCTTCTTCCGCCATCGCGGCCACCGCGAGGTGACGACCCGGCATTTCTACCAGAAGAAGCCCTACGGGGAAGCGCTCGTCTTCGAGGTACGGCCCGGTCCCGCATCCCTCGTGGCCTCGGTGCGGGTGCTGGGAGCGGAGGATCTGGTCGCGGCGCTCAAGACCCAGGTCGGGTTGCCGCTCGAGGACCGGCTCCTCGAGGAGGACGCGCGAACGCTCCGCCGCCTTCGCGAGGAGCGCGGACACCTGGAGCCCCAGGTGGAAACGGACGCCCCCGAGGGCGGGGGGGACATTCCCGTGGTCTTTCGCGTGAGGCCGGGGCCACTCACCCTCGTGGCCGAGGTCACGGTCGACGGCCCCCCGCTTCCTGCCTCCCCCGCGCCGCGGCGCGAGATGCGCCTGCGCCCCGGCCAGCCCTATCGGATCCGCGACCTCGCCGCCGACCGCACCGCCCTCCTCGACGCCTGGCGGAACGCCGGCTACTTCGCGGTCACGGTGACGCCCGAGGTCACGTTCGACGAGGACCGGAGCGAGGCCCGGCTGCACCTGCGTGTCGAGCCGGGAGCGCGCACCGACGTCGGGGAGATCGTGGTCGCCGGCCTTCGCCGCACGAAGGACGAGGTGGTGCGCCGCGAGCTCCTCGTGAAGGAAGGGCAGCCCCTCGGGCAGCGGGAGCTCCGGGAGAGCCAGCGGCGGCTCGCCACCCTCGGGATCTTCGATCGCACCGACCTCGGCCAGCTCGATCCCGAGAGCACGGGACCGCGCGATCTCGTGGTGAGCGTCCACGAGGCCCCGGTCGTCACCCTCGCCTACGGCCTGGGATACGGCGAGCGCGACAAGGTGCGCGCGAGCGTCGAGGCCACCCGCCGCAACCTCTTCGGAAAGGACCGGGCGCTGACCGCCTTCGTCCGGGGGAGCTTCCAGGGGAGCCGGTTCCTCCTGAGCTACCGGGAGCCCTGGCTGCTCGGGCGCCGGACCAATCTCTTCGTCACCGGCTTCTGGGAAGAGGAAAACCGCGTCACTTTCGCCTACAACCGCTTCGGCGGGGTGGTTCAGGTCGCCCGGCCCCTCGAGAAGCACCACCTCAACCTGATCGGACGCTGGGGGCACACGGACACCCACGTCTTCGACATCACGGTGCCCATCGAGGAGATCGACCGCCAGTTCCGCACCTACACGCTGTCGGGCCCTTCCGCCTCGCTCGTCTACGAGACCCGCGACGATCCGCTGGAGCCGCGGCAGGGCTCGTTCCTGGGGAGCGATCTTTCCCTCTCCCTGCCCGTGCTGGGGGCGGCGCGTTTCTTCAAGGCCTACTTCCAGGCCGCGACCTACGAGCCGCTCAACGCACGGACGGTCCTCGCCCTCGCCGGCCGCCTGGGGCTGGCCCGGACGTACGGGGTGGGGGAGCCGGTGGGCCTTCCCCTGCCCGAGCGGTTCTTCCTGGGCGGAGCCTATGGCCTGCGCGGCTACGCCGAGGATTCGGTGGGCCCGCGGGCGCGCTCGGACGACGGCACCCTCGTGGCCACCGGCGGCAACGCGCTCGTCTACGCAGGGGCGGAGATGCGCTTCGACGTCGGCCGTTCCTTCGCCCTGGCCGCGTTCACGGAGGTCGGCGGAATCTACCTGTTCATCGGCGACTTCGACCTCGGCCAGCTCCGCTACACCGCCGGCGTGGGCCTGCGCTACAAGACCGCGTTCGGGCCGCTCCGTCTCGACTGGGGCTACAAGCTCAACCGGCCCCTCGGCGAGCCGGGCTACAAGTTCCATTTCACGATCGGCAATGCCTTCTAGCAGGGTGCGCGCGGGCCTTCGGCTCCTCGTCACCAGCGTGGCCATCCTCTTCGGCGCGGCCCCGGTCCGGGCCGCGGTCGTGGAGCGGATCCTGGCCGTGGTCGACGGGCACCCCGTCCTGCAGAGCGACGTCCACCTCATGGAGGAGGTGCGCGGTCTTCCCGCGGAGCGGGCGCTCGAGGCCGTCATCGACGAGCGGCTCATGTACGGCGAGGCCGCCCGCGTCCCCCAGGCCGCGGTCAGCTCGGAGGAGGAAGAGCGCGCCCTCGCCCGCCTCTTCGCGGAGCAGCCCACCCTGCGTGCGCACGTGGAGGAAGAAGAGCTCCGTCGCCTGGTGCGGCGGCAGATGGCGATCCTCAAGTACGTGGAGTTCCGCTTCCGGCCCCAGGTGAGGGTCACCCAGGAGGAGGTGGAGAGAGCCTACGCCGCCGAGCACGGGGGGAAGGAGGACGCCCCTCCGATCACCGCGGTCGCCCCCGCCCTCGAGGAGAAGCTCGCGCGCGCGGCGCTGGACGATCGCCTGGAGTCCTGGGTGCGCGAGCTGCGCGCTGCGGCCGACATCCGTTACAACCGGTAGCGGGCGCGCGCCCGATTCCAGCGGATGCGGACGAGATCCAGGAAGGCCTGCCCGCCCCGGAGCAGGCCCACGTGCGTGGCCACGTCGTTGCGCCAGGTCACCGGCACCTCCGCGATCCGCAGCCCGCGCAGGCGCGCGATGTAGAGGGTCTCCACGTCGAAGGAGAAGCCGTCGAGGCGCGCGGGATTGAAGGCGGCTTCCGCGGCGGCGGCGGTGAAGAGCTTGAACCCGCACTGGGTGTCGTGGAGGTCGGGAAGGGCGAGGACGCGCACGAAGAGATTGAACAGGCGCCCCATCCCTTCCCGATGCCAGGACTGCCGCACTTCGACGTTGGAGGCGGGAAGGGCCCGGGAGCCGATCGCGATGTCCGCCCCTTCGTCCAGCGCGGCCATGAGCCGGCCCAGGTCCTCGATGGGGGTGGAGAGATCCGCGTCGGTCATGAGCCGGCGGGCCCCCCGCGCGGCGAGCATGCCCCGCCGCACCGCATGCCCCTTGCCGCGGTTCGGCGCGCCCCCGATCACGGTGAGGGAGGAGAGGCCCGACCCACGGGCCACGAGGGAGGTGTCGTCCGTGGACCCGTCGTCCACGACCAGGATCTCGTGGTCGGGACAAGCCGTGCGCAGGTAGGCGTCGAGACGAACGAGGGTCCGGGGCAGGCGGGCCGCCTCGTTGTAGGCAGGGATGACCACGGAGAGGGCCGGGACCCTCACCGGGGGGCCCGCACGAGCGATTCGAGGAGGGGCTCGAGGCCGAGGTCGGAGGAGTGGAGCCCCAGCGAGCGCGCGTCCCCCCGGACCTCCTGGGTGAGAAAGCCGAGGAGCGTCTCCTCCCGGGCCCTCGCGTCGCGACGCGCCTGGAGGATGGCCTCCTTCTCCGAGTCGAGCCGGAGGAGGAACCGGGCGAGCGCCTCTGCGAGCGCCGCGGGATCGGCGACGCGCCGGGCCTCCTCCGCGGCGAGACGTCCGAGCCGCGCGCGGAGGTCCGGATGGCGGAGGAGATGACGGAGAACCCCTTGCAGCTCCCCTTCTTCATGCCGGCCCGGCTCCACGACGGCGACCGTTCCCTCCGGCAGGTCCGCGGTGACGGAGGAGCCGGCGGTGAGGACCAGCGGGCGCCGGGCGGCGAGCGCTTCGGAGAGACCGGCGGGGACGCCGCCCGGCGTGAGGGGGTCCAGGGCCACGAACACGTCGGCCGCCGCCGCCATCGTCCCGAGGTCGGAGACCGCGAGCGCGCCGGGCGGTAGCGCAACCCGCCCCCGCCCCACGAGGAGACGGAGATCAGGGAACTCGCCCCTGAGCTCCGCCACCACCCGCGCGAGGGCAGGGAGGCGAACGAGGTCGTGCACGCCGGTGGCGACCACGAGTGCGGATTCCGGCAGGCCCAGCTCTTGGCGCGCGTCGCGAGCCGAGGGAACCCCGACGGGAGCCAGGAGGTACAAGGGCAGCCGCAGGGTCCGCGCGTCGCCCAGGCGGCGCCCGGCCCCGGCGCGAGTTTCCTCCGTGAGCGCGACGATGCCCAGGCTCCCCTCGAGCAGGCGGTCGTTCAGCGGGAATAGCGCGGGCAGGACGTCCCCCCCGAGCCCGCGGGCCACCATGCGCGCGACGAAAGCGCCGTCTTCGCCGAAGGCGCGCTGCATCTCGCGCAGGGCGGCGGCGCGGGTCTCGGGGCGGGCCATCTCTCCGGCGAGGAGCACGGGGAAGGACCAATCGCGGAGAAGGACGACCCCCGGGCGCTCTCGCGCAGCCCGGAAGGCGAAGGCATGCTCCGCCGCGTCCGCCACGTCGTACAGGGAAGGATCCATGGCGGGCGCGGCGGCGGCCGGCACCCAAGGCACTCCCACCGGGGCTCTTTCTTCGCTCACCCAGAGAACCTCGGCGCGGGCCGCGAGGTGGGGGAGGAGGACGACGAGCCCCTCGCGCTCGGAAGACCGCGGGCTCCAGATCTGGAGGTTCATGAAGGCTCGGTCAGGCGGTCGATGACGTGGTCCCAGGTGATGTCGGCGACCCGAAGGTGGCCCACCTCACCCATCTCCCGCAAGCGGCTCTCCGGCCAGGCAAAGAACCGGTCGATGGCGGCGGCCACCGACTCCGGATCGGGAGCGGCCACGAGGCCGTTCTCGCCGTCGCTCACGAACTCGAGGGGCCCGCCCGCGTCCGTCGTCGTGAGCACGGGCTTGTCGGAGAGGAAGGACTCCACGGTGACGTAGCCGTAGTCCTCGTCGACGGGGCCGTAGTACGCCGCGCGGCAGCCCGCGTAGAGGGCGAGGAGGTCGTCGGCGGACACGAAGCCGAGGAACTCGACGCGGTCCGCGAGCCCCAGCCGCTCCGCCCGCTTGCGCAGCTCGCGCTCCGCGGTCCCCGGCCTGCGATCATGAGGCGGGCGCGGCTCGTCGTGCGGGCCAGGGCGTCGAGGGCGAGGTCCAGGCGCTTTAGGCGCTCGAGGCGCCCCGCGTAGAAGAGATAGTCGCCGTAGGCGTCGCTGCGGTAGCGGCCGAGGTGGTGGGGGGGCGGGTAGAGGGGGGTGCTCGGGAGCCCGTTGTAGCGGAAGAGCCGCGCGGACACGTTCTTGGAGATCGTGAAGATCGCGCGGCACTCGGAGAGGGCGGAGGTGTCCATGGTCGCGATGGCCTCGCGCACCTGTCGGTCCGCGGGCTCGTCGCGGAAGAGGCTCCAGGGCGTGCCGAAGAGGTCGTAGGCCTCACGGTGCTGGTGGAAGAGCCAGGCCACCTTGCGGGGATGGCGCACGAGGTAGCTCGGGAACTTGGTGGGGATGACGAGGTCGACGGGCTCGCCGTTGCCTCTCGGACGTCGAGCAGGCGCCAGGCGAGGGCCTGGCGCACCATCTCGGAGACCGGGTACCACTTGAAGGGGATCTCGACCACGTCGACCCGGAAGCCGCGGCGCTCCAGGTTCTCCCGAGCTCGCCGACCAGGATCTCCGCCCCCCCGGTCACGAACGGAGCCTGGACGGCGCAGACGAGGACGGTCTTCATCCGCGCCGAGGCGGTCCTCGAGCCGGTCGACGCGCGCCTTGAGGTCCTGGAGGGCGAGCTCGAGGCGCGGCGGGCCCGCTCGGCCTCCGCCAGCACGAGGTCGATGCGCTTCACGAGGTCGTGGACGTGGGCCACCAGCTCCTCCTGCAGGATCAGGTGGCGCTCGTCGATCTCGCCGAGGTGGCGTCCGACGACGCCCAGCACCGCGTCGTAGTGGCGGTGGGTGGCGTCGAGCCGGGCGTCGACGTAGTCGAGGATCTCGTTGTCGAGCTGCACCTGGCGCGAGTTGAAGGCGACCTGGGCTTCGATCCGGGGACCGAGGAAGCGCTCCAGGATGCGGGCGCAGAGGCCGGAGAAGCCGCCGCGGGCCGCGGGCTCCGCTCGCCAGGCGGCGTTGACGGGGGCGGCGTCCGGGGGGGCCGGAGGAGGGGGAGGGGGGGCCACGGGCTCGGCGGGCGCGGGCACCTTCCGCGTCAACGGCCGCGGCGCGGGCAGCTCGGGGTCGGTGTCCGGGACGAGCTGCGCCCGCTTGCGGACCTCCTCCCGCACCCGGCGCAGTTCCTCCGCCACGCGCTCGCGCTCGTCGCTCATGCTTTCACCGGCGATTGTACCCGCGGGCGCCGGTCAGGCCGGCTTGCGGGCGAGGGCCACGACGCTCGCCCCCAGGGGGAAGGACACCCCGCGGCGCACGAGCGCCGCTTCCAGCAGCAGCAGCCGTCGGAACGACCACTCCAGCGGCGCGGGCAGGAAGCCCACGTCGGAGCCCGTACGCCCCGTGAGGCGATCGAGCCCGCGCCGGAGGAGGAGGAGGGGGAAGAGGAAGGAGTTGCAGTAGGTGGCGCGCAGTACCTCGAGGCCCGACTCCCGAAGGAGCGCCTGGAGCTCCCCCCGCGTGTATCGATGCCGAGACTGGACCTCCACGTCGTGCGCGCCCCAGAGCAGCTTCAGGGCGGGGACGCGCGCGAGCAGCAGGCCGCCGGGCCGCAGGACGCGGGCCATCTCGCGGGTCGCCGCGCGGTCGTCCGTGACCCAGGCGTGGTAGATCACGTCGAACGAGGTGACGCAGTCGAACGTCTGGTCGGCAAAGGGCAGGGTGAGCAGCCCGGCGCGCGCCACGGTCACGCCACGCATGCGACAGAAGCGGAGCGCCTCGGGAGACAGGTCGATGCCGGTCCCGGCCCCGAAGCGGGCGAGCTCGGCGAGGTTGCGCCCGGTGCCGCAGCCGGCGTCGAGGAGGGTGAGGGAGCGCCTCCCGTTTCCGAGCCGCCGCAAGGGCGCTTCCAGCAGGGAGAGGCTTATGGCCCGCATCCCCGCGTACCACCATTGCCGCTCCTCGGACTCGTAGATGTTCCGGTACTCGGCCTCGTTCAAGCCCGCGCCCGGTCCGAGGTGAAGTACGCGATCACGTGGTCCAGGATCTCGTCGAGGTGGACCTTCGGCTCGTAGCCGGTGAGGGCACGGAGCTTCCCGAGGTCGGGCACCCGGCGGGGCATGTCCTCGAAGCCCTCCTCGTAGGCCTTGTCGTAGGGGACGGTCACGATCTCGCTCTTGCTGCGGGTGCGGTCCTTGACCCGCCGCGCGAGGTCGAGGATCGTGACCTCTTCGCGGTCGTTGCCCACGTTGAACACCTGGCCCACCGCCCCCTCGTGCTCGGCGAGGCGCACGAGCTGGCCCACCACGTCGCTCACGTAGGTGAAGCAGCGGGACTGGGAGCCGTCCCCGAACACGGTGAGGGGATGCCCGAGCAGCGCCTGCTTGACGAAGTTGGGGATCACCATCCCGTAGCGGCCGGTCTGGCGCGGGCCCACGGTGTTGAAGAGCCGGACCACGACCACGGGCAGGCGCTTCTCCTTGAAGTAGGCGAGGGCGAGGAACTCGTCGATGGCCTTGCTGCAGGCGTAGCTCCAGCGCCCCTTCACGGTGGGCCCGAGCACGAGGTCGGCGTCCTCCTGGAAGGGGACGGCCTCGGACTTGCCGTAGACCTCGGAGGTGCTGGCCACCATCACCTTCTTCTTCTTCTTGTTCGCGAGCTTGAGCAGCATCTCCGTGCCGTGCACGTTGGTCTCGATGGTGTTGACCGGGCTCTCCACGATCAGGCGCACCCCCACCGCCGCCGCGAGGTGGAAGACCACGTCCACCCGGTCCACCAGCTCCGCCGCCACCGGCTCGTTCATCACGCTGTCGATCGCGTAGCGGAAGCGCGGGTTCGTCTTCAGGTGCTCGATGTTCTCGATCGATCCCGTGGAGAGGTTGTCGAGCACGTAGACCTCGTCCCCCCGCTCCAGGAGCGCCTCCGCGAGGTGGCTGCCCACGAAGCCGGCGCCGCCGGTGATGAGTGCCTTCATTCCAGCATGTCCTCCCTGATGGTCTCGTCGGCCTGGATGGGGCGCGCCGCCCGCCGACCGATCACCCGGTGGGCCTCCCGCGGCGGGAATCCGGGGGCCGCCCTTCCGTCCGTGCGCTTGAAGGCGAGCATGGGCGCGGTGAGGACCTCCCCCCGGCCGATCAGCGTGCCCGCCACGATGGAGCGGGCCACCGCCCGCCGCTCGCGCTCCGCCTCCGGCGCCTCCTCCGCCGCCTCGCCCCCTGCCCGCTCCGCCTGCCGCAGGAGCTCCACCATGCGGTAGAAGTCCTCGGGGGACAGGGCGGCGGTGTCGTCGCGGCGCTTGCGGCTGCGGTCGAGGGCGAAGCGCTTCTCCACGAAGTCGGCGCCGTGGGCGGCGGCGAGGGCGGGGGAGACGAGAGCGAACGCGCTCCCCCCGTCCGTCTGGTCGAGGAAGCCCACGGGGACGCGGTACCGCTCCTTGAGGGCGAGGAGCTCCCGGAAGCGGATCGCCTCCACGGGCACGGGACTGAGGGGAGAGCCGAAGAGGAGGGCCACCCCTTCTCCGGTGAGGTCGAAGGCTTCCCGTACGACCGCTTCCGGGAGGGCGCCGACGGAGAGCACGACCGGGCGTCCGGACGAAGCCACGGCGCGGATGAGCTCCGGGTTCTCCATGTCCGTCGTGTGCACCTGCAGCGCGTCCACCGCTCCCTCCGCGGCGAGATCGAGGGAGGGGCGGTCGAAGACCTCCGCGACCACGGCGAGGCCGGAGGCGCGGGCCGCCTTCAGGATCTTGTGCCAGTCGCGGGGCGCGATCTCGACCGCGTCGAGCTCCTTCCGCCCGGGGTGCCGCCGCACGACCAGCGTGTCCGCGCGGAAGATCTGGAATTGGATGGCATCCGCCCCCATCTTGAAGGCGGCCTCGATCATCTCGAGTGCTATGTCGGCCGTCCCGTCGTGGGCGGATCCCACCAGGGCTACCACCAGGCAGGGATGGCCCTCGCCCAACCCCCGCGCGCCCAGGCTCAGCCTGCCCGCTCTCATGGGTCTAGTTGTCGACCCTGTTGTTCATCGACACCCCCCGCGATTTCTCCCTCGCAACCTCTCGCAGCGCTTCCCGAACGTCCTCCGGACTCGCGCTTCCGTTCCAGGCGAGGACGAGATGCGCCTGGGGCCCGCCGTCGGAGCGCTCCGGCTCCTCACCCTCGCCCGCCCGGAGCACCACCCCCGGTACGTCGGCGGCCGCGCAGGCCGCGAGGAGCGCGCGCCGCTCGTCACGGGAAGGGACGAGCAGGGCCACCGCTTGCGGCGTGGTCGCGTGGAGGAACGCGGCCATCTCCTCGTAGCGGCGCACGGCCCGAGGCAGGGCGACGAGAAGGAGGTCGGCGAGGTCGCCCTCCCCGAGGTCGTAGAAGGGGATGCCCCGGTGGGAAAAGGCCTCGTGCACGCCGGGGCTCCGCCGGAGCTCGGCGAAGGAGCGGCGGAACCGGCGGCGGGCCCGCGCGGTCTCCCGTCTCGCCACCGGGGAGCGGGCTTCGCCGAGACCGCGCAGGGAGACCCGCAGCGTCGTTTCGTCCGTGCTTCCGTTGGCCACGGGGCCGAGCTCGTGCTCGTCGCCCACGAGCACGAACGTCGCCCGGGGCGGGGCGGAGTGGGGGCGGGGGGGCCGCGGCTCGCGCCGCCAGCTTCGCAACCACGACCGGAGGAGGCGCGCCCGCCGTGAGGGGACGCGGGCCCGGCCGTGGAAGAGGACGCCTCGGGCGGTGGCCGCGCGCTCGAGGAGGACCGCGGCGCGGGCGGGGAGCCCCACCGCCTCGACCTCGTCGGGCGCCTCCGCTTCCAGGATGCGGAGCCACGTCTCGACCAGCCGGACGCAGGCGGGGGCTTCGGGCGCCTCGCGGAAGTACGACTCCGACATCCACCAGAGCGACGCTCCCTTCCACTCGAACATCTCGCGGAAGCTGCGGCCATCCACGAGGGGGCGCCGGCCCCATACCCGGGCCCAGGTGCGCACCGCGGTCTCGATGTCGCGGACGGCGTCCGCAGAGAGCGCGCGCGTGGCCGGCTCGAAGGGGAGGGAGAGGGCGCGCAGGGAAGCGGCGCCGGGCTCGTCCCAGGCGAGGAGCGTCGCCCCTTCCCGGTGGCGACGGCGCGCCAGGTCCCCGGGCCCTCCCGCCCAGAAGACCACGCTCTTCAGGCGAGGGCCTCCGTGGCGGTGCGCACCGCGGCGGCCACCGCCAGCACCTGGACGTCCGTCAGCTCGGGATAGAGCGGCAGGGACAGGATCTCGCCCGCCGCCTGCTCCGCGACCGGGAGGTCGCCCACCCGTCCGCCCAGGGCGGCGAAGACCGGCTGGAGGTGCAAGGGGATCGGGTAGTGGACGAGCGTGCCCACTCCCAGTTCCTTGAGCGCGGCCACGAGCGCGTCACGTCGCGGGTGTCGGACCACGAAGAGATGATAGACGGAGCGCGCGTAGGGCTGCTCGTGGAGCAGGCGCAGGGGCGAGGACTGGAGCTCGCGCCGGTAGAGTTCGGCGAGGGCCCGCCGCCGCTCCGTCCAGTCGTGGAGGTGCTTGAGACCCACGCGCAGCACCGCCGCCTGCACCTCGTCGAGGCGGCTGTTCACCCCCGGCAAGACGTGTCGGTAGCGGTCGCTCTGGCCCCCGTTGCGGAGCTTGCGCAGTCGCTCCGCGCGCTCGCGGTCGCTCACGAGGATGGCCCCGCCGTCCCCGAGCGCCCCCAGGTTCTTGGTCGGGTAGAAGGAAAGCGCGCCCAGCCCGTCGAGCGTGCCCACCGCCCGTCCCTTGTAGAGCGCGCCCACCGCCTGGCAGGCGTCCTCGACCACCGGAATCCCGCGCTCGCGGGCGAGGGCGAGGATCGGGTCCAGGTCGGCGGGGTGGCCGTAGAGATGGACGGGCAGGAGCGCCTTCGTCCGGGGGCCGAGCGCGCGTGCCACCGCCTCCGGGGAGACGTTCAGGGTCTCCGGGTCGACGTCGGCGAAGACGGGGCGGGCCCCCGTTGCGATCACCGCGAGGGCGGTGAAGGCGGCGGTCAAGGGCGACGTCACGACCTCGTCGCCGGGGCCGACGCCGAGTGCGAGGAGGGCGAGATGGATGGCGTCGGTGCCGTTCCCCACCGCCACCGCCTGGGGGGCGCCCACCGCCGCGGCCAGCTCGCGCTCGAAGGCCTCCCCCTCGGGCCCCAGGACGAACCGGCCGGAGTCGAGGACGCGCCCGATCGCGGCGTCGATCTCCCCCCGGATGGGGGCAAGATGGGCCGCGAAGTCGACGAAGGGGATGGCGGTGGCGGCGGGCGCCTTCACAGATAGCGCTCGCGGTGGGCGCGGTAGTAGGCCACGGTCTCGGCGAGCCCGCGAGCGAGGGGGACCCGCGGCTCCCAGCCGAGCATGCTTCGGATCTTGCGCGTGTCCGCGTAGAAGTCTCCGATGTCGATGCGCTTCCTTTCCTCGGGGAAAGGGGCGAGCCGGTAGGATCCGCTCCCCGCCACCTCGAGGAGCAGCTTCACGAGGTCGAGGAGGGCGAGAGGCTTCGTGTCCCCCAGGTTGAAGACCTGCCCGTCGGAGGCGGGCATCGCCCCCGCGCGGAGGAAGGCGTCCACCACGTCGTCGACGTGGTTGAAGTCGCGCTTCTGCGCCCCGTCCCCGAACACCTCGATCTCCTCCCCGAGCGCGGCCTTGCGCACGAACCAGCCGATGAAGCCCTGGCGGTTGTGCCGGATCAGCTGGCGGGGGCCGTAGGTGTTGGTGAGGCGGAGGGACGAGGCCCGGATCCCGTAGACGGAGTGGTAGACGAGGTGGTACATCTCCCCCGAGATCTTGTTGATGCCGTTCACGTCGGTGGGGTTCAGGAGGTGGCCCTCGTCCACGGGCAGCCGCTGCGGCTTGCCGTAGATCTGACGGGTGCCCGCGTAGACGATCTTCAGCTCCGGGTTCCCCTTGCGCACCGCCTCCAGGATGGAGAGCTGGCTCCGACAGTTGATCTCCAGGTCCGTGAAGGGGTCGATCATGGAGTCGAGATGGCTCACCTGGCCGGCGAGGTTGAAGAGCACCTCCTGGCCCTTGACCAGGTACTCCATGCCGTGGCCGCGCACGTCCGCGATGTTGATGCGGACCTTGTCCTCGTAGCCGGAAAGGTTGAACAGGTTGCCGCCGTAGTCGGGGAGCAGGCTGTCCACCGCGAGGACCTTCGCCCCGAGGTCGGCGAGGGTGCGGCAGAGGTTGCTCCCGATGAACCCGAGCCCGCCCGTGACGAGGACCTTCCGTCCGCGGTAGAAGTCGCGGTGGTCGATCACGGGCGGCTCTCCGCCCGCGGGGTCGGCTCCGCCGGCGGGGCCGGCTTCAAGTGCTCCCGCCGCACCACGAGATCGAGCCAGAGCCGCGCGAGGTCGACGAGGGTCCGGCCAACGCGGGGGAAGTTGAAGAACTGGCTCTTGCCGTAGCTGCGGTGGTAGTGGTGCACGCCGACCTCCGCGATGCGAAAGCCGTGGTCCTGCACCTTCTTCATGAGCTCCACGCAGATGACGCCGGAGGAGCGGGTGAGCACGACCTTGCGGAAGACGGCCCGACGCACGAGCCGGAAGTCGCAGTCCACGTCGCGGAGGCGCAGCCCGAAGGCGAGCTTCACGAACCAGTGGTAGACCCGCCCGATGACGACGCGGTGCAGGGGATCGTGGCGCGTGATCTTGAAGCCGTTGACGAAGTCCACCTCGGGCCCGAGCACGGACCACAGGCGCGTCATCTCCCGCGGGTCGTACTGGGCGTCCCCGTCCGTGTAGAAGACGAGCTCCTTGGTCGCGGTGTCGAACCCCGTGCGCAGGGCCCCCCCGTAGCCGCGGTTCTTGTCGTGGTGGACCACCTTCAGCCAGGGGAAGCTCCGGGCCATCTCGTCGAGAAGGAGGCCGGTGTGATCGGGGCTGCCGTCGTCGACCACGATCACCTCGTAGTCGTCGGTCAGCTCGCGGGCGGTCATGTGCGCGACCAGGGCGAGGCTGGCGATGGTCCCCGCGTCGTTGTAGGCGGGGAAGAAGATGGAGAGGCCGGGCCGGGTCATTGCAGGGTGCCGAACGGAAAAAGCTAGCACGCGCCCCGGAAAAGGGTCAAACGCAGGGCGAGTCCGACCGCGCCCAGGCCCGCGAGCACGAGCCCGGCGGTGAGGCCGCGCGGGTAGTGGACGAGCTCCACGCGGTGCGTCCCCGCCTCGAGCACGACCCCCATGTGCACGGCGTTGGCGCGCAGCAAGCGCGCGGGGGCGCCGTCGACGCGGGCGCTCCAGCCGGGATCCCAGCCCTCCGTCACCAGCAGGAAGCCGGGACCCTCCGCCCGGAGGTCGATGCGGCCGGGGGATTCCCGCGCCACCTCCGCCCGTGACGAATGGCTCCCCGCCGGCAGCTCGACCCCTTCGGCCTCGCGGGCGAGGACCAGGGCTTCCCGCCGCGTGTCGACCCCGCGCAGGGTGGGCTCGCGCAGGAAGCGCAGCACCGTCGACTCGTCGCCCAGGCGGCGCAGCGAGTCCACCACCCACGCCCGGCCCAGCCCGCGGTTGACGCCGAAGAGGCGCACGCGGGGGGTCGCGGCCTCCTCGCGCAGGCGCACGGTGTCGCTGAGGTAGGCGGAGGGCAGGGCGAGGCCGGCGGCCCGCCCGGTGGTGGCGTCGACCACGCCCAGGCCGAAAAGGGACATCCGGAAACGGCCGGGGGCGGCCTCGAGCCGCAGCCCGTCGATCGTCCAGCGGACCGGCAGCCTGAGGACGCCGAGATAACGGTGGCCGAAGAAGCCTCCCGCGGGCACGCTCCTTCCCACCGGAGCCTTCTCGTGCCGGACGCGGCCCCGCACGTCCGCGCGGTCGTAGGCCCACTCCGCGGTCTCGATGCCCGCGCGCACGGGCAGGGCGACCTCGCGCCCGGTGACGAGGCGCACGACGAGCCAGGCCACGGGGGTCCCCTGCTCGACCTCGACCGAGTCCGCGAGCCTCGACAGGAGGCGCACCTCGGTGGCGCGCATGATGGGCAGGGCGAAGAAGCGCGGCCGCACGGGCTCCAGCACCAGGTCGAGCTCGTCGCCCAGACCCAGCGAATCGGGCGCGGTCAGGAACGACGAGGACGGGACCTGGATCCAGCGCAGGCCGAGCAGCTCCAAGCGCCCGGGATCCGTGCGGAAGAAGGCGGGCGGCAGCGTGCCGTCCGCGGCCATCCCGTCCCAGGCGGCCCCGCGAGCCCGCGCGCGCATCGGGTCGTAGCCGTCGGCGTTCCGCCGACCCCCGAACGCCCCCAGCCCGCCATAGGCGAGGTCGAGCGAGGACTCCGGGTCGGGCGGTTCCGTGACCAGGCTCAGCACGCGCTCCTCCGGCCGCGCGAGCAGGACCCGGTCGAGAGCGCGCCGGGTCGGGGTGCCGCGCAGGAGCTCGTCCCGGGTGGGGGCGCCCCTCCAGGCCTCTCGTGCGTAGGGCTGGAAGACGAACGCCGCGGTCAGGGGAAGGAGCCAGACGTGCGCGGCCACGGGATTCGCGGCCTCCGCGAGCGTGAAGTACAGGATGAGAGCCACGGCCAGCAGTCCCACCGCCCCCGCCAGCGCCTGGGGCAAGGCTCCGAGGAAGGTGGCGGCCAGGGAGAGCGCGGCCGCGGTGAAGAGCGATGCGGCCAGGAACCAGGCCCGGAGCCGGCGGCCCGAGCGCTCGCCGCGCGAGCGCCACTGGGCGGACAGGCTCAGGCCGGCGAGAACCGCGAGGACGAAGTCGAGGGACAGGGTGAACGCGCCGGGATCGGCGAGGCGCCCGCGTGCCGCGAAGAGGAAGCTCAGGAGGAGCGCCACCCCCGCCGTGCGCACCGCGGGATGGGTGAACACGAGAGGCAGCGCGGCGAGCGCGAGCGCGGGAGCGGGAGTGTGCGAGGCGTAGCGCACCACGAGCCCCGTCACGCCGGGGAGGGCGGCGGAGGAGGCGGCCCTCCCTGCCTCGCCCGTTCCCGCTTCGGCGAGGGCGAAGGCGGTGGGGAGGAGCTGGGGAGCGGCGAGGAGGGCGCCCGCGGCCAGGGCGAGGAGGGACCCGAGCGGCCGGGCCATGGCGCGCCCGAGATGGCCGGCCAGGAGGCGCAGCAGGAGAAGGAAGCCTCCCGCCCCCACCGCCTCCGGCGAGCCCGCGACGAGCAGAAGGGCGGCCGCGGCCGCCAGCGCCACCGCGGCGCGCGGTGTCCCGCGTTGCAGGTGAAGCTCCGCCGCCAGCAGCAACAGGGGAAGGAGAGGTGCGGCCACGAGGGTTGCGGTGTCTCCCAGGTGGGCCACGAGGTAGGGGCCGAGGGCGAAGCCCAGGGCGGCGACGTAGGACCCCACCCGGTCGGCCCCGAGTCGCCTCGAATAAAGGAAGGAGAGGACGCCGGTGGCGGCGAGCGAGACGAGGACGAGCACCTGGAAGGCGGCGAAGGGAGGCAGCGCCGCGAGCAGCGGCATCAGGGGGTGAAAAGCACCGGGGCGGTAGGCAGCCAGAAGCGGCGTGCCCGAGAAGATCCCGGGGTTCCAGGAGGGGAGATCCCCGCGGGCGTAGGCCCGGAAGACCTCGGCCCGCATCGGAAGATGAAGGGCGGCCCCGTCCCCCGGTCCGAGGAGCCGGGCCTCTCTCCAGGCGGGGGCGTAGGCGAGGAGGGGAAGCGCGGCCAGCAGGAGTGCCATGGCCCCGTCCCGCCTCATCCGCGTCGCCTCTCCACGGCCCCCCGCCAGCCGGAGTAGAGGCGGAACTGCCCCACGTTGTCGAGGACGAGCGCCCCTTCTCCGGCCGTGCGCACGAGCGCGCGCGTTGCGGCGGTGACCCCCGTCCCCTCCTTGGCGGCCGGAGCGAGGGCGGGCGCCAGCTTCTTGAAGGTGTCGTCGGTGGGGGCGCCCAGGGACTCCAGCCAGAGTCCCAGCTCGAGGAGCGAGCTCTGGCGGGAGGTGAAGCCGAACTCGAAATTGCCGGGATCGAGCTCGAGCGGAGGCTCGTCCCGGCGGAGGTGGAGATGGACGCGATAGCCTCCGGTGAGGCTCGCGGTGCGGAACCGGGGGAGCGCGGCCGGGGTCTGGTACTCGCGGGCGATCGGTCCGCGCACCACGAGGAGCAGATCTTCCCGGCCCAGCGCGGCCTCGCCCTTCTCCGTACGCAGGCGGAGAAGGCCGTCCTCGAATCCGCCCCCCCGCACCGTGGTCGGGGCGCGACGAGCTTCGGCCTCGGGAATCAGGAATACGGTAAGGCCGGCTTTGCGCAGCGTGGCCGCGAGCTCCTCGGCCTGGGTCCCGGGCACGGTGCGCAGGAGCTCGAATCCGCCTCGGGCCGCGCGCTGCTTCGCCTCGAAGAGGGAGAGGCCGAGGGGGCGGGCGAGGACGTCCGGTGCGGTTCCGCCGAGCTCGAGGACGAGGAGAAGGCGTCTGGCCGCCGTCTCCGTCTCCGTCTCCGCCGCCGCGGCCACGGGCGCGCGCGTGATCTCTCTCGCGCTTTGCTCCGCGTCGCTCCCGAACTCCGCGGGCAGCTCCGCTCCGCACCAGAGACAGCGCGGGCGGGCGACGGCCACGGGTCGCGCGCAGGCGGGACAGAGAGGCATGCAATGCCAGACTTATCGACCGGCGTCAGACATTGAAGCGGAAGTTGATCACGTCCCCGTCCCGGACCTCGTATTCCTTCCCCTCCAGGCGCAGCGTCCCCTTGTCGCGGCAGGCCGCGAGCGAGCCCGCGGCCACGAGGTCGTCGAAGGACACCACCTCCGCGCGGATGAAGCCCCGCTCGATGTCGGAGTGGATGGCCCCCGCCGCGGCCTGGGCGCGCGTCCCCTTGAGGATGGTCCAGGCCCGGCACTCGTCCTCCCCCGCGGTGAGGAAGGACAGGAGGCCGAGGAGCTCGTAGGAGGTCCGGATCACGCGATCGAGCCCGGGCTCGCGCAGGCCGAGGTCCTCGCGGAAGGCGCGCGCGTCCTCCGTCGAGAGCTCGGCCATCTCCGCTTCGATGGGAGCGGACACGGTGGAGAGGGCGACCTTGGGGCGGGCGGCGAGGGCGGGCAGCCCCGCACGTTCCAGGAACGCGGACGCGTCCTTCACGTCGCCCTCGCCCAGGTTCACGACGAGCAGCATCGGCTTCTCGGAGAGGAAGGAGTAGTTGCGAAGCCGACGCCGCTCCTCCTCGGAAAGGACGAGCTCGCGCAGGGGGAGCTCCCTTTCCAGGTGCTCCTTCATCTTCTGGAAGAGCGGCCGCTCGGCCACGTCCTCCGCCTTGTTGGCCTTCTTGATGTTGGCTTCCAGGCGGTCGAGGCGGCGGTCCACGGCCTGGAGGTCGGCCAGGATCAGCTCCAGATCCAGCATCTTCGCGTCGCGCAACGGGTCCACCGAGCCGTCGGGATGAGGGACCACCTCCGACTCGAAGGCCCGCACCACGTGGAGGAGGGCGTCCACGCCGCGCAGGGCCGGCAGGTCAACGAGGGCGGCGCCTTCCCCCTTGGCGACACCCGGAACGTCGACGTACTCGACGGTGGCGTAGGTCTTCTTCTTCGGCTTGAAGAGCGAGGCGAGCGCGTCCACCCGGGGGTCGGGAACCCGGGCCACTCCCACCCGTGCTTCCGGACGGCCACCCGGGGGAGGGGCGCTCTGGCCCGTAAGTAGATGGAAAAGAGTGCTCTTGCCGACGGCGGAGAGCCCGATGATACCGGTCTTCATGTGAGGGGATTATAGCGGCGGGGCCCCACCGGACCGGCATAGTAGAATGGGGGTGCGAGCCTATGGCGACGCTGGCGGGTCTCCTCGGAGCACTCCTCCTCGCGCCCAGCCCCAGCCCGGGAGTCGCGGACGCGACGTCACCCGGGGTGCCGGCGGGATCGGGGCCGGTCATCCTCTTCCTCGTCGACAACTCCGCCTCCCTGCCCCCCCTCGACCCCGACGAGAAGCGCGTCGAAGCCCTGGAGAAGATCTTCAGCTTCCTCAAGGGCCAACGCTATCGCCTCGTCCTCTTCGGCGGGCGCAAGGAGGTCTTCGTCGACGACGTCTCCAAGTATCGGAACAACGGGCAGTGGACCGACTTCTACTTCGCCTTCCAGCAGGCGCACGACCTCACCCATGGCTATCCTCCGGGTACCGAGTTCCGGATCATCCTCCTGACCGACGCCATCGTGGACCCCAATCCGGCGGACTGGGAGGACATGAACGTCCCGCCGGGCGCCGACCTCAAAGCCTTCTCCATCGAGAAGACGATCAAGCTCGTCGGGGAGATCAGGATCCCGCTCTACGTGATTCTCGTGGGCAACCCGCCCAAGGAAGGTGTGCGTCCGGGCGACCTCGAGCAGGCCCCCGGCCTCGTGCTGGACCTGGTGCGCGCGGCCAACGGGGCCAAGGCGGCGCCCATGGCCCAGTCCCTCGCCTCCTTCTTCGGGGACGACGGCTTGCTCCTCAAGAAATTCGTCTACCGGGTGGAGCCGCACGAGGGGCTCAAGAAGATCGAGCCGGTGGTGAGGCGCATCACCGCGCCTTCCCGCCCCGGCGTGGAGTTCCGCTTCTTCTTCTTCCTCGTCCTCCCCCTCTTCCTCTTCCTCGTGCTGCTGCTGGGCCTGCTCGTGCGCTCGTTCCCGGGACCGGGGGACCTCGAGATCGTGGAGCTCGCACTCGGCCAGCCCGCGCACGTGGCCGTGGATCGCCTGCACCGGGTGGAAGGAGGGGGCTGGGGTGCTACCGGCCTCAGCCTGGTCGCCGACCCCAAGGGCGCGGCCGCGAGCCTGACCTACCAGCAGGCCGGCCTGAGCCTCTCCGGGGGCGGCCTCGACGCGGACGGGCTCGACCCCGTGGGCCAGGCGCTGCTCCCCCTGGGGCTCGACGAGCTCAAGCGGAAGCTCGAGCAGCTCTCCGATGAGGGCACCAAGGAAGAGAAGATCTTCGCCCTGAACCTCGACTACATGGCCAAGAACATGACGGGCCCGGAGGCGGAGAAGCTCCTGAACCTGGCCCGGAGGCCCTCGGCCGTCGACTTCCTGCGGGCGAAGGTGCACCTGCTCAGCAACGATCCCCTCCGTCGCAAGCTGACCGAGCCCCGGGTGCAGCTGGTGAGCTACGGGCGGGATGCCCAGCGCAAGGAGCTGGTGCCCGGCTCGACCCTTCGCATCGGGCGCTACGGCTTCATCGTCAAGGACGTGGCCCGCGGCGGCCGCAAGGACGCGCGCATCTCCCTCTATTACGACCGCGTCCCCTCCCTGCTGGGTCTCAAGACCGCCCTCCCCGACGCCTTCCAGCGCGCCTTCCGCTTCCGCCGAAGCTCCCACCGGGTGGTCAGCTAGAGTCGTCCGGGGACGAGAGAGATGGCTGCCTCCATTCTCGTGGCCGGGCTGGACAGCCGCAGCCTCTTCCTCGAAGCCCCCGTCCTCCTGCGCGACCGGGCGATGCTGGAGGAGAAAGCGTCGGCGCGCGAGCTCCTGGACATCCTGGCCCGCGAGAGCAGCCGGCTCGTGATCCTGGGGACGCGCCTGTCCGACCTCGACCTCCCGGAGGCGATCCGCCGGATCCGCTCCCTCCCCGCCACGCGACGCGTGTCCGTCCTCGCCCTCGTCCCCGCGGAAGAGCCGCCCGAGCTGGAGGAAGAGCTGAAGGTAGCGGGGGCCAACGCCGTGCTGCGGCGCCCGCTCGACCGCGCGCAGCTCGAAGGCTGGATCGCCAAGCTCCTGGCCGTGCCCCGCCGGGTGGACGCGCGGGTTCCCGTCTTCGGCCAGGTGGTGGGCACGCCGCGCACCGAGGAGACGGGGCACTTCTACGGTCTCTCCCGCAACCTGAGCGTGAACGGGATGCTGCTCGCGAGCCCGGTCCGCCTCACCGACGGCCCCGACCTCGACCTCGAGCTGCAGCTCCCCGAGATGGGCGGCCGCGTGCGCGCGCTGGGGCGGGTGGTGAGGGACGCGGGCGAGGTGGGCTGGCCCTATCTCGGCTACGGCGTCGAGTTCCTCTTCGTGCCTCCGGAGAGCCAGCTCGCGATCGAGCTGACCGTGGCCAACGCGGCGGTGAGCCTCGCCCACCTGTCGCGGGAGGGGGCGGCCGCGGGGATCCACGCCACCGTGCGCTCGGGGGCCTGGATCTACGAGATCGTGGAGCCGGTGGCCTACGAGGCGGGATGGCTCGTCGAGATCAGGCGCGGACCGCGCGACGGCTGGCGTCCGGGCGTGGCCGGTCCCTTCTACGTCGTGGAGGGGCCCTCGCCCGAGGTGGCCCTGCGCGCCGCCCGCGAGTTCGTGCACTCCCAGGGGTGACGACGCCCGCGGTCTCCGTTCTCCTTCCCGTCCGCGACGCCCGGGCCACGCTCCCGGCGTGCCTCGACTCGCTCGCCGCCCAGTCCCTGGCCGACCACGAAGTGGTGGCGGTGGACGACGGGTCGGAGGACGGCAGCGGGGAGCTGCTGGAGGCGCGCGCGCACACCGATCCCCGCCTGCGCGTGATCCGGACCGGGGCCCATGGTCTCGTCCCCGCGCTGAACGCCGCGCTCGCCACCGCCCGGGCTTCCCTGGTGGCGAGGATGGACGCCGACGACGAGTCCCTGCCCCCCCGTCTCGCCCTCCAGGCTGCGCACCTGCGGGCCGACACGGGCACCGACGTCCTCGGCTGCCGCGTCCAGCTCCTCGGTCCGGGGAGCGAAGGCCTCCAGGCCTACGTGGACTGGCAGAACGCGCTCGTCGATCACGACGCGATCGCGCGCGACCGCTTCGTGGAATCGCCCCTCGTCCACCCCAGCGTGATGATGCGGACGGCGCCGCTCCGCGCCCTCGGGGGGTGGCGGGAGTTCGAGGGCCCGGAGGACTACGACCTCTGGCTGCGCGCGTTCGAGGCCGGCCTCCGCTTCGCGAAGCTCGAGGAGACGCTGCTGCGCTGGCGCGACTCGCCCCTGCGCCTCACCCGCACGGATCGTCGGTACGCGCCGGAGCGCTTCCAGGCGCTGAAGCTCGAAGCGCTCCTCCGCGGTCCGCTCGCGGGCGGCCGCGACGCCGTCGTGTGGGGCGCCGGTCGCGTGGGCAAGTCGTGGGCGCGCGCGCTGCGGTCGGCCGGTCGTGTGGTGCGCGCTTTCGTGGAAGTCGACCCGAGGAAGATCGGGCGGAGCCTCGGAGGGGCGCCGGTGGTGGACGTGGCCGGGGCGGGCCGCTGGCGTGGCCCCTTGCACCTGGCCGCGGTCGGACAGAAGGGGGCGCGCGCCCGCATCCGGGAAGAAGCCTCCCGGCTCGGGCTCGTGGAGGGGCGCGACCTCGTAGCGGTGGCTTAGTCGGGCAAAAAGTCCCGAAGTCGGGCCAGTATAATCACACCCCCATGTCCGTCCTCCCGGGATCTCCCGCCGTGCGTGGCGCCGCCCTCCTGTTCGCGGTGGCCCCCGCGCTCCTCGCCGCTCCGAAGGCTTTGCCCCCGCGCGTGCCCACGCGCATGGAGAAGCTCGTGCGCGTGCTCGCCCTCGAGGACTCGCGCTCGGCGGGGGGCGGGGAGCTCGACCGCCTCCTCCGCGATCCCGATCGGGGCGTGCGCCGACGGGCCGCCCTCGCCGCGGGCCGCATCGGCGACAAGGCACTCGTCCCCACCCTGATCGACCTCATGAACGACCAGGAGCCCCTGATCCGGCAGATGGCCGCGTTCGCGCTCGGGCTCGTGGGCGACCGCTCCGCGGTGGACCGCCTCGCCGCCTCGCTCTCCGACTCCGATCCCGTGGTGCGCGGGAGGGCGGCGGAAGCCCTGGGACGCATCGGAGACCTGCGCGCGGGACCGGAGCTCGCGCGCTTCGTGCTCGCGACGATGCCCAAGGGCGCGCCGGTGGTGGCGGTGCGGGGGGACGATCCCGGGAGCGTGAGCGACCCCTGGCTCGAGCTGCGCCTGGCCCTCGTGGCCCTGGGGCGTCTCAAGGACGTGCGGTCCGCGGAGCTCGCCCTCCTCGACCGTGGCCAGCCCCGCTTCGACTGGTGGGCGGCCACCTGGGTGGCGATGCGGCTGGAGAGCCCGGCGCTCAAGCCCGTGCTCCTGTCCGCCGCCGCGTCCAACGATCCCCTCTCTCGTGCGCTCGGCGCGCGAGGCCTGGGTGCGCTCAAGGACCCCGCGGCGATCGAAGCGCTCGCCCCCCTCGTGCGCGACGGGAGCGAGGGAGTGGTCGTTTCCGCCCTGCGCGCGCTCGGCACCCTCGGCGACGCCCGAGGCGTCCCCGCGGTGGGTTCCGTGCTCGACTCTCCGAGCCCGGCCATCGAGCGCGAGGCCCTGCGCGCGCTCGCTTCCCTTCCCGGTGAGCGGGCGCTCCGTTCACGGATCGTGCCCTACGTAGGGAGCCGGGAGCCGTGGATCCGGGCCGCCGCCCTCGGCGCCCTCGCCCGCACCGATCGCGAGGACTTCGCGCTCGTGCTCTCCGGTCTCGACCCCGACCCCGTCTGGTGGGTCCGCTCCTCGCTCGCCACCACCTTCGGCGACCTCGGCGACGAGGCGAGCGTGAGCATCCTCTTCGGCATGTTGAAGGACGAGGACGCGCGCGTGCTGCCCGCGGTGCTGGAGGCGCTGCGGAAGGCGCGGGGCCCCGACTCCGTCGATACCCTCAAGCGCTCCCTGGACAACCCCGACTTCGGGGTGCGGGCGGCGGCGGCCGAGGGCCTCCTCGCCCAGAAGGCCACCGGTCTCACTCCGGTCCTCGCCGCCGCCTACCGGCGCGGCCTGGGGGACGCCGATCTCGACGCGCGGCTCGCCGCCCTCGAGGCGCTCGCGGCCCAGGCGGACGCGCCCGCGCGCGAAGTCCTCGCGGAGGCGGCCCGGTCCGATCCCTCGCGGGTCGTGAGGGAACGGGCGTCCCGGGCCCTCGCCGCGCTCGGTGAGACGAGCCCTCCCGATCCCGGGCGGGATCCGGAGCGGCCGCCTCTCGACTACCGTCTCGCGCTCCTCCCCTACGATCCGCTTCCGGGGGTTTCCCTCTTCAGCCCGCGGGCCTTCCTGCACACCCGATACGGCAAGATCGAGATCCTCCTCGACGTGGTGGAGACGCCGCTCACCACTGCTGCGTTCATCGACCTCGCACGGCGTGGGTTCTACGACGGCCTCACCTTTCACCGTGTGGAGCCGTTCTTCGTGGTCCAGGGCGGGTGTCCGCGGGGCGACGGGAACGGGGGCCCCGGATACACCCTGCGCTCCGAGGTCTCGGGCCGGCCCTTCGGTCGGGGGGCGGTGGGGCTCGCCCTGAGCGGCAAGGACACGGGGGGCAGCCAGTTCTTCATCACCCTTTCCCCGCAGCCGCACCTCGACGGCAACTACCCGCTGTTCGGAACGGTGGTGGTGGGCATGGAGCTCGTGGAGAAGATCCGTCCCGGGGACGTGATCGAGCGCGTGGAGATCTGGAGCGGGCCCTGAGCTACCGCCTCCTCGCCCTCGACATCGACGGCACGCTCCTCCGCACGGACAAGGCCGTGTCCCCGCGCACACGCCGGGCAGTGGAAGAGGCGCGGGCCGCGGGAACCCGCCTCGTGCTCGTGACCGGCCGCCGCTATCCCTCGGCACGCAAGGTCGCGGAGGATCTAGGAGGCGACGTGCCCCTCGTGCTCCACAACGGGGCATTGATCGTGGAGGGCGGGGAGCTCGTCCGCACCATTCTCCTCCCCCCGGCGGCCGCGGTACGTGCCGTGAGGATCGGTCGCGGGCACGGCTGGGATGGCGTCCTCCACTGCGGACGCCGGGGGGAGGGAAAGCTGCGCGTGGAGGAACGCGCGCTTCAGAGCCGGCTGGTCGGTTATTACCTCGGGCGATCCCGGAGCGACGTCGAGGTGGTGGACAGCCTCGAGGCGTCGGCGGCGAGCGGCGAGGTGGTCCAGGTGATGTTCGGCGGCCCGCGGGAGGAGATGGACGCGGTCGGACCGGAGCTGGCGCGCGAGCTGGGGGAGCAGGCACGGGTGGAGCGCACCGTGTACCCGCAGAGCGGGGTGGGGATTCTCGACGTGCTCGCGCCGGGAGTGAGCAAAGCGGAGGCGCTCGACTTCCTGCAGCGGCGCTGGGGGATCGCGGCCGCGGAGACCCTCGCCATCGGGGACAACTGGAACGATCACGACATGCTGGAGCGGGCCGGGCTGGGTCTCGTCATGGGCAACGCCGATCCGGAGATGCGGAAGCTCGGCCTGCCCATCCTTCCCACCAACGACGAGGACGGGGTGGCGGTGGCCATCGAGGCCCACGTTCTCGGGCGCTGAAAATCAAAAGGGGGTGATCTCTCACCCCCATCCGAATCGTGGCCGACGGAAGGCCTACTTCTTCTTCGCCTTCTTCTTTGCCTTCTTCTTGGCAGCCATTCTTTTTGATCCCTCCTCTCGGGTCCTTACGGGAGTGAGCAGGCCGGCTGGTGCGCCGTCAGCTCACGAAAGTGAGACTAGCGCTTCTTCGACTTCTTCTTCGAAGCCTTCTTCTTGGCAGCCATTCTGCGAATCCCCCCTTTCGGACCACAACGGGTGTCCCCCTGCTCCGTTTCCAACATCTCGGGTGACAGGAGACTTGACATACTAGCGGTAGGGTAGGGAGTGCCCCGGGGGTTGTCAAGCGCTTTTTTGCTCATGCCCTTAAGCAGTCGAGGGTTAGCTTGTGGAAGGAGATGTGAAAATCGACTTCGACCGCGCCAGTCGCGACGATTCACGACATCGAGACGCAAACCTGCTCATCCGTAGGGGCTTCCGCGAAGGCGACGAAATTGGAGGAGATCCGGTGAGCGTTAGGCTCTTTATATACTACCTTGAATATGCCTGGGTCGACCCCCCCCGGCGGCTTCCTCGCGTCGGCCTCCTCGCCGGCGGCGACCGCATTCCCATACTTCCTTGTATGCTGCGTGCGGTCAGCCCCGGTAGTCGGTGCGCAGCCGCGCGCGCTCGCGATGGTGCTCGAGCCCCAGCTCCACGAGCCGGGCGACGAGATCGGGAAAGGGCAGGCCGCTCTGCTCCCACAGCTTCGGGAACATGCTGATCGAGGTGAAGCCAGGAATGGTGTTGATCTCGTTCAGGAGCAGGCGGCCCGTGGGCTTCTCCAGGAAGAAGTCCACGCGGGCGTAGCCGCGGGCGCCCACGGCGCGGAAGGCGGCCATCGCGAGGTCGCGGATCTCCTCGGTCGCGGCGGGGGAGAGGCGCGCGGGCAGCACCAGCTCCGTCCGGCTCTCCGCCGAGTACTTGGAGTCGTAGTCGTAGAACTCGCGGTCGGGCACGATCTCGCCGGGCAGCGAAGCCTCGGGACGGTCGTTGCCGAGCACGGAGACCTCGAGCTCGCGAGCCGCGATCGCCGCCTCCAGCAGCACCTTCCGGTCGTAGGCGAAGGCGGCGTCGAGGGCCGGATCCAGATCGGCGGCGCTCTTCACCTTGCTCACCGCCACGCTCGAGCCGAGGTTGGCGGGCTTGACGAAGACGGGGAGCCCCAGCTCCCGGAGGAATTGCGCCTCCGTGGCCGCGTCTCGCCCCCGCAGCACCCGCCACGGTCCCTGGGGCAGGCCGGCGTGGGCGAACAGCGCTTTCATCATCTCCTTGTCCATCGCCGCCGCGGAGGCGGCGACCCCCGCTCCCACGTAGGGGACGGCGGCGAGCTCGAAGAGCCCCTGGATGGTGCCGTCCTCGCCGAAGGTCCCGTGCAGCATGGGGAAGTAGACGTCGGGTCGCGCGATCTCCGTCCCGTCGGCGAGGCGTCGGAGCCGACCCTCGTCGTCGGGGGTGGGGGCCAGGAAGACTCGTGTGCCTCCCGAGGGCCCCGGCTCCGCCTCCGACTGGAGGAGCCACCGGCCCGCCTTGTCGATGAGCACGTGCCGCACGTCGTAACGCTCGCGGAGGGCGCGGGCGACGGAAGCGGCCGAGCGCAGGCTCACCTCGTGCTCGCCCGAACGCCCGCCGAAGAGGAGCGCTATCTCCAGGCGCTTGGCCACGGGAGAAAGTCTAGCAGGGTGCCCCCGGCGGCTATACTCCGCTCGCGATGGGAAAGCCAGGCGGCGAGAGGTGACGGCACCCCTGTCCTTCGCCCTCGTGGCGGGTGACGGCCGCGCGCGGGCCGGCGTGCTCACGACACCCCACGGTGTCGTGGAGACGCCCGCCTTCATGCCGGTCGGAACCGCGGGCGCGGTGAAGGCGGTGACGCGCGCGGGACCTCGCGGAGCTCGAGGCCCAGATCCTCCTCGCCAACACCTACCACCTGATGCTCCGACCGGGCGACGAGCTGGTGCGCCGACCTCGGCGGCCTGCACGGCTTCACGGGCTGGAGCGGGCCCTTCCTCACCGACAGCGGCGGCTACCAGGTCTTCAGCCTCGCCGCCCTGCGACAGCTCGACGAGGAAGGGGTGCGCTTCCAGAGCCACCTCGACGGCAGCTCGCACCTCCTCACCCCCGAGCGCTCGATCGAGGTGCAGATGAACCTGGGGGCGGACATCGATCATGGCCTTCGACGAGTGCCCGCCCTGGCCCGCGCCGCGGGAGGCGGTCGCGGAGGCCACCGCCCGCACCACGCGCTGGGCGGCGCGCTGCCGTTCTGCGCCCACCGCCGCGAGCGACCAGTGGCTCTTCGGGATCGTGCAGGGCGGCGTCCACCTCGACCTGCGCGAGACGAGCGCCCGCGAGATCGTGGCTCTCGACTTTCCCGGCTATGCCATCGGCGGGCGTGTCCGTGGGCGAGCCCAAGGAGGAACGAATCCGGGTGCTCGAGCACCTCGACCCCATCCTGCCCGAGACGAAGCCGCGCTACCTGATGGGGGTGGGGACGCCCGAGGACCTGATCGAGGGAGTGGCGCGGGGCGTCGACCTGTTCGACTGCGTGCTGCCCACCCGCAACGCCCGGAACGGCCAGCTCTTCACGCGCCGCGGCCGGATCTCCATCCGCAACGCTCGCTTCCGCGCCGACCCTCTTCCCCCCGACCCCGAGTGCCCGTGTCCGACCTGCCGCACGACCAGCCGCGCCTACCTGCGCCACCTCCACCTCGCGGGGGAGATCACGGCCGCGACCCTCATGACCCTCCACAACCTCTTCGTCTACCTTGACATCATGCGGGCCATGCGGCAGAGTATTCGTTTGTGCCGCTTCGAGGAGTTCCGGAGAGAGACGCATCCGGAGCCTCGCGGCCACGGAGGCCGACGGGTCGTAGACGGCCGGGCGCCTTTCCGCCCGCGATCCCTTCGCTCTTCGTAGGAAAAAACCAGGGCGAGAGGATCCTCTCCGAGCACGAAAATGGCTGATATGCGCATCCTCCTTGCCCTGACCGGCCAGCCCACGGGCGAGGCCAGCCCCTACGCCAGCCTCATCCTGATGGGGCTCATCTTCGCTGATCTTCTATTTCGTCCTGATCCTGCCCATGAGGAACAAGCAGCGGAAGCTGGAGGACCTCGTCAAGCGGCCTGAAGGCGGCGACAAGGTGATCCTCAGCCCCGGCATCTTCGGCACCATCGTGGGCGTCGAGGACGACGCCTTCCAGGTCCGCATCGACGACAAGACCCGGATCAAGGTCCTGAAGAGCGCGGTGGCCGGGCTCCAGGGCCCCGAAACCGAGAAGACGGAGAAGTAGGATGCCTCCCGCCCTCGAGAATCCCTATCGTCCTCTGGTTCGTGGGCTCGGCCGCCCTCGGCGGCCTCGCCTACGCCTTCATTCGCAAGGAGCTGCGGCTACGGGCCGTCCTCTACGGCTCGTTCCTCATCGCCTGCCTCGTCACCCTCTGGCCGCCCTACGAGCGCGAGGGGCAGCCCGGGCAAGATCCGGCTCGGGCTGGACCTCCGCGGCGGCATCCACCTCGTCCTGCAGGTGGTGGTGGACGACGCCCTGAACGCGACCATCGACGACGCGGTCGCAGACCGCGCGCGACCAGGCCACCCGCAAGGGCATCGTGTTCGCGGGGGCCCAGCGCGTGAACCCCACCTCCTTCTCCGTGGAGGGAGTGGAGCCCGCGCGGGTGAAGGACATGCGCGACATCCTGAAGGACTTCTTCCGCGACCGAGTGGGAGGTCCGCGAGCCCGGCGGAGGGCAAGTTCCTGGTGCAGATGACCGAGCTCTACCAGCGCCAGCTCAAGGACCGCACCGTCCAGGAGGCCATCAAGACCCTGGAGCGGCGGGTGAACCAGCTCGGGGTGGCCGAGCCCGTCATCGCCGCCCACGGAAACCGGGGCGACCAGATCCTGGTCCAGCTCCCCGGCGTCACCGACGTCGAGCAGGCCAAGCGCGTGATCAAGACCACCGCCCAGCTCGCCTTGAAGCTGGTCGAGGACTCCGCGCCACCAGCCGCGAGTCCCTCCTCCAGAGCTTCCAGGGCAAGGTCCCGGACAACATGGAGGTGGTGCGGGTCAGGGCGAGCAGGCCGGGCCAGCCCGTCTTCTACCTGGTGCGACGGGAGGCGGTGATCACCGGCCGCGACCTCAAGAACGCGCGGGCGGGCGTCGGATCCCCAGACCAACGCTCCCGACGTGCAGTTCACGCTGAACCCTCCCGGGGCGGACAAGTTCAAGCGCGAGACCGGCGCGAACATCGGCCGCCAGCTCGCGATCATCCTCGACGGCAGCGTGGCCTCCGCCCCCACCATCCAGGGGCAGATCGGAAGCGACGGCGTCATCACCGGCCGCTTCACCGCCCAGGAGGCGGACGAGCTCTCGAAGGTTCTGCGCGCGGGCGCGCTGCCCGCCACCCTCACGCTACCTGCAGGAGCTCACGGTGGGAGCGTCCCTGGGGCGCGACTCCATCCGCTCCGGGGTGATGGCCTCCGCCGCGGGCATGGCCTTCATCACCGTCTTCATGCTCGTCTACTACCGCCTCTCCGGCCTGAACGCGATCGTTGCCCTCACCGCCAACCTGGTCATCCTCCTCGGGGCCATGGCCTACTTCGGGGCCACCCTCACCCTTCCCGGCATCGCGGGCGTGATCCTCACCATCGGCGTGGGGGTGGACACGAACGTGCTCGTCTTCGAGCGCATCCGGGAGGAGCTCCGGAACGGCAAGACGGTGCGGGTGGCCGTCCAGAACGGCTTCGAGCGCGTCTGGATCACGATCCTCGACACGCACGCCACCGCCCTCATCGCCGCCGCCTTCCTCTTCCAGTTCGGCACCGGGCCCATCAAGGGCTTCGCCGTGACCCTCGTCATCGGCCTCGTCGCGAACGTGTTCGCCTCCTACTTCGTGAGCAAGTTCCTCTTCGAGTGGGTCCTCGGCAAGCGCCAGGTCGCGACCCTGAGCATCTAGGGGGGCGCCATGGAGATCATCAAGAACCCGAACTTCGACTTCCTGGGCAAGGCCAAGTTCTTCGTGGCCCTGAGCCTCCTCATCATCGCGGGCGGGGTCGCCTGCGATGGCGACGCGCGGCATCCATTACGGGGTCGAGTTCTCGGGGGGGACCCAGCTCATCGCTGCAGTTCCAGAAGAACCCCGAGGTCGACAAGATCCGTGACGCGGTGTCCAGGGTGGACCCGGGGGCGGTCATCCAGACCTACGGCGAGCCCAAGGCCAACAAGGTCCTGATCCGGATCGCGGGCGAGGTCTCCGAGACGGACCTGGACGCGTCCGCCCGGAAGGTCGTCCAGTCGCGTGTCCGAGGCCTATTCCGCCAACCCCGTCACGGAATCCTCCTCCGAGATCGTGGGGCCGATCGTGGGCGCGGAGCTGCGGCAGAAAGCCATCCATGCTCACCGTGCTCGGCCTCCTCTTCCAGCTCATCTACATCGCCATCCGCTTCAAGGGCGGGATCTGGGGGATCGCGGCCTCGGTGGCCGCTCTCCACGACGTGGTCGTCTGCCTGGGCTTTCTCACCTTCTTCCGCTTCGAGATCACCCTGAACGTGATCGCGGCCCTCCTCACCCTCGTCGGCTACAGCGTGAACGACACCATCGTGATCTTCGACCGGGTGCGCGAGAACCTGAAGCAGCGGCGCAAGGAGCTCGCTGGCCAAGATCATCAACGACTCGGTCAACCAGACCCTCACCCGCACCCTCATCTCGAACGGCACCACCTTCCTGGCCGTGCTCGGTCTCTTCCTGTTCGGAGGGGAGGTCTTGCGCGGCTTCGGCTTCACGATGGTGGTGGGCATCCTGGTCGGGACCTACTCGACGATCTACATCGCGGCCCCCCTGGTCGTGTGGTGGCAGGATTTCGCTCAGAGGCGGACACAACCGGCGCCGGCCAAGGCCGCGCTCTAGCCGGATTGGCGCGGCCTTACAAGATTTTGAATCCTTAACGGGAACCGGCAGCCCCGACCCAGCGTCCAAACCGGGGGGAGCGGGTGAGATAAAATGGCTTCCATGAGCGGCGCGGCCTCAGCCCCGGCCCCCCTCGAGCCTCGCCCGCCCGCGTCGGAGCCCGAGGACGAGCTGTTCGCGACCGCGCTCGTCGTCTCCAACCCGCGCAGGGAGCGTTCCTTCCTGGGAGCGCGGTTCTCGCTCGGCGTGCACGCCCTCATCCTCGCCCTCGTCATCCTCGTGCCGATCTTCTGGCCCGAGGCGATGCCGAACCAGCCCGACTACGTCCGGGCCCTGCTTTACGATCCCCCGCCCCCGCCTCCTCCACCCCTCCCCAAGGGATCGGCGCTCGTGCCCAAGGCCGAGCCGGCCAAGCCCGTGACCCCGGAAAAGCCCGACCCCAAGAAGCCGAAATTCGAGTCGCCGGTCGAGCCGAAGCCGGAGGAAAAGCCGCTCGTCGCGGAGAACCGTCCCCCCGACACCGAGCAGTTCGGAAGCGAGCACGGCAGCGAGACCGGCCTCGCCGAGGGGATGGAGGTGGGCGTGGAGGGCGGGCAGGTCGGGGGCGTTCCCGGCGGCGTCCTGGGGGGAGTGATCGGAGGCACGGGAACGGGGCCGGTCCTCGACTACGACCAGCCCCCCCGGCTCATCAAGCAGACCAAGCCCCAGTATCCCCAGGAGGCCTTCGTCAAGAAGATCGAGGGGACGGTGATCGTGCAGGTCCTCATCGACGCCACGGGTCGAGTGGCGACGACACGCGTCGTCCAATCGGTTCCGATGCTCGACGCGGCTGCCCTCCAGCACCGTCTACGAGTGGGTTTTCGCCCCGGCGATCAAGCACGGCCGGCCCGTGGCCACCATCGCGGTCATTCCGGTCACGTTCCGGATCTACTAGCCTTCCGCGCCTTATATGAGGATGCGGCACCCCCCTCCCAGGCCGGGCCGGGGGGCAGAGCAGGGAACCGGCGGGCGGGGGGTGGTGTCCAAGGGGCAGCCGGGTAGGGGCAACCCTTGACACCCTTCAAAACCGGGGATTAGAATCCGATCTCTTTTCCGATCCCGGCCGCCCAGAGCAGGTGGAGGCGTGCGATGGCGCAACGACTTTTCGAAGACCTGATCGAGTCGGACGTGGTGGCCCACAAGACCGGGCAGTCCCGGGTCATGCCCATATCCGTGGCCCTCCACGTGCTGATGCTGGTGTTCATCGTCATCGTGCCCCTTCTCCGCCCCGACATCCTCCCGGAGCCGACGGCCGCGGTGAGGGCTTTCTTCGTGGAGCCCATGGCGGCTCCGCCGCCCCCGCCGCCCCCCCCGCCGCCCGCGCCCAAGGCGGCGGTGCAGCCGAAGATCATCCCCAAGCCCGTCATGCAGGATCCCTCCCGGTTCGTGGCCCCGGTGGAGGTGCCCGAGCAGATCAAGCCCGAAGAGGGGCTGGACCTCGGCGTGGAGGGCGGGGTCCCGGGCGGGGTCGAAGGTGGGGTTCCGGGCGGCGTGGTCGGAGGTGTCGTGGGCGGGCTGCCCGACGCGCCTCCTCCCATGCAGGCCGTGCGAGTCGGGGGGCAGATCAAGGAGCCGAAGAAGCTGAAGAACGTCGCCCCCGTCTACCCCGACATCGCCAAGCAGGCCCGCGTGCAGGGCGTCGTCATCCTGGAGTGCACGATCAGCCCCCAGGGCAAGGTGACGGACGTCAAGGTCCTGCGCGGCATCCCGCTGCTCGACGCGGCCGCCATCGAGGCGGTGAAGCAGTGGGTCTACACCCCGACCCTTCTCAACGGCGTGCCCGTCCCCGTCATCATGACCGTGACCGTCAACTTCCGGCTCTCTTAGGACAAGCGGGCCCTTCCCAAGCGACAACGAAAGCCCAGGAGGACGCACAATGCAGTTCGATCTGAGGAGCATGGCCGAGCACATGGGCGGCGTGGCGTGGGCCGTCGTCGGTCGTGCTCTTCATCATGTCGATCTACTCGATCGCGGTGATGATCGAGCGGTACTTGACGTACAAGAAGGCCACCGAGCAGTCCCGCAAGTACGCGCCCGAGGTCGCCCGCTTGCTCAAGCGGGAAAGATCAAGGAGGCGATCGACGCCTCCCACGGTGCGGGCGTCAAGTACTCCCACCTGGCCCAGGTCCTCGTCGGTGGGTCTCCAGGAGTGGCAGTACCAGCAGGAGTCGGGCGAGGTCGACGCGCGACAAGGAGAGCGCGGTCGACGCGGCCAAGCGCGCCATCCAGCGGGCGACCGCGGTCAAGCTGGCCGATCTGAAGCGGGGCCTCTCCGGCCTCGCCACCATCGGCTCCACCGCTCCCTTCGTGGGCCTCTTCGGGACCACCTTCGGGATCATCAACGCCTTCTCGGGCATGGCCCTCACGGGGTCGGGCGGCATCGCCGCCATCTCGGCCGGGATCGCGGAGGCGCTCATCACCACCGCCTTCGGTCTCTTCGTGGCGGTGCCGGCGGTGTGGGCGTTCAACTACTTCAACGGCAAGGTCGAGGGCTTCAACGTGGAGATGGACAACTCCAGCTCCGAGCTCCTCGACTACTTCATCAAGAAGAACGCCTGACGGTCTGAGCGGACCGGCCGGGGCCCCTCGGGTCCCGGCCGCCCGTAGGAGCAGCTTCCCATGTCAATGGCAGTCGGCGGCAAGTCGGGTGGGCCGATGGCGGACATCAACGTCACGCCCATGGCCGACATCATGATCGTGCTTCTCATCATCTTCATGGTCATCACCCCCATGCTCCAGAAGGGGGTGGACGTGCGAGCTTCCCGTGGCCGGGAACACCAAGGAGCGCAAGGACGAGCCCAAGAGCATCGTCGTGGCCGTCAAGAAGGACGGCACCACCTACCTGGGCGGAACCAAGCTCGACAACCAGGCAGAGCTGCGGCCCCCAGGTCAAGGAGCGCTTGCAGGACCTGCCCGAGGGCGCGCGGATCATGTACCTGAAGGCGGACGAGCAACTGCCCTACTCCGAGGTCATGAAGGTGATGGACATCTGCCGCGAGGCGGGAGTGGAGGAAGTCGCCCTCATCGCCGAAGCCAAGGTGCAGGGGTAGAAGGATGGCTACTCCCAAGCCCGCCGGCGGCTCCGGCCGGCCCCACCGGCACCGGCGCTGGATCGTCCACTCCCACGAGGCCACCCAGCCCGCGCACTCGGGCTCGATGTCCGACATCAACATCACGCCCCTCATCGACGTGATGCTGGTCCTGCTCATCATCTTCATGGTGGTGACGCCCCTGGCCCAGAAGGGCCTGGACATCTCCCTGCCCCAGCCCCCGCCCCCCAACCAGCCCGAGATGAAGACGCCGCCGAACACGGTGGTCCTGGGGATCGAGGAAGGCGCCCTCACCGTGAACAAGAACCCGGTGACCATGGAGGAGCTGGACACCCGGCTCAAGGACATCTTCCAGGCCCGCTCGGACAAGACGATCTTCGTCAAGGCCGCCGGCAACGTCCCCTACGGCAAGGTGGTCCAGGCCATGGACATCGCCAAGGGCGCCGGCGTGGAGCGCATCGGCATCATCTCCGAGAAGATGCTCGAGGAAGCGGGCGCCGCTCCCAGCTCCCCCTAGGAAGACTGACTCACTCGCTCCGGGAACAACGGGTCCGGAGCGGGTAGCGGACACGAAAAGGGCCTCGCCGTGGCGAGGCCCTTTGCCTTTCCGGCAGGTCAGGCTGGCTACTGCTTCGCGGTCGCCTCGGGCGGGACCTCGGGGGGCGGGCTCCCGGCCGCCCCCGCCTGCGTGGCCTGCTGCTCCTTGCGCAGCTCCATGGCCTGCTTCTGCAGGGTCTGGGCCTGCTCCAGGAGCTGCTGGCGCTCCTTGGGATTGCGAGCCACCTGGGCCTTCACCCGGTAGAGGAGGCCCTTCGTGATGATGGCCTCCCAGTAGTCGGGCTTCATCTCCAGGGCCTTGCCCACCTGCTCCAGGCCCTTGTCGGCGTATTCGTTCTTCTGCGCGTCGCTCAGAAGCGGGTCGCGGTAGGCCTTGTCCCAGAAGAAGGTGGCCACCTTGTAGTAGCCCGCGGGGTCGTTCGGCTCGAGGCCGGCGCAGCGCTCCAGGGTCTGGATCGCGAGATCGAACTTGCTCCGGCCGTCCCAGAGCGGCTTGTTGTAGAAGGCGGCGAGCGCGCCACAGGCCTTGACGTCCTGGGGGTTGAGCTCCGCGACCTTGTTGTACGTCGCCTCCGCCTCCGGTATCTTTCCGAACTTCTCGTAGAGGTTGGCGATGGCGTAGAGGTTCTTGGTGTCGTTCGGGTTGTCCTTCACCAGCTCCTGCGCGTAACCGAGCGCGGTCTCGTAGTTCTGGAGGGGCGGCTCCGAGTAGATCCCGGTGAGGGCGCCCAGGGTGTTCGTCCGCACCTTCTTCAGGTTGTCGCTGTCGAGCTTGTTCAGCTCCAGCGACTTCTTGTAGTGCTCCACCGCCTGCTCCAGTCGCTGCTGGTTTTCCGGATCGTCCTTGCCCGGCCGGTAGAGCGCCTGCTGGGAGCTGGCCAGGTAGAAGTGGGCCTCCGCCATCTCCGGCTTGAGCGTGATCGCCCGCTCGTAAAGCTCGATGGCCTTCCGGTAGTTCTCTTCCTTGTAGAGCTTGTTGCCGTCCTTGAACGCGGCCTGGGCCTTGACCGTGTTGCAGCCCGAGGCGAGGAGGGCGGGCATTGCGGCGGCGAGGAGAGGGGCCAGATACCGGGTCTTCATCAGCAGACTCCGCGGAAATGGGTGTGGGAGTGCAGTTTCCAGAGGCGGCGGATTATAGTCGTGCGGAAAGAAGCAAGTCAAGGAAACGGCCGGTCGGTTGACCGCCCCCCTCCCCCTTCCTAAACTGAAGACGGGTCGGGAGAAAGCCCAGAGCTCATGCCGCCCATGATCCGCTTCGAGGACATCTACGAGACGGTCAAGCGCCACCATCCGGAGGCGGATCTGGAGGTCCTGCGCAAGGCCTACATCTTCTCCGCGGTCGAGCACAAGGGCCAGACCCGGGCCTCCGGCGAGCCCTACCTCGTCCACCCCCTGGAGGTCGCATCCATCCTCGCGGACATGCACATGGACCCCATCTGCGTCGCGGTGGGGCTCCTGCACGACGTGCTCGAGGACACCCTCACCGAGCCCCAGCGGCTCCAGGAATACTTCGGGCCCGACGTGCTCCACATCGTGGAGGGCGTGACCAAGATCAGCAAGATCCCCTTCTCGACCTCCGAGGAGCGCCAGGCCGAGAACTACCGCAAGATGCTCCTGGCCATGGTCGACGACGTGCGCGTCATCCTCGTCAAGCTCGCCGACCGCCTGCACAACATGCGTACCCTCCAGTACCTGCCCGACGAGCGCCGGGTGCGCATCGCCCGCGAGACCATGGACATCTACTCTCCCCTCGCGGGCCGGCTGGGGATGAGCAAGGTCAAGAACGAGCTCGAGGACCTTTCCTTCCAGTACCTGGAGCCGGAGACGTACCGGGACCTCGCCACCCGGGTCAAGGAGCGCCGCCAGCAGGCCCAGGCCTTCACCGAGCAGATCCGGGCCACGGTGGCGGACAAGCTCAAGGCGGCCGGGCTGGAGGCCACCGTGGAAGGCCGCATCAAGCGGCTCTTCTCCATCTACCAGAAGCTGAAGCGCCAGCGCATCGACCTCGAGCAGGTCTACGACTTCGTGGCCCTCCGCGTGGTGGTGAAGAGCGTCCCCGACTGCTATGCGGCCCTCGGCGTCCTCCACCACCAGTGGCGTCCCGTGCCCGGCCGGATCAAGGACTTCATCGCCATGCCCCGGCCCAACGGCTACCAGTCGCTCCACACCTCGGTGATCGGGGACGAAGGGCATCCTTTCGAGGTGCAGATCCGCACCCAGGAGATGCACCGCATCGCGGAGGAGGGGATCGCCGCCCACTGGAAGTACAAGGAGGGCAAGAGCGGCTTCGACAAGGACGACCAGGCCTTCTCCTGGCTGCGCCAGCTCCTGGAGTGGCAGCAGGAGGTCAAGGACCCCCACGAGTTCCTGAACTCGCTGCGTCTCGACCTCTACCCGGAGGAGGTCTACTGCTTCACCCCCAAGGGCGAGGTGAAGATGCTCCCCCGCGGGGCGAGCCCGGTGGACTTCGCGTACGGCATCCACACCGAGGTCGGGCACCACTGCGTGGGGGCGCGGGTCAACGGCAAGATGGTGCCCCTGCGCTACAAGCTCAAGAACGGCGACATCGTGGAGATCGTCACCAACCCCGGCCAGAACCCGAGCCGGGACTGGCTGAGCTTCACCGTCACCAACCGCGCCAAGGCGAAGATCCGCCACTACCTCAACACCGCGGAGAAGCAGCAGGCCCTGGAGATCGGCCGCAAGCACGTGGAGCGTGAGCTCCGCCGGCACGACCTGTCGTTCCGCAAGCTGCTGGCCCACCCCGCGCCCCTGGAGGCCCTGGCCACGGAGCTGGGGGTGGGCACGAAGGCGGACGACCTGTTCACCGCCATCGGCTACGGGAAGGTCTCCACTCGCCAGGTCCTGGCCCGTCTGCTGCCCCCCGAGAAGCTGGCGGCCCCCCCCGCCCCCGACAAGCCGCGACCCATCGCGGACGCGGTCAAGCGCTTCCTGCGGGTGGGCGAGGAGCGGATCAAGGTCAAGGGGACGGACGACCTGCTCGTCTACCGGGCCAAGTGTTGCAACCCCATTCGCGGGGAGCCGATCGTGGGCTACATCACCCGCGGGAAGGGGGTCTCCGTTCACGCCCTCCACTGCCCCAATGTGCGCAACCTGGTCTACGACCCCGAGCGGCGCATTGCGGTGGAGTGGGAGAAGGGCGGGGAAGGCGACTACGAGGTCCGCCTCTCCGTCGACGTGGAGGACCGCCCGGGAGCGCTGGCCGCGATCACGGCGGTCCTCGCCGCCATGCAGAGCGACGTGCGTGACGCCCAGGTCCGCACCTTCGACGACCGCACCGCCTCCATCGAGCTGACGGTGCGCATCCAGGACCTGAAGCACCTCGACAAGGTCGTGAAGTCGGTGCGAGGAGTGGCGGGCGTCATCGACGTGGAACGCCAGACCGCCGCGCGATAGCGCGGCCCTTGATCGGCGCTTCGCCTTCCCTTAGGCTTTCCTGTCCTCGCTGCAATGGCGATGGGACGAGAGGAGCGACCGTGCCCAGCAAGTACGTCACCTCCAACCAGGCTCCGAAGCCGATCGGTCCGTACTCCCAGGGCGTGATTTCCGGAGGGATGCTCTTCTGCTCCGGGCAGATCGCCCTCGATCCCCAGAGCGGGGAACTGGTGGGAGGCGACATCGAGGCCCAGACGGAGCGCGTGCTCAAGAACCTGCTCGGCGTCCTCAAGGAAGCGAAGATGGGCCCGGAGAACGTGGTGAAGACCACGGTCTACCTGTCGGACATGGCCGACTTCCCGAGGATGAACGAGGTCTACGCGCGCTACCTCGGCAAGAACCCGCCCGCCCGCTCGACCATCCAGGCGGCGGGCCTGCCCCGGGGAGTCAAGGTCGAGATCGACGTGATCGCGGCGTTTTGAGCTAGGCGGCCGGTCTCGTCCGCTTCGCCGGCTTCTGCACCCGCCCGGACCGCAGGCAGCGCGTGCAGACCCGCACCTTGCGGTGGGTTCCCTTGCCGACCACCGCCCGCACTCGCTGCAGGTTGGGATTGAAGCGACGGGACGTCACGTTGTGGGCGTGGCTCACCTGGCTGCCGAACTGCGGGCCCTTGCCGCAGATGTCGCATCGCTGTGCCATCACATCCTCCCGAGGGCCCGTGTCCGGCCCGAAGACAAACAACGAGTATAGCAGGGCGCGGGCGGGGTTCAACTGCCGGCCCGTCGGCGGGCCGGGCTTTGGGCCCCGGCCCGCGGGCGTGTTATAGTCCCGCTTCGCCTCGCCGTCCAAGGAGCGTCTGAGCCGAACTTCCCTCCGCTATGGTCCAGTTCAACTTCAGCGAACGGACCATCAAGGCCAAGGTGGTTTACTACGGCCCCCCGCAGTCGGGCAAGACCACCAACCTGGAGCAGATCCACCGCCTGACCGATCCCGACGGATCCAACCGGCTCATATCGCTCAATACCGCCCAGGACCGCACCCTCTTCTTCGACCTCCTCCCCTTCAGCCTGGGGGCGGTGTCCGGGTACGACTTCAAGATCCAGCTCTACACCGTCCCTGGACAGGTCCAGTACAACGCCACCCGGCGAGTGGTCTTGGCCGGCGCCGATGCCGTGGTCTTCGTGGCGGACAGCCAGCGCTCCGGCCAGAAGGAGAACATGTCGGCCTTCGAGAACATGAAGGTCAACCTCCTGGCCAACCGGCTGGTGCCGGAGAAGGTTCCCCTCGTCCTCCAGTACAACAAGCAGGACCTGGGAGAGCTGCAGCCGCGGGCGGAGATGGAGCGCAGCCTGAACTTCTGGGGGCGAAAGGCGTTCCCCGCGGTGGCCGCGCGCGGCGAAGGGGTCATGGAGACCTTCGTGGCGGTGGTCCAGGACATGCTCGCCGCCATCGCCGTGAAGTACAACCTCAAGGAGAAGGGACTCGATCCCGCGGTGGTGCCCGAGGTCGTGGCCCAGGCCTTCTCCGCCCTCCTCAAGAAGGTCCCGCCTCCCCCCCCGGGCGCGCCCATGGGCTCTCCGGCGCGCGTCATCCTCGCCCAGCCCCCCGACTCCGAGCCGATCTACCCGCTGCAGACCGGGCCCGATGCCAGCCCCGTCGCGGAGGAGCTTCTCCACCGCGCGATCCGCTCCAACGTGGAGCTCGCGGAAGCCCTCAGCGATCTCGTCAAGGACATGAACGTGGGACTGGGGACCGTCCTCTCCCATGCCGACCTGCTCCTCTCGTATCGCGACGAGGCGAAGCGAACCGCGGCCATCGGCGAGATCCAGAAGGAGGCGTCGCGGCTCCGCCAGCGGATGCAGGAGCTGGGTCGGGTGGCGTCGGCGCAAAGCCGGCCCGCGGGGATGGCATCCGGCCCCGCGGTGACCCCGTCCCCGGCCGCGCCCACCGCCCCCCCCACTCGTCCCGCCGCGGCCGTCCCCGTCCTGGCCGCTCCCGGAGCGGGGCTGGACGGCATCCTGGCCGAGGCGGTGGCCTCGGCCCGCACCGTGCTGGAAGCGCGTCGCGTCGCCGTGCAGAGCCGCGTTCCCGCGGGCACCGTTCCCCCGCGCTGCCCGCCCGCCAACCTGCGCCGGGCCACCGCCGCCCTCCTTCACGGGCTGGCCGCGGTCTGTCCGCCCGGGTCGTCGATCGTTATCCGCTGCGAGCGCAAGCCCGTCCTCCTGCGCAGCAAGGGGGGAGAGGTGAAGCGCGATTTCCTGATGCTCGCTCTCGCTCACGCGGCGGGGCTGCGCCCCGAGGACCAGCAACGCATGCTGCAGGGGAGCGACCCGGGCCCGCTCGGGGAGGCCTACCGGCTGGTGAAGGAGATGGGGGGGTTCGTCCGCTTCGCCCCCCTGCCCGGCGGCACGCTCGAGACCCGCGTCTTCCTGCCCGCGGTCTAGAGAAGACCCTGCGCCCGCCCGTCTCGAGCCGGCGCCGCCGCGCCCGATCAGACCCGGGTAAAGTGGCTCTCCAGGGCCTCCGCGACCGCTTCTCCCGTGATGTCCCAGTTGTCGCGGTCGAAGACGGCCTTGCCGTCCTTGAAGAGGATGATCTGGGGCGACTCGTGGGTGACGCCGGTCCGCGTGGTCACGTGGTTGCTCGCCGGACGCGACTCCACCACCCGGATGATCCCCAGCGCGAGGTCCTCGCGGGGCTCCAGATGTGTCTGGACCTGCGCGAGGGTCTCCTGGGTCTTGTGGCAGGTCCCCGCCTTGAAGATGGCGGAGGCGGGATTCTTGGCCAGGAACGCGTCCACCTGCTCGGCGGTGGTCAGGAAGGTCACTCGGTCTTTCAGGGCCACGGGTCTTCTCCTCTCCTCGATTGGAGCACGGTCCGGGGGGCCGGCGCCAATGGGCTCCGGATCAGGACTGTCGGGCCAGGAGATCGAGCAGCTCCAGCGCGTCCTTCACCACGTGGTCGGGCCGGTAGGCGTAGCGCGGGAGATCTTCTTCCCGGCTGATGCCCGTGAGCACGAGCACGGTGACGAGGCCCGTCTGCAATCCCGCGATGATGTCGGTATCCATGTTGTCGCCCACCATCCAGGCCTCCTCCGAGTGGGCCTGCAGGTGGCGGAGGGCGGAGCGCATCATGAAGGCGGAGGGCTTGCCCACGTAGAAGGGAGCCTTTCCGGTGATGCGCTCGATGGGGGCGGCAAAGGCGCCGCAGCTGGGACGCCCCTGGGGGCCCGCCACGTCGGGGTTGGTGGCGATGAAGCGCGCCCCCTTCTTCACGAGCTGGGACGCCCGCTGGATCATCTCGAAGTTGTAGGCGCGGGTCTCGCCCAGGACCACGAAGTCCGCGTCGGTCTCCGAGAGCGTGAAGCCCGCTCGATAAAGCTCGTGCACGAGGGCGCCTTCGCCGACCACGAACACGCGGCGGCGGTCTCCGGCCTGGCTGGTCAGGAAATCGGCGGTGGCCATGGCCGAGTTGTAGAAGTGCTGGGGGGCGACGTCGAGTCCCGCGGCGGCCAGGCGGCCCGACAGGTCCGCGGGGGTCTGGGAAGGGAAGTTCGTGAGGAAGAGGAAGGGCCGGCCGTTGCTCTTCAGCCAGGAGACGAGCTCGCTGGCCCCGGGGGCCGCCTTGTCGTCGAGCATGACGACGCCGTCGAGGTCGACGATGAGCGCCTTCAAGTCCCCGTCCCCGCCTCGAGCACCACCGTCTCCCCCAGGTCGGGAACGTGGGTGCGGAAGCCCCTCTCTCTCGTGATGCGTGCGGCCAGCGCGTCCGCGGCGTCCGTCTCCCCGTGGGTCAGGAACACCACCTTGGGCGGGCGCTCGACGGAGGAGAGCCAGCGGAGCATCTCGGAGGCGTCGGCGTGTCCGGACATCCCCTTGAGGTTCGCGATCTCGGCCAGCACTCCCACCTCGCCCTTGTGGATGCGGACGATGTGGGCCCCGTCGAGGAGAGCCCGCCCCAGGGTGCCTTCCGCCTGGTAGCCGGTGATGAGCAGGGTGTTCTCGGGATGGGGGAGCCGGACGCGGCAGTGGTGCAGGATGCGCCCCCCCGAGAGCATGCCGCTCGAGGAGAGGATGACACAAGGCCCCTTCATCGAGTTGAGGGCGATCGACTCCGCCTGGGTGCGGTGCAGGTGCACCCATTTGCCGAAGAGGAGGCTCCGGCCGCCTACCCCGTTCAAGCTGACCCGGCCCGCCTCCGGGTATTGCGCGTAGATGCGCGTGGCGTCCACGGCCATGGGGCTGTCGACATGGATGGGGAAGGGGCGGAGCCTGCCCCGCGTGACCAGGTCGTCCATGAGCCAGATCATCTGCTGGGCCCGGCCCACCGCGAAGGCGGGGATGAGGAGGACGCCCCCGCGAGCGAAGGTGCGGGCGATCACGCCCTCCAGCTGCTCCTCGACCGGAATCGCCGGGTGGGCGCGGTTGCCGTACGTGCTCTCCGCCACCAGGTAATCGGCGCTGGGCGCGGGCGCGGGGTCCTTGACGAGCACGGTCCCGTAGCGTCCCACGTCGCCGCTGAATACCACCCGCGTCTCCCGGCCGTTCTCGCGGATGCGGACGTCCGCGGAGGCGGCGCCCAACAGGTGGCCGGCCTCGCGATAGGAGAAGGCGAAGGCGGGTCCGAGCTCGCGCGTTTCCCCCAGGGGCACGGAGCGGAACAGTCGGAGCGACTCCTGCACGTCAGTGTCGTCGAACAGGGGGAGGGCGGGCTCGTGCTTGGTGAGGCCCTTGCGGTTGAGGTAGTCCGCATCCTCCTGCTGCAGGTGGGCGGCGTCGAGGAGCAGGATCTCGGCCAGCTGCTGGGTGGCCGGCGTACACCAGATGGTGCCGCGGAAGCCCTGCTTGACCAGCCGCGGCACGCGGCCGATGTGGTCGAGATGCGTGTGGGTCAGGATCAGATGGGAAACGGAAGCGGGATCGACCGCGGGCTCCGCCCAGTTCCGCTGGCGGAGGGGCTTGCCTCCCTGGAACATCCCGGAGTCGACCATGATGCGGTCGCCCCCCGATTCCACCAGGTACTGCGAGCCGGTGACGGTCTTGGCCGCCCCCAGGAAGGTGAGCCGAGGCAAGCTAGGCCCTGATCAGCTTTCGCAGCACGGTCTGCAGGATCCCACCGTTCCGGTAGTAGTTGACCTCCACCGGCGTGTCCAGGCGGGCGGTGGCCGTGAACGACGAGCGGCGGCCGTCCGCGCGCTCCACTTCCACGGTCACGTCCGGCCGCGGCTTGAGGTCGCCGGCGATCCCGGTGACGGAGATCCGCTCCTGGCCGGTGAGCCCCCGCGACTCCGCGTTTTCGCCGGGCTTGAACTGCAGGGGGAGCACTCCCATGCCCACGAGGTTGCTGCGGTGGATGCGCTCGTAGCTCTCCGCGAGCACCGCGCGCACCCCGAGCAGCAGCGTCCCCTTGGCCGCCCAGTCGCGCGACGAGCCGCTGCCGTACTCCTTCCCCGCGATCACCACGAGGGGGACCCCCTCCGCCCGGTAGCGCTCGGCCGCGTCGTAGATGGCCATTCGCTCCCCGCTCGGCTGGTGGACGGTCACCCCGCCCTCCACCCCGGGCACCATGAGGTTCTTGAGGCGGATGTTCGCGAAGGTGCCGCGCACCATCACCCGGTCGTTGCCGCGGCGCGAGCCGTAGGAGTTGAAGTCCTTCTTCTGGACGCCCTTGCTCAGCAGGTAGCGCCCGGCCGGGCTGTCGAGCGCGATGTCGCCGGCGGGGGAGATGTGGTCGGTGGTCACGGAGTCGCCGAGGATCGCGAGGAGACGCGCTCCCCGGATGTCGGCCACGGGAGCGGGGACCGGGGTCAGCCCCTGGAAGAACGGGGGATCCTGGATGTAGGTCGACTCCTCGCGGAAGGCGAAGAGGTCGCCCTCCGGCACCTTGACCGCGTTCCACGTGGGGTTGCCGTCGAAGACGTTGCCGTAGGAGTCGCGGAACATCTCCGCCGCCGATCGTGGCCTCGAGGTCGGCCACTTCCTTCTGGCTCGGCCAGACGTCGGCGAGCTTCACCGGCTTGCCGTCCCGGTCCTGCCCCAGCGGCTCCGTCGTGAGGTCCCGGTCCGTCGTGCCCGCGAGCGCGTAGGCCACGACGAGAGGCGGCGAGGCCAGGTAGTTGGCCTTCACGTCGGGGTTGATTCGCCCCTCGAAGTTGCGGTTGCCGGAGAGGACGGCCGAGGCCACGAGCTTGCCGTCGTTCACCGCCTTCGAGACCTCGGGCGGAAGCGGGCCGCTGTTGCCGATGCAGGTCGTGCACCCGTAGCCCACGAGGTCGAAGCCGAGCGTCTCCAGGTCCTTCAGGAGCCCGGCCTTCTTCAGGTACTCGGTCACGACCTTGGAGCCGGGGGCGAGGCTCGTCTTCACGTAGCTCGGGACCTTCAGCCCGCGGGCCACGGCCTTGCGGGCCAGGAGGCCGGCCCCCAGCATCACCGAGGGGTTCGACGTGTTCGTGCAGCTCGTGATGGCGGCGATCACCACCGCCCCGTGCTTCAACTCGCCCTTCTCGCCGCGCACCGCCACCGTCTCCGACCGCGAGAGATCGCCCTCGGCGAGGCCGAAGCCGCGCTCCTTCACGGGTGCGATGAGGGCCTTGCGGAACGCGTCCTTCATCTGGGCGAGGGCCACGCGATCGTGGGGCCGCTTCGGGCCCGGCCAGGCTGGGCTCCACCGTTCCCAGGTCCAGCTCCAGCGTGTCCGTGAAGACGGGATCCGGCGTCGCCTCCGTGCGGAAGAGCCCCTGCTCCTTGCAGTAGCGCTCGACGAGATCGACCTCGGCCGCCGTGCGTCCCGTCTTGCGCAGGTAGCGAGAGCGTCTCTCGTCCACCGGGAAGAAGCCGCAGGTGGCGCCGTACTCGGGGGCCATGTTCGCGATGGTGGCCCGGTCGGCGAGCGTCATCTGGGCGAGGCCGGGGCCGAAGAACTCCACGAACTTCTCGACGACGCCCTTCTTGCGGAGGAGCTGGGTCACGGTCAGCACGAGGTCGGTGGCGGTCACGCCTTCGCGCAGCTTCCCGGTGAGCCGGAAGCCCACCACCTGGGGGGTCACCATGTAGAGAGGCTGGCCGAGCATGGCCGCCTCCGCCTCGATGCCGCCCACGCCCCAGCCCAGGACGCCCAGGCCGTTGATCATCGTGGTGTGGGAATCCGTGCCCACGAGCGTGTCGGGGAAGGCCACCGTCGCCCCGTCTTCCTTCGTGCTGCAGCACGCCCTTGGCCAGGTACTCGAGGTTCACCTGGTGGACGATACCGGTGGCGGGAGGCACGACGCGGAAGCTGGCGAAGGCCTTCTGGCCCCAGCGCAGGAACTCGTAGCGCTCGCGGTTGCGCTCGAACTCGATCTCCGCGTTCTTCCGGAGCGCGTCGGGAGAGGCGTAGTAGTCGACCTGCACCGAGTGGTCGACCACGAGGTCCACCGGCACCAGGGGGTTGATCTTCCGCGGGATCGCCCCCCAGGCGCCTCATGGCCGCCCGCATCGAGGCGAGGTCCACCACCGCGGGCACGCCCGTGAAGTCCTGGAGGATGACGCGAGCGGGCATGAAGGGCAGCTCGACGTCCTTGGGGGCGGCCGCGTTCCAGGCCGCGAGGTTCCGGACGTCCTGCTCGGTCACGAGCTCGCCGTCCACGTTGCGCAGTACGGATTCCAGGAGGACCTTGATCGAGAAGGGCAGCCTGGCCAGCGATGGCGCAATTCCCGCCTTTTCCAGGGCCGCGAGCCGGTGGATCACGGCCGGCCCCTGCCCCGTCTCGAAAGTGGAGCGGGCCCCGAACGCGTCGGTCTTCATCGAAGGTCTCCTGCGGGCGCGGACCGGCGGGTCCGCGGGAAGGAAAAGCTTACACCAGGGCGGACCCCCGTCGCCCGCCGCGGTGCTAGGCGGCGATCGAGGTCTTCACCGCGCCGGACAAGACCGCCGGAGCCTACCGCCGGGCCCGGACCGTGACGAAAGCCGAGTCGCTCGTCTCGGAGATCCTTCCTCAGGTCTCCTTCCCCGTCGGCGAACTCTTCCGCTGAGACCCGGCGCTTCCGCGCCAGCACCGTCGCCGGGCCGATCCCGACAAGAATCGGGAACTTGTCCGCGGCCTCGGGCGTTCTCCCGGCATGTCCTTCTCTACACAGTTGAGGCACGTGGTCCGGAGGCTCGGCCGCTCGCCGATGTTCACGCTGATCACCCTGGTCACGCTCGCCATCGGCATCGGCGCGAACACGGCCATCTTCAGCGTCGTCGAAGGAGTGCTGCTGAAGCCCTTGCCCTATCCGCATCCCGAGGAGCTGATCGGCGTCTGGCACACCGCCCCCGGAGTCAACATCACGGATTTGAACGCCTCGCCCTCCCTGCTCTTCACGTACCGCGAAGAGGGCCGCACGCTCCAGAGCGTCGGGTTGTGGAGGGAGGGCGCCGCCACCGTCACCGGCCTCGCCGAGCCGGAGCGGGTCAGCGTCCTTTACGTCACCGATGGGGTCCTGGTGGCCTTGGGCGTTCCGCCCGCCCGGGGCCGCCCGTTCTCCGAGAAGGACGACGGGCCCGGGAGCCCGCCCACCGTCATCCTGCCCCATGGATACTGGCAGTCCCGGTTCGGGGGCGACCCCGCCGTGGTCGGACGGCGCCTCGTCGTCGACGGCGAAGCCCGCGAGGTGATCGGGGTGATGCCCCGTCACTTCCGCTTCCTCGACCGGAGCGCCTCCCTGATCGTGCCCCTGCAGATCGATCGCAGCAAGGTCTACCTCGGGAGCTTCAGCTACCAGGCGGTGGCGAGGCTCAAGCCGGGCGCTACGATCGACGACGCGAGCGCGGACATCGCGCGCATGTTGCCCCTCGCCCTGGAGCGTTTCCCGGCTCCCCCGGGCTTCAACAAGAAGATGTTCGAGGAGGCGCGCATCGCCCCGAACCTCCGGCCCTTCAAGCGGGACCTCGTGGGCGACGTAGGGAAGGTGCTCTGGGTCCTGATGGGAACCATCGGCATGGTGCTTCTCATCGCCTGCGCGAACGTGGCCAACCTCCTGCTCGTGAGGACCGAAGGCCGCCAGCAGGAGCTGGCGGTGCGCGCCGCGCTCGGAGCGGGGTGGGGCCAGATCGCGCGGGAGCTCCTCCTCGAAAGCCTTCTCCTGGGCCTCCTGGGCGGCGTCCTCGGGCTGGGGCTGGCCTTCGCCGCCCTCCGCCTCCTCGTCTTCCTGGCCCCCTCGAACCTGCCCCGCCTCGAGGAGATCGGGATCGATCCGCCGGTGCTTCTGTTCGCGCTCGTCCTCTCCGTTCTCTCCAGCGTCCTCTTCGGGCTCATCCCGATCTTCAAGTACGCGGGGCCGCATCTCGCCACCGGGCTGCGGAGCGGGGGACGCGCCGCGAGCGCGAGCCGCGAGCGCCATCGGGCGCGCAACGGGCTCGTCGTGGTCCAGGTCGCCCTCGCCCTCGTGCTGCTGGTCAGCTCCGGCCTCATGATCCGCTCGTTCCGCGCCCTCCGAGACGTCCAGCCGGGGTTCGCGCGGCCCGAGGACGTCCAGACCTTCCGGATCTCGATTCCCGAGGCCGAGGTCAAGGACGAGGAGGTGGCGACGCGGATGCAGCAGGCCATCCTCGAGAAGGTCGAAGCACTGCCCGGGGCCGCCTCGGCGGGGCTCGGGAGCAGGATCCCGATGGACGGAGACGGCTGGAACGATCCCGTCTTCGCCGAGGACCACGTGTATGCCGAGGGTCAGATCCCGCCCCTCCGGCGGTTCGTGTTCGTCGGCCCCGGCTACCTCGAAACCATGGGCACCCCGCTCGTGGCGGGCCGCGACATCACCTGGAGCGAGACCTACAACCGGACGCCGCTCGTCATGATCTCGGAGAACCTCGCCCGCGAGCTCTGGGGAAAGCCCGCGGCCGCGCTCGGCCAGAGGCTCCGCGAGAGCACGAAGGGAGCGTGGCGGGAGGTGGTGGGCGTGGTGGCCGACGTGCACCAGGACGGGATGGATCAGAAGGCGCCCGCCGTCGTCTACTGGCCCCTCCTGATGAATGGCTTCGAAGCGGACGGCTTGAGTCGCTCCCTGGCCTTCGTGGTGCGTACCCCCCGCGCGGGCTCGGAGACCTTCATGAAGGAGGTCCGGCAGGCCGTCTGGTCCGTCAACCCGAACCTTCCCCTGGACTCGGTGCGCACGCTTCTCACCGTGTACGAAGAGTCGATGGCGCGAACGTCGTTCACGCTCGTCATGCTCGCCCTCGCGGGGGGGATGGCGCTCCTCCTCGGGGTCGTCGGCATCTACGGCGTGATCTCCTACGCGGTCTCCCAGCGGACGCGCGAGATCGGGATCCGCATGGCCCTCGGCGCGCACCCGCGCGACCTCACGCGGATGTTCGTCCGCCACGGGCTGTGGCTGGCCACGATCGGCGCGGGATGCGGCCTCGTCGCCGCAGCGGGCCTGAGTCGGCTCATGACCTCGCTGCTGTTCGGGGTGGGGCCGGCCGACCCCACGACCTACACCGCGGTTGCGGTCGGCCTGGTGACGGCGGCCGTGGTCGCGAGCTACGTGCCCGCCCGACGCGTCACCGACGTCGACCCGGTGGAGGCACTGCGGGCGGAGTAGGGGTCGCGCTGCGGCGACGACACCGAAGGGCTGTCCGGATCGAAGAACCGAAGGCGTCGTTCCGCGGCCTGGCGGATCCCGATCCGGGAGGTGACCCGGATGCACCGGGGGGGCCGGCCCTCCCGAAGGGTGAGCCGGCTGTCGGAAGCGAAGAGGTGGCGCCCGCTGTCGCGGGTGTCCAGCCCCAACCAGCGGGTCAGCTTCCCCGGCCCGCGTCCTCGCTCAGGGGGCAGTGCGTCCAGGGGCTCCACCGCCCGGATGAGCACGCAGCCGGGGACACCCGGCCGGTCCACGGTGAGGTTCAGGCAGTGGTGCATTCCATAGATGAAGTAGACGTAGATCGTGCCCGGGGGGCCGAAGAGGGGCTCGGTCCGGCGAGTGCGGCCCCGGTAGGCGTGCGCGGCAGGATCCTCGAAGCCCAGGTAGGCCTCGGTCTCCACGATGCGCGCCCTCCGCGGGCGCGCACCCTCTCGGACCAGGACCTGGCCCAGGAGGGCGCGCGCGGCCTTGGGGGCGGGAAGAGAGAGGAGCGCGAGCAGACGGCGCCGCTCCGCGGCGCGGGGTCGGATCGACCGGAGCTCACCCGGCGGCCGCTCGGCGCCGGCGCCCGGTCGCGGGCGACGTCGGCGTCGATTGTGCATCGGATGTCGACTGGCTGGGAGGCAGGGATTCGAACCCCGATTCTATGGTCCAGAGCCATATGTCCTACCGTTGGACGACCTCCCAGCAGGACGAGCATCGGCCAGTCTAGCCAAGCCCCTGCGTGATTTCAACGACGACCGCGGTATGCTCTTGGCCATGCTCGCCCTTCTCGCCTTCCTCGCCGTGTCCCCGGTGCCTGCCGAGAGCCGGCAGATGGTCCTCTCGATCAGCCAGGACTGGTCGGCCACCACCGCCCGCGTCCGCATCTACGAGCGCGCGGCGGGTGCGCCCTGGAAGCCGGCGGGCGAGCCGGTCACCGCATCCCTGGGGCAGGCCGGCCTCGCCTGGGGACGGGGCCTGCATCCCGAGTCCGTGGTGGGGACGATGAAGAAGGAAGGCGACGGCAAGAGCCCCGCCGGCATCTTCGAGCTGCGCCTCGCCACCGGCTACACGAAGACGGCCCCGCCGGGGACTCGCCTCCCCTACCGGGAGGCGACGGGGACGTTGCGCTGCGTGGACGACGCGAAGTCGCGGTACTACAACCGGCTGATGGACGAAGCCGCGGTCGTGAAGGACTGGACCTCGGCCGAGGACATGCGCCGGCCGGACGCCCTCTATCGCCTCGTGGTGTGGGTAGGCCACAACGACGCCCCCGCGGAGCCCGGCCTCGGCAGCTGCATCTTCCTTCACGTGCGCACGGCACCGTCCGCGACCACCGCGGGCTGCACGGCCTTCGACGATACGGTCATGGAGCGGCTGCTGCAGTTCCTGGATCCCGCCACCCGCCCCGTGCTCGTGCAGCTCCCCCAGGGCACCTACCGCACGCTCGCGCCGGAATGGGGTCTCCCCCCACCGTGAACGCCTTGTCCGGCCTGCTCGCATTCCTGCTGCTGGCCGGGACCGGGGCGGAGGAGCGGCCGCGCGCGAGAGACCTGGGGGTGGCTCCGGGAGTGTTTCCGCCGGGGCCGCTGAACGCCATCACCGACGTGGCCGGCGTGCGCGTCGGCCACAAGACGCTCGTGGCGGGCGACAACGTGCGGACGGGAGTGACCGCGATCCTGCCCCACGCCGGGAACATCTTCCAGGACAAGGTGGCGGGTGCGGTGTTCGTGGGCAACGCCTTTGGCAAGCTCGCGGGCTCGACCCAGGTTCAGGAGCTGGGCACGATCGAGACCCCCATCGTGCTCACCAACACCCTGGCGGTGGGCCCGGCCCTGGAGGCGGTCGTCTCCTGGACGCTTGCCCGCCCCGGCAACCAGGGCGTGCGCTCCGTCAACGCGCTCGTGGGAGAGACGAACGACGGGTGGGGCCTCAACGACATCCGCGGCCTGCACGTGCGCGGCGAGCACGTGCTCGCCGCCATCGACGCCGCGACCGCGGGGCCGGTGGAAGAGGGCAGCGTGGGCGCGGGCACGGGCACGGTCTGCTTCGACTGGAAGGGCGGGATCGGCACCGCCTCACGGCAGCTGCCCTCGGCGTGGGGCGGGTACACGCTGGGCGTGCTCGTGCAGACGAACTTCGGCGGCGTGCTCGTGGTGGACGGCGCCCCGGTGGGCAAGGAGCTGGGCCGGCACGCGTTCTCGCGCGCCGCCGCGGCCCTCGCGCGCGATCCCTCGCCCGGCGGGTCCTGCATGATCGTGGTGGCCACGGATGCGCCCCTCTCCCCGCGAGACCTCACGCGCCTGGCCGCCCGCGCCGTCTTCGGCCTCGCCCGCACGGGATCGAGCTACGCCAACGGCAGCGGCGACTTCGCCATCGCCTTCTCGACCACCGTGAGGATGCGCCACGGGGAGACGGAAGCGCGGAGCGTGACCCTCCTCCCCACGGAAGCGCTCTCCCCCCTGTTCGAGGCCGCGCTCGAGGCCACGGAGGAGGCGGTGCTGAACTCGCTCTTCCGGGCGACGACGATGAGCGGCTCGGGCGAGACCGTGGAGGCGATCCCCATCGACCGGGTGCGCGAGATCCTCGCCCGTTACGGCCGGGGGCGCGCCGCCGAGAGGTAGAGCGCGTTCAGGAAGGGGACGTAGGTCAGCCAGCTCTGGGCGCGGTACTGCGGCCGGAAGCCGAAGAGGACGACACGCCCCCGCCCGAGCGGAACGTCCACGAGCGCGGCCCGGCCGCGCAGATGGGCGCCCCCCAGCAGCCAGCCGGAGAGGAGCGGGTCCTCGCCCTCGTAGCGGAGGACGGCGGTCCCCCCGGTGACGTCGAAAGCCGGGCTCGACTCGAACCAGACGGGCACGGTGCGGTCGAGGCCGTGGGTGAGCGGGGAGGGCTCCGCCGCGGTCTCCAGGATGGCCCCCGGGCAATAGAAGCTCGCGGAGTCGAGGGTGGCCAGCCCGTTGGCCACGGGCAGGCGAAGCTGCTCGATCGCGAAGAGGGAAGCCGAATCGAGGGTCACGAGAGTGCCCCCCGCTTCCACGAAGGTGCGGAGGGCCTCCACCCCGGCCTTCCCGAGCCCGCCCGTGTACTCCTCGGGCATCGAGCCGGGCGCGTGACCGTTGAGGATCGTCGCCGGGGCCTGATCGGGCAGGACGATCGCGTCGAAGCGCTCGCGGAGGCGGCCGGCGCGAACGTCCGCGTCGTGAAGCGTGACGTACACGAGGCCCGCCTCCTTCTCGAAGACGAAGCGCGTCCAGCCCTCGTCCATCGAAGGCACCCAGGAGGCGTAGAGCCCGACCCGCGGCTTGCGCAGGAGCAGGGAAGGCGGGGACGCGGCGACACCGTGGGCCACGAGCCCCAGCTCGCGGGTCAGAGGCAGGAGGTGCCCGCGCGCGGACGCGGGGACGAGAAGCGTCCCCGCCGGGAAGGAGTGGCCGTCGCTCGTGAAGGGCTGGAGGGCCCACCGCGCGGGCACGCCGCCCTGCACGAGCCGCCCGAGGGCGACGAGGCCCGCGTTTCCGTGGTCGAAGGCGAAGAGGGGGCCCGCGCCCACGAGCCGGCCGGGAACGGGAGCGGCCTCGGAGACGGGCTCGAGGTCGGCGGTGAACGGGGGGCCGACCGCCTGAGCGCTCACGCCGAGCAGGAGGGGCAAGGTGTGGGCGGTCACGTCGTAGGGCCGGATCGGCGGTCCGCCCGGATACCGTCGCCGGTCCGGGTAGCGCTGGCGCTCGAGCAGCATCTTGGCAAAGGCACTCCACGGCTGCTGCATGAGCACCACGTACGCTCCCGCCTCGTAGCGACGCCCGCCCGCGTCGAAGGGAGCGCGCGAGCGCTGCACCTCGACCCCGCCGTCGCGGAGAACGCGCAGGAGGCGGGCGGTGGCCAGCGGATCGCGCTGCTCGGTCGGGAGGACGAAGGCGAAGGGCTCCCGGCGCGCGGAGGCGCGGCGGTTCACGCCCAGGAACGTGCGCAGCCAGAAGTCCCGGTTGCGGGCGGCGTGGCCGAGCACGGCCCACGACACCGCGAGCTGGATGTCCACGATGTCGCGGAGGCGCCACGCGCCCCCCGGCCAGGGCCGGGGGAAATTCCAGGAGGCGACCTTCGGATCGTAGCCCGTGCCCCGCTCCAGCTCTTCGAAGCGCACGTCGACGGGGGAGGCCAGGCGCACGGAGGCGGTCTCGGAGAGGACGCGGACGCCCCCGTGCGTGTGCGGGTAGGCGCGGGCGGGCGTCCACGCGTCGTACAGCGCCTGCACCACGACCCCGGCCTTTCCCTCCGCGTCCAGCCGGGCGGCCACGTCCATGCCCACCGCCGCCACTGCGGTCCGGAGGGCGGGGTCGACGTTGGGCTCCCAGGGATCGGTGTAGGGCGGGAGGAACGTCCGCGCCTCCTTCTCGCCCATCTCGTGGACATCGAGGACGACCTGGGGACGCCAGCGGTCGTAGAGGTGACGGACGGTGAGGAGGGACTCCTGCTGCGTGAACATGTACCAGTCGCGGTTGTTGTCGTGGCCGGTGTACTTCTGGTAGAGCACGGGCGGGCTCTTCCCCTCGAAGGGCGTGCCCAGGGTCTTGCGGTACCACGCGGTCACGATGTCGGTCCCGTCCGGGTTGTGCGACGGAACGAGGAGAAGCACGGTGCGGTCGAGCATTTCCAGCACGTCCGGCTCGTCACTCGCGGCGAGGCGATGGGCGAACAGGAGCGGGGTCAGGAAGCCGGCCACCTCGGTGGAATGTATGGCGTAGTTCGCGGCCACGATGGTCTTGCCCCGGGCCACGAGCGCTTCCGCCTCCGCGTCCGAGAGGCCGCGGGGGTCGGCGAGGCGCAGGTTGTCGCGCCGGATCTCCTCGAGACGCTGCATGTTCGACTCCGAGGTGAGGGTGACGATCAGGAAGGGCCGTCCTTCCGTCGTCGTCCCCACCTCGTCCACGCGCACGCGCTCGCTCGAGGCGTCGAGCCGCCGGAAGTAGGCCGTGATCTGCGACCAGTCGGCGAGCTTGCGGTCGTCGCCGGGGGTGAAGCCGAGCACGGAAGCGGGCGTGGGGACCTCGCGGGCGACGGCGGGGGACGAGGCGAGGAGGAAGAGGAGCGCAAGAAAGACCGGGCGTGCGCCTCCCCGCCTCACTTCAGCTCCTGGCAGGGGGGGCTGCAGCGGCCCTCCTTGACGGTGGGCTCCGCCCCGCTCGCCACCGCGCACACCTTGCCGGTGGAGTCGCCGCAGAAGGAGCGGAGCCCCGTCTGCCCGGGGGTCTCCGGCGCCACCGTGAACGCGAACGCCTTCAGGCTCCCCGTGGCCGCGCCGTCGCGGAGACGCGTTTCCTCGTCCACGAGGGGACCCGGGTGGAACTTGCGCACGTACCCGAGGCGGGTGGCCAGCCAGTCGTGGGTGGGATCCAGGAGGGGCCCCTCCTCCTTCGGGAAGTCGGGCCGGCAGGACTCCGGCGCGGTCAGGCACCGAAGCTCGCCGAAGTAGCCTCCGTTCCGGCTCGCGAACTGCCGGGCGGCCATGAGCACGGTGCGGACGTCGAGGAGCACCATGCGGTCGCGGGAGCGCAGCGTCTCCGCATCGGGCTTGCTCTCCTGGGCGGCCGCGGGGGCGGCGGCCCCGAGGGCGGCGAGCAACGGGATGAGCCATCCTGCCCGCGCCATCTGCCGCCTCCCTTTCGCCGTCCGCGGCGGGTCGGCCGCGACCTTACGACAGGCTTCGCGGAGCGGTCAAGGCGCCCTTGGTCCTCGGCCGACCCGTATGTCCTCTAAGATGGGGCTTTCGAGGCGCCCTTGCCCGCTCGCTCTTCCGTTCCGTTCTTCCATCCCGCGGTCGAGGCGTGGTTCGCCGAGACGTTTCCCGGACCCACTCGAGCCCAGCAGCTCGGCTGGGCCGCCCTTCGCGAGGGCGGCTCTACGCTCGTCTTCGCCCCCACCGGGTCCGGCAAGACCCTCGCCGCCTTCCTGTCCGCCATCGACCGGCTGATGTTCGCACCCGTGCCCCCGAAGGCGGACCGCTGCCGCGTCGTCTACGTCTCGCCCCTCAAGGCCCTGGCCGTGGACGTGGAGCGCAACCTGCGCTCGCCGGTGGCCGGGATCGCCCGCGTGGCGTCCCGTCGGGGCGAATCCTGCCACCTGCCCACGCTCGGCATCCGCACCGGCGACACGCCGGCCGAAGACCGGGTGCGCATGCTGCGCGAGCCCCCCGACATCCTGATCACCACCCCGGAGTCGCTCTTTCTCGTCCTCACGTCGCGGGCCCGCGCCTTCCTGGCTCCGGTCGAGACCGTGATCGTGGACGAGATCCACGCCCTCGTGGGCACGAAGCGCGGGGCCCACCTCGCGCTGTCCCTGGAGCGGCTCGAGGAAGCCACGCGTCGTCCCCTCGTCCGCATCGGCCTCTCCGCGACCCAGCGGCCGCTCGAGGAGGTGGCGCGCTACCTCGGCGGTGGCGAGGGGACGAGGGCCTGGAAGCCGCGCCCGGTGTCGATCGTGGACGCAGGCGCTCGCAAAGCCTTCGATCTACGCGTCGAGGTGCCGGTCGAGGACATGAAGCACCTGGGCGAGATCGTCTCGCCGGAAGCGGCCGAGGTTTCCGAGGGCGTGGCGGGCTTCCCGGAGCGCCGCTCGATCTGGCCCGCCATCCACCCGCGCCTGCTCGAGCTGGTGCGGGCCCACCGCTCGACCATCATCTTCGTGAACAGCCGTCGACTGGCCGAGCGCATGGCCGCCGCCCTCAACGACCTCGGCGGGCGAAGGCGTGGCCCGGGCCCATCACGGGTCGATCGCGCGCGAGGAGCGCCTGGAGATCGAGGACGCGCTGAAAGCGGGCCGGCTGCCCGCGATCGTGGCCACTTCTTCGCTCGAGCTGGGCATCGACATGGGCGCGGTCGACCTCGTCGTGCAGATCGAGACCCCGCCCTCGGTGGCGAGCGGGATGCAGCGCATCGGCCGGGCCAGCCACCAGGTGGAGGCGGTCTCGCGGGGCGTGATCTTCCCGAAGTTCCGGGGCGACCTCCTGGCGAGCGCGGCCATCACCAGGGCCATGCAGGAGGGTGCGGTCGAGGAGACGCGCGTCCCCCGCAATCCCCTCGACGTGCTCGCCCAGCAGCTGGTGGCCGCGGTCGCGCTGGGCGAGCGCAAGGTGGACGAGCTCTACGCTCTCGTGCGCCGGGCCGCTCCGTTCTCGGGGCTGGCGCGCGCGCAGTTCGAGGGCGTCCTCGACATGCTTTCCGGCCGCTACCCCAGCGACGAGTTCGCGGAGCTGCGGCCGCGGCTCACCTGGGACCGCCTGCGCGGGGTCGTGCGCCCGCGCGAGGGCGCGCAACGCCTCGTGGTGGCGAACGCGGGAACGATCCCCGACAAGGGCCTCTACGGCGTGTTTCTGGCCGGGGCCGAAGGCTCGGGCCGCCGGGTGGGCGAGCTGGACGAGGAGATGGTCTTCGAGAGCCGCGCCGGCGAGGTCTTCGTGCTCGGGGCCTCGAGCTGGCGCATCGCGGAGATCACGCGGGACCGCGTGCTGGTCGTGCCCGCTCCGGGCGAGCCGGGCAAGATGCCGTTCTGGAAGGCCGACCGCGGCGCCCGTCCCGCCGAGCTCGGACGCACCATTGGACGCCTGACCCGCGAGCTCGCGGCTCTCCCCCGGCGGCAGGCCCTCCGCCGGCTGCGCGAGGAGCACGCGCTCGACGAGCGCGCGGCCCCGAACCTGCTCGCCTATCTCGACGAGCAGCGCGAGGCCACCGGCTCGCTTCCCGACGACCGAACCCTCGTGCTCGAGCGCACGCGCGACGAGATGGGGGACTGGCGGCTGTGCCTGCTCTCGCCTTGGGGCGGGCGCGTCCACGCCCCCTGGGCGATGGCCTGGAGGCGCGGCTGCGGCAGGGCGGCGACGTGGAGGCGGAGACGGTCTGGAGCGACGACGGCATCGTGGTGCGCGTGCCCGACCGCGAGCGTCCGCCCGACGCGGAGGCGCTCTTGCCCGACCCCGACGAGATCGAGGACCTGGTGGTGCGGGAGCTCGGTGGCTCCAGCCTGTTCGCCGCCCGCTTCCGCGAGGCGGCGGGTCGCGCGCTCCTCCTCCCCCGGCGCCGGCCGGGCCTGCGCACCCCGCTCTGGATGCAGAGGAAGCGCGCGGCCGACCTCCTGCAGGTGGCGGCGCGGTATCCGCTCCTTCCCCTTGATCCTCGAGGCCTACCGCGAGTGCCTGCAGGACGTGTTCGACCTGCCTGCCTTCGTGGAGCTCGCGCGCCAGGTGCGGCGCCGCGAGATTCGCCTCGTCACCGTGGACACGCAAGCGCCCTCGCCTTTCGCGGCCTCTCTCCTCTTCGGCTACGTGGCCAACTATCTCTACGACGGCGACGCCCCCCTCGCCGAGCGCCGGGCCCAGGCCCTCTCCGTCGACCAGGCCCAGCTCCGCGAGCTCCTGGGCGAGGCCGAGCTCCGGGAGCTGCTCGACGCGCACGCGCTCGCCGAGCTGGAGCTGCAGCTCCAGGCCCTGGAGCCCGCCCACCAGGCGCGGAGCGCCGATCGTCTCCACGACCTGCTCCTGCGAATCGGCGACCTGACCGGGCCGGAGGTGGCGGCGCGGACCGAAGCGCCCCCGGGCCGCTCCCCGGAAGGCGCAGCACGGGAATGGCTGGACGAGCTCGTGCGCGAGCGGCGCGCAGTTCGGGTGGCGGTGGCCGGGGAGGAGCGCTTCGCGGCGGTGGAGGACGCGGCGAAGCTGCGGGACGCGCTCGGCGTCGCGCTCCCCCTCGGTCTTCCCCAGGCCCTCCTCGTCCCCGTCCCGGGAGCGCTGCGCGAGATCGTGGCGCGCCACGCGCGAACGCACGGTCCTTTCCGGCCCGCCGACGTGGCCCGTCGCTACGGGACAGGCGAGGCCACGGTCACGTCCGCGCTACGGGAGCTCCAGACCGACGGGCGCGTCCTCGAGGGCGAGTTCCGCCCCGGCGGCTCAGGCCGCGAGTGGTGCGGGAGCGAGGTGCTGGCCACGCTGCGCCGACGGTCGCTCGCGCGGCTCCGGAAGGAAGTCGAGCCCGCGGAGCCTTCCGCTCTCGCGCGGCTCCTCCTCGACTGGCACGGCATGACCGAGAGATCCTCCCGCCGGGGGCCCGACGCGCTGCTCGACGTGGTCGAGCAGCTCCAGGGCGCCGCCTTCCCCGCCTCCGCCCTGGAGCGCGACGTCCTGCCCGCGCGCCTGCCCGAGTACCGGCCCGGCGACCTCGACGCGCTGTGCGCCGCCGGGGAAGTGGTGTGGGCGGGGAGGGGGCCCCTGGGCGAGCGCGACGGGCGCATCGCACTCTTCCTGACCGACGACCTGCCCCTTCTCTTCACCACACCGGGGGAAGCGCCGAAGGGCGAGATCCACGACCGGCTGCGGGATCACCTCGCTGGCCACGGCGCCTCCTTCTTCGCCGATCTCCTGGAGGCGGCGGGAGGTGGCCTGCCCCGGACCATGCTCGATGCGCTCTGGGATCTCGTATGGGCGGGCGAGGTGACGAACGACACGCCGGGCGCGTTGCGCGCCTTCCTCTCCACCCGGGCCGCGAAGGCGGAGCGCCATCGCCGCTTCGGTCCCTTCCGCTCGCGCCGCCACGCCCCCCCTTCCGCGGCCGGGAGGTGGAGCCTCGTCCCCGCTCCGCGCAAGCCGCCCTCTTCCACCGAGCGCGCCATGGCCCTCGCGGAGCAGCTCCTCGCGCGTCACGGTGTTCTCACGCGCGATGCCGTGGTCGCCGAGGAGACACCGGGAGGCTTCGGGGCTCTCTACCCGGTCCTGAAGGGCTTGGAGGAAGCCGGGCGTGTGCGTCGTGGCTATTTCGTCTCCGGCCTCGGGGGTTCCCAGTTCGCCCACCCGGGCGCGCTCGAGCGCCTGCGTGCCCTGAAGCAGCCGGATCCCGAGCGTCCGCAGGGAGTCGTGCTCGCCGCCACCGATCCTGCGAACCCCTACGGTGCGGCGCTCCCCTGGCCCAAGACGGAGAGCACGCGTCCCATGCGTGCGGCCGGCGCCCACATCGCGCTCGTGGACGGGGCGCTCGTGGCGTTCCTCGGCAAGGGCGAGCGGGAGATCGTCACCTTCCTGCCCGCGGACGAGCCCTCGAGGTCGGCGGTGGCGCGAGCGCTGGCCGAGGCTCTCGTCCGTTGGGCCACGCTCACGGGCCGAGCCGCCCTGGGGTGGGCCGCGGCCGACGGCACGCCGCTCGCGAGCTCTCCTCTCGCCCCGTTCCTGGCCGAAGCCGGCTTCGTGCGCTCCGGCCCCGGCTTCCGCCTCCCCTCGGCCCCACCCCCGGACGAGGACCACGAGGAACCGGACCTCGCCGCGCCGGACGACGCATGACGATTGAGGGCCCGGTCCCCACACCATCGATCATGAGCGACGACGAGTTCCTCGAGGCCTTCGAGAGAGGGGCGATCGCGAAGGCGGACTTCCACCATCGCGATCACCTGCGCCTCGCCTGGGCCTGCCTGCGCCAGGCGGGAGAGCCGGAGGCGCTGGGCCGGGTTGCGGACCGCGATCTGCCGGTTCGCGGAGACGCACGGCGTTCCGCAGCTCTACCACGAGACGATCACCCGCTTCTGGGTCGCGCGTCTGGCCACGGCGATGCGCGGGGACGCGGAAGCGCCGGACTTCGCGTCCCTGGCCGACCGACATCCAGAGCTGCTGGACAAAGACGCGATCCGCCGCCACTACCGGCCCGAGACCCTGGCCAGCGAGAAGGCCAAGGTGGGGTGGGTGGAGCCCGACCACCTGCCGCTTCCTTGACCGGCAGGCGCGTTCCCGCTCGCGCTACCATGTCGGGCGGATGCCGGAAGGGGACACGATCTGGCGGGCCGCGCGCGCTCTCCATACCGCGCTCGTCGGCCGCACCGTGACCGCCTTCAGGTCACCGCTTCCTGCGGTGACCGCGGCCGCCCGCCGCTTCCGGATCGTCGGCCGCGAGGTGGTGGGAGTGGAGGCCCGCGGCAAGCACCTTCTCATGCGCTTCGCGGGGGGCGCCGTCCTCCATACCCACCAGCGCATGACCGGGAGCTGGCACCTCTACCGCTCGCGCGCTGGTTGGCGCCTCCCCGCCCACCGCGCCCGCGCCGTCATCGAGACGACGGAGGCCCTGGCCGTCTGCTTCGACGCGCCGGTGGTGGAGCTCCTCTCCGCGGCCGGGGAGAAGGAGCATCCCGCGCTCGCGCGGCTCGGCCCGGACGTTCTCGAGGCGGGCTTCGACCCCGCCGAGGCCCGCCGCCGCTTGCGCGCGCGGGGGCGGCTGGAGATCGGAAGCGCCCTCCTCGACCAGCAGGCGCTCAGCGGGATCGGCAACGTCTACAAGTCGGAGACGCTGTTCCTCGCGGGCGTGTCCCCGTTCGCCCGGGTGGGGGCGCTCGACGATGCGACGCTCGATCGCCTCATCGCCCTGGCCGCGGGGCTGATGAAGCGGAACCTCGGGCCGGGGATGAGGCGGACGAGCTCGCCGCTCGCCCCCTTCCGGCTCTGGGTCTACCGGCGCTCGGGCCAGCCCTGTCGGCGCTGCGGGACGGGGGTGCGGAGGGGGCAGCAGGGCGAGCCGCCGCGCTCCACCTACTGGTGCCCCGCCTGCCAGGCGCCCCCGAACGGTGCGGACGTCCAGTCGGCTGGACGCCCTTCCCCCCAACCCTGAGGCCCCGCGCGCCGTCTCAAGACCAAGCGGGCCGGAGGAGGTCCATTGGACACGCTGCTCACCGACGTGCGTCACGCCGTGCGCCGGCTGGGGAAGAGCCCGGGCTTCACCCTGGTGGCCGTGGTCACTCTCGCCCTCGGGATCGGGGCCAACACGACCATCTTCAGCGCGCTCCACGCCCTGCTGATCGAGCCGCTGCCCTACGCGGACCCCGCGGGGCTCGTGACCGTCGGGCAGACCGACCCGCGCACGGGGACGAGCGCGGTGGCCCCCGGCAACTTCGCGGACTGGCGGGAGCGGGCGAGGTCCTTCACGGGCCTCGCCGCGTGGAGGCTCGTGTGGCGGATGGCCCTGGAGGGCGACAGGCCGCGGCGCGTGGGCGCCTGCATCGCCTCCGGTAACTTCTTCGACCTCCTGGGGGTGGCCGCCGCCCATGGGGGCACGTTCACCTCCTCAACCGACGGCCCCCGGGAGGCGGTGCTGTCGTACGCGCTCTGGCGCGACCAGTACGGGAGCGATCCCTCCGTCGTCGGGAAGGACGTCCGCCTGGACGACGAGCTCGTGCGGATACGCGGCGTGATGCCGCGGGAGTTCGCGTTCCCCCGGGACGCCGAGCTGTGGCTGCGCGCCGAGCGCGACCTGCCGGAGATGGGCCTCCCCGGCGGGGTGGACCTGCGCCAGCTCCGGGACGCGCGCTACCTGGCGGTCTTGGGGCGGCTCGGTCCGGGGGTGACCCTGGCCGCGGCCCGCGCGGACATGGACGTGGTGGCCGCACAGCTCGCGAAGGACTTTCCCGACGCCAACTCGGGCAAGGGAGCCCGCGTGACCCCTCTCTTCGAGGACCTGCGGGGGAGCGCCCGACCCACGCTCCGACTCCTCCTCGCCACCGTCGGCCTCGTGCTCCTCATCGCCTGCGCGAACGTGGCCAACCTCCTTCTCGCCCGGGCCGTGGGCCGGCGGCCGGAGATGGCGGTGCGCGCCGCCCTCGGGGCGAGCCGGGGGAGACTGGTTCGCCAGCTCCTGACCGAAGCGGCGACGCTCGTTCTCCTGGGCGCCTCTCTCGGCCTCCTGCTCGCCCGTGGCGGACGGGCCCTCCTCCTGGCCTTCTGGCCGTCGAGCCTCCCTCCCCTCGACGACCTGCGTCTGTCGCTGCCGGTCCTGGCCATGACCGCGGGCGTGGCCGCGGTCTCCCTGATCGTGGTGGGCGTCCTCCCCGCGCGCCTGGCGGGGGGGGAGGACGCGCTCTCCAGCCTGCGCGGCAGCGGGCGCTCTCCCGTCGCCCCGCCTTCCGCGCATAGGGCCCGGGGTGTCCTGGTGGTGGCGGAGATGGCGCTCGCGGTCGTGCTCGTGGCGGGGGCGGGTCTGCTCGTGGGCAGCCTGCGCCGCCTCTACGCGGCCCCCCTCGGGTTCGAGCCCGGGGCCGTGCTGACCGCCCGCCTCAACCTGCCCCGCGGCCGGGGCTCGGACCTGCCCGCCGCCCGCGCCTTCTTCCCGGAGGTCGAGCGACGGCTGGCCGCGCTGCCCGGCGTGCGCGGCGTGGGCTCCGGCCAGTCCCTCCCCCTGACCGGGCGGAGGGTGAGCGCGGGCCTGCGCGTGGAGGGACGGCCCCAGGCGCCTAACGATCAGCCCGACGCCTGCTGGAGGGTGGTGAGCCCCGGATACCTCCCCGCCCTCGGGGTTTCCGTCCTCCGGGGCCGCGGCTTCGAGGAGCACGACGCGGTGGGATCACCCCCGGTGGCCCTCGTGAACGCGACCCTCGCCGGCAAGATCTGGCCGGACGAGGACCCCCTGGGGAAACGGATCGCCACCGGTCTCGACGGGGAAGAAGGAAGCTGGGTCACGGTGGTGGGCGTGGTCGCGGACACGCCCCAGGAGAGCGTGACGGTGGCCGCGCGTCCGGAGATGTACCGGCCGCTCGCCCAGGACCAGCGCTTCGGAGCCGACGCTCTTTCCGTGGCCGTGCGTACGACCGGGGACCCGATGGCGCTCGCGCCGATGCTCGGCCGGGTGGTGGCGGAGGTGCGGAGCGACGTGGCCGTCTCCGACGTGAAGCCGCTCGAGCGGCTGCGGAGCGATTCCATCGCGGGCCCGCGCGTCGCGGCCCAGGTTCTCGGCCTGACCTCGCTGCTCGCGCTCTTCCTGGGGGCGCTCGGGCTCTACGGAGTGCTCTCCTGCGTGGTGGGCGAGCGCCGGCACGAGCTGGGGGTGCGGCTGTCCCTGGGGGCGCGGCCGGGACAGCTCCTGGCCCTCGTGCTCGGGCAGAGCGCCTTTCTCGCCGGCGCGGGCCTCGCCATCGGCCTCGCGGGAGCGCTGGCCACGTCGCGGCTGCTCGAAAGCTGGCTCTTCGGCGTCGAGCCTCACGATCCCTTCACCCTGGGAGGGGTGGCCGCCGTCCTCATGCTGACCGCGCTCGTCGCCGGCTACGGTCCGGCGCGGCGCGCGAGCCGGCTGGATCCCGCGGCCGTGCTTCGCGCGGAGTAGGGTCGGCGGGTCAGGGCGCCTGCTCGGTCAGGTGCCCGACGAAGGCCACGGGCTCGCCCTTGGTCACGGGAGGGGTGGCCACGACGTAGAGCACCTCTCCCGCGAAGGGCGCGCGCACCTCGCCCAGGACCGCGCCGAAGGGATCGTGGACGCGCCCGACGAGCGTGCCCGTGGCCACCGACTGCATCTTCTCCACGTGCCAGGACCAGACCCCGGTGGCGGGTGCGGTGAGGACTTCCGCCCGGTCTACGAAGAGGGGCTTCTCCACCCGGACGGACGGTGCATCCATGATCCCGAGCTGGCGGATGACGGAGAGCGCCCCCGCCTCCTGGGCGTTCACGGACACCGCGTCGGTCGTGCCCATGCCTCCCGACTCCACCGTGATCGCGGGCTTGCCGCGCAGGATGGCCGTGTTCGCGGTGTAGGCGCTCCGGGCGGGGTCCTTCGGGCGCTCGCGGTCGATGACGATGTGGTCGAGGCCGAAGGCGAGGGCCAGCTCCTTCCCCGCCGCGTCGAGGTCGGGCCGTCCCGTGATCTGCCAGTAGGAGTAGGGCCGCAGGGACTCGTTGCCGTCTCCGCAATGCATGTCGATCAGGTGGGTCGCCCGGTCGATGACCTCGCGGGCGATCACGGCGGCAATCCTCTCCGTCTGGGTGCCGTCGGTCCGCCCGGGGTACACGCGGTTCAGGTTCTTCCCGTCCACGTTGTAGTAGATCCGGCGGCCGAAGAACGCGGGCGGGTTGGCCATGTGCACGAGGATGACCGCCCCCGACATACGCGCGGGGTCGAGTCGCGCGAGCACGCGCGGGAGCGCCACCACCGATGTGTATTCGTAGCCGTGCGTCCCCGCGATGAGGGCGAGAATCGCTCCCGGCTTCGAGCCGTTCACGACACTCACCGGGATGCGTGCCCCCGCGTCGCCGGCATCCGGCACGTCGAGCCAGCCCGAGACTGCTTCTCCCGGGCGGGCGGTGACGGGCCCCACCGTCAGGGGCGCCAAGGTGTCGGCAGGGGCGGCGAGAAGTGCCATCAGGACGGCGCCGTGGACGCCCATGTTCAAGCCCTCACCAGGGTCGCGCCCCAGTTCATGCCCGCCCCGAAGGCCACCATCAGCACGAGGTCGCCCGGCTTGATCCGCCCGTCGCGCACGCACTCGTCCCACAGCAGGGGGATGGTGGCGGCGGTGGTGTTCCCGTAGCGCTCGATGTTGTGGAGGATCTTCTCGTCGGGGAGGCCCAGGACCTTCTGGCAGTACTCGTTGATCCGCTTGTTGGCCTGGTGCATGAGCACCATCGAGAGGTCGTCCACGCCCAGACCGTTGCGCTTCAGCACCTCCTGGGCCACCTCCACCATGTGCGTGGTGGCCATCTTGAAGACGTAGCGGCCGTCCATCACCGGGATGTGGTCGCCGCGGCGGAACTGCTCGGGGTCCGTGTAGGGGCGGTGCTTGAAGCCGGTGCCCGGCACGTAGAGCTTCTCGTAGTCGCGCGCCGTCGGCGTGCAGCTCTGGTCGAGGACTCCCCGCTCGCCCTCCTCCGCCTTCAGGACCACCGCCGCCCCCGCGTCGCCGAAGAGGACGGTCAGGTGGCGGAAGCGCGTGTTCCAGGCGTGCTCCTCGGGGGTGGGGGGCGTCGGGCTCCGGCCGTACAGGTACTCGTAGTGCGCCGCCGTCCACGGCATGAAGCCGGAGTGGACCTCGGCGCCCACGAGGAGCACGGTCTTCGCCAGCCCGGCCCGGACGTGCGCGTCGACGAGCTGCAGGCCGTAGAGGAAGCCCGACGCACTGCTGGCGGATGTCGAAGCAGGGGACGTGGCGCAGGCCGAGCTTGGTCTGGAGGATGGACCCGCAGCCGGGGAAGTAGTGGTCCGGGGTCATGGTGGCGAAGACCACGAGGTCGATCTCGTCTCGCGCCACGCCCGCCATCTCGAGCGCCTTGGCCGCCGCGGCCACCCCGAGGTCGGAGGTGGCGGTACCGGGCTCGACGTAGTAGCGGGTCTCGACGCCGCTCCGCTCGCGGATCCACTCGTCGCTCGTGTCCATGAGCCGGGCCATCATGTCGTTGGTGACCCGGTTCGGGGCGATCTCGCTCCCGCTCCCGACGATGACGGCTCGCGTCTTGGCAGTCATCCGAGACCCGCTTTGCCCCCCAAGGCTGAATTCGCGCTCGCCGGGCATTCTAGTCCCGCGTGGGCTTGCCCGGCGCGCCCGACCCGACTAACGTGCGGGCATGCTGCGCCCGGGCGACGCCGCCCCCGACTTCGCGGTCGGGGAGACCACCCTGCACCGCATGCTGCGGGACCGCGCGGCCGTCGTCTTCTTCTTCCCCAAGGCCTTCACCCCCGGCTGAACGCGGGAGGCCGGCGAGTTCCGCCGGGAAGCGCTGGCGATCCGCAAGCTCGGGGGCGCGCTCGTGGGCGTGAGCAAGGACACGCCGAAGGTGGCCGACGAGTTCTGCCAGAGCCTCGACCTGCCCTACGCGATCGTGGGGGACGAGAGCGGCCGCATCATCAAGGCCTACAAGGTGGGCTGGCCCCTCCTGGGCCTGGCCAAGCGCGTCACCTACGTCGTCGGCCGCGACGGCAGGATCACGCTCGCCTTCCGCAGCGAGCGGGACGTCTCCGCTCACGTCGAGAAGGCGAAGGAGGCGCTCGCCGCTCCCGGCTAGAGCATGGTCTTCATCCAGAGCTCGTCGAACGCGCCTTCCTTGAGGGCCTTGGCCGCGTAGACGATCTGGCCCGTGTGCACTCCCCAGTGATGGGCGGTGCGGAGAAGCAGGGCGAGCAGGGTCTGGGGTTCGCCGACTCGGGTCGAGACCTCGAGGAGCCGGAGGGGATCGACGCTGTTGATCGTGCGCTCGGCTTCCGCCACCGTGTCCTCCAGCACGCGCAGCAGCTCCTCCCGGGGGAGGGGCCCCTTCTCCGCGAACTCCCGGGGGCGGTCGCGCCGGTAGTCGGAGCCGCCCACCCCCCGGCCGAGGAAGTGGCGGGTGGAGCCGCAAACGTGGAGCACGAGGTTGCCCACGGAATTGCTCGAGTCGTTGGCGCGCCCCCAGATCTGCTCGTCCCGGAGCGAATCGAGGGCCGCCCGCACCTGGGCGGGATAGCCCGAGACGACGCGCCTGCGGACGTCTTCGATCAGCGCCCGCGCCAGATCGTTCGTGTTCGCGGTCATGGTCGGCTCCCCGGCCCCTGCTCCCCGCCCCGGGGGAGAGGGTGGGGGTGATGATACCCTTGAGGGCCTTGCCCCCGCCCTCCGTGAGCGTCGTCTTCCCCATGTACAACGAGGAGGCCTACATCCAGCGCGCGGTGGGAGCGGCGCGCTCGGCGCTCGAAGCGCTCCGGGCGGACTGGGAGATCGTGGTGGTCGACGACGCCTCCACCGACCGCACCCCGGAGCTGGCGGACGCGCTGGCCCGCGAGGACCCGCGGGTGCGGGTCGTGCACAACGAGACGAACCGCAAGCTCGGGGGCACCCTGCGCCGCGGCTACCAGCTCGTCACCAAGGACCTGGTCCTCTACAGCGACGCCGACCTGCCCTTCGACTTCGGGGAAGTGGCCCGGGCCATCCGCCTGCTGGAGTTCCAGCAGGCGGAAGTGCTCGCCGCCTACCGCTTCGACCGGACGTCGGAAGGCCTCCTCCGGACCTTCTACACCCTCGCTTACAGCGCGCTCGTGCGCACGCTCTTCCGGCTGCGCCTGCGGGACATCAACTTCTCGTTCAAGCTCTTCCGCCGCTCGCTCCTGGAGCGCATCGAGCTCGAAGAGCGAGGGCAGCTTCATCGACGCCGAGTTCCTCCTGCGGGCGCGCCGGGCGGGGGCCCCCATCATCCAGATGGGGGTGGACTACTTCCCGCGCGTGCGCGGGGTCTCGAGCCTGGCCTCGCCGGGCGTGATCGCGGGTATCCTTCGGGAGATGGCGCGCCTCTGGCGAGAGCTTCGTTAGCAGTGGTTGTCCCACGCCGTCGGGCGTGGTAACAAGGGGCCTCGCCATGCTGACCGACCTGAGCGTCACTGCCCTCGCGGAAACCATCCGGCGCATCTCGGCAGAGCTCAAGAGCGGCGATCTCCAGGTCCGGTCGGGCAAGGTGGCCAAGACCCTCTTCTTCGACCGCGGCCGGCTCGTCTTCGCCGCCAGCAACCTCAAGAAGGACCGCCTGGGCGAAGCCCTGGTCGCGCTGGGGCGCATTACCGACGAGCAGTTCCGGGAGGTCTCGGCCCTCATGAAGGCGGACCGGAAGCGCCGCTTCGGCGAGGCGCTCGTGCAGTCCGGCCTCATGGACAAGAAGGAGCTGGGAGGGTCGGTGGCCCGGCAGGTGCGGCGCATCGCCCTCTCCCTCTTCGAGTTCACGGAGGGGGCCGCGTCCTTCGAGGAGCGGAAGTGCGCGATCCCGATCGACTACATGGTCAGCCTCTCCCTCCATCGGATCCTGCACGACGGGATCCGCTCGATGCCCAGCCGCGAGCTGGTGATGGCCGGGCTCGGCAACCTGGACCGGGCCGTGGTCCTCGCTCCCGTTCTCCCCTTCCCCTTCGAGAAGAAGCGCTCCGCGGAGGAGAAGGAGATCCTGGAGATGGCGCAGCGCAAGGTGACGGTGCGCCGCCTGGGCTGGGCGGCGGGAGGCCTCGCCTTCTCCCGGCTGCGCACCGTCTACGCGTTCCTCGCCGCGGGGATCCTGCAGGAGGCGGAGTCGGCCAAGGCCTCGCCCCAGCCCGTCGTGCACATGGAGACCGGGACCTTCCTGCTCTCCGCTCTCCAGCGGCAGCCGGATCCCACCGGCCAGGAGGCGATCCGGCTCGAGATCCAGGACGAGCTGGAGCGGTCCGCCCATCTCGACCGGGAGGCGTGGCTGAAGGTGGCGTCGAGCGCGCCGCGGGAAGAGCTGCTGAAGGCGCTGGAAGAGAAGATGGAGCGCTACCACGCGCTGCGCGAGGCCATCGGCGACGACGAGCATCTCAAGACCGACATCGAGGTGATCCTGGGCCGGGCCTCCGCGATGCTGCGCCTCGCCCGCCAGACCCCGGCGCCGGGGGTCGCGGCCAAGGCGGCGCCCGCCAAGGCCCGCCCCGCGGCGAAGCCCGCGCCTCCGCCCGTGGAGGAGGAGGAGATCGTCATCGAGGAGGAAGAAGATGAAGCCCTCCCCGACGTCGAGGTCGAGGTGGAGGAAGCCGACGAGGCGCTCCTGGCGGAGGATCCCACTCCCGTTCCCGAGGTGGAGCAGGTCCCCTACGCGCAGATGGAGGCGTCCGTGGACGAGCCGCGGGCCGCGGCTCCCGCCCCCACCACCGCGGACATGGAGGCCGCGGTGGGACCCGGCTCCAGCAACTTCGCCGGTCGGGCCAAGCTCGAGCACCTGCTCATGGAGGGCGAGGTCCGAATGACGGTGTCGGACTACGCCAACGCGGTGAAGGTCTACCAGAAGCTGGTGGAGGCCGCGCCCAGGGTTCCGGCCTTTCGCCTGCGCCTGGCCGTGGCCATGACGTGCTATCCCCGCACGGCAAAGCAGGCGGAGCGGGAGTTCCTGGAAGCGGTCCGTCTCGACCCCAACAACGCCGACGCCCACTACCAGTTCGGCCTCTACTTCAAGGCGATGAAGGTGCCGTCGCGGGCGGTGGCGGAGATGCGCACCGCGGTGCGCCTCAACCCCAAGCACGAGGCGGCCCGCGACGAGCTGGAGGCGCTCAGCCCGAAGGACTCCGTGCTCGGGAGCCTCCGCAAGATGTTCCGCTAGGAGCCAGTGCGGCTAATAGGCCGAACCGTGACCGGGCTTGGCTTGACGAGCGAGCTTGTGGCGGCCGTCTGTGGAGGTGCAGCGCTCTTGGCTGATGAGGGAGGGCGCTTGATGGACGGCGCCTCGCCAACGCGAGCCACGTCCGCTCCAAGCGGTTGTAGACGGCGCGGTGGCTCTCAACGTCATTCTCGGGCTCTTCTAGGTCTGCTCACTCGTCAGGCCGACTTCTGTCCAAACAGTAAGCGAACGCCGAACATGAACGGAACTGCGTAGAAGAAGAGTCGCGGAGGAGCATCTCCGTGCCGGGCGACTCCAGCAAGCGTCAGCCCTAAACCGGAAGGCCGGGGCCGTCCTTGGAGTCCTTATACGAGATGCCCTCGCGCGCCTCGAGCTCGAGGTGCAGGGTCCGTCCGACGAGACGTCCTGCGGGCTCACGATTCTGATGCGTTGCGATCTTCTCGGCGCCAACCTGTGCGTCGAGAGCCGCGGCCCATTACGACGGCCAGCCCTGCTCCGCTCCTTTGCCGACTTCTGATCGCAGAGAAGGCGCCCATCACATCATCGAACGAACGACGCCGGCGCTCCCTCAGGAGGCCTTTCGTAGGGAGGCTTGGACCGCCTTGGGGACCTCGACGGAGACAAACCACTCGGCGGGGTACAGGTAGTCTTCGGCGTCTTCGTCGATAACGCGAAGTAGACCGTCCGCCTCCGCTTTCGGATCTGGGAGCACGACATAGAGCTTGTTGCGCTCAAGCGAGGCTTCGTTGCCCTTGTTCGCGATGCAGACGACGAAGCGGCGAGAAGTGCGTCCTTTCTTGGCCATTTCAGTTCTTAGCCATTTCAGTCCAAGAACTTCTTGATCTTCATGTTGCGCTTGCCTACACCGTGGGCCTCGTACCAGTGCAACTCGGCCCGCCGGAGTTGACCGTGAGACAGCCGGACCATCGCTTCACCCTTCATCTTGCGCCAGCGGCCTGGTCCGTACAACTTCTTCAAGCGAGCAAGCTGCCGGATTCGGCGTCCAGCAGCGATGGTCTGGATGTTGGTGATCTCGCCGACCACCTGGAAGAACACGAGCGAATGATACCGGGGGCCAACCGCGAAGACGAGCTATGAGAGGGCTGCCGTGCGCACCTTCGCTCGATCTACAAACGAGTCGTCGAACACTGAGTTCAGCGGCGAGGCTCCGTGCGAAGCCCGGCCTCGTCCGCTGCAACTCATCGTTGGGCGGCCTTGAACAGTCGGCCGAACTGAGTTACCTGCGGAGCACTGCCTACTGTCTTCAACGCCGCCCAGAATGTCACCTGGTTGGCTGTGAGCACGGGCCGCCTCAGGCGTTCCTCCAGGGCTTGTATCACCCCAACCGCGCGTAGGCCGTTGCCAGCGATGAGTGCGGCGTCGGCCTCCTTCGGCACGGTCGTCGCCACCCGCTCGTATACCTCCGCCGGTGAGACTTCCTCGAAGTCGCGCCGCGGCACAAGTTGGGCGCAGGACACGACAACGAAACCTTGGCTTTCGAAGTACGCCCTTCCCTTTTCGTTCACCTCGTCGCTGAACCAGGGTGGATGAACGATCGCCACGCGACGCGCATTGACGGCACGCAGCGCCGCCGAGGCGGCTTCCGCCGCGAGGATTACCGGAACGCCCGCCGCAACCCTCTCCAGTCGAGTGCGAAAAGTCTTGTCTCCGGCCGCGCCGAGCACATAACTGCTGCTCATGAATCCATACATGATCGCGCGAGGCTTCACGTACGTGAGCAATTCGACCGCCGAGTCAACATGCGGAGATTCGGCAGAGGACCGCGGATCGCCGCGCTGCCAGCGCATACGGGATGCATGTATGGACACGCCTTGTGGCGCCATCGCCCACGCTTCGGACTCGGGCACCGGATCGAATGCTGGCGTCAGTAGACCAATGCGAGCGATCGAGCCCACGCCATCACGCTGCCACGCCGGATGCGGAGCGGCCGCCAATGAAGGGCGGGACGGTAGCAACGTGGCTGCGCCAACAGCCGTCACGCTGAAGAACTGCCTGCGCTTCATTCGAGATCTCCCCGCCTCACCTTCGCAAGTCCGCCCAACACCCGTTGTCCTCAACCGATCGACGCAACAGTGCGGCAGAACACTTCAGATGGTTTCATCCAATTCAAAGTCTGTCGAGGGCGGTTGTTGAGCTCCCTGGCGACGGCGTTCAGGTGAGCGGCACTGTGGAGGCTGAGGTCAGCCTTGCTCGGGAAGTACTGGCGGAGGAGACCGTTGGTGTTCTCGTTGCTGCCGCGTTGCCATGGGCTGTGGGGGTTGCAGAAGTAGACCTCCATGTTGGTGTCCGTGCTGAAACGCACGTGGTCTGCCATCTCCTTGCCTTGATCCCAGGTCAGCGTCCGGCGCAGCTCGGCAGGCAGCTTGGAAATCTGGCGCGTCAGCGCCGCGCGAACGTCCTCCGCGGTGCGGCCGTGCGGCAAGTGGAGAAGGACGACATAGCGGCTCGAGCGCTCCACCAGCGTCCCGATCGCCGAGCGACCACCCTTACCGATGATGAGATCGCCTTCCCAGTGCCCCGGGACAGCCCGATCCTCCACCTCGGGTGGGCGATCGCTGATCAGGACCATGTTCTGGAGCCTTCCGGCACCGGTTTGCTCAGTCCGCATATGCGGACGTCGCTGTGCCCGTCCCGTCCGGAGACAGACCGTGAGCTCCTTCCGCAGCGCTCCGCGGGCCTGGATGAATAGCGTCTTGTAGATCGTCTCGTGCGAAACGCGCATGTCCGGGTCGTCAGGATACTCATGGATCAGCCGGGCCGCGATCTGCTGCGGAGACCAAAGCGCGCGTAGCCCTCGCTCGACTTCCCGACATAACCTCGAGTCGACCGCCAGCTTCGCCGGTTTGGGTCGGTGGCTTCGCTCCATCGCTTCGCGGTCGGCCCGCCATGCGCGATAGTCGCTGCGCCCGCTCCAGGCAACCTCTCGCGAGATCGTCGAGGGAGCCCTACCCAGTCGCGTCGCGATCGTCCTAAAAGAGTCGCCGGCGACCAGGCCGCGCGAGAGCTCCTCTCGGTCCCCAAGCGACAGCCGTAGCGCAGAGCGTTCCTTCACCCGACGCTTCAGTCCGCCGGTAAGGGCTAGAAACCGCTGAATCGATTTCGTCGAGCAGCCCACGGCCGCGGCCGCCGTCTCAAATGTCTCACCGCCCCAAATGAGACGCTCAATCTCCGACCGATCCGCCTGACTCAGTCGCCTTGCGTTCCCCGTCCATTCACGCTCCATCCCGACCTCCCCGAGCTCGTCGCCCGGATCATCGCCGAAATGTTGCGTCGTTCACTTGAGACCACCCCCGGTTGAGCGGCGAAGCGCCATCGCTTGCGCCGGCTTCGTCCGCTCCAACCGGTTGTTATGCCGCACGCTCGCTCCTCGAGAGCCGCCTCGGCTCCCTTACTCCGGCTTGGACTTCCGAATTTTTTCGATAAGGCGGCGCGCAGCGTCGGCGGAGTCGAACGCAGCAGAAACGTCATCGTCCCGGCGCTCGCGCGCGGATGGACCCGCCGGAGCTGTGGCGCCATGATCCTCGAGAAAACGCGCCAGATCGCTATAATCTCGGTAACGCGCAACTGCGAGGGGAGTGTCGCCGAGTCCATCAGCGGCGTTCACGTCGGCACCACGCTCGACAAGGTACTGAGCGAGTCCAACGTAGCCTTCTTCGACCGCCGCCATGAGCGCGGTACAGCCGCGTTCGTCGCGTGTCTCCAACGACGCGCCACCATCCAGAAGGTAGACGAGGGCATCGTAGTCTCCGGAGTGGGCCGCGGTCACGAGTGCATCAGGATCGTGGATGTAAGGTCTGTCGATCACACCTTCCCCTCGCGCCCATCGTGCATCCGCGCAGTTGCCCATGTCGGCATAACACCGCGGATGAGCTGCGAACGGCGCCTCCGTCCCTCCCCCGGCGACGTTCGTCAGCTCCATCCGCTTGTTCGCCCGCACGCTGAATGATGCGCCAAGCGTCCCTCCCCTGAGAGGCCGGCTCTGTGGCAGGGAAGTTACCCGAGAAGTTACGGGTCGCACGGAGGTCACTCGCTACTCTTGTGCTTCGTGATGAGGTAGAGCCAAGCCACGAAGGGCCCAAAGCGGAGGAGCCCGCCACTCCACTTCTCACGATCGACCTTCGAGAGGTGAGACGCCAACGATAGATGCACGCCCGCAAGAACGAGGGGGAACACAAGCAAGGCGACCAAGGTGATGGCCCACGCTCTAGGGCGGGCAAATGCCCCGAGAAGGGGCCCGAAGAACCACGCAAGCATGGCCAGAAGACTGAGCCAACCCAATACGCGGAGGATCGCGTCCGAAATCCAATCGGCAGGCTTCGTCACCATGCGTCGCCTCTCGTCGCTCCCTCGCTGTCGGGCGAACAATTGAGTAGGCCGACCGGCCTAGCGCGGGCTCCTGGACGGCCTAAGACGACAGTTCCGATGGCAGTCTTGGCAAGGGGTGTCGGGCTGTCAAGCACATACGCGTCGGTTGCCCGATTCTGGGCTCGGTGTTAGGCCGCCGCGGCGGTCGGCCTAGCACGCGCGTACGGGAGGGTCGTCGGGGCTCGGGCGGGGTTGCATGGGTAGCCGATCGGCCGGGCTGCGGACGACCCGGCCACCGCGGTTCAAGACATGAGTGTAGATGGTTGTGCTCAGGTCCTGTGGCCGAGCAGTTCCTGCTCAGTCCGAAGGACTCGGTGCTGGGCAGCTTGCCGAAGATGTTCCGACAGCCGCCGCCCCCAGTACTGCCAGCGAGAGGACCGCCACCGCAAGGAGCTGCGGATCGCCCCCGGCCCCGGCGTCGAGCGCGAAGAGGGCGGCCAGGAGCAGCAACACCAGGGCGGGCGACTTCCCCTCCTTGCGGCCGAGGCGCGTCGCGAGCCCCGAGCCTTCCAACGCTGATCGCCGGGTGCGGGTACACCCGAACGTGGCCGCATAGAGGGCGAGCGCGGCCAGCCAGCCGCCGGCTCCCGTGAAGGCGCTCTCCGCGCCCAAGGCCCTCCACGCCAGTCCCACCGCCACCAGAGCTCCCACTGAGACGACGCCTAACGCCAGCCGCGCGGCGGCGTGGGCAGCGCCGGACGCGCCTTCGCCGAAGCGCTCCGCGCCGAAGGTATAGGCGCCCACGATCACGCCCCAGCCCACGAAGTTGCCGACGGGCACGTCCAGCCAGGGGCCGGCCGGGGTCCACGTCCAGAGGCCGCGCGCGGCCGCCACCGGCTCCATGAGCAGGTCGAGGCTGATGCCCAGGAGGGCGGCGACGAGCGCCCGGTGGAGAGGGGATGCGCGGAGCCGGGCGGCCAGCGCCATTACCGAAACGATGACGGCAGCCCAGGTCACGGCCACTGCCAGGGGAACGCCCCCGGGAGCGAAGCGCCACGAAGGGCCGTAGACGTGCGAGGCGAAAACCGCGATGGTGACCCTTTCCAGCACGTAGCCGTAGGCGACGAGGGCGAGGAGCTCCAACGCGGCGCGCTTCGCTCCCAGGGCGCGGCGGGCGTGGTGGAAGGCGAGCACGAAGGCCGCGGGTGCGGCCACGAGCTCGTAGGCCGCGGGGGGAACGCTCACACCGGCCGCGCGGTGAGCTCGGCCATGCCGTAGCCGGCGTGGTCGTCGCTCTCGTAGCGCGCGAAGTTCTCGTGCAGGAGGAGCCGATAGGGCCGGCCCGCGAGGTGACGGAGGAAGCGCCGCTCCACGTCCACGGGCACGGTGAGCGTTCGCTCGACACCGCCGCGCAGGCGCAGCGTCTCCCCCCGATCGGTGGTCAGGCGCAGCTCGAAGGAGCGCAGGGTCCCTTCCCCTCCTTCCGGGACGAAGAGGACGCGGGTGACGCGCTCCGCCCGCCCCCCGCGGGCCAGGAAGCCCCCTTCGATCCGCCGCCCCCGCACGCTCACGGCGAGCGCGTGAACCGCCATTTCCCCGCCGTCCCCGGTCCGGGGCCGGAGGCGTGCGGTGAAGAGACGCCAGTGATCGGCGGCGTCCCAGCTCCGCCGGCCCCAGGAATGGTCGCGGCTCCCCGTCCCGTGGACCTCGCGGCGCACGCCGTCTACCTCCACGTACCCGCGCCAGGCGCCGGACTGCTCGAGGTGGTGCGCGCCGAGAGGGGCGAGCGCGGCCCGCACGTCCTCGGGGAGGCCCCGGCAGAAATCGATGGCGGGGGTCGTGGGCTCGAACGCGAGATCGAGCGCAACCTCCACGGTGCGGGGCGCGAGAAGCAGGGGCAGGGGAGAGGGCGGGAAGGAGCCGGGGTCGTGAGGTGCGAGCCGCGTCCCCAGGCGGATCCGGAACGGGTGAAAGTCCACGCGAGACCCGCCCACGCGGAGGCCCTCGGCGAGGGCGGCGGGACGAAGGTCCAGCCCGAACAGGAGCGGGCCTTCCTGTACCCGAAGCGCGACCAGCGCTTCGCCCCTCCCCCCGGGACGCACGCCCACCGAGGCCACAAGGTGGAGGCGGCCCCCGGGATCCTGCACGTTCAGGTACACGCTCTCCCGGGCGTGAGGATGGTCTTCGAGCGGGTGCAGCCCCTCTCCGGTCGTGTCCTCCGGCTCGAGGACAGGGCCGAGTGAGGTCCCGGCCGCCGCGGGGTCCGGGTCCGAAGCGCGCGTCACGAGCCCGCTCCCGCCGTCGACTACGATGCGCTCGCCCGTCCGCAATCTCTGCGTGGCCCCCCGTACGTCCACCACGCAAGGGACCCCCAGCTCGCGCGCCACCACCGCGCCGTGCGAGAGGAGGCCGCCGATCTCCGTGACCGCACCCGCCGCCACCGCGAGCATCGGTCCGTAGGCGGCGTCGAGCACCCGCGCCACCAGCACCTCGCCCGGCTCGAGGCGGACGGGCTCGCCGGTTTGCAGGACCCTCGCCGGTCCCGCGCCCACGCCGGTGCTCACCGGCGTGCCGCGTAGCGCCCCCGGGGGCAGCTCCTCCCCCGTCGTCGCTCCCAGGTGCACCTCCCGCGGCGCCTCGAGCCTGCCTTCGCGCTCGTGGTGCCGGCGGCGACGCGCGAGGAGGGCCGGGGAAGGGGAAACACCTTCCAGAGCGCGCCGAAGCTCGTCGAGGGTGAGAAAGAAGACGTCGTCCTCCCGGAGGAGCCGGCGCTGGGCGTGGAGGCGTCGCCCCGCCGCTCGCGCCAACCGACGCCCGTGGTGGACGAGCCGGACCGAGAGCTCCTTGGTCCGCTCGCGCTCGCGCACCGCCCCCCGCGCTCCGGAGAGCGCGAGCCTCAGGACGCCGCGCCGCGCGGGTCCCAGGGGTGCGATGAGCGCCTCCTCCTCGGCCGCGCGCGTGGCGGCGGCCGCCCGCCGGCGGAAGGCCGCGTCCCCGCCGGACTGCGCGAGCGTGCGCAGCGCGGCGAGCGGAGGCTCGGGGTCCTCCTCCCAGGCCGCGGAGAGAAGCTCCCCCTCCGCCACCGCACGATGGCCGAAGCGCTCCAGGAACGCGCACAGGGGCTCGCGGAGGTCGGCGGGAGCGGTGGCCAGCGGGGCGGTCCCGGCTCGGAGCCAGGCGATCCACGCGGGACGGCGGGCGGCCTCCCGGGCCAGCGCCTCGAGAGCGAGGGTGGGAGCCACGCTCGCCACGTCGTCGATCCCGGCCAGCAGTCGGTTGAGGCGCTCGGCGGTGTCTCCGGGGCGGAAGGCGTCGAGCAGGCGTGCGAGCACGGCGAGGCGAAAGCCGCAGGAGCCGGAGACCCCCACGTGGGCGCGGGCCACCGCGCGCCCGGTCTCCTCGAACCCGCGGAGGAGGTCGATCAGCCCGCGCTCGTCGGACGCGTCGATCCGCGCTCGCGCGGCGAGGGCGTCCACGCCCGCGGCCGCGACCCGGACCTGCCCGGGGAGGGCGCGCGCCAGCCGGAGCAGCCGCACGAGTACGCCTAACGCAGAGGGGGACGGGCGAGGGGTGCTCTCCCCCGCGGCCCCCCCGCCCAGGAGCAACGCCTCCGCGGCCGCGGGGGAGACCCCGGGGAGGCCGGCCGCCACCTCCACGCAGAGCGACAGGTTGAGGTAGACGCGCCGCCGGTAGAGGGCGAGGAACGGAGCCGCCTTCGGGGGGAGGAGGCCGGCGGAAGCGGCCACGCTCCGGAAGGCCTGCTCGAGGAAGGCCCCCACCGTCGACCAGGTGAGGGGCGTGACCGGATCGGGCAGCACTTCGCCCACGTTGGCCCGGGTCAGGCGCTTCAGGCGGGGGTCGAGGACGTCCTCGGGCTCGACGGTGATGGGGCGGCTCTGGAGAAGGACGGGTCCCTCCGCGACGAGCGCCCACTCCACGTCCCGGGGAGCGCCCGCGAGGCCCTCCACCTTCAGGGCGAAGTCGCACACCGCCGCGAGGTCTCGCCCGGCCAGGCTGCCCCCGTCGGGGCCTTCGACACGCGCGCGCGTCTTGCGATCGACCACGTAGCGGTCGGGGGTGGCGGTGCCGGACACGACTTCGTCGCCGAGCCCGGCGCGGGCCTCCACGAGGACCCATTCCGGGTTCCCGGGATGGCGCGTGAAGGCGACACCCGCAGCGCGCGGCGCGACCATGCGCTGCACGAGCACGGCGAGGCGGCCCTCCGACGCACCCACGACGTGCGCGTAGGCCGCCGCCGCCGCCGCGGATTCGCGGCAGGAGCGCACCGCGGCCAGGACCGCCTCTTCTCCCCGCACGCCGAGCACCGTGCGGTACTGGCCGGCGAAGCTCGAGTGCTCGAGGTCCTCGGCGCTGGACGACGAGCGGACGGCCACGTCCCCCCCGAGGCGAGCGTAGCCCGGGCGCACGTCTTCGACCTCGGCTTCGGCGGGGAGGACGAAGCCGTCGGGCACGGGCAGGCCGCGACGCTTCAGCGAGGCGAGGGCGAAGGCCTTCGCGCCCACCCGACCGCGATCCCCCTCGCGAATCTCGTCCAGCCAGAGGACCGCGCTCATGAGGCGCGGCATGTTACCAGGGGCGCGTCAGGAACTCGCCGACGAGCCAGATCGCGAGGAAGGCGAGGGCGAGGGTGGCCTCATGCGGCGCGCGGTTCTTGATTCGCCGCCAGATCGCGGCCGCGGCCAGGAGCACCGGGACCAGGACCAGCACGACGAGGAAGGCCCCCGCGTAACCGAGCCGCCCGTGGAAAGCGCCCAGGGGGGCCGGGCCCAGCACGCCCCCGAACAGCAGGTAGAGATGCAGCACGTAGACGAGCAGGGTCTCGTGGCCCAGGAGGGCGAGGGCCCGGATGCCGGGCCAAGCGGCATCCGCGGCGCCTTCGACCACGCGCAGCAGGATCAGGAGGCCGCCCAGCCGCACGAGCGCGTAGGCCGGGGACACTCCCCAGAACTCGACGCGACCCTGCAGGGGAAGGGCGAGGAGGAGGCCGGTCGCGAGGAGGGTGAGGCCGGACCCGAGGGCGCGTCTTCGCCTCTGGCCCGGCTCGGCGCGTCCGATCGTGGCGCCGGCCAGGGTGCCGGCGAGGACGAAGGCGGAGAAGGGGAAGACGGGGAAGACGGAGCCGGTGCGCGAATCGAGGTACGCCCCGAGGAACGGAGGCAGGCGCTGCGACAGGCCGGAGGCCCAGACGAAGGGACCGGCGACGAGGATCAGAAGCCCCAGGGCGGCGGCGAGGCGCGTCCAGGGCCGACCGACGAGGAGCTGGAGCGCGATGACCAGGAGCTGGGTGACCGCGATCACCTGGAGGGCGTCGCAGGCGAAGAGCGTCGCCTTCTCGGCGGGGCTCGCTTCGAGCGTCTTCCAGAGCGAGAGGTAGGGGAGGTGGAGCAGGTAACCCACCCCCAGCACGAACAGGAGCCGCCGCGCGCGCCGCCAGGATGCGCGGAGCGAGAGGGGGGCCCGGGGCAGACCGGCCACGAACCCGGAAGCGAAGAGGAAGCCGGGAGCGGTGGAGCCGTGGAAGATCGTCTGGTAGACGTACCAGGGCGCAGCCCGGGCCGCGGGGGTGAGGAGGCTGTCGCACACGTGGCCCTGGACCATGACCAGGACCATGAGCCCGCGAAAGGCGTCGATGTAGACCTCGCGCGGCCGGGGCGCCGTCGCTGCGGATGCCGTCAAGGCCCCGGCGCTCGGGTCACCCCTAGCCGACGATGAGGCCGCTTCCCTTGCCGGCCGCGTCCTGGACGTGCTTGAGAAGAAGGGCCTCGGGGGCGGCGCCCACGAACTCGATGTCGTCGCCCACCACCGTCTTGGGGACGGAAGAGATACGGTACTGGCGCGCGAGGTCGGGGAAGCTCGTCACCTCCACTCCGTCCGCCGTCACCTTGTCGCTTTCCAGCGCGAAGAGGTAGCCCAGGCGCACGGCCCGGGGGCAGTACGGTCAAGTGGGCGTGGAGAAGATCTGGAGGTGCACGGGTCGCTCGAGGGCGGCCAGGGCCTGCTTGGTCTCGGGAGAGAGCCCGCTCTCGCCCCGGGACACGTCGAGGATCGCGTCCACGAGGGTCCCGAACTCGTACCCGTTGGGAGACCCGTAGAAGCGGATGCCGTAGTCCTTGTCCGCGCCGAGGATGGCCACCGCCGGGGTGCGGGTGACGCCGAGCGCCTCCGCCCGCTCCTTCTCGAGGACGAAGTTCACCGGCTCCACGGTGAGGCGGGAGTCGAGGGCGGCCACCTCCTCCACGAGCCGCCGCACGTCTTCCGACTCGGGATCGGCCAGGGCCTGGGAGAAGACCACGAGGCGCACGGGGTTCACGAGCTTGGCGAACTCCTCCTTGAGCTGACCCTGGACTTCCTCGTCGAGCAGCGCCATCCCTTCCTCTCCCGACGGCGAGTATACCGCGCTCACCTTCGAGGTCAGATCCAGGTACGGAACCAGGTCCAGATGCCGGGGCCGTGAGGGAAGCGATAGACCCACCAGGAGGCGGGCACGGGCAGGGCGATCAGGAGGGGCAGGAAGAGGAAGAAGAGCCCGATCGCCGTCGGCCAGGTAGGCGCGCGCGAGAAGCCCGTTGCCGCCGTCCCACTCGCGGTCGAGAAGGGTGGCGAGGCTCAGGCACGCGTAGGGAAGGGACTCGAAGAGGTAGTGGCTGAAGTTGAGCGTGCGCGGCGAGAGGCCCCAGGGGAGATACAGGCAGCAGAAGCCGAGCGCCGGAGAAGAGGAGCCGCGGGTCGCGCTGGCGCACGCCCGTGACCAGGGCCCAGAGCGTGACGGGGACGGCCGCCCACCAGAGGGCGGGGTTGCCGAGGGCGATCACGCCCCGAATCGTCTGCTCGGTCCCCTTGTAGAAGTACCAGGTCGGGCGATAGAGCCACGGCCACGTCCACCACGCGCTGAAATAAGGATGGGTGGCGGTGAGACGGGCGTGGTACTGGAAGACCTGGACCTGCTCGTCCCAGAGCTGGCGCGCCCCGCGGGTGACGTCGGCGAGGGACTGGAACGTGTTGGGGGAGGGGTCGGCCGCGTGCAATTGGCCGCGCACGAACAGCGGGAGGTAGCTCGCCACGTAGACCGCGAGGGGGATGAGGGCGAAGGCGGCGACCACGAGCAGGATCTCGCGCGGGCGCAGGAGGCGCTTCCCCCGCAGCGCGAGGAGCACGAGTCCCAGGAAGCCCGCGGCAAAGAGGCTCGTCCAGCGGGTGGAGAGCGCGAGGCCGAGACAGAGCCCGAACGCGGTCATTCCCGCTGCAGACAGCCGTTCCCCGAGCGCCGTGCGGAGGAGCAGGAGGGCGGCCGCCACCTGGAAGAGCACCGCGAAGATGTTGGTCATCGCGATGCGGCTCTGCACGAGGTAGACGCCGTCGACGAGAAGGAGGACGGTGGCGAGGATGGCCGCGCGCTCCGTGCGCAAGGCCCGCCGGGCGAGGAGGAAGAAGACGGGAGCGAGCAACGTCCCCGCGACGGCGGAGGGCAGCCGCCACGCCCCCGGTTCGTAGCCGAAGGCCCACACGCCCACCGCGATGAGCAGCTTGGCCGTGGGAGGATGGACCCACTCGTTGGGCTGCTGTCCCGCCAGGTACTCGCGGGCGGTCTTGGCGTGGTAGACCTCGTCGAAGTACTCCTCGGCGGGATAGCCGAGGCCAGGGAAGCGGAAGAGGGCCGCGACGAGCGTGAACAGCAGGGCGAGGGCGAGATCGCGCCGCGGACCCGGCGGGGGCAGCTTCATTTCCTGGGCTTGGGCGGCTTCATCAGGTCGAGCGCGTAGCCGATGGGGACTCCGAAGGAGTTGCCGCCGAACTTCGACAGGACCGCGTACTCCACCGCGATCACCTCGCCGCTGCGGTTCAGGATCGGGCCCCCGCTTCCCCCCTGGGTGGTGGGGGCGTCGAACACGATGTCGGTCTTCGTGATGTCGCCGATGTGTCCCTGGGTGGTGGAGGGACGGATGAGCCCCTTGCGCGCGAGGGCTTCGGTCACGCGCTCCGTGCTCGTCCCCGCGCCGGCCAGGAGTTCCTTGATCACGTTGCTGTCCGCCTTGGCGAGGATCGCCTCCAGCCCCGCCGGATAGCCCACCACCACCACCGGCTGCCCCGCCACCGCGCCCCCCCCGCTGCGATCGAGGGGGAGCACGGGGATCCGCCGCCCCCGCGGCTCGAAGCGCACCAGGGCGAGGTCCATGGTCTCGTCGAGGCGCTCGACGTCCAGCTCGAATGGCTCGGCCTCCCGGGGAAAGAAGGCGCGGAAGAGCGTGAAGCGCGGAGAGTAGCCCTTGTCCACGTAGACCTGGGCGGCCCCGTCGTTCCACCAGGGCTCGGCTACGTGGCGGTTCGTGAGGAGCAGCCCCTTCCTGTCCACCATGAAGCCCGTGCCGAAGTACTCCACGAGGTGCACCGGTCCCGTGCCCGCGGGGTCCAGCGCCGGGCTTCCGGTCTCGTCGCGCACCATGCGGTCGTCCTCGTCGAGGCGGTAGCGAAGGGGGCGGGAGGCCTTGTCGTAGAAGGCGTAGGTCCCCTGGATCAGGCTGACCCCGGGTCCGTACTCGCGGATGATGCGCTCGCCCACCGCGCGCTCGCTCTCCAGGCTCTGGAGGCGATCCCGGGTCTGGGCCAGGTCCTGGCGCACGGAAGCCACCTGGCCCGCGGCGGCGTCCGCGAGCTGGGACTTGAGAAGCCCTTCCCGCTGCCGAAGGTCCTCGATCTGGCCTTCCAGGGCGGATCGTGCCGCGTCCCCCTTGCGGCGCTCCTCCTCGATGCGGGCGTAGAAGGTCAGCCGCTCCTGCTCGGCCACCCGGATGTCCTGGCGCAGGCGCGCGAGGTCCGCCCGCATCGTGTAGGCCTGCCACTGGCTCCACGCGAGCACGACGGCGCCCAGGGCGAGCATGAACCCCACCGTCCAGCGGAACTGGGGGCTCGTGCGGACGCTCGTCTCGTGGAGGAGGGCGCGCGCGAAGAAGCCCGCGTCCGCGAGGCGGGGGCTGCCCTCCGGGAGCGCCCAGGCCAGGGCCCTGCCGAGGGGGATCCGCTTCTTCTCCTTCTCGTCACGGAGGCGGAGCTTGGGCCCGCCGCTTCCCAGCTCCAGCACGTCGCCGTCGCGGAGCACCGCCTCCCGCACCGGCTCGCCCGCGAGGAGGGTCCCCGATCCGGAGCCGCCGTCCTGGAGCACGACTTCCCCGTCGCGCTCGAAGACCAGGCAGTGCGAGGGGGCGGCTCCGGGCACCTTCACGGGCGCGTCCGGCCCCGAGCCCACGGCCGCGGGCAACGGCACGTCGTCCACCGCGCCGCGGCGGGGGCCCGAGAGATGGACGAAGCTCAGTCGACGGGCCATCCTCGCGCCCGCGCCCTCAGGGAGCGCCCAGCTCCCGCGCTCCGCGGGCCCCGATGCGCCGCTCGATGTCGGCCTCCGCCATGCGCGCCCAGCCCGAGGAGCCCACGCGAACGAACACCTCCACCCGCGCGTCCTTGAAGAGCTCGTGCCTGAACATCGACTCCGGGTCTTCGGTGGCGGAGGTGTAGCGCCCGTCCGAGCGGAGGACGACCAGCGTTTCCCGGCCGGGAGCGAGGGGCTTGCCCGCCTGCGTCACCTGCTCCCAGGCCGAGCCCCAGTTCTCCTGCTCGCCCACGCGCTTGAAGTTGGCGGTGGCCTGGATGGCGCGGATGGCTTCCGCCGTCTTGTTGCGCAGACGGAAGCGGACGGCGGGAGAGATGTACTGGATCGCACCCTTGGGCGAGTCCACTACCCAGTACGTCTCGACCCCCGCGATCTCCAGCTCCTTCTTGGGGTCGTGCGCGCGGCAGCCGGCGGGGGCGGCGAGGACGAGGAGGACGAGGGCCCGCCGCAGCATGCCAGGATTCTATACGCGTTGGCGCTCTCGACCCTGGAGTCGCAGCGGGAGTGCGATCCGGAAGCGGGCCCCCGTGACCCCGGGGGCGGGGGCGGCCAGCTCCAGCGTGCCCCCGTGGTCTTCCACGAAGCGCCGGGCCACGGCCAGGCCGAGGCCCGTCCCTTTCCTCTTGCCGAAGGAGGCGAATGGCTGGAAGAGCCGCTCGCGGACCTCCGGGGCCACCCCCGGCCCCTCGTCGGCGAGCACGAGCTCCAGCAGCTCCCCGTCGCGCGCGTCCGGGATGGTGCGGGCGGAGAGGTGGATGCGGCCCGCGCCCCCCATGGCGTCGCGCGCGTTGGCGGCGATGTTGGAGAGGACGCGCCGCAGCTTGTCCACGTCCAGCGAGGCGGTGGCGGCGGAGGGCACGTTGAAGTCGCGCACGACCTCCACCCCTGGCAGCTCGGACGACAGGCTCCGCGCCAGCTCGGTGAGGAAGACGGGGAGGGAGACGGTGCGCCGGACCAGCCGCCCGCCCCCGCGCGCGAAGTCGAGCGTCTCCGCCGTCATCCGTTCCAGGCGGTCGACCGCCTCCACGATCAGGGAAGCGCGGGCCCGCACCTCCTCCACGGGCGCCGCGACCTCGAGCAGTGTCTCCGCGTAGCCGCGGATCACGGTCATGGGCCCGCGGAAGTCGTGGGCGAGCATGCTGGCCATGGTGCCCAGGGCGGCCATGCGCTCGGAGGTGATCAGCTCCTTCTGGTAGAAGTGGTTCTCCAGGGCGAGAGCAGAGCGGGAGGCGATCACGGAGACGAGCCGCGCTTCCCCGGGGCGGAGGGGGGCGGCCCCCCGTCGGCCCTTGGGCCCGAGCACCAGCATCCCGGCGAGGCCGCCCCGGGCCATGAGGGGGACGAGCGTCCCCTCCCCCTTTCCCGGCGTTTCCAGGAGCTGCCCCTCGGACAGCAGGTATCGCGTGTCGGGGGCCTCCAGCCCCTCCGATCCCGGCCGAAGGGGGTGCATCTGCGTCTCATCTCCCGCGGGTGCCGCGCCCTCGAACGTCTCGAGACGCCGGTCCCAGAGGAGGAGGGTCGCCCCCTGGATGCGGAGGGCCGTGGGCAGGGACCGGGTCAGGATTCGGACGAGGCCGTCGAGGTCGGCGGCCTCCAGGACCTGGTCCGCGAGTCGGCGCAGCGAGGTGAGGCTCGAGGCCCTCATGGCCAGGCGTTTGACACTCGAAATCCGCCATAAGTATATTAGGTCCTTCCCCAGGCGATGGCCGACCTTCCCGAGGGAGGCCGTCGGGTTCGGGCTCGTCACCGGCCGCGGGGATTCTTCAGAACGGAGCTCATAGCCCATGATCGAGGTCGAAAACCTCACCAAGAGGTACGGCCGTCACACCGCCGTGGACGGCATCTCGTTCCGCGTGGAAAAGGGCGAGATCCTGGGCTTCCTCGGCCCCAACGGGGCCGGGAAGACCACCACCATGCGCATCCTCACCTGTTACCTGCCCCCCACGGAGGGGACGGCGCGGGTGGCCGGGCACGACGTGTTTGCCGAACCCCTCGAGGTCAAGCGGCGGGTCGGCTACATCCCGGAGACGCCGCCCCTCTACCCCGACATGTCGGTCCAGGACTTCCTGACCTTCTGCGCCAAGATCAAGGGCGTCTCCGCCCGTGAGCGCCCGGGCAAGGTCGATGAGGCGATCGGGAAGTGCCGGGTGGGCGACGTGCGCCAGAAGCTCATCGGCAAGCTCTCGAAGGGCTACCGCCAGCGCGTGGGCCTGGCCCAGGCCATCCTTCACAACCCCGAGGTGCTGATCCTCGACGAGCCCACCGCCGGGCTCGACCCCAAGCAGATCATCGAGACCCGGGAGCTGATCAAGGGCCTGGGCGGATCGCACACGATCATCCTCTCCACCCACATCCTCCCCGAGGTCTCCATGACCTGCGGGCGCGTGGTGATCATCAACAAGGGGCGGGTGGTGGCGGAAGACACTCCCGAGAACCTGACCCACCGGCTGCGGGGCGCGGGCGGGCTGCGCCTCGAGGTCCGGGGCGAGGAGTCGGCGGTCCTTCCGGCGATCCGCGCCGTCCCCGGCGTGCTGCAGACGCGCGGCCGGAGCGACGGCCACGGGGTCGTGAGCGTCGAGGTCGAGGCGGAAGCGGGGCGGGACGTCCGGGCCGACCTCGCGGCGGCGGTGGTGGGCAAGGGCTTCGGCCTCCTGGGCCTGCAGCAGGCGGGGATGAGCCTGGAGGAGATCTTCCTGCACCTGACCACCACGGACAGCGCCGCGGAGCCGGCGCCCCCGACGACGGAGGTGAGCGCGTGATCGCCCTCAAGAACATCGGCGCCATCGCGGAGAAGGAGTGGCGGCACTACTTCGGCAGCCCCATCGCCTGGGTCGCCCTCTTCGCCTGGACCTTCCTCTTCGGGGCTTTCTTCGCCTTCGCCCTCTCCTTCTTCCTCGAGCAGTCCATGCGCATGGCCCAGCAGGGGATGGAGTTCGGCGGAGGGCCCAAGATCTCGATCAACGAGTACCTGATCCGCCCCGTGGTCCAGAACATGGCGGTGGTGGCGCTCTTCGTCACCCCCATGCTCACCATGCGCCTGTTCGCGGAGGAGAAGCAGCAGGGGACGATGGAGCTGCTCGCCACCTCGCCCCTCACCGACTGGCAGATCGTGCTCGGGAAGTTCGTGGCCGCGGCCGGCCTTTTCGCCCTGATGATCCTCGCCGGCCTCCTGAACGTGGCGCTCCTGTTCACCTACGCCTCCCCGGCCCCGGAGTGGAAGCCCATCGTCACGGGTGCGCTCGCCCTCTTCCTGCTCGGCTGCTGCTTCATCGCCCTCGGCGAATTTCTCTCCACCCTCACCCCCAACCAGATCGTGGCCGGCATCCTGTCCTTCTGCCTCTTCCTGGGGATCTGGACGCTGGGCTGGCTTGACGACCCCATGGCCGGTGACATCAAGAAGGCCTTCGCCTACCTGGGCGTCACCACGCACATGGACGACCTGGCCAAGGGGGTCATCGACCTCAAGGACATCGTCTTCTACTTGAGCTTCATTGCTTTCGGGCTCTTCCTCGCCCAGCAATCGGTGGAAAGCCAGCGGTGGAGGGCCTGACGCGCATGAACGCCCTGAAGAAGCTCATCGACTTTCTCGCTCCCGTCGGCCTTCTCGTCGTGGTGGGAGCCGCGTTCTGGGAGCGCGCGGGCAAGACCCTGCCCGGGGGCCTCCGGCCCTGGCTCATCGCGGGCGCGGCCCTCATCCTCGTCCACCTGATCCTGCGCTGGGAGGACGTGGCCGGCCGTCTCGGCCGCCGCCAGATCAAGTACGGCAGCAACACGTTCGTGATCGTACTGGTCGTGTTGGGCATCCTGAGTGCTCTCAACTACCTGGTAGCCCGCAACCCCAAGCGCTGGGACCTCACCAAGAACCAGCGCTACAGCCTCTCCGACCAGACGAGGAAGGTGGTCTCCGGCCTCAAGCAGGACGTGAAGATCACGTACTTCCAGCGCGGCCGCGACATGGCGCGGGGCCAGGACCGCCTGAAGGAGTACCAGGCCCTCTCCGACAAGCTGAAGGTCGAGTACGTGGACCCGGTGGTGAGCCCGGCGAAAGCCCAGCTCGCGGACGTGCGCGGGCCCTGGCCCATCCTGATCGTGGAGCGCGGGGACAAGAAGGAGAGGATCTCCAGCGACTCCGAGCAGGACCTCACCAACGCGCTCATCAAGATCACCCGCGAGGGCAAGAAGACGGTCTGCCTGGCCACGGGGGAGGGCGAGCGCTCCGCGGAGGACACCGGCGACCGCGGCTTCTCCGGAGCCAAGGGCGCCCTCACCAAGAGCCAGTACGACGTCAAGGACGTGCTGCTGCTGCGGGAGAAGAAGGTCCCGTCGGAGTGCACGGTGGTCCTGGTGGCGGGCCCGGAGAAGGACCTCCTGCCCGAAGCCGTCGAAGCCGTCCGCTCCTTCGTGAAGGACGGGGGCAAGGCCTTGCTCATGGTCGAGCCGGAGCTGAAGGACGCCTATCCGAACCTGGACGGCCTCGCCAGCGAATGGAACGTCGAGCTGGGGAAGGACGTGGTCGTGGACGTCTCGGGCATGGGCCAGCTCTTCGGCGCCGGCGAGCTGACCCCCATCGCGGCCGAGTACCCGTACCACGAGATCACGCGGAACTTCAAGCTCATGACCCTCTTCCACATGGCGCGCAGCGCGCAGGCGGGCAAGGAGACGAAGGAAGGTGTCGCCGCCCAGGACCTCGTCCAGACATCGGCCCAGTCGTGGGCGGAGACGGACCTGAAGCTCGGGGGCACGCTCGAGTTCGACGAGAAGAAGGACCGCAAGGGCCCGATCACGCTGGGCACGGTGGTCACCTTCCGCAAGCCTTCGCCCACACCGTCACCCTCTCCCTCGCCCGGAGGGGAGGAGCCGCCCAAGCCGCCGGAGGGTCGGGTCGCCGTGTTCGGCGACACCGACTGGGCGAGCAACTCGCTGCTCGGCTTCCAGGGCAACCAGGACTTCTTCCTGAACGTCGTGGCCTGGCTTTCCGAGGACGCGGACATGATCTCCATCCGGCCGCGGGAGCCCGAGGACCAGCGGCTTTTCCTCACGCGCGTTCAGCAGCAAAACGTCGCCATCGTGGCGCTCGGGCTCATCCCCGGTCTCTTCGTCGTCCTCGGCGCCATTACCTGGTGGCGGCGGCGGCAGTAGGACCATGAAGCTCCCGCAGTTCTGGAGGACCTACGCGGCCGTGCTCATCCTGGCTGGCCTCGGCGCCTACATCTACTTCGTCGAGTCGAAGGGTGAGCCCAAGGGCGACGACAAGCCGAAGGAGAAGGTATTCGTCCTGGACAAGGCCAAGGTCAAGGAGGTCACGATCAGCCCCGCGGGGAGCGACCCCATCCGGCTGGTCAGGGACGGAGCGGCTTGGAAGATCGCCGCCCCCTTCGCTGCCCCCGCGGACACGACCGCGGTCGACTCGCTCGTGGGGTCGCTGGAGACCCTGCAGGTCGACGAGGTCGTGGTGGAGAACGCGACGTCGCTCTCCGAGTTCGGCCTGGACAAGCCGCGGATCGCGGTGGCCGCGACAGTGGACGGGGGGGGGGCGCCCTTGCGCCTCGAGCTCGGGAGCAAGCTCGCCGACGGGAGCGGGGTCTACGCGAAGACCCCCGACAAGACCCGCGTCTTCACCATCGCCTCCTACGTGGAGAGCTCGCTCGACAAGAAGCCCTTCGACCTGCGTGACCGGGACCTGCTCCACCTGAAGCGAGACGACGTCAAGACCCTGGAGGTGACGGGCGAAGGCGCCGCTTATGCCCTGGCCAAGGACGACAAGGGCGAATGGGCCTTCACCAGGCCGCTTGCGACCCGGGCCGGCCGATGGTCCGTGGACGGCCTTCTGGGGACGGTCGAGGGTCTCCGCATGGACTCGGTGGCGGAGGAGGATGCGAAGGACCTGAAGCCGTTCGGTCTGGACAAGCCCGCGCGGATCCTGAGCCTCGGCCTCGGCAGCGGCGGGGCCAAGGTGCTCGAGATCGGGAAGGCCGCCCCCGGGGAGAAGAAGCTCTACGCGCGCCCCGCCGGTTCCTCGCTGGTGGCGGTCATCCCCGCCGCCCTCGACGAGCAGCTCGGCAAGGGCCTCAAGGATCTGCGCGCCAACCGCCTGCTCGAGGTCGCCACCTACGAGGTGGAAGGCTTCGACGTGGTGGAGGGACAGACGAAGCGCGTCTACGCCAAGACCACCACCAAGGACAAGGACGGCCTGGACAAGCCGCAATGGAAGCGGACGCAGCCGGAGGCCAAGGACCTGGAGACGACCAAGGTCGAGGACGCCCTCTTCAAGCTGGGTGGGGTCGAGGTGCAGGACTTCGTGGATCAGCCGAAGGACGCGAGCACCTACGGCCTCGACGCCCCCGTGCTCAAGATTGCGATCCGCCTCGCGTCGGGGAAGGGCGAATCGACCGTGGAGATCGGCAGGAAGGACGGGACCGTCTATGCCCGCCGGGCCGGCGACGCGGCGGTGCTCAAGCTCGATGCCGCCAAGGCGGACGAGCTCGTCAAGAGCTTCAAGGAGCTCTAGCTACTCGAGGAGCTTCACCTCGGCCAGCACCGTCCGGATCCCCACGAGCTGGCCGGCCTTGTCCAGCAGGTGCCGGTCGAGGAGGAGCATCGAGAGCTTCTGGCCGTCCGCACGGCGGAAGGTCCGGGCGAAGGGCTTGAGCTCCTTCTTCCCCTTGAATTTCTGGTCGATGGAGCGCTGAGCCGCTTCTTTCATCACGATGAACTCCCAGACGGGATGACCGACCATCTGGGCTTCGGTGTAGCCGAGGACGCTCAGCTCATGACGGCTCACCCGCGTCACCTTGTGCTCGAGGTCGATCTCGTGCACGCCCACGACCTCCGGAGGCGGGTTGTGGAACGCCTGCTCGAACGCGGTGAGACCCTTCTCCTCGGCTTGCTCGAGCCGGTCGTGGAACGCGGTGAGGGCGGCGACGGCTTCGTCCCGATCGAGCGGGGGCATGCTCAGGGCTTCTTGACCGCGCGGGGCCGGGGGCTCGCGCTCGGGGATGGGGATGCGGCCGGGCGGGGAGGGGGGCTGGGCCGGGGCGAAGCCGACGCTTCCCCTCCCACCTCCCGGATGCTCCGGATGAGGACGGGGGTCGTGGGCACGTTCTCGTGGGGGCCCTTCGAGCTCGTGGCCACTCCCACGATCTTGTCCACCACGTCCATTCCTTCCACGACCTCGCCGAAGACGGCGTAGCCGGCGCCCCCGATGCCGAAGTCGAGGCGGTGGTTGTCCTTCACGTTGATGAAGAACTGGGAGGTGGCGCTGTTGGGGTCGCCGGTGCGGGCCATGGCGAGGGTGCCCCGCGAGTTGCGGAGGCCGTTCTTGGCTTCGTTGCGGATGGGGGGCCGCGTGGGCTTCTCCTGCATGTCCGGGGTCATGCCGCCGCCCTGGATCATGAAGCCCGGCATCACCCGGTGGAAGATCGTGCCGTCGTAGAAGCCGGCGTGGACGTACTTGAGGAAGTTGTCGACGGTGATCGGGGACTGCTCCTTGTTCAGCACCGCCTTGATCGTGCCCAGCGAGGTGGTGATCACGATCGTGGGCCCGCTCGGCTCGGGCCGGGGCGACGGGGCGGCCGCGCTGGGGGAGGGGGCGGGAGACTGGACGAGGGCAAGGGCGAGCGCCGCGCAGATCATGAGGGCCTCCGGGCCCATTCTATCCAAGATGCCCGTCTGTTGATTCGACTCTCCCCGGGGCCTAGAATGCCCGGAAGTCCATGGTCCTCTTCAACTACTCGACCAAGGAGCTCACTGCCAAGGTCGTGTACTACGGCCCCGGGCTCTGCGGGAAGACGACCAACCTCCACTGGATCCACGAGAAGCTGCCCATCAAGAACAAGGGCAAGATGCTCTCGCTGGCCACGGAGACGGACCGCACGCTGTTCTTCGATTTCCTGCCCATCGAGATCGGCACAATCCGCGGCATGCGCACCCGGATCCAGCTCTACACCGTGCCCGGCCAGGTGTTCTACAACGCGACCCGGCGGATGGTCTTGAAGGGGGCGGACTGCGTGGTCTTCGTGTGCGACTCGCAGGAAGCCATGCTCGACGCGAACCTCGAGAGCTACGAGAACCTGCGTCAGAACCTGGAAGCGAACGAGATCGATCCCGACGAGATCCCCGTCGTGTTCCAGTTCAACAAGCGCGACCTCCCCAACGCCCTGCCCATCGAGATCATGAACGAGCGGCTGAACCCGCGGAACCACCCGTTCTACGAGGCGATCGCCCTCAAGGGCGTGGGGGTGGAGGAGACGCTGAAGGGCGTGACCAAGCTCGTGTTCAAGTCGCTCTCCGTGAAGTACGGGGAGGGGGCTCCGGTGGGGCCGGGCGCCCCCGGCCCGGTGCCGCCCGCGCCGGCCAAGGCGGCGGCGCCCGTGCGCGCGGCCGCTCCTCCCCGGGCGAACGCGCCGCCCCCGCCGCCCCGCGCCAAGAAGCCCACGGCCACGATTCCGCCCGTGGCCGCCCAGGCCCCCGAGGACCTGCTCGAGCACCTGGACCTCGACAACCCCGGGCTGGAGACCGAGCCCCCGGACATCGTCCTGGAGCAGGACGAAGTGCCGGTCTTCCCCGTCGCCCGTGGCGCGAAGAAGGTCGACGCCACGATGGTGTCCAGCCGCAACGAGGCCGACGACCTGCGGCGCCGGATCGCGAACCACGCGTCCTCCGAGTTCGACTTGAACCTGGAGGAGATCGAGGAGGAAGAGGAAGAGGTCGAGGAGATCTCCCTCGACTCGGCTTCGCTCCCCGGCCTCGACGACCTCGTGCCCCCGGTGGTGGCTCCCCCTCCGCCGAAGCCCGCGGCCGCTCCCGCCCGCGCGGCCGCCGCCGCCGCCATCGCTTCCCGCCCCGCTCCTCCCGTTCCCGGCGCCCGCACCGAGCCGCCGGTTCCGCGCGTCGTCCCCTCCGGGAATTCCTCCCGGCCCGTGGACGTCAAGGTCGAGGTCGGGCCGGGGGAGACCCAGGTCTCGGTGCCGATCGAGATCGCGCTCGAGCCCGGGACGACGAAGGTCAGCCTCAACCTCCGACTCACCCTCAACGTCAAGAAGCCCCGCTAGCCACCCGTCCGGCGCTTTCCCCAAGCCCGGCTTGACTCCGGCCTCGGGAGTGACTATCCTATCATCCGGCTTAAGAGATGATCGCGACCGCCTCCCGTCCCGATTCCCTGCTCACGCGCATGGGCGGGCTCTCCGACCCCACCCGGCTGCGCCTCCTCCACCTGCTGGAGAAGCACGAGCTGGGGGTGGCCGAGCTCGTGGACGTGCTCCAGCTCCCCCAGTCGACCGTGAGCCGGCACCTCAAGACCCTGGCCGACCAGGGCTGGCTGCGGAGCCGGGCGCGGGGCGCCGCCAACCTCTACCGCATGGCCACGCTGGAAGCTCCGGCCCGGAGGCTCTGGGCGCTCGCGCGCGAAGAGACCGCGGCCTGGGCCACCCTGCGCCAGGACGAGCTTCGGCTCTCCCGTCGGCTTCGCGATCGCGCCCGCGAGGCCGAAGCGTTCTTCGCGGGGGCCGCCGGCCAGTGGGAGCGGCTTCGGTCGGAGCTCTATGGCTCCGTCTTCACGCAAGAAGCGCTTCTCGCCCTCCTTCCTTCCCACTGGGTGGTCGCCGACCTCGGGTGCGGAACGGGTCCGCTGAGCGTAGCCCTCGCCCCGCACGTCGCGCGCGTGATCGGCGTCGACCAGTCCGCGGCCATGCTCCGCGCCGCCCGGCGCGCGCACCGGTGCGCTCGGCAACGTGGAGCTGCACCAGGGGCGCCTGGAGGCGCTGCCGCTGGCCCACGCCGTGTGCGACGCCGCCCTCCTCGTGCTCGGGCTGAGCTACGTGCCCGACCCCGCCCCGGTTCTGGCGGAGATGGCGCGGGTGCTGCGTCCCGGCGGACGGGGGGTGGTCGTGGACCTGCTGCCCCACGACCACGAGCACTTCCGGGAGCGGATGGGGCAGCAGTGGCTGGGCTTCGACCGCGAGGACCTCGCCACCCGCGCCCTTGGCGCGGGTCTCGTTCTTCGTTCCTTCCGCGAGCGGCCTCCGGAGCCCGGGGCCACCGGCCCCGCGCTCTTCGTCGCCGTCGCGGAGCGGCCGCTCGACACGGAAGGACCGACAACAAGCCAGAAAACCAGTCGATGAGGAGAATGCAATGACGACGACGACGACCGTACCCAAGAAGGCGAAGGCGTCCCTCGAGCACCGCGTGGCCGACCTCAAGCTCGCCGAGTGGGGGCGCAAGGAGATCCTGCTCGCGGAGCAGGAGATGCCCGGCCTCATGGCGGTTCGCCGGGAGTACGCCCAGAAGCAGCCGCTGAAGGGCCAGCGGATCACCGGCAGCCTCCACATGACCATCCAGACCGCGGTCCTCATCGAGACCCTGAAGGCGCTGGGCGCCGACGTGCGCTGGGCGTCGTGCAACATCTTCTCCACCCAGGACCACGCGGCGGCCGCGGTGGTGGTGGGCCCGGAGGGGACGCCGGAGAAGCCGCAGGGCGTGCCCGTCTTCGCCTGGAAGGGCGAGACGCTCGAGGAGTACTGGGACTTCACCGCGCGGGCCCTCGACTTCGGCGACGGCCGGGGCCCCACCCAGATCGTGGACGACGGCGGCGACGCCACCCTGCTCATCCACAAGGGCGTCGAGTTCGAGAAGGCGGGCAAGGTGCCCGACGCCCGCGACCGCGGAGAGCGAGGAGTTCGCCGATCGTGCTGCGCCTGCTGGCCCGGCTCCAGAAGGAGGACCCGGCGCGGTGGCAGAAGGTGGCCGCGCGAGTGCAAGGGCGTGAGCGAGGAGACGACCACCGGCGTGCACCGCCTCTACGAGATGGAGAAGGCACGGCACGCTCCTCTTCCCCGCCATCAACGTCAACGACAGCGTCACCAAGAGCAAGTTCGACAACCTCTACGGCTGCCGCCACTCGCTGGTGGACGGCCTCATGCGCGCCACCGACGTGATGCTCGCGGGCAAGGTCGCGGTGGTCTGCGGCTACGGCGACGTGGGCAAGGGCTGCGCCCAGTCCCTGCAAGGGCCAGGGCGCCCGGGTGATCGATCACCGAGATCGATCCGATCTGCGCGCTGCAGGCGGCCATGGAAGGCTACCAGGTGCTCACCCTGGAGGACGTGGTCGCGACGCGCCGACATCTTCGTCACCGCCACCGGCAACGCCGACGATCATCACCGTCGAGCACATGGCGCGGATGAAGGACAAGGCCATCGTCGGCAACATCGGCCACTTCGACAACGAGATCGACATGGACGGCCTCAAGAAGTTCCCGGGCGTCAAGAAGATCAACATCAAGCCGCAGTACGACCATGTGGACCTTCCCGGACGGCCACAGCGTCCTGGTCCTGGCCGAGGGACGGCTGCTGAACCTGGGCTGCGCCACCGGCCATCCGAGCTTCGTGATGTCGAACAGCTTCACCAACCAGGTCATCGCCCAGATCGAGCTGGCCGCGAACCGCGCGAGCTACGAGAAGAAGGTCTACGTGCTGCCCAAGCACCTGGACGAGAAGGTGGCCCGCCTGCACCTGGACAAGCTCGGGGTGAAGCTGACCCGGCTCATCCGCGAAGCAGGCCGCCTACATCGGCGTGAGCGTCGACGGCCCCTACAAGAGCGACCGGTATCGCTACTGAAGCTCACCACACGAACGGCAAGAGGCGGTACCGTACCCTCTTCTTGTACTCCGCATACCCCGGCAGGTGCTCGGAAAGGAACTTCTCCTCTTCGAGGAGGCGCCAGACGATCGTGAGCGTGATCGGTATCAACCCGAGAAGTCCCCACCAGGACCCGAGCGCCAGGGGTGTACCCAAGAGCATCACAAGGGCTCCTGCGTACAGCGGATGCCGAACGATCGCGTAGGGGCCTGAGGATACGACTCTCTGATCAATTGCCACTTCGATGGTGGCGGCGGCGAACGTGTTTACCCTGAAGACAGCGAAGAAGATGTAGAACCCGAGCGCCACCAACACGTCGCCCGCAAACACAGTGGCAAGCGGGACCTCGGACCATTCGAAGCGATGGTCAAGCGAGGGAACCACGAGCGCACCGATGAAGGCGATGGCGGCGAAGAGCTGTATGACCTTCTGACGCCCTGCCTTCTCGGCCCCCGGCCCGGCGTGCACCCGGCGCTCGAGGAGCTTCCGGTCGTGCTTCCACAAGTACACGGTGATCGCCGCCGAGGAACCCAGGAAGAGGGCCAGGTAGAGCCAAGCCTGCCAGAAACCCAGCGTCCCCGGAAGAGCGAAGAGCAGGATCCCCAGGCCGCCGGCGAGCTTTGCAAATCCGAGTACCGCTTGCCTCGCGAGACTGCTCACGCCGCCTCCAAGGTAGCGCGTTCTTGATCCTCGGGTGGCTCGGGCCCGGTGGATGGGGTCGGCCTAGTCCCCGGCGGGGGCGATGAAGACAGCGGCGCGCTGCACGTCCTGGTAGCGCACCTTGCTGAGGTCGAACCCCTTGATGGCGGCCACGAGGCGGGTGAAAGTCTGGTCGAAGGAAGGCAGGGTCTTGCGGGCCCGGCTCAGGGGGGTGGTGCGGGCGAGCACGTAGTTCTTGACGTAGGGGTGGCTGATCCCGCGCTTCTTGAGCTCGGCCACCGCCTTCACGAGCGCCTCGTCCGCCGCCTTCACCTTCTCCGCGCGCTCCTTCCTCTCGTCCAGGGTGTCGGGCAGCTTCCCCTTCAGGAACTTGTCCACGCGCCTCAGGATGGGCGCGAAGGCCCCGCCCGCGAACCGCTTGTTCTCCTCGTAGAGGAGGCCGAGGGTGATGAAGTGCGGGGCCTCGAACTGGAAGGCCCAGTCCTCTTCCCCGGTCTTCGGCTGGTCCTCCGCGAGCCCGCGGTACATGCGGATCACCTCGAGGGACTTCTCCTTGAGGTTGTGCGCCTTCTCCGTGTTCAGGGCCAGGATCTGAAAGGCCACCTCTGCCTCGGGAATGAGGATGGCGGGGACGAATTTGGCCTTGAGCTTCTGGAGGGCGGACAGGCGATGGTGGCCGTTCGGCGTCCAGTAGACGCCCGGCTTGGGGGAGACCGCGACGATCGGGTCCACGAATCGGTCGATCCTCTTGACCACGTCGGCCAGCCGCTTGGCGTGGGTGGGGGAGAGATCGCGCTGGTAGGGCGTGGGCTCCACGCGCTCCAGGGGAAGCAGGACGAAGATCTGCCAGCGGTCGCCGATCGGCTCCTGGTAGATCGCGAGCACGTGGCCGCCGTCGGAGTCGGCCTGCTCGGCGAGCGCGGTCACCGCCTTGGGCGGCTCCTTGTCGGGATGCCGGCCGATCGGACCCATGGGACGGGCGAGCCTACGCCGCGGTCCGCCGCCGCGTCAATCGCCGCCCCGGTGCGGGCAGGGTCGGCGACACCGGGGTGGGCATGACGGTCGCCTCGGATTGTAACAATGTACTAGTACATTGCACACACCCTCCCGCCTCCACATGCTCGCGCCTCCCTAGTCAGCGACATCGCCGCCCAGGTACTTGGCCAGCCAAGCCGCCCGTCGCCGCAGCGCGTCGCGGCGGTTGTCGGGGCGCACGAAGCCGTGGCCTTCGTCGGGGTAGACCACGAGCTCGCTGGGCACTCCGAGCCGGCGGAGGGCCCGCCAGAACTCGTGAGACTGCGGAGGCGGGCACTCGATGTCGCCCTCGCCCACGAGCAGGAGGGTGGGCGTCGCCACGTTCTTCACGAAGTGGATGGGCGAGCTCCGGGCGTACACCGCGGGATCGTCGTAGACGGTGGCCCCGAAGTACGGGAGCATCCACTGCTCGATGCCGTTCTGTCCCCAGTAGCTCTGCCAGTTGGAGATGGGGGCGTCCGCCACCGCCGCGCGGAAGCGCCGGGTCTGCGTGACCGCCCATAACGTCATGAAGCCCCCGTAGCTCCCCCCCATGACGGCCAGGCGATCTCCGTCCACGGGATTCGTACGGAGGACCGCGTCCACCCCGGAGAGGATGTCCCGGAAGTCGCCGCCGCCCAGGTCGCGCACGTTGGCCCGCGTGAAATCCTCCCCCCAGCCCAGGCTGCCCCGCGCGTTCGGTGAGAACACGTAGTACCCGAGGCTGGCCAGCACCACGCTCGAGTCGTACTGCGGCCAGTGGGGGCTGCGCGCGCCCGCGGGGCCGCCGTGCACGTCGACCACCATCGGGTGGCGCCCTCCCGCGGACCGAGCGGGCCGGACGAGCCAGCCCTGGAGCTTCCGCCCCTCGTTCTCCCAGCGCACGGCGGTGGCGTCGCCCCAGGCACGTCGTGCGCCTCCGTTGACCCGCGTCACGGGCTTCCACGCGCCGATCGGTCCCACCCAGACCTCGGGGGCGCGGTCGTAGGAATGACGGATGATCGCGCTCGTCATCCCGTCGCGGGCCATCGAGAGCCCGAAGCCGCGGCCGTTCGCGGACACCGTCTCTGCTCCGGTCCAGAGGGTGGTGACGCTTCCCCCCGCGACGTCGACGGTCGAGATGCGGCCGCCCCCGTCGTGGTAGGCGGCGACGACGAGCTGTTTGGAGTCGAGCCGCCAGACAAGACCGCTCGCGGAGGCGGGGAGCCCCGGCGTGAGGTTTCGGGCTTCGCCTCCGCTCGCGGGGACGAGGAACACGTCGCCGCCGGGAACGGGCTCGTCGCTCATGAGGCCGCCCACGAACGCGATCGAGCCACCGTCGGGCGACCATCGCGGAAGCGCCATCTGCATCTCCGGCTTGAGGAGGCGCGTCGTGCGGCGGGTGGCGGCATCGATCGTCAGCAGCTCCGCCACGTACCAGTTGTTGTCGGCGGGAGGGGGGGCGGCGGTGACCACGAAGCGCTTCCCGTCCGGCGCCCAGTCGTACTCGTAGACGTTGAGGTCCGGGGGCGACGCGAAGCGCACGCTTCCGTCCGCCGCATCCACCACCGCGAGGCGCTGGACGTCGAACTGCTCGCCCACGACGCCCGTCTCCGGCTTCTTCGACGCCAGGGGTCCCGCCGCCGCCCGCGCGTTCTCGATGAAGAGGATCGCGACCGCGGTCCCGTCCGGCGACCATCGCGGCGTGGAGACGAAGCCGGTGAGGTGCGTGAGTCGCCGCGGGGAGCCCCCGCTCGCCGACGCGACAAGGAGCTGCTTCTGGCCGGGCTTCGCCGCGTCGGAGAGGAAGGCGAGGCGAGTGCCGTCGGGAGACCAGGCGACGGCGGTCGCGCTCGCTCCTTCATCCCCGAGCCGGCGCGCGGCCGCCCCCGAGCCCACGCCCGCTACGAAAACGGAGGACCGCGGCGCCCGCTGGACCCAGGCCACGCGCGTGCCGTCGGGCGAGATCGCGACCTCGTCGAAGCGGACCACGGTCTCGAGCGACGCCACCGCCGCTTCCAGGGGCGCGAGCGCGGACTCCTTCGGCCTCCCCTCCGCGGGGAACAGCAGGACGATCGCGGCGAGGAGGACCGAGCGCTTCACGGCATCTCGCCTCAGGCGGCTCCCCACGCCGCGCGGTCCTGCTCCGCGAGCACGCGGCGCAGCACCTTGCCCACCATCGACTTCGGCAGCTCGCGCCGGAACTCGATGCGCGCGGGCGCCTTGAAGGGCGCGAGCTGGCTCTTGCAGAAGGCGCGCAGCTCTTCCTCGGTGGCGGTCGCCCCCGGCCGGAGCACGACCCAGGCCTTGGCCACCTCACCCTTCACGGGATCGGGCACGCCCGCCACCCCCACATCGGACACCGCGGGGTGCCGGGCCAACGCCTCCTCGATCTCGCGCGGCCAGACCTGGAGGCCGCTCATCTTGATCAGGTCCTTCTTGCGGTCGACGAGGAAGAGGTAGCCGTCGTCGTCGAGGTACCCGAGGTCGCCGCTGTGGAGCCAGGGGCCGCCGCCGTCGCTGCGCGAGCGCAGCGCGTCCGCGGTCTCCTCCGGCGCGTTCCAGTATCCCGGCATCAGCTGGGGAGCGCGGATGAGGATCTCGCCCACCTCGCCGTCGGGAAGCTCGCGCGCGGTCTCCGCGTCCACGATCTTCATCTCCACGTCGGGAAGGGGAAGGCCCACCGCGCCCGGCTTGCCCGGGCCGCGGACGGGGCCGATGGCTCCTGCGATGAGGGCCTCCGTCATCGAGTAGCCTTCCACGAGGCGCCCGCCGGTCAGGGTCTCGAAGCGCCGGCGCGTCTCCCCGAGGAGTGGTGCGGCCCCCGACACGCAGAGCTTCATGGACCGGAAGTCGGCGCGGCCCGCCTTCACGTCGCGGTGCTCGAGCAGCGCGTTGTAGAGAGTGGGCACGCCGACGAAGAAGGCGGGGCGGTGCCGGCGGATCGTCGCCACCAGGTCGTCGAGGTCGCGCGGGTTGGGGACGAGGACGAGGGGCAGGTGAGCCACCAGGGCGAGGCCCTGGGCGGCCACGCATCCGAAAGCGTGGAAGAGGGGGAGAGGCAGGAGCACGCGGTCCTCCCACTCGCCGAGGCCCTCTCCGTACCACGCCCGGGTCTGCAGGCCGGTGATGACGAGCGACCGGTGAGGAGCGATCACTCCCTTGGGCGTGCCCGTCGTCCCTCCGCTCAGCAGGATGAACGCGGGATCGTCGGGTCGCACGTCCACCCCGGGTCGCGGAGACGAGGCGTGCGAGGCGAGCAGCTCCTGCAGCCGGAGATCCCCGTAGCGTGGGCGGATCCGGTGGCCGTCCCTCCCCTCCTTGAAGAGCGTGAAAAGCAGACGGAGCGGCCCGGGCAGGTACTCCTTGATGCCGGTGACGATCACGCGGCGGACCGGCGTGCGGGTCTGGACCTTCTTCAGGCGCTCGTAGAAGGGTGTGAGCACGAGGACGGTCTCGACCTGGCAGGAGACGAGGGGACGCACGAGCTCTTCTTCGCCGTAGATCGGGTTCAGGGGGACGACCACGGCGCCCGCCTTCCAGGCCCCAAACTGCGCGATCAGGAACTGCGGGCAGTTGGGTAGGATCAGGCCCAGGCGGTCGCCCTTCTTCACACCCATGGCCACGAGCGCGGCCGCGAACGCGTCGGAGAGCCGCTCGAGGGCGTGGGCGGCGAGGGGCTGGCCCTTGAAGTAGAGGACGGGATGGGTGGGGCGCGCACGCGCGGTCTCCGCCGACACGTCGAGCAGGGTCTTGTCCGGATAGGGGGCGAGCGAGTGCGGTACCCCCGGATCGTAGTGGGTCAGCCACCTCATTCGGTGACCGCGTAGTCGTCGCCGTAGTACTTGCTCGTGGTCCGCGTGTGGAAGACGACGGCCTTCACCGGCTCGTACCGGGGCGGCCCCAGGCCGGGCAGGACCTCGAGCACCTCGTCCTCCCAGAGGTAGACGGCCATGGGGAACGAGACGCGCCCCTGCCCGCGCAGCGCGGGATCGCGGGGGAGGCTCACGCGATGGGTGGTGGAGGGCAGGACGTCGTTGCTGATCCTCTGCACGTAGTCGCCGGTGTTCAGGATGATCGTGCCCGGCGGCGCGCTCAGGCGGATCCACTTCATGTTCGCCCGGTTCAGCACCTGCAGGCCCTCGACGCGCGGGGCGGGAAGGAAGGTGAAGAGGTCGACGTCCTCGTGGCCGAGCATGCGCCCGGCTCCCGAGGTCTCATCGGCGGCGGGGACGGGCGGGTAGTAGTTGAGGCGCAGGCCGAAGTTGGTGCCGGCCAGCTTCCGGTCGTAGAGGTGCGGATCGCAGCTCAGGTAGCGCAGGAGGCTCTGCATCACCGGGAGGAAGAGCGCTTCCTGGGCCAGGCAGAGCCGCCGGAAGAACGCTTCCATCTCCGGCCGCGGCCAGAAATCGTCGGCGCGGAAGGCGCGGTCGCCGTCGAGATCGAAGGCCCGCCGGCAGAAGACCCAGCCCTCGACGAGGTCGGGATGGATGTCGCTCGTCTCCTTGATCGGGAAGTAGCCCTGGTTGACCGAGCCGTGGCGATGGGCGCGGAAGCGGAGTCTTTCCTCGAGAGGCAGGGCGGTGAAGAGCTCGGCCACGCGCGCCTCCGCCTCCTCGTAGAGACGAGGGTCGATGCCGTGGCCCTCGAGGATCGCGAAGCCGATCTCGTGGAGGGCTGCCCCCAGCTCTTGGGCGAAGGCCGCCTTGTCGTCCTCGCTCCCCTGGAGGAAGCGGCCGAGGTCGCAGGTCCGGATGAGGTAGCCCTCGTCGAAATCCTCGGCGTGCCGGCCCTCCGCCAGGTGGTACTCCTGCTTCTTCACTACCTGGTCGTAGCGGGCGTAGGCCTGGTTCGTGGCCTCGATTCCCAGCGACTTGCGATCGGTCACGCCTCGCGACCCTCCCGGTCCGAGAGCATAATCCCGGGCGCCCCCGGTGTCTCCGGGGGGTGAGGTGAGAGTGGCGATCCTCCGGGAAGGCGGTTGTCGGGCCCGTGCGCTCGGTGGAGGGCGCCTGGGCTTCGCTTCCTGACCGGGTATCTCTCGGGCGATACTCTCGGTGTCATGACTCACTACGCCTTTTCTTCGCTGAACCTGATCCTGCCCGCGGCCCTGTGTCTCGGCGTCTCGACCGCCGCGGCGGGCCCGCCGGCCCCGGACAAGCCCATGACCGACGACAACCCGCTCCTGACCGAAAGCTCCCTCCCCTTCCACTACCCGCGCTTCGACGCCATCAAGAACGAGCACTTCCTGCCCGCCTTCGAGCGGGGCATGGCCGAGCAGCGCCGGGAGATCACGGCGATCGCCGGAAACCCCGAGAAACCCACGTTCGAGAACACCGTGGTCGCGATGGAGAGGGGGGGCCAGACGCTCGCGCGCACGAGCCGCGTCTTCTTCGGCTTGAACGGCGCGAATACGAACCCCGAGATGCAGCAGGTGCAGCGGGAGATGGCGCCCCGGCTCGCCGCCCACGCCGACGCGATCACGCTCGACCCCGCCCTCTTCGCGCGGGTGGCCGCGCTCTACGAGAAGCGCGAGGAGCTGGGCCTCGACCCCGAGTCGAAGCGGCTCCTCTGGCGCTACTACCGGGACTTCGTGCGCGCGGGGGCGAAGCTCTCCGACGCGGACAAGGAGAAGCTGAAGGCGCTCAACACCGAGCTCGCGACCCTGCAGGCAACGTTCAACCAGAACGTCCTCAAGGAGGTCGCCGCTTCCGCCGTGCTCGTGGACGGGCGGGAAGAGCTCAAGGGGCTGAGCGAGGCGGAGATCGCCGCCGCCGCCGCCGCCGCCAAGGCCGCGGGCCACGAAGGCAAGCTCCTCGTCCGCCTGACCAACACCACCGGGCAACCCCCGCTCGCCTCGCTCGAGAGCCGGGCCCTGCGGGAGAGGGTAATGACGGCGTCGCTCGCCCGCGGCAGCCAGGGGGGCGAATTCGACAACCGCGAGACCGCCAGCCGCATCGCGAGGCTGCGCGCGGAGCGGGCCGCGCTCCTCGGCTACCCGAATCACGCCGCCTATCAGCTGGAAGAGCAGACCGCGGGCAGCGTGGAGGTCGTGAACAAGCTGCTCGCCCAGATCGGGCCCCCGGCGGTGGCGAACGCGCGAAGCGAGGCCGCGGAGATGCAGAAGGCGGTGGACGCGGAGGGGGGCGGCTTCAAGGTCGCGTCCTGGGACTGGGCGTACTACGCGGAGAAGGTGCGCAAGGCCCGCTACGCCTTCGACGAGTCGCAGCTCCGGCCCTACTTCGAGCTGAATCGCGTCTTGAACGACGGCGTCTTCTACGCCGCGGGCCGGCTCTACGGGCTGACCTTCAAGGAGCGGAAGGACCTGCCCGTATACGAGCCGAGCGTGCGCGTGTTCGACGTCTTCGACAAGGACGGCTCCCCGCTCGCCCTCTTCATCGCCGACTTCTACGCGCGGCCCAACAAGAACGGCGGGGCGTGGGCCAACGCCTACGTGCCCCAGTCCGCGCTCCTCGGCACGAAGCCCGTGATCGCGAACAACCTCAACGTGCCGCCGCCGCCGAAGGGGGAGCCCACGCTCCTCACCCACGACGAGGTGCGCACGATGTTCCACGAGTTCGGACACGCGCTGCACGGGATGTTCTCGAACGTGCGGTACCCGCGCTTCGCGGGCACGAGCGTGCCCCGCGACTTCGTCGAGTACCCCTCGCAGGTGAACGAGATGTGGATGAGCTGGCCCGAGGTGCTGCGCAACTACGCGAAGCACCACCAGACGGGCGCCCCGATCCCGCCGGAGCTCCTCGAGAAGGTGACCGCGGCCCAGAAGTTCAACCAGGGCTTCGCGACCACCGAGCTCGTGGCCGCCAACGTGATCGACCAGGCCTGGCACCAGCGCACGGCCGGCGGAGCTGCCGGGCGCGGACGGGGTGCTGCGCGTTCGAGGCAAAGGCGCTCGCCGACCACGGCGTCGACTTCGCCGCCCGTGCCGCCGCGCTACCGCAGCACCTACTACTCCCACATCTTCGCGGGAGGCTACTCGGCGGGCTACTACTCCTACTTCTGGAGCGAGGTGCTGGACGCGGCGAGCGTCGAGTGGATGAAGGCCCACGGCGGCCTCACCCGCGAGAACGGCGACCGCTTCCGGGCCACCCTCCTCTCCCGCGGAGGCAGCGAGGAGGCCATGACGCTGTTCAAGAACTTCACCGGGGGCGAGCCGTCCATCCAGCCGTTCCTGGAGCGGCGGGGCCTGGTCGCGGCCCCGGCGAAGCAGTAGCCGTCAGCTTCGGGTCCGCGGCGCCCGCTCCGGGCGGTCCGACGGGTTCCGGCGCTCGCGCCGGCCGAGCAGGCTCGCGCGGGTGAGGGCTTCGTCCCCGAAGCGCCGCGTCACCTGGTCGCGGATCTGGTCCACCGCGGAGGGCGTGTCCGCGAAGAGCGGGAGCTGGCCGGCGGGGGCGCCGAATCCCGACGCGTAGATCCCGAGGAGCCGCACCTTGCGCTCGGCGTGCACGCCCTCGAAGAGGCGCCAGGCCGCGCGGAAGAGGTCGTTGCCGGAGTCGAGGGGCCGGGCCAGCGTCTCCGCCCGGGTCAGCGTGCGGAAGGTCTCGTCGCGGTACTTGAGGGTGATCGTGCGGGCCCGGTAGCCGTGGCGGCGCAGGCGCCGGGCCACCCCGTCCGCCAGCTCCAGCAGCGTCGCCCGCAGCCGTCTCGAGATCGGCGGTGTCCTGCGTCGTAGGTGTGCTCCTGGCCCAGGCTCTTGGCCTCCGCCCCCTCCGCCACCACCGGCCGGTCGTCGAGGCCGCGCGCGAGCTTCAGCAGGTCGTGGCCGTGCGTGCCGAAGCGCCGCTCGAGCTTCGAGGGCTCGAGCGCCGCGAGATCGCCGATCGTCTGCACCCCGAGCTTGGCGAGCTGCTCCTCCATCTTCGGTCCCACGCCCCAGAGACGGCGGATGGGGAGGGGGGCAAGGAAGGCGGCTTCGGTGCCCGGAGGAACCACGACCAGGCCGTCGGGCTTGCGCATGTCGGAGGCGACCTTGGCCACGAGCTTGGAGGCCGCCACTCCGACCGAAGCGGTGAGCTCCGTCTCCGCGCCGGATCGCCTCCTTGAGGCGGCGTGCGATCTCCTCGCCGGAGCCAAAGGCGCGCTCGCTGCCCGTGACGTCCAGGAAGGCCTCGTCGATGGAGACCGGCTCCACGAGGTCGGTGAAGCGGCGCAGGACCTTCATGATCTGCTCGGACTCGCGGGCGTACTTGTCCATGTCCACGGGGAGGTAGACGCCCTTGGGGCAGAGTCGCCAGGCCTGGGAGATGGGCATGGCGCTGCCCACCCCGAACCGTCGCGCCTCGTAGGACGCGGTGGAGACGACGCCGCGACCCCGTCCGCCCAGGGGGTCCGCGCCCACGATCACCGGCTTGCCCCGCAGCTCCGGGCGGTCGCGCTGCTCGACGGCCGCGTAGAACGCGTCCATGTCGACGTGGAGGATGGACCGGGGACCGGAGGGGCCGGGGCGCGGCACGGGACCTCCTAGGGCAAGGCGCCCCTCAGTGCCCGAGGGTGCGGCACATGCCGCTCTGCACGCACGGCTTGTCCGGCTCCATCACGCAGCGGCCGCCCGGAGGGGCTTCGGGACCGAGAAGGGATTGGCTCGGATGGGCGAGAGCGAGCACCGCGACCGATACGGCGGGAGTCACCACGCGCACCGCCTTCTCGAGCGCGGCCACTCGGCTTTCGAGGTCTCCCGTGGCCGCGCTCGAGGGGCGTGAGCGCGCGCCATCACCTCGGCCGTGAGCTGCTTGATCCTTTCGTCGTCCACGACCTCACTCCACCAGGCTGACCGAGTCCACCACCCCGACCACCGCCGCGTCCACTGCGGCCACGCCGCGGTCGAGGGCGGTCTGGGCGGCCTTGCCGTCCTGCACGAGGAGCACGCGGTCCCCCACGCCCGCGTCCACCACGTCGAAGGCGAGGACCGCCCCGCCCCTGGCCGCGCCCTCGAGGTCGAGGGGCTGCACGAGCAGGAGCTTCGTGCCTTCGAGCTTGGCGTTCTTCTGGGTCGAGACCACGGTCCCCACCACCTTCGCGATCAGCATCAGGCCATGGTCCAGTGGTCCACGATGCCGACGATCGCCGCGTCCGCGGGGACCTCGGCGGGGAGGAAGGGGAACGAAGCCTCGCGCCCGCGCACGTAGAAGACGTCCTCGCCCGCTCCCGCCCCCACCGAGTCGACCGCGACCAGGGGCTTGCCCGCGGGGGAGCGGTCGGTGCGCAGGGGCTGGATCACGAGCAGCTTGACCCCGTGCAGTCCTTCGTCCTTGCGCGTGGCCACCACCGTTCCGACCACCCGGGCCAGCAGCACGCCTACTCCTTCACCTCGACCGTGTCCACCACCCCCACGATGGCGGCGTCCACCGGGCAGTCCTTCATGCCCGAAGCCATGCGGGCGGAGGAGCCGGAAACGATCAGCACCCGGTCGCGCAGGCCCGCGTCCACCGTGTCCACCGCCACCAGGTAGTTCGACTCGTCCTTGCCGTGCGGGTCTTGCGCACGCACCACCAGCAGCTTCGTACCCACGAGACGCTCGTCCTTCCGGGTGGCCACCACCGTGCCCACCACTCGCGCGAGGATCACGCCCTTCGGTCCGCGGGCCTACTTGGCGGCCTTGCCGATCGGGAGGACGTCTTCCAGGTTGGTGTGCGGCCGCGGGATCACGTGCACGGAGACGAGCTCGCCCACCCGGCGGGCGGCGGCGGCCCCCGCGTCGGTCGCGGCCTTCACCGCGGCCACGTCGCCCCTCACGAGGGCGGTCACGTAGCCGGAGCCGATCTTCTCGTAGCCCACGAGGGTCACCTTGGCCGCCTTGACCATGGCGTCGGCGGCCTCGATCATGGCCACCAGCCCCCGCGTCTCGACCATCCCCAGCGCTTCACCCATGTTGCCTCCCGCTCAGGACTCTCTCTCCGCGCCTGGCCAGAGTCAAGCTCGACCGAAGCGCTCCACCGCCTCCGCCACCAGCCGCACCAGCTCGTCCCGCGTCAGGACCACCTGGTCGTCACGGGACACGGGTACCTGCGCCCCGCAGGCCGGGCAGTCCACGCACGCGGGGGGCGGGTAGCCCGCGGCGCTTCGTACCGACTCCAGCCGCGCCACGTCCACCGCGGGCAGCGGGTCCTCGCGCCCCAGGCTGCGGGCCACGAGGGCGACCCTCGCCAGCTGCTCCAGCGTCTCCATGCGCTCCCAGGCCCGCCAGAGGCCGTCGCCCACCGCGAGCGCGCCGTGGTGGGCGAGGAGGAGGGCGTGCGCGTTGCAGATCGCGCGGCCCACGTTCTCCGCGAGCGCGGCCGTGGACGGCATGCCGTAGGGAATGAGGGGGACGGGCCCCAGCGCCACCACCGCCTCCGCCACCAGTGGACGGTCGAGGGGGATTCCGGCCACCGCGAAGCCGGTGGCGGTGGGGGGGTGGGCGTGCACGACCGCGCCCACGTCCGCCCGGCGCTCGTAGATCGCGGTGTGCATCAGGATCTCGGTGGAGGCGCGCCCTCCCGCCGTCGGCCGTCCCTGGAGGTCGGTGGTCACGATCTGCTCGGGGCTCAGGAAGCCCTTGCACACGCCCGCGGGGGTGATGTAGAGCGTGTCCCCCTCGCGCGCGGAGACGTTGCCCTCGTTGCCCCCGATGAGCCCGCGCGCGTAGAGACGGCGGCCGACCTCGACGATGTCCGCCCGCAGCCGCGCCGCCTGGCTCACGAGGCGCGCGAAGACTGGAGGAGGGCTCGGTCCCGGCAGGCGGCGGAGCAGAAGTATTCCGCTTTCCCGCCCACGACCGCGCGGAGGGCGCGGTCCTGGGGGACGAACGTGTTGCAGACCCGGTCGCGCACGAGCTCCAGGCTCGGCTTCGCCGGCGGACCCGCCGCGGCCCGCGGGCGGAACAGCGAGGCCGCGGCCCGGAGCGCTACCCGGACCAGGAGGAGCACGAGGAGGATTCGGACGAAGAGGGCGAATCCGCTCATCACGACGCGCTCCGGCCCCGCGCGTCCAGGGGGACGTAGGGCACGTCGCGGGGCCCCGTGTAGTCGCTCTCCGGGCGGATCAGCTTGTTGTTCTGGAGCTGCTCCAGCACGTGGGCGGTCCAGCCCGCGATGCGCGAGACCGCGAACACCGGGGTGAAGAGGTCGGTGGGGATTCCCAGCACGTGGTAGGCGGAGGCCGAGTAGAAGTCCACGTTGCAGTAGAGGCCCTTCTCGGCGCGCACCAGCTGCTCGATCCTCTCGGAAAGCGCGTACCAGAGTCCGTCCCCCTTCTCCTCGCCCAGCCGCTTCGCCATGCGCCGCAGGTGCGTGGCGCGCGGGTCCTCGGTGCGGTAGACCGCGTGGCCGAAGCCCATGATCTTGCGCTTGGCGGCCATGGCCTCGCGGATGAAGGCCTCCGTCCGCTCGGGGCTCCCGATCTTCTCGAGCATGGCCATCACCGCCTCGTTCGCCCCGCCGTGGAGCGGCCCTTTCAGGGTGGCGAGGGCGGCGGTGACGGCGCCGTGCACGTCGGCGAGGGTGGAGGCGGCCACCCGGGCGGCGAAGGTGGAGGCGTTGAACTCGTGGTCGGCATGGAGCACGAGCGCCTCGTCCATCGCCTGATCCGCGGCGGGGGAGGGCCGGGCGCCCATCATCATGTAGAGGAGGTTGCCGGCGTGGGAGAGGTCCGGGGCGGGAGCCACGAGGGGGAGGCCCCGCCGCAGGCGCTCGATCGCGGCCACGAGCGTCGCCATCTGGGCGATCAGGCGCCGGCACTGGCGCCGGCGGGCCGCCTCCGAGTCGTCGCCGGCATCGGGATCGAGGGCTCCCAGGGCGGAAACCGCGGTGCGGAGCGCGGTCATGGGGTGCGCGGTCCCCGGCAGCGCCCTCAGCACGGTCAGGGCCGCTTCCGGCACCGGGCGCTCCCGGGCGAGCTCGGCCCGAAAGGCGGCGAGCTCGGCTCGGGTGGGCAGCCGTCCCTCGTGCAGCAGGAAGGCCGTCTCCTCGAAGCTCGAGTGCTCGGCCAGGGGGTGGATGTCGATCCCCCGGTAGGCGAGCACGCCCCTCTCCCCGTCGATGGAGGAGATTCGGCTCTCGCTGACCGCCACGTTACGCAGGCCGCCCGAGGCCTTGGCCGAACCCGTCATGCCCTTCCGCCCTCCGCGATGTCCAGAGTCATTATTCTGGGCGGCGGAAAGGCAGTCAAGGTAAGCGGTCTGGGGCTAGAATCTCCCTGCGCAGGAGGCCTCCGTGATCAACCTCAAGCGGATCCTGGTCCCCACCGATTTCTCCGAGAGCGCCCGCCATGCCCTCCGCTACGGTCAGAGCTTCGCCAAGGAGTACGGCGCGGAGCTCATCCTGCTCCACGTGGTGGAGAACCTCACCGTGGGCTACGCGAGCGACCTGTTTCCCGTCCCCATGGCCGAGGTGTTCGAGGAGATCTCGGGCTACGCCAAGGTCGAGCTGAAGAAGCTGGGGGACGAGGCGAGGGGCAAGGGGCTCAATGTCCGCGAGCTGGTGATCCAGGGCAAGCCGTCGGCGGAGATCGTGCGGGTGGCCCAGGAGGAGACCGCGGACATCATCGTGCTCGGGACCCACGGCAAGGGGATGCTCGACAAGGCCCTTTTCGGGTCTACCGCCGAGCGCGTCATCCGCCGCGCCCCCTGCCCCGTGCTCACCTGCGGGCTCGTGGGGCACGAGTTCGTCGACTAGCTCCAGTCGACTCCCGACCAGCGGAGGAGCACCGTGCCCACGGTGAACCCCGCCCCCACCGCGGCGAGGAGCACGAGGTTGCCCTTCTCGAGCTTGCCCTCGTCGAGCGCGGTGCCGAGGGCGAGGGGGATGGTGCCGGCGGTGGTGTTGCCGTAGCGGTCGATGTTCTTGACGACCTTGGCTTCGGGCAGGCCCAGGCGGTGCTGGGCCGCCTCCACGATGCGGATGTTGGCCTGGTGGGCCACGAAGAGGTCGAGGGCGTCGGGCTTCACCCCGTTGCGCTCGAGGAGGTGGAGGCTGATGTCGGCGAACTTGCGGACCGCGTATTTGAAGACGTGCTGGCCCTGCTGGTGCACGAAGTGCATCCTCTTGTCGACGGTCTCCCGGGTCGCGGGGTGGAGGCTCCCCCCCGCGGGCATGTTGAGGTAGCAGGCGCCCGAGCCGTCGACCTCGTTCATGAAGTCGAGGATGCCCGTCCCGTCCTCCCCGGGCTCCAGGAGCACCGCGCCCGCTCCGTCCCCGAAGAGGACGCAGGTCGCGCGGTCCTCGTAGTCGAGGATGGACGTCATCACGTCCGCTCCGATCACCAGGACCTTCTTGTGGGCCCCGTTCTGCACGAACTGCGCCCCCATGGTGAGGGCATAGACGAAGCCGGAGCAGGCGGCGGAGATGTCGAAGCCCCAGGCGTGCGTCGCCTTGAGCTTGTCCTGGACCAGGCAGGCGGTGGCGGGGAAGACCATGTCCGGGGTGACGGTGGCCACGATGATGAGGTCCAGCTCGCCCGGCTCCACCCCGCGGCGGCGGAGGGCCTGCTGCGCGGCCCTCACCGCGAGATCGCTCGTCCCCGTCCCCCTCTCCACCACGTGCCGCTGGCGGATGCCGGTACGGGTGCGGATCCACTCGTCGGACGTCTCGACGATCTTCTCCATGTCCGCGTTGGTCATGATCCGCTCGGGCACGTAGCGCCCGACCGCGGTGATGCAGGCCCTTCTCTCCGTCATCCCTTCTCCATCGGCCGCGCCGCGCCCGGCACGGGAAACTGCAATTAGGTACCGGCTCCCCCGCCGGGGTCAAGCCGATCGCGCGGCGGGGACGGTAATATGGAGCGGTGAGCCTCCCCCTGCGCGAGCTTCTCGACGTGATGGAGCACCACGTTCCCTTCAACAAGCACCTGGGCATCAAGGGGGAAGCGGTGGAGGTCGGCCGGGTGGTGCTGGTCCTCCCCGTGAAGCCGGAGTTCGTGGGCGACCCGAGGCGACCCGCCCTCCACGGGGGAGTGCTCTCCACGCTGATCGACGCCGCGGGGGGAGTGGCCGCCTGGTCGGCCCTGAGCGCCGCGGAGTCGGTCTCCACCGTGGACCTTCGCGTCGACTACCTGGAGCCCGCCGGCCTCCGGGGACCCCTGCGCGCGGAGGCGGTGCTGGTACGGAAGGGAAACCGCGTCTGCCACGTCCGCGTCCGCCTCACCCAGGAGGGACGGCTGGTGGCGGAGGGCACCGGGGTCTACAACATCCACCGCAAGCGCAAGGAGGGCTGATCCCCCATGAGCGAGACCTCGACCGGCACCCGGCCCGTGGTGGGCGTGATCATGGGCAGCCGCTCCGATTGGGACACCCTGCGCCACGCGGCCGAGGCCCTCGCCGGCTTCGGCGTCCCCCACGAGACCCTGATCGTGTCCGCCCACCGCACCCCGCAGTGGATGGCGGAGTACGCGACGGGCGCGGAGGAGCGCGGGCTGGAGGTCATCATCGCGGGGGCGGGCGGCGCCGCCCACCTGCCGGGAATGGTGGCCGCGCACACCGTGCTCCCCGTGCTCGGGGTTCCCGTGGAGAGCGCCGCCCTCAAGGGGATGGACTCCCTGCTCTCCATGGTGCAGATGCCCGCCGGCGTTCCCGTGGGCACGCTCGCCATCGGAAAGGCGGGGGCCACCAACGCCGCCCTCCTCGCCGTCGCCATCCTCGCGGGCAAGCGGCCGGAGCTGCGCGAGGCGCTCCGCAAGTACCGCGAACGCCAGGCCAAGAAGGTCCGGCAAGACGTCCTCCCATGACCGCGGTCGTGCGGCCGGGGGCGGCGGTGGGCGTCCTCGGCAGCGGCCAGCTCGGACGCATGTTCGCCCTCGCCGGGCGGCGGATGGGCTATCGCGTCCACACCTTCTCGCCGGAGCGGGACAGCCCCGCCGGCCAGGTCTCGGACGTCGAGGTCGTCGCCCCCTACGAGGATCTCGACGCGGTCACCCGCTTCGCCCGCGGAGTGTCGGTGGTCACGTTTGAGTTTGAGAACATCTCACTGGCCGCCGCGAATGCGGCGGCCAGAGTTACACCGGTCCGACCATCTCCGTCCGTTCTCCATGTGGCCCAACACCGTCTGCGCGAAAAGGAGTTTCTTCAGAGCCACTCCCTCCCCGCAACCCCCTTCGTCGCCGTGCGCAGCCTCGAGGATCTTCGTTCGGGTCTCGTTCGGCTGGGCACGCCGGCGGTTCTGAAGCAGGCGGCTTCCGGCTATGACGGCAAGGGACAGACCAGGATTTCGTCGCCCAACGAAGCGGAAGCCGCCTGGGAGAGGCTCGGCGGCCAGGAGATGATCCTCGAGGCCTTCGTCCCCTTCGAGCGGGAGCTGTCGGTGGTGGCCGCGCGCGGGCAGGACGGCTCCTTCGCCGCCTATCCCGTCATCGAGAACGTCCACGAGCGCCACATCCTCGACCTGTCGGTGGCCCCGGCGCGCGTTCCCGCCCCCCTCGCCGCGGAGGCCGAGAGGATCGCGCGCGTGGTCCTGGACTCGTTGGAGGTGGTGGGTGTGCTCTGCGTCGAGCTCTTCCTCGCCCCCGGGGGCCGCCTGCTCGTGAACGAGCTCGCCCCGCGTCCCCACAACTCCGGCCACCTCACGATCGACGCCGCATCCACCAGCCAGTTCGAGCAGCAGCTCCGCGCCATCTGCGGCCTGCCGTTGGGCGCGGCCGACTTCATACGACCGGCGGCGATGGCGAACCTCCTCGGCGACCTCTGGGAGGGGGGGGAGCCGGACTGGACGGCCGTCCTCGGACAGCCCGGGGTCGCGCTCCACCTCTACGGCAAGACGGAGGCACGGAAGGGTCGCAAGATGGGGCACCTCACTGCGCTCGGCGCCACCCCCGAGGACGCGCGAGCCCGCGTGCTCGCGGCGCGGGAGACCCTCACCGCCGGACGGACCCGGGAGCGCGTGTCATGAACGTCCTCGTCGTCGGCGGCACGCGCTTCCTGGGCCACGAGCTCGCCTGGCGCCTCCTCTTCGCCGGCCACCGGGTCACGCTCTTCAACCGCGGCCGCGAGCCCGACACCTTCGGCAACCGCGTGGAGCGGCTGCGCGGCGATCGCACCACCGACGACTTCGCGCACCTCCTCCACGGCCGCGCGTTCGACGCCGCCGTCGATTTCGCGGCCTATACCGCCGCCGACGCGCGCGGCGTGGTCTCGATGCTGGCCGGACGCGTCGGCCACTACGTGGTGATCAGCTCCGGGCAGGTCTATCTCGTCCGCGCGGACGCGCCCCGGCCGGCCCGGGAGGAGGACTACGACGGTCCGCTCCTTCCCATGCCCCAAAACGCCGCGGACAAGCGCGAATGGGACTACGGGATGGGGAAGCGGGCGATCGAGGACGAGCTCGCGGACGCGTGGGAGAAGGGCCGCTTCCCGGCGACGCGCCTGCGCCTGCCCATGGTCAACGGGGAGCGGGACCACCTACGGCGGCTCGAGGGCTACCTCTGGCGAATCCTCGACGGAGGTCCCGTGCTCCTTCCCGACGGCGGTCAGCAGCCCCTGCGGCACGTCTACGCGGGCGCGGCCGTGAAGGCCATCCTCGCCCTGCTCGGCGAGACGCGCACGTTCGGCCGTGCCTACAACCTCGCCCAGGAGGAGACGCCGACCCTCGCCGAGCTGCTCACGCAGGTAGCGGAGCTCGTGGGCGCCCCCGCCCGGCTCCAGCCGGTGCCGACGGCCCGGCTCGTCGAGGCCGGTCTCGAGCCCGTCCGCGTCTCCCCCTTCAGCGGGCGCTGGATGTCCTTCATCGATCCCTCCCGCGCCCGGGCCGAGCTCGGCTTCCGGCACGAGCCGCTGCGCTCGTATCTTGACAAGATCGTGACCGCATTCCTGGCCCGTCCTGCCCCGGATCCGCCGTCGAGCTACGCGGAGCGGCCGCGTGAGCAGGCGCTCGCCGGCCAGTGAGGGCGGGCGGGCCCAAGGCGCAGGCAGTACCCCCTCTGGTTGGGGGCCAGGACGCGCCTTCTACCAGAAGCGCTTCTGGCCTGATCCCTCGGTCCGGATCACGCTCCGCCAGATCTTGTCGGCCAGTCCATGCTTGGCGATGAGCACCAAGTGGTAGAGCGGTGCATTCTTGGTGTTCTTCAGCAGCGGCTCGTGCCGAACCACGGCCTTTTGATAGCCGAAGGGCAACAATTGCTCGCGCAGCACCTCGAGCAGCTTGAGGACATCCTTCGGGTCCTTTATCGTCTTTCTCCATCCGTCCGTGCCCAAGAAGGTGGTTATGCGGCCTGCGTGCTGCCGAAGGTTGCGTGCCAGGTCGTTAGTCGGAAAGTGCAAGAGGATGTCCATCCGCTCGAACTGCGCTAGCTTGGCTAGCGTTTCGAAATGAAGCGGGCTGACGCCGAACGGATCAATCAACGCCAGATTCAGTCCCTGGGGCGGGATAGCGGCGGCAAGTCGGTCGATCTCGACGTTGCAATCGCCCTCGAACACCCTCACCCGAGCGTCGCCAGCTAGCCGCTGGCGCAGCGCTGCCGCGCTGGCAGCGTCCATCTCACACAGAAGAATGTCGGTAAAAGGCGCGTCGTTGTGCCGGGCCGCAATCAACGGACTGCCATCGATGATCTCTTTGTGTCCTCGCAGCCGAGCTCGCCCGGGGCCGGCGAAGAGGTCGATGAAGGCCGCCCCGCCCAGTCCAGCCGGCGGCAGAAACCGGGCTCGTGCAGCCTTGGTGGCCGAGATGTAACGGCGAAGGTAATCGTGCTTCTCTGCTGTCCAGCGGCCGACATCCAGAACTGGCAGCCCATCCGCGGGGTCGACGATGGAAGGCCTCGCGGTCACGGGCCAGGCGCATAAGATGGCAACTGGTCCCAGGTTCGACCGTCAAGCAGCCGACCCGTTGCTTTCTTCCTAACCCCCCCCCATTGCTTGAAGAAAAAGGGGACCCGTGCACGCAATGCCTGGTCACGGAGACGGCGGACCCATTCCGGCCTGGCGGGGCGCGCTCGGGGTCCACTCTCTCCACCGACGATCATCCAGTGGATGCCGGTCAGGTTGATTCGACCCAGGTCCTCGAGCAGTGGCTCGACCGACAAGAAGCGCACCGCCGCAGGAGCGTTTCGAAGATGATCGATCCTGGCCAACCCGTGCTTCTGGTTTTCGACGCTCACGCCCCACCAGACATGAGGTTCCGCGGCAAGACGCTTGAGGGGACCGGCTAGCATCCTCGCCAGCCGTTCCGATCTCTTCGTCAGGACCTGGTAGATGTGCCAGTTGGCTCGCTGCATCACGGCCGCGACAGTGAGAATGTAGTCGTCAGGTACATCCCTGTGGAAGAGGTCGCTCATCGAGTTGACGAAGATGAGGCGTGGCCGCTGCCAAGTCAGGGGGTCGTGGAGCTTCTCGGGCACCAACCGGAGGTCGAAGCCCTGCTCATACGGGTGCCCCAGGACCCCTCGGAAGCGCTCAGCGAAAGTCTCGGCATAACAGTTCGCACAACCAGGACTGACCTTGGTGCAACCGCGAACGGGATTCCAGGTCGCGTCAGTCCACTCGATTCTGGAGCGGTCGGCCATGAGATTCCATCCTAGCGACTTGAGGGGTCAGTTCAGGTCCAAGGCCGACTGGCCCTGTACATGGTCTATCAAGGGCGGGGCCGAATGGGCACGGGCGCTCGCCGGCGCCTAATCCACCACGGCGATGGCCTCGATCTCGATGAGGAAGTCCGGATTGGCCAGGGCCTGCACCCCCACGAGCGTGCTCGCGGGCGGGGTCACGTCCTTCAGCGCTTCCGCGCGCACTTCGCGCAACACGGGGAGGTCTTCCGCCTTGAAGCTCACGACGTAGGTGTTCAGCTTCACGACGTCCTTGAAGGAAGCCCCCGCGCCGGCGAGGGCGAGGCGGAGGTTCTCGAAGACCTGGCGTGCCTGGGCGCGGAGGTCGCCCTTCCCGACTATTTCTCCCTGGACGTTGTAGGCGACCTGGCCGGCGATGTAGAGGGTCCGGCCCCCGCTCACCGACACCACGTGCGTGTAGCCGGTAGGGGTACGGAGACCGGCCGGGTTCTTGTGCTCCCTCACGACGACGCCTTTGTTTTCCTGGGCCGGAAGTGGCGTGGCCGCTACCGACAGGAGCGCGACGATCGACACAAGCGAACGACGCATGTGGCCCCTCCTTCAATTGCCCCCTTGGTGGATCACTCCACTCGATACCCCACGAACACGAATCGACCCTGGGCCTGCAGCGCCTTGACCGGAGCGGAGGCCGCCGGCTGACCGCTCGCCCCGTCCTTGAGGATCAGGTTGTAGGTCTGCCCTTCGGCGGTGGACCACTCGACGAGAAAGAGCGCGCCGTTCTGGTCGAGGGGAAGGTCGACGCTGGGAGCGTCGGACTGGAGCTCCACCTCCGCGACCCTGTGGATCGCGCCGGCCTCGATGCGCTTGACCTTCAGGCTCACGGTGTCGCGGCGCCGCGACGAGTCCGCTTCGATGCGAGGAGCGAAGACCGCCGTCCTCGCCACTCCGAGGAGATCGGAGGGCACCGGGGGGCCGGCCAGGAAGGGGGCCGCGACCGAGGGCGCCGCGCGGTCACGGCCGGAGCGGACCTCGTCGCGGAGCGCGGTGAGGTCGCCTTTCATGGCGAGGAGCGCGTCCGTGCGCTGGAAGAGCTCGATGCGCAGCGTGGACACCTCGGCCCGGAGCCGGCGCACCTCGCCGATCATGGCCCCCATCTCGGCTCCCGGTTCCTGGACCGGGGTCAGCAGCAGCAGGGCGAGTGCGAGCATCCTGTTCCTCCCGCGAAAGGACTACGCCTCCAACCTTGGCAACCCGCCGAGCCCCGGTCAAGCGCTGGCTTGCGGGTCTTCCGCGAATGTGGCAGAAACGCGACTTGACCGAAGCGCCGGCCGTTCGCGAGAGCCGCGAGGGGGCGCGCTTCGCGCTCGTGGGCGCGGCCTTCCTCCTGAGCGGCGCCGCCGCCCTCGTCTACCAGGTGGTCTGGCAGCGCCTCCTCGCCTTCCACACCGGCGTCGGCATCACCTCCATCGCCCTCATCGTGGCCGCGTTCATGGCCGGCCTCGGCTTCGGAAGCCACCTGGGGGGAGTGGTCTCCGCCCGCGTCTCGCCGCGGGCGGCCCTCCGCCTCTTCGCCGGCATCGAGATCGCCGTCGGCCTCGTCGCCGCCTTCAGCTGCCCTTTCTACTACGGCTGGCTCGCCCGCCACGCCTCGTCGCTGTATTCCTCGACCGCGGGCATGGCCGCCGCGCACTTCCTCGCCCTCCTCGTTCCCACCGGGCTCATGGGCATGTCGCTGCCGTTCCTGGTGAGGGCCATGGTGACGGACACCTCCACCGCCTCGCGAACCATCGGCACGCTGTACGGAGTCAACGTCCTCGGAGCGAGCCTGGGCGCGCTCCTCGCCCCCTGGGTGCTCATCCGATTCTTCGGCATGGAGGGCGCCGTCCGCGCGGGGGTGGCCGCCAATCTCCTGGCCGCGGTCGCGGCCCTGCTCGCGGGGCGAGGCGGGGTTTCCGCGGCGGGGACCGAGACCGTCCCGGAGAGCCCCGTCTCCCGGACGGGACCGCGATCGCTCCTGCTCTGGATGGCGCTCTATGCCCTGTCCGGCTTCTGCGCCCTCTCCCTGGAGATCCTGTGGTTTCGCCTGACCGAGGTTTCGCTCAAGAGCACGGCGTTCACCTTCGGCACCGTGCTCTGCCTGTACCTCCTCGGCCTGGGGACGGGAAGCCTGCTCGGGGGAAGGATCTCGAGCCGCTTCGCCGCTCCGCTCCGTGTCTTCCTGGACGCCCAGTGCCTGCTCCTTCTCTATTCCGCGCTCGCGGTCGCGCTCCTCGTCTGGCTGCCGCCCGGCACTCCCCTCTACCGCTGGTTCTTCGCCTACTGGAGGAGCGGCGACTTCTATCAGCTCGGCGCGGACTGGAACGTGGCCTCGCTCCTCCGCCTCTACCTGCTGCTCCCTCTCTTCCTGTTCGGGCCGCCCACCGTGCTCATGGGCATCTCCTTCGCCGCCCTCCAGCGGGCCGTCCAGGACGACCCGCGCACGAGCGGGCGCAAGGTGGGCTTCCTCCAGGCCGCCAACATCGCCGGCTGCGTCGCGGGGAGCCTCTTCGCCGGGCTTCTCTTCCTGGACCGCTTCGGCACCACCGGATCGCTGCGGGTCCTGCTCCTCCTCGGCCTCGTCTTCGCCGGGGTGAGAGGGTGGCAGCTCGCGGCGCGCGCGGGCCTGCTCTGGGCGGGAGCGCTCGGCCTCGCTGCCTTCCTCCTTCCCGCTCCCGACGCGCTATGGAGGAGGCTGCACGGGGTGGCGGGCGAGGCGCGCCCGTCCTTCATCGGCGAGGACGCCACCGCGGTGAGCGCGGTCCTGCCCCTGGAGACCAGCCACTGGCGCGTCACCGTCAACGGCCTCCCCCACTCCTGGATCCCGTTCGAGGGGATCCACACCCTGCTCGGCGCGGTTCCCGCCATGATCCATCCCGCCCCCGAGGAGGTGGCGGTGATCGGGCTCGGCTCCGGGGAAACCGCGTCCGCGGTGGCGAGCCGCAGGGAGACCCGCGAGATCACGGTCTTCGAGATCGCGGGCGCGCAGCCCCGGCTGCTGCGGGCGGTGGCGGGGATCGCGCGCCTCCCCGACCTCGAGCGCTTCCTGCGCGACGAGCGGGTGCGGATCGTGATCGCGGATGGGCGCAACGCGCTCCTCCGCTCGGAGCGGCGCTACGACCTGATCCAGGTGGACGCTCTCTACCGCACGAGCGCCATGAGCGGGAACCTCTACTCCGTCGAGTTCTTCCGGCTCTGCGCCTCCCGCCTCAAGCCCGGGGGGATCGTGTGCTCGCAGACCCCCACCCGCCGCGCCGCCCTCTCCTTCGCGGCGGGGGTACCGTACGCGATCGACCTCGGGAACATCATGGTGGGAAGCAACGAGCCAATGCCCATCGACGTGCCCGCCTGGCAGGCGCGGTTGTTCGCGCCGGAGGTCCTCGCCTGGTTCGGACCGGAGGTGGCGGAAGGGATCCTCGCCCGGCTCCGGGAGGCGCGGCCCCCCTGGGGGAACCCGCGCTCCCGCCGCGGGCTCAACCTCGATCTCTTCCCTCGCGACGAGTTCTCGACGCCGGTGGCCTCCGCTCCTGGAGGCTAGCCGGGGCGGAGCGCGCGCTCCACGCGGGTCTTGCCCTCCGGGCCCAGCTTCTTCCCGCCTTCGGTGAGGTAGAAGGAGTCGCGGGCCTCCCCCCTCTCCGTGGCCACGTGGGCGAGCTCGATGTTGGCGCCCGCCTCCGAAAGTCCGCGGCTGATCGCATAGAGGAGCCCGCGCGCGTCGCGGCCCCGGACGCGGAGCACGGTGGCCCCGGGATGGGCCTCGTCCTCCCAGTCGAGCAGAAGGATGGCCCCCGCGAGGGGCGCTCGCGCGTCTGCGGGCAGCTCTGTCTCGAGGTCGACGCGCCCCACGATGACCGAATCCAGGTAGGCCTGGAAGCGCCGGCGCTCCTCGGGCAACGCGAAGCGGCCGTCCGCGTCCGCGAGCGAGAAGGTGTCGAGGACGATGCCCTCGGTGTTGGCAAATGCCTCGGCGGAGACGATGTTCGCGCCGAACACGGTGAGGCTTCCCGCGAGACGCGCGAAGAGGAACCGGCGGTCCGCGGCCACCACCACCAGCCGCCAGAGCTCGCCCTCCTGGGCGAGCGACGACACCGCCGCCCGCTTGCCCAGGCTCTGCACGAGCCCGAAATGCCGGACGATCTCGACCGGGAGCGTGGCCCCGAGGTAGTGGCGGGGGAAGCCGAGGACGAAGCGCGTGAAGCGGTCCCGGTCCACGGCGAGGGGGAGACGGTCGAGGAAGGCCTTGACCTCGCGCTGGTCGGTGACGGGCAGATCGTCGAAGACGGGCATCAGACCTGGAAGTGGCGGCGGATGAGCGCGAGGGCCAGCGTGTCGGGCAGCAGGCGCCGGCCGAGGGGGACGAGGAGCGCGTCCGGACCGACGGAGTAGCGCACGCGGGGCCGGCGGGCGGTGAGCGCGCGGAGGACGACCCCGGCCACGAGCTCGGGGCCGGGCGCTCCGGGCAGGGACTCCCGCACCACCCTCTCGCACCGGCGGAGCCGGTCCCCATAAGGAGAGGACGCGGAGCTCCCCCAGTCCATGCGGTCGTTGAAGGCGGTGCGGATGTCTCCGGGCTCGACCAGCGTCGCGAAGACGCCGGTGCCGTGCAGTTCGTTGCGCAGCGACAGGACGAGGGCGTCGAGGGCGGCCTTGCTCGCCGAGTAGTGGGCCAGGAAGGGGATCGGGGCCCGGCCCGCGAGCGAGCCCACCACCACGATCCGCCCCGCCCCGCGCATCCGCATGCCGGGCATCGCGGCGCGGAGCGGATGGAGCGTGCCGAAGAAGTTCGTCTCGAGCTGGGCGCGGGCGCGCTCCGCCGTCGTCTCCTCGACGCTGCCGAACACGCCGTAGCCGGCCGCGCACACGAGGGCGTCGATCTCCCCCGCCCCCGCCTTCGCGCGGCTCACCCCCGCTTCCACCGACGCCTCGTCCCGGACGTCCATGGGGACCCACTCCACGCCGGCGATCTCGACGCGCGAGCGGCTGGCCCCGAAGACCCGGAAACCGCGCGCGGCGAGGAGCCGCGCGACGGCGGCACCGATGCCGGATGACGCTCCGGTGACGAGGGCCGTTGTCATGGCAGGCGGGCGTCGACCACGGGCTTGGAGTATAACGGTCTGGAGGTGCTCGAATGAAGATGTTGAGGCCCTGGGGTCTGCTCCTGGTGATCGCGCTCGGAGCCGGGCTCTCCCGGGCGGAGACGACGGCCACGCCCGAGCAGGAGGCCACCCTGCGGGCGGAGGCGTGGCTGGCCCTCGTGGACAAGGGCGAGTATGCGGAGAGCTGGAAGGCGGCGGCCAGCTTCTTCCGGGGGGCGGTCACGGCCGAGAAGTGGAAGGAGGCGGTCGCCGCCGCCCGCATCCCCCTCGGGCGTGTGGTGTCGCGCAAGCTCAAGTCCCGGAAGTCCATGGAGGAGCTCCCCGGCGCCCCCGACGGCAAGTACGTCGTGATCCAGTTCGACACGGTGTTCGAGAAGAAGGCCCGGGCGGTGGAGACGGTCACGCCGATGCTGGACGACGGCGAATGGCGGGTCTCGGGTTACTTGATCCAGTAGCGGCCTCCTCGCGATGAGCCGGACGGGCGCGGTTCTGGGATCTCTGCTTTTTCTCGTCGTCGCCCCGGGGACGGTAACCCTCTACGTGCCCTGGGCTCTCACCCGCTGGCGCTTCGAGCCACCCGTGTTCGATGGGGCCGCCTCGCGCGGGCTGGGCGCGCTCCTCGTGGCGGCGGGCCTGCCCGTGCTCCTCGACGCGTTCGCGCGCTTCGCGCTTCAGGGACGGGGTACCCCCGCTCCGATCCTGCCCACGGAGCGCCTGGTCGTGACCGGCTTCTACCGTCGCGTCCGCAACCCCATGTACGTCGCGGTGACGGCGCTGATCGTGGGGCAGGCGCTTCTGCTCGGCTCTCGCCGGGTGCTGATCTACGGCCTCGTGGTGTGGGTTCTCTTTCACGCTTTCGTGCTGCTCTACGAGGAGCCCGCCGGCCGGCGCCGATTCGGGGCCGAGTACGCCCGCTACTGCGCGGCGGTGCCGCGCTGGGTTCCTCGCCTGCGCCCCTGGACCGATCCCGGGGCGGCCACGGACGCATCGTTCTGTCCTCCCCAGGGCTGAGGCGCGGGGGGAGCGGCCTAGCGAAGGAGCAGGGCCTTCCAGTCGGGCGCGGAAGGGGTGGGCTCGCCGGAGGAGGCCTTCTCCACCGCGAACTCCGCCATCTTCTCGACCGCCCAGGGGAAGTGCGCGTCCTTGAAGCTGCGGTAGTCCATGTCCGGGGTGTAGTTCGTGAGGTCGATGCCGTAGAAGACGCCGTCCTTCACCGCGAACTCCAGCGCGTTCATGTCGTAGCCCAGGGCCTTGTTGTAGTGGAGCGACAGCTCCTCCGCCTTGTCCCGGATCTTGCGGGGCACGATGTCGTAGTCCTGGTTGTAGCCGCCCAGGCCCCCGGGAGCGGGGTCGTAGCGGATGGCCCGGGCCCAGCGGCGGCCGATCGTGGGCACGCGGATGTACGTGTCCCACGTGATGAACTCCTGCAGCATCATGGTGAGCGTCCCCGACTCGTTGTAGAAGTGGACGAGCTCGTCCAGCGTGTGGATCTTGTGGACGTTCTTCCAGCCTCCCCCGAAGGCGGGCTTCATGATGCAGGGGAGGCCCACGAAGTCGGCGTACAGGGAGAAGTCGGTGGGCCACAGGTTCCGCAGGCTCTCCGCGGTCACGTCCTCCGTGTAGGCGCGGTTGGGCAGCACCACCGTCTTCGGCTCCGCGATCCCCAGCTTCTCCGCCGCCGCGTAGCCGAAGAACTTGTCGTCGGCGGTGCGCCAGAAGGTGTTGTTGATGCAGTAGGTCCCCTGCAGGGCCGCCATCTTCAGGTAGACGGAGTAGTAGGGGACCTCGTGGCTCATGCGGTCGAGCACCACGCGGTAGGGGACGTTCTCGTTGAGCTTCGTCCCTCCCAGCTGGATGTACTCGGCGGTGACCCCCTTGCCCATCGAGTTGACCTTGGCGATGAAGGCGTCGGGGAAGGAGTTCTCGCGGCCGCGCAGCACGCCGATTCGCATGACGGTCTCCTCTGGGGTGTGGCCGGGCCCGACCCGGGGGTCGGATTCTAGCACCGCCGGATCGCGCGCGGCGAGGTGCTAGACTCCCGCCCACGTATGGGTGAGGCCGCCCCCTGACGCCGCTCGCGCTGCTCGCGGCGGCCGGTCACGGAGAGGAGACGCGGATCCTCTTTGCCCTGGCTTTCGTGCTCGTGGGGGCCAAGCTCGCGGGCGAGATCGTGGAGCGGTGGGGCCAGCCCGCGGTGCTCGGCGAGCTCACGGTGGGGATCGTCCTCGGCAACCTCGCGCTCTTCGGGGGGCCTGCTCTCACGTCGCTCCAGCAGAGCGAGGTGTTCGCGGTGCTCGCGGAGCTGGGGGCGATCCTGCTCCTCTTCGAGGTGGGCCTCGAGTCGACCCCGAGGGAGATGATGGCGGTGGGGGGCCGGGCCGCCGCGGTCGCGCTCGTGGGCATAGTCCTGCCCATGGCCCTGGGCTACGGGGTGAGCCGGGCCGTCCACCCCCAGGGCTCGTGGATGGCCCACGCTTTCGTGGGGGCGATGCTCGCCGCCACCAGCGTGGGCATCACCGCCCGCGTGCTCAAGGACGCGGGCGCGCTCCGAAGCGCGGCCGCCCGCATCATCCTGGGGGCGGCGGTGATCGACGACGTGCTGGGGCTCCTCGTCCTGGCCGTGATCGCCGGGATCATCCAGGCCGCGGCCGCGGGCACGGTCTTGAGCGCCGGCGACGTCGTCCTGATCGCGGTCAAGGCCCTCGGCTTCCTGGCCGTGGCCCTCGCCGTCGGCTCCTTCCTCTCGTCCCGGCTCTTCCGCAAGGCCCTCCAGTTGCGGAGCCGGGGCGTGGTGCTCGCCCTCTCGCTCGCCTGGTGCTTCCTGCTCTCCGCCCTCGCCACGAAGGCCGGCCTCGCCGCGATCGTGGGGGCGTTCGCGGCGGGCCTCGTCCTGGAGGAAGCCCACTTCGAGGGGCACGGGGAGCGCGGCGAGCCCCGCCTGCACGAGAGCCTCCTCCCCCTCGTGGCCCTGCTCGTCCCCGTCTTCTTCGTGCGCATGGGCATGCTCGTGAACGTCGCGTCCTTCGCCCGCCCGGACGTGGTGACCTTCGCGGTGCTCCTGACCGTGGCCGCTTGCGTGGGCAAGTGGGCGTGCGGCCTCGTGGTCCCGCCCGGAGTCTCGCCGGCGACGGTGGGGGTGGGCATGATGCCGCGGGGGGAGGTCGGGCTGATCTTCGCGGGGATCGGGGCCGGCCTCGCCCTCGACGGTGAGCCCGTGGTGGGCGCCGATACCTACGCGGCCGCGGTCTTCATGGTGGTGGTCACGACCATCGCCACCCCGCCCCTGCTCCTGCGGTCGCTGCGTCGCTCCCCGCCCGCGACGTCCTGAAGCGTCGCGGGCTATCCGCCGAGGGCGCTCAGCACCGCGTCGTTCCAGCCCTCGGGCCCGGGTCCGGGCGCGCGCTCCGCCCCCGGGAAGGCCGCGGCCAGCGCGGGATCGACCTCGCCGTCCGGACGGGGCATGAGGATGGGCCGGTCGACCGCTCCCAGCAGGCCCAGGTCCGTCTCCGCGTCGCCGAGGCCGATCGACGCGGAGGGGCCGAGGAGGGTCAGGACCTGGCGCACCGCCTTGCCCTTGTCGAGCGTCCCCGTGAGGTGATGGAAGCGGCCGCCATGCGTCACCCGCAGACCGCGACGCTCCGCCGCCTCGCGGACCGCGCCCTCGTCTCCCGATTCGAGGAGGAAGGGCTCGTCGTGCTCCCGCTGGCGGGCCCTCTCCACCTCCGCGTCGGGCAGCCCGGTGAGGTCCTTCACTTCGCGCGCGCTGAGGCGCGAGAACGCGCGCACGCGCGCCCCCGCCTCCCGGGCGATCTCCAGGAGGGCGCGGGCGAGGTCCCGGAGGGGCACCCCCAGCCGCACCAGCAGCGGGCCCCCGTCGCGGCGCCCCGCCCGCGCCCAGGGAGCGCCGGGAGGGATCACGATCCCCCCGCCGTTCTCGAAGACGTAGGGCGCGTCGAGACCGAGGTCGGCGTGCAGCGGCTCCATCTCCGCGCGCGCCTTGCTGCTGCACAGCACGAGGGGAATGCCGAGGCGCTTCAGGAGGAGCAGCGCCGGCCGCGCCGCATCCCAGCGGTACGTCTTCGCGTCGAGAAGGCACCCGTCCAGATCCGTCACGATCACACGGCCGTTGCTCATCGTCCTCAACCGATCCTAACCGCGGCCGCTTGCCCGAGACAAGCACGAAATTTCGCCGCGGGGCAGGCCGGTGCGGCGGAAGGTTTCCTTGGCCTGCCCGCGCGACGGTACGGATCGGGACCGGGACTACGGCTTGCTCGTCTCCTTCTTCGTGGTGGCCAGCGCCTTGGCCGGAGCCTTGGCCGCGGGCGTCCAGAACGCGGGGTCGCCGGCGGCGATGAACGCGGGGGGACGGCTGATCGAGGGAGCGAAGGCGTAGATCGCGTTCTGGCTGTCCGCGATGATCTCCGAGATCAGCATCCGCCGGATCTTCACGACTTCGGGGCCGCCGAGGGCGGCATCCACGGCCTTCTGCCGATCCGGGGTCCGCGCGAAATCGTCGTCAAACTCCTTCAACGACTGCCGCGTGCCCAGGATGAGCAACGTGCCCGCGGGCGCTCCCGTCGCCACTTCGTAGACCGCGGTGCTGATGTCGGTCACCCCCGCCTTCTCCCGGGCGACGTTGAGGCCCTTGAGGTAGTCCACGTAGTCGGGCAGGCGGCCGGGCTTGACCCGGGTGGTGGTGATGCTCGCGTAGCGCGCGGTCCCCACCTCCCTGGGGCTCATCGGGCGATAGGAGAGGTCGGGGCGGTAGCGGTAGTAGGAAACGCGCTGCGAGTCGTGCTGGGGGATCCCCTCCCGCTCGACGCGGTCCATCTCCGCGCGATAGGCGGGGTTGGCGGCGAGGGCGGCCTGTGTCGCCTTGGCATCCGCTTCCACCGCGGCGAAGCTCGGGAAGCCCTGGGTGTACAGCACGGCGTTCTGGTCGCCGGAGACGGGAACGAGAGCCAGGCGGTAGCTGCCCGGGTTGGCCTTGGCGAGCATGGCCACGTAGCTGGCCGCGGTCTTCTCGTGCGGTCCCATCTGGCCGGGCTTGATCTCTTCACGGGTGATGGCGAAGACGGGGGGCGGTCCCTCCGGGGCCTGGGCGCCCGCGGAGGCGGGCACGAGCAGCAGGAGGGGCAGGAACTTGCGTAGCATGGAGACTCCTTTCAAGAGTCCGAGAGTGCGGTACCGCTCACGGCGGAGCGCACGGCTCCGTCAGAGCCATGGCGAGCGTGGGTTGTATCTGGCGAACCCTAATGCTAGGCCGGTTTGGGGGTCGGGGTCAATGGCCACGCCCCCGCGCCCAGAAAGCCGCGGAGGACCTCGTTCACGTTGCCGGGGCTCTCGATGTTGGCGAGGTGGCCCGCGCGCGGGACCACTTCCAGGCGACTCCCGGCGATGGCCTTGTGCATCGCTTCCGCTTCCGAGGGGGGCGTGATCGTGTCTTCGGCTCCGCAGAGGATGAGCGTGGGAACGCGGATCTCCCGCAGGGTGGGTGTGGAGTCGGCCCGGGCGGCCAGTCCGGCGAGGGCGTTGGCGATGCCGGCCGGGGAGGTGGCGAGGATCCGCTCGCGCAGTCGGGTCACGATCTCGGGCCGCTCCCGGTGCGTGGTCTCTCCCAGCAGCTTGGGGAGGAAGGCGTCCGCCGCCGCCGCCGCACCCTCCCTGCGGACCTTCTCCGCGAGCGTCGCGCGGTTCCGGCGGGCCTCCTCGGTGTCCGCGCCCGCGCGCGTGTCCTGGAGGACGAGGCCCTTCAGACGGTCGGCATGGCGCCGCACGAAGGCGAAGGCCGCGTAGCCGCCCATCGAGCAGCCCGCCACCACCGCCTGCGACACCCCCAGGTGGTCGAGGACCGCGGCCCCGTCGTCCGCGATGCGCTCCATGGTGAGCAGCGAGTCCCCCGCCGGCGATCCCCCGAAGCCGCGGGCGTCGAAGCGCACGACCCGGTGGGTGGCGCGGAGCGCAGCGGCCTGGGCGTCCCACATGAAGAGCCCCAGGGGAAAGGCGTGGAGGAACAGGATGGCGGGACCTTCCCCCTGCGTGTCGTACTCGAGCTCGGTTCCCGCGACCTTCGCCTTCATCGGGCCATGCCCCGCCGGGCCTCGCGGCCCGCGGCCAGGCGCTCCTCCACCATCCGGTCCGCCACCTGGCCGGGGCTCCGGCCCTCGCGGCGCGCCCGCTCGAGGATGTCGAGCACCCGCGGCCCGATCTCCCGCACGCGGGCCACCACCCCCGCCTCGTTCGTCTCCCCGAGCTCGTAGAGCAGGCTCAAGAGGCCCCCCGCGTTCACCACGTAGTCGGGGGCGTAGAGGATCCCGCGGCCGAGCAGCGCTTCCGCGTGGCGCGGCTCGGCGAGCTGCTCGTTGGCCGCGCCCACCACCGCGCGGCAACGCAGGCGGGGGATCGTCTGGTCGTTCAAGACGCCTCCCGCGGCGCAGGGGGCGAAGACGTGGGCGTCCACGTCGTAGATGCGCGCGGCGGGAACGGCCTCCGCCTGGAGCGCCGAGCGCGCCTGCTCCACCCGGTCCGCGTCGAGGTCGCACACCACGAGGTGCGCCCCCGCCTTCCGGAGCCCGCGGGCCAGGCGCATCCCCACCTCGCCCAGGCCCTGGAGCGCGACGACGAGGCCGGCGAGCTCGCGGCCGAGCGCCCGCGCCGCCGCTTCGATCCCCACCTCGACACCGAGGGCGGCGAGGTCGGCGGCTTCGAGCGCGCTTCCCGGCCTCGTGTGGCTCACGTAGGGCGTGACCTTCGCCATCACCTCCACGTCCCGCCCGTCGATGCCCATGTCGGGGCCGGTGTGGAAGCGGCCGGCGAGGCGGTCCACCGCCCGGGCGTAGGCGCGCAGGCGGGCTTCGCTCTTGTCGATCGCGGGATCGCCGACGATCACCGCCTTGGCCCCGCCGCGGGCGATGCCGCACATCGCGGCCTTGGCGGTCATGGCCCGCGACAGGCGAAGCGCGTCCACCGCCGCCTCGTCGAGCGTGGGGTAGGCGCGCATCCGGGTTCCCCCCACCGCGGGACCGAGGGTCGTGTCGTGCAGGGCGATGAACGCCTGGAGGCCGGACTCCCGATCCCGAAGGGCGACGAGCTCCTCGTGTCCCAGCTCACGCGCGAGTTCGAGGGCGTTCAAGGCGTCGGCTACTCCGGGCAACGATAGTACGATAAGGATCGGTATCGGGGAGTCGCCGATGGAGAAAAAGCTCACCTCCTACGAGGCGTTCTGGCCGTTCTACGTGGCCCAGCACCGGAACCCCACGAACCGCGCCCTGCACTTCGTGGGGACGAGCCTCGTCCTCGCCAGCCTGGTCGCCGGCTTCGTCGTCTCGCCCCTCTGGCTCCTCGCGATGCCGTTCGCCGGGTACGGCTTCGCCTGGCTGGGGCACTTCGTCTTCGAGCGGAACCGTCCCGCCACCTTCACGTACCCGCTCTGGTCGCTTCGCGGGGACTTCCGGATGTACCGCCTGATGTGGCAGGGGCGCATGGACCCCGAGGTACGACGGGCGGAGGAGCTGTTCCCGGCCGGGGCCTGAGGTCGCTCAGGCAGTGGCCGGCCGTGTGAGGCGGCGCAGGCCCACGTATTCGGCGATGGCGAACATCGTCACCACACGAGCCCTTCGCGCGATGCAACCGGGGTCGGGCTGAGGCGGGGACGGCTAGCCCGACGCGCCTCCGGAGACGACCCGCTTCATGAAGGACGAGGTCGTGGGGCAGCCGGTGCTGAATTCCCACGATGCACGGATGGCCTCGGGGGCGAGGTCGCGGGGGCAGTCTGCGAAACCGTGCCGCCCGAAGTAGTCGTGCGCGGTCGCGGTGAGCAGGTAGAGGGCGCGCAGCTGGAGCCGGCGCGCCCGGTCCACCACGGAGTCCACGAGCGCCTTGGCCAGGCCCTGGCCCCGGTAGCCCGGCTCCACCACCACGCTGCGCAGCAGGCCGTCGTCGCCGTGGATCTCGAGGCCGGCCAGGCCCACGAGCTGCATGTCGTCGCGGACGACGAAGTAGTGGCCGAAGGCGTCGGCCACGCCCTTTTCCGGCAGGTCGGAGCGGCGCAGCAGCTCCAGGGCGGGGGCGAGATCGTGGCCGCGCGCGGGCTCGGGGCTGAGGTCCATCGGCGAATTGTAGCCCCTCCGGCCGCGGCGCCCACCTCTGCTAGGATCGCCCAACCGTCCATGGCCTCCGTCTACGACCTGAAGCCTGCCTTCCAGGGCCTGCTCCGGCCCGTGACCCGCCTTCTCTTTCGCTCGGGGGTCACCGCCAACGGGGTCACGGTGGCGGCGGCCCTCCTCTCCCTGGCGGTCGGGGCCTTCCTGGCCCTCTCTCGCGGCTCGCGACTCGCCCTGCTGCTCTTGCCCGCAACCCTCTTCCTGCGCATGGCGCTCAACGCCATCGACGGAATGCTCGCCCGCGAGCACGGACAGAAGTCGAGGATGGGCGCCCTTCTCAACGAGCTGGGGGACGTCGTCTCGGACAGCGCGCTCTACCTTCCCCTCGCGGCTCTTTCCGGCTTCGAGCCCGGCCTAATCGTTCTCATCGTCGTGCTCGCCGCCCTCACGGAGCTGGCCGGCGTCCTTGGCCTCACGATCGGCGCCACCCGCCGCTACGACGGGCCGATGGGCAAGAGCGATCGCGCTTTCGTGTTCGGCTCGATCGCGCTCCTCCTCGCTCTCGGGGTCCCGCCCGGTCCCTGGCTCCTTGCCGCGCAGATCGTGATCCTGGTCCTTCTGGCGCTCACCGTCTGGAACCGCGCCCGCCGGGCGCTCCGCGAGGCCAAGCCATGAACGAGATCGTGGATCGCCTGCCCCGTGGTCCGCTCCTCTACGTCTTCCTGGGCGTGCTCGGTCTGCTCGCCGTGGCCGAGGTGCTGGGCTTCGTCCTCGCCCGCACCCGGCCGGAGAAGGACTTCAGCGAGCTGCGCGCCCGCGTGCGGTCGTGGTGGCTCATGGCCGGCGTCTTCATGCTCGCGATCGTGGTGAGCCGGGCGGTATCGCTCGTCTTCCTCGCCTTCCTGAGCTTCCTCGCCCTGAAGGAATACCTGTCCCTCATCCCCACGCGCCGCGCCGACCGTGGCGTGCTGCTCTGGGCCTACCTCGCCGTCCCTCTCCAGTACCTGTGGGTCTGGGTGGATTGGTACGGGATGTTCATCATCTTCATCCCCGTCTACATGTTCATCCTCATTCCGGTGCGCATGGTCCTGCACGGCCAGACCGAGGGATTCCTCCGGGCCGCGGGCACCCTCCACTGGGGGCTCATGACCACCGTCTTCACCCTGAGCCACATGGCCTACCTGCTCGTCCTCCCCGGGAAGGGCGCCGGGGGCGCGGGCCTCGTGCTGTTCCTCGTGCTCGTCACCCAGTTCAACGACGTCGCGCAGTACACCTGGGGCAAGCTCTTCGGCCGGCACAAGGTGATGCCGACCGTCAGCCCGAACAAGACGTACGAGGGCCTCCTGGGCGGCATCGCCACGAGCTTCGTGCTCGTATACTTTCTGGCTCCCTACCTGACCCCGCTCACGCGGAACGAGTCGCTGGTGGCCGGGTTCTTCCTGCCCCTCGCCGGCTTCCTGGGCGACGTGTCCGTCTCCGCGATCAAGCGCGACATCGGAGTGAAGGACAGCGGCTCGCTCATCCCCGGCCACGGCGGGATCCTCGACCGCGTGAACAGCCTCACCTTCACCGCGCCCCTCTTCTTTCACTTCCTGCGCTACCTGCACTTCTAGGGACGGATGACGGCCCCGCTCAAGGTCCTGTTCTTCGCGGTCGTGGTGAGGCCGTTCCTGCTCGTGGTCACCGGCTTCAACGTCCGGCACGGGGAGCGCCTCCCCCGGAGCGGCCCCGCGCTTCTCGTGGCGAACCACAACAGCCACCTCGACACCGTGGTCCTCATGTCCCTCTTCCCGCTGAAGCTCCTGCCCCGCGTTCGTCCCGCCGCCGCCGCCGACTACTTCCTGAAGAGCGGACCGCTCGCCTGGTTCTCCCGGAACCTGATCGGCATCATCCCGGTGACACGCAGCGGGCGAGCGGCGGGCGAGGATCCGCTCGCCGGCGTCTCCGCGGCTCTCCGGAAGGGCTCGATCGTGATCTTCTTTCCCGAGGGCACGCGCGGCGAGCCCGAGCGGTTCAAGGAGATCCGGAGCGGCATCTTTCACCTCGCCCAGCGCCACCCGGAGGTGCCGATCGTTCCCGTCTTCCTGCACGGCCTGGGCAAGGCGCTGCCCAAGGGCGCCTTCCTGCCCGTCCCCTTCTTCTGCGACGTCTTCGTGGGCGAGCCCCTCGAGCGGCCGGCCGACAAGGAGGCCTTCCTCGCCGGGCTTCAGGCGCGCTTCCAGGCGCTGCGCGCCGAAGGCACCTTTCCAGAATGGGAGTGAGGGCGATCCGGGAGCGCCCGTCGTACAATTGATCCACAGCGTCCCATTCGATGATTCCCAGGGCCCCCGGGCCCTGCCTACGGAGACTTCACCATGACCTTCGCGGGCTGGATCGTGGTCGCCGTCCTGGTCTTGGCGGTGCTGTACCTCGTCTCGAGCTACAACCGGCTGGTCGCCCTGCGCGCCGCCTTCCGCAACGCGTTCTCCCAGATCGACGTCCAGCTGAAGCGCCGCTACGACCTCATCCCCAACCTGGTGGAGACGGCGAAGGGCTACATGAAGCACGAGCGCGAGACGCTGGAGGCGGTGGTGGCCGCCCGCGACCACGCGGGCCGGGCCCTCCGCACCCTGGAGAAGGACCCCGGCAGCGCCCAGGCCTTCCGCTCCCTCGCCGGCGCGGAAGGAGCCCTCACCGCCGCCCTCGGGCGGCTGGTCGCGGTGGCCGAGGGCTATCCCGACCTCAAGGCCAACGAGACCATGGGCCAGCTCATGGAGGAGCTCCGCTCCACCGAGAACAAGATCGCGTTCGCCCGGCAGGCCTACAACGATTCCGTGATGACCTACAACACCGCGGTCGAGTCGTTCCCCGGGAACCTGGTGGCAGGGATGGGCAACTTTGCCCACGCCACGTCCTGGCAGATCGAGCGTGCGGAGGAGAGGGAGCCCGTCCGCGTGAGCTTCTGAGGGATGGACTTCTTCGCGCGGCAGAAGGAAGCGCGCCGGAAGACCTGGCTGCTCGTCCCCCTCTTTGTTCTTGCCGTCCTCGGCGTGGTGTGGGCGGTCAATCGTCTCTTCGTGCTCCTCTTCCTGCTTCCCCTCTTCCTCATCCAGGAGAAGCGCCCGGACGCTCCCATCACGCTGGACACCTACGACTTCTGGCTCCGGTTCCATCCGCGCACCTCGCTGTGCGTGGTCGTCCTCATCGCGGCGGGCGCGCTCTGGAGCCTCTGGAAGCTGCGGAAGGGAGGCTCGGCGGTGGCCGCGCTCCTGGGAGGGCGCGCCCTCGACGCGGAGACGACCACCGAGGAGCAGCGCCTGCTCAACATCGTGGAGGAGATGGCCCTCGCGTCGGGCATTCCCGTGCCCGCCGCCTATGTGCTGGACGACGAGCCCTCGATCAACGCCTTCGCCGCCGGGGGGCCCGAGGGGGACGGGGTCGTGGCCGTCACCCGGGGGGCCCTCGACAAGCTCGACCGCGACGAGTTGCAGGCGGTGGTGGCCCACGAGTTCAGCCATCTCTTGAACGGGGACTCGAGCCTCAACCTCCGCCTGCTGAGCCTGCTCAGCGGCCTGATGGCGGTGAGCGCCGCCGGGGGATTCCTGAAGGCGGCGGCCGCCCACCGCCCGTCGAACCGGGGCGTGAGCTTCTTCGGCAAGAAGAAACCCGTGTCGAACCTGCTGGCCACGATGGCCCTCTTCGTCACGGGCTTCTTCCTGACCGGGATTGGCCTCGTCGGCGTGTTCTTCGGGCGGTTGATCCGGGCCGCGGTGTCCCGCCAGCGTGAGTTCCTCGCGGACGCGGCCGCCGTCCAGTTCACGCGGAATCCGCCGGCGCTCGTGAGCGCCCTCCGCAAGATCGCGGCCCAGCCCCCCCAGTGGGTGCTCGCGAACGAGCACCGGGAGGAGGTCAGCCACATGCTGTTCGTCCTCAGCCTGCGGGAGAAGGGCCGGCACCTGCTCGAGACGCACCCCCCGATCGAGGAGCGTGTGCGCGCCATCGATCCGCACCTCGACCGCACGGCTCCCGCCTCGTCGCCCCGGACGCGGAAGCCGGCGGGGCCGCTCCCCTCCCGAGCCGCCGTCCCGCCATCCGCTCCCGGGTTCGTCGCCTCGCGGCCGGCCCCGCGACCGGACGGTCCTCCTACTCCCGAGAGCGTGGTGGGAAGCATCGGCGAGCTCGATCGGGCCCGGCTCGACTTCGCGCGCCTGCTCCACGGGCGCATCCCGGAGGAGGTCCGTCAGTGCGCCCGCCAGCCCGCGTCCGCTCCGGGAGTGATCTACGGCGTCCTCCTCGCGGAGGAGGAGGAATTCACGGAAGCCCAGGCCAGGGTCCTCGCGGCGCCCGGCGCGCCGACGGCAGGCCTGAGCCCGAAGGACATCCTGTTCAGCAACAGCGACCCGCAGATGATGCCCGCCCTCCTCCATACCCACGACTGCGTGGGGAAGGACCGGGAGACCCTCCGGCTGGCCGTGGTCGAGCTCGCGCTTCCCGCGCTGCGCAGGCTCGGGCCCGAGGCCCGGCAAGGCGTGCTCGACACGATGAAGAGGCTGATCGATGCGGACCGGAAGCGGACCCTGTTCGAGTACTCGATCTACACGCTCGTGGCCGCCGTCCTCGGGGACCGGCCCGCCACCCACAATCGCGTCCAGCATCGCAGCCTCGATGTGGTGAGGCCGGCGGCAGAGAGGGTTCTCTGGATGCTCGCCCGGGCCGGCCATCTCACCCCGGACGAGGCGCGCTCCGCCTGGGCGGCGGGCTTGAAACGTCTCGGTCTCGCGGTGCCGGCGACCGATCCCGGCATGGTGACGGGAGGAGAAGTCCCCTCCGACCTGCCGCAGTCCCTGGCCCAGCTGCGAGGCCTTGCCCCGAATCTCAAGAAACAGCTGCTGGTGGCCCTCGCCGGCTGCGCCCTCGCCGACGGGAAGATGACCTTCGGCGAGGCCGAGGTGCTTCGAGCGGTGTCCGCGGCGGTGGGATGCCCCATGCCGCCGCTGGTCGTCCCCGTGTGAAACGCGGCCGGAGGATGAGCGCATGAACGTCTTGAAGGTCGGTGTGATCCTGGGAACCCTGGCCAGCGCCGCCATGGCCTCGCTGTGGATGCTGGACCTCGTGGGCGGAGAGGAGGCCACGCGCACCCTGGCCCGCATACTCGGGGTCGTCGTGATCCTGACGGTGGCCCTCGGGGTGATCATGCTCGTCACGAAGGGGAAAGCCGGGACGTAGGGATTAGCGGGGGATCGAATCCCCGCGGGAGGGCGCGGTGCCACCATCGACAACCTCGTACCGGACGTGGGTCGTCGCGCTGACGTTCTTCAGCTCGTGGGTCGCACTGTCGTGCGCCTTCGGATCGCCGGTCAAGGGGACGGGCCCGTTCGCCGTCCCCCTCGTCCTGGGGCTGGGGACGACCGCGCTCGTCGCCGCCCTGGTCACGGGCGGGGCCTGGGTCGCCTACCAGAAGACGCACCGCTTCGGCGGTGTCCTCCTCGGCGTCTTCGCGTTCAACTGGGCCGCGCTCGCCGTCAACGTGCGGTTCTACGAGGACTGGAAGCTCGAGAACTGGCTCACCGTGCCCTTCGTGGTGGTGCTCTACGTCACCCACCGCTGGTTTCGTCTCTCCTACGTCTCCTACGGCCTGCTCTTCGTCTACATGATGCTGCACATCGTGGGCTCGCACTACACCTACGCGGAGGTGCCCTTCGGGTTCTGGCTGCAGAACCTCTTCGACCAGTCCCGCAATCACTACGACCGCATCGTGCACTTCTCGTTCGGCTTCCTCCTCGCCTACCCGATCCGGGAGATGGTGGTCCGCATCAGCAACGCCCGGGGGTGGTGGGGCCTGTGGTTCCCGATCGAGTTCGTCCTCGCCTTCTCGTGCGTCTACGAGCTCCTGGAGTGGGGGATCGCCGTCGTCTTCGGCGGCGACCTCGGCGTCGCCTACCTGGGATCGCAGGGCGACGTCTGGGACGCCCAGAAGGACATGGCCCTCGCCGGGCTGGGATCGGCCATCACCATGACCGTCATCCTCGGGGTGCGCCTCCTCTACGACCGCGCCGGCTTCGGACGCGAGCTCCGGGAGAGCCTTCGCGTGAAGCAGCACGAGGTCATGGGCGAACGGGCCCTCGGCGCGCTGCCCGGGCTCCGCGATCAGTAGGAGTCGTGCTTCGCCCCGGTATCGCTCATGAGCCCGTGGCCGGCGGGCCCGCGGCCGCGGCCTGCTCGATCACCCCGATCAGCTCGTCGGGCCGCGCATACTGCACGTAGTGGCCGGTCTGGGGCAGGGAAGCCAGGTGCGCGCCCGGGATCTCGCGGGCGAGACGGACCGCGTCGGGGTGGTTCCCATCCTGCTCTCCGCAGACGACGAGGACGGGCTTGCGGATCTCCCGGTAGTGCGGGGACATGGCTTCGAGCGCGGCGGGGAGGGTGGTGCGCTCTTCCGAGAGGGCGGCGCTCACCGTGGGGCTCATCCAGATGGGCGCGCGCCGGACGACGAAGTCGGCGGGCATCGCCCCGGCGTTGGGGCCGAAGCTCTCTCGAACTCCCGCTTCCATGCGCCCGGGACCGATCCAGGGGGCGAGCGCGGCGGCGAGGCCGCGCCCGAAGAAGGGGACGGCGAGGACGCGGTAGAGCGCACTCACCGCGACGGGCCCGTAGGTGCGCGATCCCACCACGATGTAGCTACGGACCTCCCCGGGATCACGGAGGGCCAGCGCGAGAGCGGTGGAGCCGCCGTAGGAATGCCCCACGAAGACCACGTCCCGGAGGCCGAGGCCGCGGATCAGGCCCAGGGCCACCGACGCGTTCTCGGCGGGCGTGTGCGGTCTCTCCGCGCCCCCGCTGAAGCCGTGCCCAGGGCGATCGAACGCGGTCACCCGGAAACGCCGGGCCAGCCGATCGAAGAGCGGCTCCCAGTCCTCGATCGATCCCGGCGAGCCGTGGACGAGCAGGACGTCGGGACCGGCGCCGCTCTGCGCGTAGCGGATCGGGGTGCCGTCGACGACGAGGTGGCGCCCGGCCCAGCCCGGCGGTATGCGCACGTTCGGCCGCTGGGCCCACCCCAGCGCGGTCAAGCCGGCGGCCAGGAGAACCGCGGGGCACGCGAGAAACAGGGCGGCCCTGCCGAGTATCTTCATGGCTCCGGCGACGGGGACCGCTAGCCCCGGCCGCGCGGGGCCTTCAATCGGAAGTACCACGCGGTCAGGACGACGGAGACGGCGACCGGAACGAGGAAGAAAGCGGGCGGGGTCGGGAGCGCGGTCGCGTCCCCCCGGACGAGGGCGAGGAGGAGGCGCAGGCCCAGCAGGGCCAGGGAGACGACGGCCATAGGTATCCAGATCGCGCGGCCCACCACGCGTAGAGCGGCCAGGAACAGGTCCACGGGTCCGTCCGTCCCCAGCGCCTGGACGATCCGATCGATCTCCTCCCGCGAGAGCGCTTCCCCGGGAGGGCGGGGGGCGGCGGGGGGATTCGGGCCCGGTGGCCTCAGGCGTATGAGCAGGTGGTAGGCCTCGTTGATGGCCCGCAGGCGCAGCGAGGCCTCCGCCTGTCCCTGCGGGTCCCCCGCGAAGCGATCGGGGTGCCATGTGCGCACGAGAGCCTTGTACCGCTTTCGGAGGAGCTCGGCGGAAGCGCCGGGGGCGAGGCCGAGCTGCGCGTAGGCCCTGCTCACCGAGGTCACGTTGCGGAGTCTTGTCCAGGTGAGGGCGAAGCGCAACGGCGGCGCCAGCTCCCGTCCGGCTCCAGTATCTCGTGGGGATGGAAGCCGGCCTTGTAGGCCATCTTGCGACTGCCCGCCACGTAGTAGCCCAGGTAGAGGTAGGGCAGGCCCCGCTCCCGGCACTCTCCGACCAGGGAGAGCACATTGAAGATGCCGGGCGAGCGCCGCTCCTCGTCGGGGTCGAAGTAGCAGTAGACCGCGCTCAAGGCACGGGGCTCGACGTCGGCGATGCCCACGGCCACGAGCTTGTCACCTGCGCGGTACGTGACCTCCACCGTGAAGGGAGGGGCGTCGTAGAGGAAGCGGGCGAGCTCGTCCGAGGTGCCCGTCATCTGCCCGTCGTGGCGCGACTCGAGGTAGCGCCGATAGAGGGCGCGCTTCTCGTCGGTGGCCTCGGGAGCGCCCACGGCGACGCTCAGGTCCCGGTTGCGGGCGAGGCAGCGACGCTGGGCGCGGCTGGGAAAGAACTCGTCGACGAGGACGCGCAGCATGCGGCATTCGGTGCAACCCCTGCACGCCGCGCGGTAGACGAGGAAGCCGAGCCGGCGGAAGTTCAGGTCCATGAAGGCCTGGTAGAGGCCGGGCGCGAAGTGGGGAGGGCGCACCAGGATCTGCCGGGCCTCCCGGCCGGGCAGGTAGGAGCAGGGATGCTCGCCGTCCGGCTCGAGGTCCGCTTCCTCGAGCACCCGCCGCAGCGCCGCGGTGCGCCGCTCGTGACCTTCGTCGGGGCTTCTCATCGAGGCCGCGTCTTCCAGCGATTGTGCATCCAAAGCCAGAGATGCGGGTGGGCCCGGATGCGATCCTCGATGACCCGGGTGCAGGCCTCGGTGATGCGCCGGACGTCCTCCCGACGATTGCCGGTGGGGGGGACCTCCACGGGCGGACCGAGCACGAGCCGCCAGCGGTACCCTTCGATCGGGAACGCGAAGACGGGGAGGAGCACCGCGCCCGTCAGGATCTGCAGCATTCCCAGGGCGGGGGTGGTGGAGGCGGGGACGCCGAAGAAGTCGACGAAGATGCGCTCGTCCCCGATCACGTTCTGGTCGATCAGGATCGCGATGGGCTTGCGCTCGCGCAGCGCCTTGAGCATGGGCCGGAAGCCCTCCCGCTTGTCGATGACGAAGTTGCCGGTCGAGGTCCGCAGACGGCGCAGGCGCGCCTCGATAAGGGGATTGTCGAGGGCGCGGGCGATCACCCCCAGGGGGTTGCCCTGGGCCCCCGAGGCCAGCGCCTGCAGCTCCCATCCCCCGTAGTGGCCGGTGACGCAGAGGATGGCGCGCCCGCTGTCGAGCGCGGCCTGGCCGTGCTCGAAGCCCTCGAACTCGAAATGCTTCAGGTCTTCGGGGGAGAACGCGGGCAGGGTCCCCACGAGCTCGAACACGTAGCGGCCGAAGAAGGCGAAGCACTCGAGGATCGTCTTCCTCCGCTCCTCCGCGGACGCCTCCGGGAAGGCGCGAGCGTAGTTGGCGAGGGCTACTTCCCGGTGCCGGCGGTCGAGGTGGAAGGCGGCGCGGCCGAGCGCGGCCCCGAGGAAGAGCCACGCTCCGCGGGGGAGAAGGCGGCGGAGCGAGGCGAAGGCGAGGACGGCGTAGAGCTCGAGGCGGTGGCGCAGCAACTCCGGCAGTCTACCAAGGGCCGGCTCAGCGCCGGGAGACGAGGAGGGCGGCGAAGAAGAAGGCGGCCAGGGTCAGGATGATGGTGGCCCCGCTCGCCACGTTCAGGTGGTAGGAGGCGAGCAGGCCGAGGGCGCTCCCCCCCACGCCGAAGAGGGCGGCCAGGATCGCGGTCCCGCGCAGGGTGCGGCCGAGGAGGTGGGCGGTGGCGGCGGGGATCACGATGAACGCGCTCACCAGCACCACCCCCACCGTCTTGACTCCCACCACCACCACCACCGCGGTCAGCCCGAGGAGCAGGTACTCCAGGGCCTCGACGGGGACGCCGGACAGGGAGGCCAGCTCCGCGTCGAAGGTGGCGTAGGCCAGGCGCGACCAGGCGAAGACGAGGGTGACGAGGGAGAGCACCCCCACCACGAGCATCGTGGCCAGGATGTCCGGCGAGACGGACAGGATGCTGCCGAAGAGCAGCGCCTCCACGCTCACCGTGCCCGCCCGCGCCGGGCGCAGGCCGAGCAGGACGACGCCCAACGCGAAAGAGAATGCGAAGAAGACCCCGGTGGCGGCGTCGCTGCCCACCCGGGCGCGGCGGCGGAGGGCGGCGATGGCGAGGGCGACGGCCACCGTGAAGGGGAGGGCGGCCCAGATCGCGTCGTCCGGCGAGGCTCCGGCCACGAGACCGAGAGCGAGGCCGCCAAAGGTGGCGTGGGCGAGGCCGTCGGAAAGGAGCGACAGCCCGCGCTGCACGATGAAGACGCCGAGGAGCGCGCCCACCGCGCCCAGGAGCGTCCCCATGAGGAGGGCGCGGCGCATGAAGCCCTGGGCCAGGGGCTCGGCGAGCAGCTCCATCACTCCTCCTCGCAGAGGGCGAGGCCCTCGTGGTCGTGCCCGGTGAAGCCCCGGCGGTCGGCGGTGGCCAGGACCTCCAGGGGTGGGCCCCAGGCCACCACGCGGCGGTCGAGATAGACCACTCGATCGGCCAGCTGTCGCACCGCGGCCTCGTTGTGCGTGACGAGCAGGGCGGCGAGGTCCTCGCGGGAGGCGATCCCGGCGAGCACGTCCAGGAACTCGGCCCGCCCTCGGGCGTCGACCCCCGCGGTGGGCTCGTCCAGGAGCAGGAGCTCGGGGTCGTTCACGAGGGCGCGGGCGAGGAAGACGCGCTGCGTCTCCCCGCCGGAGAGCCCCCGCAGCGGCTGGTCGAGGAGCTTCTCGCCCCCCACGCGGGCGAGCACGGAGCGGGCGCGCTCGCGGTCTCCCGTCCCGATGCGGACGGGCCAGGCGCCGTTGCGGTTGGCCACGATCAGCTCGGCCGCGCTGGCGGGAAAGGAAGGGGCGAACGACTTCATCTGGGGGAGGTAGCCCACGCCCCGGCGCGCCTCCCGCGGGGAGAGCCCCCGCACCTCGATCCGCCCGGAGCGCAGGGGAAGAAGGCCCAGAGCGGCCTTGAGCAGCGTCGTCTTCCCCCCCCCGTTGGGTCCGCACAGGCACGCGAACTCGCCCCGCGCGACCTCGAAGGACACGTCCTCCAGGATGGTCCGGCCGGAGAGGTCGACCGTCGCCTCGCTGACCTTGAGGGCGAGGGGCGGGCTCATGAGAGCGCCTTGTCCAGCACGTCGGCGATCTGGCTCAGCAGCTTCTCGTAGCTGTCCGTGCCCGGGCTCCCGCCCTGGGGGTCGATCTCGTAGACGGGAACCCCGGCCTCCCCGGCGAGCACCTTGGCCGGCCTCGGGTCGAGCTGTGGCTCCGAGAAGAGGGCGGCCCCCGTCTTCTTCATCGTGTCCACCACCTCGGCCAGGTGCCGCGCCGTCGGCTCCTGGCCGGGCACGGGCTCCACCACCGCCACCACCTCCAGGCCGTAGCGATCGGCGAAGTAGTACATCGACCCGTGGAAGGTGACGATGCTGCGCTTCGTCCACCCCGCGGCCCGCCGCGCGATCTCCTGGTGCAGCTCGTGAAGCGAGTGCTTCACGTCCTCCCCGCGCTGGCGGTAGAGCGGGCCCTCCTCGGGGTCGAGGTTCTTGAGCGCGCCCACGATCACGTCCACCGCCTGCTGCATGCGCACGGGATCCAGCCAGAAGTGGGGGTCCACGGTCTTCCCGTCCGGCATCAGGATGGGATCGACGAGCGGACCCAGCTCGAACACCTTGGCCGTGCCCGTACCCGCGCTGCGCGCGATGCCCTGCACCCAGTCGTCCAGCCCGAGCCCGACCCCGAAGATGAGGCCGGCCTCCGCGAGGGCGGCCATGTCCTGGGGCCGCGGGTCGAAGCTGTGGTGGTCGTGCCCGGGAGGAAGCACGAGGCGGACGGGCAGGCGGTCGCCGGCCACCCGCCGCACCACGTCGTAGAGGGGGAAGATGGAGACGGCGACGCTCGGGGCGGGCGTCTCGTTCCCCCCGCACGCTCCGGCAGCGAGGGCGGGGACGAGCGCCACGAGGGGGGAGAGGCGGCGCACCCTGCTAGTCCGGGCGTCCGCGCTTGCGCTTGAGGATCCGGCCCAGGGCCTCCGCGGCGATCCGCCGAACGATGGGGTCCGAGTCCTTCACCGCGGCGGCGAGAGCGGCCTGGGCGGTGGGGCCCATGCGTTCCAGGGCGTGGGCGGCGTTGTCGCGCACCTCCGCCGCGTTGTCGCGGAGCGCCTCGAGGAGGACGGGGATGGCGTGGGCGGCGTCGGGGCCCATCCCCCCCAGCACGCGCGCGGCGCGCGCCCGGTCCACCCGGTCCTCGCTCTTGAGCGCGCGGATCAGGATGGCCACGGGCTCGGAGGCCTTGTCTCCCGGAAAAGGGGGGAGCGAAGGCGCGGTGATCGTGTTCGGATCGGGCGCGGGCTCGGGGGGCTTGTCCAGCGCGTCGATCAGCACCGGGATGGCCTTGCTCGCCGAAGGGTCGCCTCGGGGGATCCTGATGGCGGGCATCCGAATCGTGCCGTCGATCGGGTTCAGGGCCTCGAGGAGGACGGGAAGGGGCGGCCCCGACTCGTGGCGCGGAGTCGAGAGCTCGCCGAACGCGGTGCGGGCCACCCCCAGGGCCACCGCGAACCCGCGCGCGGTGCTGTACCGCTCGTCGGGGTCCTTGGCCAGGGCCTTGCGCAGCACCGGCACCAGGCTGGGGGGGATGCGCTCCGCCCGAGGCCCCTCGAGAGGGACGGGGTCGTTCAGGTGCTTCAGGACGGTGGCGAGCGGAGTCTCCCCGCGGAAGGGGACCTCGCCCGTGAACAGCTCGTAGGCCATGACCCCGAGCGAGTAGATGTCGGTGCGGCCGTCCACGTGGTCGCCGCGGGCGTACTCGGGGCTCATGTACTCCGGCGTGCCCAGCACGTGCCCGGTGGCGGTGGCCACGTCCGTGTTCGCCGCCACGTGTTGCTTGGCGATGTCGAAGTCCATGAGGTGGGCGATCCCCTTGCGGTCCAGCATCACGTTCGGGGGCTTCACGTCGCGGTGGACGATGCCCACGTCGTGCAGGGCCTGGAGGCCGGAGGCGATCTGGAGCGCGCACTCGAAGGCCGACTCGGGAGCGAGGCCCTGGCGGGCGTTGCGCAGCAGGGTCTTGAGGTCGCTCCCTTCGAGCAGCTCCATGGCCAGGTAGAGGCGGCCGTGCTCCTCGCCCGCGACGTAGATCCGGCAGACGTTCGGATGGCGGACCTTGCGGGCCAGGGACATCTCCGAGCGGAACCGCCGGATCATCTCCGGCCGCCGGGAGAGATCCGCGCGCAGGACCTTGACCGCGACCTTGTCCCCGAGCACCTTGTCGCGCGCCCGGTAGACCGTGCCCATGCCTCCCCGCCCGATGAGCTCGACGATCTCGTAGCGGCCGGCGAGGACCGTCCCCCGCTTGATGGGCGGCGACAGCGTCTGGCCGCAGGAGAAGCACGCCAGGGCGTCCGGATCATTCTCCGTGTAGCAGGCGGGGCAGAACATGCGGATGCATCGAGGATACGCCGGCCCCAACGAGGCGACAAGGCACGCCGAGCCCCCGTACACTGTCGGCCGTGCGCCGCCTCACCACCTCGCTCGTCCCGCTGCTGCTGGCCGCGGTGCTGCTCTACGCGGTGGGGCGCTTCGGCTTGAAGATCTTCTACTTCCTGCGCTCGCCCTGGAGCCGCGACTACGGCGAAGGCGCGGTGCTGGCGATGGTTCAGGTGCTCGGCGACCGCGGCAACTACTTCACGAGCCTCCGCGACTACCCGCTCGTGACCGGGAACTACCCGCCGGTCTTCATCGGTCTCGTCGGGCTCGGGTTCGCGCTCTTCGGCCCCTCCCTCTTCTTCCCCCGCCTTCTCTCCATCCTCGCCACCCTCGGGCTCGTGGCCCTGCTCTTCGCCCTCTTGCGGCGTCTCACCGGCGACCTTTCCCTCTCCCTGGCCCTGGCCCTGCTCTTCCTGGCCCCCTGGTTCGTTCAGACCTGGGGCCCGCTGGGGCGCGTGGACATGCCCGCCCTGTTCTTCTCCGCGGCCGGACTGCTCGTCTTCGTCCGCACCGGCGAGGAGGCGGGGCCCCGGCGATACCTGGCCTTCCCGCTGTTCTGGCTCGCCTTCTTCACGCGACAGAACGCGCTCCTCGCTCCCGCCGCCGTCCTCCTGCATCTCTTCCTGGGAGGGGACCGTCGGGCGGCGGTGCGCGCGACCCTCGTCTTCGCGTTGCCGCTCCTCGCCCTGTTCGGTCTGCTCGTCCTCGTCACTTCGGGCGAGGCGTGGCGGCACCTCATCACCTACACCGGGGGCGTCGAGTACGAGTGGCCGCGCATGGTGGAGAGCTACGGCCAGTTCGTCCTCATCGCATCCCCCCTCCTGGGCCTCATCGTGGCCGGAGCCTTTCTCCTCAAGGGGGAGCTCGCCCGCGGAGGGACGCGCCTCTTCGTGGTCTATTGGCTCCTGAGCCTCGTCGCCCTCGCCACCATCGCCAAGGTGGGGGCGGGCCAGAACTACTTCATCGAGCCGTGGCTGGCCACGCTCGTCCTGGCCGGAGCGGTGCTGCATGCGCTGGCCGCGCGCTGGCCGGACATGTGCGCCTGGCGTTGGCCGGGCATGCTCGTGGCCGCGCTCGTGGCCAGCTTCGCGAGCCCGGGTGCGGACCGTCTTCCCCAGGCCATCCGCAACCCGGACGGCGCCCGGGACATGATCGAGCTCGACCGTGCGGTCCGGGAAACCGCGGGCCCCTTGCTCTCCGAGAACCTGAGCGTGCTCGCCCTGAACCGCAAGCCCATCCTGCTGGAGCCCTTCGGGTACATGGTGGTCACGCGCGCCGGCCGCGTGCGCCCGGACCGGTTGCTCTTCGACTGCGAGCGCGGCCGCTTCGCGATGATCGTGACGGAGTATCGTCTGCGGGACATCCCCGGCTTCTCCGACTGCCTCGACCGCCGCTACTACGCCTGGAAGGATCTCGGGCCGTACCAGCTCTTCCGGCCCCGCGCCCGCACGCCCTGAGGGCGGCTCACTTCCCGCTGATCGTCATCCTTCGGATGCGCAGGGTGGGACAGGCGACCGAGCCCCGCCACTCGAGGTCGTTGCCTACCGCGTCCACGTCGACGAGCATCTGCTTGAGGTTGCCGGCGATCGTGACCTCGTGGACGGGATGGACGAGACGGCCCTTCTCGATCCAGTGCCCGACCGCGCCCTGGGAGTAGTCGCCGGAGACGAGGTCGATCCCGAAGCCGATGAGGTCGGTCACGTAGAGGCCGCGGTCCACGTCGCCGATGATCTCGTCCGGGGTGAGAGGCCCCGGCTCGAAGCAGAGGTTGGAGGCGCCCACCGAAGGCCCGCCCCCCACCCCGCGGCGGGCCGAGCCCGTGGGCCGGCTCCCGATCTTCCGGGCGGAGTAGGAATCGCAGAGGTAGTGGCGGAGCACGCCGCGCTCCAGGGGGACGTTGCGGCGCGTGGGCAGGCCTTCGCCGTCGAAGGGGCGCGAGCCCAGGCCGCGGGGACGGCGGCCGTCGTCGACGAGGGTGAGCAGGGGAGAGGCGACGGTCTCGCCGAGACGGTCTTTGAGGAAAGTCGCGTTGCGGAAGACGGCGTAGCCGGAGAGCGCGCCGAAGACCGTGCCCAGGAGCTCGGCCGCGGTCTCGGGGTCGAAGACCACCGGAGCCTCCGCCGTGGGCACCGGCCGCGCGCCCAGGCGGCGCAGGGTGCGCTCGGCGGCGATCCGGCCCACCTCCTCCGGGGTCAGGAGCTCGCCCACGCCGCGCCCGGTCGTGTACCAGTAGTCGCGCTCCATGCTCCCGTCGTGCTGGGCCTGGGGAGTGACGGACTGCGACACCGAGGAGCTGCGGTAGGTTCCCAGGAAGCCGCTCGTGTTGGCGAGGACGACGGAGCCCTCTCCGGAGCCGTAGGCGCTGCCCTGCGAGTTGGTGATGCCGGGGACGGAGAGGGCGGCCGCCTCCGCGCGCCGCGCGCGCTCGATGCGGTCGGCCACGGGGAGAGCGGTGACCGAAGGGTCGTAGAGGCCGAGGTCCACCTCCTCGGCGGGAACCATCTCCTCGGGCAGCCCGGCCGCCGCGTCCTCCCCGGTGGCGCGGGCCATGGCCACGGTCTCGCTCACCAGCGCCTGGAGGGCGGGGAGCGAGAAGTCCGAGGTGTAGGAGGAGGCCGTGCGCTTCCCCACGAACACGCGGACGCCGAGCGCCTTGCTGCCCGCCTCCTTCAGGGTTTCGATCTCGCCCTTGCGGATCGTGACCGAGAACTCGGTCCCCTCGGCGATGAGCAGGTCGGCCGCGGAGGCGCCCGCCGCTTGCGCTTTCTTCAGCAGGTCCTGGGCGAGGTCGCGAGGGTCCACGAAATCAGTCTAGCAGTGAGTCCCCTAGCCGGCCCGGGTCCCATTCGGCACGGGCTTCTCGGGAACCGCGAGGACGGGGACGACGCCGTCCGCGTAGCCGATGTCGAACAGCATGCCCTCCGAGACCTCCCCCGCCATCCGGCGCGGCTCCAGGTTCACCACGAAGAGCGCCTGCCGGCCCTCGATCTCGCGGGGGTCGGCCCTTTCCTTGCGGAGGCCGGCCAGGATCCGTCGCTCGTGGTCCCCGAAGTCGACGGTGAGGCGCACGAGCTTGCCCGAGCCCGGCACCTCCTCCACCAGGCGGATCGTGCCCACGCGGACGTCCAGCCGGTCGAGGTCCGCGGCGGCGACCGGGGGCTTGAGGGGAGCGGGCGTCATGGAGGTGTCAGGAGCGGCGCGCGCGCTGGGCGGCGAACTCGTTCAGGACGTCGAGCACGCGGGGGTGGGTGGCCACGATGGAGTCGAGCGTCGCGCGGTCGAGCTCCAGGAGCTCGCACGGGCTCCAGGCCACGACCGAGGCCGCCCGGGGCTGTCCGGTGAGGATCGAGCCCTCGCCGAAGAAAGCCCCCTCCGTGAGCTCCCCGAGCAGGACCTGCTTGCCCGCGGCGTTCTTGCGGAAGGCGCGCACGGTGCCGGAGGTCAGCATGAAGAGGGAGTCTCCCGCGTTCCCTTCGCGGATGACGAACTGGCGCGGCTCGTAGGAGAGGAGCTTCAGCCCCTGGATGACCGCCACCATCTCGTCCACGGAGAAGCTCTGGAAGAGCGGGCTCACCACGATCTGGCTCCCGCTCCGGTGTTCCGACGATTCTGCCGCGGCCGCGTCGGCCGCGAAGACCTGGTCGAGCAGCGAGTCGAGCTCGCTCGCGAAGGCGGAGTCGGACATGGGCTCCGCCTCCACCTCGGGGACGGGCTCGGCTTCCACGATGGGCTCCGCCTCCGCCGTCGCTTCCTCCTCGGGCTCGAGGAATTCGAGGCCGCCCTCTTCCGGCTCCTCCGTGAACCACTCGCGCTCGGCGGAGGGCGAGGGCGGGGCGGGCAGGGGGGCGGGCACCTCCGGCAGGGGAGCGGGGGCGACGAGCTCGATGTCGGGCTCCGGCTCCGGCTCGGGCTCCGGCGCAGGCGCGGACGGCGGCGGCTCGGGCGTGCGCTCGGCGGGAACGCTCACCGGCACCGCGACCCCTCCCCCGGGGGGAGGCTCGAAGCCGATCTCCTCCATCCCGATCTCCGGGAAATCGCCGGCGGGAGCGGCCACCACCGTGGCCTGGCGCTGCTTGGACTCGATGAGTGAGGCCAGCCGGTTCTCGATCCCACGCCGGGCGGGATCGTTCTTCTGCATCTTCTTGAGTACGGAGATGGCCTTGGCCGCGAAGCCGTCCCGGGCGTACTCGTCGGCCAGTGGCTCGAGGATCGCGTTGGCCTCCGTCGCCTTGCCCGCGAGGGCGAGCACGTCCGCGAGCTGGAGGCGGAGCCGGTCGTCGGGCTTGCCCGCCTGGAGCTGGGCCCTGATGACCTCGATGGCCCGGGCGTAGTTCTTCTTGGCGATGAGCGCGGCCACGTCTTCGGACTTCGACCCGAACCCGAGCACCATCGAGCGCTCCCCCGGGAGCCGGCCCAGTCTAACCGAACCCGAGGGGTTCCATCCCGCCCCCGTCCCGAAGGTACTTCCCGCCGCTGCAGAAGACGCCGGTCGCGCTTGGAGAACGCTCGCGCAGCTCCATCAGGACGATTGCGCTCAGGTACTTGATCAGCTCAGCGGGGCGCCCCGAACGCCACCACCGCGTTCATGCCTCCGAACGCGAAGGAGTTGGAGAGCGCGCACTGGACCGAGGCCAGACGCGGCCGGTTGGGGACGACGTCGAGCGCGCACTGCGGGTCGGGCTCGTCGTAGTTGACCGTCGGCGGCAGCAGCCCGTGATGCAGCGCGAGCAGCGTGGCCGCGGCCTCGAGGGCGTGGCCGTGCATGGCCTTCGTGGAGCTCACGGCCAGGGCATCGGCGTGCCCCTCGAAGACGGCGCGGATCGCCTGTGTCTCCGTGGCGTCGTTGGCCATGGTCCCGGTGCCGTGGGCGTTCACGTAGCCGATCGCCTCCCGCGGGAGCTGCGCGTCCTCGTCGGCGAGGCGCATGGCGCGGGCGCCGCGTGCGCGCGCCGCGTCGTACGGCTCCAGCACCAGCATGGCCGCCCCCTCGCCAAGGATCATGCCGCTGCGGTTCCGCGAGAACGGCAGGTGTCGGCCGACACCACCCGCAATGCGTCCCAGGCCTTCATGTTCCCCGGGCTGAAGGGCGTCCCCGCCTGCAGGCTCTCGACGCGCTCGGCCAGCTCGCGCAGGCTCCGCGTCGGGTCCATGCAGTCGTCGGGAAGGGTCACCTGGAACGCGTCCTCGAGCTCGAAGACGAGGGTCATGGCGTCGAGAGAGTCCTTGCCGATCTCGTTCAGGGACTTGTCGAGCGACACCGTCTCCCGGGGCACTCTGATCGCCGCCGGCGCTGCCTCCCGGGACGCGAGATGGGAATGAAGGCCGTCCTGGCCTGACTCCCGGGGCTACAATGGCTCCGCGATTCCAATTGAAGCTCCGCCCGAGGCAGTCGACGGAGGGGTGCGTCATGAGGCGGCTCACATTGTGGGGAACGCTGCTCGCCGGGCCGATCCTGGCCCTCGTGACGTACTGTGTGGCGAGGAATCCCGAGCACGCGATGTTGAACGCTGCCGTCCGCGAGGCGGCGGGCGGACTGTACGTCGCGCTTTCTGACGGCGTCACGCACTACGACCTCTCGGGACCGGCCGATGGCGCTCCGGTGGTGCTCGTGCACGGATTCTCGGTCCCGTACTACATCTGGGACCCGACGGCCGTGGCGCTGAGCACGGCAGGGTACCGGGTGCTCCGATACGATCTCCTCGGACGCGGTTTCTCGGACCGGCCCGACGTGACCTACGACAGCGCCTTGTACGACCGCCAGCTCGGTGAGCTGCTCGACTCCGCCGGCTTCCGGGGACCGGTGCATGTCATGGGCCTGTCCTTCGGCGGACTCGTGACCGCGACGTTCTCCGGCCGTCATCCCGACCGGGTGCGGTCCCTGACCCTGGTGGATCCCGCCGCCGGCGACCGCCGCCGGCTCCCCTGGTATTTCCGGATGCCGATGCTGGGGCCGCTGCTCTGGCAGGGGCTGGAGGTGCCGGGAATGGCCGACGGGCAGCGGAAAGACTTCCGGGAACCCTCGAAATGGCCGGACTGGGTCGACCGGTACCGCGTCCAGATGCAGTACCGCGGCTTCGGGCGGGCCCTCTGGTCCACCAGGATGGCGGTGTTCGGGGCGAACCTCGATTCCGCATATGCCCCGGTCGGCCGCCAGGCTTTTCCTGTCCAGCTCATCTGGGGAGTCGAGGATCAGACCGTCCCCATCGCCCTCAGCACGCGGGTGCGGCAGGCCATCCCGCGGATCCAGTACCATCCGGTCGAACAGGCAGGCCACCTGCCGCACATGGAGCGGCCCGATGTGGTGAATCCGATCCTCCTGGATTTTCTCCGTGCGGCGGATTCGCCGCGCTAACCCCGATGTCACTTGACCATCTTCCCCGGAGGGGGAGTACTCTGTCTCCGCAACGGCGAATTATCTTTGTGTCATGACGGGAACTCTTACGGCTCTGCGGCGTCGTTCTTGATGACGCCAGGCGACGTGTCCGTCCCCCGCACGGCCAACCGGGAGGTCGCTGTCACGCCCCAGGACGAGGTGCCGGTACGCCCGAGCGATTCGGGTCGGTTAGCCGCCGATCGCGAGTGGTTTGCGTGCACCGTCGTCGAGGTGTTGTCCGATCTCTACGGCACGGCGCTCCGGCTCACCCGTAACCGTGCGGATGCCGAGGACCTGGTGGCCGATACCGTCGCCCGGGCCTGGAGCCACCTGGACGAACTGGCGGATCGGGCACGAATGCGCGGGTGGTTGTTCCGCATCCTCACCAACGCCTTCCTGAGCGCTCGACGGACCGAGGCCCGGCGCGGCGTGGAAGAACCGTTGGACGACGAGAACGCCGACGGCTTTTCGCTCTTCGAGCAGCTCCACGCCCCGGTTCTGCTGCTGTGGAGCTCGCCGGAGCGAGAGTTCCTGAACAAGCTGCTGCGCGAGGATCTCGCGCAAGCCGTGGACGCCTTGCCGGAGCCGTTCCGGGTGGTCGTCGTGCTCGCCGACATGCACGGCTCCACGTATCAGGAGATCGCGGAGACGCTGCAGGTGCCCATCGGCACGGTGCGCTCGCGTCTCGCCCGGGCGCGGGGGCTCCTGCAGAAAGCGTTGTGGACGCATGCACAGGACAGGGGCCTCGTAGGGCACAGACAACCGAAGGTGACAACGGATCATGAATGAGGCCGGCGTGATCGACTGCGAAGAAGCCCTGCGGCGGCTCGCCGAGTATCTCGACGCCGAACTGCAAGGCGAGCCCCAGCGCGAGATCGAGAAGCACCTCGAACGTTGCCGGACCTGCTTCTCGCGCGTCGAGTTCGAGAGGCGGCTCCGAGCCAAGACCGCAGCCCTTCGCCGCGAGCCGGTGTCTCCCGAGCTCGAGCGGCGCATCCGCGGACTGGTCGACACCTTCGAGGGCTGATGCCGGGAGAAGGGCTCGGCCAGTAGTTCGACGGCGACGGGCGGGAGCGTGCCATGGTCTACGTTGGCTCCGCCAAGAGAGAGCTGATCTTCGAGGCCGTGCGCGCCATGTACACGGATATCGCGCTCGATCCGGTTCGCGGCTACCACGTCCCGACCGGCCTTGCCGCCTGCACGTTCGTCGGCTATCCCGACGAGCGGGTCACTCCACTGCCGGCATCCGCCAGCGAGTCGTTTGCCGGAGTGGGCTATCCGTTTGCCGCCAACGTCATCCGTGCCGGCGACACCGTTCTCGACATCGGCTCCGGTTCGGGCACCGACGCCCTCCTCGCCGCGCGGATCGTCGGCCCCTCCGGCCACGTGATCGGTCTCGATCTCACCACCGCCATGCTCGCGAAGCTGGACGCGAGCGTCGGCAGGGCGGGCGTATCGAACGTCCGGGCGCTGCAAGGGAACGCCGAGCACCTCCCCCTCTCCGATGCTTCCGTGGACGTCGTCACGAGCAACGGCGTCCTCAATCTCGTGCCGGACAAGCGTGCGGCGATCGCGGAGATCCACCGCGTGCTGAGGCCGGGCGGACGCCTGCAGATCGCCGACATCGCGCTGGGCCGCCCCCTCTCCGGCGATTGCCTCTCCGAGCCCCGGGTCTGGGCGGAGTGCATCGTTGGCGCCACGCTGGAGGACGAGTATCTCGCCCTCCTCGGCTCCGCCGGCTTCCATGGTGCCGAGGCTCTTGGTCGGCTCGACTACTTCTCGGCGAGCGCGAGCGCGGAAACGCGCTCGATTGCCCGATCGTTCAACGCCTGCTCGATCGTGTTTCGCGCCGTCAAGCCCCCGGCCTCGCCACTGCCGCCTCGGCTGGTCTGGCCTCCCGCCTCCGCACCGATCCTGGCGGCGGGAGGACCCCGGCTCGCGCCCCCCTCGGCTCCGGCGCCCGACGCCGTAGTGGACGGCTACGGGATACCCTGCGGCAAGCTCGAGCCGATCATGAAGGCGGGGATGCGTGCCCTCGCGAGCGGACAGGTGCTCGAGGTTCGCGCGGACGACCCCCTGGCGCGTCTGGGCGTTCCCGCGTGGAGCCGCCTCGCCGGCCATGCTCTGCTCGAGACCGTCGAGGAAGACGATCACCGCACCCGCTTTCTCCTGCGCAAACGTTGATGGCGCTCGGGAACTTCCGAACGCCATCCGCGTCGTTCCAAGGAGGTCGCTCCAATGAATACGCCCCCTGATGCTTCGCCCGCGCTCCCGGAGGGAGGCCGGACACCCGCTCCGGCGGCAACGATCGACGCGTGCGGTCTCACCTGCGGCGGCCTGGAGCCGCTGATCGCAAAGCATCTCCGTGCGCTGGCGCCGGGTGAAGTCATCGAGATCCGATCGGATCGCGGGGAGGCCGCCGACGGCATACGTGCCTGGGTCGGCCTGACCGGCCATACACTCGTGACCGTCGAGAGGGATCAGGCATCACCTCTCGCCCGGTACTTCGTCCGCAAGAAGACGCCACAGAGGTAGATCCGACTTGACCGTCGATCCGCGAGGGGAGGAGGAACCGTGCCGACAACGATCATGACCAACTGTACCTGCGGCAAAGAGGACCCGGAGCGTGCGACCCTCCCCTTCATCGTGGGAAACGTGGCGGCGAGTGCCGACCAGCCGGCGATCGTGCTGCTCACGATCGAGGGCGTCTGGATCGCCACCAGAGGCTACGCCGAAGGGATTCACAAGGAAGGCTTCCAGCCGCTCAAGGAGGTCATCGACTCCTTCCTGGCCAACGGCGGGCAGATCTGGGCCTGCGGCGCGTGCACGAAGCCGCGCGGCATCACCGACGAGCATCTCATCGCCGGCGCCAAGATCGTGACCGCCGCCATGGTCGTCGAGGCGATGGGCAAGGGCGCGTCGACCCTGGGATTCTGACCACACCGTAACCCGCCGCAGGCCACCGGGCGACCGGGATAGTCGCGTGCTCGCGCCGCATGCCGAGTCCGGCGGCGGCACTGTCTGTCGTGCCTTGGACCTGCTGGTTCCCCGCCACCCTCGTGGACGATCGACGCGCCGCGCGTTCTCGCTGCGGCACCGCCGGGTGCAGCCGGGAACTTCCCGGCGGGTCGCGCGTCGTTCCCGGTGTCGGGCTTCAATCCCTGGAGGAGAAACCAATGACTCGAATGACCGCTCTCACCCCCACGTCAGCAGCGAGCATTCTTCGTCTGACGTTGCTCGGCAGCTTCGTCATGGGCGCGCCGCCCCTCGCAGTCGGAGACGATTGCGAGCACGGGGCGGCCGATCACACGCATGCCCCCGCCCGGCTCGTCGAGATCGTTCGCGACGCCACGCGGCAGTTCCTCGACGTCAACGCGGCCGCCGGGGCTGGCTACGGGCCCTTTCTTGGCTGCGTCAGCGGTCCCGACCACGGCGCCATGGGTATTCACTACGTCAACGGCACCCTGGTGGGCGACGGAGAGGTCGATGCCTCGCACCCGGAAGCGCTGATCTACGAGCCGAAGGGAAGCCTGCGGCGTCTGGTGGGCGTCGAGTTCATCGTGGACGCGGCCACGTGGCTGTCGAATCACGGGAACACCCCCCCGGTGCTCGAGGGCCAGGTGTTCAACCTCGTGGGCAGCCCGAACCGCTACAACTTACCCGCATTCTTCGAGCTGCATGTCTGGGCCTGGCGGGACAACCCTCAGGGTGCCTTCGTGGATTGGAACAACAACGTGACTTGCGAACGGCTGACAGTGGCCGGAGAACCCGACCCGGGACCCGATGGCGAGACCGACCCCGGACCGGACGGCTTTTGATCCTGTACCACGGTCAACTAGGAGGGCCACGTCTCTGGGAAACTCGCGCCGCTCATGGTCCGGGCGTGATCACCAGACGGAACGGCCTCACCGTCTGGATGGCCCGGTAGTCACGCTCGTTCTGGGTAACCACCATCGCTCCGATCGAGCACGACGTATCTGCGGGTGATACTTTGGCGGCATGGGGCGCCGCCGCTCCCCGGTCCCCGACGTCCTGGCCCCCGGCCTTCGTGTCGTCTTCTGTGGCATCAACCCGGGGCGCGTCTCGGCCGCGGCCGGTGCCCACTTCGCCAACCCCAGGAACGACTTCTGGCGCCTGCTCCAAGCGGCCGGCTTCACTCCGCGACTGCTGGCTCCTGCCGAGCAGCGGGAGCTGACGCGCTACGGCTGCGGCCTCACCAACGCCGCGCACCGGACGACCGCCGGCTCGGGCGATCTGAGGCGAACCGACTTCGAGGGCGCACGGGAACGGCTCGCGCGCCTCGCCGCCGATCTCCGGCCGGCCCTGATCGCGTTCGTGGGCAAGGAAGCGTACCGGGGCGCATTCGGCGAGCGACCGACGCTCGGCCTGCAGACGCGGTGTCTCGGCGGGACCCACCTCTTCGTGCTGCCGTCGACGTCACCCGCCAACGCAGCGGTCCCGTGGGCCGAGCGCCTGCGCTGGTTCCGGGGGCTGAAGGAGCTGGTGACACACGAGGCGTGAGGCGACGGACGATGGGAGCGCAGCAAGGGCTAGGGGGGGCATGAGCGCCGTCGATGGGATCCATCACTTTTTTGGACCTTTACAGCCGGACCGTCCTCTTTCACACTCCTCGACTCGACGCGAAAGGCAGGGGCAGGGTGGTGAAGGGATCGGCCCCGGAACCGACCGCAAGCGTTCCGCCCTCCCGCGTCCTCGGTCCGTCCTACGAGACGCGCCCCTTCTTGAATGCGCTACGAGAAGGGGGCGACGGACGTCCGCACGCCGGCGGACGAGGCCCTGGCCCCGCTCTAGCCAGACCCTACTGCCGCGTCCCTCCGACCGTGATCTCGGAGACGAGGATCGTGGGCAGGCCCACGCCCACGGGGACGCTCTGCCCCGCCTTCTGGCACACGCCCACGCCCTCGTCGAGCTTGAGGTCGTGGCCGATGCGCGTGACCTTGGTCAGGATGTCCGGACCGTTGCCGATGAGGGTGGCCCCCACCACGGGCCGGGTGACCTTCCCGTCCTCGATCAGGTAGGCCTCGGTCGCGCTGAACACGAACTTGCCGCTCGTGATGTCCACCTGGCCGCCCCCGAAGTGCTTGGCGAAGAGCCCGCGCGGCACGGAGCGGACGATCGCCTCCGGGTCCTCCTCGCCGGCGAGCATGAACGTGTTGGTCATGCGGGGCAGGGGGATGGAGCCGTAGCCCTGGCGGCGGCCGTTGCCGGTGGGCCCCATCTTCATCAGGCCGCTGTTGAGGCGGTCCTGCAGGTAGCCGCGCAGGATCCCGTCCTCGATGAGCACCGTGCGCCCGGGCACGTTGCCCTCGTCGTCCACGTTGAGGCTGCCCCGGCGATCCTTGATCGAGCCGTCGTCGATCACGGTCACGCCCGGTGCCGCCACCCGCTCCCCGATCCGGCCGGAGAAGGCGGAGAGCCCCTTGCGATTGAAGTCGCCCTCCAGGCCGTGGCCCACCGCCTCGTGGAGCAGGATGCCGGGCCAGCCGGGACCGAGGACCACGGGCATGGGCCCCGCGGGGGCCTCGACCGCCGAGAGCAGGACGACCGCCATTCGCGCGGCTTCGCGCGCGAAGTGCTCCGGGGGCTTGCTCTCGAAGAACTCGGGACCGAGGCGTCCGCCCCCGCCCGCGGAGCCTTCGCGCCGCACGCCCTTCTCGGAAGCGATGACGGAGACCCGGATGGAGAACAATGGCTGCACGTCCTCCACGAGCTGGCCCCGGGAGTTGGCGATGCGAACCTGGCGCGTCTCCTCGCCGAGGCTGACGATGACCTTCTCGACGCGCGGGTCGTAGCCACGGGCGGCCCGCTCCGCGCGCTCGACGAGCCCGATGCGCTCCGCGAGCTCGAGCTGGCCCAGGCTCGTCACCCCGTAGCGCCGGTCCACGGGAGCGGGGGAGACCGGCTCGGGGGGGAGGGTGCGCGAGTCGGAGGCGATGTGGGCGGCGGTCTCCGCCGCTCGGGCCATGGCCGCGAAGGAGAGGTCATCGGTGTAGGCGTAGCCGGTGCGCTCGCCGGAGACCACCCGCACCCCCAGGCCGCAGGTGACCCCCGCGGAGGCGGTGCGGATGATCCCTTCCTCGAGAAGGAGCGACGAGGTGCGCTCGTGCTCGAAGAAAAGGTCGGCGAAGTCGCCCCCGCGCCGGAGGGCGAGGGAGAGGAGCCGCTCCATCTCGGGGACGGGGACGTCGGCGGGGATCCGGGCCCGGTCGTCGATAGCCATCTTCATTTCATGGTAGCAGGGCCCCCAGGGCGCGGTCATCACGAAAGCCGGTCATTTGACTCGGAAGGCCAGGAGAGGCAGAGTGGCGGCCTCTCTTCCCCAATTTGGAGGTCAAATGAAGCGACTGTGTCTCGTGGCGGTCGTGTCGTGTCTGGCGGTCCCGGGGGCCCTGGCCCAGGAGCATTACACGGAGGGGCCGGTCTGGGCGTGCTCTGCCTTGCGCACCAAAGAGGGCCATTTCGACGACTACATGAAGTACCTGCGGCAGAACTTCATCCCCCAGGGGCAGGAGGCGAAGAAGGCGGGCCTCATACTGGACCAGAAGATCTACATCAAGGTGCCCGAGAACCCCACCGACCCGGACGTGGTGATCTGCACGCTGAGCGCGAGCTTCGGCAAGGCCCTCGACTACAACGCCGGGGATGACGCCAAGAGGAAGGAGATCGCGGCCAAGCACTTCAACACCACCGACGAGCAGAAGCAGCGCGACATGATTGCGAACCGCTTCGCGTTCCGCGACTCTCTGGGCACGAGCTACTACCGGGAAGTCAGCCTGAAGCCGATGCCCTAGCCGGCCCTCCCGGGTCGGCGGCCGGCGCCCGCTGGGCTAGTGGCCTTCGTGGCCGTAGCCACGAAGGCCCACGTATTGGTCGGTCGAGGCCGGCCTAGACCCGGCGGCCCTTGACCCGGTTGCCCCCGCCGTCGCGCGCCCGGAGGAGGGCCTCCTCCGCCGCCCGCAGGAGGTCTTCCGACGAGGTGGGGCCCGGATAGCCGGCGAAGCCGATGCTGGCGGTGGCCTTGAGCTCGCGCGCGCCGGAGCGGAAGGCGCGGGCCTCCACCTGGGCGCGCACGCGCTCCGCGGTCTTGACCGCCTCGTCGAGCACGGTGTGGGGGAGGACGGCGAGGAGCTCGTCGCGCCCGTAGCGCGCCACCACGTCCATCGTGCGCAGGAGCTCGGTGAGCAGCCGGGCGGTCTCCCGCCGCACCGCGTCCGCGGCCACCGCCCCGTGCGCGGAGGCGATGTCGGCGAGGCCGTCGATGCCGACCAGGAGCACGCTCAGGCCTTCGTCGTAGCGGGCGGCCCGCTCGCACTCCGACCGGAGCAGCACGAGCAGGGGCTCGCGGCTCAGGAGGCCGGTCACGGGATCGCGGGTCTGGAGGCGGCCCACCCGCTCCGCGAGGCGTGCGTTCTCCAGGACCATGTGCGCCTGCTCGGCCAGCCGATCGAGGAGTGCTCTCTCCTCCGCGTCGAAGGGCACTGCCCGGCGGCCGGCCACCGCGAGGAGCCCTACGAAGGCCCCGCCGACCACGACCGGGAACGTAGCGACCGGGCCGAGCGCCTTCTCTTCCGGCCCGATGGGGCCACCGGGCGGCCCCACCACCCGCACCGCGACTCGCGTGAGGGTGGGGATGTTGGCGGCGGTCGCCTCCAGGACGCGGGCCTTCAGCTCCTCGGCGAGGCCGGCGGCGGCGGGCCGGGCGGGAAAGACGACCATCTCCATCTCGGTGCCTTCGACGAAGGCGAACGCGGAGAGCGTGTGGTCGATCACCTGGGCGAGGAGGCCCATCACCCCCGCAAACGCCTCGTCGAAGGGCTTGCCCCGTCCGGCGCGCGCCGCCTCGGACAGGAGCGAGGCCTCGTAGAGCTTCCGGTCGAGCAGGTCGTTGACGCGCGCCATCACGTCCACCGTCGTCCCCGCGGTCGAGGGGCGTGTCGGCCGGGACGGCTCGCCGCTCACGATGTTCTGCACCAGCTCCGCGATCCGCGGCGGCTCCGCGTCCTTGGTCAGGTAGTAGTCCGCCCCCGTCTCCAGGCCCCAGAAGCGATCGCGAGGCTGGTCCTTGGTGGTGAGAATCACCACGGGGATGGCCCTCGTGGCGGGCTCGTGCTTGAGGAGACGGCAGGCCTGGTATCCGTTGAGGCGAGGCATCGTCACGTCGAGGATCACGAGGCGGGGGTCCTCGGCGAAGGCCCTTTCCACCGCTTCCAACCCGTCGCGGGCGGTGATCACGGTGAGACCGGCGGCCTCCAGCACTTTTTGCACGAGGCGGAGGACGAGGGGACTGTCGTCGGCGACGAGTACCTTGGCCAAGCGGGCTCCCGGAGGGTCGGGTTGGCGGTCGAGCGGCGGGCATCTTAACATGTGGGGACGGGGCGGAATCGAACGTCGAAGCCCACCCGCTCGTATTCCTCTAGATCGACACCATTCGGAGGCCCGCAAGAAAATGGCACCCCAGAAGCGCCGCATCCTCGGCTTCGCGGCCGCCGTCGTCATCTTCGGCAGCATCGTCGGCTTCAATCTCGTCCGCGAGAACCGCAAGCGGGTGGAGGTGCAGACCCAGAAGGTGGCCCGGCGCGACCTCGTCTCCCTGGTCACCGCCTCCGGTGAGGTCAAGCCCAAGCGCTACGTGAACGTCGGCGCCAACGTCTCCGGCCGCATCGTGGTCCTGGCCGTCAAGGAGGGCGACCGGGTCAAGAAGGGCCAGGTGCTGGCCCGCATCGAGTCCGAGCGCTACGAGGCGGGAGCCCGCCAGTCGGAGGCGGCCGTGCTCGCCTCCCTGGCCGATCTGGACCGCGCGCTCGCCGACCTCGATGTCTCGAAGCTGGTGTTCGAGCGCACGAAGAAGATGCACGCGGAGAAGCTGATCTCGGACCAGGCCTTCGACCAGGCGGAGGCCGAGGTCAAGATGAAGGCGGCGGCGGTGGACGCCACCCGCAAGCGGGTGCTGCAGCTCAAGGCCCAGCTCGACAGCACCCGCGACGACCTCAACAAGACCACCGTGATCTCGCCCATGGACGGCGTGGTCACGAGCCTGCCCAAGGAGGAGGGCGAGGTGGTGATCGGGGCCCAGAGCTTCAACCCCACCGTGCATCATGACCGTGGCCGACCTGTCGGTCATGGAGTGCGAGATCATGGTGGACGAGACCGACATCCGCAACGTGACCCTCGGCCAGCCCGCGGAGGTGCGGGTGGACGCGCTGGAGGGGGTGAAGATCAAGGGCGAGGTCACGGAGATCGGCTCCTCCGCCATCCCTCGCGGCACGGGCACCGCCGGCGACCACGACCACGACCGGCAGCAACACCGGCAACCAGGCCAAGGACTTCAAGGTCACGATCACCCTCGAAGGACCCGCCCTCGAGCCTCCGGCCCGGGCTCAACGCCACCGCCGACATCACCACCGCCACGCCGCCAGCGTGTCCTCGCCGTCCCCATCCAGGCGGTGGTGGTGCGCGAGCTCGACAAGGAGGGCAAGATCGTCGACCCCGACGCCACGCCCTCTCCGGCCAGCGACGGCAACACGGTGCTCACCGTGGGCCGGGCCAAGGGCGAGGAGAAGGACGGCGTCTTCGTGGTGGCCAGAGGACAAGGCCGTCTTCCGCCCCGTCAAGACCGGGATCATGGGGGACACCGACGTCGAGGTCCTGGACGGAGTGACCGAAGGCGAGGAGATCGTGACCGGCTCCTACAAGACCCTGCGCACGCTCAAGGACGAGGCCCGCATCAAGGTCGAGAACAAGAAGAAGGCGTTCATGAGCGCGGCTGTCGCGGCCGCCGCCAACGGCGCGCTCATCCGCGCCGAGGACCTCTGGCGCACGTACCAGATGGGGGCGGAGGAGATCCACGCCCTGCGCGGCGTCAGCTTCACCATCGACCAGGGCGAGTACGTGGCGATCATGGGGCCGTCGGGCTCGGGCAAGTCGACGCTCATGAACCTCATCGGCTGCCTGGACACGCCCAGCCGCGGCACCTACGTCCTGCGCGGCAAGGTGGTCTCGGAGATGAACGACGACGAGCTGGCCGCAGATCCGCAACCGCGAGATCGGCTTCGTCTTCCAGACCTTCAACCTGCTGCCCCGGGCGACCGCGCTCCACAACGTGGAGCTGCCGCTCGTCTACGCCGGCGTGCCCAAGGAGGAGCGACTGGAGCGGGCGCGGCGGCGCCCTGGAGATGGTCGACCTCGGCGGACCGCATGCACCCACAAGCCCAACGAGCTGTCGGGCGGCCAGCGCCAGCGCGTGGCCATCGCCCGCGCCCTCGTCATGCACCCCTCGATCCTGCTCGCCGACGAGCCCACCGGCAACCTCGACTCCGCCACCGGCGAGGAGATCATGCGGCTGTTCGAGCGCCTGCACCACGAGGGCAACACGATCATCCTCGTGACCCACGAGCGCGACATCGCCGAGCACGCCCACCGCACCATCCACATCCGCGACGGCAAGATCGAGAGCGACGAGCCGCACGGGGCCTGAGCCATGCCCTTTCGCGAAGCCATGCGCGATCGCGATCTCCTCCCTGCGGGCGAACAAGCTGCGCTCGCTTCCTCACCGTGCTCGGCATCCTCATCGGGGTGTCCTCGGTGATCGCGGTGGTCGCCATCACCGAGGGCCTGGACCGCTACATGTCGCGACAAGGTGCTGCAGCTGGGGAGCCGCAGCTTCACCGTCCAGAAGATGCCGGACATCATCACCAGCCACGAGCAGTGGCTGGAGATGAACAAGCGAAAGAACATCGAGATGCTCGACCTCGAGGCGGTGCGGCGGGGCTGCGACGCTCTGCCGGGAGGTGGGGGCCATGGTCACCACCTCGGGCACGGCCAAGTACGGGCGGATCAAGCAGAACGAACGTGCAGATCATGGGGATCACGGAGAACTACAGCCCGCATCGGCTCCGTGCGCGACCTCATCGCCGGCCGTCCCCTCATCCACGACGACGTGGACCAGGGCCGACCGGTGGCCGTGATCGGCTCCGACCTCGGGACGCCTTCTTCGGGAGCACGGAGCCGCTGGGCAAGGAGATCGAGATCGACGGGCCACGAGGTCAAGGTGGTGGGGGTGGCGGAGAAGAAGGGGAGCGTGTTCGGCGGAACCCAGGACAACTTCGTCTGGATCCCCATCTCCACCTTCCGCAAGTTCTTCGGGGCCCGCCGCTCCATCACCATCCAGGCGGAGGCGCGCTCCATGGAGGAGTTCGAAGGGGCCCAGGACCAGGCGCGTGTGGCCATGCGCGTGCGGCGCCACCTGGACTACGACAAGCCCGACGACTTCTCCGTCGAGACCGGCCAGAGCGTCATGGATCTGTGGCAGAGCGCGACCCGGGGCATCTACGTGGTGACGATCGTGGTCACCGCGATCAGCCTCATCGTGGGCGGGATCGTGGTCATGAACATCATGCTGGTGTCGGTGACGGAGCGGATCCGGGAGATCGGGGTCCGCAAGGCGCTGGGCGCGCGCCGCCGCGACATCCTGCGGCAGTTCCTGGTGGAGTCCGTGATCCTCTCCGCCTTCGGAGGGATGCTCGGGATCATGGGGGCGTCGGCCTTCGCCTTCGTGCTCTGCCCAGGTCCTCGGCAACATCATGTCCGCGGACTTCTCCGCCCCCGTGCGCCTGTGGGCGGTGACCCTGGCCGTCTTCGTCTCCACCGCGGTGGGCCTGGTGGCGGGGATCTACCCGGCCAGCCGCGCCGCCGCCCTCGACCCGGTGGACGCGCTCCGGAACGAGTGATGCGCGCCCCCGCCTTCCTCGGCCGCTTCGCCGAGCGTCACCCCACGACCTTCGCGCTCTGGGAGGCGGTGGGAATGGGCTTCGCCGCCATCCGCGCCTACAAGATGCGGGCCGGCCTCACCATCCTCGGCGTGGTCATGGGCATCATGACCGTGACCGGCATGAGCGCGATCGTGGCCGGGCTGAACGACAGCATGGCCCGCCAGATCCAGAGCCTGGGCTCGTCCGTCGTCTTCATCCGGCCCTTCTCCCCGGGGGAGAACATCAGCGACGAGGAGTGGCGGCGCCGGAAAGGCCTCACCCGGCGGGAGGTGGAGGCGATCCGCGCCCGGCCCGCGGTAGGCATGATCACGGCCATGGAGCCGCTGTCCGTGGAGACGATCAAGTACGGCAACGCGAAGGTACAGATGGCGCGCGCTTTCGGGGTGGACCAGAACTACGAGCTCGTCCACGAGATGTGGGTGGAGAAGGGCCGCTTCATCTCGGAGACGGACGTGGACCGCGCCTCGCGGGTGGTGGTGCTCGGCTTCGACGGTGGCGGAGACGCTCTTCCCCTTCGTGGACCCGCTCGACAAGGAGATCATGATCGACGGTCGCCGCTTCCGCGTGATCGGGGTGGTGCAGAAGATGGGGAAGTTCCTCTTCTTCGACCGCGACAACATGATCCTGGTGCCGCTGGGCGCGGTGCAGAAGAGGGACCCGCGCTTCAACTTCCTGGTGGCCGACCTGAAGCCGGTGTCGCCGGAGAAGATCGAAGCCGCGATCGAGCAGGCCCGCGAGACCCTGCGCCGCCAGCGCAAGCTCAAGTACCTGGACAAGGACAACTTCGGTATCTTCAGCCAGGACACCTTCACCGACCTCTACCGCCAGGTCACGGGCGGGATCTACCTCGTCATGATCGCCATCTCGTCCATCGGCCTCCTCGTGGGGGGGGTGGGGGTGATGAACATCATGCTCGTGTCCGTCACGGAGCGGACGCGGGAGATCGGGGTGCGCAAGGCCCTGGGCGCGCGCCGGCGCGACATCCTCTGGCAGTTCCTCACCGAGGCCATGACCCTGACCGCGGTGGGCGGGGTGCTGGGCATCCTGATCGGCGCGGGGGCAGCCTTCCTCATCAACACGTTCTCGCCCTTCCCGGCCGTGATCCAGACCACCTGGGTCCTGGTGGCCCTCTTCGTCTCCCTCGCGGTGGGCCTCACCTTCGGCCTCTGGCCCGCGGCCAAGGCCGCGCGCCTGGACCCCATCGAAGCCCTCCGCTACGAGTGAGGTCGTGCCGATCTCGCCGACGCGCTGCGGGATATGATCGAGGGGCCGCGCCCGGCGTAACCGCATAACAGGCGGCGGCAGGAGGTGACTATGGCAGGCACGCGCGGTACATGGGCCCCGATCCTGTTGGCCTCTGCACTGGTCCCCCTGGCCGCGGTCGCGTCGGGCCAGCAAACGGCCGAAGCGGTACTGGCCGGGACCACCGGCGACCAGCTCTTCAAGACTTACTGTGCCAGCTGCCATGGGAAGTCGGCCAAGGGCGACGGGCCGCTGGCCGACTCGCTCCGCACCCGGCCGGCCGACCTCACCCTCATCGCCAAGCGGAACGGGGACAAGTTCGACTCCGACAAGGTGTACCGCATCGTCGACGGCCGCCAGCCGGTCAAGGGTCACGGCGGAACGGACATGCCGGTCTGGGGCGACGCGTTCAGCCGCTCCGCGGAGGGCTACAGCGAGAAAGCGGTCAAGGACCGCATCCAGTTGATCGTCGCCTACCTGAAGTCGATCCAGGCCAAGTAGCGCTCACAGAAAGCAGCGCGACATCACTTGCGCGGTGATGTCCTGGCGGCGGGGCGGGTTTTCGCCGAGGCCGAGGGAATGCAGCGCTTCGATGAGACTGTGGCGGGCTGAAGTGGCGTAGAGTAGGGTCGCCAGGAGGAGCTTATGCATCGTCGGCTGGTCGTTTGGATCGTCGCGGGAGGGATGATGGCGCTGGCGGCCGGGTCCGCGCTCGCCCAGGAGAAGAAGCCGGCCCCGGCCCCGGAGCCCGATGGCGTCCTGAAGCTCGAGGAAGGATCGGTGGGCGTCGGGATCGGCTGGAGCTGGGCCAAGGGGACGCTCGAGTACCAGGGCAAGTCGTACAAGGTCAAGGTCGAAGGACTCTCGGTGGGTGAGGTGGGTGTCGACAAGGCCAAGGCGCTGGGCAAGGTCATGAACCTCAAGAACCTCGACGACTTCAGCGGCACGTTCAGGCAGGCGCAGGCGGGGGGCACCCTCGGCAAGGGCGCCGCTCTCACCGTGCTCCACAACGACAAGGGCGTGAAGATCGAGATGAAGAGCGAAACGACCGGCGCCAGCCTGAAGGTGGACGCGGGCGGCCTCAAGCTCAAGCTCGAGAAGTAGAAACCCGTCGAAGTCGCGCGACGGCCAAGGCCGCGCGCCAGGATCCCATCGAAGCCCTCCGTCTCACCTGGGCGCTCTCGACATGTATGTCTGATGCGAGCCGGCGTCAGCGCGCGACCACCACCACGCGCAGGAAGCAGCGGGTGTCGTTGGCGGAGAAGGCGGAGAGTCCCCAGCCGGTCACCGCGAAGGAATAGGTCGTGCCCGCGTTGAGGTTGAGAGTGGCGCTGCGCGCGGCGTTGGCCCAGGAGTTCGTCGCCCCGTTGCTGGACCAGAAGGGCTGGGTGAGCGCGTTCGTCCAGGTCGATCCGCCGTTGGTCGAGAAGACGAGCGCGGGGGTGCCGGTTCCGAAGGCGAGCAGGATCCAGGCCATCCCCCCGTCGAGAAGGGCGCGCTGGTTGGTGGCGGCGGTGTACGGCCCCACGGTGCAGACCCGGACGTTGTTGAGGGGCGTGTCGTCGAAGGCGTAGTTGATGGCCGAGGCCTCGGCGCTGAGCACGGTGGGGTTCACCTTGGGGGTGGTGGCGGCCGCGTCCTGCAGGTCGAGGGTTCCCACGCATCCCGGGCAGGTCAGGGCGCCCAGGGTGGCGGTGCCGGAAACGTTGAGGCTTCCCAGCGTGCCCACCGAGGTGATGCCCGTCGTCGCCGACCACGCGGGGGGGGCGCCGGTGGAGGCGACGAGCACCTGGCCGGTCGCGCCCGCCGAGGTCGAAGTGAGGATCCCCGCCCCCGATGCGTAGACGGCCCCGTGCACGGTGAAAGCGGTCTGGCCCGTTCCGCCCCGGGCCACCGGCAGCGTACCCGCGACCACGTCCGCCGCGTTGTGGGTGTGCGGCGGGATGTCTCCGGCGGGGATGCCGCCCACGCTGAGGGGCGCGCCGGGGCCCGCCTGCTTCACGTACTGGCCCGGTCCCCCGGTCGCGCCGAGGTTGGCCCCGGTACCACCGCCGGCCACCCCCACCACCCCGGTGAGGTCCGTGGCGGGGATGGCGCCCACGGTGAGGGCCGCGCCCGGGTTCGTCTGCTTGACGTACTGGCCCGGACCGCCGGTGGCGGCGAGGCTCGCCCCCGTCCCCCCGCTCGCCACGCCCACCACCCCGGTGACCGTGGTCGCGCTCCCCGCGGCGCGGCTGAACAACGCGTTAGGCGTGGCCGTGAGCTCCTGGCGGGGGGAGAGGAGGGTGAATCCGCCGCCCGCTCCCGGCTGGACGGCGACCTCGAGCCATCGCGCGCTACCCGTGAAGGCGGAGGCCCCGAAGTCCAGAGTGACCGTGAAGAGCCCGTCGGTCACGGTGACGTCGTCCTTCGTGACCACGGAGCCGACCTGCGAACCGCCCGTCGCCGCCGTGAAGAGGGTGAACTGCAGGTCGTAGATCCCGTTCGCCGGGTTGCCGGCGTCGGTGAGCCGGCCCTGGTAGGTGAAGCTCGTGCCGAGCGGCGTCTGGGCGACGACGGGAGCGACGAGCAGGACGGCGAGACCGCAGAGGACGGTTCGGCGGAGCATGAGGCTACCTCCTTCTTCCAGCGCGAGCGATCACTGGAAGTACCCGTTCACGTCGAGGATCAGTTGGACCGTCCCGCTCGCCTGGGCGCAGAAGACGTCGAGGTCTCCGTCCGGGCCCAGGCTCACGATCGCGTTGTTCGTCCGGGTCTGGCCCGCGGAGTAGTTGATCGACGACACCAGGGGCAGGGGCGCTCCCGCCGGGAAGAGGCGCAGGTTGCCTCCCGCGGTGGGGGCGGTGATCGCCACGTTGACGGAGACCGCCTGGGCGGTGGGCGGAATGCCGCAGGCGGAGGCGATCGTGAGGCGCCGCGTGGCCTGGGCCCCGAGCGCGGGGGCTCCGGATGGAAGACGGGTGTCGATCAGGCGGCAGGGGGTGACGGTGTGGAAGTCGACGCCCGGCGGCGCCGTGAGCACGGCCTGGGTGTCGTCGGAATTGTCGAGGGGGACGGGATCGGGGACCGACGAGGTGGCGCTGGCCGCGTTGACGATGGGGTCGGGGCCCCCGTAGTCCAGCGGGACGCGGAAGGTGGCGAGGATCACGCGGGCCTGACCGGCGCGGATCGCTCCCAGGCTGCACGGAAAGCCGGTCGTGCAGTCTCCGGTGTTGGACACGAAGACGAGGCCGGGGGGCGGGGTGTCGACCACCTGGACGGCGGGGGCGTCGGAGGGGCCCTCGTTGGAAACCGTGATCGAGTAGACGACGTCCGCCCCCCGGAACGTGGTCGCCGGGCCGTGCTTCGTCAGCACGAGATCGGCGCTCGCCGCTCCTACCGCGGTCTGGACGGTGGCGGCATTGTCGGCGGAGTTGGGGTCGGGAGTCGCCGCCGCGACCGTGGCCGTATCCGTGATGGGGTTGGGGCCGGCGTACCCGACCGGGACCTGGAAACTGGCGGTGATCAGGCGGGACTGCCCGGCCGCGACCAGGCCCAGGATGCAGGGGAAGTCGGTCACGCAATCGCCCGAGTTGAAGGCGAAGACGAGCCCGGAGGGCGTCGGGTTGTCCACCACGACCCCGGTCGCGTCCGCCGGGCCGTCGTTCGTGACCGTGATCGTGTAGCTCAGGCTGCCGCCGAGAGCGACCGGATCGGGGCTGTCGTTGACCGCAATGTGCAGCTCGGCCCCAGTCGAGGTCAGGGTCGTGGCCCAGAAGCCGGAAGCGATGCCGTAGGGCGAGGCGAGGGCCCGGCCCGCGTCGGGCTGGCCGGCCGTGCCGCCGAGCTCGTAGGTACCCCCCGCCGCTCGCGTCGTCCCTCCGCCGTCGACCGTGAGCCACCGGATCTCGTAGGGCTGGGCGCGGGCGGAAAGGGCCACGCCATTCAGCGAAAGGGCGAGGAACAGGCCGCGAAAGAACGGGGACGGGGGCACCGATGACCTTGCGGGTCGATCATACCCCGCCGCGATCGGGGAAGAGAGAAGCGGCTCAGGCTCCTCGTTTGCTTCCTTTTCCTTTTGCCCGCAACTTAGGGGCGGGCCCTCTCCCGGGAGCGGGTGCCACTCCGAATCATGGGAAGCAAAGCCCGCCGGCTCCTGCTCGCTCTCTTGCTGGGCCTGGGTGTGCTCGTCGCCGCTCTCCATCTGCCTTTCGTGCGCCGGCAGGCGCTGGGACTCGCTCTGCGCCGGGTCGAGGCGGCATCGGGCCTCCAGGCTCGAGCGGACCGCCTCGACTACGACCTGCTGAGGCTCGAGTTCCGTGCGCACGGACTCGTCCTCGGCGCTCCCGGACGAGAGCCGCTCCTGCAGGCGAGCGAGGCCCGGTTCGACCTCGGTGTCTCCACGTTGTGGGGACGGACCCGCCTCCGGGCCCTCGACGTGCGCGAGGCGGAGATCCTCGTCGAGGATCGGGCGGGATCGGCCCGCGTTCGCGCGCGCGGCCTGTCTCTCCGGCTCCGCGACGACGGAGGCGGGATGCGGGGGACGCTCTCCGCGGCCACCCCCGTCGAGTGGGTGGCGGCGGGGCGGGAAGGACGGCTCGAGCTCGTGCCCGCGGCCCTCGCGTTCGATGGGCGGGACCTTGCCGTGGAGTCCCTGCGGTTGCAGGGACGAGAGGGGATGCTCGAGCTGCGGGGCCGGCTCCGCGACCTGGCCGGCGCGGGCGGGCTCGATCTCGACGTCCGCGCGGAGACCGACCTCGGGGAGCTTTCGCCCCCGGCCGCGGCGCTTCTGCGGGGCGGGCTTACGGTCTCGGGTCGCGTCGAAGGGTCCCTCGCCGCGCCCACGGCCCGGCTCTCGCTGAGCGGCCGCGACGTGGCGTGGGGGCCGGTCGAGGGAGTGACGCTCGCCGCCGAGACGCGCGTCGATGGCGAAGGCCCTGTCCGTCGATTCGGCCACGGCCCGGGTGGCCGGTGGCACCGCGACCTTCAACGGCCGGGTCGCGCTGGCGGCGAACGACACGAGCACGCTCGTGGTGCAATGGGAGGGGATGGGTGCCGATGGCCTGCGTGCCCTGGGGCTCGACGGCACGCTCGCGGGACGGGCGGAAGGCACCTGGCGGGGCCCGCGGCCCGAAGGTCTCGCCCTCGTGGCCGAGATCCTCACCCGTCCCCTGAAGCAGCCGTCGTCGGGCTCGCTGCCCCTTTCCGGCCGTTCCGAGCTGCGCGTGCGCGAGGGAGCCTGGACGCTGTCCGTCGACCACGCGGCCGGCAACGACCTGCGGCTCTCCGGCACGGCGGGCGGGTGCCTGGTGGGGAGCGACCCCCTCGCGTCGACGCTGAGCGGCGACCTGCGGCTCGAGGCCGAGAGCCTCGCCTTGCCCGCGCTTCGGCCCTGGATCGCCTCGGGCCGAGGGCGCGTGGAGGCGACCCTCGGCGGCACGCTTGGCGCACCGCGAGCCACCGGCACGCTGCACGCCTTCGGGCTGCACGCCCCCACGCTGGCCGAGGCCCGCGCCGATCTCGCCGGGCGGTTCGAAGCGGATACGAAGCGCCTCCGCTTGTCGGGCCTCGAGGTCCGGGCCGGGGAAACGACGACTCGACCGCCGACGGCAGCCTCGGGGTGGCCGTGAGCGCGCGATCGAAGGACGCTACTCGTTCGCCTCTCCCGACGTGGCCGCGCTGGGACTGCACGTCCGGCCCGGCACGGATCCCGCCGGCTCGCTCCGGGTCGAAGGAACGCTCGGCGGGACCTTGGCCCGCCCGGATCTGCGCGCCGGATTCTCGGGCGCGGACCTTCGCCTGGCCGGGCAGTCGTTCGCCTCGTTCTCCGGAAACACGCGCATCGAGGGGGAGACCGTCCGGGTGGAGTCACTGGAGCTGGCCCAGGAGGGCGGGCGGCTCACGCTATCCGGCGAGTACACACGCAGCGGCGCCGCCTCCTTTCGCGCCTCCGGGCGGGGCCTCGCGATGGCGCCGATTCCCGGTGCGCTCCTGGGCCAGACGGAGCCGCTGCCCGTCCGCGGCGTCCTGGACCTGGAGTTGGCCGCCTCGGGACGAGCGGACGCTCCCGAGGGCGAGGGCTGGATCGCGATGGAGCGCGCGTCGTGGGAGGGCCGCGAGATCGGACCGCTGCGGGCGGACCTGGGGCTGCAAGGGGGGGCGGTCAGGGCCGAGGTGAAGGCCGCGACTCTGCACGCCTCGATCGCCGGGCGGCTGAGCCTCGCGGCTCCCTACGCCTTCGACCTCGAAACGCGACTCGACGGGGCCGACCTCGCCCTGCTCGCGGAGAAGGCGGGGCTCCGCCTCGAAGGCTTGACGGGAACCGCTCACGGGAGCGCCCGTTTGCGGGGCGTGCTCGCCCCTCGGCGCATCGACGCGATCGAGATGGCCGAGGGGCTCGTGGTGGAGTCGGGAAAGAGCCGGCTCTCCGCAACCGGCGCCCTCGCCGCCGACGCCCCCGAGCCGCTGCGGGTCACGCTCGAAGGCGACCTCGCGGACGCGTCGCCTTGGCTGCCCGGTCCCGCCACCGGGCGGCTGCGCGCCTCGCTCGTGGCCACGGGCGTGCCGTCGCGGCCGAGCGTCGAGGGGGATCTCGCGCTCGAGGAGGGGACGCTCGCCGTGTCCGGCCGTCGTCGCCACAACGTGAGGGGTCTCAACGCCCACGCCACCCTGCGCGAGGGCACCCTCACCCTCGACCGTCTGGAGGCCACGTGGGCGGGCGCGCGCGTCCAGGCATCGGGAAGCGCCACCGCCCGCTTCCTCGAGCCCTGGCTCCCCGCGGTCGTCCGCGACGCGCTGGGCGGTCCGCCCGCCCGCGCCGCCCTGCAGGCGAAGCTCGAGGGGGACGCCCGCCGCTGGCTCACCCCGCTCGTGGGTGACGACACCTTCGAGTCGGGCGGCCGGGAAGCGTCGATCATCGCGGAGATCGAAGCGGGCGCTCCGCGCCTGGACGCAGTCCACGGCGAGGTGCGGTTCGCGGGGATCGACCCCGTGCTGAGCGACGTTGCCCTCACCCAGGAAGGGACGGCGCGTCTCGTGATCGAGGAGGGCAAGGCCCGGCTCGCGGACGCACGCTGGACGGGGCCAGACACCTCGATCCTCGTCCGCGGTGCGCTCGACCTAACGGCCGAGGGCGGCCTGCGCCAGGCCCGCCTGGACGGCGAGCTCAGCGGGGAGATGGACCTGCGCGTGCTCCAGTTCATGGGCAGGGGCGTGGAGACGGGCGGCTTCGGCACGCTCCGCCTCACGCTCCAGGGTCCGCTGGAATCGCTCCGCCCGCGGGGCGAGATCCAGTTCCGGGACGGCTACCTCCGCTACCGACCCGCCCGCCTCGCCCTCGACACGCTCCAGGGAACGCTCCGCTTCGGACCCGACGGCATCTCCGCCCAGGCCATCCGGGGCAGCCTCAACGGAGGTGCTATGACCCTCGAAGGCGAGCTGCTCCAGGGCGAGCACGCCGGCGGAGAGGTCCGCCTGCGTACACGCGGCACGGCGGTGGAGTGGCCTCCCGGCTTCGGCGCGAACCTGTTCGCCAACCTGACCCTCGCCCCCGCGGCCGAGGGGGGCGGGCTGCTCCTGTCGGGGACGGCCACGCTGGACAGCCCGGTCTACCGCACGTCCGACTACTTCAGCCTGCAGGTCTTGAACGCGATCGCGAGCTTCTCCGGCGGGAAGGCGCAGCCCTCGCTGGAGAAGCTCCACCTGGACGTGCACGTCCGCTCGTCGCAGGACGTGCTCATCCAGGCGGTGGACGGCCGCTTGCACGTGGGGGTCGACCTGCGAGTGGCCGGGACCGGAACGGCCCCCGTGCTCTCCGGCCAGATGAGCGCGGCCGCGGGCGGGCAGGTCTTCATGGGCGGGCGGACCTACGACGTCGAGTCCGCGCTGCTGGACTTCACGCGGGGGACCGGGCTCGAGCCGTGGGTACAGGTGCGCGCCCAGACCTACGTCTCGCAGTACACGGTGCTCGCCGACGTCACCGGCCCCGCCATGAGCGTCCAGACCCGGCTCGTCTCCGATCCGCCCCTGTCCGACCGCGACATCGTCTCCCTCCTCACCACCGGCCGCACCCTGTCCGACGCGGGAGCGGGGGCGAGCCGCACCGACGCGTTCAGCATGATGTCGGGAGCCATGCTCGGGAAGACGAGCCGGCTCTTCGGCCTCGACAGCGTGCGCATCGAGCGCAGCGGCGAGCGGCAGGACCTCGACTTCGATCCCACCGCGGTGAGCTCCCAGGCCGACCCCACCTCGCGACTGACGTTCTCGAAGCGCCTCCGGAGCAACCTGGAAGCCACGTACTCCCAGAGCATGACCAGCGCGGGCAACTACACCTGGTTCGTGAGCTGGAAGCCCCGGCCCCCCTTCGAGCTGCGCGTGGTCCAGCGCGACGACGGCACCGGGGCCCTGGAGTTCCGTCACGACGTGGCCTTCGGGGCCGGGCCCCCCCCGCCCTCCCGCCCCCGGACAAGGCGCCGCCGCCGCGGGTCCCGCCCGGCGGAGAAGGTGGCCGCGGTAGAGGTGCGGGTCGACGAGGTGGCCGCTCCCGCGCTTCTCTCCGGGCTCGATCTGCGTTCGGGCGCGCCGTTCGACCAGGACAAGTGGCTCGAGGACCGGGACCACCTCGGGGAGGCGATGGCCAAGGAGGGCTTCTTCGAGGCCCGGATCATCGCTCGCCGCGAGCCCCCGACGCGGACGAGCGGCCAGCCGGTGAGCCTCGAGTACGAGATCCGGCGTGGACCGCGCACGAGCCTGGTCTTCGAGGGCATTCCCGATCCGGCCGGGCTGCGCCGCCGCATCGAGCGCGCCTGGTACATGTCGGAGTACGGCCGTTCCATCGAGGACGAGGCGGAAGCGCTCACCCGCGCCTTCCTTTTCGACCAGGGATACCTGCAGCCGCGGGTGAGAGCCCGCACGCGCCTGTCGCGCGAAGCGAACACCAAGAGCGTCACCGTGTCCGTCGAGGCGGGGGGAAGGAGCCGCCGCACCCCGTCGTGTTCGAGGGGAACGCGCGGGTCCCGACCAAGCGCCTCGCGGCCCTGGTCAAGGGGCGCGAGAAGGAGGCGTGGCTGGATCGGGAGGCCTTGCGACAGGCGGTCCTGGCGATCTACGGCGAGGAGGGCCTGCTCGCGGCCACGGTGGAGATGGGGAAGCCGCGCTCGGTGGGGGCCGCGCTCGAGCTGCCGGTGGCGATCGACGAGGGTCCGCAGATCATGCTCGGCGAGCCGAAGGTCGCGGGCGCGCACGGGCTGTCTCCCGAGGACGTGAGGGTGGCGGCCGGGCTCGCGGCCGGTCAGCCCTACCGGCCGGCGGAGACCGCGGTCGCGCGCCAGCGCGTCCTGAACGCCTACCATCGCCAGGGATGGAACGGCGTCACCCTGCGCATCGACGGGGCGTTCGACCCCGAAGCCCTCTCGGTATCGCCCACCCTGACCGTCGCGGAAGGCCAGCGTCAGGTGCTCGCAGAGGTGGTGCTCGAAGGCGCTCCCGGCCAGCAGGAGCGGGCCGAACGATCGCTCGGGCTTCGGCCGGGAGAGCCGGTGGTGCTCGAGGAGTGGGCGGAGGCCCGGAAACGACTCTACGACTCCGGGTTCTTCAAGAGCGTCGACATCGAGCCGGAGCCGCTCGCTTCCCGCGCCGCCGAGGGTGAGGCGAAGGACGACGCGAAGGGCAACGTCGACGGCGACGGAGACGACGGCGAAGAGGAGGTGCGGGCCAAGGTCACCCTGCAGCAGTGGCCCGCCCTGCGCCTGCGCTACGGCCTCCAGCTCGTGACGGAGGGGCAGCTCACGTCCGAGGTGGGCCGGAGCCAGCTCGGCCTGGGCGGGGTGGCCGAGATCACCCGGCGCACCTTGTGGTCCCTCCCCGCTTCGGTCGGCCTCTCGATCCAGGCCCGCCAGACCTACCAGCAGGCGCGGGGCTTCTTCACCCTTCCCCGCTCGTTCGGGACGCCGCTGCGCTCCAGCCTCTTCCTGACCGCGACGCACCAGATCGACACCGTCCCCGACGAGCAGCTCCCGGGCGAGGGGGACGGCCGGGTCCTGGAGATGACCGTCGAGGAGCGGCTGCGCACGAGGGGGAAGCTGGAAGTCGCCGGGTCCTACAACGCGCAATGGAGCCGGCTCGACGTCAGCCCGGAAGGCGGCGACGTGACCCCGGCGCGCTTCACCCTCGCCCGCCTCATCGGCACCGTCCTCCTCGACGGACGGAACGACCTCATCGACACCACCCGTGGCTTCTTCTCCTCCGGCAGCCTCGAGTACGGCGACCAGGCCCTCGGGTCGGATTTCCCGATACGCAAGGTACTCCTCCAGCAGTTCGTCTACGTTCCCGTGGGACGGGTCGTCCTGGGATCCGCCGCCCGCTTCGAGCGGGCCGACGGAATCGGCACCGCCTTCTTCCGCGAGGACCGCCTGCTCGCGGGAGGCGCCAACACGGTCCGCGGCTACCCCGAGGACTCCCTCCGTCCCCTGGGGGTCAATCTCCTGGGAGGGGTGTCGTCCCTCCTCGTGCTCAACGAGGAGCTGCGCTTTCCGATCAAGGGCCCGGTGCGGGGCGTCCTCTTCGGCGACGGGGCGATCCTGGTGGGCAAGGTCCAGGAGGAGACGGCCACGAACTCGCACTGGAGCACCGGCCTGGGCGTCCGTTACGTCACGCCGGTGGGGATCCTGCGCTTCGACTTCGGCATCCCTCTCGACCAGGGCTTCCAGCCCCAGCGCGGGCGCTTCTACTTCTCGCTCGGCCAGGTGTTCTAGGGCCGACTCCGTCCGGACGGAGTCGTCCGCCCTTGACAAGTGATTTAGTTTAATCTAAATTGATAACGTGCCGATCGAGGCGCCCATCCTCGCCGCCGTGGCCTCTCCCCGCCGCCGGGAGATCCTCCGCCTGATCTGGAAGCGGGAGCTGGCGGCCGGGAAGATCCATGCCGCCATGCCCGACGTGACGTTCGGAGCGGTGTCGCTGCAGCTCCGGGCGCTCATCGAGGCCGGGGTGGTGGACGTCCGATCCGACCGCCGCCACCGGTTCTACCGCGCCCGGCGCGAGGCGCTCGGGCCCGTCGCCGAGGTCCTCGAGCACATGTGGAGCGACGCCCTCTGGCGCCTCAAGCTCCGGGCGGAGCTGGAAGAGACGCGGCGGGGACCCCGGGGCGGCGCCGGCGCGCCCGAACAGGAAAGGCCAGGAAGCCATGAGCTCACTGCCCCATCGTCTCGACCGGACCATCGTCATCGAGGCGAGGCCGGAGACCGTGTTCCGCTTCTTCACGGACGAGAAACGCTGGGCGGCCTGGTGGGGCATCGGCTCCACCATCGAAGCCCGCCCGGGGGGGCGGGTCTTCATCCGGCACCCCAACGGGGTCGAAAGCTCGGGCGAGGTGGTCGAGGTGGCGGCCGCCGGAGCGCATCGTCTTCACCTACGGCTTCACGAGCGGCAAGCCCATGCCTCCCGGCGCGTCCCGCGTCACCATCCGGCTGGAGCCCCATCGCCGGGGCACGCGGCTCGTCCTCGCCCACGAGTTCGCGGAAGCGGGGCCGCGCGACGAGCACGTGCAGGGCTGGCGCTACCAGCTCGCCGTGTTCGGCAACGTCGTCGCGGACGAGCTGCACGCGGGGGCCGCGGGCAAGGTGGACGGCTGGTTCGAGGCGTGGTCGGCGGAGAGCGACGCCGCGTGCGCGGCGGGGATGGCGCGGGTGGCCGCGCCCGAGGTGCGCTTCCGCGACCGCTTCAGCCTGGTCGACGGCCTGGCCGACCTCCTCCCGCACCTCGCCGCGGCCCGCCGGTTCATGCCCGGTCTCCGCCTCCGCCGCGTCGGCGACGTCCGCCACTGCCAGGGAACCGTGCTCGCGGATTGGGTCGCCGTGGCCGCCGACGGTCAGGAGCGCGGCCGCGGCTCGAACGTGTTCACGCTCGACGCCGACGGCCGGATCGAAGCGGTGACCGGCTTCTGGGGGCCGCCCGCGGCCGGGGCCGGTAAACCCACCGCGTAGTATCCTTCGGGGCGAGCGCCGCTTCCGAGGGATCGATGGGAGAAGCCGTACGGGAGGACGAGACGCGACTGGTCGTGCGCGCCGCGACCCTGGCCGCCTTCCTCCTCATCGCCCAGCAGGTCGCGGGCAAGGCCGCTCGCGACGCGCTCTTCCTCTCGAACTTTCCGGCGTCCGCTCTCCCTCCGGTGATGGTGGCCGCGTCCCTGGCCTCCGTGCTCGCGGTGGTCGGGTTCTCCGTCACGATGGCCCGCCGCTCTCCGTCCCTGGTGGCGCCGGTCGCGACCGCGGTGGCGACCGTCCTTCTCCTGATCGAGTGGCTGACGTGCCTGGTGGCTCCGCGGACCGCGGCCGTGCTCGTCTACCTGCACCTCGCCGTGTTCGGGGGTACGCTCGTGTCCGCCTTCTGGTCCTCGGTGAACGAGCGTTTCGACCCGTGGACGGCGCGCACGGTGGTGGGCCGCATCGGCACGGGCGCGGCGGCGGGAGGGGTGGCCGGCGGCGTCCTCGCCTGGGCCTCCGCGGGCCTGCTCCCCGTACCCGGGCTCCTGATGGTGGCCGCGCTCCTCGGAATCGCCGCCGTCATCCTGCTGCTGTGGCTGCGGCGACCGGCCGCCGCCGCCCCCGCCCCCGGACGAGCCCCGGAGAGACGACCACGGCCATGGCCACCCTTCGCCGCGTGGGTTACCTGCGCCTGCTCGCGGCGGTGGTGGGGGTGGGGGCGCTCACCGAGGCTCTCCTCGACTACGTGCTGAAGGCCGAGGCTTCGGCCGCGTTCCAGGAGGGCCGCGACCTCCTCTCCTTCTTCGCGCTCTTCTACACGGCCACCGGCGTGCTCGGCCTCCTCGCCCAGAGCGTCCTTTCCCGGGCCTCCCTCGGCACGCTCGGCCTCGCGGGCACCGTCTCCCTGCGCCCCCTCGTGGTGGCCGCGGCCGGGCTGCTCGCCGTCTTCGACCCCCGTCTATGGACGGGCGTTCTCACCCGCGGAGCGCACGCCGTGCTCACCAACTCGCTCTTCCGCTCGGGCTACGAGCTGCTCTACACGCCGGTGCCCGACGGGGAGAAGCGGCCCACGAAGTCCGTCATCGACGTCGGGTTCGACAAGCTCGGCGCGCTCGTGGGCAGCACGATCGTCCTCCTCGCCGTGGCTCTTCTCCCTTCTCCCGGCCGGCTGCTCCTTCTCCTCACCGTCACCCTGAGCGTGATCGCGCTCAGCCTCGCCCCTCGCCTGCACCGCGGCTACGTGGACTCGCTCGAGCAGAGCCTGCGTGCGGGGCGGGTCAAGATCGACCCCGGCGAAGCGCTCGACGGGGCGACGCGGCACACCATCACCCACACCAACATAACCCTGGACCGCGACACCCTGATGCGGGAGATCGAGGCCCTGCGCGTCCGCGACGCGGCCACGCGGGGGGCGGCCGGCTCCGCGGACCCCCTGCTCGCCATGATCGCGGACCTGCGCTCCGACCACAGCGAAGCCATCCTGCGCCTCGTGCGCCGGGAGGACCTCGACCCCGCTCTCGTGGGCCACCTCATCCCGCTGCTCGCGCGGAACGACCTCTTCCTCGACGTGCTCCGTGCCCTGCGCCGGCTCGTGCCCCGGGTGACGGGCCAGATCGTGGACGCCCTCCTCGATCCCGCCACACCCTCCACCCTGCGCCGCCGCCTGCCCCGCGTCCTCAAGGCCTGCCCCACCCCCCGCGCCGTGCAGGGCCTCCTCCTCGCCCTCGCGGACCCGCGCTTCGACGTGCGGGCCCAGTGCGGACAGGCCCTGGTCGCCCTCACGGAGAAGGACCCAGGCCTCACGATCGACCGGGAGACGGTGTTCGCGGCGGTGCGGCAGGAGCTGGCGACGGAGGGGGCGGGGTGGGGAGCCGACGGCGAGACCCGCGCCTTCGAGCACGTCTTCGCCCTGCTCTCCCTCGTGCTGGAGCGCGAGCCCCTCAAGATCGCCCTGTGGGCGGTGCGCGGAGAAGACCCGGCGCTGCGGGGCACCGCCCTCGAGTATCTCGACAACGTGCTTCCCGAGTCGGTGCGCGGAGCGCTCTGGTCGCGGCTGCGCGTGTCGGCCCCCACCGCCCGCTCCGCCCGCCCCGCCCGCGAGCTCATCGCGGACCTTCGCTCTTCGGCCGCCGTCTCCGGGATCCGCGGCGCGCTGCGCCGAGGCGGCGCCAAGGCCTGAGGGCTACTTCGCCTCCGGGTCCGCAGAGTCCTGCGGGGCCGCGTCGACATCGAACCCGTACCACAGCACGTCGGGGGTGATCGTGAGCTCGGTGGGCTTCAAGGTGAGCGCGTAGGTCTTTCCCTCGACCGTGACTTCCTGCTCTAGCCCCGCGGGAAGGTCGAAGGGCTTGAAGATCTTCGAGGGGACGGTCACCTTGATGCCCTTGCCCAGGAGGTCGGACAGGATCTTGCGGAGGTCGATCATCTTCAGGACCTTCTCGCATCCCGCGGGCCGATCCGCCACCACCTTCTCCACGAACTTCCAGGCCTCCTCGGAGGGCTCGACGCTGATCTCGACCACGATTCCGGGCGCGGGGAAGCGGGGGATGGCGGAGAGCCGGCCGCCCTGCACCTCGAGGAGGAACGCTCCCTGCACCGGGTAGGTCCGGGGCGGCACCGAGCCCTCGAGCTTCTCGTTGAACTCGAAATCGTCGCAGAGCATGTCCGCCATGCCCTGGGAGTCCCACTTGAAGGCGAACGTCGTCCTGCCCGTGCCCTTGACGACGCTCACGGGCAGGGCGACCCCGAAGCGGGAGTTCTTGAAGCTGACCTGGGGCGAGCCCGGCTTCAGCACCGCGTGGGCCTCGTCGATCGTCAGGTCCAGCACGTAGTGCCCGGGCTTCATGTTCAGGATTCCCTTGTGGACCTTGATGTCGCCGTCCTTGTGGACCTTGATGTTCTTCAGAACGAGCTCGACCTCGTCGAAAAAGCCGGTGGTGGCCTCCTGGACGAGCTCGGTGGCGACGGCGACGGGCATGCCCACCACCACGTTGCCCGGGGGGATCTCCTGGGTCACGGGACTCGCGGCCACGAGCGCCGCGAGCTTCGCCCGCAGGCCGTCCCGCTCACCCTCCAGGCGCGCGATCTCCTCCGGCGAGGCCGAGGACAGCTCGACCTCGGGCTCACGCATGAGGTACCAGGCGCCGAAACCGGCGGCGAGCAGGAGTGCTGCCCCTCCCCGAGGAGCGCTTTCCAGCCGCCGCTCACGGGCGGCCTCCCGCCGGCGTTCCTTCCGGCCGGGGAGGCAGCTTCTTCCACGGCCCGGCCTCGACGTCCAGGAAGACCCACAGCTTCTTGTCAAGGGCGATCACGTCCGCCACCGTGATCTGGAGCGGGAACTCGGCGGACTTCAGGCGCACGGGGCCTTCCGTGGTCCCCTTGATCTGGATCTGGTTCTCGAGCCGCACCGGGATCGTGAGGGGGAAGGTCACCTGCTTGAGCTTGTCCACGTGCTGCAGGGCGAGGGACTCGATGAGCCGACGCACCCCCATGCGCGCGCCGAAGACCTCGAGCTTCTGCAGCTCGATCCCGATGGGTCGCACCTGCCCCTTCAGGGTGCCCGTCTCCGCATCGACCACGACCGCATCGAGGAAGCCGAAGATCGCCACCTGGGCGTAGACGTCGGCCTGGTTCTCGCCGACGAGCCCGATGCGCCCGTCCATGCGCACGGAGCCCCAGCGGTCGCGGAAGCGCACGTCGATCTTCTCGACCACGACGCGGTACTTGTCGTCGATCACCTGCTCGCGCGGGAGGGCGAGCTGGGCCACGTCCTTCACCAGGTCCTCGTGGACGCTCACCACCAGCTTGTCGCGGGGGAAGAGCGTCCCTTGCTCCGCCCGGGCCACGAGCGCCCGGAGCCCCTCGATCTGGCGGCTCAGGACCATCTCCATGGCCATGATCCGCCTGGGTCCGGCGGGCTTGCGGCAGGCGAGCGGCGAAAGGGCGAGGGCGGCCGGCAGCAACGCCAGCCCGACCCAGAGCTTCGCGGGCCCGCGGTGGGGGAAAAGCATCTGTCTTCCCGGAACCGACGCCACTATACTCTCGCCCCTCGGGAGGGCGACATGGCGGCAGAGGCTTCCCCGGAGCGCGGGTTCCTGGGCACGCTGGCCGAGCTGTGGTTCGAGCCCCGTCGGGCCTTCGAAGGGATCGTCCATTCTCCCCGCTTCTGGGCCCCCCTCCTCGCGCATTTCGCCCTCGCGGTCACCTTCACGGGCGTCTGGCTCCAGAAGGTCGACCCCGGGGAGTTCATCAAGACCCAGCTCGTGGAATCGGGGCGCTGGGACCGGATGCCGCCCGAAGGCCGGGAGCGCGTCGTCGCGGGCTCGGGGGGATTCTTCCGGGCCATGGCGGGCGTGGGCGCCGTCTTCGGCGGGGTGGGAATCCCCCTGCTCGCCGCGGGCACCCTGCTCTTCGCCTTCCGCTTTTTCTACGCGAGCGAGGTCGACTTCCGCCGATCGATGGCGATCTCGTCCTGGTCCTTCCTTGCCGTGGGCCTGGTGAGCACGCCGCTCATGCTCCTCGTCATGTACCTCAAGGGCGAGTGGAACCTCCCGCCGCCGGACGTCTTCCAGGCCGGTCCCGCCCTTCTCGTCGAGCGGGGGTCCACCGCCCAACCGCTCTGGGTCCTCCTGCAGGGTCTCGACCTGTTCCCGCTGTGGACGGTGGCCCTCCTCGCCATCGGCTTCGCGGTGGCGAGCCGGCGCTCGATCGGATCCGCGCTCTGGGGAGTGGCCGTCCCCTGGGTCCTCGTCGTCCTCACCCGCGCCGCCTTCGCCGCCCTCTGAGCCGTCGCTTGCGAGAACCGTCCCCTCCGCGATAGACTGTCCGTCTTCGCCGCGCCCTTAGCTCAGTTGGATAGAGCGACAGACTACGAATCTGTAGGTCGCACGTTCGAATCGTGCAGGGCGCACCACCTCTCAGTCACTTCCGTGCGGCACCCCTTCCCACGAAGGGGTCGTTCGAGGAGCAGGAACTCAGGGTAGTGCCTCACTCCTTCGGCTTGACGAGCGCCTCGTAGGGCGGGTAGCCGTGCAGCGGCTGGAGGCCGAGGTCGTTGTGCAGGTCGATGTCGTACCAGATCCCCTGGGCGAGGGAAGTGCGCAGCAGATCGACGGCTCTGTCCTTCTCGCCGAGGTGCGCCGCGATGCCCGCCCGCAGGAAGGTGTGGCGGCCCAGCAGGTAGGGTCGGTCCACACGGCCCAGGCTGTCGGAGATCCTCCGGGCCGTGGCCCGGTCGCCGCGGCGCGCGGCCAGCCAGCCGAGCGCGGCCCGATACTCGAGATCGTCGGGAAGCTCCCTCGCGGCCTGCGCGTAGAGCGCCTGCGCCTCGTCCCACATCTCCGCGACCTGGAGAGTACGTCCCAGGACGCGCCTTTGGTCCTCGTCGCCCTTCGGCGGCGGATGGTCGCGATGCCAAGTCACCGCCCTCCGAGCCAAAACGCGGGCCGGCTCGGGGTGATCGTGCGTGCGCAGCTCCACCGCGACCCCGAGCATCATCCAGGCATGGTTCCCGGCCATGGCGAGGCCGTCGTCGACGACGCCGTCGATCTCGTCGAGCCGGCCGAGCGCCGCGAGGGCCATCCCTTCCCACCTGCGCAGGTAGAGCAGGTCCGGGTGGATCGCAGAGCCGCGCCGTGCCTCGGCCAGCTCCCGCTCGTGCTCCCCAAGCAGGTGCAGCGACTCGGCCAGGTTGTAGAAGTAGAACCCGCCACGCGCCCCGGGCCGCTCGAACACGCGCTCCCAGTCGAGCGGTGCGCTGAGGGCCAGGACGGCCTCGCGGGCGTGGCCCGCGACCTGGGCATAGAACGCCAGCAGGAAGTTGCTCGCGGTACTGGGCGGCTGGAGCCTGACCGCCTCGCGGGCGGCTACGAGCGCCTCCTCGTTGCGGCCGGCGACCGCGGCCCGAACCACGGTCACCCATTGCCGCTGCGTCGGGTTCAGCCGCCCCCGCTGCAGCTCGAGGATGGCCACCTGCGCGGCCCTTTCCGCGGGTTCCGCTGACCTTGCGATGATGGCCATTCGTGGCGCAACGAACGCGGCGTCGAGCTCGAGCGCGCGCTTGAAGCGCCGGATGGCGCCGGGATCGTCGCCGCCAACGAGGTCGACTCCGCCCAGGTACTCCTGGTAGGCCTCGTAGGTCGGAGCGGCGCCCACGCCCATGGGTATCCAGTTCCAGGCCGGGTCGAACCGGACGGCCAGCGCGCCCATCACGCGCTGGCGCGCCGCGTCGATGGCCGCCATCGGGGCCTCGCGGGGGGATGAGGTCGGCTCGCAGGCCGTGAGCGTTCCGGTGGAGGCGTCGGTGACGCGCGCCTCGACGCGGAGGTCCGCTCCTTCCAGTTGGTAGGCGCCCGAGACCACCAGCCCTGCCCCGGTCGCCGCGGCGAGGCCTTGCACCGGATCCGGGGGCCGCGCCGCCGCGGCGCGCGGCGTCCCCCGCATCATGTCGAAGACGGTCGCGCTCGGGACGACCTGCAGGGACTCGATCCGCGAGAGGCCCTCGCCGATCCAGTCGGCGGCCATCTTGCCCAGCGGATCGAGCGACGCGTCGCCGGTCCGGTTCTCGAACACGGCCACGACGACCCGCTTCGGATCGAGACGGGAACTCGGCGGGACGGTCCGGCGCGGCCACAGCCACGCCGTGATCGCCGTCGCGACGATCAGGACGGCCGCCGCGGCCGCGAGCGGCGCACGGTGCCCCCGCCACCAGCCCACCGGTCCCGCGGTCCGGACCCCTGAGATGCCGGAGCCGGCCCGCGCGCTCACCTCCCGCTTTCCCGAATCGAGATCCGCCCTGAGCGCCTCGAGGTCGTTCCGCAGGTCCTTGGCGGTCTGGTAGCGATGCTCGGGGTCCTTGTTGAGCGCGTGCGTCGCGATGCGCCCCACCTCGCTCGGCAGCTCCGGGCGCAGCGCCGTCACCGGGGGCGGCGTGTCCCTCAGGATCGACGAGATCACCGACGCGCTGCTGTCGCCCGTGAACGGCCGCCGTCCCGTCGCCATCTCGTAGAGCAGCACGCCGAGCGCGAAGACGTCCGAGCGCGCATCGAGCGGTCGGCCCTCCGCCTGCTCGGGCGACATGTAGGCGACCGTGCCGACGACGAGGCCGGGCTCCGTCGCGTCGCCAGACGTGAGTGTGACCGCGTCGGGCGACGACTCCTGCCTCAGCTTCGCCAGGCCGAAGTCGAGCACCTTCACGCGGCCATCGGGCGTGAGCATCACGTTTGCGGGCTTGAGGTCGCGGTGGAGAATACCGTGCGCGTGAGCGGCGGCGACCGCGTCGGCCAGCGGTATCGCGATGTTCAGGACGTCGAGGAGGGGCAGGCCGCGCGCGGGGATCGCGCGGCGTAGCGTGTGCCCCTCGACGTACTGCATCGTGAAGAACGGGACGCCGTCAGCCTCCTCGACGGAGAACACCGTGACGATGTTGGGGTGGTCGAGGGCGGCCAGGGCCTTCGCTTCGCGTTCGAAGCGGATGCGGCGGTCAGGACGGCCGGCGACGGCGTCGGGCAGGCGCTTGACCGCGACCTGTCGATCGAGCGTGGTGTCGTAGGCGAGAAATACCTCGCCCATTCCCCCGCTGCCCAGCGGGCGGATGATCCGATAGTGACCCAGTGTGTCGGCGGCCACGGGCTCCCCGGGGACAGCTCCTATCCTAAGTCCGGCGGGCCGCCGAAGGCGGCCCTCTTACGATCGACGGAGGAGATGGCTTACGGGATGTCGACTATCACGGAAGCCGCGGGCTACTGCGCGCAGCGGCCCCCGCCGGCGTACAGCGTGCAGCCGCCGCAGCGGGCGCCCGTGGCGGGCCACTCGTTGGAGGCGCACGCGAGCAGGTTCCCGTAACCTCGGGCGATCACCAGGAACTGGTTCTCCGAGTGGTTCGTGCAGCCCTCCTCGGTGGGCGTGCCCGCCTCGACGCAGGGCTTGTCGTCCTTGGTCCAGGTGGGCCCGACGCGGCCGGTGTCGGAGGCCTTGCCCGTGACGAGGGCGTCGCAGGCCTCGCGCTGGGGATGCCCCTCGGGGCGCGTGTCGCAGTACTGCGCCCGCCAGTCGAAGCCCACCTTGCCGCAGTAGCTCTCGGACTGGTTGTTGCGGCCCGTGTTCTCGACGACGGGCCGGGAATCGACTAGCTTGCGGAACCCGTTGTCGAGCTGGACCGATACCTTCATCCCGAAGAGGGGCGGGGGGACGGGCTCGCCGCACTGGGCGCTGAAGTTCGGCGTCGGGGTCGGAGTGGGGGTGGTGACGGGGGGGAGAGTGGTGGTCGGCGGGTTGGGCCCGACGTTGGAGCCGGATCCGCAAGCGTAAAAGGCCGCCGCCATCGCGAAGGCGGCCACGACCGGAAGAGAAGCAAGTCTTTTCATGCGCATCGTCCTCACGGGATAAAGTTTACTCGACGGCGAACAGAGGAGTATAGCCCGGAACTCCCGGCACCGCAAAGGCGGTCCGTGCCATCAAGGACGTGGATTTGACTCCCCGCCTCCTTCCGCGCGAAACTGACGGCAGCAGGAGCCTAGGGGTGGCCGGCAGCGGCCTGAGATCACACCCTCGAACCTGATCCGGTTAGGACCGGCGTAGGGAAGGCGACGGGAGCGAGACGCTCCCCCGTAAATCGAGAGTCCCCGAAGGATCCGCTTCGATCGTCCCGCGTCGAGACGCCGCGCGGGAGGGGAGGCGTTTCCATGACCGCGAACCCGAGCCGGCGCCTCGCGCCGCTCTTCATTATTGTTGTCGTCGCGCTCCCAGCGCTGGCGGGCGCCGTCGACTTCACCCTGACCGGGTCCGTGCGCAGCCTCGAGGGCCGGCCCCTGGCCGGCGCCACCGTGGCCGTGCGGGACAGCTCTCTCGCGGGCCAGGCCGACGCCGCCGGCCGCTGGCGGCTCGTGGTGCCGCCCGGGCCCCGGGTGCTCGAGGCCCTCCGGCCCGGATACCGCACGGTCACCCTCAGCGTGACCGTGGACGCGGACCGCGGCGATCTCGATTTCGTGCTGGAGCCGCTCTACCGCCTGTCCGAGGAGGTGGTGGTGCAGGCCATCCGCGCGGACGTGGAGACGCCGGTCACGAAGACCGATCTCGGCCGGGCGGAGGTGGAGCGGCTCGACTACGGGCAGGAGATGCCGTTCCTGCTCAAGGACGTTCCCTCCGTCACGCAGTACTCGGACACGGGGATGGGCGCCGGCTACTCCTACCTCTACCTCCGCGGGATCCCCCAGACCCGCCTCAACGTCACCCTCGACGGCGTCCCGCTCAACGAGCCCGAGGACGCAGCACTCTACTTCGTGGACTTCGGCGACTTCGCGAGCTCGCTGGAGAGCATCCAGGTGCAGCGCGGCGTGGGCACGTCCAGCGTGGGCACCGCCTCCTTCGCGGGCTCCGTCAACTTCGCGAGCCTGGACCTCGGCGAGCACGCGCGGGTCGACGGCCGCCTGGGCGGGGGATCGTTCGGAACGGCCCGGGCCACCCTCGGCGTGCAGTCGGGCCGCGTGGGGCCCGCCCTCCGCCTCTACGCCCGCGGCGCCTACCAGGAGACGGACGGCTTCCGTGACCACTCCGGGGTGACACAGAAGAGCCTCTTCTACGGGGCCTCACGCCAGGACGACCACTCGTTCCTGAAGGTGTTCGGCTTCGTCGGCCGCGAGCAGACCGAGCTCGCGTTCCTGGCCACGGAGGAGGACGTGCTCGAGCAGGACCTCCGCTTCAACCCGTTGTCGACCGACGAGCGCGACGCCTTCGGCCAGCAGTTCGTCCAGGCGCAGTACACCCGCTTCCTCTCCTCCACTTCCAGCGTGGCCGGGCAGGTCTACTACAACGGTGCGGGCGGCTGGTACCGGATCTGGGCAGACCCGGAGAGAGCGGCGCTCTACCAGTACGACCTCGACTGGCACTTCGTGGGCGGCCTCGCCACCTTCCGGCACGTGAAGGGGCCCCTGGACCTCACCGCGGGGGCGCACGTCAACGGCTACGAGAGCGAGCACGCGCGCGACGTGGTGGACGTGGGCCCGCAGTACTTGAACCGGGGCCACAAGAACGAGCAGAGCGGCTTCGCCAAGCTCGGCTACGACCTCGGGCGCTTCCACCTCTACGGCGACGCCCAGCTCCGCCACGCGAGCTTCCGCTACGAGGGCGATCTTCCCCTCGGCTCGGTGGACTGGACGTTCTTCAATCCCAAGGCGGGGGTGCGCTTCGCCCAGGGTCCCGCCCTGTCCTTCTACGCTTCGGTGGGCCGGGCCACCCGCGAGCCCGCGCGCGCGGACATGCTCGCGGGCGAGGACAACGCCACCATGCTCTACGACCTCGGAGCGGTGACGCCCGAGGAAGTGGTCGACTTCGAGGCGGGCCTGGAGCTGCGGCGGCCCCACTTCTCGCTCCAGGCGAGCCTTTACGCGATGGAGTTCCAGAACGAGATCGCGCAGACAGGCGAGCTGTCGGAGATCGGGCTGCCCCTGAGGCGGAACGTCGACAAGAGCCACCGACGCGGCCTGGAGCTGGACCTCGGCTGGCGGCCGCGGGCGGGCCTGGACCTGCGGCTCAGCGCGAGCGCGAACAAGAGCCGCATCGACACCTGGACGCAGTTCTACGACGTCTACGACGCGGAGGGGGCGTGGGCGGGGAGCACGAGCCGCGTCTTCTCCGACGTGCCCCCGCTCCTCACCCCCGCGTTCGTGGCCAACCCCAGCGTGGAGTACGCGCCCGTGAAGTGGCTGACCTTCACCGCAGGCGGCCGCTACGTCGCTACCTCCCACCTCGACAACACCGGGGACGACGCGTTCCGGACCCCCGACTTCTTCGGCCTGGACGCGACCGCGACCCTGTCCCTCGAGCGCTGGATCCGGAAGGGACGGCCCCGGCTGAGCGTGCGCGTCCTGAACCTCCTCGACAACCGCCGCATCTGGCCCAGCGGCTACAGCTACCTCTTCTTCACCGAGGATGCGGGGGGGACGCTCGTCCCGGGGGGGACTTCGTACTACTACCCGCAGGCCACGCGCAGCGTCTTCGTGAGCGTGGACTTCGGGTTGTGACCGCGAGCGGGTCGATCGCACCGCGATGAGCCCGTGGGAGGTGGGCGGCGTCCTCTTCGGGATCGTCGGAGTGTGGCTGATCACGCACGAGAAAGTCTGGGCCTGGCCCCTGATGCTCTCGAGCGCGCTCCTCTACATCGTGGTGTTCTTCGAGGCTCGGCTGTACGCGGGCATGGGGCTGCAGGTCGTCTACCTCGTGCTCTTCGTCGAGGGCTGGTACCGATGGCTTCACGGCGGCCCCGGCCGCGGCGTGCTCGAGGTCTCGCTCACCCCCCGGCGGTGGCGGGTGACGTTGCTGGCACTGGGGATGGGAGGAGCGGCCGTCCTCGGCACCGTCCTCCTCCACCATACGGACGAGTCCCTGCCCTACTGGGACTCCGCGGCCACGTCCTTCAGCCTGGTCGCGCAGTGGATGCAGACGCGGAAGTGGCTCGAGAACTGGCTGGTGTGGATCGCCGTGGATCTCGTGTACGTGGGCATGTGTCTCCACCGTGGGTTGCTGCCGACCGTGGGCCTTTACGCGACCCTCCTCGTCCTCGCCGTGATGGGCTTCCTGCAGTGGAGGAGGTCGATGGCGGTGCGCCCCGCCTCTCATTGATGGACACCCCCCTCCTGCACGTGGTGGTGACGGGCTCGGAGTGCACGGGCAAGACGACACTCGCTCGGGAGCTGGCCGCCCACTTCGGGACGTCCTGGTCGCCCGAGTACGTGCGGGAGTACCTGGACGCCAAGCAGGCACCCCTCACCCTCGCGGACGTGGATGCCATCGCCCGCGGTCAGATGGCCGCGGAGGACGAGGCGGCTCGGCGCGCGTCCTCAGGGATCGTCCTCCACGACACCGACCTCCTGAGCACCGTCGTCTACAGCCGGCACTACTACGGGAGCTGCCCGGAGTGGGTGGAGCAGGCGGCCCGGGAACGGCGCGCCGACCTGTATCTCCTCCTCCGGCCCGACGTGCCGTGGGTGCCCGATCCCCAGCGCGACCGGGGCGGGCAGCGCGAGGAGATGCACGCCCTCTTCCGAGGAGCGCTCGGCGATGTACGGGCCTCCTTCCGGGAGTTGAGCGGGAGCTGGATGGAGCGGCGGGGGAGCGCGCTCGCCGCGATCTACGCGCTTCGGAGCGAAAAGACCTAGGGCCTGGCCAGGTCGTGGAAGCACGGATCCTCCGGGTGCCCAGGCGCGGGACAGTGCCGTTTGTATCCCGTGCCCGGGCTTTGAAATCCGGGGCCGGCTCGACTAACGTAGGCGCCCTCAAGTCCGACCGCCGGGCCCGACGGTCGCGGAGAACGGAGGCCCTGCATGATTCCCCCTGCCCGAACCCACCTTCGGCGGCGTCCCTTGCCCGCCGCGTGGATGGCGCTTCTCGCCGGCCTCGCTTCCCCGTCGCTCGCCGGCTCGGAGGAGCCGAAGACGAAGACGGTGGTGACGGGGCCCCAGTACAAGGCGGGTGGCTTCCACGAGCTCATATTCGGCAAGGACTACCGCCAGCTCTGGGTGACCCCCATCACGATCGAGGTCCTCGACCTGCAGAAGGAGGCGGGGGGACTGACTCCCGGCTTCCGCGTGGGCGGCCAGCAGACGAAGGGGCTGGCCCTCAAGGGCCAGGACGGGAAGAACTACACCTTCCGCGGCATCGAAAAGGACCCTTCGGCACTGCTCGAAGAGGATCTCCGCGGCACCATCGTCGAGAAGATCCTCGACGACCTCGCCGCCGCCCAGCACCCCGGCAGCGAGCTCGTGGCGCGCGGCCTCCTCGACGCGACGGCAATTCCCTGCCCGTCCTGGAAGCTGGTGGTCCTGCCCGACGATCCCGCGCTCGGGCAGTTCCAGAAGGAGTTCGCGGGAGCGGTCGGCTTCTTCGCCGAGTATCCGAGCGCGGTCTCCGCCACCAACCCCGGCTTCCGTGGCATCACCGAGATCATCGACCACCTCGAGCTCTACAAGCGTCTGGAGGCGGGGACGAGCGACCGCGCCGACGTGCGCGCGCTGCTGCGCGCGCGCCTCGTCGACATCTTCATGGGGGATTGGGACCGGCACCGCAAGCAGTGGCGGTGGGCGAAGTTCCCGGGGAATCCGCTCTGGGCGCCCATCCCCGAAGACCGCGACCAGGCCTTCTCGCGCTACGAGGGGGTGCTCCTGTCCCTGGGCCGCGACCGCGACCCGCGCTTCCAGGACTTCAAGCCGAAATACCCCAAGATCGGCGGCCTGACCACGAACGGCCGCGAGCAGGACCGCCGGATGTTCGCGGGCCTCGACCGCGCGGCCTTCGAGGGAGAGGCGGCGTCGCTCAAGGCCGCGCTCACCGACGGCGTCATCGAGAATTCCGTGGCCCTCCTGCCCGCGGAGTGGCGCCAGATCGACGGAGCTTCGATGACGGCGGCGCTCAAGGCGAGGCGCGACGCGTTGCCGGAGATCGCCGGCAAGTACTACCTCCACCTCTCCGACCGTGTCGACGTCTACATGACGAACCAGCCGGAGCTGGTGGAGGCGAAGCGCACCCCCAACCACGACCTCGAGGTCACGGTGGCGGTGGTGGGACCGGACGGGAAGACGGGCGAGCCCTACTTCCATCGCGTCTTCCACGCGAGCGAGACCGACGACGTCCGCCTCTACGCGCTCGGAGGGGACGACCGGATCGTGGTCACGGGGGGCAAGGGCGGCATCCACCTGAGGGCCATCGGCGGGCAGGGCAACGACGTGCTCGACGACAGCCAGGGCGGGGGCACCAAGCTCAGCGACTCGCAGGGTTCCAACCGGGTGATCAAGGGGCCGGGCACGGGCGAGGACACCCGGCCCTACGATCCGCCCCCCCCGCCCAAGAGCGCGCCCTGGATCCCGCCCCGCGACTTCGGAAGCGAGACCTGGCGCGTGCCCAACGTCGGCTTCGGCTCCGACCTCGGAGCGTTCCTGGGCACCGGCTTCCAGACCCAGGTCTACGGCTTCCGCAAGGATCCGTTCGCCGCCGAGCACACGATCCGCGGCGGCTGGGCCTTCGGGGAGTCGAACGGGAAACTCGAATACCTGGGGATCTTCCACCGCGAGAACCGCCCGTCGTTCTTCACGCTTCACGCCTACGCCTCCGGCATCGAGGTGCTTCGCTACTACGGCCTCGGCAACGACACCGCGAACAACGGCGACAACGACTTCTACAAGGCGAAGTCGACCCAGTACCTGCTCTTCCCCGCGATGGCCTGGCCCCTGGACAAGAGCAAGCACACCGCGATCGGGTTCGGTCCCGTCCTGCGCTACACGCAGGGCAAGACGGACCAGAACACGTTCATCGAGACCGACCAGCCCTACGGCTTCCCCGACTTCGGCCAGGTGGGCGTGCGGATGCTCCTCGCGCACGACAGCCGGGACAACATCCAGTTCCCCCGCAAGGGGGCCTTCGCGGCGGTGCGCGGGACGTACTGGCCGAAGGTCTGGGACGCCCAGACCTCGTTCGGGGAGGTGGACGGCAACGCCAACGTCTACGTGGGCGGGAAGTTCGCGACCCTCGCCCTGCGCGCCGGGGGCAAGCACGTCTTCGGCGACTACCCCTACCTGGACGCCGCCTACGTCGGGGGCGGGGGGCTCCTCACCGGGGCCCTGGCCGAGCCCGGCTTCACCGTGCGCGGCTTCCGCGCGCGCCGCTTCGGCGGCGACGGGTCGGTCTACGGCAACAGCGACCTGCGCCTCCGCCTGGGCCGCGTCACCCTCCTCGTGCCCACCCACTTCGGCATCTTCGGCCTCTTCGACGTGGGCCGGGTCTTCTATTCCGGCGAGTCGAGCGACACCTGGCACACGAGCTACGGGGGCGGAATCTGGTTCTCGCTCCTGAACTACCGCACCACCTTCTCCACCTATCTGGCCCACAGCAAGGAAGACAACATCTTCCACCTGGGAGGCGGCTTCACCTTCTGAGGACCACGCGGCCATGAGCGAGAGTCGGCCCGCACCCGCGGACGAGCGTTCGCCACTGGAGAAGGCTCTTCGCGTGATCGCGGAGGTACGCCCGGGCGAGGGAGTGGCCGTCCTCCTGATGGCCCTCAACCTCTTCCTCGTCCTCTCCTCCTACTACATGCTCAAGACCATCCGCGAGTCCCTGATCCTGACCGAGGGGGGCGCGGCGGTGAAGACGTACTCCGCGGCCGGGCAGGCCCTGCTCCTGCTCTTCCTCGTCCCCGCCTTCGGGGCCTTCGCCTCCCGGGTCAACCGCATGCAGCTCCTGCGCGGGGTGACCCTGTTTTTCGTGTCCAACGTGATCGTCTTCTTCCTCTTGAGCCGGGCGGGGGTCCACGTCGGTGTCGTCTTCTTCATCTGGACGGGCATCTTCAACGTCATGACCGTGGCCCAGTACTGGGCCTTCGCCAACGACATCTACACCCCGGAGCAGGGGAAGCGTCTCTTCGCGATCGTGGCCCTGGGCAGCAACGTGGGGGCCTGGCTGGGAGCGGTGTGGGCGGGCCGCTTCATCCGCATGCTCGGTCCCTACCCCCTGATGATCCTGGCCGCAGTCGTTCTCGCGAGCTGCGTGGCGGTGGCGGAGCTCGTCAGTCGCCGCCAGGCGGCGCGCGTTCCCGCCGCGGCGGCCGCGGCCGCCGAGAAGCCACTGGGCAAGGAAGGGGGCTTCGAGCTCATCCGCACGGACCGCTACCTGAAGATGATCGCCGCGCTCATCGTGATCCTCAACCTCGCGAACACCACCGGGGAGTACCTGCTCGACACGTTCCTGGTCAAGGAATCGGAGGCGCGGTTCGGAATCGAGGAAGCCTCCCGCGGGGACCGGCAGAAGTTCATCGGCGGCTTCAAGGGGGACTTCTTCGGGGGGGTGAACCTCGCCGGCTTCCTCCTGCAGATGTTCGCGGTCTCGCGCATCATCAAGTACCTGGGCGTGGGAGGGGCGCTGTTCGTCCACCCCGTCCTCATATTCTTCGGCTACCTCGCCCTCCTGCGCGTACCCTCCCTGGGCACGATCAGCGTGGTCAAGTTCTTCGACAACACCACCGACTACTCGCTGGGAAAGACGGCCCAGCAGGCGCTCTGGCTGCCCACCAGCCGCGAGGCCAAGTACAAGGCCAAGCAGGCCGTGGACGCGTTCTTCATGCGGGCGGGAGACGTCCTCGCGGCCGGGCTCGTCTTCGTGGGGGAGCGGCTCGCATTCGCGCTGCCCGTCTTTGCCGCGGTCAACATCGTCCTCGCCGTCGTCTGGACCCTGATCCTCGCCCGCCTCGCGCCCGAGAACCGCCGCCGCATGGGGGAGGCTGCGCCGACCGCGTGATTCCACCCTCGAGCCAAGGAGACCCGCGATGAAACCCGGTGAGCTCGCCAAGCCGTTCCGCGTCACGAACGGGAAGAAGTTCCGGCTGAAGGACTTCGATCCCGGGGACACCGAAGGGTTCGAGTCCAAGGAGAAAGCGGCGGGCCTGCTCGAGGGCGGGGTGGACCGCCTCGCCGATCTGCAGGACAAGCTCTACGCCCAGGATCGCTGGGCGCTCCTCCTCGTCTTCCAGGCCATGGACGCCGCGGGCAAGGACGGCACGATCAAGCACGTGATGTCGGGGGTGAACCCCCAGGGCTGCCAGGTCTTCTCCTTCAAGGCTCCCTCCTCGGAGGAGCTCGACCACGACTTCCTCTGGCGCACGAACAAGGCCATGCCCGAACGGGGGCGCATCGGGATCTTCAACCGCTCCTACTACGAGGAAGTGCTCGTCGTCCGCGTCCACCCCGAGTACCTCCGCGCCCAGAAGCTCCCGGCTCCCCTCGTGGGCAAGGAGATCTGGAATGAGCGCTTCGAGGACATCAACTGCTTCGAGCGCTACGCGACCCGCAACGGCATCGCCATCCGCAAGTTCTTCCTGAACGTCTCGAGGAAGGAGCAGAAGAAGCGCTTCATGGCGCGCCTGGACCTCCCGGACAAGAACTGGAAGTTCTCCTCCGCGGACGCCCGGGAGCGCCAGCACTGGGACGAGTACATGGACGCCTACGAGGACATGATCCGCCACACCGCCACCGACCACGCCCCCTGGTACGTGGTCCCCGCCGACAAGAAGTGGTTCTCCCGCCTGGTGGTGGCGGCCGCGGTCATCGACGCCCTCGAGGACATGGACCTCCACTACCCGAAGGTGGACGACGCCCAGCGCAAGGAGCTGGAGGTGGCGGGGGCCCTCCTGGAAGGGGAGGACAAGGACGGGAAGGGGAAGAAGGCCGGGGATGGAAAGAAGGGCGAAAGCGAGGACGGGGACTAGGCCATCCCCGGGTCCGGCTCTCCGCCTTCTGCTCCTGTCGTCGTTCGTCATCGCGTTTCCCGGTGCGCCGGGGGCCGGCGAGGATTCCGTGGAGACGCGCGTCGCGGAGTGGACGAAGCTCCGCGAAGCGCGCGCGGAGAAGATCGAGCCCTACGAGGCGAGCTGGCTCGAGCGCACGCTCCTCGGGGTCGAGAAGGCGGAGCGCCCCCCCATCAACCAGCTCAACCTCTGGGGCTTCTATCCCCGCGTCCAGGGCATCGCCCAGGGCTCGCGCAACGCGCTCGGCGTGCGCTTCTGGCAGCCCGACATCGACGGCTCGAGGATCTCGGCGAGCGGGTCCGCCTTCCTGAGCCCCACCCTGTACCAGTACTACGACTTCATCCTCGGTCGGATCGCCCACGGCCGCGGGGACGGGTTCCCGGAGCGAACCGTCAAGAGCGACGACGTGTACGAGCTGGGCCAGGTGCGCATGCGGCGGGGGAGCGAGCGCTTCACCCTCGCCGGCTTCGTGCGCTACGAGGACTACACCCAGCTCAACTACTACGGCCTGGGCAACGACTCCAGCGCCGAGAACCAGACGGACTATCGCAGCCGGGACGCCACCGCCGGCTTGAGCGCGGGCTGGCGCATCGGCCGGCTGGGACTCATCGGCCGCGGAGGCTACCTGCAGACGAAGATCCTGCCCGGTACGAGTGACGAGGTGCCCTCGACCGAGCAGGTGTTCGACGACGAGACCGCCCCCGGCCTGACCGCCGCCCCCAACTACTGGTGGGTGTCCGGACAGGCGGTGTGGGACCGCCGGGACGTCCCCTTCAACCCCAAGAGCGGCGTCTTCCTGGCCGCCCAGCTCGCCCGCTACGACGACAGCCATACGGACTCCTTCTCGTTCACCCGCTTCGGCGTGGACGGACGCGGCTACGTCTCCCTCGGCTCGCCCCAGCGCGTCCTCGCCCTGCGCGTCCTCTACGGCAACCAGAACGCGGACGCGGGCGCGAGCGTGCCGTTCTACCTCCAGGAGTTCCTGGGAGGCAGCCACACCCTGCGCGGGTACGCGAGCTTCCGCTTCCGGGGGACGGACAGCCTCCTCCTCCAGGCCGAGTACCGGTGGGAGGCGGCGAGCGCCCTCGAGTTCGCGCTGTTCGTCGACTCCGGGCAGGTGGCGGCCCGCTCCTCTGACATGAAGCTGTCCGACCTGCGCACCGACTACGGAGTGGGCTTCCGGGTCAAGACCTGGGAGGCGGTCGTCCTGCGCATGGACCTCGCGTGGTCGGACGAGGGGACGCGTTTCCTGTTCCGCTTCAGCCAGGCGTGGTGAGCCGCGGGGGAGGGGGAATGCCTTGGCCGATGCTGGCGGCGGTGCTCCTCCTCGCGCCCGCTCCCGCGAGCGCGCAGAAGTTCCGGCCCGACGATCCCGTACGCGTGGATCCCGACGATCGGCCCATCCCCAAGCCCGGACGTCGTCGAGCTCGCCACCGCTTACGACGTGATCGAGCACACGTTCCAGCACCGTCCGAAGGGCGAGATCCCGCCCGCGATGAACGTGAGCACGATGGGCGAGGTGCCGGACTCCAGCTGGTTCACGAACCGCATCGGAGCGCGGGAGATGACGATGGAGGAGCTGATGCGCGGCCCCGAGACGGGCGCGGGGCCGGTTAAGCCCTGGAAGGTCGTGCGCGGGAAGTCCTCCGGCATCACTCCCGGGGTCACCATCGAGGACGCCGCCGGCGAGACGTACTTCCTGAAGTTCGACCCCGCCGCATACACGAGGCTGTCGACGTCCGCCGAGGTCATGGGAACGAAGTTCTTCCACGCCATGGGCTACAACGTGCCCGAGAGCTATCTCGTCTCCTTCCGGAGGAGCGACGTGGCGATCGCGGCGGACGCGCGCTTCAGCCGGGGGTCGATCAAGCGTGGCATGAACGAGCGGGACGTCGACGAAATGCTCGCGAGCGTCCTTCTCCAGCCCGACGGGACGTACCTGGCGGTGGCGGGGCGGAAGATTCCCGGGGAGGTGGTGGGCCCGCACAAGTTCCACGGCCTGCGCCGCGACGATCCCAACGACATCTTTCCCCACGAGCACCGCCGGGACCTGAGGGGCTACCGGGTCTTCTGCGCCTGGCTCAACCACGACGACTCGCGGAGCGTGAACACGCTGGATTCGTGGGTGCGAAAGGGCGACGGCGGGTACCTCGTGCACTACCTGCAGGACTTCTCGTCGGCCTTCGGCAGCGGCTCCGACGCGCAGCGCCGGATCGCCCCCCAGGGTCTGCGCGCGGGGAACGAGTACGTGGTGGACGGCGGGTCCATGCTCCGGTCCTTCCTCACCCTCGGGATCTGGGACCGGCCCTGGCGCAGGGTCAAGTACGAGGTCTACCCCGAGGTGGGCCGCATCGAGGGCGACTTCTTCTCGCCGGAGAATTGGAAGCCCGAGTACCCGAACCCGGCCTTCGAGCGCATGCAGCCGACGGACGCCTTCTGGGCCGCCGCCATCGTGGCCCGCTTCTCCGACGAGGCGGTGCGCGCGATCGTGCGCACGGGCGAGTTCCAGGACCCGGCGGCGGAGAAGCATCTCGCCGACGTGCTCATCCAGCGCCGGGACAAGGTGGTCTCCTGCTACTTTCGGCTCCTGAACCCGCTCGACGGGTTCCGCCTGGAAGGCGATCGGCTCCTCTTCGACAACCGCGGCGAAAAGGCGGGCCTCGACACCGTCGACGGCTACGAGTACCAGTGGTTCGCCTTCGACAACCTCCGCACGACGCCGCTCGGGGGGGTCGAGCGCACGGGCTCGGCGTCGATTCCCCTCCCCCCGAGCGGCGGCGAGTTCATCATGGCCCGTCTGCGCACGCTCAGCCCCGGGGTGCCGGGGTGGAAGAAGGCGGTGGACGTGTACGTCCGCCTCACCCCCACGCGCCGGGTGGTGGGCATCGAGCGCGAGGAGTGACGGCCGCTGACGGGGTAGAATCCCACCGCCCGGCGCGTCCCCCGGGCCTCACCTTTTCCGGAGGCACTCGATGCACGTCCGATCCGCCTTCTTCCGTCCCGCGCTCGCCCTCGTCCTGTTCGCCGCCCTTCTCGGCGCCGCGGACTACGAGGCGCTCCCCACGTTCAAGGCGAGCGCGATCCTCCCCGCGAACCGGGTGAAGGGGCCGCTCTTCACGGTGGAGGAGACGGTCAAGAACGACGGCTTCCTCGACGACTTCCTCATCACCACCCCCGAGTTCGGCAACTTCGCGGCGCCGGGCCGGACCATGCTCTACATACGCCTCCAGGAGATCGCGGCCCTCGGAGAGCTGCAGAAGGTCTCGAAGAGCGAGGTCTTCCTGAAAGCGGCGGGGACGTCGGTGCTCAACATCGGCAAGAGCGTCGGCAACGTGGTCACGGACCCGGGAGGAACGGTCAAGGGGATCGGAGGCGGGGTCAAGCGCTTCGGCGTGCGCATGGGAAGGAAGAGCAAGGAGGCGGCGGAGTCCGTCGCGGACGACGACAAGGAGGGCGACGGCCAGTCCACCGAGGGGATGGCCGTGGGAGCGGCCTACAGCATCTTCGGAGTGACGGGGGCCCAGCGCCGCTGGGCGCAGAAGGTCGGGGTCGATCCCTACAGCTCGAACGTGGTGCTCCGCAAGGCGCTCCAGGACCTCGGCAAGATCGACGCCGCCGGCGGAATCGCGGCCAAGGTGGTGGTGCCGGTGCCGATGGTGGTCTCCACCACCGCCACCGTCGGCAACCTCGTATGGGGCAAGGACCCCGACGAGGTCCGCAAGACCCTCGAGGTGCAGCTCACGGCGATGGGGGTGAGCGCGGCGCTGCAGAAGAAGTTCTTCGCGAACAAGGTCATGACTCCCACGCACTGGGTGAGCATCGTGACCGCGCTCGACAAGGTGAGGGCCAAGGGGATCGCGGACTACATCGACACCGCCGCCGGGGCCAAGTCGGAGCGGGAGGCGCTGTTCTACGCGGAGAGCGCGGTGATGCTGGAGAAGCTCCACAAGGAGTCGCCGGTGGAGGCGATCCTCACCGACACCCGCGTCATGGTCGCGAAGACGAAGAACGGCCGGGCCATCGCCCTCCTGCCCGGGGACTACATGCCGTGGACGGAGAAGATCGCCCTCGGGGCGAAAGAGCTGGGGGAGCGCGCCCGGAAGGAGCTCGGGGCCTCGTCGCACGAGATCTGGCTTCCCGGCGAGGTCTCGCCGCGGGCGCACCAGGAGCTGAAAGGCCTGGGCTGGGGCGTCCGCCCGAAGACGTTCGCGACGATCCCGAAATGAGCTAGACGATCACCTCCTGCTCACGGAGGAAGAAGACCTGCGGATGCAGCGTGACGAGGAGGGAAGCCGCGGCCTTGCCCAGGTCGCTCGACCGGTAGGTCTCGTAGGCCGCCCGGTCCATCCACTGGAAGTGCTCCACGATCTTCTCCCCGTCCTCGGTGAGGAACAACCGCGCGGAGAGGAAGCCGGGCTGGACCTTGATTCCCTCGCGGATGAAGGTGGCGAGCTTCTCCGCGTGCTCGCGTTGCTGGGCGGGGGTGGTGGGGAACAGCATGAGGACGTGGAAGGGTCGGGCGGGTTGGGGGCTCTCGGCCATCGGGCGCTCTCCCTTCGGACGGCCGCGCCGCGGGGCGCGGCCGAGCCCAGTGTAGCGCCGTCTGCTTGACGCGCCGACCATCCTGCTTGAATACTTTGGGTGAGTTGCCACCCTCCACCGCGATCTCCACCGCACGCTCCACCCTCGGCCGCAAGGTCGTGATGGCCCTCACCGGCATCGTCCTCTTCGGCTTCGTGGTCGGCCACATGCTCGGGAACCTGCAGGTCTACCTCGGACCCGAGGCCATGAACGCCTACGCGGTCTTCCTGCGGGCGCTCCTGCACGGGGCCGGCCTCTGGATCGCCCGGGGCGTCCTGCTCCTCGCGGTCATCCTGCACGTCTGGGCCGCGGTGAGCCTGACCCTGGAGAGCCGGCGGGCCCGGCCCCAGGGCTACCGTGTCGAGAAGCACCGGGCTTCCACCTACGCCTCGCGGACCATGATCTGGAGCGGGCCGCTCCTCGCCCTCTTCATCGGCTACCACCTCGCCCACCTGACCTTCGGCACCGTGCATCCGGAGTTCGTGGAAGGCGACGTCTACCACAACTTCATCTCCGGCTTCAGCCGGTGGCCGGTCTCCCTCCTCTACATCGCGGCCATGCTCGCCCTCGGCCTGCACCTCTACCACGGAATCTGGAGCATGCTGCAGACCCTGGGCCTGAGCCATCCGCGCTGGAACCCCCTGCGCATGGCTTTCGCGACGGGAATCACCGCGCTCGTGGTGATCGGCAACGTGTCGTTCCCGGTGGCGGTGCTGGCGGGCTGGCTGAGAGACGACCGGCCGGAGATTGCGTACCGGTGGAATCGGGGGACGAGCGCCCCCTCGGTTGATTGAATGGAGCTCAAGGCCAACATCCCGTCGGGCCCCATCGACAAGAAGTGGGAGAAGCACCGCTTCGACATGAAGCTGGTGAACCCCGCCAACAAGCGGAAGTACACGGTGATCGTGGTGGGCTCGGGGCTGGCCGGCGCCTCCGCGGGCGCGACCCTGGCCGAGCTGGGCTACAACGTGAAGTGCTTCTGCTACCAGGACAGCCCGCGCCGCGCCCACTCCATCGCCGCCCAGGGCGGGATCAACGCCGCCAAGAACTACCAGAACGACGGCGACAGCGTCTTTCGCCTCTTCTACGACACGGTGAAGGGCGGCGACTTCCGGGCGCGCGAGGCCAACGTCTACCGGCTGGCCGAGGTGTCGGTGAACATCATCGACCAGTGCGTGGCCCAGGGCGTGCCCTTCGCCCGCGAGTACGGCGGGCTCCTCGCCAACCGCTCCTTCGGGGGCGCCCAGGTCTCGCGCACCTTCTACGCGCGCGGGCAGACGGGCCAGCAGCTCCTGCTCGGCGCCTACCAGGCCCTGGAGCGCCAGATCGGCATGGGCAAGGTGGAGATGCACACCCGCGCACGAGATGCAGGAGCTCATCGTGATCGACGGGCGAGCGCGCGGGATCGTGACCCGCGACATGGTCACGGGCCGGATCGAGTCCCATCTCGGCGGACGCGGTGGTGCTGGGCACGGGCGGCTACGGCACCGTGTTCTTCCTGTCCACCTACGCCAAGGGAGCGCAACGGCACCGCCATCTGGCGCGCCCACAAGAAGGGCGCGGGCTTCGCGAACCCCTGCTTCACGCAGATCCACCCCACCTGCATTCCCGTGACGCGGCGAGCACCAGATCAAGCTGACCCTGATGAGCGAGTCCCTCCGAAACGACGGGCGGATCTGGGTGCCCAAGGCCAAGGGCGACCGGCGGCCGCCCAGCCAGATCCCGGAGGACGAGCGCGACTACTACCTCGAGCGCAAGTACCCGAGCTACGGGAACCTCGCCCCCCGCGACATCGCCTCGCGCGCGGCCAAGCAGGTGTGCGACGAGGGACGGGGCGTGGGACCCACCGGGCGCGGCGTCTACCTGGACTTCACGGAGGCCATCGCCCGGCTGGGCGAGGACAAGGTCCGCGAGCGGTACGGCAACCTCTTCGACATGTACCAGCTGATCACCGACGAGAACGCCTACAAGCTGCCGATGCGCATCTATCCCGCTACCCACTACACGATGGGCGGGCTGTGGGTGGACTACAACCTCATGAGCACGATCCCCGGCCTGCACGTGATCGGCGAGGCCAACTTCTCCGACCACGGCGCCAACCGCCTGGGGGCGAGCGCGCTCATGCAGGGCCTGGCCGACGGCTACTTCATCCTGCCCTACACGATCGGCAACTACCTGGCGAGCGTGGGGCCGCAGAAGAACGACCCGGCCCACCCCGAGGTGAAGAAGGCGGAGGCGGACGCGGCCGCCCGGGCGACGAGGCTCCTGGGCATCCGGGGCAAGCGCACGGTGGACGATTTCCATCGCGCGCTCGGCACGATCATCTGGGAGTACTGCGGCATGGCCCGCAACCGGAAGGGTCTGGAGACAGCGCTCTCGAAGATCCCCGCCCTGCGCGAGGAGTTCTGGCAGGACGTGACCGTCCTCGGCGCGAACGAGGAGCTGAACCAGTCGCTGGAGAAGGCCGGCCGGGTGGCCGACTTCCTGGAGTTCGGGGAGCTCATGTGCCGGGACGCGCTGGAGCGGGACGAGTCCTGCGGCGGTCACTTCCGCGAGGAGCACCAGACCCCGGACGGGGAGTGCCTGCGCGACGACGAAAAGTATTGCCACGTCGCGGTCTGGGAGTACACCGGGGAGGGCAAGGCTCCCAAGCGGCACGAGGAGCCGCTCGCCTTCGAGAACGTGCACCTGCAGCAGCGGAGCTACAAGTAGGGTTCATGAACCTCACCCTGCACGTCTGGCGCCAGGCCAACGCCAAGTCCAAGGGCCGGTTCGTGACCTACCCGGCCAGGGACGTCAGCCCCGACATGTCCTTCCTGGAGATGCTCGACGTCGTGAACGAGGGCCTGACCAGGAAGGGCGAGGACCCCATCGCCTTCGACCACGACTGCCGCGAGGGCATCTGCGGCACCTGCAGCATCGTCATCAACGGCTCTCCGCACGGCCCGCTGCGCGGGGTGACCGCGTGCCAGCTCCACATGCGGAAGTTCCGGGACGGCGACGAGATCACCTGCGAGCCCTGGCGGGCCGCCTCGTTCCCCGTGATCAAGGACCTCATCGTCGACCGCTCCTCGTTCGACCGCATCATCGCCGCCGGCGGGTTCATCAGCGCCCCCACCGGCAGCGCCCCCGACGGCAACGCCCTCCCCGTGCCCAAGGAGAACGCGGACCTGGCCATGGACGCCGCCGCCTGCATCGGCTGCGGGGCCTGCGTGGCCGCCTGTCCCAACGCCTCCGCTTCGCTGTTCGTCTCCGCCAAGGTCTCCCAGCTCGCCCTCCTGCCCCAGGGCCAGCCCGAGCGGTGGGACCGCGTGCTCAAGATGGTGGCCCAGATGGACGCGGAGGGCTTCGGCCACTGCACGAACCACGAGGAGTGCGAGGCCGCCTGCCCCAAGCGGATCAGCGTGGACAACATCGCCCGCATGAACCGCGACTGGATCAAGGCCAGCCTCATCGCGGGCCGGCGCCCCGCCCAGGCGGGAGAGGGCGGGGCCGGCTAAGACTCTTACGCACCAAGAAGCAGGGCCAGTGACGCCTCGAGAGGGGAGGGCGGGTGGCCAACCCGCTCCCGCGCTGACCCTTGTGTTGTGGGTTGCCGTGATCCTGCTCGTGACGGTGGGGGTTGTCGCGGCGGTGGGGCGAGCCACCTTTCCCGGTGACCTCACCATTCGTGCCGAGCCTTCTCGGCTGGAGCTCATGCGGGCGCTCGAACGCGGCGATCCCCTCCTGGCGGAGCGCCCGGCGGAGCTCGAGAGGATCGACCGCCGGTTTCGTCGTTACTCCTTCATGACCGTGCTCCACGTCGTCGCCGGGGGCCTCTTTCTCGTCCTCGCGACCCTCCAGTTCTCGGCGCGCATTCGAAGCCGGCACCTCACGCTTCATCGATGGTCGGGCCGGCTTCTCGCGCTCATGGCGATCCCCACCGCCCTGTCCGGACTGTTCTTCGGCGTGCTCATGCCCTACGGCGGATGGGTGGAAGCCGCGGCCATCGCCCTCTTTGGCGGGCTCTTCCTGGTGGCCCTGGGCAAGGCGATCGTGGCGATTCGACGAGGCCAGGTCGCGCGTCATCGGGAGTGGATGATCCGCGCCTTTGCCGTCGGCATCGGGATTTCCACCGTCCGCGTGGTGGGGGCGGCGGTGGACATCACACTGACGCCCGCCGGCATGGGGCCGCGGGTCCTTTTCGTGTTCTCCGTGCTGGACGGGATGGCTGCTCACCGTGGGCGCGGGGGAGCTCTGGATTGCCTACACGCGTCCGAGGGCCTCGTGAGGACCTAACCCTCGCCCGACCGCCGCGTGCGCTGGACCTCGCCCAGAAGCACCCCCACGAGAAGCGCGGCGCCGAAGGCCAGGAAGCTCGGACGAACCGCCGCCACCGTGACCGCCGGTCCGGGACAGAGGCCGGCGAGGCCCCAGCCCACGCCGAAGATCGCGGCGCCGGCCAGGAGCGGGCCGTCCACGGGCCTCTCCGCCGGAAGGCGTAGAGGGCCAGAGAGAGCCGAGCGGCCGCGATGCCGGGCGAATCGCCAGGCGGCGAAATAGAGGAGGGCGGCCGTCCCCATCACGACGGCCGGAGCCGGGTTCCAGTCGCCGGTCACGTCCAGGAAGCCCAGGATCACCTCGGGCCGGAGCAAGCCGGAGATCCCGAGCCCGACCGCGAACACGAGACCGGCGACGAGGGCGATCGCGTTCTCGGCGCGCATGGCTAGAGTGCCCCCGAGCCGTGGCGGGTGATCCAGACGGTGGCCATCCCCAGGGCCATGAAGAGGCCGGTGGCGACCAGGGAGCGCACGGACAGCCGGCCCACCCCGCACACCCCGTGTCCACTCGTGCAGCCCCCGGCCACCCGCGCTCCGAGGCCGACGAGGAGGCCGGCGGCGATCGATTGCCCGAGCGGCACCGCCGGCGCGGAGGGAAGTGCCTCGGGAACGAGCCACGCGAGGGCGACGCCTCCCGCCACGAGCCCGGCCACGAAGAAGACACGCCACGCCGTCTCTCCCGGCTCGGGCTTGACGAGTCCCGCGAGCATCCCGCTGATGCCCGCGTTCCGTCCGGCGAGGAGCAGCAACCCCCCGGCCGCCGCGCCGATCAAGGCCCCGCCGGCCACCGCCGAGGCCAGATCCTGCGAAGTCATCCCTTCATTATGCTTGACGTCCGCCCCGCCCCGAGCGACCCTCGGGCGGCATGACGAGGGTGCGCATCCTGGCCACGGGCGGCACCATCGCGGGCAAGGCTCCGTCCGAGGTCGACGAGGGCTACAGCTCGGGAGGGCTTCCCGTCGACGCGCTCATCCGAGCCGTGCCCGACCTCCAGCGACTGGCCGAGACGACGGGCGAGCAGGTGGCGCAGATCGGCAGCCAGGACATGAACGACGCCCTCTGGCTGAAGCTGGCCGCGCGCGTGGGCGCGCTCTTCGCCGTCGACGAAGCGGACGGGGTCGTGGTCACGCACGGCACGGACTCGATGGAGGAGACGGCCTATTTCCTCCACCTCGTGGTCAAGAGCCCGCGCCCGGTGGTCCTCACCGGGGCGATGCGGCCGGCCACGTCGCTCAGCGCGGACGGCCCCCTCAACCTCTACAACGCGGTGGCGGTGGCCGCGGATCCCGAGGCGCGGGGCCGCGGCGCGATCGTCGTCCTCAACGACGACCTCCACAGCGCCCGGGACGTGACCAAGTCGAACACCACCGACGTGCAGACCTTCGTCTCCCCCGGTCCCGGCCTGCTCGGCACCGCCAGCTACGGCCGCATCCGCTACTTCCGCCGGCCCTCGCGCCGGCACTCCGTCGAGTCCGAGTTCTCGGTCGAAGGCCTCGACCGCCTTCCCCGCGTGGACATCCTGTACGCCCACGCCCACATGCCCCCCGACCTCGTCGAGGCCAGCGTCTCCCTGGGCGCGCGGGGGATCGTGGTGGCGGGCATGGGCAACGGCAACGTGACCACGGAGGCGGCCGGGGCCCTCGCCCGGGCGGTGAAGCAGGGCGTGATCGTGGTGCGCAGCACGCGGGTGGTGAGCGGGGACGTGGGCCGCAATATCGAGATGGACGACGACGGGCTGGGTCTGGTGGCCGCGGACCAGCTCAATCCCCAGAAGAGCCGCGTGCTGCTCCAGCTCTGCCTCATGAAGGGAATGGACCGCGCCGCCGTGCAGGAGGCGTTCTATCGCTACTGAGAGGGGTAGAATGCCTGCGGCGGTCAGGAGGCGACGATGATCGGCTATTCCCTCGTGGTACTGGCGGCGGCCTTCCAGCCGGCCGCCCTCCTGGGCTTCCAGATCGACGGCATCCCCTACGGCGTCCGGGCCGCGGGAGTCGTGATGATCGACGTGGGGGTGGACGCCCAGGGGATGGCCGGCGATTCCAAGATCCTCCAGGACGTGGCCCCCTTCACGGGCCTCATCCAGAATCGCCTCCCCGGATGGAAGTTCCAGCCCGCCAGCCAGGACGGGACAGCGGTGCCGAGCCGGGTCCTGGTCATCGGCGTCTTCCGCCCGGCCATGCTCAATTTTCCCGCTCCCCCCAAGCCCCGGCTGCCGGCGCCCGATCCCCAGTCCGCCGTTCCCATCCCCACCGGTATCTCCGTCCCTCCCTACCCTCCCAACGCGATGAACGACGCGGGCGTGATGGTCGAGGTGCAGCTCGACGACCAGGGCGCGGTGCAGGACGCGCGCGTCCTCGACGGGATCGCCCCGTTCTCGGATATTTCCATGACCACCGCGCGGCAGTGGACGTTCCAACCCGCGCGCCGCAACGGCAGGGGCGTGCCCGCGCGCGTCTACATGTTCTTCAGCTTCCGCCAGCCCTTCTAGGAGGCCGCGTGAAGCCACTCCTGCCCCTGGCCGTCCTCTTCCTCCTCGCCCCCCAGAGCTCGACCCCCACGGTCAAGGTCACCTTCGACAAGGAGACGGACTTCTCCAACTACAAGACGTACGACTGGGTGCCCACGCTCGAGCCCACCACGGAGAACCCCGTCAACCACATCCGGGTCACGCGGGCGGTCGAGCGCGAGCTGGAGCTCAAGGGCCTGAAGAAGAGCATGGAGAGCCCGGACCTGCGCGTCACCTACTTCGCGAAGGTCGAGAAGAAGCTGAAGGGCACGGGCTACCAGGAGGACTCGTACTGGCAGCCGACCTCCGACCTGAAGACGGTGGTGGACTTCAAGCGGGTGCAGGAGGGCACGATCATCGTCGAGCTCCTGGACGCCGACACCAAGCTCACGCTGTGGCGGGGCGTGGCCACCGGGCCCGTGCCCTCGCGCGGACGAGGTGGGCCCCGTGATCGACAGCACGATCAAGAAGGTCCTCGCCGACTACCCGCCCAAGCCGACGACGCCCTAGCTTCCGTCCGGCCGCTCCCGGAACACGATCCAGAGGGCGGCGGGCAGCGCGGTGAAGTCGGCGAGCATGGAGAGCGCGAACGCGCTCGCGCTCAGGATCCCGAACTGGCGCATGGGGGGAAGGTCGGAGAGGCCGAGGGCCAGGAACCCTCCCGCGTTCACGAGGGTGGCGAAGAAGATCGCACTCCCCGCCACCCGTATCGCGTGCTTGAGCGCCTCTTCGGTGCTCGCCTCCCTGCGCTTCTCCTGGAAATGGAAGAAGAAGTGGATCTGGTCGTTCTCCGTGGCCCCGAGCACGGTGGTGGCGATGAGGATGGTGGCCACGTTGAGGGGGATGCCGAAGAGCCGCATGAGCAGGAACATGACCAGGATGGCGAAGAGGGACGGGATCATGGCCATGACGCGGGCGGCGGGATTCCGGAAGACGACGAAGAACGCCACGAATATGAGCGCGGCGGTGAGCACGAAGCTCTCGACGAGCGTGGGCACGAGATGGTGGGCGATCTTCTCGGCGAGCAGCCCATCCCCCACGACCTCGAGGCGGGTCCCCGGCACGGCCTCGCCCTCCCACCGGCGCTTGATGTCGGGGGCGAGGTCCTCGATGCGCGCGTCCTGGCCCGCGCGGGTGAGGACGTCGAGGCGCGTGGCCGCGAGCGAGCCCACCTCCACGAAGGCCCGGAGATCCGGCTCCTGCAGCAACAGCGTTTCCAGCTCTTCGGCCAGACGCCCCATCGCCCGCGGGTCCGAGGGGAGCGTGTCGCCCTCGCCGGCGGCATAGCGGCGCAGGCGCAGGATCGACGTGACTCCGATGACGGAGCCGATCCGCGCGTCGCGCTCGAGGGCGGTCACGAAAGCGTCCAGCCGGGTCAGGAAGGCGGGCTCGACCACCCCGCCCGGCGGGGTCGTGAGCCCGATCGAGAAAGCGGTCAGCCCCGACACCTCGCGCTCGAACCAGCGGGTGTCCGCGTAGAGATCGCTCCGCGGGTCGACGTAGTCCAGGGTGTCCGTCTCCAGGGGCATGGGCCGCAGCCAACCCGGGAGGCCGAAGGCCGCGGCCGCGCCCAGAGCGCTCAGGAAGACCGCGCCGAGGACGAGGGGCCAGCGCCAGCGGTAGGACCAGCGGGGGATTCCCTCCGCGGCGCGCAGCACCCAGGCCCCGGCGAGGGCGCGCTCCAGGCGGGTCGGGGTCCGGAAGATCCGCTGCAGGGCGGGGAAGAGCGTGAAGGCGACGATCCAGGTCACCACGAGGCCGGCGGCGGTCCAGATCCCCATCTCGCGCACGGGACGGATCCGGGAGACGGCGAGGGCGGCGAAGCCCACCGCCGTCGCGAAGATCGAGGCGGTGACGGGCGGGAACTTGTTGACGAGGGCGAGGAGCTGATGGGCCTCCGCCGGCTCACCCGGCGGGCAGTCCACGAAGCGCGAGTGCAGGTACACGAGCGATGCGGTGCCCGTGACGAGCAGGGTCAAGGGCACGATCGAAGAGACGATGGTGGCGGAAAAGCCCAGGAGCGCACCCGTCGCGTTCCCGAGGAGGACGGACACGCCCAGCGTCGACAGCATCGCGAGGAGCGTGCGTACGGAGCGGAACAGGAAGTAGACGAGGCCGACCACGAACAGGCCGAAGAGCGGGAAGTAGCGGGCGCTCGCCGCGCGCGTCTCGCGCTCCAGGTAGGAGGTCACGATGGGCTCGCCCACTCGGCGCAGGCGGCGGAAGGGCAGCGGCCCCGCGCCGGCCACCGTGCGCTCGATGCCGGCCAGGGCCTCGTCGCGCGCGCGGGGTGTGTCCACGTCCAGGAGCAGCGCCAATCCCAGGAAGTGATCGCCGAGGAGCCCCTGCTTGCGGAAGAAAGGAGTTCCGGTGAGGAAGCTCCGCAGTGCGTCCGGCTCGAGCCCGATCCCGGGGCGCACGCGCTCCGCGATGCCCGGGGCGGAGACGGCGGAGATCCGGGGCACGCGGTCCAGGCTCTCCTGGAGCGCGCGCAGGCCGCGGAGGGCCTCCGGCGTGAAGGGGTCTTCGACCTCCGCGATCAGGAGCACGCTCTTCCGCTCCGGGAAGATCCTCTGGAACTCGCGGGTCGCGGCGACGTCGGGATCGGACTCCACGATCATCCGATCGATGGCGTCGTCGTGGGGGATCCGGAGCGAAAACCAGGCTGCGGGGGGACGAGCAGCGCGTAAGCGATCGCGACCGCGTAGCGTTGCGCGACCACCCGCCGGAAGAAGGAATGGGCGAGCGGCTCCCCGGGAACGCGCAAGCGGACGGTAGGATACCGCGGCCGTGCGAGAATCGGATAGTGACGGCCCGGCTCGCCCCGCTCGCGCTCCTCCTGCTCACGACGTCCACCCGCAACGCTCCCGCGGCGGAGCCGGTCACGCTCGTGGCCTGCGCCCCCGGCTACCCCGGCTCCACCGACGAAGCGCAGCCGCGGATGGACGCCTTCGCGAAAGCGCTCGCCGCCGCCACCGGAGCCCCCGAAGGATCGATCCGGGCGGAATATCACGAGACCGAAGCGGCGGGCGTCGAGCGCCTGGGCCGATCCGACGCCGCCTTCGCCCTGGTGCCGTTGCCCTTCTTCTTGAAGCACGAGGAGAAGCTGCGCCTCGTCGCCCGCGCGCAGGCCGTGATGCAGGGGGGCGCGGCCAGCGAAGCCTGGAGCCTGGTTGCGGGCAAGGGAAGGGTTTCCTCGGCGGCCGCTCTCGGCGGCTGGGAGATCGTGAGCGCGGCCGCCTACGCGCCGCGGTTCGTGCGCGGCTCGGCCCTCGGGGCCTGGGGCACCCTGCCGGCGGGGACCCGCCTCGTGACCTCCGGCGCGGTCCTGTCGTCGCTTCGACGGGCGGCGGCGGGGGAGGACGTCGCCCTGCTCCTGGACGCTCCCCAGGCCGCGGCCCTCTCTTCGCTGCCCTACGCGAAAGACCTCGAGATCGTGGCCCGGTCCGCGCCGATGCCCGTGATGGTGGTCGCGTCGGTGGCCGGCCGGCTCGAGGCGGCCCGCGTCAAGGAGCTCGTGCGCGCCCTCCAGTCCCTGCAGGACCGGCCGGCGGGGGCCTCGGCCCTGGGCGGCCTTCAGCTCGTCCGCTTCATGGCGCTCGACGAGGCGGGGCTGGGTCGCGCGCGCGTGGCCTACCGGGCTGCGCCCGACGCGCCTTGACGCGCCGCCTCGCCGCCGCGGCCCTGCTGGGCTTCGCCGCCTGTGCGCACGCGCTACGCGAGCCTCCGGCCGTCGACCGGATGGGCCCTTCCCTGCTGGAAGGCGGGGAAGCGCCCGCCGCCCCCGGCGATGTCGACCGCCTGCTCGCGGAAGGAGAAGCGGGCTTTGCCCGGCGGCCCGACCCGCAAGCGACCCGCGCCGCCCAGCGTGCGTATCTGCAGGCCGCCCGTGCCGACCCGGCGCGAGTGGAAGGCCTGCTCGGCCTGGCCCGGGTGTCCGTCTGGCGCATCGAGCACACGCCGGACGACTCGGAGCGCAAGGCCCTGGTGCCAGTCGCGCTCCAGGCCGCGCAGTGGTGCGGGCGTCGCCAACCCGCGGACCCGCGTTGCGACTACTGGCTCGCGATCGCCCTCGGCTTGCAGGCGCGTGAGCAGCCCACCACCGGTCACGACGCGGTGGGCAAGATGGTGGAAGCGCTCCGGCGCGTGATCGCTCGGGACCCGGGCCTGGAAGAAGCCGGCCCCCATCGCGTGCTCGCTCTCGTTCTTCTCCGGGCCCCGGGGTGGCCGCTCGGTCCCGGCGATCCGGAGGCGGGGCTGGTGGAGGCGGGGGCGGCGGTGGCCCTCTTCCCGGACTACCCGCCGAATCAACAAGCGCTGGGGGAGGCGCTCGGGCGGAACGGACGGACCGAAGAGTCGCGCCCGGCCTACGAGCGGGCGCGCGACCTTTCCCGGGCCCTCTCCGCGGCCGGCGACCCCGACGCGTCGGAGTGGGAAAACGAGGCGACCCGAGCCCTCGCTCGCCCGTGACCCCGACCCCCGCGTGCGAGAATGGAAGATAGGCGAGAGGGCCGCTCTCCGAGCAGGGGGACCGACTCATTGGCGAACCAGCCACAAGACATGCCCTCCGCGGTGGGGCGCTACGAGATCCGGCGCGAGCTGGGCCGCGGCGCCATGGGCATCGTCTACGAGGCCCACGATCCCGACCTCGGCCGGACCATAGCCCTCAAGACGATCGTTCCCGTGTCCAAGGAGGAGCGCGAGGCCTTCGAGCAGCGTTTCTTCGCGGAGGCGCGCGCGGCCCGCCTCACCCACCCCGGTATCGTGGTCGTCCACGACGTGGGTCGCGACAGCGCCACCGGCACTCTCTTCCTCGCCCTCGAGTACCTGGAGGGGAGGACGCTCTCCGAACTCGCCGCGGAGGGCCGCCTCGACTGGCGGGAGGCCTTCCGCCTGGGGGCGCAGGTCGCCCGCGCCTTGCACCATGCGCACTCGCAGGGAATCGTCCACCGGGACATGAAGCCGGCCAACGTGATGGTGCTGCCGTCCGGTCAGACCAAGATCATGGACTTCGGCATCGCGGGGGGGATGGTCGACACCGCGCGCTTCAAGAAGCTCACGAACCCCGGGGAGTTCCTGGGCACGCCCCTCTACACCGCCCCCGAGCAGGCCACCAGCGAGAACGTGGACGGGCGGGCGGACGTCTTCTCGCTGGGCTCGATCCTCTACACCCTGATCGCGGGCGAGCCCGCTTTCGCCGCCGACAGCATCCCCGAGATCGTGGGGCGGGTCGTGAACGACGACCCCGCCCCCCTCTCGCGGATCGTGAAGGGGATACCCGAGGACGCGGAGCGCGTCCTCTCGCGGGCCATGGCCAAGGACCCTGCCGACCGCTATCTCGACGCGCAATCGTTCGCAGAAGACCTGGACGACGTGCGGGAGGACCGCTCTCCGCGGCACTCCGACGAGGAGACGCGGCTCTTGGCCGCGGCCGCGCATCCTCCCTCCCCGCCCCGAAGCGTCGAGCTGGTCGTGGCCGAGGACACGCTCCAGACGGCCCTCCATGCCCTGGTGCCGGACCCTCCGAGGCCGGAGGCGACGACGGCCCCGTTCGCGGCCCCGGCCCCGCCGCGATCGCGGCGCTTCAGCTGGAAGCGCACGGCGGCAATGGCCGGCGTGGGTCTCGTGCTGCTCGGCTTCGGGCTCGGCTACCTCGTGTCCCGGGGCGAGGTGGTCTTCCCGGTGCCGCCGACCGCATCCCCGCGTCCCGCGCCCGCGGAAGCGGATCATCCCTCTCCCGCCCCGGAGCCCACGACGAGCCCCGTGTTCATCGCCCCTTCTCGCCCCCGGAGCGGTCCCGCGCCGGGAAAGCTGCGCATCGACTTCGACCACCCCCTGAAGGCGGGAACCCTGAGGGTGTGGGTGGACGACGAGCTCGTCATCGACCAGAAGCTGGGGGGCCGGATCGAGAAGAAGGCGCTCGTGTTCAGCATGCGCAAGGGCAACTTCACGGACGTGCTGGAGGTCAAGCCGGGCTGGCACGAGGTGAAGATGAAGGTGGCCTGGGAAGACGACGGGAAGGCGAACGCGAAGACGGAGCGCATCCTCGGCCAGTTCCGGTCCGGGGTCACGAGAACGCTGGACGCGAACCTGGGCCGGCTGCGCAAGGGCCTGGACCTGGAGTGGCGGAAGTGAGGGAGCGCACCCCTGGCGCGATGGCGGATCGCGACGTCGACCACGAAGCCTTGATGCGGCGGGCCCTCGCCGAGGCGCGTCGCGCCCTGGAGCACGGGGAGATTCCCGTGGGGGCGGTCCTGACCCTGGACGGCCGGGTGTTGGCCTCCGGCTTCAACCAGCCCATCGGCGCCCACGACCCCACCGCCCACGCGGAGGTGGTGGCGCTTCGGACCGCAGCCCGGGCCCTCTCCAACTATCGCCTGCCGGGCAGCACCCTCTACGTGACCCTCGAGCCCTGCCTTCTCTGCGTGGGCGCGATCGTGCAGGCCCGGGTGGCCACCGTCGTCTATGGGGCCCCCGATCCCAAGGGCGGAGCGGTCCGCTCCGTCCTCCGCGTGGGCGACCTGCCCCTGAACCACCGCTTCGACGTGGTCGAGGGCGTCCTGGCGGAAGAGTGCGGCGCCCTGCTCCTGGACTTCTTCAAAGCGCGGCGCGGAGGTTAGAATGACCGTTCGCCCTCGGCGGAGAGGTGCGAGAGTGGTTGAATCGGGCGGTCTCGAAAACCGCTGTGCCCTACCGGGTACCGTGGGTTCGAATCCCACCCTCTCCGCCATGCGCGGGACAAGTAACGGACGGCGCCGCGAAGCGCGATTCACTCGCGCGTAGCGGCGGGGGGGTCTGGGGGGCGCGACGCAAGCGCCCCCCGGCTCAATGACGGAGAGATGCGAGAGTGGTTGAATCGGCGTGACTGGAAATCACGTGTGCCGGTAACCCCGGCACCGAGGGTTCGAATCCCTCTCTCTCCGCCAGACCAACGAGTTGCGGGCCCGCCGGCGTCGCCCCCGAGCCAGCCGTAGCCCGCCCCCGCTTCAGGGTGGCCACGGCCTGCGCTGCCTTCAGCTGGCGCAGGAGTTCGCAGGAGGTCTAGGTCCTCCCACTGGAGCGCGAGAGCCTCGCCCAGGCGGAGGCCGGTTCTCGAGAGCACGAAGAACAGGGGATAGAACCGCGCCGCCTTCCTGTCCGTGGCCTCCATGAAGCGCTCGAGCACTTCTCACCCTTGCCCGTCTCTACGGACTGTTTGATGGACGTTACCAAGCCGAAGAAAGGCAGCGTGCGAAGGCGCACTGGACTCGGGCCATCGCATTACTTCCGGTCGATGTTGTGAAGCAGGTTCACCTCGCGCTTCTTGAGGCCAGTGACGGTAAGGCCTACTAGCACGGTTTGGCCAGCCGCGCGTCCGCTGAGGCCGGACTACTCGAAGCAGTTCGCGAGGAGCGCACGTCCGACTCCCGTCTTGGTGCTGGGCATGCACGCGTCTCCCGCGGCCGCGCAGCACCAGCAGCCGTCCGCGAGCTCCGCGATGCCTCCCCGGGGGATCGTGATCTCCTGGACCGGCCCCTCGTTCAAGGCGGGGCATGCTCCGTCCACGTAGGGAGCGCTCCTGACGGTGACGCGCTCCCTCGTGAGGTTCACGTAGGTGGGGACGGAGGCGCTGCCCGGGAAGGCGACGGCGGTGACCCGCTTGTCCGAGGGACCGAGCTGCCGGTAGATCACGATCATGGGGTCACCGCGCTTGAACTGCTCGGCCTCGGTGACGAGGTCCTTGTCGAAGCGCCAGACGAGGCGCTTGCCGTCGTCCGCCATCATCACGAGCGCGCTCAGCCCCTTCTCGACGCTCTGGAGCTTCCCGTAGACGCTCGTCCGGGGACGGGAAGACGGCGTCGCATCGGGCGGCGCCTGGGCCGCGACGCGCGGCGGCTCGCCGCCCACGGTCAGCCCGAGCGCGACGACCACGGCCCTGGCCACCTTCGATCGGACATTCACCATGTCGCCCTCCTGGGCTCGCCGACGCGACCACCGCGATTGTATGTGACAATTTCCGGCCCGGTCGATCCGGTGCGATCGTGAGAGTTCTAGTGGACCGTGAATGCGCATCTCGGCAAGAGTCCTGGCGGCCCTGCTCGCGTCGATTGGCGGCGCCTCACCCTCGGCCGCGCAGGCCGTATCCGCGCCCCGCTGCCGTATTCCCTCCCCTGGCTGCTGCGGCCGGCGACGCCCCGCTTCAGGGGCGGAAGCAGACGACGTAGGCGTGCGGCGATGAACCGGGACGGGCGCTGAAGCTGCCGACCTTGAGATCGCGGTCGAGCACGATCGGGAGCTTCGCGTCGGGCGGCTTCTCGAGCCAGACGAGCCCGAGGCCCGGAAAGGGCGGATCGAACAGCGCGAGGTCCTCGCGGCTCGGGACTCGCTCCCCCGCTTCCTTGCACATCTGCACCGCGTGCTCGTACGTCACGCCGAGGCGATCGGTCTTCACGAAGCGCCAGTTGCGGCCGGCCGTCGTCGGCGCCGCCTTCCTGGGCATGAAGGGCGCCAAGACGAACGACGCGCTTGAGATGACGACGAAGAACGCCATCACGAGCATCGGCAGCGGGCCGAGCACGCCGAACGGGCGGAGCGCGCCCCGGGCGCCGGGCCCGATCGCGACCCACACGCGCCCCGAGACCGCGGCGGCGACGAGCATCTCGACGCCGAACACGACGATCACGACGATCGACCGCGGCTCGATGACTCCGCTGCCGCGCGGACCGGAAAGGAGCGGCGTGAGCACGATGCCGGTGATCCCCCACAGGACGAGCGTGATCACGATCCCGATCGCGGTGATGGCATTCGTGCCCGCGGGCCGCCGGCTATGCCCCGGTCCCGAGCGCCAGTGCAGCTCCTCCTGCAGAAGCGCGTGGTCGTCCATGCGGCCAGTGTACGTTCAGCAAGACTTCTCCGCACGTGCCGCGCAAACAAGGATCACTTCCCGCCGCCCGCGAGGCGCACGGTCCGCCTCGTTCGCGCGAAGCGAGGCGTGAGAAGGCGCAGCGTTAGACGATGCGAACCGTCCACGAGCGGTCGCTGGCCCGGACCTCCTTCACCATGGTCATGCTCGTGCTCGCGGGAGCCGTGGCGCTGCTCCTCGGCGTTGTCGGTATCTACGGCGTCATCTCCTACGCGGTCTCGCAGCGGACCCGCGAGATCGGCCCTGATGTCGTCGCTGCTCTTCGGCGTGGGCGCAGCAGATCCCCTGACGTACGCGCTCGTGGCCGTCATGCTCGTGTCGGCGGCAGTCGTCGCGAGCTACCTGCCGGCCCGGCGGGCGGCCGCCGTGGATCCGATGGACGCGCTCCGGGCGGAGTAGGGAGGCTGCGGCCGCATGCTAGGATCGCGCGCGAGGTCTTGTGAGCATGCTCGGAAAAGCCCCCACGCCCGCACCGCCGCCGGAGGCGCATTCGCGCCGCTTCACCGACATGGTCGACCCCAACGCCACCGTGATCGGTCCCGGCACGCAGGTGAAGGGCGAGCTGGTCGCGGAGGGGTCGGTCGAGCTGGCCGGGTTCCTCGACGGCGACGCGCGGGTCTCGGCGCACCTGCGCGTGCGACCGGGCGCGCGCGTCACCGGGCGGCTCGAGGCAAAGAGCCTCGTGGTCGAGGGCGAGGTGACCGGAGCGTCGGTGGCGGCCGAGCGGATCGAGATCGGCGCGACCGCCCGGGTCAGCTCGAGCATCCGGGCACGCGTCGTGGCGATCGCGGAGGGGGCCTTCTTCGAAGGCGAGGTGCGGATGGACGACACCGGCGCCCCCGGCACGTCGATCACCTTTACGGAGAAGCGCCGCTAGCTAAGGGCCTGGGGATCGCCGAGTCGATCGAATCTGCATCGAAATGAGGTCGATTTGGGAGTGAAGGCGGCCGGCAACGCAGCGCGCGCTCAGCCTCCCCTTGCATGCCGCTAATCCGTGTGTTATATACTGAACCACATGGTTCAGTATATCCGGACCGGCTTCGATGCCTCGTTCGCCGCGCTCTCGGACGCCACCCGACGCGGCGTTCTGGAGCAGCTCGGGCGTGCAGACGCTTCGATCACGGACCTTGCCGAGAAGTTCCACATGACCCTAACGGGCATGAAGAAGCACGTCGGCGTCTTGGAGCAGGCGGGGCTCGTCACCACGGAGAAGGTCGGGCGCGTGCGGACCTGCAAGCTCGGCCTGCGCCGACTGGAGGAAGAGGCGGCATGGATCGAGAGGTACCGCCAGCTCTGGGACGCACGCTTCGACGAGCTGGACAAGGTTGTCGAGGAACTGAAACGGAAGGAGAAGGTCGATGGACGCAAGAAGAGAGAGTGAGCCCACCCCCATGAAGAACCGCACGACGGTGGAACGGAAGTCCGAGCGTGAGCTAGTCGTCACGCGAACCTTCAACGGCCCGGCGCGCATCGTGTTCGAGGCGTGGACCAAGCCCGAGCTGTTCAAGCGGTGGTGGGTACCGAAGTCGTTCGGCCTGTCCCTGCTTTCCTGCGAGATGGATGTTCGTGTCGGGGGCAGGTACCGTCTCGTGTTCAGCCACCCGCTGCCCCGAAGCCCATGGAGTTCTTCGGTAGGTACCTCGAAGTGACACCGCACTCGCGCCTCGTCTGGACCAATGAAGAAGGTGGCGACAGTGGGCAGGTCACCACGGTAACGTTCGAGGAAAGAGGCGGCAAGACGCTGCTGGTCATGCACGACCTCTATCCCTCGAAGGAAGCTCTCGACGGTGCCATCGCCTCCGGGAGTACTGGTGGGATGGGCGAGACGTTCGAGCAACTCGACGAGCTTCTCGTCACCCTGGGCGCGAGCGTGGGACGGTCATGAAGTCGTCGATCTCGCGGTCGGCCGCCTGGCTCTTCACTACGCGGAAGAGAACCCCGACGAGGTCCTCGCCGCCCTCGACGACAAGACCGAGGCTGTGATCCGCGAGCTCGAAGCCCAGCACAAGGAGGCGCGCCGTTCGCTGCGCCGTAGACGGGATCGTGCCCGAGGGCCACCTACGCTCCCCAGAGAAGACGTACCAGGATCTCATGTCCTGGCTCGAACCTCTCAGCACCGGGCAGGTCGCGAGCGTGGAAAGCCCCGACGCTAGCGTCCCGCTGCCGGAGGCAACCTCGCAAGGGATCGACAGGATGAGGCCGACGTGATCTACGGTCGATATGGGCGCTAGCGCGGAGAAGGTGGTTCGCCAGAAGTGGTGCCTGTTGCAGGCGACTGTGGACGAGCGCGCGCGTCGACTGTGGTCCGGCACGGAGGCGGGCGCGATCGGCTGGGGAGGCGTGGCCGCAGTGGCGCGCGCAACCGGCATGGCGATCAGCACGGTGCGCAAGGGGCGAGACGAGGCTCGCAGAGGTGCGACGCCCGAGGATGTAGTCAAGGTTCGGCGCAGCGCCGGCAAACGACCGTACGAGGTCGCACATCCCGAGGTGTGGCCGGCGCTGGAGAATCTTATCGATCCGATCACGCGCGGCGACCCTGAGTCGCCGTCGAGCGATCGAGATCGATCGCACCTGAGGCGTTGATCAGGACCCCAGCGACCTTCGCCCGAATGGGCTTAGGCGCCCGGAAGCTACGTCATCCCTGCTACCATGCTGCTACCACGCTGGCCGATGTGGCCCGATCTCACGCGACGACGTTCACCACGTCTCCTCGTCGTCAGAGAAAGTTAGGTCGGGTGGGGTGGTGTCAGGTGAGCCAGGCCTTGAACTGGAAATCACGTGTGCCGGTAACCCCGGCACCGAGGGTTCGAATCCCTCTCTCTCCGCCAGACTGAGCCGGCCCCGGGGCAATCGCTGCGGGGGAAGACGCAAGGCCTGCGTGAGCCCTTCCGTTGGCCCGGAGAGACCTCATTCCAATCGAGTGACTTGCGGCAGCGGGGGGGCGGCGGAAGCTGGCACGGAGCTTGAGTACTGAGCCTGTGTCGTGGTGTCGCCCTCAGCCCAAAACGCTCAAGAAGCCCAGCCGATAACACCGGGAGTGGAGGGGAGCCGCGACTCCCGCTATCGGGTCGTCGGCCGGTTGGGCGGCGGCGGCATGGGGGTGGTCTACCGGGCCGAGGACACCCGCCTGGGTCGCGCCGTGGCCCTGAAGTTCCTCCCCGACGACCTCGCGCGGGACCCCCAGGCCATCGAGCGTTTCCAGCGCGAGGCTCGCGCCGCCTCCGGGCTGAACCATCCGGGCATCTGCACCGTGCACGACATCGGCGAGCTCGAAGGCCGTCCCTTCATCGCCATGGAGCTGCTCGAAGGGCGCACGCTCAAGAGGCGCATCGAATCACGGCCCCTGGCGATCGAGCCCCTCCTCGAGCTGGCGATCCAGGTGGCGGATGCGCTGGACGCCGCCCACGGCAAGGGCATCATCCATCGCGACATCAAGCCCACCAACATTTTCGTCACCGAGCGGGGCCAGGCGAAGGTGCTGGACTTCGGGCTGGCCAAGCTCACCGCCACCCCCGCCGACATCTCGAGCCGTCCCACCGCCTCCGCCGAGGAGCCCCAGACCACCCCCGGCGCCGTGATGGGCACGGTGGCCTACATGTCGCCGGAGCAGGCGCGAGGCCTGCCCCTCGACGCGCGCACCGATCTCTTCTCGTTCGGTGCCGTCCTCTACGAGATGGCGACGGGCCGGACCCCGTTCGAGGGGGATACCGCCGCCGTCCTCTATGAAGCGATCCTGAACCGCGAGCCGGTGCCCCCCTCGGGGATCAACCCCCTCGTGTCCTCCGAGCTCGAACGCGTGATCTTCAAGGCGCTCGAGAAGGACCGCGACCTTCGCTATCAGACCGCGCGGGACATGGGAGCCGACCTCCGGCGCCTGCGGCGCGATTCCACGTCCGGGAAGCGAGCGGCGCCCCTCGTTTCCGGCCCCGCGCTAGCCACCGCCGCTCCCGCCCGCGCGTGGGTCGGCCGGCATCGCGCCGCCGCCCTCGCCGTGCTGGTGGGGATGGGTGTCGTGGGAGTCTACCTGGCCCGCGCTCCCGAGCCGCCGCGGGTGACCGGCTACCGTAAGATCACGGACGACCGCGGCTTCAAGTACTGGCCCGTGACCGACGGCTCCCGCGTCTACTTCACCGAGGTGCTTGGAGCGAACGTGACCGCCCTCGGGCAGGTCTCCGCCGGAGGCAGCGAGGTGGTCACGATGCAAACCGGCCTGCCCTCGTCCCGGCCGATGATCCAGGACATCTCGGGCGACGGCTCCGAGCTGCTCGTGATCGCGGAGCGGGAGCCCGTGGGCACTGCGCAAAAGCCGGTCGAGCTCTGGATCGTCCCCACCGTCGGGGGGACGCCCCGGCGCGTGGGCGATCTTCGCGTCACGAGCGCGGTCTGGTCGCCGGACGGGAAGCGGATCGCCTTTACCGACGCGCAAGACGTCTTCGTGGCCGGGAGCGACGGATCCGAAGCCCGGAAGATCTGGAGCGCACCCGGTCCCGTCCTCCTCGCGGCGTGGTCGGCGGACGGGCGACGGCTCAGCACCTCCGTGTGGGAGTCGGGGCGGCCACGACTGTGGGAGGTGGGGGCGGACGGGAAGGGGGCCCGACCTCTCGTCCCCGAGCTCGACACCGCGACCTGCTGCGGGCGTTGGATGCCCGACGGTCGCGGGCTCGTTTTCGAGGCCGAGGGCGAGCGCGGGGCCGACGTCTGGTTTCTGCCCCGGCGCGGGCGCGGCCTCGTCGGGGGCGCGCCCAGACCCGTGCGCCTGACGCAGGGGCCCATCGAGTTCCGTCAGCCGGTGCCCCGCCGGGACGGCCGCGGGCTCTTCGCGGTGGGAACGCAGGCGCAGGGAGAGCTGGTCCGCTACGAGCCTCGCTCGCGCCAGTTCGCGCCCTATCTCGGCGGGCTCTCCGCCCAGGGGGTCGACTTCTCGCGCGACGGCCGGTGGATCGCCTACGTCGCGTTCCCGGCGGGCACGCTTTGGCGGGCCCGCGCGGACGGCAGCGATCGACAGCAGCTCACCTTCACCTCGGTCCCGGTGGGGCTGCCGCGCTGGTCGCCCGACGGCAGCCGCATTGCCTTCATCGAGATGCCGCGAGATCGGCCCCGGCGCGTCCAGGTCGTTCCCGCCGCGGGGGGGGCCGCGTGGGCCGCGCTGCCCGACGCGCGCAGCCAGACGGACGCGAGCTGGTCGCCCGACGGGGCGGCGCTGGCCGTGGGCCTGTCCACCGCAGAGCAGCTCGAGGGGCGCCCGATCGACATCAAGGTGGTGAACCTGGAGACCGGGCGAGTGTTCTCGGTGACCGGCTCCGAAGGGATGTTCTCTCCACGCTGGTCGCCGGACGGTCGCCATCTGGCTGCGGTGTCCTACGATTCCCTTCGGCTCCGTCTCTACGATTTCGCGTCGGGACGCTGGCGGACGCTGCTGGACGAGAAGCAGTTCGTGACGTATCCGGAATGGGGCCGGGACGGCCGGCACCTCTTCGTGAACGAGGGTCTGCTGCGCATCCGCCTCGGGCTGGAGGACGGTCGCCGCGACGTGGTGGCCTCGTTCGAGGGCCTTCAGCAGGCGAAAGAGCCCTTGGGGGAATGGGTGGGCCTCGCGCCGGACGACGGCGTGCTCGCGCTGCGCGACGTGGGCGTGCGCGAGATCTTCGCCCTCGATTGGGAAATGCCCTGACTCTTCCCGAGAGTCGCCTTTTGAAGTAGGCTAGCTGGAGGGGGCCGGCCGCACGTGGATCCCGGCCCTGCGCAACGCGAGACGTCGAACCCCGCCAGGCCCGGAAGGGAGCAACGGTTAGACGTCCCTCGCGTGTGCCGCAGGACAGCCGGGGTTCACGTGGGGCCGGTCCCGAGCCGCCCGAGCGCCAACCGAATAAGCTCCTCTAGCCCATGTCCTACCAGGTACTCGCCCGCAAGTGGCGTCCCCGGACCTTCGACGACGTGGTGGGCCAGCCCACCCTCACGCGCACGCTCAAGAACGCCCTCGCCTCGGGACGCATCGGCCACGCCTTCCTGCTGTCGGGCGCGCGGGGCGTGGGCAAGACCACGACCGCGCGCATCCTGGCCAAGGCCCTCAACTGCTCGAAGTCCCGACGGCCCCCACCCCCGAGCCCTGCGGCGAGTGCCCGTCCTGCGTCGAGATCGCGGCCGGCACCTCCCTCGACGTGCAGGAGATCGACGGCGCCACCAACAACGGCGTGGAGCAGGTGCGGGAGCTGCGGGAGAGCGCCCGCTACAACCCCGCCCGCGACCGCTTCAAGGTGTGGATCATCGACGAGGTCCACATGCTCTCCACCGGGGCCTTCAACGCGCTCCTGAAGACGCTGGAGGAGCCGCCGCCGCGGGTGAAGTTCATCTTCGCCACCACCGAGTACCACAAGATCCCGGACACGATCCTCTCCCGCTGCCAGCAGTACGACTTCCGGATGATCCCGGCCCGCGAGCTGCAGGCTCACCTGCGCACGGTGGCGGAGGGCGAGAAGATCCGGGTCTCCGACGAGGCGCTCGCCCGCATCGCCCGCGCCGCGGAGGGCAGCGTGCGCGACGCGCTCTCGCTCTTCGACCAGGTGCTGTCCTTCAGCGGCAGCGAGGTGCAGGACGAGGACGTGTCGGCGCTGCTCGGCCTCATCGACCGCGAGCTGCTCCTGCGCGCTTCGCGGGCGGTGGTGGCCGGCGACAGCCTGGCGCTGCTCGAGCTGGTGGAGAGGCTCTGGCCGACTACGGCGCCGACTACCGCAACTTCGCCCGCGAGCTGCTCCTCCACTTCCGCGAGCTCCTGCTGCTGAAGCTGGCGCCCGCCGGGCAGCGCGCTGCTCGCCGCCGATCGTCCCCGAGGAGCGCGAGCGGCTGCGGCCGCTGGCCGAGGCGTTCTCGGAGGAGGACCTGCTCCGCATCTTCGAGTGCTGACCCAGGCGGAGACGGACCTGCGCTGCGCCCAGGACCCGCGCGTGACGCTCGAGCTGGCCCTGCTGCAAGCTGGTGCAGATGCGGCGGCTCACTGCCCTTCGCGGAGCTCGTGGAGCGGGTGGAGCGGCTGGCGTCGGGCGCCGGCCCCGTGCCGCGCCGGCGGCCGCCCGTCCGCCCGTCGGGCACGACGGCTGCCCCTGCCCTCGCCCGTCGGCGCCCGCCTGCCCCGGCCCTGCGCCGAGCGCCGGCTCCCGCGGCGCCGGCGTGCCGCGGCCTCCTCGCCGACATGGTGGCGCTCGGCCAGTCGCGGCCGTCCCTCGTCGCAGCCGCTGCGCGAGCGCACAGGCGCGGCTGGAGGGCGACACCCTCGTCCTCGAAGTGGCCGCCGGACTTCGCGGCCTTCGCCTCCATGCACGCCGACGAGTATCGCGATCTCGCCCGCCAGGCGGCGAGGCGGCCCCTCAAGGTCCAGATCGGCAAGGGCGCGGCCCTTCCCGCGTCCGACGCCCGCGGCTCCGCCCTCGACCGAGGAGCTGAAGCGCCAGCGGCTGCGGCAGGAGGCGGAGCGCGAGCCCGCGGTGCAGGAAGCCCTCGACCTCTTCGAGGGGAAGGTGGTGGACGTGCGGGAAGCCAAGCCCGCCAAGGAGGCGTCCGTGAACCCATTCGGCGACCCCCGCAAGCTGATGAAGCAGCTCCAGCAGGCCCAGGAGAAGATACAGGCCGAGATCGCCGCCCTCGTGGTGGAGGCCACGGCGGGCGGCGGCATGGTCAAGGTGGAGATGGACGGGCAGAAGCAGGTTCGCGCGCCTCCAGATCGACCCCGAGGTCGTGAGCAAGGACGACGTGGAGATGCTCCAGGACCTGATCGTGGCCGCCGTCAACGAGGCCGCGCGCAAGGTCGACGAGGAAGTCCAGCAGAAGATCGGCGGGCTCACCGGCGGCCTGAAGATCCCCGGCCTCACCTGATCGCGCGGGCTTCTTGGACTATCCCGCACCCGTCGCCCGCCTGATCGACGAGCTGCGGAAACTGCCGGGCATCGGCCCCAAGTCCGCCCAGCGCATCGCATTCCACCTGCTCCGGGGATCGAAAGACGACGCCACGCGCCTTTCGCAAGCCGTGGGCGAGCTGCTGGACGGGATCCGCACCTGCGCGCTCTGCAACGCGATCACGGATCAGGAGACGTGCGCGATCTGCGCGGACGCCGGCCGCAGCGACCGCCTGGTGTGCGTGGTGGAGGGACCGCACGACCTCGTGTCCATCGAGAGGACCCGCGACTACCGCGGCCGCTACCACGTGCTCCACGGGGCCCTCGATCCCCTCCAGGGGGTGGGGCCCGACGAGCTCCGGATCCAGGGCCTCCTCGAACGGGTGCGGAAGGGAGGGCTGGAGGAGGTCATCCTCGCCACCAGCCCCACCGTCGAGGGGGAAGCGACCGCGGTCTACCTTGCCCGCATCCTCAAGCCGCTCGGCGTGCGCGTGACGCGGATCGCCATGGGGGTGCCGGTCGGCTCCGACCTCGAGTGGGCCGACGAGGTCACCATGGCCAAGGCTCTCGAGGGTCGCCGGGACTACTGAGCCGCCCCGCCCGCGGGCCGGGTCGTTGAATTCGCTTGATCCAAGGGATAGGCTATGCGTTCCTGCGAAGCCCGTGCGGTCGCAGCCAGCCAGTAACGGCTTCAAGGAGGATCACGGAATGGCGGCGCCCGACATCGTCATGTACGAGGAGGAGTTCAACCAGATCAAGCAGGTCATCTCGAAGCTCCGAACGGACGCCAACGCCAAGGTGGTCTTCCTTGTCGACAAGAACGGACAGCAGATCGCCGCTCACGGCGAGATCGAGAACCTCGATACCACGTCTCTCGCCTCCCTGACCGCGGGCAACGTGGCCGCCACCGACGGCCTCGCCCGGCTGATCGGGGAGAAGGAGTTCTCGATCCTGTTCCACGAGGGCGAGCGGGACAACATCCACATTTCCATCGTCGCGCAGCGGGTCATCCTGGTCGTGATCTTCGACGAGCGGTCGTCGCTCGGGCTCGTCCGCCTTAGGGTGAAGAAGGCTTCCCAGGAGCTCAACGACGTCTTCGCCCGGATCATGTCCAAGGTCGAGAAGGAGAAGGCCGCCGCGGGCTCCGCCTTCGAGAGCCCGTTCGCGGAGATCACGGACGAGGACATCGACAGCCTCTTCAGCGAGTAGGGACCGAAGAAGCGACCACCGATGACCTTCATCAACTACGCATCCCGGGAGATCAACTGCAAGATCGTCTACTACGGCCCCGGCCTCTGCGGGAAGACCACGAACCTGCAGTGGATCTACGACAAGACCAACCCCAACGCCAAGGGCAAGCTCATCTCCCTGGCCACGGAGACGGACCGCACGCTCTTCTTCGACTTCCTGCCCCTCGAGCTGGGGACGGTGCGCGGGTTCAAGACCCGCTTCCACCTCTACACCGTGCCCGGCCAGGTCTTCTACGACGCGAGCCGAAAGCTGATCCTGAAGGGCGTGGACGGGGTGATCTTCGTGGCGGACAGCCAGGTGGAGCGCATGGACGCCAACGTGGAGTCCGTGGACAACCTGATGATCAACCTGAAGAGCCAGGGCTACGACCTCCTGAGCATCCCCTTCGTGCTCCAGCTCAACAAGCGGGACCTGCCCAACATCGTCCCCGTGGACGAGATGGTGCGCCAGCTCCGCCGGAAGGACGAGCCCATCTACGAGGCGGTGGCCATGAAGGGGACGGGCGTCTTCGAGACGCTCAAGGGCGTGGCCAAGCTCGTGCTGTCCGAGCTGACCAAGGCGGGCTGAGGTATACTTTCCTGTTGTCGCGCCCGACGGATCCTCAGTAGCTCAGCGGTAGAGCATCCGGCTGTTAACCGGAGGGTCGTAGGTTCGAATCCTACCTGAGGAGCCAACCCCTCTCCGAACCACGGCTTCCAGCCGGCCGCGCCTGCGTCCAAGACCAGAAAAGAAGAGGCGAAGAATGTCCGCTCCTCGCCTCTTCGTGATGTTGCCTACAGCGACTTCAAGAAGGCCACCATGTCCGCCTTCTCCTGCGGGGTGAAGTTGAACTGGAACCCCGCTTCTTGATAGGCGTCGATGACGTCTTCCAGCGTCGCGGCCGAGCCGCTGTGGAAGTACGGGGCGTGTCCCGCCAGACCGCGGAGGGAGGGGGCCTTGAACTTGTTCACGTCGGCCCACACGCCCGAGATCAGCGCGCGCCCGGGGTCGGTCGTCATCCGGATCGCGTTCGGGGCCGCCTTCTGCCGGAGCGTGTAGAGCGGCAGGTCTGGAGTACGGAACTCCCCGGCGAGCCCACCCGACGTGAAGTTCCCGATCGCGTTCCCGATGCTGTTGCCGAAGGCGCCGCCATCCTGGCCTCCGTTCTCGAAGGTGGAGTGGCATCGTGTGCAGGTCATGGCCTGCGCGCCGGGCTGCGCCCCCGGCGCACAGTCGTTGGGGACGTTGCTCGCGCATGTGGCCGAGAGGGGATTGACGCCCACCCTGAAGTTGAAGAGCGCCTGGCCGCGGGCGATGGCGTCGCGCTGCTCGACCTGGCCGGCCCAACCGTCGAACAGGTGGAAGACGTCCTGCCTGACCGGGTTCGGCGGACGATTCTCGCCAACAGTGAACGGCACCGTCGAGAGGAAAAGGCTGCCGCCGTTCGCCCCATCGATGCTGACGGAGCCGGCCTCTGTCTCGGTCTCTTGTGACGTGAAGAGCGCGAGCTGGAAGTCGACGATGGAGGTCAGCACGGCGGCGCTGAGCGCCGCAACAGCTTCCGCGTGAATGAGGGTGGCGTTGTTCGCCTGGTTCATCAAGGCGACGAACGGGTTGGACAGGATCTCGCGCCCATCCCACATGATGGAGGGCGTCGCGATCGCGCTCGGCGGTGCCGCCGCGCTGATCGCGCCGAGGAACTTGAGATTGGTGGCGGGCAGGGGCCGTCGGAAGACGCTGATCTGGGTCAGCGGGAGCGGTTGTCCCGCACTGTTGCCGTACGGATCATCGACCGCGATGACCTCGAACTGGGCCGTGGCCGGCACCGGGAGCTGGACACGAATGAGGCCCTTGCTCAGGAGGAGGCTGTACGCCTCTCGTCTGTCCCCCATCGTCGAAACGTCGGCGGCGGGGTTGTTCGAGCCGTCCACGGGTCGGAAGAGCGACTCGAGACCGCAGGAGCTCTCGAAACGCGCCCGCACGCTCTCCGCGTTGAGGCCCATCGCATCCTCGACCTGGTGGCACGACACGCACGCGCGACCGTTCGTGCCGAGCCGCTGGAAGAAGGCATTCGCCGTGTCGAGGAACGCTCCATCCCGCCTCGAGAAGGTCGAGTGCGACCCATTCGGGTTGGTGAAGATCGCTCCGTTCGCTATGGGTGCTTGTGCGGGCGGGACGAACTCAGTGGGGCCGTCAAGGTGCAGGTGAACCGTCGTCGTGCCGGCCGTCTTGTCGCCCTTGTTCACATGGAGGATGAAGGTGTCGGCCGTGACGAGGGTTCCCGCGACGGGGAGCGGGTCGCCCGAGCCGTCAACATGGTCGCCGTCGTCGTCGTCCGGATCCGGATAGGGATGCGGCGCCTTCTTGCACTTCACGAAGTCGTATGCGTTCGCGCCATTGCCGCGATAGACGCACCTGATGGCCGGGCCGTCGTCCAGGCTGAACGTGAGCTTGGTCTTGCCATTGCCGGAGGCCCCCGTCGTCACGGGGAGCGAGGCGGGGACGGCAAAGCTCAGCGAGCCAGCCGGGAACGCGACGTGGCCGTCCGTCCGGCTCTTCGGGTGGTAGTACCGGATCGCGTCCAGATCGATTCCGTCGCAGGGAGTCCCTCCCGAGCCAGAGGCGGTGGCAGCGGCACCGCTCATCACCATCAATGCGGCGACGGGGATGCGAACGGCCTTTCGACATGCGACGTTACCGCCCCTGTTCCACATCGCAAACCTCCCTGCGCCATCGACGGGCTTCCATCCACGGAGACGCTGGAACTCCATGCATGGGCTTCCTACTTCCAATAGCGAGAGAGCTGGAGGGCGCGTATCACGGCTCGCGGGGAGGCTTGGTCGTCGTCAGCGCGGGACTGGCACGAGGCGCTTCAACTCCTCCACCCAGTTCTGGACGACGACGACGGTGGCCGGCAGGGGAGGCTGGTCCAGGTCTCCGGCCCGCTTGAGCATCAGGAACCGCTGATTGTCGGGCGACACATCGTACGGCCGCGGGGCGCTGACCGTCGATTCGCCGAAGTAGGGCTTCTGGACGACCCGGGTCGGCGTGCCGGCGCTCCACGCGGCACCGGGGGCCACTGACACGCTCATGAGCGTGCCATCGGGCGCGAGGTAGAAGAGCTCCCGGCCGTTCCGGGCCCAGAGCGGGCGGGAGCCACCCCTGCTGGACACCTGCGTCTTGCCCTCGGTCGTGTTCGGGAAGGGCCGCACGAAGATCTGAGCGGGCCCAGAGTCGTTGGAGTCGTAGGCGAGCCACCGCCCGTCGGGCGAGATCTCTCCATTCCCTTCGGCCTGGGGCGTCTGGATGACGGGGAGCACGCGCCGGTCCGTGGCCAGCGTGAGGAGCATCAGGTCGGCGGTCTCCATGAACAGGACACGGCCGTCCGCCAGGGCCGCCGAGGCACGCTGGATGTACCGACTTTCCGTAAGGCGCTCCGCGGCGCCCGTTCCGTCCGCCGCTTGCCAGAAGAGCGAGCCCAGCACGCCGCCGGCCTGAGAGGTGAAGACCAGGCGTCGCCCATCCGGCATCCAGACCGGTGCCTGGTCCAGTCCCGGATCGGTCGTGACGCGCGTCAGCGTGGCGCGCGCCAGGTCCCAGACCCAGATGTCGTTCTCCTGGTCTTCGATCTCGAGCGCCACACGCGTTCCGTCCGGCGACAGGCGCGCCGTGACATACGGCCGCGTCGGCGCCGCTATTTCCTGCTCGTGACCCTGACGATCCACCCAGACCAGCGTTCGCGGAGAAGCCTCCGCCTCGCCGGGGACGTACACCAGCGTGCCGTCGCGCGCGATGTCGAACTCCGCCGTGCCCGTCGGCAGGGTCACGACCTGCGGCACGACCTGGCTCGCCGTGCCGGTGGTCTCCATCCGCGCGAGATCGAAGCCGACGGCCCAGAGAGTGCCGGCCGCCACGTACACGAGGTGACCGCTCGATACGTACTGGGCCTGGCTGGCGCCTCGAAGCACCGTCTTCCAGGTGCCGGTCGCCACGTCGAGCACGGCCACCTGTGAAGTATCGAGGCCCCCCTTCGGCGTGGTGATCGTGAACAAGACCGCCTGACTGCCTGGCAGGAACTGCGGCCAGAGGTGATCGCTTTCCTCGCGTTCGGCGCGTGGCGTGGTCAGCACGACAGGCGCACCGCCCTCCGACGAGACACGCAGCAAGCCGGTGGACAGCGCCGCCGTGGCCAGGATGATGGTGTCGTCGTCGCCCCACGTGGCGCCGCGGCCCGGGCCATCCACGCGGGACAGCTCCACGGAGGGTCCGCCGCTGATGGCGACTTTCTTGAGGGAGACGCCGGCAGAGGGCTCGAAAAAACCAACCCACTGCCCGTCGGGTGAGACGAACGGACCCTTCGGTCGCCCGGGCGCCGTGAGCGGCCTCGGATCGAGCTGCCCCAGCGCGCGCACAAACAGGCGTGTGTCGCTACCCCCGCTCCCACCCTTGTAGACGACGTGTCTGCCGTCGGGCGTAATCGTGAGGTCGCGAGATTGGGCATCCACCGAAAGGGCCGTGTCCCCCGTGGTGGAGAGGGCGAAGCGCGTTACGTATGTCGCCGTGGAGCGCGTCAGGGGCCGGAGCGCCGCGACCACCGCGGCCCCTGCCACGATGGCCACCGCCGGCAGCAGGAGGCGATGCCACAGCACCGGCCTGGCGGGAGCGGTCCCAGGCTCCACCGAGGTTCCCACCGTCGCGGCGGTGGGGTCTTCGAGCACGATGCGCGCTTCGCCGATGTCGCGCAGCCGCCGCCTCGGGTCGCGATCGAGGCAGCGCGCGAGCAGCCGACGCACGGTCGCCGGCGTCGAGCGGTCGAGCGCGCGCCAGTCGACGTCCTCACGCAACACGGCCGCAATGGTGTCGGCGACATCGTCGCCCTGAAAGGCCCGGCGGCCCGACAGCATCTCGTAGAGCACGGCGCCAAAGGCCCAGATGTCGCTCCTCTGATCGGCCTCCCGCCCCCGAGCCTGCTCGGGACTCATGTAGGCGGCTGTACCGAGGATCACGCCGCGCTGCACCATGGACGGGCTGGTGATCGTGGGAGAAGGCGTCGCCTCATCACCAGCGACCGCCTCGGGCTGCAGAACTTTCGCGAGGCCGAAGTCCAGCACCTTCACGGCGCCATCCGGTCGCAGCTTGATGTTGGCCGGCTTCAGATCGCGGTGAATGACGCCTCGCTCGTGCGCCGCTTCCAGGGCTTCCGCGATCTGTCGCGCCATGGGCAGTGCACGATCGACCGGGATCGGTCCCTCCGCGATGCGATCCGCCAGCGTCGGTCCCTCGACGAGCTCCAGGACCAGGGCGTGTACTCCCTCTGCTTCCTCGAGCCCGTAGATCGCGGCGATGTTCGGATGATTCAGCGAGGCCAGGACCTGCGCTTCGCGCCTGAAACGGGCCAGCCGATCGTCGTCCGCTCGGGCGCCGGGAGCACCTCCTTGTGCCGAGGGTCCGGGCGCACGGTGCGGGAGGACCTTGACCGCGACGTCTCGGCCCAGCCTGGTGTCGTGCGCGCGATACACCTCGCCCATGCCGCCTCGGCCGATCGCCTCGAGGATCTGCAGGTGCGTAGCAACGGTATCGCCAGGATGGAAGCGGTCAACCGACGACAGGACGCTCCCATCGAGCAACCGGTGGCGCTCACCGTCCGCACGGACCATCCTCTCCACTTCGGCGACGAGGGCGGCGTCGCCAGCGCACGCGTCTTCGATCAGGCGGGCGCGTTCGGCCGGCGGTCGATCCAGGGCCGACTCGAAGATGTCCCGCAGGCGGCGGAACTCTTCAGGGCTGACGGCACCGATTGGTCGAGCGGACGGCCACATGCCGGTATCATGACGCAAGGCTGACCGTGGCCGATACCCCATCTTCGGCACAGATTACCGGCTGGCTCACCCAGTGGCGGGAGGGGGACGAGCGCGCGCGCGACCAGCTCTTCGCCGTGGTCCACCCTCAGCTGCGCCAGATCGCCGCGCGCCTCCTGGAGCAGGAACGCCGTGAGCATACGCTCGAACCCAATGCCGTGGTGAGCGAGCTCTGCCTGCGTCTCATCGGGAACGAGCCGATCTCCTATCAGGACCGCGCCCATTTCTATGCGATCGCGGCGCAGACGATGCGGCGGATTCTCATCGACCATGCGCGCGCCCGCGTGGCCGGGAAGCGCGGCGGTCCACAGCGGCGTGTGCCGCTGTCCGACCTCGAAGGCTGGGGCGCGGTCGTTCCGAGCGAAGACCTGCTCGACTTGGACACTTTGCTCTCTGCACTCGAAGTGGCCGATCCCCGTGCGGCGCGGGTGGTGGAGCTACGGTTCTTCGGCGGACTGCGCGAAGAGGACGTCGCCGAGGTGCTGCAGGTGTCCGTCATCACGGTCAAGCGGGACTGGAAGGCCGCGCGCGCCTGGCTCGCGGCAAGGCTCGGTTAGACGTGGCTGGCGCGCGTCCGCACACTGTGCCTCAACTGTCCCTCTTCCCGGTGTGAACTGGGCCGAGGCAGCCCGAATGGACTCTGTCCTAAGTTTGCTTGCGATCAGGATCGAGTAGGTCCGAGTCGTCTGGTGTGGGAGGCTTTTCCTCGGTTCGAATCCTACCTGAGGAGCCAACCCCTTCCTGCGCCTCGACATCGAACAGCATGCGCGCCATGATTCCCGAGCCCGGTAGAATGCGGCGCACAATGGCGCCGTGGGGATCCGCGTCCGCCACGCCGCAGAGCGACCGCGTCTCTATCGGTCGAAGGAGCACCCGGAGGAGGGAGTCGGGCTGTTCGGGCAGCTCACCCTCTCGGACGGCAATCCCAATGTCCTGTACTGGCAAGCGTTTGTCGGAGTAGGGGGCACCGGCCTGATTCCGGGCCGCAGCCGTGACAAGTGGGGCGTGGGGTACTACTACGCGCCCTGGAGCCGCCCCCTGGAGGACGCGGTCGCACCCACCCTCGACCTGCGCGACGAGCAGGGCTTCGAGATGTTCTACAACCTCTCGCTCACCCCGTGGCTGGTCCTGGCGGCCCATCTGCAGGTGATCCAGCCAAGCCTGGCGAGCGACACGGCCGTCTTCCCCGGCGTCCACACGGTGATCCGGTTCTGAGACTCGACCCGGATCGGGGGGTGAGGCCATGAATGCCCGGCCGTGCGTCAGCTTACTGCTCGCGGCGCTCGCGGTCGCGGGCGGCGCCGGTTCGCTCCACGCCCAGGACCTCGCCCCGCGGGCCTACGTGATCACCCCGCTCCGGTCGAACGCCGTCACCCTCAGCTACTCATACAACGACGGGGAGCTGCTCTTCGAGGGTACCGTCCCGATCACCGATGCGACCGGTAGGCTCAGTGTGCCGATGGTCAGCTACTACCGATCGTTCGGCCTGCTCGGCCGCTCGGCGAACGTCCTCGCCGCGCTGCCCTACGGCGTGGGGACATTCGAGGGCACGGTATTCGAGCAGCAGCGGTCGATCTATCGCTCCGGCCTCTTCGACTCCGTCGTCCGCGTCTCCGTGAACCTCGTGGGCGGCCCGGCGATGCCGCTCCCGCAGATGCGGCAGTGGCGGCAGAAGACCCTCCTCGGGGCAAGCCTCAAGGTGATCGCGCCCACGGGCCAGTACGATCCGACCAAGCTCATCAACCTCGGCTCCAACCGGTGGACGTTCAAGCCCGAGCTGGGCCTCTCCCGGGCGTTTGGCGGCCACTGGGTCGTCGACGCCTACGCGTCGGTCTGGTTCTTCACCAGGAACCCCGAGTTCTTCTCGAACAATCCAGGATTTCCACACCGGCACGCAGTCCCAGACCCAGGACCCGATCGGGGCCGTCGAGCTCCACCTCAGCTACGACGTCCGGCCGCGGCTCTGGGTGTCGCTCGACGGCAACTTCTGGTACGGCGGGAGGACGAGCGTCAATGGCGTCGAGAACCCGAACACCCAGCAGAAGAACTCCCGCGTGGGGATCACGGCCTCGCTCCCCCTCACCCGGCACCAGTCCCTGAAGGTTTCCTACGCTCAGGGCGCCTACATCCGCTTCGGAGGCGACTACCGGATCCTCTCGGCGGCGTGGCAGTACTCCTGGATTGATCGGCCGAGGTGAGAGAGACCGGCGCCGGCCGGGACTCCATCGATCGCGGTCCTGCCCTTCGTGGACATGAGCCCGGACAAGGACCAGGAGTACTTCGCCGATGTGATCAGGCGCTGACCCGCGACGGTCGGCGAGCCGCGGCTCGCCTCACGCCCGCCGGTCGGGCAGACGGCGGGCGGCCTCGCGCAGCGCGGCGAGGGCATCCTCGAACCGGTAGCCTTTCACGAGCTTGCGCAGGGCGGTGGCACGCTCGCCGAAGGCGGCGGCGAGAAGGGGCGCCGCCGCGTCCAGGGCGGCCACCGCCTCGATGTCGTCCTGCGCGAGGAGGCGCTCGATGCGCTCGACCGTCGCCCGGAGCGCCTCGGGATCGACCGGCCCGGTCGCCCGCGTTTCGACCTCCGGCGGGACCACGGCAGCGAGCGCGGCGAGGAGGGCCTCGAGCGTCTTCGCGGCGGGTGCGAGCAACGTCAGGGCCTCCGCCGGCGGGGCATCCTGGCGCAGCGCCACCTCGACCGCGGCCGCCTCGGCCTGGAGCTGCCGCGCCCCGATGCTGCCGGCGACACCCTTCAGCGTGTGGGCGGCGCGCTCGGCGTCGGCCCTCCGTCCCTCGGCGAGGGCCGCGCGGATCGCCTCCGGTGCGCCCGCCTGGCCCGAGGCGAACGTGCGGAGGAGCCCGACGTACGCCTCGCGCTTTCCGAGGACCCGGCGCAGGCCGTCGTCGGCGTCGAGGCCGGGGACGGTCCCGAGCGGGTCGTCCGCCGCCAGTCCCTTGCCGCGAGGCGCGGCCGGGCCGGAGGTGGCGACTGCAGCCGGGGCGGCCGCGACGGTGGGAGCAGCCGCCGGGGGCGCCGGGGGGTGCGCGGGCAGCCACTGCAGCAGTGCATCGAACAGAGCGTCGGGGTCGATCGGCTTGGTGACGTGGTCGTTCATGCCCGCGGCGAGCGAGCGCTCGCGGTCGCCGGCCATCGCGTTCGCGGTCATGGCCAGGATCGGCAGCCGCTCGAAGCCGGGCAGCGCGCGGATGCGCCGGGTGGCCTCGAAGCCGTCCATCACCGGCATCTGCAGGTCCATCAGCACGAGCCCGTAGGCCTTCTCCTGCACCCGCCGCACGCCCTCTTCGCCGTTAGAGGCCAGGTCGACCTCGATGTCGGCCGAACCCAGGAGCTCCATCGCGACCTGCTGGTTGAGCTCGTTGTCCTCGACGAGGAGAACGCGCGCCCCGCGCAGCCGGCCGAGGTCGCTCGCCGCCTCCGGCGCGGCGACCACCGCGGCCTCCGGCATCGCCGGCGCGTCGCCGGCGAGGGCGCGGATGGCGGTGTCGAAGAGCAGCGACGGGCTCACCGGCTTGACGAGCACGGCTTCGAGGCCCGCGCCCTCCGCCTCGTGGAACACCTCCTCGCGCCCGTAGGCGGTCACGATGACGCGCCGCGGCTTCACCTTGAGGGGCATCGCCTCCATCCGGCGGGCGGCCTCGATCCCGTCCATCCCCGGCATGCGCCAGTCGAGGAAGGCGATCGCGTAGGGATCGGAGGCCGCGTCGGCGGCCCTGACCAGCTCGAGCGCGTCCGTGCCCGAGGTCGCCTCGTCCACCCGGAACGTCATGCTGCGCAGCATCTCGGCGAGCGTCTGCAGCGCCAGCGGGTTGTCGTCCACCGCCAGCACGCGCTTGCCGCGGAGGTCCGCCGCCGGCTCCAGCCGCCGCGAGCGGTGCTCGCCGCGGCCGAGGCGGGCGGTGAAGAAGAAGGTGCTGCCCTGTCCGGGCACGCTCGACACGCCGACCTCGCCCCCCATCAGCCCGACCAGCTTCTTGCTGATCGCGAGGCCGAGCCCGGTGCCGCCGTACTTGCGCGTGGTCGAGGTGTCGGCCTGCGAGAAGGACTGGAAGAGCTTCCCGATCTGCTCGGGGGTGAGGCCGATGCCGGTGTCCTGCACCTCGAAGCGCAGGAGCAGGCCCCGCTCGTCCTCGTCGGCCTGCCGCACCCGGACGACCACCGATCCCTTCTCGGTGAACTTGACCGCGTTCGAGGCGAAGTTGATGAGGATCTGGCCGAGACGCAGCGAGTCGCCGACGAGGTCGTTCGGCAGCTTCGGGTCGACGTCGACGATCAGCTCGAGCCCCTTGGCCACCGCCTTCTCCTGGATGAAGTCGGTCACGCTGCCGATGACCTTCTCGAGCTCGAAGTCCACCGACTCGACGCTCATGCGGCCCGACTCGATCTTGGAGAAGTCCAGGATGTCGTTGATGACCCCGAGGAGGTGCTGGCCCGCCCGCTGGATCTTCGAGACGTAGTCGTGCTGCTTGGTGTCGAGCGCCGTCTTGAGCGCGAGGTGGGCCATCCCGATGATCGCGTTCATCGGGGTGCGGATCTCGTGGCTCATGTTGGCGAGGAAGTCGGCCTTCGTGCGCGAGGCCTCCTCGGCCAGCTCCTTCGCCTGGCGCAGGGCCTCCTCGGCGGCCTTCCTCTGGGTGATGTCGCGGAAGCTGACGACCGCGCCGATCACCTGGCCGTCCTTCAGGATCGGGGTGGCCCCGTACTCGGCCGGGATCGGCCGGCGGTCGCTCGTCCAGAACACCTCGTTGTCGACGAATCCAGCCCTGCCATCGCGGTAGGCCGCCCGCATCGGGCACTCCTCCTTCGGATAGGGGCTGCCGTCCGCGCGCGAGTGGTGGAAGAGGCGTGCGAGTTCTGGCCGATCGCGGCCTCGGGTGTGAAGCCCGAGGATGGCGCAGGCGGCGGGGTTCACGAAGGTGATGTCGCCCTCGGCGTCTAGGCCGAAGATGCCGTCGGTCACCGCGCCGAGGATGAGCCGGCCGCGTTCCTCGGAGACCGCGAGCTCGGCGGTGCGCTCCTGCACCATGCGCTCGAGGTTGGCGGAGAGCTCCTCGAGACGCCGCTCGTTCTGCACCTGCTTCGTGATGTCGGTCGACATGACGCCGAGGCCGGTGATCTCGTTGGACTCCCCGCGGACGGGGAAGACCACGAGCAGGGTGTGCCGGACCGCGCCGTCGATGGTCCAGTCCTCGACCTCCTCCAACGGGCGGCCGCCCTCGAGCACCCGCCGCTCGAGGGCCTTGCGCCGGGTCGCCACCTCGAAGGGGAGCACGTCCTCGTCCCGCCGGCCGAGCACCTTGGACTCCGGCCGCTGCAGCACGGCAAGCCACGCCTTGTTCACCGCGAGGTAGGCGCCGTCCCGGCTCTTCAACACCAGCGCCGCCGAGGTGTTGTCGAGGATCGAGCGCTGTCGTCGATCGCTCGCCTCGGCCTGCCGGCGGGAGCGGGCGAAGATGAGCCCCGTGGCGAGGAGAAGGGCGACCGTCGCGCCGCCCAGGGTGACGATGGCGCGGCGGGCGTAGCGCAGCGCGGCCAAGGCCTCGTCCGCGTCCCGCTTGACGACGAGGCCGATGTCGAGCACGGGCAGCCACTGGGCGGCGCCGACCACGGCCACCCCGCGGTAGTCCGGGTACCCGCCAAGGTGGACGGTGGGAGCCGGGCTGTCGATCGCGGCCTGGGCCATGGGGGTGAGGGGCGCGGTCGGCGACACCGAAAGCAGCAGGCGGCCGTGGGACGAGCGCTCCTCGGGCACGCGCACCTGCACGTTGAAGATCGACGAGGCGCCTGGCTCCAGCAGGCTCCTCTCGACCAGCTCCGCCTCGAAACGGCTCGGGGAAAGGAGCCGCCCCTGGCGGTCGATAGCGTACGCCTCGCCCGACGCCCCCGTCTGGCCGCTGCTCAGGACGACGTTGAACGTGACGAGCGGGTCGACGCGAAAGCAGAGCGCGCCGCCCGCGCTCCCGGCCGAGGCGACCCACGCGCAGACGAACTGCGTCGGGGCGCCGGCCCGGACGACGCCCTTGGCGTCGAGGCGCGGGGTGACGGACGGCAGCGGGCGGGTGATGGCCGCGCCCTCCGCCCGCAGGCGCCCCGTGAAGGCCGCGTCGGAGGCGAAGTGCGCCGGATGGCCCACCAGCTCGGGCGCGTCGGAGGCGAGCACCCGCCACTCGGCGTCGGTGACGAGGTAGCCGGCGTAGCCGCGGATGGCCGAGGCCGGCTTGACCCAGGGCTCGATCTCGGTCGGCCGGCCGGCGAGGAGGGCCGTGAGCGACTCGCGCACGCGCGGCTCCGAGGCGACCGCCTTCACGCCGCCGATCTGGTCGGCCGCCCACAGCTCGAGGGTCTGCACCATCGCGCGGAGGTTGGAGCTCAGGCTGTTCGCGAGATCGTTCCGCTCCTGGCGGCCCACCATCCAGACGGCGGCCGCGGCCGCGGCGACGACGGCGAGGACGGCGACGGCCGTGGCGATCGCTGGTCCGCGGCGGCTGGCTCTGGTCGGCGGCATGCTCTACGCTCCCTGGGCCGCGGCCCGCGGGCCGCAGCCGTCCACTATACTCCGAGCATGACGGCCGCCGACCACGACGCCGCCGCGGGGGAAGAGCCGGCGCGCGTCCTCCTCGTCGACGACGAGCCGGCGAACCTCGACCTGCTGCGGCAGGCGCTCGACGGGCGGGGCTACCGCCTGCTCGTCGCCACGAGCGGCGAGGACGCGCTCAAGGTCGCGCGCCGCGCCCGGCCCGCGCTCGTCCTCCTGGACGTGGTCATGCCCGGCATCGACGGCTACGAGACGTGCCGCCGGCTGAAGGCCGACCCGGAGACGAAGGGCGGCGCCGTGATCTTCCTCTCCGCGTTGGCGGAGGCGCGGGAGAAGGTGCGCGGGCTCGAGGCGGGGGCGGTGGACTTCGTGACGAAGCCCTTCCAGCCGGAGGAGGTCGTCGCGCGGGTCCACACACACCTCACCGTCCAGCGGCTCCAGGCCCAGCTCGAGAGTCGCAACGCCGAGCTCGCCCGCGAGCTGCAGGTGGCGGAGGAGCTCTTGGCCGACGCGCGCCGGCGGGTCGAGGGCGCGCTCCTCGGCTCGAGCCCGGCCGTGCGCGCCCTGCGCGAGACGATCGCCCAGCGCGCCTCCTCCGTCGAGCCACTGCTCCTGACCGGGCCCCCCGGGGCGGGGCAGGAGGCGGTCGCGCGGGCGGTCCACCATCAGTCGCCGCGGGGTCGCCAGGCGTTCATCCACCTCAACTGCGCGCTTCTCGCGCCGGGGCAGGCGCAGGGGCTCCTGGGCGGGGCGGGCGGCAGCGACGCCGCCGGGACGGCCGGCACACTTGGCCCCCTGGAGCTGGCCGAGCGCGGTACGCTCTACCTCGAGGAGATCCACCAGCTGTCGCCGGAGCTCCAGGTTCGGCTCTCCGAGCTGCTCGAGGCCGCGAGCCGGTCCCGGGCCGCCGGAGGGGCGCCGGTCCCCGAGGCGCGCGTCATCGCGAGCACCTCGGCCCCGACCTCCGTGGAGTCCGGCCTCCGGCCCCGGCTGCTCGCGGCGCTCGAGGTGGGCACGGTACGGGTGCCGTCGCTCGCGGAGCGGGCGGAGGACATCCCGGAGCTCGCCCGGTTCTTCGTGGGCCAACACGCCCGGCGCGCCGGTACTGTCGTGGAGCGCCTCTCGGACGAGTCGGAGCGGCGCCTGCGTGCGTACCGGTGGCCCGGCAACCTGCGGGAGCTCGAGAGCGTCCTCGAGCGGTCGGTCCTGTCCGCCCGCGAGCCGGTCCTGGAGATCGACAAGGCGCTGCTCGACGAGGGGCTGCCGCTCGGCCACTACCGGCTGATGACCAAGCTCGGCGAAGGGGGGATGGGCGAGGTGTGGCGCGCGCGGCACCAGCTGCTGGCGCGCCCCTGCGCGGTGAAGCTCATCCGGCCGGACCGGCTCGGCGCCGGCCACCGCGACGCGGCCCTCGAGCGGTTCCGGCGCGAGGCCCGCACGATCGCGCGCCTCACCTCGCCGAACACCGTGCGCCTCTATGACTTCGGGCTCAGCGAGGCGGGCAGCCTCTACTTCGTGATGGAGCTGCTGCGCGGCCTCGACCTCTTCGCCCTGGTGAGGGGCTTCGGCCCGTTCCCCCCCGAGCGCGTCGTCTCCGTGCTGCGGCAGGCCTGCCGCTCGCTCGCCGAGGCGCACGCGGCGGGGCTCCTGCACCGGGACATCAAGCCCCACAACCTCTTCCTCTGCCGCCTCGGCCTCGAGTGCGACGTGGTGAAGGTGCTCGACTTCGGCCTGGTCAAGTCGGTCGGGGGCCAGGAGGACGCGCAGCTCACCGCGGAGGGCGCGCTCACCGGCACGCCGGCCTACATGCCGCCGGAGCGGGCGATGGGAGATCCCGGCGACGCGCGCTCGGACATCTACGCGCTCGGCTGCGTGGCCTGGTGGATGCTGACCGGGCGGACCGTCTTCTCCGGCGACGCCATGGCCATGGTCCTCGACCACGTGCGCACCGTCCCCGAGCGGCCGTCCTTGGCCTCGGGGAAGCCCGTGCCGGAGCCGCTCGAGCAGATCGTGATGGACTGCCTCGAGAAGGCGCCGGGCAAGCGCCCGGCCACGGCCCTCGAGCTGTGGCAGAGGCTCGGCGAGGTGCCGCTCGAGGACCCCTGGACGCCGGAGCGCGCCGAGAGCTGGTGGCAGGAGAACCGGCCCGATCTCGCAGGGGCCGCCCCCGGCGACGAACTGAGCGACGAGATCTCGCTCGAACCGATCGACTGAAACGACACCAAGGAGGCACCCCTGAAGGAGCTGTCGGACTGCCGGATCCTGATCGTGGACGACGCGGAGGCCAACGTCGACGTCCTCGTCAATGCCCTCCGGGGCGAGTACAAGCTCTCGGTCGCCATCGACGGGGAAGGTGCTTTGCGCAGCATCGAGAAGAGCCTGCCCGACCTGGTGCTGCTCGACATCGTGATGCCGGGGATCGACGGCTACGAGGTGTGCCGGCGCCTGCGCGCTGCGGAGGCGACCCGGGAGCTCCCGATCATGTTCCTGAGCTCGCTCGAGGACGTGAAGAACAAGACCCGAGGCTTCGAGCTCGGGGCGAACGACTACGTGACCAAGCCGTTCGAGGTCCTGGAGGTCAAGGCCCGCGTCCGGTCGCTGCTCAAGGCCAAGGCCTACGCGGACGCGATCAAGGCGGCCGCGGAGCGGGACCTGCGCATCGCCCGCGAGATCCAGATGGGGATCCTGCCCGCGGACGTCGCCTCGCGGGTACGGGGGACCGGCCTCGACGTCCACGCGCTGCTCGAGCCGGCGCAGCAGGTGGGGGGGGACCTCTACGAGGTGCTGCGGCTGGCCGACGACCGGGTGATGGTGGCCGTGGGCGACGTCTCGGGCAAGGGCATCCCGGCCGCGCTCTTCATGGGCGTCACCATGACGCTGCTGCGGACCATGGCGCGCCAGAGCGCGAGGCCCGATGAGATCCTGCGCCGGGTCAACGACGAGCTCCTGGAGCAGAACCCCCGGGGCATGTTCGTGACCCTGCAGTGCCTGGTCTTCGACCTCCCGAAGCGTCGGGTCGCCTGCGCCAACGCGGGGCATGGCTCGGCGGTCCTGCTCACCTCGGGAAAGCCGCCCCGCCTCGTCATCCAGGCCTCGGGCCGCGTGATCGGGATGCTCCCGGACAACCCGGTCACCGCCGAGACCCTCGAGCTTGCGCCGGGGGAGACGCTCGTGCTGTTCACGGACGGCGTCAGCGAGGCTTTCGACCCCGACCAGGAGCTCTTCGGCGAGGAGCGGCTCCTCGAGCACCTCGCCAAGGAGCCCGGACGAAACGCGAAGGAGACGACCCTTAGCGTCCTCGAGGCGGTGCGCCGCCACGCGGCGGGAGCGAAGCAGTCCGACGACATCACCGTGGTGTCGGTCCGCTACGCCCCGGGGGAGTAGCACGCCGCGCGCTGACGGTCCTAGCCTTGCCGCGCCTTCCGGGCCATGTCCTCGTCGCTGTCGGCGAAGCGGGCGGCAATGGTCTGGAATTCGCCCTGCAGCTCGACGAAGGCATCGACGATATCCGGGTCGAAGTGGGTGCCCCGGTCGTGCACCATGATCTGCGCCGCCTTTTCGTGCGGCATGCCGTCCTTGTAGATGCGGCGGCTGATCAGGGCGTCGTAGACATCGGCGACGGCCATGAGGCGTGCCGACATGGGGATGTCGTCCCCGGCCTTGCCCGTGGGGTAGCCGCTGCCGTCCCATTTCTCCTGGTGGTAGTAGGCGATCTCCTTGGCGTAGTGCAGGAACTCGACCTCCATGCCGAGCCGGTCTTCGGCGGCCTGGATCGCATCCCGACCCAGGGTGGTGTGGGTCTTCATGATCTCGAACTCCTCGGGCGTGAAGCGCCCGGGCTTGAGCAGGATGCGGTCGGGGATGCCGACCTTGCCGATGTCGTGCAGCGGAGCCGACTTGTACAACATGTTGATGGTGGGATCCGTCAGGAACCTGCAGAAGCGGGGGTGGTCCTTCAGGTGCTCGGCGAGCGCCTTGACGTAGAACTGGGTGCGGCGGATGTGGTTGCCGGTGTCGTTGTCGCGCGTCTCGGCGAGCGAGGCCATGGCCATGATCGTGACGTCCTGGATCGCGTTCACCTCGCGCGTGCGCCGAGCGACCTCCGCTTCCAGGAAGGCGTTCTTGTCCCTGAGGAAGTCGGCCGCCGCCTTGATCTTGAGGTGCGTCGCCACCCGCGCCAGGACGATGGGGGGGCTGATCGGCTTGGTGATGTAGTCCACCGCGCCCATCTCCAGACCCTTCTTTTCGTCTTCGACGGCGGTCATGGCCGTCAGGAAGATGATCGGGATCTCACGCGTCCTCGAGTCGGCCTTGAGTTGCTCGCAGACCTCGTGGCCGGAGAGGCCGGGCATCATGATGTCGAGCAGGATCAGGTCCGGCGGAGTGTCGCCCCGGACGATCTTCAACGCCCGCTCGCCGTTGTTGGCGACCTTGACCCGGTAGTGGTCCTTGAGCAGGTCGGCCATCAGCGCGAGGTTGTCGGGCGTGTCGTCGACAACGAGGATGTTGGCCTTCTCGAGAGAGTCGGGTGATTCCATCGCCGCGCTCCGAATTCTGGTTACCGGTGGTGGGACTGCTGAGGGAGAAACCGCACCGGCACGGATCATAGCCTCATTGAGGCGCGAGCGACCGCGTGACCCCCCGTCTCAACCGGCTCTCCTTGCGAGGCGGTCGTTGACGGTCTCGAAGTGGTAGAGCTTCGCGACCTCGATCCGCTTGGCGAGGAAGCTGAAGCAGAGGATCGCGAGGAACGTGCCGACGAGCGGCCCGACCCAGTAGATCCACCCGCTTTCCCACTGTCCCGAGAGGAGCGCGGGGCCAAGCGTCCGGGCGGGATTCGTGCTGGTCCCCGAGACCGGCGACTCCGCCCACACCATGAAGGAGAGAGCGGGGGGAAGATCGCCGGCGTGAAGGGGCGGAGTGGCAATTCGCGCGCTAGCCTCAGCCGGTCGGCCGGACTCTGGCTGGGTAGTTCCTCACGTTCCCGTATCAACTTGAGCGCGACCACACGGCCGTTGACCCGATGCCGGGCTCGATAAACGGAGCCTTCTCCTCCCTGGCCGAGTTTCTCTTCAACCAGGTAGCATCTGTCAATGACCTGAGGTCCCACGCTCATCGCCCGTAGGTCTCTTGCCTAGCGAAGTTACCATGTCTCGGGTTTTCCCCCCCATGGCCTTGCCCGGCCTTCTTTCTACCTGAGGAGCCACCGGCTTCTCGGGCGACATGCTACGATCGCTGCTCTGAGCCTTTCTCGCATCGCCCCTTCCCCGCGCGATCGCCGCCGCCGGGCTTCGGCCCTGCCGGTCCTCGTCCTCTACCTCGCCGTCCTCCTCGCAAGCCCCCTCCTTCATCACGACTTCGCCTGCCACCAGCGCACGCCCGGGCACTGCCAGGCCTGCCGGGCCAACCCCCCGGCTCCCCGGGCCGCGGAAAGCCTGGTGGTCGCCGCGGTGCACCTGGCCGACGTCGGGTCCATCGAAAGCGCCGGCCAGCGGCGGGCGCCCCGCCACGTTCCGATCTCCTCTCCCGGGCGCTCCCCGCCCGCCTAGCGCTCGCGCGCGGAGGAGTCGGCCCGACGTCGCTCGGGCCGATAGATCGATGGATGTCGGTCCGTTCTGGAGAGGAATCCATGCGAATAGCCCTCGTTCCCCTCGTGGGTCTCGTTCTCATTGGCGCGCGTTCGCTCGAGGCGCAGGGCGTCGCGAGCCCGGAAGAAGTGGCTCGTCTGCGGGACGAAGTCCAGCAGCTGCGCCAGGCCCTTGGCGCCCTCGAAGCGCGCCTGGACACGCTTCAAGCGGTGCCGATGCCGGCGCCCGCTCTGGTGCCGGAGCCGGGGCCGGCCCCCTCTCCCCCGGCCATCGGCGACGTCCCGGTGGGTGCTTCGGGAGCGGGCGGTCCCTCGGGCCCGCTCCCCGTCTACGGCGGGCCCGCGACATCCAAGATCTTCAACCCGGACATCGCCGTGATCGGCGACTTCCTCGGGGCGGCGGGAAAGAACCCGACCGCGCCCACCCTCGAGATGCACGAGGCCGAGGCCTCCTTCCAGGCCGTGGTCGATCCCTACGCGCGTGCGGACTTCTTCCTGACCTTCGGCCCCGACGAGGTCGGCATCGAAGAGGCTTTCCTCACCTTCCCCACCCTGCCCGCGAAGCTGCTCATGAAGGTCGGCAAGATGCGCACGGCCTTCGGCAAGGTCGACGGCATGCACAACCACACGATGCCCTGGACGGACCGTCCCCTCGTCACGGACAATCTGGTGGGGGGAGAGGATGGGCTGGCCGACTCCGGGCTCTCCCTGTCGCGTCTCTTCCCCATCCCGGGAGTGTTCCTGGAGGCGACCGGCCAGGTCTACGCCGGGAACTCGACCGTCTTCCAGGCGGAAAGCCGGTCCGACGTCGCCTGGCTCGGCCACCTCCGCGCCTACCGCGACCTCACCGAGTCCACCAATCTCGAGCTGGGCGGATCCGTGGCCTACGGGGGCAACGACTCCGAGCCCGATGCGCACACCCGCCTCCTCGGCACGGACTTTACCTTCCGCTACCGCCCGCTGCGCCGCGCGATCTACCGCCAGCTCATCCTGCGCAACGAGCTCGTCTGGAGCCGTCGCGACCAGCCGGGGGGGACGGTGAGCGCCTTCGGTACCTACGTCGGGCTCGACTACCAGTTCGCCCGCCGCTGGTTCGCGGGCGCGCGCTACGACTATTCCGGGCGCGCCACCGAGCCGTCGATCGTCGACAAGGGCGGCTCGCTCCTCCTCACCTTCTGGCCCAGCGAGTTCAGCCAGATCCGCGCCCAGTACCAGCACACCCGGTCCGGCGACGCGCCCACGACCAACGAGTTCCTCTTCCAGTTCCTCTTCTCCATCGGCGCCCACGGCGCCCACACCTTCTAGAAAGGCACCATGCGCTCGCGCTCCCTGCTGGTTCTCGCCCTGCTCGCCGTTTCTCCGAGTCTCTCCTTCGCTCTAACCGTGGTCGCGACCACGGAGGACCTCGCCGCCCTCGCCCGCGAGGTGGGCGGGGACAAGGTCAAGGTCGAGGCCATCGCCCGCGGCTATCAAGACCCGCACTTCGTGGAGGCCAAGCCCAGCTTCATCCTGAAGCTGCACGGCGCCGACCTCCTCGTGGTGGTGGGCCGCGACCTCGAGATTGGCTGGCTGCCCCCCCTCATCACCCAGAGCCGCAACGCGAAGATCCAGCCCGGGGCCGACGGCTATCTCGACGCCTCCCTCACCGCGCGCATCCTCGAGATCCCCACCGGCGCGATCACCCGGGCCATGGGCGACGTCCATCCCCTGGGCAACCCGCACTATTGGCTCGACCCCGGGAACGGGCGGAGGATCGCCCAGGCCATCCAGGAGAAGCTCGCGCGCATGAGCCCGGCGGACGCGCCCTACTTCGCCTCGCGCTTCGCGGACTTCGACGCTCGGCTGCGGGAGGCCGAGAAGCGCTGGGACGCGGCGATGGCCCCCTACAAGGGGACGAAGGTCGTGACCTACCACCGCTCCTGGCCCAACTTCTGCGAGCGCTTCGGCCTCGACGTGATCGGCTACGTGGAGCCGCGGCCGGGGATCCCCCCTTCCCCCTCCCACACCATCGAGCTCATCCAGGAGATGAAGCGACAGCAGGTCAAGATCCTGCTCGTGGAGCCGTACTTCGACCTCAAGACCCCGGATTCCATCGGCCGGGAGACGGGGGCGAAGGTGCTGGTCCTCTCCCCCTCGGTGGGCGGGGAGAAGGAGATCACGAGCTACGCCGCCCTGTTCGACTACGACATCAAGCTGCTCGTGTCGGCTCTCCAGGCGGGAGGGCGGTGATGGACTACACCGTCCTGCACTTCCTGGCCGCCCCCTTCGCGGCCAGCCTCATCCTCACCGGCATCCACGCCTATCTGGGCGTGCACGTGGTGGAGCGGGGCGTCATCTTCGTCGATCTCTCCCTCGCGCAGATCGCGGCCCTCGGCGCGTCCATCGCCCTTCTCGTGACCGAGGAGGCCCACGGCCCCGGCGTCTACTGGATCAGCCTCCTCTTCACCTTCATCGGCGCCGCCGTCTTCTCCACGATCCGCAGCCGGCAGGCCCGCATCCCCCAGGAGGCCATCATCGGGATCTCCTACGCGGTGGCCTCCGCCGCCACCATCCTCGCCATGAGCCACGCCACCTCGGAAAGCGAGCATCTCAAGGACATGCTGGTGGGGAACATCCTGGCCGTGTCCTGGCCCGAGGTGACGAAGACCGCGCTCCTCTACGCGGCGGTGGGGGCCTTCCACTACCGGTTCCGACGCCAGTTCCTGGCCATCTCCATGGACCACGACAAGGCGGAGAGAGCGGGGCTGCACGTGCGCCTGTGGGACTTCCTCTTCTACGCGTCCTTCGGCTTCGTCGTGACCTCGTCGGTCTCGATCGCGGGGGTGCTCCTCGTCTTCTGCTACCTGATCGTGCCCTCCGTGGCCGCGATGCTCTACGCGGAGACGGTGGGGAAGCGGCTGCTCATCGGCTGGACGATGGGGACGGTGGTGTCCGCGCTCGGGATCTACCTGTCGGTCCGGCTGGACCTGCCCACCGGCGCGACCATGGTCTGCACTTTCGGCCTCGTGCTGATCCTGATGGCGGCGGTCAAGCCGCTCCTGCGGCGCGCGGCGCCCGCCTAGCCGCTCCCCGGGTACTCCCGAGTGTTACCTTTCGTACTCGTTCTGGAACGAGTTCTCCGAGCTCACTCGCGGCGCAAGGCGACCAGGGGGTCGAGGCGCGCGGCCCGCCACGCGGGCAGGAAGCTCGCGACCAGCGCGACCGCGACGAGGACGACGATCACGCCCCCGTAGGTCGCCGGATCGGTCGGCTGCACCCCGTAGAGCAGTCCCTGCAGCGCTCGGCTCGCGGCCAGGGCCGCGCCGAGGCCCACCCCGATGCCCACCCCCGTGCGCTTCACCCCCTCGCCCAGCACGAGGGCGAGGATGTCGCCCATCCGGGCGCCGAGGGCGAGGCGCACGCCGGTCTCGCGCGTCCGCTCCGCCGCGGTGTACGACACCACCCCGTAGATGCCGACCGCGGCCATGACCAGCGCCACCCCCGCGAAGAGGGCGAGCAGCACCAGGCTGAAGCGACGCGAGGCCGCGGCGGCGTCGACGTAGTACCCCGTGACGCGGATGTCGGCCGCGGCCACGTTCGGGTCCACCGCCTGGAGCTCGCGGCGCACGGTCTCGGCGAGGGCGAGGGGGGCGCCGGCCGTGCGCACGACCAGGAACTGGTTGAGGGTCAGCCAGACGAGGAGCTGCCGATGGGTCTGGTGGTAGGGGACGTAGAGGTGGGGCAGGGCATCGGCCTCCAGGCTGGTGTGCTTGACGTCGCCGACCACGCCCACGATCTCCATCGAGCGGAAGCCGTCGGGACTGTCGTCCACGAGCAGTTGGAGGCCGACGGGATTGCGATCGGGGAAGCTCTGACGGGCCAGGGATTGGCTGATGATCGCGACCCGGGCGCCCCCTTCGCGGTCGTCGTCGCCGAACGCGCGGCCGGCCACCACCGGGATCGACATGGTCCGGAAGTAGGCCGGGGTCACCATGCGGTACTGGGCGGTGGGAAGCTGGTCCTCGGAGGCCGGGGCGCGATCCGCGACCTTGTAGTCCGCGCTCGCGAGCGCACCGTTCAGGGGCACCTGGCTCACCGCCGCCACCGACTCGACCCCCGGAAGCCCGGCCACCCTCGCCTCGAGGTCCCGATAGAACCGGCTCACCTTCTCGAGCTCCCCGTAGCTCCCGCGCGGCAGCGACAAGCGGACGGTGAGCACGCCGGGATCGAAGCCCGGCTCGACCCGCATCACCTCGCGGAAGCTCTTGAGGAGCAGTCCCGCGCCCGTGAGCAGCACCATCATCAGCGCGACCTGCGCGGCCACGCTGAGCCCGCGCACGCGGCGCCCGTCCATCGTCCCCGCCGCCCCGCGGCCCTCCGCCTTCAGGTCGTGGTTCGGGTCGACCCGCGCCGCACGCAGGGCGGGGACGAGGCCGAAGGCCAGGCCGGACAGGATCGCCGCCCCCGCCGTGAAGAGGAGCACGGGCAGGCTGAGGTGGATCTCCTTCGCCCGCGGCATCGTGGCCGGGCTCAGGGCCACGAGGGCGGGCACCGCCCACGCGGCGAGAAGCGTTCCGAGGGCGGCGCCCCCCAGGGCGAGGAGCGCGCTCTCGATCAGGAGCTGCCGCGCGAGCTGGGCCTGGCTCGCGCCCAGGGCCTGGCGGATCGCCATCTCCCGGCGCCTCTGGGTCGCTCGCACCAGCATCAGGTTCGCCAGGTTCGCGCACGCGATCATGAGGAGGAGCGCCACCGCCCCGAGCAAGACGAAGAGGGCCTGACGGAAGCTGCGCGTCAGCTCCTCCCGGTAGGGCACGGCCATGATCCCCTTCTTGCGCGCGTAGCTCTTCGGGAACTCCTTCTGGAGCCGCCCCGCGATGACCTCGAAGTCGTCGGTGATCTGGGCGCGGCTCACCCCTTCCCGGGCCCGGCCGATGACCCGGATGAAGTTCGTGGAGTCCCGGTTCTGCCGCCAGGGGTCCTTGTCGGGGGCGAGGGGGATGGCGAGCTCGACGCTCTGGGCGGGGAAGAAGAACCCCCGCTCGAGGACGCCGACCACCTCGAAGGGCTCGCCGTTCAGGGTCAGGTAGCTTCCCACCACTCCCGGGTCGCCGCCGAAGCGTCGCTGCCACAGGCCGTGGGAGAGCACGGCCACCTTCTCGTGGCCGGGGATATCGTCCCCCGGCCGAAGGGTTCGCCCCGCCACCGCCCGCGCCCCGAGCATCTCGAAGAAGTTGTCCGACACGCGGAGCCCGGGAAGGCGCTCCGCCGGACCCTCGCCGGTGAGGGTCCCGCTCCAGTTCGCAAAGCCCGCGAGCGCGTCCATCGTCTTGTTCTGGTCCCGGTAGTCGCAGAACTCCGGGACCTGGAACGGGTAGCGATCGGTGGAGGTGTGACGGGACCACACCCAGTAGAGGCGGTCCGGTTCCCGGAACGGCAGGGCCTGCAGCAGGACCGCGTGCACCACGCTGAACAGCGCGGTATTGGCCCCGATCCCCAGGGACAGGGTGACGAGGGCGACCCCGGTGAACCCGGGCGTCTTCCCGAGCCGCCGCGCGGCCCTGCGCACTTCCCGAGCCAGGCTGTCCATGGCGCCTCCCGTGCCCGGAACGCAGGCTAGCCCTTCCGCCTCCATCGACAAAGCTCATTGTGCTCACAATAACGATGAGCTAGGCTCATCAATAAGGAGAGGCCCGATGCTCGAGGTACGGCACCTGCACCTGGTGAAGGCGATCGCCGAGGAGGGGGGCGTCACCAAGGCGGGCCGGCGCCTGCACCTCACCCAGTCCGCGCTCTCTCACCAGCTCCGCGACGCCGAAGAGCACCTGGGGACGCGGCTCTTCGACCGCATCGGCAAGCGCATGGTCCTGACCCCCGCCGGGGAGCGCCTCCTGCGCTCCGCGCGCACCGTGCTCGACGAGCTCGACCGCACGGAAGAGGAGATCCGCCGCGAGGCCGGCCGGCCCGGGGGCGTCCTCCGCCTCACCACCCAGTGCAACACCGTGTACCACTGGCTGCCCTCGCGGCTGCGCCTCTTCCACCGGACGCACCCCGACGTGGACCTGCAGGTGGTGGCGGGGGCCACCGACGACCCCTTCCCGTCCCTGCTCGAGGGAGTGATCGATCTCGCCATCGTCTTCCGCCCCCTCCGCGACCCCCGTCTGACCCTGCGGGCGCTCTTCCGGGACGAGGTGGTGGTGGTGATGCAGCCGGGCCACCGCCTGGCCCGGAAGCCCTTCGTCGCGGCCGCGGACTTCGCCCTCGAGCACCTGATCGCCTACTCGATCCCCCGGGAATCGAACCTCGTCTTCCGCGAGGTGCTGATCCCCGCCGGCGTCTCGCCCGCTCGCGTGACCCACATCCAGCTCACCGAGGCGATCGTGGAGATGGTCAAGGAGGGCCTGGGCATCAGCGTGCTCGCGCGCTGGGCGGTGGCGCCCCAGCTCGAGCGCGGCGAGCTCGTGGCCCGATCGCTCACGAGCGGCGGGCGCTATCGCCAGTGGAGCGCGGCCTGGCGGACGAAGCCGGCGGCCCCCGCCTACCTCCTGGACTTCGTCGAGGTCCTGGCCCGCCATCCGCTCCCCCTGGGACGGACGGCCCGCGAGAGGCGGCGGATCGCCGTGGCCCTCGTTCACCCGAGCTCGAAGGCACGAACGGCGTGACGTCTAGAGCGGAGCCGGCATCACGAGACCGAATCGTTCCGCGGATCCGACGAGCCGTTGCACGGTGGCGGGCGCGAGCCGCACCCCCTGCTCCCTCGCGGCGGCGATGTTGCGCTCCGCCTGCTCGCCGGGCATCCGCACCGGCACCCCCTCGCGCAGCGGCGCGTTGGCGTGGCAAAGCTCCGTGAGATGGTCCATCTGCGCGAGGAAGGCGTCCCCACCCGCGAACGCCTCGGGATCGAGCACCTGCAGGAAGACGTTGCCGCCCCACCGCTTCTCCGTGTCCTTCCGGCCGAAGCCGGCCAGGCCCTGGGTCAGCGCCTCGACCATGAGGGCGAGTCCGAAGCCCTTGTGGCCGTACTCGAGACCCCCGAGGAGGAGCAGGCTGCCGCGCGGCTCGGTCCGCTCCAGTGCACGGGGGTCGGTGGTCGGCCGGCCCCAGGCGTCCATCAACCACGGATGCTCGAAGCGTTCGCCCGCCGCGGCCTTGCCGCGGGCCATGGACACCGTCGTGATCGAGGCGCACATGTCGATCAGCACCGGGGTTTGGCTTCCGGGATAGCCAATCGCGAACGGGTTCGGGGTCAGCAGGGGCTCCCGTCCTCCGTAGGGGGCGACGAAGCCGAAGGCCGGGTCGGAGGTCGCGAGGATCGCGACCAGGCCGCGGTCCGTGGCCTGCTTCACGAGCGCGGCCAGGCAGGCGATGTGGTGGCTCCGCCGGATCGCAAAGGTGACGACACCGTGGGCCGCGACCCGCTCGAAGGCGACGGCGAGCGCCCGTTCCACCAGCCAGAGGCCGGGCAGGTAGTGGCCGTCCCAGACTAGAGTGGCTCCGGTGTCCTTCAGGCACTCCGGCTGGCCGCTCGGGGCCATGAGGCCCCCGTCGAGCTGCTCGACGTAGAGCGGGCAGAGCGCCACCCCGTGGGTGGGTCGGCCCAGCATGTCCGTCAGCACCAGCAGCCGAGAGACGGTCCGGGCCTTCTCGTCCTCCAGGCCCGCCCCCGCGAGAACGGCGGCGGTGAAATGGGTCAGGGACTCGACGAGGTAGCGGGGGTCGGCCATCAGCCCTCGGCCGCGAAATCGAGCAGCACCTTGCAGCTGGCCCGGGGATCGCCCTCGATGAGGTCGAAGGCACGGCTCACGTCGGGCAGGCGGAAGCGGTGCGTGATCAGACGCTCGGGATGAACGCGCCCCTGGCTCACCCACTCGATCACCCGGGGGAACATCGCGCAGTTCAGGCGCGAGGCGTGCAGGGACAGCTCCTTCCGCGTGAGCTCCAGCTGCGGGATGGAAGACGGCTCGGCGGAGAAGCCGAGGAGCCCGAGGCGCGCGGCCGGGGACGCGATGCGCACCGCCTCCTCGAGGATGCTCGGATGGCCCACGGCGTCGATGATCAAGGTGGGGCCGCCGTCGACGCCGAAGCGGGCGAGTGCGTCGGGCAGCGGCTCGTTGGCCGTGTTGATGGCCTCGTCGGCGCCGCAGGCGCGGGCGAGATCCAGGCGCTCCGGGATACGGTCGGTGACGAGGACGCGCACCCCGTAAACACCCTTGAGGACCTGGAGCACCATCAGCCCCAGCGGACCGGCGCCGTAGACGAGGGCCACGTCGCTCGGAAAGACGCCGGTGCGGCTCGTGACGTTCGCCGCCACCGCGAACGGCTCGACGAGCGCCGCGTCGGCTTCGGCCACGCCGGGGGGGATGGTGTGCGCGCTCCCGGCGGGCGCGCAGACATACTCGGCGAAGCCGCCGTCGCGGTGCACGCCCAGGACCTGCAGGCGGCGGCAGACGTTGGCGCGTCCCACCGAGCACGGGTAGCACTGGCCGCAGCCCATCACCGGGTCGACCGCGACGAGCTCTCCCACGCGGCCGGTACTCACGCCCTCGCCCACCGACTCGATGCGCCCCACGAGCTCGTGGCCGATCACGCGCGGATAGACCACGAAGGGATTCCGGCCGTGGAAGATGTGCAGATCCGAGCCGCAGATTCCCGCGAAGCGCATGCGTACACGCACATCGCCAGGGCCGGGCTCGGGCCGCGGCCGCTCGACGACCGCGATCTTGTGGGGCTCCTCCACGACCACGCTCAGCATGTCGATTCTCCTAGTCGCCGATGAGCTCCGCCACGCGGTCGGCGATCGCGCTCGCCGAGGTCAGTCCCGGGGAGTCGATGCCGATCAGGTTGACCAGGCCGGGGAGGCCGCGCGCGCTCTCCTCGGCGACCACGAAGTCGCGAAACCCCTGGCCCGGCCCCTGCAGCTTGGCTCGGATGCCCGCGATGTCGGGGGCGAGGTCGTCGTCGGCGATGGCGGGGACGAGGCGGCGCACGGACTCCCCGAACGCCGGCCGCTTCGCCTCGTCCACGCCGTAGTCCGGGGCCCGGCTCGGCAGGTACTCCGCGTCGGGCCCGAAGCGAAGCCGTCCCTCCAGGCCCAGGACCGCGTGCGTGCCCAGGCTCACGTGCCCGGGCACAGGGTAGACGAGGCTCGAAACGAGGCCGGCCTTGGCCGACGCCACTGCGAAGTAGCTGCCCTTGCACCAGTGCAGACGATAGCCGGCGGCCTCGACGTCGATGCCGGCGAGGGCGGCCACCGTGTCGGAGTCGAGCCCGGCCGCGTTCACCACGCGCTCGCTCGTGAAGCTCTCCGTCTCGCCGGCCGTTTGCACCGTCAGGCGATACCCGGCGGGATCCCTCTCCAGCCCGACGACCTCGGTGCGGGCCTGGAGCGTGATCCCGCTCGACCGTGCGACCTGGAGATAGTGGTCCATGAGCCCGTGGGCGCTCACGATTCCGGTGTTGGGCGACCAGAGCGCGGCCACCGCCGTGACGTGGGGCTCGCGCCGCCGACATTCCTCCGAGCCGATCATCTCCAGATCGGCGCCGTTGTCGCGGCCCTGGCGGAAGAGGCGTTCCACGGCCGGGATCTCGTCGGCGGATCGGGCCACGATCAGCTTGCCGAGGCGGCGGTGGGGGATGTCGTGGCGGGCGCAGAGCTCGTACATCCGCCGGTTCCCCTCCACGCACAGACGCGCCTTCAGCGAGCCCGTCGGGTAGTACATCCCGGCATGGATGACCTCGCTGTTCCGGCTGCTCGTCTCCTGGCCCGGGCGCTCGTGGCGCTCCAGCAGGACCAGGTCCGGATGGCGGGGGGCGAGGCGCGCGGCCACGGCCAGGCCCACCACCCCCGCCCCGATGACGGTCACCCCGGTGTCGGCCATCCGGCTGCGAAGTGTGAGGGAAGAAAGCGGGGAAAGCTAGACGAGGCCCCAGGCCTTGAGCACGGCCATGAGGGGCGGCAGGGGCTCCTGCCGGAGCCACTCGACGCTCAGCCACAGACCGGGCAGGACCCGGCTCCGAACGACGCCGTCCTCGACGGGGAGGGTTCGGTAGCAGCCATCCGGTTCGAGCCCGTAGAAGACGGCCTCGTCGCGCAGGGGGTCGATGAGCCAATACTCCGCCACCCCGCCCGTCTCGTACTCGCGGAGCTTGACCACGCGGTCTCTCTTTACGCTGTCGGGGCTCACGACCTCCACCACGAGGTCGGCCGGACCCTGCACGTGGTTGTGCTGCAGGCGGTCCATGTGCTCGCGGGCCAGGAAGAGCAGGTCGGGCTCACGGCCGGGCGAGTGGGCGGTCGTCTTCATCTGGAAGTCGGGGAGGAAGACGCCGGCCTGGCGGGCCTCCACGAGATGCTGAAGGACCGCCTGCAGGAAGGCGGCGATCCGCTGGTGGCGATTCGACGGCGGGCTCATCTCCACGACCTCCCCGTCGACCCACTCCGCTCGGGGCCCTTCGTAATAGCGGAGGAAGTCCTCGTAGCTCATGCGCGGCGCGCCGGGAGAGCCGACGGGGGAGGCGTCGATGGTTTCGGTCATGGGACGATCCTGCCCTGAGTGTAGCGCACCACGTTTGCCGGTTCGAAGCATAATGCCCGGTCCGTCTCGGGGAGGTCCGAACGTGTCCAGCCTGCTGGCCCTGTTCCTCGTCCTGCGCCTGGGCCAACAGGTGGTGGAGCACGTCCTCGCCGTCCTCAACCACCGCTACGTCCGGGACCCCGCCCGGCTCGCGGCGGCGGCGCGGGTCCTGCGCATCCCCGACGACGAGATGCAGAAGGCGCTCGCCTACTCGAAAGACCGCTACCGGCTCGGCCGGGTCGCGAGCTGGACCGAGGTGCTCGCGGTCCTCGGGTTCCTCGCCCTGCGCGGGCTCGGGGAGATGGAAGCGACGGCCCGAGGTCTCACGGGGCGCTTCGCCCTCGGCGAGATCGCCACCGGCCTCGCCTTCTTCGCCGTCCTTGGCCTTTTGGGCGCGCTCCTCGACCTTCCCTTCGCTCTCTACTCCACCTTCCGCATCGAAGCGAAACACGGGTTCAACCGTCAGACCCTTCGCGGCTTCTTCCTGGATCGCTTGAAGGGGATGGCGCTGGCCGCGGTCCTCGGGGGCCCGATCCTCGCCGGGGTCCTGTGGATCATGCGGAGCACGGGGCCCGCCTGGTGGCTCTGGGCCTGGGCCGCGGTGTCGGGATTCAGCCTCCTCACGGTCTGGATCTACCCGACGCTCCTCGCCCCCGTCTTCAACAAGTTCACGCCCCTCCCCCCGGGAGAGCTCCGCGAGGGGATCGAGTCGCTCGCCGCGCGCCTCGGCTTCCGCGCCAGGGGAATCTTCGTCATGGATGCCTCCCGCCGCACCGCCCACGGCAACGCCTACTTCACCGGCCTCTTTCGACAGAAGCGCATCGTCCTGTTCGACACGCTGCTCGAGGCCATGGGATCCCGGGAGGTCCTGGCCGTGCTCGCCCACGAGCTCGGGCACTTCAAGCTCCACCACGTCCGCTGGTCGCTCGTCCGCTCCGTCCTGGCCACCGGGCTCGTCTTCTGGCTGCTCAGCCGGGCCCTGCCTCTGACCGCCTTCTACGAGGCCTTTGGGCTGAGGCCCACCACCTACGGAGCCCTCGTCGTCTTCGGGCTCTGGTTCGGCCTCGTCGAGTTCGTGCTGCACCCGTTCGCGAGCGCCATCTCCCGCCGCCACGAGTTCGCCGCCGACGGGTTCGCGGTTCGCTCGGGGGCGGCCGTCCGCGAGCTGAAGGAAGCGCTCCTCAAGCTGCGGGAGAAGAGCCGGCTGCTGCCCCTGAGCCATCCCCTCTACTCGCGCGTCTATCATTCCCATCCGCCGCTCCTCGAGCGGCTCGCCGCGCTGGACAACGTCGATGGTCTGGAGGTTGCATGAAGATCCCGGCTTCGCTGGTCTGCGTCTGCCTGCTCGTGCCCCCGCTCGCGGCGCAGGAACGCCGAGAAGTCACGGTGGAGTGGATCTTCGGCGACGAGGGGGAAACGCTGTCCAAGCTGCCCGCCACTCAGTGGACGTCGGACAACGGCCTCCTGCTCCTGGACTCGCGAAGACCGAAAGGCGAGCGGACGATCGAGCGGGTGCGACCGGAGACCGGGGCGGGAGCCCGCTCCGCCGCCGTCAACGCGAAGACCGCGCTCGACGGGCTGCGCTCGCTGCTCGGTGCGAAGGACGCCCCCGACACGCTCGCCTGGCCCTCGAGCTTCGACGGGGCGGGGCGGCGCGCCGTCTATTCGTTCGGCGACGACCTCTTCCTGCTCGACCTCGGGTCCTCGCGCTTCGAGCGATTGACCCGCACCGCGGAGAAGGAGGAGGCCCCGCGGCTGTCCCCCGACGGGAAGAAGCTCGCGTTCGTCCGTGGCCACGACCTCCACGTGCTGGACCTCGCCACGCGGAGCGAGACCCGGCTCACCCGCGACGGATCGGCCAGCGTGCTGAACGGCACGCTCTCGTGGGTCTACTGGGAGGAGGTATTCAATCGCGACGACACCGGCTACTGGTGGTCCGAAGACTCGGCTGCGATCGCCTTCCTTCGTTCCGACGAGGCGTCGGTGAGCACGTTCTTCTTCTCGGACTTCACCCCCGCGGTGGCCCGGGTCATCGAGCAGCGCTATCCCACGGCGGGCGGTACGAACCCCGCGGTGCGGCTGGGCATCGTCGAGCTCGCGGGTGACCGCACGGTCTGGGCCGATCCCTCGGCCGTCGCCTACGAGTATGTCGTGCAGGTGAAGTGGCACCCCGACGGCCAGCGCCTGGCGTTCCAGACCATGAACCGTGCCCAGGACCGTGCGGACCTCTACGTCCTCGCCCGGACCACGGGAGCGGTGGCCCACGTGCTCACCGAGACCGATCCCGCCTGGGTGTACACGCCGGATTTCCACTTCCTCCGCGACGGGAGCCTGGTGGCGACGTCGGAGCGCAGCGGGCAGACCCACCTCTACCGGTTCGACGCGAAGGGGCAGCTCCTGAACCCCGTGACGAGCGGTCCGTGGTCGGTGCGCGGCCCCCAGGGATTCCAGGAGTCGGCCCGGGGCGCGGCCACGGTGGACGAGGCGGGCAAGGTCGTCTATTACACGAGCCGCGAGAAATCGACGAACGAGCGGCAGCTCTACCGTGTCGCGCTCGACGGCACGGGCAAGGAGCGGCTCTCCCGCGAGGACGGCGTGCACAGCGTGGAGTGGAGCCCTGACCGCCGCTTCTACGTGGACCGGAGCTCCAACCGTCGGACGCCGCCCTCGCTCTCCCTTCACGCGGCCGACGGCACGAGCCGCGCGGTATTGGCCGGTCCGCGCAGCGACCTCCTCGCCGCGACCTTCCGCTACCCCGAGGCCCTCGCCATTCCCGCCGCGGACGGCGTGCTCCTCCAGGCCCAGATCCTGAAGCCCGACGGCTTCGACCCCGGCCGGCGGTACCCCGTGATCGTCCACGTCTACGGCGAGCCGAACGCCCCCCTCGTCGAGGACGAGTGGGGGGGGACGGACGACACCGTGTTCCCCCAGCTCCTGCTCGGGGCGGGATACGTCGTGGCGAGCGTCGACTCCCGCATCGCGACCGGCGCGAGCAAGGCCGACGTCTCCCTGGCCCTCCGCCACGCCGGGGGGGACAGCGAGCGGGACGATCTCGTGGCCGCGGTGCGCTGGCTGAAGGGGCAGCCCTGGGTCGACCCGGAGCGGGTGGGCATCTGGGGCTGGAGCGGCGGGGGCACCACCACCCTGCTCCTGCTCACCCGATCGACGGAGTTCAAGGCGGGCATCGCGGTCGCGCCCGTGACCGACCGCGCCTACTACGACACGAAGTACGTCGAGGCCTTCATGAAGACGCCGGAGACGAACCCCGAGGGCTACGAGCAGGTCTCGCTCGTGAAGACGGCCAAGGACCTGCACGGCCGGCTGCTCCTCGTGCACGGGACGTACGACGACAACGTCCACCCCCAGAACACCTGGCACTTCGTGGACGAGCTGGTCAAGGCGGGCAAGCCCGTCGACCTGATGGTCTACCCCATGCGGAAGCACGACATCGGCGACCGCCCGGCGCGGCTGCACCTCTACGACAAGATGCTGGAGTTCTGGAAGCGTTACCTCTGATCGTCCACCGTCGCGCTCTCGCGCTCGCTCCCGTCCTGCTCGTGGCCGCCGCCTGCTCGGGCGGACCTGGGCCGGCGGATGGGCCGAGTACCGTGACCACGCGGGGTTACCGCATGGGCTTCTCCGCCTTCCCGCCCCGGCCGAACGAGACCGAGTACCTGCGGGCGATCGAGCAGTGGATCCCCCGGGCGGACGCCGCCATCCTGCACGAGTCGGTGCCGTGGGCCGCCCTCCTCGAGGGGACGCCTGCGGAGACCGCGGTGCGGGCGCTCAACCTCCCTCTCGTCCAGGGCTACCGCGGCCGGGGGCTGGACGTGGTCTTCACGATCGACGTCACCAACGGCCTGGACCGCGGAAGCGAGGATCCCGCGCTCGTGGCCCTGGGGCGCAGCATCACCGAGCCCGAAGTCCAGCAGGTCTATCGAGCCTACGCGCTCGCGGTGGCGACGGTCCTGCAGCCTTCCTTCCTCGGTCTCGCCGCGGAAACCAACCTCATTAGACTCGCGGCGCCGCGTCCCGTCTACGACGCCGTAGTGAGCATGACGAACACGGCGGCGCGAGACCTGGCCGCCGTGGGATCTCGGGTACCGCTCTACGTGAGCGTCCAGGTCGAGACGGCGTGGGGTCGGCTCGGGGGCAGCGGGTCCTTTGTGGGGATCGAGACGGATCTGCGGGACTTCTCCTTCATGACCGCGCTAGGCCTTTCCTCGTATCCGTACCTCGGCGGCTTCGTCGAGCCCGAGCAGGTCCCCCTCGACTACTACGGTCGCGTGAACACGTCGCGGCTGCCCCTCCTGGTGGTGGAGGGCGGATGGACCTCGGCCAACGTGGGCGGCATCGTGTCCTCGCCCGACAAGCAGGCCCGGTGGATCCGGCGGCAGTCCGACCTCGCGACCCAGGCCGACGCACGCCACGTTTTCCAGTTGCTCTTTACCGACCTCGATCTCGTGGCCTTCGGCCAGGTGGGCAATCCGCAGCTCGTCCCCTTCGCCACCCTCGGCCTCGTTACCGCCGATCTCGCGCCCAAGGCGGCGCTCGCGGAGTGGGACGCCGTGTTCGGGCGGCCGCGTCGCTGAGCCCGGGATCAGCGCAACCGCATCGCGATCGCTCCCTCGTGATAGCGTCAGCCGAGAAAGACGAGAGGCGGCCCCATTCCGGGCCGCGCTCGAAGGAGAACGTGATGGCGCGCGGCCGGTCCGGGTTCATCTCCCAGGCTTGGGCATTGTTTCTGGCGTGCTCCGTCCAAGCGGGCGCCGTGGACCTCCCGCAGCTCGGCAAGAGCCCCACGAAGGACGTCATCGCCGCGATGACGCGGGAGGAGAAGGTCAACCTCGTCATGGGCACCGGCATGCAGTTCCCCGGCCTGCCCGCCGGACATGCAAGGCGCCGGTCGTCGGCGAGACGCAGCGCGGGCGTCCCTGGCGCCGCCGGGACGACGTTCGCGATTCCGCGCCTCGGGATTCCCGCCGATCGTCGTGGCGGACGGCCCGGCCGGCCTGCGGATCCAGCCCGAAGCGCGGGGCGGACGACTCCGCGCACGTACTACTGCACGGCCTTCCCGATCGAGACGCTGCTGGCGTCGTCGCTGGGACGTCGACCTCGTCGAGCGCGTCGGCCGCGCGATGGGGAACGAGGTCCGGGAGTACGGCGTGGACGTGCTGCTCGGGCCCGCGCTCAACACCCACCGCAATCCCGCTCGGCGGGCGGAACTTCGAGTACTACTCGGAGGATCCGCTGGTCTCGGGCCGGATGGCCGCCGCCATGGTGAAGGGCGTGCAGTCGCAGGGCGTCGGGCACGTCGGCGAAGCACTTCGTCGGCGAACGACCACGAGTGGAACCGCAACACGATCGACGTGAAGGTCGTCCCAGCGGGCGCTGCGCGAGATCTACCTGCGGGGCTTCGAGATCGTGGTGCGCGGAGGCGCAGCCGTGGACGATCATGTCGTCCTACAACAAGCTGAACGGCACCTACACCTCGGAGAGCCCGCGCGCTGCTCACGGGCGTGCTGCGCGACGACTGGGGCTTCGACGGGCTGGTGATGACCGACTGGTTCGGCGGGCGGGACGCCGGTGGCGCAGATGAAGGCCGGCAACGAGCTGCTGATGCCGGGCAACGGCCGCGCCAGCAGAAGGCGCTCCTCGCCGCGCTCGCGAGCGGCGCCCTGAAGGAAGAGGTGCTCGACCGCAACGTCGAGCGGATCCTGGAGCTCATCCGGCGCACGCCCACGTTCCTGGGCACGCCGCACTCCGACGCCCCCGACCTGAAGGCCCACGCGCAGGTCGGCCGCGAGGCCGCCGCGCAGGGCATGGTGCTGCTGCGGAACGCAGGGCGTGCTGCCGCTCGCGGCCACGGCGAAGGTCGCGCTGTTCGGCAACACCTCCTACAGCATGATCACCGGGGGCACGGGCAGCGGCGACGTCAACGAGGCCTACACGGTCTCGCTCGTCGCAGGGCCTGAAGGCCGCGGGCCTCACGGTCGACGGCGCGCTCGCCGAGGCCTACGCGCGCTACATCGCGGAGGAGGAGAAGAAGCGGCCGCCGCACGGCGATGCCGTTCATGCCGAGCCCCGCATCGCCGAGAGGACGGTGCGCTGCCGACGAGATCGCCCGGCTCGCCGCGGGAGACGGACGTCGGCGCTCGTCACCATCGGCCGCAACTCGGGCGAGTTCACGCGACCGCGCGCGCGAGGACGACTTCGAGCTGTCCGCCGACGAGAAGGCGCTGCTCCAGGACGTGGCCGACGGCGTTCCACGCCCGGAAGAAGAAGCTGCTCGTGGTCCTGAACGTCGGCGGCGTGATCGAGACGGCGAGCTGGCGCGACGCTGCCGGACGCCATCCTGCTCGCCTGGCAGCCGGGCCAGGAGGCGGGCCACGCGATCGCCGACGTGCTGACCGGGGCGCACGCCGCCTTCGGGCAGGCTCGCCACCACGTTCCCGGTGAAGTGGGAGGACGTGCCCTCGTCCGCCAACTTCCCCGGCAAGGTGCTGCTCGGGCCCGGACCCGAACGCCCGCGGCCCTTCTGCGCGGCGGATCGCGCCGCCGAGGTGACCTACGACGACGACATCTGGGTCGGCTACCGGCACTTCGCGACGAAGGGCGTGAAGACGGCGTACCCCTTCGGCTTCGGCCTGTCCTACACCACGGTTCCAGTACGCAGACCTGACGCTGAGCGGCACCGAGTTCGAGGAGCGAGCTCGACGCGCGACGGTCACGGTCACGAACACCGGGAAGGCGCCGCGGGCCGCGAGGTCGTGCAGCTCTACCTCTCGGCTCCGGGCAAGGCGATGCCGAAGCCGGCCCTCGAGCTGCGGGGCTTCGCGAAGACGAAGACTGCTCAAGCCGGGCGAGTCGCAGACGCTGACGTTCACCCTGACCGCCGCGCGACCTGGCCTCGTTCGACGCGGCCTCGTCCTCGTGGCGTGGCGGAGGCGGGCACCTACACGCGTGAAGGTCGGGGCGTCCTCCGAGGACATCCGGCAGACGGCCACCTTCACCAAGGCGCGGGAAGAGAAGGTCGCTACGGTCAGTGGGGGGATCGGGCCGGCGACGCGCTGAACGTCGGGATCAACGCAACCGTGCCGCGATCGCGCGCGACCGGGCCAGGACCTCGGCTTCGTCCACGGTCGTGACCCTCCGGTCGCGGACGACCGCGCGCCCGCCGACGAGCACCGTCCGGACGGAGCCGCCCTTGAGGGCGTAGACGAGCTGCGAGTAGACGTCGTGGAGCGGCGTCGCCTCGGGGCCGGAGGCGTCCACGAGCACGAGGTCGGCGAGCTTGCCCGTCTCGATCGAGCCGATCCGGTCGCCCAGGCCGAGGGCTCGCGCCCCGCCCCGGGTGGCGAGGCGGAAGACCTCGCGGGCGGGAAGCACCGTGGGGTCGCGGCGGACGAGCTTGTGGACCTTGGCCACGCTGTCCATCTCCTCGAAAAGGTCGAGGTTGTTGTTGCTGGCGGCGCCGTCCGTGCCCAAGCCCACCGTGACCCCCGCGGCCAGCATCTCGGGGAGGGGAGCGAGGCCCGCGGCCACCTTCATGTTGCTTTCCAGGTTGTGGGAAGCGGAGACGCCGCGGCGGGCCATGAGGCGGATGTCGTCATCGGCCAGCGTGATCGCGTGGTGGATGAGCACGTCGGGACCGAGAAGACCGGCCTCCTCCATCACGGAGAGCGCGGTCGCCCCGAGCTTCTCCCGGACCAGGCGATCCTCGTCCGGCGACTCGTGGGCGTGGATCTGGAAGGGCACCGCGTACCGTCGCGCCAGCTCGCGGGCCTGGCGCACCACGTCGAGAGGGACCGTGTAGAGGCCGTGGGGGGCCACGGAGGGGGTGATGCGCGGGTGGTCCTTCCACCGCCGGAGGAAAGCCTCGGTGCCGGCGAGAGCGGCCTCGGTCGTCTTGTAGTCGGGGGCGGGGAACCCGATGATCGTCTGGCCCAGCACCGCGCGCAGGCCCGCCTTGTCCGTGGCCCGCGCGATGTCGTCCTCGAAGTAATACATGTCGGCGAAGGTGGTCGTCCCGCTGCGCGCCATCTCCAGACAGGCGAGGAGCGTGCCCCAGTAGACGTAGTCGGGGTCGACGTAGCGGGCCTCGGCCGGGAAGACGACCCTGTTCAGCCAGTCGAGGAGCGGAAGGTCGTCGGCGAGGCCGCGCATCAGGATCATGGGCACGTGGCCGTGCGTGTTCACGAGGCCGGGGATGACGAGATGGCCCCTCGCGTCCAGCGTCTCCCGGGCGGGCGGGAGGGGCTCGTCCGCGGCGAGCACCGCCACCACCCGGTCGCCCCGGACGGCGACCGAACCCCCGGCGAGCACGCGCTCGTGCGAATCCATGGTCACGACCGTGCCTCCGCGCACGAGGAGGTCCGCGGGGCCGGCCGCGAGCAGGAAGAGGAGGAGGGTGCTCATCCTTCGGGTGTGATCGCGCTCAGGATCTCCGGATCGGGAGCCGGCCCCGGGGTGAGCCCGCGCAGCCTCTCGGGACGATCGGCCGAGCGGTCGAGACGAAGGAGAAGGAACGTGGCGGGCACGGCCAGGACGCCGAGAGAGCCCCAGAAGAGCGGCTCGCCGAGCCGCGCGTGGAGGGGGAGGAAGAGGATCGGGTTCAGGGCGAAGGCCAGGCTCCAGCTCGCCTGGTAGAGGCTCAGGTAGCGACCGCGCGCGAGGGGCGGGGCCCAGTCCGCGATGAAGGCCATCTGCTGCGGCGAGGTGAGGATCTCGCCCGCCGTCCACAGGAGCACGGTCAGCAGGAACCAGCTCCAATGCAGGTGGAGGCCGGTGAGGGCGAACCCGGAGCCGGAGAGGACCATGCCGAGGGCGGCCACGCGCAGCCGCCGGAACGGCCGGAGGGCCGACACCACCGAGATCTCGAACAGCGCGATCAGCAGGCCGTTGAGCCCGATCAGGAGGCCGTAGACGACCGCGGGATAGCCCGCGGAGACGGTGACGGTCAAGGGCATGACGCTGATGTGCGAGAAGAACATCAGGCAGAAGGCGAAGGTCGCGAGCACGGCCTGGAGGTAGACGGCGTCCGTCACGGGATTCGGACCCGTTCGCGCGCGCGCGCCTTCCCCGGCGGGCCCTTCCGGGCGCGTCTCCGGGATCAGGAAGTACACCACGAGGCCGTAGAGGAGCGTCGTGAGGCCGTCGCCGAAGAAGAGCCAGCGCCAGCTCCAGTCCGCGAGCACGCCCCCCACGCCCATTCCCACCGCGAAGCCGAGGTTCACGGCCATCCGCAGGCCGGCAAAGCCGGAGGCGCGCTGGGAGGAAGGCAGGAGGTCGCCGATGATCGCGGAGGCCGCGGGGCGGTAGAGGTCGGCCACGAAGCCGAACAGGACGAGCAGGGGGACGAAGATCCGGGCGGAGTTGGCGAAGCCCATGCCCACCGCCATCACCCCGCTGCCGAAGAGGCTCACCATCAGGGTCACCCGCCGGCCCATGCGGTCGGTCAGTTGGCCCCCGACCATGATGGAGACGATGGAGCCCGCCCCGTAGGCGAAGAGGAGCCGGGCCGCTTGCGTCTCGGTGAGGCCGAAGTCGCGGAGGAGGACGATCGTGAGGTAGGGCACGATGAACGTGCCCGCCTTGTTGATCAGCGTGCCCGCGAGCAGCAGGCGGACGGCCCCCGGGAGACGGGCGAGGAGGCGGATCGGATTCTCGAGCACGAGCCTGGTCACTCTAGCAGGAGGTCGGGCAGTTGCGTGCGCCTCCGCCCTTTCGTCTAATGGGCGGGCGAGTTGGGGAGACGCCCATGATCAAGCTGGTCCTTCTGCGCCACGGCGAGAGCACCTGGAACCTCGAGAACCGTTTCACCGGCTGGCACGACGTCGATCTCTCGCCCAGGGGCATGCAGGAGGCGAAGGAGGCGGGCCGCCTCCTTCGGGAGGGCGGCTACGTCTTCGACCTCGCCCACACGTCGCTCCTGAAGCGCGCCATCCGCACGCTCTGGATGACCCTGGACGGGATGGACCTCATGTGGATTCCCGTCCTCAAGAGCTGGCGGCTCAACGAGCGGCACTACGGGGCGCTGCAGGGGCTGAACAAGGCGGAGACGGCGGCGAAGTACGGGGACGCCCAGGTCAAGATCTGGCGGAGGAGCTACGCCGACCCCCCTCCCGCGCTCACCCCGGACGACGAACGCTACCCCGGCCACGATCCGCGCTACGCCGGGCTCGGCCCGGACGAGCTGCCGCTCTCTGAGTCCCTCAAGGACACGGTGGCCCGCTTCCTTCCCTACTGGCACGCCGCGATCGTGCCCGACCTGCGCGCGGGCAAGCGCGTCCTCATCGCCGCCCACGGCAACAGCCTGCGCGCCCTCGTGAAGCATCTCGACGGGCTCTCGGAGGCCGACATCGTGGAGCTGAACATCCCGACCGGCATCCCGCTCGTGTACGAGCTCGACGAGTCGCTCCTTCCCGTCCGCCACTACTACCTCGGCGATCCCGAAGCGGCGAGGCGCGCGGCGGAAGCGGTCGCCAAGCAGGGACAACGTGGCTGAGGTCCGGGGGGGACGTCGGATCGCCCTCGGCCTCGCCCTCGCGCTCGTCCTCGTGGCGGGCGGGAGCGGCGTCTGGCTCGACCGCCAGCTCCGCGCGAGCCTGCCCCAGCTCGAAGGCCAGCGGAGGCTGACCGGGCTGTCGGCCCCGGTCACGATCTCCCGCGACGTGCGCGGCGTTCCCCGCATCGAAGGGGCGACCCGTGTCGATCTCGCACGGGCCCTCGGCTTCCTGCACGGCCAGGAGCGCTTCTTCCAGATGGACCTCCTGCGGCGGCGCGCGGCGGGGGAGCTGTCGGAGCTGATCGGACCGGCCACGCTCAAGCCGGACCGCGAGGTGCGTGTCCATCGCTTCCGCCACGTGGCCGAGCGGGTCGTGGCCGCCGCTACCCCCGCGGAGCGCGGCTTCCTCGAAGCCTACGCCGCGGGGGTGAACGCGGGGCTCGGGGCGCTGGGCGCCCCGCCGTTCGAGTACCTGGCCCTGCGCGTCTCGCCCGTGCCGTGGCGGCCAGAAGACTCGGTGCTGGGCGCCCTCGCGATGTTCGTGACGCTCCAGGGCAACCAGCCGGAGCGCGAGTCGGTAGTGGGGGCGATGCGCGATCTCCTGCCTCCGGGCCTCGCCGGCTTCCTCGACCCGCGCGGATCGGAGTGGGACGCGCCGGTGGAGGGCGAGCCTTTCCCGACCCCGCCCGTGCCCGGTCCCGACGTGTTCGACTTGCGCAAGCAGCCCCCGCGCCCGGTCACCCGCGCGGCCCGCCTCGTCGAGGACGCGGAGCCCGCCGCCGCGGCCGGGAGCAACAACTGGGCGGTGGCCGGCGCCCACACCGCGAGCGGAGCTCCCTTGCTCGCGGACGACATGCATCTCCAGATCGGCGTGCCCAACACGTGGTACCGCGCGTCCCTCGTGTGGACGGACGGCGGGCGGCACGAGGTGACGGGGGTGACCCTGCCGGGGACGCCGGCGGTGACCGTGGGGAGCAACGGCTACGTGGCCTGGGGCTTCACGAACAGCGAGGGCGACTGGGCGGACCTCGTTATCGTGGAGACCGATCCCCAGGACAAGGACGCCTACCGCACGCCGCAAGGCCCGCGCCGCTTCGAGCACGTCACGGAGCGGATCAAGGTGAAGGGCGCGCCCGACGAGACGCTCGAGGTGCGGGAGACGATCTGGGGGCCCGTGGTCGACCAGGACCACGAGGGCCGACCACGCGCCCTGCGCTGGGTGGCCCACGACCCGGAAGGTGTCAACCTGCGGCTCACCGGCCTGGATACGGCGACGACGCTCGCGGAGGCCCAGGCCGCGGCCAACCAGGCCGGGATCCCCGCCCAGAACTTCGTGGCCGTGGACCGCGCCGGCCACATCGGCTGGACGATCATGGGCCGGATGCCCCGCCGCATCGGCTTCGACGGAAGGGCCCCGTCTTCCTGGGCGGACGGCAAGCGCGGCTGGGACGGGTGGCGCGACCCTGCGGACTATCCGCGCATCGTGGATCCGCCGGGGGGGCGCATCTGGACCGCCAACGCGCGCGTGGTCGGCGGCGCGATGTACGAGAAGCTGCAGGAGGGTGCCTACGACCTGGGCGCGCGGGCCAAGCAGATCCGCGACGACCTCCTGGCCCTGGACAAGGCCACGGAGCGCGACCTCCTGCAGGTCCAGCTCGACGACCGCGCGCTCTTCCTGGTCCGCTGGCGCGACCTGCTCCTGAAGACGCTCACGCCCGACGCGGTGGGGAAGGACCCGCGGCGGGGGGAGATGCGGAAGCTCGCCGACGACTGGGGCGGGCGCGCCTCCGTTGATTCCGCGGGCTACCGGATCGTGCGCGCGTTCCGGCTCACGGTGGCCGAGCAGGTGCTGGGAGCGCTCACCGCGTCCTGCAAGGCCGCGGACGAGCGCTTCACCTGGAGCCGCATCCCTTTCTACGAGGGACCACTGTGGGCACTTCTCACCGAGCGGCCCGCGCATCTCCTGAACCCGCAGTTCGCGAGCTGGGACGACCAGCTCCTGGCCGCGGCCGACGCCACCCTCGCCGAGCTGGTGAAGGACAAAGCGCCCCTCGCCGCGCAGACCTGGGGCGCGCGCAACACCACGCTCATCCAGCATCCCTTGAGCCGGGCCGTGCCTTCGCTCGGGCGCTTCCTGGACGTCCGCCCCGAGCCGCTCCCGGGCGACAGCCACATGCCGCGCTTCCAGGCCCCGGCCTCGGGCGCATCCGAGAGGCTCGTCGTCTCTCCGGGCCGGGAGTCCGAGGGGATCTTCCACATGCCGGTGGGCCAGAGCGGCCACCCGCTGTCGCCGAACTACCAGGACGGACACGCGGCCTGGGTCAAGGGCGAGCCTACGCCGTTCCTGCCGGGTCCGGCGGTGCATGTGCTGACCCTGACGCCCCAGGAAAGATGAGGATCGCTTTGAAGAGAAGATACCCCACGCCGCTCGTCCTGTGCCTGCTCGGCCTGACGCGAGCGGCGTGGGGTGACCTTGTCCCCGGCCATCACCTGCCCAGCGGGGCCGAGCATGCCGTGCGCGAGCGCGAGATCGACATCCGCCGGATCGTGGTGGACCTGCGCCTCGACCTCGAGAAGGCGGCGGTGGAGGGAGCGCTCAACGTTCGATTTGCCCCCCTTCGCGATGGCGTGAGCACCATCGTCCTGGATGCCGCGGGCCTCGAAGTGAAGGACGTCGAGCTCGTGGGCGCGTCGGGGCCGCTGGCCTTCGTCCTCCGGGACCGGGCTCTGCGGGTGACCCTCCCCCGGCCTCTCGACCCCGGCCAGACCGGCGAACTGCGCATCACCTACTCCGGCCGTCCGGGATCGGGTCTCTACTTCCAGCCCCGATCCGGTCGGAGCGCGCCCATGGTCTGGAACTACGGCGAGGGGGGAAGGCACTACGGGTGGCTGCCCCTCTACAACGACACGAACGACCGCTTCTCGGTGGAGATGCGTCTGACCGTGGCCCGGCCCTACCAGGCCCTCGCCAATGGCACGCTCCGGGAGACGCGCGAGAACGCCGACGGCACGCGCACGTTCGTCTGGTCCCAGGAGGAGCCCATCGCCAACTACCTGCTCGCCCTCGACGCCGGCGAGTTCGTGCGGGTGGACCTGGGCACGGCGAAGGCGGGCTCGCGCAACGTCCCCCTCGCCGCCTGGGCCTCGCCCGGCCAGGAGGCGGGCGCCGCCTTCGCCTTCCGGAACACCGCGCGGATGGTCGAGTTCTTCTCCGAGCGCTTCGGATATCCGTACCCGTGGCCCAAGTACGACCAGATCGCGCTGCGCGAGTTCGCGATCGGGGCCATGGAGACGACCGGCCTCGTCGGCTTCTCCGAGTCCGACCTGCACCTGGCCGGGGACCCCCCCGACTCCGGACCCGACTTCGACGAGGCGTTCCCGCTCTGGGCGTACGAGGACACGATCTCGCACGAGCTCGCCCACCACTGGTTCGGCGACCTCGTGACCTGCCGGTCGCTGGGCTCGATCTTCCTGAACGAGAGCTTCGCCAGCTTCTCCCACACCCTCTGGAACGAGCACGCCTACGGGGCGGACGACGCGGCCTACCAGCGCTGGCGCTACCTGAACGCGTACCGCGGCTACGTGCGCCGGACGGGCGAGGTGCGGCCGCTGCAGTTCTTCCGCTACCAGAGCTCGGGCGACATGTACCAGCAGGACACGACCTACATCAAGGGCGCGCTCGTGCTGCAGAGCCTGCGTCACCTGATGGGGGACGACGACTTCTTCCGCGGCATCGGCGACTACCTCAAGAGGAACGAGTTCTCGGAGGTGGAGGCCGCCGACCTGCAGTCGGCCCTGGAGCGCGCGAGCGGCCGGAACCTCTCCGCCTTCTTCGGCGACTGGATCGTGGAGGGAGGCGGGCACCCGACCCTCGAGGTGTCGCAGCGCTACTCCCCGGAGCGCAAGGAGGTGGACCTCACGGTGCGCCAGGTGCAGGCCGACCTGCCCTTCGAGAACGCCTTCTCGATCCCCGTCGACGTGGAGGTGGTGACGGCGTCGGGGGCGAAGCTCCACAAGGTGGACGTGTCGGGCTGGTCGACCAAGGTCTCGCTGCCCGCGGACGGCGAGCCCCTCTTCGTGGTCTTCGACAAGGGGGGCTGGCTCGTGGCCGAGGTCGCCCACGAGCGGCCGCTCCGGGAGGTCCTGGCCCAGCTCGCCCGGGGCGGCGTGGCGGAGCAGCTCCGGGCCGCGCGCCAGCTCGCGGACGACCATCCACGCCGGGCGGAAGCGTCGATGGCGCTCGTCCGCGTCCTCGCCGACCCCAAGGCCCACTGGGGCCTCCGGCAGGAGGCGGCCCGGGCTCTGGGCACGATCGGCGGGGAAGCCTCGAGCACGGCGCTCCAGGCCGCGCTGCGCGACCCGGACGCGCGCGTGCGGCGAGCGGCCGCCCTCGCCCTCGGGGAAGCAGGGGGACGTGGGACCGCGGAAGCGCTGCGGCGGGCAGTGGAGACGGACAAGGCCGAGGACGTGGTCGCGGTCGCGGCGCAGGGCCTGGGCCGTCTCCGCGCCCCCGGCGCCGCGGAGTTCCTGAAGGCGCAGCTCGCGCGCGACTCCCGCTGGTGGGACTCGATCCGGCTGGGCGCCCTCCTCGGCCTGGTCGAGCTCGAGGACCCGGCCCTCGTACCGGTGTTCCGCACCTACGCCGAGCCGCCGCACGTGCGCGAGGTGCGCCTCGCCGCCCTCGACGGCTGGGCCCGCGCCGCCCCCGCCGACCCGGCGCTCGCGGCGCGCCTCCGCGGGCTGGCGAAGGATCGGAACATGGGGGTCCAGGAGGCGGCGGTCACCAAGCTGGGAGAGATGCACCGCGCGGAGGACCTCGACTTCCTGCGCGAGATGGCGGCACAGGAGCTCGACCCCGACCTCGCGGCAAACGCTCGGTCCGCGGCCGACGTGATCGAGGCTTTCGCCAAGAAGGAGCGCGCGGAGTGATCCCGGCCGTGAGCACCCGCTCCGCGTGGGCTCGCCTTGCCTTGGCGGCGGCGGCCCTGGCGAGCCCCGTTTTCGCTGCCGGTCCCAAGGCCGACCGCGTCTTCGTCAACGGCCGGGTGTGGACGGGCGAGGCGAAGCAACCGCGCGCCGAAGCCCTGGCCGTCCGCAACAACACCATCCTCGCGGTGGGGAAGACGGGCGACATCCAGGACCTCGCCGGCAAGGGCACGGACGTGGTGGACCTGAAGGGACGCTTCCTCGGTCCGGGGTTCATCGACGCCCACGTCCACCTGATGGACGGGGGCTTCGCCCTGTCGGAGGTGGACCTCGACGGGGCGGAGACGCTGGCGGAGGTCCAGCGACGGATCGTCGCCTTCTCTCGCGCCGATCCCGAGCGGAAGTGGATCACCGGGCGGGGGTGGAGCTATTCCGTCTTTCCGGGAGGGCTGCCCACGAAGGTCCAGCTCGACACCGCGGTTCCGGATCGCCCCGTCTTCCTCGAGTCGTACGACGGCCACACCGGCTGGGCCAACTCCACGGCCCTCCTCGCCGCCCGCATCAACCGCATGACCGTGGAGCCGGCCGGAGGGTCGATCGTCCGTGACGCGGCCGGAGAGCCCACGGGCGCGCTCAAGGAGGCCGCGATGGAGCTGGTGCGGCGCATCATCCCTCCGCACACGCCCGACGAGAAGGAGCGCGCGCTCAAGAAAGGGTTGGAGCGGCTCGTCGCCCAGGGCCTGACCGGCGTGCACGCGGTGGACCTCGCTCCGGAGGACCTGGGCGTGCTCGAGGCGGTGGACGCCCAGCGCGCGCTGAAGGTGCGCGTGTACGTGGCGCTGCCCATGGTGAAGGACCCGGGATCGGACCTGCTTGCGAGCTACACCGCCCTCCGCGCGAAGTACGCGGGGCCCACGCTCCGGGTGGGGGCGGTCAAGGGCTTCCTCGACGGTGTCGTGGAGACCCACACCGCCGCGTTCTTCGAGCCCTACCCGGGGGGAGGCACGGGCGAGCTCGTCTGGACGCCGGAGGAGCTCTTCCGCACCGTGGCCGCCTACGACAAGGAGAAGTTCCAGATCCTCCTGCACGCGATCGGCGACCGCGCGATCGATCTCGCGCTGCGCGCCTACGAGAAAGCGGGCGAGCGGGCCGGCCCGCCGCTACCGCATCGAGCACATCGAGGTCCCGCGCTTCCAGGACCTGCCCCGCTTCAAGGCCCAGGGCGTCGTCGCGTCCACCCAGGCCCTCTTCGCCCTCCCCGACAAGGGGATGCTCGAGGTCTACGTGCCCACGCTGGGTCCGCGCGGGTCGCGGGCCATGCCCTTCAAGACGATCGACGATGCCGGCGTCGTGCAGGCCTTCGGCAGCGACTGGCCGATCTATCCCCCCGATGTCCTGGCCGGTATCGCCTGCGCGGTCACCCGCACCACCCCGGCGGGGACGCCGGCGGGCGGCTGGGAGCCCGCGCAGCGGATCACCGCGGAGGCCGCCCTCCGCCACTTCACGCGCGACGCCGCCTACGCGGGCTTCGAGGAGGGGACGCGGGGGACGCTCGCCCCCGGCAAGCTCGCCGACCTCGTCGTGCTCTCCGCGGACGTCACTGCGATCCCGCCCGAGCAGATCGTCAAGACGAAGGTCCTTCTGACCGTGATGGGCGGCCAGGACACGTACCGCGCCCGGGAGTTCTGACCGTGGCCGCCTACACCGGCAAGGTGATCGTGGTGACGGGGGCCTCTTCGGGCATCGGCAAGGCCCTCTGCCTGGCCCTCGCCCCCCAGCGCCCGCGGCTCGTGCTCGCCGCCCGGGACGCGGCCGCCCTCGAGAACGTGGCTGCCGCCTGCGGGGAGCGGGGGGCGGAGACCCTGGTCGCGCCCGCGGACGTGACCTCGCCCGAGGCCTGTCGCACCCTGGTCGCGCGCGCCGTGGAGCGCTTCGGCGCCCTGGACGTGCTCGTCAACAACGCGGGGATCGGGATGATCGCCCGCTTCGACGAGCTCGACGACCTTTCGGTCTACGAGCGGCTGATGCGCGTCAACTACCTGGGCTGCGTCTACCTCACGCACGCCGCCCTGCCCCACCTCAAGAAGAGCCGCGGCCAGATCGTCACCGTGGCCAGCGTGGCCGGACTCACCGGCGTGCCCTCGCGCACCGGGTATTCCGCCAGCAAGCACGCGGTCTTCGGGTTCTTCGACTCCCTGCGCATCGAGCTCGCGGGCACCGGGGTGGCGGTCACGATGGTCGCCCCCGACTTCGTGGTGTCCGACATCCACCAGCGCGCTATCGGGCCCGACGGCAAGCCGCTCGGGAAGAGCCCGCTCCAGGAGTCGAAGATCATGACCGCCGAGGCGTGCGCGGCCCTCATGGTCGAGGCCATGGAGAAGCGGCAGCGGCTGCTCATCACCTCCTGGCGCGGGAGAGTCGGGCGCTTCGTGCGCCTCTTCGCCCCCGGCCTGATCGACGCCGTGGCCCGCCGCGCGGTCGAGCGGGGGCGCTAGGGCTGCTCCAGTGATTTGCGATCCCAGCCTCCGAGATCGGCGGCCAGGGCATACGTCGATTGCAAGAACTCCAGGAGCGTGTCGTCAGGGTCGGCGGACTCCCGGACCGCGTCGTAGGGCAGGATGAACTCGCGAAGGTCACGGCTGTAGAAAGCGGCCTCGGGCCGGACCCGGCCCTCCGCGAATCCCGCCGGCTCCGGGTAGGCGTACGAATAGAACGCGGGATGGGGGATGGGGCCGCCCCCCGGCCAGAATCCGCAGCTGCTGACCTCGTGCGAATACGCGTCGCGGGTCACGACGTCGGGCAGGTTGGGGATGCCCCCCGGATGCGTCGGCGCCCGCCGCCCCGAGAACCGAGTGACCGCGAGATCGGGGGCCCCCCAGAAGAAGTGCACGGGGCTGCACTTGCCGATGAAGCGGCCCCGGAAGCGCTTGAAGACGCGGTCCGCCTGGACGAGCACCCGCCAGAACCGGCGGGCGTACTCCGCGTCGTAGGGCCGGGACCGCTCGTCCTTGTCGAAGGGGACGGGATCCGCCACCTCGTTGGGCTTCTTGTTGATGTTGACGGGCACGTCGAGGCGGCCCAGCTCGGTCATGAGCCGCCGGTAGAAGCTCGCGACCGACTGGGGTCGAAGGGCGACGGACCCCACCCTGCCGTCGCTGGACTCGACCGTGACCTCGTGGTCGATGAAGTCGAAGTCGATCTGGAACGTCCTCGTCCCGTCGGGAATCGGCGAGGTGGTCAAGCCCCGCGCGGTGACGTAGAGCGTGACCTGCCAGCAGTGATTCATCCAGGGGCTCCGGGCCAGCCGGATCTTGCCCACGATCTGTGTCCACAGGTGCAGCGTCGCACAGGTGTCGCTCCAGGCCTCGAGCGGCAGACCGGGCCAGGCCTCGGCGCTCGAGAGGGGACTCGTGCTCACAGGACCTCCCTTTTGCCTCACATCCCCAGCAGGTGAAGCCGCATGAACGCCAGTATCTGCCCGATTATCCCGCGGGAGGGCTCGCTGTCGTGAAGGAGGTCGAACGCGTGCCCCACGACGGCTCGTCGCACGCTCAATAGGCGCCCGCCACACCTTCTGTCGTTCATCGTGTCGGCCACCACCGGCGTACCTGCCCGCAGTACGCCTCGTAATCTTCGCCGAAGGTCTGCCGCAGGGCCGGCTCCTCGTACAACACGACCAGGAGGTGCGTCAGCACGAGAAACCCGCCCGCGTAGGCCCACAAGGCGCCCGTCTCGTAATAAAGGGCCGCGCCGGCGAGAGCAAGAGCCGCACCGAGATACATGGGATTGCGCACGTATCTGTAGGGCCCACGCACCACCAGTCGCCGCGGCGGGTCAAACGGCGCCGGAGTCCCGCGCCCGACCAGGGCAAACGTAAGAATGCACCAGACGGCGGCCGCCCCTCCCGCGGCGCCCACGATCATCCCGGCAATTTGAGGTGCCCCGAGCCGTGCCGGGGCTGCCACGCCCGCCGCGGACAACACCTGGGTCGGGAGGAAGACGAGCACGAGACCAGTGAACAGCGTCGCGTACGTGATGGCTCGGACCAGGACCATCATGGCTTCCTCAGGCGCATCCGCGACGTCGGCCCTGAGCCCATCATGGCCAACGATACACGCGTCGCCATAGGTCAGGGGTGGAAGCCAAAGTAGAGGAGGACGACGCTCGTCGTATCGACGACCCCGTGCACAAGGATGGGCAGCCACAGGTTGCGGCCGGAGGCCAGGTAGAGAACCGCGAACAACAGGCCAGCCAGGACATTGTCCAAGACGCCTGTAACACCCTGGGCATGGTGCGCGAGCCCAAAGACGAGGCTGACCAGGGTCGCGCTCACCGCCCAGCCGGCAACCGTCCGCCCCAATACGTCCGCCAGTCGATTGAGGATGTAGCCGCGGTAGAGCATTTCTTCGGGGAAGGCGGCGGACAGCCAACTCGCCGCGGTCAGCAGCAGCAGCATCCCGGGATTGCCCTTCAGCGAGCCGAACTCCGTCAGGTCCAAGGGCTCGCCGGTGAGCCGGTGCAAGAGCGGAAGAATGACGCCGATGTCGAGAGCGTTGTAGGTGAGCCCGACGAGAATCGAGGCGAGCACCGTCGCCGGCCAGCTCGCGGGCCGGGACATGCCGACCTGCCGCCAGCCCACCCGGCGCAACCACAATGAAAGCCAGCCGAATAGGAGAAGAGGGAGGTCACACCAAACGATCGGAACAACTCAGGGATTCCGGCTGAGTACGACATCCAGATGTACGCTCAGGACGGTGGGGCACCCGCATTGGGGCGTTGTGCCTCCGACCGTGACGGTGCGCTCCGTCGTCTGGAAACCGCTCGCCGCGACCTCCAGGGTGTACGTACCGGCGATACCCGGCACATGGCACGTCGTGATAGTCGTGCCCGCGCTACAAGAGGCACTTCCCGTGGCCGCACCAGATACCTGAACGGTCACTCCGTCAGCCGGCCCGCCGTCGACTGCCGTGACGCCCATCTCGATCGCGATGGGCAAGGGACAGGGCAGAGCCAGACATTCATCCCCGCTCTTGCCGCAGGAGGCGAGGCCCGCCCCCGTGCTCACCAGCAGCAGCGCGGCCAAGCTGCGGCGCAAGCCCCGTAGCTCGGATGGCAGCCAGGAGGTAAACCGAATGAGCTGAAGCCCATCGACAGGCCGCCCGAAAGGGGCGGTGCGAGCCGCGGGCCGCAACGGGAGTAGACGCACACGTAGCCTCGAAAGGAGCCTAGCTCCGGAGGCCGAGCCCATCAAGCAAGGCGAAGGCTGTACTTGCGCCTCGGATTGTTTGACGACTCAGAAGACGACAGACGCCGACAGCACCACACCGCGTCCTCGGGTTGGACCCAAGCTCACCCGCACGTGTTCCAACGGCACCGCACTCCACCGGTCGCTCTTGATCAGAGCACCGATTCCGGCACCATAGATGGCTCCTACGAAGATGCCAACGGCCTCTGCGCCGGCGAGGGATGTGGTGCAGGGAACGAGAGCATTGTCGCAATTGCTGCTCTTGGCGTCGCTATGGTAGACGGGGCCGATGAGCGCTGCCCCGATACCCGCGCCGATGATCATCCCCTTGAGTGCGAGGCGGTGGCGGCCCGTGCTCACCTCGAGCCGGGTAATGGCCTGGCGTGACACCCTCACGGGTATGCGGTCGTCCGCACTGACGAGCAGCGACTTGTCGTCCATCTCCATTACCAGCCCCTCGAGTCGCCCTTTGAGAAGCGTCGGTGCCACGAGGCGAATCCTGCTTCCCACGGACAGCGGGGAGATCGATTCGGCTTGTTCCTGTGACCACACTTGGGCGGACAGAAGGGTCATCGAGCCTATGATCAGTGCCAACGCGGACCGGCTTGTGGGCGAACGCGTTGTCATGGTTCCATTGTCCCGAGGCCGATCACAAACCCCGCCGCCACGATCCTTCGAGCGATCACCGTGTCTCTCCGGAACGCCTCCTGAATACGGCATTGGTCGGCTGCCGGAGTCAATGACCCTGATGATCTACCGTCGTCTGCGGCTGTCCCACAGGGTCCGCCCAACACCGAATTGGGCGGTGACGCGCTACGCTGGCGCGGGGCGCGGGATCTTCCCCCGGTCCTCCAGACGCATCATTTCTGCGGCGTCAGCCCCATGCTCCGCTTCCCGTTCATTCTCGGGATAGTCTCGTCCATTGCCAGATCCCACCTGCGATCTTTCGTGGAAGCCGCTGCCCCAGTTGACGCGCGACCATGCATAGCTGGCCGCGGTGGTGTCCCTCGTGTGCCGCAAAGTAGCTCAGGAAGTGATGGAGGTCCGTCGGGAAGTTCTGCCAAGTGGCCCGCGGTACGCGGCCACCGTGAGCAGTGCCAAGCTCAATCAGCCGTATCATTCCTTGGCTACTCCGCGCCAACGCCTTCACGAGCTCTGGCGGCCGCACTCGACGCAGGTCGACCAGCCGCGGCACCTTGACTCCATGGCGAGCGCCGAGGCTCCTAATCCAGCTGCAGCGGCTGTTGTGGATGTGTGCCGCGATCATCCCTACTGTCAGCCGCGGAATGCCGGGCACCTGGCTTGACCACACGGCAGGGGGTAGATTCTCGACGAGGAACACCGTCGCGCGGTTGTTCGTTCGCCACGCCGCGATCAGACTACCGGCATCCGTGCTTGTCGCCACGCCAGCCCTCCCATCGAACCGAACAGTGAGATCAGCTGCAACGGCCGCGCTCCCGCTGGCGATGCGCAGACCTTGTGAGCTGCATCTCATTTGTCCGGCGCGCTCGGCATGCGGCTAGCACGAAGGCTGCTTAGCGAAGGTGCTGAGCGCACTGTTCCGGCAAGCTCCATTTGGTTCGAGCTCCTGCCGCTCATGCGCAGGAAGATCCCGTGTGACGGATGCAGCGATCTCAATAACGCGCACCATGTGCCCTAACCTCACCGGATTACCGTTGCGATCTACCGTGGCGCTCTTCTTCATCGCTCCAGACGGCCGCACAACGCCAGGCTTCAGCCGCAGCGGCTCAGGATGGCACAGCGGCCGCTGTCGGCTGCAAGCCGTGTTAGGCGTCGTGAATTAGGAATTGCTCTCACTTAGTCGTTCTCTCCACGTTGTAGTGAAGCTGGACGACACCGTCTGGAAAGCGCTGAACAGAACGCAGGCTGAGCCGCACGTCGCGGTGGCGATGGGCTATCAACGGTATGCCTTCGCCTATAAACACCGGGACGACGCTGATGATGAATTCGTCGATCGCGCCTTCGTCCAGGAAGGACGCAATGATCTCACCGCCACCCATCATCCAGATGTTCTTGCCCTTCAGATCTCGCAGACGCTTCGCGAAAACGCCAATTCGGCCAGCGATGAATTCGACACCAGCCGGCACTGATGCTGGGGACGGCTGCCTAGAAAACACGTAGTTCCGAGTCTTCGAGTCGAATGTCGCACCCATCCGCAAGCTGACGTCGTAGGTCTTGCGGCCAAGCAACTTCGTGTCGATCAAGTGCATGAACTTGCCCATTCCATAAAATCCTTTGGGAGGTGGGCGTCGGGTCAGCCACTGGATGTCGCCGTCCGGCCGAGCGATGTAGCCGTCTGCGCTGGTTGCGATATTGACGATGATTTTCCGCTTCTTCGTCGCAGGATTCGCCATGGCAGCCTTAAGAATCGGTCCGCTTGTGTCAGCCGCCTAACACTGCGGATCAGCTGCGAGGGCCGCGCCGCCTCGCCTTCGCGGACCTCGTCAGCTGCATCTGATGAGATGGACTCCTCCTGCGACTTGATCGGCATCGATGTGCCAAAGTCGCGTGTGGCTCACACACTGGAAGGAGGAGTCCGAGATGAAGAATACGCTCGTCGGGGTGGACCTGGCAAAGGCTGTTTTCCAGCTCGCCATCTCCCACTGGCCAGGCAAGGTGGACAGCGAACCCCGGCTGACCCGGGACAAGTTCCTGGCCTTCTTCGCGCAGCTTCCGAAAGCAACCGTGGTCATGGAGGCCTGCGGCTCCAGCCACTACTGGGCTCGACGCCTGCAGGAGCTGGGTCATCAGGTGGTTCTCCTGCCTCCCCACCAGGTGCGTCCTTACGTGAGGAGGAACAAGACCGACCGGGCCGATGCGAAAGCCCTGTTGGAGGCGTATCGGAATGCGGACATCCGATCGGTGCCGGTGAAGACCGTCGCCCAGCAGATCCTCACCACTCTGCACCGGCTGCGGGCAGGGTGGATGGGCGAGAGAACAGCACGCATCAACTCTCTTCGCGGCCACCTCCGGGAATTGGGAGTTTTCATTCCCGTCGGCCCCCGGCACGTGCTACCGAGGGTCTTCGAGGTCCTCGCCGATGCCGACTCTCCGGTCCCCGACGTCCTGCGACCCTTCTTGGCAGAGATCTGTGAGGAGATTCGCGTCCTAGACAAGAGAATCAAGGGCACGGAGAATCAGCTCGAGCTGTTGGCCCGACAACTTCCGGCCGTGAAGCGCCTGCGCACCATCCCCGGCATTGGTCTCCTCATCGCCACCGCATTCGTCGCCCTCGTTGGCGACATCCACCGCTTTCCCTCTGCTCGCCACTTGTCGAGCTACCTGGGTCTGACGCCACGCGAATTCTCCAGCGCGCTGAAGCGCCGCCTGGGGCGGATTTCCAAGCGGGGAGACGTGTACCTCCGTATGCTCCTGATCCACGGAGCCCGCTCCGTGCTCTTCCACGCCAAGAGAATGGAACGCCCGGATCGTCTTCGAACCTGGGCCCTCCGCTTGGAAAAGAAGATCGGCTGTAGGGCGACAGTAAAACTGACCCCCTTGCGACACCAAAACTGACCCCCCTGGTCGCGCTCAAGGAGGCGCGATGGAGGCGGAGGAGAAGGCCATGACACCCTCGACGGTGGAGGTGTTGATGGTCGAGCCGGAGTTGGTGCGGCAGATACGTGGTCTTGCCGCCCAGGGTTGGGGTGCCAAGCGAATTGCCAGAGAGCTGGAGGTCTCGAGAAATACGGTTCGCCGTTACCTGCGGGGCGGGGAGGAAGCGGGGATTCAGCGGCGTCCTGGCGCTCGGAAGCTCGATCAGGCGACGGTGGCTCGGGCGGTTGAGCTCTTCGACACAACGGCAGATGGCAATGCGGTCGTGGTTGCGGACCTTCTCGCGGAAGCGGGGACCACGGCGAGCGTCCGCACCGTGCAGCGAGCGGTCTCGGCGCGTCGTCGGGAGCTTCACGTAGCGGAGGTGGCCACGGTGCGGTTCGAGACAGAGCCCGGGCACCAGATGCAGATCGACTTTGGGGAGAAGTGGGTTGGCCTGCAAGGGCTCCGGACCAAGATCCACGTGCTGACCGCGGTGCTCGGGTACTCCCGTCGGATCTTCGTGAAGGTCTTCCTGAGCGAGCGTCAGGATGATTGGCGCGAAGGGGTCGCTGAAGCGTTTCAGCATTTCGGCGGGGTGCCTCACACCCTTCTGTGCGATAACGCGCGGGCCTTGGTCGCCGACCGCGACGACGTGAGCGGTGAGGTGCGCTTCAATCCGACCTTCTTGCAGTTCTGCCGAGATTGGGAGGTGACGCCACGAGCGTGCCGTCCGTACCGAGCCCGGACGAAGGGCAAGGTGGAGTCCGGTGTGAAGTACGTCAAGCGAAATGGCCTCGCAGGACGCTGCTTCGAGAGCTTCGCCGCACTCGAGGCGCACCTCGCACGCTGGTCTGCCCGCGTCGATCGGCGGGTACACAAGACGACTCACGAGAAACCCTCAGACCGCTTCGAGCATCTCGAACGCGCAGCCCTCCGGCCATTGCCGGAGCGACCCCTCCAGGTCCGGGAGCGTAGGCTGACGAGGCGGGTCTCGAACGAGTCTCTCGTCGACATCGACACGGTGCGCTACAGCGTTCCGCACCGCCTGGTTCGTGACCGTGTGGAGGTGCAGGTAGGGACAAACACGGTGCGGATCTTCCACGCCAGCGCTCTGGTGGCCGATCATCACCGGTCCTTCGAGCCGCACAGCCAGGTGATCGACCGTTCGCACTTCGACGGCATCTGGCGACGGAGCAGACCGGTGATCGCAGGCGTACAGAGCCCGCTGGCCGCGCTCGGCCGCAGCCTGGCCGACTACGAGCGGGCCGTGGAAGGTGAGCAATGAGCGAGCTGATCCACGCCCGCGTCGTTGACCGTCTGCAAAGACTCTATCTCGGCCATGTTTCGCAGCGGCTCGATGCCATTCTCTCCGCGGCGGCCCGAGACGAACCGACCTATCTCGACTTCCTGGATCGTCTGCTCGAGGAGGAGGTCGCCTCCAAACAGCGTAAGCGCGTCGCCATGGGCATCCAGATCGCCCACTTCCCGGCGGTGAAGACGCTCGAAGACTTCGACTTCAAGTTTCAGCCCTCCATCGACGCGAAGCTGGTTCGAGAGCTGGCCACCGGTCGCTACGCAAGCCAGGCGGAAAACGTGCTCGTCTTCGGCCCGCCGGGTGTCGGCAAGACCCACCTCGCGATCGCCCTGGGCCGCGCCGCCGTCGAGGCCGGCCATTCCACTCTCTTCACCAGCGCCACCTCTCTCCTGGCGACGCTGGCCAAAGCCGAAACGGAAGGTCAGCTCGCCGACAAGCTCGGCTACTTCGCCAAGCCAAAGCTGCTGCTCATCGATGAGCTGGGATACCTGCCCTTCGAGAAGCGCAGTGCGCACCTGTTCTTCCAGCTCGTGGCCCGCCGCTACGAGCGCGGCAGCATGCTCATCACGACCAATCAGATGGTCGCCCAATGGGGCACCGTATTCGGAGATGACGTCCTCGCGGCCGCCATCCTCGATCGGCTGCTCCACCACTCGCACACCCATCGGCCATAACAAGGCCGCCGTAGCTGTCGCCAACAAGCTCGCCCGGATCCTTTGGGCCGTTTGGAAGAAGGACCGCGACTTCGAACCCTTCCCCGTAGCCAACGCCGCCTGACACCCTCTGAAATAGTGATGAGTTCAGCCCACCCGACGCAGCGCCGAGATTGAGTGATGGCTCAACAGGTCGAACCGGCCGGCAGAAAGCCGAGAACAAGCTTGGCCCTAAAGGGCCGGGTCATCCGATTGGCTTCTGCCGGCGCGCATTCCCATCATGGCCCGGAGCCTCAGGGCTCCACCAAAGAGGCCGCAGATACGACTGCTGTCCCGACCTCGCGCCACTCACTTCATCGCGCGCCACGTCCGGATCACGAGGAGATCCGATGAACTAGCGCCTACGACGTTTCCGTTTCAGTCTTGACGGAGGAGTCCAGATACGCTTGTTCGGCCGCCTCTGCGGACTCGGAGGTCGCCGGATTACGCGAGTGCTCTTGCGCCCCGAGGACGCGAGCGCGCGAAGGGCCTGGTTGACGGCCGCAGAGGTGGGGAATGCGGCGGACACGTCCGGTTCAAGGAGGACGATGTTTGAGCCCTGCTGAAAACGTTCGTAGTACTTCCCCCGAACGGCTCCGCTGAAGTCGTACTCCGGCCGCATGTCGTCGTCAGCGGCCTCGATCTTGACCTTCTTCATACTTCTTCTTTTCGCCTCGCGTTGCCGCGCGAGCGCTGATGATGCGAGTCCGGTCCGCCCGATCCGTATGGACCACGACAAGGAGCCGCTGGGCGAGCGTCACTCCCATGGTAATGAAACGACGCTCGTCGGTCGAGTGGTCGGGGTCAGCGACGGTCGCGGCAAGAGGATCTCCGAAGACGGACGCGGCCTCCTCGAACGAGACGCCGTGATTCAGGAGGTTTAAGGCCGCCTTCTGCGGCTCCCACTCGAACTTCACCCGCGAATGCTACAGCCGTGGGCTGTCCTGGTGGGTCCCCTCTGGGTCGGCCGAACACCGGGGATAACCTGCGAGAGCCGCGGTTCCCGTTGCCGGCGCGGACCTCGTCAGGTTCATTGATCGAATGGACTCCCCCTTGGGTCTCAGTCGGCATCATGTGCCAGAGCCGCCCCTTGGAAGGGAAAAGGAGGGAGTCCGTGGAAAAGCATATCGTCGTTGCCGTAAACGTGGCAAAGGCTGTTTTCGAGCTCGCGGTGTCCGAGGAGCCAGGCCGGATCAAGCTCCATCGGCGCCTCTCGCGGACTGTGCCATGCGTAAGATCGAAAACACCGTGTGCACCTAGCGCAATCACCACAACCCAAAGCGACGAACAAGAGCCGAATATTGCTAGGGCAAAGAAGGCTCCAGCGACCAGCGACTCGAGAACAAGCGCACGCGTTGATGCTCCCATGACGGCAAACAGACAATAGTAGGAGGCGATCACAATCGCCACGGTCGGATAAAAAGCGCGATCACGATCCAGCCCGGAAACCGTGGCAAACAGCCCCACCGCGAATGCGAGAAGGGCTCCGACCACTAGTGCCATCGTGCCTCAGTGCCTGCTCTGCAACCTGACGCCGGCTTGTCCTTGGCTCGCTGTGCCCATGCGACCCTGCCCTCTGGCCCGCCGAACACCCGGATCAGCGGCGAGGCTTCGTCGCTTGCGCGGTCAGCTTCATCCGGTTGTTCGGCCGCCCCCTCCATGAGCCCTGGCAACAGCGCGCTGCCGTTCGCGTTCACCCGGCGCGCAGCATCGCGAGCCAGCTGCTTTCTATCTCGTCCAGCGAGACACCGAATACGTCCTGGATGCGCGCACGAATAACGGGCAGCGTGTCCTCGGGGTTGCTCGTCTGAAAGAAGCGGAGCACCGGCGCCAGTCTAAAGCGCTCCGTCAGGTGCAGGACGAACGAACCCGCGGTCTGGTAGCCGAGCAGCTGTTCCGAGATCCCGCGAAAGCCGGACGTTGTCACGTAGCTGCTCACCGGCAGCGGCAGCGAACCGCTGCGCAGGTACTCGCGACAGGCGTCGTGTACCTGCTGACCGTCGCTCGAGCTCGGGTGGCCGAAGCGCACAGTGAAATCGCCGCGTGCCGGATCCGTCTGGAACGAGACGGCGATCCCTTCGTTGAAGAAATCGGATGGCCGGCCGACGACCGCGGTGTAGACGTGCACGACCTCGTGGTTGTCGAACGGCCAGATCGTGTGAAAGCGCCAGAGTGACGGCTCCGCGAAGCCGTTGGTATTGCCGTTCCCGGTGTAGCGTCCCATCGCTTCGCGGGAAGGATACTTGCGGTACTCGACCTTCTGCGGGAGCACGATGCCGAGCCGCTGGATCGCCCACGCGTTGAACGCTTCCTGGCGGGTGATGTCGATCGTGTCGCCAGGCTCGTGGTAATAGCGCATGGTCGCCGTCTCGAAGACAAGCGGCAGGCTGGACGCAGCGGTGGACGCCGTCGGCGAACCGCCGCCGCACGCGGCGACAAACGCGCTTGCCGCGATCGCTGCACCGAGAGGACAGGTGCTCATCATGGAGCGCCGATATCGATCAACACGAGCCAGCCCAGGGTCGACCGAACACCCCAGATCAGGTGCGGCGCCCGATCGCTTGCGCCGGCGCCGTCAGCTGCCTCTGGTCGTTGGGTCGCTTCATCGGACTGCGGGGCTGGCCGGCGGTTGCATGGGCACTTCGCTGACCGGCGCATCAGCGGCTAGCCGCCATTGACCATCGGGCTCGCGCCTCCAATGGACCAGGTAGTTGCCGCGATCCTCGAACGACGGCATGCCAGGTGGCGCCCCCGGGCCCGCTGTGAACTTGAGGATGTACTTGCCGCGCTCCACCGCGAGGGGGCCCGAAACGTCGACCTTTTGCACTTGAAGCTTGAAGTCCCACTTGCCCCACGCGAGCGCCTCCCGCCAATACGTGCGAATGGCTTCTCGACCAACCAACGCAGGATTATTGGGTGGCATCTGCCATGCGTCCTCGGCAAAGATGGAGACGAGCGAATCGACGTCACCAGCCGCATACCACCGCACCGCATTCGCATTGTGACGTTCGATCACGCCGCGGACGCGATCCGCGTCTTCTCGCGACCCAGACACAGGCGTGGCGAGCACCAGGGACAGGAGAAGAACCGCTGCCCTCATGACCCTCTCCTTGCTAATCGTGACTGCGTCGGCCCAACACCGGGGATAACCTGCGAGGGCCGCGGTTCCTGTTGCCGGCGCGGACCTCGTCAGGTTCATTGATCGAATGGACTCCCCCTTGCGTCTCAGTAGGCATCATGTGCCAGAGCCGCCCTTTGACGGGAAAAGGAAGAGTCCCTGGAAAAGCATACCGTCGTCGCGGTGGATGTGGCAAAGGCTGTTTTCGAGCTGGCGGTGTCCGAAGAACCGGGCCGGGTCAAGCTTCACCGACGCCTTTCGCGCGGCGAGGTCGAGGGCTTCTTCGCCCAGGCTCCCCGGTCCCAGGTGCGACCCTACGTCACGCGGAACAAGACGGACCGTGCGGACGCGAAAGGAATCCTGAAGGCCTACCGCAACTCCGACCTTCGGCCGGTTCCCGTGAAGTCGGTGTCCAGCAGCTTCTGGGATCCATCCATCGATTCCGCGTGGGGTGGATTGGCGCGCGCACGGCTCAGGCGGAGGCCGAAGATACGTTTGCAGTCCGAGTCCTGTTTCGACGTCAGGGGAGACCGGCCGCAGCCAGGGCTCAACTAGGGACGACGAGGACGACTATGGCCTGACGTCACCCCCTTGACGGGGGAGTCCAGATACTCCTTGTTCGACCGCACCGCAGGCCCATGCTACGGCTTCATGCCCGCCGGTGGCCCGGGAGGAAACGGCACCTCTGGTATCACGTTAGTGTTCTGGAACGCTGAAATTAGCCATGCGCCAGCGCGCCGCTGCAGGACCTGCGTCTGAATACCCTGACGCGGCTCGGGGATATTCGGAGGAGTCTTGGCCCCCATCATCGACCATGACACGTGCGCAACGGCGATGTCTGGCGACAGGAACTTCACGCTAACCTCAGTTACCGTGAGCCTGCTCTCCGCGAAGACGAAGGTGAACGCTTGCTTCAGCTTGGCCTCGATTTCGGCCTGACCTTTCCACCACCACCCAACCACGTTGACAACGTCTCCGTCGTTCGTGAACAGACGCGCGTACGCGGCTGCGTCGTGGCGATTCCAGGCCTCGGCCTGTCGCACTTGAACGCTCCGAATCGCCGCTTCATCCTGCTGCTGGTCCGCGCTCGAGACCGCTGCCGACGCGAGCAGCACAACGACAATGGCTCCGTATGCCGGCACCGCTCGTCTCATGCAACTCCCTCCTGCGCCCCGCCTCTCGCTCGCGTACGCCGCCAATGATGTCGGTCGAACACCGAGCTGCGAAGACCGCGGCCTTCTAGCCTTGGCGGGCTTCGGGATCTTCCCTCGATTTTGTAGACACCTCATTTTCTACGCGACCTGCCTCTCGTAGGCAACCGGCGAGCGGTAGCCGAGCGAGGAGTGCAGCCGTTGGTGGTTGTAGTACCGCACATAGGCCCGCAGGCAGCGACGCAGCTGCCGATCGTTAAGGAATGCCACACCGTGCACCACGTCGGCCTTCATGGAGTGGAAGAAGGACTCGGCGTGGGCGTTGTCGCCAGGTGTGCCTCCGCGGGTCATGCTCTGACGCACTCCCAGGGACAGGAGCCGGTCGCGAAAGGATGCCCCCGCATACTCGCTGCCTCGGTCGCTGTGAAAGATCAGCCCACGCCGGGGGCGGCGGTGTCTGACCGCGTGGTCGAAAGCCGCTCGCGTCAGTTCGGTGTTTCGCACGGGGGCCAGGCTCCAACCGAGCAGACGCCGCGATACTGGTCCATGACCACCGCAAGGAAACGCCACCGCCGCCCCACTCGCAGGTACGTCACGTCCCCGACCCAGATCTGGTTCGCCTTCTGCGCAGGCGTCGTCCACAGGCGGTTGGGGTGCTGACCATAGAACCGGTGCAGACCAGGATTGGCTTTGTAGACCCGGACCACGCGCGCCCTCATTTCCGGCCGCCCGCATCAAGCGCTCCACGCGCCTCCTGCTCACTGAGAACCCACGCCCGGCGAGCTCCCGATGCACCCGCGGACTCCCATAGGTCCCACCGCTTCGCTCGAAGGTCGCCCGAATCTCCGCCACGAGCTTCCGGTCCTGTTTCCGGTGCGCGCTCTCTTCCCGGTCTCGCCAGGCGTAGTAGCCCGCCCGGGTCACTTCATAGAGCGCGCACAGACGGCTTACCGTGAACGTCTCCCGTTGCCCTTCAATGAAACGGAAGATGTCGCTCTTTGTTCGGAACAGAACCGGATGGCTTTTCTTAGGAGTTCGTGCTCCTCCTGCAGAAGCCGGTGCGCCCGCTCCAGCTCCTGCAGGCGTTTGATCTCACGAACCACCCTCTTCGGAATTCGCGGTCTTGGCACCGATCCGCGAAGCCGTCCCTCACGCGCTTCCTGTCTCCATCGCGACAGCATCACGGGGTGAATGTCCAACGCCTCCGCCACCGCCTGGACCTCCATCCCTGGTACTCGCGTGAGTCTTACCGCCTTCTGCTTGAACTCGAGGCTGTAGAGCGGAAGCCTCTTGGCACTTAGCCGTGCCGCCATCCACACCTCCTGGTTGTTAACCGGAAGTGTCTACTTTATCGAGGGAGGTTCCCTCGTCAGCTGCATCCATTTGTTCGACGGCGCGCCCGCTTTATTTCGGAAGCTCCCAATCGGCCAGAAACTCTACGTCATAGTTCCCCCTCGCCGCATTCTCTTTACGCTTTTTCCTGAAGTCGGGGTCAGCGGGCTTCGCCGTCTTGAAAAGCTCAACCCTGTCTTTAAAAGAGCGCTCGAAGCCGCCCGGCGTCATTGTCAGCAAGATCCTGGCGGGAACTCTCCCGCCGTTTCCTTGTGCGTGCGGTGTCCCGCGCGGGATCAAGACATACGAACCGGCTGGGTATTCAGAAAGACTGCCGCCAATGCTGACGGTCAACACCCCCTCCAGCACATAGAACGCTTCGTCCGTATAATTGTGGCGGTGCACATTCGTGTGGTAGGCAGGCATCTCCTTTAACTCGACAAGCGACCACGCCCCATGGGTCTCCTCGCTGGAAACTAAGAACCTCGCCATCCCCGCGTCGTAGGCAAGTTCAATCGGTTCACCGGACTTGAGCGCAACCAGTTGAGGCCTGTTGTTGTCTTCCTCGGATTGGGTTTGCTCGGTCACTGTTTGAGTCGCTGATACGCGCTCGAAGCCGAAGAACAGCGCGGGAACGAGGAGCGTGGACAAGAGTATCTTCTTCATGACCCTACCTGACTTTCTATCGCGAAGCGAAATAGCTGAGTTGCCCGGCGAACACCCAGATCAGCCGCGGCGCTCCATCCTAGCTCGGCGCCGTCGGCTGCATCTGGTTGTTCTGCGGCTCGCTCCTACTCCTCTGAACGATGAAAGCATACTCTTCGGGCAACCGGTTCAACTCCGACTAACAGGGTGAAGCGAGAGTTCTCCTTCCACTGGTACGCCTCGAGCTGGGTCGCAGCCATAGAGGTCGGCCACCACTTGCGGGCGCCGAAGAGCCCTCCCGGCCCGTCGCTGATCGGCCCGCTGACACGCCTGGCACCGTGCTTTTCCAGCAGTGCGCGAGTGCTGGCGGGACCTTGCGGCGTCGAAAAGCACGCCCAGGTGAGATTAGTGTCGGTGTTGTGCATCTCCCAGATGTCGGTAGCGTCATCGGGAACAATGGCCGGAAGCCATCCACGATCGAAGGCCCCGTCCCGCCGCGCGGCGACAACGTCCGCGTAGTGAGACTCGAAGTCTTCGGAGAATGGGCCTACGCACCCGAGAAAGACGACGCCGACTACGACGCAAAGCGTCTTGCGGCTCACGATCCCCTTATTGTCCGCAGAACACTTAATCACCACAACTGGCCAATCGTAACCCACGCTAGCGAATCCGGAGGCGCAGAGCGGGGCTCGGAGGAGCTTCTCGACGAGGGCAAGGCGCAGGCGACGGCTCAAAGACTTTGGATTGGAACGTCTTCCCGGAAGGGGGGAGCGGGAGTCTCCTCGGGGAGGTGCGCCCGATTGAGTGTTGCTGCCCAATTGAGTGGCCTCGCGAACGGGCAGCCCTGGAGGGCACTCACCGGGTGGTGGTGGGGCTCATTCGACGACGAGGCGGTCGGTGCCCCCACGGCCGAACGTCTCCGGGGCGTACATCTCCTCCGCCTTGGGGGGCGGGACGACGAACGTGCCGGGCGTGGTGGCGCGGGCCACGTAGGCGTATTCCCAGACGCCCTCCCAGAGCAGGGAAGAGAAGGCTTCGACGCGCTCGTCGCGGAGGTTCTGGTGCTCGAACCACGGGCGCGTCCACCACCACCAGGCGCCGGGGTGGCGAGGTCCGCCCAGGCCGGACGCGCCCACCACTGCGACCTCGTCCGGGCGATCCAGGGGCAGGGTGCCCGTGACCGCGAGGGCGGGGTTCATCGGCTCGAGGCCGGCGGGAAGGGGATCGACGAGGGCGACGTGGTAACGCCGCGCGGCCGCCACCAGGGTGAGGCGCACCCGCACCCTCGAGCCCGCGCGCACGTGCCAGGTCCCGTCCGCTTCGCGGCGCACGTCGTCCTTGTCGTCGGCGCCCTCGTATCGACGCTCGACCGTGAAGCCGTGGTCGGCGGGATCGAGCTTCAGGCTGGCCGGCGCATAACGCAGGCCCAGGCGGTAGTAGAGACGGCCCGATCCGTCCTTGGCCAGGACGAGATCGGTCGGGCCGGGAGTCTTGGCCAGCCATTCCATGGGGACGGCGATCTCGTGCCGGTCGGTGCTGCGCCCGCGGAAGGCGTGCTCGCCGGCGTAGGCGTCGCCCAGCCAGGCTCGGGCCAGGAAGTCGGGAGTGGCCTTCTCGTAGGTGTTGAAGTAACGGTCGAGGGCGAGGAGGACGAAGGCGTTCTCCTGGGTGTTGCCCCAGCGTCCCGCCGTCCGGTGGGCGAGCAGCCCCGCGACGATCTTGGGGACGAGATCGCTCGCCGGCTGCGCGGCGATGAGGGCCTCCAACACCACCGCGTCCGCGCGCCGGTCGGAGTAGAGGAGCAGGTGGGCTCCGTCGCCATAGGACACCGCGAAGTGCGCGGCCCCCGCGGTCTCCGTCACGCGGTTGTTCAGGAAGGTCGTCAGGCGCTGCACCTCGGCTCGCGAGGCCGGGTCACGATGGAGTACGCCCAGCAGCCAGCCCACGGCCTCGAAGGAGAGCTTCTCGGGAGAGACCTCTCGAACGAGGGCGCGCGCCCGCGCGGGGTCCGGGTCGCCCAGGCGCTGCCGCACGTGGAGCGCATAGGCGACGAGCGTCCGTCGCACGTCCTCCGGGTAGTCGGCGGGGATCTTCCTCTCGATCTCCTTGAGGTACTGGCGTGACCGATCGAGCATCGGCCCCGGGACGTCGAAGCCCTTCTCCTTGGCCCGCACCAGGGCGTGGGCCGCGTGGATGCTCACGTAGGGCCAGGCGGGCTCTCCGCGCCGCCAGAAGGCGAAGCCGCCATCGTCGTTCTGGAGCGCGCGCAGCCTTTCGATGTCCCGCTTTACCGCCGCCACCATCTCGTCCGGCCTGGGCAGGCCCTCCGCCTGGAAGGCGGTGAGGACGTCCTTGAGGGCGGCCACGGCCAGGACCCGCGAGGAGAGCTGCTCCGCGCACTCGAAGGGATAGGCGACGAGATACAGGACGGCGTCGGTCAGGGCCTGGAGGGCGGTGGACGAGGTGGTGACGGTGAGGCCGCCGAAGCCCGGGAGCACTCCCGGCGGGGCCTGCACCGGCTGCACGATCGCGCCCTGGTCGATCTGGCCGTAGGTGGCGAAGGCTTCGGTGGTGGCGGGCGTCCAGACGGGGAAGGCGAGCTCCGCGGCGTCGCCGTAGGGGCCCGCGACCACGCCCACCTGGAAGCGCGCGCGTCCCGCCCGCGCGGCCGCGGCGGGGAAACGGACCTCGACGCGATCCCGGGCCGGCACCGTGACGCGTCGCCCCGCACCGGCGACGAGCTCCAGGTTGCGTGCCCGCACGCCCACGTCCACGGAGACAGACGTATCCGTCTGGTTCTGGACCACGACCGGCAGCTCGAACCGGTCGCCGAAGTTCAGGAACCGCGGGGGCGAGGGGCGGACCATGACCGGCAGGCGGGCGGTGATCGTGGACTCGCCTTTTCCGAACTGCTTCGCCCCCGCCGCGGCCACCGCCGTCACGCGATAGCGGGTCAAGCTGTCCGGGAGCTTGACCTTGACACTCGCGTGGCCGGAGGCGTCGGTGGGAAGGCTGGCCGCGAAGAGGGCGAGGGCGGCGAAGTCGGTGCGGAGGGCGAGGGGAGCCGCCTCCTGCTGATTCTTGGCAAGAGAGGCGCTCATTCGCATCGCCCCTTCGGCGGGAGGGGCCGCAGGTGCGGCCATCACCGCGATCGACTCCCTCATCTGCGGCGCGCCCCCTCCACTCCTCTCGAGCTCGAGGGACAAGTCCTCGGGCCGCCCCAGGAGGACGCTCGCCCGCAGGTGGTGATCGCGCACTCCGCTGTCGCGCGGCGAGTAGAAGACGTCGAGCGGATCGGGCAGGCGGTAGCCGGTGAGGGCGAGCACGGACTCGTCCACGATCACCACCGCCACCTCGCCGCCCTCCACCGGCTGCCCGGAGGCGTCGCGGAGGGCGACGTCCAGGGTCGTCTCGCCCCCCGGCGGCAGGGCCGACTCCCGGGGAGTGACGGAGAGGGCGAGCGTCCGCGCATGGGGCGGCACGGCGAGGTCGAGCTCGCCGCTCGCGAACGCCGGCCGGGTGGGCAGCTTGGGATCGGCGGCGCCGGAATCGGTCGTCCGGGGCGCGGCCCCGACGAGGTCCACCTGCACGTGGACGTCGGGAACGAGAGCGTCCTCGACGCGCACCTCCAAGGTGTGGGAAGCGCCGCCCATGGTGAACCGCTCCTGACGCAGGAGGCCGGAGCGCCGCAGGGTCAGGAGTCCCTCGGCCGGCGCGAACGGGGCGAGCACGAGGATGCGCGCCACGTCGCCGGGCCGGTACTCCTTCTTGTCCGGCACGAGCGTGACCTTCTCCTGCTCGACCTCGCGACGCGGAGGCGTCTTGCCGCCGGCCACCCACAGGCGGAGGCGGGTCTCGTTCGTGCGCTGGGCATCGTCGTCCACGCGGGCGGTGACGCGGTAGGGCCCGCCCTCCGACGTCTTGAAGGTGCAGCGCGCCGCCTCGGTCGTGGAGACGAGAGGGCAGGTCTGCGGCTCCACGGCTTTCTCCTTCCATTCCCCCGCTTCCTGCTCCCACTCCAGGCGCTCGGCGACCACGGTGACCTTGCGGCCGGAGACCGCGCGCCCGTCGAGGTCGGTCACGATCGCTTCGATCCGCAGGGGCTGGCCCTTCTCCACGAAGAGCCGCTCGCTCCGCAGGCCCACGTAGAGCGCGGCGGGGTGGACGAGGAGGCTCGCGGAAGCGGTCCAGGCCTGCCGGTTGACGTCGGTGACGCTCGCCTCGGCCCGTACCTGGCGCACGCGGGGCGGCAGGCCGCGCTCGAAGTCGATGCGCAGCCGATGGCGGCCGGAGGCGTCGGTCTGGGCGGCGAAGCTCTCCACGCGCTCGGGCTCACGGCGTCCCGGAGGCTCCCACCAGGGGACCCACTCCCCGAACGACCAGTCGTCGCGGTTGGGCGGGATGAAGGAGCCCAGGCTCGCGGTCACGCGCCAGGACAGAGGCGCGCCCGGCAGCGCGCCCCCCGCGTAGTAGGCGGCGGCGGCGGTGACCGTGGCCTGGCCGCCCACGAAGTGCGGGCCCTCGCTCGCGCTCGCCGTGACCTCGAACTCCGGGCGGCGGAACTCCTGCACCTCGAAGGTGTGTTGGTGGAGGGAGCCGGCGGCGGCCAGCTGCAACGTGGCCGTCCCGAGGTTCATGGTGGCGGGAAGGGCGAGCGTCAGCTCGAAACCGCCGAGGGCGTTGAGGGCGGCCTTGCCCCTGGCCACCTCGTTGCCGCGCGAGTCCCGGAGCGTGTATTCGCTCTCGCGAATGCCGGCGGGGCCGACATCGCCGTGCGGTCCCGCGCCCAGGAGCCGGGCCCAGCCCTTGACGCGGACGGTCTCGCCTGGCCGGTACATCCGGCGGTCGTCGAAGACGTAGAAACGCAGGGCGTCCCTTCGCTCCTGCCGCCGCCAGCTCGAGTCGCCTCCCCAGAAGGACGTGTTCTCCGGAAGGAAGGCGACGTCGTCGCCCACGCGGGCCACGAGCACGCCGCCCGTGGACGCGGGCAGGGGGAGGGTGGCGAGGCCGTCGGAGGCGGTGGAGGCGGTGGGGCCGGAAGGAAGGAGCTGCACCGTCGCTCCCCCGAGGGGCCGTCCGTCCTTGAGAGAGCTGGCCCAGGCGAGGAGCGACTCGTCGTCCACGAAGGCGTCGAGCCCGATCGAGGTGGCCTGCACCCACACGCGCACCGCCTGCCGGCGCCACGCTTCTTTCGGGGGCCGCGTCGGCTCGACCACGAGCGCGACGTGGCCGTGGGCCCCCGGCAGCGCCGGGGAGAGGTCGATCCTCGTTTCCACCATCTCGTCGGGGTCGCCCGCGACGCGCACGGTGCGGTCGAAGACCTCCTGCCCCCGGGGCGAGGAGGGCTTGCCCTGCTGCGCTTCGCGCAGGTAGGCGAGCCAGGTCGGCCAGTCCTCCGGCCGCACCGCCCACGCCCGCACGCGGAGCGTCTCGTGGTTGGTGCTGAAGACGGAGAAGCGGGGGCCGCCCGCGGGATCGAGGACGGCGAAGCTCCCGCCGGGGGCGAAGAGATTCTCGGGAGCGGCCCCTACCGCGAAGGTGAGGGGGCCCGTCGGCTCCAACGTCTGGCCGAAGATGTCGGCGATCTCGGGGCCCAGGGTGACGCTGTAGGTGGTGCGCCCCTTGGACGCGGCCCGGATGCCGACCTGGTTTCCGTACACGTCCGCCTTGAAGCCGGGCAGCGCCGGCTCGATGCGCACCATCTCCTTGCGGAAGGCCTTGGCGTCGAGGGGATTCGAGAACTCGATCTGCCATGGCATGAGGGGAAAACACTCGCCGCCCCAGCCGCAATGGTGAGCCTTGACGCGCAGGGGGCCGAACGTCCGGTAGCTCCAGGTTTGAGCGGCCGTCGTCTTCTTTGGTCCTTCCGCCGAGGGCGTGCCCGGACCGATCGTCACCGTCACCGGCGCGTCCGCGGGCAGGGGCGCCTCGGGTCGGAACGCCAGCCATCGTCCGGCCGGAGCACCCGCGACGAGTCGTCGCGCGTCCTCGTCTGCTTCGATCTCCGCGTCCGTGGCGCGGCGTACGGGGAGGAGCGCGCCGGCCGTGGTGAGACGGATGGTGGCCAGCACGGCCTCCGGCTCGATCTTCTGGTCGAAGGCGGCGAAGAGGACGGCATCGCGCCGGACGGGCCGGTCGAGCGGCTGCTTCTCGACCAGGGACGGTGCGGGGGTGGAGAACGTCCAGGCCACCACGCCGGCGAGCACGCCTCCGGTGGCGGAGCGGGTGCCCGACGGCACCTCCGCACGGTAGTCGGTGGCCATGGGGAAGCGGCCATCGGGCTCGAAGAGGAGCGTCTGCGTTCCCACCCAGCGCCAATGCCCGGAGGGCTCGGGCGAGAGCCGCACGGGCGGCGACTGGCCCTGCAGCGATTCGTGGGAGGTGACCGCGACCATCGGCTGCGAGAACGTCACGCTCAGGCTCGGAGCGAGGGGCACGTCGCCATCCGGCGACCGGCGGCGCACTTCGAGAGGTCTCGAAGCAGGGCGGTCGGGGGCGGGCCTCGCCCGCGGGCGGGGGAAACGGGGCGGCGACGGTGCGCCCGGTGCGGGGCGGAGGCAGCGAGCTCTCGCGGAGGGCGAAGGCCTGCTCTTCCCCTTCGGTCGCCGGGAACGCGGGAAGACGGTCGAGCACGCGCTCGAGGGCGGCCCCTTCGAGCGGCTCGGCCGGCGGCCGGGCGATCTTCGTGACCGCTTCCGTTTCGGCCGCGCCTTCGCTGAGTCGGAACACGGGCCCGGAGTCCTCCGTGATCGCGGTGGCTTTTCCCGTCGCAAGCGGCCGCCGATCGGCCGCGGCCGGGGCGATGAGCAGGGTGAGCGCGCCCGCGAGGAGCCAGGGTCGCATGGATCGTGCCTCGGGAAGGATACCGCTACCGGGCGCGGAGCATTCCCCGCCCGACCCCGGGGTCGCTCATGGCAATCGGCGCAGCCAGTAGGCGCGAGTCCCGGTGGGCGCGAGCCGCGAGAAGACGAGGCCCAGGGGAAGGGCGAGGGCGAAGAGCGGGAAACGGAAGCGGCCGCTCAGCACGACGGGGATGCTGGCCGCGAAGCCGTTGGGGAAGGGGACGGGCGCGTGCTTCTCCAGGCGCAGGCCGTGTTCGTCCGCCAGGCGCTGCACGTGCGGGGCTTCCGGGAAGCTGACGTGCCGGGGCGGGTCCAGGTTGTGCCACTTCCGGCCGAAGAGGCGCGCCTCCAGCGAGTCCTCGTGGGGCACCACGAAATAGAAGATGCCGTCCGGCTTGAGCAGCCGCCGGGCCGTCTCGAATCCCGCCGGGAGATCCGTGAGGTGCTCGACCACGAAGTGCATGGTCACGACATCGGCCTTCCCGTCCACTGCCGCGAAGAGCGCGTCGAGCGAATGATGGACGGGAAGGCCGATCCGTTCCGTGAGGCGTCCTGCCTGGGCCGCGTCCCCCTCATAACCGGTCAGGTCGTAGCCGCTCCCCCGCTGCGTCTCCAGGTAGCTGCCGTCCCCGCAGCCGTAGTCCACGATGTGAGTGCCGGGGGGATGGTGGCGCGCGTCGTAGTAGAGCCCGCCCATCACCAGCCAGCGCAGCGCGTCGTAGAGCCGCGACTTCTTCGTGTGGATCGGGTAGTCCTCGTAGAAGGCGGACACGTCCTTCGGGACCGGGTGCTGCTGCAGGAGGCCGCAGGCCCGACAGCGGTGGTAGTCCACGCGGAACGGCGTACCCAGGTAGTAGTCGGCGCAGCCCGCGTAGACGAGCTGCGCGTCGCTTCCCGCACAGACGAGGCAGCGGAAGGCCCTCATCCGATGGGCCGCCCCCCGGCCCCCCTCATCGCCCGCACGATTCCCTGGGCGAGTCCGACCGTGTAGGCCGCGTCGAGAGCCGGCTGCACGAGCCAGAAGGCGAGGTGCTCTCCGGCCGAGAAGCGGATGAGGCGGAGATGGCGCGCAAAGAGCGCGCCCTTTGCCGCCGCCACCAGGCCCAGCAGCCCGACGGCGAGGAGCGGATGGCCGAAGACGAGGGCGGCGAGAACGCCCACGAGGACCATGGTGGAGGCCACCTGCAGGAGCCTGAGCAGCGCCCGGGCCCGGCGGTTGCTCCCCGCCTTGCCGGAGGCCACGCCCGCGTCGGTCCCGCGCGTGCGCAGCAGGATGTAGGGGTGGGCCAGACCGAAAAGCCACTGGTGCCGGGCCAGGCGCAGCACCGTATCCTGCTCGCCGGAGACCGAAAGGAAGTAGGTGAGGTGCGGGGCCTGGCACACTTCGTAACCCCGGGCCCTGAGCTTGGCCGCCAGCACCTGATCCTCCCCGGCCGTGCGCAGCGTGGTGTCGTAGAAGCCGACCTCTCGGAGGGCCTGGAGCCGGAAGGCATCACAGCGACCCTCCGCAAAGCCCACCGGCACGAGCTCCTCGTTCGTAGCCGCGGGGAGGACATCCTGCAGGTTGGTCACCACGTTCAGCTTCTCCACGAATGGCATGTCGCGCGCGTCGCGCAGCGCGGGCCTCCCGGTGATGGCGGCCACGTTCGGCCGACCCTCGAGAAGACGGAGCATGGAGGCCACGTAATCGTCGCGGCCGAAGCGGCAGTCGAGATGGCAGGTCAGCACGAAGGGGGTCTGCGCAAGCCCGAAGGCCTTGTTGAGCGTGGCCGCGAGGCCGAGGTTCTGCTCGTTGACCACCAACCGGCAGTGGGGAGGCGAACCCGCGGCCTCGAGCGCGGCCCGGACCGCGCGCGCCGTCTCGTCGCCAGACGCGTCGTCCATGAACAGCGCGGCCAGCCAATCGGCCGGGCGCTCCACATCCGGATGGCGCTGGCCGAGGAGGGCTTTCACGAGCTCCGGCGCTTCGCGCTCCGCCCGATAGAGAAGGAACACCACGGTGACGCGGGCGGAGGGGGCGGGAGCCTCTTTGGCGCTCTCGAATGGCACGAATCACCAAACATAGTGGAATCGCGGGGTCACGGCAAGGTCGTCTGCTAACATGCGGGCCCGTGCAGCACCGGGGTCGGCGGTGAGGGTCGCCCGCCTCACTTGGCGAGAGGAGCGAGCCCCGGCCGCGGCCGCCCTCGCCGCAACGATCGCGACGCTCCTCCTCGGGGTCGTGGTGTTCGCGACCTACGCCGTGCTCCGGCGACCCGTGCGATTTGCCCTCGACTTCCGGGTGGAGCCCTTCTACGGTCCGCTCGAGGCGTGCACCCATCTCTCGACGATCAAGCACTTCTTCGACGCCCGCGGGCAGAGCCTGGCCCATCTCGCGGTGGCCGTGGCCACGGCCTCCCTCGCTTTCGGCGGCCTGCGCGGGGGCGTGCGGTGGGAGCCCGGATCGTGGCCCGCCTGGCTCGTCGTCCTGACCGCCGGCTTCGCCGGCTACCAGCTTCCCGGGCCGCGGGCCGCCGCCTACCTGGGCGGGCTCGCCGTTCTTCTGCTCTTCATCATCTGGAGCCGGCCGCTCTCGACGGGCTGGTCCCGCCGGGGCTTGCTCATCGTGGTCTTCGTCCTCCTCGGTGTCTCGACTCTTCCCGGCTTCCTCCATCCCCCGGACTACACCGCGATCCCCTGGTGGGTGGTGGCCTTCAGCGAGGCGCACTACGCGGTAGTGGTGGCGCCGGCGGACCTCCTGGGGGCCGGCCGGGCGCTCTTCGCCGACGTGCGTCCGGACTACGGGCTCCTTCTCAGCGTCCTCGTCGGCGGCTTCGAGCGCAGGTACGGCCCGCTCGACCTCGGGGCGTGGGTGCGGCTGCTGCTGTTTCTGCAGACGCTCTACCTCGTGCTCGCGGCCGTCGTATTCCTCCGCCACGCCCGGGGACGCTCTCTTCCCGCGCTGCTCGCCCTCCTCACCGTGCTGCCCTGGTACCATTTCGCCCACAAGGCCCTCCGCTTCCCCAATCAGACGCCCTGGCGCACGATCGGGATGGCCCTCGCCCTCGCTGCCTTCGCCTTCCTGGGTCGTGTCCCGCGGCGGCGGACGCTCCTCCTTCTGGGGATCGCGAGCGGCCTCGCGGTGCTCCTGAACTTCGAGTCCGGCGTGGCGGTCATGGCGGGAGCCGTCGCCTATGCCTGCGTGCGCTTTGGCCTGCTCCGGCGGGAGGAACCGCCCGGCCAGCGCCTCCGGGCCGGCGGTGTCTTCTCCCTCGGCTTCCTCCTTGCCCTCCTCTCGGCGCTGGCCCTGGTTCCCGTCGCCCTCGGCGCTCCCCTCGACCCCCGCCACCTGCCCCGTCTCCTCGCCAACGCCGCTTTCACCGCCTCCGGCGGTTTCAGCGGGTTCCCCCTCACTGCCGACCCCCTGCCGCTCGTGATGCTCGCCCATGCGGTGTTCGTGCTCCTGGTCACGGCCTTCGGCGGGCCGGCGCCCCGCGGGCCACGGACCGCCTTCCGCGCCGCGGCGGCGACGATGCTGGTCGTCTGGTTCGCCTACTACGCGAATCGCCCGGATCCCTGGAATCTCTCGAGCTACTTCCTCCTCTACGGGGTGCTGCTCGTCGACCTCCTTCGGTTCGCCGAGCAGCGAGTGCGGCGCCGGGTGGTGGGGCCGGGCTGGGCGGCGACGATGGCCGTCCTCCTCTTCGTGGTGCTGCCGAGCCTCGCCTTCGGCGCCGCCAAGGGATACCGTCAGGTGCACGAAGCCCTGGGACCCGCACTGCAGGGCCGGCTTCCGGATGGGGCCCGCCTCCTGAGCGGCGCCTTCTTCGCCGATCCCGCCGCATCGGAGCTGGAAACGCGGGCGCGCTTCCTGGCCACCCACTCCGGTTCCCGACCCGTCTACCTCACGACCGACTCCTACCTCATCCCCAAGCTGACCGGCGCCTTCCCGGATCTGCCCGTGGTCGATTTCTGCTGGCAGGCGACCACCCGGCGCGACTACGAGCGCGTCCTCGGCTACATCGTGAGCTCGGGTGCGCGCGAGGTGTACTTCGACGCGCCGGGGACCATCGTGTACGACGCCTCGTACTGCGCGGCTTTCTACGATCGGGTGCGCGAGGATCTTTCCCGCCACTTTGAGCGGGCGGGCACGGAAGCGGGATGGGAGATCTGGAAGCGGCGTTGAGCGGGCCGTCGGGCGAGCCCCGCACGAGCGAAAGGTGGGCCACCCTGGCCGCGCTGGCCATCGCTGCCGGGATCGCCCTCCTCTATACCCGCCCTTTCCTCGGGCTCGCGTGGCGCCGGGGGCTCACCTGGCCGATCCGCCTCGCCGGCGAGGGTCCGTCGCTCTCGACCTACGGCAAGTGGTGGGTCCTGCCGCCCCACCGCTACCTCACCGACGGCTTCACCGGCGAGTTCCCGACCTTCTACAACTACCTCTCCGACGCGATCCTCAACGCCCTGAGCGCCCCGTTCGGTTGGCCGCCCATGACGGTGCAGGCCGTTCTCTACGGTCCGCTCCTCGGCTCGTTTCTCTTCCTCGCGGTCTTCGCGACGGTGCGCGCGCTCCGCGGGGACGGGACGGGCGCGCTCCTTGCGGCGCTCCTCGTTTCCCTCGGCGTGAGCTCGGGCATTCCCCGTCTCGTGCCCGGACTCGACGTCGGTGAGCTCGAGCGCGTGCTGCACACCCCGTTCCACACCGTGTCGCTGGGCACCGCGCAGTCGCTGGGATGGGTGCTCTTCCTCCCCACGCTGGGCTTGTTCTACCTCGCCTTCGAGGAGTTCACCCCGCGGCGGGCTCTCGGCTTCGGGATCCTCACGGGTCTCCTCGCCCACGTCCACACCCTCACCTTGCTGAACGTGGGCCTCGTACAGGTCGCGTGGCTGACCGTCCGGCGCTTCCGTGAGTCGTCTGCTTCGAAGCGGGTGTCGGGGCGAGCGGTGCCGTTTCTCGTCATCCTCGGGTTCGCGGTGCGAGCCGTTCTCGGCCCTCCGCTCTCGGTCCGCGTGCTGGCCATCCTTGCCGTCACCCTCATTGCCCTCGCGTTCCTGACCGACCGGGACCGGCGCCCCTACGTCTGGGGCTATGGAGCGGCCACGCTCGTCGTTGCTCCCTATGCCCTCGCCCTTCTGCGGGGAGCCTCCGGCCTCGCGAGCATCGCCGAAGAGGCGAGCGCGACGAGCATCCCCTTTGTGGCCCTCCTCGCTTTCTACGCGGCCTACGTGGCGGCGGCGAGCGTCGCGATCGCGCGGGCGCCGGACCGCCGGCTCGTGCTCTTCCTGATCGTGGTCCTGGCGACCACGCTCCTGCTCGCCTACAACCACCTCTGGAACTGGGGCAACCACCCGTACCGCTTCGCCATCCACCTGCTCTTCCCCCTCGCCCTTCTCGCCGCCCAAGGACTGCAGTACGGCCCGCGCCCCGCGAGGCTTGCCCTCGGGGCCTGGTTCGTGGCGGTGATGGTCGCCAACCTGGCTCGATTCGCGGGCGGCGAGCGGATCTACGCGACCGAGCGCGTCGTGGTGGAGGACACCGCGGACTACCTGCGACGCGTGCGCGAAGTGACGACGGCAGAGGCGACCGGTCGAAGGCTCCTGAACCCCCCCGAGTTCCACTACCCGATCGGACTGACCCAGGACGCGCTCGTCTTCAACTACAGCGCGCGGCCAGGCTTCCTCCCCGACTACCGATACCTGCTGCTCAGGGAGCGCTACTACAACCGCCTCGCCCTCTTCTGCTTCCTCTTCCCGGGCTACCCCGCCTACGACTACCACCTCGGGCGGCGCGCCTGCACGGAGCCGCTCGATCCGCCGTCCGACCTCGTGACCCTGCGCGAGCCCCGCTTGCGCGCGGCGCTCCTGCCCGCCTACCGCATCGACTTCGCCGTAGCCTCCGGCAAACCCTTCGGCGAGTACCTGCCCGCGGTCCAGGAGAGCTACGGCTGGCCGACGGCGGTGGGCGAAGGCTTGCACAGGCTGGTGCGCACGCCGCCGCCCACCCTCCCCGGGCTCGCCCGCTTCGAAGCCGCCGACGACGAGGGCCGGGCGGTGCCGTTCGAGGTCGACGCCGGCGGCCCCCACCTGCTGGTGCTCGCGGCCCGGGGCCTCGCCGAGCGTGTCCCCCGCGTGCTCGTGGACGGTCAGGAGGTGCTTGGGCCGCGACGAGGGAACTGGGGGGTGCTGCGCGCGGATCTCGCGCCGGGCCGGCATCGGCTCGAGCTCGTCACGGCCGGGCTCGACCGCGAAGGCGAGCGCGACCTCCTCTACTTCGCGTCCATCGTGGCCGAGTCCCGGGCCGATGCGTACCTCGAGCTCCCCGTGCCGGCGGGCGACGGAGACCGAGTTGTTGGCGGTGTGACGAGACGCTAGACTGCGCCCGGGCAGTCTCCCACCGGCCGCCTGCGGCTTGGATCGGCGGCCGCTCGAGGAAGAGCTCCCATGACCCGCAAGATCACCGGTTGCCGCATCAGCGGCAGCCCCAACCTCGTCCCGGTCCTGAGCCTGGGCACCCAGAAGCTCACCGGAGTCTTCCCCCGGACGCGCGAGGCCAGCCTCAGCGAGGGTCCTCTCGAGCTCGTCTGGTGTCCGGACAGCGGGCTCCTGCAGCTCAGCCACTCCTATGATCCCGAGGAGATGTACGGAGCGAACTACGGCTATCGGTCCGGCCTGAACCAGTCCATGGTTCGCCACCTCACCGCAAAGGTGCGCCAGCTGCAGCGCCTCCGTCCCCCTCGATCCCGGAGACCTGGTGGTGGACATCGGGAGCAACGACGCCACGCTTCTCAAGGCCTACGCTCGCCCGGACCTGCGCCGGGTGGGCATCGACCCCACGGGCGTCAAGTTCAAGAGCTACTACGGCGACGGGATAGACCTCATCCCCGACTTCTTCTCGGCCGATGCGTTCCGGGCCCGCTACGGCGACGCGCGAGCCAGGATCGTCACCTCCATCGCCATGTGCTACGACCTCGAGGCCCCGCAGGACTTCTTCCGGGACGTAGCGGCGATCCTGAGCGACGACGGGGTCTGGCACTTCGAGCAGAGCTACATGCCCTCCATGCTGCGCATGAACTCCTACGACACGATCTGCCACGAGCACCTGGAGTACTACTCCCTCCGCCCCGTGAAGCGGCTGCTCGAAGACTGCGGTCTGCGCCTCCTGGACGTGCAGATGAACGCGGTCAACGGGGGCAGCTTCGCGGTGACCGCCGTCCCCGCGCGGTCTCCCCGGGCGGGCAACGAGCCGGTGATCGAGTGGCTGCTCGGCCAGGAGGAGCGGATGGGTCTCCACACGCCGCGACCCTTCCGTCAGTTCGAGGAACGGGTGTACGAGCACCGGGCCAACCTGCAGCGGCTCGTGCGCGCCCTCAACGACGACGGCAAGCGAATCCTCGGCTACGGGGCCTCCACCAAGGGGAACGTGCTTCTCCAGTTCTGCGGCTTCACGGAGCGGGAGATCCCGGCCATCGCGGAGGTCAACCCCGACAAGTTCGGCTGCTACACGCCGGGCACGGGCATTCCGATCGTCTCCGAGGAAGAGGCCCGGGCCATGAGGGCGGACTACTTCCTGGTCCTGCCCTGGCACTTCAAGGAGGGGATCCTGGCCCGGGAAGCGGCATTCCTCGCGTCGGGCGGCAAGATGATCTTCCCGCTCCCCGAGATCGAGATCGTGGGGGGCTGATTGGACCGTTCCCTCGTCCTCATCGCGACCTACAACGAGAGAGCGAACGCGGAGAGGCTCTGCCGCGAGGTCCTCGGCCTGAACCTCGACCTGGACGTCCTCTTCGTCGACGACAGCTCGCCGGACGGGACGGGCGAGCTGCTGGACGCCCTCGCCCGAGAGCTCGCCCGCCGTCCATGTGCTGCACCGGCCCGGCAAGCTGGGAGTCGGCAGCGCCCATGCGCACGGCCTGCGCTGGGCCTACGACCACGGCTATTCCCTCCTCGTGACCATGGACGGAGACTTCACTCACGAGCCACGCTACATCCCCGACCTCCTGGCGGAGGCAGCGCGGGGCGCGGATGTGGTGGTGGGCTCGCGGTACCTCCTCAAGAGCAGCCTGGCCGGATGGAACCCCTGGCGCAAGGCGCTCACCCGGATCGGCCACCTGCTCACGCGGGGGTTGCTCCGGATGCCCTACGACGCCACCAACGCCTTCCGCTGCTACCGGCTGGACATGATCCCGCGGCATCTGTTCGAGGTGGTCGTCTCCCGTGGCTACTCGTTCTTCTTCGAGAGCCTGTACGTGCTCCATCGGAACCGCTTCCGGATCGCGGAAGTTCCGGTCCCCCTGCCCAAGCGCACCTACGGCAGCTCGAAGATGAGCCTCCGGGAGGTGCGCAACAGCGTGCGGCTCCTCTTTGCGACCTGCTTCAAGGCGCTCTTCAACCCGGAGAAGTTCGAGGTCGGCGAGGAGGTCGAGGCGGCCGGTCGACGAATGCCCTGCTCCGCGACGACCAGGGCTGGGACGACTACTGGGACGGCCAGAAGACGGGCGCCGGGGGCTTGCTCTACGACGCCGTGGCCGCCTTCTACCGGAAGTGGATCATCCGCCCGTCCCTGAACCGATTCGTGCGCCGCTACTTCACCCCGGGCGCGCGGGTGCTGCACGCGGGCTGCGGCGGCGGACAGGTGGACGCCGACATCCGCCACGAGGTTTCGATCACGGGGCTCGACATATCCCTGAACGCGCTTCGGCTGTACAAGAAGGTCAACCGTGGGCACGGCCAGACCCTCCACGGCAGCATCTTCGAGATCCCCCTCCCCGACGGAGACCGTGGACGGGGTCTACAACCTCGGGGTCATGGAGCACTTCACCGAGGAGGAGATCCGGCCGCATCCTCGACGAGTTCCACCGCGTGCTCCGGCCCGAGGGGCGGGTCCTCGTCTTCTGGCCACCGGAGTTCGGCCTGAGCGTCCTCTTCTTCAAGGGCCTGGTCTGGGTGTTCCGAAACGTCCTTCGGAAGAAGGACGTGAAGTTCCATCCGGGGGAGATCACCCGCGTCCGCTCCCGACGCCACGTGACCGGGCTCTTCGAGTCCGCGGGTTTCCGCGTGATCCGCTACTCCTTCGGGCCGCGAGACCTCTTCACCTACGCGGTGGTGGCGGCCCAGAGGAACTAGCTCCCCCTTCCGGAGCAATGGTGAGCCCGGTGATCTTCCAGAGCGGAGACTCGGGTCGGCAGCTTATGCTGCCGAGGACGACGGGCTCGCGAAGAAGGCCGGACCGCCGCGCCCGCAGCGCCTCGTCGATCGTCGCCGCCTGCACCGGCCACTCCCAGACGAAGGGACGGAACGGACCGGGCGTCTGGTAGAGCGGCTCGAACAGGACGCAAAACGTAGACCAGGCCAGGAGCCCGGTCGCGGCGAGCCGCGGCAGTCCTTTTCCACGGGGACGGGCCAGCCACAGCCAGAGGAGGAGCAGCGCCAGCACCGACGGGACGAGGGCGGCCCGTCCCGCCAGATAGACCTGCGGCCGGCCCAACATCGGGAGCCCGTAGCTCCGGGAGAGGGCGGTCAAGGGAAACAGGGCCATGGCGCTCAGCACCGCGACCGCGAGGGCGTGCGCTCCTTCCGCGTCCAGCACACGCTCCTTCACGACCTTCCCCACGTAGCCCCCGAGCAGGACGATCGAGAGCAGGAGGAAGGGGGCGTTCCCCAGCGCGCGCACGAAGCCGAACCAGCGCTGTGGCAGCAGGGGGATGAAGCCCAGGCGGATCGCCAGGTTCTCGAAATAGACGCGGGCGAGCGCGCCGGCCCCGGGCGGATGCTCCGGCCGAAATGAGTTCTCCGACGTCAGGTTCAGGAGGACCGCGGCGGCAAAGGTCGCCAGACAGAGGAGGTAGTTCCGGTTGCGGGTGCGCCAGAAGAGGTACGCGATGGGCGCGGCCAGGACCAGCCCCTGCGCCACCGAGAACCACAGGAACGACACGAGGAGCGCTCGCCCGACCCCCATCTGCCACCGGCCCGCCCCGTCACGCTCGAGGATCAGGAAGAGCAGCCCGCAGACGACCGCGTAGGTCCCCGGGGAGAGGGCGAAGTATGACTCGTTGGTCCCGGGGGCGAGGGAGAAGAGCCAACACAGGAGCAACCGCACACGGTCGTCGGGGAGGAGCCAGCGAAAGCCGGCCCGGGAGAAGAGAGCCAGGCTCACGCTCGCGAGCAGACCCGCACTGAGGGCAAACAGGGCGGGAGCCCAGAGCGTCGGGAGGAACGAAGCCAGAAAGGCGATGAGCCGGATGAGCAGGAGGTGCGACCCGAAGAGGGGAGTGAGAATTGCCGCCGACCCCATCTCCACGCTGTCGCGGAAGAACACCGTGCAGTCTTCGGCCCAGAACGAGGGGTAGAGGAGGGACCCCGGGAGGCGGACAGCGGTGGAGGCGAAGAGGAGCAAGACCACGGCGAAGAAGGGCACGGGGACCGCCACGTCCCGCCCCGGGTCGCGACCGGCGGCGGGGGACGCCAACGCGGTCACGCCCTTCTCTTCCTTCAGCGGTGGAAGCTCGTGAACTGGAGCGCGCCGGACACCACCTCGTTGTTGATGCGCAGCTTGCCATCCGCGTAGATGCCGGGAACCGACGCCATGAAGACAAGGGGGGCGTGTCCGGGGCGGCCATTCGGGGACGCGATCGAAAACACCAGTCGCCACCACTCGGACGCCACCAGCGGCGGGAAGTCGAAGCGCACCCACCCCTCTTCGGGCACGTCGGCACAGCCGATCTTCCGCACGATGATGTCGGTCGTGGAGTCCTTCGCCCGGAGGCGGAAGACGACATCGCAGTCACGGGCGCGGCCGCCCGGGTTCGACATCATGATCGCCACCGCCGTCAGGTCGTGGTGGTTGGGCCTGAAGACCTGCGTCACGTCGAGGCCGGCCACGAGCTCGAGGGACTTGTCCGAGTAGTCGACCACGACGTCTCGGTAGGTCTCGGCCGGTTCCCTTCGACAACCAAGACCCAGGAGCAGGAGCAGGCTGGCCGGCCCGCGCCATCGGCAAGCGTTGACCACCGGCAACAGGATACATGATGTCGCGCACCCGGGGCTCGCCGCGGGTGACTCAGCGGGGGAGAGGGCGCTCCGCGAGAAGGAGCATTTCGCCGGGAAGACGCAAGAACCAGACCGGCTTCAGCGCGAACAACGGCCGCACGAGCCACGTCAGCACCTTGTGCGGACGATATCGGCGCAGCGAGTTGGCAATCGTTTCCATCGTCGCCGCGAAGGGGAAGAGTCGCGTCGCCACGACGTCGAGCCCGACCCCGGCCACCAGCCGGGTGAGGCTCCGGTGGGTGAAGTACTGGATATGCTGGCCTTGCCAGTACCACCACCTCCTCCCGAGGATCCGGCTCAGGATCGAGTCGACGTCCCCGGTCCAGATCGCGAGCATACCGCCCGGCACCAGCAGACGGCTCAGATGGGCCAGCTCGGCCCGCGGCGACGAGAAGTGCTCGATGACGCCCATCAGGGTGATCAGGTCATAGGCCCCCGGTGAGCGCTGGGCGAGGGTTTCCAGGTATTCCCGGTACACCTCGAAGCCCCGCGCGCGCGCGATCCCCGCTGACCAATCGGAAAGCTCGAGGCCCTCGGCTTCGAAGCCCAGGCGCTTCGCCGCCACCAGCAGGTCTCCGGTGGCGCAGCCCACGTCGAGCAGGCGCCGGGCCGGCGCGCGGGATCGCACGATTCCGAGCACCGCCTCCGCGGACAGGGTCCTCGAGGCTTCGTGACGAAGGTATTCCTCATCGATCACGTCGCGGTAGTGCCGGGCGATGTTCTCGGGGATCGGGAAGCAGTAGGCATGGGTGCAGGCTCGGCAGCGAAGAACCGGAAAGGTCCGGCGGTGGTGAGGGCTGAACGTGTAGGAGAACGATACCTGGTCAGCGTCCTTCAGATCGGCAGCGTACCAGCGACGAACGTCACGGGAGCCGCATACGGGGCACGATGAGGTGACCGACTCGCCTCCCGATGCCGTCGCCATTCGGAGGGTGAAGACTAGCGCTTGAGCTCCGCCCGCACAACACCGTCTAGCTGGGCGGCGGGAGCGCGCCCGCCTGATAGAGCGCGAGCTCGTGGCGGAAGACCCGGTCGATCCCTTCCACGAGCCCGGTAGGGGCGGGGGGAGGCTCGTCGCTCCACACGGTGGAGCGGAAGTGCAGGCAGGCCGGCTGCTGGCTCGCTACCGCGCGGAGGCCGGTCACCACCTTCAGGGGTCGCTTGGCGGTGCGACGGAAGGCTCCGAGCAGCTCTCCGACCGTGGTGGCCTGCTCGGACGCGAAGACCTTCAGGACATGTTGCGGACCACCGGCCGCTTCCCGGTCCAGCCGCTCCACGCCTCGCACGATCGCCCGCGCCGCGTCCTCGACGAACAGGTAGTCCCGAATCGTGTCCAGGGGGACGAACACGTGGGCGGGCCGCCCGTGGAGGAGGGAGCGCGTGAGGTGGGAGACGAGGCCCTGTGGCTTGGCCAGGGCCTGGCCCGGGCCGTAGAGGTTGGAAAGCCGGCCCACGAGCGTCGAGACCGTGGGACGACGCTCGGCCCAGCGCACGAGCGTCGCTTCCTTGTCGAGCTGGGCGACGCCGTAGAGGGAGATCGGCCGCGGTGGGGAATCCTCCGTGATGGGCCGGTCGGGAGAGCCGGCCCAGATCCCGCCCGCCGAGCTGGCGAGGAAGAACCGCTCCCCCCCGTCGAGGCGCGACAGGAAATACTCGAACGACTCCGTCTCCGCGGCGAGGGCGGCGGCGGAAGCGCCCACGACACCGGAGCCGGCGCACCAAAACACTGCCCCCTTCGCGTGGTTACGAGCTTCGCCCCGGTACGCCGCGGCCGCCGCGTCCATCTCCTTTCGCAGCCGGTCGAGGTTCGCCCACGCGAAGGGGGCAGCCCTGAACAACTCCCACGTTTCTTGCCCCCTCAAGGCCGCTTCCACGTGCGAACCCAGCAGCCCGCCCCGTCCGACCACCCAGGCGAGTGTCGTCACGGCGGGGAAGGACGGCGCGGGGGACGCGACACGATCAGGTAGGGAGGCTTCCCCATGGCCATGGACACCGCCACCCCCAGGTACTCCGCGATCACGCCCAGCGAGACGAGGATGAGGCCGGCGAAGAACGAGATCACGATGATCATCGAGGTCCAGCCTTGCACGGGGATCTGGTGGCTGAGGCGGGCGTAGACCACGACGGCGCTGATGACAAACGCGGCCACGATGGAGAAGAGGCCCAGGAAGGCGATGAGGCGGAGGGGCCGGGTGCCGGAGGTGAGCACGAGCTGCCAGAAGTGGTGGAGCAGGCGACGGAAGGTATAGCCGGAGCGGCGCCCGCGCTCCCCCCGCAGCGTCACCGGGCAGTGGCGCGCTCCGCTCACCACCCAGGAGAGGGCGACGTCCAGGTAGACGTCCGCCCCGCAATAGGCCGCCACGCCGCGCGCGATCGCGCCGTCGACCAGGCGGAAGCTGTTGAAGGCGCCGAGCGTCCGGCTCCCCAGCACGTTCACGAAGATCCACTTGGCGAGCGAGCTGCCGAGGTTGCGCAGGAAGCCGTGGGGGGGCTCGTTGGCGGGACGAGCGTAGACGAGCTGCGCCCCGCTGGAGATCGCCTCGTCGAGGAGACGACCCACGTCGCGCGGGTCCTGCTGGCCATCTTCGTCGAGGGTGACCACCCAGGGCGAGGTCGTGCTGGCCATGCCCGCGAGGGTGGCGGGGTGCTGGCCGAAATTGCGGGAGAGCCAGAGGGGACGCACGAAGGGAAAGCGCGCGGCCGCCTCCGTCATCACGCGGGCGGAGCCGTCGAGCGCCCCGTCGTGGACCAGGAGCAGCTCGGCCACGCGGAAGGCGCGGCCCTGCGGAGTCGACTGGACGGCGGTCAGGGGCTCGACCTCGCGGACGAGGGCCTCGAGCGTGCGCTCGCCCTGGTAGACGGGCACCACGAGGGAGACCTCCAGCACGTCCTGCCTCGCGGCCGAAGCGTTACCGGGCTCGGGCATCCGCCCGGATCTTAGCAGGCTCGGCGAAGGTCCCGGGGGGAGCACGATTGTGGCCGGCGTCACTACTGCCGCCAGGGCCGTTCGCCGCGCACGCTAGAATGGTCCGTTCATGGGTGTGCTTCCCACTCGCATCGAAACCCGCTCGGCGGCCTTCCAGGCGAACCGGGAAGGAATGCTCGCTCGCCTGGTCGAGATCGACGCGCTTCTCGAGAAGGCGCGGGCGGGCGGGGGCGAGAAGTATGTCTCCCGCCACCGGGCCCGGGGTAAGCTCTTGCCGCGCGAGCGGATCGAGCTGCTGCTCGACCGCGATTCTCCCTTCCTCGAGCTGTCGCCCCTGGCCGCGAACGGCACCGAGTACGAGGTGGGGGCGGCGGTCGTGACCGGAGTGGGCGTCGTCTCCGGAGTGGAGTGCGTGGTGAGCGCCAGCGATCCCACGGTGCGCGGCGGGGCCACGAACCCCTACACGCTCACCAAGACGCTCCGGGCGATGGAGATCGCCCGCCATAACCGCCTGCCCCTGGTCAACCTCGTGGAATCGGGCGGAGCCGACCTCGCCCGGCAGGCCGAGATCTTCATTCCCGGAGGGGCCGTCTTCAAGAACCTCACCCAGCTCTCGGCGGCGGGGATCCCCACCGTGGCCCTCGTCTTCGGGAACTCCACCGCGGGCGGGGCCTATCTCCCCGCCATGTGCGACTACACGGTGATGGTCGAAGGCGGAGCCAAGGTGTTTCTCGGGGGACCGCCCCTCGTGAAGATGGCCACCGGAGAGGAGGCGGACGAGGAGGAGCTGGGGGGCGCGCTCATGCACTCCCGCGTCTCGGGGTTGAGCGAGTTCCTGGCCCGCGACGAGCCCGACTGCCTGCGCCGGGGCCGGGAGATCCTGTCCCGTCTCAACTGGCGCAAGCGGGGCCCGGGCCCCTCCGGTCCCGGCGATCCCCCTCTCCACGATCCCGACGAGCTCCTGGGCGTCCCCTCCCTCGACCTCCGGGTTCCCTTCGAGATCCGCGAAGTGATCGCCCGCATCGTGGACGGCTCGCGCTTCGACGAGTGGAAGGCCCTCTACGGGCCCGCGCTGGTCACGGGGTGGGCGGAGATCCACGGCTTCCCGGTGGGAATCCTCGCCAACAACGGCGTCCTTTTCTCCGAGGAGTCGAACAAGGCCGCCCAGTTCATCCAGCTCGCGAACCGCCAGGACGTCCCCCTCCTCTTCATCCAGAACACCACCGGCTACATGGTGGGCAAGGCCTACGAGCAGCGGGGGATCATCAAGGACGGGGCGCGGATGATCAACGCGGTGAGCAACAGCACGGTTCCCCACATCACGCTCATGGCCGGGGGCTCCTACGGGGCGGGGAACTACGGGATGTGCGGTCGCGCCTACGACCCGCGCTTCCTCTTCACCTGGCCCAACCACAAGACCGCGGTCATGGGTCCCCAGCAGCTCGCGGGCGTCCTCTCCCTCGTCTCCCGCGCCGCGGCGAAGGCGGCGGGCAAGCGCTTCGACGAGGAGGGCGACGCCGCCATGCGCCAGGCGGTGGAAGAGCAGATCGAGAGCGAGTCGCTCGCCCTCTACTCCACCGCCCGCCTCTGGGACGACGGGATCATCGACCCCCGCGACACGCGCACCGTGCTCGGGCTCTCCCTGTCCGCCGCGCATTCCGCGGAAGTGCGGGGCACCTCGAGCTTCGGCGTGTTCAGGATGTGATGGGCGCCAACCTCCCCGGACCCCGCGTGAAGACCATCCGCAAGGTGCTGGTCGCGAACCGCGGAGAGATCGCCCGCCGCGTGTTCCGCACCTGCCGCGAGCTGGGCATCGGCACGGTCGCGGTCTTCTCCGAGCCCGACCGCGAGTCCCCGTTCGCGGTGGAGGCGGACGAGGCGGTGGCCGTGGGCGGGGCCACCCCCGCGGAGTCGTACCTGCGCGGAGACGCGATCGTGGAGGCGGCGCGGCGCACGGGCGCGGACGCCGTCCACCCCGGGTACGGCTTCCTGGCCGAGAACGCCGCCTTCGCGCGGGCCGTGCGCGACGCCGGGCTCGTCTTCATCGGCCCCTCCCCCTCGGCCATCGCCACCATGGGGAGCAAGCTCGAAGCCAAGCTGCTCATGGCCCAGGTGGGGGTTCCCGTCCTCCCCAGCGTGGCCGCGTCCGGGCTCGAGGGAAAGAAGCTGCGGGAGGCGGTGGACAGCTTGGGCTGGCCCGTCCTGGTCAAGGCGTCGGCGGGCGGGGGCGGCCGCGGGATGCGGATCGTGCGCACGGCGGACGACCTCGAGGAGGCGCTCGAGAGCGCGGCCCGCGAATCGGCGTCCGCCTTCGGGGAGGGCACGCTCTTCCTCGAGCGCTACCTCGAGGGGGCGCGCCACGTCGAGGTCCAGGTCATGGGCGACGCGCACGGGAACGTGGTTTCCCTGCTCGAGCGCGAGTGCTCGATCCAGCGCCGCCACCAGAAGATCGTGGAGGAGGCGCCCTCCCCGGCGGTGGACGAGCCCCTGCGGCAGGCCCTGGGCGCGGCCGCGGTGGAGGCGGCGCGGGCGGTGGGCTACGTGGGGGCGGGGACGGTGGAGTTCCTCCTCACGCCGCAGCGGGATTTCTTCTTCATGGAGATGAACACCCGGCTGCAGGTCGAGCACCCGGTGACGGAGGCGGTGACCGGGCTCGACCTCGTGCGGCTGCAGATCCACGTGGCGGAAGGCGACGTCCTCCCCCGCGAGGCCATGACCCCCACGCTGTCCGGGCACGCGATCGAGGTGCGGCTCTACGCCGAGGACCCGGCCCGGGACTTCCTTCCCTCCACCGGGACCGTCCACCGCTTCCGGGTGCCCGCCGGTCCCGGGCTCCGCGTCGACGCGGGCATCGCCGACGGCTCGATCGTCGGCCCTCACTACGACTCCCTGCTCGCGAAGCTGGTCGCCCACGCCCCCACGCGCGCGGAGGCGGCCTCGCGCCTGGCCGCCGCGGTATCGGACATGCGGCTGCACGGGCTCGTGAGCAACCGCGACCTCCTCCTCGCCATCCTGCGCCACCCCGAGTTCCTGGAAGGGAGGACGGACAACCAGTTCCTGGAGCGCCACCCTCCCGAGGTGGTGGGTGCGCTCGCCGAGCCGCCGGAGACGGAGCGTCTCCACGCGGCGGCCGCCGCCCTCGGCGCCGCCGAGGACCGTCGCCGGCGAGCCCGCGCCCTCTCCTTCCTGCCCTCGGGCTGGCGCAACAACCCGTCGCCGCCGCAGCGCACGGCGTTCGAGGGCCGGCGCGGCCGCATCGAGGTGGCCTACCGCTTCGCCCGCGACCGGGTCCTCCTCCACCTGGAAGGCGAGGAGCCGCTGCTCGCGCGCGCCCGCCTCGGCGCGGACGGGGCGGTCGACCTGGAGGTGGCGGGCGTCCGGCGGCACTACGAGGTGCACGCGGTGGACGGCGTGTGCTACGTGGACAGCCCCCTCGGCCATTCCGCGCTGCGCGAGATCCCTCGCTTCCCCGCCCCCGCCGAGGAGGCGGACACGGGCTCCCTGCGCGCGCCCCTCCCCGGCCGCATCCTGCGCGTGACCGCGGACGCGGGCAGCGAGGTGGAAGCGGGGGCGATCCTGGTCGTGCTCGAGGCCATGAAGATGGAGCACCAGGTCACGGCCCCGCGTCGCGGCCGCGTGGCCGAGGTCCGGGTGCGCGAGGGCGAGCAGGTGGACGCGGGGACGGTCCTCGCCGTGCTCGCGGACCACGCCTGACGTGACGCGGCTGAGGGAAGCCGGCTTCTACGCCGCGGAGGCGGGGGCCGTCCTCGTGGCCCTCTTCGTCACGCTCCGGCTCTGGACCAAGGACCTCCGCGTCCCTTTCATCATCGCGGGCGACTCCCTCTTCTGGACCGCGGTCGTGAAGGCCATCTCCGAGGACGGTCTGCTCGGGCCCTTCCGGCGACTCGGAATGCCCTTCGGCACCGACTTCGCGGACTGGCCGATGGGGATGCCGCTCGACTTCAGCGTTCTCCGCATCCTCGCCACGCTGCTCAAGACCCCGGGGGCGGCGGTCAACTTCTATTGGCTCCTGTCGGTGGTGGCCACGGGCGTGACCGCAAGCTTCGCGTTCCGTCGCCTGCATCTGGGCCGTGGGCCTGCCTTCGGCCTGGGCGTGCTCTACGCCGTGCTCCCCTACACCTTCGTGCACAACATCGCGCACCTGCCGCTCGCGTACCACTTCATCCCGCTCATCGCGCTGCTGTGCCTTCGCATAGCGGAAGGAGCTCCCGACGGTCAAGCCCGGGGAGAACGGGCGCTGCTCCTCGTGGCGTGTGGGCTCCAGGGGCTGAGCTACGTCTACTACAGCTTCTTCTCCTGCGCACTCCTCTTGCTGGCGGGAGCCATCGGATGGGTGGGAACGAGGCGAGGGCAGGGGCCGCGCCTCGCCCTGACCGCCGTGGCCGTGCTCGTGCTCGCCTCGGCGACCAGCCTTGCCCCGAGCTTCCGGTACTGGTGGAAGCACGGGACCAACCCCCAGATCCGCTACAAGACCGCCGGGGAGGCGGAAGTCTACGGCCTCCGGATCCGGCAGATGCTCACCCCCATCTCCGACCATCCGCTCGGCCCCGCCCGGCGCGCGGCCGCCGAGTTGGAGACCGCCTTCCCGAACGATGGCGAGAACGCCGGCACGAGGCTGGGCAGCGTGGCCAGCGTCGGGTTGCTGCTCCTGCTCGGCTTCTCGATCGCCTCGATCGCCGGCGGCTTCGCGGGGGCGCGGCCCGCGCTGGGCCCGGCGGCCGCACTCACGCTGGGCACGCTGCTGCTGGCGCATCCCGGCGGGTTCGGCACCCTGTTCAGCGTGTTCGTGGCTCCCGACATCAGGGCCTACGGCCGGATGGTGGTCTTCGTGGCCTTCTTCAGCTTCCTGGCGGTGGGCCGGGTGCTGGACGGGCTGCATGCGAAGGCGGCGGGCCGAGGTGCAGGATGGGCGTGGGCGATGCGGGCAGGGGGGGTGGTGGCGCTCTGCGCCGCCGTACTCGATCAGGCCGCGCCCGCTCTCCTCACGGGAGCTTATGCCGACAACGCGGCCGCGTTCGAGCGCGACCGCGCCTTCGTGGCCAAGGTGGAATCCGTCATGCCCCCGGGAGGGATGGTCTTCCAGCTTCCGCACACCGGCGTTCCCGTGGACGGAAGCCGGCCGCCGATGGTCGTCTACGATCATGCCCGTGCCTATGTGCACTCCCGTTTCCTGCGCTGGAGCTGGGGTGAGATCACCGGTCACGAGGGCAACTGGCAACGGGAGATGGCGCGGCTGCCGCCGCGGGAGCTGGTTCCAGACCTCGCCCTCGCCGGCTTTTCCGGAATCTGGATCGATCGCTTCGGCTACCGCAACCCGGAATTGAACCCGGAGGCGGATCTCGCCGGGGTGGCGCGAAGCGTTCCCCTGATTCGGGCGGATGGTCGGATCGTCTTTCTGAGCCTCGTCCGCTTCAGGCAGGACCTCGAAGCGAGCCTGGGCCCCGATGCGGTGGCGGCGGACCGCGCGCGCGTGCTCACCGTGCCCCTCGTACCCCGCTGGGGAGATGGCTTCGACGATGAGGAAGACGACGGAGCTCACTCCTGGCGGTGGTGTGGCCTCCGGGGACGGCTGGTGCTCAAGAACACCCAGGGCACGCCGAGGCGCGTGGTCCTCCGCTCGCGGCTACGACCGGGTGCGCCCGAGGGCGGAGTCCTTCTCGTCGCGAGCGACCGCTTCCAGGACACCCTCACCCTCGCCAACGGCGAGACCCTCTTCCAGCGAGAGCTGGTCCTCGATCCGGGCGAGAAGCTCAAGATCGATTTCACGTTCACGGGGACCGCGGGCACCGGGGGGAGCGGGGCTCGGGCCTTCCAGGTCATCGATTTCACGGTCGCCGACCGTCGCGAAACGGACGGTGGAACGTCCGGGTGAGCACGGGTCCTCGTGATTGCTGCTGCGGGACTCTCCTATCTCGTCGCCGCACCGCTCCGATGGAGAGACACGCCCATCACTTCCTGTGGCACGCGATCTGGTGGGGTCTTGGCGTGTCCTGGCGCTGACCACCGCCCCGTCCGCGCCGTAATCGCGGGACGAGCGAGGGAGGCGGTGTTGACCGAAGCCGCGAAGCCACCCTAACATGATCTGTCCCGGGCAGCGTGGAAAAGACCGAGCAGGGCGGCGGCAAGCCTGTCTGCTCACGACCCGGGAGGAGGGAGTCTGGCGTCGACGGTACCCACGCTGGCGAAGCCATCGGTCGACGGCGGCGCGCTTCCCGCGCGCGCGAGTTCCTGCCTGCTTTGTGGCGCGGCTCTCCGCCCCTGGTTCGCCAAGGCGTCCCGCCACTTCACGCGCTGTCCCGCCTGCGGGCTGGTGGTCGTTCCGGAAGGCATTGCCACGAACGAGAGGGGCGTCTCCATCTACGAGGCGGAAGAGAACGTGTTTGCGGCCGACGGCAACGACGGCTACTACATGGACCACGAAAGCAACCTGGCCAACTCGCGCCTCAAGCTGGACTGGGTCCGGCACGATCTCGCTCCGGGGGCGCGCCTCCTCGACGCCGGCTCGAACTTCGGTCACTTCCTGAAGGTGGCGCAGGAGCACTACGACGCGAGCGGCTTCGACCTGAGCGCGGCCGCGGTGGCGTGGGCGGGAGAGCACTTCGGGGTGCGCAGCACCGTGGCCTCCGTCTACGACGCGGGGATTCCGGAGGGATCGTTCGACGCGGCGACCTCCTGGGACGTGGTGGAGCACCTCGCGGATCCCCTGGCCGCCCTCGAGCAGATCCGCCGCGTGCTGCGACCCGGCGGGCGGCTCTTTCTCTCCACCCCCGATGCGGGCAGCGTCACCGCCCGGGTGATGGGACGCCGCTGGCACTACCTCGATCCGGTCCAGCACATCACGGTCTTCTCGCGCGCGAACCTGCGCCGGGCCCTGGAGCGGGCCGGCTACTCGGTGATACGGATGGGCTCGCTCGGCCACCGCTACCGCATTCGCTACGTCTTCGACCGCCTTCGCTATCTGCATCCCCGGGGTCTCCTGGGCGCCGCCGTGTCCTCGGGGCGCTTCCTGGCCAACCCCTTCAAGGATCGGTCGATCTATCTGCAGCTCGGAGACGTGGTCGTCGCCACCGCGAGCCGGGCGGCCTGAGCTCATGAAGACGCTCGTCAGCGTCATCGCGCCCGTCTACAACGAGGCGGCCGTGGTCGAGGAGTTCGTGCGCCGCGTAGCCGCGGCCGTCGCTCCCCGTGGAGGACCGGTACGCCTTCGAGATCGTCCTCGTGAACGACGGGAGCCGGGACGCCTCCCTGGAGACGATGAAGCTTTGTCTGGCGGGCGAGCCGCGCCTGCGCATCGTCGACCTCGCTCGCAACTACGGGCAGACCGCTGCCCTCCAGGCCGGCCTCGACGCGGCTCGCGGCGAGATTCTCGTCACCCTCGACGCCGACCTCCAGCACTTCCCGGAGGAGATCCCGCGCTTCCTCGAGCAAGCTCGAGGAAGGCTACGACATGGTCTGCGGCTGGCGGCATCACGCGCGCGGAAGGGATCGTGCGTCGCTGGCCCTCGCGCGCCGCCAACCTTCTGATTCAGCGGATCTCGGGCCTCCGCCTGCACGACTTCGGGACCACGTTCCGCGCCTACCGGGCGGACCTGGCCAAGGAGATCCGGCTCTTCGGCGAGTTCCATCGCTACGTCCCGGTGCTGGGGCACGCCGTCGGGGGCGCGCATCGCCGAGATCCCCATCGAGAACATCGAGCGCCCGGCGGGAGAGAGCAAGTACGGCCTCGGCCGCTCGCAGGGGGTCTTCCTCGACCTGATCGTCCTCCTCTTCCTCAGCCGCTACCTGGACCGGCCCATGCGGGCCTTCGGCAGCGTGGCCCTGCTCGCCTTCGGGACCGGGGGTGCGATCCTCTCCTTCCTCGTGGTCTATGCGTGGATCACCCAGATCCCCACGGTGCGCGAGCCATAGCGGCTGGTTCCTCATGTCGGTCATGTTGCTCCTCGCCGGCTCCAGATCACCTTGACCGGCGTGCTCGCCGAGATCCTCGTCCGCGTGCACTACGGACAAGGCGACCGGCGCGTCTACCGCGTTCGGCACGAATGGTGGGCGGAGGGCGTGTCCAGCGTGCCGAGAGAGTCCTCGCGGAAGGTGGGCTGAGGGGACGATGTGCGGGATCGTCGGCCGCTTCTGCTGGAGGGAGCCGGTCGACCCGGAGGGCAGGCTCCCGGGGGTGGTCGACCACCTCCGGCACCGCGGTCCCGACGAGGGAGCCTTCTGGCCGGACGCCCGCTTCTTCCTCGGCCATCGGCGTCTGTCGATCATCGACCTCTCGTCGGGGCAGCAGCCGATGGGCAGCCGCCGACGGCGAGCTGGTGGTCACCTTCAACGGCGAGATCTACAACTACGCCGAGCTCCGGGAGGAGCTGCGGGCCCGCGGGTACGCTTTCCGCACCCAGTCCGACACGGAGGTTCTGCTCCACGGCTACCGCGAGTGGGGTGACGGGCTGCCTGGCCGGCTCGTCGGCATGTTCGCGTTCGCGATCGCCGACCGGGTCCGGGGCGAGCTCTTCCTGGCCCGCGACGCCTTCGGGGAGAAGCCGCTCTTCTACCGGGACGAGCCGGGATCGGTGACGTTCGCTTCCGAGCTGCGGCCGCTGACCGCCCTCCCCGGCTGGGAGCGGCGGGTGGACGAGCGGGCCCTCGGCCAATACCTCTGCCTGAACTACGTGCCGGGCGAGGCCACCCTGCTCGCAGGCGTGCGCCGCCTCCCGCCCGCTACCTGGCGGCGCTACTCGGCAAGAGGAGTAGAGACCGCCCGCTACTGGGAGCCGCGTCCGGAGCCGAGCGCGATTTCCCCGGAAGCGGCGCGCGACGAGCTGGCCCGCCACCTCGACTGCGCCGTGCGGCGGGCGCTCGTGAGCGACGTCCCCGTCGGGATCTTCCTCTCCGGCGGCATGGACTCGTCGCTGGTGGCGGAGAGCGCCGCGCGTCAGGGGCGCCTGTCGCGCGCCTATTGTCTCGACTTCGCGGACGAGGGCTTCAGCGAGTGGCCGCAGGCGGAGCTCGTGGCCCGACGCCTCGGCCTGCCCCTCACTCGGGTCCGCATGGGCTCCGAGGTAGCCGCGGACTTCTTCCGGATCGTCGAGCACGCCGACGATCCGCTGGCCGACTCCTCCGCGCTCGCGGTCTGGACGATCTCGCGGGAGGCCGCACGCGGCAACAAGGTCGTGCTGGGCGGGGACGGAGGCGACGAGCTCTTCGGCGGCTACCTCACCTATCAGGCCTCGCTGCTCCACGCGGTCAGCGTCGCCCGCCTGCCCCGCCCCGTGCGCAAGCTGTTGGCGTCCGCCGCGCCGCGGTTCCCGATGAGCGAGGGCAAGGTCTCGGCGAGCTACCAGGCGATGCGCTTCCTGCGTGCGGCCGACCGGCCGACGCGCGAGGCGCACTTCACCTGGAACGGGACCTGGCTGCCGTGGGAGGCGGCAGCGCTGCTGCGCGGTGAGGAGGCCCGCGCGGCCGCGCGCGGGCGCGCTCGCGGACCTGGCGGAGCGGCACCTCCTGCCGGAGCCGCCCGACCTCACCGACCTCCAGCGCGCCGATCTTCGGGACTACCTGCCCAACGACATCCTCGCCAAGGTCGACCGCATGAGCATGGCCCACGGGCTCGAGGTGCGCGCGCCGTTCCTCCAGCCGGCGGTGGCCGAGTTCGCGCTGTCGCTGCCCGCCCACCTGCGTTGCCGACGGACCGGGAAGCCCAAGCGGCTGCTCCGGGAGCGGGCACGGCCGTCTTCGGACCGGCCATCGCCGACCGGACGAAGCAGGGCTTCAGCATCCCCATCCACACCTGGCTCCGGGGACCCTTGAAGGACACCGCCGACGACCTGCTCGCGCCGGAGTCCATCCGGGCCATCGGTGCGCTGAAGGCAGACGAAGTCGCGCGGGTGTGGGCGGAGCACCTCTCCGGGAGGAGGTCGCTCGGGTGGGAGGTCTGGGGCCTCATGGTGCTCTCCGCCTGGCACCGAGCTCGCGTGGAGAGCCGGCCGGAGCCGGTGGCCGGCGATCGGCTCGTACGGCGGGAAATTCCCCTGGTCGGGTCCGAGTCGCTGGCCGAGGCCGGAGAGCGATGACGGCCGCCCCCGCGCGCGAGGACGTGGGCACCCGCACGGTCGCCGACTTCGGCGAGCAGTGGACGCGCTACCCCGACAACTCCGGCTTCTACGGCTCGCTGGAGCTGTTCCGCGACATGTTCGGCCCGCTTCTCGACCCCGCCGACGTGGAAGGGCGGCGGGTCGCCGACATCGGCAGCGGCACCGGCCGCATCGTCCAGATGCTGCTCGCCGCGGGAGCCGCTCACGTGACCGCCATCGAGCCCTCCGACGCCTTCGCCGTTCTCGAGGCCAACATGCGGACCCACGGCGGTCGCGTCCTCTGTCAGCGCCGCCGCGGGGACGAGATCGACCCCGCGGGCGCCTACGACGTGGTGTTCTCGATCGGCGTTCTCCATCACATCCCGGACCCCGGACCCGTGGTGGGGGCGGCTTTCCGGGCCCTGCGGCCGGGCGGCCTCATGGGCGTGTGGCTCTACGGTCGCGAGGGGAACCAGGTGTACCTCGCCGCGGTCAGACCGCTGCGGGCCCTGACCACGCGGCTGCCCCACCGGATCCTCGTCGCCCTCGCCGGGGCGCTCACCCTGACCCTCAACCTCTACGTGGCCGCGTGCCGCGTGCTCCCTCTGCCCCTCCGCGCGTACATGCGCGAGGTGATCGCCCGATTGCCCTGGGACAAGCGCTACCTGGTCGTCTACGACCAGCTCAACCCCGCCCACGCAAAATACTACTCGAAGGCGGAGGCGGAGCGGCTCCTCACCGGTGCCGGCTTCGTCGACGTCCTGAGCTATCACCGGCACGGCTACAGCTGGGCCCTGGTGGGGCGGAAGCGTGATTGACAGCCCGCCGGCGCCCCCGCCATAGTCGTTAGGTGAGCGGCCAGGAGGATCGCGAGAGCGCTCCCCACACCGAGGCCACCCTCGATCCCGCGCGTCCCCTCGCCGCGGCGACGATGGCGACGGGCCGCCTCGTCTCGCTCTACGAGATCTCCCGACAGCTCCTCGAGCCGGGGGAGCCCGGAGAGGTGATCCGGCGCATCCTGGACGCGCTCGTCAGCCATCTGCGGCCGGAGCGGGCCTGCATCCTCGCCGCGGCCGCGGACGGCTCGCTGCGGCCTCTGGCCGCGCACGCCCTCGATCTCGGCGGTCCGCCGGAAGAATGGCCGCTCAGCTTGTCCGTGCTGCGCCACGTGCGGGAGACCGGCCTCGCCCTCCTCGCCTCGGACATCCGGGGGGAGGCGCGCTTCAAGGGAGCGGGCAGCGCCCACCGCTTCAAGATCCGCTCCGTGCTCGCGGTCCCCCTGGGCCCGCGCCCCGCTCCCGGCCTCATCTACCTCGACCATCGCAGCGACCAGCACACCTTCGCGCGGGAAGACCTGGAGTTCGCGACCGCGGTCTCCTCCCACGCCGCGCTCGTGCTCGCCCGCGCCGAGGAGCACGCGCGCACCGCGGACGCTCTCCGCCGGAGCGACGAGCGCCTGGAGATGCTCCAGGGCGAGCTGCTCCGCCACGAGATCGTGGGCCGCGCCCCCGCCCTCCTGCGCGCCTACGACGCGCTCGCGCGCTTCGCGGCGGGGGGAGCGCGGGTCCTCCTCCGCGGGGAGACGGGCACGGGCAAGGAGCTGTTCGCGCGCGCCTACGCGGAGAAGAGCGGCCGCGCGGGCGGGGCCTACGTGCCCGTGCCCATCCCCGCCCTCGCCCCCGGGCTCGTGGAGTCCGAGCTGTTCGGCCACGCGCGCGGGGCCTTCACCGAAGCCACCCGCGACCGCAAGGGCCGCCTGGAGATGGCGGACAAGGGAGTGCTCTTCCTCGACGAGGTGGGCGACATCGAGCCCGCGCTCCAGGTCAAGCTCTTGCGCTTCCTGGACTCGGGCGAGCTCTTCCGCGTGGGGGAGAACGAGGCGCGCCGGGTGGACGCGCTCGTCGTATCCGCTACCAACCGCCCGCTCGAGAAGGACGTGGAGGCGGGCCGCCTGCGGGCCGACCTCCTGGCCCGGCTCGGCCATGCCATCGTCATCCCGCCCCTGCGCGAGCGCTCCGAGGACGTGCCCCTGCTCGTCGAGCATTTCCTCCGGCGCTTCGACCGGAGCGGGGGGCGTCGCACCTTCTCCGCGGCCGCCCTCGCCCGGCTGCGCCGTCACCGCTGGCCCTTCAACGTGCGCGAGCTGCAGCAGGTCGTGGAGCGGACGGTCTGCCTCGTCGATCACGCGGTGGTCGAGCCCGACGATCTGCCCGAATACCTGCCCCGGGAAGGGACGATCGCGGAAACGGAGGCGCCGGCAGAGGGCGCCCCGGCTCCCCTCCGCGAGGTGATCGAGCAGGCGGAGCGCCGCCACATCGAGCGGGCCCTGCGCTTCACGCGGGGCAACCGGCGCAAGGCGATCGAGCTGCTCAAGGTGTCGCCGGAGACGTTCTATCGGCGGCTCGAGGAGTTCGGGGTGAAGAAGAAGAACGAAGAGTAGGCGGTCCCTCCGAGCGTACGGCTCCGCCGTTCGCCTTCCGAACACCCGTTCGATCCCCGAAGCGCCCCGTCCCCCCAAGTCCCGCCGTTGGTGTTCGCGAGCGCACTTCGTGACCGGGCACCGCCCGTGCAGTGGAGGTCTCCGTAGCCGGCCCTCTTGGCCGGCGGAGGATCTCCATGAAGAAAGCGATCGTCTTCATCTTCGTCGCGCTCCTCGTCGCCTGCGGGGGCGACGACGCGACGAGCCCCACCCCCGTGAACCTGCCCGACGTGGCGGGAACCTACAGCGGGAACTGGCTCGTGCAGTTCCGGCGTCACAGCGACGGCTACAGCGGCTCCTTCTATTGCTACGGCACCGTGACCTTCGCGCAGTCCGCCAACGGCGCCCTCAGCGGCTTCGTGGTGGTGGGCCCGAGCTGTCCCGCCTCGTCCTACGAGCTCACGGGGAGGGTGAGCGCGGGCGGGGCCGTGACCTTCACCAGCGGCGGACCGCGGCCCGACGTGGGCCAGTGCCCCGCCCCCGTGGGTGCGACCTACACCGGGGTCGTGGCCGACCGGCAGCTTTCCGCGCGGGCGACGGTGGAGCTCGTCTGTCCCGGGCCCGGCGAGGGGCCGCACACCTTCGACTACATCCTGAACGTCTGGAGCAGCAGCTAGGGATCCACCGTGCTCTACCGGGATGCCGCGGGCACGGGGGTCACGCTCGCCCCTCCGCCGGCTCGGAGCCGGTGGCCGGAAGCCGTGGCCCTCGTGCTCTTCGCGATCTTCGTCCTCCGGCCCGCCTTCCGCGAGCGGCCGCGGGCCCAGGGCGACAGCGGGGAGTACTTCCTCACCGCGGAGTCGCTGCTCAACCACGCCACGCCGTTCGTGCACGCGCAGGACCTCGACTCGCTGGGCGAGGCCGCCCGCCGCTATCACCTCGAGGGCGCCTTCGGACGAGTGCTGAGCCTCCACCTGGCCGGTCCCGACGGGAGGATCCAGGGAATCCACTTCTGGGCCTACCCGTTGGCCACGCTTCCGATGAGGGGCCTTCTCCGGGTGCTCGGCGAGAACGAGCTGAAGGCCCCGCAGATCACGAACGCGCTGCTCCTCCTCCTCGCCCTCCTCCACGTCCTCTTCCGCTCCCGGCTCCCTCCCTTCGCCGCGCGGGTTTTCGCGGCCGGCCTCGTGCTCTCGCCCCTCCTGCCCTTCGTTCTCTGGCCGCATCCCGAGGTATTCTCCGCGGCCCTCACCGCTTCCGCCCTCGTCTTCCGGCACGACGGCCGTCCCGTTCCTGCCGTTCTGTGCGCCGCGCTCGCCTCCACCCAGAACGCGCCCCTCCTCCTGCTCGCGGCCTGCCTGCTGGCGGGGGCATTTCCGTCCGCTTCTTGCCGCGATCGCGCCCGGCTCGTCCTCGCCTTCGCGCCCGCCCTCGTCCCCCCGCTTCTCGCTCTCAGCACCCTCGGTGCGCCGAGCGTGCTGATGCGCGCGGGCGCCGCCGATCCCGCGAACCTTTCCGTCCGCCGGGCGCTCGACCTGCTTTTCGACCCCGACGTCGGGCTCCTCCCCTACGCCCCGCTCACCCTCCTGGTGGCGGGGGCGGCGGTGGTGGCGCGACCCTCACGGCCGCTCCTCGAAGACGCGGCCCTCCTCTGCGCGGGCGCCTTCGCGTGCACCTTCGTCACGAACTGGAACAGCGGGACCTCGGGCCCCAGCCGCTACGGGGTCTGGCTGCTCCCGCTCGCGGTGGACGCGGTGGCCCGGGCGGCGGCGTGGCCCTCTCCGGCCTTTCGGGCGGCCGCGGCCCTCGCGGTCGCGACCCAGGCCGCGATCGCGATCGGGCGGGGCGGGCCTCACGCCCCCGACGATCACCTCCGCCACTCGCCCCTCGCCACCTTCCTGCTGGATCGCCGGCCCTCGCTCTACGAGCCGGACGGCGAGGTCTTCGTGGAGCGGACGCTCGGCAGGGAGGGTCCCCCGGCCGGCCCCGTCGTCTTTCGCGCGGGGGGGCGATGCCGAAAGGCGCTCGTCCAGAAGCGCCACCGGGCCGAGCTTCGCGAGACCTGCGGGCAGTGGAAGTCGGGGCCCGACTTCCGTGTCCTGATCGCACGGGAAGGCAAGGACGCGTGGGCGTACGTGGACTACTAGGAGGTGCGATGCGAAAGGGAATCGTCATGGCCGTGCTGACGGTCCTGCCTACGGTCGGCTCCACGGCCGACCTGGGGCTCGGGCTCACGGCCGGGGCGTCGCTCCTGAACCAAAGCGACACCAGCCTCAGTCACGGACCTCTCCGGGACGAGGTCGTGCTCGGTCCGACCGCCCTCATCGGCGTCGTCGTCGATCTCGGCTTCGGCGGCCGTGACCATGTGACATTCGAAGCGGGTTTCGGGCCCTATGGCAACGACGGCGACTTCTATTGCATTCTGAGCTTCGGCGCTCCTGACTGCATCCCCGCACCCCTTCGCCCCGTGTCTCACGTCCGAATCTACGGTCTCTACTACTCTCACCTCTTCGGGAGCCGGACCTGGAAGCCTCTCGTCGGAGTCGGTTGTGGAGTCAAGGAGTATTGGTACGAAGAGGAGGACTACGGGTACTCACAGGACTCTTCGGAAGCGCGGGCGGCGGTCTCGTTCGTCGCCGGAGCCGAGCGAGGCGTTCGGAATCGGCTGCGACTCGAAGCGAGGGTCGTGCTCGTGCCCGACAACCCTCTATACCAGTACTCAAAACACCAGATCGAGCTTCAGGCGCGTGTCGCCTTCCTGTTCGCGGTCGGCCGTTGACGACGCGATCCGATGCGACCCTAGGGGATATTGACCCTAATGCGGTCCACGGTCTGCAGCGTGAAGACGCCGGCGGAGGTGGAGAGCGTGAGTCGCCCCGACCACTCGTTGAAGCGCGGCGTGTCGCCCGTCCCGTTCGCGCAGATGAGCGTCGTCTCGGCCCGCACCACCACCCCGGAGGTTCGCGCGGGGACGGAGGAGGGCATCGCCGTGGTCAGGAGGCTGCTCGCGAAGCCGACCTCGGAAGGGACGGTGGGGGAGACCTCGATGATCAGAGTCGAGGAGGCCGCGTTGAGCGTGACCGCGGTGCTCGTGGTGTTGGAGGCGTCGAGGTCGATGGCAAGGGCGAGCTCCAGACCCGAAGCACCGTCGGGGCAGACGAGGACCGGCGTCGCGAAGCGGGCGTTGGTGAAGCGGGCTTCCCCGGTGGGGGGAGGCGAGGGCGAGCTCCCTCCCGCGGCGAGCACGATGCCGGCGGCGGTGACCCCGGCCGCGCCGAGCAGGATGAGCGGCAGCTTGGAGCCTTTCCCGCGTGGCTCCGACGCTCGGACCTCCTGACGCGCTTCTTCGAACGCCGCGATCACCTTGGGCGAGTAGCGGTCGGGGAGGAGCCGAAGGTCCTTGTCCCGGAGCAGCGCCTCCTTGAAGGCGGCGCGGGCCCGCTCCCGCTGGTCCAGGGCGACGTAGGCGATCCCCAGGTTCAGGTAGGCCTGGGCCAGCTCGCGGACGTGCGCGGGCTCCTGGGCGAGGCTCCGGACCGCCCCGTCGAGGGTGAGGACCGCGTTCTCGAAGTCGCCTTCCGCGATCTGGCGGACCCCTCGGGCCAGCTCGTCGGTCCCGCTCGCGGCGGGCACCCGCGCGGTGAGGGCGAGAGCAAGGATCGAGAGAACGGCGACAACGCCTTGGACGCGCTTCATGCCGGACGCGGTTGAAGGTAACGCGAATCCGGGCCCCGGAGCAAAGCCCTCACCGCGCCCGCCGCACTCCCTGGCTCGGCAGGTCGACCACCAGGCGGAAGGTCTCGCCCGCGCGGATGACCACGCGCCGCGGGAAGGGCGCGTAGTCGGGATGCGTGAGGCGCACGTCGTGGGGGCCCGGGGGAAGCGGGATCCGGGCGAGCGGGGTCTGTCCCCGGGGCTGCCCGTCCACGGTCACGTCCGCCCACGGTGTCACGAGGACGAGGAGCGCGCCGTCGGCCTCGGGGGTCGGAGCCAGGGTCGGCGCGGGCACCGGCGTGGGCGCGGGGGTCGGTTCCGGCGTGAAGGGCGGGGTCTCCGGGCTGGCCACGACCGGCGACGTCAGCGTCGCGGTCGGGCTCGGCCCGATCGGCTGCGCCGCGGGGGGCCGGGGAGGCTCTCGACGGGGCGACGCGAGCGGGGGCTCCGGGCTCGGCGTTCCGGGCGTGACCTCCGACGTCGGCGCCGGGCTGACCGTCGGCGAGGGCGGCGGCGGCGGGAGCGGCTCCGGACGCTCCGGGATCCACGTCGCGAGCACCGCCACGCCGGCCGCGAGGAGGAACGCCACCGCCCACCACCACCCGGCCCGGGACGGTCTCCGGATGCGGTCGGGGCCCCGTCCCGCCGCTCCCCCCGAAGCGGTGGCCTTTCCCGGTGCTTCCTCCCGCGCCGTGCGCAGGGCCTCCGCCATCTCGCGGGCCGATCCGAACCGCTCCCGGGGGTCCTTGGCGAGCGCCCGGCGCAGCACCGGACGCAGCGCGGGGGGAAGGAGGGCTTTCTCCACCGGGGGGGGAGCCTCGAGGTGCAAGAGCAGCGTTCCCACCGGGGTGTCCGCCCGGAACGGCACGTCGCCCGTGAACGTCTCGAAGACGACAACGCCTAACGCATAGAGGTCGCTGCGGGCGTCCACGGGCACGCCGCGCGCCTGCTCCGGGCTCATGTACTCCGGGCTGCCCACCACGTAGCCGCTCGCCGCGGCGCCCGCCTCCGCCTCCGGCTTGGCGATGCCGAAGTCCATCACCCGGATCCGCCCGGTGCCGTCGAGCATGATGTTGGCGGACTTGAGGTCGCGGTGGACGACGCCCGCCTGGTGGATCGCGGCCAGTCCCTCCGCGACCTGGACGGAGACGTCGAACGCCTCCGCGGGCGGGAACGGCCCCTTTCGGTGCAGCGCCTCCTTGAGGGTCTCCCCCTCCACGAGCTCCATGCCGATGAAGCGCAGGAGACCGTCCTCGCCGTACTCGTGGATGCGGCAGACGTTCCAGTGGCTGACCCGGCGCGCGAGCTGGACCTCGGAGCGGAAGCGGCGAGCCCGCTCCTCGGTGCCGGTCACGTCGGAGCGCAGGACCTTGATCGCCACCTCCTCCTCGAGGATGAGATCCCGCGCGCGGTAGACGGCGCCCATGCCCCCGCGCCCGAGCGGGCTCAAGACCTCGTAGCGACCTCCGAGCACGGTGCCGCGCGTCACCGCGGAGAGCAGCGCGCGGCAGTGGAAGCAGACCTCGGCCCCCTCGTCGTTCGAGGCGCCGCAGGAGGGACACCGCATCCGCGGCAGCATACCGGAGGAAGCGGACTTGCCGCGAAGGCGCGGGCTCGGGCTATGATGGCAGTCTGAGTCGTGGGGACCAGGAGGAGCCATGGGCGACGCGGGTGAAGGACTCGTCGATGCGGAAGACCGTCTCCAGCAGCACCTCGCGGAGCGGGAGCAGGAGAGGCAGCGCCGGGGCGTGATTTCCCAGGACCCCGAGCGGACGAGGAAGCTGCAGTCGCTCCAGCTGGCCCGCGCGGAGCTGGCCCACCAGCAGGCGCTGACGCAGAGCGAGATCCGCCGCGAGCAGATCCGTCAGGCGCTCGCCGACCTCGACCGCCGCATCGCCGAGCTCTAGAGGCTCACCGCTTCTTCTTGGGCTTCTTCGGGGGAGCCTTGGACGCGGGCTTGCGCTTTACGGATGCGGGGGCCGCCTTTCGGGTCTCCGCCGGCGGTCCCTCGTAGGGAAGCGCCGTCCCGAGCTTGCTCGCGATCCGGTCGCGAACCCAGTGTGCGTCCCACCACTCGATGGGGTTCACGGGCAGGCCGGCGAGCAGGGTCGTGAAATGGAGATGGTCGCCGGCGGCGAGACCGGTGGCCCCCGAGCGGCCCAGCGTCGCCCCGCGCTTGACCTCGGTCCCCTCCGCGACGTCCAGCGACGACAGGTGGCCGTAGAGGGACATGAGCCCGTAGCCGTGATCGAGCACGACCGCGTTGCCGTAGATGCCGAAGTAGCGGGCGAGAACGACGACCCCGTCGTTGGCGGCGGGGACGGGAACGCTGCGGGTGGCGGCGAGGTCGAACCCGAGATGGTACTGCTGGTCGACCTCCCGGCCCTGGTAGAAGTAGGTGCGCCGGTCCGCGAAGGCGGACATGACCTTGGCCCCGGGCAAGGGAAGGAACGCATCCTTCCAGAGGAAGCGGGGGGCCGAGCGGCCGCCCAGGTCCCGGAGGATCTTGGCGTCCTCCGCGCGCAGCTCGCGGTTGATGGCGAGGTAGGTCTGCAGGAGATCGCCCCGGTCCTTCACCTCCGGGACGTGGGAGAGGATCTCGGGCACCACCTTCTGCAGGAAGGCGTCGTCCAGGTCGATGCGGTCGCGCGCGAAGGGCCGCGGGGTGAAGCGGTCGACCATCGCGATCTCGGCCCGGTTGCTCACCTCGTCCTCGGCGAAGAGCCGCGCTTTCCTTCCGTCCGTCAGGTCGTAGGGGACGGCGAAGAGCGCGAAGCGATCCTCCTTGCCTCCCCCGGGCAGGGGGAAGCCCGGGAAGGACCACTCGCCGGCCTCGACGCCGTCGTGGACCGAGGTGGGGCCGACGCGATAGACGACGGCCTCCGAGCCTCCCTGGGTCAAGTAGTGGTGGGCGGAAATGAGCTGGAGCACGGGCGGGGTGAGCCGCACGGGCAGCTTCATCTCGCGCACGGAGGGCTCGGGACGGAGGAGCCAGGTGGGGGCACGCTCCGCCACTGCCCGGAGCACCGCCTCTCCCGCCTGGAGCTCCGGCACCTGCGCGGAGCCCGCGTCCGCCCGCAGCTCCACGCGCTCCGTCCGTGGGCCCCAGAAGGCCCACGGCGGCCGCGCGGCCAGTCGCTTCTCGCCCAGGACGTGTACGCGATCGGCCTGGACGAGCTCGAGCCGCACCACGGTGAGGCCCCGCCCCGAAGCATCGGCGACCACGCGCACCGGGCTGCGCCTTCCCAGGACGGGCGCCTCCGGCTCCAGGGTCAGTCGGGCGGGGGGAGAGACGCGCAGGGTGATGAGAGCGCCCAGGACGAGGAGGGCGGCGAGCGCCCCCGCGAGCAGGAGCAGCGAGAAACGCTTCATGCGGGGGCGGCGAGCGCGTCCAGCAGCCGGGTCGCGAAACTGGCGATCCGTTCCTGCTCCTGCACGGGGGTGTCGATGAACAGCGCGCGCTCCAGGGCGCGGCGGAGCAGGGCGACATCGCGCGGATCCAGGGTGAGGATGACCGATTCCTTGCGACGTTCCACTTTCATGAGCGGCTCCGCAGGAGGGCCTTCTGCCGCTCCGCCCCTCGCCGCATCATCGAAGGGGCGAGGCGCACGGCGAGGCCGGGCCACATGCTCGTGAGCCGCGCGAGGGCCCCCCGCGAGCGCGGGATGAGGACCTCGAGCGGCCGGTTCTCCAGCACGTCTTCGACGATCACGCGGGTGACCTCCTCCATGGTGAGGGGCCGCGAGCCGGAAAAGCTCAGGGCGGCCTCGGGGTAGTCGAGCTGCAGGTCCAGCATCGGGGTCTGGACCGCGTCCGGGCAGACGACGGAGACGGAGACGCCGCGCGGCCTCAGCTCGAGGGCGGCGGCCAGGGAGAATCCGCGCACCGCGAACTTGGAGGCCGCATAGAGGGCGAGGCCGGGAGCGGGGCAGTGCGCGGCGAGCGAGGCCATGTTCACCACGTGCCCGTGGCCCTGCTCCACCATGCGCGCGGCGGCGACGCGGGTGCCGTGGATCACGCCCTTGGCGTTCACGTCGAGGTGCAGGTCCACGTCCGCGGGAGAGTGGGCATGGACCGAAGAGGGCCGGAGGGTGCCGGCCACGTTCAGCATCACGTCGAGGCGGCCCCAGGCTTGCGCCGCGGCATCGATCACCGCCGGCCAGGCGGCGGCGTCGCGCACGTCCTGGGCGCGGAGGAGCCGGCGGTCCTCCGGCCAGCCATCGTCCCGTGCGGCGGCGAGCAGGCGCCTTTCGTCGAGGTCGGTGGCGAGGAGACGGTGCCCCTCGCGGAGAAGCCGCCCCGCCAGGTGCCGGCCGATGCCGCTTCCCGCTCCCGTCACCACCATCACGCGGGACCCGGCCCCGCCCGCTTTCGCCACCGCCGCAGTCTAACCCGGAGGCGGCGGGACGCGCGCGATAATGGGCGCTCATGAGCGCGCGGCCGATCCGCATCGCCAACAGCTCGGGCTTCTACGGCGACCGCTTCGAAGCACCGCGCGAGATGCTGGAGGGCGGGCCCATCGACGTCCTCACCGGGGACTACCTGGCCGAGCTGACCCTGCTCATCCTCGGGAAGGCCCGCCAGAAGGACGCGGGTACCGGCTACGCCACGACGTTCCTCCGGCAGATGGAGGACGTGCTCGGGCTCGCGAAAGAACGGGGTGTGCGCGTGGTCACCAATGCGGGCGGGCTGAACCCGGCCGGCCTTGCCACGCGACTCCGCGAGCTGGCGACCCGCTTCGGGATCCCGTTGCGCGTCGTCCACCTGGAAGGAGACGACCTTCTTCCGCGCCTCGCCGACCTGCAGAGACTGGGCCACGAGCTCCGCCATCAGGGCGACGGCCGTCCGCTGTCCGCGCTCGGCAAGCCGGTGCTCACCGCCAACGCCTACCTCGGCGGGTGGGGGATCGCGGAAGCGCTGCGCGCGGGCGCGGAAGTCGTGGTCTGCCCCCGCGTCAGCGACGCCTCCCTCGCCGTGGGGCCCGCGGCCTGGCACTTCGGGTGGGCGCGCGACGACTGGGACCGGCTGGCGGGGGCGGTGGTGGCCGGGCACGTGATCGAGTGCGGGGCCCAGGCCACGGGGGGCAACTACGCCTTCTTCCGCGAGGTGCGCGGCCTGGAGCACCCCGGGTTCCCGATCGCGGAGGTTCAAGAGGACGGGAGCGCGGTAATCACCAAGCACCCGGGCACGGGGGGACACGTGTCGGTGGGGACGGTGACCGCGCAGCTCCTCTACGAGATCGAAGGGCCGCGCTACCTGAACCCGGACGTGGTGGCACGCTTCGACACGATCCGCCTCGCGTCGGAGGGCGCGGATCGCGTGCGCGTCTTCGGCGTGCGCGGTGAGCCCGCCCCGGATACGGCCAAGGTCGGGATCAACTACCTGGGCGGCTATCGCAACAGCATGACCTTCGTCCTCACCGGCCTCGACGTCGAGGACAAGGCGGCCCTCGTGCGCCGCGCGCTCTTCCCGCCCCCCGGGGGCGAGAAGGCTTTCGAGGCGGTGGACGTCGCGCTCGTGCGCTCCGACCGGGAGGACGCACCCACGACCGAAGCGGCGAGCGCCCTCCTGCGCGTCACCGTCCGCGACCCGGACCCGCGGCGGGTGGGCCGCGCCTTCTCGGGAGCGGCGGTGGAGCTGGCGCTCTCGAGCTATCCCGGCTTCTTCACCACGAGCGTGCCCGGCGAGGGGAGCGCCTACGGGGTGTTCTGGCCGACGCTCGTCCCCGCGTCCGTCGTCCGGGAAGTCGTCGTCATGGACGACGGGACGCGGGTGGAGGTGGAGGAACCGCCTAGAGGGGGCCAGAAAGCGATCGCGGAAGCGCCGATCGACACGGCGGGGACGGCTGGAGGTCAGGTCCGGAGCGTGCCCCTTGGCCGGGCCTTTGGGGCACGCTCCGGGGACAAAGCGGGCAACGCCAACGTGGGGGTGTGGGCGCGGAGCGCCGCCGGCTTTGCCTGGCTCGAGGCGTTCCTCACCGTGGAGCGCTTCCAGCAGCTCGTCCCGGAGGCCGCCCGCCACGAGGTCGCCCGCTACCCGTTCCCCAACCTCCGCGCGCTGAACTTCGTCGTCCGTGGCCTCCTCGGCGAAGGAGTGGCCGCGTCCACGCGGTTCGACCCTCAGGCCAAGGCGCTCGGCGAGCTGCTCCGGTCACGGGTCGTGGACCTGCCCGAAAGCCTCCTGGAGCCCGAGCGTTAGACCCGCTCCTTGAACTCCCGCCCGAGCAGTCCTTCGGGACGCACCAGCAACACCAGGACGATGACCACGAAGGCCAGCGTGTTCTTGAACTGCAGCCCGAGGGTGGCGCCGGTCAGCGCTTCCGCGGCGCCGAGGACGAGGCCGCCCAGCAAGGCGCCGGGAAGGCTGTTCAGCCCGCCCAGGGTGGCGGCCGCGAACCCCTTGAGGAACGGGTCGAGCATGAAGAAGGGATCGAGGAGCACCTGCGCGGCCAGGAAGACCCCCGCCACCACCGCGAGGGCGGAGGCCAGCGCCCAGGTCGCGCCGAGCACGGGCCGACTCGGGATCCCGAGGGTCTGGGCGGCGGTCACGTTCTCGGAGAGCGCGCGCAGGGCGAGGCCGAAGCGCGTCTTCTCCACGATCAGGTAGAGCAGGATCGCGCCCAGGAAGCCGACCGCGAGCGAGGCCAGAGCGAGCTGGCTCACCACGAGCGGCCCCATGCGCACCACGGCCGAATCGGAGATTGGGAAGGGGAAAGGCTCGGGCTCGGCGGTCCAGCGGTAGAGGACGAAAGCGTGCACGACCTGGGAAAAGCCCAGAGTCAGGATCAGGAGGCCCAGGGGGTTGGCCCCCCGCCGCTGGGCGGGGACGAGCACGGCGTAGTAGAACGCGATGGACGCGAGCGCGGCGGCGAGCATGCCGGCGAGGAGCGCCATCGCGAAGGGATGCCCGCGCGAGACGACCTCGAAGGCGACGAAGGTGCCCAGGGTGGCCAGGTCCCCGTGCGCGAAGTTCAGGACGCGGGTGCTGCGGTGGACGAGCACGAGGCCGAGGGCCACCAGGGCATAGAGGCTCCCCGCGGAGAGCCCGGCCACCAGGAAGGGGGTCAGGCGGTCCATCAGCGGAAGGGCCAGCTCTCGAAGTAGAGCCGCAGCTTGCGCCAGCGGCCGGCCAGGCCGAAGGGCTCGAAGAGCATGACCAGGAGGAGGGCCAGGCCGAAGGCGAGGGGGGTGAACCAGCCTGCCTCGCCGCCCAGGGCGGGCACCAGCACCACGAAGGCGGCCCCGAAGAGCGCCCCCTCGACGGAGGCGAGGCCTCCCACGATCACCGCGGCGAAGAGGGTGAGCGATTCCGCGATCGTGAAGTTCTGGGGCTCCACGTGGCCCAGGAACTGGGCGAGGAGGGCGCCCTGGACGCCCACATAGAAGGAAGACAGGCCGAAGGCGAGGAGCTTCGTCCGACGGCTCGAGACTCCCGCCGCCTCCGCGGCGAGGTCGTTGTCGCGCACCGCGGCGAGGGCCCGGCCCACCCAGGAGGACACGAGGTTGTAGGTGAGGGCGAGGAAGACGAGGAGAAGGGTGAGGTAGGCGTAGTAGAGAAGCGCGGTGCGACTCAGGCCGAAGAGCGGCGGCAGCCGTGGGACCTCCATGCCGGTGCGGCCTCCGGAGAGCCGCTCGGAGCTGGCCAGCACCCGGTAGACCGCGGTCCCGAAGCCGAGGGTCACGATGGCGAGGTAGGGGCCCTTCAGCCGCAGGGCGGGGAGGCCGAGGGCGGCGCCGAAGAGCGCGGCCAGGGTCCCGCCCGCGAGGACGCCGGGAAGGAAGGGCACCCCCACGCTGCGGAGGTGGGCGAAGACGAAGGCCCCGATGGCGAGGAAGCCCGCCTGCCCGAAGGAGGCGAGGCCGGCGTTCCCGATGAGCAGGTTCTGGCCCATCACCCCGATGGCGGTGAGAAAGACGAGGGTCGCCCGCACGGTCCAGGAGGCGGGGGCGAGGAAGGGCAGGACGAGCAGGAGTGCGAGGGGCAGCGACAGGAGAAGCCACGTCCGCCTCTTGCGCGCGAACCGCAGGTCGTCGCGATAGCTCAGGACGAGGTCCATCGGGTCTCTAGCCTCCGCCCGTCCTCTCGGAATAGAGCGACTCCACGAGCTCGGCGTAGCGCAGCTCGAGCGCGCGGCGCTTGACCTTCTTCGTGGGAGTGACGTCGCCGTCCTCCTCGTAGAAGCGGCGGGGAAGGAGGGCGAAGCGCTTGACGGTCTCGACCTGGGACAGCGTCTTGTTGACCCGGTCCACCTCCGCCTGGATGAGTCGGACGACGTCGCGGCTCTTCGCGAGGTCCTCGAAGGTCGAATAGGGGATGCGGTGGTCCTGGGCGAACTTCACCACCGTCTCCTCGTCGATGAGGATGAGGGCGGCCAGGTACCTCCGGCGGTCGCCGAGCACCACCGCATCCTGGATGTAAGGGCTCCACTTGAGCGCGTTCTCGATGTTGGCGGGGGTGACGTTCTTGCCGCCGGCGGTGATGAGGATGTCCTTCTTGCGGTCGAGGATTCGAAGGTAGCCTTCCTCGAGTCCTCCCACGTCTCCGGTGTGCAGCCAACCCTCCGCGTCCACCGTCTCCGCGGTGAGGCCGGGCTCCTTGAAGTACCCGGCGAACACGTGGGGACCGCGGGTCAGGATCTCCCCGTCCTCCGCGATCCGCACCTCGATTCCTTCCAGGGGCTCGCCCACCGTCCCCACGCGCGCACGACCCGCGCGGTTCACGCTGATGACGCCCGTACTCTCGGTCTGCCCATATCCCTCGAGGAGCGGCACCCCGAGCGCGTGGAACCACGTAAACATCTCGGGTGATGCGGGTGCCGCTCCGCAGAGAGCCAATCTCACGCGGTCCAATCCGAGTTGTCGCTTCAGGGGGCGAAGGACGACGAGCGATGCCAGTTGATGGGCGAGGGCCAGAGAGGGCTTGACGACCCTCTCGGATTGGACCGCGCCGGCGTGGCGCCGTCCCAAGCTCACTGCCCATTCATAGCAACGTCTCTTCACCCACGTCGAGTCCTGCATCCGGAGATCCACGACCGAGCTGAGCTTCTCCCAGACGCGCGGCACGCCGGCCAGGACCGTGGGCGAGACCTCGCGCAGGTTCGCGAACAGCGTCTCCGGGCTCTCCACGAAGCTCACCACGGAGCCCGTCTGCAGGGGGAGGAAGACGGAGACGAGGTTCTCGTAGACGTGCGCGAAGGGAAGGTAGGAGACGCCCTCGTCGCTCGTCCGGATCGGGTTGGCGCGCTGGAGAGCCTCCGCCATGAACAGGATGGAGCGGTGGCTGAGCATCGCGCCCTTGGGGGGGCCGGTCGTGCCCGAGGTGTAGATGATCATGGCCAGGTGGTCGGGCCCGAGAGCGGCCAGCCTCTCCGCGAGGCGGGCGCCCTGCGTGCCGAGGAGGTCCGATCCCTCCCGTACGAAGGTGTCGAAGAAGACGAGACGGGCGTCGGCGAAGCCCCAAAGGCCCTTCGGGTCCCACACCACCACCCGCTCCACCGCGGTGCCGGACAGCACGGGAAGGGCTTTCTCCACCTGCTCTTCGTCCTCCAGGAAGAGCACGCGCGCCTCGGAGTGCCGGAGCAGGTAGGCGATCTGGTCGGGGGACGACGTCGGGTAGATGCCGCAGGTGACGGCCCCCGCGGCCATCGTCCCCAGGTGGGAGTAGAGCCACTCCGGCCGGTTCTGGCCGAGGATGGCCACGCGGTCGCCCGCCCGCACGCCCGCCCCGAGGAGCGCCGCCGCCACCCGGCGCACCGCGAGCGCGTACTCGCTCCAGCTCACCTGGCTCCAGACCCCGCGCACCTTGTGGCGCAGGGCGAGGGCCTCGCCGCGGGCGTCGGCCTGGGCGAAGAAGAGCTCGGGGAGCGTTCGCGCGCTCACCAGCGCCTCCGCTTGCGGTGGAGGCGCCAGGCCTTGACGGGCGGGGCGTCCGTCGACCCCAGCCCGAGGTAGGCCTCGCGCACGTCCTCGTGGGCCTCGACCTCCGCGGTGGGCCCGCGCAGGACGATACGCCCCCCCTCGAGGATCGCCGCCTCCTCGGCCACGCCTAACGCAAGGCGGGCGTTCTGCTCCACGAGCAGGATGGCGGTGCCCCGCCGCGCGATCTCGCGGAGGGCGGCGAAGACGGCCTTCGCGGTCTGGGGGGCCAGACCCAGGGAAGGCTCGTCGAGGAGGAGCAGGCGCGGCCGGCGCAGGAGCGCGCGGCCGAGGGCGAGCATCTGCTGCTGCCCTCCGGACAGGGAGTCCGCCTGCTGGGACGCGCGCTCGCGCAGCACCGGGAAGAGGCGGTGCACGAGCTCGAGGTCGGCGGAGACCTCCGCGGACGGCCGCCCCCAGAGTGCCGTCTCGAGGTTCTCGCGTACCGTCAGCTCGCGGAAGAGGCCGCGGTCCTCGGGCACGTAGACGACCCCCCGCCGCGCGATCGCCTCCGGGTCCTGCCTCTCGATGGGCACGCCGTCCAGCTCCACGGTTCCCTTGCGCGGCTGGTCCTTGATGAGGCCGGCGATGCTGCGCAGGAGGGTGGTCTTGCCCGCGCCGTTGGGCCCGAGCACGGCCACGATCCGGCCCGCCGCCACCTCCACCGAGGCCCCCGCGAGCGCGATCAGGCGGTCGAAGTAGGCGGTCTCGATGCTGTGGACGCGGAGCAGCATCAGTCCCCCAGGTAGGCGCGCACGACCTCGGGATGCCTCTGCACCTCCGCGGGCGTCCCTTCCGCGATCACGCGCCCTTCCTCCAGGGCCACCATGCGCCCGGCCAGGCGCGCGGCCACGCGCAGGTCGTGCTCCACCAGGAGCACCGTGACCCCCAGGCGGCCGCGGATCTCGTGGATCCAGTAGGAGAACTCCTCCTTCTCCTCGGCGGTGAGGCCGGACACCGGCTCGTCGAGGAGGAGGAGCCGCGGCTCGCTGGCCAGGGCCCGGGCCAGCTCTACGCGCTTCTGCACGCCGTAGGGGCAATCCGCGGCCCGCCGCTTCCGCCAGGCCTCGAGGTCGAGGAATTCAAGGACCTCCTCGGCGCGGGAACGCTGCCTCACTTCCTCGCTACGCCGGCGCAGGATCGCGTCGAGGAGGCTTTTGTTCCAGTGCCGTTCTCGCCCCACGAGCACGTTGTCGAGCACGCTGAGGCTCCCGAAGAGCCTGAGGTTCTGAAACGTCCGAGCGATGCCGAGACGCGCCACCGCGTCCGGCGAGAGACACCGCAGGCTCTGTCCCGCGAATTCCACAGAGCCTGCGGTGTAGCGATAGGCCCCGGTCACGCAGTTGAAGAGCGAGGTCTTCCCTGACCCGTTGGGGCCGATGAGGGCCACGGTCTCGCCCTCCGCGACCGCGAGAGAGACGCCGTCGAGGGCGCGGATCCCCCCGAACGCGAGCTGCACGTCGTGGACTTCGAGGAGGCCGCTCACCGCGCGGGTCAGAAGAGCGGGGGGAAGCTCCGGTACTCGGTGAGAAGCGAGAACGACCGGTCGGCGGCCCGGCCCGCTCGGGCCAGGCGCAGCGCGTTGAGCCCGTGCCGCCGGCCCGGGCCGAAGCTCACCGGGGCGAGGCCCGGGAGGGGCTTCCAGTCACGGATCCCCTCGAGTGCGGAAACGAACGACTCGCGGGTGGGATGCGGCCCCGCCCCCTTCAGCCCCTCCACCGTGAGCATCATCTCCAGCGCCCCCAGGATCGCGAAGCCCTCCCGTCCCCGCAGAGACTCGTCGTTCTCGAGGAGGGAGGCGAGGATCGGACCGGTACCCGGCTCGCCGACCAGGGGCAGGAACGTGTCGAAGTAGGCGCCCTCGTAGAGCTCGCCGAGCAGCCGGAACATCGTGTGGTGGTCGGCGAGGGTGAAGGAGGCATAGAGGGCAGGGCGATAGGAGAGCTTCGCCATCTCCTTCACCACGTTCGCCCCGTGGGTGGTGGTGGACAAGAGCACGACCGCGTCCGCTCCCGTCTCCTTGAGCTTCACCGCGTGCAGGCTCATCTCGCGGTCCTGCAGCTCGTAGGGGACCTCGGCGGCCACCGACAGGCCGGCCGGTCCCGCCGCCCGCCGGAGGCCGGCCAGCGCCTCCTTGCCATAATCGTCGTTCTGGTAGAAGACGGCCGCCCTCTTCGCACCGACGTGGGCGGCGAGCATCTCCGCGATGAACGCCCCCTCGCTGTCGTAGTCCGGGTAGACCACGAACACGCGCGACACGTCGGCCGGCTTCTGCTTGGCCCACACGCGCGGGTTCGCGGTCGGGAAGACGACCGGGATTCCCGCCTCCGCCACCAGATCCTTGCTCGCGTTGATCACCGCCGTGCCCAGCAGGCCCACGATGGCGAAGACGGAGTCCTTCATCTCCGTGAGGTTGGCCACCGCCCGCCCCGGCGCATAGCCGTCGTCTTTCACGACCACCTTGAGCTGGCGGCCGTGAACCCCGCCCTCGGCGTTGACGTGGGCGGCCCAGGCCCGTGCTCCCGAGGAGACGGAGCCCCAGGCGGCGGCGGGGCCGGAGAGGGGGGCGGTGATGCCGAGCACGATCTCCTTCTGCGATACACCGGGGACGGCGGGCCGGGCGCAGGCGGCGAGACCGAGGAGCGACGCCAGGAGAGCGGGGAGAGTCGCCGCCTTCATGCCTGTACCCCTGGAACCGCCGGGACCGCCGCGGCCCCGAAGCCGAGCGGATTATAGACGTACAATCGCGGCGGCGAGGGCAAGCGTCATGGCGGACGTGATGTCGCCGGCCGACCGGAACGAAGAGCTCCGGGCGCTTCGGCAGACGGTCCGCGACTTCGTGGCCCGCGAAGTTCTCCCGAGCCTCGACGCATGGGAGCGCGCGGGCGAGGTGCCGCGCCCGATCCACGAGAAGGCGGGGGCGCTCGGCCTCCTGGGGGTCGGCTTTCCCGAGGAAGCCGGGGGCGTCGGGGGCGGGCTGCTCCACACCATGGCCGTGGTGGAGGAGATGATCGGGAGCGGAGGCTCGTCCGGCCTCTGCGCCGCCCTCTTCACCCATGCGATCGCCGTCCCCCACATCCTGGCCGCCGGTGATCCCCGGCAGATCGAGCGCTTCGTCCGGCCCGCGCTCGCGGGGAAGAAGATCGGCGCGCTCGCCGTCACCGAGCCCGACGCGGGGTCCGACGTGGCCCGCATCCGGACCCGGGCGGTGCGCGAGGGCGACCACTACGTGGTGAACGGGAGCAAGACCTACATCACCTCGGGGGTGCGGGCCGACTTCGTGACCACCGCCGTGCGCACGGGCGGCGAGGGGCATGCGGGGCTCTCGCTTCTCGTGATCGAGAAGGGGACCGAGGGTTTCGCGGTGGGCCGCCACCTCGAGAAGATCGGCTGGTGGTGCTCGGACACCGCCGAGCTGCACTTCTCCGATGCGAGGGTGCCCGCCGCGAACCTGGTGGGCGGGGAAGGGACGGGCTTCCGCCAGATCGTGCAGCACTTCGTCACCGAGCGGCTGTTCCTGGCCATGCAGGCCTGCGCCACCGCCGCCCGCTGCCTGGAGCTCGCGATCCGGTGGGCGCGGACCCGGGAGGCCTTCGGGTCGCGGCTGGCCGACATGCCCGTCATCCGCCACAAGCTCGCGGAGATGGCACGGCAGACCGAGGTCGCCCGGGAGTACGTCCGGGCGGTGGCCGCCCGCTGCGCCGCGGGCGAAGACGTGACCCACCGTGCGGCCATGGCCAAGAACACCGCGGTCCTCGCCTGCCGACACGTGGCGGACGAGGCGGTCCAGATCCACGGCGGGCTGGGAACGATGCGGGAGAGCGAGGTGGAGCGGCACTACCGCGATGCGCGCATCCTCGCCATCGGCGGGGGCACCCACGAGATCATGAACGAGGTCATCGCGACCGGCCTTGATCTCTGAGTCAGTTGCGAAACGGGGGCCGCCTGTTCTACACTAACGAGATGTGAGCTAAGTCCCGACGCCTGAAGGGACTAAGAGGAGCGGCCCGAGTCTATCGCACCATGGCTAAACCCGAAGAAGAAGGCGAGACCGCCGACACCGAGATCATCCGGCCGAAACGGTCCATCCTCAAGGACCCGTTCACGGCTGGCGGAATCATCCTCGCCCTCGTCGGCATCGCCGCCTACTACTTCTTCTTCATCCTCAGGGCTCCCGTTCCGGGCGCGGGCGAGGTGGCGCGCTTCTCCGCGGTGGAGGGCGACGTCAAGGTCAAGCCCACCGGCAAGGAGGCGTGGACCCCTGCCACCACCGCGGTCAAGCTCTACACCGGGGACGTGATCCAGACCTCGCCGCGCGCGGGGGCCGAGATCACCTTCGTGGCCACAAACAACGTCGTGCGCGTACGCCCGGACAGTGTCGTCCTCATCGGCGACACCGTGAGCACCTCGAAAGCGGCCTGGAAGGTGGAGTCGGGCAAGGTCAACTTCGAGGTCCAGCAGCAGACGGAGATCTCGAGCCCGAACGTGCGCACGGTGGCGAGTGTGGGCTCGGAAGGAAATATCGACATCACGGAAGGCGGAGACACCGGCATACGTATCTTCAAGGGGACGGCCCAGGTCCAGACGAGCCAGGGGGACCGGCTGACCTTGAAGGAGAACGAGGGCTTGAAGGTAGACAAGATGGGCAAGGCGGGAAGGACGCTCGCGCTGCCGGGCGCGCCGGTGGCGGTGGCCCCGCCCGCCCAGGCCGAGCTTCCCTACACGAAGCCGCCGGGAGCCACGGCCAAGCTCGCCTGGAACGCCGTACCCGGCACCGAGAGCTACCGCGTGGCCATGGACTACAACGTGACCCAGGCCAACCTGCTCCTCTCTGCCGCGCTCGACGCCCCCGGCCTCACCGAGAACAGCCACGAGCTGAGGGGCCTCGACCCCGGCAAGTACTTCTGGCGGGTGGCGGGCGTCAACAAGGAGGGGTTCGAGGGTGCCTTCTCGAGGGTCAGCTCGTTCTCGGTGGTCAAGCCTCCGGAGGCGACCCCGTCCCCGACCCCCGGGCCCGCCCTCTCCGTGGATCCGGTAGCCGTCCTCGACAGCGTCCTGCAGGTCAGGGGTCGCACCAGGCCCGGGGCCGCCGTCACCGTCGACGGGCTGTCGGTGAAGGTCCAGGCCGACGGCTCGTTCAACGAGTTCGTCAAGAGGAGCGCGCGGACCGAAGTCGTGATCACGGCCACCGGGCCGGACGGCACGGTCACCGAGCAGAAGCTGCCCGTCGCCCGCGACTGATGCCGCGCGAGCGCTGGTTCTTCGCACAGGACAACAAGCGTCGGGGTCCCGTTCCTCTCGCCCAGCTCGTCGAGGGCCTGCTGCGCACCCCCGACCCCATGAGCTCGCTCGTGTGGCGGCACGGCCTCGTGGGCTGGACGCGGGCGGGAGAGGTCCCCGAGGTCGAGCGCAAGATCTCTCCCTTCGTGGCCACCCGCCAGGCCGCGACCCCGGTCGAGTCGCGGCCGGCGGCGAGCTCCGGCTCCCCTCCCGTCATCACCCGCACCCCCGCGCGCGAGCGCGAGGAGCGCGCTCCGCGCCCGGCCCCGCGCTACGAGGAAGAGGAAGCGCGCCCGACGGCCGCCACCTCGTCGGCCAACCTCTACGTCGCATCGAGCGCGGCGGGGGTGATCGTCCTCGGCTTCCTGGCCTTTCTCTTCTGGCCGCGGCCGGAACGGAAGCTGGTGAGCCCGACCGACGCGGGGCTCGTCATGCTCAAGGAGGGCAGCGAAGCCTCGCCCGCGCCGGGGGGGGGCGGAGCCGCCACTGCTCCCGTCGTGGTGCCGTCGGGTGCACCGGGAACGAAGACCGGCGTTCCTCCCGGAGGCACCGGGGCCACGAAGACCGCCGCGCTCCCGCCGCCCCCGCCGGTGCAGGTCCCCGTGGCCACGCCCACCCCCGCCCCCGCGGGGTTGGGGGACCACGAGCAGAACCTGCCCCAGTCGGAGATGTCCAAGCTGCGCGGCGTCGCGGCCTGGGATGGAACGAGCCTCGTCTTCACGCTGTACAACGGCAGCTCCTGGAGAGTCACCGAGCTGTTCGTGAGGCCGAGCCGCCTCATCAACGACCAGTTCGTGGACGACACGACGCCCCGGAAGCTCATGCCCTTGCAGGCGGAGCAGGCAGAGGCGGCGGGTGTCGACAACCTCCTGAACAAGGTGGCCCCGGACCGCAAAAAGGCGGGGGTAAATCCCTTCGACACCGGGCGCTTCCAGGGCGAGGCGGGCCCGCGGCCGGAAGCCTATCGCTGCCCGATCGTGGGCGCGCGCGGCTACCCGCCACGCGCGGGCGGATAGCCGGTCCTTTCCGCTCAGGGCACGGCAGGGCCGGATCGGCCGAGCCTATTTGTCGTCGACGCAGATCCCGCCGTCGGCGGAGGGGCGGCCTTCGAGGCCGCGCTCGTCCCGGCTCGCGACCCGCCAGCGGAAGGCGCCCGGCCAGGGGACCTCGAGCTTCCACGGGGGCGCGCCCACGTCGCGCTGGAGGAGCACCACGTCCGAGCCCACGGGAAGCAGCTCGATCAGGTTCGCGGCGCGCGAGGTGGAGGCGCGCAGATCCACCGACGTTCCCGCGGTCACGTAGATGGGGTCGTTGCCCGGCTTCAAGCCCTGAGGCGGGTCGGGGGTCTCCACGGGCGGGAGGGGCCGGCCCTTCTCCGCGACCACCGTCCCCTTGCCCGGACCGAGGACCACGACCTGCCCCGCCCCCTCCACCGTGAACCGCCCCGAGATCGCGGTGACGAGCGTACGCTGGCCCTCGCGCCGCACCACCACGCGGCCGCGGCCACGCACCTCCGCCTCGGGCGTGACCACCTTCAGGATCTCGCGGGCCTCCGCGGTGAGAGCAAGGCGGCCCTGCTCGAGCACCGTGGAGAGGATGTCCTGGTCGGGGAAGGTCAAAGCCGCGGTGGGGCTGACCGTGAACGCCATCCAGGGGAGCTCGATGCGTGCCACCGCCTCCGGCCCCGTGCGCAAGCGCTCGCCCATGTGCAGGGGCGAGCCCTCGCGGGCGGGCTGCCAGGCCGTGGCCGCGCCCGACTGCTCCACCTGGCGGTCGACGTAGGTGAGCTTGCCGAGGGTGGCTCCGCCGGCGACGGGGGGCTTGGCGGGCGCGGCCAGGGCCGCGGCCGCGAGGCCCAGGATCACGAGCGCGGCTTCAGACGAGTGACGCATCGGGCGACACCGTGGGAAGGGCGGGGCGACCGGGACGGCCCTTGCGGGCGTCGGCCGCCGCCGGCTTCTTGTCCTTGTGCTGCTGGTAGTAGTAGTAGTAGTAGCCCTTCGTCTTGATGTCGACCGCGTTCAGGACCGCCCCCAGCACGTTGGGCTGGACCTTGCGCAGCGCGGCCAGGCTCCTCTTCACGACCTTCTTGTCCACCTTGTTGTGCTGTATGACCAGCACCGCCATGTCCGCGTGCTTCGCGAGGAGAAGCGCGTCCGTGACGGAAGCGATGGGCGGGGTGTCGATGAGCACCCACCGGAAGTGGCGCCGCAGCTGGTCGAGGCAGGCGGCGACGTCGGGCCGGGCCAGGATCGCCGGGGGGTTCGGGGGGAGGGGGCCGGCGGTGAGGGCGAAGAGGCCCTTGGTGCGCGTGGGCTGGGTGAGCGCGGTCATGTCGAGGTGCTTGACGAAGAAGTCGGTGAGCCCGGGCTCGCGCTGCAGGCCCAGCCGGCTGTGGAGCTGCGCCCGCCGCAGGTCGAAGTCGAGCACGACGGTGCTCTCCCCGGAAACCGCGAGGAGCTTGGCCACGTTCACGAGGGTGGTGGTCTTGCCCTCCCCGGGTGCGGTCCCCGTGATCAGCACCACCTGTCCCCGCTCGTCCCTCCGCCCGAACAGGAGCGCGGTGCGCAGCGTCTGGTAGGCCTCGGTCGCGAGCTGCGTGTTGTCCTTCGCGTAGCGGGGGACGGCGGCGAGGAGGTCGAGGTGGAGGTAGCGCTCCACGTCGTCCGCGTCCTTGATCGTGTTCTCCACGAGGTCGCGGAGCAGCACGTAGCCGCCCCCCAGCACCAGGCCGAGGAGGAGGCTGACGAGCGCGATCTTCTTCTTCTGCGGCCACACCGGGGCCTGGGGCACCATCGCCTTGTCGAGCAGGCGCACGTTGTTGTTCTGGATGGAGGCCGCGATGTTGGTCTCGTTGAGCTTCTGGAGCAGAACGCTGTAGAGGTTCGTGGAGGCGTCCGCCTGCTTCTTGAGGGAATCCAGCTCCGTCAGCTTCCGGCTCTGGGCCACCGCCTGGCCCTTCTGCGTCTCGATGGCCTGCCGGAGCTCCGTTTCCCGGCGCTGCAACGCACGGTACTCGGCGCGCAACGCCTCCTCGATCTGCACCGCCCGCGCCTGCTTGGCCCGGCGGATCTGGTCGATCTGCACCTGGATCTTCTGGACCTCGGGGTGGGCCTCCTTGTACTTCTCCTTCAGGCGCGTGAGGTCGAGGTTCAGGCTCTGCAGCTTGCCGTTCATGTCGATGATCTGCGAGTCCGCCGCCACCTGGGGGACGCTGTCCAGGCTCCGGTCCCGCCGCCGCATGTCCGCGATCTCCTGCAGCTCCGCCTCGAGGGCGATGCGCCGGGCCTGGGCCTGGATGTGGTCCTCGTTCAGCTTGGTGATGGAGGTGGTGACCGCGGAGACGCTGCCCTCGGGCACGAAGAGGTCCTGCCCCTGGTAGCTCTTGAGCAGCTTGTCCTGCGAGTCCTGCATGTCCTTCTGGGTGTCGGACAGGCGCTCCGTGACCCACTGGTAGGCGCGCTTGGCCGACTCCACCTGGCCTTCCAGGCTGTAGTCGATGTAGATGTCGGCCAGCGTGTTCGCCCACAGGGCGGCTTCCTTCGGGTCCTCGTGGCTCACCGCCACTTCGATCACGAAGGTCTCGGGGATGGGCTCCACCGCGACGTGCTTCATGAGGAGCCCGGGCGCGTCCGCGCTGTCCTTGAAGGGCGGCTGGTCCTTGAGCTTGAGCTTGCTCACCACCCGCTCCCCCAGGGTCCGCGAGACGAGGACGTTGAGCTGGGTGTTGAAGAACTGCCGGTCCCGAACGGGATTGCCCGTGCTCACGAGCGCGTCGGTCACGGTGAGCGAAGTGGGGTTGGGCGGCGCCACCTGGAGGAGCGTGCGCGCCCGGTAGGTCGGGGTCTGCACCTCTCCCACCAGGATCCCGAGCCCGAGCCCGCCCAGCGCGGTGGCCGCGACCAGGAAGCGGCTGCGCCAGAGCAGGTCCGCGTAGTAGCGGAACTCGACCTCGCGCTCCGCCTGGGGCACGAGCTCGGGGCCGGGGAGCGTGGCCATGCTCACCAGGATACTAGAGTCGCCGGCCCTTCACCGACACCGCGTCGTCGGGGAGCAGCTCGACGTCCGGCTCGTGTCCCGTCTCCACCGCTTTCAGGTCCACTTCCATGTTCTGGGTGACGCCGGTCTGGGGGTTCTGGCGCTGGACGGTGACCTTGCGGCCCCCGCCGGGCGTGGGACCCCCCGCGGTGGAGATCACGCGGCTCACGGTGAGGCCTCGCTCGAGAGCGTAGCGCCCGGGGCGCACGACCGCGCCCGCGACGGTCACGTAGCGCTGGACGTGGGCCGTGACCACGTCCCGGTTGTGGAGAGGCAGCTCCAGATCGAGCTGCCCTTCCGGAGTGGGGGCGGGCGGGCGGAACAGGAACTGCTTGACCTTCGTCCCGTCCGCGAAGGTGCCCTCCAAACGCTCGATCTGGATCTGGCCCGAAGCCCGGCTCGAGAACCCTCCCGCTTCCACCAGCGCGTCCACGAGGCGGGTGCCCGAGCGCAAGGGCTTTCTCCCGGGGCGGTTCACCTCGCCCCGCACCCAGACGAAGTGGCTCTGGTATTCGCGGACCCGGACCTCGATCGCGGGCACCACCACGTCGCGTTCGGCGAGGAGCTTGGTCACGCGGGCCCGGATGTCGCCCACCGTCAGGCCTTCGACCGGCACCTCGTCGAGGAAGGGAAGGAAGATGGAGCCCGTGGTCTGCACGGTGGGCAGGCGCGAGAGGTCGGGTCGACCCGGCACGTTGACTTCCAGCACGTCGCCCGGGCCCACGCGGTAGCCGGCCGCGCCCGTGGCCGCGGAGGCGGCGGCCTCCGCCGGTGCTTGGGCGAGGGCCGCGAGCAGCGGGGCCAGGACGAAGCACGAAGCCATCAGTGTGAGCGGCCGAAGACGTCCACGTCGAGCTGGAGCAGGAAGCCGTCGGTGTCGTTCTCGAAGGTCTCGACGTTCGAGAGGCGCCGCTCCCAGCGGTAGCCGGCGAAGGCGCTGATGCGCCGGTCGATGGGCCGGCGCAGACCGACGAACCAGCCGATGAGACGATCTTCGCGCTTGAAGTCTTCGCCCGTCACCAGGGTCCGGTAGTCATTCCAGTGGTAGCCCCCCCCTCCGCTGAGGGCGATGGAGTAGGGCAGGGGCGCCAGGAAGCTGGCCGCGACCGCGGTGGTCACGTAGAAGGAATTCCCCTGGTAGTTCGAGAGGGGGGTCGAGCGGTTCACGAGCAGCGTCACCGCCGACTCTCGGCCGAGGTCACGGGTGAGCGTGGCGGAGGCGGTGACCCCGCGGAAGCTCGTGCCCCCGGCCGCCGCGTTCGGGCTGCTCTGGTCGCGATAGCCCACGGTGAGCGTGCCGCGCAGCAAGGGGAGGATGTCGCCGAGCAGGCCCACCTGCACGATGTGGGAACGGGACTCCGCTTCCGGCCGGTCGCTCAGCGTGGGGACGGTGTCGTAGACGTAGCTGAAGGTCGTCTTGAGCGCCGGCGTGGCCTCGAAGCCGAGGCCCAGGGTTCCCGCCACGCGCTGGTACCCGAAGAAGGAGGACGGCTGCGTGAAATCGACCCAGTCGTACGCGCCGCCGAGCTCCAGGCTCAGGCGCGGGCCCACCTCGATGCTGGCGTTCGCCCCGACCGCGTTCTTGTTGAACCGGCCGAGGTCGAAGAAGTATTCCCCTCCGGGATCGACCTGGGTCGTCTCCAGGACCCCGCTCACGAAGGTGTCCGCGATCTTCAGCCGGCCGCGCGTGCCGAGGGGCGCGTCCAGCGTTAGCAGGACGGGCTGGGTGGTGGACTGGGTGACTGCGTAGGAGCCGAAGGCGCGCAGGATCGGCTCGTAGTTCAACGTGAGTCGGCCCGCGCCCACCGCTGTTTCCAGCGTGATCTTCGGCTGGATCTCGAGGTACTGGTCGCTCACGGGCTCCGGGCTGTCGAGGAAGTTGGCCGTGGCGTCCACGTAGCCGGCGCGCACACCGGGGCGCACGTTGACGGGGCCGAGGCGCCACCCGGGAGCGAGCTCTTCGGGTGCCGGAGAGACGGCTTCCGTGGCCGCGGTGGGAGCGGTCGCCGCCTCCGCTGCGTAGGGGAAGAGCTTCCCGTAGAGATCGGACGAGGGAGCGCTCGTCTCCGTGGGCTCGTTGGCCAGCGTCTCCGCGGGGACGGGGAAGAGGCGCTGGTGGAGAGACGCGGTGTCGGCGGCCGGCGGAGCCGGAGCGACGGTGCCGCCCGACTGTGCCGGGGGCGGCGCCTCTGCCGCAGGGGCGCTGGGGGCAACCTGGGCAAGTCCGGTGGGTGCGGGGAGCGCCGCAGAGGGAGTGCTCTGGGCCTGCTGCACGGGAGGGGCGAGCGGAGCCGGGACCGGCGGAGCGGTGATCGCAGGGGCGGGCGGGGGGTGGACGGCCCGTGGCGGCGGCGTCACTGCCGCTACCGGGGCCGGCGCCGGACGCATCGCGGCCATGGGCGCACTCGGTGGAGTGGTGCGGCCGGCAACGAGCGCGCCCGCCGGCGGTCCCTCTTCGCGGAAGGACACGATCATGAAGTCCGTCCCCCGCTGCACGCGGACGGGCGTGTCAGGCGACACCCGGAAGTAGAAGAAGACCTCCCCGTTCCGGCTCTCGATGTCGAGGCCCTGGAAGAGTGCGGAAGAAGCGGGAGCGGGAGCGGTGGCGCTCGTCCAGACGAAACGGCTCCCCCCCGAGAAGAGCATGCCCAACTCGGCGTCCGACAGGGAGACGCGCGCGACGTTGCCTTCGCGGTGCACTGCGACGAGGGCAGGGGTGCCGGTCCAGTCCACGCGGACCGCGGTGCGAGCGCCCGTGTCCGACAGATGGACCGAGTCCACGCGGGCGGCGGCGGCTCCCATCAGGAGCGACACGGCCAGTAACGAGCTCACTACGTCACCTGCGTCTCACGAATGGGCAAGGACTCACGTCGGCATCCTCCGGGGCGGAAAGCGAAGCAAGGCACGTGCCTCCTCCCGAGAACGCGACCCGCCCACGGATCCCGCGCCAAGTTGCAGAGCCAGCAGGAAGTGGTCTCTGACTCCCCAGACCATGGCGCACCGCCATTCTCTCCCAGCGTCCGAATATCGGACAGCAAGAGCAGCTGGACCGGATGTACTTCCGCTGAGTGTACTTCTTGAGGGAAAGGTAAGCAACTACCTGATGTCGCAACATAATCGAGCCCAACGACAGCGTCCTGAAGCCCGCTTCCACCCGACCTGGGATGGCACAGGGTTGCGGGCACCTGCATCGACTCGTACGGCGTGAAGATCGGCATCCGGGTCAATCGGACGGCGGTCCTCGATCGGCTGGCGACCCTGCTTCCCCCCGGTTGGAAGCCCCTCCGGGTCCCCAGGGTGGACGAGCTGCATTCGCTGGTGCTGGGCGGAGAGACGCGCACCCGGGCGCCGGCCTGCAACCTCGTCTACTGGGGAATCGCCTTCTCCAGGGAAGACCGCGGCGGACGGAAGCGGTGAAGGGCGCTCTCGGCCTGGCGTCGTGCCTCCTGGGGGCACGCCTCGACGGCGCCCCGAGCGCCGTGACCGGTCGCGCGCTGCCGAGCTGGCTCGTCCCCGCCGTCCTCCGCCAATGGGGCCGGGGCTCGGCCTGGCGCAATCCTTCGGAGGTGTACTTGCGCCGCCCCTCCGCCGCCCTCGGCCACCTCCATCGCCATTGGCCCGACCCGGTGTCGGGCACCATGGGGGTGGGCGCTCCCTTCAACGAGTGGCCGCGCCTGCCCTTCCAGCGACCCTCTAGGCTTCGTCCCGCCGCGACTCGTCCAGCAGGCGGCATCCCTCGAGCAGCAGGTGCTCCACGCTCGCCGCGATCGGATTGCCTTCGCCCGGGTCGCCCGGGGCGAACTTGAACGAGCCGCTGTTCCATCCCAGGAACGAGTAGACGGCTTCGGGGCCCTTCTGATCGCCGGTGGTGGCGGCGATGATCTCGCCGTCGCGGAAGCCGAACACCGCGGCCAGGTTCTTTTCCTCGGCCCGGGCCGTGAAGATGCCGGTGAGCCGCCCCTGGTTGCAGATCTGGAGGACGCCCGGTGTCCCGAAGACCTCCAGCCGGCCCTCCAGCGCGCCCCCGCCAAGGGAGGCGGTGTCGCTCTCGCGGCCGCCCGTCCGGCCCGCCGCCAGGTCGGAGTAGCGCGTCATCACGAGCTGGATGCGCATGAGCAGCTCGCGGATGGGCGTCTGCTTGGTGAGGAACTCGTCGGACCCGACCTGCTGGGCGCGCGAACGCTCCTTGTAGGTGTCGGACTTGGAGACGAAGAGGAACGGGGTATGGCTGATCAGGGTGTGGGCACGGACACGCCGGCAGAACTCGAAACCGTCCATCTCGGGCAGTCCGCTGTCGGCGAGGATGAGCCACGGGCGGTGCTCGACCGCCATGTCCCACGCCTCGGGCCCATCGAGGGCTTCCCAGATCCTGAAGCCCTGGGCGGCGAGGGGCATGGCCATGAACTTCCGGAAAGCCAGGTCCTCGTCGGCGATCAGCACCGTGCGGAGCATCTCGGGCACGGTGTTGAAATCGGGGAAGTCCTCCTCCGCCCCGATGTGGGGGAGGGGAGGAGGAATGTGCTCGGCGATCTGCGGCCAGGCGTTGGCCGCGGTCCAGCCGGGCAGGCCCGGCCGCCAGACCTTGGTCGCCTCGGGTAGCGAAGTGAGGATGAGGTCGATCAGGTCCTCGAAGTCGATCGGTCCGCGCTGCCGTCCGTCCAGGAGGTAGACCCACTCGTTCGACTTCAGCCCTTCGCCCTGGGGATCCGGGTCCTCCACGAACTCGGGCGGGGGAGTGATGAAGACCGGACGAGCCATGCGCGGGGAGGTGCCCGGCGAAGTCATCGGAGCCGGCGAAGGGGCAGCGGTGGGGCGCGCGACCACGGGCGCGGGCGCCGGTGCGGCGGCCACTGAGGGAGGGGGAGGGGCAGGCGCCGGACGCTCCTCACGGGCGAGGAAGTCGCCGGCCAGCGGGAGGGGTTCCTCGAGCCTGGGCTCGGGGGCTGGCCGCTTGATGCGAGCCACGCCCGAAGGAGGAGTCGCATCCGGATCGCCCGCGGCCGGCGCGGGACGCGGTGCGGGCGCGGGGGCGGTGGCCACGGGTGCGGGCGCCGGCGGTGCCGGTGGGGGTTGCGCGGGAACCGGAGCGGGCACCGCCTTCGCGGCCACGGGCGGCGGAGCCGGGACCTTGGCCGCGGGCGGCGGCGGCGCCGCGGCGGGCGGTGCGGCTGCCGGTGCATTGGGACGTGCGACCGGCGCCGGCGGTTCGTTAGGCGGTGCCGGTGGGGGGGGCGTGGGAACCGGAGCGGGCGCCGCCTTTGCGGCCACGGGCGACGGAGCCGGGACCTTGGCCGCGGGCGGCGGCGGCGCCGCGGCGAGTGGTGCGGGTGCCGGTGCATTGAGACGTGCGACCGGCGCCGGCGGTTCGTTAGGCGGTGCCGGTGGGGGGGGCGTGGGAACCGGAGCGGGCGCCGCCTTCGCGGGCACGGGCGACGGAGCCGGGACCTTGGCCGCGGGCGGCGGCGGCGCCGCGGCGGGTGGTGCGGGTGCCGGTGCCTTGGGACGTGCGACTGGCGCCGGCGGTTCGCTAGGCGGAGTCGAAGCCGGAGCCGGGGCGGCGGGCGGAGGGGGAGCGGGCTTTGCGGGCGCCGGAGCGGGCGACGGGGCCGGGGCCTTGGCGGCCGCGGGAGGCGCGGCCACCGGAGCGGCGGCAACGTCGGAAGCCTTGAGGCCCACGGTGGGGGCGGGCACCTCCGTTCCGGCGTAGAAGGAGGCGAGCGAAGTGAAGAGCAGCTTGCTGATGCCCTTCAAGGTGTCCTCGACGCCCGTCCCCTTCACGGCGACGGCTTCGAAGTGAGGGATCCGGGCCGGGTTGAGCTTCTCGTTCAGGACCTCCACCGGCAGCGCGGTGGGGAGGTCCCGCTTGTTGTACTGGATCACCATCGGGATGCCGGGGTCGATCCCGTTCTCGGCGAGATTCCGCCGCAGGCTCTCCAGGCTCTCCTTGTTGGCGTCGAGCATGGCCTGCTGGCTGTCGGCCACGAAGACCACGGCGTCCGCCCCTTTCAGGACCATGCGCCGCGTGGACTCGTAGAACACCTGCCCGGGCACGGTGTAGATCTGCACCCGCGTCCTCATCCCGCGGATGGTGCCGAGCTCGACGGGCAGGAAGTCGAAGAAGATGGTCCGGTCAGACTCCGTGGCGAGGGAGACGAGCTTGCCCTTGTTGCGGATGGGGACTTGGTCGTGGATCCACTGGAGGTTGGTGGTCTTCCCGCAGAGGCCCGGGCCGTAGTAGACGAGCTTGGCCGTGACCTCCTTCGTCGCGTGATTGAAGAGCGGCATCGCTCAGAAGGACCCTCCCCCGGGCTGGGTGGGGCTGGCCGGCTCCTGGGGAGGGAGGAGCGCGTTGCCGAGAGGGGGGGCGGGCGGGTTCACCCTGCCCGCGGCCCCGGCCACGGTGGCCGCCACCAACTGGTCCGGGGGCAGGGCGCGCACCGTGGGAAGCCGGATGTCGCCGCAGTAGATGGTCGCCATCTCCGTGCGCCGCTTCTCCACGAACTTCATCGCCTCCAGGGCCTTCTCCCGGGTGATGGCGCCCTCCGCGCCGGGCTCGTAGCCGAGCCGCCGCAGCGTGCCCAGGTAATCCGCGGCCTTGTCCTTCTTGCGCTCCAGGCGCAGGCGCTCCACCGAGGCCCCGTCCAGGAGCGTGACCGCGAGGGTGTGGCGCCCCGCGCTGAAGGACTGGGTCATGACGGGTCGCCACGCCGCCCCCTTGATCGACGGGCACACCACTTCCTTGCGGCAGCCGTCCGCCACCCAGCTCTGTCCATTGCCGGGAACGAGGAACGCGGAGAGCGTGTAGAGACCGGGTTCCGGGAGGTTGACGTTCACGATCGCGCGCAGCCCGCGCTGGCCGGCCCGGAGCCAGATCCCCTCGAGGCCTTCCGCGAACGCGCCCGTCTTCACCGCGGTGGGGTCCTCGGGCGCGAACTCCGTTCCCGAGATCTCGAGCGGCGTGTCCGCGGGCGGCAGCTCGCTCTCGAGGTCCATGGCCCGCAGGGCGGTCAAGGCCACGTCGTCGATCGAGGTGATCGTCTCGGGCTTCCAGCCCCCTGCGGGCTCGATGGGGCTCACGCACGGAGGAGCGACCTCGACGTACTCGAGCGTGGAGCCGGTGGGCAGCATGACCGCGGCAGAGTAGGCGCCGGGATCGAGGTGGGCAGGGCCGCCGTTGATCCAGCTCGCCGCGGCCGTCGGCGTGAAGGCGAAGCTCTTGACGGCCGAGCCCCCGAGCGGAGCGATCTCGGCGGTCGCGGGCGTGGTCGGGGGGCCCGACATCCGGAACCGCAGGCGGTAGTCTCCGCCCTGGACGACGGCCAGGGGATAGACGACCTCTCCTACGCCCGAGGCCACCGTGACCTCCTTCCGCCCGTCCTGCTCGCGAACGGCGATGCCGTCGCTCTTGGTGAAAGCGTCGGCGGGATAGTTCAAGCTATCCTTCCAGGACAGGGTCGCAAACACCTGCGAGGCCTGACTGCTCGTGCGCACCGCGGCGTTCATGTCCATGGCGCGAAGCAGCATGCGGGCCCAGAGTGGGTGGGTGACGGGTGTCGTCCTGGGGTCGCCAAAGAGCGGGACGAGAGCTGCGGCCGCGACCACCGCGAGGATGAGAACCGTCTTCATCTTCTTCAACATTGCTCCCTCCGCCCGGCTTGCGGGTACGCAAGGTCCAAGCCAAAGGCGCCCACGAATGCTGCAAATCATTCTAACAGGACGCGCCAAACCACCGGACGGCCATTTTTCGGCCACGTGACCCACCTCACCGCGGCCAACCCCTGGACAACTCCCGGCCGGCCTTCGGCGCAAATGCAGTTACCATCGGCCCTTGTGCAGGGGCGCCCCCGGGCACGGACATTGCTCACCTTCGACTCGTTGGGAGGTTTGAGATGTCGAGCTCGAGTATCCCCTTCATCCTCGGGCTGATCGTCACGGCGGGGCTCTTGCTGCCAGCGCTCCTGCGCCTGAAGACCAGCATCACCGAGCAAGCTCGTCGCGCGGACTCCCTCAAGAGGGAGCTCCAGGACCTGCGACGCACGAATTCCCAGATGGAGGAAGACCAGCGCTTCCTCAACAATTTCCTGAAAGACTACCCGCACATGGCGAAGGAGCTCTACAGCGGCCTGAAGGAGCGCCAGATCCCGGGCGCGCTCCTGGAGGTCGTGAAGAAGAGCCTCGAGCCGCAGCAGGTGGTGGTGTTCGTCCGCCGCGGCGGCAAGGACGGCGAAGGCGACAAGACGCGCCTGGCCGTGGCCGCCGCCTCCGCGGAGGGTGGGACCATCAAGGTGGGGACGGAGATCCCGGGCGATACCGGTGCTCTCGGCTACGTAGCCGAGGCCCAGATCATCATGAGCCGTGAGGAGCTGGCCACCGAGGCGGTGACCACCCGGATCAAGCCCGGCCCCACGCTGGCCGGCCTGCCCACGGACCTCGTGGTGCCCCTCGTCTTCGACAAGGAAACGGTGGGTCTCATCGCGCTCTCGCGCCCGCGCCGGACTTCGGGGGATGCGAAGTCTGCGCTCCGCCTCATCGCGCAGACGGGCGCGCAGGCGCTGCACAACGCCGTCGCCTACACCCAGATGAAGAACACCGCGGAGATGGACGGCCTCACCCGCGTCTACAACAAGCGGCACATGGAGCAGCAGCTCTTCGAGATGATCTATCGCACCGCCTGCGCGGCCTACGACCATCGCGACGCCTCCTCCGCGGCCCCTTCGGAAGCGCTGTCGATCTTCCTGTTCGACATCGACAACTTCAAGCACTACAACGATTCCAACGGCCACCTCGCCGGCGACAAGCTGCTGCAGGAGCTGTCGCGGCTGGTGCAGGAGAACATCCGCGAGGACGACCTGTTCGGCCGCTTCGGGGGCGAGGAGTTCCTGCTCATCCTGCCCCGCACGAACCTCGCGCAAGCCCTGGCTGCCGCCAACAAGATCCGCAGCGTCATCGCCGCCCACAAGTTCCCGTTCGCGGAGCGCCAGCCGCTCGGCTCGATCAGCGTGAGCGGCGGTGTCGCCGAGTACCCGTACGACGGCATGGACGCGGTGAGCCTCCTGAAGGCCTCGGACCAGGCGCTCTACGAGGCGAAGCGCCAGGGCCGCAACCGCACCGTGGCCGCATCCGGCCCCGAGGGCGCGGCCGGGCGCGAGGCCGCCGCCGTGCAGGCAGGCCGGCCCTGATGGGCGAAGCCGCCCCGGAGGCTGCCGGCCCCGTCGTCTCCGCTTCGTCGGAGGAGCCGATCCCCTACCGCGACCGCGTGGACGACATCCGCGACGTCCTGGTCAAGCAGGGCAGCCTCGGCCTCCTCCTCATCGACATCTCGGAGCTCGCGCAGGTGGAGCGGCACTACGGGTCGGGCGCCTTCGAGAACGTGCTGCGCATGGCCCGCGACCTCGTCCTCGAGCTGCGGGGCAGCGAGGTCCGCCAGAGCGACATCCTCACCATCAACGACAAGGGGGGCGACGCCTTCCTGATCTTCCTCTCTCCCAAGCGGCACGAAGGGCCGATGAAGGTCTCGGACCTGAAGGCGGCGGCGGAGCGGGTGGAGGACCGGCTCAACCGCAAGCTCACGCGCCTGGCCTCCCCCTACCTGCCCAGCCCTCGCCAGGTGACGGTCGGCTTCTCCCTCGTCTTCTTCAATCCCCTCGTCATGCCGGAGCGGCTGGTCGCGCGCCTGGTGGACGAGGCCTGGGAGTTCGTGCGCGTCCAGCGCCAGCAGCGCGACCTGCAGAACCGGTTCTGGCTGCAGGAGGTCCTGCTCCAGGACAAGCTCGCCACCGTCTTCCAGCCCATCCTGAACCTGCGCGACATGAAGCCGCTCGGCTACGAGGCCCTGTCCCGCGGACCCGCGGGCACCGCCTACCACATGCCGCTGCGCCTCTTCGAGATGGCCTCGGAGTCCGACCTCGTCTTCGAGCTCGACCGCAAGTGCCGGCGGCGCGCCCTGCTCTCCGCGCGCCACCTCCCCTCGAGCGCCAAGCTCTTCATCAACGTCTTTCCTTCCGCGATGTACGACCCCGAGTTCCAGGGGGCGGGGCTGCTCCGCATGCTCGAGGAGCTCGGGCTCTCCCCGCAGCGGATCGTCCTCGAGATCACGGAGAAGTACGCGATCGAGAACTACACGCTGTTCGCGGAGGCGATGGAGGACTTCACGAAGCTCGGCTTCTCCATCGCCGTCGACGACGTGGGGGCGGGCTACTCGGGGCTGGAGAAGATCGCGCACCTCAACCCGCACTACCTGAAGTTCGACCGCCAGCTCATCCGCGACCTCGACTCGAGCTACATCCGGCGCGAGATGACGCGCGCGCTCAAGGCCTTCGCCGACAAGATCGGCTCCACGATCATCGTGGAGGGGATCGAGCGGGAGGGGGAGCTCAAGGCCCTCCTCGACCTCGGCATCGACTACGGGCAGGGCTTCCTGCTCGGCCGGCCCACCGCCACCTTCGCTCCCGCGGTCTTCCGCCCCGCACCGGGGCTCGCCGTCACCTCCTAGGCTCGCGACCGCTCCCCCCGTTCCGGACCGGGTCGATTCGTCCGCGCGCTACAATCCCCGCGCGTGAGCGACTCCACTCCTCCGTCTCGCCGCGACGCGGACGTGCCGGAGGGAGCGGGGCCCTCGACGCTGGCTCTCGTGGCGCTGGTCGTGCTCGCGGTCCTCTCGCCATGGCCCTTCGGGAGCGTGCGTCCCTGGGCGACGGAGCTCCTCACCGTGCTGGCGCTGAGCACTGCAATCGTCGCGCTGGCCCTGGCTCTCGCGCGCGGCATGTCGCTCACGGACGTTCCCCTCTGGCCCTGGCTGGGCCTGCTGGGGCTGGGCCTCCTCCAGCTCGTGCCCGTTCCCGCACCCCTGCATGCCTGGCTCGCGCCTGGTTCCGCCGCCGCCTGGCATCCTGCGGACGGTACGGCGGCGGCGGTGCTGGGGCCGGGCCCGTGGCCGATCTCCCTCGATCCCGGTACCACCGCGCGCGCCCTCGGCCTCGTGGGCGGCCTCGGCCTCCTCGCGGTGCTGGCGGCGCCCGCGCTCTTGCGTCCCCGCGCGGCGCTCGCCGCCTCCGCGGCCGTGGTCGCGGGGGGCGTGGCCCTCGCCACCTACGGCATCTTCGCCCGCGCGCGCTTCGGGGCCCTGCTCTACGGTCGCATTCCCGTGCCCACCGTGAGCCCATTCGGGCCTTTCGTGAGCAAGAACCACTTCGCGGGTTACGTGGCCCTCGTCTGCGTGGTCGGCCTCGGGCTCGCCCTCGGACTCGCCGACCAACACCGCCACCGCAGCGGGCCCGACCGGGGAGCGCCCGCGGCGGTGGCGGCGGTCGTGGGCGCGCTCTCCATGGCCCTGGCCGTGCTGGTGTCGCTGTCTCGTGGCGGGGTCGTGAATCTTCTCTCCGGGCTCGCCGCCCTCGCCGTCATCCGTTGGAGCGTGCGCCAACACCCCGGCCGGCGACTCCTGCCTCCCCTCGTACTGGGCGCGATCGTGGCCGTGCTGCTCGCCCTGGCCCTCCCGCGCGAAGCCCACCGCCGGATGCAGACGCTCGACCAGGCCTCGTCCTTCCGGCTCGACACCTGGCGGGACGCGCTGCGGATGGCCGCGGCGAGCCCGGTCGTGGGGCAGGGCCTCGGTGCCTTCCACGACGCCTTCCCGCGCTACAAGCGCGCCCACGACCTGATCCGCGTGGAGCATTCGGAGAACGACTACCTGGAGACCCTGGCCGAGACCGGGCTCGTCGGGCTGGGCCTGGCCCTCTGCGCGCTCGTCACGCTCGTGGCCGCCGCCTGGCGGGGCCTTCGGGCCGGCGTCCATCCACTCCTCCGCGGGCTCGGGATGGGTGCGCTCGCCGCGCTTCTCGCGCTCGCCGTCCACAGCGCGTTCGACTTCAACCTTCGGATCCCTTCCAACGCGACGCTCGCCGCCTTCGTGGCCGCGCTCGTGGCCGCGACCAGCGGCCTCCGGCCCGGGCGGTCGTCGCGGGCGGCAACGCTCGGCCTCGGCCTCCTCGCCGCGACGCTGTTGGCGCTCGTCCTTCGCGCGCCGGCGGACGGCGCGACCCTGGCCCGCGCGGAGGTGGCGGAAGCGGCGGCAGCCGACGTTCCGGAGGTGCGGGCCCTGCGCCTGGAGCGGGCCGAGGAGGCCCTGCGTCGAACGCTCGCGCGGCGTCCGGCCCACGCCGAGTCGTGGCTGCTCCTGGCCGCGGTGCGGGCGGACCGGGGCGATCCTTCCGGGGCGGCGGCGCTCGCCCGCCATGCGGCGAGCCTCGACCCGCAGAGGAAAGACCTGGCGGCGGTGGCGGAGAAGCTGGGGGCGGGACGCGCGCTCAGCATGCCCTGAACGTCGCGGGCACCAGGATCTGACCAGTTCGATGTCGGCGTCGCCCATCCCGTGGGCGACCGAGGCCGGTCGAACCCTCGCCGGGTGACCGTGACCCCGCGCGATCCTTCGGGTGTTCAGCGCTTTCCCCCGTTCTCGAGGCAAGATGGAGCGGCTTGGGATCCGCGACGAGAGTGGTACAGGGATGTGAGGGACAGGGCTTGAGCCGATGGGGACTGGCTTTGAGCCTGCGCGTCGGCGTCGTCGACATCTGGGCTCTCAACCTCTGTCTGACCTTCCACTAGGTCGGCGCTGTCCCCACTGGTTCGGACCTGTCCTGCCGAGCGCCCGTGCTAGAAGCGGGGCGTGGCCGACGGGATCCTCACCGAACTCAGCCGTCTCTCCGACGCGGAGCTCGTGTCCCGGGTGGGTGACCTCGCTTCTCGCGAGCGCGGCGAGACGGCCGAGCTCGTCGCCCACCTCGCCGAGCTCGACACCCGCGACCTCCATCTGCGGGCCGGGTACGGGTCGCTCTTCACCTACTGCCGGGACGCGCTCCGTCTCTCCGAGGCCGAGGCCTACAACCGGATCGAGGCGGCGCGGGCCGCCCGCCGCTTCCCGCTGATCCTCGACCTGCTTGCGGAAGGCTCGCTGAACCTCACCACCGTGAGGCTCCTCGCCCGGCACCTGACCATCGAGAACCACCGCGAGGTGCTCGAGTCGGCCCGCGGGAAGAAGAAAGCTGAAGTCGAGGAGATCGTGGCCGGGCTGTGGCCCCAGCCCGACGTTCCGCCCTCCTTCCGCAAGCTCCCGGAGCCGAGGCTGCCCGCTCCGTCGCCGGCGGCCCTTCCCTCTCCGGGGGCGCGCTTGGTTACGGCGTCTCCGGTCGCGCCATCGGCTCCCCTCTCGCCATTGCCGGCGGCGATGGTCTTTTCGGCGGCCACGCCGCTCTCGCCGAGTCGCTACAAGGTCCAGTTCACGATCGGCGCCGACACGGCCGAGAAGCTGCGGCTCGCCAAGGACATGCTGCGCCACGCCATCCCCTCCGGGGACGAGGCGGCCATCCTCGACCGGGCGCTCACGGTGCTCCTGGCCGAGCTCGCCAGGAAGAAGTTCGCGGCGACCGACCGCCCGCGTCCGTCCGGAGAGGCGGCCCCCGGATCGCGCCACATCCCGGCCGAGGTCAAGCGTGCGGTCTGGCTGCGGGACGCCGGGCTGTGCGCGTTCGTGGGAGCGAACGGCCGGCGCTGCGCCGAGCGCGTGTTCCTGGAGTTCCACCACGTCAAGCCCTACGCGGTGGGGGGCGGGGCCACGGTCGAGAACGTCCAGCTCCGTTGCCGGCGTCACAACGGCTACGAGGCGAGGGTCTACTTCGGGAGGGATCGCCCCCTCATGGCGAACCGGGACTCGTTCTGGAACGAGTTGCCCGTCACCCCTTCACGCCGCCCAGGAGCTTCCTCGTCTGGACGAGCTGGCCCAGGTGATACGCGTTGTGATCCGCCGCGAGCAGGGCCTGCCGCAGATACGTGCGCCCCTGGCCGTGGGGGAGACGGGCCGTGAGGTCGGTCTTCGGGTTCCTGACGAAGGCCACCAGCTCGTCGAGATCCCTTCGGAAGCCCTTCACCGAGGCCTTCCACTCCCCCTCGGTGGGGACCGGTCGCTCGGGCCAGTAGCCGTCGGGGAACACGGGCGACTTCCAGGAAGGGTCGAGGGTGTAGCGCAGGATGTCCTCCTGGGCTCGGCGCATGTGCTCCAGGAGCTGCCAGATGGAATGGGCCTTCCTTGCTGGGCGCTGCCCCCTGAGCTTGCTCGGGAGGCCTTTGAGGGCAGCGTCCAGTGAGATGTGCGCGTGCTCTCCAGTGAGCAGCTCGACCACCTGGTCGCGGACGACGGAATCGTTCATGGTGCCCTCAGTACGATCGCGGGAGCTTGAGGGTGTGCTCGGCCACGAAGTTCAGGATCATCTCGCGGCTCACGGGGGCGGTGCGGGCGAGCCTCGCCCCCGCCCACACGTCGAGGAGCCCGTACTCGGTGGCGAAGCCGTTGCCTCCGTGGACCTGGATGGCCTGGTCGACGCAGAGAAGCGCCGCTTCCGCGGCCGCGTACTTGGCCATGTTCGCGGCCTCGCCCGCCTCCCGTCCCTGGTCGTAGAGCCAGCAGGCCTTCTCGGTCATGAGGCGGGCCAGCTCCAGCTCGATCTTGGCCTGGGCGAGCGGATGGGCGAGGCCCTGGTGGGCGCCGATGGGCACGCCCCAGACCTTGCGGGAGTTCGCGTAGGCGCAGGCCTTGTCCAAGGCGTAGCGGCCGGTGCCCAGCGCGATGGCGGCCCCCATGATTCGCTCGGGGTTCAGGCCGAGGAAGAGGGGCTTCAGGCCCTCGCCCTCCGCCCCCACGAGCCGGCCGGCGGGAACGGCGACGTCGTCGAAGAAGAGCGTGAACTGCTTCTCGGGGCCCACGATCTCCACCGGGATGGGCGCCTTCTTGAGTCCCGGCGCGTCCGTGTCGACCACGAGCAGCGACAGGCGGCCCCGCCCCTTCGCATCTACCCCCGTCTTCGCGACCACCAGCACCTGTTCCGCCTCGTCCGCCCCCGAGATGTAGTACTTCTGGCCGCGGATCCGGTAGCTTCCGTCCGCCTCGCGGGTGGCGGTGGTGGCGAGGTTCCAGGTGTTGGAGCCGGCGTCGGGCTCGGTGAGCGCGAAGATCATCTTCTTCCGGCCGGAAGCGATGCCGGGCAGCCATTCCTTCTTCTGGGCGTCGGTGCCGAAGCGGCTCAGGATCTCCCCACAGATGGAAGGGGACACGACGAGCAGGAGCAGGGGGCAGCCCTGGGCCGCGAGCTCCTCGCCCACGGTCGCGAGCTCGGCCAAGCCCAGGCCGCCTCCCCCGAAGGCCTCGGGCAGGTTCACCCCGAGGAAGCCCGCCTCCGCCATCGCGTTCCACAGCTCGGTCGTCTTGCGCCCGGCCCGTGCGGTCTCGAGGTAGTAGGCGTGCCCGAAGCGGGACGCGATCCGGCGGACCGCCTCCCGCAGCGCCTTGCGGTCGTCGGTCTCGCCGAAGTCCATGCCGCCTACCTTATTAATGCGTGACCTTCTTGCGGTCCGGAGGCGGACCGGAAGGAGTCGCGGGCGGAGGGACACGGACGGGCGTGGGGGCCACCGCCTGCTTCGGGGCGGGGGCTTGCAGGGCGGGGTCCCGCAGCTCCGCTTCGTCCTCGGCGGTGAGGCTGCCGGGGAGGAAGAGGTCCTGGTCGGAGGCGAGCAGCTCCTCGAGGTCCTTGACCCCGCGCTCCGTCTCTTCCGCGGAAGTCACGAGGCCGTCGAGCTGCTCCGTGATCGTCTTGGGGTCGCGCATGGAGAAGCTCTGGTCGCGCAAGAGCTGCATGACCTCCAGCACTGTCTCCGTCTGGGCATCCACGAGCTGGCGGTTCTCCAGCGCCTTCTCGTAGCGCTCCAGCCGCTTGCGCAGCACGTTGCTCGTCTTGGCCTTGATCGCGCGCACGCGCTCCGGGCCCTCGCTCATCTCCCGCTCGAGGGAGGCGAGGCGGTGGCGGATCCGCTCCGGGTCCGTGGTCTGGAAGTACGCCTCGTAGCGGGCCACCGAGTAGCGCATGCGCAGGTAGAAGGAGATGAGGAAGTCGAGCTTGCTCACGACCTCGTCGAGCAGGCTTTGTGAAGACGCGTCGAGGCTCTGGTAGTTCTCGCGGATCTCCGCGGCCAGCGTCTCCAGGCCCCGGTAGCGGTGACGCTCCGGGTCCGAGAGCACGCGCAGCATCTCCGAGGACTCGAGGCGCCGGTTCGCCTGCTTCTGCTGCTTCTCGTCCTCCAGCATCTTGGCCCGGATCGCGCGCTGGTAGCGCTCGCTGCCCGCGACGAGGGGGAGGACGATCATCTGGGCGCCCAGGACGAGGAGCACGGGGAGGGGGTTGGCGGAGAGGAGGGCGAAGCCGATGGCGGTGCCGAGAGAGATGAGGTTGTACTGGCTCTTGAAGACCTGGCTCAGGTAGTTCGGTTCCTCGGGCAAGGCCGTTCGCTCCCGCTAGAAACTACCACCGTTCGCGGGCCTCCGCGCGTGGGCGCCTTGACCGGAGGGGTCTCGGGGGCTTAGTTTGAGCCATCGCTCGATGGCCAGGAAAGCGAAGAAGGGCTGGCGGTCGCTGCTCGGCCTCGACGGTGCCCTCAAGGAGGGGGCCGCCGCGGACGCGGCGGAGGCACCCGCGGAAACGGCTTCGAGCGAGGCCTCGACCGCGGGGGAGGGCACCGGGCCGCCCGCCCCGGAACGTGGGGACTCCCCTGCCTCGGAGGTCGCGGCCGCTCCGTCGGGCGAGCAGGACTGGCCGGAGTTCCCGCAGGATCCGGTGACGCCCGTCCGGGCGACCGTGGGAAGGGAGCCCGACGCCCCCCCCCTCGCGGTCCCGCTTCCCCTTCCTCCCCCCGCCCCCCCGCCCGATGCCGCGCCCTTCCAGACCCGCTCCGAGCTGGAAGCGGAGCTGCGCGAGCTTCGGGCCGAAGTGGTCTGGATCCGGGGCGCTCTCGACCGCCAGATCGAGGCCAAGCGCCGGCTCGAGGAGGAGGTGCGTCTGCTCGCCGACCACGATCCCCTCACGGGAGCGGCCAGCCCGCGGCGCTTCGCCGACCGTCTGGCCGTGGCCGTCGTCCACGCCCAGCGCTACAAGCAGAAGCTGGCCGTCGTGCTGCTGGGCCTCGACCGCTTCGCCGGCATCAACGAGCGGCTGGGCCGGCAGGTGGGGGACGACCTCCTGAAGAGCGTGGCCATAGCCGTCGAGGGCACGCTGCGCCAAGGCGACACCATCGCCCGCGTGGGGGGCGACGAGTTCACGATCCTGCTTCCCGGGATCAAGAAGGACGAGGACGTGGGCGTGGTCGTGGACAAGCTGCGGCTGGTCCTGCGCAGCCCTTTCAGCATCGGCGGGCACGACCTCCTGGTGACCGCGAGCATGGGGGTCGCGCTCTTCCCCGACGACGGACCCGACACCGAGACCCTGCTCCAGAGCGCGGGCGTCGCCCTCCAGCGGGCCAAGTCGCGGGGCGGGGATACCTGGGACGTCCACGCCCCCATCTCCAGCGCGCTCGCCGCGGAGCGCCTGGCCCGCGAGACCGCGCTGCGCAGGGCGCTGGTGGAGGGCGAGCTCGCCCTCTACTACCAGCCCATCGTGGACTGCGAGAAGGGGACGATCGTGGGGGTGGAGGCGCTCCTGCGCTGGAAGAACCCCGAGCGCATGATGTCCGCCGCCGAGTTCGTGCCCCTCGCCGACGTCACCGGGCTGGCCGTCCCCCTCGGCCAGTGGGCGCTGCGCACCGCCTGCCAGCAGGCCAAGGCCTGGCAGAACGCCGGGCACCGGGGGCTGGTGGTGGCCGTCAACATGTCCGCGCGCCAGCTTCGGCACCCCTCGCTCGTGAAGCTGGTCAAGCGGGTGCTGGACGAGACGGGTCTACCCCCGGCCTGCCTGGAGATCGAGCTCTCGGAGCCGGAGCTGGCCCGCAACCCGGAGGTCAGCATCACCCGCCTCACCGAGCTCAAGGAGCTGGGCCTCCGCCTCGCCATCGACGACTTCGGCACCGGCGAGTCCGCCCTCACCCACCTCTACCGGTACCCGGTGGACAGCCTGAAGATCGACGGCTCCATCATCCAGGAGATGAACCGGGACCGGGACAAGGAGGCGGTGGCCACCGCCGCCCTCACCCTCGCCCGCGCGCGCCAGCTCAAGGTGGTGGCGGAAGGAGTGGAGACCGAGGCCCAGCGCATCCGCCTGATCAACTGGCAGTGCGACCGCATGCAGGGCAACCTCTGCGGGCCACCCTCCTCCGCGGGAGACATGGAGAAGCTGCTCATCCGCCAGAAGCGCGCGGCGCGCGCCCTCGCCGAATCGAAAGAGGGCCGCTGAGTCAGGTCGTGATGCGGACGTTCCCGCCCCGGGCCTGGGCGCGGATCTTGTCGAGCACGTCCGTGCTCCAGCTCGCGGAAGCGCGCGGTGCGCTTCAGGTCCTCCGTGCGGTGGAGGGGCAGGTCCACGTCGATCTCGTCCACGATCGTGCCCGGGCGCCGCAGACAGGATGTGGATCTTGTCCGCGAGGTAGACCGCCTCCGCGATGTCGTGGGTCACGAACAGGATCGTGCCCTCGATCTCCTCCCACAGCTCGTTGATGAGGTTCTGCATCCCGAGGCGGGTCTGCACGTCGAGGGCCCCGAACGGCTCGTCCATCAGGATGATCTGCGGCTTGACGGCCAGCGTGCGCGCGATGGCGACGCGCTGGCGCATGCCCCCCGAGAGCTGGCCGGGGTACTTCTTCTCCGACCCGTCGAGCCCGACCTTCTTGATCCAGGTGCGGGCCGTCCGCTCGCGCTCGTCCCGGGGCACGCCGCGCAGCTTCAGGCCGAAGGCCACGTTCTCGAGGACGGTGAGCCAGGGGTAGGAGCTGTAGCTCTGGAAGACCATGCCCGCGGTCGGGGCCCGGACCGGCGATGGGCTTGCCGCGCAGCAGGGCCTCGCCGGTGGTGGGCGCGAAGAGGCCGGCCACGATGTTGAGGATCGTGCTCTTGCCGCAGCCGGATGGGCCCAGGAAGACGCGGAACTCGCCCGCGCTCGGGCAGGTCGGGGATCGCCAGGTTCACGTCCTGGATGGCCTGGAACGTCCTTGCCGTCGGGGTTGACGAAGGTCTTGCGAGACCTTCCGCAGCTCGAGGACGTTGGCGGCCGTCGCTGCTCGCCATCACTCCTTCCAGGCGAAGAGCTGCTTGTTGATGAAGCGGATGACCTGGTCGGTGACCACGCCGATGACCAGGATCACGATCACGAGCGCGAAGATCTGGTCCACGTGCGAGCGCTTGCCGGCCACGGTGATGAGCGCGCCCAGGCCGTAGCGGGCGTTGATGACCTCGGCCAGGATCACGTAGGTCCAGCCGATGCCGTTCATCACGCGCAGCGCCTCGCCGATCGCGGGCAGGCTGCCCGGGATCGAGCACGTGGCGGACGATCTGCCACTTGCGTGGCCCCGAGGGTGGTCGCGGTCTGGAGGTAGACGTCGTCCACGCTCTTCGACCGCCTCCACCACCAGGGGCAGCAGGTACACGACGATGCCCACGAACAGGAACGATGATCTTCTGCGCTCCTCGATGCCGAACCAGACGATGAAGAGGGGGACGAGCGCGGAGATGGGCAGGAAGCGCAGCGGGTCGAGGACGGGGGCGAAGAAGTGCTTCACCGCGCGGGAAGGTGCCCATCAGGATGCCGAGCGGGATCGCCACCGCCGCCGCCAGCAGGAAGCCCATGGTCACGCGGTAGATGCTCCAGCCCGCGCTGCGCACCAGCGCCTCCTCGAAGTGCAGCACCGGGAAGGCCGCGCAGCACGTCGGTGGGCGAGGGGAGGATCACGGTCGGGACGATGCCGCCGTAGGTCAGCACGCACCAGAGGCCGAAGAACGAACGCGACGCCCGGCGAGGGCGAGCCCCCGCGCCCGCCGGTTGGTCAGGCTCTCGCGGACGTTCACTCGCGGGCCCGTCACCGCGGGATCACTTCGAAGTCGGTCCGCCGGTTCTTGGCCCGGCCCTCGTCGGTGTCGTTGCTGGCGACCGGCTTGTCCGGGCCGTTGCCCGACCACCTCGAACTTGTTCCGGCTCGAAGCCCTTCGAGACCAGGAAGCTGCGCCACCGCGTCCGCGCGCGCGCGCGACAGGCGCACGTTGGCGTCGCGGCTGCCCACGTTGTCGGTGTTGCCGGCGATGCGCAGGTAGGCGCTGCCGAAGGTGGCCGCCAGGTCCACCACCTGCGTGTCGAGCACCGCCTTGGCGTTCTCGTCGAGGGTGGACGGAGCCGGTGGGGAAGTAGATCGAGACGGTCTTGGTGAGGATGGGCGCCGCCGCGCGGCCGGGCGGGGTCTTGAACTCGAACTCGGGCTTGGCCTCGGTGGCCGGGGCCTCGGGGAAGAACTCCGCGGCCGCCTCCAGGAAGCGCGTGTCCACCGTCTGGTAGGGCTCGTAGACGTCGCTTGATCTTGCCGATCTTGCCGCCAGATGCCCTGCGCGGTCTTGTAGATGCGTCTGGTAGTTGGCGATCGAGCCCTGGCCGCTCGAAGAACGCGCGGTTCTCGGCGTAGGTCGGGAGCTTCACGTCCTCCAGCATCCCCTTGGCGTCCTCGAGGCCCGATGCCGGAGAAGCTCTTGGCGAGGAGCAGCGGCCGTCGCGTCGGGGTTCTGCGTTGGCCATGTCCACGCCCTTGAGCCAGCCCGCCACGAAGCGGCGCAGGTCCTCGGGGTGCTTCTCGATGAAGTCGCCGCGGGCCACGAAGATGTCCGCGATCAGGTTGCTGGCCTCCTGGTGGAGGCCAGGATGTGCCCGCCCTGGCCGCTCGCGGGCCGCGATGTAGACGTCGGGCGACCAGGACACGGCCGCGTCCACCTTGCCGGCCTTGAAGACGTTGGCCGCCTCCACCGCCGAGGTCGGTGAACACCCAGCTCACGTCGCGGTTGGTGAGGCCGCCCTGGGTCAGGACGTAGAGCGCGAAGTAGTGCGAGGGCGTCGCCTCCGCGCAGGCCAGCTTCTTGCCGTGGAGGTCGGCGACGCTCTTGATGGACCCGTCCACCGCGATCGCGTCGCCGCCGCGGCTCCAGTCGTACTGCAGGATCGCCTTGGGGTTCAGCCGGCGGAGGCCGTCGTATTCGAGGGCGTAGGCGTCCACCGTCGACCACATGATGTCGACGCCGCCCTTGTCGCCCGCCGGCCCGGAAGGCGTCGCGCGACTTCTCGAAGTCGTCGATCACCAGGAGCTCCACCTGCACCCCGAAGTCCTTGTAGAAGACGCTGTCCTTGTTGGGGGCGAAGCCGCCGTTGGCCACGATGCCGCCCGCGTAGCCGCCCCAGGTCACGATCGCGACCTTGATGGGCCGGCCGAGGCGCGAGCCGCCGGCGAGCGAGGCCTTGCTCGCCACGGGGGCGGTCCCTCCCGGGCTCACCGGCCCGAAGTCGTCGCGCGACACCGTGCCCTCCGCCTTGCGGTCGGGGGCGAGGACGCGGGCGATCCGGTCGAGCACGCCGTACCGCCACAGGCCGTAGCCGATGAGGGCGAGGCCACAGAGCACGAGCAGGAAACGGCCGAACGGGGTGAGCTGTCGCGCCATCTTGACTTACCTCCGTGCGCGGTCCCGGCTCATGCCGGGCCGGGCTTGGACGGCGGCGGGGACGCGGGCCGCGAGGGCCCGGACGTGGTCACGGGGTTTTCCGAGCCCGTCACGAAGTGGGATATCACGTCGAACAGGCGCTCTTCTTCGTGGCGTTTGCTTGGCCTGGAGCTTGCGGAAGGCCTGCTTGGCCTCCTCCGAGGCGGCCTTCAAGCCCTCGAGCTCGGTGTTCTTGGACTTGAGGAATTCCTGGATCTCGCTCTCGATGGCCCTTATCCGCGACTCCCCCTGGGTGCGCAGCTCTTCCACCGCGCGCCCCTTGGCCATCTCGAAGGCGTCGAGCGCCCGGTCGCGCCGGACCGCGTCCTGGATCACGTCCTTGAGGGACACCCCGGCCGCTTCCAGGGCGGCGAGGACGGAGGCGGCCTTCACCTCTCGCGCCATCGCGGAGAGGTGCTTGCTCGCGAGCATCTCCGCCACCTTGTCGATCCCGTAGCCGTGGGGGGCGACGGCGATGCCCGCCTCCTCGTAGACCGCCGCGAAGCTCTCGACGTCGGCCGGGACCTCGGAGCGGGACGCGGGCGCCGGGGCGGGGGCCGGCTCCGCCTCCGCTTCGGCGAAGGCTTCCGCGGGCATCTCGGCGGGTGTCTCCGAGGTGCCCGGCACGTCGGTCACGATCAGACGAACACCCCGTCCGACCAGGTCTTTCAGCTTGCTCATGGATCTCCGCCGCGTGGGCGTGCGCTTCTTGATAGCAACCGCTCTCCGGGATGTCAAGGCGAGGGCCGGTGGCGCCTCATCAATTGGGAATGAATCTTGCTGTTAGACTGTGGTGGCCGCGGCCCGTGTGTCATGTGGTCGCGGAAAGGAGCGGCAATGTCCCTGACCCGAACGGTTTGTCATCTGGCGGGGGCGGTCGCCGTCACCGCCCTCCTCGTCCCCTCCGTCGACGCGGCCCCCAAGAACGGCCGCGGGAACATCACGGCCGTGGACTGGAACGTGATGCAGATCGCGATCCGGGGGGTAGACGGCAAGGTCAACACCTTCCGCGTGAAGTTGGACACGAGCGTGAAGTTCAGCGCGGACGGGGGCGACGCCTTCCCCAACCCCACCCTGAAGGACCTCGCCCCCCCGATGTACATCTGGTTCATCTACGAAGACTGGGACGGAAAAGAGGCCCCGACAATCCAGGACATCGACGTGCGCGAGGTCCCGCGCGGATCGGGCCAGGCCAATCCTGCGCCGACCGCCAGTCCCGGCGGGAGCCAGCCGGCTCGTGACCTGCAGGTGCGCATCATGAAGTTCACCAACGAGAGCCGCGGCGAGTTCAAGGCCGACGTGGCCGGGAAGAAGCAGGACTTCAAGACTGTTCACCCCAACATGCTCAGCCGCTGGCGCGAGGGCGACATGGTGGTGATCACCGTGGAAGGCCGGAACACCGTCACCAACATCAAGCGCGCTCCGTAGCGCCCTCAGAAGGGCTTCTTCTTCCCGAAGAGCTTGCCCGCCTGGTCCTTGAGGACCTGGGTGGCGGCGGCCTTGCCGATGCGTGCGGCGAGGTCCGTCTGCGGCCGCTCGGACGTGCCCGTGACCTTGAAGTCCACCGCGGCGAACCCGTCCCCCCGGTCGTGGAAGGCGGCGCGGAGCTCCTTGACCCCGATCTTGTCCACGAGGCTCCGGGCGAGGGCGAGGTTCATGTCGTAGTCGAGCCCGCTCGTGGCGAGGTTCATCGTGCCCTGGCCCGTCATCTGCACGGCCGCTCCCTTGAGGCTCAGCACCGGGGTCTGGACGCGGTTGCCCCCGAGGGTGAACTCCATCCGGCACTGGTCGAAGCTCGGGTTGGCGAGCTCGGGAAGCTGGAGGACGCCCGCGAGGAGGGCCATCACCGGCGCCTTCGTCAGCTTGCAGCCCACGATGTCGGCCTGGCCCCGACCCTTCATGGTGGGCAGGCCGCCCGTCCCCTCGAACGAGGCCTTGGCCACGAGCGCGCCGGTCATCGCCCGCGCCGAGCCCGCCTCCTGGAGCAGGGTCTCGACCTGGGCGCCCTTCACCTCCAGGTTCAGCGCGTAGCGGGCGGCCTTCAGGTCCAGCTTCAGGTCGCCGGTGACGTCCCCGCCCGCGAGCTTGCCGCGGATGGGGGAGAGGCGGACCGCCTCCTTCGACATCGTGAGGGGCGCGGACACGCCCCTCACGAAGAGCGTGTCCGCGAGGGCGAGGGTGCCGAGGCTGGCCCTTCCCCTGCCCTCGGCCACGCCCCCGGCGACGGTGAAGGCGCTCTCCAGGTCGGCGTCGTGGACCTTGAGGATGGAGGCCCTGCGATCGTCCACCATCGACATCTCGCCGTCCTCCACCGCGAGCCGCGAGATCACGAGCCGGAGCATCGAGCTCGCGACGCCCCCGGACGCCGGCGCCGGCTTGGCGGAAGCGCCCGCCAGCTTCTCGTAGTTGAACGTCCCGCGGGGATCCATGACGAAGGTGAGGACCGGCTTGCGCACGGAGAGCCGCTGCACGTCGACGTGTCCGGCGAGCAGGGAGCGCAGGCGGTAGCGGAGGACGACCTCCTCCGCCGTGGCCAGGTTGCCGGGGAACGGCGGGGGATTGGCCAGCGTCACCCCCTGGAGCGTCACCCCGGAGAACACGTCGATGTCCATCGCCTTGACGTCGACCTTCGTCCCCGCGCTGGCGCTCGCCTGCTCGAGCACCTGCTTCCGGAAAGCGGGCGTGTTCAACGAGGCGAGGAGGCGGCTGGCGTAGAAGAGGGCGCCCACGACCACGACCAGGAAGACGGCGGCGAGGGCGAGCAGGGCTTTCTTCAAGCGATCACCTCCGGGCGCTCCTAATGGTGCCGGGTCGGGCCCCCCGCGGCAAGGAGGGCTCCGGCCGCGGTGTAAGATCACGACAGGAGAGGCCCGATGAAGCCCAGACCGTCGATCGGAAGGGAAGACCTCGCTCCCGTGCTCGACGTTCACCCGGGCAACGAGGCCCTGCGGGCCGCGTTCCGGGGGGCGGGCGACCCCGCGGCCTTCCTCTGCGTGCTCGGCCGCTACGTGCAGTTCAACTCCGCCTTCGGTCCCGGCCTCTCCAACCTCGCCGGGGAGATCGCGGCCCGCCAGGGCCTGTTCCGCGACGAATCGGAGCCGGTGCGGATCCTCGCCGACCGGGCCGCGGAGGTGGGCGCGGATTTCTTCTACGCCGCCATCGACGAGTTCGACGACCGCGCCACCACCTGGCGCGACACCCACCGCACGCTCGCCCAGGCCACCGTCAAGGGCGCGGGGGCGTTCTTCGGCTACACGCCCGAGCAGCTCAACACCGTGCTGCGCATCAACCCCGCCACCGAGGAGGCCATGCGCCGGGTGTGGCACGGCTACGGGATCGGGGAGCGGCTGCCCGAGCCCCGCCTCTTCTCGGCCATGGGCTTCCACGTGGGGAGCGAGATCCTCGCCGACCGGGAGTTCCTGATCATCGACCAGTTGCTCAAGGAGCGGCGCCCAGACCTCGTGGCCCATCTCTCGTCGACGAAGGTCGAGATCCTCGGCCAGAAGCACGACGCCTACTACTGGATCCACATCCACACCGGTGTCGAGGCGGAGCACTTCGACGCCGCCCTCCACGGCGTCAACAGCGCGCTCCGCTTCTATGCGGGGGCCCACGACCCCGCGGAGGTGAAGGGCTGGATCCTGGGCGGCTTCGCGTCGTTCGCCCGCGTGCAGGGGGAGTTCATGGCCGCCCTCGCCGAGGCTTGATCTACACTACGCGCTCGATACGCCTCGGGGGAGCTTCTCGGAGGGCAGGCATGAGCCGAGTACTCGTTCGGTTGCTTCTGGTGACGGTCGCGGCGGGAGGCCTCGGAGCCACCCCCACGACGCGCGACCGCTTCTGGCCGGCTTGGCGGGGGCCGGCGGCCACGGGCGAGGCCCCGAGCGCACGCCCGCCCGTCGAGTGGAGCGAGACGAAGAACGTCCGCTGGAAGGTGGCGGTGCCCGGACGCGGCCAGAGCAGCCCCGTGGTGTGGGGCGACCTCGTCTTCCTGACCACTGCGGTGCCGACCGACAAGACGCCGGCCCTATCCCGCCCGGAGCCGCCCGCTCCCGTCTCCGGAGTGACTCCCGTCCGCACCCATCCCGACGTGAGCCGGGACGAACGCGTGCAGGCCTTCACGGTGCTCGCGATCGGCCGCAAGGACGGCCTGGTCCGCTGGTCGCGCGTGGTGCGCGAGGCGCAGCCGCTCGAAGGCACGCACAAGGACGGCAGCTTCGCCTCCGGCTCCGTGACCGCGGACGGCGAGCGGGTCATCACCTCCTTCGGCTCGAGCGGGCTCTACTGCCTCGACCACGGGGGCCGCGTGCTCTGGGAGAAGCAGATCGGGCAGATGCAGATCAAGCTCGGCTTCGGGGAAGGTAGCTCGCCCGTCCTCTACGGCGACCGGGTCGTCGTGAACTGGGATCACGAGGGGCCGTCGTTCACGGCGGTGTTCGACGCGAGGACCGGGCGTGAGCTCTGGCGGCGCGAGCGGGACGAGCGCACGTCCTGGTCGACGCCGCTCGTGGTGCCCCACGGCGGCCGCGCGCAGGTGGTGGTCAGCGCGACCAGGCGCGTGCGCAGCTACGACCTCGAGACGGGGGACCTCGTCTGGGACGCGGGGGGCATGACCGACAACGCGATCCCCTCGCCGGTGGCGGCGGACGGTCTCGTGTACCTGACCAGCGGCTTCCGGGGCAGCCTGCTCCTCGCGATCCGGCTCGCGGAGGCGAAGGGCAGCCTCGCCGGGCCCCCCGGCATCGCCTGGAGCTACGACCGCGACACGCCCTACGTCCCCTCGCCCCTCCTCTACGAGGGCGCGCTCTACTTCCTGAAGTCCAACTCGTCCATCCTCACCCGCCTCGACGCGCGGACCGGCGAGAAGCAGTGGAGCGAGCGCATCGAAGGCGTGGAGACCGTCTACGCCTCGCCGGTGGGTGCTTCCGGCCGCGTCTACGTCGTGGGCCGGAACGGGGTGGCCGCGGTGGTGCGCGCGGGGACGACGTTCGAGCTCCTGGCCAGGAGCTCGCTCGATGACGGCTTCGACGCCTCCCCCGCCCTCGTGGACGGGGAGATGTACCTGCGGGGCCGGAAGTCGCTCTACCGCATCTCCACGGACTGAGCGGCCAGATCCGCGAAGGGCACGTCCAGGATCGGGTAGTCCCGGCAGGTCTGGTGGTTGAAGTGCCACCACTCGTGGCGCTCGACGGAAAAGCCCTCGGCGGAGAGTGCCTGGCGCAGCCGGTCGCGGTAGGCGCGCGCCCGAGCACTCCCGCCCGCATACGAAGAAGCGGCGCGCGGCGTCATCTCGTCGTAGGCGCTCGGCATCTCCACCTCGCGCCCGTCGGCGAGTCCGAAGAGCGAGGCGTCCACCGCGCAGCCGCGGTTGTGGTTCGAGCCGCGCTCGGGCCGGGCCACGAAGCCGCGTTGGGCGGGCGGCGTCAGCTCCCACATGAGCTTCGTGACCGACCACGGGCGGTAGGCGTCGAAGACCACGACCCCCAGGCCCTCCGCGGCCAGCGCGCGGTGCGCCCGGACGAGCGCCCGCGCCACCGGGACGTGCAGGAAGGCGCGCGCCTGCGGGTAGAGCGGGCGGCCGAGGTAGTTCCGGGCGGTGGCGTAGCGGATGTCGAGGCGCAGCGTCGGCTCGAGCATGGCGAGATCGACGAGGGGGGCGGGCCCGGCGCCGGCGGGCAGCGCGGCGAGCACGAGGAAAAGGATCGCGGGCACGCCATGCTTAGGCTAACATGTCGGCCGGCTCCCCACGGAGGTCGAAGCATGGCGAAGGCACGACGCACCACGCACCGGAGCAAGCGAGGCAAGAAGCTCTACGCGGTCCGCGACCGCAAGGGGCGCTTCAAGGACATCCAGACCTACGAGCGCGCCCACCGCGCCGACATTCGGAAGCGGTCCAAGGCGGAGCTGGTCAAGAAGGCCCGCAAGAAGGCGCGCCGGAAGACGAAGCGCTGACCCTTCTCCGTCCCCGGGGCCCGGCTGATCGTTGAAGCTCTCGCGGCTCGTCGCCCGCCTCTTTCGACCGAGGAGGGAAGCCTCTCCCGCGGTCCCCCCCCCGGTGCTCTCGGAGGCGGAGATCCTCCGCCGCACGGAGGAGTGGAACCGCGCGGCCGAGGTGTACTGGAAGGACGTGCTCGCCGAGTCCTCGGCCCGGCGCCACGTCCTGAACAAGCCGTTCGCGAGCGTCGTGGACGCTCCCGCCATGCTGTACCGGCTGGGCCTCGCCCTCTCCGAGCTCCGGCTCGGCCTCGGCCACGTCGTGCTCGACTTCGGCGCGGGGAGCTGCTGGCTCTCCTCCTGCCTCAACCGCCTGGGCTGCCGCACCATCGCCGTGGACGTGAGCCCCGCCGCCCTGGAGCTGGGCCGCGAGCTGTTCCACCTGGACCCCCGGCATCGCCCGGAGCTGGAGCCGCGCTTCCTCCCCTACGACGGCCATCGCCTCCCCCTGCCCGCGGAATCGGTGGACCGCATCGCCTGCTTCGACGCCTTCCATCACGTGCCCAATCCCGAAGAGCTGCTCGCGGAGTTCCACCGCGTTCTGCGACCGGGAGGGCGCGCCGTCCTCGCCGAGCCCGGGGAGGGCCACTCGCACTCCGAGCTCTCCGCGTTCGAGACCGAGCGCTGCGGCGTGCTGGAGAGCGAGCTGGACGTGGGCGAGCTCGAGCGGCGCGCGCTCCGCGCCGGCTTCACCGCGGTGCGCCTCAAGCCCTACCCCGATCCCGACGCGATCTCCGTGGGGGCGGGCGAGTACGTCCGGCTCATGGACGGAGAGGACTCTCTCTTCCCGCTGGCCACGCTCGTGAAGAGCCTTCGGAACTTCTTCCTGGTCACGCTCGAGAAGGGCGAGGAGGCGCGGGACAGCCGTAATCCGGGAAGGCTGCGCGCGGCTCTGGAGCTCTCGTCGGCGGAGGGCCCGCTCCGTGGCGAAGCGGGGTCACTCCTGGCCCTCCGCCTCCTCGTACGTAACGAGGGCGACACGCTCTGGCGCCACGAGATCGACGCCGCCGGCGGCTACGTGATGCTCTCCGGCCACCTCCTCGACGCCGAGGGCCGCGTCGTGCGCCACGGATTCTTCCGGACGCCCTTGCCACGGGGGGTGGCGCCGGGAGAATCGGTCGAGCTGGTGGCCGAGGTGCCACTCCCCGCGGAAGGCGGTCGTCACCGGATCCGCCTGGACCTCGTGGACGAGCACGTCATGTGGTTCAGCCAGGCGGGCTCGCCCGTCCTGGAGCGCGAGCTCCTGGTGGAAGGCGGCCCCTCGCCGGACTCGTTGCAGGCGCTCATCGAAGCCGACGGTCCCCTCCGGGCGGCGGGAGGAACGCGGGTCGTTTTCAACGTGCGCCTCACCAACCAGGGCAAGGAGACGTGGGCGCACGCCCCGGAGCCGCGCCCGGGCACGGTGAGCCTGGCCGGTCACGTGATGGACACGGAGGGCCGGATGCACACCCGCGATCTCCTGCACCAGCCCCTGCCCCGCTCGATCGCACCCGGGGAATCGGTGGAGACGACGGCCGCGCTGAGCGCCCCTCTCGAGCCGGGGAGCTACCGGTTGAAGCTGGACCTCGTGAAGGAGCACGTCTGCTGGTTCGAGCAGCGCGGGTCGGTGCCCCTGGAGATGGCACTCGAAGTCACCCCCGAGGTGCCGGACAGCGCCAACCCCGGGCTGCTGCGAGCCACCCTGGAGGTCCTCCGCCCCTCGGGACCGGTGCGCGCGCGCGCCGGCTCCCTCATCCCGGTGCGGGTGCGCGCCACCAACATCGGGAACACGCGCTGGCTGCGGGCGGCGCCGGACGTCGGCCAGGTGATGCTGGGGGCGCACCTCCTCGACGGGCAGCGGCGGCTGCTCGTCCTCGACCACGCCCGCACCCCGCTGGCCCGGGACCTCCCGCCCCTCGAATCGATCGAGATCGAGTCCGCGCTGGCCGCTCCCGCCACTCCCGGGCGCTACCTGATCGAGATCGACCTCGTGGCCGAGGGCGTCGCCTGGTTCGGGCCCCTCGGCTCCCCCACCGTCGGCTTCGAGCTGGAGGTCGAGCCCGCGAGCGACTGAGTGCGCGCGGGGGAGCCGAGCCGCCGAGCTACGGTCCGGCGCAGCAGGTCGTGGACCTGGGGCCAGAGGGTCGAAGGCTCCGCGGTGAAGACGGCGGAAGCGCTCGCGGGGCCCACCACCCAGGCTCCGGCCCGAAGCTCCGCCGCGAGCTGGCCGGGGCCCCAGCCGGCGTACCCGGCGTAGACGCGCAGCCGGCTCCCCGTCTCGGGCCGGCGCGCCGCTTCTTTCACCGGGCCCAGGTCGGTGGAGAAGTAGACGCCGGGGAGCACGCGCAGCCCTTCGTCCAGGGGCTTTACCGGCCGAACGAGGGCGAGGATCGCCTCCGGCTGGACGGGCCCCCCGAAGTAGAGGGCGAGGCCCAGCTCCTTGAGCTCGCCCAGCTGCGGGAGGGCCTCGCGGACGGGAAGCCGGGTGGGCCGGTTCACGATCAGGCCCAGCGAGCCCCCTTTTCCGTGCTGCACGAGGAGCACGACGGACTCGACGAAGAGCCCCGCCTCGACTCCGGGCGCGGCGTAGAGGAAGACGCCCGCGGTCAGGTGCTCCCTCCCCGCATCCGCGGGCGTGCCCGGCGTGGCCGCGAGCAGCCCGGCCGCGGCGACGACAACCGCCCGCGCGCGCGCCACCATGGAGCCCCGAGCCTCAGGCGATCCCGTCCATCCCGTCGAGCTCGAGGATCGTCCCCAGGAGCACGTCGGCACCCTGGGCGCAGTCCTCCCACCGCGAGAGCTCGCGCGGCGAATGGCTGATCCCGTCCGCGCTGGGCACGAAGATCATGCCCATGGGGCCGAGCCGGGCCATCATCTGCGCGTCGTGACCCGCCCCGCTGGGCAGGCGCACCCAGCGGAGGCCCCGCCGCGCCGCCGCCCTCTCGATCGCGCCCTGGACGGCCGGGCTCGCGCGCGCACCCTCGTGCCGGCTGGACCGCGCGAGCTCGATCTCGGTCGACGTCTCCTTCGCGATCTCGGCCGCGCGCTGCTTCAAGGCCTGGCCGAGCCTCGCCACCGTCTCCCCGGAGAGATCGCGGAACTCCACGGTCATCCGCACGAGGCCGGGCACCACGTTGGGCGCGCCCGGGGAGACCGAGAGCTGGCCCACGGTGCCCACCTGGGCCCCGGGCTCGCCGGTCGCGATCTCGCGCACGGCGAGGACGATGCGGGAGGCGGCCACGAGCGCGTCGTGTCGTTCGGGCATGGGTGTGGTGCCCGCGTGGTTCGCGAACCCGCGCACGGTGACGTCGTAGTCGTCGATGGTCACTATTCCCTCGACGACGCCGATGGGGACTCCGGCCCGGTCGAGCTTGCCGCCCTGCTCGATGTGCAGCTCCAGGTAGGCGTGGAACGAGCCGGGGGCGCGGCACGCTTCCGCGATGCGGTCGGGATCGCCGCCGATGCCGCGTAGCGCATCGCCCTTGCGCACCCCGTCCTGCACGCGGTCCCACTCGCCGGCCTCGACCTGCCCGGCGGCCATGCGGCTGCCGTGGAGGCCGCTCCCGAAGTTCGACTCCTCGGCCGCCCAGATCACGACCTCCAGGGGATGGCGGGTGCGGACGCCGTTCTCTTCGAGGGTGGCCACGACCTCGAGCGCGCCCATGGAGCCAAGATCGCCGTCGAAGTTGCCGCCGCCCCGCACGGAGTCGATGTGCGAGCCGAAGAGGATGGGCTTCGAGCCGGCGATCGTCCCCACGCGAACGCCCCGGATGTTCCCGGCGGGATCGACGCGCGGCTCGAGGCCGAGCTCGTGCATCTGGCCCCGGGCGTACTCGCGCCCCGCCACGTCGGCTTCCGAGAAGGCGGTGCGGCTCACGCCGTCGGCAAAGGTCCCGCCGGGGGGGCGCCCGAAGACGCTCAGGGCCTCGAGCCGCTGGCGCAGCCGCGCCGCGTTCACCCGCGGCGGAGCGTCGGCGGGCGCCGCCGCCGACCCGCGCGCGACTCCCAGCGCCGCCAGGCCGCCCACGAAGCTCCGCCGCTGCATGGGGCGAATTGTAGTCCGGTCCTTTCTACGGTCCACGCTGGGCCTCTTCGACGCTCACCGCCGAGAAGCGCAGCTCGCCCTCGCCGGGGACGAGCTGGGCGAGCTTCGCGAGGTCGGCGCTGACCACGGTCGCGATCTTGGGGTAGCCGCCGGTGGTGGGGCCGTCCGCCAGCATCACGATGGGCTTGCCGTCGGGAGGGACCTGGATGGAGCCCGGAACCATTCCGTCCGTGGTGATCTCGCTCTCGCGCGCGGCGAGACGCGGTCCCTGGAGCCGGCAGCCGGTGCGGTCGGAGGTGGGGCCCACGCGGAAGCTCTCGCGGAGAAAGCGCTCCACCTCGCCCGGCGGGAAGAGGTCGTACTGGGGGCCGAGCACGACGCGCACCCGCACCTGAGCCGCCGGCGGCTCCCACTCGGCGTCGACGGCCGGCGGCTCACGAGGCAGGCCCACCCCCAGCAGGTCACCGGCCCGCAGCGCTCGACCCTCGAGCCCACCGAAGCCGCCCGCGAGATCCGTGGCCCGCGCTCCCGCGATCACCGGAACGTCCAGGCCGCCCCCGAACGCGACGTAGGCACGTGCCCCCGCGCACCTGTTCCTGAGCATGAGGACGTTGTCCGGCCGGGCGAGGACGGCGGTGCCCAGGGGAACCGGCCAGTCGCCGAGATCCGCGCGCCGGAGGACGGCGCCCAGGTCCGCCCCCGTGACCGCGAAGCGCATGACGCGCAGGAAGCGGAGGGAAGGTCCGGCCACGGTGCACTCCAGGGCCGCCGCGTCCTGGTCGTTCCCGAGTCGCCGGTTGGCGGCCCGGTGGGCGGCGGCGTCGAGCGCGCCCCCGCTGGCCACGCCGAAGCGCCGGCGCCCGTGCCGGCCCCCGTCCTGGATCGTGGTCAGCAGTCCCGGCTCGAGGATCTCCAGCGCGGGCGGCGCCGCGGAAGCAATGCGGCGGACCGGACCGGCCTCGCGCAGCTCGTCCACCGGCTCGAACCGCACGCGGTCGCCGGGAGCGAGGAGGGACTCGGGCTCGCGCTCGGGGTCGAACGCAACGATCGAGGTGCGCCCGAGCAGGCGCCAACCACCCGGCGAGGCCACCGGGTAGATCCCGGTCTGCCGCCCCGCGATCGCGACCGAGCCCGCGGGCACGCGCACGCGCGGGGTGGACAGCCGGGAGAGGGAAAGCCTCTCGGGGAGAGCGCCCAGATACGCGAAACCGGGCCGGAAGCCGAGCATGAAGGCGGTGTACTCGACCGACGAATGCTGCGCGACCACCTCGGCTTCGGAGAGCCGGCAGGCACGCGCCACATCCGCGAGATCGGGTCCCGCGTCCCCCCCGTAGAGGACGGGGATGCGGTGGAGGGGCCCCGGCTCCTCGCGCTCCGCGGGTGCTTCGGCGCGGGCGAGGAGGTGCGCCCGCACCTCTGCGTAACGGATACGGCCCGGGTCGTACAGGACGAGGAGCGAGCGGTAGGTGGGCACGGCCTCGCGGAATCCCGGGAAGCCGTCGTGGAGGAGCGCGCGGTCGAGGGCGCGTACGCGCGCGGCGAGGGCGGGGTCGATCCCCGACCCGAGCTCGACGGTCACGGCCGCGTCACCGACGGCGACGACGCGGGGATGGGTCAAGGGCGGAGGGGCCGCACCGCCACCCCCGCCTCGCCCAGCGCGCGGCGGACCGCGCGCGCGATCAGGGTCGCGTGCGGGTTGTCGCCGTGCAGGCAGAGGGTGTCCGCCTCGAGGGCGACCCGCGTTCCCTCCACGGACACGACCGCGCGCTCCCGCGCGATCATGACCGCCTGGCCCGCCGCCCGCTCCGGGTCGTCGAGCACCGAGCCCGGCACCGATCGCGGTACGAGGTGCCCGTCCGGCCCGTAGGCCCGGTCGACGAACGCTTCCGCCGCGTAGCGCAAGCCCTCCGCCTCCGCGGCCTGGCGCATGGGCGCCGAGGACGCCAAGCCCACGAAGACGAGCTGGCGGTCGACCCGCGCCACCGCGCGCGCGATCGCGCGCGCGAGCCGCTCGTCGCGCGCGGCCTGGTTGTAGAGCGCACCGTGGGGCTTGACGTGGACGAGAGCGTGGCCGTGGCTGCGCGCGAAGGCCTGCACCGCGCCCACCTGGTAGACCACGTCGTTCTCGACCTCGGTGGGCGAGGTCTGGATCTCGCGGCGGCCGAAGCCGCGCAGGTCGAAGTGGCTGGGATGGGCGCCCACCGCCACTCCCGCGCGCAGGGCGAGGGCCACGGTGCGGTCGATCACGGAGGGGTCGCCCCCGTGGAACCCGCAGGCCACGTTGGCGGACGTCACGAAGCCCAGGATCTCCTGGTCCGAGCCCATGGTCCAGGCCCCGAAACCCTCGCCCAGGTCGGCGTTGAGGTCGATGCGCAGGCCCATGCCCCGGAGACTACGCCCTCGTCCGGGCGCGCGCAAAGCGGGGAATAGGCCCCTCCCGGACCTGGTATCTCCTGCGTAGGAGGTTTGAAATGAACGCGATCGCCGCCCTGCTCTGGCTCGCCGCCCCCGCCGTGGTGTCCGCCGTCACCCCCGCCGGTACCCACGTCTCCGCGGCCGCCCCCCGCGTGGAAGTGGCCTTCGTGCTCGACACCACCGGCAGCATGGGCGGGCTCATCGAAGGGGCCAAGAGGCGCATCTGGTCCATCGCGCGCCGCATCGGCGAGGGACAGCCGCGGCCCGAGCTGCGCATCGCCCTCGTGGCCTACCGCGACCTGGGGGACGCCTACGTCACCCGCGTCTTCGACCTGACCGGGGACATGGACCAGGTGTACCAGAACCTGATGGGCTTCCAGGCGTCCGGGGGCGGCGACACGCCCGAGCACGTCTCCAAAGCACTCTCCGACGCCGTGAACAGGGTCTCGTGGTCGCGCCGGGCCGGCCTCCAGGTCATCTTCCTGGTGGGCGACGCGCCGCCCCACCTCGACTACCAGGACGGCTTCGACTACCGACGCCACGTGATGGAGGCGCGCCAGCGGGGGATCGCGGTGGAGACGGTCCAGTGCGGAGGCGACGTCCAGACGGCCCGCGTCTGGCAGGAGATCGCCGGCCTCGGGGCCGGGCACTACGCGCGCATCGACGGCCAGGGCGGCATGCCGGCGATGGTCACCCCGGTGGACGCGGAGCTGGCCCGCCTGAACGCGCAGCTCGGCGCGACCGTGGTGGCCGCGGGCAGCGCCCTGGAGCAGAAGGCGACGGGCCGCCGCCTCGAGGTCCGCGCGGCGATGCCCGCGCCCATGGCCGCGGAGGCCGCGTCCTACTTCGCGATGGCCGAGCACCTGGCCGAGCGCGACCTGGTGGACCTGACACCGGCCGCGCAAGGAGGAGAGCTCCGGAAGCTGAGGGCGCGGCCGGAAGATCTTCCCAAGCCCCTTCAGAACAAGTCGGACGCAGAGGCCCTGGCCTACCTCCAGGCCCAGAAGGACAAGCGGCAACAGCTGCAGAGCCGGATCGTCGAGCTGCAGAAGAAGCGCGACGAGTACACGGCGAAGGCCCAGCCCGCCAAGGACGGCTTCGACGAGCAGGTCGTGCAGTCGCTGCGCGAGCGCGCGCAGAAGGCGGGCATCCAGTACTGACCGGCTCAGGCGGGACGGATGAAGGTCAGGCGCGCGGGCATCCCGCGCGCCTTCAGCGCTTTCAGGAACGCCTCCACGGGGACGCAGCGCTCGGGGGGCCGAACCCCGCGCTCCCGGATGCGCTCCTCGAGGATCATGCGGGCCACGATCGCGGGTGCGAAGCCGGTGTCGCGAGCTACCGCCGAAAGGGGCGGCCGCCGCTGGGGCCGTGCCGTGAGGTCGAACCGGACGGTCAGCGGACCCGAGCGGTCCCTTCCTTCCGCCACCACCGCCAGGCAGTCCCGATCGTCCACGAAGTCGGGCGGGGGAGGCAGGCGGCTCAGGCAGTCGAGGAGCACGGTGCGGGGGGCGATGCCCCGGGGTCCCGGGCGTGAGTCCGTGAGCCCCAGCGCGATGAGCAGCTCGAGCTTCTCGATCTGCGCGGGGTCGTAGGCGATCTTGAACGAGCACTCCTGGAGCCCCCGGGCGCGGAAGGAAAGGGGCAGGGTCGCGACCTCGGAATGAAGGCTCAGGTGGACGCGCTGCAGCCCGACATCGAAGAGGACGTCCTCGTCCCCCGACCGAGGAGCGGCCGCGCGGAAGCGCCCGCGCGCGAAGACCATGGGCCGTAGCGTGAACTCGTCGAGCACGGTCGCCGGGGAGAAGCCGAAGGCGAGGGGACCCCGCGCGGGGGTGAGGCTCACGCCCCCGTTGTAGACGCGGAGGGCCGTGACCCGCGTCAGCCGCTCGGCCGCGGCCCGGGCGAGGACGTTCGTGATCCCGGGCGCGCTGCCCATCCCGAGGACGGCGAGCAGCCCGCGGCGGCGGAACGCCCCGTCGTACTCGAGCTGGCGCCGCGTGGTGTGGAAGAGGCCACCCAGGTCCAGGTAGTGGCAGCGTGCGACAAGGGCCGCTTCCATCACCAATGGATTCATCGGATAAGGCGCGCAGTTGACCAGGACGGCGGCTCCGGCGAGGGCGCCCTCAAGGGCGCGAGGATCGCGGGCGTCCAGCGCGCGCGACTCCGTTCGACGACCCCCGTAGCGTCGGGCGACGCGGGCGGCGGCGCGCGCATCACGGTCGAGCAGAAGGACGCGCAGCCCGGACCGGGCAAGGTCGTGAACGACCGCCCGGCCCATGGCCCCCGCGCCTCCCAGCACCGCCACGCCGCGACGAGGGCCGGAGGGGATCATGATCCCGGGAACGGGCTATTTCGGTCCCATCCGCAGCGCGCCGTCGAGCCGGATGACCTCGCCGTTCAGCATCTCGTTCTCGACGATGTGGCGGACGAGGGCGGCGTACTCGTCGGGCCGGCCCAGGCGCGAGGGGAACGGCACCTGCTGGCCGAGCGAGAGGCGTGCCGCTTCGGGCAGTCCGGCGAGGAGCGGGGTGTCGAAGATCCCGGGGGCGATGGTCATGACCCGGATGCCGCTGCGCGCCAGCTCGCGGGCGATGGGAAGGGTCATGCCCACGATGCCGCCCTTGGAGGCGGAGTAGGCGGCCTGTCCGATCTGGCCGTCGAAAGCGGCCACGGAAGCGGTGTTGACGATCACCCCGCGCTCGCCGCTCGCGGTGGGCTCGCCCGCGGCCATGGCCGCGGCGGCGAGGCGGATCACGTTGAACGTGCCGATCAGGTTGATGCGGATCGTGCGCTCGAAGGCCTCGAGGGGGTGCGGGCCCGCCTTGCCCAGGACCTTCTCCGCCATCCCGATCCCGGCGGCGTTGATCGCCCCCTGCAGGCTCCCGAAGCGCTCGGTGGCCGCGATCACGGCCTTGTGCACGTCCGCCTCGCTCGTGACGTCGGTGCGGACGAAGAGCCCCTTGGCTCCGAGCTCGGCCGCCACCTTCCCGCCCGTCTCGACGTTCACGTCCAGGACGACGACGTTGCCCCCCGCCGAGGCGAGCAGGCGTGAGGTGGCGCCCCCGAGGCCGGAGGCCCCGCCTGTCACCAGGAACGTCCGACCGGCGATCTGCATGGGACAGCTCCCTTTCGTGCCGTCGGATCGGGGGCCATTCTACCGGCGTTCGAGCCATGCCGCCGGGTCGGACACCCGACCAACTTTTTTCGCCTCGATACCGTCTACTCCAGCAGGGGCAGAGAGGCAATCATGATCCGCTGGTTTTCCATCGCTACGGTCCTGGGCGGCGTGCTCTCGCTGGGAGTCGGCCCGGCTCACGCCCAGAGCGCGGACAAGCTGCACGCGAACATTCCATTCGATTTCAAGGTCGGGCACACCACGCTCCCCGCCGGATCCTACGAAGTGAGCTACGACGCGGCGCTGAGCCCGGGCCTCCTGGTCGTGCGCAGCCAGGACGGCCACCACGTGGTCTTCGTTCTCACCGAGAGCGTCGACACACGCAATCCCAAGCGGGACGCCACGCTCGTATTCGAGCGCGAGGGCGAGGCCTACGCGCTCTCCGAGGTCTTCGCCCCCGAGGCGCGCGCCGGGCTCGAGGTCCTCGGTACGCACGCCACCGACTGAGCGCGGCCCGCGCCGGACGCCCGGCCTCGCCCGCGTCGTCATCGATGCCGCGGTCGGGGCCGGGCGGTGTCAGTCCAGGAGGAACTTGAGGCAGCGCGACAGCGTCTTCTTGAGCTCCCGCCGGTCCACCACCATGTCCAGCATCCCGTGCTCGACCAGGAACTCCGCGCGCTGGAAGCCCTCGGGCAGCTTCTGGCGGATGGTCTGCTCGATGACGCGGGGACCGGCGAAGCCGATGAGGGCCCCCGGCTCCGCGATGTTGAGGTCGCCGAGCATGGCGTAGCTCGCGGTCACGCCCCCGGTGGTGGGATCGGTGAGCACGCTCAGGAAGGGGAGCTTTGCCTCGTGGAGGCGGGCGAGCGCGGCCGATATCTTGGCCATCTGCATGAGGGAGAGCGTGCCTTCCATCATGCGCGCGCCCCCGGAGCAGGAGACGACGACGAGGGGCAGGCGCTCGGCCTGCGCCTTCTCGATCGCGCGCGTGACCTTCTCCCCCACCACCACCCCCATGGAGCCGCCGATGAAGCCGTACTCCATGGCCGAGATGATCGTGCGCCGCCCTTCGAGCTCGCCCACCGCGGAGACGAGGGCGTCGTAGACCGCGGTCTTGGCCTTGCTGTCCTTGAGGCGATCCGCGTAGGCCTTCGTGTCACGGAAGCGCAGGGGGTCCGCGCTCACCAGGTTCTCGTCGAACTCCTCCCAGTCGCCGTCGAAGAGCAGCTCCAGCCGCTCGCGCGCCGTGATCCGGAAATGGAAGGCGCACTTCGGGCACACGAACAGGTTCTTGACCACGTCCTTGCGGTAGAGGATCTCCTTGCAGGACGTGCACTTGAGCCACAAGCCCTCGGGGACGCGGCTCTCCTCCTCGCGGGGGGTGAGGGGCGTCTGCTCGCGGCGGAACCAGGCCACGGACCGCGCCTAGCCTCCGGACTCCTCGTCCTTCTCCAGCTCGTTCTCGACCCCGAGCATCTTGCACGCCCCGTCGTAGATCTGCTTGGCCGCGTTCTTTCGCGCCTGCAGATCGGCCAGCCGCTCCTTGACCTTGGACAGCTCCTCCTCGATCTGGGCGTTGAGGTCGTTGATCTGCTTGCGCGTCATCTCCAGGGTCTGCGTGTAGAGCTTCGTCTGCTCGTTCGAGAGTCCCATCCCTGCTGCCTCCCCCCGTACTCGATCCCGAAACGCTTCATCAGCGTGTCGAGCGACATCTCGTCGGGCACCGTGCGTTCGTCCTCGGTGTCCGCGGCAGGGGCGGTCGTCGGCGTCTCCTTGCGGACTTCCGCGGCCGCCACCCTGTGCTCCCCCGACCGGTGCTCGTCGGGAAGGGCCTCCTCGCGCTCCTCGCGGTCGAAGAGCACCTCGAGCAGGCGGGCCAGCTCTCCTGCGGCCGGGGGCTGACGCTCGCGCAGCACCCACTCGAGACCCCGGTGCATCTCCCCCGCGTCCTGGTAGCGCTCGTCGGGGTCGCAGGCCAGGGCCTTCATCACCACGTTCTCGAGAGATTCGGGAATCCGGGGGTTCAGCCCGCGAGGAGGAGCGATCTGCCCCTGCCGCACCGCCTCCAGGACGCTCATCTCGGTGGTGCCGCCCAGGAAGGGCTTCTGGTCGGTGATCATCTCGTAGAGCACGATGCCCAGCGAGAAGATGTCGCTCCGCCGGTCGATGGGCTTGCCCCAGGCCTGCTCCGGGCTCATGTAGAGGAGCTTGCCCCGGAGCGCCCCCCGGTCGGTGTTGCTCGCCTTCGTGGCGGCCTTGGCGATGCCGAAGTCCGTGAGCTTCACGTCGCCCTCGAACGAGATCAGGATGTTCTGCGGGCTCACGTCGCGGTGGACGATCTCCATCGGTCGTCCCTTGTCGCTCTTCTTGCGGTGGGCGTACTCGAGGGCAGAGCAGACCTCCTGGACGATGTGGAGGGAGAGGTCGAGGGGCATGCGCAGCCCCTTCTCCTTCGCCCGCCTCAGGATCGTGCGCAGGTCGTGCCCGTGCACGTATTCCATGGCGATGTAGTACGTCTTCTCGATCCTCCCCAGGTCGAAGATCTGCACGATGTTCGGGTGGGTGAGGCCGGCCACCATCTTGGCCTCGTCCACGAACATGTCGACGAACTCCTGGTTGTCGGAGAGGTGGGGGAGGATGCGCTTGACCGCCACCACCTTCTCGAAGCCCTCGACGCCGCTGCGCTTGGCCTTGAACACCTCGGCCATGCCCCCCACCGCCACCCGGTCGATCAGCCGGTAGGGGCCGTAGGCGTCGTCCCGCCAATGCGTCCGCCCACGCGCACCCTCCGGCGCTTTCGGGGCCGGGGTCGAATCCACGAGCGCGTTTTCGGCCAGCCCGGCCAGGTCGAGGCCGGGGCCGTCGGACTTGTTGGGCGCGGCCGCGATCTGGAACTTGGTCCCGGTCCGCCTCGCCACCGCGGGGAGATCGAGGTCGTCGTCTTCCTCGGCCGGGTCCGCTTCGCCTTCGGAAGACGGAGGCCGGTCGATCTCCGACGCGGGGGGCGTCGGCGTCTTGGCCGCGGAGGGCGATTCCTCGTCGAGAGGCATGAGGGGGGAGAGCAGCGCGTCCACCTCCTCGCCACCCGGGCCAGGCTTGATTGCGTGGGCGGGGGTGACCGCGGAGATCCGGTCGAGGAGAGCCTCCATTTCCTCCGGCGGAAGATCCGTGCCCTGCACGGCCCGGGGGTGGGCTTCGGACGGTAGACCGGGCTCGCTGACCTTTACCTTGATCGGGCCCTTGCGGGAGCCGCGCGCGCGACCCGCGGGCGCGGGCAGGGGTGCGTCCACCATGTCGCCGAACAGGTTCTCTGAGGTCACGAAGTCCTGGTCGTCGACGTGCGTGGACGCGTCCTTCGGCTTTCCCGGACCGGTCGGCATCTTTCCCCTAGCGGGCGGCAAAACCCTTTGGCCTATCAAGAGGATAGCCTACGCCCGGCGGCCCTTCCAATAGAGATAGGCGGGAACCCCCAGGGCGGTCAGGACGAGGCCCATCCCCGTGTTTCGCGGGTCGGCCACCGGCATGTAGACGAGGAAGAAGGCCGAGACGAGCACGTAGAGCGCGGGGAGCCATGGGTGGCCCCAGACCCGGTACGGGCGGTGCAAGTCCGGAAGCTTGCGGCGAAGAACGAACAACCCGACCACCGTCAACACGTTGAAGAGCAGGGAGGAAAATGCGCTCAACGTCAGGAGGTCGCTGTACGTACCGGTCAAGGTCAGGACGCCCGCCCAGATCCCGTGGATGGCCAGGGCCGCGGCCGGCGTGCGGTACTCCGAATGGACCGCCCCCACCTTGCGGAGGAAGAGCCCGTCGCGGGCCATTGCAAAGACCACGCGCGCCCCGGACAGGGTCAGCCCGTTCACGCAGCCGAAAGTGGAGATGAGGATGGCCACGGCGATGAAAGCCCCCCCGGCGGGACCGATGATTCGGACGGCGGTCTCGGTCGCGATGCGATTCTCGGGCACGCCCGCCATCTCCGTGATGGGCACCAGGTAGAGATAGGCCATGACCGCGGAGCAGTAGACGGCCGTGACCCCCAGCGTTCCCAGGAGGAGGGAGCGGTGGAGGTTTCGCTCGGGGTCCTTCACCTCCTCGGCCACGAACGTGATCGACTGCCAGGCATCGTACGAGAAGAGCGCCTTCGCCATGGCCCCGGCGAGGGCGGCGAAGAGGCCCATCTTCACCCCCGCCGGTCCCAGCTCCAGGCCCAGCAGGGGACGGAAATTCGCGGCCTGGCCCCGGCCCGTCGCGATCGCGAGCACGACGAGCGCGGCCACCGCCGCCACCTTGGCGATCGTGAAGATGTTCTGGACGAGGGCGCCCGAGCGCAGGCCGGTGACGTTGAGCCAGGTGAGGGCGGCGATCACCACGAGGGCGACCGCTTGCGCGGTCGTGAAGGAAAAGCGGCCGAAGGAGACGAGCACGTGGGCCTCCCCGATCCCGGGGAGGAAGAAGCCCAGCGTCTTGGCGAAGGCCACCGACACCGCGGCCACGAAGCCGGTGTTGATCGCGAAGAGGAAGGTCCACCCGTAGAGGAATCCCCAGAGGGGCGAGAACGCCTCGGAGAGGAAGACGTACTGGCCGCCCGCGCGGGGCATGGCCGCCGCCATCTCGCCGTAGGAGAGGGCGCCGGCGAGGGTGAGGAAGCCTCCGACCACCCACAGTCCCATGAGAAGTCCGGGCGACTGCAGGTAACCCGCCATGATCGAAGGGGCGAAGAAGATCCCGGAGCCGATCACGCTCCCCACGATCAGCGTGGTGGCGTCGATCAGTCCCAGGCCGCGGACCAGCTCGCCCGGACGCGGCTCAGGCTCGGTTCCGGTCAGGGTCACCTCCACCTCCGAGAGGGGCGGAGGATAACACGCCGGCCCCGCCCCTGAACGCCGGGTATAATTGAAACGAGGGAACAGCAGGATCTTTGGAGGGATCAGGACCGCTCGATGGACTTCATCTTCGATCTACTGTTCAACAACCCCTACGTTCCCTGGCTCCTTCTCGCCGCCGCTGCCCTTTTCCTGTATCAGAAATTCTCGCACAGGGTGAAGGTGCGGGTCCCCGGCGGGGCCCTGACCAAGGACGACCTCCTCAGCAAGGTGCTCGGATCCCGCTGGAGCGAGGGCAAGCTCGAGCGCCTGGTGGCCAGGGAGAGGAAAGCGGGAAACTGGCTGGCCGCGGGGAAGCTCCTCGAGGACATGGACCGGCTCCCCCAGGCGGCGGAGCTGTACATCGAGGGGAACGAGTTCTGGGCGGCGGCCGCCACCTTCGAGCGGATGGGCAAGGCCGAGCGCGCGGCCGAGCTCTACCTCCAGGCGGGCGACTACAAGAAAGCGGCCGCGCTGCTCATCCAGGCGGGCAAACCGGGGCGGGCGGCCGTGCTCTTCCAGGAGAAGGGAAACAACCTGGAGGCCGCGCGGCTCTATGGGCTGGCCGGGCAATGGGACAAGGCCTCGGACCTGTACAACCGGAGCGGCTACCCGCTGCGCGCGGCCGAGGCCTACGAGAAGCAGGGAGCGTTCGTGAAGGCCGCGGAGGCCTACGAGAAGCACTTCACCGAGAACGTGTCGTACGCGACGACCTACTCCGCCACCGCCTCTACCGGGGAGACCAAGAGCGCGCTCCTCGCCGGCCGGCTCTACGAGAAGGCCGGCGACCTGAACAAGGCCTTCCAGGTCTACAGCAAGGGGAGCTTCTTCAAGGAGGCGGCGGGCGCCCTCGGCAAGCTCGGCCATCACGCCAAGGCCGCAGAGATGTTCATGCGCGCAGAAGACCATCAGTCCGCGGCGCGCGCCTACGAGCAGGCGGGAGACCCGGTGAAGGCGGCCAACCTCCTCGGGGAGGTGGCCTTCAAGAGCGACAAGGCGGCGGAGGCCGCGGCCCACTTCGTCAAGGGCAAGGACTTCCTGCGCGCGGCCGAGCTCTACGAGTCCGTGGGCATGCTCGCGGAAGCAGCCGGCGCCTACGAGACCGGCGAGAGCTGGGCCGCGGCGGGCAACGTCTACGTCCGGGCCGGGCTCAAGGCGAAGGCCGCGGCCGCCTACGAGCGCGCCGGCGAGTTCGAGACCGCGGCCAAGCTCTACGAGGAGGCCGGCGAGGGCAGGAAGGCGATCGAGCTCTTCGGCAAGGCGGGCCAGACCTTCAAGAGCGGCGAGGCTGCGGCCAAGGCGGGAGATCACCAGAAGGCCATCGCCCTCCTCCAGCGCGTGGGGGCGAGCGACGAGAGCTACCGCGCCGCCACCGAGCTCCTCGCCCAGCTTTTCGTGGAGACGAAGATGCCGGCCCTCGCCATCGAGCGCGTGCTGAAGGCGATCGGCGGCCAGCCGATCTCGGCCTCCAACCTCGACCTCTACTACTGGCTGGGCGTGGCCCAGGAACACTCCGACCACGGCAGCGAGGCGCTGGCGATCTACAAGAAGATCCAGTCCGAGGACCTGCAGTTCCGCGACGTGAACGAGCGGGTGGCGCGCGTGCAGTCGGGATCGGTTCCGGCCGCGGCGGGAACGGGGGCCGCCTCCGCCGGGCCCGCTCCGGCCGCCCCCCGCTCCCCCGCGCCGGCCCCGCCCGCGGCCAAGGGCCCGCGCTTCTCGCGCCGGGAGGAGATCGGCCGGGGGCCGCTCGGGGTCGTCCACCGCGCCGAAGACCAGGCGGACGGCCGCAACGTCGCGCTCCGCGTGCTTCCCGCGGAGGCCCTCAAGAAGGAGGGCGTGCTGTCCGCGCTCGTCGCCGATCTCAAGGCCGCGGCCCAGGTCTCGCACCCCAACGTGGTCAAGGTGCTGGGCATGGTCGAGGTGGACGGACAGCGCTGCCTGGTCACGGAGCTCGTGGCGGGGAAGACCTTCGCGGAGGCGCTGAAGACGGGCCGGCGCCTGACGTTCCAGCAGGTGCACGGGCTGGGCCGCGTGCTCGCCCAGGCGCTCAGCGTGCTCCACGGCCGGGGGATCGTGCACGGCTCGATCCAGCCCTCCAACGTCATGGTGGCGGGCGGGGTCATCAAGATCGCCGACCTCGGCCTCGGCCGCCTCGCCCACATCGTGAGCCCGGCCGGCGACTATCGCGCCCCCGAGAACAAGCTCGACGTCTCCGGCGATCTCTACGCGACCGCCGCCGTCCTCTACCACCTGCTCACGGGCACGCATCACAAGTCGCAGCCCCAGGGCGTCGGGCTCCCCCTGCCCAGCAAGCTCTCTCCCGGCGTCCCCGAGGCGATCGACAAGCTCCTGCTCCGATGCCTGCACCCGCGCCAGGAGCTGCGCTACGCCACCGCCGACGAGATGCTGGCCGAGCTCAAGGACATGGTGAAGATTGGCTAGCTGCCCGCTCTGCCGGCAACGCAAGGGGAAGCGCGCGTGTCCCGCGAAAGGGGCGGAGATCTGCTCCCACTGCTGCGGCACCAAGCGGCGGGTGGAGATCGCCTGCCCCGACGATTGCGTCTGGCTGGGCGCCCATGCCGCGGCCTGGGAGGGACGGGAGACGGAGCAGGCGCGCGACGTGCGCCGGCTCGCTCCCCACCTGCAAGGCCTGTCCGAGGGCCAGGCCCGGCTCTTCTTCCTCGCCCTCGTCGGGCTCACCGGCCTCCGCGCGCGCCGGCCGGAGCTGAGCGACCACCTGCTGCACGAGGCCGTGGTCGCCCTGCGCAAGACGGTGGAGACGCGCGAGCGCGGGATCCTCTACGAGCACCCCGCGGAGGACCTGCGGGCCCAGGGCCTCGTCTACGAGCTCCGTGCCCTCTTCGAGTCCAAAGACGCCGGCGGGACCGCCCACGCCCCCGACGACCGCGACCTCCGGCCCGTGCTCACGTCGCTCCAGGCGGCGCTCGAGCAGTGCCTCCGCGAGCAGGCAGGTCCGGCCGCCTTCCTCGAAACCGCGGCCCGGCTGGCCGGGCGCACCGCCCCTGCCTCCCGGCCCGCCCCCCGGCCCCTGATCGTCCAGCCATGAGCTTCGGCGGCGACCTTTCCACATTCGAGATCGCCGACGTGCTGGAGTGGCTCGGGCGCCGCACAGCGCACGGGCACACTGCACGTCTCGCGGGGGGCCACGCGGAAGCGCCTCGTCTTCAAGGACGGGACCCTGCACTCCTCCTCCTCCAACGACCCGCGGGAGACGCTGGGCCAGGCGCTCGTGCGCGACCGCCTCATCGCCGAGGAGACGCTCTTCCGCGCCCTGCTGCGCCAGGAGAAGGAAGGCGGGCTCCTGGGGACGATCCTGGTCGGGGACGGAGTCATCACCAAGGAGCAGCTCATGACCGTGCTCCGCGGAAACGCGGAGCTGCAGGTCTACGACGTCTTCCTCTGGTCGGACGGCCGCTTCGACTTCCGCGACGACGAGCTGCCGCCACCTTCCATGGTGGGCCTCGACGTCTCGATCCAGGTGCTGCTCGAGGAGGGCCAGCACCGGCTGTTCGAGTGGACACGGCTCTTGAGCCGCTTCCCCTCCTCGGAGATCACCTTCAAGGTCCAGAAGGAGGCCCACTCCCTCGAGGACCCGACGGAGCGCCAGGTCGTGGGGCTCGCCGCATCGGGAAAGACGCTGGCCGCGATCAGCCTCGAGATGCGGCGCTCGCCCTTCGCGGCCGCCCTCATACTGGAGGGGCTCTGCGACTGCGGGGCCCTGACCGTGGACCAGGTGAAGTCCGGCATCCTGGAGAAGGACCCGGTGGCCGCGATCGAGAACCTGCTCAAGGCCGCCGACCTGTTCCGCCGGGACCTCCGCCTCGACGCCGCCCAGCATTCCTACGAGGAGGTCCTGCGCCTGGACGGCGTCAACCAGCGGGCCAAGAAGGGCCTGATCGAGGTGAGCGAGGCCCGCCAGCGCGAGAAGATCACGCGCAGGCTCCCGCTCGACAAGGTGCCGATCCTCATGATGAGCTCGCTCGCCCTCACCAAGGAGCAGTTCGACTCCCACGAAGGCTTCGTGCTCTCCCGCGTGAACGGCCAGTGGGACCTGCGCTCGATCCTCAAGCTCTGCCCCCTGCCCGAGGACGAGGCCCTCATGATCTTCGTGCGGCTCCTCGACCGGAAGGTGATCGAGCTGCAGTAGGCGGCTCCCCCCGAGCCCCTTGGCCGAGCCGACGACGGTCCTCACCGACTACGCCCTGGCCGCGCTCGCCGTACTCCTCGCCGGACGCCTGCGGCGTTCGGCGCGTCCCCTGCCCGTCTCGCGGCGGCTCTGGGTCGTCGCTTTCCTGCTCACCGCCCTCGGGGCGGTCGTGGGCGGAACCCGCCACGCCTTCGCGGAAGCGGCGGCCCCCGTCCTGCGCCACCACCTCTGGTCGGTCACCTACGTGGTGCTCGGCCTCGCCAACCTGGCCCTTCTCGCCGGCGTGGTGCGGGCCGCCCTTCCCCCTCGCCTCCGGGCGACCGCCCTGGGCTTCCTCGTCGTCCGCTTCGTCGCCTACGCCGTCCTCCTCTTCGGGATACGCGAGGTCGGCCTGGTGGTGGCCGATTTCACGCTGACCCTCGTGCTCTTCCTGGTCTACGCCGTGTACTCCCTGCGGGTGACGCGAGACGGGGTCGGGGCCTGGCTCCTCCCGGGGATCCTGGTCGCCGCGGCGGGGGCGCTCGTGCAGGCGTTCCGGGTGGCTCCCCTCGCCGGTTTCAACCACAACGACCTGTTCCACCTGATCCAGATGGGCGGGATCGCGCTCTTCTACCGGGCGGGCCTCCGGCTGCACGATCGCTGAAACCGCGGGGAAACCGCCCTTCGGGGGGCTTGACTCGAATACCCTACCAGGGTATAGTACGAGCCATGAAGCACGCGGAGCATACGGGGCAGCTCGAGCGGCTGCGGAAGATCGAGGGCCAGGTGCGGGGGCTCGTGCGGATGGTCGAGGAGAAGCGCTACTGCGTGGACATCCTCACCCAGATTCGCGCGGCCCGGGCCGCGCTGAGGCGCGTGGAGGAGGCGGTGCTGCGCGAGCACGTCGAGCACTGCGTGGCCGAGGCCATCGAAAGCGGAGACCACCGGGAGCAGCGCGAGAAGGTGGACGAGCTGCTCGAGGTGGTGGGCCGGTTTTCGGCCTGAGCACGCCGTGAGCAGCCAGCCCCAGCCCCTGACCGTCACCGCCGCTGCGGGAGAGCCGCGCGAGGAGGTGGACCCCGTGTGCGGCATGGCGGTCGATCCGGAGCGCTCGGCCGGGACGCACGTTCACGAGGGCCGGACGTACTTCTTTTGCAATCCGAGCTGCCAGGAGCGATTCGCTGAGCAGCCGGCAAGGTACCTGGACGTACCCAACGCCCCGCCCGTCGAGGTTCCGGCAGAATCCCTCCCGACGGGCGGGGTGTGGACCTGCCCGATGCACCCCGAGGTCCGCGCGGCGGGCCCGGGCGTCTGTCCCAAGTGCGGCATGGCGCTCGAGCCGCTGGTCACGACGCTAGAGCCCGAAGACGACACGGAGCTGCGCGACATGACGCGCCGCTTCCGGATCTCTCTCGCCCTCACCGTTCCCGTCTTCCTGCTCGCAATGGGCGGGATGCGACCGGGCTGGCCGCTGCACGGCTTTCTCTCCCCGGCGGTGCAGGCCTGGGTCGAGCTGGCGCTCGCCACGCCGGTCGTGCTCTGGGGCGGCGCCCCCTTCTTCGCGCGCATGTGGCGGTCCTTCCGGACGCAGCTCAACATGTTCACGCTCATCGGCATCGGCACGGGCACGGCCTGGCTCTACAGCACCGTGGCCACGCTCTTCCCGGGCGCCTTCCCGGACTCGTTCCGCGGCCACGGCGGCGCAGTAGAGCGCTACTTCGAAGCCGCGGCCGTCATCACCACGCTCGTGCTCCTCGGCCAGGTCCTCGAGCTGCGCGCTCGGCAGCGGACGGGCGGAGCCATCCGGGCGCTCCTCGGCCTGCGGCCGACCACCGCCCGCCTCGTGGCTCCGGACGGCAGCGAGCGCGACGTGCCCCTCGAAGAAGTGCGGGCCGGCGATCGCCTGCGCGTCCGGCCGGGCGAGAAGGTTCCCGTCGACGGGGTCGTGCTCGAGGGGAGTAGCGCCGTGGACGAGTCCATGCTCACCGGCGAGCCGATGCCGGTGGAGAAGGGACCGGGGGCGCGTCTCGTCGGGGCCACGCTCAACGGCACGGGCACGCTCGTGATGCGGGCGGAGCGCGTGGGCAGCGACACGCTGCTCGCCCGGATCGTGGCTCTCGTGGCCGAGGCCCAGCGGAGCCGCGCTCCCCTCCAGCGCCTGGCCGACCGGGTCGCCGCCTGGTTCGTGCCCGCGGTGGTCGTGGCCGCCGCCCTCGCATTCCTGGCCTGGGCGGTCCTCGGTCCGGAGCCGCGGCTCGCCCACGCTCTCGTGGCCGCCGTCTCCGTCCTCATCATCGCCTGCCCCTGCGCGCTCGGGCTGGCCACCCCGATGTCGATCATGGTGGGGGTGGGGCGCGGCGCCCGCGCGGGCGTCCTCGTCAAGGACGCGGCCGCCTTGGAGACGCTGGCCCGCGTCGACACCCTGGCCGTGGACAAGACGGGAACGCTGACGGAAGGCCGGCCCCGCATCGTGGCCGTCGAGGGGGATGAGGTCCTCACCCTCGCCGCCGCCCTGGAACGGGGGAGCGAACATCCCCTGGCTGCCGCGATCACGGAGGCGGCGGCGAGGGAAGGGATCGCGCTCCCACCGGTCGAGGACTTTCAGGCCGTGGCCGGCAAGGGTGTGGTGGGCCGGGTGGCCGGCGTCGAAACGGCTTTGGGGAATGAGGCTCTGCTCGAGGAAGCGGGAATCAAGACCAACCCCTGGCGCGCGCGAGCCGATTCGCTGCGGGAGAAGGGCCACACCGTCATCTATCTCACACGCGCGCGCCAGGTGATTGGCATCCTCGCCGCGGCCGATCCCATCCGCGAGTCCGCTCGGGAGACGGTGCCGCGGCTCCGGGGTGAGGGCCTGCGTGTCGTCATGCTCACCGGCGATCACCGGCGGGCGGCGGAGGTGGTGGCGCGCGAGCTGGCTCTGGACGGTTTCGAGAGCGAGGTGCTCCCGGGGGAGAAGACGGCGGCCGTCCGGCGCCTGCAGGCGGAAGGGCGGGTCGTGGCCATGGCCGGGGATGGGATCAACGACGCTCCCGCCCTCGCCGCTGCCGACGTCGGGATCGCGATGGGCACGGGCACCGACGTGGCCATCGAGAGCGCGGGCGTCGTTCTCGTGAAGGGCGACCTTCGCGGGATCGTGCGCGCGCGCCGCCTCTCGCGGGCCACGGTGCGAAACATCCGCCAGAACCTGTTCCTGGCCTTTGCCTACAACGTCCTCGCCGTGCCCCTCGCCGCGGGGGTCCTCTATCCGTTCACGGGCTGGCTCCTCTCGCCCATGATCGCGGCCGCGACCATGAGCCTCAGCTCCGTCTCCGTCATCGGCAACGCCCTGCGCCTGCGGCGGGTCGCACTGTGACCGCGAGCCACGCTCACGCTCTCGCCGCCGAGGATCGAAGCGCCCGGCTCGCCCACGCCCTCCGCCTCGAGTACCTGACCGTGGGCTGGAACGTGGTGGAAGGGGCGGTGGCGGTGACGGCGGCCCTCCTCGCGGGCAGCGTGGCCCTTTTCGCCTTCGGCATCGACAGCTTCGTGGAGATGGCCTCCGGCCTCGTCCTGCTCTGGCGGCTGCGCGCGGAGTCCCGACACATGGACGCGGCGGCGGTGGCTCGTCTCGACCGTCGGGCGCGGCGACTGGTCGGCGCCTCCCTCTTCGCGCTCTCGGCCTGGGTCGCGTTCGACGCGCTGCAGACGCTCGTCCTCACGAGCGAGCGGCCCCGGCCCTCGACGGTGGGGATCGTGCTCACCGTCGTCTCCATGGCCGTCATGCTGCGGCTCGCCCGCGCCAAGCGCCGGGCCGCGGAGGTCCTCCACAGCCATGCCCTCGAGTCGGACGCCGTGCAGACCACGGCCTGCTTCTGGCTCTCGGTGATCGTCCTCACCGGCGTGGGACTGAACGCCCTCTTCGGCTGGTGGTGGGCCGACCCCGTGGCCGCCCTGGGCATGACCGCCTTCCTCGTGAAGGAGGGACGGGAAGCCTGGAAGGGGGAGACGCATTGCTGCTAAGCGGGCGGGGAACCCCTGCCGTCGGGGGGACTATTGACAGCGGCGGGGGGGAGGTGCTCCGATGGTTGGCGTGAGTCGCCGAGCCCGAATGGCCGTCGCGCTGGTGGCCGTCCTCGCCGGCGTTCTCGCTCCCTGCCTGTGCGTCGCGTTCCCACCGAAGGCGACCGAGAACCACGGCTGCTGCCCAGAGAAGGAAGGGCTGAGGCCGGTCCCCACCGACTGCTGCGTCTGCGCGGTCACACCGGTGCCTGACACGACGACCTCCTCCGCGGCCGGGCAAGGGCCGGCGTGGGAAACCGCGTGGTCGCCTGTTCCGCGGACTCCTCCCGCGGCCGCTCCCGCGGCCGCGGTGACTCACATCCCCTCACCCCCGCCCGCACTGCGCGTCTGAGCTCTCGGTCCCGGCCTCCCCGCTGAGGCCGTCGTCCGCCCGCGCTCGCTTCGAAAAGCGGGCGCCCTCGTCTGGAAAGAGTAGCCCCGAGGTGTCTCGATGCGCTTGCTTCGCCGTATTCCGACCGCGGCCGTCCTCCTTCTCCTCGCGCGGACGCTTCCTGCCCGGGAAGCGCCCTCGCCGCCCGCGGAGGATCCCGTGCTCGCCTCCCTCGTTGCGGAGGCCCTCGCGCAGAGCCCCGATCTCCAGGGGGCGCAGGAGGCGGCGCTCGCCGCGGAAGCCCGCCCCGACCAGGCTCGAGCCCTGCCCGATCCGATGGTCTCGGTCCTCTACACCAACGACGGCTGGTCTCCCTCCCTGGGGGAGCGGGACATGACGACGCTCGCCTTCATGGCGAGCCAGGAGCTGCCGTGGGCGGGGAAGCGGCGAGTGCGGGGGGAGATCGGCGTCCGCGAGGCGCAACTCGCGGCCCAGCAGCAGGAGCGGGCGCGCCTCTCCCTGGTCGCGGCCGTGAAGCGGGCCTACTACGCGCTGCTCCTCGCCCGCGAGCAGCTCGCGCTCCTGCGCGAGCAGGCCGAGGTCTGGCGCGAGACCGAAGGGGTCGCCCGTGCGCGCTACGCGGTGGGGCAGGGCGCGCAGCAGGACGTGCTGCGGGTGCAGGTGGAGCTGACCCGCGTGGGCCAGGTCCAGGCCGAGCAGGAGGCGGAGGCGGCGGTGCGCCTCGCGGAGCTGAACCGCCTTCTCGCCCGACCCGCGGAAGCGCCCCTGGAGACGCCGGCCCGCCTCTCCGCTCGCCCCGAGGCGCGCTCCCTCGCGGAGCTGGTGGAGTGGACGGCATCGATAAGCCCCGAGCTCCGCGCGGCGGAAGCCGTCCTCGAGGGCGGTCGCCTCGCCGTGGACCTCGCCCGGCTCGACTTCAAGCCCGACTTCACGGTGGAGGCCGGCTACATGTACCGCGGGGATCTGGGTCCCATGTGGCAGGCGGGGGTCGGGGTCAACCTGCCGATCCAACGCCGGAAGCGCCACGCCGCCGTCTCCGAGGCCCAGGCGCGCCTGCTCGCGGAAGAGCGCCGGCTGGAGGCGGTGAAGCTGCAGCTCCGATACCGCACGCAGGAGCGCGTGGCCCAGATCCAGGCCACCGAGCGCATCGCCACCCTCTACCGCGACGGGATCATCCCGCAGGGCCAGATGTCCGTGGAGGCCGCCATCGCCAGCTACCAGGCGGGGAAGGTGCCTTTCGTGGCCGTGCTCGAGGCGCTGGCCACGCTCTACGGCGACCGGGTGACGCACTTGCGGCTCCTCGCCGGCCACGAGCGTATCCGCGCCGGCCTCGAAGAGGCGAGCCTCGAGGCCACGACCGAGATGCCGGCGGGTGGAGGCATGGCCTCCGCGTCGGTCGCGGGCGGGGCCGCGATGGGGGCGGGCACGTCCTACGGCCGCGGAGGCGCACCTGTGGCGGGCGATGCCATGGGCTCGATGGGGAAGTGAGGTCGATCATGAAGGGCGAAGCCGTCCGCACCGTCGTGATCCCGTTCCTGCTCGCTTCCGCGCTCCTCGGCGCCGTCGTCGGCTGCCGCCGCGGGGCGGAAGCGGTGGGCGAGCGGGCCGTCGCGAAAATACAGTACCGGTGCCCCATGCACCCGGCGTACGTCTCCGACAAGCCGGGCGAATGCCCGATCTGCAAGATGAAGCTCGTGCCCTTCGAGGCCTCGCCCTCGCCGGCGGCCGCGCCCCCCGGGCGGAAGATCGCCTACTGGCGCTCGCCCATGGACCCCACGATCCGCTCCGACCGGCCGCAGAAGGACGAGATGGGCATGGACTACGTCCCGGTCTACGAGGACGAGCTGACCCTTGCCGGTCCCGTCCCCGGGCGGGCGGTGGTGGCCCTCTCTCCCGAGCGCCGCCAGGTCCTGGGCGTCCGCAGCGAGGAGGTGCGCCGACGGTCCCTCGAGCCGACGATCCGCACCGTGGGGCGGGTGGCCGTGGACGAGCGGCTCATCCACCACATCCACACCAAGTACGAGGCCTACGTGGAGCGGCTCTACGTGAACTTCACCGGCCAGCTCGTGCACCGCGGCGAGCGCCTGGCCGCTCTCTACGCCCCCGAGCTCGTGGCCACCCAGCAGGAGTACCTCCTCGCCTACCGCGCCCAGCAGCGCCTGGGGGGAAGCGTCATCCCCTCCGTGTCCGAGGGCAGCGCCAACCTGCTGGAGGCGGCGCGGCAGCGCCTCCTCTTCTGGGACATCAAGCCCGAGGACATCGCCCGCCTCGAGAAGACGGGGGAGGTGGGCCGCACCCTCGACCTCTACGCGCCCCTCGGGGGCTACGTCGTGCAGAAGACCGCGTTCCACGGGATGCGGGTCACGCCCGCGGACACGCTCTTCGACATCGCCGACCTCTCGCAGCTCTGGATCCTCGCCGACGTCTACGAGTCGGACCTCGCGGCCGTGCGCCAGGGGATGGCGGCGGAGGTCCGCCTCCCCTACCAGCCCGGGCGCGTGTTCCGGGGCTCGGTCGCCTACATCAACCCCATGGTGGAGCCCTCCACCCGGACCATCAAGGTTCGCATCGAGGTCGCGAACGAAGGGAGCTTGCTGAAGCCCGAGATGTACGCGGACGTGCTCCTGCGCACCGACCTCGGGCCCGTGCTCTTCGTTCCCGACAGCGCGGTCCTGAAGCCGGGCGACCGGCGGCTCGTCTTCCTCGACCGGGGGGACGGGCGGCTCGAGCCCCGCGAGGTCGAGCTCGGCGCGCGGGGAGAAGGCGGCTACCAGGTCCTGTCCGGGCTCCAGGAGGGAGACCGGGTGGTGACGTCGGCGAACTTCCTGATCGACTCCGAGTCCAGCATCAAGGCCGCCCTCCAGTCCTTCGCTCCGAGCCCCGCGCCTCCGCGGGGGGCAGAGTCCCGGGTTCCGGGATCGCCGGCTCCGCGTCCCTCCGCGCCCACGCACGTGCACTGAGCCATGATCCGCTCCGTCATCCGCTTCAGCGCCGAGAACCGCTTCGTGGTCCTCCTCGCGACCGCGGTGCTCGTCGCCTACGCCTTCTACACCGTCCAGCACATCCCCGTGGACGCCATCCCCGATCTCTCCGACACCCAGGTCATCGTCTACTCCCGCTGGGACCGCAGCCCCGACATCCTCGAGGACCAGGTCACCTATCCGATCGTGACCGCCCTTCTCGGCGCGCCCAACGTGAAGACGATCCGTGGCTTCTCCGACTTCGGCTTCAGCTACGTCTACGTGATCTTCAAGGACGGGACGGACATCTACTGGGCCCGCAGCCGCGTGATGGAGTATCTCTCCAAGATCCAGCCCCTCCTCCCCTCGGGGGTGCGCACCGAGATCGGGCCCGACGCCACCGGCGTGGGCTGGGTCTTCCAGTACGCGCTCGTCGACGAGTCGAGGACCCAGTCCCTGGCCGACCTCCGCGCCCTCCAGGACTGGAACCTGCGGTATCGGATCCAGTCCGTGCCCGGGGTGGCCGAAGTGGCGACCCTCGGGGGCTTCGCCCAGCAGTACCAGGTGACGGTCGACCCCAATCGGCTGAGGGCCTACGGCCTCGGGATCATGCAAGTGACGGAGGCGGTGCGGAGCAGCAACGAAGAGGTGGGGGGCCGCCTCATCGAGTTCTCCGGGAAGGAGTACATGGTCCGGGGCCGGGGCTACCTCCGCTCCACGAAGGACCTGGAGCAGGTCGTGCTCAAGACCGACGACCGGGGCACGCCCGTCCTCCTGCGGGACGTGGCCGAGGTCGGCCTCGGCCCGGAGATCCGCCGAGGGGTGTCCGACCTGAACGGCCTCGGCGACACCGTGGGCGGGATCGTGGTCATGCGCCATGGGGAAAACGCCCGGGAGGTGATCTGGCGGGTCCGCGAGCGACTGCTGGAGATCGAGCCCTCGCTTCCCCCCGGCGTGCGTATCGTCACCACCTACGACCGCTCCGACCTCATCCAGCGCTCGATCGACAACCTGCGGCACGAGCTCTTGCTCGAGATGGCGATCGTGAGCCTGGTCATCCTCGTTTTCCTCTGGCACATCCCCTCCGCGATCGTGCCCATCCTCACCATCCCCATCTCGGTGCTCCTCGCCTTCGTCCCCATGGCCTTCATGGGCATCTCGTCGAACATCATGTCCCTGGCCGGGATCGCGATCTCCATCGGCGTGCTCGTGGACGGGGCGATCGTGGAGGTGGAGAACGCCTACAAGAAGCTGGAGCTCTGGGAGCACGGCGGCCGCGTGGGCGACTACCACCAGGTGCGCCTACAGGCCCTGCTCGAGGTGGGACCCTCGGTCTTCTTCTCGCTCCTGCTCATCGCCGCCGCCTTCCTGCCCGTCTTCACGCTCGTCGATCAGGAGGGCCGGCTCTTCCGGCCCCTCGCCTGGACGAAGAACCTCACCATGCTCATGGCCGCCCTCCTCGCCCTCACTCTCGATCCCGCCCTGCGCATGGTCTTCACGCGGATGGAGTGGGTGAGCTTCCGCCCCCGCTGGCTCTCCTGGCTCTTCAACCAGGTCACGGTGGGCCGCTACCATCCCGAGGAGCGGCACCCGGTGAGCCGTGTCCTCTTCGCGGCCTACGAGCCGGCCTGCCGATTCGTGCTCCGACACCCCAAGACGACGATCGCGGCCGCCCTCGTCCTCCTCCTGACCACCGTGCCCGTCTACCTTCGGCTCGGCCACGAGTTCATGCCGCCCCTCAACGAGGGGACGATCCTCTACATGCCCACGACGCTGCCCGGCATCTCGGTGACGGAGGCGGCGCGGCTCCTGCAGACCCAGGACCGCATCCTCACCAGCTTCCCCGAGGTGCAGAGCGTCCACGGCAAGGCGGGGCGGGCCGACACTCCCACCGACCCCGCGCCCTTCTCGATGATGGAGACGGTGGTGGCTCTCAAGCCCGAGTCGCAGTGGCGGCCGAAGGAGCGCTGGTACTCGGCGGGGGCCCCGGAATGGCTGAAGGCGGCCCTTCTCCGCCGGATCTGGCCGGACCGCGTCTCCTGGGAAGAGCTGGTGGCGGAGATGGACAAGGCCTTGCAGATCCCCGGCCAGACCAACGCGTGGACCATGCCCATCCGCAACCGGATCGACATGCTGACCACGGGCGTCCGCACCCCGGTGGGGATCAAGGTCTACGGACCCGATCTGCAGGAGATCGAGGCGCTCGGCGTGCGGCTCGAGCAGATGCTCAGGGACGTGCCGGGCACGCGCAGCGTCTTCGCCGAGCGCGTGGCCGGGGGCTACTTCGTGGACTTCGACTTGCGGCGGGAGGAGCTCGCGCGCTACGGCCTCTCCGTGCGGCAGGTCCAGGAGGTCATCCTGTCCGCGATCGGGGGTGAGAACGTCACCACCACGATCGAGGGCAGGGCCCGCTTCCCCGTGAACGTCCGCTATCCCCGAGACCTGCGCGACGACCTTGACACGCTCGGCCGGGTGCTGGTGATGACCCCTTCCGGGGCCCAGGTTCCCCTGGCCCAGGTCGCCTTTCTCCGCACGGTGACGGGCCCCTCCATGATCCGCAACGAGAACGGCCTCCTCGTCGGCTACGTCTATGTCGACATCGCGGGGCGTGACGTGGGCGGCTACGTGGACGAGGCCAAGCGGCGGGTGGCGGAGAAGCTTGCGCTCCCCTCCGGCTACTCGCTGGAGTGGAGCGGCCAGTACGAGAACATGCAGCGGGTCCGGGAGCGGCTGAAGCTCGTGGTCCCCCTCACGCTCTTCCTGATCTTCTTCCTGCTCTTCGCCAACACCCGCTCCGTGGCCAAGACCCTCATCGTGATCCTCGCCGTCCCCTTCTCGGTGATCGGGGCGGTCTGGCTCCTCTGGGCCCTCGACTACAACGTCTCCATCGCGGTGTGGGTGGGGATGATCGCGCTCATGGGCCTCGACGCCGAGACCGGAGTGTTCATGCTCCTCTTCCTCGACCTCGCCTACGACGAGGCCAAAGCCCGAGGGCGGATGCGATCCCTCGCCGACCTCCACGAGGCGATCGTCCACGGGGCGGTCAAGCGCCTGCGCCCGAAGATGATGACGGTCACCGCCGCGTTCATGGGCCTCATGCCGATCATGTGGTCCATGGGCACGGGGGCGGACGTCATGAAGCGGGTGGCCGCGCCCATGGTGGGCGGGCTCGCCACCTCGTTCCTGCTCGAGCTGCTCGTCTACCCGCCGGTCTACCTGCTCTGGAAGTGGCGGACGGAGGTGGGGAAGCGGGCCGCGGGGCCTAGCCCCCCATCGCCTTGACGAGGAGGCGGAGCCGCACGCGGTGCGGGCCGTCGTAGGTCCACTGGAGCCCGTGGCGAAGCGCGCCCGCGCCCTCACCGGGAGTCTGCCACACCACGCGGCCGGTCGCGGAGAGGGGCTGGGCCTCCCGCGCGAACTTGAGGCGGAGAAGCACCTCCTCGCCCGGGGAGAAGCCGATGTCCGTCCGCACGCAGGCTCCGGTCTCCGAGATGTTGGCGACGATGCCGTAGGCCACGGGACCCTGGCCGTTCTCCAGCGTGACGGTCACGGGCTCGGGGGGAACCACCCGGGGGGCCCGCCGTCTCTCCGACCTCACCGCGTCGTCGACCATGCCCCCCTCACCCCACGCGGAAACGCGACGCCGGGAGCGCTTCCGAAGGAAGAATTAGCAACCGCCGTGCCTGATCAGTTTACGCGCGGTTTCTGGCTCCTCAAGTGAGCCCATCTCCTCCCGAGAGTATCAGAACCACCTAAATGTGCGGTATCAATACGGTTCGTAAGCGCATGATACGACCTTCGGATCGAGTAGTGGAGCCGCTGCGAGGTTTCTGGAGGCGGAAGGCGTCGGGCAAGCGGCCACGCGCCGGTGTCGTCAAATGTCCGTTTCCCGGCCACCGGGCGCGCCGGTTCCCGGAGCGACTCTAGCTTCCGGGCACGATCCGGTAGACCTCGCCGTCGTAGTCGACCACGTAGACCTCGCCGTCCGCGTCGACACCGAATGACGAGACGCTGCTGATCCCTCGGCCGACGCTGGCGGTGTGGTCGCGCTGCTCCGTGACCTGGCCGCCCTGAAGGCGGAAGGAGCGGATGAGAGCGGTGCAGAAGTCGCCGTAGAAATAGATCCCCGCGTAGCCGGGCATGCGACACCCCCGGTAGACGACGCCTCCCGTCACCGAGCAGCCCTCGCCGTGGTCGTACTGCACCACGGGGAGAGTGAGGCCGGTCATGTCGCAAGCGCTCGCGTTGTAGCACTGCCGGCCCTCCATCACGTTCCAGCCGTAGTTCTCCCCGCCGTGATGGGAGGCGAGGCCGACGTCGATCTCCTCGAGGCGATTCTGGCCCACGTCTCCGATGTAGAGATCGCCGGTCACCCGGTCGAAGGCGAAGCGCCAGGGATTCCGAAGCCCGTAGGCCCAGATCGCGGGGAAGGCTCCGGGAGTGGAGACGAAGGGATTGTCGGTGGGCACCGCGAACGGCGGGCCGCGGTCCACGTCGATCCGCAGCATCTTGCCGAGCGCCGTCGACAGGCTCTGGGCGTTGCGGAAGGGATCGCCGGCGGAGCCGCCGTCCCCCAGCCCGATGTAGAGGAAGCCGTCGTTGCCGAACGTGAGGCCGCCCCCGTTGTGGTTGGCAAAAGGCTGGGCGACCTCCATCACGATCCGCTCGCTGGCCGGATCGGCGCTGTCGGCAGAGGAGGCCCGGAACTCCGAGATGTGGGTGTCCCCGTTTGGATCCGTGTAGTTCACGTAGAAGCGCCGGTTGGTGGCGTACTGGGGGTGGAAGGCCAGCCCGAGCAGGCCGCGCTCTCCCCCCGAGACGAGCCGGGACGAGATGTCGAGGAAGGGCGCGGTGACGAGCTGACCACCGCGAACGATGCGGATCCGTCCGCCCTGCTCTACCACGAAGAGCCGATCGCGGTCCCCCGGTGTGCTCTGCAGGTCGAGGGGGCTCGACAGGCCGCCGACCACGAGCTGCGAGGCGAGGGACGGCGTGCCCGGCACGATCGGCCCGGCCGGACAGGTTCCGGCGGTCGGCGAGGGCGTGGGCGAAGGCGTCGGCGCGGAAGGGGCCCCCCCGCCGCAGGAGGGCAGGAGAATCGCGGCCAGGGAGACGCGAAGCCCCGCGCGTAGCGAGGGACGCAGTGACGGGTCGAATGAGTGGGATCGCGGCATGGAGTCTCCGGCGGGGGGGGTGGCCCGACACCTCAGTATACGCAGCGCCGCGGCGTCAGGGCGTGGGCGCGAGGATCTTCAGCCTTCGGAGGCCCGTTCCCCGGCGGAGCCGGGCCCGGGGGGCGTAGCTCGCCCCGGGGGGAAGGGGGAGAAGCTCGTCGGGCCAGTCTTCGAGCAGGCGCAAGCGGCCCTTTGCATCCTCACGCAGGACGACCACCGCGTCGTAGGGATGGGGCACGGCCTCTTCGCGCCAGGGACCGCGCAACACGGGAATGGGGTCGGCGTGGACGCCATCGGCCGCGAAGCCCGAGTCGTAGAGCAGGGGCTCCGCGCCCACCGCGAGCCCCACCGCTCGTCCCTCGTAGAGGTACCGCACGGCATGGCGGAACGAGAAATCGAAGGGCCAGGGCCGGCCGTGGGGCAGGAGCACGACGAGGGTTCCCGGCTCGAGATCGGGCGCGATCGCGGTGAGCTCCAGCAGCGTCCGGCGCTGGGCAGGGTAGGCGCTCGCCGCGTCCCACTCGGCCTGGAGCGAGGCGGTGCGCGCGGTCCCCACTGCCACCACCCAGCACCCGAGGAGGCCGGCGGCACCGAAGCGCAGGCGCGAGGGCAAGAGCGAAGACAACCCGATGGCGACGGCGGCCAGCATGACCGCGACTCCAGGACCGGAGAGGAACTGCGTGCGTACCGGCCCCCGGGTCTTGGTGCTCAGGATGAAAGGCAGATAGGAGACGACGGCCCAGAGAAGGCCGACGGCGGCGGCCACGAGCCAGGCCCGGGGGGAGGGAGGCGCCTCTTCTCCTTTCGATACCGCTCCCGTGCGTCGCGACGCGACGAGGCCGGCGGCGAACACGGCGACGGCAAGCGCGGCCAGGGGCAGGGCGTGCTCGACGACCGGACGATCGGCGAGGGGCGAGAGATGGTGCCGGAGCTGGCCCAGCGCGCGCCGCGCCAGCCGTACGGGGTCGGGGTCGGGGGCGAGGGCCTCGGTCTGATACGCGAAGCGGGCGGGGTCGGCCCGGAAGGGAACCACGGCACGGAGGGCGCACGCGGCCAGGAAGAGGACGCAGGCCGTCGCCCAGGTGGCCCAGCGGCGCCGCTGGCGCGCGCCCCCGGCCACGAAGAGCAGGAGCGGGCTCAGGGCCAGAGGGGCGAGCGCGGCTTCCAGGCTCAGGGCGGTCAGCGTAGCCGCGGCCGCGGCCCCCGCCGCCAGCAAGGGACGGCGGCGGAACCACGCCTCCAGCAGCAACCACACCGCGAGCAGGACGCCAAAGGTGCAGCCGCTGTAGAGGGTCATCTGCACCGCGCAGAGCCGCGTGGCGTCGGAGGGCGCCCAGACGACGGTGAAGGCCCCGGCGAGGAAGGCGAAGCCCGGCTGGTGAGGAAGGATCCGGCGGGCGACGAGGAAGACGAGCACGCCCGAGAGGCCGATCCACGCCGCGTGCACGACCAGGAAGCCCCAGAGGGCGTCCGGAGAGAGGAGCCAGCCCGGCATCGACCAGAGCAGGTTCAGCGGGCGGTTGGCGTAGGGGAAATCGAGGATGCCTTGCGACAGGAGAGACACGATGAGCCACTCGTCGTAGCCCCGGAAGTTGGTGGGCCGCACGAGGGCGAACGTCACCGCGGCCAGGGCCAGGAGCGCGGCCCCCGCCGCGACCGGGGAACCGGATCGGCGCGGGCTCGTCTCGCCGGGCAGGATCATCCCGGTGGGCATTGTAAGCGGGCGGCCCTCCGCGACCCGCGTGCTTGACGAGCGGAAGCGGCCGGCAGTAGCGTGTCGTCGCAGAGTGAACCTCTTCCGGGTCCTTCGCTCTTTCCGCGATCCCGTCGTCTGGGGGCTCCTCCTCCCTCCCGTCGTGTTCCTGGGTTGGACGGTCCTGGGACCGAACACCCTGGGCAACGACTACCTCCACTACAACGTCCGCGTCCCGCAGACGCTGCGCTTCTACACCGGCGAGAGCCTGGAGCCCATGTGGTACCCGCACCAGACCGGCGGCATTCCCGTGGGCGGACTCTTCTACGGGCAGTACTTCCACCTCCCCGCGTGGATCTCGAGCCGCGTGCCCGCGTTCTGGCGGGGCGATGCCCTGCGTGTCCTCGCCGCGAGGCACCTGCTGCTCTTTGGCCTGGCCCAGGCCGTCTACTACGTCGCCCTCCGCCGCGCCGCCGGGCTCGAGCGGGGAGCGAGCTGGCTCGTCTCGCTGGTGCTCGTCTACAACCTACGGACCCTCGATGCCTTTCGTTACGGCATCGCCCTCGACGCGGCGGTCTACACCCAGGCCGCCCTGCTGCTCTCGATGCTTCACCTGTTGCAGCCGAGCCGGTGGCGGCTGGCCCTGATCGCGCTCATCACCCAGCTCCTCTTCACTTGCGGCTACCCGGTGCTGCTGCCGTTCGCGTTGCTGGTGGCGCTCTTCGCCCTGCCCGCCCTCGTGCGCGTGGTGGGAGCCCGCGCTCTCGTCCGTCGGGGAAGCCAGGCGCTGCTCGCGGCTCTGGCCGGGGTCCTGCTCGCCGCTCCGCACTGGCTGGCCATTTCCGAGTGGATGGCCGTCAACGACACGCGGGTGGCGAGACCGTCGCTGGAATGGGCCGGGGAGTGGGCCATGGCTCCCCCCGACCTCCTCACCAACCTCTTCTTCCCGTGGGAGGCGGAAGTCCACTCGTCGTACGGGGGCTCGACGCTGCTCGCCGCCCTCTTGATCGCGGTCGTCCTCGCCCTCCTGCGGGCCCGCGGCTGGCCCCTCCTGCTCGCTCTCGCCTTCCCCTTCGTCTACGCGCTCGGACGGCTCACCCCGGTCTTCCCCTTCTTCTTCTCCCACGTCCCGGGATTCACCACCCTGCGCGGTCCCGGTCGCGCCGTCTACATGCTGCCGGTGCTCCTCCTGGTCGCCCTGCTCTGGCTCCGCGGGCGGGAGGGCCGCCTCCCTTTCCTCCAATCCTCGACGAGGATCGCCGCGCTCGCGATGGCGGTGGCGTCCGCGCTCGGTCTGCTGCGGGTCCTGGTCGCGCCCCCGGCCGCGCTTCCACCCTACAGCCCGGCCGTGCTCACCGGCTGGTGGACGCCGGCCCCTCAGGCGGTCTGGCTGGCGCTGGGGGTGGTGGCCGGACTGGCCCTCTTCCGGGGGGCGGCCGCCCGGTCGCCCCTCACCGCCGGTGCCCTCGCCCTCGCCACCGCGGCGCAGATCGGAATGATGATGCGACACGGCACCTGGATCGCCGAGCGAGAGCCGAGCCCCGACCGGGCCGCCTTCCAGGCCGTCAACCACCTGCCGCTGTACGCGAGCTTCCCCCTCCTGGCCACCAACGAGCTGCGCAAGAAGGCCGAAGGATCCGCCACCGTCGCCTACGCGCGCTTCCTGCGAAGGGCCGCCGGGCAGGCCAACTGCTTCCTTCCCATCGATCCCGATCACGGCCGGGGAGTGGTGCTGCCTTTCTATCTTTCCGATCGCCTCGAATGCGTCGACACCGGGGAGGCTGCACTCGCCCGCCTGCGCACGGACGAAGACTGCCTCGCCACCGGCCGCCTGCGCACGCTGGTGGTGGGGCCGGACTGCGGACCGTCGCCGGCGGGCCCGGACGGCCTCGTCCCCCTCAACGAGCGGAACCGGATCCTGGCCCTCACCCCCAACGTGACCACTCTCGACGTCGACACGCTCCGCGAAAGCGTCCTGGTCACGCCCTTTCCGGAGGCCACCGCGAACTGGGAAGGCTGGCTCGACGGGAACCGAGTGCCCCTCGTCTCCGTCAACGCCGGCTTCCTCGGGGTGCGCGTCCCCGCCGGTCGCCATCAGGTGAGCGTGCGCTACTTTTCACGGAGGCTGGTGCTCGGCTACCGCATCGCTTTCGGTACCGCCATCTTCCTCGCCGGGGCCGCCGCCCTGACCTTCCTGGCCCCTTGGCTCGGCAACCGGCGTGCATGGGTCGTCGCGTCGATCGCGCTCATCGGTCTGTCCGGACTCGCTCTCGTGGCCTACCGCTCCTGGGAGCACAGGTTCGCGGAGCGCGCCCGCCGGGAGACCGTCATGAACCACGACTATCCCGTGCTGCTCCAGGAGCAGCTCACCCGGTGGCGTGCGGCGGGCCAATGAAACGGGGGCGAGGCCAATGAGCGGCCAGGGCCCGCGGCCGGATCTCCTGCGGGCGGGCGGCTTGTTCCTCGCCTTCTTCCTGCTCTATGCGGGCTGCGGTCTCGCCTTCCAGCGGTCGTCGCCCCTGGCCTTTGCGTATCTCGACCAGCTCTTCGATGCCGACGTGCCCAGCCGCATCATCGACCTCACGCGCTTCTCGGGACCACACCACCGCACCCAGTTCCACCCCCTGTTCGTCCTCCTCCTGAACCCGCCGGGGGTGGCCTTGAAGACGATGCTGCGGGCCCTGGGCGTCGAGCAGGCGGGGAGGTTGGCTGCGATCCTGATGTGCGCCTCCGCGGGCGGGGCGGGGGTCTGCGCCTTCTTGACGCTTCTCCGTCGATCCGGGCTTGCCGGCGGGGTGGCCCTCGCGTGGAGCCTGGTCTTCGGCTTCTCCTCGAGCCAGTGGTTCTTCTCCGTCTTCCCGGAGAGCTACGTGTTCTCGGCTCTGACCCTCCTCGTCCTTTTCGGGCTCGAGGGAGGGCCGCGCGCCCGCCTGTCCGCGGGAGTCCTCGCCTTCGGCATGAACGTCGTCAACCTCGCGGCGGTCGCCCTCGCGCGCGCGGCGGGACTCGATTGGACGTGCTCGCAGTGGACCGCGCTGCGCGCCCTCACCCGGCACCTCCTCGTCGTGCTCGCCGTCACCGGGGCCCTGAGCCTCGTCCAGACGAGCCTCTACGAGGACACCGCCCCCTTCTGGCGCTCGGGCGGGCTGGGCCGAGACGACCGCCTCAGCTTCATCTGGCCTCGCGAGCCGGGCGACGTGGCCGCCCGTGGCCGCGACCTCGTGGCCTGTTTCTTCTTCTGGAACCTGGCCGCGCCCCGCACCGTCGTCACCCGCCCGGATCCGCCCCGGGCCGTCGTGGACTTCCCGCCCGTCGCCGCTCCGGCCCTGCGCCCCGCCGGTGTCGCCCACGGCCTGCTCTGGGGGGCCCTGCTGATCCTCGCGACCCGTGGCGCCGCGCGCTCGGGGGCCTGGCGACGGCCGCTCGTGATCGCCCTCGGGCTGTGGGTGCTCCTGCTCGCCGCCCTCCACGTCGTGTTCGGCACCTCGCTCTTTCTCTACAGCGGACAGTGGACGTTCGCGGTGCTGGCGATCTTCGCCCTGCTCTTCGGCCCCGGTCCCGGGGAGCCGGGCAAGCACCGCGCCGTCACGGGAGCGGTACTGCTGCTCGCGGCGCTCCAGGTCCTGGCCAACGCGGACTTCCTGGTGGAGATCGCGCGCGCTTTCGCCTAGTGCGCGGAGCCGATCCGGCCCGCGAACAGGCCGCGCCCGAGGATGAGGCCCTCCGGGCTCCGGCCCACGACAACGAGGGAGCGATCGATGGGCGCGAGGTCGGCGGACCCGCGAAATGCGTCGCGTCCGTCGAGGCGGACGCTCACCGCGCCCCCCGCCCGATCGAGCACGATGTCGAGCCTTCGCGTGCGCTCGGGCGCGACCGGGAACGAATCCCCCGGCGGGTCGAGCTTCCAGGCCCCGCGCCAATGGGCGAGGCCGGGCGCGGCCCGCCCGCCGCCCAGATGGCGGACGAAGACCGCGTCCGCGCCGTCGGAATCGCCGGAGACGACGAGCGGCTCTACAGTGCCCGGGGGAAGGACCGCGAAGGCGATGCTTCGGTCCACCCGCACGCGATCCACGTAGACGCGCGGGATCCAGCGCCACTCCGCGCCCGTCCAGAGGTAGGCGCCCTCCTTGGGAACGGGTATCCAGAGGAGCCCGGGAGGGGGGGAGGGGGGGCGGTCGTCCTCCTGGGCGGTATCGGTGAGCACCGCGGGGAGGGGGGCGAGGCTCGGCAGTGACTCCAGTCCCGGTCGCCCCGCCCAGAGCATCGGCTCGGGAATGATCGTGCCCGAGAAGCGTCCGAGAAACGTGGCCCCGCGCCCGCGCGGCCCGCGCCCGTAGCTCCTCCGCCTTGCGTGCACTGTGCCCACGCGAGCCTCGAAGCGGAACGCCTCCTGCCCGTCGATGCGGGCGCGCAGGAAGCGCTTCACGTAGTCCAGCTCCAGCTCCAGGTCGTAGAACCGGCCCGGCGTGAGCGGCAAGGGGCGGCTCGTCTGCACGGGTCCCTGCACCGGCTGCAGCTCGAACGCGAAGAGCCCGGGACCGGCCTGCCGCGACCACAGCACGTCGCTCCTGTCCCCGGTTCCGGACGTGAACACCGGCTCCCGCTCCGCCGCCGCCCGCTCGGGGAGCGCGATGCGCATGCGAAAGACCGCGTGGTCGTCGCGTACGAGCAGGCGGCCCAGGGCGATGCGCAGGGGTTCGAAGCGCCGCTCGAGGGCTGCGAACACCCCGGGGTTTTGGAGGCGCAGGCCGTCCACGTCGCCGTGGAGGCTCAGGGCCGTACCCGCGAGGACGGACCAGGCGAGGCCGAGGACGCTGGCCGCCCTCAGCGGCCCGCGCCGGCTCGCCCGCCGGTCGGCCACCACCAGCACCACGAGCGCGGGCACCAGCAGGAGGCTCGCGAAGTCCACCTCGTAGCGCATCGCCGCCGCGGAGAACGCGAGGCTGGTGAGGAGGGGCAGGAGCAGACCGGCGGCGACGAGGACCCCCAGGCGCCAGCGCAGCCGGGCTGCGGCTTCGACCGGGGGGTGGCGGAGGAGGCGGGGAGCGAAGAGCAGGATGAGGATGAAAGGCGCGTGGGCGAGAAGCCCGGTGGTGAAGGGCGCCTTGAAGAAGCCCTCGGGGGCCTCCCCCGGGTAGTCGGTGAGCGGGAAGACGAGCGGGAACTCCAGCCGCAGATCGGGGGGGGCCAGGAAGTGGAAGTAGAAGGCCACGGGCACGGCGGCGGGATCGAACCACGGCACGGGCCGCAGGCCCGCCACCTGATACGTCGTGCCGAACTCCGTCCACGAGCCGAAGCGCGCGTGGTTGTAGAGCCCCCACAGGAGAACGCAGAGAGCCAGGGGTGCGGTGAGGGCGGCGAGCGCGCGCCTTCGCGACGGCGCCAACCGCCAGGCCGGAAGCGCGAGCAGGGGCAGGATCGGCGCGACCGCGAGGAGGTTGGGGCGACAGCCGGCGGCGAGGCCCAGGAAGAGGCTGCCCAGGCCGAGGCGTCCGAGGCGCAACCGGAAGCCGCCGTCCGCCGTGAAGAAGAAGTACGACGCCCCGGCGAGGAAGAAATAGCCGCCCGAGACCGCCACCTCGTAGACGGACGGACTGCGGAGGATGAACGGGACGACGCTCGAGACGCCGAGGACGAGCGCGGCTCCCGCCTGCATCCAGCCCGGCGTGTCCGGGCAGTGCTCCCGGAGCAGCCGCCTCAGGATCGCCACCCAGAAGAGAAGGCCGCCCGTGGCGAAGAGCGCGGCGGCGAGGGACTCGGCCAGCTCACCCAGGCCGAGCAGCCGCCAGGGGACGAAGAGCGTCAGCGCGGGCACCACCCCGAAGTAGAGGTAGTACTTGCCGTGGTAGAGCGACGCGTCGTGGAGCCGGAAGCGCGCGTTTCGCCCCGGCTCGTAGGGCTCCGCGAGCTCGAACATCTCGGGCCTGGGCTCTTCCTGCAGGTGGAGCTGGCCGGCCATGAAGGCGGCGGTGAGCAGGTTGTAGTAGCCGTCGCGGGGCGCCTCCCGGAAACTGTAACCGTTGGACGCCGTCCAGAAGTAGAAGCCGATCAGGGACAGGGCGACGGCGGCGAGGAGGAGGTCGGAAGTTGATCTTCGCAAGCGATTCCCGGGCGTCCCGGGCAACCCATTCTAGGGTCAGACTTCGTCGATCACATCGTTTGACGCCCCCGCCCCTTGGAAACGGGCCGTGCCTCCCTCAGAATGGTCAGTCGCAGGGGCGGGTAGCGCCCCGGATGAGGCATCTTCTTTGAATAGGCGGCGGGCTCTCTCCGGCATCCCCCTGGTCCTCCTCACCACGGTCGGCTGCGGGAAGACCCAGAGCGCGGCCTCGGCCCGGTCCGGCCGGGCCCCCATCGCGGTGCGGGTGGCCCCCGTGCTCAACCAGGAGGTCGTCTACCGGATCAAGGCCCTCGGCTCCCTGGAGCCGGAGGAGATGATCCAGGTCACGGCCGAGGTGGAGGGCGCGGTCTCGGAGGTCCGCTTCCACGAGGGCGACCGGGTCTCTCCGGCCACCGTGCTCCTGCGCATCGACCCCGAGCGCTTCCGGCTGGAGGCGGAGCAGGCGGAGGCCAGCTACAACCAGAGCCTGGCCGAGCGGGGGCGTGCCGAGGCCGACCTGAAGCGCCGCGAGGAGCTGAACCAGAGCCAGCTCGTGGCCGCGGAGGAGCTGAACCGCTCGCGGGGCGAGACCTCGCGGCTGCGCGCGGCCGCGGAGGCGGTCAAGGCCAACCGGGACATCGCGGTCCAGAACCTGCGCAAGTCCGAGGTGCGCCCGCCCCACGCGGGCGTGATCAACACCAAGACGGTGGAGACCGGACAGTTCGTCAAGACGGGGGTGGTGCTCGCCACCCTGGTCGACACGCGCCGGCTGCGGCTGCGCTTCAAGATCTCGGAAGGGGAGTCGCTGCTCGCCCAGAATGGGGACACCGTGACCTTCCGGGTGGCGCCCCTCGGCTCCAAGGACTTCCCGGCCCGCATCTATCATGTGGGGGAGGTCGCCGACCCCCAGACCCGCCAGGTCGAGGTGCTGGCCTGGGTCCAGAACCCCGGAGAGCTGAAGCCCGGGTTCTTCGCGGAGGTGACCCTGGCCGGCGAGTCGAGGAAGGAAGCGCTCGTGGTGCCGGAGGGTGCGGTCCAGGCCAGCGAGCAGGGGTTCGTGACCTTCGTCGTGGAGAAGGGGAAGGCCCGCGTCCGGCCCATCGAGATCGGGCTGCGCACGGGGACGGGGGTCGTGGAGATCCTGTCCGGTGTCAAGGAGGGGGAGACCGTGGTCGTGGAGGGCTCGGACCGGCTGGCCGAGGGCGTCGACGTGCAACCGGTATCGGCCCCGGGCGGAGCGCCCACGACCGCGCAGTAGGCGAGCATGAGCGAAGAGATGCGCCGGCGCGACCTCGAGCGGGAGCCCGAGGACCCCAGGCAGATCGCCACCGGGATGACCCTGGCCGACATATCCATCCGGAACCACGTGTTCGCCTGGGTGCTGATGTTCGCCCTCATCGGCTTCGGCCTGCTCTGCTTCACGGGGTTCGGCACCGTCTTCCGCGGCCTCGGCATCAGCCAGAACCCGGACGTGGACTTCCCGCTCGTCAACGTGTCCGTGACCTACGAGGGAGCCTCCCCCGAGATCATGGAGACGGACGTCGTGGACACCATCGAGGACGTGGTGACCGGGGTCGAGGGGGTCAAGCAGCTCTTCTCCACGTCTCGACAGGGCTCGGCCAACATCAGCATCGAGTTCGAGCTGAGCCGCAACATCGACGCCGCCCTCCAGGACGTGCAGTCGCGCATCGCCCAGGCCGCCGCCCGCCTCCCCAAGGGGATCGATCCTCCGGTCATCAGCAAGAACAACCCCGAGGACCAGCCGATCATCCGGCTTTCGCTCGCGGGGAACCGACCCCCCACCTTCGTGGCCGACTACATCCGGAACTACATCAAGCCCCAGATCCAGACCATCCCCGGGGTGGGCGACGTGCAGCTCCAGGGCTTCCGCGACCGCTCGGTGCGGGTGTGGTACGACGCCCCCCGCCTGGAGGCCCAGGGCCTCACCGTGCAGGACGTCAACGCCGCCATCGCCCGTGAGCACCTGGAGGTGCCGGCGGGACGAATCGAGTCCGCGGAACGGGAGATGAACGTGAAGGCCGAAGGCGAGGCCATCGACCTCGAGGCCTTCGGCAACCTGGTCGTGACCTACAAGAGCGGCGCCCCCGTGCGTCTCAAGGACGTGGCGGTGGTGGAGGACGGGCTCGAGGACCGCCGGCGCATCGGCCGCTCCCTGGGCCAGCCTTCCGTCGGCTTCAGCGTGACCAAGCTTCGGGGCGCGAACGCGGTGGAGGTGGGCCGGGCGGTCAACGCGAAGGTCAACGAGATGTCGCGCAATCTTCCCGAGGGCCTCACCCTGTTCGTGAACTGGGACACCACGATCTTCGTGGAGAAGGCCATCGGGGAGATCCTCTTCACCCTCGTGCTCGCTTCCGTGCTCACCGGCCTCGTCTGCTGGGTCTTCCTCGGCTCGTGGACCACCACCCTGAACGTCCTTCTCGCGATCCCCACGTCGATCCTCGGCACCTTCGTCGTGATGTACGTGTTCGGCTTCACCCTGAACACGTTCACCGTGCTCGGGCTCACCCTGGTGGTGGGGATCGTGGTGGACGACGCGATCATGGTGCTGGAGAACATCTACCGCCACCGGGAGCACGGGATGGGTCGGGTCCGTGCCGCCTCCGTGGGGGCGCGGGAGATCACGTTCGCCGCCGCCGCCACCAGCCTCGCCATCGTGGCCATCTTCCTGCCCGTGGCCTTCATGAAGGGGATCATCGGGAAGTTCTTCTTCCAGTTCGGGGTCACGATCTCGGTGGCGGTGCTCATCTCGCTGCTGGAAGCCCTGACCCTCGCCCCCATGCGCTGCTCGCGCTTTCTCGACCTGGAGAAGCGCGGGAAGCTCGGCAAGAAGGTCGAGCTCGCCTTCGCGCGCCTCTCCGCCATCTACCTGCGCGGCCTGAAGCCGGCTCTTCACCACCGGGGCTGGGTCATGTTGGCCGCGGTGGTGTTCTTCGTGCTCTCCCTCGGCCTCGTGCGTTTCCTGCGCTCCGAGTTCGTCCCCTCCCAGGACATGAGCCGCGTGCTCGTGCGCTTCCAGACCCCGGTCGGCACCAGCCTGGACGGCACCGACCGGGTGTTCCGGCAGATCGAGGAGTTCGTGTCCCAGCGCCCGGAGGTGCAGAAGTACAGCGGCGCCGTCGGCGGCTTCGGGGGGGGCGAGGTGAACACGGGCATCATATTCATCACCATGTTCGACCCCGAGGACCGGCCCATCGACCCCAAGCTCGGCCGCCGCCCCACCCAGCAGGACTTCATGGCGGTGATGCGCCAGGCCGTGAACTCGATCCCCGGCTCCAAGGGCGTCATCCAGGACATCTCCCAGGGCGGCTTCAGCGCCAGCCGCGGCGGGGGCTGGCCGGTAGAGTTCAACATCCGCGGGCGCGACTGGGACACCCTCGCCAGGAGCGCCCGGGAGATCCAGGAGCAGATGCGGCAGTCGGGGGTGGTGACCGACGTGGACAGCGATTACCAGGTGGGGATGCCCGAGGTCCAGGTGGTGCCCGACCGCAACAAGGCCGCGGATCTCGGGGTGAGCATGGCCGCCATCGGCGACACCCTGAACTCCGCGGTGGGCGGCCAGCGGGTCGGGAAGTTCAAGGACAAGGGCCGGCGCTTCGACATCCGCGTGCGGCTGCTCGCGCCCCAGCGCCAGCGCCCGGAGGACATCGAGCGGCTGCTCGTGCGCACCGCCAACGGCTCGCTCGTGCACCTCGGCGACGTGGTGAAGATCGAGCAGCGGCCCACCCTGCAGACGATCACGCGCCGCGACCGGGAGCGGGCGATCACGATGTTCGCCAACGTGGCCCAGGGCGCGTCCCAGGACAAGGCGATCGCCCGATCCCTGGAGATCGCACGGGGCGTGCTGCCCGAGGGCTACCGCGCGATCCCCTCCGGGAGCAGCCAGGCCTTCAAGGAGTCGTTCGACTCGCTCGGCTTCGCCTTCGGGCTGGGGCTGCTCGTGGCCTACATGGTCCTGGCCACGCAGTTCAACGCCTTCACCCACCCCTTCACCGTGCTCCTCGCCCTGCCCTTCAGCATCAGCGGCGCGCTCATGGCCCTCTTCCTGGCCGGCCAGAGCCTGAACGTCTACAGCGTGCTCGGCATGATCCTGCTCATGGGCATCGCCAAGAAGAACTCGATCCTGCTCGTGGACTTCACGAACCAGATTCGCGAGCAGGGAGTGGAGCGCCACGAGGCGATCCTGCAGGCCTGCCCGATCCGCCTCCGCCCGATCCTGATGACCTCGGTGGCCACGATCGCCGGCGCCCTGCCCCCCGCTCTCGCCCTCGGACCGGGGGCAGAGCTGCAGCGGCCCATGGCTCTCGCCCTCGTGGGGGGAATGATCGTCTCCACGCTCCTCACCCTGTTCGTCGTCCCCTGCGCCTACAGCGTGATCGACGACGTGATCGTCTGGAACCAGGAGCGGAGGAAGCAGGGGGTGAGCCTCATCCCCGCCCTCCGCGCGCTCCGCCACGGCCACGGCAACGGCCGCACGCCCGCCACCCCCGCCGGCCTCGCCCCCTAGCGCGCCCCGGGACCGCGTGGCGGAGTGGGGGAACTGAGCACGAGGACCGCGCGGGCGGAGGACGTCGCCGCCCTCGTGGCCCTCATCAACGAAGCCTACAAGGTCGAGGAATATTTCGTAGGCGGTCCGCGGACGAATGCCGAGGAGGTCGAGGAGAAGCGGCGCTCCGGGGCCTTCCTGGTTGCCGAGGACGAGGCCGGTCTCGTCGGGTGCGTGTACGTGGACCGGCGCGGAGAGCGGGGCTACTTCGGGCTGCTCTCCGTCGCTCCCCGCCTCCAGGGCCGCGGGCTCGGGCGCCGGCTCGTGGCCGAGGCGGAGAAGTACCTGTGCGCCGAGGGCCACCGCGAGGTCGAGATCCTGGTCGTCGACCTGCGGAGGGAGCTCTTCCCGTTCTACGCGGGGCTCGGATACCGCGAAGCGGGAGAAGAGCCGTTTTCCGAGGGGTACGAGACGCGCCTCCCCTGCCGCTTCGTGGTCCTGCGCAAGGCCCTCGACTGAGGGTCAGCGATCGAGGTCGACGTTCGCCTCGCTGTCGAAGTCGACCTTCTTGACCCCGCCGCCCTCGCGCACGTGGAACGTCCCGCGCGCCCGGGCCTGCACTCGGTCCTGGCCGAGCACCGTCCTTGACCGCCCCCGGCAGCTTCAGGAGGTCCACGTTGAAGCGGGAGACGACGCGCTCCTCGCCGAAGGCGCGGACGGTGACGGGGTCGGCGTTGTAGCCGTGGCCGAGGGAGCGGCCGTTGACGAGCAGCTCGTACTCGAAGCGCTCGATCTCCAGGTCCTTGTCGTTCGGGTTCTGCACGGCGAAGCCCACCTTGAGACCCAGCCCCGTGAGGCCCGCGTGGTCGACGCTCAGCTTCTGGACCTGCAGGCGGGGCGGCTTCAGGCTTGCGCAAGCGGCGACCGCCAGGACGAGGATAGCCGCGGACAGCGACCTTGCTCTCATGGCTCTGGACGCTACGGGATGGGAGCTCCGGGGTCAAGCTCGAGGTCGCCCTCGCCACTGCGAACCGGCCGGAGGGCCGGTATGATCGACGGGCGCCGATGCGAATCCGCCGACCGACGGCACCCTCCTCGCGTCCTATAGGGCGGAGGAGCCAAGACATGACGGTCCGCCTGTCCGCGTTGCTCGTTCTTGCCCTCGCGCCCGCCGCCCAGGGAGGTGAATTCCGGGGGCGGCTCCTCGCCGACAACAAGCCGCTCGCGGGGGCCACGGTGTCCGCCGTCCCCCTGGACGCCCCCGAGGCCGAGGCGCGTCGCGAGGCCCTCCGTCAGGAGGAGCCGAAGCCCGTCCTCTCCGTGACCACGAAGCCGGACGGGACCTTCGCCCTGCTCCTTCCCGCCACCGCGGGCCTCGTGCGGATCCGGGTGTCGGGCGGGGGTGCGGTGCCCGTCTTCCTCGGCCGGGTGTTCGACGCGTCCGAGACCGACGATCTCGGGGACCTTCTGGTCGCGAAGGCAGCGGCCCTCGCCGGCAAGGTGGTGGACGGGCGAGGAGGGCCGGTGCTGGCGGCCACCGTCACCCTGCGCGCCGGATTCCGCGGCGCCGACGAGTGGGCGGCGGACGCCGTGACCACGACCACCGGGGCCGACGGGTCGTTCAAGTTCGCGGAGGCGGGGGAGACGGGCAACCAGCTCCGCATCGAGGCCCCCGGCTTCGCCACCGCCGAGGTGCGCGAGGTGCGGGCGGGGGCGTTGCGGCAGGCGGTCGTCCTCGCCCTTGGGCGGGCGATCTCGGGCAGCGTGATGCTCCCGGACCGCAAGACCCCCGCGGCCGGCGCCCTCGTGCGCTTCGAAGGGAAGGCGACGACGCGCTGGGCGGAGGTGCGGCGGGACGGCACGTTCCTGGTGGACGGCGTCCCCGCGGAGTCGGGCTCCCTCGTGGCCGACGGCGGCGAGAAGGGGCGCGCGAGCGTGCCCGCGCCCGAGGCGGGGGCGAAGGCCTCGCTCGTGCTGGCCCCCACCGCCGGGGTCCGCGGCCGCGTGGTCGACGCGACCACGGCGGCGCCGATCGCAGGCATCCTCGTGGTCGCCCGCTCCGGCGCTTCGACCTTCACCGGCCGCTCGGGCGCGGACGGCCGCTACGAGGTGCGCGGCCTTCCTCCGGGATCCTGCCGTCTCGAGCGCCGACGACCCGCGCTACGTCTCCTGGATCGCGCGGGTCACGGTGGCGGCGGGCGAGACCGAGGCCCAGGACGTCCCCCTGGTGCGCGCGGCCACCCTCGCCGGCCGCGTCGTCGATCCCGACGGGCGTCCCGTCGAAGGCGCCACCGGCCATGTGTTCGGCGGCCGCGAGACGTCGTTCCGCGTCTTCGTCCGCTCCGCCGGCGCGACCGTGTTCCGCTCCGCACGCGACGGCACGTTCAAGGCGTCCCGCCTCGCCCCCGGCACCAACCTGCGCCTGACCGTCCGCCACGACGACTTCGAGGCGCGGACGCTCGGGGGGATCGTGCTCGTGGCGGGGGCGACGAAGGCGGGCCTCACCGTCGTGCTGTCCCGGGGGCTCGTCGTGCGCGGCCTGGTCAAGGACGAGGCGGGCCTGCCGGTGGCCGGAGCCGACGTGGAGCTCGCGCAGCGCCCGAATCTTCCAGGGGGGGCGGCGGAGCGACATGGCCCAGATGAGCTTCGTGGGCGGACCCGGACAGCGGCCGAAGAGGACGACCGGCGCCGACGGCCGCTTCGAGTTCCGGGGTCTGAGCGTCGGCGACTACACGCTGGTGGCGAGCAAGAAAGGGATGACGCGCGAGCGCGTGGACCCCCTGAAGGTCGCGGAAGGCGCCGAAGGCGAGCCCGTCCAGATCGTGCTCCGCATCGGCGTCGCGATCAGCGGCCGCGTGCGCGACAAGGCCGGCAACGGGGTGGCGGGATGGATGGTGGCGGCGCGGCCCCAGGCCAGCTCGGCGGGACCGCTGGCCGGGCTCCTGGGCCAGGGGCCCCCCGAGCGCACGGGTCCCGACGGCACCTTCCTCGTCGAGGGGCTCACCGCGGGCGAGGCCTACGAGCTTCAGCCCTTCGGCGACAACGGACCCGGGCCGCGCAAGTCGGGGGTGATAGCACCCGCGGACGTGGACATCGTGGTCTCGGGGAAGGGACGCATACGCGGGACGGTCGTCGACGGCGACAGCGGGCGGCCCATCCCCGACTTCGAGATCGGGTACGAGATGGCCGGGGTGAGCGGGATGCGCATGCGCTTCCGGGTCGCGGACGGTCGCTCGGCCGGCGATCCCGTCGCCGTCCACGCCGAGGACGGCGCGTTCGTGCTGGACGAGGTGCCCGCGGGCCAGTGGGACGTGCAGGCCACGGCCGGCGGGTACCAGAAGGGACGCGTGGCCGCGGTCACGGTGGACGAGGGCGGGACGGCAGAGGGCGTCGAGGTGAGGCTCGTGCGCGGCGGCGCCATCGCCGGCCGCGTGGTCGAGGACCGCACGGGCAAGCCGATCATCGAGGCCACCGTCCGCGCGGAGCCGGCGAGCGGCGGCGGCGGCGGCATGATGCGCATGGTCGTGATCGACGACGACGGCTCCACCACCACCGACGCCGAGGGCCGCTTCCGGGTCGAGGGCCTCGCCCCCGGCTCGTACACCCTGACCGCCTCCCATCCCGACTGGACGGAAGAGACCGAGCGCGTCGAGCTGAAGGAACAGGCGAGCACGGTCGAGATCCGTCTGGGCCGGGGCGGGGCGATCGCGGGCTCGGTGGTCGCGGGCGGCCGGGGGGTGGCGGGGGCGGCCGTGTCGCTCTCCGCCGCCGGACAGGCCTCCCGTGGTCCCTTCGGGGGTGGCGGCGGACGCACCGCCGTCACCGACGAGGGGGGGCGCTTCCGCTTCGACACCCTGACCGCCGGCCGCTACTCCCTCGTCGCCTCGCTGCGCAGCCAGACGAGCGCCACCGTGGAGGCGGTGCTCCAAGGGGGCGAGTCGAGCCCGGACGTGATGCTGGTGCTCGCGGAAGGGGCCACCATCCGCGGCACGGTCGCCGGCCTCGCCGAGAACGCGCGCGGCAACGTGATGGTCAGCGCCAACGGGCCGGAGGAGTACTTCGCGAACACGCGGACGGGGGGGGACGGCTCCTTCGAGCTCACGGGCGCTCCCAAGGGTCCCATCAGCCTGCGCGCCTCCGCCGGAGACTTCGGGAGCAGCATGCGCAGCGCCACCGCCCAGGTCGTGATCGCGGAGGGCCAGACCGAAGCGACGGCGGAGATCGTGTTCGAGAGCGGCTTCCGCGTGGAAGGCCAGGTGACGCGAGGGGGCCGGCCGGTGACCGACGCCATGGTGTCGGCCATGCCGGAGGGAGGACCCGGGCGCATGGCCTCCGACCGAACCGACGAGACAGGATCGTTCACCCTCGAGGGACTGCAGGAAGGCAACTACACCTTCATGGCCTCCTCGATGGGAGGGGGCGCGCCCATTCGCAAGACCGCGAAGGTCGCCGGCGACATGACCGTCGACCTCGAGGCCCCGCCCGCGAAGATCGCCGGCCGCATCGTGGAGGCGGAGTCCGGAAGGCCGCTGGGCGAGGCCCAGGTGCGCCTCGAGCAGGGGGGCGGGGGGGGCGGGGGCGGCGGACCCCTCGCGATGATGGCGGCCGAATCCGACAGCAGCGGCCGCTTCACGCTCGAGAACCTCGAGCCGCGCGCGTATCGCCTGAGCGTGACCAAGCCCGCGTACCAGACGGAGACGCGCGAGGTCGCCGCCTCCGAGGACAGCGACGTCACCGTCGAGCTGCGCCGGGGCGAAGGGGTGGGCCTCCTCGTGCGGGACGGCATCTTCGGTACGCCCCTGCGTGGAGTGCTGGTGCGGGTGGTCGACGCGTTCGGGGCGGCCGTTTTCACGGGCAGCGTGAGCCTCGACAGCGACGGTCGTGGCGACGTCCCGTCGCTCAAGGCCGGCCGCTACGAGCTGCGGATCGGGACCGACGGCTACGCGAGCGTCGTCTTGCGCGGGGTGAGCGTGCCTGCCCCCCCGCTCACCGTGGCCCTCACTCCCGGGGGCAAGGTCGAGATCCAGTCCGGCCCGCAGACGCAGGCGCACCCCAACGCCTCCGGCCGCCTTCTCGACTCCGGCGGGGCCGTCTACTACATCTTCCCCCTGTCCCCGGACGGCATCATTCGGCTGACCGGTCCGTTGCGGCACCTCGACAACGTGGCCCCCGGGCACTACACCCTTGCCCTCGACGGCGGGGCCCGCTACGACCTCGACGTCCGCGAAGGCGGGACGACCACCCTCACCTTGCCCTGAGCGAGGCGAAAAGGCAGGGGCGACGGGCCAACCCTGCCCGCGTGAGGAGCGTCTCATGGACTCGAGGGGAGTCCCCCATGCGCCTTCTATCCGCCCTCGCGACCGACGCCGCCCGCGAAGCCCGCTCGCTCCTCCGCTCCCCCGGGCTCGCCATCGCGGGAGTCTTGACCCTCGCCCTGGGCATCGGCGCCGCCACTGCGCTGTTCAGCGTGGTGAACGCGGTCCTCGTCCGGCCGCTTCCCTACGGCCGCCCCGAAACGCGCGTCATGATCTGGAGCCGCTGGACCGGCTTCGACAAGACGTGGGTGAGCGAGCACGAGGTCTTTGACTACCGGCGCCTGCCCGCCTTCCGGCAGGTGGCGGCCTGGGCCACCGACCAGGGGAATCTCACCGGTGACGGAGAGCCCGTGCGCGTGGGCATCGCTCCCGTCACCACCAACGCGTTCAGGACGCTGGGGGCGGAGCCCCTGCTCGGGCGCGGCTTCCAGCCCGAAGAGGAGAAGCCCGGCGCCGACCGCGTGGTCGTGGTCAGCTACCGGCTCTGGCAGGGCCGCTACGGGGGCGACCCCGCGCTCGTGGGCCGGACGATCCTGATCGACGGAGTGGCCCGGCAGGTCGTGGGCGTGATGCCCCGAGGGTTCCGACTCCCCACCGACTACGGCGAGGATTCCGCGGAGCCGACCGAGCTGTGGGTGCCGCTCTTCCTCGACCCGGCCGAGGAGCCCGGCAATCACGGCCTGTTCGCGGCGGCGGAGCTCGCCCCCGGGGTCACGGCCGAGCAGGCCACCGCGCAGCTCGAGGCCCTCACGCGCACCCTCACGCGGGAGGGGCTCTACCCCGAGGCCATGCGCTTCTCGGCCTTCGCTCTTCCCCTCACGGACGAGATCCAGGGCGCCGTCCGCCCCGCGCTCCTGCTGCTCTCCGGCGCGGTCGTCTTCCTGCTGCTCATCGCCTGCGCGAACGTGGCCCATCTTCTCCTCGCCCGGGCCGAGGTGCGGCGGCGCGAGATCGCGGTGCGCACGTCCCTCGGCGCGGATCGGGCGCGAATCCTCGTCCAGCTCCTGGCGGAGAGCCTGGTGCTCGCGGTGCCGAGCGGGCTCTTCGGCATCGTCCTCGCCGCCCTGGGGGTGCGCCTGTTCTTCGGGAGCGGGCTCGCCGGGATCCCGCGCGCGGATGAGGCGGGGATCGACGCGCGCGTGCTCGCCTTCGCGATGGCGGTGGCGGTGGGCACGACGTTCGTCTTCGGTCTCGCGCCCGCCCGCCTGTTCCTGGGGACGAGCCCCGCGGATGCCCTGCGGGACGGCGGGCGCGGGGCCACCGCGGGTCGGGGCCGGAGCCGCTTGCGCAGCGCTCTCGTGGTCGCGGAGACCGCGCTCTCCGTCGTCCTCCTCGTGGGGGCCGGGCTGCTGCTGCAGAGCCTGTGGGCGCTCCAGCGCGTGGAGCTGGGCTTCGTCCCGGACCACGTGCTCACCGCCCGGATCTCCCTGCCCGAGACGGGCTACGCCGAGGCCGAGAGAGTCGTGGCCTTCTACGACCGGGTCCTGGAGCGCGTGCGCGCGCTGCCGGGGGTGAAGGCGGCGGGCCTCCTGCGCCTTCTCCCCCTGGGCGCGCCCATCGGCGACTGGGGGCTCGACGTCGAGGGTTACGTGGAAGCGCCCGGCTCGAACGCCAAGGGTGACTGGCAGATCGCGTCGGAGGGCGCGCTCGAGGCGCTCGGGGAGCGGATCGTGCGCGGCCGCGGCTTCACCTCCGCCGACACCACGGACGCCGAGCAGGTGGGCCTCGTGAACGAGACCATGGCCCGCACCTACTGGCCCGGGCAGGACGCGCTGGGCCGGCGATTCCGCATGGGCTCGAACCCCGCGCGTCCCTGGGTCACGGTCGTGGGCATCGTGGCCGACGTGCGCCACAACGGCGTGACCGTCCCCATCAAGGAGAAGTTCTACCGCCCCCACGCCCAGTTCCACCGCTCGACCGGCGTCCCCCGGCGCACGATGAGCGTCGTGCTGCGCGCAGAAGGGGACCCCGCTCGGCTCGCCGGTCCGTTGCGGGCGGCAGTGCGAGAGGTGGACCCGAGCGTGCCGCTGGCGGCGGTGCGGCCGATGACCGAGGTGGTGGGGGCGGCGCTCGCCACGCCTCGGCTGGCCGGGGCGGTGATCGCCGTGTTCGCCGCCCTTGCCCTCGTGCTCTCCGCGATCGGGCTCTTCGGCGTCCTCACCTACCTGGTCAGCCAGCGCCGCACGGAGATCGGCGTGCGCCTCGCCCTCGGCGCCGACCCCGGCCACATCCTCCGCCTCGTCCTCGGCTCCGGGCTCCGCCTGTCGCTGGGGGGCGCGCTCGTGGGCAGCCTCGTCGCCTTCGCCCTCGTCCGCCTGCTCGCCGGACTGCTCCACGAGGTGCGCCCCCACGACCCCCTCACCTTCGCGGCGGTGCCGGCGCTGCTCCTGGTCGTGGCCACCCTGGCCAGCCTCCTCCCCGCCTGGCGGGCCACCCGCGTCGATCCCGCGACCACTCTCCGCGCGGAATAGCCCCGCCGTCCTGCGGGCTGCTATGCTGGCCGCCCCATGGAACCGGCCGTCCTCGTGATGGCCGCGGGCCTCGGCTCGCGGTACGGGGGGTTGAAGCAGATCGATCCCGTCGGCCCCGCGGGGGAGACGCTTCTCGACTATTCGCTCTTCGACGCGCGTCGGGCGGGGTTCGGCCGCATCGTGTTCGTGATCCGCCCGGACATCGAGGCCGCCTTTCGCGAAGCGCTGGGCCGTCGGCACGAGGCACGGGCGGAGGTGGTCTACGTCTTCCAGTCGCTCGAAGACCTGCCCGCCGGCTTCACCGTCCCCGCCGGCCGGGCCAAGCCGTGGGGGACGGGCCAGGCCGTCCTCGCCGGCGAGCGCGCGGTGGGCGGTCCCTTTGCCGTGGTCAACGCCGACGATTTCTACGGGCGGGCTTCCTTCGCCGGTCTTCACGCGTTCCTCGCCGCCGCTCCGCCCCCCGATCGCCATGCCCTGGTCGCGTTCCGGCTCGACCGCACGCTCTCGCCGCACGGGCCCGTGGCGCGGGGTCTGTGCGACGTGGGGGCGGACGGTCTGCTGCGCCGCGTCGAGGAGGTGACGGGCCTCGAGCGCGCGGGTCCCGGCGTGCGGGCGCCATCGGCGGGCGGCTTCCGCGTCTTCACGGGCGAGGAGCCGGTGTCCCTCAACCTCTGGGGCTTCGGCCCCTCGATCTTCGGCGCGCTGCGCGAGCGCTTCCGCGCCTTCCTCGCGGGAAAGGGCGGGGATCCGAGGGCCGAGTTCTACCTGCCGGAGGCGGTGGGGCAGCTGATCCGGGCGGGGACGGTCCGCGTCCGCGTGCTCGCCACCACCAGCCCCTGGTTCGGCATGACCCACCGCGACGACGCCCGGGTGGTGGCGGAATCGCTCCGCGCGCTGGTCGCGGCCGGGGAATACCCGGACCCGCTCTGGACCTGAGGAACCGAATGGCGCTACGCATCGTCCGTCTGGGAGCCCCTCGTCACGCGCGGGAGGGGCTCCGCATCGGCACCGTCCGCCGGCCGCCGCGCGGGGTGTCGAGGGGGGAGTTCGCCTCGCGGAACTTCTACGACGTCTGGCTGCCGAGCCTCGCCCCCAGCGAGGCTCTCGTCAAGGCCGCGCTCGGGGCCCGCGACGAGAAGCAGTGGCGCCGCTTCGTACGGAGCTATCGCGCGGAGATGAACCGGCCGGACAATCGGCGGCTGCTGGACCTGCTCGCCGCCTTGTCGCGCGGTGCGGATTTCTCCGTCGGTTGCTACTGCCTCGAGGAGCGGAGGTGCCACCGTTCCGTCCTCCGGGACCTCCTGGCAGAGCGGGGGGCCACGATTGTCTAGGGGAGTGGCCGTCGCCACATCTCTGGCGTGGCTCGCGCTCGCGTTCCGGCTCGCCCCCGGGGGCGAGGCCGGGGCTCCGGTAGCGCGGCCTTCCCCTCCCGTCATCACGTTCTTCGTTGCCAGCGACTCGCACTTCGGGGCGCCCGGGATGTCGGAGTTGAACCGCACGGTGGTGGAGCAGCTGAACGGGCTGCCCGGCACCGAGTACCCCCCGGAGATCGGGGGCCGGGTGGCCGCTCCGCGCGGGGTGCTCTTCACCGGGGACCTCACGGACAACGGCCTCCTCGAGGAGTTCGCGGAGTTCGAGCAGCTCTACGGCCGAACGGGACGGGACGGCTTGCTCCGTTTCCCGGTGTTCGAGGCCATCGGCAACCACGACGTGAACTCCACGTCGCCGATCAAGCCGCGGGTCACGCAGCGCCATGGCGGCATCCACTACTCCTTCGACTGGGACGACCTGCACCTCGTGTGCCTCGACATGTACCCCGACGCCCGGACCCTGGCCTTCCTGACGCCCGACCTTCAGGGGGTGGGGCGGCGAAGGCCGGTGATCCTCTTCTTCCACTATTCGCTCGAAGGCCCGTACAGCGATTTCTGGGAGCCGTCGGAAAAAGCCGCCTTCGCCCGGGCGATCGAGGACAACAACGTCCTCGCCATCTTCCACGGCCACGAGCATCGCGTCGGGCACTACAGCTGGCAGGGACATTTCGTGTTTCGTCCCGGAGCCCCCCGCCATCGGTCGCACCACTTCCTCGCGGTGCGGGTCGAGGCCCGGCAGATGGCGGTGGCCGCCTGGAACTACGACGATCGGAGATGGGACCAGGCCTGGGTGGTGCCGGTCCGGCGATGAGCCTACGGCGTGCCGAGTGCTTCGGCCCGCGCCGCCGTTGCCCGCTCTGCCCGCCGGGCGGGCTCCGCCTGGGCCCAGGCGAGGTGCTCGGCCGCGTGGTGGCGCCAGGCCGCGACCCGGCTTCGCAGCTCGCGGCAGGCCTCCGGATGGTCCGCGGCCACGTTGTTCCTCTCGTCGGGATCGCTGGGCATGTGGTAGAGCTCGTCGCGGCCCCGGGTGGCGTTGAGCACGTACTTCCAGTCGCCCTCCCGCACGCCGAGCAGGTAGTCGTCGTTGGCCGCGTAGAAATAGGCGCGGGGCGGCCGATCCGGATCGAAGAGGCTCCGGCCCTGCCAGGTCGGGGAGGGGGGGAGGCCCAGGAGATGGGCCACCGTGGGGTTGATGTCGACGTGACCGCCCACCACGTCCGAGCGCGCGCCCTGGGGGAACAGGCGCGGGTTCCAGACGATCATCGGCACCCGCACGCTCTCGTCGTAGACCCGGAAGCCGTGGCCCCAGGTGGGATGGGGATCGCCGAAGGTTTCGCCGTGATCGCCGGTGACCACGACCAGCGTGTCCTCGGCGAGGCCCCGCTCGCGCAAGCCGGCGAAGAGCCGGCCGAGCTGGAGGTCGGCGTCGTGGACGGTGTTGAGGTACCGTCCGAGGTCCCAGTCGTCGGGTGGGAGATCGCCGCCCTTGAAGAAGTCGAGGAGCTCCTGCCCGGGAACGGGCTCGTAGGGATGGTGACTCTGCTGCGTCCAGACGACTGCGTAGAAGGGGCGCGACCGATCGCGGTCGATCCAGTCGAGCGTGCGGTCCATCAGGACCCGGTCGCTGCCGCCCCAGGAAAAGTGACCGGGTCCCTCACCGAGGTCGTTCCAGTCCAGAAGCTCATCAAAGCCGCGGTCCTTGAGGAACCTGTCCTGGCCCACGTACTCGAGGTGGCCCGAATGGAGGAACGCGGTGCGATAGCCCCGGGGCTGGAGGAGGCCGGCCAGGGTCTCCCCCGGGAACTGCGGGTACTCGACGGTGTACTCGCGCCAGGTCATGTAGGGGTAGACGGAGAGCGACATCGCGGCCAGCGAGTTCGCGGTGAGCCCGACGTGCGCGTAGAAGCGGTCGAACACGCGAGCGTGAGCGGCCTCGCGCTCGAGGTTGGGGGTGGTGGGGTAGCGGCCGCCGAAGAGGCTCAGGTACCTCGCTCCCGTCGACTCCAGGACCACGAGGAGGACGTTGCGGGGACGCCGCGCGGGATCGAGCGGAGCGGGGCCGGCGCCCTGGGGGCGGAAGTCGGTCAGGTAGGCCACGGGGAAATTCTCCTCGAGCTTGGGGCCCGGGGTCCCGAACCGGTCGAGGGCCACGGAGGAGAGGAACTCCCAGTGGGGGTTGCGCGCGATCAGGTGATCCGCGCGTCCGCCCCACGGACCGTCCACCGCGGCGCGAGCCCACAGGACGACCGCCACGAGCGCCATCCCCGCCACGACCTCCCGGGCGAGCCGGGGACGGAGGCCCTGGAACCAGGCCGAGGTGGCGCGCACGGAGGCCGCGTAGGCCAGGGGAGCGAGAACGAGGGCGGCCGCGATCCCCGGGGTGAGGAAGCTTCCGATCGAGGAGCGCATGTCGCTCATCCCGCCGGCCAGGTAGAGCAGCGGATAGGTCAGCGGTGAGCGCAGGAAGTCGAAGATCTGGATGCTGGCCACCGCGTAGAGGCAGCCGAAAGCGCCGAGGAGGAGGAGCGCTTGTCCGGTCGCGCGGTGGGCGCGCGGCCAGGGACGGGCCGCCCCCAACGCGAGGCGGGCGACGAGGCCGAAGAGGGCCGCGAAGAGGAGATCGGCGTGGACGCTCACCGGAAGGTCCACTGCGTAGTCACGGACTCCGATCCACGTCCCGTCCGGGATCCCCCAGTGGACGGCCTTGGCCGCGACCAGGACCACGGCCAGCCAGAAGGCGAGGGCGAGGGGCGAGGGGGTCCAACGGAGCGAGAGGCCTTCAGTGACCATGGGTCGCCCGCGCCTTTCCGAGCGCGGCCGCGGCCATGGGCAGTTGCCGATAGCCGATGAGCTTGATCCCGGCGTCGTCCAGGATCGCGGGCAGTCGCGGGTCGCACAGCGTGCGCGAGCTCCCATTCCCGGTCCTTGTGGTACACGCACTCGAAGTCGGGATCGACGTAGCCCGGGGTGGCAGGACATCTCGTAGATCCCCGTGCGGAGCTCCTTGCGCAGGATCCGCTCGAGCGCCTCCAGGCTGACCTTCGAGGGATCGGAGACGCCGTACTCCCACTGGCCGTAGAAGCCGCCCTTGAAGATCACCGGGGGCCGATCGCGAAGGGGCAGGCCGTGCTCGTCCGCCAGCTCCTCGAAGAAGGGACGGCAGCCGGCGGTCGCGGTGGACGTGCTGATGCGAGTCGAGGTGGGTGGGCCGCGCGCCGAGGAGATCGAGGAATCGGTCGAACTGGCGCTCGCAGCTCCGCTCCGGCATCGCCTTCGGATCGTCGAGGTCCACGAGGCGCTCGGCCTCGTTCGTGAAGTTCACGTGGAGCCCGACGTTGAGCCGCGGCCGCTCCCGCGGCGAGCGCCGACCGCCTCCCGGGCGGCGGAGCCGTTGACGATGAAGGTGGTCGACGTGACGATCCCCGCGCTCGTGGGCCTCGCACGATGCCGCGGTTGATCCCACGGCTGTAGCCGAAGTCGTCGGCGTTGAAGATCAGCGAAGCGGCGGGTCACAGGCCGATGTCCTCGAGGAACCGCGGCAGACCCGCGGGGCGTCGAGAGGTGCTCCTCCGCCACCGCCCGGGCCGCGCGGCAGGCCTTCTCGTAGTCCGACTCGACGCTGTCGACGGCGGCGAGGACGTCGTCCATGGTCCGGAAGGCGAACAGCCCCTCGCCGGTGGGAAGGAAGTTCTCGAAGCCCGTGCTCTGCGCGATCACCGGCTTGCCGGTGGCCAGGTAGCAGGCGTCGCGCTCGCTGAACCAGCCGCTGCGCAGCCGCACGTTCTGGTCCTTGGCCACCGTCCACTCCGCCGCGCGAGCGGCGGAAGAACTCCTGGTAGCCGCCAGGGGTCGAGCGACATCTGCGAGGGGGCTCGAGAGCTGCCAGCCGTGTCCGCGAGCAGGCGCGCGATCCGCCTCGTCGTCCACGTTCAGGCACAGCTCGAAGCGAGCGCCGCGGCCGGCGCCGCGGCAGGTCCAGCGAACTTCAGGAACTCGTGGTGCTTGCTCCAGTAGTAGGTCTCGCCGTTCCAGACCACGTCCTGGCCCTTCTGCTTCCAGTTGCCGATCGTCGTGTAGCGCCGGCGCGCCCGGCGTCGAAGGCCATCGGCCAGAGGTCGAGGTCGACGGGCTGACGCGTCTTGAGGTAGCGGAAGCCGTCCAGGGGCACGCCGCAGTCGGGCGTCGCCGTAGTTCTCGCCGTAGGTCACGATCGTGTCGTGGGCGGCGAGGACGGCCCGGCGTCTTCTCCTTGCCCGTTCGCGAGCTCGAGCTGGTTCGTGACGGGATCGGTCTCGACGTAGACGCGCCGGCGCGCGCGCAGGTGGTCGTCGTTGAGCACGGTGGCCCCGCAGATGTTCAGCAGCGCGTCGCAGTCGCGGTAGAGCTCGCGCAGAGACGGCGGCGAGAAAGGCCGAAGCACGCGTCCTCGCCGCGATAGAGCGCACGGTAGGCCCAGCGCCCCCCGAGGCCGATCCGCTCGAGGACGCGCTCGAGGTAGGCGGCCGCGTAGGTCGGATCGTCGGTGATCGTGTCGACGCGCGGGTCGTAGGGCCAGGTGGCGTCGTCCTCGACGTAGTAGACGTCGTGGCCGAGGCGGGCGAGGCCCCGCAGCCAGTTCAGGTAGAGCCAGGTCTGGCCCCCGAAGGGGCAGCGGCCCATCATCCCGAGCACGACGAGCAGACGGCGTTCGCGGCTCATGAGCGCCTCAGGCCGTCTCGACGAGGGCGGTGTTCAGGTCGTCGATGCCTTCCGCATGACGCGCGCCAGAGCGGCCGCGTAGGCCCCCCCGCGGGCGAGGAGCTCCGTCGTGCGTCCCCTGCTCCACGATCGCGCCCGTCGTCGAGCACCACGATCCGGTCGGCCATCCGCGCCGTGCTCAGGCGGTGGGCGATGATGATCGCGGTCTTGCCCCGGAGCAGCTCCTCGACGTTGCGCCACACCGACGGCCTCGGTGGCGAGGTCGAGCGAGCTCGTGGGCTCGTCGAGGATCACGATCGGGGTCTCGCGCAGCGAGCGCGCGGGCCAGGGCGAGCCGCTGCCGCTGGCCGCCGGAGAGGTTCACGCCGTCCTCGCCGAGCACGGTGTCGTAGCCCTGGGGCAGCTCGAGGATGAAGGGCTCGGCCTCCGCCTGCCGCGCCGCCTCGCGGACGCGCTCGAAGGGGACGTCGGCGCCGAAGGCGATGTTCTCCCGCACCGTGGTGTGGAAGAGGATCGGCTCCTGGAGCATGAGCGTCACCTGCGCGGCGCAGCGAGACGAGCGTCACCTCGCGCAGGTCGTGGCCGTCGATGGTCACGCGACCCTCCTGCGGATCGAAGAAGCGCAGGACGAGGCTGGCGAGCGTGCTCTTGCCCGCTCCCGTCCTGCCCACGAGCGCCACCTTCTCCCCCGGCTGGATCTCGAGGTCGACGCCGCTGGAGCACGGGCGGTCCGGTCGTCGTAGGCGAAGCCCACCTTCTCGAACTGCAGCCGGCCCCGCACCGGCGAGCAGGTCGCGTGCGCTCGGGGCGTCCTGGATGACGGGCTCCACGTCGAGGACGGAGAAGACGCGCTCGAGGCCCACGCGGGCGGAAGCGATCTCGGCGAGGTGCTGGCTGATCCCCTGGATGGGCTGGTAGAGGTCGCGCAGGTACGACGAGGAAGATCGTCAGCTCGCCGATGTGGAGGTGCCCCTCCATGACGCGCAGGGCGCCCAGGAACACGAGGGCGGCGGTGCCCACGGCGAGGAGCGCGTCCACCACCAGCGCGAACACGGTCTCGAGGCTGTAGAGACGCAGGCTCAGGGCGAGGCTCTTCTCGCTGCCCTGACGAAAGTCCGCGATCGCGCGGTCCTCGCGCGCCGTAGGCCTGGACGAGCTTCACCGCGCCGATCGTGGTCTCGGTCCGGACGTAGAGCTCGCTCTCCGCGGCCTTGGACGCTTCCGCCTCGCTGGTGGATGCGGCGCGAGATCCGGGTGATCGCGAGGTAGAGGGCGGGACACACGAGGAGGGAGACGAGCGACAGCTGCAGGTCGAAGCTGGCACATCACCGCGAACATCCCGACGAGCATCACCGTCGCGCTCGCGAGGGGCAGCAGGCCGTTCATGACCATGCCCTGCGACCGAGAAGGTGTCGGCCATGACCCGGAAAAGCAGGTCGCCGCGTCTGCTGCTGGTGGTGGAAGCGGAGGGAGAGCTTCTGCAGGTGGGCGTAGAGCGTCGGTGCGGAGGTCGTTGACCATCCGCTGGCCGACGTCGATCGTGAGGTAGTTGGAGGCCAGGGTGGAAGCGCCCCGGGCGAGGGTCAGCACGACGATGGCGGCCGCGGCCAGGGCGAGCAGGCTCAGGGGTGAGAGATGGGCGACGTAGGGGGCGAGGAACTCGGGATGGGGCTTGCTGCCCAGGATGGAGTCGAGCACGACCGCGAGGGGCAGGGGCTTGAGCAGGTCGAGGCCGATGCCCGCGAGCGTGAGCCCCACGCCCGCGCCGAAACGTCCACGGTGGGGGCGCAGGTAGAGGAGCGTCCGCTTCAGCAGGGGCAGCGCGGCCCCGAGGTCGTGGCGTTCGCTCATCGGACGGCGGGGCGCCTCCCGCGCACGAGGGTCGGCGTCCTGGACAGCATTCCGTGGGCCCACAACCCGAGGGCCCGGGTCGCCCGTACGGGGACGAGCGCCCCCGGCTCCGGCTGCGGGGGGCGCCGGAAGGCCTCGGCATCGCCGACGACACTCATGCCCTGGGCCTCGGCCACGCTCAGCACGGCGGCCAGGACCACCGACCGCAGCCGTCGCGCGGAGGCGCCCAGGTGCCAGAAGAACGCAGCCGCGAAGGGAAGGACGGCGAGGGCACCCGCGGGGGAGATGCCCCCGGCGAGCACGACCGCGTACGCGCTGAAGAAGATCGCGGCCTTCTGGTAGAGCGTGGGAGCGGGGAGCAGGCGGGCACGGGTGAGCCGGCGGCCGCCCCCGTGGTTCTCGGTGACGGTGACGAGGTCGGCCTTGCACCACCGGTCGCCGTAGAAGCGGACGTCGTGGGTCTCCCAGCCGGAGTCGACGCGCACGAACCAGCGGTGTCGCGCGGCGAGGGCGAGGAGCTCCTTGAGAAGGGACTCGCGGTCCACCGCGTCCTCGCTCCACAGGTGGATCTCGCTCCCGCGCAGGAGGGTGGCCGGCCCGGCGCTCCCAGGCCCGACGCAGGTCGTGCAGCGCCTCCGGGATCTCGATGGTCAGGAAGCGCGTCTTGTACCGCGCCCAGCCGCGCTCCACGGGCTGGGCCACGTGCATGGCCGCGATGAGGAGCCGCGACCACCACCGGCGCTGGGGAACGGGGGGCTGGCCTGGCCCGCCACCAGGAAGGCGATGGCCGCCGTCGCCCCCAGCATCAGCACGGGAAGGACGAGGAAGGGATTGGCGAAAGGCGAGAAGGCCCAGGGGCCGAGGATCCCGGTTCGGGCGGCCGCGGTCAGGGGGTTCCAGACGGGTGCCAGTCCCAGCATCAGGCAGACGAGCGACCACCACTCGAGGCTCAGGACGAGGAGAGGCCACCACACCTGGGGCGCGGCGTAGATGGTCTGGAACATCCCCGCCCCGAACACCCCGTGAGTGGACGATGGGCTTGCCCACGTTGAGGCCCAGGCCCGCGCGCGTGTAGATGCGGCCGAGCCAGGAGAGGTCGAGCGCGGAAGCCCCGGAACTTCTCCGGGTGCTTCCGCTTCAGCAGGCGCCTCCGCCTCGCCGTAGCCCCGCTGCTGCTTGAGGTAGGCGGCCGACGGTGGCGCGTCGGTGGTGCCAGACCATTGCCGCGGGGGCGTAGACGATCTTCTCGCCCTCCGCCTGCAGCCGCCAGCAGACGTCCACGTCGTCGCCCGCCTTGGTGTAGACGGGGTCGAAGCCGCCGATGGCGCGCAGCCGGTCCGCCCAGAACGCCATGTTGCAGCCGGGCACGTGCTCGGCCACGTTGTCGTCGATCAGGATGTGGGCGGGGGTGCCCGGGCTGGCGGAGACGCAGGCCGCGACCGGACCGTCGTCCGTGGGCAGGAGGTTCGGCCCGCCCACGCCCGGAGGCATCGGTCTCGAGGAGCTTGGCCACCAGGAAGTAGAGCCAGTCCGGGTCGGCGAAGCAGTCGTCGTCGGTGTAGGCGATGATCTCGCCCTTCGCCAGGTCCATCCCCACGTTGCGGGCCACGCTCAGGCCGCGGTTCGGCTGCTCGTGGTAGCGGATGTAGGGGTAGCGGGCGGCGATCTCCGGGACCGCGTCGGTGGAGCCGTCGTTGACGAGGATCGACCTCGTAGTCCGGGTAGTTGAGCGTCTGCAGCGAGCGCAGGCAGCCGTCGAGCGTCTTCGAGCCGTTGTAGCTGCAGACCACCACCGAGACCTTGGGGTAGCGCGAAAGCGCGGGGAGCGGGCTCGCGCGCGGAAGATCTCGGCCACGCGGTGGAAGGCGGGCTTGGGCGAGCGATCCCGGCGGACGAGGCCGAACGCCCAGTCCGTGATCGGGTGGCCGCCCGTGAACCACTCGTCGGTGTAGGAGAAGACGCAGGTGCCGGCGAGCCCGCAGCGGAAGACCTCCTCGAGGTGCATGCCCACGAGGTCGGCCTGCTCGTCCTCACCGTTGCGGAGCGAGTCGATCCCGTACTCGCCGAGGACGAGCGGCTTCTCGTCGGCCTGGTTCTGCAGCCGCTGGAGGTAGGCGCGGAACTTCTCGCGGCGGTGCAGGTAGACGTTCAGGGTGTAGAAGTCGACGGACCGCGGGTGGAGGTACTCGGTGGGGGGGAAGCTCGCGAAGGTCACGAGCGCCTCCGGGTCTTCTTGCCGGGCCACGTCCACGAGCTCGTCGATGAAGCGCTCCACACGCGCCGGGCCCTGCCAGCGCACGACGTCGGCGGGCACCTCGTTCACGACGCTGAGCGCGAAGAGAGCCGGGTGATCCCGGCACACCCGCGCCGCCTCGCGCACGGCCCGCCGGCCGCTCTCCTGGTCTTCGCGGCTGTCGAGGAAGCAGCGGTGCTTCGACCACGGCACGTCGACGAGCACCTTCAGGCCGAAGGCGTGCGCAGTGTCCAGGAACTCGCGGGGCGGGACGTGGTAGACGCGAAGCGTGTTCGCGCCCAGGCCGCGAATCAGCCGGAGGTCGTTCTCGAGCGTGTGCTGGTCGGGTAGCGCCACCCCGGTCTCGGGGTGCGGAGTGAACGGGCCGTAGGTCACCCCCTTGACCCAGAACTTCTCGCCCCCCAGGCGGAAGAACTTCCCGTCGAGTTGGACGCGGCCTGGACGGTGCGCGCGGGCCGCGCCGACCCCCGCCCCTGCCCCGCCTGGGGCATCGCGGTGTACCAAACGGTGCAGGCCAGGGGTACTGCCAGCGGGGTCCTCGTATCGCCTCGGTGTCAGCACCAGGTTGAGCAAGGTCAATTCCCTCCGTGGCTTAGCTGCGCCGCCGGTGGCGTCTACGGAACGCCGCCAAGACGCCTCTTTGCTGTCACACAGCCAAGCCCCATACATAAAGGCAATTTCGAGGCCGGGCTTGTGGGGGAACGTGGCGATGAAGGTCGCGGGCGCCGCGCCCATCCCCGTGCGCACGACGACTGCGCGGGAGGGAGCGGCGCCCGGAGAGTGTGGCGGGATGGGACCGGCGGGCCGGCTACGGCGTCATCGAGGCGACGTAGTCGCCGAACATCTTGTTCACGCCGTCGATCTTGCCGAGAAGGGTCTTGGCGCGGGTGTTGAACTTGGCCGCATCCGGCTTGAGGCTGGCGATCGCGCTCGCGTTCAGGTCGTTGCCGAGGTAGGTCGTCTGGTTCTTGAGGTCGGTCATGAGCGTGTCGAACGTCTGTCGCGTGTCCTTGCCCGCGGCGGCGATCTTCTGGAAGCGCGCCTGGGCGTCGGCCAGCCGCTCCTCGCTCCGCTTGCGGAGGGCGGGGTCCGTGATCGCGGCCGTGCTCTCCTTCCAGGAGGCGAAGGTGCGCTCGGCCTCCGCGTTCATCTCGTCGACCTTCAGCCGCGCCTGCTCGACCTTCTTCTCGCTCTCGGTGATGTCCTTGCCGAGACCCTTGTAGGCGTCCTTCGTGTCCTTCGCCGTCTGGTCCATGATGGAGTTGTAGCCCGCCACCGTCTTCTCCAGCTGCTGACGCGAGGCGTCGATGCTCTTGACCGTGCTGTCCACGGTCTTCACGAGCTTGGCCGTCTGGTCCGGTCCGCCCTGGGCGAGGGCGGAGGGGATCGCGACGAGCGCGAGCAGAAAAGCGGCGAGGGCGAGGCCCACCGCCGTGGGCGTATGAGGGGAATGCATCGAAACAGCTTTCTGGTTCATCTCGGTACCTTCACTAGTTGTCTCCAGTGGAGAGCCTGCGGAGCCGGCGACAGGGGCTTGGCCCCGTCCGGCAGAATGCGGAACGACGAAGCTCCAGGCTACATCCCGGCGCGGGCCGAGTCAAGGCCGGAGCCCTGGTGGTGGGACCACCCCGCTCCGCGCGACGCGATCTTGGCGGGAGTCGCGATCGCGTAGAGGTGGGTTCGGGTACGGACGAAGAGCGTGCCGCGCGAGATGGCGGGGGTGGCGAAGACCGTCTCCCCCATGTCGTTCCGGGCGAGCACGTCGAAGGTCCGGCCCGCGCGGAGGACGATCATCTGTCCCTCCTCCCCCGCGAGGTAGACCTTGCCGTCGCTCGCCACCGGAGAGGCGCTGTGGGTGGTGCCCGTCCGCTCCCGGTAGACGAGCGCGCCCGTCTTGACGTCGTAGACGCAGAGGATGCCCTCGTCGCGCACGGCATAGAGTAGATCGCGATAGGCGAGGGGCGTCGTGGTGTAGGGCCCGCCCGGCTCGGTGCGCCAGGCCAGGAAGGGGCCGGTCCGCGCGTCCTCGGCCACGGAGACGTCGCCCGTGGCTCCCGCCCGGATCGCGAATAGCGGACGGCCGCGGTAGCCTCCCGCGAAGATCACGAGGTCCTCGCTCGCGAAGGGAGTGGGAGTCTTCACTTCCGCCACGTCCTTGAAGCGCCAGAGCTCCTGGCCCGTGCGGGGGTCGTACCCGCGCACGTGGTATCCGCCGACCACGACGAGCTCGGGGCGACCGCCCGCCGCGAGCAGGGTGGGGGTGGCCCACACCGGGCGCTCGTCCCGCGCCACTCTCCAGGCCTGCTTGCCGCTCGCGAGGTCGTAGGCCGCGAGGAAGGAATCACGGTGCCGGTCCACCTGGACGATCGCGAGGCCCTCGAAGATGACGGGGGAGCTCGCGTGTCCCCATTCCGATTGCGGGTCGCCGAAGAGCCCGGGGTTGAGCACGCCCAGGTCGACGCGCCAGAGCGGCTTGCCCTCCAGGTCGAAGGCGGCCAGTCCTTCGGATGCGAACATCGCCACCACCGTCTTGCCATCCGTGACGGGGGTGGCGTTGGCCTGGCTGGATTTCACGTGACGCCGTGCCCGCGGCCGGCCCGAGTAGACCTCGCGGTCCCAGAGCACCCTTCCGTCGCCCGCGTCCAGGCAGAGGATCCGCCAGGACACGGGCGCGCGGTCGTCCGCGAGGTCGATGCCTCCCTTGTCGCCCAGCACGAGCGACGGCGGGTCCGCGGCCACCGCGGTCGTGACGAAGACACGGTCGCCCCAGACGATCGGGCTCGAGTGGCCGACGCCCGGGAGCGCCTGCTTCCACCGGACGTTCCGCGAGGAGGGGAGGTCCCATTCGGCGGGCAGCTCCTGGCCGTCGACCACGCCCCGTGCCTCCGGCCCTCGGAACGACGGCCAGTCCTGTCCGGCGGGGACGAGAGCTGCTCCGAGGAGGAGAGTGAGGGGGGTCAGGAAGCGGGTGTCAGCGGACATACCTTGTTTTCCTCGTGTCGGCAGCGCCCCTGGGCATTGTGGGCCCAGACGATCCCAGGTTCAGCGCCCGTTACACGATTTCACTCGGGTCCAGGGCGCTGAACGGAGTCAGTCGAACTCGAGCCGCGGCGCGGCCTGCTCCGGTCCCACCCGGCCCACGAGGATCTCGGCCTTGAAGTAGTTCTCGCCCTTCACCGCCGACCCCGCCATTCGCCGGAGCAGGTTGATCTGGCCGACGTGGTTGATGGCGTCCGCAACCGGGCCCTGGAAGAGGCCCTCGGCGGCGGAGAGCAGGGGCGCGGTCGAGGCGAGGTACGCGTCGAAGGCGGTGAGCCCGGCCTGGAAGCGCTGGACGTCCTCGTCCCACGACTGCGGGGGCAGCGGCCGCCATTCGCGGCGTCCCTGGGCAAGGGCGAGCGCCCAGTCGAGGAGATCGCCGATGTGGGCGAGGATCTCGCCGGGGGTGCGGGTCGTGGCCGAGGCGCGGAACCCGGAGAACCCCGCGGGCGCGCCCCGAACCGCCTTCCCTCCGCGGTAGGCGAGGGTGGCCACGGTGTGGCGGAGCATCTCGCGCTTGCCGGGCGACTCGGAATCCATGGGCACTCCTTTCGAACGCCGTCGAGCTTACCGCGATTGGGCCGGCCCGGAGGCGAAGGGGAACGATACAATCCACGGCGACCCGATGGCTCCCCCCCCGGCAACCCGCCTCCTTCTCCTGAGCAGCTCGAGGGTGGCCGGACTCGGCTACCTCGAGTATGCCCGCTCCGCCATCGCGGATTTTCTCGGGCCCGGGGTGAAACGGGCCCTGTTCGTGCCCTACGCGATCGTCACGAAGAGCTACGACGCCTACCTGGACCTGGTTCGGCCCGCGTTTCGCGAGCTCGGTGTTGCGGTCGAGAGCATCCACGCGTCCGAATTCCCCTCGGAGGCCGTGGAGCGCGCGCTCGCGATCGTGGTGGGAGGCGGGAACACGTGGCGGCTCGTGCGCGAGCTGCACGCCGGGACCCTCATGGGTCCCCTACGCGAGGCCGTGCGACGGGGGACACCGTACGTGGGCTGGAGCGCGGGGTCCAACGTGGCCTGCCCGACCTTCCAGACCACCAACGACATGCCCGTCTGCGACCCGCTGGGCTTCGACACCCTGGGCCTCGTGCCGTTCCAGATCAACCCGCACTACCTGCACGGAAACCCGCCGGGATTCCAGGGCGAGACGCGCGAGGAACGGATACGCGAGTACCTGGAGCTGCATCCCGCCGTCTGGGTGGTGGGCCTGCGCGAGGGCACGATGCTGCGGGTGGAGTCCGACTCGATCCGCCTGATCGGGGAGGGCCCCTGCCGCGTGTTCCGGAAGGGCGAAGAGCCCCGAGAGCTGGGCGCGGGGGACGATCTCCGGTTCCTGCTGGGAGCCGTGCCGGGGACGGGCCTCCGATAGACCGCCAACACCCCCCGCATACGACCTTCCGCCATTGGACTTTGGTCTTATGGCGCGACCCGTGGCGATGAGCCTACGATTTCGCGTACGACGTAGGGGCATGACGATGGAGGAATGGATTCATGATGTATAGAGCGGCGTTCGCGATCCTGGTGGTCACGGGCCTGGCCGTGCCCGCGCGGGCAGCGGAGCACCGGCTGGAGCTGAGCGGCAACGCGGGGTATGTGGTGAGCGACGGCGTGACCTTCGACGGCGTGCTCGTCAACGGCAATGTCTTCGACAGCGTGGACCCGAAGGACGGCTTCGGCTACAACTTCACGCTGGGTTACTACTTCTCGGACAATTTCGAGCTCGAGGGCCTGTGGAGCCAACAGAAGTCGAAGCTCCAGGTGGGAGGGACCCAAACCGTGGATATCGACGACATCACCATCGATAACTTCATGGGGAACTTCGTCTACAACTTCGGGGAGGGGACGGCGGCGGTCCGTCCCTATCTGCTCCTGGGACTCGGGGCGACCCGTTACGGCAGCTTCGACGTGCGCACCGTGCCCGTGGGAAGCAACACCAAGTTCTCGGGCTCATTCGGCGCGGGTCTGAAGATGTACCCCGGCGGCGGCAAGGCCGGCCTGAAGCTGGGCTTCCGCTGGACGCCGACCTACATCAAGTCGGACTCCGCGGGCTGGTGGTGCGATCCGTACTGGGGCTGCTTCGAGGTGACCGACCCCCAGTACTCGAACCAGTTCGAGTTCACCGGGGGGATCACCCTGCGGTTCTGATTCGTCCCGGCGATCGAGAGGGGCGCTCCGGCGCCCCTCTCCGCGCGGCATCCGGTAATCTAGCTTCTCCATGCCGCCCGAAGCCGTCGGTTGGTCCCTTCGCCTGCCGACGCGCGTCCGCGGCCTGGGCGCGGTCGCGCTGAGCCTGGGCCTCGGCGGCGCGGGGTGTACGAAGGAGGCGCCGGCCAAGACCGGGCCGCCGCCGTCCGTGCTCCTCATCACGGTCGACACCCTCCGCGCCGACCGCGTCGGCGCCTACGGCGACAAGCGGGCGCGCACCCCGACGATGGACGCGCTCGCCCGCGCCGGCCTTTCGTTCGACGCCGCGTTCACTCCCGTGCCCATGACGCTCCCCGCCCACGCGAGCGTGATGACCGGCCTTCTGCCCCCGCAGCACGGCGTGCGGGGGAACGGCGCCTTCGCGCTCGGCCCCTCCTTCCCGACGCTCGCGGAGATCCTGCGGGGCCGCGGCCTGCGCACGGCCGGCTTCGTGGGCGGCTTCCCGCTCGAGCGGCGCTTCGGCCTCGCCCGCGGCTTCGACCACTACGACGACGCGTTCGAGCGTGCCCACGGCATGCACTTCGAGTTCGCGGAGCGCCGCGCCGACCGCGTGGTCGCGGCCGCCCAGGCCTGGCTCGGGGGCGAGCCGGGCCCGGTGTTCGTGTGGGTCCACGTCTTCGACCCGCACGCTCCCTACGATCCGCCTCCCGCCTTTCGCGGCGACGATCCCTATCGCGGGGAGATCGCGTTCGCCGACGACGCGCTCGGGAAGCTGCTCGCGACCTGGGACGCGCGGACCGGGCCCTCCTTCGTGGCCCTCGCCTCGGACCACGGCGAGGCGTTCGGCGAGCACGGCGAGGAGAGCCACAGCCTCTTCCTGTACGACACCACGCTCCGCGTTCCTCTCGTCCTGCGCGGACCGGGCATCCCCGCGGGCCGGCGGGTGGGGGCGCCGGTGGGGCTGGCCGAGCTCGGGGCCACCCTCGTCGCGCGCGTGGACGAGACGGCGACGCGGGCGCGCGCTTCGCCGGCGCCCGGTCTCCCCGGCCGTGACCTCGTGGCCGAGGTCCGCACGCCTTCGCCATCCTCCGCACCGCTCTACGCGGAGACGCTCGCCCCCCGCCTGGACTTCGGCTGGAGCGACCTGCGGGCCCTGCGCGACGGCCGCTACAAGTACGTTCGCGCTCCGCGTCCCGAGCTCTTCGACCTCGGGGCGGACCCGGGGGAGACGAAAGACCTGTCGGCACGCGAGCCCGCGGTACGGGCGCGCTTGTCGGCCGCGCTCGAGGCGCTGCTCCGACGGCTGGGGGATACGGAAACGCGCGCGGCGCCGGATGCCGAGGCGGGGGAGCGGCTCCGCGCGCTGGGCTACGTGCAGGGCCCGGGTGGGGCCGCCTCCGGGGCCGACCCCAAGGACAAGATCGACGTGGCCCTGCGCATTGCCCGGGCCGCGGGCCCCTTCCCCAGCCCGGGAGAAGCCGCGCGCGTCTATCGCGAGATCAAGGCACTCGATCCCGACAACCCGCTCGTCAACCTCCGTCTGGCCGACGCCCTTCTGCGAGCGGGCCGCCCGCGGGAGGCCATCGCCCCTTTTCGCAAGGTCGTCGATGGCGGGCCGCGCACCGTGGACGCGCACGTGGGGCTCGCCACGACCTACGCCGAGCTGGGCCGGATGACGGACGCGAAGCGCGTGCTCGAGGAGGCCCTGCGCATCGACCCTCGGAGCGGCCAGGTCCGCTTCAACCTCGGCGAGCTGGCCCGCGCCGCCGGAGACCTGGCGGCCGCACGGGCCCAGTACGAAGCGGCGCTCGTCGATCCAGTGACGGCCGAGCGCGCCCGGGAGCGGCTGCGGACGCTGAAGTAGGCGCCGGCACGGGGAGGAGGCTCGGTCGCACCGGTTCGAACATCCAATGGTTCGTATAGTTCCAATGGATTGGATGTTTGGTGCTCACGGCCAACCCACGGTCCGTCGGCACAAGAGTCCCTTAATCAACATGTTGTGGCCCTTGGATCGTTCCACCCAAGGCCTGCCCGCGGGTGGCTGACCAATTGCAGTAACCACGGCATCGCCAATCGGCAGGACCGAGGATCGGCTGGCCGCAAGACCGGCAACGAACTCAGAAACTCGGACCATTTCCTGGTTTTCCAAGGAGGGGCTTTGATGCGCAAAACGCTGCACTCGGCGCTCGGTCTGCTCCTCGCCCTCGGCATCTCCGTCCCCGTGCTCGCGCAGGGAACGACGGGAACGATCGAGGGGAGGGTGCTCGACCAGCAGGGGCTCGCCCTGCCCGGCGCCACCGTCACCGTCAAGAACATCGCCACCGGCTTCAAGCGCACCGGGGTGTCGGACTCCACGGGCGCCTACCTGTTCCCCGGCCTCCCCGTCGCCACGTACGAGGTGAGCGTGGAGCTGACCGGCTTCGCCGCGCAGTCGAGGAAGAGCATCGTCAACGTGCAGTCCACCACCACCTCGGACTTCCACCTGAGTGTCGCGACCATGACCGAGGCCGTCACCGTCACCGCGGAGTCGTCGCTCATCGACACCAAGTCCTCGGGCGTGGGCGAGGTCATCACCGGCACCCAGATCGAGAACCTGCCCCTGAACGGGCGGCAGTTCGGGAACCTGGCCGCGCTGGTTCCCGGGGTGAGCCTCGGACTTCCACACCGACCCCACCAAGTCCACGCAGTACGCGCCCCAGGTGGGCGGCGGCGGCGGCCGCAACATCAACTACCTGATCGACGGCGGCGACAACAACGACGACACCGTCGGCGGCCTGGTCCAGAACTTCCCCCTCGATTCCATCGGGGAGTTCAACTTCGAGACCCAGCGCTTCCGGGCCGACGTCGGGCCGCGCCAACGGCGGGGTCATCAAGCGTCGTGACCAAGAGCGGCACCAACGAGCTGCAGGGGTCCGCCTTCGGCTACTTCCGCGACAAGGCCCTGAACGCGCAGACCGAGACCGAGAAGCTCAACAACGTGCCCAAGGGCGACTATCGGCGCTGGCAGTACGGCGCGAGCCTGGGCGGGCCCGTCGATCAAGGACCGGACCCACTTCTTCGGCGTCCTTCGAGCGCATCCAGCCAGGACACCACCCAGTCGGTGAACACCCGAGGCCTCTACCCGGACAAGGACGGCGTCTACGCGCTGCCCTACACCGAGAACATGTTCGTGACCAAGATCACCCACCAGGTGAGCCCCGACAACTACCTCTCCGTGCGCTACGGGTACAACGACAACAGTCAGCCCTACGGGACGACGCCCAACTCGCCGCCGGAGTCGTGGGGCACCAGCAAGAACAAGTTCCACTCCGCCAACCTGAACCTCAACTCCGTGCTGGGCGCGGGCAAGCTGAACGAGTTCATCTTCCAGTTCTCGTACTTCCACAACCACATCGGCGAGAACTCGACCCTGCCCACCGAGACCTACCCGAACGGCGTGGCGGTGGGGCAGTCCGTCAACACCCCCCAGACCACCGATCAGCACAAGTACCAGTTCCGGGACGACTTCACCTGGACCAAGGGCCGCCACGAGCTCAAGGCGGGGGTCAGCTTCATCTACGAGCCCAAGCTCAGCATCACCTTCGACAGCGGCGCCCAGCGCCAACTACACCCACCTCACGGACAGCCGCACCTCGGCCATCTCGAGCATCACCTACAGCGGGTTCACCCCCGGGGTCGAGGGCCAGGCCGCGGGCCGAGATCCCGAACAACCAGTACGGCCTCTACGTGCAGGACACGTGGCGCGTCAACGAGAAGCTGACCCTGAACCTCGGTCTCCGCTACGACCTGGTCACCGGCTTCGCCGACGACCAGGCCGGCAACCTCATCTACGAAGAGATGCAGGCCGCCGGCCGCGCGGGAGTGTTCGAGCGCACCGGCCTCCCCTGCCCCTGCCCCGGCTTCGAGGACTTCGGCCAGGAGCCCAAGGAGGACACGAACAACTTCGCCCCGCGCGTCGGCTTCACCTTCGACCCGAAGGCGGACGGCAAGCTCGTGCTCCGCGGCGGCGCCGGCCGCTACTACGATTTCGCCTACACCAACGCCAACATCCTGTTCCCGGTCTACGGCGCCCAGGTGCCTTTCGGCCAGATCTACTCGAACACGAACAGCACCGGGGTCCGCAACGCGGACGGCACCGTGTTCGCGGTGGGTCAGCCGCTGCCGCCCAATCAACTCCTGAACGTGACCCGGCCCATACCGAGCAGGCTCACCACGCCTCGGCCGCGGCAGCCCTACACCGACCAGGCCAACCTCGGCTTCTCCAAGGAGTTCGGCGGCAGCTACGCGGTCGAGGTGGACGGGGTGTACGCGAGCGGCCAGGATTTCGGCCTTCGTCCGCGCCTGAACGTGCGCATCAACGCCGGTCCCCGACGGTTCCTGGGCATCCTGCCCCAGACGGGCGGCTCGAACTTCCGGGTGTACCTCCCCGAGGGCGTAAACCACTACAAGGGCGTCGACCCTCGCGTTCAAGAAGCGCTGGGACGGCAAGCTGCAGGTGCTGGCCAGCTACACGCTGTCGAGAGCCAGCTCCTCGGCCAGCCGCCGGGCCACCGACGAGTTCGGCGACTACGACGTGATCAACGCCTTCGACCCCTTCGCCGATGCCCAGGAGGGGCCGACCCGCACGGACGCCCTCCACCGCGTCACGGCGAGCGCGGTGCTGGGATCCCGGCTGGGGCCTCACGATCTCGCCCGTCTTCCGCTACCGGTCGGAGACGCCCTGGAACGTGATCACCGGGGTGGACAACAACCGGGACGGCGCGAACTTCGACCTGCCGGTCGGGGTCGCCACCGTCAACTCCGCGCGGTACTCCGACTTCAGCCAGGTCGACCTGCGCGTCTCGAAGAAGATCAAGCTCGGGAAGCGCTCGCAGATCGAGTTGATCGCAGAGGCGTTCAACATCTTCAACGACAAGAACCCCAGCGTGTACGTCGAGAACCAGGCGTCGTCCACGTTCGGCACGCCCACCCGCTACGCCGGAGACTTCCGGCAGGGCGAGCAGCGTCTGGCCCAGTTCGGGCTGCGGCTGGATTTCTAGTCGCTTCGGGTCGTTCGCAACGGGCGGGGGTCCGCAAGGGCCTCCGCCCTTCTTGCGCTCAGGGCTGTCTTCGTGGCAACCCTCGCCCCCCGATCGGCGTCATAGGGTCACGGTGAGCGGGCTTCTCCAGGATCTCCGCCATGCCCTTCGCGGGCTCCTCAAGTCCCGCGGGTTTGCGGTCATTGCCATTCTGTCCCTGGCCATCGGCATCGGCGCCAACACCGCGATCTTCACCCTCCTCGACCAGGTGCTGTTGCGCCGGCTGCCCGTCCGCGAGCCCCAGGACCTGGTGGCGCTCCGCATGGAAGGCGAGCACTACGGCAGCAACTGGGGCTTCAACGCGCTTTCCTACCCGCTCTACCAGGACCTGAGCCAGAACAACCAGGTCTTCACCGGCATGTTCTGCCGCTTCGACACCACGGTGAACCTCACCTACGGCGCCGACACCGAACGTGTCTCGGTGGAGCTCGTGTCCGGGACCTACTTCCCGGTGCTGGGGGTGGGCGCGGCCCGGGGACGGACCTTCACCCCCGAGGAAGACCGCGTGATCGGCGGCCACCCCGTGGTGATGCTGAGCCACTCGTATTGGCAGGCGCGCTTCGCCGGGGACCCGGGTGTCATCGGCCGGACGGTGACGATCAACGGCCACGACATGACGATCGTGGGCGTATCGCAGGCCGGCTTCGTGGGCGTCGAGATGGAGTCGCCGCCCCAGGTCTTCGTGCCCGTCACGATGAAGACCGTGGTCACGCCCGGCTGGGACGGCATGAAGGAGCGGCGCTGGCGCTGGGTCAACGTGTTCGCCCGCCTGAAGCCGGGCGTCTCGCGGCCGCAGGCGGAGGCCTCGCTGCAGCCCTTCTTCAGGGGCGTGCTCGAGATGGAGGTGAAGGAGGCCGCCTTCAACAACGCGGCCCCGGAGACGCGGGCGGCGTTCCTCAAGAACGTGCTGCAGGTCCTGCCCGGCGGCCAGGGGCGCTCGTACCTGCGCACGCAGCTCAAGACCCCGCTCTGGGTCCTGATGGGCCTGACCGGCGGGGTTCTCCTCATCGCCTGCGCGAACGTGGCCGGCCTGCTCGTCGCGCGCGCGGCGGGACGGGAAAGGGAGATGTCGATCCGCCTCGCCCTCGGCGCCGGGCGCGCCCACATCATCCGCTTCCTCCTCGCCGAGAGCGTCCTGCTCGCGGTGGCGGGCGCTTTCTCGGGCATCCTGCTCGCGCTCGCCACCAACCGGCTAATCCTGGGCCTCCTCCCTCCGGACCTGGCGGCGATGAACCTGAAGGCGGCCCCCGACATGCGCGTCTTCCTGTTCACGGTGGCGGTGTCCGTCGTCACCGTGCTCGTGGTGGGCCTGCTGCCCGCGGGCCCCGCGAGCCCCGACACGGCACCGGCCCTCAAGGAGCAGGCGGGCACGTCCAGCCCCCACCACACCCGCTTCCGCAAGGCCCTCGTGGGAGCGCAGGTCGCGCTGTCCGTGCTGCTCCTCGTCCAGGCCGGCCTCTTCGCGCGCAGCCTCGTCAACCTGCGGCAGCTCGGCACGGGATTCCCCACGGAGAACCTGATCGTCTTCAACCTCAACCCCTTGCACGCCGGCTACTCGGCGGAGCGCACCAAGACCTTCTTCGAGCAGCTCACGGACGACCTGCGCGCCCTCCCCGGGGTCAAGGAAGTGGGGCTGGCGTCCGTGGCGATCATGCAGGGCAACGAGTGGGACAGCTCGATCACGGTCGAGGGCCACGCCGCGAAGCCGGGGGACGAGCCCGCGCCCTACATGAACCAGATCGGGCCCGGCTACTTCGCGACCCTGGGGGTGCCGATCCTGGCCGGGCGCGACTTCAACCGCCAGGACACCGACGAGGTCAAGCACGGCCCGGACGACGACGACTGGAGCCCGCGCGTGGTCATGGTCAACGAGAAGTTCGCCCGCAGGTTCTTCGGCGACGCCCAGAACGCCCTCGGCCGCCACGTGGGCTTCGGCAGCGACCCCGGCACCAAGACGGACATGGACATCGTGGGCGTGGTCAAGGACATCAAGTACACGAGCCTCCGCGACGAGATCCCCATCCAGATGTTCGTTCCCTACCTGGCCAGCCGACGCCTCGGCAACCTCAACGTCTACGTCCGCGCCCGGATGCCCCCGGAAGGGATGATCGCCACCGCCCGCGAGCGCGTCCGCGCCCTGGCTCCCAACATCCCCCTCTACGGCATCCGCACCATGGAGCACCGAGTCACGGACTCTCTCCTCATCGAGCGCCTCGTCGCGGGCCTCTCCACGGTCTTCGGCTTCGTCGCCGCTTTGCTGGCCTGTGTGGGTCTCTACGGGGTGATGGCCTACGGCGTCGCCCGCCGCACGAGGGAGATCGGCGTCCGCATGGCCCTCGGAGCCTTCCAGGGCGACGTCGTCTGGCTCGTCCTCAAGGAAGTGCTCGTCCTCGTGGGCATCGGCCTCGCCCTGGGCCTTCCCCTCGCCCTGGGCCTCTCCCACTGGGTCCGCAGCCAGCTCTTCGGCGTCAGCTTCGCGGATCCCGTCACTCTCCTGCTGGCGTCTCTCTGCCTTGGCGTTGCCGCGGCCCTCGCCGGCTACCTGCCCGCCCGCCGGGCCAGCCGTATCGATCCGCTTCAAGCCCTGCGCTGCGACTAGCCAAAGCCCGGTTCGTCCGCGGTCGGTCCGTAGATCGAGGGCACCGGCGCTTCGTTGAGTCGCATGTAGACGGTGAGCTGCCCGCGATGATGGGCCAGATGGTTGAAGACGGCGGAGCGCAGGACCTGGTAGCGCAGCTGCTCGCTGACCACCCGGCCGGAGAAGAGCAGCCGCCAGGGCTTCATCAAGTGCTCGTCGGTCGTGCTCCCCAGCGCGTCGCGTCCCTCGGCGACACTCTCGTCGAGCAGCGCCAGGAGCTCGCGCCTCGTGCTCAGCACCTGGGGCGTGTAGGACGAACCTCCGGGAGCTCGGGCTACCCTGGCTCCGTGAAGGAAAAGCCGGTCGAGACATGAAAGCCGATCGCCTGTTGTCCTCTCTTCTCTTGCTGCAGGCACACGGCCGCCTGACCGGGCGCGATCTCGCGAAGCGGCTCGAAGTCTCCCTGCGCACCGTGCACCGGGACATGGAGTCGCTGAGCGCCGCGGGAGTGCCGGTGTTCGCGCTGCGGGGCGCGCGCGGGGGCTGGCAGCTGGAGGAGAACTGGCGTACGCAGGTGCCCGGCCTCGACGAGGCGGAGCTGCGCGCCCTGCTCATGGCCCAGCCGCGGGTGATCGGGGACCGGCGGCTCGCCGTCGCGGCGGAGCGGGCGCTGGGCAAGCTGATGGCGGCCCTCCCGGCTTCGCTGCGGGAGAAGGCCGCCTCGATCCGGCAGCGCCTCTACGTCGACGCCACGGGCTGGCGCGGCTCCCCCGAGAACCTCTCGATGCTGCCCGTCGTCCAGGACGCGGTCTCGCGCGACCGCAAGCTCGCCATCCGCTACTGGCGGGCGGGTCGGGAGCGGGTGGAGCGGACCGTGGACCCTCTCGGGCTCGTGGCCAAGGGCACCACCTGGTATCTCGTTGCCCTCACCCCCGCCGGGTTCCGGACGTACCGCGTGTCGCGCATCGAGGAGGCGACGGTCCTCGCCGCGGCCAGCGAGCGGCCCGCGGACTTCGACCTCGCCGCCTACTGGACCTCGTCCACCGCGCGCTTCCAGGAGAGCTGGCCGCGCTACTTCGCGACCCTGCGCCTGGAGCCGCGCGCGGCGGGCTGGATGAAGATGTGGCGCATGACGTCGCCGGTGCCGGAGGCGCCCGGGCCCGACGCCCAGGGATGGGTCACGCTCCGCGTCCAGTTCGACCACGAGGAAGAGGCGGGCTCCGTCGTCCTCGGCCTCGGTCCGCGCGTGGACGTCCTCGATCCCCCGGCCCTCCGCGAGCGCGTGGCCGCGGAGGCGGCGGCAGTGGTCGAGCGGATGCGCGCTCAACGAGTACCTGGCCGAGCACGACTGGGGCAGGGAGGCGAGAGCCCGGTAGCGGCGCTCAGGCAGCCAAGTATCCGGGGCGGCCGCCCGTTTAGATCACCGGAGGCATGGTTACACGCTGGGTCAGATAACGCCCTCCCGTCCCAGCCGCTCGATCTCCGCGTCCGACAGCCCGAGCAGCGAGCCCAGCACCTCGCGGTTGTGGGCGCCCAGCGCGGGGCCGGGCCAGTCGGTGCCCCCCGGGGTGGCGGAGAGCTTGGGGACGACGGCGGGGACCTTGAGGGGACGGCCCCCGACCTCGACCTCCTCGAACATGCCGCGCGCGCGGTAGTGGGGGTCGCGGGCGATGTCCTCGGCGTTGTAGAGAAGCCCGGCTGGCACGTCCGCCTCCTCCAGGAGGCGCACGACCTCGCCCGCCGCCCGGCCCGCCGTCCAGTCCGTGAGCGCCTGATCGATCTCCGCCTCGTGCTCCACGCGCTCGACGTTGGTCGCGTAGCGGGGGTCGTCCGCCATCTCGGGCCGGCCGGCCGCGCGCATGAGCCTCTTGTAGATCGAGTCCGTGTTGCCGCCGATGGTCACGTACTGGCCGTCCGCGCAGCGATAGGTGTTCGAGGGGACGATACCGCTGATCTTGGCCCCCTCGCGCTGGCGCACCACTCCGAGCCGGTCGTACTCGGGGAGGAGGCCCTCCATCATGTTGAAGACGGCTTCGTAGATCGCCACGTCCACGTCCTGGCCGATCCCGCCCTGCGCGCGTCCCCGTCGGGCGTCGCGGTTGTAGAGGGCGATCACCACCCCGAAAGCCGCGTGGAGCCCGGCCAGGCTGTCGCCCAGGCTCAGGTTCGGGCGCACCGGGGGCTGGCCGGGGAAGCCGTTCAGGAAGCGCAGGCCGCCCACTCCCTCGCACACGGAGGCGAAGCCGGGCTTGTGCGCGTAGGGGCCGTCCTGACCGTAGCCGGACACGCGCGCGTAGACCACGTCGGGGTTCGTTCTGCGCACGTCCTCGGGACCGAGCCCCCATTTCTCCATCACCCCGGGACGGAAGTTCTCGACGATCACGTCGCACTCGTCGGCGAGCCGGCGGGCGAGCGCCCGCCCTTCTTCCTTGCGCAGGTCGAGGGTGATGCACTTCTTGTTGCGGCCCAGGCTGCGCCACCAGAGGGAGGTGCCCTCTTCGAGGAGGCGCCAGACGCGCAGGGGATCGCCGCTCCCCGGGGGCTCGATCTTGATCACCTCCGCCCCGTAGTAGCCGAGGATCATTCCCGCGAAAGGGCCGGCGAGGAGCTGGCCCATCTCGATGACGCGGATCCCGTCGAGGGGGCGGGCGGGCATGGCGCGAAGCTCGGGGCGGATTCTACCTTGCGCCACGGACGGCGCGAGGTGGGACTATGATCGGCCTCGTGTGGTCCTCCACCACGGAGAGCTCCCGCGAAGCCCCGAAATTCCTGCAGCACCGCGTGGCCCTCTTCGGGCTCGCCGCCGCGGGCCTGGGATTCATCTTCCTGGTGTTCCGCACCGTCCTCTCCCTCTTCGCGGGCCAGTACGGGGAGTTCGCCGACCCGGGATTCCTGTACCACGTGCTCGGAGTGGCCGCGCTCGTCGCCACCTGGCTCGCCTGCCGGACGGGCTCACGCTCCCGTAGCTTCGTCCATGCCGCCGAAGCGCTCGGGCTCGTCGGATCGAGCCTCGCCTACGAGCTCATGGGATGGTACGTCCCCCTGCTCAACCGGCCGGACATGATCGTGCTTCTCGCCCTCACCTACGTACTGATGGCGCGCTCGGTCTACGTGCCCAGCTCCGCGAAACGGACGCTGTGGCTGAGCCTGGTGATCGGGGCTCCGTTCGTCGTCGGCACCTACGTGGCCTACCTGGGCGCGGACGAGGCCTTCCTTCGCGCGACGGGCGTGGCCGCCCTGACCGCACCGCAACTCGCTCGCATATTCGCGACGTCCATCGCGGTCTGGTGGTCCATCACCACGGCCCTCGCCACCGCCACTTCTGCCGTGATCTACGGCCTGCGCCGTGACGTCAGGGAGGCGCGGCAGCTGGGCCAGTACACGCTCGAGGAGAAGCTGGGCGAGGGAGGCATGGGCGTCGTCTACCGCGCGAGCCACGCCATGCTGCAGCGGCCCACCGCGGTCAAGCTCCTGCCCGCGGAGAAGTCCAGCGAGCAGAGCATCGCCCGCTTCGAGCGCGAGGTGCGCCTCGCCGCCCGCCTGAGCCACCCCAACACGGTCACGATCTTCGATTTCGGCCGCACGCCGGAGGGTGTCTTCTACTATGCGATGGAGCTGCTGGACGGGGCCGCGCTCGACGTGGTGGTGGAGGAGGGCGGGGCCATGCCCGCCGAGCGCGTGCTCCACGTGCTCGACGGGGTGGCGGGCGCCCTCACGGAAGCCCACGAAGCCGGGCTCGTCCATCGCGACGTGAAGCCGGCCAACATCATCCTCTGCAAGCAGGGCGGCGCCTTCGACGTGCCTAAGGTGGTGGACTTCGGCCTCGTCAAGGACCTCGCGGCGGGCGGAGTGGCCCTCACCTCCACCGCGACGCTCACGGGAACCCCCCTCTACATGGCCCCCGAAGCGATCACGTCCCCGAGCACGCTGGACGCGCGCGTCGACCTCTACGCGCTGGGCGCGGTCGGCTACTTCCTGGTCACGGGGACCCACGTCTTCCCGGGCCGCACGTTCATCGAGGTCTGCAGCCACCACCTCCACCACCAGCCCGAAGCCCCGAGCGCCCGACTGGGAAGAGCGGTGCCTCCGGACCTCGAGGGCCTGATCCTCGATTGCCTGGAGAAGGACGCGGGCCGGCGGCCGCAGACGGCGAGCGAGCTGCAGGAGCGGGTGCGGGCGTGCCGGGACTATGGAGCATGGAGCCGGGAGCGGGCTCGCCGCTGGTGGCAGGAGCACGGGGAGGACGTCCGTCACGGTCGGACCGAGCTGCCGACCCTGACCCGGGTCGAACCGCAGCCGGGGGGAGGCGCACGAGCATGAGCGCGAAGACACGCCGGCGCTTCCTGGTCGAAGGTACTCTCGGAGCCGCGTTCCTCGGAGCGTGGCGGCCGGGACGCGTGGAGGCCGCGCCCGCGTTCGACCTCGTCTTGAAGGGCGGGACCGTTCTCGACGGCACGGGCGCTCCCGCCTTTGCCGCCGACGTCGCGGTCAAGGGCGACGCCATCGGGGCCGTCGGAGACGTGGCCGCGAGCCAGGCCTCCCGGGCGCTGGACGTCCGCGGGCTCCACGTCTCTCCCGGATTCATCGACATCCATACCCACTCGGACCGCTCGATCCTGACCTACCCCGGGGCCGAGAGTCGCGCCCGCCAGGGGATCACCACGGAGATCACCGGCAATTGCGGGTCGTCGTCGGCTCCTCTCGGTGGCGTCACCGCGGAGGAACGCCGCCGGCGATGGAGGGACGAAGGGGTGGAGGCCGACTGGGGAGACGTGGCCTCCTGGTTCGCCCGGCTCGAGCGGGCCCGCTTCGCCGTGAACCAGGCCCTGCTCGTCGGACAGGGAACGGTGCGGGAGTACGTCATGGGTCCGGTTGACCGGCCGGCGACCGCCGACGAAGCGAAGGCGATGGGGCGCCTTGTCGAGGACGCGCTGGCCCAGGGGGCGGTGGGTCTCTCCACCGGCCTCGAGTACACGCCGGGGCGGTACACCCCGACCGAGGAGATCGTGGCCCTCGCCCGGGTGGTGGCCCGGGGCGGCGGGTTCTACGCGTCGCACATCCGCAACGAAGAGCGGCAGCTCCTGGAGGCCGTGGACGAGGCCGTGCGGGTCGGCCGTCTCGCCGGCGTGCGCGTGCAGGTCTCGCACGTAAAGGCCTCCGGCCGCGGCAACTGGGGCAAGCAGGTCGCTTCCCTGGCCCTCATCGAGTCCGCGCGGCGCGACGGGGTGGCGGTGTGGGGCGACGCCTATCCCTACACCGCGTACTCGACGGGACTGACCGTGACCTTTCCCGGCTGGGCCCTCGACGGCGGGCGCGCCGCCACCCTCGCCCGCCTCCGCGGGACCGAACGCGAGCGCATCCGGCGGGAGGTGGACGACTACGTCCGTAACGGCGATCCTGGCGACTACGCGCTCGTCGTGATCTCGAGCGTGCACGGCGACGCCAACCGGCAATTCGTGGGCCAGAACCTCGCCCAGGTGGCCGAGGCCTGGAAAGTCGATCCCGCGGAAGCGCTCCTGCGCCTGGTGGACGAGGAGGAGACCGACGTGGGGTACGTGGGTCACGGCATGAGCGCGGAGAACGTGGATCGAGTGCTGGCCCACCCCCTGGTCATGGTGGGCTCCGATGGGATGGCCATGGCCCCCCAGGGGCGGGCGCTCCTCTCCCGGCCGCACCCACGGTCCTACGGCTGCTGCCCGCGCGTGCTCGGACACTACTGCCGCGACGGGAAGCTCTTCTCCCTGGAGACGGCGGTCCGGAAGATGACGAGCATGCCCGCCGATCAGGCGGGTCTCTCCGACCGCGGGCGGACCGCACCGGGCAAGAAGGCGGACCTCGTCGTGTTCGACGCGGCCCGGGTCCGCGACGTAGCGACCTTCGAGGAGCCGCAGCGCTATCCCGAGGGCATCGTCCACGTCCTGGTCAACGGGGTCTTCGTGGTGGAGAGCGGCGCGGGAACCACCGCGCGACCGGGGCGCGTCCTCCGAAAGGCCTGACGGTGACCGGGTCGTCCCGCTCGGTGCCGCGGTACGCGGAGCCGTGCGGGATGTGCGAAAATCGGCATTCCCGCGGGGGTGATCGATGACGACGGCGTCCCCTCTCGCCCCGGACCGCCTGTGGTCGCGGCCGCGCAGGGCCACGCCGATCCGGACGGGAGCCGAGTACGTCGAGTCGCTGCGGGGACGGGGTCTGCGCGTCTTCCTGATGGGCGAGCCCGTGCCCGAGCCGGTGGACCATCCGATCATCCGCCCCTCGATCAACGCGGTGGCCCGCACCTACGATCTCGCTGTCGAGGACCCCGATCTCGCTACCGCCCCTTCCGGGCTCACCGGCCAGAGGGTCAACCGCTTCCTGCACGTGACGGGGACCGCGGAAGACGTGGTGATGCAGAACCGCATGCAGCGCCGGCTGGGCCAGCTCACCGGCACCTGCTTCCAGCGCTGCGTGGGGATGGACGCCTTCAACGCGCTCTACTCGGTCACCTTCGAGGTGGATCGGAAGCACGGCACCGCGTACCACGGCCGCCTGCGGGAGCTCCTCAAGTACTGCCAGGAGGAGAACCTGGTGGTGGGCGGGGCCATGACCGACCCCAAGGGCGACCGCTCGAAGGGCCCGTCGCAGCAGGACGACCCGGATGTGTTCGTGCGGATCGTCGAGCGCCGGCCGGACGGCATCGTGATCCGCGGGGCCAAGGCCCACCAGACCGGCTGCATCAACTCCCACTGGATCCTGGTCATGCCCACGATGCGCCTCACCGAGGCCGACCGCGACTACGCGGTGGTGGCGGCGGTGCCGGTGGACCACCCGGGCCTCACCTTCATCTATGGGCGCCAGTCCTGCGACACCCGGGCCCTCGAGGGCGAGATCGACCAGGGCAACGCGCGCTACTCCGGCCAGGAGGCCATGATCGTCCTCGACGACGTGTTCGTGCCCTTCGAGTACGTCTTCATGGACGGGGAGACCGAGTTCGCGGCCCTCCTCGTGGACCGCTTCACGACCTACCATCGCCGCAGCTACGTCTGCAAGACGGGGGTGGGGGACGTGCTGATCGGGGCCGCGGCCAGCATCGCCGACATGAACGGGGTGCCCAGGGCCTCGCACGTGCGCGACAAGCTCGTAGAGATGGCCCACCTCAACGAGACGATCTACGGGGCGGGCCTCGCTTCCTCGTTCGAGTCGAAGCCCACCCCCGCCGGCAACTACCTGAACGAGCCGATGCTGGCCAACGTCTGCAAGCACAACGTGACGCGCTTCCCTTACGAGCTGGCCCGGCTGGCCCAGGACCTCGCGGGCGGGCTCGTGGCCACCTTGCCCTCCCAGAAGGACTTCGAGAGCCCGGTCACCGGGCCCCTCCTCCGCAAGTTCCTCAAGGGCCGATCGGGGGTGGCGACCGAGGCCCGGGTGCGGATCCTCCGCCTCATCGAGAACATGACGATGGGGCGCAACGCGGTCGGCTACCTCACGGAGTCGATGCACGGGGCCGGCTCGCCCCAGGCCCAGCGCATCCAGATCGAGCGTGGCCTCGACCTGGAAGGGAAGAAGAAGCTGGCGCGGGACCTCGCCGGGATCGAGGACCCGGAGCCGCCTCCCTCCCCGCGCCGCGCCTGACATGGGGCCCCGGCGCGCCTCGCCACTGTCGGGCCTCCTCCTGGCGTCGCTGCTCGCGAGCCCGGCGATGGCGGGCGCCCCCGCGTCCCCGGAGCCGCTCCCCGGCCTGCAGCCGGGAAGGCGTGTGGTTCACGAGCTCGTCATCCCCGTGCGGGTCGTCCTCGTCGGCTTCGACGAGGAGCCGGTGGACGAGGCGGCGCTTCTCCACTCCCTCCCCCGGACCTACAGGCCGGTGGTGCGCTATCCGCGCTTCTACGGCCAGGGCCGGGACCTCGGCCTCCAGTACCGCTTCCGCTACGGGGTGGAGCGCAAGGGGCGCCGCTTCGCGGACGGCCTGTTCGCGTACCTGAAGGCGATCGGAGGCCGGGGAGCGCGCACCCTCTACCAGACGCTCTACAACGAGCAGGACAGGAACGTCCTCGACGTGGCCCCGTCCGTGCTCTACGTCGACGGTCCCCAGGTCGAGAAGTGGCTGGAGGACAACGACGCGGATCCGAGCGGCGGCCGCGGATACACGCTGTACTTCCTGAACTGGTACGGGCGCGACGACTTCCAGTTCCACGTCTACACCAAGACGGACGAGCCGGATCCCGATACCCGCTACAACTTCGGCCAGCTCCGCGACTCGCGGAAGATGGTGGCCTGGGGCGGGAGCTACGGCCGGAGCTGGTTCTACGACTTCTCGGCGGGGCCGGAGGCGTGGGCGGGCAACTACGACGTCGACACCGCCGACCTGGACGGGGACGAGGTGCCGGACTACCGGATCCCGCCCATCTGGGAGTACCGACCCGGCGGCTATCGCGACCTCCACCACCTGGGCGAGGACATGGGCCGCCTCGCGCGGTTCGTGGGGATCGACCTCCTCTTCACGACCTCTCCGCTCTACGACCCGCTCGTCACCGCCCCGGAGGCGGGGGGAGCGAAGGTGGCCCACGTGGCCCTGCTCGAGGGTGAAGAGGGGACGAGCGGGAAGGATCGCATCGACCTCGGCTACGCCCGCGAGCAGTGGCGTCGCTTCCAGCCCTACTACCGCTGGCAGACGGGCCGGAGCGACCATCCGCTCGAAGGCGCGGCCCGGCTCGCCTTCGAAATCTTCGTGGGGAAGGTGGCGGACGACCAGGCCTGCTGGACACCCTTCGGGGACCCGTTCGCACAGCTCTTCTGCCACTTCGGCCGTCGCCTCTCCGAATACGTCCCCGAGTACGGGACCGGCGATCACGTGGAGGCGATCTTTGCCTTCAACACGAACGATCCCGGGCTCGACGGCCTCCTCGGCTACGCGGACGACGACTGGGCGACGGGAACCCCGTCCCACGTGTTCATGTTCGACGGCGCCGACGTGCGGGAGGCGGGCTTCGGGTTCACCGCCACCGGCGTCCACGAGGTGGGCCATCACCTCGGGATGTCGCACCCCCACGACGGTTACGACGCGGAGATGGGGGTCGACTTCGTGGCCGCGGGCGCCCTCTTCTTCGCCTGGGCCGGGGACGAGAGCCACACCGTGATGCACGACATCGCTCTCAGCAATGGCTTCGGAAAGTTCGACCGGGACAACATGTACCGCTGGGAAACTGCCGGGTACCTCAACTGGGCCAACGCGATCGCGGGTGCGATCCGGGCGAGCGGCGACGAGGGCGAGGTCCTCGACCACGTGAAGGTGGCCGACGATCTGGCCGGGAGGGCCCAGGCCGCCTTGCGGGCCTGGGACTACCTGGCGGCGGCGCAGCACGCGCGCCGGGCCCGTGACGTCCTCGCCCTTGCCGCGCGCCGGGTGGGCGCGGCGGTTCCGTCCGCGGCCCCTCCCCTGCGACTGGCCGGCGCGAAGATGCGGCCCCCGGCGTGCCGGGCGCGCTTCCTGCACGAGTAGGCATGGCCGTCGACCTCCAGGCCTTCAAGCACGCCCTGTCCCAGTTCGCGAGCGGCGTCACGGTGGTGACGACCGTCCACGAGGGGCAGCGCTTCGGACTGACCGCGAGCTCCTTCAGCAGCCTCAGCCTCCACCCGCCGCTCGTCCTCGTCTGCCTGGCCCGCAAGGCCGTGACCCACGGTGTGATCGAGAGAAGCGGGGTGTTCGCGGTCAACGTCCTGGGGGCCCGACAGCTCGAGTTCGGCCTGCGCTTCGCGGGCCTCGTGCCCGGGCTCAAGGACCGTTTCGAGGGGATCGAAACCGCGGCCGCCGCCACCGGGAGCCCGCTCTTGCCGGGCGTGCTGTCGTGGGTGGACTGCCGGCTGTGGAACCGATACGAAGGCGGCGACCACTCGATCTTCGTGGGGGAGGTGATCGACCTCGCCGCCACCACCGCCGATACGCCGCTCCTCTACCACAATCGCCTCTGGCGCCGGAGCGAGGCGCTGGACATGCCGACCCTTCCCGCGCGCGCGAGATCACGGGCGGCCTCGACCTCGCGCGGCTCGAGGAATGCCCGGACCTCGCGGAGCGCCCGCTCGAAGCGGGGTTGACGAGCGGAGCCGTGGTCAGGGTTCGGCGGACGCGCTATCCTTGGAGTTCGCCCATCCGGGAAGCGGCCCGCCGGGGGCGGGCCGGCGGAATCCGCAAGGAGGCGTCATGAAGGCACTCGGTTGCCTGGTCGTCATCGTGCTGGCCCTCGTCGCCGTGGGGATGTATGGGGTGGGCATCTACAACAACCTCGTCGGACTGGGCCAGGGCGCGGACGCCCAATGGGGACAGGTGGAAGCGGCCTACCAGAAGCGCGCCGACCTCGTCCCGAACCTGGTGGCCACCGTGCAGGGCGCGGCCAACTTCGAGAAGTCCACGCTCACCGCGGTCACGGAGGCGCGCGCGAGCGTGGGCCAGGTCAAGCTCGATCCCAAGAGCCTGACCAGTGATCCCGCCGCCCTCGCCCGCTTCGAGCAGGCCCAGGGCGCGCTCTCGAGCGCCCTCTCTCGACTGCTCGTCGTGTCCGAGAACTATCCGGAGCTGAAGGCGAACCAGAACTTCCAGGACCTGCAGGCGCAGCTCCGTACGATCGAGGACGGGATCAAGGCGGAGCGGAGCCGCTACAACGAGAAGGCCCAGGCCTACAACACGGCCCGCCTGCGCTTCCCGGCGTCGCTCGTCGCGAACTTCACCGGCTTCGGGGAGAAGGCCTACTTCCAGGCCGCGGCCGGGTCCGAGGCGGCGCCCCGGGTCCAGTTCGGCACCCCGCCATCGACCGCGGCTCCGGCCCCGGTCCGGTAGGCGCGTGCGGCTCCTCGTCGCGACGGTCGCGCTCCTCGCGCGCGCCGCCGCGGCCGGGGCGGCGGAGGGCACTCCTCCTCCGCCCGCGGCCTTCTTCAACGACTACGCGCACCTCGTCCCCGCAGACGAGGCCGCGCGCATGAACGAGAAGCTGCGTCGCTTCGCGGAGGAGACGAGCACCCAGCTCGTGGTCGCGATCTTCCCGGAGCTCCCGGAAGGGGCCGCCCTGGAGGATTTCACCGTCAACACCGCCCAGGCGTGGCGCGTCGGCCAGAAGAAGAACGACAACGGGGCGGTCCTGTTCGTCTTCGTGAAGGACCGGAAGATGCGCCTCGAGGTGGGCTACGGCCTCGAGGGCGCGCTCCCCGACGCGATCGCCAAACGCATCATCGCGGACACGGTGGCCCCCGAGTTCCGGGCGGGTCGCCCCGCGAGCGGGCTCGACGCGGGCATCGACGCGATGATCGCGGCCACCCGCGGGGAGTACAAGGCCGGTCCCCGCCGTCCGCAGGACGGGGGGAGCGTGCCCCTCGTCGTCGTCCTCATCTTCCTCGTGCTGCTCCTGGTGTTCATCTCCGCGGCCTCGGCGAACCGGACGGCCCGGATGGGCGGGCCTTCCTATCGGAGCCGGACCTACGGCCGCAACGGTCCCTTCTGGGGCGGGGGCGGCTTCGGAGGAGGGGGCTTCGGCGGAGGTGGCGGCGGGGGCGGCGGAGGCTTCGGCGGGGGCGGGTTCAGCGGGGGCGGCGGCTCCTTCGGGGGCGGCGGGGCCTCCGGGAGCTGGTAGCCATGGATCCCAAGGTGCTGATCGACCGTCTGGACGATGCGCGGATCGTGGACGCGATCCGACGCGCGGAGTCGCTCTCGCGGGGCGAGATCCGCGTGCACGTCACCAGCGAGCCGGTAGGCGACCCCCGGGGCGCGGCGTCGGAGGCGTTCGCCCGCCTGGGGATGGCCGAGACCGCCGAGCGGAACGGGATCCTCATCTATCTCTCCCCGCGGGCCCAGGCGTTCGCGATCATCGGCGACGAGGGCGTGCACCGGCTCTGCGGCGAGTCCTTCTGGAAGGAAGTGGCGGCGGCCATGGAAGCGGACTTCCGTGCCCGCCGCTTCACCGAGGGGCTCCTCCAGGGCATCGAGCGCGCGGGCGAGATCCTGGCCCGCCACTTCCCGCGCGTCGAGGGCCGGGCGGATCGCGACGAGCTGCCGAACGAGATCAGTCGGGGCTGAAGGGGAACGTCAGGGGGTGACCATCCGCTCGGTGCTCGGGCGCCGGGCTCGCCGTGCCGGACCCGCCCGCCGCTGCAGGGCCGCCAGGTACTCGTAGCGGAGCCCGGGCACGTCGACGCCGCCGGTGACGGCGTTGGCTCGCTCCACCAGGCCGAGGTAGCTCTCGACGTGCTTCAGGGCGCGCCGCGCGTCGCGCGGCTCACCGTCGAGTGCAATGTCCGCGAAGCGCACCGTGGCCCGGGCGAGGATGGGGAGCGACACCTCGAGCACGCGGGTGATGCCCTCGCGTGCCTTGTCCACGAGCTCGGCATCCGGCTCCGCGAGGCGGTCGCGCAGATCGGCTTCGAAGCAGAGCAGCCGGGCCGCTTCCCGCTCGAGAGCCTCCGCCATATCCTTCCCGATGCCGTCTTCGGCGCGCCCGCGCGACAGGCAGGACTCGATCGAAGCCAGACGGTCCCGAGTGGCTTCCGCGGCGAGGGTGGCCTCCCGCCGCGCTTCCTCGTAGGTCCGAAGGGCCCCGAGGGGACGGCGGATCCAGCGCGGCACGAGCGTCTCCACGCCGAACACGCGCATGGCCGCGGTGTCCTGCAGCAGCCAGGTCCCCGCGGCCCCGCGGTCGAGGCTCGAGAAGGCGGCGAGTGACTCCAGCGTCTCCCGGGCCGCGTCGAACTCCGTGAGGATCTCGGGACGCATCGCGGAAGGCTCGTCGGGGTTTCCGGCCCGCTGCTGCGGCCCCGGGGGGCGGCCGCTCAGCAAGAAGGTAGGAACGACTGCCGGACGATAGCACGCCTCTCCCGCGAAAGCATCCGGAGGGCCGAGCGTGTTCGGCCCGTCCGCGGGACGGAAGGGGAACGCCTTCAGCGGGGGAGGGTCCGCAGGAACGCCTGCGCCCGGCGGCCCAGGGCCGGGGGCGGACTCTCGCGCAGGAGCTCCTCGACCAGCGCGCGCGCGGCCTCCGGCCGGCCGCGCGTCGCCTCCACCACCGCCAGGTTCAGCTTCGCCTCCCCGTACCGGGGATCGACGGCGAGGACGCGCGCGAAAAACCCGGCCGCCGCTTCCAGGTCGTTCGCCTCCACCGCCAGCACCCCGAGCCCGTTCAGCGGATCGACGTAGGCGGGCGCGAGCTCCGACGCGCGGCGGTAGGCCGCTTGCGCGTCCCCCCGCTGCCCGAGCGTCCGGAGCACGTTGCCCTGGTTGTTCCAGGCTTGCGCGTTGTTCGGGTCGAGACGGATGGCCTCCGCCACCGCCCGGAGAGCGTCCTGCGGCCGGCCTCTCTGCGCCTCGAGCACGGCCAGGTGGTTGTACGGCTCCGGCAGCTGCGGGTTCAGGGCGATCGCGTGGGCTTCGCTGCGGATCGCCTCCAGGGTGCGGCCCGCTCCGGCCAGAGCGAGGGCCCGCTCGTGCACGAGGACCGCGTCCTCGCCGAAAGCGGAGGCGACGCGCGCGGCCTCGTCGCTCTTTCCCGCCCGGCGCAGCGCCGCGGCCAGGCCCCGGCGGAAGACGGGATTGCCCGGCTCGCGCGCCAGCAGCCGGCGATAGCCCTCGAGGGCGGCGGGGAGGTCGCCGCGGGCCTCGGCCCAGCTCGCCCGCTCGAACTCGCGGAACGCGGGGAGCGCGTCCTTGGGATCGACCAGATCCTCGCCGGGAACGGGCGGAGGAGCCGGGGCGGCGCCGGCATAGCCGAGAGCGCGGAGTCGCTCCGCGACCTCGAGGGCGAGCGTGGCCGGAGCGCCGGGAGAGTCGTTCCCCCGGAAGGCGGCCAGGGCCTGCCGCAGGCGCGCGACGTCCTCGGGCCGTCGATCGGCGAGATTGGCGGACTCGCCCGGGTCCGCGCCGAGGTCGTAGAGCTCGGGCCGCGGCGCGTCGACGAGCTTCAGGGAGCCGAGCCGATAGGAGAAGAGCGGGGCCCAGCCGAAGGTCCGCGGATAGAGCGTCTCCGCGTAGGACTCGCGGGGGCGCGGGCCCGCGAGCAGGTTCTTCCCGTCGAGGCCCGCCGGGACCTCGAGGCCGACGAGGGCCAGCAGCGTCGGGGTGACGTCGGCGGTGCGGGCCGGTGCGGGCCGGCGCTCGCCCCGCGGCAACCCCGGCCCCGCGAGGATGAGGGGGACCCGCAAGGTCGGCTGATACACGAAGAAGCCGTGGGTGGGCTCGCCGTGCTCCTCCAGCGCCTCCCCGTGGTCGGCGGTGACGGCCACGACGAGGCGGCCTTTCGCCGCCGCCTCCGCGGCCTCGAGGAGCGGGCGGAGGCACGCATCCACGTGGGCGACCTCGCCGTCGTAGGGACGGCCCGCGTACTCCTCGCGGAAGGGGGAAGGCGGATCGTAGGGCGCGTGGGGATCGTAGAGGTGGACCCAGGCGAGGAACGGCGTCCGGGCCTGGGCGAGCCAGCCTCGCGCGGACTCCACCACCGCCTCGCCCTTCCGCTCCGACTCGAGCACGCTCGTCCCTTCCGACCGGCGCTCGATCCGGTCGTCGTACTCGTCGAACCCGCGCTGCAGGCCGAAGCGACGGTCGAGGACGTAGGCGCCCACGAAGGCGGCGGTCGCGTATCCGCGCGCGCGGAGGCGGGTGGCGATCGTCTCCCGCGCCTCCGGGAACACGTACGTTCCGTTGTCGCGCACGCCGTGCCGGGGCGGCTCCAGGCCGGAGAGGATCGTGGAGTGCGAGGGAAGCGTGAGGGGCACGGAGGAGAGCGCTTCCTCGAAGAGGACGCCGCGCGCGGCCAGCGCGTCGAGGGTGGGCGTGCGCACGTCGCGCGCGCCGTAGGTGCCCACGCGGTCGGCGCGCAAGGTGTCGATCGTGACGAGAAGCACGGAAGGCGGAGGGCCGCTCGCCCGGCACGCGACGAGCGTGACGAGCGCGACCAGCACCGTCCCCGCCGTCGCGCGCCCCCGTCCAATCGCTTGGGGCAACTTGTTGATTTTCATCTGCGTATCGTCACAGTGTCGAGAGAAAGGTTGACGCATCAAGGAATTGGACATCCCGGTCTCGACCTCGACGCACTGTGGGGCTAGAAGGAGAAGACAGATGAAGATCGCAGGATGGTTCGGCCGAGGCTTCGCTCTGCTCGTGCTCGCGGTGCTCGCGAGCACGGCGCACGCCCAGACGTCCGCGGGCTCCCTCGCCGGCCGCGTCGTGGACGCGTCCGGCTCTCCCGTATCCGGCGCCTCCGTGACCGCGACCGCCCCCGAGAGGGGGTTCACCCGCACCGTGTCCACGGAATCCGACGGAGCGTTCCGCTTCGCGGCCCTGCCCGCGGGGACCTACGACGTGACGGTCAAGCTCGTGGGCTTCAAGACCGTCGAGCAGCGGGGGGTGGTCGTCAACGTGGCGAGCGCCCACACGTTCGACGTGCACCTCGACGTGGCCTCGGTGGAAGAGGCAGTCACCGTCACCGCCGAGGTCCCGGTGGTGCAGTCGGAGCCCGCCATTGGAGCGGTGGTGAGCCAGAAGGAGCTGGAGAACCTCCCCCTGAACGGGCGGCAGTTCGCCAACCTCGGCATCCTCGCTCCCGGCACCTCGCTCGACTACAACTCCGATCCCACCAAGCCCGGGCAGCTCACGATCGCGCTCAACGGCGGCATCGGGCGCAACGTGAACTACGTCGTGGACGGAGGCGACAACACCGACGACACCATCGGGGGCGCGCTGCAGAACTACTCGGTGGAGAACGTCCAGGAGTTCAAGATCCAGACCCAGCAATACAAGGCCGAGTTCGGGCGCTCCACCGGGGGGGTCCTCACCGTGGTCACCAAGACCGGCACCAACGAGCTCCACGGCGGCGGCTTCGGATTCTTCCGCGACGACGCCCTCAACTCCGAGACGGAGACGGAGAAGGCCACGGGCATCGGCAAGCAGCCCTACCGCCGGTGGCAGTACGGGGCCTCTCTCGGCGGGCCCATCGTGAAGGACAAGGTGCATTTCTTCGGGAGCTACGAAAAGACGAAGCGGGACAACAACTACACGGTGGACACGGACGGGCTCATCCCGACCGAGGATGGAAAGACCATCCCCATCCCCTTCAACGACGAGCTCGTGGGGGGCAAGGTCACCGCCAACCTCACCCCCCGCCAGTTCCTGCAGGTGCGCTTCGGCTACCAGAAGAACACCGACAAGTACGGGGCCAGCCCCCAGGCCACTCCCGATTCCCTGGGCACGCTCACGAACAAGTATCGCTCCCTCCTCGTGGGCCACACCACCCAGCTGGGCAACGGCTCCCTGAACGAATTCTCGTTCCAATACTCGCGTTTCGAGAACCTGATCAGCGCCGACTCGACGAATCCCTACGTCGCCTATCCCTCCGGGGTCCACACCGGCCAGAACCCCAACACGCCCCAGACCACCTTCCAGACCAAGTACCAGTTCCACGACGATTTCACCTTCTCGCGCACCCTCGGCGGCCGCCGGCACGACTTCAAGATGGGCCTGAACTTCGTCCACGAGCCGTCGCTCGGAGGCAGCGCCGACAGCGGTGTCGACGCGCCCCAGTTCCTCCTCCTCGAGGACCGGATCGGCTCCCCCGTCACCGACATCACGCAGAACGGGGGGAGCTCGCTCTTCTCCACCCCCGTCAACCAGTACAGCGTCTACGTCCAGGACGATTTCCACGTGGGCCGCCGTTTCGTCCTGAACCTGGGGGTGCGCTACGACCTCTGGACCGGCTTCGACCTCGACCAGCGCTCGAACCCGATCTGGCAGACGCTCTCCACCCAGACCCAGTACGACGAGAGCTACCTCCAGGACTTCCAGGGCGGGAAGGGCGGCGTCCTCGAGAACGACCGGAACAACTGGGGGCCCCGGGTCGGCTTCTCCTGGGACCTCAAGGGCGACGGCAAGGCCTTCCTCCGTGGCGGGTGGGGCCTCTACTACGACTTTCCCTACACGAACGCCACCATCCTCTTCCCTTCCATCGCGGTCGAGACCAACTTCGGCCTCGCCTACCAGAACCGCGACGCGAACGGGATCCGCAACCCCGACGGGACGTTCTTCCAGCCCGGGCAGCCCCTGCCCCCCAACCAGCTCCCGGGCCTCGCCGCGAACCCGCCTAACGAAGTGGCGTCGCCGACCCTGGCCACTCCCTACAGCCGGCAGGGCTCGCTGGGCTTCTCCGCGGAGGTGGCGCGCGGGCTGAGCGTGAGCGTCGACTTCGTGACCGTCGACTACCGGGACCTCCCCTTCCGCTTCCGGATCAACACCCTCACCTCGTCGGGCCAGCCGCGCTTCCCGCAGTTCGGCAACTTCCGCCTCTGGTACGGCAAGGGGGCGGGCGACTACGACGGGGGCAACCTCGGCGTGCGCGCCCGCGTCTCGGACAAGCTGACCCTCCAGGGCTTCTACACGCTCTCCCGGATCCGCGGTAACACGCTCTCGGGGGCGGACGAGTTCCGGCTGACCAACCTCAACTACCAGCCCGACCTCCGCGTGGGCCGCGACGTGTCCGTCGACCCGCTGGACCCGCTCTGCGCCGCCTGCGTCGGGCCCCTCAACACCGACGCCCGCCACCGGGTGACCCTCGGCGCCACCTGGAGCCTGCCCCACAGCTTCCTCCTCGCCGGTCTCTTCCGCTACCGCTCGGCCACGCCCTACCTCATCTATGCGGGACGGGACCTGAACGGGGACGGCTTCGTAGTCGACCTGCCTCCGGGGGTGAGCGAGGTGAACGCGGGACGGGGGAGCTCGTTCTCGCAGCTCGATCTTCGGGCCGCCAAGACCTTCAAGCTCGGCAAGAGCGCGGGCGTCGAGATCGTGGGCGAGGTCTTCAACGTCTTCAACGCCAAGAACCCCGCGGGCTACGTGGGGAGCCTGGCCGCCACCAACTTCGGCGGGGCCACCACGTACGCGGGCGATCCCCTGCAGGGCGAGCAGCGTCTCGCCCAGCTCGGGCTTCGGCTCCGCTTCTAGAGACGAACAGACCCCGGGGCACCGACGACGTGCCCCGGGGTTTCCCTCCTGTTATGCTTCCCGCGCTTCCCGACCGGCGACGCGCGGATGAATACATTCAACGTGCAGGCCGTCGTGAATCCGGTCCTCCTGGGCGGGGTCCTGGCCTGCGCGGTGGGCCTCCCTCGCGCCCAGGCGCAGTCGCCGGAGACTTGTCCCCCCGCGGCCGCCGAGCGGCGCGAGGAAGCCCTGAGCCTCTACCAGGCGGGCGCGACGAGCGTCCTCGCCGAACGCTGGGAAGAGGCGCTTCCCGCGCTGGAGCAGGCGGGCCGGCTCGACCCCCGCCTGGTCCTCGCCCACTACGCGCGGGGCCAGGCCCTCATGGCCCTCAAGCGGTACCGCGAGGCGGTCGAGGCCTACCTCGACGGCCGGGAGGCCTTTCGCTGCGCCTCCACGCTCTCGGAGGCGGAGCAAGCCGAAGCGCGGAAGCGGCTGGAGCGCGAGATCGCCGAGGTCCGCGAGGCCCTCCGTTCTCTGGAGAGCAGCCGGCACGTCGAGCAGTCGGTGCTGGAGCGGGGGATGCCGGGCTCCGACGCGCCGCGACCGGGCACGGGCTCGTCCCGGGCCCACGTGCTCGAGCAGCAGCTTCACGAGCTGGAGCGATGGCAGAAGGGCGACGTCACGCGGCCGCCGGCCCTGCTGTCGCTCGCGCTCGGGAACGCCTACTTCCAGTCCGGCTCCCTGCCCGATGCGGAGCGCGAGTTCCGGGCCGCGCTCCTCGCCGACCCCGGCTCCGGCGACGCCCACAACAACCTGGCCGTGGTCCTGATGCTGACCGGCCGGGCGGAGGAGGCGGCGAGCGAGGTCCGGCTCGCGGAGAAGGCGGGCGTCCCCGTGAACCCGCGCCTCCTCGAGGAGATCCGCAAACGCCGGTAGAAGGGGAACTCTCGAGCTCCGCCGCGGCCGCGCCGCCTCCCACGGCGCTGGTGCCGGTCGCCCGTCCCGAGCGCTCGCTGGCCGAGCAGGCCTTCTCCCGCGCCGCGGGGGCGCCCCTCGTGCCCGGCAACGAGGTCCGGCTGCTCAAGGACGGCGCCGAGAACTATCCCGCCTGGCTCGAGGCGATCGACGCGGCCCGCCGCTGGGTTCACTTCGAGAACTACATCGTCCACGACGACGCCACCGGCCGTCGCTTCGCGGACGCGCTCTGCGCCAGGGCGAGCGCGGGGGTCCGCGTCCGCCTCATCCACGACTGGCTGGGCGGGCTGCGCACGGGTTCGCGCCGGCTCTGGCGCAGCCTGCGGCAGGCGGGGGTGGAGGTGCGCACCTTCAACCCTCCGCAGCTCGACAGCCCCTTCGGCTGGCTCAGCCGCGACCACCGGAAGATGCTGGCGGTGGACGGGACGGTCGGCTTCGTCACCGGGCTCTGCGTGGGCCAGATGTGGGCGGGTTATCCCGAGCGCGGCCTCGCCCCCTGGCGGGACACGGGGGTGGCGGTGCGGGGGCCGGCGCTGGCCGACGTGGAGCAGGCCTTCGCGGACATGTGGGCGGGCCTGGGCGAGCCGCTGCCCGCGGACGAGGTTCCGAGCCGCGACGCGATCGGCGCCGCGGGCGAGGTCGCGCTTCGGGTGGTGGCGGCCACTCCGAACACCGCGGGGCTCTACCGGCTGGACCAGCTCATCGCGGCGGTGGCGCGGAAGACCCTGTGGCTGACCGACGCCTACTTCGTGGGCATCGCCCCCTACGTGCAGGCGCTGGCCGCGGCCGCGCGCGACGGGGTGGACGTCCGGCTCCTCGTTCCCGACGCGGGGGACGTCGCCCTCCTGCGTCCCCTCTCGCGAGCGGGCTATCGCTCGCTGCTGGAAGCAGGGGTGCGCGTCTTCGAGTGGAACGGCTCCATGCTCCACGCGAAGACGGCGGTGGCCGACTCGCGCTGGGCACGCGTGGGCTCCACCAACCTGAACCTCGCGAGCTGGCTCGGCAACTGCGAGCTGGACGTGGCGGTGGAGGACGAGGGGTTCGCGCGCGCGATGGAAGAGATGTACCGACGGGATCTCGAGCAGTCGACGGAGATCGTCCTCAGCCGCCGCCGCCTGCGGCGCGCGCCCTCGTCGCTGCCCACGGAACGCCACGGCCGGACGGGGGGAAGCGCGGGACGGGCGGCGGCGGGAGCGCTTCGCCTCGGGCGCGCGGTGGGGGCCGCCCTCACCAACCGGCGGCTGCTCGGCCCCGCGGAGGCGCAGGTCATGGGGGCGTCCGGCCTGTTCCTGCTCGTCACCGCGGTGGTGGCGGCGCTCTGGCCGGCCCTCGTGGCCTTTCCCCTAGCCGCGATCTCGGCCTGGCTGGCCGCCGGCCTTCTCGTGCGGGCCCTGCGCCTTTGGGCGAAGGGCCGGACCGCGTCCAAAAACTGACAGGAGGGCCGAAACCCGGACCGTTCTGGACACGGCGGGCCGCCGCGGCGGTCGCCGCGATCACGTTGATTCTAATGACCGCGGGCCCTCGAGCGGCGCCGGCATCTCCCTTGCTGTACTACGGAGCGCGCGGTGACCCAACCAGGCGCCGACGCGTTCTTTCTTCCTCGGGGGGACGCCATGAAGTTCCTGCGAAAGACCTCGGTGGCTGCGACGCTGACGTGGCTCCCGATCGCCGCCGTCTGCGCGATACACGCCGCCCCCGGCGGGCCGCTCCAGTGCGTGGCCACCGGCGGCGGGCACGCGCTTCCCGCCTGGCCGATGCTGTTCGCCGTGCTCCTGCCCGTCATGGGTATCGGCGAGATCCTGGCCGAGGCGCGGGCCCCCGCGCCGGTCCCCGCCCCCGCGCGCAGTCGGCACCCGGTCCGCTGAACCCCGCGGGCTCCTCGCCCGCGATCTCTCAGGGCCGCGCCCGGCAGTCCAGGCAGGCGAACGGCACGTCCAGCCGAAGCTCCCCCCGCCTTCTCGCGAACTCGTTCAGTCGCTGCTCGAGCAGCGCGAACACGCGCTCGACCTCTCGTGCGGGCGGAACCGCGCGCCACGACTCCAGGAAGCCCAGGCGGACGAAGAAGTGGGAGAGCAGGGCGGTCCCGTCGAGGAAGCGGAGGGAGAACGAGCCCTCGCTGATCTTCACCGTCTCGAAGCCGGCGGCGGCCACGAGCGTGCGGACTTCCTCGAGTGGGCGGCGCTTGGCGTGGATGTGGCGGCGCAGCATGGGCACCGACGACTCGAGTCGGCACTCGCGGAGCACGTTCTCGTAGACCTCGTAGAACGCGCGCATGGTCTCCGGCAGGTTCTGGGTGAGGACCATCTGCGCCCCCGGCCTCGAGACCCTCCGGCATTCCGCGAGGGCGGCCGCGACGTCCTGCACGTTGTTCAGTCCGTTGTTCGAGAGAACGAGGTCCACGCTCGCCGAGGCCAGGGGCACGCGTTCCGCCACCGCCCGCAGGAGGAGGACGTTCTCCAGCCCGTACGTCTGCGCCTTCTCCCTCGCCCGCGCCGCCCCCGCCCCCCAGGGGTCGACCCCGTAGACGCGCGCCGACGGCCCCAGGCGCCGAGCCAGCTCGAGGAGGGGGAAGCCGGTGCCGAACCCCACGTCCAGCACGGTCATGCCCGTCGCGAGATGCACCGTCTCGAGCAGCCGCAGCCCGAACGGCGCGGACCAGAGGGGCAGCTCGTCGAAGGCGGACACGACCGCGGGATCGTCGCCGTTCGGCACCGAGCCGGTCATGGGACGATGTTACGGCATCGCGCCCCTACTCTGTCCGGAATGGGAAGAGCAGCAGCTCGGAGAGGCCTGCAGATATTCCCGTTCGTACGTCCGGACAACATTGATTATGCTCCCCGCCGATGCGCTCCCGGGTCGCCGTCTTCCTCGCGGTCCTGGCCGCCGTGGCCGCCGTCCTGACCTGTGCCCCCATACTCACGCGCGGGATGTGGATCGCGCGGCTCGCGCTGCGCGAGACGAGCCTGCTGACGACCGCCGTGGCCGTGGCCGCCCTCGTGCTGGCTCGTGGTCCGGGGGCTCCGAGGCGCGTGGTCGGGGTTCTCGCCGTGCCCGCCGCGCTCGTCGGCCTCCTGCCCTTTTCCGCGCAGTGGATGGCGCTCCACCGGCTCGGGCTTCCCTTCTCGCTCCGCGAGTACGTCCTCGGCCCCCGCACGCCCGCCGTACGCGAGCAGCGGGACCTGGTGCTGGATGGAGCACGGGCGCGCCCGCTCCGGGGGGACGTGTTCTCCGGCGTAGGAGCGGGTCCCCATCCCTTCGTGGTGGCCGTGCACGGGGGCAGCTGGAGGGGCGGGGAGAGGGGCCAGGGGGCGCACATCTCGCGCGCGCTCGCCGGCGCCGGCTACACGGTGTTCGACGTGGAGTACGGGTTGGCCCCGGAGCATCCCTTCCCCGAGGCGGTGGCGGACCTGAAATGCCTGCTCGGACGGCTGCGGGCGCGGGCGGCGGAGCTGGACCTCGATCCCGTTCGGGGGGCGCTTCTCGGCCGCTCCGCGGGAGGGCAGATCGCGCTCGTCGCCGCCTATTCCACCGGTGACGCACGCATCCCCCCGTCGTGCGCGACGGAGGAGGCGCCCGTCCAGGGAGTGATCGCGCTCTACGCTCCCGCCGACCTCGTCTACGGCTATGCGAATCCCATGCGGCCCGATGTGATCCGGGGGAACGAGTCTCTCGCGCTGTACCTGGGCGGCCCGCCGGATCGCCGGTGGGAAACCTACCGGCTCGCCAGCCCGCGGAGCTGGGTGGACGGAAGGCCCCTGCCCCCGACCCTGCTGCTGCACGGGGCGAGCGACCCGATCGTGGAATGCCTGCACTCCGTGCTCCTTGCCGCCGAGCTCGTGGCGGCGGGGGGGCGGGTGCGCCAGGTGTGCGTGCCGTTCGGCGAGCACGCCTTCGACATGCGACCCGGGAGCGTGGGCGAGCAGCTCGCGCGCCGCGCGATCCTGGAGTTCCTCGGGGGGATCTGAAGCCCGCGCCCACCCGCTACCAGGAGTGGGGGCGGTGCAGGCTCCCGATGTTGCGGACCTGGAGGCGGTCGATGCGCCGCAAGGCACCGCGCACCTCCTCCGCCGTCGCCGGCTCTGGGTCCAGCTCGAGCGCGGTCAGCAGGTACTGGTAGGCGGCGGCGGGATCGTGCTGATCCTCGAGCAGGATGAGCCCGGCGAGCGCGTAAGCCTCGGCGAGCCCCGGCCCCGCTTGCACGTCGCGCACGGTGCGCCGCAGCAGGACGAGCGCCTCGTCGGACCGGCCCTCTTGCCGCAGCCAGCGTGCGACCTCCACCGCTTCCTCCGCGGAGAGCGCACCTCGAGCCTCCGGAGGCGAGAGCGATCGGTAGGCGTCGGCCGCTTCCTCCAGCCGGCCGCGCCGGATCGCCTCGTGCAGGAGGGGAGGCTCCGGCTCCGAGGCTCCCGCCCCGAGAATCGGCTCCTTGTGCAGGACGCGCTGGTCGTGGATCCAGGCCACGGCCAGCCCGGCCACGAAGCCGCCGATGTGCGCGCCGTGGGCCACTCCGTCCCCGCCCCGGATCAGGATGTAGGGGAGCAGGTTGTCCACGAACAGGTAGATGCCGAGCACCATCCGCGCCGGCACTTCGAACACCTGCATGATGAAGGGCGGGAAGAGGAGGAGCAGGCGCACGATGTTCCGCGGGAACCAGACGAAGTAGAAGCCCAGGATCCCCGAGATCGCGCCCGACGCTCCCACCAGCGGGACCTCGGAGCCCGACGCGAAGAACGAGTGGCAGAGGGTGGCGACCGCGCCCGTGGCCAGGTACCAGAAGAGGTAACGCGCCGACCCCATGTGCTTCTCCACGTTGTCGCCGTAGATCCAGAGGAAGAGCATGTTGCCGGCGACGTGGAGGAAGCCGGCGTGGAGGAACATGCAGAGCAGCAGGTCGGCGGGGGAGGGTCGCGCCGGGCGGTAGCCGTGGGTGAAGACGAACAGGTCGTAGGCGGTCGTCCGCTGCAGCAGATCGGCGGGGGAGATACGGCCGCCCATGGCGTCGGACATCACCTCGACGTACTCTCGCAGCTCGGGGTCCCGGGGGTCGGGGCGCCTCGCGCTCAGGGGAAGCGAGACGAGCAGGTAGATCGCCACGTTGACCGCGATGAGCGCGTAGGTGACGGGGGCGGCGCCGCGGGTGTTGGGGGCGTCGCCGACGGGGATGACCATGAGACGACCTCCGCGGGGCGATGATTGTAGCAACAGAGGGAGGTGACGATGTTCCTCGGGCACTTCGCCGCGGGTCTCTACCTGGCCAACGTGTTCGGGCCCCCGCCCCCGAGCGTCACCGCCATGGCGTTGTCCATGATCGTGCTCGTGCCGCTCCTGTGGTGGTGGGGAAACAAGGTGGCGGCCTGACCCGCCTCCTCGCGGCGGGCGTCCTCTTCGCCCTGGGGTGCTCCCTGGCCCGGGCGGCCGACCCCCTTCCCGTGGTCGCCCCGCTCGCGCTGCCGCGCACGTCCGAACCCGTCACGATCGACGGCGACCTCGGCGAGCCGGCGTGGAAGGCCGCGGCCGTGATCACCCGCTTCTGGGACATCACGTTCGGCGACAACCGGGCCCCCCTCGTGGAGACCCGCGCCTTCCTGATGTACGACGCGCACGCCTTCTACGTCGCCGTGGTCTGCGACGATCCCGAGCCGGCGAAGATCCGCGCCCCCTACGTGGACCGGGACACCGTGTTCGCGAACCAGGACAACGTGGCCGTCTTCCTCGACACCCGGAACGACCGGCGCGCCGCTTTCGAGTTCCGCGTGAATCCCCGGGGCATCCAGGGCGACGCGATCTTCAACGACGCCAACTCGGAGGAGGACTTCACCCCGGACTTCTACTACGCCACCGCGGCCCGGATCACGGACCGGGGCTGGCAGTTCGAGATGCGCATACCGTTCTCCACCCTGCGCTACCCGCGCGCCGACCCCCAGAGCTGGGGCGTGCGCATCTGGCGGAACTACCCGCGCGACTTCCGGTACGGGATCTTCAGCAGTCCCTATCCCGCCGGCTCCAACTGCTTCATCTGCCACCTGCACGAGCTCCGCGGGATCACGGGGCTGCCTTCCTCGGGACACCTGGTCCTGGCCCCCTACGCGACCGGACAGGACGTGGCCGAGGCCCCCGTACCGGGCGCGCCCCTGGGCCCCGGCGAGCGGGACGTCGAGGTCGGCCTGGACGTGAAATGGACGCCGGGCGCGGCCACCGCCCTCGACGCCACGATCAACCCCGACTTCTCCCAGATCGAGGCCGACGTGGCCCAGATCACGGTCAACAACCGCTTCGCGCTCTTCTACCCGGAGAAGCGGCCCTTCTTCCTGGAGGGCGTCGACCTCTTCCACACTCCCATCCTCGCCGTCTACACGCGCACGATCACGTCCCCCCGATGGGGCGCGCGGGCCACCGGCAAGCTCGGGAGCACCTCCTACACGCTGCTCGCCGCCCAGGATCGGGGCGGGGGGAGCGTCGTGATCCCCGGTCCCACGGAGTCGAGCCTCGCCCCGCAGGACTACCGCTCGCTGGTCGGGGTGGGCCGGCTGCGCCGCGACTTCGGCAACTCGTTCGTGGGGCTGCTCTACACCGGCCGCGAGATCGACGAGGCGGACGGGGGCGGCTACAACCGTGTCTTCGGTCCCGACTTCCAGTGGCGGCCCAACCAGCGGGACCGGGTGACGGGCCAGTTCCTGATCAGCCGGACCCAGACGCCCGACCGGCCCGATCTCTCGCCGGAATGGGACGGGAGCCGCCTGGCCTCGCGGGCTCTCCTCGTGAGCTGGCTTCGCCAGACTCCGACCGTCGACACCTTCATCCGCTACCGCGACTTCGGGGACTTCTTTCGGGCGGACGAGGGCTTCGTCCCCCAGGTCGGCTACCTCGACGGCTACCTGGACGTCGGCTACACGCTCTACCGGGACGACTTCTTCAGCCGCCTGCGGCCCTACGTGGTGGCGGAGTACTCCGAGGATCGGGAGCACAATCCGATCCGCGAGCGGGTCGAGCCGGGCGTGCAGTTCCAGGGAAGGAAGAACCTGCAGGGCTTCGTCGGCCTCGACGTCGAGCGCGAGAGGACGAGCGGCGTCCTTCTCTCGCTGACCCGCGCCCCCTTCCGGTTCCAGGTCGATCCGGGTCGCCTCTTCCCCCAGGTCGCCCTCTCGGGATTCGTGGGCGAGGACGTCGACCTCGTGGGCGTGCGGGTGGGAACGGGGGCCGACCTGCTCCTGACCCTCACCGTCCGTCCCACCGACCACCTGACGCTGGACGCGGTGAGCGAGCTGAGCTGGCTCGACGTGGACGACCCGAGCCTCGGCCAGGGGCGGCTCTTCACCGCCCAGGTCCAGCGCCTCAAGGCCACCTACAACTTCACGTCACGCCTGTTCGTCCGCCTCATCGGGCAGTACGTGGAGACGACCCGGGACCCGTCGCTCTACCCGAGGCCGGTGGTGGCCCACGAGGCGAGCTTCTCGGGCTCCGCGCTCCTGAGCTACCGGATCAACTGGCAGACCGCGTTCTTCCTCGGCTACGGCGACGATCAGGAGCGGCCGCCGACGGGCGGGCTCGACCAGACGAGCCGCCAGTTCTTCGTGAAGCTCTCGTATTCGTTCCAGCGCTGAGGAAGACGCGGGGATCAGCGCATTTCGTGCTTCGGGACGGGCGCGGCCCCGCTCCCGCGCCCGGTGCCGGGACCCTCGCCGCGGCCATGCTGCCCACGAGCGTCTTTCCGTCGCGTTGGGCGTCCCGATGGCTGACCTCGGGCTGGGGGTCCATCCCCTTGTCGAACTCCTCCTTGAGCAGCGCGTGCAGCTCGAGCACGCGCGGCACGTAGCTGCGCGTTTCCGCGGCGAGCGCGCCCGCCCCCGCCCGGAAGAAGCCGGCGTTGAGGGGGCCCCCGTTGTACTCGGCCAGCACCATCTGGGGATCGCTGTAGGTGGAGAACAGGATGTCGAGGTAGAGCGCGGCCGCCTCCGTGTTCTTCTGGGGATCGTAGAGCGTGGTGTCGTCGTAGTTCCAGCCCAGGGAGCGCACGAGAAGGCGTCCGGTGGAGGGCCAGATCTGGTAGAGGCCTCGCGCGTCCGCGTGGCTGGTGGCGAGCGGGTCGTACCCGCTCTCCACGATGCCGATGGCCAGGAGCAGGAGGGGATCGACCGCGGGGTACTTCTCGCAGGCCTCGAGCGCGAGCCGGGCATAGTAGTAGGCGTCGGTCAGGCTCACCTTGGGGTTCGTCTTGAGGATGCGGTTGCGCATGCCCAGGAGCAGGAGGCGCCGCTTCGAGTCGTAGGACATTCCCGATTCGAGCTGCTGGATCCTCCGCTCCACCCGGGCCATGGTCGCGGATGCTTCCTGGTTCCGCGCGTCCAGGCCCCGCAGGGCGAAGTGTCCCATCATCACCAGGGCCAGGAGCAGCAGGCAGAGGCAGAGGAAGGCCAGCGACTGCCAGACGGTTCCCCCCTGGCGGATCACGATCGTGCGCGATCGGCCCGGCTCGCGGGGATGGGGGCTCACCGGTCGCGGCCGGCGGTCGTTGAGATCGTGCAGCACGCTCCCTTGTTCATTGAGGATCATGTGCTCCCCTTCCCGGACGCCTCGGAAACGTTCGAGGGGGACGTCAACGCGCTCGATTGTCCTGGAAGGACCTGAGAGGGCGGCTCGTCAGACGACGTGCGCCCGGGCGGGGCACGCGAGCAATCGCCGCAACTCCATCCCGATTGATCGCTAAAGTACTCCTGCCCGTCGGGTGGGTCAAGGGTGGGGGTGAGCGGGCTCACCTTCCGCGCGGGCGGGCAGGCGAGTGAAGCGCAGGAGGTCGTCGTCGGGCCGGTGCGCCAGGGCCTGCGCCGCTTCCGCTCTCGCCTTCACGCGCGCGTCGAGGAAGAGGCGCGTGGTTTCGGCCACCGCCGCACAGCGCTCCGCGCGCCGCGGGTCGGGGTCGCCCTGGGCGGGGAACACGGCGGAGGCCCAGCCGAGGCTCGTGAAATACCGGTGCGCCAGCCCTTCCACGCGGACGAGGATCCGATCCGCATGGTCGAGCGAGCGGAGGAGCGCGAGGTCGGGGGTCATGAAGTCGTCGACCTCCTCGTAGAAGTGCAGGAGGGGAACGCGGAAGGCGGCGGGGTCGAAGGTCTTGTCGCCGGAGAGCCAATCCTTCGCCGCGCTGCTGCCGATCCCGCCGTCCAGGCTCACGAGAGCGGAGGGGGGAAGGGCGGCGGCGGCGAGGAGCGCGGCGCGGGCTCCGAAGCTGTGACCCACGAGCGCGGGCGCCGTGCCGCCGACGGACGGGCGACGGGCGACCTCCTCGGCCACGAATCGGAGGTCCCGCGCCTGCTCCTGCGCGACGGGGAGGACGTCCGCTTCGGATTCCATCCTTGCTCCGAGCCGCAGGGGGGCGGGGCTCGTGGCCACGACGTAGCCGTGGCTGGCCAGGTACTCGGCGAGAACGGCTTGATGCTGGGCCGACTGGCCGTTGCCCTGGGCGATCACGATCAGGGGAAACCGGCCGCGAGTGACGGGTGCGTTTTGCACCCCCGCCATCCTCGCCCGCATCAGGCGCTCCCGCTCCGCGCCCGCGTCCGGGGCGGAGGGCGGCCGCTCGCCGGGCTTCGCGTCGGGGCGCTCTTCGTCCGCGAGGCGGGCGTATGCGCCGAAGGAGACGGGCTCGGACCCCGGGACCGGCGCCGCCGGATACCAGACCACGATCTGCAGGGGGCGTGGACCGCCGTCGAGCCGGCGCGATTCGTCTCGGACGATCGAGACGTCGAAGCCGACGCCGTGGGGTCCGGGCACGAGCGGTCCCCAGAGCGGGGAAGCGGCGGCGATCCAGGCCAGGAGAGACGCGCTCATGGAGAGCGCATCTTAGTACGCGCGGCCGAGAGCGCTTTCACGTGGCGCTATCACGTTGACAGCCCGTCGCGGGCTGGACTAGGCTCCGCCACATAATCGTCACAGGCTGCCCCCATCGTCCTTGTTCCGCCGCGCCCTCTGTTGCGTGAGCCGATTCGAAGGGAGATCTTGATGCCGAGGATCTTGAAGGCCGTATTTGTCCTCCTCTGTCTTGCGGGGGGCCTGGCGCTGCCCGGACCCGCCCTCGCCCAGTCCCATCCGGGAGGCGCCATCCAGGGGACCGTGACCGACGAGTCCGGGGCCGTCCTGCCGGGGGTGACCGTGACCATCCGCAACCAGAAGACGGGCGTGGTCCGCGAGACCCACTCCGACTCCCTGGGCCTCTATCGGGCCCCTCTTCTCCCCGTGGGGGTGTACGAGCTGGCGGCGGCCCTGCCGGGCTTCGCCGGCCTGAAGCGGCCGGAACGTGGAGCTGACGCATCGGCCAGATTCTCACCATCGACCTCACCCTCAAGGTCGCGGGAGCCGAGGAGACGGTGACGGTGGAGGCGGAGACGCCCGATCATCGAGACCGATCGCACCCAGCAGTCCTCCACCGTGAACGAGCGGTCGGTGACGCAACCTCCCGGTGAACGGCCGCAACTTCATCGACTTCGTGCTCACCACCCCGGGCGTGACGCGCGACACGCGCGGCGGCGACATCAGCTTCGCCGGCCAGCGCGGGACGCTGAACAGCCTGGTCATCGACGGCGCCGACAACAACAACACCTTCTTCGGCCAGACCCTGGGCCGCACCGGCTCCGGCCGCGCGCCCTACCAGTTCAGCCAGGACGCGGTGCAGGAGTTCCAGGTCAACCGCAACGCCTACTCCGCGGAGTACGGCCGCGCGGGCGGCGCGGTCATCAACGTGGTCACGAAGTCGGGCACGAACGACTTCCACGGCTCGGCCTTCGAGTTCTACCGCGACAAGGACCTGAACGCCAACAGCTACGCCAACAAGATCGCGTCGCCCATCCGGCCCCGCTCCGCCTTCCACATCAACCAGTTCGGCGGCTCCCTGGGCGGACCGATCGTCAAGGACAAGGCGTTCTTCTTCTTCTCCTACGACGGCCAGCGACAGCACGATCCCGAACGACGGTCGTCCTGACCCTGCCCGCCAACACTGCCGACCGACCCCGACACCCAGGCCGGCCTCGCCACCGTGCAGAGCCAAGGCCGACGAGCTACGAGCTGCACGCGCGACCAGGACGTGTTCCTGGCCAAGGTGGACTGGCAGATCGACCCGACGCCACCGCCTCTCGCGTCCGCTACAACCACCAGAACTTCACGGGCGGGAACAACGAGAACAGCGGGCGCGACCAACGCCGATCGAGCACACCGGCGACAGCCTGGTGCAGCACGCGCACGCGTCAACGCGTCGCTGACCTCCGTGTTCAGCCCGACGCCTCTTCAACGAGCTCCGCTTCCAGTACGCCCGGACCAGGAGCCCGGCCAGGCCAACACCAACGACCCGGAGACGATCGTCGAGCCAGAGCGGGCCAGCGCGTGCTCACCTTCGGCCGCAACAACTTCAGCCCGCGCGAGACCACGATCAAGCGCTTGCAGGTCGCGGACACCGTGACCTGGCTCCGCGGCGCGCACGCGCTCAAGGTCGGGCGCGGACTGCAACCTCGACAACATCCTCAACTTCTTCCCCGGCTTCTTCGGCGGCTCCTACACCTTCACAGTCCCTGGCCAGCTTCAACCGCGGCGTCCCGAACGGCTCCGGCGAGTTCTTCCAGCAGAACTTCGCGGGCGCGGGCACCACGGGGGCGGAGACGCACCCCGACATCAACGAGTTCGCGTTCTTCGCCCAGGACGAGTGGAGGCTCAACCGGAAGCTGACCCTGAACCTGGGCCTGCGCTACGACCTCCAGACCTTCGCCCAGCCCCCGGTCGCAGAACCCCGACCCGCAGCTCGCCGCCGCCGGGCATCGACACCAGCTTCCTCCACACCGACAAGAACAACATCGCGCCCCGCGCTGGGCTTCGCCTGGACCCCGAACAGCAAGACCGTCGTCCGCGGCGGCTACGGGCTCTTCTACGGCCGCACCCCGTCGATCATGGTGGGCACCGCCCACTCCAACAACGGCATCAACGTGATCTCGGTGCGGCTCACCGGCAACCTGGTGCCGAAGTACCCGACGCCAGCTCAGCGCGCCCCCTACGGGGGTGGCCGGCGCCGTGCCCAGCATCTTCTTCTTCGATCCCGACTACGAGAACCCCGAGGTCCACCAGGCGAGCGCCGGCATCGAGCGCGCAGCTCGGCGAGGACTTCGCGGTGTCGGTCGAGCTACCTCTTCGTGGCCGGGCGGAAGCTCCAGCGCACCCGCGACTTCAACATCGGAACGCCCGTGGCCACCGACATTCCCGTGGGCGGCGGGAGCTCGGTCTCGATCCAGCAGTTCCCCACCGCCCGGCCCTTCACCAACTTCGCCCGCATCCTCCGCTTCGAGAGCACGGCGGAGTCGAAGTACAACGGGCTGACCGTCGAGCTGCGGAAGCGCTTCGCGGGGAAGGCTGCAGGCCAACCTCGCCTACACCCTGGGCAAGATCACCGACACCAAGCCCGACGCCACCGCGGTCGTGCCCGGGAACGCGGGGGACGACGCCAAGTACGTCTCCAACCCCGCCGACTTCGAGGCCGACCGCGCCCCCGGCGATCTCGACCAGCGACACCGCCTGGTCTTCAGCGGCGTCTGGGACATGGACTACTTCAAGAGCTCGGGGGGCGCGACCCGAGCCCTTTTCGGCGGATGGCAGATGAGCTGGATCTGGACCATCGAGTCGGGGCTGCCCTACACCCGGAAGATCAGCAACGACGTCAACCGCGACCAGAACCCGAGCAACGACATCGTGCCCGGGTTCCGCAACAGCGAGCGGCTGCCCACCATGTACAACACCGACTTCCGCCTGACCAAGCGGATCCCCCTGGGATCGCGCCTGCAGCTCGACCTCATCGGGGAAGGCTTCAACCTCTTCAACCACACGAACGTCAGCGCCCGGCAGCAGGCCTACTACAACTTCACGAACGGCGTGCTCGTCCCCCAGACGAACCTCTCGAACCCGAGGCTGAACTTCGGGGCGGACAGCGCCGCCCAGATCGGCCCCGACCAGAGCGCGCGTATCATCCAGCTCGCGGCCAAGGTAACCTTCTAGACCAGGGCGTTGTCCTCGCGGGGGGTGCGCTTGCGCACCCCCCGTTTTTGCTTGGGAGGAGTCCTGAGGGGGCGAGAGATCGAGGTCGACGGCGTCCGGCTCCACCTCGAAGAGCGCGGCGCGGGTCTGGCCACCCCCGCCCTCCTCGCCCACGGGCTCGGGGGCAACCACGGTGTCTGGAGCCGGGTCGTGGACGTGCTCGCGCGCGACCGGCGGGTCATCGCCTACGACCTGCGCGGCCACGGGCAGTCCGCCCGCAACCTCGACGATTACGGTCTCGAGCGCCATGCCCGGGACCTGCTCGCGGTGCGCCGGGCCGCGTCGCCGGACGAGCCGCCCCACCTCGTCGCCGCCTCCCTGAGCGGGGTGGCCGCCCAGCTCGTGGCCTCCGCGGAGCCCGACGCCTTCCGGTCCCTCGTGCTCGTGGCCACCTGGGCCGCGGCCCGGGACACCCTCGACGGCGAAGCCCTCGCCCGGGCGGTGGCGGAGGCCCGCGACGTCCGGCACTTCTACCGCGACTTCCTGGCGAGCATGGACGCGCCCGACCGCGACGAGATCGTGGAGCGCATCGGCGACTCCGATCGAGGCGCGCTCGTGCGGGGGACGCGCGACCTGTTCGAGTACGACGGGCGGCATCGGCTGGCCGCCATCCGGGTCCCCGCCCTCGTGATCACCGGGGAGCGCGAGCGGTACTTCCCGGTGGAGGCGGGCCGGGAGCTCGCGGAGGGGCTGCCGCGCGCGCGATTCCTGGCCCTGCCCGGAGTGGGGCATCACCCGCACCGTGAGAACCCCGAGGCATTCGCCGAGGCCGTGCGCGCGTTCTGGCGAGAGGTCGAGACCGGCCCCGAAGCCTGAAAGGGCGGGCCCGGCGTTGTATCCTGATCTCGTGAGCACCGCGCCCTTCGGCTTCCTCCGCGTCGCCGCCGCGTGCCCGCCGGTGGCGATCGCCGATCCGGAGCGGAACGCGGAGCGTATCGTGGGCTTCGTGGTGAAGGCCCGGGAGCGCGGAGCCCAGGTGCTGGTCCTGCCCGAGCTCGGCCTCACCGGGTACACCTGCGGGGACCTCTTCTTCAGCCTGACCACACTGGTCGGGGGGGCGGAGAAGGCCCTCGAGCGGGTCCTGCGCCAGACGAAAGACACGCCGATGGTGCTGGCGGTGGGCCTGCCCGTGGCCCAGGCGGGCCGGCTGTTCAACGCGGCGGCCGTGCTGCAGTCGGGCAAGGTCCTCGGGGTCGTGCCCAAGACGTACCTGCCCGGGTACCAGGAGTACTACGAGGAACGCTGGTTCTCGTCGGCCGCGGAGGCGCTCCTCACCGACGTCCGGATCCTGGGGGCGACGGTGCCCTTCGGGACCGACCTGCTGTTCGCGCTCGGCGACGACCCGGGGGTGACCCTGGCCGTCGAGGTGTGTGAAGACCTCTGGGCGCCGGTTCCCCCCAGCAGCGCCCACGCGGTGGCCGGGGCCACCGTCATCCTGAACCTGTCCGCGTCCAACGACGTCGTGGCCAAGGCGGACTACCGGCGGGACCTGGTGCGCCAGCAGTCGGGGCGCACGCTCAGCGCCTACGCCTACGCCAACGCGGGGGTGCACGAGAGCACCACCGACCTCGTCTTCGACGGCCACTTGCTGATCGCGGAGAACGCGACGCTCCTCGCCGAGGGCGAGCGCTTCCGCCGCGAGGGCGAGCTGATCGTGGCCGACGTCGATACGGAGCGGCTGCGCGTGGAGCGGGCCCGGCAGACGTCGTTCTCCGACGGGGCGGGCGCCCCCGAGGCCTACCGCCGGGTTGCTCTCCAGCCCATCCCCTCGCCCTTGCCGGGCAAGCTGGCCCGACCCCTCGACCCGTTCCCCTTCGTCCCCTCGGACCCCGCGACCCTCGACGAGCGCTGCCGCGAGGTGTTCTCCATCCAGACCGCGGGGCTCGCCCGCCGCCTCGAGCACACCGGCCTGAAGCGCCCGGTGCTCGGCCTCTCCGGCGGTCTCGACTCCACCCTCGCCCTCCTCGTGGCCACCGGCACCCTCGACCTCCTGAAGCGGCCGCGGACGGACGTCCTCGCCGTCACCATGCCCGGCTTCGGCACCAGCGACCGCACGCTCCTGAGCGCGCGGCGCCTCGCCGCCGCCGCGCGGGTCGAGCTGCGGGAGATCGACATCCGCGCCGCCTGCACCCGGCACATCCAGGACATCGGCCTCGATCCCGAAGACCGCTCGAGCGTCACCTACCAGAACCTGCAGGCGCGCGAGCGGACGCAGGTGCTCATGGACCTCGCCAACAAGGAAGGCGGCCTCGTGGTGGGGACGGGCGACCTCTCCGAGCTCGCCCTCGGTTTCTGCACGTTCGCCGGGGACCACATGGCGATGTACAACGTGAACGCGGGGGTGCCCAAGACCCTGGTGCGCAAGCTCGTGGCCTGGGTGGCGGACCACCAGTCGACCCCGGTGGAGCGGGACGTGCTGCGCGAGGTGCTGGCCACTCCCGTCTCTCCCGAGCTCGTCCCCGCGGCCGCGGGAGGCACCCCCGGTCACCGCACCGAGGAGATCATCGGCCCCTACGAGCTGCACGACTTCTTCCTCTACTGCCTGCTGCGCCTGGGGGCGGGGCCGCGGAAGATCCTCTTCCTGGCCGAGCAGGCCTTCGCCTCCCGCTACCCGGCGGCCGAGCTCAAGCGCTGGCTGCGCGTGTTCGTCGAGCGGTTCTTCGACAATCAGTTCAAGCGGTCGGTGATGCCGGACGGGCCCAAGGTGGGATCGGTGAGCCTCTCGCCGCGGGGGGACTGGCGCATGCCCAGCGACGCGAGCAAGGCGGCCTGGCTGCGGGAGCTGGACGGGGCCTGACGCCGCATGCCGCTCACCGCCCTCATCGTCGCCCCGGAGCCGCTCGACGCGGAGCTCGCGGAGACCGTGCTCTGGCGCCAGAACGTCGAGCGGTACGCGGCCGCTTCCGTGGACGAGGCGCGGCACCTCGCCTCGGGAGGTCGGCCCGACATTCTGGTGGTCGACCAGCGCGTGCCCAACGCTCCCGCCCTCGTCGCCCAGCTCCGGCAGGACCCCCTCACCCGCGGGGTCTCCATCGTCGCCCTCGCCCGCGGCGACTTCGATCCCTCGGAGATCGCACTGCTGGAGGCGGGGGCGAACGCGATCCTCCGCCTCCCCCCCGGGGCGGACTGGGACGACCGCCTCGAGCGGCTCATCCACGTTCCCCTGCGCCGGGCCGCGCGCTTCGGCGTCCACGTGCAGATCGACTCCCGCTTCGAGCTCGCGGGTCGGATCTTTCTCGTGAACGCGCTCAACCTGAGCGTGAACGGGATGCTCGTGGAGTCGGGGCAGGGCCTGCGCGTCGGCGACGACGTGCAGTTCGCCTTCCGGCTGCCCGGGAGCGAGGAGGTGGTGGCGGGGACGGGGCTGGTGGTGCGCGAGGCGGGCCCCCCCGGCCTCTTCGGCGTGGAGCTGACGCACGTGGAGGGAGAGGGGCGCGTGCTCATCAAGCACTACGTGGAATCCGCGGGCGGCTGAAGCGCGGCCTGCTATAATCCGTCCCGCCAACCCTCCCGCATCCCAAGGAACGAATTCGAGCGATGGATATCCGCACCCTGCACACGGCCGACATCGAGCTTCCCCCCAGCGTGGAACGGCTGCGCGACCTCGCCTACGACCTCTGGTGGGGGTGGTCGCCGATGTGCACCCGCCTGTTCGCCTGGATCGACCCCGAGCACTGGCGGCGCTACCACAACCCGGTGCAGCTGCTGATCAACGTGGAGCCGCGCCAATGGATGCGCCTCCTCTCCGATCCCGAGTTCCGTCGCACCTACGACACCGTGATCCAGGCCCTCGACGAGTACCGCTCGCGCCCGCGCTGGGTGGCGGAGGCCGGCCTGGACCTGCCCGGCCCCGTGGGCTACTTCTCGATGGAGTTCGGGATCCACGAGTCGCTGGGCGTGTACTCGGGGGGCCTGGGCGTCCTCGCCGGCGACCACTGCAAGGCGGCGAGCGACCTCGGGCTGCCCCTGGTGGGGGTGGGCCTGCTCTACCGCTCCGGCTATTTCCGACAGACCGTGGACGCGGACGGCTTCCAGCAGCACATCTATCCCGACTACGACTTCGCGCGCCTGCCCATCCTTCCCGTGCAGTCGCCCGGGGGCGGGGTGCTCACCGTTCCCGTCGACCTCCCGGGCCGGGTGGTCCAGGCCGCGGTGTGGAAGGCGCAGGTGGGGCGGGTGAGCGTCCTCATGCTGGACACGGACATCCCGCTCAACGACCCCGCGGACCGCCCCATCACCGGCGTCCTCTACGTGCGCGGGCGCGAGATGCGCCTCTGTCAGGAGATCGTGCTCGGGGTGGGGGGCGTGCGCGCGCTCGTCGCCCTCGGCATCCAGCCCGCGGTGTGGCACATGAACGAGGGGCACGTCGCCTTCCTCAACCTCGAGCGGGCGCGCGAGCGGGTGCGCGAGGGAGACGGCCTCGCCGATGCCTTGAAGACGGTGGCCCGCAACACCGTCTTCACCACCCACACCCCCGTCCCCGCCGGCAACGAGACCTTCGACCGCAAGCTCGTCCGCCGCTACCTCGACTTCTGGATCCGTGAGGTGGGCTGCGACCCCGACGAGGCGCTGGCCCTGGGGTCCGACAACGGCAACTTCAACATGACCGCCCTCGCCATCCGCCTCTCCTCGCGCACGAACGGCGTGAGCAAGCTGCACGCAAAGGTCTCCTCCGCCATGTGGCGGCACCTCTTCGATGGCGCCCCGGAGGACCCGGTGGGCGCCATCACCAACGGCGTCCACACCGAGAGCTGGATCGGGCCGGAGATGAGGGCTTTCTACGCGCAGCACGTCGATCCGCACTGGGAGCAGCACCTCCTGGAGCCCGAGTTCTGGACGCGCATCCGCGACGTTCCCGACGCTGGTCTGTGGGCGGCCCACCGGTCGCAGAAGGAGCGGCTCATCCGCTTCGTACGCGAGCGCGTGCGCCAGCAGTCGGCCCGCCACGGCTCTTCCCCCGACGAGCTCCGGATGGTGGAAGGGCTGCTCGACCCCCACGCCCTCACCATCGGCTTCGCCCGCCGTTTCGCCACCTACAAGCGGGCCTTCCTGATCCTCTCCGACCTGGACCGCCTGCGCACGCTCCTCGCCGACCCCGACCGTCCCGTGCAGCTCCTCTTCGCGGGCAAGGCCCATCCCGCGGACCGCGAGGGCCAGGAGGTGATCCGCCGCCTCGTCGTCCTCACCAAGGGGGAGTTCCAGGGCAAGCTCGTCTTCCTGGAGGACTACGACATCGAGATCGGGCGGGCCATGGTGCAGGGCTGCGACGCCTGGCTCAACAACCCGCGTCGGCCGCAGGAGGCGAGCGGTACCAGCGGCCAGAAGGTGCCCGTCAACGGCGGGGTCAACGTGAGCATCCTCGACGGCTGGTGGGCGGAGGGCTTCCGCGGCGACAACGGGTGGGCCATCGGCGACGGCAGCGTCGACCCGGACACCGCGGTGCAGGACCAGAGCGACGCGGAGTCGCTCGCTCGCGTACTATCGGAAGAGGTGGTGCCCCGTTTCTTCGCGCGCGACGAGTCGGGCCTGCCCCGACTCTGGATCCAGACCATGAAAGCCTCGATCGAGTCGGTGGTCGCGCCCTTCAGCGCGATCCGCATGGTGCGCGACTACCTGAAGGAGAGCTACCTGCCGGCCGCGGGGCGGAAGTAGCGCATCCCCGCGAGAGCATGACCGGGTGCCGCCTCCGGGGCTACGAAGCGGACGATGCGGAGGCGCTCTACGCGGCCGTCCGCGAGTCCATGGCCGAGCTGTCGGTCTGGATGCCCTGGTGCCACCCGGACTACGCGGCGACCGAGGCCCGTGAATGGACGGCTTCGCGTCAGGCCCTGGCCGCGCAGGGTACGGACTACCACTTCGCCATCGTCGACGACACGGATGGCCGCTTCCTGGGTGGTTGCGGGATCAACCAGATCAATCGGCTCCACCGCTTCGGCAACCTGGGCTACTGGGTGCGCACTTCGGCGGCGGGGCGAGGGGTTGCGCGTACCGCGGTGGGGAAGCTGGCGGACTGGGCTTTCGGAAACACGGACCTGGCTCGCCTCGAGATCGTCTGCGCGGTGGGCAACGAGCGGAGCCAGCGCGCGGCCGCGGCCGCGGGCGCGACTCGGGAGGGAATCCTCCACGACCGCCTGCTCGTGCACGGGCGGTGGCACGACGCGGTGATGTTCAGCATCACCCGCGATCGGTGGCGACCCGTCCCCGGCCCCTGACGGGACGACTGTTTTCTCGGGCTGAGCCGAACCGCGCCCCCGTCGCCGGGCGCGAGCGAGCTAGATGACCGCGGTCTCCACGCGCTTGCGCGCCTCTTCCATGGGCTGGAAGAGGCGACGGCGCGCGGTCTGGTAGGCCTTGATGTAGCCGTCGGCCGTGGGCGCGTCCTTGGCGTGGAGCACCAGATCGGCTATGGTCGCAAATCCCTGCGTGCTGTCGCCGCTCCGGAACTCGTCGCCCACCAGGATCACGAAGACCCGCCGCCGCGCCTCCGGGCTGAGGCGGAGCATGCGCAGGTACAGGCTCTCGGGCTTGCCGGGGGTGGCCCCGACGCGCGCGGTGGCCACGACCGCGTAGGCGCCCTGCTCGAGCTGGCGCGCCCCCTCGTCGAAGTCCTCGACGGTCTCCACCGCGTACCCGATCCGGGTCAAGGTCTGGCTGATGCCCACGGCCTGGGCAGGGTCGGGGAAGACCACGAGGGCCTTCTCGACGCCTCCCTCCTCGCCCCCGGTGTTCATCTCGCGCTTGAGCTGGGCCATGAGCTGGGCTCGCACCTCGTCGGTCAGGCCCGCGAGGCCCGCGGCGGGTCGGGCCGGCTCCGGCGGAACGACGGGCGCGGCGGCGGGGGCGGGCGCGGGAGAAGGAACGGCCGCGGCCATCGATCCCGTATCTGCGCCGCTCTTGCCCGGCAGCTTCACCACGTTCTGGCACTTGGGGCAGCGAACGCTGAAAGGGCGGTCCGGGACCTTCGAGTCGTCGATCGCGATCTTCTGGGAGCACTGCGGACAGTTGGCCTGCACGCTCTACCTCTCGATCAGGTCTTCGAACTCGGAGTCCGAGCGGTGGGGCGTCGCCCCCGCGGCGGGAGCCGGCTTTCGGGGGGCGGGAGGAGGGGCGGCCATCTTCACGGAGGCCGCCTTCACCTTCTCCTCCGCGCCCACGCCCTGGGTGTCCAGGCGGATCTGGAGGTTCGCGCGGTTGGTCGCGTAAGAGAGCGCGGTCTCCCTCTCGAGCTCGCCGTTGTTGATGCACTTCTCGAGCTCCTGGTCGAAGCTCTGCATGCCCTCGAGCGCGCCGTCCTCGATCGCATCCATCAGGCTCTTGCCCTCGCGTTCCCCCTCCTGGATGTACTCGCGGGTGCGCGAGTTCGAGCGGAGGATCTCGCACAGCGCCTTGCGCCCTCCCCCCGCCTTGGGGACGAGGCGCTGGCTCACGATCCACTTGAAGGACTGCGAGAAGCGGGTGCGGATCTGGCGCTCCTCGTTCTTGGGGAAGACGCCCACGATGCGGTCGATGGTCTTGGAGGCGTCGATGGTGTGGAGGGTGGAGAGCACGAGGTGGCCCGTCTCCGAGGCCTCGAGGGCGATGGAGATCGTCTCCACGTCGCGCATCTCGCCCACCAGGATCACCTTGGGCGCCTGGCGGAGGGCGGCGCGCAGGGCGAGGGCGAAGGTCTGGGTGTCGAAGCCGACCTCCCGCTGGTTGATCGTGCACTTGATGTGGGGATGCAGGTACTCGATGGGGTCCTCGATGGTGATGATGTGGAAGGCGTTGTCCTTGTTCATCCGGTTGATGATGCCGGCGAGGGTGGTCGACTTGCCGGAGCCGGTAGGACCGGTGACGAGGACGATCCCGTTGCGCTCCCGGGTGATGTCGTTGAGCTGCGGGGGGAGGCCCAGCTCTTCGATCGTGGGAATCTTGTTGGGGATGACGCGCAGGACGATCGAGTAGGTGCCGCGTTGCGAGAAGACGTTGACGCGGAAACGCGTGCGGCGGGAGAGGCTGTAGGAGAGGTCGACCGAGCCCGTGCGGGCCAGCTTGTCCACGAGGTCGCGCTTGCCCCCGACCAGCCGCATGGCGATGAGCTCGGTCTGGTAGGGGAGCAGGCGCTCGATGCCGGCGAAGCTCACGGCCTGGAGGTGGCCATCCACCTCGACCTGCGGGGGCCGCCCCACGGACAGGTTCAGGTCCGAGATGCCGGGCGCCGCGTCCAGCATGGCTTCCAGCAGAGGGTCTAGATCGAAGAAAGCCATTCCTCCGCCTCCCGCAAGACGTCGATGATAGCACGCGGGGTCCCGGGCGGAGCCCCCCGGGGAGGGCCGGCGTGACGGGGGTCACTCGGCCTTTTCCCGCCTCTCCTCGAAGCGATAGACGCGGCCCGGCTCCCCGGGCAGATCGAAGCTCCGTATCCTCACGGAAAAGGCCTCCTCCGCGGCCTCGCTGCCCAGGACGGCCTCGGGCGTGCCCTCCGCGGCGACGCGCCCCCCGTGCAGGAGGACCATCCGGCGGGCCCAGGCGGCCGCCCGGGGCAGGTCGTGGATCACGGCGAGCACGGCCACGCCCCCCTCGCGCACCCCGTCCAGGGCGCGGAAAAGGGCGAGCTGGTGGCCCACGTCCAGGTGCGCCGCCGGCTCGTCCAGGAGGAGGAGGCGGGGCTCCTGGGCGAGACCCCGCGCCAGCAGCACGAGCTGCCGCTCGCCCGCGGAGAGCGTGCCCAGCCTCCGCGCGGCCAGATGCTCGATGCCGGTGGTGCGCAGCGCCCGCCCCACCGCTGCCTCGTCCTCGTCGGTGAACGGCCGCAGCGGGCCGCGGTGTGGGTAACGGCCCAGGGCCACCCGGTCCGCCACCGTGAGCAGGAGCGGCCCCTCGTCCTCGGGAGCGACCACCGCGAGGCGGCGCGCCACCGCGTCACGGCTCCAGGCGGCGAGCGGTCGTGACTCGAGAAGAACCTCGCCCCGGAGGGCGGGCAGGAGCCCCGCGAGCGTCCGCACGAGCGTCGACTTGCCCGCGGCGTTGGGTCCGACGAGGGCGAGGGCGTCTCCGGGGAGAAGCTCGAGGCTCACGCCGTCGAGGACGGTGCGGCGGCCCCGCGTCACCACGAGGTCCCGCGCTTCGAGAAGCGGGGTCACGGGTTCCCCTCCTGCTTCCGCAGCGCGAACAGGAAATAGGGAGCGCCCACGAACGCGGTGACCGAGCCCAGGGGCAGGTCCAACCGGTCGCTCACGGACCGGGAGAGGACGTCCGCCACCACCACGAGGATGGCCCCGGCCAGGAACGAAGCGGGCAGCAGGCGCCGCGCCACCGGCCCCACCAGCGGGCGCAGCGCGTGCGGGGCGACGAGACCCACGAACGGCACCGATCCCGCGAGGGCGGTGGCGGGTCCCGCCACGAGCGAAGCGAGCAGGAAGAAGGCCATCCGAGTCGTGTGCACGGGCAGGCTGAGGGAGGCCGCCTCCTCCTCGCCCAGCGACAGCACGTCCAGCGGCCGGGCGAGGAGCCATAGCAGTCCGGAGCCGATGAGGACGAACAGGGCGCCCAGCCGGACGTGCTCCCACCCGCGACCTTCGAGCCCGCCCGCCAGCCAGAAGAGGACCGTTCGCACGCGGAACTCCTCGGTGGCCACGAGGAGGGCGGAGGTAGCGGCGGAAGCCAGCGCGGACACCGCGAGGCCGGTGAGGAGGAGGCCGTGCAGGGAGGGGCGGCCGCCCGCGTGGGCGAGCAGGTAGATGGCGAGCATCGCGAGGAGGGAGCCCAGGAAGGCGGTGAGGGGCAGGGCGAGGAAGGTCCGATGGGCCCAGCCCATGTTCACGGCCAGGACGGCGCCTAACGCAGCGCCCGGGCTCACCCCGAGGAGGCCGGCGTCGGCCATGGGGTTGCGGAAGAGCGACTGCAGGGTCGCCCCCACCACCGCGAGGCCGCCCCCGACGAGGGCGGCGAGCAGCACTCGGGGCAATCGGACCGACCAGAGGATGACCTCGCTCGTGGGAGGGAGGGCGTCCGGCCGCCCGAGGAGCGATCCCAGGACGCCCGCCGTGGGCAAGGAGACGCTTCCCGCCGAGGCGGCGACGAGGAGCGCCGCGGGGAGGAGGAGGGCGAGGGCGATCCACGCGGCCTTCCGGCGGGAGGCGTCGCTCACGGGCGGCCGCGGGGGACGCGGTCGGGGTGGAGGGCCGAGGCCAGCCACCAGCACGCGTCCGCGGCGTAGTGGCTGAGGGTGACGAGGAGTGCGGTGGGCATCTCCACGACGCGCTTGTCGCGCACGGCGCGCAGCTGCTTCAGGAGGGGGTGCTCCTCGAGGGCGGCGACCGATCCCTCCCAGCGGCCGACGAGGACGAAGTCCGGCTCGGCCAGGAAGGCCTGCTCGGCGCTGAGGGGGAGGATGCCGGTGAGACCCAGCTCCCGGCCCACGTTCATCGCTCCCGATGCCTCGATGAGCGAGCCGATGGCGGTCCCCGCGCCGGCGGTGTGCGGGTTCGACCAGTAGAGGACGCGCGGACGTTCCGCCTCCTGCAACCTCCGGCTCAGGTCCTCGAGAGTCGCGTCGTAGCGGCCCACGAGCCGGGTCGCCCCTTCCGTCGCACCCGCCGCCCGCCCGAGATCGAGGACGGCGGCCCGGATGCCGGCGAGCGACTCCAGCCCCTGCATGCGGTGGTAGCGCAGCCCCGACTTCTCGACGAGGCGCAGGAAGTCGGCGTCGGTGTACTCGGAGACCACGACCAGGTCGGGATGGAGGACGACCAGCCGCTCCAGGTCGGCCTTGGGGAAGCGGAGGGCGGACGCGGGGACCCGCCCCGCGACGTTCGACATGCCGGGGTCGTCCGCCCAGCGGGTGACCGCCACCAGCCGGTCCGGGGGCAGGATGTCGACCAGGATCTCGTCGGAGGCGAGGTTCAGCGAGGCGACGCGTCGGGGCGCATCGCCCGCCCCCGCGAACGGGGCGACGGCAAACCCCCACCCCCACAACACGAGAAGAGCGCGCTTCACGCGTCACCGGCGAGCAGGAAGTCCGCGAAGACGAAGCCCTCGCGCTCGACCACCGCGCCCGGGCGCAGAGCCAGGGACCGGTGGAACATCGGTCCATCCCAGGCGAAGGTGTGGAACTCCCCGTTCTCGCCGCAGGCGTCGACGCCGGCGGGGAGGTCGCCCAGGAAGTCGCGGTCGAACTCGCGGCCGGCGAAGGCGGGGGCCAGTTGGCGCGGGTCCACCGTCACCACGCGGGCGCGCAGCCCGCCCCCGATCATCTCCGCCGCGAGGGCGGCGGTGGGACGGCCCCAGAGCGGGAAGAGCGGCCGGAGGCCGGTGCCGGCCAGGCGGTCCTCGCGGTAGCGGCGGATGTCCTCCAGGAAGAGATCGCCGAAGGCGAAGGCCTCGACCCCTTCGTTGCGGGCCCGGCCAACCGCCTCCGACATGACGGCTTCGTAGACGGCGTTGGAGCACGGGTGCGGGAGGGGAGCGACCACGAGGGGCAGGCCCAGGCTGTCGGCCTGGGCCTGGAGCAGCGAGCGGCGGACGCCGTGCATGGCCACGCGGTCGTAGACCTCGTTGACCGTGGTGAGGAGGGCGACGACCTCCACCTCCGCGGACGAGCGCAGCACGTGGAGCGCCCAGGCGCTGTCCTTCCCGCTGCTCCAGGCCAGCCAGGCCTTCACGATCGGCGGCGACGCCGAAGCCTCACGGCCGCACCCCCGTACGGAAGCGCAGGCCGCCGCGGACGGAGCGGCCGAGCGCGGGATACCCCAGCACCTCCTGGTACTGCTCGTCGAGCACGTTCTCCCCGATCACGAACGCTTCGAGGCCGCGGAAGAGCCGGACGCGGCCGCGCAGGTCCAGCCGCTGGTAGCCGGGGTTGCTGGTGAGGTTCAGGCCGACGAAGTCGCTGTCCGCGCGCTCGCCCACGAGCACGAGCGTCCCCCCGAAACCGACCCGGTCGTTGCTCGCGAACGCGGTGAAGGAGGCCTGGTTCGCGGGCCGGCGCAAGAGCGCCTCACCCTCCGCGTAGATCGGGTTGAAATCGCGTCCGCTCGCGAGGACCTCCCCGTCGAGGTAGGTGTAGCTGGCGAAGAGCTGGAGCCAGGGATGCGGCCGCCCCTCCACCTCGACCTCGACGCCCCTTGCCCGGGTCTGCTCGAGGTTGGTGTAGGTCCCTTCGAACGTCGTGAAGTCGAGGATCGTGTACGTGATCTGGTCGCGGTAGTCGTGGTAGTAGCCAGTCACCTGGACGCGCAGGCGGTTCTTGAAGAGGCGCTGCTCGAGCCCCCCGTCCACGGTGCGGCTCCGCTCCGGGTCGAGGTCGGGGTTGCCCCGTGCGTAGAAGGAAACGCCGTAGGACTCGAAGAAGCTCGGCTCCTTGATCCCACCCCCCGCGCTCGCCCGCAGGATCGTCGAGTTGTCGCCCCCCCGCAGTCGGAGGGCGAGCGCGGCCCTCGGCACCATCCAGGTCCCGAAGCTCCCGTTGTTCTCGATACGCCCGCCGAAGGTCAGGTCCAGCCGGTCCCCCACGAGCAGCCGGTCCTGCACGTAGAAGCCGAAGTTGGTCCGGCTCGGCTCGAGCAGCGGCTCCGAGCGGCTCCCCAGCGCCCCCGCCTCGTGCTCGAGCTCGGCCCCCGCGGTGAGCAGGTGGCGGCGCCCGAGCTGCGTCTCCCCTTGATAAGAGAAGGAAAGCCGGGAGGTCAGGTTCTGGAATCCGGCCGGGTCCGTGAAGTCCGAGAGGGGAAAGCCGGTCGCGCCCCCGTACTCCGGCACGTAGGGCCCGGAGTCGATCGGGTTCAGCGAGAGCTGCTTGGTGCGCGCGTAGCCGGCCTGGAAACCGTGGGCGAAGCGCCCGCTCGACACCTTGAGCTGGCCGGCCAGGGCCAGGTCGTCGCGCTCGATGGAGGCGTCGAGGTCCGGCCTCCCGAAGGCGGTCTGCCCCGGCGTCCCGAGGTCACTGCCCGCGGCGCGCAAGACGAAGCGGAGGCGGGCGGCGTCGGAGAGGCGCACGCCGAGAGCAGCCGCCCCCGCGGTTTCTCCGAACGCGTTGTTCGGCTCCTGGTTGTTCGTATCGAGACGCAGCAGGCCTGCATTCCAGTCGAAGCGGCCGGAGGCGCCCGACGTGGCCCCCTGGAAGTGCCACCAGTCGAAGCTTCCCCCATCCGCCTCGAGGCGCACGCCCGGCCGCTCGCCGGGGGTCGCGCGCCGGGTCAGGACCTGGATCACTCCCGCGAGCGCGTCCGTGCCGTAGAGGCTGCTCGCGGCCCCCCGCACCACTTCCACCCGGCCCAGCTCCAGGGGCAGGGAGGTGCCGAAGTCGAACGCTCCCCCGGGCTCGTTCAGGGCCACGCCGTCCACCATGATGCGCGCGAAGCGCGACTCGCCGCCGCGGACGAAGGCCGAAGCCTGGGCGCCGATGCCGCCGGCGCGGGCGGTGGCGATCCCGGGCATGTCCTGCAGGAGGTCGAGGGACGCGGAAGCCGCGCGCTCGACGATGCGCTCCCGGTCGAGCGTGGAAACGGTGACCCCCACCGTGGACGCGGCCGTCTCCGTCCGGGTGGCGGTGACCACCACCTGCTCGCGCACCGGGGCGGGAGCGAGGGCGAGGTCGAGCGTTGCCTCCCCCACACCAACCTCGACGCGGGGTCCGGGAGACAGCACGAAGCCGGGCGTGTCGAGCGAGAGAGCGTACTCCCCCGGGGCGAGGTCGGTGGCGTTGTAGCGTCCGCTTGGTCCGGTCAGGACCGTCTGCGACCCGTTCGGGCCCCTGAGGGTGAGTGCGAGATGGGACAACGGCTGGCCGTCCCCGGTGCGGATGAAGCCGGAGAGGGATCCCGTTCCTTGAGCGAAGGCCGGGGACGAGACGAGCAGGGCGAGAACGAGGGAGAGGGTGCGCACGAAACCTCCTTGCGGAGGCTGTTCGCGAGTGGTCAGCAGCTCCTTCACGCGAGAAGCCTCGAGGTCCAAACGGTCAGGGCAGGTTTCCTGGCTTCCGGGTCGTCGCCCCGTCCCCCGACCTTCCCCGGGTTTCCCCGAGTGGCGGCGCATCACATGCGCCCGAGGGGGCGGGCTCGCCGGCTACAGTGGCGGGACCGCGCAGGCTTTGAACCTGCTTCCCTATTACCCTCCCGAAACGGGAGGCACCCTGACGACGCGGGGACTATGACAGCAGGTCCCGTCGGCTGTCAACGAGGCGCTGCTACACTCGTGAGGGTGAAGCTGCGCAGCCGCGGACGGGGACGCCGCTACGCCCCCCTGCGCGGCTTGATGGAATCCGTGCTCGCCGTGCTGTACGCGGGCGACTGGCCGGCCCGCCTCTGGAGCCTCGTCCCCGGCCATTCCGCCATCCGGGAGATCCGACGGACGGTCGAAATACCGGCCGGCGACGGACCCCGCTGTCGCATCGCGTTCATGTCGGACCTCCATGTGGGGCCCACCACGCCCGCCTCCCTTCACGACCGCTTGATCGAGATCGTGAGGGCGGCGCGTCCCGACGTTCTTCTTCTGGGAGGGGACTACGTCTACCTCGAGGCGACGCCGGACGTGCTGGAGCGCCTCACCCGCCTCGTCGACGCCCTGGGCGCGCCCACGAGATTGGCCGTGCTGGGGAACCACGACCTGTGGACTCGGGACGACCTGATCGTCCGGGCCCTCGAGGAAGGGGGCGCGCGGGTCCTCGTCAACCAGGTCGTCCGCCTCCCCCCGCCCTGGAGCGACATCGTGGTCGTGGGGCTGGACGATCCCTGGACCGGCGACTGCGACGCCGGGCTCGCGTTCGGGCAGGTCACGGAGGCCCGCTTCCGCATCGTCCTTTGCCACAGCCCGGACGGCCTGCTCTCCGCCGCGGCCCATCACTTCGACCTCTACGTCTGCGGGCACACCCACGGCGGCCAGCTCGCGGCCCCCTGGGGGCCGATCGTCCTCCCCAAGGGTGCCATGTGCCGCCGCTTCCCGTCCGGGTTCGAGCGCTTCAACTCGGCGGAGGTGTTCGTGTCCCGGGGCGTGGGCACCGTGGACCTGCCGGGGAGGCTCTTTGCCGACCCCGACGTGCTCCTTCTCGACCTCGAGCGGGGACGCGCGGCGCCATGAGCGGTGGCCCATGGCGGGGTCCGGAGCCGCATGCTAACTTCGTTCTCGTGCGTTCCCGGAGCGTCGCCACGCGGTTGAACGCCGACGGAGGTCATTGATGCCGGCCACGCGCCAGCTCACGGTGAAAAAGGGGGACAGCCTCGTCCTCGTGGGTACGATGAAGGGAGGCTTTCTCCTGCGCGGACGCGGAGCGTCCTGGGACCAGGGCGGCCCCCTGTTCCCGGGGCAGGCCGTCTACGCGATGGCCTACGACGACCGCGCGGGCCGGCCCCGGCTGTGGGCGAGCACCTCGAGCATGCACTGGGGCTCCGTGCTGCGCCGCAGCGACGACTTCGGCCGGACCTGGACGAATCCCAAGGCCGCGAACGTGAAGTTCCCCGCGGACACCGGTCTCGCCCTGAAGCAGATCTGGCAGATCACGCCCGGGCGCGCGAGCGAGCCGGCCGTGCTCTATTGCGGGGTGGAGCCCGCCTCGCTCTTCGAGTCGCGCGACGCCGGGGAGACCTGGTCGCTCGTACGCGGCCTCCACGAGCACCCCCACCGCGCGAAGTGGAACCCGGGCGGAGGCGGGCTCTGCCTCCACACGATCCTGCCCCACCCGCAGGACAAGAACCGCATGCTGGTCGCTATCTCCACGGGCGGCGTCTACCTCACGAACGACGGGGGCCGCTCCTGGCGGTCCAGCAACAAGGGGGTCCGCGCGGAGTTCCTGCCCGACAAGCACCCCGAGTTCGGCCAGTGCGTGCACAAGGTGGTGCGCCACCCCTCGCGGCCCGACCGCTTCTTCCTGCAGAACCACTGGGGGCTCTACCGCAGCGACGACGGAGGCGACGTCTGGAAGGACATCGCGAACGGCGTCCCCTCGGACTTCGGCTTCGGCATGGCCATCCACCCCCACGAGCCGGAGACGGTGTACATCGTCCCCCTCGAGTCGGACGAGTTCCGCTGCCCGCCCGACGGACGCCTGCGGGTCTACCGCACGCGCAACGCGGGCGCCTCCTGGCAGGCGCTTTCGCGAGGGCTCCCCCAGAAGGACGCGTTCGAGACGGTCCTGCGCGACGGCCTCGCCACGGACACCCGCGATCCCGCCGGCGTCTACTTCGGGACGCGCAGCGGCAAGGTCTACGGCTCGCGCGACGCGGGGAAGAGCTGGAAGCTGCTGGCCCAGGGCCTGCCCCGCCGTCACCTGCGTGAAGGCGGCGGTGGTCGGGCCGGCCTGATGCCCGTCGTCGTCCACCTGCCCGGTCCGCTCACTCCCTTTGCCGGCGGTCAGACGCGGCTCGTCCTCGCGGGGCCACGGAGCGTGGGGGAGGCGCTGCGCGCCCTTCCTCCCGGCGTACGGGACCGGGTGATGGACGAGCAGGGACGGGTCCGTCCCCACGTCAACGTCTTCGTGGGCGCCGAGAGCATCCGCGACACCGGCGGGCTCGACACCCCCCTCTCCGGAGGAGCCGACGTGCACATCATCGCGGCGGTGAGCGGCGGATAGCCGGCCGGAAGCGCTTTCAGGAACGGCCCAGCAAAGGCTCGCCCTTGAGCGTGACGACGGCCGGGGGGCACGTTGGCCGGGCCGGGCCCTTCCGGGTATGCTGGAAGGATGACGTTCCTCGCCGCCCTCCTCCTCTCCGCGGCCGCCGTCAGTCCCCCGAACGCCGCCGACTCCGTGGTCCTCCTGCAGGTCTATCGCTCGCGCTTCGACTGGGGCCTGCCCTGGAAGCAGGAGGCGGTGGAGGCCAGCCTGGGCAGCGGCTTCCTGATCGAGGGCGGGCGGATCGTGACGAACGCCCACGTGGTGGCCGATGCGCGCCAGGTGCTCGTCCGCCGGCCCGACCAGGCCGATCCCTACGTGGCCACCGTGGAGGCGGTGGGCAACGACTGCGACCTCGCCGTGCTCCGCGTGGCCGACTCGAGCTTCGCCAAGGGGATGAAGCCGCTGCGGCTGGGAAGCCTGCCCCGCTCGGGCAGCCGCGTCCTCACCTACGGCTTCCCCCTCGGAGGGCAGGACGTGTCTTCGACCGCGGGCATCGTCTCCCGCGTGGAGTCGCGTGGATACGTGCACAGCGGGATCGACGCGCACCTCGTGGTGCAGACCGACGCCGCCATCAACCCCGGGAACAGCGGTGGCCCCGTGGTGCAGGACGGCTACGTGGTGGGGGTGGCGTTCCAGGGCTTCCCCGGCTTCGACAACATGGGGTTCTTCATTCCCGTCCCCGTGGTCCGTCACTTCCTCGACGACCTGGAGGACGGGCAATACGACGGCTACCCCGATTCCGGCGTGCAGACCTCGCCGCTCCTGTCCCCCGCCTTCCGTCGCGAACGCGGCCTGCCCGCGGGTCGGAGCGGGGTGGTGGTCGACCTCATGGCCCCCGGGAGCACGCTCGACGGCATCGTGAAGCCGGGAGACGTGATCACCGCGGTGGAGGGAGTGGCCGTCGCCGACGACGGGAGCATCCGCCTGGGCGATGCGCGCGTGACCTTCGAGCACCTCCTGGACCTGAAGCAGGTGGGCCAGCCGGTGCGCCTCACCGTCTGGCGCGACGGTCGGGAGGAGACCCTCACCGCCGAGTCCCGCCGGGTGACCCGCTTCGACAACAAGCGCAACCGCTACGGCGTCGCCCCCCGCTTCGTGATCTACGCCGGCCTCGTCTTCATGCCGCTCGACGCCGAGCTGCTCAAGACCTACGGCCGGGGCTGGGCGCAGAGCGCGGACCGGAGCCTCGTCTGGCACCAGCTCTTCCGCGAAGCGGAGCAGCCGGAGACCGCCGACCGCGAGGTGGTGGTCCTCACCCGGGTTTTGCGCCACGCCGCCAACGCCCAGATGACGTTCTCCGGGCCGGTGGTGGTGGAGCGGATCAACGGGCGGGAGATCCGCTCGCTGGCCGACGTGGTCGCGGCCCTGGACGCCAACACCGAGCGTTTCCACCGGCTGGAGTTCGAGGGGGCCACTACCGAGGCCCTCGAGCGCGAGAAAGCGGCCCAGGCCCATGCCGAGATACTGAAGCAGTATGCGATCGCCCGCGACCGCAACCTTTAGCCTGTTCCTCGCCGCGGGGTCCGCGGCCGCCGCGCACCGGCCGGCGCCCGCGCCCGCCTCGCCGATCGAGCGGGCCAAGGCCGGGATCGTGACCCTGCGCGTCACCGGCCAGGAATGGAACTGGAAGACCCCCTGGGCGAAGCAGCCGCCGTGGACGCGCACCCTCACCGGCCTCGTGGTGCCCGGCCCGCGCATCCTCGTGACCAGCCCGGCCATCGGCAACCAGCTCCTGATCGAGGTCCAGAAGATGGGGCGGGACCAGCGCACGCCGGCGCGCCTCACCCTCTTCGATCCCGAGGGGCCGCTCGCCCTCGTGGCCGTGGACGATCCCGCTTTCTGGGAGGGCCTCGCCCCGCTGCCGATCGCGGAGCGCGCGCCCACCTCGGGAGACGTGACCATCCACCGCTGGCCGCGGGTGGGCCAGTTCGATTCGTCCGCGGGCGACATCCGCCAGGTCCGCACCGGGCGCCACGGCTTCTCCCGCACCACCCTCCTGACTCTCGACGTGACCACCAGCGCCGATGCCGGCGACGGCGACGTGATCGTGGCCGACGGCAAGGTGGTGGGACTGGCCACCGGCAAGTCCGGGGAGACCGCGGCCGCGATCGCCGCTCCCGTCCTGCGCCAGTTCCTGGCTTCGGCCGCGGGCCCCTCGTACGCCGGGTTCGCCCGCGCCGGGATCGGCTGGCAGGAGCTCACGAACCCGGCGCTGCGTGAATCGCTGGGCCTGCAGCCCGACGAGGGCGGGGTCCGGCTCACGCGCATCCTGCCCCACGGGCCCGCGGCCGGGGTCCTGGAAGTGGGGGACGTGGTCCTCGAGATCGCGGGCGTCCCCCTCGATCCCTCCGGCCAGTTCGAGCACCCCCTCTACGGCCGCCAGTCCTTCGGCCTGCTCCTGACCGACGGACGGGGGCCGGGCGACACCCTCCCGGTGCGGATCCTCCGCGGAGGCGAGCGGAAGACGGTGTCCCTGACCCTCACCCGCATGCCGGCCGACGCGGATCGCGTCCCCGCCTACGTCGTGGGCCGCGGGCCCGACTACGCGGTCCTGGGCGGTCTTGTCTTCCAGGACCTCTCCGGCCCCTATTTGAGCACGTGGGGGGACTTCAACCGGCGCGCGCCTCCCCGCCTGCTCATCGCCAACGAGCGCGACGGCCTTCTCCCCACGCCGGATCGGCCGCGCATCGTCCTGCTCTCGAGCGTGCTGCCGGACGCGGTCAACCTCGGCTACCAGGATCTGCGCGACCTCATCGTCGACAAGGTCAACGGCCGGACCGTGGGCCAGCTCGAAGACGTGCGCGAGGCGTTCCGCGAGCGGCAAGGCGGCTTCCACGTGATCGAGTTCCTCCCCGGGCAGGGGCCGGCCCGGATCGTCCTCGACGTCGAGGAAGCCCAGGCCTCGGCTCCGCGCGTGCGCGCCGCCTACGGCGTGACCGACCTGCGCGCGGGCGATCGCTGAGACGAGGGCCACCGCCGTGCCTGCCTTTTCGGTGCTCGGCCCCGCTTCCTTCCTGGCCCTTCTCGTGGCCCCGAACGTGGCCGAAACGCCGGCGGCGCGCGAGCAGGCCCGCCTCTGCGAGGATCTCGCCGGCGAGGAGGGGCTGCAGGCCTGCCGGCGCGCACTCTCCCTCGGCCTCTCCCCCGCGCGCGTCGGTCCGGTGCGCGAGCTCGTGGCCCGTCACCTGGTGTCGCTGGAGCGATGGGAAGAGCTCGGCGCCCACCTCGCCGAGGACGTACGCCTCCAGCCGGACAACGCAACATTTCATTTCCGGCTGGGCTCGAACCTGCTCTTCGCTCTCGGCCGCCTCGAAGAGGGCCTGGGCCCGTTGCAGGAAGCGGTGCGCCTCGATGCCGGGAACGCGGAGTACCACGCCACCTACGCGCTGGCCCTGAGCGCGGCCGCCCGCCCGCGCGAAGCGGTGGCCGAGTTCGAGGAAGCGCTGCGCCTGGATCCCGAAGCGCTGGCCGGGCGACCCGCGGCCCGCGCCGTGCTCGAAGCTGTTCGCCGCGGCGAGGGCTGGCCCCGGTAGCCATGCCCGACCCGCGAATCGCCCTCCTTCTCGACGCGTTGGACGAAGCCTTCGCGCGGAGCTCCTGGCACGGCCCGAACCTCCGCGGCTCCGTGCGAGGCCTCACCTCTCGCCAGGCCGCGGCGCGCCCCGCGCGCGGCCGTCACAACATCTGGGAGCTGACGGTCCACGCCGCCTATTGGAAGTACGCGGCCTGGCGCCGCCTCACGGGAGGGGAGCGGGGCTCCTTCGCCCTTTCCGGCAGCAACTGGTTCCCCTCCCCTTCACCCCTGACCGACGCCGCCTGGAAGGAGGCAGTGGACCTGCTCGTGAAGGAGCACAGGCGGCTGCGCCAGGCGGTGGCGGCCCTGCCCGCCTCCGCCCTGTCCAAGGTGACGAAGGGCGGCCGCGAAACCAACGTGCGCATGATCCGCGGCATGGCCGCCCACGACCTCTACCACGCGGGGCAGATCCAGCTCCTCAAGCGACTGACCAAGGCCTGAGAGCGGCTACTCCACTTCCTGCGTCAGGTAGAGGAGCTGGCCCTTGCGCTCCACCTGGAAGGCGAGGGCCTCGCCGCGCTTGGCCCGCTCCGCGGCCGTCCTCAGCTCGGCCAGCGAGCGTATCGACACGCCGTTGATCGCGTAGATCACGTCTCCCGGCTTCAGGTCGTCGTCCGTCCCCTCGCGGGCGCGCGCCGCGACGAGGACCCCCTCGTCGAAGCGGAGCTTGGGGAGGAGCTTCAGGATCTCGTCGTCCAGCTCGACGGCGAGCACGCTGAGCCGGGGGATGAGGTTCTTCTCCGCCTCCACGAGTGCGGTGAACCGGTCCGGGTCTTCCGGCTTCTCCCCGACCCTCACCGGCACGTCCTGCCGGCGGCCGTCGCGCAGGACGGTCACGGTCACGTTCTCCCCGGGGGGCTTCTGGTAGAGGTTGACCTCGAACTGCCGGCCGTTCTCCATCGGCTTCCCGTCGAGGGCGATCACGAGCTCGCCCACCTTGAGCCCCGCCCCCTCCGCCGTGCTCCCCGGGGTGACGTCGCTCAGGATCACGCTCACATCGCGCGGGAGGCCGAGGCCGGCGGCGAGGGCCTGGGTGATGGTCTGGGGACGGACGCCGATGGTGCCCCGACGGAAGCGTCCCGTCTTCGAGCTGCGGAGCCGCTCGTAGACGGTGCGCACGATGTTGCTGGGGATCGCGAGCCCGATGCCCTCGCTGCCTCCGGACTGGGAGAGGATCGCGGTGTTCAGGCCCACCACCCGGCCCGCGCTGTCCACGAGGGGGCCGCCGCTGTTGCCGGGGTTCACGGAAGCGTCCGTCTGCACGTAGATCATCGGGTCGTCGGCGCGGAGCTGTCGTGCCACCGAGCTCACCACCCCCATGCTCACCGAGTTCTCGAGGCCGAGGGGGCTGCCGAACGCGAAGACGATCTGGCCCTCGCGCAGGACTTCGGAGTCGCCGAAGGAGAGCGCGGGGAGGCTCTTCTCGCCGTCCAGCTTGAGGACCGCGAGGTCGGTCTCACTGTCCAGGCCGATCACCCGCGCGATCACGCCCCGGCTGCGCGGCCGCAGGATGGACGAGCCGGGAGCGGGCCGGGGCGCGAGCAGGAAGACCTGCAGCCGCTCCGCTCCCTCCACCACGTGCGCGTTCGTCACCACGTAGCCCTCCGGATCCACGAGCACTCCCGATCCCAGGGAGCGGCTGCGCGCCACCATGTTCGTCCCCGACGGCCCCTGGCCGGTGGCCAGCCCCTTTGCCTCGATCCGGACCACGGATTGGGAGACCCGTTGGGCGAGCGCGGTGAACTCGTCGCTCAGGTGCTCCAGGCCGGTAGGCGCGGAGCGGGCCTTTTGTGCGAAGACCAGGGCCGGAGCGCATGAGAAGAGGACGGCGAGGCCGAGAGAGCGGCGCATTCGGGGATCCTCCGAAGGTGGGCGCGACCGCAGGATTGTACTGCGAGGCTATATCATCGGCCGCGCGAAGGTGAGGAGGTCCCATGAAAAGCACCTTGTGCCTCGCGGGTGTTCGCCTCGCCCACGGGGCTCTTCCGGGGGAGGCAAGCGGTACGGGAACGCTACCGCGAGCGCTATCCCGACCGGACGGCCATGGGCACCCTCGTCTTCGAGCCTCAGGACGTGCGCGCCACGGCCGACGCCGCCCACACGGACTATGACCGGTTCCTCGCGGAGGGCATGGAACCATCCGACGCTAGAACCATGGTGCGATCCGCCATCGAGCAAGTACTCACCCGATGGATGGCCAGTCGCCTGTCTGCGTCGACTTCTTCGCCCAGTCCCTCGGGGCGGTCACGACCAGCAAGGTGAATGAATGCGGCTATCAAGGCAAGGACCGCAGCGACGGTCAAGCGATTGCTGCTCAGTATGGGCAACTCGTGCTCAAGGGTGAGTTGGTCCGTTCGGGTCAAGGGTGCAGTGCAGCGCACACGTACCCACTGCCCCCGGGGAATAGATCCCAGCCCCAAGGCTCGCCCCTCCTGTGGCCGGCGCACCCGGTAGACTCGTTGCTGCGTGAACGGTGGAGGCAGAGGAGGCCACACCGAACCACCAGGGGTTGTACCATCCCCAGCAGTCCTGCCAGCAACTGGAGAATCCACGTCCGCCGCACTTGGGGAGCGCCTCGCACCAACCCATGGTCAGGCAGAGAGAAGGATCGTCGACGCACGTGATCCTGCCGCCCTGGTGCCATCTCACACATGTCCGTAGTCCGGTGGGATCGACGAACTTAACCGGGTTGTCCGCGACATAGGCATAGAAGTTTGCCTGCCCCCCTGCGTAACGAATCGGGTCCTCGTTGATGAAACGGCCGATACTGGGGTCGTAGTATCGCGCTCGGTAGTAGTAGAGCCCGCTCTCGGGATCCCATTCTCTGCCGGTGAAGGCGTAGCCCGGCTGATAGGTACCCGCCTCCAGATTCCCCCAGGAGTCATACTGCCGCGTCGCACCTGCCTCCCCGGTCATGTTCGTCGTCTTCACGATGCTGCCCAGGCCGTCCGCGTGGTAGTAAGTCGGGAAGGGGCCCCACTCGGGTTCGACGGCGAGCGGTTCATCGATTCCGGGTCCATTCACATAAAGGTTCGCGACGACCTCCGGGTAGCCCGAGTTGCGCTCGCGCAAGATCCCCTCGCCGTCGTACAGGTAGCTCCGCACATCGGGGAAGTCATTGGGGGCCCTGGACGAGGGACCCACGGTCTCGCCAACGGTCCTCTCGACGCGACGACCGAGAGCGTCGTAGGCGAAGCGCGCCACCTGACGACCGTTCTTCGTGACCCGGACGAGCTGGTTCTCTACGTTCCACTCGTAGGTCCAGGTGTCCGCGCCGTCGACTTTCTGGGCGACATTTCCGTTGGCGTCGTAGATGTAGGTCGCGCCGGTCGCGCGGACAGAGACCTGGTAGCTCTTGGTGGTGACGTTTCCGCTCTGGTCGGTGGCCTCCACGGTGAAGGTGTTCGTACCGGTGGTGGCCTGGATAGTGGCCTCGAAGACGTTCCCTGCCAGCATGTGCGCCGGGTTGCCGTTCACCTTCGCGGTGCCCGGCTCGTTCAGGGTGCCCCGCACCCTGAGCGTCCCCCCGCCTGAGCTGCTGGCGAGCTGGTTCTTCTCGTTGAAGGCGGAGGTGAGGACGGAGTCGTTGACCTGGTTCGTGGTGCGGTTCCCAACCGGGTCGTAGCCGTAGTGCCAGATGCCGGTGAGGCCTCCACTCCGCTCCACGCCGGTCAGCCGGTAGAGCGAGTCGTAGGAGTAGTCCTCGGTGTAGTCGAGCTGCTGCTTCCTCGTCCTGTTTCCCGAGTTGTCGTAGAGGTACTGGAAGTCGGTGATGGGGGTGTCACCGAGGTCGGCCTTGAGGCGGGTGAGGCGGTTCAGGGCGTCGTAGGAGTAGGAGGTGGTGATGCCACTTGGGTAGCTCATGGACGTGCGGCGATTCGCGTCGTCGTAGCCGAACCCATACACGCCCTCCCCGCCCGTGATCGTCGTGAGCCGGCTCGCATCATCGTAGCCATAGGCCACAAAGGGTGTGCCGTCCACGCTGACGCTCTCCCGGTTGCCTCCGGCATCGTAGGTGTAGGCGACCGTAGAGCCGTTCTTGGTGCTGTGCTCCGAAAGAAGGTGCCCGGCCAGGTCGTGAGTCCAGGTGAGGGCGTCCGTGCCGTTTGCGGCCGAGATCAGCCGGCCCACTTCATCGTAGGCATACGCGACGCTTGGGTCCAGCACGGGGGGGCTCCCGCCAGAGTAGGACTTCGTCTTCAGCGCGCCCCCGGCGAGGTACTCGTAGGTCGTGGTCACGCCCCTTCGATCGACGTGGGTCCGGAGCCGGCCTGCAGGGTCGTAGGTGAAGCTCTCCTGCCCCCCTCCGGGGTACTGCACCGCTTGTACCCGGTTCCCCGAGTAGGCGAACGTCGTGGTCTGGCCGCGCGCGTCCGTGAGCGATGTCAGGTTCCCCATGAGGTCGTAGCCGTAGCGGGTGAGACCGTTCAGGGGATCGACCACGGTCTCGAGCAGGCCGTAAGGGTCGTAGGTGTACCGGGTCGCCCGGCCCATAGGGTCCTGAACCGAGGTTCGGCGGCCTCCCTTGTCATAGGTGAACTCGGAATAGGTCTGATCGTGGTTCGTGATGCGCAAGGTGTGGCCCCGGACGTCTTCGAGCGATGTGGTCGTGTGTCCCAACGGGTCGGTGACCGTTCGCCGTCTCTCCTGCGCGTCGTAGCCGAAGGTCGTGGTCTTCGCGTTGGGATCCGTCACCGATTGAAGATCGCCCGCGGACGTGTAGCCGAAGCTCGTGGTCTTGCCGCGGGAGTCGATCGTCTTGGACAGCTTGCCGTTCGCGTAGTACTCGAAGCTCGTTTGGTGGGAGAGCGGGTCCGTAACGGTCTCCATGCCGGCGGGAACGTAGGTCCATGTGGTCAGTGCTCTCGTCGGCGTGGTGGGATCGCTCCGCGTCTTGAGCTTTCCGTCCGGGTAGTACGTGTATTCGGTGATGTTCCCGCGCGGATCCGTCGCGGACAGAAGATCCCCGGTCTCCGGATCGTAGCCGTAGGTCGCGGGAGGATCGTCCCCCTGCTTCGAAGACACGACTCTCCCTTTGGTGTCGTATTCCCACTGGCCGAGGTCGCCCGCCGCGCTCCCGCAGTCCGGGCAGGGCCCCTCGATACGCGTGACGGAGCGGAGACCGGCCACGCTCTTCCACGAGTAGACACGAACGTTGCCGAGAGCGTCCGTAACGGTGGTCTTGCCGTTGAGCGTGTCGTATTCGAAGGTCAGCTTCTCCCGCCCATCCGCCCGCTCCGAAGTCAGCGCGTATCCTCCTGCGACGTAGGAGTGGCGCTCTACGGCCCGGCCCGAGTGGTCCTCGACACTCGTCACCTGACCGACTGGATCGTAGGCAAAGATGAAGCCGCTGCCGTCCGCATAGGTCACCGACTCGAGGAAGCCCGCCTCGTCGTAGCCATAGGAAGCGACGAGCCCGGCGGGCCCGCCGAGGCTGTTGATGCGCGAAGACGAGTCGTAGCCCAGCGTGAGCGCACGGCCCCCCGGGTCCGTGATCGTGGTGAGCCGCCCTGAAGAATCGCGCTCGAGAACGGTGACGTTGCCCACCGCATCAACGAGCGATGTGAGCCGGCCCGAGGCGTCGAACGTTTCGCTTCCCCCGGACCGGTAATGATGCTCGTACCCTCCCCCCGATAGCTGCACGATCCAACTCGTCTCCGACGCGGGCAGCACGGCCCGATAGGTCCCATTCCCCATCGAGTCCTCGAAGTACATCGGCACGCCCTCGCCATCTCGGAGAGCGATTGACTGGGCCTGGAACGGCGACACCGACGCGTCGAAGCTGTGGCTCCAGCCACGCCCGAAGGCCGAGCCCCGATTGCGGAAGGCGTTCTTGCTGTTGTAGCTACGTGTGAACGTGAGGCCCCTGACACCGGGAACCACCGCGTCCGTCTGATCGAAGAAGACGTTGCCGGTCACGACGTTCACCGGCTTGCCCGTCGCGGTGCTCGGGCCCTTGCCATTTCCCTCGCAGCGGCGCATCTCCGGGTCTTCGGCCTGCGGGTTCTTGAGCGTGAGGTGGGCGCTGCTCAACGCGCTGCTGGTGACCGTTAGGCTCCCGTGAGCCTCCGCACCGATCCCGATCCGATAGGTCCTGGACACGGGACCGCTGGCGGGTCCCGGGTTTCCGGTGGCCCCTACGTAAACTCCCCAATTGTTTGAGTGCGAGGGTTCGCTCTGCGTGCGAAAGTCGAAGTACCCGCTCGAGTCGGTGACCGCGGAAGCGGGGTGGCCAGACAGCCAGATGGCGAATCCGGCGAGCCCGCTGTTCGGCGTAGGCACGACCGAGAGTGTTCCGTCGACGCCCCCGGAGTCCGCGTAGAGCGCGATGGAGAAGCCGCCGCCGCACTGGGTGCAGTACGGGGGTTCGGGATCGACCGTGCACGTCCAGCCCGCCGTGGGGGGTGACCAGAAGTAGCCTGCCGCCATCGCATAGAATTCGGCGGATACGGCGAAGTTGATGCCGAAAGGCTCGCTCGTGTAAGCACCCCAGGATACGTTGGAGCACTGGTTCGGCTGCTGGAGCGTGTTGCACAGGACGACGCCGGCGCTGACGGGTGTGGAGCCGTCCCCAGGCGCAACGCTGCCCGATATCGTGTGTAGCGGGCACTCCTGAGACTCTGCCGGCAACGGTGCACCCAGGGTGACGGCGGCAGCGAGCAGGCCCAAGGGCCCCTCGCGATAGAGCCTGCTTCGCACTCTTCGAATCGACGCCCCGCTTACGGCTGAGGAGTGGCATTGACAGGCTCCAGGAGAGTGATGACGGGTGGTGTTTGGTCGCCCGAGTCTCCAGGTGGGCAGGTCTGGGTGGGATCGAGCGGGAAGCAGTCGACGCCGTCACTCGCCCCGTCCCCGTCGGTGTCGGCCCTGAAGGGATCCGTGCCCCGCGTTCGTTCGGTTGCGTTCGGTACCCCGTCCGCGTCCATATCCGGGTTCGAACAGCTCAGGCCCAGCCCCACCTCGGGGCCGTCGGCCAGGCCGTCACCGTTGGAGTCCGGGCGGCTCGCGTCGCATCCAAATTGCCACTCGCCCGCGTTGGAGAGGCCGTCCCCGTCGGAATCCTGCGTCAGCCACTCGTTCTCGACGGCCGTGACATCGCTGAGGGCCAGCGGCCAGACCGATCCCCCCGCTCCCCAGAGCCAGACCGTGCCGTCGGGCGCGATGGCCAACGAAGTGGCTCCCCCACAGGAGATCGCCAGCGCCCCCACCACCGAGGTCACACGGACAGGAGACCGTCTGAGCAACGAGCTCCCGTTCCCGATCTGCCCCGATTCACCGCGGCCCCATGCCCAGAGGACGCCATCCGAGGCAAGGGCGAGCGCATGCCCCCGGCCCGCGGCGATCGCGGTCACGCCGGTGAGCGCCACCACCGGCGTGGCGCTACCCCATTGGGTGCTACCGATTCCCAGTTCGCCGTTGTCGTTCCCGCCCCAGGTGAGGACCGAGCCTTGCGGCTGGCCGTCCGTCTTGAGGGCGAGGGAGAAGTACTCCCCGGCCGCGATCTGGCTCACGCCGCTCAAGCCCGCGACCAGCGTGGGAACGGAGACGTCCCCCCCGAAAGCGCCATTTCCCAGCTGCCCCCGGCCGTTGTTGCCCCAGGCGTAGACGGCGCCGTCGTGCGTGAGCGCCAGGCGGTGATAGACGCCGTCCGCGACGGCGACGACATCCTGGAGACCAGCGACCTTCGTCGGCTGAGCAACGCCCCACCCCCAGCTCCATACCTCGCCGGACGCATCCAAGGCCATGCTGTGGGAGGGGCTTGCCGCGATGGCCACGATCCGCACGCCGGGAATGGTCACAAGCTGGGGCGTGGCCCGGGGCGTGGTGGTGCCATCGCCGACTTGCCCCTGGTCGTTCGCTCCCCAGGACCACACCGTTCCTGTCGCGCTGAGCGCGAGACTGTGGTCGCCCCCGGCCGCGATGGAAATGGCCTTGACCAGGGATGGAAGCTGTACCGCTCCCGGGGTGAGCCGCGGGGTCGTGGTCCCATCGCCCAACTGGCCAGCCCCATTCTGGCCCCAGGACAAGATGGCGCCGTCCGCCCGCAGGATGAGGCCGTGGTAATCGCCGAAGGCCACCGCTCCCGTGATCAAATAGAACGCCTGGCTCACCGGGCTTTCGATCTCCTGTTTCCATCCCTTGGCGATGAGCAGACGAGAGGCGTCCACGACGATCGGGTTCTCGGGATCGGCGATCGGATCGGTTTCCGTCGGCTCCAACCCGTTCGTGGTGTAGCGGACGATGACCCCGGGGGAGGGCGACAGGATCCGCACGGACTGGGAGGTGGCGTAGCGGCCAGCCGCAGGCGAGAAGACGGGGGCGGCAATGCCCCCATCGCCGATCATGTACGCGCCCGCAGCCTCCAGGCTTGGGTCGTGGTCTGGTGCAAAGGCTCGCGCACGGATCGTGGTAGAGCTCGCCACGTGCAGCGGAGCCTGAAAGACGGGCGACGCCTCCGTGGCCTCCGATCCGTCCAGCGTGAAGCGGACGGTGGCGCCCGGCGTGGCGCTCTGCAGGCTCACGTCTTGCGCCACGGCGTAGGAGCCCGGAGGAGGATCGAACGTGGGCGTAGCGGCGGGGCCCAACGCCAACCAATAGGTCTCTGACGCCACCGCGCTGGGGATGAAGCCTGGACGGTAACCGCGGACCTTGAGTGTGAGCGAGTAGGGAACGTTCAGGGCGCCGCCGACGACGTCGTCGGCCTCCGTCGGGTCTTCCCCATTGGTCGTGTAGTGGAGAGTGGCGAGGGGTGTCCCACAGGAGACTTGAACGGAAAGGGCCGAGGTATAGCTTCCACCTGGGGGCGAGAACGTGGGTGAGGCCACCGTCGGGGTTGGCGCCAAGTACAGGTGCACATCAGCGACCGAAGCGGAAAGGTCGTAGAAAGCCGTGTCCACGAGCAAGGGGTATTGGGGCGTGACCGTACTCGTGTAGAACACCTCGCCGTTCTTGCGGTACTTCACGACGCCCTCTTCGACGCCCACTTGAAGTCGATCGCCGGGGACGTAGCCCGTGAACGATCCCCGCCATTCGCCGGCCTCATAGACGTGGACGACGCCGATGTTGGAGAGGCCGATCGCAAAATCGATATCGGTGTAGTTCTGGTCCGCGTCGCCGTTGCTGAGCCCGACGACCCGCCAGAGGCTCGCCTCGGTTGCCATGAACTCCACGAACCCATCCCCGAACGGGATGGCTGCCGTCGTGGCCGCTCCGGAGTCCCCCCAGGTCGAGTTCGGCGTGGTCCGGGCGAGGCCGTACCCTCGCACCACCACCCCAACCTCGTTGTCCCACACGAGGTTTCCGAACAGGACCTCGCTGAGCGTCGCTCCCGGCGTGTCGAGGGAGGTATCCACGGTCAGGGGATAGGTGGGGGTGACCGTGCTCGTGTAGAAGGTCACCCCGTTCTTCCGGTAGCGCACGGTCCCGGATCGCAGCTCCACTCGGAATCGATCCCCGGAGGCGTACGTGCCGTACGTCCCCTGGAGCGTGCCCGATTCGTAGACCTTGACCTCGCCCTCGCTCGTGAGCTGCACGGCAAACTCGATGTCGGCGTCGGAGGGGCCGCTGTCGCTCGTGCCCAGGCCGCACATGCGGTTTGTGGTGGTCTCGGTGGCCGTGAACTCCACGAAGCCGTCGCCGGAGCCGAGCGCGGCGGTCGAGACCGCCCCCGCGTTCCAGCCCGCGGTTCCCGTCTTCTTGAGGGAGTTGCCGAGAAGGCTCACCCCGGACGTCGAGGACCAGACGACGTCGCTCACCACCACGTCCGCGAGCGTGCTTCCCATGTGATCGAACGCGGTATCGGCGAGCAGGGGGTAGCTCGGGCTCTGCGCGCTCGTGTAGAGCAGGACGCCGTTGCGGTAGTACCTGACGGTACCTCCCACCGCTTCCACGCGGAATCGGTCGGTGGTGGCGTAGGGGCCGAAGGTGCCCCGGGAGACACCGCCTTCCTGGATCTCGAGGGTGGCGTCCTCAAGAAGGACGAGCGCAAAGTCGATGTCGGACACGTCCGTGCCCGCATCGCCGTGGCTGAGGCCCGCCGCGCGGCGCTTGTCGGTCTCGGCGGCCGTGAACTCCACGGATCCGTCTCCCCAGAAGGTCCTTAGCGCCGAGACGGCGCCCGCATTCCAGCCCGCGTCGCCCGTCTTGGTGAGGGTCCGCCCGGTCACCGTGACGCCGGTGTCCGCGATGAAGCTCCCCCGTCCGATCTCGACACTCGAGAGGGTGGCGCCGCTGTCGTAGAGAGCCGCATCGACGAGCAGGGGGAACTGCGGGGCCAGCGGGCTCGTGTAGAACACCACCCCGTTCTTTCGATAGCGGACCACACCGCCGCCGACCTCGATGCGGAAACGGTCGCCGGTGGCGTAGCTTCCGAATGTTCCTCGGGGGCTGCCCTGCTCGTAGACGTGGATGAGCACGTCGAACCCGAGGCCGAGTCCGAAGTCGATGTCCGGGTAGTTCTGGTCGCTGTCGCCCTTGCTGAGGCCGAGCATCCTCCAGGTGTCGGTCTCCGTGGCCACGAACTCCACGAACCCGGCGGATTCCAGGCTCTGGAGCGACGAGGCGCCCGCGTTTCCCCATCCCGTGGCCGCCGTCTTGGTGAGGCTGCTCCCGCTCACCGAGACGCCGGCGGCGCCCGTCCACACCACGTCCTCGGTCTGCGCCCAGCCGGCGCCGGGAGAAAAGCCGACGCCCATCAACAACAGCAAGCGAATCGCGGGTTTCCTCAAGTCAGGTCTTCCTTTTCATCGAATGGCAACCGGCCTGGTCACGGACGCGCTTGCCCACCCGGGCCCAAATGGCCTTCCTCCCGGCGATACGAGCCGGTGCAGGCGGGCGTGCTCGGCGAGAGCCACGGCACGGGGAACCGAAGACAAGGCGCTCGACACGATGAACGGAAGGAGGCAGGGAGACGTGGGAGGTAGGCACATGATCTACTCGGCCGTTCCTTCGCCACCGCCCGGGCCGTGGCGACGAACCTTGAACTCGATGGTGACTCACACCAGTCTGGATAGGGTCCGTGGGCGCTGTCAAGAGCCTTTGTGGCGGAATCGCCACACGAAAGGCCTCCGGGAGTCGTTTTTCGGTCACAAAAGATCCGATTACAGAGCCCGCCAGGGGCTGACGAGGCTAAATTAGGGCGAGCTTCACCGACCGAGAGCGCCTCCGTCGGGGCGCCGCCGGTCGGAGCCGCCCTCCAGGAGGTCGGCCTTGGCGTCGTAGAGAATGCCCTGGGCCACGCCCAGCCCGGAAATGTCGCGCATCTCGTGCCCCTTCGCCTTGAGCAGCGCGAGGGTGTCGGGGGAGATCCCGTACTTTTCGTACTGGATCCGGTCGGGAAGCCATTGGTGGTGGAAGCGGGCGGCGTCGATCGCCTCCTGCACGTTCATGCCGAAGTCGACCACGTTCAGGATGCACAGGAGCACGGTGTTGATGATCGTCCGGCCTCCGAGGGCTGCCCACGACCAGGAAGGGGTTGCCGTCCTTGACCAGGATGGTCGGGGTCATGCTCGAGAGCATGCGCTTGCCGGGGGCGGCGAGGTTGGGCTTCGTGCCGATGAGCCCCTCCGCGTCGGTGAGGCCGGGCCCGGCGTTGAAGTCGCCCATCTCGTTGTTGAGGAGGAACCCCGCTCCCGGCACCACGATCTTCGAGCCGTATCCGTCCTCGAGCGTGTAGGTCAGGGAGACCGCATTGCGGTCCTTGTCCACGACCGAAAGGTGTGTCGTCTCCGCGTGCTCCTGCGGCCACTCGAAGCTCGTGGGAGAAGACCGGGAGGCCCGGCCGTCGCGGATCGTCCGCCGGAGTTCTTCCGCGTACTTCTTGGAGATGAGGCGGGAGACGGGCATGTCGGGGTTGAAGTCGGGGTCGCCCAGGTATCGTGCGCGGTCGGCGAAGGCGCGGCGCATGGCCTCAGCCGCGACGTGCACATAGGCCGCGGAGCCGAAGCCGCGGGCCGCGAGGTCGTAGCCCTCCAGCACGTTCAGCATCTCGAGGAGGGCGACACCACCCGAGCTGATGGGAGGCATGCCGAGCACCTCGTAGCCGCGGTACGTCCCGCGGAGGGGCTCGCGCTTCTTCGGGGCGTAGGACCGGAGGTCGGCCTCCGTGATGAGCCCGCCGTTCGCCTTCATCTCCTCGGCCAGCAGCCGTGCGGTCTCACCCTCGTAGAAGCCGGCCGGGCCCATCTCCGCGATGCGCTCGAGAGTGCGCGCGAGGTCGGGCTGCTTCAGGACCTCGCCCATCTCGTAGGGGACGCCGTCCTTCGAGAACTGGGCCCGCGAGGCCGGGTACTTCTTCATATGAGGCAGGACTTCCTTGAGCGAGCGGGCGAGGCCGTCGGTCACCACGAAGCCGTCGCGGGCGAGGACGACCGCGGGCTGGACGAGGCGCTTCCAGGGCAGCCGGCCGTTCTCCTGCCAGGCGAGGTGCAGGCCGGCCACCGTCCCCGGCACGCCCACCGCGAGGTGACTGTCGTGGTGCCGCACGGGGTCGTACTTGCCGTCCTTCAGGAACATGGCGGGGCTCGATCCCGCGGGTGCCATCTCGCGGAAGTCGTAGGCCGCGGCCTCGCCCTTGGCCGGGCGATAGAGAAGGAAGCCGCCGCCCCCGATGTTGCCGGCGGCGGGGTGGGTGACGGCCAATGCGAACGCGGTGGCCACGGCGGCGTCCACGGCGGTGCCGCCCTCGGCCAGCGCGTCCAGGCCCACCGTGGAGGCGATCGTGCTCTGCGAGGCCACCATCCCCTCGCGCGCCCGCACGGGGACGGAGCCAGCCTCGACGGCGACGGCGGGCACGACGGCGAGGAGCGCGAGAGCCGCGCGCATCTTCATCTATGGGCCTCCTTGACCGCGCGAGGCTACACCGCGCGCCGGGCGGGAGCAAAGCCCGTGACATACTGGGGCCGCGATGAAGGTCCGCTGGGGCGTGCTCGGCGTCGCCGGAATCGCGATCAAGAAGGTCGTGCCCGCCATGCAGCGCGGCGAGGACACGGCGGTCGTCGCCATCGCCTCGCGCTCGCTCGACAAGGCGCGGGAGGCGGCGGCCCCGCTCGGGATCCCGAAGGCCTACGGCTCTTACGAGGAGCTGCTCGCCGATCCCGAGATCGAGGCCGTCTACAACCCGCTGCCCAACCACCTGCACGTTCCCTGGTCGATACGGGCCGCGGAGGCGGGCAAGCACGTGCTGTGCGAGAAGCCGGTGGCGCTGAGCGCCGCCGAGGCCCGCACCCTGCTCGCGGCCCGCGACCGCACCGGCGTTCTCGTCCAGGAGGCGTTCATGGTCCGCGCCCACCCGCAATGGCTCGCGGTGCGCGAGCGGGTGCGCGCGGGTCTGGTCGGGGAGCTGCGGACCGTCCACGGCTTCTTCTCCTACTTCAATCGCGATCCCGCCAACGTGCGGAACATCGCGGGTATCGGCGGGGGAGGGCTGCTCGACATCGGCTGCTACCCGGTGACGCTCTCGCGCTTCCTCTTCGGCGAGGAGCCCCGGCGCGTGATCGCGCTCGTGGAGCGCGACCCCGACTTCGGCACCGACCGTCTGGCCTCGGGGATGCTCGAGTTCGCCGCCGGATCGGCCACGTTCACCTGCGGCACGCAGCTCGTTCCCTACCAGCGGGTCCAGGTGCTCGGCACGAAGGGGCGGATCGAGGTGGAGGTCCCGTTCAACACCGCGCCCGATCGGCCCTGCCGGGTCTTCCTCGACGACGGTCGGGATCCCTACGGCGCCGGCCTCGAGACCCTGACGTTCGACGCCTGCGACCAGTACACCCTCCAAGGGGACCTCTTCTCGAGGGCGATCCGGAAGGGCGGCCCCGCCCCGGTTCCTCTCGAGGACGCGGTCGCGAACATGGCGGTCCTCGATGCCCTCTTCCGGTCGGCCGAGACCGGCCGGTGGGAGACGCCGCAGAGGTGAGCGCGTGCCCGTCCTGATCCTCGCCGCGCTTCTCGCCGCATCCGTCGCTCCGCCCACCCTTCGCCTCGACTACTTCCACACCGGGAGGGGGGGCGAAGAGCAGTTCGCCCTCGACGGCCTCGCTCTCGAGGGTCCCTGGCCGGGGCCGCCGGGGCGCGCCCTGGACGACACCAACCTCGGCCCGTACTTCTTCGAGGTCGTGGACCGCGCCACGAACCGGGTCCTCTACTCGCGCGGGTTCGCCAGCGCCTTCGGGGAATGGGTGACGACGGACGAGGCGAAGGAGGCCTACCGGACCTTCTCCGAGTCCCTGCGCTTCCCCGCGCCGGCGGCGCCCGTCCAGGTCGTAGTCAAGAGGCGCGTCAAGGGCGTCTTCCGCGAGGTGTGGGCGACCACGGTCGATCCGAAGGATCCGACCATCGATCGTACGCCACCCTCGGGGCGGGTCTGGGCCGTCGAAAGGAACGGAGAGCCCGCGGACGAGGTCGACCTCCTCCTGCTCGGGGATGGGTACACCGCCGCGGAGATGGACAAGTGGCACCGCGACGCGCGGCGCCTGGCCGACCTCCTGTTCGCGGTGTCGCCCTTCAAGGAGCGGCGGAAGGACTTCAACGTCTGGGCGGTGGACACCCCGTCCGACGAGAGCGGGGTGGCGCGCCCCTCGGACGGGGTCTACCGGAGGTCCGCGCTGCGGGTCACCTACGACGCCTTCGGCTCCGAGCGCTACGTGCTCGCCTTCGACAACGAGAGGGTGCGCGAAGCCGCGGCCGCCGCCCCCTACGAGTTCGTGGAGATCGCGGTCAACGACCGCAAGTACGGGGGGGGCGGGATCTTCGGCCAGTACGCCACCGTGGCCGCGGACAACACCTGGGCGTCCTACCTCTTCGTGCACGAGTTCGGCCATCACTTCGCGGGGCTGGGCGACGAGTACTACACGTCGGACGTGGCCTACGGCCCCGCTCCCGACCGGCCCGAGCCCTGGGAGCCGAACGCGACCGCAGATCCCCAGGCGGGCAAGTGGAAGGACCTGGTCACGCCGGGGACGCCGCTGCCCACGCCGTGGCAAAAGGCGGCCTTCGAGGAGCTGCAGAAGGAGATCCAGGCCCGGCGGCGGAAGATCCGGGCCGAGCATCGGCCGGAGGCGGAGATGGACGCGCTCTTCCGCGAGGCGCGGGAGCGGGAAGCCCGGTTGTTCGCGGGCCCGCACGCACACGCGGTGGGCGCTTTCGAGGGCGCGCTCTACGAGGCCAAGGGCTACTACCGCGCCCAGGCCGACTGCATCATGTTCACGCGGGCCGAGGCCTTCTGCGCGGTCTGCCGGCGGGCCATCGAGCGGATCATCGACCTCTACGCGCCGCGATGAGGCGGGGGCGGGAGGGCGGCGGTATCATGGAAGAGCCATGAGCGGCTCCGAGCGCCCGGCTCCCTTCCAGCCGGAATCGGGGGTGATAGCGGAGCGGATCCTGCCCGCTTCCTTCGCCGACCTCACCCCCCTGGGCACGGAGACGCCCCTCGCCTCCGGCACGATCCTCTGGAAGCAGGGCGACGCCGGGGACCACGTCGTCCTGCTCCTCGAGGGCGCGCTCGAGGTCACGCACGAGCTGCCGGGCGGCGAAGAGGTCGTGCTGCGCACGCTGCACCCGGGCGCGGTGGCGGGAGAAGTGGCCGCCCTCGACGGGCAGGCCCGATCCGCCACCGTGCGCGCCCGCACCGACTGCCGGGTGCTGCGGATCCCCGCCTCCGCCTTCCGCGAGTTCCTGCGCAGCCGGCCGGACGTCCTGGAGGAGCTTTTCTGGCTGCAGCTGGAGCGCGTGCGCAGCCTCACCTGGCGCGTGACCCGCACCCACCAGCGGGCGATCACCGATCCCCTCACCCGCCTCTACAACTTCGGCTTCTTCCGGGACCGGCTGGAGATCGAGCTGGAGCGTGCCCGCCAGACCGGCGATCCGGTGGCGGTGGTCCTCTTCGACATCGACCACTTCAAGAACTACAACGACAGCCACGGGCACCAGGAAGGCAACCGCGTGCTCGTCAAGGTCGCGGACCTCCTCCGCCGGACCGGACGCCGGGGCGACGTGGTGGCGCGCTACGGCGGCGAGGAGTTCGCGGCGCTCCTCTACGGGTCGGGGAGGGAGGAGGCGCTGCGCTTCGCGGAGCTGGCGCGGTGGCCATCGAGGGGTACGACTTCCCCGGGGCGGGGAGCCAGCCCCAGGGCCGCCTGACGATCAGCGGCGGCGTGGCCACGTACCCGGGCGACGCGGCGGACGACGCCGGGCTGATCAAGGCCGCCGACCAGAACCTCTACCGGGCCAAGGATCGAGGGCGCAACCGCATCGAGCCCGCTTCCTAGTCGCGGACCTTCACCCCGAGCTGCGCGAAGAGGAAGGCCCAGACGTCGGCTTCGAGCGCGATCGCCTCGTCGAGCGCGGTGCCGATGCCGTGGCCCGAGGTGGAGCTGGTCCGAAGCAGGACCGGGGTCCGGCCTCCCGTGGCCGCCTGGAGCCGGGCCGCCATCTTGCGCGATTGCATGGGATCGACGCGCGGATCGTTCGTTCCCGCCGGGAGGAGGATCGGCGGGTAGGCGACGCCGTCCTTCACGTGGTGATACGGAGAGTAGGCCAGGAGCGCCCGGAACTGCTCCGGGTCCTTCGCCGTCCCGTACTCGGGCACGTTGAAGCTGCCGTTGGGTGACCGCTCGACCCGCAGCATGTCGTAGATCCCCACGTGCGACACGACTGCGCCGAAGAGGTCGGGCCGCTGGGTGAGGACGGCCCCCATCAAGAGCCCCCCGTTGCTGCCGCCCTCGATGGCCAGGAGCTTCGGTCGCGTGTACTCGGCGGCCACGAGCCGCTCCGCGCAGGCGATGAAGTCGTCGAACACGTTCTGCTTCGCGGTCAGGCGGCCCGCTTGGTGCCAGCGCTCCCCGAACTCCCCCCCGCCCCGCAGGCTGGCGAGGGCGAAAACGCCCCCGTGGTCCAGCCAGATGCGCAGGCCCGGGTCGAAGAAGGGCGCCATGCTGACGCCAAACCCGCCGTACCCCGTGAGCAGCGTCGGGCTCGTGCCGTCCCGGGGCGCGCCCTTCGGAGCCACCACCGTCATGGGGATCCGCGTTCCGTCCTTCGAGACGGCCCACTCCCGCGACACCACCGCGTCCGCGAAGCGGATCGGGTGCTCGAAGGTCAAGGCCGTCTTCGTGAGCTTTCCCGCGCCGCCCTCCGGTCCCGGCGCGAACCGATACCAGGCCGTCGGCTCCAGGAAGGACGCGGCCTGGATGAGCACGTCGTCCGAGCCGGGCCGCGCGAGGACCTGGTAGACCGCGCTCGCCTCGGGGAGGGGAACGATTCCCTGGGGCTGCCCGGAACGGTCGAGGATGCGGACGCCCTGCGGGCCCCCCTGCTGCTCGACGACGTAGACGAGATGCGCCGTGGGCACGATGTTGGAGGCCGAGCCGAACACGAAGCTCCCCTCGATGACCCCCTCGCTTTCCCGCAAGAACGCCTGGGGCGGTTCCAGCGGTCCGGTGGGCTTCAGGTCGAGGCGCAGGAGCTGCCCGTTCGGCGCGCCCTTTCGTGACAGCAGGAGCAGCGCGTCCCCGGGCGCGAAGACGCCTTCCAGGATCCGGTCCTGGAATCGCGAGAGGCGTGTCCACGACCCGTCCTCGCGCCGCAGGTGCTGCTCGAACTCCCCGCCGTCCCCGTTCTGCACGTTGGCCAGGAGGTACCGGCCGTCCTCGCTCGGCCGCAGCTCGATCTCCGCGATCTTCGGGAAGTCCTTCCCGAGCTCGTAGCGGTCCTGGGTCACCGGCGTTCCCAGCCGGTGGTAGTAGACCTGCACGTAGAAGTCGAGGTCCGCCTCCGGGCGCTCGCCGGGGCGTGGATAGCGCGTGTAGAAGAAGCCCTCTCCCTGCGCGTCCCAGGCCAGGCTGCCTCCCGCGGTGCCGTAGTTCACGCGCGAGACCACGTCCGGCAGCGCCTTGCCGGTGGCGACCTCGAAGACGTGCGCGTCTCCCCGTTCGGATCCGCCCCGGGCGAGGGAAACGGCCACGTACCGCCCGTCCCGCGAAGGCGCGTACCAGTCGATCGACGTCCCCCCCGACGGATCGAGGGCGTTCAGGTCGAGGATCACCCGGGCGTCCTCCGGCTCGTCCGCCGAGGACAACGTCACGAGCACAGGCTGCTGTTGCGGGGGCCGAGACCGCAGCGCGAACAACCGACCGGGACCCGCTTGCAGCCCGTGGAAGCGGCTCCCCTGGATCGTCCGGATCCGGCGCACGCGCGCGCGCAGCGCTTCCGCCCCCGGAAGCCCGTCGAGGACGCTCCGCGCGTAGCGGTCCTGGGCCGAGGTCCACTCCGTCACCTCGGGGCGGGTCGCGTCCTCGAGCCAGCGGTAGTCGTCCACGACGGCTTGTCCGTGGTACGTGTCGGTGACTGGAGCCTGGCGGGTCGGGGGCGGGCTCCCCACCGGCCCCGCGGCGCCGGTGAGCACGAGGGAGCCGAGCAGGAAGGACAGGGCGGAACGCCACCTCTTCATCGCCGACCTCCTCGCTTTCGGGGACGGCCCGATTCTGTCCCGGGTGCTTGGCCGCGTCCAACCTCGCTGATCCACGCGATCGCGTCGCCGTGTCGCCCGGCTCCGACCGGTACATAATCCTCGGACTCCCGGGAGGAACGAATGAGCTGGGTCGTCTGGCCACTGGGCTTGATTCTGTTCGCCGCCGCCGCCTCGCCGGAGCGCTACGACCTCGTGATCCGCGGGGGCCGGGTCATGGATCCCGAGACCGGCCTCGACGCCGTCCGCGACGTGGGGATTCGCGGCGGCCAGGTCGTCCGGATCTCCGCGGAGCCGCTCCAGGGGTCGCGCGTCCTCGACGCCCGTGGCCTGGTCGTGGCCCCCGGATTCATCGACCTGCACCAGCACCACCACGACCCCGAGACTTACCGCCTGAAGGCGCTCGACGGCGTGACCACCGCGCTCGAGCTGGAGATCGGGGTGCCGGACGTGGCCCGCTTCCTGGCCGCACAGCGGGAGCGCTCGCTCATCAACTACGGAACCTCCGCCAGCCACGCCGCGAAGCGGGTCGCGGTCCTGGGCTCGCCCATGCCCGAAGGGGCCCTCGTCCCCCAGGCGGGGCCCGCCACCGCGGAGGCCGCCGGCCCCGAGCAGGTGGCGCGCATCCGGGAAGCGCTCCGAGCGGAGCTCGATGCGGGAGGCCTGGGGATCGGGATGGGCCTCGCCTACACGCCGGGGGCGACCCGCGCCGAGGTCATCGAGATGTTCCGCCTGGCCGCGGAGAGGCGCGTGCCCGTCTTCGTGCACGTGCGCAGCACGGGACCCCGGGAGCCGGGATCGGGCATCGAGTCCGTGGCCGAGGTCATCGGCGCGGCCGCGGTGAGCGGGGCCGCCCTCCACATCGTCCACATGAACAGCAGCGGGGCCCGGGACGCGCCCTTCTGCCTCGGCCTCGTCGAGGGAGCTCGCGCCCACGGGCTCGACGTCACCACCGAGGCCTACCCGTACGGCGCGGGCATGACCGCGGCCAACTCCGCCGTCTTCGACCCCGGCTGGCAGGAGAAGCTCGGCCTCGGCTACGGGGACCTCGAGCGGCCCGACACCGGCGAGCGGCTGACCCGGGAGACCTTCGAGGCGCTCCACGCCTCGCCGGAGCCCCGCTTGATCCTGATCCACACGAACCCCGATGCGCTCGTGGACGCGGTCATCCGCCATCCCCTGGTCATGGTGGCTAGCGACGGCGTGCGCCCGCACCCACGCAACGCCGGCACCTACGCGCGCCTGCTCTCCCGGTACGTGCGCGAGCAGCAGAGCCTCACCCTCATGGACGCGCTGCGCAAGGCGACCCTGTTGCCGGCCCGGCGCCTCGAGACCTCCACCGCCGCCGCCCGCCGCAAGGGGCGGCTCCAGGAGGGGGCGGACGCGGACGTGGTGGTCTTCGATCCCGCGTCGATCGCGGACCGGGCCACCTACCGCGCGCCCGCGGAGCCGAGCGTGGGCGTGCGGTTCCTGCTCGTTTCCGGAACGGTGGTGGTGGACGGCGGGCGGGTCGTGGAGGGCGTCTTTCCCGGCCGCGCCCTCGTCGGCGACGGCAAAGCGAGCCGGTGACCTCGGGAGGCGACGCCGACCTCCGCCGCGTGGTCGGCTTCTGGGGCGGGACCGCGCTCATCGTGGGCATCACGATCGGGAGCGGTATCTTCCGCAAGCCCCAGACGCTGGCCGCGCTCATTCCCGATCCCCTGGTGATCCTCTCCCTCTGGGCGGGCTTCGGGCTCGTGAGCCTGTGCGGGGCGCTCGCCCTCGCCGAGCTCGTCTCCATGCTGCCCCGCACGGGAGGGCCCTATGTCTTCATCCACGCGGCGTACGGCCCCGCCGCCGCCTTCGTCTTCGGCTGGCTCTATCTCCTGGTGGCGACACCCGCGGCGCTGGGCGCCCTCTCCACTTTCGTCGCGGAGCTCCTCTGGGGTCTCGCCGGCCGGGGTCCGAGAGACCTCGCTCCCTGGGCCGTTCCCGCGCTGGCCTCGGTCACGATCGCCCTGCTCGCCGCCGCGAACGTGCGGGGAGCCCGGATCGGCTCCGCCATCCAGGGGACGCTGACCGTCCTCAAGGTGACGGCGCTGCTGCTGGTCATGGCCGCGGCCTTCGTCTTCGGCCAAGGCAGCTTCGCCCACTTTCGCGAGCGGCCGAGCACGGGCATCGACCTCGGTGCGCTCGGGCGGGCCGCGGCCTCCGTGATCTGGGCCTACGACGGCTGGATCGCGGTGAGCATGATCGCGGGGGAGGTGATGGGGGCGGAGAGGCAGATGCGGCGCATCGTGCTGGCGGGGATGCTCGCCATCGTCCTGCTCTACCTGGGGGCGAACGTCGCCTACTTCTACGCGCTGCCCGTGGCCTCGATGGTGGAGGCCGTGGAGGGCGTGCCCCAGCGCATCGTGGGCACAGCCCTGGGGCCGGGGGCCGCCGGCCTCCTGTCGGTCCTCATCCTGGCCAGCGTGTTCGGGGCCCTCAACGGGAACGTGCTCGCGAAGCCGCGGGTGTCGTACGCCCTCGCGCGGGACGGCCTGACCTTCGCCTTCCTGGGCCGGGCCCACCCCCGCTGGTCGACGCCCCACGTGGCCATCCTCGTCCAGTGCGGGGTGGCGGTGGCGCTGGTCTGGCTCCTCCGCGAGTTCGATCGCCTCACCACGTACTACGTGGTCGCGGAGTGGGCGGCCCTCCTCTTCTCGGTGGGAGCCGTCTTCGTGCTGCGGCGGCGGATGCCGGACGCGGTGCGGCCGTTCCGTACCCCCGGCTACCCGTGGGTCCCGGTGGTCTTCCTGGCCGGCACGTTCGCCGGCCTCGCCGCCATCGTGTGGGGCGAGATCGGCCAGCCGACGCCGAACTACTCGCCGATCTGGGGCCTGCTCCTCTCCGTCGCGGGCTTCCCGGCCTACGCGCTCTGGCGCCGCCGCGCGGATTGAAGGAGCCGGTCACTTCTCGGGGGGCCCTCCCGATTCTATTCGGGGCGCTCCCGGAGCGCCTTGCAGCGCTCTCGCACCACCGGATCGTCGCTCCCCGACGCGAGCTCGCGCAGCCGCGCCAGTATCGGGCCGCGCTCCGGTCCGTCCGTCCGCGTCTTCTTGCGAAGCACCATCACCACGAGGCCGTACTTGGCCTCGGGGAGAGCCATGAGGCCGGGGAGGTCTTCGAGGAGACGCGCCGGAGGCCGCGCTTCGAGGTCGTGGACGAAGGCCGCGATCTCCGTGAAGGTCATGGCGGTCTTGCCCGACCTCACCAGCGTCGAGCCCTCGTCGTCCGGGTCGTCCTCGGTCATGCCGTCACCTCTCCACCGCTCGGCCGAGGGTTCCCGGCTCGAGCCCCAGGTAGTCTCGCGCGTTGAAGAAGCAGACGTCGGCGACGAGGCGGTCGAGCAGGGCGCGGTCGTCGGGGACGAGCCCCTGGCGCACGTCGTTGCCGAGCAGGTTGCAGAGGAGTCGCCGGAAGTACTCGTGGCGGGAGTAGGAGAGGAAGCTGCGGGAGTCGGTGACCATCCCGACGAAGCGCGAGAGGAGGCCCATGTTCGAGAGCGCGCGCAGCTGCGCTTCCATGCCGTCCTTCTGGTCCAGGAACCACCAGGCGGTGCCGTACTGCATCTTGCCCGGGCACGCTGCCGTCCTGGAAGTTGCCGATCATGGTCGCGAAGAGCTCGTTGTCGCGCGGGTTCAGGTTGTAGAGGATCGGTCTTGGCGAGCTGGTCGGTCTCGTCGAGCCGGTCGAGGAAGCGGGCGAGGGGCCGCGCCATCTCGAAGTCGCCGATGGAGTCGAAGCCCGGTGTCGGGCCCCAGCTGCCGGCGCAGCCGCGTGTTGTTGTTGCGGAGCGCGCCCAGGTGGAACTGCTGCACCCAGCCCCGCGCGTGGTCCATGAGCGCCAAGCGGTGGAGGAGGGCCGAGCGGTACCGCAGGATCTCGCCGCGCTCCGGCGCGCGGCCGGCGCGGGCCTTGTCGAAGGTGGCGGCCACCTCGGCGTCGGACGCAGGGCTCGGCGTAGACCGTGCTCCAGGCCGTGGTCGCGAGGCGCGGCCGCCCGCGGTCGTGGAAAGCCGAGTGGCGGCGGTCGAGGGCGTCCAGGAACGGCTCGAAGCCCGCGATCGAGGCCCGCGACGCCGCCTCCAGCCGGTCCACCCATGCGTTGAACGCCGGACGGGTCGTCGACGGCGAGCGCGCGGTCGGGCCGCCACGTCGGGTAGACGCGGGTCTCGGGATCCGTCCGCTGGGCCAGCGGCGTGGTGGTGGTCGAGAGAGTCGGCGGGGTCGTCGGTCGTGCAGACCACCGCGACCCGGAACTGGCGGAGCAGGCCCTGGGCGGTGAAGCCGGGCTCCTGGAGCTGCTCGTTGCCGCGGTCGAAGATCGCGCGGGCGGTCGTCGGAGAGAGGAGCTCCTCGATCCCGAACGGCCGCTTCAGCTCCATGTGCGTCCAGTGGTAGAGCGGGTTGCGGAGGGTGTCGGGGACGGTGCGGGCCCAGGCCTCGAACTTCTCCCAGTCGGAGGCGTCCCCCGTGCAGAAGCGCTCGGGCACTCCGTTCGCGCGCATCGCCCGCCACTTGTAGTGGTCGCCCTCCAGCCAGATCTCGGTGATGGAGCGGAAGCGGTGGTCGAGCGGCGATCTGGTCCACGGGGAGGTGGCAGTGGTAGTCGACGATCGGCAGAGTCTCCGCGCGCTCGTAGAGCGCGCGGGCGACGTCGCTCTCCAGCAGGAAATCGGGCCGAGGAAGGGTTTCATGCCGGGGCCGCCTCCTGCTCCCCCAGGTCCGGGGGGCTGAGCGACGGGGTGAGGATCTGGATGACGCCGAGGGCGGCGAGGTAGGTGAAGCCCGCCATCAGGAAGATGAGAACGTAGCTGCCGGTGCGCTGGAGGATCTCGCCCACCACGATGGAGATGAACATTCCCCCCACCGCCCCCGCCATGCCGCCGAAGCCCACCACCGAGCCCACCGCCCGCCGGGGGAACATGTCGGAGGTCAGGGTGAAGAGGTTGGCCGACCATCCCTGGTGGGCGGCGGCCGCGAGCGAGACGAGGGCCACCGCCATCCAGAGGCTCGACGCCTTCGGCGCGAACACGATCGGGTACCACCGCGAGCGCGCAGACGAGCATGGCCGTCTTGCGCGCCGCGTTGACGCTCCAGCCCCTCTTGATGAGGGACGACGAGAGCCAGCCGCCGCCGATGCTCCCCACGTCGGCCACGAGGTAGATGACGACGAGGGGCGGTCCGATGGACTTCAGGTCGAGGCCGTGGCTGCGACTGAGGAAGTCCGGGATCCAGAAGAGGTAGAGCCACCAGATCGGGATCGGTCATGAACTTGCCGATGGCGAAGGCCCAGGTCTGCCGGTGGGGGAGGAGCTTCGCGCCACGGGATGGGCGTGATCCTCTCCGGCGGGTCGCTCCGGATGTGCTCCAGCTCCGCGGGCGAGAGCCGGGGGTGCTCCTCGGGCGAACGGTAGGCCCTGCCACCACCACGCCAGCCACAGGAAGCCGGATGAGGCCGGTGAGGATGAACGCCCACTTCCAGCCCCAGTGAAGGGTGACCCAGGGCACGACGAGGGGTGTCACCAGCGCGCCCACGTTGGTACCGGAGTTGAAGATGCCGGTGGCGAGGGCCCGCTCCTTCTTGGGGAACCACTCCGCGACGGTCTTGATCGAGGCCGGGAAGTTGCCGGCCTCCCCCAGTCCCAGGAAGAACCGCATGAGGGCGAAGCCGGCGGCGGCCCCCGAGAGGAGCACGAGGGACAGGCCCGTGGTCGCGTCGAGGTTGATCGTGGGCAGCTTCAGCCACGGAAGCTTGTCCGCCACCGCGTGGCCGATGGCGGCGATGCTCCAGAGCACGACGGCGAGGGCGAAGCCGAGCCGGGTGCCGAGCTTGTCCATGATGCGCCCGGCGAGGAGGAGACCGATGGCGTAGGCGAGCTGGAACGTGAAGACGATGGCCGCGTAGATCCGCTCGTCCTGCCAGCCGAACTCGCTGGACGAGCGTGGGCTTCAGGATCCCGATGACCTGGCGGTCGATGTAGTTGATGGTGGTGGCGAAGAAGAGGAGGGCGCAGATGATCCAGCGCTGGTATCCTCCCGCCGCCTTCGTCACGCGCGCCACGCCCGCCCGGTGGGGAACTCGAACTCGTCGAGCGACTCCGGCTTCATCGTGATGCTGTAGCCTGGCCGGTCCGGAGCAAGGTAGCGGGCGTTCTCGATCCGGCACGGGATCGACGAAGTGCTCGTGGAGGTGGTCGACGTACTCGCAGACGCGGTTCTCGAGGCGCCCGCTCGACCGCGACGTAGTCGAAGATCGAGAGGTGCTGGACGTACTCGCAGAGCCCCACGCCCCCCGCGTGCGGGCAGACGGGCACGCCGAACTTCTCGGCCATGAGGATCACGGCGAGGACCTCGTTGACCCCGCCCATGCGGCAGGAGTCGACCTGGCAGGAAGCGGATGGCGTCGGCCTGCAGGAGCTGCTTGAAGATCACGCGGTTCTGGCACACCTCGCCGGTGGCCACCCCGATGGGGGCGATGGCCTTGGCGATGGCGGCGTGCCCGAGCACGTCGTCGGGGCTGGTCGGCTCCTCGATCCACCAGGGGTCGAAGCGGGCGAGGCGCCTTCATCTGGCGGATCGCCTCGTCGACGTCCCAGCACTGGTTGGCGTCCATCATGAGCTTGCGGCTCGCCCCGATCTCCTCGCGCATGAGGGCGGCGCGCCGCTCGTTGTCCTCCAGGCTCTGGCCGACCTTCATCTTGAAGGCGGTCCAGCCCTGGGCGAGCGCCTCCTTGCAGAGCCGACGCACTTTCTCGTCGGGATAGCCGAGCCAGCCGGTGGAGGTGGTGTAGGCGGGATAGCCGTCCCGCCGCATCTCGGCCTCGCGGGCCGCCTTGCCCGCGGCCTTCCTGCGCAGCGTCTCCAGGGCCTGCTCGGGGGTGAGCACGTCGGTGATGTAGCTGAAGTCGATCGCGGCCACGATCTGCTCGGGGGTCAGGTCCACGAGCAGCTTCCAGACGGGCTTGCCTTCGCGCTTCGCCCAGAGGTCCCAGACCGCGTTGATCACCGCCCCCGTAGCCATGTGGAGGATCCCCTTCTCGGGGCCGAGCCAGCGAAGCTGCTTGTCGACCGTGAGCTCACGATAGAACGCGCGGAGGTCGGCGAGGATGCCGTCGAGGTCCCGGCCCGCGACGTGAGGGGCGAGGGCATGCACCGCGGCCACGCAGATCTCGTTGCCGCGCCCGTTCGTGAACGTGAGGCCGTGGCCTTCGAGGCCCCCGTCCGTCTCCAGGATCACGTAGGTCGCGGAGTAGTCGCCCAGGTTGAGGGCGTCCGAGCCGTCCTGGTGCCGCGAGGTGGGGAAGCGGATGTCGCGGACACGGACGTTCCTGATCTTCACTGGTTGACGCCGCTGGCCAGGAACCCGCCGTCCACGGCCAGTACCTCGCCGTTGACGAAGCTGGCCGCTTCGGACGACAGGAACACGCAGGCCCCCTGCAGCTCCTCCACCTGCCCGTAGCGGTGGAGGGGGGTGCGCACCAGGAACTCGCGGCCGCGCTCGCTCTCCAGGAGGGTGGCGTTCAAGGGGGTGCGGAAGACGCCGGGGGCGATGGCGTTCACGTTGACCCCTTTCGGACCCCACTCGAGGGCGAGGGCGCGGGTCAGGCCCGCCACCCCCGCCTTGCTCGCAGTGTACGCGGCCACCTCGAACAGGCCGACGAACGAGGCGAGGGACGCGATGTTCACGATGCGTCCGTAGCCGCGCTCGATCATGTGGCGGGCGAAGACCTGGCAGGCGCGCATCGTGCCCGTGAGGTTGGTCTCGAGGATGGCCTGCCACTCGTCCTCGGGGACGTCGAGCGACGGCGTGCGCTTGGTGCGTCCCGCGCAGTTGACGAGGATGTCCACCTTGCCCAGGGTCTTCACGACCTCGGCGAGCGCCGACTCGAGGGAAGCCCGGTCGGTCACGTCCGAGCACACGCGGGGGGCGCGCCGGCCGCGCGCCTCCACCTCGCCCGCCGCCGCGTCCACCTGGTCGCGTCGGCGTGAGCTGGGGACCACGTCCGCCCCCGCCTCCGCGAGCCCCTTGGTGAGCGCGAGCCCGATCCCGGAGGTGCCTCCGAGCACCACCGCCACCCGGCCGCCCAGGTCGAGCTTCTTGAAGCTCATGATCGGCTCCGGCGGGGCGGGCGCTTCTCCCGCTCCTCCTCCCCGGCCTGGGCCTTGCGGGCCCGATCCAGGTGCTCGCTCATCTCTGCCCGCGCGCGCTCCGGGTCGTGGGCTCGGATCGCCCGGTAGATTCTCTGGTGCATCTCCGCGGACTCCCGGACGTCGGTGGCGCGCTCCACGGTCAGCCGCCGCGCTTCGTACACCAGCTCGGCCACGGTGTCGATGAGGGTGGCGAGCACGGGGTTGCCGGAGCCGGCGGCGATCGCGCGGTGGAATTGCACGTCGTGCCGAAGAAAGGCCTGGGGGTCGTCCAATCTCGCGAACATGCTCGCCACCTCCTCGGCCATGGCCGCCATCTGCTCGCCGGTGGAGTGCTCGGCGGCGAGGCCGGCCGCCCCCACCTCGAGCACGCGCCGCGCCTCGAACATCTGGTCACGGGTGAAGCCGTGCAGCGCGGCCAGGAAGCGGAGCGGTGCCTCCCCCAGCCGGGGGGGGCCGTCGGCGATGAAAGTGCCCGCCCCTTGACGCGCCCGGATCACCCCCATGGCCTGGAGGGTGCGAAGCCCCGAGCGCAACGAGGGGCGGCTCACCCCCATGCGGATCGCGAGCTCCCGCTCCGGGAGCAGGCGGTCCCCGGGCTTCAATCGGCCCGACTCGATCTGCCGCCGGACGTGCTCCACCACCTGCGCGCCCGCGCCGGTATCGGCGCTTCCCTGAGAGGTCTGACCTTTGGCGGGCTGCAGCATCGGATTGGCCGGCCCGTTAGTACCCCGCGGGTGTGACGGCTGTCAAGGGACGGATTGGTCTTACCAGTACTAGACGATGCCCGCCCCCCGGCGCGCTTCCGCGGGCCGCTCCCGGGCCTTCCCGGCACGATAGCCGCTCGCCCGGAAGGTGGCCACGGGGTCGATGGCGCCCCCCGCGCGATGCCGGGCCATGCCCAGGATCGGGCCCACGTCGGTGGTGAAGGCGTCCTTCAGCGTCTGGAGCGCCATCAGGGGATCGTTCCGGTCCTGGTGCTCGGAAAGGGCCGCGCGGTCCACGAGGTGGGCCTGCACGTAGGCCCGCACCAGCTCCACCGCGCTCGTGGCCAGGGACTCGATGGGATCGGTGACGTTGTGCGACTGGTCGAGCATGTGGGAGGGGTCGAACCCGGGGACGCCCTCCCGCTCCGCGTCCACGAGCTCGTTGAAGATCAGGAAGAGCTGGAACGGCTTGATCGAGCCCGCGTCGAGGTCGTCGTCCCCGTACTTGCTGTCGTTGAAATGGAAGCCGGCGAGCTTCCCGAACTGGATGAGGCGGGCCACGATCATCTCGATGTTCACGCTCGGGGCATGGTGCCCGAGGTCCACGAGCGAGAGAGCCCGATCGCCCAGCTCGCGCACGCAGTGGTAGCTCACCCCCCAGTCGTTGAGCACGGTCGAGTAGAAGGCGGGCTCGTAGAGTTTGTGCTCGATGAAGAGGCGCCAGCCCTCGGGGAGGGCGCCGTAGATCTCGCGCAGGCTGTCGAGGTATCGGTCGAGGGCCCGCCGGAAATGCTGCTGGCCGGGAAAGTTGCCCCCGTCCCCGACCCACACCGTGTGGGAACGCGCGCCGAGCTTCTGGCCCAGCTCGAGGCACTCCAGGTTGTGCTCGACCGCCTGCCGCCGCACCGCGGCGTCGGTGTGGGAGAGGCTGCCGAACTTGTAGGAGAGGCGCTGCTCGGGGGGGTCCTCGAACGTGTTGGAGTTCATGGAGTCGATGTGGAGCCCCCGCGCCTCCGCGAAGGCCCGCAGCTCGGCGGGGCGATCCGGCCTGTCCCAGGGGATGTGGAGGGAGATCGCGGGGGTCACCCGGACGAGCCGGAAGACCACCTCGCAGTCCTCGAGCTTCTCGAAGACGTTGCGGGGCTCCGCCGGCCCCGGGAAGCGGGCGAACCGGGTCCCCCCGGTTCCCACTCCCCACGAGGGAAGGGCTACGCGAAAGGCCTGAGCCCGCGCAGTGAGGGCCTCGATGTCGACGCCGCGGCGGGCCAGACGCTTTCGCAGGTGCTCGTAGTCCTCTTGCAGAGCCGGCAGCCGCTTGCCGTTCTCTTCAGCGATGAGCGTGTCGGTCAGGGTAAAGCTCATGGATACCCCCTCCTTCATCGACCCCCCACCCTATCCCTCCCCACGTAGGGGGAGGGGATCGCGATTGCGAGCATGGCGCCGCGCCTCGTTACCGCGTGAAGGCGGCCACATGGCCGGCGTCCACGTTGAGGATGTTGCCGGTGGACTTCGAGGACAGGTCGGAGGCGAAGAAGAAGACGGCCTCCGCCACGTCCTCCGGAAAGACGCTGCGCTTCAAGAGGCTCCGCTTCCGATAGAAGTCCTCGACGTCCTCCTCCCCGATGCGGTTGCTGGCCGCTCGCTCCGTGCGCCAGGCTCCGTCCCAGATCCGCGAGCCGCGGATCACCGCGTCCGGGTTCACGACGTTCACCCGGATCCCGAGCTCGGCCCCTTCCAGTGCGAGGCAACGGGCGAGGTGCAGCTCCGCGGCCTTGGCCGTGCTGTAGGCGGCCGCGCCCGCGGAGGCGACGAGCGCGTTCTTGCTCCCCACGAAAACGATGGAGCCGCCGCGGCCCTGGCGCTTCATCAGGCGGAAGCCCTCGCGCGAGACCAGGAAGTAGCCGGTGGCCAGGATATCGAGGTTCTTCTGCCAGGTGGCGAGTGTCGTCTCCTCGAAGGGCGAGGCCGATGCGATGCCCGCGTTCGAGACGAGGATGTCGATACCTCCGTACTCGCGGACGGCCTGGGCGAAGGACCGGGCCACGGAGGCCTCGTCCGTCACGTCGGCGCGGACCCCCCGCACGCGGTCGGCCCCGTAGGCCGCGCCCAGCTCGGCGGTGGCCGCCTCGAGCGCCTTCTCGTCGAGGTCGGCGAGCACCACCGAAGCACCTTCCCCGAGCAGGCGCCGCGCGGTCGCGGACCCGATACCGCCCGCGCCGCCGGTCACGAGCGCGATCCTTCCCTCCAGGCTCTTCGCCCCGGGCAGGCGCTGCAGCTTGGCCTCCTCGAGCGGCCAGTACTCGATGTCGAAGGCGTCCTGCTCGGACATGGGCGCGTACTCGTCGACGCCCTCGGCCCAGCGCATCACGTTGATCGTGTTCAGGTAGTACTCGGCCGCCACCCGCGCGGTCGCCTTGTCCTTCTGGAAGGCGAGGAGGCCCAGGCCGGGGACGAGGACGAGCACGGGGTAGGGGTCGCGCATGGCTGGAGAGTTGGGTCGCTTGCAGCGCTGGTAATACGCAGCGTATTCAGCGCGATAGGCCTCGACGAGAGGGGGCAGCCGCTCGAGGAGGTCCGCGGGGCCTTTCTCTCGCGGTGAGAAGGGGACGAAGAGCGGGCGGACCCGGGTGCGGAGGAAGTGGTCGGGGCAGGTGGTGCCGCGCGCGGCGAGCTCGGCCGCGCGTTTCGAGCCCACGAACTCGAGCACCGCGGGGGAGTCCGCGTAATGCATGACCTTGGAGGAGAGGGGACTGAGAAGACCTCGGAGCGCGGGAGCGACCGTGGCAAGCAGGGCGTTCCGCTCCGCTTCGCGGAGCGGTGGTATGACCTCGCGTCCGAAGGGCTCGGGGCGAGCGTGCTCGTCCAGCCAGTCCGCGGCTTTCTGGATGATCCGGAGCGTCGTCCGGTAGCAGTCTTTCGAGGTGGGGCCCCAGGTCACGAGGCCGTGGCTGCCCAGGACGAGCCCGGCCAGACGCGGGTCGCCTTCGGCCATCTTCCCGACCGTGAGCCCGAGGTCGAAGCCGGGACGCTGCCAGGGCACCCAGGCGATCTCGTCCCCGAAGACCTGGCGCGTGAGCCGCTCGCCGCCCCTCGCCGCGGCGAGGGCGATGATCGCGTCCGCGTGCATGTGGTCGACGTGACGGTGGGGGATGAAGCAGTGGGGCGGGGTGTCGATGCTCGTCGCCCGCGGGTTGAGGTCGAACGTGCAGTGCGGGAAGTAGCCCGCCATCTCGTCCTCGTGGGCGAGGCCGCGGTACAGGGCCTTCAGGGCCTGGAGCTTGTCCACGTAGAGGGTGGCGAAGCCGTCCTTCTTCATGCTGCCGAGGTCGCCGCCCGAGCCCTTGACCCACAGCACCGGCACCTCCTGGCCGGTGAGCGGGTCTTTCATGGGAACCTTCGCGGAGGTGTTGCCGCCCCCGTAGTTCGTGATGCGCAGGTCCGAGCCCAGGAGGTGGGAGCGGTAGAGGAGCAGGTCCGGCTCCGAAGAGCCGGCGCACGCGGAGTCGTTCCACTTGTCGGGGAGGCGGCGGTCCGCGGTCATCGACGTGGGTCCTTTCCCATTCTCCTTGCCTAGAGACAGAGCACGGTCAGCCGCTTCGGGCCGTGGGCCCCGAGCACGAGCATGCGCTCGATGTCCCCCGTGCGGCTGGGGCCCGTCACCATCGCGATCATGCTCGGATAGCCCGGCGTGTAGCGCCGCTTGACCAGCTCGTAGGCCTCGTAGAGATCACCCACGAGCTGCTCGCGGCGAGCCAGGACCACGTGGTGGGCGGGCAGCACGGAGAGGGCGCGACCCCCCGCGCTGCGGCTGGTGAGGAGCACGCTGCCCGTCTGGGCCACGAGGGCGTCGCACTCGGTGAGGCCCGCGTCGCAGGCCTCGAGCCCGGCGAAGGTGTAGCAGTCGTCGGTGAGGAAGACGGGCCGGTCCAGGGCACGGGCGACGAGGGCGGCCCGGTCGGTCAGCTCCCCGCGATGGGTGGCGATGCTCTTCCAGCCCGCGGTCTCCGCGAGCTCGCGGACCGCCCCCTCCAGCAGGGCCTTGCCGTCGAGCAGCCGGAACTCCGTGTGCAGTTCCTCCGAGCGCGCGCGGAAGAGCTGGAGGCGTTCTTCGAGAAAACGGCCGCCGGGGGGGAGGGCGGCCCGTGCCCGCTCCGCGGGGGGCAGGGGGCTGCCGGACGCTCCCCGGCCCCGGGTCGGCACCCGCAGCGCCTCGCGCACGCGCGCGAGGATCGTCTCGCGATCGTCGTTCGCTCCGGAAAGGGCCGGGAGGGCGCTCACCGGCGGCGCCTCCACCATTCCCGGAAGGTCTGGGGGGCCACGCGCGGCAGCTCGCGGCTCGCCGTCCAGGGACGCGCGGGATCGAATCCGACGCGGCGTAGCGGGCGGTGCAAGGTCTGGAGCAGCCGGGCCGCCCGCACGGCCCAGCGGTAGAGCCGCGGGTCCCGCACCACGCGGGCAAACGCGCGCCAGGCGAGCCGCTCGGCCCTCCCTTCCGGGGCGCGGGCCGCGTCGCGGCGGTTGCGGAGCAGGTGGTGGTGCAGGTCGATCCCGACCGGGCAGGTCTCCGTGCACGCGCCGCACAGCGATGACGCCGCGCTCAGGTGCTTCCACTCCCGGAGGCCGCGCAGGAGAGGCGTGATCACCGCGCCGATCGGCCCGGAGTAGGTGGTTCCGTAGGCGTGGCCGCCCACGGTGCGGAACACCGGGCAGACGTTGAGGCAGGCTCCGCAACGGATGCAGCGCAGGGCGTCCCGCCTCTCGGGATCGGCGAGGAGGCCCGTGCGGCCGTTGTCGAGGAGCACCACGTGGTACTCGTCGGGACCGTCCGGCTCTCCCGGCTGGCGCGGGCCCCCGTAGAGCGTGTTGTAGCAGGCCAGGGCCTGGCCCGTTCCCGCATTGGCGAGCAGGGGCAGGAAGAGGGCGAGGTCCTCGAGCCGCGGGAGGATCTTCTCGATCCCGACCAGGGTGATCAGGGTGCGGGGGAGCGCCGCCCCCAGCCGGGCGTTGCCCTCGTTCTCCGTGATCGAGATCATCCCCGTCTCCGCGATCGCGAAGTTGGCCCCGGTGATTCCCGCGTCCGCCTCCATGTACTTCCGGCGGAGCACGCGCCGGGCGATCATGGTCAGCGCTTCCGGGCTCTCCGTCGGCTCCGCCTTGAGCTCCCGCGTGAAGAGCTCGCCGATCTCCGTCCGGGTGAGGTGCATGGCGGGGAAGACGATGTGGTAGGGCGGCTCCCGACGGAGCTGGACGATGAACTCGCCGAGGTCGGACTCCACGACCTCCACCCCCGAGGCCTCGAGCGCCTCGCGGAGGCCGATCTCCTCCGCGGTCATCGCCTTCGACTTGACCACCGAGCGCGCGTGCCGCTCGCGCAGGATGGCGAGGATCGTCTCGCGGGCCCGGGCCGCGGTGCCCGCCCAGTGCACCTTCGTGCCGCGCGCCTCCAGACGGGCGGCAAACACCTCCAGATGTTCGTCGAGCCGCAAGAGAGCGTCCCACTTCGTCTCCGTGGCCGCCTCCCGCGCGGCCGCATAGTCCCGATAGGCGGCGCGGCTCTTCCCCCGCTGGGCCTCGTACTTCTGGAGCCCCGTGGCCACGAGATCGCGGTGCCGGGCATCGGCGGCCACCGCGCGCGCCTTCTCGCGGAAGAGGACGGCGGGGGTGCTCATTGCCGGGCCAGCACCTCGGCGAGGTGCAGCGTTTCCGGCCGAGGACCCTGGCGGGCGAGCAGGCCCCGGAGATGCAGGAGGCAGCTCACGTCGTTCGACACGATGTAGTCCGCTCCCGTGGCCCGGGCCGCCGCGCACTTCGCCTCGCCCATGGCCGTGGAGATCATCGGGAACTTGACGGAGAAGCCGCCTCCGAACCCGCAGCACGTCTCCGTGTCCGGCATCTCCACGAGCTCGAGGTCCCTCACGTGCGCGAGCAGGGTGCGGATGGGGTGCTTGAGCGCCAGCTCCCGCAGCCCGTGGCAGCCGTCGTGCACGGTGACCCGCGCCGGGAAGCGCGCGCCCACATCCTCGACCCCGAGCCGGGAGACGAGGAACTCCGAGAACTCCCAGGTGCGGGCGGCGAGGTCGCGGGCCGCCCGGAGCCGCCCCTCGTCCTCGGCGAAGAGCTCCTGTGAGAAGACCTTCATCATCGCGGCGCACGATCCCGAGCCGACCACCACCGCCTCGTGATCCGCGAACCTTGCCACCACGTCGCCCGTCACCGCGCGCGCCTCCTCCCAGCAGCCCGCGTTGAAGGGGGGCTGCCCGCAGCAGGCGGGGGCCTCGGGGCACTCCACGCCGTGGCCGAGCCGCTCGAGCACGCTCACCATGCCCATGGCCGCGCCGGGGCACAGCACGTCGACGAAGCAGGGCACGAGCAGGGCGACCTTCATCGGATCGTGCCGGCTACTATAGCCTCACCGGCTCCTGCGTGCGGGCCGATCGGTAGAGGGCCTCGACCAGCACCAGGCTGCGCACGCCCTCGCGGCCGCTGCATCGGGGCTCCCCGCCGTCGCGGATCGTGCGGAGGAAATCCTCGAGCGCCGCCTTGTGCCCGCGCACGTCGGAGACGACGGGCGAGCTCGCGCTCGGGTTTCCCCCCGCTTCGCTTCCCGCCAGGTCGGGGTGCGGCGTCCGCAGGTCCGCGCGCAGGATGCGGTCCTGCTGGATGAGCACGGTTCCTTCGCTGCCCGTCAGCTCCACCTGTCGTGGGTAGCCCGGGTAGGCCGCGGTGGTCGCTTCGTAGGTGGCGAGGGCGCCGCCCGCGAACTCGAGGGTCGCGACCAGCGTGTCTTCCGCCTGTATCCGGTGCAGCGCGGTCGCGGAGCGGGCCCACACGCGGCGCACGGCGCCCAGCAGCCAGAGCAAGAGGTCGATCGTATGGATGCCCTGGTTGATGAGCGCCCCGCCCCCGTCCAGGGCGGGGGTGCCGCGCCAGCGAGACTGCGAGTAGTACTCGGGAGGCCGCCACCACTTGACGCGGGCCGAGGCCAGGAGCGGACGCCCCAGCGCGCCCGCGTCCATCGCCCGCTTCAGGGCCACGAAGTCGGGGGTGAAGCGGTCCTGGAAGAAGACGCCGAGCTTCCTCCCCGCCTTCTCGCACTCCGCGACCAGCTCCTCCGCGTGCGCCACCGTCACGTCGATCGGCTTCTCGGTCAGCACGTGAAGGCCCTGGCGCGCCGCGGCAATCCCCTGCTCGGCGTGGAGGCCGGAAGGGCTGCCGATCAGGACGACGTCCAGCGGGCGATGGCGAACGAGCGCTTCCGCGTCGCCGTATGCCGCCGCCCCGTAGGCCTCGGCGAGCCGACGCACCTTGTCGGCATTCGGTCCGCCCACCGCCGCGATCTTCACGCCGTCGATCTCGCTCGCCGCGCGCGCGTGGGTCTCGCTGATGTTCCCCCCGCCCAGGATCCCGACGTGGATGGCCAAGGGCCCCCCTTCGGCCGTCAAGCCTAACGCGTTGGAGACCACGTTGCGAGGGACGGCGGAAGTGATTCGGCCCGGAGACTTCCCGTCTCGCCAAGAAATGGGACGTTGCGCCCGCCGCCGTCGCCGTTGGAAAATGCACCATGAAATCCGACGCCGCCTATGGCGCGTCCTATCGACGCGCCGTCCGGCGACAATTGGCGCTGCGGGGTCACGCCGGCTTCGAGGCGGCCGTCGGCGGATACCTCCAATTCATCGGCGGCCTCGAGCGCGACGCGGTCGATGCGGCCGGCCTGCCCGCGGATGGGTTCTTGATCGACATCGGATGCGGCGCTGGTCGGTTGGCCGCTGCGCTGCGCGATCGGCCCGCCCTGCGCTACCTTGGCCTCGATGTATCCCCCGAGTTGCTGGCCGAAGCGAAGCGACGCACAGAGCGCCCCGATTGGCGTTTCGAGATCGTCCGCGAGGCGGTCATTCCTGCGATGGACTCTTGCGCAAACATGGCCGCGCTCTTCTCCGTGATCACGCATCTACCCCCCGACGAGACGCGCCGCTACCTTCGCGAGTGCAAGCGCACGCTGAGGCCCGGCGGAGCCGCGCTCGTTTCGTTTCTCGACCCTGCCATTCCCGCGCATCGCGCGCACATTCGGCCACGATGGATCGAGGCGATCCTGACGCGGATTGGTTGGGCGTCGAATGTTGCGACGTCGACGGATGAAATACGCGCCTGGACCGCGGAAGCGGGATTGGATGTCGAGAGGATCGAAAGCCCCTCCGTGCTCGGACAATCGATGGCCGTCTTGCGCAAGCCGAGCTAGCGCCAATCGGGAGGGAGCATCGGGGAGGATAGGGGCGACGGCTCAGAACAGGTCGAGCGCGCAGAGGTGGTGGTAGATGCTGTTGCTCGTCTCCGCGGACCAGGAGGGATAGCGGGCCTGCATCCTTCCCCAGGCCGCCACCAGCCGGGACGAGGCCAGGCGCCCTTCGGGGATCTGGTAGACCTCGAGCATGCTCCGGCCCGAAGCCCGCAGGGGCGCGGCTTTCCGGAAGAAGTCCTGCTGGAGCAGGAGCGCCCGCACCACGTCGTCCTGGAAGGGGTCGAGGCCCGCGGGCGCCGGCTCGGCCCGCAGCCTCTCCGCGAGCGGCGTCGTCTGCGCCAGGTACCGGGCCACCGCTCCCGACGCGTCCCCCCCTTCCTCCAGTGCCTTCAGCACGACGAGCTTGGCCTGGGTGGCCCGGAGGAGGCGCGCGTAGGTCCGGTTGATGTAGCCGCGATCGCTTTCGGGAATGCCGGGCAGCGTGCGCGGCAACGCGGTGAGGGCGCAGTGGTACTGCGTTCCCGGCGGCGGAGTGATGTCGGCCGGGTAGGCGTCGTCCGCGCCGGACTGGGCGTGTACGGACGCGGGGAGGAGCAGCGCGGCCCACAGGAGGACGCCGCGCAGCATCACTCACTCCTCCGCGAGCGTGCCGTAGAAGCGCTCGCGGAGCTGCCGCTCGCGCGCGAGGTCGCCGGCGAGATACGCGAGGTCGGCCTGCTTCAGCAGGATCGAGGAGCGGCCGGGATCCCCCTTCTCCGCTTCCCCGTAGAGCTCGCGGGCGACGTCGAGCTCGCGGGCGTAGAAGGCCGCGTCCCCCGCCCGCTCGTACCAGAGGGAAGCGGGCACGCCCGCCCGCGCGAGGCGCTCGACCATGCGGACGGCGTAGCCGCGGGCGAGGTCGAAGCGGGACTGCCAGAGCAGGACGTAGAAGTACTGCTCCGCCACGAAGGTCTCCTCCAGCCGGGCCTGGAACTGGTCGGTGAGCTCCAGCTTGAGCGCTTCCAGGAGGTCGAGGGTGATGGCCCCGGCGCGGAGGAGCCGCAAGAGCGGACTTCTCTCCCGGTCCAGGAGACGGCCGGCGGGAGCGCGCAGCCATTCCTCCGCGCGTTCCAGGTCTCCCCGCCCGATGCCCACGTAGGCCGAGGCCACCGCGTAGCGCGCGTCGTCGCGCCACACCGCGGCCAGGCGGGCCAGCCGCTCGTCTGCCTCCGGGAAGCGCTTGAGGCGGGAGAGCGCGAGCACCGCGGAGACGGTGTAGATCGGGGCGGCGGGGCGGGCGGCCTCCGCGCGGAGAAAGTGCCGCAGGGCCGCGCCGGGCTCGTCGCGCTCCAGGGCGGCGCACCCGTCGTTCCAGTCGGCCATCGCCTGGAGCGCGCGGTTCGCCGGGGCCCTCTCCTTGAGGAAGGTGCTCACGTCGACGGATTCGCGGGCGAGCAGCTTCTCCAGGGCGAAGAGCAGGCCCTCCTTCCGCAGCGCGGCGAGGTCCTCGTCGGCGAGGCCGAGGTCGCCGGGCGCGGCCACGGGGAGGCAGCGCGGCTTTTCCTGCAGGAGCAGCTGGTACTGCGTGAAGAGATCGAGGAAGAGCTTGCGGCGCCCGGGGGCGATGAAGGGGAGCCGGGCCACCTCCTGATCGGTCCCGATCACCACGTCGTCCACGTAGTACGTCACGTTGGAGGCATCCGAGAACGGGGCGCCCACGAACGAGAACTTGTCCACCGCGGAGCCCGGCTGGTGGGAGGCGTTGGGCTGGCCCTGGAGGGAGAAGAGGGGCGCCCGCCCGCCCTCGCGCTGGACCTCGAGGCTGTAGGTCCCGGTCTCGAGGTCGTAGGCGACGTCCACCGCGTACCAGACGAAGGCCTCGACCGCGATCAGCTTCTTGAACATGCTGTCCGAGTGGTGGACGAGCATCCCGTCCCGCGTCCCCAGCCAGAAGGCGATGCCGTCCTTCTTCACCACGAAGTAGCGGGGGCCGGCGAGCGCGATGTTCAGCTCCTCCTTGGGGTCGGTGGTGAGGAAGGCGAAATGGAAATAGAGGCGGCCGGTGGAGCGGACGGGGAAATACCCCTGCAGCTCCGGGAAGTCGGCGTCACCGGCGACGTCGGTGAGCTCCACGGAGCGAAAGCCGCTCACGTGATATGCGGAGCTCAGGCGCGCGCGGCCCCTTCCCGTCCCGGTGTGCCAGGCTCCCTGCCAGATCGCAAACGTGTCGGGGCCGGTGGCCACGTTGTCGTCGTCGAAGCTGTAGCTGGCGAGCACGGAGCTGCTCGGGGCGGCGAGCGCGGGGGCGGCGAGGAGGACGGCGAGCGCGAGCAGCATCACAGGTTGTGCCTGTACTCTTCGAGCCATCGCTGCCAGGCCTCGATCGCCCCCCGCTGCGTCCCCACCGCACCCCCGGCGTCGAAGCCCTTGGTCTGACCCGTGAGGATCTCCAGGGCGACGAGGGCGATCTGCCGCACCTGGGGCTTGGGGTCGTCCAGGGCCCCGATCAGCCCTTCGAAGAGCCGGACCTTCTGGGCGGGGGAGAGGTGGATCTGGTCGTGGGCGAGGGCGCAGGCCGCCTTGTCACGGAAGAGCGGCTCGAGGTCGTTCTGCATGTTGTCCAGGAGCACGTCCACCACGTCCGGATCGTCGCTGACCCGGCCCAGCGCCCATTGCACCTGCAGCCGCAGCGCCCGGTTCGAGGTGTGGGCGTCGGCCATGAGGGCCCGCTTGGCCTCCGCCGATTTCCAGCCCAGGGCGTAGAGGACGGTGGCGAGGGTCGTCCGTTCCGCCTCGGACGAGGACGAGTAGAGCCGGGCCAGCTCCGGCATGACGCCGGGCCCCATCGCCTGGATGCGCCGCCAGTCGCCGCTCAGGGCCAGGGAGCGCAAGCCGTCCGTTTCGGCGCCCAGGGGAGCGGCCGCCAACCAGGTGGTGAGAACGAGCGCGACCCCCACTGGGCCCCTGACCCTCCCGACCATGCCCACCCTCCAACGGCCACGAGAGCCGCAGCATCCATGATGGCACAACAAGTTACGGGACCGCGGTGATGCGCCACACGAGAGCAACCGCAGCCCCCTCAGCGACTACGAGCCACGGCGTCGCTCTCTGCCATAATGGCCCGAATTTTTCGAAGGGCCAGGGCGGGGGACGCGTGCGATACGAGAACAAGGTCGTGATCGTGACCGGGGGCACGAAGGGGATCGGGGAAGGGTGCGTACGGGTCTTCGTGGAGGCGGGGGCCCGGGTGACTTTCTGCGCCCGGCACGAGAAGGAGGGCGAGGCGCGGGCGGCCGAGCTCAACCGGCGCGGCCCCGGCCAGGCCTTCTTCAAGAAATGCGACGTCTCGCGGGTCGAGGAGGTCGAGCGGCTGGTGGACGCCACCGTCGAGCGCGAGGGGCGCCTCGATTGCCTCATCAACAACGCGGGCTGGCACCCGCCCCACAAGCCCATCGACGAGTTCTCCTGCGCGGAGTTCCGCGAGCTCCTGGAGCTGAACCTGGTCAGCCTGTTCGCGGCCTGCAAGCGCGCGCTGCCGCACCTCCGGCGGACGAAGGGGAACATCATCAACATGTCGAGCCTGGTGGGGACGATGGGGCAGATCCACGCCACCACCTACGTCGCGACCAAGGGGGCGATCACCGCCTTCACCAAGGCCCTCGCCATCGACGAGGCCGCCCACGACGTGCGGGTGAACTCGGTCTCGCCCGGGAACATCTACACGCCGCTCTGGCAGCAGGCGATCGACGCCGCCCCCGATCCCGCGCAGTGCCGCGCCGACGGCGAGGCCGCCCAGCCCCTGGGCCGCATGGGCACGATCGAGGAGGCGGGCCGGCTCTGCCTCTTCATCGCCGCGGAGGCAACCTTCACCACCGGAGTCGACCACATCCAGTCCGGCGGCGCCGAGCTGGGCTACGGCCGCAAGACGCGCAAGGGCTGAGGTAGCTGGCCTTCTCCCGCTAGAGTTTCACGAGGTCGGCGATCCTCACGGGTCGGCCGCTGTCCATGCTCTTGCGGGCGGCGATGCCCGTGAGGCAGGAGAAGGCCCCCGCGCGCGAGCCGGGCAGGCGCATGTACTCCGGCATGTCCACGTTGCGGAAGATCAGGTCGCGCAGACGGTCGTCTCCCCCGCCGTGCCCTCCCACCGGTTGGGGGATGTCGATCTTCACGCGGGAGCCGAAGTTCTTGATCACGTGCATCTCGGACTCCTCGGGCACTTTCCAGGCCTGGCGTTCGTAGTCGCGGACCTCGAGGCGGCCCTTCGTCCCGTTGAAGGCGACGCGGTATCCCTCGATGGGCATGAAGGTGTTCAGCGAGTAGCTCATGTCCACGTCGTTCGAATACTTCACGACCGCGTTCATGGTATCGGGGATGTTGATGTCTTCCTTGTACACGCAGCCGTCGCGGAGGTAGCCGTCCACCTTCTCGCAGTCGACGTAGAGAGCGACCAGGTTCGCCTGCTTCGTGATGTCCCAGTAGAAGGGGCACTCGGTCTTGTGGCCGCAGGGCCGGCAGTGGGTGTCGCGGAAGGGGCCCATGCGGCCGTAGTTCCGTAGAGTGCCGAAGGCCGAGACCTCTACCGGGTCCGCGTCGAGCCACCAGTTGACGAGGTCGAAGTGATGGGTCGCCTTGTGCACCCAGAGCGAGCCGCTCTTCTCGCGCAGCCGGTGCCAGCGGCGGAAGTAGTCGGCTCCGTGCGTGGTGTCGAGGTACCAGGAGAAGTCGACGGAGCTGACCTTCCCGATCTCGCCGGACATCAGGATTTCCTTGATCTTCTGGTGCTTGGGGGCGTAGCGGTAGTTGAAGGTGACGATGATCTTCCGGCCCGCTCGCTTCTCCGCGTCGAGCACGGCCTGGCACTGGGCCTCGTCGATGACCATCGGCTTCTCGGTCATGACGTCGACCCCGCGCTCCAGGGCCTTGACGATGCAGTCCACGTGGTAGGCGTCCACGGTGGTCACGCACAGGAGCTCCGGCTTCGTCTTCTCCAGCATCTCCGGGAGGCTGGTGAAGGTGGGGCAGGAGACGCCGATCTGCCTCCGGGCCGCTTCCGCGCGGAGGGGGTTCAAGTCGCAGAGCCCCACGAACTCGAGGATGTCGCCGTAGCGCTCGACGAGGGGCCGGCCCCACATCCCGACCCCGCGCACCCCGGTGCCGACGATGGCGTAGCGGCGGCGGGGGCTCGCGGTGGCGGCGCCGCCGTTTCCGGGGACGAGGGCGGCAACCGCGGCGCCCCCCGCCACTGTGACGAACTCCCTGCGGCTCACTTCTTGTTGCGTCGGCATTGCTACCTCCGCATGATTGCGAGGCCTAGCTTACCCCGAGTCGTGTGACGGTAGACGGCGGCCCGGGCTTGAGTTGACGATCGAGGTTCCCATGAGACTTGTCGGCTCCGCGATGGCTCTGCTCCTGCCCGCCGCGGTCTTCATCGGGGCGGCCGCGTCGGAAGACGTCCGGGAGCGTCCGGGGTGGCTTCCGCTCTTCAACGGTCACAACCTGGACGGCTTCTACACCTTTCGGAACAGCGAAGGGAAGAACAAAGACCCCCTCGGGGTGTTCAAGGTGGAGGGGGGCCTGCTTCATTTCCTGGACCTCGCGGACACGGGCCGGCCCCAGGAGAACGGATACCTGGCGACCGAGCAGGAGTTCCGCAACTACCGCCTCCGCCTCGAGTACAAGTGGGGCGTGAAGAAGCTCCCGCGGCCCGGCGACGCGGAGCGGCCCTGGGACAGCGGCCTGCTCTACCACGTGTTCGGACCGGACGCGGTCTGGCCTCCGTCGGTCGAGCTCCAGATCCAGGAGGGAGACACCGGCGACGTCTGGCTGCTGTGGAACGACACGCGGCCCACGGCCGAGGTCACGACCGCTCCGCGTCCCGACCTGCCCGCGGAGCAGTACCAGTACCAGCCCGGGGGGACGCCCGTCCGTCAGACCGGCCAGCGCATCGTCCACAGCGCGCCCTACGACGACCCCGCCGGCTGGAACACCGTGGAGCTCTACGCCGACGAGGACGCGGCCGTGCACGTGGTGAACGGCCACGTCAACAACGCGGTGAGCCGCATCCGTCAGCCCGACGGGGCGCCGCTCGACGGGGGACGCATCGCGCTGCAGGCCGAGGCCAGCGAGATCTTCTTCCGCAACGTCGAGATCCGGCCCCTCGCCGCCCGTCCCGGCGGGCCGGCGTACCGGGTGCTCGTCTTCTCCAAGACCGTGGGCTACCGCCACGCCTCCATTCCCCAGGGCATCGCCGCGATCGAGCGGCTGGGGGAGCGGTTCGGCTTCACCGCCGACGCCACGGAGGACGCGGCCGCCTTCCGCGACGACAACCTCGGGCGATACGCGGCCGTCGTCTTCCTCTCCACCACCGGCGACGTGCTCGACGACGCGCAGCAGCAGGCCCTCCAGCGCTACGTCCGGGCCGGGGGCGGTTTCGTCGGCGTCCACTCGGCCACCGACACCGAGTACGGCTGGCCCTGGTACGGCCGCCTGGTGGGCGCGCGGTTCGCGGATCATCCCAAGGGGACGCCCACGGCCACCGTTCGCCTGACGGACGCGACGCATCCGTCCACGTCGTCCCTGCCCTTCGAATGGACGCGCACCGACGAGTGGTACAACTTCAAGCTGAGCCCCCGCGGGATCGTTCACGTGCTGGCCACGGTGGACGAGCAGACCTACGCGGGAGGGAGCATGGGCGAGGACCACCCGATCGCCTGGTACCGGGATTTCGAGGGCGGTCGCTCCTGGTACACCGCCCTCGGCCACACCCCCGAGAGCTACGCCGACCCGCTCTTCCTCTTCCACCTGCTGGGCGGGATCCAGTACGCGGCGGGCCGTGCCGGTCTTCCTCCTGCGGAGGCCACCGTCCTCTTCGACGGCAAGGACACCTCGGCGTGGACCGACGCGAAGGGCGGGCCCCCGCCCTGGACGGTCGTGGAGGGGGCGCTCGAGGTGAAGCCGGGCACGGGGGACATCCAGACGAAGGAGTCCTACCAGGACTTCGAGCTCCACCTCGAGTTCCGGGTGCCCGCCACCGCTCCCGCTTCGACCGGCACCGAGATCGCGCGGGAGCAGGCCCGGGGCGACAGCGGGGTCTACCTCCAGGGCCGCTACGAGGTGCAGATCCTCGATTCCTTCGACCATCCGCTTCGGGACGCGAACGACTGCGGGGCCCTGTTCGGAATCAAGGACGCCGCGGTCAACGCCAGCCAGCCCGCGGAGACGTGGCAGACCTACGACATCACGTTCCGCGCCCCTCGCTGGCAAGGCCCGCGGAAGGTCGCGAGCGCCCGGGTGACCGTCTACTGGAACGGCGCGCTCGTCCAGAACGACGTGCCGGTCCCTCGTTCGACGACCAAGGGCGCTCCCGAGGGGCCCGGGCCGGGCCCGGTGCTCCTGCAGGACCACTCGAGCGCGGTTCGCTTTCGCAACATCTGGATCAGGCCCCTGGAGATCTCGGCAGGGCCACGCCCAGCCGCTCCGCCCAGGGCGTGAGGGCCGGGAGGATCGTCGGAAACAGCTCCACCCCGCCCTGGAGCTGGCGGGCGCGCCGAAGGCTCATCGTGCGGTCGAGAAATGGTATCGCTTGAACGGCGCTGGTTACGAGCCGAGGTTGAAACGCGCGCCGCGAAAGCGTAGCGTGCGCGTTCGATGTCCACGGCAGGCCTGGAGTTCAGAGACGTCGCCAAGTCCTTCGGGGCCGTGCGCGCGCTCCGGGGCGTGAGCTTCCCTGTGGAGCGGGGTGCCGCCCACGCCCTCGTCGGCGAGAACGGGGCGGGCAAGTCGACGCTGATGAAGGTCCTGGCCGGGATCACGCGGCCGGACGCCGGCGAGGTCCTGCTGGGAAGGCCGAGCGGCTCGAGCTGACGACACCCCGCCATGCCCTCGACCAGGGCATCGGCATGGTCTACCAGGAGATGCTGCTCTTCCCGAACCTCACCGTCACCGAGAACATCTTCGCGGGGCGGGAGCGGACGGACGGGATCGGGCGCTTGCGGCGCGCGGAGATGCGGGCGCGCACCGCGGAGCTGATCGCGGAGCTGCACCTGCCCCTCCGCCCGGACGACGAGGTGGGCGCCCTCAGCACCGCCCACCGCCAGCTCCTCCAGATCGCGCGCGCCCTCGCCTTCGACTGCCGGATCCTGATCCTGGACGAGCCCACGACCTGCCTCACGGATGCGGAGACGGCCGACCTCTTCCGCATCCTCGGCCGGCTCCATGCGGCAAGGGGTGACCCTCATCTACGTCTCGCACAAGCTGCCGGAGATCTTCCGCCTCTGCGACCGCATCACGGTCCTGCGGGACGGGGAGTACGTGGGGACATTCCACGCGGCGACGTCGTCGCCGCGTCAGATCGTGCGAGCGATGGTCGGCCGCGATCTGGAAGCCGCCCGTCGTCCGGCGGCCCCGCCGCTGGCGACGCCGCGGTCCTCCTCGACCTTCAGGGCCTCACCCGCCGGCCCTGCTTCGAGGACATCTCGCTCGACGGTGCGCGCCCGGCGAGATCGTCGGGCTCTTCGGCCTCGTGGGCTCCGGGCGGAGCGAGCTGCTGGAGACGCTCTTCGGCCTGTACGCGGCGCACGGCGGGGACCGCCCGCCTTCGCGGAGCGCCCCTGCCCGCGGGCAGCCCGGTGGCGGCGGTGCGGGCCGGCCTCGCGCTGAGCCCCGAGGACCGGCAGCGGCAGGGGCTCTTCTTCAACCTGGGCGTGCGCGACAACCTGCTCGTGGCCGCGCGAGCTGGCCTCCGGGCGGTGGCGCATCGACGGGCGGGGCGAGGCGGAGGCGGGCGGCGAGGACTGGTGCGAGGAGTGGCGGATCCGGACCCCGGACCTCTCGGCGACCCCCGACCGCCTGAGCGGCGGCAACCAGCAGAAGGTCGTGCTCGCCCGCTGGCTCGCGACCCGGCCCGGCCTGCTGCTGCTCGACGAGCCCACCAAGGGCGTCGACGTGGGCGCCAAGTACGAGATCCACGAGGCAGTGCGCGCGCAGGCGGCCAAGGGCATGGCGATGCCTCATGGTCTCGAGCGACCTGCCGGAGATCCTGGCGCTCGTCGCACCGCATCGTCGTGATGCGCGAGGGGCGTATCCAGGGCGAGCTGGCCGCGGCGGGGGCCACGGAGGAATCCGTGATGCATCTGGCCACCGCCGTCCGGCAATGATGGGCGCGAAGGTGCTCGGGGGCCTGCGGCGGATCTTCCGGATCCGCGAGCTGAGCACCCTGCTGATCCTCGTCGCCGAGGTGGCCTTCTTCGCCTGGTACCTCTGGCCCGAGGGCAGCCGCAGCCATCCCTTCCTGAACGCAGGCGAACGCGCTCCTGATCCTGAAGTACTCCTCGATCTACGGCATCGCGGCCATCGGCGCGGCCATGGTCATCATCTCCGGCGGGGTCGACCTCGCTCCGGGCGCGGTGATCGCGTTGTCGGGCGTGGTGACGGGGCACCTCTTCGTGTTGAACGAATGGGCGCTCGCTGCCCAGCGTGCTCGCCGGCCTGCTCGTGGGCGCTGCTCACGGGGACGGTGAGCTCGGCCCTCGTGGTGCTGGTGCGCCTGCCGCCCTTCATCGCCACGCTCGGCGTCATGGGCATCACTCGCGGGCTCGCGTTCATCATCACCGAAGGCCGCTTCTTCGACGTCTCCGGCCGCCTGCCCGGCGGCTGGCGGCCGCTCGGGCTCCCCCCCGACTGGCTCGCCCCGCTCGTGATGCTGGTCCTCGCCGTCGCTCTTCCACGTCTTCATGAAGGGCTTCCAGTGGGGCCGGGCCGTGTTCGCGCTCGGCGGCAACGAGACGGCGGCGCTCTTCTCCGGCATCCAGGTCGGCCGGGTGAAGACGCTCGTCTACGTGGCCGCGGGCTTGCTCGCCTCCATTTCCGGCGTGATACTGACGCTCGTGCAGGGCCAGGGGAAGGCCGACCTCGCGACCGGCTACGAGCTCGACATCATCGCTTCCGCGGTGGTGGGCGGGGCCAGCCTGTCCGGCGGGCGCGGCTCGGTGCTGGGGGCGGTGCTCGGCACGCTGATCTTCGGCGTGCTGCGCAACGCCCTGCCCCAGGTTCCCGGGGCCACGTTCTACGATCGCCTGATCGTCGGCCTCGTCGTGGTCGTCATCGTGGTGATGGACCAGATCATCGCCAAGAAAGGTAGCTGACCCCATGAATCGGCGCACCCTGCTCTTCCTCCTTCCCGCGCTCGCTCTCCACGGCTGCGGCGGCGGCCCTCCCTCGCCGGAAGCCAAGGGATCGCCGGGGGCGGCCGCACCGGCCAAGTACCGATTCGCGGTGATGCCCAAGGCCCTGGACCTGCCCGTCTTCAACTATGCGCGCGTGGGCGCCGAGCGGGCGGCGAAGGAGCTCGGGAACGTGGAGATCATCTGGCGCGCTCCGGAGTCCGCCGACCAGCTCCGGCAGAAGGAGATCCTCGAGTCGTTCATCACCCAGGGGGTGGACGGGATCGCGATCTCGTGCACGAACGGCGACTTCCTCACCGACACGATCAACAAGGCGATGGACGCGGGCATCCCCGTCATCACCTGGGACGCCGACGCCCCCAAGAGCAAGCGCCTCGCCTACTACGGCGTCGACGATTTCGCCGCGGGCAAGATCATGGGGGAGGAGACCGCGAAGCTGCTGGGGGACAAGGGCACGGTCGCGATCATCACCAGCCTGGGCGCCTACAACCTGCAGCGACGCCTGGAAGGAGTCCAGGAATCCCTGAAGGGGCATCCCGGAATCAAGGTGGTGGAGGTCTTCGACATCAAGGAGGACTCCGTCCGCTGCGCGGAGATCATCGCCACCGCCACCAACAAGTACGGCGACCTCGGGGCCTGGATCGCGGTGGGAGGGTGGCCGGTCTTCACGCGCAACGCGCTGGATCCCGTGAACCCGGCGAAGACCAAGTTCGTGAGCTTCGACACCATCCCCCCCGCTCCCGACATCATGCGGGCGGGCAAGGTGCAGGTCCTGATCGGCCAGAAGTACTTCGGCTGGGGGAGCGAGCCGGTGAAGATGCTGGCCGACGTCAAGGCGGGGAAGCTCCCCGCGAAGGCCATCGTCGATTCCGGGGTGGACGTGGTCACGCCCGCGAACCTGGACCAGTACGTGGCCCAGTGGCAGAAGTGGGAGAAGCCCTGATCGGGGAAGCCTTCGTCCGGCTATTCGGGGCGCCGCCGACCCTGGTCGCCCGCGCCCCGGGTCGGGTGAACCTCATCGGCGAGCACACGGACTACAACGACGGCTTCGTCCTTCCCATGGCCATCGACAAGGCGACCGGGATCGCCCTCCGTCCGCGCGACGACCGGAAGGTCCGCCTGGCCTCGCTTCTCTTCGCGGAGACAGTCGAGATCGACCTCGGCGCCCTCGCCCGGGGAGGGCCCGGCTGGGCCGAGTACGTGAAGGGCGTGGCGTGGGCTCTCCGGGAGGACGGCGCGGACCTGCGGGGCTGGGACGGCGTCGTGGGGGGCAACGTTCCCGTGGGGGCGGGGCTCTCGTCGTCGGCCTCGCTCGAGCTCTGCGCCGCCCGCGCCTTCGCGGCCGTTTCGGGCCTGCGCTGGGACGCGAAGCGGATGGCGGTCCTCGCCCTGCGCGCGGAGAACGAGTGGGTGGGCCTGAAATGCGGGATCATGGACCAGCTCGTCTCGGCCGCGGCCGTGGAGGGGGCGGCCCTCCTCATCGACTGCCGCTCCCTGGACACGCTTGCGGTGCCGCTTCCCCCGGGGGAGGCGGTGGTCGTGCTCGACACCTCCACGCGCCGCGGCCTCGTGGACTCCGCCTACAACGAACGGCGCGAGCAGTGCGAGGCGGCCGCGCGAATCCTGGGAGTGCCGGCGCTGCGGGACGTGACGTCGGACCGGCTCCGGGAGAGGAGAGCCGGCCTGGACGAGCTTACGCTCCGCCGCGCGCGTCACGTCGTTACCGAGAACGAGCGTACTGTGCGCGCGGCGGAGGTGATGAGGCGCGGCGACGCCTTCGGCCTGGGCGCGCTCCTGGACGCGAGCCACGCGAGCCTTCGCGACGACTTCGAGGTCTCGAGCCCCGCGCTCGACGCGATGGTGGCCTGCGCCCGCAGGGACACGGCGTGCCGGGGGGCGCGCATGACGGGAGCGGGCTTCGGAGGCTGCGCGATGGCCCTCGTGCGCGGTGACGAAGCCGCGGCCTTCCTCGCGCGCGTGCTCCCCGACTACGAGCGACAGACCGGGCTCGCCCCCAAGGGCTACGTCTGTCGACCCTCCGCGGGGGCCTCGGTGGAACAACCCTGAGGGAGAGACGCCCTCATCGGGCGACCCAGTGCCGAACAGGTCGGCTCAGGAAGTCTTCAAGCGCAATGCCGTCTCCACCGACGAGCAGCTTGCGGTCGGGGCGAAAGGCGTCAGCGAACGCGGCCATTCCGGGCAGGGCATCCCGACGCCGTCCGGTCTTCACCTCGAGGGCCGTGAGATGGCGACCGGCCCGTACGACGAAGTCCACCTCGAGGTTGCGCTCCCTCCAGTAGAAGAGCTCACACTCCCCGACCGCGGCGGCATTCGCCAGGTGGGCTCCCACGGCGGACTCCACCAGCCGTCCCCAGAACTCGGTGTCCGCGCGCGCCTCCCGCAAAGTGAGGCCGGTCTCCGCGGTCATGAGGGCGGTGTTCAGCACCTGGAGCTTCGGGCTGGAACCACGCTGTCGAACCGCTTGGGCCGCGTACTTCTGTAGGCCGGTCAACATACCCGACCCGGCCAGTAGATCCAGGTAGTGGGCGAGCGTGGTTGTGTTTCCGGCATCCTGGAGTTGCCCGAGCATTTTGGTGAAGGAAAGGATCTGGCCCGAGTAACGGCAGCCCAGCTGGAAGAGGCGGCGCAGGAGCGCGGGCTTGTCGACCCTGGAGAGGAGAAGCACGTCCCGAGAGATCGTGGTCTCGATGAGTGAGTCGAGCACGTAGCGGCTCCACCGCCCAGGCGTGCGCGCGAGGGGCGCCGCACCGGGATAGCTACCGTGGAAGACGTACTGCTCGACCGACCACTTGAAGGCCTGGCGCATTTCGTCGAACGACCAGTGGGGCAGGCGGAGCATCTCGAATCGGCCGGCAAGGCTCTCGGTCAGCCCCTTCTGGACCAGAAGGGGTGCCGACCCAAGGATGACGACCTTGAGGCGCCGCCGCAGGCGGCTATCTTCGTCCCAGAGGTGCTTGACTGTCTCTGCCCAGCCCGTGACCTTCTGTATCTCGTCTAGAACGAGGACTGCGCCCCTGCGACCGCTTTCTCGGGCCTCAAGCCGTGCCGCCTCCCATTGCTGCTCGAGCCAGACCCGGTCGCGCAATGTGGGTTCGTCGGCGCTGACCGAGAGGGTCGGGATGGCTGCCCCTTCCACCACCTGCCGGACGAGAGTGGTCTTGCCGACCTGCCGCGGGCCGGCGACGACCTGCAGGAACCGGCGCGGCCCCCGAAGACGTCGGCGCAGGAGAGCGGCCTGGGGGCGGATGAAGCTCACACTTTACTCAGAGTATTGAGTAGTTTTACTCAATATCCTGAGTAATTTCAAGGGGCGGGCTTCCCCTCGCGCAGGCGGGCCGCCGCCGCCTCCGGGGTGAGGTCGCGCTGGGGCTCCGCCGACATCTCGTAGCCGACGAGGAACTTCCTGACCGTGGCCGAGCGCAGGAGGGGCGGGAAGTAGAAGGCGTGGAGACGGGCGTAGGCGTGCTCGGCGCCGTCGCTGGGACGCCCGTGCCAGCCCATCGAGTAGGGGAACGACTCGCCGAAGAGGCCGTCGTAGCGGCGATTCAGGTCGAGCAGCACCAGGGCCAGGGCGTCGCGCTCCGGAGGAGAGAGCGCGGGGAGGTCGGGGACCCTCCTCGAGGGGAGCACGAGGGTCTCGAAAGGCCACACCGCCCAGAACGGCACGACCACGGTCCAGTGGTCGTTCCCGCAGACCACGCGCTCTCCCTCCCGCCGCTCGCGCTCGAGATAGCCTCCGAGTCGTTGTCGAAGGCGAAGGTCGAGGTGTAGGCAGGGTTCCGGGCGCCATTCGCGCGCGGGTTCCCGGGGCAGAGGTAGCAGGCGGGATCGTACTTCGGACGACCGGAGCCGGCCGTCGCTTCCACCTGCCCCTGCCAGGGGCGCTCCAGCCGCTGGGGAGACGAGAGCACCCACTCGTCGAGCAGGGGGTTGTAGCGGCGGTGCGGGCCGGCGGGCGTGGGCATCGGGAAGCCGCGCGAATGATAGACCGATGTCCGCCGGGAAAGTGCTATCGTTCCCCGACGCCATGCCCCATTTCGCGGGCCGAAGCCGGGCCGCTTCGCTCTCCCTGCTCGTCCTGGCGGCGGCCCCGGCCGCGCGCCCGGTCGAGGCCTCGTCCGACGTCAAGGGTGAAACTGTCGCGTACACGTCCCCGGGTGGCGTGCCGGAGACGTGTGTGGCCCTCGCCCACGCGCCCGGCGGTGTCTACTCGGAGCTCGACCTCAGCCACGAGCAGGCCCTCTGCGCCGCGGATTTCTACGGGAAGACGAACGCCATCTGCCCGAAGCTCTTGAGCACGAGCCCGGGCTCCTTCGTGTACGACGTCTCCGCGGGGCCCTATGCCGGGAATCCCCCGGGCTTCGAGCGGACCGTGTGCCCTCGGGGCGAGGTGGTCGTGAAGGAGGCGGAGGGCCCGCCCGCGTCCTTCAAGATGTCGGTGAACGGCCGGGGCACGAGCGCGACCTACTCCACGTCTTCGCTCGTCTACTATCACTTCTCGCGGTACTTCGACGCGGTGCTCCACGTGCCGGTCAGCGTCTACCGCAGCATGGACAGGGACCAGCACCTGCAGCGCGTGACCCGGCGGGGCCTGGAGCTTTCGGCCGACCGCCCCGCCCTCGCCATGAACCACGCGGCCTGGAGCGTGCTGGAAGCGGCCGAGCTGCGGCCCGAGTCCTACGCGCCGACCGACGAGCTCTTCACCGCCGACCGCCGCCAGGTCTGGGGCATCCTCCTCCATGTGCAGGGACGCCGCTACGGCCCCGAGTTCGATGGCACGCGGCAGTCCGGCTGGGGAGTGGGCCAGAGCCGGGATTTCGAGGAGACCGCCCCCTTTCGCGCGCTGAGCAGCGAGAAGCCTCTCCTGGAAGCGATCACGGACGGCGTGAAGGCGGCCCGGCTCAACCCCGCGCTCGCCCGCGTGACCCCGGCCGACGTCTCGCCGGCGCAGATGACGTTCTGGATGCGCGCGATCACCGAGATCGCGCTCCTCGACCACATCTTCAGCCAGCAGGACCGCATCGGGAACATCGACAGCGTGCCGTACTGGTACTGGGTGGAGGGGGGCGAGCTCAAGTCGGTGATGGCGGAGGGAGAGACGCCGCCGCCCGCGATCGCCTCCTTCTCGCCGAAGCGCATCGGCCGCACCCGGATCAACGACAACGACGCCGGGGTGCGTCCGGGCTACGCCAACTTCGCGAAGGAAGCGGGCATGCTCGCGAAGCTGCGCCACTTCCGGGCCGCCACCTACCGGCGCCTGATCGCCCTCGATCGGGACCTCGCGGTCGCGGGTCCCCTCCGCGAGTACCTGCGCACGACCTTCGGGCTGACGAAGGAGGAGCGGGAGCAGGCCGAGGGGAACGCCCGGGACGCGGCGGCCATCCTGCGGGCGAGCTGCAAGGGGGGACAGCTGCGCTTCGACCTCGAGGCGGAGGAGCTCCTGCGCACGGGCGCCGTCACCGAGACCCGGCTTGACTGCGACAACCCCTAGGGCGCTCGCCGCCGTCTTCGTCGGGATCTTCTCGCTGCTGCCCCCGCTTGCGGGAGCGGGCCTCCGGGTGGCCGTCGTCTCCGACCTCAACGGGAGCTACGGCTCCACCCGCTACGACCCCGGGGTTCACCGCGCCGTTGCCCGGATCGTCGCCCTCCGCCCCGACCTCGTGCTGTGCACCGGGGACATGGTCGCGGGCCAGCGCCGCCCGCCGCTCACGCGCCCCGAGCTCGAGGCGATGTGGAGCGCCTTCCACCGGGCGGTCAGCGAGCCCCTCGCCGCCGCGGGGATCCCCCTGGCGGTGACGCCCGGCAACCACGACGCCTCCGGCTACGAAGGCTTCGCGCTCGAGCGCGAGGTCTACCGCGAGCAGTGGGAACGCCGCTTGCCCGTCCTGGAGTCCGTGGACGGGGCCGCCTACCCCTTCCGTTACGCGCTCGCGGCGGGGGGGGCGCTCTTCATCTCCCTCGACGTCACCCGAACGGGTGCGCTCGACCCCGAGCAGAAGCAGTGGCTGCGGGACCTGCTGCTCCGTCAGGGAGGTTCGTTCCGCTGGCGGATCGCCTTCGGCCACCTGCCCGTGTGGGCCGTGGCCCGGGGGCGGGAGCGCGACATCACCGCTGACCGGGGGCTGGAGAACGTGTTGAGGGAGGGAGGGGTCGACCTCTACCTGAGCGGCCACCATCACGCGTTCTACTCGGCGGTGAAGGACAGCGTCCGCTACGTCTTCCAGGGTTGTGTCGGGGCCGGGCCGCGCGCCCTCCTGGGGACGGATCGGGCCGCGCCGCGCAGCTTCACGCTCCTCGAGCTGCGCGACGACGGGACGGTCCGCGTGTCCGCGCTCGCCGGGCCGGGCTTCGAGCGCGAGGTCGACGCCAGCCTGCTACCCGAGCGCATCGACGCCCCGGGCGGCCCCCTCGTCCGCGCTCCCTGAGTCTTCGAGCCCGGGCGCCACTGAGGTACGATCCTGCGCGAATGATCCGCAAGGGCTTCCGCATGTCCGTCGACCCCGGCCGGCACGCGGAGTACGAGCGGCGCCACAACCCCATCTGGCGCGAGCTCGCGGACACCCTGGTGCAGCACGGGGTGCGGAGCTACACGATCTTCCTCGACCCCGCCACCAGCGATCTCTTCGCCTACGTCGAGCTGGAGAGCGAGGAGCGCTGGCAGGCGATCGCCCAGACCGAGGTCTGCCGCCGCTGGTGGCGCCACATGCGGGAGATCATGCCCTCGAATCCCGACGACAGCCCGATATCGCGCGAGCTGCGCCCGGTCTTCCACATCGAGGGCAACGGGCCGGCTCCCCGCTGACCCGCCGCCCGGCCGGTCAGCGAGTCTCGACCCGCCGCCCTTCCCTCTCGAGGGCGAGCAGCTCCCGGGCCAGGGGCAGGAGCTCCGCGCGCCGGCTCTCGCCGAGAGCGGTGACGAAGGGCGGGATGGGTCCCGTCTTGACCACTCCCGCCAGCTCGAGCGCGGCGTGGAGCACGCGCGCCGGTCCCCAGGCGTCACGCTTGTCTTCCAGGGGGAGGAAGCGGCCGCGCAGTTCCTCGGCGCGCCGCGCGTCCTTCCGGGCGCAGGCCTCGAAGAGGTCGCACGAGAGCCGCGGGGCCAGACAGCCGGAGCCGGTGGTGAAGCCCGGGAGCCCGAAGCGGCCCAGGTGGGCCACCGCCGGCCGCTCGCCGATCCCGCTGATCACCAGGCGCCGGTCGACGCGTCGGAGCAGGCCTTCGAGGTACGGGTCGTGCGCGGGGTCGGGGCGCACCACCGCGTACTTGATGGCCACGCACACCTTCGCGTCCACCAGCCGCGCCACCGCATCCAGGCCCGCCTCGAGATCGGAGCCGAAGCCGCCTTCTTCCTTCAGGTACACGATCAGTCCCAGGCCCGCAGACTCGGCGATCTCCCGGAGGCCGGCCTCCAGGCCGGACGCATCGCGGGGGTCGCCGCAGGGGAGAGCCATGGCCACCGGGAAGCGATGGCGGCGCAGCATCGGAGCCTGGTCCATCGCCCGCCCGTAGGAGGGACCCACGCTCGGGATCGCCCAATGCTCGTCCGCGAACCCGGACAGCCAGTCGAGCATCCGCTCGTACTCGGCCAGGGTCATGTGGTAGACGAACGCGTTCCCGCCATACAGGAAGCGGGTGAGCCCGCCCGCCGCCATGTGGGCGACCAGGAGGGAGCTCTCCTCGAGGTCGATTGCCCTCCCGGCCCCGTCCCCGGTCCGGCGGGCGAGGGAGGGCACGGCGAAAACTCCACGCAGATCCTCGGGGGATAGAGGAGTGGTCTTCATTGTTGCCGGCTCCTGGGTCGAGGGTGCCTTGACATGCGTCGAGGATTGTAGTCCCGTTGCCTGCGTCGCGAGCCCCGCGAGCGAACGAGGAGAGCCATGACCGACCTCTACCAGCCACGACCCGAGCACAAGTTCACCTTCGGCCTCTGGACCGTGGGGAACCCGGGCCGCGACCCCTTCGGGGAGCCGGTCCGACCGGTCCTGAGCCCGGTGGAGCTCGTCCACCTCCTGGCGGAGGTGGGCGCCTACGGCGTGAACTTCCACGACAACGACCTCGTGCCGCTCGATGCCTCCCCTTCCGAGCACGAGCGGATCGTCCGTGATTTCCGCAAGGCGCTGGAGAAGACGGGCCTCAAGGTGCCCATGGCCACCACCAACCTGTTCGGCGATCCCGCGTTCAAGGACGGGGCCTTCACCGCGAACGACCCCCGCGTGCGCGCCTACGCCCTGCAGAAGACGATGCGCGCGATCGACCTCGGCGTGGAGTTCGGGGCCAAGGTCTACGTGTTCTGGGGAGGCCGGGAAGGCGTCGAGACCGACGCGAGCAAGGATCCCCTCGAGGCGCTCAAGTGGTATCGGGACGGGCTGAACTTCCTGACCCACTACGTGAAGGACCAGAAGTACGACCTCGTGTTCGCGCTCGAGGCCAAGCCCAACGAGCCGCGGCACGACATCTACCTTCCGACCACGGGCTCGATCCTGGGGTTCATCGAGACCCTCGACCATCCGGCGATGGTGGGGGTGAACCCGGAGGTGGCGCACGAGCACATGTCCGGCCTCAACTTCATGCACGCCATCGCCCAGGCCTGGGACGCGAAGAAGCTCTTCCACATCGACCTCAACGACCAGGCCTTCGGACGGTACGACCAGGACCTGCGCTTCGGCTCCCATTCGATCAAGTCTGCCTTCTTCCTGGTCAAGTTCCTGGAGGACGTGGGCTACAAGGGCAGCCGCCACTTCGACTCCCACGCCTACCGCACCGAGGACGTGGCCGGGGTCAAGGACTTCGCCCGGGGCAGCATGCGGACCTACCTCATCTACAAGGAAAAGGCCCGCCGCTGGAACGCGGACAAGGAGATCCAGGGACTCCTCAAGGAGCTCCAGAACGTGCCCATGAACGGGCTCCCCCGGGGGAACGGCTACAGCAAGGCGACGGCCCGGGCCCTGAAGTCCGCGAGCTTCGACCGCAAGGCCCTGGGCGCGCGGGGCCTCGCCTACGAGCGCCTCGACCAGCTCACCCTCGAGGTGCTGCTCGGCGTGCGCTGAGGCGGAGCCCTGCCCCTGGCCTTCTCGCCGCGCGCGGCCCTCGCCTTCGCGCTCCTGTTCCTCGCCGCCCTGCGGTGGGCAGCGGGCGACGAGCCTCCCCTCGTCACCGACCGGCCGGGCTTCGGGGAGAGCGCGAGCGCGGTGCGGCCGGGGCAGGTCCAGGTCGAGACGGGAGCGACCTGGACCCGCGTGGACGGTGACACGGACAGCATCAACGGCCCCCAACCTCTCGTCCGCATCGGCCTCCTGAAGGCGATCGAGCTGCGAGTGGTGGCTCCCGACTGGTTTCGCGTCGTCAGCGACGGCGAGCTGACCACGGGATGGGCGAACATGGCGGTAGGCGTCAAGGGCCACCTCGGCATCGGGAGCAACGACTTCGCCCTGCGCGGAACGCTGTACGTGCCCACCGGGAGCTCAGGCTTCTCCTCCCAGCGCGTCGATCCGGAGCTGGCCCTCTCGTGGAGCCGAGCGCTCTCCGAGCGCTGGTCGCTCGGCGCGACCGTCGACGAGCGGTGGCTGCGGCAGTTGCACCAGGGCGTCACCTCCCCCTCCCTGTCGATCGGCCTCAGCCTGAGTCCGCACGTCAGTACCTTCGTCGAGTACGGCGCGGACCTGGGCCGCGGATTTCATCCCCTGAACAAGCTCGACCACGGCTATACCTGGGCCCTCGGCCTGCGCACGCAGCTCGATGCCTCGCTCGGGATCCTCCTTTCCTCGTCGGCTCCGGCGTTCTTCGTCGGGGCCGGCTTCTGTCATCGCTTCTGAGACACGCCATGACCCAGCGACTCTTCCTCGGCATCGACGTCTCGACCACGGGGGCGAAGGCCCTCCTCGTGGACGAGAAGGGGACGGTGGCCGCGAGCGCCACCACGGCCCTCACGCTGCAGACCCCGAAGCCCCTCTGGTCGGAGCAGGACCCGCAGGAGTGGTGGTCGGGGACGGCGAGGAGCATCCGCGAGGCCCTGGCCGCGGCGGGGGTCACCGGCGCCGACGTCGCCGCGGTGGGTCTCACCGGCCAGATGCACGGGCTCGTGCTCCTCGACGGGGAGCGGCGCCTGCTCCGGCCCGCCATCCTCTGGAACGATCAGCGCACGGGCGCGGAGTGCGACGAGATCCGCGCGCGGATGGGCGGCAAGGCCCGCCTCGTGCAGGTCTCGGGCAACGACGCCCTCACCGGCTTCACCGCCCCGAAGATCCTCTGGGTGCGGCGTCACGAGCCGGAGGTGTACGCCCGGGCCCGCCTCGTCCTGCTCCCCAAGGACTACGTCCGCCTGCGGCTCACCGGGGAGGCGGCCATGGACAAGGCCGACGGCTCGGGGACGCTGCTCTTCGACCTCGCCGCCCGTGGCTGGTCGAAGGAGATCCTGGACAAGCTCGAGATCCCTTCCCACTGGCTGCCTCCGACCTACGAGGGACCCGAGACGACGGGCCGGATCACCGCCGGAGCCGCCGCGGCAACCGGCCTGCGCGAAGGCACGCCGGTCATGGCGGGCGGGGGCGACCAGGCCGCGGGGGCGGTGGGCGCGGGGGCGGTTCGGCCCGGGGTGGTGGCCCTCACCCTCGGAACCTCCGGAGTGGTGTTCGCCACGACCGCGACGCCGCTCGTCGAGCCGGAAGGCCGGCTCCACGCCTTCTGCCACGCCGTGCCCGGACGGTGGCACTTCATGGGGGTGACGCTCTCCGCGGCGGGGAGCCTGCAGTGGTACCGGGACACGCTCGCCCCGGGAGAGTCGTTCGACGCGCTCGTGGCCGAGGCGGAGGGGGCGCCGGCGGGAAGCGAGGGGCTGCTGTTCCTGCCCTACCTCTCCGGCGAGCGCACTCCCCATCCCGACCCCCTCGCCCGCGGCTCGTTCGTGGGTCTGACCGTGCGCCACCGCCGCGCCCACTTGACCCGGGCCGTGCTCGAGGGCGTCGCCTTCTCCATGCGCGACTGCTTCGCCCTGCTGCAGGGCGCGGGCCTCGGGGACGTGAAGCAGGTCCGCGTGGCGGGGGGCGGGGCGAAGAGCGCGTTCTGGCGGCGGATCTGCGCGAGCGTCCTGGGGGCGGAGCTGGTCACGGTGACGAGCACGGAGGGGGCGGCCTACGGGGCGGCGCTGCTCGCGGGGGTGGGCGCAGGCGCCTGGCCGAGCGTGGATGCCGCCTGTGACGCGACGGTAGCGGTGACCGGCCACGACGAGCCCGATGCCGGCTGGGCGACGACCTACGACGCGCTCTACCCGCGCTACCGGGAGATCTACCCGGCCCTGAAGCCGACGTTCGACCGGCTGGGGGCTTGACGAGGAGGTGCTCACCGTGCTTCGAGCCGCGCCCTGCCTGCTCCTGCTCAGTGCTGGCTTCGGAGGCGCGCGCCGCCTCCGGCCAGATCCTCCGCTCGCCCGACGGCCGCATCGAGGTCCGGGTGGGGACGGCCGACCGCATCCGATACAGCGTCCTCCGAATGGGCCAGCTCCTGGTGGACAACGCCACGCTGTCGCTGGACGTGGACCGCACCGTGCTCGGCCTCGAGCCAAAGCTCCGATCGGCGAAGCGGCAGAGCGTCGATCGGGTGGTCGAGCCCGCGGTGGCCCGCAGGGCGGCTCGGCTCCCCGAGCGCTACAACGAGCTGCGACTGGAGCTGGACGGACGCTACTCGGTGGTCTTTCGCGCCTACGACGAAGGTGTCGCCTACCGCTTCGAGACCGCGATCCCCCGGGCGGAGGTCAAGGTCTACGCCGAGGAGGCGAGCTTCAACTTCGGCGGGGACGCCCAGGTCTACTTTCCTCAGGAAGACAGCTTCTTCTCCCACAACGAGCGAAAGTACGCGTACCGCCCGCTGAAAGGCATCCCCTCCACCGCGATCGCTACTCTCCCCGCGGTGGTGGAGGCCGCGGACGGCATCAAGATCGCGGTCGCCGAGTCCGACGTCGACGACTATCCGGGGCTCTGGCTCAAGGGCACGGGGGGCAACGGGCTCGCCGCCACCTTCCCTCCCTACCCTCTCGAGGAGAAGCGGGAGCGGGACCGCGACGTGAAGGTCGTGCGCGCCGCCGACTACATCGCGGTCACCCGCGGCACCCGCACCTTCCCCTGGCGGATCCTGGGCATCGCCGCCCAGGACGCCGACCTCCTGACCAGCTCGCTCGTCTATCTCCTGGCCCGGCCCTCGGAGGTCGCGGACACCTCGTGGATCCGGCCGGGCAAGGTGGCCTGGGACTGGTGGAACGCCTGGAACCTGCACGGCGTGGGGTTCAAGTCCGGCGTGAACACCGAGACCTACGAGCACTACGTCGACTTCGCCTCCCGCTACAAGATCGAGTACGTGATCCTGGACGAGGGCTGGTACAAGCTCGGCGACGTGCTGCAGGTGGTGCCGGAGATGGACATGGAGGCGCTCACCGCCTATGCCCGCGAGAAGAACGTGGGGATCATCCTGTGGGTGGTCTGGAAGACGTTGGAGGACAAGCTGGAGGCCGCCCTCGACCGCTACGAGAAGTGGGGGATCAAGGGCCTGAAGGTGGACTTCATGCAGCGGGACGACCAGCCGGTGATGGGCTACTACCACAAGATCTGCCGGGAGGCGGCGAAGCGGAAGATGCTGGTCGACTTCCACGGCGCGCAGCGCCCCGCCCTTCTCACCCGCACCTGGCCCAACCTGCTCACCACCGAGGGCGTCATGGGCCTGGAGCACGTCAAGTGGAGCGACACCACCGATCCCGAGCACGACGTGACCCTGCCCTTCACCCGCATGTACCTCGGGCCGATGGACTACACGCCGGGGGCCATGAGGAACGCCGCGGGACGCAAGCGTTTTGCGTCGATCTTCGAGGCGCCCATGAGCCAAGGCACGCGCGCCCATCAGCTCGCGCTCTACGTGGTCTACGAGAGCCCGCTCCAGATGCTCGCGGACAGCCCTTCGAGCTACCAGGAGGAGCCCGAGGTCATGGAGTTCCTGGGCCCCGTCCCCACGGTCTGGGACGAGACGAGGGTGCTGCAGGCGAAGATGGGGGACTACGTGGCGGTGGGCCGGCGCCGGGGCCGCGACTGGTGGCTGGGCGCGATCACGGACTGGACGGACCGGCCGCTCTCCCTCGACCTCTCGTTCCTGCCCGCGGGTGCCTACGAGCTCGACGCCTTCGAAGATGGGCCCAACGCCGACCGATGGGGTAGCGACTACAAGCGCGTGAAGCGTCGGGTGGACCGCACCACCCGGCTCGACGTTCGTCTCGCCCCCGGCGGCGGCTGGGCGGCGCGGCTGAGCCCCCAGGACTGACTGCGATCGACCTCGCTCTAGCGCGGCACGACCGGTACGACCAGCGCCGACGGCCGCGCCGCGTCGTGGTAGATGGTCTGGCGCGCCTTCACTCCTCCCGTCGCGTCCAGGATCGGCTCCCCCGTGTTGCGGTTCGGGTCGAAGCGGGGGAAGTTGCTGCTCGAGACGTAGAGCCGCATCCGGTGCCCGGCCTTGAAGACGTTGCTCGTGGCCCAGAGGTCGATCCGGAACTTCTCGACCTGCCCGGGGGTGAGCGGCACCGGCGGTCCCGCCGTGGACTTGCGGTAGCGCGCGCGCACCACGCCGTCGGTGAGGAAGCGCGCGTAGCCGTCGGGACCGACATCGGCGAGGAGCGCCGTGAAGTCGGTGTCGGGGGCCGAGCTGGCCGCGAAGAGCTCGAGGGCCACGAAGCCGGTGGCCTCGGTCTCCCGAACGAAGGGCGGCGTGGAAAAGACGAGTACATCCGGCCGCCCTTCGTTCGGGCGCTGATCCGTTGGCCCCGGCGTCATGGCCGTCCCGCAACACAGTCTTCCCCCCAGGGTGGGGACGGGGTCGTTGGGGTCGTACTCGAACTCGCTCGCCGGCGATTTCTTCGGAGCCTTGTCGGTGAGAACGCCGGTCGCCCTCGACGTTCCCGCGGCCAGGAAGAAGCGGGTCTCCCGCGCGCGCGCCAGCGGGAACTCGTCCTCGTCGCGCCAGACGTCGTCGCCCATGACGAAGAGGCGCACCCGCTTCCCCGCGAACCGGTTCTGCACCTCCTTGAGCGTGTAGTCGAACCAGTCGCGGATGATCGCGGTCATGTCGACGGCGGCGGCGGGGCCGAAGACCACGTCGCCGATCTTGCCCTCCGGCGAGGTCGCGGCGTGGGCCCAGGGTCCCACGAGGAGCCGCTGGCCTTCCCGGGCCTCCTGCGTGGCCGCCTGCGCGCGCAGGCCGAGGTAGTTCTCGATCGATCCCCGAAGGAAGATGTCGTGCCAGCCCGCGCCGTGCAGGCCCTTGACCGTCATCTCCCCGTAGTGGTCCTTGACCTTGACCGACCGCCAGTAGTCGTCGTCGGTCTCGTGCGTGACCCAGTCGCGGAAGTAGGGGGCGAGCTCGCGGGGCGAGGGCGGCTCGAGCAGCGGGTAGTCGCGCAGCGGATCCCGCTTCACCCATTCCAGGGGACGGTTCCCGGGGGCGGCCTTGCGCCGCAGCGTGTCCACCGCGAGGCCCGACGACCAGGAGCTCGCGAACCATTCCATGAGCGCGCCGCCCTGGTACGTCCAGCCCTCGTAGTACTCGGAGCCGGTGACGAAGGGGAAGACGGCCACGAGGTGCGGGGGCTTCGCCACCGCGGCCAGCATCTGGGTCGCGCCCACGTACGACCCGCCGAACATCCCGACCTTGCCGTCCGACCAGGGCTGGCCCGCCGCCCACTCGACGCTGTCGTAGCCGTCGAGGGACTCGTAACGGAACGGATAGAACTCGCCTTCCGAGCCGAATCGCCCGCGGGTGTCCTGGAGCACCACGGCGTACCCGGCGGCCGCGAGCTCCATGGCCTGCTCCGTGCCGCCCTTGCGGTCGTAGGGGGTTCGCTGCAGCAGCGTCGGGAATCGCCCCTCCGCGTCCGGGCGATAGACGTCGGCCATGAGCGTCACCCCGTCGCGCGTCTTCACACCGACGCCGGTCTCCACTCGGACCGGGAGACCGGCGTCGGCCACAGTGCCGTTCGCCAGCAGGACCACAAAGGCCGTGCCGTGGAGGACGGCCCCCCAGACCCTGGTCATCCTTCTCATTTCACTCCTTCCACGAGCTGAGACCGCGTCTGCCGCCAGCGGTCGAGGGCGACCGCGGCCACGATGATCACGCCGGTGACGATCTGCTGCACCCAGTTGGGCAGCCCCTTCTGCGAGCAGCCGATCTGGATCACGGTCATGAGGGTCGCGCCCAGGAGCGTGCCCAGCGCCGTGCCCCGGCCGCCGAGGAGGCTGCCGCCGCCGATGATCACGGCCGCGATCACGTCCAGCTCCAGGCCCATCGCCACGGTCGGGTCGCCCACCGACAGCTTGGCGAACTGCAGCACGCCGGCGAGGCCGGCGAGCGCCGCGGAGATCGTGTAGACCGCGACTTTCGTGCGGTCCACCGCGACGCCGCACAGGCGCGCGGTGCGCTCGTTCGAGCCGATGGCGAACAGGTGCCGGCCGAAGCGCGTGTAGCGGAGCACGCCCGCCACCACGAGGGCCAGGGCCGCCAGCATCCACAGCCCCAGGGCAGGCACCCCCTCGCCCGCGGACTGCGTCCGCAGCAGGTCGTTCAGCCAGGTGACGGGCGCCTCCATCCGCCGCTCGTCGGCCAGCCCCTTGGCCGCGCCGCGGACCAGCAGCATCATGCCCAGGGTGACGATGAACGGGACCACCTGGAGGCGCGTGACGAGGAGGCCCGTCAACGCGCCGCAGAGGGCGCCCGCGGCCACGCCGCCGAGGGCCGCCACCACCGGATCGTGACCCGCGCGCAGCAGCAGCGCGATCACGACCGTGCTCAGCGCGATGATCGAGCCGACCGAGAGGTCGATGCCGGCGGCGACGATGACGATCGTCATGCCGAGGGCGGCCGTGCCGACGATCGCGGTCTGGCGCGCGATCAGCTCGAGGTTGCCGGGCGGAAGAAGTGCGGGCCCACGAGGAGGCCGAAGAGGGCGGACGACGAAGACGAGCCCGAGAAGGGGCCCGAGCCGGCCCAGCCAGTTCGCCCGAGCCTCACGCCACGCTCCGCCGCGCCCGTGGCTTCCAGCATCAGGCGATGCTCGTCCAGGCCCGCGACCGGACGCGCGGGGCCGAGCCGGCCGCGGCACATCACGGCCACGCGGTCGCAGACGCCGAGCAGCTCCGGCAGGTAGCTGCTCACCATCAGGACGGCCTTGGGCACGTCCGTCCGGCTCGCCCGAGACGAGCTCGTCGATCAGCGCGTAGATCTGCGGCCTTGCTCGCCACGTCGATGCCGCGCGTCGGCTCGTCGAGGAGGAGCACGTCCACGTCGTGGTGGAGGAGCCGGGCGAGCGCCACCTTCTGCTGGTTGCCGCCGGAGAGCTCGCCCACGGGCTGGCCGGGGCGCGCGGCAGCGGATGCCGAGGCGCTCGATCCAGCGCCGGGCCGCCGCCTGCTGTCGGCCGCGGAGTCACGAGTGCCTCCGGGGCCCAGGCCGGCGAGGCGCGAGAGCGTCATGTTGTCGGCGACGCTGAGGCCCGAGCGCCAGGCCCTCGTCCTTGCGGTCCTCGCTCAGGAAGCCCATGCCCTGCTCCCAGCGGCGCGACCGGGGACGCCCGACCCGTGAACGCGGCGACCCGGATGCGCCCCTGGCGGACCGGCTCGAGGCCGAAGATGGCCCGCAGGAGCCGCGTGCGGCCGGCCCCCAGGAGGCCGGCGATGCCGAGGACCTCGCCGCGGTGCAGGGCGAGGCTCGCCGCTCCCGGCCCGAACTCCGACAGCTCGAGGACGGCTTCGCCGCTCTCCCGGGCCGAGCGCGGGAACAAGTCGTCCACCTTCCGGCCGACCATCAGGGACACGATGTCCTCGATGCGCGCCCCCTCGACGGGTCCCCCTCCGACGCTCCGGCCGTCGCGCAGCACCACGAACCGGTCCGCCACCTCGCTTCACTTCCTCGAGGAAGTGCGAGATGTAGACGATCGCGTGCCCCTGCTCCCTGAGGCGCCTGACCAGCTCGAACAGGCGCCGCGCGTCCTCGCCGGCGAGGCTGCTCGTCGGCTCGTCGAGCACCAGCACCCGGCAGCCGACCGCGAGCGCCCGGGCGATCTCGACGAGCTGCTGGGCGGCGGGGGACAGCGTCGCCCACGATGGCATCCGGCGCGATGTCCGGGTGCTGGAGCTGGGCCAGGGCCTCCCGCGCGGTGCTCGCGCATCCGGTCCCGGTCGCAGGAGGCCGCGGCGGACGGCTCCACGCCCAGGAGGATGTTCTCCATGACCGTCAGGTGCGGGGCCAGGGACAGCTCCTGGTAGATCATCGCGACGCCGGCGCGGCGGCGCCTCGAGCGGGCCCGCGGGGCCGGTAGGGCGCGCCGTCCAGGCGTCATCGTTCCCGCGTCGGGACGGGTGGCGCCGGCGAGGATGCCCATGAGCGTGCTCTTGCCCGCGCCGTTCTCGCCGACGAGGGCGCACGACCTCGCCGGGGGCCACGACGAGGTCGACGCCGTCGAGGGCCGCGGTCGCGCCGAACGCCTTGCGGACGCCCCGCATCTCGAGACGGGGCGGCGGCCGCTACTTGAGCCACTTCGCGAGGTCCGGGGGCGAGCAGCTCCTTCATCTCCGGCTGCTCCATGTTCTCGCGCGTGACCACGTGCACGCCGGTGTCGATGCGCTTCTCGACCTTCTCGCCGCGCAGATGTGGCGACCATCGTCTTCACGCCGAGATAGCCCATGCTTCACCGGGTCCTGGAGCGACGAGGCCGTCGATGTGCCCGTCGCGCAGGCCCTGGACCAGCTTGTCGGAGGCGTCGAAGCCCGACGAAGCGCACCTTGCCCGCCCAGCCGTTGTCCTGGAGCACGCGCAGCATGGCGAAGGTGGTGGACTCGTTGGGGCAGAAGATGCCGTCGACCGCCAGGCTGCCGTCCGGCTTCTTGAAGCGGCTCGAGCAGGGTCTCGCTCTTCTTGTAGGCGCCCTCGACGTCCGCGCCGCCGTACTGGTTGCGCTGACGACCTGCGATCCCGGGATTCGTCCTTCATCGCGTCGAGGAAGCCCTCCTCGCGCTTGTTCGTGCTGTCGGAGCCCTCCGCGTAGCGCAGGAGCACGACCTTGCCCTTGCCCTTCGAGCAGCTCCGCGAGCTGCTCGCCGCCCAGGCGCCCGCCCTTCAGGTTGTCGGTGGCCACGAAGCTGACGTAGTCGTCGCCCTTGAGCCCGGAGTCGATGATCACGACGACGGGGATGCCGTTGCGCTTCGCCGCCCGCGACGGGGGCCACGAGGGCGGTCTCGTCGAGCGGCGCGAGGACGATGCCGGAGACGCCGCGGCTCGATGAAGCCCTCGACCTCGGACGACCTGGGCGTCGCGGTCGTCTTCGCGCAGCGGGCCCGCGCCAGATGATCTCCACGCCCAGCCTCGGAGGCGGCCTTGCGCCGCGCCCGCGTGGATGCTCTGCCAGAAGACGTGCGACGTGCCCTTGGGGATGACCGCGATCGTGAGGCGCCCCGGCTCTTTCCTGGCGGCGCCGCCACAGGCGACGGCGGCGAGAACGGACAGCAGGGCGCAGGCGCCCCGGGTGACGACTCTCCGGGAAGGCAGGGTCATTTCCTTGTCTCCTGGGCAGTGAGCTTCCAGAAACGCGAGGCGTTGCCGCCGCAGCATGGCTTCCCGCTCCGCGGCCGGGCGTCGGGCCAGGTAGTCCGTCACGAGTCGCATCGTGCGGTCGTAGTCGGCGGCCAGGGTGCAGACCGGCCAGTCCGAGCCGATCATGAGCCGCTCGGGGCCGAAGCAGTCGAAGACGACGTCCAGGTAGGGCCGGATTCCCTCCGGAGTCCAGGCCTCCCAGTCCGCCTCCGTCACCAGGCCCGAGAGCTTGCACAGCACGTGGGGAACGCCGGCGAGGGCCCGCAGGTCCCGGGCCCACTCGTCGATCTCGGCCCGAGCGGATCTCCGGCTTGGCCGGTGGTCGAGCACGAAGCGCTGCCGGGGGAAGCGCGCCACGAACTCCGCGGCGACCTTGAGATGGCGTGGGTAGATGAGGATGTCGTAGGTGAGTCCGCGGTCTTCGAGGAGCGCGATCCCTCGGCAGGAAGTCTTCGCGCAACCAGGAAGCGCGTCGTCGGGCTCGCTCTGGACGACGTGTCGGACGCCGACGAGCCGGGTGCCCCGCGAAGCCGTCGAGCTGGACCGCGGCTTCCGGGGAGCACAGGTCCACCCAGCCCACGACGCCCACGATGAACGGATTCCGGTCCGCCAGCTCGAGCAGCCAGCGCGTCTCTTCCAGGGTCTGGCGGGCCTGGACGGCGACGCAGCCTTCGAAGCCCGCCCGCCGCAGCTCCGGCTCCAGGTCGCCGGGCAGGAAGTCCCGCTTCAGGACGTCCATGCCCTCGTCGATCCAGCCGTATTCCTTCGGGTCGTACTTCCAGAAATGCTGGTGCGCGTCGATCCGGGGTGTCGCTCATGGCGTCGGGGGCGCCACCACCTGCCGCGACTCCCCGAGGCCCTCGATGCCCAGCTCGACCACGTCGCCCGCCTTCAGGTAGACGGGCGCGGGCTTCATGCCCAGCCCCACCCCGCCGGGGTGCCGGTGCTGATCACGTCCCCGGGCAGCAGGGTCATGAACTGGCTCAGGTAGCTGACGAGGGCGGCACGCCGAAGATCATGTTGGCGGTGTTGCAGCGCTGGCGGATCTCGCCGTTCACCTTGAGCCACATGGCGAGGCGCTGCGGGTCCGCGATCTCGTCGCGGGTGGCCAGGAAGGGGCCGAGCGGCGCGAAGGTGTCGGCGCTCTTGCCCTTCACCCACTGGCCGCCCCGCTCGAGCTGGAAGCTCCGCTCGGAGTAGTCGTTGTGCAGCGCGTAGCCGGCCACGTGCTCGAGGGCGCGGTCCTCGGCCACGTAGCGGGTCTCCTTGCCGATGACGACGGCCAGCTCGACCTCCCAGTCCACCTTGGTCGCGCCCCGCGGCATGACGAGCGCGTCGTTCGGGCCCACGAGGGCGGTCGTCGACTTGAAGAAGATCACGGGCTCGCGCGGGATCTCGGCTCCCGTCTCCGCGGCGTGGTCGCGGTAGTTGAGGCCGATGCAGACGATCTTGCTGGGGCGGCGGATGGGCGGCCCCAGCCGGGTACCCGCGTCGGCCCGGGGGATGGTCTTCTCGTTTCGCCGCACCCAGTCCCCGAGGCGCTCCAGACCGCCGTGCGCGAAGAAGGCCTCGTCGTAGTCGTCGGCAAGGCCAGAGACGTCCAGGCGTGTCCCCTCCGCGAGAAGCACGCCCGGCCTCTCCCGGCCCGCCGCCCCGAAGCGGATCAGCTTCATGTGACCAGCACTCCTCCGTCGATGGGATAGGCCTGGCCGGTGATGAACGACGCCTCGTCGGAGCAGAGGTAGAGGGCCAGGGCCGCCACCTCCTCCGCCTTGCCCATGCGTCCGAGCGGCTGGTACTCGGAGAGCTGGCGGTAGACCTCCGCCTCCCGGCCCGGGGTAGTTCCGGGTGACGTAGCCGTCCACGAAGGGCGTGTGCACCCGGGCCGGGCAGATGCAGTTGCAGCGGATGCCCTTCTTCATGTAGTCGATGGCGATGGACCTCGTCATGCTGAGCACCGCCCCCTTGGTCATGGAGTAGGCGAAGCGCTCGGGCACGCCGATGAGCGCGGCGATCGAGGCGAGGTTCAGGATGACCCCGCCCCCGCCGCGCAGCATGACGGGAATGGCCGCCCGCGAGCAGAGGAAGAGCCCCTTGACGTTCACCCGGTAGAGGCGGTCGAGGTCCTCTTCCGCCGTGCGCTCCACGTCGCCCACGTGGGCGATCCCGGCGTTGTTGACAAGGATGTCGATGCGTCCACGGCGGGACGCCGCCCCCGCGAAGGCGGCTTCGACGTCGGCCGCCGTGCTCACGTCGGCGCGGGTGGCCTCCGCGTCGCCGCCGGCCTCGCGGATGCGCGAGGCGGTGCGGTGGGCCGCCGCCTCGTCCACGTCGAGTAACTCCACGCGCGCCCCCTGGCGGGCGAAGAGGACCGCGATGGCTTCGCCGATGCCGGAGCCCGCCCCGGTGACGACCGCGACCTTGCCCGTGAGCTGGAGCACGCTAGAGCACCCGCCGGATCATGGCCTAGAGGGACAGGCCCAGGGTGCCGAGCGCGTACTTCTTGTTGGCCGCGCAGCAGTCGGCGGGGGTGTGAGCGGGCTCGTCCACCGCATCCAGCTCGATGATCGCGGGCCCGTTGAACGAGATCTTCTTGAGGGCGGCCACGACACCCGGGAGGTCCACCTTGCCCCGTCCCAGCTCCACGAACCTGTACGACAGCCGGGGCGGGCGAGTGTCTCCGGGCAAGGGACCGATGACGTCCTTCAGATGCAGAAGGGCGAGGCGGTCCTGGTGGCGCGAGACCGCGGCCACGGGATCGCCGCCGCCCTGCTGGTAGTGGGCCACATCGAGAAGGAGGGACATGTACCGTGGGTCGGTGAGCTCGAGCACGCGCGCCACTTCGTCGGGGGCCTCGCCGAACGCGTTCATGTGGTTGTGGTAGACCAGGCGGACGCCAATCTCCTGGGTGCGGCGGCCGAGCTCGCTCAGGAGCTTGCCCAGTCGCTCGAACTCCGCGGGCGTGGGCGCGCGATCCTTGGGGCGCTGCGACACCACCTGGAGGCGCTTTCCCCCGAGGGCCTTCACGAAGCGCGCGTTCTGGACGTGGGTCTCGAGATACTCGCTCTGCTTCTCGGGAACCGCGTCGAGGCTTCCGCTCGAGAAGCAGGGCAGGGTCAGCCCCTTCTCCTCCAGGCGTGCGCGCAGCTCCGCCGGCCGCCCCCCCCACGCGGGGAGCACGCTCGTGCGCAGCTGGATTCCGTGGAATCCCTGGGCGGAGATGTCGTCGATGGCCTGCTCGTCCTTCCCTTGCCACGTGATCGCCGCGTAGCCGAGCTCGACGGAAAAGGGAGCGGCGGCCGCGAGCCGGGGACGGAGAGCGGCTCCGGCGGCGGCGGCCAGGGTCGAGCGCACGAAGACACGGCGCGTGACCGGGTCAAAAGTCATTGTCCTCTCTCCCTTTGTGAGACTGGCCCTTACCGCGCCGCATTGTCCTTATATATACGCCACCGGCAACTCCCAACGTTACCTTCCTACCCATTCCGGACGGAGTAGGTCACGATCTCCCCGGGCTTTCCGGTTCGACGCTTACAGCACCGGCTTCCAGATCTCGAGCAGGGTCCGCACGTCGGCGCGGTCCTGGGGCGTGAGCGTGGGGAGCGGGGGGCGGACCGGACCGGCCGCCATCCCCAGCACGTTCATCATTTCCTTCATCGCCGACACTTCGTACCCGCGCCGGCGGCTTCGCAAAGCGTAGAGCGGAACCACATAGGTATCCATCGGGCCCTAGTGGATCTCGGGCTCCGGGACCGGGGCCGTCCCCGACAGGAAGTCGAAGTCGCAGCCCTTGTCGGCCTGGGTGACGTGGCGGGCGTAGAGCGCGCCGAAACCCCGGGGGTGCGGGAACTCCCGCGGGCTCCAGGCGGCCCGGCGCGCGGCCAGCTCATCGTCGCTCACCTGCAGGGTGAGCCTCCGGGCGGGCACGTCGAGCTCGATCACGTCGCCGTCCTTCACGAGGGCGAGGGGTCCGCCGAGGAAGGACTCCGGGGCCACGTGGAGGACGCACGCGCCGTAGCTCGTCCCGCTCATGCGGGCGTCCGAGATGCGCACCATGTCCCGCACTCCCTGCTCGAGGAGCTTCTTCGGGAGCGGGAGCATGCCCCACTCGGGCATGCCCGGCCCTCCGAGGGGGCCGGCGTTCTGGAGCACGAGCACGGTGTCCGCGGTGACGGGGAGCGCGGGATCGTCGATCCGGGCCGCGAGATCGTTGTAGTCGCGGAAGACCACGGCCTTCCCCGCGTGCCTCAGGAGGCGCTCGTCCATGGCCGTATGCTTGATGACCGCGCCGTTCGGCGCGAGGTTGCCCCGCAGCACGGCCAGGCCTCCCTCCGGACCCCGCGGGCGCTCGCGCGGTGCGATCACGTCGTCGTTCCAGACCCGGGCGCCCTCGATGTTCTCGGCGACCGTGCGCCCGGTCACGGTCAGGGCGTCGGTATGGAGCAGGTCCGGGAGGCGCGCCATCAAGGCGCGAAGGCCCCCCGCGTAGAAGAAATCCTCCATCAGGTACTCGCCGGAGGGCCGCACGTTGGCCAGGAAGGGCGTTCGCCGGGAGAGGGCGTCGAACCGGTCGAGGTCGAGGGGGACCCCGGCCCGGCCCGCGAGGGCGATGAGATGAACGATGGCGTTGGTGGATCCGCCCAGGGCCATCGCCACCGTGACCGCGTTGTCGAAAGCGTCGGCGGTGAAGAGGTCGCGAGGCTTCAGGTCCTCCCAGACCATCTCCACGATCCGCCGTCCCGCGGCGGAGGCCATGCGCGGGTGGCCGGAGTCGGCGGCCGGGATCGAGGAGGCTCCGGACAGCGTCGCCCCCAGGGCTTCCGCGGCCGCGGCCATGGTCGAGGCCGTGCCCATCGTCATGCAGGTGCCGAAGGAGCGGGCGATCCCTTCCTCCATCTCGTTCCAGGCGCAGTCGTCGAGGTTCCCCGCCCGCTTCTCGGCCCAGTACTTCCAGACGTCGGTGCCGCTGGCCAGGAACTCTCCCCGCCAGTTGCCGCGGAGCATGGGGCCAGCGGGGACGAAGATCGCGGGCAGGTTCATGCTGATCGCGCCCATGAGCAGGCCGGGGACGGTCTTGTCGCAGCCGCCCAGGAGCACCGCCCCGTCCACGGGATTCGCGCGCAGCACCTCCTCCGCCTCCATGGCCAGGAGGTTGCGGTAGAGCATGGGGGAGGGCTTCATGAACGTCTCCCCCACGGAGAGAACCGGCATCTCCATGGGGAAGCCGCCCGCCTGCCACACGCCGCGCTTCACCTCCTCCGCGCGCATGCGGAAGTGCGCGTGGCAGGGGTTCGCGTCGCTCCAGGTGTTGAGGATCGCGATCACGGGCTTGCCCAGGAAGTCCTCGCCGGCAAACCCCTCCCCCTTGGCCCGGGAGCGGTGACCGAACGAGCGGAGGTCGGACTTGCCGAACCAGCGCTGGCTGCGGAGGTCCGCGACGGTCTTGCGGCGGGGCGGGCTCATGTTCGGGCTTCGCGCCCCCGGGGCAGGAAGGCCACGGCCAGCGCTCCCAAGGCGGCGAGGGCGATGAGGAGCAAGAAGCCGCCCGCGTAGCTGCCCGTGCGGTCCCGGATCCCGGCCACGAGCATGGGCATCACCGCTTCCCCCACCCCATCGGCGGTGAGGACGATGCCCATCAGCCGACCCAACACCTTCACCCCGAACAGTTCGGCCGCCATCAAGGGGATGATCATGTAGTCCCCTCCGAGGCCGATCCCGAAGACGAACGCGCCCGCGAAGAGCGCGGCCTCGGAGGGGCCGAAGGCGAGAAGCGGGATGGTGGCGGCCACGATCGTGTAGATGAGCAGCATCACGTGCTTCTTCGCCCAGCGGTCGGCGAGCCAGCCCATGAGAAGCCGCCCCACGATGCTCCCGACGAGGAGGACGGACAAGAGGGTGGCCACGCGTCCCTGGGTCAGGCCGCGATCGAGGGTGAGGTACAGCTTCAGGTTCTGGATGGTCCCGCCCACCGCCCCGATCGAGCAGAGGCTTCCGAGCGCGAGCAGGTAGAACGCGGGCTGCCGCAAGACGATCGCGATCGAGGCGGTCTCCCCGGTCACGGCTGCGCTCGCCGCCGGCCCTGGCTCGCGCACCGCGAGCGCGGCGGGAAGGGCAATCAGGATCATGAGCACGCCTAGCGCGCGCATGGCCCCTCGCCAGCCCAGGGACTGGGTGAGCGCATGGGCGAGAAGAGGCACGAGGGCCCCCCCGACCCCGATCCCGAGGTAGGCGATGCCCATCGCCTTCCCTCGCCCGGCGTCGAACCAGCGGGAGAGGAGCACCTGGTTGGGCAGCGGGCCCCCCGCGACGTAGCCGAGGGCGTTCAGGAAATAGAAGGTGTAGAAGGCGGCGAGGGTGGTGACGCCGCCGAGCCCGAGGAGCGCCCCCCCCGCGATCAAGATCCCCACGACCATCACGCGGCGGGGACCTACGCGGTCGATCAGCATCCCGGCCAGGAAGCCGAAGAGCGGTCCCACGATCAGCTTGCTGAGGGCGTTGCCGGAGGTGACCTGCTGCCGCGTCCAGCCCAGGTCCTTGACGAAGAAGTCGTAGAAGAACGGCAGGCCGTAGAGCGCGAACCCGACGATGGAAAAGAGGGAGAGGAAGCCGGTGACGACGGCCAGGACCTGGTGGCGGTGGACCGGCGGGTCCGGGCTCTCGCTCATGCCCGCAAGGCTTCCTTGGCCTGGCGGAGCCGCTCCGCGTCCGGGTGCTTCGTGTAGAAGGGATCCAGGGGGAAGCAGCCGGAGACGAGCCCGATGCGCGTGCCGCTCGTGCAGTCGCTGAACGTGCGGCAGATCTTCTTGCGCTGCAGGGGCGTGCCCGCGAGCACGTCCGCGGGCAGCTCGGGGTAGGAAAGCACGAGGCGCCCGAGGCCGACGAAGTCGGCGCCCCCGGTGCGCACCACGTGCTGGGCGACGTGGGGGAGCCACTCCTGCAGGTAGGTGTAGCCCGATCCCACGATCGCGAGACCCGGGAACTCCGCCTTGAGCATCGCGGTGGCCCGGATCTGCCGGGCCACGCCCCGGAGCGGATCCTCGGGGGGCTCGTAGCCGTCGCTCGGGGGGAAGAGCGCCGGCCGCTGCACGTGCGGGTTGTAGTAGGGGCTGCCCGCGGTCATGCAGACCCAGCGCACGTCCAGGCTCTCTAGCAGCCGGAGGAACCCGCGGGCGTCCTCGAGCGCCTCGTCCATCCGCTCGTCCTTGAGCAGCCCGAAGGCGCAGGTGTAATCGGAATCGTCCGCCTCGGGGGCGCCCGCGCCGTCCGCGCGCTTGAGGTAGGGTACGGTGTCGAACGCGGAGAGGCGCACGCCCATGTCCAGCCCCGGGACCTCGGCGCGGATCCCCGCCACCACCTCGCGGAGGAAGCGCGTCCGGTTCTCGAACGACCCCCCGTAGCGCCCGGGGCGCGAGCGCGCGGAGAGCAGCTCGTGGCCGAGGTAGCCGTGGCAGTGCTTGATGTCGACGAAGCGGAAGCCGATGGCGGAGGCCCGCTTCGCGGCGGCCACGAAATCCTCGACGAGTCGGTCGAGGTCCTCGTCCGCGAGGACACGCGTGCCCTTGGGGAAGCGCCGGTCGAGCACGGGATGGGCGTAGGCGGTGAGCGGCTCCGGGCGGTCCGAGGCGGAGGGTTTCGCGTAGCGCCCCGAGTGGGTGAGCTGGAGGCCGACCAGGAGGTCGGTGTCCGCCCCCGAACCGAAGCGCTCGGTATGGGCGGCGACGAGCGCCTGGCGCAGCCGGGCCAGGGCGGGGAGGTTCCGGTCGTCGATCAGGAGCTGGTTGGGGTTGGCCCGGCCGTCGAAGCGCACGGCCACCGCCTCCCCGCCCCAGATCAGCTTGGCCCCGCTCTGCCCGAAATGACGCCAGCGGCGCAGGGTCAGCTCGGTGGGCTCACCCTCCCGCGTCCCGTCCCAGCCTTCCATGGGCAGGATGCAGAAGCGATTGCCCACGTGAAAGCCGATCGAGCTCGAAGGCGCGGGCCAGCGGCGAGGGAGCGACGAGGACGTCGTCGAACGGGAGCGTGATGCCGGCCCCGGCGAGGTGGGCCAGGAAGGCCTCCCTGCTCTTCAGGGAGGCCACGCGCGGCCAGCTCACCCCGCCTGGCTCCGGAGGTACTCCGCGTAGGCGGTGAGCGCCCCCTGGTTGTGCTGCTTCACGACCTTCTCGAGACCCTCGAAGTCGCGGGCCTTCATGGTCCGAAGCATGGCCCGGTGCTCCTCCTGCGCCTGCTCCAGGCGGTCCACGAGCACGCCCTTCAGGTAGTAGCGGCGCACCCTGTCCCAGCGCGCGAGCACGCGCTCCGTCATCTCGTGGAGCAGGGGCATGGCGCTCAGGCGGCTGATGGTCGAGTGGAAACGGGAGTTGAGGTCCGCCCAGTCCTCGTTGCGGCCGGAGGCCAGCGCCCCGTCCATCGCCGAGGTGATCTCCCCCAGGATCTCGGCGTCGGCCTCGGTCATGCGCTCGGCGGCGCTGCGGGTCGCGACGACCTCGAGGCCTTCCATGATGCTGAAGACCTCGGCGATCGACTCGCGGGAGATGAGGCTGACGGTGGCGCCCACGTGGGGCACGTTGGCCACGAGCCCCTCGGACTGCAGGACCTGGAGGGCCTCCCGCACGGGGATGGCGCTCACTTCCAGCCGGCGGGCCAGCTCGTCGATGACCAGCCGCTGCCCGGGCCCCAGCTCGCACCGCATGATCGCGTCGCGAAGCGTCTCGTAGACGAACTCCTGTTTCGTGCGATAGGGCAGGGCGCCGCGCCGGACGAGGGGGGCCGGTTCTCCGGTCATGCCAGGACCACCCGCGCCTTCTTCTCGATCGCCTCGTGCGCGGCGAGGCACGCGTGCGCCGACCCGATGGCCTTGTCCGGCCCGCAGCGCAGGGGCTTGCCCACCCGGATGGCGGCGCAGAACTCCGAGATCTCCAGGCGGTAGGAGAGCCCGCGGTCCGTCGACTCCGCTCCCCCCGCCGCGGAGCGACCGGGTCCCGTCGCGGGCCGGGTCTCCGAGGCTTCGAGGGCGGGGCCCGAGCCCTTGAGCGCGGTCTCGACGCCGGTGACCTTGTCGCTGCCTTCCTCGAACAGGTAGGCCTCGGTCTCGCGGCGGAGGATGAGCGTCCCCTTCGTCCCCAGGAACTTCTCGTAGTAGTCGTCGAAGGCGTTCGACTCGATGGTCGAGAAGAGGGCGGTGCGCCCGTTCGGGTACTCGAAGGTCGCGTACACGTGGTCCTCCACCTCGCGTCCGTCCTTGTAGCGGTAGACCCCGCCGCTGGCGATCACCGTCTCCGGCACCGCCCCGAAGAACCAGTTCGAGATGTTCACCTGGTGGCTCGCGAGCTCGGCGAGGAGGCCCTTCGAGTAGCGCCAGTAGAGCCGCCAGTTCACGAGGTGCTCCCAGGTCGGGTAGCCCCAGCGCGAGGGATCGTAGTCGGGAGAGGGAGGGTCTTCCTGGCGGCGCCAGTTGCCGTTGCGGTGCCAGACGAGGCGGGCCATGGTAGACGTCGCCGAGGACGCCGGCCTTGATGATTCCCTCGTAGGCCGCCTGATAGACGGGGTTGTAGAAGCGCTGGTAGCCGATCTCCAGGAGCCGGCCGCTCTTCTTCGCCGCCTCCTGCATCTTGCGGCAGCCGTCCAGGTCCCAGGCCATCATCTTCTCGCAGAGGACGTGCTTGCCCGCTTCCAGGCAGCCGACCGTCATCTCGGTGTGGAGCCAGAGCGGAGGGGCCAGGACCACCGCCTCCAGGTCCTCCTTCTGAAGCATCTCCTTCCAATCGGCGTAGTGCCTGGCCGGCGGCTTCTTCGTCGCGGCCAGGATCTCGTCCGCCTTGGCCAGATGGGCGGGGTTGATGTCGCAGAGCGCCCGCACCTCGGCGAAGGAGGGGTCGACGTTCTTGAGGAGGGCGTTGCGGCCCTCGCCGCCCAGGCCGATGAAGCCCAGCCTCACGGGTCCGCCGCGCACCGGCCCCTTGAGGGCCGCGGCCGCGCCCAGGGCCGCCAGCGCGGGCGTGCCCGCCAGGACCCGCAGGAAGTTCCGGCGGCCCAGCTCCTGTTGCTCCGGGGTGAGGTTCATGAAGCGGCTCCCTCGATGTGGACCGGCGTCGGCGCTCTCCGCCCGCGCAGCAGGTCGAGCCCGGCGATCCGGCCGGTGTCGAAGCCCAGGAGCACGAGCACCGCCGCCGCTTCGACGAGGTTCTTGTTGACGAGAAGGTAGGCGCCCTCCGCGCCCGGCTGGTGGACGCCGGAGGTGGGGATCGCAGGAAAGGTAGAAGAGCGTGAGCAGGCCCAGAGCGCGCCCACGCGCCCAGCCGGGTGAAGAGTCCCAGGACCAGGGAGAGACCGACGAGCACGAGCAGGACGGGCATGAGCGTGTCGATCACCGGCAAGAGACGCGTCGCCGCGAGCCCATGAAAGAGGTCGGCCAGGGGACCACTCGCGGCGACGCGTAGATAGCCGGCCGACGACCAGTGCGCGAGGGGGGCGCCCTCCCGGCTCCAGGCGGGCGCCCAGAGCTTGTAGAGGCCCTCGTAGAGGAAATGCCAGCCGACGAGGGTACGGAGCAGGACCAGGGCGACTTGCTGGAAGCCGGTCAACGGAGCTCTCCCGAGGGTGTACGCGCCTCCACTGTTGTGCTCCCCCCGCGGTCCCGGTCGCCCCGGGGGACCCCCAAACGAACGTGCGAAGAGCTTCGCGGCTCCCGACACCACGACGGGCCGGGAGCCGCGAAGTGAGACATCTAGAACCGCAGCTTGACTCCGAACTGGATCTGCCGCTCCGACGTGCCGCAGGTCTGACAGGTCGGGGTCGCGGAGGCCGTGATGGTCCCAAAGTCGCCGTTGCCGAACGTGCGGGCGGGCGGCCCGAACTGCGGGTGGTTGAACAGGTTGAAAGTCTCGATGCGCAGCTCGGTGTCGACGCGGCCGATCCTCGTGTTCTTGACGAGCGAAAAGTCGACATTGAAGATCTCCGGCCCGCGCAGGGTGTTCCGGCCCAGGTCGCCGAAGGTGCCGGTGGATTCGGTCCGCGTGAACGCAGTGGTGTCGAACCAGTGGTCGATGGTCTTGTCCGAGTTGTAGCCGCTCTTGCCCTCCACGGCGTTGGGCCGGTTGTTGGTGATGCCGGTGGAGGCCATGGTCCCCGATTGGCTGACCGTGAGCGCCAGCCCGCTGCGATAGAAGGCGATCCCGTTGACCTGCCATCCGCCCAGCACGTGCTTCTTGGCGAAGGGCAGCTCGTAGAGGAAGCTCGCCACCAGGGTGTGCTTCACGTCGTAGTCCGCGGGTCCACGGTCGTAGCCGGGGTCGAAGATGTTCGTGAAGATCGGCCCGTCGTTGTTGGACACGAGGTCGATGGCCTTGCCGAAGGTGTACGCGACGAGCGCGGAGAAGCCGTTCGTGAAGCGCTTCACCCCCTTGAAAAGCAGCGCGTTGTAGTCCAGCGTGCCCAGGCTCTGGGCCGTGCTCACCGTGCGCAGTGCCGGGGACTGCTTGATGTAGGGTCGGTTCACCTCGGCGTTCGTCACGCCCACGATGTTCGGGGCCTGGTTGAGGTCGGTCTTGGAGGTGAGGTGCCGGCCGGCCGTGCCCACGTAGGCCAGCTCGATCATGTAGTCCTTGCCGAGCTGCTTCTGGATGTTGATGTTCCAGTTCATGGAGTACTGGTCGCGGTAGTTGATGTCGAAGGCCGAGCGCGTGCTGCCGGCAGGGGGCAGGCTCGCGTCCACGGGGGGCGGGGGCGGGAAGCCGGTGGACAGGAGAAGGTTGGTCGCCCCCGAGCTCGCGATGAGGTCCGTGGTCTGGAGGAACGGCTGGTTGGTGCCCTTGGACGAGGACGTCCCGCCCACGCCCCAGTTCCAGAAGATGCCGAACCCGCCACGGATCACGGTCCGGCCGTTGCCGGTCAGGTCGTAGGCGAAGCCGAACCGGGGACCGATGTCGTCCTTCGCGTACGTCTGCAGGTACCGCCCGACGTTCACCCCGTTGATCACCGCGTTGTCGGCAGCGACCACCATGAAGCCCGTCGCCGGGTCGAAGTTCGACTGCCGGTTGTCGTCCTCCACCCAGGGGACGAACACGTCCCAGCGGAGACCCACGTTCAACGTGAGCTTCGGAGTGACGCGGAAGTCGTCCTGCGCGTAGAGACCGTATTCCGGCCGCCTCTCCATGTAGGTTTCCTCGGTCATCATCGCGCGGTTCTTGCGCCGTGCCGTTCCGAGGAGGAAGCTCGCGATGTCGTAGCCGGTATTGGCGTTGATCACGCAGCCGCTGGCGATGCCGGCGCAGTTCGAGGTCTGGGCGTTGTTGAAGTAGAACTCGCCGACCATGGTGTCTGCGTTGAGGATCTCGCGCGTCCGGAAGATCACGCTGCCCCCGAACTTGAAGGTGTGCTTGTCCTTCAGGAACGTCACGTTGTCGAAGAACTGCAGGTTCCCCAGGTTCGTGATGAGGGGCTGGTTGGCGTTCGAGCCCAGGCGCCGGGCGTTGTTCTGCTCGAAGATGATCCGGCTCATGGCCGAGGTCACCGGGTTCAGGTTGACGCCGGGGATGCCCATCTGGGTGGCGAGGTCCAGACCGAAGTCGATCGGGGTCAGGTTGAACTTGATCAGGCTGTACCCGACGCGGGCCTCGTTCAGCCAGTGGGGACTGAAGGTGTGGGTGTCGTTGAAGGCGAAGCTCTGGGCCTTGATGTTTCCGATGCCGGCGCCGAAGGTGTCGTTGGCGTCGCCGTGGGCCTGGGTCGCGGGGAGGTCGCGGAAGGTCTTCTGGAAGCTGTAGCGCAGGAAAAGGCGGTTAGACCCGCTGAAGGCATGGTCGACCTTGACGTCGAACTGGTTGTCCTGCCGGGTGAGGGGTGGGTTGATCAGGTAGTTGTTGATCTGCTGGCCGGCGGCGTTGCGGCTGCCCGCGGTGTTCGGCTCGGGGATGAGCTGGTTGAGGACGTTCGCGGACGCGGGGTCCCAGCGGCTCCGGGGGATGATGTTTCCCGGGAAGGGCTGTCCGGTGAGCGGGTCGAAGATGGGCCGGTTGATCTCCGAGAAATTGCCCTGGCGCATGAGCGCCGAGGGGACGGTCGAGAGATAGGTCACGCCCTGGGTGATCCGCATCCCCTGGTAGTCCGCGAAGAAGAACGTCTTGTCCTTGATGATCGGGCCGCCGACGGTTCCGCCGAACTGATTCTGGCTGAACTCCGGCTTTGGCCGGCCGGCCCGGTTGTTGAACCAGTTGTTGGCGTCGAGCGCGTCGTTGCGGAGGAACTCGAAGACGCTCCCGTGGAAGGAATTGGTTCCCGACTTGATCTGGAGGTTGACGACCCCGCCCATGGACCGCCCGAACTCGGCGGCGTAGGTGCTCGTCTGGAGCTTGAACTCGTCGAGGGCATCCACGCTCGGGAACACCACCACCGTCTGGAGCCAGGTCTCGTTGTTGTCGACCCCGTCGAGCATGTAGTTGTTGTCTCGGGGGCGCTGGCCGTTGGCGGAGAAGGAAGCGGAGGCCCGCCAGGCCAGGCTGCCCGATCCGTCGATGTTGCCGCCACCGGGGCCCACGCCTCGCGTGACCCCGGGGATGGTGCGGGTGAGGTTCACGAAGTTCCTTCCGTTCAAGGGCAGGCTCTCGATCGTCTTGCCCTCCACGGTCATGCTCAGGTCGGAGGTCGCGGTCTGGACGAGCGGCGTCTCCGCCTGGATCTCGACCGCTTCCGTCATCTCACCCAGGTCCAGCTTGAGGTCGGCGCGGATCTTCTGGTCGACGCCGACGTGGACGTTGGCGAGGGTGACCTTCTTGAACCCGCTCATCTCGCCGGAGACGTTGTAGTTCCCGGTCGGGATCTGCGGTGCGGTGAATTCGCCCTGGCCGTTCGTGATCACGCTCCGGGTGAACCCCATCCCCGTGTTGACCACGACCACGGTCGCGCCCGGCACCACCGCACCCGATGAGTCCTTCACCTGGCCGATGATCGTGCCGGTCACCTGCTGGGCTTCCAGGGGTGTCGGCGACAGGCACATCAAGACGGCCAGGCCGGGCAAGGCGAGCCCAAGGAGCCTGGCGGCCGATCGGAATGTCTTCATATTGGCGTCCTCCACGCTCAACTGCGGGACAAGTGCGGCCCGCTCACGCCGGCGCTCCCGCCGCGCGACGTGCTCGGTGGTGGTTGCTCTCTCTCGCACGAGGCATCCCGACCTCGCTTGGTCAGGTCTTCCAAAACGCCCAAAGTCTGCGACGGAGTCGAATGTAGACGGAAGCTATCCGAGGGAGAGAGGGAGGTCAAGTATTTTCGTATATGATATCGAGCAATTGGATCGGTGGGCGAGTGTCGCGCTCCTTAATTAGCTCATTTGATTGCTCTTGGGCGAGGTGGAGTCGCCGACTTCGGAGCGTTCCGCAGGCCAAAACTTCGGAGCACCGGGTGCCGGCGCACCGCATTTCCTACCGAGCTTGCCTCAGCGCGGCCCCTGCCGGCTCAACTCCGTGCCCTTCGTGGTCACGTAGTACTTGGCCAGCATGTTGGCTTTCTCCCAGGGAGGCACCGTCTTCGGGTCCTTCAGGTAGCCCAGGAAGCGGGCGGTCACCTCGGCGAAGTGGGCCTCGTGGGTCGTGCGGTAGCGGTCGGGGATCACGACCCGCAGCGTCCCGCCTTCCTCCGCGACGGCCAGGCTCGGGTAACGGGCCTGCAAGCTGGCGATTCTCTTCTCGAGCGCCGCGCGCACGTCCCTGGCCTCCGGGCCGGCGGGGATGACGTAGAGCTCGGTCCGGTACTTCTGCTCCGGACCCTGGCGGATCTCGATCCGGGCGCGACGGCCGCGCACGGCCGCGACATGCGTGTCGCCCCCGCCCTCGGGGGCCTCGTAGCTCCAGAGGGCGCGCAGGCGAACGTGGACGCCGCGCAGCGTGTACGCGACCTCGGCGTTCGCGAAGAACTCGAGCCGGTCGTCCTTCACCTGGCTGGAGAGAAGCGGGGGAAACTCCTGCAGTCCCGTCACCCGCTGGAAGTCCGCCCGGCTGAGCACGGTCGGCCACCGGCGCGCCGAGAGGAGGCGGACGTCCTTGCGATAGTCGAGGGCCTGGTCGGGGAAGAGGATCCAGGGCACGAGGTCGACGAGATGCGTGCCCACGTCGGCCAGGGCCTCCCCCTGCTGGGTGGTGTCGAAGAACCAGGCGGGCCGCAGGTTGGGGACGCCCGCCACCGTCTTCATCACGTGGTGGACGCTCTCCATGGACAGGCCCGGCTCCGGCTCCGTGCCCGCCACCACACCCCCGAGGACGCCCGGGTCCGCCACCAGCTCCCGCTGCAGGACGCTCGTGATCTCCGAGCGCTCCGTCATCACGTCGTAGGCCACGAGGCCCCGGGTGTCCGCGGTGTCGAGGGTGGCCTCCAGCTTGCCGAAATCGCCGAATTCGATGATCCAAGGCTTGTCCGCGAGCACGTTGAGCCCGGCCTGTACGGAGGCGAGGATGCTCTCGATCTTCCCCAGGTTGCGACCGGACAGGACCACCACGTTGCCGGGCCGCTCCTTCAGCATGCGCTCCAGGAAATCGGGCCCCGTGTGCACTTCCTCGCGCCACCGGGTGGGGTTGTTCGGGCGCAGGTTGAACTGCGCGACGCGGAGGAGGTGCGCGGACAGGTCGGGGCCGAGGGGAGCGTAGACGTGCACGGTGTCCGAGACCCCGGGGTACATCTCCTTCTGGATGAGGGCGGCGTGGAAGTGCCCGGGGTCGAGGGTGATGAGGCGCACGGAGTCGCCGCCGGCGGGTCCGGCCGCGTTGCCGCGGGCGCCCGTCGCGAGCAGGGGCAGGGCGGTCACGAGCAGCCAGCGGCCTCTCACTGCCGCTTCTTGGCGAGGGAGCGCACGTAGGCCACCACCTTCCAGCGATCCTCCTCCACCGGGATCTTCTCCTCCGCAAAGGCCGGCATCAGGACCTCCTTGCCCTTCCGCCGGCCGGTCGAGAGCTTCCAGAAGATCTCCCCGTCCGTGAGGATGCTCTGGAAGACGGGATCGCTGAGGTCGGCCGGCTCCGTGCTCAGGCGAGCGGCGCCGGGCCCGTCGCCTCGCCCTTTTTCTCCGTGACAGCGGAGGCAGTTCGCCTTGTAGAGGGCCCGTCCGGCGGCCACCACCTCCGGCGTCGGCGTGAGCGGGGACTTGCGGGCCTTGGCCGCCGCGGGGGCGTCCCAGGCGTCTTCGTCGGACTGGGGGCCGGCGGGCGGGGCGGAGGAGAGCAGCAACGCCACGATCAGGGGCAGAGCGGCCATGGACACGATTCCCTCCCTGGGTTGTGGTGGCGAGCGCCCAGATTCTAGCAGCCCGCGGTCGCCCGCGCCCTTCCGGCTCCGCCTCGACTTCAGGCGCGCAGGTCGTGCTTCGAGAGCGGCAGCGTGCGGACGCGCTTGCCGGTGGCGGCGAAGATCGCGTTGCGACCGCCGGGACGACCGGCGGCAGCGCGGGCTCGCCGAGGCCGGTCGGCGGGAAGTCCGTCTTGCGGAAGTGCACCTCGACCGGCGGGCGCCTGCGTCATCCGGAGGAGCGGGTAATCGTGGAAGTTGCTCTGCTGCGCCCGCCCGCGCTCGATCGTGATCTCCTGGCCCAGCGCCTCGCCGATCCCGTCGATGCACCGCGCCCTGCACCTGGTTCTCGGCGCCGCAGGGGTTGATGATCTTGCTGCCGATGTCGCCCGCCACCCAGACCTTGTCGACCCGCACCTCGCCGTCGGCGTCGACACCCACCTCGGCCACCTCGGCGAAGTAGCCGCGGTGGCTGAAGTGGAAGGCCACGCCCATCCCGCTGCCCTTGGGCAGCGGGCGGCTTGCCCCAGCCGGACTTCTCGGCGACGAGCTCGAGAACACCCCGCATCCGGCCGGCGTCGTAGCCCGCGCTTCCCGTCGGGGTTGGTCACGAGCCGCGGCTCGCCGAGCAGGTCGAGCCGGAACTGCGACCGGGTCCTTGCCCGCCGCGTGCGCCAGCTCGTCGATGAAGGACTGGAAGACGAAGGCGAGCGCGTTGCTGCCCGGCGCGCGCAGCGCACCCGGTCGGCACGCCCGAGCGGCATCACCGACGTCTCGAGGCGGAAGTTCGGGACGAAGCGGGCCGGGAACTCGCTGTCCGAGATGGCCGCCGCCTGGCGCGAACTGCTCGCCGTCGCCGAAGCGTGACGAAGTGGTCCCGCCAGGCCGACGAGCCTTCCCGACGCGTCCACCCCGCCCTTGAGGTAGTGGAAGCCCGCCGGGACGGTAGAAGTCGTGCTGCATGTCGTCTTCGCGCGTCCACAGCAGCTTGACCGGCACGCCCGCCGCCTTCGCGATCCAGGCCGCCTCGACCATGTAGTCGTTGTCAGCCGCCGGCCGAAGCCGCCGCCCATGCGGGTCAGGTGGATCGTGATGTCGCTCTCGGCGATGCCGAGCGTGCTCGGCCACGAGCTGCGGCCCGCGCTGCGGCTTCTGGGTCGGCGCCCAGATCTCGAGCTTGCCGTCCTTGAAGTGCGCGGTGCAGTTCTGCGGCTCGAGCGGCGCGTGGGAGATGAACGGGTAGGAGTACGCGCGCCTCGACCACCTTGGCCGCGCCCTGCGAAGGCGGCGTCGACGTCGCCGTCGTTGCGGAGGCTCTTCGCGCCGCGGCTTCCCTGCGAGCTCCGCGGCCTGCGCGGCGAAGCCCTCGCTGCTCTGCGCCGCGGTCGGTCCCTCGTCCCAGGTGACCCGGAGCTGCTCGCCGCGCCGTGCGGGCCGCCCACCAGGTGTCGGCCACGATCGCCACCCCGGCCGATCAGGCCCTCGAGGTTCGTCGTGCCCTCGACGACGAAGGCGTGGCGCACGCCGGGCATCGCCTTCACGCTCGTCGAGGTTCGCGCTCACCACCTTCCCGCCGAACACCGGGCACTTCTCGAAGACCGCGTACAGCATGCCCGGCACCTTGACGTCGATGCCGAAGAGCGGCTTGCCGGTGACGATCGCGGGGTTGTCGACGCCGGGGATCGGACTTGCCGATGATCTTGAAGTCCTTCGGGTCCTTGAGCTTGACCGTCTTGAGGTCGGGCGACGGGCAGGGTGGCGGCCTTGGCCGCGAGCTCTCCGTAGCCGAGCTTCCGCCCGCTCGTCTTGTGGGTGCACGCGTCCCCGAGGCCGTCGTGAGCACTCCGCCTCGGGCACGCCCCAGGTCGTCCGCGGCCGCCGTGACCAGCATCTCGCGGCCGGCCGCGCCCACCCGGCGCATCGGCTCCCAGTTGTTCGGCGTGGCGGTGCTGCCGCCGGCGACCTGGCTGCCGTACCTCGCCTCGTCGGCGTCCGCCTGCTCGATCCGGACCTTCTTCCAGTCGACGTCGAGCTCCTCGGCGATGAGCATCGGGCAGCATGGTCTTGATGCCCTGGCCGATCTCGGGGTTCTTGGCGATCGATGGTGACGACGCCGTCCGCGCCGATGCGGATGAAGGCGTTGGGGGACGAAGGCCAGGGCGTCCGCGGCCTCCGCTTCCGCCAGAGCCTCGAAGATGCGTGCTCGAACAGCAGCCCGCCGCCCGGCGAGGGCGGAGACCCGGAGGAAGGAGCGACGGTCCACAGTGAGGGTGTCCATGGCTCCTCCTTACTTGCTCGCCATGCCCAGCCGGGTGGGCTTGGGCACGGTGAGGGTCGCGGCCTTCTGTGATCGCCTCGCGGATGCGCAGGTAGGTGGCGCAGCGGCAGAGGTTGCCGTTCATGGCCGCGTCGATGTCCGCGTCGGTGGGCTTGGGGTTGTTCGCGAGCAGCGCCGCGGCGGACATGATCTGGCCGGCCTGGCAGTAGCCGCACTGCGGCACGTCGAGCTCCTCCCAGGCCCGCTGCAGCGGATGGGAGCCGTCCGGCGAGAGGCCCTCGATGGTGGTGATCTCCGTCCCCATCGCCGTGGAAACCGGCACCATGCAGGAGCGGGACGGGTACGCCGCTTCAAGTGGACGGTGCACGCGCCGCACTGCCCGATGCCGCAGCCGTACTTCGGCCCCTTGAGGTCGAGCACGTCGCGCAGCACCCAGAGCAGGGGCATGTCGGCCGGCACGTCCACCGTGCTCGGCTTCCCGTTGACGATCAGTTTGAATGGCATGGGGGCACTCCCGTTTTGTGGCCGGCCGATCCGATCGAGATTGAACCATGAAGGTACAAATCGAGCAACCCCATTTTTGTGGCCGGTTTGGGGGCTTTCTGGGAAGGCGCCTTGACACCCCGTGGCGCGACCCTAACATTGTCCCGACCGAGTACGAACTCATCGGGGAGACGTCCATGCGCCGCATCGACCCCCGGAACTTCAAGGTGGCCACCCGCGGGACCTCCCGCGAGATCAACCGCCGGATCGCGCTCAGCCTCGTGCGGTCCCACCAGCCGATCTCGCGCGCCGATCTCGCCCGCCTGATGCGCACCCGCCGGAGCGCGGTCGGCCTGCTCGTCAACGAGCTGATCGCGAAGGGCCTCGTCTTCGAGGGTGCCACCGGTCAGACCTTGCGGGGCCGCCGGCCGAAGTTCCTCTACATCGATTCCCGGGAGCGCTGCGTGGTCGCGGTGGACATCCGCGTGCTCCGCACCTACATCATGGTGACCGACCTCGTCGGCCACCAGCTCGCGAGCGTCACGAGCTTCCCGACCCTGCCCGACCCGGAGCGCTTCGCCGCCGACCTCGTGAAGCGGGTGAAGGCGATCCTGGCGGAGCACCAGGACCTCGGCAAGTGCGAGGGGGTCGGAGTAGTGGTGCCGGGCATGGTCGAGTACGGCACCGGGCGGGTGCTCCTCGCGCCCAACCTCCGCTGGCGCGACGTACAGCTCCGGGAGCCCCTGGAGAAGGGCCTGGGCCTGCCCGTCCACCTCGAGAACTCGGGCAAGGCGTGCGCGCTCGCCCAGGTGTGGAGCACGCGCAACCAGGGGGGCAACCCGCGGAGCCTCGTCTTCGTGAGCGTCTCCGACGGCCTGGGCGTGGGGGTCGTGGTGGACGGGGAGCTGCTGCGCGGGCAGCACAACATCGCGGGGGAGTTCGGCCACATCCCGATCAGCATCGACGGCCCCCGTTGCGGCTGCGGCGCCACCGGCTGCTGGCAGGCCTACGTGTCCAACCTCGCGACGCTCTCGCGCTACTTCGGGCGCGACCTCCGCTCGCTCAAGCCCCATCCACGGGAGGCCGTGCCCCTCGCCATCGAGGACCTCGTGACCCGCGCGCGGGGGGGCGACGGCAAGGCGGTGGCGGCCGTGCAGCAGACCGCTCGCTACCTCGGCCTGGGCCTCGGTGCGCTCATCAACGCTGTAGACCCCGCGGTGATCTACCTGAGCGGCGAGATCACCGCGGTGTGGGACATGATCGAGGAGACGGTCCGCGCCGGTCTCGCCGAGCGCGCCCTCACTCCCTCCGCGGCCCGGACCCCCATCCAGATCGTCCCCCCCGAGCAGTACCCGCGACTGCGCGGGGCCGCGGCCCTCGTGGCCGCCCCTGCCTTCGCCGCGCCCGTGGTGGCTTGACTCACTGTTACGTTTCGTACTGGTCCTGAACGGGTACGAAACGTAACAGATCTAGCCTCCAGCCGGCCCCGCCATGCCTCCCACGCTTCATGACCGCTGTCTACTGCGTCTTCTCCCGCACCACGCGTATCAGGTGATCCGTGAACTGGAAGTGCATCCCGGGCACATCGTACTTCGGCATGTGGCACGTCACGCAGCTCTCCTTCGCGACCCTGCACACCCGGGGGGCGCGCCGGCCGGCGGCACCGGCGCCCCCCGGGTCATGACATCCCAGGCAGCGCGCGTCGTAGAGAAGCGGGTCACGCTCGAGCGGTCGATGCGGATCGTGACACGCGACGCAGGTGAGCTTCGCGTCGCCTCCGCCCCAGCAGCGGCTGCTCTCCAGCCGGAACGGCTGGGAGCGGAGCGCGGCGATGCCCTTGTCGCCCGCGAGCGTGACGTCCCAGAAGGTGGCATGGCAGGCGCCGCAGAAGTCGACCGAAGCCGCGGGGTCGGAGCGCCGCGGGCTCTTGATCGAGCGCGCCACCTCCGGGAGTCGCCCCTGTTCGACCGCGGCCACGTGCCCGGCTCCCGGCCCGTGACAGGCCTCGCAGGTCACGCCGGGAACGAGGCGGGCGAGGTCGAAGGCGCCCTCCGTCGTGGACGCGGTGGTGTGGCAGCCGAAGCAACGACGAGCCTCCGGGTCTCCCAGGGGGCGGCCGGCCGCTTCCTCGAGATCGCGGGGTGCCACGAGGGCCCGACTCGGCGTGAAGTCCAGGGCCCCGAGCGCATCGAAGTAGCTCACGCGGCTCTCGTGGAGGCGGCCGTCGCGCTCGTAGATGTAGGTCTGGCCCACCTTGCCCACGCCGAAAGACCACCCCAGGCGCGCGGAAAGAACCTGAGCGTCCCGGGAGACGGAGAGGGTGCTCTCCTCCTTGTCGGTCGTGATCCGGTAGTCGAGGCCGGCGAGGCGCACGCCCAGGTGGTCGTGCCCGCGGAGGACGACCGAGTCCACCGCCCGGGTGGCCGTGCGGGCCATGGACGTCCGGGCCTGGGTGGCGGCCTGGCCCGCGTGACATTTCGCGCAGGTGGCCGCGCCGACGTATTCCGTCCGCGCGGGCGTGCCCTTGGTCGGCCACCAACCGGGAGCCTGTATGCGGTCGGCGGTGGCCATGCCTTGCGCCCCCAGTGGCGCCGCCGCCCCGATCGCGAGCAAAGGACCGAAGACGCGGGGCAGTCCGCGCAACAGCAATGCCCTCCCCTTACGTGGGGCGATACATCGGAATGCAGCGATGCCAGCCGAGTCAGCAGCAACTCCGACGCATTCCGATGTATCGGAGGGATAGGGTGGGGGGTCGATGAATGACGGCCTCATCGCCGCGGGACGGCCGAGCCCTTGCCCTGCTCGACCACCACCACCCGGTTGCCTTCTCCCCCCGGGAACGATTCGCGCTCGCCGCCCGGCCATTGCACCTCGATCCGCGCGTACCGGGTGTCGCCGGCGAGGCCGAAATGAAGGCGTGCGTCGTTCTGGGAGACGAAGCTCGTCCCGCTCTGCACTTCGCCCGAGAGCCGCCGCGCGCCCACGTAGACGTAGACCCGCGCTCCCAACGCGTCCCGGTTGGCCTTGACGCCCACGCACTGCACGAGAAGCCAATTCTTCTGGGGGGCGAAGTTCTTGAGCAGGGTCGGACGCGCCCCCAAGTTGTTGACGACCACCTCGAGGGTCCCGTCGCCATCGAGGTCGCCCGCGGCCGATCCCCTCGACGACCAGCGCTCGGCGATCCCGGGACCGGCGCCCTCGGAGATGTCCTTGAACCGCCCCCCTCCCACGTTCCAGTAGAGGAGCCGCGGCTGCCGGTAGTCGACGTCCGGGATCTTGTCCGCCTCGGGGTAGACGTGGCCGTTGATCATGAGCAGGTCGCGGAGCCCGTCGTGATCGACGTCGAGCAGGTGCACGCCCCAGCCGACGTAGGACATGTAGGCGCCGAGCCCGGACTCGAACACCCGGTCCTCGAACGTCCCGTCCCCGCGGTTCCAGTAGACGTTGGGGACGTCGTCGCTGAAGTTCGTCTTCACGATGTCGAAGTGGCCGTCCTCGTCGTAGTCGGCGACGGCGACGCCCATGCCTCCCTGCTCCTGGCCGCTCTCGTTGAGGGCAGCGCCGGAGAGCAGCCCCACCTCCTCGAAGGTCCCGTCCTTCAGGTTGTGGTAGAGCAGGCTGGGTGTCGAGTCGCAGGCGACGTAGAGGTCGGGGTAGCCGTCGGCGTCGAAGTCCGAAGCCACCGCGGTGAAGCCGTAGCAGGACCGCGACTTCCCGATGCCGCTCGCTTCCGACACGTCCTGGAACCGGCCGCCCCCCGTATTGCGGAAGAGCCGATTCCGGCTGAAGGGCAGGCCGCGCGGTCCGCACATCACCGAGATGCCCTTCCAGAGGCAGTAGCTGCCGCTGCCCGGCTCGGGGACGCGGGTTCGGTCGAAGTCGAGGTAGGACGTGACCACCAGGTCCAGCCGTCCATCGAGGTCGTAGTCCAGGAAGGAGCAGCCCGTGTCCCACCGCACGCCCGCGCCGAGGAGCCCCGCGTCCTCCGTCACGTCGCGGAAGCGGCCGTTCCCTTCGTTCCGGTAGAGCACGCTCTGGCCGAAGTAGGTCACGAGCAGGTCGCGATGGCCGTCGCCGTCGTAGTCCCCCACGCACGTGCCCTGGGCCCAGCCGACGCGGGTGAGGCCGGCCTTCTGCGTCACGTCCTCGAAGCGCAGCCCCCCTAGATTGCGGTAGAGGTGGCTCGTCGCTGCGGCCTTCGGGTCGGGATCCAGCGTCGTTCCGTTGGCGAGGAAGACGTCCACCCGCCCGTCCCCGTCGTAGTCGAAAAGGGCGACCCCGGCGCCCGTCGTCTCCAGGATGTAGCGCTTCCGATCCTCACCGCCAGAGACGTTCGGGACCACGAGCCCCGCCTCCATCGCGACGTCGCGGAAGTCGACCTTGATCGGAGGCAGGTCGGTCTCGATGGGCTTGATGCGGCGGGGGGCTCGCGTGGGGCTCGCCATCCCCTGCTGCGCCTGCGTCACGGGGCGGGGCAGGAGCACGAGACAAATGAGGAGCAGAAGGGCTGCCCCCAGGGACCGCACCATGGGCCCGCGAAGTATCCCGGCTTTTCCCGTCATCATTCAAGGCCCTGGGAAGTCAAGCCGCCCCGGAGCGCCGGGAGTCGCCCCGGGGCGGCCGCGAGGGGTGGGGTTCTAGAAGTACGGCCTTCCCGCGTGTTGTGGCCCCCTCCTCTGTCGGGTGGACGCCAACCCACCGAAGAGGAGGCTGCTCATGCTGTTGAACGGGATCGTGAGGTTGCGCGTCCTGAAGCCCATGTAGACCGTGCCTTTGTACGTCAACCGGACAAATGAACGTGCCGTTTCTGTCATATCAAATATATCTGTGTCAAGAGATTTTTTTGGAGCGGCCCAGTTCGGAATTTTGGTCTCCTCGGCATTAGACCGACAACCTGCTCAGGGGCGGGCCTTTGCGGTCGATTCAATCTGCCGTGCTGCCGCCCGCTCGCGGGACGCTTCTTCGCGCGCGCCGAGGCCCTCCAAAGCGTCGGCAAGGTCCCGGTGAGTGGATGCGTCACTGGGCCCCCAGGCCAAGGCGGCCTCGAGCGCAGTGGCGGCGGTGGCCCAGTCCTTCGAGCGCAGCGCGATCCGAGACAGCTCCCGGTGGGCCTGGACGAGGCTGGGCTGGAGCTCAACCGCCTTCCGGAGCTGGTCGATGGCTCCCACCGTGTCCCCGCGCGCGGCGAGCTGTCGCGCCCACTCGAATCGAAACGCGGCGCGGCCGGGGTCGAGCTGCACGGCGCGCAGCAGGGCATCCTCCGAATCCGCGGGCGGCGCCGAGGCTTGCCGCAGGGCCAGACCGAGCTGGTGGTAGGCGTCGGCGAAATCGGGGTCGGCCGCCACCGCGTCCCGAAGGCTGGCCACGGCCGGCACCACGTCGCCCTTCTCGAGCTGAGCGGCCGCCATGCCCACGAGGACCATCGCCCGCCCGCGCCCGGCTTCCTGCTCCTTCAGCCGTTGTGCGTCGGCGAGGGCGACACGGGATTCGTCCTTCCGGTCCGCCTTGCTCAGGGCCTGGGCAAGGTTGACGTGGGCTTCGGTGAGGCGAGGATCGAGCTGGGTGGCCAGACGGAACTCCTTTATGGCCCCGTCCAGGTCCCCGAGCCTCGAGAGGACGGTGCCCAGCACGTTGTGCCCCTGCGCATCGCCGGGGAGCTCGATCACGGAGAGGCGCAGCTCGAGCGCGGCCGCGTCCAGCTCTCCCTTCTGCCGCAGGATGAGGCCCAGGGCGCGGCGCGCCTGGCCGTGCCCGGGGTCGCCGGCGATCGCGGCGCGGAGCTGCGCTTCCGCGCCGTCCAGATCGCCCTGCAGCCGGAGGGCGAGCCCGAGGTCGTAGGCGTACGCGGGGTCGGGGCCGGCGAGCTTCGCCGCCTGCCTCAGCTGCTCGACCGCCTCGTCCAGACGCTGCCGCGCCGCGAGGATCTGGCCGAGAACGAGGCGCGACTGGGGCCGCGCGGGATCCAGCTCGACCGCCTTGCGAAGCTCGCGCTCGGCTTCGTCGAGGTCGGCCGGCTGCGGCAGGCCCCGTCCGCCGCGGTAGCGGTTCCAAAGGTGGAGGCCGAGATCGTAGCGCGCGTCGGGAAGGGTCGGCATCGCTGCCGTCACCTCTCGGAGGAGCCGGATCGCCCCGTCCACGTCGCCGAGCTTGGCCAGGACGACGCTCAGGCCGTACCGCGCCTCCCCGTACTGGGGGTTGAGCCGGAGCGCCGATTCGTAGGCCGCGACCGCCTCGCGGCCGCGCCCGAGACGGTCCAGGACCACCCCGAGATGGAAGTGGGCCTCCGGACGGCGAGCGTCCAGACGGATGGCCTCGCGGAAAGCGGTGGCCGCGGCGTCATTCAACCCCGACTCGCCGAGGGCGATCCCGAGATAATCCTGAGCGACGGCATCGGCGGGACTCGAGGCCACCGCCACCCGCAGCTCCGCCAGCGCCGCCGCGACGCTGCCCTTCGAGAGCAGGTCGATCCCTCGCTCCCGTGCCGCCCGTCCGGCCTGGGCCGGTGGCGCCGCCGAACCGGGGAGGGCGAAGGCGAGGCAGATCGCGACGGCGCTCGCCCTCACGGCGTGCTCGGAGGCTTGACCCCCGGAGCCATGCCTTCCCGGACGATTCGGAACACCGCGCGACGGAGCTCGCCGTCCTCGTCGTCCCCCCGCTCCTGCGCGTTGAGCTTGCTGACCCGCGCGAGCAGGTCCTGGGCCTTGCCGAGGTCGCCTCTCTTGCGGTACGCCTGCGACAAGACGTAGAGAGCGGGCGTACCCGTGGGGTCGAGGGCGGCCGCCTTTTCCAGCTCGACGATCGCGAGGCCCACCTCGCCCCTCTTGAAGAGCAGCCGGCCCAGCTCCGCCCGCGCGGGAGCGAAGTCGGCCTTGGCCCGGATCGAGGCCCGGAGCGCGTCCACCGCTTCCGCGCCCGCGGGAGACCCGGCTTCGACCCCGGATCGTTGGAGCGCCACCGCGAAGATGTAGGGCACGACGTGGTCCTTGCTCCGGGGCCGCTCGGCGCGCAGCATCTCCACCGCCTTATCGGCCTGGCCGCTCTGCATCCAGACCATCCCCAGGGCCGCGCAGGGGACGGGCTCGTCCGGGGCGAGCCGGCGCGCGGTCTCGAACTCCTTCTCTGCCTCGCCCATCCGCGCCTTCATCGCAAGGAGCACCCCGCGCTGCACGTAGAGCTTCCACGAGTCCGGGAGCTGGCCGAGGCCGATGTCCACGATCTCGAGGCCGAGGTCGAAGTTGTCGTGCTCGACGCAGATGGACGCGAGGTCGATGTAGTTCTCGACCGCCTTGGGCTCGAGGCGCGTGGCCTGGCGCAGCGCGTCGTAGGCTTCCTGGATCCGCCCGGCGTTCACGTACGCGCGCGAGGCGAGGTTCCAGAGCTCGGCGGGCGCCTTGCCCTCCGCGATCAGCTCCCGCGACACCTGGATGGCGGCCTCGGCGTCGCCCGCTTCCACGAGCATCAGCGTCTGGTTGTAGCCCGCCGTATAGGGGTCGGGAAAGCGGCGGCGCGCCGCTCCGAAGAGCCGGGCCGCCTCCGCGTACGCCTTCGCCCGCCCGAGCCACACCCCCGCCTCGAACAGGCTCTCCCCCGCGCCCACCGGGATCCTCTCGAAGACGGCGACGGCCGCCTTCGTCCGTCCCGCTTCGAGCAGACAGCGCCCGTAGTGCAGTGTCCAGAGCGGGTCCTGTGCGTACCGGTTGCCGCTCTTCTCGTAGCGGGGGAGGGCCGCCCGCAGCCGCTTCGCGCCGTAGTCGATCTCGCCGAGGTAGAGGTTCGCGATCTCGTCGGCGGGGACGATCTCCAGCACACCCTCGAAGTGGGCGCGAGCGGCGTCCGGGCGCCCGGAGTCGTACTCGTTGATCGCGAGGTTCTTGAGCGCGGGATAGAAGCGGGGATCGATCGCGAGGGCGGCCTTGAAGCGCTCGTTGGCCGCGTCCCTTCTCCCCGCCCCGGTGAGCACGATGCCCATGAGGTTCAGGGCCTTCAGGTCCCGGGGCGAGCTCGTGAGCTGCTGATCGAGGTAGCGGATGGCCTCCGCGAAGTCGCGGCGGTCCAGGTGGAAGAGCGCGCAGTCGTAGGCGGTCGACCCGCAGTCGGCGGCGTGGGCGAGAGGAGCTTGGAGAAGTAGGGCGAGAGCGGGTCCGCGGAGGAAGGAAATGGAGATCGACACTACGAACGGATTCTACGGCCAGGCTCTGAGGGGTTGGAAAGATGGGACGGGCGAACGAAATAGGACCGGAGCGACCCCCGTGGCAGAAGGGGTCGCTCCGGACCTTGTCAAAACTGGAACCGCGCTCCGAACTGCACGATGCGACCCGGCAACGCGCTCGTCGACTTGCCGAAGTTCGGGTTGCTGAGGTCGCCGATCGGGTTGAGGAGGTTCACGGTGTTGAAGAGGTTGAAGGCCTCGATGCGGAGCTGCAGGTTGCTGCTCCGGCCGAGCGCGGGGATGTTGATGGACTTCACGAGGGCCATGTCCACGTTGAAGTAGCGCGGCCCGCGGTAGGTGTTCCGTCCTAGAGTGCCGTCCGTGCCCGGCGCCGGCTTGGGGAAGTCCGAGGCCTTGAAGATGCCGGCCAGGTAGTCGTCGTTGGACCCGCTCTTCGAGTCCCCGAATGCCGGGACATTCGGCCGGTCGAATTGGGTGCCGTCCGCGTTGTAGTCGCAGCCCGCGGTGAAGCTGCTGCCGCAGAAGACGGTGAAGGGGGTGCCGGTCTGCGCGAGCATGACTCCCGCGAGCTGCCACCCTCCGAGGATCGCCTTGGCCGCGCCCTCGGAGGGGCCGGGGAGCCTCCAGTTGAGCGAGAGCGCCAGCTTGTGCCGGACGTCGAAGTCGGTCGGACCCCTGTCCTGGTCGTTGGGGCCGTAGGCGTTCGGGCGCTGGGTCCCCGAGAACGAGCTCGAGTTGTCGGTCCCCTTCCCTAGCGTGTAGGCGGCGCCGAGGTTCAGGTCGGTCTTCTGGACCCGGACCGAGAAGTTGAACCCGTTGTAGTGGCCGTTGTCGATCCCCTGGGTGTAATTGACGGCGGCGAAGCCGGGCATGATGCGGTTCAGGGTGCCGTCCAGGAGGTCACCGTCGAAACGGTTGATGTTGAGTTGGTAGTACATCTGGCCGCCTTGCGACCCGACGTAGTTCCCCTCCACCACGACGGATTTCCCGAGCGCCCGCTGCACGCCCACGAACCAGTTCTGGGCATGCTCCACCGGCATGTCGGAGTCACCCACGACCACGGAGGCGGTGCCGTTGAGGAGGCCGCCGTTCGGCCGGACGCCGGCGGTGAGGCCCGCCGGGAACGGGAACCCGTAGGGGAGTATGGCCGAGGTGCCCAGGGCGAAGAGCGGCTTCACCGGCTGGAGGACGTTGACGGCGGCGTTGGCGTACCCGGGGAGGTTCTGGTGCTCGGAGTCCCAGATCTGGTTGGACATTCGGTCGTAGAAGCGCCCGTAACCGCCGCGAACCGACATCGCGCCCTTCTTCGTGGGATCCCAGGCGAAGCTCACCCGTGGGGCCAGGCTGTTCTGCGGGCCGAACACCCCCCCGTTGAGCCAATACTGCCGCGCCACCATCTGGGCGTAGGCGAGGTCGCTCTGGAGGTTGCCGGTGTCCACGGGAAACTCGATGTTGGTCACGATGTCGTCCGAGGCGTCCGTGATGTTCATGAACCACTCAAAGCGCAGGCCCGCGCTCAGCGTGAAGTTGGGCCTCACCTTCCACTCGTCCTGCACGAAGGTGTTCAGGGACTGGGTCCGGTGGAGCCGCTCGATCGAATCGGGCACCTGGCCGGTGCGGGGATCGAGAGGGATCTGGCTCTCGGAGAACGGGGCGTCGTTGGCGAAGTCGAACACGTTGTTGAAGGTGAACGTCGGCCGGGTGATGGCGCGGGCGGAGTCGTTGTCCGCGTGCTCCTTGGTGTAGCCGGCGCCGATCTTCATGCTGTGGGCGCCGCGCGTCCAGGTCACCACGTCCGACCAGAGGAAGCTGTTCTGGACGAAGATGTTGGGTCCCCATCCCACCTGGTACGTGTTGATCCCGGTGACGCTGATCCCCGGGATGTCGGCGTGGGGGTTCTCGAGCTCGCCCCAGGGCCGGACCCACGAGAACTGGAACTCGTTCACCACGTTGGAGGACCAGACCCTCGTCCAGTTCGTGTTGAGCTGGAGGCTGCTCGTGGGCGAGGCCGCGGTGAAGGCGGGATAGACCTCGGGGACGCCGAAGCCCACCTTGTCCGTGGTCGTCCGGTTGAAGGACGCGTACACGCGATCCTTGCTGCTGAAGTGGTGGTCGATGCGCACCGTCCACTGGAAGCCGTTGCGGGGCGAGGTCTCGTTCCAGATCCCGTTCCCCGTCGCCTGGAAGTCGCAAGGCACCGGGCCGATCGGGGTGTCGATCGGGGTCGAGCCGGTGCAGCTCGAGCCGAGGATCTGCCCCGCGGTCCGGAAGTTCCGATCGGGGGTGAAGGAGGCGGGGTAGTCCCGGGCGATGCGGGTGGCGATGCCGTTCGGCCGCCTCTGCTGCATGAGCTGGATGAACTGCGGGGTGAGGATGGGGACGACACCGCTCACCGCCACGTCGGAGCGCAGCACGTCGCCGGAGACGAAGAAGAAGGTCTTGTCCTTGATGATGGGGCCGCCCACGCCCCACGAGACCTCCGTGCGCCCGAAGGCGGGGATGTTGAAGTTCGCGGTCTGCTCCTGGAAGTAGTTCTTCGACTGCAGGCCGTCGTTGGTGTAGAAGCCGGCGAGGCTGCCGTGGAAGGCGTTGGCCCCGCTCTTCGTGACCACGTTCACGAGCACCGAGCTGTTGCGGCCGTACTCGGCGTTGAAGTTGTTCACGAGGACCCGGACTTCCTCGACCTGCTCCGCGTTCGGGTTGACGTTCACGACGCCGCTGCGCTGGCTGGAGCTGACGGTGGCGGAATCGACCATGAAGTTGTTCGACTCCGTGCGCCCCCCGTTGCCGTTCATGTTGACGCCGTACTCGTTGTTGTAGATGTCCGCGTTCGCCTGGGCGTAGGCCTGGCCCCCGCCGGTGGCGCGACCGGTGACGCCGGGAGTGAGCACGACGAGATTGAAGAAGTTCCGGCCGATGAGCGGCAGGTCCTTGACCTGGTTCTCCTGGATGAGGCCGGAGACGCGGGCCTGCGAGGTCTCGACGAGCGGGGAGTCCGCGGTGACCGTCACCTCTTCGGAGCCCGCGGCCCCCATCTCGAGCGCGACGTTGATGGCCCGGGTCTGCGTCGACTCGAGGCGGACGTGCTCGCGGTTCCAGGTCTTGAACCCCTGCAGCGACACCTTCATGGTAAAGAGGCCGCCGGGCAGGGCCGGGAATCGGAAGTAGCCGGCCTTGGTCGTCTGCCCTGTCTGCGTGACCCCGGTGGCTTCGTTGGTTATGGTCACGGTCGCGGCGGGCACGACCGCGCCGCTCGGATCGGTCACTATGCCCTCGAGTGTGCTCGCAAACTGAGCCCACGCGACGGGAGCCGCGGCCACGACGAGCGTGGCGAGCAGCACGCCCCGTACAACGATCCCCTTGCCTATCGACATGAGGTCCCTCCGGGTTTTTGTACCAGGATCGAACAAACGAGTCGCGTGGACACTATCTGTCATATCAAATATATCTGTGTCAAGAGGATTTTTTGTGCAGGGCATGAATTCTAGGCATAAGGCTACGCAGATTGACGTTTCAGCGCCCACAGCGACGCTTCACCTGCTGGGTGATCGCCAGGCTGGACGGAGGGTTTTCGTCGAGCCCGAGGGCATGGAGCATCTCGTGGATCACGTAGATCTCGGCTAGGTCGCGCTCCTGTTGGACGGTCTGCAGGAACGACTTGCAGACGAAAACTCTGGCCACCCCTCTCGTGGTGAGGAGCTGCGACTGGTTCGCCTGACAGAGCGGGCGGCTCCGGCCGTCCAGGAACGGAATGACGGCGAGGAACTGGTCGGGCTCCATCGCGAACGGCCGCAGGTTCTCGAGAGGAGTGCGTCCCTGGGGGTCCTTGAAGTCGCTGAGCACCTGCCGGCACTCGGCCGACTGCAGACGGCGCATGGCCCCCTCGCGCGCGAACTCGACGACGCGGGCTTCGTAGGGCGCCAGGGGACGAATGCCCGCCTGGGCCGCAGCCGGCTCGGGGAGGGCGAAGAGGGCGGAGGCGAGCGCGAGGGACGAGGCGATTGGGGAACGGCGGGGCTGGCGCATCGGCGGCTCCCTTCCCGGGGGAGCCGCCGGTTCCGGCGCCTCCCCCGTTGCACCAACCAGTGACGGGAGAGAGCCTTACGGAATTGCGAAGCGAGCCTGAAGAATCCCTGAAGGAGGCCTGAAGCGAGCCTCGCGCGACGTCAGTGGAGGGTCGGGTGGCTAGGAGGGGTGCTGAAAAAGCGAAATTGACTGTCGCTAGGGAGCGGTGGCGAAGCCCTCGCTGCGGGCCGCAGCGAGGAGTCGCTCGTCGAAGGCGACGAACAGGACGGGGAGCCCCAGGTGCTGGCGCAGCTCGAGGCCGGCCGCGAGCTGGAGCGCATCGGCCGCACGGAGCGGGTGCCGACAGAGGAGGGAGACCGCCTTCGCTACGACGCCGGCCGTGGTCTCGACCAGGGAGAGGGTCCGAAAGTCTTCGCGCAGCCGGGTGATCGCGCGATCACGCTCGCCCGGCGGGAAGGCCCCCTCGCGGCACCGCCGCGCGAGCGCCGAGGCGATCTCGGCTTCGGAGAAACGGGCGGTGGAGGGCGTTCCTTCGTCGAGCAGGGTCCGAACGGCCTCGCTCCCCGTCTCCTCGACGTAGCGCTTCACGAGCGCGCTGGCGTCGAAGTAGCCGATCAGAACCGGTCCTCCCGGTCTTCCCGGATGGCGTCGCTCAGGGGGCCTCCCTGGCTCACCGGAATCGCGGCGAAGGGAGGGAGAGGACCGCTCTTCTCACGCGCGAGGATCCCCAGGGCGGCCAGCTCGTGCATGCGCCTCTCGACGTCCCCTTCTGCGGTGGGAATCGGGCGCAGCTCCGCCACCGGCTCGCCGCGCTCGGTGACGACCAGGGTCGCCCCTCGGCGGACCTGGCGAAGGTAGGTTCCGAGCCGCGTCTTGAGCTCGCGGGCCCCCACCTGCTTCCGACGTGCCATGTGGTCATTGTAGTCACAAGCAGGACGATGTCAAGCGACCGCGTTTCCCTGGGCCTCGAGAAGCCCGAGCGGCGGCTACCAGCTCGCGTGGACGAGGGCGCGGACGCGCTCGTCGTAGAGGGAGCGGACGGACGCCATGGTTCCTTCGCTCAGGGGAGGAAGGTCCGCGGCCGCCGCGTTGTCGCGGGCCTGGGTCTCCGTCTTCGCGCCCGGGATCGCACAGCTCACCGCGTCGAACATGAGGATCCAGCGCAGGGCGAGCTGGGGAAGGGTCGCCCCCGCCGGCACGAGCGGACGGAGCGCCTCCACCGCCTCCAGCCCGACTTCGTAGGGCACACCGGAAAACGTCTCACCCTTGTCGAAAGCCTGCCCCTCGCGATTGAAGCGGCGGTGGTCGTTCTCCGCGAACGTGGAATCACGCCGGAGCTTGCCGGTGAGCAGGCCGCTGGCCAGGGGAACACGGGCGAGGATGCCCACCCGCCGTGCCTTCGCCTCGGGGAAGAAAGCCTCGGCCGGCTTGAGGCGGAACATGTTGAATATGATCTGGACGGTCTGGACGTGGGGGTGGCGCAGGGCACGCATCGCCTCCTCCACCGTCTCCACGCTCACCCCGTAGTAGCGCACCTTGCCTGCGGCCACCAGCTCGTCGAGGATCCCGAAGACCTCGGGGAGCTCGTAGACCTTCGGGTGCGGGCAGTGGAGCTGCAGGAGATCCACCGCGTCCATCTCCAGGTTCTTCAGGCTGCGGTCGACCCACGCGCTCAGGTTCTCGCGGGTGTAGCCCTCCGGCGTCTGCTTCGGCAGCCGCCGGCCGGCCTTGGTGGCCACCCAGATCGTGCTCCCCGGCCGCTCGCGGCGGAGGCGCGCCACCAGCCGCTCGCTGCGGCCGTCGCCGTAGACGTCGGCGGTGTCGATGAAGTTCACGCCTGCGTCCACCGCCGCGTGCAGGGCGCGCAGCGAGTCGGCGTCTTCCACCGGGCCCCACGTCCCCCCGATGGCCCAGGCCCCGAAGCTGACGGCCGAGACCTTCATGTCCGTGCGTCCGAGCGGGCGGTATTCCATGGCGGCTCCTTATTGCGCCTTCGTCGCGTAGGTCTGCCGATGCCCGGTGGAGGGCACCCAGACCGTGTACGACCGCCCCCGGGGATCGACGGACAGCCTGATGAAGTGGCCGGCGCATTCCTCCTCCTCGTTGGCAATCCGGTCCGCGCTCGTGTTGCGGTCCGGCGCCAGCAGGCTGCGGTGCATCTGGTAGACCCCGCGGATGCTCCCGGCCGTGCCGAGGGCCGTCAGCGTTCCCGCCTCCCCGCCCTTGCGGGGGCCGTTGTTCACGATCACCACCGCCGGCTCCAGCGTGCGCAGCAGCACCGGGTTGTTGCTGTCGTCGAGTCCGTGGTGGTCGATCTGGAACACGTCCATCGGCCCCCCCACGCGGTCCCGGGGGCAGACGAGGTCGGCCTCGGCGGCCCAGGTCAGGTCGCCTCCGTCGAAGAAGCGGAAGGGCCCGAAGGTGAGGAGCGACACCACGCTGTTCTTGTTGTCGCTCGGGTCCGGGTCCTTCGGGGTCTGCCCTCGACACGCGGCATTGTCGGCCTTCCGGGGCGCGACGAACTGGGCGTTCGCGCCCAGGATGTCCAGCCTCAGCGGCGCCGTCCCCGGGGCCTCCTTCAACGTCAAGCGGTCACCCGCCTTCACCAGGGACCGACGTTCCACGGCCACCGTCTTGTACGGCTCGAGCTCCGGCTGGGTGCGCTCCCCCTCGGGGGCGGAGGCGAGATAGCGCTCGTGGAGCGTCGTCACCGGCATCAGGCGGACGAGATCCGCGAGGCCTCCGAAATGGTCGCGGTGGAAGTGAGTCACGATCACATGGTCGATTCGCGCGAGGCCCGCCGCCTGCGTGGCCACCCGGTGGATGCGGCGGGCGTCGCGGTCGCCGGGAAAGCCCGTGTCGATCAGCACGGACTCCCGCGCCGGAGTGACGATCAGGGTCGCCCCTCCGCCCTCCACGTCGATCCAGTAGATCTCGAGTCCGCGCTCCGCCGAAGCGGCCGTTGCCGCCGCGAGGACCACCGCCCAGGCGACGATCGTTCTCATCGCTTCCCCTCGCCGCCGGAGTGTTATACGCGACCTTCGGGTCGGGCGCGATCCGGGGGTCGGGCCAGGGTAATATGCCGGCCCGCGGGAGGACTGCGCATGGCCCTGGCGAAGCGGCCGCTCGGCAAGAGCGGCCTCGAGATCACCACCGTAGGGTTCGGGGCCTGGGCCGCCGGGGGCGGGGGCTGGGCCTTCGGATGGGGGCCGCAGGACGACGAGGCCTCGGTGTCGGCCATCCACCACGCCGTGGGGATGGGCATCAACTGGATCGATACCGCCGCGGTGTACGGCCTGGGCCACTCCGAGGAGGTGGTGGGCCGGGCGGTGCGGGAGCTGCCGTCCTCGGACCGGCCTCTCGTCTTCACGAAATGCGGGTTGCAGTGGGACGAGAAGAACCCGATGGTCCAGGCCAAGCGCTCGCTGCGGCCCGATCTCATCCGGCTCGAATGCGAGGCCTCGCTCCGCCGGCTGGGCCTCGAACGCATCGACCTCTTCCAGTTTCACTGGCCGGACGAGAGCGGGGTCGCGGTCGAGGATTCCTGGGCGGCCATGGTGAAGCTCGTGGAGCAGGGGAAGATCCGGGCCGCCGGCCTCTCCAACTTCGACACCGCGCTCCTCGAGCGATGCCAGGCCGTACGGCAGGTGGACTCGCTGCAGCCGCCGTTCTCCCTGATCCGCCGCGGGGTCGCGGCGGCCGAGATCCCCTGGTGCGCGGCCCACGACGCGGGCGTGATCGTCTACAGCCCGATGCAGTCCGGCCTGCTCACCGACACCTTCACCGAAGACCGTGTGGCCAGGCTCCCCGCCGACGACTGGCGTCGGAAGGCACCGCAGTTCCAGCCCCCGAACCTCCAGAAGAACCTCGCCCTGCGCGATGCCCTCCGACCGATGGCCGCCCGCCGCGGCGTCTCCGTGGGCGCGTTTGCCGTGGCCTGGACGCTCGCCTGGCCAGGTGTCACCGGCGCCATCGTGGGGGCCCGGTCGCCCGAGCAGGTGGACGGCTGGATCGCGGCCTCCGGCCTCGAGCTCGAGGCGGCCGAGCTGGGCGAGGTCGCGGCCGCGATCGAGCGGACGTCCGCGGGCAGCGGGTCTTCTCGCCCTCCCCGGCGCTGAGGGTCAGACCCCCGTCTTCATGTAGCGCTGGATCGCGCCCAGCGCGCGCTCCACCTCCGAGTGGAGGTTGTAGAAGTGCGGGGAGAAGCGGAGACCACCGCGGTCCGCGTAGGGGCGGGGCGCCCCCGCGATGCGGTCCTGCTCGTAGAGCGCAGCCGACAGCCTGGGAATGTCGAGGCTCCCCGGCTGGAATGAGACCACCGCCACCGACCGGCCGGCTTCCGGGTGGGTCCAGACCTTCACCCCGTCGATCTTTCGCAGGCCGGCGAGGAGCGCCTCGCTCAGCTCCCGCGCCCGCGCCTGGATGGCGGGTCTCCCCAAACGCGTCTGGAACCGCAAGGCCTCCCCGAATGCGATGAGGGCGGGCTCGTCGCGCTGGCCGAAGCTCTCGAACGTCCGGGAGAGGCCGATCGCCCCCGGATAGGCGCTCACGATGCTGGGCCATATCCGGGACTGGATGCTCTTGTTGACGTAGAGGACTCCGACCTCCTTGGGACCGCACGGCCACTTGTGCCCGCTGCCCGAATAGAAGTCGGGCTGCATGTCGGCGAGGTCCACGTCCAGGAGGCCCACCGATTGCGCGCCGTCCACGAGAGTCAGGACGCCCCGATCGCGCGCGCGGCGGCAGAGCTCCTTCGCGGGCAGGAGGTCGCCCACCGTGCTCGTGAGGTGCGTGAAGCCCAGCACCTTCGTACGGTCCGACATCTGGCGGGTGAACGCGTCCAGGTAGTACTCGTCGCCGGGATGCGGATTCACCTGGTCGACGATCTTGACGGTGTAGCCGAACCGCCGGGCCTTGACCTTCCAGGCTTCGAGGTTGCTCGGATGGTTGTCCGAGAAGAGGAGCACCTCGTCGCCCGGCTTCAGGTCGAGCCCGTTCGAGACCAGGTTGTTCGCCTCGCTCGTGTTGCGGGCGAGGATGATCTCCTCCGGGGTGACGCGCAGGAACTCGGCCAGGAGCCGGCGCGTGGCTTCCTTGCCTTCGCCCATCTTCACGCGATTGGGGAAGGAGGGGTCGCGGTCCATGTCCCGGGTCGCGGCCACCAGGGCCTCCACTACCGAGGCGGGGGCGGGGCAGAGGTTGGCCGCGTTCATCACCCCGAGGTCCGCGGGCATGAGGAACTGCTCCCGCACCGAGAGCCAGAAGGTCTCCTTCGCACCGGCGGGAGCGGAGGGAAGCTCCCGAGGCGGCACGCCGCCCTGGCTCCGGCGTGCGAGGAGAGCGGCCATTCCCGTGGCCCCCAGCCGACCCGCAAACTCCCGTCGGTTCAAGCTCATCGCATTCGACCCCCGGACGCGATTCTACCCACGCCGTCCCCTGCGCGCAGCCCTCGACTAGCCCGCGAACAGCGGGATGGGATCGACGGCGGCGCCGCTCCAGCAGCCGCCTCCGGCGCGAAGGTGCACCGCGAAATGCAGGTGCGGAGCGTCGGTTGGAGCGTTGCCGGAGGTGCCCACGTAACCGAGCACCTGGCCGCGGGTCACGACGGCCGCGTCGGCCAGGCCGGGCGCATACCTCTCGAGGTGCGCATAGACGAGACAGTAGCGACCGGAAGCCTCGTCCTGCTCGACGGTGAGACCCGCCCCCGCGTGGTTCGCCAGACGCACCGGACCGTCCGCGGCTGCGCGCACGGGGGTGCCCCGGGGGGCCGTGATGTCCACGGCCTCATGTCGTCGGAGGCCTCGCGCGGCCAGGAAACCCTGGCCGACCGCGTCGGGCGCGAGGCCGACGACAGGAAAAAGAAATGCCGGCCTCGGAACCGAATGCGACACACCTTCATCAAGGCCTACCCGCTCCGGCTCGCGGTGCTTCTCCATGACCAGTGCGAGCACCATCAGGCCCAGCCCCCACAGAGCACCCGCGGCCATGCCGGTGCGCACGATGCCGGGCACCGTGTGCAGGTCGAACGCCCCCCGTCTTCCCACTCCGAAGAGGATAGCCGGAATAGAATGCGGACCTTCCTTCCATGAGCGCCCAGGATCCCCGCGCCCTTTCCCTCAACGCGCTCGGTGCCGGCCTGCGCCGGGGCTCGCTGTCGAGCGAGGCGGTGACGCGTGCCTTTCTCGACCGAATCGACGCGGTCAACCCGAAGCTGAACGCGGTCGTCCAGCTCCGCCGCGAGGGGGCACTCGAGGAAGCGCGCGCAGCCGACCGGGTGCCGCCGGGAGATCGTGGGCCGCTCCACGGCCTGCCCGTGACGATCAAGGACTCGCTCGACACCGCGGGCATCGTGACGACCGGCGGCACGAAAGGGCGGACCGCGTTCGTGCCGCGCGGGGACGCCACCGTGGTCGCGCGCCTGCGGGCCGCGGGCGCGATCGTCATGGGCAAGACCAACACCCCCGACCTGACCCTCGGGTACGAGACGGACAACCTCGTCTACGGCCGGACGAACAACCCGTTCGACCCGGAACGAACCTCCGGGGGATCGAGCGGAGGGGCGGCCGCGATCGTGGCGGCCGGGGGTTCGCCGCTCGACATCGGGAGCGACACCGGGGGCAGCATCCGCCTGCCCGCGCACTTCTGCGGCATCGCCGGGCTCAAGCCGACCGCGGGCCGCGTCCCGCGCACGGGGCACATCATCGACTACCACGGCGCGTCCCAGTTCCTCACCCACATCGGCCCGCTCGCGCGGAGCGTCGAGGATCTCGCCCTGGTGCTGGGCGTGATCGCCGGGCCCGACGGGGTGGACCCCCACGTCGCGCCCGTACCCCTCCGCGACCCCGCGGCGGTGGCGGTGGCCGGGCTCCGCGTCGCCCACTTCACGAAGCTGGCGCCCCTCGCGCCGACGGAGGAGACGGCCAGCGCGGTCGCGAACGCGGTCGCCATCCTGGATCGCGGGGGCTGCCGGACGCGCGCCCTCGAGGCGATCCCGGACTCCGAGCGGATCTACGAGAAGTACATGGCCGTGCTCTACGGCGACGGGGGAGCCGCGGTTTCCCGCCTGCTCGACCGATGGGGGAGCGCCGAGTCGCCGCTGCGGGAACGACTCGCCCGGGCAACCAGGCTGCCGAGCGCCGAGCTGACGGCGCTCTACGAATGGATCGACGAATGGCGAACGCAGATGCTCACACTCGTCGCCGATCACGACGCGATCGTGTGCCCGGTCAACGCCGGCCCTGCCCCGCCGCACGGGACCTTCGACCGCGCGTCCGCAGCCTACACGCAGCTCTTCAACGTCACCGGGTGGCCGAGCACGGTGATTCGCGCCGGGACCTCGAAGGAAGGGCTACCCCTCGGCGTGCAGGTGGTGGCGCATCCCTGGCGCGAGGACGTGTCGCTCGCGCTCGCCCGCCACCTCGAGCAGGCCCTGGGCCCGCTCCCCGGGCCTCCCCTCTAGCGGATCGCCCAGAGCGAGCTTCGGGCTCACGGCTCGGAGAGCGCCGCGTCGATCGGAAAGGTCTCTCCCGACCAGGCGCGCTTTGCGGTCCAGGGCTCGGGCGGCGCGGACCAGAACGGATCGGCGGCGGGGAGGCCGAGCGGCAGGAGGCCCACCGCGCAGAGGTAGAGGCTGCCCGTGGAGATGTAGCGCTCGCCGATGCCGGGCTGGTGTCCGCAGAAGCCGATGCGGAGCCAGCCCTGGGCGTCGAACGTGCCGGGAGCCTCGATCGACCGCCGGATCATCGCGGTGAGCGCGCCGCGCACCTGCGACGGCGCCACCCCCGCGGGCAGGTCGCGCCGGAGCGCCATCTGGGCGAGAAGCTGGAAGGCCCCGAAGCGATAGGCGATCGAGCGGCCGATCGCGGGGAACGTCCCCTCGGGCGAGACGAGCCGCTCCTGCAGGGCCGCGTGGCGGCGGGCCCGCGCCACCGCGGGGGCCTTCATGGCCTGCCACGCGGGGGACCGGGGGCCGCACACCTCGAGCACATCGAGCAGCATCGGCTGGATCACGAAGCTGTTGTAGTAGTCCCAGTGGAACTCCGGCCCGTCCCCGTACACGCCGTCGCCCTTGTACCACTGCGCGTGCTGGCGCAGCGCGTAGTCGACCCGTGTCGTGTCCCACCCCGCGTCCAGGCGCGCGAGCCCCGCTTCCACCATGGCCGTGAAGAGCAGCCAGTTGCTGAAAGCGGGCTGGATGACCCGCGTCGACTCCAGGGCCCGGACGAGGTCGCTCTTCGTCCGGGGAGGGAGGGACTCGAGGAGCACCTGGGGGGCGCGCAGCAAGCCGTGGGCGAGGAAGGCCGCGTCCACGAGGGGCTGGCGCTCGCGCGTGAAGTTCAGGAAGTCGGGAGAGCCGGGATCGACCGCGCTCCCGATCGCGCGCCGGGCCAGGTCCGCGTACTTCGCGCGCAGCGCGCCCTCGGGGCTCCCGTCGTCGCCGAGCTCCAGCCAGGGCGCGATGCCCGCGACCAGCCGGCCGAGCGCCTCGAGATGCGTGACCGAAGCCCGGCCCGCGCCCGCCGCTTCTTCAACCGGCATTCGGGCCTTGAGCGTTCCGTTCGCGAGGTTCGTCAGGACCGGATCGGCGAGACGCCGGGCCACTCCCACCCAGTACCCGCGGTCGGCGGCGCCGGTCGGGCTGGTCTCGGCGCGCGCCGGTGCGCCGCCGGCCGCGCCCAGGACGACACGCGCGGCCGTCCCCAGGAAATCCCGCCGGCCCGACGGCCCGCTCATCGCCCGAAGGCTCCCCTGAGGAACGCGATCGTCCGCGGGGCTTCCAGCGCAAAGTCGGCCGACCGCGCCTCGACGCTCATCCGCCCCTTGTAGCCGATCTTGCGGAGGCTGTCGAAGAAGCCCGCGTAGTCGAACTCCTCCCCGCGCAGCGGGAAGACCCGTCCCGTGGGGTTGGCCATGTGCACGTGCCGCACGTGCGGTCCCGCCTTCACCACGACCCTCGGGTCTTCCTTCACCTCGGCCAGGTGGTAGAAGTCGACGGTGAGCTGGATGGCGGGATCGTCGACCGTGCGCACGAGGTCGAGACCCCCCGCCACCGAGTTGACGATGTTGCTCTCCTCCGGGCGCTGGGGCTCGATGGCGATCGTGATCCCGCGGCTCTTCGCCTCCGGGGCGAGCCGCCGGCAGAAGCCGACGAACTGGTCGAGCCCCTTCTCCTTCGAGAATCCCTCGGGGACGCGGCGGGCGGTGCCGCTGCCCAGGACCACGGTCTGGGCCCCCAGTCGGGCGACCCGCGTGAGGGCCTTCTTCACGTAGGCCATCTGCGCGGCCTCGTCGACGGCGGGGCCCGTGAGCTTGAGGTCGGGAGGGATGAACAGGAACGTCACGGGGACCGGCGGCCCGTCGCGCTTCAGACCTTCCGCCAGCATCTCGAAATCGGCGTCAGAGAGCGCGGCCACTTCCGACGTGCGCAGCTCGACGTAGTCGAAGCCGGCGGCCCGCACCGCATCGATCTCCTTGAGGGTGGAGCAGTAGCCGATGGGAATGGTCTCCCTCTCGCCCCCTCGTCCCGCGGCCGCAAGCAGGAGCAGGGGCCAGAGAGAGAGCCACGGGCGCTTCATGGATGGGCGCACGCTAGTTCGGTTGGGGGCGGCGGTCAAGACCTCGGGCGCTTGTATGCTTCGCCGGGCCCGTCGCCTGGCGTCACGGCCGAATCGCGGGCCGAAGTTGCCTTGAATCGCCCTCTCTGCCAAGCTCTCCGCCGCCAAGGAGGGCTCGATGGCGGCACGGCGCGAGTTCATCAAGACGACGGTCCTGGGAGCGGCGGCGGTGGGCCTGGGGACGACCGCGCGCGGGCAGACCCGCGTCCTGGGCGCGAACGACCGGGTGGTCCTCGCCTCGATCGGCATCCGCGGGCAGGGCAACGCGCTGAAGCGCGGGTTCGCCCGCCTCAAGGGGGTCGAGATCAAGACGCTGTGCGACGTCGACGAGAACCTGTTCGCGGAGCGCGCGAACGACCCGAAGCTCGCCGACGTCCCGACCTTCCGGCCCCGCTACGAGAAGGACCTGCGCCGGGTCTTCGACGACAAGGACGTGGACGCGGTGATGATCGCCACCCCCAACCACTGGCACGCGCTCGCCTCGATCTGGGCGATGCAGGCGGGCAAGCACGTGTTCGTGGAGAAGCCAGCCTCCCACACGGTCTGGGAAGGCCGCCAGATGACGGACGCGGCGCGGAAGTACAAGAAGATCGTCCAGGTGGGGACGATGAACCGCAGCCGGCCCGCGGTGCAGACCGCGATCAAGTTCATGCACGACGGAGGGCTCGGCAAGCTCTACATGGCCCGCGGCCTGTGCTTCAAGGTGCGACCCTCGATCGGGAAGTACCCCGACGGGCCGCTCGCCCCCGGGGAGAAGTACCGGCTGAACGTCGAGGCCAAGGACTACGAGCCCACGTGGGACGCGGCCTACCTGGCCAAGGTCGACTACGACCTCTGGCAGGGCCCCGCGCCCGCCCGCCCGTTCAACCGGAACCGCTTCCACTACAACTGGCACTGGCACTGGGACACCGGCAACGGCGACACCGGCAACCAGGGCCCGCACCAGTTCGACATCGCGCGCTGGGGCCTCGGGATCGGCGTGCACCCCGTGCGGATCAGCTCCACCGGCGGCCTCTACGAGACCGGGGAGAGCTCGCAGGAGACCCCCAACGTCCACACCTCGCTCTTCGAGTACGAGGACGGCCGCGTGATCGAGTTCGCCACCCGCGGCACGATCACGAACGCGGAGGGCGGGCAGCGCATCGGCAACCTCTTCTACGGGACCGGGGGCTGGCTCTTCATCGACGGCGACGGCCGCGAGTGGCAGAGCTACCTGGGACGGAAGGAGGAGAAGGGCCCCGGCTCCGGCCCCGCGCCCGCCCAGGGTGGGGGCGACCCCAACGTCCTCACCAGCATCGAGTACCCGCACTACCAGAACTTCGTCGACGCTCTACGGGCGGGAGACCCCAAGAAGCTCAACTGCGAGATCGAGGAGGGGCATCTCTCGTCGACCCTGCCCCACCTCGCCAACATCGCCTACCGCCTGAAGCGCACCGTGCGCTTCGACCCCAAGACGGAGACGATCCCGGGCGACGCGGAGGCGAACCGGCTGCTCACCCGGGAGTACCGCGACCCGTACCGGGTGCCCGAAAGGCTCTGAGGTGACCCGGCCGGGATGGGGTGTGCTCGCCACGCTCCTCGTCGCGCTCCCGGGCGCGGGCGGAGAACCGGCGATACAGGTCGTCGGCCGGGAGCGCGACCGGCGTGTCGACGTCCTCGTGGACGGGCAGCCCTTCACGTCCTACATCTGGCCGGAGTCGCTGACCAAGCCCGTGCTCTATCCCCTCCGCACCGCGAAGGGGACGCTCGTCACGCGCGGCTTTCCCCTCGACCCGCGCCCCGGCGAGCGGACGGACCATCCCCACCACGTCGGGCTGTGGTTCAGCTACGGGGACGTGAACGGCGTCGACTTCTGGAACAACTCCTCGGCCCTGCCTCCCGAGCGCCAGGGGAAGATGGGCCGCGGCCGTCAGGTGCGCGTCGTCTCCGCGCAGAGCGGCGACCAGGAGGGCCGCCTGCGCGTCCTCGTCGAGTGGGTGATGCCGGACGGGACGGTGGCCCTGGAGGAAGACGCGACCTTCGTCTTCCGGAAGACGCCGGGCGGTCTCCTCGTGGACCGGATCACGACCCTCACCGCCCGCGAGAAGGCGGTGGAGTTCGCCGACAACAAGGAAGGAGTGCTCGGCCTGCGCGTGGCCCGCGCCCTCGAGCAGCCCTCGAACGAGCCGGCCACGTTCACCGACGCCGCCGGCCAGCCCACGACCGTGGCCAAGCTCGACAACACCGGCGTGACCGGCCTCTACCACAGCAGCGAGGGCAAGGAAGGCGACGCGGTGTGGGGGACCCGGGGGCGGTGGTGCGCGCTGTCCGGCCGTCTCGGCACCGAGGACGTGACGCTCGCCATCCTCGATCATCCGGAGAATCCCGGGGCCCCCACGTATTGGCACGCCCGGGGCTACGGGCTCTTCGCCGCGAATCCCCTCGGCCAGAAGGCGTTCTCGGACGGCAAGGAGACGCTCGACTTCACGCTCGCTCCGAAGGCCTCGGCCACGTTCCGCTATCGCCTGGCCATCCTGTCCCGTCCCTTCGTGGCGTCCGAGGTCGACGCGCTGGCCCGGAGCTTCGCGACCAAGACGCGCTGAGCTCGGGCCGGCGCCGGGTGTATCCTGACGCCGGCCTTGACCCTTCATCTCTCCGTTCTCGCGCTCCTGGTCGCCGGTCTCGCCCCGCCGTCTTCCCTCTCCGCAGCGACGCGCGACGGCCCGATCTTCCGGACCGCGTCCGTGAACGGCGCGCGATCGGAGGAAGTCTTCCGCCGCACCCGCCGCATGCTCCACGCCTGGCTGGCCTACGCGGACGCGCGGACGCTCCTGCTCCCCGACGTCCTCCCCGGCTTCAAGCGCGGACCGCAGGGCCTGGGCATCTACCGGCCCCACAACTCCGGCGCCGACAACTATCCCTACCTCGTCGCGACATCCTTCTTCACGGACCGCGCGCTCTTCGAGGGCCGGATGCGCGAGATGCTGCGCAACGAGATCCTCTACACGAACGCGCTCGACCAGATCCCGGCCGACCTCGACCTGCCCCGCGCGAAGCTCGGCCCCCCCAGCCTCTTCGGGGCCGCGGAGTACGCGAAAGACGGGCTCCTCGCCGTCACCGAGCTGCTCGGCCGGAGCCCCTGGTTCTATCGCATGGCGGACATGACGGCCTCGCTCATGGAGCACGCGCCGGTCAAGAGCGCCTTCGGAAACCTGCCCGACCCGGGAGCGGAGCTGAACGGCGACGTGCTGCAAACCCTGGTGCGCCTCGCCCCCATGACCGGGGACCGCCGGTTCCTGGAATGGGCGGAGCGGGTCGGCGATGCCTATGTTCAGGAAGTCCTGCCCCGCAACCACGGCCTTCCCGGGTACACCTGGGACTTCGAGAAGCACGAAGGACCCGACCGCATGCGCCTGCGCGACCACGGCAACGAGATCGTGGTGGGCCTGGTGCTCCTGCACGCGCTGGAGACCGACCGCGGGGGAGCGCGCGCGACCTCCTACACCGAGCCGCTCGCCCGCATGCTGGACCGCATCCTCGCTTCCGCCAACCCCGACGGCCTTCTCTTCGACGACATCCGGGCCTCCGACCTCGTGCCCCGGGAGACGAGCCTCTCCGACAACTGGGGCTACGTCTACGGTGCGATCTACACGTTCCACATGGTCACCGGCGATCCCCGTTACCGCGAGGCGGTCCTGAAGGTGCTGCGTAACCTGCCCCGCTATCGTGGGTACGACTGGGAAAGGGGGAGCCAGGATGGCTACGCCGACTCCATCGAGAGCGCGCTCTAACTCGTGGCCCGCGAGCCGGTCCCGGAAGCGCTCGACTGGATCGAGAGCGAGGTGAAGACGCTCATCGCCTTCCAGCAGCCGGACGGGACGATCGAGCGCTGGTACGGGGACGGAAACTGGGCGCGGACGCTGCTGCTCTACGCGATGATGAAGACGCAGGGCTGCTACCTAGAGAACTGGCAGGAAGGCGTGAAGCTCGGGGCCGTCCGCGACGGCGAGCGGCTCCTCGTCTCCCTGGAAGGGCCGCCCGGGTTCAAGGGGAAGCTCCACTTCGACTACGCCCGCCACCGACGCTCCTTGAACTTCGCCCGCAACTACGTCCGCCTCAACGAGTGGCCGGAGTGGTTCGCAGTCGACGAGACGACGCTCTACCGCGTGGTGGACGGCCGTGGGCGCGAGGAGATCCGGCTCGGGTCCGAGCTCGTGGAGGGGATCTCCGTCTCCGCCCCCGCCCGTCTCGTGGTCGACAAAGCCGACCTCAAGTAGTCTCTCAAGCGACTCCGTCCGGACGGAGTCGGGTGGTAGCATCCGCGCCACGAACCGGAGGGAGCATGCCCAGGGAACTGCTCGTCCTCATGACGCTCGCCGCCGCCCCCGCCGTCGCTGCTCCGCCCGAGCCGCTGGCCCTGACGAACGCGAACGTCGTGGACGTCCGGGACGGCAAGGTTCGGACGGGCGTCACCCTCGTCCTGCGCGACGGGAGGATCGAATCGATCGGTGCGGGAGCCGCTCCCGCCGGCGTGCGCGCGGTCAACCTGCGCGGGCGGTACGTGGTCCCCGGCCTCGTCGACGCCCACACCCACCTCGCCAGTTTCGCCGCGGCGCGGCTGGCCCTGGAGTCTGGAGTCACGACGGTGCGCAGCTCCGGCGTGTCCTACTACTTCGACGTGGGCTTCCGCGAGCTCGTCAAGAGGGGGGCCTTCGCCGGGCCCGACATGGTGGCGTCCGGCTACCACGTCCGGCCGCGGCTGGCGGAGGAGGCCTTCGTCAGCCACCCCTCGCTCTTCGAGCTGATGTCCGGCATCGACACCGCGGACGAGATCCGCCAGATGGTGAGGGCCAACCTCGCGGAGGGCGTCGACTGGATCAAGATCCTCGCCACCGAGCGCGCGGGCACCGCGGACACGGATCCCCGCAAGCAGGTCTACACGGAGGCGGAGCTCCGGGCGGCGGTGGACGAGGCGGCGGCGAAGGGTGTGCCCGTGCAGGCTCACGCCCACGGCGCGGAGGGCGCCCTCGCCGCGGTGCGGGCGGGGGTGCGCAGCATCGAGCACGGGACGTATCTCACCGACGAGACGCTGCGGCTCATGAAGGAGAAGGGGACGTACTACGTCCCCACCTACACGACCGTGGTCGACCTCACGGAGCCGGGGGGCGACTACGACGTCCCCGCGCTGCGCCTCCGCGGGGAGCACATGCTGCCGCGGCTGCGCCAGTCCGTCCAGCACGCGCACCGGATCGGGGTCAAGATCGTGACCGGCGCCGACACCGGCTATGGTCCGGGCAGCTTGACGCGCATCTCCGTCGAGGTGACGAACCTCGTGGACATCGGCCTCACCCCGCTGGAAGCCCTTCGTAGCGCAACCTCCGTCGCCGCGGAGATGCTGGGGAAGGAGCGCTCGATCGGTGCCTTGGAGCCCGGGCTCGAGGCCGACCTCGTCGCGGTCGAGGGCGACCCGCTCCAGGATCCCCGGTCGCTTCAGGATCCGCTCCTGGTGGTGAGCAACGGCCGGGTGGCGCTCGATCGGCTGGAGTTCGGCAAGGGGACAACCTTCTAGGTTGACGCCCCTCCGGAGGCCGGGCTATCGTCGGCCGGCCGCAGGGAACCTGCCGTCTTCGGGAGATGCGCGATGCCCGTGAAGCCCTTCCAGCCGCAATACATGAAGATAGGCGTGCTCACCGCCGCCCTCCAGGAGCTGACCCCGCGCGCCGTCCGCGATCCCGATCCCGACCGGGCGATCGAGGACTGGGCGGCCTTCGCCCGCAAGGTGGGTGCCGACTACATGCAGCTCTCCGCCGCCCTGCACCCGAGCGAGAGCGACGTGCCCGCGGAGGCGATGCTGGATCCCGTGGCCAACACGCTGGACCTGCGCAAGCCCTTCGACAGGGAGCGGGCGAAGAGAGTGCGCGCCGCTCTCGAGATGAACCGCCTCGGCCTCTCGGACCTCGGCTACTTCGACAACATGCTCCACGACGAGCCGGCGGTCCGCAGGAAGAAGCACGACTTCATGAAGCGGGTGATGGACGCGGCTGTCCTCCTCGGGGTGGACGCGGTCTGCGGCTTCGTCGGACGCAACCAGAAGCTCTCGATGGACCAGAACCTCGTGGACTTCGCCGAGGTGTTCGTGCCGCTCCTCCAGTACGCCAGGGAGCGGGGCCTCGTCTATCGGGTGGAGCAGTGCCCGATGCCGGGCTGGACCACGGGCGACAACTGGCACAACAACATCGCCTACGTGCCGGGGACGTGGATCGCCCTGCACCGCATCTGCGAGAAGCACGGTGTGGGCGACCGGTTCCGGATCCACTACGACCCCTCCCACGCGATCCTGATGGGCCAGGACACGCGCTCGCTCTTCCAGTACCTGAAGGACGAGGGCTACGACTTCCTGATCGGCGGCTTCCACGTGAAGGGCCAGGTGGTGGACGCCAAGGGCGTGTCCGGGTGGGGCTACGGGGGCCAGACCGTGGAGCGGGGCGACTGGAAGAACGGGAAACCCTCGGAGAGTCCGGCGGACCAGGTCAACGCGTGGAAGAAGCAGACCGTGCTCTGCGAGCACGAGCTGCCGGGAACCGCGAAGCACGATCCCCTCGCCTACCTCCAGAACCGCACCGTGGACTGGCTCGACCACCAGCTCGCCGCCCGCGAGCTGCTGAAGCTGGACGTGGCCAACACCCACCTGGTGGTCGAGCACGAGTACCCGAAGGCGCGCATCCAGGACGCGGAGCGGCTCGCGCCCATCCTCGCGGGGTCGATCGCCTTCACCCGGAAGATCGACGAGGCGGCTGCGTGCATGTACGCGCTGCAGCACGAGGTCCTGGCCGCCCAGGGCATTCCCGCCCAGGGCCGTGGCCGCGAGGCCTACCGGAGCTGAACGGACCCCATGCAGATCGTGGCCAAGGCGAAGACGTACGACGTGTGCATCGTCGGCTCCGGCGCCGGAGGCGGCATGGCGGCCAAGGTCCTGGCCGAGGCGGGCGCCGATTGCGTGCTCCTCGAGGCGGGGCCGATGTGGGCGGCGAACAAGGACGGCGCGATGTTCAAGTGGAACTACGAGTCGCCGCGCCGCGGCGGCGGCTCGCGCCTCCGGCCCTTCGGCGAGTACGACGGCTGCATCGGGGGCTGGGACATCGAGGGCGAGCCCTACACCGTGGCCGAGGGCGATCGCTTCCTCTGGTTCCGCGGGCGGATGCTCGGCGGGCGCACGAACCACTGGGGGCGGATCTCGCTGCGGGCGGGACCCTGGGACTTCAAGGGGAGGAGCCGCGACGGCCTCGGCGACGACTGGCCCATCGGCTACGATGACCTCAAGCCCTACTACGACCGGCTCGACGAGCTGGTCGGCCTCTACGGGTCGAACGAGGGGATCGAGAACGAGCCGGACGGGATCTTCCAGCCGCCGCCCCCGCCACGGGCCTACGAGGGGCTCATCAAGAAGGCTTCCGACCAGCTCGGCGTTACCTGCATCCCGGCCCGGCGCTCCGTCCTCACGAAGCCCCTGAACGGCCGGGCCCCCTGCCACTACTGCGGGCAGTGCCACCGCGGGTGCTCCACCGGCTCCAACTTCTCGACCCCGTCCGTGCTCCTTCCCCCCGCGCTCGCGACGGGACGCCTGACCCTCGTGACCGGGGCCATGGTCCGGGAGGTGCTGACGAACGAGGAGGGCCTGGCCACCGGCGTGTCGTACGTGGACACCGCCACCGGGCGCGAGCAGCAGGTGCGCGCCAAGATCGTGGTCCTTGCCGCCAGCGCCTGCGAGACCGCGCGTCTGCTCTTCAACTCGAAGTCGCCGCGGCATCCCGCCGGCCTCGCCAACTCCAGCGGCGCCGTCGGCCGCTACCTGACCGACACCACCGGCTCTCACCTGAGCGGCCACGTCCCCGCGCTCGAGGCCCTGCCTCCCTACAACGAAGACGGCACCGGAGGCATGCACGTCTACATGCCCTGGTGGCTGGACAACCGCACGCTCGACTTCCCGCGGGGCTACCACATCGAGCCCTGGGGCGGCCGCTCGATGCCCGGGATCGGATTCATGGGCGGCATCCACCGCCTGCAGGGCGGCGGTTACGGGAAGAAGCTCAAGGACGACTATCGCCGGCTCTACGGCTCGTTCGTCGGCTTCGCCGGCCGCGGCGAGATGATCCCCAACAAGGACTCGCTACTGCGAGATCGACCCGCGCGTGGTGGACAAGTGGGGGATCCCCGTCCTGCGCTTCCACTGGAAGTGGTCGGACTACGAGCTCCTCCAGGCCCGGCACATGCAAGAGACGTTCGTCCGCATCATCGAGGCCATGGGGGGCAAGGTGATGGGCGACGTGCCCGGCCGGGCCGAGGAGTACGGCCTGAAGGTCGGGGGCGAGATCATCCACGAGGCGGGCACCACGCGCATGGGCACGAGCCCGCTGCACCTCGGTCCTGAACGAGTGGTGCCAGGCCCACGACTGCAAGAACGTGTTCGTGGCGGACAGCGGGCCCTTCGTCAGCAACGCCCACAAGAACATGACCTGGACGATCCTCGCCCTCTCCATGCGGACGAGCGAGCACATCGTCGAGGAGCGACGGAAGGGGAACCTCTGATGAGCGAGATCGCACGACGTTCGGCCCTGCGCCTGATCGGGGGCGCGCCCCTCGCCGCGGGCTTCGGTCTGGGCGGGGGCGGGGGCGGCGCGGCGCCGGGGAGCAGGCGGCGAAGGCGGTGGCCGCCTCCCGCCAGGGCGTCGTCTACAAGCCGAGGTTCTTCACCGCCCACGAGTGGGAGACGGTGCGCGTGCTCGTGGACCTGATCCTCCCGCGCGACGAGCGGTCGGGCAGCGCCACCGACGCGGGCGTGCCCGAGTTCATGGACTTCTTCCTGACCGATCCCTACGAGGACGATCGCTCCCGCGAGAGCCGCCAGACCGCGATGCGGGGAGGCCTCGCCTGGATCGACGCGGAGTGCCGGCGCCGCTTCGGGGGCAAGGACTTCACGGAGTGCGCGGCACGCCGAGCAAGCCGCGCTCCTCGACGACATCGCCTACTGGAAGGGCGACGAGGAGGACGACCGGGCGATGCGCGACCGGGGCCCGCACGTCCTCCTGCGCCACGGCCCCAACTTCTTCAATTCCTTCCGGGACCTCACGGCCTCGGGCTTCTGGAGCAGCAAGATGGGCGTCGAAGATCTCGGCTACAAAGGCAACACGTTCGTCGTGGAGTTCCAGCCCCCGCCCGCGGAGGTCCTGCGCAAGCTCGGGCTCGTGGTCGCGCTCGTCGCCTTCCTGGGGCCGGCGGCGGTTCGCGCCGCCGACGTCGGCAACTGGCCCATCCACGACCGCACCCGTCCCGCCCCGAAGGCGGTCGATCCGGGCACCGCCAGCACGCAGGAGCAGCCAGGCAAGCCGCCCTCGGACGCGACCGTGCTCTTCGGCGGGAAGGACCTCTCGCTCTGGAAGTCCAAGAAGGACGGCGGCCCCGCCAAGTGGAAGGTGGAGAACGGCTACATGGAAGTCGTGAAGGGAACGGGCTACATCGAAACGGCCCAGGGCTTCGGCGACTGCCAGCTCCACGTGGAGTGGATGGCCCCTTCGCCGCCGGTGGGCCAGGACCAGGACCGCGGCAACAGCGGCGTCTTCCTGATGGGCCAGTACGAGGTGCAGGTGGTCGACTCCTATGAGAGCGCGACCTATCCCGACGGCCAGGCCGCGGCCCTCTACGGTCAGTACCCGCCCCTCGTCAACGCCTCGCGTCCGCCCGGCCAGTGGCAGACCTACGACATCGTCTTCCACGCGCCGCGCTTCGACGCCGAGGGGAAGGTGACGCGGCCGGCGCGGGTGACCGTCCTGCACAACGGGGTGCTCGTGCAGGACGACGCGGAGCTCACCGGCCCTACGGCGCACAAGGCGCGCCCGCCCTACACGGCCCACCCCGCGAAGCTGCCCCTCGCCCTGCAGGACCACGACCACCCGGTCCGCTATCGGAACATCTGGGTCCGGGAGCTGGCGGAGTAGGAGCCGCAGATACCGTCACGCGGGAGGGCTCGGCCGGAGATCGAGCGCTAGCGCGGGGTCCGCGCCGCCGGCCGCGCCTGCGCGGACCGCTTCTCGATCAGGAACGCCGCGAGGTCGGCCATGTCGCCGGGCCCGAAGCGTGGCCAGAGCACGCCCAACTTGCGCGATTCCTCTTCCATTTTCGGCGCGTGGTTCCACATCGCCGCGATGATGGCGATGGGGTCGTCGAGCTGGGGCACCTCGGCCAGGTTCGGCCCCAAGGCCGCGGCGGTGTGGCACCGCGAGCAGCGTTCCTCGAAGAGGCGGGCGCCGCGAGAGGGCGTGCCGCGAACGTCGGCGTAGTTCACGAAGTAGAGGTAGGCGATGATGTCCGCCATCTGCTCGCCCGAGAACTTGGTGTGGCTGATCCCGCGGCGGGCGAACTCCGCGACCATCCCCTGGCCGTGGTTCCACATGACGCCGGCGATGGCCGATACCGAACCGATCAGCTCCCGGCGTCGCGTCCCGAGCTCGGGGCCGCCCCGGCCGCCCGTCCCGCCAACCGAGTGGCAGGCGTCGCAGCGCTTCGCGGCGAACAGGTCACGACCGCGCCGCGGGCTGCCGGGCTCGAAATACACGGGCTCGGCGCGACCCCACGTTGCCTGCCTGCAGGTAGCCGAGCAGGTCGCCCATCTCCCGACCCGCGAACCTGGGCCAGGGGATGCTCTGTCCCCGCATCAGCTTGGCCATCTCGGGCCCATGGTTCCACATCGCCTGGGCCAGGAAGATGGGCGAGAAGCGCCCCCGGTAGCGGTCCAGGCTCGGCCCGGGCTTGTCCCAGGAGTCGCCGCCTCCGTGACAGCTGCACGCATCCCTTGGAGACGAAGACGGCATGGCCCGCCGCGGGATTCGCCGGCTCCCCGACTTCGGTCAGGTAGTAGCGGTAGGCCGTGAGGAAGGCGACGAGGTCGGCCATCTCGCGGCTCGTCATCGTCGGCGCGGGGATCTTGAGGTCCTGCATCTTCTCCCGCATCACCGGAGAGTGGTTCCAGAAGGCGCCGGCGATGTCGAGCACCGTCCCCGTCAGGTGAATGCGTCCGAGGTCGGGCCCGACGCGCGCCTCCTCCCCGCCCAGCGAGTGGCAACGGACGCAGGCCTTCGTCACGAAGAGCCGCGCGCCGGCCGTCGGGTTGTTCGGCAGCTCGACCGAAAGGCGCACCGAGGGCTCCTCGGCCGCCGAGACGACACTCAGGCCGAGCAGGGCCACCGAGCCCAGGAGCCGGGCGCGCATCAGGCACCCACCTCGGCCATCTCTGCACCGGGGTGGTCGGCCCGCGTCCTGCGGCGCCGCCTCCTCCAGCTCCCAGATCGAGATGATCGGAAACAGCTTCGTGAACCCCATGTACAGCAGCGCGAAAGCCGCAAAGCAGCCCGCCATCAGCGACCACTCGACCCAGCTCGGCGCGTATCCGAAGCCGTGGATCGGCGCCCGCGGGTTCGAGAGCGACGGCACCACGATCGTGAAGCGCTCGAGCCACATCCCGATGTTGACCGAGATCGACGCCACCACGGTCCCCGCCACCGTGCGCGTCTTGTTGTTGGCCAGGATCACGAACGGGATCACGAAGCAGAAGACGAACATCGCCCAGAAGTAGGGGGCGAAGTGGCCCGAGAACTTGGCGTCGAAGACCGCGATCTCGTTGGGCTCGTGCGCGTACCAGGTCGTCAGGTACTCCGCGAAGGTGAAGTACAGCCACAGGCACGCCATCACGCAGCAGCAGCAGCCCGAGGTTGTTGAAGTGGATCGGCTTGCAGGTAGGCCTCGAGCCGGTACACCTTCCGGACGATCACCATCGCCGTGATGATGGCCGCGATCCCGGAGAAGATCGCCCCGACCACGAAGTACGGCCCGAAGATCGTGGAGTGCCACATCGGCTGGATCGTCATGGCGAACACCCACGACACCACGGTGTGCACGGAGACGGCGATCGGAATCACCAGGATCGCCATCACGCCGATGGCTCGCTCGAGGCGGTGCCATTGCTGCGGCGTGCCCGTCCAACCGAGCGACAGCCGTCGCGTAGAACCGGTGGCGCCAGCCTCGCCGTCCGATCGCGCAGCAGCGCGATGTCCGGGATCAGCGGGCAGGTACAGGTAGAGGCTGCTGGCGGTGAGATAGACGCTGATGCTGGCCACGTCCCACAGCAGCGGCGAGCGGAAGTGCGGGTGCAGGATGACGTTCAGGGCGCGATCCGGCCGCCCCAGGTCCAGCAGCACGTTGCCGACGCCGAAGAAGAGCACCAGGACGGTGATCACCTCGGCCATCCGCGTGATCGGCCGGCGCCACTCGGCCTGAACGATGCGCAGGATCGCCGAGATCAGCGTCCCGGCGTGAGAGACGCCGATGAAGAAGACGAAGTTGGTGATGTAGAGCCCCCAGTACACCGGCCGGCCGAGCCCGGTGGCTCCGAGGCCATGGATGAGCTGCCACGACCAGGCCATGACCGCCCAGGCGACCACGGCCGCCAGGCCGAGGGCCCATCGCCTGAAGGAAGGCCCCGTCGTCAGGACCGGCTCGAGGATGGCCGTGCTCTCCCTGCATGGCTACTCGCCCTCGCGCAGGTAGACCACCTTGGGTCGCGTGCCCAGCTCCTCCATGAAGCGGAAGGCGCGTGCGCTCTCCACCAGCGGGGCGACGGGGTCGTGCGGATCGTCGAGATCGCCGAAGACCAGGGCCTCGGCGGGACAGGTCTGGACGCAGGCCGGCACGTAGTCGTCCGGCGCCAGCTCGCGCCCCGCCGCGCGCGGCGCGCTCGCGTGCCAGCATCAAGCGGTGATGACAGAACGTGCACTTCTCGACGACGCCCTTGGGCCGCACCGACACGTCCGGGTTCATCATCGAAGCCATCGACTCGGGCCACTCCGGCGTGGTCCAGGTGAAGACCTTGACGGCGTAGGGACAGGCGTTGGTGCAGTAACGGCAACCGATGCAGCGCGGATAGACCTGCGCGACGATGCCTTCGGGGTTCAGGTAGGTGGCGCTCGTCGGACAGACGTCCACGCACGGCGGCCGATCGCAGTGCTGGCACATCAGCGGAAGCACGGCGGCCCCGGCGCGGCCCGGCACCTCGGCCGGCACGAGCTGCAGCCAGGTCATGAGGCGGCCCTCGGCCGCGACCTCCGGCATCGAGAACGGCACGTTGTTCTCGTGCTTGCAGGCGACCACGCACGCCTGACAGCCGGTGCAACGGTCCAGATCGACGACCAGGCCCCAGCGCGACACGAGATGCCTCCTAGGCGCGCGTGACGCGCACCATCAAATCCCCGCCGACGGGCGACGTCGTCCGCGAGCAGGCGCAGGTCCGAAGCGATTTTGCGCGCCCAGCGACCGCTCCCCGGGACGGCCGGCACGAAGGCGAGCGCGACCGAGTCGGCGGGCATCTTCTCGACCAGGACCGCCACCGCCTCCACCGCGCCCCGCGGCGAGACGATCCGGATGCGGGCGCCCGCCCCGACCGCCAGCGCGCGCGCGGTCTCGGGGCTCAGCTCGGCCCAGGCCTGCCACGGCGCGCCGTCCGGCTGGCCGAGCAGCTCGAAGAGCGCGGGCTGGTTGGGGCTGCCCCGGTCGGTGACGAGGGCCGGCTTGAACGGAACGAGGCGCAGGGGATACTCGGCGGCCCCGACCCGCGCCGACGAGCGCCCGGCGGCCGCTTTCGCCAAGGCCACGGCCGGCGATGAAAGGCGCAGGCCCGCGCGGGCGCGCAGCGATTCACGGACCCGCCCCGGGGTGACGTACGGGTCGGCCCAGCCGCCGGCCTCCACCACCGCCGCGGCGAACGCTTCGCGGGATGGCGCCGGGGCGACCCACCAGCCGCCCTTTTCGAGCTGCCGCACCCATTCGGTTTCGTAGAGGTCCGAATAGGGAGCGCCGCGCCTCAGGCCACAGAGCCGCTCCAGCTCGTCGTGAACGACGTCGTCCGAGGCCGTCCATGGGCACGCGCCGGCGAGCGGCTCGCCCGCGCCGACCGCGACGTCCTTGAGCAGAGAGGCCGCGTCCTTCGTGGACAGCAGCGGCTTGACGGCCGGCTTGGCGATGGCCACCGCTTCGAGGGCAGCGGCCTGAGCCGGCAGCGTGGCGTGCCAGCTCTCGAGAGCCGTGTGCGTTGGCATCAGCAGGTCGGCGATCGCCGCGGCTTCGTCGAGGAAGGGGGAGAAGCTCACGACGAGGTCCGTCGGCCGCAGCGCCGCCCCCAGGTTGCGCGGCGATGCCAGCGCGCGCAGCGCCGAGGCGTCCCGGAAGGCCAGGATCGCGGGACGGATCCGGCCCTCGGCGACCTCCCGCAGCGTCGTCGTCGCGTCTTCCACCTCGGCGGCCGGGCGCCGGGGCGCGCAGGTCACGCCGCCCGCCCGGTCGAACGCGCCGATGAGCGCATTGAGGGCGAAGACCGCCTCGACCAGGGAACGGTCGGCATCCGCCGCCACCACCGCCAGCGGTCTGGCGCTGCTGGCCAGCTCGCGGGCCAGCCGGAGCACCGTCACCACCGGCACACCGGTCACCGAAGCGACGTCGTCGGGCGTGTAGTTGGCGGCCACCTCGCGCTCGAAAGCGGCGAGGTCGCCCCCCAGGTCGTCGAGGAACGCGCGGTTGACGCGGTTCTCGCGCAGCAGGACGTAGGCGATGCCGTAGGCGAGCACGGCCTGCCTTTCGGAATGGACCGCGAGCCACTCGTCGGCCTTGCGCGCCGTCATCGAGCGGCGGGGCTCGATCTGGACCAGCCTTCCCCGCGCGCCGGATCCGCGCCGGAAGCGGCCGTAGCTGCGCTGGGTCCAGACTCCCGACAGCCAGTCCTCGGCGACCGGCGCGCCGAACGACAGCACGTAGCTGGCGTGCTCCAGGTCGAAGAGCGGATCCGCGGAGACGCCGGTCAAGGCCCGGAAGGCAGGGCCGAGCCGGGCCGCGCTAGCGGCCCGCGTCCACACGACCCGGGCGCCCGCCGCCGTCCAGAAGCGCGTCCAGGCGTCGGCCAAAGGCCCCTCTTCTTCGGAAGCGAGGGCAAGCACGCCTTGGCGCCCACCGCCGGCATCCCGCAGTCGCGATGCCAGGAGGGCGATCGCGGCGTCCCACGTGATCGGCTCCCACTGCCCTTCGCCTCTCTTCCCCACGCGTCGAGCGGGGCCCACCAGACGGTCGGGGTCGAAGTAGGACTCGAGCGATGCCTGGCCCTTCGCGCACAGCCGCCCGCGCGAGACGGGGCAGAGCGGGTTGCCCTCCAGCTTGACCGGCGCGCCGTCCATCAGCCGTACGCGGATCCCGCAGGCCGCCGGGCACTCGCGACAGACGCTCGTGGCCCAGCTCTCGACGCCTCGTCCCCGCCAGCCGGCGGCGCGCTCGTCGGCGCGCGCGAGCTGTCGACGGCCCAGCTCCCCGAGCGTGATGCCGGCGAGGGTCGCGCCCCCGTAGACCAGGAAGTCCCGGCGGCTCAGCGATTGGTCGCTCATCGATGGCACGCCGCGCAGTCCTGGCTGGCGCCCTCACGCTTGTGGCAGTCGAGACAGGCGTTCATATCCAAGCGCATCGGTGGGCGCCCGGGCGGCACGGCGCTCGTCCCCACGTCCGCGTGGCACGACGCACACTCGAGCCGGGCGAGGCCGACGTGGCGCCGGTGAGAGAACATGACGTGCTCCGGGAGATGGGAAACGCGCAGCCAGGCGATCGGCTGGGCGCGCCCGGCCTCGTCCCATTTCACCCCCGCCGCGGCCCTCGGAGCCGTGGCGTGGCACTTCAGGCACACCGCCGCCTCGGGGATGCCGGCACGGGCTTGCTCAAAGGCGCCGCGGTGGCAGACGCCGCAGCCCATCCCTGCATGCCGGGCATGGTTGAAGGCGACAGGCTGGGCGAGGGGCGCCCGCGGCAGCAGCAGCATCCATGCGCCGGCCACGGCCAGCGTCAGCGCGGCGAATCGAAGCAATCGGCCCATGAGGGAAGCGGCCTAAAGGCCGGGTTTCGCCGCCGCCTCTTTGAGCTTCTTGTCGTAGAGCTCCTTCTTGCGGATCTTCGAGTCGTACACGACGAACTCGAAGATCTGCTTGCCCTCGTCCGGGCTGATGAAAGTGCCCGCCTTGCGCATCATCCTCTTGATGTAGCGCTCCCACTCGTCGTCGAGGACGAATTCGCAGTTGATCGCGCGGGCCGGCGTGTGGCACTTGCTGCACTTCGTCAAGAAGACCTTGTAGCGGGCCTTCATGTCTTCGGGGTACTTGGAGACGTCGATCTTGGCCGGACCCTTGTCATACGCGAGGATCCGCGGATCGACCGGCTCCTCCTTGTCCTGGGCCACGATCTTCAGGGCGAGCGCCGCGAAGGCCAGCAAGACAAGCGCGGTGACCGTAACGGTACGTGTCATGTCGGAAGCTCCTCCTCTAGAAGTTCAGGATGTAGGACACACCGAAGATGCTCACCCCGTAATTGAACGGCTGCTCGTTGGTCGGCAGCACGCCGCTCAGCGACCCGAGCTGCATGCCCTCGTAGGCCGGGTCGTTGGATCGCATGCGCAAGTACGAGTAGTCCAGGCGCACCGACTGGCGCTTGTCGATCGCGAATCGGCCGCTCAGGCGCAGCTCGCCCGTGTTGGTGGTGATCGTCGGCATCGGGGCGCCCGCGATGAAGAACGCCGCGATGGTCGTCGGAGGCCCGCCCGGGCCGTTGAGGATGTTGTTGGCCCAGTTTCCGCCCGCCGCTGCGCTGGTGTCCGACCGCGCGCGGGACAGGATCAAGTTGCCCAGAAGGTCGAAGCTGCCGGCCCGCTTCCGCAACCCGACGCCCACCGTGTGCACCTTGTCGAGCATGTTCGTGGACCAGTCCAGGCACGGGTCCAGCTTGTTGTTGTTGTTCCGCTGTTGCAGCGTGGTGTAGCCGTCGCAGCTGTTGCCCGAGAGGCCGACCGCCCCTGGCTGACCGTTGTTCAAGGCGGCCACGTTGCTGTTGGCCGTATAGCTGTTGCCCGCGCGTCATGGGAACTGAAGTTCTCGTACGTGTAGCAGACGTTCACGCTCGTGGCGTCGCCCAGCGCGTAGGTCCCGTCGACGTTCACGGCCCAGTTCTTTGCGTCCTGAACGCCGTAGGTCGAGCCGGGGTAGCGGTCCTTGTTGAGATCCAGGCCGCCCTGGAACGACAGCTGCTCGGTTGCCTGCCAGCTGAGCAACGCGCGCAGCTTGTCTCGATTGCGATCCGCCACGTAGTAGCGGCGCATCCCCGGAAGCTCGCTGATCCGGTTGTTGTTGGCGTACATCGCGTTGGCCAGGGCGTTGTTGCTCGGGAAGAACAGGTTCATGTTGCCGGTGGTGACGGCGAAGCCGGCCGCAGGTCCCCATCCGTTCCAACCGTTCGCCTGCATGAACGAAAGAGCGGTCGCGCCCCCGGTCGCCGCGGCCGGGCTGACGTTGGCGTACGGGACCAGCGCCAGGAAGGCGTTCTCGTTGTAGTCCGGCGCTCTGCGCGCGGAATACGCATAGCCGACCCGGGCGGTGACCTTCTCACCCAGCGTGCGCCCGCCATTCGGCCCGCAGCGTGTGCTCGTTGGTCGTCGCCGCATCCGCGCAGCTGATCCAGGACGCGAAGCAGGCGCGGTCGATCTTCTCGAACTCGTAGCCGACCTTGATCCACTGGCCCTTCACGAAGCCGTAGTCGGCCTCGGCGGTGACCTGATTGAGCTTCCTGCTGTACGGACGATTGGCGTTTGCGTTCTGTGCGACAACGGCGCCGAGAGGATTGTTGGGGCCGGCGGGGAAATTGGCGTTCGCCGCGGGCGCTTCGCCGGCGTCCGCGTACTGGTAGATGTTGACGGCGGTGCGGTTGTCGCGGTCGTCGTACCTGTACGCCGCGGTCAGGGTCAGCTTCTTTGCCGGCCGGGTCGTGAATCGGCGTTGAACGTCGTGGTCACGACGAGGCCGTCCAGCGAGCTGACCGGCACCACCGGCGTCGTCGCATCGGTCAGGAACGCGTCGTTCTGCGTGTTGCGTCGCGTACGATCCGGTCGCGACCAGCTTGGTGGTCGAGCGAGAAGTTCATGCCGCCGGTCGCGTTCCACTGGTTGAAGGTGTTGCCCGGCGTGCTGCTCATGGTGTTGACCGACCCTCGTGGGGGTCGCCCAGTTCTGCCACGACATGAACGGCACGTTGTTCTTGAAGAACGAGCCGTAGTACCCGGCCTGCGCGAAGCTCTTCGGGCCCGTGAAATTCAGACTCATGGCGACCTGGTTGTGATCGGTGTCGATCACATCGGGAATGATGGTCGAGATGTCGGCGCCGGTGTTTCGAGAGACCGTCCCCATCGGCTTCACACCGTCCTTGTGCTCGGGCCGGAAAGTCACGTCGACTCCCCAGCGCTGGTCGAAGTTGTAGTTGAGGCCGACGTCGAACCTCGTGCGCTTCGTGAACAGGTTGAAGTTGTGGAACAGCGGCACGTCGGCGGCCGCGGCGGCGTCGACGAGCGCCGTCTGGGCCGCGTTCGGCGTTCGCAACGCGCCCATCGCCGGCGAGTTCGTCGCGACGTCGATGTAAGGCGCGTCGCCGATCGCCGGGATGAGGCCTCGCGCGCTGACGATGTTCGTCGTGTTGTTGGTGCCGCTGCTTCCGGCCACCGTCGGTACGATGCCAGGATCGCGGCAACGTGAGGACGTTCGTCCCCGTGCCGTTGAACGGCGTCTGATACGTGTCCGATCGGTTCCGGCGCAGCTCGTCGTAGCCGAACGTCAGCCGGAACTTGCCCTGCTGGCCGATCTGGGCGGATGCATTCGCGATCTCGAGGCCGAGATCGGTGCCCTTGATGCGCCACCGCAGCGTGCTGTCGCTGTTGTAGCCGGCGGCGCCGCCGCGCCAGTCGAGGTTGCCGATGCCGAACGCGCCCTTGTTCTCGAGGCCGTTGTATTCGCCGGCCTTGTAGGACCCGTCGCCGACGGTGCCCGCGCCGACTTCGACCGTGCTCGTCGGCTTGGTTTGGGCTTCCGCATGGGCAGCGTACGCGCGCCAGCGCCGCCGCGAGCGCGACTCGAGCGACGGCCACGCGAGCCCGGGTAGGCGAATTCGCTGTGCGTTTGTCATGACATCGCTCCCTGATCGCATCGGGTTAGCGCTGGAACTTCGCGCCGGCCGGGTGATTCGAGCCGTGAATCAGCACATGACAGTTCAGACACGCGCGCGCGCCCGCCTGGGCGCGCGGCGCCGCCGCGCCGGGCTGCTGAAGCCCGTTGATGGTGGTCACGTCGCCGACCGCCAGGTTCGCACCGCTGTTGACCTGTGCGCCGTGGTCGCCGCTGTGGCACTCCTGGCACAGCCACGGCGCGCGCGCCTTGAGCAGCGGTGCGTTGCTCGAGCCGTGCGGCGTGTGGCAGTTGGTGCAGTCGTCCGAGACCGGCGCGTGCTCCCAGAGGAACGGGCCGCGCTTCTCGGGATGGCAGGTGAAGCAGGTCTCGTTGACCGAGTTCTTGACGAGCATCTTCGGACCGGTCGACCCGTGCGGGTTGTGGCAGTCCGAGCAGGCCATCTTGGCGGCGCTGGCCAGGCTGGTCACCGCCAGCGGATGGGTCGAGATGCGCCGCGTCTGCGCGCGCTGCGCCTTGTGGCAGGTGAAGCAGACGTCGGCCTGGGTCGCCTTGCTCAGCACCTTCTGTTCGGGAGCGTGGATGTTGTGGCAGTCGGTGCAGGCGACGCCACGACCCTCGTGCTGGCTGGCCGGTCCAGTAGGAGCGCAGGCCGGCCTCGTGGCACGACAGGCACTTGGCATTGCGTTCGGCGACGGGCGAGGCTTTCCGCCCCTTGTACACGATGCCCACCGGATTGCTCGTGACGGCAATGTGGTCGGGACTCGCCCCGTGACACGTTTCGCACAGGTGCTGGGCGAACGGCGTGCGCTGATCGCCCTTGACGGCGTGCGGCGTCTGGAGGATCAACGTGGTCGGCTCTTGGTTGTGGCACTCGCGCAGGCAGGTCTGCACGGGATTCGGCGCGTACTCCGGCGGTCCGGGCGCGGGCGCAGAGGTCGGCTCCTGGTCGGCGCGCGCCGGCGCGGTCGCGACGGTGAGCGCGGCGAGGACCAGCGCGCCGATGTGGGCAGCGTGTCTTTGGCGTTGCACGGAACGGGCGCGGATTGACATGGGTTCTGCGCTCCTTCGACAGAGAGCCGTCGGCTTCACCGCCACTTCTCCGCGGCCCCGGACTTCGGAAGGAGGCTCATGAGGTGCTCGACCAGGTCGGTCAGCTCCGCGTCGGACATCTGAGCGCCCCAGCCGGGCATCCTGTACGGCGGCCGCGGACCTTTCGCGTCCTCGCGGCCGATCGTCGCCAGGCCATCGAGGATCTTCTTCTTCAGCTCGGCGCGCGTGAACCCCTCCGCCACGAACGTCAAGCCGGGCACTTTGCCGTCTGTCTCCGCGTTCCGGTTGGCGAACCCGCCCTTGGCGTCGGCGCCGTGGCACAGCCCGCACCCGTAGCGCTCGTAGACGCGGCGGCCGCGTTCCGGAGCGGCCTCCCGGCCCGCGTCACGGGGCACGGCGCGAACGATACGGGGCAGCGGCGTCCGCGTCTGGGCCCAGGCGGCCATGCCCAGCAGGACCAGCAGCGCGAACGGGAGCAGCCGCCTCACGCCCCCAACGATGGGCCCCGAGAATTAAGGAACGATGAAACGCCGGTGAGGGACGCCTTAATCCAGCGAGGACGCCGGGTCGGCTTGGGGGGCCGGCTGGGAAGGGGGCGATCCGGCCCCCTCGGGCGCACTTGGCAGGTAGACCGCGAAAGTGGACCCCCGGCCGGGGACGCTGGTGAGCTTGATGGTGCCCCGGTGCAGCCGCACGATCTGCTCGACGATGGCGAGACCGAGGCCGGAACCGCCCGTGTCGCGAGCACGCGCCGGATCCGATCGGTAGAACGGCTCGAAGATGTGGGGCAGATCCTGTGGCTCGATCCCACAGCCGTGATCCACGACCATCACCATCGCGTGGCCGTGGGGCCGCCCAACGGTCACGACGACGTTGGACGCGGCCGGAGAATAGCGGATCGCGTTCTGGAGCAGGTTGAGCACGACCCGCCGCAGGTGGAGCGGGCTGCCGAGCACCAGGGGGCGGCCCTGGATGGACGTCTCCACCACCACCTGTTTCTCCTCCGCCATGGCGCTCGCGATCTCGCAGCACTCCAACACGAGCTCGGCCAGGTCCACGCCCTCGGCCACCTCCAGCATCTGACCTCGATCGGCCAGGGCCAGCAAGCGCAGATCACGGATCAGCGTCGACAGGCGCTCGGTCTCCTCGAGCAGGCCGGCGGCGAGCGCGCGGTAGTCGGTCGGAGTCCGATCCGCGCGCAAGCACAACTCGACGGCACCGCGCATCGCGGCCAGCGGCGTCTGCAGCTCGTGCGACGCGTCGGCCGCGAAGCGGCGGGCGCTGCGGAGCGATCCCTCGATCCGGTCGAGCATCTCGTTGAGGGTCGTGGCCAAGCCGTCGATCTCGTCGCTGCCGGTACGCGCCTCGAGCCGCTCGTTGATGTGGGCCGATTGGATCAGCTGGACCCGGCGCACGATCTCGTCCACCGGGGCCAGCGCCCGGCGCGCGGTGAAGGCGCTGCCGTAGCTCGCGAGCACCAGCACCACCACGATGGACAGCACCATCCCGAGGGCCAGGCGGACCTGGTCGCGGCGCACCGGCTCCACCGAGGCCGCCAACTGCACGATCAGGCTCTCCGCTCCCGGTCGTGGGACCACGGCCGTCGCGACCCGTAGCGGGGCTCCCGAGATGTCCGCCACGGTGATGAGCGGCGTGCGCTCGCGGACCGCCGCCGCGGCCGCGCGCTCGCTCGCCCAGTCCAGCCGCGGGAACCCCCGCGAGCGGAAGAGCACCGGTCCGGACGCCTGGCGCACGAGCACCGGCGCCTCCGCCGCCACCTCGCTCGCGAGAACGCTTGCCACGTCGAGGGTCAGCAGAGCCGCGCGGCGATCCGCCACGAACCCGAGCAGGCGCACTTGCAGCTCGCGATCGAGCTCGTGGTAGGAGGTCCGCGCCTGGCTGACCAGGACGAACACGGCCAGGGTTCCGAGCGCGCCGCTGAGGGTGAGCAGGTACCAGAGCGTCAGGCGGGTGCGAAGGCTCCTAGGGCGAAGTCGAGCCAGGATCCCCAAGGACATACCCCACACCGCGGACGGCCACTATCAGGCTGGGCCGCCCGGGAACGTCGAGCTTCTCGCGCAAGTGCTTGACGTGAACGTCGACCACGTTGCTCCCGGGATCGAAAGTGCAGTCCCACACGTGCTCGGCGATCATGGCCCGAGTCAGCACGACACCGGACCGCCGCATGAGGTACTCCAAGAGCGCGTACTCCCTCGGGGTGAGGGCGATCAGCCGGCCGGATCGCTTGACGGTGTGCGTCGCGGGATCGAGATCCAGGTCCCCGGCGGTGAGGACCGGCGCTTCCGTGACGCGGTGGCGCCGGCTCAGGGCGCGCAGGCGCGCCGCCAGTTCCTCCAGCGCGAACGGCTTGACCAGGTAGTCGTCGGCTCCCGCATCCAGCCCACGGACGCGGTCCTCGACCATGTCCCGCGCCGAGATGATGAGGATCCGGGTCTTGTTGCCCGCCGCGCGAAGGCGCTTGCAGACGGTCAGGCCGTCGATGCCGGGCAGCATCAGGTCCAGCACGATCGCGTCGTAGTCGTAGGTGGCGGCCAGCTCCAGAGCGCTCGGGCCGTCGTGTGCGACGTCGACGGCAAACGACTCCTCGGCGAGCGCCCGACAGATGTAGTGCGCCATGCGCCGCTCGTCCTCGACGACCAGGAGCCTCAACTGGTTGCCCGGCGCGGCTCGGCCCGCGCTACTCGACCCGGTGCCCCAGGTCGTGCGGCAGGCCGAGGTCCTTGATCTGCCCGACACCCTTGTCGAGCAAGCCCGCTGACCGGCAAGGTCGGGTCATCGGGGCGAAGGTGGACGTTCTGCGGCATGGCTCGCGGTATCGCGAGCGACAACTATGCCGCGGGCGCGGGCTGCGCGCAAACGCCGAGTAGTCAAAGCGCCTCGAAGGTCCCGAAAAAGCCAGGTCCTATCCCTCTCACCGAACCAGTGACGGCCAGTTGATGATGACGTGTATCCGCCTGCCGGCGTCCTTCTCGACGGGGACCTTCATGAGAAAGCGCTGGCCGTCGGCGGTCACCGCGTAGTCGTAGTAGTCGGGTGCGAATCGGCCCGCCTCGAACAGGGCCGTGGGGAGTCCCACCTCGATGCGTGCCTCTCCCGGCCGGACGTCCACTGCCATCAGCCGCCCGTCGGTCGACAGATAGAAGAGCTCCTTCCCGTCGCCTCGCCACTTCGGCTGACCGCCCCCCTCGGGGGAGACGCGCAGTTTCTCCCCGGCCCGACGGAAGGGCTGGACGTAGACCTCCCAGCGCCCCGACTCCTCCGAGATGTAGGCCAGCCATCGACCGTCTGGAGAGACCTGGGGCTGGTCGATCCGGAAGCCGGTGTTCAGGAGGGGCTCCGGCTTACCGCCCCCCTTCAGGGGCAGCGCCCAGGTGGCCTCTTTCCCCGCATCGTTGGTGACGTAGACGAGGAACCTCCCGTCCCCCGACCAGCTTTTCACGTACACATCGACGGGAGATTCCAGGAGGAGCGACTCGGTCTCGTTGGCCGACAGGCTCTTTCGGACGATGTCCCTCCGGCCGTTGCGGTCCCGCGCGAAGACCAGCTCGCGCCCGTCCGGAGACCACACGGGGTCCATTTCGCTAGCGGGATCGAACGTCAGGCGGCTCGCCACCGCCCGCGCCAACTCGATCAGCCAGATGTCGTTGTTCCCCTCCGCGTCCGGGATCTCCACTGCGACGCGTCGCTCGTCGGGAGAGAGGACGATCTGACCGTACGCTGCGGGCTTTCCGACGTTGCCGAGCCTCCCTCCCTTCCGGTCGAGCCACGCGAGCTGGTGGTTGCTTTCGCCCCGCGCCATGTAGGCCAAGACACCACCCGCCGACGCCGAGAACCAGCCCCAGCTAGGGACGTAAGCGAAGGAATCCACGGACTGAGCGACGGGGACCGCCTCACCCTTCGCCTCCAGGCGCTTCCAATCGAAAGACTGGGCCAGGAGCGTGTTCTCGCGGACAAAAAGCAGCCGCCCAGGCGGGGCGTACTCGAAGCGCCCACCCTGGGCCAGGATGCGCCGCCGCTCCCCCGGTGAATCGAGGGAGGCGGCGTGGAGGCCGCCGCTCTCCGGTCGCGGGCTGCCGACCATGAAGAGGAACCGGCGCCCGTCGGGAAGGAACCAAGGCATCGTATGGCCGGTCTCTCCCCGCGACTGGTCCAGGGTCGTCAGGGGCTTCGCCTCTCCCCCGTTCGCCGCCACCGCGAAGAGCCGCGACGCACTGCTACCGCCGGACGCGAACACGATGGTCCCCGACGGACTCCAGGTGCCGCCAGCGATCCCGGTCAGGGGGAGCGGACACACCTTCTGCGCGGCCCCGCCGGAGAGGATGATCCGCTTCAGCTCCGGACCGGCGAAGAACGCGACGGACCCGCTGTCGGGAGACCAGAAGGGCGATTCGGCTCCCTCAGTTCCGGGCACAGGCCGGGCCGCGGGCGACTCCAGGGGCCGGATCCATAGGAGGCTCTGGTTGCCGTTCGGAGGTCTAGCCGTGAACGCGAGAAAGCGTCCATCCGGCGAGATCGCCAACGGGTCGAAGCCCGAGAAGGACACTCCATCGGGCATCTCGATGACGAAGTGGGCGGCCGGCCGGACCGCGGGGACCTGGGCAAAGTGCAGTAACGCGAGGAGAGCCGCGAGCCCGCTGCTCACCAGCGCGACCGCGGCCCAGGCCCACCTCTCGCGGATCCGACGGCGCTCCGCCGCTCGCGGCACAGCCGTGCCCGGTGTGGCCGACTCCAGGTCCTCCGGAACCCCAGCGAGAACGTCGGACAGCTCGAGCCGGGCATCTCCGATATCCTGGAGCCTCTCCCGGGGCCGCTTGCGGAGGCAGCGCCGGAGGAGCTTGGCGATCGCGGGCGGGCAGTCGGCGGGCAGGCGCTCCCACGACGGCTCCTCCTTGATCACAGAGGCGAGGATCTCGGAGACGGTCTCACCGGTGAAGAGCGCCCGGCCCGTGAGCATCTCGAAGAGGACGACCCCGAATGCCCAGATGTCCGCCCGTTTGTCGACGGTCTTGCCGCTCGCCTGCTCCGGGGGCATGTAGGCGGCGGTGCCCAGGATGACCCCGGCCAGGGTCCCGGAGCGCGCGAGCGTCGGCGACTGCGAGAGATCGGCCGAGGACGCTCCGGTCCCCGTGTCGCCTGCGTACGCCTTGGCCAGGCCGAAGTCCAGCACCTTCACCTTGCCGTCCGACGTCAGCTTCACGTTGGCCGGCTTCAAGTCCCGGTGCACGATGCCCTTGGCGTGGGCATCCTCCAGTGCCTCCGCGATCTGCTTCGCGATCTCGAGCGCCTCGTCGACGGGAATCGGCCCTCGCTTCAGCCGCACCGCGAGGTCCTCGCCCTCGACCAGCTCCAGCACGAGGAACGGTTGCGCGCCCTCCTCCTCGAGACCGTGGATGGCGGCGATGTTCGGATGGTTCAGCGCGGCGAGCAGGTGCGCCTCGCGTCCGAAGCGGGCAAGGCGCTCGGGGTCCTGCGCGACCTCGACCGTCAGCACCTTGATCGCCACGTCGCGGCCGAGCTTCGTGTCCCTCGCGCGGTAGACCTCGCCCATCCCTCCCGCCCCGAGAGGCGAGAGGAGCTCATACGGCCCGAGACGTTGACCCGCCGACAGCCTCACGCCGCTTCCTTTTGATGATTGCGAGTTATCGGATTGTAGCCGAACGGCCAAGGCAGGACCTGCCCTATCCAGGCCCCGACCTCCCACCCGGGATGCGCGGAGCGCCGGTTGCCACCCTGGCGCCGCTCGACCTATGATGCGGCCTTCCCAGTTGACAAGACGTTTCGCGCGCCGCTTCCGCGGCGAAAGGAGTATGCATGCGAAGGACGATCTGGCTCCTCACGGGAGCCATCGCGTTGCCCCTGTCGGTCCAGGCCGCGGAGCCCGCCGGCGCCGCGGCCCGCGTGTTCGCCAGCCAGGCCAAACCGGGGATGAACGCCCAGCTCGAGGCGGGTCGCAAGCGCCACATGGAGTGGCACCGCAAGCAGAACGACACCTGGGCGTGGCTGACCTGGGAGGTCGAGACGGGCGACCGCACCGGGACCTACCTCACGGGGACATTCGCGCACCAGTGGAAGGACTTCGACGAGTGGGAAGCCAAGCTCGGCAAGGGCGACACCGCGGACGGGGCCCTCAACCTCGTGCCCTTCGTGGGATCCCAGACCAACGGGTTCTACATGATGCTCCCCGATGCGAGCCGCCCGAGCGCAAGCGCGGAGCCCTCGCCCATGAGCGAGCTGAACCATTACCTGCTCAAGATGGGCACGGAGGAGGAATTCCTCAGCACGATGAAGAAGATCCACGAGGCGATCGGGAAGAGCACCTGGCAGGTCAACTACACCTGGTACCAGCTCGTCGACGGCGGCGAGCACCCGTCCTTCGTGCTGGCCTTTCCGATGAAGGGGTTCGCGGACATGGCTCCCCCCGACCCTCCGTTCCCCGCGATGCTCGAGAAGGCCGTCGGCCGGCACGACGCCGAGGAGCTGATGAAGTCCGTCGATCGCTGCGTGAAGTCCGTGCGGACCGAGATCGTGCGCTACCGGCCCGACCTGTCGTACCTGCCGACGCCCGCGAAGTAGGCCCGCTTCGGCCGACGGGCGGGACCGAGCCGTCCCGCCCGTCGTGGTTTGCCCCCTCGCTACCGCTCGCCCTCCAGGACCACGACCACCCGGTCCGCTATCGGAACATCCGGGTCCGGGAGATGGCGGGTGGGAGCGGCAGGTACCGTAACGCGGGAGGGCCAGGGCCCGGCCTCCGTCTCAGGCCGGGACGAGGCGATCGAACGTGTCGAGAGGCAGGTCGGCCAGGCTCTCGACTACCACATCGGCTTCGAGAACTCCGAAGTGCGCCGACCGCACGCCGATCGTCCGCATACCGCCGCGTCGGCCCGCGAGGAGGCCCGCCGGCGCGTCCTCGACCACGACCGCGCGCTCGGGGTGGACCCCGACCCGCCGTGCGGCGGTGAGGAAGATCGCCGGATCCGGCTTGCCGGCGCTCACGTCCTCGGCCCCGAGCACCGCGTCGAAGAACGCGCTGAGGCCCACGACGGGCAGCACGGCCTCGGGATTCGCGCGCGGGGCCGACGTGGCCACGGCCTGCCGCCAGCCCGCCCGCTTGAGCCGCGGCAACCACTCCGCCGCGCCGGGCAGGAGCTCGAGCCCCTGCTCCCGCACCAGCTGCCGGTAGAGCTCTTCCTTCTCGTCGCCGATCCGCAGGATCTTGGCCTCGCTCACGCTCTCGCCCAGCAGCCCGCGGATGATGGTGTCGTTGCGCTTGCCGAACGACTCGGTGAAACGCTGCCGATTCATCGGGTGACCGAGCTTCTCGGCGGTCAAGCTCCAGGCTTGGAAGTGCTGCTCGCCCGAGTCCACGAGCGTCCCGTCGAGATCCCACAGAACCGCGCGAAGGGCCATGTCGCATCTATGGTATGTCCTCCACCGACCCTTCCGCGGTCGAGTGACTGAAGCGGCCGCGGCGGGGGCCCGTGGCCGGCCGAGAGACCCATGACCCAGGGCGTGCCGAGTCGCTACGAATGGGCGGGCGGAATGCCCGCGCTGGAGCGCCTGACCACCCGGTTTTACGAGCGCGTCGCGAGCGACGCGCTCCTGGGGCCGGTCTTCGCGGAGATGGATCGTCACCACCCCCGCTTCGTGGCGCAATTTCTCGCGGAGGTGCTCGGCGGGCCAAAGGCGTACTCGGCGGAGCGCGGCGGCCATCCTCACATGGCGGGGCGCCACCTGCATCGTCACCTCACGCAGGAGCAGCGCTCCCACTGGGTACGGCTGCTCCTCGACACCGCCGACGAGGTAGGCCTCCCCGACGATCCCGAGTTCCGGTCCGCCTTCGTGTCCTACCTCGAGTGGGGATCGCGGCTCGCCGTCATCAACTCGCAGCCGGGAGCAGCCGTAGATCCCGAGGCGCCGATGCCGCACTGGGGCTGGGGGGAGGTCGGCGGGCCCTACGTGAAGAAGTGAAGCGCCCCTAAGCTGGCGGCGCACCGAGTCCGGGCGCGTTCCCGCGTCAATCCCCTTCCACCTCACCGGTGACTTCCCCGGACTACAGATAGCTGAGCCAACAGCGAGAGGCCTGGTGGCTTGTCTTGTAGGCGGCGAACCACCGGCAGCAGGGATACAAGGCGAGCACAACCCCGAGCCACACGAGGTACACCGTCGACAGGCTGAGACCGTAGCCCTTGAGCGCAGCCGCGTCGTTGACGCCGCCCGCGAGGATCATGTCACTCACACGGTAGCCGGTCGCGCTCGCCGCGATGGTGGCCACGACGTGAATCAGGAGGATGTGAGCCATGTAGAAGAACAGGGGGACCTTTCCGAAGGTCACCATCCAGCGGGTCAGGCGGCCCAAGGGCTTTTCCGCGAGGGCCAGACCGACGAGTGCCGGTCCCAGCGTCATCAACGTGTACAGGAGCGATGGCGGATACTTGGTCACGTTGAGGAACGCGAGGAGGCTGAAGAGATCCGACTCCTGTGGCGACCACGGCGCGGGATCCCCGTAAAGATTTCCCGCCCGGACCAGGACGAACAGTCCCGTCGCGAGGAGGCCGGCCAGCAGCAAGCCCCGTCTTCTCGTCTCGGGTCGGCACTGCCCGCCGTACCATGGCCCGCAGCAATAGCCAAGGGCCATGATCCCGATCCAAGGCAGCAGCGGATAGTGCACGCAAACCACGGTCCAGCCCAGCTCGAAGCGTCCCATCTCGTGTAGGACGGCCCAAAGGAACGCGGACACGCCGCCGCCCGGAACGTGCACTCGATCGAGGAGGTTGTGACCGGCGACCAGCGCGACGGCGACGAGGAGCAGGAGTTGCCTGTCGAGGTGAATCAGCGCGGACATCACGATCATCCCGACGCCGATCGCCCAGATCACCTGCAGGTTGAAGTATGGGTAGGCCGGGTTGAATGTCCTGCACAGCGACACCGCAAACAGCTCGAGGCATGCGAGCCAGGCGCCCCGGGTGGCCAGAAAGAGGGAGAGCTCCTTCCGGCTCTTCCGTGAGCCGTGCAAGTAGGCGGCCAGACCGGCGAGAAAGACGAATACCGGCGCACAGTAGTGCGTGATCCACCGGGTAAGGAAGAGAGCGGCCGTCGTGCGCGCCAAGTCAGTGGGGTCGTATAAGAAGGCATCGGCGTGGAAGTAGTCGCGGACGTGATCCAGGGTCATGAGGACTATGACCGCGCCCCGCAGCAGGTCGATGGAGTCGATGCGCACCCTCCTCGTGAGCGCGTCGCCGTGACTCGGTGCGATGCGTTCATGTGTCGATGCCAAGGCCGCAACAACATCGCCTTCGAGATGGGCGGGGGTGGAGATCAGTGCCAGGCGCCGGCGGTGGTCATCCTGCTCGCGAAGCATGCCCCATGGTGAGGTCCCGCCCAACGATAAGTCAAACAGCTTGTTGTTATCAATATGATAAGCTGTGGTGATCATGGAACTACGCCATCTGAAGGGGTTCCTCGCCGTGGCTCGGCACGGCCACTTCACGCGGGCCGCCGGACAGCTGGGCCTGGCCCAGCCGGCGCTCTCGCAGCAGATTGCCCAGCTCGAGGAGGAGCTGGGGGTGGCGGTCTTCGAGCGCTCCCGGCGCGGGGCGCGGCTGACCGCGGCCGGCCAGTCGCTCGTCCGGCGGGCGGAGCGGATCTTCCTGGAGGTCGACGAGGCCCGCCGCGAGGCAGGGCGATATGCGAGCCTCGACCACGGACGCGTGGTGATCGGAACGATCTCGTCGATCGCGGTCCTGCGTCTGCCCGCGCTGTTGGCCCGGTTCCGGGCCCGCCACCCGGGCGTCGAAGTCGAGGTCCGCGAGGGCCACGTTGCGCGACTTCTGGAGCTGCTCGGATCGGGGGCGCTCGATCTGGCGGTGGTCCACACGGGCTCTCTGAGAACGGGGCGGGTCGCACCGCCACCCGGGCGGGGGGGAGCGCAGATCTCGTGGGAGACGGCCTATTCCGAGGAGCTGGTGCTGATCGTGGGCCGCCGCCATCGACTGGCGCATGCGCGTGAGGTTCGATGGGTCGACCTGAGCGATGAAGCGTTCGTCATGTTCCATGAGGGCTCGATGCTGCGAGGCATCGTCGGGGCCGCCGCGGCGGTCGCGGGCTTCAGCGCGCGCATCGCGCTCGAGGTGGACGAGACCGCGACCGTGCGCTCGTTCGTCGCGGCCGGCCTCGGCGTGTCGGTGCTGCCGCGCTCCATGGCGGCGTCACCCGGTCCGCCGGTCGACCTCGTGCGCCTGGCCGTCCCCCGGCTCTTTCGGACCGTTCGCCTGGGCTGGCGGCGACAGGCAGACGCCAACCCCGCGGCGGTCGCCCTGGTCGACCTCCTCCGTTCGCAATTGGTCCGGCTTGGTCAACCGTGACTGGCGCAGCGGTCGACCCGCCCGACGGCGGCGGGAAGTCATTGAAGGGCCTGGTAGGGGTTGGCTCCTCAGGTAGGATTCGAACCGAGAATCAGCCTCCGACGCCAGCCGACTCGGACCCACGCGATCCTGACCCGGATGGCACTTAGCTCACTTCGCCTTCGGTCAGGCTTGACCCGATTCTCACCGAGAAGAGGGACAGTTGAGGGACAGTCAGGCCCGCGGCATTTCCCGAACGCTCAAGACTTCGTGCTCCGTCGCCTGCGCGAAGCCCCTCCTCGGGCGCGTCCTGCGTCAGAACCACGCGCCGGTACATTCGATGGGGACTCGCACCAGGGGCCTCTCTCAGCGACCTGGCCAGACGACTCCCGCCAGCAGCACCACGTCCGCCTCGCCCTCGCCCAGTGCGGCAAAGATGGATCGGCCGTCGGACGACCACGACAGGCGCCGCGCGATGAAAGTCGCCCGCCGGCCAAAATCGGTGAGCGGGCGAAACGTGCCGTCGGCGGTCGACACGGCCCAGATGTTGGACGTTCCGTGGTCGACGAGCGACAGCGCGAGCCACTTGCCATCCGGTGAGATCACAGGCTGCATCATCAGCCAGATCGGGACGCGGCTGGCGGGAATGTGGGCTAGCGTCCGGGGGGAGCCGTCTTCGGGACTCGCCGTGCGAATCTCGTAGTCGGCGAGGCCAGATCCTGCGAGCAACTCGACCAACCAGTACAAGGCCGATCCGTCGCGGCTGATCGCCGGGCGGGTCGCCGTGTCCGTCCGCACGACAACCGGCTGTCCGCCGTCGATCGCCACCTTCGAAACGGCCGCCCGACGTGGGTCCTCGGAGTAATACACCCAGCGACTGTCGGGGGACCAATCCGCCCAACCGGCAAGGAGCCTGAGATTGCGCAGGCCACTGCCATCCGGGCTCACCAGCCAGTAGCCGTTCTGGCCTTTCGGCGCCTCACGGCTGGAGGCGAAGGCGATGTGCTGCCCGTCAGGCGACCAGACGGGAACGCCCACGGAGATTTCCGGATCCCGCTCGTAGGTGATCTGGCGGCTCTCCCCCGTTTCGAGCTTCGTCACCCAGATGTTCGCGTGACCGCCGCTGTCGGACACGTACGCGACTTCCTTGTCCCCCGGGCCCACCGTCGGTGTGCGCACCTGTCCCGTTTGCCGCGTGACACGCTCGCCACGACGGACGTTCTCGACGCCGCCGAAGTCCACTGGATACCGCCAGATGTCCGACCGCAACTGAAGCCGCGTCGCCACCAACGTTCCCGTCCGATCGACGTCTGGATAGAGATACGAGACTTCCCCAAACGTAACCTGGCGCCAAGCGCCGCCTCTTGACGGGACCGTCCACAGATTGAACGAGGGCAGGTAGTAGAGCGTGCTTCCCCGCGACGAGCTCATGACGATCCCCGATCCGTCGGGCAACCAAGCGAAGCCGCTCATCCGATTGTTGGCTTGCGTGATCCCCCGGGGCTCGCCGCCGCTCGCCGGCACGACGAACACATCATCGTCCAGGCTCATCCGGTTTCTTTGGTACGCGATCAACGTATCGTCCGGCGACCATCGAGGTGACACGTAGGAATAGCCAGCTGCGAGATGGACGATGACCTGGGCATTGGTGCCGTCACGATCGGCCGTCACCAGCTCGAGTCGTCCGTCGGCCGATCGAACAAAGGCGAGCCGCCTGCCGTCGTGGCTGACATCACCATCGGCGAGGCTGTCCACGATGCGGTGTGGAGCGCCGCCAAGGGCTGAGATCTCCCAGAGCGTCCCCGTGAGCCCGCCACCGGCCGGCGGCGAAAAGTAGATGAGCGAGCTCGAATCGGGAAGCCAGCGCGGACGCAGATGCTCGCTCGCATCGCGCGTGAGCTGCAGCGGCGCGCCGCCCGTGATCAGCTTCATCCAGATCTGACGCAGCCCGCCCTCGCCCGCGGTAAACGCCACGGACCTCCCATCGGGAGAGATCGCGGGGTACTCCTCGAGGCCCGGGAAGTCGGTCAGCCGATCGATACGAACGGCGGTTGCCGGCGCGGACGCGGTGCGGGCACCCACGAAGTAACCCGCGGCCGCCATCGTGCCAAGCGCGACGATCATCAGGGCGGGAATCATCCGCCGTCTGCCTGGCTGCGGAACGGTCGGCCGCGCGTCGTCTGCGTCGGCATCCGATTCGGCGAGCCACTGCAGCTCGCGCAGGAGATCGCGTGCGGTCTGCCAGCGATCGTCGGGATCCTTGGCTAGACAGGTTTGAACGATGCGCTGGAGCGCAGGCGTTGCCAGTGGTTGGAACTGCGAGAGCGGTGGAGGCTCGCTCCTCAGGATCGCCGCGATGAGCCCGGCCCGGCTGGGCGCCTCGAAGGCCTTGCGGCCCGTCACCATCTCGTAGGCCACCAGCCCGAAGGCGAAGATGTCGGTCCTCGCGTCGACGGGCCTGCCTTCGAGCTGCTCCGGGGCCATGTACTGCGGTGTCCCGACGATGAACCCCTCGCCGGTGAGCGACGCGGCAGCGGCGGTGGGCGCTCCTTCCGAGAACGCACCGGCAAGGAGCTTGGCGATCCCGAAATCGAGCAGCTTCGCGCCCTTTTTCGTCAGCATGACGTTGCCCGGCTTCAGATCGCGGTGCACGATTCCGGCCAGGTGTGCGTCCGCGAGGGCGTCCGCAATCTGACTCGCGTAGCGCAGGGCCTCGTCCAGAGGTAGTGGGCCCCGAGTCAGCCGATCGGCCACGTTCTCGCCCTCCAGATACTCCATGACCAGGAAGGTGAGGTCGTCCTGCTCGCCCACGTCATAGAGCGGGCAGATGTGGGGATGGCTCAGCTTCGAGATGGCGCGAGCCTCCCGCTCGAAACGCTTGCGCTGCGTCGGGTCTCCGGATACAGCCGGCGGCAGGACTTTGATCGCGACGATCCGATCGAGCCGCGTGTCGCGGGCCTTGTAGATCTCGCCCATGCCGCCCCCGCCGACGGGAGCCAGGATCTGGTACGGGCCGAGCAAACGGCTAGGCGAGAGCGCCGGGGGGGGCGGCTCGGCTTCGTCTATACGGGCCGGCTCGGATAGGAAGTCGCCGGCCTCACGCCCGGCGGCGAGGAGTGCCTCGACCTCACGGCGGAGGACGTCGTCGTCGCCGCAGGCCTTCTGCAGATAGGCCTCGCGTGCCTCGGCCGGCCGCTCGAGTGTGTCCTGGAAGAGCTCCGTTATGCGTTGCCAACGCTCGGGCGTCATGGGTGGGACCAATGGGTCAATTCTGCCTCAGACGGTCGAATAGCCAGGCTCGGGCCACCGTCCAGTCGCGCTTCACGGTGGGGACCGACACTCCCACCACCTCGGCCACCTCCTCCAGCTTCAGGCCGCCGAAATATCGCAGTTCGACGACTCGACCCTGCCGGGCGTTGAGGGCGGACAGCTCGCAGAGTGCCTCGTCGAGCAGGACGAGATCGACCTCGGGCTCCGCGACCGATTGGACGGCCTCGTTCAATGTCACGTGAATGGCGTCGCGCTTGGCCGCACGCCGCCGCCGAGCGTGATCGACGAGGATCCGGCGCATCAGGTTGGAGGCCACGCCGAAGAAGTGGGACCTGCTGCGCCAGTGGCCCCGGAGGCCGACGAGCCTCAAATAGGCCTCGTGGACCAGCGCCGTGGGTTGAAGGGTATGCCCGGGTCGCTCTCTGCGAAGGTAGGCTCCGGCGCGGCGGCGCAACTCATCGTAAACCAGGGGGATCAGCCGGCGTCCGGCCTCTTCGTCCCCCGCATTCCAGGCCTGGAGCAGGGCGGTTACCGACTCCGGCGGCTGAAACTTCACCGTGGGCTCGGCCCCATTGTGAGCCATTTCGCCTCCTCATTGCGCTTCCGGGATGGCGGACCTTCAAAAGGGCCGTCTTGGGAGGTGTCTCATGGGACGCAATAAGCGCGTGACGCTGGCGGCGGCCGGTCTGGTTGCTCTCGGCCTCACGGCCGGGGCGCACGAGGGGTTACTACGGTTCTCGCCGATCGACTTCCCGGGCGCCGCCGCTACGACCGCCTTCGGCATCAACGAACGCGGCGAGGTGGTGGGCAGTTATCGCGATTCGTCGAACCGGACCCATGGATTCGTGCGGGTCGGGGAGCTGCTCCGCTCGATCGATTACCCCGGCGCAGCTTTCACCGATGCGCGGGGCATCAGCCCGGCGGGCGAAGTGGTCGGAGCGTACCGACTGCCCGGAGAGCCCCCGGTGAACTTCCATGGGTATCTGTTGACGAGGGGCGGAGAGTTCCGCCGCATCGATTTCCCCGATCACACCAACACCATCCCGCAGCGGATCGGCCGCGACGGAACCATTCTCGGTTGCTATCACGACGCTGACACCATGGACACCATGCACGGGATCGTCATCGCAGACGACGTGTTCACTGGTTTCGAGATGCCGGCGAGCATGCACAACGGGGCTACCCCCAACGGGAAGACCATCGTCGGGCTTTACACCGAAATGGGCACGGGGCGAGGGCGCGCGTATCTGCTCGATCGTGGCGACTTCGTCCCCTTCGATTTCCCGGGCAGCGTCTTCACGGCTGGGTGGGACATCAACCCTGCGCGACGTGCGGTCGGCGTCTACCAGGACGCGGGCGGGCGGTTCCATGGCTTCGTCGTGGACCGACACTGGAACTTCGATACCATCGATTATCCAAGCGCGACCGGCACTCGCGTGTTCGGGATCAACTCCCGCGGCGAGTTGGTGGGCAATTACGTCGACGCGGCCAACAAGACGCACGGCTTCCTGGCCCGCCGGCAGGACGAGGGCGAAAACGACGAGGAGGAGGGTTGGCTCCTCAGGTAGGATTCGAACCGAGAATCAGCCTCCGACGCCAGCCGACTCAAACCCACGCGATCCTGACCCGGATGGCACTTAGCTCACTTCGCCTTCGGTCAGGCTTGACCCGATTCTCACCGAGAAGAGGGACAGTTGAGGGACACTCGTCAGGCGCGTGCCATCTCCCTGACGCTCAGAACCTCGTGCTCCGTCGCTTCGCGGACGGCTCCGGCGAAGGCTTCTCGGCGCACCTCCCCAGGCCCTTCCGGAATGAATCGCCCGACTCGTCACGCATTTCTTGCTACACGCATTTCTTGCTATTGACGTGGGCCGCGGCGCGGCGTAGCCTGCGCGCACCTACCCTGAGAACCATGATGGCAGCCGCCTTTCCTCGTCCCCTCGGCCGCCACGGGCGTCCTCGGTCCGCCACCGAGCCGGGGGCGACTCCGGAGGTGTTCGTGCACCTGGATAGCCGCGGACGAGCGCGTTGGGCCGAGCACGCGGGCCGTCGGTGTGGTTGTGTGGTCTCTCGGCGTCGAACCATGCAATCGATGCATTGCAGCGGAAAAGGAGATGGTCCATGGGCACATCTGATTCTTTCTTCCGAGCCCTACTAATCGGCAACTTACTGCTCACGATGCCCTTATCACAAGGGCAAGCCCGACCCGCGCAGGCGGGCACGACGTCCATGCCGGTCCCCCGCTTGGGAGCCCTGCCGCACACCCTGTCTCTGCCCGCGGAAGAGGTTTCCATCCAATACCCGGACGAGTGGTCGCTAGCTCACCCGACAGCCAATTCCTGGGTGGTTCTGAACGTCCCTGCCGACCAGCTGGATAAGGTCGGACCCACGGTCCGAGTGCAAATCGGCTACCTGGAAAGAAGCGACCACGCCGGCGCCGTCCGAGAGCTCGCCGAGATCGCGAATGAATATGCAACGCGATCGAGGTTCCTGACCATCGGGGGCTGGCCCGCCCTCGAGCGGGTACAACTCCTCGATAGACCCCAGCCGAGCGAGGCGCCCCGCTACGCTGACCCGCGGATGGTTCAGATCACGACGGCGGTGGCGGCGGGCAGCCTGCTGATTCGCCTCGAGGGCAGACTTCCCTCCGATGCCGACCGGCCGCTCCGACGCCTCGTGCTCGACATTGGGCGCAGCCTCACATTCAAATCCGAGGGCGATGCGGCAGACGTCGAGCAGGAGGTCAAACGGCTCCAGCGCTTGCTGAGGGGCGCCGAACCTCCGCCAGACGGTGTTTCCATCCAAGATCGGGCGACCCCGCTCTCCGCCGCTGACACGTTCTTCGCCGACGCCGGCGCCAACCCGATCCTGACATTGACGCAGGTCCCATTTGGAACCAACGGTGAACTCGAGATCGCCGCCTCCAATGACGGCGCCGACATCGTCATGGTCAAGCAAAGCTCCTGGCTCACCTCGAATGATGGCGGGCAGACGTTTCCGTTCAGCGGAAGCCTTCCCGTTGGGGATGGCGACAGCGCGATCGCCTTCGGAGCCAGTGGGAGCTTCTATCACGCGGCCCTCGGCTGCTTCGGGACGAGCTGTGCTGCTGTCTGTCCGGCCAGCAGCAACTGCGCGGAAATCGCCGCGTCCGCGACCAACGGTCGGACGTTCGGCGCGCTGGTCAACGCCGCGGTGTGTCCGAACTCGGGGGGCGGAGCTTGCAGCATCGACCAGGAACACATTGCCTCCGACCGTTTCAACACCACGGCAGGCGGCCAGGACCGTGTCTATATGGCCTTTCGACAGTGCCTGGGTGGGTGCGGATCGGATTCCCGTATCACCTGCTCCCTGGACAGCGGCGCCACCTGGGCGCCGCAGTTCTCGCTGGAGGTTGGTGCCGACTTCCCCCGCGTCGCGGTGGGGAGTGACGGGTCTTTCTATGTAGTGTATCGGCTCGGTGGCGACTTCCGGATCGACAAGTACAACGCCTGCAGCACCAATGCGGCGGTGATGACGAGGGCCGCCGGCGGATTCCCGAAGACGGTGAGCGCATTCACCACCGTTGCCGGCTGCGAGGTGGCCAATGGGTTTCCCGGTCTCGACCGGTGCAATGACGGGAACCTCCTCTCGAGTCCAACCGTGGCCGTGGACGACACGAACGCGAACCATGTCTATGTGGCGTGGGCGACCAACACGGCCACGGGCCCCAACCCGGGACTGGGCAACGAAAACGTCATGGTCGCGGATTCCACCGATGGTGGCGTGACCTGGGGGGCCGCCGGGCACACCCCCGTCGTCGTCAACAGCACGGGTACCAACGGGCGCCGCATCATGCCGTGGGTCTGCACTTCCGCTGGAAAGGCCTTCGTCACCTGGTACGACCGCCGAAGCGCCACCGCGGCGAACAACGACTTGCAGGACTACTTCGCGGCCAGCGCCGGGCTGTCCGGTGGCAACCTCGTCGCCAGCAATGACGAGTTCAGGATTTCGACGGCCACGGATGCAACGTGCACGACCTGGCCGAGAGGACCTCGCAGCACCTTCGACTCGGAGAATTGCTCGGTTCAGCCACAAGACGCAGGCAACTGCAGCGTGACGACGGCCACACGCTGCGATTTTAGCGGCGACGGTACGCTATGCCCAAGGGACAGAGACCTGCCAAACGGGAAATGGCGCCGTCAAGTATGGCGACTATAACGGCAACTATTGCGTCCTCGGACGTCTCTATACGGTGTTCGCATCAAGCGCTGGTCAGCTCACGACGGGCGCACCCCGGAACTTCTACCAGTCTTTCGTGGTGACCTCGACGACGACAACGGCTGTATACAGTGGCGCGACTACCGGCGACTATCATGACGACGTCACTCTTTCCGGCAAGCTCACCCTCAGTGGCACACCCATAGGGATCGCCGGCCAGACCCTCAGCTTTACCATCGGCAGCCCAGAGCTGCAGCGACACCACCGTCGCCTCCGGCGTGGCGTCGTGCACCCTCAACCTCAATCAGGTGCCCGGTCCCTACACGGTGACCGCCAGCTTTGCCGGCAGCGGCCTCTACGAAGCCAGCAGCAGTGCGGCGACGCCGTTCATCATCACGAAAGAGGAGACCACGCTGAGCTACACGGGCCCCACCGTCATCGCCAATGGCCTCCCCCTGACCGTGACCGGCGTCTTGCTGGAGGATGGCGTGGTCCCCATCGCCGGCCGGACCGTGTCGTTTACGCTGGGCACGGGCGGCAGCGCGCAGACTTGCAGTGGCGTGACGGACGCGACGGGCAACGCCTCCTGCACGATCCCGGTGGTCAACCAGCCTCTCGGCGCGAACACCGTCGGCGTCAGTTTCCTTGGCGACGCCTTCTACTTGCCGTCCTCCGCGAGCGCCAACGTCATCTCGTTCGCGTTCCCCGCCCGGGGTGATTTCGTGGTCGGGGACCAGACGGCGACCGGCGCCGTGGAGTTCTGGGGCGCCGATTGGGCCAATGTGAACCTGCTGAGCGGCGGTGCCGCTCCCGATGCCTTCAAGGGTTTCGCCGCTAGCATCAGCACGCCGCCCGCCTGCGGCACCACTTGGGCCTCCAGGCCGGGCAACAGCTCGAACCCGCCGAACCCGCCGCTGCCGAGCTACATGGGCGTGATCGTTTCCACCGCCGTCAACAAGTCGGGCTCGACGATCTCGGGGGATGTGTTCAAGATCGTCGTGGTCACAACGAACCCGGGCTACGACGGCAATCCAGGCCATCACGGCACGGGCACCGTGGTCGCAACCTACTGCCCATAGCGGGTCGTCCAGCGGCTCAAGACCGGGGCTCAGTGGCTGTGCTGGACGACGTAATTCATCGCCTCGCTATAAGGCGCCGTCCAGATGCTGCCGCGATGCGCCGCCAGATAGTCGAGCAATTGCTGATGCGCCTCGGCCGTGACCGAAAGATAATCGCCGCCGACACCGTGAAATACCACGATGCCGAGGGCGCCGGCGCTCTCCACCTGTTTCACCCAGGCAATCATGTCGGCGCCGCTCGTACCCACGAAGCCATTGCCCATGATTGTCGGGCCATGAGGGAAAGCAGGCATCACGGATGAGTTGCGAATGAAAGTGACCAGAGCCGATGCTCTGAGCGGTGCCATGTAATCCTGCCCGCCGACGGTGGTGTGCTCGCAAGGTGTGGCGAAAGCGTGCTCGGGTTTGCCGTCGAGCGCCGTGAGCAGCGTATTCATCACGCCGATCTCGGTGAGCAGGATTTCCACGCTGTAGCTTTCGGAATGGTATTGCACCGGCATGTCGTAGGTGCCGCGCCGGCAAGGATGGTTGACGGTGTGATTGCCGAGCTCATGGCCGGAGGCGGCCAAGGCTCGCCAACGCGGCACGTCTTCGGCGCGCATTGCCTTGCCCATGAGGAAGAACGTGCCCTTGAGCTCGGCGCGATCCAGTTGCGGCGCCGCCACCTCCAAGTCCGAGGCGAGGATCGCATCGTCATAGGTGAGCAGGATTGCCGCCTGTCGGCCATCCGGCCAGGCGAACTTCGGTTCGGGGAGAGCTTGAGTCGCGCTTAGCGCCAACAGGCCCAGGGCCAACAGGCTCTTCATCGGATGCTCTCCATCTCACTTCTGGAACAGCAACAGGACGACGTCCAGGACGAACAGGGCCACGATGATCGTCTCCAGGACGAGCATGCGATGGGACTCGATCTCGGAGTGGACCATCGAGTAGAGGTGGTCCAGCTCTCCCAGCTTGCGGTCGATGCTGGCCTGCCAGTGGGAGAGGTGGAAGCTCTCCTTGCAGGCCAGGTACACGCGCGCCAGGTACCAGTCCCCCACGAACTTCGTGATGTTGGCGGATTCGTCGGCCACCTTGGTGATGTCCACGCGTATCGTGCGCAGCGCCCCCAGGATGCCGTGGGGCATCCGGAAGTAGCGGCGCGACGCGTAGTAGCGCTCCAGGTCGTCGTAGGCCTGGAGGGCGAAGGCGTCCATACGGTCGTCCAGCGTGCGGAACTCTTCGAGCTGGAGGTTGGCCAGCTCCATGACGTAAACCACGTCGTCGAAGAACCCGCTGCTGTCCGCGATGAGGGCGGCGTCCCAATCGACGATCGTGAGGTCGTCGTTGCTGTAGGAGAGCGAATGGCCCAGCGTATCCGCCACCTGGGCAGGCGAGAGGCGTCCGGCCGGCTCCTCCAGAAGCAGGGCCGCCACCTCCTCCCGCTTGCCCTGCGCCCAGGCCGAGAGCTCGCCCGGCCCCACGCCGTCGATCGACTCGATGCAGAAGACGGTGTAGGCCTCCGCCGGGGTCCGTTCGCGGTTGGGCTTCACCAGGTAGGGGCGGATGCTCTCCGTCACCTGGTCGCAGAGCTCGTTTGCCACCGCCGCCAGATCGCGCCCCCCCACCTGCAGCCGGTGGTAGGGGACGAGGTCGGCCAGGCCCGCCACCTCGAACGGCACCTGGTAGGTGACCGAAAGCGCCCCCACGTCGAACAGCTTCACCGTGCAGCGCACGCGGGGACGGCCGCTGAGGCCTTCGGCCTCCTGGTCTCCCGCGCTGATCAGGAGCGGGCGGTAGATGCGCACGTCCTTGGGGATGGCGGTCCCCGCGCGGACCAGGAACGGCGCGGGCCGGGCGGCCAGCACCTCGCGCACGTTGGCGGTCTCGATCTCGTTGGCCACGTCGAAGGCGTACAGATAGACGACCGTACCGCGCAGCACCGCTGGCTCCCTTCGTCCCCCGACGCTACCCCTTCCCGGGCCCGGGAATCAACGCGCCCGGATCGTCGGGCGAGCCGGATCGCATCCGACCTGTGAGGGCGCTCACCGACGCCGCGTCCGGCCCATGGCAGTCTCCACCCAGATCCGGATGAAGCAGGACTCCGTCGTCATCCGCCTGAAACCCGGCCTGTCGCGGGACGACGCCGACAACCCGGGCACGATCTGCCTCCACTGGCCCGGGCCCCGGCGGGCCTTCCGCGACGTCTTCATCGAGAACTACGAGAACCTCCGCTCTTCCCGCGAGGCCCTTTCCGGCCCGGGGGTCACGGTGACCGCGATCGGGCCTTCGGGATTCGAGGGCTCCGCCGTGATCTCCGCCCAGCGCGACGAGATCAACGTCCTGACCATCGGACGGCACAGCCATGCCGACCTCTTCCTGTCCGGCGAGATGCTCCTCTCCCTTCGCCAGGGCGCGGTGATCGTGTACCCGCTCGTCGCGGGCGAGAACGTCCGGTTCAGGGTCCTGGACCTGCGCGCGGCCAGCCCCTTCGAGGACGAGCGGGGGAGCCCGTTCGGGGCGCTCGAGGCCGACGGGCCGGTCTTCCTCAATGCCGGCAACTACTCGATCTTCGTCTTCCCGATGAGGCCCGACTCGCCGCGATGGTCGGGGTCACCCGAGCAGGTCTGGGAGGGAATACCAGAACGCGTCTACATCGAAGAGCTCGCCGTGGAGCGCGCGGAGGAGCGCTTCCGGGCTCGATCCGCGAGCGGGTGGCGGCACGGGGACACGCTGGCCCTGTCGCTCCCCGGCCCCACCCTCGAGGACGAGAGGCTGCTCGAAGAGGGGGAGCCGGCGCGAGGCCAGCTCGTGGTCCGCTCGGACGCGGGCGAGATGACGCTGGTCCTGGGGCGGGCCGCCGCCTCGAGAGGGGTGCTGCTCGGCCGGTACGAGCGCTGCGACGGCAGCCGTCTCGGGGTGCTGAACGACCCCGCCATCTCGAGGGTGCACGCGCTCGTGATCGAGATCGCGGGAAAGCTTTACGCGGTAGACGCGGGCAGCAAGAACGGCCTGTGGGTGGGAGGAAAGCGCGTTCCCCTGGCCGGGCTCCGCGCCGGAATGCCGGTGGTGCTCGCCGGCCACGTGGCCCGGCTCGAGTGGGCCTTCCGGCACTGACGAGCCCCCGTTCGCGGCCCCCCGCCCGCCGGGCTAGACTTTTTCCCAGCGTCGCCGTCGCGCGGAACGGGTCCAGGCGGCCAGCACCTTCTGGTTGCGCACACCGTCCTCGAAAGTAGGCCGCGGCGACCGGCCGTCCGCGATGCCCTCGAGCAGATCGTAGAAAGTGTGGATGAAGGTGTGCTCGTATCCGATGATGTGGCCGGGTGGCCACCAGGCCTTGACGTACGGATGGTGGGCGGGCTCGGTGACGAGGATGGTGCGGAAGCCGAGCCGGCCGGGAGGGTCGTCGACCCGGTACACCTCGAGCTCGTTCATGCGCTCGAGGTCGAAGGCCAGGCTCCCCTTGCTGCCGTTGATCTCGAACCGGTTGTAGTTCTTCCGCCCGGGGGCGAGGCGCGTGCCCTCGATCGTGCCCGTGGCCCCGTTCGCGAAGCGGACGAGGGCGGCGGACGCGTCGTCGACCGTGACCTTGCCCTTCTTCGCGGGGTTCTCGGGGAGGGGCCGCTCCTTGATGAAGGTCTTCAGGTCGCCGGAAACCGCGGTGATCTCCCCGACGAGGAAGCGGGCGAGGTCGACGGAGTGGCAGGCGATGTCGCCGAGCGCGCCCGATCCCGCCTTCTCCTTCTGGAAGCGCCAGAGGAGGGGCAGCTTCGGATCGACGATCCAGTCCTGGAGGTAGGTCCCGCGGTAGTGGTAGATCTCGCCGAGCTCGCCCGCCTCGACCATCTGCTTCGCGAGCCAGACCGCGGGCGCGCGGCGGTAGTTGTGGCAGACCATGTGGACGACCCCGGCCTTCTTGACCGCGGCGAGCATCTTCTCGGCGTCGCGCACGGTGTTCGCGAGGGGCTTCTCGCACAGCACCGCCTTGCCCGCGCGGGCCGCCGCGATCGCGATCTCGGCGTGGCTGTCGCCGGGGGTGCTCACGTCCACGAGGTCGATGTCCTTGCGCCGCACCACCTCGCGCCAGTCGGTGGCCGTCTCCTCCCAGCCCAGCCGGCCCGCCGCCTCCTTCACCGCCACCGGGTCGCGGCCGCACAGGACCTTCATGCGGGGACGGAGGCGGGGGGACATCGACGGCCCCACCTGGCGGTAGGCGTTGCTGTGGGCGCGGCCCATGAAGGCGTACCCGATGAGGGCCACCCCGATCTCGCCGGTCATCTTCTTCCCTCGCCTCCGTGCCGGCGGTCTAGAGGTTCCCGCGCTTCATCTCCCCGAGCAGGTAGTCGGTGGAGCGCACGGCGAGGGCCATGATGGTCAGGGTCGGGTTCTGGCAGGCGCCGGAGGTGAAGCCCGCGCCGTCCATCACGAACAGGTTCGAGACGTCGTGGGCCTGCTGGTACTGGTTGAGCACCGACGTCTTGGGGTTCTTGCCCATCCGGGCCACCCCGATCTCGTGGATGCCGAAGCCGGGGACGCGGTCGAGGTGCATGAAGGGCTTGATGTTCTTCGCCCCGCTCGCCTCCAGGATCTCCGCCGCCGATTCCATCATGTCCGGGATCATCTTCTTCTCGTTGTCGCCCCAGGACATGTTGATCCGGAGCACGGGGATGCCGAACACGTCGCACACGTTCCTGTCGATCTCGACGTAGTTCTCGTAGTAGGGCAGGCACTCTCCGAAGCCGTCCAGCTTGTAGCGGATCACGGGATCGAGTACGGCGCTCTTGAAGGCGGCGCCGAAGCCGGGGGCCTGCCAGTTGAAGCTCGTGCTCCCCCCGCCCTGGAAGCCGTACCCTCGGAGGAAGTTCTTGTCCCGCGGCCCGTTCTTCGTGTTGCGGAAGCGGATCACGTACATGCCGTCGGGGCGCTGGGGAGCGCTCGCGCTCGGCTTGTCGTACTTCGCGAGGTCGGGGAACTCGCCGGCGGCGCCCCCCGCCACCCAGAGGTGGTCCATCAGGTAGTGGCCGAGCACCCCCGACGAGTTGGCGAGGCCGCTCGGGTCCTGCTCGCTCGACGAGTTCAGCATGATGCGCGCCGACTCCAGGGCCTGGGCGGCGAGCACCACCGTCCGGGCGTGGACCTCCTTGGCCTCCCGCGTCACCCGGTCGATATAGAGCACGCCTCGCGCCCGGTGGGTGGCGGGGTCCATGAGGACCTTGTAGACCATCGCGTTGGGCACGAGCGTGCAGTGACCGGTGGCGAGGGCGTCGGCGACGGTGGTGAATGCGGAGTTGAAGTAGGACTTGGTCACGCAGCCGCGGTCGCAGGGCCCGCAGTAGTGGCAGGGCTGGCGGCCGTTGATGGGCTTGGTGATGTTCGCGGAGCGCCCGAGGGTGATCGTCCAGCCGAGCTTCTTCTTGGTCTGGGCGGACACGTACCGCTCCACGCAGCGCATCCCCATGGGGGGGTGGAAGTGGCCGTCGGGCAGCTCGTAGACCCCTTCCGCGATTCCCGTGATCCCGACGTAGTCCTCCACGAGGTCGTAGTAGGGGGCGAGGTCCTCGTAGCCGAGCGGCCAGTCCTCGCCGAAGCCGTCGAAGGAGGCGGACTTGAAGTCGAGGTCGGACAGCCGGTAGCTCTGGCGGCCCCACACGTTGGTGCGGCCGCCCACCACCTGCATGCGCCCCTGCCAGGAGAAGGGCTTGCCTTCGGGCGTGGTGTAGGGCTCCTCGAGGTCGTTCCGGAACCAGTCGTAGTTCCACTCGCTGCAGGAGCCGAGCTGGGTCTGCACCGGCCGGGTGCGGCGGATCATGTCCCGCCCCTGATTGCGGTACTTCAGGTCGAAGGCGGGGACGTGCTCCTTGTATTCCTCCGGCTTGAGCACACGCCCGGCGTCGAGGAGGGCCACGTTCACCCCCGCCTCGGCGAGGCGCTTGGCCGCCCATCCCCCCGACGCCCCCGAGCCGACGACGATCACGTCGAAAGAGGCTGCTGCTTTCTGCATGGGCTTCTCCTACGCTGACTTCGCCACGACGACGCGAACGATAGCACTTTTCACCGGCCCGCCTCAGACCCGCGGCGCGTCCGCGAGCCGCGCCTGCGCCTGGCGCACGGTCTCGCGCAGGAGCGGGTCGGGGTCGTCGCGCCACGCGTCCAGGTGCGGCGCGAGCGAGACGAGCCCGAGCGAGCCGATCGCGTAGGCGGCGCACGAGCGCAGCCACGGATCGCCCGTGCTGGCGAGGGCCTCGATCCCCTGCTCGGGGCTCTCGACCGGTGCGCCGACGAGTCGGTGCGCGAGGCGTACCCGCTGCGCCTCCGGGACCTCGGGGTCGACGAGCGGCACGAGCAGCGCCTTCGTCTCCGGCCGCAGCAGGCTCTCGAGCAGATCGAGCGCCTGGTCGTGGATCACCGCGTTGCCGGACTGCAGCGCCACCCACGCGGCGCGGAAATCACGGCGGGGATGGAGCAGGTCGAGCAGCCGGAAGATCCGCTCCAGCTCCTGCCTCATCGCCGTCCGCAAGCCGCGCTCGATCGGCTCCGGCCCCCCCGGCCCCCTGTGCGGCGGACCCGGCGGGGGAACCGGGCCAGCGATGATGCCCAGGATCTGGTAGGAGCGGTAGTGGCCGAGCACCTCGGCGGTGAGCCCGGACTCGAGCAGGCGTGTGTCGATCGGCAGCGCGGGCTGGTCGTCCCGCATCGTGCCGAGGGCCACGAGGATCCGCATGCGCAGGGCCGCGTCGCCGTCCAGGAGGTGCTCGGCCAGCAGCTCCGTGGCCGCCTCGCCCCCGACGCGCTCGAGTACCGCGGGGACCGCGCGTCGCGCGGCGGGCGGGACGCGCCGATCCCCGAGCAGGGCGGCGAGCGGTGCGAGCGCCTCCTCGCCCACGGCGAGCAGCGCCTCCTGCACCTCGGTCGCGAGCGCGGGCTCGCCGAGGCGCGCGACCAGCTCCTCGACGAACGGCCGGGCGTCGTGGCGCGCCACCGCCCGGATCGCCGTACGCGCGACCTCGGGGTCCTCGTCACGGAGCAGCCGCCGCAGGGCGTTCTCGAAGGGCAGGGGCTGGCGCTCCGCGAGCCGCGCGGCCTCGAGACGGGTCCGCTGCCCGGCGGCGCCGGCCTCGGCGACCATCGCCTCGAACAGCGGCTCCGCCGCCTCGAGCCGCCCGTCTCCGAGCCGCGCCAGCACCGCGACCACGGCCGCCCGCACCGAGAAGTCCGGGAAGTCCGCGAGGTCCTTGATCCGGGACAGCGGGTCCACGTGGGCGTGGCGCGACAGGTAGAGCAGGGCCTCGGTGCGGACCTCGAGCTGGGGGTCGTGCAGCAGGGCCTCGGCGCGATTGGCGATGGAGAGGTCTCCCGCCTCGCTCAAAATCGCGAGCGCCCGCCGGCGCACGTCGGCGTCCGCGTGGTCGAGCAAGCCGCGCAGCGCCGGGTGGGCCGCCGCGGCGTGGCGGTCGGCCCCCAGCAGGTCGAGCGCGTAGAGGATCTCCTTCGGATCCACCGCTCCGAGCCGCGACGCCAGCACCGCGGTCGTCTCGCGGTCGAACACCGTCGCGGAGGCCCGCTCGGTATCGAGCCGGTGCTGCTGCAGGCCCTCCTCGAGCGTCGCCACGTAGCGGTGGTGGACGCGCGACGCGAGCAGAAGCCACACGCCGATCGCGGGCAGGGTCACGAGGCTGAGGCGTGAGGCCCCCGCGCCGCCGAGCGTCGCGAGGATGAGCACGACGAGCCCGGCGAGGCCGTCGCCCGCCCGCCACGCCACGGTGTCGATGAACGATTTCGCGGGCAGCTTGATCGCGGTCGGCACCGGCAGGTAGAGCAGCTCCATCGCCGGCCGGTCGATCGAGTAGCGCAGCACCTTGTCCGTCCCCTTCAGCAGGATCGCGGCGCCGAGCGTCGAGAACGCGAGCAGTCCGGCCGACCCGAAGATGAGACCGAGGGGCAAGAGGAAGAGCACCGGCCCCAGGCCCAGCCGCCGCAGGACTCTCGCCGTCAGCAGCACCTGGGTCGCCACGCACAGCAGGCCCACCCAGGCGTTGAAGGACCCGAAGAACGCGGCCATGGCGTCCTTGCTCACGAGCGTCTGCTGGGCGATCGCCTTGAACTGCCAGCTCGCGACCGCGGTCACGAAGGAGGAGAGCACCACCACCACGGTGATCGCCCGCAGGTGGGCGGATCGCATCACCAGGCGCAGGCTGGAGCGCAGGCCGCCGCGGTCGGTCGATGCCGGCCCCGTCACATGGCGCAGCGCGGCCGGGCGGCGACGCCAGAGAGCGGAGACGAGCACGGTCGCGAGCAGCAGCAGCCCCGACATCAGCACGAGCAGGCTCTCGGCGCCAAAGCGGCGGGCGAGGGCGCTCGAGACGAAGCCGCCGGCCGTCGCCCCCAGAGTGGCGCCCGCTCCCACGAAGCCGAACATACGGCGAGCCTCGCGAGGGGTCAGGACGTAGTTGGCGAGCGTCCAGACCTGGGCGGGGGCGAGCACGCCGAAGACACCGACCAGGATGTAGACGGCAGGGAAGAGCCAGGCGGGCGGCGACCCGCGGGCGAGGACCGCGAACACGAGGCTCACCGCCCCGAAGACGACCAGGCTCCCCGAGATCAGGCGGTCGAGGGAAAGCCACCGGCCCGCGCGCACGTAGAGCGCGACCACCGCGCCCACGGTGAGGAACAACGACATGTCGGCGAAGGGCAGCCGCGACGCGCTGAAGCGGCCGAGGAAGAGCGCGTCGCGCGCCACCTGGCCGACCAGGTAGGCGCAGATGACGAGGAAGAGATGCGTGAAGAGCAGCAGCCCGCGGGCAAGGTCCCCCCGTTGCAGTTGGAGAAGCCGCTCGAGGGTCCGCCGCATCGGGAGTTGCGCGCCTCAGTGCAGAGGCGCCCGCCGGCGCATCCTACGCAGCCTTCGCGATTGCTGCTTCCGGAGAGCCCTTTTCCTCCCGGAAGAGGAGGGCGAAGATCACGATCACGACGAAGGCCATGGCCGCGGGCACGATCCAGATCGAGCGCCAGTGGTGCCCGAGGATCTCCGTCCCCCGCATCACCTGGTAGGCCTCGACCACGCGACCCGAGACGAGGCTGCCGATGAGCATGCCCACGCCGTAGGTGATGAGGGTGATGAAGCCCTGGGCGCTGGCCTGGATCGACTTGGGCGCGGTGTTGTCCACGTAGATCTGCCCGGTCACGAAGAAGAAGTCGTAGCACACGCCGTGGAGCAGGATGCCCAGGTAATAGAAGAGGACGAGCTCCGACGCGTTGCCGAAGGCGAAGAGGAGGTAGCGGGCCGCCCACGCCAGCATGCCCACGATCAGCATCTTCTTCACGCCCAGGCGCACGAAGAAGAAGGGCATCACGAGCATGAAGAGGACCTCGGACATCTGGCCCATCGTCATCTTGCCCGCGGCCCCCGCCACTCCCTGCTCGTTCAGGAAGAGGTTCGTGAAGTTGTAGTAGAAGGCGAGGGGGATGCAGATGAGGAGCGAGCCGAGCACGAACACGGCGAAGGAGCGCTCCTTCATGAGCCCGAGCGCGTCGAGCCCGAGCACGTCGCGCACCGTCACCTTGTGCCCTAGCGATTTGGGTGGGGTGTGGGGAAGCGCGAAGGCGAAGAGGCCCAGGAGGAGGGAGCAGGCCGCCGCGATCTGCAGGGGCCGCGACGTGGCCTCCACCTTGAGGAGGCTGACGATCAGGCCCGCCACGATCCAGCCGAGGGTGCCGAAGACGCGGACCGCCGGGAACTGCTTCTCCGGGCTCGCCATCTGGTTGAACGCGATCGCGTTCACCAGGGCCAGGGTGGGGTTGTAGCACATCGCATAGGCGAGAAGGATCCAGAACACCTCGCTCGGGGTGTGCGCGCGGGCGGCCACGTAGAGCAGGCCCGCGCCCAGAGTGTGCATCAAGCCCAGCACCTTCTCCGCCGCGAAGAACCGGTCCGCGATCATCCCCACCAGGAAGGGGGCCACGATCGCGCCCCAGGGCATCGTGCTGTAGGCGGCGCCGATGTCGGTCCCCGCGAAGCCCTTGCCGAGGCCGAGGTAGGTGGAGAGGGTCACGAACCACGCCCCCCAGACGAAGAATTGCAGGAACATCATCGCGGACAATCGCGCGCGCACCGACGGGGAAAGGGTGAGGTCCTGGCTCATGAAGTCCACCCCCGAATCCGCCAGAGAGTACAGGCGGACGATCGGCGGGTCAAAGCCGGGAATCGGTCAGAGGTACAGGTTGCAGCTGGGCCAGGAACGTCCTGGTCGGATTGTCGCTGGGCGGTCGCTGGTGTTAACCTCCACCGGCAAAGCGAGGCGGCCATGGGCGAGAAAGTGCAGCTACCGGTCGTGCCCGCGGGCGGCGTCGGACGTCGCGAGCTCCTGCAGGCCCTTTTCGCGGGGATGGGCGCGGGCCTGGCCCTGCCCGCCTGGCTCGAGGCCCATACGATGGAGCCGGCCTTCACCGCCGCGGTGGCCAAGGCGAAGACGCCCGACGCCAAGCCCGCCTTCCTCGATCCCCACGAGCTCGCGACCCTCGCCGTCCTCTGCGCCCGCATCGTCCCCGGCTCCGAGAAGGCCGTCACCGATCGCTTCATCGACGAGCTGCTCGCGGTGGCGGCGCCCGACCGCCAGCAGCGGTTCCTGACCGCCCTCGGGGCGATCGAGGGGGCATCGCTCTCCCGCTTCCAGAAGCCCTTCCGCGCCCTCACCGAGGCGCAGCAGGTCGAGGTGCTGACCGCGGCGTCGACGGGCAAGCCTGGGCAGGAGGAGTGGGTCTGGACCCCGGGGACGCTCCTTCAGCCGCCGGAGCCGGGGCCGGAGGTGGTCACGCTGCGCGACCATTTTGACCACGTGAAGGGCTGGATCGTGACGGCCTACTACGCGTCGGAGGCCGGCCTCCGCGAGCTGGGCTACACGGGCCAGATGTTCTTCCTGACCTTCCCCGACTGCACGCACCCCGAGCACTCCTGAGCGAGGCCGCGTTCGTCCCTTCGCCGGCGTGGGTCTTGCCCTTCGCGCTCCTGCTCCTGGGCCTGGCCCTTCTTCCTCTCTTCGCCGCGCACTTCTGGGAGTCGAATCTCCGCAAGCTCGGGGTGTGCGCGCTCCTCGGGCTGCCCGTGCTGTGGTTGTACGCGACGCGCCACCCCGCCTCCCTCGTCCACGCCTTCGACGACTACGTTTCCTTCATCGTGCTCCTGGCCGCGCTCTTCGTGATCTCGGGCGGCGTCTTCCTGGAGGGCGACCTCGTGGCCACCCCCCGCGTGAACGCTACCTTCCTGGGCGTGGGGGCGCTCCTCGCTTCCTTCATCGGGACCACCGGGGCCTCCATGCTCCTCGTGCGCCCGCTGCTCCAGACCAACCGCGAGCGCCGGCACGTCACGCACACCGTCGTCTTCTTCATCTTCCTCGTGTCGAACATCGGCGGCTGCCTGACCCCGCTGGGCGACCCCCCGCTCTTCCTCGGCTACCTCGCTGGGGTTCCCTTCGCCTGGACGTTCCGGCTCGCCCCGGCGTGGCTGGCCACGGTCGTCCTTCTCCTGGGCATCTACTTCACCTGGGACCGGCGGGCGTACGCGCGCGAATCCAGTGCGGATCGCCGTGAAGATCGCCTGGCCGTGCGTCCGCTGCGCCTCGCCGGGAAGGAGAACCTCGTGCTCCTCGGCGGTGTCGTCCTCGCCGCGGCCTTCCTGCAGGCACCCTGGCGCGAGGCCGCCTTGGTGGCTCTCGCGGTCGTATCGCTCGTGGACACCCCCAAGGACCTGCGCGCGGCCAACCAGTTCTCCTTCCATCCCATCCTCGAGGTGGCCGCGGTTTTCGCGGGCATCTTCGTGACCATGCTTCCCGCCCTGGATCTCCTCCGGGCCCGCGGCGCGGAGCTGGGGGTGCGCGAGCCCTGGCAGTTCTTCTGGGCCACGGGCGCGCTCTCTTCCTTCCTCGACAACGCGCCCACCTACCTCACCTTCCTGGCCCTCGCCCAGGGGCAGGGCCTGCAGCCCGAGATCGTCGGCGTGCCCGTAAAGGTCCTGGCCGCGATCAGCCTTGGCGCCGTCTTCATGGGCGCGAATACCTACATCGGCAACGGCCCGAACTTCATGGTGCGCTCGATCGCGGAGGCCCGGGGTGTGCGCATGCCGAGCTTCGGCGGGTACATGCTGTACAGCGGAGCGATACTGCTCCCGGTGTTCGTCCTGGTCACGTTCGTCTTCTTCCGGCCCTAGGAGGTCGGCGCGTGGGCGACCCCCTCGAAACCCGCTTCTTTCCCGCCGAGAAGTTGCGGGAGTTCACGGAGCGGGTCTTCCGCCATCTGGGAGTGCCCGAGAAGGAGGCGCGAGTGGCCGCGGAGGTACTGTCCTGCGCGGATCGGCGCGGCATCGATTCCCACGGGGTGGCCCGGCTTTCTACCTACGTCGAGCTCCTCGGCGCAGGGCGCATCAACCCGAGACCGGCCCCGCGCCTCGTGAGGGAGACCACGAGCACGGCCACCGTGGATGGCGACAACGGGCTCGGCCTCGTGGTCGGGCCCTGGGCCAACGACCTGGCCATGCACAAGGCAGATCGCGCGGGCACGGGGTGGGTGGCCGTCTGCAACACGAACCACTACGGGATCGCCGGCTACTATCCGCTGCAGGCCCTGGAGCGGGACATGATCGGCTGGTCCATGACCAACTCCTCCCGGGGGGTCGCCCCCCTCTGGGGCGCGGAGCGCATGCTCGGCACGAACCCCCTCGCCATCGCCTTCCCCGGGGGGGAGGAGCCGGCGATCGTGGTGGACATGGCCACCTCCGCCGTGGCCTACGGCAAGATCGAGATCGCGCAGCGCACGGGCAAGGGCATTCCCGAGGGATGGGCCATCGACAGCGAGGGCCGCGCCACCACCTCTCCCGCGGCCATGATCGCCGGGGGTGCGCTCCTCCCCCTCGGCTCCGATCGGGAGCGGGGCGGCCACAAGGGCTACGCGCTCGCCCTCGCCGTGGACGTTCTCACCGCCGTGCTCTCGGGCGCGAACTGGGGGCCGTTCGCGCCTTCCTTCGTGCTCCGGTGGGAGCCTCCGGCGCGAAGCGTGGGCAAGGGCATCGGCCACTTCTTCGGGGCCATGCGCATCGACGCCTTCCGCGACGTCGACGAGTTCAAGGCCCAGATCGACGATCTCGTGCGCACCCTGCGGAAGACACGGCCCGCGCCGGGCACGGGCGGGCCGCTCATCCCCGGCGACCCCGAGCGCGAGGCCGAGGAAGAGCGCGCCCGGACCGGCATCCCCCTGCTCCCCCCGGTAGTCGCGGAGCTCCAAGTGATCTCGAAGCAGACGGGCGTTCCCTTCGAGTAGCGGAGCGTGACCACCCGTGCGGGACGACCGATCAGCCGCCGGCAGCTCTTCTCGGTGCCGCGCGGCGAACACGAGGAGACGGGCCACTGGATCCGCGTACACCGCCGGGCCATGGCCTGCCGGTTCGAGGTCACGCTCTCCGACGAAAACGCGCGCCACGTGCCCGCGGCGCGCGCCGCCCTCGACGAGGTGGACCGCATCGAGGACGTCCTGACCGTCTTCCGCGACGGCAGCGAGGTCGCGCGCGTCAACCGCGAAGCCGCCCTGGCGCCGGTGGCGGTCAGCCCCACGCTATTCTCCCTGCTCGAGCGCTGCCGGGCGCTCCACGAGGCGACGGGAGGTGCCTTCGATCCCACTTCGACACCCTTGAGCCGTTGCTGGGGATTCCTCGCCCGGGAAGGGCGGCTTCCCCCCGTGGCGGACATCGAGGCGGCGCGGGCGGTGGTCGGCATGGACAAGGTCGAGCTCGATCCGGTAGCGCGCACGATCCGCTTCCTCGTCCCCGGCGTCGGGCTCAACTTCGGCGGCATCGGCAAGGGCTACGCCCTCGACCTCGTCTCCGAGCTCCTGCGACAGCGGGGTGTCACCCGGGCCCTCGTCTCCGCGGGGGGAAGCAGCGTGCTCGCTTTCGGTGGAGGCGAGGGCTTCCCCGTGGACGTCACCTCGCCGCGGCGGGAAGGAGTGATCGCCCGACTTCGCCTGCACGATGCCGGCCTGGGCACGAGCGGCGCAGGCGAGCAGTTTTTCGAGGTCGAGGGCCGCCGCTACGGGCACGTCATCGATCCCCGCACGGGATGGCCGGCCGTGGGCTTGCTGAGCGCATCGGTCGTCGCCGGCACGGCCGCGGAGGCCGACGCCCTTTCCACCGCGTTCCTGGTGGCGAGACCCGCGCTCGCCGAAAGCCACTGCGCCGCCCACCCGAGCCTGCTGGTCTTTCTCGTGCCGGAAGCGGAGCCCGGAAGCGTGCTGCGGTTCGGAAGTAGGGAAGGGGTCGAGGTCGGGAAGGCCTGAGCCGGCCTGATGCTCCCAAGCCCAGGGCGGCTTCTCGGCACATACCGCTTGCTCGAGCCTGCCCGCCTGGGGCTCGCTACCGGAAGTTCTCGATCAGCATCAGGTCGGCGCCCTCGGCGACCATTCTCGTGAAGAGGATCGTCTTCCCGTCCGGCGACACCGCCAAGTGCCGAAGGCCTCTGCCCGTCTCCACCTTCCCGAGGAGCCGGCTCCGGCCCGTGGCCGGGTCGAGTCGGTAGAGGGGTGCTTCGCGCAGCTCGGGCGAGCAGCCCAGGTAGTACATGCCGTCGGGACCGTCGGCCAGGCTGCGGCTCAGCACGCAATCGACGACCGGCCGCTCGGGACCGCCGGCCAGCGGCAGACTGACGAGAGGCGACGTCTCGTCCCGCTGCGTGTAGAAGAGCGTCTTCCCGTCCGCCGACTCGCGGGCCAAGAGGCCCCCGTTTCGGGTGAGCCGCTCCGCGGGGCCGCCGGCGGAAGGGACGCGCCAGATGTCGTGACCGTCGGATCGGTCCTGCCGGTAGTAGATCCACCGGCCGTCCCGAGACCAGCTCGCCAAGCCCTCGTGTTGTGGCCCGCTCGTCAGGCGGCGAGGTGGGCCCCCGCCGACGTCGATCCACCAGACGTCCCTGTACCCGTCCTCTCCGCGGGAATCGAACACGATCCGGCGGCCGTCCGGCGACCAGCGCGGCGTGCCTTGCCAGTCCCCTGGCCCGTGGGTGAGCTGCACCGGGTTCGAGCCGTCGGCCTGGGCCAGCCAGATCTCCTGCACCTCTCCGGAGCGACCCGACTCGAAGGCGATCCGGCGGCCGTCGGGGGAGAAGCTCGGCGTCCGGTCCGGAAAGGACGAGACCACGACGGCCGTGGCCGGACGCCCGGCCTCGAATCTGTAGATATCCTCGTTCCAGAGGTCCCTCGTGAACACGAGGCGGTCCGTGGAGGCCACGGTCGCGGGATAGAAGGCTCCCCGGCCGGCCAGCTCGACTCGCTCCGGTGGACTGACGCCCTCGGCGCCCAGACGCCACAGATAGTGGTCCACGCCTCCGTAATGGGTGCTGAAGACCAGGGACCGTCCGTCGCGAGTCCAGGCGAGGCCGCTGATGGTCCACCGCGCCTTCCCCATGAAGCGTCGTCGAGGGGACGCTTGGGGACGGAAGTCGACACCCAGGTCCAGGACGGAGACCTCACACGGCGGGAAGATCCCGCCGCCACAGGACGCATAGGCTAGGCGCCGCCCTTCCGGCGAGAAGACGGGGTGGACATCGTAGCCGGGGGGTGTGGGTGCCGTGATCGCCTGGGGCTCGCCCCCCTGCGCGGGGACGAGGTGGATGCGGCTCGTCTGCCCGCCCTCTTTCGTGACGAGCGCGGCGGCCAGCCACCGCCCGTCGGGCGACCAGGAGAGCTGCGAGAGCGCGGCCGGGGCATCGCTCAGCCTCCGGTCGGCCCCGCCCAGAGGCGAGACGATGTGGATCTCGCCGGTGATCCGCTGCGAGATGCTGAAGGGGTCAGGCGGGCTGGTCGAGCGGATGAACGCGATTTGCCGGCCGTCGGGCGACCAGCTCGGGAAGGAATCGCCGGCGGCGTCGGTCGTCAGGCGGCGAGCTTCCGAGGCTCCGACGAGTGTCAGCCAGATGTCGCGGTTGGGCGCCGCTCCCGCGGAGGCGACCTCCCCCTCCCACGAGAACGCGATCTGTTGGCCGTCGGGTGACAGCGCCGGGGTCCACTCGCTGCCGCCCATCGTGGTCAGGGGTACGACCCGGGCGGGAGGAAGCGCGGAATCACCGGTCGACCGCAGCCGCCACGCCGCGGCGGCCAAGGCCAGCCCGACCGCGAGCACGGCGGCGAGACGGCGGACTCCCTTCCCCCGGAACACCCCCCCCGCCAGTCGCGCCCAGCGCGAGTCCGATTCCTCACTGATCTCCTGCAGCTCGACCTTCACGTCGGCCATGTGGTGGAAGCGCCGGTCGGGTTCCTTCCGCAGGCACCGCAGGATCAGCTTCTCGAGGTCCTTCGGCAGGTCTGGCGCGATCTCGCTCGGAGCCTTCGGCTGGGCACCGACAACGGCGGCGAGCGTCTCCGCCCGCGAGCCCCGGGCAAAGGCCCGCTGCCCCGTCACCATCTCGTAGAGCAGGCTCCCGAAGGCGAAGATGTCGCTCCGCGCGTCGACCTTCCCGCCCGTCGCCTGCTCCGGCGACATGTAGCCCGGCGTGCCCGCGATCGTCCCCGGCCCGCTCACGAACCGCCGGGACGACTCCTCGGTGAGCGTGTCCTGCTCGTCGCTCGCGTCTTCCCTGGCCATCAGCTTGGCCAGGCCAAAGTCCAGGAGCTTGACCACACCCTCGGGGGTCACCACGACGTTGGCGGGCTTGAGATCGCGATGGACGATGCCGGCGACGTGGGCGCGGGCCAGCGCGTCCGCGATCGGGATCGCGATGCGCAGCACCTCGGAGAGCCGCATCCGAGGGCGCATGAGCGCGTCGAGCGTCTTGCCCGGGACGTACTCCATGACCATGAAATCCGCGCCGTCCGCGGATTCGATCTCGTAGATCGTGACGATGTTCGGATGGTTGAGGGCGGAGGCGGCGCGAGCTTCCTGGACGAAGCGGCGCCGGCGGGACTCGTCGGTGAGCCGGTCGGCGGGAAGGACCTTTATCGCGACGTCGCGGCCAAGCCGGGTGTCGCGCGCGCGGTAGACCTCGCCCATCCCCCCTGCGCCGAGAGGCGACAGGATCTCGTACGCTCCGAGACGATGGCCAGCATCAAGGCTCATGGGCGCCGTGCGGGGAAGAGCGGGGAACCATTCTATGACCTCTGCGGTCCGCCGCGCTGCGGCGTCGTGCCCTGACCCGCCCTCGCTCAGCCAAGCACGGCGGGCAGGATCTGGTCGAACATGAGGTCGGCCGGCGTGAAGAAGCGGGCGATTGTCGCGGTCCGCGGTGAAGACCACGACCAGGTCGAGCGGCCGCACGACGAAGATCCATTGGCCTCCGGCTCCGGAGGCGGTCACGATGTCGGGAGCGTCTCGTGCCCGTTTCCCCGGTCGCGGGGGGAGGGAAGAGCCAGAACAGGAAGCCGTAGAAGACCGGCCGCGGCCAGGAGATGGGGCCGGCGGCGCGTCGCGCGCTCTTCTCGAGCCAGGCCGGAGAGACGATCGTGCGCTCTCCCCAGCGGCCGTTGCGCAACACCAACTCCCCCAGCTTCGCCATGTCTCGGGCGCGGAGGGACAGCCCTCCCCCGGTGTGCGGGAGGCCGTCGTAGGGGGAACGGAACCACTGCTCGCCCCGGACCCCGAGGGGCTCGAACAGTCTCGACCGGGCGAAGTCGGCCGGGTCCATCTGGGCCCCCGATCGCAGAACGCTGGCGAGGACGATGACGCCGCCGCTGTTGTACTCCCAGCGCGTCCCCGGGTCCTCGCGCATGGGGTGCTCGAGGACGAAGCGAACCCAATCGCCCCGCGAGTTGTTGAGGCGCTCCAGGTCGGAGCCGGCGTAGGGGTCCTCGCTCCAGAGGAGCCCCGTGCGCATGGTCAGGAGATGCCCGAGGGTGAGCGCGTCCTTGCGGGGATCCCGGCCGCGCAGGTCGGCGTATTCGGGAAGCGCGTCCAGGACGCGCTCGTCCTCCGAGAGGAGGAGCCCCTCGTCGATCGCGATCCCCACGAGCAGGGAGGTCACGCTCTTGGTCACGGATTGCACGGTATGACACGTCCTCCCGGCCGGAGCCCGCGAAGTACTCCTCGATCGCCAGCCGCCCGCGACGAGCGACGAGAAGACCGTGGATGCGGCCGTAGACGCCGTTCCGCAATCCGGTGACCAGGGTGGTGAAACGGGCCGTGTCCAGCCCCACTTCGCCGGGGGTTGCGATCGGCCAATCGCCGGCGACCGTGGCGGGTGCAGAAAGGGCGGCGGGGGCGGAGGGCGTGGTCGAGTCGAACCCTCCCGAGCCGCCCCCGCAGGACGCCACGGCTACGCCGAGAAGAAGGAGCGCCCCCGACGAGGTCAAGCGCAAGCTGATCCCTGAAGACGTCGACAGGGTATAGCATCGAGCGGCTAAAGCGGGGGTCGCAGGTCCGAATGTCGCAACGTCGCTCGCGATTTGCCCTTCTCGCGATCCTCACCGCCATCGCGGCCTGGGGCATCGCGGCGTGGCTCGGCCGGGCCTCGCGGCCATGGGCCGGTCGGCTCAGCGACGTCGGGGTGGCGCTCGCTCTTCTCCTCACCTATGCAGCCGGCTTCGCCTCGAGTGCCCTCGTCACGCGCTCTCCGCGACTCGTCCCGCTGCGAGCGGCCGCGACCACGTTGACCCTGCTGGCGCTCGTCCTGATGGGCGAGCTGCCCGCCCTCTTCGGCCTCGTCGACTACGGCCGCGTGTGGAGCGTCGCGAGCGGTGAATGGAGGGGCCCCGCGACGAGCTTCGTCAGCGATCCGGTGCTGGCCTGGTCGAGGTCGCCCCACGTCACCTGGTCGGGAAGGCCGCGCAGCGACATGGCGGTCGCATTCAACCTGCCGGTGCGAGCGCCCCACGCGCTCTCGTTCACCACCGACGCCTGGGGCTTCCGCAACCGGAACGATCAGGAGCGGACCGACGTCGTCTTGCTGGGGGATTCGTTCGTCGAGGGTGCCTACGTATCGGACGAGGAGACCGCCGCGGAGCAGCTCGAGGGGATCTCCGGCCGGAGCGTCCGGAACCTCGGCCGTTCCGGCTACGGCACGCTCCAGGAGCTGGAGGTGTTGCGGCTCTACGCGCTGCCGCTGCGACCGCGGGCCGTGGCCTGGTTCTTCTACGAAGGCAACGATCTGTACGACGACGAAACCTATGAGAACGCGATAGCCTACCTGCGCCAGCACGGCGACTACGCGAGCGCACGGCGATGGGGGATGGACCTCCACGCCTTTCCGGAGGCCTCTCTGTCGCGGAACGCCTTCCTGCTGCTGCGCCGGGCGCTCGACCCCCTGGTGCCGGTGAGCGCGCCGAGCTTCGGGCTCTTCCGGGATCCGGGGGGAGCGGTGGTCAAGCTCTACTTCTATCGGGATGCCGCCTTGTCCTTTGACGCGTACGAGGAACAGCGTTTCGCGAGAGCCAAGGAGGCCCTGCTCCGGGGCGCCGCGCTCCTCCGCGAGAAGGACATCACCCTCCGGCTCGTGTTCGTCCCGAGCAAGTTCCGCGTCTACGGGAGCCTTTGTGAATTCCCCGAATGCAGCCCCTGCGGGGCCTGGCACCTGTGGGACCTCGAGGCCCGCTTCGAGGCGTTCTGCTCCCGAGATGGCCTTCCATTGCTCGACCTGACGGAACCGATGCGCACCGCCGCGGCGAGAGGGCAGATCCTCTACGCGCCCGAGGACAGCCACTGGAACGCACGAGGGCACCACTTCGTGGCGGAGCTGTTGTCCACCGCGCTGCCGCTTCGCTGAGGTCCGGAACGGCCTTCTGGAGGCTTCAGAGCCTCGGGATGGAAAGGCCGCCGTCCACGCGAATGACGGTGCCCGTGGCGTGCGGAAGGTCGCCCCGGAGAAGGGTCGCGACTGCGCGCCCCACGTCCTCGGGCGTCCCCCAGCGGCGCTCGGGAACGAGGCCCTCGGCAATGCGCCGGTCGTAGCTCTCGTGCACGGCCGCGGTCATGTCGGTGGCGATGATCCCCGGCCGCACCTCGTAGACCGGGATGCCGTCGCCGGCCAGACGCGCGGCGAAGAGCTGCGCGGCCATGGAGAGGCCGGCCTTGCTCACGCAGTACTCGCCGCGGTTCGGGGAGGCCAACTCCGCGGAGACGGAGGTCACGAACACGATGGCCCGCCCCCGCCGCCTCGTCCGCCTTCTTCCGCTCGAGCATGAGGCGGGCCACGTGCTGGGTCAGGAAGTACGGGCCCTGGAGGTTCGTGCGCAGGAGCTCCTCGAAGCTCTCCTCGCCGGCCTCGAGCAGGTCGGCGCGCACGCGCGGCGCCCGCCCCGCGTTGTTCACGAGGGCGTCGATCGCGCCGAAGCGCGAGACCACGGACGCGACGAAGCGCGCGCGATCCTCGGGCCGGCCGACGTCTCCCGCGCCGTAGAGAACCTCGACGCCGGTGCTCCGGAGCTCCGTCGAGGACGTCGTTGACCGCCTCCTCGGGGCGTACGCCGCCTAGCGCGAGGTCCCAGCCCTCCCGGGCGAGGGCCCGGGCCACCCCCAGCCCGATCCCGCGCGTCCCCCCCGTGACCACGGCCACGCGACGACCTCTCCCGATAGTGCCTCCTGCGGTCACCGGCGCCTCACCGGGGCCCGAAGAAGGCGAGGTACGGGCCGCCGCGAGCGAGGCGCTGGACGTAGAGGGCGGCCTCGCGGATGTGGTAGTCGCCCCACTGGCTCGACTCGCCCCGCGGGGTTCGTGCCCCCTCGGGAACGTGGTCCCAGCCATTGGGCCAGTGGTAGACGGAATGCAGCAGCAGCCCCTGGTGGGCGGGATCCCGGCTCAGGTAGGGGCCGGCTTCGTCGAGGAGGGTGTCGAGCACCCGGAGACCGGCCTGCGTGTATCGCGCTGCCGTCCTCGCCCCGTCCGCCCAGGTGCCGCCCCAGCCGGAGCAGGCCCTGGGCGGCGATCGCGGCCGCCGAGCTGTCCACCGGCTCGTGATCGTTGAAGGGATCGGCGGGGCGCGCCGCCCCAGTCGCCAAGCGCTGCGAGCCCGGGAGCGCCGGTGTCCCAGTAGGGGATGCCGTCCGCGGCCGCCGCGCCGTCCAGGTAGAAGTCGCAGGTCGCCCGCGCCGCTTCGAGCATGAAGCCCTCGACCGCGGCCCGGCCGCCCGACGAATCGAGCGCGCCCTCGGGGAGAGCGGCAAGGAACTCGAGCTGCTCGGCGAAGCCGAGCATCGCCCAGGCGAGGCCGCGCGTCCAGGTGCTGAAGGGGGAGTAGCCCTGCTGGCTGTTCGGGCCCCGGTAGCGTTCCGTTGGCGACGTTGAAGAGGGCCTCGTGGGCCACGCGTCCGCGCACGTCGTAATGGTCGCGGCCGCGGCCGTAGTAGACGCTCGCACTCCGCGGTGGCCCGGGCGTGCTGGACGAGCCGCTCCAGCAGGCTGACCTGCGCGTCCTGCTCCTCGACCAGGCGATGGCCGAGGAGGTGGGCCAGCGCCGAGCGCGCGCAGCGAGCGCATGGTGTCCACGAACAGCGAGTGAGCGCCGTTGAACGAGTGGATGAACCCGCCTCCGGGGATGCGGGTCCAGCGCCGGGCCTGCACCGCGCCGCTCGCCTGCAGGGCCAGCTCGTAGAAACGCAGCTCCCATTCGCTTGCCTCGAAGCGCCTCTCGCGGGCGAGGCGCCAGAGGGCGCCGTAGGTGCTGACGTTGTTGAAGCCGTGGTCGTGCACGCCCATGTGGGTGAGGTGCGGGGCCATGCGCTCCACGGTGCGGGACCGGCCGAGGTCGAGGAACTCGCGCTCGCCGGTGGCGTCGAACTGCAGGAGGGCGGCCCCGAACTGGAAGCCCTGCGTCCAGTCCGTCCAGCCGCGGGCGCAGTAGCGGCCCTCGACCGTGAAGACGGGTGAGCCGTCGGCAGGGTTCCAGGCCTGTTCGAGGGACTTGATCTTCCGTGCGGAGAGCGCGAACAGCCGTTCGATGCCGGGGACGAGGTCGGCCGGCTTGCGCTCGCGGTCGATGCCGATCATGAATTCGCGGGGATTATAGGTCCTCGTCCGGGGGCGTCAACGCGCCGCGTCACCCGGACTACTTCGGCACCTCTCCCACGAACTCCATGATCGCGGTGTTCCCCTTGTACTCCATCTCCTGGTGGATGCCGATCTTCGAGGTGTAGTAGGCGAAGACCGTCTGCTCCTTCACCCATTTGAAGGCCTTCTCAGGACCCGTCTTCGGCTCGCGTTCGCCCTCGGCGGCGCGGCCGAAGACGGCGTTTCGCTGCGCCGCAGACGCCTCCAGGAACCCCGCACCGTGCATCTCCCGGCACAGCGCATCCAGCGCGGCGATGTGTTCGCGGGCGGCCTGCCGCTCTTCCGCCAAGGCGGGAATCTTGGGGTCCTTCTCCGCGAGCTGTGCGTCGAGGAAGGCGGCAACTCCCGCGGCGCGCGCCCCCGGGGAATGGGCATCGGCGGGCAGGATCGTCTCCGACAGCGCGTCCAGCAGGGCCAGCTCCTTCCCGTCGAAGAATCGCCCGGCCGGGAGCGGCGCCGCCGCCGCCTCCGCGGGCAGGACGGAGAGGCCAGGACGAGCCAGGGCGGCGCCCGCGGCGATCTTCAGGACCTCACGTCGATCGAGCTTCACAGCTCCCCCTTCTTGAGTTGCTCGGCCAGGTACTCGCAGGAGCGCCAGGCCAGGGCCATGATCGTCCAGGTCGGGTTCTGGCAGGACGCGCTCACGTGGCTGCTGCCGTCCACCACGAACAGGTTGCGCACGTCGTGCGACTGCTGGAAGGGGCTCAGCACGGACGTCTTCGGGTCGTCGCCCATCCGCGCCGTCCCCAGCTCGTGGATCGACCAGCCTTCGGGGAGCATGATCTTGCGCTGGCCGATCACCTCGACCCCTGCCTCCTCGAACATCTCCCGCGACGTTTCCACCATGTCCTCGCACATCCGCTTCTCGTTGTCGCAGAACTCGTAGTGGAAGCGCAACACGGGGATGCCCCAGCGGTCCACCACCTCGGGGTCGAGCTCCACGAAGCTCTCGTAGCGCGGCAGTACCTCGCCGAATCCCCCCATGCTGATGAAGGCCCCCACGCGATCGCGCACCGATTTCTTCCAGGAGGATCCGAACCCCGGAGTGTCGTCGGCGTAGCCGGGGTAGCATGCGGGTGCCGCTGCTCCCCTCGAAGCCGTAGCCGCGCAGGAACCCGGGCTGCTTGTCCTTCAGGTTCCGGTAGCGCGCGATGTAGAAGCCCCCGGGTCGGCCGTCGTCGAGGGTGCGCGGCTTGCCCACGAGCTCCTTCACGAGGCCCACCACCGAGGGGCCCATCACGTGCTCGCAGAAGTTGTGGCCGAGGTGGCCGCTGGAGTTGCCGAGGCCGTTCGGGTGCTGCGGGCTGCGGGAGAGCAGCAGGAGGCGCGTCGACTCGAGCGTGGAAGCTGCCAGCACCACCACCCTCCCCTTCGCGGTCGAGGGTCTGGCCGGAGTCGGTATCGACGAAGACGACGCCCGAAGCGCGACCCGTGGCCGGATCGAGCGTCACCTCCCGCACGGTCGCGTTCGGGCGTAGCGTGAGCCGGCCCGTGTCCTGGGCCGGGTAGATGAGCCCGGTGGGGGAGTCGAAGGCGGCATGGATGTCGCAGCCGCCGGCGCGCCGGCCGCACGCGCCCCGGCCGAAGCAGCGCGATCGGTACTTGTTGTGCTTCAGCCCGTCGGTGGTCACTCCGGCCCGGTAGGGCGTGAGCACGCGGCCGCTCTTCTCGAGGGATTCCCGCAGTCGCACCTCGGCCGGATTGAGGCGCGTCGTGCGCTGGAAGATGCTGTCCGGCAGGTAGTCGCAGGCCCTCGGGGTGGCCCGCGATGCCGAGGTAGAGGTCGACCTTGTCGTAGTAGGGCTGGAGGTCCGCGTAGGAGATCGGCCAGTCCTCGCCGTAGCCGTCGCGGCTCTTTGCCTTGAAGTCGTAGTCGGAGAGGCGGAGGGCGAGGCGTCCCCAGATGTTGGTCTTCCCCCCGACCGCGCGCGACCGCACCCACGCGTAGCTTCGTACCGGTGTAGGGGTGCTCCTTCTCGTCCACCACGAGGTTCTTGCGAGTAGTCGCGTGCCGCCCCAGCCCTGCACGTAGGAATGGACCTTGGAGTAGGGGCTGTCCTTGGGGGCGTAGGGGGGCGGCCGGAACGTGTACTCGTTCTGGCCGAGCGCGTGGCGGTCGTAGGGCATCTCCCCGCGACGGGGATGGTCGTACGGCCACTCCATCGACTTGAGCTCGGCGTTCGATGTCGAGCTGCTTGCCCGCCTCGAGCATGAGGACCTCGAGGCCGGCGGTGGTGAGCACGTGGGCGGCCATGCCTCCCGCGGCTCCGGAGCCCACGACGATCGCGTCGTAGGTGCGGGCGAGGTCGACTTCCTTCGGGGGCGGGGGGGCGGCGACCAGGAGCATGGCGTGTCCTCTAGGAACGGGCGGGAGCGTAGCACGGACCGGCAGGCTCGTTTGACGGCCGGAGGTCGCGAGCATAGTCTCGCCCGCGCGCGGAGTGGAGAAGCGCGGGCGGAGGCGGGGATGAGCCAGGGGCGGAGGCGATTCCTCCGGGGAGCGGCGGCGGCGGGCGCTTTCTGGCTGACGGGTCGGGAAAGGATCGGCCGGGCCCAGACCACCGCGCGCGCCACCGACTCCCGGGTCGAGGTCCTGCTCGGCGAGCGCCTGGGTCGCATCGCCCCCGAGATCTACGGCCATTTCGTCGAGCACCTGGGGGGCGTGGTCTACGACGGCATCTGGGTGGGCGAGGACTCCCGGGTGCCCAACGTGGACGGGCTGCGCAAGGAGCTGGTCGACCGGCTCCGCAAGATCAACCCCTCGGTGATCCGCTGGCCGGGCGGCTGCTACGCCGACCAGTACGACTGGCGCGACGGCACCGGTCCCGCTGACCGCCGCCCGCGCCGGACGAATTTCTGGATCGCGGCCCGGGAATGGCCGAAGGGCGCCTCCGCAACGGGGCCCCAGATCTACGAGCCGAACCGGTTCGGGACGGTGGAGTTCGCGCGCTTCTGCCGGCGGGTGGGCGCCCAGCCCTACATCGGGGCCAACCTGCGGAGCCTGACCGCGCAGGACTTCTGGCGGTGGATCGAGTACTGCAACTCCCCGGCGGGGACGACCAGTCTCGCCGACCAGCGGGCGGCCGACGGCGAGCGCGAGCCCCTGAACGTCAGGTACTGGGGAGTGGGCAACGAGTCGTGGGGCTGCGGCGGGAACTTCAGCCCCGAGGAGTACGCGGTGGAGTACCGGCGCTTCGCGGCCTGGCAGCCGCGCTGGAAGGAAGAGCCGCTGCTCATCGCCTCCGGGCCGAACGGCGGCAACCTCGACTGGACGCGCGGCTTCTTCTCGAAATGGGGGGGGCGCGGGCCGCTCTGGGGCTGGGCCCTGCATCATTATTCGTGGAACACGAGCGGGGGGCGCACCACCGACTGGTTCAAGGGCAAGTCGGACGCGCTCGTCTTCGACGACGAGCAGTACCACGAGCTGCTGTCCGAGGCGGACCTCATGGAGTCCCTCATCACGTCCCACTGGGCCGTGATGGGCGAGACCGACCGCGCGCACCGCGTGAAGCTCGTGGTGGACGAGTGGGGGGCCTGGCACTCCCCGGGCACCGAGCCCTTCGCGGAAGCCCTCCTCGGGCAGCAGAACACGATGCGCGACGCCCTCGTGGCCGGCCTCACCCTGGACACCTTCCAGCGCCACCCCGAGAAGGTGGCGATGGGCAACATCGCCCAGCTCGTCAACTGCCTCCAGTCGCTGTTCCTCGCGCACGAGGACCGCTTCTGCCTGACCCCGACCTACCACGTCTTCGACATGTACGCGCCGCACCAGGGAGCGGAGTCGGTGCGGGCGCTCTTCGCGGCGCCGCGGGTGCCGTACACCCGCAACGGCCAGCCCGCCTCGATCTACGGCCTGAATGGCTCCGCCTCGGTGAAGGGGGATCGCCTGCTCCTCACCGTCACGAACCCCAGCCTGCGCGAGGCCCGCGACGCGGAGATCGCTCTGCGGGGCGGCCGGGTGAAGTCCGCGGAGGCGGTGACCCTGACCGCCGCGGACGTGCACCGCGGCAACACGTTCGACGACCCGCGGGCCGTCGAGCCGAAGCGGCAGCCCCTGGCCGCGAGCGGCTCCGCCTTCGCCTACCGCTTCCCCCCGACGTCCGTGACCAGCCTCGAGCTCGTCCTGGGCTGAGCGGAGATCTTCAGCGCCGCCGGAAGGCGGCCTCGGCGGGGGGCTCGAACGGCAACACGGGCTCAGCCGGCGGGCGCCGGCCGAGGGTGCGCAGCCACCCCTGGAAAGACGCCATGTAGACGTAGAAGACGGGGGTGATGTAGAGGGTCAGGAGCTGGGAGAAGAGGAGGCCGCCCACCACCGCGAGGCCCAGGGGCCGCCGCGACTCTGCCCCCGCCCCGAAGCCGAGCGCGATGGGCAGCGTGCCCATGAGCGCGGCCATCGTCGTCATCATGATCGGCCGGAAGCGGACGAGACAGCCCTCGTAGATCGCCTCCGTCGGGCTCTTGCCCTGCTTGCGCTCGGCCTCCAGGGCGAAGTCGATCATCATGATCGCGTTCTTCTTCACGATGCCCACGAGCATGATCACTCCCACGAACGCGTAGAGGCTGAGGTCCTCCCGGAAGACGATCAGGGTCACGAGGGCCCCGAACCCGGCGGAGGGGAGGCCGGAGAGGATCGTGAGGGGGTGGATGAAGCTCTCGTAGAGGATGCCGAGGACGATGTAGATGACGAGGATGGCCAGGAGCAGGAGCCAGCCGAGGCCGCGCATCGAGGCCTCGAACGCCTGGGCCGTCCCCTGGAAGCTGTAGACGACGGTGGAGGGCAGGACGGCGCGCGCCTCGCGTTCGACCTCGGCCACCGCGGGTCCCAGAGCGATCCCCGGCTTCAGGTTGAACGAGAGCGTGACCGCGGGGAGCTGGCCGAGGTGGTTGACGGAGAGCGGTCCCACGCTGCGCGTGAGGCGGGCCACCGCGTCCAGGGGCACGAGCGGCCCGCTCGAAGAGCGGACGTAGAGGAGCGACAGGTCCGCGATGTCCCGCTGGTGCTCGGGCAGGAGCTCCATGATCACGCGGTACTCGTTGTTGGGGGCGTAGATCGTGGAGATCCAGCGGTTGCCGTAGGCGGTGTAGAGGGCGTCCTCGATCTGCTCGGCGGTCACGCCGAGCGTGGTCGCCCGGTCACGGTCGATCTCGACGTTGACCTGGGGGTTCCGGATCTGGAGGTCGCTCGTCACGTCCTGGAGCCCGGGCCGCTCGCGGAGGCGCGCCTCGAGCTTGGGCGCGCTCCGGTACAGCTCGTTCGTGTCCGGGCTCTGGAGCGTGAACTGGTAGAGGCTCTTCGTGAACTGGCCGCCGATGCGGATGGGGGGCGGGTTCTGGAGGAAGACCCGGATGCCCGGGACCTGGGCGAGCTTCGGCCGCAGCTCCTCGATGACCTCGTCCGCCGAGAGCTTCCGCTCGGCGCGGGGCTTCAGCCGCATGAACAACCGGCCCGAGTTGCCGGCCGCGTTCGGCCCGCCCGCACCCATGCTCGAGGAGAAGGCGAGCACGTTCGGGTCCTGGAGCACGATCGCGGCCAATGCGCGCTGGTGCTGGACCATGGACTCGAACGAGATCCCCTGCGCCGCCTCCGTCACCGCAAAGATCTGGCCGGTGTCCTCGTTGGGCAGGAAGCCCTTGGGGATGGCCACGAAGAGCCAGGCGGTGAGCGCGAGCAGGGTTCCCGACACCGCCATCGTGGTGCGGGGGTAGTGCAGCACGCGGTCGAGGCTGCGTCGGTAGCCCGAGAGGGCGCCCTGGAACACCCGCTCCGAAGCCGCGTAGAACCGCCCCGTGCGTCCCCTCCCCGTGCGGCCGCAAGAAGCGGCTGCAGAGCATCGGGGTGAGGGTGAGGGACACGAAGCCCGAGACCAGGATGGCCACGGAGATCGTCACCGCGAACTCGTGGAGGAGCCGGCCCACCAGCCCCCCCATGAACAGGACGGGCAGGAAGACCGCGACCAGGGAGAGCGTCATCGACACGATCGTGAAGCCGATCTCCCTCGACCCGTTGAGGGCGGCCGCGAGGGGGGCCTCCCCCTTCTCCATGTGCCGCACGATGTTCTCGAGCATCACGATCGCGTCGTCGACCACGAAGCCCACGGAGAGGGTGAGGGCCATCAGGGAGAGGTTGTCGAGGCTGTAGCCGAGCAGGTACATGGCCGCGAACGTGCCCACGATCGACATGGGCAGGGCCAGGCTCGGGATCACCGTGGCCGAGACGTTGCGCAGGAAGAGGAAGATCACCATCACCACCAGCGCCACGGTCAGGGTGAGCGTGAACTTCACGTCGTTCACGGAGTTCCGGATCGACTCCGAACGGTCGTAGAGGATGTCGAGGTCGACGGAGGCGGGCATCTGCGAGCGGAAGGTCGGCAGGAGCGCCTTGATCCCGTCCACCACGTCCACCGTGTTCGTGCCCGGCTGGCGCTGGATGGCGAGGACGATCGAGCGGGCGTCGCCGAACCAGGACGCGACCTTGTCGTTCTCCACGCTGTCGATGACGCGTCCCAGGTCCTGCAGCCGGACGGGCGCCCCGTTGCGGTAGGCCACGATGATCGGCCGGTATTCCGCGGCCTCCGTGAGCTGTCCGTTCGCCTCCACGGTCAGGGCCTCGTGCTTGCCGTAGAGCGTCCCCGTGGGGAGGTTCACGTTCGCCTTCTGGACCGCGGCCGAGACCTCGTCGATCCCGATTCCCCGCGAGGCCAGGGCCATCGGGTCGAGCTGTACGCGCACGGCGTACTTCTGTGACCCGTACACCTGGACCTGGGCCACCCCGCTCACCATCGAAACGCGCTGGGCGATGAGCGTTTGGGCGTACTCGTCCACCTGCGACAGGGGCAGGCTCGGGGACCGCAGCGCGAGGTAGAGGACGGGCTGGTCGGCGGGGTTCACCTTCTGGTAGACGGGCGGGGTGGGCATGCTCGGAGGCAGCTGGGAGGCGGTCTTGGCGATCGCGGCCTGGACGTCCTGGGCCGCGGCGTCGATGTCCCGGGACAGGTTGAACTGGAGGGTGATCTGGGTGATCCCGAGCGTGTTGCTCGAGCTCATGGAGTCGAGGCCGGCGATCGTCGAGAACTGGCGCTCGAGCGGGGTGGCCACGGCCGAAGCCATCGTCTCCGGGTTGGCCCCGGGCAGGCTCGCGCTCACCAGGATCGTGGGGAAGTCCACGTTCGGCAGGTCGCTGACGGGCAGGAGGCGATAGCCGGCGACTCCGAAGATCAGGATCGCCAGCATCACGAGGGCGGTGGCCACGGGACGGCGGATGAAGATCTCCGCGATGCTCACGAGCGGGCCTCCTTCAGCTCCACCTTCGCCCCCGGCACGAGGCGGAGCTGGCCGTCCGTCACCACGCGCTCGCCGGCCGCGATCCCCTTCTCGACCACGACCTCGCCTTCGCTGTCTCCCACCACCTCCACCGGCCGCATCTCCGCGGTCAGGTCGGGCTTGATCACGAAGACGAAGCTGCCGGACTGACCGGCCTGGACCGCCTGGGAGGGGATGACGACGGCCCCCGCCCGCGTGGCGAGCCGGAGCCTCGCCTTCACGAACTGTCCGGGCCAGAGGCGCCTCTCCCGGTTCGTGAAGGTGGCCTTCATCCGGATCGTGCCCGTGGCTTTGTCCACCGCGTTGTCCAGGAAGCTCAGCTCGCCGAGGACTGGCCGGTCCTCCTCCCCCGTCACGATCGCCTGGACTTCGAGCTTACCGGTGGCGCGGGCGGCCTTGATCGCCGCGAGGCGCGCCTCGGGGACCGCGAACGAGACGTAGATGGGGTCGGTGCGGTTGATGACGACGAGGGGCCCGCCGTCGATGGCCTTCACGAGGTTGCCCCGGTTCACGAGAAGGCTTCCCGTCCGCCCGTCGAGGGGCGAACGGATCGTGCAGTACTCTAGGTCCAACCGCGCCTTGTCCACCGCCGCCTGGTCCGCGCGCACCGCCGCCTCCAGCGAGTCGGCGGCGAAGCGGAGCTGGTCGTGCTGCTCCTTGGGGAGGATGCCCTCCTCGAACAGCGACTTGCCCCGCTCCGCCTCGAGCTGGGCGTTGCGGGCGCTCGCCTCGTCCTTGGCCAGCATGGATTCGGCCTGCCGCAACGCGGCCTCGAAGGGACGGGGATCGATCGTGAAGAGCAGGTCCCCCGCCTTCACGTCCGCCCCTTCCCGGAAGTGCACGGCGGTGATGACGCCGCCCACCTGGGGCCTGATCGACACCGTCGACAACGCCTCCACCGCGCCCACGGCCTGGACCTGCACGGGGACGTCCTTCGTGACCGCGGTGGCCGCGACCACGGGGACGGCCGGGGACGAGCGTTCCGGAGCCCGATCGGAGCACGCCCCTCCGAGGAGGGCGAGCGCGGCCGCGAGGACGGGGACGAACCGCTCCATGTTGGCGATCACCCGGCGCAGGAGCCCCCGCAGGGCTCTCTTCTCGTCGCTGCTCAGACCCTCCTCGATCGCACCCCGCACCCGGCGGGCGAGGGGATGGACCTGCCGCGCCCGGGCGAGCCCGGCGGAGGTCAGGCCGAGGTGGCACCGCCGCCGGTCGGAGCGGTTCTCCTGGACCTCGACGAGCTTGCGGCGCACGAGCGCGGCCACCACGCGCGAGGCCGTGGGCGGGTCGACCCGCAGGCGCTCCGCGACCTCCCGCAGCGAGCATCCCTGGTGCTCGAAGATGGCCACCAGGAACCAGAACTGCTGGGGGCTCAGCCGGTGCGGGTGCAGGTGGCGGCCCACGGTCTGCTTGATCCGCCGTCGGGTGGCGGCGATGAGGAGGCCGAGAGGCTCTTGCTCTGGCAATAGTTGCATGAGCAATAAAATCCTAGCCCACGCCGGGTGGAGGGCGCAAGGGTCGACGGGCGACGTCCCCCTCTTTTCGGCCGGTGGCCTCAGGGGCCCTTGCGGCCGAGCAGGATCGCGGCGGCGGTGAGCCCGCCGTCCACGCGCAGGTCGTGCCCGGTCACGAAGCGCGCGTCTTCCGAGCAGAGAAAGGCGATCACGTCCGCCACCTCCTCGGGCGTCCCGTAGCGGCCCATCGGGGTCCGGTCCCGGACGCGCTGGCGGACATCCGCCGAGTGCAGGTCCGCGGTTTGCGGGGTGGCAATGGGACCGGGGGAGACGGAGTTCGCGGTGACCCCGTGGGGCGCGAGGTCGGCCGCGCACGACTTCGCGAAGGCGATCACCCCCCCTTTGGAGGCGGCGTAGGCGGCGCGCTCCGACCATACGTGGGAGCCCGTGATCGAGGCGATCATCACGATCCGCCCCCAGCCCCGCGCGATCAGGAGAGGGGCGGCCGCCCGCACGCAGAGGAACGTGCCGGTCAGGTTGATGCGCAGGACGCGCTCCCAGTCCGGAAGCGAGGTCTCCCAGGCCGTGCCCGGGTGCGTGACCCCCGCGCACGTGACCAGGATGTCGAGGCCGCCCATGCGCCGGGCCGCCTCGCGCATCCCGTCCTCCACCTGCGCTTCGTCGGTCACGTCCATGAGCAGGCCGGACACGGCGCCCGCCGACGACAGCTCGCCAACCGCTCCGTCGATCCGATCCCGGTCGAGATCGGCGATGACGACGCTCGCCCCGTCCGCGGCGAGCCGGCGCGCCGTGGCCTTGCCGATGCCACTGGCGCCGCCAGTCACGAGGGCCCGCGGTGCGCCGGTCTTCATTTCGAGGTTAACTCCAGGACGATCACTGTATCGAAGGGATCGCGCGCGGGCCCGAGCTTCAGAACCGTCCCATCCGGCGCGGAAGTGACGGTCACTGGCGTGTTGTCCGTGAGCCGGTACGCTTTGTTCACTGTCTGGGGAAACCGGGGAAGTATCAGAGCCCCGTCCGGCCAGTCCAGAAGATGCACGTAGACCCTGTCCCCCTTGCGTGTGGTGACCCCCCAGGGCCGCGGCGTGATCGGCCCCCCGCGCGTGCCGTAGACCGACTCGCCATTGCGGGCGAGCCACTCGCCGATCTCCCGCAGGCGCGACGTGAACTCGGGCTGGATCTTCCCGTTGGGCATGGGGCCGACGTTCAGCAGGAGGTTCGCGTCGTACCCGGCCGCGCGCACGAGGAGCTGCACGAGGTCCTTCGTGCTCTTGTAGCGCGTGTCGAGGAGGTTGAAGCCCCAGGCCCCGTTCATGGTCTCGCACATCTCCAGGGGGAGCTCGCCGATCTCGGACTCCTCGTTGAAGCTCGAAGTCCTCTGGCCAGGCAGGTCCTTCTCGAACATCTGGAAGTCCTCGCCCGGGAAGGGCCGCCGGTGGTGGTTGGCGCCGAGGAGGGCCGCGGGCTGGAGCTCGTGAATGAGGGAGTACGTCCGGGCGAGGCGCCAGTCCGCGTCGGGCTTGTCCCACCAGCCGTCGAACCAGATGCCGCCGATGGGCCCGTACCCGGTGAGCAGCTCCCTGAGCTGCGCGTCCATGTAGTCGAGGTAGCGGAGCCAGTCCCCTTTCTCCGGACGCCCCGCGTCCCGTCCCGTCCGCCCGCGCGGGAAGTAGTCGGGGTTGTGCCAGTCGAGCTGCGAGTAATAGAAGAAGAGCTTGATCCCCTGCTTCCGGCACTCGTCGGCCAGCATCTTCAGGATGTCCTTCCCGTAGGGCGTGCGGTCCACCACGTCCCAGTCGGAGATCCCGGAGTCCCACATCCCGAAGCCGTCGTGGTGCTTGCTCGTGATCGTGATGTACTTCATCCCCGCCGCCTTGACGAGGGCCACCCATTCCGCGGGATCGAAGGCGATCGGGTTGAAGAAGGCGGGGAGCTTCTCGTACTCCGCCACCTTGATCTTCTTGTTGTTCATCACCCACTCGCCGTCGGCGAGAACGCTGTAGACGCCCCAGTGCACGAAGAGCCCGAACTTGGCGTCCTGGAACCACTGCCGGGCCTTCAGGTTCTCCGGGGAAGGCGTGTACACGTAGGGCTGGGCGGAGGCGGCGGCGGGAAGCGACGCGACGAGCGCGGCCAGGAGCAGGGCGGCGGCGAGGCGAGGCGGGGGCATCGGGGTCCTCCGGGGATAGCCTCTACGATAGCGGGCCGAGTCTATCAGGACGGATCAAACCCAGGCGTCCGGGCGGCGTTCGGATGCTCCGGCGGAACCCCGGGTTCGCGGCGGTCAGCGCACTTCTCGCCGCCGCCGCGCTCGTCGCCGCCTACCTGCCCGCGCGCCGGGCCACCCGCGTCGATCCGATGGTGGCCCTGCGCGCCGGGTAGGGCTGGCCTCGATCAGTACATCCCGCCGCCCGGAGGCATGCCGCCGCCCATCGAGCTCTCCGACTTCTCGCTGGGGATCTCGCAGATGATGGCCTCGGTGGTGAGCAGGAGCGACGCGATGGACGCCGCGTTCTGCAGGGCGTAGCGGACGACCTTGGTGGGGTCGATGACGCCCGCCTCGACCAGGTTCTCGTACTTCTCGGTCAGGGCGTTGAACCCCTCGTCCGCCTTCATCTCGCGGACCTTGCCCACGACCACGGCCCCTTCGTGGCCGGCGTTGGCGGCGATCAGCCGGAGCGGCTCCTCGAGGGCGCGCTTGATGATGCTCACGCCCACCGCCTCGTCGCCCGTGGCCTTCACGGCCTCCACCGCCTTCACGCAGCGCAGGAGGGCGACACCGCCCCCGGCCACGATGCCCTCCTCGACGGCCGCCTTGGTGGCGTGCATCGCGTCCTCGACGCGGGCCTTCTTCTCCTTCATCTCGGTCTCGGTGGCCGCCCCGACCTTGATGATCGCGACGCCGCCCACGAGCTTGGCGAGCCGCTCCTGGAGCTTCTCGCGGTCGTAGTCCGAGGTCGTCTCCTCGACCTGGGTGCGGAGCTGCTTGACCCGGCCTTCGATGTCCTTCTTCTTGCCCGCGCCTTCGACGATCGTGGTGTTGTCCTTGTCGATCGTGATCTTCTTGGCCCTGCCCAGGTCGTCGAGCTTGAGGTTCTCGAGCTTGATCCCGAGGTCCTCGGTGATGGCCTTGCCGCCGGTGAGGATCGCGATGTCCTCGAGCATGGCCTTGCGGCGGTCGCCGTAGCCGGGCGCCTTCACCGCGGCCACGTGCAGCGTGCCGCGCAGCTTGTTCACGACCAGGGTGGCCAGGGCCTCGCCTTCCAGGTCCTCGGCCACGATGAGCAGCGGCTGGCCGAGCTTCGCGACCTGCTCCAGAAGCGGGAGCAGGTCCTTCATGTTGGAGATCTTCTTCTCGTGGATGAGGACGAGCGCGTTCTCGAGCACGCACTCCATCCGCTCGGGATCGGTCACGAAGTAGGGAGAGAGGTAGCCGCGGTCGAACTGCATCCCCTCCACGACCTCGAGCGACGTCTCGATCGACTTCGCTTCCTCGACGGTGATGACGCCGTCCTTGCCGACCTTCTCCATGGCCTCGGCGATGATCGTTGCCGATCGTCTCGTCGTTGTTGGCGGAGATGGTGCCGACCTGGGCGATCATCTTGCCCTTGACCGGCTTGCTGAGCTTCTTCAGCTCCTCGGTGACGGCGGCCACCGCCTTCTCGATGCCGCGCTTCAGCTCCATGGGGTTGGCGCCGGCGGTGACGTTCTTGCTGCCCTCGCGGTAGATCGCCTGGGCGAGCACGGTCGCCGTGGTGGTGCCGTCACCGGCCACGTCGGAGGTCTTGCTCGCGACCTCGCGCACCATCTGGGCCCCCATGTTCTCGAGGGGCTCCTTGAGCTCGATCTCCTTCGCCACCGTCACGCCGTCCTTGGTGATCAGGGGCGAGCCGAACTTCTTGTCGAGGACGACGTTCCGGCCCTTGGGGCCGAGCGTCACCTTGACCGCGTCGGCCAGGCGGTTGACCCCGCGCAGGATCGACTGCCGGGACTCGTCGCCGTACGTGATCTGCTTCGCCATTGTCTTGCCTGCTTCCTAGTGTGTTCGGGGAACGACTACGCCAGCACGGCCAGGACTTCGTCCTCGCGGAGGATCAGGACCTCTTCGCCGTCGATCTTGATCTCGGTCCCGGTGTACTTGCCGAAGAGGATCTTGTCGCCGACCTTGACGTCGAGGGCGACCTTCGTGCCGTTCTCGAGGATCTTGCCGTTGCCCACGGCGAGGACCTCGCCCTCCTGGGGCTTCTCCTTGGCCGTGTCGGGGATGATGATGCCGCCCTTGGCCGTTTCCTTCTCTTCGATCCGGCGGACGAGCAGGCGGTCGTGAAGCGGACGTACTTTCATTTGTCTATCTCCTTATGACGAGGCTTACTGGACTTCCCGGGGGATGGAGGCGAGCTCGGCCGGGGTGAGCCGCGAGCGATCGCAGTACCCACGCCGCGTCCGGCACGCCGAGTAGTTGCGCGCGCGCTCGGCGCTGGTGAGGACCTGGGCTTCCGCTCTGCTGAGCAGGGAGTAGTCGCAGCCGTCTCGACCCTCCCGGCAATCCCACATGTTGCGCGTCTGCACCGCGGCGTCCACTTCGGCCGCTTCGCGCCCAGTCAGCTTGGAGAGGTCGCACCCGTCCCAGCCGTTCCGGCAGTGCGAGACGTTGCGCTGGCGCTCGGCGAGCGCCACCTCCTTCGTTTCGGTGGGAGTCAGCTCCGAGTAGTTGCAAGGGGCGAGGCCGTCCCGGCAATTGGAGACCGCGCGCTGGCGCCGGGCCCGCGCCACTTGAGCGACCTCCGACTCGGTGAGGGTGGACGGATCGCAGGGTCCGAGGTCGTTCTTGCAATCGGAGAGCTGTCGCTCGTGCTCGGCCGCCGTCGTTTCGCGGGCTTCCGATCGGGTGAGCCGTGACGGGTCGCAAGGGTCGAAGCCGGCCTTGCAGTTCGAGACGTTGCGATCGTAGCCGGCGAGGGCGACCGCGGTCGCTTCCGCGTCGGTGAGCTTCCATTTGTCGCAGGCGCTCAGCCCGTTCCGGCAATTCGAAAGGTTCCGCGCGTGGTCGGCGTTCGCCACCTCCGTCATCTCCGACAGGGTCAGCCGGGTGCTGTCGCAGGACGACCACCCGCTCTTGCACGCGGACAGGTTGGCCGCCGGATCGAGCGTTCCTGCCGACAGGAGGGCAGGCAACAGGCCCAACCCGGCCAGGTGGGCCAGCATCCGGGCGGGGGGATGCCCCGTCTTCACGGCCACCGCCGGCACCGGCTCGGCTTCCATGTCATCGAGTACCTGCGAGACGGAGCGGCGCGAGCTCATGTTCACCCAGAGCGCAGCCAGGAGAGCCACCCCCACCCAGCCGAGGCCCATCCAGGGGAAACCGTATGGAATGAAGATGGAACAGGCGACGAAAACGACGGACAGCGCGGCGACCAATGCCAAGCCGCTGTACCGGCGGACCGACACGAAGCCCTGCATCGGAGGCCTCCCTCCCGACGATCGACTGCTTTGGTGAGCTGTCTGGGGTGGGATTGCGTCGACAGCACTCAGAAAAGCGGATTACGGACTCATCAGGTTACGCTCATTCTCCCGATAACGCAAGCACGAACTCGTTATCGGCGCTACAATAGTCGCTTGTATCAACCAAAGAGGACAAATCGAATGGCTCTACCTCCGATCTACGACCCTGAAGCCGTCGCCCCCATGTGGCAGGAGCTCGCCGCGGTGGGGGTCGAGCCGCTGACCACCCCCGAGCAGGTCGATCGGGTCCTGGCCGCCGGCTCCGGGAGCGCCCTCGTGATCGTCAACTCGGTTTGCGGCTGCGCGGCCGGGCAGGCTCGCCCAGGCGCCATGCTCGCCCTGCAGCACTCCGTGATCCCCGACCGGTCCGTCACGGTTTTCGCGGGAGTCGATCGCGACGCGGTGGAAAGAGCCCGGGCCTACCTGGCCGGCTATCCGCCCTCGTCGCCTTGCATGGGTCTCTTCCGGGATGGCAAGCTCGTGTTCATGCTCGAGCGCCGCGACCTTCAGCAGATGAACGAGGAGCAGGTTTCAGCGGCCCTGCGCAAGGCCTTCGATGAGCACTGCAAAGCACCCGGCCCCTCGATCGACCCGGAGAAGTTCAAGCAGATCCGGCCCTACCGGGGGTGCGGCTCGCAGATTCCCCTGATGGGCGGGCGCGCCTGATCTCTCGCCTCGACAATCGGGGGCGCCCATGAGGGCCTTGCAGATCGTAGAGCCGGGTCGGACGGAGATGATCGACATCCCGGAGCCGTCCCCGGGCCCGGGAGAGGTGAGGCTGCGGGTGGCGGTGGTGGGCCTCTGCGGCACCGACCTCAACACCTTCCGCGGCCGCAACCCGATGGTGACCTACCCGCGCATCCCCGGCCACGAGCTGAGCGGCATCGTGGAGGAATGCGGCCCCGGGGTGCCGGAGTCCCTGGCCCCCGGCGCCCACGTCTTCGTGGTGCCCTACAGCCCGTGCGGACGCTGCACGGCCTGTCGCCAGGGCCGCATCAACACCTGTCGCGACAACCGGACGCTGGGCGTGCAGTGCGACGGGGCAGGGACCGAGCGCCTCGTGGTCCGGGCGGAGAAGGTCCTGACCCGCAATGGGCTCTCCCTCGGCGAGATGGCCCTCGTGGAGCCGCTCACCGTCGGCTACCACGCGGCGGACCGCGCCCGGATCGCCGCCGGCGACAACGTGGCCGTCTTCGGCTGCGGGGTCGTGGGCCTGGGAGCGATCGCCGCCGCGGCCCGGCGCGGCGCACGCGTCATCGCGATCGACGTGGAAGACCGCAAGCTGGACCTCGCCCGCCGGGTGGGGGCGCGTGACACCGTCAACTCCACGTCACGCGACCTGCACGGGGCGCTCCAGGAGCTGACGGACGGGGACGGGCCGCTCGTTGTGATCGACGCCGTGGGAGTGCCCGCCACCGTCCGGGCGGCGGTGGAGGAGGTGGCCTGTGCCGGGCGCGTGGTCTTCCTCGGCTACACGCCGGAGGACGTGCCGCTCCGGACGAAGTCGTTCGTGCAGAAGGAGCTGGACGTCATGGGGACGCGCAACGCCACTCCCCCGGATTTCGTGGCGGTGGCGGCCATGCTCGCGCAGAGCCCCGTCCTCCGCGAGTCGCTCGTGAGCCGGGTGGTGACGCTCGAGGACGCAGGGGCGGCCCTCGCGGAGTGGAGCGCCGACCCCGGCCGGGTTAGCAAGATCCACATCGACGTGGGGGGCGTGCTATCGTCGACGTGAGGTCGAGCGTGTTCCACAAGGGCCGGTTCATCGCCGTTCTGTGCCTGGCCGCGGTGCTGCTCGCCGCCCTCACTCCCGCCTCGGGCCTCGTCTGCGGCGTGCTCGTCCGCGCCCTTCCCTTGCGCGGGGCCGTCATCGCGGTCCCGGTGGCCGAGCCCGCCCCCGCCTCCGTTCTCCCCTTCCTGTTCGTCCGAGCCGGCGGCTCGCGAGCGCCTCCTCTCGGGTAATCCCCAAGACCCGCTTCCCCCGGCCGTCTCCGGACGGCCTCGGATCTCATGCGGTTTCGCCGCGGCTCTCCGTCCGCGGCGCGGGAGCTCGAGAACGGATGGACCGAAGACGACGACTCCGGAAGATCCTGCTCTGTGTCGCCCTCGAGATGGGTGCGCTCGCGGGAGTGCCCATGCGCCCGGACGAGATCGAGAGAATCATGCAGGACCTCGCCCGGCCCAAGCTCGCCCACGTGCTCCGGCAGGAGAACGAGAAAGGCGATGGACGCGACCCCGAGTGAAGGGCCAAGATAGGCGGCCCCGATGCCCCCCGACGCCCTTCGCGGGTTTCTGGCCGGCCTTGCGGCCGGGGTCTGCCTGGCCACCCCGGCGGGGGCGGGCCCTTCGTACTTTCCGGACGCGGACATGATGACGGCCGGCGTCTACTACTACCCGGAAGCCTGGCCCCGGGAGCAGTGGGCGCGCGACCTCGCCAGCATCAAGCACCACGGGTTCGAGTTCGTGCACCTCGCGGAGTTCGCCTGGGCCTTCATGGAGCCGGAGGAGGGCCGCTTCGATTTCGAATGGCTGGAGACGAGCGTCCGACTTGCCGCCGAGCAGGGCCTGAAGGTGGTGCTGTGCACGCCTTCGGCTACGCCGCCCGCCTGGCTGTCGCGCCGGCACCCCGAGATCCTGATGGTCGATTCGCGGGGGCGGCGGATGAACCACGGCTCGCGCGAGCACGCGACCTGGAGCTCGGGGGTCTACCGGCACTACGTCGAGCGGGTCGTCACCGAGATGACGGCGCGCTTCGGCCGGAACCCCGCGGTCTGGGGCTGGCAGATCGACAACGAGATCAGCCACTACGGGCGGGTCTACTCCTACGCGGAGGCGGACCGCGACCGCTTCCGGGCCTGGCTCCAGGACCGCTACGGGAGCATCGGCCGGCTCAACGCGGCCTGGGGCAACTCCTTCTGGTCCCAGAACTACGGCGACTTCGCGGAGATCGACATCCCGAACCGGGACGAGCTGGTGGCGGGCATCAACGAGCACGCGCTTCTCGATTTCCAGCGCTGGTTCGCGGAAGAAGCCGCGGACTACATCCGCTTCCAGGCCGAGCTGCTGCGCAAGGGCACGAAGGACCAGTGGGTGACCACGAACTTCATGCACCTTCACAAGGAGGTCTACCCACCGCTCTCCGCCGACGACCTGGACATCGTCACGTGGACCCTCTACCCCGTGCACGGCAACGAGAACCGCGGGCCCCTGGGCTTTCGGCTCGGAGACGGGACCGCGATCTCCTTCATGGGAGCCTTCGCGCGCGCGATCAACGGCCGCCACGGGCTCATGGAGCTGCAGCCCGGCCAGGTCAACTGGGGGGAGGTGAACCCGCAGCCCTACCCGGGGGCGGTGCGGAACTGGATCCTCCGCGCCTTCGCCATGGGCGCGAAGCTCGTCTGCACCTACCGCTACCGCCAGCCGCTCTTCGGCAACGAGCAGCTCCATGCCGGGATCGTGGGGACGGACGGGGTCACGCTCTCCCGCGGCGGCGAGGAGTGGGTGCAGGCGATGCGGGAGCTCCGGACGCTGCGCGCCCACCGCCCCGAGGAGGCGAAGCCGCCCGCGCGCTACGCGGCCCGTCGCACCGCCATCCTCTATAACGTCGACAACCGGCTCGACCTGGACAACCATCCGCAGACCGCGCGCTGGGACACGATGGAGCACATCTTCAAGTACCAGCGCGCACTCCAGAGCGCGGGCGCGCCGGTGGACGTCATCACCGAGGACAAGGACTTCACGCGCTACCCGTTCCTCGTCGCTCCCTCGTACCCGCTGGTGGACGAGGCGGTGGTGGCGCGCTGGAGGACCTACGTGGAGGGGGGCGGCCACCTGCTCTTGTCCTTACGCACCGGGACCAAGGATCGCCGCGGGCACCTGTGGGAGGGGCCCTGGGCGGCGCCCATCCGCACCCTGATCGGGGCCGACGTAGCCTTCTACGACGTCCTCCCCGCCCCGCATGCGGGCCGCGTGCGGTCCGCCCTCTCCGGCCGCGACTACGAGTGGGGGGTGTGGGCGGAGGTGCTGAAGCCGGGGCCGGAAACGACGGTGCTCGCCCGCCACGCGGACCAGTTCTACGCGGGCGAAGCCACGGCGGTGCGCCGCAAGCTCGGAAAGGGAACGGTCACCTACGTGGGGGTGGAGACGCTCTCGGGCGACCTCGAGAAGGAGATCGTCCGCCGCGTGTTCAGCGAAGCCGGCGTTCCCATCGAGGACTACCCGGACCAGCTCCTCGTCGACTGGCGGGACGGCTTCTGGATCGCCTCCAACTTCTCGTCGACCACCCAGTGGGCGCCCCTGCCCGCGGGCACGTCGCCGCTCGTGGGCTCCCGCGAGCTTCCCCCGGCCGGGGTCGCAATCTGGAAGGAGTAGAGTACGAGCACTACTGCCGGCACGTCCGGCGATGGTGGCCGCGCTTTTGAGGGCTATCGCTCCCGGTGATGCCGGGTCTGCCGGAAGCCGGGGCCTTGAACGGCCCTGGTATTGAGGCTACAAGTCACGGTCTATGCCCCGGCCAGGCCCCTCGTCACCGGTCCGTTGGGGGCTCATCGGCTGCGGCGACATCTCGGAGAAGCGCGTGGCCCCCGCCCTGCGCGGGGCGCCGGGCAGCGTGCTCGTGGCGGTGGCCCGCGCCCAGGCCGAACGCGCGGCGGAGTTCGCGGCCCGCCACGGGGCGAGCCGCTCCTACGCGGGCTGGCGCGAGCTCGTGCGCGACGACGGCCTCGATGCGGTCTACGTGGCGACGCCGGTGCGCCTGCACGCGGAGCAGGCGGTGGCCGCCGCGGAGGCGGGAAAGCACGTCCTCTGCGAGAAGCCGATGGCGCTCGATCCCGCCGCCTGCGAGCGGATGATCGCGGCCGCCCGCGCGCACCGCGTCCGCCTCGGGGTCGCCTACTACCGCCACCACTACCCGGTGGTGCGGCGTCTGCGCGCGCTCCTCGACTCCGGGGAGATCGGGAGTCCCGTGCTCGCCCAGGTGCAGGCCTTCGAGCCCTTCGATCCCGCCCCCGGGCACCCGCGGGCCTGGCTCCTGCGCCGCTCCGAGTCCGGCGGAGGTCCGATGGCCGACTTCGGCTGCCACCGCGTGGAGGTCCTGCTCGACCTCCTGGGGCCGCTCGAGGAGGCGCGCGGCCTCTCCGCTCGCGTGCGCTTCAAGGAGCGCGAGGTCGAGGACACCTGTATCGCGGAGCTCCGCTTCCGTGGGGGGGCGACGGCCGTGCTCGCAGTCACCCACGCCGCCCAGGAGCGTCGAGACACGGTGGAGCTGTTCGGCACGATGGGCTCCGCGCACGTGGCGGTGCTTAACACCGGCGTCGTCCGCATCGTCACCGCGGCAGGAGAGCGTGAAGAGCGGCATCCACCTCATCCCAACCTCCACCAGCCGCTCGTCGAGGACTTCGTCGGGGCCGTGCGCGAAGGCCGCGAGCCGACGGTCACCGGCGAGATCGGCCTCGAGGTGGCACGAGGCATCGAATCGATCTATCGCGACGGGACAAGGTGACGCCCCCTCCCGTCCGCGTGGCCATCGATCTCGGCGCGGGCAGCGGCCGGGCCCTGGTGGGGCGGGTGGGCGCGGACGGCGTCCATCTCGAAGAGGTCCACCGCTTCCACTACGCGCCGCGCCCCCAGCAGGGTCATCTCCGCTGGGACTTCGGCCGCCTGCTCGGCGGCCTGGACGAGGGTCTCCGGAAGGCGAAGGCCGCCGCCGCCGAGCACGGCGCGAAGCTGGCTTCGGTCGGGGTCGATTCCTGGGGTGTCGATTACGGGCTGCTGGACGGCGAGGGCCGGCTCCTCGAGGAGCCGATCGCCTATCGCGACGAGCGCACCGACGGCGTGATGGAGCAGGTCTTCGCCCGGGTCCCCCGCGGAGAGATCTTCGCCCGCACCGGCATCCAGTCTCTCCAGTTCAACACGCTCTTCCAGCTCTTCGCCCACGCGCGGGCCGGCCTCCCCGCGGGCGCGGCGCGCCTGCTCATGATCCCCGACCTCTGCCACCACTACCTCTGCGGCTCCGTGAGCGGCGAGCTCACGAATGCCTCCACTACCCAGCTCGTGGACGCGCGCACGGGGCGCTGGGACGACCAGCTCTTCAGGCAGCTGGACCTGCCCCGGGACCTGATGCCCGAGATAGCGCCCGCGGGAGCGACCCTGGGGTGGCTGCGCCCGGAGCGCCAGGCCGAGCTGGGCGTGGGCGCCCTCCCCGTGCTCGCCCCCGCGACCCACGACACGGGGAGCGCGGTGGCGGGCACCCCGCTCCAGCCGGGCTGGGCCTTCCTTTCCTCGGGGACGTGGTCGCTTCTCGGCGTGGAGCGGGAGGCGCCCCTCCTCGGGGAAGCGGTGGCGCGGGCCAACTTCACGAACGAGGCCGGCGCCTTCGGCACCGTCCGCTTCCTCAAGAACGTGATGGGCCTCTGGCTGCTGGAGTCGTCCCGTCGCGAATGGGAGGCCGCGGCCGGCGGGGGGCCCGTCCTCGCTTCTCTCCTCGAGCGGGTGGCGGCGGTGGACGGTTTCGTGGGATTCGTCTTTCCCGACGATCCACGCTTCTTCAATCCCGCGAGCATGATCTCCGCGCTGCGGGACCGCCTCCGGGAGACGGGCCAGGACCCGCCTGGCGATCCGGTGATGCTGGCCAAGGTCGTCCTCGACTCGCTCGCCTTGCGCTACGCTTCGGTGCTGCGAACGCTGGAGGAGCTGACCGGGCGGGCGGTGCCGGGGGTGCACGTGGTGGGAGGCGGGGCGCGGAACGACTACCTGAACCAGGCCACGGCCGACGCCACGGAGCGGCCGGTGCTCGCCGGTCCCGTCGAGGCCACCGCCGCCGGGAATCTGCTGGTTCAGGCGGTGGCGGCGGGGGACGTGGCCTCGCTCGCGGAGGGGCGCCGGTTGTTCGAAGGGTCGGCGCGGCTGCGCCGGTACGAGCCGCAGCGGCCCCACGCGTGGAGGGAAGCGGCACGGATCTATCGCGAGGTCGAGGTGCGAAGCGGCGCCTGAGGCGAAGCAGGGGGGGAACGATGACGGAGACGTACGGGAACCTGATCGACGGTGAGTGGCACTCGGCCCGGAGCGGGCGGACGTTCGACGACCTGAACCCCGCCGACACGCGGGACGTGGTGGGCCGGCTCGCGGCCTCCGAGGCCCAGGACGTGGACGATGCGGTGGCGGCGGCGGCCCGGGCCTTCCCGGGCTGGGCGGCGACGCCCGCGCCCGTCCGGGGCCGCTACCTCCTGGAAGCGTCGCGCGCGCTCGAAGCGCAGCTTGCGGAGATCGCGGACCTCCTGAGCCGCGAGGAGGGCAAGACCATCGGGGAGGCCAAGGGCGAGGTCACGCGGGCGGTGCGGATCCTCGAGTACTTCGGCGGGGAGGGCTCACGCCTGCGCGGCGAGGTCATCCCCTCCGAGCGCGAGCGTATCTTCATGTATACGGTGCGCCAGCCGGTGGGGGTGGTGGCCCTCATCGCCCCCTGGAATTTCCCGATCGCCATCCCGGCCTGGAAGATCGCCCCCGCCCTCGTGTGCGGGAATACCGTCGTCTTCAAGCCCGCCTCCCAGGCGCCGCTCACCTCGCTGCGCCTCGCGAAGATCCTCCAGGGGGTCGGTCTCCCCAGGGGCGTGCTCAATTACGTCACCGGGTCGGGCGGCTCGGCGGGCGGTCCCCTGGTGGCCCACCCGAAGGTACGCGCCATCTCTTTCACCGGCTCGGACGCGACGGGGCGGGGGATCGCGCAGGGGGCGGCGTCGCGGCTCGCCCGCGTGCAGCTCGAGATGGGGGGCAAGAATCCCACGATCGTGCTGCGCGACGCGGACCTCGCCAACGCGGTGGAGTGCGTGCTGAACGCAGCGTTCTTCTCGACGGGCCAGCGCTGCACCGCGACCAGCCGGGCCATCGTGGAAAAGCCGGTGGTGGGGGCGTTCCTGGAGCGGCTGGTCGAGCGCACCCGGTCGCTCAAGATCGGCGATCCCCGCGATCCCGCCACCCACCTCGGACCCGCCATCGACGCCGCGCAGCTGGAGACGACGCTCAAGTACCTCGAGATCGGCCGATCCGAAGGGGGCCGGGTCGTGTACGGAGGAGAACGCCTGACCGACGGCGCCTTCGCCCACGGGCACTTCGTGCGGCCTTCGATCGTCACCGGGGTGTCGCCGGCGGCACGCCTCGCGCAGGAAGAAGTGTTCGGCCCCCTCCTCACCGTGCTGGAGGTCGACGACTTCGATCAGGCGGTGCGCGTGGCCAACGAGGTGCGCTTCGGTCTCTCCGCCTCCATCTGCACGAAGAACCTCTCCCACGCTCTCGAGTACGTCCAGCGCGCGGAGGCGGGCGTCATCATGGTGAACCTGCCTTCCGCCGGCATCGAGTACCAGATCCCGTTCGGGGGAGTGAAGGACTCGAGCTTCGGCCCCCGCGAGCAGGGCCCGGCCGCCATGCAGTTCTACACGGAGACGAAGACGGTCTACGCGAAGTACTGACCTGCGGGTCAGACCTCGCCGGGAGTGGGGAACGCGTTGTCCCACCCCGCGCTCGTGCTCGCGGAGACGCTTTCCCCGCGGTAGGTCACGAGCGCCTTCTCGACCTCCGGGAGGTCGATCCGCAGCGTTCCTGCCCCCCCCGCGGCGGAACGCGGATCGAACTCGAAAGGGGCCATCACCCGCCGGACGACCTCCTTGAGGGCCCGGGCCCCGAGCCGCGGCTGTCGTGCCGCCTCCTTGGCGATGCGCCGGCAGGCGGCGGCGGTGATCTCGAGCTTCAGTCCCTGGCTCGCGAAATAGGCCTGGGATTGGCGCACGCCGGAGTCGGAGCCCTCGAGAAGGACCTTCAGCAGCTCTTCCTCGCCCAGCGGCTGGAGGAGCACCACCGCGTCGAAACGGGAGAGGAACTGGGGGCTGATGCCGTACTCGAACAGGTCCTCGTTCTTGAGCCAGTCGCGCAGCGAGAACTGCAGCTCCTCACGGACCCGGCCCCCCTCGACCACGGTCACCGGCTTCAGCGCGCCCTTGTCCCGCCCGGTGGTGACGCGGTTGAAGACGGCGTCGTAGAGCCCTTCGAACGCCCCCGCGCACACGAAGAGAAGGCCGCTCGAATCGATGTTGACGGTGGCGGCCCCCGCCCATTCCGGCAGCTTGAAGGGGACGGACTCGTTCTCGATGAGGGTGAGGAGCGCCTCCTGGGCGCGTATGCCGGGGATGTTCGGCTGGCCTCCGACCACGCTGCGGATCTTGTCGACCTCGTCGACGAACACGAGCCCGTGGGTGGCCTGCGCGATCAGCGTGTCGAGAGACGCCCCCGTCCCCAGCTGCTGTCGGGCCCGCTCGAGGAGCCGGCGCAGGAGCTTCTCCCCGGGGTGGCCTTCCTCCGCTTCCTCGCCGAGCACGTTGGCGTGGACGCGGATCACGGTGGAGCGCAGGGCGAGCGCGGGATTGGCGGCGAGCAGGTCCTCGACCGCGCGCATCAGGGTCGTCTTGCCCGAGCCCGAGGAGCCGATCATGAGGATGTTGCCGACACGGAGGCTGCCGAGCTTCTTGGCGAGGGCCACCGCCATCTCCCGCACGGCGTCGCCCTGGCCGATGATCCGCTTCCCGAGGGCGGCGGCGATCTCCTTGGGCGCGGGTATCGCGGTCACGAGCTCACCGACCCTTCGCGATCAGTAGTCGTCCTCGGGATGTCGTGAGGCGAGCCACAGCTCCGCAAACTTGTCGCGGACGTAGGGATCGAGCTGGGTACCGAAGTCGGCGGGGAGATCCGCCGCCACGATGAGACGGAGGACGTCGGCGAGGTCCTGGAGCCGGTGGGGAGCCGTCATGCCCGAAGCGAGCTTCATCTCGATGAGCCGGGGAAGGGAGACGATCCGATACTTCTCGCCGGCCACGGCCGCCTCGCCCGGATCCGGGAACGCAACCGGCTTCGGCTTCCCGTCGCCCGGGAAGTCTCCGGTGAGGAGGAAATCGATCTTGACGTCGTTGATCGTGTCTCGGACGGCCTTGCCTCCTTCCCGGACCTCGAGGTAGCCGCGCCCGAGCCACTCCGCTTTGAACCGATCGAGGCCTTCACGCCGGATGAGGATGTCCACGTCGACGGTGAGGCGTTTGAATCCGTGCTCACCCAGCGCGATCGCGCCCGCGATGGCGTAGTCGATTCCGGCTTCGGCCAGGCGCGCGGCGATCGCGGCCGCGGCGCTGTGGACTCCACCTTCCCCCATGAAATAGGCCTCCGCCTCCGCGAGGAGCGAATCGATCCGGTGATCAACCTGGGCGGCACTGCGTTCCGTCACGCTCTCATCCCACGACCATTGTACGGCCGGCTTCGTCCACAGGGCAGCATCTCGATGTCCCGACGCCTGCTCATGGAACGCGCCTCCGCTTTGTCGCAGGCCGACTGGACGGGGAGCCGCCGGACGCAGTATGTATGCGTCCTGACCGCGCCCGGTCGAGGAGGAAGAGCATGAAGCGTCGTGTCAGCCTCGCCGTCTCCGCCGCTCTCGTCGCCAGCGTCGCCCTCGCGCACCCGCATTTCAACAAGACGGTCACGGCCACGCTGCCTCAGGGGGTCGAGGCGACGATCATCTACAACACGACCCCCGCCAACGAGACGCACGCCCAGAACGCGAAGGTGGGCGAGTTCGTGACCCCGCGCCGGCCCGTGCTCAAGCTCTCCGGGGAGCTGAAGAGCGAGAAGCTCACCCTGCCCGCTGGCGAGTACACGATCGGGGCCATCAAGACGGGGGAGAAGGACTGGGTGCTGGCCCTCTATCCGGGCCGGCTGCAGCGGACGGACACGCCCGACGCCGCCAAGGCGATACGCCTCGACTCCGAGCTGGCCACGGACAAGGGCACCGCCGAGCACATGCTGATCGACATCACGCCCGGTCACGGAAAGTTCGAAGGCAAGGCCGTCCTCACCCTGCACTTCGGCTCGCTGTTCCTGATGGGTGTGCTCGCCTAGCTCGAGAAGGACTTTCCGAACCCGGCGGGGAGGGCGCGCGTTACACCTGACAACAGCCGGAGGCCCATGTCCCACTTTCTCGTCGACGCACGCCTTGCCTTGCGCGGAATGTGGAAGCACAAGTCCATGAGCGCACTGCTGGTCCTCACCCTCGCCGTTGGGCTCGCCGCCAACGCGATCATCTTCAACGTGCTGGACGTGCTCGTACTGCGGCCGTTCGATTTCCCGAACGTGCCCCGGCTCGTCCGGATCTGGGAAACCGCTCCCGACCTCGATGCCATCGACCGGGACGACGTGGCCCCCGCCAACTTCCTCGACTGGCGGGACCAGGGCGGGGACGCCCTGACCGCCCTCGTGGCGCTGGAATGGTGGAACGCCAACCTGCGCGGCAAGCCGCTGGCCGAGCGCGTCCAGGGCTACCGCGTCAGCCCCGGCTTCTTCGAGGCGCTGGGCGTCCGGCCGGCGTGGGGGCGGGGCTTCCTCGAGGAGGAGGGCCAGACCGGACGGGACCGCGTGGTGGTCCTGGGTCACGACCTGTGGCAGCGCAGCTTCGGAGGCGCCCGCGATCTCGTCGGCCGCACCCTCACGGTGGACGGGGAGCCGTACCTGGTGGCCGGCATCGCCCCCCCGGGCTTCCGCTTCCCTGACGGCTGCGAGCTTTGGGCGCCCCTGGCCCTGCCCGCGCCCGCCGTGGCCCCGCGCGACCAGCACTACTTGTCGGTCCTGGGCCTTCTGGCCCCGGGCCGTACCCCGAAGGACGCCGAGGCCCTGCTCGCAGTGGTGGCGCACCGCCTGGAGACCGACCATCCCCAGACCAACACCGCTCACGGACTCGAGGTGCGAGCGTTCAGCCTGGGCTTCGGCGATCCCGTGCTCCCCTCGATCCTCGTGATCTGGCAGGCGGCGGCCGCGCTCGTGCTCCTGATCGCGTGCGTCAACGTCGCGAACCTGATCCTCGCCCGCGGGGCCGAGCGCCGGCGGGAGCTCGCGCTGCGGCTCGCCCTCGGCGCGGGACGGGCGCGGATCGTGGCCCAGCTCCTGACGGAGGGGCTCGTGGCCTCGCTGGCCGCGGTGGCGCTTTCGATCCCCCTCGTGGCCCTGGCCATGCGCGCCTTCCGCGAGAACATGCCGGCGGAGATCGTACGCTTCCTGCCCGGCTGGGCGCAGCTCGGGCCGGACGCCCGCACCCTGCTCTTCAGCATTGCCCTGGCCCTCCTCGCCACCGCCCTCTTCAGCGCGGTGCCCGCGCTGCGCGCGTCTCGCCCGGACCTCACCGATGCGCTCCGCGACGGCGGGCGCTCGGTCACGGCCGGCGGCGGCCGGCAGCGGGGCCGCAACGCCCTCGTGGTCGGGCAGATCGCGGGAGCCCTCGTGCTCGTGGCGACGGCTGGCCTCGCCGTCCGGAGCGCCGACGCGCTCCTCAACGGTCCCCAGGGCTTCGACCCCGATCGCCTGCTCACGCTCAAGGTCTCGCTCTCGGAGACGCGGTACGCCGACCCGCAGAAGCAGCGCGCCTTCGCCCGCGACGCGGAGGCCGGGCTGGCCGCGCTGCCCGGGGTGACCGGGGTGGCGGTGACGAGCGCCCTTCCCGGAGGAGGCAACTTCGCGACGCTCCCGATCGAGATCGAGGGAGAGCCGCTGGGGGAAGGGGCGGAGCCCCCCCGCGTGGACGCGCGCTGGGTCTCGGTCGGCTACTTCGGTGCGCTCCGCCTGCCCCTCGTGGGGGGGCGCGACTTCCACGGGGGCGACGACGAGTCCTCCCTGCCGGTGGCGATCGTGAGTCGCGCGATGGCGGAGCGCTACTGGCCCGGCCGCGATCCGCTCGGTCGCCGCTTCCGCGTCGCCGGCGAGGAGTCGCCCTGGATGACCGTGGTCGGCCTGAGCGGCGACGTGGTCCACCAGTGGGTGATGCGGCGCAATTTCCCGACCTTCTACCGGCCGCTGCGCCAGGAGCCGCGCCCGGAGCTCGCCTTCGCCCTGCGCACGCGGGGAGAGCCGGAAGCCCTCGCCGCCTCCGCGCGACGCGTGCTGACGGCGCTCGACCCCGACCAGCCCGCGTACGACGTCCGGAGCATGCGCAGGGCGATCGCCCATTCCACGATCGGCCTACAGTACGTGGCTGCGACCATGGCCGGCTTCGGCGTGCTCGCCCTCGTGCTCGCGCTGAGCGGCGTCTACGGCGTGATGTCGTACCGCGTGAGCTTGCGCACGCTCGAGATCGGCGTGCGGGTGGCGCTCGGCGCGGGCCGCACCGACGTGCTGCGGCTCGCCCTCGGCCAGGCCTTGCGCCTCGCCGCCCTCGGGCTCGTCCTCGGAGCCGCGCTCGCGGTAGGCGCCGGCCGCGCCCTCTCCGCCACCTTGCGGGGTGCGGTCTCTTTCGACGCGGGAGTGCTGGCGGTGCTCACCGCCGCGCTCGGAGCGGCCGCGCTCCTGGCCGCGCTCGTGCCCGCGAGGCGGGCCCTGGCCATCGATCCCGCGCAGGCGTTGCGGGCGGAGTAGCCGCCGCGCCCGTCAGGGGGCGCTGGTCAGCAGCCGGACGGGACCCAGAAGGCCCGAGGGCAGCGCCACGACCTTGTCCAGGTCCTGCATCTGGAAGCGCTCGCCGTAGCGGAGGTTCAGAAGGCGATAGCTGGGAAGGGCGTGCCCGGCCATGTGGTTCAGGGCAAGGTTGCCGACCTCGATGCGCAGGGCGTTCTCGCCCGGGCGGAGCAGGTCCGTGACGTCGAGGGCGTAGGGAGGACACCAGACGGAGCCCGCCCGCTTCCCATTCAGGGTGATCACCGCGGCCTCGCGCACGGGGGCCAGCACGTCGGCGCCGGCTCGCTGCCGCCAGCGGCCCGCCTCCGGGCTGTCCGTGTCCGGCTTCGTCTCGCCGAAATCCAGCTTCACGCGGGCTCCCTTGCCGAAAACGCCCCCGGGCAGGACGAACGTCTTCTCGTAGGTGGCGAGGCCGGAGTAGTAGCGCGTGCTCTCGTCCTCGGTCCAGGAGCGGAGCGCGTCCATCCTCACGGGTGCGCCGTCCCCGAAGCGCACCTGCCACCCCGCGCTGAGATCGACCACGGGCTTCGTCGCGGGGGCGCCGAGCGCCGGTCCGGGCCGGCGGTGCCGCGTGAAGACGAGCACGCGCGAGCCGTAGGGCTCGAGATCCAGGGCGACGGTGACGCCGCGCCGGTCGCGTCTCGCGACCGCCGCCGGCTCGGCCGTGCCGGTCAGGGGATTCCACCACTCGGGGGCGAGGCCCTCGACGCGGAAAGTCGCATCCACCCGCTGGCCGGTGTTACCGGTGTTGGCGAGGAAGTAGATCTCGGCCTCCCCCGCCCGGCGGTGGACGAATCCGATCGAGGGCGCGGGGGGCGAGAGAGCAACGTCGGGCGGCACGAGGGAGCGGAGCTTCTCGCCCAGCTTCGCCTCGTCTTCCACGAAATGTGCGCGGGCGGCCGGGCCCTCGAAGAGCGCGACCACCAGCTCGCGGAACGAGCGGTTCTCGTCGGGGGTCGGCCGGAGTCCGGGCCGGATGAGAGGCGTGCGCTTCGTGGCCACCACGACACCTCCCGCGCGCGCGAAGGCGCTGAGCTTGGCCAGCGACTCGGACCGCAGCCGTCCCACGTCGGGAAGGACGATGATCCGGTAGCGCATGTCGCCGCAGGCGAGGGCGCCCTTTTCCACGCGCGCGGTCTGCCGCAGCGCCTGGTCGTCCATGAAGTCGAATCCGTAGCCGGCGTCGAGCACGCGGCCGACGACGTCGGGCCCGATCCTCTGGCCGAGCATCTTCCCGAGATCGACGTTGCCGGGAGGCAGCTCCGTCCAGGCGTCGTCGGCGGGGAGGTACAGAGCCACGTCGTTGACGGGCCGGCCCTGCCTCATCAGGAAGCTGAGACGCTGCAGGTAGCGCGCGAGGTCGGGCATCACCGGCCACCAGGGGTTCTTGTCGTCGTAGACGCCGGCGGCGTAGAAGCGCCACCCCGGGTACTCGACCCCTTCCGGCGTGTAGGGCCAGCCGTGCCCGACGAGCTGGTTGATTCCCTGCAGGAAGTGCACGTCGGCCTCGGCCTTGAGGTCGAGCGGGGTGGCCCGGAAAACGGGCGAGTGCAGCCAGGTCCACGCCTCGGAATGGGTGACGGGCCGTGCGAAGAGGTGGCTGGCCGAGGAGGCCCAGCGCGCCGGGCTGAGGGCGCGCCACTGGACGCCCTCCCCCTCGCCGAGGTCCACGAGGGCGTTGCTCGACAGCGTGGCCGGCGGAGTTCCGTAGTCCTGCATGCGCAGGAGCGTGCCGTGAGCCCGGGCCCACTCCCGCAGGGGGACGATGAAGCGCTCCTCGACGAGCTCGCTCAACGTGAGGGCCCAGTCGCGGCGGACGCCCATCGAGTCGGGGTGATCCTCGTCGGCAAGGGCGGGCAGGCGAGGCCGGAGGTCGTAGCCCCGCCGCTTCTGGAACTCCGGCAGGAGGTCGCCCGTCCAGTCGTTGGCGTAGACCTCCAGGCTGTCGCAGAAAACCGCGTAGGGCCGGTTCGGCCCGACCGCACGCAAGAGCGGCTCGCCGACCTTCTCGAGGTAGTTGTCGAGGGCGGCGCGGTCGTAGTGGTCGAAGACGAAGCCTTCCGCGCCCACCGCCGCTCGCTTGACCATCTGGCCGGTGCGGCCGGCGATGAAGAACCAGGCCTCGGGCGGCCCCGGCCTTCCTTCGGGGATACGGACGACACCGCCCTGGACGTCCGTCAGCTCCTTCCTGTCGCTCGAGGAGAACGCCGCGATCAGGCTCTCTCCCGCGGAGAGATCGGGAACGGCGACGCGGCGCGAGCCCTCCGTCACCTTCACCTTCACGATCCGGAGCTGGGCCGCCGCCTGGTCGATGGGGACCTGCGGGCCCCCGAAGGGCCAGCCGCTGCCGAGGGTGAGGTCGAAGCGCAGGCCCAGCTCTTTCGCCTTCTCCGCGGTGAAGCGCAATGCCTCCAGGAACTCGTCGGAGAGATACGGGAGGTTGCGGATGCCCCGGGCGGGGTCGTCGACGGTCAGGGGGTACACGGGCTGGACCTCGAAGCCGCCGATCCCGCCCTCCTTCATGAGGCGCAGCTCGTGCTCGATCCCCTCCTTCGTGACCGCGGGCCCGAACCACCACCAGCGCATCATCGGGCGGCTGTCCGGAGGCGGCTCGCGGAAGGCCGCGTGGAGCCTTTCCACGTCTTCCTGCGCGGACGCCGACGGCCCGCCGAGCAGGCAGAGGGGCAAGGCAAGAAGGGACGTGCGCTTCATGAGGGGCACCCCGGGAAAGCGCGAACGTATCCCGTGCTCGGGGAGACGGTCAAGACTATCAGGGGAGCGGCTCGGGCCTCTCCCAGTCGTCGACTCGCAGGCCAGGAACACGGTCGAACTCGCGAGTGTTCCGGGTCACGAGTACGAGGTCATGGGCGCGAGCGGTGGCCGCGATCAAGAGGTCGTTCGGTCCAATGGGCCGACCCGAGCGTTCGAGGTCGAGGCGGATCAGGCCCGCCTCGTCCGCGCATCGGTCGTCGAAGGGCAAGCTCACGAGGGGACCGAAGAAGCGTCGCAGCAGTCGAAGATTCTCGTCGATCCGGGCGCTCTTCCTCGCACCGTAGAGCAGCTCCGCCTTCACGACCGAGCAGAGCCGAACGTCAGCCGGACTCGTTGACTGCAGCCGGCCCGCGATGGCCGCCGAGGTGCCGTTCAGGATCCGGATGCAGACGTTGGTGTCGAGGAGGAACACGTCGATCAGAGCCTCTCACGCCTCTCGAACCGTCCCTGAACAGGCCGGCGGAGGGGCTTTCCGGCCCAGCCCCCCACCACCTCATCGAAGAACCCCCCGGGCCACCCCGAGGCGACCTCCCGCCGTACGAGGTCGGCCAAATAACCCGAGACCGTCATCTTGCGGGCACGCGCGCGCTGGCGCACCAGGCTCGCGATCTGGTCCGCCACGTAGAGGTGAAGCTGCGGCATTCCGACCTCCCATACTATGCACATATAGCAGGATAGTACCGGGCCGTCAAACCGAATATCGAACCACGGGCCGAAGCCGTCTACGACCACGTCGAGACGGCGAGAGCGCCCGTGCGCGTACGGTAGAATCGGGTCCAAAGACAAGGGCCTTGAACGGTCTCGACCTGGTGATTCGCGCCCCCTGGCTCCCCGTCCTCGTCGCGGTTGTTTTCGCCCTGACTGGTCTCGCACGGGCGCAAGCGCCCGCTGTCCCTTCCCCCGCGCCCGAGCGGGCCTACAAGAGCAGTCCCGTCGACACCGCCCACGGGAATCGCGAGTTCCTTCTCCTCTGGCCGGAAGGGGCGCCGGGAGCGGTGGGCACGGAGCCGGAGGACAAGCCGAAGATCACGGTCTATCGCGCGACGACCGTGCCGCCGGGCGGCGCGGCCGCGATCGTGTGTCCGGGGGGCAGCTACCAGCGCCTGGCCAGCGACCACGAGGGCAAGCAGGTCGCGGAGTGGCTCAACGGGTTCGGGATGTCCGCTTTCGTGCTGCAGTACCGGCTGGGTCCGCGCTACCGACACCCCGCGCCTCTCCAGGACGCACAGCGGGCTCTTCGCCTGGTGCGCGCCCGCGCCCGCGACTTCGGCGTCGATCCTCGCCGGCTCGGCCTCGTCGGGTTCTCCGCGGGCGGTCACCTGGCCTCGACCGCGGGCACCCATTTCGACGAGGGCCAGCCGGGCGCGCCCGATCCGGTGGAGCGTCAGGGCTCTCGTCCCGACTTCCTGGTGCTCGGCTATCCGGTCGTTTCTCTCGGCGCGAGCTTCACCCACCAGGCCTCGCGCGACAACCTGCTCGGACCCGCCCCGGACCCGAGGCTCGTGGAGGAGCTCTCGAACGAGCGGCAGGTCACGGCACGGACGCCGCCGACCTTCCTCTTCCACACGACGGAGGACGCGACCGTGCCCGTCGAGAACAGCCTGGCCTTCTACTCGGCTCTCCGCGCCTCCGGGGTGCCGGCCGAGCTGCACGTGTTCGTGAAGGGCCGGCACGGGGTGGGGCTGGCGCAGACGGACCCCGCCCTCGCCGTGTGGCCGGCGCTCTGCCGGGCCTGGATGAGCACGATGGGCCTGCTCCGTCCGGAGTGAGCCGCCTTTCGGGTAGGATGGCCCGCCCCACCCGGGCCCTCCCGTGGACGCCCTTCTCCGCCTGACCGACGTCTCCAAGTCCTTCGCGGGCGTGCGCGCCCTCCGCGAGGTCTCCTTCGACCTCCAGCCCGGGGAGGTCCACGCGCTCGTGGGCGAGAACGGGGCGGGCAAGAGCACGCTCATCCGCGTGGTCACCGGCGCGCACCGGCCGGATGCGGGTTCTGTCGAGATCGCGGGGAAGCCGCTCCTTCGCGCCGACCCGCTGCTCGCCCGGGAGCTGGGCATGGCGCCCATCTACCAGCAGCCGGCCCTCTTCCCCGACCTGACCGTGGCCGAGAACCTCGCCTTCGGCCGGGAGCCGGGCGGAGCCGGGCGGAGGATCGACTGGAAGGACCGGCGGCGGCAGGCCGCGGAGATGCTCGGGCGGGTGGGCGCGCGGATCGATCCGGAGGCGCACGCCGGCTCCCTGCGCATGGCGGAGCAGCAGCTCGTGGAGATCGCGCGGGCGCTCGGCACGAACGCGCGCGTGCTCCTCATGGACGAGCCCACGGCCGCCCTCGCCGAGACGGAGGCGGAGCGGCTGCTCGAGCTGGTGCGCGAGCTGCGAGGAAAGGGCGTCGGGATCGTCTACATCTCCCACCGGCTGGGCGAGGTCGCGCGCGTCGCCGATCGCGTGACCGTCCTCCGCGACGGGGCGGTCGTGGCCACCCGGTCCGTCCGGGAAGCCCCGGAGGCGGAGCTGATCCGGCTGATGGTGGGACGGGAGCTCACCGCGGTCTTCCCCAAGCGCGACGTCCCGAGGGGCGACGTGGTGCTCGAGGCCCGCGGCCTCGGCTCCTCTTCCGCGGGCGTCGGCCACGCCTCCTTCGCGGTCCGGGCCGGCGAGATCCTCGGTATCGCCGGCCTCGTGGGCTCGGGCCGCACGGAGCTGGCGCGCGTTCTGTTCGGCCTCGAGGCCGCAGACGCGGGCGAGCTGCGCCTCCGCGGCGCCGCCGTGCGCGTGTCTTCGCCCTCGGGTGCGGTCGCGCTCGGCCTCGCCTACGTGCCCGAGGACCGCCGCCGGCACGGCGTGGTGCCGGAGATGAGCGTCGTCGAGAACACCACCCTCGCCGTGCTCCGCGAGATGGCCTCCGGTCTATTCCTCGACACCGCGCGGGAGCGGGCGCTGGCCGGCGGGTTCGTCGGGCGCTTCGCGATCAAGACCCCGTCCCTGGACAGCGCGGTGGCCACCTTGTCCGGGGGCAACCAGCAGAAGGTCGCGCTCGCGCGCTGGCTGGCCACGAAGCCGGTGGTCCTCATCCTGGACGAGCCGACGCAAGGCGTCGACGTCGGAGCGAAGGCCGAGATCCACAAGCTCATCGTGGACCTGGCCGAGCAGGGCCTCGCCATCGTCATGATCTCGTCGGAGCTTCCGGAGGTGCTGGGGATGAGCGACCGCATCGCGGTCATGCGCGGAGGGACGATCGTGGCCACGGTGGACCGGGCGAAGGCCACACCGGAGGGCCTGATGGCGCTGGCCCTCGGCCACGACGGGACGACGAGGCCCACCCGCGCGGGAGCCGGCCATTAGCCGCCTGCTCGAGCGCCACCGTCGCGAAGCCTCGGTGGGCCTCGCCTTCCTCGGGCTCCTCGGCTTCCTCGCCCTGGGCGCCCCCGGCTTCTTCGCGGCCGGCAACCTTCGCGACCTCCTCGTCTCGAACGCACCGGTGCTCGTGGCCGCGGTGGGGATGACGCTCGTGATCCTGGCCCGCCACATCGACATCTCGATCGGCTCCCAGTTCGCGATCGGGGGGGTGGCGGCGGGCCTGCTCGCCAAGGCGGGCCTCCCCATGCCCGCGGTGGGGGTGGGGGCGGTGCTCGTGGGCGCGCTCCTCGGTGCGCTCAACGGCGCGCTCGTAGCCGGCCTGGGCCTGCCCTCGATCGTGGTCACGCTCGCGACCATGGTCTTGCTGCGCGAGTCGCTGCGCTGGGCGACGGAAGGCGTGTGGGTCCAGGACCTCCCGTCCGGCTTCCAGTGGTTCGGTCTCGGCCAGGGATGGGGGCGGGTGGCGGTGGTGATCGCTGGCCTCGCCGTCTTTGCCGCGTTCGCCTGGGGCCTGCGCTACCTCGCCGGCGGCCGCGCGGTGTACGCCACCGGCTCCGAGCCGGAAGCGGCGCGGCTCGTGGGAATCCGGCCCCGCCGGGTCGTCTTTGCGGTGTTCGTGGCCATGGGCGCTCTCACCGGCCTCGCCGCCCTGCTCACCACGATCCAGTTCATCGACGTGCAGACGAACGCGGGGGTGGGGCTGGAGATGAAGGTGATCGCGGCGGTGGTGGTGGGGGGCACCGCGATATCGGGCGGTCGGGGGACGCTGCTGGGAACGCTCCTGGGGGTTACCCTCCTCGGCGTCATCGGTCCCGCCCTGACCTTCCTGGGAACGGAGGCGCACTGGGAGCGGGCGCTCCAGGGCCTCGTGATCCTGCTCGCGGTGGCGGCGGACGCTCTCGAGACGCCGGAGACGCCATGCGGGTCGCTGACGCCCCCCGGGCGGGGACGGAGGGGCGCCAGCTGCGCCCGCGCTTCCTCGGGCACGAGGGGCTGCTCGCCCTCCTCGTGCTCGGGGAGATCGCTCTACTTCGCAGCTCGGCGGACCAATTTCCTGACGGTGGGAAACGCTTTCGAGGTGGTGAGAGCCAGCGTCGAGATCGGCCTCCTCGCCCTCGCTCTGACCGGCGTGATCCTCACCGGCGGCATCGATCTCTCGGTGGGCTCGCTCCTCGGCCTCAGCGCCGTCCTCATGGGTTGGGCGGGGCGCGAGCAGGGCCTGCCCATGGCCGCGGCCGCGCTCGTCGCCCTCGGGGCCGGCCTCCTGGGCGGCGGCCTCAACGCGCTGCTCGTCGGCGCGCCTGGGCATCCCGCCCCTCATCGTCACCCTGGGGACGCTTCTCGCTCTTCCGCGGCCTCGCCGAGGGCTGGACGGGCGGGGTGCGCAACTACACGGACTTCGCGGAGGGCTTCCTGTTCCTGGGGCAGGGCCGTCTCCCGGGAGGCGTGCCCGCCCAGCTCCCGCTCCTTGCGGCAGCCGCGGTCTTCTTCTGGCTGCTGCCTGCACCGCACGGGAGTGGGACGCGGCCTGCGGCGCGATCGGCTTCTCGCCGGAGGGGGCGCGTCATGCCGGGCATCCCGGTCGTGCGCCGGCTCGTGCTCGTCTACCTGCTGAGCGGCCTCATGGCCGGCCTGGCCGCGGTCGTCTACGCCGCGCGGCTCGGCCAGGCCAAGGCCGACGCGGGGACGGGCTACGAGCTGTTCGCGATCACCGCGGTCGTGCTCGGGGGAACCTCGATCTTCGGGGGGCGGGGCACCGTGCACGGCACCCTGCTCGGCCTCGTCGCGGTGGCCATCCTGCAGAACGGCCTGCGCCTCGCCGACCTCCCCGCGGAGCTCGCCGGTATACTCACCGGCGTCCTGCTCATCGCCGCCATCGGCCTGAACCGCCTCGTGTCGGAAAGGAGCCGCCCATGACCCGTCGCCTCCTGCTGCTTCTCGCCTCCGCCCTCCTCGCCGGCGCGTGCGGCGGGAGCGCCCAGCCGAATAAGGGCGAGGCCACGACGGGGCAGATCACGGTGGCGATGATGCCCAAGAACAAGGGCAACCCCTACTTCGTGAGCTGCCACAAGGGAGCGCAGGAAGCGGCGGCGGCGCTGGGGGTGAAGGTGCTGTGGGACGGCCCTACCGAGACCGACCCCGCGAAGCAGAACGAGGTGGTGGAGGCGTGGATCACCCGCGGGGTGGACGTGATCGCGGTGAGCGTCGAGAACAAGGAGGCCATCTCCACGGTCCTGCGGAAGGCGCAGGGCAAGGGGATCAGGGTCCTCACCTGGGACGCCGACGCGGAGAAGGACGCCCGCGACTTCTTCGTGAACCAGGCGACGCCGGAAGGGATCGCCGCCGTCCTCCTCGAGCACACCGCGCGCATCCTCGGAGGCAAGGGCTCGTTCGCGATCGTCACCGCCTCCCTCACCGCGGCCAACCAGAACGAGTGGATCAAGCACATCAAGGAAGGGCTGGCCGACGAAGTACACGGACCTGAAGCTCGTGGACATCCGCCCCAGCGACGACGACCGCAAGCGGGCCTTCGACGAGACCCAGACCCTCCTCAAGGTCCATCCCGAGGTGAGGGCGATCATGGCCATCGCCTCCCCCGCGGTGCCGGGAGCGGCGGAGGCGGTGAAGCAGTCGGGACGCACCGACGTGAAGGTGACGGGCCTCGGGCTCCCCAACGCGTCCCGGCCCTACTTGAAGGACGGCGTCCTCGACTCCGTCGTGCTCTGGAACACGATGGACCTGGGCTATCTGACCATCCAGGCCGCGCACGCCCTCGTCCAGGGATCCCTGAAGGCCGGGGACAAGACCTTCGTCGCGGGCCGGCTCAAGAGCGTGACCATCGACGGCGACAATATCCTCCTGGGCGCGCCCTTCACCTTCACCCGGGAGAACGTGGACGGCTTCGATTTCTAAGTAACTGGGGGGCGAGGCCGGCGCTGGGGGGCCTTGGGGGCGTGGGCCACCCGGTACTCTTCGAGCTCCGCATCCGTGATGCACAGGTAGGCGGGGGGCAGGCCCTCGCTCGTGGCGAGCTCCCGCTGGAGCTTGAGGAAGCAGATGTCCGGACCGTCCTGGTAGCGCACGCGGCGGGCCACGAAGGCCTCGCTCGCGATGGCGAGCACGAACTCGCGGGCCTCGCCCACCGTGGGCTTCAGTCGCAGCGTGTACTCGCGGGCGTCCCCCTTGGTCGTGAAGCCGAGGTACTCGACGTGGGGCAGGGTCATCGGCGGCCCCGGTGGTGACGCGTCTCCGGACGATAGGAGCCGTGGCGCGGCCGTCCCCCGCCCGGCCGCGATCCGCCCGGCTCCGGATTCGCGGGTCGGGCCGCGTAGTCGAAACCGGGAAGGGTGACGCGGGGGAGGCTCTTGCGGATGGCCCGTTCGATGGTGCGCAGCGAGCTCTCCTCCTGGGGCGACACGAAGACGAACGCGTCTCCGGTGGCGTCTTTACGGGCGGTGCGCCCCACGCGGTGGACGTAGTCCTCGGGGTTGTTGGGCACGTCGAAGTTCACGACGTGGGAGAGGGCGTCCACGTCGATGCCGCGGGCGGCGATGTCGGTGGCGACGAGGACGGGGAACTTGCCCGCCTTGAACGCGCTCAGGGCCTGCGTGCGCTGGCCCTGGCTGCGGTTGCCGTGGATCCTCCCCGCGGACACCCCGTGGCGGGCCAGGTAGTCGGCGAGGCGGTTCGCCCGATGCTTGGTGCGCGTGAAGGCGATGACGCTCCGGATCTCGCCGCGCTTCACGAGCTCGACGAGGAGAGCCGGCTTCAGCTCCGAGGAGACGGGGTAGGCGGCATGGGTGATGCCCACCGCGGGGGCGACCTTGCGCTCGAGGTTGATCATGACCGGCGCGTGGAGCATCTGCCGGGACAGGGTCACGATGGGCTCGGGCATGGTCGCCGAGAAGAAGAGCGTCTGCCGCTTGGCGGGCAGGTACTTCAGGATTCGGCGGATGTCGGGGAGGAACCCCATGTCCAGCATCCGGTCCGCTTCGTCGAGCACGAGGACTTCGAGGCCGCGCAGGGCCGCGTAGGGACGGCGCAGGTGGTCGAGGAGTCGGCCGGGCGTGGCCACGATGACGTCCACCCCGCGGCGGAACGCGTGCTCCTGCGGTCCCATGCCCATGCCCCCGAAGACGGCGGCGGCGGAGAGGGGGGTGTGGACGGCGAGGGCGTTCACGTGCTCCTCGATCTGCGCGGCCAGCTCGCGGGTGGGCGTGAGCACGAGGGCGCGCGTCGTCCCCCGGGGCTTGCCGCTGAGGCGGTGGAGGATGGGGAGGGCGAAGGCGGCGGTCTTGCCGCTGCCGGTCATGGCGCAGGCGAGGACGTCCTTCGCTTCGAGGGCGGGCGGGATGGCCTCCTCCTGGATGGGAGTGGGGCGGGCGAACCCGAGCTCGCGGATCCCGCGGAGCAGGTCGGGGTGCAGTCCGAATGAAGTGAACGGCATGTCGATGTGTCGAACCTCTTCTGCGGGTCCGGCGAGGCGCTGAGGAGAACTGCCGGGAGGCCGCGGTCTACGCGGCTCCCTGATGGAGCGCGGAGGACCTCCAGTATCTCACGACTGGCGCCGCGATGCGAGCGGTGCCCCGATTCTCGTGCTACGTTCTGGCGCCCGGTCCCGCGGAACCGGAGCGCCCGGAAAAGGGGGATGACGAAGATGCACCGAGGCGCGCGGGTGGTCCTTCTGGCGGGGATGGCGACCGCCGGGCTGGGCCCCGGCGACCTCCGCGGTGCCGCCGACGCGCCCTTCACCGCGCGCGACCTCGCGCAAAGAGTCCAGGCCGTGGCCGAGCCCGGCTTCCCGTTCCGCTACAACCAGGGCACCGGCCCCTACGGCCCGTCCACGCTGGCCCTGTTCGAACGTCCGAGCGCTTTCTACCCGGGAGAGAAGGTCCGTGTCTCCTTCCGCCTGCCCCGCGACGCGCGCCTCGCGGGGCCGCTGGAGCTACGCGCCGACTTCGCGCTCCACGATCTCGACGGCGGCAAGGTCCAGGACGGGGGCGAGGCGGCACTGCGGGCGGAGGGGCCGCAGGTCACCGGCGTGCTCGAGTGGACCGTGCCCGAGGTCCGCGAGGGCTCGTACCTCCTGGCCGCGCGCTTCCGGGACGCGGACGGCAAGCCGCTCCTCACCCGCAGCCAGATCGTCTTCGTGGCCCCCGACTATTCCCGCCTCCTCGCCGAGGCGGGGGAGGTGCGGATCGATCCGCCCTCCCTGCCTCCGCTGCTGCGCGACGTGAGCGCACCCTCCACGATGATGCTCGTCGAGGACGCGCAGATGCGCTTCCACGACTTCGGTCGGGCTCCCCGCGACTGGGAGTACGTGAAGCGCCAGCTCACGACCGCGCGCGACTACGCCCGGAGGCTGGCCCTAGGCGAGGACCCCTACCAGGACAAGACCGGCCTCCTCGTGAAGGCCTATCGTTCCGAGGCGGACGATACGCTCCAGCCCTACGCGCTCTACGTGCCGCGGTCCTACGATCCGAAGAAGGCGTGGCCGCTGCTCGTCACCTTGCACGGGGCCATGTCGAACCACCTGCTGAACCGGCGGCGGGCCTTCGGCCTCGGCAACCGGCCGGGGGAGTCGGACTACGAGGCCATCCGCAACGAGGACGTCGCCTTCCCCGACGTGGACTTCATCGTGCTCGCCCCTTACGGGCGGGGCGAGGTGGCGGGCTACAACGGCCTCGCCGAGCAGGACGTGTGGCGCGCGCTCGCGGACGTCAAGCGCGCCTACAACGTGGACGAAGACCGCGTCTACCTGACCGGCCTCTCGATGGGCGGGGGAGGCACGTGGCATCTCGGCCTGCGCTATCCCGACCGCTTCGCCGCCCTCGTCCCCGTGTGCGCGGTGGGCGACCTCTCGCTCTTCCCCTTCACCCAGGGGCTGGGGGCCGAGGACCGCGCCCTCCTCGACCTGACCGGTCCCACCGCCATCGCGGAGAACGCACGCAACCAGCAGGTCTTCATCTATCACGGGGACGAGGACCCCGCGGTGAACGTCGAGCACTCGCGCCGGATGGCCGCCCGCTATCGCGACCTCGGCTGGCTGGGCCGGAGTGTCCGCTACTACGAGCTGCCCGGCGTGAATCACTTCGCGTGGGACTTCGCGTACCGCGACGCTTCGATCTTCGGCCGTCTCGCTCCCATCCGGCGCAACCCCTCGCCCGACCGCGTCGTGTACTCGACGTACTCTGCGCGCTTCAACCAGGCCTACTGGCTGCGCATCGACCGCATCGATCGGGGATTCCGCCTGGCCCGCATCGAGGGAGTGCGGGGCGCCGAGGGGTTCGAGATCAAGACCGACAACCTCTCGGCTTTCACGATCCTGCTCGAACGGGCTCGTGTTCCCGCCGGCCGGCCGCTGGAGGTCAGTGTCGACGGCGGGACCGCGTGGCGCGGCACCCCGCGCGCGTCGAGCCTGAGCCTCTTCCGCGACCGCTCCAGCCGATGGCGCGAGCGGCCCTGGACCGGACCGGCGGTGGGTCCCCCCGACCACGCGGAGGCGAGCTTCGTGGGAGGGACGATCGTCCAACGGGACGCCCACGTCTACGTCTACGGGACGGGCGGGGATGACGCCGCCGACGAGGCGCTGCGGAAAGCGGCGGAGAGGCTGGCCGACTGGGGACCCAACGTGCGCGCCCGGTTTCCGGTGCTGGCCGACATCGCGGTGACCCCCGAGACGATGGCTACTCGCAACCTCGTGCTCGTCGGCAACGCGACCCTGAACCGCGTGGTGGCCCGTTTCGCCGACAAGCTGCCCATCCGGCAGGACGCGTCGGGGACGTTCGCGGGTGGGAAGCGCGTGGCGCCGGCGGCGGCCGGCTACCGGCTCCTCTATCCCAACCCCCTGGCCGCCGCCCGCTACATCCTCATCTATGGAGCGGGCACGCCGGACGACCTGGGCCAGGTGCTGCCCGCCGCGGGCTCGCCTCTTCCGCCCGTCCAGGCCGACTACGTGGTCTTCGGCGCGGACGGGAAGCCCGTGCTCCAGGGCTACTTCAAGGACGATTGGCGGATCGAGGAGGACCCGCGGAGCGCTCCATGACCGCGCTCTCGTACGTACACGGCGCCAGCAACGTCCCGCTCCTCGGCGAGACCATCGGCGAGAACCTGCGCCGGACGGTGGAAAGGGCCGGAGAATGCGAGGCGCTCGTCGTCCGCCACCAGGGCTATCGGGCGACCTACCGGGAGCTGTGGGAGCAGACGGACCGGGCGGCGCGCGGGCTGCTCGCGCGGGGCGTACGAAAGGGCGACCGGGTCGGCATCTGGTCGCCCAACCGCTACGAGTGGGTGGTCGTTCAGTACGCCACCGCTCGCATCGGCGCGATCCTGGTCAACATCAACCCCGCCTACAAGGCGGCCGAGCTGGCCCACGCGCTCCGCCAGTCGGGCACGCGCGTGCTCCTCCTCGCCCGCTCTTTTCGCGAAACGGACTACGTCGCCCTGCTCGAGAAAGTGCGCGGGCACTGCCCCGGCCTGGAGCAGTCGCTCGTCCTCGAGGAGAGCTGGGAGAGCCTCCTCGACGAAGGGGATGCGATTTCCGAGGAGCTTCTGGCCGAGCGCGAGGCCGCGCTCCAGTTCGACGACGCCATCAACATCCAGTACACGTCGGGCACGACCGGCCTGCCCAAGGGGGCGACGCTGTCCCACCACAACGTGCTCAACAACGGCTTCTTCATCGGCGCGGCCCTGCGCTATTCGGAGCGGGACCGGGTCTGCATACCCGTGCCCTTCTACCATTGCTTCGGGATGGTGCTGGGCAACCTGGCCTGCACCAGCCACGGCGCCTGCATGGTGGTGCCCGGGGAGTCTTACGATCCCGTGGCCGTCCTGGAGACGGTGCAGGCCGAGCGGTGCACCTCGCTCTACGGCGTGCCCACCATGTTCATCGGAGAGCTGGACCACCCGCGGTTCCCGGAGTTCGACCTCTCCTCCCTCCGCACGGGGATCATGGCCGGCTCCCCGTGCCCGATCGAGGTGATGAAGAAGGTCCAGTCGCTCATGCACATGGACGAGGTCACGATCTGCTACGGCATGACGGAGACCTCGCCGGTCTCGACGCAGAGCCGGACCTCTGACCCCCTGGACCGCCGGGTCTCCACGGTCGGCCGGGTCCACCCGCACGTGGAGCTGAAGATCGTCGACCCCGCGAGCGGGGCGATCGTGGGGCGGGGGACGCCAGGGGAGCTGTGCACGCGCGCCTACAGCGTGATGCTCGGCTACTGGAACGATCCCTCGGCCACGCAGGCGGCGATCGACGACGGGCGCTGGATGCACACGGGCGACCTCGCGACCATGGACGACGAGGGCTACCTGAAGATCGTGGGGCGGATCAAGGACATGATCATCCGTGGGGGCGAGAACGTCTACCCGCGGGAGGTGGAGGAGTTCCTCTACAAGCACCCCGACGTCTCCGACGTCCAGGTCATCGGCGTTCCCAGCGAGAAGTACGGCGAGGAGGTCATGGCCTGGGTCAAGCTCAAGGAGGGCCGGACCGTCACCGGCGACCAGCTCGCGGAGTTCTGCCGTGGCCAGATCGCCACCTACAAGATCCCGCGCTACTGGAGGATGACGGACGCCTTCCCGATGACCGTGACCGGCAAGGTCCAGAAGTTCCGGATGCGGGAGGTCTCCGTCCAGGAGCTCGGCCTCGAGCGCGCGGCGCGCACCGAGACGGCGTAGGTGTCGACGTTTCGGGGAAGGCTCAGCGCGTGAGGAGCACGACCGAGTAGCCGACCGCCCCCTTCCGCCCCGAGTTGCGGTAGGAATGTCGCTGGTCGCCTCGGAAGGCCAGCACGTCTCCGGGCTCCACCTTCCACTGCTCGCCCCCGACCGCGAGCGTCACCTCGCCTTCGTAGCAGGTGAAGTACTCGCGGGTTCCGGGCATGTGGGGCACGCCGGGAATGCGGCCTCCCGGCGGGATCTCCATGCGGTCGATGAGCACGCCGGGGATGGGATCGGGCAGCAGCTGCTGGACGCTGCCGTCGCCCTGCCGGCGGACCTTGAGCGAGGCCTTGGGGTAGAGCCGCCCGCTCTCCCGGGGAGCGGAGGTCAGCTCCTCGATCGGCACCTGGAGCGCGGTCGCCACCTTGTCCAGGACGAGCAGGGTGGGGTTGGCCCCGCCGGTTTCGAGGTGGCCCCACGTCGCCCGGGGCAGGCCGGCGAGGCGGGCGATCTGCTCCTGGGTGAGCCCCCGAGCTTCGCGCAGGTGCCGGATGTTCGCGGCGAGCCGGCCCGCCAGTGGTTCCGCCACGGACGAGAGGATAGCGCCCCGCCAATACATTGGCAATGGCGTTGGTTGATTGGCAGAGCGGGGCGATCCTGTGTTCATGAAGCTGAAAGGGCGGTCGGTGCTCGTCACGGGGGGCAGCCGGGGGCTGGGGGCCGCCCTCGGAGCGGAGTTGGCGCGCCGGGGGGCGCGCGTCGTCCTCGTCGCGCGGGGCGGACCCGCGCTCGAAGAGACGGTGCAGGGCATCCGCAAGGCGGGCGGGGAAGCCCACGGGCTGGTGGCGGACGTCGGGGACAAGAAGGCCGTGTACCCGCTGGTGGGCGCGGCTTGCGCCCTCGTGGGGCCCGTCGATGTCGTCGTCCACAACGCGAGCACGCTCGGTCCCATCCCCCTGCGGGAGCTCTCGGAGACCGATTGCGAAGACTTCGCGAGCGTGCTCGAGACGAACGTGCTGGGCCCCCTTCGCCTCACGAAGGCAATCGTGGGGTCGATGGTGCTGCGGCGGGAGGGGTTGGTCGTCGGAATCAGCTCGGATGCCGGGGTCGAAGCCTATTCCGGCTGGGGCGCTTATGGGGTCTCGAAGGCGGCCCTCGACCACCTGATCCGGACCTGGGCGGTCGAGCTCCGCGATTCCGGCGTCCGCTTCCTGAGCGTCGATCCCGGAGAGATGGACACCGCCATGCACGCCGCAGCCATGCCCGAGGCGGACCGCTCCACGCTCAGGAAGCCGGCCGAGGTGGCCGCGCACGTCGCGGACCTCATCGAGTCCGCGGGCGGCGGCCCCACCGGGGCGAGGGTGGCAGCGGTCCCGGCGGGAGCCGCCCCGTGAGCTCCGCCCCGCGCCCGGCGGTCTGGCCGCGCGCCGACCCCGCGGCCGCTCGCCTGCTTCACTTGGATCCCATGGCCGGCACGCTCGTGGACGCGTGGATGCGCGACCTGCCGACACGGCTGCGCGCGGGGGACCTTCTCGTGGTGAACGACGCGGGCACCTTGCCCGCGTCGCTCGCCGGGACGAGCCGTCGGGGGCCCGTCGAAGTACGCCTCGCCGGAGTCCCCGAGGACGCGAGCGGGCCCTGGCCGGCGGTCCTCTTCGGGACCGGGACCTGGCGCCAACGCACGGAAGACCGCCCGGCACCGCCGGTCCTCCCGCCCGGCGAGCGCATCGTCTTCGGAAAAGGCGCTCTCGCGGCCGAAGTGATCGCGACGTCCGATGTCTCCGCGCGGCTCGTGGAACTGCGATTCGACCGCGACGGTGCTTTCCTCTGGTCGGCCATCCAGGCGATCGGCCGACCGGTCCAGTACTCGTACCTCTGCGGCCCGCTCTCGCTCTGGCACGTCCAGACGCCGTTCGGCGGGCGGCCCTGGGCGGTGGAGATGCCCTCCGCAAGCTGGCCCCTGCGCCTGCCGCTCCTTCGCGCGCTCCGGGGTCGGGGCATTGTGGTGGCGAGCATCAGCCACGGGGCGGGGCTGTCCTCCACCGGCGATCCCGCGATAGATGCCGTTCTCCCCCTGCCCGAACCGTCCGACATACGCGGCGCGACGATCGAGGCGATCGACCGGACGAAGGCCGTGGGCGGGAGAGTGGTGGCGGTGGGGACCACTGTCGTGCGAGCGCTGGAAGGCCGGGCGGCGGAAGGCGATGGGCCGCTCCGAGCGGGACCGGGCATCACCGGCCTCCGCCTGGGCCCCGACTACGCGCACCGTGTCGTCGACGGCATCCTCACCGGCCTCCACGAGCCCGGCGAGAGCCATTTCCAGCTGCTCCAGGCGTTCGCGCCGAAGGGCCTTCTGGAGAAGGCGATCGCCCATGCGGCGCGGGCCAGCTATCTCGGCCACGAGTTCGGCGACCTGAGCCTGGTCCTTCCTTCGTGAAGTCCGACGCGCCAGGGAGCGTCGCGCGGCCGAGCATCCGATAGGCTCCGCCCGTGCGGATTCCATCATGGCCCGGAGCCCGTGCTGGCCCCGGGGAGTCCGTGGAGGTCGTGCCTGGCGCCGATGGCATTTCATCGTGCAGATGGCGCGGCTCTCCGGCGCGGGACAGGTCGTGGCCACCGACGTCGGCGATCGTCCCCACCGTCTGGAGGCCGCACGCCGCCTGGGCGCGCTCGTCTTCCCGGCCGAGGCGGGACGAGAGGCGGGAGCCATCCGTGACGCGCTCGGAGGCCGAGGACTCGACATCGCGATCGAGGTGCGGGGGAGAACGCGGCGGTGGACGCGGCCGTGGACTCCATCCGTCCGGGAGCGCGGGTCGTCCTCACGATCACGCACCGGTTTCCGCTCGAACGCGGCGCAGACGCCTTCGCGGCGGCCGCTCGGAGAGAGGGCTTGAAGGTGCTGGTCGAGCCCTGAGCCGGGCCGGGTGACGTGCTAGCATCGTGGCAATGCTGGATCTCATCGATTTAGAGCTTCGGCGGAGCCCCCGGGTCAGCCTTTTCCAGGAGATCCTCTGCGAGGGGTCCGAGGCGAGCGCGCGCAGCCAGGCCGCCGACCTGAGCGTGGGCGGCATGTTCATCGACCATTCGAGCCTGCCCTTCGCGCCCCGCGATTTCATCACCGTGCGCTTCAGCCTGGTTCCCGAGGAGAGCCCCATCGTCGTCGAGGCCGCGGTGAACTACGTCCAGGAAGGGATCGGCATGGGCATCCGCTTCCTGAACCTGGATCCCGCGGACCGGGAGCGGGTCGCGGCCTTCGTGGAGCGCGTCCTCCACCGGCCCCTGTTCCAGGGCCAGATGCACCTCCGCAAGAGCTCGCGGGTCGCGGTCAAGGTGCCCGTGCGCGTGCGCGCCCTGCAGCCGGACGGGGCCGAGTTCGAAGAGGCGACGCAGATCATCACCCTGAGCAAGCACGGCGCCTGCGTGCTCCTGAGCAGCCGGATGGACGTGGGAGCCAAGATCCTGGTGGAGACCCCGAGCGGGCGCGAGTTCCGAAGCAGCGTGGTATGGGTGGGCAGCGAGCCCAGCCGCAGCGAGAGCCAGATCGGCATCCAGTGCCGCGGTCTCGCCCAGTTCCTGGGGTTCCGGTTTCCCTGAGGGTTGATTCGAGGGGGCGTGGAGACGACGCTCTGGGCAACACGACGTGCGATGCCCGCCCTGCTCGCGGCCATTCTCGTCTTGCTCCCCTCTTCTGGGCAGACCCTCGAGGAGCAGTCGCCCCCGCACATTATCGATCTCGATAAGCTCTTAGAGGACGGAAAGCCGATCACGATAACGGGCCGGCTCTTCCGGCGCGGGCTCGCGGTGCCGGGCGCAGGGACCTACTGTGTGCGCGCAGAGGCTGCGGACCACAATTATCCCGCGGATGTGATCACCGTCGCCGACGAGCCGACTCAGGTGGTCGACCTGGTGCTCCCGTCCGTGTGCGTCTCCGGCTCCGTCGTGGACCGATCGACGGGGTCCCCAGTAGCCCAGGCCAGGGTGGTGGCACGAGAGGAGTGGCCGTGCCCGCGACTCAGCCGGGCGGGAGCGACGACGTCTCGCCACGGCCGCTTTCACCTGGACCTCGAGCCCGGCGACTACTCGGTTGAGGCCTGGCTCGTCAAGGGCGGCGTCGCGCGCGAAGAAATATCGGTCGGCGAAGCGGGCCGGACAGGAGTGGTCCTCCGGCTCGGGCCGGGAGGGCACCTCGGAGGTCGAGTCGTCGACGCGGTGGGACGAGGCCTCGTGGGAGCGGAGGTTCGTGAGGATCCGTCGTCGCCCCGGCGTTGGGGGTGGACGAGACGGGAGCGGGCGGCTTCTTCAGGATCGACGATCTCCTCGACCGCCCGCACGTCCTGGCGGCGCAGTCCGGGTCGCGATACGCCATTCGCGGTGGCGTCCTGCCCGGTGACGACAAGATCTTGCTGCAGCTGCAAGATCCCGGGTACGTGAGCGTAGCCGTCCGCGATCCGCAAGGTCGGCCGGTGGAAGGCATCGAAGTGACCGTCAACAGCATCGACGGCGCGCCCGCCGCCGTCTTCATCCACGAGCTCACGGACGAGGAGGGCGTAGCCGAGATGAACGTCCCCCCGGGCACGATCGGTCTGGTGGTGGCCGGGGAGATCGAGCCGGGGCTGCGGGCAGTGGTGGGGGAGACGACCGTCTCCGTGCGGGAGCGGGAGTCGGTGTCGACGGTTCTCTCGATCCGCAAGCGGCCGCGGATGGACTAGGGTCCCAACTCGTCCGGACCGAGTGGCTCGGGCGGGTCGTCGGTGAGTGTACTATCGGCCCCTCCGGAGTCCCGAATGAAACGTGCGGTTCCGCTCCTCCTCCTCCTCCTCGCCCTCCCGCCGGCTCCGTCCTCGGCGCAGGGGGCGGCGACCGCAGAGGCCGAGCTCCTCGCGCGCGCGAAGGCGCTCGAGCTCGCGACACCCTACGTGCCGCCGCCGGGCGACCCCCTGAGCCACCACTGCGCAGGCTTCGCGAAGATCATGTGCTCGGCGGTGTTCGTCAGCGGGATCGACCCCGATTTCGCGGCCGAGAACCTCGGGTTGTTCATCGCTCCCTCCGCGGAGCGCGCGAAGGTCGGCAAGCCCGTGGTGGACCGCGCGGCGAAGGAGGTTCGCATCACGATGCCCAACGGCGTCACCCGCGTCGCCCGCTATGTCGGCGATCAAGGCTGCGTGACGCTGCCCGAGGGAGAGACGACGCTCCACTACACGCCCCGGAAGATCGAGAAGCGGCTCCCCGATCCCCGGAAGGAGACGGTGTGGCCGATGGGGGACGCGCTCCCCGGCGAGGCGCTGCCCCCGGGGCTGGACCGGACCAAGCTGAAGCGCGCGGTGGACGCGGCCTTCGAGCCGGCCGAGTCCCTGACCGCCGCCTTCGTCGTCACCTGGAAGGGGCGGATCGTCGCCGAGCGCTACGGGCCCGGCATCACGTCCACGACGCCGCTCGAGAGCTGGTCGATGGGCAAGAGCGTGATCGCGACGCTCATGGGCGTGCTCATCCGGCAGGGCGTCTACGACCTCGGGCAGAAGGCGCCGATACCGGAGTGGCAGGGCCCGGGCGATCCGCGGGCGGCGATCCGCATCGCCGACATCCTCCACATGTCGAGCGGGCTGCAGGATCCGGGCCCCCTACGATCCCGACTTCGATCCCCAGGGCCCCTATCCCGACCACCTCTACCTCTACACGGGCGGTGTCGACTCCTTCCACTACGCGGCGACGCGCCCGCAGCAGTGGCCGCCCAACACGGTCGGACGCTACCGCAACACCGACCCCGTGCTCGCGAGCTACCTCATCCGCCTCGGCGTCGCCAAGCGCGGCGAGGACTACCTCTCCTTCCCGCAGCGCGCGCTCTTCGACAAGCTCGGCATCCGCACCATGGTCCTGGAGACCGACCCCTACGGGAACTTCCTGACCCAGGGGTACGAGCTGGCGTCGGGGCGCGACTGGGCCCGCCTCGGCAATCTCTATCTGCAGGACGGCGTCTGGAACGGCGAGCGCATCCTGCCCGAGGGATACGTGAAGTTCGTGAGCACGGTCGCCCCCGCCTGGGCAGCGGACAAGCGCCCGGTCTACGGCGGCTTCTTCTGGATCAACGGCACGGACGAGCTGCCCGTGCCGAGGGAGGCCTACTACATGTCCGGGGCCGGCGGCCAGACGACGCTGATCGTTCCCTCGCACGACCTCGTGGTCGTGCGTCTCGGCCACTTCAAGGGCAGCGGTCCGGGAGAGGGAAGCTTCAGCCGGGCGCTCGCCTTGCTCATGGAGGCGGTCCCCAGAAACCCCTGACCCACGTCGATCGACCCGGAGCGTGATCATGCGAAAGCGACTGGCGGTCCTGGCCGAGCCCCTCGCCCATCAGCAGCGCCGCGAGGAGCTCGGGATGCGTCCGGGGGGCTTCGGCATCCTGGTCGCGACCAGGATCGTGGACGAGCTGCTCTACAGCGAGCGGGGCAACGAGGTCCTGCTCATCAAGCACACGGCTTGATGGCTCGTCATGCTGACCGAAGCCGCGGCCCAGACGCTCGGACCTCACGGCGTCCGTGTCAACACCGCGGCCCCGGTCTCATCGGGTGCGAGGGTCTGGAGGCAGCCACCATCATGCGCGCCCAGTCCATCAACGTGGACGGTGGGACATGCCGTACTGAAGTCGGCCCATCGTTCCGAGTCCCGCTTGCGCACAGCAATCGTCCGCGAGCGCACAGCGCAGGGGCGCGAGCCTGGGCGTGAGGAACGGCGACGTCAAGCCAGGCGAGAGACTTGAGGTGGTCTGCACGACGCGGCATGCGGGTTGCTGATGCGATACGGCATGGGTGACCTGCGCCTCGCCGTTCGTACCCTGGCTCGGCGGCCGGGCTTCGCGGTGGCCGTGGTGTCGACGCTGGCCCTCGCCATCGGGGTGACGACCGGCCTCTTTGGCGTCGCGAGCGCCCTCCTCCTGGGCCCCCTGCCCGGAGTGCAGGCCTCGGGCCTCGTCAACGTCCACGTGACCCACGACGGGGCGCACGAGGGGTTTTCCGGCTTCTCCAGTCCCACGTTCAGGGACTTTCGCGAGCGCAGCCGGTCCATCCAAGCCCTCGAGGCCTTCGTGGGCCGCGCCTTCGCTCTCGGGGACGGGGCCTCCACCTCGGTGGTCGGCGGCCAACTCGTGTCGGGCGGCTTCTTCCGCCTGCTCGGGACGCGCGCCCACCGCGGCCGGCTCCTCGGCGAGGAGGACGACGCCCCCGGGGCGGAGCGGACGATGGTGCTCAGCCATGCGCTCTGGCGACAACGCTTCGCTTCGCGCGAGGACGTCCTGGGCTCCACGCTGCGCTTGAGCGGGCAGCCGTTCACGGTGGTGGGGATCGCGGAGGAGGGCTTCCGAGGGCACTTCGTGGGGTTCCCGATGGACGTTTTCGTGGCCCTGGCCCGAGCACCCGAAGTGGCCCCGGACGTGATGCTGGAATCCCGGGCCGACCAGAGCCTCGAGCTCATCGGCAGGGTGGGTCCCCGGGTCGACCTCGCGGCCGCGCAGGCCGAGCTGTCTCTGATCGCGCGCGAGCTCGCCCTCGCCCATCCCCAGAGCCACCGCGGCGTGGGGGTGGACGTGCGCGCCTACACCGGCATCGACGCCGATCTGCGCGGACCCGTGTTGAGCTTCGTGGCCGTGCTGACCGCGGTGAGCGCCCTCGTGCTCCTGGTGGCCTGCATCAACGTGGCCGGGCTGCTCCTCGCCCGCGGCGCGGCCCGCGAGCGCGAGCTGGCGGTGCGCGCCGCCCTGGGCGCCTCGCCACGCGGCCTCGTCCGCCCCCTCTTCGCCGAGACCGTCCTGCTGTTCCTTCTGGGCGGGGGTCTGGGCGCGGGGCTCGCGAAGCCGGCGGCGGGCGCCCTCCAGGCGTTCCTGCCCGAGTTCCCGATACCGCTCCACCTCAACGCCAGCCCCGACTGGCGGGTCGCCCTCTTCGCGGCGTCGGTCACGCTCCTGGCCGCTCTCGCCTTCGGCCTCGCGCCCGCGGCCGGCGCGGCGCGCTTCGACGTGGTGGAGGTCTTGAAGCAGGGCGGACGCGGCCTCTCTCCGGCCCGCCAGCGCGCCCGGCGCGTGTTCGTGGCCGCGCAGGTCGCGTTGTCGCTGGTGCTGCTCGTGGGCACGGGCCTCTTCCTGCGCGAGCTGCAGCGCGCGCGAAGCCTGAGCCCGGGCTTCCAAACGCAGGACGTCGGACATGTCCGGGTCAGCCTTCGATTGATCAACAGGACGCCAGAAGCGGCCCGGGCCTTCTTCGAAGCCTGGCTCGAGCGGGTGCGCGCCCTGCCGGGCGTTCAGGCGGCCAGCCTCGCTACGGGCCTGCCCCTCGGCCTCGGCCGGACGACGACGCGCGTGCTCGTGGACGGTGTTGCGCCTCCCGGCCCCATGGGCTTCCCGGCGAGCGATAACGCCGTCGGCCCAGGCTACTTCGAGACCCTCGGCATCCCGCTCCTTTCCGGCCGGGACTTCGAGGCCCGCGACAGCGAGGACGGCGAGAAGGTCGCCATCGTGAGCCGGAGCACGGCCGCGCGGCTGTTCCCCGGCCAGGAAGCGCTGGGCCGGACGATTCGCCGCGAGGGCCAGGTCCTGCGGATCGTGGGAGTGGTCGGCGACATCGCGGTCGACCGCTCGGGGGCCCGGGACGGGCTCTTCGTGTACGCGGCCTTCGCCCAGAGCGGCGCTTCGAGCGCGAGCCTGGTCCTGCGGTCGCCGGGAGGCCTGGCCCTCGAGGAGGCACGCCGCGAGGCGCTCCGCCTCGAGCCCGACCTGCCCGTGCTCGCGGCGCAGAGCTTCGTCCAGCACGCGGGCGCCGCCCTCTTCCCGCAGCGCCTGGCGGCGGCGGTGAGCGCCGCCTTCGGATTCTTCGGCCTCCTCCTCGCCAGCATCGGGCTCTACGGCCTGGTCTCCTTCTTCGTCGTGCAGCGGCGCCACGAGCTGGCCATCCGGGCCGCGCTGGGAGCACGCGCCGTCGACCTGCGGCGGCTCGTCCTCGCGGATGGCCTGCGGCCGGTGGCGGGCGGAGCCGGGATCGGCCTCCTGGGCGCTTTCGCCTTCGGGCGGATCGCGGCCGGCTTCATCCCCGCGGTGGGCGCATTCGATCCCCTGGCTTTCGCGGCGGGAGCGCTCGTGCTCTTCGCCGTGGCCGCATTCGCCGCCGATCTCCCCGCCCGCCGCGCGGCCGCGACGTCTCCCATGGCGGTGCTGCGTTCCGACTGAAGGTCCGGTGGCTATCCCGTGTCGGGTCCACTGCCTTCGGCCCACCGCGAGATGAGCACGAACAGGACCGCCATCAAGAGATAGCCGAGCGCAGCCGCTTCTCGCGCAATGATAGACGGGAATCAGCCGGCAACGCGCCTGGCGCAGGGTGGGGATTCGCTGGACAGCGGTCCCGCGCAGGCCGAGAATCGCCTCGGACCTGACATGCCCCTGCCCCCGGGTCGGAGACTGGGCCCTTACGAGCTTGTTTCCCTGATCGGGGCTGGGGGTATGGGCGAGGTCTACCGGGCCCGGGACACCCGCCTGGGGCGCGAGGTGGCGGTCAAGATCATCGCCTCCGACGGCGCTTCCAACCCGGATCGCCTCGGTCGCTTCGAGCAGGAGGCGCGGGCGGTCGCCGCCCTCGACGATCCCCACATCCTTTCCATCCACGACCTCGGCCAGGAGGACGGGACGACCTTCGCCGTCTTCGAGCTGCTCGACGGGGAAACGCTGCAGCAGCGACTGGAGCGCGGAGCCCTCACTCCGCGCAAGGCCGTGGAGTGGACGATCCAGATCTGCCGCGGTCTTGCTGCCGCCCATGCCCGGGGGATCGTGCACCGCGACCTGAAGCCCGCCAACCTGTTCGTGACCCGGGACGGCCGGATCAAGATCCTCGACTTCGGACTGGCCAAGCTGAACGAGGCAGCGACACCCGGAGCGGATGGGGAGAACACACCGACGCGGACGGCCACGGAGAAGGGGATGGTGCTGGGGACGGTGGGCTACATGTCTCCGGAGCAGGTGCGGGGCCAGCCCGCCGACGAGCGCTCGGATCTGTTCGCGGTGGGGGCGACCCTCTACGAGATGCTGGCGGGCCGCCCCGCCTTCGAGGGGAAGACCTCCGCGGACAAGCTCTCCGCCATCCTCAACCGGGAGCCCCCGGAGATCGTAGGGCCGGGCGAGCCCGTGCCCGCGCCTCTCGGGCGCATCGTCCACCGGTGCCTGGAGAAGGACCCCGAGGAGCGCTTCCAGTCGGCGCGCGACGTCGTCTTCGCCCTGGAGGCGATCGGGCTCGGATCGCGGGCGGGGACGGAGCCGGTGGAGACGACGCCTCGACCGCGAAGCCGCGGGTGGAGGGCCGCGCTCGTGGGCGCGACGCTTCTGGGCTTGGGAGCGGCTCTCGGCCTGGCCTACGGCCCGAAGCTCTGGGAACGGCCCCTCCCCCGGATCCAGCAGCTCACTTTTCGTCAGGGCGTCGTCGACCATGCGCGCTTCACCTCGGACGGCAGGACCGTCGTCTACAGCGCCTACTGGGACGGCAAGCCCCCCGAGGTCTTCTCGACGCGGCTCGAGAGCCGCGAGTCGCGCTCGCTCGGGCTGCCTCCCGCGCGCGTGATGGCCGTGTCGTCTCGGGGGGAGCTCGCGATCCTGCTGACCCGTCCGGTCGACCTGAACGCGCAGTCGACGGGCACCCTGGCCCGCGTCTCCCTCTCCGGCGGAGAGCCGAGACAGGTCCTCGAGAACGTGATGTTCGCGGACTGGTCCCCCGACGGCCGCGAGCTCGCGGTGCTGCGGCACGTGGAGGGCGGCGTCTACCAGCTCGAATATCCGATCGGCACACCGATCCTGCGGTCGCCGTATGCGGATTCCTTCCGCATCTCGCCCCGGGGCGACAAGGTTGCCGTGGCCGGGGGTGGGCTCAGGATCTACGACCGCGCGGGACGACAGATCGCGACGCCCGCGGTTCCCGCCTCGACGGCAGGCCTCGCCTGGGACGGCGACGATGCCCTGTGGGTGCTCACGGGCGAATCGCAGACGACCCGGTCCCTCTGGCGGGCCACCCTCGACGGCAAGGCCAAGGAGGTCTATCGGGCCCTCGGCTTGATGGGAATCCTCCACGACGCGTCGCCGGACGGACGAATCCTCGTGCACCACGGCTTCGAGCGTTTCGGGGTGAAGGCGAAACCGCCGGGAGAGGCGCGCGAGCGCGAGCTGGGCGTCTTCAATTGGTCCGGCGTTTCCGGACTCTCGGACGACGGGTCCCGGCTTCTCGTCCGCGACGTCTCCTTCGGAGCCGGCACCTTCAGCTACCTCCGCTCGGCCGACGGAAGCCCGCCGGTGAACCTGGCCGACGGCGATGCCCTCGCGCTCTCGCCCGACGGAAGCCAGGCTCTCGTCGCTGTGCCGCCCGCCGGCCTCCCGCTCACGCTCGTGCCGACCGGCCCCGGAGAGTCGCGGCGTCTCCCGACGGAGGGCCTCGAAGGAGTCCGTTTCGCCTTCTTCGTCGACAACGAGCAGGCCGTGGTCATGGCGGCGACGAAGGGGGGGCAACCCCGGGCCTTCCTTTTCCCCCTGACCGGCGGAGCGCCCAAGCCCATCACCCCGGAGGGCACGGCCGCCGTGGCCGGATCCTTTGCCGCGGGCACGGTCCTCGGATGGAGCTGGGGCAACGGCGCGCTCGCCCGGATCCCGATCGCCGGCGGGGAGCCGCGCGCGCTGCCCGGCTCCGTCCTGCTTCCCACCCACCCGATCCGGGTCTCCGCCGATGGACGGTCCCTCTTCGTCGGCGACGGAGGCGTCCCCGCCAACATCGACCGCATGGATCTCGCGACCGGAAAGCGCAGTCGGTGGAAATCGCTCCTCCCCGAGGAGCCCGCGGGCGTCGTCATCATTGAAAGCATCCATCTCACCCCGGACGGCGACGGCTACGCCTATTCCTACGGGCGATTCCTCCAGGATCTCTTCCTCCTCGACGGCTTGCGCCCGTAGCCGCGCGCTCCGCGTCCAATGCCTTGGCCGGCCCCCGCCGGCGCGACCCCGATCTCGGCTATCCTCGCGGCAGGGGGCAGGACGGCAGGTCATTGACGGCTTTGCCCAGGATCTTCGGTACGGATGGCGGGCGCTGTGCATCGAGGTGAACACCACGATGTTCAGCGTGGTCAGCGGCGTGCTGCTCGCGCAGCTCCCCTACCGCGAGCCGGAGCGGCTCGCCGCCCCAGGGGGAGACTTCCCCTCGCCCGCTCCACGCGGGCCTCGAGGGGCAGGGGCCCCTTCTGCTTTCGCCGGACCCTGTCCCACCGGCTGGTCGGCTGGTTAGGAAATCCAAACATAGAAGGGATTGCCCTGCGTTATGGCTTCTTCTATGGACCCGGCACTTGGTTCCGCCCCGATGGCGATGTTGCCCGACAGCTGCGACAACAACAGTTCCCGATCGTCGGGAATGGCGAAGGCGTCTGGTCGTGGTTGCACATTGAGGACGCGGCGAAGGCCACAGTTGCAGCAGCAGAGCAAGGCCATCATGGGATCTATCTGATTGGCAATGATCAACCCTTGGCGGTGCGCGAATGGCTCCCTGCGTTTGCTCAATGGCTGAATGCTCCACCACCGCCGCAGACATCGGTTGAGGATGCTCTGAAGGAAAGTGGTGGTGCGGATGCGGTTTACTACGGGACTCAAGTGCGAGGCGTATCGAATGCCAAGGCAAAACGCGAACTGGATTTCCAGCCGCGACCGCTGGAGTGGATCGTTGACAGCGCCGTGGCGCATGCCCAGATGTAGATCAGCGGCCACCGGGCTGGTAGACCGTGCGACGAAGCGACTCGAGGCCGAGCTTCTCGAGCAGTTGAGTCGCCTCCGTGGCGGACAAACGCCGACCCGGCGGCTCCGGTGCGTCCGCCAGTCGGTAGGCCGCGACGGCCATCACCGCCGTGTCGAGGGCCAGCATTCGCGGGTCGACCTTGTCGAAGGTGTCCGACACCGCGTGATGGTGAGTGTCGTACTCGCCTTCGTCGACCCAGAGCGTGAGAGACCGGAATTCCCGCCGCCAGGAACGGTGCATGGTCCATCGTGAAGTCGGCCTCCAGGGTGAGTCCCGACGCGCCGAGCGGAGAGAGCGGGGCGAGCAGGCTCCGGGTGGCGGCCTCGATGTCCGATCGCCCCTGGATACTGAACCCGCGCGGCGTCTGGGCGCCCGCGTCCATGATGAGCACCGCGCGGAGCCCGTCGAGCTCGCGGGCGTGCGTCTCGACGTAGGCGCGCGAGCCCAGGAGCGCCTGTTCCTCGCCGCTGAAGAAGACGAAGCGAATCGTTCGGAGCGGCTTGATACCCAGCGACTTCAGGATTCGGGCCACCTCCAGGATCGCGGCCACGCCCACCCCGTCGTCCTGGGCGCCCTGGCCGGGGTCCCACGAGTCGAAGTGGGCGCCGAGGAGCACCGTTTCGCCAGGCATGGTCCCTTTGATGTCGGCGACGACGTTGCGCTCCCGGGCCGGCCTCGGGTCGAGCGAGTTGGCCACGTTCAGCGCCAGGCGAACCGGCCCGCTCGCCAGGAGGCGCCGGAGGAACAGGGCATCCTCCCTTGCCACCGACAGCACGGGCAGCGGGCCCTTCGGATAGAAGCCGAAGGCCGACGTGAAGAGCATGCGATTCGGCTTGTCCGAGGGGATCAGCATGGCCGTGGCCCCGGCCCCGGCGAGCGCGCGGGCCAGCGCCGCACGCATGACCTGCAAGGGCGCTCCCTCCACCGCGTGGGGGTCGACCATGACCGCTGCCCCTCGAAGGCGGTCCGCGGGGATCGAGAGCTCGTTGCCCGGGGGTGCGCCCAGATCGACGAGCGGAGCCGTCACCTCGCCGCTCGTTCCGGGCACCCAGGCATAGGAACCGACGGCGAGCGGTCGGTCCACGGGGCCCACGACGCGCCCCGTTGCCCCTCCACGCTCCCAACGCGAGTCGAGCGCGTACTCCTCGAAATGCGCGTCCTCGAAGCCGGCCTGGCGTAGCGTGGTGAGCAGCAGATCCGCAGTCGCTCGGCTTTGCGTACTGCCCGTCACCCGTCCCCCGATTGAGTCGGTGAGACGTTGAAGGAGGGCACGAGCCCCCCGCCCGCCATCGCCGCCCCGACGATGCGGTCGACGCGCTCGTCCCTCTCCGCGGCCGCTTGTGGCCATGCCGTGCGAGGGTCCATGCAAAGCGCGATCACCATTGCTGCGCAGACCCGATGAAGCTTCATTTGATCTCCCTACTCCCGTGCGGGAACGCGGTTGCCTGCGATCCAGACCGACTCGAGGGTGTGCGTGTTGCGGATGTCCACGAGGGGATCCGACCGGAGGACCAGGAAGTCGGCCCAGGCCTTCGGTTCGAGCGTCCCGACCCCGGAGAGCCCCATGGCACGGGCCGCTCCGCTGGTCGCGGCGAGGAGGGTCTGGGCGGGGGTGAGGCCCGCCTCGACCATGCGCTCCAGCTCGAGGTGCTCGAAGTAGCCCTGAAAGCGCGCGGGGGGGCCGGTGTCGGTGCCGAAGGCGATGGGGATGCCGGCGTCGGAGAGGGTCTTGAGGTTGCGGCTCGCCACCTTCAGGGCCTCCCGGTAGCGCGCGCTCGCCGGGCTCGCGCGCACCCGCTCGCGGCGCTCCGGGGACTTGAGCTCGGCCAGGACCACGGGATCCGCCTCTTTCAAGAAGAAGGGATCGGCGAAGAAGTCCGGCTCCGCCGCGTAGACGAACGTCGAGACCTCGCGCATGAGGGTCGGGCAGAGGGCTACCCCGCGCTTCTTGAGAGCGGCCACGAAGGCGAGGTCGATGTCCTGGTCGCGGACGCTGTGGGCGATGAAGTCGACGCCCGAGGCCAGCAGGTCGCGGGCGTCCTCCAGGTAGAAGAGGTGGGCGGCGACGCGCAGGCCGCGCGCGTGGGCCTCCTCGATGACGGCGCGGTAGACGGCGGGCGTCATCTTGGCCGTCGTCCCCAGGTTGTCGTCGACGCGGATCTTCACCCAGTCGGGCTTCTTCGGGGCGAGGGCTGCGACCTGGGCGCGCGCGGCTTCGGGAGTCGTCGCGTCCACGACCGGTCCCGCCACGTAGAGGCGCGCCCGATCGAGCGACGGCGTCTGCTGCTCGTCGCGCAGGCGGAAGCCTGCGTCCTGGTCGCCGCCGAGGCTCACCACGGTGGTCACGCCGTAGCGGGCGTAGAGCCGGAGCTGATCGAGGACGTTCTCCCGCGTGTAGAGCTCCGGCCCCGCGCGCAGGCCCTTCGTCTCTCCCACGTGGCCGTGGGCGTTCACGAGGCCGGGGATGACGAAGCGGCCCGCGAGGTCGATTCGCTCCGCAGCCGCGGGCACGGGTAGGCCGGCGCCCGCGGCGAGGATGCGGCCCTCACGGACGAGCAGGACCCCCTCCTTGATTGGCGGGTGACCGGACCCGTCGAACAGGGTGGCGCCTACGAACGCCCGGACCGGCCGATCCTGCGAATGCACCGGACCCGCGGTGAGCGCGAGGACCCCGAGGACGGAGACGGCGACGCGACGGATGCGCTGGCTCATGGGCCGTCATGTTAGCCTCTCGCCGTGAAAAATCACGCCCCCGTGATCCTTCTCGTCCTGGCCGCGGCGTCCGCGCGGGCCGAGGTCTTCCGCGTGGAGGTGGCGTCCCGCGAGCCCTTCGCGGACGGAATGGCCTTCGGTGCGACGGGAGCGTACGAGGCGATTCGCGGACGGCTCGTCTACTCCGTCGACCCCGCGAGCCCGGCGAACGCCGCCGTCGTCGATTTGAAGCTCGCGCCCCTGGACATCCGGCGCCGAGTGGTCTTCTCCGGCGACTTCGTGCTGCTCAAGCCGGTGGACCTCGCCAGGGGCAACCATCGCCTCCTGTACGACGTCAACAACCGCGGCAACCTCGGGATCCTGGCCCGCCTGAACAGGGGGGAGGGTACGAACGACCCGCGCACCGCCGCCCACGCCGGCAATGGGTTCCTGATGCGCCAGGGCTACTCGATCCTGTGGAGTGCCTGGAACTGGGACGTGCTGCCGGGAGATGGCCGCCTCCAGATCGAGCTGCCGATTGCGACCGATCAAGGCAAGAGGATCACGGGAACCGTGGTGGCCGAGATCGTGGTCGACCGCAGGGAGGACGTCCAGCCTTTTGCCTGGGGGAGCAGCCGCGGCTACGAGGTCGTGGATGCGACCACGAACCGCGAGGCGAGCCTCACCGTCCGCGACGAGCAGCGGGCCCCGCGGGTGGAGATCCCTCGCGACCGCTGGCGCTTCGCGGACGCCACCCACCTGCGGCTCGACGGCCGGTTCGACCCCGGCCGGATCTACGAGCTCGTGTACACCGCCCAGGACCCGCGCGTGGTCGGCCTCGGGCTCGCCGCCATCCGCGACGCAATCTCGTTCTTCCACTTCGCGGTGAGCGACCGGGCGGGAACTCCCAGCCCGCTGGCCGTGAGCGGCGCGGACGGGACCGTGCGCCCCGATCCCGAGAAGGCGATCATCTTCGGGATCTCCCAGTCGGGCCGGGTGATCCAGCACATGCTCTTCCAGGGACTCCACGTCGACGAGGCGGGCCGCATGGTGTTCGAGGCGGCGATGCCCCACGTCGCGGGCGCGGCCAAGGGCTCGTTCAACCATCGCTTCGCGCAGACGACCCGCCACCCGAGCCCCCTCGAGGACCACCAGTACCCGGCCGACTTCTTCCCGTCCACGACCGTGCCCGATACCGATCCCGTGACGGGGGAGACGGGCGACGTGCTCGCGGTGGCGAAGGCGATGGGGAAGGTTCCGTTGCTGATGTACACGGGGACGTCGACGGAATACTGGACGCGGGCGGCGTCGCCCCTCCACACGAACACGGCGGGAACGAAGGACGCGGAGGTCGACGACCGCGTGCGGATCTACTTCATTGCCGGGGGCCAGCACGGGATCTCGGCGGCCCGGGACCGCGTGTTCGAGAACCCGCCCAACCCGCTCGACCATTCCCCGCCGCTGCGGGCCCTGCTCGTCGCGTTGGATCGCTGGGTGACCACCGGCCAGGCCCCGCCCCCGAGCCTCTACCCGCGCATCGACCGAGGCGAGCTGGTGACGGTGGCCGCCTATGCCGAGAGCTTTCCCCGCATCCCCGGCTCGCGGGCGCCGAAGGGAAACCTCGAGCCGCCGCGTCTCGATCTCGGCCCCCGGTTCAAGACGGAGGGGATCATCGACAAGCAGCCGCCTGTCTTCGGTCCCGCCTACGCCACCCTCGTTCCCGGGCCCGACGCCGACGGCAACGACCGGGGCGGTATCCGCCTCCCCGACGTGGCGGTGCCCCTCGGCACCTACACCGGCTGGAACCTGCGGCCGGCGTCGATGGGAGCGACCGGCCAGCTCGCGCGCTGGAGCGGGTCGTTCTTCCCGTTTGCGGCGACGGACGAGGACCGCCGCCGGTCCGGAGACCCGAGGGCGTCCGTGTCGGAGCGCTACCGCAACCAAGGCGAGTACGTGAAGCGCGTGGAGGCTGCGGCCGAGGACCTGCGAAAGCAGGGATACCTGCTGGACGAGGACGCGCGGACGATCGTCGAGAAGGCGCGGGCCCAGCCCTGGCCGCCCCCCGTTCCGTGAGCCTGAGTCGCAACTCGGGATAATCTTGCCGCTTCGACCCAAGGAGGTCTGATGCCCGTAGGCCGCGTCCTGCTCCACGCTGTCCTGGTCGCCGTTCTCGCCACCCCGCGTGCCACCGCCGCCGCCGGGGACAAGCCGCTCCTCGGCTTCTCGCCCGAGGCCTCGGCCCTCCAGCGGGACCTCGAGGCGCGCTTCGACGACCGGCTCCGCGCGGAGAACCTGCGGGCCTGGATGAAGCGGCTGAGCGCTCGTCCCCACCAGCTCGGCTCGCCCTACGGCAAGGACGTCGCGGAGTTCGCGGCCTCGCAGTTCCGTGCCTGGGGCTACGACACGCGCATCGAGGAGTTCCAAGTGCTGTTCCCGACGCCGAAGAGCCGGCTCCTCGAGATGGTGGAGCCCACCCCGTTCCGCGCCGTCCTCGCCGAGCCGCCTCTCAAGGAAGATGCGACCTCCGGCCAGACCGCGGAGCAGCTTCCCATCTACAACGCGTACTCCGTCGACGGCGACGTGACCGCACCCCTCGTCTACGTCAACTACGGCATCCCCAAGGACTACGAGGAGCTGGAGCGCCGCGGCATCGACGTGAAGGGCAAGATCACGATCGCCCGCTACGGCGGCTCCTGGCGCGGCATCAAGCCCAAGGTCGCGGCCGAGCACGGGGCGGTGGGCTGTCTCATCTATTCCGATCCGCGTGACGACGGCTACTTCGAGGGCGACGTCTACCCGAAGGGGGCGTGGCGCAGCGAGCGGGGAGCCCAGCGCGGTTCCGTGGCGGACATGCCCCTCTACCCGGGCGATCCGCTGACCCCGGGCGTGGGCGCCACCTCCGACGCGAAGCGGCTGGACCGGAAGGATGCGGGGACGCTCACGAGGATCCCGGTCATGCCGATCTCCTACGGTGACGCCCTCCCCCTGCTGCGCGCCCTCGAGGGCCCGATGGCGCCGGAGGAGTGGCGGGGGGCGTTGCCGATCCCCTATCACCTGGGCCCCGGGCCGGCGAAGGTCCATCTCAAGCTGGAGTTCGACTGGAAGATGGTGCCCGCCCGCGACGTCATCGCGGTGCTCCCGGGCGGGGAGCGGCCCGACGAGTGGATCGTCCGCGGCAACCATCACGACGCCTGGGTCAACGGGGCGGCCGACCCGGTGAGCGGGGCGGTGGCCCTCATGGAAGAAGCGCGGGTGGTGGGGGAGCTGGCGAAAGCAGGGAGCCGCCCCCGCCGCACCCTCGTCTATGCGCTCTGGGACGGCGAAGAGCCCGGCCTCATCGGCTCGACCGAGTGGGCGGAGGCCCACGCTGAGGAGCTGAAGAAGAAGACGGTCGCCTACGTGAACACGGACGGGTACGGCCGCGGCTTTCTCTTCATGGGCGGCTCCCACACCCTCGAGCCCTTCATGAACGAGGTGGCCCGCGACGTGACCGACCCCGAGACGAAGGTGAGCCTGCTCGAGCGCGCCCGCGCCTTGCGGCAGCTCGACGGCCCCCCGGAGGCGCGCAAGGAGGCGAAGGAGCGCACGGGTCTCCGCCTCTCGCCGCTGGGGTCGGGCTCCGACTTCACCCCCTTCCTCCAGCACGTGGGGGTGGCCACGCTCAACCTCGGCTTCGGCGGCGAGGACGGCGGCGGCTCCTACCACTCGATCTACGACTCCTTCGACCACTTCACGCGCTTCGGCGATCCCACGTTCGATTACGGGGTGACGCTGACCAAGGTCGGGGGGCGCACGGTACTGCGCCTCGCCAACGCGGCCGCCCTTCCCTTCGACCCTTCCGCGCTGGCGGAAACCGTGGGCCGATACGCCAAGGAGGTCGAGAAGCTGGCGACCGACCTCCGCGACGAAACGGAGGAGGAGAACCGGCGGGTGCGGGAGCGGGTCTACGAGCTCGCCGCCGATCCCAAGGAGCCGTTCGTGGCCCCGAAAGCGAAGGAGGCGGTGCCCTACCTGAACTTCGCGCCCCTCCAGAACGCGGTGGCCGGGCTCGCCAAGAGCACGGCCGACTACAAGAAGGCGGCGGAGTCGGCCGGACGTCTCGCCCCCGCGGCCCAGGACGCCCAGAACGCCGCCCTCGCCGCCCTCGAGCAGGCGCTCACCCGGCGGGAAGGGCTGCCCGGGCGGCCGTGGTTCAAGCACCAGGTCTACGCGCCCGGCTTCTACACCGGCTATGGCGTGAAGACGCTGCCCGCGATCCGTGAGGCCCTCGAGCAGCGCCAGTGGACGCTGGCCGCGGCCCAGGTGGAGGTGGTGGCGAAGACGCTCGAAGGCTACGCGGCGGAGGTCGAGCGGCTCACGGCCGCCCTCGGGACCGCGCGGCCCTCCGTGCCCTGAACGGCGCCTTCAGCGGACTTCGTCCACCCGCACGCGCACGGAGCGCGTTTCGCTGATCGCACCGCTCGACCCCCCGAGGACCTGGCGCGCGCGAGTCTCGGCCTGTTGGAGCGCGCTGCCCACCTCGATCCACTGTCCCAGCCGGCCCGAGACCGTGGTGCGGAGGTCCTGCCCCACGACCACCGGCCCCTCGCCCCGCGTGTTTTCGGCCCAGAGCTCGAGGGTCACCACGTCGCCGGCGACGCGGGGAAGGACGTGGAAGCCGGTGCCCGACTCGGCGAAGGCCGTGCCCGTGCCCATCACCGATCCGCCCGGAACGGGCGCGACACCGACGGTGGGGAAAGGCTCGGAGCGTCCCACGTGGATGAGGGCCGGGTAGCCTTCGAGCGTCCGGATCTGCTGGGTCACGTCGTCCGTGGACGAGGCATTCTCGGCGCCTAACGCACCGCGCACGACGGTCCGGTCGCTGCGGGTCTCGACGGTGGTGGGGCCCCCTGGCCCCGGCGGAGCCACCGTCACCGTCGTCCCTCCCGCGGAGACGGCGCCCCCGACGCCTGCCGACCGGAGGGCGCTCGAGGACGCGAGGCCCTGGCTGACCATGATGACGAGCGAGCGGAGGGGCGCGTCCAGGGTGAGAAGCGCACTCTCGATCCGAGCCAGGGCCTGGGGCGTGGCTCGAATCACGAGGCGGGTGTCGAGGGCGCTCACGCTCCCTTCGGAGCCGACGAGCGGAGTGAGGACGGCAAGGAGATCCGCGGCCGCCCGGTGCTTGAGGGGGATGACCTTGACCACGGTCTCGTCGCCGCGCGCCGCCGCCCCCGACCCGAGCAGCCACAGGCCAACCGCCAGCACTCCGAACGCACGTCCGCGGGGCACGACCCCAGGATAAGCCCGTTTCCGCGGGGAAGCTCACCTCCTCATCAGGGGTGTCTCTCCTTGCGAATGAGGGTGCCGACACTGTACTCGCCCGAGCCTCGCGCCGAAATGTACAAGAAGACGAAGCAGTAGAGGACGGCGAGCTCGCCCTTGTTCAGGATCGGCCAAAAGCCGCCGGAGGCGTGGGCCATGAAGTAGGCCGCAGCCATCTGGCCGCTGGCGACGAAGGCGGCATAACTCGCGGCCAGGCCCAGGGCGATGAGTACACCCCCGAAGAACTCGATGATCCCCGCCAGGAGCATCATCGGGTTGCCGGTCTGGGATTGGCCCCCGAGGGCGCCGAACAGTTTCTGGGCGCCGTGGCAGGCAAACATCGCCCCCGCCACCACGCGCAGGCAGGCATACACCGGACCGCTGAACCTACCGAGAATCGGCGTCATCGTCCCCTCCTCTATCGACCCCCAGGGGGGGATCGCGGTGGGCAACTCGCATGGGCATCAGGCCGAGCAAATGGGCGTTCCGCCCTCGACCGGGTGTAATAGTATGCGAAACTGCACATGGACCAGCCCGGCGAAAAGGGGCCTGCGTCTTCCCGGCGAGCCCGGCAGGACGCCTACGTCGTCAAGTCGCTGGTCCACGCCACCCAGGTCCTGTGGGCGTTCCAGACGCCCGGCGAGATCCTGCGGCTGCGCGACGTCATGGACCGCACGCGCTTCAGCAAGGCGATGTGCTTCCGCCTCCTTTACACGCTGCACCACTGCGGCTTCCTCGACAAGGTGGACGGGAACCGCTACCGGCTGGTCTCGGAGGTGCGCCGGCGCCGGCGCTTCCGCATCGGGTACGCGGCCCAGGGCCAGGACAACTCCTTCCCCCGCGAGGTGCACGCGGGCCTCATCCGGGCCGCGGAGCGGGAGGAGATCGAGCTGATCGTTGTCGACAACCGCTACCAGCCGAAGGTCGCGGTCCGCAACGCGGAGCACCTCATCCGCGAGAACGTGGACCTCGTGATCGAGTTCCAGACCGACGAGGCGGTGGCTCCCGCCATCGCCTCGAAGTACCTGGAGGCGAGCATCCCCCTCATCGCCATCGACATCCCCCACCCGAGCGGGACCTACTTCGGGGCGAACAACTACGCGGCCGGGCTCATGGCGGGCCGCCACCTCGGGGCCTGGGCCCGGCAGCATTGGGGGGGAGAGGTGGACGAGGTGCTGCTCCTCGAGCTGGGCCGGGCGGGCTCGCTCGTGCGTGCGCGCATGCGGGGGGTGGTGGCGGGGATCAAGGAGACGCTCCGCGAGGTGGAAGGGCGCCCGTTCGCCTCCCTCGACGGGGACGGGCAGTTCAAGACGTCGCTCGAGCGCGTGCGCAAGCACCTGCGCGAGGCCAAGACGCGCCACGTGCTCGTGGGCGCCGCCAACGACCCCAGCGCCCTCGGCGCCGCCCGTGCCTTCCAGGAAGCGGGGCGGGGGGCCACCTGCGCCATCGTGGGACAGAACGCGGAGCCCGACGCGCGGGTCGAGCTGCGCGAGCCCCGGACTCCGCTCATCGGCTCGGTGGGCTACTTCCCCGAGAAGTACGGGGACGGCCTCATCCGGCTCGCCCTCGACATCCTCGCCGGCAAGCCCGTGCCCCCCGCGGTGTTCATCCGGCACCACCTCATCACGTCGGAGAACGTCGACCACTTCTACCCGAACGACCTCCTAATGGGCGTGGAGTCCACCATCCGCTTCTAGAAGTGCAGAGATCTCGCTAGGGGCGTGCGACGGGGGGGTGCCCGCAACGGCCTGAGCGGCCGCCTCAGGGCCCGAGGGGCGTCTTGAGGATCACGACCGGCTCCAGCCGGGCCTTCGACTTCAGGCGGCCGTCGGGGGCGAGCTGGTCGACGAGGCTGTTCGCGATGAAGTAGAAGTCCGAGCCCACGACCACCCCCGTAGTGGGAATGGCGAAGATCGGGTTGCGGCTCTCCAGCACGTCCAGCGAGACCACTCGTGTGCCCTCCGTGTCGAGTCGATAGCGGACGATGCGCTCGGTGCCCGCGCCGTTTTGCACGCCCACGAGCCCCGAGCCGTAGACGTACAACCCGTCGATCCCATGGAGGCTCACGTTGTCGGGATGGGGCAGGGGACGGATCTCGCCGCTCGCCGGATCGACGATCGAGATTCCCCGGGCGAAGTCCGCCACGAAGAGCCGGCGCTCGTCGGCGGAGAGCGCGATGCCATTCGGGTAGTCGAAGGTGAAGGGCTTGACCAGCGGGGTGAAGCCGTCCTTGCCGGGATCGATGCGCCAGACCCTGCCGTTCAGGCTGTCGGTGACGAAGGCGCGGCCGTCCGTGGCGAGGACCACGTCGTTCAGGAAGTGGTGCGCGTCCGCGTTGTCCAGGGAGTAGCGCCGGTCCAGGGTGCTCGAGCCGAGGTCGTAGACGAGCACCGCCGAGCAGCCGTCCTGGGCCCCGGCTTCCGGGCCGGCGGCGGTCGCCACCCACAGCCGGCGGCGCTTCGCGTCCACCTTCATTCCCAACACCTGCCACAAGCCGTCCTGGCCGCTGGTCCGGAAGTCGTAGGTATGGCCGTTCGCATCGACGCGCACGATCTTTCGCTTGTAGAGGCTGCCCAGGAAGAAGTCGCCGGTGACGGGATCCTGGGCCAGGCCTTCGGGGATGAGGTCCTTCTCGGCCACGCGAAAGGCCTCGGTGCTCGTGCGGACGACGAGCCGCTGGTCGAGGGCGCGATCGAGCAAGGCCATGAACTCAGGCCGGCGGGCGAGCGTCCGGAAGGCGCCTTCGGAGTCGATCTCGAAGTCGAGGCCGGTCGCGATCGCCAACTCCAGGTCGTGCAGCGCGCCCGCGGCGTCGCCGGCCAGCGCCCGCTCGCGGGCGAGACGGAAGAGCAGGTCTCCGTGGCCGGGAGCCCCGCGCAGGGCGGCCTCGAGCTTGCGGATCTGCTCGTTGGGCTCGTCCGTCGACGGGGGCGCGGCGGCGAGCCCGGTCCCGAGGGTCAGGAGAACGAGAAGCGCGCGACACGACTTCATGGCCAGTCTCACCGGGCTCCCGCCCCCGCAGGCTCCCCACGGCTAGTCTAAGGGCCTCAGTGCTCCAGCACGAAGCGCAGGTTGGCCACCCAGCGGACACGCACCTTGACCCCGCCCTTGCGCGCGGGCTCGAAGCGCCAGGTGCGGACGGCCTCGAGCGCGGCCGCGTCCAGGAGCGCCCCCGCCGAGCCCACCACGTGGAGATCCGTGGGCTCGCCGGCCTCGGTCACGATCATGCTGACCGTCACCGTGCCCTGCTGGCGCCGGCGGCGGGCGTCCAGGGGATAGGAGGCGGGCTGACCCGCGATCCGCCGGGGGGGGACGACGTCCGGCCCCATCTCCACGAGCGTGCCTTCCACGAGGCGGGATGGGGAGGGACCTTTGCTCGGGCCGGTGGGCGGAGCCTTTCTCGGCGCGTGCGCGACCGCGGCTCGGGGTATCCGTGGCGTGGGCGCGGCCGAAGGGGCGACCACCGGCTCCGGCGCGGGGACCGGCGGTCCGGATGTCGTCGGCTCGGGCAGGGGGGCGGCGGCGGCCGGGAGCATGGGTTCGTTAGGCGGGGCGGAGGACCGGCTCCAGAAGATCGCGGCGGCGACCAGGGCGAGGGCGGCGGCCCCCCCCAGGAGCCAGGACCAGGGCCCCCTCGCGGCCACCGACGGCGACGCGGACGGGGGCACGCTCCCCGCGGGCCGTGCCGACGGATCCAGCGCCGCGTCCAGGGCCTCCTCGAATTCCTTGAGGTCCAGGGCGGCGACGAGGGCCGCCGCGTTGGGGAAGCGCTTCGCGGGATCCTTGGCCAGCGCCTGCTCGAACACGTCGTCATAGCGCGAGGGGAGGGCGGCGTTCAGCGAGTGCGGGGGTGCCGCCGGCTGGTTCATGATCCGGTAGATGACGGTGGTGACGTTGCCGCCCTGGAACGGGCGCTGCCCGGTCACCATCTCGTAGGCTATGACGCCCAGGGCATAGACGTCGGTGCGGCTCGTCACCTCCAGGCCCGCCACCTGCTCGGGGGCCATGTAGGAAGGTGAGCCCAGGACCTGTCCGGTGTTCGTCATCACGGAGCTCGCGAGATGCGCGATCCCGAAGTCCAGCAGCTTGACGCGTCCGTCCTCGAGGACCATGACGTTTGCGGGCTTGATGTCCCGGTGGATCACCCCCGCCCGGTGAGCGTGGTCGATGGCGTCCGCGACGGGAGCGAGGATGCGCAGCGCCTCCGCCGGCTCGATCCTCCCCTTCTCCTTGATGAGGTCCTGGAGGGTCCGGCCCTCCAGGTACTCCATGACGAGGTAGCCGTCTCCGACGTCGAAGATGCTCACGATGTGGGGATGGCTCAGGGCCCCCGCGGCCTGGGCCTCGCGGCGGAAGCGCTTCAGGTACTCGGGCGCCTCCTTGCGGCTCAGGTGCTCCGTCTTGACCGTCTTGATGGCCACCGTGCGCCCGACCACGGGATCGAGGGCCCGGTACACGCGGCCCATGGCCCCGTCGCCGATCTCCGCCTGGACTTCGTAGCGGCCGAAGCGCTCGGGTTTCATGGGGTTCCGGTTCGGGGAGGCGGGTGCGGGCTCAGGGCTGTCGCCCGCGTGGTCGACAGCACCCCGACCGGATCGGGCTTCGACCGGGTCTTGATCTCGAGCACCGGCTTCCAGTCCGCGAGCGAGAACTTGACCACCTTGTCCTCGTCCTGAACGGCCACGTACCCGAAGCGGCCGGCCGCGTCCACCGTTATCCCGTCCGCGCGCTTGCCCACGTGGAGGCGGGTCACTTCGCGCAGCGACCCCGGCTCGATCACCACCACGTCGCCCGACCCGATCGTGCTCGCGAGCAGTTGGCGTCCGTCCGGGGTGAGGACCAGGCGATGGGGTTGCCCGGAGACGACGGTGCGCCTCCGGACCTCGGCGGTGACGGGGTCGAGGGCGAGCACTTCGTTCCCGGCGCGATTGCAGGCGAACAGGATCTTGCCGTCGCGGCTCCACGCGAAGCCCTGGGGCAGCCCGCCGATCGCAGTCTGGCGCACCGGAGTGTCACCGCCGAGCGTGATGAGGGAGACAGTGCCTGAGCCGGTGTTGGCGGTGAAGGCTCTCGTCTCGTCCCGCGTCACCGCGAGCATGTGGGGGAGCGCCTGGCCTACTGCATAGAAACGGACGAGCCGGCGAAGCACGGGGTCCACGACGGCCATTCCCGCCGGCTCGTCCGTAGTGACGTAGAGGCGGCCCGAGGCTCCGACGTGGATGAAGTGCGGGCGATGGATCTCGCCGAGGTCGATCACGCCCGTCGCCTCGTGCCGGGCGAGGTCGATCACGCTGAGCGTCGTCCCCCCCGCGCCCTTGTCGGCGAAGCTGTCGACGCCGTAGTTGCTCACCCACGCCGTGTTGCCGTCGCGGGAGACCGCGAACTCGTGGGGCTTCGTGCCCACGGGGACGCTCCAGAGCGGGCGCCCGGTGGACGTGTCGTAGCCGGCCAGGCGCTCCGAACCTTTCTCGACGACGAGGAGCTCCTCTCCGGGCGAGGGCGCGGCTGCGGCCCCCAGCAGGGCAACGACGATGGCCGCGCGCATGCTCGTCCTCATTTCCCCTCCTTGTTCCCGAGCCCGAGCCGGAGCGTCACCACCACCGCAAGGGCCATCGACACGCCGAGGAAATAGAGGCCGCCCTCGAAGGACCCGGTGACCTTCTCCACCGTTCCCAGCACGTACGGTCCCATGAAGCCGCCGAGGTTGCCCACCGAGTTGATGAGGCCGATGCTGCCGGCGGCCGCGGTCTCGGTGAGGAAGAGATTGGGCAGGGACCAGAACGCGGGCAGGTAGGCCTTGAAGCCCGCGAAACCCACCATGAAGCAGACGACGGTGAGGACGAGGTGCCCCCGGGTCTGGGTGGCGGCGAGCACGCCGAGAGCGGCGAAGGCCATGGGCACCGCCGTGTGCAGGCGGCGCTCGCGCGTCTTGTCGGAGCTCCAGCCCACGTAGAGCTGGCCCCCGAGCGCGAGAAGCGGGGGCAGGATCACGAGCCAGGTCACGGTGTCCAGCTTCAGTGAGTACCACCGCTCGAGGATGCTGGGGAGGAAGAACTCGACGCCGTAGCTGCCCGTGACCGCGAGGAAGTACACCAGGCACAGGAGGAGAACCTTGGGATGTCGGAACGCCTCGAGCACCGTCATCCGGTGGTGGCGGGCTCCCGCCCCTTCGCGCTCCAGCTCCGCCACCAGCGCGTCTCGTTCTTCGGGGGTGAGCCAGCTCGCCTGCTGCGGCCGGTCCGTGAGGGCGAAGAATACGATCACGCCGAGGATCACGGCGGGAATGCCCCAGAAGATGTAGACCCACTGCCAGCCCTCGAGGCCGAGCCGCTCCGGGTGGTGCACGACGACGCCCCCCACCGTCTCGTCGGTGCCGATCTTCATCAGAAGGTTCGAGATCTTCGGGCTCACGATCGAGGCCATGGGCGTCGCCACGAAGAAATAGGCGAGGGCCTTGGCCCGGTCGCGGCTCGTGAACCAGTGGCTGAAGTAGACGATCACCCCGGGATAGAAGCCCGCTTCCGCGAGCCCCAGGAAGAAGCGCACGAGGTAGAACTGGAAGGGCGTCGTCACCGCCGCGGTGAGCGCGGCCGTGATCCCCCACGTGATCATGATCCGGCTGATCCACTTGCGCGCGCTCCACTTCTCGACGAGGAGGGTGCCCGGGATCTCGAGCAGGAAGTAGCCGAGGAAGAAGACGCCCGCCCCGAAGCCGACGACCGCGTTGTCGAAGCCGGGGAGGTCCTTGGACATCGTGAGCTTGGCGATAGCCACGTTCGACCGGTCCACGTACGCGATCACGTAGGAGAGGAAGCAGAGGGGGATGAGGCGCCAGTAGGCTTTCCTTCGGGCGCGGTCCAGCGGGCTCGCCGCCGCCCCCGCTGCGGGGGCGGAAGCCGGCTCGGTCTCGGACATGGCTTCAGTCCACCGTGGCCCGGGTGGAGCCGGTGGTGATCCCGCCGTCCACGAGCAGGGTCTGCCCGGTCACGTAGGCACTCGCGTCGGAGGCGAGGAAGACGACCGCCCCGTCCAGGTCGTCCGGGCGGCCCGGGCGGTGGAGGGGGATGCGGTCGCTGATGTAGTCGACCCAGCGTGCGTTCTCGTAGAGGACCTTCGTCTGCTCGGTCTTGAACCAGCCGGGAGCGAGGCAGTTCACGGTGATCCCGTGCTTCCCCCACTCGTCGGCCAGGCTCATCGTGAGCTGCTTCACCCCCCCGCGACTCGCGCAGTAGGGGGTGATGCCGGCGAAGCCGAAGACGGAGGTCACGGAGCCGATGTTGACGATCCGCCCCTGGCCCCGCGGGATCATGTGGCGGGCCACGGCCTGGGCCACGAAGAACGTCCCCCGCAGGTTCGTGTCGAGCACCTTGTTCCAGTCGTCCCAGGTCACCTCGAGCGCCGGCTTGCGGACGTTGCAGCCCGCGTTGTTCACGAGCACGTCGATGCGGCCGAAGGCGGCCTGGGCCTCGTCGGCCATCGCCCGGATGCTCGTCTCGTCGCGCACGTCGAGGGCGATGCCGGTGACCCGCCGGCCCAGCGCCCGCACCTCCTGCGCGAAGGCGTCCGTGTCTTCCTTCCTGCGCGCGGTCACGATCAGATCAGCCCCCGCCCGGGCCAGCGCGCGCGCCATGTACTGGCCGAGGCCGCGGCTCGCTCCGGTCACGAGCGCCACTTTTCCCGTCAGGTCGAAGAGGTTCTGGACCATGATCGGGTCTAGCCGTTGGGCCGGAGCAGGACCTTCATGAGGCCCGGCTCCCGGCGGTGGAGGCGCTCGAACCAGCGGGCGCCCTCTTCGAGCGGCCCCGTGGCCGAGATGAAGCGGTCCACGTTCACCTTGCCGGAGGCGATGAGCTCGAGGCACTCCGGGTACTCGCCGCTCGAGGCGCACGAGCCTTGCAGGCGGATCTGGCGGGTGACCACGGATTGCAGGGGGAGCGAGACGTCCTTGGCGAGGTTGCCGATGACGGTCACCGTCCCCCCCTTGCGCACGGCTCCGATCGCCGCCCGCACCGTGGCCTCGATCCCCACCGCCTCGAAGGCCACGTCCGCGCCCCGACCCTCGGTGAGCGCCCGCACCGCGGCGGAGACGTCGGTCGATTTCGAGTTCAGGGCGTGGGAGGCCCCCAGCTCGAGGGCGAGGGCGAGCCGGTCGTCCTCGACGTCCACCACCACGATCTGCCGGACCGCGGTGTTTCGGAGCACCTGCAGCATCATGAGTCCGATGAGGCCGGCTCCCACGACGAGGGCCGTGTCTCCGGCTTCGATCGGCGTGAGGCTGCGCGCGTGGACCGCGATCGACACCGGCTCGACGAGCGCGGCCTGATCGAAGCTCATCGCCGCGGGGAGGGGATAGACGATGTGGGCGGGCACGGAGACGAGCTCCGCGAAGGCCCCGTTCCGGCGGTAGTCCTCGCAGGAGACGCCGAGCACCCGGCGGTCGTCGCACAGGTTCACCTGCCCCCGCCGCGAGAAGAAGCTGTCGGGGTTGTAGATGGTCGAATCGATGGTGACCCGGTCGCCCGCGCGGAACGTCCGAACGTCCGGGCCGACCTTCTCCACGACCCCCGCCGCCTCGTGCCCCATGACGATCGGGGGGATCCGGCGGCCGGTGCTGCCGTCCATCCCGTGGACGTCGCTGCCGCAAATGCCGCACGCCATCACCCGGACGAGCACGTCGCCCTTCCCGATCTCGGGAGACGGCAGGTCCTGCACCTCGAGCTGCCCGTAGGCCTGGAGCACCAGAGCTTTCACGGCGTCATTTTAGTATCACGATTCGCCTCTCCCCTGACTCCGTGAGAGCCTCTTGTCGATGCGACCTCGAAGGGCGGCCGCCGTCTTCCTCTTCACTCTCGTCGGGTCGTCCCGGGGGGAGGCGCAGCCCGAGCCGCCCCGTGTTTTCCAGGGGGCGCCCGCCGCGTCGTGGATCGCGGACAGGGACGCTCCGGGGAGCGCCTTCGGCGTCTTCCACTTCCGCCGCGAGCTCGAGCTCCGGGCGCGGCCCGAGCGCTTCCTCGTGCACGTCTCCGCCGACAACCGGTATCGCCTCTTCGTGAACGGCCAGCAGGTGTCGTCCGGGCCCCAGCGGTCGGACCTGATGCACTGGCGCTACGAGACGGTGGACCTGGCGCCGCATCTGCGAGCGGGCCGGAACGTGCTCGCCGCTCTCGTCTGGAACTGGGGACCGCACCGGCCGGTGGCGCAATTCAGCCGACACACCGCCTTCCTCCTGCAGGGCGACGGCGAGCCCGAGGCCGCCGCCAACACCGGCCCCGGCTGGCGGGTCTTCCGCAACCCCGGCTACGAGGCCCTCCCCGTCCGCGCCGACGACGTCGGCGGCTACCACGCCGCTCCGCCCGGCGAGTCGGTCGACGGCAGTCGCTATCCGTGGGGCTGGGACGAGCTCGGCTTCGCCGATCAGGGCTGGTCCGCCCCTGCCGTCAGGGAAGGCTGGGGCGCGGAGCGGACGCAGTTTCGAGGCACGGCGGTGACCGGCGAGGCCATGCTGTGGCAGCTCGTGCCCCGGTCCATCCCGCCGATGGAGGAGGCGGTCGTCCGCTTCTCCGCGGTGCGGCGCCGCGACGGGGTCGCGCCCGGCGACGGCTTCTTGGGGGGGGAGGGCGACCTCGTGGTGCCGGTGCGCCGCCTCGCCACCCTCCTTCTCGACCAGTCCCACCTGACGAACGCCTACGCCGTGCTGGAAACCAGCGGGGGCGCGGGGAGCATCGTGACCCTCACGTACGCCGAGGCCTTGAAGGACGCGAAGGGGGACAAGGGCAATCGCAACGACGTCGAGGGGAAGACGATCTCGGGGATCAAGGACGTGTTCCGTCCCGGCGGCGGCAAGCGGCGACGCTTCCAGACCCTCTGGTTCCGGACGTATCGGTACGTGCAGGTCACGATCGAGACCGCGGATGAGCCCCTTCGCATCCACGACCTCCACGGCGTCTTCACGGGTTACCCCTTCCCGGAAAGGGCCCGCTTCGCGAGCGACGAGTCCTGGATCCAGGACGTGTGGGAGATGGACCGGCGGGTGGCGCGGCTTTGTGCGTGGGAGACCTACTTCGACACGCCCTACTACGAGCAGCTCCAGTACGCGGGCGACACGCGCATCCAGTCCCTGATCTCGCTGTACATGACCGGCGACGACCGGCTGGTGCGCCAGGCCCTCGAGCACTTCGACTACTCGCGCATCCCCGACGGCCTCACGGCCAGCCGCTACCCGTCGGACCTCGGCCAGTACATCCCGCCCTTCTCGCTGCTCTGGGTCGCGATGGTGCACGACTACTGGATGCACCGCGACGACCCCGCGTTCGTGCGCGGGTTCCTGCCCGGCGTGCGTGGGGTGCTCGGTTGGTACGAGCGCCATCTCGACGGCAGCGGCCTCCTCGGCCCGATGCCGTGGTGGAATTTCCTGGACTGGGCCCCGGAGTGGCCGGTCGGCATCCCCCCGGGGGCGAAAGACGGGCACTCCACGACGATCACGCTGCTCCTCGCCTACGCCTTGCCGCGAGCCGCGGACCTGGAGGACGCGCTCGGCCTGCCCTCCGAAGGCGCCCGCTACCGCGCGCTCGCCCGGAAGCTGACGGAGGCCGCGCGCGCGACGGCGTGGGATTCGGGTCGTGGGCTCCTCCTCGACTCGCCCGAGTCCGCGCTCGTCAGCCAGCAGACGAACACCCTCGCCGTGCTCGCGGACGCGGTGCCGGAGTCCGAGCAACGGCCGCTCATGGAGCGTGTTCTCCGGGACGGGACGCTCGTCCAGGCCACCTACTACTTCAGCTTCTACGTGCTGGAGGCGCTCAGGAAAGCCGGTCTCGCCGACCGCTACGTCGACCAGCTCGCGCCGTGGCGGCAGATGCTGGCCCTGGGCCTCACCACCACTCCCGAGAGCCCCGAGCCCACGCGCTCGGACTCGCACGCCTGGAGCGCTCACCCCAACTACGGCCTGCTCGCGACCGTGCTCGGCGTTCGGCCGGCCGAGCCGGGTTTCCGATCGGTTCTCATCATCCCCGCCCTGGGTCCCCTGAAGCGCGCGGAAGGCCGGGTTCCGCACCCGCTCGGGGACATCGACGTGAGGCTCATGCGCATCGGAGAGCGTGGCCTTCGCGCGGAGGTCACGCTCCCCGAAGGCCTGCCCGGCGCTTTCCGGTGGGAAGGCCGGGAAAGGGCGCTCGGGCCCGGACGCCAGGACTTCGAGCTCTAGGGTTCTCGCGTATACTTCGCGGCGTTTTCCTGAGCCCTCGGAGGAAGCGATGCCGATCCGCAAAGGTGAGCACGACCGCCGCTCGTTTCTCGCCGCCGCCACCGCGGTCGCGGCGTCCGTCGCTTCCGTGGCCCGAGGCGGCGATCGCGACTGGAGCTTGAGCGTCCCCGTCCGCTATCCCGATCCCGACATCGTCTCCCTCGACAAGCGGTTCGACCGGTACAAGCTGGGGAACACGAGCATCCAGCGCCTCTACACGGGCACGGCCTGGGCGGAGGGCCCGGCCTGGAGCGGGGTGGGACGCTACCTGCTCTGGAGCGACATCCCGAACGACATCCAGCTCCGGCGCATCGACGACGACGGGCACGTCAGCGTCTTCCGCCGGCCCTCCGGCAACAGCAACGGCAACACCTTCGATTTCGAGGGACGCCAGATCGCCTGCGAGCACGGCAACCGGCGGGTCGTACGCTACGAGCACAACGGGGGACTGACCGTCCTCGCCGAGGAGTGGAACGGCAAGCCGCTGAACGCGCCCAACGACGTGGTCGTGCATCCGGACGGCGGCATCTGGTTCACCGATCCCGGCTACGGCAGCATGATGAACTACGAGGGCAACAAGGGCGAGCTGCAGATCAAGGAAGCGGTCTACCGCATCGACCCCAAGACCGGGAAGCTCGATCTGGTCACGGACGACATGTACAAGCCCAACGGCCTCTGCTTCTCCCCGGACTACAGGAAGCTGTACCTCGCCGACACCGGTGGGCCCACGCCGAAGGGCATCCGCGTCTACGACGTCGACGGCATCAGGCTCCGGAACGGTCGGCGCTTCACCTCCATGGAGATGGACGGCAAGCAGGGGGGATCCGACGGCATCCGGGCCGACGTGGACGGCAACATCTGGTCGGCCGCGGGCTGGGCGGGCGAGGGGTACGACGGCGTCCACGTCTTCGCCCCGGACGGCCAGCGCATCGGCCTCATCCGTCTCCCGGAGATCTGCTCCAACCTCTGCTTCGGCGGGGCCAAGCGCAACCGGCTCTTCATGACCGCGAGCCAGTCCCTCTACGCGGTCTACGTGGAGACGCAGGGGGCCCACGTCACGTAGAGCCGGCAGAGACCTACGCGCGCCGTTCACCGATCCCCGACTTCCGTTCGCCTATCCCGTGTAACACCGCGATCGATCTCATTCGTAGTGTTCGGCGAGGGAAGGACGATGCCGATCGCCGCCGGGCGCCGACTGGGACCCTACGAGGTCGTCTCTCCCCTCGGAGCCGGGGGGATGGGCGAGGTCTACCGCGCCCGCGACACCCGGCTCGGCCGGGACGTGGCCCTGAAGATCCTCCCCACCGAATACTCCCTCGATGGCGACCGCCGGCGGCGCTTCGCGCGCGAGGCTCGGGCGGTGGCCGCCCTCAGCCATCCGAACATCCTCGCTCTGCACGACGTGGGCTCGGAGGACGGGGTGTCGTACGTGGTCTTCGAGATGCTCGCAGGCGAGACGCTGCGCCATTGGCTGGAGCGCGGACCGGTGCCCACGCGCAAGGCCGTCGAATGGGGAGTCCAGATCTGCCGTGGGCTCACGGCCGCGCACGCGTGCGGGATCGTCCACCGCGACCTGAAGCCCGAGAACCTCGCCTTTGCCGGAGACGGCACGATCAGGATCCTGGACTTCGGACTCGCCCGCATCAATGAACCCGCGGACGCGACGGGCGGGGAAACCGCGGAGACGCGGACCACCACCGGGGCCGGAATCCTGCTCGGGACCGCGGGCTACATGGCTCCGGAGCAGGCGCGAGGGCGGCCGGCGGACGCGCGCTCCGACATTTTCAGCGTGGGAGCCATCCTCTACGAGATGGTCAGCGGCCGGCGCGCCTTCGACGGCGCGACGAATGCCGACACCATCGCGGCCGTCCTCCATCACGATCCGCCGGAGATGGCCTCCTCCCGCTCGGAGGCCGTGCCCGGCGGACTGGAGCGCATCGTGCGCCGCTGTCTCGAGAAGGAGCCGGACGATCGATTCCAGACCGCTCGCGACCTTGCCTTTGCTCTCGAGAGCCTCTCGGGATCGGCGCCGAAGGGGGCGCTCCCCGCGACGACGTCTTCCCGTCGACAGTGGGTCCTCGCCGACGCGGCCGCCCTCGTCCTTGCCGCCATGGCCACCGGGGCGCTCTTGTGGGCCTCTCGCCCAAGGGTCACCGGCAGCGCGCCATCACCCGGTCCGTGATCTCGAAGGTCGTCGGCGGGTTCTCGGCGAGGCCGAGCGTGTGGAGCATCTCGTGAATGACCATGACCTCGGCGAGGGTCGGGTTCTCCATCTGGATGCGGGCGAACCGGCTGCCAGGGGTCGAGCCGCCCGCGGGGCACACGAAAACGGGGAGCTGGCCCCGAGAGGTCACGAGCGGGACCGTGCCCTTCCGGCAGTTCTGGAGCGTCGACCCGTCCAGGAAGGTGATCGCCTGTTGCAGGTACTCCGAGGGGGTCTGCTGCCAGGTCTCGAGGTTGGCGAGGAGCGTGCGCCCTTCCGGGTCTGTGAAGTCGGCGAGAACCTTCCGGCACTCGTCACCCTCGAGTCTCCGGGCCGCCCCGGCCCGGGCTCGCTCGAGAGCGGCGGCGTCCCAGTTGGACACCGGGGCGAAACGGGGGGCGGCGGGGGTGGCCACGGGGATGAGGGTCATGACGGCGGCGGCAACGACACGGCGGCCCGAGAAAATCGATCGAGGGGACATTGGCGACTCCTTTTCGGGAGCCGCCTGGCCAGGCGCGACCCGTACCTTGCACCTCTGAAACTAGGTGGCTAGGATCGCTAAGTCCCCAGGAACTCAGGGGGATGTCAGGAGCTTTTCCCCAGGAAGATGCGGGTCCAGTTCGGGGAGTTCACGCTCGACCGCGCTGCCCGACAGCTTCTCCGGGGCGGGAAGGCGCTGCACCTCGAGCCGAAGGCGTTCGAGCTGCTGGACTTGCTGCTTCAGAAGAGGCCCGAAGCCGTGGCCAAGCCCGAGATCCGGGATCGGCTGTGGCCCGAAACGTTCGTGTCGGAGTCGAACCTGACCGGCCTGGTGGCGCAGGTCCGCGACGCCCTCGGGGACGATCCGAGGCAGCCCCGGTATATCCGGACCGTGCATGGCTTCGGCTATGCCTTTGCGGGGATAGGGGAAGAGGCCTCCGGGGAGGGTGGCCCCACCCGCACCGCGCCGCGGGTGATCTGGGAAAAGAAGATCATCCCCCTGGCTCCCGGGGAGAACGTACTGGGGCGCGACGAGGAGGTGGCGGTGCGGATCGACTCTCCCGGCGTCTCGCGTCGGCACGCCCGGATCGTCGTGGAGAAGGGCCGGGCGGTGCTCGAGGACCTCGACAGCAAGAACGGGACGTTCCTGAAGGAGGAGCGGCTCGTGGGCCCCGGGGTCCTCCAGGACGGCGATACGTTCCGCCTGGGCCGGCTGCTGCTCGTCTACCGCAGCGCCGCCCTCCGTGGGTCCACGAGAACCGAGATCGGCGGCGACTGATCCGTCGAGGCGGCAGGGGCGGAGATCAGCCCCGCCGCGGCGAGGCGCTCACGCTCGAAGGCGGGTACGGCTGGGGCTCGGTGAACGTGCGGAGGGGCACCGCTCGGCTCGATCGCCAGTACGCCTGGAGCACGCGCAAGGCTTCCCCGACGCTGGCCGGGGTCGCAACGCTCGCGCTCAGCTCGCCCGCGTCCACGAGCTTTCGACCGAAGGCCGGACACGCGTCGACGCCCAGGTAGCGGGCCTTGGCCAGCATCTCGCGATGGGCCGGGTTCGCCACTGCCCGGGCGGCGGCGAGGGCTCCCATCGCGAGGTCGTCGCTCTGGGCGGCGACCACGTCCACGGTGATGCTGCCCGCCTTGTGGAGGGCGTACCAGTTGTCGAAGGCGACGATCGCGGCGGACTGGGTCCACTGGCCGGCCTCGGTGTCGAGGACGGTGATCTCCCGACCCAGCATCGTCTTCATGGCCTGGAGCCGCTCCACCGCCGCGGAGGACCGCTGGGGTCCGGTGACGCAGAGCACGCTTCCTCCACCGGGAAGGAGCGCCGCCACCTGCCGCCCCTGGATCTCGCCGATCCGCGAATGGTCGGTGCTCACCGTCCCGAACGGAAGCTCGCTCCCCCAGTCTCGGGCGGCCGCCTCCACGGTGGGGGACCAGGCGTTCAGGAGCACGAGGCCGGTCTTGCCCTTCAACTCTTTCAGGAGGAGGTCGGTGGACGCGACGCTCGTGGGCTCCACGATGACGGCGTCGAGGCCGGGCCCGCCCTCCTCCCCCAGCCGCTTCCGGATCAGGCGGAGGTGGTCGAACCCGGGCGCAAACGCGATCTCGGCGGCGAGGCCGAGCCGGCCCGCCTCGGACCGGGCGGTCTCCTCCTGGAGGAGCTGATAGCTGTCGATCTGGCCCGTCTCCTTCGAGCCGATGAGGACGACGAGGACCGTCTTGTTCACCCGTTCACCTCGGTGGATGGCCGCCGGGAGCGCGGGAGCTCTCGCGTCATGATAGGCGCGAAAGGCGGTGGCTGGCCAGCCGTGGACGCCTATAATGGGCCGGTTCCCCAGCTCGTTAACGCTCGTCCCCTGAAGGGGACGAAGCCCGGGAAGGCAACCGATGAGCCAGATGGCGTCGCCCGTCCTGGCCCTTCTCGCAGTCGCGTCCCTCCCTTCACTCGCCTTCGCGGCCACAATCCGCGGCACGGTCACCGACCCCAGCCACGGCGTCATTGCCGGGGCCAGGGTCACGATCAAGGACGAGGGCACTGGAGCGACCCGCTCGTCCGTGACCAACTCGGCGGGGATCTTCGCGTTCACGGAGCTGGCCGTAGGCCGCTACGCGATCGACGTCGCATCCCCGGGGTTCAAGACTTCGGTCGTCCGCAAGATCCAGCTCGACGTGGCCGACGCCCGAGCCGTGGACGTGGAGCTCGCGATCGGTGACGTCGAGGAGCAGGTCGAGGTCGATGCCGGCGCCCTCCAGGTCAAGACGATCGGGGGCGAGGTCGCGGGCCTCGTCAACGGGGAGCAGGTCCGTGAGCTCCCCCTGAACGGACGCAACTTCCTCCAGCTCGCGCTGCTCATGCCGGGGGTGAGCCCCGGCGACAGACTCGAACCTCACGGACAAGGGGCTCCTGAGCGTGCTTCAGCATCTCCGTGAGCGGGGGCGCCGCCAACGCGAACATGTTCACCCTGGACGGGGCCAGCAACATCGACATCGGCGGGAACGGCTCGACTCCCGTCTTCCCTTCCGTGGACGCGATCGAGGAGTTCAAGGTCCACCGCAACAGCTACGGGGCCGAATACGGTCTGGCCGCGGGGGCCCAGGTCGACGTCGTGACCCGCGCGGGGACCAACCAGTTTCACGGCTCGGCCTATTACTTCGGCCGGAACGAGGCCCTGGATGGGACCAACTATTTCCTCGCCCAGGCCGGCCAGCCGAAGGAGAAGCTCAGCTACCACGATTTCGGGTTCACCTTCGGGGGGCCGATCGTCAAGGACAAGGTTCACTTCTTCGTTTCCGAGGAGTGGAACCGGAGCACGCGGGGCACGGTGCGGTCTCGGTTCGTGCCCACGGCGGCCGAGCGCGCGGGCGATTTCAGCGGTCCGATCATCGACGGCTGCACGCCGCCCTTGCCGGTGGATCCCCTCACGGGCGAGGCATTCCCTGGCAACCGAATCCCGACCGATCGCCGGAGCCCGGGCGGGCTTCTCCTGCTGCAGCTCTACTCGCTGCCCAACACGACGCCGCCCGCGGGGACCTGCAACAACTGGGTGGAGTCGGTGGACACCCCGACCCAATGGCGGCAGGACAGCGTGCGGGTCGACTGGAGCTTCGGGGAGCGGACCCGCCTGCTCCTCCGCTACACCCAAGACAGCTGGAAGAACGGACCACCCAGCGATGCCGACCGGCTCTGGGGAAGCGACCCCTTCCCGGCCGTGGATGCGAGCTGGGATCAGCCGGGGCGCTCGCTCGTCGTTCAGCTCAGCCGCGACATCGGCTCCGCGGGCGTCAACACGTTCCAGTTCTCCTGGTCCTTCAACCGGATCGACGTCGCCACCGGCGGGACGAACCCGGACCTCGTCGCCCAGCTCAACACCGCCATTCCGACGGTCTACCCCGCGACGCTCAAGTACGGCGGCCTCGAGCACAGCCACCCGGTCTTCTGGGGCAATCAGGGATACGACCCCCTCAACAGCCAGGCACCCTGGAACAACCTGATGGACCTGCTTGCCTTCCGGGACGACTACTCCCGCACGTTCGGCAAGCACTTCTTGAAGGCCGGCGTGTTCTACAGCGTCAATCGGAAAGACGAGGTCGCGGCCTTCGCCGGCGACGAGGCCCCCCAGTTCGGCTTCGCGACCGGCGTCGGCGGCTACGGGCCCACCAGCGGCAACATCGTGGCCGACCTGCTGCTGCGGGACATGACGTTCTTCTCCATCGAGAAGTCCGCCAACCCCTACGTGCAGCTCCGCTCGCAGGACCTGGAGGCCTACGTGTCCGACTCGTGGAAGGTCGGGCCGCGAGTGACGGTCGACGGGGGATTGCGTGTTTCCTATCTGGGCAACCCGTACACCACCGACGACGCGATCACCAGCTTCGATCCGGCGGCCTTCGACCCGGCGCTCGGTGACGACCCGTGCAACGGCTTGCTGCAGGTCCCGGGGAAAGACCCGTGCGGGGCGGCCGGGTTCCGCGGGGGGGTTCCCGGGCCCAACCGGGCCCTCGTCGAGAACAGGGTCGTCGTCGCTCCACGGCTGGGCGCGGCCTGGGACGTCTTCGGCAACGGCAAGACGGCGCTCCGGGGCGGCGTCGGGCACTACTTCCTCCGGGAGATCGGCCCGAGCCTCGGGCTCGGGACCAACCCGCCGTTCTCTGGCTCCCAGATCGGCATTCGGGCGCTCGACACGAACGTCGAGCCCTGCGAGGGCTGCTTGAGCCCGCTCGCGGGGTCCCCCTCGTATGGACGCGAAGCGAAGGGGCTCGTGCCCAACAGCTGGCAGTGGAGCGTGACTCTCGAGCAGGAGGTCTGGCGCAACGCGATCCTGGAGCTGAGCTACGTCGGAAGCCGGGGCCTCCATATGAGCCGCTACGTGCACGTCAACATGGTCCCCTCCGGCGATCCCAACGGGAATGGCGTCCCCGATCGTCTCGAATACGTGCGCAGCTTCGGCGACACCGCGGCCGCGGCCGCGCTCCGTCCCTTCGGCGTGTTCGGCGACACGGACATCAGGGTCGCCGAGAACAGCGGCAGCTCGATCTACCACGGGCTGCAGACCCAGCTCCGCAGCCGCTTCGGGCGCGGATCGCAGTTTCAGGCGTCCTATACCTTCTCGCGGCTCATCGACGACGTCAACGTGGATTTCGGAACGGCGAGCGACCCGGACGACCACGCCCTGGACCGCGGCCTGCCGCCGCTCTCGCGCAAGCACCTCTTCAACGCCAGCCTGGTGCTGGCGCTCCCCGGTTTCGAGGGCCGGTCGGGGTTCGTGCGGAACATTCTGGGCGACTGGGAGATCGGAGCGATCCTGATGGCCGCCTCCGGCTCGCCGCTCACGATCTACACCGGCTTCGTGCCCGATATCGGCGGCGTGTCGGGCACGGGGTTCTACTTCAATCAGCGTCCCAATCGGGTCGCCGGCGAGCCCTGCCGTGCCACGGGCGGTCGAAACGAGCAGTGGCTCAACCCGCGGGCGTTCACGCTCGACGGCTTCGAGCTCGGCACCTTCGGCGACGCCAGCCGCGGCATCTGCGAGGGCCCCGGCCTCTTCCAGGTGGACCTCGCCCTCTACAAGAACATCCGGCTCGGAAGGAGGCTCCGGGCCCAGCTCCGCTTCGAGGTGTTCAACGTCTTCAACCGGACCCAGTTCCTGAACGTCGACACCTTCCTGGATCCGATCGGCGTGACTCTCGATGCCCCCCTCGCGAGCGCCACGAGGGTCATCGGTTCCGAGCTACCCCTCACGTTCGGCCAGGCCACGAAAGCCCGCGATCCGCGGCAGGCGCAGTTCGGCGTGAAGCTGATCTTCTGAGATGGCGGTTTCACCCGGGTCGAAGCTCGGGCCCTACGAGATCCTCTCGCTGCTGGGCGCGGGTGGCATGGGCGAGGTCTATCGCGCGCGCGACCCGCGCCTGGGTCGGGACGTCGCGATCAAGGTCCTTCCCGCCGACCGCATGGCGGACGAAGACCGCCGGCGGCGCTTCATCCAGGAAGCCCGGGCCGCTTCCGCGCTCAACCATCCCAACATCGTGACCGTCCACGAGGTCGACTCCGTGGACGGAGTCGACTTCATCGTCATGGAGTACCTGGCGGGCCAGACGCTGGGCAACGCGATCCCGCGCCAGGGGATGCGTCTCGATCAGCTCTTGCGGGTGGCGATCCCGATCGCGGACGCCCTCGCCCGCGCGCATGCCGCCGGCATCGTCCACCGGGACCTCAAGCCCGCGAACGTGATGGTGAGCGCCGAAGGAACGGTCAAGGTCCTGGACTTCGGCCTGGCCAAGCTCGTCACGTCCCAGGGAAGCGAGCCCGAAGAGCGAGACGGCGACGTGGACGACGGGGCAGCGGGGCACGCTGAGCCGGCCGGGGACGGTGGCGGGAACGATCGGGTACATGTCGCCGGAGCAGGCGGCGGGCGGGGAGGTGGACGCCCGCAGCGACGTGTTCAGCTTCGGGGCGCTGCTCTACGAGATGGCGACGGGGCGGCGAGCGTTTGCCGGGAGCTCGACGGCGGAGGTGCTGGCGGCGTTGATGAAGGAGCAGCCGAAGGCGCCCAGCGAGGTGGTGCCGGACCTGCCGAGGGAGCTGGATCGGGTGATCCAGCGTTGCCTGCGGAAGGAGCCCGAGCGGCGCTTCCAGCACACGCTGGACCTCAAGCTCGAGCTCGAGCAGATCAAGGAAGAGTCGGACTCGGGGCGAGCGGCGGTGCGCGCCGGCACGTCGGAGGCGCTCTGGCCCTGGCTCGGGGCCGGGCTCGCGACGTCGCCCTGGCCCTGGCCACGGCGACATGGCTGCTGGCGACGGTCCCCCGAAGTCGCGCTCGAACCGCCGCGGCTCGCGCCGCCCCTCACCTCGATGCGCGGCAACGAGGCAGGGCGCCTCGCTCTCGCCGGACGGGGAGCAGGTGGCGTTCACATGGAACGGCGAAAAGGAGGACAACTTCGACATCTACGTCAAGATGATCGGATCGTCGGACATGCGGCGCCTCACGACGGATCCCGCGGTGGACATCATGCCGACCTGGTCCCCCGACGGGAAGCAGATCGCGTTCGTTCGTCTCGGTCCCGGACGGGCGAAGGATCCACCTGATCTCGCCCGTCGGCGGGGTCGGACCGGAAGCTGAGCGATTTCCCCGTCGCCTTCGGGACGCCCTCCTGGTCTCCCGACAGTCGTTGGCTGGCGGTGGCCGCGATCGCTCGCGAAGGCGACGGGGACGACTCCGTGCGCGGTTCCGACGGTCTCTACCTCCTGCCGGTGAATGGCGGCGAGCCACGGGCCCTCCCAATCCCGCAGGAGGCCGGACGACGTCGTCGCCCCTGGTTTGCCCCGGACGGACGCCACCTGGCCTATCATGTCCGGCGTCCGGCTTCTCGCAACATCTCGCCGTCGTCGATCTGGGCGCCGACTACGTGCCGACCGGAGCGCCCCGGCGCGTCACGCGACGGCCGATCTACGCCGGACGGGGGCTATGCCTGGACCCGCGACGGGAAGTCCCTCCTCTACGTGGAGTTGGGGATCCACCGCCTGTGGCGGGTCGAGGTCACGGGAGACCGCGCGCCGCAGCCGGTCGAGATCGCGGGCTTTGGCGCGATTCGCCCCGCGATCGCCGCCTCACGCGACCGCCTCGTGTTCGTGAAGGAACATGACGGACACGGACATCTACCGGTTCGAGGTCGGGCGCCCGGCCGAGCCCGTGATCACGTCGACATCCGGGAGAGCAACCCCCAGTTCTCGCCGGACGGCCGGCGGGTGGTCTTCGAGTCCGAGCGCTCCGGCGAAGCACGAGATCTGGCTCGCCGAGGCCGATGGTTCGAGCCCGATGCCAGCTCACCCACGGGCCGGGGCTCATGCAAGGGTCGCCCCGCTGGTCGCCGGACGGCCGGCGGATCGCCTTCGACTCCCAGGGCGAGGACGGGCGGCTACGACATCTGGACGATCGATGCCGACGGCGCCTCGCCGCGGCGGCTGACCCAGGATCCCGGCGACGAGAACCTGCCGAGCTGGTCGCGTGACGGCCGCTTCATCTACTTCGCCGCTCGACCGGAGGCGCTCCAGGGCTTCGACGTCTGGCGGATTCCGGCCGCGGGAGGGGCCGAGGAGCGCATGACCCGAAGGGGGCGGCTACGGCGCCAGCGAGTCGATCGACGGCAAGACGCTCTTCTTCATGAGGCACCTGCGCGATGCCTCGCCGCTCCTCGCCCTGTCGCTCGCCGGAGGGCCGGAACGACGAGATCGCGCAGTGCGTGGGCACCACCTTCGCCGTGGGTCCGGCGGGGCTCTATTCCCTGGATTGCTCGGACGCGGACACGTGCGCGCCCCTCTTCCTGCGGGATCCGGCGACGGGCCGAGGGCGGCTCCTCGGAAAGCTGGATCGGGCGCGTGTCGCCTATGGACTCACCGTGTCGCCCGACGGCAAGACGATCCTCTACACGCAAGCTGGTCGACGAGGGCTCCGACCTGATGATGATCGAGAACTTCCGTAGAGCGGTGCTCACTAGCCCCCTCGCACGAGCGGCCAGCGCTCGGTATCATTCGGGCGAGTTCACGATCTCTTGATGCTCGCCCCGGGAACGCCTCTCGGCCCCTACGTGATCGCCTCCCCGCTCGGGGCCGGAGGCATGGGCGAGGTGTACCGTGCGCGCGACCCCCGCCTCGGGCGCGAGGTCGCGATCAAGGTGATCCGGTCGGACTCGGAGCCAGATGCCGACCGGCGGCGTCGCTTCGAGGACGAAGCGCGCGCCGCGGGCGCGCTCAATCACCCGAACGTGCTCTCCGTCTTCGACGTGGGCTTCGAGCAAGGCCAGCCCTACGTCGTCTTCGAGCTCCTGGAGGGCGAGACCCTCGCGGATCGCCTGGAGCGGGGGCCGCTGCCCGCGCGCAAGGCGATCGACCACGCCGTCCAGGTCTGCCAGGGCCTGGCCGCCGCCCACGCGAAAGGCATCGTGCACCGCGACCTCAAGCCCGCGAACCTGTTCCTCGGGCGCGACGGGCACGTGAAGATCCTGGACTTCGGGCTCGCCAAGCTCACCCACGGTGCGGGGCCTGTGGTCACGGACGGCGAGACGAGCACGGGCACTCAGCCGGGGCTGGTCCTGGGGACGCTATCGTACCTGTCGCCCGAGCAGGCGCGCGGGGAGGGAGCGGACCCGCGCTCCGATCTGTTTGCACTGGGCGCGACCCTGTACGAGATGCTCTCGGGCCGTCCCGCCTTCCGGCGGGCCACGGCGGCGGAGACCGTGAGCGCGATCCTCACCCACGATCCCGAGGCGCTCACCGCATCCAAGGAGCCGCTGCCCGCCGGCCTGGAGACCATCGTGCGGCGCTGCCTGGAGAAGGACCCCGAGCAGCGCTTCCAGTCGGCTCGGGACCTGGGCTTCGCCCTGAGCGCGGTGGCCGGCTCGACACCCAGCGGTGCCGGCCCTCCTGTGGTCCCGCGAAGAAGAGGACGCTGGCTCCTTGTTGCCGGCCTCGCCCTCGCCGCCGGCGCGGGCGCGGCCTACCTGCTTCGTCCCCACGCGACACCGACGGCTTCCGCGCTGGTGCCGGTTCCCTTCACGGCCTACCCCGGCCTGGAGTTCGCCCCGACCTTCTCTCCCGACGGCAGCCAGATCGCCTTTGCCTGGTCACCCGAGGGGACCGAAGGCAAGGTCGACCTCTACACCAAGGTCATCGGCAGCGAGAAAGCGCTCCGTCTCACGACGGAGCCGGCCGACTGGATCACCCCGGCCTGGTCGCCCGACGGGCGGAGCATCGCCTTTGCGCGAGTCGAGCTCAATGGCGTCAGCGGGATCTACCTGATCCCCGCCCTGGGTGGTCCCGCGCGGAAGCTGGCGGCGATACCCTTCGGCGTCTCGCCGCAGACCGCCCTCAGCTGGTCCCCGGACGGAAAGCTCCTCGCTTTCGCCGATGAACACCTTCCGCAATCCCCCGGGACCATTTCCATTCTGGACATGGCGACCCTGCAGAAGAGGCGGTTGGGCCAACCCGACCCGAGCTGCCAATGGTCGTGGATGCCCGCGTTCTCACCGGACGGGTCCTCTCTGGCCCGGGTCTGCGTGCTCAGCATGGGCGTGAACGAAGTGTTCGTCGAGCCCGTCTCCGGGGGGGTGGCACGACGGGTGGCCCACGTCGACGGCGAGATTTCGGGGTTCGCCTGGAGCGGGGACGGAAAGAGCCTGGTCGTCGCGGCTCTCGGCAGCCTCCTGCGCGTTCCGGCCGCGGGCGGCGAGCCGCAGAGGCTCCTTTCCGGGCGTGATGTCGAGACCCCCGCGATCTCGCGCGACGGCCGCCGTCTCGCCTACGCGCAGCATGTCATCAACACGAGCATCTGGCGGGTCGCTCTCACGCGCTCTCCCGCGGTCGCCCTTCGACCGACACCGCTCATCTCCTCGACTCGCAGGGAGTCGCTTCCGGCCTACTCGCCCGACGGCCGGCGGTTGGCCTTCACCTCCAGCCGCTCGGGATCCTCGGAGGTCTGGATCAGCGACGCCGACGGCGCCAATCCCCGCCCGCTGACCTCCTTCGGAGGGCCTGCCACCGGATCTCCCCGCTGGTCTCCGGACGGCCGCTGGGTCGCGCTCGACTCCCGCGCGCGAGGCCGGTCGGACGTCTACGTCGTGGCTTCAGAAGGAGGGCTGCCTCGGCGCGTGGAGACGGGCCAAGCCGACAGCGAGACGCCCTTCTGGTCGGTGGACGGGGAATGGCTCTACTTCTCGGCTCCCGTGGACGGCATGACACAGGTTTTCAAGGTCCGTCAGGAAGGGGGCCGCGCAACCCGGTTGACCGGGGGTGGCGGTGCGTTCCCGCAGTCCGCGGCCGACGGCAAGCGGGTCTACTACTCGAGCTTTAGGGAGGTAGGCATCTGGTCGGTCTCCTCGTCCGGGGGCGACGAGCGACCCGTGGCAGGGATGCCGCTGCTCCCGTGGGAGTCCATCGTGTCCTGGGCGCTCGGTCCCGACGGAATCCATTTCCTGGAAGGGGGGCGCCATCCCGCGGTCGTCTTCTTCCATTTCGCGACGGCGCGGGCCCGGCGCGTTGCGGACCTCCCCGGGGCGCCGGATCCCTGGAGCGGAATCGCGCTTTCGCCCGATGGGCGCAGCGTCCTCTTCTCGAAGGTCGAGCATGAGACCAGCGACATCATGCTGATCGAGGACTTCCGCTGAGCTAGGCGCTGGTGGCGAGGTCCGGAGCCGGCGCCGGCGCGAGCGTCGGCGGCTCGGGCTTCAGCAGCAGGCGGCGCACGTCCCGCCAATGCGAGACCCGGAGGTAGCGGGTCTCCTCCCGGTTGTGCGGCGCGGAGAAGAGCACCGGGGTCCCCCGGAAGCGGGCGAAGTGGCGCGGGGAGTCGTCGATCAGGTAGTCGACGTCGAGCGCGCCCTTGTCGCCGCAGAAGATCCAGTGGCTGGAGGGGATGAAGGGGAAGTGCTCCTCGAGCCACTCGAACTTGTCGGCGAACGAGGTGGGGACCTCCATGGCCGCGGAGGCGATGAACACCTCGTAGCGCGCGGCGAGCGCGCGCACGACCTCCTGGCTCTCCGGCATCACCGCGAGGTCGCGAAAGAAGCCGGCAGCGAGGACGAGCTCCGCGGTGGCGTGGGCGCGCTCGGCGGGGACGGCCTCCTCCAGGCTGCGGCCGTCCAGGTCTTCCCGAGTCAGCCCTTCGTCGAAGGCCTCGTTGTAGGACCGGAGATGTCGGGGGAGCGTGTCCGCGAGCACCTCGTCCATGTCGATCGCGATCCGGAGGCGGCGCCGCGGAGGACCCGGAAGGCCCGTGGCCTCTCCGCGCCATTTCAGGAAGAGAGCGACCGAGACGAGGACGCCGGTGGCGGCGTTGGCCGCGATCACCGCCCGGGCGGCGGTGAGGAGGCCGTAGCCCAGCCACAGCCCGACCCCCAGCAGGTAGACCACGAGCATCCCGTAGGAGAGGTCGCGGCCGCCCTGGCGCCACGTCCGAACGATCTGGGGGATGAAGGCCCCGGTGGTGCACAGGGCGGCGACCGTCCCCACCACCACTACCCACGTCTCGACGGGCATCCGCTAAACCTCCCCCTACTGTTGTAGGCCCCTCCCGCCATTCCGTCCAATGAAACGTTTGGGGGTATGCGATAACCTTCCTGCATGATTGCTCTCGACCCCTCCCCGGATCTCGACACCGCCCTCCTGCGCTCCTTAGTGGTCCTCGCCGAGGAGCGCCACTTCGGGCGCGCCGCGGACCGGCTCCACGTCTCCCAGCCCGCCCTCAGCAAGCGCCTGTTGCGCCTGGAGGGGATGGTGGGAGGGCGGCTCTTCGCCCGGGGATATCGGGACGTGCGCCTCACCGAGCCCGGACGGGTGCTGCTGGAGCGCGCGAAGGCCCTACTCCGCGACGCCGATCGGGCCATCGAGCTCTCCCGCGAGGCCGTGCGCGGGGAGGCGGGCCTCCTCCGGATCGGGTTCGGGGTGGCCACCATCACCCAGCTCCTGCCCGAGGTCCTCCTCCGCTTTCGCCGGGCCCACCCGCGCGTGCAGATCGAGATGAGGGACATGTCGAGCCACGCCCAGGCCGATGCGTTAAGGCGGCGGGAGATCGACCTCGGGTTCGTCCGCCAGCCCCTCACGGACGTCGCCCTCGAGTCCGTTCCCATCCTCCGCGAGCGTTTGGCCGCGGCGGTGCGCTCGCGCTCCGCCTGGCGCGACCGCGAGGGGCTCCGCTCCCTGGCCGCGGAGCCGTTCGTCGTGTGCTCGCGCTCGGTCTCGGCCAGCTATTACGATCACGTGGTGGCCCTGTGTCGCGCGGCCGGATTCGCCCCCCGCATCGTCACCGAGAGCAACGACCTGTTCTCGCTCCTGCAGCTCGTGCGCGCGGGAGTGGGGGTGGCCCTGGTGCCGAGCGCCGCCTCCGCGATGCGCGTGCCCGGCGTGCGACTCGAGAGAGTGACCCTGGCCGACGCGGCGTGGGACATCGCTCTCGCCCGCCGCAAGGAGGACGGGGGGCCGCTCGTCGACGCCTTCGTGCGCGTGGCCCGCGAGGTCTCGGCGGAGAGGCCGCGCTAGGCGTTACCGGCAGACCTTCAGCTCGAGAGTGTCCGTCCAGTTGTACGACGACGAGGCCACGAGCGGGGTCGTCCGTCCGGCCCGGCTTCCCCTGGGCGCCCCGGCCGCGGCGGGATCGTCGTATCGGAACTGGATGTAGCGCTCCGAGCCGGCCCCCAGCCCCGCGAATCGCGGATCGTCGAAATCGAGGGCGGCGGAGGCGATGCCGTTGGCGTCGGCCGTGGCCGGCAGCGTGTCCTTCCGGGCGTACCGGCCGATGCAGCGCAGCCCACCGCCGTCCGCGATGCAGCTCGCGAGGCGGCTCGGGGCCACGACGAAATGGCCCGAGGCCCCGGGGGGGAGTCGGGTGGCGCGCAAGGTCAGGTTGTTGTCGGAGAGGCCGGCCGTCCCCGTCCAGCCGATCCGCGCTCCCTGCCCGGTCGAGTTCGGCGCGGGGGTGCCGGAGGGGGTGAGACGGCAGAGGGTGTTGATCCAGACCGAGGTGCCGCTGCAGCGGCCCAGCACCAGGTCGTCGTCGCCGTCGCGGTCGAGATCGAAGGCGGCCACCTGGTACGTGCCCCCCAGATCGCTCACCCCCAGCCCCACCGCGCCCTTCCAGCCCGCCCCCGCCGAGGGCTGCTCGGCCTCCTCGAGCAGGCTGACGGTCGGGAGGTTGCCGAGGTTGTGGTAGATGTGCGCACGCCGGTTGCAGTCGGGATTGCCGGGGACCACGTCCACGTCCATGTCGCTGATCACCACGTCCTTGAACCCGTCCCGATCCAGGTCGGCGATCACGGACTGGCCCCCGAAGCCGTCGTCGGCGTACGACGCGCCGTTCGGATAGGCCACCTGCAGGGCCGCGCTCCAGTTCACCTGCCCGAGCGCGTTGTTGCCCTGGTTGAGGCGATAGCGGTCGCGGTTGTCGTCGGTGATCACCATGTCCAGCCGGCCGTCGTTGTTGAGGTCGTCCACCGAGACGAAGTAGGGGCTGAGCGTGTGCGCCTGCTGGAAGAGGTCGAAGGCGCCAGGCTCGCCGGGCTTGTTGTAGGCGATGCCCACGTACTGGAGCGGGGAGGTGAGGGCCGTGTCCTTGACGATGTCGTTCAGGCCGTCGCCGTTCATGTCGGCGATCACGTCCGCGACGTTGAAAGCCGAGGCGAGCATGCTCGCATCCAGGCGCGTCTGGTAGGAGTCGGTGAAGAAGCCGTTGCCGTCGTTGATCCACAGGCGGTCGTTGAGGTCGATGCCCGGCGGCTCCGCCAGACCGCCCAAGCCCAGCACCCCGCTCGAATCGTAGTCGCCCAGGTAGAGGTCGATGTCGCCGTCGTTGTCCACGTCGCCGGCCGCGATCGCACAGAAGCGCCCCGGTTGTGGCTTGGTGAGGTCGGGATTGCCGTTGGGGAGCAGCACGTAGAGCTGGGGCGAGCGCCCGGCCTCGAAGCGGAAGCCCTGCCAGACGCCGCCCACGGCACCCTTGTTGACGTAGATACGCGGATGCGAGATCGCCTTGGGGAGGCCGTCGCTGATCGTGACCGCGGTGGCGATGTCGAGCCAGCCGTCGCCGTTGAAATCGGCGAGCACCACGTCGCGGTCGTTGGTGGGGGTCAGGAAGCCCTGGTCCCCCGGGACGTCGCTGTCGGAGGCGTAGAGCGCGGTGCGGTCCACGAGCACGCCGCCCTCGTTCATGAACAGCACGTTCGGGCGGCGCCCCGCGCTCGTGCCCGGCTGCTTGCGCACCACCACGAGGTCGAGGTCACCGTCCTTGTCCACGTCGCCCCAGGCGTAATCCTTCTCCTCGGGGTCGGAGACGCCCAGCGCGGGATCCGAGACGAGCCGGGTGGCCGTCTCGTTCTTGAACTCCACCCAGCGATTGTCGAATTGCGCCCAGGCCGGCGCGCCCATCAGCGACAGGCAGGCCAGGGCCGCCATCCGGGTAAGGCGGGGTGCTTCCACCATGACTCAGTCTCCCACGCTCGCGGCCGCCCGGTCTCCCGGCGCGGCGGTCAGTGCTCGCTCGAACCCGTCCGCGGCGCGCCCACGCGCGCCGCGCCCCACTCGCGGTCGAAAACCGGCCGGCCGCGGGCCACCGCGCGCTTCACCCGCGCCCTGCGTTCGGCTTTGTTCGAGCCCAGCAGATCGCCGGTGGCGGCGCGCTGCAGCGTCGCCACGTCCACCAGGTCGAAATCGCCGTCCGCGTCGAAGTCCGCGATGGCGCCCGGATCGTCCGGGGTGAAGAAGGGGCCGGGGCCGGTGAAGCGGCCGTCGAGGCGCAGGAACACCCAGTCGAGATCGTCCACGTCGTTGTCGCCTTCGTAGTCGAACTCGGCGCGGCCCAGGGAGAGCAGGAAGTCGAGCAGGCGCTGCCGGTTCGCGAGCCGGAGCCTCCCGAACTCCTTCACCGACGGTGCCCCCTCCCCCTCGTGGGCCAGGATGGCCGCCCGCAGGTTTTCCGCCGCCGTCCCCCCCGTGGCCCGGCCGTCATGCAGCAGGGCCTCCTCGGCGCGAACGCGCAGCCCCCATAGCGGGGGCGTGCGCTGCTCGGCCTCGGTGGCCTCCCCCTGCACGATGCCGTCTCCGAGCCCGCCCATGTCGTGGAGCAGGAAGTCCGAGTAGGGCTTCAGGCTGCGCCCGGCGAGTCCCGGCTCCGGGGTGGCGCCGGTCACGTAGGGAGCGCTCGCGTGGCAGCGGGCGCAGCCGATGCGCTCGAAGAGCGCCTCCCCCCGCATGCCGAGCCGGGGGGTCTGCGGGGGCGGGGCCAGGAAGCGTTGGAAGCTGGTCTGCCGGTCGATGCGATCGAGGCCGTCGGCATCGGGGCCGTCCTCGGGATCGGCCACGCCGTCGCACGTCGCGAGGAGCGCCTCGTCGCCGTTGGGCGCGTTCTCGACGGTCAGGAAGCGGTTGGTCAGCCCCATCTCGTTGAGGGAGGCGTCGGCCGAGAAGGTCAGGAGGGTGGCGACCTGCGCCTTCCAGCCGAAGCGCCCCACGCGGAGCACGCCCGGAGCCTCGAAGGGCTCGACGTGGTGCACGCGTCCGCTCACGCCCTCGGGAGGGCTCGCGGCCCGGGCCGCGATGTCGGCGTCGGGGATGGCCTCGACGAGCCCGGCTCCGAAGACGGGCGTGGTGAGCCGCTCGGCGGTGACGTCGGCCTGCGGGGGGACCACCTCCTGGCACCGCGCGGCGAGGGCCTGGCTCTGGAGCAGCGATCCGCCCAGCGCCGCGAGCGGATCGAAGGGCGTGGAGCCGACCGCGGCCCGGCCGAAGCGGGTGACTCGTTTCGAGCCGAACCCGCCCGGCCGCGGGCGCGAATGGCAGGTCGAGCAGGACGTGTCGTTGAAGATCGGGCCGAGGCCCTCGTCGCTCGGGAGCGTGCGCCCGAACTCGTCGCGCCCGGCGAGGAAACGGACGAGCTCCTCCGCGCTCAAGCCCGCCAGCGGCTCGCCCATGCGGGGTTGAATGACCGGGGCGGGCGGGATCGGGCCCGGCCCCGCGGAGAGCGCCGGGAAACCCGCGGCAAGCGAGCGCAGAGTCTGCACCCAGGAAGACGCGGTGGCCGGGCTCTGGACGTCCACGGTGAGGGACAGCAGGATCCCGGACCCCGCCGCCTCGACCTTCCAGACCGGATCTCCGGTCGCGCCCGCTACGATGACGTTGGCAACGAGGCCAGCGGGGGTCAGCGTGTAGCGGCCCGGCTGCAGCGGCGCCGTGAGCTGGCCGGAGACGAGGGGAAGGGCCTGGCCGGGCCAGGCCAGGCCCGTGATGACGCTGCCCACCGGGAAGGGACCGATGGTGTTGTTGAGCGTGTTCTGGGCGCCGCCCACCTGGAGGAGCGCGCCCGCGACGGGCACGCCCCCGAAACCCTGCGGGTTGTTGATGCCTGCGGGCACCGCGAAGCGGGTCATCGGCGCGGAAGAGGGCGAGGCGGCGGGCGACAAGGCCCCGCCGCTGAAGCTCAGGTCGAAGCTGAACATCGCGAGGCCGTCGTTCTGGGCATCGCTCAGCTCGCCCACCACCACGTAAGGCACCACCACGCCCGGCGGCACGGAGACCGCGCCCTGGCCCCCGCTCTCGACGCGCAGGTTGAGGCTCGTGGCCTGTACGGCGGGCGCGGCGAGGAGCAGCAGCGTGGCCACCCCCACCGCTCGACCCCCCCTCATGGCTCCCACGCCCCCTCCGCCCAAACCCTTCCGGACCCCATTCGCGAGCATTGATGGTAGCAGCGCCCGGTCCCGAGATGCGCGGGCAATCGCGGGACCCGACGGCAGACGTGCTCCGGGTCGGCTCGTCACTGAACACAACCCGTGCTCGGAGCGACCGGATCTCGCTACCGGGTCGCTCCCGGGATCTTCTTCACGCGCAGTCGTCGATCGACTTGGACGTGGGGCATGGCCTGCCGGGAGCCGTCGCTCCAGGCGATCTCGAGGCTGGCCTCTGCGTCGGTGGCCAGGCCGAAATGCGCGTAAGGCGCCGAGGCGGCCTGGAAGCTGCCTCCGCTGAAGACCCAGCGCGTCTGGGTGGCGTCCCCCTGGCGCAGGGCAATGCGGCTGCCGAAACCGTGACGGTTTCCGGTGTCCGGCTGCTCCAGCTCGACGATCAGGTAGTGCCCGCGCGCCCCGTCGTTCGCGAGCACGCGCACCGGCCCGTTCAGCTCGGCCACGACCATGTCGATGTCGCCGTCGCCGTCCAGGTCGCCGAACGCGGCGCTGCGATCGACGTGGGCCTCCCCCAGCCAGGCCCCGGCCTCCTCGGCGGGCACGGGCTCGAAGCGCGCGCCCGTGCGCTCGAAGAGCAGCGGCTTCTGGCGATAGGTCGAGTTCATCGTCTCGAGGGTGGCGGCGGGGTAGACGTGTCCGTTGAACACCACCAGGTCCTCGTCGCCGTCCTGGTCGAAATCGTAGAAGCCGGTGGCCCATCCCACGAAGGGCCGGCTGATCGCGCCGAGGTTGTACTGGCGCGTGCGGTCGTCGTAGCCGAACGGGGCTCCGGGCAGGCTCACCCGCAGGGTGTTGGTGTCGTCGGCGAAGTTCGTGGTGAAGACGTCGGGCCGCCCGTCGCCGTTCACGTCGCCGATGGCGATGCCCATGGTCGCCTGGGCCTCCCCGTCTCCGTTGAGAGCGAGGCCGGTCACGAGGCCCTGGTCCTTGAAGCGGCGCCCGCCCTGGTTGATCCACAGGAAGGACGGCATCGAGTCGTTGCCGACGAAGATGTCCGGCCTCCCGTCCCCGTCGAAGTCGAGCATGACGACGCCGAGGCCGTAGGAGGGCGCGGCGGCGGCGAGACCGGAAGGGACCGTGATGTCGCGGAAGCGGCCCTGGCCGAGGTTCTCGTAGAGGCGATCGGGCGCGCCCTTCAAGCCCATCGGTCCCCCGAAGACGGGCCGCCCGCGGAAGGTCCGGGGCGCCGGCGGGTGCCGCGGGTCGAACTCCACGTAGTTCGCGACGAAGAGGTCGAGATCGCCGTCGTCGTCGATGTCCCCGAAGGCCGCGGCCGCGCCCCAGGCCGGATCGCCGAGCCCGGCCTGCGCGGTCGCGTCCACGAAGCGTCCTCCGTCGTTGAGCAGCAGGACGTCCGGCCCGTACGCGGCGATGAACAGGTCGTCGAAGCCGTTGCCGTCCACGTCGCCCACGGCGACGCCCATGCCCCAGCCGTGGAAGTCGATGCCGCTCGCCGGGGTCACGTCCCTGAAGTGCATCTTCCCGTCGTTGGCGAACAGGCGCGCGCCCGGGCCGGCCCGGGGGGCGTCGAGGTAGGCGCCGTTGGGCACGAACAGGTCGAGGTCACCGTCGCGGTCATAATCGATGAGCGCGAGCCCGCCGCCCTTGACCTCCAGGATCTGCGTGGGCAGTCCCCGCCCGCAGGTCATGACCATGTCGATTCCGCTCGTCGCGGTGACGTCCGTGAAATGGAGCCTTCCCGCCGCGGCCGCCGGCCCTTCGGGGCCCGCGCTCGCGGCGACCAGGAGCGCCAACAGAGCGACGAGTGGCCGCATCAAGGCTTGCGCCCCGCCTGGCGCAGGCGCCGAGCCTCGGTTGAGCGGCTCTCGGCGCGATCGGCACCGGCCGGGTCGCCCAGGCGCCTCAGCACGAGGGCCAGCTTGTGCCAGGGCTCGAAGAACTCGGGCCACAGCGCGACGGCCCGCTCGAGCGCGGCGCGGGCGGGTTGGAGCTCGTCCCGCCGCAGGTAGACGTCGGCCAGGCGCGTCTCGTAGCGCGCCACGTCGCGGCGGCGGGGGCCGGCCAGAGAGCCCGCGTCCCCCCCGTCCCCCCCGCCCCCGGCCAGCTCGATGGCCTGCCGGAAGCTCCGCTCGGCGTCATCGGCGCGGTCCTGCTCGAGCGCGACGAGGCCCAGGCCGAAATGGGCCTCGGCCTCCCGGGGATCGATCCCCAGGTACGTCTCGAAGGCCTGCCGCGCGTCGGCGAGCCGGCCGAGGTTGAAGAGCGCGAAGCCCAGGAAGAAGTACGTCGTGAAATAGCCGGGCTCCAGCGCGGCGGCCCGGGCGAAGCGCCCGCGGGCCAGCTCGTAGAGCTTCTCCTGGTGATAGCTGAGGCCGGCCACGAACTGGGCCTGGCCGGGATGGGCGGCGGCCGGGCCGGACCCCAGATAGGCATCCACGGCCCGCCGAGCCTCCTCGTAGCGACCCGCCTTCACCGCGCGGAAGGCCCCGGTCAGTCCCGAGTCGAGCACGGGCGGCGTCGCGAGCGGGGCGGGCTCGCCCGGAGCGGGAGCCGCCTGGCCTCGGACGGTGGCGCTTTCGAGACAGAGCGCGACCATGAGCGATCCGCGCCTCACCCAGGGCTTCAACGCTAGCTCGGGGCCTGCCGCTGCCGGAGCACGTCCTCCGCCGGCTTCTTGCGCGGATCGAAGCCGGTGTCGCCGGGCGGGGGGGACGGCACCGACCACGACCACCAGAAGACGCCCTGCATCCAGGACGTCTCGCGCGTCCAGACGTCGAAGGCGGCCGCGTAGCAATCGGCCTGCTCGCCGGGATCGGACCCGAGGGGGACCTCGAAGTCCCAGGGCGCGCGGTTGGCGCCGTCCCCGCTGCGGTACCCGATCTCGGTGAAGATCACCGGCTTGCCCCAGGCCGCCTGCCAGTTCCGGTAGGCGGCGACCATGTTGTTCCCGTCCCGGTTGCGCGTCCAGGCCTGCTCGAGCTCCGGGCGGGTGGGGTTCGTCTTGCTGGTCAGCGGCGTGTAGACGTCGAGGCCGAGCAGGTCGAGGCGTCCCCAGAACGGCACGCTCGTGAACTCGTCGCCGGGCACGTTGGCGTTGGCGGCGTAGGTCAACGGCCCGGAGTACCGAGCCCGCGCCTCCGCGATCACGACCTCCCAGTCCGCGGCGTGGGCGGCCCCGCTCAGGGTCGCGAGCTCGGTGCCCACGCAGAGCAGGCCGACACCTTCCTCCTGGGCGATCGACGCGTAGTGCCCGAGAAAGGCCCGGTAGCTCGCGAACCAGGCGGCCGGGCTCCGGGGCGCGATCGTGCCGCGCCAGGTTCCGTCCAGAACGTCCACGTGCGGCTTGAGCATCACCTTGAGGCTCCGCGCGCGCAGCTCGCGGATGGCCTGGCGCACGGCGTCGTCGGTGGGAGTGCGCAGGACGTCCGGCGCCATCTCCGTCGAGTCCGCGCTCGTCATGTACCAGGTGACGAGCAGACCCGCCCAGTTCGCGCCGGTGGCCGCGAGCTCCTGGCGGGAGGTGCTCGCCTCCGCGTACTGGTACTGGTCGTGCCACCAGGAGACGTGGGTGAGGCCGTTGTAGGCGAAGCGGGACGAAGTCGAGGGCGGTGTCGGCGAAGGAGGCGAGGGAGAGGAGGGGCCGGACCCGCCGCACTGGGCGACGAGCAAGCCGAGCGCGGCCATCCGTGTTCGCGCATGGCCGACCGGGCTCACTCGAGCCCGGTGTGGGTGAGGCACCAGCTCTTCGTCCAGACGGACGTGTCCGCCCGCACCGCGTCGCCGGAGGTGCCTCCCACCTCCCGCCCGGAAGAGCACTCCGGGTCGGCCGCGCAGCCTCGCTCGCAGCCGGGAACGCTCGTGACGCCGACGAGGTAGCGCGTCCCCAGGGCGGCTTGCACGGTTCCGCAGAAGCCGGCTCCCTTCCAGGGGCGCACGCACACGCGGTCCCCGACGGACTTGCCGCTGCCCCGCGCCCCGTAGCGGCGGAGGAGTGCCTGAAGCGCCTCCTGGTCCGCCTGCTGGGCCACGTCGAGGGCCGTCCCCGCCGCGCGGTCGCGCGCGTCGGGGTTGGCGCCGGCGGCGAGGAGGACCTCCGCGGCGTCCCTCCGGCCCGCCTTCGCCGCCTCCATGAGAGGCGTCCATCCCGAAGACGTCGCGGCATTGACGTTCGCGCCCTCGCGGAGGAGGCGCCGCACGCCCGCGGCGTCTCCGGAGCGGGCGGCGGAATGGAGGGCCCGGTCGGCCTCGGAGAGCTCGCCGGCGGAGAGCGCAGCCGCAGCGAGACCGACGACGAAGAGCCCGGGTCTCATGCTCACGGCTTGACCAGCCGATAGCTGACGAAGGCGAAGGACTGGCTGTCGGGCGCCCAGGACGGCACGTTGATCGTGCCCTGCCCGCCGAAGAGTCGGGCGAGGACGCGCGGCTCGCCGCCTTCGAGCGGCATCAGGCGCAAGGCCACGTCCTTGTTGGGAGGATGCCCGGACACGCTCCGGTCGTAGGAGAGGAAGACGAGCCATTTCCCGTCCGGGGAGGGGTGGGGGAACCAGTCGGCCCACGCCTCGTCGGACGTGACCGCCCGCGGGTCCGATCCGTCGGGGCCCATGCGCCAGATCCGCATCACCCCGCCGCGCTCGGAGTTGAAGAAGATGTCGCCGCTCGGCGCATAGTCGGGCCCGTCGTCGAGGCCGGGGGCGGTGGTGAGGCGCCGCTCCTCCCGCGATTCCTTCGCGTCGGCGGCGATCGTGTAGACGTCGTACTCCCCGTCCCGCTCGGCGCAGTAGGCGAGGGTCTTGCCGTCGGGCGACCAGCCGTGCCAGTACGACGGGCCCCGGGCCGTGACCAGGCGCGGCTCCCCCCCCTCGGAAGGGACGACGTAGATGAGCGACGGCCCGCCTCCCGCGTGGTGGCTGATGGCCATGGCGCGGCCGTCCGGGGAGAGGCCGTGATCGTTGTTCAACCGGTCGAGCGTTCCCGTGGGCACGAGCCGGGAGGGCCCGCCCGCCGCGGGGAGCGCGTAGAGACGGCCGCCGCTGTTGAAGACGAGGGTGGAGCCGTCCCGCGACCAGTTCGGGGCTTCGATGTGGTTCCGGGTCTCGTGCACGACGCGCCGCTCGCCGGTCTCGAGGGCGAGAATCTCGAGCCGGCTCTCCAGCACCCGCCTGTCCGCGGCCACCACCCCGTGGGCGACGATCTCCACGCCGCTCGCCACGGCCGTGGCGAGCGCTTCGTCGTCGTGGGCGCAGACACCGAGACCCACGTAGACGGGATCGGCGAGCGTGACCGAGACCGAGCCCACCGGCTGGAACGTGCCGGCGGGTCGCGAGACCGAGAGGGTGAAGACGTCCCCCGTCCGATCGAGCCGGACGCGCGCGGGGGCCCGGATCGGGGAGGCGACCTCCAGGGTCGGTCCCCCGCGAACCAGGCGGTACTGGAGCGAGACCAGCCCGTCGGCGTGGACGATCGCGTCGGCGTAGGGGGCGTCGGCCTCGAGATCCTGACGGACGACCCAGCCCGCCTTGCGGTGCGGGTCGCCTTCCTTGTCGGGGAAGCTCACCTCGGCGACCAGGGTGAGGTCCCCCGGGAGGCGCCGCCACGCGTAGTGGAAGGCGTCCTTCGTCCCCCACATGTTCTCGCCGCCGCCGGTGAGCCGGTACTCCTTCCGGTCGGGGTCGTACCGGGCGTCTCCCTTCCGCGCGACCGGGCCCACGTCGGTCTGCCCTTCGAACGGCACCGGCTCCTGGGCGCCGGCGGGAACGGCCAGCCCGGCTCCGGCGAGCAGGCAAGCCCCGCAGATGAACGCGTTGTCGAGCATGAGCGGGAGCATGGATCTTCGCGTGCGCGGGATCAAGCTCCCGGGGCGACTAGACCGTGATGACCGGGTTGACGAGCTCGCCGATCTCGGGACAGGCGATGGTCACCACGTCGCCTTCTTCCAGGCCCAGGTCCAGCGGCTGGATGATGCCGGTGCCCGTGGAGAGCACCGTTCCCGTGCGCACCTCGTTCGACCGCCGCAGCCACTCGACGAGCTCGGGGAAGCGCCGCTTGAGCTGGGCGCTGCTCGCCGAGCCCGCGAACACCTCCCGGCCCGCGCGCTCCACCCGGCAGCGCAGCTCCAGGGCATAGGGATCCCCGATCTCGTCGGGTGTCACCACCACCGGGCCGAACGCGAAGCAGCGGTTGTACACCTTCGACTGGGGCAGGTACAGCGGGTTCTCGCGCTCGATGTCCCAGGCGGAGACGTCGTTGGCCAGCGTGAAGGCGAGGATGGATCCGTCGCCGCCGAGGACGAGTGCTATCTCCGGCTCGGAGGCGGTGAAGGCGGAATCGCGCCTCCGCCCGATCGGCTGGCCGGGCCCGACGCAGCGGCCGGCCGAGGCCTTGAAGAAGAGCTCCGGGCGCCCGGCCGCGTAGACCTTGTCGTAGATGCCGGAGCCCTCCTCGCGGAAGTCCGCGCTGCGCCGGTAGGTCACCCCCGCTCCCCAGACCTCGGGCGGGGTGAGGGGCACGGTGAGCCGCCAGTCGGTCTTACCGGCGGCGAGGTCTCCCCAGGCGACCTCGGCGAAGGCTCCCGCCTGCGCGGCGGCGCGCCTCCACAGGGGGGCGTCCTTGCCCCGCTCGGCGATGGCATCCAGGAGATCGAGGGTGGTGGCGATGGCTTCGTGGGGCCGGACGAGGACGGAGACCCGCGACCCCTCGAGCAGCCCCAGGCGTACGGCGGCGTCGGGACCCACGACCTGAAGGCATCTCACGGAGACCCTTTTCTCACAGATCGCGCGTCTCGGGCGAGGCCGTGGTCCGCTGGGCCCGAAAGGTGAAGCCGACGGAGCCCAGCCTGAACGCGTCGCCGTCGACGAGGAGGGCCGGCCCCGACAGCCGTTCGCCTTTCGCGAAGGTGCCGTTCCGGCTGCCCAGGTCGTCGAGGATGGCTTGCCCGTCCGCGATCCGGAGGCGGGCATGGCGCCGGGACACGGTCTCCGCGTCGGTGGGCACGATCGAGTCCGGATGCCGGCCCAGGACGTACTCGCCTTCCGCCAGCGCCACGAGCCCGCCCTCCCAGGCCAGCCGATAGACGAAGGGACGCTCGGCCTCCGGCCGCCGCGTGGGCTCGGCTTCCATGGCTTCGCCGCAGAAGGCGTAGCCGAAGCCGTGGACGGTGCGGATGAAGCGCGGGTTGCGTGCCTCGTCGCCGACCGCGCCCCGGACTTCGGCCACGAGGTTGGGCAGGTTGGCCTCCTGCACGTGGGTGGCGGGCCAGAGGCGCTCCGACAGCTCCGCTTTCGACACCACGCGGGGACGGCGTTCCAGCAGGTGGTGCAGCAGCTCGAAGGCCTTGGGGGTCAGGTGGACCAGGTCACCCCCTCGCCGGAGCTCGCGTGTCTCCGCGTCCAGGACGCACAAGCCGAAGAGGAGACGCATTCACGCGGTCTCTCCGCCGATTATCGCGCAGGAAAGCGGAAGACGCGCTTCTAGGGTTTCTCTAGGACTTGCCGGGGCCCCCGAACAAACGGCGCGCACATTCGTCCGTGTTGTCAAGCCGCCGACGATCCAAAGGCGGCCCAGGAGGATGACATGAAGAAGCAGATCTCGGGGAGCATCGGGGCGGCGTTGCTCGTGGCCGTGCTGATGGTCCTTTCCGTTCCCGGCCAGGCGGCCGACATACGGTGCGACGTCCCCTTCAGCTTCCAGGTCAACAACGCGACGCTTCCCCCGGGGGCCTACAACGTGTCGACGGAGCAGAGCACGCTCTCCATCCGAGGGGCCACCCGCGGCGCCTTCAGCATGACCAACCGGACGGAGTCCAACGCCGACACCTCGCCCAAGCTGGTCTTCCACCGGTACGGCGACGAGTACATCCTGCGCGAGGTGTGGACGGGCGGAAGCACGGGACGCGTGCTTTCCCCGTCGCGCCGGGAGAAGCAGCTGGCCGACGCGTCTCGTCGCGGCGAGGTCGCCGCTCTCGAGGTCGTCGTCGTCCCGATCTCCTAGCGATTGCGCAAGCCGGGCCCCCGGGCTCTGGCGATCCGAGGACACCGCTCCTCGGGTTGTCGGAGCCCTTCTCTCATTTCGACGGGGGCTCGATCGTCACCGTCAGGGGCGCGCGAAGCCGGACTTCCAGCAACGCTCCTTCCGGCAGGACCACCTCTTCCCCCTTCGTGGCGAGCACGACGCCGGTGCCGGCCGAGCCGCCGACCGCGCCCCCGATGGCCGCGCCCTTGCCCCCCCCGATGAGCCCGCCCACGATCGCCCCCACCCCGGCCGCCCCCGCCACCTTGCCCACGTCCTTCTTCACCGTGGAGCGCGCCTTTCGCTGAACGGGGTCGGCCTCGATCGTCATCTCGCTTCCGCCGGTGGGGGCGATGCGGTCGAGCTCCAGCGTCAGCTCGCCGCGTCCGGAGACCTTGCCCGCCGAAGCCGCCTGCGACACGTGTCCCTTGACGCGGCTTCCCGCGGGAAAGACCTCGATCCCGTCGATGACCATCGCCGCGCTGCTGGTGGCCGTGAATTCCTGCCCCGCTTGCGCGGTCTCGGAGGAGAGGGGGGTCTCGAGTCGCAGGCGCACCGTCGTCCCCTCCGGCACCGTCACCCTGAGCTTGGGTTTGGCGCCCATCAGCTTTCGGACGATTCCCGGCTCTTCCCGGGTGACGTTGCGTGAAACGCGCGAGCCGCCGGGCCCGTCGTCGCCCGAGGCGGGAGCGCGCTGCGCCGCCATCCCCGCCCAGACGAGGCCTGCGACTACGGCCGCCGCCATGCCGACGACCGCCACCTGGCGCCCGGAGAACGCTCTCCTCGCCGCCGCCTGCTTCGAAGTCGGCGGCGAGGCGTGGATCGTGGGGAGGGGCGGGGGCACCACTCCGTCGAGGCCCGCCGCCTTCTCCGCGGCCGCGATGAGCGCGCCCCCTGACGGGTAGCGCTCCCCCGGCTCCTTGGCGAGCGCGCGCCGCAGCACGTCTCCCAGGGGAGCGGGAAGCTTCAGGGCCTCGAAATCGATGGGAGGGGGCGCCTCGGTGAGGATCTTCATGAGGATGGCGGTGACGCTGTCGCCCACGAACGGCCGGCGGCCGCTCACGCATTCATAGAAGATGCAGCCCAGGGAGAACAGGTCGGCGCGGCCGTCCACCCGGTCGCCCCGCGCCTGCTCGGGGGCCATGTAGTTGGGCGTGCCCATGATCGCCCCCGTCTTCGTGATGTTCCCCGAGGACGGGCCCTTGGAGATGCCGAAGTCCATCACCTTCAGGTGGCCCGAGGGCTCGATCATGAGGTTGGCGGGCTTTACGTCGCGGTGGACGACACCCTGAGCGTGGGCGAAGTCGAGGGCGGACGCGGCCTGGGACAGGATCCGGAGCGTCTCCCCGAGCCCGATGGGACCGGTCTCCCGGAGCTGGGCCTGCAGGGTCTTCCCCTCGACGAGCTCCATCACCATGAAGCTCGAGCCGCCCCTGGCGGCGATGTCGTGGATGGTGACGACGTTGGGATGGCGCAGCTGCGCCGCCACCTGCGCCTCCTGGAGGAAGCGCTGCTTGACCTCTTCGAGCTCCGGGCCCTCCGCGAACGCGTCCAGCCGGATGCGCTTGATCGCGACCTTGCGCCCGAGCGAGGAGTCCCTCGCCTCGTAGACCTCGCCGAAGGCGCCTGCCCCGAGCTTGCTCAGGATCTCGTAGCGGTCGCCCAGGACCTCGGAGACCGCTTGGCGGCCCGCGCTCGCCACCGCGCCTCTGGGTTCGCTCGCGTCCGCTTCTTTCCCGTCCGGCATGTCGGACTCCGCGTAATCGTACCGCACGTTCCCGGCCCATACCGGGCGCTGCTAGACTTGTCGCCGCCATGATCGAGCCCAAGCCCAAGTCCGCCTGCCGCTTCGACCTCGTGAGCCTGGGGGAGGTGATGCTGCGCCTCGATCCCGGGGAAGGAAGGATCCACACCACCCGGACCTTCCAGGTCTGGGAGGGCGGGGGGGAGTACAACGTGGCCCGCGGCCTCAAGCGGTGCTTCGGCCTCGACACCGCCGTGATCACCGCCCTCGTCGACAACCCCGTGGGCCGGCTCGTCCAGGACCTCATCTACCAGGGCGGCGTGGACCAGTCGCACCTGAAGTGGGTCGCGGACGACGGGGTGGGGCGCGCCTCTCGCAACGGGCTCAACTTCACGGAGCGCGGGTTCGGCGTGCGCGCCGCCCTCGGCTGCTCCGACCGCGGCCACACCGCGGTCTCCCAGCTCAAGCCCGGCGACGTGGACTGGGACCTCGTCTTCGGCAAGGAGGGGGCGCGCTGGCTCCACACCGGCGGGATCTTCGCCGCGCTCTCCGACACCACCCCGCTCGTGGCCAAGGAGGCGATGACCGCGGCCCGCCGCCACGGCACGCTCATCTCCTACGACCTGAACTATCGAGCCTCGCTGTGGAAGGCGATCGGGGGCCAGAAGCGCGCCCGCGAGGTCAACCGCGAGCTCGCGCCGCTCGTGGACGTGATGCTCGGCAACGAGGAGGACTTCACGGCCGCCCTCGGCTTCGAGGTGGAGGGCCTCGACCTCGGTGCCTCCAGCCTGGACCCCACCTCCTTCAAGAAGATGATCGAGAAGGCGGTGGGCGCCTTCCCGAACTTCAAGGTGGTGGCGACCACGTTGCGCCATGCCACCACGGCCACCCGGAACGACTGGGGCGCCATCGCCTGGTGCGAGGGGCAGTTCTACCAGGCCGCGAACCGCGAGGACCTGGAGATCCTCGACCGGGTGGGGGGCGGCGACTCCTTCGCCTCCGGCCTCGTCTACGGCTTCCTCGCCGGCAAGGGCCCCCAGTGGGCGGTGGAGTGCGGGGCCGCGCACGGCGCCCTCGCCATGACCACGCCCGGCGACACGACGATGGTCACGCTCGCGGAAGTGGAGCGGGTCATGAAGGGAGGGACCGCGCGCGTCTCGCGCTGACGCGGTCATCAGAAGCCATGGACAAGCAACAGGTGCTGGCGCGAATCCGGGACGTGGGAGTCGTGCCCGTCATCCGGGCGGAGTCGGCGGACGAGGCCGCCCGCGTCATCGATGCCATCCGGGCGGGCGGGGTGAGCGTGCTCGAGATCACGATGACCGTGCCCGGCGCGGTGGGTCTCATCGCGGAGGTCGCGCGCCGGGTCGGCAACGACGCGGTGGTGGGCGCGGGGACCGTGCTCGACGCGGAGACGGCGCGGGCCTGCATCCTCGCCGGCGCGCGTTTCGTGGTGAGTCCCGCCCTCGACCTGGGCACGATCGCGTGCTGCCGCCGCTACAGCGTCGCGGTGATGCCGGGGGCGCTCACTCCCACCGAGGTCGTCACCGCCTGGCAGGCGGGGGCCGACATCGTGAAGGTCTTCCCCGCGAACGCGGCGGGAGGGGCGAGCTACATCAAGGCCCTGAAGGCGCCCTTGCCGCAGATCGAGCTCTGTCCGACCGGCGGCGTTTCCCTGGAGACGGCCGCGGACTTCATCAAGGCGGGGGCGACCGCCCTGGGCGTCGGGGCCGACCTCGTGGACCTGAAGGCCCTGCGGGCGGGCCAGGCCCAGGCGATCACGGACAAGGCGAAGCGCTTCGTCGAGATCGTCAAGACCGCGCGCGGCGCCTAGAGGGCATCGCTGGCCTACAGCCGCGGGAAAGGACCTCCTTCGGCAGGGCTTCTGGCTATCGCTCGGGGGTTCCGCTCGAGGCACTGACGCCGCCACCGTGGCTTCGATGGGAGGACGTCATCCGGGGCCGGCAGGTGGCCCCGGACGCCGCTCCGACCGCGCCACCCGCGCGAGACGCGGCGGCGGCGAGCGCGCTCGTACCGCGCCTACGGGCGGCGATCCGTCAACGTGGCTACAGCCTACGTACCGAAAAGTCGTACGCGGGATGGGTGCACCGTTTCCTCGCGTTCCACCGCTCCCGCGACGCGGAGCACCTCGGCGCGGTCGAGGTCCGGGCCAGCGTCAAGGACGTCGACTTCGACCGTCGAGTGCTGGTCGTACGGGACGGCAAGGGTCGAAAGGACCGGGAGACGGTCTTCCCGAGGAAGCTCTTCGAGCCCCTGCGCCAGCACCTAGGGCGGGTGCGCGCGCGCCACGAAAAGGATCTGGCGGATGGCCGCGGAGCCGTCACCCTTCCCGACGCCCTGGAGAGGAAGTACCCCGGAGCACCGTGGGAACTCGCCTGGCAATGGCTGTTCCCGGCTAGCCGCGAGTACGTAGACACCCACACCGGCGCCTTGCGGCATCACCACCTGCATCCCACCGTCATGCAGCGAGTCTTCCGGGACGCCGTCCGCGCCGCCGGCCTCACCAAACCCGCGACCACCCACAGCCTCCGCCACGCCTTCGCCACCCACATGCTCGAGAGAGGCTACGACATCCGAACCCTCCAAGAGCTCCTCGGCCACCGGGACCTCAACACCACCATGATCTACACCCACGTCACGACCGTCGGCGGCAAGGGAGTGAGGAGCCCCCTGGACGACGACCCCTGACCACCCCTCCCCCCCATCGCGAGGCCAACCAATTGGGCAGCTACGCTCAATCCGGCGCCCCTCCCCGAGGAGACTCCCGCTCCCCTCTTCCGGCGAAGCCTTTCCAATCCAAGCCCTTCCTGAGCCGTCACCTGGTGTTCCCCCCTCGTCGGGACGCTCATCGGACACAGCTCTAGGCCTCCGGATTCGCTAGCGTGGGTTACGATTGGCCAGTTCTGCATACTAAGTGTTGGGCAGACAGTGGAGGGGAAGGGGGAAGCGTGATCGGCTACGAAAGTGAACTCGACCGGCTCGGCCCACTGGCGCCAGCGGCGATCGGCCTCGTAGACTACGCGAAAGCCCTAGCAAAGGGCGGCGACTTCGAGCGAAAGGGGGCCATGTGGGTTTCGACGCCGAACAACTTCGTGGCTTTCCGTGTCCCGAAGCGCTCGCGCGAAGTCGTGTTCAGCGTGTACGGCTTCGTCACCTGGTTCAAGAAATGCCCAGTCCTGGGCATTCAGCGGTCCCGGAGTTCCTACAGCGAGTTCAGGCTTACCGATGCGCGGCAGCTCGGTGCTGCCGCGGCCTACATCGCGACAGCGTGTCATCAATCGCAGTTCAAGCGCGTGCGAAAGCCGGCCGATGACGCCCTGGAGAAGATCCTGTAGCTGCCCAACAAGCGCATGAAGCTGACGAAGCGCGTGGCCATACTTGGAGGAAGATGGCACATCTGGTCCATCTTCATTCAGTCGCGCTTCGCAGCTTATGCGCGGTGTTGGGCGGACCGTCGGTGGGTCGAGCAGAAAGGAGAGCGGTGATGTCGCTGAGTGCATCGGAATTGCGCGATCACCTGCGCGAGCTGCACCACTCGCGGCATTCGCGCGTCAGTGCCTCGGAGCGAACGGCCGCGCGCCGAGACCGGCGGATGCTCGAGCCGGAGGAGCGAGCCATCATCCTCCAGAAGACGGCCAGTCGTTGCCACCTCTGCGGGGGGAGAATTGGCGAACGCGAGTCATGGCAGGCCGACCATGTACTGGCCAACAGTGCCGGCGGCGCTCATGTGGTAGAGAACTTCTTGCCTGCGCACGCACTCTGTAACAACTATCGGTGGGACTACCAGCCCGAGGAGTTTCAGCTGATCCTCAAGCTTGGGGTATGGGTCCGCACCAAGATCGAGGGCGGCGGCCGTCTAGGTGTCCGACTGGCTACTGCATTCGCGGCCTACGAGACGCGTAGGCAACGGCGGCGCGTTTCGCCCGCGAAGGGCGGGGCGGGCCGCCCAACAAGGAGTTGAAGCTGACTCCGGAACCTCCCTCGATAAAGTAGACACCTCCGGTTAACAAAACGGGGCACGAAACGAGCCCTCATTCCTGGCAGAAGGACGCCTCCTCCTATTAGAGCAAACAGAATGTCCAACAGCACCAAGGTCAAAAGCTCACCGGCCTTGAATTGACTGTTGACGGACGCTCCTTCGGAGCAGACAGGCTGCGCGATTAACATGTGTCAACCAAATTGAGGGAAGATCCCGAGGCCGGGCTTCGCACGGAGCCTCGCCGCTGAACTCAGTGTTAGACGCCCTGGAGCCTACGATGCGAGACGAAGAGGAGGACTTCGAGAACGAAGCGAGGCGCATAGCACGTGCCCTCTGGCCTGGGGCTCGCTACTCAGGGGCTGTCAAGGTCGATGGCCGGGAGCGGGACGGGCTTTTCGAACAGAAGAGTGCATCCACCTGCTGGAGGCCACGACTTCGAGGAAGCTGGAAAAAGCCAGAGAGGATATCGCCAAACTGACCTCCCTTGCGCTCAAGCTGCAGAAGAGCACGTTAGCCAAGGCCGTGAGATGCTGGTTCGTTACGCGTGACGAACCGACCGCCGACCAGCGGCACGCCGCCGAGAAGCACAGATCGCTGGTGACGGTACTCTCCTTCTCCCAGTTCCAGTCTCGTCTGATAGATGTGCGCGTATCTCGCGGCACGAGACAACTACGCCTTCGGGAGTGTCCGTGATCCTGTCACGGGCAGCCTGAAGCCGGCGACTCCCTACGTTCCTCTCGCACTTGCCGAGCCCCGCAAGCCTGCGACTCAAATGCCAGACGGACTGGTCGATACTCTCAGCGACGGCGCGCGCGTGCTACTACTCGGCGACTACGGTGCGGGCAAGAGCATGACGCTCCAGTACCTGTACCGACAGCTCGCCACACGCTGCAAGAAGGCGCTCACCAGCCGCTTCCCCGTCTACATCAACCTTCGCGACCACTACGGCCAGACAGAGCCAGCCGAGATTCTTGAACGACACGCACGAATGATCGGCTTCGAGCAGCCAGCCCACCTCGTGAGAGCTTGGCGTGCTGGGTACGTGCATCTGCTGCTGGACGGTTTCGACGAGGTCACTACGCTCAGCATTCAAGGCATGTGGCGCAAGCTGAGAGATAGCCGGTTCCGCGCCATGGAACCCGTGCGACGACTGATCTCGCAGCATCCGCAGCGCGCCGGGATCATCGTTGCTGGGAGGGCACATTTCTTCGACACAGACACAGAAAGGCGGACCGCGCTTGGCCTGGGGACCTCTTTCGTTGAGCTTTCCCTGACCGAGTTCTCGGATGATCAGCTTCAGGAATACCTGAAGCTGCGGGGCGTGAAAGGCGCCATCCCGCACTGGCTGACCGTCCCGCCCTCTCCTGGTGGCGTACTTGGCTTCGCGGGGGCTGATCGCCGAGATAGTAGAAGAATGGGCCGCCGAACTCGAACCGGCCGCTGGCTGGGACATGCTCCTTGAGAAGATCGCGGTTCGTGAGGCCCAGATCGAAGCCGGGATTGACGGCCCCACAGTCCGTCGGATTCTTGAGCGTCTAGCGACAAGAAGCCGATCGGCCGCTGACGGGCTTGGTCCGCTGACATCCGACGACATCGTCGCCGCGTTCAAGGAGATATGTGGCTACCCGCCCGATGACCGCGGCATGCTGCTCTTGCAGCGGCTTCCCGGGCTTGGCATCGACCAGGGCGAGTCCGAAACTCGCCGCTTCATAGACGAGTCGTTCGCAGAGACCTGCCGCGCCGGGGACGTGGTCGCGTTTGCTGACAACCCCTATGACACCAGTCTCTTCCCGGCCGCACTCGAGTGCTCGGCCGGCCCCCTCGGCGGCGCGGTTGCAGCGACTGCGTTTGTGAAACGAGGCTTTTCCAGCTCAAAGCTAACCGCGGCCCTCGACCGAGCAGTTGTCATCGGCCAGAACTACATTGCAGCGGATCTCGTGGGAGCCACTATCGAGGCGAACCAGGGAATCGAGTCCCAGGTGTACGTGAAGGATGTCCTGCTCCGAGAGATGGACTTCGCTGAAGGCATGCCGAGTGCAGTCCGCGTGCACTTCCAGGATTGCATCTTTGGGGAACTCGGGCTCGACCCTGAAGTTGATCCGGCCATGCTGCCCCGTTTCCATCGCTGTTCATCGCCACGCTAGAGGGACGCGTCTCGCCGGCTGATCTGCCACCTGGCGTATTTGAGGACTGCGTGGTGGAGTCCTTTTCTACTGGAGCTGGCACGACCAACGAAGTACTTGACCTGCCCATTCCGCTGGGTACTCGTGTCCTCATCACGGTGCTGCGGGAGTCTCTTTGAACGGAGGGGCCAAGAGGCCGAAAAAGAGAACGCCCTCTATCGTGGACTTGATCATCGGGCTAGGCGACTGGTTCCCGATATCCTCCAGCTGATCAAGTCCCACGGCGTCGCGTACCCTTGCCGGCGTGCGACGGACACGATCTGGATGCCAGACCGTTCGGCGCGTGCTCGGGCCGGCAAGATAGCTGCGTCCCCGTCTCTGAGGGAGGATCCTCTCGTCGTAGCGGCAGGTGACCTGAAGTGAGGGCGTCTAACAAGCGCATGAAGCTGACTCCGGAACCTCCCTCGATAAAGTAGACACTTCCGGTTAACAACCAGGAGGTGTGGATGGCGGCCCGGCTGAGTGCCAAGAGGCTTTTGCGCTACAGCCTCGAGTTCAAGCAGAAGGCGGTAAGGCTCACGCGAGTACCAGGGATGGAGGTCCAGGCGGTGGCGGAGGCGTTGGACATTCACCCCGTGATGCTGTCGCGATGGAGACAGGAAGCGCGTGAGGGACGGCTTCGCGGATCGGTGCCAAGACCGCGAATTCCGAAGAGGGTGGTTCGTGAGATCAAACGCCTGCAGGAGCTAGAGCGGGCGCACCGGCTTCTGCAGGAGGAGCACGAACTTCTAAAAAAAGCCATCCGGTTCTGTTCCGAACAAAGAGCGACATCTTCCGTTTCATTGAAGGGCAACGGGAGACGTTCACGGTAAGCCGTCTGTGCGCGCTCTATGCGCGCTCTATGAAGTGACCCGGGCGGGCTACTACGCCTGGCGAGACCGGGAAGAGAGCGCGCACCGGAAACAGGACCGGAAGCTCGTGGAGGAGATTCGGGCGACCTTCGAGCGAAGCCGTGGGACCTATGGGAGTCCGCGGGTGCATCGGGAGCTCGCCGGGCGTGGGTTCTCAGTGAGCAGGAGGCGCGTGGAGCGCTTGATGCGGGCGGCCGGAATGAGGGCGCGCGTGGTCCGGGTCTACAAGGCCAATCCTGGTCTGCACCGGTTCTATGGTCAGCACCCCAACCGCCTGTGGACGACGCCTGCGCAGAAGGCGAACCAGATCTGGGTCGGGGACGTGACGTACCTGCAAGTGGGGCGGCGGTGGCGTTTCCTTGCGGTGGTCATGGACCAGTATTCGCGGCGTCTGCTCGGTTGGAGCCTGGCCCCCGTGCGAAACACCGAACTGACGCGAGCGGCCTTCGACCACGCGGTCAGACACCGCCGCCCCCGGGGTGGGCTGATCTTTCACAGCGACCGAGGCAGCGAGTATGCGGGGGCATCCTTTCGCGACCGGCTCCTGTCCCTGGGAGTGCGTCAGAGCATGACCCGCGGAGGCACACCTGGCGACAACGCCCACGCCGAGTCCTTCTTCCACTCCATGAAGGCCGACGTGGTGCACGGTGTGGCATTCCTTAACGATCGGCAGCTGCGTCGCTGCCTGCTGGCCTACGTGCGGTACTACAACCACCAACGGCTGCACTCCTCGCTCGGCTATCGCTCGCCGGTTGCCTACGAGAGGCAGGTCGCGTAGAAAATGAGGTGTCTACAAAATCGAGGGAAGATCCCGAAGCCTGGCCAACTTCGGAGCTTCGCAGCTTATCCCCAGTGTTGGGCCGACATTGGGTACGGTCCGGGGACATAGGTGACACTTTAGTCCGGGTACATGGGTGACAGTCTCGAGGCACCGGGAGGTGCCTCTTGGGCTGGAGGAGCACGTCACCCATGGCCGAGAGAATCAAGTTCATCGTGGACGTGGAGCGGGGGTTCGAGAGCTTCACGGAGCTTTGCTCGCGTTACGGGGTCAGCCGGAAGACCGGGTACAAGTGGTTTTCGCGGTACGAGGAGGACGGCCCTTCTGGCCTTGAAGAGCAGTCGCGGCGCCCGCACTCGTGCCCACACGAGACCGCGAAGGAGATTGCGGAGGCGCTGGCGGAGCTGAGGCGACGGCATCCGACCTGGGGTTCGAAGAAGCTATTGCGGGTCCTGGGAGGTCGGCATCCGGAGTGGGAACTGCCCTCCCGGTCCACCTGCTGCGATCTATTAAGAAGACGGGGTCTGGTTCGGACGCCTCGGCGGCGGAGAAAGCCTGGACACCCGGGTCGTCCGCTGAGCGTGATGGACCAGCCCAACGAGGTGTGGACTGCTGACTTCAAAGGGCAGTTCAAGACCCGCGACGGGAGATACTGCTACCCGTTGACGGTGGCGGACGGATACAGCCGGTACCTCCTGGGTTGCCAGGGACTGTATTCCACAGCCGTACCCCCCTCCCGACGGGTATTCACGCGGTTGTTTGAAGAGTACGGGCTGCCGCGTTTCATCCGGACAGACAACGGTGTTCCCTTTGCCACCACCGCCTTGGCTCGCCTGTCGAACCTTTCCGCCTGGTGGATCCGGTTAGGGATCCGTCCGGAGCTGATCGAGCCGGCTCACCCACAGCAGAACGGTCAGCACGAGAGGATGCACAAGACCCTGAAGGCGGAGGCCACCCGACCTCCGAGCGGGAATCTGGCGGCGCAGCAGGTTCGCTTCAATCGCTTTCGAGAGGAGTACAACCATCAGCGTCCCCATGAGTCTCTCGGCCAGGAGACGCCCGCCTCCTTCTACGTGCCCTCCCCGCGAGCGCTGCCTCGAAAGCTGCCGCCCATCGAGTACCCCAAGAACTTCGAGGTTCGCTATGTCAGCGAGAACGGCGGAATCCGATGGAAGTGTGCCTGGGTCAACGTGAGCACCACCCTCATGCGCGAGTGGGTCGCTCTCGAAGAGGTCGGTGACCAACTCTGGGACGTATACTTCTCTGACTTCAAGCTTGGCAGGTTGGACGAGAGGCGAATGCGGATCGAGGATCAGCTGGGTCGCTGGGTCCGGGGTAAGAAGTCCGGAAAAGTGTTACCCATGTCCCCGGACTGATTCGTTACCTATCTGCCCGACCGCACATGAGCCCATGGAGAGATGATGACGAACTCGGACTTCTCCAATGTCTACGATGACAAGGAGCGTGCGGGCAGCTATGCCAGGCTTGAGTTCCCCGGTACGTATTACCTGGCGTACCGGGATCTGCCGGCGATCATCGCTGAACACGTCCGCGGGAAGCGGGCTCTGGATCTTGGGTGCGGCACCGGGCGTTCGACGCGGTTCATCCGGGATCTCGGGTTCGATGCCGTTGGCGTGGATATCGCGGAACCCATGCTGGCCCTGGCCCGGGCGCGCGATCCGCAGGGAGATTATCGCCTCGTCCCCGAGGGCGACCTTAGGTTCTCGCCTCGACGCGCCTTCGATCTCGTGTTGTCCGTGTTCACGTTCGACAACATCCCCACCCTGGAGAAGAAGGTCGTGCTCTTCGAGTCGCTGAAGCACTTCCTGAAGCCTGGCGGGCGCATCGTGAGCGTCGTCTCTTCGCCAGAGATCTACGTCAACGAGTGGGCTTCCTTCTCGACGAAGGACTACGCTGAGAACCGAAACGCGAAGAGCGGGGACAAGGTACGCATCGTCATGCTGGACGTGGAGGACAAGCGTCCCGTCGAGGACATCCTGTGGACGGATGAGGACTACCAAGACGTGTACAGACGTGCCGGATTGGCACAGGTCGGGAGCTACCGACCTCTGGCGAGAACGGCGGAACCGTACGCGTGGGTGAACGAGATGACGATCGCCCCTTGGGTGATCTACGTGCTGAAGTGTGGAGAGTCGTCTCGGTCTCTGCCGCGGGGTAGATCGGATTGGAGTGCCAGCTAACAACCGCTTGCACCAAACGAAGGCCGCCGCAAGCGATGGAGCCTCGCCGCCGAAGCGTGCGTTATCCGGACCCAGGTGGGCATCGAACAAATGGTGATGGCCGGAGTGGTGAGATCATGTTGCCGTACTTAGCCGTCGCCCTGTTGTCCTCACTTACCGCGAAGGAACTCTTGGACCGCTCCATCGCCTACCACGATCCACAGAGGAATTGGGAGCGAGGAGCCTTCCAGATTACCGAGCTTGCAAGTCAACCCGACGGGACGAGCCGCCGCAACGTTCTCCGCTTCGACAACGCCCGCGGCCGGTTCGAGTGGGAGAGCTCCATCGACGGTCACGCCATCACCGTGGTGGTGGAGAACGACAAGGCAGTGGCACACCTCGACGGGAAAGTGAACCTGTCGAGCGGAGAACTCGAACGCTACCGGCTGAGGCCCGCGCAGCTCCTGTCGAGGCGAAACAGGGATCTGTTCCTCTGGGGCCTTCCGATGAAGCTCAGAGACCCAGGTACCCGACTTGACCCGAAGGTGAAAGGGACGCGTTTCCAAGGAAAAGCCGTCTACGAACTGCGCGTCACCTACGACCAAAGCGTTGGCAGCGATACGTGGTACTTCTTTTTTGATCGTGAAACGTGCGCCCTCGTCGGCCATCGCTTCCACCACGAGGAATCGGCAGGTGACGGTGAGTATGCAGTGCTGACCGATGAGACTGCGGGCCAGGGGCTGCGGCTTCCGCGAGTACGAAAGTGGTACACAAACAAGGATGACAGGTCGGTCATCACGCATACGCTTCTGGGCATTCGCGAGCCGTAGTTGGAGCGCTGCAAGCGCGAGGGCCGGATAACAACGCGTTGCAGCTGACGAGGCGCGGCGAGACTGGACGCCGCTCGCAGCTGATCCGCGGTGTTCGGCCGACACGAGGAGGAGCGGACGGGTCGTCCCGCCTGTTCTGGCACTGATGAGGCTTGCCTCCATGAGTGCGGCACGTCGCCTGGGGGGCAAGGAAGCTGGCAGGCGCCGCGCCGTCTAGAAGCCGGGGGGCCGCTCGTCGGCGACTCCGAAGGCGCGCTCGAGCGCGATCCCCACCCGGCCGAGCAGGCCCTCGTCGAACAGGCGCCCGATGAGCGTGATGCCGTGCGGCACGCGCCGCGGGGGCGAGAACTTCGGCAGCGGGTTCGCGGGGTCGGGCGCCCAGTCGCTTCGGGCCTGGGCCACCTCCACGAAGCCGGCGCGCAGCGTGAGCGACGGGTGGCCGGTCTGGTTGGAGATCGTCAGCATCTCGTCCCGGAGCGAGGGGACGAGCAGGAGGTCCACCGTGCGGAAGACGCGCGCCATCTCCTGCGCCACGAGCCGGCGGAAGCGGTCGGCCTGCACGAGGTCCACCGCGGAGAGGAAGCGCGACTGGCGGAAGAGGTTCGGCCAGGCGTCGGGGACCTGCATCTTCAGCTGCGCGAGGCCGCGGGCGAGGGTCAGGTCCTCGAAGGCGGCGGCGGCCTCGGCGAACAGGATCGTGTTGAGCGAGCCGTAGGGCCAGTCGGGGAGCTCCACCTCGACCGGGACCATGCCGAGCCGGCCCACCGCCGCGAGGGCGGCACGGTCCACGTCGGTCGCCGGCGGCTCGCCCATCCACTTCGGCAGGTAGCCGACGCGCAGGCCCTTGACGCGCGGCGCCGGCGTCGAAGTCGAGGGGGCGGGCGACGCTGGCCACGTCGCCGGGGTCCGCGCCGGAGAGGGCCTGGAGCACGAGCAGGGTGTCCTCGACGCCGCGGGCCATGGGCCCGAGCTTGTCCAGCGACCAGCAGAGCGTCATCGCGCCCGGTGCGCGGCACCCGCCCGAAGGTCGGGCGCAGGCCGGCGACGCCGCAGCGCATGGCGGGCCCGATGATGCTGCCGCCGGTCTCGCTGGCCATGGCGAAGGCGACGCATGCCGGCGGCGGTGGCCGCTCCCGGCCCCGCGCTGCTGCCGGAGGCGCCCTCCTCGAGGAGCCAGGGGTTGTTGGTCTGGCCGCCGAACCAGATGTCGTTGAGGGCGAGTGCGCCCAGGCTCAGCTTGGCCACGAGGACGGCGCCCGCGCGGTCCAGACGCTCGACGACGGCGGCGTCCTTCGTCGGGACCCGATCGCGGAACGGCTCGGCCCCGTACGTGGTCGGGATTCCCGCGGTGTCGAGCAGGTCCTTGGCCCCCCACGGGATCCCGTGGAGCGGGCCGCGGTAGCGGCCGGCGGCGATCTCGCGCGTCGGCGCGGCGCGCCTGCTCGAGGGCGAGCTCGCGGGTGAGCGTGATCGTGCAGTTGAGCTTGGGCTGGAAGCGCTCCAGGCGCTCGAGGTAGATCCGGGTCAGCCGCTCGGACGTGAGCGCGCGCGACTCGATCCAGCGCGAGAGGCGGGGCAGGCGCGCGTACGCGATGTCCTCGTCCCGCGGCGGCAGCGCGCCCGGCCGCGGCCGCGCTCCGCACGAACCGGCTCTGCGCGGGGCCCCCGGCGGCCCCGGGCAGCGCGGGGTCCCAGCGGCTCGCCGGAGCCAGGGTCGCGTCGAGGGCGACCTTGCGCGGTCCCGTGCGGCGCTCGTAGAGGGGGGCGAGGGAGACCCGCCAGTTGCCGGCGGCCTGGGCCCGCTCGGCCGCGGTGTACTCGACCTGCACCAGCTTCTCGGCTTCGGCGATCGTGGCCGGCGTGACGTCGGGGCCCACCGAGGGCCCGGTGCCGAACGCGGGCGGCATGCCCGGCGGCGCCTGCTGTGGTTCCGACGAATCCGCGAGGCCCCGTGCTCTTGGCGCCGCGGCCACGCCGGCCAGTCCGAGCACCGAACGCTTCAGGAACCGTCTACGGTTGGAGGTCATGGAGCGTCCTCACTTTCCCCGGATCCTGGCCGCGGCCTCCTGCATGGCGCCGATCAGCTTCGCCTCGCGCGCCTTCGCCGAGGGCGAAGCGTCGGGGCCGGTCGCGCGGGGGCCGGCCTTGACCAGGCGGTCGAGCTCCGGCAGCGCGTCGCGCGCGGCCGGCCCCATCTTCCCGAGGCCGGCCACGATCGTCTCGCGCACCGCGATCGCGGTTTTCTTGTCGCGGAGTGCTTCGGCCAGCGAGGGCACCGCGGGCCGGCCCAATCCCAGCAGGCGCTGAGCGGCGAGGGCCTGCTCGCCCGCGTTCTTCTCGTCGAGCTGGAGGGCGAGCTCGTTGAGCTCGTCCGCCGTCTTGAGGGTCGCCGCCCCCGCTTTCGGCGGGCCGAGGAGCGCGTTGCGGAGCGGCCCCACGTCGACCCCGGCCTTGGCGGCGAGGCCGGCGAAGAAGCGGGCCTTGTAGTCGTCGCCGGCCCGGAAGTAGCACCAGGAGGTGCCGAGCATGGCCTCGCCGTCGAGCCGCGGGTTCACCTGCGAAACGCGCTCGTAGGCGGTGACCGCGCGAGTCCACTGCCCGCCCGCGCGGTAGCTGAGAGCGACGCCTAACGCGGCCTTGGCGTTCTTCGGCTCGAGCTTCAGCGCCTTCTCGTAGGCGGCCACGGCCTCGGCCACCTTGGGCGGCCGGAAGTGGCGGTAGATCCAGCCGAGGTTGATGTAGGCACCCGCGTCCTGGCCGTCCGGCCGCCCGGTGACCTTGAGCAGGACGGCCAGGCCTTCCTCCAGCCGGTCGTCGTAGCCGAGGAAGAGCCCGTAGTTCGCCAGGTAGGCGAGGTTCTCGGGCTCGAGCGCGACCGCGCGGCCGTAGGCGTCCGCGGCCAGCTTCAGCTCGCCGACGTTGTAGGCGGCGGTGCCGAGCGCGGCCTGGGCCTCGGCGAGGCCGGGCATCGCGGCGGTGGCCGCGTCCAGCGCGGCCTTGGCCCCGTCCCACTCCTCCTTGCGCAGGAGCATCCGTCCGAGCAGCCACTGCGCCATGCCCGAGGCCCGGAGGTCGTCGGCCATCGCGCGCAGGCCGGCGAGCGCGGCCGTCGCGTCACCCTGCCGGAAGAGAAGATCCAGCGCCGCGACGGGCGGGGTGGGCCAGGAAGGGTCGAGGCCCGCGGCCTCGGCGTAGACGCCCGCGGCCTCCGCGAGCTGGCTGCGGCTCTCGAAGACGCGCCCGACCGTGAGCTTGACCAGCGGGTTCTTGGGCTCGAGGAACGTGCCCTGCTGGGCCGCGGCCACGGCTTCGCTCGCCGCGTCGAGCGGATCCTGGGCGAGCGTGGCCAGGGCCAGCGCGGCCTGGGCTTCCCCGGAATGCGTGTCGGCCTGGATGGCCGCGCGCGCCGCCTCGAGGGCGGGGGCGGCCTTGCCTTGCGCGGCGAGGGCGAGGGCGAGGCCGGTGAGGGCGGACGCGAGACGAGGCTCGAGCTCGGCGGCGCGCCGGTACGCACCCTCGGCCTCCTTTTCCAGGCGTGCCGCCAAGAGCGCGTCGCCGCGCGCGACCTGGGCGATGGCGGAGGACGGAGCCACTTGCGTGGCCCGCTCGGCCGTCTCGCGGGCGGCGGGATCGCCGAGGCGGGCCTGCGCGCGGGCCAGCGCGGCCAGGCTGTCCGCCCCGGCCTCGGCTTCGACGGCCTGCCGGGCGAGGGTCAGGGCCTCCCGAGCGGTGCCGGTGCGCAGCGCGAAGGCGGACCGGGCGGCCAGGACGCGCGCGCGTACCGCCGGCGGCGCGGCCGAGAGCCAGCTCGCCGGCCTTGCCGAGTGCCTGGCCGGCCTCGTCCCGCTTGCCCAGCTTCAGGAACATCCGCGCGAGCGCGAGCTGCGGCTCCGGGTCGCGGGGAGCCTGCGAAGCCGCCTTCTGCAGGATCTTGACCGCCTCGTCCTCCTTGCCCTTGGCGAGCTGGGCTTCGGCCTTGGCCACGGCGTCGTCGAGCTTCTTGTCGGCCCGGGCGGGCAGGGCCACCGCCACGCACAACGCCAGCGCCGGCAGGACAGCGAATACCCGCATCCTCACCTCCGAGGGAGAGTGTACACACCCGGCCGCCGTCCTGGTCTTCAGCCGAGGTCGAGCGCCTTGATCGTCGTCCGGTCGCGCACGTAGAGGCGGGTGCCCACCAGGGTCGGTACGGTCCAGGAGCGGCCGCTGAACACCTGGGACTTCGCGAGGATCTTCAGCCCTTCCGGCGCGGTCGTGGCGAGGGCGAGCACGCCGTTCTCGTCGAGGAGGACGAGCTTACCGTCGGCGGCCAGGAAGGTGGAACGGCCGAGGGCCCGGTCCTGCCACAGCACCTTGCCCGAAGCCATCTCGATCGCTGTGAAGAAGGCCGGACCGAAGTCGCCGCTCGAGCCGTAGACCACCTCACCGAGGCGGATCGCATCGCCGAAATGGACCCGCATCCGGCTCGAGTACCACAGCTCCTCGACCGTGGTCTTGCCGCCGCTCCGGCGCAGCCGCAGGCCGCGGCTCCCGCCATCGTAGGCGGACGAGACGAAGAGCAGGTTGCCCTCGCCCCAGACGGGCGTGGAGATGTTGAGGTTGTATTGCGTTCGGTGGGAGTGGCTCCAGTAGAGCGGGCCCCCGCTCGGGTCCATCCCGGCGACGCCCTCGCCGTGGAAGAGGACGAGCTGCTCCTGGCCGTCGACCGCGATGAGAAGCGGTGAGGACGGCGTGATATCGAAAGTGTGATTCTTCCACGCGATCTGGCCGTCTCTTTGCCTGAAGGCCACGAGCGCCTGCCCGGCGCCGCCCACCGGCAGGATCACGTTCTCCCCGTACGCGAGGGGGCTCGACGAATAACCGCGTCCGTGGACCTGACCACCGAGCTCCCCCCACAGGTCCTTCGCCCACACCACGCGACCCGTGTTCTTGTCCAGGGCGTGGAGCTTGCCGGTGGAGCCCACCGCGAAGACGAGCCCTCCCGTCACGAGCGGCGTTGCGTTGGGCCCCGATCCATACCCGGCGTCCATCTGGGGAAGGGCCTTCGCCTCGTAGACGTGCTCCCACAGGGTGCGGCCGGTGGCGGCATCGAGGGCGGCCACCACCTCGGGGCTGGAGCCCGTGAACTTCGCGACGATCGTGCTGAAGAACCCCTTGACCGGGCGGTACTGCGTGTAGAGCACGCCGCCCTCCACGGCGATCCCGGAGTAGCCCTCGCCGAGCGGCCGGCTCCACAGCTCTTTCGGTCCCGAGGCGGGCCAGGAAGCCGCGAGCCGGCCCGAGGGGGCCTTGAAGTCCCGAGTCGGACCGCCCCATTGCGGCCAGTCCGGCGACTGCGCCGCGCTTCCCTGGACGAGGGCGAGCGCGATCGCGACCGCCGACACGACACGTGCCGAAAGCATTTTCTTCTCCCCGGACCCCGCCCCCCGGGCTAGATTACGACGAGCCGCCGAGGAAACGGGGTAAGAGCCGGGTCATTCGAATCCTGTCGTTTGGATTCCCGGGGTGCCCCCGTCGAGTCGCGGTGCGGCTCATGCTTGCTCGAGGATCTCGAGGTCGAGAAGATCCTGCGGGCGTCCGGACGCGCGCTTGTTCCGGATCAGCTCGGCCCGCCCGATGACCGGCACGGCCTGGTCGCCGTAGGTCGTTTCGGCGTGCCCGGGCCAGGCCTCGGCGAACTCCACACCGTCGATGCTCGTGACGATGTCGATGCGGTTCGGGGGCACGCCGATCTGAAAGACGAGGCCGGCACGCCCGAGATCATCGTCGGTCAGGTCCTGCAGGGGCGCGCCGAATGCCTGAAGGGCCTGGTGCACCCGAGCGGCGTTGGCTCCCGAAGGCTCGGTCCAGACGTCCAGGTCCTTCGTGAAGCGGGGCTCCGCATGGAAGGCGACGGCGTAGCCGCCGACCAGGAGGTACCTAGCGCCCGCGGCGTTCAACGCGGCAAACAGATCTCTGAAGTCGGGGTTGACCGCCACGTTCTCCTCGCCACTGCCCCGCCTCCAGGGCCATGGCCCAGACCAGCTCCAGACGCTCCTTGGGTGGAATCCGGCGCCAGAACTCGCGGTCGAACGAGCCGTCGTCGCCGTGAAGCCCTACTACCCGGGCCATTCCCCGACGTCTCTCCTCACGGCGATCCACGCATCTCCGATTGTACAGGGTCGGCCTACCAGCTGTGGACGGTCCCGTCGAGCAGCCGGCTCACCGGCAGGTAGGCGCGGTCGTAGGGATACTGGGCGGCCAGCTTCTCGTCGATGTCGACGCCGAGGCCGGGCGCCTCGCCCGGGATGGAGCATCCCGTCCTCGAAGCGGTAGGCGTGGGGGAAGACCTTGTCCGTCTCCTCGCTGTGCCGCATGTACTCCTGGATGCCGAAGTTGTGGACGGAGAGGTCGAAGTGCAGGGCTGCCGCCATGCAGACGGGGGAGAGGTCGGTGGCCCCGTGGCAGCCGGTGCGCACGTGGTACATCTCGGCGAGGGCCGCGATCTTGCGCAGGTGGCTGATCCCACCGGCGTGGACGACGGTGGCGCGGATGTAGTCGATGAGCTGCTCGCGGATCAGGCGCTCGCAGTCGTGGATGGAGTTGAAGACCTCGCCCACCGCGATCGGCGTGGTCGTGTGCTGTCGGATGAGCCGGAAGCCGTCCTGCAGCTCGGCGGGCACCGGGTCCTCCATCCAGAAGAGGTGATAGGGCTCGAGCTCCTTGCCCAGCCGCGCCGCCTCGATCGGGGTGAGCCGGTGGTGGACGTCGTGGAGGAGGGGCAGCTCGGGGCCGAACTCCTCGCGGACGCGGGCGAAGAGCTGGGGCACGAAGCCGAGGTACTTGCTCGTGCTCCAGGCGCCCTTCCGGGGGCAGCCCCTTCTCGGCCGGCTCGTAGTAGAGCTTGCCCCGGCCGACCCCGTAGGTCGCGGGCAGGCCGGGCACCGCGGCCTGCACCCGGACGGCCTTGTAGCCGCGGCGAAGGTACTCGTGCACGGCCTCCAGGGCCTCCTCGATCGTGCCGCCGTTGGCGTGGCCGTAGACGAGCACGCCGTCGCGGGAGGCTCCGCCCGAGGAGCCGGTAGACCGGCGTGTTCAGGGACTTGCCCAGGATGTCCCACAGCGCCATGTCCACCGCGGCGATCGCGGTCATGGTCACCGGACCGCGCCGCCAGTACGCTCCCTTGTAGAGGTACTGCCAGGTGTCCTCGATCCGCCGCGCGTCGCGGCCGATGAGCAGGGGGATCAGACGTGGTCGGTCAGGTAGGAGGCGACCGCCAGCTCCCGGCCGTTCAGCGTGGCGTCGCCGAGCCCGTAGAGGCCGTCCTCGGTGGTCAGCTTGAGGGTCACGAAGTTGCGTCCGGGACAGGTCACGATCACCCGAGCGTCGACGATCTTCACGCGCTCCTCCAGTTTTCGAGCGGGGCGATCCTACCTCAGTCGCGGTTCGCGCGCCCGCGGGGAGGTGCTTGATACACTCGGGGCCCGCGATGGGAGGGGGCATGACGACGATGCGATTCGGGACGGACCGCCGGGACGTGCTGGCCGTGGGACTTCGAGGTCTGGCCTCGGCGGCGGCCCTGGGGCTGGCGAGGGCAGCGGGGGCGGAGCTCCCCCCGCCTCCCGTCCCCGGCCGCTCGTATCGCGACGCGGCGGGGAGACGTCGCCTGCTCTATTCGCTCCTGGGCGACCTCCCGGACCGCGAGCGCCCGATCACGGCTCGCCTGCGCTCCCGCGAGGAACGGGATGGCTACGTGCTCGAGACCCTGGAGCTGGACCTGAACGGGATCGAGACGGTGCCCGCCTACCTGGCCCGTCCGCAGAACGTCTCCGGCCGCGTCCCCGCCGTCCTCTACAACCACTCGCACGGCGGGGGGTACGCGATCGGCAAGAAGGAGCTCGTCGAGGGCCGGAGCTATCTCCAGTCTCCGCCCTACGCGAAGCCGCTGACGGACGCCGGCTACGTCGTCCTCTGCATCGACCACTGGGTCTTCGGGGAGCGTAGCCACACCACGGAGGCCGACACCTTCAAGGCCATGCTCTGGGAGGGCCGGGTGCTGTGGGGGATGATGGTCTACGACAGCCTCCGGGCCCTCGACTACCTCCTCACCCGCCCCGACGTGGACGCGGCGCGGATCGCCACCCTCGGCATGTCCATGGGCAGCACCATGGCCTTCTGGCTGGCCGCCCTCGACGAGCGGGTCAAGGTCACGGTCGACATCTGCTGCCAGACCGACTTCCACACGCTGGTCGCGAAGAAGGGCCTCTCCGGCCACGGCTTCTACTACTACGTCCCCGGCCTGCTGAAGCAGTTCACCACCGCCGACATCGACGCCCTCATCGCCCCCCGGCCGCACCTGGCCCTGGCCGGCCTGCGCGACAAGCTCACTCCGGTCGAGGGCCTCGACGTCATCGACCGGGAGATGAAGACCGTGTACGCGGAGGCCGGCTACCCCGACCGCTGGAAGCTCCTCCGCTACGACGTCGGCCACGAGGAGACGGCGGAGGGCCGGCGGGAGGTGCTCGCCTTCCTGCAGGCCTGGCTGTAGGCCGACGCTTCGGCTGGCTCGCAGGAAGGTCGGGGAGGCGCCCACGAAACGCAGGGGGGCGTCGGGCTGAGGTCGGGGGGGACAGAGGCCAAAGTCGCTGCCACGGGCAACCGTCGCGGCGCAAACTGCCGGCGAGCCGCTGAGCCTTCGGGCGTCAGGCGGCCAGGACCCGGTGCCGTGGGAGTCGCGGAGAACGCAGGCCGCGACGTAGCTGGGCGGGGTGGGCGACCCAGCTTTGGTTGGTACCCGGGCGCGGATCCGCGTGAGGCCGAGGCCGGGCGGGTGGCAGCAGGGGAGCGGGCCACATAGTCGCCGCGAAAGCGTAGGCGCGAAAGCGCCCGAACGGACTCGAGTTCCGGCGACGACATCGGGGAGCGTCGTGAAGGCCGTCCGCTGCGGGGAACCGTGGCACGCGCCGGCCAGAGCCCTTCGGTGGGGTGACACGGACGACGCAGGTCAGGGGCAGGTGGGGGCCCCGCCTATCAGAGTGCGGACTGGAGCAGTTGGTAGCTCGCCGGCCTCATAAGCCGGAGGTCGCGGGTTCGAGTCCCGCGTCCGCTCCCAAACGAATCGTAGGCCCTAGTTGGATGTCTCGATCACTCGCGCCGACTCGTGCCAATGGCACTTCTCCACGTCGATGATGCTGTGGCAGATCGGGCAGTCTAGCGGGATGCACGTCCACGGGCTCGGATAGACCAGGATCTCGATCTTAGCCTTGCACGAGAAGCAGTCTACGGTCCGCTTTTCCATTCCTCTCTAATTTAGCGGAGGCGAAACTAGATGTCTAGGTTGAGCCGATTTACCGAGCCCGGCCCGCCGTTTGATCCGTGGTTCGCTCGAAGCGCAGGGGCAGCCGGCCGTACCCCTCCCGGATGCGAGCGATGGCGGTCTCCCTCGGCGGGGACGGCCATGTTCGCGGCGCCTCTCCTCCCGCCAGGACCGCCAGGATCCCTGCCGCCAGCCGCCTCCCCATTACACCGGAAGGTCGTCTCATTGCGCGCCTCCACCGCGCTCCGGTACGAATAGCCACCTGCCGAAGCCGCGGGTGCTACGCCGGCTCGTCTACGGATACTTTCCCGCATCCAGGTCGCGGTACACCTTTTCGACGTTGGCCCCGACCGAGCCGTCGAACCTCTCGCCGCCGCCCATGGCCTCCGCGTGTCGCGGCTTGAGAGCCGCCGCCACCGAGGCTTTCGCCTGGTCGAGCGACTCCCCGCGCCCGCGCGCCCGCCGCGTCTCGTCGACGAGGTCCGCGAGATAGCTCCGGAAGGCGGTGAGGTGCGCGCGCGGCTTCACGTCTCCGTGGCCGCCGATGATCCATTCGAAATCGAGCTTGGCGAGCTGGTCGAGGGTGGCAATCCACTCCACCGGGTAGCCGTCCCCCATGAACGGCATCCAGCCGTGGAGGAGGTCGCCGGTGGCGACCACCTTCTGCTGGGGCAGCCAGGCCACCACGTCCCCGCTCGTGTGGCCGCGGCCCAGGAAGAGGAGCACGATGTCGCGATCCTTGCGGTGGAGGATCAGCGACTTGTCGAAGGTCAGGTCGGGGAGCACCAGCTCCAGGCTCGTGAGCTCGGCCACGTAGGCCTCGTGCTGGGCGATCTCACCCTCCAGCGCGGCCCGGGCGGCGGGGTCCTTCAGGGCGGCGAGGCGCTTCCGGCGCTCCGCGATCTGCGCGGGGGCCTGGTCGAGCTGCTGCTTGACCCGGACGAGCCCTTCGGTCCTGAGGTTCTCACGGGTGGCCTCGGAGGCGACGATCGCGACCTGCCGTGGAAACGCCACCGGGTAGGCCTGGTTGCCCTGGACGTGGTCCCAATGGAAATGCGTGTCGACCGCGTAGCGCACCGGCTTGTCGGTCACGGTCTTGATCTGCTCGATGAGGGTCCGGGCGCTCGAGGGCCGGGAGTGCGTGTCCACGACCAGCACGCCCTCGTCGTAGACCACGACCGCGGCGTTGCAGTTGATCGGGGTGCGCGGGAGGGCGAGAGCGGCGTAGACCCCGTCCGCGACCTGGCGCAGATCGAAGAGCGGCTCCTCGGCCCGTACCGCCCCGGAAGAGAGGACGGCGAGAGCGATCGCGGAGGGCAGGGAACGGCGGATCATTCGTACCTCCTGTGCGGTCGGCGTCGCGATTGTGGCCCAGGAGGGAAGGCTCGCGCCATTGCCTTCCAAGGGGGAAAGGTGTAGACAAAGGCGACTTTCCGGGAAAACCAACTGCCTTACTGCCACGGTGGGGGCGCCGTCCGCGGCGTCGCCTGCCGTACGGAGGTGCTGAATGAACGTCAAGAAGATCCTGCTCACCGCCGTCGCCGTGGGGGTGGTCATGAACATCTTCGACTTCGTGGTCCAGGGACAGCTGCTCGCCGGCTACGGCGCCCAGTTTGCCTTCCTCAAGAAGGAGCCGCCCATCCCCTGGCTCGTGGTGGGGGACTTCGTGGCTGCGCTCGTGCTCGTCTGGTTCTACGATCGGGTGCACGGGAGCTTCGGAACCGGGCCCAAGGGGGGCGCCACGTTCGGCCTCTACGCGGGCGTGCTCGTGAACTTCCCGACCTGGATCTTCGCCCACCTGCTTTTCGTGGACTTCCCGTACGGGCTCAGCTGGACCTGGACGATCGTCGGGATCGTCTGGGGCGTGATCGCGGGAGCGGTGGCGGGAGCGGTCTACAAGAAGGCGTGACGACGGGGAGGTCGCGGCCCCCGTCGACCGCGGCCTCCCTCGCTTCCCTAGGCGCTGACGACGTACCGCCGGGCGATCCGGCCGAACTCCTCGACCTGTTCGCGCTGCCAGGCCTCGTCCCGGCCCAGCTCCCCGGCCAGGAGCCGCGCCGCGGCCGGGGCCATGGCGAGAGCGGCCCGGGAATTCAGGCAGAGCGCCCGCGTCCGGCGGGCGAGCGCATCGTCCACCGTGCGTGCCATTTCGTGCCGCGCCGCCCACACGATCTGGGCGCCGCAGATCGGCAGGGCCTCGTGAAGCGGCTCGGCCAGCTCGGGCTGCTCGTGCATCAGGACCTTCAGTCCTTCCGCGTCCGTCCCATAGCCGGCGAGCGGACCGGAAATACCCGCCTGCGAGAGGTAGCCGTGGATCCGCAGCTCGCGCGTGACGCACGGGCGCTCCTCGATCCGGGCGAGCACGGTCGCGTGGTCGACGCAGTCCTCGGCCATCCGGCGGTAGGTGGTCCACTTGCCTCCGACGATGGTGAGCAGCCCCGAGGGCGAGATCTGGATCTTGTGATCGCGGGACAGGGTGGCGGTCGCGGAGTCCCCGCCCTCCTTCACCAGCGGCCGGATGCCCGTGAACACGCTCAGGATGTCGCGCCGGCTCGGCCGGTGTTCGAGGTAGCCGCTCGCCGTATCGAGGATGAAGTCGACCTCGTGCGCGAGCGGCTCCGGCTCCAGCGACACCTCGGGGATGGGGGTGTCCGTGGTGCCGACCACCACGTGGCCGTGCCAGGGAATGGCGAACATCACGCGGCCGTCGCGGGTGTGCGGCACCATGATCGCGGTCTCGCCGGGCAGGAAGTCGCGGGGCAAGACGACGTGCACGCCCTGGCTGGGCGCGATCATCGACGCGGCCGCGGGGTCGTCGAGACGTCGAACGCCGTCGCAGAAGGGCCCGGTGGCGTTCACTACGCATCGCGCGGACACGGAGAGCTCGCGGCCCGACTCCTCGTCCCGGAACTGGAGGCCGTTCACGTAGCCCTCGGCGTCCTTGGCGAGGTGCTTGACCCGCGCGTAGTTGAGGAGGCACGCCCCCTGCTCGGAGGCGGTCTGGGCGAGGTTGACGAGGAGGCGGCTGTCGTCGAACTGCCCGTCGTGGTACTTCACCCCTCCGCGCAGGCCGTCCTGCTCCAGCGTGGGGATGCGGGCGAGCACCTCCTCCCGCGACAGGAGCTCCGAGGGGCCGAAGCCGTAGCGGCCGGCGAGCACGTCGTAGACCTTGAGGCCGAGGCCGTAGAACGGGGCCTCCCACCACTGGTAGTTGGGGACCACGAACTGCAGGTCGCGCACGATGTGGGGGGCGTTCCGCAGCAGGAGGCCGCGCTCCTTGAGGGCGTCGAGGACGAGCGAGATGTTGCCCTGCTGCAGGTAGCGGACGCCGCCGTGCACCAGCTTCGTGGAGCGGCTGGAGGTCCCCTTCCCGAAGTCGCTCTGCTCGAAGAGGACGACCGCGTAGCCGCGGGACGCGGCGTCGACGGCAACGCCCATGCCCGTCGCGCCCCCGCCCACCACCGCGATGTCCCAGGGCTCGCGGCGCTCCCGCACGCGCTTCAGGAACTCGTCGCGTCTCAAGGGACGGCTCGCTCCTCGCTCACGGCCTTGTGGCCGAGGGTGAAAGCGCTGAAGAGGATGGTCAGCAGGCAGCAGGCCACCATGGTCGTGAATACCCCACCCCAGCCCCAGCGGTCGGCGATCCAGCCCACGCCCGTGCCCGCGATCGCGGAGCCGAACACGTAGCCGAAGAAGCCGGTGAACCCGGCGGCGGTGCCCGCGGCCTTCTTGGGCACGAGGTCGAGGGCGTGGAGACCGATGATCATGATCGGCCCGTAGATGAGGAAGCCGATCGCGATGAGCGCCGCGTAGTCGATCCAGAGCGGGCCCTTCATGTTGAGCCAGTAGACCACGACCGCGACCAGGGTCAGGGCCATGAACAGGATGGTGGCGGGGGCGCGCTTCCCCTTGAACCACTTGTCGGAGATCCAGCCGCAGGCGATGGTGCCGGGCACGGCGGCGTACTCGTAGAGCGACCAGCCCAGGCTCGACTGCTTGAACGAGAAGCCCTTGGCCGTCTCGAGATAGGTCGGGATCCAGTTCACGACACCGTAGCGGACGAAGTAGCAGAAGGCGTTGGCGATCGCGATCGCCCACAGGTAGCGGTTGGGCAGCACGTACTTCGAGGAAGATGTCCCGGAAGCCGAGCGTCCTCTCGTGGGCCTCGTCGTAGCCCGGGCGGGTAGTCGTTCTTGTACTGCTCCACCGGAGGCAGGCCGCAGGACTGCGGCGTGTCCTGGAGGAGGAAGTAGACGCCCACGGCCACCGCGGCCGCGATGAGCGCGTTGAAGTAGAACTTGGCGCCCCAGTCGTGGAAGAGCGTGACCCCCACGAGCGCGAGGTTGGCTACGAGCGCCCCCCCGATGTTGTGGGCGGTGTTCCAGGTGGAGACGGTCAGCCCGCGCTCCTTCGTGCTGAACCAGTGGACCATGGTCTTGCCGCAGGGCGGCCAGCCCATCCCCTGCACCCAGCCGTTGAGCGTCTGGACCGCCACGAGCACGAAGAGCGAAGTGTAGACGGCCTTGACCAGGCCGCACGCGGCCATGATCGCGCTCGAGAGCAGGAGCCCGAGGGGAAGGAAGTATTTCGGGTTGCTCTTGTCGGAGATCGAGCCCATCAGGAACTTGGAGAGGCCGTAGGCGATCGAGAGCCCGGTGAGCGCGGTGCCGAGCGCGGCCTTGGAGTACTCGGGGTGCTCCTTCAGGATGTCCGGGATGGCGAGGGCCAGGTTGTTGCGGACGAGGTAGTAGGCCGCGTAGCCGACGAAGATCCCGAGGAACACCTCGCGGCGGCGCCGGCGGTAGGCGGCGTCCACCTGCTCCGCGGGAAGCGGCGCCGCGAAAGGGGCCGGCTTCAGGAGCCCGATCATCGGACGGGCGTGGGCTTGGGTACGGCGATGCCCTTGGCCTGGAGCACCGCGCGCAGGCGGTCCGGGCGGTCGCTGATGATGCCGTCGACACCCCAGCCCACGATCCGCTCCATGTCGGCCGTCTCGTTGATCGTCCAGGGGACGACCGTGAGGCCCAGGGCGTGGGCCTCGTCCACCTGCCGTGACTCGATGTCCAGGTAGTTCGGGGACCAGACCGCGCGCGCCGCTCGCCTTGACCAGCTTCGGGATCGAGCCTCCGAAGTCGTCCACGTCGAGGCCGCCGAGCCAGGGCGAGGGCCCCGGCCGGCCGATCTGGACCCTGTCCTCGCCGGGGCGCTGCGTGGTGAGGGCGACGGTCACGATCCTCGGCGCGATCTTCTGCACGACCCTCAGCGTCCGCCAGTCGAAGGACTGGATCGTGGTGCGCGCCTCCATCTTCGCCTCGCGGACCACCCGCACCACCGCTTCCGCGAACGGCTCCGGGGGGAGCGTGAGATCCGGCTGGTCGGGGAAGACCTTGGTCTCGACGTTGAAGCGGACGTCACCGTTCCCCCGCATCCGGGCGAGCGCGAAGACGTCGGCCAGGCGCGGGATGCGCTGGGCGTCCACCGGCTGCTGGTCGGGGTAGCGCGCGGCATACTCGGAGCCGGGCCGCAGGCGCCCGACGTCGTAGTGTCGCAGCTCTTCGTAGGTCAGGGTGGAGAGAGGCGGCCCTGCCTTCTCCAGGAACTGGCCCTTCTCGTCACGGGTGTGGTCGGGGTTGAGCGCGGGGTCGTGGCTCACCACCACCACCCCGTCCTTGGTGACGGCGCAGTCCAGCTCGAGAGTGCTGACGCCCAGCGTGAGCGCCTCCGAGAAGGCGGCCAACGTGTTCTCGGGCCAGAGCCCGCGTCCGCCCCGGTGGGCCTGGAGGTCGAAGGGAGCCGGGCGTGGTCCCTCCGCGCCCCCTACGGCCGGAGCCGTGGAGAGCGCGGACGAGAGCAGGAGAAGCGTGGAGGCAGGCCCGATCGATAGACGGAGCATGGCCTGGAGCATATCCGAACCGGGGCTCTCGATTGGACGTGGTGCCTCGCTCTCGGCAGAATCGGCGCATGCCCTGGGTGCTGGCCCTGCTTCTTGGCGCCGCCGCTCCGGCGTCGCCGTCCGCGGGACCCCCCAACGTCGTGATCGTCCTCTGCGACGACCTCGGCTACGGCGACGTGGGAGCCTACGGCCATCCCACGATCCGCACGCCCCGCATCGACCGCATGGCGGCCGAGGGCCAGCGGTGGACGAGCTTCTACGTGGGCGAGTCCGTCTGCACTCCCAGCCGCGCCGCCCTCCTCACCGGACGGCTGCCCATCCGGAACGGCATGAACCCGCTCGACGAGCAGCGCCGCGTCTTCTACCCCGACTCCACCGGCGGGCTCCCGTCGTCCGAGGTCACGATCGCCGATCTGCTGAAGTCACGCGGCTACGCCACCACCGCGATCGGCAAGTGGCACCTGGGACACCTGCCGCCCTTCCTGCCCATGGCCCACGGGTTCGACGCCTACTTCGGGATCCCCTACTCGAACGACATGGACATGATCCCGATACCCGGAGCGTCGACGATCGGCGGCGAGGATCCGCGGAAGCGCTCGCGCATGATTGATCCCCGGATCGAGTACTGGAACGTGCCTCTCATGCGCGGAGAGGCGGTGGTCGAGCGTCCGGTCGACCAGAGAACGATCACGCGCCGCTACACGGAGGAGGCGACAGGCTTCATCCGTGCTCACCGCGCCCGGCCCTTCTTCCTGTATCTCGCCCACACCATGCCCCACCTTCCGCTCTTCGCGTCGCCCGCGTTCGCGGGCAAGAGCGCGCGTGGCGTCTACGGCGACGTCGTGGAAGAGATCGACTGGAGCGTGGGGCAGGTGCTGGATACGCTGCGCGAGCTGGAGCTCGACGAGCGGACGCTCGTCCTGTTCTCGAGCGACAACGGCCCCTGGGCCCTCTTCGACGAGCAGGGCGGCACCGGTGGCCCGTTGCGCGGGGCCAAGGGCGGGACGTTCGAGGGCGGGATGCGCGTGCCCGCCATCTTCCGCTGGCCGGGCACCATTCCGCCGGGCGTGGTCACCGACATCGGGGCGACGCTCGACCTGCTGCCGACGCTGGCCGCGCTTGCCGGGGCAAGCGTGCCCCGCGACCGGGTACTGGACGGCTACGATCTCTCCCGCGTGCTGCGCGGCCAGGGAGGCAGCCCGCGGCAGGACGTCTTCTACTACCGGGGGCCGCGGCTCTACGCCCTGCGCCACGGCCCTTACAAGGCGCACTTCTTCACGCGCTCCGAGTACGGCGACGACCCGGAGGTCGCGCACGACCCGCCGCTGCTCTACAACCTCGATCAGGATCCCGGAGAGCGCTACGATGTCGCGGCAAGGCACACCGACGTCATCGCCACCATTCGACGGATCGCCGCCGACCACGCGAAGACGCTGCCGCCCGTGGAGAACCAGCTCGTCAAGAGACGGCCGCAGTAGCGTCTGACTGGTTGGAGGCTGGGGGAAGGGCGTATGCTAGCGGCAACAGCTTCAAAGGGGGGCAGTCCATGAAGAGCGTCCTGTCGCTCGGCGTTGCGTGCCCGGTGGTCGCAGCGGCATCCGTGTTACTCGCCCTCCCTACGGCTCACGCGCAGGTCGCGGCCATGCGAGCGGAGAAGGAGAGAAGCGCGCAGGAGGAAGCGGCGCAGCGGACCCGGGAGGAGGAGGCCCGAAGACTGGGGGAGTCCATCGTCGACCTGCGCCAGGCCCTCACCGGACGTGCCTTCGACCCGGGCTTTCGCGAGACCGTGAAGCGGGAGCTGCTGGGGGTGCCGCTCGAGGCGCTTCGGGAGATCGAGGGGGGCGGAGCCAGGGGTGATCTCCGCGCCGCGATCGACGCCGCCGGGAGTCGCGGCGCCACCCACGAGGGCGGGGAGGAGGACATGCTCCTACTCCCGACCCGGGTGTCGGAGCCGAGCGCGGTATCGGGCGTCGCGCAAACGGGCAGCGTGTTCGTTCCCGTGACGCCCTGCCGGATCATCGACACGCGGCTCACGGCCGCGGGCGCGCTGGTGCCCGGGGGGGCCCGCTCCTTCGTGGTCAGCGGCAGCAGCGCGACGCTCTTCGGCGCGCAGGGGGGGAGCGCGACCGGGTGCGGAATTCCGACGGGAGCGGCGGTCTCCGCCTTCGTGAACTTCGTGGCCGTCAGCCCGTCGGGGGCCGGCAACCTGCGGACCTGGGCCTACTCGGCTGCTCCTCCCCCTCCGCCGCTCGCCGCCATCCTCAACTATGCGTCGATCTCCGGCCTCGCCATCGCGAACGGCGTCACCGCCCCGCTGTGCGACCCTCTCGCGACGACCTGCACCTACGACATCCTCGTGCAGGCGTTCGGCAGCGATACGCACGTGGTGGCGGACGTGATGGGCTACTTCCGGCCCGCCCTGACGAGCTTCGCGGTGTCGACCCGGATCACCGCCGCCACGATCGTGCAATCCTCGTGCACCCCCTACGCGGGCGCGGTGATCGCGATCAACGCCCCCGCGGCGGGCAAGGTGCTCGTGCGGGCGAACGTCCAGCTCGAGATCGACCACACGGTCGGTCAGGTCGATTCCCTCCGTGTGGGCATCGGGGCGAGCTCCGTCGACTGCAGCTTCCCTCTCGGTGATGCCGCGGCCATCGTGATGGGCCCCGAGCCCACCGGCCTCTATTACCCGACCGTTCCCACCTCGCGGCTGTTCACGATCTCCACCCCGGGCTTTTACTTCTATTTCGTGAACGGGTTTACCGCCTCCGCCGTCAACGACCGGTTCTGGACCGCGGGGGTGCAGGCGACGTTCTATCCGGACTAGGAGTGTCCAGCCGCCCGCACGGCGAGGAACGCCACGGGACCCGGGACGGCCTTGCCGCCGCTCTCGTGGTCGCCTATCTCGCGGCGTCCCCCCTGGCGTTCGCCCGTAACACCGTCGACGGCTTCGAGCAGGTCAAGCTCTGGCTGCTCTTCACCGTGGTGCTGGCCGTCGCGGCCCTCGCTCCCGGGCTGCTCAACCCGCGCGGGCCTGATCCTGGCCGCTTCCCGATCCCGTCCCTTCTCGCGCTCCTGTATCTCGCCGCGGCGGTGCTGTCGACCGCGTTCTCCACGAGCCCCCTGACGTCGCTCGTCGGCGCCGACGAGAGCCACTCCGGTCTGGCCACGGTCGCGGCCGTGGTGGCCCTCTTCCTCGTCGCCCGGCGACTCTGCTTCCAAGCCTCCTGGCGCCGGGCCCTGGCCGCGGCCGTGGTGGTGGGCGCGGTCGCCGCCTCCGCGTACGCGGGCCTGCAAGCGCTCGGAGCGGATCCCTTCGCGTGGCAGCGAGTGGCCGGGTTCGCGGGGTGGGGGCGCCCTTTCGGCACCATGGGGCACCCCAACCACCTGGGCGGCCTGCTTGCCGTTGTTCTCCCGGTTCAGCTCTGGCTGGGGCATTCCGCGTTCACCCGTGGCCGGCGGGCGCCCGGCGCCGTCCTGGTCCTCGGAACGACTCTCTCCGCGATCGTGTTGGTCGCGACCCTGTCCCGTGCCGCCTGGTGCGCGGCCCTGGTTGGCGTGGCCGTCTACCTGCTCGCCTCGTTCTCGGGGCGTCGTCGCCGGCAGGCTCTGGCCACGGGGGCGGTCGTGCTCGCCCTGGCCCTGGGTGGCCTCTTGCTGTCCTCGCCCACTGGCCCCGCCTCCCTTGTCGGTGCGCTGAGGGAGCGGCTGCAGAGCGCCGTGGTCGTCGGCCCCCGCGTGCAGATCTGGCGCGCGGCGGGAGACGCTTTTCGGGAGTCGCCCGTTCTCGGAAGCGGACTCGACACGTTCGCTCTCGCCTTCCAGCGTCACCGCCCTCCGCTCTACTGGGCCCAGGAGTTCGATGCGAGCCCGGCGAAGGCCCACAACGAGCTTCTCCACGCGCTCGCGACACAGGGAATCCTCGGCGGCGTCGCCTGGTGCGCGATCGTGGTGGGTGGAGCCGGGCTCGGGCTGCGCGCTTTGCGCCGGACGCGTGGTCCGGAACGCGGGCTGGCGGCGGCGGTGCTCGGCGGCTGGGTGGCCAACGTGGTGCTGGCCCAGGCCGGGTTCGCGGTCGTCGTGATCACGTCGATCCTGACCGTGTGGGCGGCCATCCTGGGCGCGCTATCGGGCGGCAGCGGAGCGTCGCCGGGCGACGGGCCCGTGACGGCCTGGTCCTCGTCGGCCGGGATCGTGGCTCTGGCGGCCACGGTCGCCTTCGCCGCCGGCGTGCTGTCCGACCCCCTGGGTCCTCCGCGGGGACCGGGCTTCGCCGTCCTCGCGATCGTCTCCGCGATCGCGGCGTCGATGGCCTGGGCGGCCGTGCGGGCGCTCGACGATCAGGCCCTCGCCGACACGGGCGGCGGCGCCGCGGGAGGCCTTGGGGGGATCGTGGCCGCCACGGTCGCCTGGGGTTTTCTCGTCCTTGGTCCGTTCGTGGCCAGCGTGGACGCCCATCGCGCCGAGACGGCGGCTTCGGCAAGAGAAGCCGTGGCGCTCCTCACGGAGGCGAGCCGGCTCGATCCGCTACGCGTCTTGTACCAGCGACGGCTCGGGCTCGCGATGTCGCGGGTCGAGTCGGCGGATCCGAACGAGCGCAGGGCCTGGCTCGAGCGGAGCCGCGAGACTCTTGCCCGGGGCGTTCGGCTCGTTCCTCAGGATGCCTATGGTTGGTCCAGCCTCGCCGTCCCGGAGACGAAGCTCGCCGCCGCCGGTTTCCTGGAGAGGGACCAGCCGTTCCGTTCCCTCGACGAGGCCCTCCGCCGGGATCCCGCGAACGTTTCCTTCCGCCTGGCGGCCGCGAACGCCGCCCTGGAGCTGGACGATCTGGAGCGGGCGCGACGCTACGCCGGCGAGGCGGCGGGGATGCTCCCGGACTTCGCTCCCGCCCGGGCCCAGCTCGCGCACGTGGCGGTGCGGGAGGGTCGCCTCGAAGACGCGATCGGCCTCCTTCGAGAGGCCCTCGCCCTGCAGTGGTACGGCCAGACGGAGGCCCATCACGTGGCGCAGGCGAACCTCGTCTCCGTCTTGATCCGTGCTCGCCACCTGCCGGAGGCCGAGCGGGAGGCGCGGGCCCTCGCGGGTGACGCCCCTTCCTTCGCCCCCGGCCGCTACCAGCTCGCGCGGGCGCTCGAAGCCCTGGGGCGCTCGGACGAAGCGGCTGCGGAATACGAGTCGACCTTGCGGCTGGATCCATTGCACCGGGGGGCCCGAGAGGCCCTCGGCCGGGTGCAGCACGAGGCCACGCCCGCTACCCCCCCACCCCGGTCTCCCTAGCGGGAGGGGAGTCCCCTGACGCGACACCGCCCCCGAACCTCGGGGAAATGAAACAAGAGTTTCGAAACGCTTCAGAGGGTACTGGAGGGTGGCCCCGATGGAGCCCCTGTACATCTGCTTGGCCACGTTCGCGGCGTCCTTCCTGAGCGGGGTCCTCCCCCTCGTCAGCATCGAGGCCTACCTCCTGGGGGTGGCCACCCTCGCCCCGGGCTGCCCTCCGCTCCTCGTCGTCGCCATGGCCGCCCTCGGACAGATGTCGGCCAAGCTGCTTCTCTACCTCGGCGGGCGGGGGGTCGTGAGGTTCCCCCTCCGCGTCCACGACCGGGTCGGGGCCGCGACGGTCCGTCTCGCCCGGCATCGCACCTCGGCGCCCCTCGTGGTGTTCGGGAGCGCCTTCTCGGGCCTCCCGCCCTTCTACGTGATGAGCGTCGCCGCCGGGATCCTCCGCTTCCGCATCTCCACGTTCCTCGTCGCCGGCTTCGCCGGGCGCTTCCTGCGCTTCGGGGCCGTCTTCCTCCTGCCCCACGCGATCGGGGAGGCCGTGCGGTGAGGCTCGAGCTCCTGATGGACGCCGCGGAGTTCTGGCCGAGGGCGGAGGCGGATATCCGCGCGGCCCGCGAGCGGGTCTACGTCCAGGCCCTGTCCTTCGAGGGCGACGACGCCGGCCGCCGGCTCGCCCTCGCCCTCGTCGCGAGCCCGGCCCCCGACCGTCGGGTCCTCGTCGACGACTTCACGCGACACGTGGTGAGCGACCGCTTCCTCTACCGGCCCTCGGCGTTTCTCGATCCCGAGCTGCGACGCGAGGTGCGCTCCACGGGGGAGATGATCGGAGCTCTGCGCTGGTGCGGCGTTCCCCTGCGCTTCACGAGCCCGGTCGGTCCGCTCCTCCTCCGCTTCCCGCGCCGAAACCACAAGAAGCTCGTCCTCGTGGACGAGAGCGTGGCCTACCTCGGAGGCATCAACTTCAGCGACCACAACTTCGCCTGGCGGGACCTCATGCTGCGCGTGGAGTCGACGGCCGCGGCGTGCTTCCTGGCCCGGGACTTCGAGAAGACCTGGGAAGGCCGGACCAGCGCCGCCGCTTGCCGTCTCCCCGGACTCGAGCTCATGGCCCTCGACGGGCACGGGAACGAGGGGAGCTTCGGGCCGCTGTTCGCTCTGATCGACGGAGCACGCCGTAGCCTCTACGTCGAGTGCGCGTACCTCACCGCGCCATTTCTCGAGCGCTTCACCGCCGCCGCCCGGCGCGGGGTTCGGGTCACGCTCGTCACCCCCGAGCGCAACAACTGGGGCCTGGTGGGGGACCTCCTCTCCTGGCCTCCGGCGACCCGGGGCATGGACGTGCGCCACTACGGGGGCCGGATGACCCACATGAAGGCGCTCCTCGTCGATGACAGCGCGCTCGTCCTCGGCTCCGCCAACTTCGACCTGTGGAGCTACCACTTCCAGGCGGAGTACCTGGCCGTGGTCACCGATCCCGCGGTGGTTGCCGACTTCCGCTCGCGGGTGATGGCCGCGGGAATTGCTGGATCGCGGCCCCTGGCCGCGCCGGCGGGCCGTCTGCGCGGCGCCTTCGCCCGCCTAGCCCTGCAGGCGCTCGAGCGAGGCGCCCAGAAGCTCTGTCGTGCCTGAAGGGGGTGCGCGATGTCCCTGGGTCCCCTGCCTTCGACGACATCCTCGAGGCGATCGCCTCTACTCCGCGACCCCCTTGTCCTTGAGGATCCGCCAGACCTTCTCCGGCGTGACCGGGATGTCGATGTGCTTGACGCCGAGGTGGGAGAGCGCGTCCACGATCGCGTTGACGATCGCGGGGGGCGCGCCCACCGTCGCCGACTCCCCGACGCCCTTCGCGCCCAACGGATGGTGCGGGGAGGGCGTGGTCGTGTGGCCGGTCTCCCACTTCGGGGTCTCCATGGCGGTGGGGACGAGGTAGTCCATGAAGCTGCCGCCCTGCACGTTGCCGTTCTCGTCGTAGCTGATCTCCTCCAGGAGGGCGGGGGCCATGCCCATGGTCAGGCCGCCGTGGACCTGCCCCTGCACGACCATGGGGTTGATGATGTTGCCGCAATCGTCGATGGCCACGAAGCGCCGGATCTTGACCTCGCCCGTGCCGCGGTCGATGTCGACCACGCACACGTAGCTCCCGAAGGGGAAGGTCAGATTCGGCGGGTCGTAGTAGTTGACGGCCTCGAGGCCGGCTTCCATGCCCTGGGGGTGGTTGGTGTAGGCGGCGAGGGCGATGTCCTGGATGGTCTTGCTCTTCTCCGGCGCGCCCTTGACCGAGAACTTGCCGGGCTCCCAGACCAGGTCCTCCTCGGACACTTCGAGAAGATACGCGGCGATCTTGCGGGCCTTGTCGCGTACCTTGCGGGCGGCCATGGCTCCGGCCGCGCCCGCGACGGGGGTGGAGCGGCTGGCGTAGGTGCCGAGGCCATAGGGGGCGGTGTCGGTGTCGCCTTCCTCCACCTGGACGTGCGCGGCGGGGATGCCCAGCTCTTCCGCGATGATCTGGGCGTACGTCGTCTCGTGGGCCTGGCCCTGGGACTTGGTGCCGAAGCGGGCGAGGGCCTTGCCGGTGGGGTGCACGCGCAGCTCGCAGGAGTCGAACATCTTGATGCCGAGGATGTCGAAGTGCTTGGAGGGGCCGGCTCCCACGATCTCGGTGAAGCTCGAGATGCCGATGCCCATCAGCTCGCCGCGCTTGCGCTTCTCCGCCTGCTCCTTGCGCAGCTCCGTGTAGCCGATCGTCTGAAGCGCCTTCTCCAGCGCCCCGTGGTAGTCGCCGCTGTCGTATTCCCAGCCCAGCGAGGACTTGTAGGGGAACTTGTCCTTGGGGATGAAGTTCTTCCTCCGGATGTCCGCGGGGTCGATCTTCAGCTCCTGGGCCAGCATGTCGGTCATGCGCTCGATGGCGTGGACCGCTTCCGTGACCCGGAACGAGCAGCGGTAGGCGATGCCGCCCGGCGGCTTGTTCGTGTAGACGCCGTCCACCTCGACGAAGGCCTGCTTCACGTCGTAGGAGCCGGTGCAGATCGAGAAGAGGCCGGCCGGGAACTTCGAGGGGTTGGCGGCGGCGTCGGCGTAGCCGTGGTCGGCCAGGGTCTTGATCCGCAGGGCGGTGATGGTGCCGTCCTTCTTGGCCGCGAGCTCGGCGTCGATGTGGTAGTCCCGGGCGAAGGAATCGGCCTGGAGGTTCTCCATCCGATCCTCGATCCACTTCACCGGCTTGCCGATCACGACGGAGGCCGCGACCGCGATCACGTAGCCGGGGTAGACGGGCACCTTGCCCCCGAAGCCGCCGCCGATGTCGGGCGAGATGATCCGGATCTTCTCTTCGGAGAGGCCGACGTGACCGGCCACCAGCGCGAAGACCGTGCGGATGGCGTGGGGGGCCTGGGTGGTCATCCACACCGTGAGCTTGCCCGTGGTCTTGTCGAAGGAGGCCACGCACCCGCAGGTCTCGATGGAGGCCACGTGGATGCGGGGGATGTAGATGCGCTGCTTGACCGTGACCTCGGCCTGCTTGAAGGCGGCATCGGTGCCCGCCCGGTCCCCGGCTTCCCAGTGGAAGATGTGGTTGTCCTTCTTGCCCGGCTTGTCCGTGCGCAGGACGGGCGCGCCCGGCTCCATGGCCTTCCAGGGGTCGACGACGACGGGGAGCGGCTCGTAGTCCACCTGCACGGCCTCCACCCCGTCCGCCGCGGTATAGCGGTCGGTGGCGATCACCGCCGCCACCTCCTGCGACTGGTACATGACCTTCTCGGTGGGCAGCACCATCTGGGTGTCCGACATCAGGGTCGGCATCCAGTGCAGCTTGTACTTTTCGAGGGTCTCGCCGGTGATGACGGCAAGGACACCGGGGACCTTGAGGGCGGCCGCGGTGTCGATCTTCTTGATCTTGGCGTGGGCGTAGGGGCTGCGCACGATGTCCATGTGCAGCATGCCGGGCAGCACCACGTCGTCCACGTAGTTGCCCTGGCCGCGGATGAAGCGCGGGTCTTCCTTGCGCTTGATCGAGTGGCCCATGCCCCCGATCTCGGGACTGGTCTTCGGAGTGGCCATGGCTCCCCCCCTACTGCTTGGCGGCGGCGTGCTGCACCGCCTTGACGATGTTGACGTAGCCGGTGCACCGGCAGAGGTTTCCGGAGATCGCGTGGCGGATGTCGCTCTCGCTCGGGTTCTTGTTGCCCTTCAGGAGCGCGTAGCCAGTCATCATCATGCCCGGCGTGCAGTAGCCGCACTGCAGGCCGTGCTCCTGGAAGAAGCCGTCCTGGATGGGATCGAGCTTTCCGTCCTTCTCGAGGCCCTCCACCGTCATGACCTCGCGCCCGTCGGCCTGGACGGCGAGGACCGTGCAGGACTTCACGGGCTTGCCGTCGAGGAGCACGGTGCAGGCCCCGCAGTGCGTGGTGTCGCAGCCGATGTGGGTGCCGGTCATCCGCAGGCTCTCGCGGAGGAGATGGACGAGGAGGAGACGCGACTCCACCTCCGCCTCGTGGGCGGCGCCGTTCACGGTGACCTTGATCTTGTGCTTGGCCATGGCTAGCGTCCTCCCGCGCGCCCGAACGCCTTCTTGAGGGCCCTCACGGTGAGAACCCGGGCCATCTCCTTCTTGTATTCCGTCGAGCCTCGTCGGTCCGCGCCGGGGGAGATACCCTCCGCGGCCAGCCTCGCCGCTTCCGGGATCGCATCCGCCTTCTTGCCGGTGAGGTGCTGCTCCGCCTTGGCCGCCTTGTAGGGCGTCATGCCGACGTTGGTCAGGCCGATGCCGACCCGCTCGCAAGCCCCGTTCCCGTCCAGGACCACGAACGCGGCGGCCCCCGCGGTCGCGAAGTCTCCGACCTTGCGCTCGAGCTTCACGTAGGCCCCGCCGCTGCGGACGGGCGGGACGGGGATCCGGACCTCGGTCAGGATCTCGTTCGGCTCGAGGGCGGTGGTGAACAGCCCCTTGAAGAAGCCAGACACCGGGATCGTCCGCTGCCCCTTCGGCCCCGTGGCCACCACCTCCGCCCCGAGGGCGAGCATGGTGGCGGGATGGTCGTTGGCGGGATCGCCGTGGGCGAGGTTCCCGGCCACCGTGGCCAGGTTCCTCACCAGCGGATCGGCGACCACGGAGGCGGTGTCCACGAGGATCGGGTACTTCTTGTGGACGAGGTCAGACGCCTCGAGGGCGGCCTCGCGCACGAGAGCCCCGATCTTCAGGAAGCCCCCTTCTTCTCTTATGTAGTCCAGGCCGGGAATGCGCCCGATGTCCACGACGTGGCCGGGCGCGGCCAGGCGCAGCTTGAGCAGGGGCAGCAGGCTCTGCCCGCCGGAAAGGATCTTGGCCTCGTCGCCGTATTGCCCCAGCAGCTTCAGCGCATCGGGCAGCGTCGCCGGCGCGTGGTAGTCGAACAATGGGGGAATCATCGGCACCTCCCGCTTCTCATCGAAGCAGCATCCAGTAGAAAAGGATCGCCAGTACGGCCACTCCCACCCAGAAGGCCGGAGACCGCGCCCAGCGCCGCGCGGTGCGGCCGGCCACCTGGGCCCCTAAAGAGACGGCATCCAGGGACGGGCTCTGGGGAGATGCGGGCGCGGCCGGGGGCTCCCCGCCCGGCGCCGCGCCCGCTGGCATAGTCTCCAGCTCCGCCCGCACCGCCGCGGTGAACCGCTGGAAGAGCTGGTCGGAAACGTCCTGGATCATCCCGCGGCCCAGCTGGGCCAGGATCCCGGTGACGCTCACTTCAGACACCACGTCGACCCTGGTCTCACCCGGCGTCAGCTCCGCGAGCTGACTCCTCATCCGCATCTCGGCGCCCCCACGGCCTTTGACGTCCTGCCCCGATCCCACCATCTCCACGCTTCGCGTGGAGGGGTCCAGCTTCTCGAAGCGCGCCTTGCCCTTGTACTGCGTCGAGACGGGGCCCACCTTGACCGTGATCGTCCCCGCGAACGTCCCGTCGTCGTTCTGCTCGGTGACGGCGGCCCCCGGCAAGGCGCTGGCCGCGCGGCGGGGGTCGGTGAGGAAGGCCCACACCCGGTCGGGGGGGGCCCTGACCACGAAGGACTGGCGGATCTCCATCGCCATGATTCAGGCCACCAGCTGCGGCAGCAGCCGCTCGAGCGAGGCCGCGTCGTGCGCGGCCGCGAAGTGGTCGACGAAGGGCAACGCCGCCTCCATCCCCCGGGCCTCGGGACGATACCTCGGATCGCGGAGCAGCGGGTTCAGCCAGACGACCCTTCGGGCCCGCGCCTTGATCCGGCGCATGGCCTCGCGAAGCCGGTCGGTATCGCCGCGGTCGAGCCCGTCGCTCAGGATCACGACCACCGTGCGGCCGTCGATCACGCCCGAAAGGCCGGCGAGCTCGGCCAGGCTCTCGCCGATGCGCGTGCCTCCGCCCCAATCGGGCACCCCCGCGGCCAGCCGCTCCAGGGTGAGGGCGATCTTCGCCGGCGTGACCCAGGGGGTGAGGCGAGTGAGAGCGGTGTTGAAGGCGAATATCTCGGTCCGCGGGGCGACGCGCTTCAAGGCGAGCGCGAAGGCGAGGAGGAACCGGGCGTACGGGCTCATGGAGCCGCTCGTGTCGCACAGGAAGACGAGGCGCGGCACGCACCTCGCTCGCCGACGGCGAGCGAGGAAGAGAGTCTCGCCAAGGGTTCCCACCGTTCGCTTGAGTGTCCGTCTCGGATCCACGAATCCGCGGCTTGGGAAGGGTACGAGCCGGCGGCTCGGCAGCGCGGCGAGCCGCTTCGCCCATCGACGCAGGATCTGCTCAAGAGCGGCCATGTCGTTAGGCGAGCACTCGGGAAGTGCTCCCCGACGGTTCTGAGCGGAGGGACTGTAGCCGAAGGCTTCTCCTTCGGACCGAGTGTCGTCTTCCGCAAAGCTGCCGCTCTCGGCGTCCCAGCGGGGAAAACGACCGGCCTTCGACACCCCGGTCCGTGTCGCCGCCACCGTGTTCGACACGGGCCGGGGCAAGTCCCCTCCTGCCCAGATGGCCAGGAAGATTCGATCGAACACTTCCCAGGACGCCCGCGCAACCTTCAGAGCAATCCTTAGAGCACGCCGCACCTCGTCGACGTCTGCGACGTCGACGTGAGTGAGGGCCCGCGCGGCGTCGATCTCGTCGGTCAGACACACTCCCACCCCCGCGTCGCGCAAGGCACGACCGAGCCGCGCGACGCGGTGAGATGTCATGCCGTCGTCTCCCTCGCCTGGGCCACGAGCGAGGCGAGGGCCATGCCGTCGAGGTCGGCGAGGTCGCGGCGGTCCTTGAGCAGGCATCCGAGGGTCTGGCCGACGACTTCCGGCTCGAGGTGCTCGACCCGCAGCCGCACGAGGGCCTGCGTCCAGTCGAGCGTCTCCGCCACGCCCGGAGGCTTGACGAGCGGACGTTCGCGGAGGGCCTGCACGAAACGGCCGGCCTCGGCGGCCAGGCGTCCGTCCGCCTGCGGCACCTTGGCCCGGATGATCCGGACCTCCTTCTCCAGGCTCGGATGCTCGATGTACAGGTAGAGGCAGCGCCGGCGCAGCGCGTCCCCGATCTCGCGGGTGTGGTTGGAGGTCAGGACCACGTGGGGAGGATGCTCGGCCCGGATCGTGCCCAGCTCGGGGATCGTGACCTGGTACTCGGACAGGACCTCCAGCAGGAAGGCCTCGAAGCCGTCGTCCGCGCGGTCGATCTCGTCGATGAGCAGCACGGGAGCCGCGGGCCGCGTGATGGCGCGCAGGAGCGGGCGCTCGAGCAGGTACTCCCGGGAGAAGATCGAGGCCTCCAGCTGCTCGGGGCTCTGCCGCCCTTCGCCCGCCTTCATGTGCAGGAGCTGCCGTGGGTAGTTCCACTCGTAGAGCGCCGTCTGGACGTCGATGCCCTCGTAGCATTGCAGGCGGATGAGCTCGGTGCCGAGCACCCGCGAGAGCACCTTCGCCACCTCGGTCTTGCCCACCCCCGCATCGCCTTCGATCAGCAGCGGCTTGCGCATCGCCACCGCGAGGTGGAGCGCGGTCGCGACCTGTGGGTCGGCGACGTAGCCCTCGCGCTCGACCGCGTCCTGGACGGCCTGGATCTCCGGTCTCACCCCTTGCGCTCCGCCGCCCCCGCGTACCGGTCCGCCTGCTGGACGAACTTCTCGCGGCAGCCGGCGCAGCAGAAGTAGTAGGTCCGCCCCTGGTGCTCGGCCGTGTGCTTCGCGGTGGCCACCGCGACCGTCATGCCGCAGACGGGATCGACGGCCTGCTCCGCCTCGGCCACGGGCAGGGAGACGCGGACGGTCTTGCGGCCCTTGCGCCGCTCCTCGACGATCTCGGCGAGGATGCTGACCGCGATCTCCTCGCCGCCTTCCGCGCCGATGCGGAGGCCCGCCGGCAGGTGAAAGCGCTCGAGGAGCGCACCCTGCTCGGCCGGCATCTTCCGCGCGAGGAACTCGCGCAGCTCCTCCGCCCGTTTCGTGCTGGAGACGATCCCCACGTACGAGGGGGAGTGGGCGAGGGCGGCGAGCACCGCCTCCTCGTCCCATTCGCCGTGGGTCGCGATCACCGCGAAGGTCTCGCCTCCGGACGGCACCCCGCCCGTATCAGTAAAGATGGCCTCCGCCTCGGGAAAGGCGGCGCGGTCCGCGGCAGGGTCGATGGCCGTCACGCGATAGCCCATGGCCGCGCCCAGGCGCACCAGGGCGCGGGTGGTGGGGGTGAGGCCGTAGACGAGGAGCCGGGGCGGCGGCAGCACGGGCTGGATATGGATCTCCACGCTTCCTCCGCTGTGGCACGTCATGGGGAAGATGGCGGCCCCGGGGTGGGCGGGGTCCTTGGGGTCCGGGGAAAGGACGATGAGGCGGGGGCGTCCATCCTCCAGCGCCTTCCGGGCCTGCTCGACCACGGTGGGCCGGGTGCAGCTCCCGCCCACGAAGCCGTGGACCTCTCCCCGCCCCGTGACGAGGCAGGAGTCACCCACGCGGGCCGACGCGGGAGGACGGCGGCTCACCACGGTGGCCAGCGCGAAAGGCTCGCCCTTCTCGGCGAGCGCAGCGGCGAGTCGTAGAAGGTCGCGTTCCACCGTACCCCGCTCCTCGCCCCAGGAGAGACGACAAACCTACTGGGAACGGCCGATGGACGTCAAGCCCCGAGGCTACTCCCGCAAGGCCACCTGCGGATCGACCCGGCTCGCGCGCAGCGCGGGAAGGAGGGAGGCCGCGGCCGCTACCGTCAGGAGGAGCAGGGCGACGGCGGCCAGGGTGGCGGGATCGTTCGGCGCCACCCCGTAGAGGAAGCCGGCGAGCCCGTGCGTGAGAGCGAGGGACGCGGCCGCGCCTAACGCGAGCCCGAGGAGGGCCAGCCGGAGACCGCCTCCGAGGACCATGCGCACGACGTCGGAGGCGCGGGCCCCGAGGGCCATGCGCACGCCGATCTCGCCGCGCCGCTGGAAGACCGTGTAGGAGACGACCGCGTAGATGCCGGCCGCGCCCAGGAGCAGGGCCAGCGAGGCGAAGGCTCCCAGGAGGAGCGCGGCCAGGCGCGCCGACCAGTTGAGGTCGGCGATGCGGGCGGCCAACGTCTCCACCGCGTAGACGTTCGTGTTCGGGGCGAGCGACCAGGCGATGCGCTCCGCCTCGCGTGCCGGAGCCCTGGCGTCGGCCGAGGCCACCCGCATCACGACGCTCATCACGGGAAGCGGGTTCTGCGCGTACGGCGTGTAGAAGATCGGCTGGGGGGCGGGGTCCGTGCCCGCGGTCATGACGTCGCCCACGACACCCACCACCTCGAGAGGCACCGAGCGCGGGCCGTACACCGCAAACGTGCGGCCCCGGGGGTCGCCGCCCGCGAAGTAGCGACGGACCATGGTCTGGCTGATCACGGCGACACGGCGGGCATCGGCGCGGTCGTCGCGGGTCACGGCGCGGCCGGCGAGGACGGGGATGCCCATGGTCTCGAAGTAGTCGGGCAGCACGGCGCGGGACACCGCGCTGGGCGCGCCCGCCGCGGTGTCGGGAGAATCGGGAAGGGCGATGCGCACGGCCCCGAACGCTCCGGCCAGGATCGGCGGCTCGAAGCTGACCGCGCTCACGGAGGAAATGCCGGGCACCGCCTGGAGGCGCCGCGTCAGCTCCTCGAAGTGGGCGAGGCGAGCCGCGGGGGACTGGAAATCCTCGCCGCGAAGCGAGGTGCGGAGCTTCAGCACCCGGTCCGCGTCGAACCCGGGGGCGACCGACTGCAGGCCCGCGAACGTCCGCAGCATGAGGCCGGCCGCGAAGACGACCACGACCGCGAGGGCCACTTCGGCCACGAGCAGGGTCTCGCGCAGGCGGCGCGTGGGCGCGGCGAGCCCGCGTCCCCCCTCGCGCAACACCTGGACGAGGTCCTGCCGCGCGGCCTGGCGCGAGGGCAGCAGGCCGAAGACGACGCCGGCGAGGACGGAGAGGACGAAGGTGAAGGCGAGCACGCGGCCGTCCACCGCCACGCGGTCGAGGAAGGGCACGCCGGCCTGAACGGGGATGAGCCGGGCCATGGGGCCTACCGCGAGGTGGGCCAAAGCGGCCCCGAGCGCGCCGCCGAGGAGCGCGACCACGAGGCTCTCGGTCAGGAGCTGGCGGAAGATGCGGCCTCGGCCCGCCCCCAGGGCCGTCCGCACCGCCACTTCCCGCGCCCGCTCGGTCGCGCGAGCGAGGGTCAGGTTCGATACGTTCGCGCAGGCCATGAGGAGCACGAGCCCCACCGCCGCGAGCAGGAGGGTTCCGGTGCGGCTGAACGCGCCCACCGCGTGCTGCCGCAGGGGCACGAGCGAGATCCCCCAGCGGTCGTTCGTCTCCGCGTGCTCCTTCGCGAGACGGGCGGCCACGCCCGACAGCGCCGCCTGCGCGCTCGCGACGCTGCGCCCGGGAAGCAGCCGTCCGTAGGCCAGGAGGTCACGGGTGGTCCGCTCGTCGCGCAAAGCCTGGAGCGGCATGGGGACCCAGAGGCCGGGCTGCGTGGAAAAGACGTGGGCGCTCCAGAAGTCGGGGCCCATCACGCCCACGACCGTGTGCGGCCGGCCGTCCAGACCGATCGGGCGGCCCACGATGCCGGGGTCGCCTCCGAACGCGGTCTGCCAGATCCCGTAGGACAGGATCACCACGTCGTCCCGTCCCGGCTCGTCCTCCCCGGGGGCGAAGCCGCGGCCGAGGATGGGCTTGGCGCCGAGCACGTCGAAATAGTCCGCGGTGACGGCGTGCACGAGCGGCACCACGGGCGTGTCTACCGTGGTGAGACGCCGGCTCTCGTTGCGCAGGGCGGCGAGGCCGCTGAACACGTCCCCCTGCTCGCGCCAGTCCAGGAAGTCGGCGGCGGTGGTGCCCAGGCGGCTGCTCTGCCCCCGGGCGGAGCCGTCGGCGAAGACCACGACCAGCGACGGGGCGTCGGCGTAGGGCAGCGCCCGCAGCAATACCGCGTCCACGATGCTGAAGATCGCGGTGTTGGCGCCGATGCCCAGGGCGAGGATGCCGATGGCCATCGCCGAGTAGGCGGGCCGGCGGCGCAGGGATCGGAAGGCGAAGCGAACGTCGGCAGCGGGGGTCATGCCGATCTCCCTGCAATCGGAGTACCCGACGAGCGACCCACGCAAGCCCTGCCTCGACAGTCGCTTCGCGGGAGGCGATGGCTTCGTGAAATCCTGTGCTGTCCGGCCCCGGACACGGCGATGCCGGAAGCGGGAAAGGCTACTCGAAGTCTCGAGCGTGAGGTAGCCAGACTCGAACCGTCGTTCCCTCCCCGGGACGGCTTTCGAGGGAGATGCGGCCGCCGTGGGCTTCCACGATGCGCTTCGAGAGGGGCAGCCCCAGCCCCACGCCGCCCGTGTTCCGATTGCGGCTGCGGTCGGCTCGAAAGAACGGCGTGAAGAGCCGGGACTGATCCTCGGGAGTGATGCCGATGCCCAGGTCGCGCACGGTGAGCTCGACACCGTCTTCGTTCGGCTCGAGCGTGACCGTGAGGGGCGAGGGCGGCTCGGAGTAGCGGGCCGCGTTGTCGAGCAGGTTGTCGAGGACGCGGGCGAGCAGGCCGGGCTCGCCCACGATCACCGGCGTGGGGGCAAGGCGGCTCTCGACCGTACGGCCCGCGTGCAGCCGCGGGAGGCGGACGAGCGCCGCTTCCACGAGCGCTTTGGGATCGACCCGCTCGCGGCGCAGGACGAGCCGGCCGCCGGCGTCGAGGCGCGACGTGGTCAAGAGGTCGCCCACGAGGGACTCCAACTCCGCCACGTCCTCCTCGATGGCCTGGAGGTGGCGCGCGACTTCCGAGGCGGGAGCCTCCGCGGCCAGGGACAGGGAGACGCGCATCCGGGCAAGGGGGGTGCGCAGCTCGTGGGAGACGTTGGCCAGCAGCTCACGGTGGCCTCCGAGCAGGCGGCCCAGGCGCTCGGCCATCTCGTCGAGGGTGCGGGCGAGCGCGCCGATCTCGTCGCTCCGGTCGAGGGAGGCGCGGGCCGCGAGGTCGCCTTCGCCGAGTCGGCGCGCCACCTGGCCCAGGTGCTCGATGGGACGGGAGATGGCGCGGGCGAGGGGGGCCGAGGCCAGGGTGAGGACGAGGACTACGAGAGCGAGCACGCCGAGCGCGCGCAGGAGCAGCTCGCCGTGCGAGACGCGCAGGGCGAGCCGCAGGTAGCGCCCCGGTCCGGCCGCGCTCGCGCCCGCGAGATGGCGATGCCGGGCGGCCGCGCCGCCCGGCCGATGCAGGAGCGCGATCTCGCCCGGGGGCAGAGGAGCCAGCGGTCGTCCCGCCTCCCCCAGGCGCCGGCCGTCGTCGGTATAGACGGCGAGGTTGACGTCCAGCTCTTCCGCGAACAGGGGGAGCTGGGCCGCTATCGCTTCGTCGGGCAGCGCGGCGATCAGGCTCCCCAGGTGGTTGGCGAGGCGCCCCGGGTTCGCCCGCAGCATCTCGTCCCGGCCGAGAAGGTAGCCGGCCAACCCGAGGGCCACCGTCACGAGCACGAGCAGGAGGACGCCGTGGAGGTAGATCTGGCGGAAGAGCGTCCGGGGTCGGAGGGAATGCGTCACGGCTCGGCCGACGCCGCGGGGGGCGCGAGCTGGTAGCCCGCGCCCCGAACCGTCTTCAGCAGGCGCGGGTGCCGGGGGTCGTCCCCGAGCTTGGCCCGCAGCCGCGAGATGTGCACGTCGACGGACCGGTCGAAGGCCTCCTCGGCGTTCCCCCGCACGAGCTCCAGCAGCCGCTCGCGGGACACGACGTGCCCGGCCCGCTCGGCCAGCGCCCGCAGGAGCTGGAACTCGTAGGCGGTGAGGGGCAGCTCGCGCCCGCGCAAGGTGGCGCGCAGAGCCTGGGGGTCGAGAGCGAGATCGCCCACCACGATCGGCCGGGCGGCCGGCCCCGCCTGGCCCCGGGCCCGGCGCACCTGCGCCTGGATCCGGGCCAGCAGCTCCCGGGGCGAGAATGGCTTGGTCAGGTAGTCGTCGGCGCCCAGCTCGAGGCCGAGCACGCGGTCGGCCTCCTCGCCCCGGGCGGTCAAGACGAGGATGGGGACGTCGGAGCGGGCGCGCAGCTCGCGGCAGACCTCGAGGCCGCTACGGCCCGGGAGCATGAGGTCGAGGAGCACCACGTCGAAGCGCGTGCGCCGCGCTTCCTCGAGCCCCCTCGCGCCGTCGCCGCAGACCACCACCTGCACCCCGTGTCCCTTCAGGTACTCCGCGGTGAGGGCAGCCAGCTTCGCGTCGTCCTCGACGAGAAGGGCGACGATGGCGGGCGCAGGCTTCTCGACCACGCCCGCCATCATAGGGCGATCCCGTCTCAGTGGCCGTGCCGCGACATGTGCTCGCGGAGGTCGGCCAGGAGCTGCTTGCGCTGGTCGGGGGTGAAGACACCGTGCAGCTCCACCACCGCGTCGGCCGCCTCGTCGGCGAACCGGGTGAACGCTTCCGTTCGTTCCCGGACGAGGGACTTCACCTGCGCCGGGTCCAGGTTGTCCTGCTCGAGGAGCTTCAAGAGGTCGTCGCGGAAGGCCTCGTGGCTCTCCCGCAGCGGGTGGCCGTCCTTGAGCAGGCGGTCCTTGATCTCCCGGACCTTCTGCTTCTGGGCGTCGGTGGCGCCGATCTCGGAGAGCTCCTCGCTTACGGCAAAATCGACGAACTTGTGGACCATCGCGTGGTCGCCATGGCCGCGGAGCCCGCAGTGGGCGTAAGCGGTCCAGGCCCCGGCGCCGATAATGCCGGCGCCCGAGACGGCGAGGGTCAGAACCGCGATTCTAGGGTCGAGCATCGTCATCCTCCTGTCCGGCCGTGAGGGGACCGGACACCCTGGACGATGGGGCTTCCGCTTTGCCAGGGCTTGTCGCCGGCGCGAAGAAGTGTGAAGGGCAGACATGAACGAAATCGATCTGACACGTGATGACGATCAATTGGACTGTTGGTGGCCCCCGGCCGTAGCTTCCGTGGGGAGGAGCCGTTCCTCCTCGAGGGAGGGGACCATGACCCGCCAATTCCTCATCGCGAGCGACTTCGACCAGACCCTGAGCTTCAACGACTCGGGGGAGGTGCTGAGCGAGCGGCTGGGGCTTTCCGGCTTTGCCGAGCGTGCCCGGGGGCTCGCCCGCACCAACCTCGTGCAGCAGGGCGGCGAGCTCGCCTACCTCCTGCGCCACGACCCGGACTACCGGTCCGTACGGCGCGACGACCTCCGGGCGGTGGGCCGCCAGGTGCGCCTCAAGCCCAACATCGCCCTCCTCGTCCGCCTGCTGGAGAGCGGGATACCCGATCACCGGTTCTCCTTCTTCGTGATCTCGGCCGCCCCCGAAGACGTGATCCAGTCCGCCCTGGAGGGCATCGTCCCTCCCGACCACATCTTCGGCTCGCGCCTCGACTACGACGAGGAGACCGGGGAGATCCGCTCCATCCTGCGCGTGGCCGCCGGCTACGGGAAGGTCGCGGTGCTCGACGAGCTGCAGGCGACGACGCGCGTGCCCTCCGACCGCGTGGTCTACGTGGGGGACGGGAGCTCGGACGTGCACGTGATGCTGAACGTCAACCACCGCGACGGCTTCACGATCGCGGTGTCGGAGACCCGCCTCGTGACCCCCATCGCCCGGCGCACGATCCTCGGCGACGACGCCCTCTCGGTGCTGGTGCCCATCCTCGAGGACGTGGTCGGCTACGACCGCGCCCAAGTGCGCGAGTTCTTCGAGCAGAACGGCCTCGTGATACGGGAGTGGGACCGCGTGCGCACGGACCGCCTCCACATCGAAGCCAGCGCCTAGCCCCCGGGGGCGGGAAAGCAGGCAGCTCCCGCTCAGGGCTTCGAAGCCGCCGGGGCCTGCACCCGGTACAGCTTCGTCTGGGTCCGCACGTACAAGCCGTCGGCGTCCGCCGCGGGAGTGGCGAGGCTCATCTCGCCCACGCTGTTCTTGGCGAGCTCCTTGTACTCGTCGCCCGCCTCCAGCACGAACGTGTCGCCGTCCTCGCTGAGCATGTAGATGCGCCCGGCGCTGGCCAAGGGGGAGCTCGAGAACGTGGTGCCGCCGCCCCCCACGCGCGCCTTGTAGATCTCCTTTCCCGTCCTGGCATCGGCCACCTGCAGGATCCCGTTGTCGTTGACCGCGTACAGCCTTCCTCGGTATAGCAGGGGCGACGAGGTGTAGGCGGAGAAGCGGGGCAGGAACCAGCTCACGAACTCGCTCCGAGGCGCGTCCTCGGCCGTCGAGATGTCCCCGGTGGCCCCGGGCCGGATCGCGAACAGGGGACGCGAGTTCTCGCCCTGGGAACCGGAGCCCACGAAGAGCAGGCCCTCGCCCGCGACCGGGGTGGGTGTGGCCTGCGTGATGCCCTTGAGGCGCCAGAGCTCCCGGCCCCCCGTGTCGTAGCTGATCACGACGCCGCGACCGACCGTGACAATCTCCGTCCGCAGGCCGTTCTCCCAGACGAAAGGCGTCGCCCATCCCGACTTCAGCCGCCCTTCGTTGGCCGTGCGGCTCACCCTCCAGGCCTCTTTCCCCGTCCTCGCCTCCAGGGCCACGAGGAACGACTCGCCTTCGTTGTCGTGGAGCTGGTACACGCGCCCGTCGTGGACCACGGGGGACGACGCGGTGCCGAAGTCGAGATAGATGGGCTGAGGGGCCCAGGTCTGCTTCCAGAGCAGCGTCCCCTCGCGGGAGTAGCAGAAGAGGCCCACGTTGCCGCCGAAGGAGGCGTAGACACGCTCCCCGTCCGTGGCCGGCGTCTCGGAGGCGTAGGTGTTCTTGCGATGCCGTCCTCCGGAGGGCTTTCCGCGATGAGCCTCGCGCTGCCACACCACCTTGCCCGTCCGCGCGTCGAGGGCGAGGACCTCGTAGCTCACGTCCTCCGACTCGGAGGCGAGCTCGATGTCCCGGGCCACGACGCGCTTCATCACCTCGTCGTCGGACAGCCCCTGCTTCTGGAGCTCCGCCGCGTAGTCGTTGCCGTAGATCCCGGTGGAGGGGGCCTTGAAGCGTCCGGCGTTCACGGCCGTGGTCACGTAGACCCGGTCGCCCCATACGATGGGCGACGACCAGCCGCGCCCGGGCACCTCGGCCGTCCACGCGACGTTGTCGGTGGCCGACCAGCGCGTGGGCAGGATGGAAGAGTCCGCGATCCCCGCGCCGTCCGTACCCCGGAACTGCGGCCAGTTGACGAGACTCTCGGGCTGCGCAGTCGTCGCCCAGAGACAAACCGTGCCTACGAGGGCGAGTCGCAAATTCCTCATGCCCGATCCTAACGCACGGGGAGGAGACGAGCGCGCTCAGCGCGCTCGGGGAGAAGCGGAAAGGAACAGGTCGAAAGCGACATTGCCCGTCTCCTCGACCCAGGGATATCCGAGCCCGTCCAGGAAGCTCCGAAACGCCTCCTGATCCTCCTCCGGTACCTCGAAGGCGGCGAGCACCCTTCCGAAGTCCGCCCCATGATTGCGGTAGTGGAAGAGGCTGATGTTCCAGCGCCCGCCCAGCTTCTCCAGGAACTCGAGCAGCGCCCCCGGCCGCTCCGGGAACTCGAAGCGGTAGAGCCGCTCCTGGCGCGCGTCGCTCGCGCGCCCGCCCACCATGTGGCGGACGTGCAGCTTCGCCATCTCGTTCCCCGAGAGATCCACCGTGGGATAGCCGCGGGTGCGCAGACGCTCCGCGACCTCTTCCGCGTCGGGCCGGGAGGCCGTCCGCAGCCCGACGAAGATGTGGGCCTCCTGGCGTCCGCTCAGCCGGTAGTTGAACTCCGTGACCTCGCGCCGGCCGATGACGCCGCAGAACTCGCGGAAGGCGCCCGGCCGCTCGGGGATGGTCACTCCCAGGAGCGCCTCCCGCGCCTCCCCCAGCTCCGCCCGCTCCGCCACGAAGCGGAGGCGGTCGAAGTTGGTGTTGGCGCCGGAGAGGATCGCGACGAGCCGGAGGTCGCGCGCTCCCTCGCGCTCCACCCAGGCCTTGAGCCCGGCCACCGCGAGGGCGCCCGCCGGCTCCATCACGCCGCGCGTCTCGTCGAACACGTCCTTGATCGCCGCGCAGATCTCGTCGTTGGTGACGCGCACGATGCCTTCCACGGTGGCGCGTGCCCGCTCGAAGGTGAGGGCGCCGACCTCGCGCACGGCCACGCCGTCCGCGAAGATCCCCACCCGCTCGAGGCGGACGCGCCGGCCCGCCTCCAGCGAGCGGTACATGGCGTCGGACTCGTAGGGCTCCACCCCGAAGATGCGGACGGCGGGGAAGAGGGCCTTGATGTACCCGGCCACCCCCGCGAGCAGGCCGCCGCCCCCCACGGGCACGAACACCGCGGAGACGCGCCCGTGGCTCTGGCGCAGGATCTCCTCGCCGATCGTCCCCTGGCCGGCGATCACGAGGGGGTCGTCGAAGGGATGGACGAACACGAGACCGGTCTCGGCGGCCAGCGTGTCGCAGTGGGCCTGGGCGTCGGAGTACGAGTCCCCGGCCAGCACCACCTCCGCCCCGAGGTCGCGCACGGCCTCGACCTTGATCTCCGGGGTGGTCTGGGGCATCACGATCACCGCGCGCAGCCCGAGCTGACGCGCGGAGAGGGCCACGCCCTGGGCGTGGTTGCCCGCGCTGGCCGTGATCACGCCCCGCGCCCGCTCCGCCTCGGAGAGGTGGGCGATCTTGTTGTAGGCGCCACGGAGCTTGAAGCTGAAGACGGGCTGGAGGTCCTCGCGCTTCAGGAGCACCGAGTTGCGGAAGCGGCGCGACAGGCGAGGGGCGGGATCGAGCGGCGTCTCCCGGGCCACGTCGTAGACGCGGCTCGTGAGGACCGCGTGCAGGAAGCCGTTGGCGGGGCCGCTCTCCATGGTCGCGGAGGCTAAGACCTGCGGGGAGGGCGGTCAAGCGCGCTCCCCGAGCGTCAGGCGGGGACGGCCGGCCGCTGGCGGTGCGCGTCCAGGGCCTCCTCCAGGGCCTGCCGCTTCTCGTCGGTGGGCAAGCGGCCGTCGGAGGAGCTGAGCAGGAAGCGGTCGCAGGCCTCGCCGTCCCGGGTGGCCACCCACATCTCCCGGGGCACGAGCGAGAGCTCGGTCAGCGTCTGCAGCAGGCTGCCCAGGAACCCCACGCGATCCGGCCCTCGCACTTCCAGGTACAAGAGGCCGCCGCGCTCGGGAGAGCCGTCGACCGCGAAGCCATCGAGCACGAGGGGCGGGGCGTGGGGCGGGGGAGGCTCCAGGGTGAGCGACACGTAGTCGATGCTCTCCGGGTCCGACGCCCCGGGCATGGGAGTGACGAGAAACTCGGCGCCCCACGAGCCGGAGGACTCCTGGCGGGCGAATCCGTTGAGGATGCTGATGCCCACGTTGGAAAGGCCGCGGGTGAAGCGGTCGGCCCACAGCGGATGGAGGGGCCCCCAGAGCCGGACCGAGTAGAGGCTACGGGTCTTGGCGAACACGCGGTAGCCGGCGGTACCCGGCTCCGGAGCGGGGAAGAGCACGAGCGAGTCGTAGAGAGCGGGCATGACCCCATGGCCTGCAAGGGGCGTGCGCGGCCCTCGGCGATCCTTCGCGGGCCTCGATCTCCGGACGGCGCACGGACTTAGGACGTCGCCGGAGCGATGGTGCGAAAGTTGCCAGGAATTACACTCCTGTCGGAGAGCCTCGAAACTGCCCACAATCGTGTCGCCGCCGCTCAGGCGCGCGCGGTCAGCACGACGTGCCCGAAGCGCGCCGCGCCGGGAGAGGACCCGGCGAAGACCCGGGCCGCCCGCCTCGTCTCCTCGCGGTAGCGGCGCGCCACCTCCGTCACCGCCCAGCCCGCGTCAGGCCGCCCCAGGACGGCAACGGTCCCCCCGCTCCCCCCGCCCGTGATCTTGGCGCCGAAGAGGCCGGCGCCGGAGGCCGCGCGCACGAGGGCGACGAGGCGGTCGGTGCCGTCCGACCCGAGGCCGCATCGCGAGTAGCTCGCGTGGGAATCGTACATGAGCGTCCCCGAGCGCTTCCCCCGGCGCGGACTCCCCGAGCAATCTCGCGAAGGCGACTACCCGGGCGTGCTCCTCGATGGGATGGCTCGTGGGCACGCGCACCGCGTACTCCCGCGAAGGCTCGACGCGGGTCGCGGAGTCGGTGGTCCCGCCGTAGCGGGCCAGGAACTCCTCTCCGCGCATCGCGGGAGGCAGGTGGTCCGAGAAATCGGCGAGCTCGGCGAGGCTCAGGTTGGCGAGGTAACCCCTCCAGCGCGGGTCCTCGATACGGACGCGCCCCTCCCCCGCCGGGCTCGCGGAGAGGCCCGCCCGGTCCGCCACGATCCGGGCGCCCATGAAGGCGCCCGACGCGCACGTCCGTGTAGTCGGAGCCGGAAACCGCGTGGCGGACCCGGAATCGATTCCCCAGACGGCCAGGTGCCCGGGCAAGGGGATCGCCCTCGCGCAACTCCGCGGGCTGGCACAGCAGGGCGAGCAGGCGGCCGTCTTCCCCGCAGGCGGCCGTCATCTGGTCCATCACGCCGCAGGGCGCCCCCGCCACCTCGTTCTCGACCCGCTGGCACAGCAGCGCGAGCTCGCGCGGCGGGAGGGAGAGGTCGAAGGCAGCGGCCACGGCCTGCATCACCGCGACCTCGAGCGCGGCCGAGGAGCTGACGCCACTGCCCTCGGGCACGTCGGAGTCCACGAGGATGCGGGCGCCCCGAAGGGAAGCGCACTCCCCGCTCGCGGCCGAGCACGAGGAAGACGCCCGCCACGTAGGCCGCCCAGCGGCGCCTGGGCTCGGACCGAAAGCGCTCACGCGCCGCCTCGTAGGGCAGCCCTTCCAGCTCGGCCAGCGCGATCTCGAAGGACGGGTCGCGCCCGACGGCCTCGCCTCCCCGGCTGACCACGCGCAGCCGCCGCTCGCGGTCCTTCTGGAGCGCGACCCGCGTCGCCTCCCGCAGCGGGAGCTGGAGCACGAGCGAGCCCGAGTAGTCGGCGATGCCCCCCATCACGTCCAGCCTTCCCGGTGCCCGCGTCACCACCAGCTCGCCCTCGAGGTCGAAGAGCTCGCGGACTTCAGGCTGACGGTGCCCGCCGATCCGCTGCAGCGTCTCCAGGAAGGCCTCGACGTCGGGGAGCCCGGCGGTCGCGCCCCGGGCGATCCGCCAGCCGGTCAAGGCGCCGGGAGCCCCCCGCCGAGCAGCCCCCGCGCGCGCAGGGCCTGTTGCAGCAGCGGCTCCACCTGGGCCCGAATGCGCCCGTTCGCGTAGCCGATCCAGGCCACGTTCGCACCCACCGTCGAGGGGGGCACGCAACGGGCTGGCCGTGCTCGTCCGTGACGATGACGCCCCCTTCACGGGCGATCAGCTCCGTGCACAGGTCGTAGGGGTGGCAGCAGATCCCCAGGGCGAGTCCTCGCCGCGCAAGGAGTCGGCTCGACGAGCGGCCGCAGATCCGCCACGAAGCGGTCGTGGCCGGCGATGAGCTCGTAGAGCTGCCCGCCCGTGGAGATGTACTGGTCCTCGAAGCAGTGCGCCTTGCCCGGGCGGACCGGCCCCAGCGCGCCCGCGTACCATTTCCTCGTCGATGGCCGCCAGCTCCTCGCGCGCCCCCGGGAAGAAACGCGCCAGCATCGCGAAGCCGTGCTCGATGGTAGGGGCGCGCGAGGGCAGGAGGACGATGGGGGAGCGCTCGCCGGTCAGGCGATCGAATCGTTCGGCGCTGGCCGCCCTCGCCCTTCACCGCCCACAGCCGTGTCGGACAGGTGCTGCTTCACGAGCGGGATCTCCGTCTGCGACGGCCAGCTCGACGTCCGCGAGGGTGGTGGCGTCCCCGCGGTTCGGGGCCACCCCGGTGAGGATCCAGGCGCTGCGCTTCTGGTACATGAGGCCCCGCGTGCCGTCGATGGGGTCGACGATCACGCGGAAGCGCGCCGCGGACTCGGCCGTGCCCCGGGGCAGGGTCAAACCCCCGCCGGCCAGGCCCTCCGCGATCAGGACCAGCGGACTCCGGGGAGCGATCTCCCGCTCGAAGAAGTCGACCAGGCACTTCCTCGCTCACCCGATCGACGGCGTAGATCGTGTCGCCTTCCGACGCCTCCTCGGCCACGCGCGAGAGCTCGGCGAGGGCCGGCGGATCTCGCACGTCCGCACGACCGCGTCGCGGATCCGGTCGTGGAGCGCACGGATGGGGAGGAGGAGCGGGGCCAGGGTCATCGCGCTCCCGCCCCCGAGGCCCGGGCGTAGTGCACCGCGGGCTGGGCGCGCAGCTCCGCCGCCTTCTCCTCCGGGGACGTGTCGCTGAGGAAGTTGCCGCCTCCGATCTCGGGGCCGGCCAGGTACTTCAGGAGCTCGGGCTTGCGCAGCGGAGGATGCAACTCGACGTGGAAGTGGAAGCCCCGGTAGTCGCCGCCGTCCGTGGGGGCCTGGTGCAGGGCCATCACGTAGGGGAACGAGCAGCCGCCAGAGGTTGTCGTATTGCACCAGCACGCGCTTGAGCACCGCGGCGAGGTCGGCGCGCTCGCCGTCCGAGAGCGCGGCCAGGCTCGGGTGCGTGGCTTTGGGCGCCACGTACACCTCGTAGGCGTAGCGGGCGAAGTAGGGGACGAAGGCGACGGCGGTCTCGTTCTCGGCGAGGACGCGGCGGCCGTCGCTGCGCTCCGCGGCGAGCACGTCCTGGAAGAGCACGCGTCCCGTCTCGCGCGAGGTGGCGTGCGCCGGCCCGCGCCTCGGTCTCGACGTACTTGAAGACGAAGTTGGTGGCGTAGATCTGGCAGTGGGGGTGCGGGTTCGAAACGCCCACCACCTCGCCCTTGTTCTCGAAGATCAGCACGTGGTCGACGCCTCGCACGGCCGCCGAGCTCCCGGTACTGCTGCTGCCAGACCTCGAGGAGCCGCGTCCACCTCGGCCGCGCCCAGCTCGGCGAGGCGTCGTGTCGTGCCGCGGCGTGTAGCAGACGACGCGGGCCAGGCCGCGAGGCGGGGCGGTTGCGGTAGACGGAGGGGACGGGCACCAGGTCGAGGGGGGCCTGCGCTCCCACGCAGGGGTGGTCGTTGTCGAAGACGAAGGTCTCGCGGTAGACGGTCGTTGCGCGCGCCCGCTCACGCGGGGGTTGCCGGGGCAGAGGTAGCAGTCGGGGACGTACTCCGGAAGGGGCGCGCGTCGCCGTGGCCACGACGTCGCCGCTCCACGGACGGTTCTGCCGGTGCGCGGCGATGATCACCCACTCCTCGCGCAGCGGATGCCAGCGCTCTTCCCAGGTCACTCGGGTCCCTCCGTCCGGGTGTCGTCCTCGACCGCCTCGTAGAAGACGAAGCGCACCGCCCGCCCCAGGCGGATCACGTCGCCGTCCTGGAGGACGCGGGGGGCGGACACCCGCTCGTCCCCGACGAAGGTCCCGTTCTTGCTCCCCAGGTCTTCGAGCGTGGCCACCTCGCCCGCGATGACGAGCCGCGCGTGTTGTCGCGAGACCCCCCCCGCATCGGCCCTCACCGCGGCCGTCTCCTCCCGTCCCAGGACGTGCTCGCCTTCGCCGAGCGCAACCTCCTGCTCGTTGCCGACGAGTCGAGCGCGGATGCGCGCGGCGCCCGCCGATGTCCCGACCCGAGGGCCCGGACTCTCCTCGGTGGCATTCCCGGCGAATGCGTAGCCGAACCGGTCCACGGTGCGGATGAACCGCGGCTCGCCCGCGTCGTCCCCGAGCGCGGCTCGCACCTGGGAGACGAGGACGTGCAGGCTCGACGCGCCCACGTGCGAATCCGGCCAGATCGCGGCCCGGAGGCGGGTGCGCGACACCGCCCGGGGCCGGGAGCGGAGCAGCAGCTCCAGGAAGTCGAAGGCCTTGGGGGCGAACGGCACCTCGCGGCCGCCGCGCAGGAGCTGGCGGGTGCCCGCGTCGAGCACGAACTCGTCGAATGAGTAGCGCGCGGGATTCAGCGGAGGGCCCCCACGTAGAGGGAGCCGATGCGGGGGTGGCCCAACCGCGTGCGGCCGAGCCGCGTGTCGTGGGCCCGGTAGACCTCGCCCAGGCCTCCGGTCCCTACCAGGAGCTCGATCTCGTAGGTGCCGAGGCGGGTGCCGGCGGACAGCGGCATCAGGCTTGGTCTTTCGACGCGTAGTCTAACCCACCGCGGTCGGGGGACATTGGGCTAGGGCGCCAAGCGATAGGCGAGCGCCCACTCCTGCCGCGAGGCGACCTCCACCGTTCCCTCCACGTTGAAGGCGAGGTCGCTGATGTCCAGCGGTGTCCGGCAGCGGCCGCTGGTGTCGGGTTGATCGAAGACGATCTCCACCGCCTGCGGCTCGCCCGCCCGTAGCGCCATGCCCTCGGCCCGACCCTGCAGGCATGCGGTCTTGTTCGTGGCGTGCAGGAAGCCCACGTAGAACAGGGCCGTTCCGTTCCCCGTCGGGGTCACCCGAAACGTCATCCGGATTCGTCCGGCACAGCCGGAGGCGTCGGCGCCGCAGCCGCCGACCACCGATCCCGGCAACGGCTCGGCGGCGACGAGCGCGATGCGGGTGGGACCGGTGGCCGGGCCCGGCGTCGCGCCCGGAACCGCAGGGGTCGGGGTCGGGCCCGGCGGCGGATTCGTGGGTCCGTCGCCGTGGCACGCCCCCAGGGCGGCCGCGAGGGCGACCGCGAACGTGACCCCGCGCGCTCGTGTTGCCGAGAAGGCGGCCCCCCTCAATCCGCCCTCGTCTCGACCCCCTCCAGGGGCGACCGCCAGTCTCCGTTGGCCACGTCGGGCAGCGGCCGGCCCCAGAGCTCGCCCCACCGCCGTCCCTTGAGGAAGCTCATCACCCACCGCTGGGCGAGGCCCATGAGGGGCAGGGTCACGTGGAGGCTCGTGAACTTCCGGACGAACACGTCCTCGAGCTGGAAGAGCCCGCCGAAGTCGCGCTCCGCGACGCAGACGACGCGCTCCCGCTTGATCCATCTCGGTACCGACCCGTGCAGGGGCACGACCCCGTCTCCGAGGCGCAGGCGGAGCTCCCGGAAGGGGGCTGCGTTGCGGTTGCCGCCGTCGTAGTCCGAATCCGCGATCAGGAAATCGAACTCCTTGCGCGTCTGGCTGGTGTTGGGATCGGTGCGGTCGGAGATTCCCGCGGCGAACCGTGTCTTCTCGTCGATCCCCACCAGGGGGAGCCAGCCGTTCGCTTCGAGGAGCAGCTCGTCGGGGTCGAGGCCGTCGATGAGCTGATGGAGGTCCACGCAGGACTCGAGCCGCTTCTCGAGGACCCGGACCGCCGCGGCCAGCCGGCGGGCCTCACCGGCCGCTCCCGCTTCGCGAAGGTCGTCGCGGGTGGTGGACTCGCGGATCGAGTTGGCGATGGACTCGACGATGCTGAGCTGCCAGTTGTCGGGGTCGAACAGGTCGAGGGGCCGGCGGCTCGGCGTGTCGAAGAAGGCGCGCTCGTAGACGGGGAGAAGCTGGTAGACGGCGGGGGTCAGTCGCGCGAGCTCGCGCTCGGTGTTCCTCCGCTGGCCCACGATCTCGCTCTCGCCGGTGGCGAGCTTTGCGATGGCGTCGACCGCGCCGAGGTAGGGGGTGCCGAGGGTGACGACCCGGCGCACCAGGGGCCGGCCGGTCGAAGTGAGGTGCTTCCCCCCCGCCAGGCAGGCCGCGATCACGAGGCCGCCCATCGAGTGGCCCACGAGGTCCACGGCCTGGCACCGTCCCGCATACCGGCGCAGGAGGTTGGCGCGGTCGATCACCTCCTTGATGAACTGACCGAGCCGAGCAGCGGTGAGGCGGTTGTCCTGGCGCCAGTCGTAGGCGAACACGTAGGCGGGCACCTTGTCTTCGCCTCGCTCCGGAAGGTCGTTGCGCAGCAGCTCCACGAGCTGGCCGTAGATGAGGCCGACGGCATGAGAGGGGGTCACGCGCGAGGGTCCGATGGCCTCGTAGAGGGGCTTCTCGGGGACGGTCGTGCTGTCGGGATGGATCGCGATCCGGTCGAAGGCTTCGACCCCGAAGACGCCCGGGTCCCAGACGGCCTCCGGCGACAGCGGGTACTCGTCGCGCAGGACGGAGCCGGTGATGGCGTGGACGAGAATGACCGGAGGCTGATCGGCCACGGGGACCTCCTGCACGGTCGGGAACGGGGCGACCCGGCCGTGATCAGTCTAGCAGGGCGCCGAGGCGCGGCCCGACGCGGGCGCGCTATCATCTCCGGCGGTGCGCACACGGCTCCAGTACGGGACGGACGGCCTGGAGGTGGACCTGCCCGCTTCGAACGTCACGGTCCTGGAGCCCCGCTACGTGGCCGGCCTGCCCGACGAGGCCGCGGCATTCACCGGGGCGGTGGAGCGGCCGCTCGCGGGCCCGCCCTTGCGCGAGGTGGTGCGGGCGGGAGATCGCGTAGCCGTCGTGATCCCCGACCTCACGCGGCCGCTGCCCACCGACCGCCTGCTGCCCTGGCTCTTCGCCGCGCTGCCCCACGTGCCCGAGGAAAGGGTGGTGATCGTGAACGGGACTGGCTCTCATCGGGCGAACACCCCGGATGAGCTGCGGAGTATGGTCGGGCCGAGGGTGTTCGCCCGATATCGAGTGGTCAATCACGACGCGCACGATCCGTCCACCCTCGTCGGGGTGGGCACGGGCCTCGACGGCCAGCCGGTATCGATGAGCCGCGGGTACGTCGAGGCCGACCGGCGGATCGTGCTCGGCTTCGTCGAGCCCCACTTCATGGCCGGCTTCTCCGGCGGGTACAAGGGGATCTTCCCCGCGGTGGCCGACATCGCCTCGATCATGCGCTACCACGACGCGAAGACCATCGGCCACCCGCGGAGCACGTGGGGCGTCGTCGACGGCAACCCCACCCAGGCCATCATCCGCAGGAACGGCGCCCTCCTGCCCGTGGACTTCTGCATCAACGTCACGCTGAATCGCGAACGTCGCATCACGCGCTTCTTCTGCGGCGACGTGCTCGCCGCCCACGACGCAGGCTGCGCCTTCTCGAAGGAGACGGCGATGGTCGCCTGCCCCCGGCCCTTCCCGGTGGTGGTGACGACCAACAGCGGCTACCCCCTCGACCAGAACCTCTACCAGACGGTGAAAGGCATGTCCGCGGCCGCCCAGGTCGTGGCCGAGGGCGGCTACATCGCGGCGGTCGCGCGGTGCAACGACGGCTTTCCCGCCCACGGCAACTTCCGGAAGCTCCTCCTGGACCACGACTCGCCCCGGGCGCTGCTCGACACGATCGAGTCGCCCGGCTTCTCGATGTACGACCAGTGGGAGGCTCAGCTCCTGGCCCTGGTCCAGCTCAAGGCCCGGGTGGGCCTCTTCAGCGAGATCCCCGCGGACGAGGTGCGGCGGGCGCACCTCGAGCCGGTGGCGGACGTCGCGGCGGCGGTGGCGGACGAGCTGGGGCGGCGGGGGAAGGACACGCCGGTGGCGGTTCTTCCCGAAGGCCCGATGACGATTCCCTACCTCGCGGGATCCGCTTCCTGACGAGCTTGCAAGGGGGCGACCCCTGGGTTAGAAGGCGGAGCGCGAGGGGCGGACCACGATGATCGACCTGAGACTGGGAGCGGCCCTCGTGGCCGCGGGGAGCCTGGCCGCTCCCTCGAACGCGGCGGAGCGAATGGAGAAAGCGCCCTACGGGAAGACGGCGGACGGGGAGGTCGTGGAGCTCTTCACGCTCCGCAACGCGAAGGGGATGGTGGTGCGGATCGCCACCTACGGCGCGGTCGTGGTCTCGCTCGAGGTGCCCGACCGCCAGGGCCGGGTCGCGGACGTGGTCCTCGGGTTCGACGGCCTCGACGGCTACCTGGGTCCGAACCCGCACTTCGGGGGCGTCGTCGGCCGGTACGGCAACCGCATCGCCAACGGCCGCTTCACGCTCGTCGGGGTGGAGTACGTGCTCGCCCGCAACAACGGGGAGAACCACCTGCACGGCGGAGTGCGCGGCTTCGATCGGGCCGTGTGGAAGGGCAGTGACGCCTCGACCGCCGCTGGCCCCGCGGTCGAGCTCCGCTATCTCAGCAAGGACGGGGAAGAAGGGTATCCCGGCAACCTCTCCGCAAAGGTGACCTACACCCTCACGGACAAGAGCGAGCTGCGCATCGACTACGAGGCGACCACCGACAAGGAGACGGTGGTCAACCTCACCAACCATTCGTACTTCAACCTGGCCGGCCAGGGCGTGGGCGACATCCTCGGCCACCGGCTCGTCCTGGACGCCCACCGCTTCACGCCGGTGCGCGAGGGGCTCATTCCCACCGGCGAGCTGCGCGCCGTGGAGGGGACGCCCTTCGACTTCCGCAAGGCCACCGCGATCGGGGCGCGGATCGGGGGCGCGGACCCGCAGCTCGCGCTCGGCAAGGGCTACGACCACAACTTCGTGCTCGACGGGAAAGAGGGCGTTCTCCGCCCCGCCGCCCGGGTGGTCGAGCCGGGATCGGGTCGGGCGATGGAGGTCCTGACCACGGAGCCCGGCGTGCAGTTCTACACCGGCAACTTCCTGGACGGGTCGGTGAAGGGCAAGGGCGGGAAGGCGTATGGGCAGCACGCCGGGCTCTGCCTCGAGACCCAGCACTTCCCGGACTCGCCCAACGAGCCCACCTTCCCATCCACCGTCCTCAAGCCGGGTGGCCGCTACCAGACGACCACCGTCTTCCGATTCTCGACCGAGGGCGCGCGCAAGTGAGATTCGGGAAGCGGAGGCCGCTCGCGGCCGTGTTCGTGCCCGCGGTGCTGGCCGCGTCCCCGATCCTCGCCGGCGACGTGCCGGACGCTTTCCTCGTGCTCGACGTGGCGGGCGCTCCGTTGCCGGGCACGATCGCCGCGGCCGCGCCGCTCCGGTTCGTCCTGCTCGGGGACGGCCAGGTGTTCGTGGGCGGGACGGACCGCGTGGCGGCGGGGCGGCTCAGCAAGGAAGAGGTGAAAGCGCTCGAGGACCGCATCGCCCTCGTGCGCAAGCTGCCCGGGCTCGGCTCGTCGATCTCGTTCGGGGAGCCGGCCACAAAGCACTTCCGGCTGCGGGTCGAGAAAGGCAAGCCGCTCGACCTCGTGGCCACAGGCGACCCCGCGCGCGCGCCCGCGACGCTGCGGCCGCTGGTCGATTTGATCCAGGACCTGGCCGCGTTCTCCCATCCGAGCCTGCGTCCCTACGAGCCGGCGCATTACGCCCTTGCCGTGCAGGAAGGGACCCTCGTGGGCGGCTGCCGGCCCTGGAAGCTGCCCGTGACCCCGGGGGAGGCGGTGTCGGGGGCGCGGGCGATGGACGCCCGATCCGCGGACGGTTGGCCCACCGGCGCGAGCCCCGCCTCGGTTTGCGCGGGGGAGAAGCGCTACATGGTCACGCTCCGGCCCCTGCTGCCGGGCGAGAAGCCCTGAGGGCGTATCCTTCGAACCGATGGATCACCCGGGGCCGCTGAGCCCGGAAGAAGCCCGCCTCCGGCCCACCTACTCGATCGTCCGCCTTTCGCGCCTGCGGGCCAATCTCGCCGCCCTGAAGCAGCACGTGGGCCGCGCCCAGGTGATGGCGATCCTCAAGGCCAACGCCTACGGCCACGGCCTTGAGCCGGTGGCGCGCGCGCTCGCTCCCCGGGCCGACGCCTTCGGAGTGGCCCTCGTCGAAGAAGGGATCGCCCTGCGCCGCCTCGGGATCGAGAACCCGATCCTGGTGTTTGGCGGCACCTGGTCGCGCCAGATCCCCCTCTTCCTCGAGCACCGCCTGACCCTGACCGTGCCCTCCCTCGCCCGGCTGCGCGACGTCGAGGAGGCGGCGGCGGCCAAGGGCGGCCGCGCCCGCGTCCACCTCAAGATCGACACGGGCATGGAGCGCATCGGCGTCCACTACTACAACGCGGACGGCCTGCTCGAGGCGGCGGCCCGCTCGCCGCACGTGGAGGTCGAGGGCATCTACTCGCACTTCGCCAATGCCGACGCGGAGGACCTCGCGGACGCCCGCCGCCAGCTCGCGCGCTTCGAGGAGGTGCTCCGCTTCTACGAGCGGCGCTCGCTGCCCGTCCCCGTGCGGCACATGGCGAACTCGGCCGCCCTCCTGCGGATGCCGGAGAGCCACCTCGACCTGGTGCGCCCCGGCATCCTTCTGTATGGCGTCTATCCGTTCGCGGGGGCACCCCATACTGTCGAGGTCCTGCCCGCGCTCTCCTGGCAGTCTCGGGTCGTCTATTTCAAGGTCGTGCGCGCGGACAGCCCCGTGAGCTACGGGTCGACCTGGAAGAGCGACCACCCGGTACGCGTGGTGACGATCCCGGTGGGCTACGGCGACGGCTACTTCCGCAGCATGTCGGACCGGGCGCAGGTGGTTCTGCGCGGCCGGCGGTACGCCCAGGTGGGCCGCATCTGCATGGACCAGATGATGGTGAACATCGAGGACGGCACCGGGTACAACGGGGACGAGGTCGTGCTCATCGGCGAGCAGGGAAGCGAGCGGGTGACCGTAGAGGAGCTCGCGGACTGGGCGGGGACGATCCCCTACGAGGTGCTGACCGCGATCAGCGAGCGGGTGCCCCGCGTCTACGAGCCCTGAGGCTTCTTCCCGGGATCCTTCTTCCGCCTGAGCCTCGACTCGGGCCGCCTCGTCGTGGGTTTCGGCCGGGCCTTGGCGCTGGATCGGGATTCTTTCCGGGCGGCGGCCAGAGCCGCCTAGGCCTTGGGGGCCCTCTCCCGGAGCGCGGCCTCGGCCTCGGCGGAGACGGAGAAGCGGGAGCGCACGTCGGGGGGGATGTCGATGGCCTTCATGGGCTCCCCCTTTCGTCGGCTGACGCACACGATGGTGGTGGAGCCGCTCGCGACCTTCGTCGGTCCGCGGCTCATGACGAAAGCGTAGCGGATCGTCCGCTTCGTGATCGCGGCCACCCCGATCCACACGTCCAGCTCCTCCTGGAAATGCAGGGGAGCGTGGTACTCGCAGGAGGCGGCGAGGCGCGGGAAGCCCACTTCCTCGCCCAGGCTGGCGATGGTGAGGCCGGCCTCGCGCCAGAGGGCGTGCTCGGCCTCCTCCATGTAGCGGAAGAACCAGCTGAAGTGCACCATGCCCGCCATGTCCGTCTCGTAGAACTGCACGAGGCGGCGCAGCCTGGTGCTGGCTCGGCACGCTAGGCCGTGGCCTCGCCGATCAGCTCGCGCTCCGGCCGCGCCTGGTACTCCTCGAGCGCGTCGAAGAGCGGGGTCAGGTCGTTGAAGACGTTGCCGACGAGCGTGTCCACGATCAGGGGATGGAGATCGGGGTAGACCTGGAGGAACTCGCGGAAGCTGAAAGTCAGGTTGTAGAAGGCGCGAACGAGCCGCCGGAAGCTCATCACCGCGTGGCGCTGCTTCTCGTAGTACGCCTCGAAGCTGGCGCCGGTCACGGGTCGGCCCGCGGCCAGGACCTCGTGCAGGGTGTCCGCCGCCATCTCCCCGCTCTTGAGGGCGAGGAAGACGCCGGTGGAGAAGAGCGGGTCGAGGAAGGCGAAGGCGTCGCCGGCCAGGCAGAAGCCGTCCCCCCCGATGCGCCTCGAGTGGTACGAGTACTCGCCGGTGACGCGCACCGGCTCCACCTGCTGCCCGACCTTGACGTGGTCGTGGATCCACTTGCACGCCTTGAGCTCGCGCTCGAAGATGACGCTCGGGTCGCGGGTGTCGCGGTACAGGTAGCTGGGCTCGCCCACCACCCCCACGCTCACGATGTCGGAGTGCAGGGGGATGTACCAGAACCATCCCTTCTGGGGCACGTAGGCGACGGTCGTCGCGCCCTCGTCGAGCCCGGGGTCGCGCTGGGCGCCCTTGAAGTACGACCACACCGCGATCTTGTTGAGGTCGGCGTCCCGGTCCTTCCAGCCGAAGCGGCGGCTGAGCATGGAGTCCCGACCGCTGGCGTCGACCACCGCCCTGGCCCGGATCTCCTCGAGCTTCCCGTCCCCGGGATCCGCGCGCACGCCGACCACGCGGTCGCCGTCCATGATCACGTCGCGAACCGCCACGCCCTGCCGGACCTCCGCCCCCTTCCGGCGCGCGTTGTCCAGGAGCATGGCGTCGAACTCGCCGCGCCAGACCTGCCACGTCATCGAGCACTCGTGCTTGATCGTCTGGAAGAAGTAGAAGGGCTGCGAGACGCGTCCCGTGATCGAGACGAACTGCACGCTGTACTTCTTGGGGCAGGCCGACTGCTTCAGCCAGTCCACGACGCCCAGGCGGTCGAGGGTGAACCAGGTGTACGGGATCAGCGACTCGCCGATGTGGTAGCGGGGGAAGGGCTCGCGCTCGAGGAGCAGGACCTTGTGGCCGTGCTCGGCGAGGAGCGCGCTCGCAGTGGAGCCGGCCGGCCCGCCGCCAATCACGATCGCTTCGTATTCGGACATGGGAGATGGCTATCCTGGAAAGGGTCTAGAAGTCGGGGCGGGGAGCGGGAAGCCGGATCATGTGTAGCGGATCCCCGTGTGCTCGGGCAGGAAGAACCGGTGAAGGAGCACGTCCACGCGGAGCAGGGCGTCGCGGGTGAGGGCGATCCTCTCGTCGTCGGCCGCGGCGAGGTAGCCGTCAGCAGCGAGCGAAGCGAGCGCCTCCGCGAACCGGCGGCGCACGTCGACCCCGTACTTTTCCTGGAAGTACCCCGGCCGGATCGATCCCCGCTTGAGCTGGAGCACGAGCTCGCGGATGAGCCGCTCGTCCGCGCTCGGGCGATAAGCGCGGGCGAGAGGGACGTCGCCGGCCTGGATCGCCCGGCGATAGGGCTCCCAGGTGTCGAGGTTCTGCATGTGGACACCGCTCACGTGGCCGAACGACGCCACCCCGAGGCCCACGAGGTCGGCCCCCTGCCAAAGCCGGTCGCGGTAGACGAAGCGGGTCCGCGAGGGGTCCTTGACCGCGGTGTAGGCACTGCCCACGTGGTAGCCCGCGCTCTCCAGGGCCGCGAACGCTTCCTTGACCCAGCGCCGCTTGGTCGCCCAGTCCGCGACGTGCTCCTTGAACTGCCCCGTCCCCCCGAGGATGTCGCGGCTGATCGTGGTGTTGAAGGGCAGCTCCATCTGGTAGATCGTGATGCTGTCCGGGGCGAGCGCGATCGTCTTCAGGACGCAGGCCCGCCAGTTCTCCTCGGTCTCCCCGAGCATCCCGGCGATGAGGTCGATGTTGATCTGCGGGAAGTCGAGGGAGCGCGCGGCCTCGTAGGAGCGGCCGATCTCCGGCGAGCGATGGGCCCGTCCGTTGATCTCGAGGATGCGGTCGTCGAAGTTCTCGACGCCCAGGCTCAGCCGGGTCACGCCCATCCGGCGGATGGCGGCGAGCTTGCCCGCGGTGAGGGTGCCCGGCTCGCACTCGAACGTGATCTCCTCGGCCTGGCCCCAGGGCGTGATCGCGTTCAGGCGCCCCACGAGGCTCTCGAGCTGGGCGGTGGACAGGAACGAGGGGGTGCCTCCCCCGAAGTACACGAAGTTGAAGGGGCGGCCCGCGAGGGCGGGCTGCTTCGCGTAAATCTGCCATTCGTCGACGAGCAGGTCCAAGTACTCGGCGACCTCGCGCGCGCTCTTGTCTGTGTAGACGCGGAAATAGCAGAAATGGCAGCGTTTACGACAGAACGGAATGTGGAGATAGAGACCGAGCGGGACCGGCGCCGGGGGGCTGTGGAGCGCAGGCAGGGCGGCACCGTCGACCGCGTCCCGCGTCCACACGGAGAAGGGTGGGTAGTTCGCTACGAAGTAGCTTCCAACCTCGGTCTCCGCGGGCGGCGCCGCGGGCAGCGCCTCACTCATGCTCGGTAGTATACGAGGCCGCAGGGAGGGCGCAGTGGGAGGCGGCTGTCAAAAGATGTAGGGCCGCGGGCCGCGAAGTTGGTCTGCCGCCGCCCGCTCACCGCCAGGTCAGGAGCCCGGTCGCGAGCAGGTTGCCGGCGTCCGGATGCGAGGGACGCACCCGCACCGTATAGCCCTGCATGCCGCTTCGGTCGCACGGGATGGTCCCGACGAAGCGATGCCGGCCCGGCTCGGGCGTGGCCGCGAGCCGCATGGGAGTGGTGCGCGCCGCCGTGATCTCCCGCTTCTCGCTCAGGGGGCCATGGTAGAGCTCCACTGCCACCTCGTCCGGCCTTATCTCGCCGAGGCGGACGAAGGCGGAGACCATGAAGCCCTCCCCCACCCGGTGCGCGTCGGGGCGTTCCGCCTCCACCGACTCCACGCTCACCGCGGGCCATTGCTGGACGAGGGCGGCCTTCCAGGCAGCGAACGCCCGGGCGGAAGCGAAGCCGTCCGCGCTCATCCGCTCGTAGCCGCGGGCCGCCGGCCGGTAGTAGCCCTCGCCGTACTGGTAGAGCATGCGGTTCGTGCTGAAGACCGGCGACAGGAGCTTCATGGACGTCTTCATGCGGGCGATCCAGGCCCGGGGGAGCCCGTCCGCCTGGCGCCCGTAGAAAACGGGGACAATCTCGTTCTCGAGGAGGTCGTAGAGGGCGCTCGACTCCACCGCGTCCTGGTAGGCGACGTCGGTGTACTCCTCGCCCCTTGCCGATCGCCCAGCCCGCGTCGGGCCGATACCCCTCGCACCACCATCCGTCGAGGACGCTCAGGTTCAGGCCTCCGTTGGGGAGCACCTTCATGCCGCTGGTGCCGCTCGCCTCCATTCCCCGCCGGGGCGTGTTGAGCCACACGTCCGCTCCCTGCACGAGGTAGCGCGCCACCACGAGGTCGTAGTCCTCGATGAAGACCGCGCTGCGACGGAACTCCTCGCGCTGGCAGAAGCTCACCACTGCCTTCATCATCTCCTTGCCTTCGCGGTCGCGAGGATGGGCCTTGCCCGCGAAGATGATCTGCACCGGCCGTTGCGGGTCGAGCAGGATCCGCTTCAGCCGCTCCAGGTCGGCCAGGATCAGGTCGGCGCGCTTGTAGGTGGCGAAGCGGCGGGCGAAGCCGATGGTGAGAGCGCGGGTGTTGAGCACGCCGCGGGCACGCTCGATGTCACGGCCCGAGGCCCCCCGCTGCTCGAGCTGACGGGCCAGGCGCTGCCGGGCGAAGACGACCAGGCGCTCGCGCCGCCGCTCGTGGGTCGCCCACAGCTCCTCGTCGGGGATGCTGTCCACCCCTTCCCAGGTCTCGACCTGGCCGGGGCGGCGCCACCAGTCGGGGCCGAGGTAGCGGTCGAAGAGCCCCGCCATCTCCCGCGAGACGCAGCTCCGGGTGTGGGCGCCGTTGGTGACGTGCCCCACCGGCACTTCCGGCTCGGGGAGCGCGGGCGCGAACTGGCGCAGCAGCGCGCGTGAGACCTGGCCGTGCAGCTCGCTCACCCCGTTCGCGAAGGCGGAGGTGCGCAGGGCGAGGGCCGCCATGTTGAAGCCGGTCGACTCGTCCGCCTCCTCGGGGCGTCCGAGGGCGAGCAACTCTGCCCGGCTGATCCCGAGCTCCGGAAGCAGGGGGCCCGAGGTACTTGTCCATGAGCTCGGGCGGGAACACGTCGAAGCCGGCGGGGACCGGGGTGTGGGTGGTGAAGATGTTCCCGGCGCGGGCGGCCTCGAGCGCCTCCGGGAAGCGCAGCCCCTCCTCGTGCATGAGCACCCGGATCCGCTCGAGGCTCAGGAAGGCCGAATGCCCCTCGTTCATGTGACAGACCACCGGCCGGAGCCCCATCGCGTGGAGCGCGCGCAAGCCCCCGATCCCGAGCACGATCTCCTGGCGGATCCGGTTCTCCTGATCGCCACCGTAGAGCTGGTCCGTGATGTCCTGCAGGTCGGCGGGATTCTCGGGGAGGTTCGTGTCGAGGAGGAAGAGGGGGAGCCGGCCCACCTCAACGCGCCAGACCTGCACGAGGAGGGGGCGGCCGGCGAGGAGGAGCTCGACGCGCAGGGGCCGGCCGTCCGCGGCCGCGACCACGTGCACGGGGAGGTTGTAGAAGTCGTTCGTGGGGTACGACTCCTGCTGCCAGCCGTCGCGGGAGAGGTACTGGCGGAAGTAGCCCTGCTGGTAGAGCAGCCCGACCCCCACGAGGGGAACGCCCAGGTCGCTGGCGCTCTTCAGGTGGTGGCCGGCGAGAACCCCGAGGCCGCCCGAGTAGATGGGCAGGCACTCGGCCAGCCCGTACTCGGCGGCAGAAGTAGGCCACGAGCGGCCGCTCGGGAGAATGCTTGTTCCAGAAGGTCGGCTCTTTCAGGTAGGCACGGAAGTGCTCGTAGACCCGGTCGTAGAAGGCGAGGAAGCTGTCGTCCCCCGCGAGCGTCTCCAGCCGCTCCTGGGAGATCGAGCCCAGCATGAGAACCGGATTCTGGTAGGTGCTGTTCCAGAGGTCGCGATCGAGCCGGCTGAAGACCACCCGGATCTCGTCGTCCCACGACCAGAGGAAGTTGTGGGCGAGCTCCCGCAGCCCCTGGAGCTTATCGGGCAGGGCGGGGACGACCCGGAACGAGTCGACCTTCATGCTCCTACCGCTTGTAGCCGATCGTCCGCAGCAGGTCGTGCCGCCATTTCACGCCGTCCGCGTCCTCGATTCCCTCGGGCGGATGCCCGTCGATGACCCCCAGGATGCCCCGGCCCTGCGCCGTCTGGGCCACCACCACCTCGAGGTCGTTCGCGGTGGCGCAGAAGACGTGGCACACCTCCGAGCAGGCCTTGACCGCGTTCAGCACGTTGACCGGGTAGGCGTTCTTCAGGAAGACCACGAAGGAGTGCCCGGCCGCGATCGCGAAGGCCGCCTTCTCGGCGAGGGCCTTCATCTCCTCGTCGGTGCCTTCGGAGCGGACCAGGCAGGCCCCGGAGGCCTCGCACAGTGCGAGGCCGAAGAGGAGGCCGGGGACCGAGGCGACCAACGCCTCGTACAGGTCCTCTACGGTCTTGATGAAGTGAGCCTGCCCGAGGATGACGTTCACCTCGGCGGGCTTGTCGATGTCCACGAGCTTCAGATCCACCACGTTCATCGCGCCCTCCGCAGCCCTCCCAGGGTCAGTCTGACGCGGGCCTCCCGGGGGGCCATGAGCCCTTTGGCTCACTTGGGGTGTATGGCGGTCCGGTCGGGCGGGACTCCGGGCGATCTTGCATTCGCCCCGCCGTTTTGCACATACTTTGGCGTCCTGCCGTGGGAGCACGCGCCTGGGGAGACACGGGCTTCCGGAGCGGAGACCTCAGGAGGTAACCATGCGTCGCTCCGTGTTGATGCTGCTCTCCCTCGCGATGTCCGCCCCCGCCTTCGCCCAGCAGGGGACGATCGCGTTGGATGCGATGACCACTCCCGGCCGCCACTTCGGCATGGGCTTCTACGTCACGGATCACCTGAGCCTGCGGCCGAGCCTGGGCATCGGCTATTCCGACTACTCCGGCGTGTTCGTCAACGCCGGCGCCGACGTGCGGTACGACTTCAGCCCCGACCGGGACTGGAGCCTGTACGCAACCGGCAGCGTCTTCTATGAGGGCGGTCAGGATGTGAACTACGCTTCCGGCACACCCTCGCGCCCGCGCACCGGCTCCCCCGACTACGCAAGCTCCACGAGCTACACGAGCTACGACGGGATGTACTACGGCGCGGGGGTGGGCGTGCGGCGGCGGGTGGGCGAGCGCCTGGCTTTCATGCTCGACGGACGCTACCTGCACACCGCCACGAACAGCGTGACCGGCTCTTCCTTCGGAGCGATCCGGATCGACGGGCAAAACCAGGTCGTGGCCGCGCTGGGTCTGTCGTTCTATCTGAAGTAGGGAGAGTCTCTCTCGAGGCGCCGGCAACGGGTTGCCGGGTACGAGCACCGCGCCTCTTGACAAGCACGCTCTTCCACCCCATAGTCATCTCTCGAAGGAGACGAGGAGACGATGATCGAGTCGCGGTGGGCGGGCCGCCCATGAGGCACGGCCCGCGGCACTCGCGGCGCCATCGACACCCCCATCGACACGACCGGCCCAACGGACCCCAGCAGCAGCACGCAGGGGCCGAGAGGGCCGAGGGACCCCCGACAAGCCCCGATCCCGACCACCGGGCCGACGACGCCGGTCGCCGGCGTCGTCGAGCTCAGCGAGGGCGCCGGCGGGTTCTTGAGGCAGGCCGCCCAGAACTACCTTCCGCACCGCGACGACGTCGTGGTTCCGGCTTCCGATTGCCCGGGACTTCGGCTTGCGCGACGGGACGGAGATCGAGGGCCTGGCCCGTGACGGTGGCGGCGGACGCCGCATGCTCGTCGAGGTCCAGAAGGCGGGCGGGCTCTCGCCCGAGGAGTACAAGACCCTCCCGCACTTCCAGGACCTCGTCTCGGTCAACCCCAGCGAGGCGTTCCGAGCTCGCCGGCCGAGCAGGCGGAGACGAGCCTGCGCGTCATCGACCTGATCGCGCCCATCGGGCGCGGCCAGCGCGGGCTCATCGTCTCTCCGCCCAAGGCGGGCAAGACGACGCTCCTCGAGCACCTCGGCAAGGCCATCGCCAAGCACCACCCCGAGGTGCACCTCATCCTGCTGCTCATCGACGAGCGGCCGGAGGAGGTGACGCACTTCCGCCGCGCGGTGCCGCGCCGAGGTGCTGGCCAGCTCCTCCGACTCCGCCGTCCGACTCCCACATCAAGCTGGCGCGGCTCGCCATGGAGCGCGCCAAGCGCCTGGTGGAGGCGGGCCGCCACGTCGTGATCCTGCTCGACAGCCTCACGCGCCTGGGCCGCGCCAGCAACCGCGAGATCGGCCCCGGCGGCCGCACCATGAGCGGCGGCGTCGACAACCGCGCGCTGCAGTTCCCGCGGCAGTTCTTCGGCGCCGCGCGCAACTGCGAGGGCAGCGGCAGCCTCACCATCCTCGCCACCGCCCTCATCGACACCGGCAGCCGCATGGACGAGGTGATCTTCCAGGAGTTCAAGGGCACCGGGAACATGGAGCTGATCCTCGACCGCGCCATCGCCGACCGCCGCATCTTCCCGGCGGTGGACGTGCTCAAGTCCGGCACCCGCCGCGAGGAGCTGCTCTGCCCGCCCGAGGAGCTGGCCAAGCGCCACCTGCTGCGCCGCGCCCTCGCCGACCTGTCGACGGTCGAGGCGACGCAGTTCCTGATCGACAAGATCCAGAAGACGCCGTCGAACGCGGCGTTCCTCGGCTCCATGGTGGCGCCCGCGCCCGCCGCCGCCCGCCGGTTCCGCTAGGCGGCCAGGCCTTTCGCGGCCGGAGGCACCGCCGGAGTGCACGATGCACGCGAGACATCGGCTGGTACTCGCCCCGCCTGGGCCGGGACATGGGGATCAACGTCTACGGCCACTACGGCCACCCCATCCTGGTCTTCCCCACGAGCGGGGGCGACGAGCGCGAGTACGAGGGCCAGGGGATGATCGAGGCCCTCGGCCATCACATCGACGCGGGCAGGGTGAAGTTCTTCTGCGTCAACTCCGTGAACAACGAGTCCTGGTACAACAAGCAGGCCCACCCGCGGCACCGGAGCTACGTGCAGGCGATGTACGACGACTACATCGCCGCACGAGGTCGCGCCCTTCATCCACGACCACTGCCAGCACGCCGGGCATCGCCATCACCACGACCGGCGCGTCCTTCGGCGCGTACCACGCGGCCAACACGCTCTTGAAGCACCCGGACCTCTTCCGCCGGTGCCTGGCCCTCTCGGGCGTCTACGACATCCGGCGCTTCATGGACGGGGACTACGACGACAACTTCTACTTCAACAACCCCGTCGACTACGTGGCCAACCTGCAGCGACCGCTGGTACCTGCACCATCTCGCGCCAGTGCGACATCCGGCTGGCCACGGGCCGCGGCCCCTGCGAGGACAGCGGGCCCACCTACCGGCTCTCCGAGGTCCTGCGCTCGCGCGGCATCCCCCACTCGGTGGACGACTGGGGCGCCGGAGGGCGGCCACGACTGGCCGTACTGGAAGCGCCAGATGGACGAGTACATGGGCCGTTTCTACTACTGAAACCGTGATCAGGCCGGGGGCCGCCGTTCACCGGCCAGGATGCCCCGTTCGCCGAAAAGCCGGACCTCCACCAGGCTGGACAGCGTAATCCCTGAATCGAGGAGCCTCCACGTGACGGACCTGAAGGGCGAGCTCGCCTCCCTGAAGATCGACCGCACCGAGCCCGCGCGCAGCCCGTGGCGCTGGCCTCTCCTCCTCCTCGTGCCCGCGCTCCTCGGGCTCGCGTTCCTCTACGCGCTCCGCGCCCGGCAGGCGCTCTCCGCGCCAGAGGTGGAGACGGTGACCGCCGCGGTCAGCCGCAGCTCCGAGCCCTCCGCGGGCGCGCCCATCCTCACCGCCTCCGGCTACGTGGTGGCGCGCCGCAAGGCGGTGGTCTCCGCCAAGATCCAGGGCCGCCTCTCCGAGCTGCGCGTGGAGGAGGGCAGCCGCGTGCGCGAGGGCGAAATCATCGCCCGGCTGGAGAGCAGCGACTACGAGGCCCAGGTCAAGCGGGCCGAGGCCGCGGTGCAGCGCGCGGAGGCCGACCTCGCGGAGAACCAGCGCCAGCTCCGCCAGGCCACCGATCTCGCCCGGGACCGCGTGCTGTCCGAGGACCAGCGCGAGGCTGCGCAGAGCCGGGTGAGGATCGCGGAAGCCGCCCTCGCCCAGGCCCGCGCCGAGGTCTCCTACGCGGAGGCCCAGCTCCAGAACACGTTCATCCGCGCGCCGTTCGCGGGAGTGGTGGTCAAGAAGATGGCGGAGGTGGGGGAGAGCGTCGCCCCCATCCCTCCCGGGGTGAACATCTCCACTTCTTCCGGGGCCATCGTGGCCCTCGCCGACCTCGCGACCCTCGAGGTGGAGGCGGACGTGGCGGAGGCGAACGTGGCCAAGGTGGCGAACGGCCAGCCCGCCGAGGTCACGGTGGAGGCGATTCCCGACCGGCGCTACAAGTCCGTGCTGCGCCAGGTCATCCCCACCGCCGACCGCACCAAGGCGACGGTCCAGGTCAAGGTCACGATCCTCGAGAAGGACGAGGACCTCAAGCCGGAGATGAGCGCCAAGGTGACTTTCCTCGAGCCGGAGAAGAAGGCCGCCGCCGATCCCGCGGCCCCCGCGTCGGTGGTGCTCGTGCCCGCGGAGACGATCGTCTCCCGCGACGGACAGGCCGTGGTGTTCCTCGTGCGCGAGGGCAGGGCGCAGGCGCGGGCGGTGAGCCCGGGGGTGGAGCGGCAGGGGCAGGTGGTGATCCGCGACGGTCTGGCCGGGGGGGAGATCCTGATCAAGCGTCCGCCGGAGAAGCTGAAGGACGGCGATACCGTTCGGGTCAAGGAGCGGGGATGAGCAACACAGCCATGGTAATGGTCGACGTGAAGGACGTGCGCAAGGTCTACCGACGGGACAGCCAGGAGATCCCGGTTCTCGACGGGCTCAACCTCCAGGTCAACGAGGGCGACTTCGTGGCCCTCATGGGTCCCTCCGGCTCCGGAAAGACCACCCTCCTCAACCTGATCGCGGGCATCGACCGCCCCACCTCCGGCCAGGTGGTGGTGGCGGGCACGGACGTGGCCCGCCTGAGCGAGAGCCAGCTCGCGAGCTGGCGCAGCCACAACGTCGGCTTCATCTTCCAGTTCTACAACCTGATTCCGGTCCTGAGCGCCACCGAGAACGTGGAGCTGCCCCTCCTGCTCACGAACCTTTCCAAGAAGGAGCGACGGGAGCGGGCCTCGACCGCCCTCAAGGTCGTGAGCCTCGCCGACCGCGCCCACCACTACCCGCGGCAGCTCTCGGGCGGACAGGAGCAGCGCGTGGCCATCGCCCGCGCCTTCGTCACCGATCCCAAGGTGCTGGTGGCGGACGAGCCCACCGGCGACCTCGACGCCAAGAGCGCCCAGGAGATCCTCGACCTCCTGGACACCCTCAACAAGGAGTTCCGGAAGACGATCGTGATGGTGACCCACGACCCGCGAGCCGCCCAGAAGGCCCACGTCCAGTACCACCTCGACAAGGGCGAGCTGAGCCGGTAGGAGGATGCGATGAAATACCTCCCCTACGTCCTCAAGCACCTGCGGAAGAACTGGATCCGGACAGGGAGCACGATGGTTGCGATCGCCATCTGCATCTTCTTCTTTTGTACGCTCCAGTCGGTGCTCGCCGCCGTGGATTCCGTGCTCGAGGCCACGAGCGCCAACCGCCTCGTCACGCGCCACGCGGTGGCCATCACGTTCGACCTCCCCCTCGCCTACGAGAACCGGATCCGGTCGGTGTCCGGAGTCAAGACGGTGGCGATCAGCAGCTGGTTCGGAGGCATCCTGCCCGCGAAGAAGGAAGGGAAGGCGGAGGGAGAGGGCGGGGAAGGAGACTCCGGCATGGACTGGAGCAACTTCTTCAACAACATGGCGGTGGAGGCGGAGCCCTACTTCACGATGTACCCGGAGTTCGTGATACCTCCCGACCAGTTCCAGGCGTTCATGCAGGACCAGCGCGGCTGCGTCATCGGCCGCAAGCTCGCGAACAAGTACAACTGGAAGGTGGGGGACACGTTCTTCCTGGAGAGCTTCATCGGCGAGTACCGCAAGTCGGATGGCCCGTTCGAATTCGTGGTAAGCGCGATCTACGACACGGACCCGCGGCACCCCGGCGCGGACGCCAGCATGATGTTCTTCCACTTCAAGTATCTCTACGAAGGCCTGGGGCAGCGGGTGATGGCGGGAACCTACGTCTCCGAGATCGCGGATCCGGACCAGGCGGGCGTAGTGAGCAAGGCCATCGACGACCTCTTCGCGAACAGTGAGAAGCCGACGCGCACGGAGACGGAGAAGGCGTTCGCCCTGAGCTTCATGTCGATGGCGGGCAACATCGCCCTCTTCCTGAACGTGGTGGGGCTCGCCGCGGTCTTCACCATCCTCCTCGTGACCGCCAACACGATGAGCATGGCGATCCGGGAGAGGCGGACGGAGATCGCGGTCCTGAAGACGCTCGGGTTCTCGAGCGCCCAGGTCATGGGCCTGGTGGTGGCGGAGGCCCTCGCCCTCGGTATCCTCGGGGGGCGCTCGGGATCCTGGGGAGCCAGGGCATTCTCTGGATGCTCACCCACCTCCCCTTCATCAAGAACATGCTCGCCGGTCTCGGACTCACCACCCTCAACCTGCAGCCGCTCGTGGCCGCAGTCGGCTTCGCCTTGGCCCTCGTCGTCGGCTTCCTGGCCGGATTCGTGCCCGCCCTGAACGCCTACCGCTCGCGCATCACGGACATGCTGAGGACGGTGTAGCCATGGCCCTTCCCCTCTCCTACAACGTCCGCAACGTCCGCGTCCGCTGGCAGGTGACGCTCCTCGCCGTGGTCGGCATCGCCCTCGTGGTCGCGGTGTTCTCCGTCCTCCTCGCCATGTCCGAGGGCTTCCAGGGCGCTCTGCGCTCGACCGGCCGGCCGGACAACGCGATCATCGTGCAGCGTGGGTCGGGTTCGGAGCTGACCTCCGGCGTCCCGCTCGAGCACCGCAACCAGATCATCGTGGACGACCGCGTGGCCCGAGGGTCCGACGGGCAGCCCCTCGCCTCCTGGGAGATCGTCATGGTGATGAACCTGCCCAAGGCGGACGGGACCCCCACGAACGTCACCCTGCGCGGGGTCACGGCCCGGGCCTTCGAGGTCCGGGAGCGCGTGCAGATCGTCGAGGGCCGCACGTTCGCTCCCGGCCTCGATGAGGTCATCGTGGGGCGCAAGCTCAGCCACCGCATGCGGGACCTCCAGATCGGGAAGATGGTCAAGGCCGAGAGGAAGGAGTTCCGGATCGTCGGGTTCTTCGACTCCCAGGGAGGAGCCTTCGAGAGCGAGATCTGGGGCGACTTCGACACCATCGCCGCCGCCTTCCAGCGCGGCTCCGGGAGCAACTCCCTCGCGTTGCGGATGAAGGACGCGGCCGCCATCCCCGCGCTCGATCGCTGGATCCGGGCCCAGCCCCGGATGCAGCTCCAGGCATTGTCGGAGAGGAAGTACTACGAGGACCAGGCGGGCCCGCTCGCGACCATCCTCCGGAACTTCGCGAGCTTCGTGGCCTTCGTCATGGGAGTGGGCGCTGTCTTCGGAGCCATGAACACCATGTACGCGATCGTGGCCGCCCGCACGCGGGAGATCGGCACGCTCCGGGCCCTCGGCTTCTCGCGCGGCGCCATCCTGTTCTCGTTCCTGCTCGAGTCCATCTTCCTCGCCGTGCTCGGCGGGGCCCTCGGCGTCCTGCTCGCCTACCCCATGAACGGGTTCTCCACGGGGACAGGCCAGACCCAGAGCTTCAGCGAGATCGCGTTCTCCTTCCGCATCACGCCTGCGATCGTGATGACGGGGATGGCGTTTGCGATCGCGATGGGGATCGTGGGGGGGCTGCTCCCCGCGTTCCGGGGAGCCCGCCTGCCGATCACCACGGCCCTGCGCGAAGCCTGACCGGAAGCTAGACCGCAACCTCCGGGCCCGACATGTAGGCCTGATACCAGGCCGCTCGAGGTGTGTCCGTGGCCGGCATGTTCTCCGGGGGCGGACTCGGCGGGCTCGTCCGGTCGCTCTCTTCAAAGCCCCAGGCCCGAGCGACCAGTCCCCGGCGTCGGGCCTCCGTGATAGCAGCCTTGTCCTTGGCATCGGTCGCGAAGAAGAGGGCGTCCCTGATGACGCCCCGGTCGTCGCCCTTTTGCTCCTCGACGAAGGCGAGCTGTCGGAACCGTACCGGTCGCAGGTCCGGGGCGAAACCGCAGCGGATGACTCCGGCGGCATCGACCTCACAGCCCATCTCTCGACCCTCCCAGGTCGCCTCGTCGCGCGCGAAGGGCGGGGCCTGGGTCGAGCGCGGGGACCGCCACTCCACCTTCCGCTTCCTGCGATTGAGCAGGCCCCTGACTCGTTGCCGACGCTGGCCATCCCACCGGGTGTGGACCTCCACGACCTTGTCGCCCAGGAGGCGGAGGCTGGAGGCGCTGCCCTGCGCGAACACGCCGGACCCGTACCAGGCGATGCGGTCGTCCTCCTCCAGACGACCGACCCTGCTTTCGAGGAGCGGGCCTTGGAAGCCCAACGGCGGAGCGAAGGCATGGACCGCCACCACCCAACCTTCGTCGTCCATGACGACCGCGGGTTGGCGAAGTCCCAGGCTGCTGAACCCATAGGTGGCTTTGCGGCGCCAGTCGATCCTCGGCTCCGTGCGGCTCGCCGTGCCCGTCCAGCAGTTGAGGTCGCCCGCGGTCGAACGGTAGGCCAACACGACGTCGCCCCGGGCATTCACGGCGATCGCCGGATCGCGGCCGTACGCCCAGCGATAGGCCGCCCGCGTGCTCCCGTGGCCCGACAGGACGCAAAGAACCCGATCGCGAAGCTGCTCCGTGTCCCGCCAGCCCCCGTCCGAGTCCCGGCCGTCTCGGGTGAAGAGCTTCGCCCCGAAAGCGGCCTCGAGGGTCTCGTTCAGGTCCTCGAGGTCCCCGCCGGCATCGTTGTCGGTCAGATTGTCCTTGGCGTCGAGGGTCACGGTGAGGGGAGCATGCCCCGGGTGTGCGTCCGACCACGACGCGATCACTCCCAGCCAGTCCCGGAGCAGCAGCGTTCCGGGGTTGCCGTTCCCGAAAGCGACCTCCACGCCCGGCTTGAGGTGTCCGACCCGATAGTCCCCGAGCTGCTCGTAGCCGTTGTCGTGGAAGTCCAGCTCGAGATCCCGGATGCCGAGGTCGAGCTGCCTCGGCAGCGAGCCACGATCGCCCCCGGAGTAGCTGTTGTGCGTGGCCCGGAACCGCGTCAGATCGTAGCGAGCCATGCTCCGCACCTCACGGAGCGCGGGAAACCACGGGGATGGACACGTGCGACGGGTACCTCGGGGAGCGGTAGATCCGGTGCGTGGCCGGGCGGAAGTCCGTCTCCTTCGCCATGAAGATGTTGGGGACGAAGGTCTGGGGATTGCGGTCGATCAGGGGGAACCACGTGCTCTGCACCTGCACCATCAGCCGGTGGCCTCGCCGGAACGCGTAGTCCTGGGTGTGCAGGCTGAAGGAGTAGTCGAGCACGGCCCCGGGCGTGATCGCCTCGGGCTTCTCGAAGCTCTTCCGATACCGTCCGCGGAAGACCTCGTTGGAGACCATGAGCTGATAGCCCGCGAGGTCCCAGTTCTCCGGGTTGTCCTCGGGGTAGACGTCGATGAGCTTGACGATCCAGTCGGCGTCGCTCCCCGTCGTCGCGGCGAAGAGATGGGCGGTGACCTCGCCGGCGATGGCGAGGTCGGCCGTCGAGGGGTGCCGTCTCGAAGCTCAGCACGTCCGCGCGATGATCGACGAACCGCTGGTCCTCCACGAGCCACGTGCGCCATTGCGAGCCGCCGGGGAAGTACGTGGCCTGGATGGGGTGGCGCCGATACGGCACGGGATGAGCGGGGTCGGAGACGTAGCTGTCGAAGGCGGCGTCGCTTCCCACCGGGGGAGGCACCGTGGCGAGCGTACGGTCGGCCCCGAAGTAGAGCCGGCGCTCCTCGGTCTTCGCCGCAGGCGGCCACGCTTCCCAGCGCCGCCAGCGATTCGATCCCGCCTCGAAGGTGAGCGCCTCCGGCAGGTCGAGGGCCCCCCTGTCCTTCAGGTAGTGGGCGAACCACGCCGCCTCGACCTCGTCGCGGAAGAACTTGCCGGTCGCGCTGTCGAAGGCGATCGGCCCCAGTCGGTCGCCCGGCCCTTGCCGCCACCCTCCGTGATTCCACGGCCCGACCACGAGCCGGTTCAGGCCCTGGGTGTCGTGCTTCTCGAGCGCCTGGTAGATGGCGAGGGGCCCGTAGAAGTCCTCCTGGTCCCACCAGCCGGCCACGCTCAGCGTGGGCACCTTGACGCTGCGCAGGTGGGGGATCATGGTCTGGCGCTTCCAGAACTCGTCGTAGTCGGGGTGGGCGACGTAGTCGTTCCAGGTCGGGACCTTCCCGTGGAAGAGCCGCGCGTTCACGTTGGCCAGCGGTCCCAGCGCCAGGTACCAGCCGAAGGTGTCGTAGCGGTCGAAGGCGAAGTCCTTGTTCTCGTTGCCGCTCTCCAGCGAGTAGGCGTACTCGAAGCCGTAGCTGAGGCGGAAGGCGCCGTTGTGGTGGAAGTCGTCGCCGAGCCACATGTCCGCGGGGGAGGCCTGGGGCGAGATCGCCTTGAGCGCGGGATGCGGCTCCAGCGCGCCCATGATCGTCGTCCAGCCCAGGTAGGAGACGCCGAGCATGCCCACGCGGGCGTTGTGGCCGGCGACGTTCGCGAGCAGCCAGTCGATCGTGTCGTAGGTGTCGGTCCCTTCGTCGAGGGCTTTCTTGTCTCCCGGCTCCCGGGCCGGCCGCTGCATGACGAACGCGCCCTCCGAGCCGAACTTCCCGCGGATGTCCTGGAAGACGAAGATGTAGCCTTCGTCGGCCAGCGTCTTCAGGGACAGGCCCGGTCTATCCTTGACCTCCACGATGCCGTAGGGCGTCCGCAGCATCAGGAAGGGGAGGGGCTCCCTGTGATCCCTGGGGGCCAGGATCTTGGTGTGGAGGCGCACCCCGTCGCGCATCGGAACCATGGCTTCCGTGACCGTCCAGTCCTCGGGCCGCGGGTTCGCCTCGTCGAGACGCGCGGGCACGGGTCCGAGCGCGACCAGAGCCAGCACCCCGATCGACGCGCCGCGAACGCCGTGGCGACTGTTCACCGTCGGCTCCTTCTAGAATCTCGAGGCGGACATCGTACCCGAGGTACGGCCACGGAACAGCAGTGTTCCTGTCGCCGGGCTCGGGCGAGCGAGCATGGGTTCTCGTGGCCCGCGCCACCGTATATGCTCAGGGCTTCTTCACCTGATCCGTCGCGGGCGAGCGTCAGAAAGGGAGAAAGGGATATGACAGCGGGCCATCTTTGGACGGCGATCGCAATCGTGGGAGCGCTCACCCAGGAGCATGGCGAGCACGCTCACCACGGCATGCCGACCGAGCCCGTGGTGAGGACGGAAGACGGCTGGATCCGATACGAGCACAAGACGGGAGGCTTCAGCCTGGAGCACCCGCCTGATTGGCGCGTGGGTAGCACCAGGAGTGTGCTGTCGATTCAAATCTCCCACCCCAGCCAGCCCGCCCATATCTTCGCGGCGGCGTTCCGGATGTCCGAGGGGTCGCTGCAGGAGTTCGCGGTCCAGAGGTTCGCCGTCCAGTCGGAGCTGTTCCACGCGGTCGGACCGCCGCGCCCTGTCGAGGGCCCGGGGTGGACCGGCCTCATGCAGGACGCGGACACCAGCGAGGGGGGGCAACACGCGCGGCGCCGTATGCTCTGCGCCAAGCACGATGCCGTCTACGTGAGCCTCACGCTGTACGTGGACCCCAAGGAGCTGGCCGAACACGAGCCGATGTACGCGCGCCTGTTCAGCTCGCTGCGTTTCTCCGACCTGGCGAAGCAGCCCTAACCCCGCGTTCGGCGATAATCTCGGGGTGGCGGGCGTCCGCGAGGGGAGTCCATGAAGAGCGGGGGGGCGGGACGAGGGGCGACCCTGGCGCTGCCGCTGCTCCTGGCCGCGCTCGCCGGCGCCGACGACGACTCCGTCGAGCAGCCCCTCCGGCGCTTCTTCGAAGGCCGGGACGTGGTGGTGCTGCTCGACATGCCGGCCAGCGAGAGCGGGATCGACGTCTACCCGGAGCGCGAATACCCCCTGGACTACGGCAAGGTGGCGAACCGGATCAGCGAGAGCGGAATCTCGGTGCGGCGGGGCCAGCGAATCACCGTGACCCGGGTCAAGCTCAAGGACGACCTCATCGAGTTCCAGCTCGGGGGGGGCGGCTTCAGCGCCTTCCGAGACGGCTCGGGCACGGTTTCGCCGCGGATCACCCCGAAGTCGAGCCGGGAGCGCGACCTCGAGCGCCGACTCCGGGAGGAAACCGACGCCGACCAGCGACGGCAGATGAAGCACGAGCTGGATCGCCTGCGTCGGGAGCGCGAGTACCGTGACGAGCAGAACCGGGTCCTGGCCGAAATTGCGAACGAGCGCCGGCGCGAGCAGGACCGCGAACGCGCGCTCGACCTGGGCTCGCGGTTCAACATCCGCTTCGAGAAGAAGGACGTGCCGGAGGCCTTCCAGACCCCCGAGGGCGTGATGCGGGCGCTCGAGAAGTACGTGGACTTCCTGAACCTCGGGCCCCGGCCCCCGCGTCGGGCCGAGGATCTCGTCCCCGACGAGCCCGGGGCCGTTTCCGCCGCGCGCAAGGGCATGACGCGGGCCGAGATCGAGGCGGTCTACGGGCGGCCGCAGCGCGAGGACGAGAGCCGTGAGGGCACCTTCACGGTGAAGGTGGCCGCCTACGAGCTCGACGGCGCGCGCGTCGAGGTCACGTACATCGACGACGTGGCGGTCCGGATCACTCCCCTGTCGCCGCGCTGACCCGGGCCCCTTCGTCCGACCCGGGGCCGACCTGCTATTGAATGTGCTATACTATTGTTTTCAAGACAGTGGAGGAGTTCATGCAAGCAAGAGCAGGGCGAGTTTCCCTCGCCGTGGTTGGCGGAGCGGCAATCGTGATGATGCTGGCCGCTACGAGCGACGCGCAGTCCAGCGATCCCCTCTTCGGCACCTGGAAGCTCAACGTGTCGCAGTCGAAGTACGACCCGGGTCCGGCGCCGAAGGCCGTGACCCTGAAGTACGAGGCGGCCGGACCGGGTATGAAGGTCACGGTCGACGGCGAGGCTCCCAGCGGCCCGATGCATTGGGGGTACACGGGCAATTTCGATGGCAAGGACAACCCGGTCACGGGCAACCCGGAGGTGGATGTCGTCGCCCTCAAGCGACTCGGTGCGACGACGACCGAGGCCATCATGAAGAAGGGCGGCAAGGTGACCACGACGAACACCCGCGTGGTGTCCGCCGACGGAAAGACGCTGACCATCACCGTCAAGGGGAGCAACCCGCAGGGGAAGCCCGTCCACAACGTGCAGGTGTTCGAGAAGCAGTAGACCCCGTTCGCGCGGCGGTGCCCGATCGGGCCCGCCGCGTGCCGATGTTCCTGATCAGTACGTGAGGTCGCGCTCCAGGCGGCGGTCGCCGTAGCGAACGACGAGCTTCGTCCCCGCCATGTGCGGAGCGAGATCGATCCGGAGAGCCGGCTCCGTCTCCTCCGCCCGCTCGAAGCGGACGCTGCCCCGCCACACGGTCGGCCCTTCCGGGGTGGGGGTCATGACGTTTCCGGGCTGGAGGAACTCGGGGACGCTCAGCCGCCGCAGCTCCAGGCCCATGCCTTTGTCGTCGGGTGTGTTGGGGTGGAAGACGAGAGCGTAGTTTCCCGCGGGAACGGTCGTTCCCTCGATCGAGATCGGGCGGGTCGTCTCCAGCCGGGCGAAGGGCCACGTGCGCCGGTTGTAGAAGCCGTTGCCCGGGCTCTCCATGGCCGCGAAGGTGTTGGGTCCCCAGGGGGCGTTCAGGTAGAAGATCTTGAGCCCCGGGCCGCCCACGGTTCGTATGGTAATGGCGGCACGGGGCGATGCCTCGGCCGTCGGTGCTGTCTGCGCGACGAGGAAGATCAGAGCCAGACCCATCATGGCCGTTTCTCCGCCCCGCCCCCGAGCGCCTTGGCCAGGAAGCGCAGGCTGTCTTCGATCACGGCGAGGACGTAATCGTACCCGTGGTCGCCGGGGTTGAGGGCGAAGGTGTGGGGAATCCCGCGCTCGCTCAGGCGCTGGTGCAGCTCACGGTTGCCCGCGGCCAGACCGTAGCGATCCGCGGTCCCGCAGTCGAAGTAGAGCGAAGGGGCCGCCTTCGGGTCGACCTTCCGGGCGAGCTCCAGGGGATCGTTCTCGGCCCAGAGCCGGGGATCCATGGGATCGCCGAAGACCCGGTGGAAGGCGGCCATCTGTCCCCTCCCCGCGCCCTCCTCGGCTGTGGGCATGCGCTCCAGAAGCATGGCGCTGTGCGTGGCCGCGGCGCGGTAGAGCGCGGGATGGGAGAGGGCGATGCGCAGGGCGGCGTACCCGCCCATGGACACCCCGAAGAGGGCGCGTCCCTCGCGGGCCGGCGTCACGCGATAGGTCTTCTCGACGTGCGCGATCGCGTCGCGCGTGACCACGTCTTCGTAGCGGCCGGCGGGCCCGTTCACGTAGAACGAGTTGTCGCCCTCGATCGCCACCACCAGGAACTCGGGGAACCCGCCGCGCCCGCGAAGGCGGGCGAGGGCGTCGGCGAGGCCGCGCCCTTCCCAGAAGGCGGGGCTCTCGAAGAGCCCGTGCAGGGCATAGACGACGGGATAGCGGCGGTCTCCGGTCGCGTAGCCGGGGGGAAGGTCCACTGCGTAGGAGACGTCGCGGCCGAGGCTCGGCGACGGGAAGCGGCCGGAGCGGACCTCGGCGACGACAGGGGTGGCGAGGAGCCCGAGGCAAAGGAGTGGCCCGGCCAAGCGCTTCACGAAGCCCTCGCTCCGCCCAGGTGCCGGTTGACGAGCGCGAGCACCGCGTCCATCTTGCGCGGCGTCAGCTTGCCCGTGAAGGTGTTCTGCTGGGAGGGGTGGTAGCTCGCGAACAGCCGGAGTCCCTGTCCCAGGTCGTGGGCGACCCCGTGCCCGAAGGCGAGCCGGCCGCGGGCGGGGATGCGTCCGCTCCCCCGGAGCATGGCCAGGAAGCCGTCCATGGCCACGCGGCCGAGGGCGAGGACGGCGCGGACCTCGCCGAGGGCCGTCCACTCGCGCGCCAGGTACTCGCGACAGCTCGCGATCTCCCCCGGCGTCGGCTTGTTCGCGGGAGGCGCGCAACGTGCGAGGGCGGCGACGTAGGCCCCCCGCAGGCGGAGGCCGTCGCCACGCGCCACCGAGGTGGGCTGGCTGGCGAAGCCGGCGCGGTGGAGGGCCGCGAACAGGAAGTCTCCGGAGCGGTCGCCGGTGAAGACGCGGCCGGTGCGGTTGCCGCCATGGGCGGCGGGGGCGAGCCCCACCACGAGCAGCCGCGCCTGCGGATCGCCGAAGCCCGGCACTGGCTTTCCCCAGTACTCCTGATCGCGGAAACGCTTCACCTTCACCCGCGCCACCTCCCGGCACCACGCGCGCAGGCGCGGGCAACGCTCGCAGGCGACGACGTCGCGGGAAACCCGCGCGAGCGAATCCTTCATGGCGATGAGGGAAGGCCGAATGGCGGGGCGATCAGCCCTTGCTGGACCGGCCGCCGGGCGACGCACGCCGCGCTCCCGGAGCGCGCATCGAGCGCTTCGGGCCTTCGGTGCCGGTGGCGGCTTCGCTCTCCGCCTCCGCGGCCGAGGACCTGGCCGCAGCCGCCTGTCCCTTGGCGGCGAGGCTGGCCTTGAGCGCTTCCATGAGGTCGATGATCTGGGCCCGCGGCGCCTCGGGGGCGGCCGTGACCTCCTGGCCCTCGACCTTCTTCTGGATCGCCTCGTGGTAGCGCTTCCGGACCTCGTCCTCGTAGTGCTCCGGGTGGAACTCGTCGGAGGCGATCTGGTCGATGAGCTGCATCGCCAGCTTCAGCTCGGGCTCCTTGATCTCCGCGTCTCCTACCGGCACCTCGGAGATGGGCTTCACCTCGTCCGCGTAGAGGAGCTGCTGCATGACGAGCCCATGGTCCTTGGGGCGGATCATCACCAGGTACTGCTTGCCGCGCGCCGCCCACTTGGCGAGGGCGACGCGGCCGGTCTTCTTCATCGCCTCGTTCAGCAGGCGGAAGGCCTTCTCCCCGCCCTTGTCGGGCCCGAGGTAGTAGGGCTTGTCGTAGTAGATCGCGTCCACGGTGGCGGCGGGGACGAACTCCGTGATCTCGATCGCCTTCTGCGCCTCCTGGGCCATCGCCTTGAGCTCGTCCTCCGTGAACGTCACGTACTGGTCCTTGGAGAACTCGTAGCCCTTGAGGAGTTGGTCGCGAGACACCACCTCGCTGTTGGCGTTGACGTACTGCTGTTTCACCCGGGCTTTCGTCTTCGGGTCGAGCAGGTTGAAAGAGACCGCGGCCGAGGATTCCCCCGCCGAGTAGGTGCGGATCGGGATGGAGACCATCCCGAAAGAGAGCGTGCCGGTACCGATCGAGCGTGCTGACATGCTGCGATTCTACACCCCTGCGTCAACTTGTTGATTTTGAACGGGTTGCCTTGAAACGTGGCCCCAACATCTTGGGCCTGGCGGGTTCGAGGTAACAATTGCTTGGGGCGTCCACTCCGCGCCGCACCGCGCTAAGATCGCCGGATGCCCGACGAGAAGCGCGATCTCGTGATCGTGGGGGCGGGGCCGGCGGGCCTGGCGGTGGCCATCGCCGCGCACCAGGCCGGCCTGGACTACGAGGTGCTGGAGAAGGGGCTCCTCGTGAACTCCATTTTCCACTTCCCCCGCAACATGACCTTCTTCACGACACCGGACCTGCTCGAGATCGGCGGACTTCCCTTCGTGACGCCCTACGAGAAGCCCACGCAATGGGAAGCGCTGCGCTACTACCGGCGCGTCACCGACACCTACGCCCTCCGGATCGCCTTCGGCGCGGAGGTTCGTGACCTCGAACGGGAAGCCGGGGGATTCCGCGTGCGCCTGCGGTCCGGTGCCGATCGACGGTCGGCCGCGGTCGCGGTCGCCACCGGCTACTACGACCATCCCAACCGCCTGGGCGTTCCCGGCGAAGACCTGCCCCATGTCTCTCACTATTACGACGAACCACACCCCTTCTACCGCAAGAAAGTGGTCGTGGTGGGGGGAAAGAACTCCGCAGCCATCGCGGCCCTCGAGCTCGTCCGCGCCGGGGGGGAGGTCACGCTCGTGCACCGGGGGGAACGGCTCTCCGACTCCGTCAAGTACTGGATCAAGCCCGACATCGAGAACCGGATCAAGGACGGGGCGATCGCCGCCCGCTTCGGGACCCGCGTGGTCGAGATCCGTCCCCGCGTGGTAGTGGTGGAGAGCGCGAGCGGGCGGCAGGAGCTGGCCGCGGACGGCGTCTTCCTCTTGACGGGCTACCACCCGGATGCCGACCTCTTTCGCCGCGCCGGGGTGAGCGTGGATCCGGATACCCTCAAGCCCGAGCTCGATCCCGCGACGTTCGAGACGAACGTCCCCGGCCTGTTCATGGCCGGCTCCGTGGTCTCCGGGCGGGAGACCGGGCGCATCTTCATCGAGAACGGCCGGTTCCACGGAGAGGCGATCGTAGGCGCCTTGACCGCCCGACGCAGCGGCCGGACGGTGGTAGGGTAGAAGCGAGCGAAAGGAGCCCCGGATGGCGACGCGCAAACCTCGAAGCACCCGAGCCGCCCGCACGAAGAAGACGTCCCCGAGCCGAAAGGCCCGCCCCGCCCGCCCGGCCCCCCGCGCCTTCAGGTTGCGCCGGGGCCCGGAGTCCCTGCGTCTGCGCTCGATCACTCCCAGCTTCACGGTCGACGACCTCCAGCGCAGCCTGCGCTTCTACACGGAGGCGCTGGGGTTCGTCGTGAAGGAGCGGTGGACCTCCGACCATGGTGAGCTTCGGGGCGTGATGCTCCTCGCCGGCGTCTCCGAGCTGGGGCTGTCCCAGGACGACTGGGCGAAGGGCCGCAACCGCAAGAAGGGCGAGGGAGTGCGCGTCTGGTGCGAGACCACGCAGGAAGTGGACGCCCTCGCGAAGCGGGTGAAGGACGCGGGGTTTGCGCTCACCGAGGGGCCGAAGGACCAGTCGTGGGGACAGCGCAGCTTCTCCGTCGACGATCCCGACGGCTATCACTTGACGATCGCGCACGAAGGGAAATAGCGCGACGGACCGGCTTTTCGACTAGCTCTTCTCCGCCCTCGCTTCCGCGGGCGGCGCCACCCACTGGGCGATGCTCTCCCGCGTCCAGTGATGGTCGTCGTTGAGGTGGAGGATCATCGCGCCCAGGGCCAGCCTCTTCTTGCACCCCTCCGGGCAGGAGCGCAGCGTGTTTTCCAGGCAGTCGAAGAGCCGCTCGAGATGGCGGGGACGGATGCCCCCCGCCTCCCGGGGGAGTGCGTACATGCCTTCGTAGGCCGCCCCCAGGGCGCAGGAAGCACGACGGCCCTCGAAGTACTCGCCGAAGGCCTGCTCGGGGCGGGACACGACGCCGCTCAAGATGGCCTGGGCCAGCTCCGCCTCGTCGTTCCGGATCTCCGCGCGCGTGGGGTAGCGCGGTGTTCCACCGGGGCTCGTGAAGGGCATGACCGCCTCCTGTTCACCAGGATGGATCGCCTGGAAGTCTTCTCGCCCAATGTGGCACCAGACTTCCGGATCCGCAAGCCCTTTCCACGAGCGGCGACTTCAGCCCTTGAGGGCGCGGCGCACCGCGTCCACGAGCTGTTCGGGGCGGTAGGGCTTCTGGATGAAGCCGGCCAGGCCCCGGCCCACGAAACGGCGGGTGGCCTCCGCTTCGGAGTAGCCCGAGGAGAGGAGCACGCGCAGGGTGGGATCCAGCCGGCGCAGCTCCTCGAAGGTCTGCTCGCCGGACAAACCGGGCATGGAGAGGTCGAGGAGCACGAGACCGATATCCGCCCCGTTCTCGCGGAAGAGCTGGACGGCGGTGGCTCCGTCTCGGGCCACCAGGGTGTCGAAGCCGGCCCCCTCCAGGACGGAGTTGATGACCTCCCTCACCGCTTCTTCGTCGTCCACCACGAGCACGAGGTCGCGGGGAGAGGCGGAGGCCTGGGCGCGGCGCTCGTCGTAGCTCTCCAGGCTCGCCGGGAAGAGCAGGGTGAAGGTCGTCCCCGTGCCCGGCGCGCTCTCCACGCGGAGGCCGCCGCGGTGGCCACGCACGATGCCCTGGGTGGCGGCGAGGCCCAGGCCGCGGCCCGTGCTCTTGGTCGTGAAGAAGGGCTCGAAGATCCGCGAGAGCATCACCTCGTCCATGCCCGCTCCGTCGTCGCGCACCTCGAGGGCCACGTAACGTCCCGGAAAAAGCGGCTCGCCGGTGGGGCTGCGCACGCTCAGGTTCCCCGGGAGGATGTCGCGCACTCCCGTCGACACCGTCACCTGCCCCGGCTTGGGGCCGATCGCCTCGGAGGCGTTCATGATCAGGTTCATCACCACCTGCTGGAGCTGGCCGGCGTCGGCGGCGATGGGGGGGATGGCCTCGTCGTAGCGGCCGGCGAGGGCGACGTTCTTGGGGAGGGCCGCGCCGAGCAGGCTCACGTTCTGGCGGACGAGCTCATTCAGGTCCGTGGGCCGGATCTCGAAGTGTCCGCGGCCGGAGTAGGCGAGCATCTGCTTGGTGAGGACGGCCGCGCGCTCCGCGGCCGCCATCGCCTTCAGCACGTGACGGTGCTCCTCCGAGCCCTCCGCGAGCTTGGAGAGCACGAGCGCGTTGTGGCCGAGCATGACCGCGAGCAGGTTGTTGAAGTCGTGGGCGATGCCCCCGGCGAGCACGCCCAGGCTCTCCATCTTCTGGGCCAGGCGCAGGGCCTCTTCCGCCCGCCGTCGGTCCGTCACGTCGTGGAGGAGGGCGAGGATGCAGCGGCGGCCGGAGAGCTCGATCACGTCCGCGGAGATCAGCACCTGGCGCCGCTCGCCCCCGGCGGTGACGAACGCCGTCTCCACTTCCGAGACACGCTCGCCGGACATCAGGAGGCGGACGAGACGGTCCCGCTCGGAGGGATCGGACCAGAGCTCTAGCTCGAGGGAGGTTCGGCCGATCAACGTCTCCCGGGCATGGCCGATGAAGCGCACGAAGCTCTCGTTCACGTCCAGGTAGCGCCCGTCCTCGAGAGCGCTGATCGTGATGGCGGCGGGGCTCAGCCGGAACGCCCGCGCGAAGCGGTCCTCGGAGGCGCGCAGGGCGTCCTCCGCGGCCTTCCTCTCCGCGATCTCGGCTCGCAGCCGCTCGTTCGCCGCCTCGAGGTCGGCGGTGCGCTCCTTGACCCGCTCTTCCAGCTTCTCCTGGTGACGGCGCAAGTCGTCCTCCAGGCGCTTCCTGTGGAAGAACTCGGGCACGCTCACCGCGGCCGGCCGTCGGGGCGCCTCCGCCTCGCCGGCCCCCCGCCAGAAGCGCGCCAGGTGCTCTTCGATGCGCGAGGGAGGGGCCATGATGAACCGGCAGCGCTCGCCGCCCGCGGCCAGGCACTCTGTCTCCACCGCCACCAGGGGGACGCCGAAGCTCTCCTCGCACCAGCCCGAGGAGTAGCCGGCGTTCATGATGCAGACGGGAGCGGGGCTCGTGCGGCCGTGGCTCAGCCAGGCGTGGGACTCGAAGCTGAACGGGTGGTCGTAGAGGAGGAAGTAGCTCTCGTCGGGGGACGGGCGCGAGTCGGGAAGGATGTCCACGAACGCCCAGCCGGAATAGGCGAAATGCACGGGGCCGGCGGACAGGCGCTCGATGGGGTCGGTCACTCCCATCTTCTCCCGGAAGACCCGGGCGTCCGCCTTGCCGATCGCGTGGGCAGTATCGAAGAGCAGGTTGCTCGCGACCGTCCGTGCCTCTTCCGGCCCCTTGTCCTGGTAGAGGGAGCGCACGAGGTCGAAGAACTCCACGGACATGGAAGCGGCCCGCACCAGGATGTACCGCTCGCCCGAGATCGAGATCGTGCCCTGCTCCGGGTTCTCGACGCGGTCCTGGAAATACCGGCTGACGTAGTCCTGGGCCGCGGTGAAGGCGGGAGCGAACGCGGCGGGGACCTTGACCGTACGGAGGACGTCCTCCTCCCGCGGTCCCTTCTTCGGCGAGTCGTCCTTGGAGCCCCCTCTCGGCACTGGGCTAGGAGGATAGCGCAAGCGCACGCCCCGCCGCATGTGACGCGGGGGGGCGGGCCACCGGCAGCGGCGGTATACGATCGGTGGGCCATGGCGCAGAAGAAGTCGGGCCCCGGTGAGAAGACCCGGGCGGAGCGGCGGGAGGGGGGAGCGCGAGCGGAGGCGCTGCGGAAGGAGCTGGAGGGGCGGGGAGCGCCGCGCACCCGCGTCGAGGCGGGCGCGGTCAAGCTCATGCTCGCGGAGACGCGCGACGGGCCCTTTACCGACCCCGATTGGATCTTCGAGCTGAAGTACGACGGCTACCGCGTGCTCGCCGCGCGCGAGGACGACGGGGCGCGGCTCCTCTATCGCAAGGGCAACGACAGCACCGCGGTCTTCCCGGAGGTGGCGCGCGCGGTCTCCGGGCTGCCCTTCTCCCACCTGGTGCTGGACGGCGAGGTGGTGGTGCTCGACGAGGAGGCGCGCCCCAGCTTCCAGCGCCTGCAGCGGCGCGCCCTCCTCCAGAGGACGCCCGACATCGCGCGGGCGGCCCTCGAGCTGCCGGCCAGCCTCTACGTCTTCGATCTCCTCGGCTTCGAGGACTTCGACCTCCGGCCCCTGCCCCTCCTCGAGCGCAAGCGCCTCCTGCGCCAGGTCCTCCCCCGGGCCGGGCCCCTGCGCTACGTCGATCACATCGAGGGACAGGGGGAGGCCTTCTACGCGGAGGTGAGCCGGCTGCGGCTGGAAGGGATCATGGCGAAGCGGGCGATGGCGCCCTACCGGGGCGGCCGCTTCCCCGATTGGCTCAAGATCCGCGTGGACCGCACGGACGACTTCGTGGTGGTGGGCTTCACCGAGCCGGGCGGAGAGCGCAGCGGCTTCGGGGCGCTCCACCTCGCGGACTACGTGGGGGACGAGCTCGTCTATGCCGGCCGGGCGGGCAGCGGCTTCGACGCGCGCCAGCTCCGGGAGACGCGCGCGCGGCTCGAGGCCCTGCGCCGCCCCCACCCGCCTTGCACGGGGCCGGTGCCGAAAGGGAGGGAGCACGTCTGGGTGGAGCCGCGCCTCGTGTGCGAGGTGCGCTACAAGGAATGGACGGAAGACCACCTGCTTCGACAGCCGGTCTTCCTGCGCTTCCGCGACGACAAGGGCCCCGAGGAGTGCCGGCGGGAGGAGCGACGCGAGCGCGAGGCGCCGCTGGCCCCGCGGCCCCCGCCCGCTCCTGCGGTCAAGGCCGCGGCCGAGCGCAAGGCGCCGTTCACCAACCTCGACAAGGTCTTCTGGCCGGAAGAGGGCTACACCAAGGGCGACCTCATCGAGTTCTACCGCCAGATCTCGCCCTGGCTGCTGCGCTACCTTCGGGGCCGGCTGCTGGTCCTCACGCGCTTTCCCGACGGCATCAAGGGCAAGAGCTTCTTCCAGAAGGACGCCCCCGGCTTCGCCCCCGGCTGGGTGCGCACGGAGCGCATCTGGAGCGAGCACGCGCAGAGGGAGATCGACTACTTCATCGCGGACGGAGTCGAGTCTCTCCTCTACATCATCAATCTCGGAACCATTCCCCTGCACATCTGGGCGAGCCGCATCACCGACCTGCCCCATCCCGACTGGTGCATCCTGGATCTCGACCCCAAGGGGGCGCCCTTCGTCCAGGTGGTCCGGGTCGCGCGAGAGCTGCGCGCGCTCAGCGACGAGATCGGCGTGCCTTCGTTCGTCAAGACGAGCGGGTCCACGGGTCTCCACGTCCTCCTGCCCCTGGGCGGCCAGTGCACCTTCGAGCAGACCAAGACCCTGGGCGAGCTGGTGGCGCGGGTGGCCGCGGGCCGACTTCCGGAGATCGCGACCACCGTGCGCAACCCCGGCGGGCGCGGCGGACGGGTGTACATCGACTTCCTGCAGAACGGCCAGGGCAAGCTCCTGGCCGCCCCCTTCTCCGCCCGCGCGGTGCCCGGCGCGCTCGTCTCCACTCCCCTCGACTGGCCGGAGGTGGAGGACGGTCTGGACATCGGGCGCTTCACCATCACGAGCGTGCCGGAGCGCATGCGGAGTCGAAAGGACGACGCGCTGGCCGAGGTCCTGACGGCAAAGCCCGACCTCGCTCGCGCCCTCGCCCGCCTCACGGAGCTGATGGTCGACTGACTGTCCGGCCTCCGGGCGTCCTGGTTCTGGACTTTCTCGCCCGAGTGGTGGCGTACACCCCACGACACGGGTGCGGTCGCCGGCCCTCGACGGTTCGTCGACCACGGGACCCCCGGAGTGAAAAGCCAGACTGGGCAAGCACCTGGCCGCGACCGGGGACACGCACGAGCGGCCGGGCCCCCGGGCTCGGCGTGCGCTGGATCACGCCCTTCCCACTTCGGCCCAGGGGTTGCATTGAGGGGATGCAGTGGGGCGAGGGCCCCCTGGAGGGTGCGGACATGCGGCTCGGTTTTCCCATGGTCCCCTTGCTCCTCCTGGCGCTGGCGGCGCCAGGGCAGTCCGGCGAGCCCAAGGCCAAGAAGCCGCGCCTGGACCTTCGCGCCACCCCGCGCGTCGCCATGTCTCCCGTGAACGTCCTGCTCGTGGCGGAGCTCGTGGGGGGGGACGAGGGCGAGGACTACTACTGTCCGGGGCTGGAGTGGGAGTGGGGTGACGGAAACAAGAGCGCGCACGAGTCCGACTGCCCGCCGTTCGAGCCCGGGATGGAGATGGCCCGGCGATTCTCGGCCATGCACGCGTACAGCCGGCCCGGCGACTACCAGGTGACGGTCCGGCTGCGGCGCGCCGACCGCTCGCTGGCGGCCGCCACCGCGTCCATCACGGTGCGAGGCATGTCGACGTCCTTCGAGTAGGCCCGGAGTCAGCCCGCCCGGCGACGATCTCACCGTCCTTCGCGAGCGCAACTGCGCCAATCAGCTCGATCGACCCGAAACCGCTTGACCCCTCCCGCCCCGGGGGCGTAGGCTCCGCCCAACCTCGTCGTGAGAATCGAGGTGAAGGTTGCCGGGCCAACCGACCGCGACGCACGCGTTGCTGCCGCACCTGCGCGCCCCCGCGCGGGCAGGCCCGCGCTGACTCTTTTCGCCCCCGCCCTCGGGGCCGCACCGCCGACCCAGGTGGGGAACCCTGCGACGCCGGAGGACGCCCATGCTCGTTGCCAGGATCGTGGTCGAAACCCAACCCGGGAAAGCCAACCTCGTCGCCGAGCACATGGGACACATCAAGGGCATGGGACCGCCCTCCGCCGACGGCGACCACCGCGTGACCGCCACCTGGAAGGTGCCGGACGGCGACAGCCTGGAGGGCCTCTGCGAGGTGCTCCAGGCCCTGAATCCGGAGATCGTCCAGGTGTTCCCCACCCTCGACGGCGAGGAAGACTGAAGGAGCAGACGCGATGGCCACGGAGATCACGATCGGAATTGCCGGAGCCGCCGGCGACGGGCTCGACCGGACGGGGGACACGCTCGCCCGCACCGCGGCCCGCCTCGGGTCTCCACCTCTTCACCTACAACAGCTATCAGTCGCTGATCAGGGGCGGGCACACCTGGCTGCGCCTGCGGCTCTCCGAAGAGAAGGTCGACAACCACGGCGATCATCTCCACGTGCTCGTCGCCCTGAACCAGGACGGCATCGAGCGCCACGCCCACGAGGTGGAGCCGGGCGGCGCGATCGTCTTCAACGGGGCCCGCCTCCACTGCGACCCCGTGCTCGTGCGCGACGGGGTCACGCTCGTCCCGTTGCCCGTGCCCGAGATGACCGCGTCCCTGGGCAAGCTGCTCCCCGTCATGCAGAACACGGCGGCCCTGGGGGCGCTGCTGCACCTCGTCGGCTTCGACGTGGGAGTGGCGGCCGAGATCCTCCTCGAGACCTTCAAGAAGAAGGGCCAGGAAGTGATCGACCAGAACGTCGGCGTGCTCCGTGCCGGCCACGAGTACGCGGCGCGCACGGTGCCGGCCCTGGGCTGCCAATGGAGCTTCAGCCGCAAGCGGCGGCCGGTGGTGACGGGCAACCTGATGACGGCCCTGGGGGCGGTGGCGGCGGGCTGCAAGTTCTACTCGGCCTATCCCATGAGCCCCGCTTCCTTCATCCTCCACTGGCTGGCCGCTCACAGCGAGAAGTGCGGGGTGCTGGTCAAGCAGGCGGAGGACGAGCTCGCGGTGGTGAACCTCGCCATCGGGGCCGGGCACGCGGGGGTGCGGGCCATGTGCGCCACCTCCGGGGGCGGCTTCGCGCTCATGAGCGAGGCCATCGGGATGGCGGGCATGATCGAGACGCCGGTGGTGATCGTGAACGTCCAGCGCGGCGGTCCCTCCACCGGCCTCCCCACCAAGTCGGAGCAGGGGGACCTCAACCAGGCCATCGGGGCGTCGCAGGGCGACTTCCCGCGCGTCATCATCGCGCCGCGGGACGCCACCGACTGCTTCCACACCGCGGTCGAAGCCTTGAATCTCGCGGAGACGTTCCAGCTCCCGGTCATCGTGCTCTACGACCTGCTCCTCGGCGAGCACCGATCGACGGTGGACCCGGAAACGATCTCGGGGAAGGTCCCCATCGAGCGGGGGGAATGGGTCACCGCCCTCCACCCCGACGACGAGGCGAACGGCGGCTACAAGCGCTATGCCCTGACCCCGTCGGGCGTCTCTCCGCGGGCGCGCCCCGGCCTCGCGGGGCTCGTGCACGTCTCGGGCACGGACGACCACGACGAGAAGGGCATCCTCATCAGCGACGAGCACACGAACGCCGCCATCCGGCGCAAGATGCACGAGAAGCGCATGCGCAAGATGGAGGGGGTCCGGGCCCGCTTGAAGGCGCCGGCTCTGGAAGGGCCGGACAGAGCGACGGTCACCCTCGTGAGCTGGGGCTCGACGGGCAGCGTCGTCCAGGAAGCCGCCGCCCAGCTCACGAGGAGCGGGACCACCGCGAACCACCTCCACTTCAAGTACCTCCACCCGTTCCACGCCGCGGAGGCCACCGCGATCCTGAAGGGCTGCCGGCGCACGATCGTGGTCGAGAACAACTTCAGTGGCCAGTTCGCGCGCCACCTGAGGGCGGAGAGCGGGTTCACCGTGGACCACGTCCTCACGCGGTACGACGGCGAGCCCTTCGAGCCCGCCTACATCGCGCAGCGGGTCCAGGCCTTCCTGGAGGGCCGGGCGCCGGACCTCCAGGTCCAGGAGCACGAGGCCCGGGAGATGGCCTACCACTACATCCGCATCCACATGCAGGAGAAGACGCGCCCGGGGCGCCTCGAACGCGCGAAGGCCAACGGCTACGACGAGCCGGTGTGGCAGGTGGAGCTGGTGAACCGGGCGGACGGAGCCCCCGCGGGCACGCTCATCATCGGCATGGACACGGGATCGATGTACGGCGCCCACTCCCCGGTGGGAAGCCCCCACGCCGCACGCTAGCGAAGGAGAGACCAGGGACCATGGCCACTGCCGAGCTGACCCTCAAGAGCCTGGAGTCCGACGTCCATCCCGATTGGTGTCCGGGCTGCGGCGACTTCGGCGTGCTCAAGTCGATCAAGGAAGCCATCCTCGAGCTGGGCATTCCCTCCCACGAGGTGTTGATCGTCTCCGGCATCGGCTGCTCGTCGAACCTGCCGGGATTCATACGCACCTACGGGGTGCACAGCCTCCACGGCCGCGCCGTGCCCGTGGCCACGGGCGCCGCCCTCGCCAACCACGCCCTGCACGTCATCGCGGTGGGCGGAGACGGCGACGGATACGGGATCGGGATGGGCCACTTCATCCACGCCATGCGCCGCAACCTGAACCTGACCTACATCGTGATGGACAACGAGATCTACGGCCTGACCACGGGCCAGGCCTCGCCGACCACCACCGAGGGCCACAAGACGAAGAGCACGCCCCGCGGAAACGTGGAAAGGCCGGTGCAGCCGCTGGCCCTGGCCCTGGCTTCCGGCGCGACCTACGTGGCGCGGGGTTTCTCCGCGGAGCAGAAGCACCTGACCAGGCTCACCGCGGCCGCCATCGACCACAAGGGGTTCTCCCTGATCGACGTGTTCAGCCCCTGCGTCACCTTCAACATGATCAACACCTACCCCTGGTTCAAGGAGCGGGTCTACAGGCTCGAGGACGACCCCGGCTACGATCCGACCGATCTGCTCGCGGCATTGCCGAAGTCGCTCGAGTGGGGCGAGCGGATCCCCATCGGGCTCCTCTACCGGCACGAAAAGCCGACCTACGAGGACACCGAGCCGGTGCTGAAGAAGGGACCCCTGGTGGAGCAGTCGCTGGGCCTGGACCGCGCCACGCTCGAGGCGCTCCTGGCCGAGACGATGTAGCTTTCCGGGCCTCAGGCCCCGAGTCGGCGGAGCAGGCGCGCGGCCAGGGCGGGACCCTTCCCCGCTTCTTCGTGCTTGAAGAAGACGAACGCGCGCTGCCACGGCTGGGCACGGATGCGGTCGGCCCACGTGCCCAGGTCGGGGTCGGCGTAGTCGGCGCGTCGCAGGCGCAGGTATCCCCAGGAGGCGGTGGGCACGACCGGCGCGCCCTCCTCGCCGGAGTCGTCGGTGTCCGCGGCACAGAGGGCGGCCCCCTTCGCCCGCAGCGCGTCGTACACCTCGTCGTCGAACCACGTCTCGTGGCGGAACTCGAAGGCGGCCGGGCGGTCCGCGGGCAGCCGCTCCAGGAACGCCCGCAAGCGCCCCACGTCCTTGCGCAGGAACGGGGGGAGCTGGAAGAGGACGGGTCCGAGGCGCTCGCCGAGCACGCTTGCGGTCGTGAACAGGTAGGAGACCGAGTCGGCGGAATCGGGGGAGAGCCGCTGCACGTGGGTGATCCGGCGCGGGGCCTTGAGCACGAACGTGAAGCCGGCCGGGACCTCCTCGACCCAGCGCGCGAGCAGGTCCTTGTCCGGCATCCGGTAGAACGTGTTGTTGATCTCCACGGTGGGGAAGCGCTCGGAGTAGTAGCGCAGCATCTCCGCGGGCTTCAGCTCCTCCGGGTAGAAGCTGCCCTTCCACTCCTTGTAGCTGTAGCCGCTCGTGCCCACGAGGACCTGCATCGTCCCTTCGGTCGAACCCTAACACGGGGCTTGACAGAGTTCTGTCGGGCGCTGCATAATGCAGCCATGAACGAGTTGGCGTCGCCTTCGCTGGCCGTGGAGGTGATCCGGACGCTGCACGCGACGGAGACCCGACTGGAGGCGGCGCTCGAGCCACTCGGGCTGTCGTTGGCCAAGCTGGGGGCCCTCTCCAAGCTCGTCGCCGCCGGTGAGCCCCTTCCCCTCCGGACCCTGGCCGATCGCCTCGCGTGCGTGCGCTCGAACATCACCCAGCTCGTCGACCGCCTGGAGGCCGACAAGCTCGTCCGGCGCATCGACGACCCGCAGGATCGGCGCTCCGTGCGGGCGGAGCTGACCGCCGATGGGCGGGCGCGCTACGCCGCCGGCATGCGGGCCCTCGAGAAGGCGGAGCGAGAGCTGTTTTCCCGCCTCTCGGCGAAGCAGCAGGACGACCTCGGTCGGCTCCTCGAGATCCTGCGCGGCGGCGATTGACGTTTTTTTACCGATCATAGTTCAGTGCTGCATCGTCTATGGGCATGGCAAAGGGAGACCCCAATGCGTAAGCGGATGGTCGTGATGCTGGTCGCGGTGGCGCTGTTCCTGGGCGCGATCGGGACCATCAAGTTCCGGCAGATACAGGCAGGCGCGGCAATGGCCGCCTCGTTCCAGCCCCCGCCGGAGGCGGTGACCACGATCGTGGCCAGGCAGGAGCAATGGCCGGCGACGATCGCGGCCATCGGGACGGTGGCTCCCGTCCAGGGCGTCACGGTGAGCGCGGACCTGCCCGGCATCGTGGAAGCGATCACCTTCGACTCCGGGCGGACGGTCGCGGCCGGGCAGGTGCTCGTGCGGCTCGACGCGAGGCAGGAAAGGGCCCAGCTCGCCGCGGCCGAGGCGCAACGCGACCTCGCGCGGCTCAACCTGGACCGGGCCCGCGGCCTGCTCGACCAGGGTATCGTCTCCCAGTCCGACTACGACCGCCTCTCCGCCGAGCACAAGCAGGCGGACGCCCGGGTGGGGGAGATCCGCGCCACCATAGAGCGCAAGGAGATCCGCGCGCCCTTCTCGGGCATCCTCGGCATCCGCCAGGTCAACCTCGGGCAGTACCTCACGGGCGGCGGCCGCGGTGGTGCCCCTGCAGCTGCTCGATCCCATCTACGTGAACTTCTCCGTGCCCCAGCAGGACGTGGCGCAGCTCAAGGTCGGCCGGGAGGTCCGCGATAGCTCTCGAGGGCCGTGTGGGTCCCGAGCTCGCCGGCAAGATCACGGCCGTGGATTCGATCGTCGACGAGGGGACGCGGAACGTCCAGGTCCAGGCCACCCTCGCCAACCCGCGGGGCGAGCTGCGCCCCGGGATGTTCGTCAAGGCCGAGGTCGTGCTCGCCGACCGCGCCGCGGTCACCTCCCTTCCCGCCTCCGCGATCAGCTACGCGCCCTACGGCGACTCGGTCTTCGTCGTGACCGACTTGAAGGACCCCAAGGGCGAGAGCTATCGCGGGGTGCGCCAGCAGTTCGTCAAGCTCGGAGCCGGCCGGGGCGATCAGGTTGCGGTGCTCTCCGGGGTCGCGCCCGGCGAGGAGGTCGTGACCTCGGGCGCCTTCAAGCTCCGAAACGGCGCCGCGGTCCGCGTCAACAACCAGGTCCAGCCCGCCAACGACGCGGCGCCGAAGCCAGAGGACAACTGATGCGCAGCGCTGATCGGCAGGGGAGTGGAAAGTGAAGCTCACGGACCTGTTCGTCAAGCGGCCGGTCCTGGCCATCGTGGTCAACCTGGTCATCCTGATCGCGGGGCTGCAGGCGATCCGCTCCCTGAGCGTCCGGCAGTACCCGCGCAGCGACATCGCGGTGGTCCGGGTCACTACCGCGTACGTGGGGGCCAACGCTGACCTGGTGCGCGGCTTCATCACCACTCCTCTCGAGCGGGTGATCGCGAGCGCCGACGGCATCGACTACCTGGAATCCTCGAGCGCCCAGTCGGTGAGCACGATCACCGTCCACCTCAAGCTCAACTACGACACGAACGCCGCCCTCACCCAGATCCAGGCCAAGGTCGCCCAGGTCCGCAACGACCTCCCCCCGGAGGCGGAGGCGCCGGTGATCGAGCTGGAGACCGCGGACAACCAGTTCGCGGCGATGTACATCGGCTTCTCCTCCGCCGAGCTCGACCAGAACCAGATCACCGACTACCTGACCCGCGTGGTGCAGCCCAAGCTCTCCGCGATCAACGGGGTGCAGCGCGCCGACATCCTCGGCGACCGGACCTTCGCCATGCGCATCTGGCTCAAGCCGGACCGGATGGCGTCTCTGGGCATCGCACCCTCCGACGTCCGGGAGGCCCTGGCGCGGAACAACTACCTGTCGGCCCTCGGCAAGACGAAGGGGTCGATGGTGTCGGTGAACCTCGTGGCCAACACCGACCTCAAGACGCCCGAGGAGTTCCGCGAGCTCGTGGTCAAGGAGGAGAAGGGGGTCGTGGTCCGCCTGGGCGAGATCGCCGACGTGGTGCTCGGGGCGGAGAACTACGACGAGGACGTGCGCTTCAACGGGCAGACGGCCACCTTCATGGGCATCTGGGTGCTCCCCACCGCCAACTCGCTGGAGGTGATCGCCAAGGTCCGCGAGGCCATGCCCGAGATCCAGGCCCAGCTCCCGGCGGGGATGAAGGCCGGGATCCCCTATGACTCCACCCGCTACATCCAGGACGCCATCGACGAGGTCCTCAAGACCCTGACCGAGACCCTCCTGATCGTGGTGGTCGTGATCTTCCTCTTCCTGGGCTCGGCCGCGCTCCGTGCTCATCCCGGTGGTGGCCATTCCCGTGTCCCTGCTGGGGGCGGTCTTCCTGATGATGGCGGCCGGCTTCACCATCAACCTGCTCACCCTTCTCGCGATCGTGCTCTCGGTCGGGCTCGTGGTGGACGACGCGATCGTGATGGTGGAGAACGTCGAGCGGCATCTCCACGGGGGCAAGTCGCCCCTGCGCGCCGCCATCGACGCCGCCCGGGAGCTGGTGGGGCCGATCATCGCCATGACCATCACCCTGGCCGCCGTCTACACGCCGGTCGGCATCCAGGGCGGCCTGACGGGAGCGCTCTTCCGCGAGTTCGCCTTCACCCTCGCGGGCGCGGTCATCGTGTCCGGGGTGGTGGCCCTCACCCTGTCGCCGATGATGGGATCCCGGCTCCTGCGCGCGGGCGACACGGAGCGGGGCTTCGCGGGCATGATCAACCGGCACTTCGACGTGGTACGCGCGCACCTATACGCGCATGCTCAAGGGCACTCTCGCCGCGCGGCCGGTGGTGCTGACCCTGTGGGCGATCGTGGTCTTGCTCGCGGTGCCGTTCTACATGTTCTCGCAGCAGGAGCTGGCCCCCATCGAGGACCAGGGTGTCGTGTTCGGGATCGTGCAGGCTTCCGCGAACTCGACCCTGGATCAGACGAAGCTCTTCTCGTCGCAGATCTACGACGTCTACCACTCGTTCCCGGAGACGGACAGCATCTTCCAGATCACCGGTCCCACCGGCGGCTTCGGGGGCATGGTCACGAAGCCGTGGAGCGAGCGGAAGAAGACGACGGAGCAGCTGCTGATGGAGTCGGCGGGCAAGCTCTCCACGATCCCCGGCGTCCGGGTCATCCCCATGACCCCCGCCCCCCTTCCCGGGGGCGGGGACTTCCCGGTGGACTTCGTGATCGCCTCCACCGCCGAGCCGCCGCAGCTCACGGAGTTCGCAGGCCAGCTGGTGGGGAAGGCCTTCGCGAGCGGCCTGTTCATGTTCGCCGACGCCGACCTGAAGTTCGACCAGCCGCAGGCGGAGGTGGTCTTCGACCGCGACAAGGTGCGCTCGCTGGGGGTCGACCTGAGCCGGGCCGGCCAGGACCTCGCGACCCTGCTCGGCGGCGACTACGTCAACCGCTTCAGCATCCAGGGGCGCAGCTACAAGGTCATCCCCCAGGTCAAGCGCAGCGAGCGGCTGACCCCGGACCAGCTCGCGGAGATCCACGTGACCGGTCCCGCGGGCAGGCTCGTGCCGCTCTCGACCTTCGCCACCCTGCGCACCTCCACCGAGCCCCGCGAGCTGAAGCGCTTCCAGCAGCTCAACGCGGTGCGCATCCAGGGCGTGATCCCGCCCCACGTCTCGCTCGACAAGGCGCTGCGCTTCCTGGAGAGCGAGGCCCGCGTCATCCTGCCCAAGGGCTTCACCGTCGACTACGCGGGCGAGTCGCGCCAGCTTCGCACCGAGGGGAGCCAAGTTCCTCGCCACCTTCCTGCTCTCGGGCATCCTCATCTACCTCGTGCTCGCCGCCCAGTTCGAGAGCTTCCGCGATCCCTTCATCATCCTCGCGGGCTCGGTGCCCCTGGCCATCTCCGGGGCCCTGCTCTTCTCCTTCCTGGGCCTCACCACCCTGAACATCTACAGCCAGGTCGGTCTCATCACCCTGGTGGGGCTCGTCGCCAAGAACGGGATCCTCATCGTGGAGTTCGCGAACCACCTCCAGGAGACGGGGCGGGACAAGCTGCGGGCGATCGTCGAGGCCGCGAGCACGCGGCTGCGGCCGATCCTGATGACCACCGCGGCCACCGTGGTCGGGCACTTCCCGCTCGTCCTCGCCACCGGCCCGGGCGCGGGCGCGCGCAACAGCATCGGCATCATGCTCGTGAGCGGCATGATCATCGGGACGCTGTTCACGCTTTTCGTGGTGCCGTCGATCTACGTGCTGGTCGCGCGGACGCGGACGGCGACAGTTTCCTCCCCGGAGCGGGCGGACCTGGTCGAAGCGGCGGCCTGACGCTCGGGAGTCGTGGTCAGGGCCGGAAGGGCCGGAAGGTGGAGACGAAGGGACGCGGCTACGGCTTCTCGATCTGGCTCATGCCGGAAGGGGCGAGCGAGGAGCGCCTGACCAGGCTCGTCTCCGGGCTCGCGGCGCGGCTGGGCACGACCGCGTTCGTTCCCCACGTCACGCTCCTCGCGGGCCTGCCCGGGGAGGAGGCGGACCTCGTCCCGCGGGCGCAGGCGCTGGCCAACCAGCTCTCCAGGCTTCGCGTGCCACTCCGGGACGTCGAGGGGCGTGACGAGTACTTCCGTTGCCTGTACGTCAAGGCCGACCCGGCGATGCCCCTGCGCGCGGCCCACGTCCGCGCCGCCGAGGTGTTCGGCCGCCGGCCGGACCCGGACTTCCTTCCTCACTTGAGCCTCGTCTACGGCCGCCTCTCCGCGGGCGAGAAGGCGCGCATCGGAGCCTCGGTGCCGGCGGACCTGCCCGCCGCTTTCGAAGCCACTGCCCTTCACCTGTGGCGCACGGAAGGGCCGGTCCGAGAGTGGACGAGCCGTGCTCGCTTCGAGCTGCGCGGACCGCAAAGAGAGGCGAGCCCACCTATTGGCACCGGTCGGAGCGACCGCGGGTCTACGGTGGGGTAACCCATCAGGCGCGACCGGCCGTGGACAGGTCCGGAGCGGCCGGTATCTCGATCGTCACCCTCGCCCCGCGCCCCACCTCGCTCTCCACGGCGATGCGGCCGCCGTGCTCTTCCACGATCTGGCGGGCGATGGCGAGGCCGAGGCCCGTACCCTTCACCTTGGTGGTGTAGTGGGGCTCGAAGATGCGCTCCACGTCCTCGATGCCCGGCCCTTCGTCCCGCACCGAGATCACGACCACGGAGTCCCGCGTCTCCGTGCGCGCCACGATCTCCCCCGCGCGCCCCTCCATCGCCTCCAGGGCGTTGTTGACCACGTTGAGCAGGACGCGCTTGAGCTGCTCCGCGTCGGCCTCGACCTCGGGCAAGGAAGGAGACAGCTCCATACGAAAGGCGACCCCGGTGGGCCCCGCGCGCTCGTAGGGGGCGAGGGCCTCCCGGACGAGGGCGTTGGGGTCGAATCGGGCGAGCCGGACCTTGGGCAAGCGGCTGAAGTGCGCGAACTCGGAGATCAAGTCCTTCAACGCGCGGACGGACGAGAGGATCATGTCGATGGCGGAGGGGAAGAGGGCCTGGAACTTGGCGGGGTCGCCCCCGTGCGCGGTCTTGAGGGTCTGGGCGGCGAGGCCTATGGGGGTGAGCGGGTTCTTGATCTCGTGGATGACCCGCTCCACCGCCTCCTTCCAGGCCTCGAGCCGCTGGGTGGCGAGTATGTGGGTGAGGTCCTCGCACACCACCACCGTGCCCGCGCGGTGCCCATCCTCGGCGGCGAGGGCGCTCGCCACCACCGAGAGGGTGCGCCGGCCCTGGGGGAGCCGGCAGATGAGCTGGGCCTCCTGACGCGGGGCCCGGCCCTCGCTCACCGGCGCCACCAGCCGCGCCAGCCCGCGCAGCTCTCCCTCCCCCAAAAGCTCCTCCAGCGTGCGACCGATGGCGTCGAGGGCGGGCAGGGCGAGGATCTCCGCGGCCCGCTCGTTGAACGTCTTGACCCGTCCGCGCTCGTCGAGCGAGATGACGCCGGTCGCGACGTTGGCGATCACGGTGGCCAGCTCCCGCGTGCGGGCGGCCACGCGCCCTTCGAGGTTGCGACTGTAGTCCTCCACTTCGCGCTTGGAGGCTTCGAGCTGCGTCACCATCCGGTTGAAGGAGTCGGCCATGGTGCCGATCTCGTCACGGGAATGGACGGGCAGCCGAACCTCGAGCTCGCCGGTGGCGGCCCTGGACATGGCGTCGAGCACGCGGCGCACCGGAGTGAGCACGATTCGGGAGATCAGCAGGTTCAGCAGCAGGAGGAGGAGGACGAAAGCGGTCCCGACGAGGCCGTAGAAGAGCGTCTGGGTGAGGGCTTCGCTCCGCTGGATGTGGGCGAGGGAGTAGAGCACGTGGAGCCGGCCGAAGGGCTGGCCCGCCGCCTGCAGCTCGGCGGAGAAATGCAGGACGGGCAGGCCGTTCCAGCGGGTCGGCTCGAAGTCTCTCCCCGAGCTTGGCGTCCACGCGGGCAGAGCCTCGCGCCCGACCTCGCGCCCGGGCAAGAGCGGCCGGCCCCCCGCCCCCACGAGGTCCGCGCGGCCCTCTTCACGGACGAGGAGCACGAGCGTCTCCTCGCGCTCGAAGGGCTCTACCGCGTCGCCCAGGAGCCGCCGCAAGGTTCGGCGGTCGGCGGTGGCCCCGAGATCGACCTCGGGCGACTCGATGCGCGCCCACACCACTCCCTCTTGCGCGGCCAGGTCCGCAAGGTGGATGGCGAGCGCCTCCCGGTTCTCGCTGAGCAGGTCGTAGATGAAGTTCCGCTCGTAGCTGTTCCGTAGCGTGGCCAGGAGCCGCTTGTCCTTCTCCAGGAGCTCTTCCTGTTGCTCCCGCAGGAACGGGAGCAGGAAGACCAGGAAGACGGCTCCGATCGTGGCGAAAACGGCGGTGAGGGTGAGGGTGACCTTGGCCTTTAGGCTCAGGTCGCGCAGGCCCTCGACGAGCCGGCCCACCTCAGCTCTCCCCGAAGCGGGCGAAGAGGCGCGTCACGTGACGGCCGTCCGGCCCCGGCTCCACGGCGAGGATCGCGACACCGCGGCGGCTGTCGCCGTGCTCGTCGAACCGGATCCGCCCGGTCTGGCCGCGGAAATCGGCGGCGGTGAGCGCGTCCCGCAGCCGCCGCCGCGTCTCGGCGAGGCCCGCTCCGAGCTGGGCGTCGGTGAGCGGACCCAGGGACGCGAGGGCGGTGGCCAACGCCTCGACCGCGTCGTGGGCGAGCGCGGCCCGGCAGCCCTCGGCCTCCCGGCCGAACTCCTGTCGGTACCGTTCATCGAACGCGATCGGAGGTGGGCAGAGGTCGGCGAAGTAGGCGGGGCGGCGGGGACCGCCGCGCTTGAACAGCAGCGGGTTCGACCATCCGTCGGCTCCGAGAAGCGTCGCTCGCAGTCCCAGGCCCTCGGCCTGCAGGGCGACGAGCGAGGCGTCGGTGAAGGAGCCCGGGATGAAGACGACGTCCGGTCGGAACTGCTGCACGGCGCGGAGCTGGCTGCGGAACTCGGTCTCGAGGGTCAGGTAGAAGAACTCGGCGGTCACCCGACCTCCGCCCGGATCGCGGAAGCTCTCCAGGAAGCTGCGGGCGAGCTTGGCGCTGTAGGTGCGTCCGACCTCGTAGAGCACGGCCGCCCGCCGGGCCCCGAGCCGGTCGCGGGCGAAAGCGGCGAGCTGGGCGCCCATCACCACGTCCGGGGTGCAGACGCGGAAGACGAACCGACGGTCGCGACCGGTGGCGGGGTCCCAGGTCAGGTCCTGTGCGGTCGAAACGTTCGATACCTGCACGAGGCCATTCGCCTCCGCTTCTCCGGCGATCGCCATCGACAGCTCGCTGGAAGTGGAGCCCACGATGGCGAGGACGCCCGCCGCGGCGGCCAGGGCCGCGCCCTGCCGGGCGTCGAGGAAGTAGCTGCCGGTCGGGTACTCGAGCAGGTTCAGGCGGCGCCCGTGCACTCCCCCGCGGCGATTCAGCTCCTCGACCGCGAGGCGCGCACCGTTCATGGACTGTATCCCCGACAGGGCGTATCGGCCCACGGTGGGGAAGATGGCGGCAAGGGGAAGGCGGCCATCGGCGGCGGGCATCGGCACCGCAAGAACCACCGGCTCGAGCCGGGACTCCGCGGGGGCGCGGCCGGCCCCGCCCCCGCCGCGGCACGAGGCGCCGAGCAGCGTCACCGCGAGAAGGGCGGGCCATCGCGACATCGACGAGGCCAGTCTCCGGGCTGGGTCACGGCCTTGTCAAGGATGGAGGGCTCCGTCTACCGACCCCCGGCCACCGTTCGCCGATCCCCGGGTGACAGGAGAAGGCGCCCTCTCGTACTGTTGGACAGAGGGAGACCGATGGCAAGCAAGCTGGAAAAAACCGCCCGGGCAAGGCTGCAGGCGCGGGTCTCGAAGGTGGTCTGGGGCGTGCTCTTCATCGCGGCGGGCCTGCTCCTCACCCTGGATGATCAGGGAGCGATCGACCTGGCCGGGCCGGCGGTGTCGCGTCACCCGGCGCGCTACGCGGTAGACGGGAATCCCAAGACCCGGTGGTCCTCGGCGTTCCGTGACCCCGAGTGGATCACGATCGACCTCGGCGCTCCCGCGGAGATCACCAGGGTGCGGCTCAGCTGGGAGAAGGCCTACGCCACCGCGTACCGGATCCAGGTCTCGAGCGACGGCTCGGCCTGGACCACGGTAAAGGACGTGACGGACGGCCACGGCGGGATCGAGGAGCTCGACGTGGCCGCGAGCGGCCGTTACGTGCGCCTTGAGGGGATCACCCGCGCCACGCCCTGGGGCTTCTCGCTGTTCGAGTTCGAGGTGTCCGGCACGACGGAAGACACGGGGTCGACGGTGAGCCTCCTGTCCTCGGGGAAGCCGGCGACGGCGTCCTCGTTGGAGAAGGTGCCGTTCGGCTACTTTTCCCTCTATTGGCCGGTCCTCCTCGTCGCGGGCGGGCTGCCGCTCCTCCTCGTCCCGAAGGACGCGGGGGAGCAGGTGATCGGACTGTTCATGGCGGGCATCGGCGTCTTTCTCCAGCTCCAGAATCTGGGCCGCGTCCCCTGGAGCTTCGCCCAGGCCTGGCCCGTCTTGCTCGTGCTCGCCGGGTTCCTCCTGGTGACCCAGGCCCTGGCCCAGAGAAACCGTTCGTCGGATGACGGCACCCCGACGGGGGGCGCCGGCTTCGGGGGGGGCGCCTCGTGACGACCCTCCCCACGCCGACGACGGAGGGGCCCAAGGGGCGGCTGGCGGTGGGGATGGTCTTCATCGCGATCGGCCTCCTCCTGACTTTCGACCAGGCGGGCATCCTCAACCTCGAGGGCTTCGGCCGCTTCTGGCCCCTCCTTCTCATCGGCATCGGGATCGTCAAGGTACGCCAGCCGCTGCAGGATGGTCAGCGCGCGGTGGGCATGGCGCTCCTTCTCGCGGGCGGGCTGTTCCAGCTCCTGAGCGTGCTCAGCTGGGCCCGGGCCTGGCCGCTGATGCTGGTCGGATGGGGCGGGCTCCTCTTGTGGCAGGCGGTCGAGCGGCCCCGTCCACCCGCCTCCGCACCCTCCGCGACCCCGTTCGTTTCGGAGCTCGTGCTCCTCGGAGGCTGCAAGCGGACCCTCCGCATCTCGGATTTCCGGGGCGGCTACATCACCGCGGTGATGGGGGGAGTGGAGCTGGACCTCCGCAAGTGCACGATGGTCGCCCCGTCCGCCACCCTCGACGTGGTGGCGTTCTGGGGGGGGATCGACCTCAAGGTCCCCACCGACTGGAGCGTCGAGGGAAGGGTGGTGCCCTTCATGGGAGGCTTCGTGCAGAAGACCCCCCCGCCGGTGGAATCGGCGCAGGCCCCTCGGCTCGTCGTACGCGGCTACGCGGTCATGGGCGGGGTCGCGGTCGGCCACTGACGTGCATCCGATCCTCGCGGACCGGCGGCGCGTCCTCGCCTACTCCGCGGCCTCGCTGCCCTTGGCCGCGGCGGTCGCGGGCCTGCTCACCCGCGAGCCGAACGCCCTTCCGCTCCTCCCCGCGACCTTGCTCGCGGTGCCCCTCGCCCTCGTCGCCCTCGCTCTTCTCCTTCCCGTCTGGTACGTGTGCCGGACGCTTCCCGTGGGCGAGACCCCCTTCTCGCGTCTCGTGGCCACCCACGGGGCGGGCGCCCTCTTCGCCGCCCTGGCCTGGGTCTACGTGGGCGCCCAGCTCGCCCGCCTCCTGGCCGCGTATCGTCCCGAGCCCGGCCTGCCCGGGCTCTACCGGCTGCACGTCCCCGGCCTGCTCGCGGTCGGTGCACTGCTTTACCTCCTTGCCGCATCCCTCCACTACACGCTTCTCGCCGTCGAGGCCACGCGGCGGGCGGAGCAGCAGTCCCTGGAGCTGGCCGTTCACGCGCGCGAGGCGGAGCTCAGGGCGCTCAAGGCGCAGGTGCATCCCCATTTCCTCTTCAACAGCCTCAACTCGATCAGCGCGCTCACCACCAGCGACCCCGCCCGGGCCCGCGAGATGTGCATCCTCCTCGCCGAGTTCTTCCGGAAGAGCCTGGCCCTGGGCGATCGGCCCAGCGTACGCCTCGAGGAGGAGCTGGCGGTGGCCCGGACCTACCTGGCGATCGAGGGCCTCCGCTTCGGGCCCCGGCTCTCCGTCGAGGAGGCCGTCGACGAACGGGGCAAGACGTGTCGTCTTCCTCCCCTCCTGCTCCAACCCCTCGTGGAGAACGCGATCCGCCACGGGATCGCCACCTGTGCGGAGGGTGGCGTCCTCCGGCTGGAGGCGAGCACCGACGGACAGACGCTCCGCCTCCTCGTCGAGAACCCGTTCGATCCGGAATCGCCCGCTCGCCCCGGCGTCGGGCTCGGCCTGTCGAACGTGCGTGAGCGGCTCCGCGCGCGCTATGGTGAGGAGGCGCGGCTCGACGCGCAGCGCTACCCGGACCGCTTTCGAGTGACCGTCGTCCTGCCCGCCGAGGGGGAACCGTGATCGACGTGCTGATCGTGGACGACGAGGAGCCCGCGCGGGCGGTGTTGCGCGAGATGCTCGCGCGCTCGCCCGACGTGCGGATCCTCGGCGAGTGCGCGACCGGCCTGGAGGCGGTGAAGGCGGCCGCGGAGCTGAAGCCGCAGGCGATCTTCCTCGACATCGAGATGCCCAAGCTCGACGGCTTCGAGGTGCTGGAGCTCATCGACCCCGGGATCGCGGTGGTGTTCGTCACCGCCTACGACAGCTACGCGGTCCGCGCCTTCGAGGTGCACGCGGTGGACTACGTGGTGAAGCCCTTCCGGGCCGAGCGCCTGCGCGAAGCCCTGGAGGCGGCCCGGGCTCGGGTGGCCCGGCGCCCGGAGGGGGCCGTGCTCGCCCAGGCCGCGCGCCCCGCGGGCGAGTACGCCCGACGGGTGGTGGTCAAGGACGGAAGCCGCGTCCACGTGATCCCGGTGGATCGCCTCGACTACGCCCAGGCCCAGGACGACTACGTCGCCCTGCGCAGCGAAGGCAAGACGTACCTCAAGACCCAGACGATGGGCGCCCTCGCCGACAGCCTGGATCCGGCGGTGTTCGTGCGCCTGCACCGCTCGTTCCTCGTGCGGCTGGACCGCATCCGCTCCGTCGAGCTCTACGCGAAGAACAGCCGGGTGGCGATACTCGAGGACGGCACGCGTGTCCCGATCAGCCGCGAGGGGCACGCTCGGCTCCAGGAGCTGCTCGGCGAGGGAGGGTGAAGGGCGCGGGACGCTAGGGAGCGCCCCGCACGCGCGCGCGGGCGGCTTCGAGCGACACCCGGACCGCCGCGGGAGCGGTGCCGCCGGGGGTGGCCTTGGCCCGGACCGCCTCCGCGGGGTCGAAGAGCGCGTTCAGGCGCGAGGCCACGACGGGGGAGACGCTTACGAGCGCCCTTGCCGCCGTCTCCCGCAGCGACGCGCCGGCCTTCTGGGCCTCTGCCACCAGCGCGCCCACGAGGCCGTGGGCCTTCCGGAACGGCATGCCCTCGCGGGCCAGGGCCACCGCGAGGCCTGCGGCCATCATCCCTTCGCCGGCGGCGGCCCGGGCCATCGTCTCGGGCCGGGGGAGGAGGCCCGACACGACGCCCGTCATCACCGCCACCGAGCCCATGGCCGTGTCCGCAGCATCGAAGACCGCTTCCTTGTCCTCCTGCAGGTCCTTCTGGTAGCCCGCGGGCAGTCCCTTCATGAGGACGAGGAGCCGCAGCAGGTCCCCGTCCACGCGGGCGGCCTTGCCGCGCACGAGCTCCAGGGCATCCGGGTTCTTCTTCTGGGGCATCAGGCTCGACCCGGTGGTGAAGGCCTCGGGCAGGTCGAAGAAGCCGTACTCCGGCCCCGCGAGCCAGATGAGCTCCTCGGCCAGGCGCGAGAGATGGGTCTGGAGCTGGGCGCAGGCGAAGACGAACTCGGCGGCGAAGTCGCGGTCCGTGACCGCGTCGAGGGCGTTGGCGGACACCGCCGCGAAGCCGAGCTCGCGGGCCAGGGCTTCACGGTCGAGGGGGAGGACGGTCCCCGCGAGGGCTCCCGAGCCGAGGGGGAGCACGTCCACGCGAACGCGGGCGTCGCGGAGGCGCTCGTGGTCGCGGACCATGCCCCAGGCGTGGGCGGCCAGGAGGTGACCGAAGGTGATGGGCTCGGCGGCGCGGGTGTGGGTGTAGCCGGGCATGACCGCGTCCGCTCCGGCGAGGCCCTGGGCGACCAGGGATTCCACGAGCCGGCGCACGCCCTCGCGCAGGCGGTCGATGGCCGCCCGCACGAAGAGGCGCAGCGCGGTCACCGCCTGCTCGTTGCGGCTGCGGCCGAGGTGAGCCTGGCCGGCCAGCTCGCCCACGACCTCGGAGAGCCGGGTCTCGACAAAGCTATGGACATCCTCTGTGTCCATCTCGAGCGCGCGGGGATCCGCTTCGACGCGCGCGAGGACCTGAGCCAGTCCCTCGTACAGCCTGTCCGCGTCCTCCTTCGGTATCGCTCCGCATCTTCCCAGCGCCTGGACATAGGCCCGCGAGGCCGCGATCTCCTCGCGCAGGAGGCGGCGGTCGAAGGGGAAGGAGCGGTTGAACTCCCAGAAGGCCGCGTCCGGATCCGTGGTGTAGTTGCCGCCCCACAGCTTCACGGATCAGCTCCGATAGTGCGCGTTGATGTCCACGTACTGGCGGGAGAGGTCGGAGGTCAACATCCAGCCGGTGGCCGAGCCTTCGCCCAGCCGTATTCGCAGTCGGACGGGGTCCTCCTGCATGGCCGCGACCGCCGTGGGCTCGTCGTAGGTGCGGGCGTGACCGTTCTCGGCCACCCAGACGTCGCCGATCCAGATCGAGACCCGGTCGGGGTCGAGCTCGACCCCGCTCCGGCCCACTGCGGCCAGGATGCGCCCCCAGTTGGGATCGCCCCCGTGGAGCGCGGTCTTGACGAGCGGGGACTCCGCGACCACGCGCGCGATCCGGTCCGCGTCGAGGGCGGTGAGGGCGCCCTCGACCACGACCGCCGCGATACGAGTCGCGCCTTCACCGTCCCGCACGAGCAGGTTGGCGAGCTGGCGCCCGGCGTCGACGAGCGCGTTGCGGAAGATCTCGAAATCGCGGCCCTCGCTCTTGACCGCGGTACCGGACGCGCCGCTCGCGAGGATCACCGCGCAATCGTTCGTGGAGGTGTCGCCGTCCACCGTGATGCGATTCAGGCTCTCCCCGACGGACTCCCGGAGCGCCTGCCGGAGGGGCCCGGCCTCCACGAGCGCGTCGGTGGTGAAGAAGGCGAGGAGCGTCGCCATGTTGGGGGCGATCATGCCCGCCCCCTTGGCCATGCCCCCGATGACGGCGGCCCCGCCGGAGAGCTGGACCTGCACCCGCACCTCCTTGGGCCGGGTGTCGGTGGTGAGGATCGCGCGAGCGGCCTGGGCTCCACCGCTGCGGGACACGGCCGCCGCCGCCTGCTCGATCCCCGCACGCACCTTGGCCATCGGCAGGGGCACCCCGATCACCCCGGTGGAGGCCACGATCACTTCCGTGGGCGCGCAGGAGACGGCGCGGGCAGTGACAGCGGCCATGTCGCGGGCGTCGCGCAAGCCGGCCTCGCCGGTGGCCGCGTTCGCGCAGCCGGCGTTGACCACCACCGCCCTCGCCCGGCCGCCTTGCAGGTGCTCGCGCGAGACGAGGACGGGGGCGGCCTGGACGCGGTTGCCGGTGAAGAGCCCCGCGGCCGCACAGGCGTGGTCGGCCACGAGGAGGGCGAGGTCCAGCCGGTCCGGCTTGATGCCCGCGGCGACCGCGGCGGCCCGGAAGCCCTGGGGCGCGGTGACGCCGGTGCTCACCGCCGCGCCTTCTCCGGGTGATGGACGGCCTGCGTGACCTCCACCGCCTTGACGTCCACGGGGATGCGGTCGCGGGTCAGCGCTCGCACCCGCTCCGGCAGCCCGAAGAGGCGGATGAACCCCGCCGCGTCCTGGTGGTCGTAGGCCATCCCCTCGCCGAAGGTGGCGAGGTCCTGGCGGTAGAGGCTGCGCGGCGAGCGACGGGAGATCGCCTCCGCCCGTCCCTTGTAGAGCTTCACCCGCACCTCGCCCGTGACCTCCTTCTCCGTCTCGTCCACGAAGGCGGCGAGGGCCTCGCGCAGGGCGGAGAACCACAGCCCGTCGTAGATGAGCTGGGCGTAGCGCACGGAGACGGCCTGCTTGAAGTGCAGGGTGTCGCGGTCGAGGACGAGGCGCTCCAGCTCGCGGTGGGCGAGGTGCAGGACCGTCCCCGCGGGCGTCTCATACACGCCGCGCGACTTGATCCCGACCAGGCGGTTCTCCACGAGGTCGAGGCGTCCCACGCCGTGCGCGCCCGCGATCTCGTTCAGCTTCTCGACGAGGGCCACCGGTCCCAGACTCGTGCCGTCGAGGGAGACGGGTGTTCCCTCCTCGAAGGCGAGGGCCACGACCTGCGGGGTGTCGGGGGCATCCTGGGGATCCACGGTGAGCTTGAACATCTCCTTGAGCGGCGCGCTCCAGGTGTCCTCGAGGTTGCCGCCCTCGTGGGACAGGTGCCAGAGGTTGCCGTCGCGGCTGAAGAGGTCGCGGGGCGACTGGTCCACGGGCACGTCGTGGGCGGCCGCGTAGGCGAGGGCGTCCTCGCGCGAGCGGATCGTCCACTCGCGCCAGGGGGCGATCACGTGGAGGTGGGGGGCGAAGGCGCCGTAGGTCACCTCGAAGCGCACCTGGTCGTTGCCCTTCCCGGTGGCGCCGTGGGAGAGGGCGTCCGCTCCCTCGCGGAGAGCGCACTGGACCTGGCGGTAGGCGAGGAGGGGCCGGGCGAGGGCGGTGCCCAGGAGGTAGTTGTCCTCGTAGACCGCGCCCGCGGAGAGGGCCTTGAACGCGAAGTCGCGGATGAACTCCTCGCGCAGGTCCTCGACTACGTACTTGCTGGCGCCGGTGCGCAGCGCCTTGCGTCCCACCGCCTCGAGGTCGTCCCCCTGGCCCACGTCGCCGCAGTAGGCCACGATCTCCGCCCCCCCGTAGTTCTCCTTGATCCAGGGGATGATGATCGAGGTGTCGAGACCCCCCGAGTACGCGAGCACGACCTTCTTCACCTTCATCTAGACTCTGACTCCCTCCGCGGGTCTCTGGCCCGCTCCCGCCTTCAGGACTTCCTCCAGCGCCGCGAGGAACGCGCGGATCTCGCCCGACTTCACCACCAGCGGCGGGAGCAGACGCAGCACCTTGTCTCCCGCCTTCGTGGCGAGGAAGCCCCGCTCGCGCAGGCCCTTCATCACCGGCCCCGCCTCGCCGTGGAACTCGATGCCGACCATGAGTCCCAGCCCCCGCACCTCCGCGATCGCGTGGGGATGGGTGCGTTGAAGCTTCTTGAGCCCGCGCTGGAGCGAGCGGCCCTTCTTCTCGATCTTTTCCAGGAAGCCGGGAGCGGTCAGCCGGTCGAGAACGGCCAGCGAGGCCGCCGCCGCCACCGGATTCCCCCCGAACGTGCTGCCGTGGTCGCCGACCGCGATCGCGGAGGCGAGCGCCTCCTTGATGAGGATGGCTCCCATGGGGAGGCCGCCGCCGAGCGGCTTGGCGAGCGTGAGGATGTCGGGCACGACCCCGGCGTGCTGAAAGGCGAACATCCGGCCCGTGCGGCCGAGGCCGCACTGGACCTCGTCCATGACGAGCAGGGTCCCCCGCTCCCGGCAGATCTCGGCCAGCCCCCGCAGGAAGTCGGGGGGCGCGGGACGGATCCCGCCCTCCCCCTGCACGGGCTCGATCATCACCGCCGCCGTCCGGTCCGTGACCGCGGCCCTCACCGCCGCGAGGTCGTTCCAGGGACAGAAAGTGACCCCGGGCACGAGCGGCTCGAAGGGCTCGCGGTACTTCGGGTTCCAGGTGGTGGAGAGCGCGCCCATCGTGCGCCCGTGGAAGGCGCGCTCGAAGCAGACGAACTCGGTCCGGCCCGCGGCCTTGCCCACCTTGCGCGCGAACTTCATCGCCCCTTCCCAGGCCTCGGTGCCCGAGTTGGCGAAGAACACCTTGGCCGGGAAGGCCACGGAGACGAGGCGATGCGCGAGCAATGCCGTGGGTTCGGTATGGAAGAGGTTGCTCGCGTGGATGAGCTGGCCGGCCTGCTTGCGGATGGCCGCCACCACCTTGGCGTCGCCGTAGCCGAGGCCGTTCACGCCGATCCCCGCTGCGAAATCGACGAAGGCCCGGCCGTCCTTGTCGTAGAGCGTCGCTCCCTTCCCCTTGACGAGGACGAGGTCACGCTCGTAGACGGCGAGAAGCGCGCTCACGAGCGCACCCCGATCCGCGTCCCCGGGAAGCCCCCGGTGAGGCGAGCCTTGCCCGCGATCACGACCTCCGGGATTCCGGCGGCTACCGCGTCCAAGGCCACTCTCACCTTGAGGGCCATGCCCTCCGCGATCGTCCCGTCGTCGATGCGGTCGCGCGCCTCTTCCGCGGTGAGGGAGGTCACGGCGTGGTCGCCCACGCGCACCCCGTCCACGTCGGAAAGGTAGATGAGGCTCCGCGCCCCGAGGGCGCGGGCGAGTCCGAGGGCCGCCTCGTCGGCGTTGACGTTGACCGACTCGCCGTCGGGGCCCATGGAGACGGGAGAGACGACGGGCACGAACCCCGCCTGCCACAACGAGTGGACCGGCGCGGGGTCCACCGCCTCCGGCGTGCCGACGTGGCCGAGGTCCGGCTCGAGGCGGGCCCGGATGAGCCCGGCGTCGCGTCCGGAAAGGCCCACCGCGGGCAGACCCGCGCCGGTGAGGCCCGCGGCGAGCGCCTTGTTCACCACTCCCGACAGCACCATCTCCACCACCTCCATGGCCGCGGGCGACGTCGCCCGGCGGCCGCCCACCCGGTGCGACTCGATGCCCAGCGCGCGCAGCATCCGATCCACGTGTCGCCCGCCGCCATGGACGAGCAGCGCCCTGCCCCCGTCGCCCCGAACTTCGGCGGCCAGAGGCGGGATGAGCGCCGGATCTTCGAGCGCCGGTCCGCCCACTTTGTACACCCGAACGTCCTCGCTCACCTGGACGTTCCCGAGACCGCCAAGCCTGCGCTCTCCCTCCAGCCCATGGCCAGGTTCAGGTTCTGGATGGCCTGTCCCCCCGCCCCCTTGCCCAGGTTGTCGAGGGCCGAGAACACCACGGCGCGGCCGGGGGCGGCCGCGTGCGCGGAGATGCGGCAGTCGTTCGTCCCCACCACGTCGGAGAGGCGAGGGGGAGCCTCCACGACCTTCACGAAGGGGGAGCCCTCGTAGAAGCCTCGAAGGGCGGCCTGGAGCTCGGCGGGCGTGCGGTCCGTCTTCAGGTAGAGGGCGGAGAGGATGCCGCGCTTCACGGGCAGCAGGTGCGGGCAGAACGTGAGAGTCACGCGCTGGCCCGTCCGCTCCTCGAGCACGGTCTCCATCTCGCCCACGTGTCGGTGCGAGCGGCCCGGAGAGTAGGCGGAGAAGTCCTCGGCGAGCTCGCAGAAGAGCAGGTCTTCACGCAAGGTCCGCCCCGCCCCGGTGGCCCCGCTCTTGGCGTCCACCACCACGTCCCGGGCATCGGCGAGCCGCCCCTGCAGGAGGGGGACGAGGGGAAGGAGGACGGAGGTCGCGTAGCAGCCCGGGTTGGCGACGAGACGCGCGCCCCGGAGCCGCTCGCGGTAGACCTCCGAGAGGCCGTAGAGGGCCTGGCCGACGAGCGACGGCGCGGGATGCTCGTGCGCGTACCAGGTGCGGTAGGCCTCCACCGTGGGCAGGCGCAGGTCGCCGGAGAGGTCGATGACCACGGCCTCGGGTCGGGCGCGGCGCAGGATCTCCGCGTAGCGGGCCGCCACTCCGTGGGGGAGGGCCAGGAAGTACGCGGCCGCGTCCCGCTCGAGGCCGGCCTCGTGCGCGAGATGGCCGTCACCGCTGCCGGTGGTGAAAGCCAGCCTCACCTCGGGATGGGCGGAGAGCCACCGCACGAGCTCGCGCCCGGTGTATCCCGTCGCCCCGAACACGCCGACCAGCGTCGCCAACTCCTCCCGTCCTCCCGCCCAAAAGAAAAAACCCGCTGGAGCTTTGGGCCCAGCGGGTCACTCGGTCCGTTCGGCTGACTGGCTCGAACTAGACCGCGGCCGCCCGCCGCGCACGCGGGCCCCGCCTCACGCGGGCCTCGGTTCGCACGGCGGGTCGAACCAGCATCACAACCAACGATGATACGTCGCTCGTCCCCCTTGTCAAGGGTTTCCCGCCCCTGGCGCCGGCCCCCGTGAGGGCGTCCGTGCCGCCACGGGCGCGCCTCCCCGCGCGGACGTGGGCGGCAGCGGTGCGGGCAGGGACTTGAGCCACGCCTCGAAGTTCGCGGCGAGCTCCGCCTCGGTGATCCTCCGCGAGCGGGAGCGGCGCCGGCGCGGGCGGCCCGGGCCCGGGGATGCGGAGGAGCCCTCCGCCGCCTGCGCGTAGCTCTCGCGGAAGCGCGCCGCGACGCGAGCATCGAGGAGGTTGAGCTGCCGCTCGACCACCGCCAGCTCCGCCTCGTCGCCCAGCGCGGCGCAGGTCATGCCCAGGCCGCACCACGCGTACAGGTAGTCCGGCTTGAGGCGGACCGCCTCCCGGAAGGAATCCCGGGCCGACTCCCGCTCCCCGCCTTCGGAGTGCAGCACGCCCAGGTCATACCAGACCTCCGCCAGCTCCGGCTTGAGGCGGACCACCTCCCGGAAGGCCCGGATCGCTTCGTCGCGCCCGTCCTCCCTTCGGCAGAGCATGGCCAGGTGGTACCAGCCCTTGGCGTGGGCGGGGTCGAAGCGCACGACCTCGCGGAAGGCAGAGCGGGCTTGCGCCAACTCTCCCCGCTTCCGGTAGAGGAGCGCGAGCTCGTACCACGCATCGGCAGGCGTCCGGCCCTTGGCGTGGTCTTCCGCGTCCGCGGGCGCGCCCGGAGGACCGAGCGCGAACTCGGCCTCCCGGTCTTCCTCCCACGTCACCACGTAGCGGGCCGAGAACTCCTCCGCGGCCTTGGCATCGACGATGGCGAGCTGCTGGTACACCTCGAGCAGCCCTTCCTTCTGGGCGGCCAGGGAGTAGGTCATGCCGAGCCCGTACCAGGCGTCGATGTCGCGGGGCATGAGCCGGACCGCCTCCAGGAACGCGGGGATCGCGGCCGGGGTCTGGCCCTGCTCCCGCAGCAGCACCGCCAGGTTGTACCAGGCGCTTCCGTCGTCCGGCTTGAGGCGCACGGCCTCGCGGTAGGCGGCGACCGCTTCCGCGGGCTCCGCGTGCTGGTCGTGGAGGTTGGCGAGGGCGAGCCACGCCTTCACGTGATCCGGCTGCAGGGCCACCACCCGGCGGAAGGCAACGGTCGCGTCGGCGCCCAGCCCCAGGGCGGTCTGCACCGTCCCCAGGCCGTGCCACGCCTCCGCGAGGTCCGGCTGGAGCCTCAGAGCCTCGCGATAGGCGTCGACCGCGTCCTCCAGGTGTCGCTGCCGACGGTAGAGAAGGCCCAGGTTGTACCAGCCCACCGGCAGAGACGGCTCGATCCTCACGACCTCACGGAAATCCGCCACGGCCTCGTCGCGCAAGCCGAGGCGGTCGTGCAACGCGCCCAGTCCGGCCCACGCCTCCGCGAGGTCGGGCTGCAGCCGCAGGGCATCGTGGTAGGCCGAGAGGGCTCGACCGAAATCGCCGCGCTCTTCGAAGGCGCGGGCGAGGCGGAGGGCGATGGTGACGCCGGGAGTCGCCCGCTGCGCCGCCCCGGGTTGGCCCGGACCCGGGGGCCGCGCGGCGGCGATCGACGGAGCGGGCGAGCCCCGGCGCAGCAGGACGAGGCCCCACACGATCAGGACGGCTGCGACCAGGAGCGGCAGGGCGCTCGTGCCCGACGCCGCATCGCACCCTGCCGTCGCGAGCGCCGCCGCCAGGCCGGCCGACCATGGTCCCGGGATCCTCATCGGCAGGATCGCCCCCTGCTTCTCGTGATCGACTCGAAGCCGTTTTACGCGACTTCCCGCGGTCTGTCCAGCCTCGGGCCACCGGGCGGAGCCCCGCCCTGTGAGCCGGATCACAGAGGCGTTGCCGCCCGCTCAAGGTGCCTATAATCCTCGTGAGCATGTGCTCTCGGGGTGGGCCGGCCGGATCATGACCGAGAGCGTGCGGGTCACGTGCCCGGGGTGCCAGGCCACCGCGGCCCTGCCCGCGACTCGGGCCGGCCAAACCCTCCGTTGCGGCCGGTGCGGGACGACGTTTCGGGTGGAGGCCCCGGCGTCGCCAGAGCCGGACCCCGACAGCCGCCTTCCCACCGCCGCCGCCGCTTCGTTGCCCGCCGCCGCCCCGCGCGAAGCCAGCGGCCTCGAATGGCAGATCGGCGACGTGGTCATGGGGCTGTACCAGGTCACGGCCCTGCTCGGCCAGGGTGGCATGGGGCGCGTCTACAAGGTCCGTCACCAGGGCTGGAACGTCGATCTCGCGGTGAAGACGCCGCTCCCCGAGGCGGTGCAGGCGCTCGGCGGCCCCGAAGACTTCGAGCGCGAGGCGGAAACGTGGGTGGGCCTGGGGCTGCATCCCCACGTGGTTTCCTGCTACTACGTGCGGCGGGTGGACGGATTGCCCCGCGTCTTCATCGAGTACGTGGACGGGGGAAGCCTCCACGAGGCGATCCGCGAGCGTCGGCTCGAGACCACGGAGGCGATGCTGGACGTGGCCATACAGTGCGCGTGGGGGCTCCACTACGCGCACGAGCGCGGGCTCGTCCACCGGGACGTGAAGCCCGCCAACCTGCTGCTCACCGCGGAGGGGACGGTCAAGGTCACGGACTTCGGCCTCGCGGGCGCGCGCCTCCCGAGCGGGCGCCCACCGGGCGGCGGCCCCTCCGGCCGCCCCGAGCCCGGGCCGGAGGGCGCTTCCATCGTCACGCGGGGCAGCGGGGGAACGCCCGCCTACATGTCGCCGGAGCAGGCGGAGGGGCATCCGCTCACACGCCGGACGGACATCTGGAGCTGGGCCCTCTGCGTGCTCGAGATGTTCAACGGCGGGCGCACGTGGCAGCACGGTCACGACGCGGCGGCGGCGCTGCGCGCCTTCCGCGACGAGCCCGGTGCGCTCGTCGGTCCCGGCCGCATGCCCGACGCCGTGGCCGAGCTTCTCGGCCGCTGCTTCGCCGGGGATCCCGAGGGGCGGCCCCGGACCCTGACCGAAGCGGTCGCGGTGCTGCGGGCCGCCTACGCGGAGGCCGCGGGCCGGGCCTACACGCGGCCGGAGCCGCGAGCGGGCGTCGAGACCGCGGACAGCCTCAACAACCGCGCGGTCTCGCTCCTCGACCTCGGCCGGCAGACGGAGGCCGAGGAGCTCTGGGGACGCGCCCTCCATTTGTCCCCCCAGCACCTGGAGTCCACCGCGAACCGGCTCTGCCTCGATTGGGGACGGGCCGGCCTGCGGGACGACGAGATCCGCGCGCGGATCGAGGAGGCGTCCAAGAGCCAGCCCGCCTCGACGCGCGCCGCGCACCTGCGGGGTCGTATTCTCCTCGCTCTCGGTGATTTCGAAGGGGCGGGAACGGCGCTGGGGACGGCCGCGGGCGGGGGCGCTCCCGCCGCCGACCTCCTGCGCGACCTCGCGGTGGCGGAGTGCGCGCGGGCCCGGGATTCGCGGGAGGCCGCGGTGTGGACGCGGGTGGGCCAGGCCTTCGCCCGGGCGATGGAGGAAGGAGAGGGCGATCCCGCCCTCGCCGCGGGCTACGCGCTCGCCCTGCATCGCCTGGGGAAGTCGGAGGCCGCGACGCGCTTCTACGAGACGGCGGCCGAGAAGCGCGCCGACCTGCCCTCCTCCTTCGCCACCGCGGTGGCTCGCTTCCTGCCCGGCCACGAGGAGGTGGGCCTGCGGCCGGCGACGCGCGAGCCCGTGTCCGCCCTCGGCCTCGCCGCGGACGGCCAGCTCGCGGCGGTGGGGAGCCAGACCGGCGAGATCCGCGTCCTCGACCTCGGGCAGGGAACGGTGCTGCACAGCGCCGACGGTGTCGACTCCCGCGTACGCGCGCTCACGGTCACGCCGGACGGGAGCCTCACGGTCTGGGCGGGGGAGCAGACGCCGCCGAAGGCCTTCGAGACCCGAACAGGACGGCCGTGCCCGGCCTTCGAGCTCCACGCCGGCTTTGCCAGCGCCCTCGCGATCACGGGCGACTCGCGGCACCTGGTCACGGGCGGCTCCGACCGCAAGGTCCGGGTGTTCGACCTGGACGGCGGGCGCGGACGGCTCGAGCTGGAGGGACACGCGCAGGCGGTGACCGCGGTCGCGGTCAACCGCGGGGGGACGCGGGCGCTGTCCGGCAGCCTCGACCAGACGGTGCGCCTCTGGGACCTCCGCGAAGGGCGGTGCCTGGCCGTCCTCGAAGGTCACGAGACGCGCGTGACCGCGGTCGCGCTCGGCGCCCGGGCTGCGTTGTCCGCGGGCGAGGACGGTGCGCTCCGCTACTGGGACCTGGAGAGCGGCCGGTCCCTTCGCACGCTCGCCGGGCACGTGGGCGAGGTGACCGCGGTCGTGCTGGTGGGGGACGGTGGGCTGGCGCTCTCCGCCGGAGTCGATCGTACCGTTCGTGCCTGGGACCTGGCCGCGGGCGCTCCCCAGGCGCGCGCGGTGCTGCCCGCTCCCGTTCGGGGCCTCGCCGGCCGCCGCGACGGGACCGTGCTCACGGCGAGCGGCCGCTCGCTGCACATCCTGTCCCTCCTGGCCCGCGTGCGTCCGCTGCCTCCCCTGGCCCTCTGCCGCCCGGTGACCGCGGACGAGGCGGGATCGCGAGAGGCCGAGTTCCAGTCCCGGCTCGCGGAAGCGCGCCGCCTCCTGGCGGCGGGAGAGACGCGCGGGGCCCTCCAGGAAGCCCGAGCGCTCCGCGAGATCCCCGGATACGAGCGGGCCCGGGCCGCGGTCGACCTGTGGAAGGACCTGCTCGGCGTGCTCCCGCGAAAATCGCTGCGATCCGCCTGGGAGAGCGACGCGCTCACTGGACATACCGACCAGGTCACCTCCCTCGCCCAGAACCCCGCCGGTCTTGTCTTCTCCGCGTCGATGGACTGCACGATCCGGGTGTGGAACCCCGAGAACCCGGCGAAGGTGCAGGTCTTCCACGGCCACGACAAGGTGGTGGCCGCGACGGCGGCGAGCCCGGACGGACGCAGCCTGCTCTCCGGGGGATGGGACCGCATCGCCTGCGTCTGGGACCTGGCGCGGGGAGAGCCGCGGGCCCGCTTCGCCGATCACACCGACTACGTCACGTGCGCGGCCTGGACCCCCACGGGCGGCCTGGTCCTCACCGGCAGCTCGGACCTGACGGTGCGGCTCTGGGACGGGGCGAGCGGCCGCGGCCTGTCCGTGCTGGAAGGCCACTCGTCGGGAGTGAGCGCCCTCGCGGTCAGCCCGGACGGCCGCTTCGCGGTGAGCGGGAGCTGGGACGGGACGGTGCGGGCCTGGGACCTCCAGTCGGGCACGGCCGCCTGCGTGCTCGGCGGTGACGGTGGCCCCGTCTCCGCGGTGGCGGTGGGCCCGGACGCCCGGCAGGTGGTCTCGGGTCATCAGGACGGAACGATTCGGCTCTGGGACCTGAAGCACCGCAGCGCCCGTGCCCTGTCCCAGCACACGAGCGAGGTGGGGGGGCTCGCCTTCTGCCCGGACGGTCGGTACCTGCTTTCGGCGGGCAAGGACAAGACGGTCGGGCTCTGGGACGTGGTCAGCGGCCAGTGCGTGCGCTCCTTCGCCCATACCGTGCCCGTGAACGCGGTGGCGGTGAGCCGGGACGGCAGCCGGTTCTACACGGGGGGCGCGGACGGGGTGGTCCGGGTCTTCGAGCTGGACTGGGAGGCGGACGATCGCGCGCTTCCGGAGTGGGACGAGAGAGTACGCGCCTTTCTCGAGGTGTTCCTCGCCCTGCGCCCGCCGGGGTCTCCCCCTGCCCCGACCGCGGCCGAGATGGAGGCCCTCCTCGCCGACCTCCGCCTCCGCGGCTTCGGCTGGCTGGCGTTGAACAGGGTCGCGCGGCGTCTCGAGCCGATGGTGGCGCGGCGGACGGCTTTCTGGGACGAGGTCCTGCGCAACCGGCCCCGGGAGCCGACCCCGCCCCCGCGAATCCTGCAGGTCCGGTCCCGCTTCCAATGGAAGTACGCGGGGATGGCCGTCGCCCTCGTCCTCTTCCTGATCGGCGTCTCCTCCTGGCTGCCCCGCGGGTTCCTGCGGGCGAGCTACAACACGTACTCGCTGAAGGTGACGCGCGACTCCCTGCGGCTCGCCGACCTCAAGGCGTACGTGGACTCGTGCACCGAGCACCCGCTCGAAGCCTGGGCGCAGGCGGCGGCCAAGGACTCGTACATCCCCGGCAGCTCGTCCGCGAAGATCGAGATGGGCCTCGATTGCCTGGCTCGCCTGCGCCCGCCCGGCGCGGCCCGCGCGTTCTTCGAGAGCCTCGCCGCCGTCGCTCGGCCGGTGCCCAGGGGCCTCGACTACCGGCGGGGGAGGCACGTAGCTCTCGTCCTCGCCCTGGGGGAGCCGGCGGTGGAGGAGGTGTGCCGGGCCGCGGTCGACTCTCCTTCACCGGAGGCGCGACTCGTCGCCTTCCGCTCCCTGGCCCTCCTCGCCACGCGCCGCTCGACCCAGTGCTATCTCGACGCCAGCTTCCACGGCGATCCCGGGGTGCGGGCCTCGGCGGCGGAGAGCCTGGGCGTCCTCGCCGTCGGGGGCCGCGTGGGGGCGGGGGCCGCGTTCGACGTGGCCACCCGCCTGGCGCGGGACTCCGACCCCGGGGTGCGGGCGGCGGTGGCCACCAGCCTCGTCCTCTTCGACGAGCGCAACGCGCGGAAGAGGCTCACGCCCCTCGTCCAGGACCCGGACACCTCCGTGCGCGCGGCCGCCGAGCAGAGCCTGCAGACCCTGGGATCCTTGCGGAAGATCGAGGAGCTGATGCAGCTCGGCCGGTGAGCCGCTACTGGATCCTCCTTCCCACCCTTGGCCGCTCGGGGTTAGCATTACGGGCTCGCGAGGTGCCCGATGCCCGACACCCTTGCCACCCATCGCAGCCTGCCCCTCACCGATCTCGGGGAGGAAGAGAGGCTCTTCCGCGACCAGGTCCGCCAGTTCGCCGAGGAGCGGATCCGGCCCCTCGTGTCGAAGATGGACCACGAGGCGAAGATGCCGCGCGCGCTGATCGACGAGTGCTTCGAGCTCGGAATCATGGGCATCGAGATCCCCGAGAAGCACTCCGGGGCGGGGGCCACCTTCTTCATGTCGATCCTGGCCGTGGAGGAGCTCGCCCGCGTGGACGCCTCGGTCGCGGTGCTGGTGGACGTCCAGAACACGCTCGTGAACAACGCGCTCCTGAGGTGGGGGACGGAAGAGCAGAAGGCCCGTTACTTCCCCAAGCTCGCGAGCCAGTGGGTCGGAGCCTACGCGCTCTCGGAGGCGGGCTCGGGCTCGGATGCCTTCGCGCTCGCCTGCCGGGCCACGGACAAGGGCGACCACTACGAGCTCGTCGGGCGCAAGCTCTGGATCACCAACGCGGCGGAGGCGGAGCTGTTCATCGTGATGGCCACCCTCGACCCCGCCCAGGGCTACAAGGGGATCACCACCTTCCTGGTGGAGCGATCCTTCCCCGGCTTCGAGGTCGGAAAGAAGGAAGACAAGCTGGGCATCCGGGCCTCCTCCACCTGCGAGCTGGTCCTCGAGGGATGCCGGGTCCCCAAGGCGAACGTGCTCGGGCAGGTGGGGAGGGGCTACAAGATCGCGATCGAGACCCTGAACGAGGGCCGCATCGGGATCGGAGCGCAGATGGTGGGAGTGGCCCAGGGCGCCTTCGATTGCGCGCTCAAGTACTCCCAGGAGCGCCAGCAGTTCGGCAAGGCCATCGGCGAGTTCCAGGCCGTCCAGTTCCAGCTCGCCGAGATGGCCACCGAGATCGAGGCCGCCCGCTTGCTGACGTACAACGCGGCGCGGCTGCGCGACACCGGTGCCCCCTTCGTGAAGGAGGCGGCCATGGCCAAGCTCTTCGCCTCGCGGGTGGCCGAGCACGTGGCCTCGAAGGCGATCGAGGTCTACGGCGGCTACGGCTTCACCCGCGAATACCCGGTGGAGAAGTACTTCCGCGACCAGAAGGTCGGGCAGATCTACGAGGGGACCACGAACATGCAGCTCCTGGTCATCGCCAAGCAGATCACGGGCAAGATGTGACGGGCGGCCTGCTCGGGCTGCGCACCGAGGACCTGCTCGACCGTTTCGCCTCCTCGGATCCGACCCCGGGCGGAGGGTCGGCAGCCGCCCTCGCCGGAGCCACCGGGGCCGCCCTCGCGCTCATGGTCACGGGGATGGCCCGGACGCGCACGGGCGCGCCCGAGGAGAGGGCGCGGCTGGACGCGGCCCTCGGCTGGGCGCGCGAGGCCGGCCAGCGCCTGCGCCGTCTCGTGGAGGAGGACACCCGGGCCTACGATGCGGTGATGGCCGCCTACAAGCTGCCCAAGAGTACCGAAGCGGAGAAGGCGGCGCGCAAGGAAGAGATCGCCCGGGCGATGGCGCTCGCCACCGACGTCCCCTTGCAGACGGCCGAGGCCTGCCTGGTCGTGCTGAAGGCCGCGCAGGAGGCGGCGGAGCACGGCAACCTGAGAGCACTCTCCGACGCCCGCACCGCGGGCGCCCTCGCCTGGGCCGGCCTGCGAGGAGCGGCGGAGAACGTCCGCATCAATGCTCCTTCGCAGGGAGACGCGGCGGCGGGCGCGCTCGAGAGGATCGAAGCCGCGCTCGCCGAGGGCCGCACGCGCGCGGGAGCGCTGGGCGTCGCTTGAGCCTTCCGGCGGCGCCCCCGGTCAGGTGCCTCCCTGCTTCAGACGAGCGGCTGGTCGGACTGGAAGTCGAACTTGAAGACCTTCTTCCAGCCGGGCAGGAGCTGGGCCTCGCGCTCGTAGAAGAGGTTGATCCGCCGGCTCGTGTCCGTGGTGCTGACCCGGAAGTTCTTGGGCCCGATCCAGGTGTCGATCCGGCGCTCCCGGACCTCCTTCATCAGCATCTCCAGGATCTTCTCGTCCGTGGGCGCCCGGTAGCGGGGGGTGCGGCAGATCTCGTTCACCTTGTCCACGAACGAGTAGTGGTCCATGTAGACGGGAGCCACGTTCCAGGCCGCGTACCCGGCCGCGATCACGATGGCGAGGGTGACGAGGGTGCTCGCTTGCCCCTCGCCCCGCTCATTCCTTGGTCGCATGTCTCTCCTCTCGGCCGCGCTCGCGGCCGTCAGCGGATCAGGTGGAAGAGCCGCTCCCACCGCGTGCGCGCGCGAAAGTTCCAGACCATGTTTCCCAGGTCCGTGAGCCAGTCCCATACGCTCGTGCGCTGGTACTCCTCGCGCGAGGCGGTCGTAGGACCAGTAGACGAGAAGGGCCCGACCCTTGACCTGGTCGATGGGCAGGAAGCCCCAGTAGCGGCTGTCCCGGCTGTTGTCGCGGTTGTCGCCCATCACGAAGAGCTGGCCTTCGGGGACCACCTGGGGCCCCCAGTTGTCGCGAAGCCCGTCGCCCCGGAGCCCGTACTCCGGATCGTCGTGCCGCAACGGCGGCTCCAGGAAATGGACGTAGGGCTCGTTGAGCGGCGTGCCGTCGACGTAGACCTTCTTGTCCCGGATCTCCAGCGTCTCTCCGGGAAGACCGATCACACGCTTGATGAAGTCGCGGGTGGGGTCCTCGGGAAACTTGAAGACCACCACGTGCCCGCGCTGGATCTCCTTCTTGCCCAGGAGGGCGGACTCCAGCGGTCCGAAGGAGGGGGAGTAGACGAGCTTGTTGACGAGGAGGTGGTCCCCGATCAGCAGGTTCGTCTCCATCGAGCCGGTGGGGATCTTGAAGGCCTGGACCACGAACGTGCGGATGAAGAGGGCCAGGATGACCGCCACCACGACCGACTCGAGGTACTCGCGCGGGACGGACTTCCGGAAGGAAGGGGTGGTGGGCTCTGGCTCGCTCATTCCCCCATCATTCTAGCCGAAATGACATAGGGGCCGCGCGCCTGTCCAGAGGGAACAGGCCGCTTCGGATCAGTCGTCGACGCGCAGCACGGCCAGGAAGGCCTCCTGCGGGATGTCGACCGTGCCGACCCGCTTCATCCGCTTCTTGCCTTCCTTCTGCTTCTCGAGCAGCTTGCGCTTGCGCGTGATGTCGCCGCCGTAGCACTTGGCGATCACGTTCTTGCGCAGCGGCTTCACCGTCTCGCGGGCGATGACGCGGGAGCCGATGGCGGCCTGGATGGCCACCTCGAACATCTGCCGGGGGATCATCTTCCGCATCTTCTCGACGAGCGACTTGCCGCGCGGCGTAGGCCGATGTCCTTGTGGACGATCAGGGAGAGCGCGTCGACCGGCTCGCCGTTGACGAGCACGTCCAGCTTCACCAGGGGCGAGACCCAGTAGCCGGTGAACTCGTAGTCGAGGGAGGCGTAGCCCTTGGAGGCGGACTTCAGCCGGTCGTAGAAGTCGAGCAGGATCTCGTTCAGCGGCAGCTCGTAGGTGATCATCACGCGCGTGGTCGTGATGTAGTCGAGGCCCTTCTGGACGCCCGCGCTTCTCCTGGCAGAGCTTCAGGATCGCCCCCACGAACTCGTCGCCGGTGAGGATGGTGGCGGTGATGATCGGCTCCTCGATCGCCTCGATGGAGCCGGGGTCGGGCAGGCGGGCGGGGGAGTCGACCTCGACCACCTCGCCGTTCGTCTTGAGCACGCGGTAGCGGACGGAGGGCGCGGTGATGAGGAGCTCGAGGTTGAACTCGCGCTCCAGCCGCTCCTGGACGATCTCCATGTGGAGGAGGCCGAGGAAGCCGCAGCGGAAGCCGAAGCCGAGGGCGGTCGAGGTCTCCGGCTCGTAGAAGAAGGAGGAGTCGTTGAGCCGCAGCTTCTCCAGGGCGTCCCGCAGCTCCGCGTACTGGTCGGCGTCCACCGGGTAGAGCCCGGCGAACACCATGGGCTTGACCTCCTTGAAGCCGGGCAGCGGCTCCGGCGCGGGCCGCCGGTCGTCGGTGAGGGTGTCGCCGATCTTGCGCGTCGGAGACCTTCTTGATGCCCGCGATCACGAAGCCGACCTCGCCCGCGGAGAGCGCAGTCCACGGGCACCGGCTTGGGCGTGAAGACGCCGACCTGCTCGACCTCGTAGGTGCCCGCCCGAGGCCATCAGCCGGACCTTCATCCCCGGCTCGAGCTCGCCGTCCACCACGTGCACCAGGATCACGACGCCGCGGTACTGGTCGAACCAGGAGTCGAAGACGAGCGCCGCGCAGCGGGCCGTCCGGGATCGCCCTGCGGCGGCGGGACGCGGTGGACGATCGCCTCCAGGATCTCGTCGATGCCGATCCCCTGCTTGGCGGAGGCGAGGATGGCGCCGGAGGCGTCGATGCCGATGACGTGCTCGATCTGCTCCCTGGCCTTGTCGGGCTCGGCGCCGGGCAGGTCGATCTTGTTCAGGACGGGGATGATCTCGAGGCCCGGCGTCGACCGCGAGGTGGGCGTTGGCGAGGGTCTGGGCCTCGACGCCCTGGCTCGCGTCCACCACGAGGAGCGCGCCCTGGCAGGCGGCGAGGCTGCGCGAGACCTCGTAGGAGAAGTCCACGTGGCCGGGGGTGTCGATGAGGTTCAGGATGTAGTCCTGGCCGTCCTTGGCCTTGTAGTCGAGCCGCACGGAGTGCTGCTTGATCGTGATGCCCGCGCTCGCGCTCCAGGTCCATGGAGTCGAGGAACTGCTCGGTCATCTCGCGCTTGGTGAGGGCGCCCGTCCGCTCCAGCAGGCGGTCGGAGAGCGTCGTCTTGCCGTGGTCGATGTGCGCGATGATGGAGAAGTTGCGGATGTTCTTCATGGGGGAAGGCCAGGGGACGAGCGGGATCGCCATGCCCGACAGGCTATTCTAGTGCGTCCTCGCGCACGCTGTCTTGCCGGCGCTACTGCGGGCGGCCCACCACCACCACGTCCAGCCGCGGCGAGCCGAAGAACAGGCCGCGGCCCTTCTCGTCCAGCCGCCAGGCGGAGTTGTAGCGGAGCAGGCGATCGGCGAGGGCGCGCAGGAGCTCCTCCCCCTCCGCCTTGAGCGCTTCCGCGTTCCGACAGGCCACCACCAGGGCCACGCGGCCGTTCACGAAGGCCAGGTAGAACTCGTCGTCCTCCTCGCCCGCGGGGGTGCTCCACTCCGCGAACACGTCCTCCATCTCGCCGCCGGCGGCGAGGGCGGTGGGGACGCGGAAGAGAGCCTCCGCCCGCTGCTCCAGGAAGCGACGGAGCACCCAATGCCCCGTCGTCTCGGGCGAAGCACTCTCGAAGACCACCCCCCGTGAATCGAGGACCACCGCATACCGACCGTGGGCCACTCCGCGGATGGAATCGAGCAGGCCACGCACGTCGTCGGCCAGCCGTGTGCTGGATTCGAACATGCGTTCTAGGATCCGGGCGGAGAGGCGAGCATGGCCACCCGGGCCGCCCCCACCACCCCCGCGTCCCCCCCCAGCTCGGCGAGGCGGAAGGAGCAGTCCGCGAAGGCCTGCGGCCAGCAGCGCGCCCGCGTCTCGCGGACGATCCGCTGGAGCAGGAACTCGCCGGCGGCGGCGACCCCGCCCCCGATCACCACCCGTTCCAGGTTCAGCGTGTTCAGCAGCCCGCCCAACGCTTGTCCGAGGGCGCGCGCGGTGCCGTCGACGATCTCGAGGGCGGTGACGTCCCCCGCGCGGGCGGCGTCCACGATGGTCGCCGGCTCCAGCGTCCGCCGGGCGAGAAGGGAAGCGGGATGCCGGCGGAGGGCCGCGTCCGCTCGCCGCATCCAGCCGAAGCTGCCGGCCACGGTCTCGAGGCACCCGCGGGAGCCACATCCGCAAGGCTCGCCCTCGGGCTCCACCGGCACGTGGCCGATCTCACCCGCGTAGCCGCTCTTGCCCGTCCACAACCGGCCGTCCTGGATCACCGCCCCTCCGACGCCCGTCCCGAGCGTCACGTAGAGGAGGCTCGTCACCCCCCGCCCGCCGCCCTTCCAGGCCTCGGCGAGGCCGGCGGCCTTGGCGTCGTTCTCGACCACCACCGGGCGGCCGAGACGGGCGCCCAGGATCCCCTCGAGGTCCCGGTTCGTGAAGGCGGCCAGGGAAGGGAGGTTGGGGACGGCGCGGACCTGCCGGGCCGAATGGTCCACGATCGCGGGCAACCCGATCCCCACGGCGACGGGAGTGCCGGGTTCCACGAGCCGGCCCACCGCGCGCTCGAGCTGTTCGAGAAGCTGCTCCCCCGAATCGCGCACCGTGGGCTCGTGGAGGCTCGCGAGCACCGCCCCCTCCCCGGAGACACGGGCACCCTTGAGGTTCGTCCCCCCGACGTCCAGCCCGACGCACGTCACCAGATTGCTCGTCGACCCCCCGCCCCTCCGACGTGGCGGACTATAGCGCGGCCGGCACCACCGCGGCCAGGGCGGGAACCATTCTGGCTACTGGTTGAACGCTCGCGGGTTCGGTGGTAGAACGCTAGACGCCGGGGTGCCGGGTCGCGCGCGGGCGCGGACCGGACGAGTTGCCGTCCTGTACGCCCGAATCGCGGCGGGCGCTGGGGGAGAGGCAGATGCTCAGGAAGATCCTGGCGGTGGACGATTCGGCGCTGATCCACCAGATGTACAAGCTCTTCCTCTCCCGCTACAAGAACTGCAAGCTGGTCAGCGCGATGAACGGGCTCGAGGCCCTGGACAAGCTCGCCCAGGAAGAGGGGATCGACCTCATCCTCCTCGACATCAACATGCCCGTCATGAACGGGCTGGAGTTCCTCCAGCGGCTGCAGAAGGAGCCGGCCTACCAGGCGATCCCGGTCATCATCATCTCGACCGAGGGCAAGGAAGAGGACACGATCCGGGGCTTCAAGATGGGAGCCAAGGGCTACGTGAAGAAGCCCTTCCAGGCCTCGGAGCTGCACGGCCTCATCGAGAAGATCACCGCGGAGTGAGATGGACTTTGAGATCTCCGCGGAGCTCGTCGGGATCTACCTCGAGGACGCGCGCTCCCATCTGAACGTCCTCGACCAGGTCCTGCTCCGCCTGGAGCGCGAGGGCCTCCAGCCGGAGGTGTTGGCCTCCGTGCTCGGCCCCCTCCACACCCTGAAGGGCAACAGCGGGATGATGGGCTTCGTCTCGGTCAAGGAGTACGTCCACCGGCTGGAGGACGTGCTCGGCCGCCTGCGCGACGGTAGCCTCGCCGCCTCGCCCGCGGTGTACGACCGGCTCTTCGCGGGCGCGAGCGCCCTGCGCGACGGCATCGAGCGGGCCTGCGCGGCGGGAAAAGAGGAGCGGGACCTCGACACCGGAGCGGGACCACCTTCTCGAGCTCGTCCGTCCCGCTCCGGAGCTGGCCCGTCCGAAAGCCGTTCCCGCCCCGGCCTGTCCGCCGTTCCGGCGCCTCCCCCGCTTCCGCCTCAAGGCCCCGTCCCCGTTCCCAAGCCGCCCGCGTCTGCCCCCCCCGTCCCCGCCGAAGCCCCCACCCCCCGCTCCAACCTCGTGCGGGTCGACTTCGCCCAGCTCGACCACCTGCTCAACCTCGTGGGGGAGCTGATCGTCCAGCGCACCAAGCTCCAGGACGCGGGCCACGAAGCCTCCGCCCGCCTGGGCGACGACCGGCTCGTGCGCGACCTGAACGACGCCGTGCACCAGCTCGCGGGGGTCTCCACCCAGCTCCAGGAGACGATCATGGACATCCGGATGCTGCCCATCCGGAACGTGTTCGAGCGCTTCCCGCGCCTCGTGCGCGACATCGCCCGCCAGCAGGGGAAGCAGATCGAGCTCATCGTGGAGGGCGAGGAGACCCGGGTGGACAAGGCGATCATCGACGAGATCGGGGAGCCGCTCGTCCACATGATCCGCAACAGCGTGGACCACGGCATCGAGTCTCCCGCGGAGCGCTCGGCGAACGGCAAGTCGCCGGTGGGGACGATCCTGCTCTCCGCGGCCCAGGAGTCGAACCAGGTCGTGATCACGATCATCGACGACGGGCGGGGAATCGACGCGGCGGCGGTGCGCCGGAAGGCGATCGCGCACGGCCTCCTCACGCGCCGACGACGTGGTCAGCGACCGCGAGGCCATCCAGCTCATCTTCGCGGAGGGGTTCTCGACCGCGGACTCCGTGACCGATCTCTCCGGCCGGGGCGTGGGCCTCGACGTGGTCCTGAAGTGCACGAGCGGCTGAACGGCCTCATCGAGGCGGAGACCATGCCGGGGGCGGGGACGAGGTTCACCATCCAGCTCCCCCTGACCCTCGCCATCATCTCCGTGCTCATGGTCGAGGTGGCGGCGGAGACCTATGCCCTGCCCTCGGGGTCGGTCGTGGAGACCCTGCGGTTCGATCGGACGGACATCCTGAGGATGAACGGCCAGGACACGCTGCGCCTCCGCGACCGCATCGTCCCCCTCGTGGACCTGGCCCGGCTGTTCGACCTGCCCGGGGCCGGGGCTCGCGACGCCTACGTGGTCGTGGTGGGACGCGGCGAGAAGCGGGTGGGCCTCACCGTGGACCGGCTCAAGGGCCAGCAGCAGGTCGTGATCAAGGCCCTCGACCCCGTGGTCTCGGGCAGCAGCTTCGGGGTCGCGGGGGCCACCATCCTCGGCGACGGCCGGGTGGTGCTGATCCTCGACGTGTCTTCGTTCTTCGGCGACCGCCGCCTGACCACCGGGCGGGCGGCCGCGTCCGCAGGAGTCTCCTGATGTACGCAGACTACTACGGGCTCGGTGAGAAGCCCTTCCGCAAGACACCTGACCCGCGCTTCCTCTTCCTGAACGAGGTGTACGAGGAGGCCCTGGAGCGGCTCCTCTACGCGGTGGAAGAGATGGAGCTGGCTCTCCTTACCGGGGAAGTGGGTTCGGGCAAGACGCTCCTGACCCGCGCCCTCGTGGACCGGCTGGGCGACCGCTACGAGGTGGGGATGATCCTCAACCCCCGGCTCTCTCCCCGCCAGTTCCTGCGCATGGCCGCCCGCGAGCTGGGAGTGGAGACCCCGTCCCTTCACGCGAACGACCTGCTCGATCAGATCCACCAGCGGCTGCTCGCGCTGGACGCCGAGGGGCGGGCGGCGGTGGTGATCGTGGACGAGGCCCACCTCATTCCCGGCAAGCCCACCTTCGAGGAGATCCGCCTCCTCACCAACTTCCAGCTCGACGACCGCAACCTCATCACCGTGGTGCTCGTCGGCCAGCCCGAGCTTCGGGAGCGCCTGCGCCACCGGACCTATCGTGCCCTCACCCAGCGGCTCGGCGCGGAGTTCCACCTGACCCCGCTCACCCTCGAGGACGTCCGCGACTACGTGCGGCACCGACTGAAGGTCGCGGGGGCCACGCGCGACCTGTTCGACGAGGCCGCCCTGCAGATGCTCCACGAAGCCTCCGGCGGGATCCCCCGCGTCCTGAACCACCTCGCGAGCCAGGCCCTCATCGAAGGCATGGCCCGCGGTGTCGAGCGCGTGGACGCGGGAGTGGCGGCGGCCGCGATGGCCGATCGCGACCTGGCCGCGGGCCCTCCGCCCGCCGATGTCCCCACCCCCTCCGCCCGGCGCCCGGCGCGCGCGCCCGCCCCGTCGGGCCTCGTCTCGCGCGCGGCGACCCGCTGAGCCATGGGCAGAATGGCCGACGCCCGGAAACGCGCACGTCAGGGAAAGGGCGCTTCCCCCCGTCCCCGGCCCCGATGCCCCTTCCCGCCCCGGACCCCGCAGAGAAGCCGGAGCCGTCCCGGATCGCGCTGCCCGCCTCGGGCCTGGCCGCGGACATACTGGCCCGGGCCGATGCCGCCGCGGTGGCGCCCACGGCTCCCGTCGCCGTTGCCGCGGAAGAGACCCTCCCCGCCGTCCCCGCCGCGGCCAGCCACAACCTCTCCTTCTTCTCAGTGCCCGCCCAGGAGGAGAGGAAGGCGACCGAGACCTCGGAGCATCTCGCCACCTTCTTGCTGGACCGGGAGGAATACGGGGTCGACGTCCACGTCGTGCAGGAGATCCGCCGGGTCACGGAGATCACGCGGTGCCGCGCGCCCCCGAGTTCATCCAGGGAGTGATCAACCTGCGCGGCCGGATCATTCCCGTGGTGGACCTGAAGCGGAAGCTGCGGATGGGCGAGGTGGAGATCACCAAGAGCTCGCGCATCGTGGTGGTGAGGCTGCGCGAGCGTCTGCTCGGCCTGCTGGTCGACGGAGCGTCACAGGTGCTCAAGGTCCCCCTGTCCAAGATCGAGCCGCCGCCGGAGGAAGTGGTGGCGAGGGGCGGGGACTACATCCGGGGGGTGGCGAAGCTCGACGACCGGCTGATCATTCTGGTGGATCTCCTGCGCATCCTCGCGCAGGAGCTGCGCGAGGGTGCCGCGACTGCGGCCCCGTCGTGATCATGGGAAAGGAGCCGCCGATGGCTGAGCCGAGGGCGCGGGCCCTGCTGTTCCCGCTCTTCGTGGTTCTCACCGCCCCCCTGGCCGTGGCCGAGGTGGCCGTGCTCAAGAGCACGCGACGCGCCCGCCTGGCGGCCCGCCCTCGACGCCCTGCGCAAGGGCCTCAGCGGCCAGACCGTCACCGAGTTCGACCTGCGCGGCGACCGGGCGGAGGCGGACACGCGTGGTGGCGACGCTGAAGGGCCGGGCGGTGATCGTGGTGGCGATGGGACCGCTGGCCGCCCAGACCGTGCGCGAGGGAGCGCCCGAGACCACCGCTCGTCTACTGCATGGTGCAGGACCCCGGACGGATCGGGCTCCTGAACAACGTCAACGTCGCGGGCGTGGCCTTCTCCACCCCCATCAAGAACCAGCTCGCCGCCTTCCGCATGGTGAACCCCCGCGGGGTGCGAATCGGCGTCATCTACAGCGAAGAGAACGCGGCCGGCTCGTGCAGGAGGCGCAGAAGGCCGCGTCCGTGGTCCGCCTCGCCATCGTGGCCCGGCCCATCGCCTCGGAGAAGGACGTGCCCCAGGCCCTGCGCTCGCTGCTCTCGGGCGCCGGAGGCGGTGGACGCGCTCTGGATGCCCCCCGATCCCCTGCTCCTGGGCGACGAGACGCGCCGCTTCCTCCTGGCGGAGACGCTGAAGGCGGGGAAGCCGGTCTACAGCTTCTCGCCCGCGCTCGTCACGGAGGGCGCGCTCGTGAGCAACGGCGCCGACATCGTCTCGATCGGCGAGCAGGTCGGCGGAGCTCGTGAACCGCCTGGCCGCGGGGGACAAGGCGGCGCGGGGATCGCGCTGCTCATCCCCCGCGCGGAGCTGGTGATCAACAAGAAGATCGCGGAGAAGCTCAAGCATCGAGATCCCCGCCGACGCGCTCAAGGCCGCCAACAAGGTCTTCTGAGGGCAAGCGCATGGTCATGGGCGTGACGATCGATCCGCACGAAGTTCCTGCTGCTCGTGGCCGGGGTGGCCTTCGTGGTGGGCGGCGTCTCCGTCGGTCTACGACCTCCTCAGCCAGCGAAGGGCTCCTGCGCGACCAGATGGTGAAGCGCGGCCGCTACATCGCGAGCAACCTCGCCTACAACAGCAAGTACGGCGTGCTCACCGAGGACAAGCCGCTGCTCACCCAGTTCCTGGAGGGGGCGGTGTCCGCGGGCGGGGGCGTCACCGGCGGCTCCGACGTGGTGGGGGCCACTGATCCGCGACGCCAAGGGCTCGATTCTCGCCCAGACGGGGGACGGCGATCCAGGACCTCCCCGCGACTCCCGCGGCCATCATCGAGGAGCGGGACGCGCGTCACCGTCGACGGCGAGCGCGTCCTGCTCTTCCGGGCCCCCGTGACGAGCACGAGCACCGTCGGCGCCGGGGGCGATGGCGGCCGAGCTGGGCTCGCCGCCCCCGCCGACGCGAAGAAGGTCGAGGAGCCAGAAGGGCGGGGTGGAGGTGGCGATCAGCAAGGCCGTGATGGAGGCCCAGCAGCCGGTCACCGCTTCCTGCGGACCACCCTCATGGGCCTGCTCCTCGTCGCCCTCGGCACCGCCGCCGGCTGGTAGCTCATCGGGCGCTGGTTCCAGCCCGTGCAGCAGATGGTCGACGTCGCCCGGCGGTGGCCAAGGGCGACCTCACCGCAGCGCCCCGAGATCGAGAGCGACGACGAGATCGGCACCCTCGCCGGAGCGCTGAACGAGATGGTGGTCAACCTGCGCAAGATCGTGGACAACATCCAGGAGACCTCGGTGCAGGTGGCGTCGTCCGCCGGGCAGATCTCCGCCAACGCGCAAGCTCATCACGCAGGGCGCGCAGAGCCAGGCCCAGGCCGCGGAGGAGACCTCGACCTCGATGGAGGAGATGGCCGCCTCCATCCAGACGGTGGCCGGCGAACGCCCAGAGCCTCGCCACCTACGTGGAGGAGACCTCGCAGCTCGATCACGGAGATGGGGGCCTCCATCGAGGAGGTGGCCCGGAGTCCAGCGCCACCCTCGCCGGCACGGTCACCGAGGCCTCGGCCACCATCGAGGAGATGACGGTCTCCATCGACCAGATGGCCCGCGAACCTGGAGAGCCTGGCCGAGACCGTCACCGAGACCTCGGCCACCGTCGAGGAGATGACCACCTTCATCGCCGCGGTGGCGCGAGAACGCGGAGACGCTGAGCTCGGCCGCGCTCCGCACCAGCCACACCGTCACCGAGCATGGCGGCGGCGGTGAGCGAGGTGGCCAAGATCGCGGAGGAGGCCGACCGCATCGCCACCCGCGCCTCGGAGGACGCGCATACGGGCGACGAGGCGGTGGCGCGCACCATCGAGGGGATGAAGACCATCTCCGACACCATGGAGAACACCGCCCGCGTGATCACCGGCCTGGGCAAGCGCTCGCAGGAGATCGGCAAGATCCTCGAGGTGATCGAGGAGATCGCGGACCAGACGAACCTGCTGGCCCTGAACGCCGCCATCGAGGCGGCGCGGGCGGGCGAGGCCGGGCGCGGCTTCGCGGTGGTGGCGGACGAGGTCCGCAAGCTGGCCGAGCGCTCGGTGGAGGCGACCAAGGAGATCGGCGAGGTGATGCGGCAGGTCCAGCAGGAGACCACGGACGCGGTGGAGACGGCGCAAGGCGGGAGCGGCGGAAGACCAAGGAGGGCATCGTGCTCGCCGACAAGGCGGGGCTGGCCCTGCGCAGCATCATCGACTCGGTCACGCGCTCCAGCCAGCTCATGGGCGAGATCGCCTCCGCCACCGGCAAGCAGTCGCAGGCCTCGGCCGAGGTGCTGGACACGGTGTCCAACATGAACGCGGCCACCGACCAGGTGACGACCGCGGTGCGCGAGCAGGCGGAGGGCTCCAAGCAGATCCGCCAGGCCATGGAGAACATCAACAAGATCATGACCCAGGCCGCCTACTCCACGCAAGGAGCAGGCGGCGGGCGGGCGCCAGGTGCGCGTGGCGGTCGAGAACATGAACAAGATCGCCTCCCAGGTGGGCATCGCGACCAAGGAGCAGGCCGAGGGCAGCCGCCAGATCGTGCACGCGGTGGAGAACATGAACCGCATGACCCAGCAGGTCTCCTACGCCACCGCGGAGCAGAAGCGGGGCGGCGAGCTGGTGGTGAAGGCCATGGAGAACATCTCCGAGATCGCCCGCGACAACCTGGCCACGGTGCGAGGAGATGTCGAAGGCCACCGCCAACCTGGCCCAGCAGGCCGAGAACCTGGCCAAGCTGATCTCGGTCTTCCGGGTGCAATGAGGCCACGGCTGAGCGGGATGACCCTCGACATCGCAGGCCGCCCTCCTCTCGCTGCGGGAAGGCGAGGAGTCGGTCCGGCGCGCGGTGGTGGAGGAGCTCGGCGCGCTCGGGCGCGGCGGAGGCGATCCCGCCCCTGCTCCTGGCCGTGGCCGACGAGAGCTGGCCCGTGCGCCAGGCGGCGGCCGAGCGGCTCTGCCGCCTTCGCCCTCCACGCTGCTGCTCCCCGCGCTGGAGGCCGCGCTGCGCGACGACGAGAACGCGGCCATGCGCAACGCGGCCATGGAGATCTACGTCCGCCTGGGGGCGGCGGCGGTCCAGCCCCTGCTGGCGCTGCTCCGCGACCGCGACGAGGAGGTGCGCAACTTCGCGGCGGTGATGCTGGGCGCGCTGCGCGACCCGCGCGCGGTCGCGCCCCTGATCGGCGCCCTGCGCGACCCCGACGTCAACGTCCGCCACGCCGCCGCGGCCAGCCTGGGCCAGATCGGCGCCCCGGACGCGGTGCCCCCGCTGGTGGAGGCGCTGCGCGACGAGCCCTGGCTCCAGTACCCGGCGATCCACGCCCTGGGCGAGATCGGCGACCCCCGGGCCGCCCCCGCCCTCCTGCGAGCTGCTCGACGACGAGCTGCTGCGCGGGCCCGTCCTCGAGGCGCTCGGCCGCCTCGCCGGTCGCGACGCGCTCCGCACGCTCGTGCCCCACCTCTACGACCCCGACCCCGTCCTGCGCAACGTCGCCATCCGGGCGGTGGTGGCCATCGAGCAGCGGGCGACCGCGGCGGGGGAGAGCCTGGACCCCGAGGTGCAGGCCGCGCTCCGCCGCGAGGACCTCGTCGGACCACCTGCTCGGCACGCTCTCGGACGACGACCCCCAGAACCGGCGCACGGCGGCCATCACCCTGGGCTGGCTGGCAAGGAGCCGCGGGCCGAGCGCCGCCTCATCGAGCTGCTCGGAGACGCCAGCCTGCAGGAGTACGCGACCCACGCCCTCGTCTCCATCGGCTTCCAGGACCGCGGAGGCCTACGCCCACGGCCTCGCGCCATCCCGACGACGCGGTGCGCCAGGGGACGGTGCGCTGCCTGGCCTGGATCGCCCCGCCCGCGGCAATCGAGCTCGTGGCCCCCCTCATCCACGACCCGTCGCCGGAGGTGCGGGCGGAGGCGGCGGCCGCGATCGGCCGCCTCGGGCGACGAGGACGCGGCCATGCTGCTCTTCGAGCTGCTGGGCGACGAGAGCGAGCTGATCCAGGAGAGCGCCATGGATGCGCTCGCCCGCCTCCCCCCGAGCGCGTCGTGCCCCTCCTCCTCCAGGCCCTGGGCAGCCCCGACGCGGAGGTGCGGATCCGGGCGGCCGAGACCCTGGGCCTCGTGCGCGACCCGGCGACGGCGCCCGCGCTCGTGGGCGCCTACCGCGCGACCCGCGGGAGACCGTGCGGCGGCGGCCGTGCTCGGCCCTGGGCGAGATCGACGCGCCGGGCGCCGGCGACGTGCTGCGGACGGCGCTCCGGGACGAGAGCAGCCTGGTGCGCCAGCAGGCGGTGCTCGTCCCTCGGCAAGCTGCGGGATCCGGAGCCGATCGCCGACTCTCCTGCCGCTGCTCGACGATCCCGATCCGCAGGATGCGCTTCGTGACCGCTGCGGGCCCTCGGCCAGATCCGCAAGCCCGGAAGCGGTGCCGCGGCTGCTCGCCTTCCTCGCCGACGCCGCGCAAGGAGCTGCGCTTCGCGGCGGTGGAGGCGCTGGGCGCCATCCGGGCGGTGGCCGCGGTGCGCCCGCTGGTGGAGGCGCTCGCGCGACCCGGACCGCAACCTGCGCCGCGCGGCCGCGGAGAGCCTGGGCGCGATCGGCGATCCCCAGGCCGTGCCCGCCGCTCGCTCCTGGCCCTCGAGGACGAGCACTGGAGCGTGCGCTGCGCCGCCGCCACCGCGCTCGGGCGGCATCCGGAAGCGCCAAGGCCACCCCGGCCCTGCTGGGACGCCTGCGCCGACGACGACGCCACCGTGCGCCGCGCCGCGGTCGCGGCCCTGGGCGAGATGCGGCGACGCGCGGGCCGCCGGGCGCGCTCGTCCAGGCCCTGCGCGACCCCGGGCCTGCAGGCCACGGCGCTCGAGGCCCTGCGCCGCCTGGGGGCGGCCGCCCTGCCGGAGATGGAGCGCGCCTTCGCCGCGCCGGACGCCGACCGAAGTGCGGCGGCTGCTGGTGGACCTCGTCGGGCAACTCGAGGACCGGCGCGGGCGCCGGCTGCTGCTCGCCGCCCTCGCCGACGACAGCGCCCCCGTACGCGCGGAGGCGGCCCTCGCCCTGGGCGACGGCGGCTTCCTGGAAGCGGTGCGTCCGCTCATGGACCTCAAGGCCTCCGACCCTTCGCCCGACGTGCGCCAGGCCGCGGCCCGCGCCCTCAAGAAGCTGTCCCCGCGGTGATGCCCCCCGCCCGCTCTGATGCTCCGTCCCTCGCGACCACGACGCCGAGCTCTCCGAGGAGGAGTTCCGGCTGCTCCGCGACTTCATCCACGAGCAGCTTCGGCCTCTACTTCGACGACACCCAGCGGGGCTCGCTGCGCTCGCGCCTGGCCGGCCGCCTGTCCCAGCCTCGGACCTCACTCTCCTTCGAGGACTACTACCACTACCTGCGCTTCGCGCCCGCAGCGCGACGAGGAGCTGCCAGCGCATGGTGAGCCACCTCACCAACAACGAGACCTACTTCTTCCGCGAGCAGCTCGCAGCTCCAGGTCTTCGCGGAGCACGTGCTTCGCGAGCCTCAAGGAGCGCAAGAGCAGGGGCGCGGAGAGCGTCGCCTGCGCATCCTCTCCGCGGGCTGCTCCACCGGCGAGGAGGCCCTACACCCTGGCCATGATCGTCTACGACAGCGGCCAGTTCTTCTGGAACTGGGACGTCAAGGTACTCGGGCTCGACGTGGACGAGTCCGCCCTGGAGAAGGCGCGCCGCGGCCTCTACCACCACAACTCCTTCCGCGGCGATGAGCCCGGCACGCTGGAGAAGCACTTCGTTCCCGACGGGAGCGGGGTCCGAGGTGAAGGAGCCGATCCGGCGGCTGGTGAGCTTCCGGCCGGGCAACATCCTCGACCCCGCGAGCTACGAGGGGCTGCGCGCCGCTGGACGTGATCTTCTGCCGCAACGTGCTCATCTACTTCTCGGACGCGAGCGATCCTGCAAGGTGGTCGCGCTCTTCCACCGGGCCCTCGCGCCCGGGGGCTATCTGCTTCCTGGGCCACGCGGAGTCGCTCTCGCGGATCACCGACCTGTTCACCCCCATCCGCTTCCAGGGGGCGATGATCTACCAGAAGCCGGAGGCGGCCGTGAGCGAGCGGGCCCAAGATCCGCGTGCTGGTGGTGGACGACTCCGCCTTCGTCCGCCAGGCCCTCGCGCGCATGCTCAGCGGCGCGCCCGACATCGAGGTGGTGGGCATGGCCGTGGACGGGCAGGAAGGCGTGGAGAAGGCGCGCGCCCTCCGCCCCGACGTGGTCACCCTCGACATCCAGATGCCGCGCATGGGCGGGCTGGAGGCCCTCCAGCGCGATCATGGTGCCGAGTGCCCGTACGCCGTCCTCCTGCTCTCCTCGCTCACCCAGGAGGGGGCGGACGTGACCCTGCGCGGCCTGGAGCTGGGGGCCATGGACTTCGTGGACAAGTCGACGCGTCCAGGGCCCCATGAACCTGCTCGGGCCTCGCGGAGGAGCTGCACGCGAAGGTGCGGGCCCTCGCCCGGCGCCCCGCCCGCGCCGGCCCGCGGTTGCACCCTCGGCGTCTGCCCGCCGAGCCCGCGCCGGGGGCGGCCCGGGCGGAGGTGGTGGTGATCGGCACCTCGACCGGAGGCCCCCCCGCGCTGCAGGCCATCATCCCGCGCCTGCCCGCGGGCCTTGCCGGCGGCGGTGCTCGTGGTGCAGCACATGCCCCGGGGGTTCACGCCGCTCGCTGGCCGAGCGGCTCGACGCGCGCAGCGCGCTGCCCGTCCGCGAGGCCGAGGACGGGGAGACGGTGCAGCCGGGGACGGTGCTCGATCGCCCCCGCGGGTCAGCACATGAAGGTGCACCGCCGCGGGGGCAGCGGTGAAGGTCGTCCTCGACGAGGAGCCGCGGTCCGCCCTCCACCGCCCCTCGGTCGACGTGCTGATGACCTCGGTGGCGCGGGTCTACGGACCGCGCGTCGCTGGGGGTCGTCCTCACCGGCATGGGCTCCGACGGGGTCGAGGGCCTGCGCGCCATCCGCGAGGCGGGCGGCCGGACGCTCGCGGAGAGCGAGGAGAGCTGCGTGATCTACGGGATGCCGAAGGCCGCGGTGGAGGCGGGGGTCGTGGACCGCTCGGTGCCCCTCGGCCACCTGGCCGACGAGATCCTGGCGGCGGTGTAAGATCATCACGATGGTGCGGCCGGATCGCTGATGGCGAATTCTCGGGTGTCGCCTTGAGCCTGACCGGCAACCTCGAGGACCTTCCGCTCCTCGACATCCTCCAGATCGTCTCCTTCAGCAAGAAGACGGGGTATCTGACCATCCAGGCGGGGACGGGGAAGGGGGCGATCGTCTTCCGGGACGGTTTCGTGGTGGCCGCCTTCACCTGGGAGAGCGCGCCGCTCGACCCGCGCTTCGGCGAGCTGCCGGCCGGGACGCGCGCCGGCCGTCATCCGCACCCGCATCGAGATGGCCCTGGAGCAGCTCATCCGCCTGCGGGAGGGGCAGTTCAGCTTCAGCCTGACCGAGGAGCCGCCGCGACGCGTGGGTACGCGCGACATCGGGCCCGAGACCCTCGACGTCGGGCATCAACCCCCAGGAGCTGCTCCTCGACCTGGCGCGCGGCATGGACGAGGACCGGCGCGACTCCTCGGCCGCCGTCGAGGCCTCGTTCGCGGAGCCGGAGCCGGCCCCGGAAGAGCTGGTCGTGGCGGAGGTGGCGACGACCGCCGGCCCGCCTTCGGACCCGGACCGCGCCCTCGCCGAGTCCGCGGAGACCCCGCCCCTGGGCCTTCCCGCCGTCGCGGCCCCCGTCGACACCGCCGACGCCGCCAGCCTTCTCAAGGACCTGCGGCACATGCAGCCGCAAAGCGAGCCGTCCACGTCGACGATCCAGGTTCCCGTCGTATCCCTCCCGGCCCGGGCGCCGGCGGCGGCCACCGGCGCGCCGGGCGCCCCCGCCCGGGGGCGGGAGCCGGCACGCACAATCCTGCTCGTCGACGACGAGGACGACGTCCGGCAAGTGCCTGGCCGGGCTCTTCGCGGCCAAGGCGGGTACCAGGTGGTGGAGGCGCAGGACCCCGAGTCGGCGGTCAAGAGCGGCGGTCGGCTCGGCAAGGAGAGGACCCCCTTCCTGCTCGTGACCGACCTCGGGATGCCCACCTCGGGCGGCTCCTCCTTCCACGGCGGCTTCGAGGTGGTGAAGCGGCTGTGGAAGATGAACCTGCGGCCGCCGGTCCTCATGATGACGGAGAGCCTCAGCCCGACGCTGCAGGCTCCGCGCCCGGCAGATGGGGATCAAGGCCTTCGTCTTCAAGCCCGGGCTCTCCAAGCTCAACCCCGGGCAGTTCGAGGCCGACCTCCAGGCCTTCGCCGCGAAGATCCTGGCCGACATCCTGCCCAAGCTCGCGGCCTCGCCGCAGGCCCTCTCGCCCCGGGTGGCCAGGGAAGTCAAGGGTGCTCTCCCGTCCGCGCCCGTAGCCTCCGCGCCTTCCCCGGCGGAAGGAGAGCTGTCCCGCGATTTCGCCTTCCTGCAGCGCCGCCTGGCCGAGCTGCGCCAGCCGGGCAACGCCAACCAGATCGCGGTGCTGGTCATGAAGGTGGCCCGGGAGTTCTTCGAGCGCGCGATCCTCTTCCTGGTCAAGAACGAGGAGGCGCGGGGCCTGGGCGGCTTCGGGAGCGCACCCAAGGAAGAGAGCCTGAGCCTCCTCGTGCGTCAGGTGGTGATTCCGCTGGGCGAGCCCTCGCTCTTCCTGGACGTGATCCAGGGCGGAAAGCCGCGGGTGGGGCCCCTGCCTGCGGGGAGATGGAGCTCCTACCTGATCGGCCAGATCGGCCGCTTCCAGTCGAGCTCGGTCGCCCTCCTGCCCCTCGTCACCCACCGGGAGACGATCGCCCTCCTGTTCGGGGACAACCCGGAGACCGGCGACGCGTTCCCCCGCCTCGACGCCCTCGAGGTGTTCATCAACCAGGCCGGAATCGCCCTCGAGAACGCCTTCCTCCAGCGGAAGCTGCAGACCCTCCAAGAGAAGACTTGACCCCGGCGGGCTGGGCTAGAATGGCCACATGTCCACGGACGACCCCTCCAAGAAGGGGCAGGACTTCTTCCAGATCGTCACCAAGGCCAAGGAGTTCACGGAGGAGCTCCTCAAGGAGAACGAGCGTCTGCGCTTCAAGATCGCGCCCCTGGAGAGCGGGGGGGCGAACGGGGCATCCGACGAGCGGATGCAGGAGCTGCAGCAGCGCCTGCGGGAGCTGGAGGAGCGCCTGGCGGAGGTGGAGGCCCGCTACAGGAAGGTCGAGGAGGAGAACAAGGAGTTCGCCGACCGCTACATCGAGATCGAGGAGCAGAACAACAACCTGGCCAACCTCTACGTGGCCTCCTACCAGCTCCACTCCACCCTCGACTACAAGGAGGTCGTCCGCATCGTCCAGGAGATCGTGATCAACCTCATCGGGGCCGAGGTCTTCCACCTCTTCATGGTCAGCGAGAAGACGGGCCAGCTCGAGCTGGAGACCTCCGAGGGCCAGACCGCGGGCCGGACCGTCATCCCCCTGGGGGACGGGGCCATCGGCAAGGCGGCGCAGAGCGGCGAGAACTACTTCGCGGAGTCGGTGGCCCGCCGCGAGCCCTCGCCCTTCGACGAGCCGATCGCGGTCATCCCCCTCAAGATCAAGGACAGCGTGATCGGGGTGATCTCGATCAACAAGCTGCTCTTCCAGAAGACCGCCTTCACGACCATGGACTACGAGCTGTTCACGCTCCTCGCCGGCCACGCCGCCACCGCCATCTTCTCCGCCAAGCCTCTACTCCGCCTCCACCCGGAAGCTCACCACGCTGCAGGGCTTCCTGGACATGATCAAGACCCAGCCCAAGTAGGTCTGCGCTTCGGACCTCGCTGTCTATAATTAAGGATAGAGGTGCCCTCGATGTCCCTTCCCCAGACCCTCGGCGAGCTCAAGCGCGTTTCCGACGGGCGGCCCCTGCCCGTGAGGGACGAGATGCGGAGGAACCTGCTGCGCAAGCTGCGGGCGGGGGAGACCCTGTTCCCGGGGGTCCTCGGCTACGACGAGTCGGTCGTACCCCAGGTCGTGAACGCGGTCCTCTCGCGGCACAACATGATCCTGCTCGGCCTGCGCGGCCAGGCCAAGAGCCGCCTCCTCCGCAGCCTGACCACGCTCCTCGACCCGGAGGTACCCGCGGTCGCGGGCTCGGAGATCCACGACGATCCCCTTCAGCCCCTGTGCAAGTACGCGCGGGACCTCGTCGCGGAGCGCGGGGACGAGACCCCCCTCGTGTGGCTCCGCCCGACGAGCGCTACGTGGAGAAGCTGGCCACTCCCGACGTCACCATCGCCGACATCATCGGCGACGTGGACCCCATCCGCGCCGCCCGGGGAGGGCACGACCTCTCGAGCGAGCTCACCATGCACTACGGGCTCCTGCCGCGGGCGCACCGCGGCATCTTCGCCCTCAACGAGCTGCCCGATCTCGCCGGGCGCATCCAGGTCGGGCTCTTCAACATCCTCCAGGAGGGTGACGTCCAGATCAAGGGCTACCCGGTGCGCCTGCCCATCGACGTGTGCATGGTCTTCACCGCCAACCCCGAGGACTACACGGCCCGGGGCAAGATCATCACCCCCCTCAAGGACCGCATCGGCAGCGAGGTCCGCACGCACTACCCGAACACCGTCGAGCAGGGCGTCGCCATCACCCAGCAGGAGGCCTGGACGGACCGCGAGGACGGCCTGCGCATCCCCCGCTTCGTGCGCGAGGTGGTGGAGGGAGTGGCGTTCGCGGCCCGGCGCGACAAGAAGATCGACCAGCGGAGCGGGGTCAGCCAGCGGCTGCCCATCAGCGCCCTCGAGAACGCGGTCTGCAACGCGGAGCGGCGCGCGCTCTCCTCCCAGGAGAGCCCCGTCGTCCCCCGGGTCTCCGACATCTACGCCGCCCTCCCCTCCCTCACCGGCAAGTTCGAGCTGGAGTACGAGGGGGAGCTGATGGGGGCGGAGAACGTGGCCCGCGAGCTGATCCGGGAGGCGGTGGGGGAGACCTTCTCCGTCTACCTGGGCTCCGTCAACTTCAAGTCGGTGGTGGCCTTCTTCGAAGGGGGTGGGACCCTCAAGATCCGCGACGACTCGCCCTCGCGCGAGGTGGTGGCCCAGCTCAAGCGCGTGCCCGAGGTCTTCGAGCTCCTGTCCATGGTCGGAGTCGACCCCACCGACCCCGCTCCCCTCGTGGCCTCGGCGGGGGAGTTCATGCTCGAAGGGCTCTGGGCGCAGAAGAAGATCGGCCGCAGCGACGACCGCGGCTTCGTGGCTCCAGAGCGCCGGAACGACATGGAGCTGGACCTGGAGCGGCTCGAGCGGCTGCGCAGGATGAAGAAGCAGGTGAACTGATCCCATGGCCGTAGTCCGTTACCACCGCTACATCGGCGAGCTCTGGGAGGACCTGAACCTCGAGGAGCTCGTGGGCGAGCTCACCGACTTCCTGCTCCAGAGCGGCTTCGGCCAGGAGCCGGCGGAGTGGGACGAGGACAGCCTGCAGGCCCTCCACGACGCGATCCTGGAAGCCCTCATGCGCCGCGGGCTCCTCTCCGACGAAGACCTGCAGAAGCTCATGGGCGACGCGGACGCGCTCGACCAGTTCCTGCAGAAGACGGTGGAGCGGCTGGTGCGCGAGGGCTACCTGAGCACGAGCGAAGGTCAGCCCTTCCACGATCCCACCGGAGGGGGCGGGATGGGCCCCGCGGGTCGGCCCATCAAGTTCGAGCTGACGGAGAAGACCATAGACTTCCTCGGCTACAAGTCGCTGCGCGACCTCCTCGGCTCGCTCGGCAAGTCGTCGTTCGGTCGCCACGACACCCGCGATCTCGCCACCGGGGTCGAGGCCTCCGGCCCCTCCAAGCAGTACGAGTTCGGCGACACCCTGAACCTCGACGTCAGCGGCACGCTCCTCTCCGCCATCGGCCGGGAGGGCCTGAAGGTGCCGATCGACGTCGACTACAAGGACCTCCTCGTCCGCCAGACGGAGTACCAGAGCTCCTGCGCGACCGTGGTCATGCTCGACTGCTCGCACAGCATGATCCTCTACGGCGAGGACCGCTTCACCCCCGCCAAGAAGGTGGCGCTCGCCCTCTCCCACCTGATCCGCACGCAGTACCCGGGGGACACCCTGCACCTCGTGCTCTTCCACGACTCCGCGGAGGAGGTGCCCATCGGCCAGCTCGCCCGGGTCCGGGTGGGGCCCTACTACACGAACACCCGCGAGGGCCTGCGGGTGGCCCAGCGCATCCTCGCCCGCCAGCGCAAGGACATGAAGCAGATCGTGATGATCACGGACGGCAAGCCCTCGGCGCTCACCGAGACGGACGGGCGCATCTACCGCAACCCGTTCGGCCTCGACCCGCGGGTGGTGGCCCTCACCCTCAAGGAGGTCGCCAACTGCCGCCGCCAGGGGATCCTGGTCAACACCTTCATGCTCGCGCGCGACCGCGACCTCGTGGCCTTCGTCAAGAAGGTGACGGAGATGTGCCGGGGCAAGGCCTACTTCACCACCCCCTACAGCCTCGGCCAGTTCGTGCTGATGGACTACCTGAACAAGAAGGTACGGAACGTTCATTAGCCGTAACGCGTCCCCCCAGAGCAGTCCGCCTAGCCGATCGGATGAGTCTCTCCGTCGTAGGGCAGCGTAGCATCGCCGATTCCGCGCCCGATTTCAGCGCGCCGTGCGCTCCAGCCCGTGACCGATGGGGAAGAGCTCCGGGATCGAGATCGGGAGCTTGCCACCGATGGCGGTCTCGCCGAGGAGAGCGTGGACCGCTGCTTCCTCCGCCGCGTCGCCGAACTCGTAGGTCAGGAGCATCGTGGCGAGCTTGGGGGCGAGCCGCGCGAGGTAGGGGTTCCCGAATGCGATGGTGACGGTCGGTCGCCGGGGGTCGGCGGCCAGCTCCTCGAGGAGCGCTATCTGGGCCTCGCCCAGGTCGATGCGCCCGCTGTAGGCGGCGACGCGCGCGAAGGTGGCGGCGACGACGAGGTCCGCGTCCTTGCCCAGGGCCCGGACGAGGTCCAGCTCCGCAGCTGGCGTGCGATCGGAGATCTCGATCGCGGTCAGGTCGGGAAAGCGTTTCCGCAGCTCGGGCACGAGCGTGCGCCCGGGGGCGCCCTCCCGCCATCCGCTCGCGTAGTCGATGAGAGAGAGGTAGAGCACCCGCGACTCCGGCCGGGCCGTGACCGGAATCGAGGATCGGTCGTCCTTGAGGAGCGTGACCGCCTTCGCCGCGATCTCCACGGCGACCTGCGCACGCTGCCGACCGCCCAACTCCGTGGGGATGGCCATGAGGTCGACGTCGCGCCTGCGAACGAGCCCCAGGCGGGCCTTGGCCTTCAGGATCCGGGCCACCGACCGGTCGAGCTGCGCGCGGGGGATGTCGCCGCGGTCGACGGCCTCGCGAATCCCGCGGAAGGCCGCCTCCGCATCGGGCGGGACCAGCACCACGTCCGCTCCCGCCTGTACCGCGCGGGCCGCCGCCTCCCCCGGCGCGAAGTTTCGACGGATGGCCTGCATCTCCATCGCGTCGGTGAAGACGAGGCCGTCGAAGCCCAGCTCTCCGCGCAGGAGGCCGGTCAGGATGGGCCGGCTCAGGGTGGCGGGCACCCCCGGCGTGGGGTCGAGGGCGGGAAGGACGATGTGCGAGGACATGACGGCGTCCACGCCTTCTGCGATGGCGGCCCTGAAGGGCGGAAGCTCCACCGCGTCCAGGCGCGCGCGCGGGTGCTCGATCACCGGCAGGTCCAGGTGGGTGTCCACCGCGGTATCGCCGTGGCCGGGGAAGTGCTTGGCCGTGGCCAGCATCCCGCCCGCGTGGGTGCCGCGGATGTAGGCCCGCGCCAGCTCGCTCACGAGGGCGGGGTCCTCGCCGAACGAGCGCAGGTTGATGATCGGGTTGCGCGGGTTGTTGTTCACGTCCACGACCGGGTAGAAGTTCACGTGGACGCCCAGGCTCCGCCCCTCCCGGGCCGCGAGCTCCCCGGCGCGGAAGACGAGCTCGGGGTCGCGGGTCGCGCCCATGGCCATCGCCCGGGGCAGACGCGTGGCTCCTTCGACCTGGTAGCCCACGCCCCCCTCGAAGTCCGCGGTCACGAGCAGCGGCAGCGCGGACTCGCGCTGCAGCCGGAGGAGGAGCGCCGCCATCTCCAGCGGCTGGGACTTCCTCGACCGCGACCCCCCCGTTCCGTAGCTCGGGTTGAGGAGGAGGGCGGGCACGGGCTCGCTTCCCCCGAAGACGTGGAGGCCTCCCACCTTGCGCTCCCGGACCAGGCGGCGCCATTCGTCGAAGGCGTTGCTGTCCGTGCTCGCGAAGACCCCGCTCACGCTGGGGAAGAGGAGCTGGGCGACCTTCTCGTCGAGGGTGAGCTTGAGGAGCGTCCGCTCGACCCAACGGTCCTCGGGAGAAGGAGAAGCGCCCGCGGTGAAGAGGGCGAGGGCGGCCACCGCGAGGGCGAAGCCTGCGCGCCTTGGAAGCATGCGCGGGATTCTAGTTCTTTTGGACCGGATCATTGAGACCGGTTTCACGGGTGGCGTTCTTGAGGCAAAATGGGGCCTCTTCGACCCGGACGAACCAGGCCAGCCCCCGCGCGCCCAAAGGAGGAACCATGGCCCCGAAGTATTCCCTGCTCCTCTCCGTCGCCCTCGTTGCCCTCCTCATCCCTGTGGTTGCCGCCCAGGAGATCACGGGGACGATCACGGGCACCGTCACCGACAACACGGGAGCCGTGCTCCCCGGGGTCTCCGTGTCCGGAAAGAACCTCGGGATGGGCCTGGTCAAGGAGGTCACCACCAACGAGAGCGGCCACTACAACCTGGCCTTCCTCCCGGGGGGCGAGTACGAGATCACGTTCTCCATGTCCGGGTTCACCGCCCACACGGCGAAGGTGCGCCTTCATGTGAACGACCGCATCGCGGTCAACGCGACCCTGCAGGTGGGCCCCCAGTCCGAGGTGGTGGAGGTCAACGCCGCGGCCACCCTGGTGCAGCCCACGGCCGCGGTCCAGAACCTGATGGGTCCCACGCAGGTGCAGGAGCTGCCCCTCAACAACCGCAGCTTCGCCCAGCTCGCGACCCTCGTGCCCGGCGTCTCCAGCTCCCTCCCCGACGAGGTCGGGGTGGGCCTCACCGCCAACATGAGCCTCTCCATCAACGGGGCGCGCCGCAACGCGATCAACTGGCTGGTGGACGGGGCTTCCAACATCGACGTGGGCTCGAACATCACGCTCCTCTCCACCCCCACCCTGGAGTCCATCGAGGAGTTCAAGATCATCACCAGCAGCTACGCCGCGGAATGGCCGCGCAGCGGAGGGGGGATCATCAACGTCGTCACCAAATCGGGCTCCAACACCTTCCGGGCCAGCGCCTACGAGTTCTTCCGCAACGACGCCCTCAACGCCAACAACTTCTTCCGGAAGCAGAGCAGCGACCCCAACATCCGGGACAACCCGGCGGACCTCAGCTACAACAACTTCGGCTACACGTTCGGAGGGCCGATCAGGAAGGACAAGCTCTTCTTCTTCTGGTCCCAGGAGTGGCGGAGGATCTCCCGCCCCTCCACCGTGAGCGCCACCACCATCGATCCCGCCTGGCTCAACAATCCCGCGAACCCGAACTACGTGGCCCCCGCGCTGCGCGATCCCAACGCGGTCCTGCTGCTCAGCGGCTGGCCCGCTCCCAACACGGGCACCAACGCCTACACCGACCCGCGACCGAACCCGCAGAACACCCGCCAGGAGGTGATCCGCCTCGACTGGTCCATCAGCAACAAGTGGCGGCTCATGGGCCGCTATACGCACGACCAGAGCAACACCACGGAAGCGGGCGGCCTCTTCTTCAACACCGCGCTTCCCGACGTCGCCACCACCCAGACCAGCGTGCCCGGGCAGATCGCGGTGGCGCAGCTCACCACCACCATCAACCCGCACCTCCTGAACGAGTTCTCGTTCCAGTTCTCGAGCAACGCGATCACGTCCCTGTACGGCGACAATGCCCGCAACACGCGCACCGAGTACGGAATCACCATCCCCGAGCTGTTCCCCGAGAACCGTGAAGGGCTCATCCCCACCATCAACATCACGGGCCTCTCCAGCCTGGGTGCCCCCCAGCTCTTCGACAACACGTACCGGAACTACACGGTGGCCGACAACCTGTCCTGGCAGGCCGGCAACCACACGTTCAAGGGAGGCTTCCTGCTCGCGTTCGAGACGAAGGACGAGCTCTCCGGCACCGCCACCCAGGGCAGCTTCACGTTCGTGGCTGCGGGCGGCTTCACCGCCTTCCAGAACTTCCTGCGCGGCAACGCGGGCGGGCTCTGCGGAGCGAGCTGCTTCTACTCGGAGCCGAACCGGGAGCTGGCCAACCAGTTCACCTTCCCGCGCTACGAGTTCTACGTGCAGGACTCCTGGAAGGCGCGCGCGGGCCTCACCCTTGACCTCGGCTTGCGCTACGCGATCTATCCGGCCGTGACCGACCAGAACAACCTGCTCACCAACTTCGTCCCCGCCCGGTTCGATCCCGCGAACGCGCCGCAGTTCACGGGGGGCAACCTCGTGCCGGGTACGGGCGACTTCACGAACGGGATCATCCAGGCGGGCGTGAACTCGCCGTACGGCGACGCGGTCTACAACACCTCCTACGGCAACCTCCAGCCCCGGGTCGGCTTATCCTGGGATCCGAAGCAGGACGGGAAGACGGTGATACGGGGAGGGTACGGGATCTACTACGACCAGCCGCTCATCGGGATCTTCCTCCAGAACGCCCAGGTGAACCCGCCCCTCGTCCAGACCCCGACGGTCTTGAACACCCAGCTCTCCAACCCCGGAGCGGGGACGAGCCCGACCTCGGTGTCGCCGCTCGCGCTCATCGGCTCCAGCGACCCCTTCGCGGTTCCGCGCACGCAGCAATGGAACGTGGGCATCCAGCGCCAGCTCTACCAGCGGGGCGTGGTCGACGTCAGCTATGTGGGCTCGGCGGGTAACGACCTGATCCAGCCCGTCGACATCAACCAGCCCCAGCCCGAGGACGTGGTGGCGCTCGCGGGGGTGGTGAACCGGGCCCGGCCCTATCCCGGCTACGCGGGCATCACCTACCGCCAGACCACGGCCCGGTCGCGCTACAACGGGTTGCTCGTCGGCTTCCGCCACGAGGGGGGACGGGGCGGGACCGTGGCCGTCTCCTACACCCTCAGCCAGACCAAGACCGACGCCAGCAACGACCGCGACGCGGTCGACCTCCCCCAGAACCCCGAGGACCTGGGCGCGGAGTACGCGATCGCGCGGACCGACCGCACCCACGTCTTCACGTTGAACTACGTCTACGAGCTGCCCTTCCTCAAGAACTCGAAGGGCTTCGTGAAGCAAGTCCTCGCCGGCTGGCAGATCAGCGGGATCACGCAGTTCTGGTCGGGCCCGCCCATCTCGCGGGTGGTCAACGGGGTCACGAACGGCAGCCGCCGCGGTATCCGCGTCAGCCAGAACAGCGATCCCTTCTCCAACATCCCCGCCAACGTGGCCGGGGGCGTCTACTGGTTCAACCCGGCGGCCTTCGCGGCCCCCGCGGACGGGACCTACGGCAACACCGGGCGTGCGATCTTCCGCCTGCCCGGGGTCAACCAGTGGGACATCACGCTCTCGAAGAACTGGTACCCGAGCAAGGACACGCGCCTGCAGTTCCGGGCCGACTTCATCAACGCCTTCAACCACACGCAGTTCGATCCCACGCAGATCCAGAACGTGTGCAGCGGCGTGACCGCCGACCTCACGTGCACGACGGCGGGGCGGCTCGGTCAGATCACGAACACGCGCGCGCCGCGGGAGATCCAGCTCGGCGTCCGGCTGTCCTGGAACTAGGGTCTTCGGGGGCCGGGAAGGATCCCGGCCCCCCGTCTCACCGCCACGCTCGGCAGGTGGTCGACTGCCAGACGGGAGGAGGGGACGCCGACGGCCCCACCGGCGTCGGGAATGCCCGCTCCAGCCGCCGCCAGGCGCGGGTCCCGCTGTCGAGATCGGGGAACGCGTCCACGAGCTCGAACGTCGTCCCCGGCGCGCCATAGAGGAGGGTGTCGGGGGCGCGGCCCTCGCGCAGGAGGTAGCTCACCCCGTCCTTCCCCCGCACCCGGTAGAGGAAGTACCGCTCGGCCTTTCCGCCCTTGCCGTTGAGCTTGTCCGCGATGAACTTGCCCAGCGCGAGGAAGTCCGCGTACGGGGGGAGATTCCACCGGGCGTCCCGCATCTCGACCTCGGTGGGAGCGCCTCCCCCCGGCGGTGCGCCCCCGGGGGGGCATTCGAGATCCACGCCGCCGAAGAAGCGGTCGAGCATCACCTGCGGGGACTTGCCGACGACCTCGACCCGGGTCTCGAAGCGGGGCGTGCCCTTCCGCTCTTCCTCCGCCAGGCGCTCCTCCACGTGCCGGTCGATGTCAAGCTTGAGCCGCGGGGCGGGCGTGGGGGGGCGCTTGTCCCCGGCGGGGTCGTCGTCCTCCTTCGACTCGGGGGGCGGCGGGCTCGGGTTCTGGGCGTCGGCGCGCCCCCCCAGGAGTCCTACCACCACGAGGGCGGTCGCGGCTCGCGATGGTGCTCTTCGCGCAAGACCCTCCACGATCCTTTCGACGCAGGGGCCTAGAGATAGGCCGGGATGCGCGCACCGCCCCGGGCTTCGGCCAGGGCCAGCCGCACCGCCCCCACCGCGGGCTCCACCGTCAGCCGTCGGACCGGCGCCGAGGGAGCAACGGCGGCGAGCCGCCGCCCGAGCTCGTCGGCGAGCCACGGCACGCCGTTGAAGACGCCCCCCGCGAGCACGAAGTCGAAGCTCTCGTCCCGCATCCGCAGCTGCTCGGCCACGGAGCGCGCGGCCGCGACGAGCTCGTGGGCGGCCTGGTCGAGTATCTGGGTGGCCACCTCGTCGCCCTCGTCCCGGGCCTGCTGGACCGCGCGCGCGACGTGGGCGAGGGCATGGTGGCGCACCGGGCGGTCGTACACCTCCGGGATGAGGCCGGAGGCCCGCGCCACCCCGAAATGGGCGAGCACCTTGGGGGTGAGCGCGGTGGCGGGGCCGCGCCCGTCGGAGGCGCGGGCCACCGCCTGCAGGGCCCGGCAACCGATCCAGTAGCCGCTGCCCTCGTCGCCGAGCAGGTATCCCCACCCCCCGGAGCGCGCGGCCACGCCGCGCGCGCTCCGCCCGTAGGCGATGGAGCCGGTCCCGCAGATGATGACGATGCCGGGGGCGTCGCCCGCGCCCGCCACCAGCGCCACGAGCGCGTCGTTGACGACGACCGTGCGCGCCGTCGAGCCGATGCGACGCATGATCCCGCGCACCATGGCCCCGTCGGCCTCGCGGTCGACCCCGGCCATGCCCAGGCAGATCGCGGCCACCTCCACTGCGCGCCCGCCCACCGCCTGGTCCATGACCGTGTGCAGGACCTTCTCCACCGCCAGCTCCCCCTCGGCCTGCAGATTCGCTCCTCCCGCGCGGGCTTCCCCCACGACAGTGCCGTCTTCGCCGGCGAGCAGGCAGACCGTCTTGGTTCCCCCGGCGTCGATCCCGAGAACGTGCCGGCCCCCCGGACTCACAGCTGGCCGAAGTGGACGAGCTGGACCCCCTTCGCCTGCACCGCCTCGCGGGCCTGGGCGCTCGTCAGCACCGCGAGCTCGAGCGTCCGCGGCTCGGCATACCCGCTGCTGCGGCGCAGCTCGTCGTCTACGACCGCCGGGTGGCACATCAGCTCCGTGGCCCCGGGAGGGATCTCGTCGAGGATGGTGGCGAGCTTGTCGAGGGTGGCGTCCCGGTCGAAGAAGTCCTCGCGGAAAGCGTCGGTAGTCTTCACGCCGCGGGCGCGGAGCTCCTTCACCATCTTCGGCGACGCGGCGCGGACGGGGCGGCCGGTCTCTCGGGCCATCGTCACCAGGGCCTCGAAGACCGCCGGCGTGCGGTGCGAGTGGTGGTGGCTGTCGAAGTGCGTGGGGAGGCGGCCCAGGATGTCCTGGAAGCGGGCGAGCTGGGCCCGGGCCTCGGCCAGGACCTCGGCGGGGTCGGGGTCGACGAAGCCCTCGGGCTTGGCGGGCAGTCGACCTTGCGCGTCCACGAGGGAGCGCAGGCGCTCCGGGGGGAGCGCGGACGGCCCGCCCGTGAGCTGGACGTGCAGGCCGAGCCCGAGGCCGGGATTCTCGCGCGCGATCCGCGCCACCGCCTCGGCCGCCGGGTAGTTGACCATGACGGTGGCGCTGGTCACGATCCCGAAGCGGTGGGCCTGCGTCACCCCCTGGTTGATGCCGGGGGTGCGGCCGAGGTCGTCGGCGTTGACGATGAGCCGTCGGGCTGCGGTCATGGCGCGCCCTCCTGCGGCCGAGCGTGCCAGTGTACCGCGGTCCCCCTCAGGGCTTCTTGGCCGCCTTCTGGAACAGCGGCAGGTATTGCCCGTAGCCCTCCGCCTCGAGCTTGTCCACCGGGATGAAACGCAGCGACGCGGAGTTGATGCAATAGCGGAGGCCGGTGGGGGCGGGCCCGTCCGGGAACACGTGGCCCAGGTGGGAGTCCGCGTGGGAGGAGCGGACCTCCGTGCGGGGCAGCATCAGCTTGTAGTCGCTCGTCTGCTTGACGTTAGTCTTGTCGAGGGGGCGGGTGAAGCTGGGCCAACCCGTGCCGGAGTCGAACTTGTCGAGCGAGCTGAACAGCGGCTCGCCCGAGACCACGTCCACGTAGATGCCGGCCTGGTGGTTGTCCCAGAACTCGTTGCGGAAAGGAGGCTCCGTCCCCTCGTGCTGCGTCACCTGGTACTGGGTGGGGCTGAGCGTCTTCTTGAGATCGGCGTCGCTCGGCTTCTTGAAGTCCACGGGCCATCCTTTCGTCTGGGTCGGGGCGACGGGAGAGGCGACGTGCCCTCCGGCTTCGTCGCCCCATAGCTCCTTCAGTCGCCGGTCGCGTCCGCAGCCCTGCCGGTACTGCTGATAGCGGGCGGGATTCTTCCGGTAGAAGTCCTGGTGGTACTCCTCGGCGGGATAGAACGCACCGGCGGGCACGATCTGGGTCGCCACCGGCCGGCCGAACCGCTGCTCCACCTTCCGCTTCGACTCCTCGGCCAGCGCGCGCTCTTCGTCGTTGCCGTAGAAGATCGCCGACCGGTACTGCGACCCCTTGTCGCAGAACTGGCCGTTCTTGTCCAGGGGGTCGATGTTGTGCCAGAAGACGTCCAGGAGCTCGGCGTAGCCGATCCGTTTCGGGTCGTAGAGGATCTGCACCGACTCGGCGTGGCCGGTGGATCCCGAGGAGACCTGCTCGTAGGTCGGGTTCTTGACCTGCCCGCCCGCGTAGCCGGAGGTCGAGGAGAGGACGCCCGGCAGCTTGTCGAACGGCGCCTCCATGCACCAGAAGCAACCGCCCGCGAAGACGGCTCGGACGCTCCTCGCTTCGGCCACGGGGCGGTCCTGCGCGGGCGCACGCCCGGCCACGGCCAGCACGAGGACGAAGAAGCTGAGCCTGCTCATGGAATAGAGATCCTTGGCCTGTAGACGCTCGCCCCCCAGACAGGATAACGCCGTCCGGCGCCCTCCGATTCCCGCCACCCTCCGGGCCGCCTTCAGCGCGGGCCCGGCACGATCAGTGCCGGGATCCCGCCTTCCTTGAAGAGCGCGTTGAAGGCGGGAACGTCTCGGGAGACCAGGGCGTCGCGCTCGGCCGCCCGCGTCGCCCACTCCGCTTCCAGGTCCGCGAAACGCTGGCGCTGGGACGCGGTGGGGGCGAAATCGGCGTCGGACACGGCGTCGGCGAGGTAGAGGTACTGGTCGCCGAGCATGCTCGGGAAGTTGATCACGTCCTGGAACGTCTTCTGCTTCGGCTGCACCAGCGTCTCTTCCCAGGCCGTGATCTTCTCGGAGAGGCTCCGGCCCGCCTCCTGGAGGGCCTTGGCCTCCGGCCGGTCGCGAGTCGTGTCCAGGAGCCCCTTCACCTGGTCGCGAGTTCTCCGCATGCGGATGACGGAGCTGCTCAACTCGTTCACCCGGTCGCGGATCGACCCCAGCAGCTCCGCCTGTTGGCGGAGGTCTTCGTCGCTGGCTGCGATCCGCGGATCCCTCGTCACCTCGAACCCCTGGATGGACGTCTTGTCGCCGCGGGTCAGCCGGACCTGATAGTGGCCGGGGGCCACGCGGGGCCCCGCGAAGCTCTGGGAGGAGAAGAGCCCGGGCACCCGCGTCATCTCGTCCGCGCGCAGGTCCCACACCCACCGGTTCATCCCCGGCTTGGCGGGCAACGGGGTCGGGGGCCGCGCCTCGACCCCGGGGATCTCGGGAGCGGGCTTCGGCTCCGACGTGTGCCTGCGCAGGACCCGGCCGAGGGGGTCGAGGATCTCGACCTTGACCGGCTGGTCCGTGGCCTTCGCCAGGTAGTAGTGGATGATCGCGCCGTTCGGCGGGTTCTTGCCCAGGCCGGGGCGCGCCGGCTCGCCCGGGGGTCCTTCCACCGCGAGGACGCGAGTGGTGCGCCGGGGCTGGAACACGAAGATCTCCGCCCGCGCCACCTCGGCCCCGATCTGACGGAGCGGCGTCACGTCGTCGAGGATCCAGAAGCTTCGGCCCTCGGTGGAAGCCACGAGGTCGTCGCCGTGGACCTTGAGGTCCGTGACGGGGACGACGGGGAGGTTGAGGCGAAGGCTCTGCCAGAGCCGGCCGCCGTCGAAGGAGACGTACATCCCCGTCTCCCCGCCCGCGTAGAGGAGCCCCGGGCGCACGGGATCCTCCCGCACCACCCGCACGAAGTCGCCTTCCCCGATCCCGTTGACCAGCCGTTGCCAGGTCTTCCCGTAGTCCGTGGTCTTCCATACCTGGGGGGTGAAGTCGTTGCGTCGGTAGGCGGTGGCCGCGACCCACGCGGTGGCCCGGTCGTGGGGCGACACCTCGATGGCGTTGATCTGGGCCTCGCCGATCCCGGGCGGGGTGACGTTCGTCCAGGTCTGCCCGCCGTCCTGGGTGACGTGCAGGAGGCCGTCGTCCGTGCCCGCCCAGAGCGTCCCCGCCTCGTGCGGCGACTCCGCGACGTAGAAGATCGTGTTGTAGGCTTCCGCCCCCGCTCCCTCGTTCGTGATCGGGCCGCCCCCCGGGCCCTGCTTGTCCGCCTCGTTGCGCGTGAGGTCGGGGCTGATCGCGGTCCAGGTCTGGCCGCGGTCCGAAGAGCGGAAGAGCACGTTGCCCGCGTGATAGATCACCTTCGGGTCGTGGGTGGAGACGAGGATGGGCGCGCTCCAGTTGAAGCGATGGCGCCAGCGGGACGCGGGCTGGGCGAGCCGGAGCTCCGGGTACTCCATGATGTTGCGGACCTGCCCCGTCCGGCGGTCGTGCTCGTCGATGATACCCGTGTAGCAGCCGGCGTAGACCAGGGCGGGATCGTCTGGGTTCGCGCCCACGTGGGCGCTCTCGCAGCCGCCCACCGGGAACCAGTCCGTCCGGTCGATGCCGGGTCCCGTCCCGCGGCTCGCGATCCCCACCGACGTGTTGTCCTGCTGCCCTCCGTACACCCGATAGGGGAACTGCCGGTCCACGAAGACGCGGTACATCTGCGCGGTGGGCTGCATGTCCTGGCTCGACCAGGTGCGGCCGCCGTTCAGGGACACGTTCGCGCCCCCGTCGTTGCCGTTGACCATGATCTCGGGCCGCTCGGGGTTGATCCAGAGGTCGTGGTTGTCGCCGTGGGGGGTGGGGACGCGGGTGAAGGTCTTGCCCCCGTCGATCGACTTGAGGACGGGCGCGTTCAGGACGAAGACCGTGTTCTCGTCCCGGGGGTGGGCGAAGATGTGCGTGTAGTACCAGGCGCGGGCCCGAGTCGCCCGATCGTCGCTCACCCGCTGCCAGGTCGCCCCGCTGTCGTCCGACCGGAACACCCCGCCGTCTTCGGCCTCGATGTTGGCGTAGACCCGGGACGGGCGCGCGGGCGAGACCGCCACCCCGATCTTTCCCAGGACGCCCTTGGGGAGGCCCTCGGTGAGCTTCTTCCAGGTATCGCCGCCGTCGGTCGACTTGTGAAGACCGCCGCCCGGGCCCCCGCTGCGCATCTTCCACGGCAGGCGCTGGTGGTCCCAGAAGGCGGCGTAGAGCACGCGCGGGTTGGTGGGGTCGAGGCTGAGCGCGCAGGCGCCCGTCGTCTCGTCCACGAAGAGGAGCTGCTTCCACGTCTTGCCCCCGTCCACCGAGCGGTAGACGCCGCGGTCCTTGCTCGGCCCCGCCGGGCTGCCCTGGGCGGCCACGTAGACCACGTCGGCGTTCGCGGGGTGGATGCGCACGGCCGAGATGTGGCGGGTCTTCTCCAGGCCGGCAGGACTCCAGGTCTTCCCGCCGTCGGTGGACCGGTAGACGCCGTCGCCGTGGCTGGTCGAGTTTCCGCGGATGGGGGCCTCGCCCATGCCCACGTAGATCACGTTGGGGTCGGAGTCGGCCACCGCGATCGCCCCCACGGAGCCCGTCTTGAAGAAGCCGTCGGACACGTTGCGCCAGGCGGCGCCGGCGTCCTCGGTCGTCCACACCCCGCCCCCGGTCGAGCCGAAGAAGAAGGTCCAGGGCTTGCCGGGCACGCCCGCCACGGCGGTCACGCGGCCGCCCCGGAAAGGCCCGATGTTGCGCCATTCCAGCGCCTGGTAGAGGGCGGGGTCGACGCCCTTTGGGGCCTCCGCCTTGCCCCGCGCGCTCTGCGCGGAGGACGTGACGGCGCAGAGCGAGGCGACGCCCAGGAAGACCGTGGACAGTCGGGGCACGGCGACCTCCTTGCCGGGTTCGGTTCGAGAGCGCGGCGCGAGAGTCTATTCGGCGCGGGGTCGCTGGTTCAAGGCGCGGGTCGAGGGCCCGGGGGCCCTCGACCCGTTGGAGGAACGAGCGGGCGGCGGCCTCGGGGCCACCGCCCGCTTCACGGTCAGAGCGACTTCAGGAACGCGATGAGCTGGCGCGACTGGGTGTTGCTGAGGCCCCGGTATCGGTGGCTGACTTCCTGGGCCTCGCCCCGGTGCCGCAAGATCGCCTCGTTGTAGGTCAACGACTCCCCGTCGTGCATGAGCCGGCTCCGCGTGCGCACTCCCCACAGGGGCGGCGTGCGCAGCTTGTTGCGCGTGGACGGCCCGCCGTTCTGGACGATCCCGTCTCCCGTCCCCACGTCGTGGAGCAGGAAGTCGCTGAAGGGGTGGATGCGCTTGTCGCCCAGGGCGGCCGGCACCTGTGAACGTGCCGCCGTTGATCATGGTGCCCGCGGGAGCGGTGGTGATGTTGCGGACGTGGCAGACCGCGCAGCCGACCGCGTCGAAGAGTTGCGAGCCCGCCTGGGCGTCGGCAGTGGCGGCGAGCGCCGCGTCCCGCGGCGGGGCCTTGGTCGCGCGCATGAAGCGTGCGAAAGCCTCGACGTCGTCACCGTCGTCCTCGGGGTCGGGGATGCCGTCGGTCACGGGGACGCCGTTGACCGCGGCCCGGCCGATGGAGTTGTTGTCGGTGGGTTGCGAGCTCGCTCGTGATGCCCATCTCGTTCAGGTAGGCGTCCGCCGCGAACGAAACGAGGCTGGCGTGCTGGTTCTTCCAGCCGAACCGGGCCACGCGCAGGGCTCCGTTCGCTTCGCCCACCGGGACCTGGATGATCTGTCCGCGCATGGACGAAGGCTGGTTGTTCCTGATGCTCACCAGGGTGTTGCTGTCGATGCACTCCACGAAGCCGTCGCCGAGGACGTTGAGGGAGGTGCGCAAGGTGCGCACGTCGTTGCCGGGAACCACGGCCTCCTGGAACGCGGCGTTGATGGCGCGGTCGTTGATGAGGGAGCCGCCCGGGTGGTCGACGAAGGACCCGTTGGAGCCGCGAAGCGGCCGGCGCGCAGCTCCGTGACCTGGCTGACGCCGCCGGTGACGGGGTTCTGGTGGCATTCCGCGCAAGTCTGCGCGTTGTAGACGGGGCCGAGGCCGTCCTCGAGGACCTCGGTCTCCTCGAACGCCTCTCGGGCCTGGTCGAAGTCGGCTTGCGTCACGAAACCGTTGGTCTTGCCGTCGAACGCGGCGGGAGCCTCGGGGGGGGTAGACGGGACGGACTGGGTGAGTGCAGAGGGAAGGGCGAGCGCCAGCGCCGCGCACACCATGACTAAGAGACGGAAGCGCCTCATTGGACAGTCTCCGGCCCGGAGTTGGGTGGTGCTTCTCCGGGTTAAGTTGTGTAGGTGCGCCCCTCAGAACCGCGGGGTCAGAAACGTGGTGGCTGCGGGCTCGACAAGTAAAATGTTGCTGCGAAGATACGCGCCCCACAAGAGGGATGGCTGTGATCTGGCTCACTTGACGCACGCTTTCCATTATTTTGTTCGCGTTCCGAATCTGCGGGCAGGACCCGAATGTCTCTTTTTGGGGAGGACCACGCCCAGCACCTCCGACGTCTACACCACTCTGGACGAGGTGGACGTGTTCGCGGTGGCGGTGGTATGTGCCTTGCAGCGAGGTAGGTGGGGAAGTGCGATGCACGGCAAGTCTCCGGGAGGAGGCGCCCCGACCATGCTTCTGAAGACTCGACCCTACAACTCTTTCGAGGTGGCGCAGGCCCAGTTCGACAAGGTGGCGACGCTCCTGGAGCTCGACGCGGCCACGAAAGACTTGCTGCGCCAGCCGATGCGCGAGTACGCCTTCAGCATCCCCGTCCGCATGGACGACGGACGCGTGAAGGTCTTTCGTGGCTTCCGCGTGCAGCACAACGACGCGCGCGGTCCCTCCAAGGGGGGCATCCGCTTCCACCCCCAGGAGACGATCGACACCGTGCGCGCCCTCGCGATGTGGATGACCTGGAAGTGCGCGGTGGTGGACATTCCACTCGGCGGCGCCAAGGGCGGAGTCGTCTGCGATCCCCACAACCTGAGCGCGCGCGAGCAGGAGCAGATCTGCCGGGGCTGGGTGCGGCAGGTGGCGCGGAACGTGGGACCGGTGAGCGACGTGCCCGCGCCCGACGTGATGACGAGCGCCCAGCACATGCTGTGGATGCTCGACGAGTTCGAGACGATCCACGGCGGACGCTACCCGGGCTTCATCACCGGCAAGCCCGTCGGCATGGGCGGCTCGCAGGGGCGAGCGGAGGCCACCGGCTTCGGAGTGGTCTTCACCCTGCGCGAGGCGCTGCGCGAGCTGGGGCTGAAGGCCGACGGCACGCGGGCCAGCGTCCAGGGCTTCGGCAACGTGGCGCAGTACGCCATCCGCCTCTATCAGCAGCTCGGGGGCAAGGTCGTCTGCGTCTCCTGCTGGGACCAGGCCGACCAGACAGCCCTACGCCTTCCGCCGCGAGTCCGGCCTCGATCTGGACGCGCTGCTCGCCATCACCGACCACTTCGGGGGCATCGACAAGGAGGAGGCGCGCAAGCAGGGCTACGAGGTCCTGCCCGGGGAGGCCTGGCTCGAGCAGCGGGCCGAGATCCTGATCCCGGCCGCGCTCGAGAACCAGATCACGGGGGACAAGGCGGCCCGCATCCACCGCGCGGTGAGGGTGATCGCGGAAGGCGCCAACGGCCCCACCGCCCCCGAGGCCGACCCCACGTTGGCCGAGCGCGGCATCTTCGTGATCCCGGACTTCCTGGCCAACGCCGGGGGCGTGACCTGCAGCTACTTCGAGCAGGTCCAGAGCAACATGAACAACTACTGGGAGAAGGACGAGGTGCTGGCCAAGCTCGACGTGAAGATGACGTCCGCCTTCCTCGCCGTCAGCGACCTCGCACGAAAGCGCCGCCTGCCCATGCGCGAGGCGGCCTACGTGATCGCGGTCAGCCGCGTGGCCCAGGCCTGCCGCGACCGGGGGTGGGTGTAAGACGCGTCTCGCCCGCTTCGAGCGCTCGGCCCGCGGCTCGCGCGAGCGTTGCTCGGTCATCGGCTCCGGTGAGCTGGGAGGCAAGGCGGAGGGACTTCTCGGGGCCAGGGACGTCGCTCCTCAGTCTCGAGCAGGCACCCTTCACCCCCCTGACGGTCGACATCCCGGCTCTCGCCGTGGTCGGCACCGACGCCTTCGATGCGTTCCTGGAGCGCAACCGGCTGCTCGAGATAGCACTCGAGCCCGGGTCGGAGCGCCGGCTTGGCGAGGCCTTCCAGCGCGCGGAGCTTCCCATCGAGATCCTCGGGCGACCTGTGGACCCTCGTCCGGCACACCGACGCTCCCCTCGCCGTGCGCTCCTCGAGCCGCCTCGAGGACGCGCTGCGGCACCCCTTCGCCGGGATCTACGAGACGAAGATGATCCCCAACAACCAGCCCGATCCCGAGTCGCGGTTCCACCGGCTCACCGAGGCCATCAAGTTCGTCTGGGCCTCCACGTTCCGGGCGCGGGCGCGGTCGTACCAGAGGGCCATCGGGTGCGCCCCCGGCGAAGAGAAGATGGCGGTGATCCTCCAGGAGGTCGTGGGCCGGCGCCACGGGCCGCGCTTCTACCCCGACGTCTCGGGGGTGGCCCGCTCCTGGAACTTCTACGCCTTCGGAGGCGCGCGCCCCGAGGAGGGGGTCGTGAGCCTCGCCCTCGGGCTGGGCAAGACCATCGTGGATGGCGGACGCGCCTGGACCTATTCGCCCGGACGGCCTCGGGCTGCACCTCCTCAGGGCTCTCCCCGGGATCTGCTGAAGCTGACGCAGACGGAGCTCTGGGCCGTCAACATGGGGAGGCCGCCTGCCTACGACCCCGCCGCCGAGACCGAGTACCTCGTGAAGGCGGGACTGGCCGAGGCCGAGGCCGACGGAACGCTCGGCCCCGTCGCCTCCACCTACGTCGCGGAGCGGGACGCCATCGTCCCCGGCATTTCCCGCCGGGGACCGCGCGTGCTGGACTTCGCCCCCCTCCTGGTGCACGAGTCCGTGCCCCTGAATCGTCTGCTCACCGCGTTGCTCCCGGCCTTGACGGAGGGTACCGGGTCGCCGGTGGAGATGGAGTTCGCGGCTCTCCTCGACGACGGGCCGCCCCGATTCGCCCTCCTCCAGGTGAGGCCGATGGCGGTGTCGCGCGAGCCGGTGGAGATCGACGAGGCCGAGTTCCGGGGCCCTCGCGTCCTCGTGTCGTGCGACCGCACGATGGGCAACGGGGTCGTGGACGGAGTGCGGGACGTGGTCTTCGTCAAGCCCGACGCCTTCGAGGCCCGCCACACGCGGGCCATCGCGGGCGAGATCGACGCGCTGAACCGGGAGCTCGTCGCGGCGGGCCGCCCCTACGTGCTCATCGGGTTTGGGCGCTGGGGCAGCTCCGATCCCTGGCTCGGGATCCCGGTAGACTGGGGGCAGGTGTCGGGGGCGCGCGTGATCGTGGAAGCCGGGCTCCCGGGGTTTGCGGTGGAGCTGAGCCAGGGGGCTCACTTCTTCCATAACCTGATCAGCTTCGAGGTTCCCTACTTTTCGGCGTCGGCGGCGGCGCAGGAAGACGTGCGCTGGGACCGGCTGGCCGGGCTCGGGCTCCGGAGCGAAGGCCGCTTCGTGCGGCACGTGGCGGCAGACACGCCCCTGGTGGTGAAGGTCGATGGAAGGTCGGGAAGGGGCGTCATCCTCGCCCCGGAGAAGGGCCCGTGACCGAGGAGCCGTCGGTCGAGCGTCTGCTCCACGCCCTCACGGAACGGGCCAAGGAGCTGAACTGCCTCTATCGGGTCGAGGAGATCCTCGCCCAGGCCGAGGCCCCCCTGGAGCAGGTGTTCCGGGAGGTGGTGGAGGCGCTCCCTCCGGGATGGCAGCACCCCACGCTGTGCCGGGCCCGGATCACCTTCCGGAAGCTCGTGGTGGAGGCTCCGGGTCATGAGCCGACTCCCTGGGTGCAGACCTCGCCCCTCGAGCTGCAGGGCGAGGCCGTGGGCGCGGTGAGCGTCTGCTACACGGCGGCGATGCCCGAGGCCGACGAAGGGCCTTTCCTCAAGGAGGAACGGCGCCTCATCGACACGATCGCGGACCGCCTCGGGCAGTTCCTGCTGCACCGGGAGCTCACGGCGGTCTTCAGGCAGACGCGCACCCGCACCGCCGCGCAGGGCGAGGGCTTCCGCATCGTCCTCGACCTGCTCCGACGCACGGACCAGGCCTTGCTCCGGCGCGTCGCGCGGAAGATGCTCAACCACCTCTCGTTCAACGGCGTCGAAGCGGCCAAGGCGCTGCTCCGGGAGACGGCGCGCGACACGTCGGAAGGGGACGAGAACCGGCCCGCGCTGTCGGGCGGGCCCGAGGACGTCGAGGCCCGGGCGGGCGAGGTCTTCCGGATCGCCGCCGAGCATCTCACGGAGGCGGAGATCCTCTCGTGGCTGCAGGTCTGGATCAAGGAGGACCGGGTCAACTTCCTGGTGGTGGCCCTGGAGAGCACGAGCACGACCCTGGTGGACATCGTGGGCGCGATCGAGCGGTTCCAGCACACGGGGGTGGACAGCCACGACCTCTCCCCGGCCACGCAAGCCGGCCTCAAGGCTGCCCTCCTCCGCCGCCTGCTCACGGACCATCCCGAGACCCTCAACGTGGCCCGCCGCTTCGTGGAGATCGAGGACTTCATCGACCTCGTCCGGCGCACGATCGTGTTGCCCAAGAGCCAGGGGAGGTTGGGGGGCAAGAGCAGCGGGCTGTTCCTGGCTGCGCAGATCCTCCGTCGTTCTCCCGAGGCGGGGGAGCTGCTGCGCGACGTGCGGGTGCCGAAGACCTGGTACCTGCCTTCGGACGGGATCGTGAAGTTCATCGGCTACAACGACCTCGACGACGTCTACAGCTGGAAGTACCGGGACCTCGACGAGGTGCGGCAGGAGTACCCCCACATCCTCCAGATCTTCAAGGGCTCGCGCTTCCCCCCCGACATCGTGCACGGGCTGGCGGTGGCCCTCGACGACCTCGGCGACCGTCCCCTCATCGTGCGCAGCTCGAGCCTGCTCGAGGACCGCGCGGGCTCCGCCTTCTCCGGCAAGTACAAGAGCCTGTTCGTTGCGAACCAGGGAGACAAGCCGTCGCGCCTGGCCGCGCTGCTCGACGCCGTGGCCGAGGTGTACGCGTCGGTCTTCGCTCCCGATCCCATCCAGTATCGGTCCGAGCGCGGCCTCCTGGACCAGCACGAGGAGATGGGCATCATGATCCAGGAGGTGGTGGGGACGAGAGTCGGGCATTACTTCCTTCCCGCCTTCTCCGGGGTGGCGCTCAGCCACAACGACCTCCGCTGGTCGCCCCGCATCAAGCGGGAGGACGGCCTGCTCCGACTGGTGCCGGGCCTGGGGACGCGCGCCGTGGACCGCCTCAGCGACGACTATCCGGTGCTCGTGGCCCCCGGGCAGCCGGGGCTCCGGGTGAACGCCTCCGTCGACGAGGTGGTCCGCTACACCCCGCGCAAGATCGACTTGATCGACTTGGAGCGGAACGCCTTCGTCACCGTGGACGCACGGGCGCTGCTGCGCGAGATCGGCCACGACTACCCGAAGGTTGCCTCCCTCGTCTCCGTCCTGGAGCACGACGTGCTCCGCCCGCCCGCCGGCCTCGCGGTGGACTTCGAGGCCCAGCACGTCCTCTTCACCTTCGAGGGGCTTCTCTCCGATGGGGCTTTCGTGTCCCGGATGAGGCGGCTTCTGGAGCTGCTCGAGGACACCCTGGGCACGCCGGTCGACGTGGAGTTCGCCCACGACGGCCGGGATCTCTACCTCCTGCAGTGCCGGCCCCAGAGCTACGGCGCGGAGTCCGCGCCGGCTCCGATCCCCCGGGAGATCCCGCCCGCACAGATCGTGTTCTCGGCGAACCGCTACGTGTCGAACGGTACGATCCCGGACCTCACCCACGTCGTCTACGTGGACCCCGAAGGCTACAGCGGGATCCCCGACGTGGCCGGCCTCCGCGCCGTGGGCCGCGCCGTGGGCCGGCTGAACCAGCTCTTGCCCAAGCGGCAGTTCGTGCTCATGGGCCCGGGGCGCTGGGGCAGCCGGGGCGACGTGCGCCTCGGGGTGAGCGTGGGCTACGCCGACATCAACAACGCCGCCCTCCTGATCGAGATCGCCCGCAAGCGGGGCAACTACGTGCCCGACCTCTCCTTCGGCACGCACTTCTTCCAAGACCTCGTGGAGTCGCAGATCCGCTACCTGCCCCTCTACCCCGACGATCCCGGGGTGGCGTTCAACGCCGCGTTCCTGCGAGGCGCCCCCAGCGTTCTCGCGGAGCTGCTCCCCGAGCACGCGACCCTCGTGGACGTGGTGCGTGTCATCGACGTCCCCCGGGCCGCCGAGGGTCAGGTGCTGAGAGTCTTGATGAACGCGGACCTCGACGAGGCGATCGCCTTCCTCGCTCCTCCCGGCGCGGTCAAGGGCGACAGAGCGGGCGGCGAACGCGGATCCCCCGGGCGACGAGCCATTCGAAAGCCAGGGTAGTCTCCCCGAGCTCGATCACGTAGCTGGGGATCCGCTGCGCCAGTCGGAGCGAGACCCCCGGCACGAGCCCCTGGGCAGTGAGCCGCGCCACGAGCGCCGCGTCCCCCTCGAGCCCCTCGATGACGCCCACGTCCCCGGGTCGCAGCTCGGCGAGTGTCGCCTCCGGGAGCGCGGGGGGCGCTCGTCCCGTCGTCCACTTGCGGACCCACCGGGCGAGGCGGCTCGCCCGCTCGTCGGGCACGGCATAGCCGCAGCGCGGGCAGTCGAGAATCTGGCAGTGGCCCACGGCCCAAGGGCAACCGCGCTCGGCACAGGCCACGCCCCCCGGTTCGTACCGAAAGCCGCACAAGGCGCACACCGTGGTCATGGCGTCTCCCAGGCCCCGAGCCCGCGCATGACGACCCGCACCAGCCCGCCCACGGCGAAGGCGAAGGGGAAGACGAAGCCCACGATGGCGAGGGCCGTCTTCGCGCCCCGCTCCTTGGCGATGATGAAGACGTTGGCCACGCAGGGGATGAAAAGGGTGATCGTCACCATCGCGGTCACGAGCTGCACGGTGTCGAGGCCGCTCGTCCGCGACATGTCGAACAGCCGGGTCGCCGCGTAATCGCGCCGCAGGAAGCCGATCAGGAACGCCTCGGAGGCGGCGGGGGGCAGGCCGAGCACGCCGGCCACGAGGGGCTCGCCCGCGCGCACGAGCGCGGCGAGGAGGCCGAGTCGGTCGAGGGCAAAGAGGAGGAGCGTCCCCAGGACGAAAAGCGGCAACGCCTCCTTCAGGTACCACTCGACGCGCGCCGCGGTCTTGGCGAGGACGTTGCCGGCGAGGGGCAGGCGCAGGGGCGGGAGCTCGATCACGAACTCGCCGGTACGCCCGGGAAGGAGACGCTTGCCCAGCCACCCCACGAGCACCATCACGCCGCCCACCGCGGTGAGCCAGACGAGGGCGGCAGAGAGGGGCACCGCCCCCAGCATGGCGAGGATGACGCCGAGCTGGGCCGAGCAGGGCACGGCCAGGGCCAGGAGGAGCGTCGCGAGCACCCGCTCCTTGCGCGTGGCGAGGATCCGCGTGGTCATGGTGGCCATGGTGTCGCACCCGAGGCCGAGGACCATCGGCAGCACCGCCTTGCCGTTCAGGCCCATGACGCGGAAGAGGCGGTCGCTCATCACCGCGAGGCGCGGCAGATAGCCCGAGTCCTCGAGCGCGCCGAAGACCAGGAAGAAGCTGGCCACGATCGGGAGGACGATGGCGAGCCCGTAGGTCAGGCCCACGGTGACGACACCGTACTCGCCCACGAAGAGGTCCTGCAGGAAGCGGCTGGGCACGTGGGCGAAGGCGGATCGCACCAGGGGATTGAGATGCCGGCCGAAGAGCCCGTTCTCGAGCAGGTCGACGAGGACGCCAGCCCCGAGCACGCCGACGGTTTCGTAGACCGCGAGAAGCACCAGGAGCAGGAGGGGCCAGCCCCACAGCGGGTGCACGCAGAGCCTTCCCAGCCGTTTGGCGAACGTCACCCCCCGCGGGGGGGTCGCCTCTCCGGCGCTCGGCCTCGTGCCGGAGAACCGCTGCGCGAGGGCGTCCGCGCGGGCGAGCAGGACCTCGTGGTAGCGGGCCACGAAGAGCCCGGGAGCTTCCGGGTCGGGCAGCGGCGCCGTGCCCGCGAGGATCGCGGTGATCGGCCCGGCCACCTCGGGGGGCAGCGGCAGATGGTTGGTGGGACGGCGCGCATCCCGGAGCGCCCGGCGGAGCGCGTCGATTCCGCCGCCGCGGGTGGCCACCGTGGCCCGGACGGGCACGCCCGAGGGCACGCGAGAGGCCGGGGACGTCGACCTGAATGCCCCGCGCCTCCGCCTCGTCGGACATGTTGAGGCTGAGCACGGTCGGGATCTCGAGCTGACCCAGCTGGAGGGTCAGGAGCAGCGCCCTGCGCAGGTCCTTGGCGTCGGCCACCTGCACGACCACCACGCGCGGGTCCCCCCGCGCGCCGGCGAGGAAGTCCCACGTCACGCGCTCGTCCTCGGTCAGGGGCAGCAGCGAGTTGACGCCGGGGGAGTCGACCACTTCGACACCCCCGCCCCCGCAGAGCGTCCCCCGCGCCACCTCCACCGTCGTCCCCGGGTAGTTCGCGACGGTGGTGCGCAGGCCCGTGAGCGCGTTGAAGAGCGCGCTCTTGCCCACGTTGGGATTGCCGACGAGCAGGACTTGCCGCGGGCCCCCGTCGGACCTCACGTCACCGGTCGGGCTCGATCCGTCCATGGGGGAAGATGAACTTGAAAACGGTTTTCATTGTCCGTTCATCGAAGCAACGACCGTGCCGACGCCGGGCAGGCTGTCCGGTCGGCCCTTCAACGGGTTACCGTGCCCCTCTCCGCCGACAAGCCGAGGCTCCCCCGCAGGGTCTGCGGGAGGGGAAGGGAGGCGGCAGTTCCTTCGGGACGGCACCGGCTCAATGGTGGGCCAAACGATCCATTGGCTGATTCGTCCTCCAGGAGCAGATTGGTATCAGAGGTCCGACCTGGAGCACCCGGTTCGGGGCGCTCTGCCGGTACCGAGCGGGGAGAGGCCAATGGACTTCAATATCAAGGTCGATCCCGCCACCGGACAGCGCTACATGGCGGTCCCCCAAAAGGGCCGGTCGCTGTTGCTGAACTCGTTCACCAACAAGGGCACGGCCTTCACCCAACGGGAGAGGGACGAGCTCAATCTCCACGGCCTCCTGCCTCCCGCCGTCTGCACGATCCAGCAGCAGATGGAGCGCACCTACGAGAGCTTCCAGGCCAAGGGCAGCAACCTCGAGAAGTTCATCTACCTGACCGCGCTCCACGACCGCAACGAGACCCTGTTCTACCGGTTGGTCCTCGAGCACATCGAGGAGATGATGCCCATCGTCTACACGCCGGTGGTGGGCGAGGCCTGTCAGAAGTTCTCGCACATCTACCGCCGAGGCCGCGGGCTCTACGTGACCTGCGAGCAGCGCGAGCAGATCGAGCAGATCCTGCGGAGCGCCGGCCTCGAGAACCCCTCGGTCATCGTGGTCACCGACGGCGAGCGCATCCTGGGCCTCGGCGACCAGGGCGCGGGGGGCATGGGGATTCCCATCGGCAAGCTGTGCCTCTACACGCTGTGCGCCGGGGTCTCCCCCTACAGCACCCTGCCCATCACCCTCGACGTGGGCACCGACAACGAAGAGCGGCTGGCCGACGCCCTGTACCTGGGGATGCGCCACAAGCGCATGCGCGGCGCGGCCTACCAGGAGTTCATCGACGCCTTCGTGACCGCGGTCAAGAAGGTCTTCCCGCAGGTGGTGCTGCAGTGGGAGGACTTCCTCAAGGAGAACGCGCTCTTCCAGCTCGCCCGGTTCCGCGATCACCTGTGCACGTTCAACGACGACATCCAGGGCACCGCGGGAGTGGTGCTCGCCGGGCTCATGAGTGCGATGCGCATCACCCGCGGCCGCCTGCGCGACCAGCGCGTGGTGTTCGCGGGGGCGGGCGCCTCCGCCCAGGGCATCTCCGAGCTGCTCGTCTCCGCGTTCACCGAGGACGGCTTGAGCCGGGACGAGGCCGTTCGCCGCATCTGGACGACCGATACCCACGGCCTGGTGATCCGCAGCCGGCCCCAGCTCGACTCGTTCAAGGCCACCTACGCGCGGAGCGCGGAGGAAGTCGCGGGCTTCGCGGCCAGGGACCGCTCACGCATCACCCTGCTCGAGACGGTGGAGAACGCCAAGCCCACGATGCTCATCGGCACCTCCGCCACCCCCGGTCTCTTCGACGAGCCGGTGCTCCGGGCCATGGGCAAGGGCAGCGAGCGCCCCATCGTCTTCCCCCTGTCCAACCCGACCTCGAAGGCCGAATGCACGCCCGAGGACGCGCTGCGCCTCACGGACGGTCGCGCGATCGTGGCCACCGGCAGCCCCTTCGCCCCCGTCGTGCTGGGCGGGAAGCGCCACCGCATCGGCCAGTGCAACAACTCGTTCGTCTTCCCGGGGGTGGGCCTCGGCCTGACCATCAGCCGGGCCCGCCACGTCTCGAACGGCATGTTCCTCGAGGCGGCGAAGGCCCTCGCCGGCCACGTCACCGACCACGATCTCGCCGAGGGCGCCGTCTATCCGGAGATCCGTCACATCCGCGAGGTCTCCTTCTCCGTCGCCTGCGCCACGATCCGCCGGGCCGTGAAGGAAGGGCACGCCGATCCGGGGATCCTCGACAACCTGGAGAAGACGGTCGAGCACGCCATGTGGTACCCGGAGTATCTGCCCGTGCGCTACGAGCCGTAGCCCCACTGATTGCGGTGGCGGTCATCGGCGTAGTTCTGCCTGCCGCAGGGCGCGGCGCCAGCATGGGGAGAAGCGCGCTACCGGCGACGCACAGCCAGGCAAACAGACCGCCTACCCGGGGATAGAGCGTGGGGACGTGGCCCACCGGCACTTCGGCGACCGTCGTGGCCGCCCCCTGAAGTGATCCGTCGCCCCGAGCACGCGGCCCCACGAATCGAAGGCGCCCGATATGCCGAAGCTCGCCGGACCGCAGGACGCCGCGAAACCACCGTGACCTCCGGGGGTACTCAGCGAATGGATGCCGCATGATACACGGTGAACCAAGGGCGCAATACGGTTTTCTCGAGGGTCCTTGGCGGGCCCCCGTGGCCCTCGCGACACCCGTCGCCACGTCCATCCGGACGCGCCTGGCCTGCCTTGGACGAAGACACGATCCCCTTCCGGCGTACTCCTCGAGAAATGTCGCGGTGCGGGGCCGCGGCCTGGACTACAGTCTTCACCGCGCGAAGCCGGAGGGCCCATGATCCACGATGGCTACATCCAGTGACCGCGGGACTGCGAGAGCCGCGCCGGCTCGCGACCGGCTCCTTCCGCCTGTCCGCGCTGGCGGTGGGAGTGCTGGCCGCCACCCTGGTCTTTGCCTGGCAAGTCCTGCGCGTGCAGTACACCTACGCCGGCGACTGGTCGGCCCTCTTTTGCACCGGCGCCGACTACCCTATCCCAGCCGAGCTGGAACACGAGCACCTCTACCGCTTCCCCGGCACCATCGGTTTCGATGGCCAGGTCTACCACTACATCGCCCACGATCCGATCTACCCCTGGCGCTTTCAGCCTTGGGTCGACGATCCCGGCCTGCGCTACCGACGCATCCTCGTGCCGCTCGTCGCCTTCCTGGCGGCAGGAGGTGCGTCCGAACGCGTCGACGGGGCGTATCGCGCGCTGATCATCGGTTGGATCTTCCTGGGAGCCTACTGGGTCGCGTGCTACGCCTCGCTCTGCGGCCGCCGTCCGGCCTGGGGCCTTGCCTTCCTCCTGGTCCCGACGGTGCTGCTGTCCGCCGAACGGATGACCGTGGACGTCGCGCTGGCCGCCGTCTGCGCCGGGGTCGCGTTCCAGGCCCGTCGCGGCGCCACTGTCGCGCTCTGCTTTCTGCTCGTGGCGGCCGGCCTGATCCGCGAGACCGGGCTGCTGCTGGTGTTGGCGGCGAGCGCTCATGCGCTGTGGACACGGAAGCGCCGCGAGGCGGCGCTCTTCGCCAGCGCGGCTCTTCCCACCCTGGCCTGGTTCGGCTTCGTCGCCGCCCACATACCCACGCAGCGCTACCCGTTGTCGCTGTGGCCCTTCAATGGCCTCGTGCGGGCCTTCGTCGAGCCGCAGGCCTATCCCGACTCCGACACGGACTGGTTGGCTCGTCATTGGCAAGACGCCTGCCAGACGACCGATCGCCTCGCGCTCCTCGGGATCGCCTTCGCGGTCGTGCTGGCGCTGCGCGGGCTCCGCGCACGAAGGGTCGGGATCCTGTCGCTGGCCGCGGTCCTCTTCTCGGTTCAGGCCGCTCTGCACAACGAGCCCCCCGACGCCTGGCAGGCCATCGACAACTTCGGGCGTGTCTATTCGCCGCTGCTCCTGGCCGTTGCGCTCGATGCCATGGGCTCGGAGCAGTGGGTCGGCATGCTGCCCCCGCTGCTGCTCTGGCCGCGCCTCGGGCTCGGACTGCTCGGAGCGCTGCGCGCCGTGCGACACGGCCTCCTCGGCTGAGCTCGCGGGGAGACGGGCCTCACTCCCCTTTCGGCCGCAGGGCGACGACCTCCTCGATCGTCCAGACCCCGTCGACACGGATCCGTAGCAGCCGGCCCGACGTGGCGGGAGTCTCCAGGATCACGGGAACGTGTCGGGGATCGCGCAGCGCGCCGCGAAGCGCGAGCGCGGCGATGGGGCCGTCCCACAAGGTCGTCCAGTCTCCCGTGTCGCCAACCTCGATCGTCACTCGCGCGGGAAGGCTCGACACCCCGCGGCCAGGAAGCGGGCGACGTTTGCCGGGTCTTCCACCATGGCGAGCAGCCTCATCCGCCCGTGGCACTTGGGGCAGGCGAGGACGTCCACGGCGAAGGTACGCGCCAGGAGCTCCGCCCAGGGGCGGTAGGAGCACGCTGGTGGCTAGCCGACACCGCAGCGACAGCGGGTCCATGTCGATCGCGATCGTCCCGTCGGCGTAGGCCTTCTTTAGCGTGATGCGCACCAGCCCATCGGGCGGCTCGGCGCTACGGCGACGTGATCCGCACGTCGTCCACCGCCGCCTCCACGAGGCTCGCGGTGCCTGCGTCCGCCGCCTGGATGAGGATGTTGACGGTCTGCCCGGCGAACGCGCTGATGTTGACGGACTGGGTGGTGAAGGCGGCGACGTCCGTGGTGGCCGCTCCCAGCTCCTGGAACACCTGGGTGGTGTTGCCGCCGGACACGATGCTGACCCGGAAGAAGTCGGCGGTGGTCGCGTTGTTGAGGTGGGCCAGGTAGTAGCTGAAGCGCAGGGTCAGGGTGCCGGCCGGCAGCGTGATGAGCGGCGATTGGATGGAGGTGGTCCCGCCGTCCACGTCGTTGGCTCCGACGGAGGCCCCGGCCAGACGGCCCGTCACCACGTCGTTCACGCCGCTGGTGGTGGTGCCGAGCTGCATCACGCTGGTGCCGGACGCCGTCTGCTCGGGGTCGCCCCGCTCCCAGAGGCCGGTGGTGGCGGTGTCCGTGCCGTTGGCGTTGCGCACCCAGCCCTTGTCGGTCTCGAAGTTGTCGAAGAACACGTCGGAGCTGACGGCCGTGACCGTGAGGTTGAGGTTGGCGGAGCGGGTGAGGGCGCCGCTGGTGCCGTTGACCTGGACGCTGAACGTCCCGGTGGCGGCGGCGCCGCTGGCGGACACGATCAGGGTGCTGTTCGCGCTCCCATTGGCGGGCGGCGTCACCGACCCGGGGTTGAAGCTGCAGCTCACCCCCGCGGGCGGGTTGGCGCAGGCGAGGCCTACTGCGTTGTTGAAGCCGCTCGTGGAAGTCACGGTGCAGGTGGTGGTCCCACTCCCGCCCTGGGCCACGGACAGGTTGGACGGGTTGCACGACACGGAGAAGTCGGGGGTCACGCTCGCCTGCGGCGTCACCGTGACGCAGTTGCTCGCGGGGGTGAAGCAGGAGGTCGAAGAGCCCTGGCCGCCACCACGTTGTAGGAGTAGGCGCGCCCGTTGGCCACCTGCGGTGTCGGTGAAGGAGGTGCGTGGTGACGTCGGCGATCCGCGCCTTGCCGAAGTCGCAGCCGGCGTGCCCTTCGCTGCGCATCACCCAGTAGCGGGTGGCGCCGGGGACCGAGTTCCAGGACAGCGACGCCTGAAAATTGGCCGGGCGTCGCCGCGAGCGCGGGCGCGGTCGCGGGTCCCGCCGCGCAGCCGCTGTTGCTGCGGCGGTCGGCGTGGCGCAGCCGATGCCGTGACGGTTGAAGGCGGCGCGCAGATGGCCGTCATGTGCGGCGTGCCGTCGTTGAGGTTGCCGTTGTCGTCGTCCGCGGCCAGCCACTGCATGTAGCCGTTGGTCGCGCCGCAGCCGCTGGAGGACGAGCCGCAGGTGCAGGCGTGCCAGGCCCCGATGTTGCCGCTGCCCTGGTAGAAGAGGCGGTTGCCCACGATGAACGCGGACTGGCTGTCCAGGTTGAAGGGCGCCGCCGCGCAGGTCGCGGGCCACGAGGTCCCAGGCGGCCTGCCGGGTGGGCGCGGCCGCGCAGTGGACCTGACGGCCGCAGGGGCCGCTGCCCGTGCTGCACGAGCCGCAGACGAAGCCGAGGGCGGTATCGGGAGCGTGGTCGGCGTGCATGTTCCAGTCGGCGTCGCGCACGCCCGAGCAGTCGAGGTCGCAGTGCGGACGCGCCCCGTCTGGTTCTCGTTGGCGTTGAAGCCGGTGCCGTCGGCGGTCTGCCCGCAGCTCCCTCGTCGCGGTCTGGAAGAACCCGTGGCCCACGCAGGAGGTCTGCAGGCGGTAGATGGCGGCGATGTCCGCGTAGCCCTCGCTGGAGTTGCTGAGGGCGCCCGCGGCGTCGTTGTCGTCGAGGCCGTGGCCCCACTCGTGGTCGAAGACCGCGGCGATCTCGCCGGTGTTCCGGCAGCCGCCGCCCGGAGCGGTAGAAGTTGACCGTCGACGCCGTTCCAGAACGCGTTGCAGGTCTGGTTGATGTTCATGTTGGCGGTGAGCTGGGCCTGCAGCCAGGCGTTGCTGGGCAGCCAGCCGCGGGCCTGCTCCTTGAGCTTGTTCAGCTCGTAGAAGCCGGAGCGGGAGGCGGGGGTGTTCCCGGCGGAGCCGCCGCCCGTGGTGCAGTCGTGCTGGCCGTTGGTGCCGCCCAGGCTGATGTCAGCCCGCGCCGGAGCTGTCGCTGATCGCGCCGCAGGCGTCCGACGATCCGCACGAACTGGCCGATGAGGGTGGTGGTCACGGTGCCGCTCGTGTAGTCGAAGATGCCGGCGCTGTTCGTGAAGTTGTTGGGCGCCGCGAGCCCGGTGTTGGCGAACGGCATCGGCCAGCCGGTCTGCATGGTGCCGCAGGTGCCGGGGGTGGGGCAGATGCCCGTGCTGGTGAGGGGATAGACGCCGCCCGTGATCTGCCGCTTCGACGTAGTGGTTGATGTCCTGGAAGGCCAGGACCTCGCCCGTCTGTGCGCGTCCACCATGACTTCCCACCGCGCCAGATCGGGGGGCCGGCTGGAACACGAAGGTCCAGACCAGGAGGTGGCCGTAGCCCTTGCCCACCGGGCCCGCGAAGCCCTCGCCGGCCTGGTACCGCGACGGCGCGTAGGGAATGATCTCCAGACGCGGCTCGCGCTCGACCATGTCGTCGGGGCCGCGTCCGTCGGCGAAGGCGAAGCCCAGCTCCAGGGCCTGCTCCGGCTTGACGAGGGGCGTCACGTCGATTCTCGCGTTCCCCCAGGTCTCCGTCCCCAGCACGACCATGTTGCCGGAGTTGAGGGTCGCCGCCATGCCGCGCGTCCCGGACCGGCACCCCGCCCACCACCTGCGGGGCCGAGACCTGCCAGAGGTCGTCGCTGATCTGGGTGGCGGTGGGCTCGCCGAGCTGGTCGGCTCGGATGCCCAGGACGGTCGCGTTCTCCCTCACGAAGGCGAGGAACGCGTCGACCACGACCCGGGCGTCGACGGTCTTGACCACCCGGCCCAGCCTTCGCCCCAGCGTGGCCAGGGTCAGCTGGTTCCCGAACCCCCGGCCGGGAATCATCGGCACGGGCCCGATCAGGTTGGTGACCGCCCCGGACCGCGGGTCCAGGTAGACCTCGAATCGCGGGTCGGCGGCCGCGTTCCGAGCCAGGAACCTGTCCCAGGCCTCGCGGTTCGCCAACTGCGTCAGCAGGTCGTCGAGCGGCTCATGGGAGCTGCTGATGTAGAGCTCCGGCTTGAAGAACTCCTTCTGCTCCAGGTCGGTCGTCGGCTCTTTGGGAGTGGCGGCCCGGGCCGCCATGCTCGACCCACCCAGGAGGAGGGCCAGGAACGCACACGCCTGCCAGGAGCCGAAGGATCGATTTGTCAGCATTCCACACCTCAGAGCGCTCGGCCCGGGACCCGGCCCCGGGACCCTGACTGAATCGAAGCCCACCGGCGAGGGTGCTACGCCAAAGGCACAGGGCAAGCGCCGGTGCTTCTCCGCAATGGTGATTCAGGAGGATGTATCACAACACGGGTGGAGGTGTCACTCCCATTCCCGCCCGGGCGAGAATGAGGCCGAACGACCGGCCGGCTGGGCTCGCCGGGCCGAGTGCCTCGGGCGGGTCAGGACGGGTCCACAGGAGGGGGAGGCGGATCGAGGGGGTGGCGAGCGGAGGCTCGGCCACCGACCCGCGACCAGGCGCTTCATCAGGCAGATGGGGCTCCCGGCTTGCTCAGCCACCGAGTGACCGGCTCCGGCGCGCGCCCTCAGCTCGCGACGGCGGTCGGGACCTCCTTGCGGAAACGGAAGGTGTCGCCGTCTGCGTCGACCACGATGCGGTCGCCCTCGCCGAAACGGCCGGCCAGCACCTCGACCGCGAGCGGGTTCTCGATCATGCGCTGGATCGTCCGCTTGAGCGGCCGCGCGCCGAAGACGGGATCGTAGCCCCGCTCGGCCAGGACGGCCCGGGCCGCGTCGGGTGAGCTCGAGCGTGATCTTGCGCTCGGCCAGGCGCTTGCGCAGGTCCTCGAGCTGGATGTCCACGATCTGCTGGATCTCGTCCCGGCCCAGGGAGCGGAAGGTGACGATCTCGTCGATGCGGTTCAGGAACTCCGGCCGGAAGGTCCGCCGCAGGGCCTCCATCAGCTGGTCCTTGAGGCGCTCGTCGTCTCCGTCGCGCCGCGCCATCTCCTGGATGAGGTCGCAGGCCACGTTGCTGGTCATGATGAGGACCGTGTTGCGGAAGTCGACGGTGCGGCCCTTGCCGTCGGTCAGGCGCCCGTCGTCCAGCACCTGGAGGAGGACGTTGAAGACGTCGGGGTGCGCCTTCTCGATCTCGTCGAAGAGGACCACCGCGTAGGGCCGGCGGCGGATGGCCTCGGTGAGCTGGCCGCCCTCGTCGTAGCCCACGTAGCCCGGGGGCGCGCCGATGAGGCGGGCCACGCGTGTGCTTCTCCATGTACTCGGACATGTCGATGCGGACCATGGCCTTCTCGTCGTCGAACAGGAACTCGGCCAGGGCGCGGGCCAGCTCGGTCTTGCCCACGCCGGTGGGGCCCATGAAGAGGAAGGAGCCGATGGGCCGGCGGGGATCGCCGAGGCCGGCGCGCGAGCGGCGCACGGCGTTGGCCACGAGCAGCAGCGCCTCGTCCTGGCCCACCACCCGCTGGCGCAGGCGGTCCTCCATGTGGAGGAGCTTCTCGACCTCGCCCTCCAGCATCCGGGAGACGGGGATGCCGGTCCACTTGGCGACCACCTCGGCGATGTCCTCGGCGTCCACCTCTTCCTTGAGCATGCGCTGCTTCGTCTGGAGCTGCGCGAGCCTGTCGTTCTCGGCCTGAGCTCCTTCTCGAGCCCGGGGAGGGTGCCGTAGCGCAGCTCGGCCGCCTTGCCGAGGTCGCCCTTGCGCGTGACCTCCTCGGTCTCGAAGCGCGCCTGCTCGATCTTCTCCTTGAGGCCGCGGATGCTTCTGGATGGCCTCCTTCTCGCGCTGCCAGTGGGCCTTCATGCCCGAGGACTGCTCCCGGAGGTCGGCCAGCTCCCGCTCCAGCTTGGCGAGGCGCTCCCGCGAGGCCTTGTCCTTCTCCTTCTTCAGGGCCTGCGCGCTCGATCTCGAGCTGGACGATCTTGCGCTCCACCTCGTCGATCTCGGTGGGCAGGGAGTCGATCTCGATGCGCAGGCGGCTCGGCCGCCTCGTCCACGAGGTCGATGGCCTTGTCGGGCAGGAAGCGGTCGGCGATGTAGCGGTTGGAGAGCGTGGCCGCGGCCACCAGGGCCGCGTCCTGGATGCGCACGCCGTGGTGGACCTCGTAGCGCTCCTTGAGGCCGCGCAGGATGGCGATGGTCTCCTCGACCGTCGGGCTCGCCCACGTAGACCGGCTGGAAGCGCCGCTCCAGGGCGGCGTCCTTCTCGATGTGCTTCTGGTACTCGTTGAGGGTGGTGGCGCCGACGCAGCGCAGCTCGCCCCGGGCCAGGGCGGGCTTGAGCATGTTGGAGGCGTCCATCGCCCCCTCGGCCGCGCCCGCGCCCACCACGGTGTGCAGCTCGTCGATGAAGAGGATGACCTCGCCCTCCGACTCCTGCGACCTCCTTGAGCACGGCCTTCAGGCGGTCCTCGAACTCGCCGCGGTACTTGGCCCCCGCGATCAGGGCGCCCAGGTCGAGGGCGACGACGCGCTTGTTCTTCAGCGACTCGGGCACGTCGCCGGTGACGATGCGCTGGGCCAGCCCCTCCACGATGGCGGTCTTGCCCACGCCCGGCTCGCCGATCAGCACCGGGTTGTTCTTGGTGCGGCGGGAGAGGACCTGGATCACGCGGCGGACCTCGTCGTCGCGGCCGATGACCGGGTCGAGCTTGCCCTTGCGGGCGAGCTCGGTGAGGTCGCGGCCGTAGCGCTCCAGGGCCTGGTAGCGGTCTTCCGCGTTGGGATCGTCGACGCGCTGGTTGCCGCGGATCTCGCGCAGGACCTTGAGGAGGCCGTCGCGGGTGACGCCCTGCCGCTTCAGGGTCTCGCCGGCCGGGGTCTTGGCGTCGAGGAGGGCGAGGAGCAGGTGCTCGGTGGAGACGTACTGGTCCTTGAGCGCCTCGGCCTCGCGCAGCGCCGCCTTGAGGACGGCGTCGAGCTTGGGCGAGATGTGGGTGGCCGCGCCCTGCGTGCGGGGGAGGGAGACCGAGCGTGCGCTCGAGATCCGCGCCGAGGCCGCCGACGTTCGCGCCCAGCTTGCCGAGCGCGGAAGGCACGACGCCGCCCTCCTGGTCGAGGAGCGCTCTCAGCAGGTGCTCGGGCGTGACCTCCGGGTGGTCGCTCTTCTCCGCCGACCGTCTGGGCGGACGTCAGCGCCTCCTGTGCCTTCACCGTGAACTGATCCATCCGCATGACTGCCCTCCGACTTAGTGAAGATAGGATATTAGCGTAATATTGTCAAGTAATATTAGTGCATTAGACTAATGCTAAAGTTTCTTTAGCATGAAACACTTAAGATAGTAAGTTTCCGGGACGCCAAGAAGAATCGGATGATCGCGGGCCTGCCGGCGCTTCTCGACGACCGTGACTGTCGCCCCCGCGTCCGCCGCTGCGTCCGCGAGGATCCCCTCGAATTCCTCCTCGCGGACGTGGTACGAGCAGGAGCAGGTGACGAGGCACCCGCCCGGCCGCAGCAGGCGGAGAGCGCGCAGGTTGATCTCCTTGTACCCGCGCCGGGCCTTCTCGACCGCGTCCTTGCTCTTGGCGAAGGCGGGAGGGTCCAGGATCACGGTGTCGAACCGCTCGCCCCCCTTGTCGAGAGCGTGGAGCAGGTCGAAGACGTTGGCGTCCCGCACGCTCACGTTGTGGAGGCCGTTCAGGGCGGCGTTGGCTTCGACCCGTGCCAGGGCTTCCCCGGAGACGTCGACGGCCAGGACCTCGTCCGCCACCGGGGCCGCGTGGAGCGCGAACCCCCCGTCGTAGGTGAACGCGTCGAGCACGCGCCCGCGCGCGTAGGCCCGGGAGGCCAGGTGGTTCTCGCGCTGGTCCAGGAAGAGCCCGGTCTTCTGGCCCTTCCAGAGGCTGACCCGGAAGCCGACCCCGTTCTCCCGCACCTCGACCTCGTCCGGCACCTCGCCGTAGAGCAGGCCCACCCGCAGCTCGAGACCCTCCAGCTTCCGGACCTTCGGGTCGTTCCGCTCCAGCACTCCCTTGGGGGCCAGGAGTTCGACGAGCGCGGCCACGATCTCGTCCTTCCGCCGCTCCGTCGCCTGGGACAGGGTCTGCACGACCAAGTAGTCGCCGTAGCGGTCCACCACCAGCGAGGGCAGCCCGTCGCCCTCGCCGTGCACGAGCCGGCACGTGCGCGCCCCCGCGGCCACCGTTTCGCGCCAGCCCAACGCCCGCTGCAGGCGATCGCGCAGGAACGAATCGGAGAGCGACTCCCCCCGCTCGATCATGCGCAGCCGGATCTCGGAGCGCGACGAGTAGAACGCGAAGCCCAGGGGCTCCCCGTCGCGGCCCCGGACGCGCACCACCGAGCCCGGCAAAGCACCCTCGACCCTCACGAGGTCGGAGCGGAAGACCCAGGGGTGGCCGCGCCGGATGCGGTCCAGGCCCTTGCGCGTGACGACGACGGATCCCTCGATCACCGGGTGGCCTCGGGCGACGGCGGAAGGAGGCGCTGATTCTAGCAGGGTGGGAACGGACCCAGGCCGGGAACCCAACCGCTGGCCTCAGCGCGCGGCCGCGCGCAGGATCGCATCCACCGAGCGGTCGGCGTCCGCCTCGGTCGTCGACCAGTTCGAGACGGAGATCCGCAGGGCGGCTCGCCCGCGCCAGCTCGTCCCACCCAGCCAGCACGTGCCCTCCCGCTGGACCCGCGCCACCAACTCGCGCGTGAACGCGTCGGCCTCGGGTGCGTCCGCCCTCACCCCGGGTGGCCCCAGCCGCACGAGCACCTGGTTCAAGACGACCTCGTTCAAGATCGCCACGCCCGGCGCCGCCGCGAGCCGGTCGGCCATATGCCGGGCCAGAGAGCAACAGCGCTCGACCATCGCCTGCAGCCCGACCCGGCCGAGCGCCCGCAGGGCGGCATAGAGCGGGAAGGCCCGGGCGCGCCGCGAGGACTCCGGGACCCAGTCGTAGGGGTCGCGTTCCGGACCGGAGCTCTGGACGAGGTAGGCGGCCGAGCTCGTCATCGCCGCGCGGTGCGCCTCCGGGTGGGCGCAGAACACGAGGCCGGAGTCGTAGGGGACATTCAGCCACTTGTGCGCGTCGGTCGCCCACGAGTCCGCGCGCTCGACGCCGCTCAGCCGCCCCCGCATCGTCGGGCTCGCCGCCGCCCAAAGGCCAAACGCTCCGTCGACGTGCAGCCACGCTCCGCGCGCGTGGGCGAGCTCGGCGACCTCGGCGAGCGGATCGAAGGCGCCGCTGTTCACGTTGCCGGCCTGGGCACACACGATCGTCGGCGCCGGCTCGTTCGCGAGCGCGTCGGCGAGGGCGTCCACTCGCATGCGCCCCTGCTCGTCGGCCGCGACGCGCCTGACCCGCTCCCCGCCCAACCCGAGCATCTTCAGCGCGGAGAAGATCGTCACGTGCGCGTCCGCCCCCGCGAGGACTCGCACCTCGGGGGCGCCGAAGAGCCCGCGGGCCTCGACGTCCCAGCCGGCGCGCGCGAGCACCTCGTGTCGCGCGGCCGCGAGCGCCGTGAAGTTCGCCATCTGGCACCCGGTGACGAACCCGACGCTGGCGGAGGCGGGCAGACCGAAGACCTCGCGCAGCCAGCCGCCGACCACCTCTTCGACGACGGCGTTGGCGGGGGACAGAGAGTAGAACGCACCGTTCTGGTCCCACGCCGCAGAGAGCCAGTCGGCGGCGAGGCTCGTCGGAAGCGCTCCGCCGACCACGAACCCGAAATACCGCGGTCCCGCCGACGCCACGAGCCCGGGATCGGCTCGTTCGGCCAGCTCCTCGATCACCGACACCGGCGCCTCGCCGTCCTCGGGCAGGGGCCCACCGAGCGCGCGCCTCAAGTGATCGAGGCCCGCCCCTGCGGTCACGCGGCGCTCCGGGAGCGCCTTCAGATAGCCGATGGCCAGCTCCGCCGCCCGCCGAAGCGCGTCCTCGTCCCTCATGGATCCTCCATTGCGCCGGGCAAGACCGGCAGGATGTCGTGAATGAAGAATGATAGGGTGAAGGAATAGCGACCTCCACCGGCCCCGAGGCTATACTCCCGCGAGGAGACCGCCATGGAGAACCTCGCCCGCACCGACCCCGAGATCGCCGACGCCGTCCGCAAGGAGACCGTCCGCCAGGGACGGCAGCTCGAGCTGATCGCCTCCGAGAACTTCGTGTCGGAGGCGGTGCTCGAAGCGCTGGGCACCGTCCTCACCAACAAGTACGCCGAGGGCTACCCGGGCCGGCGCTACTACGGCGGCTGCGAGCACGTGGACGTCGCCGAGAACCTGGCCATCGCGCGGGCGAAGCAGCTCTTCGGCGCCGATCACGCCAACGTGCAGCCGCATTCCGGCGCCCAGGCCAACACCGCCGTCTACATCACCGTGGTCAAGCCCGGGGACACGATCCTGGGCATGAACCTCTCCCACGGAGGCCACCTCACCCACGGCCACCCCCTCAACTTCTCCGGACGCTTCTACAACGTGGTCGCCTACGGCGTGCGCAAGGAGGACGAGCGCATCGACTACGAGGCGATGGCCGCCCTCGCCCGCGAGCACCGGCCCAAGGTCCTGGTGGTGGGGGCGAGCGCCTACCCGCGCACCATCGACTTTGCGGCCGCCCGGAAGGCGGCCGACGAGTGCGGGGCGGTGATCATGGCCGACATCGCCCACATCGCGGGGCTCGTGGCCACCGGCCTCCACCCGAGCCCGGTGCCGCACTGCGAGTTCGTGACCACCACCACCCACAAGACCCTGCGCGGGCCGCGGGGCGGGATGGTGCTCTGCCAGGCCAAGTGGGCGAAGGAGCTCGACAAGGTCGTCTTCCCCGGCGTCCAGGGGGGCCCGCTCATGCACGTGATCGCGGCCAAGGCGGTCTCCTTCAAGGAAGCCCTGCAGCCCGAGTTCAAGACCTACCAGGCCCAGATCGTGGCCAACGCGAAGGCGCTCGCCGCCGCCCTCGCCGGCGAGGGCTGGAGGCTCGTCTCCGGGGGGACCGACAACCACCTGATGCTGGTCGACGTCTTCGCCCGCGGCATCACGGGCAAGGTGGCGGAGGCCGCCCTCGACAAGGCGGGGATCACGGTCAACAAGAACACGATCCCCTACGACACGAACTCGCCGATGGTGGCTTCCGGCATCCGCATCGGCACCCCCGCCCTCACCACCCGCGGGATGAAGGAGGCGGAGATGTCCGAGATCGGCCGGCTCATCGCCCGCGCCCTCGCCGGTGTCCACAGCGAGACCGCGCTCGCGGACGTGAAGCGCGACGTGGGGAAGCTCTGCGACCGGTTCCCGCTCTACGCGGAGCGGCTGACGCGCTACGAGCGGGTGCTGGCCCGGGCCTGAGCACGCTCCCGGAGGACCTCCACCAGGCGCGCGAGGTCCCGGGACTTGTCGAGGAACAGATCCGCGCCTCCCTCGAGGCAGTGACGACGATAGGGCTCCTCGGCATGGTTGGTGAAGACGATCACCATCCGGGGGGGTGTCACCCCGCGGACCTCGCGCAGGACGTCGAGACCGCTGCCCCCCGGCATGCTGAGATCGAGGACCACCACGTCCGGCTGCATGCGGTGGAAGGCCTCGATGCCCTCCTCGGGGTCCGCCGCCTCCACCACCAGGGATCCCGGCGCGACCTCGGCCAGCAAGCCGGTGAGACGGCGCCGGACGACGATGGAGTCGTCGACTACGAGCACGGTGAAGCGAGGGGTGGGATCGGCCATGGGGTCGGGTCGTCTGGTGGACAGCGCAGTCTAGAGGAACGAGGGGACCGGCAGAATCGGTGGGCGTCCGAGGGGGCCGTAGGAAAGAGCCGCCCCCGCGCGTAGGTGTCCGTCCTACCCGCGCGGGGGCGGTGAGTCAGTCCACGAGCCTGTTCTTGATCGCGTAGTGGGTGAGCTCGGCGTTGGTCTTCATCCCCATCTTCTCGAGGATGCGCGTCCGGTAGGTGCTGACCGTCTTCACGGAGAGCGAGAGCTCCTCCGCGACCTCGGAGACGGTCCGGCCCGACGCCAGCATCCGTAGCACCTGGTACTCGCGGTCGGAGAGGGCCTCGTGGGGGGGCCGGTCGGGATCCCGGCCCAGGTTGAAGGCCAGGCGCTCCGCTACCGCCGGGCTCACGTACTTTCCCCCGCGCACCACCTTCCGCACCGCTTCCACGAGCTGCTCGGGCGCGCTCTCCTTGGTGAGGTACCCGGCGGCCCCCGCCCGCAGCGCCCGCACCGCGTACTGCTCCTCTGAATGCACGGTGAGGATGAGCACCGGGAGGTCGGGCCGTCGGCGCTTGACCTCCGCCAGGAGGTCGAGCCCGTTGCCGCCGGGAAGGCTCAGGTCCAGGATCACCACGTCCCAGGAGCGTTCCCCGACGCGGTCGAGCACCTCCTCCGCGGTCGCCGCCTCTCCCGCCACCGTGAGGTCCTGCGCCTCCGCCACCACCTGTCGGAGTCCCCGGCGGACGATCGCGTGGTCGTCGGCCACGAGCAGGCGGATCACGGGGCCTCCGGGCTCGGGAGCTGCGTGGGGACGTGGTCCTCGGGCAGGGGCACCGAGAGCGTGACCGTCGTGCCCCGTCCCCGCGCTCCCGAGATCGCGAACTGGCCGCCCAACCGCCGTGCCCGCTCGCGCATCCCGAGGAGGCCGAGCGATTTCGCCCCCGCCACCGCCTCCTCGCTGATCCCCCGGCCATCGTCCGACACCTCGAGGGTGAGCCGGTCCCGAGTGCGGTGCAGCCCGACCTCGACCCCCTGCGCCTGCGCGTGCCGGGCCACGTTGGTCAGCGCCTCCTGGAAGGTCCGGAAGAACGCGGTGGCCAGCGGCCGAGCCAGCTTTTCGTCGCCCAAGCGGGAGTGCACGCGGCAGGCGATGCCGGTGCGGGCCTCGAAGTCCTGGGCCTGCCACTCGATGGCCGCCTCCAGCCCCAGGTCGTCGAGCACGCCCGGTCGCAGCTCGCGGGCCAACCGCCGCACACGCTCGATCGTGTCCTCGGTGAGATCCGACATCGCCCGCAGGCGCTCGCCCAGCGCCTCGCTCGTGATCCCGCTGCCCCCTCCGCGCACCCGCGACGACAGGAGGGCGAGGTCCATCTTGAGGGCGGTCAGGGCCTGCCCCAGCTCGTCGTGGATCTCACGGGAGATCGTGCGCCGCTCCTCCTCCCGCGCCCACTCCACGTGGGCGGAGAGGTCGCTGAGCTGCCGCTGCGAGCGTCGCAGGTCCTCCTCCGCCTCGCGGCGCGAGGTGACGTTGAACATCACCCCCACGCACTCCCGGGCCGCTCCCTCGTGCGCGATCACCCGCACCACGTCCCGCAGCCAGACCACCTGGCCGCTCGCCGCGATCATGCGGAACTCGAAGGCGTGGTCGCGGGCCTGATCGAGGGCGCGGGCGTGGAAGGAGGTGGCCCATTCCCGGTCCTCGGGATGCAGGTGATCGGCCCAGAAGGAAGGCTCATCGAGCCACCGCCGGACCGGATAGCCCAGGAGGGCTTCGGCCTCCCGGCTGACGAAGGTGAAGCGGGCGGTGAGGGGATCGGCGCGCCAGACGATCGCTTGCACCGACTCCACGAGCTGCTGCAGGTCTTCCTTGGCCCGCTGGAGCGCGCCTTCCGCGTGGACGCGCTCCGTGATGTCGTCGAAGGCGAGGCCCACGCGCCGGCCCCGCACCGGGAAGACGCGCGCGGAGTAGACGCGATCGCCGATCGGGATCCGCTCGATAATCCGTCCTCGCCCGGAGAGGGCCGCGTCCGCGAGGAGGGCGGGCAGCTCGGTCTCGTAGACCGCGGGGAGCAGCTCCCGCAGCGTCCGGCCCAGCATGTCCTTGCGGGCCCCCAGCTCCTTGGCGCGCCGGTTGAACTCCACGAGGACGGGCACGGGGGGGTCGCCCTCGAGCTCCCAGACGTTGAGACCGATGGGGATGTTCTCCCCGATCTCCAGGTAGGCCTGGATCCGTTCCTCGTGCTCGCGTTGCTCCGTCACGTCTTGGCAGGTGCCGATGAGGGCCCGCACCTGGCCGGCCTCGTCGTGCACATTTTCCCCCCTCACCTCCAAGGTGCGGACGCGGCCGTCTGGCCGCACGATCTCGTGGTCGAACCGGAAGGGGTGGCCCTCCTCCACGGACCGGCGCGCCACTTCCCGCCCCCGCGCGCTCTCTTCCGGGGGGAGAGGGGCGAGGAGGCGCTCGATCGTGATCGTCTCCTGCTGGGGCTGCAGGCCGAAGATCCGGTAGAGCTCGTCGGACCAGGTGACCTTGCCGGAGGCGGGGTCCCACTCCCAGCTCCCCACGTGCGTGATCTGCTGGGAGGCGAGGAGCAGGCGCTCCAGGTGAGCGGCCTTGGCCTCCGCCTCCCGGCGCAGGGTGACGCCGTTGGCGAGCCCGACGACACCCACCACCCGGCCGTCCTCTTCGTCGGGGAGGACCGTGAACTCCACGTGGTGCATGTCTCCCCGGGGGGTGAGGAACCGCACCACGAAGGGAGGCGGCGCCTCCCCTGCGAGCACGCTCGTCATCATCTGGCGGGCCCGCGCCTGGTCCTCGTCGGGCACGAAGCGGAGGAAGTCCGACCCCATCCATTCTCTCAGCGGGCGTCCCATCAGGTGGGCGGGGGCGGGGACGAGCTCGCGCAGACGCCCGTCGGGAGCGAGCCGGAAGACGAAGCTTCGGGCGGCCTCGTAGAGGCGGCGGAAGCGGTCGTGCCGCTCGGCGCGGACTCCCGTCGCGGCGCGTTTGGGACTCGACGAGGCTCGTCGGGTGGGCACGTGGGCGACCGTTCCGCCGGCAGGGGCCGGCTGCGGGAAGAGTACCACGCAGGCCCCGACGCCCGGCGGCGCCCTTCTCCCGTCACGCCGGCCGGGTCAGCGGCACCTGAGCTGGCTCATCTCGTGGACCAGGTCCCCGTGGCCGTGCTGATGATCGTGGTCGTCGTCATCGATCTTCCGAAGCGCGTCCCGCGTGAAGCGCAGATGGGCGGTGCGAATCCTGCGTAGCGCCAGGTGGCTCTGGGCAGGGATCCGGGACAGGTATTCCTGGCCTTGCGGGTTTGCGGTCCAGTCGTTGCCCGGGAAGCCGGCCCCCCCCTGGAAGAGCGAGGGTTGCCCGTTGACGATGGGCGTGTACTCGACGCCGGCCGCTGCCGCCGCCTGCACGTAGCCCGAGATGAACTGCTCGTCCGGCACCGCGGACTGCAGCGAGAGGTACGCGCGCCCGTACTGGGTGTAGCCGCTGGTGTCGGTCTCGAAGAGTTCGGGGTCGATCTCGCCGACGGTTTCGAACAGCTCGGCCGATTGCTCCAGCGACGGGGGCTGGTCGAAGTTCAGCACCACGTAGTTGGCCGGAAAGTCGAAGCTGCCGGTGTTGTCGGCGTCGAGCAGGAACGCGCTGCCCTGCGACATGACGTAGCCCAGGCTGTCGGTCAAGACCTTGATGTCGCCGTTGCTGGCGGCGTTGGGCCCGCTGTCGATCACGGTGTAGACGTAGGCGGGATTGGTGCTTCCCGCGAAGCCTCCCGCGGCCACCTCGAAACGCGCGTTCAGGTCGTTGACCGTGGCGATGGCGTGGTGCGAGGAGAGCGCGTCGATAACCTGATTCACGATGCCGCACTGGAAGAGGCGGCGGGCGAACGCCTCGCGAACGTCGAGGTCCTGGTCCCTGAGGGGCCGCGTGTTGATCACCGCTGGATTGGCGATGGGTTCGACCGATCCGTAGGTATTCGCCAGGGCAGTGCTGACGAGTGAGAACGAAAGAACCGTGGTCTTGAGAATGGTCGCGGCTTTCATGGCCTTGCCTTCCTTTCGGATCTTCCCCGTCGACGTCCGCGGGAACGAACGGGCGATAATCTACACGGTCTGTCCTGGAGAGTGTAGGTGGCGCCCGCGGCGCCCTAGCGCTTCTTCTTGAGGGCGGCGGACTCGCGGCGGAAGCAGCGGGGGCAGATGCCGTGGCTGAACCCGCTCTCGCGGGGGTCCCAGTGCGAGGGGCGGCGCCACTCTTTCTGGCCTTCGCGCACCTCGCCGCACCAGGCGCACTTGAGGGGCAGGTCGTGGCCCGCCGAGCGTACTTCGGGAACTGTGGGATTCGTCATCATCATCTTCTTCTTTTTCTTTCGTTTCACCATCGAGAGGGAGTCAGGATCAGTTCGGCGGCCCGCGCGGGGGGGACCGCTTCCGAATACAGGTGGCCCTGCCCGAACCCGCAGTCCAGGCTGGCGAGGGCGTCGCGCTGCGGCACCGTCTCCACTCCTTCCGCCACCACCTGCATCCCGAGGTTGTGGGCGAGGGCCACGATCGCGCGCACGGTGGGGCCGCCCGCCCCCGGGATCCGGGCTACGAACGAGCGGTCCAGCTTCAGGGTGTCGATGGGGAAGCGGTGGAGAAGGCTGAAGGAGGAGTAGCCGGTGCCGAAGTCGTCGATGGCCACGCGGATGCCCAGGCCCTTCAGGCGCTGCAGCTTCTCCGCGGCCGACTCCAGGTTGGCCATGAGCACGCTCTCCGTCACCTCCAGGCCCAGGAGCTCTCCGGGCAGGCCGGTATCCCGGAGGATGGCGGCCACCCGGTCCACCACGTCCGGCTCGGTGAGCTGGCGGCCGGAGAGGTTCACGTTCACGGGCAGGGCCTTGCCGTAGCTCTCCCGCCACTCGCTCGCCTGCCGGCAGGCCTCGCGCAGGATCCACTCCCCGAGGGCGACGATGAGCCCGGTCTCCTCCGCCGCCTCCACGAACTCGGCGGCGCGGACGAGGCCGCGGGTGGGATGCCGCCAGCGCAGCAGCGCCTCGAAGCCGCTGAGCTCACCCCGGCCGATGGCGACGATCGGCTGGTAGCAGACCTGGAACTCGCCCCGCTCCAGGCCGCGGCGCAGGTCCGTCTCCATCTCCAGCTGGGCGAGGGCCCGGTGGTGCATGGCGGGGTCGAAGATCTCGTAGCGGGCCCGCCCCCCGGCCTTGGCGCGATGCAGCGCTATGTCGGCGTCGCGCAGCAGGTCCTCGGCGCTCTCGTAGCCGCTCGCGGAGAGGGCGATGCCCACGCTGGCCGACGTCACCAGCTCCTGCGGTCCGAACGGCACCAGGAGGGCGTCCGCGATGCGGGAGGCGACGCGGGTGGCCTCGCTCACGTCCTCGAGGTCCTCGAAGAGCAGCGCGAACTCGTCGCCCCCCAGGCGCGCCACCGTGTCCTCGGGCCGCAGGCAGCGGGCGATCCGCGCGGCCGTCCCCCGGATCAGCTCGTCGCCCGCCCGGTAGCCCAGGCCGTCGTTGACCACCTTGAACCGGTCGAGGTCGACGACGAGCACCGCGAAGGCGTAGTCCGGGTTGCGCTTGCTGCGCTCCACCGCCCGCCCCACGCGGTCCATGAAGAGGGCGCGGTTGGGCAGGCCGGTGAGGGCGTCGTGGAAGGCGTCGTGGAACACCTGCTGCTCCAGCAGCTTGCGTTCCGTGATGTCGGTGAGGGAGCCCGCGAAGCGGTAGGCGCGCCCGTGCTCGTCTCGCACCGCGAGCCCCCGGCAGAGCATCCAGCGCCAGGTGCCGTCCCGGTGCCGGAGGCGGTGCTCGCTCTCGAAGTGGGCGGTTAGCCCCTCCAGGTGAGCCACGATCTCCATGCCCAGGCGGTCGCGGTCGGAGGAGTGGACGCGGGAGAACCACTCGCGGGTGTGGGGGGAGGGCGCGCGGTCGGCGTGGCCGAGCATCTCTCCGAACCGCGGGGAGAGGTACATCTCGTTGCTCCTCAGGTCCCAGTCCCAGAGCCCGTCGCGGGCCCCGAGGGCGGCCAGCGCGTAGCGCTCCTCGCTCTTCCGGAGCGCGATCTCCGCCTCCTTGCGGTCGGTGATGTCGATGCCGGTAGCGAGCACGCATTCCTGGTCGTCGAGGCGGATGCGCTCCGCGGAGAGGAGCACGTGCCGCATGGCACCCCCCGCGGTCCGGTAGGAGAGCTCGCGGTTCCGGATCGTCCCTTCCGATTCGAGCAGCCGGCGGAGGCCGCGGGCCTCGTCGGGAGTCGGCCACATGCCGATCCCATCGGGGGTGCGGCCCACCACGCGCCCCCGCTTCAGGCCGAGGCAGTGGAGGAAGGCCTCGTTGACCTCCAGGAAGCGGCCGTCCGCGAGGCTGCAGATGGCGACCGAGCTCGGGTTGGAGCGGAAGGCCTTGACGAACTTCTCTTCCGAGAAGCGGAAGGCCGCCTCCGCCCGCGAGCGCTCGTGGGCCTCGTGGCGGAGGGCCGAATGGGCGGCCCGCAGGGCCGCGCTGCGGGCGCGGGCCATCCCCTCGATCTGGGCCTGGACCTCTCGCACCTCCGGCGAAACGGCCTGGCCCAGGATCTCCGCCGCGGCGGCGGTCGCGCGCAGGCGCAGGATCGCTTCGGTGAGCTGGGCGTCCTCCAGGGGCTTGTGGTCCAGGACGGCCATCCAGACCCGGCGCTCTCCGGGGAGGGGCACCTGCACGCCCACGTAGCTCTCCACATCGGGCATCCCCAGCGCGGTGCCCACCGCGAATTCCTCCCAGGTTCCGGAGGCGTGGCAGGCCGCGCCTCCTTCGAGGACCTCGCGGCAGGGCAGCTCGTCGAGCGAGTACACGAAGCCGGGGAAGGCGCGTCCCTCCAGGGAGACGGCCAGGGTGCGGGCGAGCCGCCCTCCGGGCAGGGCCTCGGCCGCAAACGCGCAGAGGACACCCAGGCCCTCGGCGAGGGCGTGAACGTGCGCGCCAAGGACCGAGGCCTCGCGGCCCTCGGCCGCACGGCGGGCGCGCGAGGTTGGGTCCATGTCCATGATCGAAAGCGAGTTCGCCGAATCTCCGGTCAAGAAAACTTGCGGCCGCGAGCGCGGCCCCCGTCGTGCCCGCGGCCGTCTTTGGGTCGCGCCTCCCTCTGGCCAAAGAGAGCGGCTCGACAACCTGTCATCTTGACGACCGCGGGCCGCGGGCGGTATCAGCCGGCCTCTCGGCTGCCTGTAGGAGCTTTGAGGCGACGGGTGTAGGACGGACACCGACGAGTTCGTAAAGAGCCTGGCCGATCCCCGGGGGCCCGCCCAGGCCTCGCCTTGACCGCGCGTCGTTCTAAGATGGCCGGGTGACCCCGGCCCCCGCTGCTTCCTTCTTCGGTCCGGACGGGCTTCTCGCCCGCGCCCTGCCCGCCTACGAAGAGCGGCCTTCCCAGAGCCGCCTCTCCGAGGCCGTCGATCGCGTGCTGCGCGAGGGCGGGCTGCTCCTCGCCGAAGCGGGAACGGGCACGGGCAAGACGCTCGCCTACCTCCTCCCCGCGGTGGAGCTGGGCCGACGCGTGGTCGTCTCCACCGGGACCAAGAACCTCCAGGAGCAGCTTCTCAACAAGGACATTCCGCTCCTCGCCCAGGCCCTGGGCCGCGACCTGTCGGTCGCGGTCATGAAGGGACGGGGCAACTACCTGTGCCTCCTCCGCTACCGCTCTTTTGCGCAGGCGGGGAGCTTCCGGCGGCTCGACGAGATCCCGCTGTTCAAGGCGGTCGAGGCCTGGGCCCCGGACACGGAAACGGGCGACCGGTCGGAGGTGGGGGACCTCCCCGACTCCGTGGACTTCTGGCGCGAGATCTCCGCGACCAGCGAGAACTGCATCGGCCAGTCCTGCCCCGACTTCGACCCCTGCTGGGTGACCCGCATGCGCCAGCGCGCCCTGGAGGCGGATCTCGTGGTGGTGAACCACCACCTGCTCTGCGCCGACCTCGCGGTCAAGGACTCGAGCGACTACGGCCAGGTCATCCCCCCCTACGACACCGTGATCCTCGACGAGGCCCACCTGATCGAGGACGTGGCCACCCAGTACTTCGGCGTGCAGGTCTCCTCGCACCGCGTGGAGGAGCTGGCGCGCGACGTGGAGCGCGAGCTGAAGGCGGCCCGGCTCGACGCCCGCGACGTGCTCGCGGAAGTCGACGCGATGCGGCACCGCGGGGAGCGGCTCTTCAAGATGCTGCAGCGGGGAACCGGGCAACGCCTCCTCCCCGGCTGGATGACGAGCCGTCTCGCCGAGGAGTCGGGAGCGCTCCTGAGCCGTCTGGAGGGGCTGCGCACCGCGCTCCTCGCCGTGCCCGACCGCCCGGAGGCGCTCTCCGGCCTCGCGGGCCGGGCCCAGAACCTGGCCGGCTCCTTGGGGTTCGTGCTCGCCGCGGAGGACGACGGCCACGTCTACTTCGTGGAGACGCGCGGCCGGGGAGTGTTCCTGCGGGCCACCCCCATCGACGTCTCCGAGCGCCTGCGCGAGCTGCTCTTCGAGCGCACCCGGGCCGCCGTCCTCACCTCCGCCACCCTCGCCGTGGACGGCCGGTTCGACTACGTCAAGGACCGCCTGGGCCTCGAGCCCACGGAGGAGCTCGTCCTCCCCTCGCCTTTCCGCTTCGAGGAGCAAGCGGTCCTCTACGTCCCCCGCCGGATGCCCGAGCCCGCCTCCCCCACGTTCGTGGACGCGGCGGCGGAAGAGATCGTGAAGCTCCTGGAGGAGAGTCGGGGGCGCGCCTTCGTGCTGTTCACCTCCTACGCCAACATGAACGCGGTGGCGGAGCGGATCGCGGGACGCGTGGAATACCCGCTGCTGATACAAGGGGAGGCGCCCAAGGCCGCGCTCCTCGAGACCTTCCGCACGACTCCGGGCGCGGTGCTGCTCGCCACCGCGTCCTTCTGGCAAGGCGTGGACGTGGTGGGGGAGCAGCTCTCCTGCGTGATCATCGACAAGCTGCCCTTCGCCTCTCCCGCCGATCCGGTGGTGGCGGCCCGCATCGAGCGGCTGCGCAACCGCGGCGGCAACCCGTTCGGCGAGTACCAGGTGCCGGTGGCGGTGCTCATGCTCAAGCAGGGGCTGGGGCGGCTCATCCGATCCGCTTCCGACCGCGGCATCCTCGCCGTGCTCGACAGCCGTATCCTGCGGAAGGCCTACGGGCGGCGCTTCCTCGAGAGCCTCCCCCGCCCGCCTCGTCCACGACCTGGGCGAGGTGCGCGGCTTCATGGCCTGACCGTCAGTCGAGAGACGATTCGGCGGCGGGGCTCGCCCGTGCGCCCCGCAGGGTGAGGATCGCGGCCATCACCACGAGCACGCCCCCGAGCAGGAAGAGCCGGTCGGGCAGCACTCCCCAGATCCACCAGTCGAACAGCCCCGCGAAGACCGGTCCCGCGTAGATGAAGGGACCCACCTGGGCCGCGGGCGCGTTCGCGTAGGCGCGGGTCATTTCCAGCTGGCCCAGCGTGGCCAGGAACCCCATCACTAGGAGGAGGCCCCACATCGTCCCCGTGGGCGGCCGCCAGGCGGCGAGGGCGGCGGGGGCGCCGCCGAGCGTGCCGATGAGCGCGAAGTAGAAGACGATGCGCGCGGCCGGCTCCGTGCGCGTCAGGCGGCGGATCCCCACCTGGGCCACCGCTCCCAGCATCGCGGAGAGGAGGCCGATGAGCGAGGCGGCGCCGAACAGCTCGGAGCCCGGGCGGAGGACGAGCAGGATCCCCGCGAAGCCCAGGGCGAGCACGCGCCACAGCCGGGCGGGAACGGCCTCGCCCAGCCACACGCGCCCCACCAGAGGCAGGAAGAGCGGCACCGACTGGTTGAGGAGCACAGCGGTGGCCAGGCGCAGGTGGGCGATCGCGTAGAAGAAGCAGTACATCGCGGCGAGGCCGGCGAGGCCGCGCGCGAGATGGCCCCGCAGGTCGCGCGTGCGCAGCCCCTCCCGGCCACCCGGGAGCAGCCAGGGCAGGAGCACGCCCAGCCCCACCGCGTTCCTGAAGAACACGACCATCGCGTTGGGCAGCTCGCGCGAGGCGAGCTTGATCGACGCGCCCATGGCCGCGAAGAGGAGCCCGGCCGCGACCATGTGCGCGGCCGCGCGGGGGAGGTCCGTTCTGGAGGAAGTTCCCGACAAAACGGGCGATGTTACCGCAGCCCGCCTCTTCCGCCCGCGCTCCCTCCGTGAGAGACTTGAGGCTCCGTTTGAGGAGGATCAATCCATGAAGCGTGCGCTTTTCGCTGGAGGGCTGGTGGTGTGCCTCGCCCTCCTCTCCACGGCGGCCTTTGCCCAGAGCGGCAGCGCGCGGGGAAAGGTCGTGGACGAGAAGGGGCAGGGCGTCGCGGAAGCCAAGGTCGTCATCGAGTTCCAGGGCGGGGTCACGCGCAAGTACGAGACCAAGACCAACAAGAAGGGCGAGTTCATCCAGGTGGGAATGCCGGGCGGGTTGTACAAGTTCACCGCCACCAAGGACGGATTCCAGGGCTCCTTCATCGAAACCCGGGTCAGCATCGGTGACGCCACGCAGATTCCCGACCTCGTGATCAAGGCGGGCGGGGCGGCGGCCGGGGGGGGCTCGGGCGCGGGCTCGCTCCAGGCCGATTTCAAGGCCGCGGTGGAACTGACGCAAGCGGGCAAGCTGGACGAGGCCGAGGCCGCCTACAAGGCGATCCTGGCCAGGGATCCGACCATTCCCCAGGTGTACCAGAACCTGGGCTACGTCTACAGCCAGAAGAAGGACTGGCCCCACGCGGAGGCAACTCTGCTGAAGGGTCTCGAGGTGTCGCCCGGCTCTTCCGACATGACGAGCGCCTTGGCTCAGGTCTACCAGAGCTCGGGACAGGGCGACAAAGCGATGGCGCTCCTCTCCAAGGCGGCGGAGAACCCCGGCGACGCCAAGGTCCAGTACACCCTGGGCATCAACCTGCTCAACCTCGGCAAGAGCGAGGAGGCCATCGTTGCCTTGCAGAAGGCGGTGGCGGCCGACCCCACCCTGTCCGACGCCTACTACCACCTGGGCACGCTGATGGTCGGCCAGAACAAGGTCCCGGAAGCCCTGCAGTACCTGGAGAAGTACCTCTCCATGAACCCGACCAACGCGCAGAACAAGGCCACCGCCGAGGGCCTGATAGCGGCGCTCAAACCCAAGAAGTGATCGCCGGTCGTGTCGCCGCCGTCCGGGAGCGCATCGCCCGGGCGGCGGCCCGCGCCGGCCGGCGCACCGAGGACGTGACCCTGGTCGCGGTCAGCAAGACCTTTCCCCCGGCGGCGGTGCGAGAGGTCTTCGCCGCGGGCATCGCCGACTTCGGGGAGAACAAGGTGCAGGAGGCGGAAGGCAAGATGGGAGAGCTCGCCGATCTCCGCGCGCGCGGGCTGCGCTGGCACCTCGTCGGCCATCTCCAATCGAACAAGGCGAAGAAGGCCGGCGCCTTGTTCGATTGGGTCCAGTCGCTCGACGGCGCCGACTTGGCCCGTCGCTTGGATTCGGTCGGCGCCGTCGAGGGTAAGACCATCCATGCGCTAGTCCAGGTCAACCTCGCGGGCGAGGAGACCAAGTTCGGCTTGCCCGAGTCCGAGTTGTTCCCCACCCTTCAGGCCCTTCAAGGCCTCGGCTCACTCCGTCTCGAGGGCCTGATGGTCCTTCCGCCCTACAACGAAGACCCGGAGAAGTCCCGCAGCTATTTCCGACGGTTACGAGAGCTGCGCGACAAGGGAATCGCCGCGGGACTTCTCCGGGGGGGTGAGCTCTCGATGGGGATGAGCCACGATTTCGAGGCGGCGGTGGAGGAGGGCGCCACCCTCGTTCGCGTGGGAACCGCCATCTTCGGGGACCGACCCCCGCGCGCCTGAGAGGAGAGAGATGTTCGTCTTCGGCAACATACTGATCGGCCTGGCCCGGGTGCTCGATTTCGTCCTGCAGCTGTACACGTGGATCCTGATCGGCCGTGCCGTCTGCTCCTGGGTCCAGGCCAACCCCCGCAACCCGATCGTGCAGTTCCTCTACATGGCCACGGAGCCCCCCATCCGCACGGTGCGGCGGTTGCTGCCCATGAACCTCCGCTACTTTCCCCTCGACATCGCATTCCTGGTCGTGTTCGCCCTCGTGGTCTTCATGCAGTACGGGATCGTCCCCTCGATCGCACAGCTCGGACTGCGGATGCAATGAGCGACGACCTCGTTTCGCACGAGGGGGCGAGCCTGCGGGCTCGCCTCGGGATGCCCTTGAGAATACAGTTGAACCGTGACACCCTAAAGCATCGTCACGGAGGCGTAAATCGATGAAGATCTCGCCCATGGATATCCAGCGGCAAACATTCGCCGCCGGGTGGCGCGGCTTCGATCGCGAGGAGGTCCGGACGTACCTGGGCCTGGTCGCGGAAGAGCTGGCTGCCCTCCAGCGCGAGCGCGACTCCCTCCACCAGCAGTCCCAGAGCCTGCAGGCGGTGGTGGACGAGGCGCGGGAGCGCGAGGGGATACTGAAGAACACGCTCCTCACCGCGCAGCGGGCCTCGGAGGAGATCAAGGAGAACGCACGACGCCAGGCGGAAAACACGTTGAAGGAGGCCGAGCTGCAGGCCGACCGGCTGCTCGAGCTGGCCCAGTCCCGCGCCCACGAGGTGGAGCGCGCCATCCTCGACCTCCGGGGCCACCGCACGAACCTGCGCACCGACGTCCGCGCCTTCATCACCCGGCTCACCCACCTGCTCGACCTGCAGGAGGAAGCGGAGCTGGAGGACAACCTGCGCTTCCTGAAGCGGCGCGAGGAGGCGCGGTAGCCCTCGACCTGCGCTCGTCGGAGGAGGGCGTGACCGTGCGCGTGCGCGTCACACCTCGCGCTCGCAAGAATGCCCTCGCCGGCGAGCGCGAGGGCGCCCTTCTCGTCCGCCTGACCGCTCCTCCCCTCGAGGGTGCCGCCAATGCCGCTCTCGTGACGCTGCTGGCCAAGGCGGTGGACCTTCCCCGGTCGGCCGTGCGCATCACCAGCGGTCCGAGGGGACGAAACAAGACCGTCCTCCTTGTCGGGATGGACGTCCCCGCCGTCCGCGTGCGTCTCGAGAATCCCGACAAGGAGGACGTGCGGTGATCGAAGCCGATTTCGTCGTCCGTCGGATCGGCCTGCTGGCGACGCTTGCGGGACCGGCGCCGCGAATCGGGGCGGCCATGAGGGATCTCGCGCTGCGACGCGACACGGCCCTTGCCGCGGCCGCGGGGAGGATCGTCTGGATGGGCGAGGATGCGTCGCTCGAAAGCTCGGTGCGTCTGGCCCCCGCGGCCGCGGTGTTGGACGCGGAAGGGGGCGCGGTCGTCCCCGGATTCGTGGACCCCCATACCCACCTGGCCTTCGCGGGCGACCGCGACGAGGAGATCCGGCAGCGCCTGGCCGGGGCCAGCTACAAGGAGGTCGCGGCCGCGGGGGGCGGCATCGTGCGCTCGGTGGAGGCCACGCGCGCGGCCTCGCGCGAGGAGCTGGCCGCGGTGATCGAGGAGCGGCTGGACGAGATGCTCCTGTGCGGCACCACCACCGCCGAGGTCAAGAGCGGATATGGGCTGGAGACGGGGGCCGAGATCCGCTCGCTGGAGGCGATCCGCCTCGCCGGCTCCCGCCATCCGGTGGCGGTCGTGCCCACCTTCCTCGGCGCGCACGAGGTGCCACGCGAGCACCGGGGCGACCGCGCGCGCTACCTCGACCTGCTCGTGGCGGAGATGATCCCGGCGGTGGCGGAGCGCGGGCTGGCCGTCTTCTGCGACGTTTTCTGCGAGGAGGGCGTCTTCACGGTCGAGGAGAGCCGGCGCATCCTGCTCGCCGCGAGAAAGCGGGGCATGAAGCTGCGGATCCACGCGGACGAGCTCGCCGCCACCGGGGGCGCGGAGCTGGCGGGCGAGCTGGGCGCCCGCTCCGCGGACCATCTGGTGCACGTCTCCGAGAAGGGGATGAAGGCCCTGGCCGCGGTCTCCTGCGTGGCCACGCTCCTGCCCGCGGCCGCCTTCTACCTGCGCCTGGGCCGCTTCGCCCCCGCTCGCGCCCTCATCGAGGCGGGCGCGCCCGTAGCCCTGGCCACCGACGTCAATCCCGGGGGCGGGCTGTCTCCGTCCCTGCCCTTCGCCATGACCGTGGGCTGCTTCGGCATGGGGCTATCCCTGGAGGAGGCGCTCTCCGCGGTGACCGTGAACGCGGCCTCCTCCCTCGACAAGGACGAGGACGTGGGCCGGCTCGAGGTCGGCCGGCAGGCCGACCTCGTGCTGCTGCGCTCGGCGCGGCTGCTCGACCTCGTCCGCGTGGGCACCCCGGCGATCCGGGCCGTGGTCAAGGGCGGCCGGATCGTGGTGCGGGACGGCGCGCGCGTCTAGGCCGGAGGACCCTAACGCGACGCGGTGGCTACCGCCGGCGTCCCGAGGCCGAGCTGCGCGGCCACGAACGACACGAGGTCCGCCCTCTCCGCGATGAGCTTGTCCGTCGGCGTGTAGCCGTGGCTGCTCTGCGTCTCCACGCGGAGCAGCACCGGATTCGGGCAGCCCTGGTCCGCCTGCAGCTCGGCGGTGAACTTGTAGGAGTGGCTGGGCACCACGCGGTCGTCGTGATCGGCGGTGGTCACGAGGGTGGCCGGGTAGCAGGTCCCCGGCTTCAGGTTCTGGAGGGGCGAGTAGGCGCGGATGTACGGAAAATCCCCGGGCTCGTCCGCGGACCCGTACTCCACCGTCCAGGCCGCGCCCCCCGTGAACTTGTGGAAGCGCAGCATGTCCATCACTCCCACCGCGGGCAGGGCCACCCCGTAGAGGTCGGGACGCTGGGTCATCACCGCCCCCACGAGCAGCCCTCCGTTGGATCCCCCCTCGATCACGGTCCGCGAGGGCGTCGTGATCTTCTCCCGCACGAAGTACTCGGCGGCCGCGATGAAGTCGTCGAACACGTTCTGCTTCTTCTCCTTCATCCCCGCCTTGTGCCACTCCTCGCCGTACTCGCCGCCCCCGCGCAGGTTGGGCACGGCGAAGACGCCCCCCATCTCCAGCCAGGCCACCACCCAGGGCGAGTAGGAAGGGCGCACGCTGACCCCGAAGCCCCCGTAGGCGGTGAGCCAGACGGGGTTCGAGCCGTCCTTCCGCAAGTCCTTGCGCGCGGTCACGAACATGGGCACGCGCGTCCCGTCCTTCGAGCTGAAGAAGACCTGTGTCGTCTCGTAGGGGGCGGGATCGAACACGGTGGGCGGAGCCTCGAACGCGGCCTGGGTCTTCGCGCGGACGTCGTAGCGGTAGACCGTGGTGGGCGTGAGCCGCGACGTGAACTCGTAGAAGAGCTCGTCCCCGTCCTCGCGGCCCGAGAGCGAGCGGGCCGTCCCCACGTCGGGCAGGGGCAGCTCGGACTCCTTCACCCCGTCCAGGGAATAGACGTCGACCCGGCTCTTCACGTCCACCAGGTAGCCGGCGAAGATCTTGCCGCCGGCGGCGCCCGCCTCTTCCAGCGGGTGAGCGGTCTCGGGCACCACCGTCTTCCAGCCCGCGCGGCCGATCCGCAGCCGGGGGTCGATCGCGATGACCTTCCGCCGCGGGGCATCCAGGTCGGTCAGTACGAACAGGGTGCTCGCACGGTTCCCGACGACCTGGAAGCGCGCGATGAACTCGTCCACGATCGGCACCACCGGGGCGTCGATCTTCGGCTGCAGGGGATCCCCGAGGGCGGCATAGTGGAGCAGGGTCTTGGGGTCGGACCCGCGGGCGACGTTGACGATCAGGAAGCGGCCGTCCTCGGTGACGGCGGCGTACACGAACCACTTCGGGTTGTCCGGACGCTCGTAGATCAGGCGGTCCGCGGACTGCGGCGTCCCCACGCGGTGGTAGTAGAGGCGATGGTTCAGGAGCGGCGCGGACAGCTCCTGGCCCTTCGGGGGCTCGGGGAAGCGCGAGTAGAAGAACCCCTTCCCGTCCTTCGTCCAGCCGAGCCCGGAGAAGCGGAACCACTCCACGCGGTCGGGCAGGTCCTGGCCGGTCACGAGGTCCCGGACGTAAATCGTCTTCCAGTCGGCGCCGCCCTGGGAGAGTCCGTAGGCGAGGTACTTCCCATCGGGTGAAGGGGAGTACAGGGAGAGCGCCACCGAGCCGTCCGGGGAGAGCGTGTTCGGATCGAGAAGGAGACGGGGCGGGGCACCCGTCGAGGCTCTCGCGTAGAGCGGGGCCTGCCGCTGCAAGCCGGAGTTCCTCCGGTAGAAGAGGCTTCCCGCCTCGCGGACGGGAACGCTGGTGCGCGGATAGTTCCAGAGCTCGGTCAGCCTCTTCTCGATCGCTCCCCGTCGCCGGGATCCGCTCGAGGTAGCCGAACGCCAGCTTGTTCTGGGTCTCGATCCAGGCGTTCGTGTCCGGAGACTTCAGGTCCTCGAGCCACCGGTAGGGATCGGCGACCTTCGTCCCGTTGAAGTCGTCCACGGCATCGATCTTCGGGGTGGACGGATAGGCCACGGGCGGCTCGGCCGCGAGACCGGGGCTTGCGCCCGCGAGCAAGGCGAGAACGGCGAGCCGTCGGGGCGTGCGGGCATCCACGAACATGAACGTGACCTCCAAGGACAAGTGCAAAGGGGAATTCTAGCCCGGCTCGATCGTGGGTTCGGGCATGGCTTCGCATCCGGGGACCTCGCGCAGCCCGTGAAACACTCCCAGGGCCCGTTCGCGAGCCCGCTTCACCATCAGGTCCGCGCCCGCGGAGGGGCCCCCCACCCGCAGAACCGCATCGCAGTGCTCGAGCACCCGCTCGGCGATGGGATGAAACACCTCGTCGAACGCCGCATCCCACACTCGCCGCTTCCCGTGTTGGGTGTCCCCGTGGGCTCGATGAGCAGGACGGCGCTCGCCTAGCCGGGCAACACCGGGCCGCCCACCGGCGGAGCCAACGCCTTCTCGTAGAGCACCGCCACGCTCTCGGCGGCTCCGCTGCTGAAGCGCTGGAAGACCTTCCCGATGACGTCGCACCCGGTCACACCCGGGAGCGCCACCACCACCGGGAACCGGCAGGACCGCGCCATGCCCATCTCCGCCGACCATCGCCAGCTCCCCTTGGCGTGCCGGACGAACACCTCCCCGACATAGCAGCCGAGCCCGGAGAGAAGTCCCGAGGCCTGCTGCTCGGTCGCGCCCGTGGCCTTGATCTTGTCCACGATGGCGTCCACGACGAGGAGGCTCTCCGGGGTGTACGGGAGATCGAACCCGAACTTCTTGTGGACGAACTCCACCGATTCCTCGGCGAACTTCGAAGCGGCGGTCGGCGACACTTTCACGGGACAGGGTCCTGTCGGCAGGGCCATTGTAGCCGGTCATCCCCTGGTAACGTGACCCCCTCGCGGCGCCGGCCTTCGTGGACGCTGCTTCGCCGACACGGCCTTGATGATCGTGCGCCTCCGACTGGCCGGCGGGAGTGGCTTGGGTTGGAGGGCCACGGCCCTGGCCACGAGCGCCTTGACCTCCGGGCTGTCCAGGATGGCGGCTGGCTCCAACACGATGTGCCGAACCCTGTTGCCGCCACCGCGCAGGATCTTCCTGGGGTCGGGCAACCGGGCCCCGTTCATGAAGAACAGGCTGACCCAACGCGGGTAAAGGGCGATGGACAGGATGACGTCGGACGCCCGGTCGGTGGGCCCGAATCCGATGGCGAGCGCGTTGTAGTTGTCGTAGACGAGCTCGATCGCCCCGGGGAGCAGCTTCCGGACCTTCGTTCGAGCGGCTCGGGCCACCCGGGCGACCTCCGGCGAGAACTTCGCGAGGAATCCGCTCAGCTGGCGTTCCGGGGACACGTTGCGAAGGCCGCGCATCTCAGTCTTCGTCCTCTAGTGGCGCTTCTTTCCCCGCGCCTATGGGATCAGCATGATCGCGAGATGCTGTACGACCACGGTCGGGCAGCCACATGCCGGGGTGGTACCCGAGACCGTGACTGTTCGACGCGCGGTCTGAAGCCCCGGAGCCATCACGGTCAACTCGTAGGTCCCAGCCGTGCCCATGATGTAACAACTGCTCGCAGTTGGACCGGTAGTACAGGGACTCGTCCCGTTGGCGGCGCCGGACACCTGCACCAACACGCCCGCCACCGCTTCGCCCGTAGAGCCGCTAACGTCGAGCGAAATGGCAAGCGGGATGGGGCAAGGCGGCTGGAGGCATTCACTGCTGGACCTTCCGCAAGAGGTGGCGACGATGCCCAGGATCGCTACACACAGCCACGTTCGGAACGCTAGCGCCACGCTTCGTCCTTCGTGTCCGCCCCTCTGCAGCTCTGTGCCCCTGGTGCTCCGTAGGTGCCACCGCTTCGCTCGAAGATCGTCCCTCCGGAAGGCGTTAGGACGCTCTCAATAATAACTTGAGCAATTAGAGTGGAGCGAGCATGTAGTTCCACGCGCCATCAGTGCGTCGTCTGGAAGTGGCCACCGGGGCCGGGACCCGTGCCCGCTCCGCGACTCGAGGGCATGGCTGGAAGGGCAGTGTAACGCGAGCCTTGGCCAAATCGGTCAGACCGCGGGAGGGACGGGGCGGGCGCCCGAGACGAGATCGTCGCGGCTTCGGCCACCGGCTTCCCCGTCGAGCAGGGCGGTGCAAAGCGTGAGCGAGCCGTGGCGGCTGTGTTCGCGCCACAGGATGAGGGCGCCACCCATGAGTGTCACCAGGAGACCGAGCAGGCCGGCCTCAGGCCCGAACTCGCCTCCGGTCCACAACGGCGGGCCGCTCTGCTTGACGATGAGCGTCGCGGTCGGAACGATGATGCCGCTGACCGGGAAACCGTACACGACTCCCTCGAAGAGGTTCCAGGCCCAGTGCAGGCCGATTGACGTGGCCAGCCTCCCCGTGAGGACGTACGGAATCGAAAGAACCACACCCGCTATCGCAATGTTGAGCGAGCTCACGAGCGTGGCATGCGGGTTGCCGACGTGCCCGAGCCCGAACAAGGTCGACGAGAGCACAACCGACAGGACGAGGGCCTCCGTGGGCTTGATACGGCGGCCGACAAGGCCCTGGCCCAAGTTGCGCAGCAGGTAGCCACGGTTGAGAAGCTCCTCATACCAGCCCACGCAGAGGAAGGCCGCGGTCATCTGCACGAACGCGACCGGGAAGGCCTCCCCGGGTGTACGGTTGCGGGCAACCTCCACGACCCGCACCCATCCCGCGAGGATCTCTACGCTGATGTCGACCGTGCTCAGCAGCGCCCCGAGGCCGAAACCGAAAGCGAGGTCACTCCAGAAGCCCGGTCCTGGAACGATGCCGAGCTGTCTCACGGGACGGCGGTCGATCAGGCGAACCGCGATGATCGCGGCGAGCGTGACCATCACCAGCAGCGTGAACGAGAAGTTCAGGATGGGGCCGCTGCCGTGCGCGAGTTCGCTGGGATGTAGGCGCAGCCCCGCGGCGATCCCGGCAATGTCGAACCAGACGAGGAGGAGAGCGAACCCGGCCACGCGCCAGGCGGCGCGCAGGCGCCGCTCGACGTCGTTCCAGAGCACTCGCCGGCCCACGACCGGTGCGAGCGGGACGAGGGTGGCGATCAGTACCCACCGCAGTTCCCGAGGCAGGCGGGGCAGCTGGCCTGCCTCCATGAGCGCCAGGGTGAGACCGCCGAGGACCAGCGCCGCCGCGCCAAGCCGCCAGGCGGTGGGCTGCCGGTGCTCCAAGTCCTTCAACGCTTCGAGACCGTGGCACCAAGTCATGGCCTGACCTGCGTCCGCCCAGCGGATGCTATCCCATTAGAGTGGAGCGAGCATGTAGTTCCACTCGCCATGGAACCGGGCCGGCTTGAGGTTCACGCGGGCCAGTTCCTGCTCGGTGACCTTGACACCCATCGGATAACGGCGCCGATCCAGCTTGGCTCTGATGATCAAGCCGGTTTTGGTGGTCGTGTGGCCGATGAGGTTCACGACGACCTCGTGACTGATCAACGGCCGACCGCGCCAGTTTTCGGTGATGTGGCAGAACATGCGGTGCTCGATCTTGTTCCATTTGCTGGTGCCCGGCGGGAAGTGGCATACCGAGATCCTCAACCCCATGTCGTTGGCCAAGCCTTGTAGCGCTACCTTCCACAGGCGAGCGCGATAGCCGTTACTTCCTCCGCAGTCGGCCATGATCAGCAGTTCTGTGGCGCTCGCATAGGCCCGGCAGCCCATTCGCTTCCACCAGTCTCGAATGGACTGGACGGCGAACTGCGGCGTGTCGTGGTCGAGTCCGACGTTGACCCAGCCCTTGTTGGCCGACAGATCGTAGATCCCGTAGGGGATGGCCTTGCCGAGCCTCTCGTCCTTGAAGTCATGGACGCGTACCCGCTCAGGGTTTCCCTTGGGCTGCCACTCTCGGCCAGCATTCGCGAAATCTCCCACCAATTCCTTCTTCTTCGTATCAACCGAGATGACGGGCAGGCCCCTTCTCTGGAAGGCCCGCGTCTGTCGAGCGATGTACCGGAACTGCTCGTCGCGGTCGGGATGCGTTGCGCCCTCGCGCGTCTTGAAGGTCCCCTGCAGGCTGTAGTCCAGCTCGTGAAGCATGCTGGCTACTGTCCCGGGACTAATGGAGCGCCCCTGCGCAGCCAAGGCCGTCGCCAATTGCGTTGTACTCTTGCACGTCCAGCGCAGCGGAGACATCGGGTCGCCGCGCGTGGTCGGTTCAACCAGAGCCTCCAGTGCTTCCCGAAGCCCCAGATTCGCCTCGCTCAGACGCTTCCGCCCGCCACCTGGCCGCCGGATCCGACCGCCGCTCTCGCCCCGCTGAACCGCCGACTCGCGCGCCGGCCTCGACAACTCCTTCAAACCCGCATGAACGGTGTTGCGCGCCAAGCCCGTCGCGGTCGCCACAACGCTGACCCCACTCCACCCCAAAGCCCTCGCCTCCGTTGCAGCCCAGACCCGTCGACTTCGCTCGTCAAGGAGAGGACCGATTGCTGCTCGCCCTCTCCGGGGAGGTCAAGCTCACCGATTTCGGGGTCGCGCGCCTGGGCTGGGCGCCCATGACCCGGTCGGGCGAGGTCATCGGCTCGCCGACCTACATGGCGCCCGAGCAGCTGAGCCGGGGGGAGGTGGACGCGAGCAGCGATCTCTACGCGCTCGGGGTGGTGGCGCACGAGATGCTGACGGGAGGCCGGCCCTTCCGGCGGTCGAGCCTGGGCCGGCTGCTGGAGAGCATCGTGCACGACGCCCCTGCGTCTGCGAGCGCGGCGAACCCGGCCCTGCCCCCCGCGGTGGACGCGGTGCTCGCGGTGGCGCTCGCCAAGGCCCCGGAGGATCGCTACCCCTCCGGCCGGGAGCTCGTGGCGGCGCTCGGGACCGCGCTCGCGTCGCGTCCATCCTTAGGTCGCTGACCGTCCGCGGCCTCCAGGCACGGCGCCCCGGCGGGGGCGCCGTGGCATACTTCGCTTCGTGCCCGTCATCGAGAGCCACGTCGAGCCCGGCGCGGCGGAGTTCCGGGACAACCAGGCGAACATGGCCGCGCTCGAGGCCGATCTGCGTCGGCGGCTGGCGGAGGCCCGCGCGGGCGGAGGCGAGGAGGCGGTGCGCCGGCACCGCGAGCAGGGCAAGCTCCTCGTGCGCGAGCGCGTGGAGCGGCTGCTCGACCCCGGCACGCCCTTTCTGGAGATCGGGGCCCTGGCCGGGAACGGGATGTACGACGGCGCCGCCCCCTCGGCCGGTCTCGTGACCGGCATCGGCCGGGTGCGGGGCCGCGAGGTGATGATCGTGGCCAACGACGCCACGGTCAAGGGCGGCACCTACTTCCCGATCACGGTCAAGAAACACCTGCGGGCCCAGGAGATCGCGGACGAGAACCGGTTGCCCTGCGTCTACCTGGTGGACTCCGGCGGCGCCTTCCTCCCCCTGCAGGCCGAGGTCTTTCCCGACCGCGACCACTTCGGTCGCATCTTCTTTAATGAGGCGCGGCTGAGCGCCCGGGCCATCTCCCAGATCAGCGTGGTCCTGGGCTCCTGCACCGCGGGCGGGGCCTACGTTCCCGCCATGAGCGACGAGACGATCATCGTGAAGGGCCGGGGGACGATCTTCCTCGGCGGCCCTCCCCTGGTGAAGGCGGCCACCGGCGAGGAAGTGACCGCGGAGGAGCTGGGGGGAGCGGACGTGCACACGCGGCTCAGCGGGGTCGCGGACCACTTCGCCCAGGACGAAGAGCACGCCCTGGAATGGGCGCGCGACGTGGTGGGCGGGCTGACCGCGCGCAAGGAGCTCCCCTGGGATCGGGAGGAGCCGGAGGACCCGCTCTACGACCCCAGGGAGCTCGGCGGGATCGTGCCCGCCAACATCCGCAAGGGCTACGACGTGCACGAGGTCATCGCGCGCATCGTGGACGGCAGCCGCTTCCAGGAGTTCAAGGCCCTCTACGGAGCCACCCTCGTGACCGGGTTCGCCCGCATCATGGGCTACCCGGTGGGGATCCTCGCCAACAACGGCGTGCTCTTCTCGGAGAGCGCGCTCAAGGCCACGCACTTCATCGAGATGTGCTGCCTGCGCCGGATCCCGCTCGTCTTCCTGCAGAACATCACCGGCTTCATCGTGGGCAAGGAGTACGAGCAGAAGGGCATCGCCAAGGACGGGGCCAAGATGGTCCACGCGGTGGCCAACGCGGAGGTCCCGAAGTTCACGGTCATCACCGGCGGCAGCTTCGGGGCGGGGAACTACGGCATGTGCGGCCGCGCCTACCAGCCCCGCCAGCTCTGGATGTGGCCGACCGCCCGGATCTCGGTCATGGGCGGCGAGCAGGCGGCGTCCGTGCTCACCCAGGTCAAGCAGGAGCAGCGCGAGCGGCAGGGCAAGCCGCTGACCGCGGCGGAGGTCGAGGCTCTCCGCGCCCCCATCCTCGCGAAGTACGAGGAAGAAGGGAGCCCCTACTACTCGACTGCGCGGCTGTGGGACGACGGCGTCGTCCCCCCCGCGGACACGCGCACCGTTCTCGGTCTCGGGATCTCCGCCGCCCTCAACGCGCCCATCCCGGAGACGCGGTTCGGCGTCTTCCGGATGTAGCGGCCTCAGCCGCGCCGGAAGAGCCTTCGCAGGCCCCCCGCCGCGTGGAGGTTCGTCATCGCGTAGGCGATCCGCGGCAGGTCGGCGCCCCGCGGGTAGACGAGGTACCGCCCCGCCCAGCAGGGGGCGAACTTCTTCTTGAACTGGAACAGGTTCTTGTAGCCGTAGAACGCGTTCAAGCGCTCGAAGAGGAGGGCCACGCCGCGGTCGAGGGGGGTGCGGGGCTCGCCCACGTTGGCGAGGGGAGCGTTGGCGAGGCTGGCTTCCCGGAGGCCCGCCGCCTTGAGGGAGAGGAGGGCTTCCGCGAGCAGGAGGTCCATCGTCCCCGAGACCGCACCCTTCCGCTTCCGCATGAGGTCGAGTACCGCCGCCTCCCCGCCGCGATAGCGGAGCCAGGAGCAGAAGGCGACCACGCGCTCGCCCTCCAGGCAGACGAAGACGTCGGCCGCGTCGAGGGCTTCCAGGCTGAAGCGGCCGAGGGTGAAGCCGAGCTCGCCCAGCTTCTTCTCCGCGAGCCACTCCTCCGAGATCTCCTCGAGCTGCTCGTCGAGGCCGCCCTCCGGCGCCTCGCGCCGCGCGTAGGGCCGCACCACGAGGCCGGCCTTCCTCACCTTGCTCGCCATGGAGCGCAGCGCGGCCCGCTTGCCCCCGGCCAGCGAGAACTCGGGCAGGTCGAGGAGCGCCTCTTCCGCGATCTTGAGGGAGCGCAGGCCCAGGCCCTGGTACACGGGCAGGCGCTCTTCCGCCGCCTCGTAGACGCAGGGCGTCCAGCCGTTGCGCATCCCGTGGACCAGGTAGTCCTCGACCGCGGTGGGAAACGCGTCGTCGGGGGCGAGGGGATCCCCGCAGGCGAGGGCCACCGAGCCCCGCACCGCGTAGGCGGCCAGGCCCCGGCCCCCCGCCACCAGCAGATGGTGCTTGTCCTCCTGCACGGCGAAGGCGGAGAGCGAGCGCCGGCCGTGGGTGCTGAAGATCCGGGCCACCTCCTCGGGTGGCGCCTCCAGCCGGTGGCGCTGGACCACGGGGCGCAGGAGCAGGACGAGCACGTACAAGCGCCCCAGCCAGCCCGCGATCTCCACGGAGCCGAGAAACCGCGCGGCGTGCTCGGTCTGCGCGTCCACGTCCGGGTCCCGGATCGCGATCCCGGCCGCGAAGGCCTGGCCGAGCGGGGTGGCTCCCGCCGGCCACTGGAACTCGCCCCGGAGGTGGTGGAGGCCGAGAGCGCCGTAGGCGAGGACGAGGCCGGCCACGGCCGGCGCCATGAGCAGGGCGAAGCGGAGCGACGCGGGATCGCTGCGTGCGTTGAAGCGGCGTCGGAAAACGACCATGTAGGCGAGGAGGAGGGCCGCCACCGCGGAGTGGTGGAGGTCGAAGCCCCGGCCGAGGTGCGAGAGAAGCGAGACGGCGAGGGCGGCGACGGCCACCCCCCAGGCCAGCGCCTTGCGACGCCGAAGGTTCCCGGTCACGGTGAGGAGAGCGAGACCCGCGAAGAGCATCAGGGGACGGCTGCGCTGCGTGACCTCGAGGGGGAGCCAGTCCTCGAGCTCCGCGACCAGGGTCTGGGGCCGGGGGAGGAGCGCGGAGACGACGTTGAGGATTCCCATCAGCCCCATGACGAGCGGCACGAGCGCGTGGAAGTCGACCGCCCGCAGCTCACCCCAGGGGAAGAGGCGACGGGCCTGACGGGTCGCGAAGACGAGGGCGGGTATCGCCAGCGCCGCGAAGGCCAGGAGCAGCTCGTAGTGACGCAGCTGGGGAAGGAGTGTCGCCGCCGAGCCCGCGACGAAGTAGGCCAGGAGCGCCGTCGGCACCGCCCAGAGCACGCTCGCCAGCAGGTTCAGGGGGAGGAAGACCCGCGGGGCCATCCCCAGCGCGCCGCAGGCGGCGGGGATCAGGATGCGGAACCCCACCGCGAACCGGCTGGCCACGAGCAGCCACCGCGCGTGGCGGGACATCAGCTCGAGAACCTTCGCGAAACGCGGGCTCCCTCCGAAGCGGCGCTCCAGCCAGGCCCGGCCGCGGACTCGCGCGAGCAGGAAGTAGATCTGGTCGGCGGTGCTGTTCGCGACCACGGCCACCCCGATCACCACGGGCAGGAGAAGGAGGCCCCGCTGGGCGAGGAACGCCCCCACGAGCAGGAAGGCCTCGCCTTCGACCATCACCCCGAGAAAAAGGAGCGAGTAGCCGTACTTGAGGAGGAGGGCTTCCATCGGCCTTGCCGCGATCCTAGGCCTTTCCGGAGCGGCCCGTCTGGCTTAGTCTCGTTTCGTGCCCTCTCCGCCCGTGCGGCAGGTCGTCCGCCTGGCCGTCGTGCTCCACCTCCTTATGACGGTGGCGAGCGCCGAGGAGACGGCCCTGGTGGTCGTGCGCGGAAAGCAGCAAAAGCTCCATCTGTACGGCCCCCCCGGTGGGCGGCCGGTCGTCCTGGCCAGCGGGGACGGCGGCTTCATCCACCTCGCACCCGAGGTCGCGGCGTTCCTGGGCGGAGAGGGATTCCGGGTCGTCGGCGTCGACAGCAAGGCCTACCTGTCCAGCTTCACCACGGGCGCGAGCACGCTCGCCCCCGGCGACGTGCCCGGCGACTTCAGGGTCTTCGTCGATCAAGCCCGCGGAGGACGCCCGACGCGCGTCCTCCTCGTGGGGGTGTCCGAGGGAGCCGGGCTCTCCGTGCTCGCCGCTTCCGATCCCGCGCTCCAGCCCTCGCTTGCGGGGGTGGTGGGGCTGGGCCTGCCCGACGTGAACGAGCTGGGCTGGCACTTCCGGGACAGCGTGATCTACCTCACGCACAAGACGCCTAACGAGCCCACCTTCCGCGCTGCCGACTACGTCCCGAAGCTCGGGACGGTGCCCCTCGCCGCCATCCATTCCACCCACGACGAGTTCGTGCCCCTCGACGAGGTGAAGCGACTGGTGGCGCTCCCCGGAGGTCCGCGGAGGCTCTGGGTCGTCGAAGCCGCCGATCATCGCTTCAGCGGCAACACGGCGGAGCTGCAGCGGAGCCTGCGGGAAGCGATCGGATGGACGGCCGCGGCCGAGCCGTGAGCCGCTATCTAAGCTAGCTACGCCGCGCAGCGAATACCGCAAGACCACGGGCTGCGAGCGGTCCGGCCGACGGTGTTGCGGGAGCTCTCGCCTCGATTTCCAGAAGGCTGTATTCGCATGCGGCGCCGTCCATCGATCCGTGGCTCCCATGTCTTTACGCGCCGGCGGTTCTGCGCGAATTTTCTTCGCGAATATTCATATCGCCTGACGTTGTGATTCGGCGGAGCTCTTCACGAATATTCTGCGCGAATTATTCCAGTCATCAATATTCCTTGACTCGCGCAGAGCTCGTGCTGTAGCGTCCGCTCAACACTTAGCTTAGAAGCTTCCTGGGCATTTCAAAGTCTCGACGCGTCTCCCGCACGCGGCATGGGGCCGCAGAGAGGAGCCGCAGAGTGAGCGACTCGTGATTCCCGCCGCCGCGCACGGCCCGAGCTCGCGAAGAGCGGGAGACCCAAATGACTGATGCCCCCCAGGGCGCCACCCACCAGCCGGAGGAGCTGGGCTGGTGGCGCAAGTACATCTTCTCCGTCGACCACAAGGTCATCGGCATCCAGTACACGCTCACCGGGCTCACGTTCCTGTTCTTCGGCTTCTGCTTGATGATGATCATGCGCTGGCAGTTGGCTTTTCCCGGAGTTGTGCTGCCCGTCATCGGCACACTGCTCGGCGAGAACCGCATGCCCGGCGGCATCATGCTCCCCGAGTTCTACAACCAGCTCGGGGCGATGCACGGCACCATCATGGTGTTCCTCGGCGTCGTGCCGCTGGGCGTGGGCGGCTTTGGAAACTACCTCGTGCCGCTGCAGATCGGCGCCCCGGACATGGCGTTCCCGCGACTCAACATGGCGAGCTACTGGTTCCTGTTCCTCGGCGGCGTGACGATGTTCGTCAGCTTCTTCGTCCCCGGCGGCTCGGCCCAGTCCGGCTGGACGTCCTACCCGCCCCTTTCGGTGATCTCGGACGGCAGCGGCCAGACCCTGTGGCTCGTGGGGATGGTGTTCGTCATCACGTCGTCTCTCCTGGGCTCCATCAACACGCTCACCACCATCATCCAGCTCCGGGCCAAGGGGCTGACGTTCATGCGTCTGCCCTATTTCGTCTGGGCGCAGTTCGTGACCGGGGTGCTGTTACTGCTGGCCATGCCGCCCCTCGAGGTGGCGGGGATCCTGCAGCTCATGGACCGCGTGGCCGGGACGAGCTTCTTCATGCCCACCGGGCTGGTCGTCAGCGGCCAGGTCCTGGCCGCGAGCGGCGGCGGGAGCCCGGTGCTCTATCAGCACCTCTTCTGGTTCCTGGCCCACCCCGAGGTGTACGTCCTGCTGCTGCCGGCCGTGGGCATCGTCTCCGAGGTGATCGCCAACAACACGCGGCGGCCGCTCTGGGGCTACCGGGTGCTGGTGGGCTCGGCGCTCTTCCTGGGCTTCATGTCCTTCGTCGTCTGGGCGCACCATATGTTCCTGACGGGAATGGGGACCACCATCTCGATCTTCTTCCAGACCACCACCATGATCATCTCCGTCCCGTCCGTGGTGATCCTGACGGCGCTGATCCTGACCCTCCACGGCGGCTCGATCCGCTTCACCACTCCCATGCTCTTCGCCCTGGCCTTCGTGCCGATGTTCGGCATCGGCGGGCTTACCGGGTTGCCGCTCGGCCTCGCCGCCACCGACGTCCCACTTCACGACACCTACTACGTCATCGGACACTTCCATTACGTCGTGGCCCCCGGCTCGATCTTCGGCCTGTTCGCCGGCGTCTACTACTGGTACCCGAAGGTCACCGGCCGCCGGCTGAATGAATTCCTGGGCAAGCTGCACTTCTGGCCGACCCTCCTGTTCATGAACGTGATCTTCTTCCCGATGCTGATCCAGGGCCTGGCGGGGATGCAGCGGCGGCTCTACAACGGCGGCGTCGATTACGCCCACGCACAGCCGGTGCTGTATCTCCACAAGGTGATCTCGTTCGCGGCCTGGGGCATGGCGGTGTCGCAGATACCGTTCATCATCAATTTCTTCGGGACGCTCCGGAAGAAGGCCACCCACGAGGAGAATCCCTGGCACGCCACCACCCTGGAGTGGGCCGCACCGTCGCCGCCGCCCCACGGCAACTTCGCGACCGTCCCCGAAGTGTTCCGCGGGCCCTACGAGTACAGCGTGCCCGGCTGCGCTGAAGACTATCTACCGCAGTTCGCGGCCCTGGGGCCCGCCGTGGCCGCTACCTAGGTTCGGGCTGCCTCCGGAGGATCCTGGATGTCCGCATCGGCCCTCATCCCGTACACGGTAGAGACCAGGCCGGACACCGGCCTCAACAACGTCAAGATCGGCATCTGGCTCTTCCTGGCCTCCGAGGTGATGCTGTTCGGCGGCCTGTTCGCGACCTATATCCTCTTGCGCGGTGGCGCCGCGCAGTGGCCACGGGGGTCATCGATCCTGAGCGTGCCCCTGGCCGCCACCAACACCGTTGTGCTGATCTCCTCGAGCGTCACGATGGTGATGTCGTGGGCATCCCTGTTGCGCAAGGACTTCGGGAAGTTCCGGATGTTCATGGGCCTCACGGTGCTCCTGGGGCTGGCCTTCATGGGTATCAAGTCCGTCGAGTACGCGACCAAGTTCCACCACGAGCTGTTCCCGCGCACCAACACCTTCCTGGCCATTTATTTCACCCTCACCGGGCTCCACGCCTTGCACGTTCTGGGGGGCATGATCGTCAACGCCTACCTGTGGGGTCCGGGCTCGGCCATGTGGAAGAGCGAGCCCCTCCGCTTCACCAACCGGGTGGAGGCCGCGGGCCTGTTCTGGCACTTCGTCGACCTGGTGTGGATCTTCCTGTTTCCGGTCCTCTACCTGCTCTAAGCGGGGGAGTGTCATGAGCTCCGAACAAGCCAAGGACCATCCTCACGCGGCCGACGTCGACCGCCACGTGCGCGCCTACATCACCGTCTTCGTTGCCCTGATGGTGCTGACCCTTTTGACTGTGTGGGTCTCGTCCCTGGGGTTGACCGTGAAAGTGGCGGTGGCCGTGGCTCTGGGGATCGCCACGGTGAAGGCCTCGTTGGTGGCCGGTGTCTTCATGCACCTGAGCACCGAGAAGAAGCTGATCGTGCTCGGCCTCGCCCTGACCCTCGTCTTCTTCCTGTTCTGCCTGCTCGTGCCGGGCGTGAGCGACATGCTGAGCAACAGGCTGTAGCGATGTCCCTCAAGGCGTTCCACATCTGCTTCATCGCGCTGTCGACCAGCCTGGCCTTCGGCTTCGGCGTCTGGTCTTTCCAGAATCTCGAGCCACAAAGCGGCTTGCGCCTGGTGTTCGGCATCGGCGGCTTCCTGGCCGGGGGCGGCCTGCTCGGCTACGGCTCCTGGTTCGTGCGCAAGATGCGCGACTCGAGCCGGCCATGATGCGGTGGCTGCTGGCCTGCCCAGTGTGTTTCGGCGGTTCCGATTCGAACATGGCCCACGGCGCCCGGCTCTCGGTCCTGTTCCTCTTGGTCCTGACCTACCTGGTGATGGGCGGAGGGGTGGCGGCCTTCTTCTACGCGAGGAGCCGGGCCAAGGCGGGAAATGGCCTGGCGCCGGTCGCCTCGCTCGACCCGGCAGAAGGGAGTGGTTCGGTCAATGCTTAGGTATCTGGGCCTTCCCGCGCTGGCGTCGGAGCACGGGGCCAGGATCGATGAGATGACCGCCAGCCTGCACGTCTCGATGCTGGTGATGTTCGTCGGTTGGGGGGCTTTCTTCCTCTACCTCGTCTTCCGGTTCCGCAGCGGGCGCAATCCCCGGGCCAGCTACCAGGGCGTCAAGGGCACGATCCCGATGGTCTTCGTGGCCCTGGCCTTCGTGGAGGAATTGGTGCTGCTCTTCGGTTCGTCGATCCCGCTGTTTGCCGCCCGCAACGCCGGTCCACCCAAGGGCGCGGAAACCGTGATCGTCCGTGCGGTCGGGGAGCAGTATGCGTGGAACTTCCACTATCCGGGAGGGGACGGCGTCTTCGGGCGCACCGACCCCAGGCTGATCGACAGCCAGACCAATCCGCTGGGGCTCGACCGCTCCGACGAGGCAGGGAAGGACGACATCGTCAGCACCAACCAGCTCCACCTGCCCCTGGGCAAGTTCGCCCTCATCCACCTGTCGAGCAAGGACGTGATCCATAGCTTCTTCCAGCCCGAGATGCGCGTGAAGCAGGACGTCATGCCCGGCATGACGTTCCCGGTCTGGTTCAAGCCCACGGTCAGCACCGCCCAGATGCGCGAGCGCAAGGGCAATCCCGAGTTCAACTACGAGGTGACCTGCGCCCAGCTGTGCGGCCTCGGTCATGCTCGGATGCGCGGCTATTTGACCATCGAGACTCCCGAGGAGTTCCAGGCCTGGCTCGTCGAGCACACCCCGAAGGCCAAGAGCGCGGAGGACACGTTCTGGAATTAATTGATGCCGGAGACCTCAGGTCACCCAAGGAAGGGGTGGATGATGAGCCAGAAGAGTAAGACAGTGCTCTTTGCCGTCGTGGCGGCGGCCAGCTTCTGGCAGCCGCCGACGGCTGATGCGTTTCCCGCCTTTGCCCGGAAATACAGCCTGGCCTGCACGGCTTGTCACGAGGCCTGGCCCAAGTTGAACGATTTCGGACGCGCCTTCCGGGACCGGGGCTACCGGATGGGAACCGGAATGGACGAACCCACCGACAAGCCTCCGGCCTACTGGCCGATCGCCATACGCGCGACGCCAGGCTACGCCTACACCAGCCAGAACAACGTCGAGACAGACGACGGCCTGATCACCCTCGGCACCGGCAGCTTCGAGCACCCCGAGCTCGACATCCTCACCGGCGGAACCTTGGGCGCGAAGGCTTCCTTTCTGGCGGTCATCGCCGGATTTGGCGCCGAAGGCACGGCCCAGATCGAATCGGCCTGGGTGCGACTCGATGCCATCGGCGGCAACCCGTGGTTCAACTTCAAGGTGGGCAAACACGAGTTGGACCAGCCGCGATCGTCACACCGTAACCTGACCCTCACCCAGGACTACCTCGTCTACGTGTACCAGCCCCTGGCAGACCAGAGCCTTCTTCACTACAACATGGCCGACAATCAGCTCGGCATCGAGCTGTCGGGCCATGACGACGGCTCCCGCACGCGTTACGCGTTTTCCTTCGCGGACGCCAACGACGCCCCCGGCAGCGACAGCATCATCTCCTCGCCCCTCCTCTACGGCCACGTGACGCGCCGCTGGCCCTTGAGCGGCGTCCTCAGCGAGGTGAGGCTGGGCGCCTTCGGGACCGTAGGCTGGGCCCCGACGAAGTTTGCGACCAGCGGAGGCGAACCGATCGAAGGCTCGGGTACGAGCAACCAGACCTGGAACCGCGTCGGGGGAGAACTCGGCCTCTGGCTCGGCCGGATGCCGACCCCCTTGGCGCTCACCGTCGTCGTGGCTCACGCCAGTGAGTCGGCGGCTTTTTTCGACGGCGGAACGGCCGACGCCGAGTGGACCGGAGGCTTTGTCCAGGCAGAGTACACGCCGCGCATCGACCTCACGTTCTTTGGCCGATACGATTGGATCCGCAACGGCCAACAGCCCCTGGAGGAGCTGCCGAAGAGCTACGGTAACCAGGACGCCGTGACGGCGGGAATGCGCTACACGTTCTCCTACAGCAGCCGAGCCGATGTCGCCTGGCACGTCGAGTTCACCGACTTCCGCACCAAGCTGGTCGGCCCTGACGGCCTCGACCTCACCACGAAGCAGTTCTTCACGGGCATCGATTTCGCGTTCTGATCCATAAGGAGGAAGTTGTGCCAAAGTTCAAGATCGTAGTGGCTTGCGGCGCAATGGCGCTCCTCGCGGCTGATGGGATGGCCGAGAATGGTGCGGCGGTCCGCGGCAAGAAGGCCTACGGGCGTTACTGCGTGTCCTGCCACGGCGTCGACGGAGATGGCCGGGGCTACGAGGCCCAGTGGCTCGATCCGACCCCCCGCAACTTCACCAAGGGGGCCTTCAAGTGGCGGATGACGCCCAGCGGCCAGATTCCAAGGGATGAGGACCTCCTTCGGACCATCAAGAACGGCCTCTACGGCACGGCCATGCCGCCGTGGAGCGCCCTTGCCGACCAGGACCTGAAGGACCTCATTGCGTACATCAAGACGTTCTCGCCGCGATTCGCCAAGGAGAAGCCCGATCCGGCCATCACGATTCCGCCGCAGCCACCGAACAACGCCAGTTCGATAGCGGCCGGCAAGCAGATCTATGAGACGGTGCAATGCGGCCAGTGTCATGGCGACGGCGGCCGGGGAGATGGTCCCTCCTCGTCCACGCTCAAGGACGAGTGGGGCCAGCCCATCAAGGCCCATGATTTCACCGTTGGCAACCTCAAGTGCGGCAATGCTCCGGAGGACGTCTACCGGGTCTTCATGACGGGCCTCAACGGGACGCCCATGCCCTCGTTCTCGGACTCGATCTCGCCCGAAGATGGCTGGAACCTCGTCCACTACGTCCTCTCGCTGCGGCAGAAGCACTGAGGCCCGCACCTGGACGCGTCCTCGCAAGGTCGTCAAGGCAATCCGGGGCGCTGAGCCTCAGAAGGGGGTCGTCATGTCTCGCTTCGCCGCCGCAAGCGTCGTTTCCGTGCTGTGTCTCCTGGGGTCCGCCGCGCACGCATCGGCAGGATCGGTCACCGGGAAGGTCGTGTACGAGGGCAAGGTCCCGACCTTCACCCCGATCGACATGAACGCCGATGCGACGTGCAAAGCGAAGAATCCCACGCCGGTCATGCCCGAGGTGCTGGTGCTCGGAGAGAACAGCCGCATGGTGAACGTGTTCGTCTCCGTCGTCACCGCGTTTCCCGGAAAGACCTTCCCCGCTCCCAAGGAGCCCGTGGTCATCCAGCAGCACGGCTGTGTCTACGTGCCTCACGTCCTGGGCATGATGGCTGGGCAGGAGCTGCTGTTCAAGAACGGCGACGGCATACTCCACAACGTGCACGCGCTGCCCGTTCAGAATCGTCCCTTCAACATCGGGATGCCGCCCACCCTGAAAGAAAAGGGCAAGGTCCTCGACGTTCCCGAGGCGGCGTTCAGGGTCAAGTGCGACGTCCATCCGTGGATGCTGGCGTACGTGGCCGTCTTGTCCAATCCGTTCTTCGCGGTGACGGGCAGCGACGGCACGTTCCAGATCAAGGACCTGCCCGCCGGCACCTACGAGATCGAGGCCTGGCACGAGAAGCTGGGCACGCGCAAGGCGAGCGTGACCGTCGGCGAGAGCGACACGAAAACGCTCGATTTCACCTTCGGAGTCCCGAAGGCCCCATAGGCAGCCGAGCGACAGAGCAGGCGGACTGTGTCGCGCTAGCGTCGGCCTTAGACCAGCGCCAGCCGGCCTTCTGCGCGCCGCGCGGGCAGGTGGCCCGCCTCTTCGTAGCCTAAGCTAGCGGGCCAGGTACGCCTTCAACCCCTCGAAGGCCTTCCGCCAGGCCGCGCGCTCTTGAGCTTCTTGGCTTGGGTCATGGTTCCGTTCCTCCCGCCACACGAGCCGCAGCCCCCGCCTGGACGGCCCGGTGACAAGTGGACGAAACGCCGACGTGATAACGTTTGCCGGGAATGCAGCTCGAGCGGCTCGAGGTCGAGTTCCAGGGACCGGTGGCCCGGGTCTGGCTGAACCGGCCCGACGTGCGCAACGCGTTCGACGGCCTCATGGTCACCGAGCTCCGCAAGACGCTCTTCGACTTCGGGGCCACGGACGGCGTGCGCGTGATCGTGATCGGGGGCCGCGGACCCTCCTTCTGCGCGGGGGGCGACCTCCAGTGGATGAAGGCGGCGGCGAACTTCACGCGCGAGGAGAACCTGCGCGAGTCGCAGGCCCTGGCCGACCTGTTCTTCACCGTCTACAACTCGCCCAAGCCGGTGGTGGCCCGCGTGCACGGGGCCGCCCTCGGCGGGGGAGCCGGCCTCGTCGCGGCCTGCGACATCCCGGTGGCCGCGCTCGGGACGCAGTTCGGCTTCACCGAGGTGCGGCTGGGGATCATCCCCGCCGTGATCTCCCCGTACGTGGTGGGGAAGATCGGGGAGTCGGCGGCGCGCGAGCTGTTCCTGACCGGGGAGCGCTTCGAGGCGGTGCGGGCCGCGGAGATCGGGCTCGTGCGGGCGGCGGTTCCCCCCGAGGACCTCGACGCCGCGGTGGAGGGGCGGGTCCAGGAGCTCCTCCAGGCGGGCCCCCGCGCCATCGCCGAGGCCAAGGCCCTCATCCGCGAGGTGGCGTGGACGCGCGTGGAGGACGTCCAGCGCTACACGGTCGAGCGCATCTCCGACCTGCGCGTCTCCGCGGAGGGGCAGGAAGGGATGCGGGCGTTCCTGGAGAAGCGCAAGCCCTCCTGGGGATCCTGATTGCTTCGCGTCTTCTTCGCCCTCCTCCTGCTCCTCACCGTCGGCCTCGTCCTCCTGCCTTCCCCGATCGCGCCCGAGGCCTGGTCGCCCCCGCCCGCTCCGCCCCTCGCCGGACCCCTCGCGCCCAACGAAGCCCTGCGGGACGCCGCCCTCCTCGCGGAAGGGACTATCCGCGGCCCCGAGGACCTGGCGTTCGACGGCGAGGGGCGGATCTATGCCGGGACCGCCGACGGGAAGGTGATTCGTCTCACCCCTGACGGGAAGCTCGAGGACTTCGCCGTCACCGGCGGCCGGCCCCTGGGCCTCCGCTTCGACGCGAGCGGCCACCTGATCGCCTGCGACCTCGCGAAAGGCCTCGTCTCCATCGACCCCGGGGGGCGGGTCACGGTGCTCTCGAGCGAGGCCGAGGGGGTGCCCTTCGCCTTCATCGACAACCTCGACATCACGAGCGACGGGGCCATCTACTTCTCGGACGCGAGCTCGAAATTCCGTCAGCAGGACTACCGGTTCGACCTCCTGGAGGCGAAGCCCCACGGACGCCTCCTCCGCTACGACCCCACCACTCGGAAGACGCAGGTCGTCCTCCCGAAGCTCTACTTCGCGAACGGCGTCGCCCTCTCCCGAAACGAAGACTTCCTGGTCGTGGGCGAGACCTACCGCTATCGCCTCACCCGCTACTGGCTGAAGGGCCCGAAGGCGGGGACCGCGGACGTCTTCCTCGACGACCTGCCCGGCTTCCCCGACAACATCGACGGGAACCGCAAGGGGAGCTTCTGGGTCGCGATGTTCACGGTCCGCAACAAGGTCGCGGACGCGCTCCATCCCCGCCCGTGGGCCAAGGCCATGCTCGCGAAGCTGCCCCTCGCCTTCTGGCCGCGCCCGGAGCGGTACGGCCTGGTGCTGGAGGTCGACGAAGAGGGCCGGATCCTCCGCAGCTTCCACGATCCGGGGGGGAAGCGGGTCTTCCAGATCACCACCGCCCGCGAGCACGAGGGACAGCTCTATCTCGGGAACCTCGACCAGAGCTGGATCGGCCGCCTGCCGTTGCCCCCGCGCTGAGCCGCCCTCACAATCAGGGTGTGGCCCTCTTCCGGAAGGTCCTCATCGCGAACCGCGGGGAGATCGCGGTGCGGGTCGCGCGCACCTGCCGGGTGATGGGTATCCCCACCGTGGCCGTCTACTCCGAGGCCGACCGGGGCGCCCTCCACACCCGTGAGGCCGACGAGGCGGTCGCGATCGGACCCGCGGAAGCCGCGGAGAGCTACCTGCACGTCGGCCGCTTGCTGGACGCGGCGCGGAAGACCGGCGCCGACGCCGTCCATCCCGGGTACGGCTTCCTGAGCCAGAACGGCGACTTCGCGGACGCGGTGGAGAGCGCCGGCCTCGCGTTCATCGGCCCCCCCGGCGACGTGCATCGGAGGATGGGAGACAAGAAGGGGGCGCGGCGGCTGATGGGCGCCGCGGGCGTGCCCGTGGTGCCCGGCTACGACGGGGACGACCAGCAGGACGCGACGCTCCTGGCCGAGGCCGCCCGCATCGGCTGGCCGGTGCTGATCAAGCCCTCGCGCGGCGGGGGCGGCAAGGGCATGCGCGTGGTGGCGCGGGCCGAGGACTTCCCGGCCTCGCTCGCGGCGTCGCGGCGCGAAGCCCGCGCCGCCTTCGGCGACGAGGTCATGGTGCTGGAGCGCTTCGTGGAGCGGTCGCGGCACGTCGAGGTGCAGGTGGTGGCCGACGCCGCCGGCCACGTGATCCACCTCGGCGAGCGCGAGTGCTCGATCCAGCGCCGGCACCAGAAGGTGGTGGAAGAGACCCCGAGCCCGGCCCTCACCCCGGACACGCGGGCCGCCCTCTGCGCGACGGGGGTGGCGGCCGCCCGCGCCGCCTCCTACCGGAACGCGGGCACCGTGGAGTTCCTGCTCGATTCCCAGGGGCGCTTCTACTTCCTGGAGATGAACACCCGGCTCCAGGTCGAGCACCCGGTGACGGAGGCGGTCACCGGCCTGGACCTCGTGCGCCTGCAGATCGAGATCGCGGCCGGCCGCCCCCTCGCGCTGCGACAGGAGGACGTGTACGCGCGCGGGCACGCGCTGGAGTGCCGGCTGTACGCCGAGGACCCCGAGAGAGACGATCTGCCCTCGCCCGGTCGCGTCCTGCACTTCGCCGAGCCCGCCGGCCCCGGCGTCCGCTTCGACGCCGGGATCGCCGCCGGCTCGGAGGTCACCGTCCACTACGATCCGCTCCTCGCCAAGCTCGTGACCTGGGGGGCCGACCGTGACGAGGCGGTGGCGCGCATGGCGGACGCCCTCGCCCGCACCGCGGTGCTGGGTGTGGTCACGAACCTCGCCCGCCTGCGGGCCATCGTCGAGCATCCCGCCTTCCGGGCCGGCGACTTGCACACGGGGTTCATCGACGAGCACCTGCGCGAGCTCACGCCGCGGCGGTGCCCGCCGCCCCTCGCGATCGCCGCCGCCGCCGCCGCTCTCGCCCTTCGTGCGACCAACGGGGCGGGCCGGGCCGCGAGCGGGGAAGCTCCGACCGCCTCCGACCCCTGGTCGGAGGTGGGCGCCTGGAGGCTGGGGGAGACGCGGTGAGGATCGCCTGCGGCGACGAGTCCCGGGACGTGGCCGTGCGCGCCAGCGGGGAGGGCTTCGAGGTCGTGGTCGGCGGTGAGCGCTTCCCCTTGCGTGTCCAGGAAACCGCTCCCGGCGTCTTCCTCCTGCAGAATGGCGGCGGGCGCTCGGAGACGTTCCACTGCGTGCGCGACGGCGAGACCATCCACCTTCTCTGGCGGGGGGTGGTGTACCGCCTGACCGAGGAGAAGGAAGGCACCCGAGCCGCCGCCCGCCACACCTCGGGGGCGCTCGAGGCCCCCATGCCGGGCAAGGTGATCGCGGTCCGCGTCTCGCCCGGACAGGCGGTGGCGCGGGGGGACGAGCTCGTGGTGGTGGAGGCGATGAAGATGGAGAACGCCCTGCGCGCACCGCGCGCGGGGATAGTGAAGACGGTCGCGGTCCGCGTCGGCGAGATGGTGGCGCCGGGCGTGGCCCTGGTCGAGCTGGCTTGATGGAGCTCCCCCGGCGGGTCACGGTCGTGGAGGTGGGACCGAGGGACGGGCTCCAGAACGAGGCGGCCTCGCTCTCCGTCGACGACCGGGTGGACTTCTGCAATCGCCTGCTGGACGCGGGCCTGGGAGTAGTGGAGGTCGGCGCGTTCGTCTCTCCCAAGTGGGTCCCGCAGATGGCGGGCTCCGACGAGGTGTTCCGCCGCGTCCCCCCGCGGCCGGGAGCGCGGCGGGTGGTCCTCGTCCCCAATCGGCAGGGCTTCGAGCGGGCTCGGAGCGCGGGATGCCGCGAGATCGCGGTCTTCACCGCGGCCAGCGAGAGCTTCAACCGGAAGAACATCAACGCCACGATCGACGAGTCGTTCGCGCGCTTTGCCGAGTTCGTCCCCGAGGCCCGGCGCGAGAGCTTCTGGGTGCGGGGCTACGTCTCCACCTGCTTCGGCTGTCCCTACGAAGGACCGGTCTCGCCCGCGAAGGTGGTGGAGGTGGCGCGGCGGCTCGTGGACGCCGGCTGCGACGAGGTCTCGATCGGCGACACGATCGGCGTGGCCGTCCCCTCCCAGGTCACCGACGTGATGGGCCGGCTGCAGCAGGCGCTGCCCGCCTCCGCTCTCGCCGTGCACTTCCACGACACGCGCGGCACCGCGCTCGCCAACGTGCTGGCCGCCCTCCAGGCGGGCATCGCCGTCGTGGACAGCTCGGCGGGCGGCCTCGGCGGCTGCCCCTACGCCCCCGGGGCCAGCGGCAACCTCGCCACCGAGGACCTCCTCTACATGCTGCACGGCATGGGCATCGAGACGGGCGCGGAGCTCGGCCTCGTGGCCGCGGCCTCCCGGGCCCTCGCCCCCCGCCTGGGCCGGACGCTGCCCAGCCGCTACCTGCAGGCGGGCCCTCCGGCGGCGGCGCGCGCGTGAAGGCGACCGTGCTCGTGGTCGACGACTACCCGGCGAACCGCGACCTCCTCGCCCGCCGCCTCGAGCGCGCCGGCTACGGGGTCGAGCTGGCGGCCAGCGGCAGGGAAGCCCTGGAGCTCCTGGGGCGCGTGAGCGTCGACCTCGTGCTGCTCGACATCATGATGCCGGGCATGAGCGGCCTCGAGGTGCTGGGCAAGATCCGGGAGACGCGGTCTCCGTCCGAGCTGCCCGTGATCATGGTCACCGCCCGCACGGAGAGCGCGGACGTGGTGCAGGCCCTGGGCCTGGGGGCCAACGACTACGTGACGAAGCCCGTCGACTTCCCGGTGGCCATGGCGCGCATCGAGGCCCACCTGCGCGTACGGACGGCGGCGGCCGCCCCCGCGGCGAGCCTGAGCGCTTCCGGCGACGTGCAGGTGGGGAGCGTCCTCGACGGGCGGTATCGGATCGACGCCCGCATCGGCGGGGGAAGCTTCGGCACGGTCTTTCGCGGACGCCATCTGGACCTCGACCAGCCGGTGGCGGTGAAGGTGCTGGCCCTGGGCGCGGACGCCGAGCCCCCGGCCCTCGATCGCTTCCGGCGCGAGGGCATCTCGGCCTGCCGCGTCCGCCATCCCCACGCGGTGTCGGTGGTGGACTTCGGGGTCACCGAGACCGGCGTCGCGTTCCTGGTCATGGAGCTTCTGGAGGGCCGGACCCTGGAGCACGAGCTGCAGGAGAGCGGGGCCTTGTCGCCGGCGCGGGCGATCGCCGTCCTCGCCCCCGTCTGCGGGGCGGTAGCCGAGGCCCATCGCGCCGGCGTGCTCCACCGCGACATCAAACCCGCAAACATATTCCTGCACCTCGCGGCGGGGACGGAGGTGCCCAAGATCGTGGATTTCGGGGTGGCCAAGCTCGCGGGGGAGGCCGCCTTCGCGCGGAGCCTCACCCTCGACACCGCGCTCCTGGGCACGCCCGCCTACATGGCCCCCGAGCGCTTCCACTACGAGCCCTATGGAGCCCGCCTCCGACGTCTACAGCCTGGGCATGACCCTCTACCACGCGCTCGCCGGCCGTCTGCCCTTCGAGTCGGCCGGTGACGATCCCCTCGCGGTGGTGGCGGGCCATGCGGGGGAGCCGCCGCCGCCGTTGCGCCAGTCGAATCCCGCGGTCGGGGAAGAGCTGGAGGGTGTCGTGCTCGCCGCCCTCGCCCGCGAGCCCAAGGACCGGCCGAGCGCGGCCGACCTGGAGCAGAGGCTGCGCGGGGCCGCGCCGAAGGTCTGACCCTTTTCCTCGAGCCCTTCTCCGACTTCGACCACAAGATTCGGATGGTCAGGCGCGACCGGGGGGCCTATCGTCCAGGAAGAAGCGGAGGGAGTTGAGGCATGGCAGGTCCGTTTGTCGACCATCCAGACAGGATCCGGTATCCGGTCGGTGATCTTGCGATCGACCCCGAGGTCACGCCGGCCAAACGCAAACAGTGGCTCGGCCAGATGGCAGAGATGCCGGAAAAGCTTGCGGGCGCGGTGAGTGGCCTCGACGACAGGCAGCTCGGCACTCCGTATCGAGAGAGAGGCTGGACCCCGCGGCAGGTGGTCCATCACCTCGCGGATGCGCACTTGAACGGCTTCGTGCGGTTCAAGCTCGCGCTTACCGAGGATCTGCCGGCCATCAAGACATATGAGGAGGCGCTCTGGGCGGAAACGGCCGATGGCCGTCATGCCCCGGTGGAAGTGTCGCTTCGGCTCTTGGGGGCGCTGCACCAGCGCTGGATGATCCTCTTGGAGTCCCTTTCCGAGCCACAGTTTGCCTGCGCCTTCAGCCACCCCGAGCGTGGGCTCATGACGATCGACAAGGCGATTCAGCTCTACGCTTGGCATGGCATCCACCACTCTGCGCACATAACCGGTCTTCGCGCGCGTCGCGGGTGGTGATCAAGGCGCTTCAGGCTTCGTCACCCTCATCTCTTTGTTGGCCGGCCCCCAGGCGCACCTGCGACTCGTCGAGCAGCTGATCGCGCACTCACTCGGCGCATCAACTCCACTGCGCCGACCATCGTGAGGAACGCAACTACCAAGAACGTGCCGACCATCACAACATCGTTGCCGATCAGGCGGGGGTTGATCAGCGCAACCACGGCAACGCCGCCGGCACCGAAGAGCAGGGAAAGCACCATCGCCAAGACGTAGAACACCGCCGGCCCTGATTCACGTGCCCCCGGCAGTTGGTCCCAATCATGGGCAACCTCAAGCTTGCGGAGCTCGATGCCGCAATGCGCACACTTGAGGGCGATGGGTGGATTGGGGTAGCCGCACTTGCGGCACAGCGCGGAACCAGTCGACCAGGCTTCGGCGGCGGCCGTTCGGACGGCTCGACTGACTTCAAACTCCGCGACCCGTTGGTTGATTCTCCGCCAGTTCACCAGGCCCCAAATCGTCAGGAAGACAACTGGCCATAGGGTCAGCCACCAAGCAGCTGCCATCAGCGCAGGCCTCATGGCCATGCCCGCTGAGAGCCGTACTCCCAAGTCGAGCGCCAGGATGACGACGACTGTCGCTATCGACCACGCCACCGCACGGCGCCAAGTGATGCTCACCAGTCGCGTCTCCGTCGCGCTACCGCCCGGCCGGGCTGTTCATTGCTCCGCAACGACTTCGGCAGCCAAGGCGGGTAGGTTCTTTCCGGAGCGCGGAACTCTCTCCGATTCCTATAAGCTAAGGTCGCAGACGGGGTAGATTCACGGCGCTCGTGGCCGGGCCCGGCGCGTCCCGGCGTCGTTGCTGCGCACCGGTAACCGCCACGGGCGCCGTCGACCTGCTGTCGGGAGGAACGGATGGACAAGCCTCGCATCTTCCTGGGCTCGTCAGGAAAGCAGGAGAAGCTGCTGCAGGCGCTGACGCGCGGTCTCGAAGACGTCGCGCACGTAGAACCCTGGACGACTTCGTTCAATCCCGGGACCACCACACTGGAGCGGCTCCTCGAGCTCGCGCGTGAGGTCGATTTCGCCGCGTTCGTGTTCGCCCGGGACGACTGGACGACCAACAGCCCACCCGCATCCGATCCCACGGGATCCGGCCAGGCTTCTCCGCGAGACAACGTGGTCTTCGAAGCCGGTCTCTTCGGTGGCGCCCTCGGAATGCGCCGAACGTTCATCCTCCATGCGAGTGGCTCAAAGCTTCCCAGCGATCTCCTCGGTCTCACGTGCGTACGGTACGGCGAAGCGACGACCGCTACCGAGATGAGAGTCGTCAATCAGAAGCTTCGGAAGGCGATCGAGAACGAGGGCCGCGTCGCCCGCATCGAGGGCCTGTGGTGGCAGTTTTCCCTGACGGAGCGCAGCTCCCGGGAGCCTTCGGCCGTGAGCCTCTTGCGGATCTCGCGAGACCGCGACGGGGCGCTGGAGGTGGGCGGCCGCTCATGGCAAGAGGATGGCACCCTGTCGGCGCGATACTGGAGCGAAGCGGCGAAGGAGAGGAAAGATCCCCCCGGCATCTTCTACTACTGGAAGGGAGAACGGCCTCGGCACCCGAACGCGCCGCAGTTGGACGGGACGGGAGAGATCCGAATCGAGTCCGCCGATCGCGCGGCCGGGTACTTCACAACTCGTTCGGACACTCACCCGAAAGTCAACGCGCGGACGTCCGGTGTCTACTTGCGCGCCGATCCTGAGGACATGAGCATCCTGGACGGACGCGACGATCGGCAACGCGCCGAGTTGATCGCAGAGCGGCTGAGGCATTGGAAGTCGATCACGAACGCCTGAGATCGAGCGCACGGGAGGCGCTGCGCCGACAGGCCTCCGCGACCGAGCCGTCTCGAGGGGGGTCGATTGCTACACATTGACCCTGAGCCGATACTGCGGCCGATCCAGTCCGCGCAAGCGCTTGATACGACTCTTGCCGAGCTTGGTCGGCTCGTGGTGCAGGTGCACCTCGATGGCATCCCGGACACCCGACTGGAAGTCAGCTCTCAGGCCTTTCAGACCCGCGACGTTCGACGGCGCCCCAATCCCGAGCCCAGACTCAGCGGCCGGAGAGGTAGCCGTTGATCCAACCTTGCCACCGCATCATCTTCTGCTCGTACGCCGCTCTGGACATTTCCGCAATCTCTCGGTTGCCCGCATCGGAAAGGCCCACGAAGCTGTAGCTGACCCCAACCTCCGTCTGCCGGAGAACGCGGGCCTGGCACTGCACCCGCACTCTTGCTACATACCGACCCGGCTCAATCCGGTAGTACTCCACTTCGTGCCGGTCTCGATCGAGAACAGTAACCAGCCAAACCGCCTCGCCCAATTCCTCTTGCGTCCTGAAGATGAGACCTCGCTCCCAGCCAACGCCCGGAGGATGGAGGAGCTCCGGGTTCCAGTCCGGCACCCAGAGCTTCTCGCCCAGAGGGGAAAACAGCTCGAACACCGTCTTGAGTGGTGCGGAGACCGCAAAGCCGCCACTCAGTTCGACCGAGCCTGCTGCAAACATTGCCATCCCCTCGCTACGCTGCACCGTCCGTCGAACCTGAGATGAGCTGCGAGGGCCGCGCCGCCTCGCCATCGCGGACCTCGTCAGCTCCATCTCATTGTTGTGCGGCGCCGCGATTCGAAGAGGCACTCTCCCCCTCGGAGGCCACTGGCTCCAGAGGGCCCAAGGTGACGCGGCGTTGTTCCCCACCGCCCGCCTGGAGTGACTGCACGGTTGTCAGGCGAAATGTCACAACAGCGCCATCCACCACCGCCTGAAGCTCTTGGTAGAACGCGGCGCGACCCGCATCGACGTACCCGGTTGGAACATCACCCGGCCGGAAGCCCGCCCGTGCCAGAACTCCACCGGGCGTCAAGGGTGAAATGGCGCTGACCTCGTAGGCGTCTGGTGAAGAGCCGATGCGGACGCGATCCATCGAGAAACCAAAGCGCTGGCGGAGCCGGGGTGCTCTTACTTCCAGGACGTACTCCGAGTACAGATAGTCGCCGATAATCAACCACACGGCGAACGGGACCACCACGAGCACAAAGACAGCTGGATAGACGAACTGCATCGGGCCCAGCCGGAACGGTCCGCGAGCGACTCGTGCCCCAGCGGTCATGCCATCCCTCGCTCGATCACGCTACGTCCGCACAACACCGGGGATAACCTGCGATCCGTCTAGCTCGCGCGTCAGGTTCATCCCCTTGTTATCCGGCCTCCCGGTACACCCTTTGCTACTCGACAACCCTGGAGCCTCCGATTCGCTTGGATATTGAAGCCCTCTCTTGAGGAGTAATCGGTCGGCTCGGATCCGATGTGACGCGCTCGTGGATGGCGCGGAACTCCTCCACCAATTCAGGACTGGCCATGAAGAACACAACGCTCAGCGGATCATCATTCTTGAGGTTGGCTATCTGGTGAACGGCGCCCGCTGGTACGAACACGACATCTCCAGCTTCAATCGCCTCGACCCTGTCGCCGTGCCTTGCTGTACCACGCCCGGACACCACATAGAACAACTCGTCCCCCTGGTCGTGGATGTGAACGGGCGTCTTTCCGTTTCGTCGGAACGTCTGCTCAACGAGGATAGAGCCTCTCGTGCCGGTCTTTGGGGAGGCCTTGACGACAATCCCGTTTTGCAGGCGCTCACCCAGTCCCGCCTTCAAAACGAAGGCGTCGGCCGCCCGCCCCTGGCTCGCAACCAACACCAGCGCACCTGCGATGAGCATTCTGCCAGGAGCTGGCATCTGCGTTCCCCCTCTGTCTGGCAACGCTTGTCACCCATGATTGCCCGCGGGGCGCTGGCGCGCGGATGTCGCCTCCCGATCAGTCCGCATAACACCGCGGATCACCTGCGAAGCGCGACTGAATGAAGAAAGGCCATCCGCGGGATGCTTCCTCCAAGTGTAGCCCGCGCTTCGTCAGGTGCATCTGATGAGATGGACTCCTCCTGCGACTTGATCGGCATCGATGTGCCAAAGTCGCGTGTGGCTCACACACTGGAAGGAGGAGTCCGAGATGAAGAATACGCTCGTCGGGGTGGACCTGGCAAAGGCTGTTTTCCAGCTCGCCATCTCCCACTGGCCAGGCAAGGTGGACAGCGAACCCCGGCTGACCCGGGACAAGTTCCTGGCCTTCTTCGCGCAGCTTCCGAAAGCAACCGTGGTCATGGAGGCCTGCGGCTCCAGCCACTACTGGGCTCGACGCCTGCAGGAGCTGGGTCATCAGGTGGTTCTCCTGCCTCCCCACCAGGTGCGTCCTTACGTGAGGAGGAACAAGACCGACCGGGCCGATGCGAAAGCCCTGTTGGAGGCGTATCGGAATGCGGACATCCGATCGGTGCCGGTGAAGACCGTCGCCCAGCAGATCCTCACCACTCTGCACCGGCTGCGGGCAGGGTGGATGGGCGAGAGAACAGCACGCATCAACTCTCTTCGCGGCCACCTCCGGGAATTGGGAGTTTTCATTCCCGTCGGCCCCCGGCACGTGCTACCGAGGGTCTTCGAGGTCCTCGCCGATGCCGACTCTCCGGTCCCCGACGTCCTGCGACCCTTCTTGGCAGAGATCTGTGAGGAGATTCGCGTCCTAGACAAGAGAATCAAGGGCACGGAGAATCAGCTCGAGCTGTTGGCCCGACAACTTCCGGCCGTGAAGCGCCTGCGCACCATCCCCGGCATTGGTCTCCTCATCGCCACCGCATTCGTCGCCCTCGTTGGCGACATCCACCGCTTTCCCTCTGCTCGCCACTTGTCGAGCTACCTGGGTCTGACGCCACGCGAATTCTCCAGCGCGCTGAAGCGCCGCCTGGGGCGGATTTCCAAGCGGGGAGACGTGTACCTCCGTATGCTCCTGATCCACGGAGCCCGCTCCGTGCTCTTCCACGCCAAGAGAATGGAACGCCCGGATCGTCTTCGAACCTGGGCCCTCCGCTTGGAAAAGAAGATCGGCCATAACAAGGCCGCCGTAGCTGTCGCCAACAAGCTCGCCCGGATCCTTTGGGCCGTTTGGAAGAAGGACCGCGACTTCGAACCCTTCCCCGTAGCCAACGCCGCCTGACACCCTCTGAAATAGTGATGAGTTCAGCCCACCCGACGCAGCGCCGAGATTGAGTGATGGCTCAACAGGTCGAACCGGCCGGCAGAAAGCCGAGAACAAGCTTGGCCCTAAAGGGCCGGGTCATCCGATTGGCTTCTGCCGGCGCGCATTCCCATCATGGCCCGGAGCCTCAGGGCTCCACCAAAGAGGCCGCAGATACGACTGCTGTCCCGACCTCGCGCCACTCACTTCATCGCGCGCCACGTCCGGATCACGAGGAGATCCGATGAACTAGCGCCTACGACGTTTCCGTTTCAGTCTTGACGGAGGAGTCCAGATACGCTTGTTCGGCGGCACGGATCGCAGCCTGTCTCTTCTCGTTTCACCGCCCGTTGCCACACGGCCGGGCACCGAGACAGGCGGTAGAGTTCCGCTTCCTGCGGGATGTATACGAGGCACAACTCCACGACAGCATCATAGTCCTCCGGCAGACGGCCACTGCCGACGATGAGTAGAGCGCGAGAGTCCCTTGACCAAGCGTAGCGATGTGCAATGCCAGAGTGTGGGTCTGCTTCTTTGATCGAGACCACGGGCGTCAGGCGTCCTGATGACTGCTCCCAGACGCTCACTGTGTGATAGAAGGGGCGATCAATGACAAGGCCAATCAAGATGTCAGCGAGCGGGAGGCCCCAGCTTCTCGTGACAGCGACATGTCTGCCATCGGGCGAGCGACGCGGATACCAACCCGGGCCAGTATAGGAGTTCCCGCCTGCATTGGGGTCGTCACAAGCAGAAGAGTCACCGTAGACATCAAGGCTTCTCAACTCGTCGCCGTATGGTGTGAGATCTTCGACGACGCGCCCAAGGCGCCGCACGACAGTGGAATAGCACGAGGCGTACAGTGCGATCGCCAAGGCAAAAAGAGATGTTCCCCATAGGACGGTCCGCTTAGGACGGCCCTTCAGGTTCTGCCCCTTCCATTGCTCACGTCGCGCACCCTCTCATGTCCGCCGAACAACTGGTTGGCCTCAATCGGTCGACGCAACACTCACCCGCCGGCACGCCTGCTGTCAGCGGTTCGTCACCGAGCATTCGACGGTGGGTATACCCCATCGCAGGTCACGACTGAAGCGTCAAGGCTGGCCCGTCCGTCGAAGCTTCATCTCGGCCTCCCCGAGCTGCTTGCGCCCGGATAATTGCCGAAGTGTTGCGTCGTTCACTTGAGACCACCACTGAGTATGCTGCAAATCGTATCTCATACGCCCCTGCAGACGTATCTCATAGGGCCGCGAAGGGTAATTCTTATTCCATGTGCGGGATACGTTTTATCCGCGCGGGTGAGGAGCGGCTCAAGGGTCCACAGGCCGAGGGCTGCCGGTGGGTTCCTACCCAATCGCGTCGAAGGGACTGCGGACGCCGCGGCCACCACGGTTGAGGACGTGGGTATAGATCATTGTCGTGGCCACGTCGCTGTGGCCCAGCAACTCCTGGATCGTCCGGATGTCATAGCCCGACTCCAGGAGATGGGTGGCGAAGGAGTGCCGCAATGAATGGCACGTCGCCGGCTTGACGACCCCCGCCGCTCGGACGGCGTCCTTGAAGGCCCGCTGCAGGACCGACTCGTGCAGGTGGTGGCGCTGCCAGTGCCCGCTCTGCGGGTCGCGGTAGAGGCGGGTGGCGGGGAACACCCATTGCCAGCCCCACTCCCAGGGGGCGCGCGGGTACTTGCGGTGGAGTGCGTCGACGAGACGCACGCTCCCCGCCCCTTCGCTCAGGTCCAGCTGGTGCTGGCGGCGGATCTGCTCGAGATGGGCCTTGAGTGGCTCGACGAGGCCGGCGGGAAGCATGGTGACGCGATCCTTCCGACCCTTGCCGTCGCGGACCGTGATCTCAACGCGTGCGAAATCGAGGTCCTTCGTGCGCAGGCGGGCGCATTCCAGCAGGCGAAGGCCGGACCCGTACATGAGGGAAGCCATGAGCCGCGGCGTTCCATGGAGGTGACGCAGGATGGCAGCGACTTCGCCAGGCGAAAGCACCAGGGGGAGTCGGCTCGGGCGCTTCGCGCGAACGACCTCGGGGAGTTCGGCGATTTCCTGGCCAAGCAGGTGCCTGTAGAGAAAGACGAGCGCGCCGAGGGCCTGGGTCTGGGTGGAAGCGCTGACTTTCCCGTTGATCGCCAGATGCGAGAGGAACCGGGCCACCTCGGCCGCGCCCATCTCCTGGGGGTGGCGCATCCCATTGAGGACAATGAACCGCCTGATCCAGGCGACGTAGGCCTTCTCGGTCCTCCGGCTGTAGTGGCGTGCCTGTATGGCCGCCCTCACCCGCTCGAGTAGGCGGGGGCTGGATGGGGAAGGCGCCTGGAGACTGCTTGTCGAGGGTTGATCGGTCATGGAATCGCTCTCAGCGGCGGTCGGACGGCCTGAAGGGAGAGTAGGGCCGAGAGCCTATCCGAGGCTCTGGTCAGATCAGGACCGGTGGAAAGCGACGTTCTTGAGTCGGGGACCGGTGGGGACGAAAGTTTGACACCCGCGCGACGCGACTCCTAGAATCGAATCTTCCGGGTCGCGCTCGTTGACCGCGGGGCTGCGAGGGTCGCTGATGACGCCCGCCGAACGTTGGGTCGAAGAGGTCGCCGGCCAGACCCAGCCCGCACGCGTGGTCTGGTGCGACGGGTCCGCGGGGGAGAACGCGGGCCTCGTCGAGCGCGATGCTGTCGGACGGGACGCTCCACCGGCTGCACTCCGCCCAGGCCCCCGGCTCCTACCTGCACCGCAGCCACCCTTCGGACGTGGCACGCACCGAGCACCTGACCTTCATCGCCAGCCGCGACAAGGACTCGGCCGGCCCCACGAACAACTGGATGGCCCCGGCGGAGGCGCGGGAGAGGGTGGGCCCGCTCTTCGACGGGGGCGATGAAGGGCCGCACGATGTACGTGGTCCCCTACGTCATGGGGCCGCTCGCCTCGCCCTTCAGCCGGGTGGGGATCGAGGTCACGGACAGCCCCTACGTCGTGGCCAACATGCGGATCATGACCCGCATGGGCCGGGCCGCCCTCGACCAGCTCGGGGGGAGCGAGGACTTCGTGCCCGGCCTGCACTCGCTGGGCGATCTCTCCCCGGACCGCCGCTTCATCGTCCACTACCCGGAAGAGCGCCTCATCTGGAGCGTGGGCTCCGGGTACGGGGGCAACGCGCTCCTCGGCAAGAAGTGCTTCGCGCTGCGCATCGCCAGCACCATGGCCCGCGACCAGGGCTGGATGGCGGAGCACATGCTGATCCTGGAGCTCGAGCTGCCGGGGGGCGAGAAGCACTACATCGGTGCCGCCTTCCCGTCCGCCTGCGGCAAGACCAACCTCGCCATGCTCGTCTCGCCCTTCGAGGCCGAGGGCTACAAGGTGCGGACGCTGGGGGACGACATCGCCTGGCTGCGGCCCGGCGACGACGGGCGGCTGTGGGCGGTGAACCCGGAGGCCGGCTTCTTCGGGGTCATGCCCGGCACCGGGCCCGAGACCAACCCGAACGCGATGGCCACCATCTCCCACGACACGATCTTCACGAACGTGGCCGTCACCCCGGACGGAATCCCGTGGTGGGAGGGGAAGGACAAGCAGCCCGCCCGCCGATCTGCTCGACTGGCAGGGCCGCAAGTGGGACCGCACGGGCAAGGCCGCGCACCCCAACTCGCGCTTCACGGTGGCCGCGAGCCAGTGCCCCAGCATGTCGGCGAGCTGGGAAGATCCGCAGGGGGTGCCGCTCTCCGCGATCGTCTTCGGCGGGCGGCGGGCGCGGGTGGCGCCCCTCGTGTTCCAGAGCCGGGATTGGGAGCACGGCGTGTTCGTGGGCGCGACCATGGGCTCGGAGACCACCGCCGCCGCCACCGGCCAGGTGGGCGTCGTGCGCCGCGATCCCATGGCCATGCTGCCGTTCTGCGGCTACAACATGGGCGACTACTTCGCGCACTGGCTGCGTATGGGTCGCGCGCTCAAGCAGCCGCCCGCCATCTTCCACGTGAACTGGTTCCGCACGGGCGAGGACGGGCGCTTCGTGTGGCCGGGCTTCGGCCAGAACCTGCGCGTGCTGCTCTGGATGATCGACCGGGTGAAGGGCAAGGCCGCGGCCGTGGAGACGCCCATCGGCCTCGTCCCCACCCCCGGCTCCCTGAACTGGGACGGCCTCCCCCTGTCCGCTTCCGAGCGCACCGCCCTCCTCCGCGTGGACAGGTCGGAGTGGACGGCGGAGGTGCCGGAGATCCGCGCCTTCTTCGACCGCTTCGGCAACCGCCTCCCCGACGAGCTGGACCGCGCCCTCTCCGCCCTCGGCGAACAGCTCACGACCACCGCGGTTTAGCGGAAATCCGCGTCTCCGGGTGTTTCCCCCCCCTGTGAGACTTCGCACACCGTCGAGGCTCCTGGCACCCCGGTTGCTCCCTACGCGAACCGAGAGGGAGGTTCGGCGATGCGGAACCACATCGGCGCCCTGTCGGTCCTGATCCTGGCCGCGACGGCCAGGCCCGCTCTCGCGGCCAGGAGCCTCACCTGCGATCCCCAGGAGCTGAACCCACGCAGCTACCGGCTCACCACGCGCGCGATGGCGGAGGTCGTGAGCGCGGATCGCACCGACTGGTGGCGCAACTGGGACCTCCTGCGCGTCCAGGACGACCTCGCGGACCTGAACGACGGCACCGCGCGGGCGGCCGCCCGCGCCCTCGAGATCGACCCCCGCAACCAGATGGCGCACGGCATCCTCGCCCGCTACCACCTGCTCGCCCTCGACGGCGCCGCCGCCGCGCCGGAGTGGGCCGCGGTGATGGACGCGGGGGGGGCGGTGGCCTGGACGGGCACCCTCTACGACGTCGACGCCCGGACGTACTTCCTGCTCGCCTTCGACCTCCGCGGGATTCGCATCTACCGCTTCGACCAGGTGGTCGAGCATGTGAAGCGGCGCTTCTACGGAATCCCCGAGTTCCCGGGGGCGCAAGACGAGCGTTTCTGGGCGGCGGCGGGCGGCTGCATCGACCCGAGCATCGCGCCCGAGGCCTTCGCTCCCTGGTCCACCGTGCGCGAGATCAAGGCCGGGAACTGGGTGCTCTGGTTCAAGCTCACCCAGCCCATCCGCGTCTCCTCCGACCGCAACGGAAAGGCGAAGAAGCTCGACGAGATCAAGGTCAACCTGCACGGTGCTTCGGGGGACTGGGAGGTCTACAAGCCGGTGGGCGAGGACTACCCGGCGATCCGCGGGCGCGGGCCCGCGGGGTTCCAGGACCTCGTGCGCCGCATGCTGGTGAGCTTCGTGGATCCCGAGCACCGCATCGCCCTGCCCCCGCTCAAGCCCGGCGTCGGCTGGTAGCGGTCGCTACGCCTTCCACAGCAGGTAGGCGGCGACAGCGCTTCCCAGGAGGGCCGTGCCGTAGCAGAGCACGGCGATCAGCGCGGTCAGGTGCTTGAGCTGGAGCCCGTCGTAGAGCGTATAGCGGAAGCGATGGGCCCAGTGGAAGAGGGGCAGGGAGATGAGAACGAAGACGTAGAGCCGCGTGAGAGGGTGCGCGAGCAGCGTGCGCAGCGCCTCGTAGCTCGGGGGATCGACCCATCCCAGGGGGAAGGCGAGGCCGGTCAGGAAGAGATGAATGGGGAAGAGCAGCGCGGCGATCGTTCCCCCGGCGCTGAAGACGAACCAGAGGAGCGGGGTGAGGCGCTCGAGCACGTCAGCCTCGGAGCAGGAAGAAGGCCACGGCCGTCGAAAGCACGACCCAGGCCAGGTAGTTGGATCCCGCCACCGCCCAATCCGGGACCCTCTTCCCTCGGACCCTCACCACCATCGCCTTGGGGGCCAGGTTGAACCAGGTGAGGGCATGGAAGAGGACGAAAATGAAGGCGACCGCGCTCAGAACGAGGAAGGCCGGCGTCCTCGTGCGCGCGAGGAACTGCGCGTAGACCTCAGGCCCCTGCGTCAGCGAGCGGACCTGCCAGAGGCAGAGAAGTGCGAAGAGGGCGACGAAGACGCTGGTCAGCTCCCGCAGGACGAAGAAGGCGTAGGAGCCCTTCTTGAGCCACCACCAGACGGAGACGCGCTTCCTGTACCACCGGGGATGGAACGGCGTGTAGCGGGCGGGGCTGCTCAAGGCTTCCCCTTGGGGAGCAGGAGGGAGCGGAACCAGTGACCCACCCCCGTCAGCTTGTACTGCTGGATGGCCCCGGCCGGATCCACGTTCTTGGGGCAGACCTTGGTGCACTCCCCCACGAACGTGCACTGCCAGATCCCATCGTGCTCGGAGAGGATCTCCAGGCGCTCGGCCGAGCCCTGGTCCCGCGAGTCCTGGTTGTAGCGCTGGGCGAGGGCGATGGCCGCGGGGCCGATGAAGCTGGGCTCGAGGCCGTAGATCGGGCAGGCGGAATAGCAGAGCAGGCAGTTGATGCACATGCTGAACGGCTTGTACGCGTCGAGCTGGTCCGGCGTCTGGAGGTACTCACCCTCGGAAACGGGTTTCTCCTGCTTGCGGATGATCCAGGGCTTGACCTTCCGCAGCTTGGCCATGAAGTCGCTGATGTCCACGACCAGGTCGCGGATGACCGGGAAGTAGTCGAGGGGCTCCACCCGGATGGGCCCGGGACGGCAGTCGGAGAGGAACGTCCCGCAGGTGAGCTTCGGCTCGCCGTTCACCTTCATCCCGCAGCTCCCGCAGACGCCCATGCGGCAGGACCACCGGAAGGAGAGCGATCCGTCGGCGGTGTCCTTGACGTGGTTGAGGGCGTCCAGGACCGTCCAGTCCTTGCGATACGGGACCTCGCGGGCTTCGAAAGTGGGCGCCGACTCCTTCTCGGGCCGATAGCGCGCGATCTCGAGGGTGACGGTGGCTTCGCTCATGCCGGCTTCCCGTAGACGCGCCGCCCGGGCGGCCAGCGGGTGATGGTGACGGGCAGGTAGTCGATCCGCGGCGGGCCGCCCTCGGAGCGATGGGCGAGGGAGTGGCGCAGGAACTTCTCGTCGTCCCGGGCCGGATAGTCGCTCCGCTGGTGCGAGCCCCGCGACTCGCGGCGGGCGAGGGCCGAGTGCACGATCGCCTCCGCCACGTCGAGCATGTAGGACAGCTCGAGGGCCGAGGTCAGCTCGGTGTTGAACGTGTAGCTCGGGTCGTCGAGGCTCAAGCGGGAGGAGCGCTCCTGGAGCGTCTGCAGCTTCTCCGCCGCCTTCTTGAGCAGTCCTTCCGTGCGGTAGATCCCGGCGCTCTCCTCCGTGGCCTGCTGCATCTCCGCGCGGAGGGTCGCGATCCTCTCCGTGCCGCGGGCTCCGGGGCGGAACGTCTCGTTGAGCCGGACCTCCTCGTCGTGGGCCTGCGCACCCAGCACGGGGTCGGGAGCCTTCTGGCCGGCGGCGAAGGCGGCGGCGGCGCGGCCCGCCCGCGCCCCGAAGACCAGGAGCTCGGTCAGCGAGTTCGAGCCCAGACGGTTCGCCCCGTTGATGCTCACGCAGGCCGCCTCGCCCGCCGCGTAGAGCCCGGGCACGGGTGTCGCCCCGTGGATGTCGGTGGAGATGCCTCCCATCATGTAGTGGACCACGGGCCGGACCGGGATCATCTCCTTGACCGGGTCGATGTTCACGTACTTGAGGCAGAGCTCCCGCACGAAGGGGAGCTTCTTGTCGATGAGCTTTTGCCCCAGGTGGCGGATGTCCAGGTGCACGTAGTCGCCGTAGGGGCCGGCGAAGGTCCGACCCTTCTCCTGCTCCTTCACGAAGGCCTGCGAGAGGCGGTCGCGCGGGCCCAGCTCCATGGAGCGCAGGACGGGCCGGGGCTCGGGCTTGCCCAGGTCGTAGTCCTGGAGGTAGCGGTACCCGTCCTTGTTGAGGAGCCAGCCCCCCTCGGACCGTGACGCCTCCGTGATCAGGATCCCCGTGAAGGGCAGCCCCGTGGGGTGGTACTGGACGAACTCCATGTCCTTGAGGGGCGCCCCCGCGCGGTACGCCAGGGCCATGCCGTCGCCGTTCTTGATGTTGGCGTTGGTCGTGAAGGGGAAGACCTTGCCGCATCCCCCCGTGCAGAGGATGACGGCCTTGGCCATGATGGCGAGGACCTTCCCGGTGGCGATCTCGATGGCGACCACTCCCTGGCAGCGCCCCTCGTCCACCAGGAGCTTCGTCACGAAGTACTCGTCGAACCTCCGGATGGCCTCGTATTTGAGCGTGGTCTGGAACAGGGCGTGGAGCATGTGGAAGCCGGTCTTGTCCGCCGCGAACCAGGTGCGCTCCACCTTCATCCCGCCGAAGGAGCGCACCGCCACCCGCCCGTCCGGATCACGGCTCCAGGGGCAGCCCCAGTGCTCGAGCTGCAGCATCTCCTGGGGAGCTTCCCGGACGAAGACCTCGACCGCGTCCTGGTCGCTGAGCCAATCGCCCCCGGAGATGGTGTCGTAGGCGTGCTCGTCCAGGCTGTCGCCGGCCTTGATCACGGCGGCGGCCCCGCCCTCCGCGGAGACCGTGTGACTCCGCATGGGATAGACCTTGGAGACGACGCCGACGCTCAGGGACGGATCGGCCTCGACGATCGCGATGGCGGCGCGCAGGCCCGCCCCGCCGCCGCCCACGATCAGCACGTCACTGTAGAGGAGCTCCATGGCGCGCTCGCTCCGGGGACACAAGCCTTCGAGGATCGACGAGGACACTACGACGCGCACCACGCCGCCGTCAAGGGTCGACCGCCCTCGAATCGGCTTTGCCCCCGGGGGGGCTTTCCGCTAGCATTTGTCGGCCATGGCCGAGCTGAAGCCCCTGAGCCGGCAGGCGATCCCGCGGGCGCTCGAGAAGGCCGAGCGGTACCGCCTGCTCAACGAGCCGGTGGAGGCGGAGAGCATCTGCCTCGACGTGCTCGCCACCGATCCCGGGAACCAGACCGCCCTCGTCACGATGCTGCTGGCCCTGACCGACCAGTTCGACGATGGCGCTCTCCGGGTGGCCGCGCGGGCCCAGGAGGTGCTGAAGGACCTGCGCGACGAGTACGAAAGGGCCTACTACTCCGGGATCGTCAGCGAGCGGCGGGCCAAGGCCCAGCTCAAGCGGGGCGGTCCCGGCTCCGGCTACACCGCCTACGAGTCCTTCCGCGAGGCCATGAGGTTCTACGAGAAGGCGGAGAAGATCCGGCCCCCCGGCAACGACGACGCGGTCCTGCGCTGGAACACCTGCGCGCGCATCCTGGACCGCCACCACGATCTCATGGCCGCCCCGGTGGAGGACTCCGAGCCGCCCCTGGAGTGAGGCCTGGGCGCCTAACGCAGGAGCGCCACCGCGCGGAGGGGGCCGCCGGAGCCGCCCCCGATCTTCATGGGGAGGGCCACGATCCAGGCCCCCGTCTCGGGGAGCTGGTCCAGGTGGGCGAGGTTCTCGAGCCCGGGCACGTTGGCCGCGGCCGCCACCTGGTGGACGGGGAAGTCCGTCGACGGGCCGTAGTCGTTGCTGGCCGTGTCCACGCCCAGCGCCCCCACCTTGCGCTCCCGGACCAGGAGCTCCGCCGCTTCCCTGCCGTAGGAGGGGAAGTGGAGGTGGGAGGCGTCGCCCGGCGTGTCGTCGCCCAGGTAGCGCTTGCGGTCGGGCCAGCGTGCGCTCCAGCCCGTGCGCAGGAGGACGATGGCCCCCGCGGGGACCGCGCCATTTCGGGCTTCCCAGGCGCGAACGTCGGCCACGGTCAGGCGGTAGTCGGGATCGGCCGCGGCCTTGGTACTCACGTCGATCACCACCCCTGCCGCCATGAGCTGGGCGAGGGGCACCTCGTCCGCGGTGTGGGCGCCTTCCGCGAAGTGGAAGGGGGCGTCCAGGTGCGTGCCCCCGTGCTCGGGCGCGCAGAAGGAGTACGCGGAATAGAAGAAGCCGGCGGGCGTCTTGCCCTTGTGCAGCGTCTTCAGCTCGAAGCCGGAGGTCGCGGTGGGCCAGTAGGGCGTCCGGTCATCGAAGGAGTGGGTCAGGTCCACGACGCGGGCGCGGGCCAGGTCGAACACCGACGACGGGGCGGGAGCCGAGGTGAGGGCGGCCGCGCTCGCCGCCGCGAGCATCAGGATCGGGGAGACGAGTCTCATGGGGACCTCCGAAGGAGCGGAGAACCGGCCCGTGGTCAGGCGGCTTCGACGCGCGAAGAGATGGAGGTGAGGCTCTCCAGGACGTCCTCCACCTTCTGGAAGCGCCGTTCCGGGGTCTTCTCCAGGCAGCGCAGGATCACCGCCTCCAGGTCGGCGGGGAGGCGCGGGTTGAGGCCACGGGGCTTGGGCGGTGCCTTCTGGATGTGGCCCATCACGATGGTCATGACGCTGTCGCCGTCGAAGGGCAGCTTGCCCGTGAACATCTCGAAGAGGACGACGCCCAGCGAGTAGATGTCGGAGCGGAAGTCGGCGGGCTGGCCCTGCGCCTGCTCGGGGGGCATGTAGTCCGGGGTCCCCATGACCGTGCCCGCGGTGGTGAGGCCGGAGGCCCCGCCCTCCATCTCCGAGACGCGCGCGATGCCGAAGTCCATGATCTTCAGGTCGCCCGACTCCGGGATGATGATCATGTTCTGCGGCTTGATGTCGCGGTGGACCACGCCCTCGTGGTGGGCGGCCTCGAGGCCGTGGCACATCTGCTTGGCGATGGACAGGCCCACGCCCAGGGGGAGCGCGCCCTTGTTCCGCAGCAGCTCCTTGAGCGTGATCGCCGTCCACGTACTCCATCGAGATGTAGGGGATCCCGTCGGTCTCCCCGAAGTCGTGGGTGCGGAGCACGTTCCGGTGCGTGATCTTGCGCGCGAGCTTGATCTCCTGCTTGAAGCGCTCGAGCATGCGTGGGGTCGTCCCGGAGAGCTTCCCCCCGCAGCAGCTTCAGGGCCACCACGTCGTCGAGCTGCCGGTCCTTGGCCCGGTAGACGATGCCCATCCCTCCCTTGCCGAGCATGGACAGGATCTCGTAGCGGCCGGCGAAGATCTGGCCCTTCTCCAGCTTGGCCGCCGCCGCCGCCCCGGGGACGGTGCTGATGGCGGTGGTGGCCTGGACCGCGATCTCGCCGCCGGTGGCCGACGTCGCCCCCTTCTTGAGCAGCGTCATCCCCTCGCGCAGGAAGTCGATCATCTGCTCCTTCTCGCGCAGGTCGGCGAGCAGGTTGTTGAAGGTGCGGGCCAGCGTGCCGATCTCGTCGCCGGTGGCGACGGCGACCGCCCCCGTGTACGAGCCGTCGCGCGCGCGCTCCACCAGACCGACCAGCGTGCGCACGGGGCCGGTGATGCGGGAGGCCGCGACGTAGGCGAGGCCGAGTGCCAGCGACCATCACGACGCAGCGAGACCAGGACCAGGCTGTTGCGGAACTGCCGGAAGGACGCCATCTCGTCGGCCAGGCTGCGCAGCGCGACCATCGAGCCCACCGTCTCGCCCGCCGCGGACTTCAGGGGCACCTGCACGGCGACGATAGCGCTCGCCCTCGCAGGTCCAGCTCGAAGGGCTTCATCGCCGCGGCTCCGCCGCCGCCAGCTCGGGCCGGCCGAGCAGGCTCCGCAGGGCGGCCTCCCGGGTCCGAGCGACGAGACCGAGAGCAGCGGGGCCTGGCCGGGAGCGTGCACCAGGAAGGCGATCTCGCTGTGGGTGAGCTTGCGGATCTGGCCGGCCAGGGCCTCGTTGATCCCGTAGCCGGCGATCAGCACGCCCACCAGGTTGCCGGCGAAGGCCATGGGGACGGACACCGCGTGGAAGAGCTTGTCGCCCTGCCGCCAGACCGTGGCCGACTCCTCGCCCTCCAGCGGCTTCATCACGATCGGGTCCTTCGAGAGGTCCTCGCCGTGCCGCTCCCGGCCGGTCGCTGCGGGCGATCACGACGCCCGCGGGGTCGGTGGCGATGAAGAAGTCCGCCTCCAGGTCCTTGCCCCGCTCCTTCAGCGTGTCGTAGATGGTGGCCTGGTCGTGCGTCTCCACCGCCGCCTTGAAGGAGGGGTCGTTGGCGAGGACGCGCACGCCCAGCTTCAGCTTGTTGTAGCGGTCGGTCTGGAAGGTCTCCCAGACGCCGCGGGTCTCGCCGAGGGCCCGGTCGATGGTCTGGTGGGCCAGGCGGTCGGCCTGGAACGTGGTGTAGAGCGAGGCTCGTGGCCACGAGCGCGACCACGAGGGCGCTCGTGAAGAGGAGGATCTTCTGGGTCAGTCCCATGAGTGCCCTCCGGAAGCCTCGTCAGTACTTCTCGTCCGTGGAGTAGTCCTTGCCGAACTTGTTCTTGTGGGGGAGGCGCTTGAAGCCCGAGGCGTCGAGGGTGAGCCTGGCCTCCGTCTCGCCCGCGGGCCGTGACCGCGATGTCCTGCGCGGCCTCGCCCCCGCGCTCGTGCCAGGCCCGCAAGACGTACTTGCCCGCGGGCACGTCCTCGATCGCGAACGAGCCGTCCGGGGCCGCCTTCGTGTAGTAGGGGTTGTCGCGCACCATCACCACCGCGCTCATCTGGGGGTGGATGTTGCAGTAGACGCGGACGACACCCGGGTACTGGAATGTCCAGGACCCGCTCTTGGGCCGCTTGTAGAGCTCCAGGTCGAAGCGGTTCTCGCCGGAGACCGAGAAGACGTTGTGGAAGATCGGGTCCTCGTTCGGGAACTCCACCGTGCCGCCCACCGGCACCACCACCAGCCGCGGGATGAAATTCTTGCCCTTCATCGTCATCGTGACCTTGACCGGAGCGGGCCTGGCCTTCGCTCCGTCGACGTAGACCACGACATCCGTAACGTCGGTCGCGGGCCGCCCGCCCTTGTCCAGGAGCTGAACCTCCCCTTTCACCGTGCCTGCCGCCGCGGGGGCCGCGGCCACGAGAGCGGAGAGACGGAGAATCGCGGCCGGTCGCACCCATCCACCTCCGCGGACGCGGAAGTCTAGCACACGGGTCTGTGGACCCCCGGCGCCCGCGGGTCTTCTATAATCCGGCGCGCCCATGCTTACGCTCCTGCTTCTCGCGGCCGCCCTCGACGGGGAGGCCGCCCTGCGCCACGCTTCCGCCCTGGCCGCCCTCGGGCCTCACCCCTGGGGCTCGCCGCGCACCCGCGCCGCCGCCGAGTACGTGGCCGTCGCAGTTCCGGGAGGCCGGGCTCGGAGAGGTGCGGCTCCAGGAGTTCGAGAGCTCCGGGATCGCGGGGGCCAACGTGGTCGGCGTCCTGCGCGCGCGCGGGCCCGAGTTCGTGGTGGTGGGCGCCCACCACGACACGGCCCCGGAGGCGCCGGGCGCCTACGACGACGGGGGCGGGGTGGGCGTGCTCATCGAGGCTGGCGCGCGCCCTGGCCCGGGAGCCGTCGCGCGCGCGCACGTTCGTCTTCGTCTCCTTCGACGGGGAAGAGGCGTGGTCCACGGGCAAGACCACCACCGCCGGCTCGCGGGCCTGGCTCAAGTCCATGGGGCCCGAGGCCCGCAACATCGTGGCCGCGCTCGCGATCGAGATGTGCGGCTGGAAGGGGGGGACGCCCGTTTTCCATCCGATCCCCTACCGCGATCCTCGGGAGGCCGGCCGGAGCGTGGTCACGCCGGCCTGGCTGATGAGGGCGGCCGTGAACGGCGCGGGCTCCGCCGTCGGCCTGGGGGACCCGATGCTCTCGTGGCTCGTGCAGCCCGCGGCGCGCACCATCCGCATCGGGCTCTACGGCGACGACCTGTCGTTTCTCCAGGCCGGCATTCCCGCCCTGCTTCGTCTCCGACTCGTCCTTCACCGCGTTCTACCCCTGGTACCACCGGCCGGGCGACACCGCGGACAAGATCGACGCCGCTTCCCTGGCGCGGATGGGCGAGGCGATGCTCGGCGTGGTGCGGACCCTCGATCGGGTGCCGCGCGGGCCCGCGGAGGAGCCGGACTGGTTCTCGGCCTTCGGCTGGGTCATGGGCCGGTCCCTGCTCCTCGGGCTGGGCCTCGTGTCCATCCTTCCCGGCCTGCGCCGGGCCCTCCGCGCAGGGGGCCCGACGCTCGGTGCGCGCGTGCTGCACGCCGCCCTCTTCGCCGTCCTCCTCTGGCGGCATCCGGTGCCCGCGCTGTGGATTTTCCTGCTCGCCAACCTGCTGACCCTCGGGGGCGCCTGGTGGGCCTCGCTCGTCGCGATGCTTCCCCCCCTCGCGCTCGTGGTCCTCGGCATCTCGGCCTGGCGTCGCGGGATGGCGGACGGACTCTGGCTCGCTCCGTGGGAGGTCGCGGCTGTCGCCCTCGCCCTGGCGCTCCTGTTCGTGCGCCGGCCCTCGGGCGGCCGCAAGACCGGCCGCCGGAAGCGGTCGGGCGGCTAGCTCACCACCACGCGGGCGTGCAAGTGCCCTGGTAGCGGCGGCGCACGTGGTTGTCCGAGGTGAGCACGATCCAGTCCTCGCTGTAGTCGTTCGAGTACTTGATCGAGATCTCTTCCGTCTGCACCTTCGTACAGACGCCCCAGGTGCGGCCCAGCTCGTTCGTGAGCTCCTCGTAGTAGCGGACCGTGTTCACCACCTTGGGGTTGCCGCCGTTCATGTCGTTGAGGTTGAAGATGCTTGGGTACTTGACCGTGAGGGTGTCGATCGACATGTTCACGGCTTCCGACAACTTCGGCGTGCCCTTGCCGCAGTTGAGGGTCGGATTGCTGCCCGCGGGCAGCGGGCAGCTGAAGCCGGCGGGGGAGGGAGTGGGAGTGGGAGCGGGTGCCGGGGTAGGAGTCGGGGACGGATTGGGTGCGGCGGTGGGGCTCTCGTCGGAGCCGCAGGCCACGAGGGCGGCGGCGGCGAGCACGGCGATGAGGGCGTGACAGCGCATGAGTTTACCTCCTCCGGAATCGAAACGACGCTAACAGGTTACTTTAGACTTTAGCATCTATGATGCTTTAGCAAAAGCAAAATTCGCTCTATCAGGGAGGCCGTGGCCAGGGGCACCGAACGCTCTGAACCCACGCCTTCCCAAATTACTTGACAGAGTCAAGTAATTAGTTGACACTGGCACGTATCATGTCCAGCCCCGCCCGGAAGCCCGTGAGCTCCAACACGCTCGACCGCCGGATCGAGGCGTTTCGGGCCTTCAACCGCTTCTTCACTCGTCGGATCGGGGTGCTGCAGAAGGGACTGCTCGGGAGTCGATTCTCCCTGGCCGAAGCGCGAGTCCTCTGGGAGCTGGCCCACCGAGAGGGGACCACCGCGGCGGAGCTGGGGCGCGAGCTGGGGCTGGACGGGGGCTACCTCAGCCGGATCCTGCTCGGGCTCGTCCGGGACGGGCTCGTCGGGAAGGAGACCTCGAAGGCGGATGGACGGCAGAGCCGCCTCTCGCTCACGCCGGACGGGATCCGGGCGTTCACGGATCTCGACCGCCGATCACAGCAGGAGCTACGCGCGGTGCTCGTCGCGCTGCCCGAGGCGAAGCAGGAGCGCCTGCTCGAGGCCATGCACGCGATCGAAGACGTCCTGGGTGCGTCCCCCCGGGAGGCTTCGCTGCTCCTCCGGCCTCCCGAGCCCGGAGACATGGGATGGGTGGTGCACCGGCACGGGGCGCTCTACGGCCGGGAGCACGGGTACGACACGGGGTTCGAGGCCCTGGTCGCGAGCATCGTCGCGGACTTCGTGCAGCATTTCGATCCGAAGCGGGAGAGGTGCTGGATCGCGGAGAAGGACGGCGAGGTCGTCGGCTCCGTCTTCCTCGTGGCGAACTCGAAGACGGTGGCCAAGCTGCGGCTCCTGCTCGTGGAGCCGAGGGCGCGGGGCCTGGGGCTGGGGGCTCGTCTCGTGGACGAGTGCGTGCGCTTCGCGCGCCAGGTGGGTTACCGCAAGATCACGCTCTGGACCCAGAGCCACCTGGGCGCGGCCCGCCGTCTCTACGAGAAGGCGGGCTTCCGGCTCGTCGAGGAGAAGCCCCACACGAGCTTCGGCCTCGACCTCGTGGCCGAAACGTGGGAGCTCGATCTGTGAGAGGTCACGCCCCTCCCGCGATCGCGGGGACGATGGCCACCGTGTCGCCGGGCTTGAGGGCGGTGCTCTTGCCGTCCAGGAAGCGGATGTCCTCGTCGTTGAGGAAGAGCCGCACGTAGCTTCGCAGCTCTCCCGAGGCGTCGCACAGGCGGTCGCTTCACACCCTTGTGGCGCGCTTCGAGCGCCATCGATCAGGCCCCCGACGTCCTTGGCCTCCACCTCCACCTCGTCCGCCCCGCCGGTCAGGGACCGGAGCGGGCCGGGTATCTGCACGCGAACGGCCATGGCACCTCCTGCTGGCAGCTCATTCGATCTCGAACGGCTCTTCCTCGAACGCCTGCGAGGCGTCGCGGAAGACCCAGGCCGTCGGGCATCGCCCGCTCGCCCTTCTCGACGCCCATCACCACGTGGATCACGCCGTCCGAGAGCCCCTCGGCCGCGATCGCGGCGGTCGGTCTCCGACGGGCGGGCGGGATGGTCCGGGTGGCTGTGGTAGTAGCCGACGATCTCGAGGCCCGCGCTCGCGCGCCTCGCGCTGGATGCGGATCAGGTCCTCGGGGGCGATCTGGTAGCGGACGCGGGGCTGCTCGGTCTCGCGGTTCACGCACCGGCACCACCCGGCGCACGCGCACCGGCGGCTGCACGGCGCCGAGCAGCACGCCGCAGACCTCGAACGGGTAGCCCTCGCGCGCGTGGGCGAGCATGGCCTCGAGCTGCGGCCCGCTCGATCCTCATCGGGCCGCGCTCCGCGAGGTAGCGCTCGCCCGCCGTCGGGCAGGAGCGACCACGACCACGCCCCGGGCGAGCGAGCGCGGCCACCTCGCGCGCCGCCCAGAGCGCCGCGCCCGCGGAGTGGCCGACGAGCAGGCCGTCGGAGCCGAGCACTTCCGCGCACAGCGGCGAGGCCGTCCTCGGTGGAGACGCGCGAGCTTCTCGTCGTGCCACGCCGCGGGTCGTAGATCTCGGGGACGATCGCGCTCGGCAGGTGCTTCAGGCCCTCGAGGCCGTGCAGCGGCTCGTCCGGCTCGACGCCGCGATCACCCGCACGCGCGGGTTGCGCTCGTGGAGGTAGCGGCCCGTGCCCACCACGGTGCCCGTGGTGCCGAGGCCGGCCACGAAGTGGGTGATCCGGCCCGTCCGTCTGCTCCCAGATCTCCGGGCCGGTGGTGCGGTAGTGGGCCAGCGGGTTCGCGGGGTTCCGGTACTGGTCGGCGTAGAAGTAGCGTCTCCGGCTCCGCCGCCACCATCTCGCGCACGCGCGAGCATGCGCGCCGTCCGAGCCCGAGAAGGCGTCGGTGAAGACGATGCGGGCGCCGTAGGCCGCGGCACAGCCGCTTGCGCTCCGCGGTGACGCTCTCGGGCATCACCAGCTCCACCGGGTATCCCTGGCGCGCCCCACGAGGGCGAGGCCGACCGCGGTGTTGCCCGAGGACGAGTCGATGATCGTGCTGGCCGGGCCGGAGCGCGCCCGTGCGCTCCCCTTCGGTGACGAGCGAGAGCGCGGTGCGGTCCTTGACCGAGCCGCCCGGGTTGAACCACTCGCACTTGGCCCAGAGCTCGACGCCGCGCGGGCACCCCGCCCAGGCGCAGGCGGACGAGGGGCGTGTTGCCGATCGCCTCGAGGATCGAGGACGCGAGCGCCGGGCGCCGGCGGGCGAGCCGAATCGCACGCGCTCACGCCGCGGTCACCTCCGCCGGCCGGGGCTCGAAGTGGCACGACCACTCGAGGTCGCTGGGAGCTCGTGATCGTCGGGCGCGTCGCCGCAGACCGCGCACTTCGGGTCGCGCCGCACCTTGAACTGCCGGAAGGTCATGGCGAGCGCGTCGTAGGTGAGCAGCCGGCCCATGAGCAGCTCGCCCTTGCCGAGCAGGACCTTGATCGCCTCGGTGGCCTGGATGAGCCCGACCACGCCCGGGAGCACGCCGAGCACGCCGGCCTCGTCGCAGGAGGGCGCCAGCTCGGCCGGCGTGGGCTCCGGGTAGAGGCAGCGGTAGCAGGGGCCGTGCCGGGGCACGAAGGTCGAGGCCTGGCCGTCGAAGCGGAAGATGCTGCCGTAGACGTTGGTCTTGCCCGGCGAGCACGGCGGCGTCGTTCACGAGGTACTTGGTCGCGAAGTTGTCGCAGCCGTCCAGGATCACGTCGTAGGGCGCGATCACGTCCATCACGTTGCGCCGCTTCGAGGCGCAGGTCGTGGCGGACGACCTTCACGTCGGGGTTGAGGGCGCGGATGCGTGGCCTCGGCGGACTCGGTCTTGCGGCCGGCCCACCGAGGCCGTCGTGTGCAGGACCTGCCGCTGCAGGTTCGATGAGGTCGACCACGTCGGAGTCCACGATGCCGATGCGTCCCCACGCCGGCCGCGGCCAGGTAGAGGCCGGCGGGGGAGCCGAGCCCGCCCGCGCCCACGAGCAGCACCTTCGACTCGAGCAGCTTCGCCTGCCCGGCCTCGCCCACCTCGGGCACCAGCAGGTGGCGGCTGTAGCGCTTCTTCTGCTCGGCGCGTCAGCGTCTTCGGGACCACGATCGGGAAGCCCGCTTCCTTCCAGCGCGCGAAGCCGCCCGCCATGGAGGCTGACGCTGCGTGTAGCCGAGCTCGCTGGAGCGACTGCGCGCCGCCAGCGCGCTGCGCGTGCCGCCCGCGCAGTAGACGACGACCTCGCGGTCCTTGTCCGGGACCTTCTCCTCGATCCGCAGCTCGAGGAAGCCGCGGGGGATGAAGAGCGGCGCCCGGCACGTGGCCCTGCGACCACTCGTCGGCCTCGCGCACGTCCACGAGGACGGCGCCCGCCCCGGCGAGCGCGCGCGCCTCGTCGACCGAGACCTCGCGGATCTCCGACTTGACCTGGCGGATCAGCTCCTTGAACGTCGTCATGTCTCCTCCTCGCGAGGCCGAGGAGGTGCGCCGGGAGAGGGCAGAGCTTCGGCGCTCGATCCCGTGCGGCGGGGTACGTCCGAGCATACCACAGGCGTCCGAAACGCGCGTGCTACAATCCGGCCGCTCGCCGTCTATGGAGAAGATCCTCGAGGGCAACCTCGCCCGCTTCGAGGTTCCCGATCTCCTGACGTTCCTGGACCAGGGGCGCCGCACGGGCGTGCTCGTCCTGGAGCGCCCGGACAGGAGACCAAGCTCTTCCTCCGCGAGGGCCGGCCCGTCTACGCCACCTCCACCGCGCGAGGACCTGCGCCTCGGCGCCATGCTCGTCCGGCTGGGCAAGGTGAGCGCTCCCGATCACTCGACCGGGTGCTCGCCCGCAGAAGCGCCGGGGTACCCGCATCGGCCAGGTCCTGCTCTCGGAGAAGCTCCTGAGCGAGGACGAGCTCGCGGCTCGTTCCTCAAGGTCCAGGTCTCCGAGGTCATCTTCGACACCTTCGCGTGGCGGGACGGGCTCTTCACCTTCTACGACCACGTCCCGCCCCCCGCCACCGCGGTCACCCTGGAGATGGACCTCCAGAACCTCATCATGGAGGGGGTGCGCCGCCTGGACGACGCGGGCAGCCGCTCGAACGAGCTCTTCCCCGACCGCGAGCATGGCCGTGGAGTCGCTCGCGAACCCCGAGCGGGTGAAGCAGAGCGTCGACCCTCACCCAGGAGGAGTGGCGGGTCTTCTTCCTGGTGGACGGCCGGCGCAGCCGTCCGCGAGATCTGCCGGCTGGTGGCGGGAACCCCGACGAGCTCGCCACCCTGCAGATCCTCCACCGGCCTGCTCCGCGCCGCTTCGTGGCGGCTGGCGCCCCCTCCGCCCGGCAGCGCTCCAGAGCCGGTCGTCCCCGAGGACGCCGCGGGAACGCCGAGCGATGCCGGAGGCTGCGGCCCCGGAGGCGGCCCCCGCGGTGGAGTTCAGCCACGCCGTGGCCCGTGCGCAAGACGGAGGACGACACCCAGCGAGATCGTCAACCCGAAGGCGCAGTCCAGTACCTGGCCAACGCGAGCCGGCTCACGGTGAGCCGGCTGGTCCTCGTCAAGGACGGGAGCGGAGACGTCGTTCCCCCTCATCCGCGACAGCTACACGCTGGGCCGCCACCGCAACAACGACATCGTGATCTCGGACCCCAAGGTGTCGTCGTTCCACGCGCCGCATCGACCGCGGCCCCGGACGGCTTCCGCATCGTCGACCTGAAGAGCCGCAACGGCTGCTGGGTGAACGGCAAGCGCGTCGGAGAACGCGCTGCTCAAGACGGGCGACGAGATCCGGCTGGGGACGGCCCGGCTCATCTACAAGGTCGACTACACCTCCGCGGTGGGAGTCTCGTAGTACCCTCTCGGCCGTGCCCGAGATCCAGCCCTTTCCGCGGAATCCTCTACCGCGTCCCCGAGGCCGAGCTGCCCAGGGTCCTGGCCCCGCCCTACGACGTGATTCCTCCCGCCTACCAGGAGGAGCTCTACGCCCGCGACCCGCGCAACATCGTGCGCGTGGTGCTGAACCGGACGCCGGGAGACGCCGGCTACGCCGAGGCGGGGGAGACGTTCCGTCGCTGGCGCGAGGAAGGCCTGCTCGCCGCCGATCCCGAGCCGTGCCTCTACGCTGCTGGAGCAGGCCTTCTCGGTGGAAGGGAAGACCCTCCGCCGCTTCGGCCTCCTCGCCCGCTTCCGTGCCGAGGATCGCGAGCGAGCGCGTGATCCTGCCCCACGAGCAGACGCGGCCGGGGGCCCGAAGGAGGACCGCTACCAGGTCCTGCGCGCCACCCGCGCCAACTTCAGCCCGATCTTCATGATGTTCTCCGACCCCGGGGCGCCGCTTCGCTCCGCCGCTCCTGGACGCGATCGCGCATCCTCCCGCCCTCCGCTACACCGACGACGGCGGGGTCGCGCATCGCGTCTGGCGGGTGAGCGAGCCCGAGCTCATCTCCGCCTTCCGAGATCTCCTGGCCGGGACGCGCGCCTACATCGCGGACGGCCACCACCGGTACGCGACCGCCCTCCGCTACCGGGACGAGACCGGCCCCGAGGGGGCGTGGACCTTCGGCTACTTCACGCCGATGGAGGCCCCTGGCCTGCTCGTCCTGCCCTATCACCGGATTCTCGCGGAAGGGCCCTCGCTCGCGGAGGCGCGGTCGCGCCTGGCCGCCCACTTCGACCTGCCAGCGACGCGGTGGGCGTCCGCGCCGCCGCTGCCGCCGTCGCCGCTTCCCGGCGTCCCCATGCCTTCGCCCTCGCCGCGCCGGGCGGGGGGGCGCTCGTGGCGGAGTCGCGGCGGGGACGCGGAGGCGCTCGTCGCCAGGGACGCTCCGCCCAGCCTGCGCGCCCTCGACACCTACTTCCTCCACCAGGCCGTGCTGGGCCGCCTGCTCGACGTGCCCGACGCCGCAGTACGCTACGTGCATTCGCTGGCCGAGGCGGAGGAGGCGGTGGCGAAGGCGACGGCTGCCGGCTCGCCGTCCTCCTGCGCGCGACGCCGGTCGCAGCAGATCGTGGACGTGGCGGAGGCGGGCGAGTCGATGCCCGCCAAGAGCACGTTCTTCCACCCGAAGCTGCCCTCCGGGCTGGTGATCCACCCCCTGGTCGTCTGATGACCTTCGACCCCGCTTCCGCGGCGCGCCTCTACCGCGTCCCCTACGCGAAGCGCGCGGCGGAGGCCACGGCCCTGGCGGCCACGCAGGGCATCCGCCCCGCCGCGGAGGACCGCGTGCGCGTGGGACTCCTCGCCATCGACGTGCAGAACACCTTCTGCCTGCCCGAGTTCGAGCTGTTCGTGGCCGGGCGGTCCGGACGGGGCGCGGTCGAGGACAACGCCCGCCTCTGCGCGTTCGTCTACCGCAACCTGGGCCGAATCTCCGAAGTGGTGGCGACACTCGACACCCACGGCCCCTTCCAGATCTTCCATCCCGTGTTCTGGGTGAACGCGCGGGGCGAGCACCCGCCTCCCCACACGGTGGTGGCCGCGGAAGACGTCGAGCGCGGGGTGTGGCGCGTGAACCCGCGCATCGCGCGCTTCGTGGCCCCCGCCGGCTTCGACCTCGACGCCTACTCCCGCCACTACGCGCGGACGCTCGCGGACGGCGGAAAGTACCCGCTCATGCTCTGGCCCTACCACGCTATGCTCGGGGGCGTGGGCCACGCCCTCGTCTCCGCGGTGGAGGAGGCGTTCTTCTTCCACTCCGTCGCCCGCTCCTGCCCCACGCGCTTCGAGATCAAGGGCCGCCACCCGCTCACGGAGAACTACTCGGCGCTCCGGCCGGAGGTCCTGGCCGACCAGGAGGGCCGTCCCCTCGCCGCCGAGAACCGCGCGCTCGTGGAGTCGCTCCTGGGGTTCGACGCGCTCGTCGTGGCCGGGCAGGCCAAGAGCCACTGCGTGGCCTGGACGGTGGCCGACCTCCTGGCCGCGATCCAGGCCCGCGACAAGGCGCTCGCCCGCCGGGTCTACCTGCTGGAGGACTGCACGTCCGCGGTCGTGGTGCCGGGCGTGGTGGACTTCACGGACGCGGCCGACTCCGCCTTCCTGCGCTTCGAAGCGGCGGGGATGCGCCGTGTGCGCTCCACGGATCCTCTCCAGAGCTGGCCGGGCTTCCCGGCCTGAGGCGGCTCAGGCGGGGGAGTGGCGCTCGGCCAGGGCCTCCAGGAGGACCCCGGGCCGGTTCGAGGCCACGCCGAAGAGGTCGAAGCGCAGGAGCGCGAACAGCTCCTCGGGATCGTCGACGAGCCAGGTGCCGAGCTTGAGCCCGGCCTCACGCACCTGCCGGTGCAGCTCCTCGTCGATGCTCGATTTCTCCGGCATCACGAGGTCGCAGCCGGCGGCGCGCGCCCCCGCCAGCACCTCCGCCGGCTTCGCCCGGTCGAAGAGGTGGCCGCGCACGATCTCGGGAGCCTGCTCCCGGCAGCGGGCGAGGACCGTGGCGTCGCCGGAAAGGAGGGCGGCCTCGCCCACCATCCCCGCCTTGCGCACCTCGGCGATGGTCTGCGCCTCCAGCCCCTCCCCGCGATCGTCCGTGATCGACTCGCTCTTCAGCTCGATGAGCACCCGGGCCCGACCGCGCAGGAAGGCGAGGACTTCCACCAGGGTGGGGACGCGCTCCCCCGCGTAGGCGGAGCCGAAGAGGCTCGGGGTAGCCCGCGGAGACCGCCCGCACCTCCGCGAGGCTCATCTCCCCGATCCGGCCGCTCCCGTTCGTGGTGCGGTCGAGCGTGGGGTCGTGGATCACCACGATCTGCCCGTCCCGGGTGAGCTGCACGTCCAGCTCCACCAGCTCCACTCCCAGCTCGAGGGCGCTCGCGAAGGAGGCGAGGGTGTTCTCGGGACGGTGGGCGGAGTCGCCCCGGTGGGCGATCACGAGCGGGACGGTCACGAGGCGATCATCGATTATCGCGTTCCGGCGGCCCGGGACCGCGCGGGCTCGGCGTCGCTCAGGGAGTGACTTCGGCTGCGGTCCCCGCCTTGGGCGGTGTCTTCTCGTAGATCTTGGCCTCGATGAAGATGCTCGAGGAGGTCCTTGTCGATCTTTCCGTCGCGGGCCTCCGTCACAAGGATGTCGAGCGCCCTCTCCACCGGTACCGCCTTCTTGTAGGGCCGGTCCAAGGCCACGAGGGCGTCGAAGATGTCGGAGATCGTCATCATCCGCGACTGGATCGGGATGTCGTCCGCCGGTGAGCTGCAGCGGATAGCCGGAGCCGTCCAGCTTCTCGTGATGGGCGTAGGCGATCTCCGGGACCCGCTGCAACTCGCTCGTCCACGGGATCTTGCGCAGGAACTCGAAGGTCTGGCTCACGTGGCTCTCTGATGTCCAGGCGCTCGGGCTCGGTGAGGCTGCCCTTGCCGGATGGAGAGGGCAGTCACCTCGTCCACTGTGAGGAACGGTTGTCGCTTGCCATCAACGTCCCGGTACGTGCGATTGGGAAGGTCGAGGAGGGCAGCGAACGCTCTCCTCTTCCAGTATCGTCGGCTCGTTGGCCTGGAGAACCATGCCGAGGAGCTGGTCGATCTCCCGCCATTCGCGCCTCGTGGCGCGATCCATCTCCTGCAGCAACTCCGGCGAGGCCCGGCCGGACAGCACCTGGTCGAGCTTGGATTCGCAGGTACTCGGCCTCCAGGGTGCGCTTGATGTAGGCGAAGCGCTGCCGGACCAGCTCCAGCTCGCCCGCGTAGAGCTTCTTCGCCTTGACCAGTACGTTCTCGCGCACGCCGACCTTGCCGAAGTCGTGGAGCAGGCTCGCGTAGCGGATCTCCTGGAGCTGATCCTTGGTGAAGGTCACCTCCTGGAAGGGGTCGGTGTACGTCGAATCCACCTGCTTGGCCAAGCTCTACGGTGAGGGTGGCGACTCGCTCGCGAGTGACCGGAGGTCGTGGGGTCGCGCCTCTCGATGAAGATCACGGAGGCTTCCACGAAGATCGTCGAAGAGCTTGCGGATGTCCTCGATGAGGCGCGTGTTCTCGAGGGCCACCGCGGCCTGGCTGGCCAGGGAGCTCACCAATTCCTCGTCCACCGAGGTGAAAGGGATCACGTACTCGTTGACCAGCTCTTTCGGGCGCAGGACCACGTCGGCGTCACGCTTCTTGTTGATGAGCTGGACCACCCCGATGACCTCTTGCAGGTGGTCGCGCATGGGCACGACGAGCATCGATTTCGTCCGATAGCCGGACTTCTCGTCGAAGGAACGACTGATCTTGTAGGGCGAGTCGGAAGGGAGGTCGTAGGCATCGGCCACATTCACGCTCTTGCCGGAGAGGGCGGCGTAGCCGGCTATGGAGGTCTCGTTCAAGGGCATCGTGTGCGTCTCGAACGGAGCCACCACGGAATCGTTCTGGGTCAGCTCGAAGCGGAGCTGATCATCGGTGTTCACTTCGTCGTCCTTGCCGCGCTTCACGAGGTAGAGGCTGCCCGCATCGGCGTCGGTGATCTCCCGGCTCTTGGCGAGGATCAGCGGCAGGAGCTTGTCCTTGTCGCGTTCGGCGGAGAGCTTCACTCCGATGTCGTTGAGAGTGTGCAGCTCCTCCCCTCTGCGCGAGAGGAGGCGCTCGAGCTGGCGGATGGTGCGACGGTTGCCGACCGTCTCGAAGGCGCGTTCCAGGCGCAGGTTCAGGCGGGAGGCGGTGACGGGCCGGAGCAGGACCTCATCCAGGAAGGGGTAGTGCTTGAGCGTATCCTCCGCATCTCCGTCCTCGACCACTGCGACCAGCACCGCCTGGGTGTGGCCGTCGCCGCGGATCCAGGCTTCGAGCTCGTCGAGGTTCTGCTTCAGATGGTCAGCGTCGGCGAGGACGAGCGCGGGTCCCGACCCATCGAGACGCTTCTTGAGGGCATCGAATGAGTCGACCTCCACGACGCTCGCGGCGGGCGGCAGCTCGCCCATCACGATGTCGCGCGCTTTTCCCCAGATGACGATATTTGCCATGGCCTCCTCGGGCAGTTCGGAGGAGCAGTGGAGGGTCGACTGTGACACGAAAGGTTAGCACAGACCGGCGGGAATGCGACGGCTTTTCAGCCGGAGAGGAGGTCAGCCAGCTTCCTCAAGTCACTTACGAGGAGGTCCGGGGGATCGGCTCGAAGGGCCTCGGGATCAAGACCGTACGTGACGCCCACAGTGCGCACCCCGGCCGCGCGGCCCGTGCGCACGTCGACGGGCGAGTCGCCGACCATGATCGCCTCGGCGAGCTCGACGCCCAGTTCGCGGACGAGGTGCAGCAGGCCCGCGGGGTCCGGCTTGCGCGCCGGTACGTCGCCCGGGCCCCAGATGCACGCAAAGCGGTCAGCGACGCCGAGGCCGGCCAGGATGGCGCGGCTCAGATCTCCGGGCTTGTTGGTCAGCACGGCGAGAAGGCGACCCTGCAGTCGATCGAGGGCTTCCGCCACTCCCGGGTAGAGCCGCGTGGTGTCGAGCAGGCACGACCGGTAGCACTCCAGGAAGACGGGCAGCACCTCGTCGGCGGCCCGGCGCACGCCCGCCCGCTCCAGGCTCCGCTCGATCAGCAGGCGCGCGCCCTCGCCCACGAATGCGCGCACGTCCTCGAGAGGCAGGGGCGCGGTTCCGGGGGCCACCCTCTGCAGAGCCGCATTCACCGCGGTGGCGAGGTCGCGCACCGAATCCACGAGGGTACCGTCCAGGTCGAAGACGACGAGGCGCACCGGTGCCCCGAAGTCGGCCCCGGCCGTTCTCCCCTCCGTCACTCGGGCAGGACCCGCAGCCGCGGCAGGTGCTTGGGATCGAACTCCGGCTTGCGCCCCGCCCGTACGTCGCGGACCTCGGTGAGGGTGCGCTGGAACTCCTCGCGCAGGGCTTCCACGTTCAGGCCGCGGAAGCGCGGGACGAACTTGTCCAGCTTGCGCAGCGCTGGGCCCAGCGTCTCCTCCGCCTTCTGGAGCTCGTGGTTGCCTACCTGGTGCAGCGACTCCGCGAGCGTCGAGAGGATCTTGTAGAACTGCCGCTCCGACGGGGCCCGGGTGGCGCCGGCCACGGCTTCGAGCGCGTCCTGGAACTCGACGAATCGCTGTTGATTGAACGACGTGACCGCGGCGCGAAGGGACGCGTCCATCTTCCCGATCCTAGCACCGGTGGTCGCCGGGCCAGGTCAGCCGAAGTCAGGGGCGCATCGCGGCCACGCGCCGGGGAGCGGCGCGCCGCCAGGCCTGCTCGAGCCGCCGCCGCAGCTCCTCCGGTGTCACGCGCGAGAGGCGCAACAGTATCCAGGGGTAGTTCAGGTAGTGGTCCGTGACGTAGAAGATCCCGGGATCGGCTTTGAGGAGAGCCTTCCGCTCCTCGATGTCGACCCGGATCACGAGCGACTCGCCGTCCTCCTTGAGGCGGGCGAAGAGCTTCCCGGCCACGCGCAGAGCGGGCGTCCCGTAGCAGGTCCCTTCCTCCACCTCGGGCAACGCGAGCCCGATGCGGCGCGCGGCCTCCCAGGTGACGCGCCCCCTCCCGGCACGGGGAGTCCGAGACCGGGAGCGCTTCACTCGTTCCGGGCTAGTCTGGGAACAGGAAGGGCGCCGACGTCGACTTGTTACACCCCTCGGTTACGTTGATCACGGTGCCATCGGCAGGGTCCAGGTTCGTGATCCTGTTGGTACCGGTCCCCCTGAGATAATAGGGTTCGACGACATCAGAGGTCGCGGGATTGTCTCCGTGTACGAGCCTCGTTCGGCTGGTCACTTCCGCAATGCTGACGAGATGGCCAAGATCGTCAAACCCGTGGAAGCGGAACATCTCGACAAAGGTGTGACCGCCGGTGCGCTGCCATATGCCGTGGCCTGCGCTCCGCGTGACCCCCGGAGGCGCACCGGAAGGGCTGCCGCCTTCGATCATGGTTCCGCCGGGTATGTGGGTGATCATGGACTGGAAGGCCACAAAAACGATGGGCGGCGCCGGTGGGCACGCCACGATCTGGACGTCATTGATCCAGGTGCCTTCGAACTTGGCGCCTTCGGAGTCGTGGCCGTCTGCTTGAGCCGCTGGTCCGAAGCCCAGAACGCAGGCTCCCGCCAGCGCAAGCACGCCGACGGGCATCATGATGGAGATCCGTGGGAACGGGTTCATCTTCATTGCAACGTCCTTTCGTACTATCGACGATCGACGGAAGCCACCAACCGCGCGTGTTCCGCCCACGACGAGTGTCGTGACGTGTGTGAGCGAGCCAGTATCACGGGACGCCGAGGCGGTGTCATGAAGTTTCGTCATTTGGCACGGTCGTGTGCGCGAGGCGTTCGAGACCCGGGCGGGGGAGGCGCAGCCCCGACCCGCTCGCGGCTCAGGCGAGCGAAGCCGGCCGTGCCTCGGCCGTGGCCGTCGGTACGAAGCGATAGCCGCGGCCGGGAACCGTGGCGATGTACCTCGAACGGCGAGAGTGATCCTGCAGCTTGGTACGCAGGTTGCGGATGTGACGGTCGACCACGTTGCTCTCCGCCACGTAGTCGGCGCCCCAGAGGTGGTCCAGGATCTCGTCGCGGGTGAGCAGACGCCCGGCGTTCGCGGCCAGCAGGTAGAGCAGACTCTGCTCGAGCGGGGTGAGGTGCAGGACCGTTCCCCCGGCGCTGACCCGGCGGTTCAGGAGGTCGATCTCCAGATCGCCGAGCCGCAGCACCGGAGTGAATTCCACGGCCCCGCCGTAGCTCCGGCGCATGACCGCCAGAGTCCGCGCGACGAACTCCTCGGGGGAGAAGGGCACGTTCAGGATGTCGTCCACTCCTCGCTCGAACGCCGCCAGCTTGGCCTTGAGGTCGCCTCGTCGCGTGAGCGCGATGACGGGGAGGCGGCGGCCCTCCGGGGCGGGGCGGAGCCGCTCCAGGATCGCGTTTCCCGCGATGTCCATGTCGAGGATGGCGAGATGAGGCCGCCACGCGGCGAGCGCGCCCGCGGCCTCATCGATCGTCCGGACCACGCGGATGCTGTAGTAGCCGTGACTGAGCGCGAGCTTCGCGACCTCGGCGAGCACGGGCTGGTCGATCACCAGCAGCGCGCGGGCAGGGCTGCGCAGTCGCTGGTCACGCGAGGTCATGGGCATGTTCTCGAAGGCACCGAACTGCGTATCCGGTGGGCGCGAAAGAGTACCACGGTGGATGACTCAAGTTCATGACACGCGCCGGCCCTGGTGACACGCTAACCCGAAAGAGTTTTCGCATGCCCAACGAAGCGCTCGTGCGCCGAGCCATCGACGCGATCTGGAATCGCGGCGAGCTGGACCCGGTGGGACGGCGCGGCCGCCTATCCGGGACCCAGGTAGCCCAGCGCCTTCAGCCGCTCGCGGGTCTCGGCGTCGAGCTCCATGAGCTTGTGGCCCGGGGACAGGGCAAGCCAGACCTGCACCCCCGCGGGGTTGCCATGAGGAGGCGCGAACAGGTTGAGCCCGCGCTCGTGCTCGCCCTCGGACTCGATGTCGGGGAGGCGGAAGGGAAAGGCGGGGGCCGGCCGCCCGCCCTCCGCGAAGGCGACGTCGCCCGGGTGCAACGGCCGCGCGTCGCGCGTTCCCTGCAGGGTGACGGGCGCTCCCCGCGGGCGCAGGGCGAAGGCGATCTCGCGGGGCTGGCCCGGGCGCGGCCGCAGGAGGAGCTCGAGGCGCCGTCCGTTCTCCCGGAGCAGCGACCGTTCGCTCGGCCCCAGGCCCGTGGCCTCGACACCCTCCAGCCAGCCCTCGGTGGCGAGGACGAGCGCGTACTCCGAGGCTCCGGTCACCCGGAGCACGTAGCGGAAGGGATTCGGGGACATGGCCGCCTCCGCCTGCGCCTTGAGGAAGCGCACCCGTTCGGGGTTCGCGTCGAGCCGGCTCGTCCGTTCACTGGGGTCCTTCACGAGGTCGAAGAAGAGCTCGTCGGTCTCCGGCTCGAAGCGGTGGATGTACTTGTCGGCCTCCGTGCGCACCCCGTGAGCCACGAAGCCGCGGTGGCTGATCTCGGAGATGGCGGGCCGCTTGTCGGCCTTTCCCTCGAGCACGCGCTGGAGGGGGCGTCCGGCGATGACCGGGGCCGCGGGCACGGGCAGGCGCTGGCTCTCCAGGAGCGTGGGCAGGATGTCCACGGCCTGCACCTGCTCGGCCACGCGCCCGCCCCCGCGCACGCCCGGCAGCTTGACGAGGAGCGGGATGCGGACGAGCTCGTCGAAGACGGACCGCCCGTGCAGCCACTTCCCGTGGTCCAGGAACTCCTCGCCATGATCGGCCATGAAGACCAGCACCGACCGCTCGTAGAGCCCGCGCTCCTCGAGCGCGCGGAGGAAGCGTCCGAACTCCTGGTCGCCGAAGGCGACGTCGCCGTCGTACTGCGCGATCATGCGCTCCCGGTCGAGCGGCTCCTTGTAGTCGGTCCGCGGGTCCTGGGCGGGGTGGTCCGCCGTCGGATGGGGCTCGTACTTGCGGTCGAAGGGGGCGGGGGGGGCGTAGGGAACGTGCGGGTCCATCGTGTGCACGTAGAGGAAGGTGGGCAAGCCGCGGCGCGCGTCCAGCCAGGAGAGGGCGGCGTCCACCACCACGTCCGCCCCCACGAGCTTGCTCGGCCGGTCGCCTTCCCCGTGAAGGCCCGCGAAGTAGTCGAAGCCGCGGTCGAAGCTCGACTCCGCGCCGTAGATCACGGAGTTGGCGATGGCGGCGCCGGTGGCGTAGCCCCTGGCCTGCAGCATCTGTGCGATCGTGACGCGGGCGGGATCGAGCGGATCGCGGAGCTGGACCGCGAGATGCTGGCCGGGCAGGAGGGACGTGAAGATCGAGGCCACCGACGGCTTGGTCCAGGAGGCGTGGGCCACGGCCTGGTCGAACACGGTCGCGTCCTTCGCGAAGGCGTCGAGGTGGGGAGTGGTGTCGCGGGCGTAGCCGTAGGGGCCGGTGTGATCGGCCCGCAGCGTGTCCACGAGGTAGACCACGACGAGGGGGGCGTCGGGGGAGGCGGCGGTGACGGCGGGGGTGCCCCACACCGCCTGCCCCGGATCGCCGGCGGGATCGAAGCCGCGCGTTTCGAAACTCAACTCGACCTCGCGCCCGGCATGCCGCGCGAGGTCGACGTCTGCCGTCACCCAGCCCCGGTGATCCGCGTGGGAAAGCGGATCCAGGAGCTTCGAAAAGATCGTGTCCTCTCTCCCCCCCCGTCCCGCCTTGACTACGAATTCCACTCCGGGCCGGTCTTGGAATTTCGGGGCGACGGCGCAGCTGAACGCGAGCCGCGCCGCCTTGGGCACCTTTAGCCGAAAAACGAGGCGGCTCGGGGGCCCGGCGGGGAGTGTCCTCCGTACCACGTCATTGATCCGGACGGGCCGCCCGAGGGCCTCGAGGACGCCCGCCTTGTCGAGGGAGGCGGCCCGAGCCTCGACGAGCCGGTCGCCGGCCCGGAGGAGATCGACGGGAGGGGCGGGCCGTCCGCAGGCGGAGAGGGCAAGGAGACTCGCGCCCACCGATGCCGCGCCACACTCGTCGTCGCAACGCGCTCATGGCCAAAACGGCAAGCTAGCACGGCGGGCGGGCCGCGACCAAACGACGGTATAGTCCTTACCGTGTCGACGCCGGGTGAACGGCGGCTCTCTTCGCGACTTCTCCTGCTCGCCCTCGCCGGACTCGCCGTCCGCCTCGCGTTCGTCTTTCTCGAGCCCGCCACCGATCCCGTGGCCGACGAGACCATGTGGACGACCTGGGGCGCCCAGGTACTGCCGGAGGTCGGCTACTCGCCCCTGCGGTTCCGGCTGATCTTCCATCCGCCGCTCTATCCTTATTTCATCGGCCTCGCCTCCACCTTCGGCGGTCTCACCGCCGTGAAGGTGGCGCAGGCCGCCCTGTCCGCCCTGCTCGTGCTCGCGGTCGGGCGCCTGGGCGCGGCCGTCTTCGGCTCCGCGGCCGGCCTCGCCACCGGCGGCATCGCGGCCTTCTATCCGGAGCTCGTCTGGTTCGCCGCGCACTTCTGGGTAGAGACGGTCTTCACCGTCCTGCTGTGGTGGGGGTTCGAGCGGCTGGTGGCCGCGGACGCGCAGCCCTCGACGCGAGCGGCGGCCGTCGCGGGAATCCTGTTCGGCCTCGCCATTCTGGCCAGGGAGACCGTCCTCTACTTCCTCCCCCTGGCCGCGGCGTGGCTCGCCTGGCGGCGTCCGGGCGGCGGGCGGCGGGGGGCCGCCTACCTCCTGGCGGCCGTCGTCACCGTCGCCCCCTGGACCGTGCGCAACTGGATCGTCTACGGCGCCTTCGTCCCGGTGTCCACCGCGGGGGCGTTGAACCTGTGGCAGGGCAACGCCCGGATCTCGCGACAGGAGGTGTACGACCAATACTGGGCCGTGCACGGGCGGATCGAGAAGTACCACTTCGCCCGCCAGAAAGGCCTCGAAGCGATCCGGGAGCGGCAGCCCGGCTGGATCTTCGAGAAGCTCCGACAGGAGATGCCGAGCTTCTGGGAAGCGGACAGCCAGGCCCTCGTCCACGTCGTGCGCGGCGCCTACGGTCCCTACCCGCCAGCGCTGGCGGTGGTGGCGGTCGTCGTCGTTCTGCTGCCCTTCTTCGCCTGTCTCGTGGGCCTGGTGTTCGGGCTGGCCGCCCTCCCCCTGGCGCGAGCGCCCGTCCTCCTCGTTCTCTTCCTCGCGTACTACAACCTGATCCACGTGGCCGCGCACGGCTACGCGCGCTACCGCCTGCCCGCGATGCCCGTCCTCTTCCTCCTCACCGGCTTCGCCTGGTCGGCCTGGCGTGCGGGCACCTATCCCGCGCTCTCGGGCCGCCGCCGCGCGGTGGGTCTCGCGGTCGCCTTGACCCTCGCCCTGTCCGTGGCCCCGACGCTCGTCTCCTGGTTCACCCAGCCCTGGATGGACCAGGGCGAGACGAGCGAGGCCGCGGAGGAGGCGGCCACTCCGTGAAGTGGCGCCTTCCGCTCGCCATCCTGATCGGGGTGCTCGTGCGTGTCCCCTTCTGGGTGGAGGCCCTGCGCACCCCGGTAGACGGCGACACCGCGATCGTCGGGCTCATGGCCCGTCACCCCGGGGAGGGGACGACGATGTGGGGCCAGCCCTACGGCTCGCCCCTGGACGCGTGGGTGGCCACGCCGTTCGTGGCCGCCCTCGGTCCGACCACGGAGGCGCTGCGCCTTCCCGTGTTCCTGCTCGGCCTTGCCCTGATCCCGATCGCGTGGGCGCTCGGGAGCGCGCTGCATCCGATCGCGGCCTTTCCCGCGGCGCTCCTCCTGGCCTGCCCGCCCCCGTACTTCCTCCTTCTTTCTGCTCTCCCCCCGCCCTTCTACCCGACGACCCTCGTCCTCTGCGGCCTCCTTCTCGTGCTGGCCGCCCGGCTCGGTGAAGACCTGCCGCTGGGCCGTGAGCCGCGCTACGGCCTCGTCCTCTGGGGCGCCCTTGCCGGCCTGGCTCTGTGGACGCACCTCATGTCCGCGAGCGTCGTGGCCGTGGGTCTGGCCTATCTCTTCGGCCACGCCCGGGGGCGGCGGCACGTCCTTCTCGTCACCCTCGTCCCCCTGCTGCTGACGAGCGCTCCCTGGTGGGTGCGCGCCCTCGGCGACGGCCAGGCCGCGCGCATCGTGAGGGTCGCGGATCGCGAGCAGACCATGCTCGGCCACCTGCGCGAGGTGGTCCCGCGCCTCTACGAGCCCGTGGGCGGTCTCGTCGGCACCCACGTGCCGGTGGTGGCGGACTCCGAGGACTTCGTGGTGCGCACCCCGGGATGGGTGGCGGCGAGCCTCATCCTCATCTATGGCGGGCTCCTGATCCTCGCCGCGCGCAACTCGGGGGACCAGGCGGCCGCCCGCCTGCTCCTCGCCGCCGCCGCCCTCGCCGTCATCGCCTTTCCGCTCCCCCTCCGCTCGGGCCCGCACACGATCCGCTTCCTCACCCCGCTCTACCTGCCCCTGGCCGCTCTCGTGGCCTGGGCGTTCGTGGGGAGCAACCGCCCGCGCCGGAGTTGGATCGCCGTGCTCGCCCTCGCCGGCCTGCACCTCGTGGGGGGGCACCGGCTGCTCGAAGCCTGGCGCGCCACCGATCGGGCGGAGGCTCCCTTCCTGCTGCCGGACCTCGACGCCGCGCGCCGCGCCCTCGAGTCGAGGGGCCTGCGGCACGCCTACGCTTCCTACGGCCCCGCCTATCGCCTCACCTGGGAGAGCGGCGAGCGCATCGTGGCCTCCCAGCCCTGGAACGAGCGCTTCCGGCACCACCCGCTGCCCCTCCTCGACGAGGTCCGCTTCGCCAAGGACGTGGCCTGGGTGCTCACGCCCTCGATTCCGACCGACCTCCCCGCGCCCAAGGCCTTCGAGGACGCGATGGGTGCGTTAGGCGGGACCTGGAAGCGAACGGAGGCGGGAGCCGCCCTCCTCTACCACGACTTCGGCCCCCCCTTCGGCGTGGACGTGGAGCCCTGGCCGGACGCGGGCCCGGCCGGAGACCGGGATCTCGGCACCGCGCTCCGCCCCGATCCGCAGGCCCCCACCACCTTCCTCCTGCCCGCCCCCCGCCCGCTCGATGCCCTGACCCTGGTGGCCGGCCTCACGGGCCCGCGGCTGCCGCGCAGCCTGGACGTGGAGGTGAGCCCCGACGGCGACCACTTCGAGACGGTGGCCCGGCGGCGGCGACGGGAGGAACGGGAGGACCTGCGCTGGGTGAATGGCCATCCCCAGGCCGTCCTCGACCACGATCTCCTCGCCATTCCCCTCGGGGGCCGCACGGTCGCGGCGGTTCGCATCACCCCTTACGTGTCCTCCGATCCCTGGACGCTGGGCGAGCTCCTGGTCCACCCCGCGCGGCCGGCGGGAGAGAGGGCGCCCTGGAGCGAGTGGCTGGATCCGCACCTCGGCTGGCCCGCGCGCGCCCTGTCGCTCGCCCGGGATCCCAAGCCGGACCGGGAAGATTGGTATTGGAGGGTGCTGCTCGCCAGCCGGTACTAGCAGGGTGCTCCCACCGACGGAGCGACTCGGAACGGTGTCCTGTCAATTCGGGGAAGAAGCCGAAAGCGTGCTCCTGGGCCTCGGGGCGACCTTCGTCGGCCGGACGGCACCTGCAGATTGCCGTATAGTCCTAGCCGAGCGGAAGGGTTCTTTAACCCTCCATCCAGCACCGAAAAGGAGACGATCATGCCATTCAACCTGCGCCGAGCGATGCCCCTTGCGATGGCAATTGGGCTCGCCGCGACCCTGGCCGTCAGCAGCTCGTGGAGAGTGACCGCCGATGAGGAGGAACGCTCTGGAGCGGCAGGCTGCTCGAATCAGACTCTCCGTGGTGACTACGGATTCTCCCTCGATGGCCAGATCCTTGCCGGACCGAGCCCCATCCTTGTTCGCGGCGTAGCCATGACTCACTTCGACGGTCACGGGAACCTCAGCCAGGTAGACTGGGTGACGCTCAACGGTGCGGGGGGGACCGACTGGAGGCCGGCCACCGGCACCTACGATCTCAATCCAGATTGCACGGGAACGATGGAGCTCGACTTCCCTGACCCGAGTCCTACTCTTCGCCTGCGCCTGGTCGTGGTCGATCGCGGCCGGGAAATTCGGACAGTGGTCGAAAATGGTGCTGCCGGGAGCACTGGGATCAAGGTGCGGTAGCACGGCGTCGGCGCCCCTGCTCTTCGCGTAGCACCGGCGCAGCTGTGCCACAATGATTTCGTGAAGGACCTCGAGCCGCTCTTCGTCGGCCGGACGTTCGACGACTTCCTGTTTCGGCCCCAGCACACGCCGGTGAGCACGCGGCGGCAGGTGGATCTCACGATGCCCCTGCTCCCCGGACTCGACCTCTCCCTGCCCGTCGTGGGCGCGAACATGGACACGGTGGTCGGAGAGGAGATGGCGAAGACGCTGGCCCTCGAAGGCGCCTTCGGCTTCCTCCACCGCAACTGCTCCGGTCGCGGAGCAGGCGGAGCGGGTCCGCTACGTCAAGACGCGGCACTCCTACGTGATCTCGCAGCCGGTGGTGCTGCCCCGAGGTCGCGACCATCGCCCAGGCCCGCCAGACGATACGCCGCGAGAATGCGAGCGGCATCCTCATCGAGGAGGCGAAGGGGAGCGGCCTTCTCGCCGGGATCCTCTCGCATCGCGACATGCCGCTCGACCGGAAGGCCGAAGACCGGCCGGTGAGCGACTTCATGACGCCCCGGGCGCGCCTCGCCACGCGCCCCGCCTCCGTGACCATCGAGGAGGCCGAGCAGGTGATGTTCGACCACCGGGTGGAGAAGCTGCCCCTGGTGGACGACGAGAACCGCATCCGCGGGCTCATCACCATGCGCGACCTCAAGCTCTACAAGCAGAAGCCGTACTCCACGAAGGACGAGCGCGGGCGGCTGCGCGTGGGGGCCGCCATCGGCGCCACCGGCGACTACCTCGAGCGGGCGGCGGCGCTCCTCGCCCAGGAGGTGGACTGCATCCTCCTCGACGTGGCCCACGCCGACTCCGCGGCGGTGGAGACCGCGATCCAGGAGTTCCGGAAGCGCTTCGCGGGAGTGCCCCTCGTCTGCGGCAACGTGGCCACCGCCGCGGCCGCGCGCTGGCTGGCCGGGCTGCGGCGTGGATGCGATCAAGGTGGGGGTGGGGCCGGGGCGCGGCTGCCGCACCCGCCTGGAGACGGGGGCGGGCGTGCCCCAGCTCCAGGCCGTGCGCGAGGCCTACCTCGCCACCGAGGGCAAGGTGCCGATCATCGCCGACGGCGGCGTGCAGAACGACAAGGACATCTTCCTCGCCATCGCCTGCGGCGCGTCCACCGTGATGCTGGGCAGCCTGCTCTCGGGCACGGACGAGGCCCCGGGCATGATGGTCGAGGACCCGGCCACGCCGCCAGAAGATGAAGCTCTACCGGGGCATGACCTCGCCGGAGGCGGTGGCGGACGGAACGGAAGGCGAGCAGCTCGCGGAGGCCCTGCGCACGCCCGCGGAAGGCCAGTCCGTGCGCGTCCCCTACGTGGGCAGCGTGGTCGCGATCCTCGCCCGCCTGCGCGGCCACCTGCAGTCCGCGGTGAGCTACGCGGGCGAGCGCGACCTCGAGAGCGCGCACGAGAAGATCGCGAAAGACCCCGCACGCTTCCTCATCCCGCTCTCCGACGCCTCGCGGCGCGAGTCGTTCGTGCGCTGACGCTTCGTCGCCAAGGAATCCGGGTCTGGGCTCCCGGTCAAGAGGCGCGGGGCCGTCAGTCGAAGAGCGCGCGGACCGTGATCACGGGGCCCGCGAAAGAAGCCGGCGTGACGGTCGAGTCGCTGGAAACGATGAGGCGACTTCGGTAGGCGCCAACCCCACGGTCCGGGTCGCGGAGGACCTAGACGGCACCCTGCTTCAAGAGCACCAGCCAGTACTCAGGGACTCCAGCCTTCGCGTAGATCCGGGACTTGACCACGAGGTCGTAGCGTGCCGACGAGTCCGCGATCTCGACGACAAGCAGAGCCGTATTGGGGTGCCTATCCGCCGTGGCTTCGTCCTCGGCGCGCCCGATGGCCAGGTCGGGCTCTGGCTCGCTGTCGGGCAGGGTCAGGGGAAGCCGGGGGCGCACCGCGTAATCGTCACCCAGCGCCTGGTTGAACCAACGAGTGAGCTTCCTGGTTGCCCGGGCGTGAGGCTTCTCCTGTGGACTCATCTGAACGATCTCTCCCTCCAAGAGCTCGACGTGCTCGTCCTCGTCGAGGATCTCGGTATCGATCATGCGGTGGTACTCGGCGACCGTAAATCGCCGCCTCTGGGCGGGGGAGACACGCTCGGGGTCGGGGTCCGAGGCGTGCGCGCCACTGGTGCTCACGAGACGAGCCTAGCATGACGATGAGCCGCTTGGGGACTCTCCTGGGGTCAGTACTCTCGCGACTCGAACTGCTTCGTGGCTGCCCACACCCCGGGCCAGGCGGCCTGTACCTCCGCCAGGGAATCCAGGTCCGTGATCCCGAAGTGCAGGGCGACCGCGTTGCGTGGCTTCCAGGTCGTTCTCAGGAACGCCAGCGCCTTCGGGTCGAGAAGCCACCAGAAGGGCACCATGGCCACGTCCACGCCCCTCGCCGTCGTCAGTCTCCGGAAGTTCTCTTCCGATGGGTCCGCGTCCCCGAGGTGGGCGACCGACTTTCCGGCAAGCTCCAGCCGGTAACCCAGGTTCTGTGTGCTGCCGTGCTTGAGGGGAAACGCCGTCACCCTGGCGCCGCCCGCCTCGAGATGGGAAGGCTCGGCGCCCGCGGGCCAGAGGTTGCGCGTGCGATCCCGAAGCGCCGAAGGGATCATCGCCGTTCCCTGCTCCGTGGACGCGAAGAGGGCCTGCGGGTTGCTTCGCAGGAATCGCGTAACCGCTCCCGCATCCCAGTGGTCCAGGTGGAAGTGCGTGGCCAGGGCGAGCTGGATTCCGTCGTAGGGCTTCTGGCCCGTCTCCAGCTTTCCCTGCACGTCCCCTGGGTAGCGGGCGTAGGGGTCCATGCTGTCCCGGAAGAGAGCGTCGATCAGGACCCTGGTGCCGCCGGCCTCGACGAGCACGCCTTCGTTGGCCAGGTAGGTGACTCGAACCTGCTGGGCGCGCGGCGGGGCGGCCAGCGCGATGGACGCAAGGGCAAGGAACGCGAGGCGGGGAGCGGGCACCCCTTACTCGTAGCGCAGCGCGATCACGGGGTCGACACGCGTTGCGCGCGAGGCGGGGAGATAGCCCGCGAGCAGCGCGGCCGTGACCAGGGTCGATGTGGCCAGCACGAAGGTCAGCGGATCGCGGGCGTGGATGCCGAAGAGCTGCGATTCCACCAGCCGGCCGAGGCCGTAGCCGCCGGGCAGGCCGAGGGCCACGCCGATCGCGGTCAGGAGCGCCACCTCTTTCAGCACCATCAAGAGAACGACGCGGCGCTCGGCGCCGAGGGCGACGCGGATGCCGATCTCGCGCGTGCGCAGCGCCACCGCGTAGCTCATCACGCCGTAGAGGCCGATCGCGGCCAGGGCCATGGCCACGAAGCCGAAGGCCGCGGAGAGCGTGGCCACCAGGCGGTCGACGAAGAGCGACTCGCGGATCTGCGCCTGCATCGTCTTGAGGTCGGTGACGGGAAGCGTGGAGTCGATGCCGGCCACGACCTTGCGCATTCGATCTCCCAGCGTGGCGGGGTCGAGCGCTGAGCGGACGTAGAACGTCATGCCTCCCACCCTCTCGTCCTGGGGATAGGGGACGTAGATGAAGCGGAGCGGTTTCTCGCGCAGGGAGGCGGCCTTGCCGTCGCGGACGAGGCCCACGATCGTGAAGTCGTAGGTCTCGGCGCGCCGTCCCAGGCCGAATCGCCGGCCCAGCGGGTCCTTGTCCCCGAAGAAGTAGCGGGCGAAGGTCTCGTTCACCACCGCCACCTTCGGGGCGTCGGGCGCGTCCGCGTCGCTGAAGTCACGCCCCGCGATCTGGGTGATGCCCAGGGTCTCGAAGAACCGGGGCGCCACCATGTTGAAATTGGGGTTCATGTCCTCGTCGTCCTTGGGCTGGTAGCCCTCCACCCTCACGGTGCTGCTCGAGTTGCTGTCGGTCATGAGGGGCTCGGCGGCGAGGGAGACTGAGACGACGCCGGGCTCGGCCGCGATGTCGTCCTGGAGCTGCTTCAGGAGGGCGAGCCGACGCTCCACCGGGTAGCCGTTGAGGGCGGGGTCGACCGAGAAGGCGAGGAGTCGCTCGGGCTCGAAGCCCGGGTTCAGGCTCCGGAGGTTGGAAAGGCTCCGGCTGAAGAGCCCGGCCCCGATCAGGAGCAGCAGCGAGAGCGCGATCTGCCCCACCACCAGGACCTTGCGGAAGCGGAACGGCATCGAGCCCGCCGCCACCGCGTTCGCCTCGTTCTTCAAGGTGGGGTAGACCTGTGGGCGCGTGGCCTGGAGGGCGGGCACCAGGCCGAAGACGAGGCCGGTCAGGACTGCGAGGCCCAGCGCGAAGCCGCCCACGCGGAGGTCCGGCTCCGCCGAGAAGACGCTCGACATCCCTTCGAAGGGGAGAGCGCGCAGGAGGAGATCCCCGGTCCAGGCGGCGAACAGCACGCCGAGGAGGCCCCCGAGCGCCGACAGCAGGAGGCTCTCCACGAGGAGCTGGCGCACGAGGCGCCCCCGGCTGGCCCCGAGGGCGAGTCGCACCGCGACCTCCTTCTGCCGCGACGACGCACGGGCGAGGAGCAGGTTGGCCACGTTGGCGCAGGCGATGAGGAGGACGAGACCCACCATGCTCATCAGCACGAGCAGGGGGAGCTTCGACTGGTCGCGCAGGTCCGAGGTCCCGTGTCCCCCGGGCAGGAGTTCCAGGCGTCTTCTCGAAGAACCGTGTCCGGAACCGCTCGGACGGGGTCTTGATCGTCTTGAAGTCCTCTTCCAGGAGCTGCCGGTAGAGGACGTCGGCGCCGGCCTTGGCCTGGACGACGCTCACGCCGTCCTTGAGCCGGGCCATGAGCATCAGGCAACGGGCGCGCCAGTCGCCGACGCCCTTGTCCCAGGTCGGGATAACGCGAGCCTGCATCATGGTCGGGACGAACACGTCGGTGGGTTGGCCGATCTCCACGCCGTAGAACCCACGGGGGGCCACGCCCACGATCGTCATCGGCTCGTTGTTGACGCCCACGGTCTGGCCCACCGCGCTCGGGTCGGCCCCGAAGCGCCGTGTCCAGAAGCCGTGGCTGAGCACGACCACGGGATGGCCGCCCGGGGTGCGGTCGTCCTCGGCCGTGAACAGGCGGCCCACCGCGGGGGCGAGGCCCAGGACCTGGAAGAAGTTCCCGGACACCAGGTCGCCGGTCACGTTGTCGGTCTGCTGGCCCACCGTCAGGTGCACGGGGGCCGAGTAGTGGCCGAGCACACCCTCGAAGACCGTGTTCTTGTCGCGCAAGCCCTCGTACATGGGATGGGAGAACGGGATGATCGTGTTGCTGTTGTTGTGCGACGAGCCGGAGAAGGGCCCCGGGCCGCTCAGGACCACGAGCTGGCCGGGGTCCTTTACGGGCAGGAGCCGCAGCAGGATCTGGTCCATCAGGCTGAATATCGCGGTGTTGGCCCCGATCCCGAGGGCCAGGGTCAGCACTACCACGAGCGTGAAGCCGGGGTTCTTGGCGAGCGCCCGCAGCGCGAACTTCAGGTCCTGCCCGAGATCTTCCATTTCACGCTCCGTTCTCGAGGCGTTCCGGATGTTGAAGCAGGGGATGTGCCAGGGAGAAGGGATGCTCCAAGAGGCCGGGAGACAACGATTTGTGCTTCATGAGGCAGAGGGGAAGCGTCCGCCCGTGAACGCGGCCTGTTCGCCAGCGAACAGCTCCGGGCGTGGACCGCGCCCACGCGTCAACCGGCAGGCCGGGATCGAACCTGCTTTATTGCGCCGATCGCCGCGTAGGCGGCCGCGACCTTCTCGCGGTACCGCGCCGTGCTGTACTCGCGCTCGATGAGGGCGAGCCCGCGATCCGCACGGGCTCGCGCCCCTTCCGGGTCCGCGAGGGCCTGGCGGATGCCCCCGGCCAGCCCGTTCGCGGTCGGCTCGACCAGGAAGGCCAGCGAGTCGTCGAGAAGCTGGGTGTGGGTCGGGATGCGCGTGGCCACGAGGGGCTTGCCCGAGGCCAGGTACGTGTAGACCTTGAACGGGGTGTTCTCGCCCTGGATGCGGGGAGAGACGAGCACGTCGGCCAGGGCCAGGAAGGCGGGCAGCTCGGAGGGCGGCCGCTTGCCCGAGAAGACGCAGCGCTCGCCCGCGCCCAGCGCGGCGGCGCGCGCGCGCAGAGCCTCGATCTCCTGCGGCTCGCCGCCCATGAACACGAACTGCGCCTCCGGCAGGCGAGCGCGGCGGCGTCCACGCAGCAGCTCGACGCCCTGGTAGGGCTCGAAGTTGCCCGAGTAGAGGACGACGGGCATGGAGCGCAGGCCCAGCTCGCGGCGCAGGCGCGACGGCCTCCGGCGTGTCGCGCGGGCGGCGGCCGCGTCCACGAGCGGCGGGTCCTCGACCTGGAAGACGCGGGCCTGCGGGAGCGCGGGCGCGCACGCCCGTCCGTCAGGCTCGTGCAGACCGTGACCACCGCGGCCGCGCGTGCGCAGCGCGTGGTCGCTCGAGCGCTCCCGCCAGCCAGAGCAGCGGGCCCCGCCGTCGCGAAGCCGGAGTAGCGGAGCTGGTCGGGGATCGAGGAGTCGACGTCGGCCACCAGGGGCAGGCCGCAGGAGGCGCGCGAACGGCGCGGCGAGGTGGGCGGCCTCCTCCACCGCGTGGACCACGTCGTAGCGGCCCGGTCGCCATGCCGCCAGACCGCCTCGAGCATGAACGGCACGTCGAGGACCAGCTTGGCCAGGGAGGGGCCGGCCTTGACGCGCCCCACGGGCAGGCGAAGGCTGCGCCGGTGGCCGCAGCCCCGGGCACGTCGACCGTCGCGCGCCCTGCGGGAACGTCAGGAGGTCGACCTCGTGGCCCAGCGCGGCCAGGGCCCGCACCATGGCCAGCACGGCCAGCGGCGTCCCCCGCACCTCGAAGAACGGCTGCGGGGCGAGGAAGAGGATCTTCAATGAGCTCAGGAACCGCTCCGCGTCGATGGCGGCCATGCAGCCGGTGCCGGCCGCGGTGACCGCCTGGCGGTAGCGGTGGTCGGCCACGTCGCCCGCCGCGAAGACGCCGGGCACGCTGGTGGCGGTGGTGCCGTCCGTCGGTCAGCAGGTAGCCGTTCTCGTCCATCTCGAGCTGGCCCTTGAAGACCGCGGTGTTGGGCACGTGGCCGATGGCCATGAAGATCCCGCCCGCCGCGACCTCGCTCGTCGCCCCCGTCTTCACGTTGCGGACCGCGGCCCCGGTCACGCCCTGCTCCGGCCCCGCCCAGGATCTTCTCGATCACGCTGTCGAAGAGCCAGGCGATCCTGGGGTTGTTCCGGGCCTTGGTCCTGCATGATCTTCGAGGCGCGCAGGGCGTCGCGCCGGTGCACGACCGTGACCTTGGTCGCGAACTTGGTGAGGAAGGTCGCCTCCTCCATGGCGGTGTCGCCCGCCGCCCACCACCAGGACCTCCTTGCCCTTGTAGAAGAAGCCGTCGCAGGTGGCGCAGGCGGAGACGCCGCCGATCCTGGTGCGGAACTCCAGCTCCTCGGGCAGCCCCAGCCAGCGCGCGCGCGCCCCCGTGGCCACGATCAGGGTGTCGGCGCGGATCCGGCCGTCGCCGTCCAAGCGTGAGGCGAAAGGGCCGCTCGCGCAGCTCGACCGTCTTCACCGCTCCCGCGGCGAACTCCGCGCCGAAGCGCTCCGCCTGCTTGCGCATCTGCTCCATCAGCTCGGGACCCAGGATGCCCTCGGGGAAGCCCGGGTAGTTGTCGACGTCGGTGGTGAGCATGAGCTGGCCGCCGGGCACGTCGGTGGGATCGTCGCCGCCTCCGCCCTCCACGACCAGCGGCTCGCAGGCTCGGCGCGCGACGCGTAGAGCGCGGCGGTGAGGCCGGCGGGGCCCGAGCCCAGGATGACGACCTTGTAATGGCTCTTCTTCGGCATCTCCGCGTCGTTCCTCTCGAGTTTCAAAGCCAGTATACCCGTGGTCTTGACAGGCCGCGGGAGCGCGCGCTAGCGTGATCCGGTTATGCCGGCCGCGTCCCGAGTCGAGGTGCTCCTCGCCACCCTCAATGCCACCGACGTGGGGAGCCTGGACAGCATCGCCGTCAAGATGCGCCAGGTCCAGGACGAGCTGGCGACCCTCGACCAGGGGGAGCTGGCGGCGGCGGCGGGGGAGGCCGTGGCCGCGCTCGCCCGGGGGGACGTGGCCGAGTTCAAGCGGGGACGGGCCTTTCTCCAGAGCAAGATCGGCCACCTCCGCTGAACCCGGCGGGTCCGTGCGCGTCTTTCCGCCGCTTTCCGGCGTCCAAACCGTCTGGAACGGAGTGATCGAGTAGCGATGGCTCAGACCGATATCGACGTCGCCAAGCTGAACGAGACCGTCCGCGAGGAGGCGCTGCAGGTCCAGTCCGCGGTCCGGGAGATCAAGAAGGTCATCGTGGGCCAGAAGACCCTGATCGACCGCATGATGGTGGCCCTGCTCTGCCGGGGCCATCTTCTTGTGGAGGGGGTCCCCGGCCTCGCCAAGACCCTGGCCGTCAAGACCCTGGGCCAGGTGCTGGACCTCGGCTTCTCCCGCATCCAGTTCACGCCCGACCTGCTGCCCGCCGACCTCGTCGGCACGATGATCTACCAGCAGAAGACGGGCGAGTTCGTGGCCCGCAAGGGGCCGGTCTTCACCAACCTGCTCCTGGCCGACGAGATCAACCGCGCCCCCGCCAAGGTGCAGTCCGCGCTGCTCGAGGCCATGCAGGAGCGCCAGGTGACGCTCGGGGACACGAGCCATCCCCTGCCCGAGCCCTTCCTCGTCTTCGCCACCCAGAACCCCATCGAGCAGGAGGGGACCTACCCCCTGCCCGAGGCCCAGGTGGACCGCTTCCTGCTGAAGGCCCGCGTCGACTACCCGAAGAAGGAAGAGGAGCGGCAGATCCTCGACCGCATGATCTCGGGAGAGGCGCCGTCCGTGTCGCGCGTCCTCAGCGGCGTGGCCGTGATCAAGCTGGAGAAGCGGGTGCGCGAGGTCTACATGGACGACCGCCTCCGCGACTACATCGTGGCCCTCGTCACCGCCACCCGCCGGCCGAAGGAGGTGGGGCTCGTCGATCTCACCCCCCTCATCGCCTTCGGGGCCTCGCCCCGCGCCACCCTCGCCTTCTCCGAGGCCTCGCGGGCGCTGGCCTTCCTGCACGGGCGCGGCTACGTGGTGCCGGAGGACGTCAAGGAGATCGCCCACGACGTGCTCCGCCACCGGATCCTGCTCACCTACGAGGCGGAGGCCGAGAACGTCACAACGGACACGGTGGTGAGCCGGATCCTGGAGCGCGTCGAGGTGCCCTAGCTCCGATGCTCTCCCGCCAGACCCTCGACCGCATCCGCCGGATCCAGATTCGCACCCGCGTGATCCTGGAGTCCGGGATCGGCGGGGACTACCACGCGGTCTTCAAGGGGCGGGGGATGGAGTTCGCGGAGGTGCGCGAGTACCAGCCGGGGGACGACGTCCGGACCATCGACTGGAACGTGACCGCGCGCATGGGCGCGCCCTACGTGAAGAAGTTCGTGGAGGAGCGGGACCTCACCCTGCTCATCCTCGTGGACGTGTCCGGATCCCAGGCCTTCGGCTCGCAGTTCCTGCTCAAGCGCGACTACGCGGCGGAGCTGGCCGCGGTGCTCGCGTTCTCCGCGGTCGCCAACCACGATCGGGTGGGGGCGGTGCTCTTCACGGACAGCGTCGAGGCCTACGTGCCTCCCGCGCGCGGGCGCGACCATGCCCTCCGTATCGTCCGCGACCTGCTCGCCCGGGAGCCGGCGGGCATCGGCACGGACCTGGCCGCGGCCTTGCGCTTCGCCTCCCGCGTGATGAAGCGACGGGGGATCGTCGCAATCATCTCGGACTTCCAGGCCGCGGGCTACGAGCGCGCCCTCGGCGTGCTCCGGCGCCGGCACGACGTGATCGCCCTCCACCTCGTGGACCCGCGGGAGACGGAGGTGCCCGCGGCCGGCCTCGTGGCCCTGCTCGATCCGGAGACGGGGGAGCGGGCCGTGGTCGACACGTCGGATCCGGGCGTGCGGGCGCGCCTGGTCGCGAGCACCGCCGCCCAGGCCCGGCAGGCCTTCAAGAGGGCGCGGGTGGACGTGCTCACGCTCTCCACCGCGGAGTCGTACGAGAAGCCGCTGACCGCGTTCTTCGAAGCGCGCGAGCGGAGGCGTTAGGTGCTGCTCGCCCTTCTCCTGTCCGCGGCCGCGTCCGGGGCCACGCCCGCCCCGCCCCCGGTTCGTGCGGAGGCGACCAGCGCCAAGACCGAGGTCACGGTGGGCGAGGCCTTCAGCATCGAGGTCAAGGCCACCGGACCCGCGGGCACGACCTTCGCCTTTCCCGCGGAGGCCGCGCACGAGAAGCTCGAGCTGCGCACGCCGGCCGATTCCGGGGCGAGCCCGATGCCGGGCTTCCACCGCTACGAGGCGGAGGTGTTCGCGCTGGGCGAGGTCGAGATCCCGGCCCTGCCCGTTCGGTATCGGCTTCCCGACGGGGGTGAAGGCGAGGTGCAGACGGCGCCCCTCAAGCTCAAGGTCGTCTCGCTGCTGCCCAAGGACGCGGACGGGCAGAAGCTGGCCGACATCCGCGCCCCGGTGGGGGTAGACGTGGGTCGGGCCTTCTGGATCGGCCTCGCGCTCGTCCTGTTGCTCATCGCCGGCCTGGGGCGGTGGCTCTGGAAGCGGAAGCGCCTGGCGGGAACGGCGGAGGCTCCCGTTCCCGAAGTCCCGCCCGACGAGGAGGCGCTCCGGGCCCTCGAGCGGCTGGCCGCGTCCGGTCAGCTCGGCCGCGGCGAGATGCGGCCGTTCTACATCGCGCTCACCGCGATCGCGAAGCGCTACCTCGAGCGCCGCCTGGGTGCGCCCGTGCAGGAGATGACGAGCGCGGAGATGGTCGCCTTCCTCCGCAACGGGCCCTACGAGCCGGAGCTCGGGGGGCCGCTGCGCGATCTCGCGACCGCGGCCGACAGCGTAAAGTTCGCCCGGGGCGAGGGCCTGCGCGAGGAGGCGGAGCGACACCTGGCCGCCGTGCGCTCCGCGGTGGGCGCCCTGGAGGTGCGGCTGCGCCCCAAAGAGGAACCGGCTACCCCGCCGGCGGGGAGGGCGGCCTGATGGACCTGGCCGGGCTCCGATTCCAGGACCCCGCGTGGCTGTGGCTGACGCTGCTCGCGCCGCTCGCCATCCTGGCCACCCTGCGGCGCGAGCGGTCGGGGCACGCGGTCGTCTTCCCCGCCCTCTCCCGCCTCCAAGGCGCGCCCCGTGGGTGGCGGGCGCGCGTGCGGCATGCCCCGCTCGTACTGGCCACACTTGGCTTGATCGCGGGAGCGGCCGCGCTGGCCCGCCCGCAGCAGGGGACGCTCAAGGAGGACGTGACCACGAGGGGCGTCGACATCGTGGTGGCCCTCGACGTGTCCGGCTCCATGGCCGCCCAGGACTTCCAGCCGCGAAACCGCCTCGCGGTGGCGAAGGAGGTGGTGTCCGAGTTCGTCAAGCGGCGCGTCACCGACCGCGTGGGCCTGGTCGTTTTCGCGGGCAAGAGCCTGACGAAGGCGCCGCCGACCACGGACACCGCCGTGCTCCTGCGCCAGCTCGAGGACGTCCGGCTCGAGATGCTGCCCGACGGCACCGCCATCGGCTCCGGGCTCGCCACCGCCCTCACCCGTCTGCGCCGCTCGGAAGCGAAGAGCAAGGTGATCGTGCTCGTGACCGACGGGGCCAACAACGCGGGGGAGATCGACCCCGCCACCGCCACCGACCTCGCCCGGGCCCTGGAGGTGCGCGTCTACACCGTGCTCGTGGGTCGGGGAGGACAGGTGCCGATGCCGGTGCGGGCCCAGGATCCCTTCACCGGCCAGGTGTACGAGCGCACCGTGATGACGGAGGTGCAGATCGACGAGGGCCTGCTCCAGAAGATCGCGGAGCGGACGGGCGGGGAGTTCTTCCGGGCCACCGACTCCGACTCGCTGCGCACGATCTTCGACCGCATCGACCGCCTCGAGAAATCGGAGATCCGCCTCTCCGCCTACCGGCGGTACCGCGAGCTGTTCGTTCCCGTTCTGATCGCCGCATCCGCCCTCCTCGCCCTTGCCGGCCTGCTCTGGGCGGGGGGGCTGCGCGTGGCTCCGGCATGAGGCGCCCGTGATCTTCGCCTCGCCCTATTGGCTGCTGGGCCTGCTCCTTCTGCCGGTCGCGGCCGGCCTGGAGGTCCTCTGCACCCGCCGCGACCGGGGACGCACCGCCCGGCTCGTGGCCCGGCCGCTGTGGGCGCGCGTGGTGCGCCGGCCGTCGGAATCGTGGCGCTTCGTCCGTCTCGGGCTGGTGCTCGTGGCCCTCGCCGGGCTCGTCCTCGCCCTCGCGCGGCCGCAGTGGGGGATCGTGCGCGAGAGGGTGGAGCGCGAGGGAGTCGACATCGTCCTCGTGCTCGACGCCTCCGGGTCCATGGCCACCGAGGACGTCCCCCCCAGCCGCTTCTTCCTGGCCCGGCAGGCCCTGGCTTCCCTGGTGGAGCGGCGGCAGGGCGACCGCTTCGGCCTCGTGGCCTTCGAGGGCGAGGCCTATCCCCTCGTCCCCCTCACCCTGGACGCAGACGCGCTCGGCCTCTTCCTCGACACCCTCGAGCCGGGCGCCGTGCCCTCTCCCGGGAGCTCGTTAGGCGCCGGGCTGGCCCGGGGACTCGAGCTCTTCGTGGACAAGGAGCGTCGCAACAAGGTGATGGTCCTCCTCTCGGACGGGGAGGACCTGGAAGGTGAGATCGAGAGCGCGGTGGCGAAGGCGAAAGAGGCGGGGGTGGTCGTGCACACGGTCGGGGTGGGGACGGAAGCAGGGCAGCCCGTCCCCGATTTCGATCGCGAGGGCCGCCGTACCGGCTTCAAGCGTGACGAAGCCGGACAGGTGGTGGTCTCGCGCCTGAACATGGCGAGCCTGGAGGCGATCGCGCGGGGCACCGGGGGGCGTGCCTTCCGCCTGACGCCCGCGGACACCAGCCTGGGCGGCCTCGCCGCCGCCATCGAGGGGATGGAGCAGAAGACGCTCGCCCGCGAGTTCTCCTACCGGAGGAAGGAGCGCTTCCAGGTTCCTTTGGCGGTGGGGCTGGTGGCGCTGGGACTGGCTCTGATCCTCCCCGTATCCTGGGGGCGAGGAACGCGCGTGATTCTCTCGAAGGCCGCCATGCTCGGTCTCGCGCTCGTGCTCGCCGTCCCCGTCTCCGCGCAGAACCCCGAGCCTCCCCGGAGCGGCTCGCTTCTCGACGAGCTCCTGCTCCGTCCCCGGCGGAGCACGGAGACGGGGAGACGTGAATACTCTCGCGGCAACCACCCGCAGGCCCTGAACGCCTTCGAGGGCGCCTCCGCCGCGCGGCCGCAGGACCCGCACACGCGCTTCAACGTGGCCGACGGGCTCTACAAGAACGGGAAGTTCGAGGAGGCGGCCGCGCTCTTCCGGGCGCTGGGCGAGGACGCCCGATCGCCCCTGGCCGGCGCCTCCCGCTTCAACCTCGGCAACTCCCTCTACCAGAAGCAGGACTACAAGGGGGCGATCCAGTCCTACCGCGACGCCCTTCGCCTCCAGCCCGGCGACGCCGACACCCGCCGGAACCTCGAGCTCGCGCTGCGCGCCTTGCGCGAGCAGGAGGAGCAGCAGAACCGGCAGTCGAAGGACCCGAAGCAGGATTCGAAGCCGGACCCCAACAAGCAGCAGCCGGGCCAGGAGCAGAAGAAGGACCAGAAGGCCGACGCGAGCCAGGGCCAGAAGAAGGAGCGGCCCCCGAGCGCAGAGGAGAAGGCCGACCAGCGCTTCCGCCAGGAGACGGGCATGCCCCGCGAGCGGGCCATGCAGCTCCTGGAGGCCTTGCAGCAGAACGAGAAGAGCGAGCAGAAGAAGCTGCTGGCCGCCCAGCGCGCGAAGAAGAAGGGGACGAAGGACTGGTGAGGCTCCTCCGACCTGGTGTGCTCGCGGTCACGCTCCTGGCGAGCCTGGGCCCTCGCCTCGCCGCGGACGGCATTCGCTCCGAGGTGGACGCGCGCCGCCTGGGCGTGGACGACGTGGTCGAGCTGACCGTGACCGTCGAGGGACGGCCCCTCGACGAGGTGCCCCTGCCCGCGCTGACCAACCTCAAGGTCGTGGCCGGACCCTCGGCCTCCACCCAGGTGTCGATCGTCAACGGGCAGATCTCGCAGACGCGGACCTGGACCTGGGTGCTGAAGCCGGGGGCGGCGGGGAAGGCGGAGATCGGGCCCGCGCGGGCCCGGTTCGACGGCGGCGAGCAGACGGCCCCCGCGATCGCGATCGAGGTCGTGGCGGGAAGCGTCAAGCCCGCTCGCCCCTCCCGGGGCCCCGACCCCTTGAATCCCTTCGGCGGCCAGGATCCCTTCGAGACCATGCGCGGCCAGCGGGGGCGGACGGCCGAGCCGCGCATCGCGCTCGTCGCGGTGCCCAACCGCACCAGCCTCTACGTGGGCGAGCCTCTCCTTCTCACCTACTACCTGTACACGCAGACGACGGTCACCGACCTGCAGCCCACGGAGGCTCCCCAGTTCAACGGGTTCTGGGTGGAGAACCTGGAGCCGGCGAAGGACTGGCGCTCGGGCGAGACGGCATCGCTGGACGGCGTTTCCTACCGGCGCTTTCCCATCAACCTCAAGCTGCTCTACCCCACGCGCGCGGGAAAGCTCGCCATCCCCGCGTCCACGTCGAGGATCCGCACCGCCCCCCAGGGATTCTTCGACTCCGGCTCGATCGTCGAGCGGTCGACGAAGCCGGTCACGATCGACGTGAAGCCCATCCCCGACGCCCCCGGCTTCTCCGGGGCGGTGGGCCGCTTCCGGGCCACTGCGCGTCTCGATCGCGACGCGGTCGTGCTGGGGGAGGCGGCGACATTGCGCTTCAGCGTGGAGGGGTCCGGCAACCTGAAGTGGGTCGATCGTGTGCCCGAGTTCAAGGTGGAGGGCGCGCGCGTCTATCCGCCGCAGACGAAGAGCGACCTCAAGGCGGGTCCGGGCGGCCTCGCCGGCACGAAGACGTGGGAGTACGTGGTGGTGCCGCAGACCACGGGCACGCTGGAGGTCCCGTCCCTCGGCTTCTCCTACTTCGATCCCGCCGCCGGCCGCCTCGCGTCGGCGGACACCAAGGCCCTTCCCCTTCGCGTGGAGGGAGGGACTTCCGCCGCCGGCGTCCCCGTGCCCGCTCCCCGCGCGGCGGCTCCCGCGGGGGCGCCTCTTCCCCTGCGGACCGATCTCGACCTGCCGCGGGCGTCCCTTCCCGCCCTGGGAGAGCGCGGAGTGGAGATCGCCGCCGCCTGCGTTCTCCTCCTGCATGGGATCCTGTTCGCGGCCCCGACACTCGCGGGCCGTCGCCCCGACGTCGCCGGCCGCGCCACTCCCCGCCGCAGCGTCCGCGCCGCTCTCCGCGAGCTGGAGCGGGTGGGGAAGGATGGCATGAGCAAGGAGGCCAGCGCCTCCCTCATCGAGAAGACGCTGCACGAGCTCTTCGGGGACATGGACGGCGACGAGAGCGAGCGCGCGCGGGCGGTGGCCGGCCTCCGAGAGGAGGTCCACTTCGTCCGCTACGCCCCGCAGCTCGGCGACTATTCGGAGAAGCTGCGCGAGCTGGCCGCTCGCGCCGCCGACGTGGTGACCCGATGGGCGTGAAGAGACGACGCGCGGTCACCCTGCTCGCCGCCTTGCTGGCGAGCGCGGGGTCGTACGCGGGCGGTCCCGACCCGGGCGCCGAAGCGCGGTTCCGCGAAGCCAACGACCTCGCCCGCGCCGGCGACTACCCGAAGGCGATCGCCCTCTACGAGCAGCTCGCGCAGGGAGGAACGGAGAGCGCCTCGCTGTGCTGGAACTGGGGACAGGCGGCCGCCGCGCGCGGGGCCACCGGGGAGGCGCTCTGGGCCCTCCTGCGCGCGCGCGAGCTGGACCCCGGCGACCGCGCGGTACTGCGTGACATCGAACGCTTGCGGGAGGCCGCCAACCTCGACCCCGCGGAGATAGCACCGGAGCCGCTCGCCGCCGCCGCCCGCGTCGCGCGGCGCTTCCGCCTCGACATCTTCGCCGTGCTGCTGCTCGGGCTCTCCCTGGTCTTCCACGTCGCCGCGCTCCTGGCGCCCGGCGCCCGCTGGACGCGGCCGACCCTCTGGACGTGCCTGGCGCTGGGCCTTCTCGTGGCCGCGGTTCCCGCCGCGGGTGCTTTCGCCCGCCCCGTCGGCGTCGTGCGGCATCGGGGTGCGTCGTTGCTGGACGCGGCCTCCCCTACGGCCGAGTCGGTGGGTACCCTGCGCGAGGGAGAAGTGGTGCCGATCCTCGAGCGGAGCGGCGGCTACGTGCGGGTGGAGGATTCGTCGGGGGCCCGCGGCTGGGCCTCCGCGGAGGACGTGCGGGGTATCACGGGGGGTCGCTGACGGCAGACGAACTCCGTCCGGACGGAGTTGGTTGAGAAGTTACTTGAACATCGGTCCGGCGCGAGTCGAGCCGCGACGTAGGATCAGCTTTCGCTCAACTCTTCGGGATAGACGACGAATCTACTGAATCGTCCCGCTGAACGGGTGCGTGACCTGGACGGGCGCGGGAGAGGCGTGGTGGTGGAACAGCCGCCACCCGGTGGGGGTCCTCAGGAAGAGGTTGGTGGCGGCGGCCACGGCGAGGCCGACGTCCTCGTGGCTCTTGGCCGTGATGTTCTCGGTGCCGGTGACGATCGCCACCTCGCCCCGGACCTCCACGCGGAGCGCGGTGGGGGTGACGCGCAGCCAGCCCGTGCTCGCAAAGATCCGCTCCCACGACGCGCGGATCGCGTCCCAGCCCACGAGCGCTTCCCATCCGGGGTGGACGCAGTGCGAGAAGGGGGCGTGCAGCCACAGGTCGTCCATGGCCTGGAGGTCCAGCGTCTCGAGCGCGCGGTAGAAGCGGCGGTTGGCTTCGTGAACGGCCTCGGTCTCGTTGGCGACAAAGGGGCTCGATAGATTCATTGGCCTCGATTCTAACCTCAAGGGTACGAGAGCCCCTGGCTATTCGGCAGGGATTACAATTGTTCACATGGCCACGATGACCGAAGCGCCCGCGGGCTCCGTCCTCGCTACCCAGCACTCCTGGATCGGCAGCCAGGAGGTCGAGGGACGAGGGGGGACCCGAGTCGCGCTGCGACCGGCCACGGGCCGGCCTTTGGGCGAGGTGAGCCTGCTCGATGCCGAGCAGGCCCGGGGGGCGATCGCGGCCGCCCGGGACGCCTTTCCCGCATGGAGCGGGCTCGGGTTCGCGGAGCGCGGCCGCCACCTGCTGAGGCTGCGGGAGGCGGTCCTCGCGGAGGCCGAGGACATCGCTCGCCTCATCGCCGAGGAGCAGGGCAAGCCGGAGGCGGAAGCCCATGCCGTCGAGATCTTCCCGGCCCTGGAGGCGCTGAAGCATCTCGCCCTCCACGCCGAAGACGTGCTCCGCGACGATGCGGTGGAGAGCGAGGTCCTGCTCTTCGCGCACAAGGACTGCCGGGTGGTCTACGCCCCGGTGGGGGTGGTGCTCGTGATCACTCCCTGGAACTATCCCTTCGGCATCGCGATGACGGGAGTGGCGGCCGCGCTCGCCGCCGGAAACACCGTGGTGCTCAAGCCGGCTCCCTCCACCAGCCTGATCGGCCTCCGCCTCGGCGCCCTCGCCCGGAAGGCCGGCCTCCCCGCGGGCGTCCTCAACGTGGTGACCGTGGACGACGGCGTCGCCGCCGCTCTCGTGGAGGACGCGCGCCTGGGCAAGATCGTCTTCACGGGCAGCGTAGCCACGGGCAAGAAGGTCATGGCGGCGGCGGCCCGCAACCTCACCCCGGTGCTGCTCGAGCTGGGGGGCAAGGACCCCGCCATCGTCTGTCGCGACGCCGACCTCGATCGCGCCGCCCAGGGCATCGTCTGGGGAGCCTTCCTGAACGCGGGCCAGACCTGCGCTTCCGTGGAACGGGTGTACGTGGAGAGGCCGGTCGCGGACGCTTTCGTGGCCAAGGTGGTCGACGAGACGAGGAAGCTGCGCCAGGGCGATCCCCGCACGGCCGAGGTGGACCTGGGGCCCATGACCCTCGAGCGGCAGCGGAAGATCGTGGAAGAGCACGTGGAGGACGCCCGGACCCGCGGCGCGCGCATCCTGACCGGGGGCGAGAAGCCCGCGGGAGAGGGCTTCTTCTACCCGCCCACCGTGCTCACCGACGTCGACCACTCGATGAAGATCATGCGCGAGGAGACGTTCGGTCCCGTGCTGCCGATCATGGTCGTGGACTCGCTGGACGAGGCGATCCGCCTCGCCAACGACAGCGATTACGGCCTCACGGCGAGCGGCTGGACGCGCGACCCCGCCATCGCCCGCCGTCTCCAGAGCGAGCTCGCGGCGGGAGTGGTGACCATCAACGACTACGCGAGCAGCTACGGGGAGCCCACCGCGCCCTGGGGCGGGATGAAGGCGAGCGGCATCGGGCGCACCCACGGCCTCGCGGGGCTGCGGGAGATGGTCCAGGTCAAGTACGTGACCGAGGACCGCAGCCGCCGGCCCGCCCTCTGGTGGTTCCCCTACGGCGCGGAGTTCGGTGCCCTCATGATGACGGCGAACCGCGCGCTCCACGCAAGCTCACCGCTCACGCGCCTCCGGAGCCAGCTCGCCCTCACGCGCTTCGGCCGGTACTGGCGCCGGGTGAGCCTCTGGAGCGTGCTCAAGCACGTCGACAAGCTGTTCTAGCGGTCGCCCCATGTCGGATGCCGGCTCCCAGCTCTCGCCCTCCAAGCGGCCCAAGTGGCTCCACGCCACCATGGGCATCTCCCTCATCGTGGTGGCGGTGGCCCTCACCGTGGGCTGGCAGATCCTGGCCGCCTCCGACCAGGCCACGTCGCCGCGAGCTGGCCACGCCTGCGCTGGGTCGTCTACTTCTTCGGCAGCCTGCTCTTCCTGCTCCTCATCGCCGGGCTCGTCCTCATCGTCCTCCTGCTCATGCGCGAGGTGCGGCTCAACGAGCGCCAGTGCAACTTCGTGAGCGCGGTGACCCACGAGCTGAAGACGCCGGTGGCCTCGCTCCGGCTCTACCTCGACACCCTGCAGCTCCGGGAGCTGCCCGACAGCCGGCGCGAGGAGTTCTACCGGACGATGCGCCAGGACCTCGACCGGCTCAACGCGACCATCAACAACGTGCTCAACGCCGCCATGTACACGGACCGGCCCGTGATGGACCCGCAGCCCCTGGACCTCGTCCGCCTCGTCCGCCGCTGCATCGAGCTGACGTGCACGCGCCACCAGCTCGCGGCGGAGGCGATCCACTACGGGGGGCCGGAGTCCCTCATGGTCAGGGGCGACGCCGCCCGCGCTGGAGACGGCGGTGCTCAACCTGCTCGACAACGCGGTCAAGTACTCGCAGCGAGAAGGTGGAGGTGGAGGTGGAGGTCTGGGGCGACGGGGACGGCCAGGCCCACCTGCGCGTGCAGTGACCAGGGCGTCGGCATGACCCGGCGCCCATCTCGCCTTCATCTTCAACCGCTTCTACCGCATCGGCGCGGAGGTCCGGCGCAGCCGGACCGGGACCGGCCTCGGCCTCTTCATCGTCCGCTCCGTGGTGAAGGGTCACCGGGGGACGATCTCCGCGGAGAGCCCGGGCCCCGACCGGGGGTCCACGTTCACCGTGACCCTCCCGGGCCGCATCGAGGCCGACCGTGCCTAGGGTGCTCGTGGTCGAGGACGAGGCCCACCTCGCCACCGGGATCAAGTTCAACCTCGAGCTCGAAGGTTACGAGGTGGCCGTGATCATGGACGGGCGGCAGGCCCTCCACCATCTCGCCCCTCCCGCCTTCGCCCCCAACGCCGACGGCTACGACCTCGTGGTGCTCGACGTGATGCTGCCGGGGGTCGACGGCTTCCGCATCGTCCAGGGGATGCGGGAGGCCGGCAACTTCACGCCGGTTCTCATGCTCACCGCCAAGAGCCTGCCCGCGGACGTCGTGCAGGGCCTGGAGGCGGGGGCCGACGACTACCTCGCGAAGCCCTTCGACCTGCCCGTGCTCCTGGCGCGCGTCAAGGGCCTCCTGCCGCGGCGGGACTGGGCGCGCGGGGCCAGGCGCACCGGAGAGCGCGCGCATCGGGGAGGCGGAGGTGGACTTCCGCACCTTCGAGGTGCGCCGGGGCGGGGCGACCGTGCGCCTGACGCTTCTGGAGGCCATGCTCCTCAAGCTGCTCGTGCAGAACGCGGGCCGCATCGTCTCCAAGGCCGAGATCCTGGAGAAGGTCTGGAACGTGAGCTCCGGACACGGAGACGCGCGCCGTCGACAACTTCATCGTGCGCCTGCGGCGTCACCTGGAGCCGGACCCGCGCTTCCCCAGGCACCTCACCACGGTGCGCGGGGCGGGCTACCGCCTGGACCTCGAGGCCTGACGTGGCCGTGCGCGTCGAGCGGACGGGCGCGGTCACCACCGTCGTCCTCAGTCGGCCCGAGGTCCGAAACGCGGTGGACGCCGCGCACGCCCGGGCCCTGGCCGACGCGTTTCGCGCGTTTGCCGCGGACCCCGGGGCGCACGTGGGCGTCCTCTGGGGTGAGCACGGGACCTTCTGCGCGGGGGCGGACTTGAAGGCGATGGCGGAGGGCCACGGCAACCGCATGGAGGCCGACGGCGACGGGCCGATGGGGCCGTCGCGCATGGTCCTGGCCAAGCCCGTCGTCGCCGCCATCGCCGGGCACGCGGTGGGGGGCGGGCTCGAGCTTGCCCTCTGGTGCGACCTGCGCGTGGCCGAGGAGGGCGCGCGCTTCGGCTTCCTGAACCGCCGCTTCGGCGTCCCCCTCGTCGACGGAGGCACGGTGCGGCTCCCGCGACTCGTCGGAATGGGACGCGCCCTCGACCTCGTTCTCACCGGCCGCCTCGTGGACGCGGGGGAGGCCCTGGCCATGGGGCTCGTGGACCGCGTGGTGCCCGTGGGCGCCTCCCGCGCCGCGGCCGAGGAGCTGGCGCGTGCCCTCGCTGCCCTCCCGCAGTCCGCCCTGCGGCACGATCGCCTGTCCCTGTACGAGCAGGCGGGCCTCCCGCTGGGCGAGGCCCTGCGGGCGGAGTTCCGGCACGGGCAGCAGTCGCTGCGCGAAGGCGCTCTCGAAGGGGCCCGGCGTTTCGTCACCGGGGAGGGCCGGCACGGAGGCAAGGCGGATCGCGGCTGAGCGGGCGGCGCCCGACGTGGTATCCTCCCGCGTTTTGCCCGAGGTCCCGTCCTGAGCATCCGGCCGACCCCAGGTCTCGCCGCGCTGTGGCTCCTACCCGCCGCCCTCGTCGGCCAGAGTCCGCCCCCGGCGGCCGTCCCTCCCGAGGATCCCGCCCCCCGCCGGGTCGAGGTGCGCGCCGCCCCCGTCCCCTTGAACCCGGCGAACCCGGGCCAGGTGGCGATCGGTCGGCTGCGCTACCGGGGCGGGGTGCACCTCACCTCGGACGACAAGCGCTTCGGCGGCTTCTCCTCGCTACGCCTGAGCCACGATGCCACGCGCCTAACGCTCATCTCCGACGAGGGGAGCTGGCTCACGGCCCGGCTCGGGCACGACCAGGGCGGGCGGCTCAGCGGGCTCGCCGACGCGGAGATGGGGCCTCTCCTGGACCTGGAGGGGAAGCCCCTCCAGGACAAGGACAACCGTGACGCGGAGTCGCTCGCCATCCTGCCCGACGGCTCGTTCGTGGTCGGCTTCGAGCGCCAGCATCGCCTCTGGCACTACGCAGGCGACAACGGGCGGCTCAAGGGCCCCGCCTCGCCGCTGCCCTCGCCGCCCGGGCTGGCCGACATCCCCTTCAACGGCGGCATCGAGTCACTGGTCTGGACGCCGAAGGGGCGGCTCTTCGCGATGACCGAGTACGGGATAAAGGGCGACCTGATCCAGGGCTGGATCGGCGGCCCCGACGACTGGCAGCTCCTGGGCTACCGGTTCGAGCGCGCGCTTCGCCCTTCCGACGCCGCCCTCCTGCCCTGGGGCGACCTGATCGTGGTCGAGCGTGCCTACAACCCGGACCGGGGGATCGTGGGAGTGCGGCTGCGTCAGATCGCCCAGGAAGCGCTCAAGCCGGGGGCGACCCTCGGCGGGCGGCTCGTCGCCGACATCGACCCGCCCCTGACCCTCGACAACTTCGAAGGGATCGACTGCCACCGCTCCGGCAAGGAGACGCTCTGCTACCTGGTCTCCGACGACAACCTGAGCGCGGATCAGCGGACGCTGCTCCTGCTCTTCGCCCTGGAAGGAAGATAATCCCCTCGCATGAGCGAGCTCGTCGAGCGCTTTCGGGATTACGTGAACACTCTCTCCGAAGAGAGCGGCGAAGCCCTCCACGCGGTCACCGAGCGTGACCTGCAGGTGGCCCTCGTGGTCATGCTGGTGCAGGTGCTCCGGGCCGACCTCGAGATCAGGGAGGAGGAGCTGGGGGCCGTGATCGGCGCGGTGCAGGAGATCCTGGGCCTCGATCGCGCCGATGCCACGGAGCTCATGCGGGTCGCCGCCCACTCCGCGCGCGATTCGGAAGGGATGCGGCTCGCGGTGGAACGGCTCGACCGGCACCTCACGCACCGCCAGCGCCTGCAGCTCCTGGAATGGCTCTGGCGCATCGCCTTTGCCGACGCCGAGATCCTCGCCCAGGAGGAGTACCTGGTCCGCAAGATCTCGGAGCTCCTCGGGCTCACCACCGCCGACGTCATCGAGGCGAAGGTGCGCGCGAAGGAGGCGTTCGGTTAACGCCGCCGGTCCTGCAGCTTGGCGAGCAGGCGCAGCAGCTCGAGGTAGAGCCAGATCAGGGTCACGAGAAGGCCGAAGGCCCCGTACCACTCCATGTACTTCGGGGCCTGGGCCTGCACGCCGGCCTCGATGAAGTCGAAGTCGAGGACCAGGTTCAAGGCGGCGAGGCCGACCACGAAGAGGCTGAAGCCGATGCCGACGGGACCGCTGCCGAAGATCCCGGGGATGGTCACGCCGAAGAAGCCCAGGACCATCGAGACCAGGTAGAGAAGGGCGACCGCGCCCGTGGCCGCCACGATCCCGAGCTTGAAGTTCTCGCTCGGACGGATGAGGCCCGAGCTGTAGGCGGCGAGGAGCGCGGCCAGGCAGCCGAAGGTCAGCCCCACCGCGTTCATGGGCAGCCCCGGGTATCGGCTCTCGTACATGGCGGAGATCGCGCCCAGGAAGAGGCCCTCCAGGGCCGCGTAGAGCGGCGTCGTCACCGGCGCCCACTCCTTCTTGAATATCGTGACCATCGCGACCACGAAGCCCAGGATCACGCCCCCGAGCGCGTAGAGGCCCACCGGCTGGCCCGACAGCGCCTGGTTCCAGGTGAAGGCGGCGGCGCCCACGAGGATGAGCAGGCAGAGGCCGGTCTTGTTCACCGTTCCCTGGAGGGTCATGGCCTCCGCGCCCATCTCGCGAGGCAGCCCGCGGAAGGTGTCGTCCTTGAGCGCGGGGTTGCTCGTTCTCATCGGTCTGGCCTCCGGTCCGAGCCCTTCCTCCAGGCTTCGATGCGCGCGTTCAGCTCGTCGGGCGTAACGCCTTCGAACTTCGTGAACGTCACCCCCACCACGTAGACGTCGCGCTCCGCGTCGTGGTGGCAGTGCACGACCCGCCCCTGGATCTGGGCGGTGGGGGGCAGGTCGCCGAGGCGGGAAACCATGACCAGCGATTCCGCCTCCAGCGGGATCTCCCGGTGGGTCTCGAAGGCGAGGCCGCCCGTCGAGATGTTCTGGGTCTCGAGCTCGATCATCTTCTGGAAGATCTCGCCCCCCATGACCACGTAGAGAGGGACCCTGGCCGAGACTCGCTCGTGTTTTCTTCTGTCCACGGGATCTCCGGGCATGACCTGGTGAGCCCTAGCCGCCGCTGACCGGCGGGATGAAGACGACCTCGTCCCCTTCGGCGAGGGCCTGGGCGAAGGAGGCGTATCGGCGGTTGACGGAAGCGGCCAGGCTCTCGCGGCGGGGAGCCAGGGCGGGGAAGGATTCCGCCAGGCGCCGCCAGGCGTCTTCGGCGGTGGCCGAACCGGGAAGCTCCAGGTCCATCTCGGAGCGCCCCGCCGTCTCGCGCAGGGAAGCGAAGAGCCGCACGCGGACTCGCATGAGAGACATTTTAGCTGTGTTCCGCTCCCCGAGGGTGTCGAGACGGGGAGCCGCCTGTGGGCAAGCGGCCACAGTAGCGTACACTCGGGGGGGAGGCCGCATGCCCCGCGACCGGTTCGGGCGCGACATCAACTACCTGCGCATCTCGCTCATCGACCACTGCAACCTGCGGTGCGTCTACTGCATGCCCCTGCGCGGGCTCACCTTCGTGCCCGCCCCCGAGCTGCTCACCGCCGGGGAGATCGAGACGGTGGTGCGGGCGGCGGTGGGCCTGGGATTCCGCAAGTTCCGGCTCACGGGCGGGGAGCCCACCCTCCGGCCGGACATCGTCGAGATCACCCGCCGCATCGCCGCGGTGCCGGGCGTGCTCGATCTCGCCATGACCACCAACGCCATCCTCCTTCCCCGGCTGGCCCGCCCCCTCGCGGAGGCGGGCCTGCGGCGCGTGAACGTGCACGTGGACACCCTGGACCCCGAGCGGCTGAAGAAGATCATGCGCTTCGGGTCGCTCCCCGAGATCGAGGCCGGGATCGCGGCCGCCGAGGAGGCGGGGCTCCTCCCCCTCAAGATCAACTGCGTGGTCACCCGCGACTACAACGACGCGGACGTGGCCGGCATGGCGCGGCGGGCCCGGGACCGCGGCTGGCACGTCCGCTTCATCGAGCTCATGCCCCTGGGAGGCGGAGAGACCGCGCACCTCGCGCTGTCGCAGTTCGTCCCGTCGCGGGAGACGCGGGAGCGGATCGAGGCCGAGCTCGGGCCCCTCTCCCCCCTGCCCGGCGCGAGCGCGTCCGACGAGTCGCGCAACTTCCGGTTCGAGGAAGGGAAGGGCGTCGTGGGCTTCATCAGCCCGGTGAGCGAGCCCTACTGCGGGACGTGCAACCGCATGCGCCTCACCGCCGACGGCAAGCTCCATCTCTGCCTGCTCAACGACGACGAGCTGGACCTGAAGCGGGCCCTGCGCGGAGGCGGGGGAGAGGCCGAGGTGGCGGCGATCCTGGCCCGGGCAGTGGGGCTGAAGCCCACCGGCCATCGCCTCGACGAGGGGATCTCGACGGAGGACCGCTCGATGTTCCAGCTCGGAGGCTGACCGCCATCTCGCCCCGCGCGCAGCGCCTCGTGACCGTCCTCGGCCTCGCCCTCCTGGGCGGGCTGGCCTTCTTCTTTCTCGTCGCGCCTTCCCTGGCCGAGCGCGCGATGAACCGGGTGCGGCAGTCCGGCCCCTACACCGCCTCGCCGCGGGCGCTCGACCTGCATCGCCGCCTGTTCGTCGCCGACCTCCACGCGGACCCGCTGCTCTGGGGACGCGACCTCCGGGTGCACGGCCACCGCGGGCACGTGGACCTGCCGCGCCTCCAGGAAGGCGGGGTCGCGCTGCAGGTCTTCAGCGTGGTCACCAAGACGCCTTGGGGCCTGAACATCGAGAGGAACGACGACCGCTCGGACCAGGTGACCCTCCTCGCCCTCGCCCAGGGTTGGGCGCCCAAGACCTGGACGTCGCTCAAGGAGCGGGCGGTCTACCAGGCGCGGCGGCTCTTCCGCATGGCCGCGCTCTCCAAGGGCAAGCTGACCGTGCTGAAGACGCGCGCCGACCTCACCGCGTTTGTCGAGCGCCGCCGGCAGGACCCGTCGCTCGTGGCCGGGCTGCTCTCCCTCGAGGGCGCGCAGGTGCTCGAAGGCAGCGCCGCGAACGTGGATGCGATGGACGTCGCGGGCTACCGGATGATGGGCCTCGCGCATTTCTTCGACAACGAGATCGCGGGCTCCACCCACGGCGTGGCGAAGGGAGGCCTCACCGCGGTAGGCCGGGAGGTCGTCCCCCGCCTGGAGCGGAAGAGGATCCTGGTCGACGTGGCGCACGCCTCGCCCCGCACGATCGAGGAGGTGCTCGCGCTCGCCACCCGGCCCGTGGTCGCGTCCCACACCGGCGTGAAGGGCACGTGCGACAACACCCGTAACCTCTCGGACGAGCAGCTCCGGGGGATCGCCCGCACCGGCGGCCTCGTGGGGATCGGCTTCTGGGAGACGGCGGTGTGCGGCGACGACGTGCAGGCCATCGCGCGCGCCCTGCGCTACGCGATCGGGGTGGCGGGGATCGACCACGTGGGGCTCGGCTCGGATTTCGACGGGGCGGTGACGACGCCCTTCGACGCCAGCGGCCTTCCCCTGCTCACCGAGGCGCTGCTGGCCGAGGGCTTCCGCGAGGACGAGATCGCGGCGGTCATGGGCGGCAACGTGCTGCGCGTGCTGCAGGAAACGCTGCCCTAGCCGGTAGCTCCGGACCCGGGACGGCCCAGTGCTACGATAGCCTTCTCACCGCGACCATGGCTGCCCGGACACAGCCGACTACCCGCCAGGCGGTCGCCAATGCGGCCGTCACCATGACCTTCGAGCGCTTCCTGCGTGCCTACGACGGGGAGTGGGCGGAGTGGGTCGACGGCAGGGTGGTGCGGATGAGTCCGGTCAACGATGAGCATGTAACGCTCGGCCTTTTTCTTTCCGCGCTGCTTCAGCACTTCGTTGAATCGAAGGGCCTGGGCCAGATCCTGGCCGAACCGTACGTGATGAGAACGGGACCGGGTCTGCCCGGCCGCTCGCCCGACATTCTCTTCGTGGCCAGGGAGCACGAGGCGCGCATCCGGACCAGTTTCCTCGATGGCCCGGGCGATCTCGTGGTCGAGATCATCAGCCCGGACAGTCGGGTTCGGGACCGGCGCCGAAAATTCCGGGAGTACGAGGAAGGCGGCGTCCGCGAGTATTGGCTTCCGGATCCGGGGCGACGACAGGCCGAGTTCTACGTGCGCGGTGGAGACGGGAAGTTCAAGCCTAGTCTCGCCGGACCGGATGGGATCTTCCGGAGCACGGTGCTCCTGGGCCTCTGGCTCCGGATCGACTGGTTGTGGCAGCGCCCACCGCTCTTGAGCGTGCTCAAGGAGTGGGGCTTGGTCTGACAAGAGCGCCGGCGCTACTTCAGCCCTCGACCAGATAAGGTTCGAGAGATTGCGTCCGTGCGAGGACCTCGCACCGGCCAAGACGCGTGCCCGCCCAACCCGCTTGCGCGTCGCTCCAGATCCATGAGTAGTCAGGAGATGGAGTACAGGGGGTGGTACGGCACCTCCCGTCTTAGGCTCCTGGAAATGACCAGGACGCGGACGAACTCTATACGCCTCGCCGAAGCCTCCCCTGCGGTAGACTACCCCTCATCATCGTGAGTACGTTTCCCGCCGGGTCCCTGCCCGGAGAGGGTGCAAGTAGCCTTCGCCGCCGAGGAGCCTGGCTCGAGACGGTGTCCGATCCGAAGCCGGAGGCCGCCCTGTCCGCCCACGACCTCGTACGCGTCGTCCCCGCCCCGGAGGCCCTCGAGGCCCTCCCGGACGGAGTGGCCGTGGTCGACGCCCACGGCACGATGGTCTTCCTGAACGCGGCCCTCGCCAGCCTTCACAGCTATCCCGCCGCCCCCGATCTCCTGGGCCGCGGCTGGGGCGTCCTCTTCCCCGACGGCGAGGCCGGCCGCCTCGAGCAGGAGGCCTTGCCCGCGGCGCGGAGTGGAGGAGCGTGGCGCGGCCGTGTCACCGGCCGCCGCCGTGACGGGAGCGTTTTTCCCCTCTCGCTTTCGCTCGCTCCCCTGAACGAGGGATTCGTCCTCGTCCTCCGCGACCAGACGGAGGTGGACCGCGATCGCGAGCAGATGGCGGCGCTCGCCTATCGTGACGCCCTCACCGGCCTTCCCAACCGCCGCCTCTTCTTCGATCGCCTCACGATCGCCCTCGCCCAGGCGCACCGCTACCGCCACCGCCTGGCCGTGGTCTTCGTCGACCTCGACCGTTTCAAGAACATGAACGACACGCTCGGTCACGCCGCGGGGGACGAGCTCCTGAAGGCGGTGTCGGAGAGGCTCGACCACTCCGTGCGCGAGGGCGACACCGTGGCCCGCCTGGGCGGCGACGAGTTCGCGCTGCTCCTCCCCGGGATCCACTACGCGGAGGACGTGGCCAAGGTCTCGCAAAAGCTGGTGGAGGCGCTGCGCCGGCCCTTCCGAATCCAGGGGCGCGACCTGCGCGTCACCGCCAGCGGAGGGGTCGGCCTCTACCCCGAAGACGGAGAAGACGCGGAGACGCTCCTGAAGAACGCGGACACCGCGATGTACCGGGCCAAGGAGCGCGGGCGCGACAACTTCCAGATGTTCTCCCCGGCCATGGCCGCGCGCGCCATCGAGCGGGGCGCGCTGGAGCAGAGCCTCCGCACCGCCCTCGAGCGCCGGGAGATGACGCTCTACTACCAGCCCTGCCTCGAGCTGGCCACCGGACGCATCGTGGGGCTGGAGGCCCTGCTCCGCTGGCGCCGGCCGGAGCTGGGGCTCGTGATGCCCAAGGACTTCATCGCCCTCGCCGACTTCACGGGCGTGATCCTCTCCATGGGGCCGTGGGTGCTGGAGACGGCCTGCGCGCAGCTCCGCGCCTGGCAGAAGCGCGGGTCGCGGCACCTCTGGATGGCGGTCAACCTCTCGTCCTACGAGCTGGAGCAGGCAGACCTGGTGAGCCACGTGGAGGCCGCGCTCGCGAAGAGCGGGCTCGAGCCGCGCTTCCTGCACCTGGAGATTCCCGAGGGCTACGCCATGCAGAACCTGGACCGCACGGTGGAGACCCTGCGCGCGCTCCGGGCCGTCGGGGTCAGCCTTTCCATCGACGGCTTCGGGGCCGGCTTCTCCTCGCTCGCCCATCTGCGCCGGCTCCCCATCGACCGGCTCAAGGTCGACCTCGCCTTCGTGCGGGGAGCCACCACGGACCCCGACGACGCCTCGGTGGTGACCGCGGTGATCGCGGTGGCCCACAGCCTGGACATGAAGGTGGTGGCCCAGGGAGTGGAGGACGAGGCCCAGGTCGCGCTGCTCCGCGCGCTGCGCTGCGACGAGGTGCAGGGCTTCCTGTGGAGCGCGCCGGTGCCCCCGGTGGATTGCGAGCGGCTTCTGTCCTCGGGGGGCGTGCCCGGCCCCGCGTCGCGTACGTCCGCTCCGCGCCGGCGGCCGCGGGGAGCGGGTCGGCGCTGAGCGCCGGGCGGTCGTCGATGATTGCCGGCGTGGCTTCTCGCGAGACGCATCCCGCCACCTGCTGGAACTGCCTGCGCGAGTTCGACGGGGTGCAGGCGCCCTGGTGCTCGCACGACCCCAAGCTGCCCAGCAAGATGTGCCCGTCTTGCGGTCGGTGCTTCTGCCAGGCAAGCGAGAAGTACAAGCAGGAGTTCTGGCGGCGCGCCCCCGCGCCCCTGCTCGAGGAGCTGGAGCTGCTCTCCCGCAGCAAGGACCGGCTGGGAGACATCCTGGTCCAGATGGGCAAGCTCACCACCTCGCAGCTCCTGGCCGCCCTCCAGCTCCTGAAGAGCCGCCCGGGAGAGCCCTCCCTCGCCCAGATCGTTCGGGAGGAGGGGCTCGTCTCCGAGGAGGACCTGGAGGCCGCGCTCAAGGAGCGGGGCGGCCATCCCCTCACGGACACGTGGGGCGCGCGCTACTCCACCAAGATCGTCTGCGAGGGCAACGACCCTGTGGCCATCATCCAGTACCTGCTCTCCCTGGCCGGGCGGCGCGGAGCCTCCGAGCTCCACATCGAGCCCAAGTCGGACGGGGTGGCGGTGAAGTACCGGATCGACGGGGTCGCCTTCCGCCTCGATCCGCTGCCCAAGCGGTTCGAAGGCGATCTCATCCGCAAGTGCTTCGAGACCTTCCGCCTGGACCAGGGCCATCCCGGCCGGCCGCAGCGCGGACGCACGACGGAGAAACTGGCGGACGGGGAGTTCGATCTCGTGGCCCAGACGCTGCCCACCGCCCACGGGGTGAGCGTCACCATTCGCCTGATCGACCGCGCGAACTTCATAAAGGACTTCACGACACTCGGCGTGACCTTGGAGGACCGCCTGCGCCTGGTGGGGGGGCTGCGCCAGAACTTCGGTCTCGTCCTCCTCACCGCCCCCGTCTTCGAGGGGGGCAACACCACCGCCTATTCGGTCATGGACTTCCTCATCCGGGCCCAGCGCGACGTGGTCTCCCTGGAGGCGCCCGTGATCTGGCTGGTGGAGGGCGCCCGCCAGGTGGACGTGAACGAGAACGAGGCTCGCGCCCCCGATGTCCTACGCTCCGCGGTGTCCGTCCGCCCCGACGTGGTGATTCTGTTCAAGCCGCCCGACGCGGAGACGGCGATCCTCGCCACCCAGCTCGCGAGCTCGTTGCTCGTGGTCTGCGTGATGCCCGCCCAGAGCGCGACCCAGGCCATTGCCAGCCTCACCGACATGGGCGTCCCCCGGCACCTGCTCGCGGGAGCCCTGGGAGTCGTCACCTGCCAGCGCCTCGTACGGAAGATCTGCCCGATCTGCCGCGAGAGCACGCAGCCTCCCACCCCGCAGCACCTCGCCCAACGCGGGATGTCGCCGGAGGACGTGCCCCGCCTCCGCTTCTACCGGGGGAAGGGCTGCCCCAGCTGCAACCGCGTGGGCTATCGCGGGCGCCAGGCGATCTTCGAGGTGCTGACCGCCAGCCCCGAGGTCGTGGCCGGAATCGCGAACGGCCTCTCCCCGGGCGACGTGGAGACCCTGGCCCGCGGCTCGGGGATGAAGCTCCTGCGCGAGCGGGGCATCGACCTCGTCACCCAGGGTGTGACCACCTTCGAGGAATTCGAGGGGCTGCGGCTGTAAGGGCGTCCAGTCCCTGATCCGAGATAGCCGACATTTGCTCAGCGCGGACGATGCTGCTCGAAGAATGCCACCACATCTTTTCCCCAGAGCGACACGCCCTGGACACTGAAGAGAAGATGGCCCGGAGCAATGTTCATCGCCGGTTGCCCGGGCGTGAAGGGTGGATAGATGGTCAGCATCGCGGAGCTCCCGCGCGAGCGAGCCGCCTCACACACAGCCTTGACCGAGGCAGTGGTGGCGTCGTTTTCAGCGGCCATGCAGAGAATCGGAACACGGATCCGGCGAGCGGCGTCGGGGAGTGCCGACTGCAACACTCGACTGCGAGACCACGTCAGCGCACCGCCGGCTTGATCGACCACCGCGAAGAAATGGTCGCCGCGGCCGGCCGCGAACACCGAAACGATGCCGCCGAATGACCACCCCATGATGGCAACGCGAGAAGGGTCGACCCACGGCACTGTCTTCAAGTAATCGAAGGCGGCCAGGACATCGTCGCTCTCGGCCTGCAGCCGACCGATGAACCTCGCGCCCACGTCGTTGCCGACCTCCTCGCGGAAGAGTTTTCCGTCGGATTTGCCGTAGCCACGCCGCTCCGGCACCAGCACTGCATAGCCGGCCGCGGTGAGCAGGCGCCCGATGAACGCGAAAGGCCGCTCGGTGCGCTCCTGTCCCTCACGCGAACCGTGGTTGTAGATGATTACCGGAAAGGGCCCGTCGCCGGTGGGCCGGTAGAGGTAGCCTTCGAGCCGGAGTGGTCCGCTCTCGTAGAAGATTTCCATGTGCGGCGAGCTGTCTTCAGATGCGGGCTGCGCGGAGGGGCTCGATTGCGGGGTGAGCAGCATGAACGCAGACACAAGCAGGCTAGGCAAGATCGTGCGCATGATCAACGGGCGTCCGCTGCGATCCGCGCTCTGACCAGCTTTCGCACCAGGGTCGCCGGTAGCGGATTGTCCGCTTGAAAGCGGATGGTGCCCTTGCGGGTGTCGTAGTCCCTGAGCTCGTGCTCGTGCGCCTCCACCGCGGTGGAACCCGGGTAGAAGGCGCAGTGGTTCGCCCACGCGCCGAACCACACGAGCACCCTTCCCTCAAGGCGGAAAGCGGGGAGCTGATAGCTGATGCACTCTTCGGCCTTTGGCGCTGCCGCCTTGATGGCCTTGCGGAGCTTCTGAAGGGCGGCTTGCTTGTCATTGCTCACGGCGGCAAGGTACTGGTCGATGGTCTTGAACCGCATCTCAGTGTAGGCCAAGGTCTTCACGGTGCCCCCTTTGCGTGTCCAACCGCCGCATCCGGTTGTTTCGCCAGACCTCTGGGTCGAGCTCGAGCGAAGCGATCCTATACTGAGTGACTTCACTCCGGACGCCGTCCACTATGCGTTGTTGGTAAACCTCCGTCAGCCCGGCCGCCCCGCTCTCAAGTGTGGGAAAACAACGGCGTGCTCAGGCCGCCGCTACCTCCCCGGGCGAAGAAGCGCGTACCACCTTGCGAACAGGTCCCCAAGAAAGATGAGTAACGTCAGACTCCCGCAGACGATTCCGGCGCTACGGGCTGCGTCGCCGCCCCGACCGAAGCGCCCCGCCAGATCGGTGAGACCCCAGGCGCTCGCGCACAGCCCGCCACACGCCATGAGTAGCCTGCCCTCGACCATGGATGCCAACGCGACCACGACGCCCATCGCCGTCATGACGTAAGGCCAGAGACGCCAGTACAGCGAGTGGAACTCGCTCAACACAGTCGGCCTGTTGGACATGGGTCACCTCGGCCTGGTACTCGTCACGCACGCAGCGAACGCTACTGGAGGATCCTGCGGTCGCCGGCATCCATCACCTCAAGGACGACGTCGGTAACATACACCTTGATGTCACCGGGGTTGGCGATCCGTATACCCCGGAGGGGCTTCTTAGCGAGGGCAGGCAACGGGGCAGGTCTCTGGTGGTGACGTTCAGACGGCCGTTCAGATCTCGGCGCCGGACGTGTTCGGGCCTTCGAGCCAGGCCGAGCCATCCGCGTAGTACTCCTTCTTCCAGATCGGCACCCGGGCCTTGAGGGTGTCGATGGCGTAGCGGCAGGCCGCGAACGCCTCCGCACGGTGGGGGGAGGCGACGGCCACCGCCACGCTGGGGTCGCCGACCTCCAGACGGCCCAGGCGGTGCACCAGGCGCACTTCGGTCACCGGCCACTGGCGGCGGGCGTCGGAGGCGATCTGTTGCATGAGGGGCAGCGCCATCTCCTCGTAGGCCTCGTACTCGAGATAGCGCACGGGGCGGCCCGCGTTCTCGTTCCTCACGACCCCCACGAAGAGGCAGAGGGCGCCGTCGGACGGGGCCGTGGCCTGGAGCGCCCCGAGGTCGATCGGCTCGCGCACCAGTCGGATTAGATCGGCCATCGCGCTCCTAGCGCGCGAGATCCTGGGAGATTGCCGGAGGCGTGACCGCAGAGGCCTCGAGCCGCTCGCGGAAGCTCATGAACATGCGGTACGTGAGGCCCCAGATCACCACGTCGTCGAAGCGGAGACAGGGAAACTGGAGGGGCGTGCCTTGGTGCGCGTAGTCCATCATGGACTGCCGGATCGGGCTCGTGAGCTCGTCGAGAGGCAGCCAGTGCAGGCTCTCCACCTCCGCGTTGGGAACGAAGACCGCAGGGCCTTCCAGGCGGAAGACGTAGGGAGTGATGGCGAGGTCCATCGGACGCATGCGGGCCATGGCGCGCACCTCGTCCAACGAGCCGAGGATCTCCCCGTGGGCGGCGAGGTCGATCCCGGTCTCCTCCCGGGTCTCCCGCACCGCGGTGGACAAGAGGTCCTCCCCCTCTTCCGCGCGCCCTCCGGGAAAGCCCATCTGGCCCGACCAGGGATCGCCGTCCGCCTCCGCGCGGCGGATGAAGAGGACCTCGAAGCCCGAGGATGCTTCGCGCAGTACCACGGCCACGGCGGCCCGCGTGCCGACGGCATCCGCGACGCGCGCGGGCGCCCGCGACGCGAGCGCCCGGCGCACGAGGTCCCACGTCGTCCCGGCCATCCTTCTATTCTAGCGCGCCGGGCCGCAGGAGCCGGTGGCCGTGGCTCAGCCAGAGGAAGGCCATGTTCGGCGCGAGCTCGCCCCGCAGGAGCCGGTCGTCGACCTCGCTCACGGAAACGTAACGCAGCTCCGCGATCTCGCTTCTCTGCGGGCGGAACTCGGCGAGCGGGAGGTCGGTGCGCCCGAGGTAGACCGCCACGTGATAGAGGACGTTGCGGCCGCCCCCGCCCGGGGCGTGGCGCACGTCGCGAAGGTTGAGCTGGAGGGACGCCCGCCAGAAAACGACGACCTCCCGCACATCCGGGGCCGTCGGCGCCCGGAGCGCCTCCTCGCCCGCGACGAGGACGACTCGCGGCGATCGGCCGTCGTCGAACAGCTCCTCCCCCGCCTCGCGGACCGCGGTGGCGTCGAAGTCCTCGCCCGCCCCCACGTGGCCGCCCACCGACTTGTCCCAGAGCCCGCCGTTCTCCCTGTCGGAGGGACGGCGCTGCAGCAGGATCTCGCCGCGGGGGTTGGCGAGGAGGACGTTGATGGCACCCACCGCGAGGCCGGAGCGCTTGGCCTCCGCGCGGGGCCGGGCCCCGATCACGCGCCCCTGCGCGTCGTAGACGTTCAGGGGCTCCTCGTGGGCCTCGCTCACCCGCTTCCCTCCGCCGCATCCTACAACGCGCCCGCCCAGCCCCGTTCCGGCCGGGGGTGCTTCCGGTCGGGGAGCTGGCCTTAGAATGGGTCTCGCTCATGAGCGATCCCTCCCTCCTGGCCACGGGCCCCCCCCGTTTCGAGCCGGTCAGGGCCGTGGCCGGACTCGACGCGGAAGGGTATCGCGGACCCACCTGGTGGCCGCTCACCCGGCTCCGAGAGTGCGGCACGAACCCGGGAATGCGGCGGATCCTGGCCCTCTGGCTGCTCGTGAACGCGACCGCAATCCTCACCGGGGTGCTGAACGTGGCCCTGGGCTGGAACGGGATCGAGGTCCGGCTGGGTGCCTTCCGCTTCGACCTCACGATCTTCCCGCCCCTGGTGCTCAGCCTGCTCTGTGCGATCTGGCTGGGGCCGACGTGGGGGCTCGTGCCCGCGTATCTCGGCAACCTCGCGAGCGCGCTCTGGAGCGGGATCGCCTGGCCCACCAGCGTCTTCTTCGCTCTCGCCGGCGCCATCGAGACGTTCATCTTCTGGGGATCGATGGTGACGCTGAACATCGCGCCCGACCTGCGGCGCGGGCGCGACCTGCGGCGCCTCCTCGCGGTGGCCGTCATCGCCCCCATCACCTCCTCGCTGGCCGTCGTCATCTGGAACACCGCCCTCGGGCTCGACTTCCTCACCGGGCAGCGGATCTGGCGGGGGTGGGTGATCGGCGACTTCCTGCAGACGCTGCTCGTGGTCGCGCCGCTCCTCTATTTCCTGGGGGCGCCGGTACGCGCCTGGCTCGATCGCCAGCTCGCGTCCTCGCCCCGTAGCGAAGTCACCTATACCCGGACCGCGCTCCTCGCCTTCCTCGTCTTCACCCTCATGGGCGTCCTCGTCTTCGTGGGGATCGGAATGCTCCAGGGCTCGCTCGACATCGATCCGGGGACGACGACCCTGAGCGGGGAGCTCCTGCGGCCGCGGCTCTTCGAGATCCAGTTCTTCCTCGGCCTCCTCGTGGCGGCCCTGATCCTCGCCACCGGCGTCTTCTCCACCGCCCTCGCGCGCATGAGCGAGCGCCAGCGCGGGCTGGCCCGGCGCGAGAGCCTGACCGGCTGCTTCAACCGCCGCGCCTTCTACGAGCTCTTCCCCCGCGAGTCGGACCGCAGCCGGCGACTGGGGCAGGGGATCGCGGTCGTCTTTCTGGACGTGGACCACTTCAAGGCGATCAACGACCGCCTCGGGCACGAGATTGGCGACCGCGTGCTCCAACAGCTCGCCCTGCGCGTCCAGTCGGTGATCCGCGAGACGGACCTGCTCTTCCGCTGGGGGGGCGAGGAGTTCGTCGTCCTCCTCTCCCACACCGCGGCCGACGACGCGTTCTCGCTCGCCGAGCGCGTGCGGGCGGCGATCGCGGACCGGACCTTCCTGGCTAGCGAGATCTCCCCGCCGGTGACGGTGACAGCGAGCCTGGGCACGTCGGGGACGAGCGCCTATCCGGTCGCCCCCGACGACCTGCTCACCCGCGCCGACGCGGCCTGCTACCGGGCCAAGGAGCAGGGCCGGAACCGCGTGGTGGTGGGGGAGCCGGCGCCCGCGGGCGTCCCCTCCGCCCCCGCGGCGTCGGCCGCGAGCTGATCAGTCGAGCGGAGCCGGACCCGGCCCCAGGCGTCCGGCTCCGGAAGCGCCACGACCCCTCCAGAATATGGCCTATGATCTCTCGTACAGAGACGAGCGCATGGAGCCGAAGGGAAGGACTCGCGGCGTTCCTCAGCGCTTCTGCCTCCTGCTGCTCGCGACGACGGCTTGCTCGCCGACCGGCGATACGGCGCACGATGCGAGGGGTCGGGGCGCCGAGGCCCGGGAGTCCGGCTTCTCCGGGCGGATCGACGTGCCCCGGCGCGTCGACGTCCCCGCTTCGGGCGTCGAGCTCGGTCTCGCGTGGGACACCGCCCGTGCCGAGGTGGTCGCCAACCGCTGTGTCGCGTTCGCACCGGTCAAGGAAACCGGCCAGGTGGCGACGCTCCGCATGCGGGAGGTGTCCGACCAGTCGGAGATCATGGAGAGTCTCGGAGTGGACGCCGCGGTCTCGGTCAACACCATGTTTGCCTCGGGCAGCGCGCGGGCCTCGTTTGCACGGGAGGCCACGGTGAGGTCCAACGCCACCACCCTGATGCTGGAGGCCACGGTGGAGAATGGCGTCATGTTCGCCGGCCCTCCCAACCGGCCGGCACAGGCGCGCAAGGCGTTTCCGGAAGTGGACGAGCGAGGGTCGTCGACGGACGGTCCGTCTGTCGGCGAGGAGGTCGGCGGCGATGCCGTGCGTCTCAAGCCGTGGGCGCAGCGGCTGCTCAGGACGAAAGACGTCCGCGAGTTTCGCAAGCATTGTGGCGACAGCTTCGTCTCGGCGATCTACAGCGGTGCGGAGCTGCTCTCCACCATCCAGTTTCGAGTAAAGGACGCGGCGAAGCGCGACCAGATCAAAGTGGCGATCAAGGCGAGCTACGGGCCGACCGAGATGGGCGCGGACGTGGGCAAGGCCCGCACCGAAGCGCTCAACAACGCCGACCTGACGATTCACTACCTTCAGGTCGGCGGCGGCGGGGGCACGATCCCGACGTCCCGCGAAGACCTCAAGAAGAAGCTGGAGGGGCTCGCCGCAGAGGCCGGCGCCGACCCCAAGTTCCATGCCATGGAAGTCACCGCTTACACCTCCCTCGCCGACTGGCCGCCAGCGGTCGCCTTGCCGGCCCGGGCCAAGGAAGTCGACGCAGTGGTGGCCGACTACTACTGGTTCTTGACAACATTGCAGGGCGACGTGGAGGAGGTTCTGCGCAATCCCGGCAGTTTCGACGCCCGTTCGGGTCTTGCGGGTGTGGCGCTCGCCGACTTCCAGGATCAGATCATCGGCCTGCGCGGTAGCATGCTCATCGCCATGGAGGCTAGAGCGAGGGGCGGCTTGCCTGAGTCGCCTCTCGCGCCGGCCCGCTACGCGTTCTTTCCCCAGCACAAGCTGGACTTCCAGAACCTGAACAAACAGCTCTCGGTGACGACCCAACGAGTCGCGTCCACGACCGATCAGTGGTTCAGAGACTTTGCCCAGCAGCTCAAAGAGTCAGTGCCGTACGAGAACCCCAACGTCCTCAGGATCCTGCTGCCGCTGCCCTGTGGCATTGTGTCTTCCGACGCGAACAAGGTCGAGGACAAGAGGGCAAGGTCTGCACACGTCAAGGCCGCGGTGGACTGGTATGCCCGGGCCCAGTCCATGCGGTCGTGCGAGCTGGACCCCACGGACAACGAGTGCCTGACCAATGCAGAGCTCGCCGCGCTGGAGGAACACGTGCCCTACAAGGGCGGAAGGGCCTGCAACTAGCCAAGTCGCGTCGAGCCCAGCCCGATCGCCCGACTTCCGCGGCGGCGGCTCGTGGCCTCCCGCGGGAGCGGAGACGAGGGACACGAGCGGGGCGGCCAGCATTGCCGCGAAGGTCATGGGCTTCATCGGGAGTCTCCGTTCTCTCTCGTCCGGCATCAGTGCCGGCGCAAGGCGTCCTGCACGCCGAAGAAGGCGGGCTTCGCCACGTAGGCGTCGTCGAAGAGCAGGGGATCGTCCGGTCCGAAGAAGGAGTCGATCCAGGAATAGTGGTCGGTGAAGCCCCAGAACGTCACGGCGTGGCAGCGTGGCTCCACCACGCACACCGCCACGATGTCCTCGTACTCGCGCCGTTGCACGTCGAGGCGGCTCCGGTTGTCGCCCGCAACGTCCCGAATGCGGACGTCCATCTCGCTGACGTTCACCACGAGGCCGAGCTCCGCGAGGCGACGCATGTTCGCGGCGATCTCCCCGCCGGGCGGGCGGTTCTGGGCGACCACGTGCATCTGGAGCCCGACGCCGCCCACGGGTACCCCGCGCTCCCGCAGGCGGCGCACGAGTGCAAAGACCTCGTCGGATTTCCGGCCCCCTCCTTCGGCGCCGTAGTCGTTGTAGACGAGCAGCGCGTCGGGGTCGGCCTCGTGGGCCGTCCGGAAGGCCAGGTCCAGGTAGCCCTCGCCCAGCTTCTGGCGGAACACGGTGTCCCGCAGCCCCGATCCGTCCTCGGCCACCGCCTCGTTCACCACGTCCCAGGCCACGATACGCCCGCGGTACCGGCCGACCAGGGTGCGGATGTGCGTCTCGATCGCGGCCCGGAGCGCTTCGGGCGAGAGCGCGCCCACCCAATCGGGCAGGGCCTGGTGCCAGAGGAGAGCGTGTCCCTTGACCCGCATGCCGTTGGCTTCGGCGAAGGCCACGATCGCGTCGGCGCCCTCGAAGCTGAAGACGCCGGGCTGTGGCTCGGTGGGGTCCCACTTCATCTCCCACTCCGCGGTCACGTAATCGAAGTGGCGGGCCAGGGTCCGCGCATAGGCGGGCTCGCCCAGGAGGCGCGACTGGATGGCCGCGCCGATCCAGCGGCCGGCCGCCGCGCCATCGGCACGAAGGGGATCGGGATCGGCCGCGGGCGACGCCACGGGGCTGGTGGCGGAAGATCCTCCCCCGCCGCAGGCGGCGAGAACGAGCAGGACGGGGGGGAGCAGCACGACCGAGGTCGGCAACAAGGTGGTCAGGAAACCGATCGGATCACTTCTGGAGGACCCGTACGACCTTGGCGACCTTGAGCGATTTCTTCTCGGCGTTCACCGCCGCCTGGATCTCGAGCTGCTGGCTCTCGTGACCCCAGAGCGCGTCGGGGTTGTCGACGAGCCAGAGCTGCTTGTCCTCGGTGACGAAGACCATGCCCCCGGGCTTCCAGTCGGGGTTGACGTGCACGGCGCCCGCGATGCACTTGCGGACGCAGGCCGCTCCTCCCGGCTTCATGTGCGCGGCGCCGCAGTGGCCATCGCTCACCCACCCCACGACGCGCGTGGGCTTGGCTTCGTCGGCCGGCAAGACCACGCGCGGCGTCATCAGAGCCAGCCCGATCACCAATTCGCGGATCGTTGTGCCTCCCACCTGTCCCTCCCGCCGAGAAAGCTCGCCCTCAAGCCTAGCTGAATCTGACGGGGATCGGCGGCGGCGGTGGGCAGGCAGTAGCTCGGGATGGTTCAGGGACGTTCTAGCCTCGGCCGTCAGGGTGTACAGTCGGACATGGCCCCCGCGGCACTCGCCGAGGTGCGGAGCGACGCCGCGCCGAAGTATCTGCGGCTCGCCAAGACGTTCGAGCGCCAGATGAAGGCGGGCGTGCTCCGGGTCGGCGACCGCCTGCCCTCGATACGCCAGCTTCGGGAGGCCCACCGGGTCAGCGCCGCCACCGCGGTGGCCTGCTATCTATGGCTCGAGCGCCAGGGCTACGTGCGGGCCCGACCGAAGTCCGGCTTCTACGTGTGCCGTGCGCCGCTGCCCGACGGACCGCTTCCCGCCGTCATCGCCAGAGTCGGGGGCCCGGTACCGGTCCGGCTTGGCGATCTGGGCGCGACCCTGCCGGACCGAGTGCAGAAGGTCGATCTGGGCCCCGCGGTGATCGACCCGTCGCTGCTGCCGCGCCAGCGCCTCAACCGATCGCTGCGAATGGCCCTCTCGGCCTTCGACGACGCCGCGGTGCGGGCCGAGGACCCGCGCGGAAGCCTCCGCCTTCGCCGGCAGATCGCCCGGCTCATGTTCCGACGGGGCGCCAGCGCCTCCCCGGAGGGCATCGTCGTCACCGCGGGCGACACCGAGGCCCTGAGCCTGACCCTGCGGGCCGTCACCCGGCCCGGAGACGTGGTCGCGGTCGAGAGCCCCGGCTGCTACGAGTTCCTCCAGGCGCTCGAGACGTTCCAGCTTCGCGCCGTCGAGATCCCGCACTCGATCGGCAAGGGGGTCGACCTCGCCCTGCTCGCCGAGGCCGTCCGCAAGCACCGCGTCTCGGCGCTGCTGGTCGAGGCCACCTGCCACAACGCTCTCGGTGACTGCGCCAGTGACGAGAGCAAGGCCGCGCTCGTCGCGTTCGCCACCGAGCACGACATCCCGATCATCGAAGGCGACCCGTTCGGCGAGCTCGTCTTCAGCGGCCAGCGCCCCCGCCCCCTGAAGGCCTTCGATTCGGCGGGGGTGGTACTCCAGTGCTCGTCCTTCGCGCACTACGTGGCGCCGGGGTTCAACCTGGGTTGGGCCAGCCCCGGCCGATGGCAGGCCGAGGTCGAGCGGTTGAAGTCGTTCACGAGCATCGCCGAAGCCCGGCTGCCCCAGCTCGCCCTCGCCGAGTTCCTCGAATCGGGCGCCTTCGATCGTCATGTCAAACGGCTGCGGGTCGTGCTGGGGCAGACGATCGAAGCCGCACGGCAGGAGATCCTCCAGCGTTTCCCGAAAGGCACGCGGGTGAGCCAGCCCGAAGGCGGCTTCGTGCTCTGGATCCAGCTGCCCGACGGGTGCGACGCCCTCGCGCTCCAGCGGAGAGCGGCGGCCGTCGGCATCCGGCTGCTTCCCGGAGTGGCCTTCTCGCCCACCCGGCAGTACCGCAATTGCGTGCGCCTGGCCTGCGGCCATCCTTTCGCCGTTCTCGAGCCCGTACTGGGCACCTTGTCGCAGCTCCTGTAGCCGGCGCGCGCCCGCGCCGCCGACCCCTCACGCTGTACCGGTCGGACGGCGGTCTTTCTGGATCTGTTCCCGCCACACTCGCCGACCTATCTTCAATCGCATGACCTCCGGATCACTCAAGGTGGCCTTGCGGACCCTCGCGAAGCGGAGGGGGCTCACGATCGCGCGCGGCCTCACCGTGACCGTCGTGGTCACGGCGGTGAGCGCGGTCTTTTCCGTGGCCAACGCGACCCTTCTCCGGCCCCTGCCGTTTCCCGATCCCGGGCGGCTCGTGAAGGTGTACTTCCAGCCGCCGGGGACCTCCTCGTTCGCCGATGCGGATTCGCTGGACGCACTGGCTTTCGTGCGCCTGCGGGAGTCCATGCGGACGATGGACGCGTTCGTCGGAATCTTCCCCAACGACCGCAGTGTCACCGGGGACGGCGAGCCGGAGAGCATCCTCGCCGGCGGGGTGACCGACGGCTTCTTCACCCTCCTGGGCGGGGACACCATCGTCGGCCGGACGTTCACGGAAACGGAGTTTGCGACGGGAGCCCGGGTGGTGGTGCTCGGCCACGGGCTCTGGCTGCGTCGATTCGGGGGAGATCGGGCGGTGGTGGGGCGCGTCCTCGTCGTCGACCGCGAGCCCCACACGATCGTGGGAGTCGCGAGGCCCGGCTTCGAGCCGGGATACGCGCGTTCGGAGTTCTGGACACCGCTGGATCTGCGGAAGCCGAATCCCTATTTCAGCGGGGTGGAGACGATCGGCCGGTTGCGTCCGGGGGTCACCGAGGCGCAGGCGACGGGCGAGCTGAACGCCGTGCTCCCGCGGGTGGCCGAAGAGGTCCCGGAAGCTTACAACGGCTGGAAGCTGGGCGCCCTCGGCTTGAGGGAAGCCCAGTACGGCTCGCGCCGCCCCACCATCCTCATGCTGCTCGCCGCGGTCATGGGCCTCGCCCTGATCGCCGCCGCCAACCTGACGAACCTGACGCTGGCCGACGTGATGTTCCGGAGGAGCGACTTCGCGGTGCGCGCGGCGCTGGGCGGCTCACGTCTCGATCTCGCGAGCTCCGAGATCTGGCAGAGCCTGGGGGTGGCCCTTGCCGGCGGAGCCGCCGGCGTGCTCGCCGCGTCCTGGCTCGTGCCTGCGCTCCTGGCGCTCGATCCCTCCGCTCTCCTCCCCCCGGGGCAGCTGGCTACGGACTGGCGGGTCGTCCTTTGCGGTTTCGGCATTGCCGCCGCCGTCATGACGGCCGCGGTGGCGGTACCGACGCTGCGCCTGGCCCGGCCGGGGCTCGCCGCAGATCTGACCACGGGGGCCCGTCGGGCGATCGGCGGTCGCTCCGCCTCGCGCCTGCGCATCGCGCTCGTGATCGCGCAGACCGCGCTCGCCATCGTCCTGTTGTCGTCGGGGGCCCTGGTCGTCGCGACCTTCCAGCGGGCCTCCCGCATCGCCCCCGGCTTCGATCCCGAGAACGTGGTGACGGCACGACTCCGCCTGTCGGAGATCGCGCTGCCGACCTCGGAGTCTCGAACCGCGTTCGTCGAGGAGGTCGTGAATCGGCTCCGCGAGACTCCGGGAATCGTGGGCGCGAGCACGACCCTCAACTGGTTCGTAGCCGGCCAGGCCGGCGCGCAGTCGCTCGGCTTCGTCGAGGACCGGCCGACGCCCGACGGGGCGCCCTACCGGATTCAATCCCGGCGGGTCACGCCCGGCTACTTTCGGACCATGCGGATCTCCGTCATCAAGGGACGGGATTTCCAGGACACCGATCGTGTGGGCTCGCAGTCGGTCGCGATCGTGAGCCGGAGCTTCGCCCAGAGGTTCTGGCCGGGCCAGGATCCGCTCGGCCGCCGGGTGAAACGGGGCGTGACCACCAAGGAATGGGCGATCGTCATCGGCATGGTCGAGGACGTGCGGGACGTCAGCATCGACGAGGCGCCGCGAGACACGCTCTACACGCCGTTTCTCCAGGCAGGCTTGTCGCCCCTGCCCGTGAGTCTCGTGGTGCGGACGGCCGCCGATCCTTCCGGCTTCATCAGGGCGATCAAGCAGGCGGTCTGGCGGGTGGACCCGAACCAGCCGCTCGCGAACGTGGTGACGCTCGAATCGTTCCTGCACGACTCGCTAGGTCCGCAGCGGTTCCGGGCCCTGCTCGTGACCGGCTATGCGCTGCTCGGTCTGCTGTTGGCGACGATCGGCACGTACGGCGTGACCGCGCGTTCGCTGGCGGAGCGCACGCGCGAGGTCGGCCTGCGCCTCGCCTTGGGCGGCGGTCGGTCACGCGTGTGGTGGACGGTCGCCTCGACGAGCCTGAAGGCCGTGGTCGTGGGCGCGCTGGCCGGGGTTCTCGGCTCGGGCGCGGCGGGCGCGGCCCTCCAGGCGCTGCTCCCGGAGCTGCGGGAGGCGGGCTGGCTGTTCAGCGCCGCCGCCGCGGGGGCGTTGGTGCTTGCCGGATGCGCGGCCGCGTTGATGGCGGCCCGCGGCGTGATGTCGGTGGAGCCGTCGCGCGCGCTCCAGGAGTGACGCGCGGACGACGCGCCCCGATTCAGCCGAGCACCGTCACCCGACCCCCCGCCGCGAGTCGCCCCCGGCCGCGGTGGATTGCGTTCTGCCCGAACAGGACCTGGCCGTCGCGGAGGCGGAACGTGGCCAGGGTGGCGAGCGGCTCCCGGGGCTCCTTCACCGCACCCTGGGACTGGTCGACCGTGGTGGTGACGCAGCGGGCGCAGGGCTTGACGACGTCCAGCGTCATCCGTCCGATCCGGATCGCCTTCCACTCGTCCTCGGCGAAGGGGCGACACCCCGTCAGCACGATGTTGGGGCGGAAGCGGTCGATGGGGATTCTCGGGTGGCCGCGCTCCGCGAGCCGACGGTTCAGCTCCTCGAGCGAGGCTTCCGACACGAGGAGCAGGGGAAAAGCGTCCGCGAACCCGGTCTGCGCGGGCCGGGGGGCGTAGTCGGGGTCCACGGGCCGCACGAACCCTTCCGCCATCCGCACGAGTCGGGCCGGGGTCCCCAGGTGCTCCGAGAAGAAGCGGGCGGCCTCCTCGCCCTCGTCCCAGGCCTCGCAGTCGTCGTCCCACACGCGGACGAGTCGGCTCTCGAGGCGGGCGCGGCGAAGGGGCAGGCGGATCTCGCTCTGCCCGGGGGCGCGGAGAACGAGGTGCCTGGAGTCGAGGGCCGGCTGCACCACGGCAAGGGGGGGAAGCTGGCGCTGGGTGAGGAATTGCCCCTGGGGATCCACGACCATCCAGCGGCGGTCCCACAGGGGTCCGCGGGCGTCGAAAGCGAGCTGGTCATGAGCAAGGGCGCCACACGACTTCACCGGGTAGGTAAAGAGCGAGGACACACGAACAAGATCCGGCGTCGGCTTCGCGGGCACCGCGGAGTCGAGTACTACTTGGCCGGCGGGGGTGGAGGCAGCGGCACCGAGGCGTGATCCACGACGTACAGCCACTTCCCCCCGATCTTCCTGGCGAGAACGGTCGCGCGGCCCTTCATCAGGATCGCCTCGCCGCCCTTCTTGGGGACGGCGGTCAGGGACCAGTAGCCCCACCCCACCGACGTGTCTCCGGTCGTCTCGTAGGTCGAGTCCACCTTGACGTCCTTGAGGGTGAAGGTGCCGTAGAAGTCGGCCCAGGACTTGCGGATGGCGTCCTTGCCCTTGAAGTCACCGTCGGGGAAGTAGGCCACGGCATCCGGTGCGTAGAGCGAAACCGTGGCTTCGAGGTCGTTGGCGTTGGCGGCCTTCACCCAAGCCTGGTCGACCTGCTGGGCGCCGTGCTCGGCGGCCATCACGGGGACGGCCGCGGCGAGCAGTCCGAGACCCAGTGCGCTGCGCAAGACCTTCATGCGTTCCTCCTCGGAAGCGCTCATTCTAGACGACCGCCGGCTCCTCCGGGGTGCCCGACCACTTCGTCATGTTCTGCACGCCGTCCTCGGTGACGAACAGGACGTCCTCGTGGCGGATCCCCAGCTCGCCGTAGACGTAGATTCCCGGCTCGTCCGTGAAGCACATGCCCGGGCGCAGGCGGTTCGTGTTCCCCCGCACCATGTACGGGTACTCGTGGCCGTCCATCCCGATGCCGTGGCCCAGCCGGTGGGTGAGGTAGCGGTAGCCCGGCCCGAACCCGCCGTCCTCGACGACCTTCCGCGCCGCCGCGTCCACCGCCTGGCACTCGACCCCGGGCCGTGCCGCCCGGAACGCCGCCTCCTGGGCCTCGCGCACGAGGTCCCAGATCCGCCGCTGGCGGTCGGTGGGCGTCGCCCCGAAGACGAGGGTTCGCGAGATGTCGCTCGCGTAGCCGAAGAGATCACCCCCGCCGTCGATGAGCACGACGTCGCCCGGCTTCAAGGGGCGCGGCTGGGTGGTGCCGTGGGGGAAGGCGGCGTCGGGGCCAAAGAGCACGAGCGCGCCTCCGCGCACGCCCAGCCGTTGATGGGCCTGGACGGCGAGGGCCGACGCCTCCGACTGCGTCATCCCCTCGCGCAGGGCGGCGAAGACCGCGCGGTGGGCGCGGACCGTGATCTCGCAGCTCCGCTTCATGATCGCGATCTCGTGGGCGTCCTTGACGATCCGGCACCCGGAGGTGACCGGAGTGCCGCTCTCGAAGCGCAGGGCGGGGGCGGCCTTGGCCAGCGCGTCCGCAAAGGCGAAGGGCATCGCCTCGTCCACTCCCACCCGCCCGGCCACGATCTTGCGATCGCGCAGGATTGCCGCCACGAGCGCGGATGGCGACTGGTCTTCCTCCCAGACCCGCACGTCCGCCCCGACCTTGATCTGCTCCAGCGCGCGCTCCTTCTCGAAGGCCGGCGTCACCCACGCGGGGTCTCCCTCACGGGTGAGCACCGCGCCGAAGAAGCGCTCGGAGAGGCCCCAGACCGCGCCCGTGAAGTACTCGAGGCTGCTTCCGGTCGCCATGACCAATGCGTCCTGGCCGGTCTCGCGCAAGAGCGCTTGCCCCCGGGCGAGGCGGGCCCTCCGCTCGTCGACGCTGATCGGAAGGACGCCCTCGGTCAGCGGCCGGAGCGCGGCCAGGGAAGGGGGCAGCTCCTCGGCCGCGGCGGGCGTCGCTCGGGGGAGGGCCGCGCCTAGCGCGGCGGTCGCGGACAGCTGGAAGAGCGCACGCCGGGGGACGGGGCAGGAAGTCATTCGGGCACCTCGCGGATGGAGCGGGCCGCATGTTACCCTCGGACCTGCCGAATGACGCTGTCCCCCCGCCGGCTCTCCCTCCTCCTGCTGCTCCTGGCCGCGACCACGGAGGCCGCCTCCTTCCCTCCGAGCTACCGGTTCCGGACCCTCAGGAACGACCGGGTCAGCGTGCACTACCACCAGGGACTGGAAGCCGAGGCCCGCGAGGCGGTCGCCCTCGCCACCGAGATCCTGGAGCTTCACGAGGCGCGCTACGGGCATCGGGTGGGCCGGGTGCAGATCGTGCTCGCCGACAACGAGGACGATCCCAACGGCTTCGCCACGCCGCTCCCCTATCCGGTGGTCAACGTGCGCATGGTCGCTCCCGACGGCAGCGACGACTTCGGCAACCACGAAGGCTGGCTGCGGCTGGTTCTCACCCACGAGCTCGCCCACATCGTCCACCTGGACGAGGCGCGCGGGGTCATCGGCTTCGGACGGAAGCTGCTGGGACGGGCCCCGTTCCTGTTCCCGAACGTCCTCACCCCGACCTGGCTCATCGAGGGCCTCGCCACCTACGAGGAGACGCAGGGGACTGCGTTCGGACGCGGGCGCAACCCGGACTCCCGCATGGTCCTGCGCATGTCCGCGCTCGAGGGGCGCTTCCTCCGCGAGGACCAGGCCACCTACGGCTTCGATCCCTGGCCGAGCGGCCAGGCCCCCTACCTCTTCGGAGAGGATTTCCTGCGGGCGCTCACCACAACCGACGGCGAGGACGTGATGCCCGCCCTCGCCCGCAAGCAGTCGGGGAAGATCATCCCCTACCTCGACGACCTCACGGCCCGCGAGGTCACGGGCTCGTCCTTTCACGCGCAGTGGCGGGCGTGGACGGATCGGTCGCGCACCGCCTTCGCGGAGGAGGCAGAGGGGCTCCGCCGCCACGGGCTCAGCGAGTCGCGAGCCCTCACCACCCGCGGCGTTCGCCAGAACGAGCCCCGCTTCAGCCCGGACGGCGCCTGGATCGCGTACTCGAGCCGGAGCCTCACGCGCTTTCCCGCGATTCGCCTGGTGCGGCCGGACGGGAGCGAGGACCACCACCTCGCAGACCGCAACGGAGGCACCGGCCTCGCCTGGACGCCCGACGGCAAGACGCTCGTGTACGCAGAGGAGGAGGTGCGGCACTTCTTCTCCGTGCGCAGCGACCTGCGCGCGGTGGACGTGGACACGGGGCGGGTGCGCAAGCTCAGCCGCGGGTTGCGGGCCCGCGACCCCGACGTCTCCCCGGACGGGAAGACCCTGGTGTTCGCCCGCTACGTCGGGGATCGCAGCGAGCTCTTCCTCATGGGGCTCGACGGCAAGGAGCTCCGGGCCTTGACGGAGTCCGCGCCGGGGACGCAGTGGAGCGCTCCCCGCTGGAGCCCGAGGGGGGACACGGTCGCCGCGGCGCGGCTGCTCCCGGGAGGCTGGCTGGACGTGGTGCTCGTCGATGTCGCGAGCGGGAGCCTGAGCCCGCTCACCGAGGACCGCGCCAAGGACGTCGAGCCCGCCTGGACTCCCGACGGCTCGGCCGTCGTCTTCCGCTCCGACCGGGGCGGCTCTTCCAACCTCTACGCGGTCCGGCTCGAGGATCGCCGCCTGGTCCGCCTGACCAACGTGCTGGGCGGAGCTTTCACCCCGGCGGTGAGCCCGTCCGGCGACGAGGTCGCGTTCGCCTTCTACTCGTCCCGGGGCTACGACGTGCACCTGGCGGCCCTGGATCTCGACAAGGCACCCACCGCCGACCCCTTCGTCGATCCCTACCCGCCCGCGCATCCCGCGGTGCCGGGGGTGGAGACGCCGGACGAGCCCTATCGGGCCCTGGGCACGCTCTGGCCCCGCTTCTGGAGCCCGGTCGCCTACTCGAGCGGGGGGGAGTGGAAGCTCGGCGCCGCCACCGGCGGCTCGGACCCGCTCTACCGCAACGCCTGGGGCGCCACCGCCACGCGGGGGACGGAGTCGGACCGCTACAACTTCCAGGGCTTCTACCAGTACGACCGCTTCTACCCGACGCTCCTCCTGAGCGGGGAGGACACCACGGACGTGCTGGAGGAGACGCGCGTGCGCACCCAGACCGTGACCACGCGCCTGACCTTCCCGGTGCGCAAGACGCTCCGCTCCTCGCAGTTCCTCTCCCTGGGCTGGCGGCGCGAGCAGCAGACGACGCTCGACCTGGCGCCTAACGAACGGATCGAGTTGGGCGGGCTGGAGGCGGCCTGGACCCTGGGCTCCGCGAAGCAGTACCCCTATTCGATCTCGCCCATCGACGGGACCCGCCTGCGCCTCGCCTACCTGAAGGAGGACCCGGCCTTCGGGTCCGACGTCTCGCTCAGCAAGGTGACCCTCGACGGTCAGGTCTACCTGCGCGCCTTCGGGGAGGTGGACACCCTGTTCCTGCGCGGGCAGGGAGGCTTCACCCGCGGCCAGCCCGGCTTCACGCGCTCGTTCACGGTGGGAGGCTTCCCCGACTCCAGCCTCTTCGACCTCGTGGGCACGAACCTCGCCGTGCTGCGCGGCTACCCGGACGACGCGTTCTCGGGCCGCGCCTTCACTGCGGCCAACGTCGAGTACCGCTTTCCCCTCGGCAACCCGGAGGGGGGATGGCGGACCCTCCCCGTGTTCCTCCGGCACTTCCACGCCAGCGCGTTCTTCGACGCCGCCAACGCCTGGACGGGGACGTTCCGGCTGGAGGACGTGAAGACGAGCGCGGGGGTCGCGCTCGGGGTCGACACCTACATCGGCTACCGCCTGCCCTTCACGGGAGAGGTGGGAGTGGGCCGGGGCTTCGTGGAGAAGGGCGAGACCCGCTTCTACTTCCGACTCAACCTCACGTTCTAGCGCGCGACGGCGGGAAGCGGCGGTTCGTGTCCACCATGTTCGCCTCGCGCGTGCCCCGACGTACGAGGCCCGTCACTGCCCGCCGAGGATGATGGGCAGGCCGTCCTTGCCGGCCCCCACGATCACAACCTTCGCGTTGGACGATTCCGCGACCTTGAGCGTGGCCTCGATCGTGATCCCTCGCGGCCCCACGAGCTTGCGCACCTCTTCTGCGATGGTGAGGGCGAGCTGCTCCCTCTCGGAGGTGTAGAGGGCACGGGCCTCGTAGCCCGCGGTGACGCCGCGGGTGACCGAGCGGAACTGGGGCTGGAGGAGCACGGCTTCGTAGTTGGGCCCCACCGTCCGGTAGACGTCCCCCGCCTTGTCGGGATCGAGATGGTAGAGGGCGCTCACCTCGAGCTGGACGGGCAATCCCTCCTTGGAGGGGACGTCCATGACCTCTTTCGTCTCCTGGGTCTTGACCGACATCTTGACCACACGGGCCAGGGGGTTGATCAGGTTGATCCCGGACTTCAGGGTCTGGGGAGAGACGCGGCCGAACGCCAAGGAGGTCCCCCCACGCAGGCTCCTGCCGTCCGGGGATCGATCAGTGGGCCGCCGAGTCGGTCCCCTTTGAGCCTCGGGTCCTCGAACGCCGGTATCGGGCCATCGCCTCCCTGCCGTAGTCGTGCGCCGCCAGGTACGCGTTGTGGGCATGACACATCAGGGAGATGTTCTTTGAGCTGTGGTCACCACCAAACCCAAACGGGTGCCGGTGATGAAACTCGAGCCGGCCGCGCTCTGAGCATCGTCCACCCCGCTGGTTCACGTAGCAACATCGGCCTCCGTCGCGCTCGTACACAGCACGCCGGACCGCGGCCGGGATGCGGCGCGAGGAGGGGGAGGTATTGGTCTCCGAGAGCGTCCTTCTGGGAGTGGTCGTCTTCGCGAACCGCCGGGCCTCGAGCCGCTCGAGTTTCTCGCTGACCGCCTGCTCGATGATCGCGGCCAGGTCGCCGTCGGGCACCTGAGACCACATCAGGGCCCGGAGTCGCTCCAGCTTGTCGTGGAGCTCGGCGCCGGCCGTGAACTGCACCTTGTACCGAGCAGGGGCCAGAGGTTGGACGACCGTAGGCGCCATCGGGGTCGGAGCCGGACCGTCAACTGCGTCCGGACGGAGTTCGACGACCGGTACCGCCACTCGGTCGGGACCGAGTAGAAGCACAGGCGCCGGCACCGTCCTCCTCTCGGGGAGCTTCCTCATCACCGCGGGAGCGTCCGGCCGGGGCGCGAGCCCGGCGACCAGCTCTTCGATCTGGCGTTTGGACCTATGGGTGGCTCGCTTCAGGAGCGCGTCACGGTTCTCCCGGGTGAGGTGGGGGGCCAGCTTGGCGATTCCGGTCAGGTGAAGACGGCCGTCGCCGAGCATGGTCAGAAGGACCGGGTGCTCGCGCGACGCACGGGCCACTTCGATGCGCAGGTAGGCCTCGGCCTCCGAGAGATGGAGGACCTCGGTGCAGTAGGAGAACATCGAGGGCGAGGCTTCGCGCGCATAGAGCCTTCGCTCGTCCACCTCGGCGATGTGGGCAGCGAGGTCGGACTCGACACGTCGGGACTGCTGCAGCAGCTCGGCCAGGCGAAGGAGCAACACGTCGTCCGGGATCGATTCGAGCGGGCGGTCATTGTCCATGCACGCGATACTACTCGGAGACCTGGACACATCAGGACCGCTCGCCGCGATCTTTCCAGTCGCGCGCCGCCAGTGCGTTAGGCGTCGAGCGAAGACGCTAGTGAGGCAGGCCGACGACGTAGTAAGCGCCGCAGAGGAGGGCGAGGACGAGCCCGCCCGGCTTGACCTCGCGGAAGCGTCCGGCCGCCGCCTTCAGCAGGGGATGGACGAGCAATCCCGCGGTCAGCCCGTTCGCGATGTTGTAGGTGAAGGCCATGAGGGCGATGGTCAGGAAGGCGGGCACGAGCTCCGTGAGGTCCTCGAAGTCGATGCGGGCGAAGGAGCCCGTCATGAGGATGCCGACGGCCACGAGGGCGGGCGCGTAGGCGTAGTGGAGCTTCTGCAGGGGCTCGAAGAGCGGGATGAAGAACAGCGAGAGGGCGAAGAGCGCGGCGGTGACGATGGAGGCGAGACCGGTCCGGGCTCCTTCGCGGATGCCGGTGGCCGATTCGATGTAGGCGCCGCTGGTGGTGGTGCCCACCACCCCCGCGAAGACGCAGGAGACCGCGTCCACCAGCATCGGCTTCTCGATGTCCGGAAAGTTCCCCTTCGCGTCGAGCATGCCCCCGGCGGCGCCCACGCCCACGAGCGTCCCCAGCGTATCGAGAAAGCCCATGAGGAAGAGGGTGAGCAGGGCCGGGAAGAGCGCGATCCGGAGAACGCCCGGCACGTCGAGCTTCAGGAAGAGCGGGGCCAGGCTGTAGTCCCCGCTGAAGGGAAGGGCCATCACCGCGCGCGGGGCCTCCGCGAGTCCCAGCGCATGGCCGCCCAGCGCCGCGGCCGCGATCCCGACGAGGAGGGCGCCCCGCACCCGCCTCTGGAGCAGGATCGCCATGAGCAGGACACCGCCCACCGCGAGGAGCACGCGCGGGTCCCGCAGGTCGCCGATCTTGAGGGGCACCGCCGGCGCACGGAGGAGACCGCCGGGCCCGACGAGCGCGGACGCGGGCAGGCCCGCGGCCCCGCTGGTCACGATGCCGGTCTCGTAGAGACCGATGAGGGCCAGGAAGAGCCCGATCCCCACCGCGAAGCTGTGCTTCAGGCTCGGGGAGATGGACTCGGCCAGCCAGGACCGCACGCCGAGCAGGGTGAGGGCCAGGAAGAGGAGGCCGCTCACGAACACGACGCCGAGGAGCTGCGGCCAGGAGACGCCGAGGGCGGCGAGGCCGAAGGCGATGAAGGCGTTCTCGCCCATGTAGGGCGCCACCGCGATCGGCCGGTTCGCGTAGAGGCCCATCAGGAGCGTCCCGAACGTGGCGACGAGGAGGGTGGCCACGGTCCCCGGTCCCGCCGGGATCCCGGCGAAGGACAGGATCGCGGGGTTGACCACCACGATGTAGGCCATGGTGGCGAAGGTGGTGACGCCCCCCAGAACCTCGCGCCGCACCGTGGTCCTGCGCTCGGCGAGACCGAAGTAGCGCTGGAGCATGGGGCAGAGCGTACCATCGGGCGGGCGGAGCCCCCTTCAACGATCTGGACGGCCAAGCGCCTTGCCCGGGCCCGGCCGGCCGTCACATACTTTGACCGGAACTCCCGGGCATGCCGGCTCGTCGGATCGGACGAGCACTCACATCGGACCGAGGACCGTCGTCCCTGTCGACGCGGAGGATCAATGATGTCGCCGTCGCCGCTGGCCGCCCTCGTCTTGCTCTCGCTCGCGTCGGTGGCGCGGTTGCGAGCCGAGGATCCCCAACGGAAACCGGACCCCGACCCGGAGCCCCCGCGCTTTGCGGACACCGTGGACGTGGAGGCCGAGCTGCCCGCGGTACCGCCCTCCAGCACCACCGCGACCAAGGTCCCCGTGCCCGTGCAGGACCTGCCGGTGAGCGTGTCCGTGGTGCCGGGCCGCCTGCTCGTGGACCAGGACGCCTTCGTGCTCTCGGACGGTCTCAAGAACGTGAGCGGGATCAACGTGGGCACCGGCTTCGGCGTCTTCGACTTCTTCGTGATCCGGGGCTTCGATTCGCTCGCGAACGGGCTCGTCCTCGCCGACGGCGTCCGCGAGCCGGAGTCGACGCTCTATCCCCTCTACAACGTCCGTCAGATCGAGGTCGTGAAGGGCGCGACCTTCATCTACGGCGCCAACTCGTTGGCGGGCACGGTCAACCTCGTGCGCAAGCAGCCGGTCCGCAAGCACTTCGCGGATGCGTCGCTCACCTACGGGCGATTCGGGACGTTCGAGGCCGCGGTCGACGGCAACGTGGCCAAGGAGGACGGCTCGCTCGCCTTCCGGGTGAACGGGGTCTATCAGGGCACGAACCAGTATCGCGACCTGCCCGAGGGCTCCCTGGGCGCGATCAACCCCGCCCTGCTGTGGCGCCCGGATGACAAGACCCGCCTGAGCGTGAACTTCGAGTACGCTCGGAGCCACCAGTCGCCGGACAGCGGCATCCCCTTCGTGGGCGACTCGCTCGCCCCCGTCCCCCGCACGACGTCGTATCAATCGCCCTACGACGATTCGACCCAGGACGTCTCCCGGCTGCGCTTCGACGCGGCGCGCCAGCTCGGCGAGCGCTTCACCCTGCGCAACAAGTTCTACTACACCGAGATGCACTGGGACTCCCAGGGCACGCTGGTGAGCGGCGTCTTCCCCTTCCCGGACGGGAGCCTGCAGGTCGGACGTGTGCTCACGATCCTGGACGACCGCCAGAAGATCTGCGGCGACCAGCTCGAGGCCCTCGTCTCCTTCAAGACAGGCTCGGTGCGCCACGACCTGCTCGGCGGCTTCGAGTACACCTGGCTCCGCGACCCCTTCAAGCAGGACGTTGCCTTCATTCCCACCGTCCCCCTGCTGGACCCGGTCGATACCGGTGCCTATCCCATCGTGCCCGTCCCCCCCCTCGGCCTCGCCGGGGACTCGACGGCGAACGTTCTCGCTCCCTACTTCGTCGACCGCATGACCCTGTCCAAGAAGTGGCAGCTCACGGCCGGGGGCCGGCTCGATGCCATCAGCTACGACGACCCGGTGAACGCCACCAATCGGGACGACACCCAGTTCAATCCCCTCGGCGGCCTCGTCTTCTCTGCCCGGAGCGACCTGTCCTTCTACGTTTCGGGGGGCACCGCGTTCGCGCCGCCCTCCACGCAGGTGATCGGCCCGCGTGATCCCGAGGAGAGCTGGCAAGCGGAGGTGGGAGCCAAGCTCGGATTCCTGTCCGGCAAGGGTTTCGCCACTCTCGCCTTCTACAACCTGCAGAAGAACAACATAGCCATCCCCGACGCCACCGGCCTCACCCGCCAGCAGGGCGACCAGCGCTCGCGCGGGATCGAGCTGGAGGTCTCCACGGAGCCCATCAAGGGCTGGGTCGCCTACGGGTCCTACGCGTACGACGACGCCGAGCTCACGAGCTTCGCGGAGATGGTGCAGATCGGTCAGGGCCCGACCGACTTCCTGGTCATCGATCGCTCGGGCAACCAGGCTCCCCTCGCCCCTCGCCACATCGGCAACCTCTGGACGTCGCGGCAGTTCAAGAACGGCCTGGGCCTGGCCGCGGGCCTCCGCTTCGCCAGCTCCCAGTTCATATCCGAGGACAACCGCTACTCCATCGGCAGCTACGTGACCGTGGACGCCGCGCTCTCCTACCGCGTCGGGAGGCTGCGCGCCGCCGTCAACCTCCGGAACCTGACGGGGACGGAGTACGAGACGCGCGGCTTCGGCTCCGTCTCCGCGATTCCGGCGCGGCCCTTCGAGGTGCTGGGGAGGATCGAGCTGGGCTTCGGCTCGCGTTGAGAAAGGCGGGTCGCGCCCTCGGGGCCGCTTTCTCATCCGTGCCCGCGAACGGGTTCCTTCGTTTCCGCCTTGTCTCCTGCACTCCGAGGCGCGTGGTCGTCTCAGTTCCCGCGCGGCGTGTGTTCGCGCAGGAGGGCGGGGTTGTTCACGGCGCGGTCCTGACCGCGGTCGCGGATACCGCGGCCGTATACCTCGTGGTCCCCGATCTCGGCCCCCGCGACCGCGTGGTGAGCATCGAGTTCAAGGTCAACTTCCTCCGTGCGGCCCGACCCGGCAAGACGCCACTCCGGGCCACCGCGCGCCTCCTCCGGCGCGGACGACGGGTGGTGGTGGCGGAAGGCGAAGTCCACCAGGGGCAAACGCTCGTGGCCAAGGGCCTGTTCACCTACCTGGTCGACACCGGGGAACGGTAACCGCGGGATCCGTTGTTGCCGTCGGTCGCGAGCACGTCCAGGTGTAGTCCTATTCGAAGTACCCGTTGACGTCGATGATCAGGTGGACCGTGGTGCCCGCGGGCTGTCCGACGAAGGCGGCCATCGCGCCGCTGGCGTTGAGCCGGATGATGGCGTTGTTCGCCCGGGTCTGCCCCGCCGCGTAGTTGATGCTGGAAACGGTGGGCACCGTCTGCCCGGCCGGGAAGAGCCGGACGTTCCCCGCCGCGGTGGGCTGGGTCACGGCCAGGTTGATCGAGACGGCCTTCGCGGTCGACGGGATGCCGCAGTGGCCGACCACGGCAAGGGTGCGCGTCTGCTGGCCCTGCAGAGCGGGGCCGCCGATGGGAGCACCGCCGCGCGTGTCGACAACGCGGCAGGGAGCGAGGGTGAAGTAGTCGTCGCCCGGCAGGATGTCCGTGTCCGTGGCGGAGTTGTTGGCCAGGTTCGGGTCGGTTACCCCGCCCGGTGCCGCTACCGTGGCCGTATTGCCCAGGCTCCCGGTCGCCGATGCGTTGATGGTGCCGGTCAGGCTGTACGTCACGGAGCCACCCACCGGCAGGTTCACCGTTTCGTCGATGTTGCCCGAACCGTTTCCCGGGCAGGCCCCACCCCCCGCGCCCACGCAGGTCCAGGTCGCGCCCGTGATCTCCGCCGGAACCGTGTCCGCCACCCTTGCCCCGTTCGCGCGGCTCGGTCCCTCGTTCGACGCCACGATCGTATACGTGACGGGCGTGCCCGGCACCGCGGCCGCCTGTCCGTCCGTTTTCGTGATCCCCAGGTTCGCCAGTGGCGTGAGGGTGTCCGTGTCCGTGGCGGAGTTGTCGGTCGGGTTCGGGTCGGTCAGGCCCGGCGCCGCCACCGTGGCCGTGTTGCTCAGGCTCCCGGTCGCCGACGCGTCGATCGTCCCCGCCAGGGTGTAGGTCGCGGTCCCGCCCCCGAGGAGGTTGATGGTGTCGTTGATACTGCCGGAGCCACTGGCGGTGCAGCTCGATCCCGGGGATGCCGCGCAGGTCCACGCCGGTGCCAGCAATGCGGCAGGCAGCACGTCGCTCACGGTGGCCCCCGTGACGGCGTCCGGCCCGGCGTTCGACACCGTGATCGTGTACGTGAGCGACTGGCCAGGGACGGCCGTCGTCTGGCCGTCCGTCTTGGTCACACCGAGGTCGGCCTGCGGTGGGAGCTCCCGGAACACGTGTGCCGAGCCCCCATCCACGCCGCCCAGGGTGTCGTCGTAAGCTGACCCGACCACGAACGTGTCTCCGGAGACCGCGACGGACCAGCCGAAGGAGTCGGTCGGTGCACCGTCCGGCGCCACGAGCTTCTGCTGCTGGCTCCAGGTCGTCCCGGCGCGGGCAAACACGTACGCGAAGCCCGCATGCACGAAGCCCGGCGTCCCCGACCACTGCCGTCTCCCCAGAGACGGACACCGCATAGCCGAACTGTTGGCTCGTCACCGCCCCGAACGGCGCCAGGAGCTTCTGCTGCTGGGTCCAGGTCGTCCCGGAGCGCACGAAGACGTAGGCCGAGCCCCCCGAGGTGGCGGTCTGGTCAGACAAGTACGCGCCCGCCACAACCGTGTCCCCGGAGACCGACACGGACTGGCCGAATCTGTCGCCCGCGGCTCCGTCCGAGGCCAGGAGCTTCTGCTCCTGGGTCCAGGTCGTGCCCGAGCGCACGAATACGTACGCCGAGCCCGTACCCCCGCTCACAAAGCTCGTGGGTGCCCCGAGCACCACCGTGTTCCCGGATACCGACACCGAGGTGCCAAACCATTCCTCCGGCGCTCCGTCCGAGGCGGTGAGCTTCTGTTGCTGGGTCCAGGTCGTCCCGGAGCGCACGAACACGTAGGCCGAACCCGCATTGACGCCCCCCGGAGTGTCGTCATTGGACGCCCCGACCACGACCGTGTCCCCGGAGACCGACACCGCGACGCCGAACGCGTCGTCCGCGGCTCCGTCGGAGGCCAGGAGCTTCTGCTGCTGGGTCCAGGTCGTTCCCGAGCGCACGAACACGTACGCCGAGCCGACACGCGCGCGACCCCGACGACCAGGGTGTCCCCGGAGACCGACACCGACCAGCCGAAGTGTCGTGGTGGCGTCCGACGCGACGAGGCCTCTGCTGCTCGGTCCAGGCCGTCCCCGAGCGCACGAACACGTGGGCCGAGCCCGCACCCTGGACGCCTTGCCTGTCGGCAAAGGGCATCCCGACGACGATCGTGTCCCCGGAGACCGACACCGACCAGCCGAACCTGTCGTTCGCTCCCCCGTCCGACGCCCGGAGGTGCTGCTGCTCCGTCCAGCTCGTCCCCGCGCGCACGAACACGTACGCGGAGCCCGCATCCACGCCGCCCGGGGTATCGTCGAAGTCCGCCCCGACCACGGCCGTGTCCCCGAAGACCGACACCGAGACACCGAATTGATCTTCGACTCGCTCCGTCCGACGCCAGGAGCTTCTGCTGCTCGGTCCAGGTCGTCCCCGAGCGCACGAACACGTAGGCGGAGCCCCACGCGCCGGTCGGGCCGATCTGGCCGACCACCCCGACGACCACCGTGTTCCCGGAGACCGAGACGGAGTAGCCGAGCCAGTCGCCCCCCGCTCCGTCCGCGGCGGTGAGCTTCTGTTGCTCGGTCCAGGTCGTCCCCGAGCGGACGAACACGTACGCCGCGCCGGCATCCACGCCGCCGGGCGTATCGCCGCGGATCGCCCCCACGACCACGGTGTCGCCGGAAGCAGAGACGGAGTAGCCGAACCAGTCCAACGTCCCCCCTTCCGGGTTCGTGAGCTTCTGTTGCTGGGTCCAGGTCGTCCCCGAGCGCACGAACACGTACGCCGAGCCCGTCTGCGCAGCGCCCGTCAAAGGGCGCCCCGACCACGACCGTGTCCCCCGAAAGCGACACGGGACCAGCCGAAGCCTTCGTTCACCAGTCCGTCCGACGCCCAGAGCTTCTGCTGCTCGGCTCCAGGTCGTCCCCGAGCGCACGAACACGTACGCCGAGCCCGCATCGAAACCGCCCGGGGTGTCGCCAACACTGGCCCCGACCACCACCGTGTCCCCCGAGACCGACACCGAGGCGCCGAAGTGGTCGTTCGCCGCTCCGTCCGACGCCAGGAGCTTCTGCTGCTGGGTCCAGGTCGTCCCCGAGCGCACGAACACGTACGCCGAGCCCCATGCCCCCCGTCACAAAGCTCACTGGCGCTCCGACCACCACCGTGTTCCCGGAGATCGACACCGAATAGCCGAAGAGCTCGCCCGCCGCTGCGTCCGAGGCCAGGAGCCTCTGCTGCGGAATCCAGGTCGTCCCCGAGCGCACGAACACGTACGCCGAACCCGCATCGACGCCACCCGGTGTGTCCTCCAAGGGCGCCCCGACCACGACCGTGTCCCCGGAGACCGACACGGACGTGCCGAATCGGGCGTTCGGCTGGCCGAAGGGACCGCCGGGACCGAGGAACTGGGCCTCGTGGACGAACGTGGGATCCACGGTCACCGGGAAGCGCGCCTCCTGGGCCTCGACCACGAGCCGGATCTCCCGGTCCGCCCTCTCCAGGTGAGACCGCAGCGGGCGGCGCTCCGCGTCCCAGGCCTCGAGGCCGGAGTAACGCACGAGGGTCTCACCGGAACGGTGGGCGAACGAGGCGCCGTCGCCATCGACAGATACGTCCAGATCGCCCTCGACCGCCATCGCGATGACCAGCGGCCGGCCGCGCCGAGGCGCGGGCTCCTCGAGCTCGAATCCCTGCTCGAGCCCCCCGGGCCGGTTGACGTACCACTCGGCCACGCGGCCCCGGTGATACTTCACCGTTTCCTTCTCGGCCTGCGGCTCCGCAGGCTCCAGAGGGCGCACGTCGCCCTCGTAGCCGTAGCCGGTCACGGACAGGCCCAACCGCCACGAGGCCCCGGCCGGAGCGTGCGAGACGATCTCGATCCCCTGGCGCCGGAATGTCGTGTGGTAGGCCTGCCGCCGGTTCGGGGCCTGGAGGGCCGGCGTCTCACCGGGCTTCGCCACCCGTCTCGCGTGGTACTCGGATTGCGGGATCGAGCGCCGGATCCGGCTCCAGTCGTCGCGCGTCAGGCCGGCGGGCGGCTCTTCGGCCTCGGCCCGGGCGGCAGCTCCCACTGCGTCGGTCCCGGCCGACAGATCGATGACCTTCGAGCGGTATGGGTCCGGGGAATACAAGGTTGCAGCGAGGATCAGGGCGACCGTCAGGCCCGGCCCCCGCTCAAGCCGCACGTCCCACCTCCACTGAGGGGTCTGTCGGCTCCCGGCTTTCGACTCCCGAGCTGCTCCTTGATGAGGTCGGAGGACGATTGTACTCCTCAGTATCGATGGTGATACCGCGGGAGGCCGCGGATCAGTTGAGGGCGGGCAGCTCGTATACCGCGGCCTCACGGTCGTTGCGCACGGCGAGGAGCGTGCCCGCGAGCGCGGGCGGGTTCCAGGTCTTGCCCTCGAGGGCCGCGAATCGCGTCAGCTCGCGTGGGCCGTCCGGGCTCGCCTCCAGGAGAACGATCTCGCCCTCTTCGGTCTGGACGAGGAGCAGGTCGTCCACGAGCAGGAGCTGGCCGTGGCCGTAGCGCCCGCCCTTCCACTTGCGCTCGCCGGTCGCGGGATCCAGGCAGGTCAGCACGCCGTCGTCGAGCCCGTACACGAAGCCGCGGTGCACGATCAGGTTCGCGAACTTGGACTTGAGGCGCGGGCTCTCCCACTCCAGGTGCGATTGCAGGGAGCCGTCGCTCCCGGCGGCGATGCGGAAGACCTTGCTGCCCACGCCGTAGCCGGCGGAGGCGAGGAGCCGGTCGCCGCCGAGGGGAACGGGGACGGCCACGTTCGGGTCCTCGGAGGGCCACGCATGCTCCCAGAGCAGGGCCCCCGTCTCCGGGTCGTGGCCGGCGACGCTGCCGCGGTTGAGGATCACGATCTGCGATCGGCCCGCCAGCTCGGCGAGGAACGGCGAGCTGTAGCTCGCCCGATCCTTCCCGCCCGCCCACACGGGCTGGCCCGTAGCCACGTCGTAGGCCACGAGCGAGCGTCCCTCGCTTCCCCCCGCGCTCACGATCACGTGGCCCTGGAGCACGAGCGGGGCGCAGCTCTTGCCCCAGTCCCCGAGCTTCGCGCCGTTCTCCGCCACGACGTTGCGGGTCCAGAGGCGGCGGCCGGTGGCGAGGTCGAGGGCGTTCAGGATCCCGGTGCCGCCCATCGTGAAGACGCGCCCGTCCGCGATCGTGGGCGTGGAGCGCGGGCCGATGCCGGCGATCACGGTCTCGTAGCGGGCGGAATCGGCGTGGCTCCAAAGCACCCGGCCGGTCAGGAGGTCATAGGCCACCACCCGCTCGTCGCCACCGCGCTGCTCCTGCGTGATCGCAAGGTCGCCGGCCACCGCGAAGCCCGACCAGGCCTCGCCGATCGGCTGGCGCCAGAGCCGCCGCGGAGCGTTGGCCGTCCAGTCGCGGGCGAGGGGCGGGCCGGGAAGGATGCCGTCGCGCGTCGGGCCCAGGTACTGGGGGAAGTCGCCGGCGCGCCGGGTCGGCTTCACGGCCGGCGGGGCGGTGGCCGGGCGAGCCGGTGGCTCCGCGGCCGGGGCCGAGGCCGCCGGTTCCGCGGACGGGGAGGGCATGGCTTCGAGGGCAACAGCGGAGACCGGGGCGGGGGTGGCCGGGGCCGCCCAACGGAAGGCCAGGATGGGCACGAGGTCGCCGGTGACGCCCCGGATCCGCAGGAGGGACACGGCCCCCCCCACGGCCAGGACCGCGGCGGCCAATCCCCAGAGCCGCACCTGCCGGGGCAGGCGCGAAAGAAGGACCAGCCAGACCAGCAGGAGCAGGCCGGCCAGGAGGCTGGCGGCGATCGTGGGCATCACGCGGAACTGTCGGACCTGCTCCCCGGCTAGCCAGATCCCGGCGAGGGAGGCGAGCAGAAGGCCGACGATCACGTAGGCGGGCCAGAGGCGGGGGCGATTCACGATCACAAAGATTAACCGAGGATGCCTTCCCGTCCACGGGGAATGCGGTATAAGGAAGACGTGACCGCTACGATGCCGCCCGGCCTCGAAACGAAGACCGCCGCCGCCCGGGCCACCCTCGACGCCTGGGTGCGCGAGGTCGTCGCCTGGCACTTCAGCCCCGAGACCGGGACGCCGTTCTGGCTCGACTTCGCCAAGCGCGCGGGCTTCGATCCCCGGAAGGAGATCCACGGCTACGCGGACCTCGACCGCCTCGGCCCCTTCGAGGACGAATGGCTACGGGGCGGCCCGGTGCAGCGGTGGATTCCGAAAGGCTACGCGGGACGGCCCGTCTACGTCTTCGAGACCGGCGGGTCCACGGGCGTGCCCAAGTCGCGCATCAGCATCGACGACTTCCGCATCGACTACGACATGTTCAGCGCCACCCTTCCCGACGAGCATTTCCCCAAGGGTGCCGACTGGCTGCACGTCGGCCCCAGCGGGCCCCGCCGCCTGCGCCTCGCCGTGGAGCACCTCGCCCAGCACCGCGGCGGGATCTGCTTCATGGTCGACCTCGACCCGCGCTGGGTGATCAAGCTCATCAAGATCGGCGAGATGGGCATGATGGAGAAGTACAAGCAGCACGTGGTGGACCAGGCCCTCACCTTGATGAAGGCGCACGACAACATCCGCTGCCTGTTCACGACCCCCAAGCTGCTGGAGGCGCTCTCCGAGAAGGTGTCGCTGAAGAAGATGGGGATCCGGGGAGTCTTCTGCGGGGGGACGGAGATGACGCCCCAGTTCCACCGCTTCGCGGTGGAGGAGCTGCTGGACGGGGTCTATTTCGCCCCCACCTACGGGAACACGCTCATGGGCCTGGCCGTGCACAAGCCGCGCACCCGTCCCGACGATCCCTGGGACATCCTCTACTACCCGCCCGCTCCCCGCGCCATGATCGAAGTCGTGGACCCCGACCATGCCGAGCGGGTGGTGGAGTACGGGCAGACCGGCCGCGTCCGCCTCACGACCCTCACCAGGGAGTTCTTGATGCCCCGCTTCCTGGAGCGGGACGAGGCGGAGCGCGAGCCCCCGTGCGAGGCGTATCCCTGGGACGGCGTTCGGAACGTGCGGCCGTTCTCGCGCTTCCAGACCACGGTGGTCGAGGGCGTGTACTGATGCTGCACCTGCCGATCCTCCGCCAGGGCCGGCCGTATCGGAGCGTGGACGTGGTCCACGTGCCGCACTTCCGCAGCCGGGAGCCGTTCGTCGAGATGAGCCAGGCGAATGCGGGTCTGGTGCGGCGCGACTTGCAGGAGGAGTCGCAGGCAAGGATGCGCGCGCCGCTGGCGGGGATTCCCGCGCGCGACCTCGTCACCCTCTCTGCCCAGGCCGCCCGTATCTTCATGGAAGATGCGCTCCCCCTCGCCGAGGGGGCCCAGACCCCCGACGACTACGTGCGCCAGCTCTCCGCGACCACCGGCCTCCCCCACGTCATGGTTCGCCGCAACATGGAACGGATAAACGCCGTGATGGCGGAGATGGACGGGATCCTGGCCGGGCTCACCCGCGGCCTGGACCTGACCGTCCTCGACCGGGGGATGGGGGAAGCGGGCGGACATGCGCTCAGCTTCATCCCGCGCTCGCCCACGCTGGGAATCGTCCTGCCCAGCAACTCCCCGGGCGTGCACGGCCTCTGGGTCCCCGCGGTCGCCCTCAAGACGGCGCTCGTGCTCAAGCCGGGAAGCGCCGAGCCGTGGACGCCCTACCGCCTGATCCAGGCGTTCGTTGGTGCGGGCGCGCCCCCCGAGGCCTTCGGCTTCTACCCGACCGACCATGCGGGCGCGGGCGAGATCCTGCGGCGGTGCGGGCGGGGGATAGTGTTCGGCGACGTGGCCTCGACCCGGCCGTGGTTGAGCGACCCGCGGGTGGAGGTCCACGGCCCCGGCTACAGCAAGGTCGTGCTCGGCCCCGACGTGGTCGACGATTGGCCGAAGTACCTCGACGTCATGGTCTCGTCGATCGCCGCGAACGGCGGCCGCTCCTGCATCAATGCTTCCGGGGTGTGGGTGACCGCCCACGCCCGTGAGATCGCGGAGGCGCTGGCCGAGCGGCTCGCCGCCATCGGCCCGCGTCACGAGGAGGACCCGGAGGCGCAGCTCGCTCCCTTCGCGGACCCGCGGGTGGCGGAGCGGATCTCCGCGAGCATCGACGCGGAGCTGGCCCAGGCGGGGGCGCGGGACGTCACTGCCGCCCACCGCTCCGGCGGGCGCGTCGCGTCCCGGGAGGGCGCTTTCTATCTCCTGCCCACGCTCGTGCTCTGCGACTCGCCCGATCACCCGCTCGCCAACCGCGAGTACCTCTTTCCGTTCGCGAGCGTCGTCCCCGTGAAGCCGGAGGAGATCCCGGCCCGGCTCGGCCCCACGCTGGCCGTCACCGCGATCACGAAGGACCAGGCCCTCGTCGACCGCATGCTCGCCTCCCCGCTGCTCCATCGCCTGAACCTCGGCCCCCTGCCCACCTACCAGGTGAGCTGGGACCAGCCGCACGAAGGCAACCTCTTCGACCACCTCTACCTGCGGCGGGCCCTCCAGGGCCAGGTCGGGGCGGCCTAGGCGCGCGTGCGCATCCTGCAGATCACCGCGGGGGCGGGCGGGATGTACTGCGGGAGCTGCCTGCGCGACAACGCGCTCGCCGCGGAGCTCATGGCCCGCGGCCACGACGTGTCGCTGCTGCCCGTCTACACCCCGACCCTCACCGACGAGCGCAACGTGAGCGACGACCACGTCTTCTTCGGCGGGATCAGCGTCTACCTCGAGCAGAACTTCCCGCTCTTCCGCCGGACTCCCGCGATCCTCGACAAGCTCTGGGACGCCGGCCCCGTCATCCGCCTCGCCGCGGGCCGGGGCGTCTCCGTCGATCCGAAGGACCTCGGGGAGCTCACGGTCTCGACGCTGAAGGGAGAGGAGGGGTACCAGGCCAAGGAGGTCCGGAAGCTCATCGACTACGTGGCGAGCCAGCCTCCCTACGACGTCGTGATGATCCCCATGTCGCTTCTCCTCGGCCTGGCTCCCCCCCTGAAGCGTGCCCTTCGTCGGCCCGTCCTCTGCACGCTTCAGGGGGACGATCTCTTCCTGGAAGGCCTGGGCGAGCCCTACCGGAGCCACTCGAAGGCTCTCATCCTTCGGCACGCCCCCGCCGTCGACGCCTTCGTGGCCACGAGCGACTACTATTCCGACTTCATGGCCGGCTACCTCGGGCTGTCCCGCGAGACGATCCACACCGTGCCTCTCGGCATCTCCCTCGAAGGCCACGACCCGTCGCCGCGAAAGCGCAGCGGCCCGTTCACGCTCGGCTACTTCGCGCGGGTGGCGCCCGAGAAGGGCCTGCATCAGCTGGCCGAGGCCTACCGCATCCTCCGCCGGGAGCGCGGGCTTCCCCCCTCGCGGCTCCGGGCGGCGGGCTATCTCGCTCCCGAGCATCGGCCCTATCTGTCCGGGATCGAGGCCCGGCTCCGCGAATGGGGGCTCCACGAGGAGTTCCGTTACCACGGCGCACTCGACCGCGCGGGGAAGATCGCCTTCCTGCGCTCGATCGACGTTCTCTCCGTCCCCAGTCCGTACGCCGAGCCGAAGGGCCTCTACCTGCTGGAGGCGATGGCCAACGGCGTGCCCGTGGTGTCGCCGCGCCACGGAGCCTTCCCGGAAATCATGGCCCAGACCGGCGCGGGGATGCTCTTCGAGCCGAACGACATGGAGAGCCTGGCGGACAAGGTGCTGGAGCTCTACCGCGACCCCGATCGCGCCGCCGAGCTTGGACGAATGGGCGCGATCGGGGTGCAGCGTCACTACAGCGCTGCGCGCATGGCGGAGGCGTCGATCGAGCTCTACGAACGCGTGGCCCGAGGCGAGTCGCGGCCGTCGCCCGCCCTCGCGGCCGCCCGTTAGCTTCGTGTGTTCAGCACATCGAGGGGGGAGCGGGCCGCCGCTTCACTGCCGGGTGTTACCTTTGGTACTCGTTCTGGAACGAGTCAGGCAACGGAGACGGCCGCCCTGCTGATCGTCGAGAGCCTCGCCAAGTCGTACCCGACCCCGCGGGGCCCGCTCCCGATCCTGGAGGGCGTCTCGTTCGCCCTCGCGCCCGGGAGCGCGCTCTGCGTGATGGGGCCGTCGGGGAGCGGCAAGAGCACGCTCCTCTACGTCGTGGGCACCCTGGAGCCGCCCACGTCGGGGACGGTGACCCTGGACGGCCGCGATCCCTTCCGCCTTCCCGAGCCCGCGCTCGCCGCCTTCCGCAACCGCGAGGTCGGCTTCGTGTTCCAGGACCACTGCCTCCTGCCCCAGCTCAGCGTCCTCGAGAACGTGCTCGCCCCCACCCTGGTGGCCCCCCAGAGGGACGGCCTCGTCGAGCGCGCCCGCGTCCTGCTGAAGAGAGTGGGGCTCGAGGAGCGCCTCGATCATCGCCCGGCGGAGCTGTCGGGGGGCGAGAAGCAGCGCGTGGCCCTCGCCCGCGCCCTCGTCCTGCACCCGAAGCTCCTGCTCTGCGACGAGCCCACCGGGAACCTGGACGCCGCCGCCGCGGAGAGCGTCGCCTCTCTGCTCTTCGACCTGCATCGCCAGGAGGGCGCGATCCTGGTCCTGGTCACCCACAACGCCGAGCTGGCGGGACGCTTCTCCGACCGCCGCCGGCTGGTGGGCCGCAATCTGCAGCGGGCATGAAGGCGCTCCTTCTCCGCAGCCTGACGCACTACTGGCGCAGCAACCTCGCGGTGGTGGTGGGAGTGGCCACCGCGGTGGCGGTGCTGGCGGGCGCGCTCGTGGTGGGGGACTCGGTACGGGAGAGCCTGCGGACGATCGCGCTCCGGCAGCTCGGGCGCACCGACCGGGCGCTGCAGTCAGTTCGCTTCTTCCGGGAGGGGCTGGCCGCGGACCTCGCGGACGGGAACGCTGCTTCCTGCCCGCTCTTGTCCCTGACCGGCGTGGTGACGCACCAGTCGAGCGGCCGGCGCGCGGGCGAGGTCGCGGTCTACGGCGTCGACGAGCGATTCTGGGCCTTCCACGGCCTCGCCGCTCCCCCCGCGCTCGAGGGGCGTGACGCCCTGCTCGGCTCGAACCTCGCGGAAGAGCTGGGCAGTGCGGTGGGGGACACCCTGCTCCTCCGCATCCCCCCCGCCGCCGCGATTCCGGGCAGCTCGCTCTTCGGGCGACGCGACGCTCCCGGCCGATCGCTCCGGGTCACCGTGAAGGGCAACTTGCCTGCGGAGACACTCGGCGAGTTCTCGCTGCGCCCGCAGCAGCGCGCGGTCAACACGTTGTTCGTCCCGCTTCGATACCTGCAGAAGGCATTGGGCCTCGAGGGGCGGGTCAATGTGGCCCTCCTCGATTCCGACCCGGCCCGGCCGCTCGCCCAGACCGTCACGTTGGAGGATCTAGGGCTCCGTCTCCGTGAGCAAGCTCGCGGTGGCGAGCTCTCGCTCGAGAGCACGAGCGCGCTCCTGGACGACGGGGTGGTGGCGGCCGCGCACGAGACCGCCAGGGAAATGGGGCTGGACAGCGCCGATGTGCTGATCTATCTCGCCAACGAGATTCGCGCCGGGGGACGGGCAATCCCGTACTCGCTGGTGGCCGGCCTCGACCCGGCGACTTTCGCTTCCCTGGCCGGAAAGTCGCCGGCGTCCGGTTCGCGTCCCCTGCTGCTCAACGCCTGGGCGGAGCAGGATCTGGGGGCGCGCGTGGGAGACGAGCTGGACATCTCGTACTACGTCTGGGAGGAAGAGGGAAGGCTGCTCACCCGTACCGCGCCCTTCACGCTCGCGGGCATCGTGCCCCTCGAGGGGCTGGGTGCGGACCGCCAGCTCGTGCCCGACTATCCCGGGATCACGGAGTCCGTGCACATCTCCGAATGGGACCCGCCGTTCCCCGTGGACCTCCGGCGCATCCGCCCGCGCGACGAGGCCTACTGGGCGCGCTACCGCGCGGCCCCCAAGGCATTCGTCCCCCTGGCCGTCGGCCAGGAGCTCTGGGGCCATCGGCTCGGGCGGGTGACCTCGATCCGCTTCCGACCGCCGCCGGAGAAGAACATCCGGGCCGAGCGAGAACGGTTCGAGACGGCCCTGAGAACGCGTCTCTCGCCGGGACGCTTCGGCCTCGTCGCGGAGCGCGTTCGGGAGGAGGCGCTCCGCGCCGCGAGGGGATCCACCGACTTCGGCGAGTACTTCGTCTACTTCAGCTTCTTCCTCGTGGTGGCGGCACTCCTCCTGGCCGGCCTCTTCTTCCGCCTGGGGATCGAGCAGCGCCTCCGCGAGATCGGCCTGCTGCGCGCGGTGGGCTTCGCGCGCTCGGACGTGCGGCGGCTGTTCCTGGCCGAGGGAATGGTGCTGTCCGGGATGGGCGGCCTCCTCGGTGTCGCCCTCGCCGCCGCCTACGCCGGTCTCGTGGTCCGGGGCCTGCGCACGCTGTGGGTGGGAGCGGTGGGGACGCGCGAGCTCACGCTCCACCTCTCCCCGGGGCCGCTCGCGCTCGGCTTCGCGGGGGGCGTGCTCATGGCCGTCCTCGCCATCGCCTGGACCCTCCGCGGTCTTCGCGGTCGCTCTCCCCGCAGCTTGCTCAGCGGCGCCCACGAGGAGTGGAGCTCGTCTCCCTCGCGGGCGGGAGGCCGGGCGTTCATGGCCCTGGTGGCGGCCGCATCGGTGCTGCTCCTGGCCGCGGCCGCGGGCCGCCTCCCCGCCGCCGGCGCCTTCTTCGGGGCGGGCGGCCTGCTGCTGGTGGCGGCGCTCCTCGCCACCGCGTCCTTCCTGCGCGGCCGAAGGCGGCGGCCGGTGCACAGGCTCTTCGGCCTCGGGATCCGCGGAGCCTCGTTTCGCCCTGGTCGCAGCGTCCTCTGCATCGCCCTCGTCGCCGCCGCGGACTTCGTGATCGTTTCGGTAGGGGCCTTCCGCCGGGAAGCGGTCGACACCTCCGCCCGCGACGGGCGAGAGCGGAGGCTACGCGCTTCTTGCTACGTCACTTCTGCCCTTGCACCACGATCTGGCCAGCGGGCAAGGGCAGGAGTCTCTGGGCCTTTCCAAGGCCGTTCTCGAGGGCATTTCCCTCGCCCGCTTCCGCATGCGGAATGGCGAGGACGCGAGCTGCCTGAACCTCTACCGCCCGCGCGACCCCACCGTGCTCGCCCCCGCCCCCGAGTTCCTGGGGGCGGGCCGCTTCGCATTCCAGGCCTCGCTCGCGCGCACGGAGGAAGAGAAGGCGAATCCCTGGCGCCTCCTGGAAGGGGAGCGCCGCGGCGGCGCCATTCCCGTGATCGCCGACACGAGCTCGCTCGCGTACGTCCTCCACAAGAAGCTGGGAGAAGAGATGGAGGTCGGGGGTTCGCGCGTGGTCTTCGTGGGCGCGCTCCGCCCCGGCCTGTTCCAGGGCGAGCTGCTCATGGGGGAGGGGCACTTCCGGTCGGCCTTCCCCGAAGAGGAGGGCTACCGATTCTTCCTCTTCGACGCTCCCGCGGCGCGGCTCGCGTCCCTCACGGAGGCGCTCGAGTCGGGCCTTTCCGACTTCGGGATGGACGTCGTCCCCACCGCCACGCGGCTCGACGCCTACCACCGGGTCGAGAACACGTACATCTCGACCTTCCAGGCGCTGGGGGCGCTCGGCCTCCTCCTGGGCACGGTGGGCCTGGGCGCGGTCCTGCTCCGCAACGTCTTCGAGCGCCGGCGCGAGCTCGCGCTCCTGCAGGCGGTGGGCTACCGGCGGCGCCACCTCTCGCAGATGGTGCTGGCCGAGAACCTGCTGCTCCTCGTGCTCGGCCTGGGGATCGGGACCGTGTCCGCGCTCGTCGCCGTCGTTCCCGCGATGCGCGAACGGCCGGGAGCGGTTCCGCTCGCCGCCCTCGCCGCCCTGCTCCTCGCGGTCGTGGTCGTCGGCTTCCTCGCGTCGCGCCTGGGGTTGATCGTCCTGCGGCGTTTGCCCGTGCTCGAGTCGTTGCGCTCGGAATAGGAGGCGGTGGCATGCATTTCGTCCTCGCCGTGCTGCTCGCGGGCGCGCCTCCGGCCGCCGACTGGCCGCAGTGGCGGGGCCCCACCCGGGACGGCCTCGTCCCCGTGCTCGCCCCCCGTGCGAGCTGGCCGAAGGTCCTGCAGAGCGGCTGGAGAGTCCCGGTCGGGGCCGGCTATTCCTCGCCCGTCGTCGGGGGCGGCCGCGTCTTCGTCTTCGCGCGCGAAGGCGACGAGGAGGTCGCGCAGGCCCTCGAGCTGGCGAGCGGGAAGCGCGTGTGGCGCCAGGGCTACCCCGCGCCCTATGCGGTGAACACCGCGGCCGCTTCCCACGGCAAGGGTCCGAAGTCGACCCCCGTGCTCGCGGAGGGCCGGCTCTTCACCTTCGGGATCAGCGGCATCCTCTCCGCCTTCGACGCCGCGAGCGGCCGGCTCCTCTGGCGGAAGGACTTCGCGGGGCAGTACAAGGCGACCTCGCCGCTCTACGGTGCGGCCGCGTCGCCCGTGGTCGACCGCGGGCTGGTGATCGCCCACGTGGGCGGGAACGACGACGGGGCGCTCTGCGCCTTCGACGCCGCCACCGGAGCCCTGCGGTGGGCGTGGAAGGGTGACGGCCCCGGCTACGCTTCTCCGATGGTGGCGGAGATCGGCGGTGTCCGCCAGGTCGTGACCCTGTCGCAGGGGCACCTGGTGGGGGTCGCCGCGGACCGGGGCACGCTCCTCTGGGAGGTGCCCTTCACCACCGAGTACGCGCAGAACGCGGTCACGCCGGTCCTGGTCGGCGATGTCGTGGTCTACTCCGGGGTCGACCAGCCGGTGAAGGCGGTGCGTCCCGTGCGCGAGGGCGGGGCCTGGCGAGTGGAACCGATCTGGGGGAACTCGGAAGTCACGAGCTACATGAGCACGCCGGTCCTCGCGGACGGCCGCCTCTGCGGCCTTTCCTCCCGGAAGAAGGGCCAGATCTTCTGCCTGGACGCGAGCACGGGGAAGACGGCCTGGATCAGCGAGGGCCGGCAAGGCGACAACGCCGCCGTCCTCGCCGGCCCGGGCGTGCTCTTCGTCCTCAACACGGACGGCGAGCTGATCGTGGCCGCCCCCGGCGGAAGCGCACTCAGCCCCCTGGCCCGCTACACTGTCGCGTCGAGCGCGACCTGGGCGTGCCCCGCGGTCCTGCCCGGAGGGGTGCTCGTGAAGGACGCGGACAGCCTGGCCTTCTGGCGATGGGAATGAGCTCGAGCAAGGAGCAGCGAAGCATGAACTGGATCTGGTTCGTCCTCGGCGCCGTCCTTTCCTGGGGTGTGTACGGCCCCGCCCTCCACCGGGGGCAGGTCGCCCTCGGCCATCCCCTGCGGGCGCTCCTGTGCGTGGGCGTCGCCTACTTCCTGATCGGCGTTCTCGTCCCCGCCGTGGGCCTGGGCGCGCAAGGCGAGCTGAAGGGGTTCACGCCGGGGGGCGTCACCGCCGCCACCGTGGCCGGCGCCTTCGGGGCACTGGGGGCGGTCTGCATCATCTGGGCCTTCCGGACCGGCGGCTCGCCGCTCATCGTGATGCCCCTCGTCTTCGGCGGCGCGCCCCTCGTCAACGTGCTCGTCTCCGTCTGGCAGCACCCGCCCAAGACCGCGCCCAGCCCCCTGCTCTACGTCGGCTTCGTGCTCGCCGCGCTGGGCGCGGGCATGGTGCTGTACTACAAGCCGCAGTCCTAGAGGGCAGACTCTACCGCGTCGCGGCCCGAGCCGGTAGTAGCTCCATGCGTCGCCACTGGCCTTCCGGCGATCTCGGCCGAGGGCACCTTGAGGGCCACGTCACGGCCGAGCTTCGTCGGCGCCGGCGATGGGAGAGGTGTATCGGGCGACTCGAGTGGCAGTGGATCAACGATTTGCCATCAGGGCTGACTGCGTGGATTCTGCCTTCGCTCCCTCGGACCTGGCGCCCGCCATCGCGCGGGTCAGGCCCCGGCGCGAGGGTACGGAGCTGAAGAGGCCGGCGACTAAACCGAGCGCTTCTGCGCGATGTCGACTAGGAGGCGCAGCGCTTCGCGGATGCGGTCTTCGCTGCCGAAGTGCTACCTGCTGATTCGAGACGCCGTCGTCCCCTGCCGCTTGATCGAGGGGTCGCTTCTGAGCGATACTGGTCTGCCAATGAGGTATTACCGATGCGCACGATCACTCTGAAGCTGCCCGATGGCCTTGCCGCACGCGTCAGCGCGACAGTCCGCAGACGCGGCGTGAGCACTTCCGCCCTGGTCCGCGAGGCACTCGAGTATCGGCTCGGCAGCGAGAAACGCGACCGCGCGGGATCCTGTTTGGACCTTGCCGAGGGCCTTGCGGGCGTCGTGGAGGGTCCGGCGGACCTCTCGTCGAATGGGAGACACCTCAAGGGTTACGGTCGTTGAAGGCGGTCATTGTTGACACGGGTCCTCTCGTCGCCTTCCTGAATCGCCGCGACCGCTACCATTCCTGGGCCCTCGAGCAGTTCGGCAGCCTGCCGCCGCCACTTCTAACCTGCGAGGCGGTCCTTTCGGAGGCCGCGTACTTGGTTCGCGAGCTGCATGGCGGACCGGAGGCGGTCCTGGAGCTGGTGGCAAGAGGCGTCGTGGCGCCGACCTTCCGCCTGCTAGACGAGATCTCGGCCGTGAGGACCGTCGTGAAGCGTTACGGGCGGGACCTTGCCGACGCGTGTCTCGTCCGGATGTCGGAGATCCACTCCGATTGTGTGGTCCTGACGATCGACTCCGAGTTCCGCGACGTCTATCGGCGCCATGGTCGTAAGTCCATCCCGACCCGTCTACCGCCGAAAGCCCGGGGCAGGCATTAGGAGCACAGCCTCTTCGGGGAGGAGTATAGGTAGTATAAGGGCGGTCCACTCGTCAACAACCCTCCTCGGGGCTGCCCATTGCGGGCGCTCCCCAACCCCGGCGGGCCCTGGACTGGCTCGCTGGCCCTTCAGGGGAGAATGCCTGGTGGCCTCGATCCGCCTCGAGGCGCAGGCTCCGCGTCCCCGTGGCCCGTCCCCCATTCTCCAGAAGGCCCTCGTTACCATACGTCGCCACCTTGGCGTCTGGTCTTACCAAACGCAACTGATGCGGCACTGGGTCGGGGCGAGAAAGAGGTGACTCGCAGGGAAAGGGCGCCGTACCATCAGGGGTGCGGGACGGAAATCGACCAAGGCCGCCCGCTCTCTCTATTTCTGCACGGCGCGCAGCTTGGCCTCGAGCTCGCTTCCCCAGTCCGGGATCAGGATGAGCCGGGTCGGAGCCAGCGCCGCCTTGGGCTGCTCCACGAACAGGAAGCGGCCGTCCGGGGCGACGTCGTACTCCACCTCGAGGTACGAGACTCGTCCGGCGAATGTGTCGTCGAACAGGGTGCTTCACCTTGCCCGATTCTGAGTACCAGGCATGTTCCCCGGCCCACGTCTCCGGCTCCGCTTACTAGCTTGATCGCGGGCCAGCGCCGGCCTCACCATCCAGCACGTGTAGCAGGACTTCGGGTCAATAGCACCCCGCTCACGACCATGCCCCACACCAGGCCAATGGCGGGCGAGACGAAGCGCGAATAGACGCCGTCCGGTGCCCAGAATCCGCCGCTCAGCCAGGTGGTGCCGCCTAGCAAGACGAGCACGACGGCAGCGACCCCGGCCGCGAAGAGTGCGTTCGAGATCAGCCGGGCCCGCCAGAGCCCAAACGCCGCGGCCATGATAAGCATCGCGCGCGGGAACGAAGTCAACACGAAGCCTGCCCATACGAAGTCGTTCAGGCCCGATGTGAGCATGTGACTTCCCGAGCCGGCGATGGAGTACGCGAGGGCTGCGACCACCGCGATGAGCAAGAGGAAAAGCGCTCCGAGGGCGGCACTGGAGGCGGTCGCCGCCGCGCCCCAACCGTCTTGTCCCGCATCCGCCAGGGTGGTCCTGAGCGCCCCCGCGAACCACATGAGATTGAGGACAGCCAACCCGTAAAACACGGCCGCGATCAGAATCCGCATGCGATCGCCGTCGTAGAAGGCTGCCAGTACGTCGGCTGACGCGCCGACCTGCGGCTGATGGCCGTAGACGATGTACGCGACTATGAAGCAGAGGACGGACTGGATGCCGGCTGTCCGCCACAAGCGTTCCCAGAACGCGGGGGTTGTGTACATGCTGGCGGAGGAGGTCGTGCCTGTGGATGCGCTCATGAGGATCTCCCTTCGAACTTAATCGGATGCGACGGAGCGTAGGTCAAACAAGCCCGATTCGGGAGTGTAGGTAATACGAGGGCGGTGCACTCGTCAACGAACCCTCCTCGGGGCTGCCCATTGCGGGCGCTCACCAACCCCGGCGGGCCCTGGACTGGCTGGCTGGCCCTTCAGGGGAGAGTGCCTGGTGGCCTCGATCCGGCTCGAGGCGCAGGCTCCGCCTCCCCGTGGCCCGTCCCCCATTCTCGACTCCCGCTACGCGGTCTCCTGCACGCAGGGACCCTGGCCCTCGGCCCGTTCATGGTGCTGCACTACAAGCCGCAGTCCTGATCGCTCCCCGGGCCTCTCCTATTCCGTTCGAGGTCGATCAGCGCGAGCGTTCCGCGCCGATGCCGACCACGTGTCCGAGGGTGCGCACGATGAGCAGGCCGTCCGAGATGGCGGGGGTGGCCATGACCACCTCGTCCATCTCGTTCCGGGCCAGAAGCTCGAAGCGCTTTCCCGCGCGCAGCACGTAGACCTCGCCCGTCTCCGACGGGAAGAAGAGGCGGCCGTCCGCGGCCACCGGGGAAGCGCTGAACGAGGCCCCGCCCTCGGCCAGCCGCGTCTGGTAGACCTGCTCGCCGGTGTCCGCGCGGTAGCTCGTGACCAGGCCGTTGCTGTTGCAGGTGTAGAGCTGGTCGCCGTAGAGGATCGGAGTGGGGAGGTAGGTGCCGCCGCGGGGGTGGCTCCAGACGACGGCCGCGCTCGACGTCTGCCCGTCGGGCAGCGAGAGGTCGCCTCGGTGTCCCGGCCGCACGGCATAGACCGGTCGCACGGGCGGATAGCCGGCGGTCACGAAGACCTGGCCCGCGCCCACGACCGGCGTCGCCACCACGACTTCCGAGTTCGGCCCGAGCGTCCAGAGCAGCTCGCCGCTCCGGGGGTCGTAGGCGCGGATCTTCTTGCCGTTGGTGACCAGCTCGTCCCCGCCCGGCCCCCGCAGGACGTTGGGAGTGGACCAGGTGGAGAGCTCGTCGCGGGCGACGCGCCAGGCCTCGGTGCCGTCGGACAGCCGGTAGGCGGCGAGGAAGGAGTCCTTGCGGCGGTCGGCCTGGACGATCACCTCGTTCCCGTGGATGACGGGAGAGCTGCCGTGCCCCCAGTCGGCGCTTCCGTAGACGGGATCGCCGCAGTCGAGCACGCCCACGTCGCGCTTCCAGAGGAGCTTTCCTTCGAGGTCGTAGGCCACGAGCGCGCCCACGGTCCCGAAGAGCGCCACCACGCGCTTTCCGTCCGTCACGGGAGTGGAGTTGGCCTGGGAGGCCTTGACGTGTCGTTTGGCTCGCGGCGGGCCACGGTAGGCCTCGCGCTCCCAGAGGATGCGTCCCGTGCGCTTGTCGAGGGCGTAGAGGCGGAACGAGTGCTCGGAGACGTCGTCCACCGCGGTGCCGTCGCCGTAGAGGCCGGTGCGGATCGAGTTGTCGCCCTTCCCGCTCGCGGCGGTGGTGACGAAGATCCGGTCGCCCCAGACGATGGGGCTGGCGTTGGCGAGGCCGGGCAGCGGCGTCTTGAAGCGCACGTTGCGACCGGTCGCCACGTCCCAGGTGGTGGGGACGCCCTGGCCGTCGCCGTTGCCGGAAGCGTCTGGCCCGCGGAAGGACGGCCAGTTGCGCGGGGCGGTGCGGGGCCCGGCCTCGACAGGGGCGGCGGTCGCCTTGGGCAAGGGCACGGGGTCGGACGTGACCGCGCCGTACCTCGAGACCTCGCCCCCGCGATTGATGGACAGGCCCTCCACCAGCCCGCCCCGGCCCCCGAACCGGACCGCGACCTGCCCCGCGGCATCCTCGAACCGGTCTTCGCCCACGGCCACGAGCTCGACCTTCGGCTGACCGGGAGTCACGAGCTCCAGCCCCTCGCCGGCCACCGTCACGGTGGCCTCGCTCGGTCCGCCCCGGTATCGACCGGCATAGGCACGCAGACGTTCGGGGGCGACGGGGAAGGGCGCTTGTGTTCGCCTCTCCGTGGCGGCGGCGGCGAGCAGCCCCTTCATCTCCGGCGATCCCTTGTCCGCGGCTTGTCGCCGGGCTGCGGCCAGGTCGAGCGGCTCGACCTTTCCGGTGGCGAGAGCCGCCCGGGCGAGCTCGACGTCGCCCTTCTCGACCGCGGTCTCCAGCGCCTGGTCCGCGTCGTCGGATCCCTGCTCGAGAAGGAAGCGGGCGACGGCCAGCTGGCCTGCGAACAGCGCGTGCTCGAGCGCTGAGCTCTTGAAGAAACGGTCGCGCGTGTTGACCCGGGCCCCACGCTCGACGAGCAGCTTCACGATCTCGAGCCGGCCCTGGCTGGCGGCGGAGGAGAGCGGGGTGGCGCCCTGGAGGTTCGGGGAATCGGGAGGTACGCCGGCGTCGAGCAGGGCGCGCACGCGGGCGAGGTCGCCGACACGCGCCGCTTCCCAGAGCTGCTCCCCTTGCGGGGGGACGGGCGCGGCCAGCAGCAACGGCACGATCACCGCGAGGACGAGCAACATGGGATCCTCTTCTCGTCGTCATTCTAGTGCCGCGCCGGGCTGATACCGGACGCGAAGACGAGCTATGCTGGCTTCTCGCTCGGAGGACCCGTGCTCCCTCTCTCCGCCCTGCTCGTGCTCCTCGCCTCCCCCGCCCCTCCCGCCGTCGACTGGACTCAGTGGCGCGGCCCTCGTCTCACCGGCGCGAGCCCGGAGAAGGGTCTGCCGCTGCGCTGGAGCAAGGACGAAAACGTGGCCTGGAAGCTGGAGCTTCCCAGCCACGGGGCGGCCACCCCCGTGGTGGCCGGCGACTCGATCTTCCTCACCGTCGTCGATGGGGAGACCGTCCACTTGTGGTCCGTCGACCTCGACAACGGCGCCGTCCGCTGGAAGCGGCCGCTCGGCCCCGCCGCCGGCCACGCCCACAAGAAGCACAACATGTCCTCTCCTTCGCCGTCGACGGACGGTAAACGCGTGTTCGCCATGACCGGCGCGGGCGTCCTCAAGGGCTTCGACGTCTCGGGGCGGGAGCTGTGGAGCCGCGACTTCCAGAAGGACTACGGGCCGTTCGGGCTGAACTGGGGCTACGCCTCGTCGCCCCTGCTCCTGGACGACGCGCTCTACGTCATCGTGCTCCACGGCTACCGCACCGACGAGCCGTCCTACGTCGTCCGGATCGATCCCGCGACCGGCCAGACGCGCTGGCGCGTGGAGAGGCCTACCACCGCGCTCCAGGAGTCTCCCGACGCCTACACGACGCCCACGGTGGCCCTCGTGTCCGGCCGGGCCGAGATCGTGGTCACGGGGGCGGACGTGGTGACGGGCCACGACCCCGCGACCGGAAAGGAGCTCTGGCGTGCGAGGGGCCTGAATCCCACCGGAGACCCGAACTACCGGATCGTGGCCTCGCCCCTCGCCCTGGGCGACCTCGTGATCGTCCCGAGCCGGGTGCGACCGATGCTGGGGCTGCGGGCGGGCGGCAAGGGCGAGGTGACGGAGAGCAGTCGCCTCTGGTCGTTCGACCAGGGACCCGACGTGCCCACCCCCGCCAGCGACGGCGAGTATCTCTACGTGGTCACCGACAAGGGGATCGTCTGGTGCCTCGACCCCCGTACCGGCAAGCCCCACTACGGCCCGCAGCGGCTGCGGGCCGCGACCTACAGCGCCTCACCCCTGGTCGCCGACGGGAAGGTCTACGCGACCAGCGAGGAGGGCGTGACCAGCGTCCTGCGCGCGGGGCCCACCTTCGAGCTGCTGGCCGAGAACGCCCTCGACGACTTCACGCTCGCTTCGCCCGTGGCCGTGCCCGGCCGCATCCTCCTGCGCACCGCCCACCATCTCTACTGTGTGGGGGGCCGTCCCTCCTCCTTCAGCTCTTCCGCACGTCGTAGCAGTAGAGCGTGTCCTGCTCGCGCAGGTAGAGCTTGCCGTCCGCGATCACGGGGTGCGACCAGCTTGGCTGGCTCACGTCCGGGAGGGTGAGGGAGCCCCGCTCCCGATAGCCCTCGGGTGTCGCCTGCACGAGGAGCAGCACGCCGTTCTGGTAGCGGAAATAGAGGTTGCCGTCGGCATAGACGACGGCGGCCGAGCCCGATCCGGCGTTGCGTATGTCGCCCCCCCAGACCACCTTGCCCGTCGTGAACTCCACGCAAATGGGAAATCCTGCCTTGTGCCCGTGTCCACCGTACACGTAGTTGCCCACGAGCACGAGGCCGCCGTGGTGGCTCTGGAGGGTCTTCGGACCCAGGAAATAGAGCTCGCTCGCCTGGATTCCGCCGTCCTGGGTTTTCTGCAGCTCGAGGAGGACCGCGCCCGTCTGGTAGCCGGTGGACGCGAAGACCCAGTTGGCGCGGACGATGGGGGTCGAGATGTTGGCGACGCCGTTGGCGATGCGGTTGTAGCCCCAGAGGAACTTGCCGTCCGAGGCCCGGACGCCCACCAGCCCCCGGCCCAGGAGCTGGACGTACTGCCGCACCCCGGCCGCGCTCGAGACCACGGCGGAGGAGTAGGCCGTACCGTCCTTGCCCTGGGGCCCGAGGTCGGGGATCACACTCCGCCAGAGCTCCCGCCCCGTCTTCTTGTCGAGGGCCACGAGCGCCGCGTCCTTCGCCCCCGGGGTGACGACGAGCCGGTCGCCGTCCACGAGCGGCGACTCGCTGAACTTCCAGATCGACATCACCTGCCCGCCGAAGTCGCGCACCAGGCTCTTCCGCCAGCGCTCCTTCCCGGTGGCCGTCTCCAGGCAGACGAGGTCGCCCTCGGTCCCCACGGCGTAGACGAGGTCGCCGTCCACGGTGGGCGTACCCCGAGGCCCGCCGTACTCTTCGTCCAGCGGGGGGCCCAGCCTGGCCTTCCAGAGGAGGCGGCCGTCCGTCTGGTTGAGCGCGAGGACGTGCTGGGCCCCTTCCTTGTCTCCCATGGTGAAGATGCGTCCACTCGCGACGGACACGCTCGAGAAGCCTCCCCCCAGGCCCGTCGTCTTCCAGGCGAGGGGCGGACCGGGGGCCTTCCACTCCGTCAGGAGGCCGGTCTCGGAAGAGACCGCGTCCCGGTTGGCTCCGCGCCAGCCCGGCCACTCTCCCGTGGCCGCGTGCAAGCGCGGGTGTAGCTCCGTGACCAGCACGCCCGCGACCGTCAGCGCGCGGGCGCCTCGCTCTAGGAACCTGGACATCTGTCGACTCCTTGACGGGCCCCCGCTCCGGAACAGTCTTCTATTGTGCGTCAGAGATCGCGTCCGTGCGACTTGACCCGAGACCCGCACCGCGGTTGAATCGCGCCCGTCCGAGGCCATGAAGCGCGTCTTCCTCGTCGCGGTGACTCTGACTCTCTACGTCCTCCACCAGGACGTCTGGCTCTGGCGCTCCGCGCGGCCGCTCGTCTTCGGTTTCCTGCCCGTGGGGCTCTTCTACCATGCGTGCTACTCGGTGGCGGCCGCGCTCCTTCTCTGGCTGCTCGTGGCCCTCGCCTGGCCTTCCCGCCTGGAGGCGGAGGCCGAGCGCACGTCGCCCGGCCCGCACTCTTGATCCCCGCCGTCATCGTCTTCCTCTACCTGGCCGTCGTCGTCTACATCGGGGTCTTCGCGTTCCGCAAGGCTCACGGCCGGGAGGAGGTCGAGGACTACTTCCTGGCCAACCGCTCGCTCGGACCCTTCGTCTTCCTGATGTCCCTCTTCGGGACCAACATGACCGCCTTCGCGATCCTCGGCTCCTCCGGCCACGCCTTCAACAACGGGATCGTGACCTACGGCCTCATGGCCAGCTCCTCCGCCCTCGTCATCCCCCTCTCGCTCTTCCTCGTCGGCACGCGGGTGTGGGCGCTCGGAAGGAAGCTCGGCTTCATCACCCCCGTGCAGCTCTTCCGCGACCGCTGGGAGACGAGCCACGTCGGGACCGTGATCTTCGTGGTGCAGGCGGCGCTCCTCGTCCCCTACATCGTCATCGGGGTGATGGGCGGGGGCACCGTGCTCGCCGCGGTGAGCGGGGGCCGTGTCCCCTTCTGGCTGGGGGGGGCGGTGGTGGCCCTCGTGGTCATGAGCTACGTCTTCTTCGGGGGGATGCGGGGGACGGCCTGGGTCAACACGTTCCAGACCGTGCTCTTCCTCGTCTTCGGCCTGATCGCGGTGGCGGTGATCGGGGGGGGGATGGGGGGCTTCTCCGCTTCCGCGGAGGCCCTGCTCGCCTCGCCGTCCGCCTACCTGCTCTCGCGCGAGCGCGTCTCCCCCGCGTACTTCTTCAGCTACACGTTCATCCCCCTCTCCTCGATCGCCTTCCCCCACATCACGATCTTCTGCCTCACCGCGCGGAAGATGTCGCAGTTCCGCAAGACCGTGATCTTCTATCCGCTTTGCATCATGCTCATGTGGCTCCCCTGCGTCTTTCTCGGCGTCATGGCCAATCGCGCCACCGACATGCCGGAGATCGCCGAGAAGATCGAGGCGCGCCGGACGCTGGCCACCCAGGGAGAGACGATGACCCCCGAGGAGCGCGACGCGCTGCGGGTGAAGACGGAGGCGGACGACGTGCTCCTGCTCCTCCTCCGCCGCTACGCGCCGCTCTGGCTGGCGGGGATCCTGGGGGCGGGGATCATGGCTGCGGTCATGGCCACCGATTCCCAGATCCTGGCCCTCTCCACGATGTTCACGGAGGACGTCTTCGCCCACTACGAGGGACGCGCGCGCTTCGGGGAGGCGGCGCAGGTGCACATGGGGCGCGCCTTCGTGGTGATCCTGACCGTGCTCGCCTACGGGGTGGCGTTGCGGCTGCCCGCGAGCATCTTCTCGGTCGCCGTCCAGTACGCCTTCACCGGATTCGCCGCCCTCTCCCCGCTGCTGGCGGCGGCGCTCTTCTGGCGGGGAAGCACGAAGTGGGGGGCCCTGGCTTCGACCCTCTGGGTGGTGGCGGGGATGGTGGCGGTGGGGGTTTTCCAGGCCGTGGTGCCCGCGCCCGCTCCCGGCTCGTCCACGGTCGTCTGGTCCGTCGGGGGGTGGGACCTCCTGGTCCGCACTCCCGGGGGCACGAGCGTGTTGGGCTTCATGCCCGTCGTCCCCCTGGTGCTCATCTCGGCCCTCCTGATGGCCGTGGTTTCATGGCTGACTCCGAAGCCCAGCCCCGGGACGATCGCCCGCTACTTTCCCGTACACTGAGACGCGGACCGGCGCCCCCGGGCGTCGACAGGAGGGTTGAATGAAGCGAGCCCTGGGATGGGTGGCGGCGTTCGTGCTCCTGGCGGTGCCCGCGAGGGCCGGCGAAGGCATCGGGGTCTCGGTCGGCTACTCGTTCCTGAAATACCTCGAGGAGGGCGGGGGCGACGCGCCCCTCGGGTTCTACCTGTCGCTCGCCGGCCGGGGCAAGAGCGCGATCGAGGTGGACCTCGCGTATCACCGCGACACGGGACAGCTCCTCGAAGACGTCGACATCTTCGACACCACCCTCCAGACCTTCACCGGCCAGGTCGGCTTCAAGGTGGGCCCGGCCCCCCGCTACGGCCAGAGCCGGGGAACCCGCCCCTATTTCCACCTCCTGGGCGGCGTGCGCCGCGACTGGCTCTCCACCGTGGGGAGGGACACGGAATCGAACACGTCCTGGGGGGGAATGACCGGCCTCGGCGTGGACATCAAGATGGGGCAGGGCTTCGCGATTCGGCTGGCCGCCGATTTCCAGATGTTCTGGGACACCGTCGAGGATCCCTTGGGGAACCGGACGGAGAGCCTGAAGACGCTGCGGTTCTCCGCCGGCTTCACGTTCTAGCCGTCGCCGGGTGTCTCGCGCCTACTTCCCGGCTCCGAAGCAGTAGAGCCGCCCGTCCTGGGAGCCGATGACCAGCCGGCCGCCCGCAATCGCAGGCGAGGCGGAGAGCGGTCCCCCCGCGTCGAACTCCTGGACCTTGGCCCCGGTGCCGAGGTCGAGCACGTAGAGGCGGCCGTCGCTCGAGCCGATGTAGACGCGGCGGCCGGCCACCGCGGGCGACGAATCGATCCGGGCCTGGGTGGCGAAGGACCAGACGAGACGGCCGGTGGCCGCGTCGAGGGCGTGGACGAGCTTGTCGCGCCCGCCGATCACGACCTTGCCCTCCGCCACCGCCGCCGAGGAGTAGAACGGGAACTTGCGCTGGGGATGCTCGTAGCGCCACAGCACCTTGCGCGCCCTGAGGTCCACGGCCAGGACCTCGTTCTCGAACGTCCCGTAGTAGGCGCGCTCCTCGGTCACGGCGGGAGAGGCGCCCGTGTAGCCTCCGGAGGCGACATGAAACACCTCCCGCCCGTCGGAGATCCGCACCGCCCGCAGGAGCTGGTCGCAACCGGTGACGTAGGTCAGGCCCCCGACCACGGCCGGGGTCGCGTGCACGGGGCCTTCCGTCGGCAGCTTCCAGAGAAGGGCGCCCGTCCCCGCGTCCACCGCGTAGAGGCTCTCGTCGTAGGAGCCGACGAGGACCTTGCCCTCGGTCACCACCGGCGAGCCCTTGATCTCCTTGCCGGTCTTGAACGTCCACCGGCGCTGGCCGTCGCGCGCGTCCACCGCGTGCAGCGTCCCCCCGTAATCCCCCACGAAGACGAGCCCGTCGCTCACCGCGGGCGAGGACTCGCCGATCCCTTCCTCGGCCGGCGTCTTGTACTTCCAGAGGAGGCGTCCGGTCTCGAGATCGAGGGCCAGGAGCTCGCCCGCCCGCGTTCCCACGTAGACCGCACCTCCGGCGATCGCGGCCGACGACTCGATCGCCTCGCCCGCCTCGTACGTCCAGAGCACGGCCAGCGGCGAGGGGAGCGCTTCCGCCGACACGCCCGTGAGCGAGGCGTCGCCGCGGAAGTGGGGCCAGTCGGCCCCGGGGGCGGCGCCCGCGGCCGTGGCCAGGACGAGAAGGCCGAGAAGTCGTCCGCTCAGGAACCGGCCTCCAGGACGAGGTCGAACGTGGCCTCGTCGTAGGACTGGCCGTTCGCGGTCTTCGTCACCACCGGGGCCAGGCGCGAGGGATGGAAGAGCGAGTCCGTCTTCTGGTGCGGATCGCCCGGGAAGTAGATCTCCGTGGTCAGGCGGCGGTAACCGGGGGCGCTCGCCACGAGGTGGAGGTGCGCGCAGCGCCAGCTTCATGAGCATCCTCGCTAAAGGGCGGCCCCGTACACCTCGAGGGCGCCGGCAGCATCGAAAGCGCGTGGGTTGAAGCGGCCCGTCCACTGCTGCGCCGCTTCCTCCGCGAGCCGAGGCAGGTCGGATTCGGTGACGCCGGCCGCCCGCAGTCCGCGGGGGAGGCCTCCGGCCACGGCCAGCGCCTCCAGGCGGTCGGCGAGGGCGAGCGCGGGCTGGCGCGCCCGGCGGCCGGAGAGCGCGAGGAGCTCGGCGTAGCGGGCCCGCGCCGTGCCCGCGTTCCAGCGCACGACGTGGGGGAGCAGGAGCGCGATCGCGACGCCGTGGAGCGTCCCGTGGCGCGCGGACAGGGGATTGGCGCAGGCGTGGGTGGCCCCGAGCATCGAGCCCTCGATGGCCAGGCCCGCGAGGTGGGCGCCGAGGAGCATCGCTCCCCGGGCCTCGAGGTCGTGGGGACGCTCGAGCACCCGCTCGAAGTTGCCCTCCAGCCGGCGCCATGCCTCGCGCGCGAAGACGTCCGAGAGCGGGCTCGCCTTCGTGCTCACGAAGGACTCGACCGCGTGCGCGATCGCGTCGTAGCCGGTGGCCGCGGTCACCGCGCGGGGCGTGGTCAAGGTCAAGGACGGGTCGAGGATCGCCACCCGGAAGGCGGCGCCGGGGTCGCCGCAGGCCATCTTCTCGCGGGTCTGCGCGTCCGAGATGAGCGCGTAGGACTGGGCCTCGCTCCCGGTGCCCGCGGTGGTGGGGATGCCGATCATGGGCAGCAGGGGCCGCGTGGCTTTCCCGTAGCCGCGGTAGTCGGCCATCGTCCCCCCGTTGGTGAGGACGAAGTCGATCCCCTTCGCGCAGTCCATCGAGCTGCCGCCCCCGAGGCCGACGAGCGAGTCGATGCCGGCCTCGCGGGCGAACGCGGCGCCGCGGGCCACCATCTCGCTGTCCGGGTCGTGGCCGAAGTCGTGGAAGGGCACGGTGGCGACGCCCGCCTTCGTGAGCGACTGGGTGGCCGCGGCCACGTAACCGGCGTCCACGAGCCCGCGGTCGGCCACGAGGAGCGTGCGACGGAAGCCGAGGTCGTGGGCGAGCTCGCCCAGACGGTCGAGCGAGCCCGCTCCGTAGAGGACCCGGGTCCGGGGCGTGAAGTCGAAGCCTTCCACGCCCCCTTTGATAGCACGAGCGGGGCCTCCGGTTTATGCTCCGGGCCGCGCATGCGTCCAGCTCCCTGGATACTCCCCGTCCTGGCCCTGGCCGCCCTCGCCGCCGCCCACGATTTCGCCTTCACCGACGTGCGCCTCACCCTCACCCGGGACCGGCACTTCCACGCCGACGTGAGGTGCGACCTCGACGCGCTCGCCCTCGGGGTGGACTCCAGCGCGGACTCGGCGGCGCTCGCCGCGCAGATTGCATCCCTTGCGCCCGCCGAGCGCGAGGCGCTCGTCGAGGGGCTCGCCGCCCTCCTGCAGCGGCGCGTGCGCGTCCGCTTCGACGGGACCCCCTCGCCTTTCGAGGTGACCCTGCCCGATCGGGGCCGGCCCGTGCCGTCGGGGAGCCCGCCCACCGCCCTCGGCCTCGTGGCGCGGATTGCCGGCGAGATTCCCCCAGGGGCGCGGACCGTCGAGTTCTTCGCCTCGCGCGGGTTCCCGCCCGTACGCCTCGTCGTGGAGAACGAGACGACCGGCGCCACGGCCACGGAGGTGCTGGAGCAGGGGGGTACGAGCCGTCCGGTGCCGCTGGCCGGGCCTCCGGCGCCGCGGAAGCGATGGGAGACGGCGACCCGCTTCCTCCGGCTCGGCTTCGAGCACATCCTGCCCTACGGGCCCGATCACGTGCTGTTCGTTCTCGGCCTCGCCCTCCTGAGCCCGCGCTGGACGCTGCTCCTCGCCCAGGTCACCGCGTTCACCGCCGCCCACACCTTGACCCTCGCGCTCTCGACCTACGGCGTCGTGCGCCTCTCTCCGCGCGTGGTGGAGCCGCTCATCGCGTTGTCCATCGTCTACGTCGCGGTGGAGAACCTGCTCACGGAGCGGCTCCGGGCTGGGCGGATCGCGCTCGTCTTCGCCTTCGGCCTCCTCCACGGCCTCGGCTTCGCGGGCGCGCTCGCCGCCCTGGGCCTGCCCGCGGGGGAGCGCCCGCTCGCCCTCCTCGCCTTCAACGTGGGGGTGGAGCTGGGCCAGATCGCGGTCGTCCTCCTCGCCGTCGCCCTGCTCGCGTCCGCGGTGCGCCTGGGAGTGTCGCGCCGGCGGCTGGTGCGGCCGGTGTCCGTCCTCATCGGCGCCGCTGGCCTCTACTGGGCGGTGGCGCGCCTCCTCCCCTGACTCAGTCGATGAGGCGCTTCACCCGCGCCGCTTCCGCGTCGGCCGCGGCCGCGGCGGCGGCCTTTCGCACCTGCGCGAGGTGCCGGTCGAAGTCGACCCGGGGGCCCGTCCAGCCCAGGACCGGGGGCTGGGCGTTGTAGTTGACGGAGGGGGAGCCCATGCGCTCCGAGCAGGAGGACCCCGCGGCCGCGGTCGCGGCCAGCACCGCGCTGGCCCCCAGGCCCCAGGCGAGGCGGAACCGCGCGTTCGGACCGCGTCGGCGGATGCCGGCGAGAAACACGACGGCCACCACCACCCCCGCCACCGCCGCGAACCCATCGAACGCGCCGTGTCCCTCCGGGCCGAGGGCGTAATAGCTGACGATCGACAGGAGCGCGATCGTGGGCAGGAGCCAGGCGACGCCGGCGAGGGCGAGGAGGGCATCCGCCAGGCGCACCCTGCGGCCGATCGCCTTGAGCACGATGAGCAGACCGAAGGCCACGATCGGGATCGCGACCACTCCCACGATCGCGGACACGGCCAGCGAGAGCGGGCGCTCTTCCGACAGCGGAGACCAGTAGCCGGCGCTGGCCACGGTCAGCGCGAGGAGGGCGGCGACCCCCGCGGCGAGGTAGGCGAAATGGTGGGTGAGCCCCCGACGGCGCTCGGGGTGCGGCCGGTCCTGGGCGCGCACCTCCTGGGTGGCCTCCAGGCCGAGCGACTCGATCTCCACCTCCGCTCGGCCCAGCCAGACGCGCAGGATCCCCGTCACCACCGCCGAGCCCTGCCCCCGTCCCTCGCGGAAGAGAAGGTTTCGGCTCCCCAGGTCGCGCAGCACGACCCTCCCGTCCTCGTCCCGCTCCAGGCGCGCGTGGACGCGGGAGACGGAGGGGTCGAAGAGCACCACGTCGTTCTCGGGCCCCCGCCCCAGGGTCACGGGGAGGTCGGGGAAGAGGGCCTCCCGCACGAACACGCCGTCGCGCAGCACGCGGACCGCGATCACGAGGCCTTCGCCTCCCGGATCCCCTCGAGCAGGCTGCGCAGGAGGGAGAGGCCGGCCTCCAGCCGGAAGCCGCGCAGGTGAAGGCTGACGATGACGGAGCGCCGCGCCTGGGACACGGTGAAGGCGGAAGCGTCGAAGCTCAGGAAGCCGGGATGTCGGACCTGGGCGTTCAGGCAGCTGTTCACGTGCCAGGTGAACGCCCCCGCCGCGATGCGGTCGGTCGTGCAGTGGGGCGGCGAGAAGACGCCGTTCTCGGGGGGGGCCGCCCGGGGCTCGTGGTCCCCCTCCGCCTGGGTCTTCACCAGCGAGTAGAAGCCGAAGGGGTGGTGGTCCGACTCTTCGTACTCCACCTTGATCTGCACGGAGCCGACCTCGCCCGGCCCCTCCACCGAAGGCGTGAACTGGAGGTTGCACTGGAAGACCGACTCGCGGTAGCCCTTGTCCTTGCGCTCCGTCTCCTGGTCCCAGCAGTCGAACAGCTCCGGGGGCCGCGGGACCTCGGCCCCGCCCACCTTGACCCAGGTGCGCGCGCCCTTGTCCGCGAAGGGGGCGATCGCCCGCTCGGCCGTGCGCTTCTCCAGGAGGTCGAGCTGGCGGTTGACGTCGGCGCGCAGCGCGCCCGGCTCGAGTGCGATGTCCGGCCCGTCCAGGAGGGGTCGCAGGGAGGACGTGGGCACCCCGAAGGAGAGCGAGTTGGCCAGCCAGATCACGGCCACGTTCGTCCCCGCGACGGCGCCGCTCTCGTCGAGAATGGGCCCGCCGCTCATGCCCGAGTTGAGGGGCATGGAGAGGAGCAGCCGGTCGACGACGCCCTTGGCCGCGCGGCCGTTGAAGACGCCCTCGATGAGGCTCATCCCCAGCCCCTCGGGGTTCCCGAGGGAGACGATCCGCTCGCCCGAGGCGGGGTCGCGGTCGGCGAGGCGGAGGGGAAGCCGCGCGGGGAGGCCGTCGACGCGCAGCAGGGCGAGATCGTTCAGGAGGTCGAAGCGGAGGAGCCGGGCTTCGAACGCCCCGCTCTCGTTGCGGACCCGGATCCGGATGCGGGCCGGCTCCTCCACGTAGGAGGCCACCACGTGGTAGTTCGTGACCACGTGGCCCTTGTCCGAGACCAGGTAGCCGCTGCCCAGGGCACTCTTGGCCCCCGCGTTGCCGGAGTGAACCTCGACCGTGAAGACGCTGGTCTTGACCCGCTCGAAGGTGGCCTTGCCGCTCGAAGCACCGGGGGCCGCCACCGCGGCCAGGAGCAGGAGGGCCAGCATCGCGGGGCAGTATAGCCCTCCCGCCGCGCGTTGACCTCGTTTGACTTGAACGTCCAATCGGGCCCGCATAGCATCCTCTCGTTCCTCGGAGGTGCGTTCCCGATGTCCAAGAGAATGGCGGCGGCCGCGCTGGCCGGGCTCCTGGCGCTGACCCGTCTCGCGGCCGGAGGAGATTGGTACAACTGGCGCGGCCCGGCGCGGAACGGGGTGTCCGAGGAGAAGGGCCTCGTCTCGACCTGGTCGAAGACCGGCGAGAACCTCGTCTGGAGGCGAGTCGAGGACTTCACCGGCCGCTCCACGCCCGTCGTCTTCGACGGCCGGGTCTGCGCGAGCGGCCGCGCGGGCACGGGCCTCCTGCGCCAGGAGATCGTGGCCTGCTGCGACGCCGGCACCGGCAAGCAGCTCTGGGAGCGCCGCTTCCCCGTCTACAACACGACGGTCCCGTTCAGCCGCGTGGGCTGGGCCAGCGCTCGCCGGCGACCCCGAGACCGGCTACGTGTACGCGCAGAACGTGGACGGACAGCTCGTCGTGCCTCGACCGCGCGGGCAAGACGGTCTGGGAGCGCCGGCTCGGCGAGGAGATCGGCCGCGGCTCCGGCTTCGGCGGCCGCACCCTCGATCCCGCTCGTCGACGAGGACCGGCTGATCGTCGGGCGTCGTGGGCGCGGGCTGGGGCGACATCGGGCCCGCCGCGGCAGCGCTACGTGGCGTTCGACAAGCGCACCGGGACGCGTGCGCTGGGTCGTCGACGCCGGCCGACCGGGCCCGTTCGACGACGCCAACAACCAGGCGAGCCCCACCGTCGGCCGTGATCGGCGGGCGGCGGCTCGATGATCGGCGGGGGCGCCGACGGCTGGCTCTACGCCGTGCGAGGCGCGCACCGGCGAGCCGATCTGGAAGCTTCCACGCTCAGCGACGAAGGCGCTCAACAGCCCGGTCGTCGGTGACGGGCGACATGGTCTACGCCGCCCACAGCGAGGAGAACGTGGACGGCCGGGCCTCATGGGCCGGGTGGTGGCGATCGACGGCACGGGCACGCGGCGACATCACGAAGACCGGCGAGCTCTGGCGCGCCGACGGCATCGCCGTCGGCTTCGCCGCCCCCACGGTGGCCGACGGGCCGCGTCTACGTGCGTCGACAACGTCGGCGAACCTCCACGCCCTCGACGAGAAGACCGGCAAGCCGCTCTGGACCTGCAGACCTCGGGACGATCGGCCGCGGCCGCGCCCGGTCTGCGCCGACGGCAAGCTCTACGCGACCGAGGTGAACGGCAACGTGCTGCATCGTGCAGCCGCGGCCCCACCGCCGCGCAAGATCCTCGACGACGAGGACCTCACCATGCCCGAGGGCCGCTTCGCGGAGATCTGGGGCTCGTTGGCCGTCGCCTACGGCCGTCTCTACTTCATGACCGAGGACGGGCTCTACTGCGTCGGCGCGGAAGGGCGCGCCCGTTCCGGGCCGTGCGACGGCAAGCCGCCGGCCCTCGGCCGGAACGCCGCGGCGGCCCGGCCGACGCGAAGGTCGGCGCGGCTCCTCGTCGTGCCCGCCGAGGTGATCGGCGAAGGCCGGCGAGCCGGTGACGTTCGAGGCCTGGGCCTTCGACGAGCAAGGGCCGCTTCCTCCGCAAGGAGAAGGCGGCGTGGAGCCTCGAGGGCCTTGCCGGCGAGATCACGCCCGACGGGCGGCTCAAGCCACACCCGGGGCGAGCACGACGGCGGGCAAGGTCAAGGCCACGCTCGGCGACCTGTCGGCCACCACGCAGGTCGCGCCTCTTCGGCCCGCTGCCCTGGACCTTCGACTTCGAGGGCGGGACGGTGCCGCGCCACTGGATCGGCGCCGGCCCGCGCTTCAAGGTGACGGAGGCTCGACGGGGGCAAGCGGCTGCACAAGCCGCCGGTGCGAGGCCGGCCTCAACGCGCGCGACCGTCTTCATCGGCCCGCCCACGATGTCGGGCTACACGATCGAGGCCGACCTCCTGGCCACGCGCCAGGGCCGGCGCATGCCCGACCTGGGTCTCATCAACCAGGGCTACACGCTCGACCTGATGGGCAACCACCAGAAGCTGCAGCTTCGCGTCGTGGGCCTCGGAGCTCGAGAAGTCGGCGAACGTTCCCTTCCCGTGGCGAGCCCGACGTCTGGTACCACATGAAGCTGCGCGTGGACGTGGCCGGGCGACAAGGGCATCGGCGCGCGGCAAGGTGTGGAAGAAGGGCGAGCCGGAGCCCGCGGACTGGACGATCACGCTCGAGGACCCGATCGTGGTCCAGGAGGGCGCGCCCGGGATCTACGGCGATTCCGCGACCGACATCTATTGGGACAACCTCACGGTGAAGGTGAACGAATGACCGCGCAAGCCGCTCCCTCCTCGCCTCCGTCCTCCTCGGCGGCCGGCGCCGCCCTCCTCGCCGGCGCGCCCGCGGCGCGTCGAGCGGGCCATGTTCGGCAACACCTTCGACCGCAACATGGTCTCCGACGAGAAGGGCCTGCCCACCGACTGGGACGTCAAGACCGGCCGCAACGTGAAGTGGTGGGCGGACGTGGGCTCGCAGGCCTACGCGGGCCCGGTCGTCGCGCGGCGGCAAGGTCTTCGTGGGCACGAACAACGACGGGCCGCCGCAACCCCAAGCTCGCCGAGCGACCGCGGCGTCGTCATGGCCTTCGACGCCGCGACCGGGCGAGTTCCTCTGGCAGATGACGCACGAGAAGCTCTCCGCCGGCCGCGTCAACGACTGGCCGCAGCAGGGCATCTGCTCCACGCCCTTCGTCGAGGGCAAGCGGCTCTACTACACCTCCAACCGGGCCACCCTCGTCTGCCTCGACACCGAGGGCTTCAAGGACGGCAAGAACGACGGCGTGCACCGACCGAGAAGGCGAAGGGCCCCATCGACGGCGACGTGGTGTGGGAGTACGACATGATGACGGAGCTGGACGTCTTCCCGCACAACCTCGCGGTCAGCTCCCCGCTCGTGGTGGACGGGATCCTCTACGCCACCACCGGGAACGGCGTCGACGAGGGCCACATCAACATCCCCTCGCCGCAGGCGCCGAGCTTCGTCGCCCTCGACGCCGAACACCGGCAAGCTCGTCTGGGAGAGCAACCTCCCCGGCGAGAAGATCTTCCACGGCACCTGGTCGAACCCGACCTACGGCGTCGATCAAGGGCCGGCCGCAGGTCGTCTTCCCCGGGCGGCGACGGCTGGGTCTACAGCTTCGAGCCGAAGACCGGGCAAGCTCCTCTGGAAGTTCAACGCGAACCCGCCGGGACGCGAAGTACGTCCTCGGCGGCCGCGGCACCGCCAACGAGATCATCGCGACGCCCGTCATCTACGACGACAAGGTCTACATCGGGGTGGGCCAGGACCCCGAGCACGGCGAGGGCGTCGGCAACTTCTGGGTCGATCGACGCCACCCTCGACGGCGACGTCACCGAGAAGGCGCAAGGTCTGGCACCGCGGCGGCAACGACTTCCACCGCACGATCTCGACCGTGGCCATCCAGGACGGCATCGTCTACGCCGCCGATCTCTCCGGCTTCCTCTACGCGCTCGACGCCAAGACGGGCGCAGCTCTACTGGAAGCACGACATGCTGGCCGCGGTGTGGGGCTCGCCCTTCGTGGCCGACGGCAAGGTCTACCTCGGCGACGAGGACGGCGACGTGGCGGTGCTGAGGACCGGCAAGACGAAGGAGGTCCTGGCCGAGCTGAACATGGGCGTCTCGGTCTACTCGACGCCGGTGGCCAGGGACGGCGTGCTCTACGTGCTGGCCGCAACCGCCTGTTCGCGCTGCAGCAGGGCGCTTCGGGAAAGCCGGCCACGCCGCGCGCGGCGGGAGCGGAAAGGGAGTAAGGGAGGGGAGGCGTCGCGGATGGCGTCGGTGGCTACGGACCTCGCGGTCGAGCTCGCGCATGATCGTCCCGGCCTGCTCGCCCGTGCCGCGGAGGCCATCGCCTCGGGCGGGCTCAACCTCGACGGCTTCGCGGAGGTCGAGGGCATCCTCCATGTCCTCACCCGGGATCCTCGCTCGGCGCGCCTCGCCCTGGAGGCGGCCGGGCTACGGGTGACCGGGGAGCGTCAGGTGGTGGTCGCCCAGATGGAAGACCGCCCCGGCGTGGCGGCGGCGCTCTTCGGCCGCCTCGCCGCCGCGGGGATGAACGTGCACTACACGTACATCGCGTCCGGCAACCGCGTGGTGATCGCGGTGGACGAGCCGCCCCGGGCGCTGGAGCTGCTGCAGCGATAACCGCGTCGCGTCCAGCGACTTGAACCCGAGAGCCTCCACCGTCGCGCGCTATACTGCGACGAAATCGCGGCCCACACACCCGGCCACGATCCACGGAGGTCCGCTTGAATTCCAAGCCTGCGCACCTGGCCGCCCTCTTCTTCGTCGCTTCTTTGCTGTCCGCGGCGCCTGAGCCCGCCCGGGAGGCGCGTTGGCCGGGCTGGCGCGGGCCCGACGGCCAGGGAATCGTGCAGGAGTCGGGCCTTCCCCTCGAGTGGAGCGCGACCCGGAACGTCATCTGGAGGACGGAGATCCCGGGCCGCGGGTACTCTTCTCCGATCGTCTGGGGCAACCGGATCTTCCTGACCACCGCGATCGAGGGCGAGGTCGATCGCCACGCGAAGCCGATCAAGCACCAGATCGACGGGGAAGACTTCGTCCATCCCGACGGGGTGGGCGCCGATCATCGGCACACCTTCGAGGTGCTGGCCCTCGATGCCACCACCGGCAACATTCTCTGGCGGAGGGTGGCCTGGGAGGGCACGCCCTACGACACGCGCCACCGCCGCGGCACCTTCGCCTCGCCTACTCCCGTCACCGACGGCACGCTCGTCTACGCGTACTTCGGTGGCGAGGGGATCTTCGCCTACGACTGGAGCGGCAAGCTCGCCTGGAAGTACCAGCCCGGTGCGATCGGGACGCTGGGAGTGGGGGTGGGGACGTCGCCCCTCCTCTACAAGGGCCTCGTGATCCTGCAGTGCGACGAGGACAACGGCGACAAGTCTTTCGTGACCGCCCTGGACAAGAAGACGGGCAAGGAGGTCTGGCGGGTCCCCCGCAAGATCGAGGTGAGCTGGGCGACCCCCGTGCTCGTGCACGCGGGCGACCGCGACGAGCTGATCACGGCGGGGAGCCAGCACGTGATCGCCTACGACCCCGCGACCGGCAAGGAGCTCTGGCGCATGAAGGGGCTCGCGAGCAACGCCGTGCCTTCGCCGGTGGTGGGGGAGGGAGTGGTGGTGCTCTCCTCCGGCTATCCGGAGAAGGTGGCGGTGGCGGTGCGTCCCGGCGGCTCCGGGGACATCACGGGGACCGACCGTGTGCTCTGGACGTACAACAGGGGCACGGCCTACGTTCCGTCGCCCATCCTCTACGAGGGCCTCGTCTACCTGATGACGGACAAGGGGCTCATCACTTGCCTGGACGCGAAGACGGGAGCGGTGAAGTACGAAGGGGCGCGCCTGCCCGTCCCCGCCAGCTTCATGGCCTCGCCGGTCGCCCTCGCCGGCTCGCTCCTGCTCATGAGCCAGGACGGCGACACGTTCGTGGTGAAGGCGGGCCCGCAGTTCGAGGTCGTCCGCATGAACGCCCTCGACGAGCCCATCGGGGCCTCCGCCGCCGCGGCGCCCGGCCGGCTCTTCATCCGGGGCGAGCGGCACCTCTTCGCGATCGGGGTGCCCGCGGGGTCCTGATCAGCCGGTCGGCCCCGTACCTGTTCCCCCGTCGATCCGCGCCACGAGCCGCGCGAGCCGGCGTCGGTACTCGTCGGGGGCCGCGACCCAGACCTTGCCGTGGGTGGCCTCGGGCTCGATCCAAAGCTCCTTGTGGTCCGGCGGCGTGGGGAGCCCGTCGAACAGGGCGCGCACCGAGTCGGGCGGCATGCGCACGTCGTGGCCGGCGCCCACGAAGAGAACGAACGTGTCCGGCGGCAAGCGGGCCAGCGTCTCGCGCGGCTTCACCTCCTCGATGGGGACGCCCCCCAGATACCGGAACGACACCAGCGTGGTGGAGGCCCACGGATCGCGGATGGACTGCCAGAAGGTTCCGCTCCGGAGCTCGCGGAGGGCGGTGGCGCGAAGGTCGTCCATGGGTGCGTCGAGGACGAGCCCGGCCACGTTCGGAATCCGCGGGGCCGCCAGCGCCGCCGCCGCGGTGCCGAGGCTCACCGCGTAGAGCACGAGGGGACGGCCCTGCGCTTCCGGGCGCGCCCGCAGGAAATCGACCGCGGCCTGGACGTCGAGAGACTCGTCGCGGCCGAAGGTGGCCTTCGTCTTCCCGCTGCCCCCGTGGTTTCGGAGCTCCAGCAGGAGCACCTCTCCGCCCTGCTCGCGGAGCATCGACCCCGGCGTCTCGATCTCGAGGGCGCCCCGGTACAGTCCGTGCACGAGCACGGCCACGAACCGTGGCGGGCCTGCCCCGGCGGTGAGCGGCGGGGGAACGAGGAAGGCCCGCAGCTTCACCCCGTCCTTGGCCGTGAGGGTGACCGCTCGCCCCGCGGCGGACTCGGAGACCGCGGGATCGACTGCGGCCTTGCCTTCCCGCTCCGCGGCCAGGCTCTCCCGACTCTGCACGATCCACGTCCCGTCCGCGGCGAGGCGGGGGCCGCCGTAGCCGGCTTCGTCCCTCCGCGTGCCTGGGGAGCGCGAGACCAGGACTCCAAGCAAGAAAGGCACGGTCACGAACAGATGGAGGGCGAAGAGGCCCCCGTGCGCGGCGAACGTCCGGCGCCAGAAGCGGGGAGCGGGCCGTCGCCGGAGCCAGAGGACCAGGCGCCAGAGGGCGGTGAGCAACAGGGTGGCGAGCGTGAAGACCGCTGCCGGGATGACGAGGATCGCCACCGATCACGCTCTTGTTTCGACGGGGACGCTATACTCCCTCGGGCCTCCGGTCAAGAGCGGGTAACACCAGGCGTCGTGCCGACGTTGACCCCCGTGACCGCGTGGGCTACCTTGCCGCGCAAGACATTCCAGGGAGTCTGACCGGCCGGCGGGGCGCGCCTGCTTCCGCCGCTTTGGACGAGGAGGTACGAGATGCGCGGGTGGGTATGCCTGTTCGCTGCGTTGGCCTTCTGCGCCGGGGGGCGTCCCCTGCGTGGGCAGGAGCCTCCCAAGCCGCAGCCGAAGGAGGGAGCGACCGGGGCCGAGAAGGAGGAGGAGGGGAAGGAAGAGGACTTCAAGGAGGAGGCGGAACCGACGACGCCCGCCGACAAGCTGAAGAAAGAGGAGCTGGAGAAGAAGGCGTGCCCGGCGGTGGACGTGAAGTTCACCGCGGACACCGACAAGACGCAACATCCGCTCGCGGAACCCGCGCCGGGGAAGGGCCTCGTCTACGTGGTCCGGCCCACCATGATGGGAAACAAGATCCAGACCAAGCTGGCCGTGGACGCGCAATGGGTGGGAGTCAACCGGGGCCATAACTACTTCTCCCTTCAGCTCGACCCCGGCGATCACTACCTCTGCTCGAAGGCCGAGAACACGAACGTGATGGCCCTCCGGGTCGAGGCCGGCAAGACCTACTTCGTGGAGCAGAAGATCAAGACGGGCTGGGCGAAGGCCCGCAACAAGCTGGCCCTCCTCTCCGACGAAGAGGGAAAGAAGAAGCTGGCGAGCTGCCACCCCAGCTCCTGGCAGGAGAAGAAGTAGGGGAGCCTGGGCAGAATGCCCTCGCCCCATGAAAGCCCTCGTCTACGTCGCGCCGGAAAAGGTGGAGATCCAGCACCTCCCCGACCCCGTTCCTCGGCCGGGCGAGGTTCTCCTCCAGGTCTCCGCGGCCGGGATCTGCGGATCGGACATCCACGGGTTCCTCGGCCACAGCGAGCGCCGCCAGCCCGGCCTCGTCATGGGCCACGAATCGGTGGCGAGGATCCTGGAAGTGGGCCCGGGGGTCGAAGGCTGGCGCCGGTCCCAGCGGGTCTCCTTCAATCCTCTCGTGAGCTGCCGGGGCTGTCCCGCCTGCCTGGGCGGTCGGCAGAACGTCTGTCCCGATTGGCGGATCTTCGGCATGGACCGCCTCCATGGGACATACGCGGAGCTCGTCTGCGTTCCCGCCGTTCAGCTCTACCCGCTCTCGGAGACGCTGCCGGAGGTAGAGGCCGTGCTGATCGAGCCCCTCGCCGTCCTCGTCCACGCCTTCCGCATCTCCCTTCCCGAGGCGCCGGAGACGGTCGCCGTCATCGGCGCCGGCCCGATCGGCTGCCTTGCCCTCGTCCTCGCCCGGCAGCGGGGGATAGCCCGGGTCTGCGTGGTCGACGTCAACGAAGACCGCCTCGCGGTGGCGCGGGCGCTGGGCGCGGACCTCGTGGTCAACGGCGGGCGGGAGGACGCGGGGGAGGCGGTGCGCGCGTTCGCGGGAGGCGGCGCCGACTACGTGGTGGAGGCGGTGGGGATCGAGGAGACGCGGCGCACCGCGGTGGCCGCAGGGGCCAAGGGCGGCCGCATCGTCTTCCTCGGCATCGCCCGCAACGACTCCGCCCTGCCCTTCACCACCATGATCCGCAACGAGCAGGCGATCTTCACGTCCTTCGCCTACACGCCCCGCGACTTCGAGGCCTCGGTGCGGATGATCGAAGGACGCCGGTTCGACCTCAAGCCCTGGACCGAGGTCCGGCCCCTCGAGGAGGGGCAGGAGAGCTTCCTCAAGATGGCGCACCACCCGGGCTCGACGCTCAAGCTCATGCTCCGGGTGTGAGGCGGTGATGAGATCCGCGCCCGTAGCCCTGGCGCAGGACGAGAGCCTCCCCCCTGGGCACGGCGGTCTGCCGCCCTGGGAGGTGGCCGAGCTGCCCGCCCCGCCTCCCTTCGGCGCGCGCAACGCGCTCAAGGTCATCGGCCCGGGCGCGATCATGGCCGCCACGTCGATCGGGGGAGGGGAGTGGCTGGTGGGCCCCGCCGTCGCCGTCAAGTACTCGTCCCAGATCTTCCTGATCGCCACCGTCGCGATCGTCCTGCAGGTGGTGTTCAACCTGGAGGCGATCCGCTACACGCTCTACACGGGGGAGCCGATCTGCTCCGGCATCATGCGCCTCGAGCCCGGCCCCCGTTTCTGGGCCGGCTTCTACATTCTCCTCGGCTTCTTCCAGCTCGGATGGCCGGCCCTGGCCGGGAGCGCGGCCGCCACCCTGCTCGGGGCCTGGATGGGGCGGATGCCCGGTGCGCCCGACCAGGCGATGCAGGCCTGGATCGCCACCGGCGCTCATGCTCGTCGTGGTCCTCATCCTCTCCTTCGGGGGGACGATCGAGCGGATGCTCGAGTACTTCGCCTGGACGATGCTCGGCGTGGTGTTCCTGTTCCTGATCGCCGTCAACGTGGCCTTCGTGCCCCTCGCGCACTGGGGGCAAACGCTCGTCGGGTTCTTCCGTCTCTCGGGATTGCCGAGCCCGGTGGACTGGAGCCTGATCGGCGCCCTCGCCGCCACCGCGGGCTCGGGGGGTATCGGCAACCTCACGATCACGAACTGGGTCCGCGACAAGGGCTTCGGCATGGGCTCGCTCGTGGGGGCGATCCCCAGCGCGGTCGGCGGGAAGCAGATCCAGCTCTCCCACGTGGGCAAGGTCTTCCGCGTGACGGACCAGAGCCTCGGCCGCTGGCGGGAGTGGCTCCGCTACGTCCACCTGGACCAGCTCTGGGTATGGGGCGTGTTCTGCTTCCTGGGGATGTACCTGAACGTGAACCTGGCCACCGCCATCATCCCCCACGGGACGAACCTCCAGGGCCTCGCCGCCGGGGCCTACCAGGCCGAGTACCTCGCGAAGATCTGGCCCGGCTTCTGGTTCCTCACGCTGTTCAACGGCTTCTGGATCCTCTTCAAGACCCAGCTCGGCAACACGGACATCCTGGTGCGCACGGTGACGGACGCGGTGTGGATGTCGTCGCCCCGCGCGCGGGCGGGCAAGCGGGGGATCCGCGCCGTGTACTACGGCATCCTCCTCGCCTTCTCCGTCTGGGGCGCCGTCGTGATCCGCTCGGCCTCGCCGTTCGAGCTCTTCAAGGTCCTCGCCAACATGGCGGGGCTTGTGCTCGTGATCTCGGGAGTCCAGATCTTCCTGGTCAACCGGCGCTTCCTGCCGCGGGCCCTGCGCCCCGCGCCCTGGCGCGAGGCCGGCGTCCTCCTCTGCTCGGCCTTCTACGCCTTCTTCGCCTGGTTCGGCCTGCAGGACCTCGCCCGGACCCTTCTCCGCTGATCGTTCGCCTATCCCAGGAAATCGACGATCCCCGTTTCGAGGTCGTACATGGCGCCGGCGATCTTCAAGGACCCCTGCGCTTCCAGCCCGGCGAGGACCGGGCTGCCGCTCCGGATCGCGGCCATCGTGAGCCGCACGTTCTGGCGCGCCACCGCGTCCACGAAGGCGTCGTTCTTCGCCGAGCGCTCGCCTTCGTACGGCGTGGCCTTCACCGCCGGCTGGATCTTCGCGAGCAGCCCGGTGAGATGGCCGAGCTCCACCCCGTCGATCGCGCCCTTGATCGCCCCGCAGGCGGTGTGCCCCATCACGAGCGCGACCTCGGCGCCCGCGACCTTGCACGCGAACTCCATGCTCCCCAGGATGTCGTCGTTCGCGATGTTGCCGGCGACCCGGGCGTTGAACACGTGGCCGATGCCGAGGTCCAGGATCGTCTCCGCGGGGGCGCGGGAATCGATGCAGCTCAGGATGATCGCCGCCGGATACTGCCCGGCCGCGGTGGCCTTCTGCTGCGCCAGGTAGTCGTGGGTCTGGGTCTCGCCCCTGCGGAATCGCTCGTTGCCCTTCTTCATGAGGGCGAGGATCTCGTCGGGGAGGAGCGCGTCCCGCTGCGCCTTGGTCAGGACGCGCTGAGGAGGCACCTGCGCCGCCACGCGAGCGGGCCTGAAGCCGGCGAGTCCAAGGCCCGAAGCCCCGAGGAAGGTGCGGCGGCCCAGGAGAGGTAAGGATCTTGTTCCAGTTCACCACGGCCACCCTCCTTGTCTGCGCCCTCGTTCCCGTCCGGGGCAGGATATCGTACGAGATCTTGATTCCCGAGGGGCCCGACGCCGATTCCCGACGCCGCACCGCAGACCTCGTTTTCCGGGGCAGCCTCGCCTACACCGCCGCCCTCACCCTCCTGTGGCTCTACCTCCTCCTCGTTCACCGCGAGGGCGTAGCGCGCTCTTTCGCCAGTACCAGGTGGACCGCGAGAGCCTCGGCCGCGTCTTCTTCGGGTTCCTGTTCTTCTCGATCCTCTGGGGCTGGATCTGGTACGGGGTGAAATGGCTTCTCCTCCGGAAGTTCGTGGGCTTCACGAAGGAGGAGACGCGGCTCGCGTTCTCGTCCCGCATGCGCGAGCCCTTCGACCTCGCGCCGCTCCTCGCCCAGTACTCGGAGCGGCGCATCCGCATCGCGGACATGATCGGGCGGCGCGGTCGCTTCATCACCATCGGGGCGGCCGGCTTCTACTATCTGTACTCCCGCATCGCCACCGAGCCGACGCCCGCGTTCCTGACCCTGGCCCTGCAGGACAGCCTCTTCGACGCGGTGGTCTTCAGCTGGTTCGCGATCGCCTTCTACTACCCGAGCGGCTTCCTCGCCCGGATGTTCTACGGCGCCCAGTCGCGCGTGATGGACGGCCGTCTCGCCCGCGCCAATTGCCTCCTGATCACCACCCTCTGGAGCCTCTTCAAGTTCGTCATGGTCCCGATCGGCTCCCGGCTCGCATCCGCTTTCCCTCCGAGCACCTTCGCGGCCCTCTTCGCCCTCATCTGGGGCTCCTACATGGCCGCGGACACGCTCTCGGAGGTCGTGGGATCGCTCTTCGGACGGCAGAAGCTTCGCGTCTGGGGGCTGGGCGAGGTCAACCGCAAGTCGGTGGCCGGGACCTGGGCTGCCTTCCTGGGCTCGCTCGCGCTGTGTGTCGCCGTGGTCCTCGCCCATCGGCTTCCGGCCTCGTGGCTGGTTCTCGCCCTCGTCCTCTCGATCTCGAACACGACCCTGGAGCTTCTCTCGCCGCGGGGCACGGACGACTTCACGATGGCGACCGCCAACGCGCTCCTCTGCTGGGGGTTCGGGATCCTCGTCTCCTGACGTCTCCCTATCGCTCCTTGCCGGCTCGCCACTTCCACTCGCGCACCTCTGGCAGGTCCTCGCCCTTCTCGCCGATGTAGTGGCGGTGCTCGATGAGCTTCTCGCGAAGGGCCTGCTTTGTGTAGGCGGCGCGGGCGCCCAGGGCGGGGAGGCGGTCGATCACGTCCCCCGCCAGGTGGAAGCGGTCGAGGTCGTTGAGCACGACCATGTCGAAGGGGGTGGTGGTCGTCCCCTCTTCTTTGTAGCCGCGCACGTGCAGGTTGGCGTGGTTGGTGCGCCGGTAGGTGAGCTGGTGGATGAGCGAGGGATAGCCGTGGAAGGCGAAAACCACGGGCTTGTCCTTCGTGAAGAGGAGGTCGAAGTCCCGGTCGGAGAGGCCGTGGGGATGCTCGGAGGCCGGCTGGAGCGTCATGAGGTCGACCACGTTCACCACGCGCACTCTCAGCTCGGGGAAGAAGCGGCGCAGGAGGTCGACCGCGGCCAGCGTCTCCAGGGTGGGGACGTCGCCCGCGCAGGCCATGACCACGTCCGGCTCGGCCCCCTGGTCGCTGGAGGCCCACGCCCAGATCCCGATCCCCGCGGTGCAGTGCTTGACCGCCGCGTCCATGTCCAGCCACTGGGGAGCGGGCTGCTTGCCGGCCACGATCACGTTCACGTAGTGGCGGCTGCGCAGGCAGTGGTCGGTGACGGAGAGCAGCGTGTTGGCGTCGGGGGGGAGGTAGATGCGGATGATCTCGGCCTTCTTGTTGGCCACGTGGTCCAGGAAGCCGGGATCCTGGTGGCTGAAGCCGTTGTGGTCCTGGCGCCAGACGTGAGACGTGAGCAGGTAGTTGAGCGAAGCCACCGGTCGGCGCCAGGGGATGCGGAGAGTGGACTTCAGCCACTTGGCGTGCTGGTTGAACATCGAGTCCACGATGTGGATGAAGGCCTCGTAGCAGGAGAAGAAACCGTGCCGGCCGGTGAGGAGGTAGCCCTCCAGCCAGCCCTGGCAGAGATGCTCGCTGAGGACCTCCATGATCCGCCCGTCGGGGGAGACGTGCTCGTCGAGCGGGCTCCGCTCCGCGGTGGAGCACCGGTCGCTCGCCTCGAACACCGGGCTCCAGCGGTTGGAGGCGGTCTCGTCCGGGCCGAAGATCCGGAAGTTGCGCGCCTCCGCGTTCAGCTTCAGGACGTCGCGCAGGTACTGGCCCTGCACGCGGGTCGCTTCCGCTTCCGAAGCCCCCGGCTTCGTGACCTTCACCGCATACTTCCGGAACTCGGGCAGCCGCAGGTCGCGGAGCAGCAGCCCCCCGTTCGCGTGGGGGTTGGCCCCCAGGCGTCGCGTCCCGCGCGGCGCGAGCTCCTGGAGCTCGGGGTGGAAGCGGCCGGCGGCGTCGAAGAGCTCTTCCGGCCGGTAGCTCTTCATCCATTTCTCCAGGGCCTTGACGTGGGCGGGATGGCCCTGCATCTCGCCCATCGGCACCTGGTGGGCGCGGAAGGTCCCCTCGGAGGGCTTGCCGTCCACCTCCTTCGGGCCCGTCCACCCCTTGGGCGTGCGCAGGACGATCATCGGCCAGCGCGGGCGCTTCTGGAAGCCGTTCGTCCGCGAGTCCTTCTGGATGGCCCGGATCTCCGCGACCACGGTGTCGAGGGTCGCGGCCATGAGCGGGTGCATCACCTCCGGGTCGTCGCCCTCCACGAAATGGGGCTCGTAGCCGTAGCCGCGGAAGAGCGCCAGGAGCTCGTCCTTGGGGATGCGGGCGAGCACGGTGGGACCCGCGATCTTCCAGCCGTTGAGGTGGAGGATGGGGAGCACCGCGCCGTCGCGCGCCGGGTTCAGGAACTTGTTGGAGTGCCAGCTCGTGGCCATCGGCCCCGTTTCCGCCTCCCCGTCGCCCACCACGCAGGCCACCACGAGGTCGGGATTGTCGAAGGCGGCGCCGTAGGCGTGGGCGAGCGCGTAGCCGAGCTCGCCCCCTTCGTGGATCGATCCCGGCGTCTCCGGGGCGACGTGGCTCGGGATCCCCCCCGGGAAGGAGAACTGCTTGAAGAGCCGCCTCATCCCCTCCTCGTCGGGCGAGACGTCGGGATAGACCTCGCTGTAAGTCCCTTCCAGGTACACGTTGGCCACCAGCCCAGGACCGCCGTGGCCGGGCCCCGCCACGTAGATCATGTCGAGGTCCTGCGCCTTGATGACCCGGTTCAAGTGCGCGTACACGAAGTTCAGGCCGGGGGTCGTCCCCCAGTGGCCGAGGAGGCGGGGCTTGACGTGCTCGAGCGTCAGCGGCTTCCGGAGAAGCGGGTTGTCGAGCAGGTAGATCTGGCCCACGGACAGGTAGTTCGCGGCGCGCCACCAGGCGTCCATGCGGCGGAGGAGATCGGTCTTCGGGGGGACTCTCTCGGGCTTCTTCATGCCCTAGAGCCTAGCAGAGCGTCGTGACCGCACCTTGAGGGCGAGGAAGGCGGGGTGACACGAGCGTAGAATCGAGCCCTCATGAGCGAGCCGCCTCGGATCCTCGTCTGCAACGACGACGGCTACATGTCGGAGGGAATCCAGGCTCTCGCCGGGGCCATGGAAGGCCTGGCTGAGGTGTGGGTGGTGGCGCCGCTCTCCGAGCAGAGCGCTTCCTCGCACGCGATCTCCATCCACCGCCCCATCCGTCTGCACGAGGTGCGGCCGCGCTGGTACGCGGTGGACGGCACCCCCACCGACTGCTCCTGGATCGGCATCAACCACGTCCTCCGCGACCGCCGCCCGAGCCTCGTGGTCTCCGGGATCAACCACGGGCCCAACCTGGCCGACGACGTGACGTATTCCGGCACCGTGGCCGCGGCCATGGAAGCCTCGATCCTGGGCGTCCCCGCCATCGCCTTCAGCCTCGCCATCCGGCAGAACTTCGCCTTCGGCCCCGCCGCCCGCTTCGCCCGCGCGCTGGTGACCGCGGCCCTCTCCACCCACGAGCTGCTCCCCGGCATGCTCCTGAACGTGAACGTCCCCGGCGGGGAGCCCGACGGCTACGCGGTCACGCGCCTGGGCAAGCACTCCTACGGCTCCGAGGTGGTGGAGAAGGTCGACCCCCGGGGCCGCAAGTACTACTGGATCGGCGGCAACGAGTACCAGCACGAGGACATCCCCGGCAGCGACTGCAACGTGGTGCTTCGCCAGCGCCGCATCTCCGTCACCCCGCTCCAGCTCGATCTGACCGACGACACGATGCTCTCCCGAGTGGCGGGCTGGCCGGTGGACGGTTTCGCGCGTCTTTGAGCCTGAAGCTAGAGCTTCTTCTTGATGTCGATGCTGCCGTTGACCGTTTCCAGCTCGAGCTCACGCCCGCCGCTGCCGATCTGCCCGTTCAGGTGGCGGCGGTTGAAGCGGCCCTGCACGGTCAGGGGGAAGTCGGTGGAGATGCTTCCGTTCACGGTCTCCGCCTTCACCGAGGCGTTCGTCCCCTCGGGCAGCTCGAGGCGGATGCCGCCGTTCACGGTGCTGAGCTTCAGCTCGCCCGACCAGTCCGCCCGGCCCAGGCTCGCCCGGATCCCCCCGTTCACGGTCTCGCCCCGGGCGAGGCCCGCGGCTTCCAGCCGCACCGAGCCGTTCACCGTGTAGGCCTCCGCGTCGCCGGGCAGGCCCGTGGCCTCGATCCCGCCGTTCACGGTGCGGCCCACGAAGCGGACGCCCGCCGGGACCTTGACCTCGAACTCCACGTTCACGTCGTTGTCCCGGGTGTTCATGTGCCCGCCCTCGCCGGGCTGGCAGTCGTTGGAGTGCGAGCCCGAGCTCGGGTAGACGGCGCAGATCGTGACCCCGCCCGAGTGCTCGACGACCTTGATCTCCACCCCGGCGGGGTCGCTGCGCCGGGCCTTCTTGACCGCGGTGACTTCGACCTCCGAACCCGGGCTCGCAGTGGCATCGATGCCGCCGTTGACTCCCTTGATCTCGATGACGCCCCCGGAGGCGACCCGGCCGTGCCAGTTGAAGTCCTGGGCGGCCGCGGGCAGGGAAAAGGCGGCGGAGGTCACGGCCACGGCGACAGCGATCTTGGCGTTCATCGGCGTCCTCCTCATGGACGGTCTACGAGCGCTTGCGGAGGTGGATGCCCCCGCTCAGCGTCTGGACACTGATCTTGGCTCCCCCGGAGCCGGTGCTGAAGTTCAGCTCCTTCTCCGGCGAGTAGCGGCCCTTGCGGGGCGCGGCCGGCCCCAGGTCGTTCTGGATCTCCCCGCTGAAGGTCGAGACCTCGAAGTCGGCGGAGATCCCGGCGGGAAGCGCTATCTCCACGCTTCCGCTCACCGTCTCCGCTTCCAGGATCGCCCGCTTGCCGAGGTCGCCCTCGAAGCGCACGCTGCCCGAGACCGACTCGAGGTGCGCGCGCTCGAAAGTGCTGCCGGTCACGGTCAGCTCCCCGTTGACGGTGGAGGCCTCGACCTCCCCGCTCACCTCGTGCACCGTGACCGCGCCGTTCACGGACTCGGCGCGGATGCGGCCCCCGGCCTTCGCCACCTCCACGGAGCCGTTGACGCTCTGGAGCTCGACCTCCTTCGCGGCCCCGGTCTGGGTGATGCTGCCGTTCACCGTCTCCGCGGACACCGAGCCCGTCACCCCGGTGACGGAGATGCTGGCGTCGAAGCCTTCCACCTTGACCCGGCTCCCCGCCGGCACCGAGATCTCGAGATCGGAGCGGACGCCGTGGGGGTTGCCCTGCGTCTCCACCTCGATGTGGGTGCGGCTGCCCGAGCCGGAGAAGTCCAGGCCCTCGGCCCGCCGGCCCAGGGTTCCCCGCACCGTGACCTCGTTCTTGTCCCAGCCCACCACCTTCACCGACCCGCTCATGTTCTCGATCTCGACGAGACCGTCGGCGGCGGCGGGACGGCTCTGGTCGACCCGGGTCTGCGCCCGGGCGGACGAGACCGCGAACAGCAGGGCCGCGGCCGTCACGAAGGGAAGCGCGCGTCGCATGGTGTGTCCTTCCTTGCCTCTTAGAGTGTGGTCGTCAGCTTCACGACCCGCCGCAGCACGTCCACCTTCTTGCGGTGGGTGGCGGCGAGCATCCGTGTCAATTCGGGGTTGTCGGGGTCGCGGCGGAGCGCCTCGCGCACCTCGGCGAGCGCGCCGTCGATGATCTCCAGGTTCTTCTCCACGCCGGCGATCGTCTCCGGCGAGAACGAGTCGCGCCGCTCGTGGAGGGCGGCGAGGAGGGCGGCGGAGGCGCGCGCGTAGTCGTCCTCGGCCTCGGCGAGCGCAGGCGACTCCACGGAAGCGGCCACGGGGACGGGCGCGGGCCCGGAGCCCGGCGCCTTCCCCCGCTCCCCCCGGACGAAGAGGACGCCGGCGAGGGCGAGGACGAGGGCGGCGGCCGCGGCGAGGCCGACCCAGGTGCGGGGGACGGCCTGAGCCTCGAGACGCTCCGCGATGCCCGGCCAGAGGTCGCGGGGAGGCGTCTTCTCCCGGGGCAGCGCGGACGCCTGGGCGAGCAGGCGGCGCAGCTTTCGTTCCGCCTCCCGGCACGTCTCGCAGGAGGCGAGGTGCAGCTCCACCTCCTGGAACTCGCCTTCGGCGAGCGTGCCGTCCACGTAGTCGTCCAGGCGATCGTCGATTTCGCGGCAGGTCATGGCTCGAGCACCTCCCGGAGGAGACGGCGCGCGCGGTGGAGCTGGGCCTTGGACGTGCCCGTGGCCATCCCCAGCATCTTCGCGATCTCCTCGTGCTTGTAGCCTTCCACGTCGTGGAGCACGAAGACGGCCCGTGCCCCCGGGGGGAGCGTCGCCATCGCCATTTCCAGGTCGAACCCGGCTTCCGGCCGGGGCGGCCGCTCCGGCCGGTCGAAGGGCGTGAGGTCGTCGGTCGCGAAGACGCGCGCGGTGCGGCGGCGGCGGGATCGCCGCTCGGAGAGGGCGACGTTGACGGTCAACGGGTAGAGCCAGGACGAGAAGGCGCTCTCCCCGCGGAACGAGCCCAGCTTCCGCCAGGCCCGCACGAACACGTCCTGGGTCAGCTCCTCGGCGAGGGCCGCGTCCGATGCCATGCGCATGCAGAGTGCGTACACTTTTCTCTCGTTCTCCCGGTAGAGCCGCTCGAAGGCGGACAGATCCCCGGCCTGCGCCAGGCGCACGAGGCGCCGTTCCTCGCTCCGCCGGTCCTCGTCGCTTCGGACCTCGATGGCGCCCAGCCCTCCCAAGTTGACGATCCCGGCCTCCGCGTCCGTGCGGCCCTCCTTGCACACATTGAGATGCTTGCGGAGGGCCCAGGGTTTGAAGGCGGGAGGCTGGTTAACTCTAGTCGAGTCCGTGCCTTTCGGGAAGCTTCTTGCGCTCCAACCGCCGGAGCGGGTCCTTGGTCCAACAATGGGACGATGGGCCCCTCGCTGACGGGTGTGATCGCCGGCTTCCTGCTCCTGTCCGTCCTTCTCTGGCCGCTGGAGAGGATGTGGCCTTCGGTGGCCGGGCAGGGGATGCGCCGACGCGGCTTCGGCACCGACGTCGTCTACTGGTTCTTCACCCCGCTCGTCACGTCTCTACTCCTTCCGTCGCGTCTCCGCCTGACTCGGGGATAATCGGGCCGCCGAGGAGGCCCGCATGTTCCCTTGCTTCGTTCTCGTGCCGCTTCTCGTCGCGTCTCCGCCCGGCGACTGGCGGGCACGTGTGCAGGCCCACGTCCGCGCCCACGAGACGGCCATCCTCCGCGAGTTCGTGGAGCTGCTGGCCCTCCCGAACCTGGCCTCGGACGAGCCCGACATCAGGGCCAACGCCGGGCACATCACGGCGATGCTGGAGCGGCGGGGCGTCACCGCGCGGCTCCTCGACGGCGAAGGGGGCCCCCCCGCGGTCTACGGCGAGCTCCGGACGCCGGGTGCGCGGCGCACGGTCCTCTTCTACGCTCACTACGACGGGCAGCCCGTCGATCCCGGGAAGTGGGCGAGCCCTCCCTGGTCGCCGGTGCTGCGCGACAAGCCGCTCGACGAGGGTGGGCACGAGCTCCCCCTCGACTCCTCCCCGCTCCAGGGCGAGTGGCGGCTCTACGCGCCGGTCCACCGGCGACGACAAGGCGCCGATCGTCGGCTTCCTCGCCGCTCTCGACGCCCTCCGAGCCGCGTCGGTCCCGCTCTCCGTCAACCTGAAGTTCTTCTTCGAGGGCGAGGAGGAAGCGGGCTCGACTCACCTGCCGGCGGTGCTCGCGAAGAACAAGGAACTGCTGAAGGCCGACGCCTGGGTGCTCTGCGACGGGCCCGTGCACCAGACGCGCCGCCTGCAGGTGTTCTTCGGGGCCCGCGGCGTCACCGACCTCGAGCTGACGCTCTACGGTCCGATCCGGGCTCTGCACAGCGGGCACTACGGGAACTGGGCGCCCAACCCCGCGGTCGCCCTCGCCGAGCTCGTGGCCGGGCTGCGCGACTCCGACGGGCGGATCAAGGTGGCCGGCTTCTACGACGACGTCCGGCCCGTCGACCGCCGCGGAGGAGGCTGCGCTGCGCGCCGCCCCTGACGTGGACGAGGCGCTGCGCCGGGAGTTCGCGCTCGCCGCCACCGAGGCGGGAGGGGCGCGCCTCGTCGACCGCCTCATGCTGCCTGCCCTGAACGTGCGGGGGATGGCGGCGGGCGGAGTGGGGGCGCACGCGGCCAACGCCATCCCCACCGAGGCGACCGCGTCCTTCGACTTCCGCCTCGTCCCCGACCAAACACCCGCGAAGGTGCGTGAGCGCCTGGAAGCGCACCTTCGCGGGCAGGGTTACACGATCACCCACGAGGCCCCGACGCCGGAAGCGCGGCGCACGCAACCCAAGCTCGTCCGCCTCGTCTGGGGACCCGGGCTATCCGCCGGCCCGAACGGCCATGGACCTGCCCTTCTCGCGGGCGGTGGTGCGCGTCGCCGAGGAAGCGGCGGGCGGGCCGGTGGTGTCGCTGCCCACGCTCGGAGGCAGCGTCCCCATGTACCTCTTCGCGGAGACGTTCGGCGTGCCCATCGTGGGCGTCCCCATCGCCAACCACGACGACAACCAGCACGCGGCGAACGAGAACCTGCGCCTGCAGAACCTGTGGGACGGCATCGCGGTCTACGCAGGCCTCTTCGCCCGGCTGGGTCAGGTGTGGGAGGCGCCGGCGAAACCGAGTCGATGACGACTCCGTCCGGACGGAGTTACGGTTCTACTCGCTCCGGACCGAGCAGCGTCAGAGTGGACGGACTGACGGGACGGACTGACGGGAGCTACAGCTGACAGACCGTGGCTTCGGCGCTCGAGATCTTGAACTCGCCGGGGGCTTCCACGTTCAGCTCCTTCACGACGCCGTCCTGCACGATCATGGAGAAGCGTTTGTTGCGCTGGCCCAGGCCGAACTTGGAGCCGTCCATCTCCAGGCCGAGCTTCTTCGCGAGCTCGCCGTTCCCGTCTGAGAGCATCAGGACCTTGCCGGTGGCGCCCTTGGCCTTGCCCCAGGCGTCCATCACGAAGGGGTCGTTCACGGCCACGCAGGCGATGAGGTCGACGCCCTTGGCCCGGATCGCGTCGGCGTCCCTTATGTAGCCCGGCAGGTGCTGGTTGGAGCAGGTGGGGGTGAAGGCCCCGGGCACCCCGAAGAGAACGACCTTCTTGCCGGCGAACAGCTCCTTCGTGGAGACGGGGGCGGGCCCCTTCTCGGTCATCTGCATCAAGGTGGCGTCGGGGAACGCGTCGCCCGTCTGGATCGGCATTCTTGCTCTCCTCCTCCGTTCCGCGGACGCTTATTCTAGCAGGGCGCGGCCCGCGCGCTCGGACTCGTCCAGGAGGGAGCGCAGGTCGTCCTCCGTGGTCCGGAAGTTCACGATGCAGACGCGCATCGAGACGCGGCCCTTGAGGACGGTGGGGGCGAGGAAGAAGCCGCCGCCCCCCACCAGGCGGTTCACGATGCGGCGGTTCAGGGCGTCGAGGGCGTCGTCGTCGCAAGCCCGGCCCTTCGGTCGATACCGGAAGTTGGCGATGGAGAGGACGGGCTCGGCGAGGAGCTCGAAGTCGTCGCGCCGCCTCACCTCCTCGGCGACGAAGCGGGCGAGGGCCACGTCCCGCTCGATGCTCCGGGCGTAGGCCCGCCGCCCGTGGCGCTTCAGGCCCATCCACACCTTCAGGGCCTTGAAGCCGCGGCTCAGCTCGGGGCCGCGCTCGTTGAAGAGAACCGGGCCGTTGACCGGGCTCTCCGCGTCCTGGATGAGGTACTCGGCGGGCCGGCGGAAGGCGTCGGCCAGACGCCCGGGCTCGCGCACGAGGGCGGCGCCCGCCTCGTAGGGCACGTAGAGCCACTTGTGGGGATCGGCGGCCACGGAATGGGCCCGCTCGAGCCCGGCGAAGAGCGGCCGAAGCGCCGGCGACAGCGCGGCCATGGCCCCGTAGGCGCCGTCCGCGTGGAACCACAACGATTCTCGCGCGCAGAAATCGGCCAGCTCCTCGAGGGGATCGACCGCCCCGGTGTTCACGGTGCCCGCGTTTCCCACCACGATCGCGGGGGTGAGCCCGGCCCCACGGTCCGCGGTCACGGCGTCGCGCAGGCTCGAAACCCGCATCCGAAAAAGGTCGTCGGTCGGGATCTTCCGGAGATGACGCGTGCCGAGGCCGAGGAGATCGACCGCCTTGTCCACGCAGTTGTGGACCTGGTCGGACGCGTAGACGACGAGGGGGGCCGCGGCCGCGACGCCGTCCTCGCGCACGGCGGGGGAGACCGCCCGGCGGGCTGCGGCGAAGGCGGTGAAATTCGCCATGGAGCCGCCGGACGTGAGGATCCCCTCCGCCGTCTCCGGCAGGCCCAGGCCGGTGGCCAGCCAGCGCACGACTTGGCGCTCCACGTGGATCGCCGCGTGGTCACCCCCCCAGCAGTTCGGGTTCATGGCCGAGGCCAGGTAGTCGGCCACCGTGCCCACGGGGTCGGCGGTGGCGTTGATGAAGCCGAAAAACCGGGGGTGCGAGTTGCCGAAGGGACGCACCAGCACGTGCTCGGTCACGAAGCGCAACAGCTCCTCGAGGGGTTGCCCCTCCTCGGGCAACTCCCCGTCGAAGAGCCGATGCTCGGGGCCGACCTTGCCGAAGACGGGTCGCCCTTCGAGGCCGGCCCGATGGGCGGCCACCGCCTCCGCGGCGAGGTGGCCGATCCGGCGGACTTCCTCGGGGGAAAGATCGAACTCGCTCATGTCGCACGCACCTTGAGATGGAGGAAGCGGGGACTGTAGCATGCGCCGCGAGGGGGGAGCGTGGGGAGCCGCGGCAAGAAGTACCGCACGGTCGCCGTCGACGGCTTCGAAGTCCTCGTCGGCCGGGGCGACGCGGAGAACGACGAGCTGACCTTCGGGGTGGCGGAGCCCCACGACTTCTGGCTGCACGTGGCGGGACCCGCGGGCAGCCACGTGGTGGTGCGCAACCCGGAGAAGCTCGACGAGCTGCCGCGCGACGTAGTCGAGCGGGCGGCGGAGCTGGCGGCCTGGCACTCGAAGGCCCGCGGCGCGCGGGGGAAGGTAGAGGTCCATCTCTGTCGGGTGAGCGACGTGAGCAAGCCGCGTGGGTTCGCGCCGGGGGAGGTGCGCCTGCGTGCCTGGCGGGCGGTCCGGGTCTACCCCCGGCCGGCCCCCGAGACTACTTGATGTAGCCGAGACTCCGCAGCTCTTCCAGCACGTCGCGGTCGAAGGTGCTCTCCGTCGGGTTGCCGCGCGGCCGCCGGCCGTAGGTGGCGACCCGGCGCACGGGATGGGCGGCGAGGAACGCGGGGGTGAAGGCGGCCTCGAGCACGCGCCCGTCCAGCTCCGCGCTCGCGGGCAATCCCGCGAGGTGGAGGACCGTGGGTGCGATGTCACGCGAGGAGACGAGGCCCAGGTCGACGCTCTGGGTCGCGGCCCCCGCGAGGACCACCAGGCCTTCGGAATCCTGGTCCGCGGTGCGCGCGAACCGGCCCGGATCCCCCACGAGGAGGAGCACCTCCTCCGGCCTTGCCGCCCCCACGAGCTCGCCGAGGAGATCGTCCACCAATTGGTACTCCTCGCGGACGGCGGTGAGGCGCGTGTCCAGGGTCGCGAGGTCGGCGCCGCGGGCATCGGCGAGCCGTTGCATCGTGAAGATGTCGAGCCCGGGAAGGTAGACCGCTTCGAGGTCGGGCGGGCTCTCTCCGCGGAGCAGCGCTCGCCGCCGCCACGTGAAACCGGTCCAGGGCCTGGGCGCGATCGCCCCTCGCTTCGGCGAGGAGCGGCTCGAGCCGGGCAAAGTCGCCGGTGGGGAAGACCTCGCGGTCGGGAGGACCCCCCTTCTCCAGCTTGAAGAAGGCCCGGTCCGAGACCACGTATCCGTTCACCGGGTCCGCGGGCCAGGTGGCCCACCAGTTCACGACTCCCACCCGGAGGCCCTTCTCGGAGGCGACGTTCCAGAACGTCTTGGCCCCCCGGAGGAGCGCGCTGGGCGGCTCCTTCCGGCTGAGGCGCAGGAGGTCGGCGGCGTCGCTCACCGCGGCCGCGAAAGGTCCCTCGTCCTCCTCCAGGCTCACCGGCGTGCGCAGCCCCGGGATGCGGCGCGCCCCCAGGGAGCGGATGCCGTGGACCTCGGGCCCGCGGCCGGTCGCGATCGTGGTCCACACGATGGCGGGGACCCGTTCCGGTTCCGCCCGTAACCGGCCGTACGCCGCGCCCCGCAGCAGGGACTGGAGATGCGGCATGTCTCCGCGCTCGAGCATCTGGCCGGTCATGCGGTGCTCGAGGCCGTCGATGCCGATGACACGCACGCGCAGGCCGGTGGGCACCACCGCGAAGTCCGGGGCCTCGGCGGCTTCTCCCCGGAAACCGGTGGCCGCCGCGACACCCCCGCCGACGAGAGCGGCGGCGAGGCCGAGCAGGGGAATGACGTTGCGCCGGGAGAGGCTCGCGGGGGGAAGGCGGTCGCCCACTCCTCCCGCGGCGAGGACGGCCACCGCCGCCTGCCAGCCGAAGCGGCCGAGAACGAGCGCCACCCCCAGGCCGAGGGCGAGCGTGGCCGCCTGCGCCGCCAGGCTCGCGCCCGCGAGGTGCGAGCGCCACCAGAGCGCGAAGTAGGCGAGGCCGAGGAGGGCGACGCCCAGGCCGACGTTTCGGGCCAGCGTGGGTCCGGGCCGGTGGCCGAGGCGCCGACCGGCCCGGCCGGCGACGAGGCCCCCAAGGAAGGCGGCGAAGGCGGTGGCGACGCCGAACAGGATCGTCAGGTAGAGGGCGAGAACCACGAGGTCGCGGGGTTCGGCGAGCAGGCGTCGATCGAATCCCACCGCGGCCAGCGTGGAGGCCAGGCCGAAGAGCGGCCCGCCCAGTAGCCCCACGCGCGCGGCCGCTCCGAGCGAGGCGCGGAAGGGGGAGGCGCTTCCCGCCCCCGCCAGCACGAAGCGGTCGAGGCCGCTCTCCAGATAGCCCAGCCGCTTCAGCTCCTCCCGCACCGCCTCCACCGAGGCGAGGGGCGGCCGCTCCTGGTCCATGTCGACCATGTTACGGCAGGGGTGCGCGCCGCCCTCAGGGCCGGCCGCCGAAGCGATAGATGAGGGAGGCGAAGAAGCGCTGGTTGCGGACGGTGTTGCGGACGGGCGTCTGGACCACGGCTACCCCCTCGAAGTCCGCCCCAGGTACGACCTCGCTGCTCTCCACGATCTCGCCCGACTCGTACAGGTAGGCGACGTCGAAGACGACGGGCCCCAGGAGGATCCCGATCCCGGCCGTGAACCCGTTGAAGCGTGGCGGGGCTTCGATCGCAAACGTATTGATCTGCTTGGTGTTGAAGTACCCCGCGCGCAGCGGGACCTTGAGGCGCCCACGGATGAACACGTATTCGACCCCGGTCCGGACCTCCTCGGTGTCGTTTTGAGACTCCAGGTAGACGTAGGGATAGAGCAGGCTGTCGTAGACCGTCGGCGGTGGCGGCTGGTCGGGCGTGGAGAGGGGCGTGTTCCTTATCGTGAAGTAGTTGTGGATGCGCGCCGCGGACCAGTTCGTCCGCGTGTAGTCGGCGGAGAGGGTGAGCGCGCTCCTTGGGCGCCAGGACACGCCGAATCCGAGCGCCCACGGAAAGTCCACTCGCACGTCGTCGCGCCGCGCGGCGTTCGCCGTCATCCCAAGGGAATCTCCGGTTTCCGGGATCCACGAAGAAGTCTTCCCGCGTCTTCGCCAGATCGGCCTTGCCCGTGAACGAGGTCTTGAACACGCCGGCCACGTTGACCTGCTCCATCGGGGAGAAGATGACGCCGAGGTTCGAGTTCCAGCCTCGAAGGTTGAAATCCTGGCCGAGGGTCCGCCGCTGGCGGAGGAGCCCGGGCAAGAGCTTGTCGAGGACTACCGAATAGCCGTTGAACCAGCGGTTGAGAGTGGCGCCCACGCGCAGCTTGCGTGTCACCTTGAAGCCGGTGCCGAAGGCGAGCACGTCGAAACCGCCGTTCCCGTCGCCGCTCGAGACCCGATCGTCGAGGGGAGGGTTCTGGCGCACGATCGTGCGCGAGCCGTCGAAGGGAACGGCTCTCTGGTAGTTGACCTGGACCGAGCCCAGAGAGCCGCGGATGTGGACCGGCCAGGTGAAGGAGGCAAAATCCGGGGCGCCACCGCGTAGCTCGTCGCTGTCGTTTCCCCGAGTCGCCTCGAAGATGCTGTAGGACCCGACCAACGACAACTCGGAAAGGCGGAGATAGCTCAGGCCGGCCGGATTCCAGGAAGCCGCGGTGGCGTCGTCGGCCCGGGCCAGGAAGGCGCCACCCATGCCGAACGCGCGGGCCCCCGAGCCCAGGGTCAGGGTCTGGCGTCCGGCGAGGTCGATCTCGTCCTGGAGGAGGGTGGGATCCACCTGGGCCCAGACCGGCGGCGCTGGCCACAGCGCCAGCGGCAGCGCCACCAGTCCCGCCCAGGAACAGAGGGCCACGAAGCGTCGGGCCTCGGCGCAGTGGCTCATCTCGACGGGGCCAGCATAGCATGGGGCTTTCGAGCGGTCGGGTGCGCCGCGCGTCCTCGCGTATCATTCGAAGCCGTGCCCATGACGGCCCGCCGCGGGGAGCTCCTGCTCCTCGTTTTCGGTCTCGCCCTCGCCCTCGTTGCGGCCGAGGTCGCGGTGCGCCTGCTCGGCCTGGCCGCTCCGAAGCCCCTGGGCTACGCGCCCGTGAACACGGACGGGCGCGAGCGCCGGCCCATCAACCGCCAGGGTTATCGGGACCGCGAGCGCACCCTCGAGAAGCCGGCGGGCACCCGGCGGGTCGTGCTCCTCGGGGACTCCTTCACCTGGGGGGCGAGCGTGCTCTTCGACGACGCCTACGGCCAGCGGCTCGAGCGCTGGCTCAACGAGCGGCGAGGCGAGCCCTGGGAGGTCGTCAACCTCGCGGTGCCGGGAATGAACACGGTGGGCCAGGCCGCCCAGCTCGTCTCCGAGGGATTCGCCTATGGTCCCGACCTCGTGGTCCTCGGCTACGTGCTGAACGACAGCGAGGACGAGAACGCGGCGGAGGCGCGGAGGGCCGTGGACTGGCTGGCCGACCGCCAGCCCCCGCCGTCCCGGCCCCTCCTCGACCGCTCGGCGCTCTTCCGCGTGGTCCGCGCGCGCCTCTGGGCCACGACGGAGAACCGGCGGCGCGTGGAAGGGTTCCGCTCGATGTACCTGCCGTCGTACCCGGGCTGGATCGCCGCGCAGAAGGCCTTGCGCGTGATTGGCGGGGCCTGCCGGGAGCGGGGTGTGCCCTTCGTCGTGGTCATCTTTCCGCTCTTCGGCAGCCCGCTGGACGACCGCTACCCCTTCGCCGAGCTCCACGCCCAGGTGGCGCGGGTGGCCGCGGAGGCGGGAGCGAAGGTGGTGGACCTCCTCCCGTACTATCGCGGCCTGCGCTCCGACCTCCTGGTGGTGGACGGCACGAACGACGAGCATCCCAACGAGATCGCGCACCGCATCGCCGCCCAGACCCTCGAGAAGGGGCTGGACGACGTGCTGCCCGCGGCGGCGCCCGAGCGGGAGCCCGAGCGGCCGGCGCGGGTGCGCGTCACGCCGGGCACCGCGGGCCGGTGAGCGAACGACCGACGAGCGAGCGACCGGCCGGGGACCGGCCCCCGCGCCGGTCGCGCGGGATCCTGGGGTTCGTCGCCGGGGGTCTGCTGCTCTACGTCGGCCTCGCGGTCGCGGCCCTCCGCACGCAGTCCGCGACCTTCGACGAGGGCACGCACCTGCCTTCGGGCTACACCTACCTGGCCCTCCACGACCATCGCCTGAATCCGGAGCAGCCCCCGCTCGTGAAGCTGCTGGCGGCGGCGCCCCTGCTCGGCCTCGCCCCCGTGTTCAAGGCGGATGATCCGGCCTGGGCCGAGGCGCGGCAATGGGAGCTGGGCCGTCGCTTCCTCTACCGCTGGAACGACGCGGGCCCCCTGCTGTTCCGGGGGCGTTTGCCCGTCGTCGTCCTCGGGGCGGCTCTGTGCCTCGCCGTCTTCCTCTGGGGGCGGCGACACTTCGGCCTGCCCACGGGCGCGCTCGCCTTCTTCCTTTGCGTGCTCTCGCCCGACGTCCTCGCCCACGGTCAGCTCGTCACCACGGACCTCGCCTTCGCCCTCTTCCTCTTCCTCACGGTCGTGTTCTTCGACCTCGCCACCGAGCGCTCCTCGCCCGGCCGCGTGCTCCTCGCGGGGATAGCCGCGGGGGCGGCCTTCGCCACGAAGTTCTCGGCACCGGTGCTCGTCCCGATCCTGGGAGGCCTGGGGGCGGTATCGGCGCTCTCGGCCCTGCCCCTGCAGGACCATCGCCGATCTCCGGGGGAAGGCCGACGGGCCCGCACCCGTCGTGTTCTGTTAATGCTCGTCGTGATCGCGGCCGTGGCCCTCGCCGTGCTCTGGGCCGCCTACGGGTTCGACCGAAGGATCTCGCCCGACCCGGCGGTGGCGGCGAAGGTGCGGGCCGCCATCGGTCCGCCCACGTCGGGGGCGGGAAGGGCGGCCGCGTTCCTCGGGCGCTCGGGCCTCCTTCCCGAAGCGTACGTGCAGGGTCTCGTTTTCGTGCTCGACAACGCGCAGGGCCGCTCGACGTTCCTGATGGGCCGGCTCTCGCCCACCGGCTTCCCCTACTACTTCCCCGTCGTCTTCTTCTTGAAGACGCCGCTGGCGCTCCTTGTCCTGCTCGTCCTGGGCACGATCGGGGCCCCGCGGCTGTCGGGGCGGGCCGCGGCCCTGCTCTGGATTCCCGTCCTCGTCTATGGGGCGGTCGCCCTCACGAGCCGCCTGCAGATCGGCTACCGCCACCTGCTGCCTCTCCTTCCTTTCCTGTTCGTGGCCGCCGGGCGAGCCACGACCCTGCTCGGGGCGCGGGCCCCGCGTCGGGCCAAGGTGGGGGCCCTTGCCCTCGGGGCGCTCTGCGCGTGGTACGCCCTCGGGACGCTGCGCCTCCACCCGCACTACCTGGCGTACTTCAACGAGCTCGCGGGGGGACCGGCCAACGGCTGGCGTTACCTCGTCGACTCGAACCTCGACTGGGGCCAGGACCTGCCGGGGCTCAAGGCCTGGATGGACGGCCACGGGGTCTCACGTATCAGGCTCTCCTACTTCGGCAGCGCCGACCCCGCCTACTACGGCATCGAGGCGGATCTGCTCCCCGGCTACATGGCTCCGCATCCCACCCACGTGACGCGCGAGGTGCGTCCGGGCGACGTCGTCGCGGTGAGCGCCACGAACCTGCAGGGCGTCTACCTCGACCCCGCCGATCGGCCGCTCATGGAGCTCTTTCGGTCCCGGAAGCCCCTGGCCCGGATCGGCTACTCGATCTTCATCTATAGGGCCGATTTCTCCTGGCCCGAGCCGTGACCATGGCTTCTCGCGGGCGGGACCTCCTGCTCGGCATCGGCCTCTCGGTCGCGTCGGTTCTTGCCTTCCTGCTCGTCGGGGAGGTGGTGATCCGGCTGCTGGGAGTGACCCCCGAGCGCTTCCTGATGACGGGGCGGATGGCCAACGCCCGCTGGACGCTGCTCCTGGACTGCTACCCCACCAACCCCCGCCGTTACTTCGACATCGACCTACGCACCCCCGAGAGCCGCGAGCACTTCCTGAGCGTCGCCCCGTTGCGCTTCGACACGGTGGCCCGCCGAGCCCCCTGGGCGGTCGAGTTTCGCTACAACGCCCTGCGCTTTCGCGACGAGCTTCTGGGACCCAAGCCGAAGGGCGTCCGACGGGTGATGGTGCTGGGGGACTCGTTCACCGAGGGCCAGGGCGTCAAGGTGGGCGACACCTGCTCGAAGGTCCTCGAACGAAGGCTCAACGAAAGAGAGCAGGGACGCTGGGAGGTTCGCAATTGCGGCCGGCGCGGCACGGACTTCCCGGCGCTCTACGAGGCCTTCGAAGCGCTCCTGCCCTACGAGCCCGACCTCGTGATCTACGCCCTCACCCTGAACGACGCCGACCAGTCCGATGCCTTCCACGCGCGGCAGACGTACGTCAACGACTGGATCCTCGACCGCGGCCGCCAGATCGAGGAGGGACGCGCGCCCCCGCGCAACCCGCTCGACTCACGCCTGCTCGGCTTCGTGGCCGACCGCATCGACGCCTGGCGAGTGGGCCGCGAGACCACGCGGTGGTATCTCGACATGTGGAGCGAGCCGAATCGGGAGGGGCGGGACCGGACGTTCGCCTACGTGCGCGAGATGAACCGCCGGCTGCAGGAGCGCGGCGCTCGGCTGCTCGTGGCTCCCTGGCCCCTCTTCGTCGCCCTCGAGGGGTCCTATCCGTTCCTGCCCATACACGACGAGGTCCGGCGCTTCTGCCTGCAGGCGGGGGTCCCGTACCACGACCTGCTCCCCATCTTCCGTGGCCGGCCCAGCGCTTCCTTCTGGGTGCATCCCGTCGACCGCCACCCGAATGAGACCGCGCACCGGATGGCCGCGGAGGACCTGCTGCCCGTGGTGCGGAAGCTGCTCCCGTAGTGCGCGCCACATCAGCAGGCCGTCGCCCTCAACTGCGACGTCTCACGGGCGCCGTGTCGATCGCATGTTTCGCCTAACGAATCGGACCTGGGCTGTCCGGTGCCGGGCGTACATTCGGCTCATGACACACCCGCGCCCCCTCGCCGCGATCTCCGACGACGATCTGCTCCGGCGCCTCGCGGAGCTCCTGCATCAGTCCCGTCGAGTCGAGGCCGACCTCGTCGCCCACATCGGAGAGGTCGACGAGCGTCGCCTCTATGCTCGCGAAGCCTCGCCCTCGATGTTCGCCTACTGCACGGAGGTCCTCCACCTCTCGGAGGCGGAAGCCTACCTGCGCATCGCGGTGGCGCGTGCGGCAAGGGAGTACCCGATGCTCCTCGTTCTGCTCGGCGAGGGCCGTCTTCACCTGTCCGGAATCGCCAAGCTGGCGCCGTGCCTCACTGCAGAGAACGTCGAGGTGCTCCTGCGCCGAGCCACACACAAGTCGAAGCGCCAGATCGAAGAGCTGGTCGCCGGCCTCGCGCCCAAGCCAGACGCCCCGGCCTTGATGAGGAAGCTCCCCGAGAGGACCCGACCGACGCCTCCCGTTCTACTCCGTCCGGACGCCATACCGGTCGTCGAACTCCGTCCGGACGGAGTTCCTTCTTCGGCAGCGGTTGTCGCGCCCTCGCCCGTGGTCGTCCAGCCCCTGGCTCCGTCGCGATACAAGGTTCAGTTCACGGCCAGCGCGGAGCTCCACGATAAGCTGCAGCGTCTTCAGGCCCTGATGCGCTCCCAGGTACCGGACGGTGATCTGGCTGCGATCATCGAGCAGGCCGTCACGGAGAAGCTGGAGCGGCTGGAAGCCAAACGGTTCGCCAAGACGAAATCACCCCGGAAACGCCTCCCGGAGACGGAGATCGCCCCCTCCTCACGCCACATCCCGGCGGCCGTGCGGAGAGCGGTGCATGAGCACGACGGAAACCGATGCCGCTACGTGGACGCGACAGGGCGACGCTGCTCGGCCCAGGGTCGGCTCGAGTATCACCATCGACACCCGTTCGGCTTTGGGGGCGACCACAGTCCGACGAATATCCGTCTGATGTGTCGCGCCCACAACGAGCATCTGGCCGAGAACGACTATGGCCGGGAGGCGATGGCGCGGCATCGCTCCCGCCCATCGACCCGTGCCCCGAACCAGACGGGCTAGAGCAGCCAGCGGGTGCGAAGGACGAGGTCGACGGCTGCGAGCAGCGCGCCGAGCAGCAGGGCTTCGCGGAGGGAAGGGGCCGCATCCCCATCGGCCCCGGCGGGACGCGCCACCGCGCCCACGAGCAGGAGCGGCATGAGCGGGATCCAGAGACGCCCGACCTCGCCTCGCGTGGCTCCGGAAAGGAGCAGCACGGGCAGGCCGGCCGCCACTGTCCGTGCCAGAGGCGAATTCACGACCCGGAGCGCGAAGAGAACGGCCACGGGTGGCCCCAGAAAGAGGGAGAGGTCGAGGAGGTTGAAGGGCAGCCACAGCGCGTAGCTGCGGGGCCGGGTGTAGGTCTCGCGGTGAATGGCGAGGGCCATGCGGGCGGCCGCGATCGGGTCGTGGCCGAGGAGTGTGGTCGAGGCGATGAGGGCGACGCTCACGGCGGCCGCGAGGACGCCGACGGTCAGGGCTCGTCGCGAGAGGCCGGTGACGGCGAGCACCGCCAGAGCGGTCACGGCCAGAAAAGCCACCGCGCCGTACGAGACGAAGAGGGCAATCCCGGCCGCCGCCCCCGCCCCCACGGATCTCGCCAGTCGCGCGGGCGCCCGTGGCTCGGCCGCCGCCGCGAGGAGGAGCGCGGCCGTGCCCGCGACGGGGAGGGCGAGGGCCTGGTCGAACTGCGGAATGAAGAGGACGGGGCCGGGCAAGAGCGTCCACAGCACGCCGGTGCGCGCCCCCGCCAGGTCGTCGCCGCTCAGGTGCGCCGCGATCGCGGCCACCGGCCAGGCCGTGGCTACACCCAGCAGCGTAAGGAGGAGCGCGCCCACGAGCGCCGCGGTCTGGCGAGGCGAGGATCCGACGATCGCGACGAGCGCCCGGTAGTAGAGCACGGGACCGGGCGGGTGCGTGGCCGCGTGTTTGGGCAAGTGGGGGAGAAGCACGGCGTGGCGGTCGAGGAAGTCGAGCGGGTCGGCCGCGTCGGGCGACAGGGCCACCGTGTAGTACGAGGTCCACGAGACGGACATCGTGCGCGCGGCCAGGGTGGCGGCGGCGCCGGCCGGCTCGAGTCCGAGCAGGCCGACGGAAAGCGCGAAGCCGCCCAGGGTCGCCGCCGCGAGGATCGCACGCGCCGAGCGGCGCGGACGCGCGCGCGCCCGCCCCGAGGCCGAGAGCACGAGCAGGCCGAGGAGTCCCGCGGCCGCGAGAACGGGCAGGGCGAAGCGGCCGCTCGTTGGCTCCCCGCGGAGCGACCACTGCCATTCCGGCGGATAGGGAGCAGGCCCCCGGATCTGCGGCGGCCGATCGAAAGCCACGGCGAGGAGGACGAAGGCGGTGAGGACGACGAGGCCGGCGGGGACGACGAGGGCGAGACGCCCCCGATCCATCAGCGCATCGGCGAGTCCGGTCGCTCGCCGCACTTCACCGAAACCTCCGCCCCTTCCTCGGCCAAGCCGAGGCATTCGAACAGGTTACGCACGTGCTGGCCGAGGCGATCGCTCCGGCAGGGGGTCTCCAGGATGGCCGCCACGAGAGCCCGCCCCTTCGCGGCCACCTCGTCGGCGTTTTTCAGGGCCTCGTCTGCGGGAGGGTCCTCGTCGAACGGCCGCAGCACGCCCTCGAGCTGCTCATACGCGCCGTGCAGACCCAGCGCCCCCCCGTTGCCCCCCTCCGCGAACCCTCCCAGGACCTCGAGGGTCCGGCCGATGCGCTGGGCGATGGTCCGGGCATGAGGCAGGTTGATGAGGACGTAGCGGCGGTAATCCTCCTCGCGCATCGCAGCTCGCCCGAAGTCTAGCCTTTCTCGGGTCTCCGTGGCCTGTGGTACCTTGTGCGTTCGCCATGATCGTCAAGGAAGTCCTCGAGAACGGCCTCACCCTGCTGACCGAGAGCATGCCCCACGTCCGCAGCGTGGCCATCGGGGTCTGGCTCAAGCGGGGGAGCCGGCACGAGACGCCCGCGCAGTCCGGGATCAGCCACTTCATCGAGCACATGGTGTTCAAGGGCACGAAGAACCGCTCCGCGGAGCGCATCGCGGCGGAGGTGGACTCCATCGGCGGCCACATGGACGCCTTCACCGCCAAGGAGTACGCGGCCTTCCACCTGAAGGTGCTGGACGAGCACCTGCCCCTCGCCGTGGAGATCCTGGGCGACATCGTGCTCAACCCGCTGTTCGATCCCGTCGAGATGGCCAAGGAGAAGAAGGTCATCTTCGAGGAGATCAACATGGTGGAGGACACCCCCGACGACCTCGTGATGGAGCTCTTCACCGCGGCCTTCTGGCCCGACCATCCGCTGGGGCGGCCCATCCTCGGGACCAAGCAGACGCGTGGGAGCGTTCCGGCGCGCGCGATCTCGCCTCCTTCTTCGCGAAGGTCTACCACCCCGGCAACATCGTGATCGCGGCCGCGGGCCACCTCGACCACCCGCGCGCCGCCGCCCTCGTGCGCCGGCACTTCGGCGCCCTCGGCAACGGAAAGACGCCCGGAGAACGGCCACGCTCCGCGGCGCGGCGTCCCGCATCGTCACCCGGTCCAAGAAGGAGCTGGAGCAGGTCCACCTCTGCCTGGGCACGCCGGTCCTATCCCCAGGCCCACCGCGACCGCTACGGCAGCTACATCCTGAACACGGTGCTCGGCGGCAGCATGTCCTCCCGGCTCTTCCAGAACGTGCGCGAGAAGCGCGGGCTCGTCTACTCGATCTCGTCCGGGGTCACCGCCTACTCCGACGCCGGCATCCTGAGCGTCTACGCGGGGACGAGCCTCGACTCGGTGGACGAGGTCATGCGCCTCACCCTCGAGGAGATGAAGCGCCTCAAGGGGGACCCCATCCCCGCCGAGGAGCTGCGCCGGGCCAAGGACCACCTGAAGGGGAGCCTGATGCTGTCGCTCGAGAACACGGGCGCGCGCATGAGCCACCTCGCCCGGCAGGAGATCTACTACGGGAGGCAGTTCTGCGCTCGACGAGATCACCGCCGGCATCGAGGCGGTGAGCGCCGACGACGTGCAGCGCGTGGCCTCCGAGATCCTGGGCGGCCCCCTCACCGCCAGCGTGCTCGGCAACCTCAAGGGCTGGCGTCCGCGGGCGGCCCAGCTTCGCGTCTAGTCCGTCCCCATGCGCTACCGGGAGATCCGGCCGCGCGCGCCTCTCGACCGTTTCCTGGAGTGCTTCTGGTTCGCGGACGCCGACCCGCCCTCCCCGGGCGCCGCCCCCGAGCGCATCGTCCCCGACGGGTGTCCGGAGCTGATCGTCCACCTCGCCGATCCTTTCGAGCATCTGGACGAGACCGGAGCGGGCGCGCGTCAGCCACGGTCCTTCCTGGTGGGAACGCTCACCCGACCCCTCCACGTGCGGCCCCAGGGCCGGGTGCGGACGATGGGCGTGCGCTTCCGGCCCTTCGGTCTCGCGGCGTTTCTCGACGTTCCCCTGCACGAGCTGAGAGACCGCGCGATTCCCACCGTAGACCTGTGGGATGGGTCCGCGGACGGCCTCGAGCAGGCCCTGGGGGAAGCACGAACGGACGCGCAACAGGCGAGGGAAGCCGAGCGATTTCTTCTATGTCGCCGGCGACCGGAGGTGGACACGACGATCGAAGAGACGGTCAAACTCATCCGACGCGCGAGGGGCCAGATCCGGATGGATGCCCTCGCCCGTGGGATGGGTGTGAGCCTCCGCCAGCTCGAGCGGCGATTCGGCGACGCCGTAGGCGTCTCGCCCAAGGCCCTCGCTCGGGTGGTCCGCTTCCAGGAAGTCTTGCGGCGCTTCCCGAGCGGGGGGGCGTGGGTGGACGTCGCGCTCGACTGCGGCTACTACGACCAGGCCCACTTGATCCGGGACTTCCGGGACTTCGTCGGTCTCGCTCCCAGGCACTTCCGCTCCACGGAGGGCGACCTGGCGCGGCAGTTCACGGCTCCCGCCCGGCTCGAGCGCTTCTTCGGCTGACGCGTCGGATTTTTCCAAGCCCCCGTCCGCGCGCCGATCTAGACTCGCCGCTCAGGAGGTGGCCATGAAGCGGTTCGCTTCGGCTCTCGTCGTCGTCCTCGTCCTCGGCGGCTGGTCGCGACTGGGGGCGGCGCCGCCCGAGCTGTCTTCGCTGTCCTGGCTGGCGGGGGCCTGGGAAGGGCGCGACCCCGTGGGCCTGGAGATGGAGGAGCTGTGGACCGCGCCGAAGGGCGGGGTCCTGCTCGGCCTGCACCGGGACGTCAAGGACGGGCGCATGGCGTCCTTCGAGTTCCTGCGCATCGAGTCCGGGGCCAAGGGGATCGTCTATCTGGCCAGCCCCGGCGGACGCCCGGCCACCCCGTTTCCGCTCAAGGAGACCGCGTCCAAGCGGGTGGTCTTCGAGAATCCGGAGCACGACTTCCCTCAGCGCATCCTCTACTGGCTGACCGACGATGGCGCCCTGCACGCGCGCGTCGAGGGGACGCAGGGGGGCAAGGTCGTGGGCGAGGAGTGGACCTGGCGGCGCGCGCGATAGGCCCGGTCCCGCGAACGATGCTTGTCCGGGCTCACGCTTCGTGTTCAACTACGTGGCGTGAGCCTGCGCTTCCGCGTGCTGGGGTCGGGGAGTACCGGCAACGCGACCCTGGTGGAAGGCGACGGGACGCGCATCCTCATCGACGCCGGCCTCGGCCCCCGCTCGCTCGCCGAGCGGCTGGAGTCGGCGGGTGTCGACCCGGCCTCGCTGGCCGCGATCTTCGTCTCCCACGAGCACAGCGACCACGCGCGCGGCGCGGCCGCGTTCTCGGCCAGGTGGGAGGTCCGCCTCTGTGGCTCGCGGGGCACGTATGCCGCCGCGGGCTTCGGGGCGGAGGACGTGGCCGGCTACGACGCGCTCGAGCCGGGCTCGTCTCGACGCGTGGGCGCCCTCACCGTGACCGCAGTTCCCGTTCCGCACGACGCGGCCGGTCCCGTCGCATTCGTGGTCGCCTGCAATGGCCATGCGTTCGGCCACGCCACCGACCTCGGGCACATCGGCCCGGGGCTGGTGCGGGCCTTCCGGGTCTGCGACGCGGTCCTCGTCGAGTCGAACTACGACCCGGGAATGCTGCGCGACGGGCCATATCCGTGGTCGCTCAAGGAGCGCATCCTCGGCGCCAACGGCCACCTCTCGAACGGCGACGTGGGCCGGTACCTGGCGGAGGGCCTCGGAGAGACGTGCCGCACCGTGGTCCTCGCCCATCTGTCCCAGAAGAACAACCACCCCGAGCTCGTTCGCATGATCGCCGAAGAGGCCCTTCGCCGCCGCGGCCGCACCGAGGTGCGCCTGGAGCTCTGCGAGCAGGAAGGGACGGGCTGGATCGAGGTGAGCCGGGCCAAGGCGGAGCCCCGCGGGCGGGGACAGCTCAGGCTGTTCTAGCCGCTAACCCGGCTTGGCTCGCTTCTTCCCCGGGTGGCGACTGTGGACCCAAGCCGCGATCAACGCGGGGAGGAGGGCCTCGCCCAGGTAGAAGCCGATATTCTCGGTGTTCCGCTTTCCGGCGAGCTCGCCGGCGACCTTCAGCGTGGCCACGATGAGGATCAAGACGAAGGCCACGAGGCCGCCGCTGACCACCGGCTTTCGCGCGAGGGCGTTGACCAGGCTGCCCAGGCCGACGAAGACCACGAGGATGGCCCCGTAGACGAGGAGGGCAAATGCCGATTCCGAGAAGTGGCTCCGGGCCGGCGCCGCCGCGGCCGGGTCGACCAGCGCGAACGACCGCGCGAACGAGTTGAAGACCGCGGACTCCTTGGCCCCGTCGGAGTAGTGCTGGAGGACGTACAGCCGATTGGCGGGGAGGGCGTAGGCCGTGAAGTACGTCGGGGTCGTGGCGGAAGCGATCATCGCGTGGAGCCGATACGAGCCCGGCGTGGGAATGTCGGAAGGGTCGGAGCGCGCCCCCACCAGCTGCCGACCCCTGGCCTCTTGCGCGTTCTGCAGCCCGTCGAGGATGCCCCGCACGAGCTTCTCGCCGCTCTCGGGCGCCGGCTTGAACACGGTCAGCAGGAAGCGCTCACCCGTCCTCAGGTTCCGGCAGAGGTAGTTCCTGGCGATCGCATTCGCCGCCGGCTTGTCCCGCAGCCACTCCCATTCGATCCCCGGGGCCACGACCGAGAAGTTCTCCTCCGGCACGTTGAGCGTCCGCTCGGAGATGTTGGCGGCGGGAACGGGCTCGAACCCGGGGTCCGTCTGGGCGAGGGCGCGGACGAGGGAAAGGGCGAAGAGAAGGACGGCGAGGACCGAGCCGATCCTCGCCGGACGCATCAGCACCCGGGAGCGGAGGGCGTGGTCAAGCCGGGTGACACTCGCCCCTCACGAGCGGGGCCAGGAGATAGTCCGAGACGATCTCGATGGCGAGGGGCACCTCGTGGGCGAACGACGCGAGGGCGGTGGGACCGAGGGCGAGGAACTCGCTCGCATTCAGATGCCGCTTTCCGGCCTTCTGGCTCCAGTACTTCTTGTGCTCCTCCAGGGCCTTGGCCAGCGCCTTGTTGAACGCGGCCGCGTCGTGCTGTCGCCATCGACCCGCTCCTTGCAAGGCCCTGGGGGAGAGTTGAGGGCCCATCCTGGCTTTCGAGGGGAGTGCGGGTCAAGCGGTTTGTATCACCTCCCCGCCCAGACGCTTTCCGCTCAGTCCGGGGGCATGTCCAGGACCGGGTAGTCCGGTTCCCACATGGCCGCGGCCACCGCCGAGGGGATCTCGCCATCGGTCAGGGGCCGACCCAGGCCGCGGTCGCGGGCCTCCTTCACCACCGCTTCGGCCACCCGAGCCGTCACGCGACGGAGGGCGGCGATGGGCGGGTAGAGCGCGCCCGCGTGAAGCTCGCTGTCCGCGACCTCGGTGGCCAGCGCCTCGGCGGCCACGGCGAACATGCCGTCGGTGATCTCGCGGGTCTCGGAGACGAGCGAGCCCAGGCCCACGCCCGGGAAGACGAAGACGTTGTTGGCCTGGCCGATGCGGACCGTGCGCCCCCCGTACTCGACGGATCCGAAGGGGCTGCCGGTGGCCACGAGGGCGCGTCCCTCCGTCCACGCGAGCAGGTCGGAGGGCACGCCCTCGGCCTTGCTCGTGGGGTTCGACAGGGGAAAGATGAGGGGCCGCGCGACGTGGCGGGCCATCTCGCGCACGACCGCTTCCGTGAAGAGCCCGGGCGCGCCCGAGGCGCCGAGAAGGGCGGTGGGCCGGAGGGCGTGCACCACGGACACGAGGTCGCGCCGACCCGCCGAGAGGCCGAGGCTGTCGGCGAGCGCCGACGGCCACGAGAGCCCGCGGCGGTACTCCACGTCGGAGTCCACGACCAGCCCGTCCACGTCCACGAGGGCAAGGGCCCGCCAGAGCGCCTCGCCCTCCAGCCCGGCGCGGCCGAGGGCGGCCCGGAGGAGACGGGCGATGCCCATGCCCGCCGCGCCCGCGCCCACGAGCACGATCCTCTGCCCGGCCAGGGGGGTGCCGGTGGCCCGCCCGCCGGCGAGGAGCCCCGCGAGGGCGGTGGCCGCGGTGCCCTGGATGTCGTCGTTGAACGAAGGAAGCACGCTCCGGTAGCGGTCGAGCAGCCTGAAGGCGTTCCACTGCTTGAAGTCCTCCCACTGGAGGACCGCCCGGGAGAACCGGCGGCGGACCGAGAGGACGAACTCGTCGACCACCGCGTCGTAGCGCTCCCCGCGCAGGCGCGGATGGCGCCAGCCCACGTAGAGCGGGTCGGCGAGCAGATCGGGGTTGTCCGTACCCACGTCGAGGCTGATGGGCAGCGTCTCCGTGGGATGGATGCCGGCGACGGCGACGTAGAGGGCGAGCTTGCCCACGGGGATCCCCATCCCGCCCGCCCCCTGGTCACCCAGGCCCAGGATGCGCTCGTTGTCGGTGACCACGACCAGACGCACGTCGTCGTAGGGAGCGTTGCCCAGCGCCTCGTCCACGCGACCCTGGTGGTCCGGAGTGATCCAGAGCCCGCGCGCGCGCCGGAAGATGCGGCTGTACTCCTGGCAGGCGCGGCCCACGGTGGGCGTGTAGACGATGGGCAGGAACTCCTCGAGGTGCTCGAGGAGGACGCGGTAGAAGAGGATCTCGTTGCGATCCTGGATGGCGGAGAGGCCGATGTAGCGCTCGAGGGGGTCCGCCTTGCGGACGATGTTGCCGTAGGCCCGCTGCCCCTGCTCGCCGATGGTGGTCACGGCGGCGGGGAGGAGTCCCTCGAGCCCGAAGCGCTTCCGCTCTTCGGGGGTGAACGCCGTCGAGCGGTTGTACATGGGGTGGTTCAGGAGGGCGGGCCCGCGCCCGGGCACGGCCACGTGCTCTCGTCCGGAGGCATCCTTCTTCCGACGGTAGGACTCCATCGACCGTGACATCTTCGCCGGGGCCGGGTGGCTTCGCCAAGCGCCTTCGGAAGGTCCGGACCCCTCGCGTATCATCGCCCCCGAGTGGAGCCGCCCCGCCTCGTACGCGCCATTGGCCGGTGGGACCTGACCGCGGGCATCGTCAACGCCGTCGTGGGCGCCGGGATCTTCGGAACGCCTTCGGTGGTGGCGGGGCTGACCGGGGCCTGGAGCCCGCTCGCGTTCGTGCTCGCCGCGCTCGGCATCATGACCGTCGTCCTCTGCTTCTCGGAGGTGGGGAGCCGCTTCGAGGAGTCCGGCGGCCCGTATGTCTACGCGCGGGGGGCCTTCGGCGTGCACGTGGGCTACCAGGTGGGCTGGCTGCACGTCTGGACGCGCCTCTTGTCCGGAGCCGCGATCCTGAACGTGTTCGTGTCCTACCTGGGCCAGATCGTGCCCTGGGCGGTCACGCCCAGCGGCCGGTGGGTGGTGATGACCACGGTGGTCTTCCTCATCACCGCCGTCAACGTGTGGGGCGTGCGGCAGGCGGTCTGGGCCGTCAACGCCTTCACCATCGCCAAGATGCTGCCCCTTTTCGCCCTCATCGCCCTGGGGTTGCCCCGGATCAGCGGGGAGGTGCTCGCCACCCAGGCGCCACACCCCCCGCTCTGGGCGGACGCCGTGCTGCTCGTCGTCTTCGCCTACGGAGGCTTCGAGTCCGCGGTGGTGGCCGCCTCCGAGACGCGCAATCCGCGCCGGGATACCGGCTTCGCGCTCGTGACCGCCCTCGCGGTGGTGACGCTCGTCTACTGCCTGCTGCAGCTCGTGGTCGTGGGAGTCCTTCCCCGGGCCAAGGAGAGCTCCGCGCCCGTGGCCTCGGCATTGACCGTGCTGCTCGGGCCGCCGGGGGCCGTCCTGGGCAGCGTGGCCGCGATCGTCTCCGGCTACGGGTGGCTGACGGGTTTCGCCCTGATGACGCCCCGCGTCCTCTTCTCGATGGGCGAGCGAGGCGAGCTCCCCGCCGTCCTCGGACGCATCCATCCCCGCTTCCTCACGCCCCACGTGGCCATCGTCGTGAACTCGATCGCGATGCTCGCCCTCGCTCTCGCCGGGACGTTCGCGGGGGCGGCCAACCTTTCGGTGGTCACCCGCCTCTGCATCTACGTCCTCGTCTGTGCGGCTCTTCCCGTCCTGCGGAGCCGGAAGCCCGAGGAGGCCCCGGGCTTCCGCCTGCAGGGCGGGGTCGCAGTGGCGGGCGCCGGGATCGTCTTCTGCCTCTGGCTCCTGGCCACCCGCTCCTACGAGCAGATGTGGATGCTGTTCGCGATCATGGGCGGGGGGCTGCTCTTGCGATGGGTCGCAGGCCGCACCGCAACTCGTGCTACGCTCGCCCCGTGAAGTCGGCGCCCGCCCCTTTTTGCGGGGGCCCTCGCCCCGCATGATCCCGCGCTACTCGCGTCCCGAGATGGCGCGGATCTGGTCCGACGAGAATCGCTTCGCGACCTGGCTGCGAGGTCGAGATCGCGGCCACCGAGGTCCTGGCCGAGCGGGGGGTCGTCCCGAAGGAGGCGCTGGCCGCGATCAAGGAGAAGGCCCGCTTCGACGTGGCCCGCATCGAGACGATCGAGAAGGAAGTGCAGCACGACGTGATCGCCTTCGTCTCGAGCGTGGCGGAGAACGTGGGACCCGAGGGGCGGTGGCTCCACTACGGGCTCACGTCCTCCGACGTCGTGGACACGGCGCTCGCGTGCTGATGCGCGACGCCTGCGACCTGATCCTCGAGGACCTGGCCTGGCGCCTGATGGCCGCGGTGCGGGAGCGGGCGTTCCAGCTACAAGCACGCGCCCATGATCGGGCGCACGCACGGCGTCCACGCGGAGCCCATGACCTTCGGCCTGAAGCTGGCCCTCTGGCACGCGCAGCTGGCGCGGCAGAACCGCAGGCTCGGGCAGAGCCCGGGCGGCGATCGCGGTGGGGAAGCTCTCGGGAGCGGTGGGGACGTTCTCGCACCTCGCCGCCGGAGGTGGAGGAGGCGGTCTGCGCCCGCCTGGGCCTCGCCGCGGCCCCGGTCGCGTCCCAGGTCCTGCAGCGGGACCGCCACGCCGAGGTCCTGACGACCCTGGCCATCATCGCGGCGAGCCTGGAGACGTTCGCCACCGAGGTCCGGGCCCTGCAGAAGACCGAGGTGCGCGAGGTGGAGGAGCCGTTCGGGAGCCGGCCAGAAGGGCTCCTCGGCCATGCCCCACAAGCGCAACCCGGTGGGGTGCGAGCAGGTCGGCGGGCCTCGCGCGCCTGCGTCCGGGCGAACGCGCTCGCGGCCCTGGAGAACGTGGCGCTCTGGCACGAGCGGGACATCAGCCATTCCTCGGTGGAGCGCGTGATCGTGCCCGACAGCTTCCTGGCCCTCGACCACATGCTGCGGCGCTTCACCGACATCGTGCGGGGCATGACGGTGGACGACGGACGCGGATGCGCCGCAACCTGGAGTCCGACGCGCGGCCTCGTCTTCTCCGGCCCGCTGCTGCTGGAGCTCACCGCCCGCGGGATGCGCGCGGGAGGACGCCTACCGCATCGTCCAGGGCCACGCGATGGAGGCCTGGAAGACGCGAGGGGGACTTCCGGCAGCGCGTCTCCGACGATCCCGAGATCAGGCGCGTGCTCTGAAGGACGAGGAGATCGCCGAGGTCTTCCGCCTCGAGCGCTACCTCGGCCACGTGGACGCGATCTTCGAGCGGGTCTTCGGCGGACCGTCGGGCGCGTGATCGGCCGGATCCTCGCGTTCGTGGAGCGCACCCGCGCTCCAGGCCATCCTCGCCGTCGGCTCGTCATCCTCGCGGCCTCGCTGTCGCGTGGCCCGCTTCGTCTCCTGGATCGTGGGACGCGTGCTCCTGCGCGCGGCCCGCCGCACCGACCGCCACCGCTCGACGACCGCTGGTGCGGCGCGCTGAAGCGGCCCTGACCTACGAGCGTCTTCCTGTTCGGCGGCGATGGCGGCGGTCGGCGGTCGCTTCCCGTGCCCGAGAGCCGCTAGGCGCGGATCCTCCACGCCCTCGTGGCCCTGTGCATCCTGGTCGCGACCTCTGACCCTGCATCCGGGCGCTACGCGATCCTGCTGGACTGGTACGCGAGAAGTACGGGCACGCCGGCCGAGGACGGCCTGGGCCACGGAGTTCCGGCCCGCTCCTCAGCAAGGCTGGGCAAGGTCGTCATCGCCCTGATGGCCCTCATCACGGTGCTCGAGAACTTCGGGCGTCGACGTGAAGTCGCTGGTGGTGTCGCTGGGGGTGGGCTCGCTGGCCGTGGGTCTCGCCGCCCAGGACACGCTGGCCAACATGTTCGCGGGCTTCACCCTCATGCTGGACCGCCCGTTCCTGATCGGCGACCGCATCCAGCTCGCGAGCGGGGAGGTGGGGGACGTGGAGGCGATCGGCATCCGGGCCACGCGCATCCGGACGCCGGACGACGACGATCCTCGTCGTCCCCAACAGCGTGCTCGCCAAGGAGACGCGTGGTGAACCAGACGCGGCCCACCCGCAGCATCACCACCCGGGCTCGACGTGGGGGTGGCCTACGGCACGGACCTGGACGCAGGCCAAGCGCGTCCTGGTGGAGTGCGGCCTCGCCGTCGGCCTACGTCGACCGCGACCGCGAGCCGGTGGTGCTGGTCACGCGCTTCGCCGACTTCTCGGTCAACCTGCGCGTCGTCTTCTGGGCGCAGGGACTACGCCGAGCAGGGGCTCGCCCTGAGCGAGGTCCACGAGGAGATCTACCGGCGCTTCGCGGAGGCCGGGATCGAGATCCCGTTCCCGGTGCAGCGTGTGGTCGACGACCATCCGGCGGATCGGCCGAGACCGCGGGCGCGGAGGAAACCCCATGAGGAGGCGCGTGAGCCCGCGTCTACGTGACCCTGAAGAAGTCGGTCTTCGATCCCCAGGGCAAGACGATCCACGACGCCCTGCGGTCCGCTGGGCTACCGGGGCGTGGCCGACGTCCGGCAGGGGAAGTTCTTCGAGGTGTCGCTCGAGGGCGCTGTCTGCCGACAAGGCGCGCGAGGCGGTGCGAGGAGATCGCCCGCAAGGTCCTGGCCAATCCCGGTGATCGAGAGCTACCGGGTGGAGGTGGAGCGCATGAAGATCGGGGTGGTCGTCTTCCCGGGCTCGAACTGCCGACCACGACGCCTACCACGTGGCTCAAGCACGTCGTGCGGCCAGGAGGCGCGCTTCGTCTGGCACAAGGAGTCCGACCTCTCCGGCCTCGACGCGGTCGTCCTGCCCGGGGGCTTCGCCTACGGCGACTACCTCCGCACCGGCGCCATCGCCCGCTTCAGCCCGGTGATGCAGGCGGTCACGGCCTTCGCGAAGAAGGGCGGCCCGGTGCTGGGGATCTGCAACGGCTTCCAGATCCTCCAGGAGGCCGGCCTCCTGCCCGGGGCGATGCTGCGCAACCGCGACCGTGAAGTTCCTGTCGCAGCCCGTCCACGTGCGGTCGAGCGCGACGACACGATCGCCACCGCCGGGCTCACGCGCGGGAGCGTCCTCACGATGCCCATCGCCCACGGGGAGGGGAACTTCTACCTGCCCGAGGACGAGCTGGACCGCCTCGAGGCCGAGGGCCGGTCGTCTTCCGCTACACGACGGCGCGACGGGCGGCTCGACGACGCGGCCAACCCGAACGGCAGCGCACGCGCGATCGCCGGCGTCTGCAACGCGGCGCGCAACGTGGTCGGCCTCATGCCCCACCCGGAGCGCGCGGCAGAGCCCGAGCTCGGCTGCGCCGAGGGCCGGCTCGTGTTCGATGCGCTGGCCCGAGCCCTGCAGACCGCCTAGACGAGCACGAGACCGAGGCTCTGCCGGCGATCGTTCGCCAGGCGGCGCTCGGCTTCGGTCTGGGCGATCATCGGGTCCGAAAGGCTCAGGCGGCGCCGCTCACCCTGCCGTCGATCCACGACCACCTGGATCTCGGGCGTCCCCTTGAGGAGTCCCTGGAGAAAGGGCAGGGCTTCGGCTCGTTCGCGGCTGACCACGAGAGTGGGCGACCCGCCGAGCTGCTGGCGCAGCGCACAGGTCTTGCAAATCCCGTGGGTCAGGGAGGGATCCGCGAGTGGTTCCTTCATCCCCAAGTACCGCTGGCACCACGCGCAGATCGTAACCATCACGTCACCTCGTTGTCCTCGTCGACGATTGTGACGGGATGCTAGCATGAGTCGTCGAGCCCTCCGCCATCTTTTTCCATGCCCCGCAAGGGGTTTGGGCGCACCTTCGTCGCTTTGTGTATCGCGAGTGAACAGCCCGTTCAGGCGGCGGCCCGGGGCAGGTGGTGGGTGCGCCAGAGATCGCGATGGCGGAAGAGCCAGGCCAGGCTGAGCGCGGCCGCCGCGACCACGGGCACGGCGTAGGCCAGGCTCGGCGCCCGAGACACGGCGAGGACGGCGGCGAGCAGGCGGGCGGCTTCCAGCCAGAATGCCCAGCCCTTGAGATCGAGGAGGCCGCCCATGCTGGCCAGGCTCACCCCGAGGCCGAGAGCCGCCGCCACCTGCGCGAGGGCCGGCCAGCTTCCGCTCTGGAAGAAGAAGACCATGGCCGCCACGTTCGCCACGACGAACTGGGCGAAGACGTAGAGGCGCAGGCCGCGGGGCGCAGCACTGTCGTACTTGCGATACGTCGCCGGATCGACCTCGGGGGCGGGGACGTACCCGCCCAGGTCCTCCGGCTGCCAGCCCGGGGGCTTCGTGAACATGCGGACGCGATCGCGGAACCGGTGGGTGCGCCGGGCCTTCTCCGCGAGCTCGACCCAGTAGTGGAAGTTGGCCCACACCGGGTTCCAGTTCCTCAGGGGTGTCGTGATGCCGTAGACGCACGGCTCTTTCTCTTCCGCGAACGTCCCGAAGAGGCGGTCCCAGACGATCAGAGTGCCCGCGTGGTTGCGGTCGATGTACTGCGGGTTGCGCCCGTGGTGGACGCGATGGTGGGAGGGCGTGTTGAAGACCCACTCGAAGGGCCCGAGCTTGCCGATGAGCCTCGTGTGGATCCAGAACTGGTAGAGGGTGTTGATGGAGGAAAGGGTCAGGAACATCAGGGGCGGGAAGCCCAGCAGGGCCAGCGGCAAGTAGAAGACCCAGGAGAAGCCCTGCTGGAACGCGCTCTGGCGGAGGGCCACCGCCAGGTTCATACTCCTCGCTCTGGTGGTGGACGATGTGGGCGGCCCACCCCGCGTTGACCTCGTGGCTCCAGCGGTGGAACCAGTAGTAGAAGAAGTCCACGCCCAGGAAGCAGACGAGCCAGGCCCACGGCGAGCGGCTCGGCACCGAGAAGAGCCGATGCTGCTCGTAGAGGTAGATGTAGCCGGCGAAGAGGGCGGTCTTCAGGAAGGCGCCCACGAGCTGGTCGAGGATCCCGCAGGAGAGGTCGTTGATGGAGTCGGAAAGGCGGTAGACGTCCTTCTCCATGAGGCGGGCGGCCACCATCTCCACCGCGATGAGCAGGAAGAAGACGGGGATGGCCAGGTGGATCAGGTTCATCGAACTGGGCTTTCATCGTAGCGTAGTTCCGCGGACCCGGGCAGGACCCGCAGCCACGGTAGAATGCCGCACACCATGAGCATCTCGGCCGAGGTCCTGGCCCAGCACAACCTCACCGCCGGGGAATACGACCGCATCGTGGCCGCCCTGGGGCGGGAGCCCAACCGGACCGAGCTTGGGCTGTTCTCCGTGATGTGGTCGGAGCACTGCTCCTACAAGAGCAGCAAGAAGCCACCTGCGTACGCTGCCCACCACCGGTCCCCGCGTGGTGCAGGGGCCGGGCGAGAACGCGGGGGCGGTCGACATCGGGGACGGGCTCGCCGCCGTCTTCAAGATCGAGTCGCACAACCATCCCTCGTTCATCGAGCCCTACCAGGGGGCGGCCACCGGGGTGGGCGGGATCCTGCGCGACATCTTCACGATGGGCGCGCGTCCCATCGCGGTCCTGAACTCGCTGCGCTTCGGGCCGCCCGACGGATCCGAAGAGCCGGCGGATCCTCGACGGGGTGGTGGCGGGCATCGGAGGCTACGGCAACTCCTTCGGCTGTCCGACCGTGGGCGGGGAGGTGGTCTTCGAGGACTGCTACCGACGAGAACCCGCTCGTCAACGCTTTCTGCCTGGGGATCGTGAAGACGGAGGACATCTTCAACGGTCGCGCGGAGGGGGTAGGCAACACGGTCTTCTACGTGGGGGCGAAGACGGGGCGCGACGGGATCCACGGCGCGACCATGGCCTCGGCCGAGTTCGGGGAGGGGAGCGAAGAGCGGCGTCCCACGGTCCAGGTGGGGGATCCCTTCATGGAGAAGGTCCTGCTCGAGGCCTGCCTGGAGGCGCTCAAGACGGGCGCGGTGGTGGGGATCCAGGACATGGGCGCGGCCGGCCTCACCTGCTCGACCTCGGAGATGGGAGCGCGGGCGGGCACGGGCGTCGAGATCGACATCGACAGGGTGCCGAAGCGCGAGACGGGCATGACCGCCTACGAGGTCATGCTCTCGGAGTCGCAGGAGCGCATGCTGCTCGTGGCCGAGAAGGGGCGCGAAAGGGAGGTCATCCGCGTCTTCGAGAAGTGGGATCTCCACGCGGAGGCCATCGGCACGCGTGACCGCCGACCGCCGGCTGCGCATCTGGAACGGCGGGCGGCTCGAGGCCGACGTGCCGAACGAGGCGCTCACGACGAGGCCCCCGTCTACGACCGGCCCTGGGTGGAGCCGGAGAACCCCGCCGCGCGGCGAGGACGTCGCTCACCCTGCCGCCTCCCGTGGACCTCGGACGGTGCCCTGCTCCGCGCTCCTTGCCTCGCCCACGCGTCGCCAGCAAGCGCTGGATCTACCGCCAGTACGACAGCACGGTCCGCACCAACACGATGGTCGGCCCGGGCTCGGACGCGGCGGTGGTGCGGGTCAAGGGCACGCGCAAGGCCCTGGCCATGAGCGACCGACGGCAACGGCCGCTACTGCTGGCTCGATCCCTTCGAGGGAGCGCGCCTCGCCGTGGCCGAGGCCTGCCGGAACGTGGCGGCGGCGGGGGCGCGTCCCCATCGGCGCCACCAACTGCCTGAACTTCGGCAACCCCGAGCGGCCCGAGGTCATGGGCCAGCTCGTGCGCGCGATCGCGGGCATCGGCGAGGCCTGCCGCGCCCTCGACGTGCCCATCACCGGCGGCAACGTGTCGCTCTACAACGAGACGGACGGGCAGGCCATCTACCCGACGCCGGTCCTCGGCGTGGTGGGGCTGCTCGAGGACGCGAACCGGGCGCTCACCTCCTGGTTCAAGGAGGAAGGCGACGCCGTCTATCTGCTCGGGCGACACGCGCGACGACCTGGGCGGGAGCGAGCTGCTGCAAGGTCGTGCACGGCAGGGTCGCGGGGCGCCCCCCGCGCCTCGACCTCGCGGTGGAGAAGCGGCTCCACGAGCTCGTGGCCGGAGGCGGCGGCCGCGGGCGTGGCTCCGCTCCGCCCACGACTGCGCGACGGCGGCCTTGCCGTGGCCCTGGCCGAGTGCTGCTTCCGCGGGCGAAGAGCCGGGCCTCGGCGGCCGCTTCGACCTGCCGGCGGGCGCTCCGCCCCGACGTCCTGCTCTTCTCCGAGTCGCCTTCCCGCATGATCGTCACCACCCGCGACGAGGCGCACCTCCGGGCAGCCGGCCCACCGCCACGGCGTGCCCTGCGCGCGCCTGGGCGCGGTCGGGCGGCGACCGCCTCGACGCTCCTCTCCGGGAGCCGCGAGTCTCGTGAGCCTTCCCGGTGGCCCGCCTCCACGAGGCCTGGATGAGCCTGGAGCATCTGCTCACCGGCCGCGAGTTGAGCTAACATCGCCCCGATGAGACCAGCAGGCCGACAAGAATAATGCCCGGCTCGGTCCCCGTCGACGACGACCGCTTCCACGACCGCTGCGGCCTGTTCGGGATCTTCGGCCATCCCGAGGCCGCGCACCTCACGTACCTCGGGCTCTACGCCCTCCAGCACCGCGGGCAGGAGTCCGCGGGCATCGTGTCCAGCGACGGCGAGCACCTGCGCCTGGAGAAGGGGATGGGGCTCGTCAACGACGTCTTCACGGACGAGAGGCTCGCGACCCTCGCCGGCGACCGGGCCATGGGCCACGTGCGCTACTCGACCGCGGGCGACACCGTGGCCACCAACGCCCAGCCCATCCTCATCGAGTGCCACCGGGGGCCCATCGCCCTCGGCCACAACGGGAACCTGGTGAACGCGGCGATCCTCCGCCACGAGCTGGAGGCGGCGGGCTCGATCTTCCAGTCCACCTCCGACACCGAGGTGATCCTGCACCTCTACGCGCGCAGCCACCGCGAGCGGCTGGAGGACGCGATCGCGGCCAGCCTCTCCAAGGTCATGGGGGCCTTCTCGCTGCTCTTCCTGACCCCGGACGCGCTCGTGGCCGCCCGCGACCCCTGGGGCTTCCGGCCCCTCGTGATCGGCCAGCTCGACGGCGCGCCCATCGTCTGCTCGGAGACCTGCGCGCTCGACCTGATCGACGCCGAGTACGTGCGCGACGTGGAGCCGGGCGAGCTGGTCGTCATCGACCGCACGGGCCTCCGCTCCTTCCGGCCCTTCCCCCCGGAGCCGCCCAGCCAGTGCATCTTCGAGCACGTGTACTTCGCCCGGCCGGACAGCCAGGTCTTCGGCCGCAACGTGCTGGAGTCGCGGCTCGCCCTCGGCCGGCAGCTCGCCCGGGAGGCCCCCGCCGACGCGGACATCGTGGTGCCGGTCCCCGACAGCGGGATGGGGGCGGCGCTCGGCTACTCGCAGGAGAGCGGCCTGCCCTTCCGAGTGGGGGCTCATCCGCAACCACTACGTGGGCCGGACGTTCATCGAGCCCCGGCAGTCGATCCGGTCCTTCGGGGTGAAGATCAAGCTCAACCCGGTGGCGAGCGTCCTCGACGGGCAAGCGGGTCGTGCTCATCGACGACTCCATCGTGCGCGGCACCACCTCGCGCAAGATCGTGGGCATGGTCCGGGAGGCGGGGGCGCGCGAGGTGCACATGCGCATCAGCAGCCCGCCCACCACCGGCCCCTGCTACTACGGCATCGACACCCCGCTCAAGAGCGAGCTGATCGCGAGCCGGCACACGGTCGAGGAGATCCGCGAGCACGTCGGGGCGGACAGCCTCGCCTACCTGTCGCACGAGGGGCTGCTGAAGGCGGTGGACGACGCGGAGGGGCGCCGGCACTGCACGGCCTGCTTCTCGGGCCGCTATCCGGTGGCGGTGACCCAGCCCGACGAGTCGCAGCTCCGGCTGTTCGAGAAGGCCCGGGCCTAGGCGCGACCGTGCCGCGGCTGCTCGCCGTCGGCCACGTGACCTGGGACCGGCGCGCGGAGGGCGACGTGCTGGGGGGCACCGTGACCTTCGGCGCGCACACCGTGCGCAAGCTCGGCTGGGAGGTCGCGGTCCTCACCGCCGCCGGTCCCGACTTCGACGCCGCGCGCGACCTGCCGGGCGTCCCCGTCTTCCGCAGCTTCTGTTCGGCGACCACGCGCTTCCGCAACGACTACGAGCCCGGGGGGACGCGGCGGCAGGTGCTCATGGCGCGGGCCGACGACATCTCGCTCGCCCCCCTGCCCGACGAGTGGCGGAACCCGGACGCCCTCCTCCTCGGCCCGGTGGCGGGCGAGCTGCGCGAGTTCCCGGTGACGGCCTTCGAGGCGGGCTGCGTGGGGGCGGTGGCCCAGGGCTGGCTGCGCGCGGTGGATTCCCAGGGCCACGTCTCGCCGCAGGAGTGGGAGAAGCCGGCCCGCGACCTCCACGGCGTGCACGTCCTCTTCCTGTCCCAGCACGACCTTCCCGGCGGCGCTCCGCGGGCGCGCGAGTTCCTGGAGCAGGTGCCGATCGTGGCCCTCACCCGAGGGTGGCAGGGGGTGACGCTCCTCTCGCGCCACGGCTCGGAGGAGATCCCCGCCTACCCGCGGCCGGAGGTGGATCCGACCGGGGCGGGCGACGTCTTCGCCGCCGCCTTCCTCGCGCGATACCATGAGGCCGACGATCCCACCGAGGCGGCGGTGTTCGCCGCCTGCGCCGCGTCGTGCGCGGTGGAAGGGGTGGGCGCGTCGTCTCTCGGCGACCGCGCCGAGGTGGAGCGGCGTATCGTCCAACGCGAGCGGTTGCTGGAAGAGGGGGAGTGGGATGAGTAGAAGCGGCAAGCTCGGAATCGCGCCGGTCCTCCTGGCCCTGGCCGGCCCGGCTCTGGCCGGACAGGCTCCCACAAAACCGGCGCCTCCCCAGCGTCCCCAATATCCCCGGACGGCTTCGGCACCTCGGGAGGCGCCGGTGCCTGAGGGCACGACCGCGGTCGTGGAGACCGAGCTCGGCTCCTTCACGATCCGCCTGCTTCCCGCGGTCGCCCCGAACCACGTGGCGTTCTTCGTGAAGACGGCGAAGGCCGGCGGGTACGACGGCACCACCTTCCACCGGCTGATCGCGGGCGGGATCATCCAGGGGGGCGACCCCCTGTCGAAGGACCCCGCGCAGTCCGCGCGGTACGGCCAGGGCGGCCTGGGCCTGCTCAAGGCCGAGTTCTCCGACCGGCCCTTCGTGCGGGGGACGGTGGCGGCCGTGCTGCTGCCGAGGAAGCCGGACAGCGCGGGGACGCAGTTCTTCGTCTGCCTCCGCGAGCAGCCCTCGCTGCAGGGTCAGTACACGATCTTCGGCGAGGTCACGGAGGGCATGGACGTGGTGGACAAGATCTCGCTCGAGTCCGTGGACGGGGACAAGGCGACGAAGCGCATCGCGATGAAGGTGCGGATCCAGGCCCCTTAGACTCCGCCTGGACGGAGTTACCGTCCTACCCATTCCGGACGGAGTTCGCGTCGCCCTTTCAGTAGGGTCTGCGCCCCGTCCGGTTACTCCGCCCGCAGCACCTCGAGGGGGGCGCGGCGGAAGACCTCGGTGCTGCCGAAGAGCCCGACCACCACGGTCAGGACCACGACGAGAGCGCCCAGGCCGGCGAGGCCGAGGACGGGCAGCGTGAAGCGCGTGTCGAAGGTGAGACGCACGAGGGCGTAGGCGGCGGCCGCGGCGAGGACGAGCGCGGTAGCCGAGGCCAGGAGCCCCAGGCTCGCGTACTCCGCGAACAGGATCCGGAGGAGCTGGCGCCGGCTCGCTCCGAGCGTCCGCAGGAGCGCGCCCTCGCGCACCCGCTGGGAGCGGCTGGCCGCCACCGCGCCCCCGAGGACCACGACCCCCGCTCCGAGGCTGAACAGAGCCATGAAGCGGATGGCGAGGGCCGCGCGGTCCACGATCGTCTCCACCGCCTGCGACACCTGGGCGAGGTCGAGCGTGGACACGTTGGGATGCGCCTCCACCAGCCGCCGCTGCAGCCGTCCCCGGCGGGCCGCGTCGTCGAGGCGGGCGAGAGCCACGTAGGTCTGGGGGGCCGCGTCGAGCGGACCCTCGGGAAAGACCACGAAGAAGTTGGGCTCGAAGCGGGCCCAGTCCACCTCGCGCAGCGCGGCCACGCGTGACGGAACCGCGAGCCCCTGCACGTCCCACACGATCTCGTCCCCGAGGGCCACGTCCAGCTCGCGGGCGACACCCGCGTCGAGGGCCACCGGCACCGGCCCCTCCGCCTCTCCCTTCCATTCCCCGGGACGCCACCAGGCGCCGGCCACGAGCCGTTCGGCGGCGAGCGGGGGCGTCGCGGTAGCTGCTCCGGTACTCGCGGCGGAACGCCCATTTGCCGCGGGCCTTCTCCTCGGAAGGAGCGCCGGCGAGGAGCAGGGTCACGGGCACGCCCTTCACGGACAGGATGCGCATGGGCACGATGGGGACGAAGGGGCGCGGGGGAAGGCCTTCGTCGCGCAGCGCGGCCTCGACCGCGCTCCTCTGATCGGCCTGGATGTCGAAGAGGGCGAGGTTGGGGCGCTCGGCCCCCGCGTCCACCCGCAGGTCGCGCAGGAGGTTCTGCTGCACGAGGAGGAGCGTGCCGAGCAGGAAGGCGCCGAAGCCGAGGGCGAGCACGACCATGAGCGTCTGGTTGGCCGGGCGATAGAGGTTGGCCAGGCCCTGCCGCCAGAGGTAGGGGAGCCGTGCGGGGAAGAAGCGGCGCAGGCCGCGGGTGAGGGCGAAGGCGGCGAGCCAGAGGGCGAGAAGGGCGACGCCGATGCCTCCCGCGAAGGCGAGGCCGGGCCGCACCGCTCCCGCCTGGAGGATGGCGAGGAGGGCGACGCTCGCCACGAGGGCGAGCACGGCGACGAGACGCGCGACGTCGCGGGGAGCGCGGGCTTCCTCCTCGTAGGGCCGGCGCAGCGCCTGGAGCGGAGACACGCGCCGCAGCGCGAGCAGGGGGAGGAGGGCGAAGACGAGGGCCACCCACAGCCCAAGCGCGACGCCGCCCGCGATGGCGGCGGGGGAGGGAGCGTAGACCACGTCCACGGGCAGGAGGTCGCGGAGCAGCCGCGGGAGCACGAGCTGGACGAGGACGCCGAGGGCGGCCCCGAGCAGGCTGCCCAGGAGACCGACCGCCGCCGCCTGGGCGAGGTACACGGCGAAGACCGTGCGCGCGCTCGCCCCCAGGCAGCGCAGCACGGCCACGGATTCGAGCTTCCGCTGGATGAAGACGTGGACCGCGCTGGCCACGCCGAGCCCGCCGAGGAGGAGCGCGACGAGGGCGACGAGCCCCAGGTAGTTGCCGAGCCGCGAGAGGGTCTGGTTCAGGCGATTCTGGTCCTCCGAGACCGTGCGCAGGGAGGCTCTCTCCGCCTGGAACGAGGACCGGAAGCGGCCGGCGAGGCGCTGGGCGTCGGCCCCGGGCGGCAGCTTCAGGAGGGCTTCGTAGCGCGCGCGAGACCCGCGCACGAGCAGGCTCGTCTCGGCAAGGCGGGAGGCGGGGATGAACACGCGCGGCCCGAAGGCGGCCCGCACCCCGACGTCGCCGGGCACGTTGGTCACGGTCCCCCGCACGGGCAGCCGCGCGTCGCCGAGGGCGAGCGTGTCCCCGACCTCGGCCCCCAGCACCGCGAGCAGCGAGGCGTCGACGAGCGCGCCCCCCGTCTCGGCCAGGCGCTCCCATTCGCCCGCGGGCGAGGTCTCGATCCGGCCGTAGTACGGGTAGCCCGGCTCCACCGCCGTCACCTGGACGAGCCGGGTGCCCGCGGTGCGCGGGAAGAAGGCCATGGCCCCGAAGCTGGTGGTGCGCGCGATCTCCGGAGGGCGGCCGCCACCCGCCTGCTGGGCGGCGCGAGCCAGGCCCTTCAACAGATCTTCCGCCTTCGCCGAGAAGGGCTGGCCGCTGGCGAGCGCGAGATCGGCCCCGAGCAGGGCCTGGGCCTGCGCGCGCACCGAGGTGTGGAGGTTGTCGGTGAAGGAGTTGATGGCCACGAGCGCGCTCACCCCCACGGCGACGGCGAGGACGAGAAGGAAGAGCCGTCGCCGCGCCGCCCGGCTCTCCCGCCAGGCCATGGCCAGCACGAAACGGGCGCCGCTCACGGCCGGCTCCGGCCGACGGAGGCCGCGGGAGCGGGAGCCGGGCGGACGCTGTCGGACACGATGGCGCCGTCGGCGAGGCGGATGATGCGGCGGGCCCGCTGGGCGAGGTCGTGGTCGTGGGTGACCAGGACGAGCGTGGTGCCCAGCTCGCGGTTCAGCTCGGCCATGAGGCCGATCACGTTGGCCCCGTTGGCCGCATCCAGGTTCCCGGTGGGCTCGTCCGCGAAGAGGATCTTCGGCCGGTGGCAGAAGGCCCGGGCCAGGGCCACGCGCTGCTGCTCGCCGCCGGAGAGCTGCGCCGGGTAGTGGTGGCCCCGGTCCGGGAGGCCCACGCGGGCCAGGAGCTCCTCGGCCCGCGCCCGCCCGTCTTCGCCCCGCAGCTCGAGGGGAACCTGGATGTTCTCGCGCGCGGTCAAGGTGGGAATGAGGTGGAAGGACTGGAAGACGAACCCGACCCTCTCCCGGCGCAGGGCGGCGCGCGCGTCTTCGCCCAGCGTGGACAGGTCGGCCCCGTCGAGAACCACGCGGCCGCCGGCGGCGCGGTCGAGGCCGGCGAGGAGGCCGAGGAGCGTGCTCTTGCCGCTCCCCGACGGCCCCGCCACCGCGAGGAAGCCGCCCGCCTCCAGCTCGAACGTGATATTCCTGAGAACGGTGATCTCGCGGCCGCCGGAGAGGAACGTCTTGCTGAGCGACTCGCAGCGGAGGATGGACATGGTGAACCCGGGTCTCCCGCCCCCTCCCGCATGATAGCGAGAAAGGTCCTCGTCCTCGTGCTCGGGGTGACAGCGGGCTCGGCCTGCGGGCCCTCCGCGCCTCCTCCGCCGGCGGTCGGGCCGACGGCCTCCCCGTCCCCGAATCCCGACGACCGACCCGTGATCCTGTTCCTTGGGGACAGCCTCACCGCCGGGCATGGCCTCGATCCCGACCAGGCGTTTCCCGCCCTCATCCAGCAGCGGCTCGACGAGGCCGGTCTAGGCTACCGGGCGGTCAACGGCGGCGTGAGCGGTGAGACCTCGGCGGGCGCGCGGCGGCGCCTGGACTGGCTGCTCCGCCAGCCGGTAGCGGTGCTCGTCCTCGAGACCGGCGCCAACGACGGGCTGCGCGGACAGGACCCGGACACCACGCGCCAGAACATCCAGGCCGTGCTCGACCGGGTCGGGGCGCAGACCCCGCCGCCCAAGGTCGTGCTCGTGGGAATGGAAGCGCTTCCCAACTACGGAGAGAGCTATCGGCGGCAGTTCCGGGCCCTCTACCCGGAGCTGGCGAAGAAGAACGGCGCGGCCCTCGTTCCCTTCCTGCTCGAAGGCGTCGCCGGCGTGCCCGCGCTCAACCTCCCCGACGGCATCCATCCCAACGCGGAAGGTCAGAAGCGCGTGGCCGACACCGTCTGGAAGACGCTACGTCCGCTGCTGGAGCCCTAGAGCTTCCTCCAGGAAGTCCAGGGCGCGCCCGGCCGCCCAGAAGCGGCCCGGCGCTGCCGAAGCCGCGACGAACCCCACGTGCCCGCCCGTCGGGACCATCTCGCGCCGCACGGCGGGGGCGAGCGGCCAGCGCGCGACCGACTCGCTCGGGATCAGGGGATCGTCCGCGGCGGCGAGGACGAGCGCCGGTCGCTCGATCGCGGAGAGCCAGGGGCCGGCGCTGGATCGCGCGTAGTACTCGTCGGCGCCCGCGAAGCCGCCGTGGGGGGCGGTGATGGCCTCGTCGTATTCGCGCACCGTGCGCAGCCCGCGCTCGCGCCCCGGCGCGAAGAGGTCGGGCCGCCGCCGCTGCCGGCTGCGGTAGCCCTCGCGCAGCTTGGCCATGAAGTAGTGCTGGTAGGGGCGGTTGTCCCACCGCTCGAGCGCCCCCGCGCAGGCGGCGAGGTCCAGGGGGGGAGAGACGGCGGCCACCGCGCGGAGGGCCGGGGGCAGGCGGTCGCGGCTTCGACCGAGAAGCAGCAGCGAGACGTTCGCGCCCAACGAGAAGCCCGCGACCGCGATCCGGGGGACGATCCGGGCCACCGCCTCCACCGCGGCGAGGAGGTCGGAGTCGAGGCCGGCATTGTAGAGCCGCGCGCAGAGGGCTTCGCTGTCGCCCGCGCCCCGCATGTTCATGCGCACCACGTGCCAGCCTCGGGAAAAGGCGAGGCGGCCGATCGAGAGCAGGTAGGGAGACTGATCGGAGCCTCCGAGACCGTGGAGGAGGAGGAGGGCCGGGCGGTCCCCGCGCTCTCCCGGCTGCCAGGTGGCGCGCACCAGGAGGCGCACGTCGGCGCCGGCCTCCACCACCAGGTCTTCGACGGCGAGGGGCCAGATCAGGTGGCGGCGGTGCCAGTAGCCGAGGAGAGTCTGGCGATGGCCGCCCGTGAGCCAGGCGTGGGGGCGAAAGTGGCCGTTCGAGGAAGGGGTCATGGCACGACCCGACTATAATCGCCGCCGCCCGCGATGATCCAGGCCTTCCACGTCTACAAGCAGTACGACCGCGAGAGCACGGCCCTCTCCGACATCACGCTCCACATCAAGAAGGGCGAGTTCTGCTTCCTGACCGGGCCCTCGGGGGCGGGCAAGACCACGTTCCTGAAGCTCGTGTTCCGGGAGGAGCTGCCTTCGCAGGGGCAGATCCTGGTGGGGGGCCGCAACATCACCGCCATCCCCGAGCGGCAGATCCCCGAGCTGCGGCGGTCGCATCGGGGTGGTCTTCCAGGACTTCAAGCTCCTCAAGCGGAAGACGATCCTGGAGAACGTGGCCTTCGTGCTGCGCATCCTCGGCCGTCCCGTTGCGCGAGCAGAAGCGCCGGGCCTTCGCCGCCCTCAAGTCGGTCGGGCCTGCACCACAAGATGCACGTCTACCCCCTCCAGCTCTCGGGCGGCGAGCAGCAGCGGGTGGCGATCGCCCGCGCCCTCATCAACGAGCCCATGCTCCTCCTCGCCGACGAGCCCACGGGCAACCTCGACCCCGACATGGCCCAGGAGATCATGAGCCTGTTCCAGGAGGTCAACGCCCGCGGCACCACCGTGCTCGTGGCCACCCACGACCGGGACATGATCCAGCGCATGGGCAAGCGGGTGATCACCCTCGACCACGGCCGCGTCGTCGCGGGCTGAGCAGCCCTGCAGCACGCGGCGGTCGCGCCTCTCCGTGTCCACCCCGCCCGGAGCATGGCGTTGATCGCGGGCCACCACCGCCTCCAGCGCCACCTCGTTCTCGGCCCCCTCGGGGATGATGAGGTCCGCGTAGCGCTTCGAGGGCTCCACGAACTCGAGGTGCATGGGGCGGACCGAGGCGAGGTACTGCCTCTGCACCGACTCGAAGGAGCGGCCCGCGCTCCTTGAGGTCGCGCTGCAGCCGCCGCAGGATGCGCACGTCGGCGTCGGTGTCGATGAAGAGCTTGATGTCCATGAGCCGGCGCAGCGGCTCCTCGACCAGGATCAGGATCCCCTCCAGGAGGATCACGGGCCGCGGCGTCAGGGGGTCGGGGAGGACCTTGCGCGCGTAGGTGGCGTGGTCGTAGGTGAGGTAGGGGACCGGGCCGGCCCGCCTTGAGGTCGCGCAGGTCCTGGACGAGGAGCGAGGTGTCGAAGGCGTCGGGATGGTCGTAGTTGATGGCGGCCTGGGCCTCGGGGTCGAGAGCCGCTGCCGTCCTTGTAGTAGGAGTCCTGGGCGAGGATGAGGCAACGGTCGGAGCCCGACGCGATCCAGGAGCTTCTGCGGCGAAGGAGGTCTTGCCGGAGCCGCGTGCCGCCCGCGATCCCCACGAGGACCGACATGGCGCGCGGATTATAATCCCGGCCGCCCATGGCGGCCCTCCGCGCCCTCGCGCTACTTCTTCGAGGAGGCGCTGACCAGCCTCTGGCGCAGCCGCTCGATCAACGCCCTCTCCGTGGGCACGCATCGCGGTGAGCCTGTTCGTGCTCGGCGCGTTCCTCGCGGTGGCCAGCAACCTGAACGACGTCGTCACGCGCTGGACGCAGAAGGTCCAGGTCACGTTCTACCTCGAGGACGGGATCGAGGACCGCGATGCGCGAGAGCCTGGAGAACCGGCTGAAGGACGACCCCGCGGTGGAGAGCCTGGTCCTGGTGAGTCGCGGCGGAGGCCCTCGAGCGGTTCCGCGCTCTCTTCCGGGACCTGCGCACGCTGCCCGAGGACCTCGGGCGAGAACCCGTTCCCGGCCTCCCTCGAGGTGACGCTCAGGCCCGGCCACCAGTCGCCCGACGGAGGTCGAGCGCCTCGTCCACGGCGTTCGAGAAGGCGCCCGGCGTGCGAGGAGGTGCAGTACGACCTCCTCTGGATCGAGCGGCTCGCCACCGGCGTGCGCCTGGTGCGCGGCGTCGGGGGCCTTCCTCGGGGGCATCCTCGTCCTGGCCGGCGTCTTCACGATCTCGAACGTCATCCGGCTCACCGTCTACGCGCGCCAGGACGAGCTCGACATCATGCGCCTCGTGGGCGCGACCCAGGCCTACGTGAAGGGCCCGTTCGTCGTCGGAGGGGATGATCCAGGGCGGCCTCGGCGGGCTTGCTCGCGGTGGGCCTGCTCTGGGCGGCGCTTCCGCTTCGTCCGGCCGGGACGCTGCTGGCCGCCTCGGACCTCCTCGGCCGCGCCGCGCTGGTCCTGCCCGCGGAGCTCGTGCTCCTGCCATCGTCCTGGGGGGGATGGCGGTCGGCGTCGTGGGCAGCCTGGTCAGCCTGCGGCGCGGTGAGGGTCTAGCTAGAACCGGTACGTCTTGCCCTGTACGAGCAGCTGCAGGTCGCTGCGCTTCAGGGCCCGGACCTGGCGCCGGATCGTCTCCAGGTGCTTCGGCTTGCCCCCGTAGAGGTAGACGGGGACGTCGCGCCTCAGCTTGCCGCAGCTCCTCGCTCGAGCGTCGCGGGGGTCAGGTGGCCGGAGACGTCGGCCAGGTCCTGGAGCTCGTTCGGGAACGACGTCTCGGTGATCACGGCCCGCAGGCGCTTCACCGAGTTGACGACCTCCCAGAAGCGGTCGGTGGGACCGGTGTCGCTGGAGAAGGCGATGGCGCCCTCGCTTGTCCTCGAGGATGAAGCCGGTGGTGGGCACGATGTGCGAGACGTGCACGGCGCGGATGCGTCAGGCCGTTGATCGACGAACGGCTCCTCGGGCTTGATCTCCACCAGCTTCAGCACCGGCGTCAGGTCGTTGGGCAGGCAGGTGAAGTCGGGCCAGGTGTGGTTGTTGAAGAGGTGGTTCTTCATCGACGCGATCACTTCCGGGATCGCGTAGATGCGCAGCGAGAAGCCGGGGGCGCTGAAGTTGTTGTCGATGAGGAAGGGCAGCGTGCAGGTGTGGTCGAGGTGCGAGTGCGAGATGAGGACGTCCTTGACCTTGACCTGCTCCTTGAGCGAGAGCGCGCCCGAGACCCAGCCCGCGTCGAGCGCGAGCGTGTCGTTCACGAGGAACGAGGTCATCCCGATGCCCGGGGATGTTGCCGCCGTAGCAGCCCAGAACCCTGAGCTTCATCGTGTTGTCAGAGGCGTCCGCGCACACTTCACTTTGGCGGGCCCCTTTCCTGGCCGCGCCAGAGCCGGAAGTGTCTCATAATCCGACGTTTGGGAGAACGTCCAGCAATCGGACGCTAACATGGGGTCCTGGGGGTGTCAAGTGCCGCAGATCACGCGAGCCCGCAGCACTACCCTTTGTGGCTGATTTCGTCAACTACCGCGAGGGCTTGTGGCTTTTTCCTTGACAGTGCGCTTGAGCGACTCCGTACACTCGCCGGCACGCGAGAAAGGAGGTGGTCCAGTGGACAGTTGCAACGAGCCCCGCGAGGTGGCTGACGCTTAGGTCGTAGCCGAGCGAGGTCAACCTGGTTGTTCAACTGGATGCCTCCCCCGGACCGCGATCGTCGTCGGGTCCGGCAAGGAGGCCGCTAGGCGGCGAACCTGGCGAATCCCAACAGCTTACCGGCCCCGGAGGGCGGGCAAACCCTCCGGGGTTTTTGCTTCTCAGGCCTCCAGCGGCTTCCGGGCGTAGTGGTAGAGCGAGTAGCCGAGCGCAGCGAAAGCGATCATCCCGACGAGATCGCTGCCGGCGAGCCGCCAGAGCCGGTCCGAACTTGATCGCGTTCTCCGGTAGCATTCCCTGCGTCTCGAGGAGCTTGACGCCGATGGCGAGCAGGCCCACGATGCCGCCCGCCGCGATGAGCCCGCTCGCGTAGAGCGCGCCCGGACTCGCCTCTCCCTCCTCGCTCTGCTTCATGCCCGCGCTCGGCCAGCCACTTCACGAGGCCGCCGCAGAAGATGGCGGCAGTGGTCCCGATCGAGAGGTAGGACCCCACGGCGAAGCTCAACGAGCGGATCCCGAGCAGCTCGACCGCGATCACGAGGAAGACGCCGAGGAGAACGAGGCCCCACGGGCAGCTTCTGGGTGAGGATGCCGTTGATCACCACCGACATCAGACGGGCCTGGGGAGCCGGCGCGTCCTGGCTGCCGATGCCCTGGATCCACTGCAGCTCCACCTGGCCGGTGCCGGAGTTCGGCCAGGTACTTGCCCTCGGGCACCGTCCGCGACCCGATGGAGTTGAGGAGGGAGTAGGTCTTTCCGGCGTGCTCCTTGGTGCCTTCCACCACGACCCCCTCCGGCAGCGCGCTCGCGTTCAGCTGCGAGCTTCACCGGCTCGAACTTCTCGAGGCCTTTGTTCATCCCGATGAGGGTGAGGCCGATGATGAACGACGAGGCGAACACGCCCGGCGAAGAGGCCCAGCTGCTGGTAGGAGGGCGTGGCGCCCACGAGGAAGCCGGTCTTGAGGTCCTGGGAGGTGCGCCGGCGTTGGCGGCCGCGATGCAGACGATGCCGCCGATGCTGAGGGCCAGCGCGCTCGTAGGCGGGGGCGGTCCAGCCCGCGGCCAGGAAGAGCGCGCAGGTGGCCATGAGGGTCGCGATGGTCATGCCCGAGACCGGGTTGGCCGACGTGCCGATGAGGCCGCAGATGCGCGAGGACACGGTGACGAACAGGAAGCCGAAGATCACCACGAGGATCGAGGCGACCAGGTTGTGCGAGCATGCCGAGGTGGGCGCCCCGGCACGGGGTAGAAGGTGAGCAGGCTCCACAGCAGGAGCACGATCGCGGCGGAGCCGGCGAGCGACTACGGTCAAGGGCGAGGTCGCGCGCGGTGCGGCCGGAGAGCGCCGCCCCTCGCCCGTCCTTCTTCCGCGATCTCGGCCGCCCCCGCACGGAGCGCGGCCACGATGGTGGGGAGGGTCTTGATCAGGGTGATCAGACCCGCCGCCGCCACCGCTCCCGCGCCGATGTAGCGGATGTAGTAGTTCCAGAGCTGGTCCGAGGTCATCTGGGCGATGGGGATCGGGCTCGGGTAGATCGGCGTGGGCACCAGGCTGCCGAAGAACTTGATGGCCGGCATCATCACGAGCCAGGAGAAGACGCCGCCCGCGAAGATCGACGCCCGCGACCCGCGGCCCGATGATGTAGCCCACGCCCAGGTACTCGGAGGTGATGGCCGCACGCAGCGAGGCGCCCGGGCAGCCACGGCGGGGTTGTAGGTCGGGGTGTCCCGGAGGACGCGCGAAGCGCGTTGCTCGTTCTGGAAGAGCGTGTAGACGCCGCCCGAGGCCGAGGCCCCAGAAGACCCGGCTCGCGAAGGAGCCGCCCTTCTCGCCGGCGATCAGCACGTCGGCGCAGGCGGTGCCTTCGGGATAGAGCAGGTTGCCGTGCTCCTTGACGATGAGCTGGCGGCGCAGCGGGATCATGAAGAGCACGCCCAGCCAGCCGCCGATCATGGCCAGGAGGAAGATGCGCGAGTACTCGAGGGGGAAGCCCAGGAAGATGAGGGCGGGCAGCGTGAAGATCACGCCCCGCCGCCACCGACTCGCCGGCCGAGCCCGTGGTCTGCACGATGTTGTTCTCGAGGATGGTGGCCTTGCCCAGCGCGCGCAGCAGGCTGATGGAGAGCACCGCGATGGGGATGGAGGCGGAGACCGTGAGGCCGGCGCGCAGGCCCACGTAGACGGTCACCGCTCCGAAGATGACCCCGAAGAGCATGCCGAGGATCACCGCCCGGGCGGTGAACTCGGGGATCGACGGTCGCGTCCGGGACGTAGGGTTTGAACTCAAGAGCCGACGCCGACGCCTTGTCCTGGGCCATGCTGCTCCTCCGCTTGCTTGCCCCGTCGGTTTCTCGGTGTCCGGGGTTCGAGTGCGCGGATCGTACCCACCGCATCCAGGCCCGTCAACGAAGAAGGGCCGGGCGGGGCCGCCCCGCGAGCGCGACGCGGGGCCTTGACCCCCGACACCGGGGCGGACCTATACTCGGGGCATGAGGGGTCTCTGCCTCGGGTTGCTGCTGGCGGCCGCTCCTGCTCTCGCCCAGGACGAACCAGTACGAGATGCAGTACGGGGAGCCGGTCGACGTCAACCTCACGGACCTCCTGAACAACCCCGACTCCTACCTCGACCGCGCGGTGCGTACCCACGGGCAGCTGGAGATGGGGATGGACCTGCGCCAGAGCTACCGGCTCCGCGACTCCTTCGGGGGCTACCTGATCATCCAGCCCATCAACGACATCTCCTACATGTTCGAGCAGGAGGCCCGCAAGTCGTTCGGGAAGGAGTTCGAGATCACCGGGGTGTTCCGCCAGCGCAGCCTCACGTCCGGGAGCAGCCAGGACCAGGGGACCGCGTACTCCATCCTCTTCTGGGCCTACCTGGGCCCGCCGGACAAGGAGGCGGACCGGGCGGCGGAGAAGGCGGCGAAGGCGGTGCGCCTCGAGGATCTCGTGAACCGCCCCGGCAAGTACGACGGCAAGGTCGTCCGCGTGTCCGGGAGGTTCCGCGGGCAGAACCTGTTCGGCGACCTGCCCAACGCACAGCAAGCGCAAGGGCGCCGACTGGGTCATCAAGGACGACGTCTACGCGGTCTGGGTGACCGGGCAGCAAGCCGAAGGGCGAGGGGTTCTCGCTCGATGCTTCGCTGAAGCGCGACACCGGCAAGTGGATCGAGGTCGTGGGCCGGGTCGCCACGGTGGCGGCCCATCGTCTACATCCAGGCTTCGACCGTCGCCCTGGGCACCCCGCCCGCCCAGTCGCTCGTGGAGGCCTCGCCGACGCCCCCGCCTCCCGAGAAGCCGAAGATGCCTCCGGTCGTGGTGTTCGCGCTGCCTCTCGACGGAGACCGGCGAGGTGCCGCGGGCCATCCGCTTCGAGGTGCAGTTCAGCAAGGACATGAACGAGGAGAGCTTCAAGGAGCGGGTGGTGCTCCGCTACGCGGGCCGCCCGCAGCCCGGCGACCGCGATTTCGACCGCGGTGCGTCTCCTCTACGACGGCGGCCACCGCGCGCTCGATCGTCGATCCCGGCGACGTGCTGCGGCCGGGGCGAGTCGTGGAGCTGCTCCTGCTGCCCGGGATCGTGGACATCGACGGGCTCCCCCTGGAACCCCGGGGCGCCCGGCCCGTGGGAGCGGCGGTGGACGTCCTGCGCTACCAGGTCGCTGCTTTCTAGTTTTCCGGGAGCGAGCGGTCGCGCACGGTGCGCGAGGCTAGCGCGGGGCGTGCAGCCGGGCCAGGGCCCGCTGGCCGATGTCCTTGCGGTAGAACATCCCGTCGAAGGAGATCTTGGCGACCGCTTCGTAGGCTCGGGCCACCGCCGCGTCGAGGTTCGCGGCGAGCGCGGTGACCCCGAGCACCCGCCCGCCTACCGTCGTGACCTTCCCCTTCCGGTTGGCGGTCGCGGCGTGGTACACCACGACGTCGTGCTCTCCGGCCAGCGCTTCGAGGCCCTTCACGACCTTGCCCGTCTCCGGCGCGTCCGGATAGCCCTTGGCCGCGAGCACGATGCACACCGCGGGCTCCTTGGCCCATTCGACCTTGTTGTCCTTGAGCTGGCCGGCCGCCACCTGCTCCAGGATCGGGACGATGTCGGAGCGCATGCGGGCCATGATCACCTGCGTCTCGGGGTCCCCGAAGCGCGCGTTGAACTCCAGGACCTTGGGCCCGGACTCGGTCATCATGAGCCCCGCGTACAGCACCCCCTGGTATCTTCGGCCCTCGGACGCGAGGCCGGCGATGGTGGGCAGGATGATCTCCTGCATGATCTGCTTGTGGACGTCCAGGGAGAGGTTCGTGGCGGGGGAGACCGTGCCCATGCCGCCGGTGTTGGGCCCCTTGTCGCCGTCGAGGGCGCGCTTGTGGTCCTGGACGGAGACCATGGGGACGACCTTGGCCCCGTCGGAGAACACGAGGAACGAGACCTCCTCGCCCGGGCAGGAACTCCTCCATGACCAGCTTGGCCCCCGCGCTCCCGAACTTCTTTTCGGTCATCATCTGGCCGATCACGGTCTTGGCCTCCGCGGCGTCGTCGACGACCATGCTGCCCTTGCCCGCGGCAAGGCCGTCCGCCTTGACCACGAAGGGGAAGCCGAAGGGCTTGCGGTCCACGAAGGCGACCGCCTCCTCGAGGGTCTGGCAGATCTCGTAGCGCGGGGACGGGATGCTGTGGCGGGCCATGAACTCGCGGGCGAAGACCTTGGATCCTTCGATCTCGGCCGCGGCCCGCGACGGGCAGAAGATGGCGAGGCCCCGGCGCACGAACTCGTCGGAGATGCCCAGCACCATCGGCAGCTCCGGCCCCACCACGGTGAGGTCGGCCTTGATCGTCTGGGCGAAGTCCGCGACTTCCACGATGTTGGAGGTGTCGATGGGGACGCAATCCGCGAGCTCCGCGATCCCGGCGTTGCCGGGCGCGCAGTAGACCTCCTTCACGAGAGGGCTCTGGCGGATCTTCCAGACGAGGGCGTGTTCCCGACCGCCGTTTCCGACGACCAGGACTTTCATGAGCTGGGGGGCCGCCGCTCGGGCTTCAATCTAGCCGGAAACAGTGACATGGCTTCGCGCGGTCGTCAACCATCGGCGCCGCGCGGTGTGATCACGACCACCGGACGAGAGCCGCCCCGTAGAGACGCAGGCCGCTCCTGAAGGTCTCGATCGGTGCGTCGAGGAGACGGCGCAGGCCGTCGGGCGCTCGGGGAGGGCGCGGGCCGGGGAGGATGCGGCCGACGAGGCCGGGGCGCGTCAGCTCCGTGATGAAGAGAGAGCGACCCGCGGGGACCACCAGACGCCGCAACTCGCGGAGCAGGCCCTCGACCTCGGAATCGGTGAGGGTCTCGAGGACGCCGAAGGCCAGGGCCTGGTCGAAGCGCCCGTCGGGGAGATCCACCCGCTGCGGGCTCGCGACCAGGAAAGCCCCCGGGCGCGCTCGCCGCGCCCAGGCTATGTTCCGCAGGTCCAGGTCGAGGCCCACGTAGTCCTCGCCCGCGAAGAGATCGGCGAAGAGCCCCGGGCCACAGGCGAGGTCGAGGGTGCGACGGCCGGGCTCGCCAAGAACGTGGGCGATCCTCGCCCGCACGGCCGCGAAGTCTCCCGCCACCACCGCGCGAGCGAAGAGGGGCAAGGCGGGACGGAACATGCACCTATGCTAGCCTCTCGCGTGTCTCCAGCGCGCACACCGACCCCGCAACATCCGCTCGTGGTGGGGTCGGCGTGCGCGCTTTTTTGGATCCTGACCTGCGCGAGGTGGTTCACCACACCCATGCGGCCGGCATGGTTTCCGGCAGTGCCGGCCGCATATCTAGCCGTACCCGCCCTTGTCCTGGCCGTCCTTTGGCTCCGTTCTCGCTGGCCGATTCTCGCCGGCCCATCCTTGCCCCCTTCAGAGCCGCTCCTGTTGGTCCTCCTCCTCGCCTTCCTCTTCCGCCTGCCCATCGTCGTGCGGGGCGCGGCGGCGGCCGTCACCCCCGACGGGGCCCTCTCCGGCATCGTGGCCCTGCACATTCGCGACGGCGTCGAGCGCCTCGTCTTCGTCCCTCACGTCCCCTACAGCGGAAGCCTGAAGTCGCACCTCGCCGCGGCGCTCTCCTTCGCTGATGGATCCCGCGCGCGCCTTCGCGCTTTCCTCGGTCCTCTTCTTCCTGATCTTCGTCGCCGGGGTCTACCGGCTCGCCCTCCTCGCGAGCGGGCCGCGCACGGCGCTGTTCGCCTCGCTCTACGCCGCCTTCGCGCCGGCCTTCGTGACCCGTTACAGCCTGAGCAACGACGGCAACTACGTCGAGGTGCTGGCCCTCGGGACGTGGGCGCTCTGGCTCGCCGCCCGCTGGGCGACCGAGGAGACCGGCCGGCCGACCCTGGCCCTTGCCGCCGGCCTCCTCCTCGGCCTCGGCGTTCTGGTGCCACATCCTGGCCGTCATCCACCTCGTCGCGGTGGGCCTCGTGATGCTTCTCTACGGCGGCCGGCGAGCGGGGCCGTCGCTAGCGGTCCTCGCGCTGGGCTGGGTCCTCGGCTACGTGCCGGGGCTGCTCTGGAACGCGGGGAACGCCTGGGCCTCGTTCCAGTACCTCGTCCCCGGTGGCCCTGCGGAAGGGGGAAGCGAGGCGATCGGGCTCGGCGCGCGTGTGCGTGGCTCTCGTGACCGACTACTGGCCCGTGCTCCTCGGCTACGACGCGGGCTATCCCCCCGCGCTCGACGCGGTGGTGCTCGGCTTGTCCTGGGTGGCGGGCGCCCTCGCCGTTCTCGCCATCGGCCTCGCCGCGCGTCGGGCCGCGACGTCCCGGACGCAGGCCGTGCTCCTCGTCTTCCTCGTCGTGAACCTCGCGATGGCCGTGTTGGCGCTTCCCCACGTGCCCGGCAACCCGCGCTACCTGCTCTTCCTCATGGCTCCCCTGCCGATCTTTCTCGCCGAGGCGCTGGGCGAGGGATGGCGCCGGCTCGTGTTCGTCGGGCTCGTGGCCTTCGGCGCGCTCGCCTCGCTCGCCCACGTCCCCGGTACGCTCGAGGCCGACGCGCGCTGGCGCGACTTCGTGGCCGGTCTCGAGCGGGAAGGGGTCCGCTACTGCTACACGGACTTCCACCTCGCCACCCGGATCAACTTCCTCTCCGGCGAAAGGGTCGTCTGCTCGGCCAAGCTGGGGCCGACGACGACGGAGTATTTCTTCGCCTACCGGGCGATGGTCGAAGCCGCGCCGGAAGCCGCGCTCATCCCCGTCAACACCTACGCGGCCGAGCGCCTCGGCCAACGCCTGAAGGACCTCGGCGTGACGTTCGAGCGTCGGGACTCCTTGAAGCCCGTGCTCCTCCGCCTGTCGCGGAAGGTCGACCCGCAGGAGCTCTTCCCCCACCGGTCGTTCCCGATGCGTTAGCCTCTGGGACCGCTCGACTCCGCCTCCAGCACGCGCCGGTAGACCTCGCGGGCGGGCAGCCCGAGGCGCCGGGCCACTTCCTTGACCGCTTCGCGGCGCGTCTTCCCCTCGGTCACGAGCTGCGCGTAGAGTGCCGGCAGGGATTCCTCCGGCTCCTTGGCCGCCGGCGAGGCCCCCGCTACGACGAGAACGATCTCGCCCTTGATCGCCTTGCGAGCGGCGAGGTGCTCGCGGATTTCGAGAAGGCGGCCGCGCACGTACTCCTCGTGGATCTTCGTCATCTCGCGGCAGAGGAAGGCCTCGCGGTCGCCCCACGATGCGGCGAGGTCCGAGAGTGCAGCAAGGATGCGCACCGGCGACTCGAACAGGACGAGTGTGGCCTCCACCCGCGCCAGCTGTTCCGCGTCGCGTCGCCGCGCGGAGGTCTTGGCGGGAAGGAATCCCACGAAAAGGAAACGATCGGTGGGGAGGCCCGAGACGGACAGGGCGGCGAGAGCCGCGCTCGGTCCGGGCACGGGAAGCACGGGAAGGCCCTCGGCCCGTGCATCGCGGACTAGCCGGAAACCGGGATCGGAGACGGCGGGCGTCCCCGCGTCCGAAACGAGAGCGACGTCACGACCCTGTCGCAGCACCGCCAGGATCCGCTCTCCCTTCCACCGCTCGTTGTGCTCGAAATAGGACGTTGTGGGGGTCGTAATCCCGTGAGCACTCAGGAGATGTGACGTCCGGCGAGTGTCCTCGCAGGCCACCAGGGAGGCGTGCCGCAGGACCTCGAGAGCCCGGGCGTGAAACGTCGCCGAGGTGCCCGAGGGGTGTCGCGACGACGTAGAGCCTTCCGGGGGAACTCGTTACAGTCATTCGAGTTAGAGCAATTGTAACTTCGCCTTGACACTCGGGGGCAGTGGTCCTAGCATCAGATGGCAAAAACGCAGTTCGTTAGGCAAGGGTTTCTTTCCGGGACGAAGGCCCTTCTTCTGCTTCGATTCCACACGGGTCAGGGGGTGTTCACGTTTTGGCCGAGATCAAGGTCCAGGAGGGCGAGTCGATCGAGAACGCCCTCCGTCGCTTCAAGCGGAAGGTCCAGCAGGAAGACATCATCAAGGACATCAAGAAGCACAGCTTCTACTTGAAGCCCGGCGACAAGCGCCGGGCCAAGCAGGCGCTGGCCCGCAAGAGGAACCGCAAGAAGATCCGCCGCGAGAGCGAGTAACAGGTCCCCGGGGCGACCCGGGGCTGGCCTGACCCTCCGAGGAGAGGCCATGGAGTACCGAGACAAGACTCTGGTGTGCATCGAGTGCCACCAGCACGTTCGTCTGGACTGCGGGCGAGCAGCTCTTCTATCGCCGACAAGAACTTCAAGAACGAGCCGAAGCGCTGCAAGGACTGCAAGGGCAAGCGCAACGCGCGCATGGGCCAGCCGACGCGCGAGAGGGTCGAGACGACGGCGACCTGCTCCCAGTGTGGAAAGGAGACGACAGTCCCCTTCCGGCCCACGCAGGGTCGGCCGGTCTACTGCAAGGAGTGCTTCCAGCAGCGGAAGGCGGTCAGCGTTTGAGACGGACCTGACTCTCTCTTCTTCTTCTTCTTTCTGACGCCGCCCGATCTCGGCGGGCGGCGTCAACCTTTTGCGACCGATGGCGGGGTCGCCTGCCCGGCGCTCTGCACTGCCGTCACCGCCACCACGTCCACGATGTCGTCCACCGAGCAGCCCCGCGAGAGGTCGTTGGCTGGCCTGCCGAAGGCCCTGCAGGATGGGGCCGATCGCGCGCGCGCCCGCGATTCGCTCCACCAGCTTGTAGCCGATGTTCCCGGCATCGAGATCCGGGAAGACGAGGACGTTGGCCCGTCCCGCCGATCGGGCTGCCCGGGGCCTTCTTGTCCGCCACCGCCGGCACCAGGGCGGCGTCGAGCTGGAGCTCTCCGTCGGCCAGGAGGTCGGGATCCTGGGCCTGCACCATCTTCGCTGCCTCCGCGACCTTCCGGGAGCGGGGATGGTCGGCGCTCCCGCGGGTGGAGAAAGAGAGGAGGGCCACGCGGGGCGGAACCTGCAGGAAGCCCCGGGCACTCTCCGCGGCGAGGAGGGCGATCTCGGCCAGCTCGCGGGCCGTGGGGTCCGGGTTCACCCCGCAGTCGGCGAAGACGAGCAGCCCCCTCGTCCCCGAGCTCGGGGCGGGCCGTCACCATCAGCATGAAGGAGGACACGCGGTTGACCCCCGATCGCGTGCCGATGCCGCGGAGGGCGGCGCGGAGCGTGCTCGCGGTGGTCGATTCCGCGCCCGCCACGAACCCGTCGAACCGACCCGCGGCCACGCCGAGGGCGCCCCACAGCAGCGGGTCGCGCAAGTGCTCGCGGGCCTCGTCCTCTGTCACACCGCGAGCGCGCATGCGCTCGCGGTAGGTCTCCAGGGCCGTTTGAAAGTCCCTTCCGTCCTTGGGCACCCGCTCGGCCCCTACCCCGGACAGGTCCAGGCCTCGTCCCCGTGCCCTTTCCGCAATCTCTTCCGGCTTGCCCAGGAGCGTTACCCGAGCCAGCCCGTCTCGGACCACCCGGGCCGCCGCTTCCTGGGTGCGGGGTTCCGTCCCCTCGGGGAGGACGATGTGGCGGCCGGCCCGGGCCGCCTGCCCGTGGATGCGCTCTCGCAGGCTCATCGCGGTCTTGACCGGGGCCAACGCTACCACAGCCGAGACCAGGAGGGATCGCCCAAACCGTTGACAGTCAACGAGGCGCTGTGATAGGTTTCGGCCTCTTCGTAAACGCTCCATCCGCAAGGAGAAACGCCGCCATGAAGATCGTCGAGCGCCAGGTCGGTGACGTGATCATCCTGGACCTTCACGGGAAGATCCTGATCGGGGAGGGAGACGACGCCCTTCGCGACGCCGTCACGAAGCTCGTCGACGGCGGCAAGACCAAGCTCCTCCTGAACCTAGCCGACGTGCCCTACGTGGATTCGGCCGGCCTCGGCGAGATCGTGCGCTGCTACACGACCGTCAGCAAGAAGGGCGGCAAGCTGAAGCTCCTGAACCTCACCAAGAAGATCCAGGACCTGCTCTCGATCACGAAGCTCCTCACCGTCTTCGAGACCTTCGAGAACGAATCCGAGGCGGTCAAGAGCTTCTAGCCGGACCCGGAGGAGGGCGGCGGCCCTGAGCACCCTTCGCGCCGTCCTCGAATCGCTCCGTCCCCACCAGTGGACGAAGAACCTGGTGGTGTTCGTCGCCCTCGCTCTCTCCAAGCATCTGTTCGAGCGCGAGCCGTTCCTGCGTGCGCTCCTCGCCTTCGCCGTCTTCTGCGGCCTTTCCGGCGCCGTCTACCTCGTGAACGACATCGCCGACCTCGAGGGAGACCGGCTCCATCCCCGGAAAAGGCTCCGTCCCCTGGCGAGCGGCGCCCTCTCGCGGGGCGCGGCGGGAGCCGCCGCCACCCTCATCGGCGTCCTGAGCCTGGGCCTGGCCTCGCTCCTGGGGGCACCGTTCGCCGCGGTGGCCGCCGCCTACGTGCTCCTGAACCTGGCCTATTCGTTCCGGCTGAAGCACGTCGTGATCGTCGACGTCATCGCGATCAGCCTCGGGCTTCGTGCTTCGCGCGGTGGCGGGGGCGCTCGCCATCGACGTCCCCTTCAGCGACTGGCTGCTCGTCTGCACGATCCTGCTCGCGCTCTTCCTCGCCCTGGCCAAGCGGCGGCACGAGATCACGTCGCTCCTCGAAGGCGCGGCCGACCACCGCCGCAGATCCTCGCCGAGTACAGCCCCTACCTCCTCGACCAGATGATCTCCGTGGTCACCGCCTCCTGCCTGATCGGCCTACGCCTTCTACACCACGGCCCCGGAGACGGTGGAGAAGTACCAGACGGACCGCCTGGCCTGGACCATCCCTTTCGTGCTCTACGGCATCTTCCGCTATCTTTATCTGGTGCATCGCAAGGAGCAGGGGGGCAGCCCCACGGACATCCTCCTCACCGATCGCCCGCTGCTCCTGGACGTGGCCCTGTGGGCGGTGGCGATCGTGCTCGATCGTCTACACCGCGCCCGGCGCGGCCGATGCCCCGCGGGCACTGAGCGCCCATGACCTTCGAGATCGGCGCGGACGAGGTGGACGTCGAGGAGATCATGCGCTGCCATCCGCAAGCGGATCGAGGAGAAGAAGCAAGGGCCTCTACACCGACGAGGAGATCCGCGAGATCGCGGAGCACCGGCTGGATGCGGTTCTCGAGGCCCACGACTTCAAGAGCGACCTCATCCAGGACTTCCGGGCCGAGCCGTCGCGCTGGAACTTCGCGTTCGACTCGGAGACGGTCTACCGGAGCAGCCGCGGGCTCACGGGTCGGCTGCTGGAGTCGCTGCGGCGGGTTCTCCGCCCCCTCCAGAAGCTCTTCTGGAACCCCAACCCCATGATCTCCGCGCTCTCGCGGCAGTCCGACCTCAACCGCTACTACGTCCACCTCTTCCACAACCTCGCCCTCGAGCTGACCCGTCTGAACCTCGAGGTCCAGGACCTCAAGAACCGCAACCTCCAGCTCCAGGGGCGGCTGGAGCTCCAGACCCGGCGCGAGAAGACGCTCGAGTCGATGGTGGTCTTTCGGGAGGAGCCGCCGGCGGAAGGACGGCGGCCTCCGTGATGCGCCTCGCCTTCGTGGTCCAGCGCTACGGCCTGGACATCGCGGGCGGGGCCGAGTACCACTGCCGGCTGGTCGCCGAGCACCTCGCGCGCCACGCGGAGGTCGAGGTCCTGACCACCTGCGCGCGCGACTACGTCACCTGGGCCAACCACTACCCGGCGGGGGAGGAGATGCTCAACGGTGTCGCGGTGCGGCGTTTTCCCGTGGACGCGCCCCGCGACACGGAGCGGTTCGCCTCCTTGACGGCCCGCCTCTTCGGGGAGGCGGCCCGGGTGGTGCCGGGACAGGTGGATGCGGCGAGGGCGAGCGCCGCCTCTCGCGAGGACGCGCTCACGTGGCTCGACGAGCAGGGTCCGCGTTCCCGCCTGCTCGTCGAGCACCTGCGCCTTCACGGAAGCGAATACGACTTCGTGCTGTTCTTCTCCTACCGCTACTGGACCACGTGGCACGGCGTCCACGCGATTCCCGACCGCGCCGTGCTCGTGCCCACCGCCGAGGACGACGGACTCTATCATCTCCCCATCTTCCCCCGCTCTTCCGCGCTCCACGCGCACTCGTCTACAACAGCGTGGAAGAGCGGGCGATGATCTGGGCGTTGTTCTGGCAACCAGGACGTCCCCGGAGACGTCGTCGGAGTCGGGTCGGAGTTGCCATCCCACCTCGATCCTGCCGCCTTTCGTCGGCAGCAGCGGGATCGAGGGACCGTTCATCCTTTACGTGGGCCGCGTCGACGTGAACAAGGGTTGCCCTGAGCTCTTCGAGTATCTTCCTCCGCTATCGTGCAGACACGGGATCGAGCCTCCGACTGGTCTTGATCGGCCAGAGCCTGCTGGACGTCCCGCCAGACCCGGGGATCGTGCCCCTAGGATTTCGACCCGACAAGGAGAAGTGGGATGCTCTCGCCGCGACGGATCTCTTCGTCATGCCGTCGCGGCTCGAGAGCCTGTCTATGGCCGTCCTCGAGGCCTGGTGGGCGGAGCGGCCGGTCCTCGCCAACGCGAAATGCGATGTTTTGCGCGGGCAGTGCAAGCGGGCGAAGGCCGGGCTCTACTACGCGACCTACGACGAGTTTCGGGAGTCGCTCGCCCTCCTGGAGGCGGACGCGGCATTGAGGCGCCGGATGGGCGCGAACGGCCGTGCCTACTTCGAGCGCCATTACGCGTGGGACGTCGTCGAGAAGAAATATCTCGAGCTCCTGGGGCGGCTGCGGGCGCAGGGTCGCGCCGCGTGACGCGCCACGTCCACCAGCTCCTGGCCGCGCTCTCCTACGGGGACGCCATCGGCAACGAGGCCCTCGCCATCCAGAAGCACCTCCGGAAGGCGGGTTTCGCCTCCGACATCTTCGCGGAAAAGGTGCATCCCCGGGTCGCGCACCTGGCCCGCCCGCTCTGGGAGTACCCGCAGGTCTCTTCTCCGGAGACGGTCTGCCTCTTCCACTTCTCGATCGGGAGCGCCGCGGGGCGGCTCATCTACCACGCGCCGGACCGCCTGGTCTCGATCTACCACAACATCACCCCCGCCCATTTCTTCCTCGGCTTCCACGCGCACCTGGCCGGGCTCTGCTACCACGGCCGGCGGGAGCTGGAGGCGTTCGCCCCCCGCACCGAGCTGGGGCTGGGGGACAGCGAGTTCAACCGCCGGGAGCTGGAGGAAGCGGGCTTCAAGCAGACCGCGGTGCTGCCCATCGTCCTCGACCTCGCGACGTACGACCGGCCGGGCTCGGCGGTGGTGGAGCGGCTCTACGAAGGCCCCCGCACCAACCTGCTCTTCGTGGGTCGCATCATCCCCAACAAGAAGATCGAGGACCTCATCCGGGTGTTCGCGGTCTACCAGCGGTACGTGAACCCGGTGAGCCGGCTCCTCCTGGTGGGGGATTATCGCGGCCACGAGCGCTACTTCCAGCGTCTGCTGGACATGGTCGACTACCTGCGGCTGGACGAGGTCGTCTTCACCGGCCAGGTCGACGACGACGACCTCCTCTCCTACTACCGGGTGGCCGACCTTTTTCTCTGCCTGTCCGAGCACGAGGGGTTCTGCGTCCCGCTGCAGGAGGCCATGGTCTTCGGAGTGCCCGTCGTCGCCTACGACACGGGGGCGGTGCGGGAGACCCTGCACGGGGGCGGCGTGCTCCTCCGCGAGAAGCCGCCGGAGGTGGTGGCGGAGCTGGTGCATCGAATTCTCACGGACTCGGCACTGAAGAAGAACATACTCGCCACGCAGGAAGGAGCGGTGCAGGAACTGCGAAGGACGGACTTCGGGGTGCTGCTCTTGGAACGGCTGGGACCGGTCTTGAGCACGGCGCCGCCGAAAGCGGCGCGACTCGAACGGCTCGCCGGACGCGGCGCCGTGTGATGCGCGGCGCCGTGTGAGGGGCGCCGTGTGAGGAGGATCGACCAATGGGTCCCCGCGCTCCACCGCGGGGACGCCATCGGCGACTCCGCCCGCCTCATGCGTGACGCCTTCCGCTCCTGGGGCCACGCCGCCGACGTGTACGCCCTGGAGCTGGACGCGGACCTCGTGGGGGACGGGCGGCCCTTTTCGGAGTGGCAGGACGGGGGGACGGGCGACGTGGTCCTCCTTCACTACGCGCTCCCCTCGCCGCTCAGCGACGCCCTCAAGCGTCACCGCGGCCGGCGAGTTCTCCTCCATCACAACATCACCCCTCCTCGGTTCTTCACGGGCTGGGACCCCGAGATGGTGCGGATCTGCACGCTGGGTCGCGAGCAGCTCGGCTCGCTCGCCGGGCACGTCGACCTGGGCCTCGCCGACAGCGAGTTCAACCGCCTCGAGCTCGAGGCCCTGGGCTTTCGTCGCACCGGGGTGCTGCCCATCTACCTCGACTTCCGCCGCTACCGCGAGCCCCCGAACCCGGTGCTGCGGCGGATGCTCGACGACGGCCTCACGAACCTCCTCTTCGTGGGACGGCTCGCCCCCAACAAGCGCCCCGAAGACCTCGTCCGGCTCGCCGCCTACTGGCGGAGCTTCATCGCCCCCGACGTCCGGGTGCTCCTGGTCGGCAAGGGGTGGCCGCGCGGAGGCTACTTCGACCGCCTGCAGGCCTTCGCCTACGAGCTCGACTTCACCCCCTGGGAGGTGGTGTTCCTCGGGCACGTGGACCACGACGACCTGCTCGCCTGCTACGCGGCCGCCCACGTCTTCGTGTCCATGAGCGAGCACGAGGGCTTCGGCGTCCCTCTCGTCGAGTCCATGCTGATGCGCGTCCCCGTGCTTGCCTACGCCGCGGCGGCCGTCCCCCACACCCTGGGTGGCTCGGGAGTGCAGTTCACGCGCAAGGACCTGGCGGAAGTGGGGGAGATGGCCCACCTCCTGGCCACGGACGAGCCTCTCCGGACCGGTGTTCTCGCCGGTCAGGATCGGCGTCTCCCGGCATTCGCCCCGGAAGCGGTGGAGTCGGCGCTGCGCGGGTATCTGGAGTCCCTGTGAGCATCGGCGTCGAGCGGCGGCGCCTGGCCTTGGTCGTGCAACGCTACGGGCCCGAGATCACGGGGGGCTCGGAGTCGCTGGCCCGGGCGCTGGCGGAGCGGCTGGCCTCCGAGTACGCAGTGACCGTGTTCACCACCTGCGCCCGCGACTACGTGACGTGGCGGAACGAGCTGCCGGCGGGGACGACGATCGTGGCCGGCGTGGAGGTGCGGAGGTTCGCCGCCGACGAGGAGCGCGACCTCGCGAGCTTCAACGCCTTCTCGGACGCGCTCTACGGCCGGCCCCATACGGACGAAGACGAGCAGAGGTGGCTGCGGCGCCAGGGCCCGTACGTGCCCCGGCTCGTGGAAGCCCTGCGGGGGGAGAAGGACGGCTTCGCGGCCGTGCTCTTCTTCACCTACCTCTACTACCCGACCGTCGTGGGCCTGGAAGCGGCGCCGGAGCGGGCCATCCTCGTCTCCACCGCCCACGACGAGCCGCCCCTTCGCTTCCGCCTCTACGAGCGGGTCTTCGCCCTTCCCCGCGCGTTTGGATTCCTGACCGGCCCCGAGGAAGCCCTGGTCCGGTCGCGATTCGACGTGGCCGGACGTCCCGCCCTCGTGACCGGGATCGGCGTGGAAACCCCGGAATCTCCGGACGTCGAAGGGTTCCGCATCCGCCACGACCTCGACCGCCCCTACGTCCTCTACGCGGGGCGCATCGACGCGGGCAAGGGCTGCGCCCAGATGCTGGACTTCTACGAGCGCTACCGGCGCGACCGCAGGGGCGCGGCGCCGCTCGTGCTCATCGGTAAGCTCGCGATGGCGGAGCCGCGGGCCCCCGGCGTTCGTTACCTGGGCTACCTCTCGGAAGAGGAGAAGTTCGCGGCCATGGCCGGGGCCCGGGCGGTCGTCTGCCCGAGCCCGTTCGAGAGCCTCTCCATCGTCCTCCTCGAGGCGCTGTCCCTGGGGACGCCGGTGCTGGCCAGCGCGCGCTCGGCTGTCCTCAGGGACCATTGCCAGCGCTCGAACGCGGGCCTGTGGTACGAGGACGAGGACGAGTTCGTGGAAGCGCTCGACCTCATGGTCCGGGAGCGCGAGCTGCACCGGGCTCTCGGGGAGAACGGGCGGGCGTACGTACGCGAGAACTACCGCTGGCCGGCGGTGCTCGACCGGTATCGCCGGCTCATCGAAGCGGTGGTGCCTCCTGCTCGAGAAAAACCTCAGGACAGGTAGCGGTCCCTCACGTAGGCGTACCAGGCGGTCTCGAACTCGGCCGGCGAGAGGCCCAGGACCGCTGCGGTGTCGCCGTGGGCCCGTATGAGCTGCACGAGGGCCGCCCGGCCCCCGCGCGCCACCACGAGCTCGCTGTTCTCGTAGAGGGCGACGCTCTCCCAGAGCCAGCGCGGGTTGTTCGCGAAGCTCGGGCTCACGTAGAGGCTCACGGAATTGCACATCTCGTGGACCACGTTGCGCGCCACCGCCGAGCCGGCCAGAGAACGCCGCGAAATGTCGGGCGGTCCTCATGGGCGGCCGGATCTTTGCCATCATAGGCCCACCCAAGAGGGAGGGCCATGGACGAGTTCATCCGCGAGCAGATCAAGGAGCTGAAGCGCACGCCGAACGTGCGTCTGCCCAAGCCCGCGCAGTGCATGATCGTCACGGAGCTGGCCCCGCGCTCCCTGGCCGGCGAGGCGGGGGTGGCGGTGAAGGACCTGCTGGTCTCGCTCGACGAGGAGCCCGGCGCCGTGCTCGTCCCGCAGACCTACGTCTACCGCTCGGCGGAGCATCGGTGGGTGTTCTACTCCCGGCCGCGGCACGAGCTGATCGCGCTGCACGCGAGCGGCATCGAGCCGGGCGTCACCCTCCAGCACACGACCGACGCGATCAAGGAGCGCTACGACCCGAAGAAGAGCAGCCCGTCGGAGCTGGAGGCGCTGTGGGAGGCCCGGGACTGGGCGGCGCTCAAGAACCTGTCTGCCCTCACCCTGGCCGCCTACGGCCAGGATCGCGATACCCCGGCCCTGATGTTCCTGGGAGCGGCGACCTACGAGGCCGGCCAGCACGACGAAGGCCTGGCCCTCGTGACCCTGTACCAGAAGCGGTACGCGCCCCATTGGACGATGAACTTCCACGGGATCGGCTTCTACTACGAAGCCCTCGCCCTCCTCGAGCGCGGCGAGAAGGAGCGGGGGCTCGGGATGCTCCACACCGCCTTCGAGCACAACCCCAGCCTGCGGCTGGCGGAGGCGGTGGAGAAGCACACCGGCCGCCGGCCCCCGCTCAAGGAGCCGCGGTGGCTGGACAAGGCGTTCCCCGTGGCTTATCGCCTTCCTCGCCTCGAAGTGCCTGGGGAAGAGGTCGGGCTCGACGACGCGCTCCTTTCCCTGGGGCCGGGTGAGTTCCATGCCGTCTGCCTGCTCGCGTCGTATCGCGGCAACGGCCCCTACAACGATTTCATGCTGCGCTACCAGAACTTCGCCACGTGGTTCGCCCCCTTCCTGAAGGGCCTGCACGTCGTGACCATGGAGGCGGAGCGGCCGGCCGACCGCGCCCACTACTTCCGGGGGGAGGACGCGGTGCGCAAGGCCGGGCTGCCCCTCGAGCTGCTCCTCGAGGACGGCAACGTGACGGACGCCGTCCGGCAGACGGGAAGCCCGTTCGTCGTCCTGCTCGACCGCGAGGGGATCGTGCGTTGCGAGGGAGAGCTCTCCAGCGTCGACCTCTGGAACACGCTGGCGGCGGGACCGGCCCGGTGACGCGAGGGCGCCGCGGAGCTACGGCTCCCGGTCCCCGGACCGCGCGCGCTCGAGAACCACTCCTCGAGACTGGGCGGGCGGTCCCAGGCCGATGAGGGCGGCGAGCGTGGGCGCGATGTCCACCTGGCGGATCAGGCCGAGGTCGACTCCCCCCTTCACCCCGGGGCCGTCGACCGCGAAGGACGCGTGCATGTCGTCCCGGTCCGGGGCCAGGATGTGCTCGCCTCGGGGCGCCCCGTCGTAGACGAGGTCGCCGCTCGCCTCGCCGGTGGGCAGGGCGTGGGGCACCAGGCGGAAATACACGTCGCCTCCCTGGGGTCCGCCCGTGCCTTCGCGCGCCCCCGGCGCGAACACCTCTTCCACCAGCGGCTCCCCGGTTCGCGGGTCGCGCAGGCCGCGCAGCATCGCTTGGGTCCGCGCCCGCAGGGCGCCCTCCTCGTCCCCGCGCACCGAGCCCCCGGGCCGCCCGACCCGGTTGAACAGGAAATATCCCGAGGGCTCCAGGTAGTAGACCTTCGTGCGCGCGAGATCGACGTGGCCCTCGGGGTCCAGGGCGAGGAGGCCCGCTTCGCGCAGGGCCGCGGTCATGCGGACCCGCGTACGGACGCTGGTCATGCCGTGGTCCGCGCCCACCGCGAGCAGCACGTCGCGTCCCGCGTGGCGCCTCAAGGCTCCCACGTAGGCGTCGGCGATGCGCAGCCCTTCGTCGAGGAAGATGCGCAGGCGGGCGCCGAGGACGGGGTCGTGACCGGGCAGCGACGGATCCGCGAGGCCCCACCACATGTGGAGGAACTCGTCGGGAAAGGGAAGGTAGCCGACGAGCAGGTCCCACTGCGTTCGCGTGGCCCCGAAGTCGAGGAGTCGCTCGAACTGCCGCTCCACGAGACGGACGGTGTCGAGATAGCGGCGCTCGGCGGTGCCGTCTCCACCCGTGGCGAGGGTCGGACCGAGGGCACTGGCCTCGTAGAGGCGATGCGCGCCGTTGCCGACGAAGCCGCCGGTGGCCTCGGTGACCGCGGGGACGAGGGCGGCCCGGCTCGAGAGGAAGACCGACGCGCGGGCGCGATAGAGGAGCAGGTCGGAGCCGTCTCCGGAGAGGGCGAACAGGCGGAAGAACACCGGGAGGTCGTGTCCCTCCAGCCGGACCGTGACCGCGGCGAAGGCGGCCGCCGATCCCGTGGGCACCGGCTTCAGGCGTACGCCTCCGGAGGCGTCCTTGTCGCCGGAGAGGACGAGCGTGTCGAGGCCCCGGGCGGGGTCGCCGGGGTCGTCGAACAGCAACCCGAACAGCGTGGTCTCGGCAACGCGCAGCTCGATCTCGCTCCCCCCGGTGACGGGCACGCCCCGCCATCCCGTGGGCTCGCGCCGACGAAGGTCGGACGCCAGGTAGACCGCGTCCCCGAGCGAGGGTCCCTTGTAGCCGGTGAGGAAGGCGAGCCTTTCCCCGAAGTCTCCCCCGAAGCGCCGGCCCGTCTCGTAGGGCTCGTAGGGGTAGTCCTGGGTGGCGCACAGCATCGTGGCCGGGCGGCCCGCGCGGGCGGCCGTGACCCATAGCGGCTCGGCGCGCAGCGGCTCGCTCCGATAGCCGGAGACCGGCTCGAGCAGGGAGGCGCCGAGCAGGATCACGTCGTTGCCGGTCACGCCGCTCACGTCCGGCCAGGCGCCGGTGAAGAGGGTCGCGTGACCGGCCGCGGTCTTCGCGGGCAGGGACGTGACGGAGCCCCGGGCCGTCGCCCCCGAGGCGCGCAGCGCCGCCAGGTTGGGCATGACGCCCCGGGCCACCGCGTCGGCGATCAAAGGAGCCGCCGCTCCATCGAGCGTCGCGAGGATAAGCCGTGGCGGGCGCGGCTCGGGGGCAGCAGCCGAGGAAGCGAGGCCGCCGGCGAGGAGAAGGCAGGCGAGCGCGGGGCCGGGACGAAGGGTAACCACTACCATCGGCAAGAGTACACCCGGCCCCACCGGAGCCGGGGCAGAGCCGACGCAGCAACCGTTTGCCCCTCCGCTCCCTGAACCGGGGCCCTACTTCTCGACGCGCACGACGCGGTGGTTCTCGCTGTCGGAGATGTAGAGGGCGCCCGTCTTCGGGTGGACCTGCGCTCCGTGAGGCCGATTGAGCTCCAGGCTCCGGGCGGGGCCGCCGAGGCCTCCCGCTCCCGCCACTCCCGTCCCCGCCACCCGGCGGATCGTGCCGTCTGCGGGCGAATAGCGGCGAATCACGTGGTTCTCGGTGTCGGTGATCAGCACGGAGTCGTCGGCGTCGACGAAGACGTGTTTCGGGCCGTTGAGGCGAGCCGCGCGAGCGGGACCGTCGTCCCCGGAGAAGCCTGCTTCGCCGGTTCCCGCCACCGTCCGGATCCGGCCCCCCGGGTCGACCACGCGGAGCGCGTGGCCGCCTCGCTCGGCGATGTAGAGGCGGCCCCGGGAATCGAAGGCGATGGCCCGCGCGTCGACCAGGGGCTGGGCCCGCGCGTCCTCCCCGTCCACCGGCACCCCGCGCTGGCCGTTGCCCGCGACCGTGGTCACGATCCCGGTGTCGAGGTCGACGGCGCGGATGCGCCGGTTGTCGAGGTCGCAAAGGTGGAGAACGTTGCCGCGGAAGGCGATGTTGAAGACGTGGCCGAAGCGGGCGTCGAGTGCCGAGCCCCCGTCGCCTCCGAAGCCCGGCTCCCCGAGCCCGGCCACGCGCCGGATGAGGCCCGTCTTGAGGTCGATCCGGCGCACGCCGTGGTTCCAGGTGTCGGCCACGTAGAGTGCGCCGTCCGGTCCTACCAGGAGGTGGTGGGGGCCGTTGAACAGGGCGCGGGTGGCAGGACCGCCGTCCCCGGCCATGCCCCTCTCACCGGTGCCCGCGAAGACCCGGAGCTTGCCGCTCCCGTCGAGGATGCTGACGCGCTGGCCGCCCATCTCCGCGATGTAGGTATTGCCCTCGGAGTCGAAGTCGACCGCGAACGGCTCGTTCAGGCCTTCTCCCGCCACGAGCACGGTCCTCTCCGCCGAGGGTGCGATCGCAGCGGCAAGGAGCATGGCGATCAGGGAAGCGGACACGCGGGCCCGGGCCATCTCCGCCTAACGCAGGGCCTTGAGCTGTTCCAGGATCGTGTCGGAGACGGAGGGGCCCTTGAGGATGGAGGCGGCGCGCGCGATCTGGCTCACCGCGTCCTCGATCGCCTCCACTCCCGCCCCCCGCTCCAGCTCGGTGCGGGCCTTCTGGTAGTGCTTGTTCACCACCGTCTCTCCCACCGGTCCGAGGAGCGTCGTGCACTCGTCGCGGATGCGGGTGAGCTTGGCGATGAGGGCCACCGCGGCCGGGGAGGGCGTGGGGACGCCGCGGGAGGGCGTGCCCACGATGGCGGTGGGGGCGGGGCCGGCCCGGGTCACGGGACGGGAGGGGCCGGCCGCGGGCTCGCGCAGGCGGATGAGGTTGGTGGCGATGAGGCCGTAGAGCATCTTGGCCGCATCGAAGACGGAGAGGGAGGCGGCGGCCGCGATCGAGCGCACGCTGCGCTGCCCGTCGATCTTGGACAGGATCAGCCACTCGCTGGTGTTGAGGTTGATCTGGCCCTCGCGGTTCTCCTGGACCACGAACTCGGGGATGAGGTCCACGGACGGGATCTTCTTGGAGAGCACGCGCCACTCGTCGAGGCGGCGCGCCGCCTCCATCAGGAGGTTGGTGTTGCTCTTGGTGATCGTCCGGAGCTCGGTGGCGACACCAGGGTCGAAGCGGAACTCGCCCTGGCGCCAGATCGCGAGCGCGTACACCGCCTCCTCGCCCGCCGCGTCCTCGAGCTGGGCGTGCACGATCTTCCCGTCGTTGAGGTAGATCTGTCCCTTCAGGACCCCGTCCGTGAGGTGGAAGACGCCGGTCTTCCCGCTGACGCTGACGAGCTGAATGATGTCGGGGAGGTGGAGCTCGGTGAGCGACCCCTGAAAAGCCATGTTTTTCGAGGGCTCCTACGGAGCGTCGGGCTTGCGCGCGCTAAACCCCGTAGATACTGCCAATTAGAGCGATGAGGCTATCAGGCAATCCGCGCGATGTCAAGAACGGCGCAGAGATCGCCGAGGGCCGCGCGGTCAGGCGGGCGTCGTCTTGGCCGTCGCCTCGAGCTCCTTGAGCGCGCCGGCGCTCCCGCTCGCGGGGGAGGACGATGCTGTGGCGCTTGATCATCTCGTTGAGGGTGGTCGGCTTGAGGCCCAGGAGTCGGGCCGCGTCCTTCTGCACGCCGCCCGTCGACTCCAGCGTCGACTCGATGAGCCGCCGCTCGAAGCCGGAGATGACCTCGCGCAGGCTGATCCCCTCCGGAGGGACCGCGACCTGCGGGATGTGGAAGCTCGGGGTGCTCTTGACGTGATCGGGGATGAGCTCCCGTCCGATGCGGCCGTTGGTGGTGAGGACGACTCCGCGCTCGACGACGTTCTCGAGCTCGCGCACGTTCCCCGGCCAGTCGTAGTCCATCAGGGCCTGCAGGACCTCGGGGGTCACGCCCTCCACCGGCTTGGCGTTCTCCTTCGAGTACTTCTCCACGAAGTGGTTCACGAGCGCGGGGATGTCTTCCTTGCGCTGACGGAGGGGCGGGAGCTGGATGGCGATGACGTTGAGCCGGTAGTAGAGGTCTTCGCGGAAGCGTCCGTCGTCCACCGCGCGCTTCAGGTCGATGTTCGTGGCCGCCACCACCCGCACGTCCACCTTGATGGTGTCGACGCCCCCCAGCCGCATGAACTCGCGCTCCTGCATCACCCGCAGGAGCTTGGCCTGGGTCTCGAGGGGGATGTTGCCGATCTCGTCGAAGAAGAGCGTGCCCTTGTCCGCGAGCTCGAAGAGCCCCTTCTTGGCGTAGACCGCGCCCGTGAACGCGCCCTTCACGTGCCCGAAGAGGTTGCTCTCCAGGAGGTCGTGGGGGAGGCTGCCCGAGTTGACCACGATGAAGGGCTGGTCCTTGCGGGGCGAGTTCGCGTGGACGGCCTTGGCCACCAGCTCCTTGCCCGTGCCGCTCTCCCCCACCACGAGGATCGTGGAGCGCGAGGGCGCGGCCTGGGAGATCGAGCTGGAAGACCTGGAGCATGCGCTGGCTCTTGCCCACGATCTCCATGAACCGGCCCTGGTCCTTGAGGGCAGTGCGCAAGTAGCGGTTCTCGTCCTGGAGACGGCGCTGGTTGAGGGCGTTGCGGAGGATGTGGAGCAGCTCCTCGTGCTTGAACGGCTTGGCCACGTAGTCGAAGGCGCCCTTCTTCATGGCGGTGATGGCGGTCTCCACGGAGGCGAAGGCGGTGATCATGAGGACCACGAAGTCGGGGTCCATCCGCTTCAGCTCTTCCAGGACCTCGATTCCCCCCATCTCCGGCAGCATCACGTCCACGATGGCGGCGTCGAAGCCGCCCTTCTTGGCGAGGGCCAGGCCCTGGGGCCCCGCCTCCGCGACGGAGACGGCGTAGCCCGCTTCCGCGAGCAGGCTCTGCAGCACGTCCCGCATGACCTCCTCGTCGTCGACGACGAGGATCGTTTCCTGGCTCATCTCACCTTCTGGGCGACTTCGGACAGGGCGAGGGCGGGCAGGGCCACCTGGAAGGTCGTGCCCTTGCCGGGAACGCTGTCCACGAAGATGGCGCCCCCGTGCTCCTGCACGATCCCGTAGGAGACGGAGAGACCGAGCCCCGTGCCGCGTCCGATCCCCTTGGTGCTGAAGAAGGGGTCGTAGATCCGCTTGATGTCCTCGCGCTTGATGCCGTGGCCGGTGTCCTTCACCTCCACCACCACGGTGTCTTCGTCGGCGTGGGTGCACAGGGTGAGCCAGCCCCCGCGGGGCATCGCGTCGCGCGCGTTCAGGATCAGGTTGAAGAAGACCTGCTGGATCCGGTTCTCGTTCCCGCGCACGACGGGAAGGGGGCCGGCCAGCTCCTTGCGCACCTTGATCTTCGACCCCTCGAGCTGGTGCTCGACCAGGGACAACACGTCGAGCAGGGCCTTGTTCACGTCGAGGGGCTCGAGCTCCACCCCGCTGCCCCGGGAGAAGTTGAGCAGGTTGTTCACGATCTTGGCCGCGCGGAAGCTCTGCTTCTCGATCTTCTCGAGGAGCGGCATCTTGGGGTCCTTGTCCTCGAGCTGGCCCTTGAGAAGCTGGGTGTAGGAGGAGATCCCGGCGAGCGGCGTGTTGACCTCGTGGGCGACGCCCGCGGCGAGGAGGCCGATGCTCGCCATCTTCTCGGAATGCTGGAGCTGCTCCTCGAGGCGCACCCGGGCCGTGATGTCGTCGAGGATGAGGACGGTGCCGCAGCGCTCGCCGCTGCCCACCTGGAAGGGGGCCACCGCCACGTTCACGATGAGGCTGCGGCCGTCCGGCGTCGGGAGGTGCAGCTTGAAGATGTGCGCGATCTCCCCCTCGTCGCCGAGGACGAGGCTGCCGCGGAGGGCTTCCAGGAAGGTCGCGGACAGGATGTCGTCCAGGGAGCGCCCCAGCACCTCTTCGCGCTTCTTCCCGAAGAAGCCCTCGATGGCCCGGTTCCAGCGGACGATCTGGCCTTCCAGGTCCACGACCACGATGCCGGAGTCCAGGCTCTCCAGGATGTTCTCGTTGTACTCGGTCAGCCCCTGCAGCTCCTCCGCCTTCTCGCGCAGGCTCTGGTAGAGCCGCCCGTTCATGATGGCGGTGGCGGCCTGGGCGGCCAGGGTCTGGAGGATGTCGACCTCCTCGCTGTTCACGGGCTCGAGGCCATCCTTGCGGCCCACCCCCAGCACCGCGATGACCTCGCCGTTCACGCGACAGGGGAAGTAGTGGACGAGGGGCAGGGGCCCCACCTCCGGGAAGTCCTCGGGGGAGGCTTCCGCGTGCACCGGTGCCCCCTTGAGCAGTCGCGTGAGGAGGGCGCCCCGGGCGGGGATACGAATGGACTCCGCTCCTTCTCCGCAGCCCATGGAGCGGAACACCGAGAAGGCTCCGTCGGCGTCGCGCAGGAAGACCGCCCCCGCGTTCAGGCCCAGGGCCGAGCTGACCCCTTCGAGGAGGCGATCGGTCATTCGGGGCAAGTCGGCGAGCTGCGCGTTCAAGTCCTGGGAGAGGCGCACCAGGGCCCGGCGAGAGCTGTAGCGCTCGCGGTAGAAGAGCCGCTCGATGCCCTCCTGGATCCGGCTCTTGACGGGCGTGAAGAGCAGGATCACGACCAGCGTGGAGAGCAGGGCGATGATCGTGGTGTGGGGCTCTTCGTCGCCGGCGAGGAACACGTTCGCGAGGCCCACGGTGAGGAGAACGATGCCCAGGATGGCGGCCACGGCGAGGGTGTAGACGAGCGTGCGCCGGAAGATCAGCTCCACGTCCATCAGGCGGTGCTTCACGACCGCGTAGGCCAGGGACAGGGGGATGAGGGCGAGCGGGATGTAGCCGGCGAGCTCCATGGCCAGCCGCGGCGGGCGGCCCAGCGCGAAGGGCATGGCGTAGAAGACCAGGAAGGGCAGTATCCCCGCGCCCGTTCCCCCCACCAGCCACTTCATCTGCCGGCGCGCCGTCAACTGGCGCGTACGGCGATAGGAATCGAGGAGCACCAGGAAGGAAAGGGTGAACAAGGCCGCGAAGTACAGCGGCTTCGTGCGGTCGATGGCCTCGGTGATCGCCCAGAGGGCGCTCGTCTCTCGCCCGGTGGCGAAGAAGACCTGGCTCGCCACCGCCGCCCCCGCGAGGGCGAGGGCGGGGAGGTAGAGCGCGGGCACGATCCAGCCCCGCTTCCCCTCCAGGCGGCGCTCGGGGAAGGAGAGGCAGAAATGCAGGAACACCACGGGCAGGAGCAGGATCGCGATGTGGTCGGCCCAGAACAGCGCCCAATCGGCCACGCTGAGCTTGCCCGTGTAGGAGGTCGAGTACATCAGGAAGAAGAGGACGCAGATCGCGTAGAAGTGCAGGGCAGCCCGGTCGGGCAACCGCTTCAGCATCACGATCGTGCCCACGACGAGGCTGAAGAAGCCGACCAGCGAGAGGTAGTAGAAGAGCGTGACGTTGCCCTGGGGCAGCGGCTCCACGGTGACCGTCAGCGAGCGCCGCTCGGCCTCGCGAAGGAGCGCATACTGGATACGCTCGGCCGGCTGGCGGCGGTGGAGCGAGGCCTCCACCTGCTCGGGGGTGAGCACCTCGTCCCCGTCCACCGCGAGCAGCACGTCGCCCATCCGCACACCGGCCCGATCGGCGGGCCCCCCCGCCGCGACCCGCCCCGCCACGACGCCCTGCGGGCTCGCGCGCCAGAACACACCGTCGTCCAGGAGCGTCCAGGTGGCCTTGAGGACGATGTTGTACACCCCCAGCGAAGCCAGGGCCACGCCCATCAGGATGACGACGAGATTCTTGAGCCGCCTTCGGGCGATCAGTGCCATCGCTTTGGCTTGGTGTGTCTTCGTGGGAGTCAGCAAGCTACATGCCTACCTTTGAGCCCTGGCGACAATCGGCAAAGCGCTCAAAAAAATGGACTTTGAAAGTCGATCCCCCAAACAGATCCGAAGCCTTGAAGGACAAAACCGACAAAATGGATCGCTTCTCCGAGCCAAAAAAAGCGAGGCTCGTTGAGCCTCGCCAGCCTCTCTCCCCTACGACCCCGGCAGCTTCCTTCCTCCGCACCTAGAAGCGGACCGAGATGCCTCCCATCACCCGCTTCGGCGGGTGCAGCACGACGAGCTCGTCCAGGGCTGCGCCCTCGGCCGCCTCGTAGAAAAGGTTGCGTACCGCGAGCAGGACTTCCCAGTCCGCCCGGGTCAGTGTCTGCAGGAAAGGCAGTCCCTGCGTCACCTGCACGTCGAACCGCGTGTTCGTGCAGGCGGAGTGGCCGCTCCGGCCGTCGGATTCCGGGTTCACGCTGTTGACCCGGTAGTAGGCCGCCACCCGCGTATCCGACCAGTCGATGAAGGTCTCGACGCGGGCGACCAGGTCGTGGAAGTCGGCCTCCTCGTAGCCGAGGAGATCCCAGGAATGCCCCGCTGCCGCCGCGGCGTCGGCGGAGGTAGGGCCGCCGTCCCGGGTGGTTCGGCCGTAGGTGTAGGTCAGGGAGCCGTTCACCGCATCCCCGATATGCCCGCCCACGGTGAGGCCCAGCCCGCGCGTGTCGACGTGGCCGCCGTTCAGCACCCGCAGGGTGCGACCCGCCGCCGGCTCGTCGAAGAGGTTGACGAGCTGATCCGCGGTGTCCTCGTAGAAGAGGTGCGCGCCGATCTTGGCGGCGCCCAGGGCCCGGTCGGCGGCCAGCTCGTACCGCCAGGTGCGCGAGGGGCGCAGGCCCTGCTCGAGATGCGCGTAGGAGGTCACGGGCGAGGTCTTGAGCGTGGACAGCGTGAGGAGGTCGCCGCCCGGAGCGAGCGTACGGGAGGCCACGCTGGCCCGGAGCCAGGCGTTCTCGTTCTCGTGATACTCCACGGCCACCGTGGTGTCGACGTGGTTTCGGTCCTCGAGGAAGCCGATGTACGCGTAGCGCGCTCCCACCGTGGCGTAGGTGCGACGGCCGAGGGCGAAGCGGTCACTCACGAAGGCCGCGCCCACGCTGTGCAGGCTCAGGGCGTCGGCCTCCGCCTCCGTGGACAACGGGTTCCGCAGGTAGTTCGTCCCGTACCCCGCGCCGGTCTGGATCTGGTGGCCCCCACCCGGCTCCACGAGGAACTCCGCGCCCATGCGCCAGGTCCGGTTCTCCGCCTCGGTGACGAGCCCGCCCAGGCTCCAACGCCCGGTGTCGGCGAGCCGGCCCTGCAGGCGCAGCGCACCCTGGCTGGCGCTCGGGGTGTCCGCCCCGAAGGTGTCCGCGTCCAGCCCGAGCACCGCGGGGCTCGTCACGAGCTCGACGGAGCCGCCGAGCTCCGGCACCCAGGCGCCCCGCGCGGCCAGGACGATCGCGGGCGGCAGCGGCTCGACGGCCACCGGCGGGTCCTCGGTGGTCTCCAGGACGGATCGCCGGCGGTGACGGAGAAGCCATTGCCATTCGCGCACGGAGAGGGTCTCGGGGTCGGGCGCGGCCGCGTCGGTGCTGGCGGCGGGCGCGGCCGCGTCGCCGATGGGAGTCAGGCTGACCGTGAAGACGGAGTCGCGCTCGGGCAGCACCGTGATCTTGCGCGCGGCCGCCGGCTCGTGGCCCGAGCCCAGGGCGCGCAACGTGTAGGAGCCCGCGGGCAGCGCGGGCAGCACGAACTGGCCCGTGCTGTCGGAGAGCGTGACCAGGCTCCCCCCGCGGATCCCCTTGCCGAACACCGAGACCACCGCTCCCGCCACCGGAACTCCGCGGGTGCTCTCCACCCAGCCCATGAGCCCGCCGGCTCCGTCGCCGGCGTAGGCGCTTCCCCCGAGCAGCGTCGAGGCCAGGAACGCTGCCCCTCGGAAGCGACGGGAGATCGTCAAACCAGGGTCTCCAGCAGAAGGGACTCCTCTACAAAATCGCACGCTATCAGGGTGATGGACGCCCTGTCAACCTCCATGTCCACGCCCACCTCGCGGGTGTGCTATAAGTGGCGGCCGCCCTGGCGCCATGGCCAAGATCTACGACGTCACGGTCCCGCTCTCCACGGACCTGCCGACCTATCCCGGGGACCCGCCCTTCGCGGTGACCTCGACCCATCGGATCGCGGACGGCCAGCCCTTCAACGTGTCCCGCATCGCCCTGGGCAGCCACACCGGCACCCACGTCGACGCCCCCTATCATTTCCTGGCCGACGGGGCCACCGTGGAGCAGCTGCCGCTGGAGATCCTGCTCGGCAAGTGTCGGGTGGTGGAGCTCATGGCCCGGGAGAAGATCCAGCGCTCCGATCTCGAGGCCCTGGACCTGCGCGACGACCTGCGCGTGCTTCTGAAGACCCGCATGTCCGGGCAGCTCCGTCAGCCCGTCTTCCAGGAGGACTACGTCTATCTCACCGAGGACGCGGCCAGCTACCTCGCGCAGGTGGGAATCAAGCTCGTGGGTATCGACTACCTGTCCATCGAGAAGTTCGGCTCCACGGACTATCCCGCGCATCACATGCTGTTGGAGGCGGGAGTGGTGATCGTCGAGGGCCTGGACCTCTCGGAGGTGGAGGGGGGGGAGTACGACATGACCTGTCTCCCCTTGCGCATCGTGGGTCTCGACGGCTCCCCCGCCCGCGTGATCCTCCGCACCCGGCTCTGAGGCCGGGGAGGGCCGATGAACGTCCTCCTCCTGCGCGACGTGGCCGCGGTCCTGCTCGCGGGCGGAGCGGGGGAGCGCCTTTACCCCTTGACCCGCGAGCGGGCCAAGCCCGCCGTCCCCTTCGGCGGGCCCTACCGCATCATCGACTTCACGCTCTCCAACTGCATCAACTCCGGCCTGCGGAAGATCTTCATCGCCACCCAGTACAAGGCCCAGAGCCTGAACCGCCACGTCCGCATGGGCTGGAACGTGGTGAACCGCGAGCTGGGCGAGTTCATCGAGGTGCTGCCCCCGCAGAAGCGCGTGGGCGAGCACTGGTACCTGGGCACGGCGGACGCCGTCTACCAGAACCTCTACTCGCTGCGAGCGGGAGGCGCCCGCGCTGGGTCATCGTCCTCTCCGGCGATCACATCTACAAGATGGACTACGGCAAGATGCTGGACGTCCACATCGCGCGCGGGGCCGGGCTCACCGTGGCCGCGATCGAGGTGCCGATCGCGGACGCGCGCCGCTTCGGGGTCCTGGAGGTGGACGAGGACAGCCGCGTCGTCGGGTTCCAGGAGAAGCCGGAAGCCGCGGCCGCCACCCCCTGGAACCCCGGCTTCTGCCTCGGCTCGATGGGCGTCTACATCTTCGACACCGAGCTGCTCGTGCGCGAGCTCCAGCGCGACGCGGAGGAGGACACGAGCCACGACTTCGGCCGGGACATCATCCCGCGGCTCGTGCAGGGGGGGGAGCGCGTCTACGCCTATCTCTTCTGGGACGAGAACAAGAAGGAGTCGAAGTACTGGCGGGACGTGGGGACGCTGGACGCCTATTACGAGGCCACCATGGACCTCATCCAGGTCGACCCCGTCTTCAACCTCTACGATCCCGACTGGCCGATGCGGACGTACCAGCCGCAGTTCCCGCCCGCCAAGTTCGTCTTCTCCCAGGAAGGCCGGCTCGGGCACGCCACCGACTCCATCGTCTCCATGGGCTGCATCGTGTCGGGAAGCGAGGTCCGCCGCTCCGTGCTCTCGCCCGAACGTACGCGTCCATTCCTTCTGCGACATCCAGGACTCCATCCTCCTGCCCCACAGCATCGTCCACCGGCACAGCCGCATCCGGCGGGCGATCGTGGACCGCGACGTCGAGATCCCGCGGGGGGCCATCATCGGCTACGACCCGGTGGAGGACCGGCGGCGGCACACCGTCACCGACGGGGGGATCGTGGTCGTCACTCCCGGCGAGGAATGCCTGGTCGACCCCAACTTCGCTCGATGAGCAGGGCAGTGCTGATTTCGATCCTCCGGAGGCCCCGATGACCAACATCGATTCCGTCTTCGCCCGCGAGATCCTGGACAGCCGCGGCAACCCCACCGTGGAGGTGGAGGTGGTGCTGGAAGGCGGGTCGCTCGGGCGGGCGGCGGTGCCCTCCGGCGCCTCCACCGGCGAGCGCGAGGCGGTGGAGCTGCGCGACGGCGACAAGAAGCGCTACCTGGGCAAGGGCGTGCGGCAAGGCGGTGGCGGCCGTCAACGACGCGATCTCCGGCGAGCTGATCGGGCGAGGACGCGCTCGACCAGGCCCTCGTCGACCAGCTCATGATCGACCTCGACGGGACGCAGACCAAGAAGCGGCTGGGCGCGAACGCCATCCTCGCCGTCTCTCTGGCGGTGGCCAAGGCCGCGGCCGAGGCCTGCGGGCTGCCCCTCTACCGCTACGTGGGCGGCGTCAACGCCCGCACCCTGCCCGTGCCGTTCATGAACATCCTGAACGGCGGCGCCCACGCCGACAACAAGGTCGACCTCCAGGAGTTCATGATCGTCCCCCACGGCGTCGCCCACCTTCGCCGAGGCCCTGCGCATGGGGGTCGAGGTCTTCCACCACCTGAAGGCCATCCTGAAGAAGAAGGGCCTGCCACACCGCGGTGGGGGACGAGGGCGGCTTCGCGCCCGACCTGAAGTCCAACGAGGAGGCGCTGGAGACGATCCTGGAGGCGATCGCGGCCGCGGGCTACAAGGCGGGGGCGCAGATCTCGCTCGCCCTCGACGTGGCCGCCAGCGAGTTCCACGACGGCAAGAAGTACGTGCTTCAAGAAGTCCGGGCGGCGGGATCAAGACGTCGGACCAGATGGTCGCGATGTACGAGAAGTGGGCGAAGGCCTATCCCCATCGTCTCCATCGAGGACGGCCTGGGGGAGAAGGACTGGGAGGGGTGGAAGGAGCTGACGAAGGCGCTCGGCGGCGAAGGTCCAGCTCGTGGGCGACGACCTCTTCGTGACCAACCCGAAGATCCTGGCCGAGGGGATCGCCAAGGGCATCGCCAACTCGGTGCTCGTGAAGGTCAACCAGATCGGCACCCTCACCGAGACGCTGGACTGCGTGGCCCTCGCCGGCCGCGCCGGCTACACCTGCATGATGAGCCACCGCAGCGGCGAGACGGAGGACGCGACCATCGCGGACCTCGCGGTGGCCACCGGCTGCGGGCAGATCAAGACGGGCTCCGCCTCCCGCACCGATCGCGTGGCGAAGTACAACCAGCTCCTGCGCATCGAGGAGGAGCTGGGGCCGATGGCGCGGTTCGCGGGAAGGGACGCGCTCAACCCGCGCGGACGCTAGGTCCGGCTACTCGGTCTCTTCTTCGACCGTGATCTTGAGCGAGCGGAGGAACTTCTTGTCGAGCGGGGTCATCTTGAGGGGCGCGGGCTCCGTGCGCTCCACGCGCACGTCGATGGTGGGCGCCTCTGCGCCGTCCCGGGCCCCGGTGCGGCTGAAGCCGATCGTGGCCTCGAGGACGAGCGAGACCTCGTAGCCGTCCGCTCGGATCCGGTTCAGGCAATGCGCGATCTGCGGGGACTCGGACAGCGTCCGCTGCAGGGTCGATCCGATCTCCTGCATCATCCGCTTGACGTCTTCGCCCGTCGCCTGCTCTGCCATCGGGTTGTACCGAAAAAATTATGCCGAGAGGTGCTTCGCGATGTCAAGCGCCACGATTGCGCGCCAGGTTACGTGTTAACGTGATCGCGGTCATGAGCAAGCCGCCCGAGGCTCGCGCGGCGGAAGTGGCCACACGCACGTTCCGTACCGCCTCCGATCTGCCCAGGGAGCCGCTTTACGGCCCGACGGACCTGCCCGATCCCGCCCAGATCGGCGAGCCCGGCCAGTTCCCGTTCACCCGGGGACTGCACGCCACCGGCTACCGCGGCCGCCTCTGGACCATGCGCCAGTACGCGGGTTTCGGAACCGCGGCGGAATCGAACCGACGCTACCGGTACCTGCTCGAGCAGGGAAACACGGGCCTTTCCGTGGCGTTCGATCTGCCCACGCAGATCGGATACGACTCCGACGATCCCCATTCCGCGGGGGAAGTGGGCCGGGTGGGCGTGGCCATCGACAGCCTCGAAGACATGGAGACGCTGCTCGACGGCTTGCCCCTCGATCGCATCTCGACGTCCATGACGATCAACGCCACCGCCGCGATCCTCCTCGCCCTCTACGTGGCGGCGGCGCGGCGCCGGGGCATCGCGGAGCAGGCACTCGCGGGCACCGTGCAGAACGACATCCTCAAGGAGTACGTGGCGCGCGGGACCTACATCTACCCGCCCGGACCCTCGTTGCGTCTCGTCACCGACCTCCTCGCCTACTGCGCGGAGAAGGTCCCGAAGTGGAACCCGATCTCGATCTCGGGCTACCACATCCGCGAAGCGGGGGCCACGGCTCCCCAGGAGCTCGCGTTCACGTTCGCCCACGCCCTCGAATACGTGCGGGCGGCGCAGAGGGTCGGGCTCGACCCCGACCGCCTCGGCGAACGCCTCAGCTTCTTCTTCGCGTGCCATTCCGACTTCATCGAGGAGGTGGCCAAGTTCCGCGCGGCGCGGCGGCTGTGGGCCCGCCTCATGAGGGAACGCATCGGGGTGACGAACCCGAAAGCCCTGCAGCTTCGTTTCCACGTCCAGACGGGCGGGGTGACCCTCACCGCCCAGCAGCCCGACAACAACGTGGTGCGGGTCACGCTCCAGGCCCTGGCCGCGGTGCTCGGCGGCTGCCAGAGCCTGCACACGAACGGCAAGGACGAGGCCCTGGCCCTGCCTACCGAGGCCTCCGCGCGGCTCGCCCTCCGCACGCAGCAGGTCATCGCCCACGAGTCCGGGGTCGCGGACACCGTGGATCCCCTGGGCGGCGCCTACGCGGTGGAGGCGGCCACGGTCGCGGTGGAGGCGGAAGCGGTTCGCATCCTCGAGAGAGTCGAATCGCGCGGGGGCGCCCTTCGCGCGATCGAGTTGGGCGAGATCCAGCGCGAGATCCAGGACTCGGCGTATCGCTTCCAGCGGCAGGTGGAGGCGGGGGAGCGCGTGATCGTGGGGGTGAACCGCTTCCCGGACGGGGGCGAGGACGCCCCCGCCGACATCCTGCGCATCGACCCCTCCCTCGAGCGCGCGCAGGTGGAGAGGGTGCGCGCCCTGCGCGCGCGGCGCGATCTCGGGGCCTGGCAGGTCGCCCTCCTCGCCCTCGAGACGCGCGCCCGCTCCGGGGAGAACCTGATACCCGCGATCGTGGACGCGGTGATGGCCTGGGCTACGGTGGGGGAGATCGCGAACCGCCTGCGCGCGGTCTTCGGCGAGCACCAGGAAACCCTGGTGCTTTGAACCCAGCATCTCCTTCCTGGTTCGCCCGCACCCTCTTCCACCTTCGCCCCGAGGAAGTGATCGCGCTCGTCTTCCTGCTCCCCACCACGTACCTCACGGTGGCGGCCAACGTCTACGCGCGCGAGGCGGGGGTGGTGGGGGCCCGATACCCGGGGGGCCTGCTCCGCCTGGCTTTGGCGGTGGCGGCGCTCGTCGTGCTCGCCTTCGCCCTCTGGCTGCGGCCGCGATCGCCGATCGTGCAGTCGCTGCGGGACGTGCTCCCCTTTGTCGTCTGCATCCTCATCTACACGAACCTCCACGACACGATCGGCTTCGTGAACCCGCACGACGTGCACCACTGGTTGATCGCGCTCGACCGCGCGCTGTTCGGGCAGGTGCCCTGCTTATGGGCGGAGCGCTTCATCACTTACGACCGCACGGAAGTCATGCAGCTCCTCTACCTGAACTTCTTCTGGATCGCGCCCTCGACCGCCCTGCTTCTCTTGTTCAAGCGCCGGTGGCCGGAGTTCCGGGCCGCGACCATGGGCGTGCTCGTCTGCTTCTACCTGGGGTACGCGCTCTACGTGATCTTCCCCGCGGCCCCTCCGCGGATCGTCCTGATCTACGAATTCACGAAGAACCTCTCCGGCCGTCCCCACTTCTTCTCGACCCTCTCCGCCCAGGCCCTCTCCCTGCTCCCGGTGGACAGCCGCGCCGCCTTTCCCTCCCTGCACGCCGCGGTGTCCCTGGTCGCCCTTCTCTACGCCTGGCGCTACCTCCGGGCCTGGTTCTGGATCCTGCTCCCCTTCGCGGTGGGCCTCTGGGTCTCCACGATCTATCTCCGCCACCACTACGCGGTCGACCTCCTGGCCGGCTGGGCCTTGGCACCGGCGGCGGTATGGCTGGCGCCACGGCTGGACGGCTGGTGGGGGGCGCGGCAGAGGGCGCTCGGGTACGAGACGGCCCGGGGGGCGGGGTGACGGGGAACTGGCTCTGAAACGAACCGAAGCGAGTAGCCTAACGAACGGCAGTGGGAATGGCAGCGATCCGTCCGGACCGAGTCGGAAGGCGAACGGCCAATCACTCGATCCGGACGGATGGTGTCGGTCCGGACGGAGGTGCTATTTCGCCGGGGTTACGTCGAGCGACCAGGAGCGGTCGCCCCAGGCGAGGACGAGGGTGGCCGCGCCGCCCTTGGGCTTGAGGTCGATCGTGAAGCTCTCGGCCGGGGGCGCGGTCTTGCCGCTCTTCATGGGGGCCCGCGCCACCTCGGAAGTGGCGATGTTCTTCTCGTAGCCGTCCAGACGGGGCCACGGCTCGTTCTTCACGTTGTCGGGGGCGGCGCTCCAGATCTTGCCGAGGGCGATGCCCTGGTCGGAGTTGATGGCGAGCGACCAGTCGCCGGTGGCGGGAGCGTAGACGTAGAGCGAGTAGCGGCCGGCGGGGACCTTCTTGCCCCCGACGAGGATCGCGCCCTCGGTGGTGAGGATCGTGACCTGGTTCTCCCCCGCGCGCCACATCCGATCGGCGGGGAGCTTGCTCGTCAGCTCGCCGATGCTGCGGCCGTTGAGGACGGGCCGGCCGTAGTCGATCGAGACCTTCTTGCCGCCCACGGTGGCGGTGGCGGTCCCGCGCGCGTTGTCCGCGGAGGCGAGGGCGGCCACGGCCAGCACCGCGGCCAGGGTTGCGAAGCGCACCTTCATTTTCGCGTTCTCCTTCGGTTCAGGAAACTGAACCGGGTTGTCTACGAGTGCCCGGTGCAACGTTACCACCGGGGGAAGGCGAAGTGCGGCCGCGTCAGCCGTTGTCGAGGGCTTTCTTGAGAAGCGCGTTCACCGCCTGTGGATTCGCGCGGCCCCCCGTCTCCTTCATCACCTGGCCCACGAACCAGCCTATCGTGCTCGTCTTGCCCTTGCGGTACGTGGCCACCTGGTCGGGGCTGTTCGCGATCACCTTGCGGACGGCGGCCTCGATCGCTCCTTGGTCCGAGACCTGGGTGAGCCCCTCGCGCTCCACGATCGCTTTCGGGGCCTCGCCGCTCGTCCACATCTTCTCGAAGACGTCCTTGGCGGTCTTGCCCGAGATCGTGCCCTGGTCGATGAGGCGCATGAGCTCGGCGAGTCGGGCGGGGGGAACCGGGCAGGAGGCGAGCGGCCGGTCGTCCTCCTTGAGCTTGCGCAGGACCTCGGTCATGACCCAGTTGGAAGCGGCCTTGGCGTTGCCGCTCTCCTTGGCGACCGCCTCGTAGTAGTCGGCGATCTCGCGGGTGAGGGTGAGGACCCCCGCGTCGTAGTCGGGCACGCCGTACTCGGCGACGAAGCGCCGGCGCTTCTCCGCGGGCAGCTCGGGGAGCGCGCGCCGCACCTCCTCGATCCACGCCCCGGTCACGACGAGGGGGGGCAGGTCGGGCTCGGGGAAGTAGCGATAGTCGTGGGCCTCTTCCTTGGAGCGCATGGAGGCGGTCTCGCTCCGATCGGCGTTCCAGAGCCGGGTCTCCTGGACCACCCTGCCCCCGGACTCGATGAGCGCCACCTGGCGCGCGATCTCGTGATCGATGGCCCGAGCCACGTTGCGGAACGAGTTGAGGTTCTTGATCTCGGCCCGGGTTCCGAAGGCTTCAGTGCCCCGCCGGCGCACGGACACGTTGGCGTCGCAGCGGAGCGAGCCCTCCTCCATGTTGCAGTCCGAGACCTCGGCGTAGAGGAGCACCGCCTTGAGCGCGCTCAGGTACTCGTAGGCCTCCTCCGACGTGCGCATGTCGGGGTGGGAGACGATCTCGATCAGGGGGATCGCCGCTGCGGTTGAAGTCGACACCGCTCTTCTCGCCCGACCAGGGGAAGCCCTCGTGGAGGAGCTTGCCCGCGTCCTCTTCCATGTGGATGCGCTGGAGCCGGACGCGGCGGGACTCGCCCCCGGAAGCGATCTCCACGTGGCCGTCGGTGGCGAGCGGCCGCTCGTACTGCGAGATCTGGTAGCCCTTGGGGAGATCGGGATAGAAGTAGTTCTTGCGCGCGAAGATCGAGGTCTCGTGCACCGTGCAGTGGGTAGCGAGGGCGGCCCGGATGGCCAGGGTCACGGCCTGCCGGGAAAGCACGGGCAGGGCGCCGGGCAGGCCCAGGCAGACGGGACAGACGTTCGTGTTGGGCTCGTCGCCGAAGCGGTTGCGGCAGGAGCAGAAGAGCTTCGTCTTCGTGAGGAGCTGGACGTGGACCTCGAGGCCGATGACGGGCTCGTACCCGGCGATCACGTTCCTTCCCGCCGCCGTCGCCGTCGCCATGACCGGCGATCTTAGCACGCCGGTCCGACGGGTCAGGGTGCGCGGAGGTTCAGCTTCCCGAGGAGCGCCTCGAATCGCGGGGGATTCCCGCGTCTCCCGCGTCTTGACAGGCGCCCCGCTCTCCCGCTAAACGATAGGGATGCGGACACGGCCGGGCGCGTCGCAAGAAGGCGCCTTCGAGGAGCTGCAAGCCACCGTTCTTTTCTGCGCGCGCTGCCAGGCCGCGCGCCCGGTGCGCGAGCGGCTCCTCCTCGTGCTTCCCGACGGAGAGCTGCACGAGTACCTCTGCACGGGCTGCGGCTCGTCAGTGGGATCGCGCAAGGTCACGGCCACGCGGCCGCCCGTCTCGCTTGCTCTCTGAAGGGCGCGACTCCGACCCGGCCGGGATAGAATTCCTGCCCCTACCGGAGGCCGCGCCGATGAACAAAGAAGACCTCGGGCGCCTGCTCGAGTACACCAAGTGGGCGAACCACAAGGTGGTCCGCGCCGCCGCCACCCTCACCCTGGACGACTTCAAGAAGGAGATGGGCTCGAGCCACGGCGGCGTGCGGGGCACGCTCACCCACATGCTCGGGGCGGAATGGATCTGGCTCGAGCGCTGGAAGGGAGTGTCGCCGACGAGGTTCGTGGACGAGGGGGAGTTCCCGGACATCGTGGCCCTCTCCGAGCGCTGGAAGGCGGTGGAGCGGCACCGTGACTCCTGGTTCCGCAACCTGGGGGAGGGGGCGCCCCGCCAGAAGATCCGCTACCGGAACATGGCGGGCCAGGCCTACGAGGGCCTGCTCTGGCAGCTCGTGCAGCACGTGGCCAACCACTCCACGTACCACCGCGGGCAGGTGGTGACCCTTCTGCGCCAGGTCGGGGCCAAGGTCGTGGCCACCGACCTCGTGGCCTGGGACCGCGAGCGGGCGGCGAAGGGGAAGAGCTGAGAGCCGCCTCCGCCTAACGCGAGGGCGTGTCGTACCCGTAGACCTTGCCGCCCTTCATCACGAGCTGGGATCCCCCGGAGGTGGCGGTGCGGAGGGCGGCGGGAACCGGTTTCCGGGCCGGCGGCTCGTCCCTTAGAATCGGCGGCCATTCGTTCCTTTCGAGGTGTCCCATGCATTCGATCCGTCCTTGCTTCGTCTTTCCCGTGCTCCTTCTCCTGGCCGGGCCGCTCGGCGCCGCCGACACGCGTTCGCTGACCGTCGACGACATCTTCGCGCTGAAGCAGGTCGCCGACCCCCAGCTCTCGCCGGACGGGCAGTCCGTCGCCTACACGGTCACCACGCTGGATGCCGAAAAGGACCGGTCCCAGACCGACGTCTGGCTCTCGCCCCTCTCCGGCGAGGCCGTCCGCCTCACCACGGGCCCGAAGTCGGCCACGAAGCCCCGCTTCAGCCCCGACGGCAAGTGGATCGCCTTCCTGTCGCCGCCCCGCGAGGCCAAGGGAGAGGGCAAGAAGCAGGTGTTCCTGCTCCCACGCTCGGGTGGCGAGCCGGTCAAGCTCACGGACTTCCCGGGAGGCGTCGCCGACCTCGCCTGGTCCCCGGACGCGGGACGCCTGGCCCTGGTGGTCGCCGATCCCGACCCGGACGATCCCGAGCTCGCGGTGAACAAGACCGAGGAAGAGAAGCCGAAGCCGATCGTGACGCGCCGGCTGCAGTTCATGAGGGACACCGTCGGGTACTTGAAGGGCCAGCGCAGCCACGTCCAGGTCTTCGACGTGTACAAGAAGACGGCCTTCGCGCTCACCTCCGGCCCTTTCGACGACAGTACGCCCGCCTGGTCGCCGGACGGGGAATGGATCGCGTTCGTGAGCAACCGCACGCTGCCGGACCCGGACCGCTCGCTCGACACCGACGTCTTCGTGGCGCGAAGCCGGCCGGGAGAGGTGCCGCGCGCGGTGACCGGCCCGCCCGCCGAGGACCGCAGCCCGAGCTTCAGCCCGGACGGGCGGTGGATCGCCTACGTCCAGGGGGGCGACCCCCAGGATCTCTGGTACGGGGCGAGCCACGTGGCGGTCGTGTCCGTCGACGGCGGGACCCCGCGTCCCCTCACCCAGGCGCTGGACCGCAACACAAGGGACCCCCGGTTCTCTCCCGACGGCCGCTACGTCCTCTTCCGCCTCGAGGACGGCGGCAACGAGCACCTCGCCCGCGTCTTCGCGGAGGGCGGCCCCACGGAGAGGGTCGTGGGCGGAGAGCGCGACGTGCAGGCGTTCGACGTCGCGCGGGGGGTCCTCGTGGTCCTGGAAACGACACCGACGGAGGTGCCGGAGATCTCGTCGGTCTCGGGCAGCGACCTCGTGCGGGTGACGCACGTGAACGACGAGCTCATGAAGGGGCTCCGCCTGGGCCGGGTCGAGCGCTTCCGCGCCCAGAGCCGGGATGGCACGCCCATCGATGGCTTCCTCACCCTCCCCCCGTACTACTCGGCGGGCACGAAGGTGCCGACCGTGCTCCGCATCCACGGCGGTCCGGCCGGGCAGTATTCGACGGCCCTCCAGCTCGATTGGCAAATCCTCGCGGGCGCGGGATACGCGGTGGTGGCCGCCAACCCCCGCGGCTCCACGGGCTACGGCACCGCCTTCAGCCGCGCCATCTGGGCGGACTGGGGGAACAAGGACTACGAGGACGTCATGGCCGCGCTCCAGCACGTGGTCACCGAGGGCATCGCCGACCCGGACCGGCTGGGGGTGGGAGGCTGGAGCTACGGGGGGATCCTCACGAACTACGTGATCAGCAAGAGCGACCGGTTCAAGGCCGCGATCTCGGGCGCTTCGATCTCCAACATCCTCGCCGGCTACGGCACCGATCACTACCAGTACCACTACGAGGTGGAGCTGGGCCTGCCCTGGAAGAGCCGCGAGGTCTGGCTCGCGCTCTCCACACCCTTCTTCAACGTGGAGAAGATCAACGTCCCCACGCTCTTCCTCTGCGGGGAGAAGGACATGAACGTGCCGCTCCTCGACACGGAGCAGATGTACGAGGCGGTGCGCCGGGTGGGGAAGGCGGACACGGAGCTCGTCATCTACCCCGGGGAATGGCACGGGCTCCGGCGTCCGAGCTTCCAGAAGGACCGGCTCGTGCGTTACCTCGCCTGGTACGACCGCTACCTGAAGCCGGCGGGCACCGCCCCCGCGGGGACGCGGGCGGAAGGCATCTCGAAGCTCGGCACCCCGCTTCTCGCCCAGGAGCCCGCGCCGGAGGCGCGCCCCCGCCTCCAGAAGGACCTGGAGGCGGCGCAGGCCGCTTTCCTGAAGACCCCCGACGACGTGGACACGATCGTCCGCCTCGGGAGGCGCACGTCGGCGATGAACCGCTATCGCGAGGCGGCCGAGATCTACAGCCGCGGCCTCACCCGCTACCCGGGTGACGCCCGCCTCCTCCGCTACCGGGGCCACCGCTACATCACTCTACGCGAGTACGACAAGGCCACGGCCGACCTCGCGCGAGCCGCGGATCTCGTCCGGGGCAAGGAAGACCAGCCGGACGGCGACCCGCCCGCGGGCCCGCTGTCCGCGGCTTCGAGCACGCTGCACTACAGCATCTACTACCACCTCGGCCTCGCCTACTACCTCCGCGGCGACTTCGCGCGGGCCCTTCCCGCCTATCGCGAGTGCCTGCGCATCGCCCAGGGCAACGACGACCGCGTGGTGGCGGCCACGGACTGGCTCTACCTCACGCTGCGGCGGCTGGGAAAGAACGAGGAGGCGGCGAAGCTCCTCCCCGCCAACCTCGCCGACCTGAAGGTCACGGAGAACCAGGTCTACCGGAACCGGCTCCGCATGTACCGGGGCGAGCTCACGCCCGACGATCTGCTGCGCGCGGGCGGCGACGACGTGGGCCTCGCGACCTACGGCTACGCGGTGGGGAGCCTCTACCTGCTGGGCGGGGAGACGGAGAAGGCCAAGGCCGCGTTCACGCGTGTCGTCGAAGGCCGGGCCTGGCCCGCCTTCGGCTACGCGGCCGCAGAGGCGGAGCTCGCCCGGATGCGCTCGCGTTGACGCGCGAAGGCCCGGGGCGTTGACACGCGAAAGCCCGGGACGGATGCTCTCCGCACCTTGAGCACGATCGACCTTCGCTCCGACACCGTCACGCGTCCCACCCCCGCCATGCGGAAGGCCATGGCGGAGGCGGAGGTGGGGGACGACCTCTACGGCGAGGACCCCACCGTCAACCGCTTGCAGGACGAGGCCTCCCGCCGCCTCGGCTTCGAGAAGGCCCTGTTCACCCCCACGGGGACGATGGCCAACGAGATCGCGATCCGGCTCCTCACCGAGCCCGGGCAGCTCGTGCTCGCGGACGAGCGCAGCCACGTCGTCCAGAACGAGATGGCGGGGATGGCGGTCCTCTCCGGCGTGGCCCCCACCACCGTGTCCACTCCGGACGGCAAGATCACGCCCGAGCACATCCGCCGGGCCCACAAGCCGCCCCTGATCGTTCGTCCCACCGTCGGCCTCGTCGTGCTCGAGAACACGCACAACTTCGCGGGGGGCACCGTGTCCACCGTGGTCGAGACGCGGTCCGCCATCGCCGCCGCGCGGGAAGCGGGGTGGCACGTCCATATCGACGGGGCGCGAATCTGGAATGCGGCGGTGGCCCTGGGCATCGCCCCTCGCGAGCTGGCCGCGGGCGCGGACACGGTGATGGTCGACCTCTCGAAGGGCCTCTGCTGCCCGGTGGGCGCACTGCTCCTGATGCCCTCGTCGCTTTACGAGAAGGCGCGCCGCGTACGCCAGCAGCTCGGCGGGGGAATGCGGCAGGCGGGGGTGATCGCCGCCCCCGGCCTGGTGGCCCTCGACACGATGATCGACCGGCTCGCCGAAGACCACGTGAACGCGCGCCTCCTCGGGGAGGCCCTCGGCCGCTGCCGCGGCGTCCGGGTGGCGCCCGGGCAGTCGAACATCGTGATCGCCCAGATCGAGGGCCGCCGCGCGTCCGACGTGGCGGCCGCACTGCGCGCCCGCGGCGTGCTCGTCCTCGCGCTCGATCTCACCACCCTGCGGCTCACCACCCACCACGACGTCTCGCGCGCGGAGTGCGAGCGGGCCGCGGCGGAGATCCAGGCCGTCCTGGGCGTCGCGTGATCCCGGTCGTCGCTCTGGCGCTCCTCGCGGCGGGGGAGCCCCTGGTCGAGCGCGACCGGCTCGTCCCCATGCGGGACGGCGTCGTCCTCCGGGCCGACCTGTGGCGGCCGGCGGGACCGGGCCCCTTCCCCGTTCTCGTCTACCGCACGCCCTACGACAAGCGGAAGGCGCCCGAGGACTACACGACCGTGCGGCGCGCGGTGGCCCGCGGCTACGCGGTGGTGGTCCAGGACGTGCGCGGCCGCTACGCCTCCGCGGGCGGGTTCGATCCCTACCGCCACGAGGGCCGCGACGGCTACGACACGATCGAATGGGCGGCAGCCCAGCCCTGGTCGAGCGGGCGGGTGGGCACGTTCGGGCTCTCGTATCCCGCCGCCGTGCAGTGGCTGGCCGCGGTCGAGTCCCCGCCCCACCTCGTGGCCATGGTCCCGGCCATGTGCTTCTCCCGGCCCGACAACTTCTTCTACTCGGGCGGCGTGTTCGACCTGTCCTGGATCGAGTGGGCCTGGAGCTACATCGCGCCCGATGCGCGCGTGCGCCAGAAGCGCGCGGGACCACGCACCGACGAGGAGGCGGAAGCGGCATGGCCGAAGGTGCGCGACGGGTTCCAGGGCCGGCTGCCCCTCGCCAACCTCCACGAGCTGCGGGACGTCGCCCCCTTCTACTTCGCCTGGCTGAGCAAGCCGCCCGGCGATCCCTACTGGGACTTCGCGGACTTGCGCCGTCGGTACGACCGCGTGACGGCGGCGGTGCTGAATTTTTCGGGTTGGTACGACGAGGCCTACGGGCCCGAGGGTGCCATCACGAATTTCCTAGGGCTCCTCGACAGGCGCCGGGGGGAGACGGTGCCCCGGACGGAGCTGGTCCTGGGTCCCTGGGTGCACGGGAGCACGCTCATGAACGCTCCCGACAAGCAGGCTCGAGCGGGCGAGCGCGCGTTCGGTCCCGGCGCCGCCGTCGACTACGACGAGCTCGTGCTGCAGTTCCTGGATCACCACGTGCGTGGGATCGACAACGGCGTCGGGAGCCACAAACGGGTCCGCGTCTTCGTCATGGGCGAGGACGCCTGGAGGGAAGCCGACACCTGGCCCCTGCCGGGCACGCAGTCGACGACCTTGTACCTGGCTCCGGGGGAGGCGGGTCGCGGCCGCCTGACCCCCGTTCCTCCGTCGAGCGCGACCGCGCGTTCGTTCGTCTCCGATCCGGCCGCACCCATCGTGGATGCGTTCGCCGGCTCGCCGGGCGCGCACGACTACCGCGGCCTCGCCCAGCGCCCGGACGTCCTCGTCTTCGAGACGGAGCCGCTCGCCGAGGACTGGCGCGTGATCGGGTCCATCCACGCCGAGATCCAGGTCTCGACCGACGCGGCGGACTTCGACCTCTGGATCAAGCTCCACGACGTGGCCCCCGAGGGCACGGCCTGGAACCTGATGAGCAGCGGCCTGGACTTGCAGCGCGCCAGCTATCGAGACGGGGGCCCGGAGCGGAAGCTCCTGGACCCGGGCGAGGTCTACACGCTGCGCTTCGAGAACCTGGTCACTGGCAACCTGTTCCGCAAGGGCCACCGCGTGCGCGTGGTTCTCGCGGGCAGCTTTTTTCCCGCCTTCTCGCGCAACCTGCAGACGGGCGAGCTCGAGGCCACGTCCTCCGTGACGAGGAAGGCCACGATCAACGTGCACTGCGGGCCGGGCTCCCGGATCGTCCTGCCCATGGTGCCCTGAGGGTCAGTCCCCGAACCCGTCCTGGTGCGTCGGTACGAGCGCTCCGCCCCCGCCCGAGGACGCAACGACCACGAACCAGTAGCCGTCGTGGAGCACCCGGCCCTCACCCAGCTCGGCGGCGAGGCTGCCGCCGGTGAAGAAGCGCTTGTAGACACGGTGCCGCGAACCGTCGCCCAGCACGCGGTGCTGCCACTCGTCGCGCGGCAGGCCGCCGCGCGGGCCCGCATCCACGACCACCAGCTCGCCCGCCACCGCATGGGCTTCGTTGAGGAAAGCCGGCCGCTCGTCCGGGAGCAGGTGCCCGTAGAAGTGCGCGGTGAAGAGACGATCGAACGAGGTGTCGGCGAAGGGGAGAGCGAGAGCGTCGGCGCGCACGAGGCGGACGCCGGGGGCCTGCACCCGCGCCCGGACGAGCATGGCCGCACTCTGGTCGCAGCCGACCACCGTCCCGCGCAGGTGGCGGGTCAGGTACCCCGTGCCGCAAGCGAGGTCGAGGATCCGGGCGGGGGGGAGCCCGGCCACGACACCCACGAGGGCGTCCCGTTCTTCAATCCAGCCCGGGCGCTCGCGCCCGGCGAAGAGCCCGGTCCCCTCGTACCAGTCGTCGTACTCGGGAGCCCGGCGGTCGTAGTAGGCCTTCACGAGGACGATGCTAGCAGCGCGGGGGCAACCCTCGGGGCTCCTCGTGCGTCATAGGGTTCGGACGGGCGGGCGAGGGCCGCGTGGTAGGCTCGACGCGTCGATGCGGCAGCGGAGCGAGAGCCTCAACGTGTCCACCCGGCGGGGTCTGACCGAGATCACCGCGCCCGTGAGGGCGGCGGTACGCGCCGCGGGAATCGTCGAGGGCCTTTGCACCGTTTTCGTGCGCCACACGTCGGCCAGCCTGGTGATCCAGGAGAACGCGGACCCGGCGGTGCGCCGCGACCTGGAGGCCTTCTTGAGCCGGCTCGTCCCGGACGGCGATCCCCTCTTCACCCACGTGACGGAGGGGGACGACGACATGCCCGCCCACGTGAAGGCGGCGCTCCTCAAGACCTCGGAGCAGATCCCGGTGCGGGCGGGCGATCTCCTGCTCGGCACCTGGCAGGGGCTCTACCTCTGGGAGCACCGCGAGGGTTCGCGGGGACGCGAGGTCGTGGTGCACGTGCTCGGGGAGTGACGTTGAGGCTCCGCACCCAGCTCGCCCTCGCTTTCCTGCTCCTGGCCGTCGTCCCTCTTCTCGGGATTACCGTCTGGTCCTATGTTTCCTCCGAGCGCGCATTCCGGCTGGCCGTGCACGGGGAAGTCCAGGAGATGGCCGAGGCGATGGGGGACCGCACGGAGCAGGTCGGACAGGAGCTCTCGGATCGTCTCCGGCGCATGCGCGAGCGGGGGGCGGAAGCCTCGGGGAGCGCTTTCGCGAAGGCGCGGCAGGAAGCGCTCCTCGCCGCCGAGCAGGGCGAGATGCGCCAGCTTCTGCTGACCATCCTCTCCGCCGCGGACCGGCGGCAGGGCGCCATCCCGTTCGCTTTCGACGCGAGCAAGCAGGTCTACACCCCCGACCCGGCGGACGTGCGGCGGCTCCAGGCCTTCGGCATCGTCCCGCGTCCCCCCGACGTCCCCGCCGATCCGGACGGCAGCAACTGGGTGGTGGTGCTGCGGCCCGATCCCGCGACGGGCCTGACCGTGGGGGTCGCCCGTCCGGTGGCGGAAGGGCTCCGGGAGACCCGAAGGGCCGCGGTCCGCAACCTGGCGGTCGGCCTCGGGCTCGTCGGGCTCGCGCTCCTCGGGATCATCCCCCTGTCGGGCCGCATGACCCGACACCTGCGATCCCTCACCGAGGGGGCGGAGCGACTCGCCGGCGGCGATCTCGACGTGCGGGTGCCCGTGCCGCGGGGGGCGGAGTTCGCCCGCCTGGCCGAGACGTTCAACCGCATGGCCCGGGACCTGCGGGCCCATCAGGAGCGGCTCATCGGACAGGAACGCCTCCACAAGGAGCTGGAGATCAGCCGCCGCATCCAGGAGGAGCTGCTGCCCCGCGAGCCGCTCACGTTCCCGTTCGCGGCGGTGAACGGCGTCTCCATCCCCGCCCGCGAGGTGGGCGGCGACTTCTTCAACTATTTCGCCCTCTCCGGAGAGGAGGCGGCGCTCCTGGTCGGAGACGTGTCGGGCAAGGGGGTGCCCGCCGCCCTCCTCATGGCCAACCTCCAGGCGACGCTCCGGGCGCGGCTCCCCATGGAGCGGGATCTCGCGCGGCTGGCCGACGTCCTGGACGGGGAGCTGGAGCGCAAGTCGCCGGGTGCGGCCTACCTGACGCTGTTCATCGCCGTCCTCGAGGCGAGCGGCCGGCTGCGCTACGTCAACGCCGGCCACAACACGCAGTACCTGCTCCGGGTGGCGGGCGGCCTCGTGCCCCTGGAGTCGTCGGGTCGTCCCCTGGGTCTCCTCCCCGGGGGCGGCTACGAGCAACGCTGCCTCGACGTACACGAGGGCGATTCCCTCTTCCTCTTTACCGACGGGCTGGTCGAGGCGGAGAACGAGGCGGGGGACCCGTTCGGCAACGAGCGGCTCGAGGCCCTCCTCGTCGAGCATCGCCGCGACGACATCGCCGGCCTCATGGCCCGCGTCGACCAGGCGATCCGTGAGCACCGGGGGAGCGTGGACGCCGCCGACGACGCCACCATGCTCGTCCTGCGGGTCGCCCAACCCGCCTGAGCTTCGTGCGGCCGCGCAGACGCGGCCCGTCTCCGGTTGGACACGCCTGGAACCGCACCTCCCGGCCGCAACCTTGGTCGAATCGCTCGCCGAGGCCTGGCACATTCCCTGCTCTTCCGAGAGCGGGGAGGTGGGAGATGCTGGTGCTTCGGGGGCTGCTCGTCGCGGTGGGAGTTGTGGTGGGAATCGCGGCTGGTCTGGTGCTGGGCCTCGGGCTGTGGCGGCGCGTCCGGGCGCGCGGGCGAACGGCCGAGAGCCCGGAGGAGCCGGCGCCCCCGCCGCGCTTCGCCCTGGGGACGGCACTGGCGTTCTTCGCCCTCGTGCCGCTGCTCTGCGGCCACAGCCTGGTCCTCATATCCCCGGGGCGCGCCGGCGTGCGCGTCAGCCAGCTCTCGGGGACGCTCCCGGGCACGCTCTATCCCGGCCTGCACCTCGTCCGTCCGCTCGTCGAGGAAGTGGCGGTCTACGACGTCCGCGAGCACGTCCTCACCACCGACGCCGACAACGGCGGGGCCCTGCGCGCGCAGACGAAAGAGGGGCTCGCGGTGGGACTGGTGGTGAGCGTCCGCTACCGGCTCGACCCCCAGCGTCTCGACTACGTGCACGCCAACCTCCCTCCGGTGGGGGAGGTCGTCCCCCCCGTCGTGGGCAGCGTGTTCCGCCAGCTCGTGCCCGGCTACATGGTCCGGGAGGTCTTCGCGGCCAAGCGCGAGGAGCTGCGGCAGCGCGCCGCCCGCCTGATCACCGAGAAGCTGGCGGGAGACGCGGTCCTGGTGAAGGAGGTCATGCTGCGCGACATCGTGCTCCCCCCGGAGTACGCGAAGGGGCTCGAGGGGCTCCTGCTCAAGGAGCAGGAGAACGAGCGCATGGTGTACGACCTGCAGATCAAGGAGAAGGAGGTGAGGCAGGCCGAGCTGGAGGCGGAGGCGCAGAAGGCGCGGCGCATCAAGGAGGCGGAGGGCCAGGCCGCAGGTGCGCGTCCTCCAGGCCAAGGCGGAGGCGGACGCGATGCAGCACACGCTCCCCCTCAAGGAGAAGCAGATCGAGCAGACCCGCCTGGAGGCGGAGGCGCGCAAGGAGTCGACGCTCAAGGCCGCGGAGGCGGCGGCCCAGGCCAAGGTCATCGACAGCAAGGCGGACGTGGAGCGGAGCAACCTCCTGGCCGGGGCGGAGGCGCACCGGATCCGCGTCACCTCGGTCGCGGAGTCGGAGCGCATGAAGCGGGAGTCCGACCTCCTGCGGGAGAACCCGCTCCTCATCCAGAAGATCGTGGCGGAGCGGCTCTCCGACAAGATGCAGATCATGATGGTGCCGATGGACGGGAGGAACTTCTTCGCCAACGAGATCTTCCGCGAGGCGGCCCTGCCCCTCGTGGCCCCCGCCTCCGGGCCGGCCGCGCCGCGAACCGAAGGGGAGCGGAAGCAGGCGCGTCGCGAAGCCCGCTGAGCCTCTCGCCGGACCGCTCGCGAGGGCGATGACGTATCCTTCGCGCCGTGCCCCGGATCGTGCTCGTCCTCAAGGAAACCGTCCTCGCCGGCGGAGGCGCGGCCGCGCGCATGGCCCGCCGCGGCGATTCCACCGCGAGCCACCTCCGTCACGCCCACGCCGAGCACGGGCGCACGGTGGCGGCGGTGAGGAAGGCGCTGCTGCGGCGGGGCCTCCACGGAAAGGAGGTCGCCGGCCATCGCCTCACCGCCCGGGCCCGGCGGCTCCTCGCCGCCGCCGATCTCGTCGTCTCCATCGGAGGCGACGGGACGCTGCTCGCCGCGTCGCACCACGTGCTCACGGGATCCGTTCTCGGCGTCAACTCCGCGCCGGGCGACAGCGTCGGGCATTTCTGCGCTTCTCGCCGCCGTGATTTCGCCCCGACGCTGGACGCGATCCTCGACGGGCGGCTCCGTCCCCACCGGCTCACGAGGCTCGCCCTCCGGCTCGACGGGCGAATCCTGCCGGAGCCCGCCCTCAACGACATCCTGGTGGCGCATCCCATCCCCGCCGCCACCACGCGCTACCGGCTCGAGGTCGGGGGACGGGTGGAGGAGCATCGCAGCTCGGGCTTGTGGATCAGCACGGCGGCCGGATCCACCGCCGGAATCCGGTCCGCGGGGGGCCGGGTGATGCCTCTCGGCTCCGCGCGCCTGCAGTACCGTGTCCGCGAGCTCTTGCGCGAGCGCGGGCGTCGCTATCGGTTGGACCGTGGCTTCGTGCGACCCCCCGCCGGCCTCACCGTGGCCTCCAAGATGCCCGAGGGGCGGCTGTGGATCGACGGCTCGCGCACGAGCTACCGCTTCCCCTACGGCTCGCGCCTCTACGTGACGACCGACGCTCCCGCGCTCCGCATATTCCTCGGCCCGCGCGGGGGGCCCGCGCGACGCTCCTCACGGGCCTGACGGGCGGAGTGCTATCGTCGGACGTCCATGAAGCGCGACCTCGCGGCCCTCGCCGCGCGCGAGCACGATCTTCTCGTGGTCGGAGGCGGGATCTACGGGGCGGCCGCGGCCTGGGATGCCACCCAGCGCGGCCTGCGCGTCGCCCTCGTCGAGCGCGACGACTTCGGGGCCGGCGTCTCCTGGAACAGCCTCAAGACCATCCACGGCGGGCTGCGGCACTTGCAGACCCTCGACGTCGCGAGCCTGCGGGAATCCGTGAGGGAGCGCCGGGCGCTGCTCCGGATCGCGCCCGCGCTCGTCCGGCCCCTCGGCTTCCTCGTGCCCACGCGTGGCCACGGCACGGAGAGCCGCGCGGCCCTCGCGCTGGGGCTGGCCCTGTACGACCTGTTGAGCCACGACCGGAACGAGGGGCTGGCTCCAGAGCAGCAGATCCCGCCCGGCCGGGTGCTGTCGAAGGGGGAGACCCTTCTCCTCGTCCCCGGCCTGCCCGCGGAGGGGCTGACCGGAGGTGCCGTCTGGCACGACGCCCAGGCCGTGAGCAGCGAGCGGCTGACCCTCGCCTTCGTGCACGCCGCGGCGGAGGCGGGGGCGCTCGTGGCCAACCATGCGGAGGCGGTCACGTTCCTGCGCGACGGCGCGCGCGTCGTGGGCGCCCGTGTGCGCGACGAGATGACGGGTGAGGAGCGACCCGTCCGCGCCCGGATCGTCCTGATCGCGGCCGGCCCCGGTGTCGACGCGCTGCTGGCGCGGGCCGGCGTCGCCCACACGCCCGCTCCGTTGCTGCGCGCTCGCAACCTGCTGTTTGCCCGGCCGCCGGCGACGGCGCTGGCGGTGGGCGGGCGGAGCCGCGGCCGCTACCTGTTCCTCGTGCCCTGGAACGGGCGCACGATGGTGGGGACCGCATACGAGGGGGAAGAGGAGAAGGACGGCGCCCGGGCCGTCCGCGAGTTCATGTCCGAAGCGCAGGCGGCCTTCCCGTGGGCGGGCCTCGAGGGTCGCGACCTGGTGCTGGTCCACGAGGGCCTCGTGCCCGGGCGGGGCGGGGCGGAGGGCCTGACCCGGGCCGCCCGGCTCCACGACCACGAGTCCGGGGATGGTATCGCCGGGCTCGTCTCCACTCAGGGCGTCAAGTACACGACCGCGCGCGGGGTGGCGGAGCGGGCGGTCGACCTGGTGTTCCGTCGCCTGGGCCGGACGGCGCCCCCCTGCCGAACGGCGGAGACGCCCCTCCCTCAGGCACGGCCGCTCGAGGGATCCCTCGCCGAGCGCACGCGCCTCGCCATCCAGGAGGAGATGGCGCTGACCCTGGCCGATGTCGTTCGGCGCCGGCTCGATCTGGGCACGGCGGGGCCGCCGTTGCCCGGGGATCTCGAGGCGGTGGAGACAGTCGCGGCCGCGCTCCTCGGATGGGACCAGGAACGACGGCGCGGGGAACGCGCCGTCGTGGACCGGGCCTACAGTGCCCCCCTGCTAGAATGACGCAATGCCGTCCGAACGCCGGGCCCGGGCGAGCGCCGCCGCCGACCCCCGAGCGCAGGACCGCTCGATCCGGGCGCTCATGTCCCTGGTCGACGACCTCACGATCGAGCGCGAGGAGGAGGGGCTCCTGCGCTCGACCCTCGAGCACGTGGTGAGCTCGCTCGCGTTCACGAGTGGCGTGACCTTCGTTCTCGGCGACGACGGAGAGCTGCGCACGGCGGCCCAGTTCCGCTTTCCGGACGGGGGGTACGGTCCGGCCAAGGAGCTCTCGCGCCAGTCGCTCGAGAGGGGGCGGCCCATGGTCAGGGAGCTCGCCGACGGCGGCTGGCTCGCGGCCACCCCCCTCCGTGCCCGCCAGCGCGAGATGGGCTCCCTCGTCCTGCACGACACGGGAAGCGTGCCCGCGGACCTCGACCTCCTGCAGGCCCTGGGCAAGCAGATCGGCAACGGCCTGGAGAACGTCCGCCTGTTCGCGGAGCTTCGCGCCTCTTCCACGCGCATCGAGGCCCTGAACCGCATCACCGCCGCCCTCACCGCGGGGAGCGAGCTCAAGACGGTGGTGCCCGCCTTCGCCCGGGAGCTGGGCGCGCTCCAGGAGTTCGACCGGCTGGCCTGCGGCTTCGTGAACGACTCCGGGGACTACATCGAGATGGTCTGCCATCCCGAGGGCGCCTCCTGGGGCCTCGGGGATGTGATCCCGGTGGTGGGGAGCGGGCCCGGCTCCGTGCTCCTCAACAACTCGCCGTTCCTGCAGCACGACCTCGTCCACCAGCACCGCTACATCGAGGACATGCGGCTGCTCGAGGACGGGATCCGCTCCTACGTGCTCCTGCCCCTCAACTGCCGCGGGCGGAGCATCGGTGTCCTCGCCCTCGGGTCGCAGAGAAGCGGGTCCTACGACGAGGCCTCTCTCGCCCGCCTCCAGCCCCTGGCCGACTCCGTGGCCCTCGCCTTCGAGAACGTCCGCCTCTTCCAGCGCACGCGGGAGCTGAGCATCACCGACGAGGTCACCCCCCTCTACAACTTCCGCCACTTCCACCAGATCCTGGACCGGGAGCTGAAGCTGGTGGACCGCTACGAGTCGGTTCTCTCCCTGGTCTTCCTGGACCTCGACCACTTCAAGCCCATCAACGACCAATACGGGCACCTGCGCGGGAGCCGGACTCTCCGCGAGGTCGGCTTCCTCATCCGGGCCGCGGTGCGCGAGACCGACTACCCGGCCCGCTACGGGGGGGACGAGTTCGTGGTCATCCTGCCCCAGACCGATTATGTGGCGGCAGTCGCTTTTGGCGAGAAGCTGCGCCGCCTGGTCGAGGGGCACACCTTCCTCCAGGAGGAGGGGATCAACGCCCGCCTCGGGCTCTCGCTGGGTATCGCCTCCTACCCCACCGACGCGAGCACCAAGGAGAATCTGGTCCGGGTCGCGGACCAGCGCATGTACGAGGACAAGCTGGTTCGCAAGGCGGGACGCTGAGACTTGGGCACGGTTCCGGGGCGATTGGAGTTCCCGTCGTGAAGGAGTCGGCGGGAACGCTCCTCTACCGCATCAAGGACGGCGGGCTCCAGGTCCTTATCGTCCACCCTTCCGGCGACTACAACCGGCGCGCCCCCTGGAGCATCCCCAAGGGCAAGCTCGACGCGGGGGAGTCGCGGGAGGCCGCCGCCCGCCGCGAGACGGAAGAGGAGACGGGCGTGCGCGCGGGGGAGCTCGTGGACCTGGGCAGCGTGGAGCTCGTGCGGAGCCGCAAGCGCATCTACGGCTTCGCCGGCCCCGCTCCCGCCGACGCCCAGCCCCGCTGCGCTTCCTGGGAAGTGGACCGCGCGGAGTTCGTGACCGTGGAGCGCGCGCGGGAGCTGCTCCATCCCGACCAGGCGCCGTTCGTGGACTGGCTGGTCACGCTCGTGGGTACCCAGAAGACCTGAGCCGGCTCAGGGTCGAACGACCTTGAGACCGAGGAGCTCTTCAAAGCCCGCGAAGTCCCGGTCGTTGTGCAGCAACGTGTGACCGCCCATCAGGCAGAACGTGGCGATGAGCGTGTCCACGGTACGCCGCACGGTCCGCCCCTGCGCTCGCAATCGGCGGTGGTTCCGAGCGGCGGCCAGGGCAAGCGGGACTCCACCCGTCGAGAAGACCGCCAGCTTGAGCAGCTCCCGACGGACCCTGGTGAAGCCCCCTTCGTCGCGGATGCCCTGCAGGACCTCGCAGAGGATGAGATCGGTCAAGCCCAGGCGTTGTCGATCCAGCTCCCGGTCCAGCCAATCCGTCTGCGGTGTGGAGGTCCCTCCGAAATAATCGGTCCAGACCGTCGTGTCGACGATGACCATCGCGTCCGACGCTCTAGCCGCGGAGCCGACGCATCTCGTCGAGGTTCCCTTCCCAGCGCACCTGGCCCCGGAGCCGACGCACGCCGCTCTGGGAGTTGATCGCGACGAGCAAGCGAAGGCCGGCCTCTACCGTCGCCCGCTTCGTCTTCAGGCCGGTTCGACGGAGCGCCTCCCGCATGAGCCGGTCGTCGATGACGATATTCGTTCGCACCGGTCCTCCTCGATGTGTATAGATTAGCACGGCAGTATGTATGCGTGTCTTACCGTCGCCGGTGGGGGAAGGTCTCGACATCAATCGGCGCGCCGGAAGGCCGCGATCAGCATGTAGCCCGACGCGGGGACGAGGGCGTCCAGGCGCGAGACCGTCCACACCAACGGATAGATCGCCGAATACGCCCGGAACACCTTCTCGTGCCGGGTGACGTCCGCGCTCGTCACCACCATTCCCTTGGCCGAGCCCTTCTTGCCGAGACGCTCGACCCCCCAGTTGATCGCGGTGTCCACGAGCTCGGAGAAGAAGCGCGAGTACGTGCGGTGGCCCTCGGCCGTGAACGCAGGGCGGAGGAGCTCGCCCAGACGCTCCGGGGTGTAACCGGGGCGGAGGTGCCCGTGCTTCTCGTCCGTCTGGCCGATCGCGTGGCGCAGGCGGCGCAGGAGCGTCTGCTTCAAGTGGGGCGTGTTGACGACCAATCGGCCGCCGGGCTTCGTGATGCGGGCGAGCTCGGCAACGAACGCGCGCTCGTCGGGGACGTGCTCGAGCATGTCCACCACCGCCACCCGGTCGAAGCTCCGATCGGGGAAGGGCAGCCGGCCCGCCTCCACGAGGTGCACGTCCGTGCCCACCAGGTCGCGGATGGAGCCCACCGCTTCCATGGTCAGGTCGCCCGAGGCCCAGATTCCCCCCCGCTCGCGGAGCAGCAGGCTCACGACGCCGTTGTCCGATCCGAGGTCCAGGCAGCGGAGCCCCTCGGTGGAGCCGAGGAGGGAGGAGACCTCGGCGAGCTTGCGCTGCTTCAGGACGGACTTGCGGAAGAGCCGGAGGGCCCACTCCCGGTCAGCCACGGCGCTCCGCGCGGAGGATGACGGGGGAGCCGAGGGCGCGCGTCAGCCCCGTTACCCGGAAGGCGCCCTCGAGGGCTCGGGACAGCGGAGCGAGGCCGGCCCCGCGGTGGAGGGCCATGGGCAGCAGGAACTGCGGGCGGCGGGCGGTGACCGCGAAGCCGGCGGCGGCGAAGGCGCCCTCGATCTCGGCGTCGCGGAAGACGGTGAAGGGCCGCGTGTCGCCCTCCACCCCCTTCTTCATCGAGAAGAGGGCACCCGCCGCTGCGTTGACGCTGCGGGACGTCGGGTAGTCGACGATCACGGCCCGCCGCGCCAGCCGGGCCAGCTCCAGGGCGAGCTCCGGCCAGCGGGCGACGTGGGGCAGGAGACGGAAGGAGAGCACGACGTCGAAGGCCCGGTCCGGCCAGGGAGCGTGTAGGAGGTCGCCGGCGCGGAACGAAACCCGGCGGCCGAGTGCTTCCCGCACACGCTCGCCGCAGACCTCGCGGCTGCCGAGCACGGTCACCTCGTGGCCCGCGTCCACGAGGGGACGCGCGAGCTGGCCGTGCCCACCCCCGACGTCGAGCACCGACGCTCCGGGAAAGGGGCGCAGGAGATCCAGCGTGGTGCGGGCCTGGACGTCGAGGAAGAAGCCGCCCACCGGGCCGGCGAAGCGCCGGGCGTAGGGCTCGGACGATGTCTCGACGTCGGCGTCCTCGCTCGGCTCCAACAACCGGGGCATTGTAATGCCGCTCCCTCCGCGGGTGATCCTCGGCGGCTCCATGCCTCGCGCCGCTCGTGGTCGTCGGTCGCAGGACGTCGCGATCAAGGCCGCCCTCCTCCAAGCAATCCAACGACTATTGACCCCAGGGGGCGTTTGTGATACTCGGGATCCGATTTGCCAACGAGCGTGTCAGACAGAGAGAGCGTCAGTAGCTCGCGGACCACGTAGTTCGAATCGGTGTATGGTCAGCGCGCGGCACAGCAATGGCCGAATCAGCGGCGACGAAAGAGAGGTCGAAGATGACGATATTGCGGGTGTTCATCGCAGGTGGGGTTGTGATGGCCATGGGGGCTCCGACACTCCGCGCGCAGGCGACGACGAAGCATGAGGCGGGACCGGCTCAGGTATCGACGGCGCAGATGACCGGCGAAGTCGTGCAGGTCGAGGGCAACACGCTCGTTGCCAAGATGCAGCCCGACGGAAAGCTTCGCACCTTCAACGTCCTGCCTGGCCGGGAGTTCGTGATCGACGGCAAGACCAAGCTGATCGGCGACCTCAGGCCAGGAACGATTCTCACCGCGACGGTGACGACGACCACCCAGGACGTCACGGTTCGCACCTTGAAGGTCGCCAAAGGCACCGTGTGGTACGTAGCGGGGACGACCGTGATCCTGACGCTCGAGAACGGGGAGAACAAGCAGTTCACGTTGCCCGACACCGCCACGTTCACGGTGGACGGCAAGCCGACCTCGCTCAGCGAGCTGAAAAAGGGCATGAAGATCGTGGGCACGAACATGATCGTGGAACCCATGACCCAGATCTCGACGAAGGTGGCGGTGACGGGCAAGGCCCCCAAGCCCTGACCTTACGGCGCAGGGTCTCGTCGGCGGCGACCGACGGGAACCTGTGCCGGACTCTATCCCCACGGAGTCGCGCTCGTCGCGCCCGTCGCGGGTGATGCTGAAGGTCGTCCAGCTCCCCTCCTGGGGGAGTGTTCCCGGTGGCATGAGCTCCTGGCGTCGGCCCGTGACGCTGTCGAGGAGGATGAGCGCCCCGGCGGCGCCAATCAGCCCCCCGAGTGAGGCACCCAGCACTACGCCCGCCGCCACGGCACCTCCGTTGACCTCGAAGTGCTGGGCAGACGAGGGGGGATTGCTCAGGACCACTCCCAACACGACGCCCCAGCCGGCACCGATGCGAGCCCCCGTACGCCAGTGCGACTTCTTGCCTTTCGTGACCTCGAGCTTGGTGACCTGGGGCCGGGGCACTCCGACCGTTCGGCCATCCGCTCCCGAATAGACCGTCAACGTCTCCCCCTCCACCGCGGCCAGGGTGCCTTCGATGCGTTTGGGCGACAGGTAGGGAGCCGTGATCCGAACCCGGTCGCCCAGCGTCACGGGACCGGCCTCGCCAAGCGACCGTCGGCCGTTGGTACAGCAAGGCACTTTGACCGCAGGAAACGGGTAGATGGTGCCGGCACGCGCAGGCTACGGTACGGACCTGCAGTCTGCAGAAAGGAGCCATTCGTGGAGGCCTGCTGGGCCCTGGTCTTCGCCGTGCTGGTCGGCATCGCCCCACCCGTCGAGCGCGGCGCACTGGCTCGCGGAGACGATGCACCGCAGGGCCGGGGGCATCTGACCGTGACCGTCTATTCCACCACGCCGTGCCTGGCCGTGGCGGGGGCGAACGTTCTCATCTCTAGGCGATGGCAAGCGAAGACCGATGAGTTCGGCGTCGCACGCTTCGAGCGGCTGCCCGCGGGCCGCCATGAAATGACGGTGTCGTCGTTCGGGCACCGTGACCTCCACGGGTCCGTCGAGGTGTTCGAGGCGCGAACGACCTCGGTCGTGTGCGACGTGGCGAGCGACGAACCGTGCCGGGACGTCTCATAGCACGGTGCGCCGCGAGGCTTCTGTTGGCCACGGCCCTCCTGGCGGCGACCGCGGAGGCATCGACGGACCCTCCGCTTCACCTGGAGACGCGGAGCTTCCTCCTCGCGCGCTACGCCACCGCCAGCGCGTCGTCTCTTTATGCTGCGTACGGCTTTGGCAAGGTGGGCCTGGTGATGGGCATCGTGGAAAACCCGCGGACCGGCTACAACGAGCTGATCGTCGGCGCCCTCTCGCGCATCGCCTGGGGCCGTCAGTCGGTGATCACGGGCCTCGCCCTCGCGGGCGCATCCGACAGTGCGTACCTCCAGGCCTATCTCGTGCCCTCCCTTTCCCTCGCCTCGCTCTCGCTATCAGCGAACATCGAGTGGTACGAGCCTCTGCAGGACCGTGGGGTGCGCCAGCTGGACCTCAACCCCGTTACGGTGTCGGTGCACCTGGGTCCCCGAGTGGATCTAGGAGGCGCCTATGCCTTGTACCTGGCCAACGGTGGCGCGGCCCACCACCGGGCCGGGCCTGCGATCCAGTACGCGTTGGCGCGTGGGTCGCTCAAGGTGGAGCTCTTGCGGAGCCTCACACGGTCGTCCACGGAAGTCCGGGTTTCGATCCACGCTGGCTTTTGAGGAGTGCCCATGCTCATCACCCGGACCCCGCCATCCGTCCCGAGTACGGCGTGCGATGCCTACCGTTCGAGCGCACGCGCGCCCCGAGACCCGTCGGCATGTAGGATCGCCTCAACCCGTCGGAAGAGCGGAAATTCCGAGGAGAACGTAAACCCGAGGTTCCGAGGCTTCGCGTGGTGGCGGTTGAGGCCTGGAGGCCGATCCTGAAGTGTCTGCAACGAGTTACGTGTTGGACCGCCGGCGCACCGCGGGCCGCAAGCAACGCACCACCGCACACAAATCAGCGCGGTCTCCCCGGGGCTACGGTAAGTTACCCGGCTGTTACTTGACCCACCCCTCACTCGAGGCCAGAGTTTAGCTGCGTCGTCGGGGGCGTGATGACCCGCTGTGGGTGACACTCCATGTTGCCATCATCGCGCTCCGCGGACGTTGCCACTGCTGGTCCCCGGCCGGCGACGAGTCACAGTCAGTCGGGGCCCATTGAAGGAGAACAACATGCTGCAACCAGCTTGCCAGATGTGGCGGGTCTTTGTCGTCGGTGCCGCAGCCCTCGGCTTGGCGACTGGCGTCGCCGCACAAACGACCCAGACGAAGGAGACCGTACCGGGGGGACCGGCCACCGTGACGACGAAACAGGTGAAGGGAGAGCTCGTGGCCAAGGGCTCGAACTGGCTCATCGCGAAGGACACGGCCGGCTACTACAAGCTCTACAACGTCCCGGCGGGGAGGAAGGCCATCGTTGACGGCGTGCCGAAGACCTTGGACCAGCTCCAGTTGGGCACGATGCTGACGTCGACCGCCACCACCACCGAGACACCGGTGATCAAGCGGACCACGACGATTACGCAGGGCACCGTTTTCTGGGCCTCTCCCAAGAGCATCATCGTGACACTGCAAGGCGGCGAGACCAAGCAGTACGAGGTGCCGGAAGGCTTCAAGTTCAGCGTCGAAGGAAAGCAGCTTGACGCGATGGAGCTTCGTGCCGGGATGAAGCTCACCGGGACGAAGGTTGTGGAGGAGCCGGTCACCGTGATCACACACGATCTCGTCGTGACGGGCACCGCCCCCAGGTAAGCTCTGGTCGCCCCCCCCGGCCGGGGCGTGCCCCGGCCGGGCTCAACGGAGTTCGATGCCGCCGGGCCCTCGCCTCCCCACCGGCGGTGAATCACCAGCCGGTCGGGGACCGGTCAAAGGAGAGCAACATGTTCCGAGCCATCTGCGGGACGTGGAGAATTCTCGTCATCGTTGCGTCAGCGCTGGCCCTGGCGGCGGGCGCCGCCGAGGCCCAGTCGAAGACGACGCAGCAGGTGAAGACGTTCGAGATCATCTCGGTCGACGGCAATGTCGTGGTGGTGAAGGAGGCGGACGGCACCCACGAGTACACCCTGCCCGCCGACTTCCGCTTCACCATGGGCGACAAGCAGGTACCCCTCCAGGAGCTCAAGTCGGGAATGAAGGGGAAGGCGACGATCACCACGACCACCACCGTCAAGCCGGTCCACGTGACGGAGGTGAAGAACGGCCAGGTCATGAAGAACCTCGGCGCGGGGGCCGTGATCGTCCGCACCGAGGACGGCATCAAGATGTTCTCGCAGGGCGAGATCGACCAGAGGGGAATCCGCATCTACAAGGACGCCCGGCCGGTCCAGTTGTCGGACCTGCACGAGGGCGACAAGCTCACCGCGACCTTCGTCACGGAGGGTCCGCCCCAGGTCATGACCGAGAAGCAGGTGGAGGCGACGGTCGCCGCGGCGGCGGCCGCGGCGCCGCCCGCGGCGGCTGCGGGCAGCACTGGCTCCGGAGCCGCCACGGGCTCGGCGGCGGGCGCGCCGGCGGCCACGCCTGAGACCAAAGCGGCGACCGCCGGGGAGACCGCGGCGGGGACTACGGCGCCGGCGAGCACCGAGACGGCCCGGGGAGGGACCTCATGGCTGATGTGGAGTGGCCTGATCATCCTGGTCGTGATCGTGGCTGTGTTCCTGTTCCGCCGCTCCGGCAACTGATCGCTCGAGCGACGGCTAGAAACCGCAGCAGGGTCCGCGGCGGCGCCGCGGACGAGGTGGGAGAACAAGAGATGATGAGCAAGACGAAGGCGGTCGCGTTGTTCCTGACGTTCGTGGTCACCGTGGCGCTCGGGTCGAGCGCGGGCTTTGCCCAGGCTCCAGCGACGACACCACCGGCCGGCACCATGAAGCCGGCGACCCTGGGCCTCGCCGTGTATCCCGGCTCCGGCCAGGATGCGACTCAGCAGGGCAAGGACGAAAGCGAGTGCTACACCTGGGCGCGGCAGCAGACCGGGATCGACCCCACGGCCGCTCCGGCTCCCGCCCCCGCGGCGGAAGCACCGAAGGGCGGGGCGGTCAAAGGCGCAGCCCGCGGGGCGGCGAAGGGAGCCGCCGTGGGTGCTGTCGGCGACGACGACCGGGTGCGTGACGAGGGCAATCTCGACGCGGGAGAAGGTGCGGCGGCGGGCGCCGCGGCGGGGGCGGCCAAGGGACGCCGGGCACAGAAGAAGGCCGGGAAGCAGGCCGAGGCCCAGGCGCAGCAGACCGCCCAGGCCCAGGACGCCGCGACCAAGGACACGTTCAAGAAGTCCTGGGGCGCCTGCCTCGAGGGTCGCGGCTACAGCGTGAAGTAGCGCGAAGCCCGATCGTCGTGAGCACGCCGTCGGTCGATCCGTCGGTCGATCCGTCACTCGACCTGTCCCTCGTCGACGACGTGACGCTTCGGCTCCAGCGGCAGGTGGGACTGGTCCCCGCGCGGAGCCTCGGTGTCGTTCGCCGGGCCGTGCTCTTCACGCTGCTGACATGGCTGCCCCTCGTCGCCTGGGCTATTTACGCGGGCCGGATACTGCCGGGCCATGTCGACGAGCCGCTGGTCATGCACTTCGGCGTGCACGTCCGCTTCCTGCTGGCCGTTCCGGCGCTCATCCTGGGCGAGGCCATGGCTCACCGTGTGAGCACGAGGCTCATTCCCTACTTCCTGACTTCAGGAGTGGTCCCGCCCGGGCAGAGGGGGGCCTTCGTCCGCGTCCTCGGAAGTATCGCCCGCCTGCGCGACCGGACTCTTCCCTGGGTACTGATCGCCGTACTCGTGGTCGCCTGGACGATCCTCCAGCCAGTCGCCATCGGATCGGAGGCGGGGCACGAGGCGAGGTGGGCATCTAGTGCTTCAGGCGGCGGGCTCGGGTTCGGAGGCTGGTGGTTCCTGTACGTGAGCCGCCCCATCTTCAGCGTCCTCCTGGCGGTGTGGCTCTGGCGCCTGGTCTTGGTCTTTCTGCTGTTGAAGCGCATCGCCCGGCTCGATCTCTCGATCGTGCCGACCCATCCCGACGGGGCGGGCGGCCTGGGATTCGTGAAGGACATGCCGAAGGCCTTCAGCCTGCTGGCCTTCGCCACCTCGGCGGTGGTGGCCTCGCGCCTGGCCCACGACGTGATGTACCACGGCGTCACCCTTCAGTCGTTGAAGGTGGTGCTCACAGGTTTCGTGCTGCTGGTCGTCGCCCTCTGCATAGCACCTCTGCTGGCCCTCGCGGGTCCTCTCGCCGCCGCCAAGCGTCGCGCTCTCCTGGACTACGGTGCGCTCGTCGGCGAGCACGGGCGCCTGGTGCGCCGGCGCTGGATCCTGGGCGAGAAACCGGCCGACGACGCGCTCCTGCAGGCCGCGGAGATCGGACCGGTGGCCGATACTCTGGCCCTCTACGACGCGGTCCGCCGGATGCAGGTCGTGCCCTTCGGGAAGTCCACGCTGATCGGCATCGCGGTCCCGACGTTGATCCCCATCCTGGTCCTGCTCTCCACCCAGGTCCCGATCAAGGACATCTTGAAGAAGATCGTCGGCGCCCTCCTCTAGGGGCCCGCACGGAGCGACCCGAGGGCCGTGGATTGAGGAGACGTCGAAATGACGAAGAAACTGAGCGCAGGGTTCCTGGGGACGGCGTGGCTCGTGTTCGGAGGGTGCGACACAAGATCCTTTCCGGAAGGGCGAGCGAGCCCGTCCAGGGTCCGCCGCGGTTGGTAAGCGTCCGGGATGGGCCGCCCCGAGGAGGCTTGAGACGGCCCGACTTGAGACGGCCCGACTTGACTGGCGAACCGCTCTTGTTTCATCTACGCTCTCCGCGACTATCCCGCCGGCATATTCCTCGACGGCCAGAAGGGCGAGGAGTGGGGGTCCTTGAAACCCTACCGCCAGCGGTTCGAGCATCCGCTTTGGACGCGGCTCAGGAAGGTCGCGAGCAAGAGCGGCCACGGCGGGATGGACTACGTCATGAGCTGGCGGCTGATGCAGTGCCTCCACGGGGGCTGGCCCCGGACATGGACGTCTACGACGACGCCGCCTGGAGCGCGCCCGCTCCGTTGTCCGAGCAGTCGGTGAAGGGCGGCAGTGGCGCGGTGGCCTTCCCCGACTTCACGCGCGGGCGTTGGAAGGAGCCGCGGGTGTTCGCGCCGGCCGATGTTCCGGAGGCCTTAGGGCGGACCTCGTAAGTCGTGGCCGCGGCCAGGATACCGCTTGCGCCGCGGCCTCGCCGAGGATAAGCTCGCGTCGCTCCCAAAAGGACCCCTGCCGCTCGGGACCTTGGCACCGCCCCCCGCGACACCCAATCATCAGTGACGTCACCTCGCTGAACCCGCGCCGGCTCGGGTCCCTGGGTTTCGACCGAAAGGACGTGCTATGAAGCGTGCTTCCCTGTTCGTACTCCCATTCGTGGTCGCGATGACCACCGCCACCACCCGCGCCGACGAAGTCACCGCCTGGAACGAGGAGTTGTGGCGGCTCAACCTGGTGGTCGGCAACACTCCACAACCCTCGACTCGCGTGGCCGCCATTGTGGCCGCGTCGGTGTTCGATGCCCTCAACGGCATCGAGGGGCGTTACGAGCCGATCCGTGTCGCGCCGGCGGCACCCCCGGGCACCTCGGCGCGTGCCGCGGCCGCCCAGGCCGCCTACACCAGCCTCGCCGCGTTGCTTCCAAGCCAGCTCAACGCTCTCAATGCCCGCCTCCGAGTCTCCCTCGAGCAGATCAGGGCGCAGGAAAGCGAGGCCGCGGTCGCGAACGGCATCGCGTGGGGCAAGTCCGTGGCCGAACAGATCCTCCTATGGCGCAGCACGGATGGATTTAGCGACCCCCCAACCGTATTCACGAACCTCCCTGGACCAGGCGTTTGGCGCTCGACGACGACGCCGCCGAGCTTCGCCTCGGAGCAGTTCGCCGACATGGCGCCGTGGGTGATTGAGGGGGCCGCCCAGTTTCGCCCGGTCGATTACCGCGGTCTAGAGGACCCGCGCTACTTGGCGGACTTCAACGAGGTGAAGGCCGTGGGTAGTGCCCTCAGCACCGCCGTTCGGTCGCGGGACCAGACGGTCTTCTCGTTCTTCTGGAACTCGAGCACCGCTCCCGCGATCTGGAACGCGGTCGCCCTGTCGCTCCTGAAGGACGACGACGACCACGGTGGCGACCACCGCGAGCACGGATCCGGGCACTCGTTACGCGCGCTCGTCAAGAATGCCCGCACGCTCGCCCTCCTCAACCTGGCCATGGCCGACGCCGTCATCGGCTGCTGGGAGGCCAAGGCCCACTACAACTTCTGGCGGCCGCAGGCGGCGATCAGGGAAGCCGGCACCGACGCCTACCCGGCCACGGTGCCGGACCCGGCGTGGACGCCGCTGCTCCCCACCCCGAACCATCCCGATTACCCGTCCGGCCATTCGTGCGTGAGCGGCGCGGCGGGTGCGATCCTGGCCGATCGCTTCGGCGAGATGACCCGCTTCAGCATCGAGACCGACAACATGCTCGGGGTGACCCGCTCGTACCGGAGCTTCTTGGGGGCCCTGGAAGAGGTCAAGAACGCCCGCATCTACGCCGGCATCCACTTCCGCTCCGCCTGCGACGACGGCCAGACCCTCGGACGCAATGTGGCCGGCTACGTGCTGGAGAACGCCCTTCGACGGGCCGGCGGCCACTAGGCGAGAAGGCTATCGCCCCGCGGGAACTGGCTGGGATGCCGACACCGCCCTAGCCGCTTCCCGCGGGCGAACCAGCATCACGTAAAGGGCGGCGGCGAGCAGGGCGAGGTCGCTCGCGATGAGCGTCCAGCCCGCGGACCGTCCCTCGCCGCTCACCGAGAAGCACCCGCAGTGCGCGACGTCGATGCCCTGCCACAGGACGTAGCTCACCGCGACCAGGAACATCACGAGCATCCCGCCGGCCAAGGCGGCGGCCTCGCGCCGCCAGAGGCCGGTGATGAGCAAGACGCCCGTCACGGCCTCCACCCAGGGCAGCGCCACCGCGAGGGCGTTGGCGGGGACGACGCCGAGAGCGGCGGTGGGACCGGCGAGGCGATAGCGGTAGACGATCCGCGCGAAGTCCTGCGGGTGCGCGATCTTGTCGAGGCTGGCGTAGACGAAGACTGCGCCGCTGGTCAAGGGTCCCCCGAGCATCGCCCGTTACCTCGCCACGGTGGGCGAGGCGGCCGAGGTGCCGCAGCGGTCGCCGGGTCGTGGTCCGCCGTATTGGAAGAGCCGCGTGCTACGCCTCAAGGTTCTCGGTGACGAGGACGAGGGCGGAGGGCGCGGCCGGGGGGCTGGCGAGGAGGTAGCGTAGAGCGGGGCGACAGCGTGGGTGGACGACGGTGCGGTGGAGTCTGCGCGCTGTGCGGGGTCGGCGCGACGGAGCACCTCCGGGGCGGTCGGCGAGCGACTGTGCCGTGCGCGAGCCGGGGGGCCAAAGGCAGGGGTTGGCCGCCCGCGACGGCCCGCGACGGCCCGAGGAGACTTGTTGACGAGCGAACCGCCCTGGTATTACCTACGCTCCAGGAGGCCAATCATGACGACGCTCGATGCGAGCCTGGTGCAGGGGCTGCGGGCGGGGCTGCGGGGCCCGGTGCTGGTGCCGTCGGATCCCGGGTACGACGACACGCGGGCGATCTGGAACGCGATGATCGACCGCAAGCCGGCCGTGATCGCGCGCTGCCTCGGAACGTCCGACGTGATCGCCGGCCTTCGCTTCGCCCGCGAGCACTCGTTGCCGGTCTCGATCCGCGGCGGCGGGCACAACATCGCCGGGCTGGCGCTGGCCGAGGGCGGCCTGATGCTGGATCTTTCGCTGATGCGAGGGGTGTGGGTGGATCGCGCCGCGCGGCTCGCCCGCGCGCAGGGCGGCTGCCTGCTCGGCGACGTGGACCGCGAGACGCAGCTCCACGGGCTGGCCGCGGTGCTGGGCTTCGTCTCCGCGACGGGCGTGGCCGGGCTGACGCTGGGTGGTGGCTTCGGCTACGTCTCGCGGCGCTTCGGCTGGACCAGCGACAACGTGCGAGCGATGGACCTCGTGACGGCGGACGGCCGACAGGTGCGCGCGAGCGAGCAGGAGAACGCCGACCTCTTCTGGGCCCTGCGCGGCGGCGGCGGCAACTTCGGTGTCGTGACCGGGATCGACTACGAGCTCCACCCGCTCGGCCCGGAGATCTACGGCGGGCCGGTCGCCTGGCGGGCCGAGTCCGCGCCCGAGGTGCTCGAGGCCTTTCGCAAGACCACGGCGGAGGCGCCGCCCGAGCTCACGCTCGTCGGGCTCATGCGCAAGGCCCCACCGGCGCCGTGGCTCGCCAAGGACGTGCACGGCCAGCTGATCGTGATGGTGCTCTCGTGCCACACGGGAAAGCCGGAGGACGGCGAGAAGCTGCTGGCGCCGCTCAAGTCGCTCGGCAAGCCGGTGGGCGACGTGCTCCAGCGGCGCCCTTACGTCAGCCTGCAGAGCCTGCTCGACGCCACGCAGCCGAAGGGGCGGCGCTACTACTGGAAGTCGGAGTACCTGCCCGGCATCGAGAGTGACGTGCTGGGGAAGCTCCACGAGCACGCGGGACGCATCACCTCGCCGCACTCGGCGGTGATCGTGTTCCAGCTCGGCGGCGAGATCGCGAAGCGGCCCGTCGATCACTCGGCGGTCGGCAACCGCGACGCGGCAGCGGTGCTCAACATCACCGCCTCCTGGGAGAAGCCGGAGGACGACGCGACAAACGTGGAGTGGGCGCGCGCCGCCTGGCGCGACATGAAGCGCTTCTCGACCGGCGGCACCTACGTGAACTTCCTGACCGAGGAGGAGACCGGGGAGCGGGTCGCCGCCGCCTACGGGAAGAACCTGAAGCGCCTCGGCGAGATCAAGGCGCGCTGGGACCCCGAGAACGTGTTCCGCATGAACAAGAACATCGAGCCCGCCGCACGCGCGTGACCGAGCCCGCGGCGATTGCCGCTCTCGTTCGTTCAACCTCGTGATCAGGCGGCGGGATGCCGCGATCGAAGCCGCCCTCCTCGCCATGTGCGTCTTCTGGGCCCTCAACGTGGTGGCCCTGAAGCTCCTGCTCCGGGTCCTGCCCCCTCCCGCCCTGAGCGCCGGCCGCTACCTCATTGTTTGTGCGGTGGCGCTCCTCGTGGTCGCCGCCGGCCGCGGGCCCTGGGGGGTCGCGCGCACCGACCTTCCGCTCTTCGCGCTCTCGGGGTTCCTGGGCGTGGCCGTCTATCAGGTGCTCTTCATCGAAGGGCTCCATCGCAGCACCGCGTTCACCTCCAACCTGATACAGGGGACGGAGCCGCTCTTCGCCCTCGGCCTGCTGAGCCTGGGGGGGCGGTCCCGGGTGTCACCCCGACAATGGGCCGGGGTGCTCGCGGCCCTCGGGGGGGCGGTCCTCTTCTTCCTGGAGCCGGCTCACGGGCAGGTCGCGCTCGTCTTCGGCCTCGGCGACTTCCTGAACCTCGTGGCCGCCCTCGTCTTTGCCGCCTACGGCCTGATCAGCGCGCCGGTATTCGCCCGGTATCCCGGGCGCACGTCCATGGCCGCGAGCATGATCGCGGGGACGATCCCCCTTCTCGTCTGGTCGGGGCCCGCGCTCGCGGCCGTGGACTGGCGGGCCCTCGGTCCCGCCGTGTGGGCCGCGCTGCTTGCCTCCAGCGTGCTCCCGCTCTACCTGGGCTTCTGGATCTGGAACTGGGCGGTGGCGCGCAAGGGGCTCGACCACGCCTCGCTCTACATCTTCGTGGACATCGTGATGAGCGGCGTCTTCGCCTGGGCTCTCCTGGGCGAGCGCTTCGGCCGCCTGCGCCTGCTGGGGGCGGCGGTCATCCTGGGGGGCATCCTCCTCGCCCGGTCGGGCGAGCGCGGCGAAGCGGCCTCAGGCCCCGCGAAGGAGGTCGACGAGCGCGTGTAGGAGGTCGTTGTCCGTGAGGATGCCGATGAGCCGCCCGCCCTCCACCACCGGGAGGGAGCCGTACTTGGTCGAGTAGAGCGTCTCCACCGCCTTCAGAAGCGGGGTGTCGGCGGTGACGGTGAGGGGCTCGTGGATCATGATTCGGGACAGCGGCGTGTCTTCCATGACCTGGTTGAAGTGGTCCTGGGTGTCGGACAGGGTCGACGGCTCGGCGCGCTTCACGTCGCCCTCGGCCACCAGTCCCACGAGCTCGCCGGCCAGCACCACCGGGATGTGGCGCACCCCGCGCAGCCGCATGAGCTCGAGGACGCGCATCAGGCTGTCCTCGGGCTCGAGGGTGACGGGGTCGGGCGTCATGTAGTCCCGGACGACTGGGGCCTTCCTAGCCATGGTTCGAATACTACGCCCCGGGGCCCGGGGGGCCGGTGTCGCGGGTCACAGGCTCGATTGACGGGCTGGGCGATTCTCCCGGATGGGCTTGCGGGTCCGTGGGAGGAGATCCCGCCCGGGGCGGCTCACCCTCTTCCTCCGGCACCACGACGGGAGGCGGCTCGCTGCCCAGGCCCGCCACCTCGCGCCGGATGTAGCCGGCCTGGGCCATGAGCCAGAGCACCCGGCGGGCCGCCCGTGCGTTGCGGACGGGGTCGACGAGCGGGTTGAGGCGGCGTGGGCTCGGAATGGCCGCGGCCAGCATCGCCGCCTCCTCCAGCGTGAGGTCGGAGGCGGGCTTGCCGAAGTAGCGGCGCGCCGCCGCCTCGCCGCCGTAGAGGCCGTCCCCCCACTCGATCACGTTCAGGTAGAGGGTCGAGGATCCGCTGCTTGCTGAGGTCCGCCTCCATCCAGCGGGTGACCACCAGCTCCCGGAGCTTGCGTACCAGCGTCTTCTGCGTGCCGAAGAAGAGGTTCTTCGCCAGCTGCTGGGTGATCGTGCTCCCTCCCGCGCGAGGCCCGGCCCTTCTCCACGTTCTTCTCCAGCGACTCCTGGATGGCCTGCCAGTCGACCCCTTCGTGCCCGAAGAACTTCTGGTCCTCGGAGGCGATCACCGCCTGGATCAGGTGGCGGGAGACGCGGTCGAGCCCCACCCACGTCTGTTCGACGCGCGCGGCGCGCTTGCGGGCCCGCGCCTCCGCTTCGCGCTGGCGCATGAGCGCGGTGGCCCCCGGGTTCTTCACCGCGAGGGCCCGAACCTCGCTCCGGGAGGGCAGGCCGATGAGCACGTAGACGAACGCGGCGGCGAGGAGGGCGCCGAGGCCGGCGAGGAGATGCCAACGCTTCAGGAGGGCGCGAGGTTAGGCGAGAGCGCGCGGAGGCGTCAAGGTTCGTGGGCTCGAAACGGCTCCCCGGTTGCCGCCCTGGGGGCCATTGTCTACCATGGCCGGAAGGGCGCACTCGGCGGAGGGATTCTTGGATTTCGAGCTGAGCGAGGAGCAGAAGCTCCTGAAGAAGACCGTCCGCGAGTTCGCGGAGGCGGAGATCGCCCCGCACTCGCGGGAGTGGGACGAGAAGCAGGAGTTCCCGCGCGAGGTCTTCGCCAAGCTCGGCGGAGCTGGGGCTCATGGGCGTGGCCTGGCCGGTGGAGTACGGCGGCTCCGGGATGTCCACCCTCGACTGGGCCATCGTCATGGAGGAGCTGTCCCGGGTGGACGCGGGGGTGGCCCTGTCCCTGGCCGCCCACAACAGCCTCTGCTCGGGCCACATCTTCCTGGCCGGGAGCGACGAGCAGAAGAAGAAGTACCTGATCCCCCTGGCCAAGGGGGAGAAGGTCGGCTGCTGGGGCCTCACCGAGAACAGCGCGGGCTCGGACGCGGGCGGTACCAAGACGACCGCGGTGCGGGACGGAAGCTCCTGGGTGCTGAACGGCTCCAAGACCTTCATCACCAACGGCCGGGTCGCCGACACCGCGGTGGTGATGGCGGTGACGGACCGGACCAAGGGCAAGAAGGGCATCTCCGCCTTCGTGGTGGAGCGGGGCACCCCGGGCTTCCGCTCCGGGAAGAAGGAGGACAAGCTGGGCGTGCGCTCCTCGGACACCTCGGAGCTGGTGTTCGAGGACTGCCGCATCCCCGCGGAGAACCTGCTCGGGCGGGAGGGCTTCGGCTTCGTGGACACCCTGCGCATCCTGGACCGCGGCCGCATCGGCATCGCCGCGTTCTCCGTGGGCATCGCCCAGGCCAGCCTCGACGCCTCCATGAAGTACGCGCGGGAGCGCAAGCAGTTCGGCCACGCCATCGCGGAGTTCCAGGCGGTGCAGTTCAAGATCGCGGAGATGGCCACCCAGGTGTCGGCGGGCCGCCTGCTCACCTGGCGGGCGGCTGCCCTCCGGGACGCCGGGCGCGAGCACACCGCCGAGTCGTCCATGGCCAAGCTGTTCGCAGGGCGAGGCCGCCGTCCACATCGCGCTCGACGCCATCCAGATCCACGGCGGCTACGGCTACATCAAGGAGTACCCGGTGGAGCGCTACCTGCGCGACGCCAAGCTCGGCACCATCGGGGAGGGGACGAGCGAGGTGCAGCGGCTGGTCATCGCCCGGGAGCTGCTCGGACTGCGGGGGATGGTGCGCTGAGCCCGCCCCTCGTCGAGGACGTCCTCCGTGGCGACGTGCGGTCGGTGGCCCGGGCGATAAGCCTGGTCGAGGACGACCGGCCGGAAGCCCCCGGAGTGCTGGCCGCCCTCTTCCCCCACGCGGGGCGCGCCCTCGTGGTCGGGGTGACCGGACCGCCGGGAGCGGGGAAGTCGACCCTCGTCGACCGCTTGACCGCCCGCCTGCGCCGGCAGGGGAAGACGGTGGGAATCGTTGCCGTGGACCCCACCTCCCCCTTCAGCGGCGGGGCCATCCTGGGCGACCGCATCCGGATGCAGGCCCACGCCCTCGACCCCGGCGTCTTCATCCGGTCCATGGCCACGCGCGGGCACCTGGGAGGGCTGGCCGCGGCCACCGGACACGTCATCACGGTCCTCGCCGCCTCGGGCAAGGACGTGGTCCTCGTGGAAACGGTGGGCGTCGGGCAGGACGAGGTCGAGATCGTGGGCACCGCGGACGTGAGCGTGGTCGTGCTCGTGCCCGGCCTGGGCGACGAGGTCCAGGCCCTGAAGGCCGGGATCATGGAGATCGCGGACGTGTTCGTCGTGAACAAGGCGGACCGCGAGGGCGTCGACCGCGTGGTGGCGGAGATCCAGTCCATGCTCTCGCTCGCCGCCCACGATGGGCACGTCCCCGCCATCGTGAAGACGGTCGCCCTGGACGACAAGGGGACCGCGGAACTGCTTGCGGCGGTGGAGGCCTTCCGGGTCGAGGCCGACGCGTCGGGACTGCTGCTGCGGAAGCGGCGCGCCCACCTCCGCCAGCAGTTCGAGGAGGCGATCCGACAGCGGCTCCTGCGCCACGCCTGGTCGCACCTCTCTCCCGCGGAGATCGACGAGACCGTGGACCGCCTGGCCCGGCGGGAGCTGGACCCCTTCCGGGCGGTGGACATCGTCCTGGGTAAGATGGGGCTCTCATGAAGCTCCTGAAGATCGACCACCTCGGCATCGCCGTGAAGGACATGGAGGAGGCGGTGCGGACCTGGAAGGCCCTGGGCTTCGAGGTGGAGGCGGTGCACGACGTGCCCACCGAGAAGGTGAAGACCGCGTTCCTGCCCATCGGAGAGTCGCACCTCGAGCTTCTGGAGCCCACCGACCCCACGTCCGTGATCGCGAAGTTCCTGGAGAAGCGCTCGGGCCTGCATCACGTCTGCGTGCTCGTGGAGGACATCGAGAAATTGCTGGCCGACCTGAAGGCGCAGGGAGTCCAGCTCATCGACGAGACCCCGCGGGTGGGAGCAGGCGGCTGCCGAGTGGCCTTCGTCCACCCGAAGGCGGCGGGGGGCGTGCTCCTGGAGCTGAAGGAGGAGGCCTGAGAGCGGTCCCGGTCGTCGCGGTGCTCGTCCTCGCCGCTCTGCCGGCGCGCGCGCTCGACCCCTCGCGGGCCATCACCCAGTACCGTCTCCAGTCCTGGAGCACGAAGGAAGGCCTGCCCCAGAGCTCGGTGGAGGCGCTCCTCCAGACCCGCGACGGCTACCTCTGGCTGGGGACGCAGGAAGGGCTCGTCCGCTTCGACGGCATCCGCTTCGTGGTCTTCGACAAGTCGAACACCAAGGCCCTGAAGGCCAACCGGGTCGTCGCCCTCTGCGAAGACCGCAAGGGCGACCTCTGGATCGGCACGGAGGGCGGGGGCTTGACCCGCCTCCAGCAGGGCGTCTTCACGACCTGGCGCGAGGCGAACGGCCTCCCCAACGACCGCGTGCGCGCGGTGGTCGAGGACGCTTCGGGCGTGCTCTGGGTCGGCACCGACCGCGGCCTCGCTCGCGCGCGGGGAAGCGAGTTCACCACCGTCGCGCTCCCAGGGCGGTTCGTTGGGTCCCTGCACGCGGCGAAGGACGGGACGGTCTGGGTGGGGGCGCGCGACGGGTCGCTCCGGCCGATGCGGCAGGACCAGCTCGGGGAGCCGATCCCCATCCCCGGGAGCGGCGCGGTGCAGGCGCTCTGGCAGGACGAGGACGGGACGCTGTGGGTGGGCCGCCGGGACGCGCTCGTCCGCGTGGGGCCGGGGTCGGTGCGCGCCTACACCGCCCGCGAAGGCCTGCCCGGCCGCTCCGTGATGGCCATCCGCCGGGACCGGGACGGCAGCCTCTGGGTCGGCACGGAGAACGGCGGCCTCGCCCGCCTGCGGGGCGACCGCTTCGAGGTCTTCACCACGCGCGAGGGACTCTCGAACAACATCGTGCAGGAGATCCTGGAGGACCGGGAGGGCAACCTCTGGGTGGGGACGCAGGACGGCGGGCTGAACCGTCTCGCGGACGGGAAGTTCGTGACCTGGACCGAGCGCGAGGGGCTGGCCGCCGACATCGTCTGGCCGGTCATGGGCGACCGTGAGGGGAACCTCTGGGCCGGCACGAGCAACGGGGGCCTGAGTCGCTTCCGCGACGGCGTCTTCACCAATTTCACGACCCGCGACGGGCTCTCGAGCAACTCGATCCAGGCCCTGGCCCAGGACGCGGAGGGCGCCCTCTGGGTGGGCACGCGCGGAGGCGGCCTGGACCGGCTGAAGAACGGCCGGTGGACCCGGTGGACCACGCGCGACGGCCTCCCCTCCGACTCCGTGAACGCGCTCCTCCCCGACCGCGAGGGCCGGCTGTGGATCGGACTGCGCGACGGCGGCCTCGTCTGGATGGACCGGGGGCGCATCGTTCCCGTGGGGGGGCAGAGCCTCCTGCGCGAGGTCGTCCACTTCCTGCACCAGGACCGCCGGGGCGACGTGTGGATCGCCACCAACGGACGAGGGCCTCGTGCGTTATTCGGGGGGCGCCTTCAGCTCGTACACCACCAAGGAGGGACTCTCTTCGGACATCGTGAACGTCGTCCACGAGGATGCGGACGGCACGCTCTGGGTGGGGACGTTCGGGGGCGGCCTGAACCGGCTGCGCGAAGGCTGGATCGACAGCTGGACCACCGCCGAGGGCCTGTTCGACGACGCGATCTTCCAGATCCTCGAGGACGGACGCGGGAACCTCTGGATGAGCTGCAACAAGGGGGTGTTCCGCGTGGGCAAGCAGGAGCTGGACGAGGTGGCGCGGGGAGAGCGGCGCTCCCTCCAGCCCGTGGTCTACGGGCAGCTCGACGGCATGCGCAACCAGCAGTGCAACGGGGCGAACCAGCCCCCCGGCTGGCGCGATGCCGGATGGCCGGCTCTTCTTCCCCACCATCGAAGGGCTGGTGATGATCGACCCCGAGCGGATGCACGCCAACCGCATCCCGCCGCCGGTCGTCCTCGAGCAGGTGCGGGCCAACGACGAGCCTGTCCCCCTCGCGGCCAGCCTCGACTTCCCGCCCGATCGCGAGAGCTTCGAGTTCCACTACACCGGGCCCAGCCTCGCCGTGCCCGAGCGGGTGCGCTTCCGCTACAAGGTGGAAGGCCTGGACCGCGACTGGGTGGAGGCGGGGTCTCGGCGGGTCGCCTACTACACGCGCATCCCGCCCGGCCGCTACCGCTTCGTGGTGACGGCGGCCAACGAGGACGGGGTCTGGAACGAGGGGGGCGTCTCCGTGGCCTTCCGGCTGCAGCCGCACTTCTGGCGCACGGGCTGGTTCTTCGCCCTCACCGCGGTCGCGGGGGGGGCCAGCGGCCTGTTCGGCTACCGCCTGCGCGTCCGCCAGCTGCACAAGCGCGAGGAGTTGCTCGTGCGCCTGGTCGAGGAGCGCACGCGCCAGCTCGAGGAGGCGAACAGTACCCTGGAGCGTCTCTCCCAGCTCGACGGTCTCACCGGCGTCGCCAACCGTCGGCGCTTCGACTATGTCCTCGACGCGGAGTGGCGGCGCGGCTGCCGCACGGGCGCTCCCTTGTCCCTGGTGCTCCTCGACATCGACGCCTTCAAGGCCTTCAACGACACCTACGGCCATCTGCGCGGCGACGAGTGCCTGCGCCAGGTGGCGGGGGCGCTCGCGGGCGCCCTGGGTCGGGCGGGGGACCTGGTGGCGCGCTACGGCGGGGAGGAGTTCGCGGCGCTCCTCTCCGGTGTGGGATCGGAAGAGGCGTCGAACGTCGCGGAACGGCTGCGCGCGAACGTCCAGGCCTTGCGGGTCCCCCACGGCAACTCGCCCGCGGCCGGAGTGGTCACGATCAGCGGGGGCGTCGCCACGCTCACCCCCACGGAGAGGGGCGACTCCGCGGCCCTGGTCGCCGCCGCCGACCAGGCGCTCTACGAGGCCAAGCGGCGGGGACGGAACCGCGTGGTCGTGCAGGAGGCCCCGGCATGAAGGACACGATCGCTCGACTGGAATCGCTCGTGCAAACCGTTCCCGGACGGCTGCTCGCCCTCGGCGAGGCGGGGAGCCGGGAGCGGCGCTCTCCCGATGCCTGGTCGAGGAAGGAGATCCTCGGCCACCTCATCGACTCCGCCGGCAACAACCACCAGCGCTTCGTGCGCGGGCAGCTCGCGGCGAGCGTCGAGTTCCCGGCCTACGACGGCGTGGGCTTCGTAGCCGTCCAGCGGTACGACGAAGAGCCCTGGGAAGCCCTGGTGGAGCTGTGGCGGGCCTACAACCGGCACCTGGCCCACGTGATGTCCCGCGTGCCCCCGGCGAGCTACGGGAACCAGGTCCGCTCGGGTCCGAGCGAGCCCGGGACTCTCGGCGATCACATGAAGGACTACGTCGTGCACCTGGAGCACCACCTCGCGCAGATCTTCGGGGCCTAGACCGCCTTGCGGACCCAACGGCTGATACGCCGCTTCAGGTGGGTGACGGGGGGCAGGAGCTGGTCGAGCTGCTCCTGGCTCTCGATCCAGGTGGTGGAGCCGAGCAGGGCGGCGAAGTCGGTGTAGGCGGCGAGGCTCCAGGCGCCGGAGACGACGTACAGCACCTCGCCGTCCAGGACCTGGCCCCGTGTGTCCTTGTTCAGGGAGCCCACGGTCAGGTAGTAGACGGAGCGCTCCTGGACGTCGGGGGGGAGCGTGCGCTGCGCTTCGACGAGCCGGCGGGCGAGCCCGGCGCTCTCCGGGGCGACGACGGCGAGCTCGTCGGGGTCGACGGAGCCGCCGCGCACCGCGCGCAGCAGGGGCTCGCGGAACGCCTGCTCCGCGGGGGGGCTCTGGGCCAGGGCCAGGAGCGACTCCCGGGTTGCGAAGAACTGGGTCTTGCGGTGCAGCTTGGGCTCGCCCTCGCGCACGTCGCGCAAAGGGGCCGGGCTCGCCGCGTCGATGAGGCGCGGGGCGCGAGCCAGGGCGTCGAAGAACGCGGCGGGGAGCGGGAAGTCCTCCTTCAGGAAGGGATGACTCCGGTAGCCCTCGGCGACTTCGCGGAGCCGGGCCGCCTTCGCGTCGATCCCGGTTCGCCGGGTGTAGAGACCGGTGCGCAGGCTTCCCCCCGCGTCCGCGATCAGGGCGGCGAGCCCGCGCTGGATCTCGAAGAAACGGCTGAACACCTCGCGGCTGCGTGATTGGGTGGCGAAGCCCGTGGACGGAGAGTTGTCCCGCGAAGGAGCGACCACGTACACGTGACACCCCCGCAGGGCCGCGCCCACGAGCTGACCCGCCCACACCGGGTCCGTCCAGATCGGGCTGGGGACGATGATCAGGCTGCCCGGGGGCATGAGGGAGTAGAGCATCGAGTTCACGATGCTCGCGTCCTTCCGGGCGAAGCCGCGGTCGTTGTGGGCCTCGAGTGCCTTGGCGGTCGCGCCCTCCGCCTCGAGCTCCCGTACCTGCCTTTCGTAGTCTTGCGGGGGGGAGAGCGGCCGCAAGGGTGCCGGGATCTCCGACTCCCGGAAGCCGTTCTGGAGGAGATTGCGCCGCGCCGCGGCCTTCAGCGTGAGGAGGGCGGGGCCGCGGGCGAGAAGCGCCCGATCCTCCCAGGTCGCGGTGGCGTACTTCTCGCCCACCGCGACCCCCGCGTAGAGGGCCTCGCCCCGGCCGGGATCGGCCTCCGTCACGTCCCGGAAGGCGATCTTCCGGTGGTCGCGGATGACCGTGTCGGGGACGATGGGCAGGTGGGCCACGAGCCGGCTCGTCCGGTAGGAGAAGTCGACGGGGCCCGTGATGCTGACGTGGACCTTCACCCGCTCGCGCAGGTAGCCCGGTCCCCGAAGCGCTGCCTCCGCCTGGAGCCGCGGGGACTCCCGTACCGCCTGCGCGAGCGCTTTCTGCGCCCGGTCCGCCCGTTCCTGTAGCTCCCGGAACCGTGCGCCCAGCTTCAGGCGGTGACCCAGGGGATCCTCGAGCAGGTCCATGTAGAGCCGACCGCGGTTCCTCTCGTAGTACGACTGGTCGAGCAGGATCATGAAGACGGGCAGCCGTCCGGTGGCGTCGTACTCGCGCACCCGTTTCGTGAGGGCCTTGAGGTATCCGTCCACCGCTTGCGCGAACCCCACGCGGTCGGGCTCCCCGGCCGCGTTCACCCCGTCGTAGTCGTGGAGCCAGAGGACGTGGTAGTCCTCCGTCTCGTGGATCGTGCGCAGCAGCTCCACCTGGAACTGCTGGCCGCTCATGTACGCCACTCGGTTGCCGCCGGTGAAGGCCGTGCCCTGGGCCCGGGCCACGAGGGCGTCGATCTCGGGTTGGGTGTCGTGCTCCCCGGAGCGCAACACGAGAGGGAGGGGGAGAAAGACGAGGCGCGAGTCTCCTCCCCGGGCCTTGCGCAGGGACGCCCGCACGCCCTCCAGAAGGCGCAAGTAGGCGTCGAACACCTCATGAACGGCTTGCTCACGTTCGGGGGAGAGGCCCTCGTCGTAGACCGCGGCCAGGAAGCGTTCGCGTGCCCGCTCCCCGAACGCGATCAGGGAGTCCGGCCGCTTCCATTGCCCGAAGAGCCGGTTGTAGGGGAGCACGACGTCTTCGAGGAGGGCGGCGCGGGCCTGGTCATGGAGCGGCCGGCCCCGCGCGGAGCGGCCCGCCGCGATGCCGAAGGCCCGTGCCAGCTCCTCGTGCAGGACCTCGGCTTCGCGCGCGAGGTGGCTTCCCCCGGTGGCGGACGCGTCCCGCCCCGCGAGGCTCGCCTGGAAGGCCGCGATCTCGCGGCGCGTCCGCTCGAGCGACTTCAGGCGATCCTCGCGGCTGTCGTCCCAGAAAACCTGGCTGAGCCGGGCCACCCAGTCCGCGGCGACGCCCGCGTGGCCGAGGGCCTCGTCCAGCGCGGGGCCGCGGCCGCGCGAAGCCGGGGGAAGCGGCCGACGGGGCCGGGGCAGGTCCACCTCCGTGTCGCGCGGGCGCGTGCGCCCCATGTTGCGCTGGAAAGGCACGCTCAGGCCCACCTGCCAGGCGTTGCCGCGACCCGGGATCCAGTCGACGCGTAGGTGGCTGCCCTTGCCGAAGAGGCCGCCGCGCCGCAGCGGCGCGTCGAAGGAAAGGATGAAATCCGTGGTGCCGGTGCGGAAGCTGTGGTCGAACCCGGTCTTGAACAGGAGGCCGCGCATGTCGGCGAGCGCCCGGACGCCGCCTTCCGAGCTCCCGCCGAGGCCGCCCATGTACGCTTCGCCCGACATCCCGAAGCCGGCGACGGACGGTAGGAGGTCCTTGTAGAGACCGAAGTAGGCGGCCCCGCCCCCGCCGTCGTCCGTGCCGAAGCTGTAGTAGGCCCCTCCGTACTTCTTCCAGAGGGGAGGCTGTCCCATCGAGTGGATGGGCTCGCGCGGCGCGAGCGGGTCGGGGGCTCTCTCTTCGGATTGGGCGGCGGCGCCGGTCAGGAGTGCGATCGCGAGGAGGGCTACCGTAGTGCGGGCCAACAACATCCGGGTCAGAGAAACAGATTTCTTCCCTGCCTGCAGTGACCGCGCACACCTCCCGGAGAGTTGGGGGTCGCGAAATTCAGACGACCGACTCGCGCTCCTGCCGCCGGATGGCCTGGTAGCGCGCGAAGACCGTGCGCTCGTCCTCCAGGCCCAGCCACGAGCGCCAGCTGCTCCCGCGGAAGGTGTGAGCCATCATCGCGCGCCCGTGGCGCAGCACGAAGGCCGGGCTGTGGAGGAGGGCGGTGGGGAAGTGGCGCACCTTCATCCAGCGCTCGCGTCTCCAGCGCAGGAACTCGATCTCGTCCGTGGACAGCCCCTCGCTGCGCACCACTGCGGTGGTGCCGTCGTATTCCTCCAGCTTCTCGCTCACGATGAGCCCGCGCGCTTGGAGGTCTCGGGTCATGGGCGTGGCCGGATAGGGCGTGGGGTGCTGGATGTAGGGCCAGTCCACGTAGCGGCGCGCGAACTCGAGGTTCGCCTCCACCGCTTCCCGCGTGTCTCCGGGGTTGCCGACGATGAGCCCGCCCACCACGTACATTCCGTTGCGGTGGATCGCGTCGATCGCGGCGAGGGTGGCGTTGCCGGTGCGGCGCCCGTGCTCCCGTGCCGCGTTCTTCGCGCTCGCCTTCAGGAACCCGAGGTCCTGCTCCAGCACGTTCTCGATCCCCAGGAAGACGTAGCGGAAGCCGGCCTCGTGCATGAGGGGAGCGAGGGTGTCCGCGGACTGGGCGATGGAGGACGTCATGCCCTGGACCAGGTATTCGACGTCGTTCAGTCCCGCCTCCACGATCGCGCGGCAGAGGGCTTTGAAGCGCTTGACGTTGAGCGTGATGTTGTCGTCCACGATGAAGAGCGCCCGGGCCCCGTGGGCCACCGCGTCGCGTATGTCGTCGAGCACGCGCGCGAAAGCGAAAGTGTGGAAGTTGCGCCCCCGCATCTCGATGATCGAGCAGAAGCTGCAGTCGAACGTGCAGCCGCGGGAGGTTTCGATCACATCCACCGCCCGCCCCAGGAACGTGTATCCCGACAGGACTCGAGAGGACCGTTGGGGCGGGCGGATCTGACCATTCTCGAGTCCGTTGACTGGTCGCGGGACGTTCGTCACGTATCCCTCGCCGTTTCGGAAGACGAGCCCCGGGATGTCCTCGAAGCCCGTTCCTTCTTCGAGGGCGCGGAGGAGGTCGCGGAACGTCAGCTCGCCCTCGCCCCGCACCACGAAATCGGCGGTGCCGTCGGTCCAGGCCTCGGGGGCCAGGCTCGGGTCGTATCCACCGAGGACGATCCGGGCCGAGGGGCGCCGGCGGCGGACCATCTCGACGATCCGTCGGGCGGTGCGGCGCTGGAAGGTCATGACCGAGAGGCCCACGACGTCCGGCCGCCCATCGTCGAGGAGGCGCTCGACCGTCTCTCGCACGCGTCCCTGGGCCAGGATGAGGTCGGCCACCGCCACGCGGTGATGGGGATCGACGTTCCCGGCGAGCGAGCTCAGGGCCCCGTTGGGCATGCGGATCGCCCCCGAGTACATGTGCTCGAAGGAGTCCGGCATCGAAAGGAGCAGGACGTTCATGAGACCGCCGACCGCGCCATGTTACGCCCGCGCCGTGCTCGCCTGTCAACCCGGGAGAGATCGGCTAGGATCACGGAGTCGTCCAGCGGGGGGAGGCCATGAGCGGCGAGCACGCGCACATCGGGATCATCGGGGGGAGCGGCCTCTACGAGATGGAAGGCTTCACGGAGGTTCGGGAGGTCGCGGTCGATACGCCCTTCGGACCGCCTTCCGACCGCTTCATGGTGGGGACCCTGGAGGGCCGCCGCGTGGCGTTCCTTCCCCGACACGCGCGGGGGCACCGGATCCTGCCCGGGGAGCTGAACTTCCAGGCCAACATCTTCGCCTTGAAGTCCCTGGGGGTGGAGTGGATCCTTTCCGTCTCCGCGGTGGGATCGCTCAAGGAGAAGTACGCCCCTCTGCACATGGTCATCCCCGACCAGTTCGTGGACCGCACTACCCAGAGGAAGTCCACCTTCTTCGGCCGCGGCCTCGTGGCCCACGTGGCCTTCGCCCACCCCTTCTGCCCTCAGCTCTCCGCGCGGATGGCGGAGTCGTGCCGCGAAGCGGGGGCGACCCACCACGTGGGCGGGACGTACCTGTGCATCGAGGGTCCGCATTTCTCGACGCGCGCGGAGTCGGAGCTCTACCGCGCCTGGGGGATGGACATCATCGGGATGACCAACCTGCAGGAGGCGAAGCTGGCCCGGGAAGCCGAGATCTGCTACGCGACGCTGGCCATGGTCACGGACTACGACTGCTGGCACCCCGACCACGACACCGTGACCGCGGAGTACGTGATCGGCAACCTCGGCAAGAATGCGGCCACCGCCAAGGCCGTGCTCCGAGCGGCGGTGCGTCGTCTCACCCCGGGCGTCCCCCGCGACTGCGAGTGCGCGCACGCGCTGCAGAGTGCGCTCGTGACCCCCGCCGAGCTCGTCCCCGATCCGGTCAAGAAGGAGCTCGCTCCTCTCATCGGGCGGTACATGAAGTGAAGGCCATCCTCGTCGTGGGCAGCGTCGCGTTCGACACCGTGGAGACGCCCTTCGGGCGGGCGGAGAAGGTGCTGGGGGGCAGTGCCTCCTTCTTCGCGGTGGCCGCTTCGTTCTTCACCCCCGTGAACCTGGTGGGGGTGGTGGGAAGGGACTTCGGCGAGAAGGAGCTCCAGGCGTTCCGCAGTCGTCCCATCGACCTCGAGGGCCTCGAGCGCATGGACGGAGCCGACGTTCCACTGGCAGGGCAAGTACTCGTACGACTTGAACTCCCGCGACACCGTCTGCACCGACCTCAACGTGTTCGAGTTCTTCAAGCCGAAGATCCCCGCCCGCTACCGGGCCTCCGAGTTCGTGTTCCTCGGCAACATCGACCCCGTGCTCCAGCGCGAGGTGCTGGACGCAGGTAGAGCGCCCGCGGCTCGTGGCCTGCGACACCATGAACTTCTGGATCTCGGGCAAGCCCGAGGAGCTGCGCAAGACCCTGGCCAAGGTCGACCTCCTCCTCGTGAACGACGCGGAGGCGCGCGAGCTCTCGGGTGAGTGGAACATCGTGAAGGCGGCGCGCGCCATCCGCAAGATGGGACCGACGACACTCGTGGTGAAGAAGGGCGAGCACGGGGTGCTCATGTTCTCCGAAGCCGGCTCCTTCGCCGCCCCCGCCTATCCGCTCGAGGACGTCTTCGACCCAACGGGGGCGGGCGACACCTTCGCCGGCGGCTTCCTCGGGTACCTCGCGAGCGCCGCCGTCCTGGACGAAGAGACCCTGCGCCGGGCCGTGATCATGGGGAGCACGCTCGCTTCGTTCTGCGTGGAGGCCTTCAGCCTGGATCGCCTGCTCCGACTGAGCCGCCCCGAGATCGACGAGCGTTTCCGCCTCTTCAAGCGCCTGACGACGTTCGAGAGCCTTTAGACGGACTAGCTGGCCCGCGACTCGAGCATCGTGTTGACGATGGTCAGGAGCTTGTTGGCGGTGAAGGGCTTGTTTATGTACATCACCGCCCCCGACTCGAAGCCCTCGGCGAGGGCCTCGCCGCCCCCCTTGGCGGTCAGGAAGATGACGGGGACGTCCTTGAGTCGGGGATCTTCCTTGATCTTCCGGCAGACCGTGAAGCCGTCGATCTCCGGCATCATGACGTCGAGGAGGACGAGGTCGAAGGGATGCTCGCCCAGGAGCTTGAGAGCCTCCGCCCCACCCGCGGCCGCGGTCACGTCGAAGCCCTTCTGTTCGAGGATCGTGCGCTCGAGACTCAGGATGTTCTCGTCGTCGTCCACGACCAGGATCCTCTTGGCCATCTAGGACCTCCGGAGGCGACGTCTCCGCAACCCACGGATTCTAGCAAGCCGCCCCCGTGTTGTCAGCAAAAGTGTTTGGCGGGCGGGTCCTCACTGGATCCGGACGCCCCCGCACACGCCGGAACGGCTGCACGCCTCGAACATGCCCGCTCCATAGGCGAACACGAGAAACTGGTTCTCGGGATGGTTCCCGCAGAACGGGGGCCGGGTCGCGCCCTCCACGCATGCCCTCTCGTTCGCGGTCCAGGTGGGACCGTAGCGGTTCGTGTCGGTGGCGTGGCCGACGAGGAGCGCTTCGCAGTCGGCGCGCTCGGGATCTCCCTCCGGTCGCGGCGGACAGTAACGCCGACCGTCCGAGTACCCGATCGCCCTGCAATAGTCGGGATCCGGGCCCACGATCGGCGTCGAATCCAGGATCAGCCTCGAGGCGCCCACGATCAGGATCTTCACGTCCACCCGCGCCAGCGGCGGAGGCTTCGGGCTCGGGCAGGCGGAAGGGTCGATGTCGGGCTCGGGCGTTGAGCTCGGCTCGGGCACCGGCGCGGGCGGAGACCCCGGCGAGGGCGACGGCGTGGGGGCCGGCTCGGCGGAGGCGGGTGTCGACGCGCGCGGCTTCGTCGGCGTCGGAGAGCTGCAGCCGAAGCAGACAGCCAGCAACGCCGCGGCCCCCGCTCCACCCCGCGTCATGGGATGCTCGACACCCCCGCGATCCCCGACTCCTCCTCGAGAGGCTCGGTGCCCGTAAGAGTACGTCAAGTGGGTTCGTAAACGGAGCTCACTGCTTGAGAGCGGGGCGATCTACTGGATGGCGAGCGCGCCGCAGACGCCGTTCGTCGCGCAGGCCCGGAAGGTCCCGGCTCCCACGGCATAGACCAGGAACTGGTTGTCGGGGTGGTTGTTGCAGTAGGGCAGGTTGCCCGCCCCCCCGACACAGGCCGCTCCGTTGGCGCTCCAGGTGGGCCCGATCCGTCCCGTATCGCTGGCCGTGCCGATGATCATGGCCTCGCACGCGAAACGCTCGGGGTTCCCCTCCGGCCGAACCGGGCAGAACTGGCGGCCGTCCGTGAAGCCGATCTGCTGGCAGTACCCGGCATCCGGCCCGACGAGCGGCGTCGAATCCAGGATGAGCCGGCCGGCCCCCACGATCAGGACGCCGACCTGGATCCTCCCGAGCGGAGGCGGCGACGGCGCCCCGCAGGAACCCGAGGCGGGAGGACCTCCCCCTCCGGCGGGAGGAACGTCGTCGGGGGTCGGAGTCGGATTCGGCCGCGGCGTGGGCTGCGGCGCGGGCGCGGCCGGTATCGGGTTGACCGGGGTCAGCGGACCCCCCGAGACGGGCCCGGGTGCCACGGGGGGCTCCTCCGTGACGGTGCGTCCGCAACCCGACAGCGCGAGCAGCCAGGCCGCCACCACGAGAGAGCCTGCGAACGTGCGCACGAAAGTCAGGGTCACACGCAGCCCAGGGCCTGTCAAGGAAGGCCCGTGTTCCGACTACCTGTCGACCACCACGTCTCCGCAGTAGATGCCCTGGAAGCACGCGGTGTAGGTACCGCTCTTGTAGGCCCAGAGCAGGTACTGGTTGTCCGGATGGTTCGCGCACTTGACGCCATCGCAGAGCGCGCCGTCAAGCCTCCAGGTCGGCCCGTACCGGCCGGTGTCTTCGGCCTTGCCCGAGATCATCTGCTCGCAGGCGAATCGCTCGGGGTTCCCCTCGGGACGCACGGGGCAGAAGCGCCGACCGTCCGTGAAGCCGACCTGAGCGCAGTAGGCCTGGTCGGGACCCACGAGCGGCGTCGAGTCCAGGGTGGTCTGGTTCGGACCCCGGATGTGGACCTTCGCGTCTACGCGGCCGATGGGCCCGGGGAGCGGGTTGCCGCAGCCGCCCGAGGAGGGCGGGGCGGAGGGGGTCGGGGTCGGTGCCGGAGTGGGAGTGGGCGCGGTCGAGGGAGTCGGACTCGGCTTGGGCGTCGCCGCCGGCGAAGGGGTCGCCCCGCTCAGGGGGAAGAACGGGATCGGAATCGTCAGGCCGGTAGAGGGGTTGGCGCTGGGCTTGGTGGGCAACTCTTCGGTGATCGTCTGGCACCCGGCGAGAAGGGCCGTTGCCGAAAGTAAGCCGAGGACGGACCTTTTCATGAGTGGAGCCTCTCGCCTAGAAAGTACCTTAGAATTTCACACCCAACCCCCTATTCTGTCAAGCTTTTTTATTGACAGGCCAATTCCTTCTTGACCGCCTCCGCCGCCCGGGCGGATGCCCCCGGCTCTCCCAGCCGGTTTCGGACGAGGAGAAGGTCGTTGCGCATCCGGGAGAGCCGCCCCGGTTCGTCGAGCAGGCCGAGGGCTTCGCTCGCGACCCTCGCGGGATTGAAGTCCGCCTGGATCAGCTCCGTAACGACGCTCCTCCCGGCGATGAGATTGACCATCGCGTAGTGGGGCACGTGGACGAACGGCCGTCCCAGCGTATACGTGACCGGTGACACACGGTAGACGACGACCATCGGTGTGCCCAGCAGCGCCGCCTCCACGGTAGCCGTGCCCGAAGCGACGACGGCGAGCTCGGCCGCGCCCAGGGCGGCGAGGGTCTGCCCCTGGACCGCGGTCACGGGCAGGGTGCCGAAGGGTGCACGAAGGGCCGCGCGATCGAGGGCGGGGGCGACGGCCAGGAGGAAGCGCAGGTCGGGCCGCCGGCGGTTGATCTCCGCCACGGCTCCCACGAGGGGGGGCAGGTTGTGCGCGACTTCCTGGGGCCGGCTGCCCGGGAGGAGCGAGATCACGGGGGCGGCGGGCCGGAGGCCGAGGCTTTCGCGCAGCGCCGCCCGGTCCGGGGCCGGCCGCACGAGATCGACCAGGGGGTGCCCGACGAACGTGACCGGGACGCCCTCTGCCTGATAGATTCGCTCCTCGAACGGGAAGATGACGAGCATGCGGGCCACGGTCTCCCGAATCGCGCGGATGCGCCCGCGTCGCCACGCCCACACCTGGGGAGAGATGTAGTAGACGACCGGCACGCCTCGTCGCTTCAGCTCACGGGCGAGCCGCAGGTTGAAGTCGGGGTAGTCCACGAGGACGGCAAGGTCCGGCCGCTGGCGATCGACCTCGTCGAGCACCCGTCGAAAGATCCCGCGCAGCCGCCGCAGGTGCCGCACGACCTCGAGCAGGCCGACCACGGCCAGGTCGCGAACGTGAGCGAGGAGAAGAGCACCGTGGGCCTGCACGTGGTCCCCGCCCAGGCCGAAGGCCGTCAAGCCCGGCACCAACGGATGGAGGTGGCGCAGGAGCTCGCCCCCGTAGAGGTCACCCGAAGGCTCCCCGCACGAGACCAATAGGCGGGTCTGGTCGCGCAACGGGCCAGTATAGTCCGGAGCGGGCGACCGGCTGTCCTTCGGCAGTGACAGCGCACCGGGAGCGGGCAAGCGCTAAGATGGCGCAAGGATGGACCTTGCACAGCGATGGGGGTGGGCATGTGTCTTGCTCACTCCATGGGTAGCATGAGCCTCAGGGAGAGGGAGGGAGAGATGAGTGTCCGGTTACTGGTACTGGCCCTCACCGCAGGATTCCTTGTCGCTCCCGCGCGCGCCGACAACGCCCGGCGGCGCGATGGCGGGTCTTCGCCGTCCTCGTCCTCTGCCGGCTCCCACCACTCCGGTTCCAGCGGCGCTCACTCCAGCTCGTCCGGTGGCTCGTCCGGCTCCAGCGCAAGCACCGGCGGAAGCTCGCAGGCCCCTTCCGACGGCCGCACGACCGCGGAGCGTCGACACCCGCGCGCCGGCACGGGCACGGGCTCCTGGCCCGCGTCCGGCTACTATCCCGGCTACTATCCGGGCTACTACCCCGGCTGGTACTACCCGTACTGGCCCTCGTACTACTACGGCCTTTCGTACGACGGCGGTGGCTGGGGGCCCTACGGCGGCTACTACGGCGGGCCCGGCCCCGCCTACTACTCCTATCGCACGGGCGGGGACACCGCCGCGGTGCGCGTTTTCGTGGACCCGGAGAAGACCCGCGTCTACGTGGACGGCTACTACGCGGGCGTCGCCGACGATTTCGACGGGATGTTCCAGCGGCTCTACCTCTCCCCGGGCCGCCACGAGATCACCTTGAAGCTCGATGGCTACCGGACACATCGGATGCTCGTCTACGTCTTGCCCGGACAGACCCTGAAGATCGAACACGACCTGGAGAAGGGCACGGGCCCGGAGACTCTCGAGGATCTGACCGGCGGCCGGGGCGGGCGTGAGGACATGGGCGAGCGCCGCCCCGAGGACCAGGGCGACGACAAGGACGAAGCGGGCCCCGCTCCGGAGAGTCGAGGGGGCGAGCAGCCCTACCGGCCGGGGGCGAGCCGGCTCCGTCTCGACGTGCGCCCGGCGGATGCGTCCGTCTACCTGGATGGCCAGTTCCAGGGCCCGGCGGGGCAGCTTGGCGAGCTCATCCTGCCTCCGGGGCCGCACCGCATCGAGGTCGTGCGACCCGGGTTCCGCACGGAGGAGCGGGACGTCCAGCTCCAGCCCGGGACCTCGCGCAGCCTCACGATCGAGCTGCCCCGGCCGTAGGAGCGCGAGGCCCGACGCGGAGCGGCAGGGACGCCTGTCGCCGCTGGATCAGTGGCCGCCGGCGGCGGCGAGGCCATCGCGAACGGGACGGAAGACTTCCTGGAAGATGCGTCCCGCGACCCCGGAGGCCTGCGGTCCGCTCCCGCGCCGGAGGAACACGACCAGGACCATCGAGGGCCGGTCGGCCGGCGCGTACGACGCGAACCAGCCGAGGCTGGAGCAGCTCCCGGTCTTGCCGGCAACGATCACGTCCGGATCGAAAGCGCCCGTCGCACTTCCCTCGTTGACCGCGGACAGGAAGCCCTCGGCGAGCCCGTCGAGCCGCGTCCCCTCGGGCAGCCGCCAGCGCTCCCTGGGGACGAAGCCCGAAGGTCCGCCGACTTGCGGCTGGAACACGATGCCGCCGTTGACCGTCGCGGAGACGAGCACGGCGAGCTGGACGGCCGAGGTCTCGATGCCCGCCGCGTGGCTGGAAAGATGGCCCACGAGCTCCGGCTTCACGAAGGCGGGCACGCGCCCGGCCGTCTCGCCCGTCAGGTTGATGCCCGACACCTCGCCCAGCCCCAGGAGCTGCGCGTAACGCCGGATGTTCTCGTAGCCCAGCTTCTCTCCGACCCACTCGAAGTAGGGGTTGCAGGAGACGGCGAGCGCGCGCCGCAGGTCGACGGGGCCGTGGCCCGGCCACATCGAGCAGCCCTTCTGGCAGTTGTGGACCGTGGTCGGCGTGATGATCCCTTCCGACAGCCCGGCGATAGCCACCACCGTCTTGAAGACGGAGCAGGGCGTGTAGGCCCGGAAGAGCGCGTTCGTGGGATTCACGACCGCGAGCACGCGTCCGGTGTACGGGTCCATCGCCACCGCCGCCCCCCCCGTCGCGCCCAGGGCGCGCCGACACGCCTCCCCCACGAGCAGATCGCGCTCGGAGGCGTCCGCGGGCACGATGACTTGCGGAAGGGATGGAGTCCGCGACACGCGGCGCGGTCGAGGGCCAGCCGGGAGGGCAGGGACGGCGGCCAGGACGAGGAGGAGGGCGACGACGCCCCGCGACGCTCTTCCCAGCATTCCCCCAAGACTAGCACGACCGGCCGGCGCGGGGTGCCGGGCCCTTGTACCGCGGGGCCCGACGGCCATAGAATCGCGCCCTTCGGACAAGGAGCCAAAAGCATGTCCTGCTGCACGCCGTGGAAGGTCGCCCTCATCCTGGGTCTGGCCGTGGTCACTCCCGTCGTGGCCCGTGCCCAGAAGCTCGACAAGGAAGAGAAGAGCTGGCTGGACGAGGTCCGGCCGATCATGCTGCCGGACGAAGAGAAGACCTACAAGAACCTCAAGGACAAGGCGGACCGGCAGGAGTTCCAGAAGATCTTCTGGGCGCGTCGCGACCCGAACCTCGAGACTCCCGAGAACGAGTTCCAGGAGCAGTACCTGAGCACGCGCAACCTGGCGAATACCCAGATCAAGATTCCGGGCCGTCAGGGGGCGGACACGGATTGCGGCCGGACCCTGATCCTTCTCGGCAAGCCCGACGACGTGAAGAAGGAGATAGGGGGCGACACCGGCGCGCGCGGGCCGGAGACCTGGACCTATCGCGATCGGCCCGGCCAGACATTCCAGGGCGGCAAGGCGGAGATGACCTTCAACGCGGAGTGCAGCGGCCCCCCCGGGTTCAACGAGCAGTTGAACCGGGTGGCGGAGGCGAAGATCGCCCAGCCCAACATCGGCTACAAGTTCGGGCCCGACAAGCACCTGGTCAAGCTCGCCGAGCAGCTCCCCAAGCCCTCCCCCGCCCAGGCCCTCCTCAAGACGCCCCGCCAGGACTTCCCGATGGCCACCCAGGCCACGTTCCTCAAGGTCCAGGACGGAGGGACCGCTCTCCTCGGCCTCGTGCGCGGCGACGCCAGCACTCTCACGGTGGCGGACGCGGGCGGGAAGAAGACGGTGAAGGTGGTGGTGGCCGCGCAGGCCGTGAACGAGGAGGGCAAGGTGGCGGCCTTCTCGGAGCAGCCGGCGACGGCGAACGTCGCCGCCGACGGCTCTTTCGTCGCGTCCTATCGCATGCAGCTCAAGCCGGGCAAGTACACGGTGGAGGCGGGCGCCCTAGACGACAAGAACGGCAAGGGGTCGCTGGCCACGATCCCCGTGGAGGTCCCGAACTTCAGCAAGGCCGAGGTGACCGCGACGCTCATCATGCTGCAGGGCGTGGAAGACGTCCCGGAAGGGTCGAAGACGGACACCCAGCACCCGTTCGCCTCCTTCGAGCTCCCCCAGGCCCGGCTCATCCCCTACTTCGGGCAGACCCTCACCAGGAAGGACTCGCCCGCGTTCTTCTACCAGTTCTACGACGCGCAGGTGGACCCGGCCACGGGCAAGGCTGCAGGCACGGTCATCCTCAGCGTGCTCAAGGACGGGAAGGCGCCGGTGGCCAAGGCCGAACCGCTGGTCTTCGACACTCCCGTGGGCGGCAGCGTGGTCGGCCCGGTGTCGCTGGAGAAATACGAGCCCGGGAAGTACGTCGTCCAGCTTCGCCTCATCGACAAGGTCGCCAACAAGGACAAGACCATCGAGACGTCGTTCGAGGTCAAGCCGTAGTGTTCCTGGTCCGCGCCAAGGAGCGGCGCGCCCCGCTCTCCGGGCGCGTCGGCGAGAAGACGCCCCGCACCCCACCCTCCGGGATGCGAGGCCAGACGTCAGGGAGCGGGTGATGAACAAAGCGGAATTGATCGTCCGCGTGGCCAGGGACGCGGGGCTCACCAAGGCGGACGCAACGCGCGCCATCGACGCCTTCCTCGACAACGTGCAAAGGGCGCTCAAGAAAGGCGAGAAGGTCACGATCGTGGGGTTCGGGACATTCGGCGTGGGCCGCCGGCGCGCCCGCGACGGGCGCAATCCACGAACGGGCGCACCGATCCGGATCGCGGCCCGGCGGGTCCCCAAGTTCTCCGCCGGCAAGGAGCTCCGGGAGATAGTGACCTAGGCGGCTTTCTTCACCACGGCCCCGGTGCGCAGCACCTCGAGGGCCTTCTCGAGCACGGGATCGGTGGGAGCCTCGCCCTCGGCCAGCTCCTCGGAACGGCTGGCCACGGGCACGCTCGGCTCCACGCCCCGTCCGTGGATCGCGGTTCCCTTCGGCGAGGAGTACCGGGCCACGGTCAGGACGAGGCCGCCCTCGGGCAAGGGCACGCCCTTCTGGATCCCCGCCCGGCCGAACGTGTGCTCTCCGATCACGGGGGCGCGGCCGGCATCCAGCAGGGCGGCGGCCACGATCTCGGCCGCCCCCGCGCTCCCCGCGTCCACGAGCACGGCGAGCGGGCCATCCCAGATCGACCGTGCGGGGTCCGCGGTGAAGACCTGCTCGGGGACCTTCGTCCCCGAGAGCTTGGCCACCACCCCGCCCTTCAGGAACAGCTCCGCGACCTTCGTGCCTTCCACGGGCGGTCCGAAGGCGGAGTCGCGCAGGTCCAGGACCAGGCGTCGCGCGCCCCCGCGCTTCAGGGACTCCACCTCGCCGCGCACCTCGTCCGCGACCCGCGGCGAGAACTCGGCGACCTTGAGGTACCCGGTCCCGTCCTCGAGAACGCGGGCGGTGGGGGTAACGGGGGAAATCCGCTCCCGCACCACCGACACCTCGAAGGGGTCCTGGCCCGCGCGGAGAATCCCGAGCTTGACCACGGAGCCGGGCGCGCCCCGGAGCAGGCGCTGTCCCGTCGTGGCCTGCAAGGGGCGGGAGTGCCGCCCGTCGATGCTCTTGAGGATGTCGCCGGTGCGCAAGCCGGCCTTCTCCGCCGGCGAGCCCGCGCGGGTGGACACCACCATGAGGAACGTGAAGCGGCGGGTGAGCACCGCGCCGATGTCGGCGTCCATCTCGCGGGAGGGCTGCTGGTAGAGGCGGAACTCCTCCGCATCGAGGTAGCCGCTGTCTCCGTCGAGGGCGTCGCCCAGGCCGAGCCGGGCCCCCGCCATCGCCCGGTCCAGGTTGACGGGCTCCACGTAGGCTTCCAGCACCAGCCGGACGACCTCGTTGAATATGGCGAGCTGGCCGTAGCTGGTGTCACCCAGCACGCGGCCCAGGAGCGACCCCAGGGCGACGTATCCAATGAGGGCGGTGGAGAGGAGGGCGACGAGGAGACGGCTTCGCGGACTCATGTCCGCAGTATAGCAAGCTATCTCTTCAGCCAGTCGACCGGATCCTCGGGCCTTCCCTGGAACCGCATCTCGAAGTAGAGCCCCGGTCCTTCGACGCTGGTCGCGCCCACGGTGCCCAGCACGTCCCCTCCCGCCACCTTCTGGCCCACCTCGACGCTCGTCTCCGCGAGGTGGGCGTAGAGGGAGTGGTGCTTCCCCCCGTGGTCGACCACGACCATGAGACCGTAGCCGCGGAATCGGTCCGCGAAGACCACCGTCCCCTCGTAGACGGCCCGCGCGGGGCTGTCCAGGGGGGCTTCGATCTCGATGCCGTTCTGGACGGTGTAGGTGTCGAAGCGCGGGTGCTTGTGACGGCCGAAGCCCGAACGCACCTTCCCGTCGCTGGGCCAGGGCAGCTGCCCCCGGAAGGCGGAGACGGGCACCGCCACGTCTCCCTCTTCCAGGCCCTCGAGCAGCCGCCGGAGCTGGCCCTCCGCGCGCTCCAGCTCTTCCACGTAGGCGGCGTGCGTCTCCTTCTTCTCCACGATGGAGGTGAGGAGCTCGGTCTTCTTCTCGCGCTGGGCCTCCAGGCCTCGTCGCACGCCCTCGAGCTGGGCGCGCAGGGCGGTGGCCTCCCGAGTCCGGCGCTCCAGCTCCGCTCTCTCGTCGGTCAGGGCCACGAGGTCGGCGCGGAAGCCGGCCATGCGCTCGTTGTCGCGACGGGCGAGCGCGCTCACGAAGCGGTAGCCACGGAAGAAGTCGGACGGCCGGTCCACGGACAGCAGCAGGCGCAGGTAGCTCAGCTCCCCGAGCTTGTAGAGGGCCCGCGCGTGGGCGGCGAGCTGGGGGCGGGTCTGCTCCACGCTCGCCTCGAGCTCGCGCACCCGCTTCCCCGTGGCCTCCATCTGGAACTGGTTGCGCTGCAGCTCGAGCTGGGTCTCGCGCAGCTCCGCGGTCCGGAGGCGCACCAGCACCTCGAGCTGCTCCACCTCCCCGAGCAGGCTCTTCTCCTCTCCCCGCAGGCGAGCGAGCTCGCGCTGCAGGGCCCGCTTCCGCTCCTGGACCCGCCGCAAGCGGTCGTCCGTGGTCGGGGACGGGGCCTCACTCGGAGCGGACGGCGTGGGGCTCGGGGAAGGGGAGGGTGCAGCGGGGGCGAGGAGGAGCAGCAGCAGGAGGGGGGTCATCGCCTCGGGGTCGTCACATCACCGGCTTGCCGTCCAGATCCGCGGGGACCGGGACCTCGAGCAGCTTGAGGATCGTGGGGGCGAGGTCGATGATGTTCGGCTCCTCGGTGGTGATCTTGCGGTTGGAGAAGAACACGCCCCCGCTGATCTCGGTGGCGGTCGCGCAATGGTCGCCGCTCCATTTCTTGTTGTTGTTCTCCACGACCGCCCGGCGGATCGTACCCAGGGTGTCCTGCCAGCCCACCCGGTAGCCGTCGTTGAAGCCCACCTGCAGGTCCGGCGCCTCCCGGATGTACTCGCCCTTGTAGATGTCGTCGCGCCGGTAGATCGCGCGGAAGATCTTCTCCTTCGTGTCGGGATCGAGGAGCTCCACGAGCTTGCCTGCGACCTCGTCCTGGAGGGCCTTGTACTCGGCGCCCGCGGAGACGATCCCCTTCGACTCGCGCCCCTTGAGGTTGAAGTAGATCTGGCCCAGGCCCACCGCGTAGACCCGCGTCTTCGACCAGTCGACACCCTCCCAGAACTTCCCGCGTCCGAACAGGTCCTGGAGCGTCTTCTCCCGGCTCTGGCCCTGAAACGCCATGTAGGCGTTCTGGACGAGCCACGTGTTCAGGTTCACCTCGCGGCGGAAGGAGTGGAAGCCGTGGTCGGACATGACCATGAAGACGGCGTCGCCGGGCACCTTCGCCCGCAGACGGCCCACGAGGTCGTCGGCGCGGCGGTAGACCTTCTCGATGGAGTCCCCGTACCGGGCGGCCAGGTCCTTGTCGTACATGGGGTGTCGAGGGTCGATGAGCCGCCACATCATGTGCGACACGCGATCGGTGGTCTCGATCGCGGCCACGAACAGGTCCCAGTCGTCCCGCTTCAGGCGCTCGAAGATGATGCGCTCGCGATCGTCCATCGCGCGGTCGGAGTCGTAGAGGAACTCGGCCTCGCTGAGGCGGCCCTCGTTGAGCGGCTTGTCCGCGGACTCCGCCCAGCCCAGGGTGCGGTAGAGCCCGAGGGCCTGCGCGAGCTCCGCGGAGAAGCCGTCGGGCTTGGAGATGGGGATGGGCGGCTTTCGTGGGTCCATGTTCACGGGGGAGGCGTAGATCCGCAGCTCGCGATCGGCCTCGATCACGTGGAACTGGGTCATGCCGTGGACGCGGATGAGCATGTTGATCTTGAAGGTCAGGGGCACCCACGGGCTCCACTCCCCCGTCTTCAGCGTCACCTTCTGCCCCTGGATCCCGATCTCGGCCTGGCCCGAGCCTTCCTTCCACCGCACGGTCATGGGCAGGTTGATGTCCTTTCCCGTGACGAGCTCGTCCAGTCGCGCGCTTTCCCTGTCGGTCAGCCCCCCCGCCCCCTTCTTCTTCTTGAGGGCCGCCTCCTCCTGCTTGAGGATGGGGTTCTCGGGCCCCTTGAGCACCGTCTCCGCGCGCCCGTCCTCCAGGAGCAGCCGCTTCAGGAAGCCGCCGAACTCCGTGTTCCCCTCCTCGAAGGACGAGAGGTCGGTCGCCCAGTAGTAGAAGGTGCCGAGCGTGCCGCGGATGTCGGGCAGGGGGAGGCCGCCCAGCATCTGGCCGTGATGCAGGTCTTCGGGCGGGAAGGTCACGGGTACGGTCAGCACCACCGATCTCACGCCGTCGTTCGCGGCGTGCACCCAGAACGACGTGCCTCCGCGCGTGGAGACGACCCGCGGCCGCTTCGTCGGGAAGAAGCCCCACAGGAACTCGGGAGGCTCCCGGCGGATCATGTTGAAGTCCGGCAGGTAGGTATCGAAGTCCCGGCGCAGGAAGTCGTAGATGCTGTGCTTGCCCGGGTTCACCCCGGTGGCGAAGCTCGCCCACGCGGTGGGGGACTCCGAGGGCTGGGTGGTGTCGAGGACGCGGAACGTCCCCTCCTCGGCCAGCTTCTTCAGGTTCGGCAGCTTCCCCTCGTCCATCCACTTGCGGGCGAGCGTGGGGTCCATCCCGTCGAAGCCGATTACGAAGACCCGCTCTTTCGAACGCCGCGCTGCCTTGCCACCGCGCGGCCCTGCGCACTGGACGAGGGAAATCACGAACGTGGTTGCGAGTACGAGGACGGCGCAGGGCCGCGCGGATCTGAGCATCACGCGATTCTAGCCGAGCCGGTCCGTTGTTCGTTAAGTGGTTCCCGCCATTTCAATCCAGAACCTTCCCCTTCGTCTCCGGCAACGCCAGCGCGAGGAGAGCCGCTCCGAAGAACGCGGCAGCCTGGAGGAAGAAGGCCGGCCCCAGACCGTAGGTGTTGGCGAGGGCGCCCACCACGAAGGGGGCGGCGGCGCTGAGCCCGCGGCCGACGTTGTAGCTCAAGCCCATGGCGGTGGCCCGCACCTCGGTGGGGAAGAGCTCCGCGGAGAGCGCGCTGAATCCCGAGAAGAAGCCGGTGCCGAAAAAGGCCACGAATGGGCCGAGGATGAGCAACCAGACCGGCCGGGTCGCGATGCCGTAAAGCGGAACGAGCGCGGCCGCGACGAGGAGGTAGACCACGTAGCTTCTCCGCCGGCCGAACGCGTCGGCGGCGAAGCCGAACAGCACGTAGCCCAGCCACTTGCCGATGCCCATCACGATGAGCCAGGTGGTCGTGGTGAGGAGGTTCAGCCCCCGGCCTCCCTGTCTGACGGGCAGCGCGAGGTAGGCGGGGATCCAGGTGAAGAGCCCCCAGTACCCGAACATGCCGAGGGCGTTCATGGCGGTGGCGAGCAGGCCGTTGCGGCGAAGGTCGGGTCGGAGGAGCACGCGGAGCCCGCCGCCCTCCTTGGCTCGTCCCTTCTCCAGCCAGACCGGGGACTCGGGGACGTCCTTGCGGATCCACAGCACGAGGAGGGCGGGCACGATCCCCACGAAGAAGACGGCGCGCCAGCCGAAGCGCGGCAGGACCAGGCCCACGACCGCGGCCGCGATGATCTCGCCGATGGCCCAGCTGGACTGCATGAGGCCGAGCGCCTTGCCCCGGTGCTCCGGACGCCAGGTCTCCGCGATGAGGGCGGCGCCGGTCGTCCATTCCCCGCCGAAGCCCAGCCCGAGCAGGAAGCGGAAGATCGCGAGCTGGACGATCGTCTCCGACAGCCCGCACGCTCCGCTCGCCGCGGAGTAGACGAGGATCGAGAGCATCAGCGCCCGCGCCCGCCCGATGCGATCGGCAAGGAAGCCGAAGAGCAAGCCCCCCAATGCGGAGGCGAGGAGGGTCAGGGAGTTCAGGAGGCCGCCCGTCCTCTTGTCCATCCCCAGGTCGGCCATGAGATGGGCGAGGACGAGGGAATAGAGCATCACGTCCATCGCATCGAGCATCCAGCCCAGGCCGCCCGCGATCAGCGATCGGCGCTCGGCGTCGGTCACCCGGGCGGGCCACGGAAGGCCCAGGATGCGGCGTGTGGCGGCGGGGGGAGGAGGGCCGGACACGCGCGGATACTAACCCGGGGGGGGCGCTTGGCCTTATCGTCATGCAGTGAGCCCCGCCCTGCGGCCCCGCTACGTCTTCTCCGACTTCACGCTTTCCCCGGCCCGCCGGCTGCTGCTCCGGAACCGTCGCGAAATCCCCCTGATCCCGCGCTACTTCGACCTGCTGGTCCTGCTGGTCGAGCGGAGGGAGGAGGCCGTGCACCGCCGGGAGATCTTCGACGCGGTGTGGAGCGACGTGGTCGTTTCCGACGGCGCGCTCAGCCAGGCGGTGCGGACCCTGCGCCGGGCGCTCGGGGACGATCCCCGTGAGCCCATCTTCATCCGTACGGTGTCCCGTCACGGCTACCGATTCGTCTTCCCCGACGTCGTCGAGCAGCCCGACCAGTCATCGGACCCGGGCGCGGAGGCGATGCCCGCCGCTCCCGCGCCCGGGTCCGAAGCTGACCCCTTCGCGGCGCTCACTCGAGCGATTGATGGCACCCGGGCCCCTGGACGACGAGGAGCGGCGTGAAGCCGCGGAGGCCCTTCACGCCCTCGGGACCGAAGAGGCGCTGGCGCGGCTCGACCACCACCCCGGCCGCGCGCGGGCCCGGGCGCTCCTCCGCGATGCGCGATGGGACGTGGCGGGGGCCGGCCCGGTGCCGCTCCTCGGGCAACCGGATCTGCCCACGATCCTGGGGTGGCTGCTGTGGCTGCGCTTCCGGCGGACCCTGCGGCTCGCGGGTGGCCGCTGGGCCGGGGCCGCCGCGGGCGGAGCCCTCACCGGGCTCCTGGCCGGGATCTTGGGCGGGCTCGTCCTCCGCTTCGGGCCGGGTTCGCGCGCCGCGGATGGCGTGCCCGCGGTCCTGGGCCTGGTCGGGCTGGCCGTGGGAGGTCTTGGGGCGGCGGGAGTGGGAGCGGGCCTGGCCGCGGCGGAGGCGCTGGTCCGTTCGTACCGCACCGCCGCCCTCGTCATCCTCGGAGGAGTGGGCGGCGGTGCGGTGGGCATGTGCGCGCACCTCGTGGCTCTCTGGACGATCCAGAGCCTCTTCGGCCGCGACCTCTCCCCGACCGCGCGGGGGCTTCGAGGGCCTCGTCCTGGGCGCAGGCCGCCGGCCTCGGCTACGCGCTCGCGACACCGCGGGCCGAAGGAGGCATGGCCGCTCCGCGGGGACGGGCCCGCACGCTCGCGGTGCTGGTCACGGGTTTGTGCTGCTCCGCCGCGGCGGTCGCGCTCGCCGCGACCGGAAGCTACCTCGGCGCGATGAGCCTCGACTTCGTGGCCCACGCCTTCCCGGGCTCGCAAGTGGGCCTCGCTCCCTTGTCACGCCTGCTGGGCGAAAACGAGCCGGGCCGCGTCACCCGGGTGGTCATCAGCGGGGGGGAGGGCCTGCTCTTCGGCTGCGGTCTCGCGCTCGGCCTGACCCGCCGGCCCCGGTCCGCCCTTTCCTGAGGGCGCTCAGCCGACCCTCACCTTCCCGTCAAGTCTCCCTCACCCCGCGCGTCCACCTTCTGCGGCGAGCGCCTCGGCGCCGGCAAGGGAGGGCAGAGTGGCCGCGAGCCTTTTCGTAAGAGTACAGGAGGGAGTTGCCGTTCGGGCCTGCCGTGACCTCGTTCACCTGCGGACGGAGAAGGCCGTCCAGTTCGTCGACCTGACGCAGATCGTGGCGGAGCGGGTCCGCCGGTCCGGGGTGGAGGAAGGGATGGTCGTCGTGCAGAGCCGGCACACGACGGCCGCCGTCCTCGTCAACGAGAACGAAAAGCACCTGCTCGAGGACCTTCACGACCTCCTGGAGCGGTGGGCGCCCGCGGGCGCGCGCTACCGCCACAACGATCTCGAATCGCGTAGAGACGCGCCCCCGGACGAGAAGCCCAACGGGCATGCCCATGCCCGCGCGCTCCTCCTCGGGACCTCCGTCTGCCTGAACGTCGCGGGAGGGCAGGTCGACCTCGGCGAATGGCAGAGCGTGTTCCTGGTCGAGCTGGACGGGCCGCGGCGCCGCTCCGTGTCGGTGCAGGTCCTGGGTGTGCCCACGGGCGGCCGTCCGTGAAGGTGAAGATGATCCTCCCCGCCCTCACCGAGGCGGTGAGCCCGTTCTTCCGCCCGATCAAGTACTCGCTCTTCCCGCCCCTGGGCCTGGCCACGCTCGCCGGCTACCTGGACGAACGACGACGAGGTCTCGCTCCAGGACGAGCACGTCGAGCGGCTCGCGCTCGACGACGAGCCCGACCTCGTGGTGATCCAGGTCTACATCACCTCGGCCGCGGCGCGCCTATCGCCTCGCCGACCACTACCGGAAGAAAGGCGCTTACGTGGCCCTCGGCGGCCTGCACGTCACGTCCCTTCCCGAGGAGGCGGCCCGCCACGCGGACAGCATCTTCCTCGGCCCGGGCGAGGACATCTGGCCGCAGTTCCTGGCCGACTACCGCGCGGGGCGGCCGCAGCCGGTCTATCGCTCCCGCGTGCGCACGCTCGCGGGCCTGCCCCCGATCCGGCGCGACCTCATCAAGCGCCACCTCTACCTCGTGCCCAACTCGATCGTGGTGTCCCGCGGCTGTCCGCACACCTGCGACTTCTGCTACAAGGAGGCCTTCTTCGCGGGCGGCAAGGGCTTCTACACCCAGCGCGTGGACGAGGCCCTCGCGGAGATCGCGCGCCTGCCCGGCCGCCACCTCTACTTCCTGGACGACCATCTGTTCGGCGACGTCCGCTTCGCCGAAGCGCTGTTCGAGGGGATGCGGGGGATGAGGCGCGTCTGGCAGGCGGCGGGCACGGTGACGTCGGTCCTCAAGCCGGCCCTGCTCGAGAGAGCGGTGGAGGCGGGGCTGCGCAGCCTCTTCGTGGGCTTCGAGACCCTGAACCCCGCGGGCCTGCGCGCCCAGGGCAAGGTCCAGAACCTCCACCGCGACTACGACGAGGCGGTGCGCCGCCTCCACGGCCTGGGGGTGATGGTGAACGGCAGCTTCGTGTTCGGCATGGACGAGGACGACGCCTCCGTCTTCGACCGCACGGTGGGCTGGGCCATCGGGCAGGGGATCGAGACCGCGACCTTCCACATCCTCACGCCCTATCCCGGGACCGCCCTCTTCGGCCGGATGGAGGCGCAGGGGCGCATCCTTCATCGAGACTGGGACCTCTACGACACGCGCCACGTCGTGTTCCAGACCCGCGGGATGAAGGCGGAGGAGCTCGAAGCCGGCTACTGGCGCGCCTACCGGGACTTCTACCGCTGGGGCTCGATCTTCCGGGGCGCCTCCACCAAGCCGTCGTGGCGGGACGGCCTGCGCCACCTGGCCTACGCCGGGGGTTGGAAGAAGTTCGAGCCGCTCTGGGATTGGATCATCCGCGCCCGCAACGTCTCGCGCGCGCTCCCGGTGCTGGAGGCGGTCCTGGGGTGAGCGCGCGGTCTCAGCTTCCCCCCGGTCGGTCCGTCCCTGCCGTCTGCGCGGCGGCGATGTAGGCGTCGATCTGGTTCTCGAGCACGGAGAGCGGGACCGAGCCGTTCCGGAGCACCGCGTCGTGGAACTCCCGCACGTCGAAGCGCGCTCCCAGCACCTTCTCGGCCCGGGCCCGCAGCTCGCGGATCTTGAGCTCGCCCATCTTGTAGGCGAGGGCCTGTCCCGGCCAGCCGATGTAGCGGTCCGTCTCCGTCGTCACCTCGTGCATCGAAAGGGCGGTGTTCCCGGCCATGTACCCGAGCGCCCGGTCTCGGGACCAGCCCATCGCGTGCATGCCCGTGTCCACCACGAGCCGGCAGGCCCGCCACATCTCGTAGGTGAGCCGGCCGAAGTTGCTGTAGGGGTCCTGGTAGAAGCCGGCCTCCCGGCCCAGCCATTCGGAGTAGAGGCCCCAGCCCTCGCCGAACGCGTCGACGTACTCGTGGCGGCGGAAGGGATGGAGCCCCGTCAGCTCCTGGGCGAGCGAGGTCTGCAGGTGATGACCGGGCACCGCTTCGTGGAGCGTCAACGCCTCGAGCGTGTAGAGGGTCCGGGTCTCCGGGGCGTAGGTGTTCACCCAGTACTCGCCGGCGCGGCGGCTCTCGATGGGCGCGCCGTTGTAGCGGCCGGCCGTGTACCGGGGGGCGATGTCGGCGGGCACGGGCACGACACCGTAGGGCTGCCGGGGCAGCGTCTTGAAGAGCGAGGGCAGCTTGCCGTCCATCCGCTTGGCGATGAGCGCGGCGTCCTTCAGGAGCTCCTCGCCGCTCTTGGGGTAGAAGCGGGGGTCCGTGCGCAGGAACTCCAGGAACTCGGGGAAGCCCTTGTCCCACTTCACCTGCTCGAGCACTCCCATCATCTCGGCCTTGATGCGCGCGACCTCATCGATGCCGATGCGGTGCACCTCCTCGGGCGTGACGTCGAGGGTCGTGAAGTGCTTGACGAGGTATGCGTAGTACTCACGGCCCTGCGGGAGGTCGGAGGCCCCGATGGTCGCGCGTGCCTTCGGGATGTACTCCGTGGTCATGAACTCGAGGAGGGCCCGATACGCGGGGACGACGCCGCGCTCGATCGCGGTCCGGGCCTCGGCGCGCAGGCGCTCGCGATCGGCCTCCGGCACGCCGCTCGGGAATTCCGCGAACGGCTTCCAGAAGACGCTCTTCTCCACCGACTGGACGATGTGCGGGGTGATCGTGCCCTCGAAGCCCTCCAGGATCACTCGGGGCTGGACGAACCCGGTGCGCAGGCCCTCCCGCATGTTCTCCAGCTGCTGCCGGCCGTAAGCGGGGAACGCGCGGAGGCGGGCGAGGTAGTCGTCGTAGTCCCGGGTGGTGGCCAGCGGCACCGAGTCGGGCAGGCGGGCGAAGCGGCTGTGGTAGCTGCCCTCCGCGTTCAAGGGCATGCGCCAGGTCCGGAAGTCCAGCTCGGCGAGGTCGTCGCCCAGGCTCCGCTCGAGCATGTCGTAGTCGACGCGCTCGGCCGGGGAGAGCGCGGACCGGTCGATCGCGGCCAGGCGCTCCCGGGTGCGACGCGTGAACGCGGCCCGGCGGCCGAAGTCGCCGGGGGCGACCGACGGAAGGCGGTCGTTGTAGCGTCGGTCGCCCGTGTGGGTCGCGAAGAGCGGGTTCTCCCGCAGCTGGAACTCCCAGTGCTCGTCGAGGAGCGCCTTGAGCGCAGCCGGGGCCTCGTCCGCGGGGAGGGCGAGCGAGTCCAGGGCGATCGTGAGGACGAGCGCCACCATCGGCACGTGGGTCATGGGGAGCCTCCGGGAACCGGGCACGATGGTACCGCGCCGATTACAATTCCCCTCGTCATGGCCCGCGCCCGAACCGGCTCGATTCTCTGCCCGTCCTGCGGCCAGCTCGTGGGCGTGAACGACGCCCAGTGCCTGAACTGCGGCCGGCGCAATCCGGGGATGTGGGGCTTCGCTTCGGCGCTGCGCGGACTCGGACGGGACCAGGGCTTCGTGCCCCTCGTGCTCTGGGGCTGCGGCGCGCTCTACCTCGCGACGCTCGCCTCCGACCCCGGCGGCATCGAGATGAGCGGCCTCTTCTCCCTGGGCTCGCCGAGCCTCGAAAGCCTGTTCCTCTTCGGAGCCAGCGGAGCCCTGCCCGTCTTCCGCTACGGCCGCTGGTGGACCATCCTCTCCGCACCCTGGCTGCACGGCGGCCTCCTCCACATCCTGTTCAACATGCTGTGGATCCGCCAGCTCGCTCCCGCCACCGTGCACTTCTATGGTGCGGGCCGGACCGTCATCATCTATACGGTGGGCGGAGCCCTCGGCTTCCTGGCGAGCAGCGTGGCCGGCCAGTACCTGACCTTCCTGCCCGGCTTCCTGCGCGGCGCGGGGTTCACCGTGGGCGCGTCGGCCCCGCTCTTCGCGCTCCTGGGCGCCCTGCTCCACTACGGCCACCGCAGCGGCAGCGCGCACATCACCGAGCAGGTGAGGGGGATGGCCCTCGGCATGCTGCTCTTCGGCTTCGTCATGCGCGGGGTCGACAACTGGGCGCACCTCGGCGGCCTCGCCGGGGGCTACGTGATGGCTCGCTGGCTCGACCCGCTGCTTCCCGAGCGGGGAGACCACATGGTCACGGCGCTTCTCTGCCTCGTCTTGTCCCTGGCCGCGGTCCTCGCCTCCATCGCCACCGGCCTGCGTTTCGTTCAGTAGGCGGGCCGTGGCCAGCCCATTGATCCGACCGGCCACCGCGTCGGACTCCGGCAGAAGCTCGAGGCCGAGCTTGCGATGCCGGGAGTATCGGAGTAGTTTGCCGGCAAATCTGACGCTGCGGAGGTTCGGCCATGTCAACCGGAAATCGGGTATTGGCGTCGGGCCTTGCCGCGGCGTTGCTGGCGTTTCCGGGCAACGCCACCGCAGTCATCGTCGGTACCTTGTCGGCACGGTTCGACGATGCCGTGCGCGGCGGCGGTGTCGTCGCGGAGGGCGCCAGCCTCGCGGGCCGCGAGGATGGCGTCGCCAATGTCAGCGCCACCATCACGATCGCCGGCATCCCCGCGGGCGCCACGGTGCAGCGAGCGCTCCTGTACTGGGCGATTTCCGGCGGAGTGGACACGACGGCCACGATCAACGCCGTCCCCGTTACGGGCGTCCTCATCCAGGCTACCGGTGACACCTGCTGGGGCGTCAACAACGCCACGTTCCGCGCCGACGTCACCGCCCAGGTCAGTGGCAACGGCAATTACACGATCTCGGGTCTGCCCTCATCGACCGTCGCGACTGCCGCCGACACGGATGGCGCCGCCCTGGTGGTCGTCTACCAGAACCCGACCTCGCCGCTGGTCCGACGCGTGATGATCCGTGACGGGGCGATCACGACCACCGGCTCGGGAGACGTTGTCAGCGACACCTTCGCCGGATTGTTGCCCCCGACCGCAACCGCGGGTCGGTTTCACCTGGTTGTCCCCGATGGCCAGGCCGGTGCGATCGATGGAAACCTGATATTCAACGGCACGCTCCTCGGCACGAATCAGTTTACCGGAAGCGACGGTTCGCTCATGGACGTGAAGTCCTACAACGTCAGCATCCCGGCGCTCCTGGCCAACGCCACGTGGACCCACACCACAGGCTCGGACTGCCTGTTGTTCGAGACGGCGGTGCTGGACTACAACCTCCCCCAGAGCGCCGATCTGGCGATCACCAAGACCGACGGGGTCACGACCGTGGTGGCGGGGGGACCGGTGACCTACACCATCGTGGCCTCGAACCCGGCCGGCCCCAATCCGCTCGTCGGGGGCACCGTCAGCGACACGTTTCCGGCCGCGCTCGCCTGCACGTGGACCTGCGTGGGCTCCGCCGGCGGCACCTGCGCGGCCGCGGGCGCCGGCAACATCAACGACACGGTCAACCTGCCGGTGGGGGGAAGCGCCACCTACACGGCGTCGTGCGCCGTCGCGGTCGGTGCCACCGGCTCGCTCACCAACACGGCGACCGTGTCCGGCGGCCCCGTAACCGACCCGACGCCGGGCAACAACTCCGCCACGGACACGGACACCGTGCTACCGCCGCAGGTGGACGTCTCGATCACGAAGACGGACGGGCAAGCGACCGCGACGCCGGGTACGCCGATGACCTACACGATCTTTGCGTCGAACGCGGGGCCGAGCATTGCCCTCGGGGCGACGGTGGTGGACCCCGTACCCGCGGGCATCACGGGGGCGACCTGGACGTGCGGGGGTTCTGCGGGAGGGACCTGCTCGGCGAGCGGGTCGGGGGACATCAACGACTCCGTGAACCTCCCGGTGGGTGGATCCGTGACCTACACCCTGACGGGCACTCTCAGCTCGGCCGCGACCGGGAGTCTCAGCAACACGGCGGTGGTGACGGCACCCGTCGGGATCACCGATACGAACCCGGCCAACAATTTCGCCACGGACACGGACACCTTGACGCCGCAGGCGGATCTCTCGATCACGAAGACGGACGGGCAGGCGTCGACGCCGCCGGGTACGCCGATTACCTACACGATCGTCGCGTCGAATGCGGGGCCGAGCAACGCCCCCGGGGCCACGGTGGCGGACACGATACCCGCGGTCCTCACGGGCGCGACCTGGATGTGCGTGGGCGCCGGGGGTGGGACTTGTACCGCCGCCGGCGCGGGCAACATCAACGACACGGTCGACCTGCCGGCGGGCGGTAGCGTTACCTATACCCTGACCGGCACGATCAGCGCGTCAGCGGCCGGGAGTCTCAGCAACACGGCCACGGTGACAGGACCCGGCGGGGTCGCCGACCCGACACCGGGCAACAACTCCGCCACGGACACGGACACCGTGTTGGGTCTGGATTACTTCACCGTCAACCCGTGCCGCGTAGTCGACACGCGCGACGGCGCTCCCATCGGGGGCCCGGTTCTGATGGGGCAGGCGACGCGCTTCTTCGCCATGGCCGGCAATTGCGGTATCCCGGCGACGGCGAAGGCGGTCTCGATCAACGTGGCCGTGACCCAGCCCACCGCCGCGGGGAACGTCCGGCTCTTCCCGGCCGGACAGCCGGTGCCCATCGTTTCCAGCATCAACTACTCGGTGGGGCAGACCCGGTCCAACAACGCCGTGGTCTCGCTCAACGCCTTCGGCGAGATAGCGGCCTTCGTGGGACAGCCGTTGGGTACCACGGTCCACCTGATCATCGACGTCAACGGATACTTCGAGTATTGAGGGAGGCGCGGGAGACGGCCAAGGCGATCGGGAGGCCGACGAGAAAGGCGTGTCCGACGAGGGCTCCCCACGAGAACGGGCCCGGTCGGGCCGCGGACAGGGGGACGACCAGGTATTTCATGAAGAAGTAGACGGCCACTCCGAAGGCCAGCCCACACGCGACCGGACGCCGCACGAGCATCTCCAGCTTGAGGCTCGCTCCGCAGTAGACGGCGGCGGCGGTGGTGGCGATGAAGAAGTGCAGCAGGCAGCCGAGGGCCGCGGTAGCGAAGCCACCTCGGAAGGCCTCCTTCCCCAGGAGGCCGCTCGCCACCGACTGGTAGACAACGGTCGAGCTGACCCGGTAGAGGCCGATGGCGAGGAGGGTGTCTCCCACGCCGGCGGCGAGGCCACCCACAAGGACGCCCTCCACGCGATTCACGCCGCGATTCTCGCACCGGACCCTGCGCGGTGAAGATCCACTTCTCCGCGAGGCCATGGGACCAGTTCGTCCGGAGTGGGGACCGCCCCATGGTATTTTGTCCGGGGGTTCTGCGGCGAGTCATGCAGCCGGCCACGAAGGCCCGCAGGCGGGCTCGACCCGCCTTGGACCTGCTGATCCGCATCGATCCGCGCGGGTCGGCATCATTGCAACAGCAGCTCTACGCGGGCCTCCGCCAGGCCATCCTCGACGGGGTGATCGTGCCGGGATCTCCGCTCCCTTCGTCGCGGGCGCTGGCGGCAGACCTGGGTGTCTCCCGCACCACCAGCCTGCTCGCGGTGGACCAGCTGCGGGCGGAGGGGTACGTCACGGCGCGGCGGGGCTCGGGCACGTTCGTGGCTCACGACCTGCCCGACGATCTTCCGCTGACGCAGGGGTCGGGGCGCGCGCGGGCACCACGGCACCCCCCGCTGTCCAGACGCGGCGAAGCCCTCGCCGCCACTCCGCCCGCCGCCCGGCGCGTGGGGGGGCCGCCGCGGCCGTTCCGAATAGGCACTCCTGGAGTCGACCTGTTCCCCGTCGGGCTCTGGTCGCGGCTCTGGAGCCGCCGGCTCCGCTCCGCGACACCCTCGGAGCTCGACTACGGTGCGGCCGCAGGCCTTCCCGCCCTGCGGGAGGCGATTGCCGACCATGTGCGGGCCGCCCGCGGAGCGCGGTGCGAGCCGGGCCACGTCTTCATCGTGGCCGGCGCCCAGAGCGGGATGGACCTGGCTTGCCGGTTGCTTCTCGATCCCGGGGACGAGGCGTGGATGGAGGAGCCGGGCTACCCCGGCGCGCGAAGCGCCCTCCTCGGTGCGGGGGCGCGAATCCGCCCGGTGCCGGTGGACGCGGACGGCATCGACGTCCTAGCGGGGGCGCGGCGCGGCGGACGGGCGCGCCTCGTCTTCGTGACGCCCTCCCACCAGTTCCCCCTGGGCGTCCCCATGAGCTTGGCGCGGCGGCTGGCCCTCCTGAGGTGGGCGAGCACGGCGAGGGCGTGGGTGATCGAGGACGACTACGACAGCGAGTTCCGGTACGGAGCGCGACCCATCCCCTGCCTGCAGGGCCTCGACGTCGACGGGCGCGTCATCTACGTGGGGAGCTTCAGCAAGACACTGTTCCCGTCGCTCCGGTTGGGCTTCCTGGTGGTGCCTTCGGACCTGCGGGACCGGCTGCGGGCCGTGCGCCGGGGCGCCGACGTGCACCCCCCGCTGCTGGACCAGGCCGTGCTCGCGGACTTCATGCTCGGCGGGCACTTCGAGAGGCACCTCCGGCGCATGCGTGCGGCCTACCGCGAGCGGCTGGAAGCGCTCGCGGACGCGGCCGAGCGACGATGTGGCGGTGCGCTGCGGCTGCGCAAGGCGCGCACCGGCCTGCACGCAGTGGCCGACCTCGCCGGCGTGGCCGCGGTCCGGGTCTTCGAGGAGGCGGCGGCGCGGGGAGTGGAAGTCATGCCCCTCTCGGCCTACTTCTTCGGCCGGACCCGGGCCCCGGACGCGCTCGTGCTCGGGTTCGGCGCGGTTCGCCCGGATTCCATGGACCGGGGGATGCAGCGTCTGGCCGACGCGATCGAAGCCGCCCGCCGCGCCTGACGTGGCCGTGTCGCAAGGTGGCCTTCAGGCCGCGGGCCCGCTCACCGCGTTCGCCTCTTGCCTCCGCGGCTCTTGGCGCGTGTCCGGCTGGCGAAGGGCAGCTTGCGGATGCGGCGGGTGGCGGGCAGCGCCGCCGTCTTCGCCTCGGCCTTGGCGGTCTCGGTGGCGATCACCACCGGCCGCTCCGTCACCACCCGCGTGTAGCCGGTGGAGGCGGGGGAGACCTGCGTCACCCCGTCGAGGGGGCCGGTCGTGCGCGACTGCGGCGTGGGGCCGTCGCCGATGGGAATGAGAGTCGACTCCACCGCCGGGAAAAGCACCTCCCCTTCCGGGACCTCGGTCCGGTCGGTGGGGAAGAGCGTCGCCAGGTGGCGCTTGAGGGTCAGGTTGGTGGGGCCGTACCCCTTGTCGTAGAGGAAGTGCTCGCAGGCTTCGCCCATGACCGCCGCGGAGGGGAAGCGGCGCGCGGGATCGCGCTGGAGGGCGCGGTCGACGATCGCGGCCACCGCCGAGGGGACGGCCGGGTTGCGGTCGCGCACGCGGGGGATGTGCCCGGCCGCCACCTTCTCCAGGATCTCGGGCGCGGTCTTGCCCCGGAAGAGCCGCTCCAGGGTCAGCATCTCGAAGAGCACGGTGCCCAGGCTGAAGAGATCGGTGCGGTGGTCGGCCCGGAGCTCCACCACCATCTCCGGGGCCATGTACGAGGGCTTGCCCGTGAGCGCGCTGTCCCGGGTGCCGCTGCGGATGGCGATGCCGAAGTCGATGAGCTTCACCGTCCCCTCGCTGGTCATCATGATGTTGCTGGGGCTGATGTCGCGGTGGACGATGGCCGCCCGCTCGAACACGTACTGGAGGGCGCGGCACACCCGGCTCGCGATGAAGACGGAGAGCTCCACGTCCGGCGGCCGGCTCTCCTGCCGGAGGCGCTCCAGGTAGTCCACGACCGTCCAGCCGTCGATGTACTCGAGGATGATGCAGGGCTCTCCCCGCACCTCCTCGAAGTCGAAGATCCGCCCGATGTTCTCGTGGTCGAGGAGGGCGTAGCGTCGCGCCTCCTCCACGAACATCCGGAGCTGGTCGGGGGCCGGGTTGCGGACCTGCTTGATCACGAGCGGGCGCTGGAAGCCGCCCTGGCCCACGAGCAGGCCCTTGAACACGGTCCCCATCCCGCCCGCGCCCAGCTCGTGGAGGATCCGGTACTTCAAGAGGCCGGCATTATACTCGTCACGGGTGCGTGTCCTCGGCCTCGACGTGGGCGACGTGCGGATCGGGGTGGCTCTCTCCGACGATACCGCGACCATCGCCGGCGGCCTCCCCACCCTCACCCGCGTCGGTCCGCGCAAGGACGTGCGGGCGGTGGCGGCGCTGGTGCGCGAGCACGAGGTGGAGGAGGTGGTGGTGGGCCTGCCCCGCCGGCTGGACGGCTCGCTGGGGCCGCAGGCGGAGAAGGTGCAGGCCTTTGCCGCCGAGCTCCGCCAGACCCTGCGCGTGCCCGTGCAGGAATGGGACGAGCGCTTCACGTCGGTGGCGGCCACGCGCACCCTGATCGAGGGCGGGGTGAGGCGTCGCGACCGGAAGCATTCAGTCGACAAGGTGGCGGCCGTGCTCATCCTCCAAGGCTTCCTGGACCGTCGCAAGCTCGCGGCCGCCGAGGGGGGCGAGAGCCAGGAGTGAGCGAGTCGCTCGCCGTCCTCCTCCGAGTCCTGCGCCTGGGCTTCCTGCTCCTCGCCCTCGTGCTGAGCCTGCGCCTCTACTGGATCGTGGAGACGCGGACGCCGGTGCGCGCCGTCGACGCCCCCCCGCAGCCCCTGGTGGTGGCCCCCGGCGCGAGCGCGGAGACGATCGGCCGTCAGCTCACGGACCTGGGCCTGGTCCGCCATCCCCTGGTCTTCCGGGCTCTCGTCCTCGTGCGCGGGGTGGGGAGCGCGCTCAAGGCGGGGGAGTACTCGCTGGAGGGCCCGCTGTCCCTCGACCAGATCGTGGACGTCCTCGCTCGGGGCGAGGTGGTGCGCAACGAGATCACCTTCCCGGAGGGCTTGAACGCGGTGGAGGCCTCGGAGATCGTGGGCGCCCGCGGCCTCTCCGCCGATGAGTTCCTGGAGGCCGCGCGCAACGCCGCCCTCGTCCGCGACCTCGACCCCGAGGCCACCGGCCTCGAGGGCTACCTCTTTCCCGACACCTACGACGTCCCCCGGACCCCCGACCCCGTGCCCATGCTCGTGGGGCGAATGGTGCAGCGCTTCCGCGACGTCATCACCCCGGAGCTGCCGCGGATCGCGGAGCGCGGCTTGACCGTGCGGCAGGTCGTGATCCTGGCTTCGCTCGTGGAGCGGGAGACCGCGCGCGCGGAGGAGCGCCCCCGCATCGCCGCCGTCTTCCTGAACCGGCTGCGCAAGGGGATGCTCCTGCAGACCGATCCCACCGTGATCTACGCCCTGCGCCTGGCCGGGAAGTGGGACGGCAACATCCGGCGCGCGGACCTCCTGATCGACTCGCCCTACAACACGTATCGCTATCCCGGGATCCCCCCGGGCCCCATCGGCAACCCCGGCCGCGGCGCCCTGCTCGGGGTGATCGAGCCCCTGGACGTCAAGGACCTCTACTTCGTGAGCCGCAACGACGGGACGCACCAGTTCAGCGAAACGTTGACCCAGCACAACCGCGCGGTCGACCGCTACCAGCGCCGACGCCTGAGCCGGGCCGCGGGGTCCTGAGCGCATGGGGGTTCGTACCTACGACGGTTCGGGGGAGACGTTCTCGGGATGGCGAGGGCCGGGGGCCACGCTCGCGGTCACGATCGGAGCGGCGGCGTTCGTGCTGCTGTGGGCGAACGGGCGACCCATCCCCGACGGACCGGTCGCGGGCACGGCGCTGGCCGGCAAGGCGGTCTCGTCCCTCCTCGCCGCGGCGGCGGCCGGGCTCTTGTTCGCGGCCGCGGGCCGGCGCTACCCCACGAACGAGGCGGCGGGGGCCGCGTTCGCGCTCGTCTTCGGCACGTCGGTATGGGCGGCCAGCCAATCGTGGTCGAGCGCGCTCGCGGCGGGCGCGGCGGTCGCGGCCGCGGTCTACGCCCTCGTGCGCGCGGAGGACGAGGAGGCGTGGTCGGAGCGCGCGGGCTTCTGCCTGCCCCTGGCCGCGGCCTTCGATCCGCCTGCGGCGGCCCTCGCCGTCGTCGTCCTCGGGGGGATCTTTCTGCGCTGGCCCCGACGCGTGCTCTTTCTCGCCGCCCACGTCGCGGCCGGGCTCGTGGTCGCGCTCCTCGTCCGCGCCCTCATCACCGAGGGCGCCCTCTTCCCGGCAGCGGGCGCCCTCGGATTTAGCGGTCCCGGCGCAGCGCCTCTCGCCTTCTTTTTCTCTCCCTCCCGATCCGTGCTCGCTTTTTCCCCCATTGCCGTCGTCGCGGCGCTGGGAGTGGTGCGCGCCCTTCGCCGCGGGCCGCGATTCCTGCCCGTCACGCTTCTCGCCGGCTTCCTGGCCCAGGCTGGTCTTCTCGCCCTCGTAGGTGACGTGGAGACGGGCCGCACCTGGGGCACGCTGCTCCTGACCTCGGCCTGGCCCGCGCTCCTCTTCTTCCTGCCCGAAGGCCTCGCCGGCCTGCGCATCGCCGGCTTCCTGATCGCGGTGGCGTCGGTTGCCGTCCAGGCGCTGGGCGCCTTCACCTACGACCAGCGATGGGACCGCCTCCACCGGACCGCGGCCGACCGCATCCCCGAGTCGACGCTCTGGGACCCCGCGAAAAGCCCGATCGTCCTCGCCCTGCGCGAGCGCGTGGTGCGACTGGCCGTCCCCGCCCGGCGCGACGGCCGCTGGGTTGTGAACACGTACCCCGTCGTTCTCGGCGCTCCCCAGGGCTCGATCGTGGAATTCGGCAGCGCGGGCCCGATCGTGGCCGGCTCGGAGGGTGTGTTCGGCCAGGTGTTTCTGGAGGGAGGAGCCCGCATCGACGGGACGCGGCTGCGGCTGGCGGCGCCGGGCGACGGGATCTTCCTGCGCGTGGCCGAAGGGGCCCGGATGCGCCGTCTCGAGCTGCGCTTGGCGGGCCGGGGCCGGGGCACGATAGTGATCGGCGAGCGGACGTTCTGGACGGAGCCGCGCTGGACCGTCCACCCCGTGGACGGCGAGTTCCGGCTCCGCAAGCCCTACTTCTACCCGGAGTCCGGCGGGCCCGACGTGCGCATCGCGCTCTCCGGGGCGGGAGAGGTCGAGCTGCGTCGGGTGTCGCTCGTCCTTCCCGGCGAGCCGGAGAGCGTCATCCGGCTGCCGTGACCTGCCCGGTCTTCAGTCGCCCTTCTTGACGGTCGGCTCTCCCCACTTCAGCTTGGTCCGCAGCACCTCGTAGTAGTCGCGGGCGGGGGCTTTCACGAGCTGCAGCCGGCGCGCGCTCGCGGTGACGGCCACGGTGTCGCGATCGGCGAGCGCGTAGCTCTGCTGGCCGTCGAAGGCGGCGTAGACCTCCACGTCGCGCGCGGCCTTGAGGCGTACCTCGATGCGGGCGTCGTCCCCCACCACCAGGGGCCGGTTGGAAAGCATGTGCGGGCAGATCGGGGTGAGCACGATCGCGGGCAAGGTGGGATGGAGAATGGGGCCGCCCGCGGCCAGGTTGTAGGCGGTGGAGCCGGTGGGCGACGAGACGATCAGCCCGTCCGCCCGGAACTCGGAGACGAACAGGCCGTCCACCGTCACCTCCAGCTCGATGATGCGGGAGGGGCCGGCCTTGGTGATGACCACGTCGTTCAGGACATCGGCGGTGGCGTCCGGGTGTCCCTGCCGCTTCGCCACCGCGTGGAGGAGCCGGCGCTCCTCGTGCTGGTAGCGGCCCGCGAGCACCCCTTCCAGGGTGGGGAGGAGCTCCGGGGGCGTGATCTCGGTGAGGAAGCCGAGGCTGCCGAAGTTCACGCCGAGGACGGGGACGGCGCGATCGAGGAGGCGGCTGGCCGCGAGCAGGGTGCCGTCGCCGCCGAGCACGACCAGGACGTCCACCCCCGCCGCCACGTCGCGGCCCGTGGCCACCCGGCAACCCCCCCGGGCCCCCTCTCCGCCCAGCACGGCGGTGGCCTCGTCCATGCAGGGGAGGGCTCCCCGGGCCCGCAGCCAGGCCACGAGCTCCCGGAGGAGCGGCCCCGCCTCCACGAGGTCGGGCCGGGCCAGAATGCCGACGGTCTTCATTGCCGGATCGCCCGGGTCAGCAGCACTTCCAGATCCTCGCTCGCGTCCCCCCCCGCCCCCGCCACGAGGTGCAGGAAGAACTCGCGGTTGCCCTCCGCCCCCGTCACCGACGACGCACACGCCGCGCGCACCGAGTAGCCCATCTCCCGGGCGGCCGCGGCCACGCCGTGGAGCACGCGCCGGTGGAGGGCGGGGTCCTTGACGATGCCCCCGCGTCCGACCTCCCGGCGTCCCACCTCGAACTGTGGCTTCACCAGGACCACCACGTCCGCTCCGGGCGTGAGGATACCAAGGAGCGCGGGCAGGATCTTGGTCGCGGAGATGAACGACACGTCCATGACCGCAAGCGCGCACGGCTCGGGCACCACCGCGACGGAGAGGGCACGCGCGTTCGTCCTCTCGAGGACCACCACCCGGGGATCGGCGCTCAGCTTCTCGTGGAGCTGGCCCCGCCCCACGTCCACCGCATAGACGCGCGTGGCGCCGCGGGCGAGCAGCGTCTCCGTGAAGCCGCCGGTGGAGGCGCCCACGTCCACGGCCACGCGCCCCGCGGGGTCGAGGGAGAAGGCCTCGAGGGCGCCCGCGAGCTTCAGCGCCCCTCGCCCCACGTGGGCGGGGCCGGGGGCGACCACGACCGACGAGGACTCGCGCACGCGCGCGCCCGGCTTCTCGGCGGGCGCGCCGTCCACGCGCACCCGGCCGGCCATGACCAGGGCCTGGGCCTTCTCGCGCGACTCCGCGAGGCCGTGCTCGGTGAGCCAGACGTCCAGGCGCGTCACGGGCGCCCGCTCACGAGTGGCGGTCCACGATGAGGCGGGCGAGGTCGGCCAGGAGCGCCCCCCGCTCCCCGAGTGGAACGAGGGCGGCGAGCGCTTCCGACCGCAGGCTCGCGGCCAGCTCCCGGGCGCGAACGAGCCCGTGGACGCTGACGTAGGTCGCCTTGCTCGCCGCCGCGTCCTTGCCCGCGGTCTTTCCCAGGCACTCCGCCCCCTCCGTGGCGTCGAGCACGTCGTCGACCACCTGGAAGGCGAGGCCGATGGCGGACGCGTAGCCGGTGAGGTGCTGCAGGTCCGCCTCGTCCGCGCCGCCCAGGATCGCTCCCCCCCGCACGCACGCGGAGAGGAGAGCGCCCGTCTTGGCCCGATGCAGGCGCTCCAGCGCGCCCGCGTCGATCGTCCGTCCCTCGGATTCGAGGTCCATGACCTGGCCGCCGATGAGGCCCGTGGTGCCGCAGGCCTCGCCGAGCACAGCGGCCGCGCGGAGCCGGCGTCTCGTTCGCGCCTCGTCCCAGCTTGACGGCACCACGGCCATGAGGTGGAACGCGCGGGTCAAGAGCGCGTCTCCGGCGAGGATCGCGATGGCCTCCCCGAACACCTTGTGGGAGGTGGGCTTGCCCCGGCGCAGGTCGTCGTCGTCCATGGCGGGCAGGTCGTCGTGGACGAGGCTGTACGTGTGGATCATCTCCACCGCGCAGGCCAGGGGCATGAGCTCCGGGGGCGCGCCCCCCACCGCCTCGCCGGCGGCGAGAACGAGGAGGGGCCGGATGCGCTTGCCGCCGGCGAAGAGGCTGTAGCGCACGGCGCGGTGGATGGTGGCGGGCCAGGCCGTCTCGGGGGGGAGTGCTTTCTCGAGCGCCTCTTCCACGAGCCTGCGCAGGCGCTCCCGGTCGGCGGCGGGGTCCGGGGTCACGGCTCAGGCCGGCGCGTCGTCATCGTCGGGACGCGGCAGCGGCTTCGTCCGCGGCTTGCCCTGGGCGTCGACCTGGACGTCCCCGCGCGCGTCCTTGATGAGCATCTCGATCTTGCCCTCCGCCTCCTCCAGCTTGCCGTGGCAGAGGCGGGAGAGCCGGACGCCTTCTTCGTAGAGCCGCAGCGACTCCTCCAGGGCCAGCTCGCCCTTCTCCAGCTTTTGCACGATCTGCTCCAGCTGCTGGAGCGCCTGCTCGAAGGTGGGGGTGTCGGCGCTCACGACGGCTCCTTCCCGGTGACGGTGGCGGCGAGCGTGCCCTCGTGCAGCCGGACGCGCACGGCGTCGCCCAGCGCGACCTCGCTCGCGGCCCGGACGAGACGCCGGCCCGAGGCGTCCCACACGAGCGCGTAGCCACGCCCGAGGACGGCGAGCGGGGACAGGCTGTCGACCTTCCCCGCGAGTCGGCCGAGATCCGAGTGCGCGATCGCGATGCGAGCGACCAGGCCCGAGTGAAGCCGCTCTCGCTGTCTCTCCAGCCGCTCCCGCCGGTCCGCGATCTGGCGGTCCCAACGGAACGCCTCCAGGCGCTCGCGCCGGCGCCGGTAGCCCTCTCGGCCCCGCTCGAGGCCGCGCCGGAGGCCGGTCTCGGCGCGGCGTTGCAGCTCATCCACGCGCTGGGCGTGGTTGCGGACCCGGCCGCGCTCCGCGGTGAACACGCGATGGGAAGTTACGGCCTGGACGCGGGCGCGCGTGCGGGTGAGGCGCAGGCGGATCGCGGCGTCGGCGTGCCGCTTCAAGGACTCGACCTGCGCGAAGAGGTCGGTCTTGGCCTGCACCACGCGCTCCGCGGCCGCGGACGGGGTGGCCGCGCGCAGGTCGGCCACGAAATCCGCGATCGTGTAGTCGGTCTCGTGGCCCACCGCGGAGATGGTCGGGATCTTCGAAGCGGCGAGGGTGCGGGCCACCATCTCGTCGTTGAAGGCCCAGAGGTCCTCGAGGCTCCCCCCGCCGCGGGCGAGGATCAGGACGTCGAGGCCGGCGATGCGGTTCAGGGCCCGGATACCGTCCGCGACCTCGCTCGCCGCTTCCGCGCCCTGCACGCGCGCCGGATAGAGGAGCACCTCCAGGTTCGCGTAGCGCGAGGAGAGGACGCGCAGCACGTCCTTGAGCACCGCCCCCGTGGGCGAGGTCACGATCCCGATGCGGCGGGGGAGCATGGGGAGGGGGCGCTTGCGGGACGCCTCGAAGAGGCCCTCCTTGAGGAGCTTCTCCTTCAGCTCCTCGAAGGCCTGCTGCAGCGAGCCCTTGCCCAGCGGCTCCAGGACCTGGACGTAGATCTGGTACTCGCCACGCTGGGGGTATATGCGCAGCGCCCCTCGGGCCAGCACCTTCATCCCGTCCTGGGGCTTGAAGCGGATGAGCCGCGCGTCCGTCTTCCAGACCACGGCCCGGATCTGCGCCTGCTCGTCCTTGAGCGAGAAGTACCAGTGGCCGGAGCCCGCAAGCTTGAGGTTCGAGATCTCGCCCTCCACCCACACGTCGGCGAACTCGGTCTCGAGCATGCCCTGGAGGCGGTCGGTGAGCTCGCTGACCGTGAAGGCCCGCCGCCGCGGGGGTCGCGGGCCGGCGGCTCCGCCGAAGTCGAGTCCCTTCTGCTGCATGGTTCAGAGGGGCGGGCGGGGGGGCCGGCCCCGCGCCATTCTAGCGCGGATGGCGGGACCGCTCGGGTCCGGGCCGGGCGCGATAGTATTCACTCCATGGGCTACTCGCGCACACGTGGCTTCTTCCTCCTGAGCCTCCTCTTCGGAGTGGTGCTGGGAGTCTTCGTTTCCGTGGGCTTGCAGCGGGCCCTGTCCCCGAGCGGGCCGCCCGGCGCGGTGGAGCCGCGGGCGGCGGAGCGGCGCACGGGCCTCGACCCCGACGAGCGCAAGACGATCGAGCTCTTCCAGACCGCCTCCGCCTCCGTGGCCTACGTGACCACCCGTGTGCAACGGATGGACTTCTGGACGCGCAACGTCTTCGAGGTGCCCCAGGGCACGGGCTCCGCCTTCGTCTGGGACGACCGGGGGCACGTGGTCACGAACTACCACGTGCTGCAGGACGCGGACGCGGCCAAGGTCACGCTCGGCGACCAGGAGTACGAGGCCACGCTGGTGGGGGGGGCTCCCGAGCACGACCTCGCGGTGCTGCGGATCCGCGCGACCCCCGCGCAGCTCGTTCCCCTGAAGATCGGGACGAGCGCGGATCTCCAGGTGGGGCAGAAGGTCTATGCGATCGGCAACCCCTTCGGGCTCGACCACACGCTCACCACCGGGATCGTGAGCGCGCTCGGAAGGACCATCCAGAGCGTGGCGAACACGCCCATCGACGACGCGATCCAGACCGACGCCGCCATCAACCCCGGGAACTCCGGAGGACCGCTCCTCGACAGCTCCGGCCGCCTCATCGGCGTGAATACGGCGATCTACAGCCCCTCGGGGGCGAGCGCGGGCATCGGGTTCGCGGTGCCCGTGGACACGGTGAACCGCATAGTCCCCCAGCTCGTGGCCCACGGCCGCGTGCTCCGGCCGCGGCTGGGCGTGGGCCTGGACGATCGCATCAGCGCCCTCGTCACCCAGCGGTTGGGGGTGTCGGGCGTCCTCATCCGCACCGTCGAGGACGGCTCGGGCGCGGCCGCGGCGGGCCTGCGCGAGACGCGCCAGGAGGGGAGCCGGATCGTGCCCGGTGACATCATCCAGGAGATCGACGGCAAGGCGGTCGCCACTCCCAACGAGCTCCTGGCCCGGCTGTCCAACTACAAGGGAGGCGACACCGTGACCCTCGTGGTGTGGCGCGACGGCAAGACCCTGAAGGTGCCGGTGCGGCTCCAGGACGCGCGGTAGGGACTAGACCGCTCGCTAGTCCTTCTCGCTGCCGACCCGAGTCTCGGGGGCTCCCGCCGACGTCTCCTCCTGGATCTTCTCCAGCCGGTACTGCATGGTCCGGCGGGTGAGGCCGAGGAGACGCGCGGCCCGCGAGACGTTGCCTTCGGCCTTCTCGAGCGCCTTCAGCACGAGCGACCGCTCCACCGCCTCGAGGTCGATGCCGGCCTCGGGTAAGTCCAGGGCGAGGGGCCCGCGGGGCAGGGAGAGCCCCGCGCGGACCGCCGCGGGAAGGTCGGAGGGCAGGATCACGTCGCCCTCGGCGAGGAGGAGCGCGCGCTCGATGACCGACTCCAGCTCGCGGACGTTCCCCGGCCAGTCGTATTCCGCGAGGACCTTGAGCGCCTCGTCGCCCATGGTGCGCCGGGTGCCCGCCCCGTACTTGCTCATGAAGTGCTCGACGAGGAGGGGGATGTCGGTGCGCCGCTCGCGCAGCGGAGGGAGCACGATGGGGATCACGTTGAGGCGGTAGTAGAGGTCCTCCCGGAAGCGGCCCTCCCGCACCGCCCGCTCCAGGTCCTGATTGGTGGCGGCGATGATGCGCACGTCCACCTTGATGCGCTCCGTTCCCCCCACGCGCATGATCTCGCGCTCCTGGAGGGTCCGGAGGAGCTTGACCTGGAGGTCGCGCTTGAGGTCGCCCACCTCGTCCAGGAAGAGGGTCGAGCCCGAGGCCTGCTCGAAGAGGCCGACCTTGCGCGCCTCCGCGCCCGTGAAGGCCCCCTTCTCGTGGCCGAAGAGCTCCGTCTCCAGGATGCTCTCGGGGAGGGCGGCCACGTTGACCGCGTAGAAGGGCCGCTCGCGGCGGTCGCTCTGGAAGTGCAGGGCCCGGGCCACCAGCTCCTTGCCCGTCCCGCTCTCCCCGTAGATGAGCACGGTGGAGGTGGAGGCCGCCACCTTGTGCACGATGCGGAAGACGTCGTGCATGGAGCCGTGCGCGCCCACGATGTTGTCCAGGCGGAAGCGGTCGCGGAGCTGCTCCTGCAGCAGCCGGTTCTCGCGGACGAGCCGGGTGCGCTCGAGGGCGCGCCGGATCACGAGCAGGATCTGGTCGCGCTCGAGGGGCTTGGTCAGGTAGTCGAACGCCCCCTTGCGCATCGCCTCCACCGCGCTGTCGATGGAGCCGTGGGCGGTCATGAGGATCACGCAGAGCCCGGTTTGCAGGCGGAGCAGCTCGCTCAGGAGCTCGATGCCGCTCTGGTCGGGCATCTTCAGGTCGGTGAGCACCGCGTCGAAGGCGCCGCCACGGGCCTCCTCCAGGGCCTGGCGGGCGTTGCCCGCCACCGTGACCTCGTAGCCTTCCCCCTCCAGGATCACCTTCAGGATGTCGCGCTGGTGGCGCTCGTCGTCCACCACGAGGATCCGCGGCTTCATGCGCGCACGACCTCCACCGGTCTTTCCTTCTCCCGGAGGAGCGCGGACTCGAGGGGGAGGGAGATGCGGGCGGTGGTGCCCCGGTCGGGCGCGCTCTCCAGGGTGATGGAGCCGCCGTGGTCGGCCACGATCTTCTGGGTGAGGGCGAGGCCGAGCCCGAGTCCGGTGTCCTTGGTGGAGAAATAGGGCTCGAAGGCGGTACGCACCTCTTCCTCGGTCATGCCCGTGCCCGTGTCCTTCACTTCGACGCAGAGCTGGGGGGAGCCGTTGCGCACCTCGCGACGGATGGAGACGGAGAGCCGCCCGCCTCCGGGCATGGCATCGACCGCGTTGATCAAGAGGTTCAGGAAGCAGGTCTTGAGGAGCTCGGGGTCGACCACCACCCGGGGGAGTTCCGGCTCCGCCTGCACCGTGAGGGCGATGCCCTGGTCGCGCGCCTTGTGCTCCACGAGCGAGGCCACCTCCTGCAGCACTCCCTCCACCGCGCAGGGCCGCGTGTCCAGGCGCATCGGCTTCCCGAAGGAGAGGAAGTCGCCGACCAGACGGTTGAGCCGGCTGATCTCGCCCTTCATGGTCTCGAGGATGCGGTCGAACTCCTCCCGCCGCGCGGTCTCGGCCGGAGCCATGCGCTGGCGGACGTGGTCGATGGAGAGATTGATCAGGTTGAGCGGGTTCCGGATCTCGTGGGCCACCGCCGAAGCGAGGCGCCCGAGCGCGGTGGAGCGCTCCGCGAAATGAAGCCGCTCCTCGAGCCGGCGGTTCTCGCGCAGCCTTTCCACCATCTCGTTGAAGGTCCGGGAGAGGCCCGCGATCTCGTCGCCGCCTTCGGGCTTCACCCGCACCGAGAGGTCGCCCGCGGTGACCCGGCGGGCCGCGTCCGTGAGCTCCTTCAAGGGCCGGCTGAACGTGAAAGCCAGGTAGACGGACAGCACCATCCCCACCGCGAAGACCCCCAGGGTGGCCATGAGGCGGCTCAGGAAGGCGGAATGGGAAAGGGCGGAGAAGTCGTCCAGGGTGCGGGTGATGAGCAGCGTCCCCATCCGCCGGTCGCCCACGAGGATGGGGATGGTCAGGGTCGAGATCGTCTGGCCGGTGGCGGAAGGGGGATCTCCCAGCACGCCCTTGATGACGAACTCCTTTCCCGCTTTCTTCTTTCGTACGAGCTGCTTGCCGACGATGTTGGGGTTGGTGGAGGCCTTCACCTCGTCCGAAGTGTCGACGACCGTGACGTCCTTGACCCCCAGCTGGCGGAGCTTGTCCGCGTAGGCGTCCAGGACCGCAAGGGGGTCGCCTTCTCCCACCGGCTGCTCCTGGGCGATCTCGATGGCGGTGGACAGCTCGTCGGTATAGTCCCGAATCTGCGACAATAGGCTGCGTTCGCTCAAGAGGTGCAGGAAGAATAGGCTGGCCCCGGACAGCACCAGCAGTGAAGTCATCATGAGGAGCAGCTTGGTCTTGAGGTCTCGACCCAGGAGCCCGCGCGAAAGCCCGCGTACCGCCATACCGATCAGTCTAGCCCTGCCGGCGGGCGAGCCGCAATCATGAGCGTGCCCCGAGCGCTCCTCGTCGCCACCAGCGACACCGGCACCCGCGCCCTCCTCCGCAAGGCCCTGCACGTGCGGGCGGTGGACGTGGTGGAGGCGGCGGACGGGGTGGAAGCCCTCGCCCTCGCCCGGCGACTGGAGCTGGACCTCGTCCTCCTCGACGCCTTCCTCGCCGTGCTGGACGGGATCTCGGTCTGCGCGCGCATCCGCGCCCTGGAGGGGATCAACCAGCCGCTCATCGCGATCATGGGCCTGAGCTCGGAGCGCACCGTGGAGCTCGCCTACCTGGAAGGGGCCGACGAGATCCTGCCCAAGCCCCTGAACCCCGCCCTCATCCGCCAGCGCGTGGAGCAGCTTCTCCGTCGCAAGCAGACCGAGAACCGGCTGCGCCTCATGGAGCTTGCGGTGCAGGCGGCGGGGACGGGCATGACCATCCTCGACGCGCGGTCCTCGGAGTATCCGGTGACTCACGCGAACCCCGCCTTCCTGGAGATGACCGGCTACTCGCGCGAGGAGATCGTGGGGAAGAACCTGCGCCTCCTGCGCGGCCCGGAGACGGACGTGGCCGCCCAGACCGAGCTGCGCGACGCCCTCTCCTCCGGGCGCCCCGCCCGCGTCCTCCTCAAGAACTACCGCAAGGACGGCACGACCTTCTTCAACGACCTCGCGGCGACACCTCTCCACGATCCCTCCGGCCGGGTCACCCACTACGTGGCCGTGCAGACGGACGTGACCTCGCGCCTCAAGTCGGGGAAGCTGGCCGCGGCCGACCTGGAGCAGTTCGCGGCCGAGCGCACCCGCGAGCTGGAGGCTTCGCTGCGCAACGTGGAGGACCGGCGCCGCCTCACGGAGACGATCCTGAACGGCCTCATCGCCGGCCTCGTGACCACCGACGCCCAGGGCGTCGTGTCCTTCGCCAACCGGGCCGCCCTGCGCACGCTCGGGATCTCCCTCGCCGACTGCGTGGGCCGCTCCGTGGTCGAGCTCTTCGGCAACCACGACGAGCTGCGGGAGGCCCTGGAGCGGGGATCGGACCGGGAGGAGAGGCGCCTGGACTTTCCCGTGATCTCGCCGGGAGGGGGACGCCTCTACCTGGGCATGTCCATCATGGGCGTCCCCGACGAGCTCAAGAACGAGATCGGGTACATCCTGCTCTTCCGTGATCTCGCGGAGACCCTGGAGCGCGAGGCGGCGGAGAAGATGAGCCGGGAGTCGGCGGTGGCGGAGGCGGAGGCGGCCGCGCTGGCGGAGGCGCGCCTTGGCGGGCCCGCGGCGGCGAGTGTTCTGGCCGGCGGCATTCCCGTCGGCGTCGATCTCCAGGCCGAAGAGGAGATGACATCCTCCGAGCCGGCCCCCCCCGAGTCGGCGGTGTCGCGGCGACGCCCGCACCTCGCGCTGCGTTATTGCCAGCCGGGCGAGCTCGTCCAGCAAGCCATGCACACGCTCGCTCCGGACCTCCCGGCCGGCGTCCCCCTGGAAGCGCCGGCGGGGCTGCCCGAGGTCCTGGTCGATCGCGAACAGGTCGTGGAGGCCCTCGGGCGCCTGCTCGGGAACGCGGCCCACCGGGCGGGGAGCGCGGCCCGCCTGCGCGTGCGCCTCGCCGAGGCCAAGGCCATGGGGGAGCGCGGCGTCCGCCCGGAACCCTTCATTCGCGTCGACATCCTGTTCCCGAGGGAGGAGATCACGGAGGACGACTTCGGCACGGACCCCGGGGGAACGCGGCGACGGGCCCACCGCCGCGAAGACCTCGCCACCGCGGAGCAGCTGCTCCAGGCGAACGGCGGCCGCCTCGTCCCCGCCCCCCCGGAGCAGGAAGAGCGCTGCCTGTCCGCGATCATCCCCGCGGGCTCGCGGCCGGTCGCCCCGCCGGCCTGAAGAGGCCTAGAGCCCCATCTTCTTGATCCAGCGGTAGAGCGTGCGCGGGGAGACGCCGAGTATCTCCGCCGCCTTCTCGCGGCGCCACTTGGCCTGCTCGAGAGCGGCACGCACGCGCGAAGGATCGGGCCCCTCGCCGGATTCGTCGAAGTCGTCGCCGGAATCGCCCCCCCCGGCGACGACGGCGGCGGCGACGGGGCGGGAGACCGGGGCCCGGCCCGTCCGCTCCAGGATCTCCGGGGGCAGGTCGGGCACGTCGATGTTCTCGCCCTCGGAGAGGAGGCCGGCCCGCTCCACCGCGAAGTGCAGCTCGCGGACGTTGCCCGGCCAGTCGTAGTTGGTCAGGGCCTGGAGGGCGGCGGCGGTGAAGCGCTTCTGGTTGGCGAGCCCGCGCGCGAAGTGCTCCACGAGCAGGGGCACGTCCTCCGGCCGCTCCCGCAGGGGGGGGATCACGACCTTGACCCCGTTGATCCGGTAGAAGAGGTCCTTGCGGAAGCGGCCGCCCGCCACCTCCTCCTTGAGGTCGCGGTTGGTGGCGCAGACCATGCGGAAGTCGGCGCGCCGCTTGCGGGTGGCCCCCACGCGGTAGAACGTCCCGCTGTCGAGCACGCGCAGGAACTTGGACTGGATCTCCGTAGCCATCTCCCCGACCTCGTCGAGGAAGAGCGTTCCCCCGTCCGCGACCTCGACGAGGCCGGGCTTCTCGTTGCCCGCTCCCGTGAAGGCCCCGCGCTCGTGGCCGAAGAGCTCGCTCTCCAGCAGCGTGGAGGGCACGGCCGCACAGTTCAGGTCGACGAAGGCCTTGTTGGCGCGCGGGGAGAGCCGGTGCAGGTGCTGGGCGAGGAGCTCCTTGCCCACGCCGCTCTCGCCCTCGATGAGGATGGGGGTGCGCGCCGCCGCCACCATCTCGATCGTGCGCAGCACCTTCTGGAGTGCTATGGAGCGGGTGAGGATGTCGGACGCCATCCCCCGCTGCACCTGGAAGCGCAGCCGGCGGTTCTCGCGCTCCAGGAACGTCTTCTCTCCCGCCTTCTCCACCCGCATCCCCAGCTCTTCGAAGTTCGGGGGCTTGGTCAGGTAGTCGAAGGCGCCGAGGCGCATGGTCTCGATGGCGGACTGCACGTTGGCGAAGCCGGTGACGATGATGGTCTGCAGCTCCGGATGGTCCTTGCGCACCTGGGCCAGGATCTCCACCCCGTCCGCGTCCGGCAGCTTCAGGTCGAGGAGGAGCACGTCCCACTCCTGGGAGGCGAGGGCCTTGGCCGCGGCCTTGCCGGTGGGGCAGACCTTCACCTCGTGGCCCGCCTTCCCGAGGAAGCGCGCGACCGTGAGGCCGAAGGTGGCCTCGTCCTCCGCCACGAGCACGCGGTATCCGGTGCTCATGCCGCCCGTCCTCCCACCGTCTTGATCAGGACGCGGTAGCACGAACCCTGCCGCCGGGGCAGGTAGACGAGGTCGCCGCCGTGGCTGCGAAGGAGGCTTCGGGCCACGGCCAGCCCCAGGCCCGCCCCGCGGTCGGGGTCGCTCGTGAAGGGCTCGAACATGCGGGTGCGCGCGGCCTCCGGGACCCCGGGGCCGGTATCGATCACGTCCAGGATCAGGCGCCGGCCGCGATGCGCGGCCTGGATGGTGAGCGTGCCCCCGGCCGGCATGGCCCTCGATGCGTTCATGGCCAGAGCCATCACCACCTGCTTGAGGGAGTCGGTCTCGATGTGGGCGGCGGGCAAGGCCTCCGGGATGCGCGACTTCACCCGGATGCGGGTGAAGGCGGGATGCCGCTCCAGCAGCTTCAGGGCCGTCCCCACCGTGTCCGTGATGTCCGCGGTGCGGCCCGGCGAGGGCCGCGCGGAGTCGAGGAGGAAGCCCACGATGTGCTCGCAGCGCTGCACCTCTTCGCGGATCAGGTCGCGGAAGCGGCGGGCCTCGCGCTTCTCCTTGCCGGAGGCCTTGACCGCGAGCGAGGAGAGCGCCTCCGCGCAGCCCGCGATGCCGGCGAGGGGGTTCGAGACCTCGTGCGCGACCCCTTCCACGAGCTGGCCCAGGAAGGCCAGGCGGTCGGTGGCGATGAGCCGCATCTCCAGCGCGCGCTTGTCGGTGATGTCCTCGAACCACGAGAGCACATGGGTGACCTGCCGTCCCTGGCGCACGGGCATCCGACGGATGTGGAAGAGCCGGCCGTGGGCCTCCGTGATCTCTTCGTACACCTTGCCGGTGCGGAAGATCTCCTCGAAGATGACCGCGGTCACGCGGAAGCCGGCGGGGGGGAGGAGCTTCTTGAGCGGCTGGCCCAGCACCTTCTCGCGGGGGAGGCCGAGCGGCCCCTTCTCGCGGAGCGTGTTCCAGGCCACGACCCGCATCTCGCGGTCGACCAGATAGAGCCCGACCGGGAAGGCGTCCAGGAGGGCGGCTCCCAGCTCGGGGAGAGCCTCCTTCAACCGGGTCGCGTGCCTGGGCACGGTGCAGAGTATAGCGGTTCTAAAGGCCCTTCAGGTCGCCTTCGGCCAGGAGCATCCGGTCGATCCCGCGAGCCCGGCCCGTTTCGGGATCCACGTCCACGACCACCGCCGCGAAGCGCGGGTCGCCCTTGGCCGTCTCGAAGCGCGAGGGCATCCCGGTGAGGAACCGTCGCAGGATCGTCTCCGTCTCCACCCCGATCACGGAGTCGTAGGGGCCGGTCATGCCCAGGTCGGTGCAGTACGCGGTCCCCTTGGGGAGCAGGCGGTGGTCGCAGGTGGGGACGTGGGTGTGCGTGCCCACCACCGCGGACGCCTTGCCGTCGAGCCAGTAGCCCATCGCCGTCTTCTCGGAGGAGGCCTCGCCGTGGATGTCGACGATCACCACCTTCGCCTCCTGGCGCAGCCGCTCCACCTCGGCCAGTCCCATCCGGAAGGGATCGTCGAGGGCTCCCTGCATGAAGACGCGGCAGCTCAGGTTGAGAGTGGCCACGGGCACGCCCGAGCGCTTGCCCTTCCCCACGTGCGAGCCGCGCCCGGGCTGGCCCTCGGGATAGTTCAGGGGACGCAGGAGCTGGGGGATGAGATCGATCACGCCCAGGATCTCCTTCTTGTCCCAGATGTGATTGCCCGAGGTCAGGCAGTCGACGCCCGCGTCCAGGAGCTCGTCGCAGATCTCCCGGGTCACGCCGAACCCGCCCGCCGCGTTCTCGACGTTGGCGATGCAGTAGTCGATGTCGTACTTGCGGAAGACGGGGGGCAGGGCCTTCTGCAGGATGGTTCGGCCGGGGCTGCCGACCACGTCGCCGATCACGAGTATGTTCATCCGATCGCGGAGACCTCGAGGGACGAAAGGAGCGAGCGTAGCTCCGGCGCGGTCCCAGGGTCAAATCCAGGACCCCGCGGGTTACAATCCGCCGCCAATGGACATTGCGGAGAAGCTCCTGGTCCTCGCCGACTCCGCGGCCGGGGACGGAGGGGAGGGGCTGGTCCGCGCCCTCCGCAACATCCTCACCGAGATCGCGCCCTTCGACGCCGGGGAAGCCGTCCTCGCGGCGGGCGACCGGATGCTGCGCTGGCGGCTCGACGACCACGAAGGAGAGCTCCTGGGCGCGGACGTCATCCGCCACATCGGTCCTCTCCACGCCCCCCTCCGCTTCGACGAACTCGACGACGCGGAGGGGTTCCCGGAGACGCAACGCGGAATGGAAGCGCTGGGGCTGCGATCGCTCCTCGTCCTGCCCTTCCAGGGAGGCGGAGCCCTCGCCATCGCGCGCCGCTACGGCTGGGCGTTCGTGGGAGCGTCGATGCACCACCTGTGGCCCCTTCGCGGCATGGCGGGCATCGGCCTGCGCCAGGCGGTGCTCCTCACCGGCCTCGCCCAGAAGGTCGAGGCACTTGAGGCCGAGCTGGAGCGGGCGAACGCGACCCCCGACGAGCTGCGGGCCCGGCTCGAGCGGAGCGAGGCCGAGTTGCGCGAGCGCGAAGGACAGCGGGCGGCGGCCAACGCGGGATGGGAGGCGACGCGCGCGGAGCTGCGCGAGACGGCGCGCACCCTCGTCGCCGCGGAGGAGGCGGCGCGGGCCGCGCGGGAGGCCGAGGCGTTGGTGGAGGCGCGGGCGGGCGATCTCGCGCGCCGCCTGGAGGAGGAGGAGCGAAGGCGGGAGGCCGCGGAGCAGGACGCGCAGCGGCGGCAGGCCGAGGCGGACGAGAGGATCGGGCACGCGGAGGGAGCGCGCCAGGCCCTCGCCGTCGAGGCGGACACCCTGCGCGGCGAGGCGACGGGAGTCCAGGAGCAGCTGCGGGGCGCCGAGCGCGAGCTCGAGTCCCTCCGGTGGTCCCTGGAGGAGTGCAACGGTCGGGCGCGCCTTCTCGAGGCGCGGCGGGGGGAGCTCCGGTCCGCCCTCGACGAGACCGCGGGGGAGCGCGACGAGTTCCGGAGAGCCGCCGACCGCGCGCGCACGGCGGCCGAGGTGGCGGAGCATCGCCTGTTGGAATCGCAGGAGGAAGCGGCGCGGGCGAGGAGCGATACGGAGCGCTCGCGTGCGGAGGCGGAGGCGGGGCAAGCTCGCGTGGCGGCCCTGAGCGAGGAGCTGGCCGCGGCGCGAGGCGAGGCGGAGGCGCTCTCCACGCGCCTCGACACCGACCTTCCCGCGCTGGAGGCGGAGAACCGCGTCCTGAAGAGCGAGCTCGCCGGGGCGCGGGACGAGACGGCCCGGCTCCTGCACGCCGCGACCGCGCCCGAATCGCCCCTGAAGGTGAAGGCCCCGAGGGTCACGGGGCGTCGGCGGAGCGATCGCTAGGGCCGCCTACCAGTATGCTCGCGCCGTTCCCCCCGGCGCCCAGCCCGGAGACGATCTCGTAGGGGCCGACACGCGTTCCCGCTGCGAGCATGACACCGTGCCTGGCGTTAAGTTCGGGATTATGCGCGCCTACCAATCGTGCGCCGGGCTACGCCGGCGCGCGCTCGAAGGCCGCGATCGCCTCCGCGGAAGGCAGTGCCCCGATCTCGAGCTCGTAGCGGACCTCCGCGCCGGGGGCGAGCCGGCGCAAGCGTCCTTCGGCTTCGAGCACGCGCCGCGGAGCCTCCCAGTTCGTCCCCGGCTCGAGCGCGCAGACGTAGTCGCCCGTGGCCAGCCGCTTCCACTCGGTGAGGCACGGCAGCTCCGCCGCCCGGTAGGCGAGGAAGGCGCCGAAGCCGAGCGCACGGTTGACGATCGCGACACGAACGCGGCCGTCGGGGCTGGATGGGGGATCGTAGAAGAAGACCTGGCCCGGCGCGTCGGGATGGGGCCGCTCGAAGCGGCGATGCGCGGCCAGACCTGCGGCCGCCGTCTCGTCGCGGGCGCGCACGGCTCCCGTGTTGCCGACGAGCTCCGACTCCGGGCTCACCACCGGGAACCCGAGATTGCAGTGGTAGAGCATCATGTGGGGCGCGGGTCGGGTGCCTTCGTTCCTTATCGTGTCCTCGATCCGCAGGCTCGTCCCGCCCAGGCGGGTCGTGATGCGGCGCGCGAGGAGCAGGCTCTCCCCGGGCGCCGTCGTCTCGCGGGCGTCGCCGGCGATCTCGAGCACGTAGTCGTCGCCGCGCCACTCCTCCGTGACGCGCACCGCGTCTGCGCGTGTGTGGGAGATGCGGCCGTGGAGGCCGTGACCTTCCTCGGGCTGGCCGTAGTGGGTGAGCCCGCACGTGGTGACGAGCCCGCCTCCGAACGTGTTCAGCCAGCCGTAGCCCTCCGGCTCGAACTGGTCGGGACCTCCGAGCGCGGCGTGGATCCAGGCGAGCGGACGTCCGGCGTGCTCCGCCCAGCCCACGTCGAGAGCGCGGTCGAGCAGCACCTGGAAGCGCAGCCCGCCTCCCGTCCACACGTCCGCGACACGCATCCCCCGCGTCTTGCCGTCGGCGAGGGTGGCGAGCCTCACTCCCGCGAGCTGCGCGAGATACCCCGCATGCTCGCGCAGCTCGCGGGGAGACCAGTGTCGGTCGAAGAGGAAGGGCATCGGATCTCGGTCAGGCCTCCATCTCGGTGACGACGAGCCCCTGTCGGCTCAGGCGCACCGGCACCTGGCGAAAGAGCAGGCTCTCGCCGAGCACAGCATCGAGCATGGCGCGACGCTCGTCGGCTCGGGCGCTCCCGAGCAGCGTCAGCGAGCCGCCCTCGCCGCCGGCGCCGTTCACCTTCACCCCGACCGCCCCGTGGGCGCGCGCCCGTTCGATCACGCGCTGCGCGTCGCGGCCCACGAGGTCGGGGTGAAGGCGAGCCTGGACCGCGGTGTTCGCGTCCATCGCGCAGCCCAGCGCGCCGAGGTCGCCCGCGAGCACTGCCGCCCTCGAGTCCACCGCGGCCTGCCGCAGGGCGGCGAGACGCGGGTCGTCGGGGCCGGCGTCCTCCAGCTCGCGGATCACCTTCTCGTGGACGGCCGAGGAGTCGTGCGATCGTCCCAGGTAGACCACGGCGATCCGCTGCTCCAGCTCCGTCCAGACGGAGTCCGCGACAAGGAGGCGCTCCACCCGCGCCCGCGGGTACTCGTACATGTCGATGAAGCTGATCCCCCCGTGGGCGGAGCAGAGCTGGTCCTGCACCCCGCTCTGGCGCTTCAGCATGTCCACCTCGATGGCGTGGGCGGCCTCCGCCGCCTCCTGGGCAGTGAGCCGGCCGGGCGTGAGCGCGTCGAGCGCGCCCACGAGCGCCACCGCGACCGCCGCCGACGTGCCCATGGACGCGCCGGGCGGGGCCTCCGAGAAGAGGCGGATGTCGAGGGCCACGTCCGGGGGAATCGCGGCGCGCCGAATGGCCGCTTCCAGCATCGGGTGGCGTCCCTCGCCCGGCCCCGCGGGATCGACGGCGTAGCGGTCGCCGAAATTCAGGACGTCCAGGATGATTCGCTCGGGTCGCGGCCGCAGACGGTAGGGCTGCTCGCGCACCTCCACCTCGACGAGCGGCGCCACCGCGATGTTGAAGACCTTGCCGTGGCGCGCGAACCAGGTGTCGGTCCATCCCCCGTTGTCGCAGACGCGCACGGGAGCCGAGCTGCGGATCACCTTCACCGGCCGGGGATGCTACCACCGCTCTCGCTGTGTCGCCCGGAGGCGAACACCCGAGTCCCGTCCGCGGAACGGGTTAGACGGTGACCGGCTTGCTTCGGGGACGCGCGGGGAAGGGCTTGGGCGGGGACTTCGGCCCCGTCCCCGTCGCGGCCCTTGGCTCGAGGGGCGGGATGAGGGCGATCTTCAGCACCTCGTCCACCTCGTCCACGAGGTGGAACTGGATGGCCCGTTTGAGGAGCGTCGGCACCTCGTCGAGCTCCTTCTGGTTGAGCTTGGGGCAGATGATGGTCTCGATGCCGGCCCGGCGCGCGGCGAGGATCTTCTCCTTCAGGCCGCCGATGGGGAGCACGTTGCCGCGGAGCGTGATCTCCCCGGTCATGGCCACGGACCGGCGCACGGGCCGGCCGGTGAAGATCGAGATGAGGGCGGTGGCCATGGTGACCCCGGCCGAAGGCCCGTCCTTGGGGATCGCCCCCTCGGGGACGTGCACGTGCAGGTCGTGGGTGGCGAAGAAGTCCTCGCGGATCCCGTAGAGCCGGGCCCGGCTGCGCGCGAAGGAGAGCGCGGCCTGGGCCGACTCCTTCATGACCTCCCCGAGCTGGCCGGTCAGGGTGAGCCGGCCTTTCCCGCGCATGGCGGTGGCTTCGACGAAGAGCACGTCCCCCCCGGTGGCCGTCCAGGCGAGGCCGGTGGCGATCCCCGTCTCGTCCTTCTTGAGGCGCTCCTCGGGCAGGATCTTGGGCGCGCCCAGGAAGCGCGCGACGTTGGAAGGCGTGACCCGCACCGTGCCCGTCTCGCCCTCCGCCACCTTGCGCGCGACCTTGCGGGCGATCGCGGCCACTTCCCGCTCCAGGTTCCGCAGGCCCGCCTCGCGCGTGTAGCTGTTGATCATCGCCTTCAGGGCGCGGTCGGTGTAGACGAGGTGCTCCGGGTTGAGCCCGTGCTCCTCGAGCTGCTTGGGAACGATATGGCGCTTGGCGATCTCCAGCTTCTCGTCCTCGGTGTAGCCGGAGAGCCGGAGGACCTCCATCCGGTCCAGGAACGCGGGCTGGATCGTGTCCGTCAGGTTGGCAGTGCAGATGAACATCACGTTCGACAGGTCGAAGGGCACGCCCAGGTAGTGGTCGCGGAAGCTGTTGTTCTGCTCGGGATCGAGCACCTCGAGCAGGGCCGACGAGGGATCGCCGCGGAAGTCGGCCCCGATCTTGTCCACCTCGTCCATCATGAACACGGGGTTGTTGGCCCCCGCCTGCTGGATCCCCTGGACGATGCGACCGGGCATGGAGCCCACGTAGGTGCGGCGGTGGCCGCGGATCTCCGCCTCGTCCTTCACCCCGCCCAACGAGAGCCGGACGAACTTGCGCCCGAGGGCGCGGGCGATGGACCGGCCGAGGCTCGTCTTGCCCACTCCGGGAGGGCCGACGAAGCAGAGGAGCGGACCCTTCATCTTCTCCTTGAGCTTGCGTACGGCCAGGTACTCGACGATCCGCTCCTTGATCTTCTCCAGGGCGTAGTGGTCCTCATCCAGGATCTTCTGGGCCTCCTTGAGGTCCAGGTTGTCCTTGGTGGCCTTGCCCCAGGGGAGGGTCACCATCCAGTCCAGCCAGTTGCGCAGGGTGGCCGTCTCCGCAGAGTCGGGGTGCATGCGCTCCAGCTTCTTGAGCTGGCGCTCGACCTCCTCCAGCACCGGCTTGGGCATCTTCGCCTTCCCCGCCTTGTCCCTTAGCCCCGCGATCTCCTCCGCGAGCTCGTTGCCTTCCCCGAGCTCGCTCTGGATCGCCTTCATCTGCTGGCGCAGGAAGAACTCGCGCTGGCTCCTGTCCATCTCCCCCTTGGCCTGGGAGGAGATCTCCTGCTGCATGGTCAGGACCTCGAGCTCCTTGGCCATGAGCTCGTGCACGCGGCGCAGCCGCTCTACGGGCTCGATGGCCTCCAGTATCTCCTGGGCCCCTTCGACCTTCAGGTCCAGGTTGCTCGCGGTGAGGTCGGCGAGGCGCCCCGGCTCGTCCATGTTCGTGGCGATCACGATGACCTCGGCGGAGATGGGCTTGCCGAGGTTGGTCGACTTCTCGAGGGCGGCCTTGACGTTGCGCATCAGGGCCTCGATCTCGAGCGATCCCTTGTCCTTCACCTCCGGCTCCGTGATCGGCTCGATGCGCGCCTGGAGATGGGGGAGGCCCCCCTCGAAGCCGACGATGCGGGCGCGGCCGATGCCCTGGACGAGCACGCGGATGCGTCCGTCCGGCAGCTTTAGCATGCGCATGATGAGGGCCACCGTGCCCACGGGGTAGATGTCGTCGGGCCCGGGGTCCTCCTCCTCCTGCTTCTTCTGGGCGGCGAGGAGGATCATGCGGTTCTCGCCGAGGGCGTGATCCACCGCCTTGATGGAGCGGTCGCGGCTCACGTAGAGGGGGACGATCATGAACGGGAAGATCACGATGTCCCGCAGGGGCAGGACGGGCAGGACGTCCGGGATCTTCGGCGCCTCCTCGTCCTTCTTGATCTCTTCGGTCATCCTTGCTGCTCCCACTGGATCGGGATCACGGTCTCGCGGCCCCGGCGTTCCTTGAGGCGGGGGAGGGTGACGACCAGCACCCCCGCGGCGAAGCGGGCGGTGGACTCGCGCAAGTCCACGGCGCCCTCCAGGGAGATCGTGCGCTCGAAGCGCCCGCTGGGCCGCTCCAGGCAGACATAGTTCTGTCCGGCTCCCGGCTTGCGGGCGCGTCGCTCCCCGCTGATCACGATCTCGCGCTCGCGGCAGACCACCTTCAGGGACTCCGGAGAGAGGCCCGGCACCTCCGCGACCACGATGAGGCGTCCCCGGATCTCGTACACGTCGACACTCGGGCTCCATTCCCCCTGGGCGGGGCGGTCGGTCTTGTCGAGCAGGGAGAGCCGCTCGAAGAGCTGGTTGACCTCGCGCTGCAGCAGCGAGAGGGCGGAAAGCGGCAGACGGGCCGTCTTGCGCGTCACGTCGCTGAGTAGACCGCGACTATGGGGCGGCGGTCAAGCTCAGTAGCGCTTCAGGACGATCATGGTCCGGTCGTCGGTGGCCTTGGCCCCCTTCGCGAACTTCTCCAGGCCCCGCAGGATCTCGTCCTGCAGGCTCGCCGCGTCCAGGCCGCGTTCGCGGAGGGCGAGCTCCAGGAGCCCGTCTTCTCCGAACTCGTCGCCCTCCGGGTTCCAGGTCTCGGTCACCCCGTCCGAGAACACGAGCAGGGTGTCGCCCCGCCGGAGCTCCACGACTCCATCGGCGTAGGGCACCGACTCGAAGAGGCCGAGCACCATGCCCCCTTCCTGGAGCTTTTCCACCGTGCCCCCGGAACGGATCAGGAGGGGCGGATTGTGCCCGGCGTTGACGTAGCTCAGCACGCCGGATTCGGGGTCCAACGAGGCCATGAAGAAGGTGATGTACTTGTTGGTGGGGACGTTCTGGCAGACGGTGCGGTTGATCCGGCACACCGCATCCGCGATCTTCGGATCCATCCAGTGGCCGCGCACCGAGGCGCGCAGGACCGTCATGAGGAGGGCCGCTCCGGTCCCCTTGCCGGACACGTCGCCGAGGGCCAGGAGCAGGCGGCCGTCTTCCACCGCGAAGTCGTAGTAGTCGCCGCCCACGGTGCGGCAGGGGTGGTTGGAGCCCACGAGCCCGTAGCCGGCCACCTTCGGCGCATCCCGGGGCAGGAGGCCGGTCTGGATCTCCGCCGCCATCCTCATGTCTTCCTCGAGGCGGCGCTTCTCGAGGCTCTCCTCCAGGAGGCGCACGTTCTCGATCTTGGCCGCGGCCACGTTGGCGAGGGCGGTGAGGATGCGCAGGTCCTCCTCTCCGAAGGAGTGGGCGTGCTGGAGGGAGTCGAGGTAGACGAGGCCGAGCACCATGTCCGGCCCGCTTCCCCCGGGGTTGAACCAGAGGGGCGCGCACATCGCGGACCGGATGCCGGAGGAGAGGATGCTCTGCTCCGCGCGGAAGCGGGCGTCTTCCATGACGTTGGGGAGGAGCAGCGACACCCGGTCCTCCATGACCCGGCGGGCGATGGAGCGACTCACCCGGGTGAGGGTGTCGCCCTTGCGGCTGCGCGAGGACTTGACCTCGAGGGTGGGCGGCCTGCCCTCGAGGAGGAGGATCGCCCCCCGCTCCGCGGGCACGGCCTCGAAGAGGAGATCGAGCACGAAGTCGAACAGCTCCTTGAGCGGACGATGGACCACGAGCTCGCTCGCCGCCTTGCTGAGTATGGCCAGCACCCGGTTCTGGCGCTGCATCTCCGCGGGATCGATGGCGGGCTTGGTGTTGATGTCGCTGAGCTCGCGCACGGAGAAGACGCGCGTGCCCTCCGGCTCCACCGCCTCGTCCTCGCCTTCGTCCGTGCAGAAAGTCAGGCTGTGCTCGCCGAGCGTGATCACGTCTCCCTCGCGCAGCCGGCGCTCGTCCTTCACGGGCTGGCCGTTCAGGAGGGTCCCGTTCTTGCTCTGGAGGTCGAGCACGTAGTAGCCGTCGGTCTTCTGCAGGATCTCCGCGTGATGGCGGGACAGCCACTGGTCGGGCAGGAAGATGTCGCTCTCCCGCGAGCGGCCGATGGTCACCCGGTTCTTGACGAGGGGGAAGCGCTCCCTGGCTCCGTCCGCGGTCTGGATGGCGATCTCGGGCATGATCATCGACGCGCGATCCGACAAGTCTAGCATCAGCAGATCAGCGAATCCGTCTTCGCGGCCATGACGAAGTCATTGCGATGAAGGCCGTGGATCTTGTGGGTCCACCACGTCACCGTCACCCGCCCCCACTCGGTGAGGAGGGACGGATGGTGGCCTTCCTCCTCGGAGAGGGCGCCGACGCGATCGGTGAAGGCCAGGGCCCCGGCGAAGTCAGAGAACGGGAACACCCGCTCCAGCCTCCGGATGCCATCTCGCTCCACCAGTTCCCAGTTAGGAATCTCGGGCTTGAGCTCTGCGATCTCCACTTCGGTCACCCGCGGAGAATCGCGGCGGCAGGCAACACACCTTTCACTGGTCAGGGTTCTCATCGCTCGGGCTCCCAACCGTATGCAGGCAGGGTGGTCAGGCGAACGTCCTCGACTGGGCCACCCACTGTGAAGTGGTAGAAGCTCTGCCACTCTCGTGAAGCGATCCCAAACACCTCGTGGACCGGATCGTCGAAGTAACAGCCGATCCCGGTCGACCGAATGCCCGCCTCTTCGGCCTCGAGGTAGAGTACTTGCCCCACCATGCCGGCCTCCCAGAACAGGTTCCGGTAGAACGCGGCGCCGTACGTCGTCAGGCTGTCCATGTAGTCGGCGATCATTCCAAGGCTGAAGGCTCCCTCGCTCGCGATGTCCTGGCCGCAGGAGACCGTGGCCGCCAGCCCTCGACAGTCCCCTTCCTGCAACAGGTACAGGGGGAGTCCGGGTGGACAGGTGGGCACACTCTGCCAAAGAAATTCTGGATGCATGACTCCCTTGAGGATCTCGACCTTGTCTGGATCTCGCGCGAGCGCGTAGAGGCCGGGGGGTAGGCCGTCCACGCGGTGGACGAACAGCCCGAGATGGATGCGCGGCCGCCAGGGGATCGCATCCCAGGGCATTGATCGCCGCCCTTGGCTCGGAATCAACCGGGCGAGCATGCGGAAAAACGCGGCCGGCGAGATCGCAGTCGAGCCATCCATGGCCACCGCGCTCCGGCGGCCGAGGATTGCTTTCTCGGCGGTGAGGAGACCCTGGTGGACCGGTGCTCCGAACAGATCCTCCTCCCTGGGGAACCTGGAGCAGTCTTCCGGGATCGACGCGTGTCCGACGTGTTGCGTAGCCCGCGCAACCTCAGCGATCACACGCCACTCGACACGGTGTCCGGGGCTCAGGGTGTTGGCCCTGCCCTGCCAGAGCACACCACTGCGGTCCGCCGTCATCTCGTTCAAGCGGCGGGGAACCGCCGACGAAAGATCCGCCGTGATCAAGGCGAGAAGCTCGGGCTCCTCGCGCTCTGCCTCCCCGAGATCCTCATCACCGCTGAGCCCAAGGAGGCGAGAGACGGTGCCATCGCTCACGCCGTCGAGGAGCACCAATCTCCAGCCGAGAGCAGCGGCCGCTATGCGCAGGGTGGCAAGAGCATGCCCGACATCATGCTGGCAGTACCGGAACGCGCGCTCACCGTACTTCCAGGCTTCCCGCCAATGGACCGACGACAGACCCACGAGGAAGGAACCTTCGGGGAAGGGCGCCATGAGCTCGGTCCAGAGCTTCGTGTCGAGAACCGCTCGCCGCTCGAGAGCGTGGTCCCTCGGAGCGTAGTGGTAGACGGCGGGCGTGTCGCCGAGTCGGTCGATCGCGGGTAGAACGGCATAGCCCTCGGTCGGATGAAGATTGCCGCTCGAAGGGTTGGCGCGCAAGGACCACGTCGTCCCCTGGAATCGCTTCCATGCCGTCAGAGACAGCGCGTACCGGAAGAAGAGGGAGACCGACTCCAGGGACAGCGGTTCCGGGGGCACGGTCCCGATCGTGTACAGCTGCCAATAGGGAAGCGGGCGGCCCCCTTTGGGCAGCGGGAGACGTATGAGGTCCGCTCCCGCATACCGCCGAAACGGATCGGGCTGCGTTGCCCAGTCCATGTAGCCGAGCGATGCGGCGAACCGGTCGAAGTGGTGCTTGGTCCGCTCGTGGTAAGCGACGACCACTTCTACCGAGGCATGCTTGACACCATCTGTCGCCACGTCTAAGTTCCCCAAACAGCTGCTACATATCGCCGCCCGCATGTCTTTTCGGATCCCAGCACAGCTTAACTCTGGAGGCCCCCATGCGCGCACTCATCTCCCTGTTACTGGTCTTCGGACTGACTGCTCCCGTCGCGGTTTCCGCCCAATCGCCACGTCATCCCCTCGATGGGCTCACGCTTGCTGAGCACTGGGTGGTCTACGACGTCATCCGGGACTCGGGACGGATCGACGCGAAGACTCGCTACGCGGGGGTTTCGCTCCGCGAGCCGCCGAAGGCCGAGGTCCTGGCGTGGAAGCCCGGCACGCCATTCCCCCGGGAAGCCCAGGCCATCCTGATGTTGGGGCCGAAGACGGTGGAGGCGGTCGTGGACGTCGCGGCGCGGAAGCTCGTGTCGTGGAAGGAAGTGCCGGGCGTCCAACCGGACATCACCGGGGGTGAGTTCGAGGCCCAGGACGAGATCGCCAAGGCCAGCCCGGAGGTGGTCGAAGCCCTGAAGCGCCGCGGGATCACGGACCTGACGACGGTCTCCTGCGATGGCTCTACCCGCGGGTACTTCGGAGTCAAGGAGGAAGGGAACCGCCGGCTCGCGGCGGCAACCTGCTCTGACCGGCACGGCGTCGAGAACGCGTGGGGCCGGCCGATCGAGGGCCTGACCATCTACATCGACCTCCACGACAAGAAGGTCTTCCGTGTGGTCGACACCGGGACCGTTCCCGTCCCGTCGGCGCCCGCGGATTACCATCCCGAGGCCATCGGTCGGACGCGCGATCCCCTGGCCCCGCTCCAGATCGAGCAGCCGCAGGGGCCCGGGTTCCGGCGGGACCACAACGAGGTGAGCTGGGACCGGTGGCGATTCCACGTGCGGGTGGAGCCTCGCCGTGGCGCCGTCATCTCGCAGGTGCGTTACGTGGACGGCGAGCGGACGCGCCCGGTCCTCTACCAGGGGTCCTTCTCCGAGATGTTCGTCCCCTACATGGATCCCGCCGAGGGCTGGTACTGGCGCACGTTCTTCGACGGCGGCGAGTTCGGCCACAGCCTGGGTCTGGCGCGTCGCCCTCTGCAGCGCGGGACCGACTGCCCCGAGAACGCGGCCTGGTTCGACATGGCCCTGGCCACCGAGCGGGGACTCCCGGAGCGCCGGCCCGACGTGGCCTGCCTCTTCGAGAGAGCGGGCGGAGAGGTGGCTTGGCGCCACCGCGAGGGGGAGCTCGTCGACAGCCGAGCCGGGCGCGACCTCGTCCTGCGCTGGATCGCCACCCTCGGCAACTACGACTACGTCCTGGACTGGGTGTTCCAACAGGACGGCTCCATTCGGGGCCTCGTGGGCGCCACCGGGATCGCGGAGGTCAAGGGCGTGGCCAGCCGGACCGCCGCGCAGGACAAGGACGGCAAGGACGGCGCCTACGGCCGCTTCGTGGCCGAGAACACGGTCGCGCCGAACCACGACCACTTCTTCGCGGTCCGGCTCGACCTGGACGTGGACGGGACTGCGAACAGCCTGGTCGTGGACAGCCTCCAGAAGAAGCGGCTGGCGGAGAGCCACCCCCGGAAGAGCATCTGGGTGGTGGATTCGCGCACCGCGCGGGTGGAGGCCGACGGCCAGCTCGACCGCCACGCGCCGGCGCTATGGCGCTTCGTGAACCCGGCCGTCAAGGGGCCCTTGGGATATCCGACGAGCTATCAGATCAGGCCCGGCCACAGCGCCGACGCGATGCTGGACAAGGATGACTACCCGCAGCGGCGCGCCGGCTTCACCGAGCACGCGCTGTGGGTCACGCCCTACCGGCCCGAAGAGCTCTACGCCGCGGGCGACTACCCGACCCAGAGCCGCGGCGGCGATGGCCTGCCCGCCTGGACGGCGGGGAACCGGTCGATCGAGAACACCGATATCGTGGCCTGGTACACCTTCGGCATGCACCACGTGGTCCGGGCCGAGGACTGGCCGGTCATGCCCACCGTCTGGCACGAGTTCGAGCTGCGCCCCTTCGACTTCTTCGCGCGGAACCCCGCGCTCGATCTACCGAGGCCCTAGAGAGCCCGACGCTCCGTCTAGTCCGTCTTCTTCCTGGCGGGCGCCCGCTTCTTGACCGCGAAGTAGCCCTTCCGCACCCGCACCTGCAGCTCCGGCCGGCCGGGGAGCTTGAGGGCGATGGTCCGGAAGGAGCCGTCGGGCGGCCGCTTGGGAGAGTAGGCGAGCAGGTAGTGGTTCTGGAGCTCGGTGGAGATGGCCTGGAAGACCTTGATGAGGTCGCCCACCTTGTCCGGGAAGAAGTAGGCGCCTCCCGTCTCGTCCGCGACCTTCTTGAGGAATCCCTTGGCGCTCCCCCCGAACATGCTGGGGCCCCCGCCCGTGAAGCCGATGGAGTAGACGGTGGCCTCCACCGCCCGCGCGTAGTCGACCACCTCCTGCTCCTTCATGGAGCTGGTGGTGTCGGCGCCGTCGCTGAAGAGCACGATCGCTTTCCTCCCCGGCTCGTCCTTGACGCGGTTCAGGCTGTAGTGGAGCGCGTCGTAGAGGCTGGTGCCCCCCCAGGCCTGCAGCCCGTCCACGAAGCGCTCCAGCCGGTCCGTATCGTGCGTGAACTCGACGCTCCCCTTGACGGTCTCGTTGAAGCTCACCACGAGGGCGCTGTCGACGTCCTCGAGCTTGTAGACGAGGCTGAGGACGGCCTCCTGCAGGAAGCGCAGGGTGTGGTTCATGCTCCCGCTCGTGTCGAGGACGAGGACCACGGAGAGGGGGATGCGCTCCTCCCCCGCCCCCGCCGCTTCGCGGAAGTACGTGACCTCCTGGACGACGCCGTCCTCGGTGAGCTGCACGTCCTTGGGCCCGAGCCCCTTCACGAAGTGTCCGCTCTTGTCGAAGACGACGGCGGTGACCGACACCACGTCCACCCCCACCTCGAGGACGAGCGGAGTCGGCGTGGGGGCCGGGGTAGCGGCCGGAGTGGGGGAGGGCGTCTGCGCGGAGGCGCGCAGGCCGAGGGTCATCGCCCCCAGGGCGAGGAGTGCCGGCAGGCGGCGCTTCACGCGGTCGTGACCGGGGAAGGGCGCGAGGCGAGCCGGCGCGCGGCCCAGCCTCCCGTCAGCGCGAGCAGGAGCACGGCGAGCAGGGGCAGGAGGACGGCGAGCGCGAAAAGCGCCACCGTGATGACGTCCTCGAGCACGCTGATGATGGGGTTGGCGAGGCCGAAGGTGAGGGCGGTGGAGGCGGCCCGCAGGGCCGACTTCGCGGCGTGGGGCACGAGGGCGGCGGGCGCGCCCACGGCCAGGCCCAGGACGAGTGCGGTCAGGGGATCGGTGGCTACGCCGAGCACGGAGGCGGCGAGGAGCGCCCCCACCGCCGGCCGGAGCGGAGTGCCGATCACGTCGAGGGTGTGGTCCACCGCGGGGATCTTGTCGCCCACGAGCTCGATCACGGTGGCCACTCCGAACACGAGGAGCGCCTTGTCCGAGGAGAGGAACTGGAAGCTCGGTCCGAGGTCGAGCCAACCCTGCCGGGCGACGACCCCCGCCAGCAGCAGCGGCAGCCAGGCCCGGAAGCCAGCGCAGGCCGCGAGGGCGATGGCGAGCCCCACCGTGGGCAGGTGCTCCAGGATGGACGCGGCCTCCATGGATCGAGACTAGGGCCGGTCGTCTCTGGGTGTCAAGGCAGGGCGGCTACTCGCTGTGGAGAGTCATTTGGAAGCTCTCCACGTTCTTCATCTGCCGCTTGGCAAACTCCATGAAGCCGCGGGCCTGCTCCACCGCCACTGTGTTGGCGCGCAGCGCGCGCATCTCCATCAACGCCTCTCCGCCCGTGAGGTCGTGCCAGTGCGGCTCGAGGGCGGTCCCCTCGTTGGCCTGGTAGGAAGCCCGTATCCGGCGCGTTCCCATCCACCCCGCCGGCAGCTCGAGGGCCAAGCGGACCCGGCCGTCGCGCACCTGCGGGGGTACGAGCAGAACGCCGGGCACGGGCAGGAGCTTGAGGGTCTCCGGGTTGAAGGCGAACGAGTTGACCACCGCCTTGGGCAGATCGCCGGGGTCGAGCACCGAGTCCACGTACGCGGCCACCGGCTTGTCGTCCATCCGGATCACGAACTGCAGCGAAGGGTCCGCGGGCGGGGTCTTGGGGTCCCAGGCCTGCCAGAACGTGTTGCCGCCCACGTCGAGGACGAGGCGGATGGGCGTGGGCACCGACGTGGGGACGGTTGCCGCCGCGGGCGCGCGCAGCCGCTCCTCGGTGCCGTCGTCCTTTCGGATGCGGTCGATCTTTTCGACGGGGATGACGAGGAGGCCGTAGGGGGTCTGCACGCGGATCCGCCGCGTCCCCCGGCTCACGATCTGGCCCGTGATCTGGTCTCCGTCGCGGAGGAACACCACCTCCGCGGCGGCTCCCTGGGCGAGGAGCAGCAGCCCCAGGAGGGGGACGGTCGGCTTCATCCGCCCTTCTTGAAGAGCTTCTTGATGAGCCCGCCCCCGCCCCCGCCCTCCGGCTCCGGGGACTCGGCGGGCAGGGGACCCATCTCCGCGAGCGCGCCCTCGTGGTCGGGTTGCAGCTCGAGCACCTTCCGGAACATCGACTCCGATCGGGTCTTGAGGCCGCCCGTCTTATAGATGGTTCCCAGGAGGAAGTGCGCCTCGACGTGCTTGGGGTCGATGCGGAGGAGCTCCTTCAGCGCGTTCTCGGCGTCCTTCACCCACTTCGGGTTCTTGAGCCGCGCCTTGGCGAGGGCGATGTGTCCGCGGGCGATCAGCTTGGGGGCCTTGGCCAAGGGGATCGCGGGCTCGAGGAGCTGGATGGCGTCCCAGTACTTCTCCTTCTCGATCAGCTTCTCCCCGCGGCGGATCTCTTCCTCCGCGCGCTTGGCCACCGCTTCGGGGTCGGGCGGGGGCGGGGGGGGCTCCGGCTCGGGAGGGCCGGGCAGGATGTTGCCTGTGGCCTTGTCGCGAGAAAGGCGCGCCTCGTAGGCCTCGCGCGTCTTCGGGTTCTTGAGGGTCTCGTAGGCGTCTCCCAGGCGGATGAAGAGCGCCTCGAGCTGGTCGCGCAGGTCGCCCAGCGACTCGCCGTGATGCACGTCGGGATGGAACCGCTTGGCGAGGCGGAAGTAGGCGTCCTTGACCTGGGCCTCTGTGGCCGTGCGCTCGATGCCCATCAGCTCGAAGTAGTTCCTGGTCTTCAGGCTGGCAAAGGCTTCGAGAATTTCCGCGCGCCGATGCGCTCCGCTGTCGGCGGGGGACGCCGGGGCAGGGGCGGGCGGTGCCGCCGTGGTAGGCGATGGCGTCGGAGCCGCCGGAGGCGCGGCCGGAGGGGGTGCGGGCGGAGGCGGCGCGGCGGGTGCGGCGCGCGGACACGGGCGGGCCGGAGGGGGGCGGAGAGGACGGAGGCGACGGCGGCGCGGCGGGCCGATGCGCCCGCGGAGGGTGCGCCGCGGGGCGCGTCTTCTTGTCCCCGTACGCCACGATCCCGGTGCAGAGCAGTCCGAAGAGGCTCTTCTGCGTCTCCTCGGGCGGGAGAGGGATGAGCTGGATGATCTCTCTCGCGGTCGTCGCCCCGTCCACCCGCGAGAGCACGAAGCCGTCCGCGGGGGAGAGCGTGATCTTCTGGAAGCGCAGGAGGGGGTCCGGCGAGTGCTGGAGCACGCGGTCGATGTCGCCGAGGGCGTAGCGCACCACGTCGGGATCGCTGGTCGCGTGGACCGCCTCCAGGATCAGCTCGCCGGTGGAGAGCTTGAGGGTGAGCTCGTTCTCCTCGGCGGCGACCTCCTCCTCCACGAACTCGTAGCTTCCCTCGTTCCAGGTGAAGACGCGGGCGAGGCTGTCGTGCACGTGGAGGGCGATCGCGTCCTCCAGGCGGCTCACGTCGATCACCCCGAGCTTGATGAGGGCCTGCCCCAGGCGCATCTTCTCGCGCACCACGAGGTCGGCGGCGCGGGCGAGGTCGTGCGGGGAGACGAGGCCGTGCTTGTCGAGCAGCACTCCCAGCCGCCCCTCGGTCACGTTGGTCTGGGCGTTGACGATCGTGCCGCGCGCGAAGCGCACGCTGAAGCGCTCGGTGCCGCGCAGGAACTGGAGGGTCCCGCTCTTGCGGCCCACGTAGATCTCCCGCAGGAGACCGGGAAGGACACCCTCCTCTATGGTTCCCTTCATCTCGCGCGACGATCTCGGGAGTATAGCCCCAGATCCCCGGGGGCGCTGCCCGCCCGCTACTTCTTGCGGAGGGGCCGCTCCCGCAGTTCCTGGGGGTTGAAGCGGTGGAGGAGCGGGAGGTCCCTCATGGTGAGCACGCCCGGGCGCGCGGCCATGACCTTGGGGATGGCGTTGACGGCGATGGCGGCAGTGGCGATGTCCCCCGCCACCCCTCCCGCCACCGTGGCGTCGATGGGCGGGTCGCCGTCCACGAGCACGTGGTCGCGCGGGGATTCCGCCCCCACGTACATCTGCAGGTCGAGGCTGACCGCGAGCTCCCCGCCGCGGTAGCCGCGCGCCGTCTGCTTGATCCCGGCCGCCGCCCCCGCAGGGATGCGCAGGTACTCGGTGTCGAGGTCGCGGGGGGCGATGGCGGGCTCCAGGGTCTCGTCCACCCGGTCGAGCTTCCAGCCCAGGCCGTGCGCGATCATGTGGACGGACTCGGGCAGGCCCACGTGGCGCACCGAGTTCTCGGTCACGGCGCGGCGGAACTGGCTGAGGTTGAGCCCCGCCCCCACCTTCCGCTGGAGGGGAAGCCGGCGGGAGCCCGCGTCCACCACCCGGGTGACGGAGACGCGGTTCACGCGGGCGCAGGGGGCGGTGAGCATGAGGGCGAGGGCGTCCATCGCGTAGCCGGGGTTCACTCCCGTGCCCAGCACCGTGACCTTCTTGCGCTGGGCGAGACGGTCGAGCTCGCGGAAGTGCGACTGGTTCCGGGGGACGGGGAAGCTCAGCTCCTCGCAGGTGCTCACCACGTTCATCCCGCGCTGGATGAGCGCCATGATCTGCGGCTTCACGTCGCGCAGCGAGGAGCCGGTACACAGGATGGCCATGTCCGCGCGCGCCTTGCGCACGAAGCGAACCGGATCTCCCGCCACCTTGATGCGCAGCTTGCGGGGAAGGCCGAGCACCTGTCCCAGGTCCTTCCCCGCGAACTGGGGGGAGAGATCGGTGGCCCCCACGACCTGGAGGCCCTCCGTGCCAAGGACGAGCCTTGCGATGCCTTGCCCGATGGGTCCGAGCCCGACGAGCACGACCTTCAGGGGACGAGCCATACCGTCATCTTCCTCGCGGTTCGGGAGGCGTTGCTTGCCCCCCGGGCGGTTGCGGCTAACGCTCGACCTGGATGCTTGCGGTCTCCTCCTCCGCGTCCACGGCCATGATCACGGTGGACTGGATGGGAAGCAGCGTGGTGTAGTTCTTCCCCGAGGCTTCGAGCAGGACCTCGAAGAAACCGTCCGGGGCCACCCGCACGAGGCGACCCTTGGCCACCTTCGCCCCCAGGGTGTTGGCCAGGATCTCGCTGTAGATCCGTACGGATGCCTCGCGCTCGATCATGTCTATAGCTCCTTCAGGCTCTTGCGCACGATCTCCAGGCCGCGGTCCGCGTCGGCCGTCCTCAGGTTGAGGGCGGGGCGGAAGCGCAAGGACCGCACGCCGCTCATCAGGAGCAGGAGCCCGTTCGCGATGATCCGCTCGTGGGCCTTCTTGCGAAGCTCGGGGGTGGGCAGGTCCAGGGCGATCATGAGCCCCCGCCCGCGCGCGTTGGAGACGAGGGGAGCGAGCTCCCGCTCCAGCGACTCCAGGCCCCGCCGCAGGTGATCGCCCACCACCCGTGCGTTCTGCACCAGGCGGTCCTCCGCGATGATCTCCAGGAAGCGCCCGCAGCGGACCATGTCCGTGAGACCGCCGCCCCAGGTCGAGTTGATGCGGGAGGAGACCTTGAAGACGTTCTCCGGCTCTTCGTCCACCCGCGGCCCCACCAGGCACCCGCAGACCTGCATCTTCTTTCCGAAGGCGAGGGCGTCCGGCTGGAGTCCGAAGTGCTCGTGGGCCCACATCCTTCCCGTGAGTCCCACCCCGGTCTGCACCTCGTCCACGACGAAGAAGCACTCGTGCTTCCGGGCCGCGGCCTGGAGGGCGTGCAGGAACTCGGGGCGGAAGTGGTTGTCGCCCCCTTCGGCCTGGATGGGCTCGATGATGATGGCGGCGATGTCGTCGGGATGGTCGACGAAGGCCTTCTCGATCTCGTCGAGCGCCCGCTGCTCCGCGGCGATCACGTCCCGCTCCACCTCCGGGGTCACCGGGAAGCGGAGCTTCGGATTCTCGACGCGCGGCCAGGGGAACTTTGGGAAGTAGTCGGTCTTGCGGGGATCGGTGTTGGTGAGGGAGAGCGTGTAACCGCTGCGGCCGTGGAAGGCCTCCCGGAAGTGGAGGACCTGCGTCCCCTTCTCCCCCGCGATCCCCCTGGCCTTGTTGCGCCGCACCTTCCAGTCGAACGCGGTCTTCAGGGCGTTCTCGACCGCGAGCGCCCCTCCTTCGATGAAGAACGCATGCTTGAGGTAGGGCGGGATCGCGTGGCGCGACAGGGTGTCCACGAACTGCGCGTACTCCACGCTGTAGACGTCGGAGCACGAGGGCTTGAGCTGCGCCACCCGGTGGAGCGTGCGCAGGAACTCCGGGTCCTTCATCTTCGGATGGTTGTAGCCGAGCGGGTTCGAGCCGAAGAAGGTGCAGAAGTCCAGGTACTCCCGGCCGGCCCGGGAGTCGAAGAACCACGAGCCGTGGCTCTTCTCGAAGTCGAAGACGAGATCGAACCCGTCGGCGAGGATGTGACGGCCCAGGACCTGATGGACGTCCGCTGGGGAGACGGGTAGCAGGGTCGTGCTCATGGCGTTCGAAAGCTCCGCAGAAGCGACGGCGGTTGACGGAAAAGGAGGGTGGATTCGCGGACCACCACCGCCTTAGGTCATCCCCCGGTCGTATTGCGACAAAAGCTCTCGATTCAATGGTTTAAACCGCGCGGAACCGTGCAGGGAGGCGGTCCCGACGCGGCCGCTATCCGGCCAATGTTAACACAGAGAATCGGGGGGGTATAATCGCTCGTCCCGAATGGTTTCCCCCATCGACCCCGGCTTTCTGCGCAACTCCGACCTCTTCGAGAACCAGCCGGAAGAAGTGCTTCAGGCCGTCCTCGCCCAGGGACAGGTCCTGGAATTCGGCCCGGGCGACGTGGTCTTCGGCCAGGGGGAGGAGGGGGACCGGCTCTACATCGTCAAGAGCGGCGTCCTCGAGATCCTCTCCGCCCCCGCCGGGGGCACGGAAGCGGTGCCCGTCGCCTACCTGGGGAAGGGCGAGGTGCTCGGGGAGCTGGCACTGCTGACCGGCTCGCCGCGCAGCGCCACCGTCCGATCGCCCGAGTCCGCGGAGCTGTTCGCGGTGAACAAGTCGGTCTTCATGGACCTCATGGAGACGCTGCCCCTCCTCTCCCGCAACCTCTGCATCGTGCTCGCGCGCCGCCTCGAGGCCACGACCCTCAAGGTCCCGCGGACGGGAGGGGGAAGCAGCTCCAGGGCAACCTGCAAGTTCTTCGACCTCGCCACCGTGATCCAGACCCTCATCGGCTCGCACCAGACGGGCACCCTCGTCGTCACCCAGGAGGGCGGCAAGCACAAGATCGCCGAGATCTTCTTCTTCAAGGGCAACATCGCCCGCGCCCGCTACAAGCAGCTCGCGGGAGACGACGCGGTCTTCCAGCTCTTCCAGAGCACGCTCGAGGGCGAGTTCGCGTTCGCGGGGCGACAGGTGCAGGAGGACGAGGTCCAGACCGACATCTCCATGCCCGCCATCTCCCTCCTCATGGAGTCCGTGCGGCTCCAGGACGAGCTGCCGGGGCTCAGGGAGAAGCTCCCCGAGCCTGACCGCGTCTTCCACCAGAAAGCGGCCCAGCTCCAGTGGGAAGAGGCGGACACGGTGGAGCTCGCGGCCGCGGTGTGGTCCCGCCTCAAGAAAGGGGCTTCGCTCAACGACCTGCAACGCGACGTCCCCCGCAGCTCCTACGCGATCTACCGGACGATGGTCACGCTCGTGGAATCGGGCCAGGCCGGCTAGCTACATCCGGCTCGCGTCGCGGAGCAGCTGGCGAAGCCGCACGCCTTCCTCCTCCGCCTCCTCGAGCTCGGCCGAGATGCGGGTCATGTGCTGCCGCTTGGCCAGGAAGAGGTAGTTGGCCACCTCGAGCAGGAGGCCGCTCACGAGGGCGACGCCCGCGGCGTTGCCGATCAGCTCGCCGTTCAGGGCCGCGCCCTTGAATCCCAGCTGGTACAGCATGTAGACGACGCCGATGCCGATGCCGTTGGCCCCGATGCCGTAGCTGGCGCGAGCGTGGGCGAGCTCGGCCTCGAGCCGGTTCACGAGCTGCTCGTTCTGGACCAGGGAGTCCTTGAGGGGGGCCACGTCCGCGAGCACGAGGCGCAACCGGTCCCCCCGCACGACCTTGTGCTTGGTGCCGCACGCGCCGCACTTGATGTGGTCTCCATGGGCGTAGCTGGCGGGCACCTGGACGTCGACACGGCAGTAGACGCAGCGGGCGGTGCTCACGTCCTGGGCCATGGTGGCGCCTCAGTTGGAGAAGAGTAGCAAAAGCGGCGATGCTCGAACAAGTTCGGGTCGACCCGACGGGGCGGTTTGAAACTTGATTTTTTCGTATAGATTGGCTATGGTCAGCTTGGAGATTACCAGGAACCTACGATGAGTAGCGAGCCGCGTACCGTCGACGAGATCGCGACGCCGTCCGAGTACAAGGCCGGCTTCGTCACCGACATCGAGGTCGGACACGATCCCGCCCGGCCTGAGCGAGGACGTGATCCGCCTGATCTCCGGCAAGAAGAGGGAGCCCGAGTTCCTCCTGGAGTGGCGGCTCAAGGCCTACCGGCACTGGCTGACCATGAAGGAGCCGACCTGGGCCAACGTGCACTACCCGCCCATCGACTACCAGGCCATCGTCTACTACTCGGCCCCCAAGCAGAAGAAGAACGCCCCGAAGAGCCTGGACGAGGTGGACCCCAAGCTCCTCGAGACCTACGAGAAGCTGGGCATCCCGCTCCGCGAGCGCGAGAAGCTGGCCGGGGTGGCGGTGGACGCGGTCTTCGACAGCGTGTCCGTGGCCACCACCTTCCGGGAGAAGCTCGCCGAGGTCGGGGTGATCTTCTGCTCGTTCTCGGAGGCGGTGCACAATCACCCGGAGCTGGTGGAGAAGTACCTGGGCACGGTCGTCCCCTACACCGACAACTTCTTCGCCACGCTCAACTCCGCGGTCTTCTCCGACGGCTCGTTCTGCTACATCCCCAAGGGCGTGCGCTGCCCCATGGAGCTCAGCACGTACTTCCGGATCAACGCCGCCAACACCGGCCAGTTCGAGCGGACGCTGATCGTCGCCGACGAGGGCGCCTACGTCAGCTACCTCGAGGGCTGCACCGCCCCCATCCGCGACGAGAACCAGCTCCACGCGGCGGTGGTCGAGCTGGTCGCCCACGAGAACGCGCAGATCAAGTACTCGACCGTGCAGAACTGGTACCCGGGGGACAAGGACGGCAAGGGCGGCATCTACAACTTCGTGACCAAGCGCGGCAAGTGCGCGGGCGCCCGCTCGCGCATCTCCTGGACCCAGGTGGAGACGGGCTCCGCCATCACCTGGAAGTACCCCTCCTGCATCCTCCAGGGCGACGACTCGGTCGGGGAGTTCTACTCGGTGGCGGTCACCAACAACATGCAGCAGGCCGACACCGGCACCAAGATGATCCACATCGGGAAGAACACGAAGAGCACGATCGTCTCCAAGGGCATCTCCGCGGGGCAGGGCCAGAACACCTACCGCGGGCTCGTGCGGATCGGCAAGGGGGCGGAGTCCGCCCGCAACTACTCGCAGTGCGACTCCCTGCTCATCGGGGACAAGTGCGGGGCCCATACCTTCCCCTACATCGACGTCCAGAACTCCACCGCCCAGATGGAGCACGAGGCCACCACCTCCAAGATCGGCGAGGACCAGCTCTTCTACTTCCAGTCGCGGGGCATCGGCAGCCGAGGACGCGGTCAACATGATCGTGAACGGCTTCTGCAAGGAAGTCTTCAAGGAGCTGCCGATGGAGTTCGCGGTGGAGGCCCAGAAGCTGCTCGGGGTGAGCCTGGAGGGCAGCGTCGGGTAGGCGGTCGCCGACCACACCTCCACCGACGAGAAAACCCGACCCCGCACTTCTCGGTAGAGGGAGCGAACACCGACCTCTTCGGAGACCCCGCCATGAGGATCCGCTAGGGTTCCTGTCGGGTGTACCATTACCTCAAGTTTTACTTGAAGTCGCGACCGAGAACCGGACAGCGGCTTGGCTTGCAGTGGGAGGTTCTTTCTAAAGAATCAGGCACTTACCTCCGGCCCGCTCCTTGCAAACGGTACCCGTCTTGGCTGGGTCGTGCCGCCCGAGCGGGGTCGGGGGAGGATGCATGGTTAGGCGACGGTCACGATTCCTGCCCCGTGCCAGAGCGTGGGCAGAAGCGCTTCCTCAAGACCCGCGCGGGTCCTCCTCTCCGCGGCGAGCCGGCCTTGACACCTTTGCCCTTCGGCTCTGGCTCGGCTCGCTCGTGCTCGGCTCGGCCCTCGCGGTGGGGCCGGCCGAGGCAGCGACCTTCGTCGTCAACACCATCAACGATGGGCCCGATGCTGTCCTCGACGGAACCTGTGCGACGACCGCCCCGCCCCGGTGCACCCTTCGTGCAGCCATCGAGGAAGCGAACTTCGCCGTCGGTCCCACCACGATCAACTTCAGCATCAACCCGGCAGGGCCGAAGACGATCGTCCTCGGCTCGGCTCTGCCACCCATAACCAAGGTCGTGATCATCGACGGCACTACCCAGCCGGGCTGGGTGAACGCTCCGCCCTATGCGCCCGTCATCCAGTTGAACGGCGCGGCGGGGGGCAACAACACGCTGGACCTGCGAGCCGGCGGTTCGGGGAGCACGATCCGCGGGCTCTGCATCAACCGTTCACCCGGCAACGCCATCCGCATGCTCGGGTCGTCGAACAACGTCATCGCCGGGAACTTCCTGGGAACGAACCTGGCCGGCACCGCCGTGGGGCCGGGCAACGTCGTCGGCGTCTACATCGGCGGCAGCGCCACCCCCACGAACAACAACCTCATCGGCGGCACCAACCCAGCCGACCGCAACCTCCTCTCGGGCAACCTCGTCGACGGCATCCAGATCAACGGCGGGAGTGGCGGGGCCGCGAACAACCTCGTCCGGGGCAACTACATCGGCGTGGACGTGACCGGCACCCTGGACGTGGGCAACACCAACCAGGGCGTCGCGGTGTTCGGGACATCCAACACGAACAACGTGATCGGCGGTACCGCGCTCGGCGCCGGCAACGTGATCTCCGGCAACAATGGAACCGGCGTCTTGATCGGGGACGCCGGGACCACGCTCACCCTCGTGCAGGGGAACAAGATCGGCACGAACGCCGCGGGCACCGCGAGCCTCGGTAACGGCCAGCATGGCGTCATCATCGTCAACGCGGCCGCAAGCAACACCGTCGGGGGAACGACGGTTCCGGCGCGGAACGTCATTTCCGGCAACGGCGGCCAGGGAGTGCGGATCGACGCGCTGAATACCAACAACAACGTGGTCGCGGGGAACTTCATCGGGACGAACGCCGCCGGCACGGCGGGAATCGGGAACAGCTCCGGCGGAATCGCCATTACCAACTCGCCCGCAAACAACACCATCGGCGGGGCCGCCGCCGGTGCCGGGAACCGTGATCGCCTACAACATCACCTACGGGATCAACGTGGCGGCGGCAGCGGGCACCGGCAACTCGATCCTGGGCAACGCCATCTATTCGAACAGCGCTCTGGGCATTGATCTGCTCAACGACGGCGTGACCGCGAACGATCCCCTCGACGCCGACGGCGGCCCGAACGGGCTTCTGAACTTTCCGCAGATCACATCGGTTTTCGAGTCCGGGGGTACCCTGACCGTGAACTTCAAGCTCGACGTTCCCGCGGGCTCCTACCGGATCGAGTTCTTCAAGAACCCGTCCGGGGTGGATGCGAGCACCTTCGGCGAAGGGGAGGTTTTCGCGAGCTCGGGCAACGTCACCCACCCGGGCGCAGGGGCGCTCTTCTTCAACCGCACCTTTGCGGGCAGCATCGGCGACGTGATCACGGCCACCACCACGTTCTGCACGGACGGGGCGGTGTGTGCGGCGTTCGGGAGCACGTCGGAGTTCGCGAAGGCCATGACTGCGGTCACCACCGCCGTGAAGCTCCTGTCCTTCACGGCGGTGGGGCGGGACGGGGCGGTGGATCTGTCCTGGACGACGGCCTCCGAGCTCTCCAATCTCGGATTTCATTTGTATCGCGCCGAGGCGGCGGGGGGCCCGTTCACGCGGATCACGTCTTCATTGATAGCGGGCCTGGGGTCGTCGCCCACGGGGCAGAGCTACTCGTATCGGGACGGCGGCCTCGCGAACGGGCGGACGTACTACTACGAGCTGGAGGACATCGAGACCACGGGACATACGGAGAGGCACGGTCCGGTGTCGGCCACGCCGGGCGCAACCGCCGGCGGGTCGGACACGCCGCCCGGCTCACCTGGTCCCGGCGGCACGAGCTACGGCGATCCGTCTTCAGTCGTTCTTCGCGAGGTGGAGCGGAGCCCGAGCCACGTGGTGCTGGAGCTGCGGACGGGGGGCTTCCTGGCCTCACCCGCGGAAGACGGGCGGGTGCGCCTTCGTATTCCCGGGTTCGAGAGCGCGAGCCATCCGGGAGAGCCGGAGCTGCCCATGCGCCGGGCGTTTGTGGCGGCGGTGGCGGGCCGGAAGGTCCGGCTGGCTTCGGTCCTCGCCTCGAACGAGGTGCGATTCCCTGGGCTTCGACCGGTGAGCCAGGGAATGCCGGGGATCGAGGTGAGCGAGGAGGGAGTGGTTCTGCCTTCCGAGGAGAAGCGCCGAGAAGGGCCGGCTTTCGGGAGGCTCTTCCCGGCGGAGTCGGCGCTTCTCCTCGGTGGCGTGTTCCAGAGGGAGACGAAGAAGGCGGAAGTACTCTTCTTCCCGTTGCGGTGGGACGGGAGCGGGCTCACGCTCTCGCGACGTCTCCTGGTGCGCCTGGAGTTCTCGGGAGCGGAAGGGCAGGAGACGTCTCGAGGAGGGTCGCAGGGGAGACGGAGGCCCGAGCATTCGAGCTTAGGGCGGAGCGAGGTGGTGGCCCAGATTGCGGTGAAGGAGCGTGGTCTCTACCGAGTGGACTACGAGGACGTGGTCGCGCCGGCTTCGTCGCTCCGCCGTCTAGGACTGGCGGCGACGAGCCTGCGACTGTCGCGGCAGGGAGAGAGCGTGGCGTTCCACCTGGAGCCGTCGGGAACGCTCTTCGGGCCGGGGTCTTCCCTGTACTTCGTGAGCGAGGGAGCGGATCTGAATCCCTACGCGGACGCGGTGTACGAGCTGGAGACGAACGCGCGCGGGCTTTTGATGGGAGAGGAGGCGCTCACGGCGTCGACGTCGAGGGGGGTGGTGGAGTACCTGGAGACGGTGAGGAGGGAAGAGAACCACTACTACCAGGCTGGCCTTCTGGAAGCGCCGGACCTGTGGCTGTGGGACATCGTGGTTTCGCCCGGGAGCAAGAGCTTCTCGTTCACGGCCGACCAGGTCGTAGCGTCGTCCACGGGGCATCTGAGCGTGGTGATGCAGGGGGTGAGCGACTTCCCGGGGGTGGTGGACCATCACGTGAAGGTGAGGGTGAACGGGGTTTACGTGGGGGAAGGGACGTGGGACGGGGCGACGGAGGAGAGGCTGGAGATGGAAGTTCCTGCGGGAGCGTTCCTGGAGGGAAAGAACAGCCTCTCGATCGAGGACGTGGGGGTTACGGGAGCGAGCTACTCGATGGTGTTCCTGAACCGGTTCTGGGTGAGCTACCCACGCCAATTGGTAGCACATCAAGGGACCCTCGAGGGTCGTTTCGGAGCGACAGGTTTCGCGGAAATACAGGGTGCTTCGACCGCGAGCATCGTGCTCGAGACCACGGAGTTCCGCGGTGGGTCCGCGGAGTGAGCGTGACCCCCAACGGGCTCGGCCTCAGCGTGGAGGCGGGAAAGAGCTACCTCGTCACTTCGAACGTCCTGCGTCCCACGGTGAAGCGTCTTTCTCCGAGCGGTCTCAAGGACACGACGAACCGGGCGGACTACCTGCTCCTGGCCCCAAAGGCCTTCTTGGCGGCGGCGCAGCCGCTCCTGGACCTTCGGGAGAGCCAGGGTCTCGTGACGAAGGCGGTGTCGCTGGAAGAGATTTACGAGCAGTTCGGGCACGGAGAGGTGTCTCCGAAGGCGATCAAGGAGTTTCTGGAGTACGCGTACCACTCCTGGGCGACACCGTCTCCGCACTACGTGCTTCTGCTGGGGGATGCGAGCTACGACCCCAAGGACTACCTGCACACGGGGGTGAAGGACTGGCTGCCCGGGTTCCCGGTGCGGACGAGCTACCTCTGGACGGTGTCGGACCCGGGGTATGCGTCGGTGAACGGGGAGGACCTCCTTCCCGACGTCGCAATAGGAAGGCTTCCCGCGGGCAGCCTGGACGAGGCTCAGAAGATGGTCGAGAAAATACTAAGCTACGAGAACGGCGGCGGAAAGCTGGACGGACCCGCCGTTCTCGTAGCGGATAACGCGGACCTCGCCGGGAACTTCGAAGCCGACGCGGACGATATCGCCGCGACCGTCCTCGCTCCGCTCAATCCCAGGAAGATCTACTACTCCGTGGAAGGAGCGAACACCCGGACGAAGATCGAGGAGGCTTTCGACGACGGAGCGTCACTGATGAGCTACGTGGGTCACGGGGGGACGGCGGTGTGGGCCTCCGAGAACATCTTCAACTCCCAGGACGTCAACGCGCTCGCGCCCCAGTCGCAGCAGCCGCTGCTGATGACGATGAACTGCCTGAACGGCTTTTTCCAGTTCCCCCCGCTGAACTCGCTCTCGGAGGCTCTCTTGAAGGCGGAAGGAAAGGGAGTGGTCGCGGCCTTCTCCCCGAGCGGGCTGAGCGTGAACGACCCCGCCCATGTCTTCCACAAGGCACTTCTCGAAGAGATCATGTCGGGACAGCACGACAGGATCGGCGACGCCGTCCTCGCCGCCCAGGAAGCCTACGCCCAGACCGGAGCCTTCCCCGAGCTTCTCTCCATCTACCACCTCTTCGCAGACCCCGCCATGAGGATCCACTAGGACCGGGCGCCGTCGTCTGCCGACTCTCGTCTCTCCAGGATGGGCAGGCCCGCCGTCCAGAGGGCGAGGGGCACGAGGCTCGCCGTCGCGGCCGCGTAGACGGCGGGGCGCAGGCCCGCGCGATCGATGGTCAGGCCCCAGGCGATGGAAAAGACCATCCCCGCCAGGTTGGCGCTCACGAGGTCCAGGGCGCAGAGGCGGCCGAGCAGACGATCGGGGACGCCTTTCTGCAGGATGATCGTGCTGAAGGTCCAGTTTGCGGAGCCGCCCATGCCTCGCAGCAGGATCGCCGCGGCCGCCGCGTGCAGGCTGCGGGCTCCGCCGAGCACGCAGAACCCGACGGTCATGAGGGCCGAGCTCACCACGATGAGCCGCCGCATGCGCCGAACCGACCCGTCGTTCAGGCGGTTGAGCAGGGCCGGTCCCAGCACGGCGCCGAGACCGAACGAGGCGCACAGCAGGCCCACCGAGATCGCCCCCCCCTCCCCCGCCACGAAAACGCGGGTCGCGTAGAGCACGATGAAGATGTCGACGGCAGCCACGCCGTTGATCACTTTCACGAGCGCGGCCGCCCCGATCCCGGGATGAGCGAGGGCCCACCGGACCCCCTCGCGGAAAGCCACCCGCGAGCGCCCCTGGGCATCCGGCGCCGGGCGCGCCGGGGAAGGGATGCCGAAGATCAAGGCGGCGGAGGCCAGGAAGGTGACGGCATCGATCAGGAACGCGCTCCGCAGGCCGACGCGGCTCAGCACGGACCCGCCGAGTATGCCTCCCGCGGCCAGCATCACCGACCAGGTGACGCTGGAGAGCGTGGTGGCGGTGACGAGATCGCGAGGGTCGACCAGGCGGGGCACGAGCGCGGATCGGGCCGGCTCGAAGACGGACGCGAGCGCGAAGTGGACGAGGGCCAGGCCGAGGACGAGGGCGGGGCGGCGCGCCTGGGCCGCGGGGATGAGCAGGAGCACGACTCCCACGCGAGCGAGGTCGCTCGCCATGAGCAGGCGCTTGCGGTCGAAGCGGTCGGCGAGGACGCCGCTCCAGGGACCGACGAGCACCCACGGCACCATCTGGGCGAGGGCGAGGCCACTCACGGCGAGGCCCGAGCCCCCGGAGTCGCGCGACACGAGCACGGATAGGGCGATGAGCGTGAACCAATCGCCGGTCAGGCTGACGGCCTGGGCGGCCCAGAGCCGGCGATAGGCGCGGTTGCCGCGGAGGAGGGCGCCGGTGGCCGCGATCACGGCGGCATCTTAGTTCGAGGGGTGACGCCCGGGGCCGGGGGCGGGCCCGGTGTCGACCCGGATCGCCGTCCGGTTTATACTCTCGCCTCCGCGCGCGGCGGACTGGGCGCGCCCGGGGGGCTGGCCAGGGCCGGGCGAGTGGCCTGTAGACCAGGCGCACATCCGGGAGGACACGCCTCATGTCCGGCTACAAGGTGCGGATTGCCGACGGGAGCGAGATCGGTCCCCTGGACCTCGCCGCTCTTCGGACGTGGTTTGCGCAGGGGCTCATCGACCGGGACAGCCCGGTGCTCCAGCCGGGCTCCAAGCGCTGGTCGACGTTCGGCGATATCCCGGAGCTGAAGGGCCTGTTCGCCCAGGCCCCGGCCGCCCGGTCCAAGGGCAAGAAAGCCGCGCGCGGGTCGGCATCCTCCCCGGCCGTCGAGCGGGAAGAGACCGAGTACGAGAAAGGCTCGATCTTCGACGATCCCGACCGGCTGCGCGTGCGCGTAGCGGGCGTGCTCTTCCTGCTCCTCGCCGGCGCGATCGGCTTCCTGGCCTACCGCCCCGTGAACGCTGCGGCAGATCTGGACGGGGCGCCCTGGCTCGAGATCGCGCTCGGCCTCCTGGTTTGCGCCCTCGCCCTCCTGCCGGGCCGGGACCTCGGCCGCAAGGTGGTACGCCTTCTCGCCGTGCTGGCCGCGGTGGCCCTCTTCCCGCTGATGGGGATCCTCTTCGCCCAGGGCGTCCGTGGCGCCGCGCTCTTCGCGGTGGGCTCGGTGTGGCTCATGCTGTCCGGCTTCATCGCTTTCCTGGGGTCGTGGATGTCGTGGGCGAGGATGATCTTCCTGCTCGTGCCGATCCTGGCCGGCGCCTACGGCGCCTTCCGTTTCGGATTCGCCCCCGAGACCGAGGCGCAGCGCCAAGTCCGCTCCTGGGCCGCCGCGGAGACACGCTTCGAGGACCCGACGCTCGGCGTGACCCTGGACGCCCCCCGGGGATGGATCATCCTCAAGAAGGACAACCCTCTGGTCAAGGTCCCGCCCGAGGCCCGGGTCGTGCTCGCGCAACCGCGGCTGTCGGGCTTCGCGTTCCTCCAGTCCGAGAGCTCGCCTCCCGGGATCGCAAGCCTGGACCAGTACCTGAACCGCTTCATCAACGCGCGCACGAAGACGACCCCCTCGCTCAAGGAGCAGGTGCGATCGGACGTGATGGTGGGCCGGCTCTCGGGTCGAAAGACCATGGCCACCTGGGACGACGCGGGCGTGCGCCAACAGGACGTGAGCGTCGTGTGGCGCGACGGCTGGGTCTACTTCGCGCTCGCGGGCTGGGTGCCCGAGGAAGGGGCCGCCCGCCCGCAGGTGCTGGACCAGCTCGTGGAGGGTGTCGTCACCCAGGGAGTTTTCGCGGCGCGCCTGCAGTCGGCCGTGCAGACCGTGACCCGGGACGTGCCCCAGCTCTCCGCCCCCGCCGCCGAGATGCTGATGGCACAGAGCGAGGCCAAGGTCCTGGAGCCCGACCAGGCGTTCCGACGCTCGCTGGACGCGCTCTCGCGGGCGCTTCCCACGTTCTCGAAGCCGGAGACGCAGGAGCTCTCCCAGATCACCTCCGCCACCTACGCCGCCCTTCCCTGGAAGGACCGCGGCCGGCTCGCCGCCTACGTGGATCGCGTGCGCAATCGCGAGTCCACGACGCCCGGGGAGGACCGGGAGATGAGCCAGCTCATGAAGTCGGCGGTCTTGCAGCTCCCCCCCATGCGCCGGCTGCGTCTCCAGGCCATGTACGAGAAGGCGATCCGCGGCACATCCTGATCCTGGTCCCACTCCTTCGCCAGCCGTAACCGACTGCCCCACGGCCATTTCCGAACGTTGACTTTTTGGTATTGTTTCAATAGGCTGTGGGTAGCCGGCGGAGACCAGAGCCCCCCCAATGACCGAACTGACAAACCCCATGCTCCAGATCAGGAACCTCCACGCGAAAGCGGGCGACAAGGACATACTGCGCGGCGTGGACCTCACGGTGAACGCGGGGGAGGTCCACGCGATCATGGGCCCCAACGGGTCCGGCAAGAGCACGCTCGCCCACGTGCTGGCCGGCCGCCCGGGCTACACGGTCACCGAGGGGACCGTCCTCTACAAGGGCCGCGACCTGCTCGCGATGGCCCCCGAGGAGCGCGCGCGGGAGGGCGTCTTCCTCGCCTTCCAGTACCCGGTGGAGATCCCCGGGGTCAGCAACGTCTACTTCCTCAAGGCCGCCCTCAACGCGATCCGCAAGCATCGCGGGCAGCCGGAGCTCGACGCCATGGACCTCCTGAGCCTGGTCAAGGAGAAGGCGCGTCTGGTGGAGATCGACGAGGCGCTCGTGAAGCGGCCGGTGAACGAGGGCTTCTCCGGGGGCGAGAAGAAGCGCAACGAGATCTTCCAGATGGCGGTGCTGGAGCCCGCGCTCGCGATCCTCGACGAGACGGACTCCGGGCTCGACATCGACGCCCTGCGCATCGTCGCCTCCGGGGTCAATCGACTGCGCGGTCCCGAGCGGGCCATGGTCGTGGTCACGCACTACCAGCGCCTGCTGAACCACATAATCCCCGACTTCGTGCACGTCCTGGTGGACGGCCGCATCGTGGTTTCGGGCGGCAAGGAGATGGCGCTGCAGCTGGAAGAGAAGGGCTACTCCTGGCTGGAGAAGGAGCCGGCCCCCGCTCCGGCGAGCGTGAGCCGATGATGCACGGGGCCGCCGTGCGACAGGGCGATCCCCTCCCCCTGGGTGGGGGGTCGACGAACGAACGCGACGTGGTCCGGGCCAGCTTCGACCGATTCGCCCGTGCGCTCGCCCAGACGGACGTGCCCTGGCTGGCCGCGCTGCGCACCGCGGCCATGGCGCGCTTCGCCGAGAAGGGCTTCCCCACGACCCGCGAGGAGGCCTGGAGGCACACGAGCGTCGTCCCCATCGCCCGGACGCACTTCCGTCCCGCCCCGGCCGACGTCCGCGCCGACGGGGTGGCGCCGCTGCCCGGTTTTCGGGGACCCCAGGCCGTCTTCGTCAACGGGCGTTTCGTGCGCGAGCTCTCCTCGGTGGGGAGGGCAGGGCCGGGGGTGGAGGTGCGGAGCCTGCGCGAGGTGCTCGCCGAAGCGCCCTCGCGACTGGAGCCGTTCCTGGCCCGGGGGGCGGGCCCGGGTACGGTCTTTGCCGACCTGAACACCGCCTTCCTCGAAGACGGGGCCGTGGTGTTCCTCGCGGAGGGGGCGGTCGCTTCCGAGCCGATCCAGATCGCTTTGCTCTCTACCCACCACGAGGACGCGCCCACCGTGTCCCATCCACGGGTCCTCGTGGTTGCTGAGCCTCGGAGCGACTCAAGGATCGTCGAGTACTACGCCGGCCCGGAGGGCCAGTGCTACTTCACCAACGCCGTCACCGAGATCGCGGTCGGCGAGAACGCCTCCGTTCAGCACTACAAGCTCCAGCGGGAGAGCGGGGCCGCCTTCCATGTGCACTCCCTGACCGCGCGGCTGGAGCGCGACGCGCGCTTCGCCGACCACTCGGTCTCCCTGGGAGCCTCCCTCGCCCGGAGCGACATCGGCGTGCGCTTCGAGGGGACGGGCGGAGAGTGCCGGCTCGACGGTCTCTTCCACGCCGACGGCCGGAGGCACATCGACACCCACACCCTGATCGACCACACGAGTGCCCACTGCTCGAGCCGGGAGCTCTACAAGGGGATCGTGGACGGCGCCGGCCGCGGGGTCTTCGACGGGACGATCGTGGTGCGGAAGGACGCCCAGAAGACCGACGCCTGGCAGACCAACAAGAACCTGCTCCTCTCCCGGGAGGCGCTCGTGCACAGCACCCCCCGCCTGGAGATCCTCGCGGACGACGTGAAGTGCAAGCACGGCTCCACCACCGGCCAGCTCGACGAAGCCGCGCTCTTCTACCTGCGCTCGCGGGGGATCTCGGAGGCGGCGGCGCGCAGCCTGCTCGTCTACGCTTTCGCCAGCGAAGTCGTCTCGCGCATCCGGGTGGAGCCCCTGCGCCAGGCGGTGGAGGATCACCTCGCGGCGCTCCTTCCCGGGGCCCCGGAGGTACGGGAGGCGGTGGCGTGAGCGCTTCGAGGGCGGTGCCGACGCAGGCCGGCTTCGACGTGGAGGTCGTTCGCCGCGACTTTCCCATCCTGCAGACGACCGTGCACGGCAAGCCCCTCGTCTATCTCGACAACGCGGCGAGCGCGCAGAAACCGCGGGCGGTGATCGACGCCGAGCGCGAGCTCTACGAGAGCTACTACTCGAACATCCACCGCGGCGTGCACCAGCTCTCCATGCTCTCCACCGACGCCTACGAGAAGGTGCGCGCGACCGCCCAGCGGTTCCTGGGGGCGCGGGAGAGCCGCGAGATCATCTTCGTCCGGAGCACCACCGAGGCCATCAACCTCGTGGCCCAGACCTGGGGGCGCCGGCACGTGAAGGCCGGGGACGAGGTGATGATCTCGGGCCTGGAGCACCACTCGAACATCGTTCCCTGGCAGATGCTGTGCGAGGAGAAGGGCGCCTCGCTCAAGGTCGCCCCCATCGACGACGCGGGCGAGATCGACCTCCAGGCCTACGAGCGGCTGCTCTCTCCCCGCACGAGGATCGTCTCCCTCGCCCACGTCTCGAACGCCCTGGGCACCATCAACCCGATAAAGAAGATGACCGCCCTCGCCCACGCGCAGGGGGCGGTGGTGATGATCGACGGGGCGCAGGGGGCCCCGCATCTGCCCCTGGACGTGGTGGACCTCGACACCGACTTCTATGCCTTCTCCGGCCACAAGGTCTACGGGCCGTCGGGGATCGGCGTGCTCCACGGCAAGGCGGCCCTGCTCGAGGCGATGCCGCCCTGGCAGGGGGGCGGCGACATGATCGCCTCCGTGACCTTCGAGAAGACGACCTACAACGTGCTCCCCTACAAGTTCGAGGCGGGCACCCCCAACATCGCGGGCACGGTCGGCCTGGGGGCCGCCCTCGACTACGTGACCGCCCTGGGAGTTGGTGCGATCGGCGCCCACGAGCACGAGCTCCTGCTCTACGGGACGGAGCTGCTCTCTGCCATCCCCGGCCTGCGGATCGTGGGGACCGCGAAGGACAAGGCGGGCGTCATCTCCTTCGTGCTCGACGGCATCCACCCCCACGACATCGGGACCGTGCTCGACTACGAGGGGATCGCGGTGCGCACCGGCCACCACTGCGCGCAGCCGGTGATGGACCGCTACGGCCTGCCCGCCACCGCCCGCGCCTCGATGGCCTGCTTCAACACGCGCGCCGAGATGGACGCCCTCGCCGCGGGGATCCGGAAGGTGCAGGAGATGTTCCGATGAGGGCCGATCTGCGCGAGCTGTACCAGGAGACGATCCTCGACCACTCCAAGCGGCCCCGGAACTTCCGCGACATGCCGGAGGCCACCGGCCGGGCCCAGGGCTTCAACCCCCTCTGTGGCGACAAGGCGACCGTCTTCGTACGGCTCGAGGACGGGGTGGTGCGCGACGTGAGCTTCAAGGGGGCGGGGTGCTCGATCTCGACCGCCTCCGCTTCGATGATGACGGAGTCGCTCAAGGGCAAGAGCCGGGCCGAGGTGGAGGCGCTGTTCCAGCGCTTCCACGCCCTGATCACCGGCGATCCCTCCCGAGCCTCCGAGAACACGGACCCGGACCTGGGGAAGCTCGCCGCCTTCTCCGGCGTGTGCGAGTTCCCGGTGCGGGTGAAATGCGCCTCCCTGCCCTGGCATACCCTGAAGGCCGCAATCCAGGGCGAGGGCCAGGCCTCGACGGAGTAGATCGGCATGCAGAGAGAAGCCCGCGCGCTGACCCGGGACGTGGAGGTCGCCGCCATCCCCTACGGGGACAAGCTGACGCTCACCGCGGGGGCCACGGTGTACGTGACCCAGGCCCTCGGCGGCTCCTTCACCGCCATGACCGACCACGGGTACATGGTCCGCATCGAGGGCAAGGACGGGGACGCGATCGGGGAGGCGGTGGTGGCTCCGCCCACGGAGGCCGAGCTCGCGGGCAAGAGCCTGGAGCAGCGGGCCTGGGACCAGCTCAAGACCTGCTTCGATCCCGAGATCCCCGTCAACATCGTGGACCTCGGTCTCGTCTACAAGTGCGAGGTGGCATCCCTCGCGGAGGGGGGCGACAAGGTCACCGTGCACTTCACCCTCACCGCGCCCGGGTGCGGGATGGGCGACTACCTGAAGCGGGACGTGGAGCAGAAGGTGCTCGCGCTGCCCGGGGTGAAGGAGGCGGACGTGCAGGTGGTGCTGGAGCCGGCCTGGAACCAGACCATGATGTCCGACGCCGCGCGGCTGCAGCTGGGGTTGATGTAGGTGAAATTTTCTTCCCAGGAGGAGTACGGGCTGCGCTTCCTGCTGCAGATCGCGAAGCAGGGCGAGGGGGGGAGCCTGACCATCGCGGAGATGAGCCAGCGCGAGGGCATCTCCGCGCCCAACGTGGCCAAGATCATGCGCATCCTGCGGCGGGCGGGCCTGGTCCGGAGCACGCGCGGCAAATCGGGCGGGTACACCTTGTCGCGCCCGCCGAGCCAGGTCCGGGTGGCGGACGCGCTGGGCGCCCTCGGGGGAAGGCTCTTCGACGCGACGTTCTGCGATCGCCATTCCGGGGTCGAGGAGCTCTGCCTGAACAACACCGACTGCTCGATCCGTCCCGTGCTGCGCGTCGTCCAGGACGCGGTCGACCAGGTGCTGGCACAGCTCACCCTCCAGAGCCTGCTCCGCCCCGAGCGCGAGGTCGCGTCCACGATCGGCCCGCGGGCGGTGGCGCTCAAGGTGGCCTCGCGGACGTCCTGAGACGAGACCTCGGCGAGGCAGTTCATTTCCCTGGATCGCCGGGAATGGACATTGCCTTGACACTCGCGGCGGCTTGGCGGTAGAAGAGCATCCAGCCGAGCCACCAGAAACCAGGGGGGTTCACGTCATGAAACCAGGGCGTCATCTCTATCCGCTCCTCGTGTCTCTCGGCATTGTGCTGGCGCTGGCCGCGCCCGCCCGGGCCCAGAAGATCACGGGCGAGATCACGGGCACGGTCACCGACTCCACCGGGGCCGCTCTCCCCGGAGCGGCGGTCACCGCCGTGTGCTCGGGCACCGGCCTCACCCGAAGCGTGGTTGCGAGCACCGCCGGAGGGTTCAGCCTGCCCGAGCTGCCCGTCTGCGTCTACAAGGTCTCCGCGACCATGCAGGGCTTCAAGACCACGAGCCGCGAGGTCCAGGTCGCGGTGAGCAACGTGACCAAGGCCGACTTCAAGCTGCAGATCGGCGAGAAGGCGGAGGAGATCACGGTGGAGGGGGTGGCGCCGCTCGTCGAGTTCTCGGACAAGCTCAACAACTACGTGGACAAGGAGCGAATCGACAACATGCCGCTCAGCGGGCGGGACTTCAACTCGCTGCTGGGCGTCGACTCCCGGCGTGCAGCGCGCCCCCGGCGGCGGGTTCCTGGCCGTCAACATCAGCGGCGCCCGCCGGACACGTCGAACAACTACATGATCGACGGGATCTCGAACAACGACCGCTACTACGGCGACTCGCTGCTCAACCAGACGGGGGTGGTGGGCGTGCCCGCCAGCCTCGTGCCCATGGACGCGATCGCCGAGTTCACGGTGCAGCAGACGCCCTCCGCCGAGTTCGGGGTCAAGGGCGGGGCCGCCATCAACGTCGTGATGAAGAGCGGGACCAACGAGTTCCACGGCTCCGGCGAGTACTTCCTGCACGACGACTTCGCCGACGCCGCCAACTTCTTCAGCAAGTCGAGCGGACCCGAAGGCTGCACGGGCAGCGCCTGCGGAAACAAGACGCCCCTGAGCAACAAGCAGTTCGGCGGCACCTTCGGCGGTCCCATCGTCAAGGACAAGACGTTCTTCTTCGTCTACTACGAGGGGCAGCGGCTCTCGACGCAATCGCCCTACACGGCCTTCGTGCCCACGCCCGGCCAGGTGGCGGAGGCGCGCGCCCGCATCGCCGACGCGGGGATGCAGACGAACGTGGCCGGCGAGAACCTCCTGAAGTACTACCCCAAGGACCCGAGCGGGCAGGTGGCCGTCTCCATCCCCGCCGTCGCAGACAGCGACAGCATGTCGGTCAAGCTGGACCACAAGCTGAGCCAGGCGACCCAGATCTCGGCTCGCTACTTCTACAGCTCGGCCTTCCAGTCCGCCTCCGCCTTCACCGGGACCCTTTCCCCGCCCGCCGACGTCGGGCCCCCCGATCTCTTCAACTCCGTGCTCGACCCCAAGACGAAGGCGCAGCTCGGGGCGTTGAACTGGACCTCCACCTTCGGCAACAACAAGGTCTTCGAAGCCCGCTTCGGCTACACCCGCTTCGAGAACACGATCACGCCCAACAACAAGATCGACCCCAAGAGCCTCGGCTTCGACACGGGCCCCCTCGATCCCCGCGGATTACGGTGTTCCCGCCGCTCTACTACCTGTCATACTTCGGCTACATCGGCGGCATCGGCGGCTACCCGATCAGCACCACCCCCACCCAGACCTACGACGTGGCCAGCTCGGCCTGACCTGGACCAAGGGGAAGCACAACATCAAGTTCGGCGGAAACTGGCAGCGAGCCACCGTGGGCAGCCTCCGCAACCGCGCCCGGACCGTGCTCGACGTGACCGGCGGGCACCGGCGATCCCGTGGACTCCCTGGTCGCGCTGCTGCTCGGCCGGTTCGACGACGCCGAGCCGCTCCTTCGGAACGACCGTGCGCAAGCTGCAGCAGAACTCGTTCGGCGCCTTCGTCAACGACGACATCCGGCTCTCGCCGCGGTTCACGGTCAACGTCGGCCTGCGCTACGACTACAGCGGGGCGCTGGGCGAAGCGAACAACCTGGGCTCGAACTTCTTCCCCGACCGCGGCCTCGTGGACCTGGGGGCGGGCATCGACCAGCTCTACAACACCGACAAGAACAACTTCGGGCCGCGCCTGGGCTTCGCCTGGGACGTGCGTGGCAACGGCAAGACCGCTCTTCGCGCCGGCTACGCGCTCACCTACGACGTCGGCCACTTCGGGGACATCGCCGCTCCCCGCACGACCTTCAGCGGCGCGGGGCCCGCACCGGGGCGTTCACACCAGGTCGAGCCAGGGCGTCTACTCCGTGAGCCTGGCCGGCGACCTCGCCGTCGCGCCCGACGACCCGTCGGCGACCTGCGTCGATCCCGACGACCGGGAGGGCGGCAACTACGTCTGCGTCATCCCGGGCGTGCCCATCTTCGGGCCGAATCCCCAGGGGTCGCCTCCCTTCAACGTGTTCGCGGTGGACGAGAACCTCAAGACCCCGATCTACCATTTCTTCCACGTGACCTTCCAGCACGAGGTCTTCCGGAACAACGTGCTCACGCTCTGCTACGTCGGCCCGCGCGGGACCAGCCAGTACATGGTCCGCGACCTCAACGCGCCGCCCATCGGGACGCCGACTCGGACCAGGTCCAGGCCAGCCGACCCTTCGCCAGCCGCTTCCCCGACTACAAGCACATCGTCCAGCTCGTGAACGACGGCAAGACCTGGTACGACAGCCTGCAGGTCACGTGGCGGCAGCAGAACTGGAAGGGGATCGACACCCAGTACAACTTCACGCTGGGCAATTGTCAGGACTACGTGTCCGTCGAAGCGGACCAACCGCACGAACTTCCCCCAGATGAACAACCCCTACGACCCGGCCAACAACAAGGGTCCCTGCGACCACGACATCCGCTACAACTTCAACGTGGGCGGCATCTACGACATCCCGGCGATGGGCAAGGGCTGGGCGGGTACGGGCTGGCAGTTCGGGACCATCTTCACCGCGCTCTCCGGCCGCCGCTACACGCCGGGGCTCTCCAGCCGCGACCGCTCCGGGCCAGGACTTCGGCGCGCATCCGCGCGAACTGCAGCGCGACCCCGATCCAGTACAACTATCGGCGACCCCAACTACATCACCAACGCCGCCGCGGTCTTCTCCGATCCGCCCGTGGGCACGGTCGGCACCTGCGGCCGGAACAGCATCCGAGGGGCCGGGTCTCGCCCAGTGGGATCTTTCGCTCATCAAGATGACGAACATCGGCTCCAAGGTGAAGGTCCAGTTCCGTTGGGAGGTCTTCAACCTCCTGAACCGGGCCAACTTCGACGGCTTGTCCCCCACCTACAACGTGCGCAGCGGCGCCTTCGGCACGCTGGTCTCCACTCCGGACGTGGGGGCAGGCAACCCCGTCATCGCCCAGGGCGGGCCGCGGTCCATGCAGTTCGCGCTCAAGCTGCTGTTCTAGCCCCGCGGTCGTCCTCCGAAGAGGGAGCCTGATAGACTTCAGGCTCCCTCTTCCTTTTCCATGCACCCCCTGCTGCTGCTCTCGCTGCTCGCCGCGCCGCCGGTGGGCGCGGAGCGGCCGAGCGTCGTGCTCGTCACGCTGGACACGGTCCGCGCCGACCGGATGGGCTTCCTGGGAGCGAAGGGCGGGATCGACTCCCGCGCTCGACGCGCTCGCCGCCCAGTCCGTGGTCTTCGAGCGCACCTACTCCCAGGCTCCGATCACCACCGTCTCCCACGCCTCGATCCTGAGCGGCACCTATCCCCAGTACCACCACGTGAACGACTTCGGAGTGCCCCTGCCGGCATCGATTCCCTGGCTGCCCGAGCTGCTCGCCGCCAGCGGTTACCGGACCGCGGCCTTCGTGGGGTCGCTCATCCTGGATCCCCGGAACGGAACCGCTCCCGGCTTCGACCGCGGCTTCGAGACCTACGACGCCGGCTTCCGGATCCGGCGCGGCAAGGACGACCGCTACCAGACGATGGAGCGGCGCGGCGCGGAGGTCATGAGTCGCGCTCTGGCCTGGCTGGAGCGCAAGCCGCCGCGGTCCGTTCCTGCTCTGGATCCACCTCTACGACGCCCACGACCCCTACGACCCCCCCGCGCCCTTCGCGGGAAGGTACGCCGGGCGGCCCTACGACGGCGAGATCGCCTATGCGGACGCCCAGGTGGGCCGCCTGCAGGCGGCGCTCTCGGCCCGCGGACTGTTCCAGAACACGCTCGTGGCCGTCTTCGCCGATCACGGGGAGTCGCTGGGCGAGCACGGCGAGAGCAAGCACGGGGTCTTCCTCTACGACGCGACCATCCGGGTGCCACTCGTCCTCAAGCTCCCGAATGGGAGAGGAGCGGGCCGCCGCGTGCCCACCCGCGCCCGGCTCGTGGACCTCGCGCCCACCGTTCTCGAAGCAGCCGGCCTCCCCGTGCCGTCCGCGGTCCAGGGGGAGTCGCTCCTGCCCCTGCTGGAGACCGGCCGCAGCCCCGACCGCGACGCCTACGCGGAGACGGACTACCCGCACCGGGCCTTCGGCTGGGCCCCCCTCGCGTCCTGGCGATCCGAGCGCTTCCTGTTCGTGAAAGCCCCCCGGCCGGAGCTCTACGACCTGCCCACCGATCCCGGGGAGAACCGGAACCTGGCGGAGGATCGGGCGGCGGTCGTGGAGAAGATCGCGGCGAGCCTGGAGGAGTTCCGCGCCCGCACTGGAGGCGGCAAGGGGCCGCAGGCCGCCGCCCCGCGCGTCGATCCCGCGCTCGCCGAGCGCCTGGCCGCCCTGGGCTACGCTTCCGGAGGTTCGGCCCCCACGGTCTCCGGCGTCGGCATCGATCCCAAGGACAAGGTGCAGGTGGCCAACTCGCTCCACGACGCGATGGTGGCCGTGGAGAACGGAGACATGGCGGGGGCGGAGCCCCTTCTGGAGAGGGCGGTCTCGACCGACCCCCAGATCTACATGGCCCAGTTCCAGCTCGGCGTCGCACGCTGCCGGCAACGGCAGTGGGCCACGGCCATCGCCCCCCTCCGCAAGGCCATCGAGCTCCAGCCGGACTCCCCGATGGCCCACTACGAGATGGGCCTGGCCCTCTACGAGACCGGCAGCCTGAAGACCGCCGCCGGCCACTTCGAGATCGTGGTGGCGCGCATGCCCAAGTTCGCGGACGCCCGCTTCTCGCTCGGCTCCGTCTATGCCCGCATCGACCGGATGCCGGAGGCCCTCGTCGAGCTTCGGGCCGCCCTCGACCTGGAGCCGCGCCACTACCGGGCCAACCTGCTCACCGGCCGCATCCTCGACCTGCAGGGGAAATCCGCGGAGGCGCTGCCCTACCTGGAGCGCGCGGTGGAGGCGAACGCGACGTCCGCGGAGGCGCGCGCCTTCCTCGCCGACGCCTACGAGCGCGTGGGACGGGGCGCCGACGCGGCGCGCGAGCGAGCCCGGGCCCAGGAGCTGCGGGCCCCGCGGTCGTAGGTGCAGCGCACCCTGCGTCTCGCGCTCGTCGGGTTCGGCCAGGTGGGGCGGCGCTTCGCGAAGCAGCTGAGAGGGCCCTACGCGCGTGTGCTGCGATCGGAGGGGGTCACGATCCGCGTCACGGGTATCGCCACCGGTCGGCATGGACTGGCGATCGACGGACGCGGCCTCGACCTCCGCCGTTGTCTCCGAATCGTGAAGGCCGGCCACTCTCTGGACGCACTCCGCCGCGGGTCGAGCGCGGTCTCGGTGCGGCAGTTCGTGTCGCAAGTGCCTGCAGACGTCCTGATCGAGCTCACGCCGCTCGACCCGCGGTGTGGGGAGCCAGCCACCACCCACGTGCGCCTCGCCCTTCGCCGCGGACTGCACGTGATCACCGCCAACAAAGGACCCGTGGCGTTCGCCCTCGGCAGTCTTCAGGCACTGGCCCGGCGCAAGCGACGGCTGTTCCTGCACGAGGGTGCGGTGATGGACGGCACGCCCGTATTCAACCTCGTGGAGCGCTGCTTGCCGGGCGCGAAGGTGCTTTCCTTCCGGGGGACCTTGAACAGCACGACCAGCCTGATCCTCTCGCGCATGGAGGACGGGCTCGACGCGGAGGCGGCCCTTCGCGAGGCGCGGGCGCTGGGCATCGTGGAAGCGGATCCGAGCCTCGACCTCGACGGGTGGGACGCGGCGGTCAAGGGATGCGCGCTCGCGCGCGCGTTCTGGGGCGCGGCGCCGAGCCCGGGGCGGGTGCCGCGTCGGGGAATAGGCGGGATCACGGAGCGCGACGTGCGCCGTGCGTTTCGGGCGCGGACGCGCTGGCGCCTCGTGGTGCGCGGGCGTGCGCAGCGGCCAGCGCGTCCGTGTCATGGTCGGCCCGGAGCCGGTCCCGCTCGGCGATCCCCTGGCCGGCCGCGGCGGTGACGCGGCCCTCGTCCTGACCACGGACATCGCGGGCGAAATTGGTGTCGTCGAGCGGGGAGGCACCGTCGACCAGACCGCCTACGCCGTGCTGTCCGACCTCTTGAGCATCCACTGCTGGGAACGAGCAGGCCGGACGTGACTCGCTCGGAAAATCCACCGGGTAGTGGTGGAAAATCCCCCACGCACCGGTTGATGCTCTGGAGGATGGGAACAGATGAAGCTTAGGCATGTCGCGTTCCTCCTCGCCGCTTGTGGGCCGGCGAGTGCAGAGACGGTCGTGCTCAAGGCCGCACGCCTCATCGACGGGAAGGGCGGCCCGCCCCTCGCGCCGGCCATGGTCCGGATCGAGGGCGACCGCATCGCCGAGGTCGGCGAGCGCGTGGCCGTTCCGGCGGGAGCGCGCCTCCTCGACCTGGAAGGCGCGACCCTCCTCCCCGGGCTCATCGACCTCCACACGCACCTGACCGACCGATTCGGCGAGCACTGGGAGGACATCCTGGTCCGCACGACACCCGGTCACGCCGCGATCTGGGGAGTAAAGAACGCGCGCGACACCCTGATGGCGGGGTTCACGACCTGCCGGGACATGGGGCCGACCTGGCCCTACGTGGACGTCGACCTCCGCCGGGCCATCGACGAGGGCGCCGTGCCGGGGCCGCGCCTGCAGGTGGCGGGCAACTACGTCTCCTCGACCGGGGGAGCGGGGGATGCCCGCCAGTTCTCGATCTACGTGGACGTGCCGATCGTGCGCAACCTCGCCGACGGCCCGGACGAGATCGTGAAGGCGGTGCGCACGAACTTCAAGAACGGCGCCGACTTCGTGAAGATCCTGGCCACGGGCGCGGTGTTCTCGCTCGGCATCGAGCCCGGGAGGCAGCAGTACTCCGAGGCCGAGATCCAGGCCGCGGTGGGGGAGGGGCGGCGGTGGGGGCGCCCGACCGCGGCCCACGCCCACGGAGCGGAGGGGATCAAGGCCGCGATCCGGGCGGGGGTCCGCACCATCGACCACGGGTCGTACCTCGACGACGAGGCGGTGGCGATGCTCAAGGACTCGATGCGGAACGGCTCGGCCACGTACTACGTCCCCACTCTCTGCCCCATGGCCGACTTCGTTGCGGAAGGGGCGGGCCGCAGCATCCCGGCCTCGGAGATGGAGCGCGACCGGAAGGTCCAGGTCATCGCGGAGGCTGGCTTCCGCCGGGCCCTCGCCGCGGGCCTGCCCATCGGCGCCTCCACCGACGCCGGGGTGATTCCCCACGGACGCAACGCCCACGAGCTCGTGGTGCGGGTCCGGCTCGGGGAGTCGCCGATGTCCGCGATCGTCTCCGCCACTCGAATCAACGCCGAGATCCTCGGCTGGGCGGACCGCGTGGGCACGGTCGAGGCGGGGAAGTGGGCCGACCTCGTGGCCGTCTCCGGCGATCCATTGCGGGACATCGCGATCATGGAGCGGGTGCGGTTCGTCATGAAGGGCGGCGTCGTCCACCGCGACGAGCTGTCGCGGCGCTAGTCACCGCCACGCGAAGCGTGGCGGGAGCGGACTCGTTCCGGAACGAGTTTTCACAGCTTTTCCACAGTGAGTTGCTCCCGCGGCTCGCGTCGGCTAGCGCTTCGACACCTGCTCCACCGCCCGCAGCGTCTCCGTGACTCCGAGGCGCGAGGTGTCCACGGTGTGGGCGGCCTGGGCGTAGAGCGGCTCGCGGGCGGCGAGCAGCCGGCGCAGCTCGGCCATGGCCTGGGGGTGGTCCGCCATCGGCCGCCGGTCGCCCTGCTGGACCACGCGGTTCCAGTGGTCCTCGGGCGCGGGCGCGCAGCCAGACCGTCACCGCCCGCGCCGGAGGAGGGAGTAGCGTCTCGGGGGAGTTGACGAGCCCGCCGCCCGTCGCGAGCACGAGCGGCCGCCTCTTCGTCGAGGATGCGCACGAGCAGCTCCTGCTCGAGGCGCCGGTAGTACGCCTCGCCGTGCAGCGCGAAGATCTCGGCCAGGGGCAGGCCCGCGGCCTGCTCGATGCGCCGATCCAGCTCGACGAAGGGGACGCGCAGGCGGCGGGCCAGCCGCCGCCCGATCGTGGTCTTGCCCGCGCCCCGCAGGCCGAGGAGCGCGATCGGGGGCAGGTCTTCCGCGTTCAGGACCCGCGAGGAGGGCGGCGGGCGGTGGTCCCCAGGGCGCGGGCGAGGGGAGCGAGCCGCCGCACCGAGATGTTGCCGCGGCCCGACTCGACCTGGACAAGGAAGCGCTCGGACAGGGAGGAGCGCGCTCGCCAGCTCGCGCAGGGTGAGGCCGCGCTCGGTGCGCAGCTCGCGCACCCGGCGTCCCAGAGCGGAAAGAAGGGGGTCGCTGGTCCACGCTACGTGCACTATAGTGCAGCATATCTGTCCATTCAAGACACTATATTGCTTGACGCGCGGGACGGCGGTCGGATAGCCTGGGCTTTCATGGAGACACACCGCGACCGCCGCTGCGGCCCCGGTCCGCTTCGAGACCCATCCCGACGCGCTACGTCCACTGGAAGCTCGAGATCGAGCCGCCCGGTGGCGCGCCTCGTCATGGACGTCCAGGAAGACCGCCCCCTCCGCCCCGGCTATCCGCTGAAGACTCAACAGCTACGACCTGGGGGTGGACATCGAGCTGGCCGACGCCATCCAGCGCCTGCGCTTCGAGCATCCCGAGGTGCGCGCGCTCGTGGTCACGCAGCGGCAAGGACCGGATCTTCTGCTCGGGCGCCAACATCTACATGCTGGGCTCCTCCACCCACTCCTTCAAGGTCAACTTCTGCAAGTACACGAACGAGACGCGGCTCGCCCTCGAGGACGCCTCGCAGCACTCCGGGCCTCAAGTCCCTGGCCGCGGTGAACGGGGCCTGCGCGGGCGGCGGCTACGAGCTGGCCCTCGCCTGCGACGAGATCCTGCTCGTGGACGACGCCTCCTCCGCGGTGAGCCTGCCCGAGGTGTCGCTGCTCGGCGGTGCTGCCGGGGACGGGCGGCCTCACCCGGGTCACGGACAAGCGCAAGGTGCGGCGCGACCTCGCCGACGTCTTCTCCAGCCTGGGCGAAGGCGTCAAGGGCAAGCGCGCCGTCGCAGTGGCGACTGGTGGACGAGACGGTGCCCCTGTCGCGCTTCGCGGCGCGCGTGCCCGAGAAGGCCCGGGCCCTCGCGGCGCGCTCGCCCGGAGAAGACCGGGCCCGGGCGTGGCGCTCGCGCCCCTCGGCGGGTCGTACTCGCGACGAAGGCGTCGAGCACCGGTACGTCAGCCTCGAGGTGGACGCCGCGGCGCGGGTGGCGACGCTCACGGTGCGCGCCCCCGAAGCCGACGAGCCGAGGACCGCCGCCGCCATGCGCGAGCGGGGCTGCGAGCTGTGGGCGCTGCGCGCCTTCCGCGAGCTGGACGACGTGCTCCTCGACCTGCGCTTCAACCGGCCCGAGATCGGGCGTCGTGGTCCTGCAGACCCAGGGGCGACGCCGGCGCGCGTCCTCGCCGCCGACGCGCGCCCTCGAAGAGGACGCAGAAGGACTGGTTCGTCGAACGAGGTGCGGCACCACATGAAGCGCGTGCTGAAGCGGCTCGACCTGACCGCGCGGAGCTTCTTCGCCGTGATCGACGCGGGCTCCTGCTTCGCGGGCTCGCTCTTCGAGCTCGCGCTCGCCGCCGACCGCTCCTACATGCTGGCCAGGGACGGCGGGCCCACCGTCGCCCTCTCCGCGCTCAACCGGGGCCCCCTGCCCATGTCCAACGGCCTCACCCGCCTCGCGACGCGCTTCCTCGGCGAGCCCGAGCAGGCGAACGCCCCGACGGGCGAGCCGCTGGACGCGGAGAGCGCCCTCGCGGCGGGCCTCGTCACCTTCGCCCCCGACGACATCGACTGGGACGACGAGGTCCGGCTCGCCATCGAGGAGCGGGCCAGCCTCTCCCCCGACGCCCTCACCGGCATGGAGGCGAACCTGCGCTTCGCGGGCCCGGAGACGATGGAGACCAAGATCTTCGGCCGCCTCTCCGCCTGGCAGAACTGGATCTTCCAGCGCCCCAACGCGGTCGGCGAGCGCGGCGCGCTCACCGCTCTACGGCAAGCCGGAGCGTCCGCGGTTCAATTGGACCCGCACGTAAGAGGTCAGGCCCATGTCCACCGTCGATCTGAACACGAAGATCCCGAACAACGTCGACCTCGCCCAGGACAAGCGCCTGCTGCGCGCGCTCGAGCAGTGGCAGCCCAACTACCTCGACTGGTGGAAGGAGATGGGCCCGGACGGCTTCCAGGAGAAGGACGTCTGGCTGCGCACCGCGGTCAGCGTGGACGCCGAGGGCTGGGCGCACTTCGACTACGTGAAGATGCCCGACTACCGCTGGGGGATCTTCCTCGCCGACCCCGACGCCGGACCGCACGCATCGGCTTCGGCGACAGCCATGGGCCAGCCGGTCTGGCAGGAGGTCCCCGGCGAGCACCGCAACACGCTGCGGCGCCTCATCGTCACCCAGGGCGACACCGAGCCCGCGAGCGTCGAGCAGCAGCGGCTGCCTCGGCCACACGCGCCCCCAGCCTCTACGACCTGCGCAACCTCTTCCAGGTGAACGTCGAGGAGGGCCGGCACCTGTGGGCGATGGTCTACCTGCTCCACAGCCACTTCGGCCGCGACGGCCGCGAGGAGGCGGAGGAGCTGCTCCAGCGCCGCAGCGGCAACCCCGACAAGCCCGCGCATCCTGGGCGCCTTCAACGAGCCCATCGACAACTGGCTCGACTTCTTCATGTTCACGATGTTCACGGACCGCGACGGCAAGTACCAGCTCCTCGCCCTCGCCGAGAGCGGCTTCGATCCGCTCGTCGCGCACCACGCGCTTCATGCTCACCGAGGAGGCCCACCACATGTTCGTGGGCGAGACGGGCGTCGAGCGCGTCGTCCAGCGCACGGCCGAGCTGATGAAGCAGGACCCGAACGGCGACGCGCGCGCCCAGGGCGGCATCCCCCTCGACATGATCCAGAAGTACCTGAACCTCTGGTTCGCGCTCTCGCTGGACCTCTTCGGCGGCGAGATCTCGTCGAACGCCGCCTCCTTCTTCGCGGCCGGGCTCAAGGGCCGCGACAAGGAGGAGAGCTACGAGGACCACCTGGCCCTCGACCAGCACTACCGGATGGCCGTGCCGAAGGACGGGGCGGTCGTCGAGGAGGACGTGCCGCTGCGCAACGCCATGAACGAGGTGCTGCGCGACGCCTACGTCGAGGACTGCCAGCGCGGCGTCGACCGCTGGAACAAGCGGCTGGCGGAGGCGGGGCTCTCGGAGCGGCTGCGCCTGCCGAGCAAGCGCTTCTACCGCCACATCGGGCTCTACGCCGACCTGCCGTTCGATCCCGACGGGCGGCTGCTGACCCGGGAAGAATGGGACCAGCGGCAAGGGCGAGTGGCTGCCCACCGACGGAGGACCGGCCTACGTCGCGATCGCTCCAGAAGCGCGGTGCGCGAGCCGCGGCCAGATCGCGAACTGGCTGGCCAGGCCCGCCCGCGGGATCAAGGGCCTGCCCTTCGAGTACGAGTACGTGCGGCTGGACTGAACTAACATCTCCAGTCATGCAGCCGACGCGCCGACCGCGAGTCAAGGTCTGCTGCATCCGCGACGTCGAAGAGGCATGGCTGGCCATCCGCCACGGGGCGTCGGCCCTGGGCCTCGTTTCCGCGATGCCCAGCGGTCCCGGGGTGATCCCGGACCGGACGATCGCCGAGATCGCGCGCGCCATTCCCCCCGGGGTCGCGTCCTTCCTGCTCACGAGCCGTCAGGACGTGGCCTCCATCGTCGAGCAGCAGCGCCGACTGCGGCCGACCACCCTGCAGGTGTGCGACCGCCTGGCCGCAGGCACGTACTCCGAGCTCCGGGCGGCGCTTCCGGGCGTCGGCATCGTCAAGGTCGTGCACGTGACCGGGCCGGAATCCGTGGAAGAGGTGCTTCGGGTGGCCGGGGAGGTCGATGCGATCCTCCTCGACTCCGGGAATCAGGCCCTGGCCGTGAAGGAGCTCGGGGGTACGGGCCGCCGACACGACTGGGGGATCAGTCGGCGCATCCGGGAGGCGGCGCCGGTCCCCGTCTATCTGGCGGGCGGCCTCCGCCCGGACAACCTGGCCGAGGCCATCGCGGAGGTGGGCCCCTTCGCGCTCGACGTCTGCTCGGGCGTGCGCACCGACGGCCGGCTCGACGAGGAGAAGCTGGGCCGGTTCTTCGCTGCGGTCGCTGCGGCCTGATCTTCGAGCCGCAGCTCCGCCCACACGGGCCGGTGATCGCTCGCGTCCTTGACGTCACGCGCGACCCCCGCGACCGACCCGGCCAGGCGCAGGCCGCGGACGAAGATATGGTCGAACGAGAAGCCCCGGACGCTGTGGCCCACGTCCTTCGTCGGCCACGCGAACCCATCGGCAACGAAGCGGTCGCCGATCCCGTGGCTGTTGAAGTCCCCGGCCACGATCACGGGGCCCGGGAAGGACTTGGCGTCGGCCAGGATCACGGCGGCCTGGCGCCGGCGATCCCCTTCGCTCGCGCCGAAGGGCGAGCCGAGATGGACGGAGTAGACCTGGATGACCTGGTCACCGACCTGGACGCGGGCCGTCACCGTGGCCCGACCCTGCTTCAGGATGCGGCTCGGGTGCGGCAGCAGGAGCTTCCGGCTCTCTTCGATCGGCCACGGCGACAGGAGGGCGTTGCCCAGGTCGCGGCCGTACTTCGGACTCAGGGAGGCCGGGTAGTAGACGTAGTTCATGTGGAGGGCGCGGGCGATCGCCTCCACGCCGGGCGCGTCCATCTCCTGGAGGGCGAGGACGTCCGCGCCGCGAAGCTCGGGATGGGTCCGCAGGGCCTCGATCGCCTTGTCCACGCGCAGCGCGTACTCGATGTTGAAGGTGACGACGCGGAGGACGAGGCCGGGCTCGAGGGGAGAGCCGCCCGCGCCCCGGTACACCGGACCCTGGGGGTCGAGATAGTTGGTGGCGGTCTTGCAGCCCGCTCCGGTGAGGGCCGCCGCGAGGGCGGACACGGCGAGGACCCGATTCCGGCGCACGGACCATCCTCGCATCCGCCCCCAGCCTCCGCAACGATGAGCGTAAGATCTACAGAACAGACACCCCATGTCGCTGCTCCCGGGCTCTCGCCTCGGGCCGTACGAGATTCTCGCCCCACTCGGGGCGGGAGGAATGGGCGAGGTCTACCGCGCCCGCGATCCGCGGCTCGCGCGCGAGGTCGCGATCAAGGTCATCTCCTCTGACCGTGAAGCGGACCCGGAACGGCTGCGCCGCTTCGCGGACGAGGCCCGCGCGGCCGGCGCCCTCAACCATCCCAACGTCCTGTCGGTTTTCGACACCGGCCAGGACGGAGGCCCACCGTACGTCGTCTTCGAGCTGCTGGAAGGCGAAACGCTGCGCCAACGCCTGCAGCGGGGCACGCTCCCCCCCCGGAAGGCCATCGAGACCGCGGCGCAGATCTGCCAGGGGCTGGCCGCGGCCCACGAGAAGGGGATCGTCCACCGCGACCTGAAGCCCGACAACCTGTTTCTCACCCGGGAGGGACGCGTCAAGATCCTGGACTTCGGCTTGGCCAAGCTCACCGAGGTCGTGGGTGCCGACGCCGATGCCGCAGACAGGGTGACCCGCACCGCAACCACGCCGGGCCTGCTCCTCGGTACGGTGGCCTACATGTCGCCGGAACAGGCGCGGGGAGCGCCGGCCGACGCACGGTCGGACATCTTCGCCCTCGGGGGCACGCTCTACGAGATGCTCAGGGGGCGCCCCGCCTTCGAGCGCCCGACTCCCGCGGAGACGCTGAGCGCGATCCTGACCCAGGACCCGGACGAAATCGGTTCCTCGCCGGAGCACCCGATGCCGGCCGCGCTCCTCCCGATCGTGCGCCGCTGCCTGGAGAAGGATCCCGGGCAGCGTTTCCAGTCGGCCCGGGACCTGGGCTTCGCCCTGAGCGTTCTTTCCGGATCGGCGCCGACCGGCGCGGTGGGAACGCCCGCACGCCCATCCTCGAAGCGCGGGCTGCCTCTGCTGATCGTCGGCGCTCTCGCCGTCGGGGGGCTGGCGTACTCCGTGTTCCGCGGCTCCGCCCCCACGCCGGCGGCCCCGCTGACGGTAGTGCCCTTCACCACGTTTCGAGGCCAGGAGATCTCCCCGAGCTTCTCTCCGGATGGCAGCCACGTCGCGTTTGCGTGGACGGGGGAGGAGCAGAGCCGGGAAGACAAGTTCGACCTGTACGTCCAGGGGATCGGCGGCGAGAAGCCGCTGCGCCTCACCCATCGTCCGGGACCTTGGATGTCCCCCGCCTGGTCGCCCGACGGTCGACGGATCGCGTTCTCCCGCGCGGGGAAGGACGGACGCGGAATCTACGTCGTCCCCGCCCTGGGGGGACAAGAGAAGAGGCTGTTGGACGTCGGCAACGAGAACTTCGACTACTCGGAGAACATGCGCCTGAGCTGGTCGCCGGACGGCAGGTTCCTCGTCTTTGCCAACCTGGATGCTCCGGGGCCGACCGGGGTCACGACTTCCCTGCTGAACGTAGATACGCTGGAACAACGCTCGCTCCCCTCTCCGTCCGAGAAGTGCCAGTGGACCTGGATGCCGGCGTTCTCGCCCGATGGGAAATCCGTGGCCGTCGTCTGTGTGCACGTGTTCGAGGTGAACGAGCTGTTCGCGATACCGGTGGCCGGGGGCCGTGCACGATCGATCGCCGTCGTGCCGGGGTACTTCAGCGGGCTCACCTGGACCGCCGACGGGAGATCTCTGGTCTTCACGTGCAACGGCAGCCTCTGGCGCGTGAGTGCGGGCGGGGGCGAGCCGGAGAAGCTGCTGGCCGGCCGCGATGCCGAATGGCCCGCCCTGTCGCGCGCGGGAGACCGCCTCGCCTACACGCAGAGGGTCCAGAACACCAACATCTGGCGCCTTCCCCTCGCCGACCCGATGCGACCGGCGGGCCCGCCGGAAAGGCTGGTTTCTTCGAGTCGCGTCCAGCGCCACCCGGTTTTCTCTCCGGACGGCCGCCGTCTGGTCTTCGAGTCGACCCGGTCGGGGAGCCACGAGATCTGGGTGTCCGACGCCGACGGGTCCGACCCAGTGCGGATGACCTCGATCGGAGGACCCGTGACCGGCTCTCCGGCGTGGTCCCCGGACGGCCGGAATATCGCTTTCGACTCCCGAGCGTCCGGCGAGGGCGCGCTCTACGTGATCGGGGTAGAGGGAGGCCCCCCGAGGCGGGTGGAGACCGGACTGGCGGAGAGCTCCGAGCCCGCCTGGTCGCCCGACGGAAAGTGGCTCTACCTCTTCGCGACAGTCGAGAAAACCGGCCAGGTCTTCAAGGTCCGCACCGAAGGCGGCGCGCCGATCCAGATCACGAAAAATGGCGGTTACCGCCCCCGCGTGTCCTGGGATGGAAAACGCGTTTATTACATGAGGTGGAGCGGCGAGATCGGGTCGGCCTCCGTGGACGGCGGTGATGAGCGACCCGTGGCCGGAATGCCCCCGCGCTCCGGAAAGTGGTATGCCGACTGGGCGTTGACCGCTTCCGGGATCTACTTCATCGACGGCGACCCGCCGCGGCCCGGGATCCACTTCCTCGACTTCGCCACCGAGCAGGTGCGGCGCATCGCGGACATCCCCGGGCGGCCGGAAATCGGGGGAGGGGGCCTCGCCCTCTCGCCCGACGGGCGGAGCCTGCTCTTCTCTCAGGTCGACGAGATCGCCAGCGACATCATGCTGATCGAGGGGTTCCGCTGATCGGTCCGACTCAGCCCTGAAGGGCCGCCTGCGAGCCGGCGAGACGAACGCGGACCGTGATCGTCCGGCCGCTCACCAGGCCAGCGACCTCGAGGGCCGCGTCGCAGTCCGCTCCCTGGAAGCGCAGTGTCACCGCCCCCTCGGGGAGGCCGCTCAGGACGAACTTCCCGTCCCCGTCGGTGGAGGTGACGGCCGAAGTTCCGAGCACCCGGACCGTGATCCCCGAGCTCGCCGTAGATCCGGAAGCCCCCGCGGTCGGGCCGACGTTGACGACCGTGCCGAGCAGGCTCGCGCCCCCGGTCGCCGCGCCGGTCGGCAGCTCGGTGGCGATCTGCCCCTCGCTGCACGCGGCGGCCAGGGTGGCGAAGGCGAGGACGGCGAGAGCGTTGCGAATCGGCATCGGGGTCGATCTCCTCATCGGCCGCGTCGCGCGGCACAACAGAAGCCGAGCATCGCCCAGGGAGTGACGGCGGGCCGGTGACCGCGCGCAGGGCGTGAGCCGGGTCACAGGCATCGGAAACAGGAAAGGCCCGGGGGCGTTTGGCGCCCCCGGGCTCGGTGCCCTACCCGGCTAGCGGCAGTCCACCATCACCTTGGAGGCCTGCACGCTGCCGTCGTCCAGCTTCGTTCCTTCCACGTAGGCCTGGTCCCCCACCACGATCTGACCGGGGTCGAGCGGCGTGCCGTCCGACCACTTGAAGCGCGTGGCCCCGTCGGTGCGCACCTTGGTGCCGGCCACGAACAGGGGGGAGACGGAATCCACCCGGCCCTTGAAGCTGACCGACGGCTGCTTGGGATCCTTCGGCTTGCTCGGCCCTTCCGCGGCGACCTCGTAGGCGTGGACGACGCCGCTCGGCTGGAGCGTGCCCCAGACCGTGACCTTGTCGCCCACCCTCAGGTCGCCGAACGTGATCCGGTAGTCGCCGCGCGAGCACTTCGTGTTCCCCGGATCCTCCACGGTGCGGCCCGCCACCACGATCCGGTTGCCCGACACCGACTCGATGACGCCCGAGAACTTCATGTCCTGCGTCGGCTTGTTCGCGGGCGGGGAAGTGAGCTGCGCGCTCGAGCCCGCGACCTGGACGTGGATGGTGAGGATCTGGCCGCCCACCAGGCCGGACAGCGAGAGCCGGGCGTCGACGCCCGCGCCCTCGAAGCGAAGCGTCGCCTGCCCCGAGCCGACGCCGGCGAGGACGAACTGGCCCTCGGAGTCCGTGTCCGCGGCGAGAGACGTGCCCACGACACTGACGCGCAGGGTGTCGGACGAGGACGCGTGGACGGAGCTCGCCGCGACTCCGCCTCCCTGCACCGTGCCCTGGATGACCGCGGCCCCGGTGGACGCGGGGGCGGAAGCCTCCGGCCCCGCCACCGACGAATCCCCCGACCCGCATCCGGCGGCCACCAGGGCCACCACGGCCGCGAGCGAGGAAACGAACGTGCGTGATACGACGCGCATGGAAAGGCCTCCTTACCAAAGAGGCCCGTGGCTCTCGCCGTGATTGGCTCTCTGAAGCCGCCGGGCCAGTGTTGGCTCCTGGCGGCTCGGCTGACCACCGGGAGGGCCGGGGTCCCGTAGCTCTGCGCCCCCGAGTCTCCCCGGGTTTGCTCTGAGCAGGAGGTCGTCTCGGGCTGCCGCCCGATTGGCTCGAATGTAGAGCACCGGGAGGGGGGCCGCGGTGAGGCGAGTCACCGGCCTCCGGTGAGCCGGCTCACGCACGGGAGGCGAGGCGACTCACGAGGACACGCAAGCCGCTCAGCGAAGCCCGATTGACTCTTCGAGCGCGACCGGTGACGGTCCCCGAGGCCTAGGGTCCCGAGCTCGGCCCGGACCGGGCTCGGTTGTTACCTTTCGTGCTCGTTCCAGAACGAGTACGAAAGGTAACACTCGGGCCGGCGGAGAGCGTGGCCTCTCAGGGCGCGACCTCGCGGGGAGCCTCGCGGCGGTCCTCCCAGCGACGCTTCAGGTCGGTCATGAGCTCCACGAAGCGGGGATCGCCGCGCAGGCTGTCGAGCTTGTGGCTCTTCTCGAAGAGCGGGTAGTTCTCGTTGCCGATCCAGACGGCCAGGCGCACCCACTCCAGCGCCTCCTCCTTCATCCCCTCCATCGCGTAGAAGGAGGCCACCCAGAAGGCGATGTCGTGGTCGGCGGTGGCCACCTCCTTCACCCGGTCGGTGATGAGGGCCCTCGCCCGCTCGTGGTCGCCCCGGGCGGCGTAGCACCAGGCGAGGAGCGGCTGCACCCCGTCGAAGTGCGGGTTCTGGCGGATGACGTCCTCGATGAGGACCTGGGCCTCGTCCACCGCCCCCTTGTTGAAGAGGGCCACCGCGAGGAAGGTCTTGATGAGCGGGTGCTCGGGCTCCGCCGCCCTTCCCTTCTCCAGCTCGGCGATGGCCTCGTCGAAGCGCTCCTCGTGGGTGTAGATGCGGGCCTTGTTGAAGCTCACGATCGGGACGTCGCGCGGGTTGAGGGTCAAGAGCCGGTCGTACATCTCGAGCGCCTTGTCGTAGAGCCCGTCCAGGCGGAAGAGCATGCCCGCCACGAACAACACCGAGGGGTCGTCGGGCACCTCGCGGAGCAGGCGCTCGATGGTGGCCCGCGCGTGCTCCTTGTCCCCGTGGTGGAGGTCCACGTAGACCATCTGGAGGTGGGCGTTGACGATGGTGGGATCGAGCTCGAGCGCGCGCTTGAGCGAGCGCTCGGCCAGCGCGTAGTTCTCCCTCCCCCCAGCCCTGCGCGTGGAGCACGTAGCAGCGGCCGAGGGTGGCGTGGGCGCGCGCGAACTCGGAGTCGAGTCCGATGGCCTCGTGCATCATGCGGATGGCCTCCTCGAGCTCCGCCTCGTCGTGGGTATGGAGGATGTAGCGGAAGAGGATGTCGCGCCCGCGCAGGTAGAACTCGTAGGCCTCGGCGCTCCGGGTCATGGGCCGGTCGATCTGCCGCCGCTCCTCCTCGGTCAGGCGGAGCTTGAGCCCCCCGATCAGACGCTCCGCGATCGCGTCCTGGATGGTCAGGAGGTCGCGGTCGGGCACGTCGATCTTGTCGCTCCAGACGATCTCGCCGGTGTCGGTGGCCAGGAGCTGGGCGGTGACCCGGATGCGGTCGGTGCCCTTGATGAACCCGCCGACGAGGACGAGGGAGCTGGCGAGCTCCTCTCCCACCTGGCGGGGGTCCACGTTCAGGCCCACGTAGGGCGCGATGTAGGCTGAGGGCCGCACCACCAGCGATTTCAGGTGGGCGAGCTCGGTGATGACGCCGTCCGCGAGCGAGAACTCGTAGAAGCCGGCTTGGGGGTCGCCCGTGAGGTTCTTGAAGGGAAGGACGGCGAGGGTGGTCTTGCCTTCACTTCCCCAGGTAGAGGGACGGGAGGGAGCGCGGTCCGTGAGCGGTCCCGATCGTGCCTCGCGGGCGGGGACGCGCAGCCGGCCGAGCACGCGCCCCAGGGTGCCGGCGAGGAGCCAGGAGGCGCGCGCCCGCTGGAGGGGCACGAGGGTGGCCGAGGCCTCGGTCGGAACCACCCCGGTCTCGCGGGAGAGCCGGCGCATGAGCGCCTTCAGCTCGTCGCGCAGCGCGGCCATGGTCTGGTAGCGGTCCCGGGGATCCTTGGCGAGGGCGCGATCGAGAATGGGCTGCAGCGCGGCCGGCGCCTTCGGGTTCAGGTCACGGATCGGGCGGGGCGAGCTGTTGATGACCGCGCTCAGGACCTCCACCGCATGCTTGCCGCGGAACGGGGGAAGCCCGGTGACCATCTCGTAGAGGATGACGCCCAGGCTGAAGATGTCCGTCCGGTGGTCCGCGTTCTCGCCCCGCGCCTGCTCCGGCGAGCCGTAGCCCATCGAGCCGTAGGGCACCCCCACCTCCGTGAGCGGATCGTCGGTGGGGGAGCGCGGGGGCGAGCCCTCCTCGACCGCCTCCGGCACCACCATCTTGGCCAGGCCGAAGTCGAGGATCTTGGCCTGGCCTCCCGGGGTCACGATCACGTTGGCCGGCTTCAGGTCGCGATGGGCGATGCCACCGGCGTGGGCGATGGCGAGGGCGTCCGCGAGCTGGATTGCGATCGAGAGCGCGGAAAGGGGCTCCAGGGCGCGGCCGCCCATGAACTGCTTGAGGGTCGGGCCCTCCACGTACTGCAGGACGATGTAGTAGAGCCCGTTCGACTCTCCGACGTCGTAGACCGCCTGGATGTGGGGATTGTCGAGGACGGAGCACAGGCAGGCCTCGCGCTCGAAGCGGCGGCGGGCGATCTCGCTGGCCGCCAGCTCGGGCCGCAGGGCCTTGATGACAACGGTCCGGTTGAGGCGCATGTCCTCGGCCTTGAAGGCCGTGGCCTGACCGCCGTGACCCAGGGTATCGAGGATCCGGTAGTGGGAGACCGTCGTGCCGGGGGTGAGCTGCGCCATCGACCACGTTTATTGTAGCCCCGGGCCCTCGGCGGTAAGGTGGAAAATCGTGCCTGGACAGGCCCGGGAGGTGAGAACGTGATGGTGAGCAGCGGCTCCGCCACGGAAGTGCTGGGCTACGGGACCGCGGTCGTGAGAGGACCTGAACCTGGCGTTGACTTCGCGGGAAGGCTGATCTAGCGTCCCCGCGCGATGCCTCCCGTCCCCAGGCGCTGCGTGCTCGTCTTTGCGCGGCCTCCCCGCGCGGAGGCCCGGGCCAAGGGCCTGCGCGCGGCGGAGCCGCTCTTCCGCTTGGCGAGCCGGCGCCTGGCCACGGCCGTGGCCGGCCTCTCCAGCGTGGACCTTCTCCCGGTGGGCGGCCACGGGGCGCTCCGGCAACGCGGGCAGCACTTCGGGGAGCGTCTGGAGAACGCCTTCGCGGACGCGCGCGCCCTCGGCTACGAGACGATCGTGGTCGTGCCCGGCGACGTGCCCGGCCTGGGCCTTCTCCAGCTCCGAAGAGCTTTCGACCTCCTTCGGGACCGCCCGGTGGTGCTCGGCCCCTCGCCGGACGGAGGCGTGTACCTGCTCGGGTGCCGGGGGCCCGCCGAGCACATCCTGGCCGGCGTGCGCTGGCAGACCGGCTTCGTGCTCCACGACCTGCTGGCGCGCGCGGGGGCGGCACCGCTCCTCCCCGCTCTGGCCGATCTCGACGGGGCTTCCGATCTGCCCCGGCTCGTGCGGGCCGCGGCCAGCGACCCCGCGCTCGTCGCCCTGCTCAGGCAGATCCGTACCGCGGGCGGCGAGCGCTCCGCCCCCGACGAGCCGCGACCGGCCCGCCGCCCGGGGATCCTGCGGGTCGCCCCCCGCGGACCGCCGCCGACGGCCTGATCCGCCACGATTTCTCGCTTCGGGTGCGGGCCGCCGCGCTTGGCGTCGGCGTGTTCGCTCGGCCCTTGCCGTCCCTCCCCGAGGAGGGGGTTCCCTGCCGGAGGAATGGATGCCCAGCTATTACATGTCCGAGGACCTCGCCCGCTTCGGCGACATGTCCAAGACCGCGCCCCACCTCTTCGACCACTTCATGAAGTGGTACGGCGCCACCATGGAGACGGGCGCGCTCGACGAGAAGACCAAGAAGCTCATCGCCCTCGCCGTCGCCTACGCGATCCAGGAGCCCTACTGCATCGACTCCTACGCGTCCGCCTGTACCGACGCCGGCCTCTCGCCGGAGGAGATGGCGGAGGCGGTGAACGTGGCCGCGGTCATCCGGGGCGGGGGGGTCATCGCGCACTGGGTGCAGGCCTGCAACACCCTGTCGCGGAAGGGATGAGCCGACTCGTCGTCATCGGAGCGGGGCCGATGGGCCTGGAAGCCGCGATCGGCGCCATGGAGCGCGGCTTCCAGGTCACGGTCCTCGAGAAGGGCCGCGTGGGGGAGTCGCTCCGGCGCTGGGGAAGCACGCGCTTCTTCAGCCCGCTGGGGATGAACGTCTCGGCGCGCTTCAAGCGCGTGCTGGGGACGGCCCTGCCGCCCGACGACTCGATCCTGACCGGCCTCGAGATGGCGGAGCGCGTGCTCGAGCCCCTGGCCCGGAGCATGCCGCTGCGCGGCCGGATCCGCACCGGGCACCGCGTGGTGGCGGTGGGGCGCGCGCGCATGACGCGTGCGGAGATGGCCGGCCATCCCTTGCGCGCGGAGCGGCCGTTCCGGCTGCTCGTCGAGACCCCCGAGGGCGAGGAGGCGATCGAAGCCGAAGCCGTCCTCGACGCTTCCGGCATCTACGACACGCCGGCGGCGGTAGGAGCGGGGGGAGTCCCGGCGCGGGGCGAGCGCGCGGTGCAGGCCCGGCTCGTCCGCCACCTGGGAGCACTCGAGGAGCGGCTGCCCGGCCTCGCCGGACGCGACGTCCTCCTCGTGGGCCACGGCCACTCCGCCGCCAACGCGATCGGCCTCTTCGAGCGATTGTCCCCGGCCCCCCGGGTGGTGTGGGCCACGCGAAGCCCCAACCGCCGGCCCTGCCTCGAGGTGGCGGGAGACCCCCTGCCCGAGCGCCGGAGCGTGGTTGGCCACGCCAACGACCTCGCCGCGGACCCGCCGGCCTTCCTCAAGGTGGAGCGGCGGGCGAGCGTGGAGGCGATCGAGCCCGCGAACGGCCATCTGGCCGTAACCTTGAGCGGCGACCGTCGCGGCCGTTTCGACGCAGTGGTCGGCTTCACCGGCTATCGCCCGGACGTCTCCTTCCTCTCCGAGCTGGCGCTCGAGATCTCGCCGGTGAGCGAGGGCGCCCTGCGTCTGCAGCGCGCGATCGCCGGGGCCACGGACTGCCTCACCCCGCCCCGGGTTCGCGAGGAAGACCTGCTCTCCGGAGAGCCGGGCTTCCACCTCGTCGGCTTCAAGGCCTACGGGCGGCTGTCCACGTTCCTCCTCCAGACCGGGCACGCCCAGCTCGAGTCCGTGCTCGACCTCGTCTCCACGCGGCAATGAGCGCGTTTCCCTCCGCCCCGCTGTTCGCGCTCGACACCCTCTGGTTCCAGGTCGCGGGCACGCTCTGCAACATCCAGTGCGCGCATTGCTTCATCTCGTCCTCGCCCACGAACCACGGCTTCGAGATCATGAGCTTCGAGGACGTGCGCCGATACCTGGCCGAGGCGGAGACGTTGGGGGTCAAGGAGTACTACTTCACGGGGGGCGAGCCCTTCCTGCACCGCGAGATCTTCGAGATCCTGGAAGCGGCGCTCGCCCAGGGCCCGGTGTCCGTCCTCACCAACGGCCTGTTGATAAGGAAGGACACGGCCGCGCGCCTGAAGCGGCTCTCCGACGCCTCCGACTACAGCCTCGACCTGCGGATCTCCCTCGACGGCTCGGACGCGGCGGCCAACGACGCCGTCCGCGGGGCGGGCACGTTCGAGAGGATCCTGGACGGCGTGCGGTCCTTGTCCGAGGCGGGACTGAATCCCGTCATCACGGTGACCGAGGCTTGCGAGGGGGCGGGGACGACGGAGGGCCGCGCGCGGCTCCTGGAGTTTCTCCGCGGCGTCGGTCTCGCCCGGCCTCGGCTCAAGGTCATGCCCCTGCTCCGGCTGGGCGCGGAGGCGCAGCGCACGCGGGGGTACGACCCCGCGGAGAGCCTCCGGGGCCGGTCCCTCACCCGCGAAGAGACGGAGGCGCTCGTCTGCGTGACGGGGAGGATGGCCACCTCCCGCGGCGTGTACGTGTGCCCCATCCTCCTCGACTTCCCGGAGGCCCGCCTGGGGGGGACGCTCGCGGAGACGCTCCGCCCCTTCCCGCTCACCTATTCCGCCTGCTACACGTGCCACGCGCAGGGGCTCTCGTGCCGGACCTGAAGCTCGATCGTACGACCGCGGCCGCTCCGGCGGCCGTCCGCACCGTCGATTTCGGGGACTTTCGCCGAGCGGCGTTTCTCGGCGGGATCTACTCGAACCACCGGGCGCTCCGCGAGGCCCTCCGCATCGCCCGCGCGCGGGGCGTGGACGCGATCTTCGCGCTCGGCGACTTCGGGGCCTTCGGCCCGCACCCCGACCGCACGCTCGAGATACTGCGCGGGGAGGGGATCCCGGCCATCCAGGGGAACTACGAGGAATCCCTGGCGGGCGGGGCCGACGACTGCCACTGCGGCTACACGGACCCCCGCGACAACGCCTTCGCCCAGGCCTCCTTCGACTACACGCGCGAGAACACGTCGGCCGAGCACAAGCGGTGGATGGGCACGCTGCCCGGGCACGCGCGCCTCCGCATCGGGGACGAGCAGGTCCTCCTGTGCCACGGCTCGCCTCGCAAGATCAACGAGTTCCTCTGGCGCAGCACCACCCCCGAGGCCTTCCTGAGGAAGCTGCTCCGCGACTTCGACACGGACCTTCTCGTCTGCACGCACACCGGCCTGCACTGGAGCCGCTTCCTGGAGCCCGGTCGCGGCATCGTCAACTGCGGGGCCCTGGGCCGACCCGCCAACGACGGCCGCCCGAACGTCTGGTTCACGATCCTCGAAGCGGAGGGCGGCGTCCTCCGCCATGAGTTCGTGCCCGTGCCCTACGACCACGAGGGCCTGGCCGTCGAGATGGAAACGGAGAGGCTGCCCCCCGAGTTCGTGGAGACGATACGGACGGGCTGGTGGACGAGCTGCCTGGAGGTCTTGCCCGCCAAGGAGCGCGCGGCGGGGAGGCACTAGAGAGTGGCCAAGCTGCTTGCCTGGCGCCATCCCGGCTTCTCGGCACACGTGGGCGACAGGATCACCGCCGGGGACAAGCAGCGCCTCGAAGACACGGCCGCCTACCTGGTTCGCAATCCCCTCTCCCTCAAGAAGCTCGTGTATCTCGATGGTCAGCAGGCGGTGCTCTACCGCTCGAAGATGAACCCCTTCCTGGGGCGAAACTTCGAGGACCTCGACCCGCTCGAGTGGCTGGCGCCCGCATGAGCGATCACATTCCTGCCGAAGCGGACACTGTGAGAAGCGCCGAGCGGCCGCGGCGACGCCGTTGCTCGCCAAGCTGGGCCAGGTTGATCGCCAAGGTCTACCGGGTCGATCCGCTCACTTGCACCCGCTGCGGCCAGCGCCTGAGACCGGTCGCTGTACGCGGTGACGCTCGACGGCCGGCTGCGGGTGGTGGCGCGGGTGCCGGGCGGCCTTAAGCTCCACGACATCGCGCGGAGCGGCGGCGTCCTCCTCACCCGCGAGAGCCCCCGCGTCGGAATCCCCGGTGTCCTCCAAGGCGACAACACGCTGACCAGGGTCCGGGCCAGGAACAGGGGCTACCCTCCGAACCAGGATCCCACCGATCCCGCCGGCGGGACGCTGGGACCGATCAACAGCACCACTCTGGTCTACAAGAGGCTCGCCGCGTCCGACGCGGACCTGCTGCTCCCCTAGAGCTCCTTCGGACACGGGAGACTTCCCGACGTCGCCACGTGGGCGAGAGGATCGCCCCTGAGGAGAGCGGGGCGCCGACTCACTACCAACGAATCAATTGCCAGGAGTACAGAGCAACCTTGACGCCGGTGCTAGAATCCGCCCGGACTCCGGGCCAGGCAACCGTTTGCCTTCTCCCGACCGTCCGGGACGTTCAGCAAGACCGCCAGGAGGTCGAAATGCGCTCTTTGACGACCTTGAGTGTCGGCGGTCGCCGCCGCGCTCTCGGCTCGTGGATGGCGGTGGCGCTGTGCGTTGGGCTCACCGCACTGGCCGGGCCCACCCTCGCGGAAACCGAGGAGATGAACGAGTTCACGGCCAAGCCCGCCAGGGTGGAGCGAGTCGGCGTCTTCGTCGAGCTCCGCGATCGGCCGGCCGCGCAGGTGTATGCCGAGGCGATCGGGGAGAACGCTCGCCCCGACGCGGCGACGCGACTCCGGGCCAACAACCTGGCCCGCCAGCAGGTCCTGACAAACGGCCAGGCGCAGGCCCGCCTCGTCGCCGCCCTCCAGGCCATTCCCCATGGGGAGCTGTACCGCGTCCAGCGCGTGCTCAACGGGATCGCGATCCTTGTCGCTCCCGACCGCATCCCTGAGCTTTCCCGCCTGCCCGGCGTCAAGAGCGTTCACCGGCTCCAGCCCCAATACCCCACCAACTCCACCAGCGTCCCCTTCATCGGCGCCCCCGCGGTCTGGGAGAACACCCTGGGCCTCCCCATCCCCGCGAAGGGCGAAGGGATCTCCATCGGGATCATCGACTCGGGCATCGACTACCTGCACGCGAACTTCGGGGGGACGGGGCTTCTGCCCGACTACCAGGCGGCGGCCGCGGCGACCTCCAACTGGACCACGCTGGGCGGTGTCTTCCCCACCGCCAAGGTCGTGGGGGGGTACGACTTCGTCGGCGACGCCTACAACGGCAACAACACCCCCGTGCCCGACCTCAATCCCATGGATTGCAATGGGCACGGCTCGCACGTCGCCGGGACGGCCGCCGGGCAGGGGGTCACCAGCGCCGGCACGACCTACCCCGGCCCCTACGACACGACGACCCCGTTCGGCTCCCTGCGCATCGGCCCCGGTGTCGCGCCCAAGGCCGACCTCTATTCGCTGCGCGTCTTCGGCTGCGGCGGCTGGACCTTCATGACGCCGGCGGCCCTCGACTGGGCCACCGACCCCAACGGCGACGGGGACCTCTCCGACCATCTCGACGTCATCGACATCTCGCTGGGTAACTCGTTTGGCGACCCCATGTCCTTCGAAGCCGAGGCTGCCCAGAATGCGGCCCTCGTCGGTGCGATCGTCGTGGCCTCGGCCGGGAACGACGGTGATACCTACTTCATCCACGAGAGCTTCGCGTCGGCCCCGCTGGCCATCAGCGCCGCGGCCAGCATCGACAACGATTATTTTACCGGCTTCCTCATCATCAACGCGCCTCCCGGCATCGCCGGCAACTACCCCGCGGGAATCGGCCTCTTCCAACCGCAATCGCCGATCAACCCCGTGCAGAACGGGAACGTCGTCCTCGTCGACGACGGCGTGGCGGGAGGAACGACATCCGACGGCTGCGAGAGCCCGTTCGTCAACCAGGCGCAGGTGGCGGGGAACGTCGCCCTCATCGACCGGGGGCCCTGCCCGTTCATCAACCAGGTCGCCAACGCCCAGGCCGCGGGCGCGATCGGGGTCATCATCGCCAACAACGTGGACGATCCCCTTCCCTTCAACATGTTCGGCAGCGGCTTCACGATCACGATTCAATCGCTCTTCGTCAGCCTCGCCACCGGCAACGCGATCAAGAGCCAGCTGCCGTCGCCGGGAGTCAACGTGAACCTGTATTTCGGCTTCGGAGGCGACACCCTCCTCTTCTACGGCTCGCGAGGTCCCACCCCCTCTCTCTTTTCCAGAACGGCCGCCTCCCTTAAGCCGGACATCGCGGCTCCCGGCCAGGGCACCTCCACCCAGACCGGCGTCACCTGCACGGGCACGACGTCCACGGGCTGTTTCGTTTCCAATCCCTCGGGGTATCTGCCGAACAGCCCCTCGTTCACCACGAGCGGCACGTCGATGGCCGCCGCCCACGCCGCGGGGCTCGCCGCGCTCTTGCGCCAGCTCCATCCGGACTGGTCGGTCGAGGAGATCAAGGCCCTGATGATGAACGGCGCCCTCCACGACGTGACGATCGGGGCGAACGGCACCGGCGCGAAGTTCGGGCCCGGCCGCGTGGGCGCGGGCCGCATCGACGCGGCCGCCTCGGCCCCCGAGGACGTGATCGCCTTCAGTGCGGACGACCCCGGCCAGGTGAGCGTTTCCTTCAGCCTCGAGGTGGTGGGAACGGCCAGCCAGACCAGGCACATCCGCGTGCTCAACCACGGCTCGAGCGCCGCCACCTTCGACCTTGCCGTCGTGACCACCGTGAACGCTCCGGGCGTCTCGTTTTCGCTCCCCGGCGGCAGCACGGTCGGCGTTCCCGCCGGCGGACAGGCCATCGTGGACGTGCGCCTCGACGCGGACGCGGCCCAGATGGACCACACGCGCGAGGCGACGGTGGCGGGAACCCAGCTCGTTCCGCCTACGCTGGGCGCCTTCGGCAACCGGCCGAGACACTGGCTGACCGAGGGCGGCGGCTACGTCACGTTCAGCTCCGGGGGGCAGGTCAAGCTGAGGGTCCCGCTCTACGCGCTCGCTCGCGCCGCGTCCACGATGGCGGGGGGACCCATCGCGACGGGGGGCGCCGCGACCGGCTCCACGACCGTCGCTCTCAGCGGAACGGGCGTGTGCACGGGCACGCTCGGGGCCGGCCCGACCTGCACGGGAACGCCCCCGACCGACGTGGCCTCTCGGGTGAGTCCCTTCGAGCTGCAGGTGATCAGCCCTCGCAACCCCGACCTCGGCGGTTCCGAGGACCTCCAGTACGTGGGCGTTGCCTACGACCCCGTCAACGACGTGATCCTGTTCGGCGTCTCCACCTGGGGAGAATGGGCCTCCCCGACCCTGGCCGCCGTGAACATCTGGATCGACAACAACAGCGACGGCGTTTACGATCGGATCCTCTTCAACAGCAATCCCGGCACGATAGCCGCGTCCTTGCTGGGAACCCCCAGCGGTCAGATCGACGTGTTCACGAGCGCCGTCATCGATCCGTCCACCCTCTCCCTCAGCATCGGCGGGCCGGGCCTGTACACCAACCTGGTTCCCGCCAGCGCGGTCGATTCTGGGCTGTTCAACCGGAACGTGATGATCCTGGCCGCCACCCCCACCCAGCTGGGGCTTCCCGCCGGGACCACGTCCTTCCGCTACCGCATCGACACCTGCCCCTCGTGGCCGCCGGTGTGCGGCATCGGGCCCAACCCGTTCTTCTTCGACCGCGCGCCCGGCCCCTACACCTGGGACTACGCCGCCGCCAAGCAAGGCCTCAACTTCGGCGGCCGGCGCCTTTTTCCCGACCTCGACGGCGCCTCGCTTCCCGTGACCTTCGACACGACGCGCCTCGCGGCCAACGGCTCCCTGGGGGGATTGCTCCTCCACCATCACAACGTGGAGGGCCAGCGGGCGCAGATCATCCTGATGGAGGGCAGCCCCTCGGCCGACCTGGCGCTCTCGGGGTCGACCAGCTCGACGACCCCGACAGTCGGCAGCCAGGTGACGCTGACCACCCAGGTGTCGAACCTGGGACCCGGTGCGGCCAGCGACGTCAAGGTCTCCTTCGGTGCGGTGGGCGCACTCGGCTACGTTTCCGACACCGGAGGCGGAACCTTCGACCTCGGCACGGCCACCTGGACGGTGGGAAGCCTGGCCTCCGGGGCCACGGCGACCCTCCAGATCGTGCTCAGCATAGAGGGGACCGGGCTCATCAAGGTCTTCGCCCAGATCACGGCGAGCACACCGCTCGACCCCAACCCGGCCAACGACCGGGTCAGTCTCTCCATGCAGCCGCAGAGCCAGGGCGACCTGTCGTTGACCCAGACGGGAGCCCCGGACCCGGTCCTGGCCAACGCGCCGATCACCTACACCCTGACCGTCGGCAACGCCGGGCCCGACATGGCGACGGTGCTCGTGGTGACGGACACGCTGCCCCCCGGCACCACGTTCGTCAGCGCGACGGGAACCGACTGGAACTGCGCCCACGCGGCCGGGACGGTGACGTGCCAGCGCGCCAGCCTCGGCGCCGGGATCTCCTCCGCCATCACCATCGTAGCCACCGCACCCGCCACCAGCGGCAACATCACGAACACCGCGACCGTGGCCGCGACGCAGGCCGATCCCGATACCGCGAACAACACGGCCTCCGTCTCCACGACCGTCCACCTCGACTCGTTGTCCTACTACACGCTGCCCCCCTGCCGGGTGGCCGACACCCGCAACGCCCCCAATGGTCCCCTGGCCGGTCCGGCGCTTTCGGCCCAGGCCGTGCGAGTATTCCCCGTCCTCACGAGTCCCTGCGGCGTCCCGTCGTCGGCCAAGGCGATCGCGGTCAACGTGGCGGTGACCGGACCCACGGCTGCGGGGAACCTGCGGCTGTTCCCGGCCGGCCCGGCCACTCCCGTGATCGCGACGATCAACTACTCGGCCGGCGCCACCCGGGCCAACAACGCGGTCGTCTCCCTGAGCGCCGCGGGCGAGCTGGCCGTCTACTGCGCTCAGGCCGCGGGGACGAGCGCGCACTTCATCCTCGACGTCAACGGGTACTTCAAGTGAGCCGGAGGACTCGATAGACCGACGATACCGCGATCACGGCCGCACGACCTGAGGGAGAATGCTCCACCGGCTCGCCAGTCGCCTCGCATCTCTGTTCAGGACTCGGCCAGCCGACCCTTCCCCCGACCCGCCCGAGTCCGCCCCGCCTTCCACGTTCGCCGAGAGCGTCAACCGATTCGGCCTGGACGTCTACCAGCGAGTCAGCCACGATGACGGCAATCTGGTGTTCTCGCCCGCGAGCCTCGCCCTCGGACTTGCGATGGCTTACGGAGGCGCCCGCGGGGCGACGGCATCCCAGATGCACGAGGCCATGTACCTGACCGGGCCGCCCGCCCTGGCCCTCACCAAGGCCGCGGCCCTCGAGCGCATGGACTACAAGGACGATGCGCCGGGAGCCCGCGCGCGCATCAACGCGTGGGTTGAGAAGCAGACCGAGAGGAGGATCCGACCGCCGGAGCGTTCTTGTGGCCTTCGCCTGCCGCGGCCGCAGCATCTGTCCTTCCTGCGAGAAGAAGAAGCAGCTCCTCTGGGCCGAGTGGCTGTGTGAGGAGGTCCTGGCCGACGTCGCCCATCGTCACGTCGTGCTCACGATCCCGCGCCTGCTGCGTCCCTTGTTCCGCCGCCGGCGCGAGATGCTCACGGAGCTCGCGCGCGCGGGAGCCGAAGCCGTCCAGGAGATGGTCCGGCTCGGGTGTGGGACCGACGCTCGGCCCGGCATCGTCGTCTGGGTGGCCACTGCCGGAGACCTCCTGCAATGGCATCCCCATCTCCACCTAATCGCCACCGACGCCGCCCGGGCGCGGGACGGCTCCTGGCGTGAGCTCCCGGAGTGGGACGCGGCGCAGCTCATGAGGTTGTTCCGCGAGCGCCTGCTGGCCCGGCTCGTCGAGAGAAGGGCCATCTCCAAGGAGCTCTAGCGCGGCTGCGTGTAGAATGAGGGTTTCGTGCAACCCCTGGAGGTTCCTTGAAGCGTTCTTTCCTTGTTCTTCTGGCCCTTTTCGGATTCGCCGCCTGCGGCGGTGGCAACGACACGACGTCCTCGACCGATTACTCGGGCGGTATCACGACCCTGCAGACAGAAGACCTCGTCGTCGGTAGCGGTGCGACCGTGGTCGTGGGAGATGCGGTGAGCGTGAACTACACGGGCACTCTCATCGACGGCACCCAGTTCGACACCTCGATCGGCAAGGCTCCCCTCTCGTTTCGCGTGGGCGCGGGCGCGCTCATCGCCGGCTTCGAGCAGGGAGTGGTGGGAATGAGGGTGGGCGGGAAGCGGCGGGTCACCATCCCCCCTTCGCTCGCCTACGGCGCCTCGGGAAACGGGTCCATCCCTCCCAACGCGACCCTCCGCTTCGAGATCGATCTCCTCTCGATCGTCGGGAAATAGTGACGCGGGCGGCCCCGGGGCCGGCATGAACGATCTGACCAAGGGCCCGGTCGGCCGTCACATCCTGCAGCTCTCGGCCTTCATCGCCCTGAGCACGGTCTTCCAGACCCTGTACTTCCTCGCGGACCTCTACTGGGTCGGACGCCTGGGCAAGGAGGCGATCGCGGGAGTCGGCCTCGCCGGCAACCTGATGATGGTCGTGCTCGCGCTCACGCAGTCGCTGGGCGTGGGCACGACCTCGCTCCTCTCCCAGGCCATCGGACGCAAGGACGTCGGGGAGGCGGAACGGGTGCTCAACCAGTCCCTGGTCCTGTCGTGCTTGGTCGGCCTCGTCTTCGGGGTGGGTTTCTTCGCCCTGCGCCACGCCTACGCGCAGTGGCTGGCCGCCGACGCGGCCACCGCTTCGCAGGGGGTGCGGTACCTGAACTGGTTCATCCCCGCGCTCTTCCTGCAGTTTCCCCTCGTGGCCACGAGCGCGGCGCTCCGGGGCCTGGGGGACATGAAGGTCCCGACCCTCCTCCAGATCGCGACCGTGCTCATCAACATCGTGCTCGCGCCCGTTCTGATCTTCGGCTGGGGGACGGGCCGGCCGATGGGCGTCGCGGGGGCGGCGCAGGCCTCGGTGATCGCGGTCGGCTTCGGCGTGGTGGTCATGACCCTCTATTTCCGACGGGAGTCGAGCCCGCTGCGCTTCCGAATCGCGGATTGGAGGCCCCAGCCCCGGCTGTGGGGGCAGATGCTGGGCGTCGGGCTGCCCGCGGGGGGCGAGTTCGTGCTGATCTCGGCGTACATGGTCTTCGTCTACGACATGATCCGGCCGTTCGGGGCCGCGGCCCAGGCCGGCTTCGGCATCGGCGCGCGGGTGATGCAGGCGCTGTTCCTCCCCACGGTGGCCATCGCCTTCGCCACCGCTCCGGTCGCCGGCCAGAACTTCGGCGCGCGCCTGGGAGGGCGCGTCCGACAGAGCTTCTACAGCGGGGCCGGGATGAGCGCGGCCATAATGCTCGTCCTGACCGTGCTCTGCCACGTCTCCCCCGGGGCGATGGTGCGTTTCTTCAGCGCGGACGCCGCGGTGGTGGCCTTCGGCGCCGAGTACTTGCGCATCATCAGCTGGAATTTCGTGCTGAGCGGCGTCATCTTCGTCAGCTCCAGCGTCTTTCAGGGCATGGGCAATACCCTGCCCGCCCTCGGCAGCTCCTTCATGCGACTGATGCTGTTCGCCGTGCCCGCCTACGCGCTGTCGCACCAACCCGGCTTCCTCATGCTGCACATCTGGTACCTCTCCGTGGCCTCGGTGGCGGTCCAGCTGGGCGTGAACTTGTGGCTGCTCCATCGCGAGTTCGGAAGGAGGCTATCGTTCGAAGTGTTGTCTCTCCCGGCATTGGAGGAAGCATGAAGAAGAAGATGCTGCTCGCGGCCGTACTGCTGGCCGCCGCCCTCGGCGTCGCGCGGACCGTGCTCTCGCAGGCCGCGGAGGATCCGCTCGATCCCGTCCGCGTCGCGGGGGACACCCACAAGGTCGCTCTCGACAACCAGTTCGTGCGCGTGCTCGACGTGCATCTCCCCCCGGGGAAGGTGGAGCCGCGGCACCGCCATCCCCACGGGATGAGCGTCTACTTCACCGACTGGGAGGCGAAGGTAACCGTCGACGGCGCCTCCCCCGAGATGCGCTCCCGCAAGGCGGGCACATTCGCCTGGAGCGAGGCGACGATCCACGAGGTGGCCAACGTGGGCAAGACGGAGGGCCACATCCTGCGGATCGAGCTGAAGTTCTGAACCCCGGTCGGCCCCGGCTCGTCCTATCGTTCGTACCTGGGCCCCGTCGAGGGCCGGGCAAGGAGGACGCGTGGAGAACCTGCTGAGAGACCTGGGGTTCGGGGCTCGGCTGCTGTGGCGTCGGCCGGCCTTCACCGCGGTCGCCGTGCTGTCGCTGGCCTTCGGCATCGGTCTGAGCACGGTCATGTTCAGCGTGGTGAACGCGGTCCTGCTCGCGCCCACTCCGGTGCACGAGCCGGAGCGGCTCGCCGAGATCTACACGAGCCCGCTCGCCGAGATGCCGTTCCTCACCATCTCCTATCCGGACTTCCTCGACCTGCGCTCCGGGGCGGACGCGTTCTCGGGGATGGCGGGGCACGCCATGGTCCGCGGCCTCTTCCGGGGCGGCAACGACCGAGCCGAGATCGTGCTCGGCGAAGTGGTGAGCGAGAGCTACTTCGACGTCCTCGGCGTCCGCCCGGCCCTTGGCCGGCCCTTTGCTCCCGACGAGAACCGCACCGAGCTGACCCACCCGGTGGTCGTGCTGAGCCACCGCTTCTGGCAGAGCCGCCTGGGCGGTGATGCCGCGGTGCTCGGTCGTCCCGTCGAGCTGAGCGGGGTCACCTACACCGTGGTGGGCGTCGCCCCCCAGGGTTTCACGGGCACCATTCCCGGCCTCGCTCCCGAGTTCTGGGCCCCGCTCATGATGGTGGAGAAGCTCAACTTCAGCGGGATCCAGGCGCAGGGCACCTCGCCCGCGCCGGGCACGACCCGCCTCCAGCAGCGGGAGACGCGCTGGCTCTTCGTGACCGCGCGGCTCGCCCCTGGGCGCACGCTCGAGCAGGCGCGGGCCCAGGTCGAGACCGTCGGCGATCGGCTGGCCCGGGAGTACCCGGACGTCGACAAGGGCCTGAAGGCCACGGTTCTCCCGGCGCGGGCCGTGCGCTTCCACCCGATGGTGGACGGCATGCTCGCTCCCGCGGCCGGCGTGCTCATGGGGGCGGTCGGCCTCGTGCTGCTCGTGGCCTGCGCCAACGTCGCGAGCATGCTCCTGGCCCGCGCCGCCGCGCGGCGACGGGAGATCGCGGTGAGGCTCGCCATCGGGGCCGCCCGCGGGCGGGTGGTGCGGCAGCTGCTCGCGGAGAGCGCGTGCCTCGCGGCCCTCGGCGGCGGGCTCGGACTCCTCCTCGCCTACTGGGGCAGCCGCTTCCTCTCCCGGGTTCCCATGCCGGTGCGCGTGCCTCTGGCGTTTACGTTCGACCTCGACGGGCGCGTGCTGCTCTTCGCCACCCTGGTCTCGCTCGCCACCGTCGTCGCCTTCGGCCTCGCTCCCGCCCTCCAGGCGTCGCGGCCGGAGCTCGTGCCCGCGCTACGGGCGGAATCGAGCTCCGTCCTCGGCGGTCGCGGGCTCGGGTTCGCGCCGCGACACCTGCTCGTGACGGGTCAGCTCGCGCTCTCGCTCGTCCTGCTCGTGGCGGGCGCTCTGCTCGTGCGCGCCCTCGGGGTGGCGGGCCGCATCCCCCCCGGCTTCGATCCCGATCGCCTGGCCGTCCTGTCGTTCAACCTCAAGATGAACGGGTACTCGCAAGAGCAGGCCACGGCCTTCCAACGGCGGCTGGTCGAGCAGCTCGAGGGCACGGCGGGCGTCGAGCACGTGGCCCTGGTGAGCCGGCCTCCGCTCGGGTCGGATCAGAACATGGAAGGCATCCGCATTCCGGGGCAGCAGGGGCCGGACGACGAGCCCACGCTCGTCGACGCTACCTACGTCGAGCCCCGGTACTTCGCCGCCCTCGGCGTGCCGATCCTGGAGGGAAGGGCCTTTGGCGACGCGGATACGGAAGGGGCTCCCGGGGTGGTGGTGGTCAACGAGGCCATGGCGCGACGGTTCTGGCCGGGACGCAGCCCGGTCGGGGAGCGCATCTACACCGAGACGTTCGACAAGCCCGCCCACGTGGTGGTGGGCGTCGTTCGGGACTACAAGGTGCGGCAGCTCGGCGAGGCGCCGCGGCCCTACCTCCATTTCGCGTGGCGGCAGCAGAAGAGCTGGAGCACGACCGTGCTCGCGCGCACGTCGGGCCCGGCGGGCCCGGCCGTCGCCCGCCTGCGCCAGGTTGTCCTCGGCCTCGAGCCGGCCGTCGTCTTCTCCGAGGAGGGCACGGCCGCCGACCTGCTGCGGCTCACCCTCGGCCCCACGCGGCTGGGGGCGGCCCTGCTCGGGAGCTTCGGGGCGGTCGCCCTCCTCCTGGCCGCAATCGGCCTCTACGGCGTCGTCTCCTACAACGTCGAGCAGCGCACCCGCGAGGTGGGCCTGCGCATGGCGCTCGGGGCGCGGGTCGACGACGTCCTGCGCCTCGTGCTCGGCCAGGGAATGCGCCTGGCCCTGGTCGGCGTCGCGATCGGGGGCCTGTGCGCCGCCGCCCTTGCCCGCGTCCTGTCGTCGCTCCTCTACGGCGTGAGCGCCGTCGATCCCCTCGCCTACCTGGGAGCGGTGGCCCTGCTCCTCACGGTGGCCCTCGCCGCCAACTGGCTGCCCGCCCGGCGAGCGGCGCGCATCGACCCCATGGTCGCGTTGCGCAGCGAGTAGACGCGTCCGCTCAGCTCTTGGCGCCGGCGGGAGGCTCCGCTTCGGGAGCCGGCCGGGGGCCGGGGCCGTGCCGCCGGCCGGATCCTTCGGGGCCCCGGGGTCCCATCCGACGGCTCGCCTTCAGGGCGTCGAACTTGGCTTTCTGCTCGGGAGTGAGCAGCGCGGTCAGCTTCTCGCGGAAAGCCTGTCGAGAGGCCTCGACCTCCTTGCGGTGCTGCTCGAGGGCGAGGGTGGCCGTTCCCACGGTCTGGGGATCGGGATTCTCCGCATTCAGGGCGGTCCGCAACTTCTGGTGCAGCTCGCGGCCCGCGTTCCGGAGGGGCTCCATCTCGGCCCGGTGCTGCTCCTCCAGCGCCTTCCAGCTGGCCTGCTGCTCCTCGGTCAGGCCGAGCTCCTCGGCCAGCCACTGGACGTGCCGTGCGCCGCGTCCCGCCCCTTTCCCGGCCTCAGGACCGGCGAGCGCCGCTCCCCCCGCCGCCAACGTCATGCCGAGCATCACGACACCGAAGGTTGTCTTCTTCATCGCGTCTCCTTTGTACCCCTCTCTGGTTTGGACCGGCGGGGCCGGCCAGGGTTGAAGACCGCGGGACCCGCTATCCCAGCGGCATCCCGATCGAAGGGGCTCCCACACCGCTCGGCAAGGGGCGTCCCTCCGCGACGAACTTGTAGCCGAGACCGTGCACGGTGCGGATGAACTCAGGGTGCCGCGGGTCCGGCTCGAGCTTCCTTCGCAGCCAGGCCACGTGCACGTCCACCGTGCGGGTGAGGGGCATCGCCTCGTAACCCCAGACCTCTCGCAGGAGCTCCTCCCGGCCGACGATGACGCCCTCGTGCTCGAGGAAGTAGCGCAGGAGCAGGAGCTCCTTGGCCGAGAGTGCTATCGGCTCGCCGTCCACGCGAACCTCGGCCCGGCTGAGCTCCACCTCGACGTTCCCGAAGCGGCTCACCTCCGGCGGCTCCGATCGGCCTCTCGTGTGGGCTCGGATCCGGGCCTCGACCCGAGCCAGCAGCTCCGCCATTTCGAACGGCTTGGCCAGACAGTCGTCCGCGCCGGATTTCAGGCCCGCCACCCGCTCGGCGACCTGGCCGCGGGCGGTGAGCAGGAGCACCGGCGTCGCCACTCCCCGCTGCCGCAGCTCGCGGCAGACATCGAAGGGGCACTTGCCGGGAATCCCGGCATCGAGGATCACGGCATCGTAGGTCCCGCTGGCCGCGCGGGTCAGGCCCTCCTCGCCGTCCATCGCCGTCTCCATCCGGTAGCCTTCGCGGTCGAAGCGATTGCTCAAGGCGAGGAGAAGACCCGGATCGTCGTCCACGAGCAGGATGCGTGGTCCCGTTCCCATGGCTGTTCCCGCGACGGCAACGAGCAACGAACGTGCCACGAGCGGGGCAGGCTCCCGCTCCCGCCGACGTTCTTGTGGCTCTGTGGTCTGCGACCCGCCGGATTCGTGCAGGGGGGCGGAGGGCTGCGCTGGACCTGTCCCCACGGGGTGACGGGCCAGCACTCCGGCGTCGACATGCGGCCGGCTTTGCATCCTCTTTACGACTCTTTACGCCGCCCTCTCGTCCAACCCGGTGACCGACGCGGCGTCGGCCGCTCCCCAGGGGGCGCGGCGCGAGGAGAGCTTTCATGATCTTCCGGGTCATCCCGAGTGCCGTGCTCCTGGCCGGCGCCGCGTACGGTTCCGTTCTGCTCCACGCCGAGGACAAGCCGGCGAGTGCCGTTCCCAACCTCGGCGGGCGGTGGGTGTTCAACCCCGAGCTGAGCGACGATGCCCGGCAGAAGATGCGCGAGGCCCGGGAAGGCATGCCGGGGGGCGGCGGGGCGGGCGGCGGTTACGGATCGGGGGGCGGAATGAGCGGGCGCGGAGGCGGCGGAATGGGCGGAGGCGGCATGGGCGGCCACGGGGGTGGGATGCACGGGGGCGGACGCGGTGGTCCCGGCGCCGACGGTCGCGAAGCCCTCCGGGGAGTTCTCGAGGGGGCCAACGAGCTCACCATCACCCCGACGGAAACGGAGGTCGTCATCCTCGAGAAGGACGGCCGCATGCGGATCCTCCATCCCGACGGCAAGGGCCACAAGTCCGAAGGAGGGGAGACCGAGGTGAAGGCGCGTTGGGAAGGGGTCAGGCTGGTCGTGGAAACGAAGAGCGAGAGAGGGCCCCGCGTCTCGGAAACCTACGAGGTGACCCCGGATCGGGCGAAGATGACCTTGACCCTGCGCCTCGAAGGCGGATCGATGCCCGCGATCAGCCTCAAGCGCGTCTACGAGCCCCCGGAGGCGAGAGAGGCAGCGACGGCTCCGATGAAGGCCCCGGAGAGGAAGCCCCCGGACGCGAGACCCTAGGCTATCGCGGGCCGGCCTTGCCGCACCCGGGGCCCGGGTTCGGCGTTCGGGTCTTTTGATCTACACTGCGCAGCGGTGCTCAGGGTCCTCATCGTCTCCCGCGACGATCTCGCATCCGAGCTCGGGCGGAGCGTGCTCTGGCGTCCCGACGTCGACCGCACGACGGTTCGGGACCCCGCGGAGGCGGTGCCCGTCGCCACCCGCCTGACCCCGAACCTTGTCGTCCTGGACAGCAACGACCTCGACGGCACCCTCGCCCTCGTCCGCCTGCTGCGTGCCGACGCCCGCACCCGGCCCAGCGCCATCGTCGTGCTGGGCCGGTCCCTCTCCAGCCAGGTCGAGGACCGCGTCCTCGCCGCGGGGGCCAACGCGGTGGTGCCGGTGCCGGTGGACGAGTTCATCTGGGACCGGCGGCTGGAGGAGCTGCTCAACGTTCCCCCGCGGCGGGCCCACCGCATCAGCGTGCGCCTCCGGGACTGGTCGCGCTTCGTGCGGGAGTCCGAGGAGATGGAGGGCGCGGTGGTGAACATCGGGGCGCGGGGAGCCCTCCTCGAGAGCCCCTACCCGCTGGAGCTGGGGGCGAAGATCGGCCTCACGTTCACGCTCCCCGACGACCCCGCCGAGTTGCAGGTGGTGGCGCAGGTCGTCCGGCAGGCGGACAGCGCCTCCGGCCGGTTCCGCAGCGGTGTCGAGTTCCTGGTCTACCGGGGCAAGGCCCAGGAGCGGATCGCCGCCTTCGTGGAGGAGGAGGCGGGCCGGCCCGGCGCGTCCGAGCCCCTCGGCCTGCGCCTGCGCTCCTTCGACGAAGCCAAGGAGTGGGAGGAGGAGCTGCGGGCCAGCGAGCTGCGCAAGGCCATGATCCTCGACTCCGCCCTGGACGGCATCATCACCGTGGACCACGAGGGCCGGGTCCTGGAGTTCAACGCGGCGGCCCGCCGCGTCTTCGGGTACACCCGGGCCGAGCTGTTCGGGAGGGACGCCTTCGAGAAGATCGTCCCCGCTCCCCAAAGGGAGGGGGCGCGCCAGCGGCTTCGGGCGTTCGTGCAGACCGGGGACGCGGGAGACCTGGGCCGGCGCTGCGAGGCCGAGGCCATGCGCGCGGACGGCTCGACCTTCCCGGTGGAGGTGGCGGTCTTTCCGGCATGGGTCAAGGGCAAGGTGCTCCTCACCGGGTTCCTGCGCGACCTGACCCAGGAGAAGCACGCGGAACGGCTGGCCGCCGCCCGTCACGAGACCACGCGCACGCTCGTGGAGATGTCGACGATCGGAGAAGCGGCGCCCCGCCTCCTGGCCGTGATCGTGGGGGGGCTGCTCTGGGACGAGGGCGCGCTCCGGTTGCTGGAGGGGAGCACCCTGCGGCGGATTGCATCCTGGGCCGCCAGCGGCGGGCTCCAGCCCTTCCTGACCGGAGGCGACGTCATCCGCGCCGACGAGGGCATCCCCGGGCGCGCCCTCGCCAGCGGGGAGCCGGCGTGGGTGGAAGCGGGGGCGCGGGGCGGGACGACGGTGGCCGTACCCATCCGCGTCGGGGCCGGGGCCGCGGGCGTGCTCGAGCTGGGGTGCCGGGGCCCGCGCGCCCTGGACGAGAGCACGCTGCTCACCCTGGTCGAGCTCTCCGGCCAGGTGGGCCTCTTCCTGGAGCGGCAGCGGGTGGAGGAGGCGCTGCGCGAGAGCCAAGCCCGCATTTCCCACATCGCCGACGCGATCCCGGGGGCGGTCTACCAGTACCGGCTGGGCGCGGACGGCAGCGAGGGATTCCCCTTCATGAGCAGGGGCGCCCTCGACCTCCTGGGCATCGAGGCGGAGAGGCTCCGCGATCCGCAGGTGGCCTGGGACCTCGTCGCGGCCGAGCACCTCGCTCTTCTCCGCGCCTCGATCTCCGCTTCCGCGGCCGGACTCGTCCCGTGGGACCACGCGTTCGAGATCCAGACACAGGAGGGCCGGCGCAAGTGGATCCGCGGGCAGGCGATGCCATCCCGCGGCGGCGACGGCTCCACGATCTGGAACGGGATCTTCGTGGACGTGACCGCGCAGAAGGCGGCGGAAGAGGCGCTGCGCCGCGTGAACGAGGACCTCGACCGGCGCTTGGCCGAGCTGCACCAGGCCGAGGACGAGCTCAAGCGCCTGGCCCGTTACGACAGCCTCACCGGGCTGCCGAACCGGGCCTTCTTCCTGGAGACGCTGGGCCAGGCCCTGCCCCGCGCGGAGCGGCGAAAGTCGCGCCTCGCCCTCGTCTTCGTCGACCTCGACGGCTTCAAGGACGTCAACGACACCCTCGGCCACGCCGCAGGCGACCTGATGTTGCGCATGGTGGCGGAGAGGCTCAGGGCCTGCACCCGCAAGACCGACGTGGTCGCCCGCATCGGGGGCGACGAGTTCACGATCCTCGTCCAGGACCTCGCGCGGCCCGACGACGCCTCCCTCGTGGCCCAGGGCGTTCTCGACGCGCTCTCCCGATCGTTCCACCTGAACGAGCGCGACGTGCCCATGAGCGCGAGCATCGGCCTCAGCGTCTACCCGGAGGACGGCGGGGAGGGGGAGGCGCTCCTGCGCCACGCCGACCTCGCCATGTACCGGGCCAAGCAGGAGGGGAAGAGCACCTACCGCTTCTTCACGGTGGCCATGAGCGAGCGGGCGCGCGAGCGCATGGCCCTCCAGGGCAGCCTGCGGCGCGCGCTGGAGCGCGGGGAGTTCGAGCTCCACTACCAGCCCGTCTTCCACAAGGGCGCCCGCCCGAGCCTGGAGGCCCTCATCCGCTGGCGTCATCCCGAGAGGGGTCTCATCACCCCCGGGGAGTTCATCAAGGGCGCGGAGGAGGGCGGGCTCATCCTGCCCATAGGGTCCTGGGTGCTGCGCACGGCCTGCCGCTTCGCGCAGTCGCTGCCCCGCCCCGACGTGCGAGTGGCCGTGAACTTCTCGGCCAAGCAGTTCCTGCAGCCGGACGTGGTGGACGACGTGCACCGCGCTCTCCTGGACAGCGGGCTCGACCCCTCCCGTCTCGAGTTCGAGGTGACGGAAGCCGTGGTCATGAGCGACGTGGCCGACGTGCAGGAGCGGCTGAGCCGCCTGCGCAGCCTGGGCGTGCAGCTGACCCTCGACGACTTCGGCTCCGGGTACTCCTCGCTCAGCTACCTCGCCCGCTTCGGGTTCCACCGCGTCAAGATCGACCGCACGTTCGTGCACGGCTTGCCGGGCGACGAGGAGAGCGTCTCGATCGTCCAGGCCATCCTCGCCCTCGCCGGGAGCCTGGGCCTCGAAGTGGTGGCGGAGGGCGTGGAGACCGAGGCCCAGCGGGCCTTCCTGGAGTCGCGCGGCTGCGCCGCGTTCCAGGGCTACCTGTTCAGTCCGCCGATCGAGGCGGCGGAGGTCCTCACCTTCCTCGGGAAGGCCTAGGGCCGCGGCGTCCTCCCGGCCCCGCTTTGGTCAGCACGTGCGGGTGGACGGGCGGACGGGGACGATCACCCCCGCGGGGTGACGTGTTCGCCTGGCCGCTCCCGGTCTCGCCCGTCCGCGGTTGGCGTATAGTGACGCCGGTGGCATCGAGGTCGGCTGCGGTCGCCTCGTGCGGGAATCCAGGGTGGCGTGGTGGCGTGAACTGGAACGACATACCCGGCTGGTTTCAATGGCGATCCGCACAGGAGGAGGCCGCTCATCGGTTCCCCGAAGGCAGCCGCTTCCTCGAGGTCGGGAACTTCCTCGGTCGCAGCCTCTGCTCGCTGGGGGAGGTGGTGAAGCTCAGCAACAAGAGATTCACCCTCATCGGAGTGGACACGTGTCGGGGAAGCGGCCCCGAAGGCCCGAGAGGCAAGGACTACCACCGCGCGGCCGCCGCCCAGGGCGGGGGCACGTTCGCGGGCCAGCTCCACAAGAACATCATCGACTGCGGTTACGGTGACTTCACCTCCCTGATCGTGGCCGACTCCGTCACCGCCTCCACGTTCTTCGCCGACCGGTCCATCGACTGGGTGCACCTGGACGCGCGCCACGATCGCGAGCACGTGAAGGCCGACATCGCCGCGTGGCTGCCGAAGGTCAAGGTCGACGGCTGGCTGTCGGGGGACGACTTCGACGAGACCAAGTGGCCGGAGGTGGTGAGCGCGGTCCGGGAGTTGCTGCCGGGGGCGCGACCCTGGTCGGTCAACCAGTGGCGGTGGATGCGCGGATGAGCGTCGGGGCGTCGGAAGCGCGGGTCGTCTGCACGCTCGGCATGCACCGCAGCGGCACCTCGCTCGTCTCCCGCATGCTGAACCTTCTCGGCGTCCATCTCGGCCCCGGCGAGGCGGTCTCGAGGACGGGCCGGGACAACCCGAAGGGCTATTGGGAGCACGAGGGGTTCGTCGGCCTCAACGACGAGATCCTGGCCCGATTCGGAGGGCAGTGGGACGAGCCCCCGGCGTTCCCCCCTTCCTGGCCGCGGGACCCGCGGGTGGGGGATCTCCGGGAGAAGGCCCGCCATCTCCTGGCCGAGGACTTCGCGGCGGAGCCGCTGTGGGGATGGAAGGATCCCCGGACCTGCCTCACGCTGCCGTTCTGGCAGGACCTCATCGGCCCCATGCGCTACCTGATGTGCGTCCGCAACCCGTGTGCGGTGGTGGCTTCCCTCACCGACCGCAACGGGATGAGCTCCGAGAAGGCCGAGCGCCTCTGGCTCACCCATGTCCAGGCCAGCCTCGCCCATACCCAAGGCCAGCCGCGGATGCTCGTCTTCTATGAAGACGTCATCGACGACTGGCGGCCGGAGCTGCGGCGCCTGGCCGCGTTCATCGGAGCGCCGGAGCGAGCCGACGACCCGCGAGTGCACGAGGCCGTGGGCGGGTTCCTCGAGAGCGAAATGTGCCACCATCGCCCGGCGATGGAGGATCTCGTCGGCGACCCGGCGATCTCGCTGGCCACCAAGGGCCTCTATCTCGACCTCGCCCTGAGGGGCCACGCGAGCCCCCGGAGCCTCCCCGGGGCTCCGTCGCGCGAGAGGGGGGACCCCACGGCCACCATCGCCGCCCTGAGGGCGGAACGGGACGGCCTGGTCGCCGCATCCCGGGCTCTCGGCGAGAGGGCGGTGGCGCTCTCCGCCCGGTGCAACGAGCTGGCGCTTCGGGAGAGGCGCTCCCTTCAATCGATCGCCAGCCTCGAGTCGGCCTTGCGAGCCATGACCCTCGATCGTGACGGCCGGGCCCGGGAGGGCGCGGCCGCCCGGCAGGCGCTCCTGGAGATTCACTCGAGCTGCGCGGGGAGGCTCGTGATGTTCGCACGGGGCGTGATCGTCGACGTCTTGCCCCCCGGCACCCGCCGGCGGGAAGTCTTCAACGCCATCCTCCGGCGCATCGCGAGGCGTCTGCCCTCGCGTCGCGGGCCGCGCCCGGCCGTCGATCCGCGCACGGCCTGACCCGCCCCTCCCGTGGCCGCCTGCTTCTGCACGCTCGCGATTCACGCGCCCTATCGCCGACGCGCGCGGCTGCTCTGCGCCGATGCGGCGCCCGCGCCCTGGGTGGTGTTGACGGACGAGCCGGCCGACTTCGCCGACTTGCCCGTCCGTGCCCTCCACCATGTCCCGACCGGTCCCATGGCCGTTGACTATCTGCGCGCCCTCTCCGCGACCGGGAACGGCGCCGGCGCCGCCGCCTATCACGACAAGCGATTCGCGCTGCGGGCCGCACTCCAGGACTTCGATACCGCGATCTTCATCGATGCGGACTCGCGCCTCGAGGCCATGCCCCCGCTCGGCGTCTTCCCGCCCGGTCTCGCCGTCCTCCCCGTCGTGCGCGAGAGCATAGCCACGCACCTGGAGACGTGCGGGTCGTGGCGTCGCCCCGCTTTCGCGGAGCTGGCCCGGGATCTCCTGGGGGATGCCGAGGCCCTGCAGGCGGCGCGGTGGTGCCACGAAACGTGCTACGCCGTCACCAAGGATGGCAACGAGGGGCAGTTCTTCGCGGCCTGGGAGCGCGGCGCGGACTTCCTGCAGCAGCGGGGTGTCTTCTCGGGAGAGGGCGGGGTCATGGGCCTGGCCGCGGCGTACGCGGGGTGGACGACGGACTACGAGGCCCTCGCCGGCATCGGCCCCCGGATTCGGCACGAAGGCGGGGGCCCGAAGGAGGCGTGAGCGGGACGCTGACGTTCGTGCTCTGCATCGAAAACAACGCGATCCGTGCGCAAGCGCTCCTCTTGTGCGAGAGCATCCGCCGCTTCGGCGGGTCCCACCGGGACGCTGCGATCCTGGCCGTGGCCCCGCGCCCCGGCCTCGGAATCGACGGCGAAGCCCGCCGGCGGCTCGACGCCATGGGCGTCGAGTATGCCGAGGAGCCCCTCAATCGCGTCTGCCCTGAATACGGCTCGGCCAACCGCGTGTTCGCGGCGGCCTGGGCCGAGCGGCGCGCGCGCTCCGAGTGGGTCGCCGTGCTCGACAGCGACACCGTCTTCCTGGGCGAGCTGGAGCTGCCCGCGGAGGCCGAGGTCGCCGTGCGTCCGGTCGACACCAAGGGCAGCGCGACCGAAGGGCCGGGCGACCCCTTCGAGGGTTACTGGACGCAGTTGGCCGAGATCCAGGGCGTCTCGCTCGACTCCCTGCCGTTCGTCCGCACCACGGTGTGCGACCGCCGGGTGCGCGCCTCCTACAACGGCGGGCTGACGGTAGTCCGGAGGGAGAAGGGCGTCCTGGGTGCGTGGGCGGAGCTCTTCTCCCGCTCCGTCGCCGCGGGCCTGAAACCGTGGCGCGGCCACAACCTGAACGTCCGTGCCTCGACGGGTCTCGTAGGACCCGAAGCGAGCGAATACTGGGGGTCGAATCAGGCGGCGGCGGCGCTCGCGATCTGGAGCACGACGAAGCGCGTCGTCCACTACCCGGACACGCACAACGTGCCGCTGCACCTGCTCGTCGAGCGCCCGGAGCTCAGGGCTCGCCTGCGGACGTCGCCGCTCGTTCACGTGCACTATCACTGGCTGTTCACGGCTCCCCACCACGAGACGGCGCTCGCCGCGTTGCGGGACCTGGGCGCCTCTCGGGACCGTCTCGACTGGTTGACCGCGCGGCTGCCCCTTCGATGAGAAGCTCTCCGCGTATGATGGGGCGGATGGAGGTGACGGAAAGCCGCAGCCCGAGCACGCTGACCGAAGCCGTCAACAGCGTGGACCTCCTGCGCAACCTGGTGCTCCGCGAGCTGCGCGCGACGTACAAGGGCTCGGCGCTCGGCGTCCTGTGGTCCCTGCTCAATCCCCTCGTGACCATGGCCATCTTCACGGTGGTGTTCGGCCTGTTCCTGAGGGTGCCGCTCCCCCCCGGCGCCGGCAGCGTCCGGAGCTTCCCTGCCTTCCTGCTGGTGGGACTTCTTCCCTGGAACTTCCTGAACCTGGCCATGAACACGGGCGCGCTCAGCCTGGTTTCGAACGGGAACCTGATCCGGAAGGTCTACTTCTTCCGCGCGGTTCTCCCGATCAGCACCGTCCTCGCCCACGGTGTCCATTTCGCGATCGAGCTGGGCCTCCTTCTCGCCTTCCTCTCTCTCCTGGGCATGACCTTCTGGTCGAATCTCTGGCTTCTGGCCGTCCCCGTAGGGAGCCTCCTGCTGCTCGCCCTCGGAGTGGCCTTCCTCACCGCCGTCTCCAACGTCTACTATCGCGATACGCAACACCTGGCCTCCCTGTTCGGGATGGCCTGGTTCTACGCGACCCCCGTCGTCTATCCGGCCGAGCTCGTGCAGTCCGCGGGCGAGCCGTGGGTCACGCTCTGTCGACTCAATCCGGCGGCGGCGGTGGTGGCCGCCTTCCGCACCATCCTCTACGAAGGACAAAGGCCCGATCCAGGGAGCCTGCTCTGGTGCGTCGTCTCCTGCGGGACCGTCTTCCTCCTTGGTTGGACGGTCTTCCGCCGCGCCGAGCCCCGGCTGGCGGAGGAGGTGTAGTGATCGGCTCGATACGCGTGGGGAGCGTGGGAAAGCGGTTCAGCCTCTTCCACGAGAGGCCGCGCAGCCTCAAGGAGGCCGTCACCCTCCGGCGACGCCGGATCTACGACGAGTTCTGGGCCCTCCAGGACGTGTCTTTCCAGGTCGAGCCGGGCGAGACCATCGGCATCATCGGAGCCAACGGCTCCGGAAAATCGACGCTGCTCAAGTGCCTGGCGCGCATCCTGACTCCGGACCGGGGGTCGATCGAAGTGGGCGGCCGCGTGGGCGCCCTGCTCGAGCTGGGGGCCGGCTTCCATCCCGAGCTGACCGGCCGCGAGAACGTCTTCCTGAACGGAGCCATCCTCGGGGTGAACCGGAGGGAGCTCAAGGAGCGCTTCGACGAGATCGTGGCCCTGGCCGGTCTCGAGCGCTTCATCGATACGCGGGTCAAGAACTACTCGTCGGGCATGTACGCCCGTCTGGGCTTCGCCATCGCGGTGAGCCTCCGTCCGGACATCCTGCTCGTGGACGAGGTCCTGGCCGTGGGCGACGAGGAGTTCCAGCACCGCTCGATGGCCAAGTTCGAAGAGCTGCGGAGGAGCGGGCGCACCCTGGTGCTGGTGACGCACGCCCTCGACCTCGTGGCGCAGACTTGCGACCGCGCGGTGCTCCTCCGCGACGGCCGCCTGGCCGACATCGGACCCGCGCCCAAGGTGGTGGCCACCTACCGGCAGGGCCTGGCCGCGACCGCCGATCCCGTCCCGCTTCCCCCGCCCAACGCGACGCCGGCCCGCCGCGGCCTCGAGGTCACCGGTGTCGAGTTCCAGGGCACGGGTCCCGGGTCGCGGGTGGTGGCCGGAGGCACGATGGAGGTGGTCCTCGACTGGGTCGCCCACGAAGCGGTGCGGGACATCGAGATCGAGGTGCTCATGTCCGCCGGAGGCATGGGCGGCCCGCGGGGGGAGACGACCTCCCGCACGGCCGCGACCAGGGCCGCGACCGTGCCGGGGGGCCGGGGGCGAGCCCGGCTGCGCCTGCCGGGGGTGTTGCTCGCCCCCGGCGAGTACGTGGTCAGCGTTGCCCTGCGTGCTCGCGGCGATCTCCAGGCCGACGGCCAACCGTCCTTCTACACCCTGCGTATCGAGCCGGGCACCGATGGCCGAGGCACGCACTCCGGGGCGCCTCCCCGCCTGCTGGGAGACCGCGCCTGAGCTAGCGGCGACGGGTCCGACGGGCTGTCTTGCGGGTCTTGGCGGCCTTGGCGGTCTTGCGCATCTTGGGCGCCTTGGGGGCCTTGCGCCGCGGGCGACCGGCCAGCCCCCGCGCGCGCGAGGCGATCTTGCGCGCGGTCTTGCGCGCCGATTTCGACGCCCTCGCGCCCGCCTTGCGGGCCTGGCGCGCCGCCTTGCCCGCGGCCTTGCGCGTCTTGCTGACCGCGCGGCCCACGGCCTTCCGGGCGGATTTGGCGGCGCTGGTCGTCGCCTTCTCCGCGGCGGCCGCCTGCTTCCGGCCCGCCTCCTCGGCCGACTGGACGGCCTCGCCGACCGTTTCCTTCACATCCACCGCGGTCTCCTTCGCCTTCTGCAGGGCCGCTTCCGCCATATTCTTGATCTGGTCGTACATGACGTTCCTCCTCCGGCCCATCCGGATTGCCCCCTCGGGCGTCGGGCAGAGGGCGAGTCTAGCAGAGGGGGCCGAATACCGTTGGCAGGAATTGGAGCGGCCGAAGATCCCGGCCGCCGGGGTGGAGTACCATCGCTGGAGATGGCGATCAGCGTCCTCGAGCTGTTCAAGATCGGCATCGGACCCAGCAGCTCCCACACGGTAGGACCCATGCGGGCCGCGCGCACGTTCGCCCTCGACCTGGGGGAAACGGGCCTGCTCGAGCGGACGGCGGCGGTGCGGGCCGAGCTGTTCGGCAGCCTCGGCGCGACCGGACGGGGCCACGGCAGCGACAAGGCCGTCATCCTGGGCCTAATGGGGGAGACGCCGGAGGGCGTGGACGTGGCGGCGATCGATTCTCTCGTCAGCCGGGTGCGACGGGAGGGGCGGCTCGCCCTCCCCGGCGGGAGGGAAGTGGCCTTTCCCCCGGACGATCTCCAGTTCCACCGCGAGAGCCTGCCTTTCCACCCCAACGGCATGCGCTTCACCGCCCTCGACGGCAGGGGACAGGTGGTGCGGACCCGCGTCTACTACTCGGTGGGGGGCGGCTTCGTGGTCGACGAGAACGCGGCCCAGGGCCAGAGCCCGGTGGTCGAGGACCGGCGGGCGCTGGCTCATCCCTTCCACACCGCGGTCGAGCTGCTGGAGCAATGCGGAAGCCACGGCCTGCCGATCAGCCAGGTCATGCTCGCGAACGAGGAGGCCTGGCGTCCGAAGGAAGAGACACGACGGGCGCTGCTTCGGATCTGGGATGTGATGAAGGCCTCGGTCGTGCGCGGCTGCGCGACGGAAGGAACCCTCCCCGGCGGGCTCAAGGTCAAGCGCCGGGCGTCCGATCTGTACCGCCGACTCCTCGAGAAGCCCGAAGCGGGATTGCGCGATCCCCTCACCGCCCTGGACTGGGTGAACCTGTACGCCCTGGCCGTCAACGAGGAGAACGCCGCGGGCGGCCGCGTGGTCACCGCTCCCACCAACGGGGCGGCGGGAATCGTGCCCGCCGTGCTCCACTACTACGACCGCTTCGTGCCCGGGGCGAACGACGAAGGGGTGGTGAGCTTCCTGCTCACCGCGGGGGCCATCGGCGTCCTCTACAAGGAGAACGCCTCGATCAGCGGGGCGGAGGTCGGCTGTCAGGGCGAGGTGGGGTCGGCGTGCTCGATGGCCGCGGGAGCGCTCGCGGAGGTGATGGGGGGCAGCCCCGCCCAGGCGGAGAACGCGGCGGAGATCGCGATGGAGCACAACCTCGGTCTCACCTGCGATCCCATCGGGGGCCTCGTGCAGGTCCCGTGCATCGAGCGCAACGCCATGGCCTCGATCAAGGCGATCAACGCCGCGCGCATGGCCCTGCGCGGAGACGGCGAGCACTTCGTTTCCCTGGACAAGGTGATCAAGACCATGCGCGACACCGGCCGGGACATGAAGGACAAGTACAAGGAGACCGCCCGCGGCGGGCTCGCGGTCAACGTGCTGGAGGCACCACCGGACTTCAGCGTGAACCTGCCCGAGTGCTGAGCGGGAGCCCCAGCCGCCGCCGGCGCCGGCGGCTCGTCTCGGTGGTCCTGGGCGTCCCCGGGTTCTTGGCTCCTCCCCCGCTCGCCTGGGCCCAGGCTCCGCCCAACTACGTCGCCGCCCTGGTGGGAACGACCGTGGCCTACCGGCCTCCCGGCGGGCCCTGGGACGGCCTTCAGCATGACGTGAGCCCGAGCATCGGCTACGGCCGCTACGTCACGAAGACCCTCGCCCTCGAGCTGGACCTGGGACCCACCTGGGTGCGCGGCCAATACGCCTCTTTCTCGTTCCTGCCGGGACTCGTGTGGTCCTTCGACCCCCACGTGTACCTCGCCGCCCGCTTCATCGTGCCGGTCGACCCCGAGACCAACCTTGCCCTCTCCCCAGGCCTCGGCGTCTGCCACACCTTCGGGAGCGGGCTCTCCCCCTACCTCGAGGTGAATGCGGTCAGCTACGTGGGCCGGGGTGACCCCGACCTCGGGATCGGGGTGACCGTGGGCGTCTTGTTCAGCTTCTAGCGGCCCCGAGGCCCAGGGTGCGCTGGATCTCCTGCACCAGGTCTTCCGGGGAGAGAGCGGCATCGAGGGTCAGGGCGTCCTTCGGCGGCTCGAGCGTCTCGAGCTGGCTCTGGAGCAGCGCAGGGGCAAAGTAGTGGCCGGACCGTCCGGCCAGACGCTTCTCGAGGAGCTGCTTGTCGGCCCGGAGGAACGCGAACCGCACCCGTTCGTCCACGTGGAGACCGTCACGGTAGGCCGCCTTGAGCGCCGAGCAGGCTAGAACCGCGCTCTCGCCGCCGTCGAGGTGCGCGCGGAGAGTGGCGGCGAGAGCGCGGAGCCACGGCTCGCGGTCGGCGTCCGTGAGGGGCTCTCCGCGGCGCATCTTCTCGACGCTCGAGGGAGGGTGGAAGTCGTCGGCGTCCAGAAAGGGCCAGCGGAGGCGCTGGGCCAGGAGTCGTCCGACCGTGGTCTTGCCGCTGCCGCTGACGCCCATCAGCACGACCGCGACGGAAGCCAACGGCGTCAGCTCTTCGTGTCGCGCACGCAGCGGAAGCCCACGTGGTTGTTCCCGGTGTCGGCCGCTCCCTTGCCGCGGGTGCCCACCAGGTAGCGCGCGCAGTACTGGTCGCTGCAGAGCATGGAGCCGCCGCGCTGGACCCGGGTCGCCACCCCGGGATTCGCGGGGTCGTGGCTGCTCTCCGGGCCGCGGGGGTTTGGCACGGGCGCGGGGAGGGCGGCGAGGGTCGCGTAGTAGTCGTCCCGATACCAGTCCACGCACCATTCCCAGGCGTTGCCGGCCACGTCGTGGAGTCCGTAGCCGTTCGCCGGGTACGACCCCACGGGGGCGAGGCCTCGGTATCCGTCCTCGGCGCTGTTGGAAACCGGGAAGCGGCCTTGCCAGGTGTTGGCCATGTAGCGGCCCTGGGGTCGAAGCTCGTCCCCCCAGGCGAACGCCTTGCGGTCGAGGCCGCCCCGCGCCGCGAACTCCCACTCCGCCTCGGTGGGCAGCCGCTTGCCCGCCCACGCCGCGTAGGCCACGGCGTCGTCCCAGGACACGTGGACCACGGGGAGCCTTTCCCGGCCGCGGAGGCTGCTCTTTGGACCCTCGGGATGCCGCCAGTCCGCGCCCTTCACGTAGCTCCACCAGCGGAGGTGGTCATCGAGGGGCACGGGCGTCCGCGGGGGCGTGAAGACGACGGAACCCGCCACCAGCATCTCGGGACGGGCCCCCGGGTATTGCTCGTCGGTGGGCGCCCTTTCCGCCCCGGTGACGTAGCCGGTCTCCTTCACGAAGCGCGCGAACTCCGCGTTCGTGACCTCGGTCGAGTCCATCCAGAACGCGTCCACCTCGACGAAGTGTTGGGGCTGGGCGTCGGGGAAGCCGGTGACGAGCCCGCTGCAGACCGGGTCGTCGGGATGCTCGTGCTTGTGCCGGCGCGCTTCCTCGGACGGGGGAGGGCCGCCCATCCAGAACGTCCCGCCCGGGATCCACACCATGCCCGTGGGGGCGGGGCCGGGCGAGTCGCCCGTGTTCACGTGCGGCGAAGGCGACGGCGTGGGCGCGGGCGGCGCCGCCGGCGAGGGCGACGGCGCGGGCCGGCAGGCCATACCGAGGGCGAGGGCGAGGGCGAGACGGACGAGACGCCGCATCCTCTCGGACGTTACCACACGGAGCCTTGACAGGCGCCGCGGCGTTAGACGGCGCGCTTCTGCAGGAGGTCCCGGATCTCGCGGAGCAACGTCTCGCTGAGTGGGGGCGGGGGTGCGGGCGCGGCCGCGGCCAATCGGGTGGCAAGCCGGTTGAAGGGGAGGACGACCAGAAAATAGAGGCCGGCGGCCTTGATCAGGAAGCTGATCACGGCGTTGATGAAGTTGCCGACGCCGACCGGGCCGATCTTCAGCGCGGAAAAGTCGGGCTGGCCCCCGAGGAGGCCGAGGACGGGGGTGACGATGTCCTTCACCAGCGAGTCCACGATCCCGCTGAACGCGACGCCGATGATCACGCCCACGGCGAGGTCGATCACGTTGCCACGCGCGATGAATTCGCGAAAGCCCTTGAGCATGCCCGCCTCCCTTGTCGATCCCCGACGGGGAGCGGGGAGTATAAGTCGAGGTGCGGTCTCGAGGAATTCCGCCGCGGGCTGCATGGTAGACTCCCGGCCGCGCCCGCCGTGAAGCGGGTGGCACGGCGGGCGCGGTGACAGGAGAAGGGCCATGCGCATCGAAGGGCAGCGCGAGAGCGATAACGTCGAGGACGTCCGGGGATCCCGGTTCGGACGGGGAGCCGGCATCGGCTGCGGAGGCATCGTCATCGCCTTCGTCATCGCCATGCTCACCGGCCAGGATCCCGCGCAGATCCTCCAGATCGTGGGCCTCGTCCAGCAGGTCACGCAGCAGAGCGCCCCCGCGCCCGCGCCGGGGGGAGCGCCCGCGGACAGCCTGGGGAAGTTCGCCTCGGTGGTGCTCGCGAGCACCGAGGACACCTGGACCAAGGTGTTCGCGCAGGCCGGGCGCACCTACCAGCCCCCGAAGCTCGTGCTGTTCACGGAGGCCGTGCCTTCGGCCTGCGGCATGTCGTCCTCCGCGACGGGCCCCTTCTATTGCCCGGCGGACCAGAAGGTCTACATCGACCTGTCCTTCTTCCAGGAGCTGAGCCAGCGCTTCCAGGCTCCCGGCGACTTCGCCCAGGCCTACGTGATCGCGCACGAGGTCGGCCACCACGTGCAGAACCTGCTCGGCATCTCCGACCAGGTCACGCAGGCCCAGCGCTCGGCGCGCTCGCAGGGCGAGGCCAACGTCTACTCGGTGCGGCTGGAGCTGCAGGCGGACTGCCTGGCCGGAGTCTGGGCCCACCACGCGGACAAGGATGCCCACCTGCTCGAGCCGGGCGACGTGGAGGAAGGCCTGCGCGCCGCCGCCGCCATCGGGGACGATCGTCTCCAGGGCCTCACCCGGGGCTACGTGCAGCCCGAGTCCTTCACCCACGGCTCCTCGGCGCAGCGCGTGCAGTGGCTCCGCAAGGGGATCCAGAGCGGCGACCCCAACGGCTGCCGGACCTAGAGTCCGTCCCGAAACCTAACGCGGGGCGTCGGCGAAAGCCCTCTTCGCCTTGGCCAGACGAGCCTGGGCCGTCTGGATCCGGCTCTGGGCGGAGCTCCGGCCGGGGAGGCCGAAATCTCCGCCGACCGTGCGGAAGAGCTGTCCCGGCAAATAGCGGAGAGTATTGTCCAGCTCGTTCCAGGTCTTGATCCATGCGGTGGCGGCGCCCCGCGGAGGCGGGGGCATGCCCGCGCGGATGCGCTCCGCGTCCTGCCGGGCGCTCCGCTCGGCGGTGCTCCAGCGCTCCGAGACCGCCGGATCGAGCACCTCGCCGTAGTATTCGGGGAGCGCGGCAAAGTCGGAGTCCACCCGTTGGATCAGCCGCTCGATCTCCAGGATCGTGTTCTCGTAGGCGGCCACGTCCGTGACCACGCCCCGCGCTTCCGCCGTGCCCTGGGCTTCCTCGAGCGCGGGCGAGCTCTTGGCGAACCAGGCTGCGGATCGGAAGCGGGCGGCCCGCAGGGTCTCCCACTCCTGCCGATGCGCGCTCCAGTCGAACCGCTCGCCATCGATCTCGGCGCTCGTGCCGAGGCGGAAGACGAAGAAGACCACGTCCTCGGTCGCCTTGGGATTGAAGCGGCCGGCCTGTCGCAGCGCGGCCTCCAGATCGGCGGCCGCGGTCTTGAGCTCCGATCGGGCCTCCACGCCCAGGCGGGCCGTGGTGTAGAGCGCCTTCTCCATGCTCTCCATCGGCGCTCGGAACGCCTCGGGGTCCAGGCGTGAGTCGACGGGCCCCTTCTCCCGGGTGAGGAAGAGCCAGACGACGGCCACGGCGGCGAGCCCCAGCAGCGCCTTGAATCCCTGCTTCTTGATCTTCTCCACCTCCGCCTGCCGCTCGCGCTCGATCGCGCGCCGGCACAACGGGCAGCCCGTGGGGAGCATCCGGACCTTGTGGGTCGGGCAGAACTCTTGCGCGCTCATGGCGCCGCGTACGCGTGGAGGCGCCAGTCGCCGGCCACGAAATGGATGCGCCCGTCCGGGCCCACCCCTACGCGCCCCGACCCCACGGGAATCGACAGCGTGAAGCGCTTCTTCCCGTCGCCATCCAGGCCGTAGAGGGTGCCGGCCAGGCTCGAGACGTGGAGCGTGCCGTTCGGGCCCAACGTGGGCACGGACGCGGCCGCCCCGTCGAGGGCGAACGACCACCGCTCGCGGCCGAGCCGGTCGAGGGCGTGGACGAGCCCGGTTTGGCTGCAGACGTAGGCGGTGCCGTCGGGGCCCACCACCGGCTGGCCGAGCGGGCTCTTCGCCTCGAACGTCCAACGGGGCTCGCCGCCGGGGTCGTAGGCGGTCAGGGTCTTGTCCTTCGCCACGAGCGGGTTGCCTTCCGAATCGACGGCGAGCAGACCCGAGGCCGAGCGACGTACCCACGCGGACTGCCCGGCCGGGTCGAGGGCGATGAGCCGGCCGCCGTAGGACGTCCCAAAGTACAGGCGTCCGTCCGCGCTCGCCACGGGCGCAAAGGCGTGCGAGCGGTCCAGGTCGAAGAAGAAGCCCACGGGGCTGCCGATGGCCTGGAGATCGAGTCCCCGCAGCCCCCCGGCGCCGCCGACGTAGATCCGTCCGCCGGGGCCCAGGGCGGGAGGCCCGCCGATGGTCAGGCCCTCGACCTGGCGGAAGAGGGTCTCCCCGGTGGGGAAGATCGCGTAGAGCCCGCCGCTCTGGTCGACCGCGTAGGCGGTGCCCCAGGCCGCGAGCATCACCCACATCGCTGGTATTCCCGTCGTCCAGCCGGTGGGCTTGCTCCCGGCCACTTTCGTGCGCAGCCGCCCGTCGGGGTCGAAGGCGAGAAGGCAGGGCTGGCGGATCGTGCCTCCCGGCTCAGGTGGGCCGGTGTCTCCGGTGGTGGCGTCGATCGACCCTCCGACGAAGACGGTGCCGTCCGGCGCGACCGCCGGTCCCGAGGCCGGGCTCGGACCCGCCGTGACCACGGCCGACCAAAGGGGGGCCGCCGCGGCCGCTCCCCCCGCGGGACGCGCCGAGGTCGCGCGGCAAGCGAGGGCGGCGGCGGCCAGAATCAAGTGCCAATTCCTCACGCCAGGCTCCACTGTCTCACAGCCGCCCGCGCCTCCGGAAGGCCTCGACGCCGTCGGCCGGAGTGTGGCAACCTAGGAGACGTGGCGAGGTCGCACGGGCGGCTTGTCGCGTTGACGCTGCTGGTCCTCGTTCCCGCGAGCGTGTTCCCGGAGGAGAGCCTGGCCCAACTGGCCGAGCGGGAGCGCAAGCGGCGGGAAGCGAGGGCGGGAGAGCCCGTCCCGCTCTTCACGGATCAAAACGTGAACGGAAGGTGGGTAGGCTGGCGTGATTTCCAGCCCCCGGACGGAAGCTTCGTCGTCCAGATGCCGGAGCGCCCCAGCGTCGAGAGGGGCGAGGTCTGCCTGGGGAGCCGCTTCGTGCCCGCCCCGCGCAAGACGTTCCGCGCGACCGACGCGGACGGATCGGAGTACATCCTCACCTATACGGACTACCCGTCGGCCTACCTCGAAGCGAACCGGGACCGCCCCTACCTTCTGTTCCAGTCCGAGGGCGAGTCCAGCAAGAAGTGGTACGACTCGTACGCCCAGACCTCCACCAACCTGTCCCAGCACCAGGCCCTGCTGTTGCGCGGGACCTACGCCCAGACCGCGGGGGCGCTCATCGGGAACCGCTTCTACGAGCTGAGCGTGGTGCGGGGAGGCAAGGCGAGCATGTTCGGCGCGGGCGTGCACCCCTTCTTCCGGTCCTTCGCGGCCCAATAGGCGACCTCTTGCCCCACGTCCTCGCCCTCGACCAGGGGACCACGAGCTCGCGCGCCATCGTCTTCGACGAGGCGGGGGCGGTGCGCGCGGTGGCCCAGCGGGAGTTCCCCCAGATCTTCCCCCGCGCGGGCTGGGTGGAGCACGACCCCGCGGAGATCTGGACGTCGCAGATCTCGGTGGCGTTGGAGGCGCTCGGCCGGGCCTCGCTCGGCCCGCGCGACCTCGCCGCGGTCGGGATCACCAACCAGCGCGAGACCACGATCCTCTGGGACCGGGAGACCGGCCGCCCCATCCACAACGCGATCGTCTGGCAGGACCGCCGCACCGCCGACGTGTGCGAGCGTCTCAAGGCGGAGGGGGCGGAGGCGCTCGTCCGGGAGCGCACCGGCCTCGTCCTCGATCCCTACTTCTCGGGCACCAAGATCGGCTGGCTCCTCGACAACGTGGCGGGGGCGCGCGCGCGCGCCGAGAAGGGCGAGCTCGCCTTCGGGACGGTCGATACGTGGCTCCTCTGGAACCTGACGGGGGGCCAGCTCCACGCCACCGATCCCAGCAACGCCTCGCGCACCCTGCTCTTCGACATCCACCGGGGCGACTGGGACGACGAGCTGCTGCGCCTGCTCCGCGTGCCGCGGAGCGTGCTCCCCGATCGTGCGCGCTTCCAGCGAGGTGCTGGGCGAGGTCACGAGCAAGCTCGGTCTGGGTGGGGTTCCGTTGGCCGGGGTGGCGGGTGACCAGCAGGCCGCGCTCTTCGGCCAGCTCTGCGTCTCCCCCGGGCTCACCAAGAACACCTACGGCACCGGCTGCTTCATGCTGCAGAACACCGGGGAGAAGGCCCCCGTCTCGCGGCACAAGCTGCTCACGACCGTGGCCTGGAAGTGCTCTGGCCGGACGGAGTACGCGCTCGAGGGCAGCGTCTTCGTGGGGGGCGCGGTCGTGCAGTGGCTGCGCGACGGGCTGGGCCTCATCAGAGCCTCCGCCGACGTCGAGGCCCTGGCCGCCTCCGTCCCCGACAACGGCGGGGCCTACCTCGTCCCCGCCTTCGCCGGACTGGGCGCGCCGCACTGGGACGCCTATGCGCGGGGCGCGCTCGTGGGCCTGACCCGAGGGACTGGCGCCGGCCACGTGGCGCGGGCTGCGCTCGAGTCCATCGCCTTCCAGGTGGCCGACCTCCTGGACGCGATGGAGGCCGACGCCGGCGTGCGGCTGTCCGAGCTGCGCGTGGACGGGGGAGCGGCGGGCAATGCGCTGCTCATGCAGTTCCAGGCCGACCTGCTGGGCGTGCCCGTGGCCCGTCCCGTCGTGACCGAAACCACGGCCCTGGGGGCGGCGTACCTGGCCGGCCTCGCCGTCGGGTTGTGGAAGAACGCAGACGAGATCGCCCGCCAGCGACGTGTGGACCGGGTATTCGAGCCCGGGATGCCGCCGGCCCGCGCTCAGGAGCTGCGCGCGAGCTGGGGCAAGGCGGTCGAGCGCGCGAAGGGCTGGGAAGCGCGAGGCTAGCGTGTCCGGCTCACTGGACGTGCTCTTGCTCATGCTAGACTCCCCTAGGCCTTTGTCCCCTTTTAGGGGCGTCGATGGCACATTCAAGGCCCCCGAAGCAAGGAGACGGGGCGCCGCCCGAGGCGGCCCTCTCCGAACAGGTCGCCGCGCAGTGGCTCTTCGATGAAGGTTTGCGCGCCGCCCGGGCGCAGCTCGACGAGTATGTTGCTGCGTGGATCCGTGAGCTGACCGTCGCCCGCGCGGCGCTCCCGATGGAGATTCCCAAACCCCATGGGTTGGGTGTCTCTGAAGTGGGGAGAAGGCTGGAGCGCCTCGGCGAGAGCCTGCGCAACGCCCCCGCTCGGCTCGAGGACAACGCCCGCGCCCGCGCCGGCCGACGGACTCCGGCCAAGTCGCCAACCAAACCGAGCGTCGACCTGCACGAAGAAGTGAGAGGAAGGCTCCTGGCCGCCGAGGGGGAGCGCCGGAACACGGAGCGCGCACTCCGGGAGGTGCATGCCCGGTTCGAGACGGCCTTCGACTCCGCGCCCATCGGGATGGCACTCGTGGACCTGGCTGGGCGCTGGCTGCAGGTCAACGACGCGCTGTGCCGGATCTCCGGCTATCCCCGCGAGCAGCTGAAAGCCACGACCCTGGGCGCCATCACCCATCTCGACGATGTCGATCTGGACGCGGATTCCCTACGAGAGCTGCTGGCCGGCCGCATCCCGAGCTATCAGGTCGAGAAGCGATACCGCCACGCCTGGGGTCACCATTTCTGGGTCCTCGTGACCGTGTCGCTCGTCCGCGGGGAACGGGGTGAGCCCCTCCATCTCATCACCCAGGTTCAAGACATCTCCGAGCGCCGGGAGATGGCGGCGCGCCTCGAATACCTGGTCGATCACGACTTCCTGACCGGTCTGTTCAACCGGCGCCGCTTCGAGCGGGAGCTCGACCAGGAAGTCGAGCGGGCCGCGCGCTACGGCGGCGCGGGCGCCCTCCTCCTGATCGACCTGGACAACTTCAAGGACGTCAACGACGCCTTCGGCCACAAGGCGGGCGACGATCTGCTCAAAGGCATTTCCGGAGCGCTTCGGCATCGCATTCGCCAGAACGACGTCCTGGCCCGGATCGGGGGCGACGAGTTCGCGGTGCTGCTGCCCCAGGCCGACGCCGAACAGGCCCAGACCGCGGGCAACGGAATCGTCAAGACCCTCGGCCAGCAGGTGGCGGTGCTTGGCGACCAGTCGATCCACACCACGGCCAGCGTCGGAGTCGCCTTGTTCGACGGCCTCAGCTCCGCCGAGCTGCTGGCCTATGCCGACCTCGCGATGTACGAGGCGAAACGGGCCGGCCGCAACCGGCTGGCCATGCACCGGCCGGGAGGCGGGCGGCGCGAGCGGGTGTCGGCGCGGCTGGCCGAGGCGGAGCGAATCCGCAGGGCCCTGGAGGAAGATCGTTTCCTGCTCTATGGCCAGCCGATCTTCGATCTCAAGGAGCGGGCGGTGGACCGCTACGAGCTGCTTCTGCGGCTTCGGGGCGACGAGGGTGAAGAGCCGCTCCTGCCCAACGCCTTTCTGTACGTCGCGGAGCGCTTCGGCCTGATCCAGGACCTCGACTGCTGGGTCGCGCGGAAGGCCATCGCGCTGATCGCCGAGCACGCTCGCGCGGGTCGAAGCCTCGTGCTCCACGTGAACATGTCGGGCAAGTCGATCGGGGACCCCAAGGTCATCGCCTTCACGGAGGCCGCCTTGGCGACGGCCGCGATCGATCCCACCCGCCTGGTCTTCGAGCTGACCGAGACCGCCGCCATCGCCAACATCGAGGAGGCGAGGGCCTTCGCCCATCGGCTGCACGCCCGCGGCTGTCAGCTCGCCCTGGACGACTTCGGCTCCGGCTTCGGCTCCTTCTACTATCTCAAGACGCTGCCCTTCGACTACTTCAAGATCGACGGTGACTTCGTCCGGGGTATCGCCGAAAACCCGGTGGACCAGCTCGTCGTCCGAGCCATCGTGGGCATCGCTCGAGGGATGGGCAAGAAGACCATCGCCGAGTTCGTCACCGACGACGCCACCGCCCGCCTCCTGGAGGAAAGCGGCGTGGACTACGCGCAGGGCTTTCACTTTGGCCGACCCCGGCCCGTAGCCGACCTGCTTCCCCTCGCCTAGCAGAGACTCAGCGCAGCCAGCCGGGGAGGATCTGCTTCTTCCGGGCCTCGTCCTCGAGGTCCTCCATCTGTTTCTTGGCCGCGGCCAGGCTGCGCTGGGCGAGGGCGAGGCCGGCCTCGGCGGCCCGCTTCTCGTAGTCGGTGGCGATGCGCGTGGGGGGGAGCTGGCGCGTCGCGTCTCCGGGCTGGGGCTGCCGGATCCCGGTCCGCGCTTCTTCGAGCCGGGCCTCGTAGTACTTCACTTGCTGCTCCGCATCTGCGATCTCTTCCCGGCAGTCCTTGGCCCGCGACCGCCACCAGGACTCGCTGCGGGCCTCGCCGTCCGTCGGGGTCGTCGCACGCGCCGGGCGTGACTTGTCGTCGGCGGCGCGATCGGGATTCGCTTCCGCGGAATCCGGCAGCTTCCGCAGGTCGTCGTTGGAAAAGGCGGGGGCCTCGGTGGTGCCCGCCTTCTTGCGCCGCTCCTTCTCCTTTGCCGCCAGCTCCGTCAGGCTCTGGGCCTCGGCGGGTCCCATTCCGAGGAAGCCGAGGACGCACAGGCTCCCGAGGATGTGTGCCGACCTCTGGAACACCATTCCCCCTCCCGCGCGGCAACACCGCCCGGCGGTGCCCGCCTCCCCAATCTTAAGGGCTACGGGAGGGATATGGGACAGCGCCCTCTCGAAAAAAAGGGCGCGTCCCCCGCGGAAACGCGCCCTTTTGGCGAAACGAAGCGGGATCAGGCCCTTGGCGGGTCGATGGTGAGGAACAGGCTCGTCCCCTTGCGGCTCACCAGGACGAGGGCCGGACGGTCGCCCGCGGCCTTGACCGCGGCCCTGAGCTCCGTAGCATCCGCCACCGGCTTGCGATCGACCTCCTCGATCACATCGCCCGGCTGGAGGCCGGCCGCCGCGGCCGGCCCCGCGGGGTCGACCTCGGCCACGAGCAGCCCGCGACGGGACTCGAGGCCGAGCTCCCGGGCGTCTTCCGGAGTGAGCGGCCGGACGGAGAGGCCCAGACGGCCGCCCTCCGCAGGCTCCGCCTTCTCTCCCGCCGCGCGCGCGGTCGGGAGCTCGCGCAGCTGCACGCGCACCGTCTTCTCCCCGCCGTCGCGCAGGAGGCCGAGGGCCACGGTGGATCCCGGCTTCGTGGCCGCGATGCGGTTGCGCAGCGTGTTGCCGTCGGCCACCGCCGCGCCGTCCACGGAGACGATGACGTCGCCGCGCTTCACCCCGGCCTTCTCCGCGGGGCTGCCCTTGGCGACCTCGCTCACGAGCGCGCCCCGGACCTCCTTGAGCCCGAGGCTCGCGGCCACGTCCGAGGTCACGCCCTGCACGGTGACGCCGAGCTGGCCGCGCTGGACGCGTCCGCCGTTCACGAGCTGGGTCATGACGTTCTCCGCCATGCGGGACGGGATGGCGAAGCCGATCCCGATGTTGCCGCCCGAGGGGGAGAGGATCTGGGAGTTGATGCCGACGAGCTGCCCGCTGGTGTTCACGAGGGCGCCGCCGGAGTTGCCCTGGTTGATCGGCGCGTCCGTCTGCAGGAAATCCTCGAAGCTGCCGTCGCCCAGGCCGGTGGCCCGACCCTTGGCGCTGACGATGCCCATGGTCACGGTCTGGCCCACCCCGAGCGGGTTGCCGAACGCCAGCACCACGTCGCCCACGCGGATCGCGTCGGAGTCCCCGAAGGGGAGGGCGGGCAGGCCGCCCGCCTCGATCTTCAGGACCGCGAGGTCGCTGGGAGCGTCGGTGCCCACGACCTTTGCGGCCAGGCTGCGGCGGTCGGAGAGCTCCACCCGCACCTTGTCCGCCCCCTCCACCACGTGGTTGTTGGTGAGCAGATAGCCGTCGGCGCTGACGATCACCCCCGAGCCCAGCCCGCCCTGGCGCCGCGGCGTCAGGTCCGGGGCCGGGAAGTTGAAGGGCTGACCGGGGAACGGGAAGGGGATCTGCCCCTCGCCGCCAAAAGGCATCGCGGCCGGCCTGGCCACCCGCTCCGCCCGCACGGTCACGATGGACGGAGCCACGCGCGCCACGAGGTCGGCGTAGCCGCTGGTCGCCGCGACCGGGGCCACTCCCACCGGCGAGTGCACGGCCTCGAGGCCCCCCGCCTTCACGCCCACGCCCGACAGTCCGGCGCCGAAGAGGCCGGCGGTGAGAAGCACGGCCAGGGTGGCCGCGCTGACAATCTTCGACATTTGAAATTCCTCCCGCTCTCGCGACGCCGCGGCCCTTGGGGCCCGGCCGCGAGGCCTTGCTTGAAAACAAGATACGGTCCCCGCGGTTACCGGGGGCTTTCCCGCGGATTACAGATGGGTAATGGATGCGGGGAGGGCGATCCGGAAGGTCGAGCCTCGCCCCGGCGCGGATTCGACCGTGGCCTCGCCGCCGTGGGCACGCGCAATCGCCCGGACGAGGCTCAACCCCAGCCCGAGGCCCCGCTCCGACCGGCTGCGGTCGCCCCGGTAGAGCCGGTCCCAGATGCGCGGCAAGTCCTCGGGAGGGATGCCCGGGCCGTCGTCGGCACACTCGAAGACGATCCGACCACCTTCGGCGTGCGCGCCGAGGCGCACGTGTCCGCCCCGCGGGGTGTACTTGACCGCGTTGTCGACGAGGTTGGCCAGGGCCTGGCGGAGCCGGATCCGGTCGGCGGAGACGAGGAGACCGGCCGGAGCCTGCACCTCCAGCGTCAGGCCCTTCTCCTCGGCCACGTCCTCGTAGAGCGCCGCGGTCTCGCGGAGCAGGTCGCGCGGGTCGAGAGGCTCGCGGCGCAGGGCGAGCACCCCCGTCTCCGCCTCCGAGATGTCCATGAGCGTCGTCAGCATGGAGGCCACGCGGTCCGTCTCCTCCACGCACTGGGCGAGGGCGCGGCGCTGCGTCTCCGCGTCCGTGCCCTCCCGCAGCGCCCCCTCCGCCTTCATGCGCAGCCGCGCCAGAGGAGTGCGCAGGTCGTGGGCCACGTTGTCGAGCGAGCCCTTGAGGCCGGCGATGAGGGCCTCGATCCGGTCCAGCATCCCGTTGAACAGGCGGGACAGGTCGTCGAGGGGATCGCCGTCGCCTCGAACCGGCACCCGGCCCGAGACCTGTCCCGTGCGCACGATTCCCCCCAGCACCGCGCTCAGGCGGCGCAGGGGGGCGAGGGCTTCGCGCGTGAGCACGAGGCCCCCGAGCCCGGCGAGGACCAGGCTCGTGAGGAAGAGGAGGGCGGCGCGGGCCCGGAAGCGCGCGAGGATGTCCGCGCGCACCTCCGTGCTCTTGCCCACCTGGAAGAGCGTGCCGTCGGGGAGGCGGATCGAAGCGACCTCGAAGACGGCGTCGGGCCCGGGCACCTCCGTCCAGCCGGGTTCGAGACCCGAGCCGGGAGGGACGAGGCGGCGCAGGTCCAGGCCTCGCCAGGAGGAAGGCACGCTGCCGAAGAGCGCCTCCGAGCCCGGCCCGAGCACACGCACGAAGAGCCCTTCGTGGCGGCCGGCCACCCGGTCCGATCCCACCGCTTCCTGGAGGGCGGGGAGGCCCCCGCGCGTGTACTGGGCGACGTACTGCTGGAGGGCGGCGAGCACGAGCTCGCGATCGCGCTGGGCGAGGGCGGAGGCGAGCAGGGCGTAGGTCAGGAGCACGAGGGCGAGGCCACCGGCCACGAAGAGGCCGGCGTACCAGAGACCGAGGCGGAAGCCGAAAGTGCCGCGGAGGCGCCCTGCGGCCTCAGGCGGCCCGGAGGACATATCCCATGCCCCGTACGGTCTGTAGCAGCTTGGGCTCGTAGTCGCGGTCGATCTTGTCACGCAGGCGGTGGACGAGGACGTCCACCACGTTCGTGCCCGGGTCGAAGGCATAGTCGTACACGTGGGAGAGGATCATGGTCTTGGACACGACCCTGCCCGCGTGGCGCATCAGGTACTCGAGGAGCGCCTGCTCCTTGGGCCGCAGCTCGATCTTCTTGCCGCCCCGGCGCACCTCCCGCGTCAGGAGATCCATCTCCAGGTCGCCCACCGCAAGGCGGGTGGGCTCGGAGGTGCCGGTGGCGCGCCGGACGAGGGCCTGGATGCGGGCGAGGAGCTCGGCGAAGGCGAAGGGCTTGACCAGGTAATCGTCGCCCCCCGCCTGGAGGCCGCGTACCCGGTCGTCCACCGTGTGGCGCGCGCTCAGGATGAGGACGGGGGTTTGCACGCCGCGCCGCCGCAGCGCCTCCACGAGGGCGAGGCCGTCGAGGCCGGGCAGCATGACGTCCACGATCGCGGCGTCGTAAGGGGTGGCGAGCGCCATCTCCCGCCCCTGGCGGCCGTCACGGGCGTGGTCTACGGTGAAGCCGGCCTCGCCCAGGCCCTTCACCAGGAAGGCGGCGATCGTCTCGTCGTCCTCCACGATCAGGACGCGCATGCTACGCCCGGGAGGGGAGGCGCCCGCGGCTCAGCGCTTGATCGTGTCCGGCCGGCTGAGGTAGCGCGAGCTGAGCTTCCACGCGTTGCCGTCCTTGGTCCAGACGTCCACCACCGCGAACTCTCCGCTGCGGTCGAGGGTCGTGCCCGCCGTCGCATTCCGGTGGGGCTGCAGTCGCACGGCGGCCACGTTGCCGAAGATGCGGACGGACAGGTAGCGGAGCTCGAAGCCCTTGAGCGTGTAGTGCTCGGCGGTCTTCAGCCACTCGTCCCGGTTCATGACCTCCGGGGCCCGCCCCTCCAGGAAAAGGCTGAAAGCGAAGTCCTTCGCCAGCAGCTGCTCGAGCGCAGCCACGTTCTTGATCTGGATGGCTCCCGAGACCTGTGTCTCCAGGGCCTGGAACTGCTCCTGCTCGGCATCGGCGGCCTTGGAGGAAGGGGCTTGCACGAGAAGTGCGATGAGGACGGGGGCGAGGACCATGGAGGCCTCCTTTGCCGGCCAGTCTAGCAGGGTTGACGGAGCACGATCTCGGCGTTAGACAATGGCGCGCAGGGGAGGCGTGCGTGAGAAGAAACCGACTCGGTTGGGGATTGGCCGTACTGCTCACCGTGCCCGCCACCGCGTTCGCCCAGAAAGTCAGCTCGGACTACGACCACTCCACGACCTTCTCGAGCTACAAGACCTACTACTGGGAGAAGGTCCAGACCGCCAACCCTCTCTGGAACAAGCGCGTGCAGGACGCGGTCGACAAGCAGCTCCAGGCCAAGGGCTGGCAGAAGGTGGAGTCCGGAGGGGACGTGGCGGTGGTCGCGGTGAGCACCACCGAGCAGCAGAAGTCCTTGAACACCTTCTACGACGGCTGGGGCGGGGGCTGGGGTTGGGGGGGCTTCGGGGGCATGGGCATGGGGAACGCGAGCACCACCGTGAGCACCTACGAGGAGGGCACGCTCGTCATCGACATGTACGACGCGACGACGAAGCAGCTCATCTGGCGGGGCAATGCGGTGGGGGAGATCTCGGACAAGCCCGACAAGACCGAGAAGACCCTGAACAAGGCGACGGGGAAGATGTTCAAGAAGTTCCCGCCGGGAAGCGACAAGAATTGACGCTCCTCGGGGCCAGGCCTATAGTGCGGGTCGACGCCAATCAATTCCTCTCGGGAGGGATGTCATGTCCAAACGCATGTTTTCTGTCTTCCTCGTTGTGCTCTTCGCGTCAGCGACCCTGAGCTTTGCGGACGGTCGCTCCCACCCCAGACTCACGCCGCAAGACAGCGGCACCACGCAGGGGCTGATCGCGGTGAGCCCGGTGAGCTCGCGCGTGGTCTGGGCGAGCGGGCGCGGGGGCACGTTTGTGGTCACGACCGATGGCGGGAAGACCTGGAGGGCCGGTGTGGTGCCCGGCGCCGAGGCGCTTCAGTTCCGCGATGTGCAGGGAGTGAGCGACAAGGTTGCGTACCTGTTGTCGATCGGCACCGGCGCCGATTCGCGAATCTACAAGACGAAAAATGGCGGTGCGACGTGGAGTTTGCAGTTCCAGAACCAGGATCCGGGCGCGTTCTACGACTGCTTCGCTTTCTGGACGCCCAGGCGCGGCATCGCCCAGAGCGACCCCGTGAACGGGCGCTTTCCCGTGATCCGCACCACGGATGGGAAGACCTGGCAGGACATTGGCGATAACCTGCCGCCCGCGCTGGATGGCGAGTTCTCGTTCGCTTCCAGCGGCACCTGCGTCGCGGCCCAGGGCAAGCGCAATGCGTGGATCGTAACCGGTGGTGCGTCTCCGTCGAGGGTTCTGGCTACGGACGATCGGGGCGACACCTGGAACGCCTACGATTCACCCCTGCGTGGATCGCCGAGCGCCGGCATCTTCAGCGTGGCCTTCCGAGACGCACGGCACGGGATCATCGGCGGCGGAGATCTCGATCCGGCGGCCCCGCCCTTCGATCAGACCGCGACCTCGACGGACGGCGGCAAGACCTGGACGATCACGGACGAGCAGCCGAACATCGGGACGGTGTTCGGCTTGAGCTACGCCGCCGAAGCGGCCCTCGACGACGACCACGGGCACGGCGCCGAGGACGACGGACACGACGGCGAGGATCACGGACGCGACGGCGAGAACGGCGGACGCGAAGGCGACCACCATGGGGGCGATACGAACCGGACGGTGGTGGTCACGGGACCGGGAGGCGCGGCCTGGACACCCGATGAAGGAAACCGGTGGTTCACCTTTCCCGACGTGACCGGCTACTGGGGCGTCGCGTTCGGGAGCCGGAAGACGGGTTGGTTGGTCGGAACCGATGGACGGATTCTGAGGATCGACTTCTAGCTCGCCCAGACTGGACGAGCCGCTCTACTCGGGGCTGGGAGGGCCGGCCCTCTTTCCGAGGGACTCCGTCGTCACGTTCGCTCCGTACCACAGCCGTTCCGGGCTCACCACCAGGTCCGTCGTGCGCAAGTCCAGGGACACGTTTACGCCCTGGACGCTCAACGACTGCCGAAGGCCGGCGGGAAGGTGGACAGGCCGGAGGACCTTGGGGGGGATCTTGATGTTGAGCCCCTTGCCGAGGAGCTTTCCGAGGATCTTCTTGATGTCGATCTTCTCCATGGCCTTGCGGCAGGCCGCGCGCTGATCGGCCACCACCTCGTCCACCAAGTTCCAGCCCTGCTCGGTGGGCTCCACGAAGATGCGTACCGCCAGCTCGGGGAAATCCGGAGTCAGGGTCAGCGAATTGCCGTCCACGGCCACCCCGAAGCTGCCCTGGACGTGGTACTGCTGCGGCACCACCGTGCCCGTCGCCTCCTTCGTGATCTCGATATCTCCACAGACCACGTTGGCGGCCAGTCCCTTGCTGTCCCAGGCGAAGTGGAGCCGGACCCGCCCTTCGCCCTCGGCGAGGGCGAAGGGCAAGCCGATGCCGATCCGGCGCTCGTGGAAGGTCAGGGTGGGCGCGCCCGGACGCACGAGGGCGCGCGCCTCCTCGATGTACACGTCCAGGACGAACTCGCCCACCTTCCTCTTGGCAAAGAGCATCTTCACCCTGACCTTGCCCTCCTTGTGCACCTTGAGGTTGCCTAGGCGGACCGTGGTCTCCCCGAAGAGCCCCGTCGTGACCTTCTCCGCGATGCTCTGGGTGAGGACGGTGGAGAGCCCGATCATGATGTCGCCGCGCGGTGCGCGCGCCAGTCCACGCTCCCCCGACTCCGCGACCAGCTTCTTGAGCTGCTCCTCCATCCCGTCCCGCAGCCCGACCAGCCGCTCGATCTCGCCCGGGGGCGGGGGAGGGGGCGGGGGAGGCAGGAAGCGCGGGTAGAGCCAGGCCGCCCCGCCCCCGAGCAGGGCGAGCAGGACCAGCCAGGAGAGCGCGCGCCTCATCGCTCCCCCTCGTCCTTGCCGGACTCCCAATCGCCCGCGACCGCGTTGATCAGCAGCCAGAGCCGCTCGTTGACGGGCACGACGTGCGAGACCGCGAGCTGCAGGGGCAGCCGGCCAGGCCCCACGCGCACCGGCCCCTCCTCGATCCCCTTGAACTCCACCGCTTCCTCGAGGAGGACGGGGATCTCCAGGGGGGGGATCCAGTCCTCGAGAGTCGACAGGTTGGCCCGCACCGCGTCTTCCACGAGCTGCTTGCCGAGCTCGCCCGCGAGGGCGCTGAGGACCGAGATGTGGAGGATCTCGACCCGCGCGGTGAGCCGACCCTTCTCCAGCCGTACCCTCTTGAGGCCGCCCGCGAGGTCGACTTCCACCCGCGCGTTCGGCAGGTCCGCGCTGCTCACGCGTGCCCGGAGGCGGATGAGGGCGAGGCCGCCCCGGAAGAAGGGCTCGACCTTGTCGAGGCCGATGTGGAGCCGGCCCGCGAGCAGCCGCTCCGGGGGGAGGGAGGCGCTGAGGAGCCGCTCCACCAGGCTCTCGCTCACCCCGATCGCGATCTGGCCTTCCGTCACCAGCTCGCCGCGCCGGGCCTTGCCCATGAGCTGGCCCAGCTCGATGATCTGCGCCTCGAGGACGCGCTTCCGGGTCCGGGCCTCGAGTGCCTCCCGAGGCTCGGGGGCGTGGCACCCGGCGAGGGCGACGAGGGCGGCGACGACCGCCGCGCGGGGGGGGCGGGAATGGATCAAGAGGGCCCCCGGCCTCAGCTCTGCTCCCTGGACGTGGTCTTCATCTGGCGCCGCTCCGCCTCGAACCGGTAGGCCACGTAGTACTTGAAGATGTTGCTGACGTACTGGACGGTTTCCCGCCCGATGTCGTGGGCCGCGACCACCTCCACGTTGTCGAACCACACGTTGGGGTCCAGCCCCTGCGCCTTGGCCTGCGCGCGCAGGCGCGAGACCTTGGCCGGGCCCGCGTTGTAGGAGGCGCAGGCGAAGAGCGTGCGGTTCAGCCTGTCGATGGGCTGGCCCGCGAAGTACTGGTTCACGATGAAGCGCATGTACTTGATCCCGGCGTGGATGTTGTTCTCCGCGGTGGTGATGTCGGGGATGTTCACGTTCCGGTCGCGGGCGGTGCTGGGCAAGACCTGCATGACCCCGATCGCGCCCACGTGGCTTCTCCGGCTCTGGTCGAGCTGCGACTCCTGGTAGCCCTGCGCCGCCATCAGGAGCCAGTCGAAGTCGTACTGCTGGGCGTATCTCTGGAAGTAGCGGGCCATGACCTGGAAGCGCTCGATGTCCCCCTTGTCGCGCGCGTTCTTCACCCATTGCGTGCTCTTGAGGTACTTGTTGAACAGGACGTTGCCCTCCCGGGTGCCGGCCTTGTGCGTCTTCATGAAGGTGTCGAGCTGGGCGTGGAGCTTCGGGCTGTTCTTGCGTATCGCCCACGCGATGGCGCCCCCCTCGTGCAGCGGGATCTCCGGCTGGATGCGCAGCCCGGGGAAGATCTGCGACCAGAAGTTGGCCAGGTAGCGGTCCGCGATCGTGATGGGGAAGAGCCCGGCTCCCACCATCTCCAGGATGTCCTCGGTCTCCAGGTTCTCGTCGGCGGCCACGACGATGACGGGGGGTCGGCCTTCTTTCGCGAAGCGGGTGTTCAGCTGCTCCAGGTGCTCCGCATAGCTGCTGGACTTGCGGACGAAGACCTCCTTGCCCGAGAGGTCCTCGAGGCTCGCCAGCGGGGGCGTGCTCGGACCCGTGACCACGAGCTCCTTCACCCCTTCGGCGAGGGGAGTGGCGAAGTCCACCTCCTTCGCGCGGTCGGGCATCACGGTCAGGTTGGCGGCCACGATGTCGCCCCGTCCTTCCATGAGCGCGGGTAGGAGCCGATCGCGCGAAAGGGGAATGGGCAGGAGGCTGATGCGCACCAGCGTCTTGCCCTGGCTCTGGTTGATCTGACTCTCGAGCTCCTTGATCATCTCGAGGAAGAGCCCCTCCTCCCGTCCCCGGTCGACGAAGTAGAAGAGGGGGCTGTTCGGCACCAGCACCCGGACGAGCCGGCGCTTGACCATGCCGTCGAGGTCGCCCTTCCAGGGCTGGGAGAGCTGGAGGAGCTCGGCGGGGACGAAGGGATGCGGCGTCGCTTCGGGGGCGGGCTCGGGGGAGGCTTCGGGCTCGGCCGCGGCAGGAGTCGCGGGTGAGGGGCCGGTGTCGGCTCGCGGGGAGGCGGGGCCGGCCGCCCGCTCCGGACCCTTCCCGCAGGCGAGGGCCAGGGCCACGCCGAGCAGCGCGCTCGTCAGGAAGACGCTCGTCTTCATCTAATGGGACCTCGTGTTGCCGTGGGATCCAACGTGCGGCCCTTGCGCGGCGCGCCGGCCCGAATCGCGGCGAGTCTACTTCATTTCTCCGCGGGCCCGACGGAGGAGGGATCGCGGTGGTATCCTCGGGGGCCGCGCCCCGCGTTGCCGCCGGGCGTCGGAGGAGGGAGGCGGCCATGACCAGACTCCGGTGCGGTGTCCTCGCGGGAGCGGCGGCGGTGCTGGGAGCGGCGCTCGTTCTCCGCCCGGTTCCGGCGGCGTCGCAGGCGCCCAAGATGCCGCTGGTCACCACGAGCGTGAGCGGCGTTCTCCAGGCGGTGGACCCCACCCTCAATGGGCTCATCATCAAGTCCGACGCCGGCGAGCGGCTGGGCTGGGAGCTCGCGCCGGGTGTCATCGCCGAGGCCGGGAAATTCAAGCCCGGCGCCCGCGTGCGGGTGATCTACCGGCAAGCCGGGGCCTCCGACCGGGCGGTGACCGCGATCGGCTTCCCGGGCGCGGAGACGAGGCCGGTCTACGTCAACGGGACGGGCTCGCACGTCCTCCTTCGCCTCGGCGCTGCCGTGGACGGCCAGTGCGGATCGCCCACCGCCGCCGTCGCCGCAGAGTTCCCGCTGCCGCCCCTGGGCTCGATCATGGACCCCGCCGCCTGCTGGTGCTGCGCGGGCTCGAACGAGACGTGCACGCTCGCCAATCACTCCGAGGTCGGACGGATCATCCTCGCCCAGTGCTTCGGCGACGACGGTCTGTGAGGTAATCGACCTTCAGGCCCGGCGTCTTCGGGCGCCGCGCCGCTACTGGGCTTCGGTAGGCGGTCCCGGGCGGAGGGGGCCGCGGTGAAGGCCGCGGGCCCGCAACCCCACCTTGTCCGACATGCGAACGAGCTCGGCCAGGGAGCCCGCCTGCATCTTCTCCATCACCCGCGCCCGGTGGACCTTGATCGTCTTCTCGGAGGCGCCGAGCTCCGCTCCCACCTGCTTGTTCAGGAGACCGAGCACGATCAGGGAGCAGACCTCGCGCTCCCGCGGGGTCAGCTTCGAAAGGCGAGCTTCGAGGAGCTCACGCTCTTCCCGCCGGGCCCGACGCCGCTCTCCCTCCGCGAGGGCGCGCCGGATCGCGTCGATGAGATCGTGATCCGAGACCGGTTTCTCCAGGAAGTCGACGGCCCCTCCCTTCATGGCCTGGATTCCGCTGCCCAGGTCGGCCCTGCCGCTGACGAAGACGATGGGGAGATCGATCCCCCGCTCCGCGACCCGGTCCTGCAGCTCGAGGCCGCTCAGCCCGGGCATGCGCAGGTCGGCCACGACGCAGCCCCCGCTGTCGTAAGGGCCGGCGGCGAGGAACTCCTCGGCGGTGCCGAAGCTCGAGACGGAGAAGCCGGCCGATTGGAGGAGGCGGGTGAAGGCCCGCCGCACGGACGACTCGTCGTCCACGAGGAAGACCTGCCCGGCCGAGGCGGGCCGCCCGGACCTCGCTCGCTGCGCGCGCGTCGCCATGAGGGATACACATTATAGACTCGGAGAAACCGGTTTCGGGGGGCCGATCAAGAAGACCTCTCCGCGGCAAGGGGGAGCGTGAAGCTGAAGGTCGCGCCCCTCACGAGGTTGTTCGTGGCCGAGATCGCCCCCCCGTGGGCCAGGATGATGGACCGGGCGATGGAGAGGCCCATGCCCATCCCCGCGGGCTTCGTCGTATAGAAGGGCTCGAAGACCCGGCCCGCGGCGTGGCCCAGCCCGTTCCCCTCGTCCTCCACCGAGAGCTGCACTTCCCGCGGGCCCTTCGTCGTCCTGACCATCACGGTCCGGTGGGCCGCGCCGCACTCCGCCATCGCCTCCAGGGCGTTGAGCACGAAGTTCAGGACCACCTGCTGGATCTGGACCCGGTCCGCACGCACGATGGGGGTGGCGGGGTCGAGCTCGAGGCGGACGGCGATCCTCCGTATGAGGGCGTCGCTATGGACGAGCCGCGCCACCTCGCGGACGAGGGCGTTGAGGTTCAAGGGGACGCGCTCGGGCTCCCCTTTCTTCAAGAGCTCGCGCAGGCGGCGGATGACCTCGCCCGCCCGCTTGTCCTCCTCGACCACGTCGGCCAGGATGTTGCGCAGCTCGCCGAGATCCGGGCGGGCGGCGCCGAGGAGGCGTGCGGCCGCCTGGGCGTTGGCCATGATCGCGGCCAGGGGCTGGTTCAGCTCGTGGGCGAGCGAGGTGGCCATCACCCCCATGGTCGAGACCCGGAGGAAATGGGCGAGCTCCTGTCGACTGCGCTCCGCCTCCGCCTCGGCGTGCCTGCGCTCCGTGATGTCGCTGTGGGAGACGATGGCCCCTCCCTCCGGCCGCCGGAGGGGCAGCACCTGCATGAAGAACCAGCGCTCGCCGGTCGGGGTGGCGCAGGGGTACTCCAGCGCGAAGGTCTCCCGCGATCCGTCGAGCACGGCCTCGATCCCGGCCAGCGCCTCCGGCCCCTCGGGGTCGCCCGCCGCGGCGGCCCGCCGGCAGATACCGAGGTAGTTCACGCCTACGCCCACGCGTGCTTCGCTGGCGGCAGGGGTCGGCCCGCTCAGCTCCGACCAGCTCTCGTTGACGGCGATGATTCGCCCCTCGCGGTCGAGGACGGCCACGCCGCTGTTCAGGGAGGCGAGGATGGCGGACTTGATGAGCTCGCTGGCCCGGAGGGCGTCCTCCGTTTCCTTGCGCGCGAGCGCGTTCGCGAGGACCTCGGCGACGAGCCGCAGGCGCTGCACCAGCGCCGGGGGCCAGCTCCTGTCCGCGCCCACGGTCGCGATGGACAGGCCGCCGAGGACGGGGCCCCCCGCCGTCACGGGCAGGACGAGGTGAGACACGACCCCCAGGGCCCGCAGCTGGTCCTTCTCCGCCGCCGCCTCCGCCGGTAGCTCTTCCGGCCGGGAGTAGGCGATCGCGTCCTCGCGCAGGAGGCGCTGGATGTGCCAGGGCCACGCGTCGCGGGACAGGACGGCTACCGGGGACTCCCGTCCCGGGGCGCTCCAGGAATACGAGATCTCCATGTCCTGCCGGGTGAGCCGAAACAGGGAGACCCGGTCCGCCCCCACGAACTCGCCGAGCCGCCGCAGGGAGGTCGCGAACGCCGCGCCCATCTGGTCGCTGGGCACGTGGACGAACGCGCTCGTAATGCGCGAGACGAGCTCCTCGAAGCGCAAGCGCGCCTCGAGGTCCTTGGCGATCGCGCGCCGCTCCTGGATCAGGGCGGCCACGCACAGGAGCGGGATGCCCACCACGATCACGAGGGTCTGGAGGGCGAGGACGCTCTCCGCCGGGGGCAGCGTCGCGAAGGGCGGGGCCCCGTGCGTTGCGGCCCAGAGCGCGATGAGCGCGGTGATCAGGAGGGACAGGCTGACCCCCGCCGGCCCGAAGCGCACCGCGGCCCAGAGCAGGAGAGGCAGGAAGAAGATGCGCCCGGTCGTAGGGAAGCCGGAGCCGGCGATCACGGGACGACCGGGTCCCATCAGCACGAGATCACCCACCAGGAGGAGCCCGCCCACGAGAGCGGCGGCCTCGAGCCAGCGGACGAGCGCGACCCGGCGCAGCCCGGCCCATCCCAGGGTCACCGCGGTTGCGATCGCGGGCACCAGGGCGAGCTGGGCGACCACGTTCCCGTGGAGGCGTGTGCGCCACGCCACCCAGAAGGCCTCGCCCTGGAGGGCCCCGCGCACCGCCGCGTCCGCGAACGAGGAGACGAACGGCGCGATCAGAACGACGCCCACGATGAACGTAGCCGTCCGCCGCAAGGTATCGAAGCGCACGGGCAGGTCGCCCCATCGGCGGAGGATGGCAAAAGCCAGAAGGGCCTCGCTGCAGTTGGTGGCGAAGAGAGCCAGCGCGAGCCCGAGGGGTCGCCCCGCCTGCAGCTGCACGGCCAGGTGTGCGGGGAGCGCCGCGATGAGGAGGAGCCACCCCCACCGGGGCGGGGCAAGCAGCAGGGCCGCAGTCAGGAGCGCGTTGGGAGGCCAGAGGAACGAGGGCGCCACCGGCGAGTAGCGCAGCCCCATGCCGACGCTCGCCCCCATGTAGTAGGCGAGGGCCACGGCGAGCGCCGACGTCGCGAGGCTGGGGACGGGGGGAGCGCCAAAACGGCCACGCGCTGCGCGCTCGCGCGGCTCCGGTCTCGACTCGACCGAAGCGCCGATCGCCGAAGCGGCATCAGTTCCGCGCATTCCTTTCGCGGACTCCGTAGAGATGGTAGCCGATTAGTGGCCGGGCAGGGGCAAGGGGCTCAGAACGTCCACCCCAGGGAGAGGGTCGCCCCCCAGTCGTTCTTGGCCGCCCCTTCCGACACGGGATGGTTGTTGAAGCTGTCGTACACCTGGAGGCCAATCGTGAAGTCGTGCCAGAGCTCGCGCGACAGCGACAGGTTGGCGTCGCCGCGCACGGTCCCCCATTCGGTGAAGCTGGGATAGAGCATGAAGGAGAATTGCAGGTTGGTCTTCGGGAAATCGTAGGAGAAGACGTGCCACTGCGTGGCGATGAGACCCTCCAGGCTCGAGGTCGGCTCGCCGTCGAGGGGGCTCTCCCGGGTGACGGCGAGGCCGGCCCCCATGAAGAGGAGGCTGCGGTTCGAGCTGACCAGGAGGCGCCCCCCGCCCCCCCCCAAATCCACGCGCCAGTTGAGGCCCAGCTCCGTGTTGCGCTGCCCGGTCGACAGCCCGAAGGCCGCCCAGTTGCTGGGGAAGGACCGCAGGTAGCCCAGGGTCAGGTCTCCCCGGTCCGTGTCGTCCTGATCCTCCTGGCGGGTCAGCGTGGCGCTCACATCGATGCTCAACAGGAAGCCCCTGGAGGTGTAGGTGGCATTGAACGAGGGGGTGACCTGCAGAAGGCTATTGGACTGCGTGTAGCTGGCCCCGAGGCTGAGGGATCCGTCGATGCGGTTCCAGAAGCGGGAGCGCAGCGGCCAGACAAACACGACCTGGTCGAGCTCGACCTCGAGCGGACCGCCCGCAGTCTTGACCACGAGGCGGCCGTCCGCGGAGGCGGCCTCCAAGGGCCCGTAGCGGCGTTCTCCCGAGGAGAGGTGGACCTCCTGGACGACGCGGGTCGTGACGCGCGCCACCTTGTCCCACTCGACGTAGATCGTTCCCAGGTCGTCGGTCTTCACCTTGAGCTGGCCGCGCTTGAGCTCCTTGATCTCGCAGGTGACGCGATCGCCGTTCCGCAGCACGACGACGTCGGTCTTGGGGTTGCCGGCCCGGGCCACGCCGGCGGGAGCGAGCCCGAAGACCAGGGCGAGAAGGGCGAGCCCGCGACGGAGGCCGGCCCTCGGCTCCGCCACGGGCTCCCGGCCGGTCCTCAACTCCGGGCCAGCCCCTTGACCTTGAAGCTCGCGACCACGAGCAGGATCCCGAAGAAGAGCGCGTAGAAGCCCATGATCCACAGGATGGACAGGGCTCCCGCGCCCGGAAAGAGGACGATCAGGATGCCGAAGGCGATGGAGGCGAGCCCGGCCAGGACCAGCATCCACTCCCCCTCGATCACCTTCCGGAACTCGATCGCGGCCGCGATCTCGAACGCCCCCCGCGCGATGGACCACGCCGCGATGAAGTAGAGGAGCACGAGCGTGGTCACGCCCGGGTAGAAGAACGTGGCGAGACCCGCGGCGATGCTGACCAGCCCGAGGAGCAGGGACTGCCAGAACTTCGTGTTGTAGCCGCCGAAGAGGGCCACGAGCCCATCCGCGAAGCAGTAGGCCCCCCAGACGAGCACGAGCGAGGCCAGGGTGATGCCCGGCCAGGCGAAGGCCGCGATCCCGAAGAGGATGGAGGCGAGACCGCGGACGAGCAGGATCCACCAGTGACGGGCCACGATGTTGCGGAGGGCGTCGAGCATGGGGCGTCTCCTTCCTTCAGGCTCCGAATCCGGGGAGGCGGTAGCGGCCGCGCCGGGAGTCAGCGGGCGGCCTGGCCCTTTCTCTCGTCGGCGTCGTAGCGGTAGAACGACACCTCGAAACTCTGGTTCTGCACGAGCTGGTGGTAGACGCCGAAGAGCCCGTCGCCTACCGGATCGTACGTCAACGTGTAGTAGCTGCCGGGATAGTTGCGGTCCCGCATCTCCACGAGGACGCGCAAGCGGCCTTCGTCCAGCTTCCACTCCGCCCGGGCGACGTTGATCGGCCGCGGGTTCAGGTAACGGGCGCGCAGCGTGCCGTCCGGAGCGACGTCCTCGATCCAGATCAGGTATTCCGCGTCCGTGCGCATCCACCTGCCTACGAGCTTCTGCTTGTCGGGGACGACGAGCGACGGGACCGTCGGGGGAGGCGCTCCCGTCGCCGCTCCCGACGAGCCCGGCTTCCCGGTCCGCGCGAGCAGGGCGTAGGCGCCGGCCCCCAGGACGACCACGGCGAGGATCCACCACCTCTTGCCGTCGCGCATCATGCCCTGGCCTCTCCGGGTCCGTCCTCGGAACCGGGAGCATGCCTCATTTCTTCGCCGGTGGGAATGGGACCTTGGGCCAACGGCAGGCCCGACAGTGACAGAATCAGGGGCGGCTGGGGACTTGGCGGAGGGAGCTGGCGAATGACCGTCGGAGGATTTCGGCGTCTGGCCCTCGCGATGCCCGAGGCATCCGAGGTGGGCCACATGGGGCATCCCGACTTCCGGGTCGGCGGCAAGATCTTTGCGACCCTCGGCTACCCGGACGAGAGCTGGGGAATGGTGAAGCTGACGCCCGAGCAGCAGGAAGCGTTCGTCAGCGCCGAGCCGAAGGTGTTCGTGCCGGTGAAGGGGGGATGGGGACGGAAAGGCGCCACGAACGTGCACCTGGGATCGGCGAAGGCCCGCAGCCTTCGGGTCGCGCTCGCCACCGCGTGGCGCAACGTGGCCCCCCGCTCGCGGGTAGAGAAGGTCGCCCGCAAGTAGCCGGTGGCCGCGGCCAGGTTGGAGGACATGCGGCTTCCGGGAGCCCCGTCACTCGTCTTGCTCGCCTTGTCCTCGCGATGGCGGTGCACGTCGTCTACGATCTGGTCGCGGGTCACGCCATCGCCCGGCAGGCCCGGCGATACGAGCGGGAGGCGCTATCTGCGTAGAACCGTGGAGAGGAGCTAGAGAGGAGAAACCGTCATGCTCATTGGTGCGCATTCGATCATCTACAGCAAGAGCCCCGAGGCCGACCGGGCCTTCCTCCGCGACGTGCTCGAGCTGCCGAGTGTCGACGTGGGGGGAGGGTGGCTGATCTTCGGGTTACCCCCGGCCGAGGTGGCCGTGCACCCGTCCGGCAAGAACGACGTCCACGAGTTCTATCTCATGTGCGACGACGTGGAGGCCCTGCGGGCGGCGATGAGCGCTCGCAAGATCGCCTGCGGCCCGGTGGAGAACCGGGGCTGGGGCTTGCTCACGCAGGTGAGCCTTCCCGGCGGGGGCAAGCTCGGCGTCTATCAGCCGCGGCACGAGCGGCCGGCAACGATGAAGGTGGCCACGCGCGCGAAGAAGGTCGGAGCACGATAGCTTCGCCTGATGACACCGAAGGAAGCGGTCGCGTTCGTGGAGCGCCATGGAGTGGTCCTCCAGGCGGCGCGTGGTCCCGTGCCGAGCCTCGCCGAGGCGGTGGCGGGCGGGTCCATTCGCGGAAGCTGGTGGGGTCACGCCAAGGGGAAGGAGATCTTTCGCGCCGCGGGGGCGGTTTGCGAGAGCCCGGACGTGCTCGTCTGCAGGCTCGTCCAGGGGAAGATCACGTACGTGCATCGCCGCTTGTGGCCGGCGCTGGTCAAGCTCGCCGCCCGCTTTTCCAAGGAGCAGCTGGCCAGGGTCTGGGAGGAGCACACCGCCACGGGGGCACACCGGTCGAGGCAACAGCCCTTTCCAGCCTGGGTGTCGGCCGAGGTCAAGAAGGAGGCCGCAAGGCTGTCCGTTTCGGAAGCGGAGGGCATGCTCTCGGGGTGGGTCGCGTTGCGTGGAGCCATCCCGGCGAAGCGGCGGAAGGGCCCTCGCCGAGCAAGGGTACGGGGGTAGGTCTCAGGCCCGCATTCCTCGCTCGCGGGTTCAGTCCCCCGTGCCCTTGGACCGCCCTAACGCCCGCTCGATCGCGGCGAGGAGGGTGGTTTCGTCGAGGGGCTTGAAGAGCACGTCCACCGCGCCGGAAGCCAGGGCCCGGTTGCGCACCTCCTCCTCGCCGTGGCCGGTGATGAAGACTATGGGGAGGGACCGAGGGGTGCCCGCGATCGCGTCCTGGAGATCGAGGCCACTCATCCCGGGCATCCGGATGTCGAGGATGAGGCAGGCCGGCGCGGGAACGGGCTCACGGGCCAGGTAGGCGGCCCCATCGGGGAGGGATTCCACCGTGTACCCGGCGGCGTGGATGAGACGGTGGAGCGCCTTGCGCACGGAAGAGTCGTCGTCGACGAGGATGACGGTGGGGTGTGCGCCCGCCATCTCCCGATTCTCCGCGGGAGCGGAAGCCGAGGGAAATAGGACGAAGGTCCTAGGCTGGCGGCCTGCGTTGAAAGCACGACCGGATGGCCCCTCGATTCGCGCGCACAAGTTTTCACGCAACCCGCGGGAGCGGGTGGGCGTCCTAGCTCGCAAGCGACACATGGAGCGGCGCGCGCCGGCCGGGGCAGTGGCCCTGCTGTTCATCGCGTTGAACGCCGGCGCCGACCCGCCGGCCACCCACCTTGCGATCGTCGAGGTCAAGGCTCCGATCGTCGTGGATGGCCAGCTCGACGACGAGGGTTGGCGTGACGCCCTGCCCGTCGACACCTGGTACGAGACGAACCCGGGCGACAACATCCCGCCCCAGGTGAAGAGCGTCGCCTACCTCGGCTACGACGAGAAGTACTTCTACGCCGGCTTCCGCTTCGAGGACCCGAACCCCCGCGCCATTCGCGCCCCCGTCGGTGACCGCGACAACGTTCCCCCGTCCACCGACTACGCCGGCGTGATCCTCGACACCCGGAACGACGGCCGCACCGGGATCCTCTTCCTGGCCAACCCGCGCGGGATCCAGTACGACGCGGTAAAGGACGACGCCTCCGACAACGAAGACAGCGCCCCCGACTTCTACTGGGACTCGGTGGGCCGGATCACCGAGACCGGTTGGAAGCTCGAGATCCGGATCCCGTTCTCGTCGCTCCGCTACTCGAATAGCGAGCCCCAGACCTGGGGCATCATGCTCTACCGGAACTACCCGCGCGACTTCCGCTACCAGATGTTCACGACGCGCCTGCCCCGCGGCGGGAACTGCTTCATCTGCTTCGAGAACAAGCTTCCCGGCCTCAAGGGGCTGCCCGCGGGGGGACACCTGGTCCTCGCTCCCTACGCGAGCGGAAGCCGCAAGGACGAGCCGGAGGGCGACCTGGGCACACCCCTCGAGAAGGGCGCGCTGGGTGGCGAGGTGGGCCTGGACGTCAAGTGGACGCCTTTCGCGGGCACCGCCGTCGACGCCACCCTCAACCCCGACTTCTCGCAGATCGAGTCCGACGTGGCCCAGATCGCGGCCAACGAGCGCTTCGCCCTCTTCTTCCCGGAGAAGCGCCCGTTCTTCCTGGAGAGGCACGACCTGTTCTCGACGCCGATCCAGGCCGTCTACACGCGCACCATCACCTCGCCGCGGTTCGGCCTGCGGGGGACGGGCAAGGCGGGCCGCCTCGCCTACACCGCCCTCGTCGCCGACGACCGGGGCGGGGGAAGCGTGATCATCCCGGGGCCGAACGGATCCGAGCTCGTCGACCAGGACGCGCATTCCCTGGCCGCGATCGGCCGCGTGCGTCTCGATTTTGGCCGGAGCTTCGTGAGCTTCCTCGCCACCGACCGGGAGGTCGAGGGCGGCGCCTACAACCGGGTCACGGGGCCCGATTTCCAGTGGCGGCGCGGGGAAGGCGACACGGTGACGGGGCAGTTCCTGATGAGCTGGAGCCGCACCCCCGACCAGCCGGACGTCTCTCCAGAATGGGACGGCGGCACCCTGAGCGGCCACGCCGCCGACGTCTGGTGGTACCACAGTCGCACCCACGTGGACTGGTCCGCGGAATACAAGGACCTCGCCGACGGCTTCCGCGCCGACGACGGCTTCGTCCCCCAGGTCGGCTACCGGCAGCAGTACGCGGAAGCGGGCTACACGGTCCACCCGTCGAAGGGAGCGGTGCGGCGCCTGCGGACCTATTTCATCTTCGATCAATCGGCCGACCGTGAGAGCGACCTCCTGAACCGCGAGTACTCCCCGGGCATCGGGCTCGACGCCATCGGGAACACCTTCGCGCGGCTCCGTTGGTCCTGGAACCGCGTGCGCGCGGGCGGAGGCACGGTGACGCTCCCCCGATCGCGGCTCGTCTACACCGTCAGCACCCAGCCCTCCCGGTTCCTTTCCGAGCTGTCCGCGGACGGTACCGTGGGCGGGGAAGTGGACTTCGACAACGTCCGGGCGGGCCGGGGGCGAACCTCGTTCTCGGGCTCACCCTCCGCCCCACGAACCACCTCGAGCTCCGCTTCAACAACGGCCGCCGCTACCTGGACGTGGACGTGCCCGGAGGCGGCCAGGCCCGTCTCTTCACCGCGAAGGTCGACCGCGTGCGCGCGACCTACAACTTCTCGCCCCGGTGCTACGCCCGCGCGATCGTGCAATACGTGTCGACCACACGCGACCCGTCGCTCTACCTCGAGCCGGTCGAACCCAAGACTGCGAACCTCGGCGCCTCCTTCCTCTTCGCCTACAAGCTCAACTGGCAGACCGTGTTCTTCGCGGGCTACGGCGACGACCGCGAGCTCGTCGAGGCCGAAGACTGGGCGCGGGTGGAGCGGCAGTTCTTCGTCAAGGTCTCCTACGCCTTCCAGCGGTGAGGCGGACCCGGAAGCCGCGCTTTCGCGATAACATCCCGCGGCGATCGAGGAGGTCGGATGGCAACGCTCGCCGCTCTGCCTGTCGTCTGCGCCCTCGCGGCTGCCTTGGGGGCCCAGTCGCCGACGCCGCCCGCGCGGCCGGGGGCGTCGGCCGCGGCCGCCAACCCCGACCCGGACATGCCGCGCCCGATCGCGGCGGTGGACAGCGTGTTCATCGAGGACCTGACCTGGCTCGAGGTGCGGGACGCGATGCGGGCGGGGAAGACGACCGCGATCGTGGCCACCGGCGGTGTCGAGCAGAACGGGCCCTACCTGGTTACGGGCAAGCACAACGTGATCCTCCGGGCCACCACCGAGGCCATCGCGCGGCGCCTGGGCAACGCTCTGGTGGCGCCGATCATCGCCTTCGTGCCCGAGGGTGACATCGATCCCCCCACCGGGCACATGCGCTATCCCGGGTCCATCTCCCTCTCCGCCGCGGCCTACAAAGCGCTCCTCACGGACGTGGTGTCGTCGCTCCGGGCGAACGGCTTCCGGGACGTGGTCCTGATCGGGGACAGCGGAGGCAACCAGACGGGCCTGCAGGAGGTCGCGGCCGAGCGGAACGCGCGCTGGGCCGGGGGCAAGACCCGCGTCCACTTCATCCCCGAGTACTACGACTACCCCGGCCTCCAGAAATGGATCGCGGAGCAGGGGATCCGGGAGGTGGACGAAGGATTTCACGACGAGTACGCGATCAGCGTGATGATGATGACCGTGGATCCCGAGAGCGTGCGCTTGAAGGAGCGCGCGGCCAAAGGGAAGGCCTCGATCAACGGCGTCTCCCTGCTGCCCGCGGAGAAGGCCATCGCCATGGGCCGCCGCGCGGTGGAGTTCCGGGCGGAGCGCACGGTGGAGGCGATCCGGAAGGCGATCGGGCGCTAGCGGCATGGCCTTCGGCCGCTGGATGCGGGAGCACTGGGCCTTCGAACCCGGGATCACCTACCTCAATCACGGGACCGTGGGCGCCCCGCCACGACGGGTGCTCGCGGCGCAGCAGGACATCCGCGACGCGATCGAGCGGCAGCCGTCCCGCGTCCTCCTGCGCGAGGTCGTGGGCATGTTGGGAGCGACGCGGCTGGCCCCGGCCCGGCTGCGGGCGGCCGCGGGCGCGGTGGCCGCGTTCGTGGGCGCGCGCGGGGACGACCTCGTGTTCGTGGACAACGCGACCACGGGAGTCAACGCGGTCTTGCGCTCGCTGCCGCTCTCGGCCGGCGACGAGATCGTGGTCACCGATCACGCCTACGGCGCGGTGGCGAACGTGGCGGCGTTCGTGGCCCGCGAACGCGCCGCCTCGGTGCGGACGGTCGCCGTGCCCTATCCAGCCTTCGATCCCGGGGCCCTCGTGGACGCAGTGGCCGCCGCGCTCGGCCCCCGCACGCGCCTCGTCCTCGTCGACCACATCGCCTCGGAGAGCGCGCTCATCCTGCCCGTCGCGGAGATCGCGGACCGCTGCCGCGCACGGGGCGTGCCCGTGCTCGTGGACGGCGCCCACGTTCCGGGGCAGCTCGCCCTCGACATCCCCGCTCTCCGCGTCGACTGGTACACGGCCAACCTCCACAAGTGGGCGCACGCCCCGCGGAGCAGCGGCTTCCTGTGGGCGACGCCCGAGCGGCAGGCCGGGCTGCACCCTCCGGTCGTGTCCTGGGGTCTCGACCAGGGGTTCCACGCGGAGTTCGACTGGGTCGGGACGAGGGACCCCTCGCCCTGGCTGGCCGCGCCCGAGGGGATCGCCTTCCTGCGCGATCTGGGAGAGAGCGACGCCCGCGCCTACAACCACGGCCTGGCCTGGGAGGCCGCGCGCCACTTGACCGAACGGTGGGGCACGCCGCTCGTGGTTCGGGAGGAGCACGTCGGGTCCATGGTCACGCTTCCCCTGCCCGAGGGCTTCGGCTCCGCGCGGGAGGACGCCGCCCGTCTCCGGGACGCCCTGCTCTTCGAGGACGAGATCGAGGTCCAGGTGCACGCCACCCGAGGACGACTCTGGGTGCGTGTCTCCGCGCAGGTGTACAACGACCGCGCCGACATCGAGCGGCTCGGAGAGGCGGTCGTCGCCCGGAAGTGAGAAACGTTCCTCGCTTGGCAGGGCCCAATTGAACGTATAGACTTCAAGTAGTTCCTAGATCGACCCAGTGATCGGAGTCATCCGGCCCGTTCGAGGGGTTCGCCACGCTGATGTGATGCGGCGGCCGCGGCTCTACACCGCCCTCCTCCTCGCGATCCTCGCCCTGCATCCGCGATGGGCTTTCTCCCAGAACTGCACGGCGCCGAGCTTCGGGGTGGCGCCGGTGAACCCTCCGGCCGCGAACATCTTCGATGCGGTCGCGGGCGACTTCCAGGGCGACGGGACGCTCGACCTCGCGATGACCAACGGAAACCAGGTCTCGGTCCTGGTCGGGAACGGAACCGGAGGCTTCCCGTTCGTACCCACCAACACCGTCGTGGGGAACGCGCTCCAGGTGCTGGTCGCCGGCGACCTGAACCGGGACGGCCGTCTCGACCTTCTGGTCGTGAACCGTGTCAACGCCACCTCCTTCGACGTGTGGCGGCTTCTGGGGTCGGGGGGGGGCGGCTTCAACCTCCCCGTGGTCGTGGCCAACCGGCCGACGCAGATCCTGCATCTGCTCCTCGCCGATTTCACGAACGACGGAGCGCTCGACCTCGTCATGGTCGACGACATCGGAGACGTTCGGCTGCTGCGCGGGGACGGGGCGGGCGGCTTCCTCGCTCCCACCTTTCTCCTGGGCGGCGGAATCCTGCCCGGACAACCGGTGGCCGGCGACTTCGACCGCGACGGCGACCTCGACCTCATAGTCCCCGACCAGTCCTCCACCTCGCTCCTCTACTTCCAGGGGGACCGCCAATGGCTCCCCGCCGCTCCGCCCATTCCCTCTGCGGTCGCGGGAGTATCCGTTCTCGGGGCGGCCACGCTCGCCGGGGACTTCGATCGCGACGGGCGGCCCGACCTCGTGGTCGCGACCCTCGTCTTCCCCCAGGTCTACTTCATCCGCGGGAACGGCAACGGCACGTTCGTCGCCCCCGTGAACTATCCGATCGGGGCAGTGGCGGGGAGGCTGGCCGTGCTCGACGCGAACCGCGACGGGTGGCCCGACCTCGCCGTCGCGCAGCCAAGCGGGGTCTCGTTCCTCCTGAACAACGGAGCCGGCGGGTTCTCGGCCGCCCTGCCCGTCGCGTTGGCGGGCTCGCCGAGGGCATTGGCGGCGGGCGACTTCAACAACGACGGACGCGCGGACCTCTTCGCCGCCCTCGGCGGTGCTCCCGCCACCCTACCCCTCCTGCTCAACTCCCTCTTCACCGCCTGTCCGAACGCTTCGTTCGGTCCCGCCACCCGCGTCTTCCCCACGAGCGCCGGCTCCGCCGGAGTGACGCGGGCCGACCTCAACGCGGACGGCCGCCTCGATCTCGTGGTGACCAACACGGACGGGACCCTGTCGGTGTTTCTCTGGGACGGAGCGGCGAACCCCGCGGGCTTCCGATTGACCGCCAGCCCCACCGTGGGCGGCGTGCCCCGGTACTCGGTGGCCGGCGACTTCGATGGCGACGGCAAGCTCGACCTCGCGGTCAGCAACCCCGGGGGGAACTACGTCTCGATCCTGAAAGGCAACGGCGACGGCACCTTCGCCGCCCCTGTCAACTTCGCCGTGGCCGGGGGTCCCACCGGCCTCGCCACCGGCGACCTGGACCGCGACGGCGACCTCGACCTCGTCAGCAACCTCCCGGGAGGCGGCGTGGCCGTCCTGCTCGGTACCGGCAGCGGCACCTTCACCGGCCCCACGCTCGTGGCGACGCCGGGGACCTCGACCACCTGGGTCGCCCTCGCCGACTTCGATGGCGACTTCAAGCTCGACCTCGCGGTGACCGATTCGGTGCTCGGCGCCTGCTCCGTCTGGCCCGGGCTGGGCACCGGGACTTTCGGTCCCGCCACCGACCACCCCGTGGGCGCGGGGCCGAACTTCGTGATCGTGGCCGACCTCAACACGGACGGGAAGCCGGACCTGGTCACGTCGAACCTGACCGCCAACAGCGCCTCCGCCCTCGTCAATCAGGGCGCCTTCGTTTTCGCGCGCACCGATTCCTTCCTGGGCGTGGCCGGACCTCAGTCGCTCGACACGGGCCACTTCAACACGGACGGCAACCTCGACCTCCTGGTCGGGGCGAGTGGCAGCAACCTGGTGACGATCCTGGGGGGCAACGGCGCGGGCGGCTTCCCGGTCCCGCTCTTCCTGGGCAACTCTTCCGGGACCCCGAAGATGACGATCGCCGGCGACTTCACCGGCGACGGTCTCGAGGATGCCGTGGTTGCCCACAGCACGGGCGGCATCAATGTGATGACCGGCAACGGAACCGGGGGCCTGCTCGGGGAAGGCACATTCTCCCGGGGCGGTCAGACGGGGCCGACGTCGATCGCGGTCGGCGACTTCGACCGCAACGGCATCCAGGACGTCGCCCTCACCTACGAGGGCTCGGACAGCGTCTCCGTCTTCCTCGGGAACGGCAGCGGGGGATTCACGTTCCAGGCCACGCTCACTCCGGGCACCGTCGACCCCCAGCAGGTGGTGACGAGCGACTTCGATCGCGACGGCGACCTCGACCTCGCGGTCGTGTGCCTGGGTCCCGCGGCCGGGAACGGCAAAGTCCACTTCTTCATGGGCGCCGGGAACGGCAACTTCACGGTCGGGCCCAGCCTGGATACGGGCAAGGCTCCCTACTCCCTCTTTGCCGGCGACCTCGACCGTGACGGCGATCCCGACGTCGCGGTGGCCAACAGCGGGGACAACGACGTGTCGATCTTCCTCAACAACGGGACGGGCCTCGTCTACAACCTCGTGGGGACGAGGCCCGCGACCCAGCTCGTCCCGCGCTTCATCACCGCCGGCCAGCTGAACGCGGGGGGTATCCCCGACCTGGTGGTCGCGAACTACGGGTCGAACAGCGTATCCGTCTTCTTCGGGACGACCACCGCCGGCATCTACTCCGCGGCGGTGAGCGTCGGGGTGGGGGGCGGGCCGCGGTCCATCGCTCTCGGCGACTTCGACCTCGACACCGGCATCGACGGCGACACGGACGTGGTCACCGCCAACGAGACCTCGAACAACCTCTCCGTCCTCCGCAACGACGGGGCGGGGAACCTGACCCTGAGCTCCAACGTGCCCACCGCGGGCAGCCCGATGTCAGTGGCGACGGCGGACTTCAATGGGGACGGCGACCTCGACCTCGCCGTGGCCACCCTCCTTCCGCGCGGCGTCTCCATCCACCTGGGCGCGGCCGGCCTCGGGTTCACGTCTCTCGGCCATTGGGGCGTGCGGTCCAGCGGCGCCGCCGGAGGGCCGAACTGGGTGGCGGTGGGCGACCTGAACCGCGACGACCGGCCGGAGGTGCTGGCCACGGACGTCGCCACCAGCGTCACGTCGGTCTTCCTCAACACGAACTGCCGATCGCGACGCATGGACGTGACCACCCAGCCCTCCACATGCAACCCCCTCGCTCCCGCGTTCCTGGCCACGCAGCCGCGGCTGCGCCTGACCGACGACGGCGGCAACGTGAACAATTGCGACCAGGGCTCCGTCACCGCCGCGCTCGCGAGCAGTCCCGGGGGCGCCGTCCTCGGCGGGACGCTGAGCGTGCCCGTGAACCTCGTCGGCGGGTCCGCCGACTACACCAACCTGACCGTCAACACCGCGGGTCCGGGCTACAAGCTCGGCTTCACCCACAGCCCGGTCGCACCGGCGCCCGCGGCCCTGCCCGCCCGGAGCCGGCGCTTCACGGCCGCGATCTCCCTGACCCTGAACGAGCCGCCCGCCGTGTGTCTCGGCTCGCCCGCGACCTTCAGCGTGTCGCCCCCCGCCTTCGAGCGCTACCGATGGCAGCTCGACACGTCGACGCCGGTGCCGGGGGGGCCGATCTTCACCGTGCCTCCCCAGACCCCGGTCCTGCACACCTTGGCCGTCCAGGCCAGCATCGACGCTTGCATTGTGTCCGACAACGCCTCCTTCACTCCGGAGGGCCCGCTCACCGGCGTGACCCTGAGCGTCGGGCCCGGCTCGACCGCGGTCTGCACGGGTTGCACGGGGGCCACGGTGACCGCGGTCGATGTGGGCGGAGGGCCGCTCGCGCATCAGTGGGGTTATCGCACGACGCCCGGGTTGGGCCTGCCCACGCCGATCCCCGGCCAGACCCTGGCGAGCTATGTGATCCATGGGGCGGATTTCCTCCCCGGGCCCGGCGTCTACTACCTCGTGGCGACCACCACCCCCGCGTGCGGTCCGGTCACGGAGTCGAACGAGCTGCAGGTGGTGGTGTTCACCACCGCCCCCGGACCGGGTCTGCCCGTCTTCACGGCGACTTCGACGAAGAAGACGAACACGCTCGAGTGGCTGTACCCGTCCGGCTTCGGCGAGGTCCTCATCAAGTTCAACGCGTCGACCACGGGCTCGTCCAACTGCCTCCCCCCCGCGGACCCGGGGGCGGGGACGACCCTCGGCCTCGAGGCCGGTCCCCTGGGCAGCCGGGATTCCCGCGGGCACGGGTCGCTCGAGGACGATACCGACTACTGCTACTCGGCCTTCGTCCACGTCGGGGGCGGCACGTTCGCCATGCCCGGCAAGGAGGTCCGAGGCCGGCCGTTCGACAATGCCGTCGATCGCGTGAAGTGGGCGTTCAGCACGGGGGTGGCCTCGCTCGCCCCTCCCGGCATCGGCGTGGGCGTCGTTCACGTGGTGGCCAACGACAGCTCGGTGCACGCGGTGGTGAAGGGAGCGGGCGGGGGGACCTGGGCCGCGCCTCCGTGGTCCCCGCCCCTCCTCATGACCGGTCCCTACCAGGGCCGACCCTCGGGGGTGCCCGTGGCCGCGGGAAGCGCCAACCCCGCGATCATCGTCAGCTCCCAGGACGGCCACGTCTACGCGTTCGACGCGGACTCGGGCGCCTCGGGCTGGAGCCCGTCCTCTCCGTTCCTCGGGTCCGCCGCCGGGGACATCGTCCAGGCCCCACCCTCCGGGGTCTTCACCGCTTTCGGAGGCACCCGGGATCTCATATTCGTGGGGAGTCGAAACTCGTTCTCGGGGGCCCCGAACGTGCTCTACGCCCTGAGGCTGGACACCGGAGGCTTCGCGGCCCCCGGCTGGACCCAGAGCGCGGGGGGCCCCGACGGCCGGATCGGCGTCGTCAACGGCCAGGCCGCCGTGGACTACAACTCCTCGCCGCCGCGCGTCTACTTCGCCAGCCGTGCCTTCGGTTCCGCTCCCGCCGACCGGACACTCTGGTGCCTCAACCTCGAGACGGGCGCCATCATCTGGGCGGAGCCGCACGGAGACATCGACGGGTCGGTGACGCTGCGCGGAGACCGCCTCTACGTGGGCGCCTTCAACGGCGTGAGCCACGAGGTCCGCGCCATCGACACCGGCACCGGCCTCGCCAAGTGGGTCCTTCCCACCGGGGACGGACCGGTCAAGGGCTTCGTGCTCGCGGACCGGGTCAGCAGCGATCTCTACTTCTCGACCACGGGCCGGGTCTGGGGGATCACGGACACCGGGGGGACGACGTTCACGCCGAAGTGGAACGCGCCCCTCGGATTCGTGGCGTTCCCCAACCCCTCGACTCCGCTCTACGCGCCGCAGGACACGTTCGTTTTCGTAGGGGGAGGCGGGCGCCTCTTCCGGCTCGGCGCGCTGGACGGCAGCCTGAACATCCTCGATTCGTTCAGGCTCGGCGACGGCAACGCCCAGGTGGGCAGCCCCACCCTCGACATCCTCCACAACTTCGTCTACGTGGGGACCGACGCCGGGATCGTCTACGCCATCCAGCTCCCCTAGGACTCGTTCCGGATGGTGTGCGTCGCGTCCACATTATAGGATCCATCAAACAAGGCGGAGCAACGCTCTGTCGAAAGAAGGAGGTTCGCGTGTCCCCGATCGCCGCCGTGCTGCTCGTGACGCTCCAATCGGCGCCGTCCGCCTCCCCGACGCCGGCGCCCCCGTCGCGCCCGGAGATCGCCGCCGAAGTGGAGCGCGGCGTCCGCGCGTATAACGCGCAGGACCTCGCCTACTACGACGCCGCCCTCGCCCCCGACGCCGTGTACATCGCCGACGACGGCGCCGTCTTCTCCGGCAAGGAGCGCGTGATGCGGCTCTTCACCCGGATCTTCGGCGGCGCCCAGAAGCCCCATCTCGAGATCGCCGACGTCACGACCGGCGGCAAGGGAGACGCCGCCTGGGCCCGTTTCGAATGGACGCTGAGCGCGATCGAGCACGCCCGTCCCGGCGTGGCGACCGTGATCTTCGAGCGCGCGGGGGACGGCTGGCGTGTGATGTCGATCCAGAACACGGCCAAGGGCCATACGATGCGCGCCGCGAGCCCCGCGCCGGGCGCGACGCCGTCTCCGGAGGCCCACAAGCATTGACGGTAGCCGGGTGTACGATGGCCTCCGCGATGAACCCGTACGAGGTCGCGCTCGACCGGAACGCGGCCAACTACGCCCCCCTCACGCCCCTCTCCTTCCTGGCCTGGGCGGCCCACACGTTTCCGCGGCGCGCGTCGGTGGTGCACGGGCGCCGGCGCTTCACGTGGGCGGAGACTGCGGCGCGCTGCCGGCGGCTCGCCTCCGCCCTCGTCCGCCTCGGGGTGGGGAAGGGCGACACGGTGGCCGTGATGCTGTCCAACACCCCGGAGATGTACGAGGCGCACTTCGGGGTGCCGATGGCGCAGGCGGTGCTCAACGCGCTCAACACGCGTCTCGATCCCGAGGCCATCGCCTTCATGCTCCAGCACGGGGAAGCCAGGGTGCTCCTCACCGACCGCGAGTTCTCGCCCACCATCGAGAAGGCCCTGGCCCTGGTGGAGCGGAAGCCGGTCGTGGTCGACGTGGACGACCCCGAATACACGGGCCCCGGCCGCCGGTTGGGCGACAAGGACTACGAAGCGCTGCTCGCCGACGGGGATGCGGCGTTCACGGGTGCGGGTCCGGACGACGAGTGGCAGGCGATCGCCCTCAACTACACCTCGGGGACCACCGGCAACCCCAAGGGCGTCGTCTTCCACCACCGCGGCGCCTACCTCAACGCGCTCGGCAACATCCTGACCTGGGGGATGCCCCCGCACGCCGTCTATCTCTGGACGCTGCCCATGTTCCACTGCAACGGCTGGTGCTTTCCCTGGTCGCTCGCGGCCAACGTGGGGACGAGCATCTGCCTGCGCAAGGTGGAGCCGGCAAATGTCTTCCGGTTGATCCGTGAGCACCGGGTCACCCACTATTGCGGCGCTCCCATCGTCCACATGAGCCTGGTCAACGCCCCGGAGGCGGAGAGGGCGGGGATCGCGCACCGGGTCCACGCGCTCGTCGCGGGGGCCGCTCCCCCCGCGGCCATGATCGAGGGCATGGAGCGCATCGGCTTCGCCCTCACCCACGTCTACGGCCTCACCGAGACCTACGGCCCCGCCTCCGTGTGCGCCCGGCAAGGCGAGTGGGAAGCCCTCGACACGAGAGGGCGGGCCGAGCGCAACGGCCGGCAGGGCGTGCGCTACCTGCTGCAGGAGGGGATGACGGTCATGGACCCCGCGACCATGCAGCCCGTCCCCCCGGACGGGGAGACGATGGGGGAGGTGATGTTCCGCGGCAACCTCGTCATGCGCGGCTACCTGAAGAACCCCACGGCCACGGAGCAGGCCTTCGCCGGCGGCTGGTTCCACAGCGGCGATCTCGCGGTGATACAGCCGGACGGCTACGTGAAAATCAAGGACCGCTCCAAGGACATCATCATCTCGGGAGGCGAGAACATCTCGTCCCTCGAGGTCGAGGACGTGATCTACCGGCATCCGGCCGTGCTCGCCTGCGCGGTGGTGGCCCAGCCCGACCCGAAGTGGGGAGAGACGCCCTGCGCCTTCGTCGAGCTCCGGCCCGGGGCGAAGGCCACGGAGAGCGAGATCATCGAGCATTGCCGCGCCGGGCTCGCCCACTTCAAGGCGCCGAAGGTCGTGGTGTTCGCCCCCCTGCCCCGCACCTCGACCGGGAAGATCCAGAAGTTCCTGCTGCGGCAGCAGGTCCGCTCCACGTCGGCGATCGAGTAGGAGGAACGTCCCTGGGCGCCGCCGTCACGGATCCGGCCTCTGCCGACATCGTCCTTCGTAAGGACCGCGGGGGAGTGGCCGGGCTGACCCTGAACCGCCCGCGCCAGCTCAACGCGCTCTCCCGAGGCATGATCGAGGCGCTGCAGGGGCACCTCGAGGCGATCGAGAAGGATCCCGCCGTCCGCGTGGTGGTTCTCGCCGGCGCGGGCACCGCCTTCTGTGCGGGCCACGACCTGAAGGAGATGCGCGCGATCGGTGATCGCGCCGCGCTCAAGGCCCTCTTCCAGCAATGCAGCCGGATGATGCTGACCCTGCGGCGTCTGCCCCAGCCCGTGATCGCGCGCGTGCACGGCCTCGCCACCGCCGCCGGGTGCCAGCTCGTGGCCATGTGCGACCTCGTGGTGGCCGCGGAGGGCGCGACCTTCGCCGTGTCCGGCATCAACGTCGGCCTCTTCTGCTCCACCCCCGGGGTGGCGCTCTTTCGCCAGGTCGGCCGCAAGCACGCGCTGGAGATGCTCCTCACCGGCGATTTCGTCGACGCGCGGGCCGCCGAGCGGCGGGGCCTCGTGAACCGCGTGGTGCCCGCGGACCGCCTGGACGAGGAGGTCGACCGCCTGGCCGCCTCCATCGCGGCCAAGAGCCCGGCCGCGGTCGCCAGCGGCAAGCGGATGTTCTACGAGCAGGCCGAGCTCGGCATCGAGGCCGCCTACGAGTACGCGGCCGAGGTCATGGCCCGCGACATGACGACCGAGGACGCGGCGGAGGGCATCGACGCCTTCCTGCAGAAGCGTCCACCGCGCTGGACGGGGCGCTGACCGCGTAGACGCGGTGCCCCCCCGCGCCGCTCGACGGCCGGATACAATCGGCCCCCATGGTGCATCGAGCATGTGTCGGCCTGCTGTTTCTCTCGGGAGCAGTTCTCGAAGCGGGGGACTGGCCCCGCTTTCGCGGGCCGAACGGTGCGGGGGTGGCGGAGGCGCCGGGGCTCCCCGCCGAGATCGGACCCGCCCGCAACGTGGTGTGGAAGACGGCCCTCGCTCCGGGCCATTCCTCGCCCGTCCTCTTCGGTGACAGCATCTACTTGACCGCGGCCGAGGGGGATCTGCTCTTCACCCTCTGCCTGCGCCGGTCGGACGGGCGCGAGCGCTGGCGCCGCGAGGCGCCCCGCCCGCGCCGGGAGAACCTCGACCGCCGCAACGGCCCCGCCTCGGCCAGCCCCGCCGCCGACGCCCGTCAGTTGGTGGTGTTCTTCGGAGACTACGGCCTCGTGGCCTACGACCACGAAGGCCGCGAGCGTTGGCGGCGGCCGCTGGGGCCCTTCGACAACGTCTATGGCATGGGCGGCTCGCCCATCCTCGTCGACGACCTCGTGGTGGTCGTGTGCGACCAGTCCCACGGCTCCTTCGCCGCCGCCTTCGATGCGGACACGGGGAAGGAGCGCTGGCGCACGCCGCGGCCCGAAGCATTCTCCGGGCACTCCACGCCGATCGTCCACGCGCCCAGGGACGGGCCGAAGCAGATCCTTGCTCCCGGGTCGCTCCGCCTCGACGCCTACGATGCGAAAACCGGCGGAATCGTCTGGTGGGCGAGCGGCCTGCCCTCCGAGATGAAGTCCGGAGCGGTGCTGGGGGAGGAGACGGTCTACGTGGTGGGCTACAGCAGCCCGCTCAACGAGCCCGGCCGCCATCCCGAGCTCCCCCCGTTCGCGGAGTGGCAGGCCGCGCGCGACGCGGACAAGGACGGCCGCGTGACGAAGGCGGAGGCGGACAAGGTCACGAGCGACTACTGGGACTTCATCGACCTCGACAAGGACGGCGTCGTGTCCGAGACGGAATGGAAGACGAACCAGGTGATGATGAGCGCGGAGAACGGCCTTCTCGCCTTCCGCCTGGGGGGCAAGGGCGACGTGGGCCGGAGCGGGCTCGTGTGGAAGTACCAGCGCTCGGTCCCCCAGCTCCCCACGCCGCTGCTCTACCGCGGCGTGCTCTACATGATCAACGACGGGGGGATCCTCACCACACTCGATCCCGCCACCGGCGCGGTGCTCAAGCAGGGCCGGCTGCGCGACGCGGTCGACCAGTACTACGCCTCGCCCGTCGCGGGCGACGGCAAGGTCTACTTCGTCAGCCGCACCGGCATCGTCTCCGTCCTGCGGGCGGGAGGCGGCCAGGAAGCTCTCTTCTCGGGAGACCTCGAGGAAGAGGTGACGGCCACCCCCGCCCTCGCGGACGGCCGGATCTACCTGCGTACCCGCGGGGCGCTGTACTGCTTCGGCACGCCCGCGGCCACGCCCTGAAGCGTGGACCTCCGGCCGCTCCGGCGCCACCCCGACTTCCGGTGGCTGTACGCCGCCCAGTTCGTCTCCTTTCTGGGCAGCATGATCACGTACGTCGCGGTGCCCTGGCAGACCTACCGCCTCACCGGCTCCAGCCTCGCCGTCGGCCTCCTCGGTCTCGCGGAGCTCCTGCCCCTGCTCGTCACTGCCTTCGTGGGCGGCGCCCTCGCCGACTCCGTCGACCGCCGGCGGATGGCGATCCTGACCGAGCTCGGGCTCCTCGGAGGCTGCGGGATCCTCCTGCTGAACGCGGCCTCCGCCCGGCCCTCGGTCGCGCTCCTGTACGTGGCCGCCGCGATCATGTCGGGGCTCCATGGTCTTCAGCGGCCGTCCCTGGACGCGCTCACCCCGCGCCTCGTGGACGCGGATGAGATCCCGGCCGCGGCCGCGCTCTCTTCGTTCCGCGGCAGCGTGGGCATGATCGCGGGTCCCGCCGTGGGCGGCCTTCTCCTGGGGCACCTGGGTCCGGTGGCCGCCTACGGGGCCAATGCGCTGACCTTCCTCGTCTCGCTGCTCAGCTTCCTGGCGGTGCGCACCGTCCCCGCCCCGCAGGGGTCCGATCAGCCGGCCTTGCGCGCGGTGGCGGAGGGCTTCCGCTACGCGCGGAGCCGGCAGGAGCTGATCGGCACGTACGTGGTGGACTTCGTGGCCATGATCTTCGGCATGCCGCTCGCCCTCTTCCCGGCGATCTCCGACGGCCTGGGAGGACCCCCCGTGCTCGGCGCGCTCTACGCCGCCCCCGCGGCGGGGGCCCTCGCCGCGAGCCTCACCTCCCGCTGGACGCCCAGGGTGCACCACCACGGCCTGGCCGTCATGCTCGCGGCCACTGCCTGGGGGCTCGCCATCGTGGCCTTCGGCTACTGCCGGAGCCTGGGCCCGGCCCTCGGCTTCCTTGCCCTCGCCGGCGGCGCGGACGCGGTGAGCGCGATCTTCCGCCAGACGATGTGGAACCAGACCATCCCCGACGCCCTGCGGGGGCGGCTCGCCGGCATCGAGATGGTGAGCTACATGAGCGGTCCGCTCCTCGGGCACGTGGAGGCGGGGGCGGTGGCCGCGCTCTTCGGGGTCAAGGCCTCCGTCGTCTCCGGGGGCGTCCTCTGCGTCCTGGGCGTGCTCGTGTGCGGCGCCCTGCTCCCGCGCTTCGTCCGCTACGACGTGCGGGTGTTCCGCGCGGCGGCCTAGTCAGCCGCGCCCTCGCCGCCGTCCGCGAGGAGCGGATCGCGGTGGTGGAGGCCCTGCACCAGGAGCGGACTCAGCCAGGCGTCGAGTGCCTTCTTGTTGTCCGGATCCTTGATCCGACGCAGGACGCCCTCGGAGTGCCCGGCCACGGTCGCGGGATCGTCGAACGGGAGGCTCGTGTACATCTTGCCTCCCGGAAAATGGCAGGGCATGCAGCTCGACACCAGGATGGGCTTGACCGATGCCTCGAACCCGGTCGGGCTCTGCGGGAATCTAGCCGGAGCGGTGGAAGCTGGGGCGAGAGGGGCCACGGGTGCGGGCGCGCGTGCCGGTCGCGGGCTCGCGCAGGCCGCGGCGAGCGTGGCCAGCACGAGCGGGACGGCCCGCTCATCCGCCACCTTCTCCGCTGCCCGGCAGGATGAAGTGGAAAGTCGCCCCGACGTCCGCGTTGTTGGCGGCCCAGATCCGCCCCCCATGGGATTGGAGGATCGAGGAGCAGATCCGGAGGCCCATGCCCAACCCGGCCGCTTTCGTGCTGAAGAACGGGTCGAACAGCCGGTCCATGTGCTCGGGGCGGATGCCGGTTCCGCGGTCGGAAACCGCGACCTGTACCCCCCCTTCGTCCTGCGATGTCCGGATGACGAGCTGACGCTCGGCGGCGGGCCGGTCGTACATGGCCTGGATCGCGTTCTGGGCCAGGTTCAGGAGCACCTGCTGGAGTTGGACGCGATCGGCGACCACGTCCGGCATCCCGCTCCCCAGCTCGGTGGTCAAGAGAACCTGGCGCACGATGAGCTCGCTGCGCATCAGGTGCTCCACGTCCCGGATGACCTGGTTGACCCCGAGCCGCTGCCGCGAGGGCCGGTCCCGGTTGAGCCAGCCCCGCAGTCGGTGGAGCACCTCCCCGGCGCGCTTGTCCGACTCCACGATGTCGGCCAGGATCTCCGCCAACTCCTCCGGGGGCATCCGGTCGGTGGCGATCAGGCGCTGGGCGGCCTGGGCGTTGTTGAGGATGGCGGCCAGCGGCTGGCTCAGCTCGTGCGCCAGGGAGGCCGCGATCTCGCCCAGCATGGTCGCCCGGGACACGTGAGCCAGCTCGAGCCGGCTCGCCTGCACCTCGAGCTGGGTCTCCCGAAGGTCTTCCTCGACTTGCTTGTGGGTCGTGATGTCCAGCAGGATGCCCTCGCACGCGATGGCGCCGTCGGACAGCGGGCGCACCCCCGATCGAAAGTGACACCAACGGACGAGGCCGTCCGGCCCTCGCATGCGGCACACCTCGTCGAGGGGAGACAGCGACCGGAGGGATCTCGCGATGGCTTCCCAGAAGTGGGGCTGATCCTCCGCGACGATCTGATCGGTGAGGGCGGTGGGGTGCGCGAACAGATGCTCGGGCGCGATGCCGGCGACTTCCTTCAGCCCCTCGCTGGCGTAGGTGAAACGAAATGAGCCGTCGGGCTCGTGCACGACGCGGAAGAACATGGCCTTCGGCAGCCGGTCGCCGATCGTGCGCAGGAACGCCTCTCGCTGCTGCAGTGACTCATACGCCTTGCGCAGCGCTTCGTCGGTGCGTTTGCGATCGGTGATGTCCTGGACGACGACGCTGACACCCCTGACCTTGCCCCGCTCGTCGCTCACCGGGTAGTAGCTGGCCAGCCACGTGTGCTCCACGCCGGGGTCGGCCGTCGTGGTGCCGCGGAGCTCCCGGTCGAGGGTGGGCTCCTGGGTGCTCAACACCTGTCGAAAGACCGGTTCGAGCGCATCCGCCAGCTGCGGGACCACCTCCCGCAACGTCCGGCCGATGTGGCGAGCCACCGGCAGCCCGTTGATGGCCGCGAGGCGCTCGTTGATGTCGACGTAGCGCAGGTTGGTGTCGAAGAAGCAGAGGCCGACGGGGGCGGTGGCGTACAGGCTGCGCAGCTCGGCCTGCGGCTCGGTCGCGCGGACGTCGCGGCGGCTCCGCGGGCGTAGCTTGGCGTGTGTGCTCACCCCTCTCGCCCCTACTTCGCCGCCTGCGCGATCAGCTCCGAGGCGCTCGTGGGCCCCACCGCGAACGTGTCCGTGTGCCAGGCGATGTACTGGCGGAACTCGAGCGCGGCGAGGAAGCCGGTCTTGAACCCCTTGCGGGCCGCGATCTCGTCCGTCTTCTTGTCCTGCTCGGGGGTGGTGACGGGCCCGATCCCGATGTAGTCCCAGCTGTCGCCGTCGAGGTGGGCGTAGAGCTGGATGGTGGCGATCCCCGCCTCCTTGGCCACCTCGTCCTGGGTGGCCATCCACTTCAGGAAGTCCAGATGCTTGCCGGGGGCGATGCGGTAGATGGAGATCCGGGCCCGGCCGGACTCCTTCTTGCTGTCCGTGGACCATCGGGGCGCGGCCACCGCGAGGCCGCAGGCCATGAGCAGGGCGACGAGACGCAGGCGTTTCATCGTGTTTCTCCTGTCCTTCGGGTCAACTACGCACGGAGGCTCCGCTCTCAGAAGCGTGAGCTCCCCAGCTTCACGTCGGCGCGGGCCCACGCCTTCTCGAAGCGGGTCTGGGTGGCCGCGGCCTCGTCCGCGCGGCCCTGGGCGCGCTGGGCCTGGGCGAGGCCGAAGAGCGCCCAGCCGTTGTCGCGGTTCCGCCGCAGGTCCTCCCAGTAGACCGTCTCCGCTTCCTTGGCCCGGCCGGCGGAGAGCAGGACGGCGCCGAGGGCGAGCCGCGGCGGGTAGTGCCATTCCGACGGCTCCGTGTAGACGAGGCTCGTCCTCCAGGCGAACCGCGCGGTCCAGGTGGGCGATCGCCTCGTCGTAGTTCTTGCGCCGGGCCGCGATCTCCCCGGCCAGGACCTCGGGGGCGATCGAAAAGATGGCGGCCGCGGTGTTGGGCGAGAACATCGGATAGTCGAGCGCCTTGTCCGCGGCGATGCGGCGCACCTCGGCCAGCTCCTGTCGGCGTCGTCGGGCTGGTCCTTGCCCAGGAAGGCGAGCCCGCGCGCGTAGTGCCACATGCCCTGCAGGTAGAGGAACTGTCTCGCCGGGGGCGGGCTCCTTGAGCATCTCGTCCCACTGACCGAAGCGGGTGAGGGCGTACTAGGGGACGATGCGGAAGCCGCGCCAGGAGCGGGAGCTGGGTCGAGGAGCTCGTCGCTGACCTTCGAGGCGGTCTTGCGGGCCGACTCGATCGCGAGCTGGCTCCGCCCGTCCGCGCTCGCGGCGAACCAGAGGAAGTGGATGTTGTGCGGGTAGTAGGCCATCGGGTAGAGGCCCTGGGCCCGGCACTGCGTGATGTAGTCCTCGTCGGCCACGATCGCCGGCCTGGTTGGACGGCGGCGGCGTCGGCGTAGCGGCCCACGCGCTGGTAGATGTGCGAGGGCATGTGCACCATGTGGCCCGCCCCCGGCATCAGCTGAGCAGGCGGTCCGCCGCGGCCTCCGCCTTCCCCGGCGTGTTCGCCTCCATGGCGTGGATGTAGTAGTGGTTGCGCACCGGGATGGTTGGGGTTCCGCGCGAGCACCTTCTCCAGGTTCGACACGATCTCGCCCGTTTCCGCGTAGGGTTGCCCGTCGCGGTATCCAGTAGTTCCACGGCCGCAGGTCCATGAGCGCCTCCGCGTAGAGCGTGGCGGCGTCGAGGTCGTCCGGGAACTGCTTCACGACGTCGCGCATCGCCTCCGCGTAGGCGCGGTCGCGCGCCGCGCGGTCCTCGGCGTCGCCCGAGTAGCGCTGGGCCAGCGCGTCGATGTAGGCCCGCTCGCGTGGCGAGGCCTTCGCCTTCAGGGCCACCGCCTTCTGGGCCGGCCTCGTAGGCCTTGGGCTCGTCGTCCGGGGTCATCGGCGCGTTGATGTTCGGCCCCAGCACCAGCGCCTGGCCCCAGTACGCCATCGCGCAGCTCGGGTCGAGACGGGCCGCCTCGCGGAAGGCGCGCCCCGCCTCCGCGTGGTTGAAGCCGTAGGCGAGGTTGACGCCCTGGTTGACGAACAGCTGGGCCTGCTTCGACTTGCGTCGTGACCTTGAACGTGTGCGTGCCGAGGTTCTGGAGCCGGGGGGCCAGCTCTCCGCCGGGGCCGGGCTTGCTCGCCGCTTCCGACTCCTCGTAGTGCTTGTGGGTGGTGGTCTGGGCGGACGCCGTGGCCGCCACGAGTCCAAGCATCAAGGCAACTTTCATGGTTCCACTCCTTGGCGGGAGCATTCTAAGCCAAGCGGAAACCGGAGAGTTCCTGGAACCTGGTATCGTTCCCCTGCGTTCACTCCGCACAGGACAGGAAAGGACTGCCCATGGAATCGCTGCTCCGCGACGTCCGTTTCGGGGCCCGGCAGCTCTTCAAGGACAAGGGCTTCACCCTGACCGCCCTCGCCACGCTCGCCATCTGCATAGGGGCCAACGCCGCGGTGTACACGGTGGTGAACGCCATCGTCCTCCAGCCGTTGCCCGTGCCCGATTCGGACCGCATTCTCCTCCTCTACAACAGCTACCCCAAGGCGGGAGTGGAGCGGGCGGTCACCAGCGCCGGCGACTACTTCGACCGGCTCCGGGACCTCTCGGTCTTCGAGGAGCAGGCGCTTTACCAGACCCGGGCGGCGGCGGTCGGAGAAAGCGGGTCGGTGGAGACGGTCCGCACCTTGCGCGTGACCCCTTCCTTCTTCCGGCTGCTCCGGACGGCTCCCGCCTTCGGTCGCAACTTCACGGAGGACGAAGGAGAGCCGGGCCGCGAGCGCAAGATCATCTTGAGCGACGCTCTCTGGCGGCGCCTGGGGGGCGAGCCTTCGATCGTGGGCAAGGACGTTCGGCTCTCCGGGGAGCTCTATACCGTCGTCGGGATCATGCCCAGGAATTTCGTGTTCCTGGACCCCGAGGTCCGGCTGTGGCAGCCGCTGGCCTTCACGCCGGAGCAGAAGAACACCCGGCACAGCAACAACTACGAGATGATCGGCCGGCTGAAGCCCGGGGCCACCCGGGAGCAGGTGCAGGCCCAGGTCGACGCCCTCAACGCCGCCAACCTCGAGCGCTTCCCGGAGATGAAGACCATCCTGATCAACGCCGGCTTCCACACGCGCGTGGTCCGGCTCCGGGACGAGGTGGTACGCGAGATCAAGGGCACGCTCCTCCTCCTGTGGGGCGGCGTCGCCTTCGTGCTCCTCATCGGCGCCCTGAACGTGGCGAACCTCGCCCTCGCCCGTTCCGGCGTGCGCCTTCGGGAGCTCGCCACCCGCCTCGCCCTGGGCGCGGGACCCTTGCAGATGGCGCGCCCGCTCATCGTGGAGAGCCTGCTCCTGAGCACGGCCGCCGCCCTCCTGGGCCTCCTGCTGGCTTTCTGGGGCTTGAGCACCCTGGGGGCCCTGAGCCTCGACCGGCTCCCGCGCGCCGGCGAGGTCTCCCTGGACGCGCGAGCAGTGGTCTTCATCTTCGCCCTCTCCCTGCTCGTCGGGACCGGTGTGGGCGCGATCCCGCTCGCCCACGCGCTGCGCACCGACGCGAGCGCCGTCTTCCACGGAGAGGGCCGCACGGGCAGCGCGGGCCGGGCGGCGCGTCTGTGGCGCAAGGGCCTGGTGGCCGCACAGGTCGCCTTCGCGCTCGTCCTCCTCATGGGCGCGGGCCTGCTCCTCGCGAGCTTTCGGCAGGTGCTGGCCGTGAATCCGGGCTTCGTGGCCACCCAGGTCATGACCGGCTCGCTCGCCCTGCCCCGGGCGCGGTACCCGGGCGAGGCGGAGCGACGGACGTTCATGGACCGCGCCCTCGCGAGGGTCCGGGCCCTGCCCGGCGTGCTCGCCGCGGGGGCCACCGACTCGATTCCCCTCGGGGACCGCAACAGCGACAGCGTGATCCTTGCCGAGGACTACGTGATGACGCCCGGGGAGTCCCTGATCTCCCCCACGAGCGTCGTGGTCACCCCCGGCTACTTCGAAGCCATGGGGATCCCCCTGCGCGAGGGGAGGCGGTTCGAGGAGCAGGACCGCGAGGGCTCGGCCCCCGTGATCATCGTGGACGAGCGCCTGGCCCGCCGCTTCTGGCCGAACGGCCGCGCCGTCGGGAAGCGGATGTGGCAGCCGGGCAGCACGGAGGGGTTGCTCCATCCCGACAAGGACGCGCGATGGTTCACGGTGGTGGGCGTGGTGGGCAGCGTGAAGCAGCGCGCGCTCGTGGATCCCGACGAGCGCGCCGGCGCCTATTACTTCCCGTACCCGCAGTCTCCGGAGTCGGGGTTCACGCTCGCCGTCCGCGCCGTCGCCGATCCTTCGGGGCTCGTTGCATCGCTGCGGACCGCGGTCCGCGAGCTCGACCCCGAGCTTCCTCTCGACGACGTGCACAGCATGAGCGAGCGCATCGACGATTCCCTCGTCTCGCGACGGTCGCCCGTGCTCCTCGCGGTGGGCTTCGGCGTCCTCGCCCTTCTCCTCGCTGCGGTCGGGCTCTACGGCGTGCTCGCCTACCTCGTCTCGCTGCGCACGCAGGAGATCGGCATCCGCATGGCCCTCGGCAGCACGGCCCGAGGGATCTTCGCCCTCGTCGCCCGCGAGAGCCTGGTCATCATCGGGGGCGGACTGGCGGTCGGCCTCGGGGGCGCCCTCGCCCTCGCCCAATCGATCCGGAGCCTGCTCTACGGCGTGCAGCCCATGGACCCTCGCCTCATCGCCGCCGTCTGTGGGGTCCTCGCCGCAGTGTCCGCGCTCGCCTGCGTGTGGCCGGCCTGGCGCGCCACCCGCGTGGACCCCGCGATCGCGCTGCGGCAGGAGTAGGCGGAGGGCCCGGACCGCCGCCTAACGGGAAGGTGCCCCCGGCCGCTCGCCCACCGCCACCACCCGCGATCGGGTGCGGAAGAATAGCGTTCCGTCCACGATCGCGGGGGTGGGCAGGACCACCTCGCCCATCGAGTTGGTGGCCAGGATCTCGTAGGTCTCGCCGGCCTTGAGCACGTACACGTCGCCGTCCTCGCTGCTCACGTAGACCTTGCCGTCCCCCGCCACCAGCGAGGCGGTGAAGCCGGTGCTTCCCGTGCCCAGCCTCTGCTCGTACAGCTTCTCCCCGGTGCGCGCCCGGAACACGGTGAGCACGCCGTTGTGGCGGCAGAGGTAGAGCAGGCCGCGGTAGACGAGGGGTGTGGGCATGTAGGCGCCCCCGCGGTCGACGCTCCAGGCCACGAACGGGCCCGAGCGCGCGCCGTCGGGAAGCGTCACGTCGCCCTGGGCCTCCACCTTGACGGCGTAGATCGGCGAGCCGGGCCCGTGGGCCTGCGTGATGAAGACGAGGCCCTCCGCCACGAAGGGAGTGGGGATGGGGATGTCGCCCTGGCCGCGGAGCTTCCACACCTCGCGCCCGGTGCGGGCGTCGTAGGCGCCGGCGTGCTTCCACCCGTTCACGAGGACGAGCTTGCGGTCGCCGAGGTCGTGGAGGGTGGGGGTGCTCCAGGTGGGCACGTCCTGGCGGGCCGTGCGCCAGATCTCCCGGCCGTCCTTGACGTCGAAGGCGGCGAGGAAGCCTCCGTTCAGCACGTCGGCCTGCACGTAGACGACGCCGTCGTCGATGACGGGCGAGCTGCCGAAGCCCCATTGGGCCTCGGGCACGCTGAAGAAGGACGCCTGGAGGACGCCCAGGTCCTTCTTCCACACGAGGCGTCCCTCGAAGTCGTAGCAGTAGAGGCCTTCGGATCCGAAGAGGACGACCACGCGCTTCCCGTCGGTGGCCGGCGTCGAGTTGGCGTGGGTGGACTTGGGGTGCCGCCGCTGGCGGGGCTTGCCCTCGTAGGCCGTGCGCTCCCAGACGATCTTGCCCGTGGCCCGGTCGAGGCGATAGACGACCCAGCGCTGGATGCCGTCGTCGTCGGCCGCATCGATGTCGCCGTAGAGGCCCACCTTGAGCGACGCGCTGCCGCCCTCGCGAATGGCGGTGGTCACGAAGACGCTGTCGCCCCAAACGACGGGCGAGGCGTGGCCGAGACCCGGGAGGGGCGTGGTCCATCGCACGTTCTCGCCCTTGGCGAGGTCCCACTTCGTCGGCGTGGGGGCGCCGTCCGCGACACCGCGCGCGCCGGGGCCACGGAAGGCGGGCCAGTTGGAAAGAGCCGGCTCCCCGGCCCCGGCGTGGAGAGCGAGGGCCAGGCCCAGGCCCAGGGTCAGGCTCGCCGCGCCAGGAGCCAGTCGCATCGATCGCCTCCTTGTGACGCATCGAGTGTGCGGAAGGAGCGCCGGGCCGTCAACTGTCGTTTGACCGCCGCCCTGGTGCGGGATAGCGTTCGTCCGTTTCCCTGGAGGCCGACATGTCGAGACTCGCCGCTGCCTTGTCGCTGCTCGTGGCCGTCCTTCCCGCCGCTTCCGCGCGAGCGGGAGAGCTCCAGGAAGACTTGAAGGCCCGCCGCGTCCGGCTCCTGGAGAAGCTTTCCCCGGACACGATGTTCGTGCTCTTCAGCTCGCCCCCGCGCGTGTACTCGCTGGACGTGGACTACGAGTACCGCCAGGACAGCAACCAGCTCTACCTGACCGGCCTCGACCAGGAGGACACCACCCTCGTCCTCATGCCCGGCAACAAGACGAAGCGCGAGATCCTGTTCGTCCGCGACCCCAACCCGCGCCGCGAGCACTGGCAGGGGCACAGCCTGACCAAGGAGGAGGCGAAGGTCCAGAGCGGCATCGAGGACGTCCACCTCGCCTCCGAGCTGGACGTCTTCCTCGCCAACATGCTGAACCGCACCGCCTATCCCCGCCGCCCGGGCGTCCTCAACGACGAGTACGACGCTTTCTTCGAGGCGCTGCGGGGTGGAGGGGGCCGGATGGCCCTCGTCCTCGGCCCGCGACCGGGACCGAAGGAGCCGCTCACCCCCGTCCTCGAGTTTGCGCGGGCGGTGCGCGAGCGGAGCACGGGGATCCAGGTCGTGGACGCGACCGATCTCGTGTCCGGCCTCCGACAGGTGAAGACGGCCTACGAGCGCAAGGTGCTCACGCGGAGCGTCGAGATCTCGAGCGAAGCCCACCTCGCGGCCATGCGGACGGCGCGCCCCGGACGCTGGGAGTACGAGGTGGAGGCCGCCCTCGAGGAGGTCTACCTCGCGAACGGGGCGATGAGCTGGGGTTACCCGTCGATCGTGGCCAGCGGTCCCAACGCCACCATCCTCCACTACGGCAAGTCGGGACGGCAGATGAAGGAGGGCGACCTGCTCCTCCTCGATGCCGCCGCCAGCTACCAGGGCCTGACCGGGGACATCACGCGCACCTACCCCATCGGCGGCGTGTTCACCCCCGAGCAGCGCGAGATCTACAGGGTCGCGCTCGCCGCCCAGGACGCGGGGACGCGGGCTGCAGTGGCCGGCAATCTCACCTACGACGTGGAGAAGGCGGTGGCGGAGACGATCAAGGAGGGCCTCCTCCGGCTGGGCCTCGTCACCGACGTCAAGGGCGACCAGTTCCGCACCTGGGCCACCCACGGGGTCTGCCATTGGATCGGCATGGACGTCCACGACGTAGGGGACTACCGGCGCCGGCTGGAGCCGGGCATGGCCTTCACCATCGAGCCCGGCATCTACGTGCGCGAGAAGGCGCTCGACGACCTCGAGAAGACGCCCGAGAACCAGGCCTTCATCGAGAAGGTCCGGCCGGTGGCCCGCAAGTACTGGGACATCGGGGTGCGGATCGAAGACTCGTTCCTGCTCACGGAGACGGGCCTCGTCCGTCTGTCCGCCAAGGCGCCCTGGAAGCTCGAGGAGCTCGAGGCGTTCCTGAAGGCGCGGCCCCCGGCGCGGTGAGGTGATAGACGGTCGCGAAGGACGGCCAAGCCTGAGGCCGACGTGGATACCCGGGCTCGCGCGGCCTTCCTAGGCCTGATCGTCGCCCAGGCCGCTCATTCGATCGAGGAGTTCGTCTTCCGCCTGTTCGACGTCTTCCTCCCCGCGCGGCTCGTGAGCGGGTTGTTCAGCAGGGACCTGGCGACGGGATTCGCCATCGCCAACGTCGCATTGGTGCTCTTCGGCGCCTGGTGCTACTTCGCCCGCGTCCGGCCCGGGCACGCGTCGGGCCGCGCGTTCGCCTGGTTCTGGACACTGCTCGAGCTGGGCAACGGAATCGGCCACGTCACGATGGCCGTGTCGCGGAGAGGCTACTTCCCGGGCGTGGCGGACGGCGCCGGCTCTCCTCGCCTTGTCGGCGTACCTGGCGGTCAGGCTTTCGGAATCACGGGGACCGGTCCCGCGCCTCGGAGCGTGACCCGCCGGGGGTACCGCCGCCTTGCAGCCGGCGACCCGCAGGGATGAAGGAAGCTCAAGTGGTACTTGAAGCAACTCCGTCTGGACAGAGTTGTCCACGGGGAGCAACGCAAGAAGATGTTGTCCTCACGCGAGGCGCAGGCAACAACTCTGGCTAGGGTCTCCCCGTGGCCTCCTCCGCCGCCGCCTGGAGCACGGGGGTGTCCTGGGCGTCGACCTCCACGTTGGCGCCGTTGCGCAGGTGCAGCCGGCTCGGCAGGCCGACGGGCGAGCCTCCGGTCAGTCCTGCGTAGATGGTGAGTGCAGCCAGGTAGGATCCGGCAAAGGTGGGATGGAAGCCATCGGGCCCGTAGAGGACGAGGGAGGGCTTGCGGCGCCAGGCCGCGATCCAGGCGTCGCCGGCGGGCAGAAGGATGCCGCCCACGTCCTGCGCGGCCAGCCGGTACGAGTCGCTCACCTGCGGGAACGCCTCGCGGCGAAAGCTCTCCGGCCACACCATGTAAAGCGCGGTGATGCCGCCGGCGCGGCGGATCACGGCATCGAACCGGGCGGTCCATTCCCGCAGATTCACCCGACTCTCAGGCAGCGCGGACGGTCCCTGCTGCAGCACGACGTAGCGCCATCCTCCGGCCGCGATGCGGTCCTGGGTCTTGAGGCCCCAGTGGTCCTCGAGGCTCACCCCCCCGTACGTGACCTTCTCGGTGCTGAGCGGCCGACCACCGGCCGCGGAGAGCGCCTCGACTACGAGCGGGAGGTCGTTCCCATCAGTCAGGCTGTTGCCCACGAACAAGACGCGCTCACCCGCGGGCGGCGGGCCGGTGCTGGCGGCGGGAGAGGCGGGGCTGGGAGCGGGCACGGCCGCGGGGTTCGGGCCCGCGGAACAGCTCGAGGCGAGGGCGAGCCACAGGAAGGCCAGCGCGGTTCGAGTCGGATCGGCGGGTCGGAGCGGGATTGTCACGCAGACGGATGATACGCGCACGTCGCTCCGCGGCCGCGCCCGACGTTCACTTTCGTGAACGTCGGCGCACCGAGGCTAAGGGGTCTCGTAGGCCTCGCCACCCTGGCCGAGGAGGTACTTGTCGAACCAGCCCACGATGTGCTGCAGCCGCTCGACCCGGTGCCAGGGCCGGCCGGAGCGGGAGAGCTCGTGGCTCTCGTCGGGGAAACGCACCATCACCGTCGGCTTCTTCTGGTACTTGAGGGCGCGGAACATCTGCTCGCCGCCCGCGGGCGGCGGCGTGCGCCAGTCCACCTCGCCCTCGATCAACATGAGCGGCGTCTTGACCCGACCCACCTGGGTGATCGCAGAGCGGGCGGCGAAGTCCGTGGCCTGCTCGAAGGGCGCGCCCCGGAACCACTTCGGCGTGAAGAGCGTGAAGTCCGCGGTGTACCACCAGCTCGCCCAGTCCGCGATCGAGCGCTGCGAGACGGCGGCGGCGAAGCGGTCGGTCTGGGTGATCGTCCAGTTGGTCAGGACGCCGCCGCCGCTGCCGCCGGTCACGCCCATGCGCCTGGGGTCCGACGAGCCCGCGCTTGATCAGCTCGTCCACGCCGGCCATCAGGTCCTTGTAGTCGTCGCCGGGGTAGCGGTACTGGATCACGTTGCCGAATTCCTGGCCGTAGGCCGAGCTGCCGCGCGGGTTCGGGTAGAGGACCACGTAGCCCTTGGCCGCCATCCACTGGATCTCGTGGAAGAACGTGTAGCCGTAGGCGGCGTGCGGCCCGCCGTGGATGTTCAGGATCAGCGGGTACTTCTGACCGGCCTCGTAGCGGGGCGGCTTCTGCACGAAGGTGTGGATCTTCCGGCCGTCGAAGCTCGTGTACCAGAGCTCCTCGGGCGGCGTGAGGTCGAGCTCCGCGAGGAGCTCCTCGTTGAACCGCGTCAGGCGCCGCCGCTCCTTCGTGGCCGTCTCCAGCACGAAGAGGTCGCCGATGGAAGTCGGGGTGGAGACGACCATCGCGAACCGCGACGCGTCCGGGGTCGCGGTGTAGGCCATCACCTCCTCGTCGCCCTGCGGTGACGGGCTCGACCTTCCGAGATGCGAGGTCGACCCGCTGCAGGTTGACCCGGCCCCTCTCGGACGTCTTGACGATGATGGCGTCCCCTCGCCCAGACCGGAGACGAGGGCTGGGCGCCCCGGGGCGCCCGCTGGTCGCCGGTGGCGCCGCCGTCCACGTCGTAGTCGTAGCCCGCGGTCAGGTTGACCGGAGGCGCCGCCCGACGTCCCCCACGAAGAGGTCGGGCTGGTCGTACGAGCGCGCGGGCTTGCCGTTCAGGGTGCCGATGCCGGCGAGGCGCCGGCCGTCCGGAGAGAGCGCGTAGTCGCCGATGGGCCCGTCGATGTCGGCCGCCTTCACGATCTCGCCGCCCTCCGACGGGCACCGAGAAAACGTCCGTGTCGGGACCCGAGTAGTAGGGCTCCTTCGTACGGTTCGAGGTGAAGTAGAGGCGCTGGCCGTCGGGCGACCAGGACGGGTTGTCCTCGGAGAAAGGGCCGCTCGTGACCCGGCGCGGCTTGGGCATCGTCCCGTCGTCGGGGAGGCCGACCGTCCAGAGGTGGGAAGGACGGGAAGGGTCCAGGTAGCCGGTCCCGTTGAGGCGATACACGGCCCGCGTGATCACGCGCACGTCGCTCTCCCGCTCCTCTTCCTTGCCCGGCTCCGTCTTCGCGTCCTTCTTCGCCAGGTCCTTGTCGCTGGTGGTGCTCGTGAAGGCGATCGTCTTGCCGTCGGGCGACCACACGGCGGGACCTGCGCCCTTGGGCAGATCGGTCAGCGCCCGGGCTTCGCCGCCCTGGGTCGGGAGCAGCCAGAGCTGGGCCGGCTGGAGCTTGCCGTCCTTCTCGATCGCGCGGTTGAAGGCGAGCCACCGCCCGTCCGGCGACCAGCGAGGGTTCGTATCCGTCCCGCTCGTGAAGGCGTGAGCGGGCTCGCCAGCGTCCGCGGGCACCACCCAGATCGCCGTGTCGTAGCCTTCCTTCTTCTTGTTGACGCTCACGCGGACGAAGGCGACCCGCTTGCCGTCGGGTGCGATCTGGGGATCCGCCACCCAGACGAAGCGGAAGAGGTCGGTCTCGGCGATCGGGCGCTTTTCCGCGGCGCCGACGGTGGCCACCGACGTGGTGACGGCCAGGCACGCACGAAGGCCGACCCGGCGGATGGACATGGGGCCTCCTTATCTATTCAAGGCGGGGCGATCCTAGCCGATCCGACGGTCCGCTCGGAGTCCGCCCCCGAAGAGCGGGTGATGGCTCTGCGAATGGCCGCCCCCGGCGCCCGGTCGTCGAGCGTCACCTCGCCCGCGCCCCGCACGACGCCCAGTTTCTTCCAGAGCGCGTCCAGGTCCACGTCCATCGCGGCCGGCCCCATGCGCGCGTAGAGGTCGCGGAGGATCTTCACTCCGGTCGCCCGGTCGCCGGCGTCGAGGGCGCGCTCGATGGGCCAGCTCACGGTGATGTTGCCGCCCGCCTTCAACACGCCGCGGAGCGCGTCCTCAAGCCCGCGCCGGTTGCCCGTGTTCTCCCGGATCTCCACGTCGGCGAGCAGCCAGAACAGCGCGCCGCCCCAGTACGTCCGTCCCCACGCGCGCGTGCCGTCGAGCCCGCCGTCGCCGCGCCGGGGGAGGCCCTGGGGAAGGCCCTCGGCCAGGCCGAGCCACATCGCCTTCGGCTCGAGCCAGCCGATCCGGGCCCGGGCCACCGACTCCACGTAGGTGGCGAGGCCTTCCTCGATCCAGTGGTGCTCGTCGGCCATCTCCGGGAGCGCGAGGTGCACCATCTCGTGGGTGAGGAGCCAGTCCGCCTCGAAGTCGCGCTCCGTCGTCGCTCGGCCCACGAAGACCCGGGTCCTCGGTCGCCGTCCGCCCCAGGTGGTCCCGTTGCGGATCTTTCCGCCGCGCCCGGTCACCACGTCCAGGTCGACCCGGTCCACGGGGAAGCGGCCGAAGTAGGACGAGACCGTCCGCCCGCACCGCTCCACCCAGCGCAGCAGGGAGGCCTCGGCCACGCTGGGCTCGTCGGGACCGATCGAGACCTCGATCGTGCCCCCTCCCACCTGAAGCCGGTTGGTCGGCGCGCCGGAGAGGGGCGGCCCCAGGAGGGCGAGCGCGATCGCGAACGGCGCGGCCGCCCGTCCGCGCCCGAGACCTCCCGGGAGCATGCGCGCTGATCATAGCCTTCCCTTGGCGCCGGTCGGCCCCGCCCTGCCGCAGCAAGCTGATAGGATTCGTCCCGAAACCGGCGGCAGGAGCGGGCCATGACGAAGTCCTTGCCGGAAGCGCATAGCCGTCTGCTCGACGAGCGGGGCTTCGTCCGTCTCGAGGGCTTCATCGCGCCCGCGCGTCGGCAGGCCCTCGTGGATCGAATCGAAGCCCTCTTCGCCTCCGAAGGAGACGGTGCGGGGGGGGAGTTCAAGCAGGAGCCAGGGGCCCGCCGACTGGCCAACCTCGCGGACAAGGGCGAGGTCTTCCTGGAGTGCATCGTGGAGCCGGAAGTCCTGGAGTACGTCGGCCACGTGCTCGGGCCTCGGTTCAAGCTGAGCAGCCTGAACGCGCGCTCCGCCAACCCGCGGAGCGAGGAGGCCCAGCCCCTGCACGTCGACGCGGGGGCGCTTCCCGACGAGCAGGGATTCTGGGTCTGCAACACCGTGTGGTTGCTCGACGACTTCACGCCCGAGAACGGAGCGTTGCGCGCGGTGCCCGGCTCGCACCGGTGGGGGCGGCGGCCCCAGGACGCCCTCGACGATCCGCGGCAGCCCCATCCCGACGAGGTGCTGGTCACCGGCCGCGCCGGCGATCTCGTGGTGATGAACTCCCACCTCTGGCACGGGGGGACCGCCAACCGCACGGACCGCCCCCGCCTCGCCCTCCACGCGTTCTACTGCCGGTGGGACAAGCCTCAGCAGCAGTATCAGAAGGCGCTTCTCCGTCCGGAGACCCAGGCGGCGTTGTCCCCGGCCGTCCGGGCGGTGCTGGCCCTGGACGATCCCACGAACGACGCAATCAGCGGCGAAGGGGCGGGCCAGAGCGGGTTCATGAAGTAGCGGTCGGGATGTAGACTCGCCCGATGTTTTCCGCTTTCGCGCCCGTCCTCGCGGTCACGCTCTCCCTCGTCGGCACCAACGACCTGCACGGGGGCGTCTCGCCGCGCGGGGGGAAGGGGGGCCTCGCGCTCTTCGCGGGCTACCTCGACAACCTCCGGCGGGCCCGGGCCGCCGACGGGGGAGCGGTGCTGCTCGTGGACGCGGGCGATATGTTCCAGGGGACCCTCGAGTCCAACCTCGGCGAGGGCGCGGCCGTGGTCCAGGCCTACAACGCGCTCGGCTACGACGCGGCCGCCATCGGCAACCACGATTTCGACTACGGCCCGGCGGGAAGCGACTCCGTGCCGCGCTCGCCCGCGGACGATCCGTTCGGCGCCCTCAAGGCGCGCGCGGCCGAGGCCCGCTTCCCGTTCCTGGCCGCGAACATCCTCGATGCGGCCACCGGAAAGCCCGTCTCCTGGGCCAACGTCCGACCCACCACGATCGTGGAGAAGGCGGGGGTGAAGGTCGGGATCGTGGGCGTCTCCACGGAGAGCACGTTGCGGACCACCATGGCCGCCAACGTGCGGACGCTGGCCATGGCCCCGGTCGCGGACACGATCACGGCCGCCGCGGCCGGCCTCCGCCGCCACGGCGCACAGCTCGTGGTGGTCGCCGCCCATGCCGGGGGTGCCTGCCGTGAATTCGACGATCCCGACAACCTCGCGAGCTGCAACGCCTCCGAGGAGATCATGGCCGTGGCCCGCGCGCTGCCCGCTGGCCTCGTGGACGCAATCGTCGCCGGCCACCGCCACGAGGGAATGGCCCACCGCGTGAACGGAGTTCCCGTCCTCGAGGCCTACAGCAGCGGCCGCTACTTCTCCCGCCTCGATCTCACCCTCGACCCCGGGACGGGTCGGGTGACCGCCTCGCATATCGAGCCCCCGCGCGAGGTCGTACCGGGGACCTACGAGGGGGCTCCCGTCGTGTCCGACGCCGCGATCGCGGGCCTCCTCGCCCCCGACATCGAGCGCGCGAATCGGCAGAGGGAGGAGCGGCTGGGGGTGGTGCTCGACGCTGCGTTCCCGCGCGAGTACGACGTGGAGAGCCCGGAAGGCAACCTCCTGGCCGACCTCATGCTCGCGGCGCGCCCGCAGGCCCGGGTCGCGGTCACGAACGGGGGCGGGCTGCGCGCCGACCTGCCCGCGGGCGAGCTGACCTATGGCCTCCTCTACGACGCCCAGCCCTTCGACAACCGGATGGCACTGGTGGAGATGACGGGCCGCCAGCTCTCGGAGGCGATCGCCCTCAGCCTCGGCAGCTCCTCCGGGATCGTCTCGCTCGCCGGTACCTCGGCGAGCGCCCGCTGCGAGGCGGGCGCGCTCGTGGTGAAGACGCGGTTCGCGGACGACGAACACCTGGTCGTGGCCACCAGCGACTTCATGGCCACGGGGGAGCTCGGCCGGGTATCGCCGGCCCGGGTCACGGTGGAGGAGCAGGCGATCGTTCGGGACGAGATCGCAGCCGTGCTCCGCAAACGGGGCGGGCGCCTCCGGCCGCAGGACTTCCTCGACCCCAGCCGCCCGCGTCTCGTCTACGAAGGGCGCCGCCCGCTCCGCTGTGCCGTCCCCGAGGGACCCGCGCGCCCCTCCCCCTAGGGAGGACGCGACTCGTTCCAGAACGAGTCGAAAGGCAACTCCGTCCGGACGGAGTTCCACGGCCGATGCGGCCATTCGGTCCGGACCAGGGAGAACGTGCCGATCATTCGCGCGTCGGCGATCGGCGTGGCCGGAGCACCGTTTGCGTCAGCGGGGGGCTGGTGCTCCCCGAGAAGTTGGCCGAGCCGGAAAACGTGGCCGTGACCAGGTGGGCGCCGAGCGAGAGGTTGGAAAGGGCGAGCGAGGCCTGGCCGCTCGGGCCTACCGGCAACGGCGAGCCCGCGGGCGCTCCGTCGACGAAGAACGAGACCGTCCCTTCCACTGCCGGACCGAACTGTCCGGCCACGGTCGCGGTGAACGAGACCGGTTCGCCGTAACGAGACGGGTTGAGGCTGGAGGCGACCGCGGTGGTGGTGGCCGAGACGCCCACAGTCTGGGTCAGGCTGGCCGCGCTCACCCCGAGCAGGCCCGCCCCCCCGTACTCGGCGCGAATCACGTGCGCTCCCGCGGCGAGGGTCGAGGTCGTGAGGCGGGCCTGTCCGGCGGCGTCGAGCGCGCCGAGGCCCAGGACCTGGCCGCCTTCCTCGAAGAGGACCGACCCCTGGGTGACGGGGAGGCCTCCCGAGGTGACGGTGGCGGTGAAGGTCACGGCCTGCCCGAACACGGAAGGACTGGTCCCGGACGCGACCGTGGTCTCGGTCGGGGTGGGGAAGTTGAAGAAGGCGACGAGCGGGTCGTGGTCCGAGAGCCGCTCCGGGCGCGTGGGGCTGCCGCTCAGCACCTCCGGGAAGTCGGCGTTGACGCGGGCGTGCGCGAACGCGGCGAGGAGGCCGACCAGGTTCTGGCCGACGAGCGCGTGGTCGAGCGACTGGGCGCTGCCGTCGAAGGTGAACGAGTAGCGCTCCGCCGCGGGCGCCAGGTCCTCGAGCGCCAGGAGGTCGGGCTCCACGAGGTCGGGGCTGGCGAGCACGACCTGGGACGCGGGGGCCGGGTTGCCGCGCACCGTCCCCACCACGTCCACGTACCCGTCGTTGAAGGCGAAGCCGTTGAGGTCGCCCACCACGATCAGCCGCTCGTTGGGATCGGCTTCCTGGCGGGACTGTACGAGCTGGGCGAGGAACTCCGCCTGGGCGCGCCGCTTCGCGCGCACGCGAGACCCGTCGACCGGGTCGTCGATCCCGCTCAGCGAGCGTTGGTGGGCGGCGATCACGGTGAGCGGGAAGGGCGGGCCGGAAGGCGGCGAGATCGCCGCCCGCAGCACGAGGGGAGGACGGTCGTTCAGGACCTCCGGCTCGCCGGTCTCCGGGTTCACGTACGTCGCATCCTTGCCGACCTGGGTGACCTCGAGCACGGCCACCCGCGATCCCTTGACCAGGAAGCCCACGTCGATGCCGCCCACGTCGTTGCCTTCCTGGAGGAAGGCGACGTACCCGGGAGCGGGCTGGCCGAGGACCAGGCTGTCGAGGTTGATCTTGGCCGCCAGCGATTGGAGCGTGGAGACGTTCTCGACTTCCTGGACGGCGACGATGTCCGGCGCGCGCAGGTAGTCGCGGATGGTGAGAGAGGCCTTGTGCAGGCGGTTGTTGAAGGCGGTGGTCGTCGGTACGGGCTCGCTGATCGCGGGGTCGTTCACGGTGTCGAACAGCCGCCGGACGTTGAAGGAGGCCACCGTGAACTGGTTGGCGGTGGGCGCGGGCACGGCCGTGGGCCCGAGAGGCGGGGAGGCGACCGGGGGCGTGGGCGGGTCCGGAAGAATCGTCCAGGTGCGGAAGGAGAAATCGAGCGGGCCGACGAGGCCAGTCACCGTCTGGCCGGCTCCCACGTTGAGGGCGAGGGCTCCGACCAGTGCGTCGCTGTCCACCCGCAGGCGCTCGGGGTTCCCGTCGAAGCGGGGGACGCCGGGCGGGGAGCCGGGAGGCAGGGGATCGGGGACGGCGATGCCCGGCTCGCGGAAGGGCCGCGCGAGACCCGTGATCACCCCGTAGAACACGCCGTTGCCGGTGCTGGTCGCGGTGGTCTCGTTGAAGGTGCCCTGGGTCGGGCCCACCACCGTCAGGCTCGGCACGGCGACGCGCATTCCCTCGAAGCGCTCGAGCTGGTCGAGCGCTCCCGCGGGGGACGTGTCGGCGGCAGTGATGAGGAAGGGGGAGGGAAGCGGGTTGCCGGGGGAGACGCGAGTGACGGAGGAGGGAAGGACCTCCGTGACGGGCGGGCTCTCGGGATCCGCAGCGGGCACGAACTCCTGCACGAGCCCCGACACCACCGCGTAGTCGCCCGCGAACACGGTAGGAGCGCCCGCGGTGAAGACGAACAAGCCCTCCGACGTGGTCGCGTCGAAGTCGTCGTCGGCCGAGCCGTCCGGCGTCTGGATGAAGAAGCCGTCGCTCCGTCGCGCGGTGACGACGCCCGCCACCGTCACCGCCTGGCCGGCGAGGGGAGAGAAGCCTCCGTTGCCCTGGACCTGGTTGATCGCGTGCGTGGGCGGGTGGGGCGGGGCCAGGATCGAGCAGTCCACGGTGGGCGACGCGCTCGTTCGCGGGTTGGCGATGTCCGTCGTGAAGTCGGTTGCGTTCTCGTCGGTATCGAGGCAGCCCTGGGCCTGGCGGTGCGAGGCCCCGCTGGCCGAGGCGACCGGGGGCACGGGCCCCGTCCCCTCGAAGCAGTCGACACCCGCGCCGTAGCCGACGAAGTCGTTGACGAAGGACCCCACCGGGCAGTTGCCGGCGAGCGGGGTGGTGTTCCGAACGAGAGCGATCTTCCCGGTCGAAGAGCCCAGGTTGACGGAACCCGTCGAGTCCGGCACCGGCAGGTTCGCACCCTGCGGGCCTCCCGAGCCTTCCGCGACCAGGTGGTATCCCCCCGGGGCGACGGTCCCGGCGAGCACGCTCACCTGCCACGGCCCGGCCCCGAGGGGGGCGTACTGGACCGACCAGCCGCCGAGGTCGATGGGTGCGGCGCCGCTGTTGAAGATCTCGACGTAGTCGTTCCGGAAGGCGGCGCCGAGATCGCCCCCGCGCGTGTACACCTGGCTGATGGCGAGGCTCGCCGTCACGTCCACGGTGAGGTTGATGCTGGCGCTGCCGACCCGCGCCAACTCGTCCTCGATGGTGACGGGGATCGTCTTCGGTCCCAGCGGCGTGGCCGGGTCCACCGCCGTCAGGTACGAGAACACGTCGTCCCCGGCCAGGGCGTCGCCGTTCGTCGCATCGTCGAAGAAGGGCTGGGTGGAGGAGCCGCCGATGCCGGTCAAGTCGCCGGCGACGGTGTGGAAAGCCCCGGTGGGGTTGGCGCCCGGGGTCACGGCCACGGTGAGGAGCGTCGGTCCCCCCGGCGCAACCAGCGACGGGGTGGCGGCGCCCACGCCAGTGGGGGGCGTGGAGCAGGTGAGCGTGCCCGTGATCGAGATGTCGTCGATCCCCACCCATTCGTCGTTCCCCACCGCGTTCGTGGTGAGGATGCGGACCTGGACGAGGGGCTGGTCGTCGGCGGCCGCGGGCAGCGCGACCGAGACCGGGGTGACCTGTGTGGCCAGGTTCGGCCCCGTCGTGGCGTCGGCCACGAACCCGGCGGGGAGATTCGTGAAGCTCCCGCTCGCGCCCACGCGGTAGTGGAGCGCGACCGGCTGAACGGCGTTGTCGGCCGAGCCGTCCACGTCGCGCAGGTTGTAGGCGACGTTGAGGGCGGCCATGCACGTCGTGTTGAGGCTCAGGAGCAGGAATGGCGCGTCCGCGGTGCCGCTCCCCTGCAGGGCGACGACGGGATTGGCGAGGCCGTCGAACTCGGCGACCCCCCCCGTGGTCAGGGTGTTGGGGTTGCCCTGGTTGGCGATCACGTTGACCGGGGTCGCCGTGCCGTCGGCCAGGATCGTCTGCGGGTCGGTGCCGGTCACGGTGGTCAGGTCGTCCCCGCGATGGCCCACGATGCCCGGCACCCCGCTCCAGTTGTCGTTGGCGGTGATGAGCGCGGTGTTCGTCCAGGTCTGGGTGAAGGGGATGGCCTGGGGCGACCCGTCGGCCCCCACCCGCCCCGAGAACGGCATCACGGCCAGGACGATTGTGCTGCCCCCGGCCACCAACCTGCGCCAACCGCTCTTCGCCATACGTCCACTCCTACCACATTCGCGCCCCATCGTGGTGCTCCCGTCAACCGGCCCGCCGGGTGCGAGACGTCCTTCCCGGCGGGATAGAATCCGGGACCGCGAAGGAGGCCAAGCATGAAGCGGCTTTCGCTCTCTCTCGTTGCCCTCACCCTGGTTCCCGTGGGCGTCGCTTTCGGCGCGGAAGATCCGCAGCTCGCGCAGAAGCTCAAGGGCGTGGACGCCTACGTGGAAAAGGCCCTCCAGGACTGGAACGTCCCTGGCATCGGCGTCGGCATCGTCGTCAAGGACAGGCTCGTCCACGCCAGGGGCTACGGCTTCCGGGACTACGGCAAGAAGCTGCCCTTCACGCCGAAGACGACCGTCCCCGTCGCCTCCAACACCAAGCTGTTCACCGCGGTGGCCGCGGGCCTCCTCGTCGAGGACGGCAAGCTCGACTGGGACAAGCCGGTGCGCCAGTTCGTGCCCGGCATCCGCTTCTACGACGACGACCTGACGGACAAGGTGACGATCCGGGACATGCTCGCCCACCGGACCGGGATCACCCGCCACGACACCATCTGGTACAAGTCCGACTTCACGAGGAAGGAGCTCTACGAGCGGCTCCGGTACCTGGAGCCCACCCAGCCCATGCGGCAGACCTTCCTCTACAACAACATGATGTACGCGGGGGCCGGCTACGTGATCGAGCTCCTCTCCGGCCGGACCTGGGAAGACTTCGTCCGCGAGCGCATCCTCTTGCCCTTGGGCATGTCGAGCACGGTCTTCTCCATCGACGACCTGTTGAAGCTGGACGATCACGGGGTTCCCTTCACGGAGAGGCGCGATTCGTACGAGCTCTACGAGATCCCCCACTACCGAGAGGCGGCCGGGGTGGGGCCGGCCGGCTCCCTGAACTCCAATCTCGAAGACCTGTCCCATTGGCTCATCGCCCTCATGAACGACGGCAAACGGGACGGCAAGGCGGTGATCCCCGCGAACGCGCTCAAGCAGACGCTTGCTCCCGCCATCGCCCTCCCCAACGTCCAGCTCGAGGCGCGGGGATACGGCGAGCTGCTGAACGCCGCCTACGGCACGGGACGGTGGACCGCTTCCTACCGCGGGCACCTCCTCGCCTATCACGGCGGGGACATCAACGGCTTCCACTCCCAGGTGTCCTTCATGCCCCAGGACGGGATCGGGGTGATCGTGCTCGTCATAGGGGATCACGCCGCCCCCCTCTACAACTACGTGTCCTACAACGTGTACGAGCGCCTGCTGGGAATGAGCGAGACTCCCTGGAGCCAGCGTGGGCTGGAGATCAGGAAGAAGGGGAAGGAGGCCGGCACCCAGGCGCGGGCGAAAGCGGGCGCGGGGCGCGTCGCGGGAACGAAGCCGTCGCACCCCCTGGACGACTACGTCGGCGAGTTCGAGCACCCGGCCTACGGAGTGCTCACGATCGGCAGGAAGGACGAGGGGCTGCTCTTCGACTTCCACAAGATCCGGCTGCCCCTGGCCCACTTCCACTACGACCGCTTCGACACGCCGGACGACGAGCAGGACGGCCAGTGGTCGGTGAACTTCTCCACGAGCCCGCAGGGAGAGGTGGACAAGGCGGTCATGTCCCTGGATGAGGCGGAGATCACCTTCACGCACCGGGTCCCCGCCGACCTGTCCTCGGCGACCACGCTGCGGCCGTACGCCGGGACCTACGAGACCCCGACGGGGGCGAAGTTCCAGGTCGTGTTCAAGGAGGACGAAGGTCTCGGCGTCGTGTTTGCGGGGCAGCCGTTCCGGGCCCTGCTGCCCTGGAAGCCCCGGCGGTTCCGGGTCAAGGAGTTCTCGGACGTCGTGTTCGAGTTCGTGGTGGCAAACGGACAGGTCACGGCCCTCAAGCAGATCAGTCCATCCGCCGAGGTCACGTTCCTTCGGAAGTGAAGGAGAGCCGATGCGACAACGAGCCTTCGGCCGTCTGGGCTGGCCGGTCTCGGAGATCGGCTACGGCATGTGGGGCATGGGCGGGTGGACGGGCTCCGACGACAAGGAGTCGCTCCTCGCCCTGGATCGGGCGATCGAGCGCGGCTGCAATTTCTTCGACACCGCGTTCGCCTACGGGGAGGGCAGGAGCGAGCGCCTCCTCGGCGAGGCGCTGCGCCGCCATCCCGGAACCGCGCTCTACGTGGCGACCAAGGTCCCGCCCAAGAACCGGCGCTGGCCCGGCCGGGCGGGAACCCCTCCCGGCGACGTCTATCCCGCCGACTACCTCGTGGAAATGACTCGCCAGAGCCTGGTCAACCTGCGAGTGGAGCGGATCCACCTGCAGCAGCTCCACGTGTGGAGCGATGCCTGGGTGGAGGACGACGGCTGGAAGAGGGCCGCCGAATCCCTGAAGAAGGAAGGGATGATCGAGGGCTTCGGCATCAGCGTCAACCGCTGGGAGCCCACGAACGTGCTCGCGGCGCTCGCCACCGGCCTCGTGGACGCGGTGCAGGTCGTCTACAACATCTTCGACCAGGCCCCGGAAGACCGGTTGTTCCCGGTCTGTCAGGAACGCTCCGTGGCCCTGATCGCGCGCGTACCTTTCGACGAAGGAAGCCTCACGGGGACGATGACCCTGCAGGCACGCTGGCCGGAAGGGGACTGGCGGAACCTCTACTTCCGGCCGGAGCGGCTGCCGGAGACGCTGGCCCGGGTCGATCGCCTGCGATCCCTGGTCCCGCCGGGGGGCTCGCTTCCGGACCTCGCCCTGCGCTTCATCCTCCATCACCCGGCGGTGTCGACCACGATCCCGGGGATGCGCAAGCCCGGGCACGTGGAGGCCAACCTCGCCGCCGGAGACGCGCCGCCGCTCGCGGAGTCGACCCTCCGCGCGCTGCGGGACCATCGCTGGGAGCGCGACTGGCGGGTGGCCTGACCCGGAACCGGGGCCGTCCCCACCCGACGCCGGGTCTACTTGATCCCGACGATCACGAAGTCGAGCGGAGTCCTGCCTCGGGGAGCGGTCACGAGGTGACGCGCGTGCTACCCTTGACCGTTTGCCATGATCTCCTTCTCGCGCATCAGCAAGCAGTACGGCCGGCAGGTGCTGCTGGTGGACGCCTCCTTCCAGCTCAACCCGGGTGAGAAGGTCGGGCTCGTCGGGCCCAACGGGGCGGGCAAGACGACGCTCTTCCGCATGATCGTGGGCGAGGAGAGCCCGGACGAAGGGGACGTCTCCGTCCCTAAGAAGCTCACGATCGGCTATTTCCGACAGGACGTGGAGGAGATGTCCGGGCGCTCCGTGCTCGACGAGGCGATCGCGGGCAGCGGCCGCCTGGGCGCGCTTCACCACGAGCTCGAGGACCTGCAGCACGCGATGTCCGACCCCGGGCGGGCGGACGAGATGGAGAAGGTCCTGGCCCGCTTCGGCGAGGTGCAGGAGGAGTACGACCACCTCGGGGGCTACGCCCTCGAGGCCCAGGCCCGCGAGGTGCTCCACGGCCTCGGCTTCGACGACGAGCGCATCGAGGGAGACGTGGGCGCGCTCTCCGGGGGCTGGAAGATGCGGGTGGCGATGGCCCGCGTCCTCCTCGGCCGGCCCGACGTCCTGCTCATGGACGAGCCCACGAACCACCTCGACCTCGAGTCCATCCTCTGGCTCGAGGACTTCCTGAAGTCGCGGCCCGGCGCCCTGCTCATGACCTCCCACGACCGCGAGTTCATGAACCGCATCGTCACCCGGATCGCGGAGATCGACGGCGGGGAGATCACGGCCTACTCGGGCAACTACGACTTCTACGAGCGGGAGCGCGCGCTGCGCGAGGCGAACCGGGAAGCCGCCTACGCGCGGCAGCAGGCCAAGCTCGCCAAGGAGCAGCGCTTCATCGAGCGCTTCTCCGCCCACGCGGCGAAGGCGGCCCAGGTGCAGAGCCGGGTGAAGGCGCTCGAGAAGATCGAGAGGATCGAGCTGCCCAAGAGGCGGAAGGTGGTGCAGTTCGATTTCCGCGCCCCCCGCGCTCGGGCGAGGAGGTGGCCACCCTCGAGGGTGTGAGCAAGGCCTACGGCCGGCGGGTCGTCCACGAGAAGCTGAGCTTCATGATCCGGCGGGGCGAGCGCTGGTGCGTCATGGGGAAGAACGGGGCGGGCAAGACCACCTTATTGAGGATGGTGGCGGGGGCCCTCCCTCCCGACGCGGGGTCGGTCCGCCTGGGGGCGAGCCTGAAGCTCGGCTACTTCGCCCAGCAGTCGCTGGACCTGCTCGATCCGGACCTCACGGTCCTGGAGCAGATGCAGAAGGATTTCCCGAAGGAAGGTCTGGGGGCGCTCAGGAACCTGCTGGGGGCCTTCCAGTTCTCGGGCGACGACGTGGACAAGAGCATCCGTGCCCTCTCCGGCGGCGAGAAGTCGCGGCTGGTCCTCGCGCGCATGCTCTTCGATCCCCCGAACTTCCTGGTGCTCGACGAGCCCACGAACCACCTGGACCTCGCGACCAAGGAGATGCTGGTCTCGGCGCTCCGGGACTTCGACGGGACGATGCTGTTCGTCTCCCACGACCGCACGTTCCTGCGCGGCCTCGGCAACCGCGTGCTCGAGCTGGGCGGCGAGTCCGGGACCGAGCGGGAGCCGCACCTCTACCCGGGCTCCTACGTCGAGTACGTGGAGCGGACGGGGCACGAGGCGCCCGGAGTCCACGCCTAGACACCGATGGCCGAGCTGCTCCTTTCCGGTCAAGACCTCGCGAAGGCCTTCGGCGCGGCCCCGCTCTTCGAGGGCCTGTCGTTCGGCCTGTTCGAAGGGGACCACGTGGGGCTCGTGGGGCCCAACGGCTCGGGAAAGTCGACCCTCCTGAGGATCCTGGCCGGGCTGGAGCCGCCGTCGGCGGGGACGCGCGCCGCGCGCAAGCGCCTCCGAATCGGGTACGTGCCCCAGGATCCCGCGTTCGTCCCCGAAAGCACGGTCGTGTCCGTCCTCCTGGCCGCGGTCCAGGACCTGGGACTCGACGAGCACGAGGCCGACGGGCGGGTCGCGGTGGCGGGGGGCCGGGCCGGCTTCGAAGACCTTGCGCAGCCTACCGCCACCCTTTCCGGGGGGTGGAAGAAGCGCCTCGCCATCGCGCGCGAGCTGGTTCGGGAGCCCGAGCTGCTTCTCCTCGACGAGCCCACGAACCACCTCGACCTCGAGGGCATCCTGTGGCTCGAGGAGCTGCTGCCGCGGGAACCCGAGGCCTTCGTGGCGGTGAGCCACGACCGCTACTTCCTCGAGTCCGTGGCCGGGCGCATGATCGAGCTGAACCGGGCGTTCACGGAGGGGCTGCTCGACGTGAAGGGCCGCTACAGCCTCTTCCTGGAGAAGAAGGACGAGCTCCTGGCCGGCCAGGCCTCCTACCAGGAGTCGCTGCGCAACCGCGTGCGCGGCGAGCTGGAATGGCTGTCGCGGAAGGCCAAGGCCCGCACCCGCAAGGCCCAGGCCCGGATCGACGAGGCCGGCCGCCTCCGGGCCGAGCTCGCCGATCTCGACTCGCGCTCGCGGACGGGCTCGGTGGCCATCGACTTCGCGAGCACCGAGCGCAAGACCCGGCGCCTGGTGGTGGCCGAGGGACTCACGAAGGGCTTCGGCGATCGGACGATCGTACGCGGCCTCGACCTCGTCCTGTCTCCCGGCCTGCGCCTGGGGCTGCTGGGGGCGAACGGCAGCGGAAAGACGACGCTCCTCCGCCTCCTCGCCGGCCTCGACCACTCCGACGCGGGAACGGTCACCCACGCGCCGAACCTGCGGGTGGTGACCTTCGACCAGCACCGCACCCGCCTCGACCCCGACGTGTCGCTCAAGCGCACCCTTGCCCCCTACGGGGATTCGGTGGTGTCCGAGGGGCGGTCCATCCACGTGGCCGGCTGGGCCAAGCGCTTCCTCTTCCGCTCGGAGCAGCTCGACACTCCGGTGGGCCGACTCTCGGGGGGGGAGCAGGCGCGCGCCGTGATCGCCCGGCTGATGCTCGAGCCGGCGGACGTCCTCCTGCTCGACGAGCCCACGAACGACCTCGACATCCCGACGCTCGAGGTCCTGGAGGAGAGCCTGCTCGAGTTCCCGGGCGCGCTCGTGCTCGTGACCCACGACCGCTACCTGCTCGACCGCGTCTCCACGCGCCTCCTCGCCCTCGACGGCCGGGGCGGCGCCCTCGTTTTCGCGGACTACGAGCAGTGGGAGAGGGGCCAGGAGGCCGGGACGGCGGGGGAGGCTCCGCCGCGGGGCCGTGCGACGGCCACGAAGCCAACCGGGGCGGCTACTCCCGCCGCGAAGCCGAAGCGGCTCCCCTACCACGAGCAGCGCGAGTGGGAGCGGATGGAGGTGCTCATCCTCGAGGCCGAGCGGCGGCTCGAAGGCTGCCGGCAGGCGGCCGGGGATCCCGCCGTGGTCTCGGACCACAAGGCCCTGCACGCGCGGCACGAGGCGCTGGCCGCCGCCCAGGCCGAGGTGGACGGGCTCTACGCGCGCTGGGCGGAGCTGGAGGCCAAGGTCAAGGCCTGATCGACTATCATGGCCGGCGATCCAATGAAGGCCTGGGGCATGGCGCTCGTGCTTCTCGTGGCCCACGCGCCCGCGCGCGCGGAGAGCGGGCGCCCGGGGGTGATCGCCCATCGAGGGGTCGCCCTCGAAGCGCCGGAGAACACGCTTCCCGCGATCGCGAAGGCGATCGACCTCGGCTGCGCTCTCGCCGAGATCGACATGCGCTACACGTCCGACGGCGAGGTCGTGCTCGTCCACGACGCCACTGTCGACCGCACCACCGACGGCAGCGGGCGCGTCGCCGACAAGACCCTCGCCGAGCTGCGAGCGCTGGACGCGGGCGCCTCCCGGGGGCCGGAGTTCAGGGGCACGCGCATTCCGACGCTGCGGGAAGCGGTCGAGCTCGCGCGCGGCCGCATCCAGCTCTACCTGGATCTCAAGGAGCCCGACCCCCGCCCCGTGATCCGGGTGATCGAGCAGCTCGGGGCGCGCGCGATGGTGTTCTACCGCCCGTACTCGTACGTGGCGCTACGGCAGATCCTCGCGGAGGCGCCTTCGTCGCGCGTCCTGATCGACCCCGGGGACTGGGTTCAGGCGCCGCCCATGCTCGAGATGCTCCGCCGTGACTTTCCCACCGGCGCCGCCTCCAGCGACTGGGGAAACTGGATGCCGCCGGCCGTCACCGAAGCCCGCCGGCTGCGCATCCCCACCTTCGTCAACGTGCTGGGGGCCAGCGACACCCCGGAGAACCTGCGGGCGGCGGTGGCCCTCGGGTTCGACTACATCCAGACCGACCATCCGCGCCAGCTGCTCGAGATCCTGGGCGACCGGAGGACGCGAGACTAGAAGCACCGAACGAGGAAGGCCCGACCCAGGCCCGTCTTGTTTCCCGGGGTGCAGGCCTCGCCCGCGGGCGCACAGCACCAGCAGGCGTCCTGGGTCTCGCCCAGGCCCCCGCTGGGAATCTCGGTCTCGTTGACGGGGCCGGCATCGGGCTGGCCACAGACTCCGTTCGCGAAGGGAGCGCTCCGGAGGACGATCCGGGAGCCCGTCATGTTCACGTACAGGGGTGTCGTGGCGCTGCCCGGGAAGGCGACGGCGGTGACCCTCTTCTCGCTGGGGCTCATCTGCCGATAGATGACGATCATGGGATCGCCCGGCTTGAATCGGGCGATCTCCGAGATCACGGCGGCGTCGAGCTGCCAGGCCATGCGCTGGCCCGCGTCCGTCTTCATGAACACGGCGTTCTTCGACTTGGCGACGCTCTCCAGCTTTCCGTAGGCGCTCTTGTGCGGTTTCGACGCCTCGGCCGGAGCCTGGGCGGCCGCCCGCGGGGTCGGTGCGCCCATGAAGAGGGCGAGCAGGACAGCGGCCCCCGAACCGACGCCCGACCGGAACCAGCCCATGTTCTCCTCCCCGGCGGGAATGGTCCGGCGGCCCCACCGACCGACGCAATGTATCACCGAGCCGGCTCGGCGCCTCCGATCCTTCATGTGCACAGTGTGGCACGAGGGTTCCCGACGGCTCGGGGCCGGCGTGTGAGCGACGCGCGTCATTTTCCCGCCCAACGTTCCCGGAGGAAGTGCGCGGCCATCTTGGGCTCGCGGTCGCGGGTGAAGACGCCCTTGTGGTTCATCGTGGCTGGCCGAATGATCCCCTGCGACGTGCGGAAATCCGCGAGGTTCCACACGTGCATGCCCGCCACGTAGTCCTTCGTGGCCACGAGGTCGAGGTAGGTACGCAGGAAGGCGACCTGGAACTCCTCGGACCACATGAGGTCGTCGGTGCTGTGGTTGCCGGGGAGGGTGTCGGCGCCGAACTCGGTGATGACCACCGGCTTGGGGATCTCGGCGTGCAGCGCGTCCAGCTCCTTCTCGAGCAGGGCGCGTGCGGCCTCGAGGTTGGCCGGCTGCGCGTACCAGCCCCAGTACCGGTTGAGGCACACCACGTCTCCGAGCGCCATCCACTCGAGAGGCGCGCTCATGACCGCCACCAGGGTGGCCGGGCGCGTGGGGTCGAGCTCGTGGGCGAGGTCGATGAGGCTCCGCAGGAAGTCCGTGGCTACGGGATCCGCCTTGGGCGGGGGCCCGCCCGAAAGGTTCAGGCTCGCGGGCATGGCCTCGTTCGAGACGCTCCAGATCACGACCGCGGGGTGGTTCTTGTCGCGGGCCACGAGATCCCGGACGTCGCGCCGGCACTGCTCGAGCCGGGTGCTTACGTTCTCCTCCCCGTCGTTGAAGTGGAGGCTCACCGCCGGGATCTCGTCGATCACCAGGAAGCCCTCGCGGTCCGCGAGACGCATCTCCTCTTCCGAGTACGGGTAGTGCGACGTGCGGTAGGAGTTGGCGCCCGTCCACTTGAGGAGCGCGTTGTCGCGGACCATGACCGGCTCGTTCTGGCCGCGGCCGCTGATCGCGAAGTCCTCGTGCCGGCCGAATCCCTTCAGGAAGATCCGTTTCCCGTTGAGCCGGATCTCGCTGCCTTTCGTCTCGATGGTGCGCACCCCGACGTCGAGGCGGAACCGGTCGGTCTCCGTCCCCTTGGGACCCAGCAGGCTGACGGAGAGCTCGTAGAGATAGGGATCGTCGGGTGACCACGGACGGACCTTCGGAACGCGCAAGGTCGCCTCGGCGTTCGCGTCGTTGAAGATCAGCGGCGCCGCCACGTCCCGGTCCGCGCCGCGGAGCCGGAGCCGCCCCTTGAGCACTCCCCGTCCGCTCTGCGCGGCCGTCACCTTCACGATTCCGTCTTCTCCCTCGAAGGCCGTGCGGACCGTCACGTCCTCCACGTGGACGGGCGGCGCGGAGTAGAGCAGCACCGCCCGATGGAGGCCCGCGTAGGGGAAGAAATCGAACGTGGTGCGGGGGTTGGAGGCGCCAAAAGGGCCCTGGCCCGGGGGCAGATTCCCCGCGGGCACCCGCGTGGGCTTGAGCTCGTTCTCGACGCGAATGGCGAGGGTGAAGGGCTGGCCAGGCACCGCCAGCCGCGTGACGTCGAACGCGAACGGCAGGTGGCCGCCCTCGTGCGCGCCGACGTAGGTGCCGTTGAGCCACACGCGGGCGCCGTAGTTCGCCGATCCCACTCGCAGGAAGACCCGGTCGCCCTTGAAGCCCCGGGGCACCTGGCCGCGGCGGAAGTACCAGGCGGGCCCCAGGTAGCCGAAGGCGCCGTCGATCTGCTCGTTCCAGCTCCCCGGCACCGCGATCGGCCGCGGTGCGTCGAGACCCTTCCACCACGAGAGCCGCTCGCCCTCGTCCTTCGGATCGAGCTTGAAGTCCCAGATTCCCGACAGGTCGAGCACCTCTCGGAACTCGTTCGCCTGCGGGTAGAGGGCGATCGGCGCGTCGGGAGCGGGCGGGGCCGGAGCCGACGCGGCTGCGGAGAGAGCGGCCAGCAAGAGCACCGGGATCGTCAAGAGCCCCTCCAGGAAGCGCGTCGACCGGATGCGCGCGGTCCGGATGTTACCCCGGTCACGAGATCGGCGTGCGCATGGCCCTGGGAGCGGTGGCCGCCCTCGCGACCTACCCTCCCGTGGGCTAAGCTTCGCACGCCGATGCCGTCACCTGTGAAACCTTCGGGCGTCAGCGTGCGGCTCCGGCGCGCTTGAGCGATTCCCGATCGCGGCGCGGCGGCCGGCTGCTCAAGCTGCTCGGCGTCGGTTTCGGAATCGCGGTCAGCGTCGGGGGCACCGTCGGGGTCGGCATCCTGCGCACCCCGAGCCTCGTGGCCGGTCATCTCCAGGACCCGTGGCTCGTGGCCATCGCGTGGCTCGCGGGTGGGGCCTACGCGCTCCTGGGAACGCTCTGCGTGATCGAGCTGGGGACGGCGCTCCCGAGCGCGGGCGGATGGTACGTCTACGCGCGTCGGGCTTTCGGTGACGCCGGCGGATTCGCCGTGGGCTGGAGCGACTGGCTCGTGCAGTCGGCGTCGCTCGCCTACCTCACTGTTTCGGTGGGCGACTTCGCGGCCGCGCTCTGGCCCGCGCTCGCGGCGTCCGCCAAGGGCGTGGCCGCGCTCACGCTCGTGCTGTTCGCGGTCATCCAGTGGCTGGGCCTGCGATCGGGCAGCGTGATGCAGCAGCTCACGAGCCTCGCAAAAGGCGTCGCTTTCCTGGCTTTCGCGGCCGTCTGTCTCCTGCATCCGGCGGCGGCGGCCGCGCCCACCGCGGCGGTGCGACCGGGCCTGGGCCTGGTCGCGGTGGCCCTCGCCCTGCAGGCGATCATCGTGACCTACGACGGCTTCTATACGGCCATCTACTTCACCGAGGAAGACGAGGACCCCGGCCGCAACCTGCCGCGCTCCGCGATCGGTGGCGTGCTGGCGTCGATCGCCATCTACCTGCTCCTGAACCTCGGCCTCATCGAGGTGCTGGGGATCCCCGCCCTCGGCGCCGCGACCCTGCCCGCCTCGGACGCGGCGCAGGCCATCTGCGGACCGTCGGGCGCCACGATCGTCACGGCCTTGTCGCTCTTGTCCCTCGTGGGCGTGGTCAACGCCGTGCTGCTGCTCGCCACGCGCATCCTCTTCGCCATCGCGCGCGACGGAGGCTTCGCGCCGTGGCTCGTCACGGTGAGCCCGGCCGGCACGCCGGTGCCCGCCATGCTCCTCACCACGGCCGTGGCCTGCCTGCTCGTGCTGAGCGGAACGTTCGAGCAGATCATCGCGGTGGTCTCGGTCCTCGCCGTGCTCGTCTACGGCTCGGGCTTCGTCTCGCTGCTCGTCCTGCGCCGGCGCGAACCCGATCTGCCGCGGCCGTTCCGCGTGCCCGGCTATCCGTGGGTCCCGCTCGTGGCCATCGTGGTATCGCTCGCGTTCCTCGTGGCCACGGTGCTGGGCGATCCGCGCAGCAGCGTGCTCGGCGGCCTGCTCCTGGCCGCGAGCTACCCTGCCTATCGCCTGCTCGTGCGAAAGCCCCGCCTCTAGTGCCCCAGCACGTACAGGTGGCCGGCGTTCTGGGCGTAGACGCGGCCACTCGCGTCGAGGGAGAGCGGGGTGTAGGCCGCTCCCAGGGGCGCTCCGAGGGCGGTGCGCTTCGCGATCGACCCGTCGGGGGCGATCGCGTAGAGGGCGCCGTCCTCGTTGAGGACGTAGGTCGTCCCGTTGCGGTCCACGGCGGGGGCGTTGATGCACCACTCGGCGCCCTGGGGGCTGCGCACCGACCACTCGGGGACCAGGGTGTCGCCGCGCAGGCGGCTGATCGCGTGCTCCCCCGCCAGGGGATCGCTTCCGCAGAAGCCGGGGTCGTCGCAGTAGGAGCCGATCCCGGGATAGTGATTGTCCTTGACCAGGATGGAGTAGCCGCCTCCGCTCGCGTCGAGGGCCGGGGTCAAGTCCCAGCCGAACGCGTAGGCGGTCACGTAGGCCCCCGCGGGGCTGAACTTCATGAGGTGCCCCCGGGAGTAGTTGTAGCGGGTGTGGGCGCCGTAGAGCACGCCGTCGGGCGTGACCACGGGTGAGGCCGAGGACTCGTCGATCACCCGCCCGCTCCCCGGTCGGTTGGTCTGGGGGTCCACGCCCGGGCGCGAGCCGGGCCGGCAGCCGCCGGGCGCCCCGTTCGGGGGAAGGACGCCGCCTTCCGACGCCGGCACCCCACAGCCGTCCGAGAAGCGCTCGTTCAGGGAGGCGGTCCACAGGGGTGAGAGACCGGGGCTCACGGCCACCAGGTATCCGAATCGGGGGTTGAAGTGGGCCCGGCTCACCGTGTAGAGCGTCCCGTCTGGGGCGATGGCGGGGGCCGCGTTCAGCCCCGGGCGCTGCGATCCGCAGGGGGAGCTCGGGGGGAGGGCGTCGGGCGCGGGCGGCCAAGGGAGGGGCTCGGTGGAGAATGCGCCGAGGCAGGGATCGCCGGGACCGGGAGCACCGGGAGTGAGGGCCGCGAAGCGGACCGTCCGCGCGCTCCCGTCGGGGGCGATCCGCACGAGCCATGCGTCCCGGACGTCGCGCCGCCAGGGGTCGGCGAGGTCCAGCTGGAGGGCGTTGTAGTAGACGTTGCCGCCGGCGTCGGCGGAGAGCGGCCCCGCCACGAAGATCGAGGGGTCGACGCCCGCGCCGAAGGGGTTGATGCGCGGATCGGCGCCCCCCTGGGCCGCGTCCACGCGGAAGACCGTCCCCCCGGCGCCGGGGACGTAGAGGCTCGCGCCCACGAGGGCCGCCTGGTGCACCGGCTCCCAGCGCAGCACGCCGCCCGAGGGCTCCGGCTTCCAGTCGGTCTTGAACGTCCATTTCTCGACCAGGCTGCTCCCCTCCCAGCGCAGGCGCTTCCAGTTCCACTCCTGGCTCTCCCAGGCCGTGGCGGAGGTAAAGGTCCCGGTCTTGGTCAAGACGAAGACGTCGTCCCCGCTCACGAGAGGCACCGGGTAGTGAACGAGGAGGTTTCCCTGGGTGGCCGCGATCTCCTGGGGCACGAAGGGGTCGAGGGTCCGGTCCACGAGGATGCGATCGGGGCTCTGCCCCACGACGTCTACCCCCCCGGTGTGCCGCGGGTTCTGCGCCCACTGCGGCCAGGTGGCGGGCCCCGTGACGGGCGGGAGCTCCATCGAAGCGCCGGAGTCCCCCTGGCCGCACCCGGGCAGGAGGGCCAGAACCAGGAGGATGGCTTTCCTCATGACGAGGCGCTGGCGCCGCCGCTGCGGGGCGAGTCTCCTACTCGAAGTACCCGTCGACGTCGATGATCAGGTGGACCGTGGTGCCCGCCGCCTGTCCGATGAAGGCAGCAAGAGCGCCGCTGGCGTTCAGGGTGACGATGGCGTTGTTGGTCCGGGTCTGCCCCGCCGAGTAGTTGATGCTGGAAACGGTGGGCAGTGGCTGTCCGGCCGGGAAGAGGCGGATGTTCCCCACGACGCTGGGCTGGGTCACGGCGATGTTGATCGCGAGGGCCTTCGCGGTCGAGGGGATACCGCAGTTGCCGGCCACGTTGAGGACGCGCGTCTCCTGGCCCTGCATGACCGGGCCGCCGATAGGGGCGCCGCCTCGCGTGTCGACGACGCGGCACGGCGCGAGGGTGAAGTATGTGAGGGCCACCAACGTGTCCGTGTCCGTGGCCGAGTTGTTGGCCAGGTTCAGATCGGTCACTCCGGCGGGGGCGGCCACGGTGGCGGTGTTGCTCAGGGTTCCGATGGCCGCGGGGCTGATCGTCCCGATCAAGGTGTAGGTCACGCTTCCCCCCACGGGCAGGTTCACGTTGTCGTTGATGTTCCCCGGGCCGCTCGCCGCGCAGGTTCCACCCCCGGCCCCCACGCAGGTCCAGGACGCACCCGTGATCGCGGCGGGCACCGTGTCCGTTACCGTCGCTCCCGTCGCCGTGCTCGGCCCGGCGTTCGACGCCACGATCGTGTAGCTGACGGGTGACCCGGAGACCGCGGTCGTCTGGCCGTCCGTCTTGGTGATGGAGAGATCCGCCCGGGGGGTCAGGGTGTCCGTGTCGGTGGCGGAGTTGTTGGCCGGGTTCGAGTCGGTGACCCCGCCCGGAGCGGTGACGGTGGCGGTGTTGCTCAGGCTCCCCGTGGCCGAGGCGCCGACTGTGCCGGTCAGGGTGTAGGTCACGCTCCCGCCCGCGGGCAGGTTCACCGTGTGGTTGATGTTGCCGGCGCCATTCGCCGGGCACGTTCCGCCCCCCGCGCCCAGGCAGGTCCAGGACACTCCCGTGATCACGGCGGGCACGGTATCCATCACCGTCGCCCCCGTCGCGGAGCTGGGTCCGGCGTTCGAGGCGACGATCGTGTAGGTGATGGGGGCGCCGGGCACGGCCGTGGCTTGCCCGTCCGTCTTGGTGATCGAGAGGTCCGCCGAGGCCCCCGCGGTGACCGTGATGCATCCGGTACCGACCACGCTCTGACCATCCGGGTTGTTGACCGTCACGTCCTTGGACCCCGCCGTGGTGGTGGTGACGTTCAGGGTGATCGAGGTCGGGTTGTTGTAGGTCACGGTGTTGACGGTGACGCCGCCGCTCACGCTCGCCTGCAGCCGGTTCGGGAAGCCGGGGCCGGGGTCGTAGAACCCGGATCCGGAGGCCGAGACGCCGGTGAGCGTCACGTTCTGGGTGGTCGCGGACGGAACCGAAACCGGCGTGCAGGAGCTCAAGCTGGCCGGGGGAGGTGCTATGAGCTTGACCACGCGGACGCCGTAGCTGTTGGTGGCGTTGCAGAACTCCTGGATCGTCCACAGGGTCATGTCGTCGTTGGGGTCGAGGCTCGTGAACGAATAGTCGCCCCAACGCCTCCCTCCCGCCCCTCCCGGATCGGAAGGCGGGTTGTACGCCGTCGAGCTCGCGGTGTAGAGCACCGGCGTGCCCTGCGTGGTTCCGAGGGCATCGCCGGAGAGCCGGCCCACCGTGGCCGCGTCGATGCGGGCGGCGGCGCCCGCCGCGCTGAACCCGAGCGCGGCGTGTCCCTGGCCGGAGACCGTGACCGAGGGGATCCAGAACGAGACCGGGTTCGCCGCCGCGCTGTCGAAAACCGTGCCCGACTGGCGGACGCTGGGCACTCCCGGGCTGATGACGTTCTGCAGCTCGTACCAACGCGTGCCGTTCCTGCCCCCGCCGCCCGCGGCCACGCCGCTGCTGTTCACCTGGATGTTGTGCGCCGTCCAGAGCCGCCCCCCGCGAATGTGAGCCGCGAACAGCCGGTCGTCGAGCGCGTCGAGGTTCCCGTTCGTCCCCCCGGTGTTTCCGAGGTGCGGGACGCGGATGGGGAACGTCGTGGTGCTGACCGTGATGCCGATGTTCGCGGAGAGGGAGGGTGTCCCCCCCGGGTTCGTGACCCGCCGCAGCATCAGGGTTCCGAACGTCGCGTTGTCCACGCCGATGAAGTAGCCCTCGGTGGCCGCGGGGTCGTAGTTGTCGACGCCCTGCGGAGTGTAGGGGCCGGGTCCGGCCGGGGTTCCCGTCAGGTTCGCAAACTTCGTCACCACGATCGGCCCCGCCCCGAGGACCGAGGTCTTGCGGACCACGTACCCGTTCGTTCCCGCGAAAGACAAGGCGCTGGTGAACATGTTCGCCCCGACATAGAGGGCGTTGTTGTCGATGCCCAGGGTGTCGTAGTCCGCGAAGTTTGCGGCGTCGGCCTGGAAGAAGAAGAACGTCCAGACGGTGCCCGGAGAAATGACGCCCGCGCTCGCGGCGTCGCTGACCGCGAGCAGCACGCGGTTCGGGACCGTACCCGGCGTGGCGCCGGGCACGTCGATGATGTTGACGAACCACCGGCCGCTGAGCCGGTCGTAGCGAATCCTCGGGTCGCTCGTGAAGTTCGGCCCCGGGGTCATGACGGTCGCGAAGAACACGTCCGGGTCCGCGTTCAGGACGCCGTCGGCGACGCCCGTCGACTTGTTGAAGCTCCGGATCCGGCCGTTGACGGCGACGATGAACTGCGTCGGGCCCGCGGCCCCCATGGTGTCGGGGGGAAAGGCGAAGGTGTCGGCCAGGGTCGCGCCCGTGAAGCTGATCCCGAGGGTCTGGGGGGCCAGGGGAGCGGGGGCGCCGGTGAGAGGGGCGACCCCGGGGGCGGGGGGCCACCGCGGGAGGGCCGGCGAGCGGGGATCCTGGGGAAGCGTCCGACGGTCGGGACCCTCGAGCTCCGGGTGCATCCGGGGCTGGAGTCGAGGCGGCCTGGCCGCCTCGCGCTCCATGATCTGCTCCACGGTCTCCGGTATCCCCAGGGCTCCTTCGGTGGGGACGCCCACCTGCGGCCCGTCGCCATCGGACGCTCGGGCGTACGCGCCTGGGAATCCCGCGACGATGAGCGCCGCGACGACGAGCACGCTGGCAAGGGGCCTGTGCCGCATCAACCCGCTACCTCCTGAAAGGTCGGGGACGGTGTCGGCGAGGGGCGAGGGTGGCCGCTGCCCGTCACCTGGATCGCGCACAGGACCGATCGCGGCGAGCGGCACTCTTCCCCATCGTGACCTGAGGCGGAGGCTACGCCGGTCGCGGCGGCCATGTCAATGTTCCTGGACACGAACGGCTCCAGGCCCACGGCAGGTCCGCAAAGAGGTCCTTTCGGCGTCATCCCTGAGAAAGACAGGATCTAGAGTCCGAAATACCAGGTCGCGCCGATGTTGTCGAGCTCACTGTGCTCCTCGGTACCGATCCCAATGGCTCATCACGGATTCCAGGGGTCCAAGACGGTCACGCCGCAGGCATCGAAGTCATCCACGTTGCGCGTGGCGATCAAAGCACCCGTAAAACGAGCGATTGCCGCGATCTGGGCATCGAAGTGCGAGATGGGACGGCGAGCGCGGCGCCGATCGAAAGCAATCTGAGCATAGGGAGGAGCCGCGTCCGTACCGAATCCGAGGATCCGACCGCGGAAGTCCTCGGCGAACATGGACGTGGCCGCGGCTTCGAGCGCACGTCGACGTCGGCCCCTTGGAAGCAGCATCAGGCCATGGAGGATCTCCGCTTGCGTGATGCTGGTCGTGTAGAGACCCTCAGCCGGCTGCGCGGCCATCCAGTCGACAACATTCCCGGTCGGCACGGGCTTCATCAACTCCGAGAGGACGTTGGTATCGAGAATGATCATCGGCCGACCTTCGGCGGCTCACGCATCGGCTCGCGGGCTGGCAGTCGAAGCTCGACACCCCCAAGGCGCCGAAAGCGAGCGCGGATCGCGTCGGCCAGGTTGCGTCCGGCGACAGTGTCCTCCCGGAGAGCGGTCCTCAGGAGCGTGCGGGCCTCTTCCTCCATCGACCGACCATGCTGGGCGGCCCGAACGCGCAGCCGCGCCTTGGTCTTTTCATCGAGGTTGCGAATGGTGACGCTCGCCATGCCGGCCTCCATCTGCACTGGCTCGTGCGTGCGGTCGAGGATGGGTGATGGATGGCCTGACCGCCCCCCGGGGCGAGGTGCTTCGGCAGCCCAAGAGAGACGGCACCCCCGGTTTCACTCGGCGTTGGCGGCGGCCCGCTCCAACGCGGCGTTGACGTCCCCGATGACGGAGAGGCGCAACAAGCCCGCGGCATTGTCCGGCGGCATCGGCATCGTATAGTTCCAAGCGGGGGAGAAGCGCATCTCCCGCGGGAGGGTTGCCGAGCAGTCGCGCGCCCCCCGCAGGTAGTAGGCGGATTCGCGACCGTTTCCCGGCCGCACCCGCTGCGTGACGCGGCCCCGGTTCCAGGGCTTGCGGTGCTCGGTCAGGAACACCTGGCGCTTCACGCGTAGGACGAGCACCACTCCCGGATCGCGCTCGAGAACCGCCGGGATGTCCGTCTCCCAGCCGCTGTTCGGGGTGCGCACCCAACCCGCGGCGATCTGGCGCTTCCACTCCGCCACCGCCGCGGGGACGTGCCGCTCGGCGCCTTCGCAGCGGACCACCTCGGCCTCGACCACCGTGCCCAGTTGCATCGGCTCCGGGAACGAGAAGACGAGCGTGCCCACGGCCACCGCCGCCGCCACGAGGCCCACGACCGTCAGGAAGCGCTTCCCGTCGAGACGCAGAAGCGCCGCCACCACGCCCACGACGAGGCCCAAGAGGGCGCCGCCCGGACCCGTAATGAAGAGGCCCAGCAGGGGCCCCTGATTGGCGTCGGGGCTCAGGATCATCGGCAGGAAGAAGCCGGCCACGAACCCCACGAGGCCCACGGCAGCGGCGCCGATGACCAGATAGCGGGTGGCCACACTCACGCGGCGCCGAGACTAGCACGCGGCGGACACGAGGGCGACTCGTTCAGTCGACCGACACTCGTCTCGCCGTCACGTTGCCCTCGGCATCCAGCCCGGGAATGTTTGAGCACGCCACTGGGACAGGCGTGTGCGCACATGCCGCAGCCGACGCAGGCCGCGCGCAGGCGGTGCGCTTGATGTCCTGGTTGGCCATGGCGTACTGGCGGACGTCGATACCCATTTCGCAATAGGTCGAGCAGTTGCCGCACGAGATGCACATGTCCTTCTTGACAGGGGCGCGTCCGTCCTGGGCCAGCGCTGCCGCGCGGGACCTCCCCCGGCCACCTCCCCGCAGAGACTCGGCTCGGGTAGGCGGACGGGCCGCCTCACCCTTCGGCCGGTTCCTCTCCCCCCGGCTTCGGGCTGGGCGTGGAGATCACTTGCCGGGTCTACAGACCCAGGGATCCCAGGAAGACATCGCTCTATGGCCTTCTCGACTCGCTCTACGACCGCGTCAAGGGCGCGTGGGAGGAGCGCTTCGAGCGCAGCTACGGTTTCTGGCGGGGTCTCGTGGACGAGGTCGTTGCGAGCTACCTCGCTTGTGGTCTCTGGCAAGGCGGCTTCGCAAGGGTTCGCTGCCGGAGGTGTCCCGAAGAGTTCCTGGTCGCGTTCTCCTGCAAGGAACGAGGAGTGTGCCCATCTTGCGGAGCCAAGCGCGCGGCGGAGTTGGCGGCTTTCCTTCAGGACGAGGTGGTGGAGCAGGTGGGCCATGCCCAGTGGGTGTTCACGATCCCGAAGATGCTGCGGGTCTACTTCCTGCACCACCGCGAGCTTCTGGGCGCGCTCTCGCTGGCCGCCTACGAGACGGTCAGGGAGCTGATGGTGGCGGCCGTGGAGGAGAACGGCTTTCGCCCGGGGATGGTGTCGGTGGTCCAGACCTTCGGCGAGGGGGCGAAGTTCCCCCCCACGTCCACGCCCTTTGTTCCCGGGGAGGCTGCTCGGCTTCAGGGGAGTGGATACCGCTGCCGTATGTGGACGAGGGAGCGGCCGAGAAGATCTTCCGCCACAAGGTGCTGGCTCTGCTCCGCCGAAGAGGGCTTCTGAGCGAGGATCGGATCGAGCTGCTCTTGTCGTGGAGGCGAAGCGGCTTTTCCGTGCACAACCGGGTCTTCGTGCATCCCCGCGATGGGCACGAGTTCGAGGCGCTCGTGCGGTACATGATGCGCCCCCCGGTGAGCCTCTCACGGCTGCACTTCACACCCGGCTCGCACGAGGTCGTCTACGTGCCCAAGGGAGGACACGACGAGACCGAACCGACCGAAGCCGAGAGGATCGACGCGATGGAGTTCGTGGCCCGGGTCCTGGTGCAGGTCCCGGACCCAAGGCGCCACTCGGTCCGCTACTACGGCGCCTACTCGAACGCCGCCCGGGGCAAGCGTAAAAAGAGCGCCGCCCCGACCGAGCCCTCCTCTCCGCACGAGGCACCCGAGGATGCAGCGATACCCGACGCACCCTACCGCGCCGCCCTCAGGCGCCGTTGGGCGGAGTTGATCCGCCGGGTCTACGAAGTCGACCCCCTCGTGTGTCCTCGTTGCGGAAGCGAAATGCGCGTGATCGGCTTCATCACACAACCCGCCCGTCATCAACCGCATCCTCGATCACCTCCGCAAGCGCGACAAGATCCCTCGCCCGCCTCCGCTCTCGTCCCAGCCTTTGGCCAGTCCCGCTTGAGATCCGCCCCCGCGCCGTGACGCAGGCGGTCGAGAGAAAGCGGAGACGTGTCGGCCCGTGATCTGCGCCCAAGCCCTTCACGGGGCCTCGGGCGCTCGCCTCACCCAGGGGCCGGGCGCCAGTTGGTCCTCCCGCCCGGCGCTGGGCGCTCAGCCGCTTGCCCCGCCGTTCGCACCGGGCCCGGGTCGCCGGCGTCCCGAAAAGGGAGTTTCCTATCGTCTATCGTCGACCAGTGCGGAAACAGGCGCATCGGGACCCCCTGGACCCCTGAGACGCTCCGGGACGTCCAGGGTTGTGTCCGGAGGTCAGGGAAGGGAGACGACTGCCGATCCCCCTTCGCGGACGTCGAGCTCCCGGCGGACCCCTCCCTCGAGGGCAAACGTGTAGTGCCCGGGGGCCACGTGCTCGCATCCGCCGAGGGGACCGCGAACCGTCCTTCGGACCAGAGCCGCGGCTTCTCGGGCCGGAACGAGTCCCCGTCGACGGTGTAGGGCGCCACCATGATTCTACGGTCTATCGCCTGGTAGAAGAGCTCAGCGCGGGTCCGAGACCACGCCGGGCCCCGGCCCCCTCGGACGAGGAGCCCGACACCGTCCCCGCGCCGGAGCTGGATCGTGACGTCGCTGTCCTCCCGGCGACGATGTCCCGCGTCTCCGTCTGGTAGGAGGGACGCGTGACGCTCACGTGGTACGACCGGGGCTCCAGGTTCTCCACCGGAAGTGGCCGGCGTGTCGGTGTCGGACGCCCGTCCGCCCCCCGTCCCGCCCGGCTGCTCCACGCGCACCATCGCGTCGTCGAGGGGCCGGCCCGAGTCCGCCTCCACCACCTGGCCGGCGATCCGCGCGGGAGGCGCCTCGAGGTCGAGCGTCATGTCGCCCGCGACCTTCGCGGTCTTGCGCATCGCCCCACCCCCCGCCGTGGAGTACATCGAGAAGGCCAGGAACGTGTACGTGCCCTCGTGCAGCCCCTCGAGCGCGTAGTTTCCGGCCTCGTCCGTCCGGCTCGAGGACAACCGCCCCGGACCTCCCTCCGGCATCGCCGTCACGATCGCGTCCGTCACCGGCCGGGCTCCCCGCGTCACCTGCCCCTCCACGCGGAAGCCGGTCTCGAACGCGATGTCACGGCCGCCTCCAGCTGGCCCTCCGCGATCACCACCTGCGCGGTCGCGCTCCGCATCGAGGTCGCGAAGTCCCCGGCGTTGGCCCGCAGGCTGATCGGGCCCTTGGGGGCGCCCGTGAGCCGAACGTCCCGTCGCCGCGGTCCGCGTGCTCGCGGAGTACTGCTCCGGCCCGTTCGCGTTCACCATCACGTTGCCGCGCGCGTTCTCGGCGAGGCCGCTCACCGTCCCCCGTATGGTGGCGCCTTCCGAGCCTTCCGACAGGACGAGCGTCACCTCCTGGCTCGTCTCGCCGGTGAGCACCGCCTCCGCGGGCGCGCTCGACTGGTTGCGCAGAGTGGCGAGCAGCGAGTAGCGGCCGGGGCTCAGGGTGTCGAACCGGAACCGCCCGGCGTCGTCGGTCATCGCGGTGCGGCCGCCGCTGAACGGCCCGCGCACGCCCTGGCCGGCGCCGGAGAGCGAGACCGACGCGCCGGGCACGCCCCGGCCGGCCGCGACCACCGCCCCCCCGATTGCCGAGCCCCGCCCGAGGCGGATCTCGACGGTGGCCGGCTGGTCCTTGAGCTCCACGCGCTCCGTCTCCTCCGTCCACTCGGGGTGGGTCGCGGTGAGCGTGTACGACCCGGAGGCGAGCCCCTCGATCCGGAAACGCCCTTCGGCGTCGGTGGTCACCGTGCCGTCGTCGTCGGCCGCGAACATCCGCCGCGGCCCGCCCCCGCTCGCGGGCTCCGCGCGCACGGTGGCGTCGATGACGGGCCGGCCCGTCGCGTTCTCGAGGACGCGCCCGCTGACCGCGCCGCCGCGCACCAGCCGGACCTCGACCCCTTCCGCCGATCCGCCCTCGTCCACCGTGACGCCCGAGGCCCGCCCCTTCTGGTAGCCGCTCGCGGTGGCCTGCACGTCCCACTTTCCCGCGGCGACGTCCTCCAGCACGAAGCTCCCGTCGTCCGAGTGCACGGCCATGGGGCGCATGCGCATCCCGCCCACGCCGGCTGGCTCGTACGCGACCTCGAAGTCGGGGACGGGTTTGCCGCTGTCCGCATCGACGACCGTTCCGCGGATTCGCCCCTTCCCGGAGACGAGAAGCTCGACGTCGGCGGGGGCGACGACCCCGGACTTGCGCGGGCCCGGGCGGTCGCTCATCGCCTGGAGCTCGTAGCTCTCGCCAGCGGTCAGTCCCTCGACCAGGAACGCTCCGTCGGGTCCCGTCGGCTCGGGGGAATAGCCCCCGGCAGCCGCAGCCCCATCATCCCCGCTCCCGACTGCGACTGCGGCCTCGCCCCTACGATCCAACCCGCGACGCCGTTGCCCGACTTGTCGCGCACGGTCCCGCTGATCGCCGAGCCGGCCTTGAGCACGATCTGCACGGGCTCGCCGGCGGGGCCCTCGGCGACCTTCAGGGGGTCGATGTGCTCGCTGGTCATCCCCTTCTTGCTGGCCACGAGCGTGTAGTCGCCCGCGGTGAGGCCGCGGAACTCGGAAGCCCGTCCGCGCCCGTCGTCTTCTCGGCGACTCCCCCCCGACCTCCGCCACCTCGGCTCCCCGCCGCCCGCCCTGGAACATGCGCATGTTCAGCAGCAGCTCGACGTCGGCTCCGGCCACGGGACGGTCGTCCTCGTCCTTCAGAGCCCCCGCACGACGAGCCCGCGCGAGAGCACGACGGTGAGGCCCGACTTCGTGGCCCCGCCCGAGGAGCGTGATCCCGCCCAGGGTGCGCGCCTCGAAGTCGTCGTGCCGCACAGTGAGGCGGACGTTCGTGCCGGGCGCGAGCCGCGTCGCCTTGAACGTGCCGTCGCGGGCGGACCGGAAGGGCGGGCTCCCCTGGCGCATGAACATGCGGAACGAGGTCTCGCGGGGGTCGCTGACCATGCCCGTCGCCCCTTCGAGGGGGCGGCCCTCCGCGTCGACCACGCGGCCGGCGAGCGTCGCCCCGCGCACGAGCGGCACGTCGTGCGCCTCCGTCTCGCCCGCGGCCACCGTGAAGCGCGCGCTCCACGGCACGTAGCGGACGTCGTCCGCGGCGAGGCGGCACGCGCCGGGCACGAGCCCGCCCACGTCGTAGCGGCCGTCGGCGGCGGAGCGGCCGGTGAAGGTCGACGCTCCGCAGCGCGCGACCACCCGGATGCCGGCGATGGGCTGGGCGGCGCTAGCGTCCACCACCCGGCCGCGCACGCCGGCGGTGGGGCGAGGACGAGCAACGCCTTGGCTCCCGACTCCGGAGCGGGTGCGGTGGCCCGTCCCTTTTCTCCCGCGTCGGCCACGAGCGAGCCCGGCTCCGCGGGCACGCCGTCGACGAGGAACGTCCCGTCCCGCCGCGCCTCCGCCCACCTCGTGGTCGCGCGCCCCTCGAGTCGCACGAGCGCGCCCGCGGCGGGCGTGCGGCGGTCGGGCAGCATCACGCTCCCGGAGACGGCCCTTCCCGGGGCGAGAGCGACCGGCCTCCGCATCGCCCCCGCCCGCACTCCGGAGAGCTCGGTGGTCGCGAACGCGGGCGCCTCGATGCGGATCTGGTTGTCCGTCTCCGCCGCCTCCGAGAACTTGAACGTGCCGTCGGCGCCGGTGGTGGCCACGACCTCGACCGGCGCCGACTCGTCTGAGCTCCAGAGGCCCCCCCGCAGCGTCACGGCGGCCGCCACCACCGGTCCCCGCGGCGTCGACCAGCGCCGCGAGCACGGCCGTCTTCGACCGGGATGTCGCCGAGGTCTTCGCTCGGACGCCAGAACGGCCGAGGAAGACCGCCCGCGCCCCGCCTCCGGACACGCGGAGCCTCACGACCCCCGCGGCCGCGGGCAGGAGCAGCACTCGAAGGTGCCGTCGGGCCTGGTGGTCGCGAAGAGGACGGGCTTTGGCTCCTCCTGGCGGAGGGCTTCGCGGCGAGCCTCGGCTTCGGCGACTCGAAGGGGACCGCGGCCACCGCCACCCCGTCCAGGGGCGTTCTCGAGGGCGATCCGGGCTCACGGAGTCGCCGGCCGGCGGCGGGAACGACGGCGAGAACGAGCACGGCCGCCAGACGGACCCTCATCTTTCGGGCTCTTGCCCAGTCAGACGTCGGATGCTTCGTCCGGCGGCGGAAGGCCGCTTTCTCCATCTGCCCGGGCGAGCCGCGTCCATCCCCGGCGGAATCCCCTTCGGGAGCTCCGACTCCGCGATCCCGACGTAGTCCGAGGCCCGGGGGCCGGCCAGGGTCACCGACTGGGACATCCTCGTGGCGGCCGGGCCCGCCTCCCGGAAGCGCCACTCGAACCGGACGGCCGCTCCCGGGAGCTCCATCTCGATCACCGCGTGCCCGGGCGAGGCTTCCCGGATGGGCCAGGCGAGCGGGTCCCCGTTCCGGGCTTCGTCGTCCCCCGCGTCCCGGCGACGAACGGTCCGTCGAGCCGCACCGACTCGAGCGAGGGATCGAGGCTCCAGTTCGACACGTCGGTCCAGAAGGCCCACGCGACATTGCATGGTGCCTTCGCCACGACGCCGTGCTCGAAGAACCAGTCGGCCACGCCGGCCATTTTGCCTCGCCTTAAGGTTTCGGCGTCAGGGCAGCGTCACGGCTCGACGGCGTCCTCGCATCCCGGGACCTCGCGAAGGCGGCCGAACACACGGAGGCCGCGCTTCCGGGCGAGGTCCACCATGTGGTCGGCGCCCTGCGACGCCCCGCCCACGCGGAGGATGCCGTCGCAGCGGTCGACCATGCGCTCGGCGATGGGGTGGAAGATCTCGTCGAAGGGCCCGTCCCCCACCCGGCGCGATCCCGCGAGGGCCACGAGGGGGAGGGCGAGCCACTCCCCCACGACGGGCAGGTGTCCGGCCCGGAAGAGAGGCAGCGCGTAGGCCTCCATCGCCCGCACGTTCGCCGCCAGCTTCTCGGGGTCGTCTCCCGTCCCCGAGCGGTAGGGGCCGGCGACGAGGACGAGCAGGCCCCGGCCCGCCGACGTCGTCTACCCGCTCGACTCCGCGCTGCGCGAAGAGGTCCTGGAGATCGAAGCGGTGTGGATGAGCCTCGCCCAGGACTTGGAGGAGCTCAAAGCGCTGGGAAGGGCCGACGACATCCTGGTCCAGACCTGCCGGAAGCTGGTCGCCCGGAGCCGCGACAACCGCTATCGGGGCGACTCGAGGGATTTCGCGGCCCGCCGATTGGAAGTCACGCGGCGAAGGGTCGTCGCCTCCTGGCGTAGGGTTCGAACCCTGCTCTTGCCCGACTTCTACGAACCCGACTTCTACGAACCCTACGAGCGACTCATCAGGATCGTGGTCCTGGGCCGGGTCTTCGAAGTCCCCGAGAACAACCTGCTCCTGCGCCAGATGCAGTTCGTGTCCGAGGACATCGGCATCGGCCGCTATTGCCGGGACGGCGAGGGCCTATGCTGCGAGATCCAGTACCGGAGGAGCGGCGACGCCGCCGACCAGCCCGCCCTCGCCTGCCACGTCAAAGGGATCTCCGGCATGCGCCTCACCAAGCTGCCGCCCGAGATTCAATACAACATGAGCGCCGCGCTCTCTGTGGCCCCGAAGGACGTCAAGTAGGCCCTACATCGCGCCTGTCGCACGATCACACCACGCGGGCCGGGGCCGCGAATGCGCGTGCGCGCAGGCGCACTGGCCACGGAGGGAGCGGGTGCCGTCGGCGCGCTTGACGTCCAGGGTCGCCATGGCAGAGGCGATGTCGATGATACGCGGGGCGAGACATCCGCCACGTTGACTGTGTAACTGCAGGACTTCATCCGGGCCAGCGCCTAGCGTTCGCCTCGGACCGACCACCTACAGGTCGACCGCGTAGACCCGGATCGGCGTCCCGCCCTTGAAGCGGTCCGGCTTGTTCTCCAGCTTGAGGACCCCGCGCGGACAGACGTGGGCGCACATGCCGCAGCCGACGCAGGCGGCGCGCTTGACGTCCTGGTTGGCCATGGCGTAGGCGCGGACGTCGATACCCATTTCGCAATAGGTCGAGCAGTTGCCGCACGAGATGCACATGTCCTTCTTCACCGTGATGCGGAAGCGGCCGAACTTCTGGATGAGCCCGAGGACGGCGGCCATGGGGCAGGCGAAGCGGCACCAGACGCGGGTGCCCATGAGCGGGTAGAGGCCGACGCCGAGGACGCCGGAGAGAATGGCGCCCACCCAGAAGCCGTACCAGTGCTGGACCTGGAAGGCGAAGGCCGAGAAATACGGATGGCTCTTCCCGATCGCCCAGTTGAGGCCGACGATGACCGTGGTGACGATGGCGAGGCCGAGGACGGTGTGGACCGAGACCTGCTCGAACTTCCAGGACTTTGCTGACTTGTTCGAGAGGTGCCGCCACGGCTCGCCGAACGTGTTGGCGAGGCCCCCGCAGCCGCAGACCCAGGAGCAGTAGAAGCGCTTGCCCAGGAAGTAGGCGAGGACGGGGAAGAGGACGAGCGATCCCAGGAAGCTCCACATCACGATCAGGAACGGCTGGGACAGGATGACCGACGGGTAGAGGTACTCGATCTTGAGCGGCCAGAAGTAGGAGAAGTAGTACTCCTGCCGGCCGAACACCTTGAGGACGATGGGGAGCGCGAAGGCGAAGACCACCTGCACGCAGAGGACGCAGAGGGTGCGGAGGCGATGGTACCGGCTGTTCCCGTGTCGGCGGAGGAAGTAGAGGCCGCCCCCGACCATGGCCAGCGTGTAGAGGATCCCGTAGAGCGTCCACTTGCCGTCGAGGCCCAGCGCGCGGGCCGCCGTCTCGAACACGTCGACCCGAACGCCAAGGGCGGGAATGGGGCCGAAGTACAGCAACACGTAGAAGGCGACGAGCGCGAAGGACACGACCCAGGCCACGGCATGCCGGCTCTGGACCGGGTGCTGGTACGTGTTCAGGAGCCCCGCTTGCACGTCAGCCCACTGCGGCCGTGGCGAGGACTCGGAAGCGCGGCATGAACTCCTCGTCGAACTGGGCTTCGTGGAGGTGCGCGAGCACCCACTGGAGAGAGCGCCGCTCGTGGATCCACTGGAGCGAGCGGCTCGTGGTCCCAGCGCGAGCCGAGGAAGTTGAAGCCGACCACGCGGTCGCCCTTGCAGACGATGCGCTGGGAGACGGGCCGGCCAGGCACCCGCTGGAACCAGGACCGGATGTCGGGGCCGGGATCGAGCGGCGTGTTGTCCCAGTTCAGGAGCACGGGGACCCAGCCCGCGGTCGTGTACTCGAGGTCGAAGAACTTGGCGGAGTTGTACCCGGCGCCGCGGCGGTAGGCGACGTCGTCGCCGAGCATCGAGCGGGCGGCGATGCGGCCCTGGTCGCGAGCCGTGTACCAGAGCTGCTCGGGCCGCCGCGATCCGTCGGCCCACGTGACGTTCGCGCAGTCCCCGGCCGCCCACACGTCGGGGAGCGTTCGTGCGCAGGGCGTCGTCCACCTCGATGGCGCCCCCCTTCGAAAGGGAGAGGCCGGAGCCCTCCAGGAACGTCGTGTTGGGCACCACGCCGATGGCGGAGACCACGAGGTCGCACGCGACCTCGTCGCCGCTCTCGAGGCGGACGGCGCGCGGCCGCCCGCTCTCCGCGCGCACGATCCCCTCGACGTTCACGCCGAGGCGTACGTCGATGCCGTGGCCGCGCAGGTGGTCGGTGACGAGCGCGGCCTCGTTGCGATCGAGGGCGAGGGGAAAGTACCAGTTCTCCCGGACTACGAAGGAGACGGGGAGCCCGCGATTGTGCAGGATCTCGGCCACCTCGACGCCGATCAGCCCGCCTCCGACGACCACGGCCCGGCCGCCTTTCTTCGCCTCGCGATCCAGGGCTTCGAGGTCGCGCAGGGTGACGAAGTAGTGGACGCCGGGGCCCTCGGCCCCCGGCCAGGGGGCGGGCCGGCCGCGCGAGCCCGTCGCGAGGAGGAGCTTGTCGTAGGTGAGTCGGTCGCCGCCCTTGAGGAGCAGCGTCTTCGCCCCGACGGAGAGCGACTCGACGCGGCGGCTCACCCTCTCGAACGCCATCCGCTCGTAAAGATTCCGATCGTAGGGCTCGGTGTCCCGGAGCGTGGTCTGGCCCGCGAAGACGTACATGAGAGCGGGCCGCGAGAAGAAGTGATCGTGCTCGTCGGAGACGAGCGTGATCCGCGTCTTGCGCGTCCCGTCCGCGCAGGGCGAGGGCCGCTTCCAGCCCGCACACCCCGTTGCCCACGACCACGTAGTGCATGTCCGGCCGGCGCCTTTCTACGCTATCGGCATGATACGCGCAGAGATGCCGGGTAGCGGTCGGGGTTGCGGTATCCGACGTCAGGCGCGATCATCCCGCCGTGCGCGGCGACCTCGAGGCGCAGCGGATATTGGGTCTCTATCGGCGGCTGGTCCTCCTCGGCAAGGCCCGGGTGCCCCTCGAGGCGGCGCGGAGGCTTGTCGGGCCGGATTGGGCCTACCACCTCTACTTCCGACACGACGCCTCGAGGCCGAGACCCGCCGCTGGGCGACGACCGCGCCGGCGGGCCCCGCGCTGAGGTCCAGGCCCGCCCTCGTCCAGCCCTTACTGCAGGGGCACGCTTCCCGTGGGAGCCCCGTTGCCCGCGACGTTGCCATCGAGGCGATTGGTGCCGTAGGAGTAGATGTTACCGCCGGTGGCGCTGAGGCCCGTGTTGTTGCCCGTCACCGTCGTGTTCGACATCCGCACCACGGCGCCGGACGACGAGACGATGCCCGTTCCGTTCGCGGAGGCGATGCTGCCCTCGGCGTGGAGCTCCGTGCCGCTGCCCGTCACGTAGAGGCCGAAGTTGGTGTTGCCAGAGAACACCGAGTCGGAGAACGTGGCCTTGATGCCGTCGCCCATGAGCAGGCCCGCATTGCCGTTCCGCTCGAGCCGGACGCGGTCACCCGTGATGGTCAGGGTGCTCGGCGTGGCCGCCATCGCCCCGATCCCGGTGGTGGTGTTGTTGTTGAGCACCGAGTCGCTCAGGAAGAGCCGCCCCGCGGTGCGCTCGTCGCTGAGGCCGCGATTCGTGAAGCCGTAGATCTTGCAGTTCTCCACGTAGACGTCCCGGGCGGTGAGGATCCGGACGCCGTTCAGGCCGGTCCCGGCGCCGTTCAGGTCGAGGTGGCGGAGGATCACGACGTCGTTCGCCGCCGCGCTGATCACGATTCCGTTCGTGCCCGCGGCCAGGACACCTCCCAGGCCGGCCGTGGCATCGATCGTGATCGACTTCGTGATCGTGACGACTCCGAAGCCGCCCGGATCGAGGGTGTTGATCTCTCCGCGCGCCGCGGTCTTGGAGATCGCCCCTGCGAAGGTCTTGCAGGGAGCGGTCCGGCTGCAGGGATTGGCGTCGTCACCCACACCCGAAACCCACGTGCGCGTGGCCTGGGCGTGTGCGAGAGAGGCGGTGGAGAGCACGGTGGCGAACGCAGCCACGGCGGCGAAGCGGTTCCGGCTGAACATCGGATCTCCTTTCGAAGAGCATGGGCGTCGGCGGGCGCGTCGGTTTCGGCCACGGCCCGCGCTGGGCCGTATGTTACCCTTCGTACTCGTTCCAGAACGAGTACGAAAGGTAGCAACGTTCAAGGCTTGCGGCCGCGGCTCCCGTCCATCCAGCCGCGTCGAGGAGGGGGGCGGTCGTCCCCGTGGTCGCGGCCGAGAAAGGCATCGCCGCCACCGCGGGTGAGAAGGTGACGGCGCCGCGGACCGTGGCCCGGGCCGATCGCTCCAGCCAGCGGGCGGGCATGGGGAAAGGCTCGCGGCGCGCCTACACGCCGATGGCGCGGAAGCGCAGGAGGCCCCACTCGATCGAGCGCTCGTTGGCGGGGGAGCCGGTGGCCCGGCCGCCGATCTCGTCGGTCAGCGAGCGCAGGTCCTCGATGAGGGGGGTCGGCCCCATCAAGGCGGCGACCAGGCGCTCGGCGTCGCCGGCCAGGGCGGGCCGCGGAGCCAGGGCCCCCAGCATCAAGAGGGCGAGGAGGCGCCTCACCGGGCCTCCAGCAGGCGCAGGAGGTACTGGCCGTAATCGTTCTTCTCCATGGTGACGGCGATGCGGCGCACGTCCTGCTCCGTGATATAGCCCATGCGAAAGGCCACCTCCTCGAGGCACGCGACCTTCTGGTCCTGCCGCTGCTCGATGGCCTGGATGAAGGTCGAAGCCTGCAGCAACGACTCGTGGGTGCCGGTGTCCAGCCAGGCCATGCCTCGTCCCATGATCTCCACGTGCAGCTCGCCCGTCTTCAGGTAGGCGAGGTTCACGTCCGTGATCTCGAGCTCCCCCCGCGGCGACGGCCGGAGGCGGGCCGCGATGTCGAGGACGCGGTTGTCGTAGAAGTAGAGGCCGGTGACCGCGTACGGCGACCGTGGTTTCGGGGGCTTCTCTTCCAGGCCGATGGCGCGCCCGTTGGCGTCGAACTGCACCACGCCGTAGCGCTGCGGGTCGCGCACGCGATAGGCGAAGACCGTGGCTCCGGTCGCGCGCTGCGCGGCCGCGGTCAGGAGGGCGGGCAGCCGGTCGCCGTAGAAGATGTTGTCGCCGAGGGCGAGGGCCACGCTGTCCCCGCCCACGAAATCGCGCCCGATGACGAAGGCCTGGGCGAGTCCCTCCGGCCGGGGCTGGGCGGCCCAGGAGATCCGGATGCCGAACTGCGCGCCGTCGCCGAGCAGCCGCCGGAAGCCGTCCTGCTCGTGGGGAGTGGTGATGACCAGGATGTCCCGGATCCCCGCGAGCATGAGCGTGGAGAGCGGGTAGTAGATCATCGGCTTGTCGTAGACGGGGACGAGCTGCTTGCTCACGGCGAGGGTTACGGGCCACAGCCGCGAACCCGAGCCGCCCGCGAGCACGATGCCTTTCATGCGCGGGGAGGATAGCATTTTCGCGCTATTCTCTCGCCGTGCCCAGCGAGCGCGAGCAGGCCCACGAGAAGCTGCTTCGGATCCTGGGGCCCGACTTCGCGGTGAGACGTGGCCACCCCCTTCCCTACGGCGCCACCGCCCGCCGCGAGGGGGTGAACTTCTCGATCTTCTCGAAGCACGCCACCGGCGTGATGCTGGTCGTCTCCCTGACCGGGGACAACGACTCCGTCCTCGAGCTGCCCCTCGACCCCCTCTACAACCGCACCGGCGACCTCTGGCACGTCTTCCTGAAGGGGCTCGATCCCGGCATCGAGTACGGCTATCGGCTGGAGCGGACCCCCAATCCCGAGCCGCAGGTCCATCGCTACGATCCCTCGAAGGTCGTGATCGATCCCTACGGCAAGGGCGTGGCCGGTCTCGAGGGATGGGGCAAGGGCTCCCGACGCTTCGGCCGCCTGGACCGCCTGCGCTCGCGCGTGGTGGACGAGGAGTTCGATTGGGGGATCGAGCATCCGCTGCGGACGCCCCTCGCCGATTCCGTGATCTACGAGCTGCACGTGCGCGGCTTCACGCGCCACCCGAGCGCGGGCGTCGCCCATCCGGGCACGTTCCGGGGCCTGGTGGACAAGATCCCCTATTTGAAGGAGCTGGGGGTCACCGCGGTAGAGCTGATGCCGGTGACCGAGTTCGAGGAGTCCGACAACGAGCATCGCAATCCCGTGACCGGCGAGCGCCTGCGCAACTTCTGGGGCTATCAGCCCGTCTCCTTCTTTGCCCCCAAGGCGTCCTACGCGGCGCACGACGGCCCCAGCGTCGCCGTCCGCGAGTTCAAGGAGATGGTGAAGGCCTTCCACCAGGCCGGGATCGAGGTGATCCTGGACATGGTCTTCAACCACAGCGGGGAGGGGGACGAGCGCGGCCCGACCTTCTGCTTCCGCGGCCTGGACAACGCCACCTACTACCTGCTCGACCCCAAGACCCAGCGTTACCTCAACTACTCCGGCTGCGGCAACACCCTGAACTGCAACCATCCCGTGGTGCGCTTCATGATCCTCACCGCCCTGCGCTACTGGGTGACGGAGATGCACGTGGACGGCTTCCGCTTCGACCTCGCTTCCATCCTAGGCCGCGGGCGGGACGGGGAAGTCCTGCCCAACCCCCCCCTGCTGGAGACGATCGCCGCCGATCCCGTGATGGCGGACGTGAAGCTCATCGCGGAGGCCTGGGACGCGGCCGGTCTCTACCAGGTGGGGAGCTTCCCGAGCTGGGGGCGGTGGGCGGAGTGGAACGGGAGGTTCCGAGACGAGGTGCGCCGCTTCGTGAAGGGCGATCCGGGGATGGTGCCCTTCCTGGCCACGCGCCTCGTGGGGAGCTCCGACCTCTACCGCGGCTCCGGGCGCGCGCCCTGGCACAGCGTGAACTTCGTGACCTGCCACGACGGCTTCACCCTGCGCGACCTCGTGAGCTACAACGAGAAGCACAACCTGGAGAACGGCGAGAAGAACGCGGACGGCCACCCCGAGAACCTCTCCTGGAACTGCGGCGAGGAAGGGGAGACGACGAACCCCGAGGTGCGGACGCTCCGCCGGCGCCAGGCTCGCAATTTCCTGACCCTGCTCTTCGTGTCCCAGGGCGTCCCCATGATCCTGGGCGGGGACGAGCTCTTCCGCACCCAGCGCGGGAACAACAACGCCTACTGCCAGGACAACGAGACGAGCTGGGTGGACTGGAGCCAGCTCGACCGGGAGCACGACCTCTTCCGCTTCGTGTCGTGCCTGCTGCGCTTCCGCCGGGCCCATCCCTCCCTGCGCCGCCGGACCTTCTTCGAGGACGACCCTCGCGGCCCGGGGGTGGCCTGGCACGGGTGGAAGCTCGGGAAGATCGATTTCGGCTCGGAGTCGCGCAGCCTGGCCATGCACCTCCTCGCCCGGGACGGCGACGACGACATCTACCTCGCGGCCAACGCGCATTGGGAGCCGCACGCGTTCGAACTGCCCCGGCTCGCTCCCGGGAAGTGCTGGCGTCGCTTCGTGGACACCGGCCGCGAGCCCCCCGAAGACGTCGCCGAGCCCGGGGCCGAGCCCGTCCTCCGGGCGCAGAGGGCCTATCCGGTGGGGCCACGCTCGACCGTCGTCCTCTTGGGACGCTGACCTCGGCCGCCCCCCCGGGTGCTCAGCGGGTGTGCTTGATCAGCAGCACCTCGTTGCCGACCTCGCTGTAGATCATCTCGTCCACGATTTTTTGGGCGAGCAGGATGCCGAAGCCCCCCGGGCGTCTGCCCTCGGCGGCGCGAATCTCGACGTGGGCCATGGGGTGGCCGGGGGGGTTGGCGATGGCCGCGTGGTCGGCCTCGGCGGGGCGGAATCCGGGCCCCGGGTCCCGCACGTAGAAGACGATCGCCCGCTCCGTGCGCACCGCGGAGACCTCCACCACCTTCTCGGGGTCGAAGCCCGCCCCGTGCTCCATGGCGTTGAGCAGGATCTCGCGGAAGGCGAGCAGGAGATCGTCGCGCTCCCCCTGCGCCAGCTCGCTGGGGAGCGCCGCGAGGAACTGCACCAGCCGCTCCGCGCTCACCAGCCGGCAGTCCACGCGCACGGAAAGCCAGCTGCGGTGGGCGGACACCACCTCGATCCCGCGGTTCCCGTTGCTCTCGACCACCGCGCGCTTCACCATCTCCACGATCTCGGCGGGCTCGAAGGGAGCGGTGAAAAGGGCAAAGACGTGGGCGCGCAGGGCCGCGATCACCTCCTCCGGCGTGGTGCGCGGGGCGAGGACGATGGTCTTGACCCCCGGCCGCACGCGGCGCATCTCCTCCAGCAGGGCCAGGTCCTCCTCCATCGTCGAGCAGGGGCTGGTGAGCACCGCGTCGTAGGAGCGGCGGCGCAAGCGCCGCAGGGCGTCGGCGGGTCCGGCCGCGGAGTCGAAGGAGCAGTCGCCCACCGCGGGGGAGCCCCCCATCCACACGTTGCATTCCGGCCCCGGGGCGATCAGAAGCACTCGGTACATCGCAGACTCCCGCGGCGCGTCCCGCACCCACGACCCTAGCACGAAGCTGCGCGCCTTCTCGAGCGCTCGCCGCAGCCCCGCGTCGAGCCCCAGCGCCCGCGTCTCCTCCCAGCCGAAGAACCGCAGGTCGTGCGTCTCGGCGAGAGCGGGCGCGGGCCGGGCGTCCGCGGGAGCCAGCACCAGGTAACGCAGGTCCAGGTGCTGGTGGGCGGGCTCGGCGCCCCGGGCGGGGATGTCGTGCACGTCCACGTCCAGGGGCCGGGGGGCGCGGGGGTGGAGGGCGAGCCCGGCGAGGCCCGTCTCCTCGCGCGCCTCTCGGAGCGCCACCGCCTCGCCGCTCGCTTCGCCGGGGTCGCCGTGGCCGCCCGGCTGCAGCCAGCGCTCGAGCTTGCGGTGATGCAGGAGCAGGGTGCCGTCCCCCTCCGCCGAGACCACGATCGCGCTTCCCGTCAAGTGCGCCTCCGGGATGCGGCGGTCGAACGGGTCTTCGTGGCGGCGCACGAAGTCACGGATCTGTCCGAGGTCCCGCGCCTCGCGCTCGTCCGCGGGCGCGTGGCGGGCGAGGTCCTCGAGGAGCGCCTGACGGTCCGGGGGGGACATCCGTGGATTCTAGGCTCTCTCTCACCTACCTCGGCATGTGCGGAGCAGAGGCGCTACGCCATCTGAAGGAGCGGCGGCCCGGCGCGCTCTACCACGAGAACTTCGCCGAGCACGTGCGGCAGCTTCCCGCCCGGCGGATCCGCCCCGAGCACCTCTAGATCGGGGGCCGGAGTTCAGGCCGCGACTTCGGGCGCCGGCTCCCCGGGCACCACCACGCCGCCGCCGATGCGGAAGCGCTCGGCATTCTTGGGCAGGAGCTGGATCTCCTTGAACAGGCCCAGCGCGGCCATGGTCCGGATGAACACCCAGTTGGAGTCGAACTCCCACCAGGCCAGGCCGTGGCGGGCGGAGCGCTGGAAGGCGTGGTGGTTGTTGTGCCAGCCCTCGCCGAAGGCGAGGAGGCCCACCCACCAGAGGTTCCGCGAGTCCTCGTTGGTCTCCCAGGTCCGATAGCCCCACGTGTGGGTGGCGGAGTTGACGAGCCAGGTGCAGTGCAGGCCGAAGACGATGCGGAGGAAGACGCCCCAGATCACGAGCGGCCAGCCGCCCCAGGCGTAGAGACCCAGGCCCACCAGGACGTTGGGGACCACGTGCCAGCGGTTCATGACGCGATGGACGGGATCGGCCACCAGCTCGGGCGCGTAGCGCGCTTCCATGGCCCGCCGGTCCAGCCCGAGGTCGCACAGGATCCAGCCCATGTGGCTCCACCAGAAGCCGTCCTTGGGAGTGTGGAGGTCCTTCCCGGGCTTGTCGGACTGCGCGTGGTGGATCCGGTGCATGGCCACCCAGGAGATCGCGCCGCCCTCGCTGGCGAGCATGCCGCAGATCGTCCCGAAGTATTCGAAGGCCTTGTTCGTGCGATAGCCCCGGTGGGTGAGGAGGCGGTGGAACGTGACCCCGATCCCGATCGAGCCGGAGAGCCACCAGAGCAGGGCGAAGGCCCCGAAGCCCGTCCAGGTGAACGTCCACGGTGCCGCCAGCGCGAACGCATGGAGCACCGCGAAGTACACGACGTTCACGCGGTCGAAGCGCTTGCCGTTCCAGGTCAAGGCCAAGGTCCCTACCTCCTGCGCGGCCGGATCGACCGTGCAAGATTGAAGGTAGCAGGATGGGCACGAGGGCATTGTCACAGTTCTGCAATACTCACCGCTCGCACCGTACGCTATTGACTCGTCTAGCCTTGGAGGCGTACGGTGCGAGCGGAAGGAGTGCCATGATGCGTCTCGCTCTGGCCGTCTTGCTTGTGGCTGTCGGTCCGGCCAGGGTCTTGGCCCAGGAGGACCCTCACGCCGCGTGCGCTGGATCCATCGGCTGGGTGCCCCGCGAGGTGTTGGAGCGCCCCGTCCCCCTGCGCAGCGGCATCGGCGTCGCACACGAGGGCGTCACCACGACCTCCGCAAAGGCCCAGGCCTTCTACGACCAGGGCATCGCCTATCTTCATTCGTACGTCTGGATCGAGGCGGCCCGGTCGTTCAACGCCGCGCTCCGCGAGGACCCGAAGCTGGCCATGGCCTGGGTGGGCCTGAGCCGCGTCTACACCGCTTTCGAGGACGCCCCGGCCGCGCACGACGCGTTGGCCAAGGCGCAGGCCCAAGCCGCCCCGGTGAGTCCGCGAGAGAAGCGGCGGATCGCGCTTCGCGCCAAGCTTCTGGAAGCCCTCGACGACCTGGCCGACCCTGCCCGGCACCTCGCCTACAAGAAGGCCCTCGACGAGGCGCTCGCCCTCGACATGAACGACGCGGAGCTGTGGATGCTGCGCGGAAATGCGGAGGAGGCGACCGCGGCCGGGCGCGGGCAGCGCGGCGGCGCCGCCTCCGTGGCCTTCTACGAGCGCGCCCTCGCGGTCTCCCCCGGCAATTTCGCGGCCCACCACTATCTCGTGCACTCCTTCGAGACGATCGGCTCCGTCCCGGAGGCCCTCAGCCACGGCGAGGTCTACGTGCGCGCCGCCCCCGCCATTCCCCACGCGCACCACATGTGGGCCCACGACCTCCGGCGAGTGGGCCGTACCCAGGAGGCGATCGCGGAGTTCCTGAAGGCGTACGAGCTCGAGAACGCCTATTACGCTGCGGAGAGCATCCCCGCCGATCTCGACTGGCATCACAAGCACAACCTCGACCTGCTCTCCACCTCCTACGAGCACCAGGGGCAGATGAGGGAGGCGGAGCGGCTGATGCGCCAGGCCTACGCCCTGGCCGCGCCTCTCGAGTACACGGAGTACCAGCGGAAGGAGTGGCCGGGGTTCCTCCTCGCGCGCGGTCGGACGGAGGAGGCGCGGGCGGCCGCGGAGGAGCTGGTCAGCGGCAAGTGGCCCGCGACCCGGGCGGCCGGGCACGTGATCCTGGGCCAGCTGCTCGTGTCACGAGGCCGAGCGGAAGGGGCGCAAGGGGAGCTGGCGCTCGCGGAGAAGGAGCTCGAAGCGATGCCCGCGGGACCGCCCACGCTGCGCCGGGACGTCGCCCCCTACGTCGACCGCCTGCGCGGGGAGATCCTGATCCGGACGGGCCGCAGGGACGACGGCCGGGCCCTGCTCAAGGAAGTCCAGGGCCGGATCCGCGCCGTGCCCGGTCCCGATGCCTGGATGCAGGCGCTGTTCGTGCTGGAGTCGATCGCGTACTCCGCGCGCCAGGCGGGGGAGTGGGAGCTCGTCGAGTACACAGCGCGCCAGATGCAGGACCACGACCCCGCCTACGCGGGGGCGCATTACCTGCTCGCGCTGGTGGCGGAGAGCCGGGGTGACGTGGCCGGGGCCCGCGCCTCCTTCGCGGAGGCGGAGAGGCTCTGGGTCCATGCCGACTCGGACCTGCCCGAGCTGCAGCGCGTACGCGGCCGGATGGCGGCGCGCTGAGCCGACTCAGGCCACGCGGGTGATGGTCCGCGGGCGACCCGCCCGCGCCGCCATCCAGACGAGGGCGCCCAGGAGCAGGAAGGGCAGGAGGGGCAGCAGCACCAGGCCGAGTACGAGGGCCAGGAGCACCCCCACCACCACGACGCCCGAGAAGAGCAGACCGAGGAGGCCGCCCACCAGCCCGAAGACGAGCTTGAACAGGCCGCCCAGGATCTTGAAGGGCAGCAAGACCAGCAGCAGAAGCACCTTCAGGGCGACCATCCCGAGCACGAGAACGACACCCCCCACGACCAGCACGAAGGCCAGGGCTTCCACGTGTTTCTCCTTTCCTTCACATCTCTTTACGCACGATCGATGGTCCGGGTTCCGCCGGGGTGATGGGCCACTGATGGGCGGCGCCCCGCCTTCCGTGCGAAAATGATCGCTTATGCCTCCTCAGTACATCTTCACCATGAAGGACCTGCGCAAGGTCACGCCCCAGGGCAAGGAGATCCTCAAGGGGATCTGGCTCTCCTTCTACCCCGACGCCAAGATCGGGATTCTGGGCCCGAACGGCGCGGGAAAGAGCACGCTGCTGCGCATCATGGCCGGCCTCGACAAGGACTTCGGGGGGGAAGCGTTCGCCGCCAGCGGGACCCGGATCGGCTTCCTGCCCCAGGAGCCCCAGCTCACGCCAGGCAAGACCGTGGTGGAAGTCGTCGAGGAAGCGGTGGCCCCCCAACGCGCGATCGTCAAGCGCTACGAGGACCTGTCCGCCGACTGGTCGGACGAGAACGCGGACGAGCTGGGCCGGCTCCAGGACAAGATCGACACCCAGAACCTGTGGGAGCTGGACCGCCACGTCGAGGTGGCGATGGACGCCCTGCGCCTTCCTCCCGCCGAGGCGCGTGTGGAGACGTTGTCCGGAGGCGAGCGGCGCCGCGTGGCCCTCTGCCGACTCCTCCTCCAGCCCGCCGACATGCTGCTCCTGGACGAGCCCACGAACCACCTCGACGCGGAGTCGGTGGCCTGGCTCGAGCGCTTTCTCAAGGAGTTCAAGGGCAACGTCATCGCGATCACCCACGACCGCTACTTCCTCGACAACGTGGCGGGCTGGATCCTGGAGCTGGACCGCGGGGCGGGGATCCCCTGGCAGGGGAACTACTCGTCCTGGCTGGACCAGAAGAAGACCCGGCTCGCCCAGGAGGAGAAGGAGGAGTCGGCGCGCCAGAAGACGCTGGAGCGCGAGCTGGAGTGGGTGCGCATGGCCCCCCGCGCGCGACAGGCCAAGGGCAAGGCCCGTCTCGCCCACTACGAGGACCTGCTCGCCGAGCAGCAGGCGGCGGAGAAGCGCGACAAGCAGGGGGAGATCACGATCCCGCCCGGGCCCCGCCTGGGCGATCTCGTCATCGAGGCGAAGGGCCTTCGCAAGGGCTACGGCGACAACCTGCTCATGGATGACGTGAACTTCATCCTGCCGCGCGGAGGAATCGTGGGCGTGATCGGGCCCAACGGTGCGGGCAAGACCACGCTCTTCCGGATGATCCTGGGCCAGGAGAAGCCGGACGCGGGGCAGCTGCGCGTGGGCGACACCGTGCGCCTGTCCTACGTCGACCAGAGCCGGGACGCCCTCATCGGCGAGCGCACGGCCTGGGAGGAGATCTCGGACGGGGGGAAGGACCTCGTGATGGTGGGCAAGCGCGAGATGAACTCGCGCGCCTACGCCGCCTCCTTCGGCTTCCGCGGCCCCGACCAGCAGAAGAAGGTGAAGGACCTCTCCGGGGGCGAGCGGAACCGGCTCCACCTCGCCACCCTCCTCAAGAGCGGGGGCAACCTGCTCCTGCTCGACGAGCCCACGAACGACCTCGACGTGGACACCTTGCGCGCGCTCGAGGAGGCGCTCCTCGGCTTCGCGGGCTGCGCGGTGGTGATCAGCCACGACCGCTGGTTCCTCGACCGCATCGCCACCCACATGCTCGCCTTCGAGGGCGACAGCGAGGTCGTGTGGTTCGAGGGGAACTACCAGGACTACGAGGGGGACCGCAAGCGGCGCCTGGGCGCGGACGCGGACCAGCCGCACCGCATCAAGTACCGGAAGCTGACGCGCTGAACGTCCACCTGGTCGACGGGACGTACGAGCTGTTCCGCTCCTACTACGGGGCGCCGCCCGCGCGAGATCCCTCCGGCCGGGAGGTGGGAGCGATCCGCGGACTCCTCCGCTCGCTGGCCGCCCTCGTCTCCTCGGACGGCGTGAGCCACGTGGGCATCGCCTTCGACCACGTGATCGAGTCCTTCCGGAACCAGATGTTCGAAGGCTACAAGACGGGGGAGGGCGTGCCCGAGGAGCTGATGGCCCAGTTCCCGCTCGCGGAGCAGGCGTCGCGCGCCCTCGGGCTCGTGGTCTGGCCCATGGTGGAGTTCGAGGCCGACGACGCGCTCGCCAGTGCGGCCGCGCGCTTCGCCGCGGAGCCCGGAGTCGAGCAGGTCGTCATCTGCACTCCCGACAAGGACCTCGCCCAGTGCGTGCGCGGTCGGCGCGTCGTCTGCCTGGATCGCCGCCGGCGCCTGGTGCTGGACGAGGGGGGTGTGGTGACCAAGTTCGGCGTCCCCCCCGCCTCCATCCCCGACTGGCTCGCCCTGGTGGGCGACGATTCCGACGGCATTCCCGGCGTCCCCCGGTTTGGCCCGAAATCGGCGGCGGCCCTCCTCGCGCGCTACCGGCACATCGAGGACATCCCGGACGACGTCGCGCGGTGGGAGGTGTCGCCGCGGGGCGCCGAGGCCCTCGCGGAGTCGCTGCGCGGCCGGCGGGCGGACGCCGCCCTCTACAAGCGCCTGGCCACGCTCCGCGACGACGTGCCCCTGAGGGAGAGCCTGGACGACCTGCGTTGGCGCGGTCCCCGGGAGGCCGACCTCCTGGCCTTCTGCCGCGAGCTGGGCGACGACGAGTTCCGCCCCCCGCGGTTGCGCTCGGAGCCGTGAACGATCGCGACGCCCCGCTGCTGTTCCTCCCCCTCCTGGGGTCGCTTCTCGCCCACGGCCCGGTGTTGCGCTTCGATTGGCTCGCGTCGCTCAAGAAACCGGTCGACGGGGGCGCGCACCTGCGCGGCCGCCGCGTCTTCGGGGACAACAAGACGTGGCGCGGCCTGCTGATCATGGCCTCGGGCGTGCTCTTGGCCGCCCTGCTGCTCTCGCGGTGGTCCGGATACTGGCTGAAGCTTCCCGCGGAGATCCGGAGCGCGGGGCCCGCCCTGTTCGGCGCGCTCCTCGGCCTGGGGACCGTGCTCGCCGAGCTGCCGGGGAGCTTCCTCAAGCGCCAGCTGGACATCCCGCCGGGAGAGCAGCGCCGGTCGCCGACGGGCGTTCTCCTGTCCGTATGGGACCAGGGCGACTTCGTTCTCGGGGGCTGGCTGGCGCTCATGCCCTTGTGGGTGATGCCCCTGCGCCAGGTGGCGCTCTCGTTCGTGGTGGTGGCGGCATTCCACATCCTGATCAGCGCGGTGGGCTACGCCCTGGGGATGCGCCGGACGGCGCTCTAGCGTCCCGCGCTCTCCACGAAGTCCGCGACCGCGCGCCAGTAGGCCTCCCCGCCCACGATGTACGCGTCGTTGTGGCCGGCGCCCGCAACCGCGAAGAAGCGCTTGGGCTCCGGCGCCGCCTCGAACAGCCGACGGCCCTGGGCGAAAGGCACCACCTCGTCGTGGTCGCCGTGCAGGACGAGCAGCGGCACGCGCAGGCGGCCGATCTTCGCGAGGTTGTCGTACTGCGTGCGGACGAACGCCCGCGGCAGGAAGGGCAGGACGACCCGGGCCATGTCCGGGACGGACGTGAATGGCGCCTCGAGCACGAGTGCCCGACAGGGATGGGCGAGGGCGAGTTCGAGAACCACTGCCGAGCCGAGCGACTCTCCGAACAGGATCAGGCGATCGGCGGGTACTCCGCGTATTTCCGTGAGCCACCGGTAGGCGGCCCGGGCATCGCGGTAGGTGCCTTCCTCGTCCGGGCTTCCTTCGCTCCGCCCGTAGCCCCGGTAATCGAAGAGGAGCACGTCCGCGCCCAGGCGGGTCTGCAGGAAGATCGTGCGGTCCAGGCGATGGCTGAGGTTGCCCGCGTTCCCGTGAGCGAGGAGCACCGCGACCCGCGAGCCCTTGGCGGGAAGGAAGAGCGCGTCGAGCTGCACGCCGTCCTCGGCGGTGAGGGAGACGCTCTCGTGGGCGAGGCCGAGGGCGCGGGCCGTGACCTCGTGCTCGCGGGCGGGGTAGTAGATGAGGCTCTTCTCGAAGATCACGGGGAGCACCAGCGCGAGGACGGCCACGAGCAGAAACGGACGCAGGAACCGGCCGAGTCGCGCGAGGAATTTGATCACGCTTCCGTCCCCTCTTGGCGGCGGGGTCCGGGGGAGTCACAATGCCCCGAATGGAGCCCGTCGCCGCCACCCACGAGGACGAGGTCCGCCGTGTGCGCTTCGGCCCGTTCGAGATGGACTTCTCGAGCGGCGAGGTCCTGAAGGGCGGTCGCGCCGCCCACCTGCCCCCCCAGCCGTTCCGCATCCTGGAGATGCTGGTGCGCCGGCCGGGCGACGTGGTGACGCGGGAGGAGATCAAGGAGCGCCTCTGGTCCGACGGCACCGTGGTCGACTTCGACCAGGGGCTGAACTCCTGCATCTACCAGATCCGGGCCCTCCTCAACGACGACGCGGACGTGCCCCGGTTCCTGGAGACCCTGCCCCGGCGCGGCTACCGCTGGCTCGGGCCGGTGGAGGTCCTGGACACGGGCCCCGCGTCCGCGCGGCCCAACCTCCACCTTGTCGAGGCCGGGCTCGAGACGCCGCTTCCCCCGGGGGAGTCCCACGAGGCTCCACGTCGCGCCGCCCCTCGGGGCCTCCTGCCCTACCTCCACGGAGGCCTCACCGTCCTCGCCCTCGCGGCGGCGCTCTATTTTGCGCTCGCCCAGCCCGACGCGGCGCCGCCCGTCTGGAAGCGCATCACCTTCCAGCGCGGCCTGGTGTCCTCCGCTCGCTTCGGCACCGGAGGCGAGATCGTCTACGCCGCGGCCTGGGGGCTGGCCGACCGCACGACGGTGCGCCGCGCGCGACCTCCCATCCTCACCGAGGAATCGGCCGACGAGAGCGAGCGCGTTCGCGAGGTGGTGGGCGTCGCCCCCGACGGCGAGGTGGCCTATTTCCGGCTGGGCGCGGACGGCGTGCGCGAGCTCGTCCGTCGGCTCCCCACGGGCGGCGCCAAGATCGTGGCCAGGGACGACGCGATCGCGGCCGACTGGAACGGGAAGGACTTCGCGGTCGTGCGCCAGGTGGGCGGGCAGCTCCAGCTCGAGTACCCGATGGGCCGGGTGCTCGACAAGGTGGCCCGGGTGCGGGCCATGCGCATCTCTCCGGACGGGCGACGGGTGGCCCTGAGCCAGCATCCGCTGATCCAGGACGACGCGGGCAGGGTCGTGGTCTACGATCGCGACGGACGCCGCACCGAGGTGGGGGGGGACTGGGGAAGCCTCCAGGGCCTGGCCTGGTCGCCCCGCGGCGACGAGGTGTGGTTCACCGCGACCCGCGAGGGCGCCGACCTCGCCCTCCACGCCGCCCGGCCGGGGGCGCCGGTCCGCACGGTGGTCCCCGCGACGGGTCGGCTCGTCCTGCACGACATCTCCCCCGACGGTCGGGTTCTCCTCGACCGCGCGAGCTTTCGTACCGGGATCGCCTTCATCCGCGCCGGAGAGCCCGAGCGCGATCTGTCGTGGTTCGACGGGTCGGCGGTGGCGGCGCTCTCGCGGGACGGCAAGCAGATGCTCTTCGGCGAGTCCGCGGAGGCGGGAGGCGCCACCTACGGCGTGTATCTCCGCGGCACCGACGGCTCGGGCGCGGTGCGCCTCGGCGAGGGCCGCGCCCTCGACCTCTCGCCGGACGGCCGCTGGGCGCTCGTGATGCCCGCGCGCCACCCCGACCGCCTCCTGCTGATGCCGACCGGGGCGGGCGAGACGCGGACGCTCCACGACCCGCGGCTGGCGTCCCATCGCTGGGGCCGGTTCCTTCCGAACGGCGAAAGCGTGCTTTTTGCCGCCGAGGAGAAGGGGGGCGGACTCGGCCTGTTCGAGCAGCGGCTCGACGGCTCCGCCGCCCGTCGCATCGTGGCCGACTTTCCCGCCACCGTGCCCTCGCCGGTCGTCTCTCCGGACGGCCGCTTCGTGGTGAGCCGCTGCCCCGAGCCCTGCCTGCAGCCTCTCGACGGCGGTCCGCCGCGGCCCCTGCCTGCCCTGAAGGGGCTGGAGGAGGGATGGTGGGGTGCCAACGGTCATATCTACGCGCGCGTCCGCACCCGGCCCCCCGTGCCCCTCTTCGAGATCTCCCCCGAAACGAACACCCGTCGTGACTGGGGCGTGATCCGCCCCGCCGATCCCGTGGGCCTCATCGTCGGAGGCGTCGTGGGCACGCCGGACGCCAGGTCCTGGGCCTACTGGTACACCCGCCGCCTCTCCGAGCTCTACGAGGTGACGGGCCTCTTCGCCGGGCGTCGCTAGCCCCATTCGCCGTGGCGCGGGCGGGTCGCGCCCTACTGGGCGGGAAGCTCCACCAGGAACCGGGAGCCCGTGCCCGGGCCGTCGCTCTCCGCCCACACCCGGCCGGAGTGCAGCTCCACGAGCTGCTTCACGATCGACAGGCCGAGCCCGGTGGAGGTCTCGCCGCCGGTGGGCCGGGCGGAGAGCCGCTGGAACTTTCCGAAGAGCTTGGCCTTGTCCGCTTCGGTCAACCCCGGCCCCTCGTCGCGCACCTCGATCACCACCTTGCCGTCCGCCTTCTTCACGCTCAGCCAGACCGACCGCTTCTGGGGCGAGTACTTGATCGCGTTGCCGACGAGGTTCTCGACCACCTGGCGGAGCCAGGCCTCGTCGCCCTCCACGAGGCAGTCGTCGTCTGCCGCGGTCCGGATGCGCTGGAACTTCGCGTCGGCCTGGGGCTGGAGCGTGCCCGCCATGGCGAGGGCGAGACGGCCCACGTCCACCGTGCCCGGGGAGACGGGCAGGCTGCCGCGCTCCACCGCGTCGCTCTCGAGCAGGCGGTTGATGATGTCCACCATGCGGCGGGCCGCCTGCCCCGTGTAGCCCGCGTACTCGCCGGTGGAGCCGGGCTGCTCGGCCATGAGGTCGCCGTAGCCGATGATCGTCTGCAGGGGGGTCTTCAGGTCATGGGCGGCGATGCCGAGGATCTCGCTCTTGAAGCGATCGGCCTCGAGGGCGATGTCCTTTTGCTGCTCCGCCTCCGCGCGGGCCCGCTCTGCCTCCGCACGTGCCGCTTCCGCGCGCGCCGTCTCCGCCACGAGGTCGCGCGTCCGCTCCTCCACCAGCGATTCCAGCTCGCGGCGGTGCGCGCGCAGGCTGCTGACGCGCAGGTTGTACGCTCCCGCGCCCAGGACGGCCAGGAGGAGCGCCACGAGGGCCAGGAACCAGCGCGTCTCCCAGAAGAAGGGGCGCAGGGTGACGGTGAGCGTGTCGCCTTTCTCGTTCCAGACCCCGTCGGGGCTGCTGGCCACGACCCGGAACGCGTAGCGCCCCGGGGGCAGCCGCGTGTAGTGGGCCGTACGCTGGGTCCCCGCCTCCACCCAGTCCGCGTCGTAGCCCTCGAGCCGGTACTTGAATCGCACCTTGCGCGGGGCCAGGAAGCTCGGGGCGGTGTATTCGAAGTCCCACCGCCGCTTCCCCGGAGCGACGTCGAGCGAGGTCAGGGGCTCGCCGTCCACCACCACCCGCTCGATCTTGACCAGGGGCGCCAAAGCACTCGGGGCGAGGCGGCTGGGATCGATCACCACGATTCCCCGGGCAGTGGGGAACCAGAGCCTCCCGTCCCGTCCCCTCCAGCCCGCGGGGTTGGCCAACCCGCTGCACTCGTTGCTCTTCATTCCGTCCGCGGTGCCGAAGCCCGCGGGTGCCACCGAGCGGGTCTCTCCCCGGGCGAGCGCCTCCAGCTCCTGCCGGGCCACGCGGGAGACACCCTTGTTGCCGCTGAGCCAGAAGTCTCCTTTGCCGTCCTCGAGGATCCGGAACACGACCTCGTCGAGGAGCCCTTCGCGCGTGGTGAAGCTGCGGAACCGGCCGTCGCGGTAGCAGGAAAGCCCGCCCGAGGTGCCGATCCAGAGCGTGCCCAGCGAGTCCTCGTGGAGGGTGAAGACGATGTCGCTGGCCAGCCCGTCCGTGCGCCGGAAGGAGGTCAGCTGCCCGTTCTCGAGGCGGGCGAGCCCTCCCCCGTCCGTCCCCGCCCAGACGACACCCTTGTGGTCGACGAGGGTGGTGAGCACGAAGTTGCCGGCCCGGCCCTCCGCGACCCGCAGGCCCGTCCACTTTCCATCGACGAAGTGCGCGAGCCCGCCCCCGTAGGTCCCGATCCACAGGCCGCCCTTCCCGTCCGGGGAGAGGGAGTTCACGTTGCCGTCGGGGAGGCCTTCGCGCGTCGAGTAGCGGCGGAACTTCCCGTCCACCAGGCTGAAGAGGCCCGCTCCCGCGGTGCCCACCCACAGCGTGCCTTTCTCGTCCTCGTAGAGAGCGCGCACGTCGGAGGCGTGGCCCTCGCGGTCGCCCACGAGGCCGTCGCGCGGCCCGAAGCAGCGGAAGGAGTCGCCCCGCATGCGGCAGAGGCCGCCGCCGGTCGTGCCCACCCAGAGGTTTCCCTTGCTGTCCTCGAAGACCGCGCGCGCGAAATCGTGGGAGAGGCCTTCCCGGCTGGAGAAGGTCGTGAACTTGCCGTCGCGCAGGCGCGAGAGGCCGCCGCTATAGGTGCCGATCCAGAGGCTGCCCTCGCGATCGGAGAAGAGGGCGCGCACGAAATCGTTGCTGAGCCCGTCGCGCGTGCTGAGCGTCGCGAAGCGTCCCTCCCGGAAGCGGCCGACCCCGCCCCCGTAGGTCCCGATCCAGAGGGTGCCGAGCGCGTCCTCGTTCAGCGACCAGACGATGTTGCTGGGGAGGCCGTCCTTGATGGTGAAGGTCTCGATCTTTCCCCCCCGACGGCGGGCGAGCCCGCCTCCGTTGGTGCCGATCCAGAGCGAGCCGTCGTGCGCGGGGAGGAGCGCGAAGACGAAATCGCTGGGGAGGCCGTCCTTGACCGTGGTGTGGGTGAAGCGGCCGTCCTGCAGGCGGTCGAGGCCACCCCCGTTGGTGCCGATCCACAGCGCGCCCTCCGCGTCCTCCGCGATGGCGCGGACGACGCCGTTGCTCAGCCCTTCCTTCGTGCCGTAGTTGGTGAAGCGGCCGTCGCGCAGGGCCGAGAGCCCGTCGTTGGTTCCGATCCACAGGGTCCCCGCCCGATCCTCGTGGAGGACCCGCACGATGTCGCTGGGCAGGCCGTCCTTGGTTCCGTAGCTCGTGAATCCGCCGGCCCGGTAGCGGGTGAGCCCCCCGCCGTTGGTGCCGATCCAGAGGGAGCCGTCCTTTCCCTCGCAGAGGGCCTGGACGCCATTGCTGCGCAGGGCCTCGGTGTTTCCCGAGTCGAACACCACGAAGCGCACGCCGTCGAAGCGGGCCAGGCCGCCGTAGGTCCCGAGCCAGAGGTAGCCGTCGCGCGTCTGTGCGATCGCGGTGACCGAGTTCTGGGGCAGGTCGTCGTCGGTGGTCCAACTGTCGAGGCCGTATTGGGTCAGGGCCTTGCGGGGATCGAGGCCCTGCGCGTCCACACCGGCGAGGGGGGCAAGGAACAGCGTGGCCAGGACGAGCACGAGTCGCGGCCGCGCCGCCTTGGATCTCATCGGTTCGCTATCTTCTATTATTATCGCCGCCCGCCGGCCTCGCGGGGCGGCCCACCACCGCCCGCAGCTCCCGGACCTCGCGCTCCAGCGTCTCGATCCGGCGCTCCTGGACCTGCAACGCGGCCACGGCCAGGCTCGAGTAGCCATAGAGATCGACCATGTCGCGCTGCTGATCCACCGCGGCGGCGGGAGGCCCGTCCTCGAGCACGAAGCCCAGCCGGGCCGTGGCGCTTCCCTCGTAGCGGTAGCGAGCGAGCCGGATCCCGCGGACCTCGCGCGCGCAGGCCTCGCGCTCGGCGTCGTTCAGGTAGCGCACGTCGCGCTTGAACCGACGGGACGAGATGGGGCAGCCCGCGAGCCGGGGATCGCTGGTGGCGCAGACGAGCAGGCTGTTGCAGCTGTCCATCGGGTCGCAGCGGCTGCCCTCTACCGGGCAGGCCTGCCCGGGAGACTCGCTCGTGCAGCGGGCGACCCCCGCGGGGGGACGGTAACCGCTGCACACGGGGTCGCCGCAGCTGGAGAACCAAATCGTGTTGGCCGACGTCTCGTAGCCGTTGCATCCGATGCCGAGGGTCAGGAAGACGAGGAGGAGATGATGGATACGCATATGGACCTCCGCGGAGCATGATAGCCCCCGCGAGCGGTAATATTCCGACGCGGAGGGGCCATGGACACGCACGAGACGGTCACCTACGCGGTAACCGGCCGCATCGCCCGCATCACCCTGAACCGACCCCGGCACGCCAACGCCATCACGTTCGGCATGCCCGGTGAGCTGGCGGCCTGCGTGGAGCGGGCCAACCTCGATCCGGCCGTTCACGTGATCCTGCTCTCCGGCAACGGGGAGGGCTTTTGCGGCGGGTATGACTTGTCCCTCATGGCGGCCCACGCTCCCGCGGGGGCGGGGAACGCCGCGCCGTCGGGCTCGCCCCTCGATCCCCGCGTGATCTTCGCCAACCACGACCCCTCGCGCCCGTGGGACCCGGTGGTCGACTACCAGATGATGAGCCGCAACGTCCGCGGCTTCATGAGCCTCTTCCACGGCGAGAAGCCGGTGGTGTGCAAGGTCCACGGCTACTGCCTGGCCGGAGGGACGGACATGGCCCTGTGCTCCGACCTGCTCGTGATCGAGGACACGGCCAAGATCGGTTACCCGCCGGCCCGCGTCTGGGGCGTCCCCACCACTGCGCTCTGGACCTGGCGCCTGGGCCCCGAGAAGGCCAAGCGCCTCCTCTTCACGGGCGACAGCCTGACCGGGGCGGAAGCGGTGGCCTGGGGCTTGGCCACGGAAGCGCCGGCGCGGACGGATCTGGACGCGCGGACGGAAGCCCTCCTGGAGCGCATCGCCCGCGTGCCGGTGAGCCAGCTCGTCATGGCGAAGCTGCTCGTGAACCAGACGCTCGTCGCGCAGGGCCTCCCGGGCGCCCAGGCGCTGGGGACCCTCTTCGACGGGATCGCCCGGCACACGCCGGAGGGGCACGCCTTCGCCCGGCGCATGATGGAGGTCGGCCACCGGGAGGCGGTGCGGGAGCGGGACGAGCCGTTCGGGGACCCCGGCCGCTCCGTCCACAAGGGCTGACGCCCTTTTCCTGGCGAGAACCGCCCCGCCGCGACATTGACTCTTCGGAGACCGATGGGAGGAACGAGGCCCCCCTCGCCGGAGCCGGCCATCCTGCGCGCCCGCGCCCGGGGGGACGTGTCCGCCGATCGGGCCTTCGAGCGGCTGCATGCCCTTTACGCGCCCGCGGTGCGGGCGTTCGTGGCCCTGCGGGTGCGGGGTCCGGAAGCCGATGACCTGGTGCAGGACGTGTGGACGATCTTCTACCAGCGTTGGCGGCGGTGGGAGCACCGGCCGGAGATGGAGGCCGTGGACGCCAAGCCCGTGCTGAGCTTCCTCTACCGCACCTGCCAGTTCGCGGTGATGGGTCACCGGCGGAAGGCGCGCCCCGCCGCCGAGAGGAGCGAAGCGGAAGCGCCTTTCGCCGGACCCGACGCACTCTTGCGGGAGACCGAGGCGGCCCGCTGTCTGGACCTCGCGCGCCGGCTCCTCACGGAGCCGGAGCTGGACGTCCTGCTCGCGAAGCTGGCGGGTGTCCCCGCCCGCGAGATCGCCCGCACGCTCGGGGTGACCGAGAGCGTCGTCGATCACCGCTTCCGCGGAGGCCTCGCCCGGCTGCGGGCACGGCTCGCGCCCCCGCGCGCCCGGAGGGGTCGCGATGCCTGAACCCGTCCTCTGGCGCGAGCTGGCGCGGGATTGGCAGGCGTTCCTCCGCGGCCCCGATGTCGGTCCCCCCTTCCGACGCGGCGGTCCTCCGTTCCCGACCACCGTGGCCGGGCTCTTCGCGGAGCTCGAGGAGATCCTGCTGCTCTGGAGAGAGCTGCGCGACCAGCCTCTGCGGCGCCACGCGCGCCGGTTCGTGAGCGCGGCCTGGACGCTCCAGGACCTCCTGGCTCACCTCGCCTCCTGGGCCGGCGAGTTCCGCCGTGAGGTCGAGACGCTCGCCGCCGGGCGCGAGATCGACTATGCGATCCCGTTCGCCCTGTCCGTCATCGGGCCCAACGAATGGAACCAGGTGGAGGTGGAGCGCCGGCGGAGCCTGACCCTGACCGAGGTGCTCGACCAGTTCGAGGACGAGACGAAGCACCTCCAGGATGTGGTCCTTTCCCTCTCGCCTCCCGACCTCCTCCGGCCGGCGAGGCTTCCCGCCGCGCCCAGCGGGGATCCCGCGGCCCGGATGCAGGGCAACATCGCCGTCGTCGTCTCCGGGAAGTGCATGCACGACCGCCATCACATCGGGAACGTCCGGAGATGGCTGGCGGAGCGCGAAGGCGGCGCTCGCCGCCCGACTCTCAACAAGAAGGAGTGAGCCATGGCCGTTCTCTCGATCGCCGCCGCTCTCCTGCTGTCCGTCGATGCCCCGGTTCCTCCGGGCAAGGTCCGCACCGACCGCACGATCTCGCTCGAGGTCACGCTCGACGCCCCGCCCGCCGAGGTCTACCGGCTGTGGACGACCGCGGACGGCGTGAAGAAGTTCCTGGCTCCCGCCGCGAACATCGAGCCCCGGGTGGGCGGTCGCTACCAGATCATCTTCGACCCGGTCGCGGATCCCGAGGGGGCCTTTCACGGCACCAAGGTCGGCCGGGTGCTGAGCGTCGTCCCCGACAAGGAGATCGCCTTCGACTGGCCGATGCCGCCCTTCGGCCCCGAGCTGGGCGGTCCGCCCGTGGTGACCTGGGTCGAGCTCCAGTTCCTTCCCTCTCCCGACAAGACGGGGCGGACGCGGCTGCTCTTCGCCCAATACGGGTTTCGTACCGGCGGCAAGTGGGACCCGGCCTTCGCCCTCTTCCGCGACAAGAACTGGCCGCTCGTCCTGAACCGGCTCGTCGTCTACTGCCGGGACAAGGTCTCGCCGGACTGGGCGGCGAACGAGGAGACGCCCGGGGACGCGATCGACCGCATCCTGGTCAAGGACGTCACCGTCAAGGCCTCGCTGCCCGAGGTCTGGAAGGCCTGGACCACGGTGGAAGGAGTAGAGACCTTCTTCGCCCCCGACGCGAAGATCGAGGCGGTGGCGGGCGGACCCTACGAGATCTACTTCAGCAAGAACGCGCCCGCGGGCCAACGGGGTGCGGAGGGGTGCAAGGTGCTGGCGGTCGAGCCCATGCGCTCGTTCGCCTTCGACTGGAGCGCGCCCCCCACGATGCCCGAGGTGCGCAAGAAGCGCACGAACGTCCAGGTGCAGCTCGTGGAGAAGGGCCCGCAGGAGGTGGAGGTGCGGCTCGTCTCCCTGGGCTGGGGGACGGGGGACGAATGGGTGCAGTCGTGGCAGTACTTCGACAAGGCCTGGACGTCCGTCCTCGCCAACCTGCAGAAGCGCTTCGCGGAAGGTCCCATCGACTGGAAGGCCAGGTAGAATCGCGCACCGAATCGAGCGGGGAGGAGCGGACGGGTGCTCGCGAAGTTCGTGCGCAAGTAGTCTACGGAGCAGACCCGCTGTTCTTCGCGAGCTCGTACTCGACGTAGCGCTGAGCCGCCGTCTCCGGCTCTTCGTCAAGATCGTCTGGACGAGCTCGTAGGGGATGTAGGGATCAGACTGGCGAAGCACCTTCACGAAGGCTTCCCGATCGTCGACGTCGAGAGCCTGGAGGCTCGCGTAGGTCCATCGGCTGGTCGTATCCAGGCCGCGCCTTACCTGGGCGACGAACCTCGCGCCGAACGATGGCTCCTGCCTACCACTGCGCCGGTTGCGTCAGGGGATTGCCCCCGGCCACCCCAAGCGCCTCAGCGCATCGGCTTCAGGCCCGCCCACCGAAGGGCGTTGGTGCCTTGCGTAGGACTGCAGAAAGCGCTGAACGGCGCCCCTGGCATACTTCGAGCCCACGATGAAATCTTCCGAGTTCTTCACGGCCTGCACCGAGCCGTCCGGGCGCAGCACGACGAGCATGGGTATGCCGGTGTCGTCCAGGGTCGTGAGCCCGTACTCGGCGGCGAGGGCGAGGTTGCGATCGTACGCGCCTATGTCCACGTTGAGCCTCAGGAAGACCTCGTCGGCCAGTCTCGAGAGATCCTTGTCTCTCGCGAGCATGCGATCCAGCTCCCGACACCACGGGCACCAGTTGGCACCGAACATCAGGAGGAGCGGCTTGTGCTCCGCCCGGGCGCACTGCAGCATGCGGGCAACCTCGGCACGGGCGTCCGCACGCTCGTCGTAAGGCGGGGGTGAGAGTGACAGAACGGGCAGTAGCACGAGCAGGATCGTGGCCTGGTTCAGCATGTTGGACTCCAACCCCCGCCAAGAGTCTAACGGACGAGCGGTCTCGAGGCGCTTGATGGCTCCCGGCGCGGCTTCCTAGGGGCGCGGCTCCAGGACGATCTCCCGCGCCAGACGGTCGGCGATGATCTCGCGGATCTCGGCGCGGTCCTTGTAGCCCTGCATCTGCTTCTGGTCGTCACCGCTGATCTTCTGGGCGAGGGCGTCGGCCTTGACCTCGTTCGCCTCCATCGTGCCGAGGTCCTTGAACTCGGTCATCAGGATGATGTTGAAGTCCTGGGTGCCGTGCCCTTCAGTGGTGAGCACCTTGTACGAGACGATCAGCCCCTCCTTCTTCATGGCCTCCTGCTCCGCCTTCCAGGTGGTCGCGATGTAGTTGAGGTAGGCAGTGTCCATTCCCGGCTTCATGCGGATGAACGCCATGGTCCAGATCGTACCGGGCCGGTAGGGCCGCTTGACCTGCGCGTAAACGGAGAGGCCGCCGACGAGGAGCGTGGCCGCGATCGAGGCAACGACGATTCTCTGGTTCAGCTTCATGTGTCCGATCTCCTTTGTCGCAATGCGCTCGAGACGCTATCCCAGCCCCCGACCGTGGTCAATCTACTAGCTGTGAGTTTCGTCTCCACGCTCCTTCCCCTGATGCGAGGTGTCAGATAAGGACCAGGCGCCGGTCGGTGGTCCGATTTGTGGGAGGATCGGCGCGGATGGAGCCGCGTTTTGTCCCCTTCGGCCCGGACCACGTCGCGGCCGTCGGCTTGCCCATCGCGGGAGGACTCGTGCTCGCGTGGCTGGTTCGGGCGCGGCCCGAAGGGCGGGAGGCGCTTGGCGTGCGGGTGGGGCTGGCGGGGCTGATCCTTGTGCTGATCGCGTTCGTCCTGGTCAAGGCCTTCAGGGGCGGGTGGTTGACCCTCGAGCTCCTTCCTCTCCACCTGTGCGACATGGCCCTCCTCCTCTCGGTGTACGCCCTCGTGGCGCGCTCGCAAGTGGTGGCCGAGGTGCTGTGGTTCTGGGCGGGTGCGGGTACGATCCTGGCGATGCTGACCCCGGACGTCGGCTTTGGCTTCCCGGACTGGCGGTTCCTGGTCTTCTTCGGGCTCCACGGCCTCGTGGTGATGACCACGCTCGTCCTCGTCTTCGGCTTCTCCCTCCGGCCCCGGCCCGGGAGCGCTCGCCGCGTCTTCCTCCTGACCGCCGCCTATACGGGGGCGGTGGGTGCCATGAACGCGGTGCTGGGCACGAACTTCATGTTCCTCTGCCGCAAGCCTCCCCACCCGACGCTGCTCGACGCCTTCGGCCCCTGGCCGATCTACGTCGGAGTGGCCGCGCTCTGCTCGGACTGCTGCTCTTCCTCCTGCTCGAGCTTCCCTTCCGGTCCCCGCGGAGCGCCTGAATGGACCCGCCGACCCACGGATTGCTCGGAGGGGTCATCGGCCAGGCGTGCTTCGGCCGCACGCTGGGACGACGCGCGCTCCTCTGGGGCGCGTTCGGCGCGATGCTGCCCGACGTGGACGTGGTGATGGGCGCCACCGGCCCGATGGGGGACTGGCTCTATCACCGCGGCCTCACGCACTCCCTGTTCGTGGAGCCCGTGGCGGGAGTGCTCCTGGGCACCGCGGTCTGGCGCGGGCAGCGGCGGAAAGACCCGGACGGGGCCGGACCCCCGGCCCACTGGCTCTGGCTGTTCGTCCTCACCCTCCTCTCGCATCCGCTCCTCGATCTGTGCACGAGCTACGGCACGGTCCTCCTGGCGCCTTTCTCGGATCGTCGCTTCGCGATCGACGCGGTGGCCATCATCGACCCCGCCTACAGCCTCCTGCTCGCGGGCGCCCTCGTCCTGGGGCTCTCGATCGGGGTGGGCTCTCGCCGCGCGCGCGCCGCGGCCGGGCTCGTTCTGGCCCTCTCCACCGCCTACCTCGCGTACGGACTGCGCCTCAACCGCGAAGCCGAAGCCCGGGCGCGGGCCGAGCTCGCGGAGGAGGGATTACGGGACGCGGCTGTTTCCGCCTATCCCACCCTGCTCCAGCCGTACCTGCGGCGCCTCGTGGCCCGGGACGGAGACGAGATCCGGGTGGGGTGGCTCAGCCTCTGGAGCCCCCACCGCATCGAGTGGCAGAGCTTCCGCGAGCCGCGGGACGAGCGCGTGTTCGAGGCGCGGCGCACGCGCGAAGGGCGACTCTTCGAGTGGTTCACGTCCGGCCAGAACGCGGCGGCGCTGGTCACGACATCGGGAGGGGCGGTGGTGGAGATCGACGACCTGCGCTACGGCTTCCCCTCGGAGCCGCAGCGCGGTCTTTGGGGGATCCGCGTCCACTTCGATCGCGGGGGACAGCTCGTTCCACCCGTGGACCGCGTCGACCGGCCGCTCCCCGAGTCGGCGGCGGCACTTCTCATGCGGATCTGGCGGGACACGTTCGGGGTTTTTCGTCCGGACCGCTAGGCGCGGGGCTCGTCGTCCCTCACGCCGGGAATCTGCCGGCGGTGGTGGGCCGCGTGCACCGCGACGAAGCGCAGGGCCTCGGCCGCGGATAGCGCGCCGAAGAAGGGGTGGGTGAGGCGGCCGCCCCCGGAGGCGCGGGCCCGTCCCAGCTCCTGCTCGAAAAGGGTCGCCTGCGCGCGCAGCTCGGAGGTCACCACCGGCCGCGCCCGCGGCTCCTCGGGGGGGCGGATCTCGCGCACGGCGGGCGCTCCCGCGGGCAGGCGCCGCTCCTTCAGGACCATGGGCAGGAAGCGCCAGCGGATGAGCAGCCGTCGCCAGAAGCGGGTCCGTAATCGAAGGCCCACGCCCCCCGCCAGCTCGCGGCGCATGGCCGCGTAGCTCAGCACGAGATGCTCCGCGATGTGGCCGGGGCTCCACTTGCCCGCGGCGGGGCGGCGCACCCAGCCCGCGTCGTCGAGGCGCTCCGCCTCCGAGAGGAAGCGTCCGATCTCGCGCTGGTGCTCCTCGCACCGGCTCTGCCAGTCGGCCTCCGTGGTCATCGCGGCTCCCGCTATCGGCGATTGTAGGCCCGATCGCGGCCGGGAAGCTGCGTGCTAGCATGGCGCCCGATGCTCTTCCTGCCCTTCGTGGCGCTCCTCGCCGCCGGATCCTTCGACGTGATCGTGAAGGGCGGGCTCGTGTACGACGGCACCGGAGGGCCCGCCCGGCGGGCGGACGTGGGCATTCGCGGCGACCGCATCGCCGCCATCGGCGACCTGGGGAAAGCGACCGCGCCCACCGTGCTCGAGGCCGACGGTCTCGCGGTGAGCCCCGGCTTCATCAACATGCTGTCCTGGTCGACGGAGTCCCTCATCGTCGACGGCCGCTCGCAGGGCGAGGTCCGCGAGGGCGTGACCACACAGATCATGGGCGAGGGCGAGTCGATGGGCCCGCTCACCGACGCAATGAAGAAGCGGATGAAGGAAGAGCAGGGGGACATCCGCTACGACATCACGTGGACGACGCTCGGGGAGTACCTGGCCTTCCTGGAGAGAAAGGGCGTCGCCCAGAACGTGGCCTCCTACCTGGGAGCAGCCACGGTGCGGAGCTACGTGCTGGGGCTCGGCGACGTCCAGCCCACGCCAGCGCAGATGGAGGCGATGCGCGAGGTGGTGCGAAAGGAGATGGCGGCGGGCGCGCTCGGCATCGGCTCCTCGCTCATCTACGCCCCCGCGATCTACGCCACCACCGAGGAGCTGATCGAGCTGTGCAAGGTCGCCGCCCGGTACCAGGGCAAGTACATCTCCCACATCCGCAGCGAAGGGGACCGGCTGCTCGAGGCGGTGGACGAGCTCCTGCGCATCGCGCGGGAGGCCCGCATCCCCGCGGAGATCTATCACCTGAAGGCGGCGGGGCAGGCGAACTGGCCGAAGATGGACGAGGTCATCGCCCAGGTGGAAGCCGCGCGCAAGCAAGGCCTGGCCGTGACCGCCGACATGTACACCTACGTCGCGGGGGCCAGCGGCTTCGATGCCTGCCTTCCCCCCTGGGCCCGCGCGGGCGGGTACGAAGCGCTCTATCCGCGCCTCGCGGATCCGGCCACCCGCGCGCGCATCGCCGCGGACATGAAGGACCCGAAGGGCTGGGAGAGCCTGTGTGTGCTCTCCGGCTCTCCCGAGCGGATCAGGGTCGTCTCCTTCCGCAACGAGGCCCTGAAGCCCCTCACCGGCCAGACCCTCGCCCAGGTGGCCGCCGCCCGGGGAAAGGACTGGACGGAGACGGTGATGGACCTCGTCTACGAGGACCGGTCGCGCGTGGGCACCGTCTTCTTCCAGATGTCGGAGGACAACGTCCGCAAGCAGATCCGTCTGCCCTGGGTCTCGTTCGGCTCCGACGCGGAGTCGATGGCCCCGGAGGGCCTGTTCCTGAAGTCGATGCCGCATCCGCGGGCCTACGGCAACTTCGCGCGCCTGCTGGGCCGCTACGTGCGCGAGGAGAAGGTCATCTCCCTGAGCGAGGCCGTTCGCCGCCTCACCTCGCTGCCCGCCACCAACCTGGGGCTGGACCGGCGCGGCCTGCTGAAGCAGGGCTTCTTCGCGGACGTGGTGATCTTCGACCCCGCCACCATCGCCGACCGCGCCACCTTCGAGGAGCCGCACCAGTACTCGGTGGGCGTCGAGCACGTGCTGGTGAACGGCGTCCCCGTGCTCCGGAACGGGGAGCCCACCGGCTCCCTCCCCGGTCGGGCCCTCTTCGGTCCCGGAAGGACGAAGCGTTAGGCGGGCGATGACGGGAGGGGGCCGCATCGCCGTGACCGGCGCCGGCGGCTTCGTGGGCCGGCACCTGACCCACCGGGCCGCCGCCCTCGGTTGGGAAGTGGTGGGACTCGTGCGGTCCGAGGCGGCGGCCCGGGGCGTGGTCGAGGCGCGGAGGACACCCTGTGGTCGTGCCCGCCCTCCGGGCCGACCTCCTCGCCCCCGCCCTCGCCGGCTGCCGAGCGGTCGTGCACCTGGCGATGATCGGGTCCGAGCGCGGCGGCGAGACCTACGAGTCCGTCAACGTGCGGGGCACGGAAGAGGTCCTGAAGGCGGTCGGCTCGGGCCGGCGTCCCCCGAGTCGTCCTCTTCTCGGGCCTGGGCGTGGCGCGCTACGGCCAGTCCCCGCGCTGCACCAATCCCTACTTCCTGTCCAAGCTCGTGGCGGAGGTGGCGCTCTTCCGCTCCGGCCGCGAGGCGGTGGTGTTCCGCCCCTCCTACGTGGTCGGCCCCGGCGACGGGTTCGTCTCCCGGCTCGTCGCGGAGATGGCGGCGGGGGAGGTGGAGCAGGCGGGCGACGGATCGTATCGCCTGCAGCCGATCGCGGTGGAGGACGCCGCGGCCTGCGTCCTCGCCGCGATCGAGCGACCGGGAGCAGCGAAGCCACAGGCTCTCGATCTCGTCGGCCCCGAACCCATCGCCTTCGGCCTCTTCCTCCAACGGCTGGCCGCGGTCGCGCGCGAGACGGGCCGCGCGGCCTCGTTTCGTGTGCGGACGGTGCCGGTCGAGGAGGCCGAGCGCCGCGCCCGCGGCGGCGGCTATCACGGCATGCAGGCGGACGCGCTGGACTGCCTGCTCTGCGACGAGGTGGCGGACCCGGCCCCCCTGGTGGCGCTCCGGGGACGCCCGCTGACCCCGCTCGATTCCGTCCTGCGCGGGGCCCTCGAGGTCGCGTGACCCCGCTCCTCGCCGACGTGGCGGTGGTCGGCGAGGGGGTCAGGGCGGGAGCGACCGCCCTCGAGCTCGCGCGGGCCGGCCGCGGGCCCCTCGTCGTGCCGTTCACGGGAGCGTTCGAGATCGGCCACGTCGCGACCGGTCCCGCCATGGCCTATGCGGAGGCGGCTCGACGGATGGGACGCGAGGCCGCTCGCGAGGTGTGGGAGGCCTTCCGAGAGAGCCACGAGCGACTCCGGGCATTCCTGGCCGGCCTCCCCGACGATTGCGGCTACCGGCAGCGTGGGGGCTTCCTTCTCGCGTCGGATCGCGCGGAAGCCACGGCGCTGGCCGACAGCGAAGACATGCTGCGGGAGGACGGTTTTGCCGGTGAGTTCCTGGACCACTACATGCTGGAGACCCGCTTCGAGGTTGCCGGGTTCGCCGGGGCCTACTGGGCGCACGACGATGCGGAAGTGGACGCGGATCGGCTGGCGGCGGCCCTGCGCGGCGCGGCGCTCGAGCGGGGCGCGACCGTCGCCGTCCTGGGCGCGCTGCGCGGGATCGTCCCGACGGCGAGCGGCGTCGAGATCGTCGGGGAAGGCGGTCGCGCGGGGGCGATACAGGTTTTGCTGACTCAGGACGCTCTCCTGTCGCTCGCCGGCCTGAAGGCGCCCACGGGTCCGGTCACCCAGGTCGAGGCCGAGATTGCTCCGTCCCTCGCGCTGCCGTCCCTGGCCCGCTCGGTGGATGGTCGCGTTCGCTGGCAGGGTACGGAGGGCGGAATTCGCGTGCAGGCGGACGGGCAATCGGGCGGGCTCGACGACCTCCTTCGCCGCCTCCCCGCTCGGGCTACCGCCCGCCGAGAGGCGGAGGCTCTCGCCGTCGAGGATCGCCTGCCCGTGGTCGGTCCGGTCGGGAATTCGACCCTCGTGCTGGCCGCCGGCCCGGAGCCCGTGGGCCTCGCGTTCAGCGTCGCTCGCTGGATCGCCGAATGGGTCCGGACCGGCCACGACCCGACCCCCCCGGCCTTTCGCGCGTCGCGGCTTCGGGTGGGGCCGCGCACTTGACGCCCCGCCCGCCCCGCGTATCATCAGCCTCAACATTCAGCGTCTACAGCCGTCGATCCTTTCTCGCGGAGGTCTCGCCATGTCCCGAGCCGCCCGATGTCTGGCCGCCGGTCTCCTCGTCGTACTCGCGACTCCCGCTCTGGCCCAGTCACGGCTCACCGGGGGGGACCTGGTGGGCCGGGTGACCGACGAATCGAAGGCCGTGCTCCCCGGGGCCACCGTGACCGTGAACAACCGGGATACCAACCTGACACGTACCGCCACCGCCGACGCCAAGGGGGAGTTCAAGGTGCCGGCCCTTCCTCCCGGCACCTACCGCGTCACGGCGGCGGTCCAGGGCTTCGCCAGCCAGACCCGCGACGGGGTCACCCTCCAGCTCGGGCAGACGGTGAACCTGGAATTCGCCCTGAAGATCGCGGGGACGCAGGAGGAGCTGACCATCGTTTCCGAGTCTCCGATCATCGACGTCACCGACACCTCGGTCTCCTCCGTGGTGGGCCAGCAGCAGATCGAGAACCTGCCCATCAACGTCCGCAACTTCATCAGCTTCTCGATCATCACCCCCGGGGTCACCACCGACCGGACGCCCCAGCAGGGCGCTTCCGCCACCTCCGGCCTCTCCTTCGCCGGCCAGCGCGCGCGCTCCAACAACATCATGGTGGACGGCCTCGACAACAACGACCTGATCGTGGGCGCCGTGCGCGCCACCTTCAGCCAGGAGGCCATCCGGGAGTTCCAGGTGCGTGACGAACTCCTACTCGGCGGAGTTCGGCAAGGCCACGGGGGGCGTCGTCAACATCGTGACCAAGAGCGGCACCAACGAGATCCACGGCAACGCCTTCTGGTACTTCCGCGACGAGAGCCTGAACGCCAAGGACCACTTCGAGAAGTTCGACGTCTTCGGAAACTCGATCGACCGCGACAAGGCGCCCTTCAGCGCAGAACCAGTATGGGGCGACGCTGGGCGGGCCCATCAAGAAGGACAAGACCTTCTTCTTCCTGTCCTTCGAGCGGGTGGACGTCACGGCCACCAACTTCGTGAACATCGAACCGGCGGCGGCGGCCCTCCTGAACCAGACGGGCTTCCCGGTGCAGACGGGGGCCGTCCCCTACGACTTCAAGGTCTCGGAGCTGCTGGGCAAGGTCGACCACCAGTGGAACCCGAACTCGACGCCTGGTCTTCCGCGCGAACTATTCCGACACCACCAACGAGAACATCGAGCCCTTCGGCGGCATCGTGGCCAGGAGCCGGGGCGCCGTGCAGCTTCGGAAGGACTGGTCGCTCTCGCTGTCCCAGATCGAACATCCTCACCTCACGCTGGGTGAACGAGGCACGCGTGCAGGTCGCGAAGCAGGACCAGCAGATCAACTCCCTGGATCCCAACTGCGGAGGGCCCTGCGACACGAACGACAAGGGCGGGCCCGACCCTCGAGATCACGGGCGTTGCCACGGTGGGCCGACAGCGCTTCACCCCGCAACCCCGCGAGAACACCCGGGTGCAGCTCGTGGACACGGTGAGCCTCTACGCGGGCAACCACTCGGCCAAGGCGGGGATCGACTTCAACTGGGTGAACACCCCCGAGGGCGGCAGCTCCCTGCCCCTTCATTTCGGCGGACGCTACATCTTCGCCTCCCTGCCTGCGATCCCCGGGCTCATTCCCGCTCCCCTATCTGCGCTCCAGGCCTTCGCCGCCAGGCCTCCCGGCCGCCTACGTCCAGGGTTACGGGAACTCGGTTACCGCTTATGGCTACAAGGACCTCTCGCTCTTCGTGCAGGACGAGTGGCGCCTGAGCCGCAAGTTCACGCTCAAGGCGGGCTTGCGCTACCAGAAGCAGTTCTGGGACGACATCCCCTACGACGTCTCGGACCTGGGCGGGGGCACGCTTCGCTTACTCGTTCCCGCAGGACGACAACAACCTCGCCCCCCGCGTCTCGTTCGCTTTCGATCCCAAGGGCAACGGCCGCACGAGCCTGCACGCGGCCTGGGGAATCTACTTCGACAACCAGATCGCGTCGCTCTCCGGGATCACCAAGGGCATCAACGGCGACGCGAGCGGAGTCCGCACCCTGGTGCTGCGCTTCCCCGCGAGCCTTCCGCCCTGGAACGCTCCCGGGAGGCGCATCGCGGAGCCGGTCGAGCTACCCGAGCCTCGAGATCTCGATCGACCCGGCGCTGAAGACGCCGTGGGCGCAGCAGGCGGCGGCGGGGATCGACCAGGCCCTCGGGCAGGATTTCGGACTCTCCGCCAACTTCATCTGGGTGCACGGCGAGGACCAGGTGGGGACGATCGACTACAACCCGGTGGTTCCCGCCCTGGGCGCGGCGCGGCGCCCCAACGACGTGGGCGGCCGCGCCGGCACCTCCGCTTCCGTGCTGCAGTACATCGTCCTTCGGCGAGACCTGGTATCGCGGCCTGACTCTCTCCCTCAGCAAGCGCATGAGCCACAACTACCAGTTCCTGGTCTCCTACACGTACTCGAAGGCCGAGGACAACTCCACCGACTTCCAGAGCGCCTTCATCCCGCAGCAGAACGGCCTGGGGAGGAACCCGGCCGACCGCACGGGGCTGCCCACGGGCTTCGACCCGGACCTCGAGAGGGGTCCCGCCACGCATGACCAGAAGCACCGTTTCGTGTTGTCCGGGATCTACCGTCTGCCCGCCGGTTTCCAGGTGTCCACGATCATCACCGCGGCCTCGGGGCGTCCCTACACGCCGCTGGCGGGGGCCGACCTCAACGGGGACGGCGACGGCGGGGCCTTTCCATCGGACCGGGCCCGCACCAATCCCGCGAGCGAGGCCTCGAGCGTGGGCCGCAACAGCGAGGTCATGGACAAGCAGATCATCGTGGACCTGCGGCTCAGCAAGCGCATCAAGCTCGGCTCGCGGTTCTCGATCGACCTGATCGCCGACGCCTTCAACCTCTTCAACCGCGCGAACTTCTCGGAGATCAACAACATCTTCGGGCGGGGAGCGTTCCCCGGCGCGGCGCAGACCGACGCGCTGGGACGCGTGACCTACGGGCTCTACGAGAAGGCGCTCGAGCCCCGGCAGATCCAGCTCGCGGCGAAGCTGAACTTCTAGTCGCCGGGGCCGTCTAGACCCGCTCGGACTCGCGCTCCACGAGGGCCGCGAAGCCCTCGCGGAGCGCCTTGGTTTCCGGACCCGGCCGTCCGCCGCCGATCCCCTGCCCGTCGATCTCCACCACGGGGAGGATCTCGCGGGAGACGCTGGTGAGAAAGGCCTCGCTCACCGCCGGCAGGTCCGAGCGGCGAACCGCGATCAGGTCGATGGGAAGGCGCTTCCGCGCGATCTCCAGGACGATGGCCCGCGTTACCCCGAGGAGCACCCGGGACTCCTCCGTGCGGAGGCGGCCGCCGAGTACCACGAAGAAGTTGCTGGAAAGGCCCTCCAGGATGGAGCCGTCCTCGGCCACGAGCAGCCCCTCGTGGATCCCGGGCGGCAAGTCGCGGTAGGCGCGATCGGCGGTGCCGATGAAGTGGGTGTCCTTGCTGTGGGGGTTTTCGCGGCAGATCGGGAGCATCCGGGCGGCGGCACCTTCCTCGTAGAGCGCCGCCGGCAGCGGGCGGAAGGGCTCCAGGGAGACGAAGACCCGGGGCGGGGAGAAGGTCAGGCGGAGCCGCGACTCGGGGAAGCCGGTGGCGTCGAGGGCGGCGGCCAGACCGCGGCGCACGACGGGCGGGTCCAGCCGCGCGGTTCCGCCCTGGAGCGCGATCGACTCTTCGAGGCGCCGCAGGTGCTGGTCGAGCCTCACCAAGCGTCGGCCGCCATAGGTCCGGAGGCTCGTGTAGGCCCCGGCGGGGAGTGCGGCCGACGCTTCGGCCAGGCCGTCCGTCTCGGCGATAGGGCGAATGTCCGCGATGCCGATCTCAAACGTGCGCACTCTTGGCTCGCCCACCCGCGAATCATGACATACCTGAGCCTGAGGGACGCAAATACGTGGCACTTGGATAAGTCGTTTTGCTGGATGTTGATATGTTGATCGAGCGCAACAGGGTTGACAAACAGACGCTCATGCTTGATCTTGGAAGGGTCAGGAGGAGCCCGCCGTGAGCAAGATCATCGGTATCGACCTGGGGACGACCAACTCGGTGGTGGCCGTCATGGAAGGCGACGACCCCGTCGTCATCCCGAATCCCGAAGGGGCCCGCACGACTCCTTCCGTGGTGGCCTTCACCAAGAGCGGCGAGCGGCTCGTGGGCCAGGTGGCCAAGCGCCAGGCCGTCACCAACCCCGAGAACACGATCTTCTCGATCAAGCGCTTCATGGGGCGGAAGTACGCCGAGGTGAGCGAAGAGCAGAAGATGGTCCCCTACAAGGTCGTGGAGGCGTCGAACGGCGACGCCCGCGTCTCCGTGGAAGGCAAGGTGTACTCGCCCCCCGAGATCTCCGCGATGATCCTGCAGAAGATGAAGGAGGCGGCGGAGCAACACCTGGGCGAGAAGGTGACGAAGGCGGTGATCACGGTCCCCGCCTACTTCAACGACTCCCAGCGCCAGGCCACCAAGGACGCGGGCAAGATCGCGGGCCTGGAGGTGCTGCGCATCGTGAACGAGCCCACCGCGGCTGCGCTCGCCTACGGCCTGGACAAGAAGAAGGACGAGACGATCGCGGTCTACGACTTCGGAGGCGGAACCTTCGACATCTCGGTTCTCGAGGTGGGCGAGGGTGTGGTCGAGGTGAAGGCGACGAACGGGGACACCCACCTGGGCGGGGACAACCTGGACCAGCGGGTGATCGACTGGATCGTGGCCGAGTTCAAGAAGGACCAGGGGATCGATCTCTCCAGGGACAAGATGGCCCTGCAGCGGCTGAAGGAGGCGGCGGAGAAGGCGAAGTGCGAGCTCTCCACCACCCTGGAGACCGAGATCAACCTGCCCTTCGTCACCGCCGATGCCAGCGGACCCAAGCACCTTTCGCTCAAGCTGACCCGGGCCAAGCTCGAGCAGCTCGTGGGCGATCTCCTCGACAAGACCATGGGGCCGGTCCGGCAGTGCCTGAAGGACGCGGGAGTCGAGCCCAAGGACATCGACGAGGTCGTGCTCGTGGGCGGCTCCACGCGCATCCCGAAGGTCCAGCAGCTGGTGAAGGACTACTTCGGGAAGGAGCCCCACAAGGGCGTGAACCCCGACGAGGTGGTGGCGGTGGGCGCGGCCATCCAGGCCGGCGTCCTGTCGGGCGAGGTCAAGGACCTGCTCCTCCTCGACGTGACCCCGCTCTCCCTGGGAATCGAGACGCTGGGCGGGGTCAAGACCAACCTCATCGAGCGGAATACCACCATCCCCACCAAGAAGAGCGAGGTCTTCTCCACCGCTTCCGACAGCCAGACGTCGGTGGAGATCCACGTGCTGCAGGGCGAGCGGGCGATGGCCGCCGACAACCGCACCCTCGGGAAGTTCCAGCTCGTGGGCATCCCCCCCGCGCCCCGGGGCGTCCCCCAGATCGAGGTGACCTTCGACATCGACGCCAACGGGATCGTGAACGTGTCCGCCAAGGACCGGGCGACCGGCAAGTCGCAGGCCATCACCATCACCGCCTCCTCGGGCCTCGCCAAGGACGAGGTCGAGCGCATGGTGAGGGAGGCCCAGTCGCACTCCGACGAGGACCAGAAGCGCAAGGAGGAGACGGAGGCCCGAAACCGCGCGGACACGCTCATCTACACCACGGAAAAGACGCTGCAGGAGAACAAGGACAAGCTGCCCGAGGCGGAAGCCCAAGCGGCGGAGCAGGCCTTGACCGCGGCGCGGAAGGCGGTGGAAGAGGGGGGCAAGGACCGGATCGAGCAGGCGGTGCAGGACCTGACCAAGGCCTCGCACCACCTGGCCGAGATCCTCTACCAGAAGACGCAGGCGCCCCCGGGAGCGGCGGGAGGCGGGGACGCGGCCCCCTCCGGCGACAGGAAGGACGGGGGCGACGTGATCGACGCGGAGGTCGTCGACAAGAAATAGGCCATGGACCTCTACGAGCTGCTGGGAGTGCGGAGGAGCGCCAGCGCGACGGACATCCGTCGCGCCTTCCAGAAGCGCGCCCGCTCGCTCCATCCCGACCTGAACCCCGGCGACCCCGTGTCCGCCGAGCGGTTCCGCGAGGTGGCCCGGGCCTTCGAGGTGCTCTCCGACCCGCAGCGGCGCGGCGCCTACGACCGGGGCGAGCCCGGCCCCACCACGGCCACCCCCGCCCCCCAGGGCGGCTTCGAAGGCTTCGATTTCTCCGCGCCGATGAGGGTGGAGGCGGTGGGCTTTCACGAGATCTTCGAGGCGGTGAGGCCGACGACGGCTTCGCCCGCGCTCCTACGGGGGGAAGACCTCGAGCAGGCCACCCTCCTCAGCTTCGAGGAGTCTTTCAAGGGGACGCACCGTCGGGTCCACCTCGTCCGCTTCGAGCCCTGCGAGGCCTGCGGGGGGGCGGGAGAGGTGGCCTACGGGCCCGTTCCCTGCCCCCGGTGCCACGGAACGGGCCAGGTCCGAGGGAGCCGCGGGCACATGATCTTCTCGCGCCGCTGCGCGGATTGCGACGGGAGCGGCCACCTCCAGCGCCGCTCCTGCCCCCGCTGCGCGGGCGAGGGCCGTCTCATGGGAAGCGAGTGGCTCGACGTCCAGATCCCGCCCGGCGTGGGCGACGGCAGCCAGGTTCGCGTCCCGGCCTGCGGGAACGCGGGCCGCCGCGGCGGACCGCCCGGCGACTTCGTCCTCGCCGTCGAGGTGGAGGCCCATCCCCTCTTCCGCCGCGAGGGCGAGGACCTCTTCTGCGTGCTCCCGGTGAGCATGACCGAAGCCGCGCTGGGCGCGCACGTGGAAGTGCCGACTCCCGAGGGCCCCGTCACCATCGAGATCCCGGCGGGGACGCAGACCGGTCAGCGGTTCCGCCTGCGCAAGCGCGGCATGCCGCGGCTGGGCGACACCGGACGCGGGGACCTCTTCGTGGAGGCGCGGGTGGTGATTCCCCCCGTCACCGACGACCGGGGCCGCGCCCTCCTGCGCGAGCTGGCCGAGCTCGTTCCCCAGGACGTGCGGCGCGCGGCGTCGGCGTCGGAGGAGGACTGAGGATGCCGCGCGGACGCCGTCCACCGAACGAGGACCGAGGCGGCCGCCCCGCGCCGGGGGCGGGCAAGTACTACATGATCAGCGTGGTCGCGAAGAGCTACGGGATCCACCCCCAGACCCTGCGCCTCTACGAGCGCGAGGGACTGCTGAAGCCCTCGCGCACCGAGGGCAACACGCGGCTCTACTCCGAGGAGGACCTGCGGCAGCTCGAGGTCATCCTGAACCTCACGCGCGACCTGGGGGTGAACCTCGCGGGGGTCGAGATCGTCCTGAACATGCGTCGCAAGATGGAGCAGATGCAGAGCGAGGTCGCGGAGTTCGTCTCCTAGGTCCGCCAGGAGTTCGTGCGGGCGAACCAGGAGGGCTGGCAGGAGCGCTTGCAGCAGGCTCTGGTGAAGCTGCCCCCGACCCCCCTCGTCCGCCCGCCCGCCGACGCGCGTTCGGTGACGTCGGTGTCCGCGGTCCCGGGGTCCGCGGCGAAGGCCGCCCCCGGAGAAGCGATCGTGCAGGGAAAGGGAACGTCCGGCGCGAGGTAGCGCTCTATAATCAGGGTTTCGACCCGGCCATGGCGGCGAGCAAGAAACCCCGGAAGGACGCCTCCACGGACGAGGAGAACGGCCGCCCCCGCGCGCGCGAGGCCACCGGCGACAGCCTCAACGCCTACATCCGCGAGATCGCCAAGTTCAAGCCCCTGCCTGCCGAGGAAGAGAAGGAGCTGGGCCGGCGCATCCAGGCGGGAGACCCGGAGGCCCTGAAGCGACTCATCGAATGCAACCTGCGCTTCGTGGTCTCCTATGCCAAGCGCTACCGTGGACTCGGGCTGAGCTTCCTGGACCTCATCCACGAGGGGACCCTGGGGCTCATGGAGGCGGCCAAGCGCTTCGACCCCGAGCGCGGCGTGAAGTTCATCTCCTACGCCGTGTGGTGGGTGAGGCAGGCGATCTTCCACGCCCTCTCCGAGCACGCGCGCGTCTTCCGCCTGCCCCAGAAGCTCTCCGGCCAGGTCTCCAAGGTGGAAGGCGTGCGGAACCGGCTGGCTCGGGAGCTGGAGCGGCCGCCCACCACCGAGGAGCTGGCCCAGAAGACCGAGCTCACCACCGAGCAGGTGGAGAACCTGCTCCTGGCCGCGGGGGACGACGTGTCCCTGTCCGCGGCGGTGGGGGAGGACGGGAACATGGAGCTGGGCGACACCCTGGAGCAGGAGTCGATCCCCTCCGTGGAGCTGGAGATGATCCGGTCCTCCTTCGAGCAGCGCATCCAGGCCATGGTCAGCGACCTCGAGGAGAAGGAGCGCGAGGTCATCCGCATGCGCTTCGGCCTCGACGGCGAGGAGCCCCGCACCCTGCAGGAGATCGGAGAGGCCCTGGGCCTCTCTCGCGAGAGGATCCGCCAGATCGAGAGCAAGGCCAAGGAGAAGCTGCGGCGGAGCCGGGAAGCCCAGGGGCTTCGCGGCTACCTGAATTGAGGAGCGACCACCCATGAGGAGCGGACACGCATGAACCCCCACTGCCCGACCTGCGGCGGTACCGGCTTCGAGATCGTCGCGCGCGACGGGCGGGAGTTCGCCACGCCCTGCGCCTGCCGCCGCCCCTCCGCGGCTTCGGGGGACGCCCTCGTCGCCTCCTGCCGCATCCCGCCGCGCTACGAGCACTGCACGCTCACTACTTTCGAGCCGGGCAACCCCTCGCTCTCCGCGGGCCTGGAAAAGGCGATGAGCTACTGCGCGGGCTACCCGCATCTGGGCGACGACGAGGGCCTGGGCCTTCTCTTCACCGGGGACAACGGGGTGGGCAAGACGCATCTGGCGGTGGCGGTGCTGCGCGAGCTCGTCACCGGCAAGGGGGTGCGCGGCCAGTTCTGGGACTTCCACGAGCTGATCCGCGAGATCAAGAGCTCGTACGACCCGGAGACGAAGACGACCGAGCTGCATGGTCCTGGAGCCGGTGGTGGAGATGGACGTGCTCCTCCTCGACGACCTCGGGGCCTGGAAGATGACAGACTGGATGAACGACACGCTCTTCTACATGCTCAACAGCCGTTACCTCGCGAAGCGGCCCACCCTCATCACCACCAACTACCAGGACGCGGACCGGGAGGCGGTGCTCGCGGCCGATCCCCTGCGCCGCAAGGAGTTCCTGGTGGAGCGCATCGGCCAGCGCCTTCGCTCGCGCCTCATGGAGATGTGCCTGGTGGTGAAGGTGCAGGGCGACGACCACCGGCAGGCGCGCCAGGCCGCGAACCGCATTGCCGTGCGGGGGGCGCCCGAGTCTTCCGGCGGCCGGTGAGCGCGTCCCTCCCCGAATCCTTCGGCCTCTACGTCCACATCTCGTTCCGCGAAGCGAAGTGCACGTACTGCCACTTTCCAGGCTCTGACTAGCCCGGTCGCGCGCCACGAATACCTGACCTCAAGTCGCACTTGAAGGAACTCCGTCCGGACGGAGTTGGTGTTCCGGGCATTCGTGGACCAGGCCGGTGTGGTCGGGCACACACCGGGCGGGGAAGAAGGGGCTACTCTATGCCTGAGGAGAGGCACGCATGTCGAAATGGATCGTCGCCCTGATCGTCCTGGCGGCGGCGTTGCCCGTTCCCGTGGCGGCGGGCAAGAAGAAGAGCAAGAACGACAAGGTGGTGACCTTCTCCACTCACGACCGGGAGACTGTGCAGGTCTTCTTCGTGGAGAAGCACGGCCGCGGCAAGTGCCCCCCGGGCCTGGCCAAGAAGAACAACGGCTGCCTGCCCCCCGGACAGGCAAAGAAGCGGTACACGATCGGGCATGCGCTGCCTTCCACGATCGTCCTCGGGGAAGTGCCGGTCGACCTGAGCGTGCGGATCGGCCCTCCCCCCGCCGGCTATCGCTACGTCATCGTCGACGGAGACCTGGTCAAGCTCGCGGTGGGGACGCTCCTGGTCGTGGACGCCATCCAGGGCCTCGTCAACTAGGCTCGCCTCGTCGATTGAGCCTTGCGGGGTTAACCCCGGGCGTCGCCATCGCCGTCCGACGGAACCGGGTCGCCTCCTCCGGTGTCGGAGACACAGCGAGGGCAAGATGGATCTCCTGGATGCCTTGGGTCTGTCAAGGGAACAGGCCGTGCTCGTCGCCGCCGGCGGGCTCCTGGCCGCGCTCCTCCTGGCGGGCAACGCGCTCTTCCGCCGGTCGCGCGCGGAAGCGAAGGTTGGCCGGGCCCTCGACGACCGCTGACTTCTAGGTCTGGTTGACCGAGACGAAGCCCAGGACCTTGCTGGCGAGGAGCGCGGTCGTGCCCGTGAAGCGGAGCCCGGCCACCGTGAGCCCGTCCGGCGTCGTCCGATGCCAGCGCACTTCGGCCCCCAGGGTGAGGTGGGTCGTGTCTTCGGTTCCGTGCAGGATCACGCGCACCTGATCGCCCTTCTCCAGCGGCTCCCGCAGCTCGATCCGGCAGCCCGCCCCCCCCACGTCCACGATCTGGCCCGGGACGCGGATCTTGCGGCTGCGGAGGTCCACGTCCACCTTCATGACCAGGGGCCGTCGGAGGCGCCGCCGCTTCTCGGTGCGGTCGTTGGAGCCGAGCCAGCCGGAGAGCTTGTGGGCGACGCCCAGGAGCTCCTCCGCGCTCACGGGCTTGACCAGGTAGGCGGCGGCCCCCTTGGTGATGGCCTCCGAGAAGCTGTCGATGTCGGCGTCGTAGGCGAGCACGACCACGGGCACGCCCACCAGCGCGGGGTGGGCGCGCACGCTCCGGAAGCTGACCATGCGCTCGGGCAGGCTGCCGCTGTCGTCGAGGACCACGAGGCTGGGGGGCACGATGTCGGGCATCGCGGTGAGCTCGGCCTCGGTGGCCGCCGCGACCTCCAGCCCGCCCCGCATCAGGACGCCCTCGACCCACGCGCGGTCTTCGGTGTCCGGGCCGACGACCAGCGTGTACTGGTAGCGTGCGCCCGGCTCGTCTCCGGGGTTCAATCCATGCCCGCCGAGCGCGTGGAGGCCGTCGCTCCCCCCTTGCCGAGGGTGAGCAGGTACGCGCGCACGGCCTCGATCTGCTTCTTCTGGTCGCCGCCCAGGATCTCCGGGATAGGCGTTCTCCTGCGGAGTCCGCGGGGAAGTTCGCGGGCATGCGCGTGCCGGGCAGGATGCGCCCGGGATCGGCGAGCCACTGCGACGAGCCAGTCGGCGCGCAGCCGCCGCGGGACGTTGGCGAGGTCGGGGGCCATGTTCGCCGGGTCCTGGTTGGGGAGCTTGCCCGCCACCACGTGGCACTTCACGCACTGCCACTTGCTCGAAGAGGTCCTTGCCCGCCGCCACCAGCGGCGGGCGTCGACCGCCGGCTTGGGCTCGTAGGGGTAGGGCACCCTGTCCTGCGCCGCGAAGTAGCGGGTGATCGTGTTCAGCTGCTCCTCCGTGAACTCGAAGGTCGGCATGCGGAGCTGGAGCCAGGGGCGGATGTGGTTGGAGGGGTCGGCCAGGAAGCCGTGCAGCCAGTCCGTGTGCACGCGCGCGCCCTCGCCGATCTTCGACTTCTCGTTGTAGAGCATGGGCGGGGAGAGGGCCTGGGCCTGCAGCACGTCGCCCCCCGAGCTCTCGAGCTGGTCCTCGATCACCGCGCGGATGGTCCCGCCCTTCGCGCCGATCTGGTGGCAGCCCTGGCAGTTGTAGTTCGCGCACGAGGCGCCGGCCCTTCTCCACGTACGCGCTCGTCGGCCGAGAGCTGCTTCTGGGCGGCGAGCGGGCACCTGCTCCTTGGTGAAGGACATGCACCGCGGTGACGATGGCGTCCGCCTCCTCGTCGGTGAAGTGGAACTTCGGCATGCGCAGCAGCTCTTCCGGCCGCTTCTCCTTGTCCGCGTCGAAGACGCGCGGCTCCATGAGCTTGCGGTGCACCCAGGCGGGCAGCGTGTGGGGGATCTTGCCGTGCTCGTAGCCGAAGTCGAGCCGCTCCACGAGCTTCGATCCCTCCTCGGTCAGCTCCACGCCGATGGGGGAGGTCTTCTCGAAGCCGGGGATGTTGTGGCAGCCGAAGCAGCCGTAGCGGCCGATCGTCTTCTCGCCCGAGGAAGAGCGTGCGTTCGCTGGTCGTCCATGGCGTCGAGCTTCTCGCTTGGCCTCCGCCACCGAGTACTGCACGCTCGCAGGTACTGCTCGAGGAGGATGTCGTCGCGGACCGCCTTGTCGAGGGCCGGCCGCGGGCGGGCCGCGAACGCCTCGTTCTTCAGGCTCATCAGGTAGGCGGTGACGTCGGCCGCCTCCTTCTCGGTGAGCCGCAGGTTGGGCATCCGCGTCTCGTGCCAGTAGCCCTTGGGGTTGCGGACCCAGGCGTAGAGCCAGCCCGCGTTCACCTTGCTGCCGGTGCCGTCGAGGTTGGGGCCGTGGGTGCGGAAGGAGGCGGCGTCGAGCCCGGTCACGCCGCGCTTGTCGTCGCCCGACCCGGTGGCAGCCCAGGCAGCCCACGCTCTCGAAGGTCTTGCGCCCGGCCACCAGGTCGCCCGCGGGCGGCGCCGGGTAGTGCCTCTCGCCCGACTTCGTCGACCACGTAGGCCACCACCGCGTTGACCTCGGCGTCGTTCCGCGCCTTCTGGTCCGCGGTCTCGTCGATGCGCACGTCCCAGATCTGCGGCATGCGCGTGGGCCGGAAGGCCCGCGGCTCCTTGATCCAGCGGAAGATCCACTCCTCGTTCGTCTTGCGACGCGATCTTCGTGAGGTCGGGGCCGACCTTGCGCAGGTTCTCCCAGCCCTTGATCTTGTGGCAGCCGAAGCAGCCGTAGCGTCTCGACGAGGAGGACGCCCGCGTTCAGGCGGTCCGCCTTGCGGCACCTCCACGACGCCCTGGTGGCACTTGCGCGCACTGCGACTCGGTGTGGCCCTTGGCCATCATGGGCAGGTCCCAGTAGGTGCCAGCGCTCGTACTCGTGCGTGTTCGAGTACTTGCCCCACGCCTTCTCCTGCTCCTTGGTGGAGGCGGTGTGGACGGCGTTCACGAAGCCGGTGGCCCGGCCGCGTCCCTGGTGGCAGGCCGTGCAGCCGATCCTCTCGATGGGGTGCGGGCCCCGCAGGTACAGTCTCGATGTCGGGTGGGTGGTGAAGGGCTGGGGCGCGTTCTCGTAGCCCTTCTTGTCGATGCCGAGATGGCAGGTCGTGCAGCGGTCGACCTTGGGCGTCGGCGTGAAGATCACGTCGTCGTGGAGGTTCGCGGGCATGATCTGGTTGACCTTCAGCGAGGGGTTGGCCAGGTCGAGGATCGGGCAGGTTGCGCACGAAGGAGACGAAGCCGGGCTGGATCTTGCGCAGCTTGTCCTCGCAGCCGGTCCGTCTCCGCGCAGAGCTCCTTCTGCTCCTTCTCGGCGTCGAGGCGCGTCTTCTCCAGCGTCGTTGAGCTTGGCCTGGGCGGCCGTCGCGCTCGGCCATCACGTCCTCGAGCTCCAGCCGCAGGTCGGCCCAGTCCTTGCTCGCAGGTTCTCGAGGCGGCCTTCTTCCGCCGCGGCGCTCGTCGCCTTCTTGTGGACGGCCTCCTCGTACTCGAAGCGCTCCACGTCGATCGTCGGCCTTGGTGAAGCGGTAGTCCTGGTCGACGCGCGTACCAGCTCGCCGTTGGAGCCTTGGTCGACCTCGGCCTGCGGCCTTCCGATCTCGTCGCGGCGCGCGCCGCGATCTCCTGCGTCGCCCTTCGCGAGCTCGGCCTCGAGCGGCCTTCGCTGCGGTCGGCGCCGATCTTGCCCGAGCGCCTCCTGGATCTGCTGCTCGGTGAGCTTGACCTCGAGCTTGTTGAACTCGATCTGGTACTTCTTCCACTCGCGGTCGTAGTCGGCCCAGATCATCGAGCGAGAGCGACGAGCAGGAGGCCGATGGAGGTGAGGGCGAAGACGACGTTCAGCTTCTGCGTCCGCGCGACCATCTCGGGGTCGCGGCCGGGCTCGGGCTTCCAGGAGCCATCGGATCGCTCGGCCCGTTAGATGTTGAAGAAGATCTCCGGCATGGCCACGATGTACTTCAGGTTGAGCGTCCAGCGCAGGATCATCTTGATGGGCAGCGCGACCATGCCCAGGAGGAGCATGACGAAGACGGCGTAGCGCCAGGGCCCGAGCTTCACGAAGTACTTCTTGAGCGAGCGTGCGTGGCCAGGATCCCGGGCAGCACGACGAGGTAGAAGAGCACCAGCGAGGATCCCCGGCAGCTCGCGCACGCAGCATGTTCGGCGGGCAGGCCCGACGCCGAGCCAGCTTCACCCAGACGTACTCCGAGAGGTTCACGTTGTTCGAGGGCCAGCAGCTTGTGGAGGTCCCAGTACTCGTAGGGACCGAAGAAGTTCCAGTTGGGCCCGCGCAGGAAGGTGCCCAGGATGACGAGCAGCACCCACAGGATCAGGAAGCCGAACAGGAAGATCGTGATCTCGACCTTGCGCTCCTTGAACGTGAAGTAGCCGTTCCCCTTCGGGTTCAGTGTCGATGTAGGGGATGGCCATCAGGCCCACGATGATCAGGCTCGGGAACACGACGCCCGCCAGCCAGGGGTCGTAGTAGACGAGCATCTCCTGCAGGCCCGAGGAAGTACCACGGCGCCTTGCTGGGGTTCGGGGTGCGGGCGGGGTTGGCCGGCTCCTCGATGGGCGCGTGGAAGGCCATGCCCCAGACCACGAGGACGATCATGCCGATGACCATGCAGAGCAGCTCGGTGTAGACGAGGTCGGGCCAGACCCAGGTCTTCTCGTCCTCGCCGTCGGCTCGCCTCGATCGGCGGCTCGCCCCGCGCGATGCGCTCGTCGTTCTGGATGGGCCTGGTACATGCGCGAGCCAGAGGAAGAAGCCGACCAGGAACAGCATGGCCACGATGGGGACGTTGTCGGGCTTCTTGACGATCAGCGCGAAGTTCGGGTCGAGCATGGAGACGGCCAGGAAGGCCGCGGCCAGCACGCCCACGGCCAGCGGCGACCTTGGGCTTCCAGAACGCCTTGCACGCAGGAGCGAGCGAAGAAGAGGATCGCCGGCCAGGGTGATGAAGATCGGCGGGTCGGTGAGGAAGTTGATGACGCCCTTGAGGGCGTCGACCACGGCCATGGCTCATCGCCTCTCACACGGGCCCGGAGATGCCGCCGTCCTTGCGGACCCGCCAGAAGTGGACCGCCATCAGGATCGCCCGCGACCAGCGGGATGCCGACGCAGTGGAGCACGTAGAAGCGCAGCAGCGCGCCCTCGCCGACGAAGCGCCCGCCCAGCAGGGCGAAGCGCGCGTCGGACCCCGCGTGGACCATCTTCACGTCCCCCAAGACGAGCAGCTGGGCGCCCGGCCCCTCGTGGCCGAGGAGCGGCGTCGCGCGCGCCATGTTGGAGCCGACCGTGATGGCCCAGATGGCGAGCTGGTCCCAGGGCAGCAGGTAGCCGGTGAAGGAGAGGAGCAGCGTCAGCACCAGCAGGATCACGCCCACGTTCCAGTTGAACTCGCGGGGCGGCTTGTAGGAGCCGGTCATGAAGACGCGGAACATGTGCAGCCACACGCGTGATGACCATGGCGTGGGCGCCCCAGCGGTGCAGCTCGCGCATGATCCCGAGGGGCACCTGCTCCGCGAGGTCGATGATGTCCATGTAGGCGTAGGCCACCGTGGGCCGGTAGTAGAACATCAGCAGCAGGCCGGTGAAGGTCTCCACCAGGAACAGGAAGAACGTCAGCCCGCCCATGCACCAGGTGAACTTCAGCCGGACGCCGCTCTTGCGGATCTTCACCGGGTGGAGGTGCAGGAAGACGTTGGTCATCACCGCCAGGGCCCGGTTGCGGTTCGTCGCTGGGCATGCCGTGGCGGAAGATCGACTTCCAGATCTGGGTGTCGGTGATGTAGTCCCAGGTGCGGGTCAGGAACGGCTCCGGGCTTGGGTCATTGGCCTGCCGCTCGATCGCTGAGCGCGGCTGCTCAGGCCTTGAGGAACGACTTCCGGGTTGCTCCCACTCGCCCTTTTCCTGCTGGAACTTCACCGACTTGTCCACCAGGATCTGGCCGTCGTCGGCGAGCACGATGCGCGCCCGCTCCAGGGGCCGGGGCGCCGGGCCCTTCGAAGTTGACGCCGCTCTTGTAGAAGCCGCTGCCGTGGCAGGGGCACTTGAACTTGTTCTCGGCGGCCAGCCAGTTCGGCGAGCAGCCGAGGTGGGTGCAGACGGCGATCAGCGCGTAGAAGCCGCTCGGGCTCGCGCACGATCCAGACGCCGAAGGCGTCCTTCCAGCGCACGTCCACCTCGCCCGACGTTGTACTCGCCGGGGAACCCGGCCTTGAAGGACTGCGGCGGCTCGAAGAGGACGTTGGGGAAGAGGAAGCGCGCGGTGGCGACGAGGCTCGACGCGGAGGCGGCGGAGAAGGCGACCCAGCCCACGGGCAGCGACCACATGAACAGACGGCGCGAGAGCCCGCTCGCTTCGCCCGTGGCCGCGGGCATTGCCGGCGCGGGAGCGGCCGTCGGAGCTGCCGGGTGCGGCCGCGCCCGCCGGAGTCCGCGACGTCCTTCGCGTCAGACATGAGGACCTCGCCTGGGCTGGATCTGATTGAGACGTAAAGCGGGAAAGCACTGAGGTGCCCAAATTCTACGTAGTGCCCGAACGAAGTCAAGCCGAAGCCGCAAGGGGCGGTCGCGCCCTAGCGTGCTGCCCTCGAGCGCCTGGCCGGGCCGCCTCGCGCACCTTGAGGTTGGGATCGGTGTCGCGCAGCCGCTCGAGCGCGGCGCGCAGCGTCCGGGCCCGGGCAGGGTCGCGGCGCCCGACACCGCCTGGAGCACCGCCTCGTCGCGCTGCTCCGGCGTGAGGTCCTTCACCGTCGCCAGATGAGCACGGTCCATCATCTGCAGGAGCACGGCGTCGCGCCGCCTCGTCGCCATGCCGCGCGAGGGCGAGGGCGGCGTTCCAGCGCACGTCCTCCGCCGCGTCGCTCGAGCGCCTTGACCAGCGCGGCCCGCGGCTCCTCTCCTGCGAATCCGCCCAGCGCGTGGACGGCCGCCTTGCGGATGCCGCGGTCCTCGTCTCCGGCCAGGGCTACGAGCTCCGGCCGCGCGCGCTCGTCACCGATCGCGCCCAGGGCCCAGATCGCGTAGATGCGCGTCTCGGGGTCGGCGGGCCGGTCTTCACGATCGGCCGCGCGCGCCGCGTCCAGCAGGTCGGGCACGGCCGCCGCGATCGCCCAGTCGGCCCAGGGCGAGCGCGAGGTAGCGCCGCACCCGCGGGTCGTCGCGCGTGCGAGTCGTCGGAAGAGGGAGAGCGATCTCCGCGACGAACTTCGGGTCGGCAAGGGCCGTTGTCCTTGCCCGCCTGCAGCACCTTCGAGAGCTCGAAGGCGGCCTGCCAGCGCCGGGTCGCGCTTCCCGAGCGCACCTCGGCCAGGTAGTCGCGGGCGCCCTCCGCGACTCGCCGGCGATGAGGCCGAACACCACGAACACGGCCACGCACACGGCCACGATGGCGAGGGGGAAGATGAAGAACTGGAGGACGAGGAAGGGGACGGTGGGCTTCGGCTCCTCCGCGGGCGGGACCGCCGAATCGCCGGTGCCCCCCGCGGGGGGCGGCGGCATGTCGCTCATGCCCCCGCTAGCTGTTGCGCGGAGCGATCGCGCACCCGGCGGAGGGTCTGCTCCACGTCGACGATCAGGGACTCCGTGGTGTTCTCGAGCTGGTCGAGGCCGCGGTGGAACTGGTTGTAGTCGGCCCGTTCGGGCTCGTCGGCGTCGGCCAGGTTCTCCAGGCGGGCCGCCCATTCCATCAGGCTCTGCAGGCTGGCCTCGCCGTGGGAGTCCATGTGCGACGTCTCCGTGCGCCCCAGGTCGAGGCCGCGGAGGAAGGCGCCGATCTCCCGCCGGCGATGCTTGGCCCGCTCCACTACCCCCTGGAAGTTGCGCCGGATCGCGCTGCGGATGGGAAGCAGGGGCTCGATGCCCCCGTCGAAGCGCCGCCGCATGCTCTCGAGCGCCTTCAGCAGCTCGGAGCGCTCGTGGGTGGCATCGGGCGTTCCGCGCTTGGTGAGGATCTCGCTGACGCGCGTCCTCGCCGATCGGATGCTCCGAAGCCGCGCAGCCCCGGAAGAAGTAGAGGACCTCGTCGACCCCCTGGGCACCTCCCGGCAGGAGCAGGTCGCCGGGGGCGAGCAGCTCGCCGTCGGGCCCGCGACGCAAGGAGAGCGCGCTCTTGCGACCGCCCTTCTTCGCCCGACCTGCGGGTTTGGCCCCCCCCGCGACGCCGCCGGTCCCCGCCGGCTTTCCCGAGGCCGGGGGTCCTTTCCCTGCTGGCGCTCCCGGCTTGGCCGGCACCGCACCCTTGGCCGGCTGCGCACCCTTGGCGAGGACGGCGCCCTTGGCCGGAACGTTTCCGATCGGCTTGGATGCGGGGGCCTTGGCTGGAAAGACGGCGGGCGTCGCGGCCCGTGCCTTCTCCTTGGCGGCCGGCCGCGCCTTCTCGTGGGCAGTGGCCATCGCCGCCCTCTTGTCCTTTTTCTTTTGCTTCTTGTCTTTCTTGTGTTTTTTGCCGGACATCGAGCTCCCTGGACCGAAAAGCCCAAGGAGTGTATCACATAGCGCCTACGCGCCGGGTCCCCCGGCGGAGGCGAACGGCGAGGGACTCAGCCGTTGACGACGCTGGAAACCCGGCGTCCCGTCTCGTGAAGGTAATCGGTCACGCCCTCCACGGCCAAGTGCCCCTTGCGGAGCAGGGCTTCCTTCTCCTCGCCGAGACGGCGCGAGAGCCGTCGCCGCGTGTCGCGGCCCGGGGCGGGAGCGACCAACAGACCGGCCACGATCCCGACCGCTGCCCCCAGCAGACCGATTCCGACGTAGGTGAAGCTACTGCGCCCGTTGGACATGGTGACGTTCGCCCTCCTGCCAGCCCACAAGTGCAAGAAGCGTGCCCTCGAAGGCGAGGCATTGGAATGCGGGAAATCTCGCATTCCACGAAGGACCGTACGTAGCCTCGTGTCCTTTTGGTGCGGTGACTTGACGAAATGGCAACGTTTCGGCCAGCGCTACTCCAGCCAATCCCGGTCCTTCAGCTTCTTCGGCAGGTACTCCTCGGTGATGAAGCTGATCCCACGCCGGGAGAGCGCCTCCAGCTCGAACTTGAGGCCGCTTTTCACCATCTCCTGGATCTCCCGCTGCCAGTGCGCCTTCCTGAACCACGGGTAGGCGAGCATCTGCTTGGCCCGGTTGTTGTCGCCGTCGTCCATCTTGATCGAGACGTTCGTCGGCAGCTGGTACTTGTCCTTGTCGAAGGACGACAGGCCGACGAAGCGCGCGTCCGGCACCGCCATCCGCATCGACTCGTAGGCGAGGTTGATCGAGCCCTGCTTCATGACGCTGTAGATGTAGAACCCCCAGGGGTCGTTGTCGACGAGCACGTAGACGGGCAGCTTGAGCTCGCGGTGCAGCCGCTGCACGAGCCGCCGCACCCCCCGCGGGGGCTGGCCCCCGCCCTGGACGATGATGCAGTGGTTGCGCTTCCAGTACTTGTCCTCGTTGAAGCGCGTCCACACCGCGTCCTTCTCGATGAGCAGGACGTACTTGGCCTCGTGCTTGCGGAAGGCGATGACGTTCTCCTCGACGATCGAGGGCACCGCCCAGCCCCCGGAGCCCATCCGGCGCAGGTCGATCGTGTCCCCGGTGTCGGTGATGGTGATGGGGCCCACCATCGAGCCCTTGCGCGCGGCGAAGAGGTGCAGCTCTTCGCGCAGGGCGTCCAGCGTCACCTCCACGTCCTCGATGATGGGGTCGGACTCGTCCTGCTCCTCGAACGTGTTCTGGCGGGTGTCGCCGATCGTATGCTTGGTGACGTAGTAGAGGTCGCGGATGCTCGTGGTCTTGCCCGACTCGATGAGCTCCTTGCAGGCCTCGCTCACGAGGAATGTCTGCATGAACTTCTTCGCCATCGACACGTTGAAGAAGTAGCGCTTCTGCTTCTGGTCGCCGAGCTCGACGAGGCGCCGCTTCTCGCTCCAGCTCACGTTGGCGAGGGAGCGGATGGGGATGTCGAGGAAGGGGTTCTTCCCGTGGGCCACGGTCTTGAGCACGCCCTCGGCGAGCTTCTCGATCTTGGCCGCCGTTTTCTTCGAGACCACGTCCCTGCGCGCGGCCACTACTCCTCCTCCGCCTCGGAGCGCACCCGGGCCTTCTGCTTCGCCTCGCGCGCCTCCCTCTCCATCGCCTTCTCTTCCTCTTTCATCTCCGCCGCCGTCACCTTGTGGGCCACCTGGAGGAACTCCTTCTTGATCGGGCCGGGCTTCCGTCCCGTGATCTTCCCGATCGCGGCCGCGACCTCCGCGATGTAGAGCTCGAAGATGCTGCGCCGCTGCGCCTGGTAGTCGGCGGCCTTGCGCTTGCGGATGAAGGTGGCGAGCTTGCGGCCGCATTCCTGGGCCGCGAGCTGGATCTCCTTGATGATGTCCGGGTAGTGGGCCACCGCCTCCTTCGACTCGCTGGTGAACGGCACCCAGACCGAGGCGATGTGGACGAGCAGCGCCATCGGCCCCACGGGAAGCGAGCCCTTGGGCTGGCTCAAGAGGTAGTTGCGCCAGTCCGTGCGCACGATGGCCTCGGTGATGCCGCAGGCCCCGCGCTGGAACAGGAGGGGGACGCGGTTGGCGAAGCGGAAGAGCTCGATCGTCTTGTCCGGGGGCCAGCTCCCGCCGAAGGCGAGGCCGACCTCGATCTGGAACGGGTTGCCGCGGTAGACCTTGGGCGAGCGGGTGACGGTCGCGATGAAGTAGTTGTGGCCCTTGATCCTCTCCACGCCCTCTTCGGCCGGCCCGTCGGGGATGGAGGGCGTGGCCGGAGCGGGCTCCGCCTTCGCCGCCGGCTTGCCCGCCGCCGCCGCCTTCCCGGCCTTCTTCGTGGGCTTCATCGCCGCCGTATCGAGATCGAGCTGGGCGTTCTCGTCCCCGCTCTCGCCCTCGCTCTCGATCACGTTCAGGAAGCTCACGAGCCCCTTCCTCATCAGCTCGTCGCCGATCGGGCTCAGGCAGTTCGTGGGGGGGCTCATGAGCCGGGTCTCGGCGATGGCTTTGTGCAGCTCCTCGGCCATGGTCCGGTTCTCGCCGAGCACGCGCGGCCTCGCCGGCTTCTTGCCCCAGGGCACCCTGGACAGGATGTCGCTCGCCGCCGAGGAGGAGACGCGGCTGAACGCCGTCTGGAGGAAGCCGCGGATGTCGTGGCTCTTCGACTCCCGCGCCATGAGCATGAGCGCGCCCAGCTCGACGCCGTGGGGATGCGGCTTGATCTCGCTCGCCTCCTTGGGCAGCTCGGTCGCGGCCCGGGGGAACGTGAGCGTCTCGTTGCCCGGCCGGTCGGCGTTCTCGCGCTGGGCCGCGCCCACGGGCCGCGTGTAGTGGACCGTCGCGTGCGGGTTGGCGAGGGCGGTGTGCTCCACGTACCGGTTGACGAACCGCTGGCCCTGCTGCCAGTTGGCCACGATCTCCAGCTCGACCCGGGTCCCGTGCTCTTGATGCCACTGGCCGAGGGTCTCGTCGTGGGTCACGACCGGCTCGTTCTTGCGCGTGTCGATCTGGATGTCGAAGACGTGGGTCGCCTTCCCCTTGCCCACCCGGCTGGTCACGCGGATCGGCTTGCCGGTGGTGAGCTGGCCGTACATCGCGGCCGCGGAGATCCCGATGCCCTGCTGGCCCCGCGCCTGCTTGAGCCGGTGGAATTTCGAGCCGTAGAGCAGCTTGCCGAAGATCTTCGGCACCTGGGCCTTGACGATGCCCGGACCGTTGTCCTGGACCACCACGAGGAAGCGGCCTTCGCCCTTCGTGAGCTCGGCGTCGCGCGGCTTGGCTTCCATCGCGAGGTCGTGGACCTCGACGTGGAGCTCGGGGAGGATGCCGGCCTCCTCGCAGGCGTCGAGCGAGTTGTCGACGGCTTCCTTGATGGTGGTGAGGAGGGCCTTCGAGGGGTTGTCGAAGCCGAGCAGATGGCGGTTCTTGACGAAGAACTCGGAGACCGAGATCTCCCGCTGCTTCTGGGCGAGCGACTCGGCGGTGGCGCGGCGGGTCTCCTTGGGAGGGGCCGCGACGGCCGTCTCGGGGGGAGGGAGCTTCTCGACGGGGGCGGGCTTGGCGGCGGGCTTGGGGACGGCTTTGAGAGAGCTCGCGGCCGGCTTGGGGCTCGCCGGGATGCGAGAAGCCTTGGACTTTACCGCCGGCCGCGAGGGTGGTTCCTCGAACAACGCGAGCTGGGGGCGGGCCCCCTTGCGCCCCGGCTTCACCACGGCCTTCTTGAGGGCGGACGGCTTGGCCAAATCGAACCTCCCGAAACGAGAAAGTCTAGCATCCTCAATTTGACGACAGGGGGAGGTCGGGGGAGGTCCAGGACCGGCCGGTCGTGGAACAATGTCGACCGCGGGAGGCGGGCCGAGGCCCGGCGAGGGGATGGACGAGCTGGAGCGCTGGCGTTCGGAGTTTCCGATCCTCGAGAAGACGGTCTACATGATCAGCAACTCCCTGGGGGCGATGCCTCGAGGCGCCGCTCGCGGACTCGCGGAGTACGCGGAGATCTGGGCCACCCGGGGGATCCGGGCCTGGGAAGAGGCGTGGTGGGAGCTGGCCGGCCGGGTGGGCAACAAGGTGGCGGACGTCATCGGAGCCCCGCCGGGCACGGTCAGCATGCACGAGAACGTCACCACCGCTTCCGCGGTCGCCCTCTCCTGCCTGGAGCCGGAAGGCGCGCGACGCCGGATCGTCTGTCCGGAAATGGACTTCCCGTCCCTGATCTACCTCTACCGGGCCCAGGAGCGCGACGGCCTGGAGCTGTCGCTGGTCCCGGGCGAGCCGGACTTGTCGGTGTCCACCGAGCGCCTCCTCGCTGCCATCGACGAGACGACCCTGGTCGTCGCCCTCTCCCACGTGCTCTTCCGGACTTCCTACGTCATGGACGCGGCGGCGGTGGTGGCCCGGGCCCACGAGGTGGGGGCGCTCGTGATTCTCGATACCTACCAGTCGGCGGGGATCATTCCCGTCGACGTCACCGCGCTCGGTGTCGACTTCGCGGTCGGCGGGTGCCTGAAGTGGCTGTGCGGAGGGCCGGGCAATGCCTTCCTGTACACGCGGCCCGACCGGCTAGGGAGCGTGCGGCCCCGCCTCACCGGCTGGCTGAGCCACCGCGATCCGTTTGCCTTCGACCCCGGGCCCCCCGTTCCCCGCGATGACGCGATGCGGATGATGAACGGCACGCCCGCCATTCCCGCATACTACGCGGCCCTCGCCGGGCTCGACATCGTGCGCGAGGTGGGGGTGACACGCATTCGCGCGAAGTCGAAGGGCATGACCGCTCACGTCTTCGAGCGCGCGGACGCCCTGGGCTTCGCGTCGTCCGCCTCGCGCGACCCCGAGCGGCTGGCCGGCACCGTGGCCGTGGACGTCCCCGAAGCCCGGTTCGTGGCCCGGACGCTCAAGACCCGCGATTTCCTGGTGGACTACCGGGTGGGGGCGGGCATCCGCATCTCGCCGCACTTCTACAACACGACGCTTGAGCTGGACCGGCTGCTCGACGAGATTGCGCGCATCGTCCGTGACCGCGACTACGACACGGGTGCGCCCTTCACCTCGCTCGTCACCTGAGAATCGTGGAAGATCCACGCCGCCACCCCGGCCTGCAGCGCGAACACGGCCTCGTCCGCCAGCTCGCGACGCGGCACCAGGCCATGCTCGCCATCGGAGGGGCGATCGGCACCGGTCTCTTCCTGGGGAGCGGGCTCTCCGTGGGAGTGGCCGGGCCCGGCGTGCTGCTCTCCTACCTGCTCGTGGCGGGGGTGGCGGTGGCCCTGGCTCTCGCTCTCGCCGAGATGTGCACCGCCCATCCCACCGCCGGGTCCTTCGGCGTCTACGCCGGCGTGTACCTGTCGCCCTTCGCCGGCTACGCGGTGCGCGTGACCTACTGGATCATGGAGGTCGTGGCCACCGGCGGCCACCTGGTCGCGGTTTCCATCTACATGCAGTACTGGTTCCCCCGCGTCCCCGGGGCGCTCTGGATCCTCGCCTTCTCCCTGGGCCTGCTCTACCTGAACGCCGGCCCCGTGCGGTCCTTTGCCGAGTTCCAGTACTGGTTCGTGATGGTCAAGGTGGTGGCGGTGGCAGTGTTCGTGGTCCTCGGCCTCGCCTCGATCCTCGGCCTGACCGGCGGGTCCGCGGTGGGCACCGCCAATCTGCATGGCGATCTCTTGCCCTTCGGCCTCACCGGGGTGTGGCTGGCCTCCTGCTTCGTGATCTACTCGTTCATCGGGGTGGAGGTGGTGGCGGTGGCCTCGGGCGAAGCGGCCGAGCCCGAGCGCACGATCCCGCGCGCGTTCCTCCGGATGGTCCTCGGCCTCACCGCCATCTACATGGCCACGACCCTCGTGCTCGTGGCCCTCACTCCCTGGAAGGACATCGGCATCGGGGAGAGCCCCTTCGTGACCGTGCTCCGGCGGAGCGGGATCCCGGGGGCGGCGGGGGTGATGAACTTCGTCGTGCTCACCGCCGCGCTCTCGTCCGCCAACGCCAATCTCTACCTGGTGTCCCGCACGCTCTTCTCCCTGGCCCGGGCCGGCTACGTCCCGGAGGCCCTCGGGCGCGTCAACGCGCGCGGGAATCCGCGAAACGCCCTTCTCCTCTCGAGCGTGGGGCTCGCGGTGGCGGTGGTGGTCCGCGGGGTCTGGCCGGACTCCGCCTACGTGTGGTTCCTGGGCGTGGCCCTCTTCGGCGCCCTGCTCGTGTGGCTGATGATCTTCGTGGTCCACGTCCTCTTCCGCCGCGCCTGGGATCGGCCGGGATCCCCGCCCCTTCCCTTCCGCAGCCCGCTCGGCTCCACCGCCTCCGTCGTCGGAGGCGCCCTCGTGCTCGCGATCCTCGTGTCGACCTGGTGGGCGCCCGGACTGCGCCCGACGCTCCTGGCCGCGTTACCCTGGCTCGCTATTCTCGTCGTGGGCCATCGTCTCTCGCGGCCGAAGTCGACCTGAGGTCGCGCGCCATGCCCTTCGACCCTCCGGAGTCGTTCAACCTCGCCGACTACCTCCTCGACGCGCGGATCCGCGAGGGGCGCGGGGAGCGCACCGCACTCGTCGGCGGCGAGCGGAAGCTCACCTACCGCGAGGTCCAGGGGCTGGCCCACCGTTTCGGGCACGTGCTGCGTCGGCTGGGGGTGGAGCCCGAGCAGCGCGTGATCGTGGCCCTGCCCGACGGCCCCGAGTTCGTGGGCGCGATCTTCGGGACCCTGAAGATCGGGGCGGTCGTGGTCATGGTCAACCCGCAGCTCAAGGCCGAGGACGTGGCCTACTTCTTCGAGTACACGCGGGCGAAGGTGGCGGTGGTGGCCGCGGGCGCGCTCGAGGCATTTGCGGCCGCAGCGGCGGACGCGCGCTGGCTGAAGCGCCTGCTCGTGGTGGGCGGGCCCGCCGGGGGCCACGCTTCTTTCGAGGAGGAAGCGGCCTCGGCTTCGGACGGGCTCGACAACGTGGCCACCCACCGCGACGACGCCGCGATCTGGCTCTTCTCCGGAGGGACCACGGGCCGGCCCAAGGCGGTGGTGCAGACGCACCTCTCGTTCGCCAACACGACCGAGCTCTACGCGAAGGCGACGCTGGGCTACCGGGAGAGCGACCGGACCCTGTCCGTGCCCAAGCTCTTCTTCGGCTATGCCACCGGCTCGAACCTCTTCTTTCCTTTCTCCGTGGGCGCCACCTCCGTGCTCTTCCCCGAGCACCCCGCCGCCGACGTGCTCTTCGAGAAGATCCGGAAGCACCGTCCCACCATCCTCATCAACGTGCCCACCGTCGTGAACCAGATGGTCTCGCACCCGGAAGCGGCGAAACAGGACCTGTCGTGCCTTCGCTTCGCCACCTCCGCGGGCGAGGCGCTGCCTCCCGAGCTCTACCGACGCTGGAAGGAGACCTTCGGGGTCGAGCTCCTGGACGGGCTGGGCACGGCGGAGATGTGGCACGTCTTCCTGACGAACCGGGTGGGAGACGTGAAGCCGGGCACGCTCGGCAAGCCGGTCGAGGGCTTCGACGTGAAGGTGGCCGACGAAGAGGGCGGCGAGCTGCCGTCGGGGGAGACGGGACTGCTCTGGGTCAAGGGACGATCGCGGGCGATCGGCTACTGGCAGCAGATGGACAAGACGGCGGCCGGCTTCCGGGGCGAGTGGTACGTGACCGGCGATCTCGTGGTGCGCGATGCGGACGGCTACTTCACGCACTGCGGCCGCGCCGACGAGATGCTCAAGGTCTCCGGACGCTGGGTGGCGCCCCAGGAAGTGGAGGGCTGCCTCCTGCAGCACGCGGCGGTGAAGGAGTGCGCGGTGGTCGGGGTCGCGGACGCGAGCGGGCTCGTCAAGCCCCACGCGTACGTCGTGGCCCGCGAAACGCGGCCCGGGCTGGACGACGAGCTCAAGGCCTGGGTGCGCGATCGGCTGGAGGCCTACAAGTACCCGCGGGAGGTCCTCTTCGTGGATTCCCTGCCCCGCACCCACCTGGGTAAGGTCGACCGGGGGAAGCTGCGCAAAGGCTGATCGCGAGCCCGCTCTTCGATCAGAGGCCCCGCTTGCGTCGTTCCTCCCAGATCGCCTCGAGCTCCGCAATCGCCTCGATGTCCTTGGGCCGCCCCGCGGCACGCTTGGCGGCGATCAGCTTTTCCAGGCCCAGGCATTGGCACTCGATGCCGAAGAGCACCGTGGGGGCGCTGTGGGCCCGCAAGTCGTCAGCCGTGCCGAGCCATGGGCGAAGGCGGCGACGCCGCCGATAACCACGAAGTCCACCTGACTCGAAGCCAGCGTCCGGAGCAGGCCCTCGAAGTCAGCTCCCGAAGGCTGCTTTTCCGGCACGCCTCACTTCCAGGGCGAAACGTTGGAGGGCCACGAGGTTGCGCAGGCGCTCTTCTGGCGTTCGCTTGAGGTTCTCGATGATCAGCGTCCGGTCCACGTCCTTCTTGTAGGCCTCGATCACCGGGTCGGGCTCGAAGGGGAACTCGCCCTCGAGAGGCGGGAAGGCGATGACGAAGCCGTCGGGCGTGCGCTTCGGCTCGCTCACGAAATCAGTCTACACCGAAGCGGGAAGGCGGGAGAGCCGGGCGAGCAACTCGTCCACGTCCTCCGGATCGTGGTAGAGCCCGAAGCCGAAGCGGAGGCGATCGCCGCGCCAGTCCAAGTCCACACCGGCTTCGGCCAGGCGTCGGGCGAGATCGGCGGCCTGGGCGAGGCGGAACGTAAGGAAGTGCCCGCGCCGTTCGGACTCCAGCGGAGTGACCAGCGATTCCAGGGACAGCCCGGCCACGGGTCTTCGTTCGAGGCCGGTCAAGAACCTGTCCTGCAGCGCCTCGACGTGGTCATGAATCTCGCGGACGCCCACGTCCAGCCCCCCCAGCCAATCCATGACCGCATTGAACCGGTAGAGCGCGGTGGGATCGAACGTCGCGCCGCCAAAGCGGAAGCCGTCGTCGGGATACTCGACGCCGGCGGTCGGGGAATGGGCGAGCCGGCCGAAGCTCGCGTACCAGCCGGTGTCCACGGGTCGGAGCCGACACCCCGCGGGCACGTGCAGGAAGCAGGCGCCCTCGCCGCTCATCGCGTACTTGTAGCCGCCGGCGAGGTAGAAGGCGCGGTCCTCGATCGTGCGCAGGGACGTGGGGAGGGCGAGGAAGCCGTGGTAGCCGTCGATTACCACGAGGGCTTCGGGACTCCGCACGGCGCGCACGATCGCGGGCAGGTCGGAGACGGCGAAGCCCGAGTTGTAGAAGACCTGGCTCAGGTAGACCAGATCCCATTCCTCCCTGGCCGCCTCGCGGAAGCGCTCCCCGAACGTGTCGAAGGGCTCGGTGCCGATCCTCGTGATCCGCACTCCCTTCAGCTCCTGGAGGCGCGCCGCCTGGCGCGCGAAGCTCATGAACTCCGCGTCGGTGGTGAGGATGCGCAGGGGCGAGCGGTCGAGGAGGCAGGAGAGGAGGCGGACCACGAGCTCGTGGGTGTTGGGGGCGAAGGCGATCTGCCCTGGCCGCGAGAGGTCGAGGATCCGGGCGACATGGGCCTGGGCGCGGGGCACGACCTCCCCGAAGATGCGGTCCCACTTGCGGTCGGCGAGTCGCGCGGCGTCGTCCCAGCAGTCGAGTACGGCCTGGCGCGTGACGTCCGGCCAGAGGTGGTGGCTGTGGGCCGCGAAGTGGAGGCGGCCGGGGCTCGCGTCGAGGAACCTACGGTAGTGCTCCTTGTAGGACATCTACTCGCGCGGGAAGTAGAAGCCGAGACGGCGCTCGAGATCCGCGGGGAGCGCGGGCAGCGCGGAGCGCGAGATGAGGAAGGTGGAGAGGTCGTAGAGGTCGCTGAACACCTTGTTCCTCTCCACCGTGGCCAGCAGGTACCGGTGGCCCGACGATCCCCCCGTGCCGATCTTGGTCCCGATCATCCGGTGCACCATCAGCGCGTGGCGGTAGCGCCAGTTGGCGAGCAGCTCGTCCACGTCCACGAGAAGGGTGAGGAAGCGGAAGGGGAGGTGGAGGATCGGCTGGTCACGGTAGAGGTGGATGAAGAGGGCGGCGCGGGTGGCGCGGTGGGAGAGCCGGCGGCGCCCTTCGGCGACGAGGCGGGCGTGGGCGCCCTCGTCGAGCACCGCGTCGAAGGAGCTCTCCGTCTGCGCGAGCTGGGCGAGCTGCCCCTGCTTGTCCGCGTCGGAGAGCGTGGCGTTGGTCTCGATCGTCCGCCGGTCGTCGACCATCATCGCCCGCACCGCTTCGCCGTAGCTCGTCCAGAAAGCGTAGCCCGAGAGCTCGAGGAAGGGCGTCCGCTCCAGCCACTTCTCGACGAGTGCGAAGAGCGAGGCCCCCTCTTCCGAGGCGCGCAGGGCCGCGGTCTGCGCGGCGCCGCGCTTCCCGCCCGCCGGCGTCTTCTCCATGGCCGCGCGGTCGGCCCCCCGCAGCCCGAGCTTGTTCTCGATCAGCCGGAACTGCAGGCTCTGGAAGCCGGAGGCGGGCACGAGCATGTCCCGGAAGTCGAGGAAGTCGAGGGGGGTCATGGTCTCCAGCACGTGGAGCTGGTCGATCAGGATCTTCTCGATCTCCACGACGCGCTGGAGGCGCGACACCGCCACCCCGATGCTCCGCTCGTCCACCGATTCCTGGCGAAAGAGGGCGAGGAGCGAGTCCAGCTCGTGGAGGATCTGCTTGAACCACAGCTCGTAGACCTGGTGCACGACGATGAACAGCATCTCGTCGTGGGCCGGCCGCCCCAGCTCCGCGCTGCGCGGGGACTGGCCGGCGAGGAGCATGTCCAGCTTCAGGTACTCCCCGTAGTCGACGGGCGGGTAGGGCTTGTCCATGGGGCCTCCGGCGTATCTTTATTGATAGCACGTGTGACGGCTCGGAGGCCGGTTAGAATGCGGTACCGGGGCAAGGAGGAGCGTCCATGAATCCGTACCGCGAGAGAATCCTCGGGCTGCTCGGCGAGCGCAATCCCGTGGAGAGCCTGGAGGCGACGGGGGCGCGAGTGGAGGCGCTCGTGAAGCGCATCGGCCCGAAAGGAATGTCGCGCGCCTACGCGCCCGGCAAGTGGACGGCGGCCCACATACTCGCCCACCTCGCCGACGCCGAGATCGGGGTCGGCTTCCGGCTGCGCCAGGCGCTCGCCGAGAAGGACCACGTCGCCCAGCCCTTCGATCAGGACCTCTGGGCCGAGCGCTACAAGGGCGTCGACGGGGAAGCGGCGGCTCGCGCCTTCTGCGCGCTGCGCCCCTGGAACGTCGCGCTCATCCGCACGCTCACGCCGGCCGACCTCGCCCGTCCCATGATGCACCCCGAGCGGGGGATGGAGTCCGTCGAGATCATCGTGAAGATGCTGGCCGGCCACGACCTGAACCACCTCGCCCAGCTCGAGCAGATCGCCGCCCAGTGAGGCCCCGCCCCCGCCGGACGTGAGCCTGCGCCAACTGCGGGACCGCGTGGCGGCGGGGGCGGTATCGCACCCGCTCCTGAGCCGCCTGGCGGGGCGACTCGCCGACCTGAAGCCGCCGGCGGCGGTCCTGCGCCCGCTGCTCCGCGCCTACGTGCGGCTCTACGGCGTGGACATGGCGGAGGCGGCGGAGCCGCTCGAGGCCTACCCGAGCTTCAACGCGTTCTTCACGCGCCGCCTGAAGCCGGGCCTCCGCCCGCTGCCCTCGGAGCCGGGATTGCTCGTCTCGCCCGCCGACGCGAAGCTGACGTCCGTGGGCCCCGTGCCCGCCGACGGCCGGCTCGAGCAGGTGAAGGGACACACCTACGCGCTCGACGAGCTCCTCGTCTCCGCCGAGGAGGCGGCAAGGTTCAGCGGCGGCGTGCAGGCCACGCTCTACCTGAGCCCGAGCATGTACCACCGGGTGCACTCGCCGCTTGACGGGCGCGTGCGCGCCTGGACCTACCGCCCCGGTCGCCTCTTCCCGGTGAATGCGTTGTCCGTGCGCACGGTGGAGCGCCTCTTCACCCGCAACGAGCGGCTCGTGGTCTTCCTCGAGAGCGACGCCTTCGGACCCGTCGCGCTGGTGATGGTCGGCGCCTCCAACGTGGGGCGTATGACCCTTTCCTTCGCGCCCCTGGTCACGAACACCGGCGCCCCCGCCGGCACCTTCCGGCCGCCGCAGGAGATCCGTCTCCGCCGCGGCGACGAGCTGGGGGCCTTCAACCTGGGCTCCACGGTCGTGCTCCTCTCCGCGGACGGACGGCTCGAGCCCCTCGCCCGTCCCGGCGACCTCGTCCGCGTGAACCACCCCCTCTTCCGCCGGACCTGACCGCACCCCGGAGCGCTCGCGTCTCCCCACCCGCAAACCCCGGGTCGTCGGGAAACAATCCTCCGCGGGATCTTCATGGTCCGTTGAGGGGAAGAACCGATGACAACCGCTCCGGTCGCCGCGTGGGAAGGGGAGGGCTACCGACCGTTCCCGGACATGGGCTGGCGCAATGCCCTCCAGCAGTCGCTCGAGGTCCCGCTGCTCGTGCGCCTTCTTCGAGTGCGGCCCGGGCAACGGATCCTCGAGGTGGGCTGCGGCCGCGGCATCGGGCTCGAAGCGATCGCGCGCCACTCCTCCCCGGCTTTCCTCGCCGGCATCGACATCGATCCCGCATTGGTTCGGCGGGGAGCGAGCGAGCTGCAGCAGAGGGGGGTGCAGGCCGCCCTCTACCGGGCCGACGTCCGTGACCTGCCGTTCGACGACGCTTCGTTCGACACGGTCATCGACTTCGGCACCTGCCATCACGTCGCCCGGCCCGATGCCGCTCTTCGGGAGATCGCCCGGGTTCTGCGACCGGGGGGCAGGTTCGTGCACGAGACGATCCTCGCGCAGCTCCTGGCGCATCCCACGCGGGGGTCCTGGCACCCGATGCCCTGGACGGCCGTCCCGGGCCTCGTGCCCGATCGCACGGCCTTCCTGTGGTCGGCGCGCAAGAAGGTCCCGGCGCACCGGTAACGCCGGGCGCTGGTTGCTTCATCCCTCCATGGGTGGAACGGGGGAGGGTGCAAATGGGCACGCGAAATGTGCAGTGCTGGGTCCTGGCCGTGGCTCTACTGGGAGCCCTCCCTGGCGCCGCCGGTGAGGTCGCTCCGGCGCCCGACCCGGTCACGGTCATCCTGAAGGACGGCGGTCGTCTCGTCGGCACGATCGTCACCGAGGACGAGGCGGCGATCACCCTGCGGACCACGTCCGGGCTTGAGCTGAGGCTCCTCCGCGACGCGATCGCGAGCGTGGAGCCGGGGCGGGGGGCAAACGGCAGTGCGTCGCCAGCGCCGAGCGACCCCAACGGGACCCGGCTCATGTTCGCGCCCACCGGAAGGCCCCTGGGGAAGGGCGACGGCTACTTCTCCGACCACTACGTGCTCTTTCCGGGTTTCGCGTACGGGCTCACGGGGAACCTGAGCCTCGCCGGCGGTGTCTCCACCATCCCCGGCCTGGGCCTGGACGAGCAGGTCTACTACGTCTCCACGCAGCTCGGCTGGAAGCTATCGCCGAAGGCCGCGCTCTCGTTCGGGGGGCTCTATGCCGCCGGGGCGGAGGATGAGCTGGATGCCGGGGTGCTGTACGGCATCACCTCGCTGGGGCGGCCGGATCGCTCCTTGACCCTCGGGTTCGGCCTCGTCTCCACCCGGGATGAAGAGGCGCAGTTCGATGCTCGCGGCCGGTACCTGGGCAGCTCGCAACGCTGGCGCTCGGAGCCGGTGGTGGTGGTGGGAGGAACCCTCCGCGTCGGGAGGCGGGCCTCGCTCGTGACCGAGAGCTGGCTGTTCCTGGACAATCCGCTCTCCGAGCAGCCCTTCGGGCTCGCCCTGCGGCTCTTTGCCGACCGGATCTCGGTCGACGTGGGCTTCGTGTTCGTCCCCGAGCTGATCGACGAGGGCTTTCCGATCCCGTGGCTGTCCTTCTCGTACCACTTCGGGCCCTCACGGAGCGCGGCGAAGCGGACCGCTCCCGGGTCGATGGCCGGGCTCGACCGTTGGAGGCCAGGTGGCCGTTGAATCGCCGGCCGCGCCGCCGCTCGGGGACGCGGGTCCGCGCGGCACGTTCTCCTCCCACCATGCCCGGGCCCGGAGCGGCGTCCAGGGCTGAGCGGTCGGGCACCGCGCGAGCTCGTCGGCGAGCCACTCCGCCGAGGGGGGGCGCGCCTCCGGCTCCTTGGCGAGACAGGAGAGGACGAGGCCCTCGAGCGCCGGCGGGATGGGCCAGGCCACCCGCTGGGAGGGAGGCACGGGCGGCGTCTTGACGTGGTGGAGGACCGCCTCCATCGGAGTGGTTCCCGCGAACACGCGCTGTCCGGTGAGCAGCCAGTAGGCCACGCAGCCGAGACCGTAGATGTCGACGCGGCTGTCCAGGGTCGTCTTGCCCAGCGCGGCCTCGGGCGCGAGGAAGGCCGGGGTCCCGGCGATCATGCCCTCGGTGGTGAGGCGGTCGTCGTCTCCCAGCTTCCACGTGGCCTTCACGAGGCCGAAGTCCAGGACCTTGACGAAGTCCCACTTGTGTCCCCAGTGGCAGGTCACGATGTTGGCGGGCTTGACGTCCCGGTGGATGAGCCCCTCGGCATGCGCCTCCGCGAGCGATTCGCAGGCCTGGGTCAGCAGGTGGACGACGCGCTCCGGGGGCACCGGGCCGAAGCGTCTCACGAGGGACTCGAGGTCGAGCCCGTCGAGCAGCTCCATCGCGTAGTAGAAGACCCCTTCCGGCGTCATCCCGAAGTCGTGGAGGGCGACGGTGTGCGAGGAGTGGAGGGCGGCGGTGGCTTCGGCCTCGCGCTTGAAGCGGCCGACGAGGGCGGCCGCCTCCAGGGGAGTCCTCGCGCCGAGAAGCTCGGGACGGATCAGCTTGATCGCGACCGGACGGGCGAGCATCCGGTGCTGGGCCCGCCAGATCTCTCCCATCCCCCCCTTGTCCAGCCTCTCCACGAGCTGGTAGCAGCCCAGCTCCTGGAGCCGCCGGATCCAGAACGTGATGAAGACAGCGGCCACGACCGCGATGTAGCCTTCCAGGCAGTTCAGGAAGACGAAGCGGGCGGGGGCGGACGGGTTTCCCGCGGCGAGCCCGATGAAGTAGCCGAGCGGCCAGGTGGTGGCGGAGGCGAGGGCGGCGAGGAGCGACCATTTCGTGGGCGCGGGGACGAGGAGCGGGAAGATCGCGATCCAGAGGCAGAGCCAGGAGACCGCCTGCAGGGGCGGGTCCAAAGTGAACGGCTCGAGGTGGTCGCCCAGTGAGATCCCGAGCGCGATCAGGATCTCGTAGCCGAGGCCGGTCACCAGCAGCCGCCGGGGTGTGAGCACGCCCGTGCGGGCGGCCCAGGCCATCGCGGCCGACATCGCCACCATGATGCCGTGGATCACGTTGGCCAGGGCGAGATTCGAGTACTGGTACCAGCCCAGCGCCGCGATGAGGTTGGTCAGGATGATGCTGATGGCCCAGCCCAGAGCCATCCCGAAGGCGGCGAGGGCCAGCCTCCGCGCGGCCTGGCGGAGAAGCTCCGCAGGCATCGCCCACGAGGGGCCGGCGATCCCCGCGCCAATGGGCTCCAGTGTGCGCGGGCGTCTGACCTCGTCTCGCCCCTGGTCCCATTCGGCCCGCCCGTGGTCCCGAGGCGTCGCGTTCTTCTCGTTCCCGGGCTCGGCGGGCTCGGCCTCCGGCTCACGCAAGACGGTCAGCAGCAGGCAGCCCGAGCAGAGCCCTTCGACGCTCCCGCTGCCCGGCAAGAGCGTCCCACACACCGGGCAGACGGGGGCTGTTCTCATCCCGAGGCCCGCACCGTCGTGAGGAGCCAGCGGATCTCCGCATCGACGTCGGAGGGATTCGCCACCGTCCGGGCGACCTCCTCCCGCAGCACCGCGCAGAAGCGCTTGCGGAGCCGGTGGACGGCCACCCGGGCCGCGGCCTCGCTCGTACCGAGCTCGCGCGCCAGCTCCTCGTAGCCCGCCGAATCGCTCCCGACGAGGTGGGGCTTGAGCTTCTCGAAGCGCCCCCGGCTCTCCGAGTCGTCATTCTCGGCCCGGAGCCGGACGAGGCACCTCGCGAGCATGGCCGCCGCCCACTGCCGCTCGAAGATGGTCTCGGGGGTCAGGTGATCCACGGGCTCGCGGCTCCAACGTTTCTCGGCCTCGGCCACGTCCAGGGAGAGCGGCGCCCGGCCTCCGCCCCGCTTGAGGGCCCGCTCCCGGTCCCACTCGTTGGCCAGGAAGTGCCCGACCGACGCGCGGAGGAAGGTGCGGAAGCGCCCCACCTCGGGCCGGAAGTCCTCGAGGTAGCGCTTCTCGAGGAAGCGCGCGAAGTAGGTCTGGGTGAGGTCCTCGGCGTCCGCGGCCGAGTGTCCCTTGCCGCGGATGAATGCGTAGACCGGGGGCCAATAGGTCTCGCACAGGGTTGCGAGCGCGGCCTGCGCCGCGGTCGAGTCCCCCGTGGTCGCGTCGACTATCACGCGCCAGTTGGTGGTATCGAAGCGCAAACCCGCTCCCGGAGCCGGCGCCCCCGCCGCGCCGTGCGTATGCTCTCCTGATTCCTTCGCCGGAGTATGGACTAGGCCCGGCGCTCCGCCAAGGGCTCCCGGCAAGCGTGCGAGCGCGCGGGACGAAGTCAAACCGTTGGATCGCCTGGCGGAGCGGCTTCTGGTACCTTGCCGCCATGAACCGACTCCTGCCTGCGCTCCTCCTCTTGGCTACGCTCGCCGGGGCCGATGACGTTCCCCTGACCACCCTGCCCTACACCCCCAGCCTGGACCTCCCGTCCATGGACCGTTCCGTCGATCCCTGCATGGACTTCTTCGCCTACTCCTGCGGGGGCTGGATCCGGACGAACCCGATCCCGCCCGACCAGGCGCGGTGGAACGTCTACGCCAAGGCGTACGACGAGAGCCAGCGCTTCCTGTGGGGCATCCTGAGCGAAGCGGCCGCGGGGGGCGCATCGCGGTCGGCCGACGAGCAGAAGATCGGCGACTACTTCGGGGCGTGCATGGACGAGGCGGCGGTGGAAAAGGCGGGGGTGGCGCCCCTCCGGGCCGACCTCGAGGCCATCGACGGGATGAAGTCCGTGTCCGAGATGGCCCGCCTGCTCGGGCGGCTGCACCTCACCGTCGATTCCGCGGACATGCTGTTCGGGGCGGGATCCGACCAGGACCGCAAGGACTCCAGCCGCGTCATCCTCTACATATCGGCGGGAGGCCTCGGCCTGCCCGACCGCGACTACTACCTCAAGGACGACGACCGGTCCAAGGAGATCCGCGAGCGCTATCGAGCACACCTGCGGACGATGTTCGGCCTGCTTGGCGACACGCCGGCCCCGGCGGCCGCGCACGAAGAGACGGTCCTGTCCCTGGAGACGGCGCTCGCCCGCGCCTCGCTGACCCGCGTCGATCGTCGGGATCCGTACAAGACCTACCACCCGATGTCGCGGCCGGAGCTCGCCGCCCTCACCCCCACCTTCCGATGGGACGACTACCTGCAGGCGGTGGGCCTCGCCGATGTGAAGGACCTGGCCGTCACCCAGCCGGAGTTCCTGAAGGCGGTGGAAGCGAACCTGAAGGCCCGCGCCCTCCCGGAGTGGAAGACATACCTGCGCTGGCAGCTCGTGAACGCGCGCGCGGCCTACCTGTCTTCTGCGTTCGTCAAGGCCGACTTCGATTTCTTCCGGGGCGTGCTCGGCGGGGTGAAGGAGATGCGGCCCCGCTGGAAGCGCTGCGTCTCCTACGTGGACCGCGATCTGGGCGAGGCGCTCGGCCGCGTCTTCGTGGGCCGGGTCTTTCCCCCCGAGGCCAAGCAGGCCACGGTGGCCATGGTGGAGGAGGTCGAGAAGGCCATGGCGAGGCGGGTGCGCGACCTGCCCTGGATGGGGGCCGCCACCAAGGCGAAGGCCCAGGAAAAGCTCGCGACCATGCGCAACAAGATCGGCTATCCGGACCACTGGCGGGACTACTCGTCGCTCGCCGTCGACCGGGGCGACTTCGTGGGCAACGTCCACCGGGCCACGACCTTCGAGAGCCGGCGCCAGCTCGCCAAGATCGGCCAGCCCGTGGACCGCGGGGAGTGGAGCATGACCCCGCCCACCGTGAACGCCTACTACAACTCCTCGCTGAACGACATGAACTTCCCCGCGGGAGTCCTGCTCCCGCCGCTGCTGCGACCTGAGGCTGGACATCGCTCCGAGCTACGGCGACACCGGCTCCACCATCGGGCACGAGCTGACCCACGGCTTCGACGACCAGGGGCGGAAGTTCGACGCGCAGGGCAACCTCGCCGACTGGTGGACGGAGGCGGACGGGAAGGAGTTCGAGAAGCGGGCGAGCTGCATCGCCGACCAGTACGCACGGTACACCGTGGTCGGACGACCTCAAGATCAACAGCCGGCTCACGCTCGGCGAGGACGTGGCCGACCTGGGGGGGACGATCATCGCCTACCAGCGCCTGGAAGGAGGCGACGCGGGGAGAGACGCTGGAGCCGGCCGACGGTCTCACCCCCGACCAGCGCTTCTTCGTGGGCTTCGCGCAGTGGGCCTGCGGCTCGACGCGCGAGGAGGCCGCGCGCCTCCAGGCCCAGACCGACCCTCATTCGCCCCTGCGGTGGCGCGTCAACGGCGTGGTGGTGAACATGCCGGAGTTCCGCGAGGCCTTCGCCTGCAAGGCGGGGGCGCCCATGGTCCGCGAGGAGGTCTGCCGGGTCTGGTGAATGCGCGCGCGCAGGGGCCGGTCCTCCTCGGCCTCGTCGCCGATCTGCACGGCCGGTTCGACCCGCGGCTACCCGCGGTGCTCGCCGGCGTGGAGACGATCCTGGTGGCCGGGGACACCGTCGACGAGTCCCTGCTCGCCCGCCTGGAGCAGATAGCGCCCGTGCTCGCGGTGCGGGGGAACAACGACCGGTCTCCCGGCCTGCGGCGCTTGCCCGAGTTCCTGACCTGGGAGGCCGGCGGACACCTCTTGTTGATGACCCACGATGGTCGCGATCGCCGTCTCGCGCGGGAGTTGCAACGCGCGGAGGCCGACATCCTGGTCGTGGGCCACTCGCACGTGCCGCTCTCGCGCCGGGAGGGCGGCCTGTGGACGATCAACCCGGGCAGCGCGGGGCCCAAGCGTTTCCGCCTTCCCCGCACCGCGGGCACCCTGCGCCTGTCGGGGCGCCCGCGCCTGTGCCTGTGGGACCTGGAGCGGGATGCGCCTTTCCGCTGGCCGCGCCCGGTGCGATAAGATCGGCGCGCTCTCGGGGGACAGAGGAGGTCGAGATGAGCTCCAAGCTGCGGACCGCAAGCTGGGTGCTGTTGACCATCGTGGGGGCGCTGGTGCTTCTGGGCAGCGTCTTATCCGCCAGCCTCGCGTATCGCGGGGACTACCCGATCGGGGGGGTGCCGGTGGCGGAGGTGGCGGCGGGCCGGGAGGGCATCCTGACCGCCTTGCGCGGGATCCGGGGGACCTCCGCCGCCTACGCCGCCGGCTTCGCCGTGCTCTTCCTGGCCACGGTGCTCGGCCCCTATCGGCGGGGCGAGAAGGGTGCCTGGTGGGCGATCCTGGCCGCCATGCTCGCGGTCGTCCTCATCACGCTCGCCCGGACTCCGATCCTCGGGATCCCGCTGGGGCCGGGAGGCACGGGAGCGGCGCTCGTCCTCGGCGGGGTGATCCTCCTCGGCCTGCTCCTCGACGTGGGCCGGCTCCGCTCGAGCTGAGCGTGGTCCGCTTCCTCGCGGGCGTCGCCGCGGCGGGTCTTGTCGCGGCCACGCCTTCCCCCCCGACCGTCGACGAGCTCATCTCCCGGAACATCGAAGCCCGGGGAGGCCGCGAGCGGCTGAAGTCGGTCAAGACCATCCGGATGACTGGCCGCATGAGCCCGGGGCGCCCGGGGATGGAAGCGCCGATCAGCCTGGAGCAGAAGCGGCCGGACTCGATACGCATGGAGATCAGCTTCCAGGGCATGACCGCGGTCCAGGCCTACGACGGCAAAAGCGGGTGGCAGATCGCACCCTTCCGCGGCCGGACCGCGCCCGAGCCCATGTCTCCGGAAGACACCCAGCAGGCCGTGGAGCAGGCCGACATCGACGGACCGCTCGTCGACTACCGGGAGAAGGGGCACACTGTCGAGCTCGTGGGGAAGGACAAGGTCGACGAGGGCGACGCCTGGAAGCTCATGCTCCGGCTCAAGAACGGCACCGTGCGCTTCCTGTATCTCGATGCCGGCTCCTTCCTCGAGATCAAGGCGGAGTCGAGGCGCACGATACGCGGCATCGACGTGGAGGTGGAAAGCCGGCTGCAGGACTATCGAGAGGTGGGCGGCCTGCGCTTCCCCTATTCGATCCAGAGCGGGGCCAAGGGCCGGCCGGAGAGGCAGACCGTGACCGTGGAGAAGATCGAGCTGAACCCCCCGCTCGACGACGCGCGCTTCCGGATGCCCGCGCTCCCCACTCCCGAGCCACCGAAGTAGCGATTCTTCCCGGAGGTCTCCCATGAATCAACGGTGCGGCCGGCTCGTCCTGGCCGCGGTCCTCTCCACGGCGTCCGCCGGGGCGGAGACGCACCGGCTGAAGCCGACCGTGGGGCACCCCACGTTCGCGGTCCGTCCCCCCGTCCTCACCCTCAAGCCCGGAGACGTGCTGGAGAGCGAGTCGCTGTGGGGGGAGTGGTACGAGAAGGCGGGCGGCAAGTGGCCGGGGGAAGTGGGGCCGGTGGCCATAGAGGGGGCGGAGCCGGGGGATACGCTCGTGGTGGAGATCCTGAAGGTGCGGCCCAATCGCGACGCGGCCGTCTCCACCCAGGGCGGCCGCTTCGGGGCCCTCGTCCCCGACTCGGGCACCGCGTTCCTGAACGACCTCTTCCCCCGCGGCCGCTACGTCTGGCGGCTCGACCGCCAGCGCATGACGGGCACGGTCGACCTGCCCGAGCAGCTCCCTCAAGTCGATCACGGTGCCGCTCCGGCCCATGATCGGCCGGGTGGCAGTGGCGCCGGAGGGCGAGGACGCGTTCGACGGCCTGTGGCCGGGCCGTTTCGGCGGGAACATGGACGCCTCCGACGTGCGCGAGGGCACGACGGTCTACCTGCCCGTCTTCCATCCGGGCGCGCTCTTCTACTTCGGGGACGTGCACGCGCTGCAGGGCGACGGGGAGGTCTGCGGCTCCGGTCTCGAGACGAGCGCGGAGGTGGCCTTTCGCTTCGGCCTCCTGAAGAAGAAGACGATCTCCTGGCCGCGCCTGGAAGACGCGGAGTACCTGATGGTGGCGGGGAGCGCGCCGCCGCCCTCAGCGATGCCCTGCGGATCGCCTTCGTGGAGCTCGTCGAGCTGGCTGGTGACCGAGCACGGCTTCGGCAAGGCCGACGCCTATCAGCTGGTCTCCCAGGTCGCGGTGGTGCGCGTGGCCAACATGGTCGATCCGCTCTACACGGTGGTGGCCAAGTTCCCGAAGCGCTTCCTGCCCGGGCGCGCCCCGGGCCAGACGTCGCGGGGCCTGCGGCTGGGCGAGGTGCCCTGGACGGAGGCGGAGCCCTACCTCACCCCCGAGCGCATCGTCGTCCTTCCGTTGGGCGCCGCGGCCAAGGAGCACGGCCCCCACCTCACGCTCGGCAACGACCTGATCCTCGCCGAGTACTTCGCGCGCCGGGCCCTGGAATCGCGGCCGGTGGCGATGCTGCCCACCCTCACCTACGGCTTCTATCCCGCCTTTCTGGAGTACCCGGGCTCCGTCTCGCTCTCGTTCGACACCCAGCGCGACGCGGTGGCCGAGATCTGCCGTTCCATTGCCCGCTACGGTCCCCGCCGGTTCTACGTGCTCAACACCGGGGTCTCGACGCTCCGGCCCCTCGCCGCCACCGCAGACATCCTGGCCGGCGAGGGCATCCTGATGCGGTATGCCGACCCGCTGCGGTTGGGGAAAGCCGCGGAGGACGAGATCCGGCAGCAGCCGGCGGGCACCCACGCGGACGAGATCGAGACCTCGATGGTCCTCTACATGCGGCCGGCGGCGGTGCGCATGGAGAAGGCGGTGGCCGACGGGCTCGAGGCCTCGCGCGGGCCCCTCACCCGCGACCGCAGCAACGAAAAAGGCCACTACTCCCCTTCCGGCGTGTTCGGCGACGCCACCCTCGCAAGCTGGCAGAAAGGCCAGCGCGTGGTGGAGGCGATGGCCGCGGAGATGCTGGGGGAGATCGACGCGTTGGCCGCGGCGCCGGTGCCCCCGGGCTCGCCCCGCTCGCCGATCGAGACGGCTCGCTAGCTCGGGGTCGAGGGGGAGGTTCTGGCTTCGGTCGCTCCGGAGCCGTGGCCCTCGACCGTTTGCCGGGCGAGCTCCAGGCCCTGCTCCACCGATTGGAAGATACGGAGCCGTCCCTTGCGGTTCTTCCAGCCCGCGCGGGCGAAGGTCCGCAGCGGCTGGGGCTGGACGCCCGCGGACTTGCCCGCTTCGTTTCCCGGCCCTACCATCGGACCGGATGCAGGCGGTGTCCGACGCGCGGCGGGAGGAACGCTTCCTCGTCAACGAGTTCGAGCCCGCCTACCTGCGCCTGCACCGGGAGGGCGGATTCCCCGCCCGCGTCGAAGCCGCCCTGCGGGAGCTGGAGAGCTGCAAGGCCTGTCCGCGCGACTGCGGCTGCAACCGGGTCCTCGGGAGAGACCGGCGCCTGCCACACCGGCCGCCACGCGATCGTCTCCAGCGCCTTCCCGCACTTCGGCGAGGAGGACTGCCTGCGCGGCTGGCGCGGCTCCGGCACGATCTTCTTCGGCCTGTGCAACCTGCGCTGCGTGTTCTGCCAGAACTGGGACATCTCCCAGGTGCGATCGGGCGCCGAGTGCACGGCCGGAAGAGATCGCCGGCCTGATGCTCGAGCTGCAGGACCGCGGCTGCCACAACATCAACTTCGTCACCCCCGAGCACGTGGCGCCCGCAGGTGATCGAGGCGATCGCGGCTCGCGGTGCCGAGCGCGGCCTGCGCCTGCCGCTCGTCTACAACACGAGCGCCTACGACGCCGCTGCGCCTCGCTCGCAGCTGCTCGACGGGATCGTCGACGTCTACATGCCGGACTTCAAGTTCTGGGAGCCCGAGACCGCGCTGCGCCTCGCCCTGGCCACGCGACTATCCGGAGCGCGCGCGGGCGGCGATCCGCGAGATGCACCGGCAGGTGGGGCCGCTGCAGTTCGGCCCCGACGGCCTGGCCCGACGCGGCGTGCTCGTGCGCCACCTGGTGATGCCGGGCCAGACGGACGAGGCGGCGGCCATCTTCGAGTGGCTGGCGCGCGAGGTCTCGCCCGGACACCTACGTCAACGTCATGGGGCAGTACCAGCCGCAGCACAAGGTGGGCGAGCGGGGGCGGGACGGCCGGGTGCGTTTCGCGGAGATCGGGCGTCGTCCCGGCTTGCCCGAGATGGAGGCGGCCTTCGCGGCGGGGCGGCGGGCGGGGCTCTGGCGCTTCGACGTGCGCCGCCCCCACCGCCTCCTCGCCTGAGCCGGCTCGGCGGCGTGGGTCTCTGGCTGGGTCTCGCCGCGGTAGCCGCTGTGTTTCTCACGGTACTGCTCCTGCGCCTCCGGCCCCGGAGGCGGCCGCGAGCGGACGCGGCGGCGGCGGAGGCGACGCGCACGGCGTTCCTCGCCCACATGAGCCACGAGCTGCGCACGCCCCTGAACGCCATCATCGGCTACAGCGAGATGCTGCTGGAGGAAGCGGAGCGGCGTGGCCACACCGACTTCGTCCCCGATCTCCAGAAGATCTACGGCGCCGGCCGGCACCTCCTGGCCCTCATCAACGACATGCTGGACCTCGCCAAGATCGAAGCGGGGAAGATGGAGCTGGTCTTCGAGAACGCGGAGGTGGGGGCGCTGGTGAACGACGTGGCGAGCACCATCGCCCCCCTCATCAGGAAGAACGGGAACACGCTGGACGTGACGGTGGCCGGGGACCTGGGGTCGATGCGTACGGACGTGACCCGCGTCCGGCAGATCCTCTTCAACCTCCTCGGCAACGCGGCGAAGTTCACGGACCAGGGACGGATCGCCCTCGAGGTCTCGCGCGACGAGGGGGGGAACGGGGAGGGCTTCGTTTTTCGCGTGACCGACACCGGCATCGGCTTGACCGCCGAGCAGCAGGCGAAGCTCTTCCAGCCCTTCACCCAGGCCGAACCGGTGACGGCTCGACGCTACGGGGGCACCGGCCTCGGCCTCGCCATCAGCCGGGGCTTCGCCCAGATGATGGGAGGCGCGATCAGCGTGGACAGCGAGCCCGGGAAGGGATCGACCTTCACCCTGCGGCTGCCCCGAACCCTTCGCGAGAAGGCCCCGCCCCCCAGCGGGGCTCCCTGAGACGGCACTAGTTGACGGCTCGCAGCTGGCCGCGGATCTCTCCCGCCGGGAAGGTCGGGCTGTGCACGTTCACGTAGGCGTTCCCCGCGCGGATCTCGGCGAGAAGCTGGTCGTAGCTGATGACGAGGACGTCCGCGGCGGTGAAGCTGCCCTGGGCGAGGATTCCGTTCATCGGCCCGGTCACGGGTCCGAGGAAGAAGTTGACGCGAACCGGTCCGTTGGCGGTGGGGGGGCCGACGTGGATGTGGGACAACGAGACCGCGTTGATGTCGTGCACCTCCACCACGAAGTAGACCGTGTCTCCGTCGACGGTGATCTGGGAGGTGCCGCTGGCGACGGTATTGCGCGCGGGATTCTCGTTGGCGCCGCTCAGGTCGGCCTGGAAGACCTGGACGTTGTCGGTCGCCTGACTGCAGGCCATGGCCAAGGCTCCTGCGACGAAACAGATGGAGATCCTTCCGAGCGGATTCCGCATGCGCTCCTCCTCACTCAAGGGTTTCGATCGAATACAAGACGTCCTAGATACCACAAGAACGACCCTGGCGCACGGTGAGGGGTTACGACGCCACCGACGCCGGGACGTCCTTCGGGCTCACGGCTCCGGCCGCGGTGATGGTGACCGTCGGGTTGTTGCCGGACGGCGGGGGAGCAGAGGCCGAAGGGGGCGTGGTCGCACCTCCGCCCAACGAGCCACCGCCGCCACAGAACCCGATCAGCAGTGCCATCACCGCGGCAGGAGCGAGGAGCCCGAAATGAGACGACCCCGGGAACTGGCTCGCCGTCGAGCCACCACCCATCGCGACTCGCTTCGCCCCCGGAGTCATCTCACGGATCCTGATTGGCAAGGCGCGTGCCGCCGGCGAGGGGGCGCGGGAGCGGGGAATACGCGGCTTTCGGGCATGTTGCCGCGTGCCGGCGTTACTTCTTTGGAAAGAGCGTTACCGGAGGTGAAAAGCGCCCAAGATGTTGAAGCCGTCGCTCCGGTCTGGCGAATCGGCCCCGCCCTTCAACCCGTCGCAACGCCTGGGCTATGATTCGGCCGCCCATGCCCATTGGGAGCCCGTTCCATTCGCGCACCTCCGCCCTCTGCGAGAGCATGAGCTGGCGCGACTGGGCGGGGTACTTCGCGGTCAGCAGCTACGAGGTGCACCACGAGCGCGAGTACAACGCGATCCGCAACGCGGCCGCGCTCATCGACGTGTCCCCGCTCTTCAAGTACCGGGTGGCCGGTGGTGACGCGGTCCGCCTGGTGGACCGCATCACCACCCGCAACGCCCGGAAGATGGCGGTGGGGCAGGTGGCCTATACACACTGGTGCGACGGGGAGGGAAAGGTCATCGACGACGGGACGGTGTCGCGCCTGGCCGAGGACGTCTTCCGCTGGACCGCGGCCGAGCCCAGCCTGCGTTGGATCCGCGAGAACTCGTTCGGCCTCGCGGTCGCGGTGGAGGACATCACGGAGAAGACCGCGGCCGTCGCCCTGCAGGGCCCCACGAGCCGGGCGATCCTCGCCGCCTGCGCGGAGGGAGACGTGGCCGGGCTGAAGTACTTCCGCGTGATGCCCTCCCGCATCGCCGGGATCCCCGTGGACGTCTCGCGCACGGGCTACACCGGCGACCTCGGCTACGAGGTGTGGGTCGACGCGGGCCGGGCGGAAGCCCTCTGGGACGCGCTCATGGAGGCGGGCCGCCCCTACGACATCACGCCCACCGGGATGCTCGCGCTGGACGTGGCCCGCATCGAGGCGGGCCTGATCCTGGCCGACGTGGACTACGTGGGGGCGAAGAAGGCGCTAATCCCCTCGCAGAGGTACTCGCCCTTCGAGATCGGCCTGGGCCGGCTCGTGAGCCTGGACAAGGAGCCCTACATCGGCCAGGCCGCGCTGCGGCGGGAGGCGAAGGCGGGCTCTCCCCGCCAGCTCGTGGGCCTGGAGGTGGACTGGAGCGACGTGGAGCGCCTCTTCGAGGAGGCGGGCCTCGCTCCCCAGCTGCCGGCCACCGCTTCGCGCCTCTCCGTGCCCGTCTTCCGCGACGGGGTGCAGGTGGGGAAGGCGACGAGCAGCACCTGGTCGCCGACGCTGAAGAAGATGATCGCGCTCGCCACCGTGGCCCGGGACGCGGCCCGGGAGGGCACGAGGCTGCAGATGGAGCTGACCGTGGACCATCAGCGGCGGCAGGCCGGGGTGACGGTGGCGCGGCTGCCGTTCTTCGACCCGCCCCGCAAGCGGGCCTGAGCGGGGTCGCGTGGCCCTCGAGCCCGGATCCAAGGCCGGGCCCTACCTCATCAAGGGGCAGCTCGGGCGGGGAGGGATGGCCTCGGTGTACCTGGCCCACGATCCGGCCCTCAAGAGGAACGTCGCGCTCAAGGTCCTGCCCCGCGAGTTCCTGCACGACCCCGACTTCATCGGGCGCTTCCGCATCGAAGCGCAGGCGGTGGCCAGCCTGGAGCACCCGAACATCATTCCCATCTACGCCTACGACGTGGACCAGCAGGAGGGCATTCCCTGGATGGCCATGCGCTTCATCCAGGGGGGCGCCTTGTCCGATCTCCTCAAGAAGGAGAGGCTCCCCCACGCGCGCGCCGTCCAGATCCTGCGCGGCGTGGCCGACGCCCTCGACTACGCGCACGAGAAGAAGGCCGTCCACCGCGACATCAAGCCCCAGAACATCCTGCTCGACGAGGCGGGCCGCGTCTATCTCGCCGACTTCGGGGTGGTGAAGATGCTCGAGAGCCCGAGCGGTCTCACCGCCACCGGGATGATCACGGGGACGCCGCAGTACATGGCCCCCGAGCAGGCCACGGCCAAGGACGTCGATCATCGCGCCGACATCTACGCCCTGGGCATCGTGGCCTACGAGATGCTCGTCGGCCGCGTGCCTTTCTCGGCGGACACGCCCGTGGCCGTGCTCATGAAGCACGTCCAGGAGCCGATCCCGCTGCCTTCGCCCGCGCAGGTCCCGGAGCCGCTGGTGCGCGCGCTGCTCAAGGCCACGGCCAAGTCGCCCGAGGACCGTTGGCCGAGCGCGGGCGCCTTCGCGGCCGCCCTCGAGGCCGGACTACGGTCCGCGCCGGCGAGGGACGCGGACACCGCCGAGTCGCCCACGATGGACCTGCCTCTGGCCGCACCCCCGCTGCCCCGGCCGCGGGCGGTGCCGGCGAGACGCGGCCGCGCCCTCGTCGTGGGCCTCGGCCTGGGAGGTCTTCTCACGGTCGCTGCGGTCGCAGGGGTGGTGGCGTGGCGGAGTCGGGGGGGGCCGCCGACGCCCCCGCCGACGGAAGCCCCTCCCGAATCGATCGCGACGATCCCCGAGTCCGCGCGTCCGATGCCCGCCGCCGCTTCCCATGCGCCGCCGCCGGTCGTGACCGCTCCCGCCGTTTCCGGGACTCCTGTCACGGCCACTCCCGCTCCCTCTTCCGCGACCGCGCCGCCCGCGACCCTGCCGCCGACCACCGCTCGAGCGGCGCCTCCTCCCGAGCCGCCCTCAGCCGCGAGGACGACGCCCGCCACCCCGCTTCCGGAGCCGGTGCGTCCGGCCGCGCCCTCCGTCTCGCCCGTGGTGCAGGGGCTCGTCCAATCCCTCGGGGCGAACGACGGAGCGACCCGCTGGCGCGCCGCGGAAGCCCTCGGCAACCTGGGGTCGGAGGCCCAGCCCGCGGTGCCCACCCTCACGAGCGCGCTGCGCGACGGTTCGGCCGACGTGCGTTGGCGGGCGGCGGAAGCGCTGGGCAAGATCGGCGCGGAGTCGGCGAGCGCGGTGCCGTCTCTGGCCGCCCTCCTGCACGATCCCGACGGAATCGTTCGGGGCGAGGCCGCCAAGGCGCTCGGCCGGCTCGGCGCGGCGGCGGAGTCGGCGGTACCGGCGCTGGCCGAGGGACTGCGCCACCCGGAGGTCGCCTTCCGCCGCGAAGCCGCGAAGGCGTTGGCCCGGATCGGGACGCACGCGCGCGAAGCCGTACCTGCGCTCACTGCCGCCCTCGGCGACAAGGACAAGTTCGTCCGCATGGAATCCGCGCGGGCCCTCGGCAACGTGGGTCCCGCGGCTCGTGCCGCCCTGCCCGCCCTCACGACCGCCGCCCGCGATCCGGAGCTGCTGGTGGCCCGGCAGGCCCAGGACGCCCTCAAGAAGGTCGGCGCCGAATAGGCTTGCGTGGCGGCCCCGATTCGTTATCCTCGATTTTGGGGGAACCGCCCCTTCCGAGCACGTGGGTGCTCCAGGGAGGTTGCATGGATTGGCGTAAGTCGTTGGTTCTGATGGTCGTCCTGCTGACCGGCGCGGTCGCGGGAGCCCAGACCAAAATGGCGGAGGAGAAGGCCGAAGGCTACGCCGAATGGCGCGTCGGCGACTGCCTCCTCGTGGACGGGCAGCGCGTGTGCCTCGCGCCGCGGGCCAAGTTCAAGGGCGGGGGCGACGCGCGCGACTTTGCCTCCATCCCGCTCGGGTACGAGGTCAAGGCCAAGGGGACGCGCGCGGCCGACGGCTCGCTCGCGGCGACGGAGATCGAAGCCAAGCCCAACGGCGGCGCCCTGTTCGAGGGAGAGGTCAAGGCCGCCACCGACGCCGCGGAGCTGAAGTACCGGCAGGCCGGGAGCTTCTACCAGGAAGGCGGCGGCAAGGTCGCGAGCATCGGCAAGCTCTACGACTCTGGTCCGCAGGTGGAGCGCGTGCGCGGAATCGTGGACTCGCTCCTGCCCCCCTACATCCGCCCCGAGGAGGTGCGGGTCTACGTGATCGAGAACAAGGAGTGGAACGCCTTCGCGATGGGCAACTACTCCATCTACGTCTTCAGCGGCCTGCTGAACGACATGGACGACGACGAGGTGGCGATCGTCCTCGGGCACGAGCTCGTGCACGCGAGCCACGAGCACACGCGCCGGCAGTTCAAGAAGCAGATGTGGATCCAGCTCGCGGCCCTGGGGGTGGCGGCGAGCGCCAGCCAGATCGACGACGACACCCAGCGCGCGGTCGTCGGTCTCGTCGCCGCGTTCGGGACCATGGCCTGGAGCAACGGGTACGGCCGCAGCCTGGAGGACCAGGCGGACCGGGTCGGCCTGCGCTACTCCTACGAGGCCGGCTACGACATCAGCAAGGGCCCGCGCCTGTGGAACCGCTTCGCCAAGCGCTACGGAGAACAGGGGAAGGTCGCCAACTTCTTCTTCAGCGACCACTCGCAGAGCTCGGCCCGCGCGGCCAAGCTGGAGAAGGAGATCGCGTTCAACTACCCCGAGGGTCCGAAGCCGCAGGGCGCCGAGCGCCGGCGCGCCGCGGTGGTGGCGTCGGTGTCAGCGCCTCCCGCGGTGGCGCCCCCCGCGACGCGGCCGGCGGGCGCGGTCGCCCTCGCTGCGCCCGCGACCACGACGCGGGCGGAGATCCGTGCGGGGATGACCCCGGCCGACGTACGCGCGCTTCTCGGCAGCCCCCGCGACGAGCTCGTGTTCGGCGAGAAGACGCGCTGGACCTATCCCGATCTCTCGGTCGTGTTCGAGAAGGGGAAGGTGAAGGAGGTCAAGTTCTAGCGGTGACCTGCCCGGATTGATCGGTCGATCCGCCCCGGACGCGAACCGTGCGCGAATCGAGCGCGTTCCCGTCGCGGGTGATCGCGAGCACTGCGCGATACCGCCCCCGTGTGAGACGCTGCTAAGTGGGGGGTGTCCGGCTTGCGGACAGTTTGGCCGACGGCCTCTGTCTGGAAAAGAGTCGAATTCTCGCGGATCCCGTCCCGCACCACGGGCATGGCCGTTGCTCCGATGGGCGCTAGCGGCCAAAATGGGATGTTCCCACAAAGGGGGGATGTCCCATTGGTAGCCGTTTTCGGGTTTCTCGCTTCGAGAGGGGGCCGGTGAGCGATTCGGGCCAGGCGCCGCAGGGGAAGCGCCCTCAGACGGGCCAGCCCGAGCGCCTGGGGAAGTACGAGATCGTCGAGCGGCTCGGCCAGGGGGCCATGGGCGTGGTGTACAAGGCCCACGACCCCCTTCTCGAGCGCGACGTGGCCCTCAAGGTCATGCTCCCCAAGATCGCCGAGGACCCCGAGGGGAAGCTGCGTTTCGAGCGGGAGGCCAGGGCCATCGCTCGAATAATCCACCCTCACCTGGTCCCGGTCTTCGAGCTCGGCTATCACACCGACAAATCCCCCTACATCGCGATGGAGCTGCTGCACGGCCAGGATCTGCAGCACGCGCTGCGGCAGGGCGCGCCCCTGACCCTCGGTCGGAAGATACAGATCGTCCTCCAGGTACTGGACGGGCTGGGCCGCGCGCACGCCGCGGGGATCGTCCACCGTGACATCAAGCCCGCCAACGTGTTCCTCACCGACGACCGAAACGTCAAGGTCATGGACTTCGGGGTCGCGTGGACCGAGAAGTCCGAGAAGACGAGCGCCGGGGTCGCCGTGGGCACCCCCGACTACATGTCGCCCGAGCAGGTGAGCGGGGCCCGCGTGGACGAGCGGAGCGACCTCTTCTGCGTGGGGGTCATGCTCTGCGAGCTCGCCACCGGGCGGCGACCGTTCCACGCGGAGACCCTGGTCTCCATCCTCTACAAGATCGCGCACGAGGAGCCGCGGGTCGAGCTGCCGGAAGGCCCGGAGTACGAGGCCCTCGGTCCCATCCTGAAGAAGTCGCTGGTGAAGGAGGTCGAGGAGCGCTACCAGACCGCGGGCGAGTTCGCGGAGGCGCTCGAAGCCTACGCCCGGACTTTGCCCGCCGAGGCCGCCGCGGCCGAGCAGGCTCAGGTCGACACGGGTACCCAGGAGACGATCGCGATCTCGTTCGTTCCCACGGCGCCTTTGGCCGAGCCCCGCCCCGAGGGCGCCGCCGCCGAGGAGCCCATCCTTCTCAGCCTCGACTTCACGGCCGCACCTTACGTCCCCGAGCCTCCCCCGCCCCCGGCCGACCCCAGCCCCGTATTCAAGATGATGCGCGAGATCTACTCCCGCAAGCAGACCGGCCACCTGCGCTTCACCCATGGCAAGGCGCACCGCTCGATGCGCTTCGTGGACGGCCAGGTGATCCACGCGATGAGCGACGTGGACGGCGAGCGCCTGGGGGACGTGCTGGTGCGCTACGGCAAGCTCACCCAGGAAGCGCTCGAGCGGGCCAAGCCCATCGTGCTCAACAAGAGGCGTCGTCTCGGCCCCGTGCTCCTGGAGAACGCGTTCCTGGAACGCCTCGCCCTCGACGAAGGTGTGGGGTTGCACGCCCGCGAGATCCTCTTCGAGTCGGCCGCGCGGGGGGGAGGCTCGGTGTTCTTCGAGGAATCGCCTCCGGGCGAGCCCGCGGGGGAGGATGCCGCCTCGAACCTCTCCACGGTCGAGCTGATCCTGGAAGCGGCGCGGCGCGTCGCCGACCCCGCGGTCGTGCGCAACGTGCTCGGAGACCTGGACCGCATCCTGCTCAAGGACGAGACCGCCTTCCGCGGTCTCACCAACGTCGCGTTCACGCCCGCCGACGCCTTCCTGGCCTCGCAGATCGACGGCAAGTTCTCGGCCCGTGACGTCTTCAAGGTCATCCCCCTTCCCACCGAGAACGTGGAGCGCAGCCTCTTCAGCCTGCTCTGCACCGGGGTGGTGGAGTACCGGGCTCCCGTCGAGCGGCGCACGCCGGCGGTCCGCATGCCGGCGCCGTCGCCGGCCACCGTGGTGAGGCCGGCGCGTGCTCAAGGCGCCGAGCCGCTCGCGGCCAAGCCTCCGCACCCCACCGACGGCAGCGGGGCCGGCCGCGACCTCGAGAAAGAGCGGTGGCGCGTAGAGACGACGAGCCGCACCATCGGAGAGAGACGGCGCCTGATCGTGGACGCCTTCGAAGGGCTGAACAGCAAGGACCATTTCGAGCTGCTCGGAATCGCCCGCACGGCCAACGACGTCGAGGTGAAGGAGGCGTACTTCCGGTTGGCCAAGTCGTTCCATCCCGACACCCGCCTCGACCCCTCGCTCTCCGACGTGGCGGAGATGAGGGAGGCCGTGTTCATCCGCCTGGGCCTGGCCTTCGAGAAGCTGCGCACGCGCGAGTTGCGGAGAAACTACGCGGAGAGCCTGCCCCGGGTGATCAGCAGGCCCCCCGACTCTCCGTCCGTGGTGGTCCCGCCGGTCGATGAGCCCGACGTGCCGATGCAGACGGAAGCGGGCATCCCCGCGTGGGCGGCCATGGAGACCTTGCGCATGGCCGAGATGAAGCTCCGGGCCGGCCTGTTCTGGGAGGCCATCCAGTACGCGGAGAGCGCCTTTCCCAATCTCGAGGGGCACGACAAGCTCCGGGCCAAGATCCTTCTCGCCCGCGCCAAGTCGAAGAACCCGAAGTTGGTAAAGGAGGCGGAGAAGTCGTTGCAGGCGATCGTCAAGGAGCATCCCCGGGCCCCCGAGCCCTACGTGGCCCTGGGAGACGTGTACCGGGCCAGCCAGATGACGAGCCGCGCCATCGCCATGTACCGCAAGGCGCTCGAGCTCGACCCCAAGAACAGCCACGCGCGCGCCGCGCTCAAGGAGCTGGGACAGGACCCCGGGGGGGGCGAGGACCCCGGGGCGGGCGGCCTCCTGAGCAAGATCTTCAAGAAGCACTGAGCATCGGGCCCGGATAGAATCCGCGCGGTGGTCCGCCTCCTTTCCGGCGTCTCCCGCGGCGGCCTTGCTCTCGCCGTGTTCCTGATCGTGCTCGCCCTCTCCCGGTGGGGACCGGTCTACGCGGAGCCCCCCGCAGACGTGCGGGCCCTGCCCCTCGCCGGTCCCGCTCTGCTGCTTGCGATCACGGCCGCGCTCACGGGCCGCGAGCGCCGCCCACGCCCGTGGCGCGCGATCCTCCGTGCCCTGGTGATCGCGCTCGTCTCGCTCTTTGCGGTCGCGGCCGGGCGCGCTCCGGCCGGGCTCCCGCTGCAGGTGGAGGGACCGGACGGGCCGGTGGGGCGGTTGGCGCCGGGGCCGGTGGACGTCCTGGGCCGCGACCTCCGCCGCTGGCCCGGCCTCCGGCGCCTCACCCTGCGATGGGAAGGGCCGCTCCGCGTGCCGGAGTCCGGGACCTATCGCATCTGGGTGACGGGACGGGGGCGGGCCGAGGTCCGGGTGGCCGGCCGCACGGTACTCCGAGCCGACGCGGATCCGCTGCGCGCCGGCACCGCCGTCTTCCTGGGACGCGGGCCACAGGCATTGGAGGTCCGCCTCGATTGGCGCGGGCCGGGACCGCGCCTGCGCCTGGGGTGGACGCGCACGGACGGTCGCGACGAAGCCATCCCGCCTCGATACCTGGGTCCCGCCGGCGCGCGCTGGCCGTGGGTCCTCACCGATCTGCTCGCCCTGCTCGTGGCCGCTCTCGCGGCCGCGCTCGTCCTCGCCGTCCCCTGGGATCGGCCGCGACCGTTGCCCGCGCCCGGCCGGGTGACGGGCGGAGAGATCGCGGCCTCCGTCCTCGCCTACGCGCTGCTCCTCGCGGTCATGAGCTGGCCTCTCGTCCGCGACCTCGCGGGATCGGGGCCGGTCGATCGCCCCGACGGGCGCTTGAACGCCTGGATCCTGGCCTGGGACGCACACGCGCTCACGCGCGACCCCTTCGGTGTCTTCCAGGCTCCGATCTTCCACCCGCTCCCCGACGCCCTCGCGTACTCCGAGAACCTGCTCCTGCTCGCATGCGTGGGAGCGCCGGCCCTTCTCGCGGGGGAGCCGGTCCTCGCCTACAACCTCCTTTTCCTGATCTGCCTGCTCGTCTCCGGCCTGGGGACGCAGCTCCTCGTCCGGCGCGCGAGCGGGGACCGCCTGGCCGCGTGGATCGGCGGGGCCTGCTTCGCGGCCGGGGCCCACCGTTGGACGCGCCTCGCCCACCTCCACGCGCAGGCGACACTCCTGCTGCCCTTCGCCCTTCTCGCCCTCGACCGCTTCTGGGAGCGCCGAACCCTGCGGCGGGCCCTCGCCGTCGGCCTCCTCGTCGCGCTGCAGGGCCTGGCCTCGATCTACCTGGGCGCGGTGACCGCCACCGCGGTGACGGTGGCCGTCGCGGTCGGTCTCTTCGGGGGGCTGCGCCCCCGTGATCTCCTGCGCCTCGCCGTCGGCTTCCTGCTCGCGGGACTCCTCCTCCTTCCCGCGGCTCGCCCGTACCTGCGCATGCGCGCCTTCCAGGGGGTCGAGTTCACGCTGGAGACCGTCTCCATCTACGCCACGAGCCTCGCCTCGTACCTGGCCAGCGGCACCCGCCTGTGGGGTCCGGTGACAGAGCGGCATCTCGACCCCGAGATGTTCCGGGACACGCTCTTCCCCGGACTCGCGGTGCTCGTCCTCGGCGTCGCCGGCCTCGCGCGCGCGCCCCGACGCTTCCGCGCCGTGGTCCTCGCCTCGTCCGCGGTGGCCGTCGTGCTCTCGCTCGGACCCGAGACCGCAGCCTACCGCTTTCTCCACGAGCATCTCGTGTTCCTGCGCGGCGTACGCGCGCTGGGCCGGTTCGCGCTCGTGCCCTTGCTCGGCCTCGCGGTGCTCACGGGCTTCGGCCTGGCCGGCCGGCGGTGGTTCGTCGGCCTCGCCGCTCTGGCCCTCGCGATGGTGGAGTCGACGAACGTCCCCCTCCGGCTGGGGCCGTACACGGGACCGCCCGCCTACGCGCGCGGGCTGGCGGGCCACCCGGGGGCGGTGGCGGTCCTGCCTCTCGGGGTGGACGACACCCAGGTCATGCTCGACGGCCTCGCCCACTTCCGCCCGCTCCTGAACGGCGACTCCGGCTTCATGCCTCGTCCCTACGACCGGGCGATGGAGCTGCTCGCGCGGCCCCTGGGCGAGGACGGCTTTCGCTTCCTGCGCGCGGTGGACGTGACCCAGATCGTCACGCGGGAACCGGTCGAGGCGCCGGTCGCCGCCGTCCTCGACGAGGTTCGAATCCACGACGTGCCGCCCGGTGCCCTCGCCCGCGTCGTGGAGAGAGGCGAGCCGGTGGCCACGCTCTGGGGTCGCGAGGGGGTGCTCATCGACCTGGGGGGCGAGCGATCGATCGGAGGCGTCGTCTTCGAGATCGCAGACGCGGAGTGGGTGAGCCGCCCCCGGGTGCGCGTCTCGGCGGACGGGCGCGAGTGGGAGGACGTGCCCGCGGAGGCGTCGCTTCCGGACGCGGTCCTGTCGCTCTACCGCGACCCGCGCGCGGCGCGTGGGGAGGTCCGCTTCGGGCCCCGCGTCACCCGCTTCGTGCGGCTGGACCCGCGCCTTCCTGCGCGCCCCGGCGCCCTCGAGGTGCCTCGCTGACTCTCCCCGGGGGAGTTCGGGTGGACTAAACTCGAAGGATGAGCGTCGTCCGCACCCCGCCGGCCGCCCCCCCGGGCCCCTCCGGGTTCCGGCAGGACCCCCCGCACCTCACGAACACGTTCGAGGCCGACCCCGTCCTCGCGGAGACGCTCGAGCGCCGGCTGCCCGCGGACGTGGCGCGCGGGCTGCGGCCGGAATGGCTCGCCCTCGGCGGGGAAGCGGCGGGGCCGCTCGCGGAGCTGGCCCGGCAGGCGGAGGCCGAGCCGCCCCGCCACGTTCCCTTCGACGCCTGGGGACGCCGGATCGACGAGGTGGTGGTCTCTCCCGCCTGGCGGGCCCTGCACCACGCCGCGGCCCGGTGGGGCCTCACCGCGATCCCCTACGAAGGCCGGCTCGGTCCCTTCGCACGCCTGCACCAGTTCGCGCTCCTCGCCCTCTACGCCCCGAGCTCCGCCGTCTACACCTGCCCTCTCGCCATGACCGACGGCGCGGCGCGTACGCTGCTGGAGCACGATCCCGCCCTGGCCGGCCGCGCCGTGCCGCGCTTGACGTCCCGCGACCCCGAGCGGTTGTGGACGAGCGGGCAGTGGATGACGGAGCGCTCGGGGGGCAGCGACGTGGGGGGGACGGAGACCGAGGCGCGGCGCGACGAGCAGGGATGCTTCCGCCTGTTCGGGGCCAAGTGGTTCACCTCCGCGGTGACCAGCGAGATGGCCCTGACCCTGGCCCGCCCCGAGGGGGCGGGCTCCGGCTCCTCCGGCCTCTCCCTCTTCTACCTGGAGCTGCACGATGCCGAGGGGCGCCGGCAGGGGATACGCATCGAACGGCTCAAGGACAAGCTGGGGACGCGCGCGCTCCCCACCGCGGAGCTCACGCTGGAAGGCGTGCTCGCCCATCCGGTGGGCGAGCTGGGGGACGGCGTCCGCAAGATCACGCCCCTGCTCAACGTCACCCGCCTCCACAACGCGATCAACGCCTGCGGCACCATGGCGCGCCTCCTCCAGCTCCTGCGCGACTATGCGCGCCGCCGGGTGGCGTTCGGGGGGACCCTCGCCACCAAGGCGCTCCATCGCGAGACCCTCGCTGACCTCCACGTCGAGTACGAAGCCGCCCTCGCCCTCACCCTCGACTGCGCGACCCTCCTGGGCCGGCAGGAGGCGGGGGAGGCGAGCACCACGGAGAAGGGGGCCCTGCGCCTGCTCACCCCCCTGGCCAAGCTCATGACCGCGAAGCAGGCGGTGACGGTGGCGTCGGAGGCGCTCGAGGGGTTCGGGGGAGCGGGCTACGTGGAGGACACCGGTCTGCCCGTGTGGCTGCGCGACGCCCAGGTGCTGCCGATCTGGGAAGGAACCACGAACGTGCTGAGCCTCGACACGCTGCGCGCGATAGCGCGCGAGGACGCTCTGGCCCCCTGGCTCGAGCTCTCCCGTTCGCGGTTGGCCCGGCTGGGGGCGACTCCCTTGTCGTCGACCGTTGGTGCGCTCACCCGAGCTCTGGACCATGTCGAAGCCTGGTGGCCCAGGGCCAGGTCGGCGGGGCCCGAGTTCACGGAAGCCGCGGCGCGACGCTTCGCCCTTCACGTGGCCGCGCTCGCTTCGGCGGTGCCTCTCGCCGAGCAGGGGGCGTGGGGCCTCGCGAACGGCCGCGGCGAGCGCAGCGCCCGGGCCGCGCTGCGCTGGACCACGGAGCGCCTCCCCGCCCTGATCGGCCCCGAAGATCCCGCGGATCGGCTGTGGGCGAGCCGCGTGCTGAGCGGTCTCACGGAATGAACGACGCATCGGGCATCGAAGTGACGCGCACCTACCTCGAGATGACGAGCCCGTCCCAGCTCGCTACCGCCAAGATCGAGAGCCCCGACGTGCGCGTCGAGCGCGCCCACGAATGTCCCCCCTCGTTCTTCCGCTACCTGTACGCGGAGGTGGGGCGGAACTACCACTGGACCGACCGCCTCTCCTGGAGCGAGGAGCAGGTACGCGCCCGCCTCGCCGATCCCGAGGTGACCATCCACGTTCTCTACGTCGGGGGATCGCCCGCCGGCTACTTCGAGCTGGAGCGCCACGACGATCGCTCGTGCGAGATCGCCTACTTCGGCCTGCTGCCGGAGTTTCTCGGTCGTGGGCTGGGCAAGCACCTCCTTTCGGTGGCGGTCGAGACCGCCTGGAGCGAGGGCGCCGTCCGGGTCTGGCTCCACACCTGCACGCTCGACGACCCGGCCGCCCTCCCAAACTATGTTCGACGGGGCTTCCAGCCGTTCAAGACCGAGGTCTACTGGGTGGCCGGTCCGATGGTCAGTAAGTCACAAATATCTATATCACAGGAATAGTTAGGTATATTCAAGTGATGTCGAGTAGGGCTTGTCGATACCATCTGTTGACTGCAGCGCCGAATATGGCGCTATCCAGAGCATGACGGCAAGATGATGAAGGCGCGACAAAAGCGCCATGGCGCCTTCGAAAACCGATTTCGCGCCCTTCGCTAAGCCATTTCATCTCAGTATGTTGTGTTATAGTGGATCGGTGGGCCCAACATCTTGTGTTTTCTTCTTGACAGGCCCCGACGGCTTGCCGATAATCCGTTCGCCCGTTAGGAAGAAACAGTAGCGAGATAGCGAGCCGCGGAGCCGAAGCCCAGTGCTTCTGGTCACCGGAGAGGCGTCACCCGAGAGTGACAAAGATGTCAGGAAAAGAGGTCCCCCTATGTCGACCCACCCCGTGGAGAACCCGAGAGCTGAGGCCCGCCAGACCCCGGCGGAAAGGCGAACGGGCCTCACTTTCCGGCGCTACTTCACGAAGGCGGGCCGACATCCCTACGACGAGCTGACCTGGGAGCTGCGCTCCGCGGTCATCAACGACGAGAAGGGGCAGCCGGTCTTCGAGCAGCACGGCGATCGAGGTCCCCGAGCACCTGGAGCCAGACCGCGACCAACATCGTCGCCTCGAAGTACTTCCGCGGGCCAGCTCGGCTCGCCGGAGCGCGAGCGCAGCGTGCAAGGGCCTGATCTCGCGGGTGGTGGACACGATCCGCGAGCTGGGCCGAAGCCCAGGGCTACTTCGCGACGCGCCGAGGACCTCGCAGAGCTTCTCGGACGAGCTGACCCACCTGCTCGTCCAGCAGAAGGCCGCCTTCAACAGCCCGGTCTGGTTCAACGTCGGGATCGAGAAGCACCCCCAGGCCTCGGCCTGCTTCATCAACTCCGTCAACGACACGATGGAGTCGATCCTCGGCCTCGCCAAGACCGAGGGCATGCTCTTCAAGTTCGGCTCGGGCACGGGCTCGAACCTCTCGGCGATCCGCTCCTCGCGGGAGCCGCTCGCCGGCGGCGGCACCGCCTCCGGGCCCGTCTCCTTCATGCGCGGCTACGACGCCTTCGCCGGCGTGATCAAGAGCGGGGGCAAGACCCGCCGCGCGGCCAAGATGGTGATCCTGAACGCCGACCACCCCGACATCGTGGAGTTCATCAACTGCAAGGCGGAGGAGGAGCGCAAGGCCTGGGCCCTGATCGACGCCGGCTACGACGGCTCCTTCAACGTCAAGGGCGGGGCCTACGACTCCGTCTTCTTCCAGAACGCGAACCACTCGGTGCGCGTCACCGACGAGTTCATGCGCGCGGTGGTCGAGGACCGCGAGTGGCAGACCCGCTACGTGCTCGACCGGCGCAGGTCTGCGAGACCTTCCGGGCCCGCGACCTGATGAAGAAGATGGCCGAGGCGGCCTGGCAGTGCGGCGATCCCGGGCATGCAGTTCGACACCACGATCAACGACTGGCACACCTGCCCGAACACCGCGCGCATCAACGCCGTCGAACCCGTGCTCGCGAGTACATGTTCCTCGACGACACCGCCTGCAACCTGGCCTCGCTGAACCTGATGAAGTTCCGGCGGGAGGACGGGGAGTTCGACGCGGAGGCCTTCCGGGCCGCCTGCCGCACGCATGATCACGGCCCAGGAGATCCTGGTCGACAACGCGAGCTATCCGACCCCGGCCATCGACCGGAACAGCCACGACTACCGCCCGCTGGGCCTCGGCTACGCGAACCTGGGCGTGCTGCTCATGGACCGCGGCCTGCCCTACGACTCCGACGGCGGGCCGGGCCTACGCCGCCGCGGTCACCGCGCTCATGCACGGCGAGGCCTACGCCCAGAGCGCGCGCGATCGCCTCGGCCATGGGCCCCTTCGCCGGCTACGCGCAGCAACGCCGAGCCGATGCTGCGGGTGATCGACAAGCACCGGCAGCACGCGCACATGATCGACGCCACCCTGGTGCCGCGGGAGCTGCTGCAGCGCGGCCCTCGCGGTGCTGGGACGAGGCCTACACGCTGGGCGTCCAGCACGGCTACCGCAACAGCCAGGTCACGGTGCTCGCCCCCACCGGCACCATCGGCTTCATGATGGACTGCGACACCACCGGCATCGAGCCCGACATCGCCCTCGTCAAGTACAAGAAGCTGGTGGGCGGCGGGATGATGAAGATCGTCAACCAGACGGTGCCCGGCGTGCTCGCGCAAGCTCGGCTACTCGCCCGGCGCAGGTCGAGGACATCCTCGAGTACATCGACGAGAAGGAGACGATCGAGGGCGCGCCCCACCTCAAGGAGGAGCACCTGCCGATCTTCGACTGCGCCTTCCCGCCCGCGAACGGCAAGCGCTCCATCCACTACATGGGCCACATCAAGATGATGGCGGCGGTGCAGCCCTTCCTCTCCGGGGCCATCTCCAAGACCGTCAACATGCCGACCGACGCCACCCCGGACGAGATCGCGAACGCCTACCTCGAGTCGTGGCGGCTGGGCCTCAAGGCGGTGGCCGTCTACCGCGACGGCTGCAAGCGCAGCCAGCCGCTCTCCACCTCGCAAGGACGGAGGCGAAGGGGGCCGGCGGCGGCGGCCGGTCGGAGCGCGCGCCCGGCGCGGCGCAAGCTGCCCGACGAGCGGCACGCCATCACCCACAAGTTCTCCATCGCCGGCCACGAGGGCTACATCACGGTCGGCATGTACGAGGACGGCAAGCCGGGCGAGATCTTCCTGGTCATGGCCAAGGAGGGCTCCACGATCTCCGGCCTGATGGACGCCTTCGCCACCTCGATCTCCATGGCCCTGCAGTACGGCGTGCCGCTGGAGGCGCTGGTGGAGAAGTTCTCGCCACGTGCGCTTCGAGCCCTCGGGCTTCACCAAGAACCCCGAGATCCCCTACGCCAAGAGCATCACCGACTACATCTTCCGCTGGCTGGCCTCGAAGTTCCTGTCCGCCGAGCACCAGGAGGCGGTGGGCGTGCAGCCGGCGAGGCGAGACCTCGGCCGAGAGCCCCCGGCGCGGCCTGCCGGCGACGCGCCGCCGCAGTCGACCTCCGCCTCCGGCGCCTTCCGCACCCAGACCGACGCGCCGCCCTGCCACTACTGCGGCAGCATCATGACCCGCAACGGCAGCCTGCTACCGCTGCGCCAACTGCGGCAGCACGAGCGGCTGCAGCTAGGAGGCCACGTGACCTCGCAGCCCTTCTCGTCGACGATCGTCGCCGACCGGAACCTGGTCTGGGAGCACTGCCGCAACGCTCTCGGGATCGCGCGCCTGCTCGTGCAGGAGGGCCGGTCGGCCGAGTCTCGTGGACACCGCCTGCTACCTGGCGGTGGACAACGCCTGCCGGGTCGCGATGGAGCAGGGCGATCTCCTCTACGACGGGGACCCCGCTCGCGCCCTCGGCGCCTTGGCCGCGCCGCGCGGTCTCTGGCCGCTGCCGGCAGGCAGCGGCCCCGAGCGACTGCGCGCGACCGAGCGCGTGGTGGGCTGGCTGGCGACCTACTTGAAGAGCGAGGCGCCGCACCACAGCTGGGGCCTCTAGGAACCCTGGACTGAGAGACCCCAAGTAATTCCTCAAGCGACTCCGCCCAGACGGAGTTGGCCATCAGGACCATCCGACGCAGAATCACGCGTGCCCTCGCTGCGGGTCTTCCTGCGTGCGCTCCTCCCCTTCGCCCTCCATGGCTTCGCTCGCGAGGTGGACACGGCGCTGGGGCTCGTCCTTCGCTCGTCGCTCATCCCCACCTCCGTTCTCGGCGAGGTGGGACGTGTCCTCGCCGAGAGCGGAGGAAGCGTCCTGCGCTCCGTGCTGCTCTGGACCGCGGGAGGCGCAGGGCTCTGGACGGTTCTGAGCCTCGGCCGCGCTCGCAGGGACGGGCGCGGCCTCGGTGCGGCCCTCGGCGCGGGGGCGGAAGGTTTCCAAGCTCTCTACCTGCGCCCCGTCCTTTCCATCCTCGCGCTCCTGGCCGTGGCCCTGAGCCCGGCTTTCCCCTATGCCTTCACCCTGCCGGTCGCCCTGACCCAGGACTGGAGCCTCGGCCAGGACGCGGCCGCGCTCGCCGTGCTCGTGGCGGGCCTCGCCCCTTCCGTCCGCTTCCCGGCTCCGCGCCCCGCGGCCGTGGTCTTCCTGAGCTTCCTCGCCTACTCCTTCCTCACGCCGGAGTGGGCGCGCCAATGGGAAGGGCATCCCGGCAACGAGCCGAAGTACCTCCGCATGGCGGTGGCGATCGGGCACGAAGGGACGCTCGATGCGGAAGGCGTGAGCGCGCCCATGGAGGAGCTGCAGCCTCGCCCCTGGTGGTCGAGCCTCGGTCGGGCGCTGGGAACTCTGGCGGAAGAGTCGGGCGGGATGGCCAGGGCCCTCCTGGGGGGACCGACGGCGGTGGGGAAGGACGCGATCCGGGCCACACGGATCACACGACAGACCGTCCAGGGCAAGCAAGGTGGTGTCTACTACGTCCTCGCGCCGGGGCCTTCGCTGGTGCTCGCCCCGGCGCTCCGGTGCGATCGCGCGCTCAATCGGGCGCGCGGCACGCCGGGCCGGCTGGCCGTATCCGTCCTCCTCTGGAACCTCATCGCCGCGGCGCTCGTGGCCGCGGTCTTCGTGCTCGCCCGGGACGCCACGGGCCGGGCCGGCCTCGCCGCCGCCCTCGCCTTCGGCTTCGCGCTCGTGCCGCCCTTCCTCTTCTATGGGTTCCAGTTCTACCCGGAGATGCCGGGCGCTCTCGTGCTTGCGCTGGTGTTCCATCGCCTCGTGTTCGTCAGGGATTGGACGACGCGCCAGGCGTGGATCGTGGGATTGATGCTCGCGACGCTGCCTTGGCTCCATCAGAAATTCCTGCCCGTCTGGCTGGTGCTGGTTCTGACCGCGGTGCTCGCGGCACGCGGCGCCTCACGCGCCGCGTGGGTGGGTCTCCTGTTGCCCCAGGCCGCCACCCTCTACCTGACCGCGCTCTACAATTTCGCGATCACGGGAAGCGTCCGGCCCGATGCGCTCTTCCTGGCCTGGGGCCCCGCGGGCGTGACCTCGGCCCGGCTGGGCCAGGGCCTGCTGGGGCTGCTCTTCGACGCGCGCTACGGAATCCTTCCGATGGCGCCTCTCTACCTGCTGGCGGGAGCGGGCAAGCTGCTGGGTGGCTTGCGCCGGTTCGCGCCCGTGCTCCCTGCGGCGGCCGTCTACTACCTGACCGTGGCCTCCGCCGACAACTGGGCGGGCGCGGTCTCCAACCTCGGCCGCTACTTCCTGCCCCTGGCCCCGCTGGCCGTCGCCCTCGTCGCCATCGCCCTCGACCGCATCGGCTCCCGGCGGGGGGCCCTCGCCCTCGCCCTGATGCTCGCGGCGTGGACGGCCGTCTTCGCCCACGCCCTCTGGGACGATCCCCACGCGGCCAACGACTCGGCGGTGCTGCTGGAGAAGAGCACGTTCGCGGACGGCAACCAGTACATCCCGAACCTGCACCTGCGGGAATGGAGCGACGCCGCGCCCGGCCTCTGGGCGCGCGTGCTCGCCTGGCTCCTCGCCGCGGCGGCGGTGGCGGCGGGGCTGGCGCGGGCGGCCGGCCGCAACCATTCCCCCGCGTCGCCGGGACGGACCCTCGTCGCGGTGGTGACCTTCCTGCTCGTGGCCGGCTTCGCGCTCGAGCGCTGGCCCTCCGCCGACACTGCCCCGCGCTTCCACGAGGCGATCGGGATCGGGCCGGACGCGACCGTCTTCTTCGAAGGCCCGGTCACCGTGCAGGACCACCAGGCCGTGCTCCGGGCGGGAGAGACGCGGCTCGTCGTTCGGTCGGCGGCGCCGATCGGGGCGATCCGCGCGGTGCTGGGCGGGCGGGGGCTCCTCCGCGCGCGGGGGATGGCACCCCTTGCCGCGAGGGCCGCGGGCGCGATCGTCGAGATTCCCCTCGTGCCCCGCCACCGGTTGCGTGACCGGGCGGGGCACGAGGAGACGTTTTCCATTCAGAGCCTGAACGTCGAGGGCGAGGTCCTGCTTCGCTTTGGCGAAGCGGAGCCCGGCCCCCGAGAATAGGGGAACCATGCCGACCGGCGGCTCGTTACATGGCTGAGGTGGGATCTCCGCTCGTCGAGTTCCAGGACCTCGCGGTGTCGTACGGCCTCGTCCAGGCCCTGGCCGGTGTCTCCGGTGCCTTCCCCTCGGGGCCCACGGGCCTCCTCGGACCCAACGGGGCGGGGAAGACGACACTGCTCAAGACGCTCCTGGGCTTCCTGAACCCGGACCGCGGGCGGATGACCGCCTTCGGCCTCGACCCCGTCCGGCAGCCGCTCGAGGTCCGTCGCCGGATCGGCTACATGCCGGAGCAGGACTGCCACATCGCGGGCATGAGCGCGTCCTCCTTCGTCGCCTTCGCGGGGGAGCTCTCGGGCCTGCCCCGTGACGAGGCCATCAGCCGCAGCCACGAGGTGCTCTACTACGTGGGCCTCGGCGAGGCCCGCTACCGCAACGTGGAGACCTACTCGACGGGGATGAAGCAGAGAGCCAAGCTGGCACAGGCACTCGTCCACGATCCCGACCTGCTGCTCCTCGACGAGCCGACGAACGGCCTCGACCCCCAGGGCCGCGAGGAGATGCTCGCCCTCATCGCCGACGTGTCGCAGCGCCGGGAGATGAGCCTGGTCCTCTGCTCCCACCTGCTCCACGACGTGGAGCGCGTGTGCGAGAGCGTGATCGTGATGAACCAGGGCCTGGTGGCGGCGTCGGGGGCGATCGCGCGAGCTGACGGGGGCCAAGCGCCAGGCCTTCGACGTGCGCTTCAAGGGCGACGCCACCGCGTTCCTGACCGACTTCAAGGACAAGGGCGGCGAGTGGCGCGAAGGGGAGGACGGCTACCGGGTGTTCCTCCCCGACGGGCACGGCACCGAGCTCATCTTCCTCACCGCCCGCGAGTGCGGGGTGCAGGTGCGCCACCTGCGCCCGGGGGCGGAGACGCTGGAGGACGTTTTCCTGCGCGCCCTCGGGCACACGGTGCAGGCCTGATGCCGATCTACGAGCAGACCTACCGCAAGTACGAGGCCCGGGCCGCCCTGCGACAGGTCCGCTTCTGGCCCATCACCCGCGAGGCCCTGCGCATGATCCTGGCCAAGCGCGCCTTCGTCGTGCTCCTGCTCGCCTGCTTCCTCCCCTTCGTGGTGCGCGTGGTGCAGGTCTACGTGACCACGCGCTTCCCGGACCTCAACCGGATCCTGCCCGTGGACGGCCGCCTCTTCGGAGAGTTCCTGAACCAGCAGGTCGGCTTCACCGTGCTCCTCTCCATCTTCGCGGGGGCGGGACTGGTCGCGAACGACCTGCGCACCGGCGCCATCCTCGTCTATCTCTCGCGGCCCCTCACCCGGCGCGACTACGTGCTGGGGAAGCTGGGCGTCCTGCTCCTCCTGAACCTCGCGGTGACGCTCCTCCCCGCGCTGCTGCTCTACCTGATCGCGCTGGGACTGGCCCCCGAGCAGTTCGCGAAGTGGAGCCTCCTCTGGATCGGACCCGCCATCGTCGTCCACTCGCTCCTCACCGCGCTCGTGGTGGGCCTCCTCGCCCTCGCCGTGTCCGCCCTCTCCCGGAGCGCGCGGGTGGCCGGCCTCGCCTTCGTGGGTCTCTGGGTGGGGGTGGAGATCGTGCGGGGGGTGCTCACGCAGATCGCCGACCGGCGGGAAGCCGAGGTCCTCTCGCTGCAACAGGACCTGCGAGCGGTGGGCAACGCGCTCTTCGGCATCGTGGAGCGCGCCACGAGCCTGCCCGTAGTCTGGCCGAGCCTGACCCTGGCCGCGGTCGCCGTGGGCTGCCTCTTCGTGCTGCGCGCGCGCGTGCGGGCGGTGGAGATCGTGAAGTGACGCCGATCGAGCTGGTGCGCGCCTCGCGCTGGTACGGCCCCGTGATCGCCCTGAACGACGTGACCGCCCAGGTGCCCACGGGGGTGACGGGCCTGCTCGGCCCGAACGGGGCGGGGAAGTCGACGTTCCTGAAGCTCGCCGCGGGCCAGCTCGCCCCCAGCCAGGGCGAGGTGAAGCTGCTCGGCCGACCGGCCTGGGGATCACCGGAGGTCTTCCACCGGGTGGGCCTCTGCCCGGAGACCGACGCGTTCTGGGAGCACCTCACCGGCTTGCAGTTCCTGACCACGCTCCTGCGCCTCACCGGCTACGACGACAAGGAGTGCCGCGAGCGCGCGGAGCGGGCCCTCGCCGAGGTGGCGCTGCTCGACGCCAAGGACCGGAAGATCGGCGGGTACAGCAAGGGAATGCGCCAGCGGGTGAAGCTGGCCCAGGCCATCGCCCACGACCCCGACGTGCTGCTGCTCGACGAGCCGGTGAGCGGCATGGACCCGGTGAACCGCCGACGCGTGATCGACCTCGTGAAGCGGTTGGGCAAGGAAGGAAAGACGGTCCTCGTCTCCAGCCACATCCTCTACGAGGTCGAGGCCATGACCCGGCGCGTCCTCCTCATCCACAACGGCCGGATCCTCGCCGAGGGCGACGTGCGCGAGATCCGCGATCTCATGGACGAGCATCCCCACACCGTCTCGCTCCGCTCGAGGAACCCGCGCCGGCTAGCCCAGGCGGTGGTGGGCGCGCCCCATCTCATCTCGCTGAGCTTCGGGGCAGAAGGGGAGTGGCTGACCGTCCAGACCGCGAAGCCCGACGAGTTCTACGGCGCGCTGCCGGAGGTCGCGATCGAGGCGGGGGTGACGGAGATGTACTCGCCCGACGAGGACCTGGAATCCGTCTTCCGGTACCTGGTGGCGCGATGAGGGACAAGAGCCGCCCCCTCCCCGCGCTCCGGGCGGCGCGCGCGGTCTTCGACCTCACGCTCGAGGGGATGGTCTGGAGCCGCCGCAGCCTGCTGATGGCCCTGCTCCTCGGCCTGCCCATCGCGTTCGGCGTGCTCTTCCGCGCCGTCCTCGCGGCCCACGCCCCGCCCAAGCTGACCGGCTTCGACCTCTACGCGGTGATCGTGGCGGTCTACTACGTCCGCAACGTGCTCCCCCTGGCCGCGCTCTTCTACGCCACCTCCCTCGTCGCCGACGAGGTGGAAGGCAAGACGCTCGGCTACCTCCTGACGCGACCGGTCACGCCGGCCGGCGATCCTCCTGGGGAAGTTCGCGGCCTACGTGGCCACCACCCTCACCCTCGCCCTCCCCGCGACCGTGGTCACGTTCTTCCTGCTCGTGACCGTGAACGGCGTCTCCGGAATCGGGGCGGCGGTGCCCGATCTCTTCCGCGACCTCGGCGCGATCGCCCTCACCCTCGTGGTCTACGGTGCTTTCTTCACGCTGATGGGGGTGCTCCTGCGCCGGCCCATGATCCCGGGCCTGCTCTTCCTGTTCGTGTGGGAGCTGATCGCGAACCTCCCCGGATACCTCCCGCGCTTCACCCTCAGCGCCTGGGTGCGCTCGCTCATCCGCCATCGACCCCCGGAGGAGGGATTCGCCGGCCTCTTCGCCCAGGTCCTTCCCTGGGACCTGAGCCTCGTCGTGCTCGTGGCCGCGACCGTGGCGTTCCTGAGCCTCGCATTCTGGATCTTTTCCGGGCGCGAGTACGTTATGGAGCAGTAGGACGCTACACTTGGTCGCAGGAGGCCTTTCATGACGCGTAGCCGCCTCGTCGTCTTCATTTCCATGCTCGTGGTCGTGCTCGGAGTGGTGGCCGGTCTTTCCGCCCTGTACCTCGATCCGGCGCGGGCGGCGGTGGGCCCGCTGCCCGCCGAGGCCCTCGTCCTGCCCGCCGACTCGCGCTTCGTGATCGGCTTCGATGTGAAGCGCTTCGTGGCGAGCCCCATCTACAAGCGCCTCGGCCGGGAGATGCGGCCCGACGCCATGCGCGAGATCGAGGAGAAGACCGGCCTCAATCCCGAGCGTGATCTGGACCGGATCGTGATCGCGGGCCGCGGCCCCCACACGGGCCCGCCGCTCGCCCTCGTGCTCGGGCAGTTCGACCGCCAGAAGCTCGGCCGCAGCATCGAGACGGAGCACAAGGGCCGCGTCACCTGGAAGGACGTCGAGGGGACGACCGTGTACCTCTTCCGGGAAGGGGAGAAGGGCGGCACCGCGGTGGCCTTCCTGGACGATCGCGCCCTCCTCCTCGGCTCCGCGGAGGGGATCGAGACCGCGATCGGCAACCGCGCCCACGGCACGCCCGGGCTGCGCAGCAACGCCACCCTCACCGCCCTCCTCGAGAAGCTGAAGCCGGGCGCCGCCTTCTGGATGGTGGGCGACCAGAGCCTGCTCGCGAACCTGCCCCGCAGCATGGCCGGCCCCGGGGGGGGCGACACGCAGATCACCCTTCCCGCCCTGCTCAGCCTGACCGTCACCGGAGAGCTCGAACCGCTCCTCGCGGTCTCGATCACGGGGGAAGCGGCGGACGCGGCGGGAGCGAGCAACCTCGCCGACGTCGTGCGCGGTCTCGTGGCCCTCGCCGCCCTCCAGGCCGGCGAGAAGGCCGAGCTCAAGGACCTCGCCTCCGCCATCTCCGTGGCCACCGAGGACAACCGCGTGCTCGTGAACGCGCGGATCCCCTACGAGACGCTGGACGCGCTGCAGCCGCGGAAGGCGGCGGCGGGACCGGCGACCGCCATCAAGTAGAAGCGCTCCTCGACTGCGAGCTCAACGAAGGTACCGCAGCTCCGCGCGAACCCGCTCGTTCCAGTGGTCGCGCTCCTCGGGGCGCGGGCTGTCCTTGAAGCGCTCGAGCTGGCCGACGCCGTGCAGCGAGACCTTGTCGAACAGGCGCACCCCGAGGTCGATCCGGTGCCCGGTCCACCCGGTCTGCCAGAAGAAGTCGTCGGTGGGGTAGGCGGCGAGGGTGGCGTCCTTGTCCACGGTGGCGTAGGTGTACTCCGCGCGCACGCGCGTGCGCAGGAGCGAGCCCAGGGAGAAAGCGGCCCAGATCCCCTGACGGTCCCGGTCGACGTCGGTGTTGAGGCAGAAGTCGCCCACGAGCTGGGCGGGCACGCGGCCGGTGAAGCGCAGGCGCACCACCGCGTCCACCACCTGGTAGTCGAACACGAACTGGCCGGCCACCCGCGTGTTCTGGCGGCGGATGTTGGGGGCCATGGTCCGGATCTGCGAGTAGTCGAGCCAGGCGCCGAGAAGCTCGAGCCGCGAGGACTCGGAAAGTGCGAACTCCGCGTCCACGCCCACGCTGAAGAGAGTCGTGTCCGCATCGTCGAAGACGTGGCTGCCGCGGCTCCAGAGGCCGATGGCCCGCAGGCTCTTCAGGCTCCCCTTGTCCTTGAGCCCGAGGGTGAGGGCCCCGCCCTGCACGCGCAGGTCGCGGTCCCAGAGCATCTCAGTGAAGGGCAGGGGCATCAGGAAGCGGCCACCCTCGATGCGGATCCAGGATGCGGGCTGGATGTCGGCGAAGGCGAGATCGAAGCGGGCGTCGCGGGAGTCGTAGTTGTCGCGGATGAGCAGCTGGGCCCCGACCGCCTTCGTGTTCTCGTCGCTGCTGTAGTTGAACTCGCCCCCCACCCCGAGGATCACCGGGCCCAGGCCCATCTCCAGGCGCGGCCGGAGCTGAAGCCGCTGCCGATCTTCGTCGCGGAGCTGGGTGGCGGTGACGAAGATGTCCTCCGTCCACTCCGCGCGGGCGAGGGCATCGCCCTTGATCTCGAAGCTGAACTTCTTCTCCGGGCGCTGGAAGTACTGGCTGCCCGGCGAGTCCTGCGCGGCCGCGGGCGCAGCGGCCAGGAGGAGGGCAAGCGCGCGCTTCATCCCCGCAAATTCTAGCACGCGCCCCGGGCCCGCCCCCGAGGAGGCGCACGTGGAGTTAGACTCGCGGAGCCACCGCAGACCAGAGCCCATGACCGCCCGCATCGCCGTGATCATCCCCGCCCTGGACGAGGAGGAGGCCATCGGCCTCGTGATCGCCGAGATCCCGCCCGGGGTGGGGGAGACGATCGTGGTGGACAACGGATCCCGCGACCGTACCGCCGAGGTCGCGCGGGCGGCGGGGGCGCGCGTGGTGCACGAGCCTCGGCGAGGCTACGGACAGGCCTGCCTCGCCGGCATCGCCGCCGCCGAAGGGGCGGACGTGCTCGTCTTCCTGGACGGCGACCACAGCGACTTTCCGGGCCAGCTCCCGGAGGTGCTCGCCCCCATCCTGGCCGGGGAAGCCGACCTCGTGATCGGCTCCCGCCAGCTCGGCCGCCGCCAACCCGGGGCCCACCCCGTCCATGCCGTGCTCGGCACCCGGCTCTGCGTGGCCCTCATGAACCGGCTCATCGGCACCGACGCCACGGACCTGGGGCCGTTTCGGGCCCTCACCGCGCCGGCGCTGCGACGGCTGCACATGCGCGACCGGAACTTCGGTTGGACGGTGGAGATGCAGGTGAAGGCCGCGCGGCAGGGCCTGCGGGTCCGCGAGGTCCCGGTGGACTACCGGCCGCGCCTCGGGCGGAGCAAGGTCAGCGGCACCCTTCTCGGAAGCGTGCGCGCGGCGGCCAAGATCCTGGGTACGATCGCCCGACACGCCTTCGGCCGCGCGTGACGCCCCTGGCCGGCGCCCCCGGCCGGCTCATCGGCGCCGGCCGGGTTCTGGCCATCGCGTCCGCGAGCACGATCAGCCTCTGCGTGCTCACCTGGACCCGCCAAGGCGATCAGACCGTGCGCGTCGACTCTTTCCTCGCTCTGTTCGGTCTCGCCTTCGTCGCCTATCTCGTCGCGCTCCTCGGCGCGCCCACCCTCTCCTCGCGCGCCCTCGTCGCCGCTCTCGTCCTCGCCGGGGCCTGGCGGGTCGCCCTCGCCTGCGCCCCGCCGCTCCTGAGCGACGACGTCCTCCGCTCCGTCTGGGAAGGGCGGATCCAGGTTCACGGCGGGAACCCGTACGCCTGGGCGGACCGACCGGAGTCGCCGCGCTGGGTCGCGCTGCGCGACGAGGTGTGGCGGGGGATGAACCACCGCGACTACACCGCGATCTATCCCCCCCTGTGGCAGCTCGCGGCGCGCGCGGTGGTCGGCGTGTCCGATTCCGTCACGGCCATGAAGGCCTTCCTCGCCGCCTGCGAGATGCTGGCGCTCTGGCCGCTTGCCTCTGTCCTGCGCCGCCGCGGCCTGCCTCGCGGGCGCCTGCTCGTCCTGGCCTGGAGCCCGCTCGCGCTCGTGGAGATCTCGGGGAGCGGCCACAACGAGGCCCTGGGCCTGCTGTGCCTCGCGTTGTCCCTGGCCGCCCTCGAGGCCGGTCGCCCCCTCGCGTCCGCACTCGCCGCCGCGCTCGGATTCCAGGTCAAGCTCCTCCCGGGCCTGGTGGCCGTGGCGTGGCTGCGGCGCTTTCGAGCCTGGCACCTCGCGGTGGCCGCGAGCCTCGCCACGCTTCTCGTCTTGCCTTTTCGGGAGGCCGGCCGGGTGATGCTCCTGAGCCTTTCCAAGTACGCCGAGCTCTGGTCCTTCAACGAGACCCTGTTCGCGCCCCTCGCGAGCGCGGTCGGCCACGTCGGCGCCGTTCGCATGGGCGGCGCCCTCATCCTCGCGCTCGCCCTCGTTCTCGCCTGGCGCCGATCGGAGCCGGTGGCGGCGGCCACGTGGGTAGTGGCGGCCGCGATCCTGCTCGGCCCCAACGTCCTCCCCTGGTACGCGCTCTGGTTCCTCCCCCTGCTCGTCCTTCGCGACGAGCCGGCCGCGCTGCTCTTCACGGGCACGGTGACGCTGGCCTATCTGGTATATCCCGCCTGGCGATCGGGGGAGCCCTGGCGCGTCGGGTTGGACGTTCGAGCCCTCGAGTACATCCCGTGCCTGATCGTGCTCTTCGCCTCCCACACGCGGCCACGATCCTTGACAAGGACGCCTTCCCGGGCGTAGAAGGACGCTCAACCACCCTATCGCGGCTGCCTCTGCGGCGGCCTGCTAAGGGCACCTCGAGCGTCGCTGAGGGGCGCCCATGTCTCGAAGGAAGGCGGCTTTCGTGAAGAAAACGCTCAGGGTTCCAAGGTATCTGTGGCTGTCGCTATTTCTAGTCGTGTTGGCAGTCGCGGGCGCGGCAATTCTCGCCACCGCGCGGGCCGCCGAGCCGCCGGACGCGCAGAACGCTCCTGCGAAGCAGGACAAGGCGGCGGCCGCCGCCCGCCGGCCCCTTTCGGAAGAGGAGGCGGAGCTCAACCCGGACCTGCCGGGGCACCTCGTGGCCGGCGCCCAGATCGACATGGAAGCCTACCTGCGGGCGCGGCAGGACAACATCGAGGCACTGCAGGGCATCCCGTACGCGCCCCCCAAGGGCCAGGCCAACCCACGCCTGGACGCCATCCGGCAGTTGATGGCCGCGGAGAAGGCGCAGCGCGACCGTCTGGCGCCCCTGAGGCTCGCTCCTCTCCGCTGGGCGGAGATCGGTCCGCGGCCGATCCCGAACGGTCAGACACCGAGCCCCGGCGGGAACGAGGTGCCGGTGAGCGGGCGCACGATCTCGATCGCCGTACATCCCACGAACCCCGACATCGTCTACGTAGGCACGGCTCAGGGGGGCCTTTACCGGAGCCTCAACGGCGGGCAGACGTGGAAGGCGATCTTCGACGGCGCCGCCTCCCTGGCCGTGGGCGCGCTGGCGCTCGCTCCCTCCAACCCGTCGATACTGTACGTGGGGACGGGAGAGAACGGGGGCTCGGGTGACAGCTTCTTCGGGGTGGGCATCTACCGCATCGACAATGCCGACACCACGGCGGATCTGGTGGGCCCCATCAACCCTCTGGTCACGACCGGGATTCCCGGCACCACGGCCTTCACCGGCCGCGCCGTCAGCGAGATCCTGGTCCACCCCACGGACCCGGCGACGATCTTCGTGGCCACCTCGAGCGGGATCGGGGGGCTGGGCGCCACTGCCCTCTCGGCCACCATCCCCCCCCTCGCGCTCCGGGGGATCTATCGGTCCACGAACGCGACCTCGGCGCCCGGCGCCATCGCGTTCGAAAAGCTGACGGTCACGTCGATCGGAAGCGTGGCTCCCGATACCACCGGGAACGGCAACATCACGGACATGGTGTTCGACCCCGGGGACCCCAACGTCCTCATCGCGTCGGTCCTCGGCATCGTGGCCGGACCTCCTTCGGACGGCGGCGTCTACCGGACCACCAACGCCCTCGACGTGACCCCGGTCTTCACGAGGACGCTCGTCGTCAACCCCACCAACACGCGCACGGAGCTGACCATCAACAAGGTGGGAGCGACGGTCACCGCGATCGCGGCCACGGGGGAGTCCGCCGCGGGCACTTCCTGCCCGGTGGGAAGCGGCAAGCTGTACCGTTCGCTCGACGTCGGGCAGACGTGGAGCGTGCTGCCGGGAGGCGGCGGTTTCTGCGGCGGCCAGTGCTTCTACGACATCGCGGTGGCTCTCGACCCCACGGACGCCAACATCGTCCACCTCGGGGGCGCCGCTCCCGGGGCGTGCTCCGTGGTGTACGAGCGGTCGGCGGACGGAGGGCCCACGTTCACGCGGGGGGACGCCGGGCTGCACCCCGACACCCATGCCATCACGGTGGCGCCCTCCGACCCCGACGTCGTGTACATGGGCAACGACGGGGGGATCTTCAAGTCCACGGACGGCGGGCTTGCCTGGACGAGCCTCAACAACTCGGGCTTCGGGGCCACGCAGTTCATGGGCCTGGCCATTCACCCGATCGACCGCGAGTTCCTGATCGGCGGCACCCAGGACAACGGGACGCCTTTCCGGCGGGCCGACGGCGAGTGGTTCCGCGCGGACTTCGGCGACGGCGGGTACGCCGTCATCGATCAGAACGCCGTGGACACGCAGAACGTGACCATGTACCACACGTACTTCAACCAGACGAACGCGATGGGCTTCAGCAAGGTCACGGACGTGGCCGACGCCACCGAGGGCAACTGGACATTCTACGGCTGCGGCTTCGGAGGCTCTATCCCCAACGGGCTCGTATGCTCGGGCATCACCGCCATCCAGTTCTACGCGCCCATGAGCCAGGGCCCGGGGAACCCGAACACGCTGTACTTCGGGTCGGATCGGGTGTTCCGCTCCGCCAACGCGGGCGTGAACATGAGCCTGGTCAGCCAGGCCCCCCTCCATTCGGGCTTCTCCGTCACCGCCATCGGCATCGCCCCCCAGGACGACAACGTGCGCCTGGCCGGCGTGCGCTCGGGGAGGGTCTTCGCCACCACAACGGGCTCGACACCTCTCGTCAACATCACGGGGCCGTGGCCCACGAACGCCGCCGCGACCGACCAGCCGCGGCGGTTCGTCTCGCGGCTCGCCGTCGATCCGAGCAATGCCAACACGGCCTATGTGAGCTTCGCGACCTATTGCGGGACGACCCCGGGGTGCGCCCAGGTGTACAAGACCACGACCCTGGGTGACCTCGTGGCGGGCACCGGAGGCTCCTGGGCCCCCGCGAACGTCGGCATCCCCGACACTCCCGTGAGCGCGTTCGCGGTGGATCCGCGCAACCCGCAGAGCCTCTTCGCGGGCTCCGACATCGGCGTCTTCCACTCCGCGGACGGGGGCGCGACGTGGAGCCCTTACGGAGAGGGGCTGCCCCGGGTGGCCGTATTCGACATGAAGCTGCACGCGCCCACGGGAACCCTCCGCGTCGCCACTCACGGCCGCGGGATCTGGGAGATCCGGGCGAACACGGCCCAACCCAGCTTCAGCAACCTGTCCTCGCCCCTGATCCTCGCCGGGGAGAGCCCCACCGTGCTCTCCGGTCGCATCCGCGCCGGCTCCGTCACGCCTCCCGGAAGCGTGTCGATCACCCTGGGCGGCGAAACCCAGTTCGCGGTCATCGAGCCCAGCGACGGCACATTCTCCGCGAGCTTCGACACCAGCTTCCTTGCCGCCGGCGCCTACCCGATCACCTATGGGTATGCCGGGGCTCCGGGCGACTTCGAGGCCGCGGCGGGGCTCGGATCGCTGCAGGTCGTCTCCTCCCTCAGTCCGACCTCGACCGGTGTCAATGCGCCCGCCATCACCTTCCCCGCCGATGGCGTGGTCACCGTCACCGTGACCTCGACCGCGGGAACCGTCACCGGGCAGGTCATGCTGAGCGTCGACGCGGGGCCGCCGATCGTCCAGAGCCTGTCCGCCGGTTCGGCGACCTTCAACCTGCCTATTCCGAGCGGGGGGGCGCACGCCCTGAGCGCCACCTATCCCCGGCAGCTGACCTTCGAGGGCAGCTCGGCGGCGGCGGTCCTTCTCGTGAACAAGGCCACCCCGACGTTCGCCAACCTCTTCCCCGCTTTCATCGCCCCGGGTCAGACGCCGGCGATTCTCTCCGGGACGCTGCTTGCGGGGTCTGTCGCTGCTCCGGGGAACCTCTCGGTCACCGTGAACGGCGTGACCCAGTTGGCCCCGATCGGAGCGGACGGACGCTTCCTGGTGCGCTTCGACAGCGCGGGCCTGGCCCTGGGTACCTACAGCGTCTCGTACAGCTACACGGGGAACCTCAGCTTCAATTCCGCATCCATCGGCGGGTCGCTGTCGGTGGTGCCCTCCACCAGCGCGACGTTCAGCAACCCCGCCGCCATCACGATCCCGGACAACGCGCCCGCCGTTCCCTACCCGTCCACGATCGCGGTCTCCGGCCTGGTGGGCGCCATCGTGAAGGCCAGCGTGACCCTCACCGGCGTCACCCACACGTTCCTGGGCGATGTCGAGTTCGTCCTCGTGGCGCCCAACGGGGACAGCACGACGCTCTTCTGGGACCCCAACTTCAACGCCGCGAACGTGGCGAGCGCCAACTACGTCTTCGACGATGCGGGGCCACCCCTCCCCCCGTCGGGAGCGTCCGGCACCTATCGACCGACGCAAACCAGCCCCCCGCCCAACCTGCCGGCGTCGGCGCCGGCGGGCCCCTACGGCACCACTCTCTTCATGCACAACCGGGCCAGCCCCAACGGGACGTGGCGTCTCTTCATCGCGGACCGCTTCAACGGCGACAGCGGCGCCGTCTCCGGCGGCTGGAGCCTGACCTTGACGACCTCGGCGTCTGTCCGCCCGCGCAGGGATCCACGGCCGGTTTTCCGCGACATGACGGCGGTGCCCGTGGTCGTCGAGGGGCGGGACTCGATCGTCCCCTGAGTCCCGGCGCCGTAGTCTGAGCTCCGGGGCACGCCAGGGTTGGCGTGCCCCGGGTCCAGGCGCGGGCAGAAGCCCGCTTCTGTCCCTCCTGAGGAGGGGGGCAGCCCGCCGTTCAACGCGTTCACCGTGTTGACTCGAATCGGGGCGTGGAATAGCCTCCCAACGCCACCCGAGCGCTGGACTTGCGTCGCGAGCGTGGCTCGTTTGGCCCGGCGTCGAACCGGCAGCGGGAGAAATAGAGATGCGAATCAGGATTGGGAGCCTTGTCGCAGGAGTGGCCGTCGCCGCGCTGATGGCGGGCAGGGTCCACGCCCAGGACCAGCAGACGGAAGCGCTGGACCCCGCGGCCATCGAACGGCTGATGCGCGATTCCGAGGGGCGAGCCCGGGTCAGCCTCCATCCGGCGACCGGCGCCGCACGCTTCGTGCGCCTCGCGCCGGACGCGAGCGCTTCGTCGGCGCAGCCCGCAAGGAGTCCCGGCGGCCAGGGAGAGGCCGATTTCTTCCGGCGCTACGGGAGCATCTTCGGGATCCGCGATTTCGCGGCGGAGCTCCGCCAGGTCGACCAGAAAACGGACCGGCTCGGCTACCGGCACACCACTTACGCCCAGACCTACCGGGGAGTGCCCGTGTTCGCGGGCGTCCTGAAGAGCCACGTGGACGCTCGGCAGCGCCTGCTCGCGGTCAACGGGACGTTCGTGCCCGGGCTCGACCTGAACGTGATCCCGTCGCGCGAGGCGGGAGAGGCGGGAGGGGTGGCCCTGGCCAAGGTCGCCGCCGACAAGCCCGAGGCCTCCGGCGTGACGGTGCGGAGCAGCCGACTCTTCGTCTTCCGCGAGGGGCTCGTCAAAGGCGTGCCCGGGCCCAACCGGCTGGTCTGGGAAGTAGAGGTCGGCAACGGCGGCGACGTCCGCGAGTTCGTTTACGTGGACGCGCACACCGGCAAGTGGGTGGACCAGATCACGGGGATCCACGACGCTCTCGACCGGCGGGCCTACGACGGGAAGAACCTCAACGCCGTCCCGCCCGAGTATCCCGGAACCCCCTTCTGGGTGGAGGGCGATGCCATCCCGACCACCGGCACCTGCGTCCAGGGCGCGGGGCTGCCCCCCTGCAACGGGGAAGCCGACAACATGCTGGTGTCATCCCACGAAACCTATGATCTCTTCAACGAGGCCTTCGTGCGCGATTCCTTCGATGGCCTCGGCTCGACGATGGACTCGATCTTCGACCGCGGCTACGGCTGCCCCAACGCTTCGTGGAACGGCACCTTCATCTCGTTTTGCCCCGGGTTCACCACCGACGACGTGACCGCGCACGAATGGGGCCATGCCTACACCCAGTACACGCACGGCCTCATCTATCAGTGGCAGCCGGGGGCGCTCAACGAGTCCTACTCCGACATCTGGGGCGAGACGGTGGACCTTATCAACGGGAGGGGGACCGACAACCCCGGTGGCCCGCGCACGGCCGGTTCCTGCTCGATCTTCTCGCGCTCGGCCGAGCTCGCCGTCAACAGCCCGGGCTCGATCGCCGGGATCTACTTGTCCCAGTCCGCCCAGTTCGGCCCGGCCCTCACCCCTACCGGAGTGACCGGGGACGTCGTGGTCGCCCTCGACCCCGCCGACGGGGCGGGGCCGTCGACCACGGACGCCTGCACGGCCCTCACCAACGCCGCGGCAGTCGCGGGCAAGATCGCGCTCGTCGACCGCGGAACCTGTACGTTCGTGGTCAAGGTCACGAACGCGCAGGCCGCCGGTGCGATCGGGGTGATCGTGGCCAACAATGTGGCCACAGGTCTGCCCGGGATGGGCGGGGCGGCCCCCGCCATCACGATCCCCTCGCTGGGGGTGCAGCAGGCGACCGGTAACGCCATCAAAGTCGAGCTGGCTTCCGGGTCCGTGAACGGCACGCTACGGGGAAAGCCCGGCTTCATCGACAACAGCTACCGCTGGCTCCTCGGCGAAGACGTGACGCCCAGCGGCGCTCTTCGCGACATGTCGAACCCCACATGCTACAGCAACCCCGGCAAGGTCAGCGACACCACGTTCTACACGTGCGGCACGGGCGACGCCGGGGGGGTGCACACCAACTCCGGTGTCCCCAACCACGGCTACGCCCTGCTCGTCGACGGCGGCACCTACAACGGGCACACGGTGGTGGCGATCGGCCTCACCAAGACCGCCCACATCTACTTCCGGGCCCAGAGCACGTACCAGGTCCTGACCACGGATTTCGCCGACCACGCCGACGCCCTCGAGCAGTCCTGCACCGACCTCATCGGAGTGAACCTTGCCGATCTCACGACCGGGCCCCTTCCGGTCAGATCATCGGCGCGCTCGACTGCGACCAGGTGACGGAGATGATCGCGGCGGTCGAGCTCCGAACGCCACCGACCTTCTGCAACTTCCAGCCGCTGCTCGCCCCGAACCCGCCCGCCCGCTGCCCGGTCGGCACCAACCAGGTGAACCTCTTCCTGGACAGTTTCGAGCCGTCCTCGGTGAGGAGGCGGCGGGCCTTCGTCGCCACCGCCGAGCCCGTGGTCCCCGCGGACTTCACTCCTCGAGACTGGGAGCGCGTGACCGGCCTCCCCGGCGGCCGCCCCGGCTATGCGATGTTCGCGCCCAATCCTGACATCGGCACCTGCCTCGTCGGCGGCGACGAGTCGGGCGTGCTGCGGCTCACGAGCCCGTCGTTCCCGATCACGGGAGCGACGCCGCCCCTGCTCACCTTCGACCAGTGGGTGGCCACCGAGGCCGGCTTCGACGGCGGTATCGTCGAGGTGAGCGTGAACGGAGGGGCGTGGACGCAGGTCGCGGGGGCCAACTTCACGTTCAACACCTACCCGTCCACGTTGCTGACCGCCGGAAACTCCAATCCGCTCGCGGGCCGGGCGGCTTTCAACGGCTCGGACGGGGGCTCCGTCCAGGGGAGCTGGGCACGGTCGCATGTCAACCTCGCACCCTACGCGACCGCGGGCGACAGCGTCCGGCTGCGCTTCAGCCTGGGCTGCGATTGTGGCACGGGCCTCATCGGCTGGTACGTCGACGACGTGACCGTCTACACCTGCGTGCCGTAGTCGTCGCCGGCGACTTCTGAAGCCCGAGGCCCGGCGGGAATTGCCGGAGAGGGGGGGCGCGAGGCGCCCCCCCTCCGGGCTCGGGGGGTCGAACCGGCAGCGGGAGAAATAGAGATGCGAATCAGGTTTGGAAGCCTTGTCGCCGGAGTGGCCGTCGCCTCGTTCCTGGGCGGCGGAGCCCAGGCCCAGGACCCGCAGACGGAAGCGCTGGATGCCGCGGGAATCAGCCGCCTGATGCGCGATTCCCGGGGCCAGGCCCGGGTGAGCCTCCATCCCGCCACCGGCGCCGCCCGCTTCGTTAGGCTCGCGCCGGACGCGAGCGCTTCCTCGTCGAAGTCGAGGACGTCGAAAGACGCCCAAGCCGAGGCCGATTTCTTCCAGCGTTACGGCGGCATCTTCGGGATCCGCGATTTCGGGGCAGAGCTGCGCCAGGTCGACCAGAAGACGGATCGGCTCGGGTATCGCCGCACCACGTATGCGCAGGTCTACCAGGGGGTGCCCGTCTTCGCCGGCCTCCTGAGGACCCACGTGGACGCCGAAGGTCGCCTCCATGTGGTCAACGGGACCTTCGTGCCGGAGCTGGAGCTGAACGTCACCCCGACGCGTACGGAGGGAGAGGCCGCGGAGGTAGCGCTGGCCCGGGTCGCCGCCGACCAGCCCCGGGCTTCCGGGGTGACGGTGCGGGGAACGAAGCTCTACGTGTTCCGGGAGGGGCTGGTGAAGGGCGTTGCGGGGCCGAACCGGCTCGTCTGGGAGGTGGAAGTCGGCAACGGCGGAGACGTGCGGGAGTTCGTCTACGTGGACGCGCACAGCGGGAAGTGGGTGGACCAGATCACGGGCATCTACCACGCTATCAACCGGCGCGTCTACGACGGGCAGTATGTCTCTGCACCGCCCCCCGGATATCCGGGCACGCCGTTCTGGATCGAGGGAGATCCCTTTCCCAGTACCGGGACCTGCCTGCAGGGCTCGGGGCAGCCGCCTTGCGACGACGAAGCGGACGGCGTGATCCTCGGCTCCAAGGAGACCTACGATCTCTTCAACCACGCCTTCGGCCGCGACTCCTTCGATGGTGCCGGCGCGACGATGGACGCGCTCTTCGACAGTGGAGTGGACGGCATCGACTGTCCCAACGCGTTTTGGGGTGGTCAGTTCACTTCTTTCTGCCCCGGGCTCGCTGGCGACGACACCGTGTCCCACGAATGGGGCCACGCCTATACCCAGTACACCCACGGCCTCATCTACGCGTGGCAGCCGGGGGCGCTCAACGAGTCCTACTCCGACATCTGGGGAGAGGTGGTGGACCTGATCAACGGGAGGGGGCTGGACAATCTCGGAGGGTCGCGAACCGCCGACGCCTGCTCGGCCTTCACTCCTCCGCTCGGAGAGCTCTTCCGTCAGCAGTCCGGGCCCGATCGCCGGGCCCTACTCGGCCCAAGCCGCCGCGTTCGGCCCGGCCCTCACTCCGACCGGAGTGACCGGGGACGTGGTGGTCGCCCTCGACCCCGCCGATGGGGCGGGACCATCGACGACCGACGCCTGCACGGCTCTCACCAACGCCGCCGCCGTCGCGGGGAAGATCGCCCTGGTCGACCGGGGCACCTGCACCTTCGTGGTCAAGGTCACGAACGCCCAGGCCGCCGGTGCGATCGGCGTGATCGTGGCCAACAATGCTTCCACGGGCCTGCCCGGAATGGGGGGCGTGGCTCCCGCGATCACGATTCCCTCCCTCGGTGTCCAGCAATCGGTGGGCACCGCGATCAAGGGAGCCTTGGACTCGGGCGCGGTAAACGCCACGATCCGGTCGAGGGCCGGGCTCACCGACAACAGCTATCGCTGGCTGTCGGGCGAGGACGATTAGGGGGCGCCATCCGCGACCTGTGGAATCCCACGTGCTACGCCAACCCCGGCAAGGTCACGGACACCGCTTACTATGTCTGCGCCGCGGGCGACGACGGGGGAGTGCACACGAACTCCGGCGTCCCCAATCACGGGTTCGCTCTCCTCGTGGACGGCGGCGTCTACAACGGGCACACGGTCGGCGGAATCGGGCTCACGAAGGCCGCCCACATCTACTTCCGTGCTCAAAGCCAGTACCAGGTCCCGACCACGGACTTCGCCGACCACGCGGATTCCCTCGAGGCGTCCTGCGCCGACCTCATCGGCCAGAACCTCGCGGACCTCAGCACCGGGGCACCCTCGGGCCAGATGATCGGCGCCTCCGACTGCACCCAGGTCGCGGAGATGATCGCCGCGGTCGAGTTCCGGACTCCTCCCACGTTCTGCAACTTCCAGCCGCTGCTCGCCCCGAACCCTCCCGACCGCTGCCCGGTCGGCGACCAACCAGGTGAACCTCTTCGTGGACACGTTCGAGGCGCCCACGGCGCGCCGGCGGCGGGCCTTCGTCGCGACCAGCGAGGCGGTGGTGCCCGCGGACTTCACACCTCGGAGCTGGGAACGCGTGACTGGCCTGCCTGGCGGTCGGCCCGGTTACGCGATGTTCGCGCCGGATCCCGACATCGGGACCTGCGCTCCCGGCGGCGACGAGTCGGGGGTGCTCCGGCTCACCAGCCCCGCCTTCCCCATTACCGGGGCGACTCCGCCCCTGATCACCTTCGACCACTGGGTGGCCACCGAGCCCGGCTTCGACGGCGGCATCCTCGAGGTGAGCGTGAACGGGGGGGCGTGGACCCAGGTCCCCGGCGCCAACTTCTCCTTCAACGCGTACTCGTCCCTGCTGCAGTCGGCATCCCAGGGCAACACCGATCCGCTCGCCGGCCTCGCCGCCTTCAACGGCACCGACGGCGGCTCCCCGGGCGGGAGCTGGGGACGGTCGCACGCCAGCCTGGGAGGCCTCGCGACCGCCGGCGACAGCGTTCGGCTGCGCTTCAGCCTGGGCAGCGACGGGTGCGCGGGCCGATTTGGCTGGTACGTGGACGACGTGACGGTCTACACATGCCAGCCCTAGTCGTCGGCGGAGCCGACCACGAGGTGACGGGCGGCACGAGCTCCGGCGACTTCTGATAGCCTGAGGAGCTCTCACCCGATGAAGTTCCTGTTCGTCTCCTACGACGGCCTCATCGCCGACATCGCCTGGGAGGTGGTGAAGGAAGGCCACCCCGCCAAGTTCTGGATCAAGGACCCCGAGGAGAAGGAGATCGCCGACGGGTTCGTGCCCAAGGCCGACGACTGGAAGAAGGAGGTCGAGTGGGCCGACGTCGTCGTCTTCGACGACGTGCTGGGCATGGGGGCGATGGCGGAGGAGCTGCGCAAGAAGGGCAAGCTCGTGGTGGGGGGCTCGCCCTACTCGGACAGGCTCGAGGACGACCGCGCCTTCGGCCAGCAGGAGCTGAAGAACGCGGGCGTGCCCATCATCGCCCAGGAGAACTTCACGTCCTTCGACGACGCGATGGCCTTCGTGAAGGCCAACCCCAACCGCTACGTGATCAAGCCCAGCGGAGAGGCCCAGAACTACAAGCGGCTGCTCTTCGTGGGCGAGGAAGAAGACGGCGTGGACGTGATCCAGGTGCTGGAGGACTACAAGCGAGCCTGGTCGAAGAAGATCAAGGAGTTCCAGCTCCAGCGCCGGATCATGGGGGTGGAGGTGGCCACGGGCGCCTTCTTCAACGGCAAGGAGTTCGTCCCCCCCATCTGCGTGAACTTCGAGCACAAGAAGCTCTTCCCGGGCGACATCGGCCCGTCCACGGGGGAGATGGGGACCTCCATGTTCTGGAGCGAGCCGAACAAGGTGTTCAACGCCACACTGAAGAAGATGGAGCCCCGGCTCGCCGAGGAGCACTACGTCGGCTACATCGACATCAACTGCATCGTGAACAACAACGGGATCTACCCGCTGGAGTTCACCGCCCGCTTCGGCTATCCGACGATCAGCATCCAGCAGGAGGGCCTGCTCACCCCCATCGGCGAGATGCTCTACAAGCTCGCGGAGGGAACGATCAGCCGCCTCCGCACGCGCTCCGGATTCCAGCTGGGGGTGCGCGTGGTGGTGCCGCCCTTCCCCTTCCGGGACAAAGAGACTTTCGAGAGCAGCTCCAAGGACGCGGTCATCCTCTTCAAGAACCCGAGCCGCGAGGGCTTCCACATCGAGGACGTGAGGACCGCCGACGGGGAGTGGATGGTCACGGGCACCTCCGGCGTCGTCCTCATCGTCTGCGGGCTGGGCCCCACCATGAAGCAAGCCCAGCGCCAGGCCTACAACCGCGTGAAGAACGTCATGATCCCCAACATGTACTACCGGGAAGACATCGGCGACCGCTGGTTCGAGGAGGACAGCGACCGCCTCCACGCCTGGGGTTACTTGCGGGAATAGCCGGGTCGCTCGACCCTGAGAGCGGCCACGCGCCGCTCCAGGTCCTTCGCGATCTCCTCCGGAGCGCGCCCCCGCTCGTAGACGACGGGATCGCCGAAGATCACCGAGACCTCGCCGGGCCGGGCGGTGCGGCGCCCGGCCGCCTTCAGCTCGAAGAGCCCCTCGATGAACGCGGGCAGCACGGGCAGGCGCAGCCCTTCGGCGAGGAGGCCGATGCCGGGCAGGAACGGCCTCATGGCACCGTCCGGCGTCCGCACGCCTTCGGGAAAGACGAGCACGCTGTAGCCTCGCTCCACGCTCTCGCCGGCGAAGGCGAAGCTCTTCCGGAACCCGCTCTGCTTGGGAAGCGAGAAAACGGCCAGGAGGGTGGCCAGGAACGCGTAGAGCAGGGGGCCGCCCAGGCGCTCCGCTCCGGAAGCCGCCAGCGAGGGATGGCGATAGCGGCGGAGTCTCTCCCCCTCCATCGCCACCGCGACGCGGCGCAACCGGCGGGGCAGGGCGGCGAGGAGGAGCACGGGGTCGGTCATCGCGACGTGGTTGGCGACGATCAGGAGGGGCGGGACCGCACCGGCCAGCCGCTCCCGCCCGATCACGCGCACCGGGCACAGGAGACGAGTGACGGGCAGCAGCAATAGCTCGCGCAGCAGCGGCCGCGCCCAGGCGGCCGGCGACCGCTGCGCCCAGGTCGGATAGGGGTAGGGGACGGTCGGGCCCGCCCTGCCTTCGGCGAGGAGCGCTTCCACCTCCGCTACCGTGGTCGCGGGCGTGAGCGCCGCCTCGTCGATCTCCACCTGGAAGCGCTGCTCCAGTGCGGCGACGAGCTCGACGCGGCCCAGCGAATCGAGCTTCAGGCCTTCGGCCAGGCTCGCGCTCCGGTCGGCCGGGAGCTCGCCGCCCACGGACGCGACGACCTCGGCGAGCGCGCCCTTCCCCGCGCCCATGCCCCCGTCCGGGGTCGTGGCCGCGAGGGACGCCCTTCGTCGCACCTCTTCGGCGAGGAGTGCCTTTCGCACCTTGCCCGTGGCCGAGGTGCGGGGAAAGTCGGGCTCGGGCCAGACGAGCGAGCGGCGCATCTGCTGATGCGGGCCCAATTCCCCGTTGGCCCGCCGCACGACCTCCGCGGCCTCCGCGCCGGCATGCAGGAGCAGGACCGCCACCGGCTCCGGACCGTGAAGACCGTCGACGCCCACCACCGCGCTTCCGCGCACGCCGGGCTGGCGGTCGAGGGCGGCCTCGAGGTCGGCCGGGTAGAGATTGAGCCCGGCCGCGGTCACGATCACGTCCTTGTCCCGGCCCTGGAAGCGGAAGCTGCCGTCCGCCTCCTGCCGCACGATGTCGCCGGTGGCCAGCCAGCCCCCGGGATCGGTGAGGGGTTGGGGACCCTCCCGCCAGTAGCCGGGAGAGACGCTGGGCCCGCGCACCAGGACCTGGCCCTTCTCGTCGATCCGCACTTCCGCTCCCGGAAGCGGCTCGCCGATGGAGCCGGAGGTGGCCTTGAAGGGGTTGATGAGCGTGACGAGAGCGGCCGTCTCGGTCATTCCGTAGCCCTGCATCACCACGAAGCCCAGCCGGCGCCAGAAGGCCTCGGTGTCCGCGCCGAGCGTCGCCCCCCCCGTGGCCAGGACCAGGAAGCGCCAGCCGAAGCGGTGGCGTACGTCGCGGAAGGCCCAGGCGCGGCTCCAGAACGGCCAGGCGGCCGCGGCGGCGAGCGCGGATCGCCGCGCCTCGAGCACGCCTCTCGCCGTCCACTCGCGCTCCACCGCCTCGCGCAGCAGCTCGAGCTGGCGGGGGACGGCCACCAGGATCCCGATCCGGTGCCGGCGGATCGTCTCCACGATCTCGCTTGTCTTGAGCGAGGGCGGGAAGTGGACCGTGGCTCCCAGGAGGGGCGGAACGAACACGCCCGCGAGCTGGCCGAACACGTGGGTCAGGGGGACGAGGCACAGAAGGCGAAGGGGCCGGGTCAGCCGGGCGAGCCCCGGATGCTTCCTGATCTCCTCTTCCACCGGCTGCAGGTTGGCGAGCACGTTGCCGTGGGTCAGGCACACGCCCTTGGGCTCGGCGGTGGTGCCGGAGGTGAAGACGATCTCGAGGAGGTCGTCGCCGGTCAGCGCGGGAGCAGCCACGGGCTCCGGAGAGCGCGCGGCCACCTCGCGCTCGAGATCGGGGAGGGACACCATCGGCGCGCTCGCGATCGGCCGGTCGGCGAAGGCGAGGCGGGGCCGAGTCTGCTCGATCACGCGCGCGACGAAATCCGGCGCGCTCCCCGCGTCGAGGGGCACGAGCACCGCGCCGCGCAGGAGGCTCCCCAGGAAAGCCACGATCCATTCCGGTCCGCTCTCGGCGAAGAGAAGCACGCGGTCGCCCCGGCCGACACCGCGGGCCTCCAGCTCGCGGGCGATCCGGAAGGCCGTCGACCGCACGCGCGCATACGACCAGGACGACGCACGCAGGCCACGCCGGTGAGCGAGGGCGGTCGTCCGCCCCCAGCGGCCGCAGTCGTCGAGCAGGCTGGCCAGATGATGGCGGAGCATGGTCGTCCCTGAACCATCCTACGCCCGGCCGCGGCCCAAACCTGGAGTACACTGCGCGCCGTGGCCGAGGGGGACGTCCTGCTCGTCTTCGTCAAGCACCCGCAGCCGGGGTCGGCCAAGACCCGGCTCATCCCCGCCCTGGGGCCGGAGAACGCGGCCGGCCTCTATCGGGTCCTGGCCGAGGAGGAGATCCGCAGCACCCACCCCCAGGGCCACGACTATCGCCGCATGTTCTTCTTCGCCCCCGAGGAGGCGAGCGACGAGGTGGCGAGCTGGCTCCGCGGGGAGAGGCTCCTGCCCCAGCTGGGGGCCGACCTGGGAGCGCGCATGGTCGCCGCCTTCGCCGCCGCCTTCGCCTCGGGGGCGCCACGCGCGGCGATCATCGGCACCGACGTCCCCTGGGTGTCGCGCGAGCTCGTGCTCGAGGCGTTCGCCGCGCTCGAGAAGCACGACGTGGTGCTGGGCCCGGCCCAGGACGGCGGCTACTACATGATGGCGCTCAGCCGGCACCGTCCCGCGCTGTTCGAGGGCATCCCCTGGGGAACGCCCTCCGTGCTCGCGGCGACCGCGGAGCGGGCGGGCGCCCTCGGCCTTTCGGTGCACCTCCTCGAGCCGCTGCGTGACATCGACACCATCGAGGATCTGCGGGCAGAGTGGCGGCGGCTGCGTCCGCTACTCGAAAAACGTAAAGACCTGCTCGTCGCGGTGGAGAGCGCGCTCGGCGGGTGAGTCGGTCCGCCTTCAATATTCTTGACAACCGCGACGGACGGCGCCTAGACTCCGTCCGGTCAAGAACAACCGTCGGGTGCGCGCGCCGGGAACCGAATCCCTCCTCTGCCGGCGCGCCGTTCCATGCCGAGCGCGGGTTTGGATTCGAGAGCTCGCGCGAGAGGCGTTGTATAGAGTGCACGGGGGCCGCGCAGGGGGCGGCCACCTGAGGCTCGGAGGTGATCTGTGACGCGTCGCGCCCACGTTCTCCCGCTGGTCCTTGCTTCCCTCTCGTTCTTCCTGACACCCGTGGTCGGGCTCGCTACGGACACCGTCTACGTGGCCAACTACGCGAACAACCGCATCTTCAAGGTGGACTTCACGGCGGGGACCACCACCCAGATCAACACGGACGCCAACCAGGTGAAGAAGCTGTCGGCGATGTTCGTCCGCAACGACGGCTTTGACGACATCATCATCTGTGACACGGCGGCGAGCCAGGTACTCATTTACGAAAACGTGGGGAGCCCGGGCTTCGACGGCAAGAGCCGGCCGGTCACCGACGTTCCCAACCCCGATGGCATCTCTGCGGACGAGTCCGGGAACCTCTACGTGATCAGCTCCAAGCCGGGCCGGAACAAGAAGCGGCAACTCTGGTTCATCGAGAAGGGGGGGCCGAATCCGGGAGGATATTTCGACGCGCGGCTCGTCACCGACATCGCGGCCGACCTGCTGGAAGACACGAAGGTCGTGAAGGTGACGCAACCGGGTGGCTTGACCGCGGGCGACATCCTCGTGCTCTCCCGACAACCCGCGCGCGTGCTGCGTTTCCGGCGGAACGGCTCGAGATGGACCGTCGTCAACGGGCCCACCAACCCGTTCATCGCTTTTCCCGGCGGCGTCGAGCCCATGGGGCTCGCCTTCTCGGCGAGCGAGAATAGCCTCGAGCTCCTCGTGCTGACGCTGGACGGCAGCGTCCTCCGCTACGACTTCAGCGGCGGACCGATTGAGGCCTCCTTCCTGCCCGAGGGCCTCGGCAACGGCCCATTCAAGATCGCGACCGGGCTCCAGGGCGCGCACAACCGTGCCTTCATCACCCAGCGCAACGGGCACACCGTCTACGCTTTCGACATTCTCCCGGACGGCAGCGCCGACCCCGAAACCGTGGCCAGCGTCAGCCAGGGGCTGAATTTCCCGCAGGGCGTGGGGATCGGGACGGGCAACGGCGCCTTCATCCCCAAGGTGGCCCAGGTGACCGCGGCGTTCCAGGCCCACACGGCCACGGTCTACGGCGGGCGCCAGGCCGGCATCATCGACTCGAACTGCAGATTCCTGATCAAGGACCCCCGCGAGTTCGCGACTCACCTCGCCTGCGAGAGGGCCTGCGACGAGGAGTGCGACGGCAAATTCTGTCCGCGCTCGCTGTTCCTGAACGAGCTCGATTCCACGCTCGCGCCCGCGGAGATCCCTTCCTACATGAGGTTCTTCCGGTTCGACGGTCCGGACGAAGGCGACGCCCTCCCCTTCCTGTGCACGGCCAAGAGCAGCGCGAAGTTCAACTTCACGTCCATCTTCTTCGAGGCGGATCAGGTCTTGAACTGGGGAGGTAGCGGACCGGCCTGCGACGAGGGCCCCTCGAAGAAGCGGGCGATGTTCGCATGGACCCCGATTCCGGAGACGACGGAGCCCCGGATCTACGAGGACAAGAAGTTCATCAACGTGTCCGCCGGGTGCGGCAGCAACCGCGGCGACATCGACGACTACTCCTACTACCTCCCCTTCCTCCGGGACACGCGGCCCCTGCCGGACATCGGGGAGAGCATGATCGTGGGGATCCGGGGAACGCTGGACTGCCTGTCCCAATCCATCGATGATTCCGTGGAGACGAGCTTGCGCCAGAAGATCACACAGGCGGCGGGGGGCCTCAATCGTTTCAAGCTGTGCGGGGACCCGTCGGGCAAGACGCTGGCCCTCCAGAAGCTGGGTGAGTTCCAGGGGATCGTCGCCAAGAACGGGGACGCGTTCGACGACTGCGCCCGGAACGTGAGCGGGGAGCTTGGGGTCAGGGCAACCTCGGCCGTCTGGATCATCACGAACGCCCACCCGCCGTCGGAATCGGAACTGGATCCCTGCTGCAGCGACACCTGCCCGGGGCCGCCGGAGCCGGGGGAGTGTCCCTTTAACACCGTGACCTGTCCCTTCTGAGGCATAATCCTGCCCCGAGGGAGGGGCAGCGCCAGATGAGGTGCACCCGCTGCGGTGAGCGGAACCCGCCGGAGCGGGTGGACTGCGCGAAGTGTGGGGAGCCGCTCCTCGACGCGCTCGCCGCCACGGGGGTGACGAACACCTCGATCGTCGACCCGTCGAAGCTCCGGCCGGCGCCGTCGTCGCCCACGACGGTGCTCAAGGGGGCGGAGGCAACCTCGGCGGGGGTGGTCGGCCAGACGTTCTCCATGTACGGCCTGGGGCAGGCGACCCCCGCCGCCCCTCCTCCCCCCGGTGACCGGACGCTCACCGGCATCTTCGCCTCCCGCTACGAGATCCAGGCCGTGATCGGCGAGGGGGGCATGGGCCGCGTCTACAAGGTCCGCGACCGCGAGCTGGACAAGGTGATCGCCCTCAAGACCATCCGGGGGGCGAGCGACGCCGAGTCCATCCAGCGCTTCAAGCACGAGCTCGTGCTCGCCCGCAAGATCACGCACAAGAACGTGGTCCGGATCTACGACCTCGGCGAGGCGGAAGGGCTGAAGTACTTCACGATGGAGTACATCGAGGGCGAGAGCCTGAAGGACTTCATCCGCAAGCGGCAGAAGGTCCCGCCCGCGGAGGCGGTCGAGATCTCGCGGCAGGTCCTGGGGGGCCTGAAGGAAGCCCACGAGCAGGGGGTCGTGCATCGCGACCTCAAGCCCCAGAACATCATGGTGGACCGCTCGCACGTCGCGCACCTCATGGACTTCGGCATCGCCCGCTCCGCCGAGACCGCGGGGATGACGGCCACGGGAGCGGTGGTCGGGACCCCCGACTACATGTCGCCGGAGCAGGTGAAGGGCGAGAAGGCGGGCCCCCCCTCCGACATCTTCTCCTTCGGCGTGATCCTCTACGAGATGATCACCGGGGACGTCCCCTATCACGGGGAAGACGCGATGTCGAAGATCCTGATGCGGCTGACCCAGAAGCCGCGCGCCCCCCGCGAGCTGAACAAGGACGTCCCGAAGTACCTGGAGCAGCTCGTCCTCAAGTGCATGGAGGTGGATCCCGCCTTCCGCTACCGCGAGGTGGGCGCGATCCTGGAGGACCTGGAGCGGCACCACGTGGACCGGGGCATCACCCTGCGCATGAAGCGCTCGGTGGCCCGGCAGCGGGGGCCCCTGGTCGCGGCGGCCGCGGTGGCCGTCGTCGCCCTCGGTGCCTGGTGGTGGGGCACCCGCCCGCCGGCGGTCGCCCCCGAGGGACCGGTGCACACGCTCGCGATCGTCCCCTTCACCAACGCGACCGGGGCCGCCGAGTTCGACTGGATGAGGGGTGGGCTGCCGGAGATGCTGGTCACCGACCTCTCGCAGTCGAAGTACGTGCGCCCCGTGCCCGGCCAGCGCGTCCTCAAGGTCCTCGACCAGGCCGGCGTCTCCGCCCAGACCCGGTTCGACGAGGCGGCGCTGGAGTCTGTCTCCAAGCTCGCTCCCGCCGACTCGGTGCTCTCCGGCCAGTTCCTGGAGTCCGGGGGCAAGCTCCGACTGGACCTCACCCTGCGCCGGGCCGGCACCGGTGTCGCCACCCCCGTGAAGGTGGAGACCGCGGCCACGGACGTGTTCGGGGCCGTGGACCAGATCACCCGCGCGGTGAAGCAGCACCTCGACCTCAAGCCCGCCCAGATCCGGGCCGACGAGGACCGGCCCATCGCGGAGGTCTCGACCGCCAGCTTCGAAGCCCTCCGGGCCTATCAGGCGGGCCTCGCCCAGCTCCAGCAGGGGGCGGCCAAGGCGGCGGCGCCCCTGCTGCAGGAAGCCACGACGAAGGACCCGAACTTCGCGATGGCCTACGCCAAGCTCGCCCAGGCCCAGCTCGACGCGGGGGAGCGCGACGCCGCGGAAGGAACCATCGCCCGCGCCCTCGAGCTCGCGGAGAAGGCACCGCTCCCCACCCCCGAGCGCTACCAGATCCACGCCACCGCCGCCCTCGTGAAGGAAGACTACGAGCAGGCGGCCACCACCTACGCCGAGCTCCAGAAGCTCTTCCCGAACGACCCCGACATCGCGATGAGCCGGGCCCAGGCCCTGGAGCGGCGCGGGAAGTTCAAGGACTCCGCGGCCGCCTACCGCCAGGTGATCCAGCTCTCCCCCGGCTACGGGGCCGCCCTCCTCGGTCTCGGCCGCGTGCTGAACAGCGGCGGGAACTCGGAAGAGGCGATCCAGTCGCTGAAGGACGCGCTCGCCACCCGGCAGTTCGACGGGAAGACGGAAGCGCTGGGCATGATCCACTCCATCCTCGGCGTGGCCTACCGCAACACCGGCCAGTTCGATCCCGCGATCGACCACCTCAGCCAGTCGCTCGCGCTGCGCCAGAAGGCGGGGGACAAGGGGGGGATCGCGGTCACCCTCCAGAACCTGGCCAGCGTCTACGAGCACCGCGGAGACATGAAGAAGGCGCTCGACTACTACGGACAGGCGCTCGCCCTCGCCCGCTCCATCGGGGACCGCCGCCGGGAGTCGAACGCGCTCTACCAGCTCGCGAAGACGCAGCGGCTCACCGGCAACCTGGACAAGGCCCTCGCCTCCCTGCGCGAGTCGATGCAGATCGAGACGGAGAGGAAGGACTACGGGGCGCTCGGCAACCGCCTGAACGCGATCGCGGAGATCTACCGGCAGAAGGGCCTCTACGACGACGCGATGGTCTACCTGGAGCAGGCCAAGACCCAGCTCGAGAAATCCGACCGCAAGGTGGACAAGAGCATCAACCTGACTTCCATCGGCGGGATCCGCCGGGCCCAGGGCCACTACGACCAGGCGGTCGAGTCCTACCTGGCCGCCCTCGCCCTCTCCACCGAGATCAAGGAAGAGATGGGGGTGGCCTCGCTCTACCACGAGCTCGCCGAGGTCTACGCGGACCAGGGGCGCTATGCGGACGCGTACGGGGGCCTCCAGAAGAGCCTGGAGATCTACACGGCGCGGCAGGAGAAGCCCGACCTCGCCGGGGCCCGGGCCGCGCTCGGGAACCTGCTCGTGACCATCGGGCAGACCGAGGCCGCGAGCAAGGAGCTCGCGGAGGCGGAGACCCTGGGGAAGGAGGTGCGGGCCGAAGGGTTGCTGCCCGGCATCCTCCTCGGCAAGGCCGAGGTCCTCCACCTCCAGGGCAAGCGCGAGGACTCGGCCGCGACCTTCGAGGAGGCGAACGTCAAGGCCAACCTCTCCGGGCAGAAGGAGGTCGCGGTGAGGTCGCGGATCGCTCTCGGCGAGCTCTTCCTCGAGCAGGGCAAGCCGGTCAATGCGGAGTCCATCCTTCGTCGGACGCGCCAAGAGGCCGCGCTGTCGCGCCTGAAGCCGCTGGAAGCCGCGGCCGCCCTCGCCCTCGGACAGGCCCTGCTCGCCAAGGGAGACGAGGAGGGCGCCCGCCGCCAGGCCCAGGAGGCGATCGATATCGCGGAGAAATACTCGGGTCGGCCCGTCGTCTACCGCGCCCATGCCCTCCGGGGCCAGTGCCTCGACAAGCAGGGCAAGACCGCCGAGGCCCTCGATGCCTACGCCCAGGCCGCCCGCACGCTCGATTGGATTCGTGGGAGCCTGCGCCCGGAGCACGTGGCGGGTTTCATGGCCCAGGCCCAGGTCCGGAATTTCCTTCGGGCGGCGTCGCCGCGGCTGGAGAAGGTCGGGCGCCTCCCGGAGTCTCTCCGGGGGCTCTCGAGTTGACGACCGAAACCGAGCAGCGGCGGTTCCCCCGTCACGTCCTCCAGCTGCCCCTCTACATCACGTTGGGGGGCGGCGTCATGCGCAAGACGGTGGCCCTGGAGTCGCACGACGTTTCCGCGGGGGGCGTCGCTTTCGAGACGAGCCAGAAGATCCCCCTCGCCGCGGAAGCCAAGCTCATCCTCTCCAAGCTCGGCGACCTGCCGGAGGGCGCCTTGATCCTCGGCCGGGTGGCCCGGCTCAGCCCTCCTGATCCCGCCACGGGCCGGATCCTGGTGGGGGTGGAGTTCACCAAGTTCGTGATGGTGACGCGCGAGGAGCTGATCGCGCGGATCGCGCGCTGGAAGGAGTTCCACACCCCGACACCGGCCCCCACCTCGTAGCCACGAGCTCCCTGGGAGCGGCACGTGGGCAAGCGGATCGGCATCGACCTCGGCACCACGAAGGCCTGCGTGGCGGTCCTGGAGGGGGGCCGGCCCCGGGTGATTCCCGATCCGGCCGGAGGTCGCACTACTCCTTCTGTCGTCGCCTTCATCTCGAAAGACGACTGGCTGGTGGGCGAGGTTGCCCGCGGGCGGACCCTCACCGAGCCCGGGAGCACCGTCTTCGGAATGCACCCGTTCATCGGACTCCGCTTCGATTCGCCGGAGGTCCAGCGGGCGCGGCGCTTCCTCCCGTATCCGCTCGTCGAAGGGCGGCACGGCGACGTCGGCGTGCCGATCGGGGACAAGGTGTACTCCGCCACCGAGATCGGGTCGTTCGTGCTGGAGAAGATGAAGGCCTTGGCGGAGGCGTACCTGGACGCGCCGGTGGAGGAGGCGGTCGTCACCGTTCCTGCCTACTTCGACTACGTCCACCGACAGGCCCTCGGTGCGGCGGCCGTCCTCGCGGGCTTCCGGGTGGTGCGGTTCATCAACAGCTCGACCGCGGCCGCCCTCGCCCATCTGCTCGACGATTCCCGCAGCCAGCTCGTGGCCGTCTACGACCTGGGGGGCGGCAGCTTCGACGTGACCATCCTGGAGATGGCGGACGGCCTCGTCCAGGTCCGGGCCACCGGCGGCGAAGCGTTCCTGGGGGGCGACGAGTTCGACGAGCGGGTCATGGCCTGGCTCGCCGCGGAATGCCGTGACCGGACCGGCTTCGACCTGGGCGCGGACCCGGGGGCACGGGCGCGTCTCAAGGCGGCGGCGGAAACGGCGAGGCACGAGCTCTCGAGCGTCGACGAGGCCCGGATCACGCTTCCTCTCGTCTCGGCGGCCGCCACGGGGTCCGAGGACTTCTCCGTCGTCCTCACGCGGACGCAGTACCAGGCTCTCACGGACGCTCTCCTCTCCCGCGCGATCGAGGCGTGTCGCCGCGGCCTGGACGACGCGGGGCTGCGGGGAGACCAGATCGACCAGGTTCTGCTCGTGGGCGGTCCGTCCCGGGACCCCCGGATGGCTCAGGTCGTGCTGCGGGTCTTCGGCAAGGAGGCGAACCGCACGGTGGACCCCGACGAGGGCCCGGCCCTGGGGGCGGCCATCCAGGCCGGGATCAGGGAGGGCGAGGTCAAGGACCTCGTCCTCCTCGACGTCAACCCCCACGCCGTGGGCATCGAGACCAGCGACGGCAGCTTCGCGTGCCTCATCGATCGCAACAGCACCATCCCCACCCGCCGGAGCCGACTGTTCTCGACGGCCGCCGACAACCAGACTCGGGCGGAGGTGCACGTCCGTCAGGGCGAGAGCGACCGGGCCGCCTACAACCGGAGCCTGGCCCGGTTGGAGATCACCGGCCTCCCGCCCGCCCCCAAGGAGGTGCCCGAGATCGAGGTGACGCTCGAGATGGACGTCAACGGCGTCTTGTCGGTCTTCGCCCACGACCGCGGCACGGGCCACAGCGGGTCGACCGTCGTGCCCCCCGTTCGCCTGGAAGGCAGCCTCCTCGACGGGCCGGCGACGACCGCGGCCGGGGCGGAGCCGGACGCGGCGGGGCTCGTTCTCCTCCCCGTGACTGCCCGTTCCCTGGGCATCGAGACCGGGGACGGGGAGTTCAAGGCGATCGTCGAGCGTGGCACCCGCATCCCGACCCGGCGGAGCTGCGCGTTCACGACGGTCGGGGACAACCAGTCCCGGGTCCAGGTGCACGTGCTGCAGGGCGAGAGCGACACTGCGGCCGACAACAAGAGCCTCGGCGGGTTCGACCTCGCCGGCATCCCCCCCGCGCCCCAGGGTGTGCCCCAGGTCGAGGTCACGTTCGAGATCGACGTGAAGGGCCTGGTGTCGGTCTCCGCCCGGGACCACGCCACGGGCCGCGGTCAGTCCATCGTGGTCGATCCGGCCAAGCCGGGGGTGGCTTTCCGCCCGACGTTCGAGGAGAGACAGGGCGTCCGCGAGCCCAAGGCCCTCGTTCCGTTCCGGGCGCCGGCCACGCCCCATGAAGAGCCGAGCCCGCCCGATAACCGGCACCTCGCGGTGGAGGTGGTCGATCCCGAGCAGCAGGAGCGCGCGAAGAAAGCGAGGGAGGAGGCTCGGCTCAAGCTCGACGCGCTCGTGGCCAAGGCCCTGCGCCTGGTCCAGCCCTTCGAAGGCAAGCTCACGCCGGAGGAGCTGGAGGGCATCCTGGGCGCGGTGGAGCGGGCCAAGAAGGCCCGCAAGAGGGACGACCTCCAGGATCTGCGGGCCCGTATCACCGAGATGGAGACGGCGGCCGCGACCATCCGCCAGGCCATGCGGCGCCCCTAGGCAGGGGTGATGACTGCCCCTATTACCGCACCTGCCTCCGGATCAGGGCCAGGAACTCCTCGCGGGTCATGAGCTGCTCGCGGAAGACGCCGCGCATGCAGGAGGTGACCGCCACCGAGTTCTGCTTCTCCACCCCCCGCATCATCATGCAGAAGTGCATGGCCTCGATGACGACACCCACCCCGCGGGGCCTGACCGTCTCCTCGATGGCCTCCGCGATCTGCACGGTGAGCCGCTCCTGGACCTGGAGCCGGCGCGCGAACATGTCCACGAGGCGCGGGATCTTGGAGAGGCCGACGACCTTCCCGTTGGGCAGGTAGGCCACGTGGGCCTTGCCGTAGAAGGGGAGCAGGTGGTGCTCGCACAGGCTGAAGACGTCGATGTCCCGGATGATCACCATCTCGTCGTAGCTGACGGTGAAGAGCGCGTTGTTGAGGAGGGCCTGGGGGTCCTCGCTTGTAGCCCTTGGTGAGGAAGCGGAGGGCCTTGTCCACGCGCTCCGGGGTCTTCTGGAGGCCTTCGCGGTCGGGGTCTTCTCCGATGTCGGCGAGGATGGTGCGGATCGCGTCCTGGGTGCGGCGGGCGTCGGTCATTCGTTCTCTCGCGGGTTCCTTTCCCCCAGAGTGGGCAGTATTGTAGCCGGCATGTCCCTCGCCGGAGGCGGGCCCACCGCTCACCTCGACACCTTCGCCCGCGACCGCCTGCCCCCGCCCGAGCTGTGGCCCGAGATGTGCTGCCCGGGCCTTCCCGAGCTCGAGTCCTACCCGGACCGGCTCAACGCGACGGCCGCCCTCCTCGACGCGGCGGTCCTCCGGGGATGGGGGAAGCGGACGGCGGTCCGCTACGGCGGCCTCGCCTGGTCCTACGGGGATCTGCAGGCGAAGACGGATCGCGTGGCCCGCGTGCTCGTCGAGGACATGGGATTGCGGCCCGGTCAGAGGGTCCTCCTCCGCTCCCCGAACACCCCGATGATGGCGGCGTGCTGGCTCGCGGTGCTGAAGGCGGGGGGGATCGCCGTCGCCACCATGCCTCTCCTGCGCCCGCGGGAGCTCGCGAGCATCGTCGACCGAGCACAGGTGAGTCATGCCTTGTGCTCGGTCGACACCTGGGAAGCCCTGGCCCAGGCCCGCGAATCCGCGCCGTTCTTGCGACACCACGCTCTCTTCACGGCCGACGGTGAGGGATCCCGGCCGGACGCCGACCTGGACCGTTCGCTGCGGGGCAAGGCCGCGGGCTTCGCGGCCGCGGACACCGCGGCCGACGACGTCGCTCTCATCGCCTTCACCTCGGGGACCACGGGCCAGCCCAAGGGCTGCCTCCACTTCCATCGCGACGTGCTCGCGATCTGCGACGCCTTCCCCCGCCACGTCTGCGGGGCGCGGATGGACGACGTCTACACCGGAACCCCGCCCCTCGCCTTCGTCTACGGCCTCGGCGGGCTCCTCTGCTTCCCCCTGCGCTACGGGGCGTCCACTGTCTTCCCAACGGAGAGGGCGACCCCGGAGGTCCTGCTCCGTACCGTGGCCGAGCAGCGCTGCACGACCGTCTTCTCGTCGCCCGCGATGTACCGCGTCCTGCCCGAGGCCTGCGCGGGCTTCGACCTCCGAAGCCTGCGCCAGTGCGTCTCCGCGGGAGAGACCCTGCCCGCCGCCACCTTCGAAGCCTTCCGGAAGGCGAGCGGGCTGCGCATCGTCGACGGCATCGGCTCCACGGAGCTGCTGCACATGTTCGTGGCCGCGGCCGGAGAGGCGATCCGGCCGGGGGCCACCGGCAAGGCCATCCCCGGCTACGAGGTGCGGGTGATGGACGACGAGGGGCGGACGGTCGCACCGGGCGAGCTCGGCCAGATCGCGGTGCGCGGGTTCACCGGCTGCCGCTATCTCGACGACGTCGACCGGCAGCGCGCCTACGTGCGCGACGGGTGGAACTACCCGGGCGACGTCTACCGGATGGACGACGAGGGGTACTTCTGGTATCAAGCCCGAGCGGACGACATGATCATCTCCGCGGGTTACAACATCGCCGGCCCCGAGGTGGAAGCGACGCTCCTCGAGCACCCGCGGGTTCGCGAGTGCGCGGTGGTGGCGGCCGCGGACCCGGAACGGGGGACGATCGTCAAGGCTTTTGTCGTGCTGCGCGACCCCGCGGGCGCGGGGGAGGCGGTCGTCCGCGAGCTGCAGGAGTTCGTGAAGGGTGAGATCGCCCCCTACAAGTACCCGCGGGCGGTGGAGTTCGTGAGCGAGCTGCCGCGCACGGAGACGGGGAAGCTCCAGCGCTTCAAGCTCCGGCAGGGCTCCGGGGCTTGAGGATCGTCAGCATCGGCGGGGGCCCGGCCGGGCTCTATTCCGCCATCCTCGTCAAGAAGCTCGACCCCCGCCACGACGTGACCGTGGTCGAGCGCAACCGGCCCGACGACACCTTCGGCTGGGGCGTCGTCTTCTCCGACGAGACGCTCTCCAACTTCGCGGAGGCCGACCCCGAGAGCCACGCGGAGATCGTCAGGAGCTTCGCCTACTGGAGCGACATCGACGTCTTCTACCGCGGCGAGCGCGTGCGCTCCACCGGTCACGGGTTCTGCGGGGTGAGCCGGCGTCGGTTCCTGAACATCCTGCAGGCGCGGGCGGCCGGGCTGGGGGTGCGGCTTCTCTTCGAGACCGAGGTGGACGACCTCGGGCCGTGGCGGGAAGGGTCGGAGCTCGTGCTCGCCGCGGACGGCGCGAATAGCCGTACCCGCGAGCGCCTCTCCGCCCACTTCCAGCCCCAGATCGACCAGGGCCGGTGCAAGTTCGCCTGGCTCGGCACCGACCTGCGCTTCGAGGCCTTCACGTTCGTGTTCAAGGAGACCGCGCACGGCCTCTTCCAGGTGCACGCCTATCCGTTCGAGGAGAAGACCTCGACCTTCATCGTGGAGTGCCGGGAGGAGGTCTGGAAGGCGGCGGGCCTCGACCGCGCGGACGAAGAGGCGACCGTCGACTACCTTTCGAAGGTGTTCGCCGACGAACTGCGCGGCCACCGGCTGCTCACGAACCGTTCCGTCTGGCGGAGCTTCCCGACCATCCGCAACGAGCGCTGGCATCACGGCAACATGGTGCTCGTGGGCGACGCCGCCCATACCGCGCATTTTTCCATCGGCTCTGGAACGAAGATGGCCATGGAAGACGCGATTGCTCTCGCGGGCGCCCTCCGCGACCATTCGGGGCGCCCGCTCGTGGAAATTCTCCAGGCCTACGAGGACGTCCGGAAGCCGGAGGTGGGGCGGCTGCAGACCGCGGCCCGGACGAGCCGCGAGTGGTTCGAGAGCTCCGCGCGCTACCTGGAGCTCGATCCCCTGACCTTCACGTTCAGCCTGCTCACGCGCAGCAAGCGCATCACCTACGACAACCTCGCCCAGCGCGACCCCGGGCTCGTGGCCGCGGTCACCGAGCGCTTCGCGCGGGAGAGCCCGCACCCGGAGTCGCCGGAAACCTCCACCGCCCCCCCGATCTTCCAGCCCTTCCGCCTGCGCGGCCTGCGCCTCGCCAACCGCATCGTGGTCTCGCCGATGTGCCAGTACTCGTCCGAGGACGGCACCGTGGACGACTGGCACCTCGTGCACCTGGGCAGCCGCGCCATCGGAGGCGCCGGCCTGGTGTTCGCCGAGGCCACGCACGTCTCGCGGGAGGGCCGCATCACGCCCTGGTGCGCGGGCATGTACAAGCCCGAGCACGTCCCCGCCTGGAAGCGGGTCGTGGACTTCGTCCACCGGCGCTCGCCGGCGCGGATCGGTCTGCAACTCGCCCACGCGGGACGCAAGGGCTCCTGTACCCGTCCCTGGGAGGGCGACGCCCCCTTGCCCGAGGGCGGGTGGGAGCTCCTGGCCCCCTCGGCCATCCCCTATGACGTCGGCTGGCCCGTTCCCCGGGCCATGACCCGCGCGGACATGGACCGGGTACGCGAGGAGTTCGCGCGGGCGGCGGGGATGGCGGAGGAAGCGGGCTTCGACATGCTCGAGCTGCACATGGCCCACGGGTACCTGCTGGCCACGTTCCTCTCGCCCCTCACCAACCATCGAAAGGACGAATACGGCGGGCCGATCGAGAATCGCCTCCGCTATCCCCTGGAAGTGTTCGAGGCCGTGCGGGCAGCGTGGCCGGCAGAGAAGCCGATCTCGGTCCGCATCTCGGGCACCGACTGGAAGGAGGACGGGCTCTCCAGCGCAGACCGCGTGGCGCTCGGCCGGCTCTTCAAGGCGCACGGGGTGGACGCGATCGACGTGTCCGGGGGCCAGACCGTCCCCGACCAGCGGCCGGTCTACGGGCGCATGTTCCAGGTGCCGTTCAGCGAGGAGATCCGTCTGGAAGCGGGCATCCCCACGATGACGGTCGGGAACGTCCAGAACGCCGACCAGGCCAACACGATCCTCGCCGCGGGCCGCGCCGACCTCGTGGTGATGGCCCGGCCCCACCTCGTCGATCCCTACCTCACGCTCCATGCCGCCCTCCAGTACGGCTATGATGCCCACCCCTGGCCGCCGCAGTACCTGACCGCCCGGCCAGGACCCCGGAAGGGATAGAGAAATGTCCGCGAGTCCGCCCGGCGCAGGGCTCAGGAGCTGGGCCGCCCACCTGCTGGCCGTGCTCGGCGTGGTGGCCCTGGCCTCCGGCGCGGCCCTCGGCCAGATCCGCCGGGGGCTCTTCGAGAGCGACGCCTTCGCCGACCGCCTGGCCAGCAGCCTCAGCGACCCGCGCGTGTCGGCCTTCGTAGCCCAGCGCATCGCGGACGAGGCGATCCGCGAGAGGCCCGACCTGGTGGCCGTCCGGCCCGTCCTCGTCGCCACCGCGCACGGCGTCGTCTCTTCCGACGCCTTCCAGGCCATCGTCCGCACCGCCGCTCGCGGCGCGCACGCCAGCGCCCTCTCCCAGGGTGGGCGCAACCTGCTTCTCTCCGTCCCCGACGTGGACGTGATCCTCCGCGGGGCCCTCGCCAACGCGAGCCCGGCCCTGGCCGCGCGCATCCCGCCGAATCTCCCCACCGTGATCGCCTCCCTCGGCGAAAGCCGCGCCACGCGGTTCATCCTCGACCTCTGGCAGTACGGCCGCCGGCTGGCGTGGACCGCGCGCGCCCTGATGCTCGGCGGCCTCGTGCTGCTCGTCCTGGGCATCGCCTTCGCCTCCCGGCGCGCGGAAGCCCTGCGCCGGGCAGCCCTCGACCTCGTCCTCGCGGGCCTCGTCCTCGTGCTTCTGCTCCCCCTGGGACGCGAGCTCGTCAGCTCGATCCCGGAGCAAGAGGTCGCGCGGCAGGCGGCCGCCGGTCTTTTCGACGCCTTCGCCCACGGCCTGCGCCAGCTCGCTTTCCTGCTCGCCGGAGTAGGGCTCGTCTTCTCCTCCGCCGCCCAGTCGCTGGTCGGGCGTGCCTTGATTCCGGAGGCGCTGCAACGAGCCTGGTCGTGGCTCCGCGAGCCTCAGGCCTCCACCGGGGTCCGCTTGCTCCACGGCGCCGTCCTCCTGACCGGGGGCGTCCTCACGGTCCTGCGGCCCGCGGCGGCCGTGGAGCTCGTCACCCTCGTCGGCGGGACGGCTCTCGCCTTCGTGGGGCTGCAGGAGCTCTTCCGCCTGGTGGTCCGCAAGGTACACGAGGAGGAAGCGGCCGCGGGCGGGGGCTTCGGGCGCCGCGAGAGGCGCCGCGCGACCCTCGTACTCGGGGTCGCGGTGGCGCTGGCCGCGGGGGTGGCCTGGCTGGGCCGACCCCCCGAGCCGGGAATCGTCCGGGTGACGCGAGGCTGCAACGGCGACGAGCGCCTGTGCGACCGTCGCCTCGACGAGGTGGTGCTTCCCGGCACCCACAACGCCATGTCGGCGGTGGACGCCCCGGACTGGATGTTCCCCCAGCAGGAGCGGGGCGTGGCCGGCCAGCTCGAGGACGGGGTCCGGGCGCTGCTCTTCGACGTGCACGCCGGGGTCCCGGTGGCCGGCCGGGTCAAGACCGAGTTGAGCGGCGACCCGGCCATGCTCGCGAAGATGCAGAAGGCGGTGGGGGCGGAGGGCATCCTTGCCGCGGAGCGCATCCGGTCCCGGCTCACGGGGCCGCCCGAGGGTCCGCGCGGCCTCTACGTCTGCCACGGGTTCTGCGAGCTGGGGGCCCAGCCCCTGGAGCCGTGGCTGCGCGCCGTGCGGGAGTTCCTGATCGCCAACCCCGGCGAGATCGTGCTCGTCGTCATAGAGGACTACGTGTCGCCCGCGGAGATGGAGGCGGCCTTCGTGGAGAGCGGCCTCGAGGGCCTCGTCTACCGAGGGGGGCCGCGGCCGCCGTGGCCCACGCTTCGGCAGATGGCCGACTCCCGGCAGCGCCTGATCGTCTTCCTCGAATCCGGGAAGCCGGGCGTGGGCTGGATGCACCCGGCCTTCGAGACGATCCAGGAGACGCCCTACGCCTTCCACAAGCCCGCCGACTTCTCCTGCGTGCCCAATCGCGGTGGCACGTCGGGCTCGCTCTTCCAGATCAACCACTGGATCGAGACGACGCCCATGCCCAAGCCCACGAACGCGGCTATCGTCAACGCCTACGATTTCCTGCTCGGCCGGGCCCGACAGTGCGAGAAGGAACGGGACAGGCTCCCGAACATCCTCGCGGTGGATTTCTACCGGACGGGCGACCTGTTCCGTGTCGCCCGGACTCTCAACGGTCTCGACCCGGGGCCGACCCCGGCCCTGACCACGCCCTCGCCGTAACTGCGCAGTATCGTTCCGGCATGGACCGCCGCGCGTTCCTCGCCACCCTGCCCCTGGCCGCCCCCGTCCTGGCCGCGCCCACGGATCCGCCGAAAGTGCAGACCGTGCTCGGCTCCGTGGCCGCCTCGGACCTCGGCCTGACCCTGGTGCACGAGCACGTGCTCGTCGATTTCATCGGCGCCGACCGCGTCAGCCCCGACCGCTACCGCGCGGACGACGTATTCCGGGTGGCCCTGCCGTACCTGGAGGGGGCCAAGCGCATCGGCCTGCGGACCCTCGTCGAATGCACGCCCGCATTCCTGGGCCGCGATCCAGTCCTCCTCCGCCGGCTGTCCGAGGCCACCGGTCTCCACATCCTCACCAACACCGGCTACTACGGGGCGGTGAGGGACCGCTACGTCCCGGCCCACGCCTGGCGCGAGAGCGCCTCCGAGCTGGCGGCGCGATGGATCGCCGAGGCGAGCGACGGGATCGACGGCACGGGCATCCGGCCCGGTTTTCTGAAGATCGGCGTCGACTCGGGCTCGCTGTCGGAAATCGACCGCAAGCTCGTGGTGGCGGCGGGCCGCTGCCACCTCGCCACCGGCCTGACGATCGCTGTCCACACGGGGGACGGCGCGGCGGCCCGGGACATCCTGGGGACGCTCGCCGGCGAGGGCGTCGGGCCGTCGGCCTACATCTGGGTCCACGCGCAGAACGAGCAGAGTCGCACGCTCCAGGCCGCGGCGGCGGCCGCCGGGGCCTGGGTCGAGCTGGACGGGATCGGTCCCCATACCGCCTCTGCGCATGCCGACGCGGTGGCGGACCTCGTCCGGCGGGGCCACCTCCGGCAGATCCTCGTCTCGCAGGACGCCGGGTGGTACCGCGTCGGCGAGCCCGGGGGAGGGAGCTACCGCGGCTATTCGTTCCTGCTGGAGTCGTTCACCGCGGCCCTGCAGGAGCGGGGGCTCGACGCCGCGCAGACTCGGACCCTGCTCGTCGAGAACCCCGCCTGCGCGTTCGCGATCGGCGTGCGGCGGGCTTAGGGCGCCGGCGGCGGGGCGGGCCGGCCGCGGTGACCGCCCGTGCGAACGCGACGGCCAGGCTACCGGGGACCCGGGCCTGCGGTCATGTCAAATATTGTGACGCAGGGCACAGCCTGCCCGTGACGGGCACCGTACCTCCTCGCAGCAAGAAGGGGAGGCCGCTCATGAAAGGGCCCCTGGGTGTTCCCGTGACCGACTCGTTACCGGCGTACGAGGGGATCCGTAGTCTCCTCGATGGAGGCCGGATCGAGGACGCGCGATGGCTCCTCGACCGCCTGGTGCCCCCGCTCCGGGACGCGCTTCCCGTTTGCTTCCTGCGGGGGCTCTGCTGCGCGAAGCTGGGAGATCGGCCCGAGGCGGTCTCGACCCTGGAGAGGCTCGTGACCCAGGTTCCCGACAACGGGTACGCCTTTCACTACCTGGGCCTGGTCGCAGACGGACAAGGCGACATCCGCAGCGCGACGGCCTGCTTCCGCCGCGCGCTGGACCTTCCCTAGGGCCGCCCGCTCAACTCGTTCTGGAACGAGTCGAGCGCTACCGTTCTACCCATTCCGGACCGAGTCGGGTCAACCTCGTCTCCGGGCATTCTTCTATTACGTGCGGCGCCCCCTCTTCCGTTCGGAGCGCCCCCGCTTCCGCCCGTAGAGCGTCCCTCGTTGGCCTCGGCGATGGATCTCGAACAGGGCCCTCTCCACCTGCCGGGCGGTGGCGCCCAGGCGGGCGGCGAGCTCCCGGACGATGGCCAGGAACTGCACCCAATGAGCGATCCCCAGGCCCACGCCGGCCCGGTTCCCGGCAACGTACCCGCGGTCATGAAGGAGCTGCCAGACGCGAATGTCGATCACCGCGTAGCGGCGCGGGTCGAGCAGCATGAGGGCGGCCGAGGCCATGGGAACGGACACGCCGTTGAGCTCGATGAACGCCCGGACACGACGCTCCTCGTCGCGCGACTGCAGCGCCCGTCGAGTGGCGTTCCTCACCGCCCCCGGCGTGTTGCTCCGAACGTGCCAGATCGCCCGCGGCGATTTCCAGCGGCAGACGGCCACGAGCTCCGGAAGCGTGAGGTGCCCGCGCCGACGGGCCCCTCGCAGATCACGCAGGAGGCGTGCCGTGGTCTCGTCCTCGTCCCGCGCGAGATAAGGCCGAACGAGGGGCACGAGCTTCGCGATCATGCCCGGCTACCGGGACGGGGGCTTCGGTGCCGAGCCGAACGCGTACAGATGCGAGAGCGTGCGCACGTAGATCTTGCCGTCCACGATCGCGGGGGTGGCCAGGATGGGCTCCGGCAGCTCGTTTCGAGCGAGGACCTCGAGGGTGTCTTTGGCTTCGAAGACCGTGACCGTCCCCAGGTCGGAGGCCACGTAGATCCGGCCGTGCGCGGCGACGGGGGAGGCGTAGTAGCCGCCCGGCGCGCCCAGTCGGCTCTGAAAGACGGTCCTGCCGGTGGCCGCCTCCCGCGAGAGGACGATCCCGCCGCTCTTCACGAGGTAGAGGCGGTCCTTGTAGAGCAGGGGGGAAGGGACCTCCGGAACCCCGCGCGACTCCGTCCATCCGATATGTGATTTTGTGACGTCGCCCTTGCCTCCGACGCGAACGGCAAGGACGGCGCTGTCCATCATGGGCCCCTGCAGGACCGCGGTCGATGCCTTGAGGACGGCGTCCCACTGGGCGCGATCGTAGGTGGTGGGCGCCTTCCCGCCTTCGGCGAAGAACGACAGCATTCGCCGGAGGGACATGTTGCCCGCACCGTCGCCGGCCTGACGGTCCGTGACCAGCAGCTTTTCCGGGATCTCGTCGGTCTCGACCTGGCCGTTCCCGTTCTGGTCGTAGCGGGCGATCATCTCGTCGAAGGAGGGCGGGAGGGTGACGTTGTCGCGTTCCCCCTGCGATCCGCTCACGCTCAGGAAGAGGACTCCGTCGCCGATCACCGGGGTGGAGCAGGTCTGCTGGGGAATGTCGCCGACCCACCACCGTTCGCTGCCGTCGCGAAGGGTGTAGGCGGTGAACCGGCCCGGGTTGAGGACGCCGACCAGGGTCTCCTCGCCTTCCCTCCAGACGACCGGTGTGGACCACCCGCCGTTGAACTCGGGCTTGGGAGCCTTCCAGGCGGTCTCTCCGCTCTCGGTGCGAACCGCGAGCAGGTAGGACTCCTTCTCGAGATGCACGTCCAGGAGCAGCCGGTCGCCGGCGAGGACCGGAGACGTGCCACTCCCCTGGTTCCTCCGCGTCTTGACCATGGGAAGCGGCCGGCTCCAGCGCTCCCGGCCTTCGAAGTCGTAGGCGACGAGACCGTACGAGCCGAAGTAGACGAAGACCGACTTCCCGTCGGTCACGGGGGTGGAGGCGGCGGGATTGCTGGTGGGGTAGACCGGCTCGATGCTCTCCGTGGGCACCGGGCGCCGCCAGAGGATGCGCCCGGTCACGCGATCGAGACACAACGTCTCCAGCCGCCTCTCCTCGGGGTGATAGCCGGTCAGGAAGATCCGCTCGCCCCAGATGGCGGGCGAGGAGTGGCCGGCGGGTAGCGGCGTCTTCCAGAGGAGGCTCTTCTCGGGACCGAACTCCACCGGGGGTGCCTGCCGGCCCTCGGCCACTCCCGCCCCGTCCGGTCCGCGGAACTGGGGCCAGTGCGGCGGTAGGTCGTTGGCCGCGACGGCCAGGGGCATCGCCACCGCCAGCGCGGGGGCCAGACGAAGCAGAAACCGGGTCACCGAACGAGGACCTCTCATGGGGCGAGCGTCGGGAAGACTAGGGCAGGCAATCAGGCGGGTCAAGGGGATCTCGAGGCCAGCGCTGAACCTGCCCTCGGCCTCCGTCAGGCACCGAACTGGCGCAGATGGTGATCGAAGTGCTTGTGGACGAACACGCCCCAGTCTCGTCCGGTCATGCGACCGAACAGCGCGTGGTCCGGCCAGTCGCTGGCCGGTCCCTGGGCGACGAACCGCGCCACGAGCGCTTCGAGCGCCGCCATGTCCGCTTCCCATGACGTCGGCTGGCTTCGAAACGCTTCGGCCGGCCCCCGGACGCGGCCCCTGGGCCAGGGCACGAGGTAGATCGAAGCGAAGCGAACCGGCGGCCACCGCAGCACGCCTCGCCTGGGCGCGACCGGGCAGTCCCGCAGGGCGTGGTGCATCTGGTCCGTGAGATGAGCGACCATCTGGGGGGCCGTCATGCGCCCCCAGCGCCGGGGCGCGTCGGGCTTCAAGCCTCGCAGGCGGGCCAGCATCTTCTGACGGCAGGAATCGTCGAACAAGCTCCGCCAGATCATCGCCCCCCCGGTGGGCACCTCGATCTCGACCACGAGATTACCCCGAAGAGGCCCTGACCGGCATCGAGATCCTTGCGTTTCGGTCCCCGCGGGTGTAGACCGGTGTGCACACTCAACAGAAAAAGGAGGCGCACATGTCCAAGTCCGGTCCCTTGCTCGCCGTGGCCTTGCTCCTTCCCGTCGTTGCCACGGCGGAGGGCGCGAAGATATCCGGGTCGCTCGTTTGCAGCCCCCCCAGTGCGCTCCATGCCCTTCCGGTCGAAGGGCAGCCCGACCACGCCTATTCCGTCAGCCAGGTCAAGTGCACATGGACCAAACCGTGGCAGATCGGCGGGGTCGCCGCCAAGGACGGCGTGGGCACCGGCACCGACGTGGTCAGCGGGAATACCTCGCAGAGCTCCGGCACCTACGTCGACACGATGGCCAACGGAGACAAGGCCTACTACAAGTACGAGTTCAACACGATCACGAAGGACGGCAAGCCGGAGAAGATCTCCAATCACAAGTGGGAGCTCATCGGCGGTACCGGGAAGATGAATGCCGTGAAGGGCAAGGGCACCTGCAACGTCACGGTCCAGGCTGACGGCAAGATCAATTACGAATGCCAGGGGGAGTACAAGTAGACAAGACCCACCGGGGTGGGCGCCACGAGAGGTGGCGCCCGCCGACGCACCTCGCCCCTTACATGACAGGCCCTGGCATATATCGCCGGCTACGCTGGTCCCCGTCGTCGTAGTCACTTTCCCTGTCGAAATCGGGGGCCTCCGATCGACTGGAAGGTGAGGGGGGCTCGTGAAAAAGGGGGGGCGGTGCTCAGGACCGTGTCGAACGGGCGGCCGGCATCGGCTATTTCACCGCGCAAGGGCTCGCGGCCCGGGGGGCCCGGGTGCTCATCACCGGCCGCGACCCTGGTCGCGGCCTGGAGGCCCTGGAGAGGCTGCGCCGCGCCGCGGGTCACCCGGACCTGGTCTTCCTGGACGCCGACCACGAGACGGTCGGCGGCAACCAGCGCCTGGCCCGGCGCGTTCGGGACCGGGTCCACCGCCTGGACGTTCTCGTGAACAACGTGGGCGGGCTCCCCGCGACCCGACAGGAGACGGCGGACGGCTACGAGGCCACGCTGGCTGCGAATGCGGTGGGCACGTTCGCCCTCACCCAGGCCCTGCTCCCCCTTCTCCAGGCTGCGGGCAAGTACCTCGACACCCAGCACGTCTTCCTGACGTGGCTCCAGCCTTGAGCCCGAGCACCCTGGGCACGGACCGGCCCCTCGTGGTGAGGACGTCCGTTTCCATCGACGCGCCCGCGTCGGCGGTCTGGGCGGTCTTGACCACCCTGCGGTGCATCGGAGAGTGGGACGACCTGCCCGACGAGTACGACGGCGACTCGCTGACGCTGGGGAGCGAGCTCCTCTGGAGGCGACTGGATGGCGGCTACACCAGGCTGACCGTCACCGCCTTCGAACCGTACCGGCGCCTGCGATTGGCCCTCTACGGGTCGACCTGGTCCCTTCCGCCGGCCTCCTATGACGTCGGCTACACCTACTCCCTGGCCGATCACGCCGGCGCTACGTTGCTCTCGATCGAGATCGGGGACTTTGCCGAGCTCTACCGTGGCGAGGACTTCTACGAGGCGTCGCTGGACTTCGGGAACCGGGCATCACGGAGGATCAAGGAGCTCGCAGAAGCACGACGGGACGGGGACTCCGTCCCCGGGATGTCCTCCTAGGTTTCGCATCTACGGCACCCCGTCCACCGCGTACAGGTCGAGGAGCAGGCGCGAGTAGCTGTGGGTCCAGAAGCGGCCGTCGGGAGTGAGGAAGACCCAGCTCAGCCGGGCCCCGGCCATCTGGCCGGGGGCTATGTCCGTCAGCGGAGTCTCGCGCCCACTCCCGAGCTCGTGGCGGCGGATCCGCCAGGGCAGGTCCCCGAGGCGCGTGACGAACACGGCGCGGCCGTCGCCGGACCATTCGAGGGGGAGGTCGAGCGGGGAGAGGCCGGGGATCGGCTCCGGCGGTCCGCCGTCGACCCGATACGCGCTCACGCGGCCCTGGGCGTCGCGGGCCATCACCCGAGTGCCGTCGGGGGAGATCGGAGTGGCCCAGTAGCGGACGGGCTCGACACCCTCGTCGGTGAACGGGCGCGGCGGCCCACCCTTGGGATCGAGAAGGTAACCGCGGCGGTGTCCCCGGTCCCGCGCCCACATGACGATGCGACCGTCCGGGAGCCAGCGCATGAAGTCGGGGCGGAGCCCCTCGGGGTTGGGCAGCTCCCGTGATTGGCCGGGCCCGGTGGGGTGGATCAGGATCCGGCGCGGCAACAGGGGGGTGAGCGCGAGGACCCATCGTCCATCGGGGGAAAGGCCGTAGCCGTCGCCCTCGCCGAGGCGGACCGGAGGGGATCCGTCGATCGGGCGCAGGAAAACCGCGTAGCCCGCGCTGGACTGGTCGGTCACGACGAGGGTCCTCGCGTCTGCGGGCATGCTCCGGGCCATCGAGTTCAGCCGGATGGAGAAATCGCGGGGCCGGGCGCTGCCGGGGACGAGCGCCTCGACGTAACGGAGGGTCGTTTCCCGGCCCAGGAGCAGCCGGCCTTCGCGGGAGACGTCGAGGAGAAGCAGGTCCGTGGGCCCCGCGAGCAGGAGCCGCTCGCGACCCGACAGGTCGACGGCCCGCAGAGCCTTGTCGTCGGTGCTCCCCACCGAGGTGAACCAGATCTCGTCGCCGGCGGGGGACCAGGCAAGACCCCGCATGGAGAGCGAAGGCCCCCTGGTCAGGGTCGTCCGGTGGCCCGTCCGGTCGACCACGTTGACCGATCCGATGTCGTCGGCCCAGATGGGATGGTCCAGGAAGGCGATGCGGTCGCCCTTCGGCGAGAACCGGACGTGGCTCACCCAGCCGCCGGTCTCGTAGAGGACTTTTCCCGGCGGGAACTCGAGACGCTCGAGGCCGCCCACCCGCCGCACGATGGCGAGCTCCGAGCCGTCGGGCGCCCAGTCGGCCTCCCGCACGCCTTCCAGCACGGGTCGCGCGCCGCCGCCGAGGAGCGGCGTGCGGGCGAGCGTGCCCTCGCCCATCCATCCTTCGTAGCGATGGCCGAGAGAGACGGCGAGCTCGCCGGACGACGACATGGATAACAAGTGGGCGTCCGGCAGGTTCAGGGGGGTGGACTCGGTGCTGTCGGTGCGGGTGGTGAAGAGCCGGATGGGCTGGCCGTCCCAGGCCGCCGAGTAGACGACGGTCTTGCCGTCCGGTGCAAAGCGCGCCGCCCATATTGAGCCCTGGCTGAACGTGAGCCGGGTGAACGACGGCTCCCCGCCGGTCCGAACGGCGCCGACGCCCGCGCGACGGCCGAGCCAGAGGCCCAGGGCGAGCGCGGTCCCGAGCGCGGCCGCGGCGAGGGCGAGGCGGGCGGCCTTCGATCGGGGTTCGCCCACGCGGGTACCCCCCGCGAGCGCCGCTCCGCTCCGGTCGCTCGGGGTCAGGATCGTCTCGAGATCGAAGGCCACGTCCCTCGCCGACTGGAAGCGCTCCTCGGGACGCTTCTCCAGGCAGTGGCGCACGAGACGCTCCAGCGGAGGAGGTGCGGCCACCCCGGAGTCGGCGATCTCGGGCGGGTCCTCCTTGAGGATCGCGGCCATGGTCTCGGCCCCGGTCTCCCGGGCGAACGCGCGCTTCCCGGTGAGCATCTCGTGGAGGACGCAGCCGAGAGAGAAGAGGTCGGAGCGGTGGTCGGCGTCCTTACCCCGCACCTGCTCCGGCGACATGTAGCCCGCGGTCCCGAGCACCGTCCCCGGATCGGTCTGACGCGTGAGGGTGGGCGAGCTGATCTCGCTCGTTCCGACCGTCGCTCCCGTCCGGGCGAGACCGAAGTCCAGGATCTTCACGCGCCCATCGTGGGTCAGGAAGACGTTCTCCGGCTTCAGGTCCCGATGGACGATGCCCTTCTCGTGCGCGGCGGCCAGCCCCCGCGCGATCTGGGCACCGGACTCGACGGCCTTGCGCAGCGGCAGCGCCCCGCCCCGGAGCCGCTCGCGCAACGTCTCGCCCTCGAGCAGCTCCATCACCGCGTAGGCCCGTCCCTCGTGGGTGCCGAAATCGTGGATGGCCAGGATGTTCGGATGGGAGAGGGCGGCCACCGCCTTGGCCTCGCGTTCGAAGCGGAGGAGGGCGTCGGGACTCTCGTTCAGGTGCGTGGGCAGCACCTTCACTGCCACGTCGCGGTCGAGCTTGGAGTCGCGGGCGCGGTAGACCTCGCCCATCCCTCCCGCCCCCAGGGGCGCGACGATTTGGTAAGGGCCGAGCTTGCTGCCGCCTGCGAGGGTCAAGGGACGAGCGATTCTACCTCGCGCCGTGCGGCCCGGCCGGTTCCAGACGAGGACGCCGGCCGCGGGTATCCTTATATAGGTGCCGGCAACAGGACCGGGGCCGGCGAGGTGACACGATGAAGGCCACGCAATTACTGCACAACCTGGGCCAGAGCCTCTGGCTCGACAACATCACCCGGGACATGCTGGACAACGGCACCCTCAAGCGCTACATCGACGAGCTCTCCGTCACCGGCCTCACCTCGAATCCCACCATCTTCGATCACGCGATCAAGAGCAGCCCCGCCTACGATGCCGCGATCCGCGAAAAGCTGGGGCAGGGGAAATCCGGCGAGGCGCTCTTCTTCGAGCTCGGGCTCGAGGACATCACCCGGGCCGCGGACCTGTTTCGACCCATCTGGGACCGGACCGACGGGGTGGACGGGTGGGCGTCGCTCGAGGTGTCCCCCCTCCTCGCCTACGACACGGCCAGGACCCTCGCCGCCGCCAAGGAACTGTTCGCACGAGCGGCGCGACCCAACGTGCTCATCAAGATTCCCGGCACCCGGGAGGGTCTCCCCGCCATCGAGGAGGCGATCTTCGCCGGAATCTCCGTCAACGTCACGCTCCTCTTCTCCCGCGAGCACTACCTGGCCGCGGCGGACGCGTTCATGCGCGGCATCGAGCGCCGCATCGAGGCGGGGCTCAAGCCGGAGGTGGGCTCCGTGGCCTCGCTGTTCGTCAGTCGCTGGGACACCGCGGTCGCGGCCAAGGCGCCGGACGCCCCGCGCAACGAGCTGGGCATCGCCGTCGCCAAGCGCACCTACAAGGCCTACCGCGCCCTGCTCGGCTCCCCCCGCTGGCAGCGCGCCTACAACACGGGCGCCCGCCCCCAACGGCTCCTGTGGGCGAGCACGGGCACCAAGGACCCTCAAGCTTCCGACATCCTGTACGTCAAGGCCCTGGCCGCGCCCTTCACCGTGAACACCATGCCCGAGGGCACGCTGAAGGCCCTCGCCGAGCACGGCGAGCTCGGGTCGATCCTGCCGGCGGACGGAGGCGATTGCGAAGAGGTGCTGCGCGCTTCGCCCAGGCCGGCATCGACGTCGACGCCCTGGCGCGCCCAGCTCCAGGACGAAGGGGCCAAGTCGTTCGTCAAGTCCTGGAACGAGCTGATGGGGTGATCGCGTCGAAGAGCGAAGTCCTCCAGAAGGCCGGCTAGGCAAGGGCGCGCCGATGGCGGCACGGCCAAAACCCCTCATCCAGCGCCCGGCCTGGAAGGCCCTCGGCGCCCATCACAAGAAGGTCCGGAGGCTGCATCTCCGGGATGCTCTTCGCCGAGCGATCCCCGGCGCGGCGAGCGCCTGACCGCGGAGGCGGTCGGGCCTTTATCTGGACTACTCGAAGAATCGCGTCACCGACGAGACCCTCAGGCTCCTGCTCCGACTGGCCGAGGAGTCCGGCCTGCGGGCCCGGATCGACGCCATGTTCCGGGGGGAGAAGATCAACGTCACGGAGAAGCGGGCCGTCCTGCACGTGGCCCTGCGCGCCCCGAAGGGAGCCTCCATCGTCGTGGACGGCGAGAACGTCGTGCCCCACGTGCACGCCGTGCTCGACAAGATGGCCGATTTCTCCGACCGCGTGCGCAGCGGCGCGTGGAAGGGCCACACCGGCAAGCGCATCCGCAACGTGGTCAACATCGGCATCGGCGGCTCGGACCTCGGACCGGTGATGGCCTACGAGGCGCTCAAGCACTACAGCGACCGCGCCCTGACCTTCCGGTTCGTCTCCAACGTCGACGGCACCGACTTCGCGGAAGCGATGCGCGACCTCGACCCCGCGGAGACGCTCTTCATCGTTTCCTCGAAGACGTTCACGACGCTGGAGACGATGACCAACGCCCACACCGCCCGCGCCTGGTCTCTCGCCGGCCTGGGCGGCGACGCGAAGGCCGTGGCCCGGCACTTCGTCGCGGTCTCGACCAACGCGGCGGAAGTGTCGAAGTTCGGCATCGACACCGCCAACATGTTCGGGTTCTGGGACTGGGTGGGCGGGCGCTACTCGATGGACTCGGCGATCGGGCTCTCCACGATGCTCGCCGTCGGCCCCGAGAACTTCCGCGCCATGCTCGACGGCTTCCACCAGATGGACGAGCACTTCCGCACCGCCCCCTTCGACCGCAACCTGCCGGTGCTCATGGGCCTTCTCGCCGTCTGGTACAACAACTTCTTCGGCGCCCAGACCGTGGCCGTGCTGCCGTACGAGCAGTACCTGAAGCGATTCCCCGCCTACCTCCAGCAGCTGACGATGGAGAGCAACGGCAAGCACGTCACGCTCGAAGGGACCGAAGTCGCGCTACGAGACCAGCCCCGTCTACTGGGGCGAGCCGGGAACGAACGGCCAGCACTCGTTCTACCAGCTGATCCACCAGGGGACGAGGCTCATCCCCTGCGACTTCATCGCCTTCGTCCAGCCGCTCAACCCGCTCGGCCGGCATCACGACATGCTCCTGGCCAACGTCTTCGCCCAGGCCGAGGCGCTGGCCTTCGGCAAGACGGCCCGAGCAGGTCAAGGCGGAAGGGCACGCCGGACTGGCTCGTGCCCCACCGCGTCTTCGAAGGCAACCGCCCGTCCAACACGATCCTCGCGGAGCGGCTCACCCCCGAGGTGCTGGGCAAGCTCGTGGCCCTCTACGAGCACAGCGTCTTCACCCAGGGGGTCCATCTGGCAGCATCGATTCCTTCGATCAGTGGGGCGTCGAGCTGGGCAAGGTGCTGGCCCAGCGCATCATCCCGGAGCTCGAGCGCGAGGCGGAGCCCGCGCTCGGCCACGACAGCTCGACGAACAGCCTGATCCGCCGCTACCGGAAGCTCAAGAAACCCTCGTGACGAAACGCGGGGGCGCGAGAACCGGCCCGTGAAGCTCGAAGTGCTCGCCGATGCCGATGCGGTCGCCGAGGAGGGGGCGGCGATCATCGCCGCCGATGCCCGGACGTCGGTGGCCGCGCGCGGACGCTTTGCGGTGGCCGTGAGCGGCGGCCGCACCCCGTGGGCGATGCTGCGGGCCCTCGCCGGCGAGGAGGTCCCCTGGGAGGGCGTGCACGTGCTGCAGGTGGACGAGCGGGTGGCCCCCGAGGGACACCCCGACCGGAACCTGACCCACCTCCGCGAGAGCCTGCTCGCGCTGGCCCCCCTGCGCCCGGAGCAGGTCCATGCCATGCCCGTGGAATCGCCGGATCTCGATGCCGCGGCCACCCTCTATGCCCAGACCCTTCGCCAGGTCGCGGGGTCGCCGCCCGTGCTCGACCTCGTCCATCTCGGACTGGGCCCGGACGGGCACACGGCGTCGCTCGTGCCGGGCGATCCCGTGCTCCAGGTCACGGACGCGGACGTCGCCCCCACCGGCGTGTACATGGGGCGACGCCGTCTGACCCTGACCTACCCCGCCCTCGACCGCGCCCGGCGCGTCCTGTGGCTGGTGACCGGTGCCGAGAAGGCGGGAATGCTCGTGCGCCTGCGCGCCGGCGACCCCTCCATTCCCGCCGGGCGGGTGGATCAGGACCGGGCCCTGGTTCTCGCCGACCGGGCGGCGCTCGGGGCTCCCATCGACGCGGAGCGCTGACGGCCACTCTCCCGGCGCCCCCCCGCTAGCCCGGGCGCTCGGAGGCGGGCGTGCGCAGGGGGACGAGGCCGGACAGCGTGGTCACGGTCGCTTCGGGCGCGCTCTGGTGACGCGCGGCTCGGAGCCCCCTGCCCTTGTCCGCCCACCAGGCGCGAGCTCGCTCCTGGCTCCACGCCTCGTCCAGGGGGCACCGCTCGAGGGCGGCGAGCGCCGCGCCCGCGGTCGGGGGGCGGCGCGCGGGGTCTTTCTCCAGGCAGGCCAAAATCCACGCCTCGAGGTCGCGGGGAAAGGGGCGGCCGAGTCGCGCCGACGGCGGCACCGGCGGGGTGTGCAGGTGGTGGCCGCAGATCTCGATGACGGTCTTGCCCCCGAACACGTGCTGCCCGGTGGCCAGGAAGTAGCCGAGGGCGCCAGTGGAGTAGAGGTCGGAGCGCGCGTCGGCGCCCGACGTGCGGATCGCCTCCGGCGCGAGGTAGAGCGGGGTGCCCACCAGGGTTCCGTCGTGGGTGAGGCCGTCGGCGGCGTCCTGGTCCTTCACGAGGCCGAAGTCCACGACCTTCGCGACGTCGAAGAGGCCCCCGCGCTCGCACAGCATCACGTTCGAGGGCTTCACGTCCCGGTGGACGAGGCCGACACCGTGGGCCTCGTGGAGGGCGCCCAGCACCTGGCGGAGGATGTGCACGACGCGCTCGGCTCGCAGCCGGCTCTCCGGCCGCGCCCCGCCCCGGCAGTAGAACCACGTGACGCCTTCCAGAAGGATCATCGTCGAGAGGGTGGCATGTCCGGCCGGGGGGAGTGGCTTCTCCTGCCCCAGCGCGGCCAGCGCCTGGCCCACGATGTAGAACGCCGCGGTGATCGCGAAGGCGATACCCGCGAAGAGCCCGAGCCTCTGCTGCAGCAGGCGCCCCTCGCCCGCGGACGCGGACCCGTCGGTCAGCCACGTGGGAGTCTGCGGCTGGACGGCTTCGCGGGGCATGGGGGAGTATACCCATCGGTCGCGCCCGTGAGCTCCGGCGTCGGTGCGTGCACCCACGACCCCCGGTCGGCGACCGGGACCGCCTTCGTGTCGGGCCCGAGCGCCGACTCGGAGGATTACTCGAAGTAGCCGTTGACGTCCAGGATCACGTTCGCGGTGCCCGTCGCCTGGGCGCAACGAATGGACAGCTCGCCCAGACCGTTGAGGGAAGCCAGGGCATTGTTGCCCCGGGTCGCCCCCGCCGCGTAGTTGAGCGCGGAAACGGTGGGCACCGGCGATCCGGCCGGGTACAGCCGGAGGTTGCCGGCGGCGGTGGGCTGGGTCACGGTCAGGTTCACGGACACTGCCGAAGCCGTCGGGGGGATGCCGCATCGGCCGGCCAGCGAGAAGACGCGAGTCGTCCCCGCCTGGAGCGCGGGCCCGCCGAAGGCGGAGACGGGGTTGCGCGTGTCCAGCACGCGACAGGGGGTGAGCGTGTAGAAGCTGCCCGGCTCCGCGATCGTGACCGTCGCCTGCGGCACCACGATCACCGGTCCGCCCGTCGCGTTCGACAGGGTCACGAGGAAGGTCTCCGGCCCCTCCCGGAGCGCGTCCGCCTCGACGGTGACCCCGATCGTCTGGGTCGTGGTTCCCGGCGCGAACGTGAGGGTGCCCGAGGCGCTCTGGTAGTCCCCGGGCGCGACCGCGGTGTCGTCGCCGGTGACGAAATCCACGGTCACGGTTCCCGCGCTCGGGGGGGCGAGGGTGACGGTGAGGACCGCGAGCGCGACCCCGGTCACGGGCTCCGTGACCCGGGTCGGGGTGATCGCGAGGCCGGGGGCGTCGTTGTCGAGGATGGTGGCGACGCCCGTCGCCTTGGTGACGACCGCGTTCGTCTCCCCCGACAGGACGATCGAGAAGACCTCGCTCGGCTCGTTGATCCGGTCTCCGATCACCGGGACCGCCACCGTCCGCTGCGTCACGCCCGGGGCGAAGACGACGGAGTCCGAGAAGCCGACGTAGTCCAGGCCGGCGGTGGCGGTGCCGTCGTACGAGGTGGCGAAGACCGAGACGGTGCGGCTGCTGGGAGCGGAGAGGGACAGGGTGAACGTGGCGTTTATCGTGCCGCCGTTCCCTTCCGTCACCGTCACGTCGTTGATCGAGAGGCTCACCAGCGCCGTGGCCCCCTGCTCGACCGCCCCCCGGTCGCACACGACGGTGCCGTTGCCGTCGCCGTCGACCGGGCGGAAACGACCCCTCTGGTCGGAGGGCGGGCAAATCGCGTTGCTCCCGCTGTCGATGGCAGGACTGCCGGGGAGCAGGGCGTGGGTGGGCGTGGGGCCGCCGTTGTCCGCGAGGGGTCCGACCTTCGCGTCGAGCGGGAAGGCGGAGCTGCCGGTGAGGTCGGTGGGGGCGGCCATGAAGACGCAGGAAACAATGCCCACGAGGTTGTAGCCAACAGAGGTGATCGGCCCTCCCAGACAGTCGGGCCCGCCGAACGACAGCCCTCCGGTGTTGCCGGCGAGGATGCTGTTGCTCATCGTGGCGACCGCAGGGGCCGTGTTGTAGACACCGCCGCCGCCTCCCCCCCCCACGTTCGCGGTGAGGGTGCTGTTGCTGATGATGAGGCTCCCGGCGATGGTATTGCTGATCCCCCCTCCCCCGACGTCGGCCGTGTTGCCGCTGACGGTGCTGTTGTTGAGGGTGAGCGTGGACCCTCCGTGTCGCAGGCCGCCTCCGTCGGATGTCGTGTGGTTGCCGCTCACCGTGCTGTCGTTCAGGACCGTCGTGGAGGAAGCGGTGGTGTCGATCCCCCCGGCGCCCGTGTCGTTGGTGTTCGCGCGGACGACGCTCCGATTCAGGGTGAGGCCCCCCGAGTTCCAGATGCCCCCGCGGGTGTTGTTCTGGACCACGCATTCGTCGAGGGTCAGGATCCCGCTGTTCTCGACTCCTCCGCCCAATCCCCCGAGCGGGCGGGCCCCGTTCTGGACGATGAAGCGTCTCATCGAGACCACGCCGTGGATCACGGCCCCGGGGTTGATCCCCTGGGCGTCGATGGTCGAGAACCCGCTCTGCGCCGAGAAGCCTGGATTCCAGCCCCCGGAGAAGGTCACGTCCGCGGGCTCCGGCAGGTTGACGACGGGAACGAGCGGATCGGTGTAGGTGCCGCTGGCCACGTGGATGGTCTCGCCGGGCTCGACGCCGACGAGCGCACGGTTGATCGTCCGGCAGGCCGAAGGGGGGCTGAGGCAGCTGTTCGCGTCGTTGCCGGTCGTGGCCACGAACAGCCCGCGGGTGTTGGCGAGGGAGAACGCGGCGCTTTGGGCGCCCGGCACCTCGCCCTGCACCAGGTATTCCCCTCCGCTTCCGTTCGCGGTCAGGGGGGCGGCGATGGCGATACCCCCGGCGTCGCTGAGGGCGAGGGTCGTGAAGGAGTGGGAATTCGAGAACGTCGCGCTCGCTCCGCTCGCCGGGGCGCGGAAGGCGACCGCGACCGCCCCTACCGGCGTGCCCACCGCGTCGAGCACCGCCGCCTGCAGGAGCTCAGGAAACTGCGCGAGGAGAGGCGCGCGCTGGGGGGTGCCGGCCAGGGCTTGCACCTGCGCGGGCGGCCCCGCCGGCGCGTACTCGTAAGCCCCGATGTCGCAGCGGCCTTGTCGGGCGAGACCCCGCTGGTCGGTGTCGAGCGCCCCCGACTCTCCCTGGCACCCCGAGGGGTCGCCGGCGTCAATCGCGGGGCTGCCCTCGAGGAGGGGATGATAGGCGGGCGAGCCCACGAGCGGAGAGACGGCCGGATCGAGGGGGCCCAGGTCGCCAGGACCGGGCTGCAGGAGGCAGCCGGGAACGCTCCCGAACAGGTTGTACCCGAGGCTCTCGAAGGCGTTCGTCACCTGGCAATCGGGGGCGGCCGCCGCGGAGTTGCCGGCGACGATGGTGTTCCGCAGCCGCAGGGACGCGAGCGCACCCAGATCGAGCCCTCCGCCGCCAGTGACGGCGGCGTTGCCGTAGATCGTCGCGCTGCTGATGCGCGCGGCCCCCAGGCTCTGGAGCCCGCCGCCCGCTGCCTCCGCCCGGTTGTCGCTGACCGTCGAGTTCTCGAGGACGAGGTTCCCCTCTTCCGCGTTTCCGATTCCCCCTCCGTCCGGGGCACGGTTTCGGAGGATCGCGCTTCCCGTGACGAACAGTGACCCCTCGTTCAGGATTCCCCCTCCCGTGGTGTCCGTGGCCCGGTTGTCCTCGACCCGGGTGCGGACGAGCGTCAACAGGCCGGCGTTCCGGATCCCGCCCCCGCCGTCGGCGCGATTCAGGGCCACCACGGAGTCTTCGAGCAGGACCACTCCCTGGGCGGACAGGCCCCCTCCGGTGAAATCGCTGCGTCCGTGCTCCAGGATCAGGCGTTCCAGGCGCACCGTCTCCGCGGCGCTCACGGAGACGACGAGGGCCGGCCTCAGGTCCTGGCCGTCGAACGTCGAGTGGCCGGTCTGGACGGTGAAGGTGGCATCCCAGCCCCCCGAGAGCCGGGCGCTCTTTCCGACCACGACCACCGCCGCGGGGGGCGGGTTCGGGATCGCGACGTAGCGGCCCGAGGCGAGGAGGACGGTATCGGAGGGTTGGAAGCCGGGCTTCTGCAGCGCCGCCTCCACAGTCGCGCAGGGGGTGGCTGCGGTCTGGCAGTCGTTGGCGTCGTTGCCCGTCGGGGACACGAACCAGCCGGCGTTGGTCAGGGCGAAGACCACGGGCGTGGCCACGCCTCCCGTGGCCGCGGTGACCGAGTAGGAGCCGAACGTGCCGTTGGCGGTGAGCGTCGTATCGGCGATGCCGAAGGAATCGCTGGCGATGCTGACGGAGGCTCCCCCGCCCGGGAACGTGCCGCTCGCCCCCCCGCCGGGAGTCGTGAACGAGACGGTCGCGGACGGCACGGGGCTGCCGATCGCGTCGAGGACGGCGGCGGCGAGGGCCACCGGGAACCGGCTGCGGGGCGCCGAACGCTGGGGCGTCCCCCCCGCGGGCTCGAGCCGCGCGGCCGGCCCCGGGGGACGGTACTCGTAGGCCCCCATGTCGCAGGGGCCGAGCCTCGGCGCCCCGCGCTGGTCGTTCGGGAGCGGGCCGGAGCTGCCCGCGCAGCCCGCGGGATCTCCCGCGTTCACCGCGGGGCTGTCCTGCGCCAGGGGGACGTAGGCCGGCTCGCCGACCGCTGATCCGAGCCCCGCAGGCACGCCGACGAGGTTGCCGGGTCCCGGCGGAAACGTGCAGCCGGCCGTGTCGCCGAGAAGGGTGCGGCTCACCGAGGCCAGCTCGCCGTAGCAGTTCTCGCCGCGCCGGGCGGAGCGGTTCTGGGCCACGATCGAGTTCCGGATGGTGACGTCGCCGAACACGAACATCGCCCCGGCCAGGGAGGTGGCGGCGTTGCCGGTGATCGTCACGTTGCTCAGGACCACGCTGCCGGAGGAGGTGTCCTTGAGGAGCCCGCCTCCGACCCCGGCCCGGTTGCCGGCGATCGTGGTGTTGTCGGCCGTGAACGTCCCGAAGGTGTAGATGCCGCCGGCGTTCTGGGTCGTCGCGTTGTCGACGATCCCGCTGTCCCGGATCGTGAGGGCGCCGCTCGAGAAGATTCCGGCGCCCGCGGCATAGGCGTAGTTGCCCCGAATGCTGCTTCGTTCCACGGTCAGGGTGCCCAGGTTGAAGATCCCGCCTCCCAAGCCCGACGTATAGCCGTTGCGAATCACGAATCGCCTCACCGTCGCGGTGAGGCCCACGCCGACGTCGATGCCGCGCCGAACCCCCTCGCCGTTGATCGTGGCGAGGCCCGCCTGGGTCGTGAACGCCGCGTTCCAGCCCCCGTCCAGGGTCAGGTTCGTCCCGAGCGTCACCACGCTCTCGCCCGTGGCGGACGTGTAGGCTCCGATCGCCACGCGCACGGTGTCTCCCGCGCCGGCCTGGTCGACCGCGGTCTGGATCGTGGCGCAGGGGGTGAGGGGGTTCGAGCAGTCCCCGGCGTCGCTGCCGCCGGGGGCGACGTAGACGGTCGCTCCTTGGGCGGAGCCGGCTACGAGAAGGAGAGAAGTCAGGGCGAGGGGCAGGTTCCTTCTCATTGGCTACCTCCCGTAGGGACACGTGGGACGTCGCCCGACCCTATTTCGCGGAGGAGGCCCTCGTCAATAGACCAAACGGCAGACCTGGATCCGCGGCGGCCCGCACCGTGCTCAGTCCTGGATGCGGTTCGGGGAGACCGATCCTTCCGCCGCGTAGAGGGGCTCGAAGCCGAAGACCCAGGGCTTCGCGGTGTCCACGGTGACCCGGACCGCCTTCATGTCGGGCCAGCCGTAGACCTGGAGGCGCGTGATGTTCGGGTGGCTCACCGCGGGCGCCTCCACGTCCACCTTGCTCACCGGCCGGTCGATCGTGAACTCGTGGTAGTGCCCGTGGACGACCAGGACCTGGCCAGAGAACGCGTCGGCCTCGGCGATGAGCGCGAGCAGGACGGGCTCGAGCGGCCCCCCTTCGTAGCGCAGCTTCTCGTCGAAGGGGTTGGAGTGGAAGGCCAGGACCACGGCCCGGTGTCCGGCGGCCCGGGCCGCGGCGAACGTCGCCCTGGTCCAGGCCACGTTGGCCTGCTCCCGGCGCACGAATTCCTGCCAGTACTTCTCGACGCGCAGCTCCTGGTTGTTGTGGCTGCCCGCCATGTTCAGCGTGGCGAACGTCGCCCCTCCGAACGTCCAGCGCACGTTCTCCGCGAACTCGGCGAAGGCGTGGTCCGCGTCGGCCTGGCGGACGAGGGGCAGGGGGGAGCCGCCCATGCTCGTCGGCGCCTTGAAGAAGACCTCGCGCATCAGCTTCAGGATCTCGGTGGGGTCGGCGCTGCCCCGGTTCGCCTTCCAGCAGTCCGCCCACTCGTTGTTGCCGGGGGCGTAGAAGACCGGGGCCTTGAAGCTGTCGAAGAACGCGCGCTGGCTCTCCTGGAAGGCGCGCCCGCAGTCGCCGCGGCCCTTCGTGTCGCCCACGTGGATCGAGAATGCGGGTGCTTCCGCGTTGATGGCCGTGATCAGACGCGTGTAGAGCGGGTTGTCGGCGGGGATCGCGTAGGTCGTGTCGCCCAGGGCGACGAAGGTGAAGGGCGCCGCCGTGGCACCCGGGCCGGCGAGGCTGACGGCAACGGCGAGAAGCGGCGGGCTCAATCGCATCGTGGGACCCTCACTTGGCCTTCTCCTCGGCCAGCTTCTTCTCCGCCGCCGCCTCGAGCTGCTTCAGCCAGGCCTGGAAGTCCTCAGGGGCGACGAATGGGTGGGGCGACCCCGGCTTGCGCTCCTTGAGGCGCTGGGCCCGCTCGAAGACCTCGCCGGAGTCCGGATGGTTCGGCACGTTGACCTCGAGGCCCGTCATCCCCATCACGCGCCGCACGCTGGCCAGGTACATCTCGGTGCGTTCCACTCCGCTGAAGTTGAGGCCCACCCCCCCGAAGGTGAAGGCCGTGTGCGTCCTGTCGCCGTCGCGCACCGTGAAGCGCAGGGAGAGCACGCCCGGCGTGTGCCCGGGAGTCACGAAGGCCTGGACGGTGGTGTCGCCGAGCTTGACCGTGTCCCCGTCGCGGAGCACCAGGTCGCGGCGCGGCAGCGCGAAGCCGTACGGCCCCGTGCGGGGCGCGCGCTCCGCCAGCTCCCAGTCCGCCTCCGTCATCCCCACCCGGGCCCCCGACAAGTCCTGGATCGCCTTGGCCCCGCCGGCGTGGTCGAGATGGGCGTGCGTGACCAGGACGTAGCGGATCCGCTTGGGGTCGAAGCCCAGCCGCCGCACCCCCGCAACCACGTCCCCCGCGAACGCTCCGTAGAGGGAGTCGATGACGATCAGGCCGTCGCTGGTGGTGAGGACGTACGCGGACACCCAGCCGATGCCCACGTAGTAGAGGTTGTCGAAGATCTTGAACGGCTCCCGCCGCTGGGCCTTGGGGTCGTTCAGGGCGCCCCAGTCCGGAACGAGAGAGGCCAATTCCGGAGGGACGGGGCTCGGGGCCGGGCCCGGCCGGTCCTGGGCGGCCAGCGGTTCCACGGCGGCCAGGACCAGGGCAACGGCCAGCGTTCTCATCGAGCGTCCTCCTTCGGCGTCACCGCCGGGCTCGCGGGAAGGTGGATCGCGACCGCGGCGAGCCAGACCACGTACACGGCGAGCAGGATACGCTCGGAAAGGCCGAGCAGGACGGGCGGGCCGGGCCGGACGAAGACCGGGACGAGCGATGCGAAGATGGTCAGCAGCCCGCCCTGGTTTCCATGGACGTAGTAGCTGACCGCCCCGTCGCGCGGGCTCAGCGTGGGCTGCGCGGCGTGGAGGGCGAGCGTCGTGACCACGAAGACGGCGAGGCCGGCCAGCACGAGGAGGCGCGTCGCCCGGCGGCTCATTCCCATTGCCCTCCTTCAGCCGGTTCCACTGGCCAGGGCTCCCAGGTCGTCCGCGGCGATGCCGATGCGGGCGCAGAAGGCCCGCCAGGCCTCCGCTTCTTCCGGCGACCGGGTGAGCCGCTCCCGGAGCGCGAAGACGTCGATCCGTTCGTCGCCACGCACGACGGCGTGTGGAGACCCGGGATGGGAATCGATGACGTAGCCCGCGCGCACCAGGGCCAGGCCCACCGCCACCCCCACCACGCCCTCGGCCGCGGCGAAGGCGTCGGCCCCCGTGCCGCCGCGGGCGATCTTCCCGCCCAGCTCGGCCCAGTCGAGCGCGGGAAGCGAGGCGGGCGTGACCCCGGCGAGGAGACCGGCAAACTGCTTGACGAAACGCCGCCAGCCGGGCAGGGAGACCCGCGTTCCCACCTCGTCCCAGGACACCGGGGTGAGGGAGACGACGCGTGGGTTGAGGTTCAGGCTCGTGCCTCCCTCCGCGGGATGGTAGCGGGAGGCCCAGCCGGTGGCGAGCTCGCTTTCCAGGTCCGGCACCGACTCGAGGAGCGAGAGGGCTCGCGGCCCGGCTCGATGCGCCGATTCCGAGGACGCGACCCCGAGGGCGGCGAGCCTCTCCCGCAGCGGGGGATGAGTGTCGTAGGGGTCCGGCTTGCCTTCCTCGAGCTCCTTCCGGAGGGCCTGTTCGACGCCCTGGGCGATCGTCGGCACTTCCAGGACGCCCGCGAAACCCGCGGCGAGCGGAGGCAGGTAGCCGGCGGTCACCACCGGGTCCACTTCGTGGTGCATGTAGGCCGGGAAGACGAGGGCGGCCGCATGGGTCGCGCGGAGCCCGCGGCCCAGGGCGGAAGCCCCCGCGACCTTCGCGGCGAGGGCGTCGGCCAGGAGCTCCTGGTGGCGGGACACCGCGTGGGTCACGCGGAAGAAGAGCGCCGCGTACCAGTGGAACGGGATGGTCAGGAACCCGGAGTGCTCGCCGAGCTCCTGGAGCGTGCGTCCGAGCGCGGCGCGCGTCTTGTAGATCCACGGCCCGATCCCCACGTCGCCCCCGTGGTAGTGGCCGAACTCGTGCGCGATCACCGCCCGGAACTCGCTCACGTCGAGCGCTTGGAGGAGCGGCAGCCCCAGCCCCATGACCCGCCGGCTTCCGAAGCCCATGAAGCCCCCGCGCTGGCTCACCCACGCGTTCACCTCCAGGATGAGGTAGACGTCCGCGGGCATCGCCTGCCCGGTGGCGGCGGCCACCTCGCGGATCTCCGCGAAGACACGCGGCTGGCCGCCCGGCCCGAGGCGGGGGCCGGGCGCGGGGAAGCGGTCAGGGCGAGGCACGATCGCCTTCACGATGAGGAACGCCCCGATCAGGCAGAACAGCGTGATCTGGAGCTGGAACTTCCCGAGGTAGACCTCGAGGTAGAGCACGCCGAGGAGCAGGCCGACCATGGCGAGGGCGAGGCCGTAGAACGCGAGCATGAGGACGAGGGCGAGGAGGGCTCGCCCGGCGAGGTAGGTCGTGCCGCTCACGTGCGGAGGGGAAGCCTACTTGTCCGGGCCGCCGACGGGGTAGCCGCGCCAGAGCCAGCGCAGCGAGTCGGGCAGGATCGACCCGCCGTGCTTGCCGTTGTGGCCGCCGTCCCCGCCCTCGAACCGGTAGTCGTAGCCGCGGAACTTGAGGGCGGCCGCCATCTCCTGGTTGGCCAGCCACCAGTTGCCCCACGGGTTGTCGAGGTCGCCGGAGCCGTCCTGGAGGAAGACGCGCATCGGCCGCGGCGCGTTGCTGCGGACGAGGGCGGGGTAGACGTGCCCCCCGCGGATGTTCGTGAAGCTGCCGATGTGGCTCATGACCTTCCGGAAGGCGTCGGGCCGCTCCCAGGCCACGGTGAACGCGCAGATACCCCCCGAGCTGGCCCCCGCGATCGCCCGGCCGTCCGGGTCCTTCGTCAGGTTGTACCGCCCGGCGACCTCCGGGAGCAGCTCGTCGATCACGAACCTCGCGTAGCGGTCGTTGAGCGAGTCGTACTCGGCGCTGCGGTTGCTCGCCTTCCAGGGGTCCGCGGGAAGCTCCGGGCCCTGGTGGCCGGGGTTCACGAAGACCCCGACCGTGGCCGGAATCTCGCCCCTGTGGACGAGGTTGTCGAAGACGACCGGCACCCGGTAGTTGCCTTCCGCGCCCACGTAGGCGTGGCCGTCCTGGAAGACCATCACGGGGTGGGGCCGCGCGGGGTCGTAGCGGGCGGGGACGTAGATCCAGTACTGGCGCACGGTATCGGCGAAGACCTGGCTGCGGAAGACGAACGGCCCCTCGACGTGGCCCTTGGGGACGCCCGCCTGCGGGAGCGAGTCCGGGCCGAGGACGTAGTCGTCGGCGGCCCCGGCCGACGCGGACGCGCCGGCGGCGGCGAGCAACAGGGTGGCCACGAGCTTCATCGAAAGACCTCCCTCGAGTGGGGGCAATGGGGAAACACCCTAAGGCTCCCGCGCCCCGGTGGTCAAGGCGCGAGACCTACCTCGGCGGTAGCAAACGGGAATGGGGGGCCGGCACCTTGGTCGAACGCGATACTGTCGTCGCCATCATCTGCCCCCATTGTTCTGGTACTGCCGGTCCGTCGCGCTGGAGGAGGGCATGGGGTGCGCGCCTACTGCCGCGCGCTGGGCGCGGAGTAGAGGAAGTCGCCCATGACGACGAGATCCTGAACGCCGCCGTCAGAGATGTCCTTGCCGTGGGCGCGAGCGAGGTGCCGGTTTCGGAGGCCATCCGCCACGCTGGACAGTTGGGGGCCCTGCCCCCTGTTCTGGTCGATGAATGGGTACTTGGCCAGATAGTAGGAAAGCGCTCGGGGGCTGATGCCCATGAGCCTGGCCGCTTGTTGTTTGACGCTCGAGGACATTTCGAGCGCGCGACGAATCGTCTCGCATTCGATCCATTCGACGTTCTGGCGCAGCTTCAAAGAAGGAACACTCGTCGTCCGCGGGTTCATCGTCGCGTCGAACGTGACCGCATCACGGGTGATCGTGGACCCGGTCGTCAGCACAACGGCGCGCTCGATCCTGTTTTCGAGCTCACGCACGTTGCCCGGCCAGTCATACGCCTGGAGCGCCGAGACCACACCGTCCTCCAGCGTGTCAATCAATTTACCGATCCGTGTCGCATGCTTGTCCGCAAAGTACTCCACGAGCATCTGGATATCCTCGACCCGTTCGCGAAGCGGGGGCACGACGATCGGGATCACATCCAGGCGATAGAACAGGTCGTCCTGGAATCGTCCCTCGTGCAGGAGCTGACGGAGGTCGCGGTTGGTCGCCGCGATCACACGGACGTCCACTTCCTCCGTCCCTTCTGCGCCGAGCGGCTCGATTTCGCGTTCTTGCAGGACGCGCAGCAGCTTGGCCTGCAGTCCGACGCTCATCGCTCCGATCTCGTCGAGAAAGATGGAGCCGCGGTGGGCCAGGGAGAACTTGCCCTTCTTCGTGCCGGTGGCGTCCGTGAACGCCCCTCGGACATGGCCGAAGAGCTCCGATTCCAGCAGGGTCTCGGGAATGGCCGCGCAGTTGACCTTGATGAAGGGCATGTCCCGCTGCGCGCTGCGATTGTGTACCGCGCGGGCCACCAGTTCCTTGCCCGTACCGGTCTCCCCCGTGATCAACACCGTGCTGCGGGTAGCCGACACCAGCTCGATGCGACGGATCACATCGGCGATGGCACGGCTGCGGCCCACGATGCCATACCGGTGAAAGTGTTGGCCGACCATCGTGGGCGTGAGCGATCCGCCATGGCCATTCGTCACAAGGTTCACAAGCCCTCCATTTGCCGGCGGAACGAACGAAGGGCGGGAGGCTGGCCTCCCGCCCCTGCGCGCGCGGGCAGGCCCAACCGCACCGCCGTCAGCCTGTCCGTCGCGCTGGAGGATGGCATGGGATGGTGCCTATTGCCGAGGCTGGGGCTCGGAGTAGAGGAAGTCGTCCATGATCACGAGGTCCTGAGCGCCGCCGTCAGAGATGTCCTTGACCCCCGCGCCGACGGGAGCCCGACCGGAGACGATCCGCACGCTGGTGACCACCGCATCCTGATAGACGACGCCGAGGAACGAGAGCGGGCTGTCGCCCGATCGCACCGGCGCCTCGAAGCGGCCCAGGCTTCCGCTCGGCCCGAAAAACTCGAGGGTGGCCGAGCCCTGCCGGTCCACGTCCGCGAACACGACCCCGAAGCCGCGCACGACGGCGGGGTTCGTTGAGCCCGGCACCTGGAATTCGGCGGTCATGACGGTGCTGCCCGTGACCGCGAACGTCTTCTGCGGGCTGAAGAAGCTGAACTGGCCCGCGTAGCTAGGATCCACGTCGGCGAGGTTCTTGTCGCTGACCCGGAACGCCGGGCCCAGGGTGGTGAAGACGACCCCGCGCGGCGAGCGGGTGTTGAAGAAATCGCCCGGGAAGCCATCGTTGTCGGTGAGGTTGGCGGGGACGCCGTCCCAGTTGATCTCCCGGCGCCCGGCGGGCTGGGTCCCCGGCGTCGCCCCGTTCAGGGGGTCGCCGAGAAGGGCCCGGAACTGGCCGACGACGCCGGTGACATCGCCCGAACCGGCTACCACCTGGTGCGGAAGGAGGGGCTCTTCCTTCGACGAATTGCAGCCCCCTACGAGCGCCGCGCCCACGAGCGCGACCGTGATCGAGATCCCACGGAAATAAAATGAGCTTGACGTCATCGCTAACTGCCTCCTGCTCGCGAAATCGTGCGAACGCAAACCACTACGGGAATGCGGCCAGGAGGTTGCGGCTTCCGCCCTCGGCACACGAGGTTTTGCGCGGGAGCGCACGTAAGCGGGGCTCGGCTCCCCCCGCAGTGGGGAGGGCCTCCAACTAGGGTTGGGTCGGGATCATTCGTCCGGCGGAGGGTCGGGAGGGACGAGCCCGTGGCGCACCGCGTAGAGGGCGGCCTGCGTGCGGTCGGCGAGGCCGAGCTTGGCGAGCGCACCGCTCACGTAGCCCTTGACTGTCCCCTCCGAGATGCCCAGGCGGGAGGCGATCTCGCGGTTCGAGCGGCCGCGCCCGACCTGCTCCAGGACCGCGCGCTCGCGGGGACTGAGAGTGTCGAGGGCGGTGGACGCGGAAGTGGCGCCCGCGCTCTTCATGAGCTGACGCTGCGCCTCCGGGTGGAGCCAGGGCTTGCCTTCCCGGGCGTTGCGGATCGCCTGGAGGAGGTCGTCCTTGAGCACGTCCTTGAGCACGTACCCCACGGCCCCCGCGGCCACCGCCCGCTGCACCTGGCCCTCCTCCGCGAAGCTCGTGAGCACGAGGACCTCGACCCCCTTCACCGAGTCCTTGATCTTGCGGATCGCCTCCGCGCCCCCGAGTCCCGGCATCACGAGATCCAGGAGTACCACGTCCGGGCGCAGGGTGAGCACCAGGCCGAGAGCGCCGATGCCGTCGCCCGCCTCTCCCACCACCTCGATGTCCTCTTCCTCCCGGAGCAGCGTCCGCAGGCCCTCGCGGACGATCGGGTGGTCGTCCACGATGAGGACGCGGATGCGGCCGCCCGCCGTCATGTCCCGGGCTCCCGCGGCAGATGGACCTCGACCGAGGTGCCGCCCTCCGGACCGGAGGCTACCCGCAGCCGGCCGTAGAGCGCCTCCGCGCGCTCGCGCATGCTTGCGAGGCCGAGCCCTCCCGTCGAGCCCGACCACGAGCGCGCCACCGCCCCGGGGTCGAAGCCCACGCCGTCGTCGGTCACGTCCAGGCGCACTCCGTCCTCTCCCGACCGGATGACGAGGCGGACGAGGCGGGCGCGCGCGTGCTTGGCCACGTTGTTGAGGGCTTCCTGGCCGATACGGTACAGCACCTCCTCGCGGTCGAGCGGCTGGGGTGTGTAGCCGTCCGCCTCGAGCTCGACCTGGAGTCCCTCCGGGCGGATCTCCTCGGCGTAGGCGCGAAGAGCCGCGGCCAGTCCCTCCCGCCGGAGCCGCTGCATTCCGAGGAGCGCCGACTCCGCGGATGCCAGCTCGGGAACAGGCTCGGTGGGGCGGAGCCCGGTGACGAGGGAGCGCATCTCCACGAGCGCGGCCCGGGTCAGCTCGAGCAGGCGCTGGACCTGGCTCTCACCCTCTTTTGCGTCGCGGCGGAAAGCGCGTCCCACGGACTGGGCGACGAGGGTGGCGCTGAAGAGGAGCTGCACCACCGAGTCGTGGAGATCGCGGGCCAGGCGCTGCCTCTCCTCGAGAGCCGCGAGCTGCTGGGCCTGCCCGAAGAGACGCGCGTTGCGGAGGGCCACCGCCAGGTGGTCGGCGACCACGCCGAGAGCGGTCTGGTCCTCCTCGTCGAACGGGCTCCCGCTCTCCACGTTCAGCACCCCGAGCGTTTCGTCGCCGAGCACGATGGGCACCGCAAGCTCGGCCCGGATGCCCACCGCGCTCGGGGTGGGGAAGTAGCGGGGATCGGCGTCCACGTCGTTGACGAGCTGCGCACGCCGCTCGCGCACGGCCGCCCCCATGATCCCCTGGGTCACGGGCAGCCGGAATCCAGGCTCGACGTGATCGCGGTAGTGCCCGCCGAGGACGCCGATGACGAGCGTCCCGGGGTCCTGGGGGTCGAGCAGGGGGATGGCCACGTTCGGGTAGCCGAGCCGCTCGTGGATGGCGTCCGCGGTGCGCTGGAGCAGCTCCTGGGGCTCCAGGCCGGCGGTGATTATGCTGCCGATGCGAGCGAGGGTCCGCAGGCGCTCTCCGCGCCGCAACTCGCGCTCGTGGCGCCGGGCGTTCTCGATGGCGATCGCCGAGTGATGGCCGAACAGGGCGAGGGTTTCTACGTCGGCAGGGCCGAAGCGCCGCGGGGGACGGGCCCCGAGGCCGAAGACGCCGACGAGCCGGTCTCCCCAGAACAGGGGCACCCCGACCACCGCGTTCTCCGGGAGCTCCGTGCGCATCGGGTGGGGGAGCATCCCGTAGTGCTGGAGGACGACGGGCGCGCGAGTGAGCAGCACCTGCCCGGCGAGGCCGACCCCGGGCGGCATCTCCGCCCCCCGCTCGTCTTCCGGCATCCGGAAGATCGCCTCGGTGCGGATGACCCCCCGGGCTTCGTCGTAGAGGCCGATCGCGCCGTCCTCGGCGTCGAGGAGCTCGCAGGCCAGACGGACGATCCGGGTGAGGAGCGAGCGCAGGTCCAGCTCGGCTCCGATGGACTCGATGACCTCCCGCAGGCTATCGCGTTGCCTTACGAGCCGGTCGTGCTCCGCGGGGTAGGCGCTCTCGGGCACGGTCCATTGTCTTACAGTGCCGGGCGCCCGCGCATCGCGATCGCAGGTCTCAGCCAATCGCGAGCTCGTTCCCGAACGAGTCTTCACGGCTTTTCCACAGGGATCTGCGGCGGTTGCGAGGTGCGGATCGGGCCAGGGTGGACAGGAGGGTGAGCATGACGTATGTCTTGAGGAGGCGTCCGGCGTCTGGCCTGTCGATTCCGCGAACCCTCATTCGACGCATCCATGTAAGCGAGGAGGCACGAGATGGCAACAACGAGCAACAGGGTCGTGTGGGTCGGGGGGACGCTCTCCGCTCTGGCGTCGCTGCCTTTCCTGTTCAGCGCCTTCATGAAGCTGAAGGGGGGACCGGAGCTGGACAAGGGGATCGCTCATCTGGGATTGCCGGGGTCGATGGTCACGCCCCTCGTCATTCTCGAGATCTCGTGTGTCGTCGTCTACCTGATTCCGGCGACGTCGGTCCTGGGGGCGATCCTCCTGACCGGGTACGTCGGGGGCACGATCTGCACGCACTGGCGGGTCGGCGATCCGTTCTTCGTCCAGATCATCCTCGGGATCGTGGTCTGGCTCGGCCTCTATCTCCGCGAGAACCGCCTGAAAGAGCTGATCCCGCTGAGAAAGTAGGGCAGTGGCGTTCGCGGAAATGGCCGGAGTGTGTCTTGGCTCACACTCGGGTAGCCAGGGGGCGCCTTTCCGCAGCGGTAATCCCGTTACGCACGCCGTAATGCCGCGCCTAACGGGAGCACACGGACGCTCGGGTTAGACCGCTCTGGCGCCTGGCATCGGCGTTGCACCGACCGTTCGTCGAGCGCCGGCGACGGGCTGAGCCCTACGCTGAGCGCGGGGGGCCTCTCCCAAACGGGAGGTCTTATGCGAGCGAGCACGCGGATCCTTCTCCTGGCGGGCAGCGTCGTCCTCATGCGGATCCCCGTGGTCTTGCCGGCTCCGCCCTCGCCCGGGGCGCTGCCTCCGCCGCCCTATCCCCGATTCGCCGGGCAGACCTTCGAGCCGTCGGCGGCGGCCTTCGATCCGGCCAGCGGCCGGGTGCTCGTGCTGTCCGATCACGACAGCAATCTCTACCGTTACGAGCTCGGCGCAGCGGGATTGGTGCTTCCGCCCGGGGAGCGTCACTATCCGCTCTGGCTGCCGGAGGGGGTGGAGGTCGCGAAGCTCGAAGGGCTGACGCGGCTCCCCTCCGGGGCCTTCCTGGCGGTGACCGCCTTCGATCGCCCGGATCCCAGCTACCGCCGGCTGCTTCGCTTCTCCTACGTCCCCGCCGCGCCCGCCGAGGCGGTGCCCGTCGCCGTCGACGATGCCGCGCTCGGCGCGGCGGTCCGCGCCGCGTCGAGGCTGCCCTGGTTCAAGATCGAGGCCCTTGCGGTCGATCGCACCGGGACGAAAGTCCTCTTCGGGGTCAGGAACGTCGGGGAGAGCTACAAGGCGCCCCGAGACGTGGCGCTCGTGGTGCGCTGCCCCCTCGCGGGCGACCGGGTCGGCCCCCCGGAGGCGGTGATCCGGCTCTCCACCGCCGAGGCGCTCGGCGGGCGGGCGGAGGGCCTGTCGGATCTCCAGCTCGATCCCGACGGCGACAGCTTCCTGGTCCTCACCAGTCACGAGGGGATCGAGAACACCCTGGACGGCCACTCGGGCCACCTCTTCCGGGTCCCGGCGCGGGTGCTCCTGGGCGCGGCGCCGCCGGCGCCGGTCCCGCTCGGAGCGCCGCTACGGGGGTTTCGGGCCAAGCCCGAAGGGCTGGCGGTAGAGCCCTCCGGCGCCCTCATCGTGGTCTTCGACGACGACCGCGACTGGAAGCACCTCTTCGCCGGCTACGAGCAGTCGGAGGGTCTCTTCACGGTGATCGACCCCCGGCCCTGATCCCAGGGTGAGTGCGCCCGTAATGGCCTAGCCGCTCTGGACGCGCAAGAGCAGCTTGCCCTGTGTCATGGCGGCTACGCCCGGCGCCGGGCCACGATGAGGGTGAGGTCGTCGTGCTGCTCGTGGGGGCTGAAGGAGTGCACCTCGTCCACGAGCGACGCGAGGAGGGAGTCGGGAGGGCGGTGGCGGTGGCGGCGGAGGGCGTCGACGAGGCGCTGCTCGCCGAACTCCTCGCCCGCGTCGTCGAAGGCTTCCGTGACGCCGTCGGTGTAGAGGGCCAGGAGGTCGTCGGGCTCGAGACGGCACTCGCCGACCGAGCACTCCCACTGCCGGAAGAGCCCGAGCACCGTCGAGGTCGGGGCTAGGTGGTCCAGGCTCCCGTCCCGGCGAAGGAGGAGTGCGGGGAGGTGGCCGCAGTTCACGTAGCGGAGCCCGCCCGTCGGGTCGTGGTAGTCGGCGAAGAAGAGACTGGCGAAGGCGCCGTCGGGCGAGTTCTCGCAGAACAGGAGGTTGACGGCCTGCAGGAGGCGCCGCGGCTCGTCGAGGGCGAACGCGACCTGGCTGCGGAGGTTCGCCTGGAGGTTCGCCATCAGCAGGGCGGCGGCGATCCCCTTTCCCATCACGTCCCCGATGACGAGGCCCAGGCGGTCGGGGCCCAGGCTCAGGAAGTCGTAGTAGTCGCCGCCCACCGCGCGCGCGGGGTGGCAGGCGCCGGCGTAGTCGAGCGACCGGAGCGCGGGCCGGGACTGGGGGAAGAGCCTGGCCTGCACTTGCCGGGCGATCCCGAGCTCGTGGGCGGCGCGGCGCTCGACCTCCAGCTTGTCGGCGGCGGCGCGGCGCTCGGCTTCCACGGCACGAGTGACCTCGTCGAAGCTGACGAGGGAGAAGGTGTTTCCGTCCACGTCGCGAAAGCGGGCGAAGACGCCGCCCCACACCGGCGCCTCCTCGCCGAGCAGCCGGGGTGACTTGGGGGCCGAGGCCGCCCCCGGCTCGTACTTGATCCGGCGGAGCCGCGGAGCGCTCACGAAGCGGACGCCCTTCCGCGACCACTCCTGGAACCGGCCGGCCACATCGGCGGTGATGAGGACGACCTGGGTGGCGCGGCCGACGAGCCGGTACTCAAGGGACCCGGGCGAGGGGGCGACGAGGGCGAGGATCGCGGTGCCGTCGGGCGGGGAGACCGCGACCCAGCGCTCGCCGGACTGGAGGCGGGTGTCGATGACGAGTCGGAAGCCGAGCTGGTCGAGATAGAAGCGCAGGCTCCGGTCGAGGTCGCGCACGAAGATGCGCACGGACTGGATGCTGAGGAAGGAGCGGGCCGCGCCCGGGGGGAAGGCGGGAGCGGTCGCCGGGCCGGGCGGGTCGCTGGCCATGGCCGGGATTATAGGACCGGGGGATGGCGCCTACCCCAAAAGTGGTAGCCGCGTTTGCAGCGCAAGTGGTACCGCAAAAAGACCCCATCTCGTGATTCGCCGCGGCGATGCCTCGGGGTACACTCTCCTCGCTGCGACTGGGCATCGCGCGCAAAGGGAGAAAAGAACATGGCAAGCGCAAAGAGTTCGAACGTAGTTCTCGTGCACGGCGGCTTCGTGGACGGCTCGGGCTGGGAGGGCGTCTACCGGATCCTGAAGAGGGACGGCCACCGCGTCAGCATCGTCCAGAATCCCACCCTGTCGCTGGCCGACGACGTGGCCGCCACCCGACGCGTTCTCGCTGCTCTCGACGGGCCCGCGATCCTGGTCGGCCACTCCTACGGCGGAGTGGTGATCACCGAGGCCGGCAACGATCCCAAGGTCGAGGGACTCGTGTACGTCGCCGCCTTCGCCCCGGACGAAGGCGAGTCCGTGGCGTCGCTGATCAAGGATCCACCGCCGGGCGCGCCCGTCCCCCCGATCCTGCCGCCTCAGGACGGGTACCTGTTCCTCGACAAGGCGAAGTTTGCCGCGTCCTTCGCCGCCGACGTGGAGGCCGAGAAGGCCGCCTTCATGGCGGACTCGCAGGTCCCCTGGGGCGTCGAGGCGCTCGGCGGCACGATCAGCACGCCGGCGTGGAAGACCAGGCCGAGCTGGTACCTCGTGGCCACCGAAGACAAGATGATCCCGCCCGCGGCCCAGCGCTTCATGTCCAGGCGCGCGGGCGCGACGGTTGTCGAGCACAGCGGCAGCCACTCGATCTACGTGTCGCAGCCCCAGGCGGTGGCCGCTCTCATCGAAAGAGCCGCCGGAGGCGTGAGGGCCGCGGCCTGAGAACAGCGGGGTGCCGGCGAGCGCCAAACGTCGCGCTCGCCGGGTCACGCCTCCCTCATCGTCCGGGTACGCGGCAGCACCTCGCGAACGTCAGGATGTTCCGGGGTTCGCCAGTGTGATTCTCGACCAGGGTGCGCCAGCCGTTGGCCAGGGGGGACGTCGTGATGAAGAGGCCGGGAAAGGCGATCGTGGCTTCCGAAATGTCGTATCCGCCGCCCATCGACGTTCGGCCCGGGCCGCAGAAGGCGTCGACGTTCGTCAACAGGTTGACGGGCACCGCCACCACATCCGACTGCACGGTCTGGCAGTCGAGCCGGGTCGCGCTCGACGCCGCGAAGAAGCCGAGCACGTCCACGACCACGTTCGTCGTGGCCAGGCTGAACATGGCGAAGTCGGGGCCGCCTCCCGGCACGACCGGGATGATCGCGGTATCGGCGATCACGTCGTTCCCGGCATAGTTGAGGACGCTCGTCTTGGGCTGCTGGGTCAGGCCAAAGGCGGTCAGGAACCCCGGGCCGGCGGGCTGAACCGCGACGATCGTCATCTCCACCGCCTGGGCCACCGCGAAGGGGATGCCGCACCCGGTGAGGCTCCCCCCTTGATCGCTCAAGTCACTGGCGTCCACGTCGAAAAGACGAACATCACCAGCGGCCAGCGCTCCCGCGACGGCCCTCCGGGTATCGACGATCCGGCACGGAGTCACCGGGGTGTAGACCAGGTCCTGGAAGTTCTGGCCGAGGGAGCTGGGCACGGGCTCCTGGGTCGTCGGCTCCGGCCGGCCGGTGGCGAGCACCGTCATCATCGCCTTGTAGCTCGACGCCTCGCCCGCCGCGAGCAGGTTTTCCGGGTCAAGCTTCATCAGGGACCCGAGCAGGTCGGTCGAATAGGTCTTGTCCCAGCGGCCCGCCTCACGGGCGGACTCCTCCCATCGCGCGACGAGGGCGGCGGCATAGCCGGCCCTGTCGCTCTGGACCTGCTGGATCCTCGCCTGTCGCTGCGCCCGCTGGATCGCGTCTTCCTCGTCTCGCGCTCCCGGGGCCGACTGGCCAAACACATTGGGGCTGCCCGTCGCCATCACGAGAACGAAGGCGGCCCGTGTCAAGAATGTCGTGTGCACCGTCTCATCTCCTTGGTCGTGGCGAGGTGCCCCCTGGCGCGCCCGCCTCGCCGTTTTCCTGTGAAGCAATACGGGGTGCAACCGCACAGCTCCCGTAAAAATAGGTGTGTACGGAAAGGGAAGACGTCTTACGGGAACCGTCAGCAGTTCGTGCGGCCGGTGAGCTGGCGCCAAGTCATGGCCGGGGCAGATCAAGCAGGAGGACATCCGAGTCCTCCTGCACTCGTTCGAGCACGACTTCGCGGCCGTCCGGGGAGACGTCGAAGTCGCCAATGTCGAAGTCGGGAGTGAGGTTGGTCAACTGCCGCTCGGCACCCGTCTCCAGGTCGATGAGCCAGAGATCCTTGTGTTGAATCTCTCCTCGCAGGAGCACGAGTGCCCGTCGTCCAGGCAGGAAGGTCACGTGTCGGGCCCCGCGGGTCAGGGTCAGGGCGGGCAGGGGATGCACTGCGGCCTCGGCCGTGACCGCTTTCACCGAAAACGTGGTGCCGATGTCGGGTCCCGAGTAGACGACGAACCGGCCGTCCGGCGCCCACGCGGGATCGACCGAGTATTCCTGGACGAAGGGAGACGGGGGGCGACCGTCCACCGGCACGCGGAAGAGATGGGGGGCGCCGTGATCGTCGGCCGCCGAGGTGATCGATTGTCCGTCCGGCGCCCACGCGGGAGCGCCCTGCAGCTCGAGCGAATCCGCCACGATCCGCGCGTTCGTGCCGTCGGCCTGCATCACGTACAACAGCGTCTGCCCGTGTTGCCGGAGCGAGAATGCGACATGCCGTCCGTCGGGGGCGATGGCCGGCCCGCCAAAGATCCGCGCTCCCCGGCCGCTCCACAGCTCCGTGGCCGCTCCGTTCGCGAGCTTCCAGATACTCTCGCTCGTGCCGGTCGCAGAAACATACAGAAGATAGTCCGGACCCAGTCGCGGCGAGAACCCGGTGCTGGTCGTCAGCGAGATTCGAGCAGCCGCCGACAGCTCGGCGGGTGAGTCGGCGATCGGCAAGCGCCAGAGCGTTCTCTTCGGACTCGCGAGCGTGACCACCAGACGGCGACCGTCCGCGCTGGCCGCCAGCGACGTATACCGGTCGAGGCCGGAGGTCAGCCGGTGGGGAATGCGGCGCTCGACGTCCACGCTGTGGAGCCACGGCCCCGAACCGTCGGGATCGGTGGCGAGGTACAGGAGCGTCCGGCGATCCAAGAGGACTGGATGACTGACGCGTGCATTGTGCGACGTGATCCGTTCCGCGGAGCCGCCGGCGGGGCGGATGCGCCAGATGTCCAATCCGTCCGGGAGGGAACCCTGGACGAAGTAGATGAACGTCCGGTCGGGCGCCCACAGCAGAAAGTGAGCGTGGAGCCCGGCCGGTGCCGTGAAGATCGGCCGACCCTGAGGTCGCCGGCTGCCTTCGGTCACGAACATCGGATCTCCGGGTCCCGGAGTGTGGTACGCGAGCCGGGAGCCGTCGGGCGACCAGTCGAACTCGGCCACGCCTTCGAGGTACGGCCTCGGCTGTCCGCCCAGGGTGGGCACCGCCCAGATGCCGATGTCGCCGGCGTTCGAGCCGTCCTGCTTGCGAACCCAGAACGTGACGAACGAGCCGTCGGGCGAGAATCCCAGCGTGCGGACCGATGGATTGACGAGTTCCGGCGCGCTCCCGCGGGTCAGGTTGTGGAACTGTCCCGAACCGACCTGCGTCACCCAGACGTCCATCTTCCCGTCCCGGTCCGATAGAAACGCCACGAAGCGACCGTCGCGTGACACCGCGGCGGCCTGCTCCACCCCATCGAAGTCCGTGACTCTCTGAAATCGCGCGTCCGCGATGGGGCTTCGCCAGAAGAACTCGGTCCTCTGAAGCCAGAGGCCTGCGCCAATGGCCAGCGCCGCTCCCGCCGCGGCCACCGGCAAGGCGCGCTTCCATCGGGCCGGAGGGGTCGAGAGCGCCGAGCTCGGCGGCGGTGCGGCGCGAACGGGCAACGGGCCGGCGGTACCGTTCTCCTGGGCGGCTCGAGGACTCCGGCTGCGCGCCCACGCGTCCAGCTCTGCCCGAAAGGCGTAGACCGAGCCGATCCTGTCGTGCAGGTGGCGGTGAACGGGCATCCCCTCGCGTTTCTCCCAGCGCTGGACCGTCGTGACGTCACGGTTGAGGTATGCCGCGATTTCCTTCCACGAATCCAGCCGGTCGTCGGGCGGTCTCGCGGATGGCGGTACGCCAGGGAACCGTTCGCCCATCGCGCTCTCCTGATGGCTCGCGGTCGTGGCGAGTCGGGAGAACCGGAATTGTAGCGTCGGCGGCCGCGACGGCAAAGCACGGCATTCGACGGCAAGTCGAGGAAACGGCGGCAATTCTGCGCATTGCCGTTTGCCGGCATGCCCCCCGTCTCCGATCGTGTGCGCAGCGTCGTCCATCCGGCGACGCCCGCGAAGAAAAGGAGGCCGACATGCGACGAAAGCTGACGTGGTTGGTGCCGCTCGTGGCCGCGATCGTGGTCACCGCCCTCTATGCCGGCAGAGTCCTGGCGACACCGGCGAGCGGTTTCACGGGCACCACGCTCGCCCAGGGCCGTTTCGGCGAGATCGATGTCTTCAACCATTTCATTCCGCCGAACCCCCCGCAGTCGAGGCACCCCAGGAATATCTGGCTGTCGTGGCAGAAGACGAAAGGAATGTCAGACCTGTACGTGCAGAGCAACGTCTGGCAGCCGGGAGGAAGCACCGGCTGGCACACGCACCCTGGCCACAGCCTGATCGTCGTGACCGCGGGAACGGTGACGGCGTACGAGGGGGACGATCCCGAGTGCAAGCCCGAGGTGTACACACAGGGCATGGGGTTTATCGATCCCGGTGGTGACCACGTGCACAATCTCCGGAACGAAGGCACCGTCGAGGCCCGCACCATCGCCGTCCAGCTCATTCCGGCAGATGCGGCGCGTCGGATTGACGCTCCAGACCCGGGGCACTGCCCGTTCTGACGATGAACCGGTTCCTGCGCGGTCCGCGTGCGACAATGGAGCGTCCTGAGCACCCGTCCCTACCACGCGCTCCGCCATCCCGACTTTCGCCGCCTCTGGCTGGCCCAGTTCCTCTCCCAGACCGGCTCGCAGATGCAGGTCGTGGCCATCAACTGGCACATCTACCTGCTCACGCGCTCCGCGCTCGCCCTCGGGTTCGTGGGGCTCACCCGCGTGCTGCCCGTGATCGCGTTCTCGATGTGGGGCGGGGTGCTCGCGGACCGCGCGGACCGCAAGCGCGTGATCTTCGCCTCGCAGTCCGCCATGACCCTCGTGTCCGTGGTGCTGGCCGCCCTCGCCTGGGCCCGGCGGGACAGCGTGGCCGCCATCTACCTGCTGAACGCCGTGCAGGCCGCGGCCGTCGCTTTCGACAACCCGGCGCGCCAGGCCCTCGTGCCCCGCCTCGTGCCCGCGGCCGACCTGCGCCGGTGCCCTCGCCTTGAACGTCACGATGTTCCAGGCCGCGACGATCGCGGGCCCCGCCCTCGCCGGCTTCTTGATCGCGGGCACGACGGCCCTGCCCGCGGCGCGGCCGCGGCGCGGCCCCGGCCGCCGCCGAGACCGCGTCCCTCGGCCTCCTCTACGCGCTCAACGCCCTCTCGTTCCTCTTCGTGCTCGCCGCGGTGGCCACCATGCGCGCCTCGGGACGGGTGGCGAGCGGGAAGACGCCGCACGAGTCGCCCGTGGCCGCACTCCGCACCGGGCTCCGCTTCGTGTTCTCGACCCCGCTCATGGTCTGGACCATGGGCCTCGACTTCGTGGCCACGTTCTTCTCGGGAGCGATGTCGCTCTTGCCCATCGTGGCCGACCAGGTGCTGCACGTCGGCCCCTCGGGCTACGGGGCGCTGGCCGCGGCGCCCGCGGTGGGCGCGCTCGCTGGGATCGATCTACACGAGCGTCTTCCCGCTGCCCCGGAAGACAGGGCGTCGTGCTGCTGTGGGCCGTCGCCGGTTACGGCGCCGCCACCGTCGTCTACGGCCTGTCGCGCAGCTTCGTCCTCACCTTCCTCGCCCTCGCGGGGACCGGCCTCGCCGACGTCGTCTCCACCGTGATCCGCCAGACGCTGCGCCAGCTCGTGACTCCGGACGCCCTGCGGGGACGCATGACCGCGGTGAACATGATCTTCTTCCTCGGCGGCCCGCAGCTCGGCGAGCTCGAGGCCGGCTTCGTGGCCTCTCTCTTCGCCTCCGCGACCCTGGGCGTCACCGTGTCCGTGGTCTCCGGGGGGGTCCTCACCTTGATTGCCGTGGCCGCGGTGGCGGCGGCGGCGCCCCTCGTGCGCGACTACCGGGGGCTTCGCGTGGAGCGCGGGGACGCGCTTCATGAAGCGCGTCGCGCCGTGATCCCCGTCACAACCCGCGCGACCTTTCGCCTCCGGTAATCCCTTACGCACGTCGACACGCCGGGTCGAGTCCGGAGCGCGCGGATACTGGACTTGTGCCGCTCTCGCCCCGGCATCGACGTTGCACTGTTCGTGCGTCGAGCGCAGGCGAAGGGTCGAGCCCACGCCGAGCGCGGGGGGCCTCTCCCCCAGGGGAGGTCATATGCAAGCGAGTACGCGGGTCCTTAACGATACCTCCCCGACGACGAGACGCACGCTGCGCGCCGCGCTCGTTGCCGTCTGGGCGTGGGGCTCGATCAACGCGGTCTCGTCGCCTTCGCAGCCCGCGGCGCTGCCGCCGCCTCCCTACCCCCGAGACGTGGTGCTCGTGGTGCGCTGCCCCCTTGTCGGCGACCGTGTCGGCCCTCCGGAAGCGGTGATCCGGCTCTCCACCGCCCAGGCGCTCGGGGGGGTGGAGGAGGGTCTGTCCGATCTCCAGCTCGATCCGGGAGGCGACCGCTTCCTGCTGCTCACCAGCCACGAGGGGATCGAGAACACCCGGGACGGCCATTCGGGCCACCTCTTCCGGGTCCCGGCCGAGGTGCTCCTGGGCGCGGCGCCGCCCGCGGCTCTCCCGCTCGGCGCGCCGCTCAGGGGGTTCTCGGCCAAGCCCGGGGGGCTGGCGGTAGAGCCCTCCGGCGCCCTCGTCGTGGTCTTCGACGACGACCGCGAGTGGAAGCAGCTCTTCGCCGGCTACGAGCAATCGGACGATCTCTTCACCGTGATCGACCCCCGGCCGTGAAAGGGCCCGACTATCGTCAGCGTGTGGACCGCCCCGAAGCTGCGCCCGAGCGGAAGTTCCGTCTCGTGTCCGGCGCACGCTCCGGCGCGACACGCGCGACACCCTTCGAAGCCGTGGCCGCGGTCGCCCGCCTCATCGGCGAGACGCTCGAGCTGCGCCAGGTCTTCGCGCGGGTGGCCGAGGCCGCGCTCGGCGCGCTCGCCTTCGACCGCATGGGCGTGCTCCTGCTCGAGGGCGCGGACACCCTGCGCCATTACGCGGTGGCCGTGACCAGCGCGGACGGAGCCGGCGACGAGGAGGGCCCGCTCCGTCGCCAGGACGATTTCTCGCCGCGAGTTCGTCGCGAGTTCGTCGTCGACCGGATCGACACCGAGCTCGAGCTGGACCCTGCCTATCCCCGCGACCGGGAGATCCTCGATTCGGGTATCCGCTCGATCATCCGGGGCGCCCTGCGCAGCGGCGGCCGGATGCTGGGCATCCTGGCCTTCTACTCGCGCCGGCCGGAGGCGTTCACGAGCGAGGACGAGCCGGTGGTGGCGGCCCTCGCCGATCTGGTCGCGGCCGCGCTCGAGCACGAGCGGCTCTTCACGATCGAACGGGAGCGCAGCCGTCGGGCCCTGGCCCTCGAGGGGTTGCTCCCGACCCTGGCCAAGGCCCTGGACGTCCGGCAGGTCTTCAAGCAGGTCTCGGAGATCACCCAGGGTGTCATCTCCCACGACATGCTGGTGCTCAGCCTGCTTCGGCCGGACGGCACGAGCGTCGGGACGCACGCCCTCCTGCCCGGCGGGGAGCGGGAAGACCTTCCGCCGCCCAACGAAGCTCTGCTCGCCCTCTACCGGGGGGCCATCGTCCGCGACATGGAAGTGGTCGATCCCGGGAGCCGGACGGTGAGGCTCTTTCCCGCCTCCCCCGACGGGGAACGACCGGCCGCGATCGAGCTCCGCCTCGACCCGGTGCGCTTTCGCCACGCTCGGGACGCGCACATGCGCTCGCTGATGGCGGTGCCGGTGGAGGCCCTGGGCCGGTTCGTCGGCGGGCTCGTGTTCCTTTCGCGGCGACCCGACGAGTACGGCGCGGAGCACGCCGATCTCGCACACCGGGTCGCCGACCACGTGGCGCTGGCCCTCGCCCACCAGAGGCTGGCCCAGGAGGAGCGACAGGCCGGCGAAGCGCGTGTCCTCGCCGTCCGCCTCGTGAAGAGGGTGGAGTCCCTGACCCGGGAGATCGAATCGCTGGGAGGGCGCCGGCGGGTGGTGGGCGACTCCATGGCCTGGAAAGAGGTGCTGAAGCAGGCGACCCAGGTCGCGGCGACGGACACCACCGCCCTTCTCCTCGGGGAGTCGGGCACGGGCAAGGAGGTGGTGGCGCGCTTCATCCACGGCGCTTCCCCGCGAGCGGACGGCCCCTACGTCGCCTTGAACTGCGCGGCCCTGCCCGACCAGCTGCTGGAGTCGGAGCTGTTCGGTTACGAGAAGGGCGCCTTCACGGGAGCGGGCGCGGCGAAACCCGGCCAGATCGAGCGGGCCGCGCGCGGCGTGCTCTTCCTCGACGAGGTGGGGGAGATGAGCCTGGCCGCCCAGGCGAAGCTCCTCCGCGTCCTCCAGGAGAAGGAGTTCCAGCGCCTCGGCGGCACCCGGGTCCTGACCACGGATGTGCGGGTGGTGGCCGCTACGAATCGGGACCTCCGGGCCGCCGTCGAGAACCGCACCTTCCGCGAAGACCTCTACTACCGGCTCCACGTCTTCGAGATCCGGCTGCCGCCCTTGCGCGACCGCCGCGAGGACATCCTGCCCCTGGCCGAGGAGTTCCTGGTGGAGATCGGCCGGGCCTTCGGCCGCCCGCCCGCCGGCATCTCCCGCGACGCCCGGGAGCGCCTGCTTCAGTACTCGTGGCCGGGCAACGTCCGCGAGCTGCGCAACTCTCTCGAGCGGGCGGCGATCCTCTGCGAAGGCGGTCTCATAAACGCGGAGCACCTCTCGCTGACCGGCCCCCGCGCCCCCTCTCTTCGCGTCCGCGACGCCATCCCTCACGGCGGCGAGGCGGACACGCGCCTGAGCACCGCGGCCGACCTGAAGGCGATCGAGCGTGGGATGGTGGAGAAGGCGCTCGAGACCGCCCGCTACAACAAGTCCGACGCCGCCCGGGCCCTCGGCCTCAGCCGGAAGCAGCTCTACGTGCGCCTGCGCCGGTTCGGGCTGAACTGACCGACGGGACTTCAGGGCCGGGCGGCGGCCGTCGCGCGGATCTCGAACTCGAGCCGGAAGCGGTCGGCGACCTTGACCACGCCCGCCACCGAGGGGGGCTCGATGCCCAGGTCGCGCAGGTTCAGGACGAGCCCGCCCCGCGCCGTCATCGCGAGACCTTCGCGCGCGACCGCGAGCGGGATCTGCACGGGAAACGAGCGGCCGTGCAGCGTCAGGGTCCCCGCGACCACGATCCGGACGCTCGAGCCGTCCTTCGCCTGGACGCGGACCGACGTGGAGGCGAAGGCGATCTCGGGGTAGCGCGCCACCTCGAGCACCTCCGGGCCTCGCATCCGCTCCTCGACCTTCGCGACGTCTCTCGCGGGCTCGCTGCCGGGGACGACCGCGAGCCGCGCGGACTCGAAGCGCAGCGCCACCCTCGAGCGCGTGGGATCGTCGTCGGCCACGTCGACGCGCCCCTCCGCGAGGGGAGCCTCGATCTCGTGATCGTGGCCCAGGAACTTCATGAGCCCCGTGCGGCCCAGGTGGATGCGCACGTGGCTCGCCGCGGGGTCGACCGCGTAGGCTTCCGGCTGGGCCTCGAGGGAGCCGGCGGCGGCGGCGAAGACCACCAGCCAGGCGAGCGCACGCGCGAGCGTCGGGGCGGGGACCATGGCTGGACTCAGTGGACCCGATAGCTGACGAACACGCGGCCATTCAGGAGGCCCTCGTTGGCCGACGTGGTCGAGGGCGGCCGCACGACCCCTAGCCACGAGTAGAACAGCTCGGCGGTGACGCGCAAGCGCTTGCTCGCCGCGAAGGTCAGCCCCGCGGTCGCGTACACGGTGGTGCCGCTCGTCGTCTGGACGGTGTGGTCCTCGACCCGGCCGTCGGCGTAGAGGGCGTTGACGTCGAACTCGAGGTCCATGTAGTCGACGCCGAGCCCGGCATAGGGCTTGAAGCGCGAGCGGCCGTCGTAGCCGACGACGAGCTCCAGCCCGACGACCTTCTGCCGGGTCTCGTCCTCCGAGGGACGGACGCACTGGAAGGGGTTGGCCTGCACGTCGTCGCCGGCGGCGACCTCCTCGGCGCTGCAGGTGATGTCGGCCTCGATCGTGCCGACCTGGCCGTAGCCCCGGACGCCCAGCCGCCACGACGGCGTAAGCTCGATGGGCCGCCCGAGCGCCGCCGCGAAGATGTTCGGCTTCGCGCCTCCGAGCTCGATGGGCGGCGTGTAGGCGAGCTCGAGCGCCACGCCCTTCCCGAGACCCACGCTGCCGCGCACTCGGCCGAAGAAACGGGTCTTGTTGACATCCTCCAGCTTGGTCCCGTCGAAGCCGATGCGGCGCTCCGCGTCGCTGAGCTGGGGCACGTAGCCGCCCTCGAACCCGAGCTCGATTTCGCCCGGGGCCCGCTTCTGCGGCACCCCCATGCCCGTGAGCAGCGCGAGAGAGGCGTAGTACTTCATCCCCCAGGACTCGGGCCGGTCGAAGTCGAGGGTCTCGGTCCCGGCGAGGACGGTCTGGGCGCGCGCAGGGGCGGGCGCGGCCGCGCCGAGCGCGACCGCGAGCAGGATGGGGGGCACGCATCGTCGGGCGAGCATCATCGTTCCTCCGCCCCCAGTCTCTCCTCCCCGGCAAGACGCGTGCCTCCTCTTGTCGAGGGGGCGCCCTTCCGCGTCAACGAGATGGATCTGGAGGGCCGGCCCCAATCGGTTCCAACCCGAGCGGATCGGCGCAAAGTGCGCCTCAAGGCTCATCGCCGCCGCGGCGGGCTCCCGGCCCCAACCCTCTCATCCGGATGGGGCGACCGGCAGCGGAGCTTTCGGGCACGCCGCTTGCCCCCGTCAGAAGCGCGGGGGCATTCGTAACCGAGGAGGATCCATGACTCGCCATACCCGTTCCCGCACCGCCGGCTCGATCGCGGGCTGCCTGGCCGCGCTGTGGCTCAGCAGCTGCGGAGGCAACTCGTACTCGCCGACGACGCCTGCCCCCGCTCCGCAGCCGTCACCCACCCCTGCCCCCACCCCCACCCCGGCCCCGCCGCCCACGCCGGCCCCGACGCCCGTCCCGAGCCCGACTCCCACCCCGAGCGCCGTGGTCATCGAGATCGTCGGCCTCAACGACAACATGTCCTTCACCCCCGCCACCGCGATCCTGCGGGTCGGCGAGCAGGTCCGCTGGCACAACGCGGACACGATCACCCATACGGCGACCCGGAACGGGGGCGGGTTCGACACCGGGTTCATCCCCCCCGGGGGCACGAGCGCTCCCATCACCGTGACTACCGCCGGCACGCTCAGCTATCACTGCGAGATCCACCCGAGCATGGTGGGTGCGCTCAACGTCACGCCCTAGCCGGCCATGGGACAGCGCAGCGTAGAGATCCTGATCGGGCGCCTGGTCACCGACGAGGAGCTGCGCCGGAGATTCGTCGCCGAGCCACGCGAGACCATCCGCCTCGAGCAGCTCCGCGGCCTCGAGCTGACCGCGTCCGAGGTCGCCGCGCTGCTGGCCACGCCCGTCGCGCTCTGGGGCCCCCTGGCCGCGGCCGTCGATCCCCGCCTCCAGAAGGCGAGCCTCAAGCGCGGCTAGATCATCGACCGCCCGAGCGCCATCGTGTAGCACAACGCGGTGCCCTCCAGGACCACCACTCCGTCCTGGCGGCGCACGCTCGTCGCGAGCTTCGTGATCGGCTTGTCCTCGCGCACCTCCAGCACTTCGACCGTGCCCGTGATCGTGTCGCCGGGCCGCACCGGGGCCGTGAAGCGCCAGTCGACTTGCAGGAACACGGTCCCGGGGCCGGGCAGGTCTTCGGCCACGACCGCGTTGAGGATGGCGCTCGTCACCCCTCCCTGGACCACGATCTCGCCGAAGCGTGAGGCCTTGGCCGCGGTCTCGTCGTAGTGGAGCGGGTTCTTGTCCCCGCTGATCTCGGTGAACAAGCGGATGTACTCGGGCTCGATCCGCCGCGACCGTTCCGCCTTCTGTCCCACCCGCGGCATCCCTCGCGTCCACACGTTGGCGGCCGCCATGTCGCCTCCTTGAGCCACCACGCGCTTGATCGCGTCGCTCAGCCTCTGGTGCAGGATCTTGACGCGGGCATTGTCCCACTCTAGCGGGGCTCCGCGAACGCGAGTGTTCTTGACACGCGCGCGGTGGCGGGTGTACGAGAGGTCTCTCTAGACCAACAAGACCCGCTCCTGAAGACGGCTCGGCGCCGCGCCGAGCCAGGAGGCCAGTCATGACCGTGCCCGGGAGCCGCTGGGCAACCCCGTCACTTCGCCCGGCGGTCGCGCTCCTCTCGGTCCTGGCCCTCGGCCCTGGAGGAGCAAGGCCAGACGAGGCCGCGCCACTGCGCGTCTTCGTCCTGGATCCCGAGGGCCTCACGGTTGCTTCCGTCGGCCTCGCCGACGGGCGCGTCTTGGCGCGGGTCGCGCTCCAAGGCCAGCCCGAGCAAATGGTCATCGCCCCCGATGCGTCCCGCATCCTCGTTCTCGATCGGGGCCCCGGGAAGATGACGGGCCGCTTCGGGTACCACCCCACCGGGACGTCGTGGGCCACGGTCCTCGATGCCCGGAGCCTCGAGGCCGTGACCCGGACCGAGTTGTGCTGGTCCGTGAGCACCGGCGAACCCATCGGGGGCACGATTCCAGAGGGGCTCTGGGTCTTCGACCCCGAGGGCCGAAACATCATCCTGGGCTGTCTCGGCTACCGCTCCCAGAAGCCCGAGGAGACGCTCCCTCGCGAGCTGGTGAGTCTCGACCTCCAGACGGGACAGGTGACCCGACACCTCGAGATCGGGCGGCCGATCGACAGGCTGATCGCGGTCGGCGACGGCGCCAAGGCGGTGGTCTACTCGGGCCGCGAGACCCCCAAGGGACAGCCTGCGGTGCCCGCCGAGCTGCGCTTCGTGGACCTCGCGACGCTCGCTCTCGACGCCACGCTGCCCCTGGAAGGGGAACCGGGCCCGCCCACCCCCTCCCCCGACGGGCGCTGGCTCTACCTTCTGGAATACGGCAAGCCCGACCGGAAGCCCGAGAAGAACATCGACGGGCGCGTGCAGGTCGTCTCCGTCGAGCACCGGGCCCTCGAGGCGAGCCTCGAGGCGGGCCGGGGGCCCCGCGGGCTCGTGGTGGACGACAAAGGGAACCAGGTCTTCGTCCTCTCCGACGGCGAGCCCTCCCGGGAGAAGAAGGGGGACATTCCGGGCGTCCTCCGGGTCATCCGTGGCCCCGAGGTCGCGACGCAGATCGACGTGGGGGAAGACCCGCTCTTCCTCCGGGTCTCCCCGGACCGGGAACGCCTGCACGTGGTCAGCGAGAAGACGCTCACCGCCATCGACCTGCCCGCGCTCAGCAAGCTCGGCACCGCCACCCCCAAGCCGGGCGGGACCAGCCCGCTCACCGGCCGCGCGAAGGAGCTGACCGTCTCCACCGACGGGAAGCGCGGGTACGTGCTCTATGCCGAGTCGAGCAAGCTCGGCATCCTGGACCTCGAAAAGCGCCAGCTCCTGGCCGAGCTCGCCACGGGCCGAGGCGGCGTGAAGTTCGGCAAGATCCTGGGCGCGGCGGCCCTCACCGCGGCCTCGATGTCCGCGGCCCAGGCCCAGGCCAACTCGTCGGGAATCGGCTTCTACAGCGTCTACACCGTGGCCCCCCCCAACACGGCGCTGGTCTTGTCCGAGGACGAGAAGCACGTCTATGTCCTCAACAACCGCAGCAACGACGTGACGATCGTCGACACGGGAACCCTGCAGCCGGTGAGCAAGATCGGGGTCGGGGGAGCCGCGAACCGCATGGAGCTGCTCCCGGGTGGCGCCCTCATCGCGGTCACCACCGGGGCGGACACCCTCCACCTCCTCGACACGAAGACTCGCCAGCAGGTCAGCGAGCTGCCCGACGGGGGCAACTACGTCTTCTCCCCGGACCAGCGCTTCGCCGCGGCCATCGGGAAGCAGGCCGTCTACTGCCTGGAGGGGGCGACTCTCCGGACGCTCGGCAAGGCCACGGGCTTCAAGCGCCCGACCCAGCTCCTGTTCGAGCCACCGGCCCTGGGAAGGTAGGACGCTGCGCCTCTTCAGCGGGGCGGGGGCAGCACGGCATCGACCTGGGCGCGGATCGGGTCCAGGTCCTTGTCCCCCCGGGCCTGGTGGGCGAGCTTGGGGTTCAGGGACACCGCCCGACGCAGCGTGGCCAGCGCTTCCTCCGCCCGGCCGTTCGCGACCTGGATGACCGCGAGGTCGTAGAGGACCTCCGGGAAGATGCCCTGGTGCTCGGCGAGGCGCACCGTCTCCTCCTGCAGGCGCAGCGCGTCCGCGGCGCGCTTCTCGGTGAAGGCGGTCCAGCCCTGGTTCCACAGGTCGTTCACCACCGCGAGGTCGACGAGCCGTGCGATCTCGGTCAGGGGGTCGGGGCTGTCGTCCACGCGAACGTCGATCGCGCGGTCCGTGTAGCCGTTGAAGCCCCCCTTCGTGCGCACGACGAGGACTGCCGCCGACTGCCGGCCTCGGGAGTCGCCGCCCGCCGCGTCGCCGGCGCGCAGTGCCGCGACCAGGCGCAGGGCGAGGCGCTTGCCGGCGCTTTCCAGGAAAGCCTTCTCCATCGCGGCCGCCACCGGCTCGCCGGTCAGGATGTTGCCCTGGACCGCGTAGCTCGGACCGCGCCGCCCCCCCGCCCAGGCGTTGCACGCCGGACCGCTGAACGTCGCCGAGCGGCCGTCGGCCGCGACCACGCCGAGCTGCCGGGAATCGCGTCCGGCGTCGGCGCGGGTGAGCACGGCGACGACCTCGTCGGGCGAGAGGCCGCTCCGGAGCAGCTCGAGCCCGCGCTCGCCGTAGGTCGTGTTCGCGTTGGCCTGGGTGGCCACCGCCCCGACCCCCGCGCGGGCGTAGGGCACGACGCTCCCCACGGCGAAGAAGCGGCTGGCCACGGCCACCCCCAGCTCGCCCGCGTCGGGATCCGCGGCCACGATGGAGAACGTCGAGGGGTGCCTGGGCTCGGCCAGGGCGAGGGCGGGGAGGAGGGCCAGCACGGGCGTGGCGAGGAAGGGGCGCATCGAGATCCTCCGGTCTGTGGGTTCGGGGGGATGCTACGACAGACCGCGCTCACCCACACGAGCACCACTCCGTCCGGAATGGGTAGAACCGTAACTCGGTCCGGACGGAGTTCGGGACGGCCGGGAGGGAACGCCCGCGATATACTCCGCCCGCTTCCCTTCCCGGAGGAAACATGACCGATCGTGGGCGCGCCGCGCTCGTCCTCGTCGCCCTTCTGCCGGTGGCGGCTGCGCCCGCCGAGACGCCGCGTTTCACCGTGGGCTCCGCGTCGGCGGAGCGGGGCCGGAAGGCCACCGGCTACATCGACGTGCCGGCGGGGGTGGACGCCGCCACCCAGATCCCGGTGGTGGTGGTCCACGGCGCCCGACCGGGGCCCGTGCTCGCTCTCGTCTCCGGCGCCCACGGCACCGAGTACGCGTCGATCATCGCCCTCGAGAAGCTGATCCCGCGGCTGGACCCGGCCGAGGTCTCGGGCAGCGTGATCGTGCTGCCCCTCGTGAACGTCCCGTCCTTCCTGCGCAAGGTGCCCCACGTGAACCCGGTGGACGACAAGAGCATGAACCGCTTCTACCCGGGCAAGCCCGACGGCACCCAGACCGAGCGCGCTTCGTGGCGGATCACCCAGGAGGTCGTCGACCGGTGCGACTACCTGATCGACTATCACGGAGGGGACCTCGACGAGAGCCTCCGGCCCTACGGCTACTGGGCCCCCGTGGGCAACGAGAAGCAGGACAAGACGTCGCGCGAGATGGCGCTCGCCTTCGGCCTCGATCACCTCATCATCTGGACCGACCGCCCCCGCGATCGGGAGGCCAGCCGGTACCTGGACAACACCGCCTCCTTGCGCGGCAAGCCTTCCATCGTGGTAGAGGCCGGACACGCGGGGACGGTCGAGGCGGACGACGTGCGCCGGCTGGTGGACGGATCCCTGAGCGTGATGAGGCTGCTCAAGATGCTTCCCGGCGAGCCCGCGCCCGTGGAGCATCCGGTTTGGATCGAGAAGCTCCTGACCGTGACGAGCGAGGAGACGGGGATCTTCTATCCCCTCGTCCACCGCGGGACCTTCGTCGCCGCGGGGATGAAACTCGGCTACGTGACCGACTGGTTCGGGGCCACGATCTCCGAGGCGAAGGCCCCCGCCGCCGGGGTCGTCCTCTACATCGACGCCGTCCCCTCGATGAAGAAGAGCGACAACGTGGCCATCATCGGCGTGCCTGCCGCCCAGGCCCCCTAGCTCCCGGCGCCGACCCAGAAGACGTGTTCAGCGAGCGGGGTACCCGCGAGCGACGGGCCCAGGCGCTCGTCGGCCGTCGCCAGCCGTCCCTGGAGCGCCACGGCCAGGGCGAGAGAGACGCAGTCGTCGACGCTCTGCCCCGTGCGGAGAGCGATCTCGAGGGCGCCCTCGAGCACGGGCTCGGATGCGTAGACGTCGAGTGGCAACGCGTCGATCGCCCGGAGGATGCGCACGGCCTCCTGCGGGTGGAGCTCGCCCCGCCGGCTCTTCCTCCAGAGCACGCGGGCCATCTCGGGCCAGAGCAGGTCGGGGCAGGCCAGGTCGTGGCGGGGGTCGAGCAGGCGCCTCGATTCCCTCCAAAGCGGCTCCGGAACGAACCACTTCGCGACGACGGTCGCGTCGACCACGAACACGCTCATCGCGCGCGGTCCTCCCGGAGGAGGTTGACGCTGTCGGTGTGCGAGCGGCCGCCGAGCTGGCGCCGTATCCGGTCCGCGAGGCTGCGCGCTTCGAACGTGCCCTGGCGCGAAGCGCGCTCGAGGATTTCCTTCATCTCGTGCTGGAGCGATCGGCCCCGTCGCCGGGCCCGGTCTTTCAGGCGGGCCACCGCGTCGTCGGAGAGGTCACGTACAAGGACTTGCGCCACAGGGGGTTGCCTCCACAGATCGCGAGAATCACTGCTAGCGAAATGATAGCAGAGTCCCGGCAGAGCGAGGTGAACCTCGCCGAGCGTGGCCCCCGCCGGAAGCGCCACTCGCGGACCTTGTGTGGCCCCCCTCTGCCGCATGATGCGGCCCAGCGTGGGCACGTTGGGCCAGTCGCTCGTCCTGAGGCGTGAGGATACCGAGACCTCCCTCCTCTCGGTCCTCAAGGGTCTGGAAATCCAGAAAACGCTGGGGGCGGAGCCCGTCCTGGCCGCCCTCCGGCACTTCCCGGCCCAGCCCGCCCAGAGGGCCGACTTCCCACCCGGCTTGGACCCCCGGCTGGTCGATGTACTCCAGAAGAAGGGCTACGAGGGCCTGTACACCCACCAAAGACAGGCCTACGACGCGGTCCAGCAGGGAAAGCACATCACGGTCGTCACCCCCACCGCCTCCGGCAAGACCCTCTGCTACAACCTGCCTGTCCTGGACCGGATCCTGAAAGACCCGGACGCGCGGGCCCTCTACCTGTTCCCGACCAAGGCCCTGGCCCAGGACCAGCTCGCGGAGCTGCACGGGACGATCGAGGCCCTGGGGGCCGACATCGCCACCTTCACGTACGACGGCGACACGCCCCAGGATGCGCGCAAGTCCATAAGGGCCCGCGCCCACGTGGTGGTCACGAACCCGGACATGCTGCACAAGGGGATCCTGCCCCACCACACGAAGTGGGTGAAGCTGTTCGAGAACCTGCGCTACGTGATCGTGGACGAGCTGCACAGCCATCGCGGCGTCTACGGCTCGCACGTGGCCAACATCTTCCGGCGCCTGCACCGGCTCTGCCGCTTCTACGGCTCCGACCCGCAGTTCCTCTGCTCCTCCGCCACCATCGGCAACCCGAAGGAGCTGGCCGAGGCGGTGACGGGCCGGGAGATGACGCTGATCGACCGGAGCGGCGCCCCCAAGGGCGAGAAGTACTTCGCGATCTACAACCCGCCGGTGGTCAACCGCCAGCTCGGCATCCGCAAGTCGGCCCTGGGCAGCGCGCGCGACGTCGCCCTGTCCTTCCTGAAGAAGGGCCTACAGACGATCGTGTTCGCCCCGTCGAGGCTGGCCACGGAGGTGCTCGTTACCTACCTGAAGGAAGCCCTGGAGACGCGGCCGGGCAGCGAAGGCGTGATCCGCGGGTACCGCGGCGGCTACCTGCCGCTCAAGCGAAGGGAGATCGAGCGGGGGCTGCGCGAGGGCTCGGTGCTGGGCGTCGTCTCCACGAACGCCCTGGAGCTGGGGATCGACATCGGCAGCCTGGACGTGGCGGTGCTGCTGGGCTATCCGGGCAGCGTGGCTTCGGCCTGGCAGCAGTCGGGAAGAGCCGGAAGAAGGCAGGGAACCTCGGTGGCGGTGCTGGTCGCCAACTCGACCCCCCTGAACCAGTTCATCGCCAAGCACCCCGACTACTTCTTCGACTCGCCCGTCGAGCACGGCCGCATCAACCCCGACAACCTGCAGATCCTGGTCAACCACATCAAGTGCGCGGCCTTCGAGCTGCCCTTCACCGCCGACGAGCCCTTCGGGGGCGAGAACCTGACGGAGATCCTGAAGTTCCTGGAGGACGAGAAGCTCCTGCACCGGGCGGGCGACCGCTGGCACTGGACGAGCGAGAGCTATCCCGCCGACGCGGTCAGCCTGAGGAGCGTCTCCTCCGACAACTTCGTGGTGCAGGACATAACGAACGAGCCGCGGATCATCGCGGAGGTGGACTACGACAGCGCCCCCTCGATGGTCCACGAGAAGGCGATCTACATCCTGGAGGGGAGCACCTACTACGTCGAGAAGTACGACCACAAGGAGCGCCGCGCCCACGTGCGCGAGGCCGAGGTCGACTACTACACGGACGCGATCGTCTACACCAAGGTACGCATCCTGGACCGCTTCCAGGAAGAGCCGCGCAGCAACGCCCGCCGCTGCCACGGCGAGGTGCACGTCACCTCGCAGGTCGTGGGCTTCAAGAAGATCAAGTTCTGGACGAACGAGAACGTGGGCGCGGGCGAGCTCGTCATGCCCGAGAGCGAGATGCACACCACCTCGTACTGGCTCACGGTGCCGCGCGACCTCATGAGGTCTCTCCCCTATTCAAATGAAGCCCGGCGCGACGGGGTGAGTGCGCTTTCCTACTCGCTGGGCCAGCTCGCCGCCCTCTTCCTGATGTGCGACCGCCACGACCTGGGCGTGGCGGTGGGCGACAACGGCCAGGGCGAGGCCCGGGTGGAGCGGGGCCTCCGGCGCATCGGCATGGGCGGCGCCCAGGAGCCGCCCCCCAGCGAGGACTACGAACCAAATATCTTCGTTTACGACAACTACCCGGGCGGCATCGGGCTGAGCGAACCCCTCTATCGCCTGCACGATCGATTGCTCCGGGAAAGCCGCGCGCTCATCGCCGCTTGCGCCTGCCAGGACGGCTGTCCGTCCTGCGTGGGTCCCGCGGGCGAGGTGGGAGGGCGTGGAAAGGAGGTGGCTCTGGCCATTCTCGAGGCCATCCTGGGACCCGGAGCGTGAGCATGGTCGTGATGACGAGCCGTCTCGTGAGGGCGCCTCGGCTGAGGGACGTGGCGTTGCTGTTCGTCCTCTGCCTGCTGGCGGCGAGCCTCTTCTGTTCGGGCAAGAAGTCGGAAGCGGCCGTAGACGGCGTTCGTGCCCTCGTCCTGGGTATTGCCCAGGACGGGGGCGTTCCCCACATCGGCTGTCGTCAGGAGCTGTGCGTGAGTGCGCGGCGCTCCCTCCAGCGCCGCCAGAGGGTCGCCTCGCTCGGTCTGGTCGACGACGAGGCCGGACAGCGTTTCCTCATCGACGCGACTCCCGAAATGCCGTCGCAGCTCGAGACGCTTCTGGGTCCCGGGCCCTGGAAGCGCCAAGTGCTCGACGGCATCCTCCTCACGCACGCTCACATCGGCCACTACGCAGGCCTGATGTACCTCGGCAGGGAAGCCCTGGGCGCCCAGGGAGTCCCTGTCTACGCCACGCCGAAGATGGCCGCCTTCCTCAAGGACAACGCCCCCTGGAGCCAGCTCGTCAGGCTCGGCAACATCGACCTCCGAACGATCGAGCCGGGCCAGGAGTTCGCCCTCACGTCCAAGCTGCGAGTCACCGCAATCCCCGTCCCGCACCGCGACGAGCTGAGCGATACGGTGGGCTTTCGGATCCGCGGACCGCACCGCGTCCTCCTGTACATCCCCGACGTGGACAAGTGGGAGCGCGCCGAAAAGCCGCTGGCCTCTCTGCTCGACGGCGTCGACATCGCCCTCCTGGACGGCACGTTCAACGACGCGTCCGAGCTCCCCGGAAGAAACATGGCCGAGGTCCCGCACCCCCTGGTGGGGGAGACGGTGGCCCTGTTGCCCAAAGACAGACCCAATTTGCGCGTCCTGTTCATCCACCTGAACCACACGAACAACCTGCTCTGGGACGCCAAAGCCCAACAGCTCCTGCAGGACCAGGGTTACCAGAGCGCCCGCGACGGCGAGGAGATCTATATATAAAGATGGCCAGCGGGGGCTTCTCTCTCCACGACCGTCTCCAACGGCTCAAGCGGCCGACCGACACCCCACCCTTCCTCGAACGCCTCGAAGACGAGTCGATACCTTCCCTCAAAGCCCGTCTCGAGCGCCTCGTCGAAACCGCCGTCCTCCGCGAGCGCCGCCAAAGGCCCGACACGAGACCCCTCGAAGAGCTCGTCCAGGGCATGCGCATCGAAAACGACCGGGGCGAGTTCTTCCTCTCCGAGACCGCCACTCACCTCGAGATCCGCCACGGCGACGTCCCCCTCTCTCGCCTAGCCCTCCTGGACCCGGCAACAATTCCGATCCTCACCGGCGAGCCCGACCTCGAAGGCTTCGACCTGAAAGAAGCCGTTTTTCTCGATACAGAGACCACAGGCCTAGCCGGCGGCGCCGGCACCGCCGCCTTCCTCATCGGCGTTGGTTACGTGGAAGGAAGCAAATTCGTCGTCCGCCAATACTTCATGCGCGACTACCACGAGGAAGGCGCGCTCCTCGAAGCCCTGGCCGAAGACCTCAAGCGATTCCGCCACTTCGTCACCTACAACGGCAAGATGTTCGACGTCCCCCTCCTCGACGCCCGCTACCGCCTCAACCGCGGCCGCTTCCCCCTGGCCGACGCCCCCCACCTCGACCTGCTGCACCCGGCAAGAAGACTCTGGAAGCTCCGCCTAGACTCCTGCCGCTTGCAGTCCCTGGAAGTCGAGTTGCTCGGTCTCCGCCGAGTAGGCGACATCCCAGGCGACCAGATCCCCAACATCTACTTCGACTGGGTCCGCCGCCGCGACGCCCGCGCCCTCGCCCGCGTCTTCGACCACAACCGCCAAGACATCCTCTCCCTCGCCGCCTTAGCCGTCCTTGCTTGTCAGTGGGTCGATGAAAGGCGTGCCGAAGACCCGCGTGACGTCTTCAGCCTCGCCCGCGTCCTAGAGCGCGCGAGGTTGTATGACCGTTGCCAGGAGGAGTACCGGCGGACACTGGCTTTGGATGCGGGATCGCTGCGGGGTCCGACCTTGCTCCGTCTTGCGTGGCGGGCCAAGCGAGCAAAGGATTGGCCAGCGGCGATCGCGCTGTGGGAAGACGCGGCGGAGGCAGGTGAAGTCGAGGCGCTACGCGAGCTTGCGATGCACCACGAGCACCGCGCCCGAGACTTTGCGGCCGCTCTGGTGGCAGCGGAGCGCGGCCTTCAATTCCTCGGTCTTGGGGACGACCCGAAGGGTCGTCGTGTCTCCGATGGCTTTCGACGGCGTCGGGAAAGGCTCCGCCGAAAGTTGAAGAGTCGCGCAGTCCACGAGACGTCCTAGGCATTCAAGTAATCGCGAAGACGGCGCCGGTGGGATCCCTGCACCACCGCCGTCCGGCGTCGTCGGCGCGCCACACGGATGTAGACCTGCCAGTGCGGGGGAACGCCCTTCTGGTCAGGCCTCCTTCATGCTGGCGACCAGACCTTGAAGCGAGCCGAGGCCGCACGGCGGAGTCGCGCGTCATACGTGACGATTCCCGCGAAACCGTCCAGCGATTGGGCGGTGGCGAGATGGATGGCATCCAGAGAGCGCAGCTCCGGGGGCCTGATCCGCGCCGCCTCGGCAAGGACGAGGTCGTCGACCCTGATCAACGCCACGCGGGCCAGCACGCGCAGGGCCCTCCGACGCACGGCGGGGCCGGCACCTGTCCGCCTCACCGCGCGCAACACCTCGACGCGGGCGAGTGCGCTCGATACGCGGTGCGGCCATTCCGGCAGGAACGCCAGCAGGGCTGGCGTCTCGGGCTCGGCGACGACGAGCTTCACCAGGGCCGAAGAGTCGAGATACAGGAGGCCGGGGTTACTTGAGGCGCTCGTCACGTTGCTCCCGCAGGGCCCGGCTCAGGAGTCGCGAGGGGAGCGCTTTCGGGGGCGGGCCGAGCTCGAGGAGGTCCCCCTCCGGCAGGCTCGCCCGGCCCATGGCCGCCAGGCGCTCGAGGGGTGTGGCCGCCTCGACCGGCGTGAGCCGGGCGACCAGCCGTCCGCGAGCGGTGACCTCGAGCGTCTCGCCCGACGCGACACGCCGGAGGTACACGCTCAAGTTCTGGCGCATCGCACGCACACCGACCTGCTGACGTCTGCTCATGTACACATGGTAGCACATCTGGTTCCCGAGCCGGCCTCGTGCGTGGGCCGTCACTGGAGCCGGAAGTTCACGGTGACGGTCATGACTACGGGCAGCGCGGCGTCGATCTGCTGGACGACGGTGGCTCCTCTCACGCACCCCGAGGGGGAGATGACGGCCTCGAGAATGACGGTGCCTTGGGCGCCCTGCTGCCTCGCCGAATCCGGGTGCACGGGGGCCACGTGCTTCGTCTTCTTCGGCTCCTTGATGTTTCCCCCTACGCGAACGCTCGCCCACCCGGAGCCCGGCATCGTGGAGACCGCTTCGCGGGGCGCCCGGGCGCAGGCCTGGGCGTCCCGGTCCAGACGGACGAAGAGGACGTGCCTTCCGCTCCGCCGGGGGACCTCGACGGCAGGGCCGAGCGCGGTCATGAAGAGGAGGCGGGCCGCGGACTGGCACGCTCCCAGGCTCTGGTTGGTCCCGAAGATCAGTACGTTCAAGGCCCGGCCGTCCGGCTTGTACGTGATCTCCGCTCCGCCCCAGATCCCGGGCTTCGTGCCGTCGCATCCGGTGACGGCGAGCACGTCCGGAACGAGGCCGCGAGGAAGCCGCGACAGGTCCATGAGTCCGACCGTGTCGGGCGCGGAGCCGTAGAGCGGTCTCCGCGCCGGGGGATGCAGTTCCGCGGGCTCGCGCCTCAGCGACTCGAGATTATGGTCCAGCTCGTCCGGGGCCTCCCCCCGAGCTGCGCTGAGGGCCTTTCGCTCCGCGGGCGACAGCGCCTCGAGTACCACGAGAGCCAAGGGGATCTTCTTCGCGCCCTCACGGGCGGGCGCGACGTCCAGTCCCGCCACCGGCGGAGCGGCGGGCGGAAGGTCGACGATGCGTCGCAGAACCTCGCATCCGAACGGCCGCTCACCCTCCGAAGGGGGCGCGGTCGCGTCGTCCTTCAGCTCCGTGGGGAGGCGCCGGGGCTCGACGAGAGTGAGGTACCAGCAGGTGGCCTCCCGCGCGGGCGTTTGCAGCGCGGCCCGCAACGGCCCGATGTCGGGGTCGGTGCCCGTCGCAAGGGCCACGTTCAGCGCGAGCAACAGGAGATCGGTGTTTCTGTCGCGCAGCGCCTTCGTAAGGATCCGGGTGAGGGCCTCCCGGCCCTCCTGGGTGCCTCGCGGTCCCGCCTCCGTTTCGGCGGGCGGCCCCGCTCGCCGCCCCACGGAGCCGGGGCCCGTCGAGGGCGGCGGCCATGCGAACGACCGGTCCGAGCTCGACTAACGCCGGCCGAGGAGGTCGATGAGGTCGTTGGACAAGCGACCGACGCCCAAGCGAACCGTCGCCGCGAAGAGAGCGGTATCCACGCTCGGCCCTCCGAGGGCGAAGGCGGCACGCAGGAGCTCTCGCGCCGCGTCTTCGTCGGCCTCGACCTTGAGGGCGGTCAGCACATCGGGAAGGAGCGACGCGACCGCGGCCACGCTCACCACCCGGCCCGTCGCGGCGCGGGTCTCCGCACGGCCGTCGCGAAGCGCCGCGGCCCAGCGTTCCCGCGCTTCGGGCGCGCCGGCGAAGGGGAGGAGCAGGGCGACCGAGCCCGGAGAAACCGGTTTGGCGAGGGCGGCGCGGAGGTCTTCCTGGGGATCGGCATCCTCGGCCGCGGGCACGGCCAAGGGCACGGCGAGCACGACGCAGGGCAGGAGCCCGGCGAGCACCGACGGGAGGGTCATGTCCGGTACGGCGGCAGCTTCGCCACCAGACGCGGGCGCGCCACGTGACGATACGCCTGCTCGACGAGCCAGGCGACCTTGCTGCGTGCGGCGGATCGAGCCAAGAGCGCCCTCCCCCTCGGGCCGGGAACGTTGCGACATCTGGGCACCGAATGCCAGCTTTCCGTCCCTTGCCCGCGGGTATGGCCATGAGGAGGCGCGCGCAGCATACTTGCGGCCGAGGGTCATGGACATGAGGAAGACGAACCGACGCCTGTTTCTGGGAGGGCTTGGCGCCACCTCGGCGTTGACGATCGTTCCTCGTCGGGTGCTGGGAGGGCGTGGCTTTGTGACGCCCAGCGACATGATTGTGCTTGCCCAGGTCGGCTGCGGGACGCAGGGGCAGCGTCAGGTGAACACGGGGTTCGTGGGAAGGAAGGACCTCCAGTTCGTCGCGGTCGTGGATCCGAACCGGGACAGCCAGGACTACGTCGACTGGGGAGAGGGGGGGAACCGCGACCGGATTCGCGGCTTCCTCGAGGAGCCGGCCTGGGGGGAGGGCGACACCGGCATCCGCGCGGGTCGGGAAGTCGCCCGGCAGATCATGGAGACGTACTACAAGAAGCAGGGTCGTCCCGGCGGGATCCGTGCGTACGAGGACTATCGGGAGATGCTCGAGAAGGAGACCGACATCCAGGGGGTCGTGAACATCACTCCGGACCATCAGCACGCGGGGATCAACGTGGCGGCCTTGAGGAAGGGCAAGGCCGCGATCTCTCACAAGCCGGTCGCGAGCGTGCAGTACGAGCTGCGCGGTGCGATGCAGGCGGCCCGTGAGAGCTCGGCCGTTTCGCATCTGCTGGCGTACAGCAACAACCCGGACCGGTACACGCTCGCGGCGTGGATCAAGGCCGGCGTGATCGGCAACGTGCGCGAGGTGCACAACTGGACGAACCGCCCGTTCTGGCCGCAGGGATGGCAGGAGTACTACAAGTCCGGGCCCCCTGTGCCCGCCGGCTTCAACTGGGCGCTGTGGCAAGGGCCGGAGCCGGAGCGGCCTTATCACCCGAACTACACGCACGCGGTCTACCGGGGGTGGTATGCCTACGGCACCGGGTGCCTCGGGGACATGGGCTTCTACAGCTTGTGGCAGCCCTACCGCATCCTGGAGCTCGGGGTCCCGGAGTTCGTGGAGGCCCGGCCCAACAACGAGGCCTTCGTGGACTCGAAGCACGTCAGCGACGGCGGGGTCGTTTCCCTCGTCGGGCTTTCCGAAGGCGAGCACCGTTCGCTGGCGGCATCCTGCGACTCCGAGCCGGCCTTCGGTGGACACGTTCTGGTACGACGGGGGCATGAAGCCCCAGACCCCCGAGGAGCTCTATTCCGACAACGAAGACCTGGCCGACGAGGGCCTGTTGCTCGTTGGCGACAAGGGGAAGATCCTGTGCGACTTCAGGGGGAACAAGCCGCGCCTCATTCCGCGGGGCCGCCAGAGTGCTTTCGAAGGCTCGGTGGCGGTTCCGGACATCGATACGACGACCCCTGAAGACGAATGGGTGAACGCGCTCAAGAACGGCGGGAAGTCCCGGGGGAGCTTCGAGCAGGTGGAGCCGCTGGCGGAGGCGGTGACGATCGCGTGCATTGCGCTGCGCGTGCCCTACAAGCGCCTGCTCTGGGACTCTTCGAAGATGGAGTTCACGAACTCCGAGGCGGCGACCAGGCTCGTGCGCCGCGAGCAGTACCGGCAGGGCTGGGAGCAGCCTTTCGCATGATCGATTGGATGCCTTTTGGAGTCAGGAGATGCGAATGGCCATTTCTCGACGAGAGTTCTTCGCGGCGTCGACGGGCGTAGCGGTGGCGGGCCTTCTGGCCGGTCGCGGGGCGTCGGTTTCGGCCAGTCCGCTTGGACTGCCGATCGGAAGCCAGACGTGGCCTCATCGGGCGGCCCTCAAAGCCGACCTCCCCGGTGTGTTGAAGCAGCTTGCGGAGCTCGGCGTTCGGCAGATCGAGCTGTGCTCGCCGATCGGCTACGAGGATTTCACCTTCCTTCCCAAGCCCGCCGAGCTCAAGCGGATCCTGGCCGATCAGGCTCTCAGGTGCGTGAGCTCGCATTTCACGATGAAGGAGCTCCGGGAGACGCAGCCCGCCTGTATCGCCTGGGCGAAGGAGATGGGCATCACCCAGATGATCACCGCGACCCTCGGCGGGAGCAGGACCCCGACCCTGGACGACGTGAAGAAGGCGGCCGACGAGTACAACCGGATCGCCTCGGTGGCGGCCGAGGCTGGGATGCAGCAGGGCCTGCACAACGAGGGCTTCGAGGTCTCGATGGTCGACGGCAAGCGGACCTACGACGTCCTGCTCGAGCGGCTCGATCCGAAGCGGGTCAAGTTCCAGTTCCAGATGTCCACGATCCGGGACGGCTTCGTCGCCGCCGATTACTTCACGAGGTATCCCGGGCGGTTCTTCTCGATGCACCTGCAGGACTGGAACCCGGAGACCAAGACCATCGTGGCGGTGGGGAAGGGCAGCATCGACTGGAAGAAGACCTTCACCGCGGCGAAGACCGGCGGGGTCAAGAACTACTTCGTCGAGCAGAACATGGACATGACGAAGGAGGGCGTCGCCTTTCTGAGGTCCCTGGACGTCTGAGGCGCCCTAGCGGGAATAGACGCGGACGTAGTCGACGCGCATCCACTGCGGGAACGTCGTGGTGGCGTCGGGGGAGCCGGGCCAGGTGCCGCCGACGGCGACGTTCAGGATGACGAAGAAGGGATGGTCGAAGACCCAGCGCGTGCCCGCGGGGAGATCGACAGGGGTACGCGTCAGGTACAGGTTGCCGTCTACGTAGAAGCGGACCTGGTTCGGCTCCCATTCGACCGCGAACACGTGGAAGTCGTCGGCGAAGCGGTTGGGCGCGGGCAGCGCGAACGCTCCCGTGGTGCTGCCATGGCCGGTGGCGCCCTGCGGCGCGTGCAGGCTTCCGTGCACCATCGAAGGCTCGCGGCCGATGTTCTCCATGATGTCGATCTCGCCGCAGGCCGGCCAGCCCACGGTCGAGATGTCGGCTCCGAGCAGCCAGAACGCCGGCCAGAGGCCCTGGCCGTACGGGATCTGCATGCGCCCTTCGAAGCGGCCGTAGCCGTGAGCGAAAAGCCCCTGCGTCTTCAGCCGGGCCGACGTGTAGAGTCGCTGAATGCCGTCCGGTCCCGTAAAGGTCTCGTGATTCGCGGCGATCACCAGGTTGCCGCTTCCATCGAGCGAGGCATTGGCGGTCCGATCGGTGTACGTCTCGAGCTCCTCGTTGCCCCAGCCACCGCCACCGACGTCGAACGTCCACCGGCTGCGATCGACGCCGGCCCCCGCCGCGCCGTCGAACTCGTCGCTCCAGACGAGTGTCCAGGCGGCGGGTGTCGACGTCGGAATGGCCGATGCGGGTTCGGGCGATCCGCACGACACGAGCGGAAATGGCAATAGGACGAGGACCAGACTCGAGAAGGCAACCCGGACGAAAGGTGACCTCCGAGGCATCACGAAACCATCCTAGCAGGCGGGGCGATGGGGGCGGGGACGGTCGGCCTACTCCTTCACGCGGTCGAAGAACTCCTTCTGCAGCGCGGGGGCGGACGCATCGCTCTTGACCGTCTTCAGCGCGCGCACGAGGGCGTCGATCCGGCTCTCGGTCAGCACGCGTCCCAGCTCGGCGGTGGCCTTGTCGCCCTCGCCCGCGTAGTGGTTGGGGTAGCCGGCGTACCACCAGATCGCGGTGTAGAGGTCGGGCAGGACGAGCCGCTTCTGGTTGGCGCCCGACTCCTGCGTGGCCCGGCCCATCTGCACCAGGTCCGGACGAAGGTAGAGCAGCGTCGAGGTCTCTCTCTCGCCCGCGTGCTGGTCGCCCGCGGGGTCCGACTTGCGCAGCTTCTTGACCTGCTCGTCGATCGCGGGGTCGGGAGCCGGATCGAAGAAGTAGACGACGTAGTCGTGGCGCTCGGCGAGCTGCGACTGGACAAAGTAGCGCAGGAGGTTCGGGTTTCCCCCGTGGCCGTTCACGATGACGATCTTCTTGAAGCCGTTGCGGCCGATCTCGTCGCAGGTCGCCTGCAACAGCTCCAGGACGAGCCGGGGGGGGAGCGCGAACGTCCCCGGCTGGTGGCGCGCCTCGTAGATCTGCCCGTAGAAGTAGTCGGGGAAGACGACTGCGTACTCGCGCTTGGTCGCGCGCGCGGACCACTCGCGGACATGGATGAGGTCCGAGCCGATGGGGGCGTGGGGCCCGTGCTTCTCGAGGATGCCGATGGGAAGGATACAGGTGGCGGCCGAACGCTCCATGGCTTTCGGCCAGTCGCCGGCCGTCAGCTCGTCCCAGCGGGCGGGCAGGTCCTGCGCCGCCGCCACCGACGCGAGGCCGGCCAACGCTACCGCGAGGCACGCCAACGCTCTTGTCTTTCGCATGGTCGTCTCCGTGTTCAGGGTAGGGGACTCACTATAGTCCCGGTGCTGGACGATGCGCTCAGTGTCCCCGGCCGGTGAGCTTGATCACGTAGAGGCGAGCTTTACCTGACCGGTCCGGTCCCGCCGTGGTTCGAGCCGGTGCTAAGCTCCGGGCGATGAATCCACAGTGGAGGGCGGACGTTGGGCGGCCTGGCGATACCGACGCGGCCGCCCACGAGAGGCAGACCGAGGCCTACCGCCGCATGAGCGGCGGGGATCGGGTGGCGGTGAGCTTTCGCCTCAACGAGCTCGCGCGCCGCGCGGCAGAGGCGGGCATACGCTCCCGGCATCCCGACTACAGCGAGGAGGAGGTCCGCTGGGCGCTCCGCCGTCTTTGGCTGGGTGACGAGCTGACACGCGAGGCCTGGCCCGACCGGGAGCTCGTTCGGCCTTGACGCCGGAGGAGGAGGCCCTCGGCGCCCTCGTTCGCCGGCTCGAGGGTCTGCAGATTCCCTACATGATCACGGGCTCCGTGGCCAGCAGTCATCATGGTCGCCCCCGGGCCACGCACGACATCGATGTGGTGATCGACCCCACTCCGTCGACGCTCGAGCCTCTGGTCGAGACCCTCGCGAGCTCCGGCTTCTACGTGGACGTGGAAAGGGCGCGCGACGCTCTCCGCCGCCGTCGCCTCTTCAACGTGATAGAGGACCGGACTGCGGTCAAGATCGACCTCATCATCCGTAAGGACCGCCCGTTCTCGGTCGAGGAGCTCGGGCGCCGGCAATCGGCTGATCTCGGGGGCCTCCGGGTAGCCTTCGCGAGCCCCGAGGACACCATCTTGTCGAAGCTCGAGTGGTCACACCGGAGCGGAGGCTCGGAGAAGCAGGCGGCCGACGTCGCCGGCATCTTGGACGTCCAGGGGGACCGACTCGACGTCGCCTACATCGAGCGGTGGGCGCGGGAGCTCGGCCTCCTGGACCTGTGGCGGACCGCCGCGAGTCGGCGACGCTCGACGAGCTGAGGCCGGAACCGCGCCGTGCACTGTGCAGGTCGTACTCCGTCCGGACGGAGTAACCGATCTACCCATTCCGGAAGGCGTCGGCCGGTTACGAACTCGATCCCGCCTACTGAAGTCCCGCGGGGTCGACGGCACCTCCGTAGTGGTGGACCACTGCCGCGGCGACTCGCGCCTCGGCATCGTGCAGCTCGGTGGTGGTGCCCCGGTAATGCCCGGCGAACGCCACGAGGACGATCGGCTGGTCCTTGACCCACAGGATGCCTGCGTCGTTGCCGACCCAGGGTTGGCCGTCGCCGGTTTTGTGGGCGATGGGTACGCCGTCGCCCAAGTAGCGCGGGAAGCGGTTGTTGACCTGCTGGAGTTTGAGGATCGAGATCATGAGGTCGCTGGCTTCCTTGGAGACGAGGGTGCCCTTGGCCATGGAGGCGAAGAGGCGGCCGGTCTCGCGGGCGGTGCTGCGGCCGAAGAAGAGGCCGGTGTCCTCGATGACGTGGCGGAAGGCTTCGCTCCGCTTGCGGTCGCCGTACTGGTCGAAGGGGAACAGGACCGTTCTGTCGCCGCTCGCGGTTGCGTATTCCGGGTCGAGGTTGGACAGCCAGAGGCGGTCCCATTCGAGGTCGGAGAAGCGGATGACGGTGTGGGGGAGGCCGAGGCTGGCCATGAACTTCGTGACGGCGTCACGCCCCATGAGGTCGGCAAGGGCGTCCGTGGCTTCGTTGTCGCTGATGATGGTCATGAGGGTGAGGAGGTCTTTCACGGTGGGCTGCAGGCCGGGGTCGAGGGCGTAGAGGACCCCCGAGGGGATGCGGCGCTGGTCGGCGCGCAGGGTGACGCGATCGGAGAGGCGCAGTTTGCCTTCCTTCACTCGCTGCAGCACAGTGGCCATGATCGGGACCTTGATGACGCTGAAGGTCTCGTAGGGCGTGTCCGCGTCGATGCCCAGCGTCTCGCCGGTGGCCACGTTCTCCATGTAGAGGGCCAGGCGGCCGTCGAAGTTGTCGCGGATCTGGTGGAGTTGTGCTTCGAGGGATCCTGTTGTCGGGCTGAATTCCTCGAGCTCTTTGGACGTGGCGTCGGTCAGGGCTGTGTTCGTTTCGATGGCCCTGGCCACGAGTTCTGCCTGCTCTCTTGCTCTGGGCCAGTCCTTGGCCTCTGCGGCCTCGGTGATTCCAGGAAGGGTCATGGCGGCGTAGGTGTAGCGCGGGGCGTAGAGCAGGTGCTTGAACCAGGGACGGCCGGGAATACCGGCGAGGTTTGCCCAGTTCCCTTCAAAGGCCAGGAGGGAGCGGTTTGTCCGATCCGCTACCGCCTCATTGAGCTGCTCCTTTTCGAGTGCGGCGCCGATGCGCTGGTTCAGTCGTCGGCCTGCGCCTCTCAGGGCGCGGGTCTTCTCTATCAGGTCGGAGAGCTCGAGCTCGTCTTGCCGCCCCGGAATGTCTTCGAGCTTCCGGATGAAGTCGCGAAGTGCGGCGGCGTAGGACTCCACGTCCAGGGGCAGGACTTCGGCGTTGGCCAGGCGGAGGGCCAGGCATCCCCACAGCTCGGCCATGAGGGCGTGGTACTTGAAGCCGGGATCGCCGAAGCGGCTCATCCAGAAGTGGTCGTCGTACAGGGAGTGATAGACGCCGTAGGGGCCTTCGAACGAGAGCTCGACCACGGGGCGCGTGAGGTAGTTGATGAAGACGGTGTGGTCCGAGCCGCTTCCGATCCCCTTGGTGACGACTGCCTCTGCTTGCAGCGCGCCGTTCGCCGGTCCCTGTTTCTCCCCGGGCCTGGTCCAGGCGTCGTAGAGGGAGGTGCCGGAGGGGTCTCGGAGCTCCTGGGTCAGCTCCACGATCGTGGGGGCGAGGGAGCCCACGGCGGTCACGTCGAGCCGCGGGCCCGAAACTGCGGAGTCCACGTTGAGGTAGGCCACGGTCTTCCGCCGCAGCGCGTCCGCGAACTGCTCGCCCCATTCCGTCGAGCCCGTGAGCGTGACCTCTTCGCCGTCCCAGCTGCAGAAGACGAGGGTGCGGCGGGGCCGCACGCCTTCTTTCTTGAGCTGCCCCAGGGCCCGGGTCATCTCCATCATGCTCGCAGTGCCGCTCGACGGGTCGACGCCCCCGAAGACCCAGGCGTCGTGGTGGTTGCCGAGGACGATCCACTCGTCGGGCCGGTCGCTTCCCGAGATCCTTCCCTCGACCACGTAGTTCGGCTGGACGTCCGTCTGCATGTCGACCTTCAGGTGCAGGACGGCGTCCGCGCCGCCCAGCCGGTACTCCAGTGGAAGGCCGCCCTGCCACTCCTTGGGCGCCATTGGGCCGCCGAGGGCGGCCAGGATCGGCTTCGCATCGCGATGGGACAGCGCGATCGCGATCACCTTGGGCACCGACACCGCGTCCTCGATCGCGATGCGCGGCGCGCCGGGTGTCGAGGCCCAGCCGGGGGTGAGGGGATCGCCCGGGATGATGTAGTCGTAGGCGATGCCGCCCCGCTGGACGTGGCTGTCGGGGCCCCAGGGGCCGTTCGGGAAGACGGGGCCGCGCTTGAAGCCGTCCTCGGCGGGATCCGAGTAGACGATCATCGCGGCTGCCCCCTCGCGCTGGGCGGTCAGGGCCTTGAAGCCGCGATAGCTGTAGGGGTTCGAATAGCGGACGAGCACGATCTTGCCGCGCGGGTCGATGCCGGCCTGGCGGAGGCGACCGTAGTCGGCGGGGTTGCCGCTGTTGGCGTAGACGACGGGGGCGGTCACGTCGCCGGAGGCGGAAAAGGAGATCCAGGCCCCGCTCGCCTCCGGGTGCGCGGTGTCCGGGTCTTCTTTGTAGGCGTCCTCGCGCAGGGTGGGAACGTAGCGCGTGGGCTTGACCATCTCGACCTGGATCTCGCGGGGGTTCGACGACAGGACGTCGTAGCGCCGGATGACGACGTCCTCCAGGCCTTGTGCCTTCCACTGCTCGGCGATGTCCAGGGCCAGGTCGTGGTTGGCCTTGGAGGTCGCGGGGTGGGGGACCGAGGTGAAGCGCCGATGCCATTTGCGCGCTTCGTCGGCGGAGGGGATGGCCCGATACCGCTTCTCGACGTCGCGTTGGAGCGCGGCCGCTCTTGCCGAGAATCCACGGATGCCGGGGGCCCGGTCAGGGATGCGGCCCTGGGGCCCGGCGTTCAACCCGACGACAAGAACGACCCCCACGGCGAGCGCCGAGGGGAGAGAGATCGAAGCCTGAACCATCGGCGCTCCTCAGGGAGCGCTCATACTAATCGATGGAGCCCCCTTTCGTAGCCATCGCGGCCCTGGTCGGCGCGCTCAGTGCCCCCGGCCGGTCAGCCTGATCATGTAGAAGTACGCGCCCTGCGGGTCTTTCAGGAGAGCGATGCGGCCCACGCCCGGGAAGTCCTGGGGGCCCATCGCGACTTTCGCGCCCAGGCCCTTCGCTTTTTCCACCGACCGGTCGCAGTCCTCCACCTGGAAGTAGACGAGCCAGTGCGGCGGCACCTCGCCCCAGTCCTTCTGGATCTGGATCATGCCGCCGATCGAGCGGCCACCGAGCGTCCACTCGACGTACCGCGGGTCGTCCTTCGTGCCCCAGCCCAAGAGCGACTTGTAGAAGGTTGCGGACCGGGAGAGGTCGCTCGCCATCAGCTCCGCCCAGCAGAACGCCCCCGGCTCGTCCACCACGCCGAGCCCCGTGTTCCGTCGCGGCTCCCACACCGCGAAGACGGCGCCGGTGGGATCCTGCAGAACGGCCATGCGGCCGGCGTCGAACACGTCGAAGGGCGCGGCCAGGACTGTTCCTCCCAGCCCCTTCGCCTTGGCCGTGGCCTCGTCGGCGCTCGCCACCCGGACGTAGACCTGCCAATGCGGGGGCACGCCCTTCTGGTCGGGCCTCAGGCGATAGCCGGCGGCCACGTCCCGGCCCGCCTTCTTGAAGAGGGTGTATGTCTCGCCAGGACCCATGGGTTGATCGGCGGCCTCCCAGCCGAAGAGCGATTGGTAGAACCTCTTGGCCTCCGCCTGGTCGGTCGTCCCCAGCTCGATCCAGCAGAAGTTGCCCGGCGCGTGTGATTCCACGTTGGGCATGGGTGCCCTCCTCTTGCCCCTCCCCAATCCTATGTCGCAAGCGGCTGAAATTCGCGCGCCCGTAGCCAGGGCCGGCTCTCGACCTACCCCAGTAGCCCGGTCGCCCAGCGCGCGAAGTCCATCCAGGCCGTGGTGCCGGAAACCACGAGCCGCAACGGCTGCGAGGCGATGGTCAGCAGGCCGCCCCAGAGTGTCGCGGGGTGCACCCGGCCCCGCGAAGCGATGTCCCAGATCACGATCGGGACGAGGAAGAGGTCCGTCAGGCCGTAGTTCAACACCGGCGCGTCTACCGTGACCACGCCCGGCCAGCGGCCGATGGCGGCCGTCATCAGGTTGATCGTGGCCAGCAGCATCCAGCGCTTGTGGGCCTGGGGGTCTTCCCGCTTGGCGATCGCCAGGGCGACGAATGACCCGAACATCACCATGTCGAAGAGCGGCACGACGAGAAACTGCAGCGGGGGAACGGGAACTCCGACGAAGCCCGTGGGCCGCCGCGCCGCGATCAGCGAGCCCAGGACCCCCAGCATCACCATCCCGATCGCGAGCGCGACGCCCCAGCGGCCGAGCTTGCGATGCACGTCCGTGCGACCGGCGGCGACCAGAGACGCCTGGGCGACCAACAAGAGGACCCAGCCCGTGAAGAAGGCGCCGTGCACGTAGAAGATCGTCTCGGGCGGCGACGGCCACGTCGGGAACAGCGGTCTCAGGAAGAAGCTGCGCGCGAAACCGAGGCCGACGGTGGCGAGAATCACGAGCGCCATCCCGGTGTAGAGGCGCCGCTCGCCCGACCCGCGGACGCGCGTGATCGTGTGGGTAGCCATGGTTGCCCCCTTGCCTCGCTCGGACGGCCCAGGCTAGCACGCTCCCGGTGGTGAGCAGCACCGTTGACGGCCGCCCCGTGCCGGCATTACGCTCGCCTACCCCTGCTACCGGAGGCCGCCCATGCTGACCATCCGCTCCGCCGTCGCCGTGTCCGCGGTCCTGCTCGTGGTGGGTGTCGCGCGGGCGTCTCACACCCCGGCGCCCACCCTCGTGGTGGTTGCGGGCAGCCTCCAGTCGGAGCTGGGCTGCCCCGGCGACTGGCAGCCCGAGTGCGCCACTACGCACCTGTCGCTCGACATCACCGACGAGGTCTGGCAGGGCACGTTCGCCCTCACTGCCGGTGACTGGGAGTACAAGGTCGCCCTCAACGGGACCTGGGACGAGAACTACGGCGCGAACGCCGCCCCGGGCGGCTCCAACATCAGCCTGAGCCTCGCTGCGCCGCGGAGCGTGAAGTTCTACTACTCGCACGACACCCACTGGGTGGCGGACAACGCGAACAAGGTGATCGCGGTGGCCCCGGGCAGCTTCCAGAGCGAGCTGGGATGTCCCGGCGACTGGCAGCCCGACTGCCTGCGCTCGTGGCTGCAGGATCCCGACGGCGACGGGATCTACTCGTTCCGGACGAAGGTACTGCCCGCGGGCGTCTACGAGGTGAAGGTCGCCATCAACGAGAGCTGGGACGAGAACTACGGGGCGGGCGGCGTCCCGAATGGCCCCAACATCCCGTTCACCGTGACCTCCGACTGCGCGGAGGTGGTCTTCACCTACGACCCGGTGACCCACGTGCTGAACGTCACCGAGAGCGGCGGCGGCGGCCCCCAGCCCTCTTCGGTGACCATCGCGGGCAGCCTCCAGTCGGAGCTGGGCTGCCCCGGCGACTGGCAGCCCGAGTGCGCCACTACGCACCTGTCGCTCGACATCACCGACGAGGTCTGGCAGGGCACGTTCGCCCTCCCTGCCGGTGACTGGGAGTACAAGGTCGCCCTCAACGGGACCTGGGACGAGAACTACGGGGCCAACGCCACTCCGAACGGGCCCAACATCCCCCTGAACCTCGCCGCCGCGCGCCAGATGAAGTTCTACTACTCGCACCAGACGCACTGGGTGGCGGACAACGCGAACAAGGTGATCGCGGTCGCCCCCGGCAGCTTCCAGAGCGAGCTCGGGTGTCCGGGCGACTGGCAGCCCGACTGCCTGCGCTCGTGGCTGCAGGATCCCGACGGAGACGGAATCTACACCTTTACGACGCGCTCCCTGCCCGCCGGCGACTACGAGGTGAAGGTCGCCATCAACGAGAGCTGGGACGAGAACTACGGGGCGGGCGGCGTCCTGGATGGCCCCAACATCCCGTTCACGGTGCCCGCGCCCTGCCACGTGATGTCCTTCAGCTACGACCCGTCGACCCACCTGCTCACGGTCAGCGCGGAGGGCGCGCCTCCGGGCGACCTGCGGAAGGCGCGCGCGCACTGGCTGGCTCGGGACACGGTCGCCTGGAATCCGGCCGGCTTCACGCCGGGCTCGATGGTGGAGCTGCACTACGATCCGGCGGCCGGGCTCGCTCTCGAGCCGGACGGGGTGAGCGGAGGCACGGCGATCCCGCTCGTCCGCGACCCGGCTGGCCTGTCCGCCGAGCTCCGGGCCCGCTTCCCGCAGCTGTCCGGCTACGCGGCGTTCAAGCTGCCCGCGAATCGGTTGGGCGAAGTGCCGGAGGCCCTCAAGAGCCAGTTCGCGGTGTCCGCCAAAGCCTCCGACGGCACGCTCCTGGACGCGACGTCGCTCCAGATCCCGGGCGCGCTCGACGAGCTCTACACCTACCACGGCCCGCTCGGGGTCACGTTCACGCAGGGCCGCCCGACCCTGAGGGTCTGGGCCCCCACGGCACGTTCGGTGAAGGTGCACCTTTTCGCCACGTCCGAGGCGGCTTCGCCCGACGCGGTCCTCGGCCTGGCGCCGGACCCGGCCACCGGCGTGTGGAGGATCGACGGTGCTCCGTCCTGGAAAGGCCGCTTCTACGTCTACGAGGTCGAAGTGTTCGTGCGCGCGACCGGCGACGTCGAGCACAACCTGGTGACCGATCCGTACTCCGTCAGCCTCTCGCGCAACAGCCGGCGCAGCCAGATAGTCGACCTCGCGCGGGACTGGATGCCGGCGGGCTGGCGCAACCTCGAGAAGCCCCGGCTGCGCGCGCCGGAGGACATCGTGCTCTATGAGCTGCACGTGCGTGACTTCAGCGCCAGCGACCCCACCGTGCCGGAGGAGCTGCGGGGGACGTTCCGGGCGTTCACGATCGACTCCCACGGCACGCGCCACCTGCACGCTCTCGCCCGGGCGGGCCTCACCCACGTCCACGTGCTGCCCGCCTTCGACATCGCCAGCGTGGAAGAGGACCGGTCGCTGTGGAAGGACCCCGGCGACCTCTCCCTGTATCCGCCGGACTCCGACCAGCAGCAGGCGGCGGTCAGGGCGGTCGCCAACGAGGACGCCTACAACTGGGGGTATGACCCCTGGCACTACACGGTGCCCGATGGCGCCTACGCGATCCACCCGGACGGAGCGCACCGGGTTCTGGAGTTCCGCGAGATGGTCCAGGGGCTGAACCGTCTCGGCCTGCGCGTGGTCATGGACGTCGTGTACAACCACACGACCGCCTCCGGCCAGAACGCGAAGTCCGTCCTCGACCGCGTCGTTCCCGGCTACTACCACCGCCTGAACGGGGAAGGCGAGGTGGAGCACAGCACCTGCTGCGAGAACACGGCCAGCGAGCACAACATGATGGAGAAGCTGCTCATCGACTCCGTACTGACCTGGGCGAAGCAGTACAAGGTGGACGGCTTCCGCTTCGACCTGATGGGCCACCACATGAAACGGAACATGGTCGCGCTGCGCCGGGCGCTCGACGCGCTCACGCCGGAGCGGGACGGCGTGGACGGGGCCAAGGTGTACCTCTACGGGGAGGGCTGGAACTTCGGCGAGGTCGCCGACGGGGCCCGGGGCGAGAACGCCATCCAGCGGAACATGGCCGGCACCGGGATCGGCACGTTCAACGACCGCCTCCGTGACGGCGCGCGCGGGGGCGGCCCCTTCAGCGGCCTGCAGGACCAGGGATTCCTGACCGGCCTCTTCGTGGATCCCAACGCCACCAACCAGGGCTCGCTCTCGGAGCAGCGCGACCGCCTGCTGCAGTCCATGGACTGGATCCGCGTGGGGGTGGCCGGCAACCTCGCCGACTACACGTTCGTGGACCGGTTTGGCAACACCGTGCACGGGCGGGACGTCGACTACAACGGGCAGCCGGCCGGCTACACCGCCGACCCGCAGGAGGTCATCAACTACGTCGAGGCCCACGACAACGAGACCCTCTTCGACGCCGTCCAGCTCAAGTCGTCCCCCGCCGCTACCCTGGACGCGCGCGTGCGCATGCAGAACCTGGGCATGAGCCTGCTCCTGTTCGGCCAGGGCGTGCCCTTCCTCCACGCCGGGGTAGAGCTGCTGCGCTCCAAGTCCCTCGACCGGAACAGCTACAACTCCGGCGACTGGTTCAACCGCCTCGACTACACCGCCCTCGGCGACAACTGGGGAGTGGGCCTGCCGCCGGCGCCTGACAACCAGGCGAACTGGCCGGTGATGAGCCCGCTGCTCGCCAACCCCGCCCTCCGGCCCTCGAGCGAGGACATCCGGGGCGCGCGCGCGTACCTGCTCGAGGCGCTGGCCATCCGCGACAGCTCCCGGCTCTTCCGGCTGCGCACGGCGGAGCAGGTCAAGGAGCGGCTCCGCTTCTACAACACGGGGCCGGGGCAGGTGCCGGGGTTGATCGTCTTCGGCCTGTCCGACGAGCACGAGAACGGCGGGAACCGGAGCGATGACGATCACGACGGTCACGATGACGGCGGCCAGTCGTTCACACACGTGGTGGTGCTGCTCAACGCCGATCCCGGCGCACAGACGCTCGTCGTGCCCGAGCTGGCCGGGCTGCACCTGCGGCTGCACCCGGTCCAGAGGGATTCGGCGGATCCCGTCGTGCGCACCGCCCGCTTCGAACGCTCGTCCGGTAGGTTCACGGTGCCGGGACGCACCGCGGCGGTATTCGTGGCCTCCAGGCCGGACCACTGATCGACGAGTCGCTCGGCCTCCGGACCCGCAGGGGTCTCCTGTTCTCGACGCTGAACGCGAAGCGACCGTGATCACGCCCCCGCTCGACGAGACGCGACGACGGCTGCTTGCCGAGGAGCGCGGGCTGTTGGGCGAGCTGCGGGACTGGCTGGTGCGGCTCGCGGTGGCGGAGGAGCCGCGGCGGGCGCTCGTCGGTTCGCTGGAACAGCTCGATGAGCCGTTCCTGCTCGTGGTGGTGGGGGAGTTCAACGCGGGGAAGAGCGCGTTCATCAACGCGCTGCTTGGGCAGCGGGTGCTGGAGGAGGGGATTACGCCGACGACGGCGCGGATCGGGCTCCTTCGGCATGGGGACGCGGTGGGGCGCGAGGTGACGGCGGCGGGGGTGGAGCGACTCTGGGCGCCGGCGGAGGCCTTGCGCGACATCGTGATCGTGGATACGCCCGGGACGAACGCGGTGTTGCGGGAGCACGAGGCCCTGACGCGCGATTTCGTGCCCCGGGCGGACCTGGTGTTGTTCGTGACGTCCACCGAGCGGCCCTTCACGGAGAGCGAGCGGGCCTTCCTGGAGGCGATCCGGGAGTGGGGCAAGAAGGTGGTGATCGTCCTGAACAAGGCGGACCTGCTGGAGGGGCCCGGGGACGGGGAGCGGCTGGTGAGCTACGTGCGGGAGCAGGCGCAGCGGACGCTCGGGTTCTCGCCCGAGGTGTTCCCGGTGTCGGCCCGGTCGGCCCTGCGGGGGCGGCTCTCGGGGGACGGGGTCCTGGTGGAGGGCAGCGGCTTTCCCGCGTTCGAGGCTCGCGTGACCGCGACGCTCGACGAGGGGGAGCGGTTCCGCCTGAAGCTGCAGAACCCGATCGGGGTGGCCCGTCGCGCGCACCGCGAGGTCTCCTCGCTCGTGTCCGGGCGGCTCGCGCTGCTGGGGGACGACGTGCGCACGCTGGAGGCGGTGGACGCCGACCTCGCCACGCGGGGGGCGGAGCTGGAGCGGGACTTTCGCCTCCGGCTCGCGGACGTGGAGAAGGTCCTCCTCGAGTTCGAACGGCGGGGGAACGCCTTCTTCGAGGAGCGGCTCCGTCTGGCCCGGCTCCGCGAGCTGCTGAACCGGGAGCGCCTCCGCGAGGACTTCGAGAAGACCGTGGTGGCCGACCTTCCGCGCGAGGTGGAGCGCCGGGTGGAGGAGATGGTGGACTGGATGGTGGGGGCGGAGCTGCGGCAGTGGCAGGACGTGATGACCCTTCTGGCCAGGCGTCAGGCCGCGCACGCCGAGCGCATGGTGGGCCGGGTGGACGACCGGTTCGAGTACGACCGACAGCGCCTGCTCGATGCGGTGAGCGCGGAGTCGCGGAGGGCGGTCGAGGGGTTCGACGGTTCCCTGGAGGCCAGACGGCTGGCCAGCAGTGTCCGCGACTCGATCGCCCAGACGGCGCTCCTGCAGGTCTCGGCCCTGGGGCTGGGGGCGATGGTGGCCGCGCTCGCCAGCACCACCGCCGCCGACGTCACCGGCCTCGCCGCGGCGGGAGCGCTGTCCCTGATCGGCTTCCTCATCCTCCCCGCCCGCCGGCGCAAGGCCCGATCCGAGCTCGCGGTCCGGGTGGCGCGGCTGCGCGAGAGGCTGGGCGCTGCTCTGCGGGAGAGCTTCGAGCGCGAGCGCGACCGCAGCGCCGGGCGTATCCGCGAGGCGATCGCCCCCTACGCCCGCTTCGTCCGCGGCGAGCGTTCAGGCCTCGACGAGGCTTCGGCGGCGCTGGTGCGCCTCGGGGACGGCCTGGAGGCGCTCGGCGCCCGGGTGGAGACGGTCGGACGCGGGTGAACGCCAACGCTCGGTCGAAGGACATTTTGTGGGTACGTACCTGAATTAAGTATTGACTTGCGCCCGTATTCGGATATATACGACCACACGAAACGTCGGACAAGTGCCACTCGGATCGTCCTCCCTCCGGGGGCGCTCCCAGGGGGCGGGTCGGATAGTGGCGATGAGATCAGAGAGTCTGCCCTCCGTTGGGCATGCCATCAACATAGTGGTCGTGGCGGAGGTGCGCCTCTACCGTGAAGGGCTCGTCAGCAGCCTCGTATCCCGCGAAGGCCTGACCGTCGTCGGAGCCGCCGGTGATCGATGCGCGGCGGTCACGCTCGTCACCGCCGCCCAGCCCGACGTCACCGTCATCGACATGGCCACGCGTGACAGCCTCGAGATCGTGCGCGAGATCCGCGAGGCCGTGACCAAGACGAAGATCCTGGCCTTCGCGGTCGAGGAATCCGAGCGTGACATCTTCGCCTGCGCGGCGGCGGGTGTCGCGGGCTACGTCACGTGCGAAGGGTCCATGGACGACCTGGTGGCCACGATCGCGCGGTGCACGCGCGGAGAGCTGGTCTGCTCGCCCCGAGTCACGGCCATGCTCTTCCGGCGCCTCGGCTCGCTGGCCGGCGCCTCCCCGAGCCGGGGAGAAGCGCTCTCCCTCACCTTCCGCGAAGGGGAGATCGCCGGCCTGATCGACGGCGGGCTCTCCAACAAGGAGATTGCCAATCGCCTCGGCATCGAGGTGGCAACGGTCAAGAACCACGTCCACAATATCCTCGAGAAGCTGAGCGTCACCACGCGCGCGGAGGCGGCCGCGCGGTTGCGCAACCGCCTCCCCGGCCGTCCCCCCCGCGGGATCGCCGCGGGCGACGCGGTCTAGATCACCACCGGCCGCGCGGCGTCCCCGGATCCCTGCCGATCTGGACCTTCGCTCTGGATCCAAGTTGGATCCCCCGATGCATTTGCCGGCCGGGGGCCCGCCTGCACAATCCGCGTGTGGGTCGCTCGTTGAAGAAAATCCGTGTCCTGCTCGCCGACATGCCAGCCATGCTCCGAGACATCGTGACGGACGCGGTTACGAACGAACCCGACGTCGAGGTGTCGGGTTGCCTGGGGCCGCAGGAGTCACTGCAAGAGGGGCTGGAGAGGGTGCACGCCGACGTGGTGATCGTCGGAAGGCGCCGCCCGGATCTGACGGTCGCGGAAGAGGTCTGGTCGAAGTGGCCACGCGTCAAGGTCCTCATGATTGCCGAGGGTGGCCGCAGCGCCGTGTTGTATGTGCTGCGCCCGGACGAGATCGTGCTGGGCGACGTCTCGCCGGAAGCGTTGGCCGCCGCCATACGCGGACACGAGAGAGGCGCCGCCCGCCCCTGACGCCCGGGCGCAGGGCGAGCTGCGATTCGCAGGCGGGCCGCTGCGCGTCCGAGGCCGTCTCCTGCGCCCACTGGTCTAGATCTCGCCCGCGGCGCGGGCCCCACCCGGATCCTCGACGCCGTGGACCCGGAGGCTGGATCCAAAACGGATCTCCCGATGCATTCCCCGCCTCGCGACCGTGCTGGAGAATGCCAGACGTCGCGCCCAGGAAGTGGCGGCGAGCCGAGTCATCGGAAAAGGAAGGCATGGCCAGCTATCGAGCGATCGCCGCCACGAGCACCGCGCTCGCCGGGCTCATTCGCGACCGCTATCCCCGCGACGAATTCGGCGCCGGGCTCGACGTCCTGCTCTACCAGACGCGCGATTTCGAGTCGCCGATGCTGGACGGCTTCTCGATCTACCTCTACCGCGTCGCCGTCAACGGCAGCGTGCGCAACCTGACCTTGCGCCGCTCCCCCGACGGCCGCAGGTTCCGGCCTTCGTTGCCGCTCGACCTCCACTACATGATCACGCCCTGGGCGCAGGACATCGAGCGCCAGCACCGGATGCTGGGCTGGGTCATGCGGATGATGGAAGACACGGGCGTGATGAGCGCCGGCCATCTCAACCACTACCTGCCCGAGCCCGACGGCGACACGTTCAAGCCCAACGAAGGGCTCGAGATCATCTGTGACCCGCTGGCCCTGTCCGACTACCTGACCCTCTGGGACCGCCTGCGGCCGCGCCTGCCCGCCTCCGCGACCTACACCCTGCGCATGGTGCTCATCGACTCGGACGTGCCGGTGGCGGACGGGGCGCTGGTACAGACGCGCGTGATGGACATGGGCGAGGTGACCGCGTGAGCGCCGTACAGGTGTGGGAGCGCGTCACCCGCAACGCGGCCCTCGGCCTCCGCTTCTGGGACGCGGCGGAACAGACCTCCGCGATCGACGACCTCTTCGTCGAGGTCTTCCCACGTTCGAACCCCCGGGCCCGCGCCCGCGCCCATCCCAACCGTAGCGGCGTATACGTGGCGCACGCGATCCGCGGGCTGCACGACTACGAGTTCGGCTTCACGGACCCGTTGGTCGCGTCTCCGCCCCTGACCGGTCCCTACCGCGTCGAGGTGCGGGACCCGGCGGGGCGCTTCCTGCCCATCGCATTCGACGCCGACCTGCCCGCGCGGGGCCTCTTCACCTGGGTCGCGCCCTGGCTGTCTCCTCCGCGCGCGGTCACGCTCCCCACCGAGGCGGGCTCTCCGTCGATGCCACTGCTGGAGCGCATACCGCTCTTCTCGGCGCCAACGCGCCCGGTCCCCGATCCCCTCGCGGTCGTGTACGCGCAGCTTATGGAGGAGGCATCGCCTCCGTTGCGGCGACCGGCCGCGTGGTGCCTGCTCGGCGTCTCCATCGACGGTCTGATGCGCGGCCTCGGTATGGCCGATCGTGAGGGACGCGTCGCGGTGTTGTTTTCGTATCCCGAGCCGCCGCGCCGAAGCCTGACCTCGCCCCCGGAGGCCTCGCCCCCGGAGGCGCGCAACGACTTCACCTGGGAAGTCGACCTGACGGCCTTCTGGTCGCCGCAATCTCCGCCCGGCGAGGCGTCCGAGATCGCCGACCTCGCCGTCGTCCTCCGGTCGCTGGACACGCCGGGCACGGTCATCGTGTCGCGCGTCTCGCCGGGAATGCCGCTGCATCTCACCTACCGCCAGCCGCTCACCGTGCGCACGGGGGGAGGGGCCGGCGTGGACGCTTCGTACCTGTTTGTTTCCGCCTGAGGGCGAGGAGAGCTGCCATGCCTGAATACCTAGCGCCGGGCGTCTTCGTGGAGGAGGTCTCGTTCCGCGCGAAGTCGATCGAGGGCGTCAGCACCACCACCACCGGCTTCATCGGGCCCACCCGCTACGGGCCGCTCGACATCGAGCCGGACATCGTGACCAGCCTGGTGGAGTTCGAGCGCACCTATGGTGGGAAGGAGCGGCTGCAGTTCGGTCGATCCGACGACGAGACGGAAGAGATGGACAACTACATGTGGCACGCCGCGCGCGCCTTCTTCGAAGAGGGGGGCAAGCGGTTGTACGTGAGCCGGGTGTATACGGCTCGCGCTCTCCAGAATGGCCAGCCCGACCCGGACCCCGCCGCCGGCTGCTCCGTGGCCGAGCTCACCGCCAATCCCTCTCCCGCCGGCATCACCATCCGTGCCCGCTTTCCCGGGGCGGCCGGCGATGCGCGCGTCACCCTGACGTTCAACGTGGGCCAGAACGTCCTCGTCGACGCGGACCCGACCGCCGCGGAGAGGCCCGCCCTGAAATCGGTGCGCGATCGCGATGTTGTCCTCATCAGCGACCGGACTTCCCCGCCCACCGGCCTCACTCCCCGCGGCTTCTTCCTCGCCCGGCGCGATGCGCAGACCGGGGTGTGGACCTTCGAGGACGGGGGCGGAACCTCCACCGCCCTCGCCCTCCTGTCCCCGGCAAAAGACGTGGTCCAGGTGGTGACGGTATCGGTATTCGTGGATCCCATCGCCCCCGGCGCGCCCTCCTACTCGGAGCTCAATCTGCCGCTCGACCCCTTCCACAAGCTGGTCGACACGCCGGACTCCGTGTTCGACGCCTTCGCGCCGCACACGCGCGACCCCGCCAATCCCGAGGCAAAGGTGATCGCCAGCCTCTCCCGCGCGCGCACCGTGCCCATCGTGATCGAGAACGCCGGTGGTCACGACAACGGGCTCCAGGTCTTCCACGCCCTGCTCGGCACGGCGGTGGCGTCGCCGCCGCCGGTCCTCACCGCGCTCGAGTCGCAGAGCGAGGATCCCCAGGCGCGCAGTCTCGTGTTCGACCTCACCCACGGCAACGACGGCCTGCGGCCGGAGGCGAGCGCGTACGAAGGCGCGGTCGATCCGGCCACGGATGCGAAGACCGGGTTCTTCCAGTTCGAGGACCTCGAGGACATCTCGATCGTCGCCGCGCCCGGCTCGACCTTCGGCTACGAGGCGACGGCTACGCGCCGCAGCGCGCGCGCGATCATCAGCCGGCTCATCAGCCACGCCGCAGCGGATGCGCTACCGCATCGCGGTGCTCGACAGCGGCAACGACCAGATCGATCGCCGAGGTGCGCGCGATGCGCGCCCAGCTCGACTCGACGTACGCGGCCCTCTACTACCCGTGGGTGCGCGTGCTCGACCCGCTCACCGCAGCGCGAGATCTACCTGCCGCCGTCGCGGGTTCGTCGCCGGCATCTACGCGCGCAACGACATCAACCGCGCCGTCTACAAGGCGCCGGCCAACGAGGTCGTGAACGCTCGCGATCGGCTTCGAGACGCTCCTCAACAAGGCGCCAGCAGGACGTGCTCAACCCGGAGGGCATCAACTGCTTCCGCTTCTTCGAGGGGCGCGGCTATCCGGCTGTGGGGCGCGCGCACCGATCAGCTCGGACCCGGAGTGGAAGTACGTCAACCTGCGCCGCTACTTCGCCTACCTCGAGCACTCGATCGACAAGGGCACGCAGTGGGCCGTCTTCGAGCCGAACGGCGAGCAGCTGTGGGCCAACGTCCGCCGCACGATCGAGGACTTCCTGCTCAACGAGTGGCAGAACGGCGCGCTGCTCGGCGACAAGCCGGAGAAGGCGTACTTCGTGCAGTGCGACCGCTCGACGATGACGCAGAACGACCTCGACAACGGCCGGCTGGTCTGCCTGATCGGCGTCGCGCCGCTGCGCCCGGCCGAGTTCGTGATCTTCCGCATCGGCCAGTGGACGGCCGACGCGCAAGGTCTAGAGCACGAGGAAGGACGCGCCATGGCCGTGCTACGCGAGACGACCGTACGTGCAGTTCAACTTCCTGGTCGACCTCGGCGACGGGGTGACCGAGGGCCCGCAGGCCGGCTTCCAGGAGGTGCAGCGGACATCGGCATGGAAGTGACCGTCGCCGAGTACCGCAACGGCAACGAGAAGGAGAACAGCGTGCAGAAGATCACCGGGCATGAACAAGTCGACCGACGTCACGCTGAAGCGCGGCGTGATCGGCTCGCTCAACCTCTACCAGCTGGCTCGACCAGATCCGCAACGGCGACCAGAACGCGCTACGCGGACGGTGACGATCGCAGCTGCAGAACGAGGACCACACCGCGGTCGTGCAGACCTGGAAGCTGCTGCGCGCGCGCATCATCAAGCACACCAGCGGGCCCGTTCAACGCCAAGGGCACCGACGTCGCGATGGAGGAGCTGATGCTCGCGTACGAGCGGCTGGAGATGGAGTAGGCGATGCTTGCTCACCGCGCCGCCGCCTGCCCGGCATCCACTTCGAGCGTCGCGCCGCCGCCGCCGGTGGAGGCGCTGCCGCGCATGGACATCGCCGTGCTTCGTCGGCTTCGCGGCGACCGGGCCCGCTGCACGTGCCGGTGGCGGTCGAGAGCGTGCGGCGCAGTTCGCGGCGGTCTTCGGCGCGCGACGCGCCGCTGGCGTGGGACGAGACGCGGCGACGAGCGGGTCTACGCGTATCTCGCGCCCGCGGTGCGGGCGTTCTTCTCCGGAACGGCGGCCGGCGCTGCTGGGTGATTCGCGTGGCGCGCGTGGAGGCGGCGCGTGCGAACCTCTTCGAAGTCCCGGGCGTGCTCGAGGTGGACGGCGCGGGCACGGAGGCCCGGGCGGGGCTCGTGCAGGCGCGCTGCGAGGGCTCGTGGTCCGACGGCCTGCGCGTGGCGACGGGGCTCTCGAGGCTCAGCTTCGGCGTCGACGCGTTGTCGGCCGCGTCCTCGCCGGCCTCGGACCGGCTCGCCTTTCGCACCCGCATGGTCCTGCAGCCGGGCGACCTCGTCGAGCTGGGTGATCCGGGGAACTTCGTCGCCTACGCGGTCGTCGACGAGGTCCGCACCACGCCCGAGGCCGGCGGGCCGAGCGCGGTGGAGCTGACCTTGTGCGCCGCGTTCGAGCGGGTGTCGGACGCTGAGTCGTTGCCCGGGGACAAGAGCCTCGAGCGGGGCCGATGGGTGAGGTGGCAAGCGTCCGGAGCCACCCTTTGGACGCGCATCGACGAAGTCGAGCGCGGTCCGGCCATGAGCAGCGCGTCCGGGCGCACCTGGCGCGAGCTGGGCGCCGTGCTCCCGGCTTCGCTGGCCTCCGTCCGGCGGGGCCAGTTGGCGACGCTCGACGTCCAGGTGACGGGCGGGCAGACGATGCGCCTGACGGGTGTCGGCCTCACCCCGCGTCATCCTGCCTCGTGGTGGGGCGGGCAGAGCGATGCCGAGTTCTACCGTCCTCCCGACGACGACGGGCCGCGCCGGACGGGCAGGACCCCGGCCAGCGAGGTTGCGCGTTTCCCGCTGTGCCCCGTGAACGAGCCATTTCCGATCGCCTGGATCCCGCTGGGCGTCGACGCGTTCTTCGGAGCGGGCGTCGCACCCCTGCCGCAATCCGGCACGCCGCTCGAGCGCGATGGACTGGACCGCTTCGATGCCTCCCTGTTCCTCGACCCCGAGCTCGGCGACACTCCCATGCGCACGCTGCTCGAGTTCGCGGACGGCATCCGCTACCGCCGCGCGCAGACTCGACCCTTGCGGGGAATGCACGCCGCCCTGTCGATCGGGGGCGGCGGCCCCTTCAGCGAAGCGAGCCTGATCGCCATTCCCGACGCCGTGCACCTGGGATGGGAGCGGCGCAAGGACCGGTATATCCCCGCGCACCCCGGAGAGCCGACGCCCCCCGCCCACTGGCGAACCCATCGCGGCGAGTGTGTCTCGGCCGACACGACGCCGCTGGACGGCCCCGACTTCGGCGCGTTCCTGGACTGCCGGACGCGCGTGCTGGAAGCACCGGTATTGCAGGGCCCCGATGAGCCCGTCCCCCCCGGCCCCTACCCGCTCACGTGGACGGTTTCGCCGCCGGAGCCGGGCGCCGTCTACGAGCTGGTCGAGTCGACGCAGCCGGACTTCTCCGAGACACGGGTCATCTACCTGGACACGGGCACCGAGCACGTCGCGCTCACGGAGCGCGAGGGCGTCTACTACTACCGGGTCTTCGCGCATGCCGGCGACGAGCGCAGCGCCGGCTCCAACCCCGTCGTCGTGCGCGTGCGCGCCGACGACTACCGCCAGAACCGGCCCGACGAGCTCGACCCGTCGTTCGAGAAGCATTGGCTGGCGGTGCACCAGGCCGCCCTCCGTCTCGCCGCCGCCACCGGCGAGCTGTTCGCGGCCTTCGCGATGCCGCGCCACTTCCGCACGCGGGAGGCCCTCCGCTACGCCGAACGCCTCCGCGACACGCTCGATTCCTTCGAGTCGAGGGCCCTGTCCTACGGCGCGCTGTATTTCCCCTGGCTGCAATCGGACGTGCGCACTGCGCCGGGCAACCGGGGCGACCAGGAGGTGGTGCGGGTGGCGCCGAGGCCACCGCGGGTCGTGCCGCCGGACGGTCCCGCGGTCGGCGTGCTGGCCGGACGCGCGTCGACACGCGGCGCCTGGATCGCGGCCGCCAACGAACCGATGAACGACATCGTCGCCCTCAACCCTCCCACTCCGGCCCACGACTGGCCGGCCCTCCAGGACGCGCAGATCAACGTCGTGCGCGCCGACCCCCGCGGCTTCCTCACCCTCTCCGCGGACACGCTCTCCACGGAGGTGGACGTTCGGCCGATCAACGTGCGGCGGCTGTTGACCCTGCTGCGACGCGTCGCCCTGCGCCGCGGGGCCAGCTACGTCTTCGAGCCCAACGGGCCGGCGCTGCGCCGGTCGGTGCAGCGCGGCTTCGACCTGCTGCTCACGGACCTGTTCCGGCGCGGCGCGTTCGCGGGCGCCACCGCCGCCCAGTCCTTCCGCGTGGTGACCGACGAAGCCATCAACACGCCGCGCGACGCGGAAGCGGGCCGATTCCTGGTCGAGCTGCGCGTCGCCCCCTCGGTACCGATGCGCTTCATCGCCGTGCGGCTCGCGCAGAGCGGGCCGCGCCTCGTCGTCGCCGAGGAGCTCTGACCATGCCCCCTGCGCCCTATCCGTTCACCGCCTTCAACTTCGCCGTCGAGATCAACCGCGGCGAGGACGGCCATGCCCTCGTCAACGCCGCCTTCCAGGAGTGCGACGGACTGGAGATGACGATGGAGGTGAAGACGATCCGCGAGGGTGGCGCCAACGACCGGCAGATCCGGCTCAGCGGCATGGTCACGTACGGGCAGCTCACCTTGAAGCGCGGCATGACCGAGAGCTTCGACCTGTGGAACTGGTTCCACGACACCGTGAACGACCCGCGGCTGCGCGCCGACGCCGAGGTCGTCCTGCTCGCCGCGGACGGCGGCACCGAGCGCGCGCGCTTCGTGATGTCGCGCTGCCTGCCCGTGAAGCTGAAGGCCCCCGCTCTCAACGCCAAGGACGGGCAGATCGCGATCGAGGAGCTGCAGGTCGCCTACGAGACGCTCCAGTTCAAGCCCCCACAAACCTGAGGAACGGCAATGCCAGGCCTCGCCAAGGCGCAACTCATCGAGCTCAAGCAGGACTTCAAGCAGGAGAAGCCCGGCGGCCAGCAGGTCGAGGTGCAGTTCAACCCCGAATCCCTGAAGGTCACCTTCGCCAACCAGATCGTGCAGCCGCAGGGCGGGGACCAGTCGGCGGGCAACGCGGGAAGGCAGTTCGTCGGCGCCGGAACCACCAAGCTCGCGCTGCAGCTCTGGTTCGACGTGAACGCGATGGAGAAGGACCCCGTCGACGACGTGCGGCGGCTCACGCAGAAGGTGGTCTTCTTCATGACGCCGCAGAAGTCCGACGCGGACCCGAAGAAGCTCGCCCCCCCCGGCGTCCGCTTCCAGTGGGGAACGTTTCTGTTCGACGGCATGGTGGAGGGTCTCGAGGAGACCCTCGAGTTCTTCTCCCCCGACGGCAAGCCGCTGCGGGCGAGCGTCAACCTCACCCTGTCGCAGCAGAAGATCCTCGAGGCCGAGTTCAAGGGGGACGGAAAGGTGCCCGCGCGTCCCGGCCACGCGCCGCTGAAGGCCGCGAAGCAGGGCGACTCCCTGCAGGGCATGGCCGCCCAGAGCGGCAAGGACGACTGGCGGCCGATCGCGGCCGCGAACGGGATCGAAGACCCGTTGCGCATGGCCCCCGGACAGCTCGTCGACCTCAACGCGAGCGTGAGTCTCGGGGGTTCGGCCGCGCCGGCGTTCGGAGCCGCCCTCGGCGCGTCCTTCGGGGCGAGCGCGCCCGCCGCCGGGTTGGGCCTGAATGCCTCGCTCGGAGGCGCGGCCAGCGGATCGTTGTCGTTCGGATGAAGGAGGCCTCATGCCCATCGTGATCAACGAGTTCGAAGTGGTGGCCGACACGCCGCCCGCCCCGCGCGGGAGCGGGGGCGCGGCATCGGGCGACGCCGCTACCCCTCCCGTACCCGTAATCGAGCCTTGCGCGGTGGCGGCGGCGATGCGCACCCTCGAAGTGCAGGCGCTGCGCGTGTGGGCGCATTGAGCCATGGCTGAGGGCGCCGATTCCCCGGTCAAGGGCGCGCGGCCGTCGATCGAGATCGACGGGCAGCGCGACGCCACCCTGACGAGCGCGCTGCTCAACCTCCTGATCGTCGATTCGGCGGACGGCCTCGCGCGTTGCGAAGCGACCTTCGGCAACTGGGGCGGCGCGGAGAAGGCGGGATTCCAGCACTTCGGGCGCGACCGGCTCGAGTTCGGCAAGGCCCTCAAGGTCACGGTGGGCAACGACGCCCTGTTCACGGGCCGCATCAGCGCGATCACGGCGGCGTTTCCCGACGGCGGCCCGCCTCAGGTCGGGGTGTGCGCCGAGGACCGCCTGCAGGACCTGCGCATGACGCGGCGCACGCGGACGTTCGACGACGCCTCGCTGGCCCAGGTCCTGCAGCGCATCGCGACCGACCACGGCCTGCAGCCGCAGGTCGACGTGACCGGCGAGACCTACAAGCTGCTGGCGCAGGTCAATCAGAGCGATCTCGCCTTCGTCCGCGACCTCGCGCGCCGAGAGGACGCCGAGGTCTGGGTCGAGGGGACGCAGCTCAAGGCGGCGCAGCGGGCGAGCCGCCAGGGGGGAACGCTCGAGCTCTCGTGGGCGGGCCAGCTCCGCGAGTTCAGCGTGAGCGCCGACCTCGCCCACCAGCGCACCAAGCTCATCGGCACCGGCTGGAACGTCGCCGACAAGAAGGCGTCCAAGCACGAGGCGGACGAGGCGGCGATCCGGGCGGAGCTCAACGGCGGCGCCAGCGGCGCGAGCACGCTCCGGCAGGCCTTCGGCGAGCGCGTGGACGCGCTCGCGCACGCGGTCCCCGCTTCGGACGCCCAGGCACGCGTCCTGGCCGCGGCGAGCTTCCGGCACCATGCGCGCCGCTTCGTGGTCGGCCGCGGCGTGGCCGAGACCAAGCCGGAGCTGCGCGTCGGCGCCAAGCTGAAGATCAACGGCGTGGGGCCGCTCTTCGAGGGCGACTACTTCGTCACCGATGTCTCGATCCGGTTCGACGTGAAGACGGGCCTGCGTACGGAGTTCATGTGCGACCGACCCTCGATCGGACGGGGGGGAGCGGCATGATCGTCCTCGACCGCCCCCCCGCCGAGCAGCAAATGACCGAGCGCCTTCCGACCGGATGGGGCGGGCGCTGGTACGGCGTGATGCCGGCGCTCGTCATCGACATCAAGGATCCGGACAACCAGGGGCGGGTGAAGGTCACGCTGCCCTGGTCGGTGGACGCGAAGGGCGCGCGCTACGAGGGGTGGGCGCGGCTGGCGACCATGCTCGGGCGGCAACAACCGCGGGAGCTGGTTCGTCCCCGACGTCGACGACGAGGTGCTGGTCGCCTTCGAGCACGGCGATCCGCGCCGGCCCTACGTGCTCGGCGGCTTGTGGAACGGCACCGACAAGGCGCCGGAGTCGATGGACGGCGCGGGCAACAACTACAAGAAGGTCCTCCGCTCGCGCAATGGCGTGAAGGTGACGCTCGACGACCAGGACGGCCAGGAAAAGCTGGTCCTCGAGACTCCCGGCGGCCAGAAGGTCACGCTGAAGGACGGCCCGGGAACGGTGGAGATCGTCGACAGCAACGGCAACTCGGTCAAGCTCGAGGCCGCGGGCATCACGATCACTGCCTCCGCCAAGGTCACCGTGAACGCGAGCATGGTCGCCATCAGCGCCGGGATGGTCACCGTCGACGCGGGGATGTCGAAGTTCTCCGGCGTGGTGCAGGCGGACACGGTCATCTCGAACAGCGTGATCTCGGCGTCCTACACGCCGGGCGCGGGGAACATCTGGTGAGGCCATGAACGCGCATCCCCTCCGCTGGCAGGCCCCGCAGCCCCTCTGGGCGCGCTTCGGCACCAGCATCGCGGCCGCCGCGACCGCGGCCGACCAGGCGCGACCGGCGATCCTGCGCTTTGCCAGCGACGACTTCATGGAGCTGATGCTGGGCACGCTGGTGCGCGACCCCTCGCGACTGGACCAGCTCATCGCGAGGCCCGAGACGTGGCGGGCCCCGGCCCGCGAGCCGGCCGACCTCGTCGAACGGACGCCGATTCCGCGCCTCGCGCAATCCGCGCTGCGAGGGTCGCTGGCGCGCCGGCCGAAGGGGAGAATCGCGGCCACGGCGCCGGAGGCCGAGCTCAAGGAGCAGGCGCAGCGGCGCCCGCGGCCGCTCAAGCTGTACCAGCCGGCCCATCAGCGTTTCTACCTCGTAAGTGCGAGCCTGGTGTGTGGCCTGCCCGGGCTGCCCGAGCGGGCGGTGGTGCCGGGAGGCGCGGAGCAGACCAGCTTCGTGATGCGTCGCTTGACGGGGGGGACACCGGGTACCAGCGACGGCGAGCTGCACGAATTCGCTTTCGTGAAGGACGCCCAGGCGGCGCGCTGGGTGCGCGTCGGCGAGAGCTCCGACCGCTTCATCGCCGGCGAAGAGATGCTGCCGGTCTTCCCGCTTGCCTATCAGGACGACGGTGCCGGCCGGCGCACGCTGTGGTCCGGGATGGTGCCGGTCGGGCGGCGTGAGGAGTACATCGGCACGCCCGTGGACCGTTCGGCGGCCCCCGCCTTCGCGGCGGGGCAACAGCAGTCCCTGCGCGTGGCGGAGCCGCCGAGCCTTCCCAACTCCAAGCGCGCGCGCCTCACCCAATTCCAGATGGAGGTGGCCGAGCCCTGGAAGAACCTGGTGCGCTCGAGCCACAAGACCTCGGCGTCGCTCGTCTCCTCCAAGATTGGCGGTGACGACGAGAAAGACACCGACAAGCGCAAGCGCGTCTTCGACTTCAACCTCCAGGAGCAGAACTCATCGTGGCTGATCCTGCTCGATTTTGCCGACTTCCTGGAAGCGCACCTGCCGGAGGTCTGGAACGCGATCCGAAATGGGGGGGCGCGGCCGGCGCACTCATCGGAGAGCCGAAGGCGCTCCATGACTGGCTCGGCAACGCGACCATGTCGGTCCCCCTCCAGGCGGCGCTGAAGCGTCCCGACAACGGCGCGCAGGTGAAGACGCCGCTGGGCAGCCTGCGCGACGCGCTCAAGGCCATTCGCGCGCCCGGCGTCCGTGAGGGGCTCGAAAGCACCGAGCTCATCTACACGGACACCCCCGCCAGCCTGGGCAGCGCTTCCTGGCCGCCGTTCCACTTCGTGCTGGCCGGGCTCAATACGAGCCGCGCTCCCGACGGGCCGTTCAAGAACCTCGGCCTGCTCGCGTCGACCGCAAGCGCGGACGTCGACCCCGATCCCCCCGCGCCATCCAGTGACGCGCAAACCGCGGCCAACGCGATCGACCGGCTCACGGCCCTCGTCGGCCGCTCCCTCGAAGCGAAACCGGAGACGGACGCCCCGCCCCTGCCGTTCGCGCTCCAACTGCGGGATGCGCTCGCCGCCAACGTCGCCGACGCCGGCTGGTTCGTCGTGCGCTTCGTCTACATACGGCGCGACTGTGGTCCGCTGCATCCCCCGGTCCTGTCCGCTCCGACCCAGCGTTTCCAGCTCGCCAGCTTCTTCGACCCGGACGCGCCGGCGCGACCGATCCGGGTCACGCTGCCCCTGGACACCAGCCCCGCGGGGCTGCGCAAGTTCAACAAGAACACGGCCTTCGTGCTCTCCGACATGCTGTGCGGCCAGGTCCAGCGCGCCAAGGGCCTGGGCTTCATCGACCTCGTCCTCTCCGTCCTGCCCTGGCCGCTGCACAAGGACCTGGACGTGGGTGCGGGGGGCGCCTGCAACAACGGGGGGATCAACATCGGGATGATCTGCTCGCTGTCGATCCCGATCATCACCATCTGCGCCCTGATCCTGCTGATCATCATCATCTCGCTGCTCGATATCGTCTTCCGGTGGCTGCCGTACTTCATCTTGTGCTTCCCGGTGCCGGGGCTGAAGGGGAAGAAGTGAGGAGCATCTTCGGCCGCAGCATGTCCTTTCCGCCGCGGGTGGGCCCGGATGGGCGCTTCGTCTGGTCCGACGGGGAGAGCAACATCCGCGAGTCGGTCGCGGTGATCCTCAAGACGGATCTCGCCGAGCGCGTGGGCCTGCCCGACTTCGGAGCCGGGCTCGCGCGCTTCCTGTTCGAGCCCAACAACGCGGCCACCCACGCGCGCGTCCAGGACGCGATCGTGCGCGCGCTCGCGCGCTGGGAGCGCCGCATCGAAGTCGAGGCGGTGGAGGTGGGCGTGGACCCGTCCGATCCCGAAGCGGCGCTGGCCACGATCACCTACCGCCTGGTGGCGACCGCGGCCCGCGAGCGCATCACCGTGAACGTCCCCCTGACCCCCGCCTGAGGTCCGTCGATGCCACTCACCAGCCCCGTCATCGACGACCGCCGCTTTGGACAGCTCGTGGACGAGACCCTCGCCCGCGCGCGCGTGCACACCCCCGAGTGGACGAACTTCAACCAGAGCGATCCGGGGGTGACGCTGGTGCAGCTCTTCTCCTTCCTGACCGAGAACCTGCTCTACCGGGCGAACCTCACCCCGGAGCGGCAGCGCACCAAGTTCCTTCAACTGCTGCGCGTGCCGCTCGCCCCCGCGACCGCGGCCTCGGGGCTGGTGGCGATCCGGAACGAACGCGGTCCCTTCGGCGTCCACGACGTTGCCGGGCGACCTCGAAGTTCGGGCGGGCGACGTGCCCTTCCGTACGCAGTACGGTCTCGACATCCTGCCCATCGAGGCGCGCGTGTTCTTCAAGCAGGCGCTGCCCGAGACCCCGGACCTGCGCGCCTACTACGAGCTCCTCTACGCGTCCTACCAGACGCAGTTTCCCGACGAGATCCAGCTCTATCGGACGGCGGCGCTGGACCCGAAGGTCATCGACAGCGTGGACCTGCGCCCGGACACGGTCGACCGCTCCCTCTGGATCGCACTGCTCGCGCGCAGGGGCGACGACCTCGGTGAGACACGCCGCGAGATCGGCGGGCGCACGTTGATGCTCGGCATCGTCCCCGCACTGGACGCCGTCTCCGCGAGGCTCGTTCCCGGCGGCCAGGCCCAGTCGGGGAACCTGCTGCGCTTCGACTTGCCGCGTGTCCCCGCCAGCCTCCGGGTCGAGCGCGACGCCAACGACCGGCCCAATCCGCAGTACCGGACGCTCAACCCGCGAACGGAGGTCGACCCCTTGTCGGCGCCGGCCGTGGTGCAACTGAGCCTGCCCCCCGCCAACGAGCTCGTCCTCTGGGAGGACGTCGATCCCCTGGAAGCGGGCGTGGGCGACATGCCGCCGTCGCTCGAGGACAGGGCGCTCGCGGACCGCGTCGTGACCTGGCTGCGCGTGCGTGCCGATGGGGCCGCGCGCGCGCGCATCAAGTGGGCAGGCATCAACGTCGTGCCCGTCCGGCAGATCGAGCGCGTCGTGGCCGAGCCGCTCGCGGACGGCGACGGCACGCCCGACCAGGAGCGGCGCCTCGCGCGCGCGCCCGTCATCGCCGGATCGGTCAGGGTGACCACGCGCGTCGGCAACGACCAGCCGCAGCCGTGGAAGCCGATCGACGACCTCGCGGCCGCCCCGCCGGAAGTGCCGGTGGCGGACCCGCGGCTCCCGCCCGGAGCGACCTACGACGATCTCGGGAAAGGGCAAGGCACCGCCCGGGCCCGTCCGGACGACCCCAGCGTCTTCGAGCTGGACCCGGAGGCGGGGGTACTGCGCTTCGGCGACGGCTTGCATGGACGCCGCCTCCCGCTGGGCGCACGCGCGTTCGCGACCTACGAGTATTCCGAGGGGGCGGAGGGCAACGTCGGCGAAGGCGCGATCAACGGTGCGCCGCAGTTGCCGTCCGGCTTCGTCGTCGCCAATCCCGTCCGGACCTGGGGCGGCGCGGACGCAGAAACGGTGGAAGCCGGCGAGAAGCAGGTGCGTCGGTATCTGCAGCATCGCGACCGGCTGGTGAGCGTCGACGACATCGAGTCGATCGCCTGCCGCACGCCGGGCGTGCAGATCGGTCGCATCGAGGTCCTGCCCGCGTTCCATCCCGATCTCGGCGGCGGGGAACCCGGCGCCGCCCCCGGGGTCGTCACGCTGCTGGCCATCCCCCGTTTCGACCCGCGGCAGCCCGACGCGCCCCAGGCCGACCGGCTGTTCCTCAACACGCTGTGCCGCTACCTCGACCCGCGGCGCCTGGTCACCACGGAGCTCGTCCTTCGCGGTCCGGACTACAAAGGCATTTGGATCTCGGTCGGCATCGAGGTCGCGGCCGGGCTGTCGATTCCCGAGGTCATCGACAACGTGAAGTCGCGGCTCCGCGAAGTGCTGGCGCCGATCGGCCCCGCCGGATGCGTGCCCCGCGACACGCCGCTGTTCACACCGCGCGGCGGTGCGGACCCGGCGCGCGGTTGGCCGCTTCGCACCGCAGTAGCCAGTCGCGTGCTGCTGGCCGAAGTGGCGCGTGTGCCCGGGGTGACGTCCGTGGCCGACGTCCTCCTCGCCGAAGGCAGCCGCGGCCCCACCGACGTCGTCGAGATGACGGGGCTCGAGTTGCCGCGCGTGCTCGGCATCTCGGTCGTGGCGGGCGAGGCCCTCCCGATCGACGCGCTGCGCGGCGAAGCGGGGGCCGTGGATCCCACCATCACCAAGCGGCTGTTGCCGGTGCCGGTCGTCCCGGAGACCTGCTGATGAACGTCAACGGCTCGCGCTTCGATCTCCTGCTCGGCCGCGCGGACTGGGGGCGCTGCGTCGATGGGGAAGACGAAGACGCCCGCACGCTGGCGTCCTGGTGGGACGGCGCCCTCGCCAGCCCGCCCCCAGGTCTGGCCGACGAGCTGCCCGCCTGGGATGACGATCGCGACGAGCTGCGCATCCAGGCGCTCGCCGTCGAGCTGCCGCCCACGCCTACCGAAGCGCTCCTCACCCTCGATGCGCGTCGCGGCGCGGCCGCGGATCGGAACGGCAACGTGTACCGGATCAGCGACGACCGACGCTCGCTGCGCGTCTATTCCGTCGGCAGCCGTCGCGAGAGCACGTTCTGGCCCGCCGAACCCTCCGATTGCCGGGAAGAGCGCGAACGCGCCCGCCTCGACTTCAAGCCGCTGTCCGAGATGGCGGCGTCGGTCGAGGCCTATCTGGCCCTTGCCGTCACCGACGACGACTACCTGGTGGTGGCCTTCGAGAACGCTACCGCCCGCGGATTCCTGAGCTTCGACCTGGTCGCGGGCGGCCCGCCGGTGGCGACGCTCTGGCCGACCCGGCCGTTTCATCCGTTCGACATGGCCGCGCGCCATGGCGGCGGCGTCTGGGTGCTCGACCGGGGGGTCGATTCGAGCCCTCCGCGCAACCTGCTCTGGGAACTCGACTGCCGGTTGGCCGCAGTGCGCACCGCCCAGGCCACCACGACCCTGGCCGAGGCCGAGCTCGACGATTTCCAGCCGTTGTCCGGCGCGCCGCGGGGGAGGCGAGCGGTGACATTCCCCGGCGGCGTCGATCTCGGCGGGAGCCCGTTCGGGATGGCCGACCCGATTGCCGTCGAGGCGGCGGGCGAGGGGGTGGTGATGGTGCTCGAGCGCGACTCCACCGGCCGGCGCTCACGCGTGTCGCGGTTGCGCCGCGGCCATCAGGGCTGGCGCTCCGATGCCACGGCCTGGCTCGACGAGCTGCCGGATGCCGCGCACGACTTCGTCCATGCGCGGGGCCGCCTCTACCGGGAGGGAGCCCCGGTCAAGCAGGTGTTCATCGCCACCCAGAGCGGCAACCAGGCGCGGGTATACACGGTGGTCGATTCGCCGCCCGGCGAGTTCACCCTCAAGGCCGCCCCCGACCTCTTTCCGCTGCGTCGCTTCGGCGGCCGCGCCCTCCTCGCCATCAAGGGCGAGGCCCACTACGACAGCGGGATCGCGACGCCGGTCTGGACGCCGATCGTGCAGCAGCCGCGCGCGCTCTTCCAGCCCTTCGCCGAGCTCATCACGCCGGTGTTCGACAGCCACGACCTGGGCACGACCTGGGACCGCGTGTTGCTCGACGCCTGCCTCCCTCCGGACACCTCGATCGAGATCTCGAGCCGCGCGGGCGACGAGCGCGCGGATCTGCTCGATGGCGTGGATTCCCCGGTCGCGGGCACGCCCCAGGTCGTCGGCACCTGGGTGGGGGAGCCGCGGCCTCACCTGCGCGCCCAGGGGTCCGAGCTGCCCTGGCTGCGCGGCGAGGCGGCACGGGCGACGCGGCGCGATGCCGGCGTCGGCACCTGGGAGCTGCTGCTGCAGAACGCGCGCGGCCGTTACCTCCAACTGCGCATCCGTCTCGCCAGCGGCAACGGCATCGCCACCCCGAGGTTGCGGGCGCTGCGCGTGTGGTCGCCGCGCTTCTCCTACCCGCAGCGGTTCCTGCCCGCGGTGTATCGCGAAGACGGCGTGGCCGGGCCCTTCCTCGAGCGCTGGCTGGCCAACTTCGAGAGCACGCTCACCCACATCGAGGACCGTGTCGCCAACCTCCAGGCGCTCTTCGATCCGCGCATCGCGCCCGCGGAGAGCCTGGCCTGGCTGGCCGGATGGTTCGACATCGCGCTCGACTCCACCTGGGACGAGCGCCGGCGCCGCCTCTTCGTCCGCCATGCGATGGACTTCTTCCGCTGGCGGGGCACCGCCTACGGCCTGCGGCTGGCCCTCGAGCTGGCGTTCGACCGGTGCTTCGACGACGCGCTGTTCGAGGGACCGGCCTCGCTCCCCCAGCGCCCCCAGGGGATCCGCATCGTCGAGGCCTACCAGACCCGTCTCATCGGCGGCCTCGCCGCCGGCGATCCCAGCCCCGCGCCGGGGCTGCAGGAAGTGCGCCGCGAGACGTCGTGGTCGCCGCGGGAAGGCAACGCGGGCCTGCGTGACCGTTTCGCGAGCGCCCGCGGCATCCCGGCGACACCCGCGGACCTGGTCACGCCGTTTGCCCTGGTGCCGCCCGGCGGACGACCCGGCCCATCCCGGGGCGGCGAAGGCGTGGCGCGACTTCTGCCAGGCGACGCTGGGATTCGTTCCGGCGATCGGCGGCGCCGAGCGCGCAGGCTGGCAGATCTTCCTCCGCGGTCGATACGTGAGCGAGGCGGAGCTCGGCGCGGCCCACGGCATCGCGTACGCCCGCTTCGACGACGTGGCCCTGCCGCGCGATTGGCCAGGGGTCGAGTCCCCCGGTTACGTGAAGGACTGGCGGGAGTTCTGCGAGCAGGCGGACGGGGCGGTGATGCGCGACCGGTGGCACGACTTCCTGGCGCGGCGTTACCGGCGCATCGAGCGGCTCAATCGAGCCTATGAAACGGCCTGGCCGGGCTTCGAAGTGGTCGCCATCCCCGATGCGCTGCCCGGGACGCGAGGCGGCGCAGGCCGACTGGCTGCGGTTCGAGCGGCTCCTCCTCGCGATGCATCGGACGAAGCATCGCTTCTCGGTGCTGTTGCCCACGGTCGACGTCACGAGCGACCCCTACGAAACGGAAGCGCGCCTGGGGCTCGCGCGGCGCATCGTCGAGCTGGAGAAGCCGGCGCACACCGTCTACGACGTGCGCTTCTACTGGGCGCTGTTTCGTGTGGGGGAGGCGCGGGTCGGGCTCGACACCCTGCTCGGGCAGGGAAGCCGCGCGCCGGAGCTCATTCCGGCGGCGGTGCTCGGCCGGGCCTACGTCGGCGCGAGCTTCGTCGGCGGGCCGGCGCGGCCGGCCGACGGGGACCGCCTCTTGCTCGGGTGTTGAGGAATCGCGAGGAGCCAACCATGGGCTGCTGCAACGAACCGGTCACCGCGCTCTCGAACACGACGCCCGACCCCACGCAGCACGTCAACTTCGCGAAGGGCATGGTGCTGGGCGTCGACGACTTCAACCAGGAGTTCGCCCATCTCGCCGGACTCAACCGGTGGCTCGCTCACGACACGATCGGCTACGGCACGTTGAGCGGGTTGCGGGTACTGGCCAAGGCGGGGGGCGCGGAAGGACCGCAGCTCCAGGTCATGTCCGGCACCGCCCTGGTTCCCAGCGGCCGGCTCGTCTGTGTCCCGGTCGACCAGTGCGCGGTCATCAACAAGTGGCTGGCCAAGCCGGAGAACGCGAGGATCGTGGATCGGCTCCTCAACCCGGCTTCGCCTCCCCTGTCGCCGCCGGAGATGAGCTCGCCGCCCGCGGTCACGTCCGGGCGGATTTCGCTGTACCTGACGCTCTGCTACGCCGATTGCCTGACCCGCCCCGTGCCCATTCCGGGCGAGCCGTGCCGGTCGGAAGACGAGCTCATGCAGCAGTCGCGGGTGGCGGAAGACTTCCGCCTCGAGCTGCGCGAGCTGGCCCCCCTCCAGGTGGAGGAGGACGCCCTCCGCGATTTCGTGCAATGGCTGAGGGCAAACGTCCAGGTGGTCGCGAGCGCTTCGCCCGCCGGCGATGACCAGTCGTGGCTGAACGCCCTTCGGCCGGCGGTGCAGCCCTGGTTCGACCAGCAGGCCCTGTCCCCCCCGGCGTCTCCGCCGGCGACGGTCGATACCCTGGGAGACTTCCTCTCCGACCTGCCGTCGCCGCTCGCGGTCGGGCAGGACCAGCTATGCGCGTTCCTGCGCGTGGCCTTCCGCTTCTGGGTGACCGAGCTGCGCCCGCTCTGGATGGCGAAGCGCTGCCACCGCGCGGTCCATCGGGACCAGGACTGCGTGCTGCTCGCGCGCATCGAGCTCGACGTCGAATGGATCGGGGGCTCGCCCACGGGCGCCTGGCAGGTCATCGGCAGCCCCGCGACCATTCTCGTCGACGAGACCAGGCGCCCGTTCGTCGCGCATCTGCGCTTGCTCCAGGAGTGGGCCCTCTGCGGCTGCGATTGCGGGGGCCTGGGTGTCGCATCGGCGGAGGCGCCACCCCCGCCGCCCCCAATCCTGATGGGAGCGCCCCTGATGCGAGCGCTTCCCTCGACGGGAGCGGGACGGCCGGCCGTCGCCGTTCCGCGGCTGCCCGTGCTCGTGACCGCGAACGACCTCGCTCTCGACGAAAGCCACTACTGCATCGTCTGCCGGGGCGGCCACCCGATAAGGCTCGCGCTGCCCCCGTCGATCCCAACCAATGCCGGACGCGCGTACGTGATCAAGAACGTCGACGCGACCAGCGTGACCCTGAACGCGGATACGACCGCCGGCGACGTCATCGAGGACGGGGCCAGCGTCCGGGTGAAGAAGCAGGCGGCCCTGACCGTGATCGCCGACGGGGGCGGACACTGGCACGTCATCGGAGCCGACGAGTGAGGCGCGCATGAGCGCCGACGACCTCCTCCAGCTCCAGCAGCCGTTGAAGGACGGCGGCATCCGCTCGGTCAACTTCTTCAACGGCCGGTTGCTGAGCGGCAAGGACCTCTCCCGTGAGCAGGCGGCGCGACGCGAGGCCGACGTGCGTCTCGGGCTCGCCATCGGCGACGGGGTTGCCTTCGGCCTCGAAGCCGCGCGCGACGAGCAGAGCGACACGCCGTCGGCGCCGGTCCTGCGTGTGAAAGCGGGGCAGGCCGTCAACCGCAAGGGCCAGACGCTGCGCCTGACCGCTGACGTCAGCGTGGGCTTGACCCGCCGCTTCGGTGCGGTCGCCGCCACGTGCCTGTTCGACGACTGCAAGCCGGTCAAGGACGGCGTCTACGTGGCGGGAGCCGGCGTCTACGTGCTGACCATCGCGCCCGCGCAAATGGCCGAGGGGCGCGCCCCCACCAATGGCCTCGACCCCTCGAACGTCGGGTGCAACACCGACGCGGTCGTGGAGGGCGTGCAGTTCCGGCTGCTCGAGGTCAATGGGCTCCGCTACGCGGGGCTCGACGTGGCGTCGAAGCAGTTCCGCAATCGGCTCGCCTATCGCTGTTTCGGCCTCGAGACGCGCGAGCAGGCCGCGACGGATCCGTGGCGTGTCGATCCGCCGGGCTACGGACTCGTGGACGAGCTGCGCGCCACCGCCCTGAGCGACCTCGACGTGCCCCTCGCCCTCGTGTACTGGACGGCGGACGGCCTCCAGTTCGTGGATACCTGGGCGGTGCGTCGCGCGATCCTCGAACCGGACGCGCTTTCGCGCTTCCCCTTCGTGACGCGCGGGCGCCGGCTGATCGAGGCCCAGGCGATGTGCGCCCAGTTCCAGCAGCACCTGGGGGACATCCTCGCCTCCGCCGCCGACCCCACCCTGGTCATCGGTCGCGAGTTCTTCCGTTACCTGCCGCCCTTCGGCATCGTGCCCCTGAAGAGCCCGCCGCTGCGCGGCTTCCAGGAGCCGGCGTTCTTCGCCGACCTCGTGCGGCGCCCGGGACCCGGTTCGACCGCCGGCACCCAGTTCATCGACGCTCGCCAGCTCGGGCCTCTCCGGGAAGAGGCGCTCGCCCATGCCCCGACCGACGTGACGCAGAAGGAATTCATCTGGGTCTATCGCCCCTGGCAGAACGTGAAGGCGGCCGAGGACGGCCAGCCGGTGCAGCCGATGGTCGTGTTCGCGAGCGGACTGGTGCCCGACCTTGCCGTCGCACGCTTCGACATGGCGCGCTTCGACTTCAGCAACTACGCCCACTGCTGCGGCGGCTCGTAGAAGACCACAGGAGGCCCTATGGCGGCGATCTTGGAAACGGTGCGGCCCGGCGACGTGATCTCCTCGGACCTGGTCAACCGCATGATCCAGCTCATCAACCAGCACGAGGCGCTCCTGGCCGGGGGCTCGGCCACGGTCCAGATCAGCTCCGTGCAGCCGACCGTCGTGCGCGTGCTCGAAGAGCTTCGGGTCTTCGGCAGCGGTCTGGAGGTCACGAACCTCCAGGAGATCTCGATGGACGGCAACAACGTGCCGCTGGGCGCGCTCAAGCTGGGGAGCAGCGGGACCTTGCTCATCTTCGACGTGCCGGCCGTGCTCGTGCCGCCCTCCGGCAGCTCGGTGGTCCTGACCATCAAGAACAAGGCGGGGCAGTCCGCCTACGCCTCGGTCTTCGTGCTGCCCGCGATCGTCGCGAACCTGGAGGCGACCTTCAACATCACGCGTACGACCGTGAGCCCGGGGGGCGCCATCGCCGCTTCGACGCCGTACGACTTCACGTTTTCGATCGAGGCGTTCACGAACCTGGACGAGACGTACCTGCTCGAGCCCAAGCTCGTGGGCGCGCCCGCGGGCTGGACGGTGGCGGTCAAGAGCGGCGCGACGGAGATCTTCATCCCGAAGAGCCAACCCGTGCCCAGCACGACCCCGGTCGTCCTCCTGGTCACGACCGGGGCCGCCGGAGGCGGCACGCTGACCCTCGGACTGCGCGCCAAGAACCACGCGGGGGTGACCCCGAGCTCGCAGGCCGAGGCGGTCACCATCGGAGACACGCCGGGCGCTCCCAACACGGACGTGGAGTTCCTGACCCCCACGGTCTTCGGCAGTATCCAGAAGTTCGCCAACGGCTCCTTGTACATCAAGACCAACTCCAACCCGAGCCTCCAGACGGCGACCGTCAACGTTCCCGTGCGCCTCAAGACACCCGGCGTCTACACCATCGACACCCCCGTCGTGGACCCGAACTGGACGGTGACGATCACCAACAACCCCAAGAGCTTCGACACCACGGGCACGCCGAACAAGATCGAGACCTTGAAATTCACCGTGCTTGGGGCGGCCGGCGCCCTGGATGGCGACGTGGAGATACCGATCACCGGGGCCGGCGTGCTTCCCGACGGGTCGTTCAAGTTCAAGGCGAAGCTGCGCTCCGATCCCAGCAACCCCAGTCCGCTGTGACGCAAGCATGGAGGTTCCGATGACGCATCAAAAGACGTTGCTGCGCTTGCTCCTTTCCATCCCCGCCGCGAGCGGCCTCGCGCTTCTCGCTGGTTGCCCGCCGAGCCTGCCCACGCCCTCCACGAACTACAAGACCGCAAACCGGCTCGTGTTTCCCGTCGTCGCGACCGGCCCTGCGTCGATCGACGGGCTCGCGACCGATGCCGCCTGGACGAGCGGCTTCCGGTTCGTGATGGAGGACGGCGGCGCCTTTCCGGCCGCGACGCTGCGGGGCGTGGCCGACGCGAGCTTCATCTACATCCACGCGGCCGTTGAGGACGACGGCTTCGAGGAGACCGACGTCCTCGTGGTGGGGCTCAATCCCGACAACACCTCCGGCAACTACCGGCGGATCCACGTCTTCCCGTGCAAGCCGACGGGCAGCTGCCCCGACACGACGAGCGGTGCGATCACCACCGTCGACTACGCGACCGGCAGTCTCAGCGGCATGACCTACACCTGGACGGCAAAGGGCGCCGGCGCGGCGGGCATCGTGGTGGGAAGGGCGACCACCACCAGCCCGAAGAAGTGGCAGGTGGAGCTGAAGATCCCGCGGGGCGCGCCGTTCAACCTCGTCGACACGAACTACTTCGGTCTCTTCGTCGACGTCGCGCGGACGAGCCCCAATACCGGCATCGCGGGCGAGGCCGTCCAGTACACCTGGCCGCCCGCCGAGTTCATCGGATCGGTCAGCGAGAACGACATCCTCGCGGATCTCGAGACGGGAACGCTGGGACCGGGCTCCTGGGGCAACGCCACGTTGAACTCCGGTTTCGGCAACGGGGTCACGATCGACGGCAACGAGATCCGGACCAATCATTCGACCGATCCCAGCCTCATCCGCCTCAGCGGCTCCAACGTCTTTTCGGCAGTGGCAATCAACAACACGTCGAGCAGTGGCACCCTGGTCACCGCCAATGCGGTCAAGGCGACCTTCAAGATCGCCAACTTCGGCCTGCCGGACCTGGGCAGCTGGGCGAACGTACCCGGGTCGGGCAATCCCACCGCGCCCGCCAACATTCCCCCCGCGGCCGCGCAAACGTACGCCACCGGCGGGTGGACCCTCAGCCCGGCAGAGGTGACGGCCTACACGGCGCAAATCCACCAGTGCATCAAGGTGGACCTGACCTCGACGGATGGAACGACGGTCTTCGTCAATGCGTCGGCCCAGCGCAACATGGATTTCACGACCTCCAGCTCGCCGTTCCGGGAGAAGGCCACGCTCACGGCGAAGCGTTTCGAGCCGCCGCCGGGCGCTCGCACGCTGGGGTACACGCTGCGCGAGGTCTTCGTGAACTTCGATCCTCGGCTGACGTGGACCACCGTGATCGGTGGCGCAACCCGGGTGGCCGATCGGGTCTACAAGGCGGAGATGGGGCCGAGCGCCGAGCATCAGCTCGAGATATCGGTCGAACCCCCGCGCATCCAGATCCCGAGCTCCACCGTGCGCATTCCTCCGGGAACGGGAGGAGCCGGGCATCCGGCGCTGGGCGTCGAGGTCTCGCCGGACGAGCTGGTGACGCTGATCGCGTCCGGCACCATCGACATCGACGGGCAATCGGTCGGCGCCGCCGGCACGCCGTCGCCCGATCGTTCGCCGAAGGCCCACGGACCGCGCTGGATCGGCGCCCTCCTCGGCTCCTTCGACGAGTTCCGGGAGTCGTCGTTCGTGATCGGCAACGCGGCGACCATCAAGGTCCCGGCGGGAGCGCGCATGCTGCACCTGAAGATGGACGACGATGCCAATCACTACGAACGCCAGAAAGGCGAAGGCTACGCGATCCAGGTGGTGCGCACGCCCATCGAGCCCTGGATGAGCACCAACAACCCCGGGATCGAGCGCGCGGTCAAGGGGGCCGACGTGTTCGTGACCCTGGGCGCGAACCTTCCCACGTGGATGCTCCGCGGCGAGAGGGACACCGGCCGATACATACGCATCGGGCAGAAGAGCTTCCGCGTCTACCAATCCGTCGGCTCCTTCGGGTCCATCGTGAAGAGCATCCGCTGAGCGGGGAGTCAGGCAAGGCATCAGGCCATGCTCGTCCCGTCCGGTCCCGTGAGCGCCCCGAACCGCATCGGGGCGCTCACGGTCCGCGCCCGCGGCTGCGACCGCCTGTCCGCCCGCCTGCGGATGGAGCACGTGCTCCAGCGGGCGGACTGGGCCCCCCCGGGCTTGCCTTCATCGGCGCTCCTCGTGGTGCGCCGGGTCCGGCTGGAGACAAGCGCGCCGCCGGGCGTCGAGCCCGCCCCGCTGGCGCGTGCCGTCAGCCGGGCGGTGCGCGAGGCCGTCGCGTCGGCGCGCCGGCCCTGGGTGCATGCGGATGCCTCGCGAGCGGGCGCGGTCTTGTTCCTCGACGAAGCCGAACTCGCCGCCTGTCTCGTGCGCGACTGGGTCCGGGGCGCGGTCGCGGACCGCTGGTGGTGGCACGAAGTGCTCGCCGGCCTGGACGTCGAGCGGTGGCTTCAAGGGCACGTGCTCTTGCGCGGCTTCGTTTCCGCGCCGGCCATTGCGATGCTCGCGCCCCGGGGGGACGCCACGCCCTGGCTGGCCCGGCTCGACGACGCTCGCGCGGATGAGGCGAGCCGCGCGGTGGCCCGAGCGTTCGCATTGCCGCTCGACGACGCGCCGCGGCGCGGGAGGCCCGACGGGAACGGCACGCGGAGTGGAGCGCCTCCGGGGGGGAGTCGTGCCCTTCGCGTTCGAGCGCAGTCCCACCGCTGGGAGCGGTGGGCGACCTCGTTCCCCGAAGTGTTCCGCGCGGTCCTGGCTCCGCGTTCGAAACGCCTGCTTGCCATCGCCGTGGCCGCCATTCGCGCGCCGTCGTGGGCCCGTTCGGCAGAGTTTGGGATGGCGCTGACCGCGCTGGAGGAATCGGATGCGCCGATGACGCCGTCGCGCGCCGCCGGTGCGCTCCCCCCGCGAGCGGCGCGCCGGCCACGGCGGTGGAAGCCACGCGAATCGGCGGCGCCGGTGCTTGAAGAAGCGCCACCGACGGGGGTCGCCGTCACCGAAACCCCCGAGGTCCCGATCGGGCCCGGCAACCTCGGGCAAATGCCGGCCGGGTCGGGTGCGCGGCCGCGCGCGCAGGTAAGAAGGCTGTCGGACCCGCGAGTCGGTCCCGTCCAGCAAGAGGCTCCCCGCGCCGAGCCGGGAAGAGAGACGGCCGAATCGTTCGAACCGGCACCGGTACCGCCGGCGTCGCCTCCGCCCACATGGGACAGCCCGCCGCCGAACCCGCTCGTGGTTCCGGCGCTTCCGGAGGGCCTCGGGGCGAGCGCCGTCCTTACCCGGTTCGGCGGGATCTTCTATCTCCTGAACGCCGCCCTGGCCCTGGGGCTGTATGCGGACTTCACCGCGCCGCGAGGGCCCTCGCTCGGCCTCTCCCCATGGGACTGGCTCGCGTGGATGGGACAGCGGTGGTTCGGCGGGGCGTTCGCGAGCGACTCCATATGGGACGCGCTGGCGGCGCTGGCGATGCGGCCCAGGGAGTCGGAGCCCGCGTCCTCCTTCGTGGCCCCCCGCGAATGGTCCGTCGACGAGAAATGGCTCGCCCCGTGGGGACCGGCGGCGATCCTGCGGGTTCACGCCACCGCGCGGCGACTGCTTGTCCGCCACGCCGCGGGATTTCACGTCTTCGACGTACGCCGCCAGCGCGGCCAGCCACCGCTTTGGCAAGCATCCGCGCTGTGTCGGCGATACGAGGCGCTCAGGGCCGCGAGGCTGGTGCGCACGGCCGATGGAGGAGCGAGTGCGCCGTCACCGTCGGCGCGCCTGCGTTGGCTGGACGCCCTGAGTGAGTACTTGTGCGCCCGGCTCGCCGCCGCCCTCGGCGTAGAGCGCGAGCGTCGACGTGCGCGCTCTCGTGTGCCGGAGCCCGGCCCGCATCCTGACCACCGCCACCGCGGTCGACCTGCACTTCACGCTCGCCGAACTTCCGCTGCCCATCCGCATCGCGGGCCTCGACCGCGACCCGGGCTGGATTCCGGCCGGGGGACGGTCGGTGTCCTTCCACTTCTCATGAGCGCCCTCTTGACCGCTCCCGCGGAAACGGCCGACCCCTTCGCCGCGGCGGCGCACACCCCGGCGCAGCACTTTCGTCTCGCCCTCTTCGGGGTGATCGGGCGCGTGATGGAGGCGTGCAAGGAGGGGGACTTCGCCGCCGCCCGCGAGGCGCACCCGTTCCTGGCCGACTATCTCGACGAGATCGCGCCACACTTCGAGGTCGACGAATCGCTCGAGGCGCGCTGGGATGAAGCGCTGACCCGCTGGGAGACGCGCGCGACGCGCCGCCTGCCGATCCTGTCCTTGCTGCGATCCGGCGTGAGCCGGCTCCAGCTCGACCTCATGCTCACCGCCGGTCTGGTGGAGGAGGACTCGCGCTTCGGCGAAGTGTTCGAGGAGGCGAGGGGACGCGACCGCCGTCCGACCTTCGGCCTGCTGCTCGCGTGGTGGCGGGCGGACCATGACGGCGGCGATCGCATCGAGGAGGTGCAGCGCGGGCTGATGGATCTCGTCCATTCCGGCCTGCTGCAGGTCCTCAACCCGGACGCTCCGCGGCCGGACTGGCTGCTGGCCGTCCCCGCCCCGCTGTGGGATGCGCTCGCGGGCGAAGTGCCGAGGCTACGCTGGCTCACTTTCGTTCCGCGCGAGTCGCTCCCCTCGTCGTCCGCCTACGTGGCTCCGGCCCGCGCCCAGCCGCAGTGCGAGGCCCTGCCCGCGTTGGTGCGGACGCATCCCGAACACGTCGTCGTCGTGCGCGGCCCCCATCACAACGGCCGCAAGACGCTCGTGGGCGGGGTGGCGCGCGACCTCGGAAAAGCGCTGATGGTCGCGAAGGAGGAAGTCCTCGAGGACGAGGCGCGCTGGCGCCTCTTCGGCGCGCTGTGCGAGCTGCTGGACGCGGTTCCGGTCGTCGACTGCGATCTGGCCCCCGGGGAAGGCAAGACGCTGCCGGCCCTGCCGTTCGTCACCGCCCCCTTGTTCGTCGTCACCACGCCCCGGGGCGCCTGGTCGAGTGCGGAGGCGCGGCCCGTGCTGACCCTGGACCTTCCCATTCCCGGCGAGGAGGAACGAGTGCGCCACTGGGAGAGGGTAGCGGCCGGACACACGGCGGCCGAGCTCGGGGCCTTGGCGGCGACGGCGAGGCTGGCCAGCGGCAACATCCGGCGCGCGGCGGCGGCGGCGCTGGGCCACGCGGCGCTCGGGCAACGGACGAGCCTCACCCTGACCGATCTCCAGCACGCGTGCCGGGGATTGCGGTCGGCGCGGCTCGAAACCCTGGCCACGCGTCTCGACGGGCAAGGGGGATTGCACGAGCTGGCCGTCGACGACGTCACGCGCGACGAGCTGGAAGCCCTCCTCGCCCGCTGCCGCCTGCGCGAGCGTCTCGCCGCGGGCAGCGCCGGTGGAGCACAGGGCAACGTGGGCGTGCGCGCGCTCCTGGCCGGAGCGAGCGGCACGGGCAAGACGTGGGCCGCTCGAGTGCTGGCCTCGAGCCTCGGCAAGGACCTCTATCGCCTGGAGCAGTCGGCCACGATCAGCAAGTGGCTCGGAGACACGGAGAAGGCGCTGCACCAGGCCTTCTCGGAGGCGGAGGAGCTGGACGTGGTGCTGCTCATCGACGAGGGCGATTCCGTCATGGGGACCCGGACGTCCATCACCACCTCCAACGACCGCCACGCCAATTTCCAGACGAACGCCTTGCTGCAGATCGTGGAGTCGTACAACGGCATCCTGCTCGTGACCAGCAACGCCGCCGACTGCATCGACAAGGCCTTTGCGCGGCGCCTGGACGTCGTCATCAACTTCCGCGCCCCGGACGAAAGGCGGCGTTACGACATCCTCCGGCTCCATCTGCCCGCCGAGGACATCGACGACGACTGCCTGCAGGAGATCGCCTGCCGCTGTCCCCTCAACGGCGGGCAGCTGCGCAACATCGTCTCCCACGCGCGCCTGCTGGCGCTGCGGGAGAGCGCCGCGGTGCGGACCGAGCACCTGTACGCGGCCCTGGCCCGCGAGTATCGGAAGACTGGCGCCTCCTGCCCGGTGAGGCCCGCGCCTCGAGCCTGACATGGCCGCGACGATGATCATGCCGGTGCGCACCAAGGCGGATCCGCGCAAGGACCCGCGTTACGCCACCGTCGTCGGCAAGCTGGGCGCCGACAGCAAGAGGCTCAAGCAGCATCCGCCCGCCAGCAAGAAGGCCAAGGAGCCGGGCAAGGCGGCCAAGGGCCCGCCCGACGAGAAGGCCGCGGGCGCGCGCGCGAAGCAGGTCGACAAGCTCGACGAGTCCAAGACGCCGAAGCCGCAGCCCGCGACCTTCCTGCAGACCCTTCAGGCCGAGATCGCGAAGGCCATGCCCAAGACCCTCGGCGACACCGAGAAGTTCATGAAGGGCGGCGACGGCGGGATGAAGGACTCGCTGAAGGGCAATGTCGACAAGGAGAAAGCCGCTTCCACCGGCGACCTCAAGCAGACCTCGGGCGAGACGCCCTCTGAGTCGGGCGTCCAGGCCAAGCCCGTCGAGCCCATCCCCGGGGAGCCGGCGCCCCCCACGCCGCAGGTCGATGCCGCGGGGGCGATGCCCGCTCCGGCGAGCGACGCCCAGGTGTCGCTCCAGGCCTCCAAGGACGACGTCGCGCAGACGATGCAGAAGGAGAAGCTCACCGACGAGCGCCTGCAGAAGGCGAACGATCCGCGCTTCTCGGCGGTGGTGGCCTCGAAGGACGCGGTGAACAAGCAGGCCGATGCCGGACCGGTGAAGTATCGGGCCGCCGAGACCGCCACCCTGGCCAAGGCCACGGGCAGCGCCGTGGGGGTCACGAAGAAGGGCGTAGTGATGCTGCTCGGCGTGAAGGGTGGCAGCAAGACGAAGGTCCTCTCGCGGCAGGAGCAGCAGAAGCAGAAGGAAGAGGTCGAGCTCAAGAGGTTCACCGACTTCGTGGTGAGCACGTTCAACGCCGCGAAGGCGGCGGTCGACAAGCGCCTCGAGCTCCTCGAGACCAAGGTCAACGACCTGTTCGACAAGGGCGTGGACACCGCGATCAACAACATGAAGGCCTACGTCGAGGACGAGCTCCTGAAGTACAAGCTCCGCCGCTACCTGCTCAACCCGCTGGGGGCCGCGCTCTGGATCAAGGACCAGATCCTCGAGCTGCCCGAGGAGGTCAACCGCTTCTACGAAGCCGGCCGCAAGCGCTTCACGAGCGAGATGAACGCCCTCGCCGTGCTGGTGGCGAACCTCGTCGAGACCCAGCTCGCCGCGGCCAAGAACGACGTCAAGCAGGCCCAGATGAAGATCGCGGCGGCGCAAAAGGCGCTCTCTCCGGGGGTCCAGGCGCGCGCGGCGCAGGTCACCGCCGAATACGCGGACAAGTTCGCCGAGCTCGAATCCGGCATCGAGGACAAGAAGCAGCAGCTCGCCGAGGGCCTGGCCCAGAAATACAAGGAGGCGTTCGACAAGGCCGCGGAGGTCGAGAAGGAGATCAAGGACGCGAACAAGGGGCTGGTCGCCCAGGCGAAGGAGAAGATCGGCGCGGTCCTCAAGGCGCTGGCCGAGTTCAAGGAAAAGCTGCTGAGCATCCTGCGGAAGGGCAAGGAGGCCATCGACATCATCCTCGACGACCCCATGAAGTTCCTCGGCAACCTGCTCGCCGCGGTCAAGAAGGGCTTCAACCAGTTCGTGGACAACATCTGGACCCACCTCAAGGCCGGGTTCATGAAGTGGCTGTTCGGATCGCTGGCCAAGGCCGGCATCGAGATCCCCACCGACCTCACCCTCCCCTCGATCCTGAAGCTGGTGCTCGGCGTGCTGGGGATCACCTACGCGCGGATGCGGGAGAAGGCGGTGAAGCTGATCGGCGAGCGCGCCGTGGGCATCATCGAGAAGGTGGTCGAGTACGTCGAGGCCCTCATCAAGGGAGGGCCGGCGGCGCTCTGGGAGAAGGTGAAGGAGGACATCGGGAACCTCAAGGAGATGGTGATCGACGCCATCCAGGACTGGCTGATCAGCACCCTGATCAAGAAGGCGGTGGCCAAGATCGTCTCCATGTTCAACCCGGCGGGGGCGATCATCCAGGCGATCCTGATGATCTACGACGTCGTGGTGTTCATCATCGACAAGGCGCAACAGATCCTCGAGTTCGTGGAGGCGGTGGTGAACTCGATCTACAGCATCGCCACCGGGGCCATCGGGGGGGCCGCGAACTGGATCGAGAAGTCGCTCGCCAACATGATCCCGATCCTCATCGGCTTCCTGGCCAGCCTGATCGGGCTGGGGGGCATCAGCGACAAGATCAAGGAGTTCATCAAGAAGGTCCAGGCCAAGGTCGACAAGGCGATCGACAAGGCGATCGCCAAGGTGGTCGCGCTGGTGAAGAAGCTCTTCGGCGCGCTCAAGGCCGGGGCCAAGAAGCTGCTCAACTGGTGGAAGAGGAAGGTCCCCGTCGTGAGCGGCGACGAGAAGCACGCCCTGACCTTCGAGGGCAGCGGGCGGGGCGCGACGCTCGTCCTGCGCACGGCACCGGAGAAACCCTCGGTCTTCCTCACGAGCGCGGCCGACGACCGCGGCATCACGGGGGCGAAGAAATCGGGACCGATCGGCACCTGCAAGACCCACGAGAAGGGTATGGAGGGCCTCCAGACGAAACTCGCGAAGTTCGACGAGACCGACAAGCCGGCGGCGGCAGGAAAAGCGGCCGATAGCGCCGACGACCTGATGGACAAGCTCGACAAGCTGCTCAAGACGCTCGGCGACCACATCGTCGCGACGCTCGGTGGCTGGGGCGCGAAGGACGGTAAGGTCACGAAGATCGACGTCCCGCGTAGCAGCTTCACCATCGAGCAGAAGCGCAAGATCGCGGCCCGGCACACCGGCGTATATGGGGGGAGCAAGGCCGACCTGCGGAAGAACTCCGAGGACGAGCTCGTCAATCTGCGCAAGGGGTTGGCGCGGAGGCACGTGGTGTCGTCCCACGACATGGCCGCGCACTACGAGGCGGCGCTGAAGAACAAGCAATGGTCCGAGGCCAAGCTGCTCATCGAGCAGCGGGGCTCCATTTCCCTGTCGCGGACTCCGGTCACCGGGAAGCTGAGCACGGACGTGATCCAGACCGCGGCCAGAACGAGGTTCGGGAAATTCTTCGGTTATGCCAAGAACCTCTTCATCGGCGACAGCAAGGAGAACAGCTCGATCCAGGAGCACCTGGACAACGGAAACTTCGTCGGGGCGGACAAGCTGCTCGACAACCACGTCCGGCGAATCAAGCGGGAATGGGCGTTCGACGACAAGATCGACATCACCCCCGTCAAATGAAGACCACCCTGACGGACTTCCGCGGGCGGCATGACGGCGACGTCGTCATCGTCTGCGGCTGCGGCACGTCGCTCCGGACGCTGCTCGAGCCCCAGCGCCACGTAACCATCGGCGTCAACGACGTGGGGCGACTCTTCGATCCGACTTATCTCGTCGTGGTGAATCCGCGCGCGCAGCTCCGGGATGGCCGCTTCCTCTACGTGGAGCAATCGAACGCACGGGCCCTGTTCACGCAGCTCGACCTCGGGCCGGTGCGCCCGCCCGTAGTGCGCTTCAAGCTCGGCCAGTACGGTGGCACCGAGATCGGCGAGGGCGGCGTGCTGCACTACACGCAGAACTCGCCGTACGTCGCCGTGTGCCTCGCCGCCTACATGGGTGCACGCCGCATCGGGCTCATCGGAGTCGATCTCACCGACGACCATTTCTTCGCGCGCACGGGTCGCCATTCCCTGGCCGGACGATTGCGGGAGATCGACGCGGAGTATGGCCGGCTGGCCACGGCGCTCGGGAAGCGGGGCATCGAGCTCGTGAACCTCAGCGCGATCAGCCGGCTGGCATCCTTGCCGCGAATGCGGCTCGAGCCCGGCAGCGAATGGATGCCCGCTTCGACCCCGCCCCTCGTGGCGGTGGTCCCGGAAATCAGGCCAAAGCGTATCTTCTTCGTCAATCACCGCTTCCTGTCCTGCGGCGACGTCTTCCGACACGGGCTTCGACACGCGGCCGAGGACCTGGGGATCGAATCGGAGGAAGCCTACTGGGACGACCGCGGCCTGCCCGCCAAGGTGCAGCGGTTCGACCCCGATCTGCTCTTCGTCGTGCACGGCCGCAACTTCGTCCGGAAGTGGGGCCGCACGTTCAATGGCTGCCGGTCGGCGGTATGGCTCCTCGACGAGCCCTACGAGGTGGACGACACGCGGTCGTACTCCGCCTCGTTCACGCACGTCTTCGTCAACGATCCGGCGACGCTGTCACGCCACCGCGCCGCCCACTATCTCCCCGTCTGCCATGACCCGCGGGTCCACTTTCCGGGGACGGCCGACCGGCGCTACGCGGTTGGCTTCGTGGGCGGAGTCAACGCGACGCGGGAAACGATGCTCGGCGCCCTGGCCGAGCGCGGCCTGCTCGATTATGTCGTGGGAGGGCCGTGGCGGGCCGGTGTCCTGCGCCGCATCTGCCTGTCGCCCAACCTTCCGCCGGCGGCGACGGCAGACTTGTATCGGGCGACGAGGATCGTCGTCAACGTCTTCCGGGACGTTCACCACTTCAACCGGAGCCGGATCGCGGGCGTATCGCTCAACCCGCGGGTCTACGAGGCGCTCGCCTGCGGCGCCCTCGTGATCAGTGAGGCGCGGCCGGAAATCGCGAGCCTCGTCCCGGAGATGCCCACCTTTGCCAGCGCGGGGGAGCTGGTGCACCTGATCGAGGAGCTCTTGTCCCACCCTGACCGAATGGAAGAGCTCCGCGCCGCCTGCGCGCGGCGCCTGAACGGCGCGACCTACGCGGAGCGCCTGAGGACCGTGATGGAACTGACTCGAGAAGACGCCGCGCCCGTCGTCGCCGCTTCGGAGGCGGACGCGAGAGTGGCACCGCTTGTGGGAGAGGCATGGACGTTCTGCGAGCCCGTCGAGCACCGGGAGTCGGAAGGGGCGTTGGTCCTCCGCAAGGGGCCGGACGCAGCGCCGGGGTCGGAGCGCGGGCTGGCCAGCCGCGCGGCCTACGACGAGGTCGACCTGTTCTTCGAGGTGCTGATCACACCGGGCAGCTCGTTCATCGCCAAGGTGCACCAGGCGGAGAAGCTGGACCAAGCCACCAACTCGTACCACCTGTTCTGCGAAGGGTCGCGCGCCTACCTCGCGCGCCACGACCACATCCTGCGCTGGGTGGACGTGCCGCGCGGCCGCTGGGAACGGCTGCGGATCACATGCGGCGGGCGGGCCCTCTCGTTCTACCGCGCCGATCGCCTCGTCTGCTGCGTCCGCGACGAGCAGCTCCTCCGGGGCCATGCCTTCCTCGGCCTCAAGGGCGGGGAGGTGCGGCTGCGCAGCGTGCGTGTGGGCCCGCTTTCCGCGGCCACGGACCTGCCCTCCGCGCTCGGGACGGAGCGGCTCCTTCATGGTCCGGAGCCGACGGCGGCCGGGCGACCGCGCGTGAGCATCGTCACGACGGTGTACGACCGGACGGATTGCCTGCAGCGATGCGTGCGCTCCGTGAAGGCGCTCACCTTCAAGGACTACGAGCACATCGTCCTCTCCGACCACCCGCCGGAGGCGGTGGTGCAGGAGATCGCCCGGATCGTGCGCGAAGAGGACGACGGCCGGATCAGCTACGTTGACCTCCCGGCGCGCTTCAACAACTGGGGCATCGCGCCGGCGGCGGCCGGACTCCGGCGCAGCCGCGGGGAGTTCGTGTGCTTCCTCTCCGACGACAACGGTTACCTGCCCGACCACCTGGCGGCGCTGGTGGACGTCCTCGACCGCGATCCCGGCCTCGGGTTCGCCTACAGCTCGTGCCTGTACGGCGGTCGCGGCGTCCTCCGCCACCCCGCGCCGCGGCCGGGAGCCATCGACCTGGGCCAGCCGCTCTTCCGTCGCGACCTCTTCTCGCGCCACCTCGCTGACGAGCTCCCGTTCAACGTCATCGCCTGGGACTGGGCGCTGATCGACGCCTTCATCCGGAAGGGGGTGCGCTGGAGGCACGTGGACCGGCCCAGCTTCGTGTTCCGCCTGGCCGCGTACCCCCAGCTCGTCCCCGCGTAGCGATGACGCTCGAACGGCTCTTTCACGAGTTCGCCGCCCAGCAGCGGCTGCCCGAGTACCTGGCGGTGGCCAAGCACATCCGCGAGCGGCTCGGCCATTTGCGGACCGTGATCGAGGTCGGAACCGCGGCGGGGGGAACGCTGGCCCTCTGGGCCGAGTTGTCCGAGCCGTCCGCCTTGCTCGTCGTCGTGGACCTCCCGCAGGGGCCCGAGCCATCCTATTCGGATGAGGCGCTCGGTCGCGCGGCCGCGGGGAGGCGCCTCGCCCTCGTGCGCCGCGACAGCCGGCTCGCCGAGACCCGGAGCGCGGTCCGGGAAGCCCTGTGCCCGAACGAGGCCGACCTCCTCTTCATCGACGGCTCCTACCGGGCGCCCGTGGTGCGGTCCGACCTCCGCAGCTTCGGTCCCTGCGTTCGCGACGGCGGTCTCGTGGCCTTCCACGACATCGTCGTCCATCCCGGCATGCCCGACGTCCGCGTCCACGAGCTATGGTGGGAGCTGCAGGCGCGCTTCCCGCGCCTTTGCGAGGAGGTGCGGGAAGCGCCGGATCAGGACTGGGGAGGCATCGGCCTCCTCACCATGGCCCCCGAGGTGCGCTCCTACATCACGGCGCCGGAGCTGGTGCCGATCTTCATCAACAACTTCAACCGCCTGACCAGCGCCCGCAGCCTGGCGGAATGGTCGGCCGGACTCGTCGGCGCGCGGGTCGTCCTCCTCGATAACGGTTCCGACTGGGGGCCGCTGCTGGATTGGTACGCGCGCTGCCCGTTCGAGGTGCGCCACCTCGGCCGCAACTGGGGTCACCGGGCGCCCTGGGTCAGCGGGGCCGTCGAGGGGGTGACCACGCCGTACTACGTCGTCACCGACCCGGATCTCGACATGGGCGGTTGCCCCGGCGATGTGCTCGACGTCCTCGCCCAGGGCCTGGCGCGCTACCCCTGGGCCATGAAGGCCGGGGTCGCGCTGGAGCTCGAGGACATCCCCACCGGTTACCCCTCACAGGAGTTCATCCGTGCGACCGAGCAGCCCTTCTGGCAGGACCGCCTGGACGAGCGGTTCTTCCGCGCGGCCGTGGACACCACGTTCGCCCTGTACCGGGCGGGAGCGGAGCCGCCCTGCGCTCCGGCCTTGCGCTCGGATCGCCCGTACGTGGCGCGACACCTGCCGTGGTACGTCACCCCGGAGACGCTCACCGACGAGGAGCGGCACTACCTGCGCTCGGCCGACACCCGATTCTCCAGCGGCACGGGTCATACGCGCAGAGGCTACGGCGTGTGAGCGTGGGCGATCGGCCGGACGCGGCCTCGATGGTCCTGCTGACCGGGTTCTACCTGGACCCGAGCGCGGAGCGACAGCGCGAGCTGGTCGAGTGCCTGAGACGCAACGTGGACAACGCCGGGATCACCGAGATGAACGTGTTCGTCGAGTACGCCGCCAACCTCGGCCCCCTCATCTCCACCTACCCGCCGCTCGCCTCCCCAAAGGTGCGCCTCGTCGTCGCCGGCCGGCGGGTCACGTTCCGGGATCTCTTCGACCACGCCAACCGCGAGCTGGCCGGGCGGCGGGTCATCATCGCCAACGCCGACATCTTCTTCGACCACACCCTGTCGCGCCTGAGCGGTTACGACCTCTCCGGCCGCCTGCTCTGCCTCTCGCGTTGGGACGTCGGACGCGACGGTGCCGCGCGCCTGTTCGATTCCCCGGTCAGCCAGGATGCCTGGATCTTCCAGGCTCCCATCCGGGCCTTCCCGTGCGCGTTCCACCTCGGCGTCCCCGGCTGCGACAACCGCCTGGCCTGTGAGGCTTCCGACGCCGGCCTGGAGGTGTCGAACCCGAGCCGCTCCGTCCGCGCTCATCATCTCCATCTGAGCGGAGTGCGGCGCTACACGCCTGGCCACGGCCTCCCCGGGCCGACGCGCGCCGTAGCCCCGAGCTACCTGGCCGCCCCCTGGCTTTGGTTCGTGGTGCCCTGCCGGGGACGCCTCGACGACGTGCAGAGGACCATCGGCTCGGTCCTGGCTCAGCCCCTCTCGACGTACACGCTGGTGGACTACTCCTGCCCCCAGGGCGCCGGCGAGTGGGTGCGAAAACGGGATCCAACGGCGCGGGTGGTCACGGTGCCCGGACAGACGCGGTTTCACGGCGCGCACGCGCGGAACCAGGGCGCGGCCGCCGCCGACGAGGACGCGATCCTCTGCTTCCTGGATGCGGACGTGGAGGTGGCGCCGGACTTCTCGCGCCATGTCCTCTCCTGCTTCCAGGAAGGCGCATTCCTGGTCCCCGACCGCGGCGGGCCCGGACTGGACACGGCGCTCGTCTGCAGCAGGGCCGCCTTCGCCCGGGCCGGCGGGTATGACGAGGCTCTCCTCTACTGGGGTGACGAAGTGCGGGACTTCCGCGGCGCGTTGCGGCGGGTCGGCCTCGCGGAGCAACGCTTCCCGGCCGGGTTGCTCTCCCACGGCGGCCGCCGCGACGCACCGCGATCGGTCGCGGCCTCCTTCCCGGAGCGGAAGACGACCCGCGCCATTCACGCCGCGTATCGCAGGACCAAGGCCGCGATGTACAGGGAGACCCGCGGCCAGGATGTCTCGCGCACGGCCTTGCGCGAGATCTTCGAGGCCATCGCCCGCGCTCACCGGGCGGAGGCGAGTCGGACCCTTCCCTGCGCCTCCGTGGCCTTTCGCGAGACGATGGGCTACACGTTGGAACGCCTCGAGTCCGGTGCCTCGTCCCACAACAACGACCCGCGCCCCCTGGCCGACGTCCCCTCCCAGCTCGCGGGCCGCCGGTTCACGCAGGTCGTCTCCGGCCGCGCCGCGCCGGTGGAGGTGGAGTTCCTCTCCGCGGGAAAGCTGTACGTGCTCGTGGGAACCGACTGGGAGGGACACGCGCCCGCCAGCGCCTGGCTGCGGGAAGCCGGCCAGCGGGAACCCGTGCCCCCGGTGGAGACGCTCCGAGGGACGGCTTTCGAGGTCTGGTCGCTGCTGGGAGAGACGGGTGACCGCTTCGTGATCCCGACTCAAGTGATGCTGGTGTCCGACCACCTGGAGCGCCGGGCCTAGGTCGCAACGAACGGGGGGACGGTCGTCATGCGCATAGCCTTCGTCGACACCTATTACGACGACGTCTTCCCCAGCGAAACCGTGGAAACGTACGACAGTCGCCTGGCCCAGCTTCTCGATCTGCGCTTCGGCACGTCGTCCTACTACTCGGATGCGTTCCGCAAGATGGGATGGGAGGCCGTCGACATCGTCGGAAACGACAACCACGGGCGCGCGCTCTGGTCCCGGGAGAACGCGGGAACGGAGCTCTCGAACCACGAATCCGTCCTCGCCCAGCTCGAGTCCTTTCGCCCCGACGTCGTGTACGTTCAGGACCTCTCTTTCCTTCCCCCGGCGCTCCTCGAGCGGATCCGGCGGGGGTGCGGGTGTCGCGTCGTCGGCCAGCATGCCTGTCCGTGGGCCGGCGACGACCGCGTGCGCGCGTTCGACCTCGTGTTTACGAGCTTTCCCCATTACGTCGAGCGCATCGCGGCCCTGGGAGTGGAGGCTCATTTCCTGCCGATCGCTTTCGGCCCGCAGGTGCTGCAGGAGATCCCTCCGCGAGAGCGGGAGTACGCCGTGAGCTTCGTCGGCGGCGTCAGCCTCTCGGCCCATTGGGACCAGGGCACGGAGGTCCTCGACGGCCTCGCCGCGCTCGTCCCGGGCTTCGCCTGGTTCGGATACGTGATCGGGAAGATGGAGGAGCTGCGCCGGAAGCACCCGAGCCTCGCGCGCGCCTGGCGCGGCCCCGCGTGGGGCCGCCGCATGTACGAGGTGTACGCCGCCTCGAAGATCGTGGTCAATCGACACGCCTGGTTCGCCCAGGGCTGCGCAAACAACATGCGGCTCTTCGAGGCGACGGGCATGGGGGCCATGCTGATCACGGAGCGTGCGCCCAACCTCGAGGACTATTTCGCCCCCGGAAGGGAGTGCATTGCCTACGAAAGCACGACCGATCTCGTCGAGGCCGTCAACCACTATCTCGCGAGCGACGCCGAGCGGGAGGAGGTGGCTCGGGTGGGGCAGGCGCGTACGCTCGCCGAGCACACCTACGAGAAGCGTCTCCTCCAGATCGAGCCGCTCCTCCGACCGGAGGACACTCGATGATGATCAGCGGAGGCTACAAGGAGCTCACCACGCCGGAGCAGAGGGAGAGCGCTCTCACCCTCGTCGACGCCTGGAAACGGCCGGAGCTACCCGAGCGCCAGTGGCGCGCGAACAGCGGGGAGAGGGACCACCTCCGCGAAGCGCAGGGGTACCGGCGCGTGGCTCCCTTCCGCGCATTCGCCGGGGCGTTGGCCATGACCAACCTGCCCCGTCACCGCCCCTCCGTCCGCCTCCTGGAGGTCGGATGCGCGAGCGGCTACTACCACGAGGTCCTGCGTAACGCCGGCTATTCCTGGACGTACGTGGGCATCGACTACTCGGCTGCGTTCCAGAAATTCGCGACCCAGGTGCTGCCCCATGTCAGGGTCGAGGTCGGGGACGCCTGCGCGCTCCCGTACCCCACCGGCTCGTTCGACGTCGTGGTCTCGGGCGGCTGCCTGCAGCACATCAAGGACTGGCGAGCCGGCGTCGCGGAGGCCGCGCGCGTGTCCGGGCGGTACACCCTCTTTCACCGCACGCCCTTGCTCGCTTCGAAATCGACCACCTACTGGCTCAAGGAGGCCTACGAGGTCCCCTGCTTCGAGATCTGGTTCAACCGTACCGAGTTCGAGGGTGAAGTCGCCCGGGCGGGACTGGTCCCCGTCGGCAGCGAGACCGTGGTCGAGACGGCGGACTTCGGCGGCTACGGCCACTACTCGTTGCTCTTCGCGCAGCCGCGGTGAAGCACTACACGACGCTCTTCGACATGACGTACGCCGGCAAGGCACTCGTCCTGTGGCGGAGCCTCAGCATCCACCAGCGCGACCCTTGGACGCTGTGGATGCTGCCCATGGACGAGGCGACCCACGAAGTCCTCCTCCGCCTTCGACCCGGGCTGGAGAACGTGCAGGTGGTCTCGCCCTCCGAGGTCATCCAGGGGCGGCTGGCGGCCAAGCGCGGCGAGCGGACAGTGGGGGAGTTCTGCTGGACCACCACGTCCTTCGTCGTCGATCACGTGTTCAGGACGGAGCCGGCCGCCGAATACGTCACCTACCTCGACGCGGATCTCTGCTTCTTTTCCGACCCCGAGGAAGCCTGGCGCGAGATCGGCGAGCACGACGTCGCCGTGGTCCCTCACCGGTTCCTCGCCGAGGACTATGCGCGGCTGCGCCCGAACGGACTCTTCAACGTCAGCTGGGTCTCGTTCCGGAACTCACCACCGGCGCTCTCCATCCTGGCGCGGTGGCAGGAGCAGTGTCTCGCCCGATGCGCCACCGAGACCACCGGTGACCAGAGGTACCTGGACGAGTGGCCGTCGCTTCTCTCCTCCAGCGGGAGCCTCTGCATCTTCGAGAACCATGCCGTGGGCGTGGCCCCGTGGAACCTCCGTCGGTACTGCGTCACGGAGGGGCCGAGAATCGACGGCGTCCCCGTCGTCTTCTATCATTTCCATGAGCTCTCGCGCCTCGAGCCCCACCGGTACTTCTACACGAACTACCCGCTTCGGGCCGAAGACGTGGAGCACGTCTATCGCCCGTACGTCGACGAGCTGGAACGCATGCACGAGGTCCTCGACGGCCGGCGCGCGCTGACGCCGGAGTGAAGCGAATCGCCGGCTTCAGGAGCCCCGGTTGCCGACCGCGGTTCAGACTGGCTGGACGTCCTGACGGGCAGCGGAGATGTCGATCGCGACGTCGAGCTCGTCCTTGTCCGTGAGCTCGAGCCGTTCCGTGCGATAGTGACACGCTTCCTCGAAGGTCTTCTCGCGTTGGCAGACGAGAGTGGCCTCGACCAGGGCGACCGCGCGCTTGTTCACGAGGCGAAGCAGGTCGTGGCCGTCCGTCAGCATCCAGCTCTCGCCGAACTTGCCCGTCCGCATCTGGCCGCCCTCGCGCTTCTTCCAGTAGCGTTCCTGGGCGTCGGGGGACAGCCAATACCCCACGAAGGTGTGGCCTGGAATGAGGCAGACGAGCGGGCGGATCCCGATGTACTCCGCACAAGCGGCGAGCAGGAGCGCGAGGTCGTGACAGGTGCCCAGCTTTCGCTCGATGACCTCCGCATGCGTGCGCACCACCTGTCCGCAAGCGCGCCGGGAGGAGTCGAAGACGGGGCCACCGGGAGGTGTGATGTAAGTCAGGCCGATGGTGTCGTCGCGCAGGGTCTGGAAGATCGCCTTCATCTGCGTCGAGACATAGGCAGGCGAGCGATCCCCCAGGTAGCCGCTGAAGGTATCGGAGGGAAGGGCGAGCGTGCGGAGGACTCCCTTCGCGAGCTCGAAGACCTTCAGGACACCCTCGTCGAAGGGATTGACGAACGCCGGGATGAAGGCCCAGGTGTCCTCCTCGTCGAGCCATTCCTTGGCCCCCATCCACAAGACGGCTCTCGTCTGGCTGGCCACCTCCTCACCGGCGAGCGTCGTAACCGTGGCCGTGAAGCTGATGCGCCGGCGCCGCGTGTGGCGCTCGATGAGCTCGTGCAGGGCGGGGAAGTGGATCTCGGTGGTGGCGACCGGCACCACTCCCTTCCTCAACCTGACCGTCTGCCGATAGGTCGAGGTGTCGGCGCCGGTGTCGCATTCGATGGAAAGGTGCACTTCCTGCTCGGCCGGCGATTCGATGCTGAGGTGCTCGATCGGGTGCAGACCGTTCACGAGCAACGCCGGGTTGATCGAAGCCCGCGGACGGAACTCCAACCTCAGGGCTCGTGCCGGCGGAGCGATGACCGTCGCGGAGGGGGCGAGCGGCGCGGGGGGCGGGGCCGCGATCAGGCTCGTCTCGAGCGCCGCCGGGGAATCCGCGGCCACGGTCGTGGAGGTGGCGGCCTTCTTCCTCTTCGGCTTGCCGCCCGTGACCGCGGGGGCGGTCCGAGCCGTGGCCTCGGATGCCGATTCAAATGCCGGCCAGGGACGCCACGCGACCCACTGCGGCGACGGAAGCCAGACGACGGGGACGTCGACGGGAAACGGCGACGTTCCGATGGTCTTTGCGAACGAGCGGACGGCCTGGAGTGGCGTCGATCCTTCGAGCAAGCGCTGGTAGAAGTAGAACGTGAAGTCCGCCGCGATGTCGTCGGTCACGAGGGCGGGCCAGCCGACGGAGACGACCCCCAAGGCGCGTGCCATCCGCTCGCACCCGCCCCCGGCCCCACAGGTATTGATGACGACCATCCTCAGGTCTTCGTTCTTGCCGAGGGCCTTGGTGACGTCGGCGAGAGAAACGGCGTCGAAGTCAGGCACGACGGAAGTCGGCCGGCGGCGCGAGGAGGCGGGCTTGGTCCGCTCGACGGTCGTGGGGACCGCGAGCATGCCTTTGTCATCGACGAGGGACGGTGACGAGATGTGCAGGAGGGCCGCCCCGCGCTTCTCGCAGGCCCGCAGGAACTGCCGTCGCGTAGGCTCGGCGAGCGTCTCCACGCTCAGCTGACTCTTGTCCACCTTGCCCGCGAACTCGTGCAGCTCGCGGAGGACACCGGGCATTGGAGAGCCGGTCAGGTTGGTCCATCCGGCCAGGAGCATGTGCGCTGAGGGTCCAGGCGGGGGAGGCGGGCTGCCACGCGGATGGGCCACCCGCACGACCCAGACCCGGCCCGCGGCGGCGCCGGTGGGAAGGAGGATCTCGGGCCAGGGCAGCGCGGACAGGCGGTGGTCTTCGGCCTGAACGCACAAGGCCGAGTCCGGATCGGCGTCGGAGATCCACTGCCGGAGCCAGGTGGTGAGGCGTCGGGGCACCAGGTCGTCGGCATGGCGGCGCAGGATCCGGGCGCGCTGAGCCGAGTCCGAGTAGTCATGCTTGGAGAGCTCGACTCGGAGACGCTCCACGTCGGCGATGGCCGGACCCTCGAAGGTGGCCGACGTGTCGCCCTGGACCGCGAACAGTGTCCCCTTCTTCCCGGAAAGGGTCACCCGTAGCGTTGCCGTGCTCATCCGCCTCCTCCTCGTTTCCGTCAGTACATACCCCGCAGTCCCGTGCGCACGGTCGCGGGCAGATTCCTCTGCAGCTCGACCGCGTCCAGGAAGTCGTCATCGTCGGCGACGGTCAGCGGATCGAGCGTGAGCGGCTTCAGCACCGTCGACAGCGGCACCGCGGTCACCGCGGTCATGTCGATGCGCGGACCGGTCGCGCGCCCACGCGCGCCGCGGAGACGCGGGCGGACCTCCATGCCCGTCTCCTCGATCTCGTCGAGGGCGAGCGACCAGGTGAGGGGACCCCCGCCCATGACCGCCATCGCGTTGTGGGGCTGGCTCTCGATGGCGTGAGCGAGATCGGGCAGACGATGCAACGCGTCGCGCAGGGTGTCGCGCGCCTGGCTGAGCGTGATCGCGCCCACCACCGGATCGCCGTCGGCCTGGTCGAGGTTGAGGGCGCGCAGGTTGCCGCCGATCCGTACCGTCTCCTTGGCGGCGGTGCCGAGCTTCGTGAAGAGGCTGGGGAGGCCGAAGCGCGGCACGCCGCCGATCACGACCAGACGCACGTCCGTCTCCTTGGCGCCGATGAGCGCACGGTAGGGATCGCCCGACGCGCCGCTCAGCGCGATCAGGTCCGCGCGTTTGCCGGCCTCCAGCGATCCCAGGACCGCGTCCCAGCCGAGGATGGCGGCGGCGGTTCGGGTGACCATGTCGACGAGCTCCGCATCCGTGAACATTGACGAACTGCTCACCAGCCGTGCCACCTTGAGCTCGCCGAGGAGGTTCTTGCTGCCGGTGGGCGACCAGTCGGAGCCGAGGCCAATGCGCACCCCGCACTGCTTGGCGTCGGCCACGCGCGCGGTCTGGCCGTAGAGGAGCAGGTTGCTCATCGGCGACCAGATCAGCGCGCCCTTGAGGCTCCCATAGGCAGCCAGGTCGTGGGCGGTGAGCGCGGCACAGTGGATGCCGGCGAGCGACTTGTCCACCGCCCACTCGCCCGGCGCGAACCGGAGGGCCGTGAAGTGCGCGCGCGCCGCGGCGTCGGTGCCCTCGCTCAGGTGCAGGAGGAAGCAGGTCTCCTTCTTCAGGCGGGCGAGAAACTTTGGGGCGTTGGCGGCCTCCATGTCCGAGATCTTGGCCGACGCGTCGGGGAGGCCGGGGTCCTCCGTCTGCTCGACGTTGCGCACGATGCCGCGGTAGTAGCGGCGGGCGCCGCGGTTGCTGAAGAGCTCGACGCCCTGGCTCGTGGTCACACCGGCGACCAGGCACTTGGCCTCGACGTAGCGGATGAGCGCGGGCAGGAGCCCGGGCGACTTGCCGAGCACCGTCATCGGCCCACTGATCGTCGGGCGGTATTCCTTGTTGCGTTTGCTGCCCCACTCGTCACGGTTCGCGTACGTCTTCGGAACCTGCCACAGGCGAAGCGCGTTGTACGCGAGATGGTTGTGCAGCTCGATCAGGCCGGGGTAGATCGTCCCCCCGACGGCGACGCGCTTCACGCTCCCGAAGCCGGCGGGGGGGTCGGCCGCGGCGGCCTGCACGGCCACGATGCCCCCCTTCTCTAGGTAGACCGTTCCTTTCGGGATCGTGCTATGGGAGGCGTCCATGGTGACCACGCGTCCCGACAGCGCCAGACGTGGGCTCGTGAGCGGATCGATGACGCTTCTTATGACCGGCATTCGCCCTCCCGGCGGCCTGGGGCCGCGGATCGTGCGCCGAGCACACCCCGCCGCGGTGCTCGCCGTGCGTCTTCGCCGTAGCCGGGATCGAAGCGAGGTGGCATGATGGTGAGCGCGCTTCCGTTCGTGGACGCTAGTGCGGAGGAGTGAAAGGCGGGCTCATGAAGACGGCGAGGGCGTCCTCCCGCGGGACGCGAAAAAATGGCAAGGGCAGGAAACGCGGACGGCCGACGGCCACCGCTGCGAGAGCCCGGAAGGCCCGGGCGGTCGTCGTCGTGCCGGACCCGTCGGCGCCGGCGGCGCGCGGGATCGAGGTCGTCGTCCCCTCCCCGGGCCCCGCCCCGGGCGCACGCGCCCGCCGCGCCGCCACCGCGGCCGAGGCGGAGAGCCAGGTGAAGACTCTCGACGAGCACGGGCGCATCTCGCGATCGTCGGGGGTGCTCGGCCCCGGACAGACGCACGCGATCGAGACCGGCCGAGGAGGCAGGCGCAAGCTGATCCGCAAGCGGTTCTCGGCGACCTGAGCCGTCACCGCCCACGGGCGGGGCGGCGCCCGCGACACGCCGCCGTGAAGCGCAGACGCACCAGCACCCGTTTCTTGCCTTGTCTCCTGACCGCGTGCGTGATCGCGTTGCGCGACGGCGTGGGCGCCCTCGTCCCCGCCGCCCGCGCCGCCCGGGCGCGCGCCCCGCGCCCCGCCGTGGTCCGCGGCAGATTCCCGTCGTCGAAGGCGATCGAGCCGCGCTGGAGCAGGGTCGCCACGAAGAACCGTGACTCTTCGTCCGTGACATCCGCGGCCGGGATGGCGCTGCGCAGCATCGTGGCGCGGCCCTGACGGCTCACCACCACCGGCTGCGGAGCCATGGCCACCACGCCGGCGAGGCGCTCGCTGAGGCCGGTGAGCGAGACCTCGCGGTGGACGACGACCTTCTGCGCGTTCAGAGCGGCGGCGCCCATCGGCACGCGGTAGACGCGCTGGCCGGGGTCGGCATCGAGCTGCCTCTTGAGCTCTGCGTCCACCGCGCGCTGCGACCCGAGTTGACGAACCGCCCCCCGTGGCCCCCACGTGCCACGCGCGCCCCTGACGGCGGGGGCCCTGGTCGTGAGCGCGGAGCGCACCGAGAATGCGCGCGCGGGCGAGGCCAGCGGGATGCCGTGGTCCCCGAACGCGTCCATGATCACCTGCTGATGAGCGCCGTGGTTGGACTTGATGTCGGCCTGGAGCATGGCCTCGCCCACCGCCCGATAGAAGCGGAGCTGCTCCACCGCGGCTCGCGTCCCCTGGATCAGGAGCCGGCCCGCAGTGTCGGCGGCGTCGCGGAGCGCGTTGGCGTCCCGTTTGGGGGAAGCGCGGAAGATGCCGCGGATGACGTCGTAGAAGCAGCCGGTGAAGACGCGGGAGAAGCTGTGCGCCTCCCCGGTGAGGACGGACGGACCGCCGGAGGTGGGCAGGGAGGTGGGCGCCTGCCAGCGGTAGCCATTGAGCGCGCGCCGCGGGCGGGAGGAGGGATCGGAGGGGCCGTATTCACGCCGGACTCCCGCCGCGAGGTCTTCCATCAGCGCATCGACGAAGGCGCCGCGGCCGAGGTCGCGCGTCTTGCGGAGGAGCGCCGCGCGGGTCTCGGGGTCGGAGAGCACGGTGAGGAGGGCGATGCAATCGCCGAACGACTCGTGGAAGGCCTCGTGCTCGGGCAGCGCGATGTCCCAGAGGTCGGGGCGGATGGAGTCGAGGAGCGCGTGTCCGACCTCGTGCGCGACCACGTCGGTGCTGGCCCCCGTGCGCGTGATCCGTCCGTTCGTCTCGAAGGTGAAGAACGAGCAACTGTTCCGGTCGTAGTACGCATTGAGCTCGGTGCCGGCCACGGGGATGAGACGGAGGCGGCGGCGGGCGCGCGGGGCCCACTTGCGGAGGGGCCCGCCGAGCCGCTCGAAGGTCTCGACGGCCCGCAGCGCGGCCTCGCGGCACTGCCAGAAGAGAAACTCGTCGCTGGCCGGATCGTACCGGTTCGCGGGCGCGGGTGAAGGCGCGAACTCGAACGTGGCGCGTCCGGACGGCCGGTTCGGCGACATGGGGAGGGCGCGCAGCGGCATGTCGCGCAGGGCCGCGGGGTCGTTGGGTATGAAATTGATGCGCGCGGTCACGGGATGATCCCCGTCGGGACCGTGATCGCGATGCTCGCCCGCTTCTTCTGGGGCGTGTCCCCCACGCGCTTGGCCCAGCCGTCGTCGTCGTACATCCAGGCGGGAATCCCCGCGGGGAGATCGAACGAGGGTATGTCGGCCTTGTCGGCGTCCGTGAACGCGTTACCGTAGAGGCCGTTGGGAATGGGCTGGTCGGGGTGGTGGATGGCGGGGCGTAGCGCCTGCAGGGCCGCGTTCCAGCCTTGGAGCAATACCGTCGTCAACTGCTCGCGCTCCGTTTTCGTCTTGCCGGCGGATTCGGGCTGGGTGGGATGCGTGACGTGCTGCGCGGGCACCGTGGAGGCCGCCCCTGCGGGCGTGGTCTTCCAGAGCTCCCACGCCTTCTTCGCCATCTGTCCGAGAGTGACGACGCCTTCGACCTTGCCCGGCGCCATGATGCCGTCGATCCACTTGTTCCGGTACGCCGCGACCGGGGCGTCGTCCACGTACTTCGCGCCGCCGCTGCCGTACACGCTGTAAAGGAGGGCGTTGATCATCACGTAGGACTTCGTGATGCCCAGCCTCGCCAGCAGCCCCTGGGTGCGACGGCCCGCTTCACCGACGAGGATGCGCCGGAGAATGTTCTCGTGCTGTCCCGGGTCCTGCCCGATCACGAGAGCGCGCGCCGTTCCGTCGAGGCGACCACGATGGAAGATCGGTCCCCACTCGACGCGAAAGTCCTCGAACGGGTAGGCGGTCTGGTCGGGAAACCCGCCGGCCAGGGTCTTGAAAGGCTCGACGACGGGGCCGAGGTCGAAATCGGGCATATCGTCCTCCTTCCTAGGCCGTCACCCGGAAGAAGAACGGGTCGATGGAGATGTCGACCGGCGTCACGCCGTCGATGTCGAGCAGCCGGTGGAGCACGAGGTCGTGGTTCCTCTGGAAGCGGACGCCGCTGGGGAAGTTCGCGGGGTTGGGCGTGTTGTTGGCGGAGAAGATCCCGTAGAAGTCGCGCCCCACCGCCTGCACGCGGATGTAGTCCCCGAGATAGGGAAGCCCGCGTGCCGGCGGCGCGTTGGCGGGAACGGTGGCGAGGATCAGGTCGTCCCAGTTCACGCCGTTCGACGACCGCCGGAAGTGCGTCACCCAGCGGTTCGCCGCGGTGACGACGCCCGGAGTGAACGCGCCCGTGAGCTGCTGGTAGACGAAGCCGATCGTGCCGTCGCTGTTGATCGCGAGGGCCGGGTTGACCGCGTTCGTGATCGTAACGAGGTCGGCCGGTGACCACGTCCCCCCTCGATCGTTCGAGCTCCGCAGATGCACCGTGTAGTCGTTGGCGCCGACGCGGTCCGCCCAGGCCAGGTAGATCGTTCCGCTGTGGCCGGGCCGGGGATCGACGGCGATGGCGAGGTGGCTGCCGATCCGCTCCTGGCCGAGCGGTCCGGGGTCCCCCTGCTGGTCGGGGAGGAAGGGGATCAGCCGGTTCAAAGCCACGCGCCGGCCAGGAAGGGAGTCACTCGGGTCGAGGAGGGCTGTGAACGGGCTGGCCCCGCTGGCCAAGGCATCGTCGCGAACGACGACCACGTCGTAACGGAGGGTCGCCCAGCTCGTACCCCCGACCATGTGCAGGAACCCGCCGTACACGGTGCCGTCCGCGTGGATGGCCGGGCGGATGGAAGGGGCGTCGCCGTTGCCGCCGCGCGCGTCGATGCTCACGGTCTTGAAGCCCGGCGCGGTGGCCCCGGCCTTGCGCGAGAGCTCGACGGTGGCGGTGCGCCCGCTGGGCTGGTTGAAGTCGTTGTCGCCGATGAAGACGAGGTCCTTCCCGGCGGTCGCTCCCGTCGTCCCCGTGGTCGCCTCCACGTAGGGCTGGTCGACGCCGCTGCCGCGGCGGTTCTTCAGGACCTTCATCGGCGTCGGGCTCGTGAAGCTGTTCGCGCGGAGGATGTTGAGGCGTGGCGTGGGCTCGCCGTTCACGAGCTCGATCGGGGTTCGGATGATCCCCGCGTAGAGCTTGCCGCTCGACCGCCCGAACCCGAGGGAGATGTCGGCGGTCATGCGGTCGCTGGGCACGATCGCGTTGAGGACCCAAGTGTTTCCGGTGTCCGTGGAGACGAAGATCGGCGCATTGCCGATCCCCGCCGGGTTGCGCGTGAAAGCGGAGGCGGCGATCTGCGCGGGATTGGCGGGGTTGACGGCCAGATTGGGCTCGCTGTCGTTATTGGTCTCGCCGGACAGGGACTGCGGGATCATGTTGACGACCGTCACCGTGCCCGGGACGAGCAGGGGCCGGCGGGCGGCGCGCCGGCGGCGTGGTGGCTTTCGGGGGGCCTTGGTTCGACGCAGTGTCTTGGGCATCGCGGGCTCCGCTCTCAGTGGATGTCCGGTGGCCCTGAGGCCCGGATGAGCGCATGCAAGGCTTGGGGCCGGGTAAAGGATTCGAAGTCGCCGGCGTGAAGGATGGTGTAGACCTGCGCTCCTGCCGCGGCCTTGGCCGCCTTCGGCTTGCGCGCCTTCGCCGCCCGCGCGCCTTTGGTCCCCGCGGCAAGGGGTGGGGTCTCGCCCTCCGACGGCTTGTGGAGGACGAAGTATCCCTCCTGGCCGGGGCGGAGCTTCGGCGCCTCGCTCCACATGATGTCGCGGCTGGCCGGGAACCGGACGATGATCGTCTTGCGCTTGTGGCTCCCCTTGTGGACGTCCTCGACCTCGACCACGGCCTCCCGCCACATGGGGTCGTGCTCGCTCGGCCGCTGCAGGGTGGCGCCCGGGGCCGCCGCCGCGCGCGCGCCACGCACGGCCTTCGGGGCGGGGACATCGGGCACGCGCACGCTCTTGACCCTTCCCGAGACGACCACGTCCGCGCTCTCGACGTGCGCGCGCGCGTCGCGCTCGTCGAGCGTGCGCACGGGGTCCCTCTCCACGCCCACGCGCACGGCATCCCGCGCCTTCTTGACGGCCGGTTGAACCGCGAGCGCCTGGACGGCGACGCTCTTGCCGAAGAGCCACGGATTCGTGAAGAAGACCGCCGCCTGGCCGGCGGCCAGCTTCTGCCCCGCGCGAAGCTGGACCGTGACGTCCTTGCCGGCGTAGTGGCGAAGGGCCTCCGGCGCCTGCAGGACCTCGTCGACGGTGACGATGGCGGTCCGGCCGGCCTGGACCGCTTCCTTCATCGTGCTCGCCCCGAGCCGCTTGACCCGCCCCTGGAACACGAAGCGTGCTTGCCGCGCCAGATCTTCCGCTCTGGAATTGGCCGCCATCGTCGTCCTCCTCACGATTTGCCCGTCCCGCTGCTCGAGACGGGCATGACGCGCTCCTATTGCCCCGCGGGAAGGACCGCGAGCGTCGCCAGCACGAGATAGACGGCCAGGGTCGTCAGGCGAAGCGTTCGTCGACCGAGCCACTGCCCCAGCGCGACCCCGACGGTCGCGGCGAGGAGGGCCTTCGTCAGCAGGGCAAGGCTGCCGCCGATCCATACCGCCCCGGGCGCTCCCGATCGTGCACAAAGGAGCGCCACCGCGATCTGGCCGGGGTCTCCCCACTCGGCGAAGAACAGCGTCGCGAACGCGGCCAACGGCACCGACCCGAGGGGCAGCCGCGACTCGGTGGCGGCGGGCTCCCGGCGCTTCCAGAGCGCGACCGCCAACACGAGGAACGTCGCCGCGGTCAACACGCGAAAGACCACGCCCGGCACGAGGGAGAGGGCCTGCCCGAGCAGGACCGCCACGAACGTCTTGGCCATGAGGGCGGGGATGGCGCCAACGAGCACGGCCCACGGCCGGAAGCGCGCGGCCAGGCTTCCGAGGGCGAAGAACGTCCGGTCGCCCGCCAACTCGGCGGAGAGTACCGTCACGTAGGCAGCCATCATCACGGCAGGCACGTGTGGGAGACCGTCCGACTCGCGGGGAAGCTAAGGCAGAATTAGGTAAGAGTCAACACAAATTTCGGCTACCTGTGGGCGATCGGCTCGGCCGCGTGAACGCCCGGCGCGCGGAAGGGCTCGCGGCGCAGCCAGGTCAGCGACCGCCAGACCCACTCGATCGGTCCGAAGCGGAAGCGACCAAGCCAGGCTCGAGACGCCCAGACCTGCACCACGAACACGGCGAGGCCCATCGGGATGGTCACGCTGTTGCCGAAGCGGCCCAGGAGACCCAGGCCGACGCCGAAGAAGACGAGCACGCCGATCACGGTCTGCCCCACGTAGACGCTGAGGGCGGTCTGGCCGACCGGGCCGAAGCGCAGGAGGCGTGGCCGCCATCGCGGACGCACGAAGAGCAGGGCGAACGACGCCACATAGAAGAGGGTCATCGTTGCGTTCCAGCCGTCGAAGACGCAGAGGCCGGCGATGATCGGCCAGCTCGTGAAGTCGGGCATCGTGCCCGCCGCTTGCTTCTGCGACGGGCCGCCGAGCGCGAAGAGGACCCCCGCGATCACGGGGACGAGCAGGGTGAGGGCCCCTGCCCAGCGCCAGAGCCGGACGAAGAGCAGGCGGTGGGCCTCGACATCCTCGAAGACCCGGCGCCGCCCGGCCCACAGGCCGAGGAGGAAGAGCCCGAACGTCTGATAGCCTCGCCCCATCGGTCCGAGCTGGAACTCCCACTTGGCCCGGAAGCCCGTGGTCGCGTGGAAGCGGACGATCGCGGGCACGTCTCCCTCCGCGACCGTGCGCCAGTGCTCTTCGGCCTCTGTGTTCATCCGGGCCTGTAGAGACTGGAGCTGGACAGGGGTGGCGGGGCCCTGGACCAGCCGCTGGGCGATCCGCGGCACGCCCACGAGGAGCAGGACGGCGAGGACGAGCAGCCACCGGTCACGGACCCGGTAGAAGAGGACGAGGGGGATCCCGAGCGCCGCGTAGACGGTGAGGATGTCGCCGCTGTAGGCGAGGCCGTGCAGCCAGCCGATCGCGAAGAGGATGAGAAGCCGCCAGGCGAAGCGGGGTCGGAAATCGGTCCCGGGGCGACTCCGCTCGGCGCGCTGCATCTGCAGGGCGAAGCTCAGGCCGAACATGAACGAGAAGATGCCGAACCCCTTGCCGCGGACGAAGATCCAGGACAGGGCCTCCAGCACCCCGTCCGCCATCCCGTGGATGGCGTACGACTGGTGCTCCGGGGGCGGCATGAAGCCGAGGTACTGCTCCCCGAAATGGGCGATCGCGATCCCCGCGAGCGAGAGCCCGCGCAGCGCGTCGATGAGGCGGATGCGGTCGCTCATGGTGTGCCCTCCGCGGCACGGCAATGATACCGGTGGGGGCCACCGGCGAAGCCCGCACGCAGCGATGTGCGCGTCACGGCGGACGAATGCCACGTCATACCGGTGCCGCTGACCCTCTCGCTGGCGCGGAGCGGTTCCCGAGGATCGCAAGAAAGGGCTTGACAAAACGAACGATCGTGCTTATTTTGCTAGGGTGGGGAAGGGAGAGCTGACCCGTCAGGCCATCCTGGACCAGGCCGTCGGCCTGGCCACCCGGGTCGGCCTCGGCGGGTTGACGATTGGGCAACTCGCCGACGATCTGAAGCTCTCCAAGAGCGGCCTCTTCGCGCACTTCCGTTCCAAAGAGGCGCTGCAAATCCAGGTTCTCGAGACGGCGTCGGCGCGCTTCGTGGACGCGGTCATCAAGCCCGCCCTCGCGGAACGGCGGGGCGAGCCCCGCCTGCGCGCTCTCTTCGACCGTTGGCTCGCCTGGTCGACCTCGCATTCGCGACCGGGCGGATGCCTGTTCGTGGCCGCCTCGATCGAGCTGGACGATCAGCCGGGCGCGCCGCGGCAGCGGCTGGTCGAGCTCCAGAAGGACTGGCTGGGCGTGCTGGTCGGGGCCGTGCGCATCGCCATCGAGGAAGGCCACTTCCGGGCCGACGTCGATCCCGAGCAGTTCGCTCAAGATCTTTATGGCGTGGCCCTGGCCTACCATCACGCCGCTCGGCTGTTGAGGGATCCCGAGGCCAGGAAGAGGGCCGAAAACGGGTTCGAGGCCCTCGTGCGCAGCGCGCGCGCCCCGGTCACCGCGCGCAGAAAGTCCGGGTAGGGGGCAGCTTCAGGTGCCGTCTGGGGGAGGAGGGTTGTCGCTCGTGAAAAGCACGAACGTTCGACTTATAGTAGGCTTGGCCGTCCTCGTCGCCGCGTCCGAGCTCGGGGCCGGAGAGGACGGTGCGACCCAGTCGTACAACCGCGGTGTCCGGCTCGAGCGGGAGGACCGGCACGAAGAGGCGGTGCTCGCGTATCGCGAGGCGCTCCGCAAGCGACCGGAGTTCGCCGAGGCCCGGGTCAATCTGGGTGTCGAGCTCGCCCGGCGGGGACGATGGTCGCAGGCCCAGGAAGAGTTCGACGTCGCGGTGGGCCTGGCCCCCGACTCCTTCGAGGCTCATCACAACCGCGGGCTCGCGCTCGCCGAGCAGGGGAGGCACCGGGAGGCGCAGGCGGCCTTCGAGCGCGCCCTGTCGATCGAGCCCTCTTCCGCGAAGACGCTTCAGGGGCTGGGCACCGCTCTGCTCTTGCAGGGGCGTTCCGCTGATGCGGTCACCGTCCTCACGCAGGCCGTGGAGTCGGACCCGCAGGCCGCGGAAGCGCACTACAACCTGGGCGTCGCCCAGGGGCGCCTCGGGCGATGGGAGGAGGCCATCGCCTCCTACCGTGCCAGCCTTCGTTGGAGGCCGGATCTGGCCGAGGCCTGGGATGGCCTGGGCATCGCCCTCGCCAAGCTCGGGCGCCACGAAGAGGCGCTCCCGCCCTTCGACGAGGCCATCCGCCTCCGGCCCTCGTACGCGGAGGCCCGATTCAACCGTGACGTCTCCTTCGCCGCTCTCCACCGTACCGCGGAGGTCGCGCGATGACGCGCCGTGCGCAGTTCGTGCGGGGGGCGCTCGGCATCCTCAATCACACCCTTCCCGCGCTGGCCGCGCGATGGGCGGAGAGTCTGTTCTTCACACCTCCGCGGAGCGCCGCACCCCCCCGGGTGCGAGACTTCCTGGCGACGGGGCGCTCCCGGACGCTCCGGGTGGACGGGAAGAGCATCGCCACCTGGTCCTGGGGGCGGGGGCCCGCCGTCTATCTCGTCCATGGATGGGGCGGGAAGGGCGGTCAGCTTGCGGCCTTTGGTCCGCCCCTCGTACGCGCGGGGTTCACGGTCGTGACCTTCGACGCTCCCGGCCACGGCGCCTCTTCGGGCCGGCGGACGTCCCTGTTCGAGTTCGCGCGCGCCTTGCGCGCCATCGTGGAGGCGTTCGGGCCGGCGGAAGCGGTGATCGCGCATTCCCTCGGGGCGGCGGCGACGGCCCGGGCGCTCGGCGAGGGGCTGAGCGTCGGGCGCGTGGTCTTCATAGCACCTCCGGCGGACCCGGCCGACTGGACGCGGCGGTTCGCCGACCGATGGGGGCTCGCCCCGGAGGTGCTCGGCGCGATGCAGGCCCGGAGCGAGCGGCGGCTCGGCGTTCCCTGGTCGGACCTCGACGTGCCCCGACTGGGCCCCACGATGACCCTGCCGCTCCTCGTCATCCACGACCACGGCGACGACGACGTGCCGCACTCGGACGGGGCCGCCATCGCCGAGGCCTGGCCGAACGCCCGTCTTCTCACGACCCATGGGCTCGGCCATCGCCGGATCCTCCGCGCCCCCTCGGTCGTGGAGGAAGTGGTGTCCTTCGTCAGCGGCTCGATACCGCCGGAAGAGCCCGAAGCCGGGGACGTGCTGTCGGAACAGGGCTGGCTCGAACGATACCTGTTCGACCGCGACCGGCGGTGGAGCCTGGCGAAGGCGGACGTGGTCTCGAGCGGCCGGGGGTGAAGCAGGCCTGAAGCACACCTGATGCGTGCCGACCTCCGGGAGCGCTTCGACGCTACCTCTGGAAGTTGAAGGCGACCTGGACCACGATACGCACCCTGACGGCCACGCCGTCCTTCTTCCCGGGGGAATAGAGCCGCTGCAGGACGTGCGCCACCGCCGCATCCCTCAGGATTTGATTGCCGCGGGTGATCGCCTTGGCCTCGGACACGCGGCCCTTCTCGTCCACGAGTGCGCTCACCACCACCACCCCCTCTGCCCGGGTGACCCTCGCGAGCTGGGGGTACTCGACGCGTGGGCCCTTCTGCAGGACGGGGGCCGTGACTCCCGGCTCGCCCACGGCATGGACTACCGGAGCAGCCGGAGCGCCCGTCGGCGCCGACGGGGAGGGTTCGCCGGAGGCGGGTCCGGACACGCCGACCGCCGCGGCCACCGCGATGGCGGGCGCGGTCGAGGTGGTCGGGGTGGGCTCGGGAGTGGGCGCGAGTGCGGTTGAAGGCGTGGGTGTGGGTGCGAGTGCGGGTGCGGGAGTCGCGGCCGCGCGAGCGGCGGCGAGCCGTGCCTCCTCGGCCTGCATCTCCTCCTCGATCCTCTTTTTCTCCACCTCCTGGCGCTGGTCCTGCTCGCTCCGGGCCAGTCGCGCCGCCTCCTCCTGCGCACGCGCGACCGCCGCCCGGTCCACCGCGCGCCCCTTTCTCGCGGCTTCCGCTTCCAGCCGCTGCCGAGCCGCCTCGGCGGCCGCCGCCTCCGCCTGCGCCTTCTCCTGCTCGATGGCTGCGAGCCGCGCCTCCAACTCCCTCACCCGGGCGAGGGCGGCCACCTCGTCGGGAGGCAAAGTGGGCTCGGGGGTGGGAGCGGGCACGGCGGGCGCGCGCGGGAAGAAGAAGAGGAAATAGCCCGCGGCGACCAGCACGAGGGCCGAGGCACCTAGCTTGACGGCCAGGCCACCGCCGGTCTGTGCCCGCCGGGGACCGGCGACCCGCGCCGCCGGCCGGCCGCCCGGCACCTTCGCCGAGGACGCCACCGGATGGCGGGCGGGCACCGCCGGGTGGTGGGTAGACGGCGCCGCGTGGTGGACCGAACCCGGTCCCGCGGGAGCCGGCCGGGCCGCCGGGGCCTCCGGGCGAGCAGCCTTGGCCGCCGCCTCCTGGCGCGGCACCGCCCGAACGTGTTCGGCGTAGGCCTGGCGCTCGCGCTGGAGGAGGCGCGCCTCCTGCTCGGCCGTGTCCCGGAAGAGCGTGTACATGAAGTAGGCGAGGTTGAAGGTGGTGGGCGAGAAGTCTCCCGAGAACAGGAGGGCGTCCAGGGCTCGGCGCAGCTCGTGGGCGTCGGCGAACCGGTGCGCGGCGTCCGGGTTCAGGGCCTTCGTCAGGACCTCGGCCACGACGGAGGGGAGCGGCTCCCCGTCCGGAAGTCGCGCCTCGCCGAGCGGGGCGTCCGGGGGAGCGCCGGTCAGGCACTCGAGGAGGAGGGCCCCCACGCCGAAGACGTCGCTGCGTGGGTCCGCGAGACCTCCCCGCTGCTCCGGGGCGAGGTGGCGGAGCTCCTCGTCAGGGAGGCGCCCTTCCCAGGCCCGGCTCGTCCACCAGCCGAATCCCCGGACCGCCACCTCCCCGTCGTAGGAGACGATTACGCTGTCCGGCCCGACCATCCCGTGCACGAATGGAGCGCCCTCCGGGGAAAGATGGCCGTGGGCGTACGCGAGAGCGGCCGCCACGCGACTCGCCACCTGGAGGGCGTTGTCCGGCGCGATCGGCATCGCCTCCTCGCGGGCCCGCGCGAGGACTGCCCGCAGGCTCTTCCCTTCCACGAGCTCGGAGGCGACGAAGGCCGTCCGCTCCACTCGCCCGATCTCGTGGATCGCCAGCGCATGAGGCCCCCCGAGGCGCGCCCCCGCCCGGAGGTGTTCGAGGAGGGGCTCGCTCTCTCCGAGGGCCGGCGCGATCCGGAGCAGGCTGACGAGGCGCTCGAACTCGGTCCCCGCCAGCGCGGCCGCACGGTACTCCGTGCCCCGCCAGCTCGTCTCGAGTTCCCCCAGCAACACGAACCTCCCGAAACCGTCGGGCATGGAGTCACCGGTGAACGGGGGTGGCGACGACTCTACCACCCCGAGGGGATCGCGAAGCACCGTGGCCACGCCTGAGACACCTGAGAGAGATCGAGGCATGCTGAGTCACCGAGGTTCCGGGACCACGTCAGGGCCCGGAGTGGGGGTCACAGCTCGGCGACGTCGAGATACTCCTGGTCTCCGGTGGAGGACGAGGGCGACCACTCCCACGATCGCACGTTGCCGGTGGCTTGAAGCGCCAATGCGCATGTCACCGCTCCTCGCCCGGCAATTCATCGGGACGGTGCGCGCCGGAGGCAAACCCCAGCGCCCGTCAACGCGAGGGTCCGAGCAGCGCGGCCGTGACCCGTGAGAGGAAGGTCTAGTACACGTTACGAGCTGGACTGCCCCGGCGCAACGTAAATGCCGTTAAGTTAGCCTCCAAGCCGTAATCCATTACTCCGGGGACCCCAGCCCATTCGGGCGACGGCTACCTTCGGTAAACCCACCACAAGCCGCCGTAGACGGCCACCACGGCGAGTGCGTCCACCCACACCGGCGGCATCGAGAACACGAGGAGGAGGGTGGTCGCGCACGTGCCCATCACCGCCAGCAGGGGTCGCAACCAGTCTCTTCGGACGACGACCGCGACGAGGCTGGCCAGGAAGGCGGCGAAGGCAAGGAGCCACAGCCCCACCGCCGCCGTGCCCGCGGCCAGCGATCCGATGGGCCGTCCCTCGGCGCGCTCCCTGATCCCGAGCAGGATGTTCCTCACCACCACGAAGTCGCCGAGGTCCGTGGCGAGCTGCCGCGCGAGGAACGATGGCGAGCTCCAGTCGTAAGGGGCATGGCGCATGCGCCAGATCAGGCGTGTGCGCCGAGCATCGACGGGGACGAGCGCCCAGAGCCAGGAGTCCCGACCGCTCGGACTCGAGTCCAGCAGGTACTCATTGGGCTGCACGGCCACGACGCGGTGGGTGATGTCCCTCCAGACGGGCAGAAGGTCGCCGGCCTTCAGCGTCTGAAGCTCGGGCACGATGCGATCGGCGCTCGGGACGCCGTCGTTGTCGAGCCAGTCCAGGCCGCTGTACCAACCCGCGCGGCGGTAGCCGATCTGCAACAGCCAGGGCCAGATCCGCTCGGGGGGCGCCTGAATCGACATCGCGCGCGTCGCGTCGAAGATCGGCCGCGGTTGGATCGAGTCGCCCGGCATGGAGCGGGCGACCTCCTCGGAAGTGGCGCCCCAGCGCAGCTGCGGCGGACGGTAGACGATGAGATACAAGGCTAGCGTGAGCACTGTCGTGAGTGTCAACCGCCCGGAGATCCGTGCCGCCCGAGGCCACCTGCGCACAGCCAACTCCCTTTCCCTGTTTGTGCAAAACAGCTTCTCGACACCCCTCACCGGGATTCCGAGGAACCAACCGCGTTGCGACGCCATGGGGGCCCGCGCGAGCCGTTTGGCGGCAAATCGCCCGGGCGCTCCGGTGGCACACTGCTTGCTCCCCCCATGGACGAGTTCCGTCTTGCTAAGCACCTTTCGCGTGTCATCTGTAGTCCAGAGGATCCCATCATGCTCTTCTACGCGCTCCGAATCGTCTGCCAGAACTGCGGTGCCGCCTCCCTGCTCGGCGGCAGTGCGCAAAATGATCTAACCCCGTGGCGAGACTCGATGATCGAATGCCGCTGCTGCGGGGCGGCGGTCTCGACGGCGGACGCGCCGGCGGTGGACCTCCGTGCGCTGCCCCGCGAAGCAGGGGCCCTAGAGAGGCGCGTCGAGCATCATCCTCATGCCTGATTGGAACGACTCGGTGACCTACGCGGCCATCCCGGTCGCTTCCGCGGCGTAGCTTCCGCCGGGGGCCGTCGCAGGAAAGTCTCGCTGCCGCCATGGGCGCGCGCAGAAGCGGCGCCCGGGAGGGAGGTTCGCCGCATGATCTGCGCCGAAGATGGGGCTCACCTTTCGCGTCGCCCCTTCGGGTGTCATCGGGGCGGATGAGATGGAAAGGAAGGGACTTGGCGTCGCTCTTGACCATCGCGCGCGTCGAGGCGTAGTGTCTCGCGGGGCGAGAAGACGATGACGACCGCCAGACCCGTGCTCATCGTGGCATTGCCGATCGCGGTCGTCCTGGGCACGGGCGCGGTGGCGGCGCAAACGGCGCGCTGGCCGGAGCAGAAGGCCCAGGTGTGGTACGCGCAACAGCCCTGGCTGGTGGGAAGCAACTATGTTCCCCGGTCGGCCATCAACCAGCTCGAGATGTGGCAGGAGGCGACCTTCGATCCGGCGCAGATCGACGAGGAGCTCGGCTGGGCGGAAGCCCTGGGCATGAACACCATGCGCGTCTTCCTCCACGACCTGCTCTGGCAACAGGATGCGCCGGGGTTCCGGAAACGCATCGACGTGTTCTTGACGATCGCGTCACGGCATCACATCCGTCCGCTGTTCGTGCTGTTCGACTCGTGCTGGGACCCCTTGCCCCATCTGGGCCCGCAGCATCCACCGACTCCGGGGGTTCACAACTCGGGCTGGGTCCAGAGCCCCGGCGCCGCCGCCCTGGGGGATGCCCGCCAGTATCCGCGGCTGAAGGCGTACGTGGAGGGGGTGGTGGGGGCCTTCGCGAAGGACGACCGCGTCCTGGCCTGGGACGTGTGGAACGAGCCCGGCGCCGACAATGCCGGCAGCTATCCGAAGGAAGAGCTGAAGGACAAGGCCGCCCGGGTGACGGCCCTCCTGCCCCAGGCCTTCGAGTGGACGCGAGGTGCCAATCCCCAGCAGCCTCTCACCAGCGGCGTGTGGGCCGCCGACACGTCTCCGGACGGAGCCGGCCTTGGCGAGATGCAGCAGATTCAGCTCCGCGAGTCCGACATCATCACCTTCCACAACTACAGCTGGCCGGAGCACTTCAAGCGCCAGGTCACCTGGCTGAAGAAGCACAACCGGCCGGTGATCTGCACGGAATACATGGCCCGTTCCGTGGGCAGCACGTTCGACTCGGTGTTGCCGCTGGCCAAGGAGGAGCGGGTAGGGGCGATCAATTGGGGATTCGTCGCGGGAAAGACGCAGACCTTCCTGCCGTGGGACTCGTGGCAGCACCCGTACGTTCTCGACCAGCCGGCGGTCTGGTTTCACGAGGTGCTGCGCTCCGACGGAACGCCCTATCGACCGGCGGAGGCGGATCTGATCCGGCAGCTCACGGGAAGACAGAAGTAGCCACGTCAGCCCCGCGAAGAGCGCTCGCGCGGCGGAGTGGGCGGCGCTCCTCAGCTCAGCTGGAGGATCACGCCGTCGGGGTCCTTGAAGTAGACACGACCGGAGCCGGGCGGGCTCTGGGGGTCGAGGCCGTGCTCGCGGAGCGCCTGCGTCCGTTCCTCGAAGCTGCGCACGGAGGTCGGCCGGAAGCTGAAGTGGTCGAGTCCCGGCGCCGTGGGCGCAAAGCCGGTGCTGGCCACACCCGGACCGAAGAGCGCGATCCATTGCGCGCCGACGTCCATGAAGATGGCGTTCGACATCCGGTTGCGCACCGTGGCGCCGAGGCGCTCGGCATAGAAGCGGGCCGAGCGCTCGACGTCGCTCACTCGGAGGGCGAGGTGATCGATCCCGCTCACCTCGATCGGCGGGGGCGAGGCGGGACCGCCGACCGCGCGCGGCGCCGAGGCGCCCAGGGCGAGGAGGCCGGCGATGAGCTCCCGTCTGGAGAGGGTTCCCCTCTCGAACCGGTCGACCAGCTCGTCCATGGCTTGCCGCATCACCGCCTCCCCTCTGCGCCCCATGGTAGCCCTTGACGGCGCGGCGCCTCTACCGACGTGAGGCGAGGAAGCGGCGCAGAGACTGCGCCAGGTCCTCGGGCAGGGCGGCGGCCGTGGCCGCCGCTCTACTCCGAGCGCAGGACGCGGGCCGGATGCAGGCGGGCGGCCCGAAGCGCGGGCACGTAGCTGGCGAGCAGGGCGAGAATTCCCACGCCGAGGACGATCGCGGCGTAGGTGGGCGGGTCGGCCGGGCTCACGCCGTAGAGGAGGGACGAGAGCACCCGGCTCAGCGCCAGCGCCGCGGCGATGCCCACCCCGATGCCCAGGGCGGCCAGGCTCAAGCCCTGCCGCACCACGAGCCGGAGGAGCTCACGCGGCCCCGCGCCCAGCGCCATGCGGATGCCGAATTCCCGGTTGCGCTGGCTGACGGTGTAGGCGATCGTCCCGTAGAGGCCGATGGCGGCGAGCGCCGCGGCGAGGGTCGCGAAGATGCCCAGGAGCTGCATGGCGAAGCGCTGGCCCGCGGTGACCTGGGCGAGGTAGCCGCGTAGCGTGCGGACGTCATAGAGCGCCAGCTCGGGGTCGATCTTGCGCACCTCTTCCCGGGCGATCTCCACCACGCGCGAAGCGGGCAGGGGTGAACGCACGGCGAAGTAGAGCGAGTTGAAGGGCCACAGGGCCAGCGACACGTAGGTCTGCTCCCGGCCGTCCCGTCCCGGGTGGTCCTGGCGGACGTGCTCGACGACCCCGACGATCTCGACGCTCTCGCGGTCGTCGCCCTGGCCGGCCCTTCGCACCTCGAGGTGCCGCCCGATCGGGTCCTCGCCGGGGAAGGCCTTGGCCGCGAGGCGGTCGTCGACCACCACCACCCGCCGGCCTTCCTTGACGTCCTCCCAGGTCAGCTCGCGTCCCTTCAGGAGGCGCGCGCCCAGGGCCCGGAAGTACCCCGGCAGCACCACGTGGTTGTCCGACTCCACGGTGCCCCAGCTCGCCTCGGTGGGGGGATCGTAGGCGTACTCGTTGGTCCAGAAGCGGCCGCTCATCGGCAGCGGGAAGCTGGCGCTCACGGCCTGGATCCCCGGCTGCCCCTGCATGCGGGCGGTCAGGTTCTCGAAGAAGCGGGCCTGATCGGGCGGGTTGGGGTAGCGCAGGTTCGGCAGCGCGAGCTGGAAGGTCACGAGCTGGTCGGCTTCGAAGCCCGGTCGCGCGGCCTGGAGCGCGGCGAAGCTGCGGATCATCAGGCCCGCGCCCACGAGCAGCACGAGCGAGAGCGCGATCTCGCCCGCGACGAGGAGCCGGCGGACGCGGGCGCGGCGCTCCCCGCCCGCCAGGCGCGCCCCGCTCTTCAGCGTCTCGTGGAGGTCGACGCGGGAGGTCTGCAGGGCAGGCACGAGGGCGAAGACGAGGACGGTGAAGAGAGAGGCGCCGAGCGTGAAGAGCACGACGCGCCCGTCGAGGTCCACGGCATCGAAGCGCGGGAGGTCGGGCGGAGCCAGGCGCACCAGGAGCGCGACGAGGCCTTGCGCCAGGACGAGGCCGAGCCCCGCGCCGGCGGTGGCGAGCAGCAGGCCCTCGGTCAAGAGCTGGCGGACGAGGCGGGCGCGGCTGGCCCCCAGCGCGGCCCGCGCTCCCAGCTCGTGTTCACGCTCCGCGGCCCGGGCCAGCAGCAGGTTGGCCACGTTGCCGCAGGCGATCAGCAGCACGAAGCCCACCGCCCCGAACAGCACCAGCACGGGCCGGCGCACGGAGCTCACGAGGTCGGCGTGCAGCGGGCGCACCAGGAGCCGGAAGGGCTGCTGCTTGTAGGCCGGGAACTCGGAGATCAGCTCTCGCACCAGGCGGTCGGTGGCCTGCTGGGCCTGCTCCAGGCTGACGTCGGGGCGCAGGCGCGCCACCGCTCGCATCCAGCGGAACCGGGGCACGGTATGGAAGTCGAAGGTGAAGGGCCGCCAGGCATCGAGCCGCTTCGGGAGGCCGGCCTCGCGGGGCAGCAGCAGCTCGAGGTTCGCGGGCAGCACGCCCACCACCTGGGTCGACTGGCCGTCGAGGACGATCGACCGCCCCACGATGCCGGGATCGCCTGCGAAGCGCTCCTGCCACAGGCCGTGGCCCAGCAGCAGGACGGGCGCAGCGTTCGGGAAACCGTCCTCCGCGGTGAGGGCGCGACCGATGACCGGCTCGACGCCCAGGAGGCGGAGGAAGTTCCAGCGGATGCCGCCGATCCGAAGCTGCACGGGCTCGCCCACGCCCGTCAGGGTCGCGGCGTTGTCGCGCACGGAGGCGACGTCCTCGAACACCCCGGCCCGCTCGCGCAGGTCCTCGACCTCGGGCGGGGCCAGGGAGGGAAGGGAGGACTGGCCGTCACTGCTGACGCGGATCAGGGCCAGCCGCTCCGGCTCGCGATAGGGCAGCTCCGACAGCAGCACGCCGCTGACCACGCTGAACATCGTCGTGTTGACCGCGATGCCCAGCGCCAGCGTGAGGACGGCGACCAGCGTGAATCCGGGCCGCGCGCGGAGCGCCCGCCACCCGTAGCGAAGATCCTGAGCGAAGCCGTCCATTGCGCCTGCCGTCCTCCCCCCCGCCGGCGAGGATAGCCGAGATCGGGCTGAGCCGCGGAAGCTCGGTCAACGCTTTGGACGCGGGTCAGGGCTTGCGGACGAGCCCCTCCTTCTCCAGCTGCTTGGCGGCGGCGGAGACGAGGTCCTTCATGAAGTCGTCGACCCGCTTGGGATTCTTGCTTTCGCTCAAGGCGGCCCACAGCAGCTTGTCGGCCTTGACATCGAAGATCAGGGTCTCGACCATGAAAAGGTTGTCCATGCGGACGTAGCCCGGGTCGTAGATGCCTCCCCAGCCCCAGCCGTAGTAGCCCGTGAACGTGTAGTAGTTCGTGACCCAGTAGCTGCCCGGGGTCTCGGTCAGCTGCGTTTGCTTGTTTACGCTCCGCAGCACCACCGCGCCCACCACGCCCGCCTGCTCGAGGCGCGCCCGGGCCCGATCCTTGTCCGTCATGTCTTCGGGGGGCACGATGGAATGCGCGGCGATGCCGACGAGCCCGCGGGCGCGGAGCGCGTAGGCCAGCTCGTCCTCGACCCCGCGCCGGGTCGGCTCGTCCTTCAGCATCACCACGGCCGCGACCTTCTGTCCCCGAAAATTCACGGGGGCGGCGTCCGGTGGCTTCCAGGTGGACTTGAACTTCGTCCCGGCCTCGGTGGGGATGGCGAGGCTCGCGAGCGCCAGCGCGACGGCAATCCTGCGGGTCATGGGTCCTCCTCCCGGGACCGGAACCGGGGCGCAAGAGTCCCACGAACGCCGGCAGGCTGACAAATCGAGGGCCCGGTCCGCCACCCTCGCTTCAAGAAGCGGTGGGCGGGGGCGCGAGCCGGTCCGGCTCGACCGGGGACGGCCTCGGCGCCCATCGGTTCACGAGGGCGATCTCGGCGCCGAAGAGCGCGACCCGCAGGCCGGCCCGGGCGAGCATGACCACCTGCTGGGCGGCGAGCATGAGAACGATCCCCGCCCACGTGTCCGCGGGCACGAGGCTCCGGAACGCGAGGTAGGCGGCGAGGACGAGAAGCAGGATCAGGGTGGTGCCGCTCCAGGGGGCGAGGGTGGCCCGGGGGTGGCGGGCCACTAGGCGCAGGCTGGACCCGTAGAGACGGACGGCGCGGCGGCTGTCCTCCCGGACGACGCGGATCCGCGCGAGGTCGAGGGCGACGAGGGCGACCACCGCGATCCCGAGGAGGAGGACGATCCGGAGGAGGCCGATCGCGACGTCCGTCGGCGGCCAGGCCGAGTCCTCGAGGGACCGGGAGAGCGCCTTCGTTCCCGCCAACACCAGGGCCCCGGCCGCGAGCAGCCCGATCCCGGCCACGATCCCCACCCGGAGGAAGCGCCCGGCGAAGTGCCCCGCGCCGCGTCCGAAGCGGTGCAGGAAGCTCCGGCGATCGTCGGTGGTGAGGACGTCCAGGACGCCGCCCGTGGTGAAGGCGTTGGCGAGGAGCGCGAGGGCGGCCGCCGCGGCCGCGAACGACGGCAGGAGTCGGAAGCGCGCATCGGCCCTCATCAGCTCCGCGACGATGCCGAAGGAGAAGCCCTGCAGGAGTCGGTCCCCCTCGGGGGCGTGGCTCAGCACGTCTCCGAGCACGAGGAACGCAGGCGCCGCCGCCGCTCCGGCGAGGAGGACGTTGACGAGCCAGAGGACGACGGCGAGGCGCGGCTGCCGTGCCGCATCCCGGAGCCCGGTGCGCAGGGGAGCGAGGGTCACGCTACATCCCCACGAAGGCGAGCCATTGCTGGATCCAGAACATCAAGCGGAGGCCCCAGTGCGCCGCGGCGCGGGGGTCGCCCTCGACGCGCCGGGAGTTGTTGAGCCAGCTCGCGTCGAGGGGAAGCCTCCCGTCGGGGTCCACCCGGGCCGAGAGGAGGCGCTCGGGGCGGGAGATCTCGTACCGGATCCAGCGGTCGCGGCCGTCCCAGGCCCGTCGCTCGGGGGGCACGCCCTCGAGGACGAGCTCCACGTCCACGGGAAGGACGACCTCGCCCCGGCGGCGGACCATCACCGTGCTCTCGTACACCCGCGTCTTCTTCTCGTCGGCCTCCTTCTCCCGCTTCTCCGCCGCGTCCTCGAGCACGGTCTCGCGCCGCCCCTTTCCGTCGAATACGCCGCGCGGCTCCCGTACCTTCTCGGTTTCGACCGACGACACCTCGTAGTCGACGAGCCCCGTTTCCTCGACGAGCGCCCGGAAGAAGGATCGGAGGTCCTGGCCCGAGACCTCCTGGGCCACCGCGTAGAAGTCGTCGCTCCCCGGATGGCGGAAGCGCCACCGCTCCGAGTAGGTGCGCATCACCCGCGCCATGGTCCGGGGGCCCAGCCGGCTCTCGAGCGTCCGCAGGACGAGATCCGAGCGCGCATAGGAGTTGAAGCCGTAGTTGCCGAATGACGAGTACTTCCAGGCCGGCCGGCGGATGGCGTCGAAGACGCGCTGGGTCCCGTTCGTGACGCGGGCCGCCTCCAGCTCGCCCAGGCGAAGGCCGAGCACCTCGCCCATCGAGGTGTCGATGCCGTAGCCCCTCTCCATGATCCGACCCGTGGAATACGAGGTGAATCCCTCGTCGAGCCAGGCCTCCTCGAACTCGTTGCTGCCCACGAGCCCGTACCAGAACTGGTGGCCGTACTCGTGGACGATCACCTCCTGGTTCAGGTGCACCCGGTCGAAGGGCCAGTGGTTCAAGAGGAACGACGTCCCTCCGGTGATGAAGGTCGGATACTCCATCCCTCCCGAGCCCAGTCCTCCCGTCGCGGGATCGACGATGGTCAGGGTGGGATAGGGATAGCGGCCGTACCAGAGCCCGAAGTGCTTGATGGCGAGCTTGGCCGCCCCGACCAGCCGCTCGAGCTGGGGCACGTGCTGCGGCTGCAGGAGGAGCGTGATCTCCACGTCGGAGAGCCGGACCTCGTCCCCGCTCCGGTCGAGGAGCTGCGCGGTCTCCGCGTACTCCGCGGGTGTGACGTCTTTCTCGGCCGAGAAGGTCCGCTTCACCTCGACGAAGCCCGGGTCGGCGGTCCAGGCGAAGTCGTGGACGTCCCCCTGCTCGTACGTGTAGGTGCTCGTACGGTCGGGGTTCTCCCTGCGGTCGATGCGCCGCCCCGTGGCCCCCACGACGAAGCTCCTTGGGACGGTGATCTCGACCCGGAAGTGTCCGTAGTCCGCGTAGAACTCGGTGGTGGCGTGGAACTGGTGGCAGTTCCAGCCTCCCTGGGCGCGCCCCCGCGTGCCCGCCGGCTCGTAGACGCCGATCTTGGGGAACCACTGGCCTACGAGGTAGTAGTCGCGCACGTACCCGGTCCGCGCGTAGACCCGCGGGAGCTGGGCCGTGAAAGCGATGTCGAGGCTCACGCTGCCCCCCGGAGGCACGGGCCGCGGCAGGGGCACGCGCATCACGGTCTCGTCGCTCGCGTTGTCGTCGTCGGGATGCTCGAACGTGCGGTGGGGGAGGAGATCGGGCCCGTCCGTGAGCCGCATCGAGGTGACGTCGATCCACCCCCACTTGTCCTTGGACATCGTGTCCCCGCGGAGGCGGCCCTCCGACTCGCGATAGAAGGTGCTCTCGGAGTTCTTGAAGGCGTTCAGGTAGAGGTGGAACCAGAGATCGGGGACGGGCTCCGGGGAGGGGTTGCGCCAGGTGAGCCGTTCGGTCCCCTGGAGCTGTTTCGTGCGCGCATCGAGGTGCACGCCGATGCGGTAGTCCACCGCCTCCAGAGAGTGCTCGGGAAGGCGCTCGCCTCGGGTGGTGGCGGGGAGGGCGATGATGAGGAGGGCCGGGGCGAGGGCGCCCGCGACAATGCGGTGCGAGACGACCGGGAAGAAAGACATTGTCGCGATTGGCCCCGGCTGAACTTACCCTCTGGGGTGGGACGGCGCAAACGCCGACATTCCTAGCTGGTTGGCCAGGGGCGGCCTGGCCCGACGAGCATGACGAGGCTCTCCGCGACCATGGCGGGTCTCTCTTCGCCTTCGATCTCGATGGTGTGCCGGGCCGTCGCCAGGCGGCGGCCCGGCCCTTTCTCCTCGATCTTCAGCAGCACGACCCGGTCTCGGATCCGTGCCCCCGCCTTCACCGGGGCGATGAAGCGCACACGGTCGAGGCCGTAGTTGAGAAGCTGGGCTCCCTCGGGGGGTGCCATGCCGAGCTCGTAGCCGAAGCGCGCGAGGAGCGAGAGGGTCAGGTACCCGTGGGCGATGGTCGAGCCGAGCGGGCTCTCCCGCTTCGCCCGCTCCACGTCGACGTGGATCCACTGGCAGTCGTCGGTGGCCTCGGCGAACCGGTCGATGCGGCCCTGGTCCATCGACATCCAGTCGGAGACGCCCAGCTCCCGCCCGACGAGCCCTTCGATGCCGGCCCAGTCGATTCGGCCTGCGCTCATTCCACCCCCTCCCGCGGAAGCTCGTAGCCCATCTGCCGGAGCAGGGAGACCGACCACACCCGCTCGAAGTGGAAGAGCGGCTGGAAGAGCGTCTGGGTCACGATCGGGATGAAGCCCACGCAGCAGGTGAGGCACCCACCGACGATCACCACGATCCCGGTCACCAGCCAGAGCACGAGCTTGAGCACGAGGTACAGCACGAAGGCCCCCGGGTGGGCGAGGAGCAGGGTCTCGAAGAGGCGCGCGGCCTCGCCGCAGGGAACGCCGGCCGCGATCTGAAGCGGGGCCACGAAGTCCCGGAGGGCGATCCGGGCCAGGAAGAGCAACGGGAACACGAGGAGGAGGGTCAGGGCCACGGGGAGGAGCGCGAGTAGGACGGCAACCCCGTTGGGGACGCTCAGCCGTCCCTGGGCGAAGGCGATCGCTACACCAGCCCCGAGGGCCACGCCCACCCCGAGAGGGACGAGGGCGGCCGCGACGATCCCGAAGCTCCAGCCGAAGTACGAGTCCGCGCGCCGGGCGTGCTCGCGCCAGGGCCGCCGGACCTCCGCCCGTCCGCTCGTCACCGCGTCGAGGTACAGGAACGTCCCCCGGGCGTTGATCCACAGGACGAGGGCGGCGAGGCCGACGCCCACGAGCAGGGCGGCGAGCCCGCCCACGATGACCAGGGTCGCGTGGGCCGAAAGCCAGGCGAGAGCGGAGTTGATGGCGGCGGCGACGTCGCCGGGCTGGCCGGACCACTGACCCCCGCCGACGAAATCGGCCGCCTCGCGGCGCCGGCCGCCGCCATCGCCGCCCCCAGCCCCCCCCGCGCCCCAGGTGGTGGTGCGGCCGCACTGGTCGAGGAAGGCCAGGAAGCCGAGCACCAGCCAGGTCTCGAGGCGGATCGGGAAGAGGCGGCGACGCGTGTAGGCGAGCGCCTCGCGGGCGGCCTCGAATGGGGAGACGGTCCGGCTCGCCGGGGGGGTGATCGCCATCGGCTGCTCCTCCGTGGATCGAGGCCCTGATTGTAGTCGCGAGGCGGGGGTTCAACCCTCTGGCCCCGACCCTGGTCCAAGGCAGGTACGGGTAGCGCTGGGGTCGGGGGCACTCCAGGCCAGGCAGGGGAGTCCCCGATGAAGGTACGCAGCACCCACGCTCGGACAGCGGCGGTCCGGGTAGGCGTGGCCACGGTCCTCGGGACGCTCGCCGCCGCGGGCTGCGCGACGGAGGCGGACTCCGTCCGACCCCCCTCGACCGAGCCTTACGTGTTGTTCGCGCCCATCGGGTCCGAGGTGACCTACCTGATGGACCTCCAGGGTCAGCTCGTCCACCAGTGGCACGCCGACTCGACCCCCGCCTGCTCCGTCTACCTGCTCGAGGACGGCCGGCTCCTGCGGCCGAGGTCACTGGGCGACACCTACTTCCCGTCCGGGGGTTGCAACGGCGGCCGGGTGGAGCTGCTCGACTGGGACGGCCGGGTCCTGTGGAGCTTCGACTACTACGGCCCGGACCATCAGCAGCACCACGACGTGCACTGGATGCCGAACGGGCACGTCCTGATGGTCGCGTGGGAGACGCGGACCGCGGCGGAGGCGGTGGCGGCCGGGCGCGGTCCCGAGACCCTCCCCCCCGGCGGGGTCATCTGGGTCGACCACGTCGTCGAGGTGGATCCGGGCACGAACGCGATCGTCTGGACCTGGCGGGCCTGGGACCACCTCTTGCCCCCCGGCGAGAACGCCGCCGACCACCCCGAGCGGATCGACCCCAACGCCTTTGCCAACCCCACGAGCGATTGGACCCATGCCAACGCCATCGACTACAACGCCGCCCTGGATCAGATCGTGGTGAGCGTCCGCAACCATCACGAGATCTGGGTCATCGACCACGGCACCACGACCGAGGAAGCGGCGGGCCACACGGGCGGACGACGCGGCCGCGGGGGCGACCTTCTCTATCGCTGGGGCACTCCCCGCGACTACGGGTTCCCGGGGGAACAGCAGCTCTTCGGCCAGCACAACGCGCACTGGATCGAGCCCGGCCTTCCCGGCGCGGGCGAGATCCTGGTCTTCGACAACGGGGATCGGACGGTGCGCCCCTACTCCTCGGTGGTCCAGATCGCGCCGCCCCTCCGGCCCGACGGGCTCTACGACTTCGACGCTCAGGTGGGCTTCCTCCCGACCGCCCCCGATTGGAAGTGGGAGGCGAACCCTCCCACGAGCGTGTACGCGGCCATCATCTCCGGCGCCCAGCGGCTCGCGAGCGGGAACACGCTGGTGTGCGACGGGCCGGCGGGGCACTTCTTCGAGGTCACGAACGTGGGGGAGACGGTCTGGTCCTATGTGGTCACGAGCACGACCGGAGCCGCCGCCGTGCTCGTGTTCCGGGCCACGCGCTACGAAGCGGGGTATCCCGCCCTCGACGGGAGGGACCTGACACCTCAAGGCCTGGTTCGAGTCCAGTTGAACGCCGCGACCGCGAGAGGGCGCAGCCCGGCGGTTTGACCCGGGGCCGGCCCCGCCGTCCCTGGAGGTCCGGACTTGTCTAAGATACGGGCGGTGGTCCCGACCGCCGTTCGTTCCCGTGCCCCACTCGCCCTCGCGGCCGTGCTCACCGCCTCGCTCGGGTCTCCCGGCTGCGGGGGAGCGGGCGCTCCCGCCCGGCCGAGCGCGCCTCCGGGCCGGCCCAATTTCGTGGTGATCATCGCCGACGACATGGCCCGGGATCTGTTCGGCGCGGGCCACCGCCTGCCGTTCCTCCAGCTGCCGAACCTGGAGCGGCTCGCCGCGCGGGGAGTGACGTTCGACCGGGCGTTCGTGACCACGTCGCTGTGCTCGCCGAGCCGGGCGAGCCTGCTCTCCGGGCGCTATGCCCATTCCCACGGCGTCCGGACGAACCAGTCGGGGGACCTGCCGTCCTCCGTCGAGACCTATCCCGCGCTCCTCCAGGGGGCCGGCTACAAGACCGCGTTCGTGGGCAAGTGGCACATGGACTCGACCCGCGATACGCCGCGGCCGGGATTCGACTACTGGGTGAGCTTCCGGGGCCAGGGTTCCTACGAGGACCAGGTACTGAACGAGAACGGCAAGTCGGTCCAGAGCGCGGGCTATCTCACCGACGTCCTCACGAGCTACGGGGTGCAGTGGCTGCAGGGGCGAGGCAGCGAGCCCTTCCTCCTGATCCTCTCGCACAAGGCGCCCCACGACCCCTTCGACCCCGGGCCGCGTCACGCGGGAGAGTGGACGGACGCGGCCCTGCCCGAGCCGGCGAGCTTCCTGGACTCGTTCGCTTCCAAGCCCGCGTGGCAGCGCCGCTACGTGCTCTGTGGAGGCACGCCGGCCGCTCTCGGCGGCTGCGCGGACCCGCCCCACGAGATCCCTCCCTGGCCCTGGCCGGCCCGGGAGCGCTGGCGGCTCGACTACCTGCGCACGCTCCTCGCCCTCGACGACAGCGTGGGCGCCGTGGTGTCGGCACTGGAGAGCCGGGGGCTCTTGAGCTCGACCTACGTCGTCTTCGTCAGCGACAACGGGTTCTTCCTGGGCGAGCACCGGCTGGGAGACAAGCGGCTCATGTACGAGGAGTCGATCCGCGTCCCCTTCGTGATCGCAGGGGGAGCGGCGCTCGCCCACAAGAACCAGGACCTCGTCCTCAACCTGGACCTCGCTCCGACGATCCTGCAGCTCGCGGGGGTGGGCGTTCCCGCGGCCATGCAGGGACGCTCGCTCGTGGGACTGCTCCGCGGCGAGCCCGCCGCGCCGCGGGACTCGTTCCTCTACGAGTATTTCTACGACAGCCTGATCCCGGGCGTGCCGGGCATGGTGGGGATCCGCACCCGGCGATGGGCCTACGTCCGATACCCCGCGCTCGCCGGCGAAGAGGAGCTCTACGACCTCGACCAGGATCCCGGGGAGATGGCGAGCCTGGCCGCGATACCGGAATACAACGGCACGAGGCTCGACCTGCGCGGCCAGCTCGACCGGCTGCTCGCGAGCACGGGGGGCGGGGCGCCCTGAGATCGCTCCGCTACCTCGAGGGCGCGGGTAGACGCTCCTTCGGGATCTTGACCAGCACCGTGTACTCGGGGTCGACGATCTCGACCACCGACGCGCGGGCGCTCTGCGAGACGAACTCGTAGGCGTCCATCTCCGCGAGCCCCGTCTTCTCCCGCACCCATTGCACCATGTCCTTGAAGGCGATGCGGGCCGCGTCCTCGAGGGGGCGCGCCGCTCCCAGCGACATGATCCATTCCGCGTTCTCGATGCGCGGCCACGGCGTCTCGCGGTGCTTGATCAGGTCGACGGTGAGCTCGACGTTCATCGCCCCTTCCACCGCGGTGCCCATGATCTCGCCGTCGCCCATGGCGTAGTGGCCGTCCCCGAAGGAGACGAGCGCCCCCGGCACGCGGACGCCGAGATAGACGGTGTTGCCGGCGCGCACCTCCGGGCAGTCCATGTTGCCTCCGAAGTTGTCGGGAACGATCGTGGAGCGGGCCTCTCCGTAGGCGGGCGCCACCCCGAGGCAGCCGAGGAAGGGGGCGAGGGGCACCTCCCAGGAGAGCTTGCCGTCCTGGGAGCGGGTCCGCGCCACCCCCTTCGCGCGGTCCACATCGTAGAACCACACGGTCTCGGGCAGCTCCGGGCCCAGCATCGCCGTCTTGTCCGTGCCCTTGAGCGCGCCGAAGCCCGGAGAGGCGACGGAAACCGCGTAGCTGCGCGCAGGCTCGAGCTTCTCGATGCGGACGACGAGGGTATCGCCCGGCTCCGCCCCCTCGACGAAGAAGGGCCCCGTCTGCGGGTTGTCGCGGCCCGGCGTCAGCACCACGCTCGGCTTCTGGCCGGGCTGGTTCAGCGCGCCGTCGAAGCAGTCCTCGGTCCAGGAAATGATCCGGGTGCCGGGCTTGATCCGATGGGTCGGAGCCACCCCGCCAAAGGTGTACTTCAGCTCCTCGTGCCTCGGGACGTAGCGGAGCACGGGCTCGTCTGCCGCGGTGGCCGCGGCGACCCCCAGGCCGAGGGACGCGATCCATCCGATGTGGCGCATGGCGGACCTCCGCGCGGCATTGTAGTCGGGGCCCCTGTCACGCCGGGCGGCCCTTTCCTCCATTCAATACGGGAGGGGCTTTGAGGGCCGGGCCCTGGCCCGGTTGTTGCTCCTCCGTCGAGGCCATGGACGGCTGGGTCCCCTCCGACTGGGCGAGTCTGCCAGGCAATCGCCGGCAAGGTCCTGATCAGGCTGGGGATGCGGCCGAAGTGGGCTGCGTCCACGGGGGCTCCGGGGGGGCCGGTGAGGCGAGCGGTCTGATGGCGGATGTCCGAGATCCCGACAGGGCGGGAATGGTGCCCGGTGGCCTGTCGTGGAGAACCATCCTGCGGCTGGTTCTCTCGCGGCACGCGCTTTCTCTCACGGCGGCCCTGACCACCGGGGTCACGCTCCTTATTGTTGGCTCTGTCGTCCCTCAGCCGCCGGCGACGGTCTTCCTGGCTGCGGTGGGGGGCGCTTTGGGCGCGTTCCTACTCTCCCTGCCCCTGGAAAGGCGTCTCTGGCGGCCCCAGCAGTTCCTGGCCCACGCGGCCCAGGAGATCTCGAGCCGGCGCCTTCAGGCCCTGCGCGCCCCCGCGGTGATGCGCGACCCGATGGCGATGCTGACCGAGGGGTTCAACGACGCGCTCGCGCAGGTGGAGGAGCGGCTCCTCGGGAACGCGGTACAGAGCAGCGGGGAGATGATCGCGATCGCGGATCTCGAGGGGCGCTTCAGCTTCGTGAACCGCGCGTTCGTCCAGGCCTACGGCCATACGGAAGAGGAACTGCTCGGGCAGGAGCTGGATCTGGTGGGCTCGGACGGGAATGCCACCGAGCTCGTGGCGTCGATCGCGCTCGAGGCGCGCCGGGGGGCTTGGCACGGGGAGGTTCTGACCCGGCGGAAGGACGGGTCGGAGTTCCCGGTTTCGCTCCGGACGTCGCCCATTCGAGACGATGCCGGGAACGTGATCGGGGTGGTGGGCATTGCGCACGACATCACGGAACGGCGGGCGCTCGAGGCCCGGCTGCGCCAGGCCCAGAAGATGGAGGCGGTGGGCCGCCTCGCCGGGGGTGTCGCCCACGACTTCAACAACCTGCTCGGCGTGATCCAGGGCTACGGCCAGCTCCTGGCCGGGCAGCTCGACCGCGCGCACCCGGGGCGCCACAAGCTCGACCAGATGCTCAAGGCCTCGGAGCGGGCGGCGAACCTGACCCGCCAGCTCCTCGCCTTCAGCCGCCGCCAGGTGCTGGAGCCCCGCGTGCTCCGGCTGAACGCGGTCCTCGCCGATTCGGAGACGCTGCTGCGGCGCCTCGTGGGGGAGGACGTGGAGATCGAGGTCCGGGAGGCACGGGACCTCGGGCGCGTGCGGGCCGACGCGGGGCAGATCGACCAGGTCCTGATGAACCTCGCCGCGAACGCGCGGGACGCCATGCCCCAGGGCGGGCGCCTCGTCATCGAGACCGCGAACGTGGAGTGGGGAGAGCGGGAGTCTCCTCGCGCGTTCCCCGCTCCTCCGGGCCGGTACGTGCGGCTCTCCGTGCGGGACTCCGGGGTGGGGATCGACGCGGAGACGCTCCTCCACATCTTCGAGCCCTTCTTCACGACGAAGGAGAGGGGCAAGGGGACCGGCCTCGGCCTCGCCACCGTCTACGGCATCGTCAAGCAGAGCGGCGGCTACATCGGCGTGGAGAGCGAGCCCGGGAAGGGCACGACGTTCGACGTCTACCTGCCCCGTGTGGACGAGGAAGCGGAGCCCGCGAAGCCCGCGCTTCCCCCCGCCGCCCCCTCCGGGGGCAACACGATCCTCGTGGTCGAGGACGAGGACGCGCTGCGGGAAGTGGCGCGGGAGGTCCTCGAGTCGAGCGGCTACCGGGTCCTGACCGCGGCGAGCGGCATGGAAGCGCTCACGGTGGCCGCCGCCCATCCGGAGCCGGTCCGCCTTCTCCTGACCGACGTGGTCATGCCCGGGATGAGCGGCCAGGAGCTGGCCGAGCGCCTGCGCCCGGAGCGGCCGGAGATGAGCGTGCTCTTCATGTCGGGCTACGCGGACGACGTCGTGGCCCAGCGGGGAATACTGGCCCGCGGGACCCGCCTCCTCGCCAAGCCGTTCAGCGTGGCCTCCCTGGCCCAGAGCGTCCACGAGGCCCTGGAAGAAGCGAAGCCCTAGGTCAGGAAGCGGACGAGGCGACGAGCGCGAGCGACGGGGCGAGACGGACGCGGTTGCGGCCGGCCTTCTTCGATTCGTAGAGCGCCTTGTCGGCCGCACGCAAGACGGCCTGGGCCGTGGCCTCGTCGCCGGACAGCGCAGTGGCCACGCCCACGCTGACCGTGACCGTGGCCGCCACCGCCGAGCTCGCGTGAACCAGGCCCAGCGCCTCCACGCAGGCGCGCAGGGTCTCCCCCATCTGGAACGCGCCCTCCGCGTCCGCCCCGGGAAGGAGGACCGCGAACTCCTCGCCCCCGTAGCGGGCGCAGAGGTCTCCCGGCCGGTGCACCGACCGGCGCAGGGCCTGGGCCACCGCCTTCAGGCACTCGTCCCCCTGCTGGTGGCCGTAGGTGTCGTTGAAGGCCTTGAAGTGGTCGATGTCGACCATGATCAGGGAGAGGGGCGCCCCCAACCGGCGCACACGGCGCCATTCCAGATCCAGGCAGTCGTCGAAGTTGCGACGGTTGGCGATGCCGGTGACCGCGTCCAGGTAGGAGAAGCGGGAGAGCATCTGGTTGGCCTGCTCCAGCTCCCGCGTGCGCTCGGAGACGAGCTGGGCGAGCTTCCGCTCGCGGGCGTCGAGCGCGCTGATGCGCAGGCGGTGGCCGGCCCCCGCCAGCGCCACCGTCAGGAGCCCGACGAGGGCCCAGAACCATCGGGCCTGGTAGACGTGGGGACGCAGCTCGAAGGCGAGGGCGGCTCCGGTCTCGTTCCACACCCCGTCGTCGTTCGCCGCGGTAACGCGAAACACGTAGTGGCCGGGAGGGATGTTCGTGTAGTAGGCCACCCGCCGCGGGCCCGCGTCGACCCAGCTCCGGTCGAAGCCCTCCAGCTGGTACTTGAACCGCACCCGCTGGGGGTCCACCAGGCTGAGACCCGCGTATTGGACCTCGATCTCGCCGCGCCCGGGGGGCGCCTTCACCGTGGCCCTGGAGTCGACGCGCTTGCCGTCGATCGTGATCTCCTCGATGGAGACGGGCGGGGCCAGCTCGTTGAGGCGGATCTTTGCGGGGTCGATGCGCACGGCGCCCCGCGTGGTGGGGAACCAGAGCGATCCGTCGCGCGCCTTCCAGCCCGCGGGCTGCGAGTTGCCGTTGCACTCGCTGCTCCGCATCCCGTCCCCGGTGCCGTAGGCGATCGCGGTGACGCTCGTGCGGCGCCCGTCCGCCAGCTCCTCGAGCTCCCGGCGCGGCACGCGGGAGATCCCCTTGTTGCCGCTCATCCACAGCTCGCCGCGGTCGTCTTCCAGGATCTGGAAGAGACGATCGTCGAAGAGACCCTCCTTGCGCGTGATGCTGGTGAGCCGACCGTCCTTGAACCGGGAGAGCCCGCCGTAGGTGCCGATCCAGAGGGCGCCCGTCGGGTCCTCGTAGATCCGGAAGACCGTGTTGTGGGCCAGCCCCTGCTCGGTGGTGTAGGCCTTGAACCGCCCGCGCTCCAGCACGTTGAGCCCGCCCCCGTCCGTGCCCACCCACAGGTGTCCCGACCGGTCCGAGGTGATCGCGAAGACGAGGTCGCTCGAGAGTCCCTGGCTGCGGCCGAACACCGTGACCCGGCCGTCCTTCAGGCGCGCGAGCCCGCCCCCGTACGTCCCGATCCAGAGGCTGCCCTCGTGGTCTTCGTGGAGCGCGATCACGCGCTCGCTGGGGAGGCCGTCCCCCGTGCCGTAGCGTCGGAAGGTCCCGTTGCGGAGCCGGTTGAGCCCTCCCCCGTCCGTGCCCACCCAGAGATCGCCCTTGCGGTCCTCGAGCAGCGAGACCACGAGGTTGCTGGAGAGGCCCTGCCGGGTGGTGAGCCCGTCGAAGTGTCCGTCGCGGAAGCGGAAGAGCCCGCCCCCGTAGCTTCCCATCCACAAGTTCCCCTTGCTGTCCTCGTAGATGGGCAGGAGCATCTCGTGGCCCAGGCCCTCCGGCTTGCCGAAGCTCGCGAGCTTCACGTCGCGAAGGCGGTTGAGTCCCGCCCCCTCCGTCCCGATCCAGAGGCTTCCTTCGCGGTCCTCGTAGGTCGACATCACGATGTCGCCGGAGAGGCCGTCCTTCTGCGTGAACGCGCTCCAGCGGCCGTCCGCGAGGCGCAGGATCCCGCCCCCGCGCGTGCCGATCCAGAGGTTGCCGTCCCGGTCCTCGGCCACTGCGCCCACGGTGTCGCCCGCCGCGGGAGGGAGCGGGTAGGAGCTGAAGCGCCCGTCGCGGTAACGTGCGAGGCCCCCCCCGCGCGTGCCGATCCACAGCGTTCCGTCACGGCCGACGTGCAGCGAGCGGACCGCGTCGCTGGGCAGGCCGTCCTTGCGGCCGTACGCCTCGAGGGCGTCGGTGAGGCGGAGGAGCCCGTCTCCGTCGGTGCCGAACCAGAGTGCGCCCGCCGTCTCCGCGATCGCCATCACCGCGAAGGGACGAGGGTTCAGCCCGAGAGGGCTGCTGAAGCGCTCTCCATCGAACCGGCTCAGGCCCCCGTCCGTTCCCACCCACAGGCGGCCTCGCCGATCCTGGTAGATCGACCGCACGCGATTGTGGGAGAGGCCGCTCGAGGTGTCGAACACGGAGAAGACCCCGGCCTGTAAGCGGACGAGGCCACCGTCGCGCGTGCCGATCCACAGGCTCCCTTCCCGGTCCTCGTGGAGCGCGAGCACGCGGTGGTCCTTCAGGGCGGGCGTGTTCTTTTCGTCGTAGACCGTGAAGTGCACGCCGTCGAAGCGGACCAGCCCCTCCTGCGTCCCCAGCCACAGGTGCCCGTCCCGCGTCTGGAGGATCGCCTGGACCGAGTTCTGGGGGAGGCCCTGCTCGACCGTCCAGAGGTTGTGTCCGTACTGGGTGAGGCTGCGGTGGGGGTCGAGGGCCAGCGCCGGCGGCGCCGGCGCGCCTCCGACAAGGAGGGCGACGAAGAGGAATGCGCCCGCCCTGCGGGGAGCCGGTGGCCCCACCCCTGGCGACACGGTGGCTCTAGCGGTCGATCAGCCCGGCGCTGCGCTCGTACTTGCTGGCCTTGCTCAGCAGGCCCGCCAGCAGTCCGGTGTCGGTGAGCTGCCAGTTGGCCTCGGATTCCGTGTAGAACAACTTGATGGTCAGGCCGCTCGGGGTATCACGGACGACCAGCACGCCCTCGCTCCCCTGCGCCGCAACGAAGGCCTGGAGCGCGTCGAGCAGGGCGGCGACGTTCTCCCCGGGCTGGATCGCGTGGGTCCAGGACAGGGTGTCGGTGAGAGACACGGTGAAGAACGACTGTGCGCCCGTGGCATCCACGCCCGTGGCTACCGCGTCGGGATTGACGCGAATCTGGATGGCCACCGCCGATCCGCGGGTCGAGAGCTGGGTCCCGCCGCCCGTCGTGTCGGAGAGATCGGTGACCCCCTCCACGTCCACCCAGTTCTCCCCCGCGAGGTATTGGAATTTCAGGCCCGCGCCCGCGACTTGGGCGCTCCAGTGGCCCGAGGGGTCGGCGACCACCGCCTGGCGGATGGTTTCCGCCTTCACGCTCGCGGGCGTGCCGGCCGCGAACGCCACCTCGAAGGAAGCCGTCTCCGGCGCCTCCCCGGGCGAGGGGACCTCGTTCGTTTGCTCGGCAGGGGCCCCGAGCGTGAAGGCCACGCTGCCGTCGGTGGTGGCCGCCCCGATTCTCAGCCGGAGGGGCTCGGCCCCAAGGGTGGTGGCGCTCGCCAGGAGCACCAGGGGAAGCGCCTTTTTGAACGTCATATCAAGCCTCCACGGTCTCGTCGCTGCAATGCGGCTTGGACATGCGTGGAGGGCGCCGCCCCGCGTGCTCGACCTACCCCACATTATCGGCGCGGCCGGCTGCCGGCGGTGTGCGCCCCGTCACCATTTGGGGCCCCAACAGACTGGGCCAGTGAGAGTTGCGCCCGTCGATGACCACTTCTCGTGTAGCTGCCGAGCTTTGGCGGGCGAAAAATCGGGACTTTCCCCTGGGACCCCCCTCGGAACCCCCCGGGGACCCGCCGGGGACCCCCCTCGGACCCCCCTGGGACCCCTGGGACGCACCCCCCCCGGGGGCCCCCCCCTGGGCGAGCGCCAAGTGGGCGAGCGGGAGAACCGTCTGGTCAACGTCCACTCTTGACCTCCGTCCACAGCCGGTCGTAGACGACCGTGGTCTCGCCCAGATCCCGGATGAGCTCGAGCCGTTTCACCGCCTCGGGCGGCGGAAAGATGGCGGGGTGGTTGCGGATCTCCGGGGGGAGGAGCGGCAAGGCCTCCCGGTTGGGGCTCGAGTAGTGCATGGTCCGGCAGATCTCGGCCGCGATCTCGGGCTCCATCGTGAAGTCGAGGAAGGCGTGGGCAAGCTCGGGGTGGGGGGCGTCCACCGGAATCGCGAGGCTGTCGATGAAGAGGGTCGAGCCCTCCCTGGGGATCACGTAGACGATGTCCGCGTCCTGCTCCATCGCCTTGACGAACTGGCCGTTCCACCCCTGGGCGAGCCACACGTCGCCCGCGAGCAGGACGTCCTCGACGTTCGAGGAGTTGTACGCTCGCACGAGCGGCTTCTGGCGTTCGAGGTCGTCTCGCGCCGCCCCCAGCAGCCGCTCGTCGGTCGTGTTCAGGCTGTGACCCCGCAGCTTGAGCGCGGCGCCGAACGCCTCGCGGGCGTCGTCGAGCATCAGCACGCGCCCCTTGTACCGCGGGTCCCACAGGGCCGCCCACGAGTCGACGGGAGCGGCCACCTTCCGGCGGTCGTAGGCGATCCCGGTCGTGCCCCAGAAGTAGGGGACCGAGTGGGCGTTGGCCGGGTCGTAGGGTCGGTCGAGGAACGAGGCGTCGATGTTGCGCAGGTGCGGCAGGGCGGAGAGGTCGAGGCGGCGCAGGAGGCCCTGCGCGAGGAGTACCTGCACCGAGTAGTCGGAAGGGCAGATCACGTCGTAGCCCGCGTTGCCCGCCTGCAGCTTCGCGAGCAGGGCCTCGTTCGAGTCGTAGAGGTCGACGTTGACGTGGACGCCGTACCGCGCCTCGAACTTCGGGCGACGGTCTCGGGCGCGATGTAGCTCGGACCAGATGAAGACGTTGAGCACCCGCGAGGGCTCGGCCGCCCCGCTCCGCGTCATCGACGAACGGGGCCCCGAGGAGGGCGAGGCCGACGAGGGCGGGCAGGGCGGCCGCGCGCGCGGAGCGCCCCTGCTCGAGGAGGAAGGCCGCGAGCAGGAGGAGCGCGGTGGCGACGAGAAGAATGGTCGACACCGCGTTGATCTCGGGGGAGACCCCGCTCTTGACCATCGAGTAGATCTGGAGGGGCAGGGTGGTGGCCCCCACCCCCGCCACGAAGGAGGTCACGACGTAATCGTCGATCGAGAGCGCGAAGACGAGGAGGGCCGCCGCCATCACCGCGGGGAAGATCGCGGGGAGCGTCACCTTGAAGAAGGTCTGCGCGGGCCCCGCCCCGAGGTCCATCGCCGCCTCTTCCAGGCTCGCGTCGAACCCGGCGATCCGCGCTCGCACGACCACGAACGCGTACGAGATCGTGAACCCCACGTGGGTGAGGATGATGGTGAGGAAGCCGAGGCGCAGGCCGATCGCCGCGAAGAGGAGCAGCATCGAGGCGGCGAGCACGATCTCGGGGGCGACGGTGGGGATGGTGATCAGGCCTTCGAGGAGCCCCCGGCGCCGGAAATGGTGCCGGTGGAAGGCGAGGGCGGCGGCGGTGGCGACCACGGTGGCGATCACCATGGTGGCGACGGCCACGATCAGGCTGTTGCGCATCGAGGACAGGATGGCCGGGTTGGTGACGGCCTTCGCGTACCAGCCGAGGGTGAAGCCATCCCAGGACGCGGACAGCCGGCTCCGGTTGAAGGAGAGCGCGACCAGGACGAAGATCGGCGCGTAGAGGAAGAGGTAGGTCCCGATCGCGAGCCCGCCGAGCAGGATCCCGGACGGGGCGGCGCGCTGGCCCGGGCCGGCCATGGCTAGAGCGTCTGGGCCGACTGCAGCGGCCGCCGGAAGAAGAGCAGGAGCAGGGCGACCAGCAGTGACAGCACGAAGGAAAGCGCCGCCCCGAAGGGCATGTCGCGGGCCACCGCGAACTGGCTCTGGATCAGGTTGCCGATGTACGCGGTCCGGCCCCCGCCGAGGAGGTCGGGAGCAAGGTAGGCGCCGAGCGAGGGAATGAAGACGAGGACGCAGCCGGCCACGATCCCCGGCATCGTCTGCGGGACGACGACCCTGCGGAAGGCCTGCCATGCGTCGGCCCCGCAGATCGGCCGCCGCCTCCAGGAGCGTGGGGTCGAGCTTCTCGAGCGAGACGTAGAGGGGGATGATCATGAAGGGCAGCTCGCCGTAGACCTGGCCGAGCAGCACCGCGAAGTCGTTGTAGAGGAGCTCGGCCCGGGGCAGGCCCAGCGCCGCCAGCCCCATGTTGAACACTCCCTCCGAGCGCAGGAGCACGATCCAGGCGTACATGCGGACGAGGAAGCTCGTCCAGAAGGGCAGGATCACCAGGGTGAGGAGGGCGTTGCGCCACTTTGCGGGCGCCCGTCGCGCGATCCACCACGCGACCGGGTAGCCGACGAGGAGGCACAGCGCGGTGGTGGCCGCGGCGAGGAGCAGGCTGCGCCAGAGGATGTTGAGGTAGAGCGGCTCCATCGCCCGCAGGTAGTTGGCGAACGACGCCGTCGCGCACGACCCCGCCGTAGGCGGAGCGGCGTCCCAGCGAGACGCCGAACATCAGCAGCTGCGGCAGGTAGAAAAGCGCCAGCAGCAGCAGGAGAGAGGGCAGGAGGAGCCAGGCCGCCTGGCCGCGGCTCCCCCTCACCCCGCGGCCTCCGTGTCCTCGAGCCGCAGCACCGCGTCTGGCGAGAACGAGACCCTCACCGCGTCGCCCCGCTTGCGACCGCGGGCGAGCACGTTGCCCTCCCCCACGCTCAGGACCTCCTTCCCCACCCGCACCCGCCAGTCGGTCCAGTCCCCGAGGAAGATCTCGTCGTCGATCGCCCCGTCGAAGAGGTTCTCCTTCCGGTCGACGAGGCTGATCTTCTCCGAGCGCAGCCCCAGCCAGACCGGGGCCCCTTCGCGATAGCCGCCGTCGTCCGCGGCCAGCAGCTCGAGGCCCCCTTCCGTACGGAGGACGACGATGCCGTCCTTCCGTCCGCGGACCGCACCCCGGAACACGTTCGTGACCCCCAGGAAGTCGGCGACGAAGCGCGTGCGGGGCTTCTCGTAGAGCTCCTCGGGGCCGTCGAGCTGCTCGATCCGTCCCGCGTTCATGACCGCGATGCGGTCGGACATCACGAGCGCCTCGTCCTGGTCGTGGGTCACGAACAGGAACGTGATCCCGAGCCGCTCCTGCAGGTTCTTGAGCTCGACCTGCATCTCCTTGCGCAGCTTGAGATCGAGAGCGGCCATGGGCTCGTCGAGGAGCAGCACGTCGGGCTCGAGGACGAGGGCCCGGGCGAGGGCCACCCGCTGCTTCTGGCCGCCGGAGATCTCGGAGGTCCCGCGGCCACCGAGGTCCTTCATCCGCACGAGCTCGAGCGCGCGGTCGACGCGGTCCTCGATCTCGCCCTTCGGCAGCCCGTCGATCTCGAGGCCGAACGCGACGTTGCCAAACACGCTGCGGTGGGGGAAGAGCGCGTACTGCTGGAACACGGTGTTGACCGGCCGCTTGTGGGCGGGCACCCCGGTGACGTCCTGGCCCGAGATCGAGATGGTGCCGGCCTCCGGGTGCTCGAAGCCCGCCACGAGCCGCAGCAGGGTGGTCTTGCCGCAGCCGGAGGGGCCGAGCAGCGTGACGAACTGCCCCGGGGGGACGTCGAGCGAGACCCCGCGCACCGCACGCACGTCGCCGTAGCTCCTGGAGACCCCGCGGATCTGAAGATCACCCTTCATCGTGAGCGAGACCTCCCTGATTCAGCGTCCGAACGCGTACACGTAGGACAGCTCGATCGTCCGGTACGGGCCGATGCCCCGGATGAGCTCGAGGGGCGTGGGCTCTGCGCGGCTCCAGCGCAGCACGAGGTCCATCTCCCGGTTGAGGGAGGTCGTGAGCGCCACCCCATAGCGGATGGCCTCGTAGTCCAGGCCGGAGAGGCGGCGCTCCCTCTCCAGGTCGAGGCGCAGGAACGGAGTCGCGGACTCGTCGTGACGCCAGGGCCAGGCCGGCGGCCAGGGGACACCCAGGCTCGCCCGCAGCGTCTGCGACTTGAACCCCGAGAGCTCGTCGTCGCTCTCCAGGAACTCGAGGCCGAGGGTGGGCACCGCCCTCTCCTCCACCTGCGCGCGATAGAGCTCCCGCATGTCTTCGAGCAGCTCGTCGCGGCGGGGGGTGAGGGAGAGACGCTCGCGTTGCTCGCGGCGCTGGTCGTCGTCGAACACCGGGCGCTCGTTGTAGCCCATTTCGGTGGCGCGGTAGGCGAGGGCCAGCGTCCGCTCGGCGGCGGGCCCGGAGCGGGGCAGATAGAAGCGTCGTGCGAACCAGGTTACGGCGGCCCGATACCCGTGCGAGCGATCGCTCGCGTCGCGCTCGAAGCGAGCCTGGCCGGCGCCCTCCAGGAGCAGCCGCGAGGTGACCAGGAGCCGCGCGGACAGCGCGACCTCTTCCTGTCGCCGGGGGAAGCGCCCTTCGACGTCGTCGAGCGACGCGTGCCCGGAGAACTCGACCCGGCCCACCTGCGCCACGAACCGGACGGTCGCCGTGTCGCGGACGTTCTCCGAACCCTCTTCCGTCGTCTCCCGGGCGTGGCCGTACCCGCCCTCCACCTCGAGTCGCGCCCCATGCTCCCAGAGGAAGCCGGCCGAGGCCGAACGCAGGAAGCGTCCTTGCGGCCGACTCGTGTCGCCCGTCATCTCCCCCAGGAGCTCGAACTCGCGCGACAGACGCAAGCTGACCCCGGGGCTCAGCAGCCAGTCCCCGCCCTCGGCCGGGGACAGCCGGTGCGCGTTCGCCGAAAGCAGGAACCGCCGCGCCCGGTAGCGGCCGAAGAGGTCGTACACGCCGTCCGTCGCCTCGGCGGCAAGAACCAACCGGTCGACCATGAGCGCCAGGCTGCGCCGTTCCCCCTCCACCTCGGCGCCGAGGTAGCCCCAGCCCTGGACGCGCACCCGGGCCGCGAAGGCCTGGGTGGTGGAGAAGGTGTCGCTGAACCCGTAGCGCAGATCGACCAGCTTGAACGGCTCGCCGCGAGCGACGAAGTCCGGCTCGGACAGGCGCAGGGGGTAGCGAGGCTCCTCGGCCGCGTTCGGCGGGGAAGCCGTCTGCTCTTCGTCGGTACTCTCGGTGAGAGGGGCGGGCGGTCCGGGACTTGGGGCCGGCGCCACGGGGCCCGCCTCGAGAACGAGGAGGAGCAGGAGCGTGACGACGCTCACGAACGAAAGACCTGGTCGTAGGCTTCGACGTCTGCCGGCGTGGGGAAGTAGGCGCGGATATCGGGAATGAGCTTCTCGAAGGCCAGGAGGGGCCGGCCGGCGGCGGCCTCCCGGACCTTCTGGGAAAAGTAGGCGTAGAGGCCGGCCGACTCCACCACCGCGCGGTAGGTCGACCCCGTTTGGTGCAGATCGATCAGCCGGTAGCGTCCCGGGTCCCGGTCGTAGAGGTCGTAATAGAAGATCCGCGAGACGTCGCCGATCTGGGCGCGGATCTCCGGAAACGTGTCGCGCACCCAGGCCAGGTGGTCGGAGGTTCCCGCCGTCCCGGACTCGGTGATCCAGACCAGGCGCCTCACATTGAACGACAGCTGCGGGATCACGCCGCGGCTGTAGATGTGGTAGGCGACCCGGTCGCAATCCCTTTCCAGGCCCGCCTCGAGCATGGCGCGCATGCGCGGCGGCCCGTCGACCGTGCCCACCTCGGCGGCGGCCACCACGATGATCTGCGCATTGAGCTCCCGGAGGTCCGAGGTGCAGGGACCCAGGATCTCGTGCACGTAGACGTCGGGCGGGACGCCGACGAACTGGGTGGGCTCGTTGAGGATCTGGAAGGCCACCCGCCCCACTCCCCCCGGTCCCAAGCCCCCCGCCCCCGGTGCGGCGGGCGCGGGCGGGGTCGCGAACGTCTGGTCATAGAGCTTCAGGACGCCCGGGCGCTGGCCGGGATCCCAGAGAGCGCGCGCGAGCGTCAGGCCGGCGAAGTTCGCCAGGACCACCACTCCATCGATTCCCAGGGCGCGGGCCGCGCGGACGTAGGGAATGGCGCCGAGGAAGTTGGCGCGGTCGCCGCCGGGCGCCGTGATGCGCATGCCGTCGAAGCCGAGCTCGTAGGCGGTCCGCAGCTGCAACGCGACGAGCTCGGGGACGATCACCGGATCCCGCTCGTTCGCGTCCTCGTCCAGTCGCCGGACCGGGTGGAGGTTGATGCCGCCGTTGACCTTCGGCGTGAAGATCGGCGTTTCGTCGCTGCTCGTTTGTTCTCCGGGCGCAACACCGCTCGACTCGGTGACTCCGGCGGCGCTCCCGCCGTCGGTGCCGCAGCCCTGACCGAGCCCGGCGGCGAGGCCGAGGGACGCGCCGCCCGTCAACTGGAGGAACCGACGCCGGTCGAGGCTTGGCCGCCTCACCCGCGCCTCCTCGCGTCGACCGAGCCCCCAGGACGCATGGCCACGCCTCTTCACTTCCGGCTTGCGGGCTGGCGATTCCTGCCCATGCCGCCGTGATAGCCTGTCCATCTTAGCTCCGGGCTGCGGTCGACCGAGCCGGTCGCGTCGCCCACCCGGGGACGTGGGGCAGTTCGGAGGCGCAGATGGCGACGACACGTTCGGCCGAGACGACGACGGGACCCAGGGACGGAGCGAGATTGAAGACGGCGGTCTATGCCGCCGCCTCCGCAAAGGCGCCCCTCGCGCCTTCGTCCATCGAGAGACGGGAGCCCGGCCCCCGGGACGTGCTCATCGAGATCCTCTACTGCGGCATCTGCCACTCCGACATCCACCAGGCCCGCGACGAGTGGGGCGGCTCGACCTTCCCGATGGTGCCCGGTCACGAGATCGTGGGCCGGGTCCGCGAAGTCGGCGCCCAGGTCTCGAAGCTGAGGGTGGGCGACCTCGCCGGCGTGGGTTGCATGGTCGACTCCTGCCGGGTGTGCGATTACTGCCGGCAGGGCCTCGAGCAGTTCTGCGAGAAGGGCGCCGCCTTCACCTACAACGGCACCGAGATGGACCGGAAGACGCCGACCTACGGCGGCTACGCGACCCAGATCGTGGTCACGGAGACCTTCACGCTGAAGATCCCCGCCGGCCTCGACCCCGCGGGCGCCGCCCCGCTCCTGTGCGCGGGCATCACCACCTACTCGCCCCTGCGCCAGTGGAACTGCAAGAAGGGCGACCGCGTGGCGGTGGTGGGCCTGGGCGGCCTCGGCCACATGGCGGTCAAGCTCGCGGCCTCGATGGGGGCCGAGGTCACGATGCTGAGCACCTCGAGGGCCAAGGAGGCCGACGCCCAGCGTCTGGGGGCGAAGGGATTCGAGCTGACGAACGACCCCTCCATCTTCAAGAAGCTGGCCAGGCGCTTCGACCTCATCGTCGACACCGTCTCGGCCCCGCACGACTACAACCAGTACCTGGGCATCCTGCGTCCGAAGGGCACGCTGGTGGCGGTGGGCGCTCCCAGCGAGCCGTCGCCGGTGACCGCGTTCTCGCTCATCATGGGGAACAAGCGGCTGGCCGGCTCGGCGATCGGCGGCATCCCCGAGACGCAGGAGATGCTCGACTACTGCGCCGAGCACGGCATCGTCTCCGACATCGAGATGATCCCGATCCAGAAGGTCAACGAGGCCTACGAGCGCATGATCCGGGGCGACGTCCGTTACCGCTTCGTGATCGACATCGCGAGCCTGAAGGGAGTCTGAGCCCGGCCCAAGGGATCGGGGTCGGCCGTCATCGCTCCTGTCGTGCCTTGGCGGGACACTCCGGTGGCCAGGCCTCGTCCCCCCGTTCGTGCCAGACGAAGAATTCGCCGGAGTCCGGCCCTTTCGTGTCCCGCGCGAAGAGCAGGGACCGCCCACTCGGCGAAAACAGCGCACCGATCTCCGTGCCACTGGCATTGACCTCGGCCCCGAGCTTGACCCGAGGCGACCAGCCAGTCTTGGTCCGTCGTGTCTCGTAGAAGCTGCCGTCTGCCATCACGATCAGCCGGGAACCGTCGGCTGAAGGCAACGGCTCGTACTCGTCGCCCGGCGTGTTCACGGCTGGACCCAGGTTCTCGGCAATCCAGCGGCCCTCGCTCTCGGTACGGGCGCGCCAGATGTCGTTGCCGCCGTGGCCACCGGGTCGGTTCGAACCGAAGTAGAGCCAGCCATCGGCGCCGGGTCTCGGGAACCACTCCGCGCCGCTGGAATTCACCGGTTCCGGCAGGTGCACGGGAACGCCGAAGGCCCCCCCGGCGCCGCGATCGACTCGCCAGATGTCGAGATCCGTTCGCTTCTTCCCGTTCAGGGACCGCGTGGAGATGAAATAGAGGCTTCGACCGTCGGAGGTGAAATAGGGGTCGGCTTCGACGCCGTCGCCCGCAAAGCCGGGCGACCGGGGCTCTGACCATCCCCTTGCCGTGCAATGGCTGAGCAGGATTCGCCAGCCTTCGAAAGCGGGCGAGCTCCGGACGAAATAGAGATCGCCCGTTCTCGGATCGAAGGCGGCGTGGGACTCGAACTGCGGGCTCGAGATCCGCGCGGGCTTCCACGGCTTGACGTCGGCCCCGAGTTGCGGAATCGCGGCCGCCGCGACGAGGGCGGCCACGACGAGCGCGATCTTGGAGCCTCTCACCGCCGCTCCCGGGGCGTCGACCGTCGCCATTCCGCAGGAGATTCTTGCGCGGCGCCTGGCCGCTGTCGAGATCCGGGTGTTCGAAAACGCATGTAGCCACTTGGCGGGGAGGGGAGGGCCGGGTCCAAACTCCCGCCGGCGAGCGGCGGGGAGCCCCGGCCGCGCTGCCCGCCTCGACCCCGCGGCCGTTCTGCGCGAGGAGTAGGTCAACCTCCGTCGTTTGGGCTATCGTTGGAGTTGGGGGTGACCATGGGACGATCGCAGATCACCTTGCACGGCCACCCGGTGAGCTATCGAACCGCGGGCCGGGGTCCCGTCCTGGTCCTCCTCCACGGGATCGCGGGAACGTCGGCGACCTGGGAAGAGGTGATTCCCCTCCTCAGCGCACGCCACACCGTCATCGCTCCAGACCTCCTTGGCCACGGTGATTCGGGGAAGCGGCACGGTGACTACTCTCTCGGAGCCTACGCGAACGCGGTCCGCGACCTCCTGGTGGCGCTCGGGCAGGAGCGGGCGACGATCGTCGGGCAATCCCTGGGCGGGGGCGTCGCCATGCAGTTCGCCTACCAGTTCCCCGAACATTGCGAGCGCATGGTCCTGGTGTCGAGCGGTGGCCTCGGTCGCGAAGTGCACCTGCTGCTCCGCGCCGCCGCCCTTCCGGGGGCCGAAGCGGTGCTCCCCTGGCTCTGCGTGGCGGGAAAGCAAAGCGTCGGCAAGGTCGTCCACGCTCTGGGTCGCATCGGACTGCGGGCGAGCGCCGACCTCGAGGAGACGTGGCGCAGCTTCGTTTCCCTCGCGGAGCCGGAGGCCCGCCGGGCGTTCCTTCACACCGTGAGAGGCATCATCGATCTGGGGGGCCAACGCGTGAGTGCCCGCGACCGGCTCTACCTGGCGGCCGGGCTGCCGACGCTCATCGTCTGGGGAGACCACGACCCCCTGATCCCCGTGCGCCACGCCCGCGACGCCCACGAGCGGATCCCGGGGAGCCGGCTCGAGATCTTCGCGGGGGCCGGGCATTTCCCGCATCGCGACGACCCCGAGCGCTTCGCGGAGGTGCTCCTCGACTTCCTCCAGACGACCCGGCCCCTGCCCGCGGACGCCAGGCGGCTGCGCTCGCGACTCCGGGCGGGAGCCCGCTCCACCGCCTCCGCCTAGGATCAGCTCGCGCAAGAGTACGTCTCTGCCTCGCGGGCCACAGCCTGTTGGCGCTGATCCTGGCCCCGGCCACGCTTCTCGCACTACCCTGTGCCGTTTGACAGGAGCGAGCGCCTTGGTGTATTCAGCAGCATTCCATAGCGTTCGCGGGACATAGGACAGCCGTTCGGGGCGGTCCCGAGGGCCACGGCGTCATTGACTGGGGAAAGTGAGGACCGTGTGAAACTCGATACCGCGCGTACGCTCTGTCTGCTGGTCTCAATCGCGGTTGCGGGTCCCGCCCACGCGGCGGGGACGTTCTACGGGGCCAGTCCCGTGACGGGCGAGCTCTTCACGATCGACGTCAACACCGGTGCGGGCACGCTCGTGGCCGCGTTGCCGAGCTTGTGCCTAGGGGGAACGGGGAACGCCGTCACCGAGATCGAGTTCAGCAACCTGTCCCGACGGGCCTTTGCCCAATGTCAAGACGGGAGCTTCGACGGATACGAGGTCAACCTGACGACCGGGGCCGCGATCGGAGGAGTCGTCCCCAACGGGAGCTCGTTCAACGGTCTTGAAACGGTCGGCGGGACCTGGTACGGGACATCGATCACGGGCCCGCAGGGTCCCTCGGAGCTCCGCACGCTCGACCCGTTCACGGGCGCTTCCACGCTGGTCGGGGCGACCGGCGTCGGGCCGATCGCGGGCATCGCCCACGACAAGCGCAGCGGTATCGTTTACGGCATCGCGGGCGGGCCGGGGCCGGCCAACCTCTACACGATCAACCTCGCCACCGGGGCGGCGACGGTCGTGGGCTCGACGGGAATCCAGGCCGGTAGCCTCGAGTTCGGACCCGATGGCCGCCTCTATGCGGGAGGAACGGGCCTCGTGGACCAGGGGAAGCTGTTCGTCATCGATCCGCGGACCGGCGCCTCGACGCTGCTGGGGCCGACCGGCTTCGGTAGCATCAGCAGCCTGACCCTGGTCGAGCCCGACTGCAACAATCCCTCGAACCCGTTCCTGAACTGCGGCTTCGAGATGGGCAACTTCACGAGCTGGGTCACGCAGGACATGACCACGCCCTTCTTCGCGCTTCAGGTGGGAGGGGCCGGGATCACGCCGGGTTTCGGACTCTTCACGAGCGACCCCACGGAGGGGACCCTGGCCGCGCTCCACGGCTTCGATGGGGACGGGCCCGGTCACATCCGGGTCGCCCAGGACATTGCGGTGCCCGGGGGCGGCCTCCTCGAGTTCGACTACAGAGGCGGTTGGGACCTCATGACTTTTTGCGTTGGGTGCGTCGACCGGTCCTTCGACGTGCTGGTCGAGCCGGCAGGGGGCGGAGCGCCGCTCGCGACGGTCCACATCCTCACGGCCGTGGCCGGGACGTTTGTCCCCGACACCGGAGACCAGGTGGGGCAGGTGAATCTCGGAGCTTTCGCTGGCCAGACGGTGCGGGTGGCTTTCGACTGGTTCGTTCCCGAGAACCTCACCGGACCGGCCTTCTTCCAGCTCGACAACGTCCGGGTCGACGTCCCCAACGGCTTCTTCACGGTCACCCCGTGCCGGCTCATCGACACGCGCAATCCCAACGGCCCCCTCGCTGGCCCCGCGCTCAACGCGGGGGCCGACCGACCGTTCACCCTGGTCGGGAGCTGCGGCATTCCCATGTCGGCCAAGGCGGTTTCCGTCAACATCGCAGTGACTGGCGCGACGGCCACCGGCAACCTCCGCCTGCATCCGGGCGGCACCGCCGTCCCGCTCGTTTCCTCGATCAACTACGGCGCGGGGCAGACCCGATCCAACAACGCCATCGTCCCGTTGAACGCCGCCGGCCAGATCGCCGCCTTCGCGGGCCAGGCCACGGGGACGGTGAACCTGATCCTCGACGTCAACGGGTACTTTCAATAGCCGGGCGCGCGCGGGGGAGGGACGGGCTTCGTGCCTCTACCAGTGCAGCTCCACCACGTCCTCGTCCTTCACCGCGTGGGCGGGGCTGACCTGCTGGCCGTCGAACTCGGCGCTCTTCCCCCAGACCCGCGCGAACTTCAGCTCCGCCGCTCTGCCCCGGTGCACCTGCTGCGCCACGTCGCGTACGGTGCCGCCTCCGCGCAGCGTGAAGGGCCGGCCCCGGTCCGGGGGGTGGCCCGGCACCTTCGAGTAGACGCGCACGACCCCGAGCAGGTCGAAGAGCGCGGGGCCGACCGCGGATAGGCCGCGCCCGCTCTCCGCGGAGACGGCGAGGGAGACGTAGGGGTCGGGAGCGAGCTCGCGGAAGACGGCCAGCTCGGCATCGGGGTCCGCGAAGCGGTCGGCCTTGTTCGCGAGGAGGAGAGCGGGCGGGCTCGCCCGGAAGGGGTCGAGGGCCGACTCCTCGCCCGGCCCCCCCGGGGGCAAGGCCTGCGGCTCGCCGTGCCGCGGGACGGGCGTGACCTTCTTCTCGCGCAGCCGGCCCAAGACGGCGTCGAGCTGCTCCACGCACGCGGGATCGGAGAGATCGACTACGAGGAGGACGGCGTCCGTGTTGTGGAGCGTCCCCCCCATCCAGGGCTCCATGTAGTCCTCCGTCACTGGCGGGAGGTCGACGAGCTGGAACTGGACGTCGTGGTGGGGGAGCATCCCGGGCTGTGGGTGCTTGGTCGTGAACGGGTAGGGACCGACCGCCGCGTGCGAGCCGGTGAGCCGTGCGTGCAGGGCCGACTTTCCCGCGTTGGGCGGCCCCACGAGAGCGGCCTGGCCCGCCCCCTCGTGGCGGACGGTGAGATCGGGCCCTCCCCGCGCCGCGCCCCTCTTCGGCCCCCCGAGCTCGTCGGTCAGCTCGCGGATGCGCGTCTTGATCTCGGCCTGGAGGTGCTCGGTCCCCTTGTGCTTCGGGATCGTGCGCAGCATCTCGCGCAGCCCCTCGAGCTTCTCCTGCGGCTCGCGCGCGCGCCGAAAGGCCTCCTGGGCGTCCTTGTATTCGGGCGAGAGATTGGCCGGCATGGCCCGCGACCGGCGCGCATCGTCCCTCCGTCGGCGTCCCGGGGTCAAGCCGGTGGCGCGGGACGGTGTTTCGTTCTCGGGGATCAGGGAGTGCCGAGCGGGGCCGCTCCGCCAGCGCTTCCTCCAGGTCCACCGCTCGCACATCGTGAACCTGGACGCAGTGAAGGTCCTGCGTTCGTTCGACGAGCGACGCCTCCTGGTCTTGCTGAGGGACGGGACGGAGATCGTGGCCAGCCGCTCGGCTTCGGTGCGCGTCCGCGCCCTCGTGCGCTGAGCACGGGCATCACTGCCCGGAAGCGTCCCGCCATGCGTAGACGGCCCGGTCGAAATCGTCCACGAGCGCCTGGGGTCCGTCGTCGAGAAACGGCAGCATCTGCGTCATCAGGACCGCGCAGACCTTCTTGTCCCGGTCGATCCAGAAGAAGGTGTTGTAGATCCCGCCCCACGACATCGTGTTCGCCCCGCGACCCTTCTCCAGCGGCGTGGTATTCAGGGCGAATCCCAGCCCGAACTTGTCGAGCCGGCCCGGCAACGGTGCCGCGTCCTTCAAGAGCTGCGGCATCAAGCTGGTCACGGGTCGCAGACCCAGCTCCCCGATCTGATTCCGTCCCATCAGGGCAACCGATTCGGCCGAGAGAACGCGGCTCTCGCCGAGGTGCCCGCCCGCCATGATCGCCCGCGTGAACTTCAGGTAGTCCTCCGCGGTGGAGTGGAGGCCGCCCCCGCCGCTGAAGAACTCCACCGGCTTTGCCGGCGGCGAGGGCTGCTCCGCGAAGCGGCCGTCCTCCTTGCGCTGATAGCGGCCCACCAGGCGTGGTTGCTTGTCGGGGGGCACGTTGAAGAAGGTGTCGTCCATGCCCAGCGGCTCGAACACTCGCTGCCGGAAATAGGCCTCCAGCGATTGGCCGCTCACCTTTTCCACCAGCTTGCCCAGCCAGTCGAGACCGATGCCGTACTCCCACCGCGTGCCCGGATCGAACAGGAGAGGCGCTTTCATGAACCCGTCGCCGCCCGCCATTACGCTGGGGACCTTGCCTTTGGCCACGTACTCGTAGAGCTCCTTGCTCGCGAACTCGTAGCCGAAGCCGGAGGTGTGCGTCAGGAGCTGTCGCACCGTGACCGGACTCTTCGGCGCGCGCAGCCCTCCCTCCTCCAGCACCTGTACCGTTCCGAGCTCGGGCAGATACGTCGCCGCCGGCTCGTCCAGCTTCACCTTTCCCGCTTCCACCAGCTGCATGACCGCGACCGAGGTGACCGGCTTGGTCATGGACGCGATCGCGAAGATGCCGTCCTTGTTGACGCCGAATGCGCCCTGGTAGGCGACGGCGTTCGCGGTCGCCACCATCGCCACGACGGCGGGCACGCGCCGCTGTTCCACCGCCGTCCGCAGAACGTCGTCCAGGCTGGCGGTGGTGGGCTTCGTCGCCGTCGGCGTACAGGCGGCCAGGGCCAGAAGTGCGCTGAGCAATCCGATCTTCTTCTCCATGCGCTGTCTCCTCAGCCACGAGTGGGCCGGCAGCTCGTTCGGGCCTTCCCGCCGCCCGATTATCTTTCGAAAGGGCCAGGGCTCGCTCACGGTGTCAGTCCCCGCGCACGGCCATCGCGATGGGCAAACGCGCCGCCCGTGCCGCGGGCAAGAGGCCGCCCAGGACGCCCATCAGCAAGGCGAAGCCCAGGCTCGAGGCGATGATCGCGGGCGTGATCCGGAAGGCGAAGGCGACCTCGCTGTAGCTCTGCAGGTTCGCGGTCCCTGGTCGAGTAGCCGTGCAGGGTGGAGGCGACGAGGCATCCCAGGGCCCCGCCGGCGAGGCCGAGAAGCGCCGACTCGACGATGAACGAAAGCAGGATCGCGCGCCTCGAGAAGCCGACCGCGCGCAGAGTGCCGATCTCGCGCGTGCGCGAGGCCACGATCCTGTACATCGTGTTCATGGCCGCGAACACCGCCCCCAGGCCCATCACCACCGCGACCAGCCCCCCGAGGGCCCGGATCGTGTTCGCCACCGGCCCGGCCTGGTCCTCGTAGTATTGCCGCTCCGAGACCGCGCGGAGCAGCAGGTCCGGCTGGAGGCGGATCCAGCGGTCGAGGGCCGCGATCTGCGCCGGGTCCGCCACGCGGAGGATGAGCGAGTTCGAGCCGGGAGGCCGATGGAACGCGCTCCGGAGCGTTTCGAAGTCGGCCCAGACCTCGCTTTCGAACGCGGCGCCCTCCGACTCGAAGACGCCGACGACGCGGAGGTCCTTGCGGCGGTAGCGGAGGACGCCGCCGAGCTCGAGGCCGCGGACGCGGTCCAGGATCCGGCGTCCCACCATCACCTCGTCGAAGCCGGGGGCGAAGAGCCGGCCCGCGATGAGCCGGATCCCCGTCCGCACGAGGAGCGCCTGCGGCGTGACGGACCGGAGGACCACGTTGGTACGGCGGCCGTCGGACTTCCGCGGAAGGGCCACGACGGAAACCCACTCCCACGAGACGAGGGGCCGTCCGTCCGGGCCGCGAACGGCGGGCAGGTGATCGAGGATCGCCAGGCGCTCCTCGAGCTCCACAAAAGAGGTCACCTCGGAGTTGGAGCCCCGGCTCACCACGATCGCGTTGTCCGGCCGACCCGTCCCCCGGAGGGCGCTCGCGAATCCCTGCGACATGGCCATGAGCACGGCGACCACGGCCACCACGAGCGCGATGCCGACCACGGCGAGGAGCGCGACCGGCCACCGCGCGCGGACGCTGCGGACGTTGTAGGAGAGCGGCAGGGCCACCGCTAGGGGTTCCTCAGCATTTCCGTGACGCGGGCCCGGTAGGCCCCCCAGGCGGGGAGGAACCCGGCGGCGAAGCCGAGGGCGAGGGCGACGGCCAGGCCCAGGAGCGCCACCGGGGGCCGTAGCTCGAGGTGCGTGATCGAGAGGAGCGTGCGCTCAGGCGCGCGGTTCAGGGCGAAGAGCGCCCATTGTGTCCCCAGGATGCCCAAGGTCCCCCCGGCGGCGCCGAGCAGGAGCGACTCGGTCACGACCAGGGCCATGACGTGGGCGCTGCGGAAGCCGATCGTCTTGAGGACCGCGATCTCGGTGCGGCGCTCGCGCACGGCCATGCTCATGGTGTTCGCGGTGACGAGCAGGATCGTGAAGCACACAGCGAGACCGATCCCGTTCACGAGCACGCCGAGGTCACCCACCATGGAGAGGAGGCCGGCCGTGAAGGCGCTCTCCGTCTCCGTGTAGGTCTCGTCCCCGGAGTTCTCGAACTGCGCGTCGATCGCGGCGGAGATCTCGGCCGCCCGTGCCGGATCGTCGATCTCCACCGTGAAGATGTACGTGTGGGTCAGGCCTCCGAGGCCCTCGCTCAGGTACCGGAAGTGGAAGAACATGGCGTCGTTCTCGGTGCCGGGGTAGTTCCGGAGGTCGGTGTCCGCGAAACCGCGAACGACGAACTCGAAGGGCCCGCTCTTCTTGCGGAGACCCGAGACGGAGCTCTGGAGGAAGAAGTGGTCGCCGATCTTCCAGCCGAACTTCTCGGCGAGCCCGCGTCCCACCACGCAGCCGCGAAGGTCGCTCAGGAAGTCGCGGAACTGGTCGGGCGCCACCACGAGCTCCGGGCTCATCGCGAAGTAGGGCTCCGCCTCCACCGCGGCGTTCTGGAAGACCGTGGTCCAGTCCGTCTCCCATTCGGCGCCGGGTTCCGCCTTGCCCTTCTTGCGGGCGGGGAGCACGCCCGAGAACATGAACATGGCCGCCACCCGCTTCACGCCGGGCACGGCCAGGATGCGCCGGGAGTGGGTGAGGGGGACCACCCCCAGCATGCTCACGGCGTTGCGCGTGACGAGGCGCCGGGGGCTGCGCCCTTCGACGAAGCGGTCGAAATGGGCGAGCACGCTCTGCAGGATGCAGAAGAGGAAGACACAAAGCGCCATTGCCACCACCGTGCTCGCGGTGCGCACCCAGGTGGCGCGGAGGTGCTTGAAGACGAAGGGGAGGAACTTCAATGGAGCTCGGCTGCGATTCTGGGGGGCGCGGGGCGGAGCTGCAACTCGCCCGCGGTCTTACCGAAGATCGCGGCCCTTCCTGCTAGAATCACCGTCGCATCACGAAAGGGGTCTTCTCTGCGAAGGCGTTGGCTGGGCCGTCTTCTGGGCAAGCGGTGGGGCGCCAGCGGCCCCCCGGAGTCGGGAGAGGGGAAGGCGGGCGGGCCACTGACGTCCGAGGCCGTTCCGATGCCGCCTCTGGAGTTGAGGCGGCTGGTGGGCCCGACGAAGCCGGAAGCCTTCGACAACCCGTCCGGCGAACCGCTGTTCGGGCTCTCCCCCGAAGCCTATGAGTCCGTGTTCGATTTCGGTTGTGGTTGTGGGCGGGTGGCGCGGCAGCTGCTTCTACAGAGTCCAAGACCTCGTCGCTACGTCGGGATCGACGTCCACCGGGAGATGATCGAGTGGTGTCAACGGCATTTGTCTCCCCTCGATCCCGACTTCAGGTTCTTCCATCACGACGTCTATGCTCACTCGTATGCCCCGGAAAACCGTCTCCAGCTGGCCCAGCCCTTTCCGGTGCCGGACGGAGAGTCCTCTCTCGTCATCGCCTCTTCCGTGTTCACTCATCTGTACAGTGGTCAGACCGAGTACTACCTCCACGAGGTGGCCCGCATCCTCGAGCCGGGGGGCGTGGCCTTCACCAGCTGGTTCTTCTTCGACCGGGCCAGCTTTCCGTTTCTGGTCGAGGGCCCTTTCTGCCTGTTCGCCGGTGAAAGAGACCCTACGCAAGCAGTCATCTACGATCGGGGCTGGTTCCTCGATACCGTTCGGCGTCTCGGTCTAGGGGTCAGGAGCACCACCCGCCCCCCGGTGCCCGGGCACCAGTGGTCCGTCTTCCTCGCGAGACGGGACCGAGACACGGTGGATGACTTCCCGATGGACGAGCAGGGAGCCGATTGGCTCTGCGGAGCGACCCTGAAGCCGATGGCCAATGCGAACCTTCCGATCGAGGCCGTCCAGGACACGAAGGTTCATTCCGTGGACCTTCGCGGAGGGCCCCGGTGGCCGGACCCCCCGGCCTTGTTCGGGACACTGGCCGAGCTGGACGCGGCCAGACGGGAGCTCGCAAAAGCGAAAAGCCGGCGCTGACGCCATCTTTATTGCAACCTCGGGGCCGTCCGGAGCGTCCTAGTCAGGCAGAAGCGCTGGAGGCCCCATGTCCCTGTTCGACAAGCTCCTTGGCCGCAAGACCGAGCCCCGGCAGAGGGTCCGAATCTGCATCGAGTGCGGGATGCCCGTGGAGGAGCACAAGGACTGGTGCGCGATCCTGCAGGGCCAGAAGGAGTTGGCCGAGCGCGGGATCAGCGTAGTCCAGGGCGGAACGCGGGCCTAGCGTCGGCGACGAAGGCACGGTAGGTTTGGGCTCGTGGAAGAGCGGGCCCGGGCCAAGCGGGGAACGCCGCGTTTCGAGCGCTTCGTCGCGCTCGGGGACAGCACGGCGGAGGGACTCGATGATCCCGACGGCCGGGGCGGATACCGCGGCTGGGCCGACCGCCTGGCCGAGCGGATCGCCCGCGAGCAGGGAGGGGTTCTCTACGCGAACCTGGCGGTCCGGGGACGCAAGACCCGAGAGGTCCTGGCCGAGCAGCTCGAGCGGGCGCTCGCCCTGCGCCCCGACCTCGCCGCCGTAGTCGCCGGTACCAACGACCTCTTGCGCGCGCGCTTCGACGCGGAGGCCGTGGCTCACGACCTGGAGAGGATGCAGGTCGCTCTCGTCCGGGCCGGGGCCACGGTGGTGAGCTTCACCCTGCCGGACCTCGGCGGGGTGATGCCGTTGGCGCGCCCGCTGCGGGGACGGATCTCCCGTTTCGCGCGGGCTCTCGCGGAGGCGAGTGCGCGGAGCGGGGCGGTCCTCGTGGACTTCACCGCCCACCCCGTGGCCTCCGATCCGCGACTGTGGAGCGAGGATCGGCTGCACGCCAACACGCTCGGCCACGCCCGCATCGCGGACGCGCTCGCCCACGCTCTTTCCCTCCCCGGCGCGAGTGCGGAGTGGATGGCGCCCCTCCCCGAGCGGGGGCCGCGCGCCTTCACCGCGGTCCTGCGGGACGAGCTGGCCTGGGCCCGCCGCTACCTGCTGCCCTGGCTCATTCGGCACGCGCGAGGGCGCTCGTCGGGCGATGGTCGCAGTCCCAAGCGGCCGGGGCTGCTTCCCCTCGAGTCCTGAGTCGTAAGTCGAGCGATAGCCGACACTTCACTAGTACTTCCGAATAGGATCCGGAGCCTGTCGATCTCGTGGCCCCTCGTTCGACGTATCAGCAGGGAAGGAGAAAAGACGATGCGGCTCATGATCATGGTCAAGGCCAACGAGGACACGGAAGCAGGCGTCATGCCGGAGGAGAAGCTCATCGCGGCCATGGCGGACTACCACGAGCAGCTGGCGAAAGCCGGGGTGCTGCTCGATGCTTCCGGACTCCAGCCGAGCTCGAAGGGCTTGCGCATCAAGTACTCGGGAGGGAAGCGCACCGTCGTCGACGGGCCCTTCACCGAGGCGAAGGAGCTCGTCGCCGGCTACACGCTCATCCAGGTGAAGTCGAGGGAAGAGGCCATGGAATGGGCCAAGCGCTTTCCGGCCCCCCACGGCGAGCGAGCGGAAGGAGAGATCGAGGTCCGCCCGCTCTTCGAGCTGGAGGACTTCGGCCCCAGCGAGGCGATGGAGCGCTTCCGCGAGATGGGAGTCGGTCCGAAGAAGTAGTCGCGATCGGGGGATCTCATGGAAAAGGTACGTTCCAGGGACGGGACCGCCATCGCCTTCGATCGATCGGGGGAGGGTCGACCGATCGTCTCGCTCCGGCGCTGGTGGAGTTCTTCCAGGACGGCTTGGCCCCGGCGTGAGCTCCGTCTACTGCGTGTAGTCTCCCGTCGCCGTCTCCAGGTCGTCCACGAACTCGAGCCCGGCCGGGAGGGCGAGGCTGTTGTTGTAGAAGGCCAGGAGCACGGAGCGAGTGCCATTCATCGGACCGGAGGTCGAGACGAAGACGACCGTGCTCGTGCGGTTGGCAGGGATGCTCAGGTCGAGCCAGTATTGGGTGGAGCTGGAGCACGAGCCATTCACCCAGACGTTGCTGCCGTTCACGGCCACGCTGGCCAATTCACCCCAGGCGCCGTAGCAGGTGAGATAGAAGTACGGGGTCCAGGTGATCGGCGAGGCAGTGGTGTTCTTCACCCGGAACAGGGCGACGACGACCTTCCCGTTGGTCGACGAGTAGGAATACCAGGTATCGGCGTAGACGAGGGCGTTCTTCCCGGGGTACCCCTTCTGCGTGAACAGGGATCGCTGGATGTCCTTGTCCGGGGAGATCTGGGCCGCGGTGGCATTGTTGTCGGTCCAGTTCGAGGGATTCACACCCCCGAAAACGGTGGGGAGGTTGCCGGCCAGCCACGTGTTGGCCTGGTCGTAGGTGCCGAACACGTTCCAGCGGTAGACGCGCTGGTTCGTGGGCCCTGGGGGTCCCTGCGGTCCCTGAGGTCCCACGGGTCCTGCGGGACCCGGGTCGCCTTGCGGACCCTGCACTCCCTGCGGCCCCTGTGGTCCGGTGGGACCCGGATCGCCCTGGGGCCCCTGGGGTCCGACCGGTCCCTCCGGCACCGTCGAATCGATCGTGAGCGTGTTCCCGAGCGCGGTGATCTCGACGTTGCTTCCGGCCGCGAGGTCTACCGCGCCGGACAGGCCGTTGACCGTCGCCACCACCGGCCCTTCGAAGTACCCGGTGATGTCCACGATCATGTCGGTTGCGCTCTTGCTATAGACGCTCACGCCCCCGAGGGCGCCGATGCGGATCGTGGCCGCGTTGGAGAGGGTCTGTCCCGCCGAGAAGTTGATCGAGGAGGCGGTGGGCTGCGTCGCCCCTTGCGGGAAGAGGGTGAGAAAGCCCACGGCCTCGGTGTTGGTCACGGCGACGTTGAGCTGCACGGCGGTGGCGGTGGCGGGAATGGTGCACGCGCCCGCGGTGATCGGGAAGTCTCGGGTGACCATGGTGCCGAGCTTGGGCGGTCCGAAGGGGCCGCTAAAGCCCGAGGTGGCCCTCGTGTCGATCACCCGGCACGGGACCAACGGGTGATACGACGAGGCATCGGTCTGAGCCGATGCGATGCTCGTCGAGGCCAGAAACACGAAGATCGAGGCAGCGAGTTCTCGCATCGAACCTCCAAGGCACGCTCCGCCCATGAGCGGGCCGGGTTGGCGTCGGGCGGGTCCTTGTGCAAGACCGGGACCACCGCCGGTGCCTCGATCTTTGGCGCTATTCGGTAGGCAGGCCGGACGAGGACGTCGGGGCCCGGTCACGAACTCGGACATGCAGGCCTGATCCCGGACAGCTCATGAGGCCGTCGCGATGGAGGGCCGGCCCGACCTGCCCTACGCGAGCTCCGCCTTCAGGAAATCCACCAGCTCCTGGATGATGACGGGCTTTGTGAAGACACGGGTGCCGGAGGGGGCGTCGCTGGGGATGAGGGGGGAGTGGGTGTAGCCGGTGAGGAGGCCGATGGGGAGTCCGGGGGTCCGGCGACGGAGCTCCCCCGCGAGGTCGGCGCCGTCCATTCCCGGCATGACCAGGTCCACCACGGCCGCGTCGTAGGGGGTCGCTTCCGCCTTGCCCAGGGCTTCCTGGGCGCTCGTGAGCGCGTCCACCTCGAAGCCGTGGCGCGCGAGGGAACGCGAGAGCATCCGCCCGATCTCCGGGTCGTCGTCCACGATGAGGATGCGCGGCGGATGCTTCATGCCTCCCCGCAAGGGTCAGGGGACCGATCCTAGCTCAACGCGCGGTCCGTCGGCAAAGGACGGACGCCTGCTAGACTCTCCCGCGCATGGCGCGATTCCCCCGGCGCGAGCGGCTGACGGACGCGCTCGGGCTCGCGCTTCTCCTCCTCGCCCTCCTCGACTACTTCCGGCCGTCGCTGCTCTTCATGCCCACGATCACCGCCGGCGGCGACACCCCGTGCCATTACCCGACGGCGGTGTGGTTCCGCGAGCACCTGCTGCCCAAGCTGCGGCTCCACGGCTGGTATCCCGGGGCCTACCTCGGCCAGCCGCTCCTCCTCTACTACTTCCCGCTGCCCTTCCTCCTGATCGCCGCGCTCGCGCCGATGACGGGGATGCCGGTGGCCTTCAAGCTCGGAACCGCGATCCCGATCTTCCTGCTGCCCATGCTTACTTATGTGTCCTTCCGGCTGATGCGCTTCCGCTTCCCCGCGCCGCTCGTGGGGGCGGCGGCCTCCTGGGTGTTCCTGCTCCAGGAGGAGAACCCGATCTGGGGGGGACGATCGCGAGCACGCTCACCGGCGAGTACTCGTACGCCTACGGGATCGCCCTCGCCGTGCTGTTCCTGGGCTTGGCCTATCGCGCGTACGCGGACGGCCGCTCGCCCTGGGGCCCCGCCGCCCTCCTCGGCCTCACCGCCCTCGCCCACGGCTACGCCGTGCTGTGGGCAGGGCTGTCGGTGACCTTCTTCCTCTACGAGTCGCGGAAGCCCCTGCGTACGCTCGCGTGGCTCGTGGCCCTCGGGGGCCTCGCCTTCGGCTTCGCCGCCCTCACGCTCCTGCCCCTGCTGTCCGCCTGGGGCTGGACGACGCCGTACGACGACCCCTGGATCACGGTGACGACGCTGGGGCTCTTTCCGTCGCTCCTCTGGCCGCTCTTCGCCGCGGCCGTCATGGGGATCTTCGGGACGGTCGTGCTGGGGCGGGCCACGGGCGGGGCGGACCGCCGCCTGCTCTTTCTCTTCCACGCCGCGGCGATGGGGGCGGCCCTGGCTGCGGCGGGACCCGCCGCGGGCGTCATCGACGTGCGCTTCGTCCCCTTCGCGCACCTCGCGCTGTGCCTGGTGGGCGGAGCGTCGATCGGCCTCGCCGTGGAGCGGCTGCGCGCCCGCGAGCTGGCCGCCCTCGGTCTCGTGGTCCTCGCCGTCGCCTACGGGGACTCGCGGTCGCGCGTGATCCGGTACTGGGTCGACTGGAACTACACCGGCCTCGAGGGCAAGGAGCTCTGGCCGGCCTTCCGGGAGATGACGGAAAGGATCCGCGGAACCGTCGCCGACTCCCGCGTCGCCGTCGAGTACGGGACCATCCACGAGAAGGCGGGCTCCATCCGCATGTACGAGACGCTCCCTCTCTTCTCGGGCCGCTCGACCCTGGAGGGCGTCTACAACCAGGCGAGCGTGAGCACCCACCCCGTCTACTACCTGGCCTCCGAGCTCTTCGCGAGCTCGCCCAATCCCTTCCAGAAGCGGACCTACTCGCGCTTCGACCCGGAGAGCGCCCTCGCGCGCCTGCGGCTCTTCGCGGTGGGCGACGTCGTGGCGGTGAGCGACCGGCTGTCTTCCTTCCTGGAGGGTCGGAGGGACGTCGCCCTCGTCGCTCGCATTCCGCCCTACCGCATCTTCCACGTAGCGGGAGGGGGTGGCGGCTACGTCGAGCCGCTGCACTTCGAGCCCGTGCGCTCGTCACCCCAGAGATGGGCGGACAAGGCCTATCGCTGGTTCTCGAGCAAGCCTCTCCACGAGGCCTTTCTCGTCTTCACCCGGGACCCACGCTTCAAGATCGAGGAGATTGACGAATGGGCGGCCCCCCCGCGGGTGCCGCTGCCGGGAGGGGTGGAGGTGCGGTCGGTCATGAAGGACGAGGAGATCGCGATCACGACGAATCGACCGGGCCACCCCCTGCTGGTCAAGGTCTCGTACCACCCGCGTTGGCGGGCGATCGGCGCGGACGGGCCCTGGCTCGTCTCGCCCTCGCTCATGATGGTGATTCCGTGGGAGAACGAGTGCCGACTCGTGTACACCGGCCGCGACCGGTCGGACTACCTCGGCCTCGCCCTCACCGGCCTGACCCTCGCGCCCTGGATCGGGCACCTCGTGCGTCGGAAGGCGCCGTCGTCTCCAAGCGAGCCCGTGCCCGTGATCGTTCCGGAGAAGAGTCCCATCAAGTGGGGCGGCGTCATTCCCGGGCTGATCCTGGCCCTGCTCGTCGGGGCCCGCTTCCTTCCCACCGCGAAGCCGGACCCCACGCTGCGCGAGAAGCTGTACGAGAGGGCTTCGAAGGCCTACGGCGAGGACCGCTTCGAGGACGCCGCCGAGTACGCCCGTCACGCCCTCGATCGCGAGGGCTCGACGTCGCTGCGGGCCGAGCTGCTGTGCCTTCGGGGAGAGAGCCTGCTCCGGGCCGGGAGGCCGCGCGAGGCCGCGGTCGCCTTCCAGGAGGTCGTGGACACCGCCGCGGGCAGCCCGTACCTGGCCCAGGCCCTCTACTCGGGAGCCGTGGCCAAGGACGCGTCGGGAGACACGCTGGGGGCGATGGCGGACCGCCAGCGCCTGCTGCGCGACCTGCCCTACACACCCTGGGCCCAGCGGCTGAAGAGCGAGAGCCCACCCCCGTCGCGCCGGTGAGGGGATAGCACTTCTCCCGCCGGGGGTTCAGATCGTCGGCGGTCGAGGCTCGATCCGCACGAGCAGCTCGAGCAGCTCCTCCTTCATCCGGTCCATCTTGCGGTGGAGGTCCATGATCTCGATCTCGGCCTTGAGGTTGACCTGATAGTCGAGGTCGGCGCGCATCCGGTCCTTCGTGTCCTGCCGGTTCTGGCTCATCATGATGATGGGGGCCTGGAGCGCGGCGAGCATCGACAGGATCAGGTTGAGGCCGATGAACGGCGCGGGATCGAAGGGCCGGACGAGCGCGTACAGGTTGAGGCCCATCCAGAAGAGCATGAGACCCATGAAGGCGTTGATGAAGCCCCAGGAGCCGCCGAAGCGCGCGACCCCGTCGGCGAGGCGATCCCCCAGGGTCAGCTTCTCGTCGATGACCACGTTCGGATTGCGGGCCACACGCTGCGACAGGAGGACGTCCGTGTCCCGGATCCGTCGGGAGAGCACGGCGAGGATGTCGAGGGCGGCCTGGGGTCGCTTCGCGAAGAGGCGCTCGAGGGCCGCCCGGTTCACGATGCCGGTGCGCGTCGCGCGGAGGGCGCTCGCGTTGGCCGAGCGCGGCTCGCGGTCGAAGAGCGACAGCTCGCCGAACACCTCGCCCGGCCCCAGCTCGGAGAGGACCACGCGCTGGCCGTCGTCGTCCACGAGCGAGGTCTCCACGCACCCGTCGAGCACGACGTACATCTCTTCCCCGGGCTGGGCCGCCTTGAAGATCGTCTGGCCCGCCGCATAGAAGCGCTCCTCCATCTGCGCCGTGAGGTCGCGCAATTCCTCCGTGTCGAACAGCTGAAAGAGGGGGACGTTCTTCAGGGCCGAAGCATCGATGGGCATTACCCAATTATGGACGGGGAGCCTTGACCGAGGGAACGGCCCGGGGGTACGGTGCGGGTACCGGAGGCGCCCATGGATTCCCTTCTGGATCCCCTGCCCGGAGCCGAGCACCGCGAGATGGGCGGAGCGTCGATCGACGTGATCCGCGCGGGCAACGTGCGAGTCCGGCGCGTGGTCTACCCCCCGGGGTTCCGCTGGTCCCGGAACATGAAGGCATTGGTGGGCACCAACCACTGCATGCACGTGCACGTGGGGTTCCTGGCCCGAGGGCACGTCCAGGGGGAGTATGCCGACGGCTGCCGCTTCGAGCTGGTCGCGCCCGTGGGCGTCCTCATCCTCCCCGGCCACGACGCGTGGGTGGTGGGGGACGAAGCGGCGGTGCTGATCGAAGTCGACGCCGAAGGAGAGACGGCCAGCCGCTTCGGCCTTCCCTCCGAGCACCGGCATTCCTAGCCGGACGTGGCCGGCCCCCTCTACGACCTCCTTCCCCCGGGCGACGCCCCGGACAGCGACGAGCTGCTCGCGCGCTTCCTCGACTACGTCACCGGCCAGGGGCTCGTCCTCTACCCGGCCCAGGAGGAGGCCCTCCTCGAGCTGTTCGAGGGACAGAACGTCATCCTGAACACCCCCACCGGGTCGGGGAAGACGCTCGTGGCCTCCGCCCTGCACTTCGCCTCCCTTGCCCACGGGCGGCGCTCCGTCTATACGAGCCCGATCAAGGCCCTCGTCAACGAGAAGTGGATGGCCCTCTGCCGCGAGCTGGGCCCGGAGAACGTGGGCCTCTCCACCGGCGACGCCACCGTCAATCGCGAGGCCCCCGTGCTCTGCTGCACCGCCGAGGTGCTCGCCAACATCGCCCTGCGCGAAGGGGCGGACGCGCCGGTGGACGACGTGGTGATGGACGAGTTCCACTGGTACGCGGACCGGGACCGGGGCGTGGCCTGGCAGGTGCCGCTCCTCACCCTGCCCCAGGCGCGCTTCCTCCTGATGTCGGCGACCCTCGGCGACGTGACGTTCTTCGCCGAGGCGCTGACGAAGCTCAACCGCCGGCCCACCGCGACCGTGAAGTCGGGGGAGCGGCCGGTGCCCCTGGAGTACGCGTACTCCGAGATTCCGCTTTCGCAGACCCTGGAGAAGCTCGTCTCCGAGGACAAGGCCCCGGTCTACGTGGTCCACTTCACGCAGGCGGACGCCGCGGACAGCGCGCAGAGCTTCACGAGCCTAAACCTCGCCTCCCGCGAGGCGAAGAACGCGGTGGGGGCCGAGATCGCGGGGTTTCGCTTCAGCAGCCCCTACGGGCCGGACATCCGCAAGTGGCTCAAGCAGGGGATCGGCCTTCATCACGCCGGCCTCCTCCCCAAGTACCGCGTGCTCGTGGAGCGCCTCGCCCAGAAGGGCCTGCTCAAGGTCATCTGCGGAACGGACACGCTCGGGGTCGGCATCAACGTCCCCATCCGCACCGTGCTCTTCTCGCGGCTCTGCAAGTTCGACGGGCAGAAGACCGCGGTCCTCTCCGCGCGCGACTTCCACCAGATCGCGGGACGGGCGGGGCGGAAGGGCTTCGACGATCGGGGCTACGTGGTGGTCCAGGCCCCGGAGCACGTGATCGAGAACCTCCGGCTCGGGGAGAAGGCGAAGGACGGCAAGAAGGTGGTCAAGAGGAAGCCCCCCGAGCATAACTTCGCGAACTGGGACCTGCCGACGTTCAAGCGGCTCATCGCCGCTCCCCCCGAGCGGCTCGCCTCGCGCTTCCAGGTCACGCACGGCATGCTCCTGAACGTCCTCTCGCGCCGGGGCGACGGCTGCCGCGCGATGCAGGCACTGGTCCGGGACAGTCACGAGCCGGACCGGGCGAAGAGGGGGCACTTCCGGCGGTCCTGGCAGCTCTTCCGCGCGCTCGTGGACCGCGGCATCGTCGAGATCGTCCCCCGGACGGAAGACGGCGCCCGGGTCCGGGTCAACGTCGAGCTCCAGGACGACTTCTCGATGGACCAGACGCTCTCCCTCTACCTCCTGGAGACGCTTCCGCTCCTCGACCCCGACTCGGAGACGCACGCGCTCGACCTCCTCACCCTCGTCGAGAGCATCCTCGAGAACCCGGAGCTCGTCCTGCGCCGGCAGCTCGACAAGCTGAAGGGCCGGAAGGTCGCGGAGATGAAGGCGGAGGGGCTCGACTACGACCAGCGCATGGAGGAGCTGGAGAAGCTCGAGTACCCCAAGCCCCTGCGCGACTTCGTCTACTCCACGTTCAACGCCTTCGCCGACCGGCACCCCTGGGTGGGCGAGGAGAACATCCGGCCGAAGTCGATCGCGCGCGAGATGTTCGAGGGTTACCGCTCGTTCTCGGAATACGTCCAGGAGTACGACCTCGAGCGCTCGGAGGGGCTGCTGCTCCGCCACCTCCACAGCGTCTACAAGGTGCTCAAGCAGACCGTGCCCGACGGCGTCAAGACGGACGCCGTGATCGAGATGGAGCTCTTCGTGCGCGACCTGGTGCGCCGCGTGGACTCGAGCCTGCTCGAGGAGTGGGAGAGGATGCGCGACCCGGACTACCGGCCGATGGCCGCGGAGGGACCGGAGCCACGGCCGCGCCCGGAGGAGCCGCCGGACGTCACCCGCGACCCCCGGGCCTTCACGGCCGCGATTCGCACCCGGGTCTTCTCGTTCCTCCGCGCCTGGTCGATCGGCCAGGACGAGGCGGCCCTGGAGGCGATCGACTCGCCGGGCGACCCCGACGGCGAGCCGTGGACGGCCGAGCGCCTGCGCGCGGCCCGCGAGGCCCATCGCGCTCGAGCACGGCGGCCTCCGCCTCGATCCCGAGGCGCGGAACCTCCGCCACACGGCGGTCGAGCCGTCTGAAGACAAGACGAGCTGGCGCGTCCAGCAGATGCTCGTCGACACGCAGGCCCTCAACGACTGGGTGCTGGAGCTCGACGTGGACCTCGCCGCCTCGCGCGAGACCGGCGAGCCGGTGGTTCGGCTGCGACGCCTGGGGAGCCTCGTCTGACGCAGTGCTCCTGATCTCTTTGATGGGCTTGGTCGTTTCGAACGAGCCCAGGCGCGCGCGTAGATCGTTTAGAGGATTGACCGCTTCCTCTCCGGACGCGTATCACCCATTGACAGAGCACCTCCGGCGTTCTTGCTGGATCCGCGGGCCGCCCCGAGCGGCGAAGGGTGGGACACGATGACTGAGCAGCTCGATTCCGCCAGTGGCCTCCAGCCTGCGGTCCCGGGGCGGGAGATGGAATGGGGTCGGCGCTTCGTCGCCTTGACGCTGGCCTGGCTCGGCTTCGAGACCGTGAGCGGGCTCGCCATCTATCTCTTGCCGTTCTCCGTGTCGAACCAATGGACGGTGGTCGTTCACACGGGCCTCGGCCTCGCGTTCCTCGTGCCCGCATTCGTCTACCAGTGGCAACACATCGGCGTCTACTGGAGCCGGCCCCGCGGGCCGGTCAAGTGGATGGGCTACCTCGCGACGGCGGCCACGCTCGTGGCGGTCGTCTCCGGCATCGTCCTGACCGTGCAGGCGGTCTGGGGTACGCGCATCTCCTACACCTGGGATCGCGTCCACCTGATCTCGACGTTCGCGCTCGTCGCGTTCGTCCTGCCCCACGTGCTGGTGATTCACCTTCGGGATCGGGCCGCCGCCTTCAAGCCGGGGTTCGCGATCGTCCGCGAGATCCAGAATCGGACCCTGCTCCGGACCGCCGCCGGCTTCCTGCTGATGCTCGCGCCGGTCGGCATCCTGTGGGGGCTCTACCCCGGGGAACGGCTCCACGACGAGTTCCCCCGGACTACTCGTTCAAGTACGGCCCGAAGCGGCCCTTCGCGCCGAGCCTGGCCACCACCAGCACGGGCGGGGCCTTCGACTCACGCATCCTCGCCGGCTCGGCCTCCTGCGGTACCGCGGGCTGCCACGAGCAGATCGCGAAGGAGTGGAGCGTGAGCGCCCACCGCTGGTCGGCCATGGATGCGGCGTTCCAGCGGGTCCAGGGCGAGATGGCCAAGCAGAACGGCGCGGAGTCGACGCGCTACTGCGGCGGCTGTCACGACCCGATCTCGCTCTTCTCCGGCACCAAGAACGTCTTCACCGCCGACCTCACGAACCTCGCCGGCTACCAGGAGGGCGTCTCCTGCCTCTCCTGCCACTCCATTCGCAAGACGGACGTGAAGGGCAACGCGGACTTCGTGGTCGCGCAGCCGAAGCGTTACCTCTTCGAGCTGCGGGAGGGGAGGAAGGCGCGCCTGGTGAGGGACTTCCTGATCCGGGCCTACCCGCGGCAGCACGCGAGCGACCTGTCGAAGCGCCTGTTCAAGACCCCCGAATACTGCGCTGCGTGCCACAAGCAGTTCATCGACCAGGAGGTCAACAACGTCGGCTGGGTGCAGCTCCAGAATCAGTACGACAACTGGAAGAACAGCCGCTGGAACCACCCGGGAGACGCGGCCAGGACCATCGAGTGCCGCGAGTGCCACATGCCGCTCGTGGCCTCCCATGACCCCGCGGCGGGGGACGCCGTCGACTACAACCGCAGCGACCTGGACGGCAAGCACCGCAGCCACCGCTTCCTGGGGGCGAACCAGGCCATGCCGGTGATGCTGAAGCTGCCGGGGGGCGAGGAGCAGGCGAAGCTCGTCGAGAAGTGGCTGAAGGGGGAGGTCGAGATCCCCGAGATCGCGAGCAAGTGGTCCCAGGGCCCGGCGGTGGCCATCGAGCTGGTCGCGCCGAACGAGGCCGGCGCGGGCGAGCAGGTGACGGTGCGCGCGGTGATCACCTCGAACAAGGTGGGCCACGACTTCCCGACCGGGCCCCTCGACATCATCCAGTCCTGGGTCGAGCTGAGCGTGACCGACCCCGAGGGCCGCGTCGTGTTCGCCTCGGGGCGTCGGGACGAGCATCACCGCATCGAGCCGGGGACGTTCATGTTCAAGGCCGAGCCCGTCGACCAGTACGGAAACCTGATCGATCGACACAACCTGTGGGAGATGGTGGGCGTGCGCTACCGCCGTTCCCTCTTCCCGGGGTTCTCGGACACCGCGGAGTACTCGTTCCAGTGTGCGGGCGGCGCCGATCGCCGCGCCCCCGCGCTGCTCGAGAAGAGCTTCCGCGTCGAGGCCCCGCTCGCCGCCGGCTCGGAGCTCACGGTGACCGCGCGCCTCATGTACCGCAAGATCGACCAGTACCTGCTCAACTTCCTCTTCGGGGAAAACGCCGGCCTCACGACGCCGGTGACCGAGATGGCGCGAACCGAGGCCCGCATCCGCGTCCGGCCGGGGCCAGCGAAGCACGTGGCTCTCCGGGCGCCGTCTTCGCGTCTGGCCACGCTCCAGCCGTGACGTCTCCCGCTCCCCGGCGTCCCGGAGGGCACCGGCGCCGGGCCGCGCGGTGGCTCGCCGTCGGTGTTGGCCTGTTCGTCGGGATCGCCGTCGCCATACTTCTCCTGCGGCCACGCCCGGACGCCTACGTTCCCGGGCGCGAAGCGGAGACGAGCCAGGAGATCACCCACTCTCTGGACCGGCAGCTCCCCTCAGATGCGGGCGGCACCTCCGCTCCCGGACAGAGCCCGCACCGTCCCCAGCCGGCGGTGGCCGCGAGCGCGGCCCCGGCCGGGGCCTCGGGTGTGCCCGGCGAAGGTACGGCGGCCAAGGTGCCGGGAGGGGTCACGTTCACGGACCAGGCAGAGGCGGCCGGTCTCCGCTTCGTCCACTTCGCCGGCAAGCGCTCGTCGCAGCTGCCCGAAGACATGGGCTCCGGGCTCGCGTGGGGCGACTACGACGGCGACGGCCTCCCGGACCTGTTCGTGGTCAACGAGTCGGGTCCGCTGACGTTGACCCCCGCCGAGATCGAAGGCTCGCCCGCCCACTCCCGGCTCTTCCACAACAACGGCAACGGGACGTTCGCCGACGTCACCGATCAGGCGGGGCTCGCCGTGCGGGGGTGGGGCCAGGGCGCGGCCTGGGGCGACTACGACGGCGACGGCAGGCTCGATCTTTTCGTGACGCGCTACGGCACGAACCGGTTGTTCCACAACGATGGCCACGGCCGCTTCACCGACGTCTCGAAGGAGACGGGCGTCGACCGCCCCGAGGGCTTCTGGACCGGTGTCGCCTGGGCCGACTACGACCGGGATGGGGACCTCGATCTCTACGTCTGCGGATACGTGAAGTACAAGTGGGACCCGGCGAGCGCGAAGCAGACGAGCCTGCAGTTCAAGTCGGTCGTCCCCTTCACGCTGAACCCCTCGAGCTATCCGCCCGAGCGGAACCTGCTCCTCCGCAACGATCACGGCGTCTTCCACGACGTGGCCCGCGAGGCCGGCGTCGACAACCCCACCGGCCGCTCCCTTTCCGCGTCGTGGGCGGACTTCAACGGCGACGGCTGGCCGGACCTCTACGTCGCGAACGACGTGTCCGACAACGCGATGTTCCTGAACCTCGGCAAGGGCCGCTTCCGCGACATCAGCCACTCGGCCTGGGTGGCCGACTACCGCGGGGCCATGGGCCTCGGCATCGGAGACTGGGACAACAGCGGTCGCTTCGACATCTTCATCACCCACTGGCTCGCCCAGGAGAACGCGCTCTACGTCGACGAGAGCCCTCGAATGAAGGTGACGCCCGAGGCCCCGCTGCGGTTCGTCGACCAGGCCGACATCCTGGGCCTCGGCCAGATCGCGCTCGGGGTCATCGGCTGGGGCACGGGCTTCCTGGACTACGACAACGACGGACGGCTCGACCTCTACTGCATCAACGGCAGCACGTTTCAGGAGGACTCCGACCCCACCCGCCTCGTCCCGATGCGAAGCTTCCTGTTCTGGAACGCGGGGGAGCAGGGCTTCTACGAGGTCGGCCAGAATGCGGGAGCGCCCTTCGCCACGCTCAGCGTGGGCCGGGGCGGCAGCTTCGCCGACTACGACGGCGATGGCGACCTCGACATCGCCTACGTGGTCCACGGCGGAGCGCTGCGACTCGCACGGAACGAGGGCGGCAACCGGCACGGCTGGGCGCGCGTCGTCCTGCGGGCGCCCCCGAACACCCACGCCGTGGGCGCGATCGTTCGGCTCACCACGGGCACGGGGACGCAGATGCGCCTGGTCGGGGGTCAGTCGTCCTACCTGAGCGAGGAGCCCCCGGGCGAGGCGTTCTTCGGCGTGGGCGACGCGAAGCGGATCGACAAGCTCGAAGTGGCCTGGCCCGACGGCAAGACCCAGTCCTTCGAGGACCTCCCGACCCGCGCGACGATCATGCTGCAGGAGGGAGGGGCGCCCGGGGTGGGAGCCGCCCCCCGATGAGGCTCAAGAGGCTCGCCCGGGTCGTTGCCGTGGGCGGCCTCGTGATCGGCGGCTGTGCCCGCGACACCGCTCCCGCGACGCGGGGCGCACCCGATGCCGAGCGCGAGCGTGTCCTCAGGTTCTGGGATCGATTGAGCGCTGCGACCTCGGCACGAATCGCGCACGACTGCGCCAAGGCCCGAGACCTCTACCGCGAGGCCCTCGCTCTCGACCCCCGGCACGAAGACTGCCTGTACTACCTGGGCCAGTGCCAGCGGGAGCTCGGGCAGCCCAGCGAGGCGCGGGAGGCCTTCCTGAGGCTCGCGGAAGTGAACCCCGCGAGCGCGCGAGGCCACCTCGCCCTGGGGGCGCTCCTGGCCTCACCTGACCCCGGGGAGCCGATGGACCTCCCGGAGGCGGAGAAGCACCTGAGGCGCGCTCACGAGATCAACGGGGAGGAGACCGGTTCCATGGTGCGCCTGGGCGAGGTCCTGATCTTGGAGGGGCGGGCGGGCGAGGCTCGGCGATGGCTCGAATCGGCGCTCCGGACCAACCCCAAGAGCGTCGAGGCCGCGTTTCTCCTGGGCTATCTCACCTGGGAGAGCGGGGACGGGAAGGTCGCGCGGCGCCTGGCCCAGCAAGCCCGCGAGGCCGCGACGACCCAGGCGCCAGTCAAGGGCGTGCTCAACGAGGGCGACCGGAAGGACTCGAAGTTCATCGCGGCCCCGCCCCTCGCGAACCCCATGGGCCGCATGCTCTTCGGGGACCTCGCGGCCTTCGTGCGGCAGGCCGCGCAAGCGGGGGGGGCGGCCTCCGACGCCGCCTTCGTGGCCGCGTGGAGCTCCCTGCGAGAGGCGCGTGCCTCCTACCTCAGGCCATCGACGACGAACACGTCGTCGAGCACGCGCCGATAGGAAGAGAGACGTGGATCTCGGCCGCGGACCGTGCGTAGAGCGAGCGCCGTCTCGTCGCGGTTGACCCGGCGGTGCCTGCGGGCGTAGCGTGTCCCCAAATCTCCGGGCGGAACCCGATCAGCGATGGCCAGCGATCGCAAGAAACGAACGCAGGTGCGGTCCCGGCCTCGTCCCGGGCCGGGGGCCACCCTCCGCCTGGCCCGGGAGGCCGGCCCCCTCCTTGCCGAGACCATCGCCGACGCCGTCATCACCATCGACGCGCAGAGCCGGATCCTCTACGTGAATACGAGCGCGTTGAGGATGTTCGGCTACGCCGCCTCGGAGATGCTGGGCCAGAGCCTCACCATGCTCATGCCCGAAGGGCTCCGGGGACGTCACGAAGCCTCCCTCGCGCGTTACGTCGCCACCGGCCGCAAGCACGTGGACTGGCAGGCCGTGGAGCTCGTGGCGCGCGACAAGGGCGGCCGCGAGATCCCGGTGGAGATCTCGTTCGGGGAGGCCGGGAGCAAGGGCCGGTCCACCTTCACGGGAGTGGTCCGGGACATCACCGAGCGCAAGCGAGCCGAGGCCCTGCGATCGGCGCTCCTGCTCGTGGCGGAGAGAGCCCAGGCCTCCACCGACATGGCCGAGCTCTACGCGGGGATCGGAACGACGCTCCGCGAGCTCATGGGGGCGAAGAGCTTCCGGGTGGTGCTCCGCGACCTGGCGTCGGGCGCCGTGAGCTGCCGCTACCTCGCCGGGGAGGCGACGATCGCGCCCGAGCCGCGGCAGGACGCGGATACGTGGACGCAGCTCGTCCTGGAGACGGGCGAGCCCTTCCTGGTTCCGAACCCGGGCAAGGCCGCCGACGATCCCCGGGGGAGCTGGCTCGGGGTGCCCCTCAAGTCCGCAGAGAAGACCCTGGGGGCCCTGGTGGTTCGGGGGCGGCCGGAGATCGCGGCCTACGGAGAACGGGACAAGGAGATCCTGACCTTCGCGGCGCGGCAGGTCGTGGCCGCCCTGGAGCGCCATCGCGCGCAGGAGGAGATGAAGCGAACCGTGTCCCTCCTGCGCTCCACCCTCGATTCCACCGCGGACGGGATACTGGTCGTAGACCACGGGGGGCAGGTGGTGTCGTTCAACCGGCGGTTCGCCGAGCTCTGGCGGATCCCTCGTCCGATGCTGACCATGCGCGACGACACCGCCCTCGTCGCCCACGTCCTCGACCAGCTCAAGGACCCGGAGCAGTTCCTGAGCAAGGTGCGCGAGCTCTACTTGCAGCCGGAGGCCGAAGCCTTCGACGTGCTGGAGTTCAAGGACGGCCGGACCTTCGAGCGCTATTCCATTCCCCACCGTCAGGACGGAGAGGCGAGAGGCCGGGTGTGGAGCTTTCGCGACGTCACCCAGTCGCGAGACCTCGAGCGCCAGCTGCGGCAGTCGGACCGGCTGGAAGCGGTTCGCAAGCTCGCGGGGGGAGCGGCCCAGGACTTCAACGACCTGCTCACGGTCATCACCAGCCGCGGCGAGCTGGCCCGCCGTCAGGCGGGTCCGGATGCGTCCCTCGGGCGGCACCTCGAAGAGCTCCTGGGCGCGGCGGAGCGAGCCAGGGCGCTCACCCAGCAGCTCCTCGCCTTCAGCCGGCGGCAAGTCCTGGCCCCGCCCGCCGAGACGCGGCCCGCCGCCCGGGCCGCCCCGGAACCGCTGCCCCGTGGCTCGGAAACGGTCCTGCTCGTTGAGCACCACGAAGCCGTTCGCCTGGTGGAGCGGGAGATCCTGGAAGGCGAGGGCTACGTCGTGCTCGAGGCGAGCCAGGGAGAGGACGCGCTCCTGCTCCAGAAGCGATACCCCCGCCCCGTCCATCTGGTGGTGACGGACGTCGTGATGCCCGACATGAGCGGCCCCGAGCTGGCCCGGCGCCTGGCCCGGGCCTGGCCCGAGACGAAGGTCTTGTTCTTGTCGGGCCGCAGCACGGACGATTCCGCCCCGGACGGCCTCCTCGTGGGAGACGCCGCCTTCCTGCAGAAGCCGTTCTCGCCCGACGTCCTCGCCCGGAAGGTGCGCGAAGCACTGGCGGGTTGACATCCCCGGCGGGGCGGAGCAAGGTTGCCGCTTCTCAAGGAGGAAACCATGCCTGCGTTTGCCCGATTCGGTGTCCTGGTGGGTGTCCTGGCCGTCGTCGGTTGTGCAGAGCCCCCCAAGGCGGCACCGCCGCCCCCGCCCGATACCCGGGCCGCGGACGAAGCCGCGATCCAGGCCGCGGTCAAGGAATGGTCCGCTTCCGCACAGGCAAAGGACGCGGACAAGTTCGCCTCGTTCTATGCCGAGGACGCGGTGATCATGCTCGAGCGCGCTCCCGACGTCAGCGGGAAAGCGGCCATTCGCGAGGCGATCGGCGGCATGATGCAGGACCCCAACTTCTCGCTCACCTTCGAGCCGACCAAGGTGGTGGTGGCACGCTCGGGCGACCTCGCCTACGAGACGGGCCCCTACGCGCTGACCATGAGCGACCCGAAGAAGAAGCCGGCGACGGAGAAGGGGAGCTACGTGGTGGTCTGGCAGAAGGGGGCGGACGGCACGTGGAAGGTCGTGCGGGACGTCCCGGTGTCGGATCCGCCGGAAGCAGCCGCGAAGAAGTAGCGAATCGAAGCACTCACGCCCCGAGGGCCGGCGGTTCAGGAGCGGAAGCCGACCGCCCGCAGCTTCGGCAGCAGCTCGTCCGCGGTGACGCGGTGCCGCGCGACCTCGCGCCCCTCGAACAGCAGCACCGGGATCTCGAACACGTAGCGGCGCTCCAGCTCCGGGTCTTGCGTGATGTCCCGCTCCTCGAGCCGTGCGCCTAACGCAGGGAGGGCGCGCTCCACGACCTCGCGCATCTCGCGGCAGAGGCCGCAGTCCGGCTTGCCGAGGAGGACGAGGAGGGGTGGGCTCAGGAAGGAACGCGGCCGTTCGTCACCGGCCGTCTCCAGACGGTGAGCAGGCCCGCCCCCGCGATCACGAGCACGATCACGAGCTGGACGGCGAGGCCGGTCAGGTCGGGATGGATCCCCAGCCAGGGGACCTCGGGAAAAGAGACCGGGCGTGGGCGCAGGTAGCCGGCGGCGACCAGCTCGTAGATCCCAGAGCCGGCGAACGAGATGGCCAGGCCGCACAGGAGCAGGCTGGACACGGCGAAGAAGGGCCCGAGGGGCAGGCGCCGGACGGTGCGATTCAGGAGCACCGCGGCCCCCGCAACGAGGGCGAGACCGGCGAGGGCGCCCCAGACGACCTGGACCTTCTGGGCCTCGGCGTCGAGGAGGAGCGCCTGGGTGAAAAGGACGGTCTCCGCGGCCTCTCGATACACGGCGAGGAAGGCCAGGCCGGAGAGGGTGAGCAGCCGTCCCCGCGACAGGTTCTCCTCGAGCTGGCCCTGCAGGTAGCCGATCCAGTGGCGGGACTCGACCTTCGAGATCATCCAGAAGCTGACGAAGAAGAGGACGGCCGCGGCGAGGAGGCCGACTCCCGCCTCCAGCAGCTCCCGTTGCTCCGCTCCCAGCGAGATGAGGCGGTCGAGGATCCACCAGGTGGCGAGGCCGGCGGGGATGGCGAGCAGCCAGCCCGCGTGGACGTAGCGGGCCGCGTCGGGACGGCCCAGACGCCGCAGGCCGGCGAGAAGCGCGGCCACGAGAAGCGCGGCCTCGATGCCCTCGCGCAGGAAGATCAGGAGCGACGCCGCGAAGGGGACGGCGCGGCGCCCGCCTTCGCCGACCTCGCGGAGGCGGCGGTCCAGGACCTGGCCGCGGGCCCGGACTTCGCCGGATCCGTCGCCGCGGCTCATGGCCGCGCGGAGGCCGTGGAAACCCGTCTCCACCGCCAGCGTCCCCTCCGCATCGCGTCCGCGCAGGCGCGGCTCGAGGGGCTCGAAGCCCTGCAGGTAGGCGTCCAGGACCAGACGGTCCGCTTCCTCTCGCCGCCCGGCCTCGTAGCTCGCCACCGCGCGCCGCACCATCGTCCGCGTGCGGTCGATCCCCACTCCCGCGGGAGGCTCCGTGAACGCGGCCTCGCGGCGGATGTAGGTGAGGGTGGGCGCGGGGTCGCCGCTGCCCTCCGCCCGCAGCGCTTCCAGGATCTCGGCGTCGGTGCGCGAGGCCATGTCGGCCAGGGTCATCGCCGCCGGCCCGCCCACCGCGTCGCCTTCGTGGCCCAGGCGGAAGACGTAGAAAGCGAGGCTCCAGCGCTCGCCGGGGGACAGGGTGTCGAAGGACGCCATGCCCGTACCGGGGACGCCGAAGGTCAGGGCGTTGTAGATGCGGTAGGGGCTGAGCAGGCCCAACCGCGCCGGGTCCTTGAAGCGGGCGGGCTGCGGGTCGAGCGTCCTCGCGCGCTCGGTACCGGCCTCGCCCTTCTCGCCGTGGCAGGTCGCGCACGATTGTGCGTAGAGGACCTGGGCCCGTTCGAGCGACGGCCGCTCGAAGGGCATCGTCCGCAGGCCGAAGCGGGCCACCGCCTCTTCGCGCACGGAGCGGCAGGCACGACCCACGACCGCCGGCTCCGCCTTCCTCCGGACGAGCGACTCGAGATCGGCGAGGGCGACGAGGAGGGGATCGTTCGAGGCGGCCGTGCCCAGCAGTCCCTTGGCGATCTTCCCCGTATCCGCGGCAAAGCGGAGCTGCTCTTCGTACTCCGTCGGGCTCACGACCTGCCCGCCCCTGACCGCCCCCCCGTAGTCCCCGCCGATGTAGTCCACGAGGGCCACGAGCCGCTGCGCGTCCCCGCCGTCCACCCCCTTGGATGAGCTCGCCGCGGGCGGGCTGGCGGCGCAGCCGAGGAGGCCGAAAAGGGCCATTCCCACGCCCAGGGGGGCGATTCGCCCGAGCCGCCCGATCCCCCCAAAGAACTTGAAAATGAAATCCATTTTCAACTTCAAGGTATCACCGCTGCTCGGAGAGGGTCAAGTCAGGGCTGACGGAGCGAGTCAGCGCTCGAAGACGGCGCGCCCGCCGACCAGGGTCAGGTCCACCCGAGCCTTCAGGATCTCGCGAGCCGGGATCTCGAACAGGTTCCGTTCGAAGACCACGAGGTCGGCGAGCTTGCCTACCTCGAGGGTGCCCTTGTCCGTGTCGGTGTACTCCGCGTACGCCGAGCCGCGCGTGTAGAGGTCGATCGCCTCCTCGAGGGAGATCTTCTCCTCCGGGAGCCAGCCCCCCGCGGGGCCGCCCTCCGGGAGCTCGCGGGTCACGGCCGCGTAGAGGCCCAGGCGGGGATCGAGCGGCTCCACGAACCAGTCGGTGCCGAAGGCCACGCGCACGCCCGCGGCGAGGAAGGACCTGAAGTTGTACGAGTCCCGTGCCCGGACGGAGCCGATCCGCTTCTCCGCCCAGCGCATGTCGTCGATGCAATGAGACGGCTGGATCGAGGCGATGACGTCGAGCGCCTTGTAGCGCGCGAGGTCGGCCTTGCGCACCACCTGGGCGTGCTCGATCCGCAGCCGCCGGTCGCGGGGGCCGTTGGCCCGGACGGCCTTCTCGAACGCGGCCAGCACGAGGCTGTTCGCCCGGTCGCCGATCGCGTGGACCGCCAGCTGGAACCCGACGGCATCCGCCTCCAGGATCAGGCGCTCCAGCTCCGGGATCGGATAGAGAAGGAGCCCGCTCGTCGCAGGGTCGTCGGCATACGGTTCGAAGAAGGCGGCCGTGCCCGAGCCCATGGCCCCGTCGGACAGGATCTTGAGGGCGCCCACGCGTATCCAGTCGTCGCCCAGCCCCGAGCGCACCCCGCTCTCCTTCAGCGGTCCCAGCGCCGAGATGGGACGCCAGACGTTGAGGCGTGCCGTCAGCTCCCCCCGGGCGCGGAGATCCATGTAGGTGGGCAGGGCGTCGATCGACGAGTTGTCCTGGATTGACGTCACGCCGACCCGGGCCGCCTCCGCGAGCGCCGCCCGCGCCGCCCGGAGGTTCATCTCCCGCGAGGGGTCGGGGATCACGCGGCTCACGAGGTCCTGGGCGTTGTCCTTGAGGATGCCCGTGGGCTCGCCGGTCGCGTCGCGGACGATCGTGCCCCCGGGGACGTCCCTCGTGTCGCGCGTGATCCCCGCGCGCTCGAGGGCGAGCGAATTCGCGAGGGCCATGTGACCGTCGAGGCGGTTGACGAACACGGGGTTGTCCGGGGTCACGGGATCGATCAGCTTCCGCGTGGGGAGGGCCTGGCCCGGCCACCCCTCGTGGTCCCAGTTGCCGTTCTGTATCCACGCCCCCTTCGGGAGCGTCCGGGCGTAGGCGCCGATGCGGCGCCCGAACTCCGCCTCGTCCTTCGCGTCCCGGAGGTCCACGGACAAGAGGCCGAACCCGCCGTCGAGCAGGTGGACGTGCGCGTCGTTGAATCCCGGGACGACGAGCCGGCCCCCCAGCTCGACGACACGGGTCTTCGGCCCGATGCGGTCCGCCACCGAGGCGTCACTCCCCACCGCCAGCACACGTCCTCCCGCCACCGCGATGGCGGTGGCTCTCGGCCGTCCCTTGGCCACGAAGACCGCGCCGCCGCGCAGGACGAGATCGGCTTGGGCGGGCTCGGCTCCGGCAGATCGGGCGGACACCATGACGAGTACCAGGAGGAGTGTCCTCCTCAAGCGTGCACCGCTTCCATTTCCTTGACGATCGCGCGGGCCGCGGCCGCAGGGTCCTTGGCCTCTGTGACCGGCCGGCCCACCACGAGGTAGTCGGCGCCCGCGGCGAGGGCGGCGGCGGGAGTGGCCGCCCGCGCCTGGTCTCCCGCCCGTGCCCCGGCGGGCCGGATCCCGGGCGTCACGATCAACAGGTCCTTTCCGCATGCCTCGCGGAGGAGTGTGACCTCGTGCGGCGAGGCCACGACCCCGTCGATGCCCGCGGAGCGGGCCAGACGGGCCAGCTCGCGCACCTCCTCGGCGAGCGGCCGGGCGATGCCAACCTCGCCCAGGCTCTTTTCGTCGTGGCTGGTGAGGACCGTGATCGCCAGGAGTCGCATCCCCATCGCGGGCAGGGCCCCCGCCGCCGCTTCGAGCATGGCCTTGCCCCCGAGGCCGTGCACGGTGAGGAGGGAGACGCCGAGCTGGGACGCGCTCGCCACCGCCCCCGCCACCGTGTTCGGGATGTCGTGGAACTTCAGGTCGAGGAACACGTGCTCGCCGCGGCCGACGATCTGCCTCACCACGTCGGGACCGGCGGCGGTGAAGAGCTGGTTGCCCACCTTGAACATGCCGACCTGGCCGGCCAGCGCGTCCACGAGGACCATCGCCAGCGCCTCCTCCGGCACGTCCAGGGCCACGATCAGCCGTTCGCGCGCTTTCACTCCCCCTCCTTATTAATAGGGCTCCGAACCGGGAACTCGAGCGTCCCGACCACCCGGTTCACGTCGTCGAGACCCTGTCGCTCGAGGTAGGCCCGCAGCTCGGCGAGCAGCCGCTCGTAGAGCCCGGGATCCACGAAGTTGGCGGTGCCGATCTGCACGGCCCGGCAGCCCGCGATCAGGAACTCGAGCGCGTCGCGCGCGCTCGAGATCCCGCCGATGCCGATCACGGGGATCTTCACGGCGCGCGCCGCCTGCCAGGCCATGCGCACCGCGATGGGCCGGATGGCGGGACCGGAGAGCCCGCCCGTCCCGAAGGCGAGCTTCGGCCGGCGGGTGTCCACGTCGACGGCGAGCCCGAGCAGCGTGTTGATGCAGGAGAGGGCATCCGCCCCTGCCTCCTCGCAGGCGCGGGCGAACACGGTGATGTCGGCCACGTTGGGCGAGAGCTTCGGGATGACGGGAAGCCGCGTCGCCTTGCGCACCGCCGCCACCACGTCGTGCGTCATGCGGGGGTCGCCGCCGAAGGCGATGCCGCCCTTCTCGACGTTCGGGCAGGAGATGTTGATCTCCAGGCCGGCCACGCTGGGCGCGCCGTCCAGGATCCGAGTCACCTCCGCGTACTCCTCCACGGTGTCCCCGCAGACGTTGACGAGCACGACCGTGTCGAAGCGACTCAGCCGGGGCAGGACGTCGCGGACGAAGTTGCGGACCCCGACGCCCTGCAGGCCTATGGCGTTGAGCAGGCCGGAGGGCGTCTCCACGAGGCGCGGGGTGGGGCAGCCGTCGCGCGGCTCGAGGTAGAGGCCCTTGGAGACGAGGCCGCCCAGGATGGACAAGTCGAGTATCCCCTCGTACTCGACCCCGTAGCCGAAGGTGCCGGACGCGGCGATGAAGGGGTTCTTGAAGCGGAGGCCCGCGATCTCGACCGCGAGGTTCACGCGGGCCACACCACGGTGGAGGCTTCGAACACGGGGCCTTCCGTGCAGGCGCAGCGGTACTTGGCGCGCGCCTCTCCCGGGCGCCGGATCCACACCACGCAGCCAAGGCACGTCCCGATCCCACAGCCCATCCAGGGATCCAGGCTCACCTGGGCGGGCAGCTCGCGGGCCGCCGCCACCCGGGCCACCGCGTGCATCATCGCGTCCGGCCCGCAGGCGTGGAGTCGCACGGGCCCGGGCCGCGAGTCGAGGTAGGCCTCGAGGGGGGCCGTGACCCGTCCCTTCTCGCCCAGGCTCCCGTCCTCCGTGGCCAGGACGACGGGCATCGAGAGGTCGCGGAAGCGGTCGCGGAGCTGGAGGTCCTGGGCCGACCGCCCCCCGTAGAAGAGCCGCCCGCGCCGGCCCGCGCGCTCCAGCTCCTCGCCGAAGAGCCGAAAGGGGGCTATCCCGTAGCCCCCGGCCACGAGCACCGCTTCCGCTTCCGCGGGCGGGGGAGCGAAGGCGTGGCCGAGCGGGCCCAGGCACTGCGCGACCTCGCCGATGGACAGGGCGGCCAGCGCGCGCGTCCCCTCCCCTACCTGCTTCAGGAAGAGAGTGAACGTCCCTTCCCGGGGGTCCACGGTCATGATCGAGAAGGGCCGGCGCAGCGGCGGCTCCGCGGACAGGCCGGCCTTGATCATCACGAACTGGCCGGCCCGCGCTTCGCGCGCGACCTCGGGATGGCGAAAGGTGAGGAGGACGTAGGCGCCCTCGAGCGGCTCGCGCCGCACCAGGGGAGCCGGCCGGTTGGCGGGCATCCGCGCCAATGATAACCGCCGCCGCGTGTTCCCTGGTAGGCTGCGGGCGGAATGCGGGGAAGGACGCCGGCGAGCGCAGCGTGGGCCGGCTCCCTGCTCGCCGCCAACCTGGTCGTCCTCACCCTCTACCTCAATCCCGAGCGCACGCCCTCCGCGGACGGACTCTCCTTGCTGGTCGGGCTGTTCTTGCCCTACGCGCTCGCCCTGGCCCTCGTCTTTTCCTCCGTCGCCCTGCTCGGCAACGCCTTCCGCTGGTGGCCGCGCGCCTACGGGCCGATGGTGGAGGGCCATCCCTGGCTGTTCTCCTTCTCCTTCCTCGCCGTGCTCGCCACCGCCGCGCTCTTCTGGTTCAACCTCCTGAGCTACCGCCATTCGATCCCCCTTCCCGCGCTGCGGGGGCTGTTCGTGTCCTGCTTCGTCGTAACCGGCGCGGTCTTGGTGATGTTGGCAGTGGGTGTCGACGCCCTCATGTTCCCGCTCCGCCCGCGCGCCATTGCCGCCGCGCTCGCGGTGCTTGCCCCCGCGGCCACGCTCGCGGTGCCCCTGGCCCTGCGACCGGCTCCGCAAGCGCGACCGGCCCCCGTCCCCGTCGCCACCGACACGGTGCGCCCGGTGCGGCGCGTCATCCTGTTCGGCGTGGACGGCCTCGGGCCAGCCCAGGTCGAGGACGGGATGGATCGCGGGCCCCTGGCCGCTCTTTCCCGGCTGGCCCGGCGGGGTGCGTCCGGCCCCCTCGCCACCTTGCGGCCCACGGAGGGCCCGCCGATCTGGACCTCGATCGTGACGGGCTGCCTGCCGCGCGATCACGGGATCAAGAGCTTCTCCACCTACCACGTCCTCGGCTCCGTCCGCCCGTTCGAGCTGCTCCCCAAGGGGGCGTTCGTCGGCCTGCTCGAGCGCACGGGGCTCGTCTCCCGTCGCCCCGTCACGTCGGCCTCGCGCCGCCGCCGGGCGCTCTGGGACGCGCTCAACGCGTTCGGCATCCCCACGGGGATGGTGCGCCTGTGGGGGACCTACCCCCCGGAGCGCGTGCAGGGCTTCATGCTTTCCCCCTACTTCCACCTGCTGCGGGACGATCCGACGCGCGCGGCGACCACGCTCTTCCCGCCCGACCTGCTGAAGGAGGCCCAGGCGCGCACGGTCCGCCCGTCCGAAGTCGATCCCGCGTTCCTCGCCGAGTTCGTCGACGATCCGGCGCGGAGCGGCCCCTGGCGGCGCGCCCTGGTGGAGGAGGCCCTCGCCCCCGACCTGACCTACCAGCGGGCGGGCTCGCTCCTGCGCTCGGTGTACGACCCGGCCTTCTTTGCCACCTACGTCAACGGCCTCGACGTGGCCAGCCACGCCTTCTACCGCTTCGCGCATCCCGACCGCTTCGGGGACGTCCGCCCCGCCGACGTCCGCCGATTCGGCCGCGTGCTCGACCGCTACGAGGCGCTGGTGGGGCAGTGGGTGGGAGAGCTTGCGCAGGGCCTTCGGCCGGGAGAGGTGCTGATGGTCGTGTCGGGATTCGGGATGGAGCCGGTGTCCCTCTGGCGGCGGCTGCTCCGAGGCCTGCTGGGCCCCGAGCAGCCGAGCGGCACCCACGCCGCCGCCCCCGACGGCTACCTGTTCGCGGTGGGGGACGGGATCCGGGCGGAGGCGAAAGTGGAGAGGGCCTCGGTCCTCGACATCGCCCCCACGATCCTCTACCTGTACGGACTGCCCGTGGCCCGGGACATGGAAGGGCGTGTCCTCACCGAGATGCTCGACCCCGACTTCGCCCGCCGCCACGCGGTCACGTTCATCCCCAGCTACGAGAGCCTCGCCATCTCGCCCGTCACCGCGGGCTCGCCGCTCGAGGACCTCCCGCCCCTCCCCGAAGAGGGGCCGTGAGGCGGCTCGTGCTCTTTGACATCGACGGCACCCTGCTCTCGGCGGGCGGGGTGTCCGCCCGCGCCTTCACGGCCGCCCTCGAGGAGGTCTTCGGCACGGTGGGCGATGCCGATCGCTACGACTACTCGGGGAAGACGGACAAGCAGATCGTGCGCGACCTCATGCGGGGGGCCGGCTTCCCGGACCCCGAGATCGACGCGCGCTTGCCGGGCCTGATCGAGCGTTACCGCGTCCTGCTCCACGAGTGGCTCCGCCCCGAGCACGTGCGGGAGAAACCGGGCGTCTCCGCGCTCCTCGCCGCGCTGGCCGCGGACCCCCGCGTGACCCTCGGCCTCCTCACCGGGAACATCGAGCCGAACGCCCGCCTCAAGCTCGCCCCCCTCGACGCGAACCGCTACTTTCGGTTCGGGGCCTTCGGCTCCGACCACGAGAACCGCCACCGCCTGCCCGAGGTGGCAGTCTTGCGGGCCCGGGCGGCCGTGGGCGTTTCCTTCGCGGGAAAGGAGATCGTGATCGTGGGCGACTCGATCCACGACGTGCTGTGCGGCCGGCACCTCGGCGTGCGCGCGGTGGCGGTGGCCACGGGCCGGACGACCCCCCGGGAGCTGAGCGCGGTGGCCCCCGACGCGCTCCTCTCGAGCTTCGCGGATCGCGAGGCGGCGGTGCGGGCCATCGTCGGAGAGGACGGGGGTTGACGCTCGCGGTCCCCAGGGGTCGCGGCCGACGCGAGGCGCTCGCGTGGGGCGCGGCCCTCGCCCTCGTCGCTCTCATTCTTCCGTCGCTCCGCTTCTCCTCCCGCGACGCGGACTCCGTGCTCTACGCGCAGCTCGCGACCCGCTTGTCCGCGGAGCCCCTCGCTCGCTGGATCGCGCCGGAGTGGCCGCCGGGCTGGTACATGCAGGGCCTCTACCGGGAGCACCCCGCGGGGGCCTTCTGGCCTCCGGCCCTGCTCGCGCGGCTCGGCTATCCGGCGGAGCAGGCGGCCTACGCCGTGAATACCGGCTACCAGGTCCTCAGCCTGGTGCTCCTCGCCCGCCTCGCTTCCGCGGTGGTCACGACCGAGGAGGGCCGCGCCCTCACGTGGATGCTGCAACTCCTGCCCATCGCCTTCACCTTTCGGGTTCGCGCCAACCAGGAACAGGCCGTGCTGCTCCTGCTCGTCCTCGCCCTCCTGGGGACGGAGCGCTCGCGAAGCCGGAGAGCATGGGCCGGCCTCACCGCGGCCAGCCTCATGGCGCTCGTCCTCGTGAAGGGCGTGCTCGGCCTGCTCGGACCCGTCGTGTGCGCCCTCTGGCTCTTCGCCCGTCGCGACGCGGCCGGCTCGAACGAGGTCCGGATCGCAAGCGGGGATCGCCGGGCATGGTGGGGGCTGGCGGCGGCGGTGGCGGCCACGGGCCTCACGGTGGTGGCCTACGAGCTGCTCTACCGGCGGGCCACCGGCCAGCCATTCCTGTCGGACTACCTCACGCGCCAGCTCGGTCTCGCCGCCGCTCCGCACTCGGCAGCTCTCCTCGTCCAGAAGGTGCTCAACCTCGTCTGGTACCTGGGGCGCCTCTTCTGGTTCCCCTTCCCGTGGAGCGTGGCCCTCCTCGTGGCCGCATTCCATCGAGGAACGGGCGTTCGCGCCGCGAACGAGGATCTGGAGACGCGGTCCGAGGCCCGGCGTGGTCTCGGGTTCGTCCTCGCCGTGGCCGCGCTCTACTTGTTGCTCTTCAGCCTCTCCGACCGGAGGGCCGACCGCTACGTCTTCCCCGCGTACTACGCGCTGGGGGCGGGGGGCGCCGTCGTGGCGCTCCGCACCTGGGGAGGACTGCGCCGGGTCGCGCAGAGAGTCGACCGGCACCCGGCGGCGCCCGCGGCGCTTTTCCTTCTCCTGTTCACCCTGCACGTGGCGGCGGGGCGCCTCGGCCTCCCCACCCTCAAGCTATGGGCTCCGGACTAGAGGCTGTCCAGGGCTTCCCTTGTCCCGCTCCGCGGCTCGGGGTACGATCCCCGGGCTTGGCCAGCCTCGAAGCATTCCTTGGCCTTGACGTCCGCATCGGGACCATCGTTGCCGCCGAGCCCTTGAAGGGCGCGCAGCGGCCCGCCCTCGCCCTTCGCATCGCGTTCGGAGAGCTCGGCACGCGGTCGGCGAGCGCGGAGCTCACCGACCTCTACGAGCCCGACGACCTCGTCGGCCTGCAGGTGGCGGCGGTGGTCAACCTCCCGCCCCGAGCAGGTGGCCGGCCTCCTCTGCGAGGTGGTGGTCCTGACCGCCGACAACGGGCAAGGGCGAGAACGCTCTCCTCATTCCCGAGCGTCCGGTCCCCGACGGCGGCCAGGTGGTGCGCTGATGGGCGCCCCGTCGCTACGGGCCAGAGGTCGAGCTCATGGACGCGGCGCGCCTGGCGCGGACGCTCGCGCGGATCGCCCACGAGATCGTGGAGCGGCACCCCGACATGAAGGCGGTCGCCCTCGTGGGCGTGCGCAGCCGCGGCGTCCCTCTCGCCCGTCGCCTCGCTCGCGAGCTCCGGGAGGCCACGGGGGTGGAGCCCCCGGTGGGCACCCTCGACATCACGCTCTACCGCGACGACTTCACGACCATCGCCGCCCAGCCGGTGGTGAAGGGGACCGACATCCCCTTCTCGATCGACGGACGGACGGTGGTGCTGGTGGACGACGTGCTCTTCACCGGGCGCACGGTGCGCGCGGCCCTCGACGAGCTGATCGACTTCGGCCGGCCCGCGCGGATCGAGCTGGCGGTGCTGGTGGACCGCGGGCACCGCGAGCTGCCCATCCGCGCCGACTACGTGGGCAAGCACCCTGACCACGGCCCGGGACGAGGTCGTCCAGGTGCTGCTCGCGGAGGAGGACGGCGAGGACCGGGTCGTGCTCCTGGAGCGGGCCGCCCCGAAGCGCGCCCCCGCGAAGGGCAAGCGGCGGAAGGCGCGATGAGCGGCTATCCGCACCGCCACCTCCTCGGCATCGAGCCCCTCGAGCCCTCCCACATCCTGGCCATCCTCGACACCGCCGACGCCCTGCAAGGAGGTCCTGGACCGGCCCATCAAGAAGGTCCCCACCCTGCGCGGCAAGACCGTGGTCAACCTCTTCTACGAGGCCTCGCACCCGCACCCGCTCGTCCTTCGAGGTCGCGGAGCGCGTGCTCTCCGCGGACAGCCTCTCCATCGCCACCGCCACCTCCAGCGTCAGAAGGGGGAGACGCTGCTCGACACCGCCAAGAACCTGGAGGCCATGAACCCGGACATGATCGTGATCCGGCACGCCTCCTCGGGCGCGCCCCACTTCCTGGCCCGGCACTGCCGCTCGCGCGATCGTGAACGCCGGCGACGGCGCGCACGAGCATCCCACCCAGGCGCTGCTCGACGCCCTCACCCTGCGCCAGCGGAAGGGCCGCCTCAAGGGGCTGCGGGTGGCGATCGTGGGCGACATCCTGCACAGCCGGGTGGCGCGCTCGAACCTCTGGCTGCTGACGAAGATGGGGGCGCAGGTGGTGCTGTGCGCGCCCCCCACGCTGATGCCGCCGGGCATCGAGGCCCTGGCGCCCGTCACCCACCGCATCGACGAGGCGGTGGAGGGGGCGGACGCGATCATGATGCTGCGCATCCAGCTCGAGCGCATGACCGGCGGCTTCTTCCCCACCACGCGCGAGTACCACGCGCGCTTCGGCCTCACCGAGGAGCGGGTGAAGCGCGCGCGAGAAGGACGTGCTCATCCTGCACCCCGGCCCCATGAACCGCGGCGTGGAGATCGCGAGCGAGGTGGCCGACGGGCCCTACTCGGTGATCCTCGACCAGGTGACGAACGGCGTGGCCGTGCGCATGGCCGTGCTCTACCTGCTCCTGGGCGGGACGCAGGAGGCCGCGTCGTGAGCCGGCTGCTCCTCAAGGGCGGGCGCGTCGTGGATCCCGCCGCGCGCGACGACGGGACCTCGACGTGCTCCTCGAGGACGGGCAGGGTCGCCGGAGGTCGAGGCCGCGCCTCGCGGCCAAGGGCGCCGAGGTGGTCGACGTCACGGGGCTCGTGGTCTGCCCGGGCTTCATCGACCTGCACACCCACCTGCGCGAGCCGGGCCGCGAGGACAAGGAGACGATCGCCACCGGCACCCGGGCCGCCGCCGCGGGCGGCTTCACCGCGGTCTGCGCCATGCCCAACACCGACCCCGTGAACGACCACGCCGGGATCACGCGCGCGATCCTGGAGAAGGCGCGGTCCGAGGGCGTCGTGCGCGTCTATCCCATCGGCGCCATCACGCCGCGGCTCGCGGGGCGAGGAGCTGGCCGAGTACGGCGACCTGCGGGAGGCGGGCTGCGTGGCGGTCTCCGACGACGGCCGGCCGGTGGCCAGCGCGCGCATGATGCGCCGGGCCCTCGAGTACGCGCAGGCCTTCGACCTGCCCGTGATCGACCACTGCGAGGAGCCCACGCTCACCGAGAAGGCCGCGATGAACGAGGGGCCGGTGTCCACGCTGCTCGGCCTGCGCGGCGTACCCGGCCGCCGGCGGAGACGATCATGGTGGAGCGCGACGTCGCTGCTCGCCGAGCTGACCGGGGGCCGGGTCCACATCGCCCACCTCTCCGCGGCGGCGTCCGTGGACGCGGTGCGCCGGGGCAAGGCGCGCGGGCGTGCGGGTCACCGCCGAGGCCACGCCCCACCACCTGCTGCTCACCGACCAGGCGGTGAGGGACACCGAGTACGACACCTCCACCAAGATGAACCCGCCGCTGCGGTCGGAGGCGGACCGCCAGGCCGTGGTCGAGGGACTGCGGGACGGCACCATCGACTGCATCGCCACCGACCACGCGCCCCACACCGTGGACGACAAGAAGGTGGAGTACGACCAGGCCGCGTTCGGCATCGTGGGCCTGGAGACCGCGGTCGCCCTCTGCCTCGACCGCCTGGTCGCGGCCAGGGCTGCTCGACCTCGCGCGGCTCGTGGCCCTTCTCTCCACGAACCCCGCCCGCATCCTCGGCCTGCCCGGCGGCACCCTCGCCCCCGGCGCGCCCGCGGACGTGACCGTGCTCGACCTGCAGCAGAAGCGCACGGTCGACCCCGCCCGCTTCGCCGAGCAAGGGTCGCAACACGCCGTTCGGGGGCTGGACCCTGAAGGGCTGGCCGGTCGTCACGATCGTGGGGGGGCACGTCGTTTGGAAGGACCTCAAGTAGAGTCTCAAGCGACTCCGTCCGGACGGAGTAGTATCCGTGCCCGAGGCCCTTTCTTCCCGTTGGATCTTCCCACGTGACCGCTGCCCGAGCCGTCGCCGAGTACCACCGCCTGGTCGAGGCCGATCCCGGGGCGGCGCGCGAGCAGTCGGAGTGGCTCCGCGAGGCATTCGTTCGCGAAGGGATCACGTTCGACGGCGTGCCCATGCCCAGCCTCCTGCGTCCGCAGTTCGTGGCGCGAGACGACTGGGACCTGCTCTGCGCGTCGGGGACTCGCCTGCTGGACCTGGCCGTACGCGTCGCCCGCGCGCGCCTTCGACGGCGACGCGGGGCGGCTCTGCGCCTTCCTCGGCACGCCCGGCGGCCGAGGCGCCCTGGGTCATGCTCGATCCCGGCGAGCCGGACGTCGTGCTCTCGCGCCTGGACGCGTTCCTCACCGAGGCGGGGCCGCGGTTCATCGAGATCAACAGCGACGCCCCCGCCGGTTTCGGTTACAGCGACCGCATGGCGCGCGTGTTCCAGGAGCTGCCGCTCTTCCGCGCTTTCGGCGCGCGGGTTCCCGTCGGCTATCGCTCGTCCGAGGAAGCCCTCGTGCGCGCCGTCCTCGCCCCCTGGAGGGCGCGCGGGGGGAAGGACATGCCCCTCGTGGCCATCGTGGACTGGGCGGACGTGAAGACGCGGGCGGACCAGGAGATCCTGCGCGAGGCCCTCTCGAGCGCGCGGATCCCGATGCGTGCTAGTGGATCCGCGCGCCCTCGAGGTAAGGAATGGCGAGCTCTGGACGCCCTCTGAACGAGTCGACGTCGTCTACCGCCGCGCTGTGCTCTCGGAGCTCGTGGAACGGGAGGACGAGGTCAGGGCGTTCCTCAACGCCTACCGCGACGGCCTCTGCCCGTTCGTCAACTCGCTTCCGCTGCCGCCTCTCCGAGGACAAGGCCTTCTTCGCCCTCCTCACCGACGAGGCATTCGCCTCGTTGATGAGCGCCGAGGAGGCGGGCCTTCCTCGCCCGGCTCGTGCCCTGGACGCGCAAGGTGGAGGAGCGGCGGACGCGGAAGGATGGCGCCGAGGTCGACCTCGTCCCGTTCATCCTCGAGAACCGGGCCCGCCTGGTTCTGAAGCCCGCCCACGCCTACGGCGGGAAATCGGTGTACGTGGGCGACGAGACCCCGCCCGCGGAATGGGAGGCGGCAGTCCGCTCCGCCCTGGGCGCGCCCTGGGTGGTGCAGGCGCGGGTGACGATCCCGGAGGAGCCTTTCCCGGTGTTCGAGAACGGCGAGCTGCGCTTCGTCCCCCTGAAGGTGAACACCAACCCGTTCTACGTGGCGGGCGAGGAGGCGGGGGCGGTGACCCGCGCCTCCCGCAGCTCGATCATCAACGTGAGCGCGGGCGGGGGCAGCGTCCCCACGTTCATCGTCGGGTAGGCTTCAGTAGACCTCGACCCGAGCAGCATGGCGTGGAGCCGAAGCAAGCCTCGCGTCGCACGTCACCAGGGGGGCGACCAGGGTTTCCGCGAGCGCGAGGTAGGCGGCATCGTAGGCCGTGACGTTGCTCCGCAGCTCCCAGATTCGAGGGAGAAGGACGTCGTGCGGGTACCGATGGAGGGGGAAATCCGCCAGGTCGGCCAGGGCTTCCCGACCGCGCTCCGGCGTCAGCTCCTTGGCTGCGGCGTAGCGGCGCAATACCTGGGCGACTTCCACGTCGAGCAGGTGAGGGGCGTGCAGCGACTCGCCTGCGCCCAGGAGCCGCTCCTCGACCCGGGCCCCGGTCTGCGTGGCGAGCAGGACTTCCAGCATCGCCGACGCATCGACAACGATCATCGGGCGTTTCGTTCGGCGCGCAGCGCCTGAGCGGGCGAGAGGCTGGGCTGGATCGGTGTTCTCTCGGCGAGGCGCTGCCGAAGCTCGCTGAGCGACGGCCGCTCCGCCGCCCGGCGGACCTCGCCGAGCAGGTACTCGGACAGGGACAACCCCTCCAGGGCCGCTCTCGCTTTGAGCTTCCGATGCAGGGCGTCCGGCACGTTCCGAAGCTGGATCATCTTTGACATGTGTTAAACATATTCACATGTGCACTACATGTCAATGTTAGAAGGGTCCGCCCCGCGCGAGCTCCTTCGGATCCCACGGCGAAGGCGAGCCCCCCAGGTACTTGTGGAACCAGTCGAGGTGGGCCGCGTAGTAGAGCGCCATCTCGTACCAGGCCGGCCAGTGCCCCGCGTTCTCGAAGACGAGCAGTCGCGAAGGGACGCCGCGCCTCTGCAGGTCGGTGAAGAACATGAGGGACTGGGTATAGGGAACCCGGTAGTCCTTCTCGCCCGTGATCACGAGGCAGGGCGTCTTGAAGCCCTTGACGTACTCGGACGCCGAGGCCTTGCGGTAGAGGTCCGGGTTGTCCCAGGGGGCGCCCTTCAGGTCCCAGGCCGCGAACCACAGCTCCTCCGTCGAGCTGAACATCGAGCGCAGGTCGTAGACGCCCATCATCGAGGCCATGGCCTTGTAGCGCGTGGAATGCCCCTGCTGCCACATGACCGCATAGCCGCCCCAGCTCCAGCCCATCAGGCCCATGCGCTCCTTGTCCACGTAGGGCAGGGCGGCGAGGGCATCCGTGACCTTCTCGATGTCGTCCATCACCTTGCCGTCCCAGTCTCCGGAGATGGCGGCGGTGTAGGCCTCGCCGAAGCCGGTGGACCCGTGGGGGTTGGGGAAGGCGACCACGTAGTCGGGATAGACCTGCCAGTCCCCGCGGAAGGCGTCCGCCCATTGGCTCTGGGGTCCGCCGTGGACGTTCAGGATGAGCGGGTACTTCTTCGCGGGGTCGAAGCCCGAGGGCTTGACGAGGAAGACCTGCACCGGCTTCCCTCCCGCCCCCGGGACCGAGATCTCCTCCGCGGGCCGGATGTCGACCTCCGCCTCCACCGCCGCGTTGTGCGTGGTGAGTCGGCGCTCCTTGCCCGCGGCCTTGCCCGTGAGGTCGATGCGCCAGAGCTCCTGCGGTGTCCCAATCCGCCGGCGGGCGACGACCGCCCACGTCCCGTCCGGCGCCACCTGGAAGGCGTCGAGGAAGCCCACGTCGCTCAAGACCCGGATGCGGCCGCTCGCGACGTCCAGCTGGTGGAGCGGCGTGCGGCCCTTTACGTCCGCCGTGAAGTAGATCTTCCCCGAGTCGGCGCTCCAGGCGATGTCGTTGATCGTGTTGTCGAAGGACTCGGTGAGGATGCGGGCGGCGCCCGTCGAGCGGTCGTGGACGGCGATGCGCGCCCGATCCGCCTCCCAGCCCGCCACCTTCTGCGTGCGGTAGGCGACCTGCCGGCCGTCCGGCGAGTAGAGGGGCGAGCCGTCCCAGGCGAGGTTGGCCGCGGTGAGGCGGCGGGGCGCCTTCAGGGCCTCGGGGTCCGCGTCCGTGTCCACCGCCCACAGGTCGGCGTTGGTGGTCGAGGCCTCGTCCGCCTCCCGGTTCGAGCTGAAGACCAGCTCCTTGCCGTCCGGCGAGAGGTCGTAGCCACGGGGCCCGCCCACCGTGTAGACGGGGGACTCGAAGTCGCCGGGGGTGAGGTCGCGCAGGCTCCCCTCCGCGGTGTCGAGGAGCAGGATGTGAGCGCGCTTGGCGTCGCGCCACTCGTTCCAGTGCCGGTAGAGCAGGCGGTCGGCGAGCCGGGCCTTGAGCTTCGACTTGTCGCGGGCCTCGTCCTTCTTCTTGTTGCAGGCCGCGTCCGCCCCGCACTCCGGCCAGACGTCGGCGGCGAAGACGATCCGCCTTGCGTCGGCGGAGAGGACGAAGGAGCCGATCCCCCCGGGGAAATCCGTCTTCTTCTGGGGCTCGCCCCCCGAGGTGCGCATGGTCCAGACCTGAGCGTCGCCCGAGCGCGTGGAAAGGAAAGCCAGGACCTTGCCGTCCGCGGAGAAGGCGGGCGCGGAGTCGACCTTGTCCTCGTAGGTCAGGGCCTGATCGTCCGCCCCGTCGGGGCCCAGGCGCCAGAGATTGGACCAGCGCTTCACCGCCTTGAGGTCCGAGCTCGTGAGCTTGTAGACGATCGAGCGGCCGTCGGGAGCGATCGCCGGCTCTTCCACGTTCTTCAGCCGATAGAGGTCGGGGATCGTGAACGCACGCCGGGCGGCGGCCCCGGCCGGAACCGCCAGGGAGAGCAGGACGAGCAGGGAGCAGCGGATCATGATTCCTCCACGTTCAGCATTCCACGAGGACCTTGAGCGCGCCCGGCCGCGCCGCGTGATCGAATGCGGCGAGGCCGCGGGCCAGCGGGTAGCGGGCGTCGACGAGCGGCCTCACGTCGACCCCGCCGCCGGCCAGGGCCTCGAGCGCGGGGGCGAAGGGCCCGCAGCGCGATCCCACGAGCGTGATCTCGTCCACTACGATCGCGGAGAAATCGAGCGTCGTCTCGCCGTGGTAGGTGCTCTTGAGCACGATCGTGCCTTGGGCACGCACGGCCTTGCGGGCGAGGGCGAGGCCTTCGGGGTTGCCGGTGCACTCTACGGCGACGTCGGCCTGGTGTTGCGGGAGGTCAACGGCGCTGGCCGTCCGGATTCCGCGGGCGGCGAGGAGGTCCAGAGACGACCGGCTGCGACCCACCGCGAGCAAGTCGCAGCCGGTCGTGGCGAGGGTCTGCGCCACCAGGTTCCCGAGCTTGCCCGCCCCGATCACGACCACGCGGTCCCCCGCGCCGATGCGCACCTGCTGCTGCACCTGGAGCGCGGCCGCCGTGGGCTCCGCGAAGACCGCCGCCTCGTCGGGGAGCGCCTCCGGAACCGCGTGCAGGTTCGCGACCGGCAGCGCCAGGTACTCGGCGAAGGCCCCGTCCCGCTTCGCGATGCCGAGGACGGTACGCCGCTCGCAGTGCGTGCGGCGACCGGCGAGGCAAGCGGCACAGCGCCCACAGGCGGCGTTGATTTCGCCCACGACCCGCCGGCCGACCCATTCCTGGTGACCGGGGGCCTGCTCCACGCGGCCCACGAACTCGTGCCCGGGCACGCCCGCGAAGGGGTAATAGCCCTTGGTGAGCTCGAGGTCGGTGTTGCAGACGCCGGCGAGGAGGACCCGGACGAGGGCCTCGCCGGAGGGGAGAGCGGGCAAGGGCACGTCCTCCCGGAAGCGCAACGACTGGTTTTCCAGCCAGAGAGCACGCATGGGAGCGTGATGTCACCACGAAACGAGCCGCCCTTCAAACCTGCGGGGAGCGGCGGGGCTTACGGGCCGAGCGCCGCGAGGGCCTTCTTGCGGGGGGCCTCGAACTCGTCGCCGGCCCGCCAGGAAGGCAGCGGCGTCGCGTTGGCCACCTTCACCCCCAGGAAGAACAGGAGCTGGGTGTCCTCCACCGCCCCCGTGAAGTCCCAATCGCGCAGCTCGTCGGAGGGTTGGTGGTAGTCGTTGGCCTCGAACTCCTCCTGCTTCGACCGACCCCAGCCCGCCGGTTTCCCGATGACGTCGGTGCCGTACTTCAAGTAGGCCGCGGGGACGCCGATCCGGGCGAGGCTGAGCTGATCGGACCGGTAGAACGAGCCGCGGTCGGGAAACTGGTCGGGCACCACCGTACGGCCCTGGGCTCCGGCGAGGGCCCGGACCCAGTCGTCCAGGTTCGACTTGCCGAGGCCGATCGCCACCACGTCGCGCGTGCGGCCCCAGATGTTCATCCCGTCCATGTTGATGTCGGCGGCGATGCGGCCGGCCGGGATCGGCGGATTGCGCGGCCAGGTACTCCGAGCCCAGCAGCCCCTGCTCTTCCGCGGCGACCGCCGCGAACAGGATCGTGCGCCGGGGCGGCTGGGGGAGCGCCTTCATGGCCTGCGCGATCGCGAGCAGGGTCGCGACCCCGGAGGCATTGTCGAGCGCGCCGTTGTAGATCGCGTCCTCGCCCGACCGGGCCCCCGGCTTCACCCCGAGGTGGTCGTGATGGGCGGTGTAGAGCACGGCTTCGGGGGCGAGGGCGGGGTCGCTGCCCGGAAGCCGGCCGATCACGTTCGCGCGTCGGCCGGCGCTGGACCTCGTTCTTCAGCGTCAGGTTGATCGTGACGCCCGAGGGACACGGGCCGGAAGTCCCGCTTCTGCGCGGCCGCGCGCAGAGCGTCGAGGTCCTGCCCGCCCAGCCGGGCGATCCGGCGGCTCGCCTCTTCGGTGGCCCAGGCCTTGACCGGCAGCGACGGCTGCGCTTCGGCGGGCAGGCTGAACTGCTCGCCCGTCCACGAGGTCTGGACGACCTGCCACTTGTAGCCCGCGGAGGGCGTCGTGTGGATCACGATCGCGCCGGCGGCGCCGAGGCGGGCCGCCACGTCGTACTTGTAGTCCCAGCGGCCGTAGTAGAGCCGGGTCTTGCCCGCGAAGAGCGCGGGGTCGTCCTCCGGGTCGTTGTTCATGACGAGCAGGACCTTGCCCCGCAGGTCCGCTCCCTTGTAGTCGTCCCAGTCGAACTCGGGGGCGGTGATCCCGTAGCCCACGAACACGATCTCTGCGGCGTCGAGGCGGACCTGCGGCTCGGGAGTGTTCGAGAACGCGATGTAGTCCTCCCGGAAGCGCAGCTCCACGCTCTCCGCGCCGCGTGCGACCTTCACCACCGGCGGACAGGAGGCGGTGACCCCCACCAGCTCGACGGTCTGCTCCCAGCCGCCGGCGGGCGCGGCCGGCTCCAGCCCCATCGCTTCCATGCGGACCTGGATGTAGGCGCGCCCCAGTTGATCTCCGCGCGTGGCGGGCCCGCGCCCCTCGAGCAGGTCTCCCGCGAGGAACCGGATGTCGGCCCGCATCCCTTCGGGCCGTATCTCCGCCGCCGCCGCCTTCTCGTCCGGTGTGATCACGGCGGGTTTCACGGCCGCGAGCGTCACCGCGGTGAGAGCGGTCAGGGTGGCGGCCAGGGCTGCTCGCATGTCCCTCCTCGGCTGGAAATTTAGCAAGCGTGCCTTCCAGTAATTTGTGATACTATCACCCCTAACTAGTCATAACCACAGCATTCAGGGTACTCGCTGCCTTGGGTGTTGCGCAACTGTGGTACCGTTTAACGTTGCAGGAGTGATCATGGCGACCGGTCCACTCCCGTTCGTCGCCCGGCGGCAGACGGCCGCCCCCTACACCATCCCAGTGCCCGCCGGTCGCTTCCTGATGGGCTCCGACGCCGGCCGTCCGGACGAGCGCCCGGTGCGCGAGGTCGAGGTGCGCGCGTTTCGCATGGCCCGCACGCCGGTCACGAACCTCCAATATGCGCGCTATCTCGCCACCGGCCGCGTCTCGTCGCCTCCCTGGTGGAACGATCCCGCGTTCTTCTCCCCCGAGCAGCCGGTGGTTGGAGTGACGTGGTTCGAGGCCATGGCCTACTGCGAATGGCTTTCGAGGACGGCGGGCGGGCACTGGCGGCTTCCCACCGAGACCGAGTGGGAGCGTGCGGCCCGGGGCGGGATCGAATCGGCTCCCACGGCCTGGGGCGAAGCCGTGCCCGTCGGCGAGATCCCGGAGGGCCCTCTCTCCGGACCCTGGACGGTCGGCCGCGGGTTGCCCAACGGTTACGGGTTGTTCGACATGGGGACGATCGTTCACGAGTGGTGCCTGGACTGGTACCGGACGGATGCCTCGGTCGTGGTCCCCGATCCCGTGGAGCCCCTCCCCGGGCCTGAAGACGGAAGACGCTCGAGCCGCGGCGGCTCCTGGCGTCACCGCGTCCGCTGGTCCTCTCCCTCCGCGCGGAGCAGCCTCCCCCCCGGCTTTCGCTACGCCGACTACGGGTTCCGCGTGGTGCTCGAGCTGCCGTGACCGCCGGTGCGGGCTTCGGGCCGAAAGGGCTCGAGCGCCGCCGCGGCCCCCGCACCCCCGTCGACAAGCTGGCCGTCGCCGTCTCCGTGGTGGGTGCCCGGCTCGTCAACATCAGCCTCTTCGGGATGATGATCGAGTCGCCGGTGCCCCTGGAGCGCGAGGCCATCCTGAACTTCCGACTGATCGTCGGAGGCCACAAAGGCGACGTCGAAGCCCGGGTCGCGGCCTGCACGCTGGGAGCGTCGGGCCAGGCCCGACGGTACGGTATCGGCCTCGAGTTCACCACTCTTCCCCTCGACGTCCGCTCGCGTCTGCGCAAGGCACTGGGACCGGCCGCGGAAAGCGCCCGCAGCGCCTAGAGGGAGCGAGTCAGCCCAGATGGGCCGGCCAGGGGCGGTGCGTTGGGGGAAAGCGACCGCGCCCGAGCGAGCGCGTCTTCGTAGGCGGCTCGGGTCCGATCCGGAGAGTGCTCGCGGAGGACGAAGGCACGGGCGGCCGCACCGAGCCGGTGCCGCGTCGGCGGATCTCCGGCCAGGCGGAGGATCGCCCGCGTGAGCTCGCCTTCCTCGTCGGTGACGTCCGCTCGAGCGACCGCGTCCGCGGGCAGGTCGGCGAGGTGCTCGAGGTCGGAAACCACGGTAGGCCGGCCCTGGGCGAGTACGCGCAGGAGCGCCGCCGACGTCTCGCGGGCGGTCGGGTAGCGCAGGTGCGCCACGAGGTCCGCGGCCTCCATGTGCGTCGGCAGCTCCGCGAAGGGGACGCGTCCGGTGACCACGGCTCGCTCGCGCACGCCGAGACGGGCGAGGAGCCTCTCGAGGCCGGCAAGGTCGGGCACCGGGCCGACCAGCAAGCAGGCGGATCCGGGGGAGGGCGGCCGCCGCCCGTGCCACCGCTCGAGCCACGGTCTCGATCTGCTTTTCGCGCGTGAGCAGGCCGAAGCACCCCACGACGAAGTCGTGGGGGAGGAATCCAAGCCTGGCCCGCAGAGCCGCCACGGCGGTCTCGGCCACCGGCACCCGTTCCGCCGCCATCGGTATCCTCACGACCGTTGCCGCCGGGACCTCGTCGCGTATGGCCTCCGCCATGAAGTCGTTGTGCACGGCGACGAGGCGCGAGGCCTCGACGGGGATGCGGAAGAGAGGGTAGGCGTAGGGCAGGAGGTCGCCCACGGTACCGAGGTGCGCCTCCGCGAGGCGGCCCGCCTGGCCCGGGTAGCTGTAGGCCACCTCGTCACGGTAGGCCTGGAGCGCCGGCCCCGCCGCGTCACGAAGACGCGCGTTCGAGGGCTCGGCCGCGTAGGCGCGGGCCTCGGGCGAGTCGAGGAACTGCCGGGCGCGAGCATGGTGCAGGACGAGGTCGTGCAGGACGAGGAGCCCGGGCACGCGCAGGAGCGGCTCGTAGAGGAAGGCGTGCTCGGGGCCGTTGCCCATCTGGTAGACGGCCACGTCGTACGGACGCTCGCGGTGTCGCGGGAGAAACTCGGCCACGGACAGTGCCCCCACGGCAGGGCGGCAGCCGCCTCGACCCCCGCCTGGTCATGGAAGACGTCGATCTCGTGCCGCCCCGCGAGCAGGGCCAGCACCTCGGCGCTGTAGTCGGCGATCCCGGTGGGGGCCGGGGGGAGCGGGCTCAGGAAGGCGAGGCGCAATTCAGCGCCGCGCGAAGAGCACGTACTCCTGGGGGCCGTAGAGGAGCGCGTTCAGCCGTTCCACGTTCTCGTTGAGGGCAGCCGCGGCTCGCTCGGGCAGGCCCTCGACGGGAACGGCCTGGAGCCGCGCCGCGGCGTCCACGGGCGAGCGCAGCTCGACGCGCACGTCGGTGAAGCCGGCGGCCGCGGCCAGGAAGGACAGCGTGTCCGGGTGCAGCGGCCGCTCGTGGGTGAGGTCGCGGTTGTAGACCTCGAGGAATCCGACCACCGAGCGCGGGTTCACGGTCTCGAGCAGGAGCAGCCCCCCGGCGCGCAGCACGCGGTGGGACTCGCGCGAGGGCGGCTGCGAGAACGGCGGGCGGCAGGTGCTCGGCCACCTGGGCCGCGAAGACGCCGCCCAGCGATGCCGTCTCCTGCGCCCGCAGGAAGTCCAGCGAGGTCGCCGTGCGACCACGTCCAAGCCCCTTGCTCGCGGCACTCCCGGACCACGTTCGCGTTCCCCTCCACGCCCGCGCGCCGCGATCCCGTGCTCCCGGAGCAGCTCCAGGAACTCGCCGCGCCCGCAGCCGAGGTCGACCACCGGGGCCAGGCCCTCGAAGAGGTCGACGTATCGGCGCAGCCGCTCGCGGATCTCGTCGCGGCTGCCCCGGATAGCGGTTCTCGAAGGCCGTGTAGGCGGCGTCCTCCGCCGCTCGCGTCGCGCTCGCCGCCACCGCGGGCGGCGGAGCGGCCGCGGCGAGCGTCCCCGCGGATCGCGCGCACCTCCTCGGACACGGCCTCCAGCCGGTCGCGCAGGGCGAGGAGCCCGGACAGGCGCCGGCCCAGCGACTCCAGCCGCCGGTCGAAGGCCTCGAGCATCAGCTCGCTGCGGGTGGTGGCGAGGGCGGAGGCCATGCGGTCGCGCGCGTCCACGAGCGGCTGCACGCGCTGGAGGTAGCGGACGAGCGCTGCCGCGAGCTCGCGCAGGCGCGCGTGAAGCGGCGCGGTCTCGCCCAGGTAGCCGTTCAGGATCTGCACCACGAGGGCGTTCCACTCGGTCTGACGCACGAGCGCGGGCTGTAGCGCGTCCCAGGCGCGGGTGCGCACCGCCCCCCCGAGCCCTCCTCCCCGGGGCCGGCCCGGCGTCGCGCAGGTCTCGTTCAGGCGGGCGAGCCGCGAGGGCAGGTCGGGCAGCGATTCCTCGGGCAGCGGGAAAGCGGCGAGGCGATCGACCGCGGCCAGGACCTCCGCGTAGGCGCGCTCCTCCTCCTCGAGCCTCTGCCGGAGGGCTTCGAGGCCGGGCTCGTCGCGAGAGCTTGGCAAGAACGCGCTACTTGGCGGCGGCGGCGGCGCGGCTGGCCAGGTAGGCGAGCACGATCTCGTCGAGCGACAGGTCCTCCATGACCGTCTTGTCGCCCGCGGGATCGAACTTGCCCCGCTTGATCTCCAGGATCATCCCCTTGTGCTGGTCCTCCATCAGCTTGGTGATGGCGGGCTCGTCGCGGTCCTTGATGAGGTCGGCGTAGGGGAGGCGGCGGGAGGCGAGGATCTCGCCGCCCTTGTAGATCAGGGTCTCGATCAGGGGATTGGCGTCGCCCTTGTCCTCGGTCTGGACGTGGTAGACGAGGCCTCGATACTTGACGTCGGTGTTGAACCCAGTGATCACAATACGATTCTCGGATCCGGGCCCGGGGCTGTCAAGCCCGGTTTCGTGTCATGATGCGCGGCCCGGAGGGGACCGTGCCCGAGGATCCTTTCGACGAAGAACGGGTGCCGGTCTTCCGCACCTGGCCGCGCATCTACGCCGCCGTTCTCCTGAACGCGTTCCTGGTCATGGCCCTCGTCTACGTCTTCTCACGGTGGCCGTATTGACCGCCGCTCGACTGGACCGTCCTCGGCGTCTATCTGGTCGCGATCGTCGGCTACGGCGTCTGGATGGGCCGGGGCAACCGGAAGATCGACGACTTCTTCCTGGCCGGGCGCGAGATGAAGCTGGTGGGCGGTCGGCCTCTCCGTGATGGCCACCCAGATCAGCGCCATCACCTTCGTGGGGACCACCGGCCAGGCCTACACGCAGGGGATGAGCTTCCTCGTCGTCTACTTCGGCCTGCCCGTTCGCGATGGTCGTCCTCTGCCTCACCCTCGTCCCCTTCTTCTACCGGGCCGGGCGTCTACACCGCCTACCAGTACCTGGAGCGGCGCTTCGACTCGCGCACGCGCACCCTCACGAGCCTCCTCTTCCTCGTCTCCCGCGGACTGTCGGTGGGGGTGACGCTCTACGCGCCCTCGCTGGTGCTCTCGGTGATCCTGGGCTGGAGCGAGACCGCGACCATCCTGCTGATGGGGGGCACCACCATCGCTCTACGTCGTCTACGGCGGCAACAAGTCGGTGATCTGGACGGACGTGGTCCAGATGGCCATCATCTGGTTCGGGATCTTCGTCTGCGTGGGAGTGGCGGTGACGCAGCTCCCCCCGGGCTTCTGCCTCCGCGATTCGCTCGCCGTCGCCCAGCTCACGAACCACCTGGAGATCATGGACACCTCGCCGGATCCCTCCCGGCCCTACACGCTCTGGAGCGGGGTCATCGGGGGGACGTTCCTGGCCATGGCCTACTTCGGGGCCGACCAGAGCCAGGTGCAGCGCTACCTCTCCGGAAAGAGCCTCACGGAGAGCCGCCTCTCCCTGCTCTTCAACGCGTTCCTCAAGGTCCCGATGCAGTTCCTGATCCTGCTCACCGGCGTCCTCGTGTTCGTGTTCTACCACTTCGCGCTTCCACCGCTTCTCTGGAACACGGTGGAAGCGCGAAGACTCGAGACGTCCCTGCCTGCTCCCGAGCTCGCCTCTCTGCACGAACGCTTCCTGGCTGCCCACCGTGCTCGCCAGGCCGCCGCCTCCGAATTCGCCCGCTCGCGCAGCGCCGACTCGCGCGTCGCTTATCTCGACGCGAACGCCCGCCTCTCTGCCATCCACGCCGAAGCGGGCCGCAAGGTCCAGGACCTGTCCGGCAAGCCCTACAACGACACGAACTACATCTTTCCTTCCTACGTCGTCACGCAGCTCCCCGGAGGCCTCGCCGGGCTCGTGATCGCCGTGATCTTCGCCGCGGCGATGTCGACGCTCTCCGGCGAGTTCAACTCCCTCGCCACCGCGACCATGGTGGACTTCTACCAGCGCTTCGTGAAGACGAGCGGGAGCGACGCCCACTACCTGGCGGTCTCCCGTCTCTTCACCGCGGGCTGGGGCGTGCTTCGCCTGCCTGGTCGCCCTGCAGGCGGGCAAGCTCGGCTCGGCCATCGAGGTGGTGAACCGATTCGGGTCCTACTTCTACGGCTCGATCCTGGGCGTGTTCGGCCTGGCCATCCTCACTCCCCGGGCGTCGGCCCGCGGGGCCTTCTACGGCCTGCTCACGGGGATGGCGACCGTTTTCCTGGTCTCGCGGTACACGAGCCTCGCCTTCCTCTGGTACAACGTGGTGGGTGCCTTGACGGTCTTCCTGACGGGTCTACTCCTAACGGCGGCGGTCCCGGAGCGACCGATCGCGCGGTAGGGTCTTCGGCTACTTCCGATGAGGGGAGGATCGCTCTAGCGACGCCCCCCGGCCGCCTCGCGCGACAGCAGCGCGCGCTTGCGCTGGGCGCCCCAACGGTAGCCGCCGGTGCGGCCGTCGCTCCCCACCACCCGATGGCACGGGATCACGATGGCCGTCGGGTTCGTGGCACAGGCCCGGGCCACGGCGCGGGCCGCGCGGGGACGGCCGAGGGCGCGCGCCACCTCGGAATAGCTGCGGGTCTCCCCGCTCGGGATCGCGCGCAGCTCCTCCCACACGCGGCGCTGGAAGGCGGTGGCCCGGAGGTCGAGGGGGAGGTCGACTCGAGCCGCGGGGTCCTCGACCCGGGCCAGCACCTGGGCCACCCAGGGCCGGAAGCGCTCTTCGTCGCGCTCGATGCGGGCCGCGGGGAACTCCTCGCGGAGCGCTTCCACCAGCCGGCGGTCGTCGTCGCCGAGGGCCACCATCGACACGCCCCGCTCGGTGGCCGCGACGAGCAGCCGGCCCAGGGACGTATCCACGAGGGAGTAGCCCAACCGCAGTCCCTGCCCGCCGCGCCGGTAGAGGCCGGGAGTCATGCCGAGGGACGCGCCCTCGTAGGCGCGGGCGCTCGAGCCGTACCCGGCTTCGTAGGCCGCGTCGGCCACCGGGCGCCCTTCCTTCAGCTCTCGGCGGAAGCGGTCGCGGCGCACGGCTTCCGCGTACTGGCGCGGGCTGAGCCCCACCATCGCCTTGAACGTGCGCTGCAGGTGGTGCGGTCCCACGCCGGCGACGGCACTCAGGCGCTCGAGGGTCGGTCGCACGCCGTCCGCGACTCCTTCTTCTATACGTCGGCAGACGCGCCCCACCCAGGCCGGACGCGGGTCGGCCGCGTCGTCGGGATGGCAGCGACGGCAAGGCCGGAAGCCGGCGCTCCGCGCCGCCGCGGGTGCGTCGAAGAAGGCTACGTTCTCGCGTCGCGGGCGGCGGGCGGGACACGAGGGGCGGCAGTAGATGCCGGTGGTGCGCACCGCGGTCACGAACCGGCCGTCCTGCCGGCGGTCGCGTTCCACCACGGCCTGCCAGCGTGCTTCCTCGGGGGAGGGGAGGGTCTCGGGGCTCACTTCGCTCGCTATCATCATGTCCTGAATGATGGGGCGGGGGGCACCCCCCCCGCGATCCGGATCTTGCGGTCGAACTCGGCTCACGTCTTTGCCATTGTAGGCTGCCCGGCCCGAGTCCTCTCCGCGAGGCGGTAGAATGCGCGCTCGATGCCCTCGTGAGCGAGCTGCCCCCGAACGACCGCGCGCGCGAGCTGTGGGCCCGCACCACGATGCGGACCTGGCCGGAGAGCTATCGGCTCGTGAGCCTCGACCCCGGCCTCGCCGGGGAGGCGGCCCGGCTCCTGGCCGCGCATCCCGCGCCGTTCGCCGCCCTCGTGCGGGAGCGCGACGAGCTGTCGCTCACCATCGCGCAGGGCCCCTGGCGACGGAGCCGGCTCCGGGGCCGCGCGCGAGCGGAGGCGGGCCCCTTTCGCGCGATAACCTTCGAGCTCGCGCTGGATCACGACGTGGTCGGATACCTGGCCCCCGCGGCCGCGCGCCTGGCCCGGGCGCGCATCCCCATCGTGCCCCAGTGCGCCTACCGCCGGGACCACCTCCTCGTGCCCGCGCGAGACGTGGCGGCGGCGATGCGCGTCCTGGAGGGGCTCGTCCGTGACTGCGGCCGGGTCAGAACGAGGCGTTCTCGAGGGCGAGGAGGTCGTCCACGGCCAGGGGCTCGCGGGTGATGAAGCCCTCGCCGTAGCGGACGCCGATGCGCTGGCCGTGGCGGCGGGCCGCGAGCTCCACGTTCTCGCGGAAGCGGTCGAAGGGCATGGAGACCGACTCCCCGGCCTCGGGCGTGAACTGGCTGCGGAAGGCGAGAACGGCCGCGATCTTCTTCTCCCAGGTCGCGGTGATGTCCACCACCAGGGTGGGCCGGGTGTCGAAGGTCTCCCCGGTGGCGAGGCCGTAGAGGAGCTTTCGCGGCCGGAACGCCGGACCGAGGTCGGGCCGGTGGTTGCGCAGGCCGGCCAAAAAGGCGGCGTCGTAGACGATCCGACCCGCGGCCGCGTGGTCGGGATGGCGCTGCTCGGCGTGGGGAAGGATCACCACGCGAGGCCGCAGCCGGCGCAGGGCGGCCACCACCGCCGCCCGCTGCTCGGTGGTGTCGGAGAGCCCGCCGTCCGGGAGCCCCAGCGTCTCGCGCTGGCTCACCCCGAGGATGCGGGCCGCCTCCTCCGCTTCCGCGGCCCGCGTCTCCGGCGTGCCCCGGCTCCCGCTCTCGCCCCGCGTGAGGTCGACGAGGGCGACCCGACGGCCGCGCGACGCCTCGCGCGCCAGCGTCCCCCCCGCGACGAGCTCCGCGTCGTCGGGGTGGGCGAAGAACGCGGCCACGTCGCAGTCGCTCACGCCAGCACCCGCTCGTACATCGACTCGTACTTCGAAACCACCCGGTCGGCGCTGAAGAGCGACTCCGCGCGGCGGCGGCCGGCCTGGCCCATCTCCCGCCGCCGCTCGTCGTCCTTCAGGATCTCGAGGGTGCGCGCGGCCATGCCCTCCACGTCTCCCACCGGGAGCAGGAAGCCGCTCTCCGTGTGCTTCACCACCTCGGGCAGGCCGCCCGCGTCGGAGCCCACCACCGGCACCCCGCAAGCCATGGCCTCGAGGGCGGAGAGGCCGAAGCGACTCCAGCTCCGAAGGGAGCAGGAACGACGTCGGCCATGCCCGCGATCTCCTCGACTCTCCTGGCGCGCTCCCAGGAAGCGGATCCGGTCCTGCAGGCCCAGCCGGCGCGCCAGGGCCTGGGCCGACGAGCGCTCCGGGCCTTCGCCCACCATGAGCAGCACCGCGTCGACCTCGCGGGTCACGCGCTCGAGGATGCGCACCACGTCGAGCACGCGCTTCACGGGCCGGAAGTTGGAGACGTGGAGCAGGATCTTCTGCCCGGGGGCGGCGAAGGTGGAGCGGTCCCGGGGCCGCTCGGGGTAGAGGTCGAGGTCCACGAAGTTCGGGATGACCTCGATCGGCTTCTTGACCTGGAACTCGTCGATGGTCATCCGGCGCAGGAACTCCGAGACCGCGGTCACCCCGTCCGAGCGCTCGATCCCGAAGCGCGTGATCTCGAAGAACGAGCGGTCCTGGCCCACGATCGTGATGTCGGTCCCGTGGAGGGTGGTGACCAGCTGCGGCGCGCTCGCGCCCAGCATCTGCTGGGCGAGGAAGCCGGCGATGGCGTGGGGGATCGCGTAGTGGACGTGGAAGAGCTCGAGGCGGTGCTCGCGCGCCACCTCGGCCATCTTGACCGCCAGGGCGAGGTCGTGGGGCGGGTACTCGAAGAGGGGGTAGGAGGAGACGTCCACCTCGTGGAAGCAGACGTTCTGCTGGAAGTCGCCGAGGCGGAAGGGAAGGCGGTAGGAGACGAAGTGGACCTCGTGGCCGCGCCGCGCGAGCTGCTTGCCCAGCTCGGCGGCCACCGCCCCCGAGCCGCCCACCGTCGGGATAGCACGTGATGCCGATGTTCATAGCAGGATCACCTGTGGCCGCGGGCGAAGGGGTCCATGGCTTCCTCGATCTGCGGGATGAGCGCCGAGGCCGTGGCGGGCGAGGGCGCCCACGAGGCCGAGCCCGCGCTCCTGGAACGAGCCGCCCGGGAAGAGCGCGTCGCGGGTGCGGCGCAGCCGCTCGGCGCGCGTCTGGTCGCGCTTCTTGAGGGCGCGGATCGCCTTCTCGTGCAGGGTCTCCACCTGGTGAAGGGCGCGCCCGCGCGCCGCGTCGGCGGCCGCGCGCAGGGTGGGGTCGAGCGCGGCCAGCGTCGTCCTCCACCGCGCCCATCTCGCGCTCGACCGCTTCGCGCGTGCGCGCGAAGGCCGCCTCCACCTCGGGGTAGGCCTCGCGCGCCCAGCGCGAGAGGAGCCCCTCCGGGTCCGCCTCCAGGTCGGTGAGCTTCAGGTCCTCCGCCTCCAGGGCCCGCGCCTGCGCGGGCTCCACCAGGGTCAGGCTGGGCCGCGGGAGCAGCACCGGGCGGGGGATGCCGAAGTGCGCGTAGGAAGGGCCGATCTGCGCGTGGTAGGCGATCTCCGCCGGCCCTCCCACGTAGGCCGCCGTGGGCAGGAGCGTGTCCTGGGCCAGGGGCCGCAGGAGCACGCCCGGGCTCCAGCGGACCGGCTCCGCTTCCAGCGAGGCGCAGCGCCTCCGCCACCGGCATCTTGCGGCCCAGCCCCCGCACCTCCACCTGGCCGTTGGTGGCGCCCAGCGCACGCCGCTCGCCTTCGAGGTAGACGAACAGGTTCAGGAAGCCCGGGCGCACCGGCACCTGCTGGTGGTAGCCGGCGGCGAGCAGGGCCTGGCCCACCTCCATGGCCAGGCGCGACGTGGGCGAGCCCTCCGCGATCTCGCGGGCGAGGACGGGGAACGCATCAGGGCCTTGAGGTCGGGATCGGCGGGGTCGAGCACGACGAGCTCGGGAAGGAGCGACGAGAGCAGGCGGGCGAAGGCACCGGACAGGCTCTGGCCCGGGGCGGTAACACTCCGCCACCCGGGCCACGATCTCGTCGCGGAAGGGGCTGGGGGGCAGCGTCTGGCCCAGCTCGGCCACGAGCGCGGCCGATCGTGTCGTCGAGCACGATCTGCGAGGCGGGCTGGCCCACCGGCTCGCGAACGGGGGAGTAGCGCAAGGTGCGGATCTGGCCGCCGTCGTCGATCACGCTCGCCGAGCGGACCTCCGCGAAGTCGTGGTCGTCCGAGGCCACCCAGAACACCGGCACCACCGGCGCGCCGCGCTGCGCCTCGAGGAGCTGCGCCGTCTTCAGGGCCGCCGAGCGCCTTGTAGAGGACGTACAGGGGCCCGCCGAAGAGGCCCGCCTGCTGGCCGGTGACCACGGCGACCGTCTCCGGCTCGCGCAGGAGGCGCGGCTCGCCGCGGCCGCCGACGCGGCGTCCCGCGACTCCTGCTGGCGCACCAGGGCGGCGGCCACCGCCGCTCGGGGTCGCGGCTGCGTCCGGGTGGCGTCCGCGGCCCGAGGAGCGCCTCCATGTCCCAGCCGGCACCGCCGTAGAACGGTGCGACCGCCGGGTGCGCCCTCCAGGTAGTCCCGGAAGAGGGGGCTCGTGGGCTGCTGGAACGCCCCGTAGTCGAGGACCGGCGGGGCGGCGTCGGCCATGCGCCGGCATTATAGGCGGATCATCCGTCGAGCGCAGGATACGCCGCGGACGCCGGGCGAGTTGTTCCGCGGAAATCGCCGCAAGCCCTTCTTGAACCGTGACTTGAGTGGTTCTCGCGTTGACACGTTTTCACCGGGATGCTACAGTCGCGAGACTCGAGGGGTTTCGTCCGTTTCGAAGCGCCCGGACGGCTCTCGTGATCGTTTCTCGACACTAGGACAGGACCAAGAGCGACCAGGTATGGACGAGAACAACCACTTGGCCGACCAGATGCCCGCTACCATCGGGCGCTACCAGGTCGCAGGAGAGCATCGGCTTCGGCGCGATGGGGAGCGGTCTACAAGGCCTTCGACCCCCTCATCAAGCGCACGCTCGCGATCAAGACGATCCGGCTCGACATCCCTCGGCAGAGCCCCCAGTACAAGTCCTTCATCGAGCGCTTCTACCACGAGGCCCGGATCTCGGGCACCCTCTCCCATCCCAACATCGTCACCCTCTTCGACATCGGCGAAGAGGGCGGCATCGCCCTACCTGGCCATGGAGTTCGTGGAGGGGGAGACGATCGCGGCGCGCTGATCGAGAAGGGGCATGCGCTTCAAGCCGGAGAAGGTCATCTGCGCTCGTGAGCCAGGTCGCCTCCGCCCTCGACTACGCGCACAGCAAGGGGGTCATCCACCGCGACATCAAGCCCTCCAACCTGATCCTGTACGAAGGCGACAAGGTCAAGGTCACGGACTTCGGGATCGCCAAGCTCGTGGATGCGGAGATGACGCAGTCGGGGACGCTGCTGGGCACGCCGTCCTACATGTCCCCCGAGCAGGCGATGGGGGACAAGCTCGACGGCCGCAGCGACATCTTCTCGCTCGGCGTGTGCGCCTTCGAGATGCTCTCCGGCGAGCAGCCGTTCCCCGGGAACAACGTCACCTCGATCCTCTACAAGCTGGTGCACGTCGACCCGATCGAGCCCGCGAACCTCGAGATGAACGGCCTCGTGCCCCAGAAGTGGCACGAGGTGTTCGGCAAGGTGCTGGCCAAGAAGCCGGACGACCGCTACCAGACGGCGGCCGAGTTCGTGCAGGACCTCGAGTACTGCCTGGGCTCCTGGTTCGGCGCCCTCGAGGACACGCTGATCACCGGGCCCGCCGGGGACGACACCGCCACGCTTCCTCCGATGGCCATCCCCAAGTTCGACGCGGTTCCCCCGCCGGCCCCGCCCCCCGTGGTTCCTCCCTCGGCGCGCGTGCCGCCCCGTGCGGGCGCCGCCACCGCCAGCAGCCTGGCCGCCGTCGCGTCGGGTGACGACTCGTCCACGGTCGTCATGAAGGCGTCGCCCGCCCCCCCTGCCGAAGAGGCGACGGTGGTGTTCAAGGCTTCGGCGCCGGCCGAGGTGGAGGCGGCGGACTCGGTCACGGTTGCCGTCCACGAAGAGTCCCCCGCGACCGTGGTCTTCAGGGCACCGGCGGGTTCCGGGCCCGGGACGGATGCCACGACGGTCGCCATGAAGGCGGCTCGGCCCCCCCTTCCCCGTCCCGGGGAAGAGCCCACGATGATCATGGACCCGGGCCCCGCCGCGACGGTGCCCACGCTGAAGGTTCCCGTGACCGAGACCCGGCCGCCCTTGCCGCGGCCCGGCCCTCCGCCTCCGCAGACGGCGGCGCTGCCGAAGCTCGCCGCCCGGGGCGCCGAGGAGACGGCCGCTCTTCCCGGGCCGGTCCGGCATCGAACGGGCCCCTCCCCGAATGCCCTCCTGGCGGGAGCCGGGGTCCTGTTCCTCCTCGCCGTGGCCGTGGTCGGCGCCGTGCTCATGCGGCGGGGGGCGGAAGAGGTCAGGGCGGTCGCGCCCGCCCCGCCCCCGCCGGTGGTGACGACTCCACCGGTGACGATGGCGCCGGTTGCCCTCAACGGGTCCATCCGGGTCGAGACGGAGCCGCCGGGCGCCGCCGTCACCGTGAACGGAGAGACCCAGGGGTCGACGCCGCTCGATCTCGCCGAAGTCCCGCTGGGGGACTACGAGGTCAAGGTCGAGCTCAAGGGCTACGAGCCGAAGACGCAGAGCCTGACCCTGACCGAAGAGGCCGCGCGCGGAGAAGTGAAGGTTGCGCTCGTGCGGGCCGCGCCCACCGCCGGTCTCGCCGACATCCTCTCGACGCCGATCGGGGCCACGGTCTCGGTGGACGGGTCGAAGGTGGGGCTCACGCCCCTCGCCGGCATCCGGCTGAAGCCGGGGACGCGCCAGGTCGTGATCGCCCGCGAAGGGTACGAGCCGTGGGCCGGCCCCCTCGTCGTCCAGCCCGGGCAGCGCTCGCGCCTCGACGCCTCCCTGCGGTCGCTGACGAGGGCCACCCCCACCCCGCCCCCCGCGGACGTCGTCGACACCTCGCGTATCTACGCCAACACGCCCGAGGAGGTGGACACGCCGGCCCGCAAGACCGGGGGCCTCACCGTCTCCTACCCGGAGGGCGCGCCCCGTCTCAAGTCGGGGAGCTCCGTGTCCGTCTCCGTCGCCTACGTCGTGACCGAGAGCGGGGAGGTGGCGGACGCGAGGGTGCTGGAGTCGGGGGGCAAGGTGCTGGACGATGCGGTGGTGTCGGCGGTGCGCAAGTGGAAGTACGCGCCCGCGGTGAAGAAGGGGACGAAGGTGAAGGTCCAGATGACCTTCAAGCAGACCTTCCGGGCCGAGTAGGCGGTGGCGAAGCTCATCGTCAACCCGACCTCGTCGAACCGGAGGGAGATCGCGCTGTCGCGCAGCACCCTGCTCGCGATCGGGCGCGACCCTTCGAACGACCTGGTCCTGCCCGACGCGATGGTGTCGCGCCGGCACGCGGTGGTGGAGTGGCGCGGAAGCCAATACTTCCTGCGCGACTGCAACTCCTCCAACGGGTCGGTGGTGAACGGAGACCGCATCAGCGAGAAGCTCCTGCGCGACGGCGACCTCGTGGCCATCGGCACCGCCCGCCTGCTCTTCCGCGACGACCTCGCCGAGCCCGGGGCCAAGGTGGTGCAGCATCCCTCGTCTCCGAAGATGCAGTGCCCGGCGTGCAGCGCGGAGTACCGCAAGGGAGACGTGTACTGCCGCGAGTGCGGAGAGAAGGTTGCGGCCGCGAGCGGGCCGCCCAAGGTCATCTGCGCTTCCTGTGGGACGGCGGTAACGCTGCCCGCCCGGTTCTGCAATGCCTGTGGGACGCCCATCGCGCCGGAAGGCGACAAGACCGACGCGCCCCCGCCCTCGGAGGCGCCCCCGGCTCCCTCCCCGGCGAAGGTCGGCTCCGGTCCCGCGTTTCCCCCGCTTCATTCCGACGAGCCGGCGACGGGACCGCCCACTCCCGCTCCCGTCCTGGAGAAGCCGCTCGACGCGAGGCCTGGCGGCTCCGCGGTGGCGGCGCCGGCGTTGCCGGTAGCCGCGATGCCGGCGCCCGCGGAGCCGGTGCCCGCCGCGGGACTGGCCCGGGAGCCCGACCCGGCGCGCCCCGTAGAAAAGCCGAGGTCGGAGGGGAAGGCGCGATCCGACGACGCCAGCCTGCGCCCGTCTCCGCCGGAGAAGGGCGGGCGCTCGGATCGGCTGCGTGCGGTGCGGCCGGGCGACTCGTCGGGCGCTCCCGCGAGGTCGCCGGCCGTCACGCAGCCTCCCGCCCCGTTCGGCGTCCGACTCCTCGCCGGCCTCGCGGACGCGCTGGTGCTGGGGGCGCTGGAAGCGGTGGTGCTGGCTCCCGTCGTCTACAGCTGGTCGGGACGGGAGCTTCCCCGCGTCCTCGCCGGGGTCCCGTATCTGCCCCTCGTGCTGTCTCTCACCCTCCTCCCCCTGGGGAGCGCCCTCGGCGTGGCCTACTTCGTCTACTCCTGGGCCACGCGGGGAGCCACCCCCGGCCAGCGCTTCTTCGACCTGAGAGTGGAGTCGGAAGACGGCCGACGCCCCCTCGGGCTCGGACCGGCCGCGCTGCGTTTTGTCGGCTACCTGCTCTCCGCGGCCAGCCTGGGCGTGGGCTTCCTCATGATCGCCTTCACGGGGAGCGGCCTTCACGACCGGATCGCGGGCACGCGTGTCGTGCGGGGTCGCTCCGCTTGAGCCTGGATCCCCGGGGCCTCGAGCCCCTGGCCGGGGAAGGGGTCGCGCTGCCCCCGCCCGAGGCGGCGCTGGCCGCGCCCCGCGAGCGCGCCCGGGTGCGGGTCTGGCGGGCGGTCTGGGAGCTCGTCCACGACCTCTCGGTGGCGATCCTGTTCTGCTTCTTCCTGATCACCTTCGTGGCCCAGGCCTTCCGCGTCCAGGGTACGAGCATGCTCCCCCTGCTCGAGGACGGGGAGCGGATCATCGTGAACAAGTTCATCTACCGCTTCCATCCCATCGAGCACGGCAGACGTGGTGGTCTTCTGGTACCCTCGCGACCCCTCGGTCTCCTTCATCAAGCGCGTCGTGGGCCTGCCCGGGGACACGGTCGAGATCCGCTCCGGTCAGCTGTTCGTGAACGGGCAGGCGGTGCGCGAGGACTACCTGGCCCCGCGCTTCCGGGACGAGGACAGCTTCGCCCCCACCGTGGTGAAGAAGGGCTACTACTTCGTGCTGGGGGACCATCGCAACAGCAGCAACGACAGCCGGAGCTGGGGCGAGGTGCCGGAGAAGTACATCTACGGCCGGGCGATCTACCGGTTCTGGCCGGTTTCCAAGCTCGGACCCATCCACTGAGGGAGGCGAGAGGCGTGGCGAGTGCGACCCTGGCCCTGGAAGACGGCACGGTGTTCGAGGGGCGCTCCTTCGGGCGCTCTGGCGAGGCCACGGGAGAAGTGGTGTTCAACACCGCCCTCTGCGGCTACCAGGAGGTGCTGACCGACCCCTCCTACGCGGGTCAGATCGTCACCATGACCTATCCCCACATCGGCAACTACGGCGTGAACCGCGAGGACGTGGAGTCGGCGCGGCCCCAGGTCGCGGGCTTCGTGGTGCGGGAAGCGTCCACCATGGCCTCGTCGTGGCGCGCCTCCGGCGAGCTTCACCGCTACCTGGACGAGCACGGGGTGGTGGGCATCAGCGAGATCGACACCCGCGCCCTCACGCGCCACCTGCGGACGCACGGGGCCAAGCGCGGGATCATCTCCACGCGCTCCGGGGACGGGGCGGCCCTCGTGGACCGGGCGCGTGCGTCGCGCTCGATGATCGGCCTGGACCTGGCCCGCGAGGTCACCTGCGCCGAGCCCTGGCCTTATCGCTCCGAGGGCCCGAGCCCCCATCCCTACCGCGTGGTGGCCTACGACTTCGGGATGAAGCGGAACATCCTGCGCAGCCTGGCCGCCGCGGGCTGCGAGGTCACGGTGGTCCCCGCGACCACGAGCGCCTCGGAGACCCTGGCCCTGCGGCCGGACGGGATCTTCCTCTCCAACGGTCCCGGCGATCCCGAGCCCTGCACCTACGCCATCGAGGCGACGAAGGCGCTCATGGAGAAGGTGCCCGTCTTCGGGATCTGCCTGGGCCACCAGATCCTGGGCCTCGCCTGCGGCGGCAAGACCTACAAGCTCAAGTTCGGCCACCGCGGGGCGAACCATCCCGTGAAGAACCTCCGCACCGGGCAGGTCGAGATCACCTCCCAGAATCACGGCTTCGCCGTGGACCCTTCGCTCTTCGACAAGCCCGAGTTCGTCCAGACCCATGTCAACCTCAACGACGGCACCGTGGAGGGCTTCCGCCACCGCGACCTGCCCGTGATCTCGGTGCAGTACCATCCGGAGGCCAGCCCCGGCCCCCACGACAGCCACTACCTCTTCGCCGAGTTCATCTCCCTCATGCAGGGGCGGCGCCAAGGGCGGCCCGACTCGGAAGAGGTGCGGGCGTAGGTTTCCCGCCGCTCAGACCCTGGAAAAGGACACGGATCGACTGTTCGCGCCGCCGAGAGACGTCAACGACCTCGCGGATTGCTACTTCTACCACCGGTTCGAGCTGCCCGGCCACGGCCTCGTGGGCGGCGAGTGGGACCTGCGCGGCGGCGAGGACGCGTATCTGGGCGGGGTCTCGTTCGCGGGCAAGCGCGTGTTGGAGATGGGGACGGCGAGCGGCTACCTGTGCCGCCACATGGAGAGCCGGGGGGCGGAGGTGGTGGCCTTCGACCTCTCGTCGGAGCAGTCGTGGGACCTCGTTCCCTTCGCCCATCTGGACATGGCGTCCCTTCGGACCGAGATCACGAGTCACATCCACCGGCTCAACAACGGGTGGTGGCTCGCCCATCGACTCTGCCGGTCGAAGGCCAGGGTGGTGTACGGCAACATCTACGACGTGCCCGCGGCGATCGGGCCCGTGGACGTGGCGACCTTCGGCGCCATCCTGTTGCATCTGCGCGATCCGTTTCACGCGCTCCATAACGCGCTGCGCCTGACCCGCGAGACCGTGATCGTGACCGAGGTGCACCCGGATCAGCCCGCCGGCTCGGGGCTGGGCACGGTCGCCACGGTTCGCCCCGGCCATCCCGGTGCGCTCTACTTCCTTCCCGACTCCCGCACCACCGACCCCTGGACGGGCGCGACCTGGTGGAGCCTTCCCCCCGAGGCGATCTGCCGCTTCCTCGCCGTGCTGGGGTTCGAGAAGACGGTGGTGACCGAGCACGAGCAGAGCGTCTTCGGGAAGAAGGCCCGTCTCTACACCGTGGTGGGAACGCGGACGAGGAAGCTCTCGACCTGAGAAGGGTCACCTCTTCCCGGAGCGCGGTCGCAGGGGATCGGCCACGATGCTCGCGTGCACGGCCCGCACCTTCGCGACGAGCGCGGCTACGACGTCCGGCCTCGACGCGGCCAGATCCGTGACCTCGAAACGGTCGGCGGCGAGGTCGTAGAGGCGGACCTTCTCGAGTGTGCGGTCGGCCAGCAGCTTCCAGCTCCCGTCGCGAAGCGCGTAGTGGAAGCCCTGGTCGTCGTCGAACTCCCAGTAGAGCGGATGCCGGCGCGCGAAGGGGGCGCCCCGCAGGAGCGGGGAGACGTCCTCGCCGTCGATCGGCCGGTCGGCGGGGACGGCGAAGCCGGTGAGCGCGGCGAGGGTGGGGAGGAGGTCGTAGCCGGCCACCGGGCACGTCCGACACGCTGCCCGCGGGAACGTGCCCCGGCCAGCGCACGATGGCGGGGACGCGGATGCCGCCCTCGAAGAGGTCGGCCTTGCGCCCGCGCAAGCCTCCGGTGCTGCCGTAGAGGTTCACCTCGTACCAGTGGCGCCAGTCGGTGGTCACGGGCCCGTTGTCGCTCGTGAAGATGACGAGCGTGTTGTCGCGCTTGCCGAGCTGGTCGAGCCGCTCCAGGAGCCGGCCGATCTGGAAGTCCATGTGCGTCACGTTGGCGTAGTACTCGCCGGGGCCGCGCGCGGCCAGGTTGTCGGGGGGTCGGTTCAGGTTGGGGAAGGGGTCGGGCTTGCCGGTGGTGAAGGCGGAGTAGAGGGCGGTGAAGAACTCCGGGCTGGCGATCGTGCCGTGGGGCTCCGCGAACGGCAGGTAGACGAAGAACGGCGCCTCGGAACGGCGCTTCTCCAGCCAACCCACGGCCTCGTCGACGACGATCTGGGCGGCGTAGCCCTTGATCTCGCCCACCGGCCGGCCGTTGCGGAAGAAGTTCGTGGGGTTCTGGTGGTGGGGGATCGCCCAGGCATGGAAGGCCAGCCACTGGTCGAAGCCGTGGTCTTGCGGCTGTGTCTGGCCGGCCACGTCGAGCCCACCGTTGAGGTGCCACTTGCCCGCCATGAACGTCTCGTAGCCGACGCCCTTCAAGAGCGTGGCGATCGTCGTCTCGCGGGGCCCGAGCTGGACGTCGCTGTCGGGGGGGATCCAGCTCTCGATGCCGGTCCGGAGATGGGTCCGGCCGGTGAGGAGCGAGGCCCGCGAGGGCGAGCAGAGGGGAGAGGGGGCGTAGTACGAGGTGAGACGGAGCCCCTCGCGCGCCAGGCGGTCGAGGGCCGGGGTCTTGAGGACGTGGTGCCCGTAGACGCCGAGATCGCCGTAGCCGAGATCGTCGGCCAGGATCAAGACGACGTTGGGGGGAGGGTTCTTCGGCCTCGTGTCCGCGTGCGCCGGCGACAGCGGGGCGCCCAGGATGACGCTGACGCCGAGCGCGCCGGCCAGGGGCAACGCCTGGAGCATCCGCATAGAATAGAATGATCGGCTGTCCCGCATGAAAGATCCCTCTCTTCGCTCCATCCTCGTCATCGGGTCCGGACCCATCGTCATCGGCCAGGCCTGCGAGTTCGACTACTCGGGGACCCAGGCCATCAAGGTCCTCCGCCGGGAGGGGATCCGCGTCTCCCTCGTGAACTCCAACCCCGCCACCATCATGACCGACCCCGAGTACGCGGACCGCACGTACGTGGAGCCGCTCACGGTGGATGTGGTGACCGCCATCCTGGAGCGGGAGCGGCCGGACGCCATCCTCCCCACCGTGGGGGGCCAGACCGCCCTGAACCTCGCGGTGGAGCTGAGCAAGCGCGGCGTGCTCGATCGCCTGGGCGTGCGGCTCATCGGGGCCAGCCGCAAGGCGGTGGAGGTGGGGGAGGACCGCAAGCTCTTCAAGGAGGCGATGGGCCGGATCGGCCTTGAGGTGCCGCAGAGCGGCGTCGCCCGGAGCCTGGAGGAAGCCCGCGCCCTCCTCGACCTCACGGGGCTGCCCGCGGTGATCCGGCCCTCCTTCACCCTCGGTGGCACCGGCGGCGGAATCGTCTACAACCTCGAGGAGTTCGAGGACCTGGTCTCCCGCGGCCTCGACCTCTCGCCCGTGCACGAGATCCTGATCGAGGAATCCGTGCTCGGCTGGAAGGAGTACGAGCTCGAGGTGATGCGGGACCGGGCCGACAACTTCGTGGTGATCTGCTCCATCGAGAACTTCGATCCCATGGGCATCCACACCGGGGACTCCGTCACCGTGGCCCCCGCGCAGACCCTGACCGACCGCGAGTACCAGGTCATGCGCAACGCCTCCCGCCGGATCATTCGCGAGGTGGGGGTGGAGACGGGCGGGTCGAACATCCAGTTCGCGGTGGACCCGACGACGGGGCGCATGGTCGTGATCGAGATGAACCCGCGCGTCTCCCGCAGCTCCGCCCTCGCGAGCAAGGCCACCGGGTTCCCCATCGCCAAGATCGCGGCCCTCCTCGCCATCGGCTACCGGCTGGACGAGATCCAGAACGACATCACCCGCGTCACCCCCGCCTGCTTCGAGCCCGTCCTCGACTACGTGGTGGTGAAGATCCCGCGCTGGGCCTTCGAGAAGTTCCCGGATGCGAGCCCGAGCCTGGGCACGCAGATGAAGTCGGTGGGCGAGGTGATGGCCATCGGCCGGACGTTCAAGGAAGCGCTGCACAAGGGCCTGCGCGGGCTGGAGACCGGGATCTCCGGCTTCGCCCGCGCCGACCTCGACGACGGCCGCATCAAGGAGAAGCTCCTTACCCCCGACCCCGACCGTATCTTCTATGTAAAGCGCGCTCTCGACCTGGGCTGGCCCCACTCCGAGATCCACCGCATGACCGGCATCGACCCCTGGTTCCTCGACCAGATGCAGCAGATCGTGGACCTGGAGAAGCGTCTGGGACCGGGACTTCTCGAGGACCCCGCCCTCGTGCGCGAATCGAAGCGGATGGGCTTCTCGGACGCGCGCCTCGGTCAGCTCGCGAAGACGAGCGAGGCCGAGGTCCGAAGCCGGCGGAAGGCCGCGGGGATCGTGCCCGTCTACAAGCGTGTCGACACCTGCTCCGCGGAGTTCGTCTCCCACACCCCGTACCTCTACTCGACCTACGAGCGCGAGTGCGAGGCCGAGCCCACGGACCGGAAGAAGGTCGTGATCCTGGGCAGCGGGCCCAACCGGATCGGGCAGGGGATCGAGTTCGACTACTGCTGCTGCCACGCCTCCTTCGCGTTCAAGGAGGAGGGGTACGAGACCATCATGATCAACTGCAACCCGGAGACGGTCTCGACCGACTACGACACCTCGGACCGGCTCTACTTCGAGCCCCTCGCCTTCGAGGACGTCATGAACGTGCTCGAGGTGGAGAAGCCGGAAGGGGTGGTGATCCAGTTCGGGGGCCAGACCCCGCTGCGCCTCGCCCTCCCTCTCCAGCGGGCGGGGGTGAAGATCCTGGGGACGAGCCCCGACGCGATCGACCTCGCCGAGGATCGCAGGCGCTTCAGCGCGCTCCTCGACGAGCTGGGGATTCCCCAGCCGGAGAGCGGGACCGCGACCTCGCTGGAGGAGGCCAAGGTGGTCGCGGAGCGCATCGGCTACCCCGTGCTCGTCCGCCCCAGCTACGTGCTCGGCGGACGGGCCATGGCCATCGTCTACGACGGCTCCCACCTCGAGGGCTACGTGCGCGAGGCGGTCAAGGCCTCGCCCGAGCACCCCATCCTCGTCGACCGCTTCCTGGAGGACGCCTTCGAGGTGGACGTGGACGCGCTCGGAGACGGCGAGCGCGTGGTGATCGGGGGGATCCTCCAGCACATCGAGCAGGCGGGGATCCACAGCGGCGACTCCGCGATGGTGCTCCCCACCTACAAGATCACCCCCCCCCACCTGGACACGATCCGGCGCCACACCCGGCAGCTCGGGCTGGCCCTGGGCGTGCGCGGGCTCATGAACGTGCAGTACGCGATCAAGAACGACGTGGTCTACGTGCTGGAGGTGAACCCGCGCGCCTCCCGCACCACGCCCTTCGTGAGCAAGGCCACCGGCGTGCCCCTGGCCAAGGTGGCGGCCAAGATCATGGCCGGCAAGAGCCTGGCCCAGCAGGGCCTCGTGAGCGACCTCGAGGTCTCCCGCATCTTCGTTAAGGAGTCGGTCTTCCCCTTCCTGAAGTTCCCGGGCGCGGACATCCTGCTCGGCCCGGAGATGAAGAGCACGGGCGAGGTCATGGGGATCTCGGAGGACTTCGGCATGGCCTTCGCCAAGTCCCAGCTCGCCGCGGGCTATCGCATCCCGACCACGGGCACCGTCTTCGTGAGCGTGAACGACTTCGACAAGGCGGGCGTCCTGCCCCACGCGAAGGCGCTGGGGGAGATGGGGTTCCGCATCCTCGCCACCCGGGGGACCCAGGAATACCTGAGCGCGCGCGGGGTCCCGTGCGACTTCGTCTACAAGGTCAACGAGGGCCGGCCCAACGTGGTGGACTTCATCAAGGACGGCGAGATCACGATCGTCTTCAACACCCCGCTCGGCCGCGAATCGTTCTACGACGACGGGGCGATCCGCAAGAGCGCCACCCAGCACGGGGTGCTCGTGGTCACCACCCTGACCGCCACCGCGGCCACCGTGCTCGCCATCCGCGCGCTGCGCGAGCGCTCGCTCGACCTCCTGAGCCTGCAGGAGATTCACGCCGCCGCCCAGGCCCGCGCGTGAAGCAGCTCTATCTCGCGCTGTCCGGGGGCGGCGGCCATGCCGCCTCCCACGCCGGCGTGCTGCGCGCCCTCGACCGCGAGGGGGTGGCCGTCTCCGGCATCGCGGGAGTGAGCGGGGGAGCCATGGTGGCCGCGGCGTGGGCGGGAGGGGCCGACCTCGAGAAGCTGGTCGACCAGGCCTCGCGCCTCCACCCCTGGACCTGGGTGCGGGGGTGGGGGGGAGGGCTGCTCTCGGGGACCCGGCTCGGGATGATGATCGACGAGTTCCTGCCCGTGGCCACCTTCCAGGGTCTCCGTGTCCCCGTGCTCGTGGTCGCCACCGACGTCGACACCGGCGAACGGGTCGTCCTCCGGGAGGGCGACGTGCGGGAGGCGGTGCGCGCCTCCTGCAGCTTCCCCGGCGTCTTCCCCCCCATGGTCCTGGACGGCCGGCGCCTCTACGACGGCGGGATCTCCACCGTGATCCCCACCCGCCTGGCCCGCGAGATGGCGGGGGAGGCGGGGGTGGTGATGGCAGTGGACTGCAACAGCGGCACGCGCTGGCCGGCCGCGGATTCCTTCGTGGCCCTCGCCCTGCGGGCGGGGGTCACGCTCCTGCGCGGGCGGTCGCGGGGCGAGCTGCAAGGGGCCGACCTCGTCATCGCCCCTTCCATGGGCGAGTCGGGGTGGATGCGGCCGAAGAAGATCCCGGTCTTCTTCGAGGCCGGCGACGAGGCGCTGCGCAAGGCGCTGCCCGAGTTGCGGCGACTCCTGGGAGCCTGACGCCATGACCGAGGTGACACCCGACGCGATCGTTCGGCAGCTACGCGGCGTCCTCCTTTGCCACCTGGGCGCGATCCGTCAGAAGACGGCCGCCCTCCGGGCGGAGGGCGGCGCGAGCGAGAAGTGAAGCGCGCGCTGGTTGCGCTGGCCGCGCTCTTCGGGCTGGGCCTCGCCCTCCTGCTGCTCTGGCCGGAGGCAAAGCCCGGCCCCACCGGTGGCTGGCTGAAGGCGGCGGGCCTCACGCCCCGCTTCGAGACCGTGGAGGGGTATCGCGTTCGATACGTGAGGGCTGGATCGGGACCCGCGGTCGTCCTCCTCCACGGCCTCGCGTCGTCGATCTACACGTGGAAGGACGTGATGCCCGCCCTCGCGCGCGACCACGACGTGCTGGCCCTCGACCTTCCCGGCTTCGGCGAGTCCGATCAGCCCCCCGATCTCGACGCCGCGCGCTATCCCGCGGTCGTCCTCGGGCTCATGGACCGACTGGGGCTGGCCCGAGCCGCGCTCGTGGGGAACAGCATGGGAGGAGCGGTGGCGGTGACGATCGCGGCCACCTGGCCGGAGCGCGTCTCCGTCCTCGTGCTCCTCGACTCCGCGGGGTTCAACCTCGCCACGAGCCAGCGCCCCTGGATCCTCCGGCTCGTGGGCGCTGGCCCGATCTCGCCGTTGCTGGAGCGCATGCCGGTCCGGGGATGGGTGGTGCGGGTCGGCTTGAGCCAGGTGTTCTTCGATCCGGCATTGATGACGAGAGAACGGCAGGACGAGTATCTCGCCCCTCTGGTACGGCCGGGGGCGATCGCGTCCATGAGATCGCTCCTTCTCGCGCGGGCGCAGCAGGCCTCGACGTTCCGCGAGCAGGTAACGGCCGTGCGTGCGCCCGCGCTCGTGGTGTGGGGCCGCGAAGACCGCTGGGTGCCGCTCGCGCAGGCCGACCAGTTCGTGGCCGCCATCCCCGGTTCCCGAAAGGTCGTGCTGGAGGCCTGCGGCCACCTGCCCCAGGAAGAGCGGCCGCAGGAGGTCCTGCGCCTGCTCGTGGATTTCCTGCCGAAGGGCGACTAGCCCACCAGGCCCACCCGGCGCAGGAGGGCCTGGTAGCGCCCGTCGCCCGCGAGCCCCTCGAAGTCGGGATCCACGGCGAGGTGGCGGAGCAGGAAGCGCGAGCGGCGATCGCACGCCGCCTGGAGCGTCTCCAGGGCACGCTCGCGCTCGCCCACGCTCGCGTAGAGCGCGGCGCGCCGCTCGAGCGCGTCGGGCCCCGGGGCGGGCGACGTCTCGAGCCAGCGGGCGGTTCCCCGCAGGAAGAGCGTCAGGTCCACGCGCCGCACGTCCGACACCCCGACGAGTCGCAGCGTCCGCCGTGCCTCTTCCTCGGCCTCGTCCGTCCGCGCGGCATGGCGATACGCGCGGACCAGGCGCTCGTGGACCCCCGGGTTCCCGGGATCGATGGCCACCGCTTTCTGCCACTCGCTCGCCGCATCCGCGAACCGCCGCGCACAGTAGAAGAACCAGCCGGCATCGCCCCGCAACGATGGGCACACCGGATCGAGGGCCTCGGCCCGGCGAATCGCGGCGATGGCGCCTTCCTGGTCGCCCCGGGCCGACAGGTAGGCGGCCCAGGCGGAGTGGGCGGGAACGAGACGGCCGTCGAGGGCGAGCGCTCGCGTGAAGCTCGCGCGCGCGCCTTCCCAGTCCCAGGCTCCGGCGAGGCGCGCGATCCCGAGGGCCACGTGGGCGCGGGCGAGCGAGGGGTCGAGACGCAGGGCCTCCCGGGCCTGGCCCTCCGCGAGGAGGAGGGCCTCGGGCGCCGGACGCAAACCGAGGTCGGCGATCTCGACGTAGGCCTCGGACAGGGCCACGCGAGCGTCCGCCCGGTCGCGGTCGAGGCTCACCGCCGCTTCCAGTGTGCGGGTCGCCTCCTCCAGGCGGCCGGGGCCCGATTGGCGCAGGTAGAGGCCGCGCAGGTAGGCCTCCTGCCCCGCGGAGGGGCTCGCGGGAGGCGGAGCGGTCGGTCGCTCCGGGCCGACGGCGACCCCGAGCGTGAGGAGCGCGAGGGCGGCGGCGGCGCTCCGCGGGCGGCGACGAGGGCGACTCTCCGGCGGGGCGGCCAGCCGCTCCACCTGGGCGAGGAAGCGATAACCGCGCCGGGGCAGCGTCTCGATGAACACCGGGGTCGAGGCGCGGTCGCTCAGCGCGAGGCGGATCTGGTGGATGCAGAACCTGACGTTGTGGTCGAAGTCGACCCAGGTGTCGGTCCCCCAGACGTGCTCGCGGATCTCGTCGCGAGTCACGATCCCCCCCGCGCGCGACAGCAGGAGGACCAGGATGCGGAAGGGCCGCGCCTGCAGCTTGACGCGCAGACCCGAGCGGCGAAGCTCCTGGGACTCGAGGTCGACCTCGAAGCGGCCGAAGCGGAAGCCGTTCTCCATCGGCGCCGATTGTCTCACGGGCCCCCGCAAGTGCTGGTAGCCGCCGGCCTTGGCCGCTGACTTCTAACTGCCTTGCATCGCCGCGGGAAGGGCCCGACCTTCGCCACCATGACCCCTGGCCGACTGCTGATCCTTCCGCTCGCCCTGGCCCTCGGAAGCTGCGGCGGTGGCTCGTCGCCGGCTCCGAGCACTCCGGCTGCACCCGTTCTTTCCGTGGGGGGCGCCTACGCGGTGGCCGTCGCGCTGGGGGCCAACACCTGCGGGGCCGTGACCGTGGCCACCCAACCGACGTCGGTCACGCACACGCCCGGGGCCAACCGCTTCTCCCTCGTCCACGGCGCGAACACCTTCGCGGGCTCGGTGGCCGCGGACGGGAGCTTCACCACCGATCCGCTCGCGCTCAACGACGCCGGCTCCGCGCTCACGGTCACGCTCCAGGGGCGGTTCACCGTCACCGGCCTCAACGCCACGGTGACGGTCGACGTGCGACCGCCTGCCCCCGCGCCGCCGTGCCAGTACGTCGTGGCCTGGACGGGCACGAAGCAGGGGGCGCCCAACGTGATCCCCTAGGATCGTCCCGCTCCTGAAGGGGCGACACACGGATCTCCGATTCTGGCACCCCGATTGCACAAGGCCCATTCCAGCGCGCTCACGCGCACATCCTTCGCACCCAAAGGGGAAGCCATGAGCTACTCGCCTACACTTGCTGAAGCCGCCCAGGCGCTGGCCACGGACCACGGGCGCGTCGACGAGCTCGTTGGCCGGCTGCGGTCGGCCTCCGAGCTGGCGGCTCTCGTCACCGTGCTCGAGGAGTTGGGCGAGGTCCTGGTCGCCCATTTCGCCCACGAGGACAGCCCGGGTGGCATCTACGAGGTGATGGGCGTGGCGAGCCCGGCCCTGCGCACGCCGCTGGGCGACCTCGTGGGCGAGCACTACACGCTCCTGACCGAGATCCGCTCGCTCGCGGCCCGCGGTCGCGAGATCCTCCAGCAAAGCCACGAGGACCTGCACGCGCAGGCGCACGACCTCGCCGACCGCCTTGCCGCCCACGAGGCCAAGGAGGACGGTATGGCCCGTACCCTCCTGCCGGAGCCGGCGGTCGTCACGCGCGAGTGAGATCAGGAGGCGAGTCGCCTCGCCGCCGCCTTCAGCGCTTCCAGTGGACGTTCGCGCTTGATGATGCGGGAGCCGCCGAACTCGCCCCCGGTCAGGAGCGTCTGTCCGCAGAAGACGACGGAGCCGGAGGCCCGTACCGTTCCCCCCACCTCCGCGCGGCCGGTGAGCCGGACGGTGTCGGACAGGCGAGCGGTGCCGAACACCCGGGTCAGGGGCCCCACGTGGACCGTCGGCGCCACCTCGGCGCCCCGGGCCACGAGGCCCCCGCCGTTCTCGTGCTGCCGGTACCGCACTCCGTCGGGGCCCAAGTAGGGGAATTCGGTGCCGTCCGGCAGGTATTGGTAGGAATTGCCACCGATGACCAGTTCCTCTCCGGTCATGACTCCATCTCCTTTGGCTTGTGCGAGCCGTCCGGCGACGATCTCGGCGATGTCGAGGATGGGGACGTCGCTCCCGCGCGCCTGCGCGGCGTCGCGCAGCATGATGGGGCAGTAGGGGCAGGCTACCGCGATCCTCTCGGGCTTCGCCGCCATCAGGTAGTCGAAGCGCTGGACGTTCACGCGGGCGGCGGCGGACGCCTCCTTGGTCTCGTCGGCCACGAACAACTGCCCCCCGCCCGCCCCACAGCACATCGTGGCGCGGCCGCGTTCCCGTGGCTCCTTCAGGCGGGCCCCGCACGCTTCGAGGATGGCCCTCGGCTCCGCGGTGACGTTGCGCCCGCGGGCGAGGTTGCAGGGGTCGTGGTAGGCGATGGTCCCCCCATCCGGGGCCAGAGGCAGCTGCGGCATCATCGCCGCGATGAACTCCGTGTGGTGCATGACCCGGATGCCCAGGGCCGCGTAGTCCGCCAGGTTCCGGTAGTCGCCGTCGAGCATGGACGTGCAGTGCGGGCAACAGGTGACGAGGGTCTTGACGCCCGCTCGCTTGAAGGAGGTGACGAGCTTCTCCGAGAGCTCCTGGAAGAGCGCCTCGTTGCCAAGCCGGCGGGCGGGCTCTCCGCAGCAGGTTTCCTGCTCCAGGACGCCCCAGGCGACCCCGGAGGCATCGAGGATCCTGCCCATCGCGCGAGCCACCTCCTGGCCGTGGGGGTCGTAGCTCGCCCCGCATCCCATCCAGAAGAGCACGGACGCGCCGTCGGCGAAGGTCGGGAACCGCGCGTCCGCGACGAGCTTCGTGCGCAGGTCGCCCGGCAATCCCCACGGATTGTGGGGGGCCTTCTGCATCTTGCCGAAGGTCTTGAGGGTGCGCTTGTCGGCGAGGCGCTCGTTGTTGACGAGCCCGTGCCGGAGGTCGAGGATCTTCCGGCCAACGTGCTCGATACCGACCGGGCAAGCCTCCTCGCACGCCCCGCAGACGTAGCACTGCAGGAGGTCGTCTTCCGTGACCCAGGCGGCGCCCGCGGCGACCTCCTCGGCGTTACCGACGATGGTGGCGCCGTGGGCGAGGCCCCGCTGCATCTGGAGGATGACCTCCTTGGGACTGAGCGTGCCCGCGGAGCGGTGCGCCGGACAGGCCTCCGTGCAGCGCCCGCACTCCACGCACGCGTTCAAGTCCACCACGTCCTTCCACGGGAGCTGGGCAAACTCCACCAGGCCCAGGTCGGGCGTTTCCTTCTCGAAGTTCTCCGGCCCCAGGTCCAGCGGCCGCATCGCGCTGGTGGTGGCGGAGCGACCGAAGACGGCGACGGGGGCGAGGGCCAGGTGCAGGTGCTTGGAGCGGACGATGAGCGGCGGAAAGGCCAGAAGAGCGAGCGTGTGCAGCCACCAGACCGCCTCCCACTGAAGGGACCGGTGCGGGAACGTGCCCGACCAGTCCACGAGGTAGGTGGCCATCAGGACGACGATGAGGACGGCCACCGCGGCGGACGACCACGAGAGAGGTCCGAGCGCGGAGGGGCGGAGCACGAAGCGCCGGAAGGCGAGCCCGAGGATGCCGACCGCCACCAGCACCGCCCACACGGCGATGAAGGTGCGGTACGTCCCACCGGGGCCGACCGCCCTGTCCAGCCCGGCGAGGCCCGTCCACACGTGCCGGACGGTGACCCCCACGAAAGCGAGGAAGCCCCACATCACGAGGGCATGCAGCGTACCGACGAGCGGCCGGTTCCGAATCACGCGGGTCTGGAAGAGGACCTCGCCGACCAGGCGCGAGAGGCGCCGACCCAGGTTGTCGAAGGGCAGGTCGTTGCGCCGCCGCCCGAGGTCCGGGAATCGCGCCCGCACGCCGATCCAGGTGCCCCAAACGCTCAACCCGCACAGCAGAACGAATAGAACGCGCTCCCACATGTGCCGCCCCCCTTTTTGGGGACGCCAAACGAACAACTCCACGGTAGGGAGGCACCGAAGGGGGGTCAATGGTCCCTATGGCCTACATGGACCCTGTGGACGCTTCGGTGGGCGAGCGCCTTGTCTACCGATCGAGCGGATCGTCACCGGCCTCAACGCGACGGTGACCGTCGAGGTGGTCGATCAGGCCTCGGCGAGGGTGCGGGCGGGATCCAGGCGGGAGGCGCGCCGAGCAGGCAGGAGACACGCCAGGGCCGCACAGGCCAGCAGGGTGAGACCGACGACGATCAGGGTGAGGGGATCGGCGGCGCCCACCCCGAAGAGCACGGCCTGGAGCGCGCGGCCCGCGGCGAGGGCCCCGGCGGTGCCCAGGAGGAGACCCACGACCACGGGGCGGAGCCCCTGGCGCACCACGAGACCGACCACGTCCACGCCTCGGGCGCCCAGGGCGAGACGCACGGCGATCTCGCGACTGCGCTGGCTGACGAAGAACGCGACCACGCCGTAGATTCCGACCCCGGCGAGCACGAGGCCGACCAGGCCCAGCGCGCAGAGCAGGGCGGCCGCGAAGCGCTCCTGGGCCATTCGGCCCCGTCGACGCTCGAGCATGGTCTGGACGTCGTACACGGGCACGGTGGGGTCCACGTCGCGCACGGCCTGCCGGATGAAAGGTGCGAGCGTGGCCGGCGCATCCCCGCTGCGCACGACCAGCCCCATCGAGCGCGAGATCCAATCCCAGGCCTCTTCCGGCACCTGGTCGTGCGGCAGGTAGAACTGGGGAACGGGTGCAGCCCCGGGCGAAGAGCGGCTCACGTTCGCCACCACCCCGACCACTTCCTTCCAGTTGGGGGTATTGGGCCCGCCCTCCCCGGGTTCGCAACAGGAGATGCGCCGGCCCACGGCGCTCTGCCCGGGAAAGGCCAGTCGGGCCAGCTCTTCGTTGATGACCATCACCCTGGGCGCGCCCCGCCGGTCCGTCGCGGTCAGGGAACGTCCCGCGCGGAGCGGGATGCGCATGGTCTCGAAGTAGGCGGGGGTCACGATCTGCAGATCGGTTTGGATCACGCTCTTGAGCGGGTTGTTCGGGTCGACGGGGCGACCCTCGGGGATGAGCCCGTTCGAGCCTCCCCCGGGGTCAAGGGGAGCTTGGAGACGAAGGCGGCCTGCACCGAGGGCCGCGCCCGGAGCCGGTCGAGGACGGCCTCGAAGGCCCGCGCGGTCCGGTCATGGTTGGCATAGCCCTCTCGCGGGAAGCCCACGCGGGCGGTGAGGACGCCCTCCGGCTCGAAGCCGAGGGGTGCTCGCGTGAGGTTGACGCCGGTCCGCACGAGCAGGCCGGCGCCGACGAGCAGGGTGAGGGCGAGGGCCACCTCCGCGGCGACGAGCACGCGGCGCAGGCGGTCCCGGCCGGCCCCGCTCGTGACCGTGCGTCCCCCCTCCCCGAGTCCCGGGCGCAGGTCCACCCGCGAGACCTGCAGGGCGGGAGCGAGGCCGAAGATCACGCTGGAGAGGAGGCCCACGCCGATCGCGAACGCGAGCATTCCGCCGTCGATTCGCGTCGTCTCGAGGCGGGGCACGCCGGGGGGCGCGGTGGCCAGGAGCAGCCGGCGGCCCCCCTCCGCCAACAGGAGCCCGAATGCGGAGGCGACCGTTCCGAGGAGGGCGCTCTCGGTCAGGAGCTGTCGCACGAGTCGGCCGCGGCCCGCGCCCAGCGCCGCGCGTATCGCCAGCTCCCTCTCCCGCGCCGATCCGCGTCCGAGGAGCAGGTTGGCCACGTTGGCGCAGGCGATGAGGAGGACGAGTCCCACCGCTCCCATGAGGACGCCCAGGCGCTGAGCGTAGTCGCCGACCACGTCTTCGAGCAGCGGGGAGGCGGTGGCGCCGCGATCCGGGTTGTCGCGCGGGTGGTCGCGCACCAGGTCACGAGCCACCGCCTCGAGGTCGGCCCGGGCCTGGGCCAGGCTGACGCCCGGGCGGAGCCGGCCAAAGAGCGTCAGGAAGTGCTCGTCGAACATGGCCCGCCGCTCCGGGGTGAAGGCGATGGGCACCCAGAGCTGCTCGCCCGCGGAGGCGGAGTCGAGCGACGCCGGCATCACGCCGATCACCTCGCGCGAGACGCCGGACAGTCGCACCTGCCTCCCCACCACGCCGGGATCGCCGCCGAAGCGCCGCGTGAAGAGGCGGTGGCTCAGCACGACCACCTCGTCGCGGCCGGGCGTATCCTCGTCGGCGGAGAAGACGCGGCCCAGGGAGGGGGCGAGGCCGAGGAGGGGGAGGTAGTCGTGGGTCACCGCGGCCCCGAGGACCCGCTCGGGGTTGTCGCCGTCGGACAGGTTGAAGGGAAGATAGTCGACGGCGGCGAGGACGGCGTACGAGCGCTGCCGTTCCCGGATGTACAGGTAGTTGCCCGCGGAGGTGCCGCCGGGCGAGCCGCGCCAGGTGGTGGCCACGGCGTGGATGCGGTCCGCCTCGGGGTAGGGCAGCGGCTGGAGGACGACCGCGTGGAGCACGCTGAAGATCGCGGTGGTGGCCCCGATGCCGAGGGCGAGGGTCAGCACCGCCACCGCCGTGAAGCCGGGGCTCCGCGCCGTCTGCCGCAGCGCGAACGCGAGGTCCTGGAGGGCCTCGCTCCACCACTCGCGCCGCCGCTCGCTCGAGTCGCGGCCCCGCGCGATCCTCCGGCACTCGCGCCGCGTCCGCTCGAGGTCGGAGAAGCGGCGCGCGGCCGCCCGCCGCGCGGCCTCCGGGGGCATCCCCTCCTCCACGAGCTGCCGGGCCCGCATCTCCAGGTGGAACGCGAGCTCCTCGTCCACTTCGCGCTCGACGGGGGGGCGGAGCAGGCGGGACAGGCGATCGAAGGCCATGACCTCAGGCCGGGAGGAGCACGCGGGAGACCGCGGCCGAAAACGCGGCCCAGGCCCTGGTCTCGCGCGCGAGCTCCGCGCGCCCTTCGCGGGTGAGGCGGTAGAACTTGGCGCGGCGGCCCGTCTCGCTCGCCCTCCACTCCGCCTCGAGCAGGCGACGGCGCTCGAGCCGGTAGAGGGCGGGGTAGAGCGAGCCCTCCTCGATCGTCACCGCCCCTTCGGTGGCCTCCTCGAGGTAGCGCGCGATGCCGTAGCCGTGGCGGGGCCCCCCCGCGAGTGTCTTCAGGACGAGGGCGTCGAGCGTCCCGTGGAGCAGCGAGGTGTCGGTCACCGGGCCTCCTTGCCTAGAGTCTCTAGGCAACATAGGCCGCGATACCGAGGCTGTCAAGGCATGCCCGGAGATTCCCGGGCGGTGGCCTATCGTCGCTCGAGGGCGACGATCGTTTCGCGGGCCTTCTGCGCGATGGGACTCTGCGGGTAGAGGCGCAGGATGGTCTGCATCGTGCGCTGCGAGTCTTCCACCCGGCCCCAGGACGCATACGTGCGGCCGAGGACGAAGAGGAGCTTGGGCTCGTCCTCTCCCGCGGGGCGGAGGGCCAGGGCCTCCTTGAGCAGCGACTCCGCCTCCCCGAACTTGCGGTCGTAGTTCTGGATGATGGCCAGGAGCATGCGGGCCTTGCGGCGGTGGATCGCCGGCTCGTCCGCGTCGTTCATGACCGCCTGCTTCAGCAGGTCGCGGCTCTCCTCGTAGAACTCCTGCTCGTAGAGATGGATGCCCAGCCCGAGCAGCGCGGCCGCGTCCCGCGGGTTGCGCTCCAGGGCGCGCTCGAGCGCCCCCACGCGGCGGGCGGCGTCGCGCGCCTGGTCCATCGTCCGCGGGAACTGGCCCGGACCCTGGAAGCCGTTCAGGCGCATGACGAGATGGCCGCCCGGGGACAGGAAGGCGATCGTGGGCAGGTTCTGCACGTCGTAGCGCAGGGCGACCATCTCCTCCTTCTTGCTCGCTTCGGTGTTGATCTTGACCGCCACGAACTCCTCGGACCGGGCCACCACCGCGGGATCCACGTAGGTCGTCTTGTCGAGACGATGGCACCAGGTGCACCACTCCGCCCAGAAGTCGACGAACATCGGTTTGTTGCTCGCCTTGGCCTTCTTGAGGGCTTCGTCGAAGTTGTGCTCCCACTTGATGCCGCCGGCGGCGGGGGGAGGACCACCGAGGAGGAGGAGTGAGAGAGCGAGGGACCCGGTCATCGCGAGCGCGCCGCCTCCCCCAGGGCCCGGAAAAGCGACTGGAAGCCCTCGGGCTGGTTCCAGAAGGACTCGGGGTGCCACTGCACGCCGATCACGAAGCGCCGGCCCGGCATCTCCACGCCTTCGACGAGCTGATCGCCCGACGAGCGGGCGGAGATCACGAGCCCGACGCCCAGGGCCTGGACCGCCTGATGATGGAAGCTGTTCACCGAAACCGTCCCCCGACCGAGGATCTCGCGGAGCCGCGTCCCCTCGACGATATCGACCAGGTGCGCTCTTTCCCAGCGCTCCCGCCGGGGGTCGTGCTCCACCCCCCCTGTGACCTCAGACGGGATGTCCTGGATGAGGGTTCCCCCCGTGGCAACGTTTAACACCTGATGGCCCCGACAGATAGCGAGAACCGGGAGGTCGCGGCGCAGGGCCTCCCGCACCAGGGCCAGCTCGAAATCGTCCCGCTCCCGGACCACCCGACCCAGCTTGGGGTGCGCCCGCTCGCCGTAGAGGGCGGGATCCACGTCGAAACCCCCCGAAAGGACGAGCCCGGAGAGGCGGTCCAGGTGGGCGGGGGCGTCCTCGGGCCGCCCCGGGGCCAGGATGACGGGCAGCCCCCCCCCGTCCTCGACCGAGCGGACGTAGTCCTGTCTCAAGACGTGAACGCCCTTCCGCCGGTCGTCGTAGCCGATCGTGATCCCGATGGGCGGCCGCATCACATCCGCTCGGGGACGGGGATGCCCAGGAGGTCGAGCAGGACCTCCATCTGCCGTGCGAAGGCGTCCACCAGGAGCGTCCGGAAGACCCGCTGATCGTCCGTCTCGGCGTAGAGCACGGAGTACTTCGGCTTCTGGTAGTAGGAGTGGAACGCCTGCGCCACCGCGAAGACGTGCTTGGCCAGGAGGGCCACGTCCTCCGCGCGGATCGACTGCTCGGCCACCTCCTCGCTGCGGCTCATGAGCAGGAGCAGCGACCACACTTCGTCGCCCTCCTCTCCTTCCAGGAAGCGGCCCAGGTCCAGCGCCTCGCCTCGGCCGAGGAGGTCGGCCACGCGGTGTCCCTCCGCCTCCAGCTTGGCGAAGATGTTGCGGGCGCGCACCACCGCGTTCTGGATGTAGGGGCCGGTCTCGCCCACGAAGGCGAGGGCCTCTTCCATGTCGAACGTGATGATGCGCGTGCGGCTGAACTTGAGCAGGAAGTAGCGCAGCGCGCCCGTGGCCACCGCGATCGCGGTCGCCTCGCGCGCGGCCGGATCGCGGCCGGGGTCGCGCGCGTCCACCTCGGCCCTCGCTTTGGCGATGAGCGCGTCCACGAGGTCGTCCGCCTTGACCCCCAGGCCCTTGCGGCCCGACACCTTGACCGCCGCCGCTTCTTCCGCGACGTCGTAGCCGAGGGCGCGCGCAGTGGCGGGAGAGAGCACGACCTTCTCGTAGGCGAGGTGGTGGCTTCCCTCCGCTTCCTTCTCGTGGCCGAGCGCCGCCACCCCGGCCTTCACCACGCGCTGGGGATAGGACTGGCCCACGTCGATCACGTTGTAGACGGCCCGGGCATGGCCGAAGGCGGGCGCCCCCTGTTCGCCCCGGTCGCTGGTCGTGGTCCAGAGGACGTGTCCGTCCGGGTATCTCTTGTGGCGCTTGTAGCGGAAATCGCGGTCGAGGCGGCCGAGCTTCCAGAGCTGGTAGGCGATGTCCTTGCCCGTGTAGGTGACGGTGCCGTTCGAGCGCACGATGATCTTGTCCTCGTCCGTGCCTTCGGACCCTTCCATCGACAGCACCCAGCAGCCCAGGTTCTTGCCTTCCGTTTCCAGTCTTATGGCCCCCGACTCCTTGAGGAGCGCGAACGCGCGGTCCCAGAAGTGCAAGCGGAGGATGTCGCTCTCGTGGGCGAGCAGATCGTAACGGATCCCCAGCCGCTCCATGGTCGCGAGATGGCAATCCACGATGCGCGCCGCGACCCGGGCGGCCAGGCCCGCCGTCTCGTTCCCGCCTTGCTCGATCGCGTGCAGGGTCTCGGCCTGGAGGTCCTTGCCCTTCGGGTCCGCCGCGTAGAAATCGCCGACTTTCGCGTAGAGGTCCCAGCAGTAGTAATCGAACCTCCCGCCGATGGCCTCCACCTCGGCCGGAGTCTTCTTCTCGAGGTACCGGAAGCCCACCACCACGTCCGCCACCTGAACCCCGGTGTCGTCGATGTAGTTCTGGACACCGACGTCGTGCCCGCGCCAGCGGAGGATACGCACGAAGGTGTCGCCGAGGGTGGCGTTGCGGACGTGGCCGATGTGGGCGGCCTTGTTGGGGTTGATGCTCGTATGCTCGACGATCACGTGGCCGGGGATGCGGAGGGCAGGACGGCGGTCGCGCCGGGACTCCAGGAGCTCGCGCGCGAAGGCCGCGCGGTCGAGAAACAGGTTGACGTAGCCCCCGCCCGCCACCTCGGCCTTGCGCACCGCGGGTGTCTTGCTCAGCTCCACCGCCAGCCGCTCCGCGATCTCGCGTGGCTTGCGGCGCAGCGCCTTGGCCAGGTCGAAAGGAGCGGTGAGCGCGAGGTCGCCCATCTCCACGCGGGGCGGGTACTGGAACGCGACCGCCTCCAGGGGCAGGTCGAAAGCGGCCTTGACCGACGACCGGACCGCCTCCGATAGCCGCGATTGCCAGTCCAGGATCATTGGCCCATCATAACTGGTCCGTCTGGTAGCATCGGGGTATGAGCGTTACCGGCCTGCTGCTCGTGGCTTCCGCCCTCGGGGCCGCCCCCCGCCACTTCGACGTGGTCGCCACCTTCGAGCCCCCTCGCAAGGCGGGCGGCCTCGCCCACGTCGTGGCGAGCTTCGCGGCGCTCGACCCCGACGTGCACATCAACGAGGAGCCGGCCCCGCGTCTGAAGCTCGACCTGACCCAGACCGCGCTCGTCGACAAGCAGGCCCCGCCTCCCGAGAAGGCGGCGGACTGGGACCCCGACAACCCCCGCTACCTGGACCTCGGCAAGCCCGTGCGCTTCCCGGTTGCCTTCGCCCCCACCGCTCCCCGCGGCGGCCAGACCGTGAAGGCGACGGTCGTGTACTTCTACTGCTCGTCGCGCGAGGCCTGGTGCCGCCGGGGATCGGCGGAGGTGGAGGTGCCGGTCACGGTTCCCTGACCGGCGCCGCGGCCGCACGGGCGGCCTTCCAGTCCATGGCGTGCCGGATCCGGCTCCGACCCGCCGGGTGGTCGTAGAACAGCCATTCCACCAGGGGGTGCGGGTCGAGGTCGCGGTACTCGACCAGCTTGAGGAACACGGTGGCGGCGGCGTCGGGGGCGCGGCTCGCCTCCAGGCCAAAGGTGTCAGCCTCCGTTTCCTGGGCGCGCGATTGGGCGTTCAGGGCCGGCGACGCGGCCGTGAAGAAGAGGCTCAGGAGCAGCAGGAGCAGAGGCAGACCGGCGACGTCCCCGATGCCGCGTACCCCCATGCCCGGCCAGCGCGCGCAGGCCCAGACAAAGCCTCGACGCACGAACAGGAAGCCCAGCACGATGACCACCCCGAAGAGAGCGATCCCCTTCCAGACGTGGTTGAGCACATAGTGGCCCATCTCGTGGCCCATGACCATGCGGATCTCGTCGGGCGTGCACCGCCTCAGGGTGGTGTCGCCCATGACCACGCGGGTCGTCCCCAGCGCTCCCGCCACGTAGGCGGTGATTCGGTCGCTCCGCCGGCTGATGTCGGTCTCGTAGACGTCATCGGCCGGGATACCCTTCTCCCGGGCCATGGCGAGGACGCTCTGCCGGATCGCCTCGTCGTGGACGGGTCGAAACCGGTTGAAGACGGGCGCGATGAAGACGGGGCCGAGGGCCACCCCCACGATCACGAAGACGATCAGGAGCGCCGAGCCCCAAAGCCACCAGGTGCGCGGGGCCCGGCGAAGGACGGAGTAGAGGCCCATGAACACCAGCGAGCCGATCAGGGCCCCGAGCCCGAGCGCCTTCGCCCGGTCCAGCAGCCAGTCCCCCAGCCCCTGGGTCAGCAGCCCGTAGGCCTTCTCCCGGAAGTACGAACGATAAAGGACGAGCGGGAAGCCCACGAGCGTCGTGATCGCGAGGAAGGGGACGAAGTAGGCGGTGACCTGCAACGGCCTCCGGCGTGTCAGCCCCTCCGCCCGGTCGCGCAGGCGCGCCGACAGGCCGAGGCCGAGAAGGGCGGCATAGACGACCACGTCCGCGGCGGTGTCGACGAGGTCGAGGGCGTAGTTGCCCCGGGCGTAGGATTTGGTCTTCGCCCGTCGCTCGGCGGGGACCGTCTCCAGGTAGGCGGCGGTGGCTTCCGCGGGGTCGGCGAGCCGCGAGGCGGCGGCGGCCCTTTCGGCGTCGAAGGGAAGGGGGGCTTGGGGCGCGGTCACGCCCGGCCCCGCGCTTGCAACCGTGATCGCGATGAGCAGGATGGTCTCCCGCATCGGCCCTCAATCCTCGGGCTGGTAGGTGAGGCCGATCCTCCAGGTGCCGGAGCTGAGCTCGAGCTCGACGCTGCCCAGCGCGTCCAGCCGCAGCTCGTAGCCGATCACGCCGTCCTCTCGCATCAGCGTCAGGAGCACGTCGCGCAGGCGGGGAATGTCGGGGATCTGGAGCTGCAGGTAGGTCTTCGGGCCGTCGGTGCCCTCCTCCCGCAGCACGCGCAGCGGCCCGTACTCCGCCAGCGCTTCGAAGTCACCGGGGATGCGGATCTGGGGGATGGGGTGGCCGAGGCGCTCCTTCAGGTACACCTGGATCGCGACCTCGACCTCCATGATCCGGTAGAGGGCGCGCGCGACCTTGTTCTTGCGGATCACCGCGAGCAGGCGCGCGGAGACCATCTCCTCGGCCATCGCGTACTCCCCCGACCCAAGGAAGCGCGCGATCTGGTCGATGCTGCGCAGCACGAGCGCGCTCTCCGACGGCTGGAGACGCACCCCCGCGATCTCGAGGAGGATGCTCTCCAGGCTCTCCAGGGCCCGTCGCCCGACCGCGCTCTCGGCCGCCCGCTCGCCGAACTCGTGCCAGGCGATGTGGAGGAGCGCGGGGATCAGGTGGAAGAAGAGCCTCTGGATCTCGCGGGCATCGGGCCCGCGCAGGGCGGGGAGGAGGGCCTGAAAGAAGACGATGAGGTTCTCGACCGCGTCCAGCGCGCCCTGGCGAGGGCTCTGGCGGCAGGCCTGGAGCAGGGCCTCCGACCGCGCGAGCGCGCCCTCCGCGGGGAGGGAGGCGAACTCCTCCTCGTCGAGGGCGTGGCCGTCGCGGTCGAGGATGGCGGCGAGCCGGGTGTGGAGGTCGTCTTCGAGAGGGGCCAAGGGGGCGCTCGGGCCGCCGCCCAGGCCCTCGAGCTCGGCCAGGAACGCGTCGTCGAAGAAAGGGGCGTCGGGTTCGGGTGGCGGTGCAGACACGACGCTGAGCCTACCCCGCTCTCAGGCCTCGTTGTGCGGCTCGGGCCCGATCGTAGTCCGCGGCGGTGTTGACGTTCAGGAAGAGCCGCTCGGGGTCGCCGAAGGCCACGAGCTCGGCCGCCTCCACGCGTCGCACCCGCACGTCGGGCCAGAAGCTCGTCATCTTGAGCTGCCCGCGGTCGATCCGGGCCCGGATGGGGCCGGCGCATTTGCGGGAGTAGACCGCGCAGAGGGGCTCGGGGCCCTGAGGCGATACGGGGACGACCGCATCGTGGCCTTGGGAGAGGGCTATGAGGTGGCTCAGTAGGGGGACGGTCACGAAGGGGAGGTCAATGGCCAGGAAGAGGCCCAGCTCCGCTTCGAGGATCGTCAACCCGGTGAGTACCCCTCCCAAGGGTCCCGCGTCGATCGGGAGGTCGGGATGTACGGGCACTCCACGATCCTCGAAGCGGTGAGTCTCGAAGCGGTGCGAACCGCTCAGAACCGCCGTCTCGGCGCACGCCTCGCCGAGACGGCGGAGCGCGTGGCCCAGGAGGTCGGTCTCGCCCCAGGGAAGGAGAGCCTTCTCGCGGCCCATGCGCCGGCTCCGTCCGCCCGCGACCACGAAGCCGGCCGCGATCACTTCGCCCGACGCTTGAACGACCAGGTGACATCGAACTCGGCGCACACGTCGCCGGCGCGGTCGCGCGCGGCGGTCCGGGCCAGGAAGACCTGGGGCCCCTCGCTCGTCGCCGCCTGCTCGATGGCCGCGCGCATGGCGGCCACGTCGGGGAAGGTGTAGAGCGAGTCACCCACGATCTTCTTCTTGTAGACGGCGCGGAAACCCGTCACGAGCATGGCCACGGAGGCCGAGGCCCCCGCGACCAGGACCATCGCGGGCGCGCCCGTCGACATCTCCGCGGCCATGGCCTGGGCCGCGAAGTACGTCGAGCGGAACGGGTTCTGGGTGCGCCAGCCGCCGGGCAGGGAGACCGAGCAGGAGGCCTCGTCGAGGCTCCGCACGCGCATCCCCGCGAAGGCGGCGAGGGGCAGCGTCCTCCATTGCCAGGCCCAGAAGGGGAGGCCGCTCAGGACGCGCCGGCGCGCGGCTTCGGATTGCTCGTTGAAGCTCACGAGCCCTCCCGAGGGGTGCTCCTGGCCCAGCCCCGCTTGAGCTCGACGTAGGTGTAGACGACCCTCTGGATCGCGGTGACGTTGGAGAGGACGGCGATGATCCACAGCGCGGCCACCATCCGATTGCTCAGGGCCCCGAGCACGATCAGCACGATCCGCTCCGGACGCTCGAGCAGGCCGACGGGACAGCGGGGGATCAGGCTCTCCGCGCGCGCCCGCGCGTAGGAGGTCATGAAGCTGCCGATCGCGGCCACCCACACGAGCACCATGAGCGGCGTCCGCTCCAGGCGCGCGTAGAGGATCATCAGGCCCATGTAGAGGACCATGTCCGAGTAGCGGTCCATGGTCGAGTCCAGGTAGGCCCCGAACTTGGTCTCGCGTCCGCGGAGGCGGGCCACCCGGCCGTCCATCATGTCGAAGACGCTGGCCACGAGTGCGATCACCCCGCCCGTGCGCAGCAGACCCGGGCTCGTGAACCCCTTGCCCCCGGCCGCGGCGAAGAGCGTGCACGCCACGCCGTTCAGGCCGAGGCCGATGATGGTCAGGACGTCGGGGCTGATGTGGGCGCACAGGCGAACGAGGCGCTCCAGGGGCGTTGCGAAGACTGCGCCGATCCTCTCCGTGACCATGCGGGTGGGCTAACCTTGCCTCCGGACCGCCCTCCGGTCAAGACTAGGGTCCGGAGGAGGCCCCGTGCTGCGTAAGCCCGTCGTGCTCATCACCGGGGCGAGCGGCGAGATCGGCCACGGGCTGATCGAGCGACTCGCCCAGGCCGGCGACCGGGCCATCATCACCCTCGACCTCCGGGCCCTCGAGGGGGAGGTGACCCGGGTGGTGCAGCACCAGTACCTGGGCTCGGTCCTGGACGTGAACCTCCTGGAGCGCATCCTCGCCGAATACGAGGTGGACCTCGTGTTCCACCTCGCCGCCCTCCTCTCCACCCGCGGCGAGTTCACCCCCACCACCGCCCACCAGGTGAACGTGGAGGGCACGCTGCGGATGCTCGACTTCGCGCAGAAGGAGGGCGAGTCGCACGGGCGCCCGGTCACCTTCATGTACCCGAGCTCCATCGCCACCTACGGCCTGGCCAGCCTGGAGGAGAAGGCGCGCGCGGGCCGGGTGCGCGAGGACGATTTCAACCGGCCCACCACCATGTACGGCTGCAACAAGCTCTACTGCGAGCACCTCGGGCGCTACTACACGTTCCACTACAAGCAGCTCGCGGCGGACACGCCGGCCGGGCGCGTGGACTTCCGCAGCGTGCGTTTCCCGGGGCTCATCTCCGCGGTCACCGTGCCTTCGGGTGGGACCTCCGACTACGCGCCCGAGATGCTGCACGCCGCGGCGAGCGGCGAGCCCTACGCCTGCTTCGTCCGTCCCGACACCCGCATCCCTTTCATGGTCATGCCCGACGGCGTGGAGGCGCTCCTGAAGCTGGCCCAGGCCCCCCGCGACCGCCTCACCCGCACCGTCTACAACGTCGGGGCCTTCAGCCCCAGCGCGGAGGAGGTGCGGGCACGCGTGGTCGCCGCCTTCCCGCGGGCGGAGATCACGTTCCAGCCCCACCAGAAGCGGCAGCAGATCGTGGACTCCTGGCCGTCGGACGTGGACGACTCTGCCGCGCGCCGCGACTGGGGCTTCGCCCCGCGCTACGACGAGGAGCGGGCGTTCGCGGAGTACCTCGTCCCCACGATCCGGCAGCAGTACAAGGCGGCCCGGCAGGCCTGACGACCGCGCCTTGGTCCGTGAACGCAATCCGGACGGAGTGGCTTCAGGATCTACTTGAGATTTCCTCGCTCTTCCGGCACGAGCCCAGCCAGAGGTAGAGGCAGAGCCCCAAGAACAGCAGGGCGGAGATCGTCTGGGACACCGGGGCGTTGTCGTAGAAGGGCGTCTTGATCCAGTTCTCGGTGTAGCCGGGCACGAGCCGGAGCGCGGCCCCGAAGACGCCGCCCAACGCGCCCCCGGCCATCAGCCCGGAGGCGATGACGATGCCTCGCTCGCGGATGGAGGGACGGCTCCCGGCTTCCGCCTTGCGGTTCAGGAAGTGGACGAGGAGGCCGCCCACGAGGGCGGGCGTGTTCAGCTCCAGGGGCAGGTACATGCCGAGGGCGAAGATGAGGGCGGGCACGCTCAGCATCTCCATGACCAGGGCGAGCACGGCCCCCGCGCCGAAGAGGATGTAGGCGATCGGCTTCTGGCTCATGAAGCCCTCGACCAGCGACTTCATGATCGCGGCCTGGGGCGAAGGGAGGACGACCCGCGCGTCCCCGGCGGCGGCCTCGCCGAACTGGAAGGCCTGGGCGAGGAGGACGATGGTGAGGGCGGCCGTGATCGCCGACAACGCCACCCCCAGGAACTTCACCTTCTCCTGGGCGGCGGGGGTGGATCCCAGCCAGTAGCCGGTCTTGAGGTCGGTGATGGTCTGCCCGGAGACGGAGAGCGCCGTGCAGACCATCCCCGCGATGCGCCATCACGAAGAACATGCCGGTGGTGCCGGAGAGGCCGAACCGGAGCAGGACCACCGAGGAGACGATGATGGTGAGCATGGTCATCCCCGAGACGGGGTTGCGGGCGGTGGTGGCGATGGCGTTGGCGGCCACGGAAGTGAAGAAGAACGAGAAGGCGATGGTGAGGAGGAGTCCCACGAGCACCACGAGAAGGGAGGCGCCGAGGCTGGCGAAGAAGACGCCGGCGCCGAGCGTGGATACGAGGACGCCCCCGAGGATCCAGGTGACGGGGATGTCGCGATCCGTGCGCTCCGCGCCCCCCGCTTCGCCGTGGCGGAAGGCGCGGGCGGCGATGGAGAACGAGCCGGCCACCACCTTCATGGACTTCACGATCCCGAATATGCCCGCGGTGGCGATGGCCCCCACCCCGATGAACCGGACGTAGCCGCGGAAGATCTGGTTGGCCGTCATCTCCGCGATGGGGAGGGTCCCGGGATAGACGACGAGGTCGGGGGCGTTGCGTCCCACCATCCAGATGAGCGGAACGAGCACGAAGTTGGCGGTGAACCCCCCCGCGCAGAGGAGAGTCGACGCGCGCAGGCCCATGACGTAGCCCAGGCCCAGGATGAACGCCACCGCGTCGAAGCTCGCCACCACCCGCGCCCGCTCGGCGAGGGCGCGCACGGGCGCGAGGAAGCCGAAATCCAGGAACTCCGCCCACACGTGGAAGGTCGTGACCAGGAAGTCGTAGACGCCGGCGATACCCGTGGCCTGGAGGAGGAGCTTGGCCTGGGAGCCGCCCTTCTCGCCCGTGACCAGCACCTCCGTGATCGCGGTGGCCTCGGGGTAGGGGAGCTGGCCGTGCATCTCGCGTACGAAGTACCGCCGGAGGGGGATCAGGAAGAGCACGCCCAGGCAGCCGCCGGCCAGACAGATGAAGATCGTCTGCACGGGATGGGGATCGAGCTTGAGGATGTAGAGCGCGGGCAAGGTGAAGATGGCCCCCGCCACCACGGAGCCGGAGACCCCCCCGATGCCGGTGATGATCACGTTCTCGAGCAGGCTCGACCGGCGCGGGTAGGTGCGGGCGAGGCCGATGGCGAGGATCGAGATGGGGATGGCCGCCTCCATGACCTGGCCCACCTTGAGCCCGGAGTAGGCGGAGGCCACGGTGAAGACCGCGCACAGGAAGAGTCCCCAGCCCACGGACCGGCCGGTGGCCTCGGGGAGCGTCGCCACCGCGGGGACGGGCGGCCGGTAGGTCTCGCCCGCGGCGAGCGAGGTGTACGCGTTGGCAGGGAGCGACCTCGTGTCGGGAGCGTCCATCTCTCCTCCAGGCTGGGTTGGTCGGGCCCAGTCTATCAGGGCCCCACGTCGGCCCGTCCGCGCTCAGCCCGCGAGCAGCTCGGGGAGGACGCGCCCGCTCGGACCCTGGATGAACTCGCCGAAGGCGCGCACGTTGTCGGGGGGGTCCGCGTTGACGAGCCAGGTTTCCGCCCCGTGGGCCCGCGCGGCGGCGACGAGGCCGGCGGCGGGATAGACGAGCCCCGACGTCCCCACCGCCAGGTAGACGAACCGGCCCCGCGCCGCCTGATGCATGAAGGCTTCGATCCGGGCCAGGTGATCGGGGTCGAGGAGCTCGCCGAACCAGACGATGTGCGGCCGGAGGAGGCTCCGGCGGCCCGCCCCCCGGCAGATCTCACAATAGGGCAGCGCGCCCGCCGCGTAGGCCTCCTCGTCCTCGAAGGGCGAGCGGCTGCAGCTCGAGCACCTCGACTGGAAGAGGTTGCCGTGCATCTCCACCAGGCGCCGGCTTCCCGCCCGCCGATGGAGCCCGTCCACGTTCTGGGTGACGAGCAGGAAGCGCTCCCCGAGACGCGCCTCGGTCTCGGCCAGCGCGCGATGACCCGGGTTGGGCCGGCACTCCCTGGCCTTGAGTCGCCTCTCGGAATAGAAGCGCCAGACGAGATCCGGGTCCTCGGCGAAGCCCTCCGGCGAGGCCACTTTCTCGATGGGGTAGCTCTCCCAGAGTCCGCCCGCGTCGCGGAAGGTCGGGATGCCGCTCTCCGCGGAGACCCCCGCCCCGGTGAGGACGAGGAGCGAGGCTTCCGGGCCGAGGCGCAAGCGCTTCGGCTCCGGCGGCGGTGCGGCCAAGGCGGTGAACGAGGGCCTAGGTGATCCGGAGCTGGGCGACCTGGGAGATGATGTTCCCCCTCGCGTCGCGCAGCCAGACGACGACGCTCACCACGGCCAGGCTGCCGCCGTCGGGCAGGGAGTAGAAGAACGACTCGTTGAAGGTCAGGGTCCCGCGCGCGGCGAGGGCGGTCGAGCCGGTGGTGGAGGAGGCGGCGAGGTCGGCCCCGGTGTAGGTCAGGACCGCGTCCACGAGATAGACATCGATGGTGGTGACGGTGGCGGCGATCCCGGCGGTCTCGCGCACCGTGGTCTGCCAGGAGATCGCCCAGGGCAAGGTGGGATCGGCGGTGGCGACCGCGGGCACGAGCACGGGGTTGACCGTGACCGTGACCACGGCGCTCGTGGGCTCGGGGGTGGGTGAGGGTGATGGTGTGGTGCCGCTGGCCGGGTTCGTCTCCTCGTCGCTGCAGCCAGGAAGCAGCGCTACGAGGGCCAGGGCCAGAACACTCTTCCGCAATGGCAACCTCCCTTTCTGGGGAAACTCCGGTGCGCGCCCCTCCGAAGGTTATTTGTGCCGTACCCCCGACGGGCAGTCAGTGAGCCTTATCATACGGCAAAGGTTCTGCCATGGAACGAGTTGCCCTGACAATCATCGGCCGCGTGCGCAGCCCCTTCACGGACAGCGCACAGATCCCCAAAGGGCCGAGCGCCCGCCACGATGCGGAGGGGACGCTCGAGCTGCTGCCCGAGCTGGAGCCGGGCCTCACCGACATCGAGGGCTTCTCGCACCTCTACGTGCTCTGGGTCTTCCACCGGCACGAGGGCTACGAGCTGCTCAGTCGGCCCCCTACGGACGACCGGGTCCACGGCGTCTTTGCGACCCGCGCCCCGCGCCGGCCCAGCCCCATCGGCCTGACCGTGGTGGAGCTGCTCGGGCGTGAGGGGCCGAGCCTCCGCGTCCGTGGGCTGGACATGCTCGACGGTTCGCCGGTGGTGGACATCAAGCCTTACCTGTCCAGCATCCCCCCGGAGCGGATCCGCCGGGGCTGGCTCGCCGAGGCGGAGGAACGGGCGCGCCAGTCCCCTCCCTGACCCCCGGCCTGATGCGCTTCCTGGAGCTCGAGGCCACCGCGAGGCCCCGTTGTCCAGGCCTCGCGGTGCGGTACGAGTCCGACTAGGGCTTCTTCTCGGCCTTGGCGGGCACCTTCCCCGTCGCGGTCGGCTTGGGCATCCAGTAGTCGGGGTCGGCGGAGGCAAGCTCCTTCGAGACGTAGCTCATCTTCGGGCTCATCGCGAAGATCGTGCTCTGGCCGCTCCCGGGGACGATCGCTTCGCGGTTGATCTGGCGCATCCGGGCGCGGGCGTCCTCGCCCGCCGCCTCGCGATAGGCCTTGGTGTTGTCGATGTCGGCTTCCTTGAGCGCGGTCATGGGCGCGAAGTAGAGGTAGGTCCCGCTCGGGAGCCCCGCGATCACCTGATAGGCCGCCCAGCGCTCGTCCTTGATTCCCGCCTTCTCGTAGGCGGCCACGTCCATCTTCCCTGCCTGCTCGTAGTCGTTGCCGTAGCCGGCCTTGACCGTCTCCCGGAAGACCCACATGAAGCGCGACTGGCCGAGGTTGGTGGGGGTGGCCCGGTAGCTCAGGTCCTCGCGATAGCGGGCGATGATGGCCTGGCTGTTGCTCAGGTAGTCGCCGTCCCTCTCGGCCAGCGACGCCAGCTCGGCGGTCAACGCGGCATTGCCTTCGACTTCCTTGTCCGCCGCGCCCAGCGCCTCGAACGAGTCGTGGCCCTCGATGTACCAGGCTTCAGGGGCGCCGGAGATCGTGGTCATGGCCAGGTAGTGCGTCTTGGCGCCGGCGCGGGTGAAGGCCTGCACGTAGTTCGATTCGAATTTCTCGTGGGCCGTGCCTTTTCCGGGCTTCACCTGCTCCCGGAAGATGCGGATCATCTTGGCGGGCGCGCCCGGCGCCGGCGGCGTCTGGGCGCCGATGGCAACGGCCGAGGCCACGAGCGCGCTCACGGCAAGAACGAATGGCTTTTTCATTCAAGTCCTCCGAAGGAGGGATTCCGAGCAGGCGCTACCGGGGCGAGATTCGCCTCCGAAGCCGTTCGGGTACGAGGGTTCTTTGACTGGGTTACGACCTCTCAGTCTACTCGCTCCGGGCGCCACGTCAAGGCGCACCCGGGGGCGATAATGGAAACGTGGGTCTCCAGGAGAAGCTGGAGGCGCTCCCCCTGCGCCCCGGCGTCTACCTCTTCAAGGACGCGGAAGGGACGATCGTGTACGTGGGCAAGGCCCGCGTGCTGCGCGACCGCGTGCGCTCGTACTTCCAGGCCTCGCGCCCCGGTCGAGGTGCAGAAGGTGCGCATGGTCGACGAGATCGCCGACCTCGACCTCGTGGTCACCGACACGGAGATGGAGGCCCTCGCCCTCGAGAACAACCTCATCAAGCGCCACCAGCCGCTCTACAACGTCCGCCTCCGCGACGACAAGAACCACCCCTACCTGAAGCTGACCCTGGCCGAGGAGTACCCGCGCCTCTACGTGGTGCGGCGGCCGGGCGAGGACGGCAACGTCTACGGCGGGCCCTACATCCCGGCCAGCCTGGGGCGGAAGACCGCGGGCCTCGTGCGCAAGCTCTTCGGCATCCGCTCCTGCAAGGAGACCCTGAACGGCCGGCGTCCGCGGCCGTGCCTGCAGTACCAGATCAAGCGCTGCCTCGCCCCGTGCGTGGCCGAGGTGTGCGCCCTCGACCGCTACCGGCAGTCCTGCGAGGACGCGCGGCTCTTCCTCGAGGGGCGGACCGAGGAGGTCGTGAAGCGCCTGCGGGCGGAGATGGAGGCGGCGGCCCGGGCGGATCGCTTCGAGGAGGCGGCCAGCCTGCGCGACCAGGTCCGCGCCCTGGAGCGGCTGGAGACGCCGCAGAAGATCACGACCACGGACCTCGAGGAGCGGGACCTCTTCGGCGGCCTACGTGGAGGGCGAGCGAGCCGCGGTCCAGGTCTTCTCGGTGCGGGACGGGAAGGTGGTGGCCCGCGAGGGCTACCTCCTGGACCGGCTCACCGAGCCGGAGCGCGTCCTCTCCGCCGCCATCCAGCAGTACTACGCCGCCGCGGCCGCTACGTGCCCCGCGAGGTCCTCGTGCCCGAGGACGTCCCCGACCGCGAGCTCCTCGAGGCCTGGCTGGCGAGCGCGCCGCGGCACCCAGGTGCGCATCCGCGTCCCCCAGCGCGGCGAGAAGGTCCGCCTGCTCGATCTGGTCGTGCGCAACGCGCGGCTCGCCTTCGACCTGGAGTGGAAGCACCCGCGCAAGCAGTCCCAGGAGATCCTGCGCGCCCTGCGCGACCTGCTGGACCTGGAGATGGAGCCGCACCGCATCGAGTGCTTCGACATCTCGAACATCCAGGGCTCCGACATCGTGGCCTCCATGGTCGTGTTCGAGGACGGGCTGCCCAAGAAGTCCGACTATCGGAAGTTCCGGGTCAAGGGCGTCCTGGGCGCCCCCGACGACTTCGCCTCCATGCGCGAGGTGGTGGGACGGCGCTACCGGCGGCTGCTCGAGGAGGGCAAGGAGCTGCCCGACCTCGTGCTGATCGACGGCGGCAAGGGCCAGCTCGGGGCGGCGGTCGCGGCCCTCGAGGAGCTCGGGCTCGGCGACCAGCCCGTGGCCAGCCTGGCCAAGAAGGAGGAGCTGATCTTCCTGCGCGGCCGCGAGGAGCCCATCGCCCTGCCCCGCTCGTCGCCGGTCCTGCAGCTCGTGCAGCGGGTGCGCGACGAGGCCCATCGCTTCGCCATCGGCTTCCACCGCCAGGCGCGCTCCAAGCGCACGCTGCGCTCCGAGCTGGACGACATCGCGGGAGTCGGGCCCCGCCAAGCGGCGCAAGCTCGCTCTCGCGCTTCGGGTCGCGTGCGCGGCGTGCGCTCGGCCAGCGAGGCGGAGCTGGCGGCGGCGGTGGGGAAGGCCACCGCGGCCCGGGTCCGCGCCCACTTCGAGCGCTCGGCCTAGAAGGCCCTCGCCTCGCCGACTCGATTTCCCGACCGCCGGTACCGGGCCATCACCTTCCGGCCGTAGTCGTGCTCGGCCATGTACTCGTTGTGGGCATGGCACATCAGGCGGATGTTCTGCAGACCGTGGTCGCCTCCCAGCCCAAACGGCTGCCGGTGGTGGTACTCGAGCCGGTCCCGCGCGGAGCATCGTCGGCCCTGCTCGTCCACGTAGCGACAGCGGCCTCCGTCACGCTCGTGCACCGCTCGCCGCACCGCGGCCGGGATGTGACGCGTGGAGGGGGAGATGTCGGTCTCGGCAAGCCCCTTCCTGGGAGCGCTCGCCTTTGCGAAGCGCCGGGCTTCCAGCCGTTCGAGCTTTTCCGTGACGGCCTGCTCGATGATCACGGCCAGATCCCCGTCGCGCACCTGTGACCGCATCAGCGCGCGAAGTCGCTCCAGCTTGTCGTGGAGCTCGGCGCTCGCCGTGAACTGGACCTTGTAGCGAGCGGGCGCCAAGGGCTGGACGATCACGGCCGGGGCTGGAACCACGGAAGCCCCAACTCCGTCCGGACGGAGTTCGGCGAGGGGCGAGACCTCGTTCGACCCGACCGAGAGGGCAGGCGTGGGTACGGTCCTCCTCTCGGGCAGCTTCTTCATGACGGCGGGGGCGTCCGGCCGAGGCGCGATCTCGGCGACCAGTTCTTCGATCTGGCGCTTCGACCGATGGGTGGCTCTCTTCAGGAGCGCGTCCCTGTTCTCCCGGGTGAGGTGCGGGGCCAGCCTGGCGATTCCGGTCAGGTGGAGACGGCCGTCTCCGAGCATGGTGAGGAGCATTGGGTGCTTCCGCGACGCCCGGGCGGCCTCGATACGCAGGTAGGCCTCTGCCTCCGAGAGGTGGAGGACCTCCGTGCAGTAGGAGAACATCGAGGGCGAGGCTTCGCGGGCATAGAGCCTTCGCTCATCCACTTCGGCGATGTGGGCGACGAGATCGGCCTCGACGCGCCGTGACTGCTGCAAGAGCTCGGCGAGGCGGCGGAGCAACTCGTCGTCGGGGATCGATTCGAGCGGGCGCTGGTGTTCCATGAGGGGAATATAGGCCCCCTCTTTTCGACCTCCAGGTATGGCGAATAAAAGACGAAAGAGACGCGACACCTCTTCGGAAGCCCCTCGCGAGACTGCGTCGGTCGTGGGGCATCTGTGGGCTTCACACACCTATCCACGCGAGCGACGATCGCGCTGCGGGACGACGCTCCCGAAATCTGTCAAGGGGAAAAGCGAAAAAAATGCTGTGCGGCGGTCGCCCCAGAGAGCGTGAGGCCGGGCGGAAGGTCGATCCGTTCCCGCTAGACCTCCGCCTCGTCCACGTAGCACCAGCGCCAGTCTTCGCCAGGCTCGAAGGACTGGACGATCGGGTGGCGGGTCTTGCGAAAGTGCTTCGTCGCGTGGCGGTTCGGGGAGGAATCGCAGCAGCCGACGTGGCCGCAGGTCAGGCAGAGGCGGAGGTGGACCCACTCGTCGCCGGTCTTCAGGCAGTCCTCGCAGCCGTCGGCGCTGGGTGTGACCTCGCGGATCTCCTTCAGGTGCGGGTCGGGCATGACCGATGATCGCACACACGTGCTTGACCCGCGCGATCGCCGGGCAGTAGGTCGGGCGCGATTCGCGGCACTTCCAGACGGAGATGGATCACTTCCGGGCCGCGTCGGAGCCAGCAACGCGGCCCATGCTAAGATGCCGGGTTCTTTGAAGGCGGTGTTTCCTCGATGACGCCCGAAGCCCTGGCCAAGGGGCTCACCACCTACATCGTGCTCCTCTTCAGCCTGAGCTTCCACGAGGCCGCCCATGCGTGGTCGGCCTCGCGCATGGGCGACGAGACCGCGCGACTCCAGGGGCGCATCAGCCTGAACCCCTTCGTGCACATCGATCTCCTGGGAACCGTGGTCATTCCGCTTTTCCAGATCTTCGTGGGCGGCATCCCCTTCCTCGGCTGGGCCAAGCCCACGCCGGTGCAGCCCCGGAACTTCCGGCCCGGCGACTTCGCGCGCGGGCACGTCCTCGTCTGGGGAGCGGGCCCCGCCTCCAACCTGCTCCTGGCCCTCGTCTTCACCGCCGCCCTCTTCGTCGGCTTGCGGCTGGGGGCGGCCGAGAGCCGGCCCGTCCTCACCCTGCTCACCGCCGGCGTTCAGATGAACGTGGGCCTCGCCCTCCTGAACATGCTCCCCCTGCCCCCGCTCGATGGCGCGACGGTGGCCTCATGGACGCTCCCGCGCCGCCTCGCCGTCCCCTACGACCGCTTTGCCGGACAGTACGGCCAGTGGATCCTGTTGGCCCTGGTGTTCACGGGAGGCCTCAGCTTCATCCTCGCTCCCTTCATGCGGTTCCTCGTGCTCTTCCTCTATTCGCTGGCCCGCTGAGGCATGACCCGCCCTCGCATTCTTTCCGGCATGCGCCCCACCGGGCCGCTGCACCTGGGCAACCTGATGGGAGCCCTCGACAACTGGGTGCGCCTCCAGGACACGTACGAGTGCTTCTTCATCATCGTGGATTGGCACTCGCTCACCACCGACTACGCCGACACGTCGGGGATCCGGGAGAACATCCTGGAGGTGGCGATCGACTGGCTGGCCGCGGGGCTCGATCCCGCTCGCTCCGCGCTCTTCGTCCAGAGCGAGGTCAAGGAGCACGCGGAGCTGCACCTGCTGCTTTCGATGATCACGCCCGTGTCCTGGCTGGAGCGGGTGCCGACCTACAAGGAGCAGCAGCAGGAGATCACGACCAAGGACCTCTCGACCTACGGCTTCCTCGGCTACCCCGTGCTGCAGACGGCGGACATCGTGATCTACAAGGCGGACGCGGTGCCGGTGGGGGAGGACCAGGCCGCGCACGTGGAGCTCTGCCGCGAGATCGTGCGGCGCTTCAACAACCTCTACGGCCCGGTCTTCCCGGAGCCGAAGACGCTCCTCACCGAGGCGAAGCGGATCCCAGGCACGGACGGGCGCAAGATGTCGAAGTCCTACGGGAACGCGATCTACCTCAAGGACGATCCGGAGACGGTGCGGCAGAAGCTGAAGCCGATGGTCACGGATCCCGCGCGGAAGCGCCGGACCGATCCTGGAGACCCGAACATCTGCCCGGTCTTCGACCTGCACAAGGCCTTCTCCCCCGCGGCGACGCAGGAATGGGCGGCCGCGGGCTGCCGCACCGCGGGCATCGGGTGCCTGGACTGCAAGGGCCGGCTCACCGAGCACGTCCTGGAGCGGCTGGCCGAGATCCACGCCCGCCGCCCCGAGTACGCCTCCCGGCCCGACACCGTGCGCGACGTCCTGCGCGACGGTGCGCAGCGGGCGCGCGCGGTCGCCAAGGCCACGATGGCCGAGGTGCGGGCCGCCATGAAGATCGCGTGAGCGACGAGCCCGAGGCCGGAAGCGAGCCCGAGGACGACGACGAGATGCCCGCGGCTCCCCTTCCCACCCCCGCCCAGGAGGCCCGCGAGCGCGTGGCCCTTCCCGAGGGTGTCGAATCCATCCTCCCCGACGACGCTCCCCGCATCCAGCTTCCGCTCTTCGAGGGGCCGCTCGACCTGCTGCTCTACCTGATCCGGCGCGACAAGATCGACATCCACGACATTCCGATCGCGCCCATCACCCGCCAGTACATGGAGTACCTGGACTTGATGAAGGAGCTGAACCTCGACGTCGCGGGCGAGTTCATGGTGATGGCGGCCACCCTCATCCACATCAAGTCCAAGATGCTCGTGCCGGTCTCGCCCACCGAGGCCGAGGGAGAGGAAGAAGGCGTCGACCCGCGGGAGGAGCTGGTGCAGCGCCTGCTCGAGTTCCAGCGCTACAAGGAAGCGGCGGGCGTCCTCCACCAGCAGGCCCAGATCCGGGCCGCGCAGTGGACGCGCCCCGACAGCGTGGTGCCGCGCTTCGACGACGCGGGGGAGGAGATGCTGGAGGCCGGGCTCTTCGACCTCATCGCCGCCTTCAGGGAGCTGCTCGAGCGGCGCAAGACGCTCCTCGCCCACGAGGTGGAGCCGCCCGGGCAGAGCGTCGAGTCGCGGATGGAGGAGCTCCTGGGGCTCCTCGGCCTCGGGCAGTCCCTGGAGTTCCTGGAGCTGTTCGCGTCACAGGAGACCAAGGCGGCCATGATCGTGACGTTCCTCGCCCTCCTGGAGCTGATCCGCCTGAAGCAGGTCAAGGTCTACCAGCGCGGGCCGTTCGGCTCGATCCGCGTCTTCCGTCCGGTGGGCCCGGAGGAAGGGCGCCCGGCGGCCTAGGTTCTCGGCAATTCGAAGGAAGGGAATGGCAGACAGCGACGAGAAGGTGGAGCCGGCGACGGAACCGGCCCCGGAACCGGCGACGGAGCCGATCCTCCCCCCGCGCGAGATCCGGGCGGTCCTGGAAGCGCTCATCTTCGCCTCCCCGCAGCCGATCACCGCGAAGGAGATCGGCCAGGTCCTGGGCGGGGTTTCCCGCGAGGACTGGCAGAAGGCGCTGGAGGAGCTGCAGGCCGACTACGCCCGCGACGAGCGCGGCTTGCACCTGGTGGAGGTGGCGGGGGGATGGCAGATCACGACCCGCCCCGAGTACCACGACTGGGTCCGCGAGCTCCTCGACCCCAAGACCCCGACCCGCCTCTCCATCCAGGCCCTGGAGACGCTGGCCGTCATCGCCTACAAGCAGCCGGTCACGCTGCCCGAGATCATCGAGCTCCGCGGGGTGAAGTCGGGAGGCGTGCTCAAGACCCTCCTGGAGAAGCGACTCATCCGCATCCTGGGACGCAAGGAGGTCGTGGGGCGGCCCATCCTCTACGGGACGACCCGGCAGTTCCTCCTGCACTTCGGGCTGAAAGACCTGGAGGAGCTCCCGCAGATCGAGCAGTTCGCGGAGGTGCTGGGCGAGGAAGTGGACGTGGTGGGCCTGAAGCGCGCGATCGAGGCTCCCCGGCCAGTGGAGATCCCGCTCTCGGAGGACGGGCCGGCGGCTTCGGACGACGCGCCCTATCTGGACGGCGAGCCCACTCCGGACGACGAGGACCCTTCGGCCTGAGGGCACGATGGAAGAGCGACTCCAGAAGATCCTGTCCCGGGCCGGCGTGGCCTCGCGGCGGGGGGCCGAGAAGGTGATGGCCGAGGGCCGGGTCACGGTGAACGGCGAGACGATTCGGGAGATGGGCACCAAGGCCGACCTGGCCACCGACGACATACGCGTCGACGGGGTGCGCGTGCGCGCTCCCGAGCGGCCCATCTACCTGGTGCTGAACAAGCCCAAGGGAGCGGTGACGACCCGACACGATCCCGAGGGGCGCACCACGGTGATGGACCTCGTCCCGCGGGTGGCCGGTCTCTTCCCGGTGGGCCGGCTCGACGTGACCACCGAGGGCCTGCTGCTCCTGACCAACGACGGCGAGTTCGCCGAGCGCGTCTCCCACCCGCGATACGAGGTGCCCCGGGTCTACCAGGCCAAGGTGCACGGCGTGCCCGACGAGAAGACGCTGGGCCGCCTGCGTCAGGGCGTGGTCGTTGAAGGGGAGCGCATGACCGTCGATCGCGTGCGCGTCCTCGAGGCCGACCGCAACGCCTGGCTCGAGGTCACACTCCACGAGGGACGGCGCCACGAGGTGAAGCGCCTGCTCGAGGCGGTGGGGCATCCCGTGTCGAAGCTGCGGCGCGTGGCCCTGGGGCCCGTGACCACGCGTGGGCTCGAGCCCGGACAGTTCCGGCCGCTCACGCCGCTCGAAGTGAAGGGCCTGCTCAAGGGCGTGGGCCCGCGGCCGGAAGCCCGCGAAAAATCGAAGCGTCCGCACCCGCGCGACCGATCGGCCCGTCGTCCGCACGCCCAGGACCGGTCCTCCCGCCAAGCACCTCCGCGTGCGCACCCTCCCCGGCGCGGCGGGCATTCCCGTCCCCGCTCGCGGTGACGCGCCGCGGCCTGGTCGTCGCTCTCGACGGACCTTCCGGCGCCGGCAAGTCCTCGGCCGGCCGCGCCCTCGCCGCCCGCCTGGGCTACACGTACATCGACACCGGCGCCATGTACCGCGCCCTCGCCTGGAAGGCGCTCCGCGCGGCGGCGCCCCTCGACTCGGAGGCGGCGCTCGTGCCCCTCGCCCACGATTCCCGCATCGAGCTGCCGGGCGGCCGCGTCCTCCTCGACGGCGAGGACGTGACCGCGGCCATTCGTTCGCAGGAGGTCAGCGGCGCGGCCTCCCGCGTCTCCGTCCATCCTGGCGTGCGGCGGGAGATGGTGGCCCGGCAGCGCGAGATGGGGAAGGCGGGGGGGGTGGTGCTGGACGGCCGCGACATCGGGACCGCCGTCTTCCCCGACGCGGAGGTCAAGCTCTACGTGGACGCGGACCCGTCGGTGCGGGCGCTGCGGCGCCACGCGGAGCTCGTGGCCGCGGGCGTGCCCGCCGACCTGAAGGCGGTCGAGCGCGAGGTGCGGCAGCGCGACTGGAACGACTCGAACCGCGCGGACTCGCCGCTGACGCGGGCCCCGGATGCCGTCCTCCTGGACACGACCGGCCTGAGCCTGGACGAGGTCGTGGCACGAATGCTCGCCGCCGTGGAGCGGGCTCGCCTCTAGAGCCGGAGCCGCGCGAACTCGTCGAAGGTGGTCGTGCCCTCGCGGACGAGGGCCAGGCAGCGCTCGCGGACGGAGCGCATCCCCGCGCCGCGGGCGATGGTTTCGATCTCGTGGGCGGATTGGCCGCTCTGGACGGCGGCCCGCACCTCGGCGATCCCGGGGAGCACTTCGAAGACCGCGCGGCGGCCGCGATAGCCCACCGTGTTGCACGTGGGGCAGCCCTTGCCCTTGAAGAATTGCATGGAGCGGGCTTCCTCGGCGCTGATGCCGTGGGCGGCCAGGGTCTGGGGGGCAGGGGGATCCGCGGGAACGCGGCAGATACGGCAGATGGTGCGGACCAGGCGCTGGCAGGTGACGACGGCAAGGGAGCCGGCGAGCAGGTGCGGGGGGATGGCGAGCTCGTAGAGGCCCGTGAGGCCCTGGGCCGCAGACTGGGCGGTCTGGGTGGCCACCACGAGCAGGCTGGAGGCGAGCTGGGCGGCGAGCTGGGCGGTCCCGCGGTCGGGGAGAGCGGACAGCATGAGGATGTCGGGGCGGACCGCCATCACCGAGCGTAGCGTCTCCTCCATCTTCGATCCCATGGGGCCCGTCTCGACTTCGACCTGCCGCGCGCCTTCCATGCGCCACTGGATCGGGGCCTCGAGGGACAGCACGTCGCGCTGGCCCTGGAGCAGGAAGTTCATCACCGAGTAGGCGGTGGTGTTGGCCCCGCTGAAGGCGGGCGAGGTGATGAGGATGAGCCCGAACGTGCCCCGGAGCTCCTCGACGATCCGGACGCGGTCCTCGAGCTCCATGCCCAGGGTAGTGAAGTCCTTGATGAAGGCGGCCCGGTTGACGAGCTTGACGGTCGCGCTCACCCCGTAGAGGCTGGGCAGGGTCTGGACCACGAGGTCGTATTCCGTGTCGCCCATGCGGGCCTGGCTGCGGCTCGTCTGGAGCCTGTCGCTCCGCCGGGGATCGAGCTGGAATTTCTCGAAGAGCTTCTGGTTGAGGGCGGCCTCGAAGCGCTTGGGGATGGGGTCGACGCGGAAGTAGGCGCCGTCGATCCGGAAACGGACCGAGATCTCGTTCTCCTTGGGCTCGAGGTTGACGTCGGAGGCGCCCTTGCGCGCGCCGAGGGCGAGCACGTAATCGATCATGGCTTCGGGCGTGCTCTTCTCCCAGAACGGGCTGGCCGCGTAGGCGGCGCCCTGGGTGTCGACGAGGGCATTGACCCCCTGCGTGCTGAGCGCGGCCACGATGTCCTCGGCCTTGACCAGCCCCTTCTCGATCAGGATCTCGCCCAGCTTGCGCCCGGACTTCTTCTGCTCGACCAGCACCTCCAGGAGCTGCGGGGTCGTGATCTTTTTCATCCGGATCAGGATGTCGCCCAGGCGGTCCTTGCTGCGGGCCAGGGTCTGGAGCTCGTCCACGAGGCGCGGGGGGGCATGGTTCCAGAACTCTTGCTTGTACACGGCGCTGGCATCGCAGAAGCAGCGGAAGCAGAACGGGCAGAGCTTGGTGGGGTTCTTGGGGTCGTCCGAGCACCAGACCGCGGTCATGGCGTCGAATTCCCCGAGGCAGTTCCAGCAGCTGACGAGGTACGACTCCATGACCACCATGAAGCCTTGGGCTGCCCCTCCCGCTTGATGTGTAGTGTACTCAATAACTCCTTACCTCCCAAAGCACTGCGACCTCTGTCACACCGTCGTCGCTCCCGAGGTTTCATTGACCCTCTCCGCGGCCGTGTGGTAGCGTCCGCCGATCGCGATGACCGGGCTCCGCAAGACACCGTTGAACGCCGTCCATCGAGCGAGCGGGGCGAAGATGGTGGCCTTCGGCGGTTGGGAAATGCCGGTGGAGTACTCGGGCCTCATCCGCGAGCACATGGCCGTCCGTCAGGCCGCGGGGCTCTTCGACGTGTCCCACATGGGGGAGTTCGAGGTGGAGGGGCCCGGCGCCGTGGCCTTTCTCCAGCGCGTCACCGCCAACGACGTGGGCCGCCTCGAGGACGGGCAGGCCCAGTATTCGGCCCTCCCCATGGCCAACGGTGCCCCCGTGGACGACGTGATCGTGTACCGGCGCGCCGCCCACCGGTTCCTGCTCGTGGTCAACGCCGGCAACCAGGAGAAGGACTGGCAATGGCTGCAGGCGCAGTCGCCGCTGGATTGCATGCTCAAGGACCGGAGCGACGAGTACGCCCTTCTCGCCCTCCAGGGGCCGGCCGCCCAGTCCATCCTGAAGCCGCTCACGCCGATCGACCTGGCCCAGTTGGCGTACTACCACTTCGCCGAGGGCGAGGTCGATGGGCACCCCGTCCTCCTGGCCCGCACCGGCTACACCGGCGAGGACGGGTTCGAGCTGTTCGTCGCGCCGGACAGGGCGGAGGGGTTGTGGCGGCGGCTCGTCGAAGCGGGAACCGCAGCGGGGCTCGTCCCCGCCGGCCTCGGCGCCCGCGACACGCTGCGCCTGGAAGCGAAGATGTGCCTCTACGGGAACGACATGGACGAGACCACGACCCTCGTCGAGGCGGGCCTGGGCTGGATCGTCGCCCTCGACAAGGGGGATTTCAACGGTCGGGCCGTGCTCGAGGAACAGAAGAAGAGCGGGCCGCCGCGAAAGCTGGTGGGCTTCGAGATGGTCGGCCGGGGGATCGCGCGCCACGGGTATCCCGCGTTCCTGGGGAATGCCGAGCTGGGACCGGTGACCTCGGGCAGCTTCGCCCCCTTTCTGCAGAAGAACATCGGCCTCGTCTACCTCCCGGCGGGCCGCAGCGCGCCGGGGACGGAGTTCGACGTCGACATCCGCGGCAAGCGGGTGCCCGCCCGCGTCGTTCCCACGCCGTTCTACAAACGCAAGAAGTAGGCCCGGAGGACTCATGTACCCCGACGATCTGCGCTACAGCAAGGACCACGAGTGGATTCGCGTGGAGGGCGACCGCGGACGGGTGGGCATCACCCAGTACGCCCAGGAGCAGCTCGGCGACGTGGTGTTCCTGGAGCTCCCGGAGGTGGGGCGCAAGCTCAAGGCGGGGGAGGTCTTCGGGACCGTGGAGTCCGTGAAGGCGGTGTCCGAGCTCTTCTCGCCGGTGGCCGGGGAAGTGGTCGAGGCGAACGCGGAGCTGGTCAAGAAGCCCGAGCTCGTGAACTCGGATCCGCACGGAGCGGCCTGGATGATCGTGGTTCGGCTGGCCGATGCGAAAGCGGCGAGCGGCCTCATGGACGCCAAGAGCTACCAGGCTTTCGTGGAGAGCGAATCGAAGTAGAATCGATTCAGGTCCGACTTGCCCGAAGAAACGCCATCCACCTCCGTTCTGTCCGTCCGGGGCGGAGAAGCCGGGGGCCTCCTCGCTCCCACCGACTTCTTCCCTCCACGTCACATCGGTCCCAGCGATCCGGAGATCGCGGAGATGCTGGGCACGCTCGGCCTCTCCTCGCTCGACGCGCTCGTGGCCGAGACGGTGCCCGACGCGATCCGCCTGACGAAGGCCCTCGACCTCCCGGCGCCAAGGGGCGAGCACGAGGTGCTCGGGGCGCTGCGCGCCCGGGCCTCCCGCAACCAGGTCTTCCGCTCCTTCATCGGGATGGGCTACCACGGCTGCCTCGTCCCGGGCGTGATCCAGCGGAACGTGCTGGAGAGCCCCGGCTGGTACACCCAGTACACGCCCTACCAGGCCGAGATCGCGCAGGGGAGGCTGGAGGCGCTGCTGAACTTCCAGACCATGGTGGCGGACCTGACGGCCCTGCCCCTCGCCAACGCCTCCCTGCTCGACGAGGCCACCGCGGCGGCGGAGGCCATGCACATGTGCCACGCCCTCGCCAAGGGCGACCGCCGCGGCTTCTTCGTCGCGGACGACTGCCACCCGCAGACGATCGCGGTGGTGAAGACGAGGGCCACGCCTCTGGGCATCACGGTGCACGTGGGCCCCGCGGAGTCGGCCGATTTCGGGCGCGGCGATCTGTTCGGCGCGCTGCTGCAATACCCCGGCACCGACGGCCGCATCGTCGACCACGCACCGCTCGTGGAGCGCGCCCACGCGGGGGGGGCGATGGTGGTGGTGGCCACCGATCTGCTGGCCCTGACCCTGCTCCGGGCCCCCGGCGAGTTCGGCGTCGACATCGCGGTGGGCTCCAGCCAGCGCTTCGGCGTTCCCATGGGCTACGGCGGCCCTCACGCCGCATTCCTTGCCACCCGCGACGAGCACAAGCGCCAGATTCCGGGCCGCATCGTCGGGGTGTCCAAGGACGCCGAAGGCCGGCCCGCTTACCGGCTGTCCTTGCAGACCCGCGAGCAGCACATCCGGCGCGACAAGGCCACGAGCAACATCTGCACCGCCCAGGTCCTGCTCGCGGTGATGGCGGGGATGTACGCGGTGTATCACGGGCCGCAGGGACTGAAGGCCATCGCCCGGCGTGTCCACGGCCTCACCGATCTCCTGGCCGCCGGTCTGCTCCGCCTGGGCCTGGACGTGGGCAACGCGCCTTTCTTCGACACCCTGCGGGTCGAGCTCGACCGCGCGGGCGAGCAGGAGCGCGTGCTCCACCGGGCTCACGAGCGCCGGCTCAACCTGCGCCCCTATCCCGACGGCTCCGTGGGGGTGGCGCTCGACGAGACGGTGACCCCGGCCGACCTCGACGCGATCCTCGAGTGCTTCTCGCAGCGCCCCCTGTCCTTCCGGGCCGAGGATCTCCTGGGAGAGGCCGCGGAGCCGCGATCGCGCTCGCTCCCGGCCCCCCACGCCCGGACGAGCGCCTTCCTCACCCATCCCGTCTTCAACACGCACCACTCGGAGCACGAGATGCTCCGCTATCTGCACCGGCTGCAGGCCCGTGACCTCTCGCTCGCGCATTCCATGATTCCCCTCGGCTCGTGCACGATGAAGCTCAACGGGAGCACGGAGATGGCTCCGGTCACCTGGCCGGAGTTCGCGGAGCTGCACCCCTTCGCGCCCCCGGAGCAGGCGGCGGGCTATCGGCAGATCTTTGCCGAGCTCACGGCGTGGCTGGCCGAGATCACGGGCTTTGCTGCGGTCTCGCTGCAGCCGAACGCGGGAGCGCAGGGCGAGTACGCCGGCCTCCTCGCGATCCGGGCCTGGCACGAGAGCCGGAGGGAGGGCCGTCGCAACGTCTGCCTCATCCCCGTCTCCGCCCACGGCACCAATCCCGCGAGTGCTACGACCGCCGGCTTCCGCGTGGTGCCCGTCGCGTGCGACGACCACGGCAACGTGGACCTCGCCGACCTCGTGAAGCGGGCGGACGAGCACCGTGAGGCGTTGGGCGCCCTGATGATCACGTATCCCTCGACGCACGGCGTCTTCGAGGAGGCGGCCCCGGAGATCTGCGCGATCGTCCACGAGCGGGGCGGCCAGGTGTACATGGACGGGGCGAACCTCAACGCCCAGGTCGGGCTCACGAGCCCGGCCCGGATCGGGGCGGACGTCTGCCACCTCAACCTGCACAAGACCTTCTGCATCCCCCACGGCGGCGGGGGACCGGGGATGGGCCCGATCGCGGTGGCGCCGCACCTCGTGCCCTTCCTGCCCGGCCACCCGTTGGCGGAGGGGGGCGGGGGCGGCCCGGTCTCGGCCGCGCCCTGGGGAAGCGCCAGCATCCTGCCCATCTCCTGGGCCTACATCGCGCTCATGGGGCCGAAGGGACTGAAGAAGGCCACGCAGGTCGCGATCCTGAACGCCAACTACATGATGAAGCGGCTGTCCGGGCACTACGAGGTGCTCTTCTCCGGCCGGCAGGGCCGGGTCGCTCACGAGTTCATCCTCGACGCGCGTCCCCTGAAGAAGTCGGCGGGGGTCGAGGTGGACGACATCGCCAAGCGGCTCATGGACTACGGATTCCACGCCCCCACGATGTCCTTCCCGGTGGCGGGCACGCTCATGATCGAGCCCACGGAGAGCGAGCCCAGGGCCGAGCTCGATCGCTTCTGCGACGCCCTCATCGCGATCCGCGAGGAGATCCGCGCCATCGAGCAGGGCCGGGTCCCGCTGGAGAGAAGCGCTCTGCGCAACGCGCCCCACACGGTGTCCACGGTCACCGCCACCACCTGGGACCGACCCTACACCCGCGAAGAGGCCGCCTTCCCCGCGCCCTGGGTGCGCGAGCGCAAGTTCTGGCCGTTCGTGGCACGGATCGACAACACCTTCGGCGACCGCAACCTCGTGTGCACGTGCCCCCCCGTGGAGGCGTTCGGGAGCTGACGGGAGGGAGCGGCGGCGTCGGCCGCCCGATTACTTCGTGGGCGGCGTGTACTGGATGATCCAGCGCTTGAGCGTGTCGCTGTAGACGTACTCGAAGCGCTTGTCGAACTGCTGGGTCACGTCGCTCCCGTCCACTTCCTTGATCCGGCTCTCGATCTTGAACTTGATGGTGCCCACCCAGGGCTGGTCGGCGTTGTTCGGCTGCTCGCGAACCTCGACCGACACGATGTTCCAGGTCGATTTCACGCCGAGGTCGGGGTTGATCTTCTCTCCGTCGGTCTTGAGCGACTGGGCCTCCTGCTGGAGGAGGGCCTGGAGGGCTTCCTTGGAAGGCCCCATGAGCTTGGCCTTGCAGCCGGCCAAGGCCAGGAAGATCAGGGGTATGCAGACGAGGGAGCGTCGGGTTGTCTGTAGCATTGCCTCCCGATGCTAGCAGCGCCGCGGGGGTGGTTCAAACGGTATAATGGAAGGGAGATAGAGCCGAATGGCCACCGCTTCTCGCGTTCCGTCGCGGGCCGGCGTCGAGCGCCGCGGTTGATGTACGCCCAGACCCCGCCCTATCGTGAGAAGCTCGACGAGTTGACCCAAGTCCTGCGCACGCAGGGCTGCCTCGGCCTCCTGCTCATCGACGCTTCCGACCTCGCGCAGGTCGAGCACGACTACGGCTCCAAGGCGTTCGAGAAGGTCCTCTCCATGGCCACCGAGCTCGTGCAGGAGCTGCGGGGGATCGAGGTGAGGAACACGGACCTCCTCGCCCTGAACGACCGCGGGGGCAACGCGTTCCTCGTCTTCCTCTCCCCCAAGCGCGCCGAACGCGAGGGGCGCACGCGCGTGTCCGACCTGAAGGCGGCGGCGGGGCGCGTGGAGGAGCACCTGAACCGGAAGCTCGCCCGCCTCACTTCGCCCTACCTGCGGGTGAAAGGGCGGCGCCAGGTCAGGGTCGGCTTCTCGCTCGTCTTCTTCAACCCCCTCATCATGCCGGAGCGGCTGGTCACCCGGCTCGTGGACGAGGCCTGGGAGTGCACGCGCATCGAGAAGATGCGGGTTGCCTTCGATGACCGCTGCCGGCTGCAGGATGTCCTGCTCGCGGACCAGATCAACATCGTCTTCCAGCCCCTGGTGCTCCTCCAGGAAGAGGGCACCCTCGGCTACGAGGCGCTCGCCCGCGGACCCGCGGGCACGCCGCTCCAGAGCCCCCTGCACCTGTTCGAGTCGGCCAAGAAGTCCGACCTCGTGTTCGAGCTCGACCGGCACTGCCGCCGCAAGGCGTTCCAGGCGGCCAAGGAGCTGCCGTCGCCGACCAAGCTCTTCGTGAACGTCTTCCCGTCCTCGATGTACGACCCGGACTTCCAGGGCAACGCCCTCATCCGTCTCCTCGAGGGATTGGGCCTGTCTCCCGACCGGATCGTGCTCGAGATCAGCGAGGAGTACGCGATCGAGAACTACACGCTGTTCGTGGAGGCGCTGCAGAACTTCACGCAGATGGGCTTCTCGATCGCGGTGGACGACATCGGGGCGGGCTACTCCGGGCTCGAGAAGATCGCCCACCTGAACCCGCGCTACCTGAAGTTCGACATGCAGCTCGTGCGCGACATCGACCAGAGCTACATCAAGCGGGAGATGGCGCGCGCGCTCAAGGCCTTCGCGGACAAGATGGAGGCCAAGATCATCGCGGAGGGGATCGAGCGCGAAGAGGAGCGGCAGGTGTGCGTGGACCTGGGGATCGACCTCGGCCAGGGCTATCTCCTCGGCCGCCCCGCCGAGATCTCCACGTTCATCGTTCCCGCCCGCACTGCGAGCGGCGAGGGGGCCTGACGAGAACCGGTCGCGTACCCTAACCCCTGGATGGCCCTCGAGGACTACCGGAAAAAGCGCGACTTCTCCCGGACGCCCGAGCCGCCCGGCGAGGCGCGCCCCGCCGGCGGCTCCTCCTACTGCATCCAGAAACACGCGGCGTCGCGCCTCCACTACGATTTCCGCCTGGAGCGGGACGGCGTCCTTCTGAGCTGGGCCGTGCCGAAGGGTCCTTCCTTCGACCCGCGGGACAAGCGGCTCGCGATGCGCGTCGAGGACCACCCGGTCGAGTACGGCTCGTTCGAGGGTGTGATCCCGGAGGGGGAATACGGGGCGGGGGCCGTGGTGCTCTGGGACCGCGGGACGTGGACGCCCGTCGTCGATCCGGAGCTCGCCCTGAAGAAGGGGGAGCTGAAGTTCCACCTGCACGGCGAGAAGCTCGCGGGCAAGTGGGCGCTCGTCCGCATCAAGGGGGACGACCCGAAGGCCTGGCTGCTCGTCAAGGACAAGGACGAGCACGCGCGGACCGCGGCCGAGCTGGACATCGTGAGCGCGCGCCCGGAGAGCGTCGTCTCCGGGCGCGGCCTCGCCGAGGTGGCCGCCGAGCGGGACCGTCTCTGGCACTCGAAGGTGGTGCGCGCCGGCGGTGAGGTGGACCCGGGCGGACCCGCCGAGGGAGACGGAGGCGCGCGCCTTCGGCTCGCGGACCTTGCCGGCGCCGCACGCGGGCCGATGCCGAGGACCCAGCCCCTCGCTTTGGCGATGGTGGTCGAGGCCCCGCCTGAGGGCGACGACTGGCTCCACGAGATCAAGCACGACGGCTATCGCATCGTGGCCCGGATCGAAGAGGGGGACGTTCGTCTCGTCTCACGCAACGGGAAGGACTGGACGAAGGAGTTCCCGCAGGTCGCCCGTGCCGTCGGCCGGCTGCCGGCCGGAACGGCGCTGCTCGACGGCGAGGTCGCCGCGGTGCTGCCCAACGGGGCGACCAGCTTCCAGGCCCTCCAGCGCCGCGGCTCCGCGGGAGCGGCGCCGCTCGTCTACCTCGCCTTCGACCTCCTGCACCTCGACGGCTGGGACCTCCGGGAAGTGAGGCTCGAGGAGCGCAAGGAGGTGCTGCGGCGGCTGCTCGAATCCGCGCCCGCGCCATTGCGCTTCAGCGATCACGTGCGCGGCCAGGGCCCCGCGTTCTTCGAGAAGGTGCTGAAGGCCGGCCTCGAGGGTGTGGTGAGCAAGCGCGCCGGCGCTCCCTATCGCGAGGGGCGTGGGGGGGATTGGCGGAAGGCGAAGTGCCGGCTGAGCCAGGAAGTGGTCATCGGCGGCTTTACGCTGTCGTCGGACGGCGGGGGGTCGATCGGGGCGCTTCTCGTGGGCTTCCACGAAGACGGGCAGCTCCTGTACGCGGGCAAGGTGGGCTCCGGGTTCAACGAACGCCTGCTCGGCGACCTCCTGCATCGATTGGAGGCACGGCGGCGGAAGACGGACCCGTTCGTCGGGGTCCCCCCCGAGCTGCGAAAGGGCGTCCACTGGGTCGAGCCGGACCTCGTGGCCCAGGTCGAGTTCACGGAGTGGACGGACGAGGGCCGGATGCGCCAGCCCGTGTTCCTCGGGCTTCGCGACGACCGGGAGGCGCGGCACGTGGTGCGCGAGCGGCCGGGGACGGTCGAGGGCGGCGGCGTCGACACGATGGCGGCGGGCCGGCCGTGGGAAGCGCTGCGCTCCCACGCCACGCGCACGCGCGCGGTCACGGGCGAAGAGGTCGTCGATCTCCTCGGCGTGCGCCTGACCCATCCGGACCGCGTCTACTACCCCGACCTCGGCTTCACGAAGCTGGACTTGGCGCTCTATTACGTGTCGATCGCCGACGCGGTGCTGCCGCATCTCGAGGGTCGCCCCCTCACCCTCGTGCGGTGCCCGGACGGGGTCGGCGGCGAGACGTTCTACCAGAAGCACCCTGGCTTCTGGACGCCTCCCCAGGTGCGGCGGCTCTCTGTCCCGGGAGAAGCCGAGGAGTACCTCTACGTGGATTCGGTTCCCGGACTCGTTGCGCTCGCCCAAGCGGGGATCCTCGAGATCCATCCCTGGAACTCGCGGGTGGCGCGGCTCGAGGAGCCGGACCAGGTGATCTTCGACCTCGACCCCGACGAGGCGCTGCCCTTCTCCCGCGTCGCCGCCGCGGCCCGGCGCGTGCGAGCCCTGCTGAGCGACCTCGGCCTGGAGAGCTTCGTGAAGACGACGGGGGGCAAGGGCCTCCACGTGTGCGTGCCGCTCCTGCCGGAGCGCGGGTGGGAGGAGCGGGAGGAGTTCACGCGGGCGGTGGCGCAGCGGCTGGCCCGGGACGAGCCGGGGACCTTCACCGCGAACATGGCCAAGACGCACCGGAAGGGGAAGGTCTACGTGGACTACCTGCGCAACGTGCGGGGCGCCAATGCGGTCGGCGCTTTCTCCACGCGGGCCCGGGAAGGGGCGCCGGTCTCCGTCCCCGTGGACTGGGACGAGCTGGACCGGCTCTCGGGTCCCACTCACTTCACGGTCGCGGAGGTGCCCCTGCGCGTGCTGGGCTGGTCATCGGGCCGCGCCGCCGACCCCTGGGCACGGTACCGGGAGGTGAAGCAGCGGGTGCCCCCCTCGCTCACGCGCGACATGGGCTACTTGAAGTAGCGACGACTCCGGTAGGCTTGGAATGGGTATCACGTCGACCGTTCTCGTTCGCCCTTCTTGCGTTCGCGCACGAGGCGCGCCGCTTCCAGCCGCTCCTTCAGGCCGGCCTCGTCGCCGCGATCGGTCGCGTGGTAGTAGCGCTTTCCCGCGAGGGCGTCCGGGAGGCAGTCCATCCCCGCCACTCCCTCCGCCTCGTCGTGGGCGTAGGCGTACCCCTTGCCGTAGCCGAGGCCCTTCATGAGACCGGTGGGCGCGTTCCGGATCCAGAGCGGCACCGGCTCCGCGCGCGTCTCCAGGGCCTCCCTCACCGCCTCCCCGTAGGCGAGGTAGACCGCGTTGCTCTTGGGGGCGCCCGCGAGGTAGACGACGAGCTCGGCGAGGGCGAGCGCGCCCTCGGGCAGGCCGATGAAATGAACGGCCTGCTGCGCGGCCATCGCCACCACCAGAGCCTGCGGATCGGCGAGGCCCACGTCCTCGGAGGCGAAGCGTACGAGCCGCCGCGCCACGTAGAGCGGATCCTCGCCCGCCTCCAGCATGCGGGCCAGCCAGTAGAGGCCGGCGTCCGCGTCGGAGTTGCGCACCGACTTGTGGAGGGCGCTGATGATGTTGAAGTGCTCCTCCCCCGCGCGGTCGTAGAGGAGGGCCTTGCGGGCGAAGGCCTCCTGCATGAGAGCGAGGTCGACCTTCCTTTCCCCGTCCGACCCTGGAGGAACGGTGGTCACCGCGAGCTCCAGGACGTTCAAAGCGGTCCGGGCGTCCCCGTCGCTCGCCTGGGCGAGGAAGACGAGTGCGCCCTCCGCGACCTCGGGCCGCATCGCCCCGAGGCCACGGTCTGCGTCGCGGAGGGCGCTGCGGAGGATGGCGAGGACGTGCTCCTCCGCGAGCGGCTTGAGGACCACCACCCGCGAGCGCGAGAGGAGGGCCGAGTTCACCTCGAAGGAGGGGTTCTCGGTGGTGGCCCCGATGAGCACGATGTCCCCCGACTCCACGTGGGCGAGCAGCGCGTCCTGCTGGCCCTTGTTGAAACGGTGGATCTCGTCGATGAACACGATCGTGCGGCGCCCCTCGCGCCGGCGCCTCTCTTCCGCCGCCTTCAGGACCTCCCGCACGTCCTTCACCCCGGAGAGCACGGCGCTCATCGACTCGAAGTGGGCGCGCGTCATTCCGCGTAGGACGTGGGCGAGCGTCGTCTTGCCCGAGCCCGGCGGTCCCCAGAGGATCAGCGAGCGGAGCTGGTCCTGCTCGATGGCCCGGCGCAGGGGCTTGCCCGGCCCCAGCGCCTCGTCCTGGCCGAGGAGCTCGTCGAGCGTGCGGGGGCGGATCCGGTCGGCGAGGGGCGCGTCCGGTCGGGGCTTCGTGTCCCTGGCCCCGGCGATCTCCGCCTCGGGGAAGAGCGATCCGGAACCCTCGTCGGTCTTCGGCCGCATGGCCAAGGGTAGTCCGAAGGACTCGGTGCGGCCAGCCCCGCCCGACCGGCTAGGGGAGGCCCCAGGCGCGCCGGACTTCAACGAGCCGGGGCCGGGCGTCCGTCAGCAACCATTCCGGTTTGAGCCACAGGCCGGGCAAGACGCGGCTGTGGACGGCTCCCTCGGCGTCGACCGGTAGCGTTTGGTAGTGACCAGCCTCCAGACTCAGGAACGACACGCGGTCTTCGAGGGGATCGATCAGCCAGTACTCCCGGACGCCGCCCTTCCTCGTACTCGAGCCGCTTCACCTTGCGGTCACGGTTCACGCTGTCCGGGCTGACGATCTCGACGGCCAGGTCCGCGGGGCCCTCGAGGTAGTTGCGCCGGATTCGGTGCCGGTTCGCCGTCGCCACGAACATCAGGTCGGGCACTCGCGCGGGCAGGGTTGGCCCCGTCTTCATGACGTAGTTCAGGAAGACGTGGCCGAGGTCATGATGCTCGACGAACTGACGTGCAGGAGGGGGTGGAGGAAGCCGGCCACACCCTGGTAGTCGAGGTTCTCGGGGCTCAACTCGAAGACCTCACCGTCCACCCACTCCGCTCGCTGGCAGGGCGAGCGGAGGAAGTCTTCGAAGCTCATACGTGGACGGGGAGGCCGCGGCAGGTAGCCGGCAGGATGAGACATGGACGCGCTCCGGCAAGGAGTATATCAGCCCGGTTTGTGGGAGAGGCCGTCAGCATATGCGGGCGAACGGCCGCACCAGGTCCGCGGCTCAAGACGAGCGCTGGCGGGTAGCCTCGAACAGCAGGAGACCGGCGGCGACGCCGACGTTGAGGCTCTCGACGCGACCGCCAAGCGGGATGGACACCACTGCGTCGGCTTGCCGCACCAAGGGCTCCGACAGGCCCGCGCCTTCGTTGCCGAGGAGGAGCGCCACCGGCCGCCGCCAGTCGGCTTCGTCGTAGGGCCTCCCGCCGCTGGCCGCGGTGGCTACGACGGTGATGCCGCGCCGACGGAGCCGAGCGATCGCTTCCACGGCGGCCACGCCGCGCACGTGGGGGACGCGGAAGGCGCTGCCCATCGACCCGCGAAGCGCCTTCCACGAGAACGGGTCGGACGTCCCTTCGGTGAGATAGGCCCCGCTCGCCCCTGCCGCCTCCGCCGTACGCAGGAGGCCGCCGAGATTTCCGGGGTCCTGGATCCCGACCGCGACCACGATCAGCGGCACTCCTTCGAATAGCCGCTCTTCCGCGAACGCGGGCCGCCGCGCGAGGGCGACTACGCCCTGGCTGGCCTCGACCTCGGAAAGGGACGCGACGAGCGAGGCTTCCATTCGACGGACGGGCACGCGACGCTCGGCAAGGGTGGGCAGGAGGCGGCGCATTCGCTCCCCGGACTCGGCATGGGGGGAGAGTGCGACCTCCGCGATCTCGAGGCCAACGGAGAGTGCCTCGTGGAGGAGCTTTGGACCCTCCAGGAAGCAGAGATCGTCGCTTCCGCGCTCCTTCGACTGGCGGAAGCGACGATAGTGGGGATTCGCACGGCTCCGGATGAGCTCGGGGGCGGGGTCCATGCGGGAAGGCCGTGATATTATTAGCATTTTCGAGGGCGTGATCAGGAATGCTGGAGATCAAGAAGCGGCTCGAGGAGGAGATCCGGGCGCTCGACTACGAGCTGAAGGTGCATCTTCCCAAGGAGATCCTGAAGGCTCGGGAGCACGGGGATCTCCGCGAGAACGCCGAGTACAAGGCGGCGAAGGAGCGCCAGAGCTTCCTGCAGGCGCGCATCGGCCAGCTCCACCGCCGCGTGGCCGCTCTCTCCCTCGTCAACCTCGACAAGATCCCCAAGGACAAGGTGGGCCTGGGCTCGGTCGTGCACGTGCGGCACACCGGAAACGGCGAGGAGACGGTCTTCGAGATCGTCACTCCCGAGGAAGCCGATCCCACCGTCGGGCGCATTTCCCCGTCGTCCCCGATCGGCAAGTGTCTCCTCAATCACGAGAAGGGCGACACCGTCGAGGTGAAGGTCCCGTCCGGGACGAAGGAGTACGAGATCACCCGGCTCGTGACGATGCACGACCTCGAAGAGCCCCCGGCCGGGGCCTGAGCCGGGGTTGGGAAGCCCTCCCCTCACCGCCCTCCCTTCCTTCAGCCACGTTTCCCTCGACGGCGATCTCGCGGAGCGCCTCGCCGCCCTTCCCGCGTCGGCGGGAGTGGCCCAGATCCTGGGCCCCGCCGGAAAGAACCTCCTGGTCGGGCGGGCGGCGAACATCCGGCGCTGGGCCGCGTCGCATCTGGGGGCGGGACGCCCTCCGGCCAGGGGGAGGCGGCCTCCCACCAACCTGCGCCCGGTGGCCACGGCCGTCGCCTGCGCGCCCACCACTTCGCCCTTCCAGCAGAAGCTCGTGTTCGAGCGCCTCATGGCGCGCCACGTGCCGCTTGCCCAGAGGCGGGACCTCAAGGTGCCGGCCTTCCTCCACCTCGACCCCGCGGAGCGATTCCCGCGCGTCAGCGTGCGCCGTCTCGAGGACGGGCCGCGGGGGCTCTTCGGTCCGTTCCGCGACCGCAAGGCTGCGGAGAGGGCGCGGGACGCCCTGCACAAGGTGGTTCCCCTGCGCCCCTGCGACTACACGTTCGAGCCCGATCCCGCGCTGGCCCTCGGGCTCGGCTGCCTCTTCGCGCAGGTGCGCAGCTGCGCGGCGCCCTGTCTCACCCGCACGAGCGAAGCGGACTACCGCAAGCTCGCGGAGGAGACAGCGGCCCAGCTCGTGCGGGGCGAAGAGGCGTATCTCCTGGATGCCGTCCTGGGCAACCGCGGTCCAGGGCGCACGAGGGATCGTCGTGGACTCGTCCAAGGGACGTTTCGCGCTCTATCCCGTGGCCGGAGGGCGCGTCCTCGAGGGGAGGGCGGTCGAAGTCAGCGGAACGGATCTGGACGACGCGGCGGGCCGAGTCCGCTGGGATGTCGAGGGCGGGGACTCGGACTGGCCATGGCTGCTGGGCTGGCTGGGGTCGCCGCGCGGCCGGGGATCCTACGTGACCCTCGACGACACCGACGATCGGGCGACTCTCGTCGCCCGATTGCGGGGGGTGATACCCTTGGCCGTCGCCGGGAGCTCACGAGGAGGCGCGTGAGAGAGTACTCGCCCAAGCGTCGCACCGCGGTCGTCTTCACCGGCTCCGGGACTTCGGGCGCGTACCACGCGGGCGTGCTCCGCGCCTTCGACGAGAGCGGCGTGAAGATCGACGTGGTGGTGGGGTCGGGCACGGGCGCGCTCGCCGCCGCCTACGCCGCCGCGGACGGAGGCACGCGCCTCTACGGCAAAGCCGGCTTCTGGCAGGACGTGGAGCTGGCGATCGCTCTATCGCGTGCGCCCGTTCCTCGTCCTCGCCCTCGGCCTTCTCGCCTGCTCGTTCGGCGTCTTCCTCCTGCCCGTGGCCCTCGGCCTGGTGGCCGGGCTGCTCTTCCCGCTCGTGCTCATCGCGGACCGGGCCTGGCCCGGGCTCGCCTCGCGCGTCCTCGGCTACGTCGCGGTGGCCCCGGAGTCCCTCTCCGGGCCCTACCTCGCGGCCCTGGCCATGCCCATCTTCGCCCTGGCCCTGGTGGCCCTCTCCACGTTCGGCCTCATCCTCTGGCACGAGCGGCGCCGCGTCGCCGAGTCCTTCGAGTCGTTCCTCGACGCCCGTCCGGGGGAGGCGCGGCTGCGCCGCGGGCTGTGGGAGATCGCGCGGGGAGCCGGCCTCCACGACACGCCCCCGTCGGAGGCGGAGCTGGGCCGGCGTTTCGTGGCCCTCGTCTCGGAGAACGTGGGCCAGCCGGGATTCCGCGAGATGGTGCTGCGGACGGCCGACCTCGACATCGCGGGAATCCTGCCCTTCGTGGTGCTCGCGGACGAGCATCGGGCCGACTTCCTGTCCGCACGGGCGCGGCAGGCCCACGACGGGCGGCCCGTCGCCGTCGACCTCCGCGTCTCCGGCTACGACGCCCTGCTCTTCGACGCGGTCGTCTCGGGGATCCTGCCGCCCGGTGGCCGGCCCCCTGAGGCGCGTGTCGTTCCCGAAAGGCGGGATCTTCTGCCGGCGAGACGCACCGCCTGACCGACGCCACGCTCGTGGCGGGGTGCGGGGATCGCCGACGCGCTGGCCGCGGGGGCGGAGCAGGTGATCGTGGTCTCGGCCTCGCCGGTGGAGCCGCGGCGCACCCCGCGCCGCCGCGGCCCGCGGGCGCGCCTCGACGCGACCCTGACCACCCTGGAGCGCGCAGGCGCTGGAGACGGACGTGGAGGAGGCGGAGCGCATCAACCGCATCGTCGACACGCTCGGCCACCGGACGGAGGACGGGGGGCGGGCCTGGGAGGACCCGGCGAGCGGGCCGGCTCTTCCGCGAGTTCGCCCTGTGCGTCGTGCGGCCGGAGCGGCGCTCGGTGGGGCCGCTCGAGCTCGACGGGGCCCGCGATCCCGCCACCGAGGTGGTGCGAGACCACCGCCGACCTTCTCGAGCAGGGCTACCGCGACGCCTATCGGCTGTTCGTGGAGCCGGTGGTGGGCGCCGCTCCCGTTCCCCGCCGCGAGGAGCCGCGGCCGCGCGACGTGCGGACGCAGCCGGTGGAGCTGTGAGGAGGCCTTCGTGAAGAAGCGGGGCCCGGGGACGCGGGCGGTCCACGGCCGGCGCGAGGCCAGGGCCGGACCGCTCACGAGCCCCGTCGTGCAGTCCTCCACGTTCGCGTTCGCGTCCTCGGAGGAGATGCGGCGCTACCTCGCGGGCGACGAGGAGCTCTATCTCTACACGCGCTACGCCAACCCCACCCTGCGCGACCTCGAGGAGTCGCTGGCCGAGCTGGAGGGGGCGGAGACGGGTCTCGTCTTCGCCTCCGGGATGGCGGCCATGACCACCGCGATCCTGTCGCTGGTCGAGGCGGGGGACGAGGTGCTGGCCAGCGGTTCGCTCTACGGCGGGACCACGCGCTTCGTGCGCGAGATCCTGCCCGCCCTGGGCGTCTCCGGCCGCTTCGTGGCGGCCGCGGAGCTCCCGCAGATCGGCCGGCTCGCGGGGCCGAAGAGCCGGGTGCTGGTGCTCGAGAGCCCGACGAACCCCATCGTCGAGATCGTGGACATCGCGGGCGGTGGCGGCGGCCGCCCACGACCACGGCATGGTCGTGATCGTGGACAACACCTTCGCCACCCCGGTGCTCCAGCAGCCGCTCGCCCTCGGGGCCGACCTCGTGATGCACAGCCTCACCAAGGCCCTGTCCGGCCACACCGACATCATCGGGGGCGCCCTCCTCGGATCGCGCGAGCGGATCGAGCGCGCGCGCTCCTTCCTGAAGGTCCTGGGAGGCTGCATGGACCCGCATACGGCCTTTCTCGTCCTGCGGGGGTTGAAGACGGTCCACCTCCGCGTGGAGCGCATGTGCGCGAACGCGATGGCGCTCGCGGAGCGCCTTACCGCGCATCCCCAGGTCGTGCGCGTCCTCTACCCGGGCCTGCCCGCGCACCCCGGTCATGCGGTGGCGCGCCGGCAGATGTCGGCCTTCGGCGGCATGGTCACGCTCGTCCTGCGCGGGGGGCTTCCCGCCGCCGAGCGCTTCTACGATCGGCCTGGGGCTCGTGGCCCGCGCGGCCAGCCTGGGCGGAGTGGAGTCGCTGGTCAGCCTGCCCGTCCACACCTCGCACCACGGCTTCACCCCGGAGCAGCTCCGGGCCGCGGGCATCGACCCGGGCATGGTCCGTCGTCTCGCTGGGTGTCGAGGACGCGGCGGACATCATCGAGGACGTCGAGCAGGCCCTGGCCGGTGTCTAATGGGGAGCGGGGCGTCCGGCATGTCCAACGAGACGATCCTCGGGCTGGTCTTCGCCGGCCTCGGTCTCTACTTCGCGGTCCTTCTCCTGCGCGGACTCGTCGGCTACCTGCGCTTCCGGCGCCTTCTTCCCACCGCGCTCCTGACCTGGCCGGTGCCGCGGCCGCGGGCCGGACCGTTCCTGTTCGCCCTCGGTCTGGTCAGCACGGCGATCACGGTGCTGAACGGCTACATGGCCCGTCCCCTGCACCACGTGGTGCAGCCTGGGCCTGATGGCCCTCTACTTCATGCTCATGGTGCCGCTCGCGAGCCGTATCCGCCTGGGCTTCTACGAGGGCGGGGTGTGGGCGGACGCGGGCTTCCTCCCCTGGGGGCGCATCGGGCGCATGGCGTTCCGGGAGACCCCGGACATCGTCCTGATCCTCCTCCCTCGCGGCGGCTCCGGCTCGTTCCGCCTGCCCGTGCCTCCCGACGAGTACGGAGCCGTGCGCAAGCTGATCGAGGAGAAGGTGCGCGCCCGGGTCGTGAACATGGAGGGAATCCTCGGCCTATGACAACGTCGCGAGGGCCGAAGGTGACGGCCGTGGTCACCCGGAGCCATGCCGAGGGCGAGGGGGTAGCGGACACCGAGCTGCGCGTGAGCTCTCTGGAAGAGCTCTATGCGGTCTGCCGGGACGCCCCGCCTTCCAAGCTCATCCGGGTGATGCTGCTGGGCGAAGATGGCGAGGTCCGCCTGCATTTCGCGAGCTTCCACCGCCGCCCCCGGGTTTGACCGGCCTTCCGGCGCGGATTATTCTCGTCACGATGAGCCAAGTGGTGGACAAACCGGCGGCCGCGGTCTTCCCAGACGTGCTCTGTGCGCCCGGAGTCCGCCCGATGACGCGGGAGGACTACTACAAGGCGGGTGAGGCGGGGATCTTCGGCCCCGAGGAGCGGCTGGAGCTGATCGGCGGGGAGGTCATCAAGAAGGTGAGCCCACAACGGACGCCGCATGCGACGAGCATCGGACTCTGCGCGGAAGCCTTGAAGAACGCGTTCGGTGAGGGGTACCACGTGCGAGTCCAGGCGCCCATGACCCTCGGCCCGCATAGCGAGCCGGAGCCGGACGTGAGCGTCGTCGCGGGACTCGTTCGGGACTACGAGAAGGAGCACCCAAAGACAGCCGTGCTGGTCGTCGAGGTCGCGGATTCGTCGGTGCGGCTGGACCGGAAGGTAAAGGCGAGCCTCTACGCCGCGGCCGGCATCGCGGACTACTGGCTGCTCAACCTCCCCGACCGCGTCCTCGAGGTCCACCGCGAGCCGGCGCCCATGGCCGAGGAACCCTTCGGCCACCACTACCGAAGCATCACCCGGCACCCCGAGACCGCGACGGTCTCGCCCCTCGCCGCTCCGGGGGCCGCCCTCCGCGTGGCCGACCTCCTGCCCCGGCACTGAGGGGCCGAACCCGCGCCGCCTTGAAAGCGCCTCTCGAGATCTGGAAGTTCGGCGGGGCGTCGCTGGCCGACGCCGCGGCGGTGCGGCGCGTGCGATCGGCCTCGTCCGCCCGCACCGCCGGGCCCCTCGTGGTCGTGTCTCCGCCCTCGCGGGCGTGACCGACGCGCTCCTCGACGGCGCGCGCCGGGCGGCGGCGGGGGACACGGAGGCCGGGCGCCGCGGTCGCGGCGGCCTTCCTGCGCCGGCACCGCGGACGCTCGCGATGGCGCTCGTGCCCGCCGGTCCCGCGCGCCGCGTTCCTGGCGCTCGCTCGACCACGCGGCCCGGGAGTACCGGGACCTCGCCCGCGCGGTGGCCTCCCTCGCGCGACCTGTCGCCCCGGGCCAGCGACACTGCTCGTGCGCGCGGCGAGCGGGTCGCGAGCGCGCTCCTCGCCGCCGCCCTCGAGCGCGGCCGGCCGGCGGGCGCGCCGCGTGGACGCGGCTCGAGGTCGTGGCCACCGACGGCCGTCACGGGGCGGCCACGCCCGACCTGGCCGTCACGCGTCGTCGCGCCCGCCGGCTCCTGCGCCCGCTGCTGCGCCGCGGGGTCATGCCGGTCGTGCCCGGCTTCCTCGGCCGGCGCCCGACGGCGGCGTCGACCACTCTGGGCCGGGGCGGCACCGACCTCACGGCCACGCTCCTCGCCCGCTGCCCTCGGCGCCGCGCCGCGTCGTGCTCTGGAAGGACGTGCCGGGAATCCTCACCGCCGATCCCGCGGGCGTCCCCGACGCGCGCCTCGTCCCGCAGCTCCACCACCGCGAGGCCGCCGAGGTGGCCTACTTCGGGGCGAAGGTCCTGCACCCGCGCGCCCTCATCCCCCTCGACGGGAGCCGCATCCTGCTCGACGTCCGCTCGTTCCTGGATCCGGAGCGGCCGGGCACCGAGGTCTCGGCGCGCCAGCACGCTCCCGAAGTACCCGGTGAAGGCGCTGGCCACGATCAAGGGCCAGGCGCTCGTCACCGTGGCGGGGAAGGGGATGATGGGCGTGCCCGGCATCGCGGCCCGCACCTTCGCCGCGGTCCACGCCGAGGGGCTCTCGGTCTCGACGATCTTCCAGGCCTCGTCGGAGAGCTCCATCGGCTTCACGCTCGCCCGAGGGCGAGGCCGCGCCGCGCGGTCGGCCGCCCTGGAGCGCGCCTTCCGCGAGGAGCTGCGTGCCGGCCTCGTCGACGGCGTCACGTCGCGGGCGAGGCGTGGCGGTGATGGCGGTGGTGGGCGAGCGGCATGGCGGGGACGCCCGGCATCGCCGCCGCGCGTCTTCACGGCCCTCGCCGCGGGCGGCGTCAACGTGATCGCCATCGCCCAGGGCTCGTCGGAGCGGAACATCTCGTTCGTGGTGGACGCGGAGCGACGCCGCGGAGGCGGCGCGACGCGTCCACGCGGCGTTCCAGCTCTCGAAGATCGGGGGCGGCCGCTCGCCCGAGGCGCCGCGCACCGACGTCGTGCTGCTCGGCTTCGGGCGCGTGGGGCGGGCCCTCGCCGACCAGATCGCGGCCACGCACGGGGCGCGGAGCGTCGCGCGTGGTGGGCCTCCTGGACCGCTCGGGCTACGTCTTCGACCCGCGCGGCCTCTCGCGCCCGCCGCTTGCTGCGCCTGGCCGAGGGAAAGGACGCGGGCGCGCTGCTCGCCGTCTCGGCGGGCGCGCCGCGCCGCGCGCCGCCGCGGCCCTGGCCGTCATCGCCAGCCACGCGGTCTCGCGCCCGGTGCTCGTGGACGTGACCGCGGAGGAGACCGGCGACCTGCTGCATCTCGCGCTCGCCCACGGCTTCGACCTCGTGCTCGCCAACAAGAAGCCCCTGGCCGGGCCGCCGCGACCTACGCGCGCCTGCTCGACGCGGCGCGAGCCGCCGGCCGCCGCCTGCGCTACGAGGCCACGGTGGGGGCCGGGCTGCCGATCCTCGACACGCACCGCAAGCTGGTGGAGAGCGGCGACCGCGTCCTGCGCATCGAGGGCTGCGTCAGCGGGACCCTGGGCTACGTGCTCTCCGCGGTCTCCGACGGGCCGGCCGTTCTCGGAGGCGGTGCGCGAGGCCGTGGAGCGCGGCTACGCGGAGCCCGACCCGCGCGAGGACCTCTCGGGACGCGACGCCGCCCGCAAGGGGCTGATCCTGGCCCGCCTCCTCGGCTACGAGGGGGCGCCCCCGCGCGCCGAGGACCTGGTCGCCGCCGTCCCTGCGCCGTCGTCCCGCTCGCCGCGTTCCTGCAGCGCCTGCCGGACCTCGACGACGACTGGCGACGACCGCGTGGCCCGCGCGGCGGCCCAGGGCCGCGTCCTCCGCTACGTCGTGACGGCCACGTCGCGGTTCGTCGGGCGCGCTCGCCTCGCCGTACCGTCCCGGCTCCGGCCCATCGGTGCCTCGCGGGGGACCCGCAACCTCATCTCCTTCACCACCCGGCGCTACCGCGACGAGCCCCTGGTCATCACCGGCCCCGGCGCGGGGGCCGAGGTGACGGCCGCCGGCATCCTCAACGACATCCAGCACCTCGCGGCCACCGAGTAGCCCGAATATTTGGGTCGCCGGACATCTTTTTGCGTGTCTTCACGCCCGTAAACGTCTGACCTGCTGTATTTTCCGTAGAATGGTCGCGATGGTTGTGCCAGCGCCCGGACGGGCCGTGGTGGTTCTCCTGGCCCTTCTCCTGCCGACGGCGGCCCCTGCCGCTCCTCGACACGTCCAGGCATCGCTCCTCTCGGAGACGGAGTCGATCCAGCCCGGCAAGCCCGTGGTCGTCGGCATCCGTCTGCAGATGGAAGAGGGCTGGCACACCTACTGGAAGAATCCCGCCGACTCGGGGCTTCCGACGCGGATGACATGGCGTTTGCCGGAGGGCTTCTCCGCCGGCGCGCTCCAGTGGCCCCGTCCGGAGCGGATCGCCGCCCCGCCGCTCGTCAGCTACGGATATGAGCGCGAGGTGCTGCTGCCGGTGGAGATCACCACCCCCGCCGCGCTGAAGACGGGGACGGAGGTCACGCTCGCGGGCCGCGTGGACTGGCTCGAGTGCCGGGAGCGATGCATTCCGGGCAAGGCCGAGCTTTCGCTCACGCTGCCCGTTCGAGTGGAATCACCGCGGCCGAGCGCTGCCGCCGGAGGCTTTGCCGAGACTCGCCGCCTCATGCCCGGGCCCGCCGGCGGCTGGAAGATCCAGGTGCTCGCGAGCCCGGGCAAGCTCTCCCTCTCGTTCCGGGAGCCTTCGAGCGCTTTGGCGCGGGATGCGTACTTCCTCGCCGCCGAGCCCCAGGTCCTGGAATACGCCGCGCCCCAGCCGCTTCGTCGCGCGGGCGGCAGCCAGGTCCTGGAGCTCACGCGCGACCCGAATGGGCCCAAGGACCTGAAGCAGCTCAAGGGCGTCCTCGTGGCCGAGATCGCGGGGAAGACGGTCATCCTGGATGTCGACGCGCCAGTGGCTACGGCCGCGAAGAGCGCGGCCGCGCCGGCGCGGGGCCTGGGCTTGCCGGCCGCGCTCTCGCTCGCCTTCCTGGGCGGGATCGTCCTGAATCTCATGCCCTGCGTGCTCCCCGTGCTCGCCCTGAAGGTGCTCGGCTTCGTGCGGCACGCGGGCGAGGAGGGGCGGCCGTGGCGCCACGGCGCCGCCTTCACGCTGGGTGTGCTCGTCTCCTTCTGGACGCTGGCCGCCCTGCTCTTGTCGCTTCGCTCCGCGGGCGAGCAGGTGGGATGGGGCTTCCAGCTCCAGTCTCCCGCCTTCGTGGTGTTCCTGGCCGGGCTCTTCTTCCTGCTGGGGCTGAACCTGTTCGGAGTGTTCGAGGTGGGCACGTCCCTCATCGCCGCGGGCAACCTGGCCCCGCGCCGCACCGGCGTTGCCGCCTCCTTCTGGAGCGGGGCGCTCGCCACGGTGGTGGCCACGCCGTGCACGGCTCCGTTCATGGGCTCGGCCCTCGGCTTCGGATTGAGCCAGCCTCCGCGGGTCTCGCTCCTCGTCTTCACTGCGCTCGCCCTCGGGATGGCCGCGCCCTACTTCCTCTTGTCGCTCCATCCGGGCTGGCTCCGCTTCGTGCCGCGGCCCGGCGCCTGGATGGTGGCGTTCAAGCAGCTCATGGGGTTCTTTCTCATGGCCACGGTGGTGGCCCTCGTCTGGCTGTTCGGCCAGCAGGCGGGAGTGAACGCCATGACGGCCCTCCTGGCCGCGCTGGTCGCGATGGGCCTCGGCGCCTGGCTCTACGGGCGGGCGTCCGCTTTGCCCAGCCGCCGCGGGCGGATGGCGGGCAGCGCCGCGGCCCTCGCCCTCGTCACCGTCGGTCTGCTCATCGGCCTGAGCCGGGCCGGCTCCTCTGCCCCCGTCGCCGGCGATGCCGTAGCCGACGGGTGGGAGCCCTGGTCGATGGAGCGGGTGGCCACGCTGCGCGAGGCCGGCCGGCCGATCTTCGTGGACTTCACCGCGGCCTGGTGTCTCACCTGCCAGGTGAACGAGCGGGCGGTTTTGCACGATTCCGAAGTGCAGGCGCGCTTTCACGAGGCGGGTGTCGTCCTGCTGAAGGCGGACTGGACGCGGCATGATCCGCGCATCACGGCCGCCCTCGCGTCTCACGGTCGGCAGGGCGTACCGCTGTACGTGCTTTACGGCGCGGACACGGAACCCGTGGTGCTACCCGAAGTGATCACGCCCGGGATCGTCCGGGCAGCGCTCGACCGAGCGCTGACGGCGAGCCCGGTATCCGCAAGCGAGGAGACAAGCCGATGAGCAAGAAGACGCTGTCCGTCGCCGCCCTTCTCCTGGCCGCGGTCGCGGCGGCCGCCGCCCAGGCGGTGGTGGGCCAGCCCGCCCCCGACTTCACCGCCACCGACTCCAACGGCAAGCCGGAGGCGCTGGCCGCCTTCAAGGGCGAGTGGGTGGTGCTGGAGTGGACGAACCCACAGTGCCCGTTCGTGCAGAAGCACTACGGCAGCGGAAACATGCAGAAGCTGCAGAAGGCCTACACCGCCAAGGGCGTGACCTGGCTCTCGGTGTACTCCTCGGGGCCGGGCAAGGAGGGCTACGCGAGCGCGGCCCAGGCCAACGCCCTCACCCGGGACCGGGGGGCCGCGCCCACGGCGGTGCTCCTCGATCCGGAAGGCAAGCTCGGCCGGCTCTACGGGGCCAAGACGACCCCGCACATGTTCGTGATCGATCCCCTGGGCAAGCTCGTCTACGCGGGCGCGATCGACGACAAGCCCTCCACCGACCGCGCGGACATCCCGGGGGCGAAGAACTACGTCGCGTCCGCGCTCGACGAGGCGATGGCGGGCAAATCGGTGACCACCGTCTCCAGCGCGCCCTACGGCTGCTCGGTCAAGTACGCGAACTGAGCCGAGCGCGCAGGGCCTCGAAGGGCGGCTCGTCCTTCGACCAGGTCATGCGGTAGCAGGGCACGGCCGCGGCGAGCTGCCCCAGCACGCCTAACGCTGCGCTCCAGAGGGGCGGGCCGGGGGGGACCAGGGTCACGCCCACGAGCCGGCGGAGCGCAGCTCGGGGGGGAAGACGCTCGAGCGCGAAGCGGCCCCCTTTGGCCAGCTCCACGAGCGCCTGGAGAGGGAAGGTGCCGGGCGGGGCATCGCCCTGGCCCAGCGTCCCCCAGAAACCGGTCGCCTCGAGCGCGAAGGGCCGATCGGGAGTGACCGCCACGAGCTCGTCGGAGAGGACCGGGTAGGGGCTCATGCCGGCCAGGGTAGACTTGCCGGCGCCGGACACGCCGAAGAACGCGACGGCCTGGCCCTCGAGGACGATCCCCGCGGCGTGCAGGGGGAGTCCCCCCTCGAGGGGGAGGCGCGACGCCAACGCCATCCGCAGGGTGATCTCGAGGGGATAGGCCTCCGCCACCCTCCGGAAGACCCTCCCCGTGCCCGCCCGCGGATCCAGCTCGGCCACGAAGGTGGAGTGGCTCACCCGCACGCCCTCGCCGACCCAGTCCACCACCGCCGGCCCGCGCGCGGGGAACAGGGAGGCGTCTTCACTGGTCCAGGGCGCCGCATCGGCGAGGGTCAGGCGGAACGTCGATGGGCCCGCGGCGGTGGCGGCCAGCCGCGCGAGCGAGCGCCGCTCGTCCTCGTTCAGCCGATCCGCGGGCTCCACCGCGAAGGCGAGCCCGCCCAGCCGGATCACGTCAGGCTTGGGCGCGGAGGCGGTGGGCGATCTCGGCCTCGAGCATATGCTGCTCGTCGGGCTGCAGCGCATCGCCCGTTCGCTCGAGGGCCAGCGCGGGGCAGAAGGGGAAGCCGGCGGCGGCGGGGCCGAGGGAGAGCATCGCCCCGTTCGCGGCACGGGCCACGTCGGCCGCCTCGCGACGCAGGGGGGCGGTGCGCCACAGCTGCTTCAACCGCATCTCCCGAACGTTGCCGAGGGCGGTCTTCTTCCATTGGAGACAGGGATACACGTTGCCCTCGGGATCCACGGCCAGCGTGAGGCGGCCCAGGCCGCAATTCACGCCGCCTTCGCCGCGGGCGCTCTCGGGCAGGCGGCCGATCGCCGCCACCTTGCGATACATCCGCTCGATCGCCGCCGCGGAGGCGCGGTACTGCAGGGGTCCCTTGTCCCCGTCGTCGCGGGGCGTCATGTTGCAGTCGACCTGGTGGGGGACGCCCAGGCGCTGGGCGAGCGCGATCATGCCGTCCAGCTCGTTCTCGTTGATGTGGGTGAGCGGGGTCTTCAGGAGCAGGGGGATGCCGCGGACCTTCAGGCGCTCAAGGCCTTCGAGGAGGGCGGCGAAGGAGCCCGGCCGCTGCGTCGTGTGGTCGTGGGTCTCGGGCCCCGCGCCGTGCAGGCTCATCTCCGCCCCCACGAGATCGAGCCCGGCGAGCGCGTCCGCCATCTGCTCGCTCACGAGCGAGCCGTTGGTGAAGAGGCGCACCGCGAAGCCACGCCCCCGGGCGGCCCGGGCGATCTCCAGGAACTCGGGATGCGCGAGGGCCTCGCCTCCGGTGAGCACGATGCTGAGCGTCCCCAGCTCGCGCAGGTCGTCGAGAACTCCGACCCATTCCTCCAGGGACAGGGGCGAGAGGTCGCCGTGGCGAGGGTTGTAGCAGAAGACGCAACGCCAATTGCAGCGGTAGGTCAGCTCCAGGTAGGCGCTCAGGGGCTGGGCCAGCTCGACGGCGCGGAGCTTGAGACGGAGCCAGGCCTCGGCGGGGGCGGCGCTCATCCCGCTTCGACCACGAGCCCCTGGTCGAGTATCGCCCTCAGGAAGTCGTGTACGTCCCGCCGCGCCGTCTCCGGGCTCACCTCGAATTTCTTCGCCACTTCTCCGGCGATGGCGGCCTCGTCATGGTCGGCGAGCAGGGACCAGACGAGCGAGCCGGTGGGGTTCAGCCCGACCGTGCGCCCCTTGCCGAGGTCGATGACCACGGCTTCTCCGTCGATGACCTGCCAGGCCAGGCGCGGGGCCATGCGGAAGGACAAGCCCTCAGCTCCCCTGGATGCTGTCGCAGCCGGGCTGGCCGAGAACGATCTTGCCGCACGCGATCATGAGCGAAGGCCGGACTTCGAGGGGCTCTTCCCAGGCGATCGCCGGCTTCTCGTACGGCTTCTTCCCTTCCTGCGCCGGCAAGACGGGGGAACGGGGGCCCTGGCTCGGCTCGTTCATCGAGTGCTCCTCCGGGCGATCTTGTCTCCCATTCTACGCCGTCTCGTGGAACGGAACGAACTGTCTCACCAGGTCCTCCGAGTCGCCTATGATCTGGCCCTCGTGCTCGATCCAGGCGTGGCCGGTCCGCCCGCTCTTGGTGGTCTTCGTACCCAGGCAGAGCCGGGTCTCGGTCCCGTACCGGCGGAGAAAGCGGCGCAGCGCGAGGGATCGGGGAAGGCAGTAGGTGCCGTGGACGGACGTCTGCGCGGCTTGATTGAAGAGCGCGACCAGGTGGTCGACAGAGGCCGCGACGGGTGATCGGCGGCCGTCCTGCGAAGAGCGCGTCCCGGGCCGGGAACCCTCGTCGAACGCGCACGCGCAGGCGATAGACCAGCAGCTCCCTCCACGCGTGTCCCAGGATCCGCCGGTCGGCGGGCGGCAGCCGGCGGAGAAGCTGCAGCCCGGCGGCCACCCGGCGGAGTCGCTCGATCGGACTCACGGCTTGATCTCGAAATTCGCGGTGGGCCCGCAGGGCTTCGTGTCGCCGTCGAGGAATGCCTCGACCCGCCAGACGCCATAGAGCGAGTTCGACATGATCGCCGTCCCGCCCACGGGCAGGGTTGCGGTCACCTCGAAGGGGCCCCGGCCGCCGTCAGGGCCCTCCCGGTCGGCGAACGGCGTGGTGAGGGTCTGGTAGAGATGCCCCCGGGGGGTGTAGACCTTGAGCTGCAGGACGTGCTTCCCCTCCAGGAGGCGCCGCAGCCGGCTCGCGATCCGCAGGTCGAGGATCCGGGTGGCGGCGAACGACGGGACTCCAGCGGGCGCGGCGCGGGGCGACCTCGCCTGGGGAGAGCTGACGGTGAGGCCGGCACACTCCGACCGCGCCGGGCGGTCGAGGCTCGTGTCCGGCGCGTCCGCGACGACGCGGTTGCCTGCGGCTTGAGCGAGCACGAGGAGCGCGGCCAGGACCATGGTCGATCCCTCCTCAGGGTATGGGCAGCTCGATCGCGTAGACGATGCCCGCCTCCGTCCCGACATACACGAAGCCGTTCTGGAGGTCGAAGGTGGGGCCGCCCACCGCGGCGCTCCCGTCTCCCAGTGGGGTGGTGCTGAGCAAGACCGCGTCGCTCGCCCGGTACCGCTTCAGGCTGCCGTCCCCCGAGCCGACCCAGACGATCGTGTCTCCGGGGACGAGGATCGGCGTGGAAGGAGAGCTCACCACGGCCCCTCCCGGCCAGTTCTCGACATACGACGCCCCCGTGTCGGTGAGCGAGTAGATCCGGCCGTTGGAGGCGAAGTAGAGGTCGGTCGTGAAGGGGCTCGCGTAGACGAATCCCTTGGCCGGTCCCTCCGTGGGCTGGGGAACGATCGCGTAGGTCCAGGAGGCGACGCCGCTGTCCTTGTCGATGGCCTTGACCTCTCCGGCGTTCGTGGCCACGTAGAGCCGGCTCCCGCGCAGGGTCACGCCGGCGTCGATGTCGCCGTAGGCCCGGGACCAGAGGACGGCCCCCGTCTCCGCGTCGAGGCACCAGAGCGTCTTGTCGTTGGGCGCCGACCCGTAGGCTCGCGTCGCGAAGTAGACCCGCGGGGGCGAGGTGGAGTAGTCCACGGCCGGCTGTCCGTGGACGGGGCCGATCGTGCCTCCGGCGGCCTGTACCCAGCCGGGGGCGGCGCTCGTGCCGTCGGTCAGCTTGAGCGCGTAGAACGTGCTCCCCGTGGGCGGTGTTTCCCGGGAAGCCGCGAAGACGAGGTCACGCGTTCCCCCGAAGGCGGTGAAGATGCCCGAGGGAGGGGCGACGGCGGCCGACCCGAGGACGAAGGGGGGCCAGGCGTTGGCGGATGCGCCGCCCTCGTCCGCGTCGATCGCGTAGGCCTTGCCGTCCTGCGCGGTCAGGAACACCGCCGCGTTCGCGGTCCCCACCGGGAGGGGATACGTCGAGGGACGGCCCTGCGACGGACCGTTCATCGCCCCGAACGGGTGCCATTCGGGCGGGTCCGGCCACTTGCCCCCGGAGGTGCCTTTGCTCATCGCGTAGAGCACGCTGTCGTTCGACACCGCGTGCACGATGCCCGGGCCGTTGCCGGGGGGGGCCATCGACCACGTGCCCATGTTGAAGGCCCAGCGGACACGGCCGGTCACCGAGTCGAAGGGCCGGCCGCTGCTGAACCGCGGCGATCCTCCGTCCACGAAGATCGTGTAGCAGAAAGTCCGTCCATCGCTGGCGATCGGGAAGCCCGGGACGCTGCCGTCGTCGAGGAAGAACTGCTTCGATCCGGAGGCCAGGGGACGATTGTCGATCTCGCTGACGCCGGCGACGGTCACGTAGGAGCAGGGCGTGGAGGGCGGCGCTTCCGTTCGGCTGATCGACAGGACGCTGCCCGAGCTCGGGTTCAGCCACTCCAGGAGGTTCTCGTCCAGCGACGACCGCACCGTGGGGAAGAGAACCCCCCCTCCCGGTGACGTCACCAGGGTGTCTGCCGTGCTCTCGTTCTGGCTCGTGTCGGGGTCGCTTTCGTCGGCGACGATCCGAGCGAGGTTCGTCTGCAGGCCAGGGGCCGTGGCCCGGCCGTGGATCACGAACGCGATCAGCCCCACCGGCGGGAAGGTAGGCGCGATCACGCTGCACGTGACCACGGTGGCCGGCGGGGGGGTACAGCTGACATCGACACTGGTGAAGCCCGTGTACTCGATCCCCGCGGGAAGAAAGTCGATGACCTTCACGTTGGTCGCGTCCGAGGGGCCGTTGTTCGCAAACACGATGTCGAACTCCACGTCGTCCCCCACCCCGACGGAACCGGGAGTCGCGCCCTTCAGGATGAAGAGGTCGGCCGCGGGGTTCACGGTGGTCGTCTCCACGTCGCTGTTGTTGAAGGGGTCGCTGTCGGGGCTCTGCGTGACGACGGAAGCGTTGTTCGTGAGCGGCAGGGCCAGGCTGGGCACGACCGCGATCGTGACGTCGATCGTCTTTCCCGGCTCGAGGCACGGGAAGTCGCAGGTGACGACGCCTCCCGACTCTGAACAGTACGCCGAGGGAGTGACGAAAACGAAGAAGAGGGTGCTGTCGAGAGTGTCGACGAGGTGGAGACCGTAGGCGGGGGCGTCCGGACTGAGGTTCTTTACGTGGAGGGTATAGGTGAGCAGCTGGCCCAGGAGCACCGGATCGGGGTCGTCGTCCTTTCGCAGCTCGACGTCGGGGGTCGCATCGTCGGTGATCGAGGTGACGAAGGCGTCGGTGGCGCCGCCCTGGAAGGTGCCGTAAACCGACCCGGGCAGGCTGAAGGTCCGGAGGGGAATGTCGTTGCCGTTGGAGAAGGTGCGGCCCACCACGGAGACGGTGTTCCCCACCATCGTGATGTCGGTGCCGAAATCGTCCTTGGAGCCGCCGAGGTACGTCGAGTACGTGACCGAGCAGCCCGGAGGCACGATCTTGGTGACGAAGGCGTCGGTCGTCCCGCTCAGCGACGCCCCGCCCGCGTAGAGACCGCTGGGCCCCAGCGGGCGGAAGACCGGGAAGTCGGGGGAGTCCGTGTCGCCCGTGACGTGCGCGTTGTTGGAGGCGTCCACTGCGATTCCCGACGCGGAGTCGGAGCCGCTGCCTCCGAGGTAGGTCGAGTAGAAGAAAGGAGCGCCGCGCCGGATCTTCGTGACGAACGCGTCCTTGGGGCCCTTCAGGGTGCCCTGAAGGACGTCGGGAGGAGCGGGAAAGACCGGGAAGTCGCCCGAGGTCGTCTCTCCCGCCACGTAGAAGTCGTAGTCCGTGAATGACGCGACGGGGTCGACGTCGACCCCGAACGCCGTTTCGTCCTTGGTGCCCCCGAGGTAGCTCGAGAGCACCTGGCTGACGGAGCCCCCCAGATCGTCCATCCGCACCACGAATGCGTCCGTCGGACCGAGGAGCCCGGCCTGGAACGCGTCCTTCGGGGGGAAGTTCGTGGACGAGGTCTGGCCCACGAAGAAGACGGCGACATCGGGAGGCGTGCCCTGGCGCAGCGCGACGCCGTAGGCCACGTCGTCGCCGTCGCCGCCGTAGTAGGTCGAGTAGCGCAGATCACCGGTCGGGCCCAGCCGGCTCAAGAAGGCGTCGATCGCGCCCCCCGGCGTCCCCTGGAAGGGCCCGGCCAGGGGAAAGTCCGACGAATCGGTCTGTCCGACCACATACGCCTCGTCGGCCTGGCTCACCGCGATGTCGTGCCCGACGTCCTTGGCGGCGCCCCCGAGGAAGCGGCTGTAGACCGGGCCGCGCCCCGCGGGATCGAGCTTGACCACGAAGGCGTCCACGCCACCGCCGCTGCCGAACGTGGTCGGGGGGCCGGGGAAGCCGCCCGGGGACGTCGAGAGGCCGGTGATGTGGGCACTACCGTTGTCGTCCACCGCGATGCCATGGGCTTCGTCGTCCCCGTCGCCGCCGACGTAGGTCGTGTAGTCGACGACGAGGTCGACGGGTGAGCTCGTGAGATGGAACTTCGTGACGAACGCGTCGGTCGAGCCGGCGTCGAACTGGAGGCTGCAGACGGGACGCGGTGGCGATGAGAGGACACAAAGGTCGCTGGACAGGGTCGTGCCCGCGACGTAGGTCGCGCTCAAGGAGCGGTCGCTCGCCACCGACTCCGCGAGCTCGTCGCTGTTGCCCCCCAGGTACACCGACCACTGGACGATGGGGTCGATGACGAGGGCCAGCCGCCGGTCGTACTTCGGGATGTCGAAACGGACCTCCCGCCTGCCGCTCAGGCGGAACCGGCCGGCCACGGCCTCGCGCACGCCGTCCCGGACCTGGTAGACGACCGGCGCCTTCTGCACGACCTCACCGTGCCGGGTTCGAATCCGCAAGTGGCCCTCGGCGTCCAGACGGAGCGACTTCGCTCCGTCGACCCGCAGCCGGATGGCCCGGGGGTCGGCGCCCGGCGCCACCTCGAAGTCGTACTCGAGCTGGCGCTGGTTGCCGTAGTAGGTGAGGCCCACTCCCGGGTAGACCTCGGACGCCCGCACCCGGGCGAAGAGGGGGATGTCGGTCCTCCAGTCCTCGGGCCCGCTGCCCACGAGGTAGTTGGCCTTGCCGGGAAGCAGGTCCGCTCCCTCGACCGCCGGTGAGGGGTTGCCGCCGACGAGGCTGATTCGAATGATCTCGGCCGGCTGTGCCTTCCCCTCCCGCTTGGGCATGCGCAGGGCGAGCACGGTTTCCCGCGGGGTCAGGAAGAGCGCGTAACCGGAGCCGCGGGCGAGGAAGCGCACGCGCGGGTCGGCCTGCCCCTGATTCGCTTCGAAGCGCAGGGGCAACTGACCGTAGAGTCCCTGAACCGGGCGTGGCGAGGCTGGAGCTTCCGGGTGGCACTCCTGGTCACCCGAGACTCCCGGGGCCGCGACGACTACTGCCGCAAGAAGACCGAACGCCGCGTGGGCGCGCGCCATAGCGACTCCCTGGTTTGCGCTACACCTTCCGGCCCGCGGCGCTGAGGAGGCACACCGCAGCCAACCTACGAACCTAAACTGTTACCTAAAGTATACAGCGCCATTAGCCTGTCAACACGACGAAAACAAGGTCTGCGCGGTCGCCTACGGATTGATCAAGAAGGGCTTGGGAGCGAGGCAAGGCGCCGGAGCACCGTCCAGCCATGGCTCCACCGTCCAGCGGCCGTAGAGCCCCTCCGTGGTGATCAGGGTGCCGGCGACGGGGAGCTGGGCCTCGATGCGGTATTCGGCCGCCTCTCCGGCCCCGCCGGAAGCGGGCTGAGCCTGCTGCTCGAGGACCGCGCGGGTCGAGCCGTCGATGTGCCGCGCCTGGGGCGCCGTGCTCGTTCCCGTCACGAAGGGAACCACGATTGCCTGGTAAAGGTAGCCCCTGGGGGTGAAGACCTTGAACCGTACGATTCCGTTCGTGTCGGGCCGCCGCAGGACCGCAGTGATGCGGAGATCGATGATCTGGGCCGCGGAAAAAGAAGGCGTCCGCGCGGGCAGGGACGGGTCTTGCGGGGAGGCCACTTCGACCGCGGCGCAGGAGCCCTGACGAGGCTTCCTCCCCGCCGATCCGGTGTTGGAGGCGTCGGCCCCGACGAGACCCAGGACGACGAGCGTACCGATGAGCCACATCACGGTTCTCCCTCAGGGAATCCGCACGGCATAGACGATCCCCGCTTCGGTGCCCACGTAGGCGAAGCCGTTCCGCAGATCGAGAGTGGGGCTGCCCACCTTGGAGCCCCCGTCCCCCAGCAGGAATGACCCCGCGCCCCCCCCGCCGGTGACGTTCAGCTTGAACAGGCTGCCGTCCCCTCCCACGTAGACCACGGTGTCGCCGGGGGCGTAGACCGGCGTGGACGGGGCGGTGAAGGGCACGCTCCAGACGACGGAGGGGTTCGCACCCATGCCCTGCACGCGCCACACCTGGGAGTCAGTCGAGAAGTAGAGATCGCCGGTCAGGCGGTCGGGAGCCACGTAGCCCCTGACGTTGCCGTTGCCCGTGACGAGGGGTGCGCCCCACGCCGCCGTGCCATCGCTGGCGTTGGCGGCGATCACCGTGCCCGCGTTCGTTCCCAAGAAGAGGCGATCGCCGAGGAGCGTGACGCCGCGGTCGATGCTCCCAGGGTAGCTCTGCGCCCAGCACGCCTTGCCGTCCGTGAGGTTGACGCACCAGAGCGTGTTGTTGTCGGGAGCGCCCCCGAAAGCGCGGCTTGCGAAGTAGACACGCTTGTTGGCCGGGTCGTAGTCCACCGCCGCCTGGCCGGCGACGATTCCGATCTTGCCGTGATCGACCCCGTCGTTCCCGTTGTAGGACCAGAGGACGTTTCCGTTGACGGGATTGAGGGCGTAGAAAACGTTGCCGGTAATGGAATTGTAGGTCCCGACCAGCACCTGGTTGTCGAAGGCGCCGTAGATCTTGAAGATTCCGGAGGGCCCGGCCACGACCTTGTCTCCGAGCGGTGCGCTCGTCACCCAGACTTCGGCGCCGGTCTCCGCATTGAAGGCATGGAAGAAGCCGGCCTGGTCCCCCAGGAAGATGAGCCGGGTCGCGGTCCCCGCGGCGAACAGGACGGCGGTCGGTCGCCCCTGCGACGGCCCGTTCATCTCCTGGGGCATCCACACGAAAGGCGACGTGGGCCAGGTCCCGCCCCCGGCGCCCTTGATCATCGAATGCAGGGAGTTGTCCATCGCGACGGAGTAGACCACCCCGATGCCGTTGCCGGGAGGCACGAGCGCGAGGGTGCCGATGCTGAAGGCCCACTCGACCGCCCCGCCGGTGGTGAAGGTCCGGCCGGAGTTGGAACGTCCGGGTCCATAGGGCCCGCCCAGGTTGACCCACACGGTGTAGCAGTGCTTGTTGTTGACGGCAAGGGGGCCGTCGGAGCGTGAGTCTCGCCCGCCCATCGGCCCCGTCTCGTCTCCTACGAAGAAGGAGCCGTCGGCTCCGTTCGGATCGGACGGGAAGGCGCACGAGGTCGTCCCCGACTTCCGGCGGATCCGCACGGTGTCCCGCCCCGGCGGGTTCACCCACTCGAGCGTGTTCGTGGTTCCTGCCGTCGTCACCGTGAAGAACTTCACCGCGTCCGCGGGCACCGTGGGCTGCACCTGGACCACGATCTCGTTCGTCGAGGTTTGCGCCGGCCCGCACGTGGGCAGCGTGCGGGTCACGAGGTAGTACGTGCCGGGGCCGGGGAAATCGGCGCCGTTGATCACGTAGGAAGCCCCCGTCTGGGCGGAGATCGTGTTGAGGTAGGGCCCTCCGGGCGTCGTCCCGAACATCCACTGTTGCCCCAGGATCGCCCCGCCTCCGGAATGAGTTTCGTTGACCAGGCCGCCCTGGCAGGTCGTGCACACCGTGGTGGGGCCGGCCGTGCTGACCATCACGTTCGAGAGGTCGGCGTTGACGTTGGGCGACTCCGTGTCCAGGGCGCTGCAGCCGTCCTGGGTGACCGTCAGCTGCAGGTTGTGGAGGCCGACACCGAGGGTGCTCAGGGTGACGTTGGGCAGGAAGGAGAACGGCGTGAACGGAGGTGGGTCGAGGACCCAGCTATAGCTGTCGTAGCCCGTGGCCGCGCTGAAGATCGCGGGTTGGCCGAGGCAGAGGTCCAGGGGGCCGCCGCTGATCGTCACGGTCAGCCCCTGGCTGAACGGCCGCCCGAGGGCGCTTCCGATCGACGGAAGATCGAAGTTCAATCGGTAGCGCCGGCCGGCGAGATCGATTCTGAGGTTGTTGTAGCTGGCGATCCCGTTGGTGGGGGTGACGAAAAGGGGAGGAGGGCTCAGGACCGCCCCCGCCGTACCCGTGCCCGGCGCGATGGACGCGGTGACGAGCCCAGCCTCACATTGGTTGGCGTTCCCCCCGTCGTCCAGGACACCCACCTGCGGCTGGATGGAGAACGGGACGTTCGGCACGTTGCAGGCGGGCACCTCGGTGAGCATGGCCAGGCGGCGCGACGTACAGCTCGTGCTCCGGTAGACCGAGAAGCTGTTGGCGAACGCGTTGGCCACGGCCATGTCGAGCTTCCCGTCGCCATCGAAGTCGCCGATCGCCACGTCCGCGGGTTGTGCGTCGGCGGCTCCCGTGGGCGCGGACGACGTGTAGTACACGGGGCGCGCCAGACCGCTTCCGTCCCCCATCCACACGGCCACGCTGTTGAGGGACGTGGTGGTGGCCACGACGTCCAGGAACCCGTCCTGGTTGATGTCGACTGCCGCCAACGAAGACACGGCGGCGTCGTAGGTTGCGAAGGCGGACGAGGTGAACTGGCCGGCGCCGTTGCCGAGGAGGATCTCGATGCCCCCCGCCACGTCGTCGACCACGAGGTCGAGCTTCCCATCCCGGTTGAAGTCGCCGGCGGCCATGTGCAGGACGCCGAAGGACGAGTCCCCGACGGGATCCGGGGTGATCCGCGTGAAATCGGACGCCTGGATCGGCGGCGTGAAGTCGTAGAAGTTCAGGTAGACGGCGAGCTTGTTCGAGGCGTCGTGGGAGACGGCGAAGTCGGTCAAGCCGTTCCCGTCGAAGTCGCCGACGGCGACGGCCGTGGCGCTGTTGAGGACGTTGAAGTCCAGGGTGGTGACGGAGAAGCCTCCGAGACCGTCGCCGATCAGGATCTGCGCCTGGTTCGTGGACTTCCGCGCCACCACCAGGTCCGCCTTGCCGTCCCTGTCGAAATCCGCCACCGCGAGGCCGGCCGCTGTGACCGGCGGGATCGGAGCCGTGAAGAGGGCAAAGCCACCCGCGCCGTCTCCCTTGTAGGTCTTCACGTGTCGAACAGGAAGCCGACGGCCAGATCTTCCTTCCCGTCGCGGTCGAAGTCGGCAGGCACGAGGATCCGCGGCTGAAAGCTGGGGGTCGTGACGGAAGCACCGGCGCTGAAGGTGCCGTTCCCCAGGTTCTGCTGGAACGTCAGCGCGCCTCCGGTGTCCCCGAACACGAGGTCCAGATCCCCGTCGCGATCGAAGTCCGCGGTCGCGACCGCGAGGGGTCCTCGCTTCCGAATAGCTCGGAGCGACGCCCAGGGCTCCCGTGCCCAGGGAAGTCAGGACCGCGAGGTAGTTGAAGGAGCCTCCGAACCCGACCAGCGAGGTCCGGCCGTCCGTCCTGGGTGACGTCCCCCTGGGCCAGGGACTGGGGACTCGCGCCCACGTAGTAGTCGGTCCCTCCGGTGAACGTGGCCGGACCGGAGCCGAGCAGGACACGCACGGAGCTGATTCCGGGTAAGGTCACGGCGAGGTCGGGCTGGCTGTCGCCATTCAGTTTCGTCACGACGACGGCGCCGGGCGAGCTTCCGATGAAGACCGGAGCGGCCGGGGTAAAGGTCCCGTTGCCGTTCCCGGTCAGGATCGAGAGATTGGCCGAGCCCTGGTTCGCGACGACCAGATCGGGGCGGCCGTCGAGGTTGAAGTCGCCGACGTCCAGGGAGACCGGGTTGCTCCCGACCGGCACGTTGAGGCTCCCCGTGAAGGTGCCCGCCGACGAGCCCAGACGGATGGACACGGTGTTGGTGCCGAAATTCGCCACCGCGAGGTCGGGGCGGCCGTCGAGGTCGAAGTCGGCGACCGCGATCGCCATCGGGATCGTCCCCACGCTCACGTCGGGCACACTCGTGAAGGTCCCGTCTCCGTTGCCGAGCCGGATCGAGACGTTGTTGCTCCCCTGGTTCACGACCGCGAGGTCCCGCTGGTTGTCGTCGTTGAAGTCTCCGATCCCGATGGCGACGGGCGTTGCCCCCACCGGCACGTCTCCGATCGGGACGAACCCCCCGGCGCCGTTGCCCCTGAGGATGGACACCGTACCTAAAGGCACGCCGTTGGCCACGGCGAGGTCCTGGATCGCCCCGGCGTCGAACAGCCCTACCGCCACCGCGCGCGGCGACGAGAAGCCGCCGACGTTGAGCAGGCCCCCGAAACCGGGGGCGATCGTCGGCGCGGTGGGGAACGAGAGCGCGCTCGAAGCGAGGAGGACGCTCACCTGGTTCGCGTTCGTGCTGGCCGACACCACGTCGGCCTTGCCGTCGCCGTTGAAGTCCCCGAGGGCCAGGGCCCGGGGGTCGAAGTAGGAGAACGTGCGCGCGGCGGGGCCGAACGAGGCGGCGGGGCAGTTGCCTGCGAAATTGTTGAGCAGGATTCCGACCTTGCGTCCCGCCCGGTTGGCGGCGGCTACATCCGTGCGTCCGTCGCCGTTGAAGTCCCCCAGGGCCACCGCGGCCCCGTCGGCGGCGGGGGGATTGATCGGCGGGAAAGTGCTGAGACCGGGAGGGAGCTGGAAGCCACCGGCGCCATTCCCCAGCATCACGCCCACGAAACCAGTGGGGGCGGGTGTCGTGAACACGAGATCGAGGTCCCCGTCGAGGTTCACGTCGCCCGTCTGCAGGGACAGGGCGCCGGAAGGGAGGGCAAAGGAGCCCACCGGGAACGGGGTGAGCTGCGCGTTGCCCTGGCCTCGGTAGAGCTTCACCTGTGTGGAGTCCGCGATGGCCACATCCTGCTTGCCGTCGTGGTCGAAGTCGCCCGTCACGACCGTGTTGTAGGCGGGGAGAGGGTTGGGGCCGACTCCGCCGATACCGAAAACCGAGATGAAGGGAGGCGAGAAGGTGCCCGTGCCCGTGAATGTCTCGATGGCGGCCGGATTGATGCCGGTCGCCGCGGCGATGTCGAGCTTGCCATCGCCGTCCAGGTCGGCCAGGGCCAAAGAGCCATAGATCGTCGTGCCGACCTTCGCCGGAGCCGCGAACGTGCCGTTCCCGTTGCCCTTGAAGGCGTAGAGGCCCCGGTTGGTCGGGGGCGCGATCGTCACGTCGGCAACGACCACGTCCAGGAGTCCGTCCCGGTCGATGTCGAGAACGACGATGTCGCTCGCGTCGATCGAGGTGCCCGTCGTCACGAGAGGGGTGTTGCTCGAGACGCCCCCGGAGCCGTTGCCGAGAAAGACCCGGCCTTGAAAGGTGCCCTTCGTGGACACCAGGACGTCGAGCTTGCCGTCGTGGTTGATGTCGGCGACCCGGACCGAGGTCGGGATTCCCACGGTGGGGATGCTGCCTCCGCTGACGTAGCCCCCGAGGGGAAGCGCCTGCTGGACGAAGATCTGGAGGGTGGGATTGGTCGAATCGGTCACCACGAAATCCAGGAGGCCGTCCTTGTTGAAGTCACCCACGGCCACGTCACCCGGGGCCACGACGCCCGTGGGAGCCGTGGACACCAGGTTGTTCCCGGTCGGAGGGGCGATGAAGCTGGGGGCCGTGCAGGACTGCGCGGCCGCCGGTCGTGCGGCAAGAGATCCCAGGAGCACGAGCAGGAGGGCGGGGATGATCAGCGGCATGCGGAGCTCAGCCTCAGCGCGGCTACCTCCTGTAGCCGTGCGGCGTGGTGGGTCGCCGATCGGCCGTGGGTGGGTACGATAAGCCCTTGGTTGGCAGGGGGTTATGATCCACCTCACACGACCTCCCCTCTGGGATTCGCAAGGCTACCGGCCGCAGAAAATCGTTAAAGTATAGCCCCTTAACCTCCTATCAAATCAAGGAAATCGTGGGGTGCGGCCTGCCAGGGCGGGAGCGAGAGCTTCTGCGCTTTACGGCAGCTGAATCGCGTAGATCACGCCGTCCTCGGTCCCGACGTACATGTAGCCGGCGGCCAAGTCATAGGTCGGGCTGCCCGCGGCCCCGCTGCCGTCGCCCAACTGGATGGGGAACGGCAGCAGAGTGTCCTCCGCACCCGTGGACACGGAGAGCCGGTGGAGCTTGCCGTCCCCCCCGCCGGCGTAGACCCAGAGGTCCTGGGGCGCGAAAAGCGGTGTGGAGGCGTCGGTCAGGGGGCGATCACCGCTGGGCGTCCACTTGGGCGAGGCGTCCGAGTTGAGCGCCCAGATCCTGGTGGCCGTGGAGAAGAAGGCGCTCCCGCTGAGGCGGTCGATGGCCACGTAGCCCTTGGCCGCGCCTTCCGCGGGCGGATTGATGGGGAAGGACCACACCTGCACGCCTTCGAATGGAGACACGGTGTCGATGTTCTTCACCGCGGGAGCGGGAGGATTCGTGCCCACGACGAGCCGGCCGCTGGAGAAGCTGACGCCGGTGTCGATGTCGCCATGGGGAGCGGCCCACAGGCCGGCGCCGGTCTCGAGGTCCACGCACCAGACGGTGTTGTTGTCGGGGGAGGCGCCGAAGGCGCGAGAGGCGAAGTAGACGCGCTTGGTCACCTGATCGACCGCGGCCTGGCCGCTGATGGCCCCGATCTTCCCGAAGCCCCCGGAGACGCCGTCGAACACCCAGGCTTGCGTTCCGTTAGCCACGTGCAGCGCGTAGAACTTGCTCCCCGTCGCCTCGCGGGTACCCACGAAGATGTAGTCCTTCGTCCCGCCGAATACGATGAAGACACCCGAGGGGTGGGCCTGGAGGGCCGTCGAAGGGGCGAGGGGGCCCGAGATCCACGCCAGCCCGCCGGTCTCCGCATTGAACGCGTACACGTGCCCGTCCTGGGACGACAAGAAGATGGTCCGGGCGGAAAGGTTCGTCGGCACCGCAATGCCGGATGGCCGCCCTTGCGATGGACCGGTCATCCGATACGGCATCCAGACGAACGGGAAGAGCGGGGTAGTCGGCCAGGTACCGCCCTCGGCCACGGAGCCCTTGACCATCGCGTGCAGCGAGCCGTCCTGGGCCACCGCATGCACCATGCCCACGCCGTTGCCGGGCGGGATCATGGAGAAGATGCCGCCCATGCTCAGGGCCCACTTGATGGGCCCCGCCAGGAAGGGGCGGCCCGAGTTCGTGACCCGCCGTGGTGAACGTCGTTCCCGCCGCGTTCCTCTGGACAAAGGCGGTGTAGCAGACGTTCGTGTCGGCGGCGAGCGAGGGTGGTCGACGAAGTCGCGGCCTCCGAGCCCCGGACCCACCAGCGCCGCGAAACCTCCCGAGCCCGAACCCGCTCCCGTGGCCGCGGTGGGGTGCGATGCAGTCCGACGTCAGCGGCGTCGACACGTTGTACCGGATCAAGGTCCCGAAGAAGGGGCCCACGGAAGGGTTGACCCACTCCAGTCGATTCTGGCCGGGCTTGGACGTGACCGTGAAGAACGCCACGCTCGAAGCCGGCAACGTCGTCGTTGAGGATCGTTCCCAGGCCCGCGTTGTCCGCGATCGTGGCGTTGGTGGCGCCCGAGAGCAGGAGCTGGAACGTCTCGTCGGGCTCGACGATCGTGTCCCCGTTCACGTCGACCGTCACCGTCTCGGCCACGTCGCCGGGAACGAAGGTCACCAGTCCCGAGCTCGCCAGATAGTCTGTGGGGGGGAGCGCGGTGATGCCCGGGGTCGAGTAGGCGACGGTCACGGTCTGGCTGCTCGGATTCGACAGGCTGACCGTGAAGGCCGCGGGCGTCGTCCCGCTGTCGCCCTCCGGCACCGCCACGTCGTTCACCGAGATTGAGGGGACCGGATCGTCGTTCAGGATCGTGCCCACGCCCTGCGCGTCGAACAAGTCGGCGTTCTGCGGGTTCGTGAGGTTGACGACGAAAGTCTCGTTCGGCTCGAACTTGAGATCGCCCTGGACGGTCACGTTGACGGGACGGCTCGTCTGGCCGGGGGCGAAGGTGACGGAGCCGCTCGCGGCCAGGTAGTCGCCGTCGGCGACGAGAGCGGAACTGTCGGCGGTGGCGAAGTCGACCGTCACCGTCTGGAGGACGGCCCGGGACAAGCTCACGGTGAAGGTCGCGGTGACGCTGCCCGCGTTGCCCTCCGAGACCGACACGTCATCGATCGAGAGGGTGGGCGTGGTGGCCACCCGCGCCCACCAGGTGCCCCAGCGGCCGCTGTTGGGGGGCGAGCCCACGGGGGTGGCCGCGTACTCCTGGATCGTCCAGAGGTCGCGGTCGTTCGTGGGATCCACGACCGTGTTGCTGTAGTCGCCCCAGCGATTCTCGGTACCGCCGAAGACCTTCTCGTAGGGGCCCTGGCCCGCCTTGAACACGAGGTCGGACTGCAGCGTGTTCAGCGGATCCGCGCGGAAGCGGAAGGAGTAGTCGGCGGAGGCGAACTGGGTGGCGGAAAACCGGGAATAGCCGACGAGCACGTCCTCGTTCACGCTGACCGCGATCGAGGGGAACGTGTAGAAGACGTTGCCCGTGGTGTCGTCGATCCGCGCCCGCTGGGCGATGGTGCCCGTGGTCGAGAATTTCCACCACTGGACGGAGGCGCGCGCGGGGCCGGTCGTGGGGAACACGGTCTGCGCCGCCCAGATCGCCCCGTTCCGGAAGACGACCCCCTGCATGCGGGCGTCGTTGGTCGAGATGAGGTTGGGCAGTCCGGATTGCGGGGCGTTGGGGCCCGAGGGATTCCAGGGCTGCGGGGAGACCACGAAGCTGCTGGCCGTGAAGGTCGGCGCGCCCACCGGGCCCGTGATGGTGAAGATGCGAAGCGCGCCCGCTGCGCTGTTGAAGTTGTTCACGAGGAAGGCGGTGGCGAGCGTGCTGTCGTAGGTGAGGGCGGGAACCTGCGTCGACCCTAGGTTTAGGCCGACGGGCAGCTTGAAGAGCGTGTTCAGGCCGGCGCCCCCTGCGTACAGGTTCGCCTTGTCGAAGGCGTATACGTGGGACGCGTTGAAGGCGTTGCCAGAGATGTTGAAGGCGTTGACCTGGACGACGATCCAATCCTTGGTGAAGCCCAGGGTGGGGTAGTCGTACCAAACGGTGTCCGTGCTGTCCGCGTCGAACTTGTACAGGTTCCAGAAGCCGGTGGGGTCGGTCGTCTGGGAAACCCCTACGAGCAGGCTCGAGGTGCCCGCCTGGGGATCGTCGCACGCGACCGTGATCCAGCGATTGGCCAGGGGATCATAGGCGACCCGTGGGTCGAAGGTCCCGCCGGGCCCGCTCAGCACCGACCAGAACGCGTCGAGGGGGACGCTGGCCATCGTTCCTCCCGTCTTCATCTGCACGCGCAGCTCGCCGTTCACGCTCACCATCAAGTGGTTGGGGCCGGCGGCCCCGTGCGTGTCCGGAGGGATGAAGAAGGTGTTGTCGGGCGCGGCCTGGAAGTTGTCTGCGGGAACCGGCGAGAACGCCACCGGCGCCTCGCCCGGGGGGGCGAGGGCGACGTCCGGGATCTCGGGCTTGGGGAGGCGGGCGAGCTCGTCCGCGTCCAGGGGCACGTCGACCGGCGTCTCGACCTCGGGCTGCGGCGCCACCTGGATCCGGGGCCGGGGCGTGCGCCTTTCCTCGGCGGCGATCGAGGCGAAGTCGACCACGGCGTGGTCCGCGGGTGCGACGAGCTCGCCTTTCGACGGCGCGTCACGATCGGGGCGCGCGGCGCCGTGGGCGAGGACGGCGCCGGCGAGCAGGAGCGCTGCGCCCAGCACCAGTCGGGTTCGACCCTGGTCCCTCGTAGCGGGCCTTCCTTTGTTGGCTACGGCCGGATCTCGAAGCGGGCGGAGTTACCGCACGGCGCCCCGTCCAGGTGCGGCTCGACCCGCCACTCGCCGTAGAGCGAGTTCGACATGATGGCGGTCCCGCCCACGGGCAGGATCGCGCTCACCTCGTATCCGTGGGCGCCCTCCTGGCTCACGGGCCGGGTCTCCTGCTCGGGCATCGGGCGCGGATAGCCGTCCACGAGCCGCTCGCCGCGGCCCTGGCCCGCCGCCGTGAAGGGGACGGTCAGCGTCTGGTACAGGTGTCCGCGCGGGGTGTAGACCTTGAGCTGGAGAGTGTGGGGCCCGGGCAGCTCCCGCCGCAAGACGGTACCGAAGCGGACGTCCAGGATCTGGGTGGCGGAGAAGGGGCCTCCTCGCGCTCCCTGGGTCGCCTGCTGGGGGGACGTGACCCGGACGGCGACGCACTCGGGGCGGGGCCTGAAGCCCCCCGCGGCGTCGGGGGCGGCGGCCTGAGCCAGGGTAACGAGCGCTCCGATCATCAGCATCATGGCTTCCTCTAGGGTAGCTGGACGGCGTAGACAAATCCATCTTCGGTGCCGACGTACATGTAGCCGGCGGCCAGGTCGAAGGTGGGGCTGCCCACTCCCGAGCTTCCGTCACCCAGGAGCAGCGGGAACGTCGCGTCCACGATGGGAATGCCGCCGGCGACATCCAGACGGTAGAGCTTGCCGTCGCCGGCCCCCACGTAGACGTAGGCATCGCCGGGAGCGTAGACGGGGATCGAGGGCGACGTCAGCGAGGGACAATGCCACTTTTCGGACCCGGCGGAATCCACCGCCCACACCGTGGTTGCCGTGGAGAAGTAGGAATCGCCGGTGAAGCGGTCTATGGCGACGTACCCCTTGGGTGCGCCTTCCGTGGCCGGAAGGATGGGGAACGACCAGTCCTCACCGCCGTCGCCGGTGCGGAGAGCCCTGACTCTCGGGTCGGTGCCCCCGGCGTTGTTGGTGCCGACGAGGAGACGGGTGCCGTAGAGGCTCACGCCGGTGTCGATGTTGCCGTGGGGCAGGGGGGTGAAGCCCGTGCAGGGGACGCCGGTCTCGAGGTCGAGACACCACACGGTGTTGTTGTTGATGGCGTCGAACTCGCGGCTCGCGAAGTAGACGCGTCCGGCCACCTGGTCGACCGCGGCCTGCCCGCTGATCGCACCTATCTTCCCGAAGGGCGTGCCGTCGAACTCCCAGCCCGGGGCCAGCTCGTCCCCGTCGAGGACGCGCAGCGCGTAGAACCTGCTCCCCGCGGGATCGCGCGTGCCGACGAAGATGAGGTCGCGCGTCCCCCCGAACACCGTGAAGACGCCGGAGGGATGGGCCTGGAGATTTGGCGAAGGGGCAAGGGGAGGCGAGCTGGGGCTCCACGCGGGGGCGCCCGTCTCGGCGTTGAAGGCGTAGACGTGCCCGTCCTGCGAGCTCAGGAAGATGGTGCGGGTGGAGCCGGCGGTGGCGACCGGAATCCCCGAGGGGCGGCCCTGCGACGGCCCGTTCATCGATTGCGGCAGCCAGGTGAGCGGGAACCCGGAGACCGGAGCGGGCCAGGTGCCGCCTTCGGGCGCGGCGCCCTTCACCATGCTGTGGAGCGAGCCGTCCTGGGCCACGGCGTAGACGACGCCGACTCCATTGCCGGGAGGCGCCATGGAGAAGATGCCCATGTTGTAGCTCCACTTCACCCCCGGCCCGGCCGGGACCGGGAAGGGCCGGCCCTCGACGACCTTGCCCGCCGAGTAGGAGCCGCTCTTGTCGACCCACGCGGTGTAGCAGTAGTGATCGCCGTTTGCGATCGGCCCGTGGTCGAAGCGGCCGGGCTGGTTGGGCGTCCCGGGCAGGAAGTCCACCACGGGCAGCGAGCCGTCGGAGCCGTCGGTCGCGACCGGGAAGGAGCAGGCGGTGGGCGAGCTCTTGTAGCGGATCCGCACGTTGCCGAAGCCCACCGGGTTGAGCCATTGCAGGACGTTGAGCGTGCTCTTCGAGGTCACGGTCAGGTAGCGCACGGTGTCGGCGGCCCCGGCATCGACCAGGGTGGTCGCGGTGGCGCTGTCGTTGAGGGCGTTCGCATCGCCCTCGCCGTGGGTCACGGTGGCCGTGTTCGTGATCGTCCCCGGCTGGGTGGGCATCACCACTATCGTGAGCAGGGGGAAGCCGGAGCCCGCGGGGAGCGAGCCCAGTGCGCAGGTCACAAGGGTGTTGAACACGCACGGGGGCGATGCGGACTGGAAGGTCACACCCGGCGGCAGGGCGTCGGTGACGACCACGCTCGTCGCGTTCGACGGGCCGTTATTGAAGATCGACAGGGTGTAGCTCAGGGGGACGCCCACGGATACGGGGTCGGGGGCGTCGCTGATGCCGATGGAGACGTCGGCCTGCGGGGTCAGGACGTCCGTGTCCTGGGCCTGGTCGTTGCCCGGAGTGGGGTCGGTGAGCCCGAGGGGCGGCGACACCTTGACGGTGTTCGTGAGCGAGCCGGTCGCGGAGGACGCGATGTTGCCGCTCACGATCATGTCGACGCTTTGACCGGTGCCGAGGCTGAGGCCGGTCCAGTCCCCCGTACCCGGGGTGTAGATCCCGGAGGCGGGCGCGTAGGCGACGCCGAGGAGGGCCGGGGGGACGGTGTCGACCACGTTCACGCTCGTGACCGTATTCGGCCCGTTGTTGGTGACCCGGACGGTGTACGACACCGGCGTGCCCGGCGTCGCCGAGGTCTGGAAGTCGTCTTTCGTGATCGAGAGGTCGGTGCCCAGGGTCATGACTCGGATTCGACTGTTCAGCTGGTCGCTGATGAAGACGCGGCCCTGGCTGTTCACGGCCACGCTGTAGGGTTGATTCAGCTTCGCCGCGATGGCCGGCCCGCCGTCGCCCGCGAATCCCGCGGTGCCGTTTCCGGCCACGGTCGTGATCCGCCCGGTGCGGGCTTCGACCATCCGCACCCGGTGGTTGTTCGTGTCCGCGATCAGGATGTTGCCGGCGGCGTCCACCGCCACCCCGCGGGGGAAGTTGAGCTTGGCCGCGGTCGCGGCCAAGCCGTCCCCCGCGAAGCCGCCGGGGGGGCCGTTGCCCGCCACCGTGGACATGTTCCCGCCCAGGTCGATCTTCCGGATTCGGTAGTTCCCGTAGTCGGCAACGTAGACGTTCCCGGCCGCATCCACCGCGACCCCTTGCGGGCTGCTCAGCTTGTGGGCGGTCGCGGGTCCTTCACCGTCGTATCCACCGCCCGCCATCCCCGCGAACGTGGTCATCGTGGTGCCGGTCAGCTTGCGGATCCGGTGGTTGCCCGTGTCCACGATGTAGAGGTTGCCGGAGCTGTCGAGGGCCACGCCGGAGGGGGTATTGAGCTGGATGCCGGTGGCGGGGCTGCCGTCGCCGTTGAAGCCTGCTGTGCCCGTGCCCGCCACCGTGGTGAGGAACCCGCCGGGGTCCACCTTGCGGATGAGGTGGTTGAAGGTGTCGGCGATGTAGATGTTGCCGAGGGAATCCACGGCCATGCCGTAGGGCTGGCGGAGGTTCACGCTCGTGGCCGGGAGGTTGTCGTTGAACGGGACGAGGAGGCCCGTCCCCGCCACGTTGAAGATCGTGCCCGCCGACACGTCCACCTTGCGAACGCGGGCATTGATCTCGTCGCCGATGAAGAGCTTCGCCCCCGAGGGGTCGAGGGCGATGTGCCGCTGCTCGTAGAGCACCGCGTTCATCGCGGACCCGCCGTCACCGCTGTAGCGAATGCTCCCGTTCCCGGCCACGGTGTTGATGTTCCCGGCGCTGACCACGCGCAGCCGGGAGTTGAAGGTGTCGGCGATGTGGATGTTGTTGCCGCCGTCGATGACCATCGAGTAGGGACGATTCAGCGCGGCCGCGGTGGCGGGGCCCGTGTCGCCGCTGAAGCCGAACGACCCGTTGCCGGCCACCGTGGTGATGATTCCGGTGGCCACGCGGCGAATGCGGTTGTTCGCCTGGTCGGCGATGAGCAATACGTTGCCGGAGGCGTCCACGGCCACTCCCTCCGGCCGGTTCAGCATCGAGCTCGTGGCGGACACCCCGTCCGGCCCGAAGCCCGCCGCTCCCGTGCCGGCCACGGTGCTGACCAGGCCCCCGCTGACGCGGCGCACCAGATTGTTGTTCGTGTCGGCCACGTAGACGTTGCCGCTTGCGTCGACGGCGACTCCGTTGGGAAAGTTGAACTGGGCGGTGGTGGCCGCGCCGTTGGCTAAGCCCTGGGTGCTCCCGGCCACGAGGCCGATCGTGGGGTTGGGCAGGGCCGTGAGGTCGATCCGTCGGATCCGATGGCTGTTGGTGTCGGCGATGTAGAGGAATCCACCCAGGTGCGCCAGGTGGTTGGGCGCGTTGACGAGGGCGCTGGCCGCCGGGCCTCCGTCTCCGGTGTTTCCGGAGATGCCGGGGGAGCCCGCGATGGTGGTGATGATCCCGGTGGCCGCCGTGACCTTCCGGATCACGTGCATGAAGGAGTCGGAGATGTAGACGTTGCCCGAGGGGTCGACGGCCACGCCCGTCGGGTTCCGGAGGCTGGCGTTCACCGAGAGCCCGCCGTCGCCGCTGAAATCGTCAGCGCCGGTGCCCGCGACCACCGACAGCACCCCCGTGGGATCGACCTTGACCACCACGTGCATGGGTCCGGTCGCGATGTACCGGTTGCCCGACGAGTCCAGCGTGACCTGATACGGCCAGCCGATCGACCGCACGAGCGCAGGGCCGGTGTCCGGCCCGGCCCCCACCAGCGTCGTGATGACTTGAGCTGGCGCGGAAACGGCCAGGAGCGTCAGGCCGGCGGCGAGAAGTGTCCGGCCCGCGACCGGCAGGGATCGCGGTGAAGGTCTGATCATACGGAGCTTAGCCACCCCCGGCTACCTCCCCACTTCGTTTCCACCCGGGCCGTACGGGCTCCCGACGGAAAAGAGAGCAGGTTTCGTGCCCTGAGCGGGCTCGGCATGATCCAAATCACACGCTGGCGCCCCAACTCCGCCGGCGTTAGACTGGTTTTTCATGCGCACCTCGTCCTCCACCACCGGCGTGAAGCCCTTCCTCGAGAGGATCGGCGAAGGCGTGGTGGTCTGCGACGGCGCGATGGGGACGATGCTCTACGCGCGCGGCGTGTTCCTGAACCGCTGCTTCGACGAGCTGAACCTTTCGAGTCCCGCGCTCGTCCGCGCCGTCCACGAGGAGTACCTCGACGCGGGCGCGGACGTGGTGGAGACCAACACCTTCGGGGCGCACCGCTACAAGCTCGGGCCGCACGGGCTGGAGGCGCAGGTCCGGAAGATCAATCGCGAGGGGGCTCGGGTCGCGCGGGAGGCCGCGCAGGGACGCGGCCTCGTCGGCGGGGTCGATCGGTCCCATCGGCAAGCCGCTGGCGCCGTTGGGCAACATCTCCTTCGCGGACGCGGTGGCGGCCTATCGCGAACAGGCGGAAGGCCTGCTCGAGGGCGGGGTGGACCTCTTCCTGCTCGAGACCCTGCCTTCGCTCGACCAGGCCAGGGCGGCCCTGGAGGCGGTGCGCGGGCTCGGCTCCGACCTGCCGGTGGTGGTCAGCCTGACATTCAATGAAGAAGGGACGACGTTCTACGGGGACACGCCGGAAGCGGTGGTGCAGACGCTCGAGGGGCTGGACGTCCCCGTGATCGGGGCGAACTGCAGCCAGGGCCCGCAGCACATGCTCCAGACCGTGGAGCGGATGGCGGCGGTCGCGAAGAAGGCCAGGCTCTCGGCCATGCCCAACGCGGGCGCCCCCTCACTGGTGGACGGGCGCTACGTCTACCTGTGCACGCCCGAGTACATGGCCTCCTACGCGCGGCGGTTCCTGGCCGCCGGCGTCTCCTTCGTGGGCGGTTGCTGCGGCACGACCCCCGCCCACATCAAGAACCTCGTGCGCTCCGTGCGGATGGTGCGCCCCTCGCGGGAGGCGGTGGCGGTGCTGCCCCCCGCGCGGGTCAAGGAGGCGCCCAGCCCGGTGGCCCGGGAGGCGAAGACCGCGCTCAGCCGGAAGCTGGGGAAGAAGTTCGTGGTCTCGGTCGAGCTCGACCCGCCGAAGGGCGCCGACCCCGGGCTCATCCTGGAGCGCGCGCAGCACTGCAAGGAGAAGGAGGTCGACGCGATCAACGTGGCGGACGGGCCGCGCGCCTCCGCCCGCATGAGCGCGCAGTCGCTCTGCGTCCTCCTCGAGTCCAAGGTGGAGATCGAGACCATCCTCCACTACACCTGCCGCGACCGGAACCTGCTGGGGATCCAGTCGGACCTCCTGGGAGCCTACGCGCTGGGGCTGCGCAACATCCTCGCCATCACCGGCGACCCCCCCAAGCTCGGCGACTACCCGGACGCCACCGCGGTCTACGACGTGGACTCGATCGGCCTCATCCGCATCATGGACCACCTGAACCACGGCTGCGACCTCGCCGGCAACCTGATCGGGCCCGCCCTCGGCATCCACATCGGCTGCGGCGCCGACCCCAGCAAGCCGGACATGGAGAAGGAGGTCCGCCGGCTGGAGCAGAAGATCGCGGCGGGCGCGGAGTACGTGATGACCCAGCCCGTCTACGACCCGCGGACGCTCGAGCGCTTCCTGGGGATGATGGGCCAGCTCACGGTGCCCGTGCTGGTGGGCATCCTTCCCCTCTACTCGCACCGCAACGCGGAGTTCCTGCACAACGAGGTGCCGGGGATGAGCATTCCCGAGGCGATCCGCGAGCGCATGCGCAAGGCGGGCTCGGGGGACAAGGCCCAGGCGGAAGGAGTGGCGATCGCCCAGGAGGCGACGCTCGCCGCCCGCGAGGTGGCGCAGGGGGTCTACATCATGCCGCCGTTCAACAAAGTGGATCTCGCCGTGCGCGTGATCGAGGTGCTGCACTAGACTGGCGGTCGCGCATGCGGCGGATCCCGATCCTCGTCCTTCTCGTGCTCGCCGCCTCCTCCCCGGCCACGGCGCAAGAGGCCCCGGTCTTCGCGGTGGACGTGGACGTCGTCCACGTCACCGCCACCGTCCGTACGCTGAAGGGCGAGCTCGTCTCCAACCTCGCCGCCGAGGATTTCGTTGTGTACGAGGACGGGCGGCCGCAGCAGGTGACGCTCTTCGCTCCTGCGGCCCAGCCCGGGCAGGACGAGGCCCTCGCCCTCAACCTCGGCATGCTCCTCGACACGAGCGAGAGCATGAAGGAGCAGATCAGGCTCACCCAGGAGTCGGCCATCCGCTTCCTGGAGTCCATCCCGCGCGCCCGCGACCTCCTGCTCATCTTCTTCGACCAGGACATCCGCCTCTCGCGGTACACGAGCGAGAACCAGCAGGGGCTGTTCGAGCGCATCCTGGAGAGCAAGGGGAAGGGCAACACCGCGCTCTACGACGCGATCAGCGTCTACCTTTCGAGGGTGGCGGACTCCGGGGGGCGCAAGGTGCTCCTCGTGTTCACGGACGGGGAGGATTCCACGAGCGCGATCGGCCTCCTGGACGTGCTCAACCTGGTCAAGAGCAGCGGGGTCTCCATCTATCCGATCTCGTTCACGGCGGGATCGTTCGGCATCGGCAACAACCGCTATCTGTCGGCCAAGGCCTTCCTGAGCCAGCTCGCGGACGCGAGCGGCGGGCAGGTCTTCTCGCCCACTGCGTCCAGGGATCTCACCGGCGTCTACGCCAAGATCCTCGACGAGCTGCAGAACCAGTACGTGCTGGGCTACGTCTCCGACCGGCCGGAGCGGGACCGGCGCTTCCGCAAGCTGCGGGTGGAGGTCAAGGCGAAGGACCTGAAGGTGCGCTCCCGCGCCGGCTACTACGCCATCCCTTGGCGGTAGGACGGGTCTCCGGAGCCGGCCCCTATGTCAGGCAGGCCCTCCGTGCAATGTACTAGTACATTACTACAAGAGATCACGAATACGAAACCAGCCACCCCGCGGTGCGCGTGCTAGCGGGAGCGCCCGAGCCGCTCGTCGACCCGGCGTTCCAGGTCCCGTAGCCGCTTCGCCAGCTCCGGGAGCTTCGCGAAGAGAGCGCTCGCCCGGAGCCAGGCCCGGTGCTCCATCGGAGGGTTCCCGGAGAGCATCGCGCCCGCGGGGACGTCGGAGGGGAGCCCGGCCTTGCCCGTGGCCACGACGCCGTCCCCGACCGTGATGTGGCCGCCCACCCCCACCTGCCCGGCCAGCGTGACGCCCCGCCCGAGCCTCGCGCTGCCCGCGATCCCCACCTGCCCGGCCAGGACCGTGTCCTCGCCGATCGTCACCGAGTGCCCCACCTGCACCAGGTTGTCGATCTTGGTCCCCCGGCCGATACGCGTCTCGTGGAGGGCAGCGCGGTCGACGGCGGAGAGGGCCCCGATCTCCACGTCGTCCTCGACGACCACGATCCCCACCTGCGGGATCTTGAGGTATCGCCCCTCGTTGTCGCGCGCGAAGCCGAAGCCGTCTCCCCCCACCACCGCGCCGTTCTGGAGGACGACCCGGTCGCCCAGCCGGCAGCGCTCGCGCAGCTGCGCCCCCGAGTGCAAGAGGCAGTCCGCGCCGATCACCGCGTCCGCGTAGACGACCACGTGGGGATGGAGGACGGTGCGTGCCCCGATCCGGGCCCGCGGGCCGACCACGGCCAGGGCCCCCACGTGCACGCACTCCCCGAGGACGGCGGTGGCGTCGACCTGGGCGCTCGGGTGGACGCCGGGAGCGGGCCGGCTCTCGGGATGGAGAACGGCGACCGCGCGCGCGAGAGAGACGTACGGGTTGTCGGAGAGGAGGCTGGGCAGCGGCGTCTCCGTAGTGGGGGTGACGATCACGGCCGACGCCCGGGTGTGGAGAAGGCGGGCCGCGTATTTCGGATGGGCGACGAACGTCAGATCGCCCGGCCCCGCATCGTCGATGCCCGCCACGCGAGCGACCTCGACCGCCCCGTCGCCGCGCACCGGGCAGCCGAGGCGCGCGGCCAGCTCGCTCAGGATCAAGGGGCGGCGGGTCCGGTGTGTCCCGGTCCCGTGTGTCCGGGTCCCATTAGTCCCGGTCCCGTGGACACCGTCCGTCCCTTGCCGGTGGCGATCGCGCCGTCGAGCTGAGCGCCCTCGCGGACGATCAAGACCTGGGCGTCCACGTTTCCCTCGACGCGGGCCTTCTCACCCAGGGTCACCGTGCGCCCCTTGATCTCGCCCTTGAACTCTCCGGCGATCTCCACCGCGTCCGCCTGGACCTTGGCGTCCACCCGCGCCCCTTCGCCGAGCACCAGGCGGCCGCTCAGCTCCACTTCGCCGCGGAAGCGCCCCAGGATCTGGGCGTCCTTGCCCTTGAGCTTGCCGTCCACGTCCGCCTGCGCGTCAATCAAGGTCGCCTTGTCGTCCGCCATCGTTCCTCCGTCCGCGCCGTCCAAAACGACATTCTAGCAGGCCTGCGCGCGACGGGGGTTTGACGGCACCGGGGGGCGCTCCTTATGATCGCCGCCTCACGCGATGCGACGAGCCTGCCTCCCCCTCCTGGCCGCCGCCGCCCTGCTCGCCGACGGTCCGGCGGCCGCGCAGGGACCGGTGCGGATCGTCCTGGACACGGACCTCGCTTCCGACGTCGACGACGTGGGCGCCCTCGCCGTGTTGCACGCCCTCGCCGACCGCGGCGAGGCCGAGATCCTGGCCACGATGGTCTCCTCGCGCAACCGGCATAGCGTAGCCTGCCTCAGCGCTCTCAACACGTGGTACGGTCGCCGCGAACTCCCCATCGGCACGGTGCGCGCCCAGGTGGCCGGCTATCCCAAGGACACGGGGGGGGAGGTGGAGTCGAGGTACACGGAAGAGATCGCCCGCACGTTTCCCCGCGATCTCCGCTCCGCCAAGGACGCGAAGGACGCCGCCGCGCTCTACCGCCGCGTCCTCGCCGGGCAGCCCGACGGCGGGGTGGTGGTCGTGACCCTGGGCTTCCTCACCAACCTCAAGAGCCTCCTCGACTCCGCCGCCGACGACTCGAGCCCGCTCTCCGGTGAGGACCTGGTCCGCCGAAAGGTGCGACTCTGGGTCTGCATGGGCGGGAAGTTCCCGGAGGGCCTCTTCCCGGACGGGGGCAGCGAGTACAACCTGGGCTACGACACCTACGCCTCGGTGCGCGCGATCAACGACTGGCCCACGCCGGTGGCGTTCAGCGGCTTCGAGATCGGGGCCGCGGTCAAGACCGGCGGGCGCCTCGGCCAGCTCCCCGAGGAAAGCCCGGTGCGGGCCGCCTACCGGCTCTTCAACGGCCTGCAGGACCGCGAGAGCTGGGACCAGACCGCCGTTCTCTACGCGGTCCGGGGGGCGCGCGACTACTGGAACGAGTCCGCGCCCGGGCTGAACCTGATGCACGCGCGCGTGGGCCAGGGCTACAACCAGTGGCTGGCCTGTCCGGGTGCGCGCCACCGCTACCTCCTGGAGAAGATGCCCCCGTCCGAGCTGGCGCGCGTCATCGAGGACCTGATGCTGCAGCCGCCCCGCTTGTCGAGCCGGCGCTAGGCCGAGCGGCGGGCGGGAGATCCCGGTCGATCGGCCCGTGTTATCATCCGCCGAATTCCGCAACCCCTTGGACCAGATCGGCAAGTACAAGATCGTCCGCGAGATCGGCCAGGGGGCGACGAGCCGCGTCTACAAGGGAAGGGACGAGAGCCTCGGGCGCTTCGTGGCGATCAAGACCATCGCCGCCGAGGTCAGCAAGGACGAGACGCTCCGGAAGCGCTTCGAGCGGGAGGCCCAGGCCGCCGCCCTCCTGAACCACCCGCACATCGTCACCGTCTACGACTACGGCCAGGAGCGCGACAAGCTCTACATCGCGATGGAGCTCCTGGAGGGGGTCGACCTCAAGCAGGCCCTGGCCGAGGGGCTCCTCAAGACCCTCGACCAGAAGCTGGACGTCATCGACCAGATCTGCGACGGCCTCGCTTTCGCGCACGCGCACGGCGTCTTCCATCGCGACCTCAAGCCCGCCAACCTCCACATCCTGCCCAGCGGGCAGATGAAGATCATGGACTTCGGGCTCGCGCGCCTGAGCGGATCCGACATGACCCGCACCGGGCTGGTGATGGGCACCCCCCACTACATGTCGCCCGAGCAGGTGCGCGGAGAGCACGTGGACGCGCGCTCCGACGTGTTCGCGCTGGGCTGCGTCTTCTACGAGGTCCTCACGGGGAAGAAGCCGTTCGAGGCGGAATCCCTCCACTCCGTCCTCTACAAGGTGATGCAGGCGGCCCCGCCCTCGGCGGCGTCCGTGGTCCCCGGTCTCGCCCCCGTGATCCTCCAGGTGCTCGAGAAGGCCCTGGCCAAGCGGCCCGCGGACCGATTCCAGGACGCGGGCGAGTTCCGCGCCGTCCTGGCGAGCGCCCGCCAAGCGCTGGCCAGCGGGCGTGGCGACGAGTCCCTGCCCGGCCTCCAGCGGCCCGCGCCCCCCTCGGCCTCTTCCTCCTCCCTGCGCTCCTCGGCCATGCAGCCGGTCGAGCGCGTGGCCCCGGGCGGGCCCGAGGTCTCCGCGCCGCCGTCATCCCCCTCCGCCTCGCGACGTCCCGACCGGCCGTCGGGCTCTCGTCCCCGCAGCGGAGCCACGCCCCCGAAGCGCTCCGGTTTCGGGCCGATCCTCTGGATCGTGGGCGCGGTGCTGCTCGCGGTCGCCATCCTGGGCCTCCTGCTCCTCCTCCGCCCGCCGCCGCCAGCCGCGGCGGTGAAGCCGCCGGCCGGCGGCCAGATCGGCACCATGGCCAAGGAACTGGCGGATACGGAGGTCCGCAACGCGCGCAAGAAGCTCGAAGCCGGAGACTACGCGGACGCGGCGTTCCGCGCGGAGAGGGCCCTCAAGTTCGATCCCGGCAATGCCGAGGCCAAGGGAGTCCTCACCGAGGCCCGGCAGATCCAGGAGCGGATCGACGCCGCCGTGGCCGAGGCGCGATCGTCCGCGGCGGGCGACGAAGCGAAGAAGGCGGCCTACTGGAGCCTCCTCGAGCTCTCGCCCGACAACCCCGCCGCCGCCGAGATCGCTCCGTCGCTGGATGCCGGCTTCAAGGCCCGCGCGGACGAGGCGCGCTCGCTCATGGCCGAAGCCCAGCGGGCCGCGGAGAAGGCGCAGGCCAGCCGCCTCGAGGGTTTCCGCGAGGGAGCGGGGCTCGGCCGCGACGCCGAGACCGCCTACAAGGCGAAGGCCTACGCTCGCGCCGCGCGTGACTACATGCGGGCCCGGGAGCGTTTCCGTCGCGTCCTGCGCTGACGCGCGTCCCCGCCCTCCCGCCGTACGCCCACCGCCGTCCCTGCGTGCTACCATCACCCGGACGTCCTCACTCGACGGACTCCCCCCAGGGCGCGGATGGACCTCGACAGGATCGGCAAGTACAAGATCGTCGGGAGGCTGGGCCAAGGGGCCATGGGCGAGGTCTACAAGGCCCAGGACCAGGTCCTGAAGCGCTTCGTCGCGCTCAAGACGATCTCGCCTTCCCTGGTCGCGGACGAGCAGTTCCGCAAGCGCTTCCGCCGCGAGGCCGAGTCCGCGGCCCAGCTCAACCATCCCAACATCGTCACCGTCTTCGAGTTCAACGAGGAGCGGGGCCAGATCTACCTGGTCATGGAGCTGCTCGAGGGCCACGACCTCAAGGAGATGATCGCCCGCCAGGCTTTGAACCGGTTGGAGGACAAGCTCCTGGTGATGGAGCAGATCTGCGAGGGGCTCGCCTATGCCCACAGCAAGGGGGTCATCCACCGCGATCTCAAGCCCGCCAACATCCGCGTCCTCCCCAACCTCGCGGTCAAGATCCTCGACTTCGGCCTCGCCCGGCTGGGCGTGTCGGAGATGACGCGCACGGGCACGGTGATGGGCACGCCCAACTACATGTCCCCCGAGCAGGTGCGGGGCGAGAGGGTCGATGAGCGCTCCGACCTGTTCTCGGTGGGTGCAGTGTTCTACGAGCTCCTTTCCGGACACAAGCCCTTCGACTCGGAATCCGTGCACTCCATCCTCTACGAGGTCCTGGAGCACGACCCGCAGCCGCTCAAGAGCTGGGTCCCCGATCTCCCGCCCCTGCTCCTGCCCATCGTGGACGGGGCGCTCGCCAAGGACCCGGACCGCCGGTTTGCTTCGGCCGCCCAGATGCGGGAGGCGCTGCGCAGCGCGCGTCGCGCCATCGCGGCGGGAAAGGCGGCGGCGGAGCTGCTCCAGCCCGGCCTCGACTCCGAGACCACGATGACGGGGAGGGAGTCGCCCACGCTCATGGAGCTGGACCAGTCGTTGTCCGGGGCCCGGACCGCGATCCAGCGCCCGATGGTGGCGGGAGCCACGGCGCTCGACCTCTCGTCGTCGAGCATCGACGGGAGCCAGGCCCTGACGGCCCGGCCCGAGCCAACACTGTACCCGCCGCCTTCGGTCTGGCGCGGCGTTCTCGTCGGGCTGGCCGCGCTCCTCGTCCTCGTCGGACTTGGCACCCTGGCCTGGGTCCGCCTGGGGGGGCCCGTCGCGCCCATCCCCCCGGCGGAGCTGGCGAAGGAGCAGGAGGGGGTCCTCCGCGAGCAGCTCGTGGCGAGCCAGGTGGAGCTGGCGCGCACCTACCTCGACAACAAGGACTACGCGGAAGCGGTGGCCCAGGCGGAGCAGGTACTGAAGCTGGCTCCCGAGAGCACGGAGGCCCAGCAGCTGCTCGGGCGGGCGCAGCAGACCCTGGCCACCCTCGACTCATCGGCCAAGGAGGCGCGGACCGCATTCGAGCAGGGCGACATCGAGGGAGCCACGCGGGCCCTGGGCCGCGTGCTCGCCATCGACCCGCGGCATCCGGTGGCCACCGAGCTCTCCGCCGCCCTCAACCGGCAATTCCGCGGACGGGCGGAAGTGGCGAGCCGCGCCGCGACCTCGTCCCGTCTGGAGGCGGAGAAGGCACGGGCGGGGGGACAGGAGCTGTTCCGTGCGGCGGACCGGGCGGTGCGGGAGGCCCAGGTCCTCCTGGGCAACGAGCAGTTCGCCCAGGCCACGCAGAAGTTCCTGGAGGCGGGGGACGGCTTCGATCGCGCGCGGCGGGCTTCCGAGGTTGCGGCCGCGTCGGCGGCCGCCTCTGCCGCCGCTGCCGCCTCCGCCGCGGCTGCCTCTGCCGCCGCGGCTCCGCGACCGGTGGCCGTGGCCCCTCCCGTCCCCGCGTCGCTGCCTCCCGCCGCTCCTCCGTTCGCCGCGCCGTCACTTCCGGCGCCGCCGTCGGCCGCGGGACTCGGCGCCGCCAACCAGGAGGGGGCGGTTCGCCACGTCGTCGCGGAGTTCGAACGGGCCCTGAACACCCGCGACCTCGCGCTGTACAAGAGCCTCTTTCCGGGTCTCTCCCCGGACCAGGAGAAGATCCTGCGCGAAGTGTTCAAGGAAGGTTCGCAGACCGCCGCCATCACGATCGACTCGCCGCCCCAGATCGAGGGCGACCAGGCGACCGTGCGTGTCTCACGGCAGGACACCTTGAAGGGCAAGGCGATGCGGCCGAGGCAACAGACCTTTCGCCTGGTTCGGCGGGACGGAGCCTGGACGATCCAGTCGATGGGGCAGTAGGCGTCCGGGAATCGGCTAGAACGTGTAGTCGAGACCGACGACCGGCGTCACCGAGTCCTGCAGGCCGTGGTTGCCGATCTTGAAGAGCACGTTGCCCACGATCAGCAGGTTCCCCACCGGGTTGATCTTGATGCCCGCCGAGCCCAGCATCAGGTTCACGTTGCCGGTCGTGGTCGTGAGCTCGGTACGGGTGACGGTGCGAACGGTGGGGTTGTTGCGCAGGTCGAAGCGGAAGGTGCGCTGCTGGTCCACCACGCGCTCCGTGTCGAGGAGCGTGCGGCCGATGAAGTCGGCGGTGATCGTGACCCGGCGGTGGGGGACGATGTCGAAGCCGGCGGTGTAGTAGATCTCGTCGGGAAGGTCGCCCGTGAAGTCGCTCCCCCCGCTGGAGAACGTGTAACCGGCGCTGGCCCGCGGAGAAAAGCGGCCGGGGGAGCCCCCCGCCACCAGGGCGAGCTTGGCCTGGGTGGCCCCCGAGCCCAGGAGGTCGTTCTCGTTTCCGGTGGGGAGGCGGAGGTCGAGGAAGGCGGCGAGGCTGCTCCCGCGCTTGCGGAGGAAGTTGTACTTGGCTCGAACGAGCATGTCGCCGATCCCGCGGGCGCTGCCGCTCTCCCGGTAGGTGTGCGTGACCTGGCCGTCGGGGAAAACGTGGACTACGGCGGGGAGGTCCGCGGCGGTGGCCAGTCGCTCGAGCGAAGTCGCGATCTCCGCATCGAGGGAGACGTCCACGAAGGGCACGGCCACGCTCAGGTCGAGCCGCTCGGCCAGGCCGTAGCTCGCGTAGACGACCGTGGTCTTCGTCTCGAGGTCGATCTTGAGGTCGGCGCGGATGATGTCACCCTCGAACCAGAGGGCGAGGTTGCTCCCGTCGTTGTTCGTATCCTGATGGACGAGGTAGAGGGTCATGTCGCCGCTCTGGAGGTCCTTCCCTTCCAGGGTGTCCCAGGTTGCGTCCTGGTAGTTGACCCCGAAGGTGAACTTCCCCTTGCCGGCGGTAAGGGGTCGCTCCGTGAAGATCGGGCCGAAGGACTGTGTGGTGCGGTTGTAGACGCCCAGACCCTCGTCGAAGGTGTAGGTGAAGCCGGCGGAGGAGGAGCCGAGCGGGAAGGTCGAGATCTGGGCGGCGATCCCGGCGTTGACCTGGCGCAGGGTGGCCTGTGCGCCGGGCTGGGAGACGAAGTGGGCGGCGTGGCTCTGGACGACCTGGCCGCCGCCGCCCGTCCCGCCCCCGCCGCCCCCGCCCGTTTCGCCCCCGGGGCTCGCCAGGACCACGGGGTTCGTCGGGGAGAAGAACCGGAGGAGGAGGCCGGCGAGGTCGCCCGAGCTCTGGGCGTGGGCGGGAATTGCGGCCAGAAGAATCAGAAGGATGCCGGCGACAAGGCGGCTCGGGCGCATACGAGAACCTCCGAGAGCAGCGTGCCCAGTTCGCGGGCAGGATAGGGACGGAAAATGGCGAAGTCAACCGCAGACGGGCCGGACGCGTCCGGGGTGCAGGGTATGATCACTGGATGAGGACCCGACCGGAAGAGCCGCGGCTCGCCCCCGCCCCCGCGGACAGCCGCTTCCGGCTGACCAGCGACTTCGAGCCGCGCGGCGACCAGCCGCGGGCGATCGACGAGCTGACGGCCGGGCTCCTGCGCGGGGACAAGCACCAGGTCCTGCTCGGGGTCACGGGCAGCGGCAAGACCTTCACCATCGCCTCCGTCCTCGCCCGCGTGAACCGGCCCACCCTCGTCCTCGCCCACAACAAGACCCTGGCCGCCCAGCTCTACCAGGAGTTCAAGACGTTCTTCCCCGACAACGCGGTCGAGTACTTCGTCTCCTATTACGACTACTACCAGCCCGAGGCCTACGTCCCCCAGTCCGACACCTACATCGAGAAGGAAGCGACCATCAACGAGGAGATCGACCGGATGCGCCTCAGCGCCACCCGCAGCCTCTTCGAGCGGCGCGACGTGATCATCGTGGCCTCCGTCTCCTGCATCTACGGCCTGGGCTCGCCCGAGGCCTACTACGGGATGCTGCTCTTCGTGCGCCAGGGGGAGACCCTCGACCGGCGCGAGCTCCTGGCCAAGCTCGTGGAGGCCCGCTACGACCGCAACGACTACGACCTGAAGCGCGGGACCTTCCGGGTGCGCGGCGACGTGGTCGAGATCGTCCCCGCCTACGAGGAGACGGGCATCCGCATCGAGTTCTTCGGGGACGAGGTGGAGCAGATCAGCGTCCTTCGACCCCCTCACCGGCAAGACCATCGGGACGCCTGGCCCAGGTGGCGATCTACCCGTCGAGCCACTACGTCACCCCGCGGCCGCGCCTGCACCGACGCCATCGAGACCATCGAGGCAGGAGCTCGTAGTGGAGCAAGGCCGAGGCTGGAGACGCCAGGGCAAGCTGCTCGAGGCCCAGCGGCTCTACCAGCGCACGATGTTCGACCTGGAGATGCTGCGCGAGATGGGCCACTGCCACGGCATCGAGAACTACTCGCGCCACCTCTCGGGCCGCGCGCCCGGCGAGCCGCCGCCCACGCTCCTCGACTACCTGCCCAAGGACGCGCTCATGGTCATCGACGAGAGCCACCAGATCGCGTCCCCCAGGTGCGCGGGATGTACCACGGCGACCGCCAGCGCAAGACGACGCTCGTGGAGTACGGCTTCCGCCTGCCCTCCGCCCTCGACAACCGCCCCCTGAGCTTCGAGGAGTTCGAGGCGACGGCTCGGCCAGGTCGCTCTACGTCTCCGCCACCCCCGGGCCCTACGAGCTGCAGAAGGCGGGGGGGGTGGTGGTCGAGCAGGTCATCCGGCCCACCGGCCTCATGGACCCGCGGGTGGACGTGCGCCCGGTCAAGGGCCAGGTGGACGACCTCCTGGCCGAGATCCGCGTGCGCGCGGCGCGCGGCGAGCGCGTCCTCGTCACCACCCTCACCAAGCGCATGGCCGAGGACCTGACCGAGTACTACCACGACCTGGGCGTGCGCGTGCGCTACCTGCACTCCGACATCGAGACCCTGGAGCGCGTGCGGATCCTGCGCGACCTGCGCCAGGGGGAGTTCGACGTGCTGGTGGGGATCAACCTGCTGCGCGAGGGGCTGGACCTGCCCGAGGTCTCGCTGGTGGCGATCCTCGACGCGGACAAGGAGGGCTTCCTGCGCTCCGCCGGCTCCCTCATCCAGACCATGGGCCGCGCCGCCCGCAACGTGGAAGGGACGGCCATCCTCTACGCCGACCAGGAGACCGACTCCATGAAGTGCGGCCCTGGGAGAGACGAGCCGCCGGCGCGCGCTCCAGGAGGCCTACAACCAGGAGCACGGCATCACCCCGGAGAGCGTGCGCAAGAACATCGGGGACCTGCTGTCCTCGGTCTACGAGCACGACTACGCGCCCATCCCCGAGGTCGCGGAGTCGCCGGAGGAGCGCTATCGCTCGCTGGACGAGCTGGAGCGGGAGATCAAGGTCCTCGAGAAGCAGATGCGCGAGGCGGCCAAGGCCCTGGAGTTCGAGAAGGCGGCCTCGATCCGCGATCGCATCAAGACCCTGCGCGCGACCGAGTTCGGGTTGAAGTAGGGGCGAGGGTAGGGCGCTGCTCCTGGCCCATCTGCAGAGCCCGCAGGAACTCCTGTCGCCGCTGGTTGCGCTCGAAGCTCTTGATCCGGCCCTCCAGGGCCTGCCGCTCCATCTCGAGCCCGGCTTCCGTCATGAGCATCTCGAGGGGCCGGACCTCGCCGATGGGCCGGCGCGCGGGAAGGTCGTCCCCGTAGAAAAGGGTGGCCACGCTGCCCGCCACGATCATGGGGATGACCACGACCTCGCCGGGAGCGTCGGGTCCGAGCAGGTTTCGGAACCGCTCGTTGGTGGGGCCGCCGAGCAGGGGGCCCCGGTAGGTCTCCTTGCGCTGGACCACCTCGGAGAAGACCGACGGCTCGAGCAGCGACACCCGCAGGTCGTGGGACGGGCTGCCGCTCGCCCCCTGGCCCTCGAAGCCGAAGTGCCCCATCGCGGTCAGCTCCTCCCCGCGGACCGCGAAGAGGACCCCCCGCCCGAGGATGCGGGCCCCGAGCCGCATCAGCATCACGGTGATCTCGCCGCGCAGGGAGGGCGTCTGCAGCTCGCTCACGAGGCCGTCCAGGGGGACGCTCGCCGGCGCGGCCATCATCCCCGCCGTCTCCGAGGGAGGCGTGGCCGACGAGCCGGGCGTAGCCGCTTCCGCCGGCGCCGCCGCCCGATTGCTCTCGTCGAGCTGGGTGGCGACCTCGAGGAGGAGGCGGTCGGTGCTCAGGCCCTCCGTGGCCACGAAGTCCTGGGCGTCCACCTCGAACTCCCCGCTCTCCGGGATCTCCACCGCGTCGAACTTGAAGAAGCCGTTCGTCCACTGGCAGAGCTCGGTGAGCACGAGCCCGATCTGGTAGCGCACCACTTCTTCCACGTCTTCCGGGCTCACCTGGCCCATCTCCACCAGCACCTCTCCCAGGCGCTTCTCCTCCTGGGAGAAATGCTGTCGCTCCAGCGCCTCGAAGAGCACGGATTCGTTGATGACGCCCCGGCAGACCATGATGTTGCCGAGGGTGATGCGCACGGAGCTGGAGGCGGCGTAGATGATGCGCCCCCGGCGCAGCACGATGAGGCCCTGGCCGTCGCGGCGGGTGAGGCTGAGGCGGCCGGTCTTGGTGGTGACCGCGAGGAAGTTCAGCACCTCGGGCAGCGCGATGTTGTCCAGCCGCCCGCTGAACGCCTTGCTCTCGGTCTTCCGGGTCTCCGGCCCTCCCGGCTTGGCCATGTCCTTCCCCTAGCCCTCGATCTTCTCGACGGGCCCGGGGCGCCCGAAATGGTAGCCCTGGGCGAGGTTGAAGCCGATCTCCTCGCAGGTGGTGGCTTCGGCCGCGGTCTCGATCCCTTCCGCGATGGCCTTGACCCGGAGGTCCTTGGCCACCCCCACCAGCGAGGTCAGGAGCTGCCGTCGGTTGCGGAGGTCCGGCTGGTCGATCCCGATAAAGAAACGGCGGTCGAACTTCAGGTAGGTCGGCGGCGCCTCCGCCAGCTCCAGGAGGCGCGACTCACCGGCCCCGAAGTCGTCGTAGGCGAGCCCGATGTTGCTCTGGAGGAGCATGTTCTTGAGATCGCGGAGGGCCTCGGGCTTCGTGAGAAACTTCTCGTGGATCTCGAGAGCGAGGTCCTGGTGGGGGGCAAGGGCGCGCAGCTCCTCCAGCGACGCGAGGAGCCTGGGGTCGTCGAACTCATTGCGATGGGTGTTCAGGAAGAGGGTGGGGAAGTTCGGGCGGTCGCGCACGAGCTCCACGGCCTTCTTCCGGAAGAGCCGGCTCAGCTCCGCCTCCGCGCCCACGCTCTCGGCGATGCGAAAGAGGTCCAGTGGGCTCTGGGGCAGGCCGGGGTGCGTCCCGCGCCCGAGCGCTTCGTAGGCGGCGGGCACGCCGCCGGGGATGCGCACGATCGGCTGGAAGGCGATGGTCACGGTGCTGTCGCGCAGGAGCTCCTGCATCTCGCGGGCGCCGGGGAGCGAGCGCGCGCCCTTGGGGCGGCGTCCGAGGGAGACCGTGGTCCCCGGGCTCTCGGGGGGCTCCGGAGAAGGGGCGGCCACGCTGGGCGCGCCCAGGCGGAACTCCAGGTCCGCGAAGCTGCACGACGTCGCCCTCGCGGATCGGGCCGTCCTCCACCGCCTCTCCGTTCACGAAGGTCCCGTTCGTGCTCTGGAAATCGCGAACGCGGAGGCCGTCGCCCTCCTCGTAGATCTCGGCGTGCACCTTCGAGATGGACTCGGGGGCGAGCACGAGCTCGAGACCGGGGCGCCGGCCGATACGGAAGGGAAAGGGGTGAAGGGGAACCTGGCGTACCTCGCCGTCGGCGACCATCTCGAGGTGCCAGGCGGGTCGAGCGCGCCGGCCTGCGGACGGTGGAGAAGGGGGATTCTCTCTCACCAACTCGATCCCGGTCCGGCCGGGCCGAGACCCATCTCGCCGTTCGTCCTCTCCGAAACACGGGACGGAGCCCAAGGGCGCGTGTTGTGCAAGTCCTGGACCCGCTCTTGCCGGCTTTGCCTCAAGGAAACCTCGAGATTCCGGGTATTGATGCGGTGAGACTTGCACGATTCCGCCGCCGCCCGCTCGCACGGGTCTATGCGCCGCTTTCCGGACAGGGCACGACCGGAGCCGGTCGACCTGAAGTAACCTACTCGCGACCCCATGGCGCGTTGTCCGTCCTGCTCCCAGGCGCTCGCCGAAGACCATCGTTTCTGTCCCTCCTGCGGCGTGAGCCTCGACGTGTCGGAAACCCCGACTGGAACCGCTCCCCGACCGGCCACGCCCGTATCTTCCCGCATGGGCGACGGGCCGCCGGACGCCCGCTCCCTCGAGCGCGGCCGGAGTGTCGGCCGCTCCCGGCGAAGGGCGATTCGTCTCGGGCACGCTGCTCGCCGGACGCTATCGCGTCGTCGGCCTGCTCGGCAAGGGCGGCATGGGCGAGGTCTATCGCGCCGACGACCTCAAGCTCGGGCAGGCCGTGGCCCTCAAGTTCCTTCCCGAGGCCGTGGAGGGCGACGAAGAGCGTCTCGAGCGGTTCTTCAGCGAGGTGCGGATCGCCCGCCAGGTCACGCACCCCGCGGTCTGCCGCGTGTTCGACATCGCGGACACCGAGGGCCAGCACTTCCTCTCGATGGAGTACGTGGACGGCGAGAACCTCGCGAACCTGATGCGCCGCATCGGGCGGCTCGGAAGCGACAAGGCGCTCGACATCGCGCTCCAGCTCTGCGCGGGCCTGGGGGCGGCCCACGACAAGGGCGTCCTCCACCGCGACCTGAAGCCCGAGAACGTGATGCTGGACGGGCAGGGCAAGGTGCGCATCACCGACTTCGGTCTCGCCGGGCTGGAGGACTCGATCCGGGGAGACGACGTGCGGTCCGGAACTCCGGCCTACATGTCCCCGGAGCAGCTCACGGGGAGCTCGGTGAGCGCACGCAGCGACGTGTACTCGCTCGGTCTGGTGCTCTACGAGTTGTTCACCGGCAAGAAAGCGTTCGAAGGCAAGACGTTTTCCGAGATGCTCAGGAAACATCGCGACGAAAGGCCTCCCGACCCTTCGAGCCTGGTCCCCGATCTGGACCCGGCAGTTGAGGGTACCATCCTTCGCTGTATCGCGAAGGACCCGGAGGGCCGGCCCGCCTCCGCCCTCGCGGTGGCGGCCCTGCTTCCCGGCGGGGACCCCTTGGCCGCCGCCCTGGCCGCCGGCATCACCCCCTCGCCGGAGATGGTGGCCGCGGCGGGGGAGGCGGAAGGCCTAACCTCCCGTACTGCAGGCGCTTGTCTGGCCGTCGTCCTCGCCGGTGTAGTGCTTGCCCCCGCCCTGGTCGGGCCCCTCCAGCTGATCAACCGGGTCCCGCAGGAGAAGGCGCCGGCGGTGCTGGAAGACCGGGCCCGGGAGCTGATCAAGCGGCTCACCGAGTGTGAGGAACCCGAGGACACCGCGGTCGGCTTCGATTGGGACGGCGCCTACCTTCGCTACGTGCGCGAGCACGACGCCTCTCCCGCCCGCTGGGACGGCCTCGCCTCCGGCGATCCTCCCGTCATCGGCTTCTACTATCGTCAGAGCCTGCACCCGCTCGTTTCGACGAATAGCCGGGGGCAGGTCTTCTGGAGCAACCCGCCGATCGGGCTGCTCTCGGGCAACGCGGGGGTGCGCATGGACATGCAGGGCCGGCTCCTGTCCTTTTATTCCATCCCCCCGCAGGTCGAGACCGAGGAGGCTCCCGGCCCCGCGCCCGATTGGGCGCCGCTCCTGGCCGAGACGGGCCTGAACACCGCCGCGCTCCGGACGGCGCCGTCGCGTTGGACGCCGCCTTTCTACGTGGACACGCGGACGGCGTGGGAGGGCGCCTATCCGGAACGGCCCGACATTCCCATCCGCATCGAGGCCGCCGCCTACCGGGGCCGGCCGGCCGCGTTCTACGTGGTCGCGCCCTGGACCCGTCCGGAGCGGATGCAGCCCCGTGACATCACGCGCGGCCAGCTCTTCGGCCTCGCGTTGGCGATCCTGCTCCTGGTCACGCTCCTCGTCACCGGAGGCATCCTCGCCCGCCGCAACCTGCGCCTCGGCCGCGGCGACCGGCGCGGCGCGTTCCGCCTCGCCGCCTACGTCTTCGCCACCCTCATGGCGGCGTGGCTCCTGAACGCCGACCACGTCGCCGAACTCACCGGCGAGACGATCCTCCTGATCCGGGGCGTGGGGTTCGGGCTCTTCCTGGCCGCAACCCTCTGGCTCTTCTACATGGCCCTCGAGCCCTACGTGCGGCGGCTGCGGCCTCACACGCTCATCTCCTGGACCCGTCTCCTGTCCGGTGGTATGGGCCACCCCATCGTGGGCAGGGACGCGCTGATCGGGGCCACCTGGGGCGCCGCCTGCGCCATCCTTATCGCTCTCGCCATCCGTGTCCCCGCCTCGTTGGGCCTGACCCCCCTCGACCCAATGACCACGCCGCTCGAAGCGCTTCTGGCGCCGCGCCGCCTCCTCGCGTCCCTGATCGGCAATCAGATCGACGCCCTGGCTCTCGGCCTCGGGGCCCTCCTTCTCTTTCTCGTGCTCCGCCTGCTCCTGCGGCACGATCTGGCCGCGGCGGTCGTGCTGGGAGCGGTGCTGGCCCTGACCCAGGTCACGCAGCTGGAGGCAAGCCCCTGGGTGGGCATTCCCCTGAGCGTCGTGTTGATGGGCGCCTACACCTGGCTCCTCCTCCGCCTGGGGCTCCTCGCCGCGATCGTGGCTATCTACGTCTCGAACCTGTTCATCGAGCTCCCCCTCACCACCCATCTCGGAACCTGGTCCTCCGGGCCGACGGTGATGGCGGGGCTGGTCGTGACCGCGCTCGCGATCTACGCCTACCGCACCGCGACCAGCTCCGTCCGCCGCGCCTGAGGCCTCAGCCCCTCCGCTGGCGGAGCACTTCGTAGAGCACGACGGCCACGCAGGTCGAGAGGTTGAGGGAGCGCAGAGCGGGATCCGCCATGGGCACGCGGATCAGCCGATCGCGAAAGCGCTCGCGCACGTCCGCGGGCAGCCCCACGCTCTCGCGCCCGAACACGAGCACGCTCTGCGCCGGGTAGCGCACGTCCCAGAGCGTCGGTCCCGCGTCGGGGCTCACCAGGAACGGCTCGCCCATCTCGGGCAGGGCTGCTTCCAGGTCCGGCCAGCTTTTCCAGAGGCGCGGCTCGACCCGCAGCCAGTAGTCGAGGCCGGCCCGCCGCACCTCGCGGTCGTCCAGGGAGAAGCCGAGCGGCTGGACGAGATGGAGCCGGGCCCCCGCGGCCAGGCACGTACGGCCGACGTTGCCCGTGTTCCAGTGGATCTCGGGCTCGACGAGGACGACGTGGAGCGGCGCGGCCGGGATCACGCGGGAGACTAGCATTCCGACCGGGGCCGGCAAAGCGCGCTAGAATCCGCCACCGGCATGCGAATCGCGATTCTCGGCGCGGGGGAGCTGGGCGCAACCCTCGCGCGGCGCCTGGCCGAGCGCGAGCGCGCGCGTCACGTGGTGCTGGTGGACGCCAACGAGGGGAAGGCGCGGGGCAAGGCCCTGGATCTTCTCCAGTCGGGTCCGGTGGAGGGCTACGACACGCAGGTCACGGGCGCTCCGGATCTCCCCGAGGGCTGCGACGTCGCGATCGCGGCCGATCCGCCGGAGCTCGAAGGCCGCTCGTCGCGCGACGCCGCGGAATGGACGCGCGGCCTCGTCCCGCGCCTCGGCCGCGGGCTGCTGCTCGCGGCCGGGGACCACGGGCCCACGATCGTGGAGGCGGCGGTTCGCGCGGGCCTCAAGCGGGAGCGCGCGATCGGCAGCGCGCCCCTGGCCTGGGCGGGGGCGTTGCGGCGCGCCCTCGCGCACGAGCTCGGGGCCGCGGCCCCCGACCTCGGCCTGACCGTTCTCGGCCTGCCGCCCGAGCACCTGGTCGTCCCGGGGCGGAGCGTCACCGTCTCCGGAATTCCCATCGAGGCCCTGTCGTCGACCGCGCTGCGTCGAGCCCTCGATCTCGTGCGCCGCCGCACGCTGGGCCCGCTGGCGCTGGCCGCGGCGGCGGCGCGCGTTCTCGCCGCCCTCCTGGGGCCGCCGGGCACCGTCCTGCCCGCCTGGGCGATGCTCGAGGGAGAGTTCGGGCATCGAGGGACGGCGCTGGCCGTGCCCGTGCGGCTGGGCGGGGGACGGATCCAGGCGGTGGTCGAGGTTCCGCTCGAGCCCGTGGAGCGCGTGGCGTTCGACAACGCCGCTCAAAAGCGTGAGGAGGGACGATGACGAGCATCGGCTTCTTGGAGACGAGCTCGCTGGCCAAGGGAGTCGAGGCCACGGACGCCATGCTCAAGAAGGCGGCGGTCGAGCTGCTCATGACCCTGGGCGTGCCCCGCGGGAAGTACCTGGTGATGATCGGGGGCCTCCTCGCGGACGTGGAGAGCTCGATGCAGGCCGGCCTGGAGACGGCGGGGGCGACGGTAGTCGACCACTTCGTGATCCAGAACGTCCATCCCCAGCTTCCCGCGGCCATAAAGGGCAAGGTGCCGGTGGAGACGGTGGAGGCGGTGGGCCTCATCGAGACGAAGGAGGTCGCCTCTGCGATCTTCGCCGCCGACGCCGCGGTGAAGGCGGCGAGCGTGAACCTGATCGAGGCCCGCAACCAGCCTGGGGCCAAGGGGCTGGTGGTCCTCACGGGAGAGGTGGGGGCGGTACGGGCGGCGGTGGCCGCGGGGGTCGCCACCGTCAAGAAGGAAGGGATGCTGGTGGCGGAGGTGGTCATCCCCTTCGCCCATCCGGCGCTGCGGAAGAGCCTGGTGAGTTGACGGTCGAGGAAGCGTTCGCGCACTGCGAGGCCCGGGTCCGGGCCCACTACGAGAACTTCCCGGTCGGCCTCTTCGTGCCGAAGGCCAAGCGCCCCTACGTGCACGCCCTCTACGCCTTCGCGCGCGCCGCCGACGATTTCGCGGACGAGCCCATGTACGAGGGCATGCGCGACGAGAAGCTCGACCAGTGGGAGGCCCGCCTCCACGCCGCCTACGAGGGGAAGGCGGAAGACCCGATCTTCGTCGCGCTCGGGGAGACGGTGCGGAGGCTGGACATCCCCAAGCCGCTGCTCCTCGACCTGCTCTCCGCCTTCCGCCAGGACACGGTCAAGAGCCGCTACGACACCTGGGACGAGCTGCTCGACTACTGCCGGCGCTCCGCGAACCCCGTGGGGCGGCTCGTCCTCATCGTGTTCGAGTATCGCCAGCCCGAGCTCCTCCCGCTCTCCGACGCCGTGTGCACCGGGCTTCAGCTCGCCAACCACTGGCAGGACGTGGCCGTGGACCTGCGCAAGGATCGCGTGTACATCCCGAAGGAGCTGCGCGACCGCTTCGGGGTGGGGGAGTGGGACCTGAACGCCGGCCGCGTGACCGACGGCTTCCGCGCCCTCATGGCGGAGCTGCTGTCGCGCACGCGCGCGCTCTTCGACCAGGGGCGGCCCCTGTGCGACCGCGTGGGGCGCGACCTGCGCTTCGAGCTGCGCCTGACCTGGCTGGGCGGCGTCTCCATCCTCGACCGCATCGAGGCGGTGGGCGCCGACGTCTTCCGGCGCCGCCCCCGGCACGGCCCGCTGGACAAGCTCTCGCTCGCCTGGCGCGCGTGGCGGTGGGCGGCGTGAGCGCGTCCGCACGTCTCACCCGGACGAGCGGCACGAACTTCTACTACGCGTTCCGCCTCCTCCCCGCGGAGAAGCGTCAGGCCATCTACGCCCTCTACTCGTTCTGCCGGGTGGTGGACGACTGCGTGGACGAGGAGGGCGGGGAAGGGGAGGCGGGGCTCCGGCGCTGGGAGGAGGAGGTGGCGCGCGGCTACGCGGGACGCCCCACCACCGAGCTGGGGCGTGACCTCGCCCTCGCCCTCTTCCAGTTCCCGATCCCGCGCGCCGCCCTCGCCGACATCGTGGCCGGCTGCCGCATGGACCTCTCGACCCGGCGCTATCCCACCTTCGCCGAGCTGCGCGGCTACTGCGAGCGCGTGGCCTCCGCGGTGGGCCTGGCCAGCATCGAGATCTTCGGCTACGAGAACCCGGCGACACGCGAGTACGCGAAGGAGCTGGGGGTGGCCCTCCAGCTCACCAACATCCTCCGGGACGTCGGCGTGGACGCCGCCCGGGACCGCATCTACATACCTCTCGAGGACCTCCGTCGCTTCGGGGTCCTCGAGGACGAGATCCTGGCGGCGGCGCATGCGCCCGTCCCGCCTCGCGCGGACACGACGGCGCTCCTGGCCTTTCAAGCCGACCGCGCCCGCGAGCACTACGAGCGGGCCCGCCAGCTCCTCCCCGGCGAGGATCGCCGCTCGATGCTCGCGGCCGAGATCATGGGCGCGGTCTACCGCGGCATCCTCGACGAGATCGTGCGGCGGGACTATCCGTTGGGCGGCCCCCGGGTGGCTCTTTCCCGGCCCCGCAAGGCCTGGCTGGCCCTGCGCACTGTCCCGCGTGTCTACTGGAACGTATGAAGGTCGTGGTCGTGGGCGGGGGATGGGCGGGCCTGGCCGCGGCCATCGCCCTGCAGGAGAAGCGGCACGAGGTCACGCTCCTGGAGAGACGCGGGGTGCTGGGCGGACGGGCCACCAGCTACCGCGACGCGCAGAGCGGCGAGGACGTGGACAACGGCACCCACCTCATGATCGGCGCCTACAAGGCGACTCTGGACCTCGTGCGGCGCGCGGGGGCGGAGGACCTGCTCCTCGCGCAGGAGAACCTGCGGATCGACTGGGCGGACGAGCGCGGGCTCTCGGCGCTCGACTGCCCGCCGCTCCTGGCGCCCCTGCACCTGCTCGCGGGCCTTCTCTCCCTGCGCGTGCCCTGGAGCGTGCGGTTCCAGGCCGTGCGCCTCGGCCTCGCCGTGCGCTTCGGCCGGCCTCCGGTGGGACTGACGCTGGCCGAGTACTTCGCGCGCACCGGGCAGGGCAAGGACGCCCGGCGCCTGCTCTGGGATCCCCTGGCCCTCGCCGTGCTGAACGAGTCCCCGGACCGTGCGGCGGCCGTCCTCTTCCATCGCATCTACCGCGAAGCCTTCCTGAAGGATCACCGCGCCTCTCGCCTTGTCTTCCTGCGGCGCGGTTGGGGCGAGCTGGCGGAGCGGCTGGCCCGCTACTTCGAGGGCCGGGGCGGACGGCTGCGCCGCCGGGCCCTGGCCGAGAGCGTCGAGGTCGACGGGGGGCCGGCTGTCCGCCGTTCGCTTCCTTCAACGGGCGGAGACCCGCGAGGAGATCCAGGCCGGACGCCCGCCGGCGAGGGAGTCGGCGCCGGCGGACGCCGTCGTCCTCGCCGTCCCCTGGCACGCCGTGGGCGAGCTCCTGCCCGAAAAGCTCCGCGGCGACGAGCCCTTTGCCAGCGCGTCCCGCCTCCGCCCCTCCCCGATCGTGTCGATCGAGCTCTGGCTGGACCGCGTCGTCCTCGATCGGCCGATGGTCGGCTTGCGCAACGCGGAAGTGGAGTGGGTCTTCGACAAGGGCCGTCTCTACGGCCGGGAAGGGGCGCCCCAGCACCTGGCCTTCATCGTGAGCGCGGCCGTGCGCAGCGCGCCCCGCCTGAACGCGGAGCTCGTGGCGGCGGCGGAAGCCGCGCTCCGTCGCTTCTTCCCGGCGATGGCGGGAGCGACCGTCACGCGCTCGCTCGTGATGCGGGAAGCGGCCGCGACCTTCGCATCCGACCCCGAGGCGGAGGCGCTGCGCCCCGGGCCGCGCACTCCGGTGCGTGGGCTCTACCTTGCCGGGGACTGGACGGACACCGGCCTCCCCGCGACCATCGAAGGGGCCGTGCGCAGCGGCCGACGCGCCGCCGAGGAAGCGTCCGCGTGGCCGTGACCAAAGAAGCCCCCGTCTTCCCCCGCGCGCGCTGGCTGGCCCTCGCCGCTCTCGCCGTGTACCTGCTGACGTACACCTGGGCCTACGGGCTGGCCAACTTCCTCTTACTGTGCAACCTCTCCGTGATCCTCACCGCGGTTGGCCTCTGGACGGGCAGCGCGCTCCTCCTCTCCAGCCAGGCCGTGGCCATTCTCGTGGTGGGCACCGCCTGGGGCCTCGACGTGCTGTCGTGGGTGCTCTTCCGCGTCCACGCGATCGGGGGGACGGAGTACATGTGGGACCCGCATTACCCCCTGTTCGCGCGCCTGCTGTCGCTCTACCACGTGGTCCTGCCCCTCACGCTCTTCTGGGCCCTCGGGCATGTCGGCTATGATCCTCGGGGCTACGGACTGCAATGCTTGATCGCCGTCGTCGGGGTCACCCTCGGCCGGCTCTTTCCCGCCGCCATGAACCTGAACGGGGCCTACGCCGATCCGATCCTGAACAAGACCTGGGGAGGGCCGGTCGCCCAGATCGTGGTGGTCGCGGGGTTCCTGATCGCGGTGGTCTACCCGCTGACCCACGTCGTCCTGTCCCGCTTCCTTCCCCGCACCACGCGAGTGCCCGGCCCCTGAGGATCTGTGCACTCCTGGCCCTGCTCCTGCCTGCCATGAACGCTCGAGGGGATACCGTCGCCGTCGAAGGTGGCCACCTCTACTACGAGGTGCGAGGCCAGGGGCCGACCGTCGTCCTCATCCACGGCGGCTTCGGTGACCACCGGATGTGGAACGCGCAGTTCGAGGCCCTCGCCCGCGACTTCCGGGTGGTGCGCTACGACCATCGCGGCTTCGGACGTTCTTCGCGCCCGGAGAAGGCCTACTCGCCGGTCGCCGACCTCCTCGCGCTCCTCGACCGGCTCGAGGCGAAGACCGCGCACCTCGTCGGCAACTCGATGGGCGGCACCCTCGCCATCGACTTCGCGATACTCCACCCCGAGCGCATGGGACGGCTCGTCGTCGTAGCCTCGGGGGCGAATGGGTTTCCGATACCTCCAGAATCGCAGGAGAAGACCCTGGAGGTCTTCCGCACCGCCAAGGAGAAGGGGACGAAGCCGGCGGCCGAGCTCTGGCTCCAACACCCGATGGTCGCGGTCACCAGCCGCGACCCCTCGACACGCGATCTCCTCCGCAAGATGGTGGTCGAGAACCGCGAGGTGTTCCTCATGGAGCACTGGCCGGACGAGCCCATGGAGCCCAAGGCCTCGACGAGGCTGGCGGAGGTGAAGGCCCCCACGCTCTTCATCCTCGGCGAGCGCGACACCGAGCTCGTCGACTCGATCGGCAGGCAGACGGCGAAGGGCATTCCCGACGCGCGGCTCGAAGTCGTGGCCGGTGCCGACCACCTTCCCCAGATGGACAAGCCGGCCGAGGTGGGGCGGCTGCTGGCGGACTTCCTGCGCCCCTAGCGGGACGCGGATTCGGCCGGCTTCGCTCGCATCGCCTGCTCGATCTCGCGCGAGCCGTAGGGGAGACCGGGGGTCAGGACTTCGTAGCCCGTCGTGGTCACGACGAGCATGTCCTCGAGATAGAAGCCCTGTCCGTCGACCGAGAATATGGGCTCGTAGTCGACCACCATCCCCGCCTTGAGGACATCGGTGGGCGCTCCCGGCCCCTCCGCGACGTCGAGGCCGACCCCATGGAGCTGCCAATGCGGCGCGCCGTCTGGGGAGAGGATGATGCTGGCGGCGCGGCGGGCGAGCGCGGTTTTCAATCGTCCCTGCTCGCGGGCGATCTCCCTCTTGCTGGCCGCGACGACATCGCTCAAACGCACGCCGTCGCGAATGCCCGCGAGGCCGCTCCGATAGGCGTCGACCAGGAGGTCCCAGGTCTCCCGCTGGTCCTCGCTGAAGGTGCCCGAGACCGGAACCGTCCGGCCCACGTCTCCCATGTAGCCGCCGTAGGTGCACCCCACGTCCACCCGGACCAGCTCGCCCGGTTGCATCAGCCGATCGAGGTGCAAGGGATCTCGAAGCGCATTCCATGGCTCGGGGTAGACCGCCGCGGGGCCGCTCATCGCCCACGGCCAGAACGAGACGCCGTCGGCGTCGGTCAGGCAGGTCCCAACGATGGCCGCCTCCACCTCCCGTTGCCGGCGGCCCGGTCGGATGGCCCGCAGGCCCGCGAGGAGCGCGGACGCGCTGGCCGTGCCCACTTGGCGCAGTAAGGCAATCTCCGCCGCGCCCTTCGTCGAGCGCATCTCGGCGAGAAGCGTGTCTTCGACGATCGTCACTCCGGGAAACGCCTCGGCCAGGACCTGCCGCCACCGGCCGCGCGCCCCCATGTCCGGCGTGAGTCCGGGGGGCTTGCCCACGCCGGCGCCCACTCCCTCGTCGAAGCCCGCCCGGGCGAGCCGAAGGCCGACTCCAGGCTCCGCGGCCAGGCGCCGGCGCACGTAGGGAACGAGCTGGTCCCAGGCCACGACGTGGTCGATGCCCGAGCGTTCCGCCAGCGTATCGTTCGCAGAAGGCCTGAGACCCACCATCTCCGCGAGCCCGCCGAGGCTCGCCGGCTGGAAGAGCCAGCACTCGCGCGCGGGCCCGTCGAGCAGGAGGACGGCGCCCACCGTATCCCGGAGCCCCGTGAGGTAGAGGAAGTTCGCATCCTGCCGGAATCCCTGGCCGTAGACCTCGGCGAGCGCCGGGCGCGCCGGAGCCACGAGGATCTCGCGGGGAAGCCGGGACAGCGCGGTCTCGCGCCGCGCCTCGAGCTCGCCGACGGGCACCGTCTGGGCCTGGGCGACCGCCGCCGCCAGGCCCAGGACACACAAGAGCGTGGTCTGCGGACCCGCGCATCCGGCCCGGATACGCGGGCGGTCTCGTGCTTGTTGACCCGATGTACCTGCCTTGTCCGCCGGTTCGTTTGTCAGGTTCATCCGGTTGCTCTTCGGTCATCCATCCCTAAAGGTCTTCTGGCCGCAGGCCCGTGTGCTTGGCCACGCGAGCAAGCATCCGTGGCCCGATCTCTTCGCCATCGTGGAATGCAAAGGTGAAGTCCGGCCAGCCTTGGCGCGAGAGCACGCGGTGCGAGCCCGCCTGTCGCTTGATCCGCCATCCGATGCGCAACAGCGCCGACAGCACCCGCTGGGCGCGAGTGCTGGGCCAATCGGTCACGCCGCGTTGAAGGAGATGTCCAGGAGATCCGGTCCAGCCTCGCCGTGCTCGAGCCGATCCGCGACCACGCGAAGCGCCAGTGCCTGGACCTTCGCCTGAGCTTCTGACGCCGAAGTGCCGTAGGCGAGCACGCCGGGCAGTTCGGACACCTCAGCGATCCAACGGCCGTCTTCCTCTTGCTCGATCTCGACCTTGAACTTCAAGCGGGCGCCTCCCCCCTATTCTACGACGCGCCCCTTCTGCTGTCCGCAGACCTGCTCGCGTACACATCGGTGCTCAGGTACTTCAGGCCAGAGTCGGCCATCAGCGTGACCACCTTGGCACCTGGCCCCAGCCGCTCCGCCACTCGAATCGCGGCGACGACGTTCGCACCGGAAGACGTCCCCGCGAAGAGGGCCTCCTCCCGCGCGAGGCGCCTCGCCATGTCCTTCGCGTCGTCGGTCCTGACCGGCAGGATGTCGTCCACGAGAGTCGGCTCCCAGAGTGGAGGAGTGTAGCCAATCCCGACTCCTTCGATCTTGTGAGGCCCTGCCTGACCTCCCAGCAACACCGAGGATTCTGCGGGTTCGACGACGACGATCTTGATGCTCGGCTTGTATCGCTTCAGCACGGTGGCGACCCCACGCGAAGAAGCCGCCGTACCCACGCAGTGAACGAAGGCGTCGATCTCCCCCTTCGTTTGACTCCAGATCTCCTCGCCCAGCGAGTAGTAGCCCGCGATGCTGTCATGGTTGTTGAGCTGGTCGGTCCAGTAGGTGTGCGGCTCCTGGCTCAACCCGCGGGCGGCCTCGATCATGTCCAGGATCAGCTTCTTGGTGGTGAGGCCTCCCTCGCTCGGGACGAGCGTCAGCTCCGCACCCAGCGCCGCCATGTGATCCAGCTTCTCCTGGCTGAACGCATCGGAGCTGACGATCTGGAGACGGTAGCCCTTGGCGGCGCAGACCAATGCCAGCGATGCCCCCGTGCTGCCACCCGTGTACTCGACGACGGTGTCTCCGGGCTTCAGCCGACCGTCCTCCTCCGCCCGCGAAATCACGGCCTGCGCCATCCGGTCCTTGACGCTGCCGGTGGGGTTCTCCCACTCGAGCTTCACGAAGATGTCCGCACAATCGGGTGGAACGACCTTGCGAAGTCGAACCATCGATGTGTTGCCAATGGCATCGAGAATGTCCATGGCTCGAGCGCTAATTCTTCCCCCATGCCCATCCGGTCATACGTCAACCCGCCTCGCCTTTTTGCAGGGCAAACGTAAACGTCGAGCCGGTCTCCTTGACCGGCACCCCCTTCTTCTTGAATGTGTAATTCGCCGCCGCGACGACATAGGCACGGTCTGCGGTCACATCGATGTGCCGCGGGTTGCTGAGGGTCACGATCCCGTCGGTGATTCCATTCTTCTTGGCGTCGGCGTCGTAGTCATCCATCCACTTCGCGCAAGCCCCCGCACCGTGCCACTCGTGGGGCGGGAATTCGTCGATGATGGACGTCTGATCGGCGCAAGCCGCCAAGGCCGTCTTCGTGTCGCCCTTGTTGAAGCCGTCCACGAATTGATGAACGGCCACCATCACATCTGTCTTTTCCGATGCGGCAGTCGGTCCGGCTGCGAACACGGCCACGGCGAGTGCGATGAATGTCCTATTCACGTGTCCTTGCTCCTTTGTGAGTTGGATGGTTGTTAACCCACGATCAATTCACGGAAGCGAGCAAGCTCTGGATCGGGTACCGGTGACCACGGTTGGGGAAGCGGAGTAGAGAGTCGGCGGCGTCTATAGCACGAGCCACTTCGCGAGGCGCTTCTTCACCTGCTCGTGGCTCTGCACTCGGCCCGCGGCGGCCGCCCGCATGCTGCGCTCGACCTTCTGGCGGATGTACAGCTGGTACTGGACGTCCTCCAGCGTGCAGCTGTCAGGAAGCGCCTTGACGAGATCGACAACCGCCTGCTTCACTTTGCTCATGCTGCCACCGCCAGAATCGTAGCACGCGCTGCCGGGCTCGTCTGATGACTCCCCGAGACGTCGTCGGACAACTGAGTATCCTGCAGTCGGCATTCTATCTCCTGGCGTAAGCGATCGAATTGGCCCTGCGAGGGGTAAGCCACCCTGATGTGAGCCGCGCTCAGGGAGAAGCGGCTGGCTTCAGATCGGCCGTTCGACGTCGGGGAAGGTACGCCAGACGGGGACGCCGCAGAAGTGTTCGCCCTCCGTGCAGGTGGGGGTGATGCGGCCGGCGCGGAGGACGCAGGGGGGGCCCATGTGGCGGGCGAGGCGCGGGTGGACGGTTCGGACCTGCTCCAGCTCGTCCATGGAGGCGCGGTAGATCTCTTCTTGGGCGTTGAAGCAGGTGCGCATGACCCACTTGTGGGCGAGGTAGACGAGCGCGCCGCTTTCGTGGAAGCGGAGGGAGACGGCGTTGGGGAGGAGGTAGAGGGCGGCTTCGAGCGGCGCGTCCATCTCCCTCAGGCGGTTCTTGGCGGCCCAGGCTGTTTCCATGGCCTGCTCGTAGACCTCACGCGCGCGGGGGTTCTTGGTCACGAGGGGCGGGGTCACGTAGTCGGGGCGGCGGGTGTCGGTGAGCGTCATGAGGGGGCGCGAGGCGGGGACCATGCGGTGGCGCTGGTCCTGGCTGTCCGCGGTGTGGGAGAGCTTCTTGAGGAACGTGTAGGTGGAATGGTGGAGCGCGCGCGCTAGCGGGGAATGGACGGAGAGCTGGAGCGTCTCCAGGCGGTAGCGGTTGAGCGAGGGGTTCAGGGCCTGCTCGAGGGCGTCGTCGTCGCTGAGCTGGCTGGGGGCGGCTCCGAGCACGGCTCGCACCGCTTCCGCCGTCGTTTCCTCGCCGCGGGCGGTGTAGTCCACGAGAAGCGACGTGCGCTTGCCCAGGAGGGCGTCCAGGCGGGCCGCTTCCGCGTCCCCGCCCGACGAGGATCGGGGGGCGCGGGGCTCCACGACCTCGCCCTCGGCCAGGGGGCCATCGCCGACACGGTCGAAGAACGCGGGATCGAGCTCGCGCACCTTGGCCACCATCGCGGAGACGACGTCCTCGCTCTCACGGGGGGTGTCTCCGGTGCGCATCATCCGGTAGAGCCGGTGCAGGACGATTCCGGACACGGTGTGGACCATGGAGGTGAAGGCTGCGATCGGGATCACGTAGCGGGCGGTCTCGATGGCCTTCTTCTCCGCCTCGCGCTCCACGCGCTTCCTCCGCTTCTCCGACGCGTTCGGGGAGAGGTGGCGGACCTCCGTCATGATCCGGCGCGTGTCCTCCTTCAGGATGTCGGCGAGGCGCCGGTAGGCGTCCCAGGCCGCTTCCACCGCGCCTTCGTAGACCTGGCGCGCGGGCTCGGAGAGACCGGGGGGAACGTAGGCCCGGATCTCGTCGAGCCGGACGAAGCGCTGGCTCGACTGCTCGGAGTTGTAGAAAGGGTGCGAGTGGAGGAACGACCAGACGAACTGCCGGCTCACGTTCTCGAGGCCGAACTCGAAGTGGGCGTGCTGGAAGACCGTGTGGTGCCCGCCCTCGAAGGTGAGGGGGCCGATGGACTCGCGCTGGGAGGCGGTGATCTCGTCCGGGGAGACGACGCGCGGCGATGTAGCAGGTGCGGGCCGCAGCGATCGCGCTGTCGTAGGGGCGCCCGGGGGCCTGGCGCAGGCTCACGACCGGGGGACCGGTGAGGATCATTCGTGCTCGTGCGCGGGGGCCACGTGGTCCTCGAATTCCTTCAGGAAGCTCAGGGTGCGCAGGCCCCGCATGCGGTCGAGGTAGACGCTCCCGTCCAGGTGGTCGCACTCGTGCTGGATCACGCGGGCGTGGAATCCCTCGGCTTCCAGGGTGTAGGGCTGGCCCTGACGGTCCAGGGCCTCGAGGCGCAGGCGGGCGAAGCGGGGGACGAGCCCGCGCAGGCCGGGGACGGAGAGGCAGCCCTCCCATCCGTCCACGGTCTCCGGGCCGAGCGGCGTGACCACCGGGTTCACGAGGACGGTGAACGCCACGCCTCCTTGCGTGCGCTCGTCGGACGTGGGCACCTCCAGCACGGCCAGGCGGAGGCTCTCGTGGATCTGGGGAGCGGCCAGCCCCACCCCGTCGTACTCGTACATGGTCTGGCGCATGTCGTCGATGAGACGCTGGAGCACGGGGCTACGGAGGGCTTCCGGGGAGACGGGCAGTGCGGGCCGGCGCACCACCGGATGGCCGATGCGCGCGACCTTGAGGATCGACATCTACTTGTAGAAATCGTAGCGGTCGCCCGCCACGACCTCGACCACGTGGATGGCGGAATCGCGGAGGACCTGCATTCCCAACGAGTCGCCCGGTCCCTTGCGCCACATCACGCGGTACAGCTCGCGCAGCGAGGAGACGGGCTGGCCGTCCACGGAGAGGATGAGGTCTCCGCGCATGAGCCCGGCCTTCTCCGCGGGGCCGCCCGGGACGATCCCGCTGATCGCCACCCCGCCCTCGTGCCCTTGGGGATAGAACCCCACCCAGGCCCGCCGGGAGCTGGGGTCGTTCTCGGTGTCGCTTTCCAGGCTGTTGCGGCGGGCGAGGAAGAGGGTCACCGGGATGGCCAGGCTGTAGCGTCCCACCGCGGCGAGGCCCAGGGAGACGATGCCGATCACCCGCGCGTCCGCGTCGAAGAGGGGACCGCCGGCCAGGCCCGGGTTGAGGACCGTGGTCATGATCGCGGCATCCAGCATGTACTCCCAGAAGGCCTCGAAGGGCCCCACCGTCGACACGTGGCCGCAGGCCCCCTTGCGCTCCTGCTCGCCCGAGCAGGTGAGGAGGAAGACGGGCAGCCCGGGCGGCACCGGCTCGGAAGACAGCCGGGCGGGCCGCAGGGGCTCACCCTCGAGGGACAGGAGGGCGAGCCCGGATTCGTGGTCGAGGGAGATCCGGCGTACGCCGCGCGCTCGGCCGTCCACTCCCGTGACCTCGGCCTTGGAGGCGCCGAGCACCAGGTAGTGCGCGGTGAGCACGCGGTCGGGTCCCACGGCCACGCCCGCGCCCATGCGCTCCTCGCCGAGGACCGCCGCCGAAGGATGCTTGCCGGGGATCTCCGTCCGCAGGAAGACCAGCGAAGCGGCGGCGGAGCGGGGGATGGAGACCAGGGAATCCACGGACGTCGGGGGATTATAGGAGCGAATCGGCGAGCGCGCGGAGGCTTTCGACCCGGCGGCGCGGCCGTCGCCCCCGGGGAGCGGCGCCTCCGTCCATCCAGCAGAAGGGGACGCCGGCGCGGGCGGCCGCCTGCCCGTCGATGGGAGGGTCATCGCCGACGTAGAGCGCATGGCGGGGGGAGAGGGCGAGCGCGCGCAAGGCGACGTGCAGGATGCGCGGATCGGGCTTGGCGTACCCGCAGCCCGCGGAGGTCACGACCACTTCGAAGAAGTGCGTGAGGCGCGCGGCGGCGAGACGCGACCGCTGGACCTGGTCGATGCCGTTCGTCACCACGCCCAGGCGATACACGCGGCCGAGGCGGACGAGCGTTTGTCGGCAGCCGGGAAGGCGATCGCCGCGAACGGAGAGATGGTCGAGAAAGGTGCGGCCCAGGGGGACGCCCCCGGCGGGATCGGCTCCCAGGCGGCGCAGTAGACGGCGAAAGCGTTCTCCCGCGAGCGCCGCCTGGGTGATATGCCCCCGTCGGTAGCGCGCCCAGAGCTCGTCGTTGATCTCCCGGTAGGCTCGGAGCGCGGCCGTGGAGAAGGGAAGGCCGAAGTGGGCGAAGGCGAGTCGGAGGGCGGCGCGCTGCGCGCGGTCGAAATCGAGGAGGGTGTGGTCGAGGTCGAAAAGGATGGCGCGGGGGCGGGGCAGGGTCTATTCCGCGCGCCGCGCGGTCACTTCGCGCGATAGGTGATGAGCCCGCGCTTGAGGTCGTAGGGGGAGACGCCCACGGTGACGCGGTCGCCCTGGATCACCCGAATCCGGAACTGGCGCATCTTGCCGTTCAGGCGAGCCAGGACCTCGTGGTTCTCCGCCACCTTGACCTTGTAGTTGCCACCCGCCAGCACTTCCGTCACCACTCCCTGCAGCTCGATCAGGTCTTCCTTGCTCATCCACTCTCCCGGGAATACAACCCGCGATTATGTCCTCACTTTCCAGTGCGCGTCCAGTCCACGAACCCGGCGCGGGTGGCGGGCTGGCAAAGCGGGCAGAAGTAGGCGTCCATCCCCTTCACCCCCGCCGTCCTGATCTTCGACCCGCAGCGCGGGCAGATCTCCTTCCTGCGCACGCTCAGGAAGTCCCGCACCTTCACCTCGATGGGCTCGCCCCGCCGCGCCACCTCCTCCACCGCTTCGCGCATGACCTTGACGATCGCGTCGTGCAGGCGCACGCCATCCTCGTGGCTGAGTCGGCGGCAGAAGGTCTTGGGGTGGAGGCCGGCCTCGAAGAGCACCTCGTCGGCGTAGGCGTTGCCCAGGCTGTCCAGCGCCTTCTTGTCGAGCAGGAAGGCCCGCACCTGGTCGCGCCGGTGCTTGAGGATGCTGCAGAATCGCTCGCGCGTGAACTCCGGGGAGAGGATGTCGACGCCCCCCGTCTGCATTCCGGGGATGGCCCGCCAATCATCGGTGGCGATGAGATAGGCCTTGCCCATCTTCTTGTCGTCGAGGTACCGCAGCTCCCGGTCGCCAAAGCCGAGGGCGAAGGCGAGCGACGCCTCCTCCCTGTCCCCGGGGGCGGCGAGGCGGAAGCGGCCGGCCAGCATCGGGTTCACGGCGAGGTCCAGCCCCTCGAACCGGAAGACCAGGAAGTGCGATTTCCGGAAGAGATCCACGAGGGGGCGGCCCTGGAGCAGGGAGAGGTTGCCGCGCACCGTGTAGCGCAGGACCACCGGCTCCTTCACGCGCTCCCCGGTCACGTGTTGACCGATCAGCGCCTCCCGCAGCTTCGACACGACGTAGAGGAGGTCGGGCAGCTCGGGCATGGCGCCTAACGGGCCGGCTCCACCGAGCCTCGTTTCTGGAGCCGGCTCGCCACCGTCCAGCAGAGCACGGCCCAGGCGAGTCCGGCCGCCCAGCCGCCGAGGACGTCGCTCGGGTAGTGCACGCCCAGGTAGACGCGGCTCATCCCGACGAGCAGGCTCAAGAACGCGGCGAGGCCGAGGAAGTAGAGCTTGAGGGGGTAGGGCTCCACCAGCCGGGCGAGCAGGGCGGCGAGGGTCAGGTAGATGACGGCCGACTCCATGGCGTGTCCGCTCGGGAAGCTCGTCGAGTTGACCTGGGTGAGATGGAGCGCCGGGTCCGGCCGGGGACGGTCGAAAAACGCCTTGAGGAGCACGTTCAGCCCTTCGCCCCCGGCAGTGGCCACGAGGAGCAGGGCGAGGGCGTGGTATTGGCCCCGGACGACGAGCGCGCCCGCCACCGCCAGCACGAAGAGCGCGAGCACGGGCGCGCTGCCGAGGGCCGTGAGGTCCCGCATCACGCCGGGCAGCCACCGGGGGCCGACCGGGTTCGAAGGCTGGCCGGGGGCCCGCAGCCGCAGCATCAGCCGCTCATCGAGCCTCTGCGTGCGTTGCACGGTCACGGCGTCAGCGAGGGTGATGAAGGCCCACGCGCACGAAACGACCACCAGCATCGACACGAGCAGCCGAGCGTCCATCCGCGTCCCCATCCTCGAGGCCTCCCGTGGAGCGTAGCGCCGCGCTGGCTTCGGAACCACGATATTCTAAGCGGATGCGTTTACGCGTCGGCGTCGTGCTCCTGCTCCTTGCCCCTGTGGTCGCCAGCGCCCAGGCCCCCGCCCGCCTCCCCCCGGCCGATCCCGCGGCGGTGGAGACGACGCTCTTCCTGATCGGCGACGGCGGAAAGCCCGCCATCCGCGGCGAACCCGTGCTGCGTGCCCTTGGGGCCGACCTCCTGCGCGACCCCGCCCGCTCCCTCGCGGTATTCCTTGGCGACAACCTCTACCCGGAGGGCCTCCCCGAGACGGGCGATCCGCGGCGGGCGGAGATGGAGCGCCGGCTGGACGACCAGGTCGCGGCGGTGAAGTCCGCGGGCGCCCGTGGGATCTTCATCCCCGGCAACCACGACTGGGAGCAGGAGAAGCCCGGCGGCTGGGAGGCCGTGCGCCGGCAGCAGCGCCGGGTCGACGAGCGCGGCGCGCCCCTCGTGGCCCACCTGCCGAAGGACGGCTGTCCCGGTCCGGAGGTGATGGACGTCGGCGCCCGCCTGCGGCTCGTCTTCCTCGACACGCAATGGTGGCTGCAGCCGGGCCCCAAGCCCATGGACCCGACCTCGACCTGTGCCGCCGACTCGCCCGAAGAGGTGCTCGGCGCTCTCCGTCACGCCCTCGAGACCGCGGGAGACCGCCACGTCGTCGTGCTCGCCCACCATCCCCTTCGCAGCGGCGGCCCCCATGGCGGACACTTCACCTTCCGGCAGCACGTGTTCCCGCTGACCGACGCCAAGAAATGGCTCTGGCTGCCCCTGCCCGGGATCGGCTCGATCTATCCGGTGGCCCGGGGGAAGGGCAAGAGTCCCCAGGACCACGCGAACAAAGTCAACCGCCGGATGCGCGAGGCGTTCGAAGGCGTGCTTCGGGAGCAGCCGCCGCTCGTCTGGGCCTCGGGCCACGAGCACGTGCAGGAGGTTCTCACCGGAACGAGCGCCCGCACCCTGCTCGTGAGCGGGGGCGGAATCTACGGCCACGAGAGCCCGGTCCGCCCGGTGGAGGGGACCCGCTACGCCTCGAGTCACGCCGGCTACATGCGGCTCGACGTCCTGCGCGACGGCCGGGTCCGCCTCGGGGTCGAGATCGTCGACAAGAAGGGCGCGGGCCGCGAGGCTCATGCGGAGTGGCTCGTCCCCTGACCGTGACGTGGGGGGGAACCAGGGCCGGGCGTGAGGCCGACTCAGCGGAGCGTCTCGATCCGATGGGCGAGGGCGGCGAGCCCTTCGCGCTGGGCGGCGAGCTCCTGGCCCTGCCCGCCAAGCAGCTCGCTTTCCGCGCGCACGAAGAACCGGTAAGGGTCGGCCGCGGCGAGCGCCCGCTCTCGGCCCTGCTCGGACTCGCGTCCGAGGCTGGCGGCGAGCCCGTCCGTGAGCTTCTCGCGGAGCGCGGTCACCCGTCCGAGGAAGGCGGACTGCGCCCGCCGGCGGTGGAGCGCCAGCCACCGGAAGCCCAGGAAGGCGAGGCCCACCCCGGCCAGCGCCGAGGCCACGCGCACCGGGTTCGAGGACGACAGGACCGCGACCAGGCCGAGCACGCCGGCCGCGGCCAGGGAGAGCACGGTCAGGAGCGCGGCCCGGCGGGCTCCCTCCGCGAGCCGCCGCCCTTCCGCCCGCAGCTCCTCGCTTCCCACCGTGCGCTGGGCCTCGCGCTGCAGGTCCTTGAGAAGGCGCGCGCGGTCGAGGGGGAGCGCCGCCGTGCGCAGGGGCGCGATGCGCCCGGCATGGACGTCGTGGCGCTGCTCCAGTCGGGGCACGAGGGCGCTCCACGATCGCGCGCTGCCCGCGAGGAGACCGTCGACCATCGTCTCCACCCGCTTCTCGACGGCGGGGCCGAGGTCACCGGCGACCTCGAGATCGAAGCCGCTCCGTACGCCCTCTCCGCCCAGCAGGTCGCGGAGGCGGCGGAAGCGCAGGGTGTCGTCGAGGAAGACGCGGCCGCGCTGGGCGAGGTCGAGGAGGGGCTTCTCCGTTTCCGCGAGGCGTGACCGGAGGTCGCGCGTCAGGTCGGTCTTCTGGCGAGCGAGCTGGCCGTCGATCTCCTCGAGAAGCCGCACGTCCTCCTGGAGGAGCGCCCGCCGCGCGGCCAACGCACCCTCCGCATCCGCGACCACTCGCTGGGCCACCCCCAGCGGGTTGAGGAGCTTCAGGCGCACGCGCACGGTCTCGTGGAGGGTGCGGGTCAAGAACTGCTCGAGGGTCTCGAAGCCGCTGATCGCGAACCACTCGGAGTCGCCCGCGGTCTTGGCGCGGATGGCCTGGCGGGCGGAGACCGGGAACACCGCGGGCCGGAAGCCGACGAGGGCGAGCACGTTCTCCTTCACGAACTCCACCACCTTGTCCACGTCCCCCGGCCCCTCCAGGATGTCGATCTTGTTGAGCGCCACCACCACCTTCTTTCCCCAGGTCCGGATCGCCTCCAGGAAGGCCCGCTCGCTCTCCGTGAAGGGCCGGTCCGCGGAAGTGACGAACAGCACGAGGTCGGCGCGGGGGACGAACTCGCGGGTCAGGGCCTCGTGCTCGCGGAGGACGGCGTTCGTCCCCGGAGTGTCCACGACGTGCATCTCCCGCAGGATTTCCAGGGGGACCGTGATCACCTCGAAGCCGCGCCCGGACGGAGAGCGGTCCACCTCGGGGCCGTACATGAGCACCCCCACCCGGGAGGTGGTGGGGGTCACGCCCTGGTCGAGCACCCGCTCCCCGAGGAGGGCGTTGATGAGCGAGCTCTTGCCGGAGTTGAACTCGCCGACCACGACGAGCAGGAAAAGCTCGTCGAGCTGGCCGATGGCGTGGGCGAGGGCCTTCTGGCTCTCCTCGGGCGCGCCCAGGCGGACGAGGAGGACGCGCAGGTCGCCCAGGCGGCGGCGCTCCTCCCGCACCAGCTCCTGCCGGACGTCGTCGAGGATGCGCTTCAGCATTCCGGGCGGCCGTCGAGGAAGGCGTGCAGCTCCGCCTCCAGGGCGGGGACGCAGATCACGCAGTTCCCTCCGTGGATGCTGCTCCCGCCGTCGAAGTTGAAGAAGCGCGCGCCCGCCTCCTCCGCGATCACCTTCAGGGGGGCGAGGTCCCAGCTCGCCGCGGTCAGCTCGATCCAGGCCTCGGCCCGGCCCGAGGCCACGAGGATCGCGTCCTGGCAGCCGCTGAAGCTGCGCACCGCCCAGAACCCGGACAGGAACTCCAGGGCCCGGGGGGCGAAGGGCTGACGGGCAAGGCCGGTGAAGGCGGTCAGGCACAGCACCGCCTGGTCGCGGCGTGTGATCGGCGAAGCCTGGATCCGCCGGCGGGTGCCGCTCCCGTCCTCGACCCACGCTCCCTCGCCGCGCACCGCCCAGTAGAGCTCGCCCTGGGGGGCGAGGTTGCAGACCCCCACCACCGGCTCGCCCTCCGCTTCCAGCGCGATCAGGTTCGACCAGAGAGGCAGCCCGCGCACGAAGTCGCGGGTGCCGTCGATGGGGTCGACGATCCAGCGCCGGCCGCTCGCCGCCTCCGCGCGCGCGCCCTCCTCGCCCAGGATCCCGTCCCGAGGGAAGGCGTCCTGGAGCAGGCCCACGATCGCCTGCTCGCACTCGCGGTCGGCCGCGGTGACGGGCGAGCGGTCCGCCTTCGTCTCCGCGGAGACGCCACGGGCCGCGTGGCGGAGGGCGATCTCCCCGGCCCGGCGGGCCGCTTCCCGGCCGACGTCGATCTCCTTCTCCCAGGCCATGCGCGGCATTCTACGGTCGGGGGCGGAGCCGCGTATCATGGGGAACGCCCGGCCGGGGCTCGACCCCGGCCCGAGGCCGTGGTATGCGGCGCTCGCTTCTCGTCGGCTTCGTCCTCGCCCTCGTGGCGTGCGAGGAGACGACCACGAGCCCCACGCTCTCCGCGACGTGCTCGGCCAACCCGTCCACCGGCTTCGCGCCGTTGTCCGTGAGCTTCAACCTCGCGGTGGCCGGGGCCTCGGGATCGCCCCAGGTGAGCGTGGACTACGGCGACGGCAGCGCCGGGACGAACCCGGACGCCGTGCACAGCTACCCGAGCATCGGCATCTTCACCGCCGCCTTCACCGTCAACGCGTCCGGCCAGACCGCCCGCTGCGCGACCACGGTGACCGTGGTCGCGTCCACCCTGCCCACCGTGCCTATCGTGAACACGCCACCGGAGGCGGTCTTTCGCAGTACGCCCGAGGCCGGGCCGGGCGGCCAGATCACGGGCGTCTCGCCCCTCGTCGTGCGCTTCAACATGTGCGCGTCCGCGGATCCGGACGGCGACCGCCTGCGCTTCACCATGGATTTCGAGGGCGACGGCCACAACGAGGTGGACGGGACGACCGGGGGCGCCTGCCGGCGCGACTCGACTCCCTACGGCGTGGGCACGCGCTCGCCGCGGATCTGCGTGACCGACATCGGAGCCGACGGCCAGCCGCTCCACCCCTTCCAGTGCCGGTCGTATCTCGTGGTGGTGAGCTAGGAAGCGGTTCGTTCAGGCCAACAGCGGCAGCTGGCGCGAGCTCTTGCGGCGGCCGAGGGGCAGCGCCCCCTCGTGGGCGAGCAGCCAGCGCTTGCGCGGGAGCCCGCCTCCGTAGCCGACGAGGCTTCCGTCGGCTCCGATCACGCGGTGGCAGGGGATGACGATGCCGACCGGGTTGCGGCCGTTGGCGGCGGCCACCGCGCGCACCGCGAGCGGGTCGCCGAGCCGGAGCGCGAGCTTGGAGTACGCGATCGTCGTCCCCACCGGGATCTCGCGCAGGGCCGCCCACACGCGCCGCTGGAAAGGCGTCCCTCCAGGGTCCACGGCGAGGGCGTCGATGGCACGGAGGTCGCCCGCGAAGTAGCGCCGCAGCCCGGTGACCGCTCCCGCCGGATCCGGTGCCTTCACCAGACTGACCGGCCCGAACCGGCGGCGGATGGCGTCTTCCGCCCAGTCGTCGTCCTCGCTGACGGCCAGGGCGACGAGCGCGCCCTCGCGCACGAAGACACGGACCGCGCCGATCGGGGAAGGGACCGTCGCCGTCTCGAGGATCACGACTTCTTTCTCGCCCATCACTCCTCCGGATCCTAGCACCGACCCTGGCCGGAACAGGTCAAGGCAGCATCGGTCGCAGCCAGGCGCCCCAGAGGGGCGCGAGCAGGGCCTTGAGGGTCCAGTCGGCCAGGATCCCGGCGGCGGCCCCGGTCAGGTAGGGCTGGATGCTCCCCGATCGCGGGTAGGGGAAGAGCCGGGCGAGGAGAGGCTCCGCCAGCACCGCCCCCAAGGTGCAGAACGCGGCCACGCGGCAAAGGGCCCAGGGCGGCCAGCCGAGGAGCGTGACCCAGAGGGCGGGCACCCCGGCCCGGAACAGCGAGGCCACGTAGAAGGACATGAAGTTCATGAGAACGGCGCCCATCAGGATCGAGACCGTGCTCGCGGTGGCGAGGCTCAGGACCACGAAGGCCGCGAGGTGGCCGAGGTGCTGGGGAAGAAAGAGGCGGAGGCTGCCCTCCCGTCCCTCGCCGGTGCGGATCCAGCGGAGCATCTCGTCGCGATAGGCGGGGCCGTTGAGCACGCGGTCGTCCACTGGGGTGGGCCAGAGCGCGAAGGTGAGCGTTCCCGTGAGCGCGAGGACGGCGGCCCACGCGAGCACGGCCACGACCGCGCCGCCGCGCCGGCCCCGGCGCAGCCGACGGACCATGACGACGTAGGCGGGGGCGGTGTTGAGCAGGGGGAGGATCCAGGCCTGACCCAGCAGGAGCCCGAGCGGATACGACAGGGCAGTGGCGACCCCCATCAATGCCAGCTCTCGCGAATCGAGCGCCTTGAGGCCTGGCGGCACGGCAGCGATACTAGCGGCAAACGAGCCGAGCCACGATGCCCTCCGACCCTCCTCTCGTCACCGACCGCTTCCGCCAGGCCCTCGACTACGCGAGCGAGCTCCACGCGTGGCAGAGCCGCAAGGGGACGCAGATCCCCTACGTGTCCCATCTGCTCGCGGTCTGCGCCCTCGTCCTGGAGGACGGGGGCGACGAGGACGAGGCCATCGCCGCCCTCCTCCACGACGCGGTCGAGGACCAGGGGGGAAAGCCGGTGCTCGAGGAGATCCGGCGCCGGTTCGGAGGCCGCGTGGCCGGGATCGTCGCGGAGTGCACGGACACGGACGAGGTGCCGAAGCCGCCGTGGCGGAAGCGCAAAGAGGACTACCTCGCCCGCCTCCCCGAGGCCTCCCCGGAAGCCCTCCGCGTCTCCTGCGCGGACAAGCTGCACAACGCGCGCTCGCTCGCCCTCGACTACCGTCGCGTGGGGGAGCGCCTCTGGGAGCGCTTCAACGCGGGCCGGGACGAGACGCTCTGGTACTACCGGTCGCTCGTGGGGATCTACCAGGAGCGGGGGGCCGGGCTCGCCGACGACCTCGCGCGCGCGGTCGCGGAGCTCGAGGCGCTCGTCAGTCCCCGGGCTTGAACCGGAGCTGGAACCTGCCCTGCTTGACGATCGTGATCACCAGGAGGGCGAGGAGGATCTCGCTGTAGCGGCCGAGGACCATGGGCATCGCCCTGGCGCAGAAAGTCGGCGAGGCCGGTCAGATGACGCTTGACCCCTTCCATGACGGTTCCCTATGCTACCCCGTCGTCCGCCGCGTCAGCGCGCGGCACCGCCCGACGAGCCCTCGGCCGCGAGCCTCTTTTCGAGCCAGGTCCAGTCGGATGCCCGCGGGTCGGGGAGCGCCCGCAGCGGCCCCGCCCCCCGGAGCAGGCCGAGGGCACGCTCGGGGTCCCCGGACAGGATGGCGGCCAGGATGCGGAAGCGCCGGAGACGGGCCGGGTGCGGCGAGTACGGCTCCGCCAGGGCCAGGCGGGCTTCCGCCGCGGCGTAGTCGCGCCTGGCCATGGCCCTTATCCCGAGGAGCTCGTCCACGTAGGGATCCTTCACGCCCCGGGCCTCCGCATCTTCTGCGGCGCGCTCGGAATCGTGGCTGCTTTCCATGAGCCACAGGGCAGGGCTTCTGAGCTCGGTGCGGGTCAGCACCTCCACGAGCTCCGCCATTCCCACGGGCGGCACCTGGGCGTAGTAGACGCGCCCCAGCACGCGGTTGACGATTCGCTGGCCGTCGAAGAGCGGCAATGTCCCTGCCCGCACGGCCTCCGGCCAGACTTCGCGGATGAAGCGGCTCTGCCGAAACCTCTCGCGCGACGCGTCCGCGTCCATGAGCGACCAGAACTCCGGGTGCCCGGGTGGGGGGAGCCGGTAGTCGAGACGGTAGGGACGGTCGTCCACGAGCGGCGGCTCCGCCCCTAGCCAGGAGGCGAGCGCGTCGCCGTCGGCGATGAACAGGGCCCCGAGCTGCTCGGGCGACTCCACGCCGATGTCCCGGAGCACGCGCCCGACCACGGGGTCGGTCCAGGGCTGTCGAAAGCCGGCGTCGGAAACGGGACTGCGCAGGTCGCGCGTGCCCGCCAGCATCCACTCCATGCCGCTCAGCGTCCACAGCGAGCAGTCGGCGAAGGCGTCGCAGAAGCCCCGGGTGATCGCGCGGGCCTCGTGCGGCTCCATCTGGTAGACCGGCAGCCAGTACGTGGCGACCCCGCCCTCGGCGAGGCGGCTCCGGACGAGCTCGAAGTACTCGCGCGTGTAGAGGCTCACGATGCCCGCGTTCTTGGGGGGCGGCGGCTCGGCCGTGATGATGTCGAAGCGTTCCCAGGTCGTGAGCAGGAAGTAGCGGCCGTCCTCGACGTGCGTGCGGACGCGGGGGTCGTCGAGGGGGTAGCCTCCGTCGGGGAAGACCAGCCGGCCCATCTCCAGGATGTCCCGCGAGATGTCCACCACGTCGATGACGCGCAGGCTCTTCGTGTCGGTGAGGGCCTTGGCCGTTGATCCGACCCCGAAGCTGATGAGGAGGGCGCGGCGCGCGTCCGGCCTGAGCGCAGCCGCCCAGTGGGCGAAGAGCATCATGTACCGCTGGCCCAGGAGGCCGGTGGACGACATGGAGAAGCCGTTCGTGACCAGCCGATGCCCCACCGGGCGGCCGAACAGGCTCTCCTCGAGATACGAAACCGTCTCCGTAACCCCCTCGCGGTAGGCCACGAGCGGGAAACCCGCGCGCGTCCAGCGCGAGAGCACGTTCCTCACGTAGTAGTTCTTCATGAGGCCGAACGGAAAGAGGGCCAGGATGGCGAGTGCGAACGCCCAGGCCACTCCCTGGACCAGGGGCCGGTCTCTCTCGGTCACGCAGAGAGCAATGACGGCGTAGGCCAGAGACAACGCGAAGACGCTTCGCTCGACGCCGAGCAGCGGGAGCAAGGCGAGACCACCCACGAGCGCGCCCGCCGCGGCTCCGATCGTGTTGACGAGCGTCAGGAGTCCGGCCGCGCGCGTGTCGTCGCCCGCCTCCGGCCGGAGCCGGTCTCCGAGCAGGGTGAAGAGCACCCCGGAGAGGGCCGAAGTGGGCAGCATCAGGTAGAGCGCGATCAGGAACATCGACCCCTGGTTCGCGATCAGCCCCTCGGAGAAGCGGTAGCGCTCGAGCACAGGACCCAGTCCGGCGTAGGTGAGGACCGAGCAGACGCTCGCCCCCAGCGCCACCGCCGTCGCGTACTCTGCGGCCCGCGGCGCCCGCCGGAGCCAGAGCGAGGCCAGGAGCCCTCCCCCTCCGATCCCGAGGAGCACCGCCGCCAACATGTTGGCGAAGGTCACGCTGCTCCCGAGGAAGAAGAGCAGCAGGAAACGGAACCACACGACCTCGAAGGCCAGGAGCGTGGCCCCGGCGAGCAACGCGGCCCCGAGAACCCGACGGGCTCGGGGTGACAAGGGGGCGCGCACCGGCCCTCCTTCTGCACGGGCGGCGGTGCCCTCCGCCTCGCGTGCGAGCGCCGAGGCCAGGATCGCCGCCACCAGATTGAAGGATGCGGCAACCGCCCCCGTGCCGCGGACACCGAAGGCCCGCACGAACAGCGCCTCTCCGAGGAGCGCTCCCGCCACCGCGCCCAGCGTGTTCCAGCCGTAAAGCCATCCGAGCGCGCGCCCGAAGCCCGGCTCCCCCGGAGCCAGCGTCCGAACCAGCAGCGGAAGCGTCGCCCCCATCGCGGTGGCAGGCACGAGGAGCAGGGCGAAGCCGATTCCCATGCGCCCGGCGTTGAGGAGCAGCGGGCTTTCGGAGAGGAGGCGCAGGGCCGGTACCAGCCAGCGGCCGAGGAGCGGGAAGGCCACGACCAGCCCCAGGCCCGAGAGACCGACCACCACCTCCAGGAGCGCGTAGGTGCGGAGAGGAAAGGGAAGCCGGGACCCCGCCCGCGCGGCCCAGGCGTTGCCGAGGCCGAGGCCGGCCATGAAGCCGGCGAGGACCAGGCTCGAGGCCCACACGCTGTTGCCGAGCATCAAGCCGGCCTGCCGGAACCACAGGGTCTCGAAGACGAGCGCGGCGGCGCCGGAAAAGAAGAAGGCGAGGCCGAGGACGGCGGTCCTCCGGTGGGTGGTTCCGGGGGCGGCTAGGCTGCGCGTTTTGCCCGCGTCCTTCTCACGCTACCGCAGCATACGCCCTGTGAGGGCGCTCACAGCGGTCCTTTTCCACCCGGGGAGGACGGTAGCCACTTGTAGAGAACCTGGTGAGCACTGGAGGCTGGGCGGCTCTTGGTCTGACGAGGGCCCCGGGCCTTGGGTTACAGTATCCAGATCCGTCCAGTGTGTCGTCTCCACCGGAATTCCGATCCATGAATTGCCCGGACTGCGGGGCCGAGACGACCGAGACCGCCGAGAGCTGCCCCGAGTGTGGGCGCAGCCTCGCTGTCCCGGTGGGAACGGTGCTCGTGGAGCGGTACGAGGTCCAGACCCTGCTGGGGTCGGGGGGGCTGGGCCGCGTCTATCGCGCCCACGACCGCATGCTGGACGAGATTGTCGCGGTCAAGGTGCTTCACCCGGAAGCCGCGCGCTCGAGCGAGCTGAGCAAGCGCTTCCGGTCGGAGATCAAGCTCGCCCGCAAGGTCCGGCACCGGAACGTCTGCGCGATCCACGAGTACGGCGAGCAGGGACCCTATCGCTTCGTGGCCATGGAGCTCGTCGACGGTGTCGACCTCCACCAGGTGATCCGGGAGCGGGGCCCGCTTCCGCCCAAGGACGCGTTCGACGTGGCCATCCAGGTGGCCAAGGGGCTCTCCGCCATACACGAGGCGGGCGTCCTCCACCGCGACCTCAAGACGCCCAACATCATGCAGGACAGCCGCGGCGTCGTGCGGCTGCTCGACTTCGGCATCGCCAAGCTCCTCACCCCGACGGGGACGCTGGCCGTGACCGCCGTGCAGCGCGTGGTGGGCACCCCGGAGTACATGAGCCCGGAGCAGATCCGCGGCGACGACCTCGACGAGCGCAGCGACATCTACGCGCTGGGCGTGGTGATCTTCGAGGTCTTCACGGGAGTGGTGCCCTTCCAGGGCAAGAGCCCGCTGGACACGCTCCTCCGGCAGGTCAACGAGCCGCCGCCCCTCTACGGCGAGGCGGCGGCGCGCCTCCCGACGAGCCTCGTGCCGGTGCTCCGGAAGGCCCTGGCCAAGGATCCCAAGGATCGACATCCCTCCGCCCACGAGCTGCTCGAGGCCCTGCGCGTGTCGCGGCGAGCGGCTTTTCCCGAGGTGTCGCACACCCCTCCGGACCGCGATCCCCTCGAGGCCGCGGCTACCACCCCGGAGCCGCCCCCCGTGAAGAGGACGACCGCGCTCCCGAAGCCGCCCTTGCCGCGCGTCCCCGTCCCTGCGCCCCCGCCGGTAGTGGCTCCCGTCGCCGCGCGCCCCGTGGTCACGCCGCCGCCCATCGTGGCCGCGCCCCGGGTCCCGACTCCGCCGCCAGTGAGGATCCCTCCCGCTCCGCCCCCGCTTCCCAACGCCAGGCAAGCAGCGATGGACGCTGCGATCGACGAGAACCGGACGTTCATCGAGCTGCCGAAGGTGCCGCCGCCCATCGTGTCTCCTCCCGTGCCCGGCGGCGGGGGCAGCCGTCCCGCACAAGTTCGCTCCGGCCGGTGGGGGACTGCGCTCGTTCTCCTGCTTGGGGTCGGATCGCTCGTTTTCTTCCTGAACCGGCGTTGGTCCCCGACCCCGCCCCCCGAGGCGGTGCCCCTCGTCGCCCCCCCGACCGTCGCCCCGGTGACGCATCCCACGCCTTCGGCGGCGCCTTCGGCCACGCCCGTTCCCGCCCCGGAGGTCGTTCCCCCCACGCCGAGCGCGTCGCCCCGGCGCGTGCGACCCACTCCCACCCCCTCTCCCTCTCCGACCCCCACCCCTACGCCGACCCCGGTTCCGGTGGGGGCGCTCGACGTCGAAGCGCGCCCGGCAGCGCAGGTGGAGGTCGGCGGCCAGGCCGTGGGCAACGCTCCCGTCCAGGGGCTGCAGCTCGACGCGGGCGTGCACGTCGTGAAGCTCCAGCATCCCGACTACTGGCCCCTGACCCGCAAGGTCGCGATCGAAGCGGGGAAGACCGCGCGTCTCGACGTGGACCTGTCCTGGGAAGGGGTGCTCCGGGCGCGCAGCCGGGAAGCCCCCTACACGGTGCCTCTCGACGGCTCGCCCGACGATCCCTATTTCCAGCGGGGGCTCCGACAGCTCGCCGAGTGCGACTACCAGGAGGCGATCCTGACCCTGGAGCCCGTCGTGCGGCGGCTCCAGTCTCAAGGCGGCCGAAACAAGGAGCAGGCGCGCACCGAGTTCTACCTGGGCGTGGCCTACCTCGAGCTGAACCGGCAGGCCCTCGCCAAGGAGCGATTCCAGGCCGCCCTCGAGCACGACGGGTCGCTCAAGCTCCCGCACGGCGCCCTGTCCCCGAAGATCATGAGCTTCTTCGGGACGGTCCGGGAGGCGGCGCGCAAGAGGCCCTGAGGACCGGGTGCTTCTCGACGATCTGATCCATCGGCGAGCCCGCTATGGCACGAGCGTACCTACTCCTTGTCTCTTGCCCTCTTCTCGGCCTCGTTCCGCGACCGCTTTCTCTTGCCCTCCACGTAGCCCTGATTTCGAGCGGTCCCGGCGGCCTTGTCGTCGGTCCATCCTTCCGTTACCCCTGCCGCATCATTCTTGCCGGCCAGGCCGCGCTTGAAGCCCTCGGCCCTCGCGTCTTCCCTGTTCTTCGCCATTGGCTTCTCCTTGATCTTCGCGGTTAGTGGGCGCCCTGGCTATCCGCCGCGCGCTCCTTGTGTCGGGTGTTCGTGATTGCCGAGCCGTTTGCAGAGCTCCGCCGCGAGCTCGCGCCCCTTCATCCCCGCGAGATCGAGACCCTCGACCAGGGGCGCCGCCACCCAGCTCTGATCGAGGCCAGCGAAATCCTGCGCCTCCGCGTCCCTTGGACCAGTGCTGGGCAGGCTGAAGGCGTGGGGCTCCTGCCCCTGCCGGAATACCTGCGCGGACTGGTGTGCGTGCGGCAGCAGGCAGGTCACGACCACGGCGCTTCCGAACTGGTCTGCAGCCTGGAGGGCCAGCCTGGCGTACGCCGCGGCATCGTGCTGGCCCTCAGCCGTCTCCAGAGCGATGACGCCCTGCGTGAGCTCCACGACGTGCGCACCGGGACGGCCTTCGCTCAGCAGCGACGACACTTCGGCCACGGTTGCCGGCACGACGACGGCGGTATAGCCGGTTCTCACCGGGCCTCTTCGCAGAACGCTGATCCGGGGCGGCCCCGCAATCGGTAGCTCACGGGGACGAACGCGGAGGTTTCTCGGCAAAGGGATTCGCGTTGTACGCCGCCGACCCGCCAGGAGGAATGCTCAGGTGGCGCCACTGGGCACCGAGCAGCGCCTTCGCCAGAAACACGATCTGGCCAACATGGTAGCTCGTGTGCGAGAGCGATCGATGCAGGGCCTCGTGGACGGAGAGCGGCACGCCACGGATCCTCACCACGGCGTGCAGCCCTTCGTCGTCGAGGTCGGCCAGCGCCCGAAAGAGAACCGCCCAGCCGTTCTCCCATTTCTCGCGGAGCTCCTCCCGAGACACGGCCCGGCCCGCGAACTCGGCGTCACGGTCACGCCAGGGCTTTTCGCCATCGGATTGGAGGAAGTCCGTGAAGCGCGACACGAGGTTGCCCGAGATGTGGCAGACGAGCGTGGCAACGGAGTTGCCCCCCGAGCTGCTCCCCTGGGACACCTGCTCATCGGAAAGCTGCTCGATCGCCCTCTCCCCCGTCGTCTTGTAGCGCCGGTATTCGCCCTCGATCGACCCTACGATCTGGCGCATACGCCTCCAAGGTCAGCCCAACACCAGGCAAGGGCAACGCCCGCGTCCCCTCAACGCCAGGGGATGCACGGCCGCTTGTCTCCGCCCTGCCGCGCTCACGGGTCGGCAGGTCCGCCGCCCTTACATGAGTTGAGAGATGTGACGCGCGATTACGCGCACCTGGGCGGCGTTGGCGCCCCCCAGGATACTGTGAACCACGGGCGATACGATCCGCAGCGCACCGGCCATCCCGAGCTTCGCGGTCTGCTGCGATACAAAGCCCACCTTCGCCTGCTTGAGTGGTCTGAGGAAGTAGTAATCCAACCCGGCGTCGGTCAGGTCGACGACGACTCTCGAGAGAGCACCGACGTGCCGGGTCGGGTCTTCGTCCCGCGCTATTGCCGCGAGAACACTGTTGGTGCGGGCGCGGAGGGGTGCGGGGTGGAAGAACCGAATCGAGGGCTTCTTTGAGCCAGGCATTTGGTCGCCTTTCTCGGCATGAAGGAAGTCTAACACCGGCCCGCAGCCCCCGCCCTTCATGCCTCCCGGAGCGGCGCCCAGAAGCGCCGCTCCGCTTCATCGCGGTGAGAACATGATGATGCTCATGCCCGCGAGCGAGACCACACCACCCAGCAAGTCCCAGCGGTCGGGAGCCACGCCATCGACCCTCCAGAGCCACAGCAGGGCGACCACGACATAGACGCCGCCATAGGCCGCATAGACACGCCCGGCCGCAGTTGGGTGCAGCGTCAGGAGCCAGGCAAAGCAGGCCAAGCTTGACGCGGCGGGCAGGAGAAGCCACGCCGAGCCGCCCTTGCGCAGCCACAAGTAGGGGAGATAGCACCCGACGATCTCCGAGAGTGCCGTGACCACGAAAAGGACGACGGTCTTCAAGACGAACATCACCCCTCCCCCGAGCTTCCCCTGGAACTCCCGCCCAGGACTCCGAGAAGCAGAACGACACCGGACGCTCCTGCACACGCGGCGGCGACGAGGAGACCCGGAAGCCATTGTGCTCTCACGCGGTCCCAGTTGTTGAACCGCATCCGGACGTCCGACAACGCGACCGGTGTCGGCCCGGCATCCGTCACGAGTTGGATACGACCCGTTCTGACCTGCTCCAACAGAGGTCTCTCGCGAACGTAGACCTCGACCCGGTCCGATGCGTCCGCCAGGGGGACGCTCAGCCCCTTGGGCGTCCACCAGATGTCGCGGGGCTGTGCGAAGAATCTGAGCAGGTGGAGGCCCGACATGACGAGGAAGATGCCCCCGAAGAGCAGCAGGTAGGTCCGTGAGTGATCTCTCGGCATCACGTCTTCTCCTTCCCCTCGACGAGTCGCCACACCCAGATCACGGGCGAGGCTCCGATGCCATCCCTGGCCCATGCAGACGCACCCTTAGTCGAGCACGGCTGTCGCCTCAACTTCGATCAGAAACCCCGGATCGGCGAGGGCGGCTACTCCAACCCACGTTGACGCGGGCGCCGTCTCACCGGAGAAGAAGTCCCTGAAGACGCCACCTACCGCCTGCCCTTGCTCCGGTCGGTAGTTGACAACATAGATCCGCAAGGACACCACGTCGGCAAGCGTGCCCCCGGCTGCCTCGAGGACGGCTCGCAGATTCGTGAACGCCTGCCTTGCCTGCGCCTCCAGATCGGAGCCGCCGATGAGGTGCTTGTGACGGTCCCACGCAGTCTGACCCGACACGTATAGGGTTCTCGTGCCGCTGGCGACCACCGCCTGCGAAAAGCCATGGTCGAGGCTTCGGAAGACCGATGACGGATTGATGGACTCCTTCGTCACGCGTGTCCTTTCACGGTCTCCTCAAGGTCGGTCCAACTCCGCACGCTCGCTCCAGTAGTTCCTGATCGCTTCCTCGATTCGGCTGCGTGCGAAGTCGTCGGTCTCGGCCTTGCCGCGAAGGTAGCTCACGATGGCCCTCGCTTCCTCCGCGGTGAATACCGCGAACTGGTGTCGCTTCTCGTCCAGCCAGGTGCGAGACCCGTATCGCCTTGAATTGACTCGCTCCCCCCACCGAGCGTCGTCCCGATGCCGTTGATTCTTTGCAGATTCCCGGAGGACTGAGCGGCTGATTCGAACTCGCAGCGTTTGCAGAATGTCCGGGGCCCCTCACCGAGCCACGCCATGCAAGTCTCGGAGCAGTATGTCCGGCCCAGCGAGTCGCGATGGGGCAGCGTGATGGAGAAAGCGCCACAGTGGGTACAGGACTTCAGAAACGAGCGCTCCTCCCGACCCGGGGTCTTGAGCTGAGTACGGGCATGCTCCGTTCGCAGGCGCTGCGCGTTGCGATCCTCCGCACGGCGGTCGACGGCACGGAGTCCACGGATGACCAGATAGCAGGGGACCACGACCGCCGCGATTGCCACGAGTATCCCGAAGGCGACAATCACTACGTTGACGACAGTCTCCATCGATGTCCTCCGGTATCTTCGCGCTTGCGCCGAGCCCGTCACCTGCCTCGATGGCTCTGCGGCGGACTTGGCGGGGGGGGCGGGCGCCCGGTCCGTATTCAGGAGCTCGTGCAAGAAGCGGAGGACACTCAGAATGCGCTCGACCTCGGGACACGCGACTCGGCTCCCGGCTCAACGTCACGCCTGGCATGGGCGCGACTCTCACCGGTGATTCCACATGACGTCGTCGGGTGCCTCCCTGACGCTCCCGTCCGAGGAGAAGATTAGCCCTTCTGCAACAAGGTGGCCAACACCGTGGAAGGAGATGTACGTAGGGAGCCAGAGGGTCGGCACGGCTGCGCTCACTACAAGCAGGGTCTCGGTCAGCGAGAGGTCCACCTTGTATGTGAAGAAGTGCGCCGCGCCGCTCTCCAACTCCACAACCTCGGCATGGTGGCGCGGCGCAGAGTCGAGCGCCGCAACCCCAAGTGCCTGGTAGTGGTCGAGTCGCTTCTCGAGCTCCGCGCAGGCCTGTCGAACTACGCGGTGCCGATGCGGAAAGAACCGGTGCCGGCATCGGCAGGGCCCAATTGCGATGCGAAAGCTCACGGAGGCAACCTCAACTCGCTGTGAATCACGCTCGGTCCCCTATGGAGCAGAACCAACCATCTTCGAGACGGGGGAGACGATGCGATTTTACACGAGGACGCACAAGCACTACTGCGGGATCACTCCGCGGAGAGTGTTAGGTATGTCCCCGGACACCTTGTTAGCTATGTCTCCGGTTGCTCAGCACGACTTGGAATGCGTCCTCAGGCACTCGGCTTCGTCATTTCGTTCGAGAGCATGACCGCGCTTCTGGAGGATCAGCGACAACACAATCGAACCAAGGCCTAGCGTCACTGCCCAGCCCGCCAGGATGACGATACCAACCCCAGTGACAACATGGCCGGCAACGAAGAGTGGAACCGCGACAAGGTGGATCATCAGGTTCGTCCGGTTCTTATGAACCGGCGGAGTCTCCTGCCATGCCCAGGCAACGAGCTCCCTGAATGTCATCGCGTCTCGGCGTCTGGCGTTGTCATTCATGCACTCACTCCCGGCCGCTAACCTCACCATTGCAGATCCTCGGTCCTAACACCGCGAATCAGCTGCGAGGGCCGCGCCGCCCCGCCTTCGCGGACCTCGTCGGCCTGCGTCCCGCTTGTTCGGCCGCCTCTGCGGACTCGGAGGTCGCCGGATTACGCGAGTGCTCTTGCGCTCCGAGGACGCGAGTGCGCGAAGGGCCTGGTTGACGGCCGCAGAGTTGGGGAATGCCGCGGATACGTCCGGTTCGAGGAGGACGATGCTCGAGCCCTGCTGGAAGCGTTCGTAGTACTTCCCCCGAACGGCTCCACTGAAGTCGTACTCCGGCCGCATCTCGTCGTGAGCGGCCTGGCTCTTGACCTTCTTCATACTTGTTCTTTTCGCCTCGCGTTACCTCGCGAGCGCTGATGATGCGAGTCCGGTCCGCCCGATCCGTATGGACCACGACAAGGAGACGCTGGGCGAGCGTCACTCTCATGGTGAGGAAGACTATGAGCTGACGTCAACCGTTGGTCACGGTGAGTCTCGACAAACTTCGGGCCATCTGGATGGTCGAACCACTTGTAACCAGCCAAGAGGTCATCCAGCATCTCGCCAGCCATGGCAAGTCCTACCTCCCGCTCTGACCACGCTCGCTTGGTCGGCCCAACAAATAGGGTTGTTTCCGTAAGCGCACGAATGCGAGTTAGGCATTCGCGGGAGGGTGGCGCGCCTGCGGAAACAACCTGTTGGACTAAACCGCGGGCCTCTCTGCGTGTGGGGATTGTACGCCTGGGGGTTCCTGGGCGGGAGGCGCGACGTAGAAGGGGAAGGCGTCCCTGGTGCCGTTGACGAGGGGACTCCTAGAACGTCCGCCCGCTCGCGCACCTACTTCGGAATATCCTCCAGACGGGTCCCGAGCCCGGCCCTGATTGCCGCCCGTGCCTGCTCGACATGGCGCAGGAACTCAGGATGATTCTCAAGCCTGTACTCGAACCAGTCATCCTCGCTTTCGAAACCGATCAACACGCCGGCGGGTCTTCCGTGGCGGGTGATCAGAATCTCCCGGTCGGCTGCGAGCCTTAGGTACCGGGAGAGGTCGTCCTTCACCTCTGCGAGGGCGACCCGGCGAGGTTGGGGTAGCCTCTTCCGCGAGCCAGGCCTCCGCCTGCTCCTTCGGGATGATGGCGAGGACTTCAACGGTCGTTTCCGTGACGTCATCTGACCCTGGTCGGCTCGTGGCGCAGGTGCAGCTCGATGGCATCCCGGACACCCGACTGAAAGTCAGCTCTCAGGGCCTTCAGACCCGCGACTGCTTGAGGGGCCAGGACGATCTCGAACGGCATCTAGCCAGATTATAGCCAGAACGCTGTCTCGTCGCTCCCCTCAATGTCGGGCGAACACGGAGTTCAGCGGCGAGGCGACGTCGCTTGCGCCGGACGTTCTATCCTATAGCGGGATTCCGCCGTGGCGCGGGGATCCGCCGTCCCAGCCGGGGATGGAGGCCGCCTGCCGGATCCACGACGCCAACTGCTTCTCGTCGAGCTGGTCGTCCTCGTGGATGTCGAGGTAGCGCACTTCCTTCTGCGTGGACTCGCCGAGTGGGACAGGACGCAGCGACGTGCCGCGGAAGAAAGCCACTTTGACGTACTTCGTGAAGCAATGGAGGCTGAGGAACCAGCCCTGGCCCTCGACTCCGTAGAAGGGGGAGTTCCACTTGACCGCCTTGCGCACGCCGGGGACGGTGCGCACGATGAGCGCGTCAAGGCGGCGCCCCACGTCGCTTTTCCAGCCCGGCATGGCCGCGATGTAGGCCTGCACGGGGGCGTCGCCGTCGGCCTTCGCAATCTGAGGGTTGCCGCCTGAGAGGAGGGCCGGCTTCGCGGCCGCCCCCTTGGGTTTGGCCTTTCGGGGCAAGCCTTTCCCTACGCTCGAGGAGTTGGACGTCTTCGCCTTCGCCGCGGGCGGCTTCTTGGCGGACGCCTTCGCGGCGGGCACGACGGAGCGGGCGGGGTGGACCTTAGAAGTTGGCATCCCTGCTCCCCCCGTACTCGATTCTCGGCCGCCCGCACTCCGCGAATGGGATCCGGTAGTCGGCCTAACACTGGAGTTATGCTGCGAAGCTCCGAAGCTTACCGGGCGGGATCTTCAATGATGAGATGGACTCCTCCTGCGACTCAGTCGGCATCGATGTGCCAGAGTCGCTGCTGTTGAGAGCAAGGAGGAGCCCATCATGCAGAACGATACTCTGGTCGCGGTCGACATCGCAAAGGAAGTGTTCGAGGTTGGCGTGTCGGACCGGCCCGGTCACGTGGCCCGGCGGGAGCGTCCGCGGCGGTGCGAGTTCTTGGTGGTGATGGCGCAGCTACCTCCGGCGACGGTGGTGATGGAAGCGTGTGGCTCAGCACACTACTGGGGACGACGGATCGAGGAGCTGGGCCACGTCGTGGTGCTTGTTGCCGCCGCAGTACGTGAGGCCGTACGTGTTGAGGAACAAGACCGACCGGACGGACGTGGACGCGCTGCTGGAGGCTTATCGGAACGAGCAGATCCGGGCGGTACCGATCAAGACAGTGCCCCAGCAGGTCCTAGGGGCGCTGCATCGGCTGCGCTCGGGCTGGCTGGGGGAGCGTACGCGGAGGATTAACGCGCTCCGGGGTTTGCTCAGGGAGCTGGGCTTCTTCATTCCAGAGGGGCGGAAGCACGTTCTGCCGGACGCTTGGGAGATCATCCAGGACGCAGACTCGAGCCTGCCCGAGGCGCTGCGACCGAGCCTGACCGCGCTGTGCGAGGAGATCGTGTCGCTCTCGACCCGCATCGAGGAGATCGAGAGGCAGCTCGAGGCGCTGGCGAAGCAGCTTCCGGTAATCGCGCGGCTGCGCTCGGTGCCCGGGATCGGCCTCCTGACGGCGACGGCGCTCTACGCCTTCGTGGGGGACATCTCGCGCTTCCCGTCGGGTCGCCACCTGGCGAGCTATCTCGGCCTGACACCGCGCGAATACTCCTCAGGACAGCATCGACACTTGGGAAGGATCTCAAAACGCGGCGACGCCTACCTGCGCCAGCTGCTGATCCACGGAGCGCGTGCGATCCTGTGGCACGCCAAGCGCATGAAGCAGCCGGATCGGTTGCGGAGCTGGGCGCTCAGGCTCGAGAAGAAGATCGGCCACAACAAGGCCGCCGTGGCGCTCGCCAACAAGCTCGCCAGAACCGCCTGGGCGGTGTGGAAGAGCGATCGCGACTTCGAGCCCGCGCCCGAACAGAAGGCCGCCTAGAGGATGGAAACGAATTACGAGCTCAGCCCACCCACGTACGCTGCTAAGAGAAGCGCGAGTGATGGCGAACGAGGTCGGACCGGCACGGGGAAAGCCGATAACAATGATGGCCCACGAGGCCGTTTCAACGATTGGCTCCCCGTGCGCGGATTCCATCATGGCCCAGAGCCCAAGAGGCTCCAGAGAAGAGGCCGCAGATACGTTTGCAGTCCCTCCTTCTCGCCAACACGCGCGCTCACTTGAGGCAGCGACCGACGACAATGGAGCGCCATGAACTGACGACTAACATTCTTCTCTTGACGGAGGAGTCCAGATACTCCTTGTTAGGCGGCGTAGGACAGGATCTCAGGCACCCTTGTTCTTGTCGTCCCAGATCTTCGGCTCCCAGAGCTCGACCTTGTTCCCGTCCGGGTCCAAGATCCATGCGAATGTGCCGTTTTTGTGCGATTCGGGTCCGCGTATGACTTCCACACCACCCGCACGCAGCTGCGACAGCATCTCGCCGAGATCGTCGATCCGGTAGTTGATCATGAAGGAAGAATCGCTTGGGCTGAACCACTGGCTTTCTCTCTCGGCGATATGCCACACAGTGAGGCCTCGGTCTTCGGCCCTGTCGTCCGGCCATTTCAGGATCGCGCCCCCAAAGTCCTCCAGCGGCATGCCCAAGTGCTTCTGACACCAGGCTGCCAGCGCGGCGCTGTCGCCTCTGCTCTTGAAGAAGACGCCGCCCACTCCGGTGACTTTCGCCATCGTTGCTCTCCTCGATATCTAGCCGCCCAACACTGCGCTAAGCTGCGGCGCTCCGCCTCGCTCGGCGCCGTCAGCTTCAGCGCATTGTTATGTGGCGTCTCAGCCAAAGAAGCACCCCCAAGGATCAGCGTCGACCTCGGAAATGAGCTCCGATAGTGTGCCACTCGACGAGCGAGTCTCGTAGGCGTACCACTTCAGGTCAGCACGCTGCCACAGAAGACGCCACTTGCCCGTGCTGCGTGTGAATTTGAGCTTGGCTACGCCGCCTTCAGTGAAGCCGTGAGTTCCGTCCCAATGAGGCCGACGTTCGAAGATCGTCACGTCGTGACCCTTGATCCGGTACTCCAAACTGAGCTTGTTCCTCAGCTCAGGCCGTGTCCGTCGCCTGCAGAGTCCGCCGACGGCCCTGTCGATGTTCGCGACCTCGATTTCCGAAAAGGCCATTGCTCACGCCCCGTAGACCACATAACACCGGGATAGGCTGCAAAGCTCGCGTCAATTCTAGCCGGCGCGGGCTTTGTCAGCTTCATCCCGTTGTTGTGCAGCCCCCACTTCTCCTCTGGGCGCCTTGCCTCGTGAGCCAGCTGAAGGCAATAAGATATGCTTAGAGGAAGAGGAGGGATCCATGCAGCGACTCTCCACGGCGGTTGGACTGCTCCTGTGCTTCCCTGTGCTGACTCGGCCACAGGATACACGAGGCTCAGACGCCACAAAGGAGCTGCAGCGCGTGAAAACCGAGTATGCAGATGTTCTTGCCCTTGATGGAGTGTCGAAGGACGAGATCCTTGCGATCGCGCGTTTGCTTCGGGCGAAGCCTGCAATGGCCATCGACCGAACCAGGGAGAGCGGCGAGTATTGCCTCAAGAGCGGTCCGGGCACCATGACGCACTACGCAACAGATGCGACGAAGACAAGGGAAGACATCGTTTACGAGTTCGCCGCCGAACCTTTGGCGAAGGTTGGTTTAGACCTCCAAAGGCTTCCCTCGTTGCCTGCCCTTGGGAAGATGGAGCCCGGCCAGTGGTATTACTTGCCGGAAGGGAAGGTGGACCCACATCACCAGCACATCATGCCCGGGGCCACGCTATTGATAGCAGTGGACGTGCGCTGACGCCATCGCCGCGACGCCCACCTTTGTCTGCACAACCCCCGTTGTCCTCAACCGATCGACGCAACAGTGCGGCAGAACACTTCAGATGGTTTCATCCAATTCAAAGTCTGTCGAGGGCGGTTGTTGAGCTCCCTGGCGACGGCGTTCAGGTGAGCGGCACTGTGGAGGCTGAGGTCAGCCTTGCTCGGGAAGTACTGGCGGAGGAGACCGTTGGTGTTCTCGTTGCTGCCGCGTTGCCATGGGCTGTGGGGGTTGCAGAAGTAGACCTCCATGTTGGTGTCCGTGCTGAAACGCACGTGGTCTGCCATCTCCTTGCCTTGATCCCAGGTCAGCGTCCGGCGCAGCTCGGCAGGCAGCTTGGAAACCTGGCGCGTCAGCGCCGCGCGAACGTCCTCCGCGGTGCGGCCGTGCGGCAAGTGGAGAAGGACGACATAGCGGCTCGAGCGCTCCACCAGCGTCCCGATCGCCGAGCGACCACCCTTACCGATGATGAGATCGCCTTCCCAGTGCCCCGGGACAGCCCGATCCTCCACCTCGGGTGGGCGATCGCTGATCAGGACCATGTTCTGGAGCCTTCCGGCACCGGTTTGCTCAGTCCGCATATGCGGACGTCGCTGTGCCCGTCCCGTCCGGAGACAGACCGTGAGCTCCTTCCGCAGCGCTCCGCGGGCCTGGATGAATAGCGTCTTGTAGATCGTCTCGTGCGAAACGCGCATGTCCAGGTCGTCAGGATACTCATGGATCAGCCGGGCCGCGATCTGCTGCGGAGACCAAAGCGCGCGTAGCCCTCGCTCGACTTCCCGACATAACCTCGAGTCGACCGCCAGCTTCGCCGGTTTGGGTCGGTGGCTTCGCTCCATCGCTTCGCGGTCGGCCCGCCATGCGCGATAGTCGCTGCGCCCGCTCCAGGCAACCTCTCGCGAGATCGTCGAGGGAGCCCTACCCAGTCGCGTCGCAATCGTCCTAAAAGAGTCGCCGGCGACCAGACCGCGCGAGAGCTCCTCTCGGTCCCCAAGCGACAGCCGTAGCGCAGAGCGTTCCTTCACCCGACGCTTCAGTCCGCCGGTAAGGGCTAGAAACCGCTGAATCGATTTCGTCGAGCAGCCCACGGCCGCGGCCGCCGTCTCAAATGTCTCACCGCCCCAAATGAGACGCTCAATCTCCGACCAATCCGCCTGACTCAGTCGCCTTGCGTTCCCCGTCCATTCACGCTCCATCCCGACCTCCCCGAGCTCGTCGCCCGGATCATCGCCGAAATGTTGCGTCGTTCACTTGAGACCACCCATGGATCAGCTGCGAGGACGGTGCAAGCCGCCTCGCAGCGGCGCCGACCTCGTCAGCTGCATCCGGTTGTTAGGCGGCACTCACCTCATACTCACTCTGGACAAGACCCCTTTGAAAGGCCTTCGTGGCGATGTGGCGAAGTGGAACGTCCCGCACCAGTGTGCCGAAAAGTGGAATCCCGCTGCCAATGAGCACGGGGACACGGCTGATGACGAGGCGGTTGACCAAGTTGGCCCGGAGGAAGCCCTGAATCGTGATGCCGCCGTCCACGTACACGTGCTGTGCTCCGCGGCCAGACAACCGGGCTGCGATGTCGGCAGGCGGGCCGCCCATCTGTTCGACTCGACCTCCGCGGCTAGCCGCTTTCGACAACTCCACCGGCTGGCTGCTCAGGATCACAACTGGCCTCTCGCCGTACGGCCAAAAGTCGAAGCCCAGGACGGTCTCGAAGGTCTTTCGCCCCATGACGATCGTGTCCACGGTTGCGATGAACTCCTCGTACCCATGTGGTTCATCACCCCCTGAATCCAGGAAGTCGAGCTCCCCCTCTGGCCGAGCGAGGAAGCCATCCACGCTCACGCCGACGAAGACGGACGTCTTCATCTACCCTCCTGCCTCATGTCCGCCTAACACTGCTGGTTGTCCTCAATCGGTCGACGCAACACTCACCCGCCGGCACGCCTGCTGTCAGCGGTTCGTCACCGAGCATTCGACGGTGGGTATACCCCATCGCAGGTCACGACTGAAGCGTCAAGGCTGGCCCGTCCGTCGAAGCTTCATCTCGGCCTCCCCGAGCTGCTTGCGCCCGGATAATTGCCGAAGTGTTGCGTCGTTCACTTGAGACCACCCTGCGCTAAGCTGCGGCGCTCCATCTGGCTCGGCCGTCAGCTTCAGCGCATTGTTCGACCGCCTCGCCTTCGGGGAGGGACGCGTTTCCTGGAGCGCCTCGGTACCGCGGCGACGACGGCCCGCAGCTGCGTGTTGACGGCCTTCGAGTTCGGGAAAGCAGCCGCTACATCAGGCTCAAGGACGACGGCAACGGTGCGGCCCTTGAGTCGCGCAGCGTAGGGATTCGCCTTCGCCTTGGAGTAGTCGAAGACGTACTCAGGCCTCGGATCGTCCGAGGAGTTACGAACCATCTTGCTGGCTCTCTTCATAGTCTCGACGCTCGCGCCGGGTGACCTTCCGAGCGCTGATCAGACGAATCTTACCCTGTCGGTCGGTGAATGCTACGAGTAACAGGTGACGGTGGGCGGAATGACCGATCAGGATCTCCCGGGACTCGGACCCCGAATGGTCGGGGTCCGGGTGAACCTTCGCCAGGGGGTCCTGAAAAACGGTGACCGCTTCCTCGAACGACACACCGTACTTCTCGACGTTGGCAACGGCCTTGGCGGGATCCCATTCGAAGGTCAGAGCGTCCATGAGCAGGCGTCAGCCTAGCAGCAGCGCCTACCCGCTCGGGTCCACTCGGTCGGTCGAACACCGGGGATAAGCTGCAAGGCTCCGACACCGTTCTTGCCACCGCCGGGCTTTGTCAGCTTCATCCCCTTGTTCGACGGAATCTCGATTGCTCCACCAGCCCTGCCGTCCGTTCACCCATGGCGAGGTCGAACGCTTCACGCAGAAAAGGCATGACGGCGCGCAGGTCCTCTGTGGTTCGGACAAAGGCGACGTGTGAGACGCGCTTGCCGCTTGGTCCGCTCTTCACGAAGTGCGGTGCGCTCACCTTGCGACCGAGGTGGACCACCAGCCGAAGCGCATCCCGCGTTACCGTCAGGTCCGCGAAGATGCGGGTCGTCCGGAACAGCGCATACCGGTCACGTGTGACTACCTCCACGTCGCCGAAGCTCCTGACCGTAGTCTCGAGTTTCCGGTAGAGATCGGCAAGTGCCGGTGGCCTGGCTTCGAGCAGGGTCGCGGCGCTGCCGACTCCGCACGCATGACGTTGGTTTGACCGACGAAACGCCCGACTACACCGCGGACATGCCCAAGTCATGATGTCCTTCTACACGGCGTTGCCGCGAGGATCTTCAACTCCACTTCTTCCCGCCTGCCGCTGCGCTTTCGACGCCTCGTCTCCCCAGACTGAGTACAGCCTCGCTTTTTGTGGCGCAAGCCCGGCAACCCGATGAAGCCTGTCGACGGCAACCCGACCTGACTCACAGACCGGCTCTTCGTTAACGCGGACAGAGTAGGGCGCAGGCGATGAGTTGTTTCGATAACCCACAACGAAGAGCGTCGCTGTCGCGAGGCTGGTTCGCTTGGCGGTGAAGCTGCGCCGAGCCCACGAGTGGGCCTCCCCGAGGACCGGGCAATTCGGCTGCCCGAGCGTCTGGTACGAGGTGGGCACGTCATTACCAAAGAAGCCAGGTTGATTTTCGAATAGACGGAAGTTGCAGTCGGTCGCGGCGACGAACACGCTCACTCGGCAACAGACGAGATCGGCACCCTCCAGAGTAACGTGAATGTCGAAAGTGTCCGCCTGCAGACCTCGTCGCGGGTCGTGTTCCTTGGCGTTTCATCTGGGAGTCTCCATGCCGATGAACGATGCGCCAGCCATCTGCCTCTTTCCGGAAGATCATGGTCACGCGGAGTTCAAGAAGTGACTCCTCAGAATGGCCCGGCACTTTGAAGTGGATTCTCTCCAGTTGTACGACGTAACCGAGGTTGCCGTCTACATGAGACGCAATGGGCTCGATGGCGCGTGAGCCCTCGGAGAACTGTGTGCTCGCCCAGTCCAGCCGTGGCCCCACCTGGTCCCAACCGTGCTCGCCACTGCCGAAGGCACCAAAGATTGTGACGTCGGAGGCGCGAGACCACAGCCCCTTGAAGGCCTCTGGGCGGCCTCGAATGTACTCGGCGTGGGCCTGTGTGACCTTCTCGAGAAACGCCGCGAACTCTGCGCGCTCTTGTGCGCCAACCTCAGCGAATCCGATAGACGGGGCGGCAACTGTCGCCACGCAGGCGAATGCAAATCCCAGAACGGACCCGAGCCGCAGTTCTCTCATATGCGTCCTCCCGTCACCAAGACGTCCGTCGAACACATGGATCAGCGGCAAAGCACCATCGCTTGCGCCGGCTTCGTCCGCTTCATCCATTTTGTTCGGCGGCAACTTCGCTCAGGTGGCGTCCTTTTCGACTCTCGGTCGGCGCGGTCGAAGTGTCTTGCTGAGCATGAGCTCGAGAGACTTGAGTGCTCGCTGCGATTCGCTTCCGTCTTCACCAATGACGAGGAACTCGAAGCGCTCGGGTAGCGGAGTCGCACTGATCGTCATTGCCTCGGGCTGCCTGAGCAGCCTAGCCTGCCCAACCCAGTGGAAGAGCGGCACGCCTTTCTCTCCCGTGGAGCGACGATAGTCCGTAAACTGGATGATGACGTGCGCATCAGCCAGCGTCTCCGCAACCGCAAGTTTGCGGTGACTGTCGCGTATTGCCTGCTCAAGCTTCCAGACCTTGACCTGCAGTGCGGCGTCGCGCGCAGGGACAAGGAGGATGCTAATGTCCTCCGCCCGCGCCATCGACGATGATGCGATGGGATCGCTGGCGGCGAGGACTCCGAGAAGACATGCCCGCACGGCAACAGCGCTCTTCATGTTCTCCTCCCGCGCCCGCTACTTGTCCGCCGAACAGCGGTTAAGTTGCGAAGCTCCGAAGTTTACCGGGCTTCGTCAGCTTCATCCCCTTGTTCGACGGCTCCCTCGCTTCTTCGGACTGCTGGACTGAAGTACACGGTCTCTTTCCGCCCGGTGTCGCGTATTCCGCGAATCCATCTGGCCGATGAGTGTCCGCCAACCGAGACCCACGTGTCCCCGACTTGTGCGTCACAGCGGAAACCCCAGAACAGCCAGTTTTTGGTTTGCGTAATCCGCGTGGGGCAGGTCACAACCCGGTCGAGTATTTCAAGGAACGCGGAGTTCCGTGATTCGACGGACCTGTAGTCGGGCAACTCGAAGTGCCGCCCCCAAAAGAAGCAGTCCTCTGGGCTGTCTCGCAGGCGAGCGGAGATCTCGGGCTCTCCGTCGTCGTAGATCCAGACCAAGAAGGCATAGTCCGCACCTTCGGGTGCTTCCAGATGACACACCGAGTAGTGTGGCGTCTCGACGCGGCGATATTCGGCGGAGCCAAGGACCTCAGATGTGCGCCGCAGCAAACCTTCACGGTCGCCAGCAGTCTCGTCGGGCTCGCTCATTGCAGTGTCCGTCGAACACCAAGATCAGCGGCGAGCCTCCATTCTAGCCGTGGCTCGTCCGCTGCACCTTGTTGTTAGACCGCCCTCGCCCCCGCGCCGCTCGACGCGACTCAATGTGCGACAGTCGTTCCTTTCGTAGGTCCGAAAGCCGCTTGCCAGCAGCCGAACCCCGGGAAATCTCGTCGCGCGCGATAAGGCCAAGAAGAAGCAACTTGCGAACGCCCTCACCAGTTCGGTGCCAGCGTAGTCGGTTACAGCGAGTGCAGGCCGCAAGGCAGTTCTCGGCGGTGAGTGAGCCTCCCTTGCGTCGCTGGATGAGGTGATCGAGCTCCCAGTATCCCTTCAGGTCGGGCGCCCAGCCCCGCCTCTCGAAGACCACAGGGTCCCCGCAGAAGTGGCAGTGGCCCTTCGTCCTGTCGTAGATCTCCCGAAGTCGTGACTCGCGCATCGCGCCTCCGCGCAGCTCTCAAGTCGACGGCTCTCTTGAACTCAACGCTCGACACGTTTTCCCGGGCCGGCGGATGCACTCGCCTTCATGCAGTTCGAGCTTGGAGCGCTCGGAGAATAAATTGGTCTTGCTCGTGCACGCTGCTGCCACTCGCTACCCACGCCGTTCCGCCCAGAGCCACGCCCCCAAGGCGGCGAAGAACAGGGCCGGGAAGAGGCTGGCCCAAATGGGGATCTCGACGCCCCCGGCAGTTACGCGCACCTGGAAGATTATTCGTAGCACCTGTAGGAGGGCGATGAGCCAGAAGATGACCAAGGAGAAAAGCGACGCTGGCTTCTGCATATTTCCCTTCCTCTTCTCGGGCCGCGTCCGCCTAACACCGGTTGTCCTCAACCGATCGACGCAACAGTCCGGCAGAACACTTCGGATGGTTTCATCCAATTCAAGGTCTGTCGAGGGCGGTTGTTCAGCTGCCTGGCGACGGCGTTCAGGTGAGCGGCACTGTGGAGGCTGAGGTCAGCCTTGCTCGGGAAGTACTGGCGGAGGAGACCGTTGGTGTTCTCGTTGCTGCCGCGTTGCCATGGGCTGTGAGGGTCGCAGAAGTAGACCTCCATGTTGGTGTCCGTGCTGAACCGCACGTGGTCAGCCATCTCCTTGCCTTGATCCCAGGTCAGCGTCCGGCGCAGCTCGGCAGGCAGCTTGGAAACCTGGCGCGTCAGCGCCGCGCGCACGTCCTCGGCGGTGCGGCCGTGCGGCAAGTGGAGAAGGACGACATAGCGGCTCGAGCGCTCCACCAGCGTCCCGATCGCCGAGCGACCACCCTTGCCGATGATGAGATCGCCTTCCCAGTGCCCCGGGACAGCGCGATCCTCGACCTCGGGTGGGCGATCGCTGATCAGGATCATGTTCCGGAGCCGGCCGGCACCGGATTGCTCAGTCCGCATATGCGGACGTCGCTGCGCCCGTCCCGTCCGGAGACAGGCCGTGAGCTCCTTGCGCAGCGCTCCGCGGGCCTGGATGAATAGCGTCTTGTAGATCGTCTCGTGCGACACGCGCATGTCCAGGTCGTCAGGATAGTCACGGATCAGCCGGGCCGCGATCTGCTGCGGAGACCACAGCGCGCGTAGCCCACGCTCGACTTCCCGACATAACCTCGAGTCGACCGCCAGCTTCGCCGGCTTGGGTCGGTGGCTTCGCTCCATCGCTTCGCGGTCGGCCCGCCATGCGCGATAGTCGCTGCGCCCGCTCCAGGCAACCTCTCGCGAGATCGTCGAGGGAGCCCTACCCAGTCGCGTCGCTATCGTCCTAAAAGAGTCGCCGGCGACCAGACCGCGCGAGAGCTCCTCTCGGTCCGCAAGCGACAGCCGTAGCGCAGAGCGTTCCTTCACCCGACGCTTCAGTCCGCCGGTAAGGGCTAGAAACCGCTGAATCGATTTCGTCGAGCAGCCCACGGCCGCGGCCGCCGTCTCAAATGTCTCACCGCCCCAAATGAGACGCTCAATCTCCGACCGATCCGCCTGACTCAGTCGCCTTGCGTTCCCCGTCCATTCACGCTCCATCCCGACCTCCCCGAGCTCGTCGCCCGGATCATCGCCGAAATGTTGCGTCGTTCACTTGAGACCACCCCCAGATCAGCTGCGAGCGGCGTCCATCATCGCCGCGCCGCTCGTCAGCTGCATCTGGTTGTTATGCCGCTCCGCGAAGCGCTCTCGTGACCGCTCTCGGCTCCATTGACGCGACCCGCAGAAGGGCAAGCGCCGGCCCTTCAGGTGTCCGGCGACCCTGCTCCCAGTTGCGCAGCGTCGCTACGCTCACGCCGATCATGAGGGCAAACTCACGTTGCGTTTTGCGAAGCTTCTGCCGAATCGCCCTCACGTCGGCGGGGGCAAAAGAGAATGCCCGAGACGGCTTGGCAGCACCGCGGTGAATACGGCCGGCCTGCTTGACACTGCGCACGAGCTGGTCGAAAGCCTCACGCTTCATCGAAACTCCTCACGGACGAGCCGGGCGAGTGTCCGGACCTGGGTGGCTGATAAGTCCCCTTGCTCGTTCTTTTGGTACAGGAAAAGCATGTAGCACGTGGAGCTAGCCCTGTGCCAGAAGTAGATGACCCTGAACCCACCCCGCTTGCCTCGTCCTTCAGCACCCCAACGGATCTTGCGCAGACCTGCGGAGCCCGGAATCACCGCACCTTGTTCTGGCCGAAGTAGCAGGGTGATCTGGAGGGCCCGATAGTCGTCGTCGTCGAGCCGTCTGCACACGAGATCGGTGAAGACTGGGGTCTCGACGAAGCGCACAACCGACTGTACGCCATTGGCGTACCTCGGTCAAGTCCCCTGTGTCGGCATAACACTGCGCTAAGCTGCGGCGCTCCGTCTCGCTCGGCGCCGTCAGCTTCAGCGCTTTGTTGGGCCGCCACATTCAAATCCTCTTCATCGGGCCGTTGCAATGCCCAGGATGAAGAGGCCAAGTATGCACGTACCGAGCACCATGAGGGGCATCCATACCTCGATTCCGGCCTTGCCCGCGGTCCAGTGCTCCTCTGGAGCCACCTTTGGCTTGCCGGACTCGGTCAGGAGTACAAGCGCCCAGATTGCCAGAATGAAAGCCGTCAACCCGACATCCTCGACCCAGAACGTAAAGGGATCTCGCCGACGATAGCCGGCCAGTTTCCACGCGAGCAGGAGCGCCGCCCCTAGGCCAAACCTCCGCCAGCCTGGACGTGGGATGGGAGTCTGAAGCGTGGCTCGCAGTCGGTCTATCCAACCATTCGACTGTCGCACGACACTGCCCTCAGTTCGCGGAGTCTAGCGCGGCGACTGTTCGGCCTTCTCGCCTGTGTCGGCCCAACAACTTATTCAGCAGAACTTGCCAATCGTAACGCACGCTAGCGAATCTGGAGGCGTAGCGCCGGCTTGGGGGAGTTTCTCGACGAGGGCAGAGTACCAGGCGACGGCGGAAAACCTTTGGATAGGAACCACTTTCCGGAGGGGGGAGCGGGAGGCTCCTTGGGGAGGTGCGCTGGATTGAGTGTAGCTGCCCAATTGGTTGACCTCGCGAAGTGGGAGGGTCGTCAGGGCTCGTCGTCCAGGGGGCTCCTCACTCCCTTGCCGCCGACGGTCGTGACGTGGGTGTAGATCATTGTGGTGTTGAGGTCCCGGTGGCCGAGGAGCTCCTGGAGGGTTCGGATGTCGTAGCCCGCTTCGAGCATGTGGGTGGCGAAGGCGTGGCGGAGGCTGTGGCTGGTCGCGGGTTTTGTGAGGCCGGCGGCGCGGACGGCGTCCCGGAAGACCCGCTGCATGACCGTGGGGTGCAGGTGGTGGTGCCGCAGGCTTCCGGTTTGGGTGCCTACGAACTCGCGGGCGGCCGGGAACAGCCACTGCCAGGCGAACTCCCACGGGGCTCGGGGGTACTTCCTTTCCAGGGCGTCGGGAAGGGTGACCGCTCCGCGGCCGTCCGCGAGATCCCTTTCGTGGCGCGAGCGCACCCGTTCGAGGTGCTGGCGCAGCGGGTCGAGGAGCTTTCTGGGGAAGACCGTCTCCCTGTCCTTGCGACCCTTGCCGTCGCGCACGACCAGCACTCGGCGATCGAAGTCGACGTCCTTGACGCGCAGAGAGAGGCACTCCTGCAGCCGGAGGCCGCCGCCGTACATGAGGCCCGCGATCAGCTTGGGGCGGCCTCCCAGATGATCGAGTACGGCCCGGACCTCGGATCGCGACAGGATCAACGGCACCCGCACGGGGCCTTTGGCGCGCGGGGTGTCCTGGAGGTCATTGAGCTTTCGGTGGAGCACCTCCCGGAACAGGAAGAGGAGAGCGCTGAAGGCCTGGTTCTGGGTGGAGCTGCTGAGCCGACGACGGACGGCCAGGTGAGTGAGGTAGGCCCGGACCTCGGCCACGCCGAGGTGCTCCGCGTCTCGGGACCGGTGGAACGCCAGGAAGCGGTGGACCCAGCCCGCGTACGACTTCTCGGTGCGGAGGCTATAGCCATGTTGACGGATCGCCGTTCGTAGGCGCTGAAGGAGCGCGCTCGCCCCCACCGCGTCTCGCGCGGGTGGCGCGACCGGAGAAACGTTCGTGCCCTCTGGCCGGCCTCTGATGACGTCCTCCCATCTGAGCCACGGGGGCGGCGTCAGCGCTTCGAGCGGGACCTCCGAGCGACGGGGTGTGGGACCGACGGGAGCATGAGTCATGCACATTCCTCTCTCGGCGATACCTGGGCGAGGGTAGCCAGAAGGCCTGCCGGAGGAGGTCCTCTCCCGAGGAAGGTCGAAGGCGGAGTGACGGGCGGGGGACTACCTCTTCGTTGGGTACTGTTCCGCGATGTGCAGGTCGAAGGCTTCGTGCTTCGGGTTGCGCGGGAAGCCGCGGAAGTGGGCCTGGCAGCGATAGCAGACCGTGATCTCGGGCAGCAGGAGGTAGAGCACCGCGTCGACGGTGGCCGCCACCCAGAGGCTCGCATAGTAGGGAGTGAAGGGGGCGAGCAGGGCCCCGACCACGACCACCGCGAGGCCGGCCTTCTGGTTGAAGTCGCGCTGCACGTAGAGTTGCTCGCCCGCGCAGGCCGGGCAGCGGTCGACGGCGCGGCCCTCGCGGAGGCCGGGGGACAGGTCGAGCGCCGTCTCCGTACCGCACCCCGTGCAGGTGCCCCGGCCGTCGAGGCCGGCCGTCGTCTCCTTGCCGCACTTCGGGCAGGCGAACGCGATCTCGTGAACCGGCGGTCTCACAGGGGGAATCCCACGGCTACGCGCAGGTACTTGGCCAGGAGCTCTCCCGCCATCACAAGGAAGAGCTGTACATAGAGGATACCGGTCGCGGACTGGGTCGATCGGATCTCCACGGTCTTCCAGACGAACCAGAGGAGGGAGATCGGTCCCGCGAGGCCGAAGAGGAGGCGCATCCACACGAAGACGCCGTCGGCGCTCCAGAGGCCGGTGGCCACGAGGCGCGCTTCCTCGTAGCCCGCGTGCACCGGGCCCACGAAGGCGAGCCCCACGGTCAAGACGCGCAGGAAGACTGCGACGACGAGGAGGACGGTCAGGCGGCGGAGCGCCGTGATCGGGAGGTCGAGGACCACGAGGTAGTAGTGGCCGAGGATCATGGCCGCGGCGGCCGCCCCCAGCAGGAGCGCGGAGCTGAGGTCGGCGGCGGCGACGAGCGGCGTCGGGGCCAGGAGGAGCATCGCTCCCACGCCGGCGCCGAGCGCTCCCGCGAGCGTGGGGACGCGCAGGGTGTTCCAATCGAGCTGCCACGCGCGGTTGAAGCAGACGGTGAGGAGCAGCGACAGGAAGGCGAGGCCGATTACCGACGAGTAGCGGGACGCGCCGGGAGCGCCCGCGCCGCCCGCGATCCCGAACCGCCGGTAGACGAGCCACAGGGCGGACGTGAGCATGGTCGCGGCGGCGGCGGCGGAGAGACGGAAGAAGCGGTCTCCGGCCCGGTCGGGGACGAACAGGAGGGCCGCGAGCAGGCCCACCGCGAAGTGAAGCAGGAACAGGAAGAAGACGCCGGTCACAGCACCGCCTCGATCGCGGCGCGCTCGGGCGAGCCGGGGGCGAAGGGGTCGGTCCGGCGCACGCCCTCGCGCGGGCAGCGGCCGGCGGCGAGGTGGGCGGCCACGTCGGCCTCGAAGCGCCGCAGGAGGCCGCGCACGGAGGCCGCGGCGGTGCGGCTGTGCGCGCAGTAGCCGTGGTCGGTCATGAAGCCGGCCACCTCCGCGACGTCGGTCAGGTCTTTGCCGCGCGCGTCGCCCGACTCCAGGGCGCGCAGGATGCGGGCGAGGCTGGCGGTGCCCATGGTGCAGGGCGGACATTGCCCGCAGGCCTCGCGCTCGAAGAAGCCCGCGAGCGACGCCCCCATCGCGATCGGGCACACGTCCGCGGCCACGACCAGGATCGAGGCCGTGCCCAGGGCCGATCCCACGCCCCGCAGCGCCTCGGGGTCGAGCGGCGTGTCGAGGTCCGCGACGGTCAGAGGCGCTGCGGAAGGGCCCGCGGGGAAGACGAGCGACACACCCTGCGGCACCCCTCCGCCTTCCTCCTCGAGTAGACGGCGCAGGGACTTCCCCAGGGCCACTTCGTATAGCCCCGGGCGACGGACGTCCCCCCAAAGCGACACGTAGCGTCTTCTCCGTCCGCCGGAACTCGGCGGGATCGGCGAGGGCTTCGCCAACGCGGGCGAGCGTCTCCACGTTCTGCACGAGCGTCGGCCGGCCGAGGAGGCCGACCGCCGCGGGCAGCGGCGGCTTGGGCCGGGGCCAGGGACGTCGGCCCTCGAGCGTCTCGAGGAGCGCCGTTTCTTCCCCGGTGATGTAGCTGTCGTCGCCTCGCCGGAGGGTGATGGTGAGGCCGTCCCCCGGGGATTCCCGAACCGCGGCCGCGAGCGCGGCGGCGGGGGCGTCGAAGGACGCCTTCAGGAAGATCACGGCCTCGCGGGCGCCCACGGCCCGGGCGGCCAGGCACAGCCCGCGCACGACCGCCGCCGGTCGGCGCGTCATGACGTAACGGTCCTTCACCGAGCCGGGCTCGCCTTCGGCCCCGTTGGCCACGACCACGGGCTCGCCCCCCTCGACGCGCACGGCGTGCCACTTGCGGCCGGCCGGGAACCAGCCTCCTCCGCGTCCCCGGAGGCCAGAAGCGACGGCGCGGCGCACGAGATCCGACCCCTCCAACTGTTCGAGTGCTTCCAACTCGTCCAGGGATGCCCTCCGCGGCAAACCTTAATTATAGTGGGGCTTGGCGATGGGGCCCGACCGCCTCTCAAGCTTCACGGAAAAGTCCAGAATTGCGGTAGAATCGGTTCGTCTCTGGTCGATCCGGGCTCCCCGGGGACGCGACCAAAGCCGACGAGGAGATTCCGATGATCAACCTGACCGCTAACGCGGCCGCCAAGGTCAAGGGCATCCTGGAGCAGGAGAAGGACAACATCCCCCAGGGCGGGCTGCGCATCTACGTCCAGGGCGGGGGCTGCTCCGGCTTTTCCTACGGGATGGTCCTCGACGAGGCGGCCGAGGGCGACGAGATCTTCGAGAAGGAGGGCGTGAAGGTCATCGTCGACCCCATGAGCCTCCGCTACCTCGAGGGCGCCGAGGTCGACTACAAGGAAGACCTCATGGGGGGCGGCTTCGCGATCAAGAACCCCAACGCGACCTCGACCTGCGGCTGCGGCCACTCCTTCAACGCCGGGGGCGGGGAAGGGGCGGGCCAGGGCCACCACGAAGGCCACCAGCACTGACGTGATCGGGGGACCGGACTTCCGGCCTCCCCGCGGGAGAAAGGGCGACAGGCGCCGCCCCCCGCTGACGATCCGCGCTTCTCGAGGGCCACGCGAATGAAAGTTTCCGAAGAGACCGAGGCGCCCAAGGCGGGGCCGCGCCTGGAGACGCTGCGGGTGATCACCGAGACCTTCCGTCTCGCCACGGACAAGCGGCTCGAGCTCTACAACCTCACGGAGCGGGTCGCGGAGATCCTCAAGAAGCACGACATCAAGGAAGGCGTCGTGCTCCTGCAGTCGCTCCACACTACCCTCGCTCTCTTCGTCAACGAATGGCAGTCCGCCCTCCTCCACGACGTGAAGGCCATGCTCAACCGGGTGGTCAGTCCCGAGGAGGCGTACCGGCACAACGACCCCCTCCACTCCGACTGCGACCGCCAGAATGCCCACTCGCACCTGCAGGCCACCCTCCTCGGCCACGCCCTCTCCTTCCCCATCTCCGCGGGAAAGCTGGTGCTCGGGCAGTTCCAGGCGATCATCGCCGCCGAGCTCGACGGCCCCCGCAACCGGGACCTCGCCGTCCAGATCATCGGCCGCTAGAGACGACGCCGCTCTCCGCGGGGGCGGGGGCGGAGGTTACGGCGTGAAGGCCCTGCCCGCCCTCATCCCGATTTTTCCGCTGCCGAACGTCGTGCTGTTTCCGCAGATGCCCCTGCCCCTCCACATCTTCGAGACGCGCTACCGGAAGATGGTGGCGGACGCGCTGGCCACCCACCAGACGATCGGCATGGCCCTCCTGCAGCCGGGCTGGGAAGCGGACTACGAGGGACGTCCCCTCGTATACCCGGTGGGGTGCGCGGGGATCATTGAGCGCAACGAGCCCCTCGCGGACGGGCGCTACAACATCCTGCTGCGGGGGGAGACGCGGTTCCGGATCCGGGCGGAGCACGAGGGCGAGCCGTACCGCCTGGCCGCGGTGGAGGCCCTCCCCGACGATCCCGGAGATCCCGCGGAGGTGGAGGCCAAGCGGCGCGCCGTGCTCGCCGCCCTCGGCCGTTCCTCCGAGGGATCCGTCTCCCTCGTCCTCCAGGCCGAGCTGCCGCCCGACCTCTTCGTGAACGCGCTCGCCCAGAGCCTCGACCTCTCGCCGGTGGAGAAGCAGTCCCTCCTCGATTGCGATACGATCGCGGCCCGTTACGGGCGGCTCCTGGAGATACTGGAGTTCCTGCTCCTCGAGCGCTCCCAGGGTGGCGGAGGCACCGTTCACTAGCGGGACGTCGTCCCGTCAGGGAGGACCGGCATGACGAAGCTCCAGCGCATCCTCTTCCGTGTCGGTGCGATCGCCTGCCTCGTGACCGCCTGCCTTCACCTGATCGGGCACCTGCAGGGCGGCGCGGCGCCGCGCAACGAGACGGAGGCCACGCTCCGGAAGCTCATGACCGAGTATCGCGCGGACGTGCTGGGAGTGCAGCTCACCATGCAGGAGCTGCTGAGCGGATTCAGCCTCTGCTACGGCCTCCTGCTCGCCTGGCTGGGGGTCGTGACCCTCCTCCTCGTGAGCCGCGCCGGCCGCGAGCCCTGGATGCGGGCGGTGGCCGCAGTGTGCGCGCTCGGCGCCCTCGCGCTCCTCGCGGTCAGCTACCGCTACTTCCCGCTGCCTCCCACGATCTGCGCGGCGGTCATCCTGCTGGGCTTCGCGGGCGCGACCATCCCCGGGGGGAAGGCTCCCGTCTAGTCAGGCGTCTCCCGACTTTCGGGAGCTCTCCGGCGTCTCAAGCCGTGAAAGACGACGAGACCTGGAGGAGGAGGCGACATGTCACGCAGGACGGCGACGGCCCTGGGCATCCTGGCCCTGATCACGGCCGGGATCGCGATGAGCCCCGCGGTGGGGGCGGAAGACGACAAGGTCAAGAGGCTCGACCACCGCGTGGATATCGTCCGGTCCGGCGGAGGGAAGCTGGGGGTGCGGCTGCAAGACGTGGACAAGGAGGACGTGGCCCGGCTGAGGCTTCCCGCGGAGCGCGGCGCCATCGTGAAGTCGGTCTCGGCCGAAACCCCCGCCCAGAAGGCGGGCCTGCAGGAAGGGGACGTGATCCTGCGCTACGAGGGCGAGACCGTGCAGAGCGCGGCCCAGCTCGCCCGGCTCGTGCGGGAGACGCCCGCCGGGCGCACGGTGGCCCTGGAGGTCAGCCGCGGGGGCGCCCTCCAGAAGCTCTCCGCCACCCTCGCCGAAGGCCGGGATCGCGTGCACGTGGGGGACTTCGATGTCGAGATCCCGTTCGCGGCGGAGCCGGCGATGCCGCCCGTACCCCCGATGCCGCCGATCCCCCCGGTGGCCGACATGTTCCGCTTCGACGGGAAGGGCCGGTCCTTCAAGTTCTTCGGCGACCACGGCCCGCGCAAGCTGGGGATCGAGTACCAGGAGCTCACCGGCCAGCTCGCCCGGTACTTCAAGGTCGACAAGGGCGTGCTCGTGACCTCGGTGGACGAGGAGGGCCCCGCGGGCCTGGGCGGGCTTCGGGCGGGGGACGTGATCGTGAAGTTCGACGGCCAGACGATCGAGGACGGCGACGACCTGCGCGACCAGGTAGGAAAGGCCGAGGGCGGCAAGAGCGTGGTCATCACCGTGCAGCGTGACGGCCGTCCCGTCGATCTCTCGGTGAAGCTCGCCGCTCCCGAGTCGCGGGCCCGGGGGGGCGAGACCACGTAAGGTTCAGGCGGAAGGGTCGGGAGCGGCGGCCGGACGATCGGCCGCCGCTTTCGTTTCGTCCCGCTCGAGATCCTCGAGCTCCAGGACGAGCAGCGTTCCCCCCGCGGCCAGGGCCGGCCCCACCAGCAGGTTCGCCAGGGGAATGAGGAGGGTGACCATGCCCGCGAGGCCGAAGCCCTCGCTCTCCGGCAGCCAACGGCGGTGCCAGGCTCGCTTCTCGCGGAAGGAGAGGCCGTGGCGTCCGAGCGCGGGGTCGGTGAACTGGAAGGCCAGCCCCCGCGCTCCCCACAGCGCGGCCAGGATCGGGCCGAGGAGGGGGATGAGGCCCAGGAGGAAGACGCCGGGGGCCGCGAGCAGGAAGTAGAACGCCCCCAGCAGCGACTGGCCCACCGCGAAGCCGAGCCCCTTGTCCTCCTCGTTTGCGCGCCCGCGCACCCGCGCTTCCACCCGGCGGGAGAGGAGATCGAGGACGGGCGCGGCGAGGAGGATGGCCACCGCGAATCCGAGGGCGACGGAGGCTCCGATGGTTCCCACCCAGAGGAGGAGGCTCGCGAGGAGGACCAGCCACGGAGACATCCGGTCGGGAGAGGGGGCGAAGCGAGCGTCCACGACGGGGCCCAGGGCGACCCCGAGCGCGAGGCCGCCGATGAGGAAGACCACGGTGAGGAGGACGGGGACGAGGGCCAGGGAGAGGAGGGAGGGGTTCCGGAGGAGGTAGACGAACCCGGCGGGGACGTGCCAGGCCCCGGCGGCGGTGCGCCGCAGGAAGCCGGGCCGGTCGTAGCTCGCCTCGCCGTTCATGGGCGGGAAGCCTAGCAGAAGAGCCGGAGGGCGTGCGCCTTGACACTGCGCGCCTCGCGCGTGCAAGAATGCCGCGGCCACCATGAACGAGGTGCTGGCCGTGATCCTGGGGGGAGGGCGCGGCTCGCGTCTTTTTCCCCTCACGCTGCACCGCAGCAAGCCCGCCGTCCCCATCGGCGGGAAGTACCGGCTCATCGACATCCCGGTCAGCAACTGCCTGAACTCGAACCTCCGCCGGATCTTCGTCCTCACCCAGTACAACTCGGAGAGCCTGAACAAGCACCTCAACTCCACCTACAAGTTCGACATCTTCTCCTCCGGCTTCGTGACGGTGCTCGCCGCGGAGCAGACGGAGGAGAGCCCCGAGTGGTTCCAGGGCACGGCGGACGCGGTGCGGCAGAACCTCCGCCACTTCCGCTCCCATCGCGGCCGGGACATCCTGATCCTCTCCGGCGACCAGCTCTACCAGATGGACTACCGGAAGATGCACGAGACGCACCGGCGACACGTCGCGGACGCCACCGTGGCCGTGACTCCGGTGACCGCGGAGCAGGCCTCGGGCTTCGGCATCCTCAAGGTGAACCGCCAGGGCCGTATCGTGCACTTCGAGGAGAAGCCCAAAGCGGAGCGGCTCGCCGCCCTGGAGTCCGAGATCCCCGGCCAGGGGAAGGGCTGGCTGGCCTCCATGGGCATCTACGTCTTCGGGGCCGACGCCCTCGAGCGCGCGCTCGCCGATGCCGCCCTCGTCGACTTCGGCCGCAACGTCATCCCGTGGGCCCTGGGGGAGATGCGCGTGCACGCCCACTTCTACCGCGGCTACTGGGAGGACGTGGGGACCATCGGCTCCTATTACCACGCGAACCTCGCGCAGACCGACGCCGTCCCCCCCTTCGACTTCTACGACGCGGCCCGCCCCGTCTACACCCATCCCCGCTTCCTGCCCGCTACCAAGGTGGAGAGCTGCACCGTCCGCAGCTCGCTCGTCTCCGAGGGCTGCATCCTCGTGGGGGCGGAGGTGGAGCGGGCGGTGCTCGGCATCCGCACGCGGGTGGGCCGGGGGGCCCAGATCCGCAACAGCCTGGTCCTGGGCGCCGACTACTACGAGACGATCGACGAGATCGAGCGGACGAGCGCGCGCGGCCTCCCCCCCCTCGGCATCGGCGCGGACTCCGTGATCGAGAAGGCGATAGTCGACAAGAACACCCGGATCGGCCGCGGGGTGCGCATCGTCAACGAGGCGGGGGAGCTCGAGAAAGACGGGAAGGACTACTTCATCCGCGACGGGATCGTGATCGTCCCCAAGAACGCGGTCATCCCCGACGGCACGGTGATCTGATGATGATGGATCTGGGCTACTGGCATCCGGTGGTCGTCCACTTCGTGATCGCGTGGCTGGTGGCGGGGGCGGTGCTGAGGGCCCTCTCCTTCGCCGGACGAGCCCCCTTCTCCTCCCAGGCCGCGTCGCTCTTCCTGATCGTGGGCGCCCTCCTCGCCCTCCTCGCCCTGGAGAGCGGGGAGTCCGCGAGCGGGGTGGTGGGGGCGCTGCCCTGGGCCGCGGCCGCCATCGACAGCCACGAGTCCTGGGGAGAGTGGACGGCCCGCCTCTTCGTGGTCGTGGGCGCGCTCGAGGCGGTGGGCCTGTTCCTGAAGCGCCGCGACCGGGAGCGTCCCGTCTTCCTCGCCTCCGGGGGGCTGGGGGTCGTGGGTCTCGTCTGCCTGATCATCACTGCCAACAAGGGGGGGAGCGTCGTCTATTCGTACGCGGGGGGCGTGGGCCTGCGCAGCGGCGAGGCCGGGGACCGCGATCGGCTCTTCCTGGCCGGGGCGTTCAACCTCCTCGCGGCCGACCGCAAGGACGGCCGCCCCGGCGATGCCGCCCGCTTGCTCGAAGAAATGGTGCGGCGCTATCCCGGCGACCTCGACGTCCAGCTCCTGGTCGCGGAGTCGAAGCTCGTGGACCTCAAGGACCCCGCGGCCGCCCTGGAGGTGCTAGCACGGCTCAGCGTGCCCAAGGGGGAGCGGCGCCTCCGGGTCCGGCACGGGCTCCTCCTGTTCGACGCCCTCCTGAAGAAGGGACAGCGGGACGCGGCGGCGGCCACCCTCCAGGCCCTCCGTACGGAGTTCCCGGACGACCCGGAGGTGCAGAAGCGCGCGCAGGCGGCGGGGATGTAGGACCGCCATGTCCGGTGGTCCCCCCACCCTGCTCGTGACCCTGCTCCTGCTCCTCCCGACGCCGGGAGGGCAGGCCGACGAGGCCCCGGCTCGCGTGCCCACCGTGGACGAGATCCTGGCGATTCGGCTGGCGCGGGGTGCTTCGATCTCGCCGGACGCGCGCTTCGTGGCCTACGGCATCATTGAGGCGGACTTCAAGCAGGACGCCTTCGTGACCCGGCTCTGGCTGGCGCGGACGGACGGGGGAGCGCCTTTCCCCCTCACCCGCGGCGACCAATCGGCCACGAGCCCGCAGTGGTCGCCGGACGGCCGATGGATCGGCTTTCTCAGCAAACGGATCGGCGACAAGAACCAGATATTCGTGATCTCGCCCGAAGGCGGGGAGGCCACCCCCCTCACGAAGTTCGAAGGCGACATCGAGGGCTTCGCCTGGTCGCGCGACGGCCGCAACGTCGCCTTCACCGCCGACGAGCCGGAGCCCCCGGCCCGGAAGGACCGCAAGGAGCACCTGGGCGACTACCAGGTCGTGCGCCGCGACTACGCCTTCCGGCACCTCTTCACGCTGGATCTGGAGGAAGCCTTGAAGTCGCCCGCCCCCGGAAAGCAGCGCACCCGGGGGAGCGAGTGGAGCGTCGGCGACTTCTCCTGGTCTCCGGACGGAAAGCGCCTCGCGTTCAGCGCCACTCGCAACCCAGACCTGGTGCAGGGCGTGACCGCGGACCTCTACGTGCTCACGCTCGCGGACGACACGGTCACCCGGCTCGTCTCCCAGCCCGGTCCCGACACCGACCCCCGCTGGTCTCCGGACGGAAGCCGCATCGCCTTCTCGTCGCAGATGGGGAAGACGCGCTACTACGCGAGCAACTCGCGCATCGCGGTGGTCTCGGCGGCGGGGGGGGAGCCCCGCTCCCTGACCGACGGGCTCGACGAGGACGCCGACCTCGTGGCTTGGAACGATCGCGGGATCTTCTTCCAGGCCCTGCAGAGGACGGCGTCCCACCTCTTCCGGCTCGACCCCGAGAGCGGTGCCGTCGCGCGCGTCTCGGGCCCCGACGACCTCATCGCTTCGTCCTTTTCGATGTCCCGCGACGGCCAACAGGTGGCGTTCACCGCCGCTTCGCCGGCCACGCTCGCCGAGGTGTTCGTGTCTCCGGTCGCCCCCTTCGGGGGCCGGAAGGTAACCGACCTGACCGCGCAGACCAAGGGCCTGAAGCTGGGGTCGCGCGAGGTGGTGTCGTGGACGAGCCGTGACGGCACCAAGATCGAGGGCGTCCTCGTCAAGCCCGCCGGATTCGACGGGACCCGGAAGCACCCTCTGCTCGTGGTCGTGCACGGGGGGCCGACCGGTGTCGACCGGCCGACGCTCCTCGACGCGCGCTATTACCCCGCCGACGTCTGGGCGGGGCGCGACGCCCTCGTGCTCAAGGTGAACTACCGCGGAAGCGGCGGCTACGGGGAGAGGTTCCGCCAGCTCAACTGGCGCAACCTCGGCGTGGGAGACGCCTGGGACGTGCTGTCCGGCGTCGACTCCCTGATCGCGAAGGGATGGGTGGATCCCGCGCGGATCGGCTGCATGGGCTGGAGCCAGGGCGGCTATATCTCGGCCTTCCTCACCACCTCCACCACGCGGTTCGCGGCCGTGTCCGTCGGGGCCGGGATCTCGAACTGGGCGACCTACTACTACAACACCGACATCACGCCGTTCACGATCCAGTACCTGGGCGGTGACCCCGCGCTCGACCCCGAGATCTACCGCAAGACGTCCCCGATGAGCTACGTGCGGGGGGCGAAGACGCCCACGCTCATCCAGCACGGAGAGAACGACCGGCGGGTGCCCATCCCGAACGCCTACGAGCTGCGGCAGGGGCTGGAGGACCGCGGAGTCCCGGTGGAGATGATCGTCTACAAGGGGTTCGGCCACGGCATCAGCAAGCCGCGGGCCATGCGCGCGGTCATGCGCCACAACCTCGAGTGGTTCGGCCACTACCTGTGGGGCGATCCGCTTCCCGACTGGACCCGGCCGGAGGTCCCGAAGAGGGAAGAGCGCGAGAGCAAAGATTAGAAGTAGGCGCGGAGCTACCGGCGATCCGCGCTCCGCACGCCCTCGATCTTGCGGTCACGCTCGGAGGTGAGCCGCTCCCGGTCGCGGCGATACTCCTGCTCGAGCTGCTCCAGGACGTCGGGGTCCGCCGCCTTGGTGCGCGCCGACTGGAAGAGGATCTCGCGCTCGGCGAGCCTGGCCTCGTACACCTTGCGCAGCTCGAGGATCTCCTGCCGCTGCTCGTCGGTGAGGGGGCGCTCCTCGACTCCCGCCTCGCGATCCTTCTTCTTGAGGCGCTCGAGGATCAGCTCGTACGCGGTCTTGGGCTCTTCGTCGGACAAGAGAGGCTCCTTCGCGGAGCCGTCAGTCTATCGCTTTCCGGCCCCGCGCGATCCGTTTGGGGGCGACCGGGTGTGATCCGCAGCACGATGCAGGTGGTTGCTCGTTGACCGGGTTCCGCTTTGCCTGATACCTAGTCCTGTGGACGTTCGCCGTCTGTCGGGAATCGTCTTCGTCCTTGGCGTGGGTGCCCTGGCCGCCGCGGGATCCGCTTCCAACCCGGATTCCATTCCGGTTCCGACCATCGACCACGAGCCGGTCGACTGCATCGTCGCCGGCCAGTACCCGCAGCTCCCGGCCTGCCTCGAACCTTCACGGGACGTGGCTCGCGGCCGCCTCTACTTCCAGGCGGAAGGACAGCCCGCCTGGTACTACGTGGAGATGAAGACCGGGGTGCCGTGCTGGACCGGCGTGCTTCCCAAGCCCTCGCGCGCGCTCATCGACCGCCACATCCGCTACTACGTCGAGGCCACCTTGCGGAACACCGCGACGGCACGCACGGAGGAATACGCGGCCCTCGTCGTCCGGTCGAAGCAGGACTGCAAGAAGCCCGTGGTGGCCGCGCTGTCCGCCACCGGCCCGGCGGCGGTGCTGCCGCTCCTGCCCGCCGGGTTCTCGGTCGGCGCCTTTCCGGCGGCGCTCGCGATCGGCGGGGCGGCGGCGGTGGTCGGCGGAGTCGCGGTCGCGGTCGTGCCCTCGGACCCCACGCCCACACCGGGTCCGCAGCCGACCCCCACCCCCGGTCCGAGTCCCACGCCGACACCGGGCCCGAGCCCGACACCCACGCCGAGCCCGACTCCGAGCCCGACGCCTTCGCCCAGCCCCAGTCCGAGCCCGACACCCACGCCCACTCCCACCCCGACGCCGGCCCCCACTCCCACCCCGACTCCCACCCCGACCCCCACGCCCACCCCCACGCCCGCCGCCAGCTACACCCTGGACGTGAGAAAGACCCCCGTCGGCCAGATCCTCGGCGGCGTCACCAGCTCGCCGCCCGGGATCAACTGCGGCCTGCTCTGCGCCAACGCGTCGGCAACGTTTGCGAGCGGCACGGTGGTGACGCTCACCGCGCAGGCCATCCTCGGCAACCTTCAGAGCTGGACGGGGGATTGCGGGGGCAGCGGCGCCTGCGTCGTGACCATGGACGCGGACAAGAGCGTGGTCGCCCATTTCACGCTGCTGCGCTCTTCCGATGCACCCCAGGGGGACCCTTCGCTACCCGGGGCCCTGCGGACCGCGCTCGTCCTGCCCGGGGGACGGGGCGACGTGACCCTGGGCGGCCGGCGAGTGGTGGTGAGCTCGGGCCAAGGGGCTTCGAGGCTGGAGCTGAGGGCGGGCGAGAACCTCGTCGAAGGAACGCTACGGGAGGCCGCGGGCAGCGGGCTTTGGCAGTTCACCCTCGAGCCGTCCCGGACGGGCGAGTCGCGCACCCTGACCGTGCTGTCCGGAGACCCGGTCACGGTGACCCCGGACTCCGTGGTCTTCCGCCTCAAGGGGCGGCCGGGCGAGCGAGTCTCGTTCGCTGTGCGGCTCGTTCCGCGGAGCCCGGACACCCCCCCTCGTTGATCCGCGGTTGCGGGGTGCCCGCACTCGCGGTCCTGTATCCGCTCCGTCGGGCCGGCCGGTTCAGCCCTTCGCGAGCATCTCCCTGGCCTTGCTCCGGACGTAGGCGTAGTTGATGCCGAGCTCGTTGAAGGTGGCGGCCTGCGTGCAGGCTTCACGGGCGCGGGCGGCATCGCCGCTGCCCTGGAGGGCGACGGCCAGCAGGTAGAGGACCCTCGGGTCCCGCCGGCTGGCCTGCTCCAGCTCCTTGACCGCCACCGGGTAGTTCTTCTCCGCGATCGCGATCCGCCCCGCGAGCTGGTGCTGCTGGCGCACCTCGAAGGGGATCTTCTTGACCGCGGCCTGCTGGGAATAGGCGTCGCCCTTCGCCTTGGCCGTCGCGAGATCTCCCTTCGCCAGCGCCACCCGTGCTTCGTCGAAGAGCAGTTGGCGCCGCGCCGCCTCCTTCACCTCCGGGGGGGCGCTGGCGCGATCCAGCGTGTCCACCGTCTTCTGGTAGAGGGGGAGCGCCTTGTCCGGCTGGCCCGACTCCAGGAGGATGTTGCCCATCAGGTTCTGGTCACCGGACGCGGCGGCGAGGTCCCCTCCCGCCTCCGCGATCGCCTGCATCTTCTGGACCTCGGCCACCGCCTTGTCGGTGGCCCCTTCGTAGACGTAGGAGACGGCGGTCCAGAACAGGGCGAGGCGGCGCTCGCCGTCGTTGCGGGCGACGCCGCCGAGGCGCGCGAAGGTCCTGCGCGCCTCCTCGCCCTTGTCCATGAAGATCTGATCGTTGCCGATGCCGATGTAGGACGCCACGAAATTCGCGTCGACGGAGAGCGCCTTCTCGTATTTCTTGATCGACTCGTCGAAGCGTCCCATCTTCATCAGGAGCTCGGCGTAGGAGTCGTAGGGGTTCGGATCGTCGGGGATGAGCTCGACGTACTTCTTGAAGGTCTGCTCCGCCTCCTCGTACTTGCCGAGGAACCGGTAGGAGTACCCGAGCTGGTTGTAGGGCTGGGAGAACGAGGGGTTGATCACGGTCGCCCTCTTGTACGCCTCGATGGCAGAGGGGTAGTCCTGCTGTCCGAAGTAGTACCCGCCGAGCGCGTTCTGCCCCCGCTCGTCCTTGGGGTAGAGCTGGGTCACCTTCGTCAGGTCGGTCTTCTGGGCGCCGACGTTGCCCTTCACGCCCGCGTCGAAGCCAAAGATCAGAAGGCGCTCGCCTTCCGAGGCCTTGGGGGCGAGGGCTACTGCCTGCTTCACCGACTCGAAGAAGTCCTTCGCGGAGGGGGCGGTGTTGGCGAGGCTCAGGTGGGCGAGGGCGAAGGTCTTGTCCTTGGCCACCGCCTGCTCGAAGTACTTTCGGGCGTCCGTCCCCCTGAGCTTCTCGAAGAGATCGCGTCCCTGGAGATAGAGCTTTCGCGCCTCCTCCGACGAGGTCGTGATCGGGATCTTGTCCGCGGGGATTTCCGCGGGCTGCGCAAGGGGCAAAGCACCCAGGCAGAGGATCGCAACCGCGCCCATCGTAACGTGTTGACGTTCAAGAATTTGCATTGCTCCTCCTATCGGAGGACGTTACCACGGACAAGCGCCGCCGGAAGAAATCGACGAGCGCGCGGACGAGCGGCTCGGGATCGTCGGCGAGGATGTTCTCCGCGTGCAGGCCCCGCTCGAGGAGGAGCAGCTCGCGGGGCTCCCCGGCCGCTTCGAAGAGCCGTCGCGCGTGTGAAGGGGCGATGAGCCAGTCGGAAGCACCATGGGCGACGAGCAGGGGCACGGGGGCGATCTGCGCGACGAGCCGCGAAGGCACGGGGGGTCGGCCTCGCGGGATCACGCTGATCCGGGTCAGGCGACGCGGGCGCCGCAGCGTGTAGGACAGGCCGCGCAGAAGGCCCGCGGTCAGGAAGTTGTGGTCGAGGATGAAGAGCCGGTGCGGCGTGCCCACCGTCGCCACCGCGTCGAAGACCCGGCGGCGGGCCGCGGCCACCAGCGTGTGGACGCCGCCGAAGGAGAAGCCCAGCCCTCCCACCGCCTCGTACTCCCCGCGCAGGGAGGCCGCGAAGGCGGCCAGGTCCTCCGGCTCGCGCACGCCGAATGTGAAAGCCCCCCCGGAATCGCCGTGCCCCCTCACGTCCATCGTGACCACGTCCGCGACCTCGAGGAGACGCGCCGCGAGGAGCCGGTGCTCCTCTCCCTCGCGGTGCATGAAGATGCCGGGGGAGACGATCACCACGCGCGACGCTCCCGTGCCGCGGCGCGAGTAGCGCAGGAGCACGCCGTCCGGCGCACGGAACGTGCCCGCCTCCTCCCCCGCCTTCACGACCGCTCCCGGGGCGCCGCGAGGAAGTGGGCGATCGAGCTCGCGTAGTAGCGGAGGAGGGGGTCCTGGCCACGGTCGATCCGGAGCGCGTCGTCCGCGGGGGTCACCACCCGGCGCAGCGTGAACATGACGAGGGCGCGGTCCAGGATCTCGGCGGTGGTCTTCTCTTCGCCGACCACGGGAGCGCCCGCCTCACGGAGGCGGGCCCGGAGCCCTTCGAGGCGGGCCTCCCACTGGGCGCGGTCGATGGTGTCGGCGGGATGGTCGAGGAGGGCCCGGGCGGCGAGGGGCACGGGGGTGACGGGCATGACGGCAGCGATGCGGCGCATCACCTCGTCGGCCAGCTCCTGGAGCCGCGGAAGCCGCGCCTCCCGGGGGAGGGCCAGCACTCCCGGTCGCGCGGCCAGCCAGTCGTCCACGGAAAGCGGCGCCCCGAAATTCACGCAGGCCCGCCCGTAGCGGCGCGCGCGGCGGAGCAGGAAGCGCGCGGAGACCTTGACGACGTAGGACGCGACCTCCCGCACCTGCTCGCGGCGGGGGAGCCGCTCCGCCTCGGACTGGCCTTCGCGCAGGAGCGAGCGGTCCTCGAGCACGCGGTCGTAGTTGAGGGCCACGGGGATGATGTGGAGCGGGCGATCGAAGCCGGGCTCCGCCTTCGTGCGGATCAGGTAGTCGAGCAGACCCAGCTTCGGCTCCCGGAATCGGCCGTCCCGGGTGAGGCCGCCTTCGATGAAGATACCCTGGGTCACCCCGTTGCGGGTGATGAGCTGGACGTATCGCTCGAGCACCTTGTGGTAGAGGGGCTCGCGATAACGCCGGCGAACGAAATAGGAGCCGAAGCTCTTGAACACCGCCTCGAGAGGCCACACCCGCGCCCATTCCCCCACCGCGTAGGAAATGGCCACCCGTCCGGAGAGGACGTAGGCCACCACCACGTAGTCCGCGTTCGATCGGTGGTTCATGAGGTAGAGCACGACGCTCGTGCGGGGGATGGCGTCCAGGGCCGCCCGGGCCTCGTAGCCCACGCTCACCTTGTAGAAGAGGGGGATGAGGAGCCGCGCCACGCCGTAGCCAAGGCGGTAGTAGGAGATCAGGTTGAAGTCGGGGACGATCTCCTCGACGTAGGCCCGGACCCGGCTCCAGGCTTCGGCTTCCGTCCCGCCCGCGTCCTCGACGTGATGCCGAACCGCGGCCGCGACCTCCGCGTCCTCGATCAGGGCATGGCGGATGCGGGCCTTGTCCGTGTACTTGAAGCGGTCGATGCGGGCCTTGAACTCGCGGCGAATGGCCCTTGCCGACCGCAGCCCGCGCCGGTCGAGCCAGGTCCGCCCTCCGGCCACGAGCGTGACCACGGCCAATGCTCCCAGGAGGGCGACCCACGGTGTCATCGGGTTGGCAAGACCCTACACGCCACGGTCGTACTCAGGCAAGGGATGGCCGGGGCACCACCATTGTCGGACTCTGGTGATAGCTTGGAGCCTTGTGTCCCGAGGAAAGGAACGGCATGTGCGATAGACTCGGCGGCTTGATGATGACCGCGTTCCTGCTCGGGAGGCCCCTCCTGGCCGCCGAGGCCGCGGCCCCCCCGCCGGGCAAGCTCCTGCGCACGGTGGCCGACCTCCAGCCCGCGGCCACGCAGAACCGGGCCGTGATCGCCTTGCCCGTGTTCGAGCCGACGCCGGAGGCCATCGAGGCCACCACCAAGGCCGTGATCGCGGAGGCGAACCGCAAGCTCGACGCCCTCGCCGCCCAGGATCCCGCCCAGGCCACGTTCGATTCCACTGTGGGCGCCCTCGACGCCATCGGCTCTCCCGTGAACGCCGCGGCGAGCCGCATCTACCTGATGAAGGAGACGGAGCCCGAGTCGTCCATGCGCGACGCGGCCACCGCCCAGATCCAGGTGCTCCAGGAATGGAGCGTGGGCGTCACGTATCGCGAGGACGTGTACAAGGCGGTCAAGGCCTTCGCGGACGCCTACGAGGCGGGAAAGCGTCCCCGGCTCGAGGGGGAGCCGCTCAAGCTCCACCAGGACACGATGCGCGACTACCGGCGGGCCGGGCTCACCCTGGACAAGCCCACCCGGGACAAGGTGGAAGCCCTCCAGAAGCGGCTCGCCCGGCTCACCACCGAGTTCGACCGCAACATCTCCTCCGCCAAGGCGGAGCTGGTCTTCACCGCCGAGGAGCTCGCCGGCGTGCCCGTGGACTTCCTCGAGTCGGTGAAGCGCCCCGACGGCAGGTACGCGGTGCTCGCCAACGTGACCCCCCACCGGCTCGCCGTGATGATGAACGCGAAGAGCGAGGCCACGCGCAAGACCCTCGAGATCGCGTACCACGCCCTGGCCCAGAAGGAGAACGGTCCCCTCCTCGACGAGATCGTCTCCGTGCGCGACCAGATCGCCGCCCTCCTGGGCTACGCCTCCTGGGCCGACTACCAGATCGAGCCCCGGATGGCCAAGACCGCGGCCCGGGCCACCGCCTTCCTCGAGGACCTGAGCCGCGGCCTCGACCCCAAGTTCCAGGCGGAGCTTCTGGAGTTCCGCCGGATGAAGGCGCGCGACACCGGCGACCCGAGCGCGCAGATCCTCTCCTGGGACTGGCGCTACTACGAGAACCAGCTCAAGAAGGAGAAGTACTCGGTCGACACCGAGCAGCTCCGCGTCTTCTTCCCTTTCGATCGCGTGCTCCGGGGCATGTTCGCGGTCTACGAGAGGATCTTCGGCCTGAAGTTCGAGCAGCTCCAGAACCCCGATCCCTGGTACCCCGGGGTCGACCTCTATGCCACGCTCGACGCCCGGACCGGCGAGCCGCTCGGGCTCTTCTACCTCGACAACTTTCCCCGCGAGGGGAAGTACAACCACTTCGCGCAGTTCGGGATCGTCGACGGCCGGCAGCTTCCGGACGGGCGCTACCAGCGGCCGGTGGTCGCCCTCGTCTGCAACTTCGCGGCCCCCACCGCGGACCGGCCCTCGCTGCTCGACCATCGCGAGGTGGAGACGCTCTTCCACGAGTTCGGGCACGGCCTGCACTCGATGCTGACCCGCGCCCGCTTCTCGCAGTTCGCGGGCACGAACGTCCCCCGCGATTTCGTGGAGGCCCCTTCCCAGATGCTCGAGAACTGGGTCTGGGACGCCACCGTCTTGAACGGCTTCGCCGCCGACTACCGGGACCCCGCCAGGAAGATCGATCCCGGGCTCCTGGAGAAGATGAAAGCGGCGAAGCTGGCCACGTCGGGCACCTTCTACCGGCGGCAGATCGCCCTCGCCCTCGCCGACCTGAAGCTGCACGCCGCCCCCCCGGCGGGGGCGGCCAAGGACGCGCGCGTGATCCTGAACGACGTGTACGGCGGCACCTTCCTCAAGATCCCGGAGGGCGGGCACCTCGGCGCCTACTGGGGCCACCTCACGGGATACGACGCCGGCTACTACGGCTATCTCTGGTCCGAGGCCATCGCCGCGGACATGGTCAGCGTCTTCGAGAGCGCCCCCGACCGATTCCTCGACGCGGGGGTGGGCCGGCGCCTCCGCGACGATATCTACGCGGTGGGCGGCTCGCGCGATGCGGAGGACTCGATCCACCGCTTCCTGGGCCGCGAGCGCTCGAACGAGCCGTTCCTGAAGTCGGTCGGCCTGAAGTAGCGGACGGCGGGGATCCACGAGGAGCCTCTCCGCGGGCCATGGACTTCGTGCGCATCGCTCCGCTATTCTGAGGGGCGCGGAGAGCATGGGATGAGGCGAGAGCAAGCCAGCGTCTGTCCCCTCGACTGCCCCGACACCTGCAGCCTCGAGGTCACGATCGAACACGACCGGATCGCGGGCATCCGGGGGTCTCGGGCCAATCCATTCACGGAAGGTGTGCTCTGCGCCAAGGTGCCGCGGCTCTATCCGGAGTTCGTCCATGGCCCGGGCCGCCTGGTCGCACCGCTCAGAAGGGTGGGTGGCCGGGGCGAAGGGCGCTTCGAGCGGATCACCTGGGAGGCAGCGCTCGACGTCATCCACGAGCGCTTCGCGGCCATCATGGCCGCCCATGGGCCGCAGGCCATCCTGCCCCTCAACTATGCAGGTCCCCACGGCTTCCTCGCCGGAGGCTCGATGGACCTCCGCTTCTTCCATCGCCTCGGCGCGAGCCTCCTCGATCGCAAGCCGCTCTGCGGCGGGATCCGGACCGAAGCCTGGGTGGGGACCTTCGGTCCGGTTCCGGGCATCCGGCCGGAGCAGGCCGAGCAGGCCCGCCTGATCGTGGTCTGGGGCAACAACGTCACCTGGTCGAACCTGCACCTCATGCCGCGCATCAACGCCGCCCGCCGGGCGGGCGCGAGGCTCGTGGTCGTGGATCCTCGACGCACCAAAGTGGCCGAGCAATCCGACCTGCACCTGGCCCTCCGCCCCGGCACTGACGTGGTGCTGGCCTTCGCGATCGCGGCCGAGCTCGAGCGGCGAGGCGGGCTCGACCGCCCGTTCATCGCTCGCCACGTAGAAGGCTTCGAGGACTACATGGCCGCGGCCCGTCTCTACCCGCCCGCGGTGGCCGCGGGGATCACCGGTGTGGCCGAGGCCGAGATCTGCCGGCTCGCCGAGTGGTACCAGGCGATCTCGCCCGCGGCGATCAGTGTGGGCAACGGCCTCGAGCGCAACCGGAACGGCGGCAGCGGCATCCGCGCGATCTTCGCCTTGCCCGCGCTGGCGGGGAAGTTCGGGGTGCCGGGGGGCGGGCTGATCAACGGGGCGGGGTTCGCGTTCCCGAAAACCCCGAGGCGCCTGCAGCGCCCTGACCTCGTCCCGCCCGGCACGCGCACCTTCAACATCGTCGACGTCGGCGCCCACCTGCTCGACCCAAAGCTCTCTCCGCCCATCCAGGCGGTCTTCATCTATAACCACAACCCGCTCATCGTGCATCCTGACCAGAACCGCCTTCGGCGCGGCCTCGGCCGCGAGGACCTGTTCGTCGTGGGCTGCGACGTGGCCATGACGGACAGCATGGCCTGGGCCGACGTCGTCCTGCCTGCCTGCAGCCACTTCGAGCACGACGACCTCTTCCCGGCCTACGGCCACCACTGGCTGCAGCGGGCCGAGCCGGTGATCCCTCGCCAGGGCGAGGCCCTCCCCAACACCGAGATCTTCCGCCGGCTCGCGGCGCGCTTCGGCTTCGACGATCCCTGCTTCACGGCCAGTGACGCCGCGCTGATGGACGACGCCGTCGATCCCGACGATCCCCGGCTTGGGGGCGTTCGGCCGAGCCTCCTCCCCACGGATAGGGCGCTGGCCATGACCGTGGAGGGCGCGGACGCCATCCTCTTCAATAACGTCTTCCCGAAAACGGCGTCGGGGAAGGTGGAGCTGGCCTCCCCCTATCTCGAAGGGAAGTACGAAGCGCGGCTGCCGAGCTTCCGTCCGTTGGCTTCGCGCTTTCCGCTCACCCTGCTCTCGCCGGCGTCCGACGAGCGCATCACGTCCACCTTCGGCGGCCTCAACGGCCGCACGGCGCCGCCGCTCGACATGCATCCCGCGGATGCCAGCGCGCGCGGGCTCGAGGACGGCACGCGGGTGCGCGTGTGGAACGACCTCGGCGAGGTGCACCTATCGCTGCGGGTCACGGATGGGGTGCCGGTCGGGGTCGTATGCACGCTGAAAGGCGCCTGGCTGGGGACGAGCGACAACGGCCAGACGGTTTCCGCGCTCTGCCCGGCCTACCATGCCGACTTGTCGCAAGGCGCCTGCTTCAACGACGCGCGCGTGGAGGTGGCCGCCTTCGCGGGCGCCGAGCTTTCGGCGAGCGCTCGAACGAGCCGTTCCTGAAGTCGGTCGGCCTGAAGTAGTCGGTCGGCGCGAAGGCGCCGCTCAGCGCCGGTCGAGCACGGGCAGGAACTCGCGCCAGGGGCCGACGTCCTCGCGGTAGCGCTTGGCCAGGACCCGTGCGATCTGGGCGAGGTGGCCGAGGTCGTGGACCACCCAGGACGCGAGGAGCTGCTCGAGGGTCACGACGCCGAGAGCGGGATGGGTCCCGCGGAGTGCGAGCTGGCCCGGCTGGAGGTCAAGGGAACGAAGTGAGCCAAGGTTGGAGGCGCGCAGGCGGGCGAAGGTGGCTACGAGGACCGGCAGGGGGACGCCCGCCTGCGTGTGGCGGAACGCGAAGCGGTCGAACGGCTCGAAGGGCCGGGCCTCGCCGTGCTCGAGGATGATCCGGGCCCGGGGGATCCAATCGGTCTCCTCCCCGTGGATGAGGTGGCCGAGCACGTCCAGGGGGCTGAACGTGTCCGGGCCTTCGTTCGCGGTGAGCCAGTCCTCGGAGAGCCCGAGAAGCCACGCCTCGAGGCTGCGGGGGGTGGACTCCAGCATTTCGACCGCGCGGTCGAGGCGGAAGGGCATCGGGAAGAAGATAGGCGGGACGGGCTCAGTACGCCAGCAGCGCCCGCAGCGCGGGAAGGAGCCGGTCCCGGGGCGAGAAGACGGCCTCCAACGACTTCGCGAAGGGAACCGGCGTGTCGAGCGCGCCCAGGCGGACGACGGGCGCGTCGAGGAACTCGAACGCGGCCTGCCCGATCGTGGCCGCCACCTCCCCCCCGAAGCCCCCGGTGAGCGGCGCCTCGTGGAGGACGAGGGCGCGCGCGGTCTTGCGCACCGAGGCCAGGACCGTCTCCGCGTCCCAGGGAAGCAGCGAGCGGAGGTCGACGATCTCGAGCTCCTTGGCCTCCCCGGCGAGCTCGGCCGCCGCCTGGAGCGCCCAGTGGACGCCCACGCCGTAGGTCACCACCGTGGCGTCGCGTCCTTCGCGGGCGATCCGGGCCTCGCCGATCGGGACCGTGTAGTGCTCGGCCGGCACCTTCCCCTTGGCCCATCGGTAGAGGAACTTGTGCTCCAGGTAGAGGACGGGGTTTCCGTCCTCGAGAGCGGCGATGAGCAGCCCCTTGGCGTCGTAGGGAGTGGCGGGAGCGAGCACCTTCAGGCCGGCCACGCTCGTGAACCAGGACTCGACGTTTTGAGAGTGGAAGGGGCCGGCGCCGGTGCCGCCCCCCACGGGGGCGCGGACCACCAGGCCCACGCGCGCTCCCCAGCGGAAGTGCGTCTTGGCCGCGTTGTTCACGATCTGGTTTAAGCCGCAGGAGATGAAGTCCCCGAACTGCATCTCCACCATGGGCACGAAGCCGTCGAGGGCGAGGCCCAGGGCGCAGCCGATCGCCCCCGACTCCACGATGGGGGTGTTGCGCACGCGGGCCTTGCCGAACTCTTCGACGAATCCGTCCGTGACCTTGAAGACCCCGCCGTACTCCGCGATGTCCTGGCCGAGCAGGACCACCCGCGGATCCCTTCGCATCGCGACCCGAAGGCCGTCGCTGATCGCGTCCACGTACCGCCGCTCGGGGGCTTGCGCCCCCGCTTCCGGGGACGGAGGCCGGGGGACGAGAAGGCTCGGCGCGTAGACGTCGTGCTCCATCTCCTCCGCGGGTGCTGGCGGCTCGGGAGCGGCCAGCGCCTCGTCCACCAGCCCGTCGATGCGCGCCTTGTAGGAAGCGCGCAGGGCGACCATGGCCTCGGGGGCGAGGACGCGCTTCTCCAGGAGGAAAGCCTCGAAGCGCGCGATCGGGTCCTTCTTCGCCCACTCCTCGAGAAGCACGGGGGGCACGTAGTCGGTGCCCGAGGCTTCCTCGTGCCCGCGCATGCGGAAGGTCTTGAGCTCGAGCAGGGTCGGCCCCTCCCCGCGCCGGCCCCGCTCCGCCGCCCGCTGGACCGCGCGGTAGACGGACAGCACGTCGTTGCCGTCGACCACCACGCCCGGCATGCCGTAGCCGAGACCGCGGTCCGCGAGGTGCTTGCACGCGTATTGCTCGGACGAAGGAGTGGAGAGGCCGTACTGGTTGTTCTCGACCACGAACAGCACGGGCAGCTTCCAGACCGCGGCCAGGTTCAGCGCCTCGTGGAAGTCGCCCTCGCTCGTCCCCCCGTCCCCGCTGAATACGGCGGCCACCCGCTTCTCCCCCCGCAATTGCGCGGCGAGGGCGAGCCCGCACGCCACCGGGAGCATGGCCCCCAGGTGGCTGATCATCCCCACGATCCCTTTCTCCGGCACCCCGAAATGAAACGTGCGATCACGGCCCTTGGTGAAGCCGCCCTCCCGTCCCAGGAGCTGGCGGAGGAGCCGGCCCAGGTCCACGTCGCGCCCCGTGAACACACCGAGGTTGCGGTGGAGGGGCAGCAGCCAGTCGCGTGCATCGAGGGCGGCGGTGAGGCCGACCGCGATCGCCTCCTGCCCGATCCCCGAGAACCACTTGGACAGCCGGCCCTGGCGGAGGAGGAGCAGCATCTTCTCCTCCATGATCCGCGGGAGGAGGAGGGCGCGGTGGAGGGAGCGGAGCTGCTCGGGTGGGAACCCGTCCACGAGGGGCTCGGTGGCCGGGGCCTGCGTTTCGGAGCTCATTCCGCCTTCATTTCAGCAGGTACGACCGCGCGGAGCAACGCGCACCCCTTCGCTCTCTCCCCTCGTCCGTTCCCTTACCGCCACGTGGCGACCCGGAAGCGCTCCCACGCCGCCGTCGTCTCGGCGGCGAGCTCGACGGTAGCCCCCCGTATGCGCCCCTGCGGCAATTCCACCTCCAGGGCCTGGCGCAGTTGCGCCGCCTCCCGCGCCGACCAGCACTTGGGATGACCGCGGCCGAGCTGCACCCCGACGTCGTACACGACGCCGCGCAGCTCCTCGGGGGACCGCAGCTCGTCCACCTGCAGCTCGGCGTAGTTGAGGGGCCAGGCGTGGACCCAGAAGTTCAGGCCTCCCGCGTGCACGGCCCCCGGATAGAGGAAGGGCTCGTAGGCGATGCGGGCGTGCCCCACGAGGATGCGGGTGGGGCCGGGTTCGTGCTGGATGCACGGGATCGAGCCGAGGTCGCGAACCTCCTTGAACTCCAGGAGGACGTCGTCGTTGTCGGCCGTGGTCTCGCCCTCCACGCGGAAGAGGTACTTCTCGTCGGCGGCGCTGCCGATCCCGATGCGCAGGGCGCCCGCCCGCTTCACGTTGAAGAACGAGAGGGGGAGGCCGGAGTTGCGGGCGAGGGTGGCCACCGTCTCCTTCTCCGTCGTTTCGTCGAGCATGGGCTTGGGCTCGGCCAGCGCCTCGATGAGGGCCTCCGCGCGGGCGAGCAGGGCGAGGCGGTCGGGATCGAAGCCGGCCTGCAGCCGTCGGACCAGCTCGGGCTCGGGGGCTTCGGCCGCGGGGTCGCGGAGGGCGAGCTGGTATCCGCTCCAGAACGCTTCCCAGAGCGGGTCGGCGTCCTTTCTCCAGCCGCGCGCATCGGCGGCAATGCGGAGCGAGGTGCCGAAGCGCACGAGGTCGATCACCGCGGGCCCCGCCGAAGAGTCGTCGAAATCGGCCAGGCCCCGGCCGAGGTCCGTCACCGCGTACTGCTCGAGGTGGGCGTCGCCGTGGAGCGTCACGGGGGGAAGGGCAATGTCGGCGAAGCGGGCGCACACGAGACGGGCGAAGGGCCGGTTCACGAAGCGGAAGTAGCCGTGGGCGGTCGAACGCAGACGCGCGCGCAGGGCGGGGTTCTTCTCGAGCTCGGGGGCGTGGGGGGAGACGTCGAGGAGGCGGGCCGCCTCGCGGGGGCCGTCGGCGGGGACGGGGGGGGGGAAGAGGCGAAGCACAGACCGCCGCCACCATCACGACGGCCAGGGGGACGAGTGTGCGCGGCGACGGCACGCGCCGAGTCTAGTCGGTCAGCGCGAGCGGCGCGAGCGCGGGCGACGAACGCGGGGCGGCGACTCGCGCCCGGCCCACATCGTCTCCACGTCGTAGAGGAGGAGCTGGGGATCGACGGTCAGCGCCCACAGCCAACACTGCGTGTCGACGAGGATCCGCACTACTCGAAGTACTTCTGGATCTCGGGCGGGAGGGGGCCGTCGAAATCCGGGGCGATCCGGACCTGCCCCCGGCACTGGCCGAGCCGCCGCTTCCTGCCCCGGCTCCTCTTCACGGGGACGAGACGGGCGACCGGCCGGCCCGCGTTGGAGATCAGGATCTGTTCGCCCGCGGCTACCCGGGCGAGCAGCCGTAAAAGATTGGTCTTGGCCTCCTGGATGTTGACCTGGAGCATGGCTCCTCCCGGGCAGTATGGACTAAGTCATGGACTTAGTCTCTTAATGGACTTGGTCCATCCCACCCCTTAGAACACGCCCTGCATTGTGCGGGCGTAGCCGGTCAGCTCCACGTAGCCGTGCCCGGAGAGGGGCCGCCCCTCGTGGGTGCCGCTCACCCGCACCGCTCCTTCCCAGTAGGTGAACGAGGTCCGCATCTCCTGGTCGGCGAGCCAGGGCTCGATCTCCAGGGCGAGATCGGCGACCGGGATCTCGACCTTCCATCGAGACGGATAGCGGGCCCCGCTCTCCGGGCTCGTCCACCGGTCGAGGGCCTCGAGGCGCACGTCCGCGGCCAGGAGCCGGCGCGTGCGTCCGTCCGACTCCACCAGCGTGCCCCCCGACGCCGCTTCCACCGACCCGTCTTCGCGTCGTATCTGGAACAGCATCAGCTCGCGTCCGTCGTCGAGTTGCAGGCTGAACCAGTCCCAGCCCAAAGCACCCGGGCCGAGCGCGCTCGTGCTCCACTCGTGGTCGAACCAGCTCTCGCCGGTCACCGCGAGCGGGCCGATCGCCCCCCGGGTGTGGAGGCGCGTGTAGCCGACGTAGTAGGAGGCGTTGCCCTCCTCACCGCTCTTCGGGGACAAGCCCCGGTCCCCCTGCAGGGCCAGGGGCTTGCTCGAAGCGAGCGAGAGCTCGAGGGAACGTCCCCGAAGAGCGGCTCTGAGCCCGAAGCGCGCCGAGTCCCGGTCAACCGCTTCGATTCTCCAATCCTCCAGCCACACCGCGAACGGCTCCGCGCGGGCGCCCGCGAGCGGCGCCCATCCCCGGCTCCATCGCTCCGCGAAGGCGTGCGTGCCGGCCCCTACGTCAGTGAGCGCGAGGTGCGCGAAGTAGACCTGGTTGGTGGAAAGGCCGGGACCGCTCGGCGGCGACCCGGGGAGGAGGCCGCGGCGGAAGAAGGTGAGCTGGTAGCCGAATCGGCTCCCGTCCTCCGCCCGCAGGTTTCCCGTGAAGTACCACCACTCCGTCTGGAACTCGTAGTGGGGCCCGTGATCGGCGGGCAGGTGGAACGCCCGGACCTGCGTCGCGTGCGCGAAGCCCAGGGCGCCGGAGCCGGGGCCGAGCTCGAGGCGGGTCTCCGGCTCCCCCCTTGCCGGCCTGCGGCCGAGCCACACCGCGACGCCCCCGAGGAGCACCACCCCCACGCCGACGAGGAGCCGCTTCATTCCTGCCGGAGAGCCGAGGCGAGCGGCATCCGCTGCAGCCGCGCCAGCGGGTAGAGGCTGGCGAGCACGGCGGCGACCATGCTGAGGGCGATGGCCTGTGCGAACACCGACGGGCTCGCCACGAGCCGCATCGTCCAGCCGAACGACCGCACGTTGATCACGTCCACGAGGATCACGGCCAGAAGCAGGCCCATGGGCAGGGAGAGCACGCCGGCCAGGAGTCCCATGAGCCCGGTCTCGAGAATCGTGAGCTTCAGGAGCTGTCCGGGGGTGAGGCCGAGGGCGACGAGCGTGGCGAGCTCGCGCGTGCGCTCCACCTGGAGGGCCATGAGCGCGCTCCAGACCCCGATGAAGGCCACGGCTACGGCGAGGAGCCGCAGGGCCTCGGTCACTGCGAACGTCCGGTCGAAGACCCGGAGGGCGTGGGCGCGCAAGGCGCGGTTGGGCGTGACCAGGAGGGAGGTGCCCGCCAGCGCTGTCCGCAGGGCCGCCGCCACCTCGTCGGCGGAGCGGCCCTCGGTCACGTACACGCCGAGCGACGAGAGGGCGCGGTCGTCGAAGTATCGCTCGTAGACGTTGCGGCTCATCAGGACGAGTCCCTGGTCGGTGGTGTAGTCGTAGAAGACGCCGGCCACCGGAAAGGTCGCGAGGCCGCGGTCCGTCTGGAGCGTCACCGCCCCGCCGCTCGCGGGCAGCCCGCGCCGGTGGGCGAAGGGCTCGCTCACGATCACCGCCCCCTCCGTCACGCGTCTCCAGATCTCGGCCGGGCTTCCCCCCGCGAAGCGGTAGAGGGCGGCGGGCCGCTCGCGCCGTGGATCGGCCACCGCCAGGTGAACCTCGCCGGAAGGGCTGCCCACGCGCACGGCCCGGAAGGTCTCCACCGCGGCGACCCCGGGCACCGCCGCCACTCGGGGGATGAGATCGGGGGGGAGCGAAGGTGTTGTCCGCGCCCCTCCGGGGAGAGGGGCGGCGATGAACACGTCCGCGCGGAGGCTCACCTCGAGCCAGTTCAGGACGGTGGCGCGGAAGCCCTGGATCATCAGGCTGACGCCGATCGTGACCGAAACCGCCACCGTGAGGGCGGCCACCGCCACCCCCGTGCGGCCGACGGAGCGGGCCACCGTCCGCGTGGCCAGGCGGCCCAATGTCCCCGCCAGCGCGGCCGCGGGCGGGGTCAGGAGCGGCATGGCCCCCACCGTGGCCAGGGGGACGAGGAGGGCCAGGCCGAGGACGATGCCGAAGAGGCCGGCGAAGCTCACGGCGAGCGAGCGCGGGGCGGCCGCGAGCGCCCCGGCGCCTAACGCAGCGAGCAGGGCGCCCGCGGCGGCCACCCGGGGGACGAGCCGCCGCGAGCTCGATGCGAGCGTGCTCGGGCGCAGGGCGAGCACGGGCTCGACGCCGGCGGCTTCGAGGGCGGCGGGCACGGCGGCGAGAACGCCCGCGCCGATCCCGAGGGCGGCCGCCTTGGCCACGGCGAGCGGGGTGAGGGGTGCGCCCGTCACGGAGAGGAGGAAGTACAGGTCGTTGATGGTCCGGGTCACGAGGCGCACGGCCCCCTGGCCCAGGAGCCAACCGAGGCCGAGTCCCAGGAGCGTGCCCACGGCGGAGGCGGCGGCGGTCTCCAGGAGGACGAGGGCGAAGACCTGGGCCGGCGTCGTCCCCAGCGCGCGGAGCGTACCCAGGACCGCCCGCCTCTGCACGACGGAGAAGGTCACGGTGTTGTAGATGAGGAACATGCCCACCACGAGCGCGAGCAGGCTCAGCGCGGTGAGGTTGAGGGAGAAGGCGGCGGTGAGCTGGCCGATCGTGTCGAGGCGCTCGCGGGTGGGCACGAGGCGTGCGCCGGGGGGAAGCAGGCGCTCGATTCGCGCCGCCTCCGTCGGGGAGGCGATGAGGTCCAGGCGGGTGAGGCGGCCGCGCCGGCCGAGCAGGCGCTGGGCGGAACCGACGTCCATGAGGACGAGGCCGTCGAGGGCGGCTCCCACCGCCTCGGGGCCCGGATGCACGAGGCCCAGGACCTCGAGCGTCTCGATCCGGTCCTCCACCTGCACGCGCAGCGGGCTCCCGATGCGGAGGCCGTAGCGGCGGGCGAGGCCCGCGCCCACGAGGACGCCGCGGTCGTCGGTGAAGAAGCGGGCGAATCCCGGCTCCGCCCGAAAGCCGCCGCCGAGAGGACCGCGGAACGGGCCCTCGGACAGGGGATCGACGCCGAGGAGGAGCAGGGGCTGACGGTCGAGATCCAGGGCGAGGACGATCCCCTCGACCACGGGGGCCACCGCGTCCACAACGCCTTCGAGACGCACCCGGGCGAGCAGGTCCTCGGGCAGGCCCGAAGGTCCGCCCCGTACCTCGTGCGTCGCGCGGCCCGTGACGGCGGAAGCACTCTGCTCGAACCCGCGGCGGGCGGCGGCGTTCGCGATGTCGATGGCGATCACGACCGCCACCCCGAGGGCGACGCCCAGGACCATGAGGCCCGTGTGAAGCGGCCGGCGAACCAGGTCGCGCAGACCCGCGCGGAGAAGAGTCCGGCTCGGCATCACGGCCCCCCCGTTTCCGCGGGGAGGGCAATGAGGTGTCCTTCCTCGATCGCGTAGACGCAGTCGGCGCGAGCCGCCACCTGTGCGCTATGGGTCGCGATCACGAGGGTGCGCTCGTCCGCGCGCGCGAGGCGTTCCAGGAGGTCCATCACCGCGCGCGCGGTGAGGTCGTCCAGGTTGCCGGTGGGCTCGTCCGCGAGGAGGAGGCGCGGGCCCGCGACGAGGGCGCGGGCGATGGCCACCCGCTGCTGCTCACCCCCGGAGAGCCGGTCGGGAAAATCGGCGGCGCGGTCGGCGAGGCCGACCTGCGCGAGGAGTTCGCGCGCCCGCCCCTCGACCGCGCCGGGGTCGGCGCCCGCGAGCTCCGCGGGCAGCCGGACGTTCTCCAGAGCGGTCAGGGTGGGGATCAAGTTGAAGAACTGGAACACGAAGCCGAGGTGGTCGCGACGGAAGAGGGTACGGTCGCGGGCGGAGAGCCGGCTGAGGCAGACCCCGTCCACCCAGACGTCGCCCGCGCTGGGCAGGTCGATGCCGGCCAGGAGATTCAAGAGCGTGCTCTTGCCGCTGCCGCTCCGCCCGCGGACGGCCACGACCTCCCCGGGGGCGAACTCGGCGCTCGCCTCGCGGAGCACGGCGCGCGTCTCCACACCCTCGTGGTATTCCTTGCTGACGCGGTCGAGGCGGACGATCGGTCCCATCCGGGGTTCCTTCGGTCTCGGCGGGGTGAGGAGCGGCGAGGGACGAGGAGAGGAGTCTAGCTCCGGGCCCCGCGGCGCACAAACCAGGCGCGTGGTAGGCTCCCGGCCGCGACATGCGAGGTCCCTCGCCCCGCGCCGCCTACGCGCTCTCCGTCTTCCTCTCCGCCGTCCTCCTATTCGACGTCCAGTTCATCGTGGGCAAGCACCTGCTCCCCTGGTTCGGGGGAGCGGCCGCAGTGTGGACGACGTGCCTGCTCTTCTTCCAGTTCTTCCTGCTCCTCGGCTACCTCTATGCCCACCTGCTCGCGCGCTCCTCGCCCGCCCGCCAGCGCGACGTGCACCTCCTCCTCCTCGGCCTCGCCCTCGCCCTGCTGATCGCGCGCGCCTGGAGCTGGCCGTCGCCCCTTACGCCCGGCGACGCCTGGAAGCCCGGACCCGACGTCTCCCCGGTCGCCCGGATACTGGGGCTGCTCGCGGCGGCGGTGGGCCTGCCCTACCTGGCCCTCGCCGCCACCGGCCCCCTGCTGCAGAGCTGGTATGCGCGAGTCTTTCCGAGCGAGTCGCCCTACCGGCTCTACGCCCTCTCCAATCTCGGCTCGCTCCTCGGCCTGCTCGGATATCCCCTGCTCGCCGAGCCGCTGCTCGCCATCCCCGCCCAGGCCCGCCTCTGGACCTCCGGGTTCTTCCTCTTCGCGGTCGTGACGGGAGCCTGCGCCTGGGCGTTCGCCCGGGCCCGTCCTGCTCCCGTTCGTCACCTCGCGGTCGACCAGGGAGACCGGCCCGGCCCCGGTCTGCTCGCCCTCTGGTTCGGCCTGGCCGTCGTGCCGTCCGTCATGCTCCTCGCCGTGACCAGCCAGCTCTGCCAGGAGATCGCGGTCATCCCGCTGCTGTGGATGCTGCCGCTCGCGCTCTACCTGCTCTCTTTCGTCCTCTCCTTCGAATACGGGCGCTTCTATCGCCGCGAGGCGTTCCTGGCCGCGCTCGTGATCGCGGCCGCCGCGGGAACGGTCGCCCTCTACCGGGGCACGAACGTGGGGGCGCTCGCCCAGGTGGCCACCTTCTCCCTCGTCCTCCTCGCCTGCGGCCTGGCCTGCCACGGCGAGCTCGCCCGGCTCAAGCCCCCGCCCGCGCACCTCACGACCTTCTACCTCGTGGTGGCGGCGGGAGGGGCCGCGGGGGGCGCGTTCACCGCCATCGTCGCCCCCCGGATCTTCCCCGCCTTTCTCGAGCTGCACCTGGCGCTCGTCGCCGGCCCGGTGCTCCTGCTCGTGGCCGTCCTTCGAGACCGGAATTCCTGGCTGCACCGCGGCCCCCGCCCTCTCGTCTGGGCGTTGCGCGCTTCCGTGCTCGCGTGGGTCCTCGCCCTCGCAGGGGCCCTCTCCCTCCAGATCGAGGACACGCTCCGGGGCGCGGAGAGGATCGTCCGGAACTTCTACGGGGTCCTGCGGGTGGTTCGCGTCGAGGCGAGCACGCCGGCGGAAGCGGTCCAGCTCAAGCACGGCCGGATCATCCACGGCCTGCAGTACGTCTCCGGCGACCGGCGGCGCGAGGCGACCACCTACTACGGGCTCGGGAGTGGCATCGGGCTCGCCCTGGAACGTCATCCCCGCCGGCTCGCCGGCGATCCGCTGAGGGTGGGCGTGGTGGGCCTGGGGGTGGGGACCCTCGCCGCCTACGGCCGCCCCCGCGATTCCTTCGTCTTCTACGAGATCAACCCCGAGGTGATCGCCCTCTCGGAAGGACCGGCCGCGACCTTCACCTACCTGCGCGATTCGTTGGCCGACGTCGAGATCGTGCCCGGGGACGCCCGTCTCGCCCTGGAGCGCGAGCGGCCGCGGGAGTTCGACGTCTTCGCCGTGGACGCCTTCAGCAGCGATGCCATTCCCGTCCACCTGCTCACGCGCGAGGCCCTCCGGGTCTACCTGCGGCACCTGCGCGCGCCGGACGGGGTGCTGGCCGTTCACATCTCGAATCGCTATCTCGACCTGCAGCCGGTGGTGAAGGGACTCGCCGGAGACCTGGGGCTCGAGGCCGGCCTCGTCTCCTGGATGGGCCTGGGGGGGGCGTGGCCCTCCGACTGGATCCTGTTGACGCGAGGGGGAGGCCTGGTCGGCGATCCCTACGTCGTTCCGTCGGGGGCGGGCCTGTCCGTGCGCGATCGGGGGCTGCCCGTGTGGACGGACAACTACAGCAACCTGCTGCGCGTGATGAAACGTTAGGCGATCTCTCCTGACTCAGGCGGGATTCACCCAGCGCCCGAGCTGGTCGAGAAGATCCGAAGGCTCGTCGGCCACGAGGAGGAGGCCCCGATTGCGCGGGGGCACGAACGACTCCTCCACCGCCCGCTCGACCTGCATGAGCAGGCCGTCGTAGTAGCCGGCCACGTTGAGGACGCCCACCGGCTTCCTGTGGATCCCGAGCTGGACCCAGGTCACCGCCTCCAGGAGCTCCTCGAACGTCCCGAAGCCGCCGGGCAAGGCGATGAACGCGTCGGAGAGCTCGGCCATGAGGGCCTTGCGGGCGTGCATGCTCGGCACCACCCGGAGGTCGAGGAGGGACGGGTGGGCCACCTCCCGCTCGACGAGGCCGGTGGGGATCACTCCCGTGACCGCGCCCCCCCGCGCCAGCACCTCGTCGGCGAGCGCGCCCATGAGCCCGACGCGCCCGCCCCCGTACACGAGGTGCAGGCCGCGCTCGACGAGCAGGCGGCCGAGGGCGAGCGCGGTGGTGCGATGGCGCGGATCGCGCCCCGGGCTCGAGCCGCAGAAGACGCAGACGCGGGTCAAGTCGCCGCTTCAGCGCCCTTTCGGGAACATGGCCATGAGCAAGCCGAAGCCCGCGGCGGCCGCGCACGCGTAGCGCCCCACCTCCCACTTGCCCGCCGGGTAGGCGAGCGCTTCGCTGATGCTCTTGCCCTGGGGAACGGGCTCGAACTTGTCCATCTGCGAGGAGCAGTAGACGAAGCCGAAGATGCCGAGGAGCAGCAGGATGCCGCCGAAGTTGCGCATGGGTGGTCTCCTATTCGCCCTTGAACACGGGCTTCCTCTTCTCGAGGAAAGCGTTCGCGCCTTCCATCTTGTCCGCCGATTCGAAGGTGATGGCCTGAGCGGTGGACTCGTAGACGAGCCCGGCCGCGAGCGGCATCTGGCTGGAGGCGTTGAGCGCCATCTTGGAGAGCCGCACCGCGAGCGGTCCCAGGGCGAGCACGCGGTCGGCCAGGGCCCGGGCCGCCTTCATGAGATCCACTCCGGGTACGACCTCGCTCACGAGCCCCGCGGCGAGCGCCTTCCTCGCGTCCCAGCGCGCGCCGGTGAGGACCAGCTCCTTGGCCCTCCCCAGGCCGACGATCCGGGGGAGGCGCTGGGTCGCGCCCGCGCCGGGGATGATGCCGAGGGCGGGCTCGGGCTGGCCGAAGACCGCGTGCTCGGCCGCGATGCGCAGGTCGCAGGCCAGCGCCAGCTCGCATCCGCCGCCCAGGGCCACGCCGTTCACGGCCGCGATCGTCACCGCGTCGTGGGTCTCCACCGCGGACATCAGCGCGGAGTTGATCGAGGCGAGGGCGTCCTCGCGCCGCCGCGCCCGGATGGCGTTGATGTCGGCGCCGGAGACGAAGGCCTTGTCGCCGGCGCCGGTGACGATGAGCACGGTGGCCCGGGCCCGGCCCACCTCGTCCAGGGCGCGGTGGAATTCCTCGACCGTATCCGTGTCCAGGGCGTTGCGCACGTCGGGCCGGTTCACGGTGAGGACCGCCAGGCGGCCCTCGAGGCCCAGGATCAGGTTGCGGTAGCCCAAATCGCCTGGATATTACCTCATCGGCGGCGGGCCCCTCCTATAATGAGACCCATGGCGACCCCGCGCGCGGTGACCATCTTCGGCAAGGACAGCTGACCCTACACCTCCGAGGCCCGGGAGGCCTTCGCGAAGAAGGGCTACGCGGTCGACTACCGCAACGTCAAGAAATCGGATCGGGACCTCGACGAGATGCTCGGGCTCACGAAGGGCACGCGAAAAGTGCCGGTCATCCTGGAGGACGGGCGGGTCACGATCGGTTTCGGGGGCACTTGAGGCGTGTAGACCGGGGGCCGGTCCGGCCCCGTGTCCGCGGGAGACGCCGAGCCCTCGGTTATCATGACCGCGTGACGCGAGAGCCCCGCTTCCCACGGTGAGCCCCCCTTCGGGCGTGTTGCGGGCCACCCTGGCTCTCGCCGCGGTCGTGGTGGCCCTCGTCGCCGTCTTCGCGCCCCCTCCCCGCGCCGACGCCGGTCTCGCCCTCGAAGTGCGGCCGGTGCCCTTCGATCCCCTGGACCCCGGCCGGCAGTCGGTGGGGCCGCTCCGCTTCCGCGGAGGCCTCTGGCTTCGCTCCGAGGACCCCCGCTTCGGCGGGCTCTCGGACGTGCGGGTGACGGACGGGGAGAGCCGGCTCGTCGCGATCAGCGACTGCGGGAGCGCGTTCACCGCCCGGCTCCGCTACGATGCGGGGGGCGCGCTCGCCGGCCTCGACGACGCGCGCCTCTTTCCGCTGCTCGCCCCCGGCGGCCGTGCTCTTCCCCGAGACGACGTGGACGCGGAGGCGCTCTTCGCCGACGGGGCAGGGTTCGTGGTGGCCTTCGAAGGGCGTCACCGCCTCTGGCGCTACCCGGCCGACCCCCCCCTCGAGGGCGCACCCACCGCGCTCCCCATTCCGCCCGGCCTTTCCACGTGCGGCTCGAACCAGGGCGTGGAGGCGGCCACCCCCCTCGACGACGGCCGGCTCCTCCTCGTCAGCGAGGGGCCCTCGCTGGCCCGAAGCTCGCGCGCCTGGATCGGGTCGGGCGACCGCTGGACGAGCCTCACCTGGCCGCTCTTCGTCGACGACGACGCGCCCGGGCCCTTCCACCCGACGGGAGCGGCCCTCCTGCCCGGGGGCGACGTGATCGTGGTGGAGCGCCGGTACCCTCCGCTCGCCAGCCGGCTGCGGCGCATCGCGCGCGACGCCCTCGTCCGCCACGACCTCACGGGAACGGAAGTGGCCCAGCTCCGGCCCCCCCTCACCCTGGACAACTTCGAGGGGATCGAGGTCCTGCGCGGCCCGCAGGGCGAGACCCGGCTGCTCCTCGTCTCCGACGACAACGAATGCGCCAAGCGGGGGAGCGTCCGCACCGGCCTGCAGCGGACGCTGCTCCTGATGCTGGAGCTCGTGCCCTAGGGGAAGATCCTCGAGGGGTTCTCCTCCAGGATCTTGTGGAGGACGGGCTCGGGCAGGCCCAGGGCCCGGAAGTCACGGAGGTTCTCGCCCATGCTGCGCACGCCGGGGGCGGGCCAGTCGCTCCCGTAGAGGACCTTGTCCGCGATCTCGGCCAGGCGCGGGAAGTAGCGGAGGATGGCCTTGGGGCGGGATGCTGGACACGTCCATGTACACCTGGCGGAAGCGGCGCACCAGGAAGAAGGCCTGCTCCATCCAGAGCGGCCGGCCGCCGTGGGCGAGGATGATCGTGAGGTCGGGGAAGTCCACGGCCACGTCGTCCACCGCGATCGGCTCCCCCGTTGCGGCTGCGCGCGCCCGGGAAGATCGAGGTGCCCGGTGTGGATCATGACCGGCAGCCTCAGGCGCTGCGCCTCCTCGTAGATCGCGCGCAGCGCGTCCAGCCCGTGCAGGTAGGCGTTGGGCTCGACCGCCATGTGGCAGGGATGGAGCTTGAGCGCGCGCACGCCCAGGTCCGCGGCCGCGCGCGCACCTCCGCCGCCGCGTCCTCCGCGAAGCGGGGGTGCACGCCTCCCATGGGCGACGAGGCGGTCGGGGGCGGCCCGGCAGTACTCGGCCACATAGTCGTTCACGGTGTGGTTGAAGCCCATGAGGTCCGGGGCTCGGGTAGTTGACGAGCACGGCCCGGTCGATGCCGTCCGCGTCCAGCCTCCGCAGCAGGCTGCTGCGGGCTCTTCATGATCGGCTGCAGCTCGTCGAGGTCGGCGCGGCCGCGGGTGAAGACCTCGAGCATGCGCGGCTTCAGCTCCCACCACGGCTGGACGTGGATGTGGCAGTCGGTCACGGCCATGGGGAGCGCGAGCATAGCACGCGCCCCGTGTTACTCTCTCCGCTTCGATGCTGGCCCTGGCCCTCGTCCTCCTCGCCGCGCCCGGACCGCCGCTCTTCTACTGGGGCGCCCGCCCGGCCGTGATCGTGACCGACGTCGCGTCCGCGCAGGGGGTGGAGGCCCAGGTCGCGGAGGTGCACGCCGCCCTCGACAAGGGCGACCTCGTGCTGCGCTTCACCTTCGATCGCCCGGTCAAGGAGGCGATCTACCTCCCGGATGGCGCCCCCGTCTCCGGGCGGCTGCGGGCCGCCCTCGACATCGACGCCGACGGCGACCGCAACACCGGCTTCGCGTCCGGCCCCGCGGACCTCCACACCGGCGCCGACCACCGGGTCGAGGTGGGGGTGGTGGCCCTGGGCAAGGACGAGGAGGAGAAGCTCGCGCCGCGGGCGCTGGTCACCGCCGCGCTCCTCGCCCTCGCGCCCGACGGCCGCCGGAAGAGCCTCTGGCGCGCCGACGACGCCGACAATCCCGGGCAGGTCTCGATCCGCGGGGACTGGGTCGAGCTTCGGCTGCCCCTCGACAAGGTGCCGGCCCGCGACGGGTCGCGGCTCATCCTCTCCCAGGGCGAGAAAGTCTACGACGGACGCCTCAAGCCCTGAAAGCCGTGGAGGAGCCGTGAGCGAGCGCAAGGTCCTGGTGGTGGAGGACGAGGAGGCGATCCGTACGCTGATCGAGCGCTTCCTGGCCTCGGGGGGCTATTCCGTCGTCTCCACCAGCAACCCGACCCACGCCCTGGAGCTGGCGCGTCGGAACACCCCCGATCTCGTGCTCTGCGACATCGCGATGCCGGGGCTGGACGGCTACGGTGTCCTCAAGGCGCTGCAGTCCGATCCCGCCACCGCCCGCTGCCCGGTCGTCTTCCTCACCGCGCAGCGGGAGTTCACGGAGCGCGTGCGGGCCTTCCGCTTCGGGGTCGTCGACTACATGACCAAGCCCTTCACGCGGGACCTCCTGCTCAAGAAGGTGGAGAGGGTCCTGCAAGGCCTGGGCGAGCGTCCCGGCGTCCGGACGGAGGGTTCGGTTGCGACCCTGATGCACGATGTGCAGCGCGAGGCCCGCAGCGGGGTCTTGACCGTGACCGGCGAAGGGGGGGCGGGACGCGCGGTGATCGAGAGCGGACACGTGGTGGAGACCACGATCCCGGAGCGGTCCGGGGAGTCGGCGCGCGCCGAGTTCCGCGAGCTGGACCTCGACCGGGAGCAGATCGTCACCCACGACCCCCCGAGCCTGCCCGGCGACCCCGCCACCGTCCCGACGTTCGAGAGCCTACCCGAGGTCTTCCGGACGGTTCTGGTGGTGGACGACAACGACATCTTCCGCACCTACGTACGGGACGTGCTCTCGCGGCGCGGCTTCACTGTGCACGAGGCCAGCGACGGGGCAGAGGGGCTGCGCCAGGCCCTGCAGAAGCGGCCGTGGCTCATCCTCACCGACGTGGCCATGCCGCGCCTGGACGGCCTGGAGATGTGCCGGGCGGTGCGGAACCACAGCCTCATCCGCCATACCCCGCTCATCTTCCTGTCCGGGTGGGACGACTACAAGGATCGTTACCGGGGGCTCGAGGCGGGGGCCGACGAGTACCTCTCCAAGGACACCCCGATCCGCGAGCTGCTCATCCGCATCCAGATCGTGCTGAAGCGCTACTCCGACCTGGGCGCGCGCTCCTGGCGTGGCCCGGGCATGGAAGGCCGCATCGAGCTCATCGGCATGCCCGGGCTGTTGCAGATGGCCCACCTCAGCCGGCTCACCGGTGTGCTCGAGGTGGGCTCCGGCGGCAAGGCGGCGGAGGTGCGGTTCCGGGAAGGGGAGCTCGTCTCCCTCCAGGTGGGCGCGTATTCGGGGGAGTCGGCCCTGCTGGAGCTGCTCGCCTGGTCGGAGGGCCTTTTCTCGTTCGCCCCCGGCGACCCGGGTCAGGATCCCACCCTGGGGAACTTCGGCCAGCTCCTGCTCGACGCCTGCCGTCGCCTGGACGAGAAGGGGCGAGTCCTGGAGCAGCCGGCCACGGGGGACTAGGAAGCGGGCGTCTACCGCGCGTCGTGGAAGATGATCCCCAGCGTGTAGCGCCGGCCGGTGTGCACGCGGCTCACACCGTGGCGCACCGCGCAGCGGTAGACGCCGCGGCGGCCGGCCGCGGGCCGGACCCGGGTGGGGAAGACGACCAGCTCGCCCCGGCCGGGCCTGATCACGTGCCCCACCGACTGCGCGCGCGGGCGCGATTCCACGAGCAGGAACTCGCCGCCCGTGTACTCGGAAGGCGCGCTCAGGAACGCGGCGAGCTGCAGCGGGAACGCGACCTCGCCGTAGAGGTCCTGGTGCAGGCAGTTGTACCCGCCCGCCTCGTAGTGGAGGAGGAGCGGCGTGGGCTCCGTCTGGCCCGCCTTCGCGCACCGGGCCAGGAAGTCCTCGATCGCCGGCGGGAAGCGCGTGTCCGCGCCCAATGCCTCCATCCAGCGATTGGCGATGGCCGCGACGTAGGGGTAGGCGTGGCGGCGCAGCTCCTCGACGAGCGGGGGAAGCGGCCGGCGGAAGTACTTGTAGTCGCCTTCTCCGAAGCGATGGCGGGCCATGTCCACGCGGCTGCGGAAGCGGCGCTCGTCGGGGTAGAGGGCGACGAGGGCGCGGCATTCTCCGGCGGTGAGGACCGGCCGAGTCCGTACCCAGCCGTGCTCGAGAAGCTCGCGCTCCATCGCCGTCCAGGGCAGGCGGCCGAGGCGGGCGGCGATCGTACTCGTCACGCGCCGGCGGCGGTCCGGGACAGCGAGTCCCAGAGCTGAAACGTGGCGTAGGCGCGCCAGGGTCGCCAGCCCTCGGCCATCTCCAGGACGCGGGCGGGTCGGATTCCGGGTCCGCAGGCCGCTTCCAGGGCCTTGCGCACTCCCAGGTCGCCCGCGGGGAACGCGTCGCGGTGTCCGAGCCCGCGCATGAGCACGTACGAAGCCGTCCAGGGTCCGATCCCGGGCAGCGCGCGCAGGGTCCGCTCCGCCTCCTCGGTCGGCTGGGCGCGCAGGACCTCGAAGCGGATGCGCTCGTCGGCCACCGCCTTCGCGGCGGCGTGGAGCGAACACGCCCGCGCCCGGGTGAGCCCGATGCGGGCGAGCGACCGGGGCGACGCCCCCGCCACGTCGTCGGCGGTAGGGAAGGACGCGGAGCCGGTGCCCCGGGGTGGAGAGCCCACGAGGTCGACGAGGCGTCCCGCGAGCGTGCGCGCTCCGGCCAGGCTCACCTGCTGGCCCAGGATCGCGCGTACCAACGCCTCGAAGGGATCGAGAAACTGGAGGACGCGCAGGCCGCGCCCGGGGGAGGACAGGCGGCGGAGCACGGCGTCGCGTCGGGCGAGACGACGGAAGGGCCCGAGGTCGGTCTCGAGGTCGAAGAGCTGCGAGGCGAGGCCGCGCAGGAGGGCCGGGCCCAGAACGGGTGACGAGCGCACCGCGAGCCGGCGCTCGCCCCGGGCGCCCCTGGTGAAGCGGCATTCCAGGGTCAGGCGGCGGCGGCCGAGACGAATGCCGCGGGCATACGCTCCGGGGCGGACGCTCTCGAGGGAACGAACGCTGCGCGCGGCCAGGAAGGCGAGCGCCCACTGGGGATCGAAATCGGAAGGGAGGGGGAGCGTCGTGCCGCGGTCGGACATCCGCCGCACGGTAGCACGTCGTTCCGGGAAGGGCTTCCCGATCCTTGCCGTCGAACCGGTCCGGAGGCTAGCTCGCCCGGGAAACGGGTTCGCTGCGCGAGCGGATGAGACCGAGCCGCTTCATCTTCTCGTGAAGGGTGGTGGGCAGCAGGCCCAGCGTCGCCGCCGCCCGGCGCTGGTTGCCGTGGGTCGCCACCAACGCCGTCTCGATGAGCTGCCTTTCGTAGGAATCCAGCAGCGCCTTCAGGTTCGGTCTGTCTTCGGCGACATTCAGCATCCTGGTCTCCGGGCCCCCACGAATCCCAAGCCTCGCGGCGCGGAACACCGGCACCCGGGCGGGCTCGTGGATGCACCTCAGCCGGCGCAGGGTTCCGGTTTTCATATATGACGTCTCCCGCCGGGCGAAGGTTTCCTGAAAAAATGGGGTAACGTCTGTTTTTCCGGACGGAGGTCCTGTTGCCCCTCATCGCGCTCGCCGTCCTCGGCACCCTGCTGATGGGCTACCGGTTCTACGGGCGGTTCGTGGCCGCTCAGTTCGCCCTCGACGACTCGCGGCCGACCCCCGCCTTCACCCGGAGCGACGGGGTGGACTTCGTCCCCACCCGGCCCTTCTACCTGCTCGGCCAGCACTTCAGCGCCATCGCGGCCGCCGGCCCGATCGCGGGGCCGATCCTGGCCAGCCAGCAGTTCGGCTGGCTTCCCTGCCTGCTCTGGATCGGGCTGGGGGTGGTGTTCATCGGCGCCGTCTACGACTTCTCCAGCCTCGTGGCCTCCGTCCGCCACGAGGGCCGGTCGATTGCCGAGATCATCCGCATCCACCTGGGGCAACGGGCATGGCTGGCGATGATGGCCTTCATCTGGGTGGCCCTCGTCTACGTCATCCTGGCCTTCGCCGACATCACCGCCTCCACGTTCGTCGGCAAGACCGAGGACCTGGAGGGCATGACCTTCTCCTTCAACCCGGGCGGGGCGGTGGCGCTGGCCTCCATCCTCTATCTCTTGCTCTCCGTGGCGATGGGGCTGGTGGAGCGCTGGCTCAAGCCGCCGCTCTGGCTGGCCACGGTCGTCTTCGTGCCCGCCACGCTCGTGGTGGTCTGGCTCGGCACCCGGCATTCGACCCTGCTCGTCACGGACAGCCTCACCTGGGGCGTGCTCATCCTGCTCTACTGCTTCGCCGCCTCCCTCGTGCCGGTGTGGGCGCTGCTCCAGCCCCGGGGATACCTGGGCGGCTTCGTCCTCTACATGTCGCTGGCCGTGGGCCTGGTCGGGGTCTTCTTCGGCGGCTTCCCGGTGCAGCAGGACGCCTTCAAGGGCTGGCAGGCAGGAGGGGCCACGGGCGCGCTCTTCCCGTTCCTGTTCGTGACCATCGCCTGCGGCGCCTGCTCCGGCTTCCACGGCCTCGTCTGCTCCGGCACGACCTCCAAGCAGATCGAGAAGGAGTCCCATTGCCGGATGGTCGGATACGGCGGCCATGCTCCTCGAGGCCTTCGTGGCCTTGATCGCGCTCTCCACGGTCATGATCGCGGCCCCCGCGGACCTCGTGGGCAAGGCGCCGGGCACGATCTACGGCCAGGGGCTGGGACGCTACCTCGCCCTCGTGATCGGCGAGCAACACCTGCTCTTCGCCACCACCTTCGGGGCCATGGCCTTCTCCACGTTCGTCTTCGATACGCTGGACGTGGCCACGCGCCTCGGCCGCTACATCCTGCAGGAGCTCACCGGCTGGACGGGGACGAAAGGGGCCGTGTTCGGCACCGCCCTCACCGTCCTCGTCCCCCTCGTCGTGCTGCTGGGGGCGGGCGAGGGAGCCTATCGGACCTTCTGGGTGCTCTTCGGCACCTCCAATCAGCTTCTGGCCGCGCTCGCGCTCCTCGGCCTGTCCGTCTGGCTGCGCCGGTCCGGCCAACGGAGCTTCTTCACCCTGCTCCCCATGGCCTTTGTCATGGTGGTCACGCTCTGGTCGCTCGTCCTGCAGGTCCTGGCTGCGGCAACGGAGGTCGCATCGGCCGGCTTCCGGTACGACGTCGTGGTCTTGAACGGGGGAGTCTCGGTGCTGCTCATCGTGCTCACGTTGATCCTGGCCGCGGAGGCGTTCCGGGCCTGGTCAGGGCCCGCCCCCGCAGTTAAGATGACGGGATGACCCAAGCGCAAACCGCGGTGAGCCGCGTCCACAATTTCGGAGCGGGGCCGGCGGTCCTGCCCGAGCCGGTTCTGGAGCAGGTCCGGTCGGAGCTCCTCGACTACCAGGGGACGGGCATGTCCGTCCTCGAGATGAGCCATCGCTCGCCGGCTTTCGAGGCGATCATCCGGCGAGCGGAGGCCGACCTGCGTTCCCTCGCCGGTCTCACCGACGACCACGCGGTCCTGTTCCTCCAGGGAGGGGCCAGCCTCCAGTTCGCGATGGTCCCCATGAACCTCAGGCCCGTAGGCGCCTCCGCGGACTACCTGATCACCGGTCACTGGTCCAAGACCGCGCTCAAGGAAGCGGAGAAGCTGGGAGCGGTGCGGGTGGCGGGCTCGAGCGAGGCGGCGAGGTTCGACCGGATTCCGGCCGCGGGCGAGCTCGTGCTGGACGCGAAGGCCGCCTACCTTCACTTCACCTCGAACAACACGATCTACGGGACGGAGTGGGCGGTGGAGCCGTCCCCTCCCGCGGGCGTGCCCCTCGTCTGCGATGGCTCGTCCGACGTCCTGAGCCGGCCGATCGACTTCGGCCGGTACGGGCTCCTCTACGCGGGGGCCCAGAAGAACCTGGGCCCCGCCGGGGCCACCGTCGTGATCGTGCGCCGGGACCTGCTCGGCCGCGTTCCCACCGGGCTCCCGGTCATGCTCGACTACCGGTTCCAGGCCGAGAACAAGTCCCTCTACAACACGCCCCCCTGCTTCGCGGTCTACGTGCTGGGCCTCGTCCTGCGTTGGATGATCGACCTGGGCGGCCTCCCCGAGGTCGCCCGCCGCAACGAAGCGAAGGCCGCGCTTCTCTACCGGGCCATCGACGAGAGCGACGGCTTCTACCGCGGCCATGCCCGGCCCGACAGCCGCTCGCGCATGAACGTGACGTTCCGGCTGCCCTCGGAAGACCTGGAGGGCGCTTTCGTGAAGGAGGCCACCGCCGCGGGCCTCGACGGCCTGAAGGGCCACCGCTCGGTGGGCGGGCTCCGCGCGTCGCTCTACAACGCCCTGCCCGTTGCTTCGGTCCAGGCGCTCGTCGACTTCATGGGCGACTTCCGGCGCCGCCGGGGGTGATCACCCCGCGTCCGTGAGACGCCCCCCCTCTCGCGCCAGCGCGAGGAGCTTCGCGGAGGGCCGGACCAGGTCACCCTGCTCCGCGTGGAGGGCGGCCACGACCTCGGCCACTCGCGGCAGCCCGACGGCATCGGCCCAGAACATCGGCCCCCCGCGGGCGCGGGGGAAGCCGTAGCCGTGGATCCAGATCACGTCGACGTCGCCGGCCCGTGCGGCCAGGCCTTCCTCGAGGATGAGCGCCCCTTCGTTGACGAGGGCGAACAGGGAGCGCTCGAGGATCTCCTCGTCACGGATCTCGCGGCGGGTGATCCCCATCTCCGCCGAGACCGCACGGATGATGTCCTCGACCTCCGGGTCGGGGACGGGAGTGCGGCTCCCCGCCTCGTAGCGATACCAGCCCGCCCCCGTCTTCTGTCCGAAGCGGCCGCGCTCGCAGAGGCGATCCGCGACCGGCGAGTAGCGCAGCCCGCGAGGGCGCATCGCGGCCTGGCGCTTGCGGATGCGCCAGCTGATGTCGAGGCCGGCGAGGTCGGCCATCTGGTAGGGGCCCATGGGCAGGCCGAACTCGGTAAGCACCCGATCGATCTGCGCGGGGAGGGCCCCCTCCTCCAGCAGGAAGTCGGCCTGGCGCCGGTAGGCGTACAGCATCCGGTTTCCCACGAAGCCGTCGCAGACTCCGACGACCACGCCGATCTTGCCGAGGGTGCGCGCGAGCGCCACCGTGGTCGCGAGGGTCGTGGGGGCGATGCCCTCCGGGCGCACGATCTCCACGAGGCGCATGACGTGGGCCGGGCTGAAGAAGTGCATGCCCACCACCCTCTCCGGCCGCGCGGTCGCGCGCGCGATCCGAGTCACGTCGAGGCTGGAGGTGTTGGTGGCGAGGATCGCGTCCGGGCGGCAGACTGCGTCGAGCCGGGCGAAGACCCGCTCCTTCGCCTCGAGCTCCTCGAACACCGCCTCCACCACGACGTCCGCCCCCGCGAAATCCTCGTACTCCAGGGTCCCCGCGATGCGAGCGAGGCGTGCCGCGGCCTCCCCGGCGGAGAGACGCCCCTTCTCCCGGGAGGCTTCGTAGGTGCGTCGGACGCTCGCGAGGCCGCGGTCGACGGCGTCGCGAGTCTCGTCCAGCGCGCGCACCGGAATGCCGGCGTTCGCGAAGGCCATGGCGATGCCGCTGCCCATCGTGCCGAAGCCGACGACGGCGGCGGAGCGGACGGGTAGCGTGGGCGTCTCGGGGGCGAGCCCGTCGATCCTGGACACCGCGCGCTCGGCGAGGAGGACGTGGCGCAGGGCGTCGGACTCGGGCAACGCCTCGACGGCCACCTACCAGACCCGTCCGCGAGCCGCCACCGCCCACTCCGCCTCGATCCGGCCGCCGCGGACCGCGAAGATCCGATCGTGCAGGTTCGAGACGACGCAGGCGTGGTTGGGGAGAAGGCGGACGCGCTCCCCCACGCGGAAGGACTCGCCGGGGACCACGTCGACGACGCCGTGCTCCTCGCTGAGTCGCTGCACGCGGCTCTGCCGGCCGAGGATCCAGCCGTGGCCTCCCGCGGTGGGGCGCAGGGGGTCGCTCGAGAGCGTCTTGCTGCCCGCGTCGACGACGGCCCGATCGGGGGCCGGGGTGCTGACGACCGTGGCGAGGACGGTGAGGGCGCAGTCCTCGAGCGTGCACGTGCCCAGGTTCATCTGCGAGGCGTCCTGGTACACGTAGGTGCCCGGGCGGCACTCGGTGACTCCCTTCACGGCCATGGCGGAGAGAGCGGTCGGGGTCGAGCCCACGGACACCTCCTCCACCGCGAGCCCGCCCTGCCGCAGCGCTTCCGCGACCGCGGCCATCGTCTGTCCTTCGTGACGGCCGGCTTCGGCCACCCCCCCGGGGGTCGGAGCATGGTAGCCCGCGCCCGAGTGCGTGAAGACGCCTTGGAACCTCAGTCCGGGCAGCTCGGCGATCCGACGCGCCGTCTCCAGCGCGTCCTCGGGGGGCACGCCCACGCGGCGGGAGCCTACGTCGACCTTCAAGAGGACGTCGAGGCGGCGCCCGGCGCGGTGGAAGACCTCGGAGAGCGTCCGCGCGCCGTCCACCGAGTCGGCGCCCACCCGGAGACGGAGGCGTTCCGCGAGGGCGAGGAGGCGGCGCGCCTTGTCCGCGCCCACGACGGGGTAGGCCAGAAAGACGTCGTCGAAGCCGGCGTCGGCGAAGGCTTCCGCCTCGGTGGGCTTGGCCAGGCAGAGGCCGGCCGCTCCGGCCGCGATCTGCATGCGGCCGACCTCCGGGACCTTGTGCGTCTTCGCGTGCGGGCGCAGGCGGACGCCGTGACGGCGGGCGGCCTCCGCCATCCGCGCGATGTTGCGCTCGAGGACGTCGAGGTCCACGAGCACGCTCGGCGTCTCGAGATCCTCGATCAGGCGCATGGGCGGGAGGGGGGGATTGTCGACGTGGGGGCAGGCATCGTCCGGCGATGGTAAAGGTTTCGGTGCGATCTGCCTACCCGTCACGGGCATCGACTCCCGCGTCCGCGCCATGCTAGTCTTTTCGACCTGAGCAGGCCTATTCCGACGCTCTCCCCAATCCGGGTCGCCGCCCTCGCCTGAGGGCCGAGCTGCGGTCGTTGCGCCTCGGCGCGCCCTGGTGTGTCTCTTCGCGGAGGGCCGGACATTGAAACTCGAATCGTTGGGCTATTCCTCCTCGTTCGAGGAGGCGTTTCGTGCCGTGAGCGGGGACGGCCTCGTGCCGGGCCGGGTGGCGGCGGGCCACACCCACGTCTACCGCGTCCTGGTCGAGGAGGGGGAGTTGCTGGCCGAGGTCTCGGGCCGGCTCCGACACGAGGCTCGCGGGCCGCAGGACTTCCCCGCGGTGGGGGACTGGGTGGCCCTCGTCCCCCGATCCGACGAGGGGCGAGCGACCATACACGCCGTCCTCCCGCGGCGCAGCGCCTTCGTGCGTCGCGCCGCGGGAGAGCGTGAGGAGGCCCAAGTCCTCGCCGCCAACGTGGACACCGTCTTCCTCGTGGCCGGGCTGGATGGGGACTTCAACCCGCGGCGCGTGGAGCGGGCCCTCGTGCTCGCCTGGGAGAGCGGCGCCCTTCCCGCCATCGTCCTGAACAAGGCCGACCTCGCCCCGGACGTCGAGTCGAGGCGACGCGAGATGGAAGCGGCGGCGTCGGGCGTCCCCGTGCTCGTCGTGAGCGCTCGCGACGGGTCCGGGCTCGAGGCGCTCCAGCCCTACCTGGCGCCGGGGCGGACGATCGCGCTCCTGGGATCGTCGGGGGTGGGGAAGTCGACGCTCGCGAACCGGCTGCTCGGCGGCGAGCGACTGCGCACGTCCGCGGTGCGCCCGCACGATCAGCGGGGGCGCCACACCACGACGCACCGCGAGCTCGTGCCGTTGCCGGGCGGCGCGATCCTGCTCGACACCCCGGGCCTCCGCGAGATCCAGCTGTGGGCCGGAGACGACGCCCTCGCCGCCGCCTTCTCCGACGTGGCCGCCCTCGCCCGCCGCTGCCGCTTCCGCGATTGCCGCCATCAGGGCGAGCCCGGCTGCGCCGTTCAGTCGGCCGTGGCGTCCGGCGCCTTGGCCGAGGAGCGCCTGGAGAGCCACCACAAGCTGGAGCGGGAGCTCCGGCACCGGCGGACCCGGGAGGACGCGGGGCTCCAGCAGGCGGAGAAGGCCCGCTGGAAGGCCATCCACAAGGCGGCGCGCAAGCATCGCCCGCGCGAATGAGCCGGGGTTGCAGTAGCATCCGAGCGTGACCATCCTCTTCACGGGCTTCCCCGGGTTCATCGGCATGCGGCTCCTCCCCCGCATCCTGGAGCTGAAGCCGGATGCGCGGGTGGAGTGCCTGGTCCAGGAGAAGTTCCGGCCCGCGGCCGAGGACGCGGTCCACGCCCTGGAGAAGGCGCACAAGAAGACGCGCGGACGCATCGGCCTCGTGACCGGCGACATCACCGCGCCCGGGCTGGGGATCGCGGCGGCCCACGCCCGCGAGCTCCACAAGTCCCTGCGCGAGGCCTACCACCTGGCCGCGGTCTACGACCTCGCCGTGAAGCGCGACGTGGGACGACGGATCAACGTGGAGGGGACGAAGAACGTCCTCGAGTTCGTGGAGGGAGCGAAGGGCTTCCACCGCCTGCACTACGTCTCTACCGCCTACGTCTCCGGCACCGCCCGCGGCGTGTTCCGCGAGACCGACCTCGACGTGGGCCAGGGGTTCAAGAACCACTACGAGGAGACGAAGTTCCAGGCGGAGGTGGAGGTCGCGCGCAGCCACGTCCCCCGCACCATCTACCGGCCGGGAGTGGTGGTGGGGGACTCGCGGACGGGCGAGACCGGCAAGTTCGACGGTCCCTACTTCGTGCTGCGGGCGATGGAGCGACTGCCGTCCCCCGGCGTCTTCCTGCGCCTCGGCCTCGGCTTCGGCACCGTGAACGTGGTGCCCGTGGACTTCGTGGTGGAGGGGCTGGCCGCGCTGTCCGCCGCGGAGACGAGCCGCGGCAAGACCTATCACCTGACCGACCCCAACCCCCGCTCGCCCGCCGACCTCACGGAGATCTTCGCGGCGGCCCTCGGCAAGAAGTTCGTCTACGTGCCCGTGCCCATGACGGTGGCCAAGGCCCTCTTCTCGCCCCGCCCCGTGCAGCGGTTCTTCGGGATGCCCGTGGAGTCGCTCGACTACTTCGACGACCCGGTGCGCCACGACGCCACCGAGGCCACGAAGGACCTCGCCGCCCTCGGCATCGCCTGTCCGCGCCTCGAGGACTACGTGCCGAAGCTCGTGGCCTTCTACCGCGCGCACCGGGACTCGGTGCGCCGCGAGGCCATGATCTAGACCATCTCCTACGAGTCGGCCAGGTGATAGAGCGCGAGCGCGTTCCCCCGCAAGACCGCGTTCGCGATCTCCTTCGCGCGGTCGCGCGTGATCACTCCGTCCTTCACCATTCCGCTCAAGGCCGTAGCCAGGGCCCGGCGCGCCTGATGGCTGCCGATCCAGGTCGTCTCCTCCCAGTCGACCCCGGGCGAGAAGGGACCGGCATCCGTCCCGAAGAGGACCCGCTCCGGCATCATCTCCAGCCAGGGTCGGAGGGTGCGCGCGAGCTCCGCCGGGGAGTACAGGAGCTCCTGAACGGAGAGGTCCGCGTACACGTTGGGCTTCAGGATCAGGCTCGCGATGTGACGCTCGTTCGGGGCTCCTCCGTGGAGGAGGACGAAGTTCGTCGCGCGCAGCCGGGGGTCGTTCAGTACCGGCGATAGCAGGAAGGGATCGGCGCCGTCGTCGAAGAAGTACTCCCCACAGCCGAGGCCGGTGTGGATGTGCACGGCGAGGCCGAGTCGTCCCGCCTCCGCCGCGATGGTGCCGAACAGGAAGTCCTGCAAGAGCCGGTACTCGTCGGCGCCGGGGACGCCGCCCCGCGCGAATCGGGAGTAGACGAGGCTCGCCCCTCTCTTTTCGGCGGGCTGGAAATCCAGGGATCGCAGGTACGCGGCTTCGAACTTGATGGCGACCGCACCCTCTTTCCTCTGTCGTTCGAGGGTGGGGAGGACGACCTTGCCCAGGTACTCGTCCATCGTCGGGGGCAGGGCGCTCAGGCCCGTCGCTTGCAGATATTGCTTCTGCAGATCCTCGGCCATTCCGAACAGGGCCTCACGGTCGGGGTTGCGTGCCTTCCCCGCCGAGTTGTCGAGGGGGAACAACAGGGCGTCCGCATAGGGCACCCAGCGGAAACGGGCCCCGAGCGAGGGGGCCATGGCCACGCGATTGGCGAGGACGATGTCGATCCCCGCCTGCTCCAGGACCCAGTCGTGGTACTTGTCGCCGTGCTCCTTGCGGGTGGCCTCCTTGCGCGTCTCCAGGGCCTTCAGAACCTCGGGGGAGGGAGCGTCTCCGGAAAAGCCGAAGAGCGCTTTCCAGGCGGCCGGCGCTTCGGGTCCGAAGCGGAAGTTCGCGGGAGGGAGTGAGCGGGCGGGGGGCAGCGCATCGCACCGGAGCTGGTCGTAGCCCTTGTCCTGACCGGGCGCCGGCGCGACGACGTGGGCATGGTTGTCCACGGCCTTGATGGACTCGACGTGGGTCAGGAGCTGGGCGTCCCACTCCGTCCCCGCCGGCGCCGTGCAGCCCCCGACGAGAGGCAAGCACCCCAAGGTCACGAGCCATCCGCGATTCATTCTCCCCCCCTGTCCCTGAAGGTCGCCGTGGGCGGACGTCGTGCTCGCGCTCACTCGCCTTCCGGCATCACGAACCACAGGACGAGATACACGAGGATTCCGGGAAAGGCGACGGAAAGCACCGAGATCACCACGTAGAGCACGCGGACGAGAGTGGCGTCCCAGCCCAGCCATTCCGCGAGGCCCCCGCACACCCCGGCGATCATTCGATTGCGTCGGGACCGGCGCAACGGGTTCGATATGGCCACCGATAACCTCCAGTCGAGATCTACAAGGCGGAGCGCACGGCCGCCGCCACCTCCGCGGTGCCCGCCCGGCCGCCGAGATCGGGGGTGCGGGCGACCCCTTCCTCCAGGGTCCGGCCCAGGGCGGCAAGGATGCGGTCGTGGGCTTCCTTCTCGCCCAGGTGGTCGAGCAGGAGCGCCCCCGCCCAGATGGCCCCGATCGGGTTCGCGATGCCGCGCCCGGCGATGTCGGGGGCGGTGCCGTGGATGGGCTCGAACATCGAAGGGTGGCGGCGCTCCGGGTTGATGTTGGCGCCGGGGGCGAGGCCGAGGCTGCCGGAGATCGCGGCCCCGAGGTCGGTGAGGATGTCGCCGAAGAGGTTGGAGGCCACCATCACGTCGACGCTCTGCGGGTGCGTCACCATCCGGGCGGCCAGCGCGTCCACGTGATACTTCTGCACCGTGACCGCGGGAAAGGCGCGGGCGACGTCGGCCACCACCTCGTCCCACAGGACCATGGAGTACCGGAGCGCGTTCGACTTGGTGGCGCTGGTGAGGAGGCGCCTCGGCCGCCCGGCGGCGAGCGTGAACGCGTAACGCACGATCCGCTCGATCCCGCCGCGGGTGAAGACCGCGTTCTCCACCGCGACCTCGAGGGGGGTGCCGCGGTGGAGACGGCCGCCCGCGCCCGCGTACTCGCCCTCGGAGTTCTCGCGCACGCAGACCCAGTCGACGTCCGCGGGCCCCCGGCCGGCGAGGGGGCAGGCGACCCCGGGGAGCAGCCGCATTGGGCGCAGGTTCACGTACTGGTCGAAGTGCTGGCGGATGGGGAGGATCAGCTCCCAGATCGTCACGTGGTCGGGCACGGAAGGGGTGCCCACCGCTCCGAAATAGATCGCGTCGAAGTCACCCAGCCGGGCGAGGCCGTCCGCGTCCATGAGCCGCCCCGTCCGCTCGTAGTGGGCGCACCCCCAGGGGAACTCGCTCGTCTCCAGGGCGAATCCGCAGCGCTCGGCCACCGCCGCGAGCACCGAGAGCCCGGCGGGGATGACCTCCCGCCCGATGCCGTCGCCGGGCACGACAGCGATCCTGTGTCGTCTCATCGCGGAAGCGCGCGCACCTCGGGAGGATCAGCCCTTGACCGCGCGGTCCGTGATCTCGAGGGCGCGGTCGATGATCGCGAACCCCTCCATGAGCTCGGCCTCCGTGATGCAGAGGGGCGGGTTCGTGTAGAACGAGTTCCAGCGCACCAGGGTGTAGAGGCCGTGCTCGCGGAAGGCCTTGCCCAGGGCCACCATCTCCTCCGAGGTGTCGTTGTAGGGGGCGAGGGGCTCGAACGGCTCCCGCCGCCGGACGAGGTCGAAGATCCCGAAGAGGCCGATAGAGCGCGTCGTCCCCACCGACGGGTGCTTGGCCTCCATCTCCTTCATGCGCTCGCGCATCACCTTGCCCATCCTCTGTGCGTTCTCGATGAGACCCTCTTCCTCGTATACGGCGAGGGTGGCGAGCGCGGTGGCGCAGGCCAGGGGGTGGCTGTTGTAGGTGAGGCCCCCGGGGAACGGCTTGTCCTGGAAGTGCTGGGCGAGGTGGTGCCGCATCCCCACCGCGCCGAGCGCGACGTAGGCGGAGGTGATCCCCTTGGCCATCGTGATGAGGTCGGGCACCACTCCCCAGTGGTCGATGGCGAACCAGCGGCCGGTGCGGCCGAAGCCGGCCATCACCTCGTCCGCGATGAAGAGGATGCCGTGCTTGTCGCAGATCTCGCGCACGCCCTTCACGTAGCCGTCGGGGGGGATGAGGATCCCGTTCGTCCCCACCACCGTCTCCATGATGAAGCCGGCGATGGTGTGGCCGCCCTCGTAGCGGATCACGTCCTCCAGCTCGCGCAGGCAGACCTCCACCGGCTCCGGGTCCTTGCGCGCCCACTTGTGGAAGTCGGGAGCCCGCACCACCCCGGGGATCCCGGGCTCGGAGGCCCAGCGGCGGGGGTCGCCGGTGAGGGTGATGGCCCCCGCGGTGCCCCCGTGGTACGAGCGGTAGCGGACCAGGATCTTGTGGCGGCCCGTGACCGCCCGCGCGATCTTGATCGCGTTCTCCACCGCCTCCGCCCCCCCATTCGTGAAGAAGAACGTGTCGATGTCCCCGGGGGTCAGCTCCGCGAGCTTCGCCCCCAGGCGCGCCCGCGGCTCGGTGGCCATGAACGGGTTCGCATAGGCGAGGACGGCCGCCTGGTCCTGGACGGCCTTGATCACCTTGGGATGGCCGTGGCCCACGTTCGTGCACATGAGCTGGCTGTTGAAGTCGAGGTAGCGCTTGCCTTCGGGGGTCCAGAAGTAGACGCCCTTGGCGCGGGCCACGGGGATGGGGTCGACCTTGGACTGGGCCGACCACTCGAAGATGGTATGGCGTCGGGTGAGGGCGACCATCTCCTCGCCGGTCATGGCCCCCGTGACTGTGGTCGTCGTCGTCATCGCTCTCCTCCGTTCATCGACCCCCGGCGTCACATTCCGGGCGGCTGGAAGCGTCCGTCCGCCGCCGTCCAGCCCCCGTCCACGAAGAACACCGTGCCCGTCACGTAGCTCGCGGCGTCGGAGACGAGGAAGAGCGTGGGGCCGGCGATCTCCTCCGGTCGCGCCCAGCGGCCGAGCACGCTCTTGGCCGCATACGCGTCGTACCACTCCTTGTTGGCCTTGATCGGCGCGGTGAGCGGCGTCTCCACGACCCCCGGGGCCACCGCGTTCACGCGCACGCCCCGGGGGCCGAACTCCGGCGGCCGCGGTGCGCACGAGCTGGACGATCGCGGCCTTGGTGGCGGCGTAGACCGCCTGGCCGGGCTCCACCACCAGCGAGCGGATGGAGGAGAAGAGCACGATGCTGCCACTGCCCTGCGCGGTCATGATGCGGCCCGCTCCCCGCAGGACGTTGAAGTTGCCCTTCAGGTTCACGGCGAGCACTCGCTCCAGCTCCTCGTCGGTGTAGGCGAGGATCGGCTTGCGCACGTTGATGCTGGGCGTGGAGATGACCACGTCCAGCCGGCCGTGGCGGGCCTTGAGCTCGTCGAACACGGTCTGCACCGCCGCGGCGTCCCGGATGTCGAGCGCGCGCGACTCGCCGAGGGGGCCCAGGCGCCGGGCCACGTCCTCGGCCTTGGCCGTCTCGACGTCCAGGCAGGCGACGCGCGCGCCGAGCCGCCCGGCCCCCAGGGCCACCGCCTCCCCGATGCCGGAGCCGGCCCCGATCACCGCCGCCACCTTCCCGTCCAGCCGAAAGGGCTCTCCCACCGTGCCCCTCCTGTCGAAGGCAGCGGCCATCATACGCCAGCGTGCGTTTGACCGGATCGCCTGCCCCGCCTACGCTCGCGGCGATGGCGGAATGGGACGTGTCGATCGAGCGGGACCGCCGGGTGCCGATGCGCGACGGCGTGCCCCTGGCCACGGACGTCTACCGTCCCGCGAAGGGTGCCGTCCCGGCCGAAGGAAGGTTCCCGGCCCTCCTCGAGCGCACGCCCTACGACAAGCGGCGGCCGGTCCTCGAGGAGGCGGGGCGGTTCTTTGCGGAGCGTGGGTACGTGGTGGTCGTCCAGGACGTGCGCGGGCGGCACCGCTCGGAAGGCGAGTGGTATTTCCTGTCGCGCCTCGAGGGCGAGGACGGGTTCGACACCCTGGAGTGGCTCGCGCGCCAGCCCTGGTGCGACGGGCAGGTCGGGACCATGGGGATGTCCTACAGCACCGCCACCCAGCAGGCGCTGGCCCTCATGCAGCCGCGGGCGCTCAGGACGCAGATCCTGCTCGAAGGGGGCTGGGACTACCACCACCGCACGCTCCGGCATTCCGGGGCCTTCGAGCTGGGGGTGGCGCTGCCCCACGCGATGCGTCTGGCCCAGGAAGGCAAGGAGCTCGCCCGCGATGCCGGCCTGCGCGAGGCCCTGGAGCAGGCGCTCGGGGATCTGCCCGGCCGTCTCGGCCGGCTCGCCGTGCGGCCCCGGGACGCCGTTCGCGGCCTGCCTCCCAGCGAAGCGGGCTGGTTCGCGGACATGCTCACCCGAGGCGACTGGGACGACTACTGGAAGCAGCCCACCCTCTGCCTCGCCGAGCACGTGGATCAATATCCCGACATCCCCATCCTGCTGCAGACGTCCTGGTACGGGCACCATGCCTGGGCCACGTTCCAGAAGTATCAGGCCCTGCGAAAGCGAAACCGGTCGCCCACCCGGCTCGTGGTCGGCCCCTGGACGCACGGCTGGGAGGACTACGGGCGGACGTGGTGCGGCGAGGTCGACTTCGGCGCGCCGTCGCGGCTCGACCTGAACGAGCTGCGCCTCCGCTGGTTCGACCATTTCCTGAAGGGGCTCCCCACGGACGTGCTGGAGGGCCCGCCCGTCCGGCTTTTCGTGATGGGAGGCGGGAGCGGCGCGCGGGACGCCGAGGGCCGCGTGCAGCACGGAGGGGCCTGGAGGTCCGAGGACGAGTGGCCCCTGGCCCGCACACGCCCGACCCGGCTCTACCTTCGCGCGGACGGCGGACTGAGCGCGGAGGTGCCCCCGGTCGAAGTCACGCCCCGCCGCTACCGGTTCGATCCCGCGGACCCGGTGCCGACGATAGGGGGGCAGGTCCAGGCTCCGTCCTTCCCCGGCTTCCTCCAGGGCGGCGCTTTCGACCAGCGCGGCCGCCCGGACCTCTGGGCCTGCCGGGACCAGAAGCCCCTGTCCACGCGCCCCGACGTGCTCGTGTTCCAGACGGAGCCCCTCCCGGAGGCGCTCGAGGTCACGGGGGAGGTCGTGGTGGAGCTGTGGGTGTCGTCGTCGGCGATCGACACCGACGTCACGGCCAAGCTGGTGGACGTCTTTCCCGACGGCTTCGCCATGAACCTGACCGACACGATCCTGCGCGCGCGCTACCGGGACTCCCGAGAGCGAGCGGAGCCGCTGACCCCGGAGCGGGAGTACCGCCTCGTCCTGAGGCTGCCACCGGTCAGCAACCTCTTCACCGCCGGCCACCGCCTCCGCCTCGACGTCTCCAGCAGCAACTTCCCGCGCTTCGACGTCAACCCCAACACGGGCGAGCCCCTCGGCCGGAATCGCGGCCACGTCGTCGCGGAGAACCTGGTCTACGTGGACGCGGACCACCCCTCGCAGATCGTGCTGCCCGTCGTGCCCGGAGCTTGACACGCGGTCGAGCCCTCGGCTCTAATCTCGGCCGCCATTGCCTGGAGCCTGCATGCGGACCCTGAGCCCCGACGTTCGCGGCGGCGCGCCGACATTCGGATCCGTCGTCTCCGGCCTCTTCTTATGGGGAATCGTCGGGGCCTCGCCCTCCGCGGCCCTGCCGAGGGAGATGGTGCGGGACTTTCCCGTTTCCTACTGCCCAGTCCACAGCGGAAGATCGGTGAACGAGGCCGGTGACGATCTCATAGCCGGCTCTCCGATCCGTGTACGCCCTGAGCTGACTTTTACTGCCACCGGCACGTCGATGGTCGTGACCTTCTCCAGCTGCTCGGGGGGAAGCGTGCTCCAGCCCCAGGCGGAGATCGGGGTCGACAACTTCACGGTGGTCCGCTCCTCCGTCTATCTCGCCGACGTCAACCAGATCGACCGGCGGCTCGTCACGGGTGATCCCTTTAGCGAAGACGGCTGCTACTTCCACCCTCCGGACACCGGTTTCGCGAGGACCGTGGGAACGGTCTTCAACCCCGTCCTCGAGCAGAACTGCGGACCTTCGAACGCCGACTGTCCCTTCGGCGACGATTTCGAGGACGCTGTGGCCTCCGGTCAGCAATGGTCCTTTGGCGGTGCGACAGGGATCGTGGACGGCGAGCTCGTCTTCCCGTCTTCCGGTGCGTGCTCCGACGCCACCATCACGATCGAAGACCTCGTGCCCGGCGAGAGCTACATCATCGACTACGATTGGCGAGCCGCCTCCATGTTCGGGGACCAGCCCCTCGTGACCGTCGACATCGGGGCTCCCGGAGCGAGCTTCTACACGCTCGCGCCGTGCCGGCTGATCGATACCCGCAACCCGGCCGGACCCCAGGGCGGCCCCGCGCTCTCCGCGGGTGCGGATCGAGACTTCACGCTCGCCGGGCTCTGCAGCATCCCTCCCACCGCCCGCGCGGTCGCGGTGAACATCGCCGTCACCCAACCCACCTCGCAGGGCAACCTGCGCCTCTACCCGGCGGGCACCCCCTTGCCCCTGGTCTCCTCCGTCAACTACGAGGCCGGGCAGACGGTGGGGAACGCCGCGATCGTCCCCCTGAGCGTCTCGGGCGCGATCGCCGTCCGCTGCTCCCAGGCGGCAGGCACCACGCACTTCATCCTCGACGTCAACGGCTATTTCAAGTGACCCGGGGTCACGGCGCGCCGTCGAGGACGAAGGGGGCCCAGAAGAAGGGCTCCGACCAGTCCGCCCGACGGTGGACCTCGCGCTTGGCCTCGGTGAGGGACCGGGCGTAGTCAGGCTTCTGCCCGCGCCGCTCCCTCACCGCCACCGCACGGAAGAACGAGCCCATGAGGGCGGCCGTGGCCTCGTCGGCCGCCGGCCAGAGGCTGGCCACCACTCGACGCACTCCCGCGACCATGAACGCGCGGGATAGGGCGAAGACACCCTCCCCGGGCACGAGCGTGCCCGCGCGGGTCCGGCACGACGAGAGTACGGCGAGATCCGCAGCGAGGCGAAGCCCGTAGATCTCAAAGAGCTGGAGCTGCCCGTCGTCGTCCGTAGCGGTCCCTTCCGGGGGAGGGGTGAGGGCCAAGGACGCGAAGAGGCCGCTCCCCGTCTCGTCGACCAGGCCGTGGGTGGCGATGTGGATGTAGCGCGCCGAGGGCAGATGGGAGCGGACCGTTCGTTCGCGCGCCTCGAGCTGCTGCAGCATCACGATCGGCTGGTCCACACTTTCGAAGGCGGCACCGATCGCTTCCGCCTCCCGCGCCGTTCCGGGAAGGCGGACGAGATCCCAGCTCCCGCGGAGGGGCATCGGAGGGCCGACCGGGGAACGGGAAGCACCGTCGGGCAGTGCGGTTCGCCGGTGGACTTCCTCCCGATCGAAGATCGGGTCCGAGACGGACAGGAGGAGGTCCCGGCCGCGGGGAGCCGCTCCGCGAAGCGCAAGGGCTTGCGCGACCGTCGCGGACGCGGCATAGCGGACGACCGGTCCTTCGTCGAGCCAGTAGTGAGTCGCTCCCTGCTCGCTTGTCGAACGAACGACCAGGGCTTCGAAGGGCACTTGATGAACAAGGTCGTCGGGTACGACCACCACCTCCGCCGCCTTCTGGACGCGCGGCCAGACCTCCGCGGGCACCAGGACCTGGAAGAGCGCGTGGAGCTGCGCCTCGATCAGGGCCCGCCTTGCGCCCCGGGGGGCTCGGCGAGGCGAGCGAGGAGACCGTTGCCCGCATCGGGCCCGGCGGGCTCGAGCATCTGCCGCAAGGAGCTTCGCGTGAGGGGACCGGCCGTGCCCGCGAGGGCGGAGGCGGTCGCGGGCACGACCAGGGGCCACACCCTCGCGCGTCGGCCCTGCGGAGGGATGACGAAGAGGAAGCTCCTCTCCGCGCCCACTGCGTAGTAGAGGACGAGACCGTCGCGAGGCACGAGCTCCCGCTGGAGGTCGGCGAGGCCGACCACCTCTCCCAGGCCTGCCCTGCCCCGCCACAGGCGGCTGGCGTTCTGGATCTCGCGGTAGAGCCTCTCGAACTCGGCGGAGGCGAGGGCCTGCTCCCTTTCGAGGGACGCGATCTCCGCCCGCGTGTCCTCCGTCGGTTCTGTGGCCGCGTAGAGCTTCTCCAGCCGGGAGCGACACTCGGCGAGGCGGGCGCGCGCGTCCGTCTCCCTCGCCTCCAGGCCGCGGCGCTCGGCCGGGTCGATGCCGGCGCGGAGGTCGACTCCCGCGGCGGCGAGCTGGTCCAGGAGCACGCGACCGCGCGCTCTCTCCGCGTAGCGGATCGCTCCGGGGAGATCACCCTCGTCCAGACGCCAGCCCACCATGCGCTGGAAGTCGTCCACGTACTGGGAGAGGAAGCGTGCGCGCGTCTCTTCGGCGCCCCCCGCCTCCGGCCTCATCCCCTCCACGATCTCGAGCGCACGGGCAAGGTCGCTCTGGGCCGCTTCCCGCCGACCCTGCGCGTTTCGTAGCACGGCCCGCCGCGCGTAGGCACGAGCGTGGGACCGGGGCTCGGCGGGAGAGGCGTCGAGAATGCCGACCGATCGGTCGAGGAGGGCGACGGCCTCACGTCGGCGCGAGGCCGTCCCTTCGATGAGCTCGGCGAGGGCGAGCAGGGAGAGGGCGACGTCGGGGTGGGAGGGTCCGAGCTGCTTCTCCCGGATCGCGAGCGCTCGGCGGAGAAGGCCTTCGGCCTCGGGGGCGCGGTCGAGGCGCGAGAGGACGAGCCCGAGCTCCTGGTAGGTGTGTGCGAGATCGGAAGCGTCGGGTCCCCATTCCTTGGCCTTGATCGCGGCGGCCTCGCGGAGAAGGGCTTCCGCCGCGGCGTAGCTGCCCTTGTCGGCGAAGTTGACCGCGGACTGGCTGAGCACGGTGCCGATTCGGGGGTGATCTGGACGAAAGCTCTGTCGCGCCACCTCGAGCGCACGCGCGTAAACGGGCTCCGCCGCGTCCGGATCGCCCTGCATCCGGTAGAGCTCAGCCAGGTTCAGCAGGTAGGACACTCTGCTCGCGGCCGGTACTCCCGGCGACCGCTCCGCGAGGTCGAGGGCCTGTCGCGCGTACCATTGGGCTTCGGCGAGGCGCTGGGTGTCGCGGTAGAAGCCGCTGAGGTTCCCGATCAAGACGAGCCGCTGGACGGGCTCCACGCCCTCCTCGGCGACTTGCAGGGCGCGTGCGAAGAGAGGCTCGGCTTCGGCATACCGGTTCTGGGCGCGGAGGTCCTCGGCGAGGTAGTTGAGCGCATAAGCCACGTCCAGGGCTGGCGGGGGCGCGAGGGCCTCGTAGATCTGGAGCGACTCTCGGAAGAGCGGCTCGGCCTCGCGAAAGCGAGCGTGGTAGTAGAGGTTGAGGGCCACGTTCTGGCAGCTCTGGGCGACGTCGGGGTGGTGAGGGCCGAGGGCCGTCCTGCGAATGGAGAGCACCGAGCGATCGATCTGCTCCGCTTCCTTCCAACGGCCGGCGTAGAAGTAGAGCTCGGACAAGCTCTCCATCGTCCGGGTCTGCTCGAGTCGGTCGGGCCCCTGCGCCTCCTGGCGCAGGCGGAGCGATCGGAGGAGCAAGGATTCGGCGCACGCGTCCGCCGCGGGCTTTTCCAGGCGGCGAACGAGTTGCGCCACTTCTTCGAGGGCGTCCGCGAGGCCCAAAGGATTCGCCGCGCGCTCGGTCTCGCGCGCCGTGACCAGCGATTCGGCCAGCCTGAGCGCGGCGGCGGTGTCGCCGCGCTCCACCGCCTGCTTGAGCGTTGCCTCGAGAACGGCGGCGCTCTCGAGGCTTGGCGAGGGGGCGTCCCGGGCGAACGGGGGGCCGCCGACCGTCAACAGGAGCGCGATGACCGCAAGGGACGGCAATCGGGGCTCAGGGCTCGCCGGCCGGCTCCGCCAGCGTGGCCTCCACACGCTCGAGGGCGTTGCGGAGCGCGTCGTCCCCAGGGGCCCTCGCCAAGGCGTCACGGAAACTGTCGCGGGCCTCGCGGAACAGGCCGAGCTCCCGATCGATCTCCGCGAGGAGAGCCAGGGCGGAAGCGCTGTCCGTCTGCGCAAGGGCTTGCCGGACGGCCGCGCGCCTCTCGACGACTCCGATGGCGAGCGTCGAGAACTCCGCCTCCCCGCGGGCGGGCGAGCCCGAGCTGCGGAGGGTTCGCACCATCCAGAGATACCTCGTCCCGGGCTGGAGCACTCCGGGCGAGACGCGGGCGGACGGAGCGCCGACCTCCGCTTGGAACACGACCACACCGCCCTCGTTCTCCACCTCCACGCGATAGCTCGTGGCGCCGGGGACGGGGGCGAAGCGCAGGTCGGCCTCGTCGGGGAGGACGGTGGCCTCGCCGCGCGGGTAGAGTCCGGTGATCCGATGGCCCCGGATCCGTACCGCGGCGTTCCGCGCTCCGGGGCGGGCTTCCGGGGCCAGCCCCGGGGTTCTGGGGAGGGGAGGGATGGGGGCGAGCGCCTTCACCGGTCCCGTGGACGCGGCGAGTCCCGAAGCGCCCAGGGTCGCCGTCGCCGACGCGCCCATCTCGTGACGCTCGCCGTTCGCGAAGGCGAGGGTGAGGGAAGAGGCGGCCGCGGTCTCGACGGAGATGCCCGCGGGCAGCCAATCGAAGAGCCGCACCTCGCGCGCAGGCGCCCCCGGACTCCGCACGGTCGCCCCGCCCGCCAGCGCGGCCACGATGGCTACCGCGTCCTCCGCTCGTGCGCGGGGAACCGCCGAGAGGATCGAAATCGCCATGCCGATCGTGATGAGCCGGCGCACGAGCACCTCCAGGATCAGGTCCCCGTGCGCCTCTCGGAGGCCGGGTACGAGCAGAGTCGGGTCCGGAGCGCGACCGCGCCCACGGAACAGGAGCCGAGCGAGATCAGGGGGCCCGCCATCTCGAAGACCACGCGTTGGGCTCGAAAGAGACCGAAGGCCGTGATCGTCCCCAGAAGCAGGACCGCGGCGAGCACGGCGAGTCCCGTGAAGAGCCGGGGCGCAGCCAGGAGCGGAAAGAACGACAGGGCGCAAGCGACGGCAAAGAGAACGCCGGAAAGAACGCGGCTCGCGTCCCGTACCGGAAACCCCGCAAGGATGGTGTCGACGGCAAGGGCCTGCAGGACGACCCCGGGGAGCGTTTCGGGCGCCCCCGCCCGCGAGGGGATCCGGTGATCATCGCCGGATCCCACCAGATCGCCCCCCACGAGCACGAGCTTCCCGGCGAAGGCGGACGGTTCGCGCTCCAGCATCTCCGATAGCCGCATCCAGGAGACGCGTGGGATCCGCTGGACGTCCACTGTGTAGTCGAGCCAGAACGGCGACGGCTCGCGGGGGCCCGAGGCCGCGTCCCCGGACGCGCGCTCGACAATACGCGCGACGCGCGCCGCCCAGGAGTCCTGGGCCGCGCCCGACGCCTGCGCATAGCGGAGACGGGCGCTTCGGACGATCCTGTCGGGATCCTCGTCCATGTTCACGAGGCCGAACAGCGCTTGGGCGCGCTGCGGACCGAGGGCCACGGCGGTCAGGCCCCGGATCGCCTCCTGACCGAGCCACGCGCCGTCGGCCGTGGCGAAGCCGGCGAGCACGAGCGCGTCCGCCCGCTGGAGGACGAAGCGTGAGAAGGGCTCGGAGCGGCTCCAGGTTTCGGGAAGGAGCAGATCGATGCCGACCCCGCGGGCTCCGGCCGCGAACACCTGCTGCAGCCGGCGCCCCGTCTCGTCGCCGAGCGCCGAAAGGGCAGTGGGATCCGAAGCTAGGGACGCTTCGTCGAAGACCACCAGGACCAGTCTCGGGTCGGGGGGTCGCAGCCGGGCCGAGCGAAAGCGAGCGTCGAGCGCCCGGCCTTCGAGCTCGCGCACGATCGGGAGACGGGGGAGGGCGAGGGCGAACAAGAGAGCGAGGCCGGAGAGGGCCGTGGCCCAGACTGCGCGCCGGGGCCACTCGCGCGATCGCCACTCTCGGCGCCGTGCGGCGAGGTCCGCACCGCGGAGGAGGGCGACGAAATCCTGGGCGCGCGCGGGGCGGCGCGAGGGGTCCTTGGCCAGAGCGGCAAGGAGGGCCGCGTCGACCTCGGACGCCAGCGCGGGACGTTGCGAGGACGGTAGGGGCGGTTGCTCGTGGATGTGCCCCTTCGCGATGGTGGACAGGGACCCCAGGAACGGCTCGCGTCCGGTGAGAAGACGATAGGCGAGGACGCCCAGAGCATAGACGTCGGCGGCCGGAGAGGCGACGCCCCCCGTGAACCGCTCCGGCGCCATATAGAGGGGCGTCCCCGCGAGCTGACCGCTTGCCGTCAGTCCGTCCCCCCAGGTGGCGGGCGGCGAGGGGAAGGGGCCGTCCAATTGATCATGGTCGGCCGGGGGCGCGATCAAGGTGTCGAGTTCGATCGTCGTGTGCTCCCATTGCTCGTCCGCCGGCGGTCGGGGCGCAAGCTTCGCCCGAATCGTCGCTGTCGCGCGGTCGGTGGCCTCCCGACGCAGCAGGGCGAGCCCGAAGTCCAGCAGCTTGACGCTTCCCCCGGCCGCCGCATTCGCAGAAAGAAAGACGTTCTGCGGCTTCAGGTCGCGATGAAGGACGCCCCGCTCGTGCGCGAAGTCGATAGCCTGGGCGACAGCGTCGAGCACAGGCAACGTCTCGGAAAGGGACAGCGGTCCGACGCGCGCCGAGTGCGCCTGCAGGGAGACGCCGTCCAGGTACTCGGTCACGAGGTAGGGAATTCCCCCTTCCCTCGGGTCGACCCCGGAATCCATGACGTTCACGATGTTCGGGTGCTGGAGCTTCCCCAACGCCTCCGCTTCCACTCGGAAACGTGCGAGGGACGCTTCGTCCCATTCGCGGTCGGGGCGGATCAGCTTGACCGCGACCGCGCGCTTCACGCCCTCGTGGCGGGCGCGGTAGACGATGCCCATGCCTCCTTCCCCCAGCCGTCGCTCGAGCCTATAGGTACGGTCGAGGAGCGCGGCTCCGGGCAGCGTGGTCTCCAGCACCGAGCCGTCCTGCGGGCAACGCCCCGCGTCGTCGTCGTGGCAGCTCGCGCACAGGGTGCATTCCTTCATTCGCGAGGGCGGAGAGAACACGCGGATTATAGCGCCCGACTCGCTCGGCCACGACGGGAAGACGCCCCGGTTTCAGCCGTGCTCGGGCGGCAGGTCGACGTTCCAGATCGCCTCGCCCTTGCGGTTGTGGAGACGGACGGACAGGACCTGGCGACGTCCGTCGATACGCAGGGTTCCGAAGAACTGGAGGCCCTCGCTCGGCGGCCGGTTGGGCTTCATGCCCGGTGGAATCCCGAGGAAGCGGACCTCGGGCCCGAAGGTGTCGTCGAGCCGGGCCGGACCGAAGGTCCCGGCGTGGATCGGCCCCGCCACGAACTCCCAGAACGGGTGGAAATCCTTGAAGCGGGCACGGACGGGGTCGTAATGGTGGGCCGCGGCATAGTGCACGTCGCCGGTGATCCACACGACGTTTCGGACCTTCTCGTCGCGCAGGAAGCGGAGGAGGTCGGCGATCTCCAGCTCGCGGCCGAGCGCGGGCCCGTCGCCGTTGGCCACCGCCTCGAAGTTCGCGGGCCCGTCGGGCACCACGACGCCCAGGGGCATGTCGCTGGCCACGACCTTCCAGGTCGCGGTCGACCGCCGAAGGGCCGCCTTCAGCCACGCGAGCTGCGCCGCTCCGAGGATCGCCGTGTCCTCTCCCATCGCGGTCTGGCGGTTGGGGGAGTTGGGCCCCCGGTAGGTCCGCAGGTCGAGCGCGAACACCTCGAGGCGGGGGCCGTAGGGGATCGCGCGATAGACGCGCTCCGCCTCGTCCGGAGAGAAGCGGATCGGGTAGTGCTCGAAGAAGGCGCGCTTGGCCCGGGCGGCGAGGAGCGCGACGCTCTTCACCTGGTAGCGCTCGTCGCTGAGGACTTGCGTGGGGTACCAGTTGTCCCGCACCTCGTGGTCGTCCCAGAGCACGATCTGCGCGACCTCCGCGTTGAAGCGGCGCACGTTCTCGTCGAGCAGGTTGTAGAGGTGGTTGCCCCGGAACTCGTCGAGCGTCTCCGCCACCTTGCTCTTGGCGGGGGTCACGAGGTTCTTCCAGACCGTGCCGTCGTCCAGGGTGCGCTCGGGTACGAGCGGCTGGTCCGCGTAGATCGTGTCCCCGCAGTGGACGAAGAGGTCGGGCTCCGCCTTCCGCATGGACTCGTAGGCGGCGAGCCCGCCCTCGTCGGGGTTGATTCCCCAGCCCTGGCCCACGGTGTCAGCGGTCCAGGCGAGCATGACACTCCCGTCAGCGGGCGCAGTCTTGAAATGCCCGCTGACGGGAGAGCTGAGCCTTCGAAGGTCCGAAAGATCCTGGAAAAGAACCCGGTATGAAATCCGTTGGCCGGGTGGCAGTCCAGCAAGGTCAAGCCGCGCGGTGAATCCGGTGTCTTCCAGGGCGGCCGGCCCCACCACCCGGCGGACGTCGGTGAACGACTCGGTAGTGGACCACTCCACGATCATTCGCGCGGGTCGGTCCGTCCGACTCCACACGATCGCCCGGTCGCCGCGGACGTCGCCCACCGACGCACCCTGCCCCGCCGCGGGTCGTGCATCCTCGGGTGTCACCAAGGCAGGGGCTCGGCGGGGCAGCAACATCCCCGCCGCGGTCCCGGACAACGCGCGGACGAAGCTTCGCCGGCTCAGAAGCCTCCGCTCATGGCTTGGCGCGCTTCGTGATCCAGACGAGGATCGGCTCGAACACCTCGGTGCGCGCCCGGTCGCCGGCGACCACGTCGAGGTGACCGTATTTCTCCAGCACGTTCAGGGTCACGTCCGGCGAGCCGCTCTTGGACGCCGAGTAGATTCCGTTGAGCAGGAAATCGCCGCCCATGCCCGTGCTCCCGAAATAGAGGACGGGCGTCTTCATCTCCCCCCACGCGTCGTCGAGGGGAGTCGCGGGGTCGTCGTCGCGGTCCGCGATCGAGCGACCCTCCACGTCCTGGACGGTGGGGTAGTAGCGGTCGTAGCCTTCGAGCAGCGTGGCCAGCACCTGCGGGCGGGACAGGCCGTCCACCGGATTGGCGAGGCCGCCCGGCCCCCAGGCCCCGTAGAGGATCTGGGACACCTGCTCGCCGATGCTCGAGTACTTCGCGTCGAGCGCCGGACCTCGAGGATCCGCGGCAGCCGCCGTCATCATCTTCTGCCGCGTCTCCCAGCCCAGCTGGCCGGCGACGTCGCTCGCCCAGGTTCCCTTGGCTTCCCAGGCCGTCCGCTCCGCAGCCAGGTCGTACTGGTTCCGGGGAGCATGGCTCTTGAACCCGCCGTCCAGCGCGATGAGGCCGGCGACGCCGTCCGGCGGCTCCGTCGCCGCGAAGGCCCAGGCGAGGCTCACGCCGCGGCTGAAGCCGGCGACGAAGACGCGGGAGCGACCCGTCTCCCGGTGTGCGAGCGCGGCCGCGGAGCGCGCGTCGTCCACGAAGGCGGCGAGCCCCCAGTCGCGCATGAACGAGAGGTCGGCCAGGCCCGCGTTCGGAACGGAATGGGTCCGGTAGTCGAGGGTGAACACGTCGACACCGCGGCGGGCCAGGAAGAGCCAGAGGTTGTGATCGCTGTCCGCGAGGGCGACCTCGCCGTTCATGTTGGTCCCGGGCAGGTAGAGCAGGGTGGCGACGGTGGGATCGGCGCTGCGGTAGCGATGGACCTGGATGCGATCGAAGGCGCCCCCGGGAGGGCGGGCCTGCGTCCAGCGCGTCTCGCGAACGTCGGCACCGGCGCGAACCGGCGCCTCGGCCCGGCTCAGCGTCCACGCGGTCTCGGGAACAGTGGAGCACGCGAGGAGGAGCGCGAAGAAGGAGCCCATACGGCCTCGCTTTCGAGGGAACCGCGGGCTTTCTAGCAGAGTTCGTGCGCGGGGGTCAAGGCTCGGTGCCGCGCGGTCGGCGTCCTCCTCGAAGTACCCGCTCTCCTCTTGACACATATATGTTCAGCGCATATAGTGCGGTCCCGTGAAGACCATCGCTCCCCGTCCTCCCGCCCTTCGCCCGGTGGAATTCCAGGTGCTGCTCGGCCTCGCCGACGAGGAGCGCCACGGCTACGCGATCATGCAGGAGACGGCGGAGCGCACGCAGGGGGCCTTCCGGCTCGACCCCGGCACGCTCTACCGGGCCCTGGAGCGCATGCGGAGGGCCGGCCTGGTCGCGGAGTCGGCGCGCCGCCGCGATCCCGCCGCCGACGACGAGCGGCGACGCTACTACCGCATCACCCCCCTCGGCCGCCGGGCGGCGCGGGCGGAGATGCGGCGCCTGGAGGAGCTCGTGCGCGCGGCGCGGCAGAGCCGGCTCCTCGGCGAGTCCTGAGCGACGCCGATGTCGGAGAGAGATATGGATCGGCACCGGTCGCTCTCCGACCGGCTGTACGCCGCGCTCCTCCGCGCCTACCCGCCCGGCTTCCGCCGGGAGGCGGGACTGGACATGGCCGAGATGTTCCGCGACCTGCAGCGCGAGGCGTGGAAGAGGAGCGGCGCGGGGGGCCTCCTCGGGCTCTGGGCCCGGACCCTGGCGGACGTGGTGAGGAACGCGCCCCCCGAGAGGCTGGCTGTCCTGGGGTCGGGGGGGGAGCGCCCGCGACGGGACCCGTCGCGACGGAAGGGAGACGGCATGGTGCAGACGATCCTTCGCGAGCTGGGCCGCGCGCTGCGTGCGCTGCGCCAGCGCCCCGGCTTCGCCGCGCTCACCGTGGCCACCCTGGCCCTGGGCCTGGGCGCGAACACCGCGATCTTCAGCGTCGTGAAAACGGTGCTCCTCTCGCCGCTGCCCTACCCGCAGCCGGAGCGGCTGGTGTTCGTGCGGGGACGCGCCGCGGCGGGCGATGACTCGGGCCGGGGCAGCCTCGGCCTCGCCTGGCCCGACTTCGTGGAGCTGCGCGACGGCAACCGCTCCTTCGCGGGCCTCGCCCTCGTGCGCGGCCAGAGCGTCAACCTCACCGGGGGCGACCGGCCGGAGCGGGTCACCGGGATCTTCGCCACCGCCAGCCTGTTCTCGAGCGTGCTCGCCACCCCCGCCCATCACGGGCGTCTCTTCGCCGCCGAGGAGACGGAGATCGCCTCGGTACGGCCGGTGGCGGTGGTCAGCCACGGCCTCTGGCAGCGGCGCTTCGGGGGCGACCCCGCGCTCGTCGGGCGCAGCCTCACCCTCAACGGCGAGCCCTTCACCGTGGTCGGCGTGCTCCCGCCCGACTTCGAGCTGAACCTCGTGGGCGGCACCTGGACGGCCGACGTCTTTCTGCCCATGCCCTACTACCCGAACCGCGACGGGCTCACCCGCGAGGACCGGAGCCTGTATGCGCTCGGGCGCCTGCTTCCCGGGGTCGGCCTCGCCCAGGCGGAGGCGGACCTGGGCGTGATCGCGGGCCGCCTCGAAAAGGAATTCCCGGCCACCAACGCAGGCCTGGGCGTGGGCGTCGCGCCCCTCCGCGACATGGTCGTGGACGACGTGAGGCCCAGCCTGCTCGTGCTGCAAGGGGCAGTGGCGCTCGTGCTCCTCATCGCTTGCGCGAACGTGGCCAACCTCCTGCTCGCCCGCGCCGCCGACCGACGCAAGGAGATCGCGCTCCGCAGCGCTCTCGGGGCCGGCGGGGGCCGGATCGTGGGCGAGCTCCTCGCGGAGAGCGTGGTCCTGGCCGGCCTGGGCGGCCTCTTGGGTGTCCTCCTCGGGACTCTGGGGAGTGAGGGCCCTCGTCGCCCTCGCTCCCGGCGGCCTCCCCCGGCTCGACGGGGAGGTGCACCTGGACGGATCCGTGCTCGCCTTCAGCCTCGCGCTCTCCCTGCTCACGGGTGTCGCGATCGGCCTCGTCCCCGCCCTGCAGGCCCTGCGCACCGACCTGGGCGAGGTGCTGAAGGAGGGCGGGCGCTCGGCGGGAGGCGGCCGCCGACGCCTGCGCGAGGTGCTGGTCGTCTCCGAAGTCGCGCTCTCGCTCGTGCTCCTCATCGGGGCGGGCCTCCTCGTGCAGAGCCTGCGTCGGCTCAACGCGGTGGAGCCGGGCTTCCGTCCCGACCACGTGCTGACGCTGTCCTTCCGACTTCCCCCCACGAAGTACCAGGAGGGCGAGCCGGTGGCCGCGTTCTTCCGCGAGTCGATCGCCCGCATCCGCGCCGTTTCCGGGGTGGAATCCGCCGCGCTCGTGCGGGCCGTCCCCCTCACCGGCAACTACGCGGTGGCCGGCTATTTCGTGGAGGGCCACCCCGAGCCCGCTCCCGGCCAGGAGCCGCAGACCCAGATCAACATCGTCACCCCCGACTATTTCCGGACGATGGGGATCCCGCTGCGCGAAGGGCGCGACTTCACGGATCACGACGACGCGGACGCGCCGAAGGTGGCGGTGGTGAACGAGACGCTCAGCGCACCTGGCCTGGCCCGAGGAGGGCGCGCTCGGTCGACGCCTCCGCCCCCAGGGCAGCGACGAGTGGTACACCGTGATCGGCGTCGTGGGAAACGTCAAGCACCGCCGGCTCGCCGAGCCTCCGCACGCCCAGGTCTACACCGCGCACTACCAGGACCCGAAGATCTTCGCCTGTGTCGTGGCCCGCACCGCGGGCGACCCACTGGCAGTGGCCGACGCCGTGCGCCGGGCCATCTGGGCGGTGGACAAGGACCAGCCGGTCTGGAGCGTCGCCCCCATGGAAGGCGTGCTCGCGAAGGCGATGGCCCCCACGCGCTTCCTGCTCTTCCTGTTTGGCGCTTTCGCCGTGGTGGCGCTCCTGCTAGCCGCGATCGGCATCTATGGCGTGCTCTCCTACGCGGTCGCGCAACGGACCCAGGAGATCGGCATCCGCATCGCGCTGGGGGCGCGAGCCGCGCAGGTGCTGCGGCTGGTGGTGGGCCAGGGGATGGGATTGACGCTCGGGGCGATCGTCCTGGGTCTCGTCGCCGCGGCGGCTCTCTCGCGGCTGATGCAGAGCCTGCTTTTCGGGGTCTCCCCCGGCGACCCGCCGACCTTCGCCGTGGCCGCGCTCCTGCTGGCCTTGATCGCGCTACTCGCGTGCTGGCTTCCCGCGCGGCGGGCCACCCGCGTGGACCCTGTTACCGCGCTCACTCACCAGTAGGGACGGTCAGGCCTTCCCGCGGCGAGGGACGAGGGCCACGACGAGGGCGGCGAGGGAGGCGGCGACGATCCCGGCGAGCGCCGGCGGCAGCGGTCCGAGGCCGCGGCCTCCGGTCGCGAAGTGGAGGACGACGGTCAGGGGCACCCCGGTCAGGATCGAGGCCAGGGCCTCGCGCGTCCCCACCCGCGGCAGGAAGAGGCCGGCCACGATGGGCACGAACAGGCAGACGCTCAGCAGCGTGTAGAAGATGGTGAGGGCTCCGATCACGGAGGGCGCCACCACCGCGAAGGCGATTCCCAAGGCGCCCCCCGCCACCGCCGCGCCCCGGGCCACCCGCAGGACCTGCGTGTCGCTCGCCGTCCGGTTCACGTAGCCGCGGTAGAGGTCCTGGGCCAGCGACGTCGAGAGCATGAAGAGGATGGCGTCGGCGGTGTTCACGTCGGTCGGTGAAGACGGCGGCCAGGCCCAACGCACCGAGGAAGCGGGGGCAGATCCTGCAGGAGCATCGTGGGAAGGGCAAGCTCGGGATCGACGAGCCCCGGGTGCTGGGCCCGGGCCACGATGCCCAGGAACGCGGGGATGAAGGCGAAGCCGACCAGGAAGAGGGCGTTCAGGCCCACGCCCAGGCGCACCGTGCGGTCGTCTGCGCGCCCCGTAGATCTTCTGGAGGAGGCCGGGCGAGAGGAAGAAGGCCGGCCCGAGGAGGATCAGGTACCGGACGCCGGACGCGCCCCCGCCCCAGAAATCCCAGTACGAAGGATCCGGCGGGGACACGAGCGACCACCGCCGGCCATCCCCCTGCTCCCGCCAGGGCCACGGGCAGGAGGACCAGGAACGTTCCGATCTCGACCACGAGCTGCAGGGCGTTCACCCAGGCCGAGCCGAGCAGGCCCCCCGCGGTGAAGTAGATGGTCATCGCCACCCCGCCCATCACCGCGCCCACCGCCGTGGGCAGGCCCGTCACCACGTGCAGGATCTTGCCCGCGGCCACGAGCTGGCCGGTGAGGATGGCGAGCGTTCCCGCCCAGAGCAGGGAGGTGGCGAGGCCGCGCACGGTCCGGCCGTAGCGGAGCTCGCAGGAAGTCGCCGACCGTGCGCAGGTCGTGCTCGGCCGCGATCCGGCGGATCCGCGGGCCGACGAGGAAGGCGAGGACGAGCGAGCCCAGGCCGGCGGAGCCCACCCACCACCACGCGCTGAGCCCGTCGCGGTAGCCGAGGCCGGTGGCGCCCACGGTGGAGCCGGCGCCGATGTTGGCGGCGATGAGAGAGGCGAGGAGGAGCCCCGGACCGAGCCCTCGGCCGGCCACGAAGAAGTCGCCCGCTCCCCGTACCCGTCGCGCGAAGTAGAGGCCGACCGCGACCTGGAGGAGCGCGTAGGCAGAGAGGACGAAAAGAGGGAGGCTCACTTACCGGCAGGGACCAGGTCGCGAAGCGCAGGAATGCCGGGGATACCCGTGGCCTCGCGGGCCGCGCGCACGATCGCGTCGGCCATGACCTCCGCGGCGAGGGCGCCGATCAGGCCCACGTTGGCCTCACCCGCCCGCGTGCCGGTGGCGAGGGCGAAGATCGTGTCCCCGTCCGCCGGGGTGTGCACCGGCGAGATCGCGCGCGCGTAGCCGTCGTGGGCCATGATCGCCATCCGCTGCGCCTCGGCCTTGGTGAGCTTCGCGTTCGTGGCCACGACACCGATCGTGGTGTGCTCGACGGGCCGCGGCCGCCCCCCGAGCGCGCCCGCCCGTACCAGGGTGCGCGCGTCGGCGAACCCCTTGCCGTCCTCCGTGCGCACGCCCGCCACCACCTTGCCGGTGGCGGGATCGATCACGTCCCCCACCGGGTTGGCGGCGACGAGCGCGGCCACCACGAGCCCGTCCGGGAGGATGATCGCGGCGGTGCCGATCCCCGACTTCATCATGCGCGTGGGCCCTCCGGCCTTTCCGAGGGTGGCGCCCGCCCCGGCGCCGACCGTGCCCTCCGCGACGGGGCCGGTCGTCGCGGCCAGCGCCGCCTGGTAGCCGCACTCCGCGGTGGGCCGGATCTTCGGGCTTCCCCCCACCCCGAGGTCGAAGAGGATCGCGGCAGGGACGATGGGCACCTTGGCCACGCGCGCGTCGTACCCGATGTTCCGCTCGTCGAGGTAGCGCACGACCCCGGAGGCCGCGTCGAGGCCGAAGGCACTTCCGCCCGCGAGCACGATCGCGTGGACCTGCTCGACGTGGTTCACGGGATCGAGAAGGTCGGTCTCCCGCGTGCCCGGCGCGCCGCCCCGCACGTCGACGCCAGCAGTGGCCCCCGCTTCGGTCAGGATCACCGTGCAGCCGGTGGGCCGCTCCTTCAGCGTGAAGTGGCCGACCTTGATCCCCTCCACCGCGGTCAGGCCTCTCGCGGCTTCCGCGGACAGACCGGGACGCGCGAGCACGAGGACGGCGAGGAGCGCGGCGAAGACACGAGCCAAGGGACACCTCCGCGGACGAAACGCGCCGAGACTACCCGAACGGGGACGCACCGACAACCACTCCACGCTAGACTTGAGGACGATGAGCGAACCCGCCCGCGTGCTGAAGGAAGTGGACGCGCTCCTCGAAGAGGCGGTGGAGTTCACGGCGGAGATGGTCCGCATCCCCACCGTGAACCCTCCGGGCGACCACTACGAGGACTGCGCGCGTCTCATCGGCGAGCGCCTGCGCCGCGGCGGGTTCGAGGTGGAGTACCACGCGGCGGAGGGCCGACCCGAGCACACGCCCGCACATCCGCGGGTGAACGTGGTGGGCTCGCGGCGCGGGGACGGCCCGGGGCCCGTCGTCCACCTGAACGGCCACTTCGACGTGGTGCCGACGGGGGAGGGCTGGACGGTCGATCCGTTCGGCGGGCAGGTGCGCGACGGCAGGGTCTGCGGCCGCGGCACCTGCGACATGAAGGCGGGCATCGCGGCCGCGGTGTACGCGGCGGAGGCCATCCGCCGGGCCGGGCGTCGCGCTGCCCGGTGCGATCGAGATCAGCGGCACCGTGGACGAGGAGAGCGGCGGGTTCGCGGGAGTGGCCTGGCTGGCCGAGCGCGGCCGCATCGCGCGCGGGACGCACCGACTACGTGATCATCCCCGAGCCCCTGGGCGTCGACCGCATCTGCATCGGCCACCGCGGCGTCTACTGGTTCGAGGTGGAGACCCGCAGGTCGCATCGCCCACGGCAGCATGCCGTTCCTGGGGGTGAGCGCGATCGAGCACATGGGGCGCGGTGCTCGAGGCCTTCCGCGAGCGGCTGCTCGCCCGTCCTCGCCTCGCGGGTGACCGCAGATGCCGGTGGTCCCCCCGGGGGCGGCCCGCGCCACCATCAACGTCAACGCGATCGAGGGGGGACAGGCCGGGCAGTCCGTGCAGACGCCCTGCGTGGCCGACCGCTGCCGCGCGATCTTCGACCGGCGCTTCCTGATCGAGGAGGGCTTCGAGAAGACGCGGGCGGAGGTGGTGGCGCTCCTCGAGGAGACGGCCCGGCGCGTGCCCGGGCTCGCGCTACGAGCTCCGCGACCTCATGGTGGTCCACCCCGTGCAGACGCCCGCCGGCTCGCCCCTCACCAAAGCCCTCGCGCGCGCGATCGCCGAGGTGCGGGGCAAGGAGGCGGCCCTCATCGCCAGCCCCGGCACGTACGACCAGAAGCACTTCGCCCGGATCGCCGGGGTCGAGCACTGCGTGGCCTACGGTCCCGGCGTGCTCGAGCTGGCTCATCAGCCCGACGAGTGGGTCGGGATCGACGACCTCCGGGACTCCACCCGCGTCATCGCCCTCGCAATCCTCGAGCTGGCCCGCCGGCCCCGCCCTTCGTAGGGGAGGGTCAGGCCCCGGCGGGGGCCACTGCCGAAGTGGCCCAGCGGTCCGGTACATCACGAGCGAGACGGGGTCGTTACGAGCGCGATCCGGGCTTCGGCCGGGGGCTCCTGGGGCCGCCCCTGCTCGGCGAGGAAGATGGCGTACCACTGGTGGGCGGGGGCGTAGCCGGGGGACGGGCGGCCAGATGCTCCTGCTCGAGCGGAGTGAGAGCCACCCGCACCTCTCGCGTGATGGCCTGGGCCAGCTCGTCCTGCAGGGCGAGCACGTCCTTGAGGTCGCGATCGTAACTCTCGGCCCAGATGTGCTCGTCGCGGGCCCCGTCGATGAGGAGCGCGGTGACGCGCACGCGATTGCCCACGCGGACCACCGAGCCCTCCACGATCACGCCCACCCCGAGCTCACGAGCGATCTCGGGGAGGGGCTTCGACCCGCCCTTGTAGCGCATGACCGAGGTCCGCGAGATGACGTGCAGGGCCCGCACCTTGGCCAGGTTCGTGATGATCGCCTCGGTCATGCCGTCCGTGAAGTACTCCTGCTGGGGGTCGCCGGAGATGTTCACGAACGGGAGGACCGCGATGGAGGCCCCGGCCACGCGCGGGGCACGGGCGGGGGCGGAGGCGGAGGCGGCGGCGCCCTCCGCGGCGGGAGCGGGCGCGGGAGCTTCGCGAGTGCGGTCGGGAGGGTAGACGCGCCGGGCGAGCATCAAGCCGAGGACGACGGTGGCGGCCGCCCCCACGAGCTGGGCGAGAATCCGGCCCACGAACGAAATCCAGGCGGAGCGGACCTTGTCTCTCTTCTTCAGCGCCTTCCTTGCGGCGTCTTCGCCGGGAAGAGCGGGCGGGAGCGCGGGCGCGTCCCCCCGCCGATCGTCGCCGGCCGGCGCTGCGGGCGCCATCATCCGGACGACCCTGCTTCCCTCGTGCTTCGTTTCCGGCGCCACTCGGGCCTCAGTTGAACGTGACGGTGTGCGTACCGCCGCCGCAACCGGAGATCGTGATGACGACACCGCTCAGGACGGCGAGCGCCGCCTCCAGCGTAAACTCGCGTCGGTCAAGACTTCTTTCCAAGTTTGCCCCGATCTGCCCCCGGGCTGGACAGTGGCAAGGGGTGTGCCAGCGCTCGGGTGTGGCATTCATGGGACTTAGACCGGGAAACCGCCCCCACGGTTACAACCCTCGTAAGGATATGTCACCGAGAGTAGACGAAATTGGGGTCAGCCCCCCTGCTTGAGCATCCGATCGGGGGTCTGCCGGTCCAGGAACTTCAGGTGAAGGCGGGAGACGTCGTCCGGTCCCTTGCGCACGTCTCGAATCTCGGCGCGGGTGGCGAAGCCGCCGCCCGCCTCCTGCACGAGGATGGTGTCGCCTTTCATGAAACCCAGCGTGGTCATGACCCGGGCCCCACCCTTGCTGATGTTGTCGGCCACCGTGAGCTCTTCCTGCAACACCGCCCCCCACTCGTCCACCTGCTGGATCATGAAGTTCACGAAGATGTCCACGCGCCGATGGACGCGCCGCTCCGCGCCTCCGCCAGAGCTCGGGGCCGCCGGCTCCGGCGGAGCGGCGGGAAGCGGGGGCGTCGGGGCGGGAGGCTCCGGGGGCGGTGAGTCCACCGGCGGCGGGGGCACCGACTCCAGCGGCGTCTCGCCTGCTCGGGGCATGAGGGGAGGGCTCGTCCCGGGCTGGCTGTCGGAGGGGAGGAGGAAACGGGCGCTCGGCCGCTCGTGGAATCCGCGGGGCGGGAACTTACCGAAGAACATCACGCCCACGCGGCTCTGCTCTCCTCTGCGCGTGATGCCGCGCACGAGGGAATAGACGCGATAGGAGACGTCGTTCAGGTCGTACTGGCGAAGGCGCTTGGGAAGGTTGAGGGACAGGTGCAGGACCTGTCCGAGCTCGACGCTCCGGGAGATCGTGAAGGACGCTCCCCCCGCCGAGATGTCGTCGGTGGTGGCGACCTCCTCCCAGGTGCCGCCTTCGCTGAGGAAGCCCTGCACCCTCACGGGGAGGGCGATCCCCAGCCGGGCCGAACGGCGGCGCTCCGCGCCGCTCACGGGGGGGAGGACACCCCGGCGCGCACGGGTCCTGCCGTCGCGGCGCTCTCGTCGGCCACGCCCACCGTCCTTCTCACGTCAGATGGCAGGAATGTTAGCGCAAAACCTCGGGGCCGCGCCAACCACCGGCGGTGGGCCGCGCTTCCTGGCGTACAATCGTCGATCTTGCGATCGAGGGAAGTCGATTGACGATGGACAACGTGATGCTCGCGCCCGTCCGCCTCCTCGGGGGGGTGGTCCAGCGCATCGCGATCCACGTGGGCGGCATGAGCCTGCTTCTCGCCGACATCGTACGAGCGACCCTCCGGGGGAAGGTGCGCTTCCGGGACGTGGTGACCCAGGGTTACTCCATGGGCGTCCAGAGCATCCCCCTCGTGTGTGTGACCGGCATCCTGTCCGGGGTCGTGACCTCCATGCAGGGCGGCTACCAGTTCACGAGCGCCGTCCCCCTGTACGTGCTGGGCAGTGTCGTGACCTCCAGCGTCGTCCTGGAGCTGGGGCCGGTCATGACCGCCTTCGTGCTGATCGGCCGGGTGGGGGCGCGCATCACCGCCGAGATCGGGACCATGCAGGTCTCGGAGCAGATCGACGCCCTCTACTCCCTGGGCCGCGACCCGGTGCCCGTGCTCGCCGCGCCCCGCCTGATCGCGGGGACGGTCACCGGGCCCCTGCTCACCGGCCTGGCCAACCTGGTGGGCTTCGGGGCGGGGATGATCGCCGCCCACTCCACCACCGGCCTCGGCACCGACTCCTTCCTCTACGGAGCGCGCCTGTTCTGGCATTCCTGGGACCTCTTCTATTCCCTGATGAAGGGAACCCTGTTCGGCTTCATCATTCCCCTCATCTCCGTGCACATGGGCCTGGGCACGCGGGGAGGGGCGGAGGGCGTGGGCCGGGCCACCACCACCGCCGTGGTCATCATGATCGTCTCCGTGCTCGTTCTCGACGCGTTGTTCCCCCCCTCTTCCTGAACTGAACCGTGATCGAGTACCGCGACGTCTGGAAGGCCTTCGACGTGCCCGTGCTCTCCGGCATCAACCTCGAGGTGGCGGACGGGGAGACGATCTCGATCGTGGGCCCCTCGGGCACGGGGAAGAGCGTCCTCCTCAAGACCACGAACGGCCTCCTCGTGCCCGACGCGGGGGACGTGTTCGTGGACGGGGAGTCCGTCTTCTGGTCCGGGGGGGACACGCTGGAGCGGATCCGGCGTAAGGTGGGCTACGTTTTCCAGTACGCGGCCCTCTTCGATTCCATGACCGTCTACGAGAACGTGTCGATGGGCCTGTCCGACGCGGAGCTCAAGCGGCTTCCCGCGTCGGAGGTCATGCGGCGGGTCGCGGGGTCGCTGGAGGACGTGAACCTCGACCCCGCGGTCGTATTCAACAAGCTCCCGTCCGCGCTCTCCGGCGGGATGCGCAAGCGCGTGGGCCTGGCCCGGGCCCTCGTGGGCCGGCCCCAGATCATCCTCTACGACGAGCCGGTGACCGGTCTCGATCCCGTGAACAGCGCCGCCGTCTCCCGCCTGATCGTGGAGATCGCGGAGAAGACGCACGTGACCTCGATCCTCGTCACCCACGACATCGAGCAGGCGCTGGAGGTCTCGAATCGCGTGGCCCTGCTCGAGCACGGCCGGCTTCGCTTCGTGGGGACCCCCGCCGAGTTCCGGGCGAGCACGGACCCGGTGGTGAAGGCCTTCGCCGACCGCAGGGCCGCCGCCGCCGCCGCCCTCAAGATCCTGGAGGAACAGTGAGCACCGAGAGGCCCCTTCCCCCACCCCCTCCCACGCGGGGCCGCAGCCGAGAGCTGACGGTCGGCCTGCTCGTGATCGTGGGGGCGGCGGCCATCCTGACCACGCTCTTCACCCTCACCGACGCCGCCATGTTCCGCGGGCGCTACATCGTGAACACCACCGTCCCCAACGCGGGGGGGATCCGCAAGAGCGATCCGGTGCAGATGCGCGGCGTGAACATCGGGCGGATCCTGCAGTTCTTCATCAACAAGAACGACGTCACCATCCGCCTGGAGATCGAGGGCGAGTACGTGATCCCGGCCGACTCCAGGGTCGAGCTCAAGAGCTCGGGCTCCTCGGGGGCATGGTGGCGGACGTGATCCCCGGGACGTCCACGAAGAAGCTGGGCTGGGGCGACAGCCTCCCCGGATCCATCGGGGCGGGGATATTCGACCAGGTCGACGACTTCACCAAGGCCGCCCAGAACGCGGTGGGCCGGGTGGAGAAGCTGCTCTCCGACGAGACGGTGACGAACGTCGAGAAGGGAAGCGGGGAGGTGCGCCAGCTCATCCAGGAGCTGCAGGCCACCGTGAGCGAGCAGCGCAAGGAGCTGATCGTGCTCTCGCGCAACCTGCGCAAGTCTTCGGAGGGTCTGGAGAAGGCCACCTCCGGCCCCGAGCTGGAGCGCACGGTCAAGCGGCTCGACGCCCTCACCGGGCGGATGGACGGAGTCATGACCGGCCTCGAGCGGTCCTCGCACTCGATGGAGGCGGTGCTCGCGCGAATCGAGCGGGGCGAGGGCTCGCTCGGGAAGCTGACCAAGGACGACGACCTCTACGTCAACGCCGCCGAGGCCGCGGCCAACCTCAAGAAGGCGGCGGGGGAGATGGCGCGGCTCACCGAGGACATCCGTCTCAACCCGAAGAAGTACGTGAAGCTGAGCCTGTTCTGAAGTCTCTGGGACGGAATGGGTTGGTCCCCGCGCTTGAACCCGGCCGTGGCGTCGTTCATGCTTGGCCCGGTTTGCGCCCGCGCCACCTCATTCCGGAGAGCGCCGATTGATCGTCGGCCAGCGTCTCCGTCGTCGTGACGCCGCCGACAAGGTCAAGGGAACCGCGCCCTACGTCGAGGACCTGGGCTACACCGGCGCCCTCGTGGCCGGCGTCCTCCGCTCTCCCCACGCCCACGCCCGCATCACCGAGCTGGACGCGATACCCGCCCGCTCCCTTCCCGGCGTGCAGGCCGTGCTCACCGGTCGTGACCTCCCCGGCGAGAACCTGATCCCCCTCATCCAGGCCGACTGGCCGATCCTGGCCGGAGAGTTCGTGCGCCACGTGGGGGAGGCGGTGGCGCTGGTGGCGGCGGAAGACGCCGAGTCGTGCCGCCGCGCCCTCGCCGCGATCGTGGTGGAGTATCAGCCCCTCGTGGCCAACCTCGATCCCGAGGCCGCCCTCGCCGCCGGCGAGGCCATGGCGCACTGGAAGGTCCGCCGAGGGGAAGCGTCCGTGGCCCTTTCGCGCAGCGATCTCGTGGTGGTGGAGGAGACCTACCGGACGCCCGCGCAGGCCCACGTCTCCCTCGAGCCCCAGGGTGCTCTCGCCCTTCCCGATGGCGCGGGGGGCGTGCTCGTCCACGCCTCGCTGGAGAGCCCCTTCTCCGTGCAGAGAGCGGTGGCCTCCGCCACCGGGCTCGACCTGAACCGGGTGCGGGTGGTCCAGGCGGTGACGGGGGGCGGGTTCGGGGGCAAGGAGGAATCGGCCGCCCCTCCCGCCGCGCAGGCGGCCGTGCTCGCCCTCGCCACGGGCCGGCCCGTGCGCCTGCTCTTCTCCCGCGAGGAGGAGATGGCGGCCACGAGCAAGCGCCACCCCGCGCGCATCCGCATGCGAACAGGGGCCACGCGCGACGGGCACCTCTTCGCCGCCGAGGTCGACATCCTGCTCGACGGCGGGGCCTACGCAACCGTCTCCCCCGCGGTCCTCCTCCGCTGCGCGGTGCATGCCTGCGGGCCCTACCGCGTCCCCAACGTGAAGGTGGACGCGCGGGTCGTGCGCACGCAGAAGGTCCCCGCGGGCTCCTTCCGGGGCCTCGGTGTCCCCCAGGTGGCGTTCGCGGTCGAGAGCCAGATGAACCTGCTCGCGGAGCGGCTGGACATGGATCCCCTGGAGCTGCGCCGACGGAACGCGCTCGCCGAGGGAGACGAGACGATCACCGGGCAAAGGCTGACCGCGAGCGTGGGGCTGAAGGACGTGCTCTCCCAGGTGACGGAGGCGGCCGACTGGGGCCGGAAGCGGAAGGCCTACGCCACGGGATCGGGGGCGGTCCGGCGCGGCATCGGCCTCGCCGCCGGGTACTTCGGGATCGGCCTCGGCGCCCTCGGCAAGCACGGCAATCCGGCAGGCGCGAGCATCGTCGTCTCCCCGGACGGCAGCGTGACCGTCGCGGTGGGGACGACCGACTCCGGCCAGGGCACGACCACCGCCCTCACCCAGATCGCGGCGGAGTCGCTGGGCTGCCCCGTCGAGCTCGTCCGCGTCGTCGAGAGCGATACCTCGCGGGTCCCCGACAGCGGCCCCACCTCGGCGAGCCGGGGCACCCTCATGAGCGGCAACGCGATCCGCGACGCGGCGGAGAGGATCCGCGCGGCCATGGAGCCGGTGGTGGGCGAGGGCGGTCTCGCCTGGCGCGACGCGGTCTTCGCCTGCGTCAAGAACCAGGTGGGCCTCGCCGCCCAGGGCTGGGCGGTCCCGCCCGAGGCCACTTTCGATTCGAGCACCGGGCAGGGCGAGCCCTTCGTCGGCTACACCTTCTCCGCGGCGGTGGTGGAGGTGGAGGTGGACACGGACACCGGCGAGACCAGGGTCCTGCGCGTGGTCTCCGGCCACGACGCGGGGCGGATCGTCAACCCGACCAGCGCCGAGGGCCAGGTCGAAGGCGGGGTCGTCCAGGGCCTCGGCTACGCCCTGCTCGAGGAGCACGTCCTGCGGGACGGCCGCGTCCTGAACGATCAGCTGTCGAGCTATCTCGTTCCCACCTCGGTCGACGCCCCCGAGATCCGGGCCCTCTTCGTGGAGCATGCCTTCCCCTGGGGGCCCCACGGCGCCAAGGGCCTTTCGGACTCGCCCGTGATCGCGGTGGCTCCGGCGGTGACCGCGGCCATCGCCCAGGCCACGGGGGCGCGGCTCTCGGAGATCCCCGCCACCCCCGAGCGCGTCTGGCGCGCGTGCCAGGCCGTGCGGGAAGGGTCCTGACGTTGGCGGAAACGCTCGACGTCGCCTTCAACGTGAACGGCCGGACGCGCCGAATGCGCGTACGCACGGACGAGCGTCTCCTCGACGTGTTGCGCGACGACCTCCGCCTCACGGGTGCCCATGAAGGGTGCGGCAAGGGGGAGTGCGGGTCCTGCACCGTGATCGTGGACGGCAAGGCCGTCGACTCCTGCCTGGTCGTCGCCTTCCAGGCCGACGGCGCCACGATCGAGACGATCGAGGGCTTCGCCAGCCCGGATGGCCTCCACCCGCTCCAGCAGGCTTTCGTCGAGGAGGGCGCGGTGCAGTGCGGGGCCTGCATCCCCGGGATGATCCTGGCCGGTCGGGCGTTCCTCGACCGGAAGCCCCGGGCCACCGCCGAGGAGATCCGCGTCGCTCTCGCCGGGAACCTCTGCCGCTGCACCGGGTACACGAAGATCGTGGGTGCCCTCGCCCGGATCGTGGGCAAGACGCGGCCCGCGCGCCCCCCGGCGGCGCCGGAGCCCGCCGCCCCCAGCTACTACCGGCCGCGCTCGCTCGAAGAGGCGCTGGAGATCCTGGTCCAGCGCCAGGGTGAGGTACGCGCGGTGGCGGGAGGCACGGATCTCCTGGTGGACGTGCTGGACGGAACGGCCGACCGCCGGGCGTTCTTCGACCTGTCCCTGGTCCCCGACCTCCTCGGCATCGAGGAGAGCGACGACCGCGTGCGCATCGGCGCCGGGGTCACGCACGCCGCAATCGTGGACTCCCCTCTGGTCGACCGCTGGTGTCCCTCCCTGCCCCTCGCCTGCGCCGGCATCGGCGGTCCCCAGATCCGCAACCGCGGGACCCTCGGCGGCAACCTGGCCAAGGGCTCTCCGGCGGGGGACACGATCCCGCCGCTCCTGGCCGCGGACGCGACCGTCCACCTCGTGTCCGTCTCCGATCGCCGCGATGTCCCGATCGCGGAGTTCCTGACCGGTCCCGGGCAGACCGTGCTCGCGCCCGACGAGCTGATCCTCGCCGTCTCTTTCCTCAAGCGCGACGGCATCCGCGGCGCTTTCCTTCGCCTCGGCCAGCGGCAGGGGCCCTGCGTCTCCACGGTCTCGATCGCCGTGGCCATGACCTTCAAGGACGGCCGCCCGGACTGGGTGCGCGTGGCCCTGGGCGGCGTGGGCCCCACCGCTCTCCGCGCCCGCGACACCGAGGCCGCGCTCCTGGGCGGCGGCTACGATGCGCTCCAGCGCGCCATCGAGGCGATCCGCAACGAGGTGCAGCCCGAGGACGACCTGCGCTCCACGCGCCAGTACCGACAGGCCATGTGCCCGGTGCTCCTCGAGCGTGCGATCCGCAGGATCACCGAGGGTTGAGAGTCGATCAGTGCGCGGAGCCGGCGAGGGGGCTCGTCGGGGCCTGGGGTGCGTGGTACCCGAGGCGATGCCGCACGATCAGGTTCGCGCGGACGGTCTCCACCGCGATGCGCCGCCAGGCCCCGTCGCGTCGGGTGTTGCCCGAGACGTAGCCCACGCCGTAGAGGGTTCGTAGCTCCAGGGCGATCCGGTCGTAGACGCCCTCGAGGTCCCCGAGCTCCTTCGGGAAGTAGGCGCGGCCGCCCGTCTCGCGGCCGAGCGCGGTCAGGAAGTGGATGGGCGAGGGTCCCGTCATCAGGGCCGTCCGGGGAGCAAAGAGGCCGATCGCGTAGATGGCCACCTCCGCGCGGCGGGCGAGGTCCATGAGCTGGTCTTCGCTCACGAGCGAGGACGTGTCTTCGCCATCCGTGAGCACGACCACCGCCTGGCGGCGCGTCGGCCCGTCGTGCCGGCGGGACTTGAAGTCCTTGAGGGCGACGTAAAGCGAGTCGTAGAGGGAGGTCTCTCCCGAGGCCTCCACCCGCGCCACCGCCGCTTCCAGGGCCGCGTGGTCCGAGGTCGCATCCTGGAGGAGCGTGTAGCGACGGGTGAACTGCGCGATCTGGGCATCGTCCGTGGGCTGCAGGGTGCGGATGAAGCGCACGGCCGCCGCCTGGGCGACGCGCAGGCTCGGCTTCATGGAAGAAGATCCGTCGAGGAGGAGGGTCAGGGATATTGGCAGCCGTTCCCGCGTGAAGACGCAGATGTCCTGGCGGACCCCGTCCTCGAACACGACGAAGTCCTTGTCCGTGAGGTCGCTCACGTAGTGCTCGTGGGTATCGGTCACGGAGAGGCTCAGGTTCACCACACCCAGGTCGACGCTGAAGGAGGGAAGGTCAGGGGTGCTGGCCGTGGTCGACGCCACCAGGCCGCAGACCACGAGGCCCAAGGCGCCAAGACGTCGCGTGCGGAAGCGGCCGGCCATCGAACCCCTCGTGCTGGTGCAGCAAGTCACGTGCCGACGCGGCAGGTGGACCGGCCCCATTATCACCCAACGCGAAAGGCCGTGCGGTGACGGATTTCACGCTACTCGACGCGACGGGCCGAAGCTCTTGCCGGCCAGAAGTGTCAGCCTCTCGGACAATCTTCGTAAATCGATTACCGGAGGTGAAGGCGATCGAGGTCTCTGCCCCGCAGGCCTTCCTCCTGGGCACCCCCGGTTGCGGCAAGTCGGAAGTGTACCGGCGGCTCGCCCGAGCGGCTGGTCGCCGAGGGCCTGGCCGGAGACATCCTTCGGGCTACTTGGACGCGGGGGCCAGGGGACCGATGACGATGCGGCGGAACTCGACCTCGGTGCCCTCGGCCTGCAGGGCGATCCGTCCGCGGTCGGCGGTGCTGTTCGAGCCCTGGTTGACGAGGTCGCCGTTCACCCAAACTGTGAGGCCGCGGCCGCGGGCCTCGACGACCATCTTGTTCCACTCCCCCAGCGGCTTCTCCGAGCCGTCGGTGAGGTTGAGGATGCGGCGGGCGTCCCCCTCGCTTCCTCCCCACTTCTGCCCCTCGTTGCGCGGCCGGCGGGTCTCCATGTCGGGGACCTCGATGTTTTCCTCGATGCACCAGAAGTCCCCGGCGTCGCCGCTCTGCATCTGCACCTCGATCGACTGCGGGAACATCTTGTAGAGCGCGCGCGGGCGGGAGGCGTGCACGAGCACCCCGCAGTTGCCGCCCTTGCCCGGGAACCGGTACTCGACCTCGAGCCGATAGTCTCGGTAGGCGGCGTCGGTCAGGAGGTGGCCCCGGGGCTCGCCCCGGCTCACGAGCAAACCGTCGCGCACCACGAAGCTCGCGGGAGCATTCGGGTCGGTGTCGCGGGCCGGCACGTCGGCCGTCCACCCCGACAGGTCCTTGCCGTTGAAGAGCGGGGTTGCGCGGCGGGGGACGCGGGCGTCTCCGGCATCGGGGGCGGCGCCGGAAAGGAGGACCGCGCAGGAGGCCACGACAACGAGCGCGGAAGCCGCCGGTCGAGCCATGGCTAGTCTCCGTCGATGATGCGGCCCAGGCCGAAAGCCGAGTCGAGGATCGAGCCTTCCTCCTTGCGTCCCCCCATCCGCCGCGCCGCCGAGACGATGCGGTCGGCCATGCGCGAGAAGGGAAGCGACTGCAGCCAGACGCGGCCGGGGCCGGTCAGGGTGGCGAAGAAGATCCCCTCGCCCCCGAAGAGCGCGGTCTTGACGTTGCCCACGAACTGCACGTCGTAGGTGACGGAGGGGTGAAGGGCCACCAGGCAGCCGGTGTCGACGCGCAGGGTCTCTCCGGGCCGCAGGTCCATGGCCGTGACCATGCCCCCCGCGTGGACGAAGCAGAGCCCGTCGCCCTGCAGGCGCTGCATGATGAAGCCCTCGCCTCCGAAGAGACCCGTCCCCAGCCGCTTCTGGAAGGCGATGCCGATGGAGACGCCGCGCGCCGCGCAGACGAAAGAGTCCTTCTGGCAGATGAGCTCCCCGCCCATCTTGGCGAGGTCCACGGCCATGATCCGGCCGGGATAGGGCGCGGCGAACGCGACCCGCTCCTTGCCTTTCCCGCGGTTCGTGAAGAGGGTCATGAAGAGGCTCTCTCCGGTGAGCAGCCGCTTGCCCGCGCCCAGGAGCGCGCCCATGATCCCTTGCGCTTGCGGGCTGCCGCTGCCGTCGCCGAAGACCGTCTCCATCTCGATGCCGGCGGTCATGTACATGAGGGCTCCGGCCTCCGCGACCACGGTCTCGCCCGGGTCCAGCTCGACCTCGACATACTGGAGGTCCTCCCCCTCGATCTTGAAGTCGATCTCGTGGGCTCGTCGGCCGGGCACCGCGGGCACGGGGGGCGGAGGTGCCATCGCCGTGAGGTGCACCTTGAAGCGGTCGACGTCCTTGAGGGGCGTCCACTCGGCCATGCCCGTGGTGAAGACGAGCGTCGCCCCGTCGATGCTGCCGTTCTTGATGTTGGCCACGATCTCGCCCTCCGTGACCGGGCCCACCTGGTGGCCGCCGACGGCCATCCACCATTCCGCGTTCGAGGACATGTTTCCTCCGTTCGTTCATCGACCCCCCACCCTATCCCTACGATGCATCGGAATGCGTCGGAGCTGGCTCTGGTGCAGCCGGCAGCGCTGCATTCCGATGCATCGCCCCACGAAGGGGGAGCGGGGTCAGGCGTGAGCGTCGATCGCCGCTCCCGCCGCCGACTCCAGGCCGGCCACCGTGGCCGCATCCAGCCCGAGCTGGTGCGCGAGCTGGGCGAGGTAGATGCGCTCCGCGCCCGAGACGTTCTCGTCCGCGCGCACGATGGAGAAGGCGAGCGTGTAGAGCTGCGTCTTGAGCGCGGGATCCGTGACCCCGGCCACGATCTCCGCAAGGGGTCGGGGAGCCGTCAGCTCCTGCGCGACCATCGCCTCCGCCCCCACCGTGCGAGCGTTCTCCAGGATCGCTCCCCGCTCCTCGAGGCTCAGATCGCCGTCCGCGCGCGCGGCGGACACGGTGAGTCGCACGAGGCGCAGCAGCGCCGGGGACAGCCCGCCGGCGGCCGCACCGGCCGGGCGGTCCGGGGGGTCGGGAGCGGGCAGGTCCGGACGGGGGGGAAAGGGCAGGGTCGAGGAGGGCGATACGCCCGCTGCCTTCTGCTGCGTGGCCGCTTCGTACACCCCCCACGCGAGCCCCGCGGCGGTGATGAGGGTCCTGGCGTTGATGAGCCCGCCGAGGGCGCCTTGGGTCCGCCGATGACCCTTGCCCCGGCCCGACAACGCACCTCGAATCAGACCGCCGAGGATGTCTTCCGCGTCCATTCTCCCTCCGCGCCGGCCAGGATAGCACGTCGCTCGAGAGCCCCTTGCCGAACGGCGGGCCGTCCTCTACGATGCTTGGATGTTCGTTCCTCGATGGTGACCGCCCGCCCTCATCGGCTCGCGGCCCTCCTGGCCTGCCTGTTGACGCCCGTTGTGTCGGCGGCGGCGGCGGAGGCCGGGGTCGACCTGCGCGGCTGCGGGGATTCCCTCCTGCAGAGCCGGCTGGAGCAGGTCGTAGCCGCGCAGGGCCTGAGCGAAGCGGTGGCCGATCGGCGCCTCGCGTTGTCCCTCGTCGACCTCTCCTCGTCCGGCCCGCCCCGCCTCGCCATGCTCAACGGGGACACGATGCTCTACGCCGCCAGCTTGCCGAAGATCGCGATCCTGCTGGGGGCGTTCGTGGAAGCCGAGCGCGGCCGCCTCCCTCTCGACGAGCCGCACCTTCAGGCGATGACGAGCATGGTGCGCTACTCGAGCAACTCCGACGCGAGCCGGGTCCTGGGCTGGGTCGGCGAGCGCCGCCTCATCGAGATACTGGAGTCGCCCCGCTTCGCGCTTTACGACCCGCACGGCGCGGGCGGCCTCTGGGTCGGCAAGAGCTACGGCCCGTCACCGGCTTTCGAGCGCGATCCGGTCAGCCAGCTCTCCCACGGCGCCACCGCCTACCAGGCGGCCCGCTTCTACGTCCTCCTCGATTCGGGCGCGCTCGTGAACCCGGACCTCACGCTGCAGATGAAGGAGATGCTCTCCCGGCCGGGGATCCATCACAAGTTCGTCAAGGGTCTGGAGAGCCGCCCCGGCGTCACCCTCTACCGAAAATCCGGTACCTGGCAGGACTTCCACTCCGACAGCGCGCTCGTGGAAGCGGACGGGCACAAGTACGTGCTGGTCGGCCTGGCTCACGACCGTCGCGGAGGCGACTGGCTGGAACGACTGGCCGCGCCCCTCCACGACGTGGTGGTGGGCTCCCCCCGTTGGCCCGACGGTAGACCGGTCGGGGCCGGAGCCGGCCCGTGCAGCGACTCGATGAGCCGCTGGATGCGCGTGGCCAGCTCCAGGTGGACCGAGGCCGAGTTCTTGCGCAGGACGTTCGAGACGATCGTCACCATGTAGTAGAGCCTCCGCGTCGCCGCGCCGGGTGCTCGACGATCGCCACCGAGTTCATGTAGTTCTTGACGTTGCCCGCGTAGGGGACGCAGGTGAAGCCCGGCTCCTTCGCGCACTCGAAGAGCGAGCCCGACTTGAAGTAGACCGCCGCCGACGCGAGGGCGGGGGAGGCGGCGTAGCGGATGCGCCGCTCGGTGACGTAGAGGAGCCGCTTGATCTCCCGGCTCGAGAACTCGTCCACGATCCGGCCCTGCTCGAGGCGCACCAGGTAGCGGGCGAGCTCGCGGGCGCGAGCCGTAGCTCTCGCCCGGGCCCGGGCACGATCCGCTTGCCCCCGTGGGTGAAGAAGCTGCGCCTGCCGCAGCAGCTCCAGGTCGAGGCCGTTGCGGGTCATCGGCTCGACGAAGGTCCGCTCGAAGAGCGCGGTGCGCGCGGCTCATCGGCGTCTCCTTGAAGAAGCGCGGATCTCCGGCTCGGACGCGGGTAGGCCTTGCCGAACTGGCGGATCAGCATGGCCTCGCGCATGACCATCCCCGCCGCCGAGTTCGAGCTCGGCGAGAGCATCCAGTCCACGAACTCGTAGAGCGAGCCCTGGTCGCCGATCCGGATCGTCCGACGCGTCGAGCGTCCGGGTCGGCGGGGTCGAAGAAGCGGACCGTGTGGTGGTCGGTCTGGGAGAACTCGTCGGCGGTCACCCGGGTCTCGCGCAGGACCTTCGTGCGCTCTGCCCGACGTCCGGCCAGGTGTCGGCGAGGGCCTGGAAGAGCGAGAGCGCGACCACGAGCTTGCCCACGCTGCCCACGTTCTGCCGGTGAGTCACCGCGGTGCTCGGCGTAGCGGATGTCCTGCGGGGTCGGTCAGGTCCAGCACGGCCAGGCCGTAGCTTTCCGCCTCGCCTCCGAGCATGTCCACGAGCTGCCGGGTCAGCTCGGCGTCGGGAGCGGGCACGTCGAAGTCGCGCCGGCCGAGGAGGCGCAGGTCCACGTCGGCGAGATCGAGGAGCGCGCCCGGCGGCAGCCGCGAGTCGCGCACGAGCCCTTGCTGGGCGAGGCTCAGGCCGAGCAGGCGGCGGATGCCCGTCGATTCGTAGCCGTCGAGCGGGTATCCAACCGCGGAGGAAGCGCCGAGCAGCGCGGGCAGGGCAAGCAGCAGCGCGGCACGAAAGCGCTTCAAGGTGCCGGCACCTCGTCGAGCCGCACCGGCTTCGCGAAGGACGCCCGGAGCCCGTCGTCCATGCGGGTCAGGTAGCCGCTGGCGCGGGCCCGACCGCTCTCGAGGAAGGGACGGATCTGCAGGAGCTGCAGGCTTGCCCCCCACGAACGCGAACTCGACGTCGGCGGCGGCTGGCTTGCCGCTCGTCGTCGACGATCGGCGGGAAGCGGGTCGGGAGCTCTTTCGAGAACTGGATGAGCTTGCGAATCTCGTCGGGCCGCAGCAACGTCTCGCTGCCGCTCGTCCGGACTTTCGCTACTCCGCCTTCCGGCAAGGGTGCGTAGCGCCAGGGCGCCGTGGCCGTGGCCAGCACGTGAACGTGGCCGTCACGGGTGTCGATCCGCAGCGATTCCGCGGCCTGTCCCTCCACCGCGCCCCCCATCCCTTCGTTGACGGCCACGGAGAGGAAGGCTGCTGTCGCCCAGTCTCCAGGCTCTGCGTCACCATGACCCCCGACTCTTCGGAAGGGACCGTGCGGAGCAGGAGCACGGCGGGGTAGACGTTCTCCGGGTCGCGCATGTGGCTCTGACGCCAGGCGAAGGCCCGCGCCGTGTAGGGCGAGGCCCAGACCTCGCCGATCGCACCCACCACGTTGTCGAAGCCGACGACGTTGGGCACGGTGAGGTTCAGCCCCGCGCCCGTGAAGCCGGGGAGGTCTTCGACGTTGGTGTCGGACCGGACGAAGACGCCTCCCTTGAAGTCGGCCCCGAACACGCGGTCCATGGCCGACTTCAGCTCCTGCCGGAAGGCCGGCCCGGGATCCGTGTTCCGGATGAAGTCGTGGAGGCGGGCCCGCATCTCCTCGGCCGCCGCGGTTTGCGTCGGCGATCCCGGCGGCATCGCCTCGATCTCCCGGAAACGCTCGACCATCCACTCGTAGACAGTCTTTCCCGTGTTGGCGTAGGGCCGGTCGAGCACGACCTCGCGGAAGAGACCGAAGGGGATGGCGACGCCGGCGGCAACATGCCTCCGGGAAGAGCGCGGCGCAGCTCGCCGAGCTTGGCCGCCTTGGGGCCGACGATGCGGCCCGAGTCGGAGGCCCGCAGGTCGTCGAGGCTGACGAGCCGGCGCACGGTCAGGTCGAGCTTCTGCAGGTCGGGGCGGATGAGAATCTCGGCGGCCCGGGTCTCGCCCTCGCCGAAGACCGCGTTCCAGGCGGGCCCGTCCTCGGCGAGCTCCACGACTCCGCCGGGGCTCACCGCGAGGATCACACCGCGGCCGTCCCTCGACGCGCACGTCGGCGAGAAGCGCCTCGTCCACCGCGACGTTGGGGATCCCGAGGTTGCGGGCCAGGAGCTGCACGTGCGAGAGCGGGTTGCCGGCGCCTGCGGTCAGGATGCCGGCCAGGGGGGGCAGGTCCGAAACGGTCTCGGGGAGGATGTAGATGCCGTCGGGCCGAAACTCCTCGAGCCGCCGCATGTCCGGTGAGCCGTGCAGCAGGCCCCGGGCGAGGCCGGGGTTGAGGGCGGTGAGCCCCACCCCCACGTCCCGGCCGTACAGCCTTTGCTGGACGCCGGCCAGACGGTTCGCGTCGCGCAGCAGCCCGTCCAGGACTTCGCGAGTAGAAGAGGAGGGGGCTGCCCCGGAGCTGGTCCTGGATGAAGACCGCGGCGAGCGGCTCGATCTCCGTCAGCTTCTCCACGGCTTCCTGGCAGTGGAAGCGCAGGGCCTGGGTGCCCCAACCGGGAGCCAGGGAGAGCCGCTTCAGCTCGAGGAGGTAGTCGCCGAGCGTAGTCTCGATCCCCGCGAGCCGGGAGAAGGCGGCTTTCTGCTCGCCGTGCAATCGGCCGTTCACGAGCCCCGTGCCATAGGCGGCGTCGCTGGCGGCGGCGAGAAGGGCCAGACGGTCGGCCCGCGTCATTTTCGGCACCGCCTCCCGCAGCTCCGTGCCGGTCCGGAAGGCATCGCCCTCGACCGCGAGGCTCAGGTCGACGATCCGCAGGCGGGCCGCCGCCTGGCGTACCTCGGGCAGCGCGTCGCGCAGACCGGGCGAGCAGGGCCGCGCTCACCGCGTAGCGGGCGGCGGGCGAGGGGGCCTGGCTCGCAGGACCGGGCCGCCTCGGCGCAGCCGTCTGCTGCAGGGCGGGCGCGCGCGTCAGGGCCTGGGCATCCTGCTCGATGCGCTCCGCGAGCGGCGCCGCGCGGTACACCTCGTCGATTTCGCGCCGCGAGCTCCTCGTACCGCGGTCGCGAGCTCGCGGGACGCGGCCTTCGCCGCGTACTCGCGCACCCTCGTGGCGTCGGACGCGTCCGGCGGCCGTGGATCTTCGCCCGCAGCGCGCGCGAAGCCGGGGTCGAGGTCGGCCAGGGTGGTCGCCAGCTCGCGCACCTTCTGGACCGAAGCCATGCTCCCGGCCGTGGGGGAGCAGCCGGGCCCCGGTCCGCAGCGCGGCGTAGCGGTAGCCGATCCAGTCGGGGCCGGCGAGCATGGCGAGAGGAGCTGCGCGCGCCCCCGCCCGCTCGTCCTCGTCCTGGATCGCGCCCCGGTAGAACTGGGCGCGGCGGAAGATCCAGCCGTGGTCCGACCCGACGAGGAACTTCTCGACGAGGAGCTGGGCGAAGTCTTCGGGGAAGCCCGCCTCCGCGACCACGGCCTCGGTGCGTCGAGGCCGGCGAGCACGTTGGCCACGAGGTAGCCCTGTGCCGCGCAGGGCCGTGGTCCTGGGCGCTCCACTCGCCGTGCTGCTAGCCGCCGTCGTGGTCGGCGCACGCGCAGGCGCGTCGGCGGGCAGCATCGCGCCGTCCTTGCAGAACCACCGGATGCGCGAGAACGGCCCGCGCTCGGCGGTCTTCATCTGCAATATCCAGGCGCGCCGCTCGTTCGTCTCGGGCCACGCTCCGCCGGTCGTGGCGATGAAGGCGACGAGAGAAACGAGAAGGAGCCTCACCGGGGCCGCCGGGCCACCGCGAGCAGGTGCGGGCTCGCCCCCAGGAGCGCCGGCTCGCGCTCGACCCGGGCGAGGAATTGCAGGAGCGTCTCCCGCTGGGCGGGATCGTTCCATCGCCGGGCGAAGTCGGGCAGGAAGGCCCCCGGCCCCTCCACCGCGTGGACGGCGACTGCCTCGAAGCCGGCTTCCGCGGCTTCCGCGGCCAGGTCTTCCGGCCGATGGAAGTAGGCGGTGGTGAAGAACCCAAGGCTCGCGGTCGGGTTCAGGTGCTGGCCGTCGCGCAGGTCGCACTCCACGATGGCCGCGAAGACAGGCTCGTCGAACACCTTCCCGGTCTGAAGGCCGTCCAGGAGGGAAGCGAAGCGGGAGATGGCGGCGGCGAAGAGCCAGCCCCCGGGCCGCAGGACGCGGTACGCCTCCCGCAGCGCGGCGAGGCGGGCGTCCCTCTCCGGCAGGTGGTAGAGCGGGCCCAGCAGCAGGACCGCGTCCGCGCTCGTGTCCGCGCGCTCGAGGGCGCGCGCGTCTCCCACGCGCGCGCTGGCGAGGGGGGCGGGATGAGCGGAGGCCGCCTCCTCGGCCTGGCGGACGTGGCGCGGCACCGGGTCCACGAGGTGCACCTCGTACCCCCGGGCCGCCAGCCAGTAGGAATAGGCACCGGCCGCGCCCCCCACGTCGAGCACGACCGCGGGCGGGGGGGGCAGGTGGCGGGAGACGATCTCCTGCGTGCGTGCCCGCTCGAGCGGGAAATACTCGATTTCGAGGCGGCTCGCCTCGTCGAAGGCCTCGTAGTATCGAAGCACCTCGGCGGGGGGCCGGGGTGGTTGACTCATCGCGACGGTGGAGTATCGTCTCTCCCGGGCACTCCGGCAAGCACATGTCCAAGTTCACTCCCGTCGACGAAGCGCTCCACGCCTACATCCTCGCCCACCGGACGCCGGACGACGACGTCCTGCGCGCGCTGCAGGACGAGACCGCGCGTCTGGGCGAACGCGCGCGCATGCAGATCGCCCCCGACCAGGGGACGTTCCTGCGCGTCCTCGTGGCCGCGATCGGGGCGCGGCGAGCGGTGGAGGTGGGGACCTTCACGGGCATGAGCGCGATCTGCATCGCGCGCGGCCTCGGCCCCCAGGGCCGCCTCCTCTGCTGCGACGTGAGCGAGGAGTGGACCTCGATAGCGCGGAGTTACTGGGCCAAGGCCGGCGTGGCCGATCGGATCGAGCTGCGCCTGGGCCCCGCGGCCGACACCCTGCGGGCCTTGCCCGCCGAGCCCGCCTTCGACTTCGCCTTCATCGACGCGGACAAGGCGGGCTATCCCGTCTACTACGAGGAGATCCTGAAGCGCCTCCGCCCCGGCGGGCTGATCACCGTCGACAACGTGCTCTGGAGCGGCGACGTCATTCGACCCGAGAAGAAAGACGACGACACCCAGGCCATCCGCCGCTTCAACGATCTCGTGGCGGCCGACGGTCGGGTCGAATCGGTGATCCTCCCCCTCGCGGACGGCCTGACCTTCGCGCGCAAGCGCTGACGCCTCCCCGGTCGGGAAACCGGATAGGGAAGAGAGGCTTCCGGCGGAGGTGAGCGTCCCTTAGCGCGCGCAGCCGCCTAAAATCAACTTGACATTAGATATATACAACTTTAGTATTCGCGGTATGGCCATCCATGACGAGGTTCTCCGCGCGGCGGGTCGGCTCTGCCGTGAGCGCCGAGGTTGGACCTTCACTCCGGCGGAAGTCGTCCGTGCCTTACCCGACCTGAACGAAAGCTCGGTGCGCACCCACATCGTCAGTCGTTGCTGCGTCAACGCACCGAAGAACCACCCTCACAAGTGGGACTACTTCAGACGCGTTCAGCGAGGCGTCTACGAGATCTTGCCCGCGTACCGGCGGGACGAAGACGAGACCAGAGCGTCACGCGTCGCCGAGAGCCAGGCGACATACGGATCCGCCCCCCTGCGAGATTCGCTGCATGCGACCGTTTCGCGCGGCGAGACCTGGTACGTCGCCGAGAGCTGGGAGGTCGCCGTCGTGACGCAGGGAAGGACGCTCGACGAAGTCGTGTCCAACCTGCGCGAAGCGCTCACGCTCCACCTCGAAGGCGAGGATCTCGACTCGCTCGGGCTGACGCGTTCGCCCAGGCTGGTCGTGACCTACGAGAGCCCGCTCGAGAATGGCCCCTCGACTCAGACGACTCTCGGCTAAGGACGTCCTCGCCGCCCTCAAGAACTTCGGTTTCGAGATCGTAGCGACACGAGGCAGCCATGCGAAACTCCGGCGGGTGACCGAGGACGGCCAGACACAGACACTCACACTGCCGCTGCACAAGGATCTCGACCTCGGCACGATTCGGGCGATCTACCGCCAGGCGACGAGGTTCATCCCAGAGACCGAGCTCAGGACCTGGTTCTATGGCGACTGAGCCCGAGAGGAGATGAGTCTCGGCCATGGGAATGACCTTCTCGCGCCCCGATCATCTGGGGTTCTCGAGCTTCAGGACGCCGCGCGGGCGACGTGGGCGCACATACCGCAGCCGACGCAGGCGGCGCGCTTGACGTCCTGGTTGGCCATGGCGTAGGCGCGGACGTCGATGCCCATTTCGCAGTATGTCGGGCAGCCGCCTTACGGGGTGGCGTTACGGTAGCTGCTCTGTCGCTGCTGCCCCTGCGGCCGCCGTGCCCAGCGTGTACTTGTCGATCCACTCGCGGTGCCATTTCACGCAGGTCTTGAGGAGCTTCGGCTCGCGGGGGCCGTGGGGCTGGCGGGGGAGGATCAGGAGGTCGGTGGGGACTCCCGCCTTCTTCAAGCCGATGTAGAACTCCCAGCCCTGGGAGACGGGCACGCGGTCGTCCTTGTCCCCGTGGACGACGAGGGTCGGCGTCTTCACCTTCCCCACGTGGAGGACAGCGGAGTGCTCGACGTATTCCTGCGGATCCTCCCACGGCCAGGCGCCGAAGTAGGAGCGCGAGAAGTCGGGGATGTCCGTGGTGCCCGTGAACGACGAGAGGTGGGTGACGCCGGCCCCCACCACCGCCGCCTTGAAGCGGTCGGTCTTGGTGACGATGGTCGAGGTCATGAAGCCGCCGTAGGACCAGCCGCAGACCGCGAGGCGGTCCGTGTCCGCGATGCCGCGCGCCACCAGGGCGTCGACACCGGTCATGATGTCCTCGTAGTCGTTGCCCCCCCAGTCGCGCACGTTGGCGGCCCGGAACTTCTCGCCGTAGCCGCCGCTGCCCCGGGGATTGGGGAAAAAGACGGCGTAGCCGGCCTGGGCGGAGAGGGGCCAGGCGTAGAGGCGGCTGGCCGCGGAGTAGACGTTGGAATGCGTGCCCGCGGGGCCGCCGTGGACGTTCAGGAGCAGGGGAACCTTCGTGCCCGCCTTGTAGGAGGGCGGATAGATCAGGAGGCCGTCGATGTCCCAGCCGTCCGCCCCCTTCCAGGTGACCCGCTCCTTGGGGAACGCGAGCAGCTCCCGCACCTGCGGATTCGTGTCGGTGAGGGCCTTCGGCGTTCCCGCGGGCAGGGCCTGCCGATAGACCTCGCGCGGGCTCGTCGCGTCCTCGCGCAGGTAGACGAGGGCCAGGCCCTTCCGATCGAGGGAGGGCGCGGTGTTCATCTCCGCCCCCCGGGTCAGGGCTTCCACGCGCCCGTCGAGGGTGGCGCGGAAGATCTGGCCGGAGGTCCTCTGGAGCGCGGGGAAGACGACGGAGGTGCTGTCCGCGCTCCATGCGGTGGGGGAGCCGGTGAGACCCCCGATCCGCTCGTCCAGCGACTTCGTGATGTTGCGGACCGGACCCCCTTCCGGCGAGACCAGGCAGACGTAGCTGTTCGTGTACCACTCGGTGTTGGCGCCGTCCAGGGAGGCGAACGCGATCCACTTGCCATCCGGTGACCAGGAGGGCGAAGCGTCGATGCCCTTGCGTTCGACGATCCGCCTGGGCTCGCCCCCGCCCGCCGCGATCACGTAGATGTCCGATTGCCACTGGTCGGGGATGAGCGGCGTGGGCTGGCCGGCGAAGGCCAGGCGCTTGCCGTCGGGGGCGAAGGTGAAGTCGGTCACGTGCAGCTCCCCTCGCGTCAGTTGCGTGGCCGCTTTCGTGGCCACGTCGATCGTCCACAGGCGCACCCACGGGTACATCTCGGCCGGCGTCCAGGCGTCGTCCTTCTCCTTCTCCCGCTTCTTGCGCTCCTCGCTCTTCGGCTCGCGGGCGAGGTAGCCGATCGTCCTGCCGTCGGGCGACCACGCGATGTCGGTCACGTTACCCCCGGAAGAGGTGAGGGGGCGGGGCTCGCCGCCGTCGGGACGGATGAGCCAGACCTGGCGCTTGCCCTCGTCGTCGTCCTTCTTCACCCCCGGCCGTGGTCGGTCGGAGATGAAGGCGATCCATTTCCCGTCCGGCGACCAGCGGGGGATCTCGTCATCCGAGGGCGAGGAGGTGAGGGCCCGGGCCTCTCCCCCGGCGGCGGGGACCAGCCAGACGTCGGTCTGGTAGGCGTCCTTCTCCTCGTTCAGGGCCGACACGACGTAGGCCACCCACTGGCCGTCGGGCGAGACCTGGGGATCGCTGACGGCCTTGACGGCCAGGACGTCGTCCATCGTCCACGGCTTCGTGCCCGCGAGCGCGAGGGCGGGCACGGTCGCGACGAGCGCGCCGGCGAGGGTGAGCAGCTTCATGGGACCTCCGGGGTTATTCGTGGCGGAGTCTACACGGACCCGGCGGGCGCCGAAACCTGCAGTTTCCGGATAGCGCCGACGGCTCGGCGACCACTACGATGACCACGCTTCGGGCTTCGGTCATTCGAAGGTCCCGCACAGACGGGTACGTTCGGCTCGCCACGTCGAACGGATGTCGATGCCCGGTTGCCTGCAAACGAAAGGGTCTTGGATGAATATCTCGAGATACGTGACGGCGGCCTTCGCCGTGGTCGCCATTGGCGCGTTCGCACCCGGGCCGGCGTCGGCCCAAGGCGGCAAGAAGCCGAACATCGTCATGATCATGGGCGACGACATCGGCTGGTTCAACGTCGGCGCCTACAACCAGGGCATCATGGGGGGCCGAACGCCCAACCTCGACCGCCTCGCGGCCGAGGGGATGCGCTTCACCGACTACTACGCCGAGGCAAGCTGCACGGCGGGCCGGGCCAACTTCATCACCGGCGAGCTGCCGATCCGCACCGGCCTGACCACGGTTGGCCAGGCGGGCTCGCCGATCGGCATGCCCGCGCAAGCGCCGACGATCGCGACGGCACTCCGGTCGATGGGCTACGCGACCGGCCAATTCGGCAAGAACCACCTGGGCGACCTGAACCAGTTCCTGCCCACGGTCCACGGCTTCGACGAGTTCTTCGGCTACCTCTATCACCTGGATGCGATGGAGGACCCCTGCCACGTGAACTACCCCGCGGCGCTCAAGGCGACGGTCGGCCCGCGCAACATCGTGCACAGCTGGGCCACGAGCGTCGATGATCCCACCGTGCAGCCGCGCTGGGGCAAGGTGGGCAAGCAGAAGATCGAGGACGCGGGCGAGCTCTGCCCGGCCCGGATGGAGACCGTGGACGACGAGATCCTGAGCCACGCCCTGAAGTTCGTCGACAAGGCGCGGCGGACGGCAAGCCGTTCTTCCTCTGGCTCAACCCGACGCGGATGCACGTGGTCACCCACTTGTCCCCGAAGTACCAGGGGCTGCGCAACTCGGACAACAACTGGTCCGAACAGGAAGCGGGCATGGCCCAGCTCGACGACATCGTCGGCTCCGTGATGAAGTACCTGAAGGACAACGCCCTCGAGGGCGACACCATCCTCGGCTTCACCACGGACAACGGAGCCGAGAACTTCACCTGGCCCGACGGGGGCCAGACGCCATTTGCGGGCGGAAAGGGCACCGCGATGGAAGGTGGCTTCCGCGTGCCGATGATCCTGCGCTGGCCGGGCAAGGTGCCGGCGGGGAAGGTGGAGAACGGCATCATGTCCGGGATGGACTGGTTCCCGACCTTCGTGGCCGCCGCCGGCAATCCCAACATCGCGGACGAGCTGACGAAGGGCAAGGTGCTGGGCGACCGCACGTACAAGGTGCACCTGGACGGCTACAACCAGATGGACCTCATCACCGGCAAGGGTCCGTCGGCCCGCCACGAGGTCCTCTACTTCACCGAGGGCACCCTCGCCGCCGTGCGGATCGACGACTTCAAGTACCGATTCACCGATCAGCCGGGGGGATGGCTGGGGGGTACGGTCAAGGTGGACTGGCCGATTCTCTGCAACCTCCGCCTCGATCCGCTCGAGCGCACGGGCCTTCCCAACGGCGCCAACGGATCGCTCGCCTACTACAACTGGTTCGCCTATCAGTTCTGGCGGTTCCAGTTCGTACAGAAGGAAGTGGGCAAGCTCGCTCAGACCGCCATCGAGTTCCCGCCGATGCAGGCGGGGGCGAGCTTCAACCTCGAGGCGGTGAAGGCGCAGATCGCGAAGGCGGCCGCGGCGCAGCACGGGCAGTAGGTAGCGAAGAACCAACCCCGCGTATCGGCGCGGGACCGTTCGGAACGTGCCTTTCGGGGGGCGCCCGGCTTCGGCTCGGCGCCCCTCGTGTTTCCGCCCGGCGGCGAGAGGTATTCTCGGCTCGTGCGGCTGCTCCACCTGGCCGATCGCCTCACCGACCGCGGGGGGGCCTATCGGCACCTGCTGGGCATCCTGGAGGCCCTGACCTCCCAGCACGAGGTGCTCCTGGCGGTCGGGCGGGACGAGGGAAGGGTCGCCGCTCCCTGCCCGGTCCGAGTCGTGCCCGGTCTCGAAGCCCGGACTCCCCGGGAGGTGTCCCTGGACGATCTCGCTGCTTCCTTCCGGCCCGACGTCGTCCACGTGCACAACCTGATGAACCCGGCCGCCCTCGAGTGGGCCGCGGGTCGGCGCGACACCCTCGTCACGGTTCAGGACCACCGCTACTACTGCCCGACTCGCGGCAAGTGGACGCTCGGAAGGCTAGTCTGCCGCGCGGCCATGGACCCCAGGCGACTTGCGCTCCCTGCTTCGAAGACCGGAATTACTTCAAGGAAGTGTACGGGCTCACCGAGCGACGGCTTGGGGCGGTGAGCGGCCGTCCCCTCGTCGTCCTGTCTTCTTATATGAAGGATGAGCTGACGCAGGCGGGCCTCCCCCCGGAGCACATCCACGTGATCCCGCCTTTCGTAGACGGGCTCGATCGGGACACCGCGGCCGACGGGCCGCCCTGCGTGCTCTTCGTCGGCCGGCTGGTCGAGGCGAAGGGCGTGCGGGAGGCGATCGAGGCCTGGCGGCGCGCCCGCGTGAGCTTGCCGTTGGTGGTGGCGGGGACGGGTCCTTTGCGCGAAGGTCTGGCCGAGCCCGGGGTGGAGGCGCTCGGCTGGGTGGATCGGCCGGAGCTGGCCCGCCTCTATCGACGGGCGCGCGCGCTCGTTCTTCCCTCGCGCTGGCAGGAGCCGTTCGGGATCGCGGGGCTGGAGGCGCTCACGTTCGGCGTGCCCGTCGTCGCCTGGGATTCCGGGGGCGTGCGGGAATGGCATTCGGGCACGGAGCTCGTCCAGTGGGGCGACGTCGATGGGCTCGCCCGGGTTCTCGCGGAGGCCATCGGGTCTCGCGCGGTCCTGCGCGCCGGCTTCGAGCGCGATGCCCTGATGGCTCGGCTGCAGCAGCAGTACGCGGAGGTCGCGGCCGACGCAGTCCCTCGCCAGCATGCCTTTCACCCGGCGTAACCCCCTTACCGCCCCCGTAACGTCGAATTGGCCGAGTCCCTGCAAGTGCCCGATCCACGCGCGGCACGCGACTTGCCATTCCCTCGTGGGTACAGGCCGGTCGACGGCCCATCACCCGTCGCCGTGAGGAGAGTCGCCATGAGTCGACACCACGAGGGAACATCCTACTGAAACGCGCCGCGGCGGCTCTCGTCGTCGTCGTGGCGGCCGCCGGCGCCGGCGGCTTGACCTGGTGGCGCGGACACAACCTCGGAGCGGTCCAGCGCGGCTACGAGATCGCCTCTGCCCGCGGCTGCTTCGCCTGCCACGGGCCGGGAGGGGCGACCGGCTTCACGGGGACCGACGCGGCCATCGGCAGCGTCCCCACGTTCGCGCCCGACGACGTGCGCGAGTATGCGCGGGACGGGGCCGAGATCCGCGAATGGATCCTGGACGGGATGCCCCGTCGCCTCCGCGCGGAAGCGGGCGGGGCGGAGCCCGCGATCTTCCGCATGCCGGCGTGGCGCGGGCTCCTCTCCGAGCGCGAGGTCGACGATCTCGTGGCCTACGTCGAGGCCGTCTCCGACTTCGAGACGCCGTCCGATCCCCGGGCGGAGGAAGGCCGCCTGACCGCCGCTCGCCTGGGCTGCTTCACCTGCCACGGCCCCCAGGGACGGGGGAACCCGAGGAATCCGCGATCGCTCAAGGGCTACGTCCCGTCCTGGGACGGCGCCGACTTCCCCGAGCTGGCCCAGGACGACGCCGAGGTCCAGGAATGGATCCTGGATGGGAGCCCGCGACGACTGCGCGCGCACCCGATCGCCGCCTTCTTCCTGAACCGCCAGATGCTGCAGATGCCGGCCTACCGCGGCAAGATCCAGGACGAAGATCTGGCCCGCCTCCTGGACTACATCCGCTGGCTGAGGGCGTCGCGGAAGTAGGCCGCACTTTCCAGAACCCGGTTGCGGGCTCGCGCGTAAAGGAAGGTGAACCGGCGAGAGATGGGGGTCGGTCAGGGGAGGAAAGGCGATGAAAAAGGGCATCTTGGTGGGGGCGGCGTTGCTGCTGGCTTGTGTCCGCGGGGAAGCGCAGTCCAGCAGCCCCTGGCTGCACATCCGGGTCGAGGAGCCAGAGAGGCAGTCCCGGGTGCACGTCAACCTGCCCTTGACCGTGGTGGAGGCGGCCCTCAAGGCCGCACCGGCGACGATCGCCTCTCACGGCAAGATCCACCTCGGACCCGGCGGCAAGAGCCTTTCCCTCGCCGACATGCGGCGGATGTGGTCGGAGCTCAAGGCCAGCGGCGACGTGGACCTCGTGACGGTCGAGGAGAAGGACCAGAACGTCAAGGTGGCGCGCAAGGGCGACCTCGTGACGGTCAAGGTCGACCGCCTGGGCAAGGAGGAGGTCCAGGTCGAGGTCCCGGTGGCGCTCGTGGACGCGCTCTTCGGGGGAGAGGGAGAGGAGCTGGACGTGAAGGCGGCCCTCCTCGAGCTGCAGAAGCGCCGGGGCGACATCGTTCGCGTGAACGACGAGAACAGCAAGGTCCGCGTCTGGATCGACGAGAAGAACTGACATGCTGAAGCTGGCGGCGATCGCGGCGGCGGTTCCCACCGCCCTCCTGGCCGGGGTGGCCAGCCTGGGCATGATGGTCGTGGACGTGCGCGAGGGTGGCCCGCACGGCCACCACTTCGTGATCCCCGTTCCCCTGGCCGTGGCCCAGGCCGCCCTCGCCTTCGTTCCGGCCGAGCGGGCACGCGTGGCTCTGCCCGAGGAAGCCGCGCGCCACCTGCCGCTGGCGCGCGAGGTGCTCGAGGCGCTGGCCGCCGGACCGGATGGGGAGATCGTGCGTGTCGAGGAGAGAGACGAGCTCGTGGTGGTCACCAAGAAGGGCGGGGCGCTTCACGTCCGGGTCCGGGAGCACGGCCGCGACGTCGAGGTCAACGTCCCCCTCGCGATGGCCCTGGCCGCGCTGCCCGACGCCCAGGGGCGCGTCTCCACCGCCGCGCTCGCGGGCTCGCTCTGGAGCGCGCGGTTCACCGATCTCGTCGAGGTGCACGATGGTCACGACCACGTGACCGTGTCGGTCTGGTAGAAGGGCCCCAAGCCCTGCTCCGTCCGGGCCCGATCGGTACTGCGGTTCGGTCCGGACCTGCCTTGGCCCGACCCCCGCATAGACTGCCGGGAGCATGGCTTCCTACCGCCTCCGGCTGGACCCGTGGACCGCCGAGTACGAGGGGCCCGTCCAGCTCGGGGACGAGGAGCCGGCGGGCCGCGTCGACCTGTCCGTCGAAGCCCGGACCTGGAGCGCGGTCCGGCCGCCCGGACGCCCCGCCGCCCCGGCGCGCCGCGTTCGTGGACGGCGTGCGCCGTGTCGAGCTGAGGCTGCTCATAGAAGACGGCCCCCGGACACTCTTCGGCCTGGTCGGATCCTTCGGCGTGGGCGCGGCCGAGGTGGGCGAGCGGGCGGTCGTGGGCCACGCGGCCATCGGGCGCGTCGCCATCGCGGGAGGGGGTCTGGGCGATCGAGCCCGTTCAGGTGATCCTGGGCGGCCGGCTCCTTCGTTTTGCGCCGGAAACAGTCCCCGAGAACACCCCGGTCGCACCGCTCCAGGGCCTGCAGGCGGCGATGCGCCGCAGCGAGGCGGGCCTCGCGGAGCGGCTGGCTCCCGAGCGCGACGTCGTCTTCCTCGACGGTCCCCTGAGCTACGTGACCCAGGCCCACGGTCCGCTCGTGGGCTTCGTGAAGCGGCTCCTCCAGAACTATCTCGAGCCCGAGCCCGCCTTGCTGCTGCGCCGGCTCGAGGTGGGGGAGCGCACGCCCGTCTTCCTCATCGAAGGCGCGCGGACCCCGCGGTATTCGTGGTACCTCCGCCTGGGCGCGGGCCGGCCCGTGGACACGGCCCTCGCCGGGGTCGTGCGGCTCGAGACGTCGGGAGCCCTCGACCTGGCGCGGGTCAGCGCCCTCGCCGACCTCTCGGCGCGCTACCTGCCCCGCTTCGCGTCCGATCCGGCTCGCGACCCCCGCGCTCCCCAGAACCTCTACCCGATCGGCGGCCTCGAGGCCCGGCTGCGCCACCTCCTCGGCGACCCGCTGCTCCTCCGCCGCGCCATCGAGGAGCAGGTGCACGACGAGGTGACGGCATGACCGCGGCGGTGGGTCGCGTCCTGGGCACGCTCGACTCCATGCCCCTCGAGTTCTGGGTGGCGGTGGAGGACGGCCAGTACCTCCAGCTCGACGACGTGGTCGAGGTGGAGACGCCGCTTCCGGACGGCGACAAGGTCCGTCTCTTCGGCGTCGTGGACATGGTGCGGGCCCGCCACGAGGGGGCGAAGTTCGACTCCGACGTCTTCCTGATCGAGAAGGGCGTGCTTCCCGCCCAGGTGGCCCAGGCCGCCCACGTCCGCGTCACCCGCGTGGAGCCCGAGGTCTTCGTCCCCCCGCTGCCCGGCCAGGCAGTGCGGCGGGCCGCGGGGGCGGCGCGCGAGGCCGCGCTCTTCTTCGACGCGCATGGAGCGCCGCCTGCCCATCGGCTTGTCCCGCGACGGCGAGCCGGTCTTCGCCAATCTCGATTTCCTGGACGGCTCGCGGGGGGCCCACGTCAACATCTCCGGCATCTCGGGAGTGGCGACCAAGACGAGCTACGCGACCTTCCTGCTGCAGAGCCTCTTCCGCAGCGGGGCCCTCGGCGCGGAGGCGGCAAACACGCACGCGATCGTCTTCAACGTCAAGGGCGAGGACCTGCTCTTCCTGGACCAGCGCAACGACCGCCTCAAGGAGGTCGACCGCGCGAGCTACCGGAAGCTCGGCCTCCCCGCCGATCCCTTCGACAGCGTCCAGATCCTGGCCCCGGTGCGGCCGCGACTCGCGGGAGCGCCTTCCCGCCACGGGCAGTCGCCAGGAGGGCGTGAGCGCCTTCTTCTGGACCCTGCGTGAGCTGGTCACGGAGCGCCTCCTCCGCTTCCTGTTCGCGGAGGCCGACCACGAGGCGAGCCAGCTCGCTTTCGTGGTGGACCGGATCGAGGCGAAGCTCCTGGCCGCGACCCGCGAGGGCGCGGCCAGCGATCCCGGGGTCGAAATCGAGGGCCGGCGGCTCGAGACCTTCGAGGCGCTGGTCGAGCTGCTCACCGAGCGCGAGTCGGACGAGCGCTCGCTCGCGGAGAAGTGGGCCCATCCCGCCGCCCCCGGCACGGTCGCCGCCTTCGAGCGGCGGCTCCACGCTTCCGCGCGGCACGTCGGCCACCTCATCCGGGGGCGCGACGTGGGCCGGCGGGACAGCCATCGACTGGACTGGAAGGCGCGCCAGGTCACGGTGGTCGACATCCACAACTTGCACGACCGGGCCAAGCGCTTCGTGGTGGGGGCGGTGCTCAAGCGGATGTTCGAGGAGAAGGAGGGCCTGGGCACCTCGCGGCCCCTCGTGTTCGTGGTGCTCGACGAGCTGAACAAGTACGCGCCGCGGGAGGGCTCGGGGCCGATCAAGGAGGTGCTGCTCGACATCTCGGAGCGCGGGCGCAGCCTGGGGATCGTGCTCGTGGGGGCGCAGCAGACGGCGAGCGAGGTGGAGCCGCGGATCGTGGCCAACGCCTCGCTTGCGCGTGGTGGGGCGGCTCGACCTCGCGGAGGCGGAGCGCCCGGAGTACGGCTTCCTCACCGCCGCGGGCCGGGGCCGGGCCGGCATCCTCAAGCCGGGGACCATGATCGTGCAGCAGCCCGAGATCCCCACCCCCCTGCTCGTCCGCTTCCCCTTCCCGGCCTGGGCCACCCGCCGCAGCGAGGCGCTCGTGGAGGCGGGGGCGGAGACCGACGTCTTCCGCGGGTTCCGCGACACCTAACGCATGCGCTTCCTTCACACCGCAGACTGGCACGTGGGCAAGCCGCTGCGCGGCCGCTCGCGGATGGACGAGTACTCGGCCGCCCTGGAGCAGGTGGCGCGGATCGCCGTCGAGGGCAAGGTCGACGCCGTCCTCGTCGCGGGGGACGTGTTCGACTCCGCTTCGCCCCCCCCGGAGGCGGAGAAGCTGGTCTTCGATTTCCTGGCTCGTCTCCTCCCGGAGCGCATCGCCTGCGTGGTCATCGCCGGCAACCACGACCACCCGAAGAAGCTGGGGGCGCTCACGTCGCTCCTCGAGGGCCTGCGCATCCACGTGCGGGCGGAGGTGCGGCCGCCCGCGGAGGGGGGAGTGGTGTCCCTTCCCAGCCGTGATGGCAAGGAGGAGGCGCGGATCGCGGTGCTTCCCTTCGTGCCCGAGCGCAAGGTGGTGGACGCGGGCCTGGTCATGGGGCCGGAGGACGATTGGTACAAGACCTACGCGACCCGGGTGGGGCGCATCCTCGAGCACCTGACCCGCGGCCTCGGTCCGGACACCGTGAACCTGCTGCTCGCGCACCTGCTCATCGACGGGGCCCGAGTGGGGACGGGGGAGCGGGCGCTCCATCTCGGGCAGATCTACGGCCTCACCCCGGAAGAGCTGCCCGGCAACGTCCAGTACGTCGGCCTCGGGCACCTTCACCGGCCGCAAGAGGTCCTGGCCCCCGCGCGCACCTTCTATTCGGGCTCGCTGCTGGAGCTGGACTTCGGCGAGGTGGAGCAGGACAAGCGCGTCGTGGTCGTGGACGCGAAGCCGGGGCGCGCCCCCTCGATCGAGTCCGTCCCGCTCACGGCGGGGCGGCGACTGCGCGACGTGAAGGGCACCCTCGGCCGATCTCGAGAGCGCAGGCGGCCGGGCTGGGCTCCGACTACCTGCGCGTGGTGGTGACGACGGAGGGGCCGGTGCCCGGGCTCGCCGAGCAGGTGCGGGAGCTCCTGCCCCACGCCGTGGAAGTGACGCTCGATTATCCGCGGGCGGCGCCGGGGACGAACGGAAACGGGCACGGACAGCGAGCCCTTCCTCCCGCCGAGCTGTTCGCGAGCTTCTATGCGCGGAAGAACGGGTCGGCGCCGGGGGCGGAGCTCGCCAAGCTCTTCACCGACCTCTACGAGGAGGCCCACGGGTGAGGCCGCGGCGGCTCGAGATCGAGGGCTTCACCTCCTTCAAGGAGAAGGTGGTCCTCGATCTTTCGGGGCTGGACCTGTTCGCGATCACGGGAGCGACGGGGGCGGGAAAGTCCTCTCTCATCGACGCGCTCGTGTTCGCCCTCTATGGGCAGGTCCCCCGCGTCTCCAAGGAATACCGCCAGCTCATCAGCCACGGTGCGGAGAGGCTGACCGTTCACCTGGAGTTCGAGGTGGGAGAGAAAACCTACCGCATCGTGCGCACCGCCCGCGCCAGCGGGGGCACGCCCCAGACCCGCCTCGAGGGCCGGAACGGCAAGGGGTGGGAGGCGCTCGCCGATCGCTCCCGCGAGGTCGAGGAGCAGGTGCGCCAGATCGTGGGGCTCGACTACGACGCCTTCACGCGCTCGGTGGTCCTGCCCCAGGGCCAGTTCGACCTGTTCCTCAAGGGGCGGCCCGACGAGCGCCGGAAGATCCTGGTCGCGCTCCTGAACCTGCAGATCTACGAGCAGATGCACACCCTGGCCAACCGCAAGGCCACCGAGGCGCGCCAGGAATCGAAGTTCATCGGCGGGCAGCTCGCCGCGGACTTCGCGGACGCGACCGCGGAGAACCTGGGGGCGCTCCGCCGCGGGCTCGACGAGGTCGAAGGAGAGCGGGGAAGCCTGGGCCAGAGGCAGGAGGCGCTCCGGGGGGGCCTCGAGGTGGCGGGACGCGTCCGCCTCGCCCGCCGCGATCGGGATGCGATCGAGGAGGACCGCTCGTCCGAGGAAGAGCGCACCCGGGCCGCGGAAGAGACCTTGCGGGATGCGGGGGAGAAGCGGGACCACCTGGAGCGGGAACGCGAGGCCCACGAGGCGGCCCTCGCCGCGCTGCGGTTCGATGCCGACCGCCACGCCACGCTCCTGGAAGCGCGGCCGCGGGGCGAGCAGCTGGCCGACCTCGCCCGCCGGCGTGAGCGCATCACGAAGGCCTCCACGGAGAAGAGCTCGGCCCTCGAGGCGAAAGGCCGTGCCCTCCAGGCGGCGGAGGCGGCAGTGCCCGGGCTCGAGCAGGGGGCGGAGCGGGGGCGCAACGAGCAGGAGAAGGCGCGCGCGGCCCGCGAGGAGCTCCTGCGGACGCACGCCGCCCACGAGCTGCGCCGCCACTTGAAGGCAGGCGAGGCCTGTCCGGTCTGCGCGCAGGCCGTCAAGTCGGTTCCTCGCGGGGCGAGTCCCGCTCTCGGCGAATCCGATGCGGCCGTGCAGCGTGCCGAGAAGGCGCAGCGCGAGGCCGAAGAGGCTCTCCGGCGTGGACACGTCGCGGTCGAGCGGGCACGGGGCGAGGTCGAGGGTCTCCAGAAGGAGCGGGCGCAGCTCGAGACCCAGGACCAGGAAGCCGAGCGCGAGGCCCGTGCGCTGCAGAAGGGGCTGGCCGCGGCGGGCTTCGCCGCGGCGCTCGACGACCCGGGGGCTCTGCTCGCGGCCATAAGCTCGGAGCTGAAGGCGCTGGAGGGCGCGCGCCAGGAACGGCAGCAGCGGGAGGCGCAGGGCCAGCGCCTGGAGAAGGAGCGCATGGCCCTCCTGACCCAGGTGGCCGCGGCGCAGACGCAGGCCGAGCTCGGTCGAAAGCGGCAGGGAGAGCTGCGGGAGAGACGAGACCTGGCGGAGGCGGCCCTCGCCGCCTCGCTTCGCGAGCTCACGGCCGCGGCCGAGCGCGAGGGCTGGGTGCTCTCGGGGTCGGCGGGCGGAGACGAGGCGGGGGTGCTCGAAGCGCGCCGCCGGGAGCTGGACGCCCAGGCGGCGGCCCTGGCGGAGAGGGCGGCCCACCTCAAGGCCGACATCCGGCACGTCGAGGCCCGCATCGCCCGCGCCGCCGAGCTCGCGGAGAGGAAGAAGGCACGGGAAGCGGAGGGCGCGCTGCTCGCGACCCTCGCCCAGCACCTTCGCGCCGATCAGTTCCTCGCCTTCGTCCAGGAAGAGGCGCTGCGCTTCCTGGCCGAGGACGGCTCACGCCATCTCCACCGGCTCTCCCAGGGGCGGTACTCGCTCGTCTGCGAGGCGCAGGAGTTCGCCGTGGTCGATCACTGGAACGCGGACAGCCAGAGGTCGGTGAAGACGCTGTCGGGGGGCGAGACCTTCCTCGCCTCGCTGAGCCTCGCCCTCGCCCTGGCCGAGAGCCTGGCCCGGCTGTCCGCGGAAGGCCGGGCGGGAGAGGCCCTCGAGAGCCTGTTCCTCGACGAGGGGTTCGGCACACTCGACGCGGAGACCCTGGACGTGGTCGTCGACGCCATCGAAGCGCTCCAGGGCGGCGAGCGGATGGTGGGAATCGTCACGCACCTCCCCGAGCTCGCGGAGCGCCTGCCCGCGCGGCTCGAGGTCAAGCGGGGACCGTCCTCCGCCACCGCGGCCGTCCTCTAGCGGCCCCTCGAAGCTCAGTCGGCCCGAGCCAGGAACGCGCGGGCCTCCACGACTCCAGGCCGGGAGCCGTCGGACTTCTCGCACAAGGCCAGGAGGTCCGTGTAGTACTCCCGCGCCTTGTTCGGGGCGCCCGCGCGCCCCGCCGCCCGCGCCGCGCCCAGGATCGAGAGGTAGCGCCCGGGCGCGCTCTCGAGCGACGTCTCGTAGGCGGCCAGGGCCTCGGGAGCCCGGCCCTGCTCGAGGAGCAGGTCGCCCAGCATCTCGCGCGCGGGCAGCACCGCACCCCGGCGTGACCGGGTGCTTCTCGGTGCGGTCCTCCCGGTCGGCCGCGGTGAGCGAGGAGCGTCCGCGCCTCTTCGGACTTGCCCTCGGCCTGGGCCAGCCAGGCCGTCGCCCGCGAGCCGCTGGATCTCGACCTGGTCGGCCCAGTAGGCGTCCTTCCGCTCGGTGAGGGCGGCGCGGATCACCTCCAGCCGAGCCACCGCCTCGCGCGAGACGGGAAGCTCGCCCCCGCGCGCCCCGCCGACGGCGCGCGCGAAGGATGCGAGGGCCTGCGCGCCGAGGAACCGGTCCCAGGGGAACGTGGCCGGCCGCAGGCTCACCGCCGTCCGCCTCCTTCCAGTCCCGTCGCTCCAACGCGAGACGAGCGGGCACCGCCGCCAGGGCGTAGGCGGCCGCGAAGTTGGGGATGTCGAGCGCGCCCACCGCCGCCCACTGCGTCCGCCACGCCCTTCGCTTCGCGGTCGCGGCCCTGCTGCAGGTACGCGTAGGCCAGGTAGTCGAGGGCGTGGAGCTCGTCGAACGACGTGGCGCCCGGGTGAAATTGCGCGGCCCATCGGCGGGCGGTCTCCGCCGAGGCCAGGTTGGAGTCGATGGACTCGTCCCAGAGCGCGAGCCGGATGAAGATGTGCGACGGCATGTGCAGCGCGTGGGGGGCGGAGGGGGCGATCTTCGAGTAGGCGCGGGCGGCGGGCAGAGCGAGGCGGGCGAGCTGCGGGTAGTCGAAGCTGTGGATGAGGTAGTGGGCGACCCCCGGGTGGTCGGGCGCCTCGGGGAGCACGCCGTTCAGGATCTCGGCGGCCTTCCTCTGCTGAGCGTAGGTCTTGTCCTCTGGGGGGGCGGTGCCCAGGAGGGCGAGGGCGTGGAAGATCGCCGCTTCGCGGTCGCGGGGCTGGCTCTCGTGGACCCGCTCCATGGCCTGCTCGAAAGCCCGGGCTCGCGTCGGGTAGTCGGGGCCCGCGGTGTAGAAGGCGCTCACCGCCGCGATGTAGTCACGCTCGCGGGAAGTGGGAGCGCCCGCCGCCCGGGCCTGGCGGGCGGCCTCGGCGCCCTTCTGGAGCTCCACGGGGGAGGGCGCCGCCGCGGGATTCCCGGCCGCCCAGATGGGGTGGAAGAGGGACATGGCGACGCCCCAGTGGCCCATGGCGCAGGACGGATCGGCGGAGAGCACGTCGGCGAAGCCCTTTTCCGCCTCCTCGTAGGCGAACGAGTGAAGGAGTGCCGTCGGCGCGCGCGAACTTCGCCTTCGCGGCGGCCGTGCACGAGACGGGGAAGTCCACCGTGCCGAGCTTCTCCGGCTCCAGGGAATGATCGTGCTGGTGGTCATGCTGCTGGTCGGCGGCGGAAAGGGGCGAGCTGAACAGAACGACCACGAAGAGAAGAGCGAACGCGGGGGGCATTGGGGCCTCCAAAAGGCTGATCCTGTATAGCACGCGGCGAGGGCAAGGCGAGTCCCTGACGACGTCCCGGCTTGCCTCGATCAATATCTTGACTCGACCAATATAATGAACGGCAAGTTTTCATGGCCTGGCCCAGGCTGGCGCTCGCGGCGAGCCTGCCCGCGCTCGTGGCGGTGTGCGCGGCGGCCGGTGAGCCCGGCTCGGACGTGCCCGTGCTCTGGGTAGAGGCCGTGACCGTGCCGGGCGCCGTCCGTGAGGCGATGGCTCGAGAGGCGGCGGAGATCCTGGGTCCCGTCGGGATCAAGCTTCGCTGGCGCGCCGGACCTGCGGAGGCGGAGAGCGGTCTCGAGGAGCTGCGCGTCGTTCCGCTTTCCCCGGCGGGGCGGCGGACGGGAAGCGGGCGCGTGCTGGGCGCCACCAGCACCGGCGAGGGGCCGCGCACGATCTGGATCGACTACGCGAACGTGGCCTGGGTGGCGGGCACGAGCACGGAGAGGCTCGTCTCCGCGGCCTTCCCGGAGCGACGACGGGTCGGGGTCGCCATGGGTCGCGTGGTCGCGCACGAGGTGGTCCACGCGCTCGTCCCCGAGATGCCGCACTCGACCGACGGGGTCATGGCCGAGCGCCTGCTCGGTGCGCTCGATGCGCCGCTACCGCTCGACGGCCGGACGCGTCAGGCCGTGCGGGCCGCTTTCGCCCGGGCCCAGGCCCTCGCCGAAGCCTCCGCCTCCGCACGCTGAGCGGGGGTCAGCTCGTTCGCTCGAGCACGAACCGGTCGAGGGCGGGTAGCAGCTCCTCGCGGTTCGAGTACGGTCCCGGCTGGTAGCCCCGCGAGGCGATCCCCTCCTGGGCGAGGTCGGACAGCGCCCAGTCCTGGCGGTTCGTGAGGTCCCAGAACTCGACGGGCCCCCGGGGGTCGAAGCCCGGCTTGGCGATCTCGTCGGGATGGAAGTGCCACTCGCACACGACCTCGGTGCGGTCGGCGGCCCTCGGCCAGAGGGTGCAGGTCAGCATGTAGTCCGGGTGGAGGTTCAGGAGAAGGTTGGGCAGGATCGCGTAGTAGTAGACACGCCGCCGGTCCTCGGGGGAGAGGTCGGCGAGACAGCTCCGGTTCGTCTTCCCGTCCAGGCTCAGGGTCAGGACGCCCTCGCGCAGGTCCATGCGCCCGCCCAGGTAGGTCGCGGCGGGCGGCTCGTTGTCCCCGCTCAGGTAGTGGGACTGCTTCTGGAGCAGGGGATGGACGAGGGGGCAGTGCAGGCACTCCGAGTAGTTCTGGATGATGAGCTTCCAGTTGGCCGAGAGCGAGTACACCCGGCGCTCCACGAGCCGAAGCTCCTCCATCCGCCACGGACGGAACTTCGCGGGGAGGGCCGCGAGCTGCTCGGCGAGAGGGGGGGGATCGTCGTCGAGGTTGATGAAGACGTGCCCGTCCCACTCCGCGACCGCCACCCGTCGCAGGGGGTAGTCGGACAGGCGGAAGCCTTCCACGTCGTCCATGTGGGGGGCCCCGGCGAGCGTCCCGTCCAGCCGGTAGGTCCAGCCGTGGTAGCTGCACTGGATGCGGGAAGGGAACTGGCCCTCCTCCTGCTTGCAGAGCAGCGTCCCCCGGTGGCGGCAGACGTTGTGGAAGGCTCCGAGCCGGCCCTCGTCGTCGCGGAGGACGACGACACTCGCATTTCCGAGCTGGCGCAGGAAGTAGCATCCGGGCTCCGCGACCTGCGCGCTGCGTCCCGCGCAGAGCCACATGCGGAAGTGGATGCGCTCCATCTCGAGGGCAAAGTGGGCGGGATCGGTGTAGTAGCGCGCGGGCAGGGTGAGGACGCCGCCCGGCATCGGGGGACGGCCGTACGTGGACATCGGCTCCTCCCTATTTCCCTTTCTGCCGTCTCGTTCGTTCCCGCGACGGCGCCGGGCGCGACCCCAGCCGCACCGAGACCCGGCCCGCGGCGGCCCGCAGGCGCCGCGCCACTTCCCGCACCCGCTCGGCACCCAGGCGGTCGCGCGGTCCCCCCACGCAGAGCGCGGCGAGGGCCGTGCCCTCGGGGCCCCGCACGGGAGCCGCCACTCCGATGAACCCGATCTCCACCTCCTCCGCCGAGACGGAATGGCCTTGCCTCGCGACCCGGATGAGCTCGCGCTTCAGCACGGCGGGGTCGGTGATCGTACGGGTGGTGATCGCGGGCAGGGGTCCTCGGAGGAAGGCCTCGCGCTCTTCGCTCGCCAGGTGCGCGAGGAGGGCCCGTCCCGTGGAGGTGGCGTGGGCGGGCCAACGAGTCCCGATCGAGGGCATCGCCCCCACCAGGTGCCCGCCCATGACCTCGTCCAGCACCAGCACGTCGCGCCCCACCAGGACCTCCAGGCTCGCCGTCTCGCGGGTGGCTCGGGCCAGGGCCAGGAGCTCGGGCCGGGCCGCTTCCCGCAGATCGCTCGCGCCGAACGTGCGGGCGCCCAGGGCCAGCAGCTCGGGACCCAGGCGGTAGGCCTCTCCCCCCGGTCCGCGCTCCACCAGGCCCTCGCTCTCCAGGGCGGTCATGAGCCGGTAGGCGGTGGTCTTGTTGAGGCCCACCTCCCGGGCGAGCTCGAAGAGCCGGAGGCTCTCCCGTCCCGGGGCGAAGGCCTTGAGCAGCCTCACCGTGCGCAGGGCGGCCTGGGTGCCGGGATAGGGTTTCACAACCTGCAATCCAGGGTGCGCATGATGAACCAGAGTAGCCGCCTTCCCCCTGCGCGTCAACGGCGGGGCGGCGCGACCGGAGGGATCAGGCCGGGGCGGAGGCGCCGAGGGGTGCGAGGGGCAGGCCCCGGGCGCGCCACCCTTCCAGGCCGCCGAGGAGCGGCCTCACCCGCCAGATCCCGCGTCGATGCAACGAGAGCGCCACCCGGGCGCTCGTAGCTTCGTTCGGTCAGGTGCAGTAGAGGACGACCTCCCGCTCCCGCGGGATCTCGGCGCGGCCGGCCTCCAGCTCCTCCGGCTCCCAGCGCAGGGCTCCGGGAATGACGACGGGATCGGCCTGGAAGTCGAGCTTGGCGCGGAGGTCCACGACCAGGGGCTCCTCTCCTGCGTCCATGAGGCGCTTGAGCTCCTCGGGGGAGATGCGGGCGACCCACAGCTTGCGCAGGAAGCGCCGGCGCTGGTCCCACTTGTAGGCGAGCCAGCCCAGGAAGGCGAGGGCGAGGAGGACAACCAGCCGGCCTCCCATCTCGGACGCCGATCGGCCGATGCGATCGAGCTGGTGGCGGAAGGTCCATCCGAGGGCCATCCACGTTCCGGCCCAGAGGAAAGCGCCCGCGCCGGCGAGGGCGTGGAAGTGCATTCGCCGCATGCCGATGACGCCGGCGAGGGGCGACGCGACCGTGTTCAGCCCGGGGACGAACTTGGCCACGAGCAGGGTCTTGGGCCCCCGGCGCGCGAACGCGTCCTCCGTCCGGCGCACGCACGAGTCGGGCTCGAGCGAGAGGCGGCAGAGCAGGCGCAAGACCCTTGCCCCCCGCCGGCGGCCGACCTCGAACCAGAAGGAGTCGCTCAGGGCCGAAGCGGCGAGGGCGACGAGGAGGGCGGGAGCGAGCTCGAGCTGGCCCATTCCCGCGAGGGCACCCGCGGCGAGGAGGAAGGGGGCGGCGGGGACGGGCAGGCCGAGCTGCTCCGTGAGGACGACCGCGAAGAGCACCGCGTAGCGGTGCTCGATCAGGAAGGCGAACTCCATCCTCGGATTATCGCCGTTCGCGGCGGTCGGATTCCCGACCCGGCTCTGCTAGCATCTTCGCCCATTCGAGCACGGAGCCATGAACGACTCGCTGCCGACCTTCGAGGACGTCGCCGCAGCCGCCGAGCGCATCGCCGGCGTGGCCCATCGCACTCCCGTCCTCCGCTCGCGCACGCTGGACGAGCGGCTCTCCGCGCAGCTCTTCCTGAAGGCCGAGAACCTGCAGCGCGCGGGCGCGTTCAAGTTCCGCGGGGCCTACAACGCGATCGCCCGGCTGGGGGAGGATGAGCGGAGGCGGGGCGTGCTCACCTACTCCTCCGGCAATCACGCCCAGGCCATCGCCCTCGCCAGCCGCCTCCTCGGGACGCACGCCACCGTGGTCATGCCCGAGGACGCGCCCGCGGCCAAGCGGGCGGCCACCCTCGGTTACGGCGCGCGGATCGTGACCTATGACCGCGGCCGGGAGCGCCGGGAAGACGTGGCGCGACGAATCCAGGCCGAGGGCGATCCCGTCCTCATTCCGCCCTACGATCACCGGGACGTGATCGCGGGTCAGGGGACCGCGGCCAAGGAGCTGCTGGAGGAAGCGGGCCCTCTCGACCTCCTCCTCGTCTGCTGCGGAGGGGGCGGGCTGCTCTCCGGCTCCGCCCTCGCCGCACGCCGCTTGAGCCCGGGCGCCCGCGTGGTGGGGGTCGAGCCCGAAGCGGGGGACGACGCTACGCGGTCGTTCCGGACCGGCGTCCTCCAGACCGTGGACAACCCGCTCACCATCGCGGACGGGGCGCGCACCCCTTCCCTGGGAACCCTGACCTTCCCCCTCGTGCGCACCCTCGTCGACGACATGGTCACGGTGTCGGACGACGATCTCGTCCGCGCCATGCGCTTCCTGTGGGAGCGGATGAAGGTCGTGGTGGAGCCGACGGGCGCCCTCGGCCTCGCCTCTGCTCTTCACGGAAAAGTCGCGGTGGCCGGGAAGAAGGTCGGGGTGATCCTGAGCGGGGGGAACGTGGATCTCGGGCAGGCGCTCGAGCTGTTCAAGCGCCTGCCCGCCGACTAGCGGTCAAGGCTGGGTGAAGACCGTCTCCGCGACCGCGTCCGGCGTGTCCAGGACCGGGAAGTAGATGCGGGTCCCGTCCGCCGTGTTCTCGCGGTCGTCGGCGAGCATGACCTTCCCGTGCTTCTTCCAGTTCTTCCAGGCGAAGCTGGTGGGCGGCTTGCTCTCCCCCTTGAGGACGTAGTCCCAGCGGTCCACGAGCCCGGTCTTGCGGTTCACGTAGGCCCAGTACTTGTCCTTCGGAGTGAGGCCCACGTTGTCGAAGGTCAGGCGGACCTTGTCCCAGGCCTCGTCGCCCTTCTTCTCCACGCCGTCAAGGGAGAGGAACACGCCGGGGTCCTTCATCTTGAACGGCATGAGCAGCCAGTAGGTGTCGTTGACCCAGACGCCGTAGCCCTGCTCGAGGAGCTTCTTCTCTTCCTCGCCCTCGAGCTTCGCTCCCTTGAGCCAGGCGTCCCCGTCCTTGGTGTTGATGTTCAGGAGCACCACGTAGGGATCGCCCTCGCGGGTGGTCGCCTCCAGCCGGTAACGACCCGTCCACTTGTCCCAGGTATGGGCCCGCCGCACCAGCGTCTTCCCCGCGCGGTCCACCGCGAAGTCGAAGCGCAGGTAGCGGGTCGCGTTCCAGGCATCGGACCCGCCCAGGGCCTCCATGACCTTGTCGGCGACGGCCATGGCCTTGGGGTCGGACGCGCTTTCCGCAGGGGCGGACCTCGCCGGGCCGGGCGCGGTGAGCACGAGGATCAGCAGGAGGGAGGGGACGCGCATGGTTTTGACCTCCTCGGATGCCCCGACTCTAGCCCGAATCGGCTCCTCCGCGGAAGGGGGCGGCGCCCAGAAGGGCGACGGTACCGAGAACGACCACGATCTCGAGGGCGCCCGCCACCAGGAAGGCGAAGCCGAAGCCCGCCGCTTCCTGGGCCCAGGCTCCCACGATCGGCCCCAGGGCGAAGCCGAGCGAGCCCGCGAGGTTGAAGCCGCCCATCGCGCTGCCCCGCGTGCGCGCGTCGGAGAGATCGCCGGTGAGGGTGAGGGTGGGGGGGAACATGACGGAGGCGAGGATCCCGAGCGCGATCATGACGTACCAGAGGGCATGCAGGTCCGAGTAGCCGACCACGCAGAGGACGACCCCGTAGAGGAACGAGCCCAGGAGCAGGGGCAGGTAGGCCCCCGTGCGCTCGGAGAGGCGGCCCGTGAAGTACTGGAGGAAGGCGAAGGGCAGCAGGAAGAGGGCCAGGTAGCGCCCGCGCACCGCGGGGTCGCCCACGCCTAACGAACCGAGGTAGAGGGGGAAGAGCACCACGAAGAAGCCCACGGTGTAGCGGTCCACGAAGTGGAAGAGCCAGGGCAGGAGGAGCCGGGGCCGGTCGCGGAGGGCGCGGCCGATCTCGCCGAGGGCGGCCTGGCGGCGGTGCTGGGGGGGCTCGCGGAGGAGCAGGCTGGCGAGGGCCATCAGGAAGAAGAGCAGGGCCGAGACCTGGAGGGGGGCGCGCGCCCCCAGGTGCCGGGAGATGTAGCCGCCCACCGGCGCGCCCAGAGAGACCCCCAGGATGAGCGCGCCCCCCATGAGCCCCATGTAGCGGCCGCGCCTCTTCTCGTCCGTCTGGTCGAGGACCATGGCCATGAGCGACGACCAGCCCATCACGGCAAAGGCCCCCTGCACGAAACGGAGCGAGAGAAGGGCGGGGATGCTGTCCACCACCGTGTAGGCCGCGTAGAGGGGGGCGCACACCAGGAAGCCGACGGTCACGAGGATGCGGCGGCGCCCGAAGCGGTCGGACACCAGTCCCCAGGCCGGGGCGAAGACGATGTAGGCGACCATCTCGGTCGAGAAGAAGAGCGAGGCGTCCCGGGCGGTGCCTCCCAGTTCGTCGATGACCAGCTCCTTGAGGCCGGCCACGATCAGGGTGAGGTTGAGCATCGCGAAGAAGAGGAGGGCGGACGGCAGGAAGGCGGACAGGGAGGCACCGTCTTCCCGGCTCCGTGCTCCCAGGGGGAGGGCGGTCTCGACGCTCATGAATCCGGCTACTTCGCTCCCTTCAGGGTGAGAGCCCCCGCCTTGGCCGCGCGCTCCAGCGTCTCCAGCACGTCGGCGGGCTTGACCGCTCCGTAATACCACTCTCCGGCGGACAGGGCCTCCGCGGCGACCGCTTCGTACACCTCGAAGGCGTTGCGCTTTCCATCCGCGAAGTTCAGAACCTCGAAGCGCATCAGGGGATGGAGGCCCTCCACCGGCTTCACCTTGCCGAGGGCGTCTTCGACGGTGCCGACGTCGGACACGGGAGCGAAGACCTTCGCCGCCATCGCCCGTTCCTCGCGTGTCAAGTCGAGGTTGGGCGGGTTCTGGCCGGTGATCGCCGTGTAGCTTCGCTCGAGGGTGTCGAAGGCCTCGGCCATGCCCCCGTCCACCCGGTCCGAGGCCCAGGCCGCGACCTCGCCCGCGCGCCCCCGTCCGGCGAGGCGCCGCACGGAAGCGAGAGCGGCCATCTCCTTGAGGTGGCCCTGGCGCACGAGGTTGCGCGCGGCCGCGTAGGCGCTCGCCCGCTCGGCGGGGGAGGCTTCCCCGACGTGGGCGACGGCGGTGGCGAGGTCGGCGGCGAGGCGCGCCCGCCCCCGCGCGGCCACGTAGCCCGCGAGCTCGCCCGTGTCCTCTTCCTTGAGGGTGGCGAAGTAGAGGGCCACCGCCGACGCCACCACCGCGTTGCGCTCGAGCTGGGTGGCGTCGATGTTCTCGAGGTCGTCCCCGGTGGAGTGGATGAACTCGTCCGGCCAGTTGGTGAGGCTGGTGCCGGGCACCCCGATGCGGGCGGGGGTGAAGGCGTGGTGGTCGGTGGAGTCGTAGTAGGGGACCATCCGGGCGTGGAAGGGCTCGCGCGAGCCCTTGACCGCGGTGATCTCCTTCGTGAAGGGCTGGGGGTGTTTCGTCCCCCGCGTGGCGAGCACCGCGGAGTTGCCGTCGCGCACGGCGAGGAGCACGCTCTCCATCACGTCTTCGAGGGCGTGGGGGAGGCTCCAGGGGAGGCGGGAGGCGAACTGGACCCGGCCGCCCCAGCTCTGGCGCGCGCCCACCATGTCCTGGTTGATGTTGACGAGCATGCGTCGGGGCTCCTTCGGGTTGTCGCGGAAGTAGCGCGGCTCCGAGTCGAGCTCGTTGACCCACCAGAAGCGGAGGTCGCGGCGGGGGCGGGGGAGCACGCCGTCCTTGATGAGCCGGGTGAGCGCCCGCCCCATCTCCAGCAGGTTGCCGCAGCCGCTGCCGTCGTCGTTGGCCGAGGTCATCTCCTCCTGGATGTGGGCGGTGAGGACGATCTGCTGGTCGTGGATCTCGCTCCCCCGGATCCATCCCTCCACGAACGCCTGCTCGGGCTTGTCCGGGTAGGAGGACTCGATGTCGACCTTCACCTTGAGCGGTCGTCCCGCGGCCGCGAGCTGCTTCTGGATCCACCGTCCCCGCCGGGGCGAGATCATCACGGCGAAGGTCGCAGGGGTGCCGTCCTTAACCCCCTCGACGTCCTTGGACTCGAAGGGAAGGCGGCCCCACGCCACCTGGTCGGGGGCGTCGAAAGGCTCCGGCCGGTTCGTGGACGTGGAGAGGATGCCGATAGCTCCTCGCTTCCACACCGCCTCCTTCATGACGGCCCCGGGGGATCCCGAGGCCAGGACGACCCTGCCCTTGACTTCCTTGCCCTGGTAGTCGCTCTCCGCCGTCCCCGTCCCCACGTCCACGAGCTCGCCCGTGGCGTGCGTGGTCCGGCTGTGGTCGGCGATGGAGACCGCGACCTCCCCGTAGTCGGCGAGCTTAGTGGGCTCCGGCTCGAGCAGCCACGCCTCCCCGGAGCGGCACGACCAGCCGTGGCCGTCCCAGGCCTGGCGGACGAGCTTGACGTCCTCGAGGCCCGCCGCTTCCGCCGCCCCGCGGATGTACTCGGCCGCCGCCCAGAAATCGCGACTGCCCTCCGTGCGATGGAAGTGGGTCAGGTGACGGACGTACTCGTAAGCCCGGTCGCCGGAGATCTCGTTGACGAGATCCCGCTGCAGGCGATCGGGCAGGAAGGGCGAGGTCTGGGCGGCGGCGAGGGCCGGCCCGAGGAGCGCCGACACGAGGAGGGCGGGCAGTTTCACGGTGGCCTCCGAGGGAGCGAGACGACTCGGACGTTCCCGAAACGCGGGCGGAGTATAAGGGAAGGCCGCGGGCGCGCCAAAGCCCTCAGGCGGGCGTCACCGCGGGCTCTGGAGGTGGCGCACCATGCGGAGCACGGTTCGGCGGGGGAGGATTGGAGCCAGCGTCGCCAGCACCTGGTTGCGCCCGCCGGTGACGACCACGCGCCGATTCCCCTGCCAGCCCCGATAGCCCGCCTCGGCCACGGGCATCGAGGGCGCGGCAGCGGACACGAGGGAGAGCCGGGTCTTGCCGGTGCCGGCGCGCTCGCGGAAGCCGCTCACCGTGGGCCCCGGACACAGGCAGGAGACCTTCAACCCCGTGCCCCGCGCCTCCTCCCACAGGGCTTCCGAGAAGGACAGCACGAACGCCTTCGACGCGTAGTACACCGCCATGAACGGCCCGGGCTGAAACGCCGCTGTCGAGGCGACGTTCAATACGCCGCCACGCTGCCGGTGCCGCATCCCGTCCCAGAACAGATGGGTGAGCTCGACCAGGGCGCGGACGTTCAGGTCGATCATGCCCAGCTGCGTCGCCAGGTCGCTCGACGTCAGGGCGCCGGCGTGGCCGTAGCCCGCGTTGTTGACAAGGACGTCCACGGCCAGGCCCTGGGCGGCGATTCTCTCCGCGAGCTTCTGCCCGCCGCCGATCTCGCCCAGGTCGTTGGCGATGGGGGTCGCCTTGATGGCGTGTTCCCGGGCCAGCCGGGCGGCCACCTCCCGGAGGGCCCCCTCCGACCGCGCGGTGACGACCACGTCGTAGCCGTCGCGCGCGAAGCACGTGGCGAGGTCGACGCCGATCCCGCCCGACGCCCCCGTGACGAGTGCGGTCTGTCCGTCGCCCGGTCTTGCCTTGGCCATGAGAGACGCTCCTTTGCCCGCGACCGGTCGGATCATCGCACGTGGGGCGTTGCATGCGACCACGATCCGTGCTATCTTTCTGGTCGCTGCTGGTTGCCGTTGACTTGGCGTAGTCTTCACGGAGCCGCCCGCGGTGGGCGGCTTTTTCGTTGGACGCGCGGGTGGCGCTGCTGCTGGCATGGGCCAAGGAGGCCCGCACGTTCATGATCGAAGGTACCGTCAAGTGGTTCAATGAGTCCAAGGGTTTCGGCTTTCTGTCTCGCGAGGGTGGTCCGGACGTTTTCGTCCACCACTCCGAGATCCGGGCCGATGGCTTCCGGACTCTCGCCGATGGCGACCGTGTGAAGTTCGAGATCGTCGACAGCCCCAAGGGGCCGCGCGCCGCGAACGTCACAAAGGTCTAACCCGTTCGGCGAAACCAGACAGCCCGGGGCTCGCGCCCCGGGCTTTTTCTTTTTCGGGCGCTCTCCTTCACACCTCGTTGACGCCCCTCCGCCGGGACATCGCGCCGGTGGTAGGCTCGCCGGCGTCCATGGCGGAGTCGAACCACTGGCCATCCGCTTCCACGCACTGGCTCACCCGCTTCGTCTTCCTGAGACTGCTTGGGCTCGTCTACACGGTCGCGTTCCTGATCGTGGTCCTCCAGTGGGAGCCGCTGCTGGGCGCCCACGGCCTGCTTCCCGCCCGCGACTTCCTCGAGCAGGTGCGGGGAGCGCGGGGGAGCGGGCTCGCCTTCCTGCGCCTGCCCACGCTCTTCTGGCTCGCCGACTCCGATGCCGCGTTCCGCATCGGGGGCTGGCTCGGCCTCGCCGGGTCGCTCGTGGTCCTCGCCGGCTTCGCGAACGTGCCCCTCCTCGCCGGGCTGTGGTTCCTCTACATGTCCTTCGTGCACGCGGGCGGGCTCTTCTACGGCTACGGCTGGGAGATCCTGCTCCTCGAGGCCGGCTTCCTGGCCATCTTCCTGGCTCCCCTCTGGCGGGCCCGTCCCTTCTCTCGCGACACCCCGCCTTCGCCCATCGTGATCACACTCCTGCGCTGGCTGCTGTTCCGGCTGATGTTCGGCGCGGGCCTCATCAAGCTCCGGGGCGATCCGTGCTGGCGCGAGCTGACCTGCCTCCTGTGGCACTACGAGACCCAGCCCAACCCGAACCCCCTCTCCTGGTACCTCCACCAGCTCCCGCCCTGGTTCCACCGCCTCGAGGTGCTGTTCAACCACCTCGTGGAGCTCGTGGCCCCGTTCTTCTACTTCGGGCCGCGGCCCGCGCGACTCGTCGCGGGCGCCCTCACCGTGCTCTTCCAGGTCCTGCTCATCGTGAGCGGCAACCTCTCCTTCCTGAACTGGCTCACCCTCACGGTGGCGGTCGCCTGCTTCGACGACAGGTCACTCGCGCGCCTCGTTCCGCGGCACGTGGCGCGCGAGCACTTGGGCGGTCCCTGCCGGCCGCGGAAGAATCCAAGCCGCGCACGCTCGCCGTCGTACGCACTGGCCGTCGTCGTCGCGCTCCTGAGCCTGAACCCGGTCGCGAACATGCTCTCCCCGGGTCAAGTGATGAACACGTCCTTCGACCCCTTCGACCTCGTCAACACCTACGGGGCCTTCGGAACGATCGGACGCGAGCGGTTCGAGATCGTGCTCGAGGGCACGGACGCGCCCACGCCCGATCCCGACGCGCAGTGGCGGGAGTACGAGTTCGAGTGCAAGCCGGGCGATCCCCGGCGGCGCCCGTGCTGGATCTCGCCCTACCACTACCGCGTGGACTGGCAGATGTGGTTCGCGGCCATGCCGGGGGCGGGCACCGAGCCCTGGCTCGTCCACCTCGTGGCCCGGCTCCTCGAAGGCGATGCCGCCTCGCGCCGCCTGCTCGCGCCCGGACCCTTCTCCGACCACCCGCCGCGGTTCGTGCGGGCGCGGGTCTATCGCTACCGTTTCACGGCCCGGGGCGAGGGCGACGGTGCTTGGTGGGTGCGCACGCTGGTGAGCGAGTACCTGCCCGCGCTTTCCCGCGACGACCCCCGGCTCGTCGACTACCTGCGCGGGGAGGGGCTCCACTGAGCGGCTCGGGCCAGAGTATCCTCTGGAGGAGATGCCGGAAGCGGAAGCCCCCGAGCCAGCCCTGATCGAGACCCTGGCCGCGGGCGTCGCCCACGAGGTCCGCAATCCGCTCAACTCGGTGCAGATCAACCTCAGCATCCTGGAGCAGGAGCTGGCCGGAGCTGCTGCCCGACCGGCAGGCCCACGTCTTCGCGGTGCTCGCGAAGATCGCGGCGGAGATCAAGCGGCTGGACGACTTCGTCTCGGAGTTCCTGAGGTTCGCCCGGCCTCCGAAGCTCAACGTGGAGCGTCGCCCGGTCCGGCCGCTGCTCACGGATCTGGCGGCCTTCATCGGCACCGGAGTGCTCGAAGAAGGGCGTCGCTCTCCTCATCGAGCCGGGCGGTCCGGAGACGGCCTGGGTCGACGGCTTCCAGCTCAAGCAGGCCGTCCTGAACCTCGTCCTGAACGCCCTGCAGGCCACCTCGTCGGGAGGGCAGGTGGTCATGCGCGACCGCCGGGGACGACCGAGCGCTTCGTGGTCTCGGTGCGTGACGACGGGGAGGGCATGGCCCGCCGAGGTTCGGGAGAGGGCCTTCGACCCCTTCTTCACCACCCGCGAGGCCGGGACCGGGCTGGGACTGCCCATCGTGCGACGCATCGTCGAGCAGCACGGGGGGTCGGTGGAGATCGCGAGCGAGCCCGGAAAGGGGACTACGGTCGACCCTCGTCTTCCCCGCTCGCCGCGAGGCCTAGGCCGTGGCCGGCGGCCGATCGATCCTGCTCGTCGAGGACCACGCGGAGAGCCGGACGAGCCTGGCCTACGTCCTGGAGAAGCGCGGCGAGGTGGTTCACGAGGCCGCCAACGGACGGGCGGCCGTCGCCGCTCGCGCGGCGCGAGCGCCTCCATGCGCTGATCCTGGACCTCAAGCTGCCGGACATGGACGGGCTCTCGGTGCTCGACGCCGTCCTCGCCGAGTCGCCCGGGCCTGCCCGCGATCGTCGTCACCGGCTTCGGCACGATCGACTCCGCGGTGGAGGCGATGAAGCGGGGCGCCGCCGACTTCCTGACCAAGCCCATCCAGGTCGACGACCTGCTCTCCGTCCTCGACCGCTGCATCGAGCGCGCGGGCGCCAGCGGGGCGGTCTCGACGCCACCGTCGGTGGCCAGCGCCGAGATGGAGAAGCTCGGCATCGTGGGCGAGTCGAGGGCGATGCAGGAGCTGTTCGACACGCTGAAGCGCGCGGCCCCCCACGACTCGACGGTGCTGATCCTGGGCGAGAGCGGCACCGGGCAAGGAGCTGATCGCCCGCGCCCTGCACGCGCTCGGGCCGCGCGTCCGGCGGGCCCCTTCGTGCCGATCAACTGCGCGACGCTCTCGGACCAGATCCTGGAGAGCGAGCTCTTCGGGCACGAGAAGGGCGCCTTCACCAGCGCGGACCAGCCGAAGCCGGGGGTGATGGAGACCGCGGACGGCGGCACGCTGTTCCTGGACGAGGTGAGCGAGATGGGCCTGGGCTGCCAGGCGAAGTTGCTGCGCGCGATCGAGCGGCGCGAGTTCCGGCGCGTGGGGGGGACGCGCAAGATCAAGGTGAACCTGCGCGTGATCGCGGCGACCAACGTAGACCTCGAGGAGTCAGTGTCGCCGGCAGCCGCTTCCGTGCGGACCTCTACTATCGGCTCAAGGTCCTGAGCCTCGTCGTGCCCCCGCTGCGCGACCGCCAGGAGGCGATCCCGGTGCTCGCGCAGCGTTTTCTGGACGAGGTCACCGCGAAGGCGCGGCTGCCCGCCAAGCGCCTGACGCCGGAGGCCCTGGCGCAGCTCGGCCGCTACGATTGGCCGGGCAATGTGCGCGAGCTGCGCAACGTGATGGAGAGCGTTGCCCTCATGGGTCGCGAAGTCGACGATCGACGTCGAGGACCTGCCCGCCAACGTGCGCAAGGTGGAGGCCGGCGTCGTCCAGGTCACGGTGGGGACGACCCTCGACGAGGCGGAGAAGGAGATCATCCGGCGGACGCTCGACGCGTACCCGACGGTCAAGGAGAGCGCCCGCGTCCTGGGGATCGGTCTCCGCACGCTGCACAGCAAGATCCGGCGCTACGGGCTGCGCCGACGTCCGTGAAACGCCCGACCGTGCGGCGTTCGGCATCTCGCCGCACTCTTCACGGCGCGCCGAGTGCCAGAACGGCGCTCGGAGCGGGTGAAGGAAGCGCGGGAGTGCGGGATCGGCACTCCGGGCCCGGATCCCGGCGACTCTCCGGGGGGCACGTCCACCGGCTGACCTCGTCGGATCAACGAGATAGGTCCATCGCACGGCTCGGGCACGAAGCGTGCTTTCTGCGCCTTCCATGGGTGGGAGCAGGCGCATTCCGGCCGCGCGGTTGGGCCCCCGGGTCACGACCGCTCCCCGAGCCGTGTTGGTGGGCGACGACCGCGATTGGCCCCCCGGCCTCGAGGACTCCCTGGGGCGCGACGGCTACACGGTCGACCACGTGACGGAGCTGTCCCGGGTACCCTCGTTCCTGGCCGAGGGACGGATGCGGGCGCTCTTCGTCGTCGCGCGTCCGCTCGCCGCGAGCGATCTTCTCCTCCTGCGCCGCGTCCGCGAGACCTCCCCGCGTACCGCCATCGTGGTCGTCACGCGGACGCCCACGCACCCCGACCTCAAGCGCGCGTTCGAGGACGGGGCCACCGCATTCCTGTCGTGGCCGGCCTCGACCGACGCACTGCGGCGAGCCATCGAGAGTGGCGGGGAGGAGAGAGCATGACGGCGAGGAAGCGCTCGCCGCGACGCGAGGCCGGGCCGTTGATACTGCACGACCGGCTGCCGCCGAACCACCCGCAACGCCTCGGCCTCGAGAGCGCCCTGCGAAGCGCACTGGCCGGACTGGCCGGCCGCTGGGAGGTCGTCCTCGAGCTCCAGAGCGGGCCCTCCCTCTTGATCAGCGTGGTTGCTCCCGACGGTTCCGCCTGGACCATGAGCTGCTGCAACCGCGAGCACCGCGACCCTGCTTCCATCGCGGAGACGGTCTACGCGGCCTGCAGCCGCCGCCGCTGGCTCGAGTCCGCCTCCGCCGGGGAGCAGTCCTGATGGCCTCCCCGGGAGCGCGGACGGCGACCCCCCACGCCAGCCCCCCTCGCGATGGTCGCGTTCTCGCCGCCCTGGCCGAGATCGACTCGCGTCTCCGTGAGCTCGACGACGCGTGGACGAACGTGGCCCAGGGGCTCGAGGCGAGCCGCCGGGAGCTCGCGGTGGCCGCGGTCCAACTCCAGCGGGCGCGTGCCCTCGCCGCCCGCCGACCCCGCGTCGGAGACGAGTCCGACGAGCCGAAGGCCCCTGCCTTCGCCCCGAGCGACGAGGCACACCACGTCCGCCTTTTCGAGCAGTTCGAGGCGGATCTCAAGCAGGTCGAGGCGCGGCGGTTGGCGGTCCACGCCGAGACCCAGAGCCTGCGGCAACGCCGGCAGGCGGCTCTCCGGCAGCTCTCGGCGGGTCTGCGCTCGGCCTACGATGCGGCGCTCCGAGCGGGGCGAGTCCCGGTCATCACCACCATGACGGGCGGGGTCTGCGACGCGTGCGCGTCTCGTCTCCCCCCGCCGGTCGTCGACGCCGTCCGTAACGGAGCGGTCGTGGTCTGCCGTGGGTGCGAGCGCCTGCTGTGCCCTTCTCCGTGAACGGAGGAGTGGACCCGGCGATCTGGCTCCCCGCCTCCCTGGCGCTCCGGCTCGGGAGCATCGCCCTCGCGCTCGCCCTCGCGCGCAGAACGGCGGCCAGCCGGTGGGCGGCCTTGGGCGGCTCGTGCCCTCGCCTCGCTCCTGACCGGCGGCCCTGGCCTTGTCGGTCCTCGCGAGCGGCCGCCCCGCCCGCGGAAGCCTGCTCTCGCACGCCGCGTCCGGCTTCACCCTCGGCTACGGGGTCGATCGGCTCTCGGCCTGGTTCCTCCTCGTGCTGGCGGTCGCTGGCCGTCCCGATCGCGGTCTACAGCCTCGGCTACCTCGGCCACGGCGCCCTCGACCGGCGGTCGCCTTTCGTGGCCATCGGCTTCAGCGTCCTGGTGGGCGCGGTCGAGATGGTGTTCGCGGCCGATGGCGTGGTCGGCTTCCTCTTCGCCTGGGAGCTGATGACCCTCGCGAACGCGGCCCTGGTCGCGACCGAGCACGAGGAGCCGAAGACGCGCCGCGCCGCGTTCCTCTACCTCGCGATGTCGCACGTGGCCACCGGATGCCTGTTCGCAGGGTTCCTGATCCTGTCCGCGGCGGCGGGGTCGATGAGCTTCGCGCACGCTGCTCGCCGGCAACCCCGCTCTCCGGCGGACGCCGTGACGCCGTGTTCCTGCTCTTCCTCGCCGGCTTCGGCGGTAAAGGCCGGCGTCGATCCCGCTGCACGTGTGGCTGCCGGAGGCGCACCCGGCGGCGCCCAGCAGCATCTCCGCGCTCATGTCCGGGGTGATGATCAAGACCGGGGTCTACGGCCTCTTCCGCGTGTGCGCCTTCGGCCTCGGACCGCCCGCGCCGAGCTGGGGCGTCCTCGTCCTCGTCTGCGGCGGCGTCTCCGCCGTCCTGGGCGTGCTGTACGCGCTGATGCAGCACGACCTCAAGCGCCTGCTCGCCTACCACAGCATCGAGAACATCGGGATCATCCTGCTCGGGCTCGGGCGCGGGGATGATGGCCCTGTCGTCGGGCCGGGCGGAGCTGGCGGCGGTGGGGATCGCGGCCAGCCTCTACCACGTGCTGAACCACGCGGTGTTCAAGGGGCTGCTCTTCCTGGGGGCGGGCGGCGTGGTCATGGCGACGGGGACGCGCCACATCGAGGAGATGGGCGGCCTGGCGAGGCGGATGCCGTGGACGGCGCTCTTCTTCCTGGTGGGCTCGGCGGCGATCTCGGGCCTGCCCCTCCTCAACGGCTTCGTCAGCGAGTGGCTCCTCTTCCAGGCCTTCCTCTTCGGCTTCCAACTGTCCCCGGAAGCCCTCGTGCGCTTCCTGTTCCCGGTGGCGGGCGCGCTGCTGGCGCTGACGAGCGCCTTGGCGGCGGCGTGCTTCGTGAAGGCGTTCGGGGTGACGTTCCTGGCCCTGCCGCGGGGCGAAGGGAGCGGAGAAGGCCCACGAGTCGCCGTGGGTGATGCTCGGCGCCGCAGGCGTTCCTGGCCGCGATGTGCGTGGTCCTCGGGTCTCTTCCCGGGCTTCGTGCTCGAGGGGCTGCGGGGCGTGGCGGGCGTCGCTGCCCGGGGTGCGGCCGGCGCCGGAGATGGTGCGCGGGACGTTCGCGATCGCGCCGGGCCCGGGGCACTTCGACCACCTCGCGCCGCCGCTGGTGGCGGTCGCGGTGCTCCTGGCTGCTGGGCGCTGGCGGGGGCGTTGTCCCTGTTCGCCGGGTATCGGGTGAGGCGGGCGCCGACCTGGGGCTGCGGAGGGGAGCTCATCGGCGCGGACGGAGTACACGGCGACGGCGTTCTCGAAGCCGCTGATGATGATCTTCAGCGCGATCTACCGGCCGACGCGCGAGGTGCAGGCGGTGGGGGAGGCGTACTTCCCGCGCGAGGTGACCTACCGGGCGGAGATCGAGCCGACGTTCGAGCGGTTCCTCTACGGGCCGCTGACGCGGGGCGTGCTCAGGCGTGGCGGAGCGCATGAAGGTGATCCAGGCCGGCAGCCTCCACGCCTACCTCGCCTACGTCATCGCCCTCGTCGTGAGCCTGGTGCTGCTGCTCTGGTGGAGGGGCTGAGGTGACCGGCGGAGACCTCGCTGCGCGACTTCCTCCCTCTCGCCTTCGGGGTGCGCCTCGGCTCGCTCGCGCTCTCGCTGGCCCTGGCCGCGCGGCCGCGCTGGTGCCGCGGCGCTGGCCCTGGCCGGCTCGATCCTCGCCTCGTCGCTGACGGGAGGCGCTGCGCTCGCGGTCGTTCTCGGTGGTGCGCCGCGTCCAGGGCGTCCTGCTGCAGCCACGCGGCCTCCGGGCTTCTCGTTCGGCTACGCCCTCGCGCCGCTGTCCGCCTGGTTCCTGCTCGTCCTGGCCGTGCTCGCGATCCCGGCGGCGCTCTACAGCGTCGGCTACCTCCCCCACGCCGTGCCCGCCCCGCGCGGACGCCTTCGTGGCCGGCGGCTTCAACGTCCTCCTCGGCGCCGTCGAGGCCGTGTTCGTCGCCGACGGCGTGGTCGGCTTCCTGTTGGCGTGGGAGCTGATGACGCTGGCCACGGCGGCGCTCGTGGCGACCGAGCACGAGACGCCGCGACACCGCCGCGCCGCCTACGTCTACCTGGCGATGTCGCACGTGGGGACCGGATGCCTGGTCGCCGGCTTCTTCGTCCTCAGCCTCGCTCGCGGGCTCGCTGGCCTTCGCCGGCCGTCCTCGCCGGATCCGTGGCCGCCGGGCGGCCTCCGCGACGTCCTGTTCGTCCTCTTCTTCGTCGGCTTCGGCGTGAAGGCGGGCATCGTCCCGCTGCACGTGTGGCTGCCGGAGGCGCACCCGGCGGCGCCCAGCAGCATCTCGGCGCTCATGTCCGGGGTGCTGATCAAGACCGGGGTCTACGGCCTCTTCCGGGTGTGCGCCTTCGGCCTCGGGCGTCCCGCGCTGGGACTGGGGCGTCGCGTTCGCCCTCCTGGGTTCGCTGTCGGCGGTCCTCGGCGTCCTGTACGCGCTGACGCAGAACGACGTCAAGCGCCTGCTCGCCTACAGCACGATCGAGAACGCCGGGATCATCCTGCTCGGGCTCGGGGCGGGGATGATGGCGCTCGTCGTCGGGACGCGGCGGAGCTGGCGGCGGTGGGGATCGCGGCCAGCCTCTACCACGTGCTGAACCACGCGGTGTTCAAGGGGCTGCTCTTCCTGGGGGCGGGCGGCGTGGTCATGGCCACCGGGACGCGGCAGATCGAGGAGATGGGCGGCCTGGCGAAGCGGATGCCGTGGACGGCGCTCTTCTTCCTGGTGGGCGCGGCCGCCATCTCCGGCCTGCCCCTCCTCAACGGCTTCGTCAGCGAGTGGCTCCTCTTCCAGGCGCTGCTGCAGGGCTTCCAGGCGACGCCGACGCTGAGCCGGCTCATCTTCCCGTGGCGGGCGCGCTGCTGGCGCTGACGAGCGCCCTGGCGGCGGCGTGCTTCGTGAAGGCGTTCGGGATCACGTTCCTGGCCCTGCCGCGGGGCGAGGGAGCGGAGAAGGCCCACGAGTCGCCGTGGGTGATGCTCGGCGCCGCAGGCGTTCCTGGCCGCGACGTGCGTCGTCGCTCGGGTCTCGCCCCGGGCTTGGTGCTCGAGGGGCTGCGGGGCGTGGCGGCGTCGCTGCCCGGGGTGCGGCCGGCGCCGGAGATGGTGCGCGGGGCTGTTCGCGATCGCGCCGGGCCCGGGGCACTTCGACCACCTGGCGCCGCCGCTGGTGGCGGTGCGCGGTGCTCCTGGCGGCTGGCGCTGGCGGCGGCGTTGTCCCTGGTCGCCGGGCTACGCGGTGAGGCGGGCGCCGACCTGGGGCTGCGGAGGGGAGCTGACGGCGCGGACGGAGTACACGGCGACGGCGTTCTCGAAGCCGCTGATGATGATCTTCCGCGCGATCTACCGGCCGACGCGGGAGGTGCGAGACGGTGGGGGAGGCGCACTTCCCGCGCGAGGTGACGCTACCGGGCGGAGATCGAGCCGACGTTCGAGCGGTTCCTCTACGGGCCGCTGACGCGCGGCGTGCTCGGGGCTGGCGGAGCGGATGAAGGTGATCCAGGCCGGCAGCCTCCACGCCTACCTCGCCTACGTCCTCGCTCCTGGGCATCGCTCTGCTGCTCTGGCTGGGAGGTGGCCGTTGAACCTCGCTGGAGTCGCTCGGCCCTCGGCCTGCTGCAGGCCGCGGTCCTCCTCGCGCTGGCGCCGCTCCTCCGCGGGCGTCATCAAGAAGATGAAGGCGGCCTTCCAGAACCGCCAGGGCCCGCCGCTCGCTCCAGGGCTACTACGACCTGGCCAAGCTCCTCCGCAAGGAGCCGGTGCGCTCCGACGACGTCCTCCTGGGTCTTCGTCGCCGGGCCGCGCGTCTACTTCGCGACCGCGGTGGCCGCCACCACGCTCGTCCCGGTCGCTGTTCGCGGGGGCTCCCCTCGAGGAGGCCGGCGGGATCCTGGTGCTGGTCGGCCTCCTCGCCCTCGGCCGCTTCGCCCTCGCCACCGCCGTCGCTCGACACGGGCAGCCCCTTCGGCGGGCATGGGCGTCGAGCCGCGAGATGACGGTGGCCGCGCTGGCCGAGCCCGCCCTGATGCTGGGCCTCTTCACGGTCGCCCTCTGGGGCGGCTCGCTCAACCTCGGCGACCTCGTGCGCGACGACGGCGTAGCGCGGGCCCTTCGGCCCACCCCAGCGAGCTGCTCGCCGCCGCGGCGCTCTTCATCGTCCTGCATCGCGGAGGCGGGCCGCGTGCCGGTCGACAACCCCGCGACGCACCTCGAGCTGACCATGATCCACGAGGCCATGGTCCTCGAGTACTCGGGCCCGGACCTGGCCCTCGTCGAGTGGGCCTCCGCGCTGAAGGAGCTGCTGTTCATGACCGCTGCTCGTCAACCTCTTCCTGCCCCTCGGGCTGGCCGTCGTCCGCGAGCCCGGCCGCCGCTCGCGATCGCGGCCGGCCTCTACGCCGGCAAGGTCTTCCTGCTCGCGGTCGCGGTGACGCTGGTGGAGGCCACCAACGCCAAGCTCCGCTTCTTCCGGGTGCCCGGAGCTGATGGCCGTGTCGCTCGGCCTGGGCTTCCTGGCCCTGGCCATCCGCTTCCTGTGAGGACGCCGCCGATGAACCAGGACCTCGTGATCCTCTGCGCCGCCGGGATGCTCGTGACCGCCTACCTGATGGTGGGGCAGAAGGCGCTCTTCGCCGCCATCCGCCTCTACGGCCTCCAGTCGATCCTCCTGGGCGTGCGTCGCGGTGGCGATGGCGTCTCGCCGACCATCGCCCGCACCTCTTCGCCAGCGCCGCGCTCACGATCGGGCTCAAGGGCGTGTTCATCCCCTGGTTCCTCATGCGCGTCATCGACCGCATCGGCATCCACCGCGAGATCGAGCCGCTCGTGAACGTGCCCGTCGTCGCTGCTCATCTGCCTCGGCCTCACCGTCGTCGGCTACCGGGTGAGCACGGGCCTCGCCGAGGGGCGCGCAGGGCGCCGCCCACCACGTGATCGGCGTGTCGCTCTCGATGCTCCTCATGGGCCTCTTCCTGATGGTGACGCGCCGCAAGGCGGTGACGCAGATCCTGGCGCTCCTGACCGTCGAGAACGCGGTCTTCCTGGTGGCCCTGGGCGCCACCTCCGGCATGCCGCTCGTCGTCGAGCTGGGGATCTCCTTCGACGTGATCGTGGCCGTGCTCGTCCTCGGCATCCTCGTCCACCGCATCGTCGACCGCTTCGAGTCGATGGACGTCAGCCGGCTCTCGAAGCTGAAGGGTTAGCCGACCGTGAACCTGCTCCTCTGGACGCTGCTCGTTCCCGCCGTGACCGCGCTCCTCGGCGTGCTCCCCGTGCCGCGCTGGCTCAAGGAGGCGAACCTCGTCGGCGGCCTCGCGGTCGACCTTCGCCCTCTCGATCGCCACGGCGCGGCCGAGTTCCTGCGCGGGAGCGTACCCGCCGCGTTCGACGACGCGCTGCGCGTCGACGGCCTCTCCGCCCTGGTCCTCGTGCTCTCGGCCTTCGTGGGCCTGATGTCGGGCGCCTACAGCGTGGGCTACCTGCGGCGCAACGAGGCGCGCGGCCTCGTCTCTCCCTGGCGGCGCCGGGAGTTCGACGCGCTCGTGCCGCTCTACGTCTTCGCGATGCTGCTCGTCTCCGTCTCCAACAACCTCGGCATCCTGTGGATCGCGGTCGAGCTGACGACGCTCGTCTCGGTCTTCCTGGTCGCGTTCCACAACCGCGACACGTCCCTGGAGGCGGCCTGGAAGTTCCTCGTGCTGGGCAGCCTCGGCCTCGCCTTCGCGCTCCTCGGGACGGTGCTGCTGTTCGCTTCCGGCCGCGGCGCTCCTCGGCGAAGGGCATGTCGGGCCTGCAACTGGACGCGGCTCGTCGGCCTGGCCGGACGAGCTGCACCCGTTCACGCTCAAGCTCGGCGTGGTCTTCGCCCTCGATCGGCTACGGGACGAAGGCCGGCCTCGCGCCGATGCACACCTGGAAGCCCGACGCCTACCGCGAGGCGCCGTCGCCCGCGGGCGTCCTCATGGCGGTGGGCATGCTGAACGGCGCCCTCTACTGCCTGCTGCGCGTCCACCTGATCGCGAAGGCCGCCCTGGGCCCGGGCTTCTCCGGCGGCCTGCTGCTCGCGCTCGGCCTGCTGTCGGTGGCGGTGGCCACGCCGTTCATCCTGATCCAGTGGAACCTGAAGCGGCTGCTCGCCTACTCCAGCGTGGAGCACGTCGGGATCATGGCCGTGGGCGTGGGGCTGGGGGCGGAGGCCGCGACCTTCGGCGCCCTGCTCCACATGACCTACCACACGCTCGCGAAGCCGCTGTCGTTCTTCTCGGCCGGTACGCTGGCGCAGCTCCACCGCTCCTCGGACTTCGACGAGATCGGCCCGGGGACGCTGGGCCGCACGCCGGTGGCCAGCGCCCTCTTCGTGCTCGCCGCCGTGATCATGACGGGCTCGCCGCCCTTCGGGATCTTCTTCAGCGAGATGACGATCCTCCAGGCCGGCTTCGCGGGCCCGCACACGGTCGCGATCAGCGGTGTTCCTGGGCTGCCTCGTGCTCCTCTTCTGCGGCTTCTTCTACCAGGTCGGCCGTCTCGTCCTCGGCGACCAGCCGGACGGCCCCGCGCACGGCGCCCGACCCCGAGCGGCTCGACGCGGGCAGCGCGACCACGCTCGTGGCGGCCGACGCTGGCGGTCGTGTCGGCCTTCTACCTGCCCGCAGGGGCTCCTGGACCTGATCCACGCGGCGGTGCGCGTGGTGGAGGGCGGGCAGTGACGGCGGCGCGCGACGTCCTGCGGGAGCGGCTCGGCCTCGACGCGCTGGCCGAGCTGCGGCCCGGCGAGTTCGTGGCCGAGGTCGAGCTCGACGCAGCTCGCCGGCGGTCGCCGACCGGGCCGCCGGCGCGGGCCTGCGCCTGGCCTCGCTCTTCGCCACGGACGAGGGGCCCGCGCGGGGCTTCGCGGTCCATCACCTCTGGGCCTCGGCCGAGCCACCCGGGTTCGTGCGGATCTGGGCGCCGCGTCGCCGCGCGACGCGCCGCGCTTCCCCTCGATCGCGGCGAAGCACCCCGTCGCGAACTGGTTCGAGCGCGAGGTCATGGACTACTTCGGCCTCGTCCCCGAGGGCCATCCCAACCCGTTCCGCGTCGCCCTCCACGACGACTGGCCGGAGGGCGTCTGGGCGCTGCGGAAGGACTTCGACGACGGCCAGCCCGTGCCCCGGGTCGCCGGGCAGTCCCGCACCCGTATCCGGCCGGTGACGGGCGAGGGCGTCTTCCACGTGCCCGGTGGGCCCGGTGCACGCGGGCATCATCGAGCCGGGCCACTTCCGCTTCGGCGTCGCCGGCGAGCCGGTGCTCTACCTCCAGCTCCGGCTCTTCTACGTCCACAAGGGCATCGAGAAGCGCTTCGAGCGGCTGCCCTGGCGCCACGGCCTGTTCCTGGCCGAGTCGATCTCCGGCGACACCGCGGTCGGCCACGCGCTCGCCTACGCCCACGCCATCGAGCGGCTCGCTGGGCGTCGAGTCGCCGCCGCGCGCGCGCTACCTGCGCGTCGTGCTGCTCGAGCTGGAGCGCCTCTACAACCACGTCGCCGACATCGGCGCCATCGCGACCGACGTCGCCTTCACCGTGCCCGCGAGCCGGGCCCAGGTCCTCCGCGAGGGGCTGGTCGCGCCTCCAGGAGCGGCTCTTCGGCTCGCGCCTGCTGCGCGGCACGGTCGCGCTCGGCGGCGTGAAGTGCGACCTCACGCGTGGGACGCCGCAAGGAGCTGCTCGCTCCATCTCGAGCGGCTCGAGCGCGAGTTCGACGACCTCGTCGACGCTGCTGATCGACTCCGGCACCTTCACCGACCGCGTGGACGGCACGGGCATCCTCGCGCACGCAGGTCGGCCCGCGACCTCGGCGTCGTGGGGATGGCGGCGCGGGCGTCGGGCCTCGACCTCGACCTCCGGCGCGACCAGCCCCACGACGCCTACGCGGGCCTGCGCTTCCAGGTGCCGGTCGAGGAGGGAGGCGACGTGCGCGCGCGGCTCATGGTGCGCGCCCGCGAGGTGGAGCAGTCGCTCGTCGATCCTGCGCCAGGTGCTCGAGGGCCTGCCGGAGGGACAGGTGCTGGCCCCGCTGCCCGACGCGCTGCCCGCCTCGTCGTCGGCCCTCGGCTGGGCCGAGGGCTGGCGCGGGGAGTGCCTGCACTGGGTCCAGACGGACGAGAAGGGCCGCCTCGCCCGGGTCAAGGTCACCGACCCCAGCTTCAAGAACTGGCCGGCGCTCGCCCGGGCCGTGCCCGGCAACATCCTTCCGGACTTCCCGGTGATCAACAAGAGCTTCAACCTGTCCTACTCGGGCAACGACCGCTGAGCGGAGGAGGCGACGATGTTCCGCATCCTCGCCAAGAGCCTCAAGACCGGGATCGTCACGAAGAAGGACCCTTTCGCCGTCGCGGCCCCCCTTCGGGTTCCCCGTGATCGACTTCAACGCGCTGCACCGCCTGCGACGAGTGCGCGCGGGCTGTGCCCGACGGCGGCTCTGCAGGCCGTCCGCCCCGCGCCCGACCGCAAGACGCTGTCGCTCTCCTACGCCGCCTGCATCCAGTGCCGGGAGTGCGTCGCGGCCTGCCCCGAGCGGCGCGATCCAGCCCGGACGCGAGTTCGAGGTGGCCGCCTACACGCGGGAGCAGCTCACGCAGCGCGCCTCCTTCGACGTCGACGGCGCCACGGGCCGGCGGCTCGTTCCGCGCGATGGAGGCGCCGCCCGGACCCGGCCTGGAGGAATCCGCGGCGACGCTGCGGGAGCGGATCCGGGGCCGGCTCGGCCGCTCGCTCCACGTCCGGCAGGTGGACGCCGGGAGCTGCAACGGCTGCGAGCTGGAGATCGCGGCCACCACCAACCCGGTCTTCGACCTCGAGCGCTTCGGCATCCACTTCGTCGCCAGCCCGCGCCACGCCGACCTGCTGCTCGTGACCGGCCCGGTCACGCGGAACATGGAGATCGCGCTGCGCCGGACCTACGAGGCCACGCCCGAGCCGCGGGTCGTCGTCGCCGTGGGCGCCTGCGGCTGCAGCGGCGGGATCTTCGGCGAGGGGACCTACGCGTCCGTGGGCGGCGTCGACCGCGTGGTGCCGGTGGACGTCTACGTCCCCGGCTGCCCGCCCCGGCCGCAGGCGATCCTCAACGGCCTCCTCGTCGCCATGGGCATCCGCCAGGGCGGCTCCGCGGACTAGCTGGGCGCGTCGGTCACGGGGAGCCGGCGGGCGCACCCGGTGCACCGGGCTCGCGGAAAGGCCTCTTCTGCCGGTAGAGCTCGAGGCGCTTGCCGATCTCGGCGGCCAGGCCGGCGGGACCCCCGGAAGCGGCGAGGGAGGCCGCCTCCAGTGCGGTGACCGCCGCGCGGTCGAATTGACCCGCGGCCGCATAGGCCGCAGCCAGGGTATCCAGGATGACGGGCTGCCGGCGAGCCGTCCGCTCGGCCGCGGCCTCCGCCAGGCGGATGGCTTCTCCGGGATTCCGGACGCCGTGGGTCGGGGTGGGTGGCGAGAATCCAGGCCATCTCGTTCATCGGCACCGGCCATTCGGGCCGCAGCCTCAGCGCGGCCGCGAAGTGCTGCAGGGCCTCGTCCCGCCCTCCCGTGGCGCGGAGGGCGAGACCGAGGTTGTTGTGGACCTCGGGGTCGTCCGGCTTCACGCGGAGAGCTTCGCGGAAGTGAAAGGTCGCCTCGCTCATCCGGCCCTGGGAGCCGAGGATGCTGCCCAGGCCGTTGTGGGCGGCGGCGAGGTCCCGGTCGATGGCGAGGGCCTCGCGATACTGGCGGACCGCTTCGTCGAGCTTCCCTTGCTGCTTCAGTGCGCGGGCCAGGTCGTAGTGCGCGATGGCCAGGCCGGGCTCGAGCCGCACCGCCTCGCGGAACTGGCCGAGGGCCGCTTCCCACTGTCCCTTCTCCCGCAGGGCCCGTCCCAGCCAGTCGTGAAGCTCCGCACTCTCCGGCCGCTTCTGGAGCGCCTGCTCGAAATGGGTGATGGCTTCGTCCCACTGGGCCTGGGAAGCGAGGGCGGAGCCGAGATAGGCGTGCGCCTCGGCGGAGCCGGGGTCGAGGGCCAGGGCGCGACGGTAGCTGAGGACGGCCTCCTGGAGCTTGCCCTGCTTGGCCAGCACGAAGCCCAGCTGGGTCGCCGCGGCGGCACTCTCGGGCTCGGCGGCCGCGGCGGCGCCGAGGAGGCTCGCTGCCTCGTCCACCTGTCCCTTCTCCGCGAGCGCGCGGCCCAGGAGCACACGGGCATCGGGGGAGCTCGGCTGGATCTCCAGGGCCTGGCGATAGTGAGCGATGGCTCCGTCGAGGTCGCCCCGCTCTTTCAAGAGGCCGGCCAGTTGAAGGTGCGCTCGCTCGTTCCGGGGGCTGACCGCGACCGCCTTGCGGGCCGCGGTCAGGGCCGCCTCGGGTTGACCCTCGGCAAGCGGCGATCCTGGACATCTGCAGATGGCAGTCCGCGAATCCCGGCCTCTGCCGGAGCATCTCGTCGCAGAGCGCCCGGGCTTCCGGGTACTTCTTCTCCTCCACGAGCTTGTTGAGCCGCTGGTCCTTCCGGAAGAACGCGATCAGGTCCTTGGCGTCTTCCCGGCTCCGGTCGAAACCTTGTGACGAGGTGTCGCCGCTCCGCCCCAGGTAGCCGAGCGCGGCCAGGCGCTGTCGGGAGGCCTCGTCCAGGGCCGCCGGTTCCGGGGCCGGTCCGGGCGCGCGGCCGGCCGCGGCCAGGATCGCGACGAGGGTCCCGCCGAGGGCGTCCGCCCTCGCCCGCTCGCGCTCGAGGAGGTTGACGGCCTCCGCGGGATCGCTCCGGAGGTCGTAGAGCTCGGGACGTGTCGTCTCGATGTACTTCCACCCGTCGGCGACGACCCCGAGCAGCGAGTTGGCGCCGTAGTAATGGGTCGGGGTGACGGTCTCCGCGTAGAGTGGCCTTCCTCGCCCTCCCGCCCCCCGGCCCGCGAGCCAGGGCGAGAGGTCGATACCCTGGACCTCCTTGGGAACCTCTCCTCCCACCAGGGAGACGATGGTGGGCACGATGTCGATGAGGCTCGCCGGAAGGTCGATCGGCCGGGGGACCGCCGGGGCGTGCGGCACCCGCATGACGAGGGGCACCCGGAGCGCGCCCTCATAGATGAAGAAGCCGTGGTTCAGCTCGCCGTGCTCTCCGAGCATCTCGCCGTGGTCCCCGGTGATGACGATGAGGGTGTCGTCGTAGAGGCCGAGGTGGCGGAGCTTCTCCAGGACCTGGCCCACGCAGGCGTCGGCGAAGGCCACCTCCCCCTCGTAGGGGTGCCCGCTCCACTGCGAGGCGAACGGCTCGGGCGGCTCGTAGGGGTCGTGGGGGTCGTAGAAGTGGACGAACAGGAAGAAGGGCCGGTCCTTGTGCTCGTCCAGCCACTCCCGGGCGAGGCGAGTCGTCTCGTCGCCCTTGCGCTCGCTGATGTCGCCGATCTTGTGCACGGCCTGGAAGCGGTCGTCGTAGCTGTCGAAGCCCTGGCTGGTGCCGAACCGCCGGTCGAGAACGAAGGTGCTGACGATGGCCCCCGTCGTGTAGCCTCTGGACTTGAGCATCTCGGCCAGGGTCAGGCTCGCGTCCGGCAGCCGGTTCGACAGGTTGTCGCGGAGCCCGTGGGTGGGGGGCAGGGTCCCCGTGAGCAGGGAGACGTGGGCGGGCAGGGTCATGGGCACCGGGGTGCGGACCTTCTTGAACAGCACGCCCTCCCGGGCCACCGCGTCGATGTTCGGCGTGGTCGGCCGCGGGAAGCCGTAGGCGCTCAAGCGGTCCGCCCGAAGCGTGTCGATGCTGATGAGGAGGACGTTCATCGCTCGGCTGGGCCTCGAGCAGCCGGTCGCTTGAAGACAGACGAGGCCCAAGCCGAGGAAGACCGAGTGGACGAAGCCGGAAGGTCCGTTGTCTCGAGCGCGGAGGGCGCGGATCACAGACGTGATCCGTAGCCCACGTCGAGAAGAAAGGGGCGGCCCCCGAAGGGCCGCCCCCATCGTCGACGTCCGCGGGCTAGAACGCGAACCGCACCATCAACTGCAGCATGCGCGGGAAGCCGCGCGAAGACGAGATCCGGCCGAAGCTCGAGCCGCCGAAAGTCGTGTTCGGCCCGTTGAACTGCGTGTTGTTGAAGATGTTGATCATCTCGAACCGGACCATGATCTCCTTGCTGCCCTCCCCGAGCGGCTCGGTCTTCTGGAACGCCAGGTCGGTCTGGGTCTTGAACGGCGTCCTCATGTCCGTGTTGGTGCGCGGGGCGTTGCCGAAGGTGAACGTCTGGGGCCGTCGACCACGCGGCCGTGTTGAACCAGTTGTTGAGGCAGCTGCACGCCGGGTCGTAGTGGCTGTTCGTGCTGCCCGAGGTCGCGGGGCTGGTGCCGGTCAGGTTCGGCCGCTGGACCAGGCCGAACACGCCCGAGTTGTTGCTGGCCTCGACCACGGTCACCGGGAAGCCGCTCTGGAAGTACCCGATGCCCGTGATCGACCAGCCGCCGAAGAGGACGCGGAGAACTCCCGGCTCGGACAGGTGCTTCTTGTTCCTGCCGAAGGGCAGCTCGGCGGTGAGCGCGAAGTTGAGGCGGTGCGGCTGCTCGGTGATCGAGTGGGCGTACTCGGCGTCGATGTCGTAGCTGTTGACGGGTACGGCCCGACTGTTGCTGTCGTTGCTGAACTGGTTGCAGCTCGCCGAAGATGTTGTTCTTGTTGCTGCTCCAGGTGTAGTTGATGCGGCCGCCCCAGCCGTTCGTGATCTGCCGCTCCAGCCTCACGACCACCGAGTGGTATTGAGCCCGGCCCTCGCTCACCTGGTGGGCCAGCACGTCGCCGAACTGCGGGTACGGCCGCAGGAGCTGGCCGCGGGGGATGGTCTCCTGGTCCGCGAAGGCGCCGAAGGCCGGGTTGCCGAAGAACGGGTTCGGCACGAGGTCCAGCAGGGCCGGGCCGAGGGATTGGTACCGGGGATCGAGCTGGTTGATGTTCAACGTGTCGTCGTCGTTGCCGCCCAGGCCGAGGTGCCTGGAGGTGGCGCCGATGTAGCGCGATCCCCGCCACGAAGCCGACCGGGCAGCTCGCGCTGGAAGTCGACGGAATACTGCTGGACGTACGCGGACTTGCGGAACTGGTCGATGAAGTCCACCGTTCCCCCGGCGCCGGTCAGGAGGCCGCCGGCGCTGCCCGTCGGCTGGGAGAGACCGTTCGGGAACGGGTTCACGATGTTGCAGCCGGCGCAGGGCGTCAGGCCGCCGTCCGTGCTCGCCACGTAGTCGGTCACCCTGCGTGAAGCCACGAGTGCCCAGAACTGGTGGTGCCGATGCCCGCGTACTGGTGAGGCGCCCAGAAGAGGCCGTAGCCGCCCCGCACCACCGTCTTGGGGTTGAGCGACCAGGCGAAGCCCGCGCGCGGCGCGAACTTCGTCTTGGAGGGGTCGCTCTGGTGCGTCGGATACCCGTCGACCCCGGCGTACATCAGGCCGCCCTTGAGCGGGGGGCCGCCCGGGAGCTGGAACGGCCAGGGCCGGTCACGGTCGAAGCCGACGGTAATCTCGTTGTTCTTCTCCTGCAGGCCCTGCTCGAACTCGTAGCGCAGGCCGACGTTGACCGTCAGGTTCGAGTTGATCCGGAAGTCGTCCTGGGCGTACCCCGCGTAGTAGTTGATGAACGCGTTGGTCGGCTGCGCCACGGGGATGAAGCCGCTCGACGGGTATCCGAGCAGGAACGCGGCCAGCGAGTTGGGGTCGCTGTTGTCGGGGTTCAGCGGGTCGGCGCTCGTGAACTGGCCGTCGAAGAAGTACCGTCCGCTCGACTGGCTGGGATTGAGGTTCTTGACCCCGATCTTGCGGTAGGACGCGCCGAACTTGACCGTGTGCCGGCCCAGGAGCTTGGACATCGAGGCGTTGGCGTCCCAGGAGTAGTAGGTGATGTTGTTGATGGTGCGCTCGCCGAACATGTAGCCGTTGTAGTCCGTGCCGTACGTACCGATGGCGAAGTACGGGAACTTCTTCATCGGGAACCTCGTTGACGAAGCTCGGCGAGAAGCCGAGCGTGCCCGGGTCGAACCCCGCGACCGGCACGCAGTCGTCGTCGAAGCTGGTGTAGCCCAGGCGCACGTGCGCGACGGTGGTCGCGTTGGGCGTGAACGTGTTGTTGATCGCGATGGCGTGCACGGTGCGGTTGAGGGCTCCGTCGCCCGGGTCGGCGTGGTTCGCGCCGATCTCCTGGGTCTGGCCGTCCTTGAGGTACGAGCGGGGCTGGGGCTCGATGGAGTGGTAGTAGGCATACATCGCCGAGGTACGGACGCTTCTCGCTCCACACCTGATCGAGCTTGATGGTGGCGGTCCGGGACCGGTCCACGAGCTGGGCGCTGGCGGGTCCCGCCTGCGGCCAGTACTGCCGCATGTTGGCCGGCCACCGGGCTGATCCGGTTGGGCGGGATCACGTTGCCGGGGAACGGGTCGCGGATGTACTGCCCGGGGTGGGCGGGGTCGGGCCGCGTGGTCAGCGGATCGTAGACGGTGATGCCGCTCTGGGAGAAGTCCCCGTTGAGCTCGCGCCCGGTCGGCGCCCTCACCACCGCGTCGTCGATCGTGTTGCTCTTGTAGCCCTCGATCGACGCCCAGAAGAACGTCTTGTTCTTGATGATCGGGCCGCCCAACGAGCCCGCGTACAGGTAGTAGTACGTGTCGGGCTTGTCGCACGACCCGGAGCCGTCGTCGCACGCCTGCTGGGCGAAGTAGGACAGCGACCGCGCCCCGCTCGGCCGGGTCTGCCCCAGCGCGCTGCCGTGCCAGGCGTTCGCGCCCGACTTGCCCGTCATGTTGAAGACGCCGCCGCCCGTGCGCCCCATCTCCGCGTCGTACGTGGTGACCTGGACCTTGACTTCCTCCACCGCCTCGATCGACGGGATGACCGTGGCGCGGTTCCGGATGTCGACGATCGCGACGCCGTCGAGCGTGTAGTTGTTGCCGCGCCGGGGTCCGCCCCCGAGGGAGAGCAGGGAGGAGTTGGTCTGGTCCTGCTGCCGTATGAACTGCGGGTCGCCCGTGTGGGTCACCCCGGGGGTTATGGTCGCGAGGAAGAACGGGTTGCGGCCCGCCGTGGGCAGGGTCTGGAGCGTCTTCGAGTCGAGCGTGCTGCCCTCCGAGGCGTTCGAGGTCTCGAGGGCGACATTCGTGGCCTCGACCGTCACCGCTTCCGAGAGGCTGCCTACCTCGAGCGTGTAGTCCATGGTGATGAACTGCTGGGTGCCGATGTGCACCCCCTTTTTCTCGATGGTCTTGAAGCCCTGCATGGCGACCTTGACCGTGTAGGTCCCCGGCTCGACCTGGACGAACGCGTATTCGCCCGCGTTGTTGGTGGTCGTGCTCCGGGTGCTGCCGTTGGCCTCGTTGACCATGGTCACCAGAGCACCGGCCACGACGCCTCCGGATTCGCGCACGGCGCCCCGCAGGCCGCCGTGATACGTCTGCGCCAGCAAAGGCACCGCGGCGACGAAAGCCGCGCCGCCCAGCACGAGCCGCCTGGCCCACCTCTTCATACACCCTCCCCAGGAGTCGCCGGGCCCGATAGGGCCTTCCAAGCCCTTCCCGGCCGGGAAAAACGCGTCTTCTTGGTCCGTCAACAACGGAGACTTTGGTCACCTTGTACGACCTGGTGGCCTCCGGGGTCAAGCCATTTTTCTTAATTCCTACGATCGATGCCGTAACTTGGCGATATACTCCCCGCGCTGCCCCCCGATCCCCATTCCGCGCTCAAGAGGCAGCTCGGCCCCGTCGCCGTCGCCGCCCTGGTCGCGGGCGACATGCTGGGGACCGGCATTTTTTTCACCCCTGGGGAGCTGGCCTCCGTCGCCGAGTCTCCCGGGCAGGTCTACTTCTTCTGGGGGCTCTGCGGGATCATCACGCTCTGCGGCGCCCTCACCCTCGCCGAGCTGGCGACCCTCCTCCCGCGCGCCGGCGCGACCTACCACATCATCCGGGAGGGGTTCGGGCCCTTCTGGGCCTTCGTCAAGATCTGGGTCGAGATGTGGGTGAGCGGTCCGGGCTCGGTGGCGGGGGTGGCCATCGTGTTCGGCGAGTTCGCGGTGCTTCTTCTGGGACGCCACGCGATGCTGTCGGCCGCGGGCTGGGGGGTCGCCGCCATTCTCGTCTTCATGGTCGTGAACCTGCAGGGGGTCGAGTGGGGGGGGCGCACGCAGGTCTTTCTCACCACCGTCAAGATCGTCGGCCTGTTGTCTCTCGTCGTGGGCAGCCTGCTGCTCGCCGCCCCCGCTGGCGCTTCCGGCTCGAGCCCGACCGTGGCGAGCGAGCCCACCCTCGCCGGCTTCGTCCGGCTGGTGGGGCTCGGCGTGGCCGCGGTCCTCTTCACCTACGACGGCTGGGTCGACGTGACCCACGTGGCGGGAGAGGTCGACGACCCGCGAAGGCGTCTCCCCGCCGGGCTGGGCCTGGGCGTCCTGGGGATCACGATCCTCTACGTGATCGTCAACTACGCGTTCCTGCGCGTCGTTCCTCTCCCGGCGATGCGCGCGGCGCCCACCACCGTGGCGAGCACCGTAGCCTTCGCCGCCTTCGGTCCCGCCGGGGGGCCGTTCGCGAACGCGCTCATCGTGGTCTCGATCCTGGGAGCCCTCGGGGGCCTGGTCATGACCCTGCCCCGGCTCTACTACGCGGCCGCCGCGCAGTACGAGGAGGCGACGGCGGGCCAATGGAGCCACCCGTTCTTCCGGGCCCTCTCGTGGGTTTCACCCCGGAGCGTCCCCGCCGGCTCCGTGCTCTTCTCCGCCGCCCTCTCCATCACGCGCGCTCCTCTTCTTCGGCGCCTTCCGCCGGATCGTGACCTACTTCGTCGTGCCCCTCCACGTGGTGAACATCCTGATGGTGGCCTCGGTGTTCCGCTTGCGGGCGCGCTCCGCGGCCCAGGCTTCCTCCTACCTCACCCCCGGCTATCCGTGGGTGCCCGCGGTCTACGTGCTGGTGCTCGCCCTTTTCCTCGTGAGCGCCATCGTCTATAACCCTCGGGACACGTTCATCGGAGTCGCCATGACCGCCACCGCCGTTCCCGTCTATCTCGGGATCTCGAAGAGCGCCCGCGCGTGAGCCTCTTCGTGCCCAACGCCTACGCGAGCCTGAAGCGGGTGGTCATGCACCGGCCCGGCCCCGAGCTCCAGAAGGTCACGGAGCAGACCCTGAAGGAGTTCAACTTCCTGCGGCCCGTGGACCGGGGGAGGTTCGTCGCCGACTACGACGCCATGCTGCGCCGTCTTCCAGGACCAGGGCGTCGAGACCTTGCTGCTGCGCGAGGTCCTCGCCGGCGACGACGACGCTCTCGGCTACATCGACCACCGTCCCAACATGACCTACACGCGCGACCTCGCCTCGGTCTTCTCGCGCGGCGCCGTCCTCATGAGCCCGCATCTCAAGGGCCGCCGGGGCGATCAGGAGATGCTGGGCCGCGCCTTCCGCCGTCTGGGCGTGCCCGTGCTCGGCGCGATCGAGCCCCCGGGCTTCCTGGAGGGAGGGGGAGTGACCCTCATCGGCGAGGACACCGCGGTCGCCTCCCTCTGCGACCGCGCCAACGAGGAGGGCACGCGGGCGCTCCGCGAGATCGTCCTCGGAAAGGACGTGAAGTACTTCCTGGAGGTGCCGCTGCCCTTCGGGCACGTCCACATCGACGGCATCTTCATGGTGCTCGACGAGAGGCTCTGCCTGATCCACGAGGATCCCCTGGCCCTCTTCCCCTGCCGGCTCTACGAGGCGGGGAAGGCGGAGCCACGCCACGTCCTCTTCCCGGAGTTCCTGGCCGCGCGCGGGTTCACGTGCATCCCCATCACCTACGAGGAGCGCAAGGGCGGCCACCTCAACGTCGTCGTCACCGAGCGCTCGCGCCGGGCGGTGGGCTTCGCGCAGGCGCTCCGCGTCGGCGAGGAGATGGCGCGCCACCGCTTCGAGCTCCTGACCTTCCCCGCGGACGAGCTGTTCATGGGCAAGGGGGGCGCCCACTGCATGACCTGCCCGGTCCTGGTGGCCTGATCCGATGGAGATCCGGGCTGCCGAGGTCGTCCTGCCGTGCCCGGAGCTCGACGAGACGCTGGCCTTCTTCACGGACCGACTCGGCTTCCGCGTGGCGGCGGTCGTGCCCGCGGATCGACCTTCGGTGGTCGTGATCGAGGGCTTTGGCCTTCGCATCCGCCTGCAGCGCGGGGGAGGCGGTGCGCCCGGTGTCCTGCGCCTGCTCTGCCCGGATCCGGCCGCTCTCGACGGGGTGTCGGAGCTGGTGGCGCCCAACGGCACCCGCATCGAGATAGCGCCCTGGGACCCGCCGCTCCGCCTGCCTCCCCTGCGGCCGTCGTTCGCGCTGGCGCGGAGCGAAGAAGCGGAGTGGCGGGTGGGGCGGGCGGGAATGCGCTACCGTGACCTCATCCCGGATCGGCAGGGCGGCCGCTTCATCGCTTCGCACATCGTCATCCCGGAAGGGGGTCCGGTGCCGGACTACGTGCACTTCCACAAGATCCGCTTCCAGATGATCTATTGCTACAAGGGCTGGGTGCGCGTGGTCTACGAGAATCAGGGACCGCCGTTCGTGATGAGGGCCGGCGACTCCGTCCTGCAGCCGCCGAGGATCCGCCATCGCGTGCTCGAGAGCGCGCCCGGGTCGGAGGTGATCGAGATCGGCTGTCCGGCCGACCACGAGACGCTGGCCGACCCTGCGCTGGAGCTGCCCTCGAGAACGACGAGGGTCGATCGGGAGTTCGAGGGCCAGCGCTTCGTCCGTCACGAGGTCTCCGCCGCGACCTGGAGGCCCTGGCGGGGCGAGGGCTTCGAAGCGCGGAACCTCGGGATAGACGTGGCCACCCGCGGAGCGGCGAGTGCTTCGGTCGTCCGCGGGCGCGGCGGGGCCGGCTCCCCGCTCCATCGCCACCACGCCGAGCTCCTCTTCACCTTCGTCCTGCGTGGCGCGGCTAGCCTCCGATGCGAGGGGCGCGATCGCGATCCCTTGAGCGCCGGCGATGCGTTCGTCGTTCCCGCCGGCCGGGGCTACGGGCTGGAGTGCGCGGGGGAGCTGGAGTTCCTGGAAGTCACGGTGCCCGGCGATTGATTCAGTTCCGAGTGACGTGGGCGGAGACGGCGAGCCAGGTTCCGTTGCGCCGGGCCCAGACGTCCGTGTAGCGGCCCGACCCGGCCCTGCCGTCGGGCCCCGTGAACGTCGTTCGCGCGTGGACGATCGCAAAGTCGCCCATCAATCGGACGTTCACGTCGCGGGCCTCGAGGTTCGAGATCGTGACCGGTTGAGCCGTACGCTCGAGGAACCGGTCCCGGTCGATGAGCGATCCGTCGGGAAGGGAGCAGAGGAAGTCGTGGGCCAGGATCTCCCGGAACCTTCCCACATCGCCCGTCTGGACCGAGCGGATGTATTCCTGGTTGAGGGCCAGGAGCTGCGTCAGGTCGTTGGGGGCACCGTTGGACATCGCATCCTCCTTCCTGGCCGGCGGGGGTATCACGGTCCAGCAATCGCCTCCATCAGCGTAGTCGCAGCCAGAATCCGAGGCTAGTCCCCTCTCCGACGAATCGCGGGGCCTCACCCGTCCGTACTAAAGTCCCTGGTCATGGAGCTCCAGGGCCGGGTGCCGGTGCCGGACGCGGATGCCGTCCGCCTGGCTCGCGAGCTCTACGGCCTCGAGGCCCGCGCCCGGGGCCTCCCCGGCGAGCACGACGACAACTTCCACCTGACCACGGCGGACGGCCGTCAGTTCGTCCTCAAGGTCATGCATCCCGGCCGGGAGCTGAGCCTGGTGGAGCTGCAGTGCGCCGCGCTGCGCCACCTCGCCCGGACCGCGCCCGACCTGGCCCTGCCGCGGGTGGTCGAAACGCTCACGGCCCGGGACGTCTCGATGGCGTCCTTCTCCCACGGCGACCGGCTCGTCTGGCTGCTCACCTTCGCGCCGGGCACCCCCCTGGCCGAAGCTCGTCCGCGCAGCCTCGAGCTTCTGTCGAGCGTCGGCTGCCTCCTCGGCCGCCTGAGCGCCGGGCTCTCGGCGTTCGCCCATCCCGGGGCGGCGCGCGAGTTGCCGTGGGACCTGGCCCGGGCGGGATGGATCCGCGGCCACGAGGGCGCCATCGCCGACTCCGCGCGCCGCGGCCTCGTGCTCCGGGTGCTCCAGGAGTTCGAGGGCGAGGTCCTGCCCCGTCTGGCCGGCCTCAGGCGGAGCGTGATCCACGGCGACGCCAACGACTGGAACCTGCTCGTGGCGGTGAAGCGCGCCGTGGGCCACGAGGCGGTGAGTGTCATCGACTTCGGCGACATGCACCGGGGGCTGAGCGTGGCCGAGCCGGCGGTGGCTGCGGCCTATGCACTTCTCGGCCAGGCCGATCCCCTCGCCGGGGTGCGCGCGATCGTCTCGGCCTACCACGAGGCCTGCCCCCTCGGTGAAGAGGAGCTCGCCGTCTTCTGGCCCCTGGTGAAGGCGCGCCTCGCGGTGAGCGTCACCACTTCGGCGGAGCGCAAGGCGGGCCGGCCCCACGACGCCTACGTGACCGTCAGCGAAGCCCCCGCCTGGGACGCCCTCGAACGCCTGGACCGCATCTCCTCGCGGTTCGCGCACTACGCCCTGCGCGCCGCCTGCGGCTTCGAGCCCCTTCCCGGAGGCGCGAGGCGCGTCGAGTGGCTGCGCGCGGCGGGGCCGGGAGCGGCGAAGGTCCTCGACGCCGACCTCGGGCAGGCCCTGGTCTTCGACCTCTCGGTCGGCAGCCGCTTCCTGGGCGCCGATCCCGCGTCGGCGGAGACGGGCCCCCTGACCGCCGCGATCTTCGGCGCCCTGAAGGGTGCGGGGGCCAGCGTCGGGGTCGGACGTTACGACGAGGCTCGGTGCCTCTACGATTCGGGCCTCTTCGGTGGCGGCCCGAGCCCCACCGACGAGCGGCGCACCCTCCACCTCGGGATGGACCTGTTCGTGCCGGCGGGCTCCGTCGTGCGGGCGCCTCTCGACGGCGTGGTGCACCTGCTTGCGAACAACGCCGCCCGGCAGGACTACGGGCCCCTGGTGATCCTGCGTCATGAGGCCGGGGACGTTCCCCCCTTCTTCACGCTCTACGGGCACCTGGGCGAGGACGCGCTGGCTTCGCTGTCCGTCGGCCAGCGCCTCGCCCGCGGCGAGGCCTTCGCGCGAGTGGGCGCACCCCCCGCGAACGGCGACTGGCCGCCCCACGTGCACTTCCAGATCGTGCTCGACTTGCTGGACAAAGGCACCGACTATCCCGGCGTGGCCCGCGCCTCGGAGAGGGAGCTGTGGACGGCGCTCTCCCCCGATCCCAACCTCCTTCTCGGCATCCCCGACACCCGCTTCCCGCCCGTGGAGCGCGGCCCAGAGGCTCTCCGCGCGGCCCGTGGGGCCCGGCTCGGCCCCAACCTGAGCCTCTCCTATCGCCGTCCGCTGAAGATCGTGCGCGGATGGCGCCAGTACCTGTACGACGATACCGGTCGCGCCTACCTCGACGGCTACAACAACGTGCCGCTCGTGGGACACGCCCATCCCCGCGTCGTGCGGGCGGCGCAGCAGCAGATCGCGCTGCTCAACACCAACACGCGCTACCTCCACGAGAACGTGGTGCGCTACGCGGAGCGGCTCACCGCCCTCTTGCCCGAGCCCCTCCAGGTGGCGTTCTTCGTCAACTCCGGCAGCGAGGCCAACGAGCTCGCCCTGCGGCTCGCGCGAGCCTTCACCGGCGGCGAGGACGTCGTCGTGCTCGAACACGCCTACCACGGCCACACCCAGGGAATGATCGACGTGAGTCCCTACAAGTTCGAGGGCCCGGGAGGCCGGGGACGGAAGGACTTCGTCCATGTCGCCCCCCTGCCCGACGACTACCGCGGTCCCTTTCGTCGAGGCGATCCCGAGGCGGGCCGGAAGTACGCAGGTCACGTCGGCGAGATCGTGGCGCAGATGCGCGGGCACGGCCGCGGCCTCGCCGCCTTCCTGGCCGAGAGCCTTCCGAGCGTGGGCGGTCAGATCGTGTTCCCGCCGGGCTATCTCGCCGAGGCCTACGCCCATGTGCGGGCCGCGGGCGGGGTCTGCATCGCGGACGAGGTGCAGGTGGGCTTCGGCCGGCTGGGCACGCACTTCTGGGGCTTCGAGACCCAGGGGGTGGTGCCCGACATCGTCGTGCTCGGCAAGCCCATCGGCAACGGCTTCCCCCTGGGAGCCGTGCTCACCACCCGCGCCATCGCCGATGCCTTCGCGAACGGCATGGAGTTCTTCAGTACATTCGGCGGGAATCCCGTGGCCTGCGCCGTGGGCCTCGCCGTCCTCGACGTGCTCGAGGACGAAGGACTGCAGGAGCGGGCTTTGCGCGTGGGCCGGCACTTCCTGGCCGGCCTTCGAGCCGTCGAGGACCGCCATCCCCTCGTGGGCGACGTGCGGGGCTCGGGTCTCTTCCTCGGCATCGAGCTCGTGCGCGACCGGGAGAGGCGGGAGCCGGCAACGGAGGAAGCCTCCTATGTAGTCAACCGCCTGCGCGAGCGGGGCATCCTCACCGGCACCGACGGTCCCCACGAGAACGTCCTGAAGGTCCGCCCGCCCCTCGTCGTCTCCGAGAGCGACGTGGACCTGTTCGTAAGCGCCCTGGACGACGTCCTCGGGGAGGATGCGGTGCGGCTCGGCGGCCGCTGAGGGGCGACTGGACGTCGCCTAACGTACGCATCGCAGCCGCCATCAAATTCGCGGCGAGCGGTCCTGTCGTGTCCAGGCCTCCGAGTAGTATTGCGTCCATGGAGAACAGGCGCCCGCTCGAATCGATCCCCGACGACGAGCTGCTTCGCCGGTTGGCCGAGCTCCTGCAGCAGTCCCGCCGCGTCGAGAGTGACCTCGTCGCCCACATCGCCGAGGTGGACGAGCGGAAGCTCTATGCGCGAGAAGCTTCGCCCTCGATGTTCGCCTACAGCACCGATGTCCTCCGTCTCTCGGAGGCGGAGGCCTACCTGCGCATCGCGGCGGCCCGGGCGTCGCGCGAGCACCCCATCCTCCTGACGATGCTCGCCGACGGCCGCCTGCACCTGACCGCCATCGCCAAGCTGGCTCCGCACCTCACTCCGGAAAACCGGGATACCCTCCTGAAAAGGGCCACGCACCGGTCCAAGCGCCAGGTCGAAGAGCTGATTGCCGAGCTCCTGCCCCGACCGGACGCTCCGGCGCTGATGCGAAAGCTCCCCGAGGCGAGGGCTCTGCCGAAGCCGGAGCTCCCACCGTCTGCCTCCTGGGAGTCGATGCCGACCCTCGAACTGCGTCCGGACGCAGTTGATGCGACCCCGATCGCGCCGCCCGCGGTCGTCCAGCCCCTAGGCCCGGCCCGCTACAAGGTCCAGTTCACCGCCCGCGCCGAGCTCCACGACAAGCTGGAACGACTCAAGGCCCTGATGCGATCAAAGGTCCCCGATGGCGATCTGGCCGAGATCATCGAGGTCGCGGTTACCGAAAAGCTCGAAAGGCTCGAAGCCAGGCGCTTCGCCAAGGCGAAGACTCCCCGGAAAGGGCTGCCGGAGACCGAGCTCTCTTCGCCCTCGCGCCACATCCCGGCCGCGGTGAGGCGCGCGGTGAGCGAGCGTGACGGACACCGATGCCGCTACGTGGACCGGCAGGGAAGACGATGCCCGGAGCGCGGCCAGCTCGAGTATCACCATCGGCACCCCTTTGGATTGGGTGGTGACCGCAGTCCAGGGAATATCTGCCTGATGTGTCACACCCACAACGCGTACCTGGCTGCGCAGGACTACGGCTGGGAAATGATGGCCCGGCACCGACGTTCCGGGAAGAGCGTTGGGGGCATGTCCCCACGCCACACAGGCAGTTGACCTTCACACCGGGGTAGTATCCCGTCGAACTACGAGACAATCGGCTAACTACGGAGGACCGATGCGCAACCCACTCTGCCCGTGCCGGGCGACCGTGGCCGGGCTCACCGGCCTGGTCCTCGTCCTCGTCGCGTGTGAGAGCCGGCCCAAGGTCGAGCCCGCGACCCTGGTCCTGAACAAGGGCAAGATCGCCACCGTCGACGAACGAAAGCCAGAGGCGCAAGCGCTCGCCGCCCGCGGCGACACCCTCGTGGCCGTGGGTACGAACGAAGAGATCGCGGCCTTCGTGGGCCCGGAGACGCGCGTCGTCGATCTGCGGGGACGGCTGGCCATTCCCGGCTTCATCGATGGCCACGGGCACTTCACCGGCGTGGGCGAGGCCCGGATCGTGCTGAACCTCACGACCGTGAAGAACTGGGACGAGATCGTGGCCATGGTCAAGGACGCCGCGGCCAAGGCGAAGCCGGGCGAATGGATCCGCGGACGCGGGTGGCACCAGGAAAAGTGGGACAAGCGGCCCGAGCCGACCGTGGAAGGCTTCCCGACCCACCGCTCCCTGAGCGCGGTCTCGCCGAACAATCCGGTCGTCCTCGGCCACGCGAGCGGCCACGCCTCCTTCGCCAACGCCAAGGCCATGGAGTTGGCGGGGGTCACGCGAAGTACGAAGAACCCACCGGGCGGCGAGATCCTCAAGGACGCCAAGGGCGAGCCGACGGGCCTCTTCCGCGAGACGGCCGACGAGCTCCTCGACGCCGCCTACGAGAAGGCCCGGCGGGGGATGACGCCCGAGGAGCGCGAAGCGGAGGTGCGCCGGCAGATCCAGCTCGCGGACGAAGAGGCCCTGTCGAAGGGCGTCACCAGCTTCCAGGACGCGGGCTCGAGCTTCGAGACTATCGACGTGTTCAAGAAGGTCGCGGGCGAAGGCAAGCTCGGCCTGCGCCTCTGGGTGATGATCCGCGACTCCAACGAGCGGATGGCGCAGAGGCTGGCCTCGTACCGTCTGATCGACGGCTTCGACAAGCACCTCACCGTCCGCGCCATCAAGCACACGTTCGACGGCGCCCTCGGCTCGCGCGGAGCGTGGCTGCTCGAGCCGTACTCGGACCTGCCCTCGAGCACCGGCCTCAACACGACGCCGGTGGCGACGGTGGAAGAGACGGCCAAGCTCGCCATGGCCAACGGCTACCAGCTCTGCGTGCACGCCATCGGCGACCGCGCGAACCGCGAGATCCTGAACATCTTCGAGGCCGCCTTCAAGGCCAACCCCGACAAGAAGGACGTGCGCTGGCGGGTCGAGCACGCGCAGCACCTCAACCCGGCCGACATCCCGCGCTTCGGGGCGCTCGGCGTCATCGCTTCCATGCAGGGGATCCACTGCACGTCGGACGCGGTCTTCGTCCCCGCCCGGCTGGGGGACAAGCGGGCCGAGGAAGGCGCCTACGTCTGGCAGAAGCTCATGAAGTCGGGAGCCGTCGTCTCGAACGGCACGGACGCTCCCGTCGAGGACGTCGACCCCATCGCCAACTACTACGCCACGGTGACGCGCAAGCTCAAGGACGGCTCGAGCTTCTATCCCGACCAGCGCATGAGCCGGCAGGAAGCGCTCCGGTCCTACACCCGGAACGCGGCCTACGCCGCCTTCGAAGAAGGCTCGAAGGGCTCACTCGGCGTGGGCAAGCTCGCAGACGTGACCGTTCTCTCCAAGGACATCCTCACGATCCCGGAGGAGGAGATCAAGGCGACGCGCGTCGACTACACGATCGTGGGCGGTAAGATCCTCTACGAGAAGAAGTGACCGATCTGAGCATGCGGGATCGCCCGTGATCGCGTCGGCTCGAGCTCTCGTTTCCCTCTTCGTCGCCCTGACCCTCACCGCCGGCGGCGCGCCGGTCGTGGCGCAAACCGCCCGCTGGTGCGATGCGCTGCCCCGCCCGGTCTATCGGACGCTCCCGCGGGTCGAGGCGCCCGACGACTGGTTCGAGGTCTATCGAGTCGCCGACGGGGTCTTCGCCCTGTACGAGCCGTTCCAGTTCCAGGAGGTGATCTCGTACCTGATCCTGGGCTCGAGGGAGGCCCTCCTGTTCGACACCGGCCTCGGCATCGGAAGGATCAGCACGGTCGTGACACGGTTGACCGATCTTCCGGTGACCGTGCTCAACTCCCACACCCACTTCGACCATGTCGGCGGCAACGCGGAGTTCGAACGGATCCTCGCCATGGATACGGCCTACACCCGCGCCAACACCGGGGGGTTCGCGCCGAAGGTCGTAGCGGGCGAGGTGGCCGCCGAGGCCCTGTGCCGCGGCCTGCCCCCGGGATTCGACGTCGCCCGGTACCGGACCCGGCCCTTCACGCCCACCCGGTTCATCAAGGATGGGCACCGGATCGACCTCGGCGGCCGCCGGCTCGAAGTGCTCCACGTGCCCGGCCATACCCCGGATTCGGTGGCCCTCCTCGACTCGGCGGCGGGCCTCCTCTGGACCGGCGACTCCTTCTACGAAGGACCGATCTGGCTCTTTGCACCGGAGACCGATTGGTCGGCCTACGCTTCCTCCGTCGACCGGCTCGCGAGCCTGGTACCCGGGCTGAAGAGGCTCTTTCCGGCGCACAACGTTGCGGTGTCGGACCCGGCGTTGCTGCTCCGGCTCCAGAAAGCCGTGGCCGCCCTTCGTTCCGGCCAGGTCGAGGGAAAGGAAGACGCCCGGGGGCAGGTCACATTCCCCTTCGACGGCTTTTCGATCGTCACCTCGAGAAAGGCCCTGGCCGGAAGGAAGAGCTCGCCGAGCCGGGGCGGATCGGGGCTGCTCGGGCCCTCGGGATCGTAGCCTGCTCAGTCGCCCGTGATCTCGATCTCGCGCGCGTAGAACCCCATGTCGAGCCTCCGCGTGCGCACGCCCGTGTCCTCGATCGCGAGCTCGATCCGGTAGCGGCCGGGCGCGGGCGCCGGAAAGGTATGGGACCACAGGGTCCAGGGGCTCGAGCTACTGCTCCCGATCTCCTCGACGCTCGCTTCGCTCGGGCCGGGGCGAAGGCGGATGCGGAGGGCACGCACCGGAGACCGGCCGCCCCAGAGGATTCCCACGATTCGATACGAGATCGTGCCGTCCCCCGCGCGGAGCTTTTCCACGCGGACCGGAACCGCCGCCGGGTCGATCGTGGCCGGCTGGAAGTCCCGGGCCAGGGGCGGCCCCTCCGGCCGGCGTCCCGCTTCCATCAGCTGGCGGTCGTGCGGGCCCGCGGGATCCTGATGCGTCCGCCCCGCGTATTCCCGCATCTGCGCGGTGGCCGGAGCCTCGTCGTCCACGAGGACGATCTCGTTCACCCACTTGATCGCGGTGCAGGCGTACCAGCCGGGCACGATGAGACGGACCGGGTATCCGTGGTCGGGGCCGAGGGGGGCGCCGTTCATCTGCGTGGCCAGGAAGGCGCCCGCGCCCTGAACGTCGTCGAGGCCGAAGATCCAGCTCGCTCCCGGCACCGAGCCCGCGTCCTGGACCCGGTGCTCGTCGAACCCGGAGACGAGCACGCGGGTCGCTCGAGGCCGCAGGCGGACGCGCTGCAGCAGCCGCTCCAGCCGGACCCCGCTCCAGCGAGCGACGCCCATGAGCCCGAAATGCAGCATCCGCGAGTTTCCCGCGCACTCGAGGAGACGAGGGCCTTCGTCTTGGGCCTCCCGCCGAAGCTCCTCGATCGGAATCTCCTGCGGCGCCTCCACGAGCCCGTGCACGCGGACCTTCCAGTCGGCGGTCGGGGGCAGGGGGTCCGGGCAGCCGGTGCGAATGAAGAACCGGTCCTGGGGAACGAGAAGGGCGTCCGGGGACAAGGAGGAGAGGTCCAGGGCCCGGCGCCGTCCCAGGCCGGCGCCTACGGTCTCCTCCAACGGGAAGGCGCCTTCCCCCACGAACGGCACCGCGACCCGGTCCGGCGTGCTCGGGAGGGAGGGAGAGGGGAACCCGGCGGCGACCGCGGCTCCCGTCGAGGCCAGGAGGAAGCGCCGGCGCGTCACCGGGTCGCTCACGGTCAGCGCACGGAGTCCATGCGGGTCGGGATCCCTCACGTCGCGGCGATTGTAGCCCGCACCCCCGCCCCCTGGCTGCGACCACCATCCGGTCCGCTCGAAAGCGCGTGCTAGCATCCCGGCGGTGGGCCCGTTCGCGCTCGTCATCCTCGTCGTCCTGGCACCCGTTCGCTTTCCCAACTCCGGCTCCCAAGCGGCGCAGCCCGCTTTCCTGCGGGGCGTGACCGCGCTGCACAACTTCCAGTACGAGGACGCGGACGAGGCCTTCCTGGAGGCCCAGCGTCTCGATCCGGGATTCGCCCTGGCCTATTGGGGCGAGGCCATGGCCTACAACCAGACGCTCTGGCTCAACCAGGACGTGGAGAAGGCGCGGGAGATCCTGCTCCGGCTGGGACCGACGGCGGAGGCGCGCGCGAAGAAGGCGGGAACGGACCGCGAGCGGGGCTTCCTGCAAGCGGTCGAGATCCTCTTCGGAAGCGGGGACAAGGCAGCGCGCGATCGCGCATACGCGGAGGCCATGGGGCGGCTGGCCGCGGCCCATCCCGAGGATCCCGAGGCGATGACCTTCTACGCCCTCGCCCTCATGGGCACGGCCGCGCGCTCTCCCGCGCTCTTCGGCTCGGGGGGCGACGACCTGCACCAGCACGCCCTGGTGGGAAGCGAGGTCCAGAAGCAGGTGGCGGCGATCCTGGAGAAGGTCCTGGCCGCGCACCCGGACCACCCGGGGGCGCTCCACTACCTGATCCACGACTACGACGATCCCGAGCACGCCCGCCTCGCGCTCCCCGCCGCTCGTGCCTATGCCCGCGTCGCGCCCGAGTCGAGCCACGCCCTGCACATGCCCGCGCACATCTTTCTCCAGCTCGGGATGTGGGCGCAGGCGGCGGCTTCCGACGAGGCCTCCTTTCGCGCCTCGGAGGCGTGGGTGAAGCGCAAGGGGCTCGGGGTGGGCATGCTCGACTACCACGCCCTCTCCTGGCTGCTCTACGAGTCGCTCCAGCAGGGCCGCTACCGGAAGGCGCGGGAGGCCCTCGATCTCATCGGCCCCGCGGTGGAGGCGACCGGGGCCCCCCGTTTCAAGGCCCTCCAATCGGACATGCGGGCCCGATATGTATTGGAGACCCGCTCCTACCCGCTGCTCGCGGCCGCGAACGACTTCGCCACCACCGGCGAGCTGTTCGCCATCGGCATGAGCGCCGCACGGATGGGGGACGCGGCCCGGGCGGAGAGGGCGCTCGCCGAGCTGAAAAGACGCGCGGGCTCGCGGGAGGCGCGTAACTTCCAGGCCGACGCGGCGGTGATGGAGAAAGAGCTGGCGGCGCTGGTGGCGCTCGGCGCGGGGCGGGGTGAGGACGCCGTCCTACGGATGCAGGAAGCGGTGGCCCTGGAGGAGAAGCTCCCGCCGCCCATGGGACCGCCACGGCCGCTCCTGCCGGCGAGCGAGCTCTTCGGGGAGATACTCCTCGAGGGAGGACGGCCGCGCGAAGCGACGGCGGAGTTCGAGCGGTCGCTCGGGCGCTGGCCGAACCGGTCGCGGAGCGTCCTCGGGCTCGCCCGCGCCGCGGCCGCGCTCGGGAATCGCGAGGCCGCACGCCGGCACTACCGGCGCCTGCTCGAAAACTGGCGCGTGGCCGACCCCGACCTGAAGGAGCTCGAGGAGGCCCGGAAGTGGTGAGGGTTCGGCCGGCCGTCGCCGCGGACTCCGAGAGCCTGTGGCTCATCTTCCGGGCGGTGGTCGCGACGGGCACCACCTACACGTTCGCTCCGGACACTCCCCGCGAGGTGGCGGTCGGCTACTGGTTCGGCCCCGGCGTCTCCTCGTACGTGGCGGAAGACGAAGGCCGCGTCGTGGGCATGTACAAGCTCGTGGCGAACCAGCGTGACCTCGGCTCCCACGTCGCCAACGCCTCGTTCATGGTGGACCCCGCCCGCGCGGGCCAGGGGATCGGCCGCGCCCTGGGCGTTCATTGCCTTCGAGAGGCCCGCCGCGCCGGATTCCTGGCCATGCAGTTCAACTTCGTGGTGAGCACGAACACGGGTGCTATCGAGCTGTGGAAGCAGCTCGGCTTCGCGATCGTGGGCACCCTGCCCAAGGTGTTCCGCCACCGCGAGCGGGGTCTCGTGGACGCGTACGTGATGTATCGGTTCCTGGACGACATCGAGCCGGCGGATCAGTCGTCCCAGGAAAAAGCCCCCAGCCGCTGAACAGTCGAGGCGGCGTTCTGCGCCCCTCGGGCGAGGCTCTCTGCGACGCGGCGCGACTCGCAGTACTCGCGCAGGAAGCCGGCGGCGAAGGCGTCGCCCGCGCCCGTGGTGTCGATCACCCGCGGCACCGCGACCGCGGGGCAGGCGATCCGCTCGTCCCCGAGGGCGAGGCTGCCGTCCGCACCCAGGGTCACCACGAGCAACCGCTGGCTCCGCCGGGCGAGGCTCTCCAGGCGGCCGATCCGCTCGACGTCGCCCGCGCCCAGGCCGAAGAACCCGACGTGGAAGCGCTCGAGGTAGCGCTCGACGATCCCCAGGCCGCCGGTGACGTCCGCGAGGTCGCCGAAGTCCACGGCCCGCAGGCCGGGCGAGGGCGACTGCATGACGGAGTCGAAGAGGGCCTCGATCTGGGCGTAGACGACCGCCATCAACACGTCGGTCGCGGCGATCACCTCCCGCTCCCTCGGTCCGACGCGGTAGTCCCCCAGCACCCCCGGCTCGTAGCGGACGAAGATCTTCTCCCCCGAGGGGTGCTGGTCGATCGTCTGGAGGGAGGTGGCGCCTTCCCGTTCCACGAGACAGGTCTCGAGATCGAAGGCCTCGAGGGCGCGGCGGACGAGGAGCGACTCGGGGTCGCGGCCGAGCGCGGTGACGACACCCACCGTATCCGTGGCCGGAAACAGCAGTCTCGCGTTGACCGCGAAGTTCAGGGTGATCCCGCCCGGTCGGTCGCGACGCAGGTTCAGGTAACGGTCGACCCCGCAGTCGCCGATCCCGGTGACCCTCACGAGTTCGCCCAGGTCCGCCTCCGCGCTCGACTCGAGGGCGGGCAGCGCCCGCAGGTGCTTTGCCAGCGCTTCGAGGGGCTCGCCGTCGAGGGCGCGACCGGGCTTCCGCGGAGCTCCCGCATCGATCCCCTGCAGCCGGAGGCCGGCCTTGAGCGTGCCCGTGGGGTTCGCGCTGCGGCGCAGGATGTCGAAGACGGGCAGGACCTGGCGGGAGTAGACGCGCCGGGCCAGGTCCAGGTCGCGGCGGTCGAGCACCGCCTTCATGAGCTGCCGCCCCGAGCGCGGCACCACGTTCAGCAGGCCCGTGATCCAGGCCCGACAGCCCAGGGCGAAGGACTCGAGCGCGGTCTGGGGCGCGCCGCAGATGACGTCCACGCGGTCGCCGACCCGACGCTGGATGTCGTGCACGCGGGAGGCGTCCCCCGTGCTCTCCTTGATGTAGCGGACTCGCTCGATAGCGGCGAGACGCTCCACCAGGGAGGGGACGAGGTCGACGCCGGTGAGCGAGGGATAGTTGAAGAGGACGAGGGGCAGGGAAGAGGCGGCGGCCACGTCCGCGTAGAAGGCGCACGCGTCCTCCGGCGACCGGCCCGAGTAGAGCTCGGGAAGGAGGGGGGCGGCGAGGAGCGCCGAAGCCCCCCGCTTCTCCGCGGCCCTGGCCAGGCGGCAGGCCTGACGGGTCGTCGTGGTGATGATCGCGGGAACGACGGGAACCCTTCTCGCCGCTTGGGCGAAGACGGCATCCCAGACCGCGAGGATCTCCGCCTCGTCGAGCAGCAGGCCTTCGCCGGACAGGGCGGTGGGCACGAGCCCCTGCGCTCCGCTCGCGAGGGCGTGGTCGACGAGGCGGGAGAGCGCGCCCAGGTTCAGCGACTCGTCGGAATGGAAGGGCGTGACCAGGGGGACCAGGGTCCCCGTGAGCTCGGCCGGCATTGGGTGGACCGGAGTCTAGCAGGGTGCGGGCGGGCTAGAATGGGCCACTTCCCGGGAGGCGGCATGTTCCCCTTCGCGGCACCGCTGGCTGTGCTCGTCCTCGCGGCCACGGCAAGAGAGCCCGCCGACCTCCTCCTCGTGAACGGTCGCGTCTACACGCTCGCCTGGGACGATCCGGCGGCGGACGGCACGCCCGCCGCGAACGCGCCGCGCACGGCCGCCGGGTTTCGGCCGGATGCGGAAGCCCTGGCCATCCGGGGCGAGCGGATCGTGTTCGTCGGGGGCGTGCGCGAAGCGCAGAGATACCGCGGTCCGAGGACGCGGGTGCTCGACCTCGCGGGGGCCACGGTCGTGCCCGGCCTCGTGGACTCCCACACCCACGTGGCCGGTCTCGGCGAAGCGGCCAGCCAGGTGGACCTCACGGAAGTGCACACGGAAGAGGAGGCCGTCGCGCGCGTGGCCGCGCGGGCGAGGAGCGTTCCCAAGGGCGAGTGGATCCTGGGGCGCGGCTGGGACGAAGGGGCCTGGGCCAACCACTATCCGGACATGAGGCTCCTGAGCGAGAAGGTCCCCGACCATCCCGTCTACCTGGCGAGCCTCCACACCTTTGCCGGCTGGGGCAACCGCCTGGCTTTCGAGCGCGCGGGCATCACCCGGAGCACCGCCTCGCCCGAAGGCGGTGAGATCGTCAAGGACAGGGAAGGGAACCCTACCGGCCTCCTGCTCAATCGCGCGGTGGGCCTCTTGTCCTCGGCAGTTCCGCCTCCGAGCGAGGAGCGGCTGAAGGCGTACGTCCTCGCCGGGCTCGAGAGGATGGCCAGGGACGGCTACGTGGCGATCCACGAAGCGGGCGCGGAGCGCGGGCTCATGAAGGCGTTCCAGGAGCTCGAGGCCGAGGGCAAGCTCCCGGTGCGCGTCTACGCCATGCTCTCGGTCCGCGACGAGGGACTCTCCCGAGAGTGGCTTGCGCGCGGGCCCGACCGGAGGAACGATCACCGGCTGATCACGCGGTCGGTCAAGGCTTACTACGACGGCGCTCTCGGCTCCCGCGGAGCGCGGCTCCTCGAAGACTACGCGGACCGGCCCGGACATCGGGGGGTGAGCGGCAACCAATACGGCTTCGACCAGAAGCTCGTCGCCGACCTGATGAAGGCCGGCTTCCAGGTGGCCATCCACGCCATCGGCGACGCCGGAAACCGCGAGACCCTGGACTTCATCGAGTCGGTGCTCCGGGACCATCCCGGTGCGCGTGGGCTGCGCCCCCGGATCGAGCACGCCCAGGTGATCCATCCCGACGACTTCCCGCGCTTCGCCCGGCTCGGCGTCATCGCCTCGATGGAGCCCCCGCACTGCGTGGAGGACAAGGCCTGGGCCGAGGAGCGGCTCGGTCCCATTCGCGTGAAGGGGGCCTACGCCTGGCGCACTCTGCGCAAGAACGGCGCCCGCCTCGCCTTGAACTCCGACCTCACGGGCTCGGACCACGACATCTTCTACGGCCTCCATGCCGCGATCACCCGGCGCGACAAGAAGCTCGAGCCCGCGGGCGGCTGGTATCCCGAGGAGCGCCTGACCCCCGAAGAAGCCGTGCGCGGCTACACCGCCTGGAACGCCTATGCGGCCTCGTGGGAGGAGGAAACGGGCGTGCTCGCGCCGGGGCGCTGGGCCGACGTCACGGTGATGGACGTGGATCCGTTCGTGCTGGGAGCGACGGACCCCGGGCGGCTGCTCGAGGGGAAGATCGTGGCCACGATCGTGGGAGGCCATCTGGCCTACGAGGCGCGTCGGAAAGGGGAGCGATGAGAATCAACCGCCGAGAGTTCCTGGGTGAGGGCGGAAAGGCCCTCGCCCTGGCCCTGACCGCCAGGAACGCGCGAGCAGAAGACGCCTTCCGGGATCAAGAACGGCCCACCGCCTCCGGCTCCCGTCAGGTGCTGGTCCTGGGAGCGGGCCTCGCCGGGCTCGCCGCCGCCTACGAGCTCAAGAAGGCGGGATACGCGGTGACCGTGCTCGAGGCGCGATCGCGACCGGGAGGTCGGGTCCTCACGTATCGCGATCCCTTCGCGGACGGCCTCTACGCGGAGATGGGCGCCGAGTACGTGGACGCGACCGACGAGTACGACCACCGCTTCTGCAAGGAGCTGGGCCTCAAGGTCATGACGGCCAAGCTCTACGACGCGATCTTCGTGCGCGGCCGCAAGTTGAAGATGGAGTCCTTCAAGCGGAACAAGGAGTCGCTGCCCTACGCGGGCACACAAGGGGGCATGCTCTTCGGGCAGGAGAAGCCCTACCTCAAGCCCCTCCTGGACACGATCGCCGATCCCGACAAGCTGCCCCCGGAGATCCTGAAGCTCGACAACCTCTCGGTGGTCGAGCTCCTGCTGCAGGAAGGGGCGCCGGAGGACATCGTCGCCCTCTACACCTACACGCAGGCGACGGAGTCCACGGCTCGCCCCTACGAGATGTCCGCCCTTTCCATGGTGCGCAGCCTGCGTCGGAGCTTCAGCGAGGACACGGACGAGGGCCGCATCCTGGGCGGCAACGATCAGCTTCCCAAGGGGCTGGCCAGGGCCCTCTCCGGCCAGATCCTCTACGACCGGCCCGTGCGCCGGATCGCGCACGACGAGAACGGGGCCGAGGTCTTCTTCGAGGAAGGGGGAAAGGTCCGCTCGCTGCGCACCCCCCGGCTGGTGGTGGCGATTCCCTTCAAGGTCCTGCGCGACGTGGAGACGACACCGTCGTTCTCCCCCGCGAAGGCCCGATGCATCGACACCCTCGCCTACGGCCACGTGATGAAGATCGCCATGCAGTACGACCGGCGCTTCTGGGACGAGCCGGGGAGCCTGGGCCAGCGCGTGTTCACCGACACGATGCTGCGCCGCGTCTACCACTTCTCGGTCGACCAGCCCGGCCCGCGCGGCATCCTCATGAGCTTCACCTCGGGAGCGGACGCGGAGAAGCTGGGGGCCCTGCCCGAGGCGGAACGGCTGAGGGTGGCCCTCGGGGAAGTGAGCCGGATCTGGCCGGAAGCCCCGGAGCACTGGGAAGGCGCCGCGGTGAAGTACTGGAACGAGGATCCCTGGGTGATGGGGAGCTACTCGTTCAACGGCGTCGGACAGGCCCGCGATTTCCTGGAGATCGCGCGGGCCGCGGAGGGACGGGTGTACTTCGCGGGCGAGCACACCTCCATCCATCGGGCCTCGATGAACGGCGCCCTCGAATCGGGGGTGCGGGTCGCCGAGGAGATCCGCAAGGCGGAAGGAGCCTGAGCGATGCCCCGGCTGAGTCGCCGGACCTTCCTCAAGGTGGCGGGAGCGGAGGCGGGGGCCCTCGCCCTCGCCAGGCGCGCGGCCGCGTCTACGGCTCCGGAGATCGTGGTGGTGGGCGCCGGCGCATTCGGGGGATGGACCGCCCTCCACCTGCGGGAGAAGGGCGCCTCGGTGACGCTCCTCGACGCCTACGGGCCGGGGAACTCGCGCGCGAGCTCCGGGGGAGAGACGCGGCAGATCCGGGCCGGCTACGAGGACCGCGAGATGTACACGCAGTGGGTGCTCCGGGCGTTCGAGGCCTGGAAAGCGCGGGAAGCGGAGTTCGGGCGCCGACTGCTGTACGAGACGGGCCGCCTGCTTCTCGCCCCCGAGTGGGACGAGAGCCTCAAGACCACGAAGACGGTCCTCGACAAGTTCCGTGTGCCCAACGAGGTCCTGACTCCCGCGGAGCTCCGTCGCCGCTACCCGCAGATGAACCCGGAAGGGGTGGGAATAGCACTCTTCGAGCCCACGACCGGAGTCCTGAAGGCGCGCGAAGGCTGCATCGCGGTGGCCGAGGCCTTCCAGAAGAAGGGAGGCTGGTTCCGGATCGCCCAAGCGAAGCCGGGCCGCGAGTCGGGCGGACGCCTGCTCGACGTCGTCCTCTCCGACCGATCGTCGGTGGCGGCGTCCACTTTCGTCTTCGCCTGCGGTCCCTGGCTGGGCAAGGTGTTCCCGGACCTCCTGAAGAAGAAGCTCTTCACCCCGCGTCGTGACGTCTTCTTCTTCGGCACTCCCGCGGGCGACGACCGCTTCAGCTATCCGAACTTCCCCAACTACTCCGAGGACGACTCCCTGGGGTACTACGGCTTCCCCAGCATCGACAACCGCGGCTTCAAGGTCTGTCCGGTGGGCGAGCGGACCGCCTTCGACCCCGATACGGACGAGCGATTGGTCTCGCCCTACCAGGTGAAGCGCGCCCGCGACTACCTGGCCCTGCGCTTCCCGGCCCTGAAGGACGAGCCCGTGGTGGAGAGCCGGGTCTGCCAGCTCGAGATGAGCGTCGACGAGCACTTCGTCATCCAGAAGCACCCGGCCTTCGACAACGTCTGGATCGTGGGGGGCGGATCCGGGCACGGGTACAAGCACGGTCCGATAGTGGGGGAGTACGTCGCGGACCGCGTGCTGGGCCAGGACCGCCAGCCAGAGCTCGAGGCGGTGTTCCGGCTGAAGGAGCGGACGTTCTAGCGCAAGGGCGGGCGGCGGGTCGAGGCGGAGTCGTGTCATCTGGTATTCTCTCGTGGCCTGCGGCGCTGGTTACGACGCGGTCCGGGCACCCGCCACAACCGAGGAGAACACTCATGAGCAGAGGAATGCTGATCCCGGGGGTCGTGAGTGCAGCGCTGGCAGTGGGGAGCGCGCCCGTCCACGCGACCTCGGACGCCGTCCCCCGCGCGACGGAGTCTCGGCAGCTCCTGAAATCCTACGGAAGCCTGCCCCTGGCCTTCGAGGAGAACCAGGGGCAGGCCGACCCGCGAGTGCGGTTCCTCTCGCGGGGACGCGAGCACACCCTGCTCTTGACGCCCCGGGAAGCGGTCTTGTGTCTGCGAGAGAGCGAGACCGCAGCCCGGGGGGACGCTCACCCGGGGCCGATCCCGAGGGCGACCCCCTCCGATCGCAAGGCGGTGGTCCGGAAGGTCCAGATGAAGCTGGTCGGTGCAAACCCCGACCCCGAGGTGACGGGCCTCGACGAGCTGCCGGGCAAGAGCCACTACTTCATCGGGAGCGATCCGGGTCGCTGGCGAACGAACGTGCCCCACTACGCCCGCGTCAACTACCGGGAGGTCTATGTGGGCGTGGACTTGGCGTACCACGGGCGGCAGGAGCGCCTCGAGTACGACTTCGTCCTGTCCGCGGGCTCGGACGTGGGACGGATCCGAATGCGTTTCGAGGGCGCGGACGAGGTGCGGTTGGACGAGAGGGGAAACCTGGTTCTGCGATTGGGGGAGTCGCGACTGGTGCAGGACCCTCCCTTCGCCTACCAGGAAATGGGGGGCGAGCGCCGGCCGGTGCCTGCGAAATACGTTCGGCACGACGGAGGCGAGATCGGGTTCGAGGTCGCTGCCTACGACGCGACCCGGCCGCTCGTGATCGACCCGGTGCTGGAGTATTCCACGTATCTCGGAGGCGCCGACAACGAAATTGCCACGGGAATCGCCGTCGACGGCGCGGGGAGCGCCTACGTGGTGGGCCAGACGGCCTCCACGGACTTCCCGACCCTGAATCCTTTCCAGACGGATCGGCCTTTCACCGACGTGTTCGTGACGAAGCTCTCGCCTTCGGGCTCGAGCCTCGTGTACTCGACGTACATCGGTGGGAACAACTCCGACGTCGGTCAGGCGATAACCGTCGATGCCTCGGGCCGAGCCTACGTGACCGGCAATACGAGCTCCGCCGACTTTCCGACGCTGAACGCGTTCCAGGCCACCTATGGAGGCGTCTCCGATGCCTTCGTGACGGTGCTCTCGGCCTCGGGGTCGAGCCTGGTGTACTCGACGTTCCTCGGGGGAAGCAGCATCGAGGATGGCAAGGCCATCGCGGTCGACGGCGCCGGGAACGCCTACGTGACCGGCCATACGGACTCCACGAACTTTCCGACGCTCAACCCGGCCCAGCTCAACCAGGCGGGCCGGGATGGCTTCGTGACCAAGATCTCCCCCGCCGGCTCGAGCCTCGTCTACTCCACGTATCACGGAGGCAATGCCGCCACCGAGGAGGGGCGGGGCATCGTGGCCGACGGCTCCGGGAACGCCTACGTCGTGGGCTACACGAACTCCAGCGATTTCCCCATCCTGAACCCCTTCCAGACCGATCAACCGGGAACCGATGTGTTCGTCACGAAGTTTTCGCCCTCGGGGGCACGCCTCTATTCGACGTTCCTCGGTGGCAGCGGCATAGATTTCGGCCTCGCCATCGACGTCGACGGCGCGGGCAACGCCTACGTGACGGGCAGCACCGATTCCACGGACTTTCCGACCCTCAACCCCAACCAGACCGACCAGCCCTCCACCGACGCGTTCGTGACCAAGCTCTCCCCGTCGGGCTCCAGCCTCGTGTACTCGACGTACCTCGGAGGCAATCTCCTGGACATGGGCTCCGGCATCGCCGTCGATGCCTCGGGCAGCGCCTACGTCGTGGGGGACACGGGGTCATCGAACTTTCCGACCCTCAATCCCTATCAGACGGACCAGCCTCTCCAGGACGTGTTCGTGACCAAGCTCACGACGACGGGCGCCCTCGACTATTCGACCTACATCGGCGGCAGTGACAACGAGTACGGGCTGGCCATCGCCATCGACGGCTCGGGGAGCGCTTACGTGACGGGCTACACCAACTCCACGGACTATCCGACCCTGAATCCCTTCCAGACCGATCGGGCCTTCTCGGACGCGTTCGTGTCGAAGCTCACCGGCCAGCCCCCGCCCACCGGGTTCTACACCCTCGCCCCCTGCCGCATCGCCGACACCCGCAACGCGGTCGGTCCCTTCGGGGGGCCCGCTCTCGCCTGCGCGGCCTCGCCCCTCCCCCGGACGTTCGCGTTGCCCGGCGTGTGCGGCATTCCCACCACCGCCCGCGCCGTCTCCTACAACGTCACCGTGACCCAACCCACCGCCGCGGGCAACCTGAGGCTCTTCCCCGGAGGCAACCTGGCGCCCCTGGTCGCGTCGATCACCTACGCGGCGGGCGCGACCCGAGGTAACAACGGGATCGTGCTGCTCGGCACCGGCAGCCTCAACGTCGGCTGCTTCCAGCCCTCGGGCACGGCGCACGTGATCCTCGACGTCAACGGCTACTTCGAGTAGCAACTCTCCCGCCGCGGAGGTGGGGATGCGCGTCCTGGTCTCGACGTTCGCGGTCCTGCTCGCCGGCCATGCGGCCACGGCCGCGGAACCGAAGCCTCGCTTCGACGTCGTCATCGCCGGGGGACGGGTGGTCGACGGGACGGGCGCGCCGTGGTTCCGCGCCGACGTCGGCATCGTCGGGGACCGGATCACGGCGGTGGGCGACCTCCGCGACGCGGAGGCGACGCGCCGCATCGATGCGACGCGTCTCGTGGTCGCTCCTGGCTTCATCGACATGATGGGCCAGTCCGAGTACAACGTGCTCGTCGACTCCCGCGCGGCCAGCAAGATCACCCAGGGGATCACCACCGAGGTCACGGGTGAAGGGGGCTCCATCGCCCCCCTCAACGCGCGCATGCTCGCGGACAACCGCGAGTCCTACGCCCACTTCGGCTACACGCCGACCTTCACCACCCTCGCCGGCTACTTCGACGAGTTCGCGCGGCGGAGGAGCGCCGTCAACCTGGCTACCTTCGTGGGTGCGGGCGGCCTGCGGAACCTGATCGTGGGCAAGGAGAACCGGCCCCCCACGGCGGCCGAGCTCGCGGCGATGGAGGGTGCGGTGGCGCAGGCGATGGAGGAAGGCGCTCTCGGCCTTTCCACGTCCCTCATCTACATGCCGGACAACTTCGCGACGACCGAGGAGATCATCGCCCTCGCGAAGGTGGCGACCCGCTACGGCGGCTCCTACATCACCCACCAGCGCGACGAGGGGGACGACAACAACGGAGGGATCGACCGGAGCCTGGACGAGGTCTTCCGGATCGCGCGCGAGGCCGGGATCCCCGCCGAGATCTACCACCTGAAGGCGGCGGGGAAGGCGAGCTGGGGGCGGATGCCGCAGATCCTGAAGCGGATCGAGGCCGCCCGCGCCGAAGGCCTCGACGTCACCGCCGACCAGTACCCGTGGACGGCCAGCTCCAACGCCCTCGACGCCTCGCTGCCGATCTGGGTGCGCGAGGGCGGCGAAGGGCCTCTCGTCAGGCGACTCACCGATCCCGAGACCCGCGCGCGGGCGAAGGACGCGTTCCTGAAGAGCCCCGAGAACGACGACTGGCCGGCGGGGGCGAGCCGGGTCCTGATCACGAGTGTCCTCAACCCCGAGCTGAAGCGGTACGAGGGGAAGACGATCGCCGAGATCGCGGCGGACCAGGGGAAGGATCCGCTCGACGCCTACTTCGACCTCGTGGTGGCGGACCGCGGCCACACGTCGCGCGTGACCTTCGCCATGAGCGAGGAGGACGTGCGGGCCGCCCTCGCGTCTCCGCTCGTCTCGTTCTGCACCGACTCCCCCGCGATGGCGGAGGACGGGATCTTCTCCAAGGAGAAATCGCACCCTCGGGCCTGGGGCTCGGCCCCGAGGATCCTCGGCAAGTACGTGCGCGAGGAGAAGCTCCTCACCCTCGAGGAGGCGGTGCGCAAGATGACCTCGCTCCCCGCGTCGCGCATGCGGTTCTCCGACCGGGGGATCGTGCACGCCGGATTCGCCGCGGACCTCGTGGTCTTCGATCCCGCCACCGTGCGCGAGCGCTCGACGTTCGCCGACCCGCTGCATTACAGCGAGGGCATGCCTTACGTCGTGGTGAACGGAAAGCTCGTCGTCGACGGAGGCCGGATCACGGCGGAGCGCCCGGGGCGGATCCTGCGCGGCCCGGGCTACCGGGGACTCGCCGCCGCCTCCAGGCCGCGCCGGAGGTCCTCGATCAGGTCCTCCGGGTCCTCGATGCCCACCGAGTAGCGGACGAGGTTCTCGGGGATGCCGAGACGGGCGCGCTCCTCGGGCGTGCACTCGACGTGACTGGTCGTGGCCGGCGGGCCCGCGAAGGTGGCGACACCGCCGAGGCTGGCCGCGCAGTGCGCGAAGCGCAGCGTCCGGAGCAGCCGCGCCAGCCCCTCCCGGTCGGCGCGGGGGGCGAAGCTCAAGACTCCTCCGAAGCCGGCCATCTGGCGGGCGGCGATCGCGTGGCCCGGGCTCGACTCGAGCCCGGGGTAGTTCACGGTCGAGACACCGGGGTGGGCGGCGAGGAAGCGGGCGATGCGCAGGGCGGACTCGTTCTGCCTGCGCACGCGCAGGTCCAGGGTCTTCATCCCACGGAGCAGGAGATAGGCGGCACCGGGGTCGAGGCAGGCGCCGAGGATCTCGCGGTCGTGGTGGAGCGCTTTCACGAGGTCGGCCCGGCCGCAGGCCACCCCGCCCACCGCGTCCTCGTGCCCGCCCAGGAACTTGGTCGCGCTGTGAACGACGAGATCGGCCCCCAGGGCGAGCGGGCGCGTGTTGATCGGGGTGGCGAAGGTGTTGTCGACGACCACCGTGGCTCCCGCGGCGTGGCCGGCCTCGGCGAGCCGGGCGATGTCGAGAACCTTGAGGGTCGGGTTGGTGGGGGACTCGAGGTAGAGCACGCGGCAGCCGCGGGCGATCTCCCGCCGGATCGCGTCGTGGTCGGCGGTGTCGCAGAGCACCGCCTCGATGCCGAACCTCGGGAGGAACTCCGCGAACACGCGCGAGGTGCCGCCGTAGGTGTCCTTCACCGAGACCACGCGCTCCCCGGGCCGGAGGAGGGTGAAGAGCGTCCCCGAGATCGCGGCCATGCCCGAGGCGAAGGCGATCGCGGCGGGAGCTCCCTCGAGTCGCGCCACCTTGTCCTCGAAGACCCGCACCGTCGGGTTGTCGTTCCGGCTGTAGATGTAGCCGGGCCGGCGGCCCGTCGCGACCTCGAGCCACTCGTCGAGGTCCGGGTATCCGTAGGAGGCGCTGTGCACGACGGGGGCCTGGGTCGCCGAGCCCCATCCCCTCCGGTCCTCCTCACCGCCCCACACCGAGAGTGTGCTCTTTCCTGCCTCGCTCATGGCGCCTCCTCGAGCTCTCCTTCGGCGAGCTTCAGGGCGAGCGACCGGAGGTCGAGATCGCCACGGTTCGCGAGGACGACGATGGTCAGGCCGTCCGCCGGGAAGCGCTCGACGATCGAGCGGAAGCCCATGGTCTCGCCGTGGTGCCAGGCGCGCGGGTGTGCCTGCCACGGGTCCAGGAACCAGCCGAAGCCGTACGCGACCGGGCGGCCCGGGAACAGGTTGTCGCCGCCCGGTTCTTCGGGCCAGCGCGGCTGCGATCCGTCGGCGAGGCGCACGGGGGTGAGCGCGGGTGTCATCTCCGCCACGGACAGGAGCGCGTTCGTCCGCAGCGCCTCGTCCCACTTCGCGAGGTCCTCGAGGCACGAGTACACCCCGCCGTCGCCGAGCGTGGCCGAGGTCGAGCTCTGGTCGGTCTCGCGGAAACCAGCAGTTTCCTTGGTATGGCCGTAAGCCCGATCGGGGACCTCGTTCTTGCCCTTCTCGTAGGCGAGCGTGCGCGTCATGCCGAGGGGTGCGAAGATCCGCTCGCGCAGGACGTCGCCGAAGGGCCGTCCCGCGGCCCGCGCCGCGACGAGACCCAGGAGGACGTAGCCGGAGTTGCTGTAGGCCCACCGGGCTCCCGGCGCGAAGAGGCCGTGCCTCTCCGCTTCGAGCAGGGTCAGGACCTCGTCGTCGCGGATCTGGCGGTCCGGGGTCCAGAGCGGCCCCTTCTGCTTCTCGGCGTCCTCCATGAGCTGCTCGTAGTCCGGCAGGCCGGAGGTGTGCGTGAGCAGGTGGCGGATCGTCATCCCGTTCCCGTACGCGGGAAAGCCCGGAAGCGCCCGGGTCAGGGTGTCCTCGTAGCGAAGCCGGCCGTCGCGAACGAGCAGCATGATCGCCATCGCCGTGAACTGCTTCGTCACCGAGGCGAGCCGAAAGCGGGTGCGAGCGTCGGTCGGCTCGCGGGTGCGCAGGTCGCGCACGCCGTACCCCTGCTCGTAGACCGTTCGTCCGCTTCGTCGGACGAGCACCGCGATCCCCGGCTGGTCGTCGGCGACCAGGCCCTTCAGGAGCGCGGCCACCGCTCCCTCCCGGTCGACGGCGGTCCCGGAGCCGGCGAGCAGGGCAAGCGCGAGGGCGAGCACCGGTGCATCATCTCATCCGCGGGCGAGAACGGGAAAGAACGCCGTCTGGCCTGGGAGGACACGATGAAGCGACCGGCGACGACGTGGGACACGACCCCTCCGGTTGCCAGACGCCGCTTGCTGACGGCCGCGGTCGTCTCGTTCTGGGGCGCGGGCCGAGCGTTCGCCGCCAGGAGGTCGGAGGAGCGGCCACGGCGGGCGGGACATCGCGTGGCCTTGCCCCGGCCGGGTCCCATGCTGCCCCCCGTCCCCGCGATCCTCCTGACCGTGAACGGCCGCCCCGGCGAGCCGGACGAGATCAGCGTGCTCTGGACCTTCGTCGTGAACGGGAATCCGCCGCAGGTCGGGGTGTCGGCCGGCGACGAGCACCGCGCGGGGGCCCTCCTGGCCCTGCACCGCGAGTTCGTCCTGAACGTGCCGGTGGCCCCGCTCGTCCGTGCCTTCGACCTCGTGGACATGAGCTCGAGCCGGGTCGCGGACAAGTTCGCTCTCTCCGGCCTCACGCGGGGCGCGGCCTCGGTGGTGAAGGCGCCCACCGTCGAGGAAGCGCCGATCCAGCTCGAGTGCCGGGTGAGCCACGTCCTGCGCGTGCCGCCGGCGCGGACGGTCTACCTGGCCGACGTGGTGGCCACCACCGTGCACGAGGGGATCTGCGACGAGGATGGCCGTCTCCGCGTCTCCGCGGCCCGGTTCTTCGGGATGACCGCGGGCAGCGGCGAGTTCTTTACCCTGGGGGAGAAGGTCGGGCACATCGGCCAGACCGCGGGCCGAAGCGACATCCGGTACTAGAATCCGGCTCATGAAGGCTCGCCTCCTCGTGCCGCTCGTCCGTGCCGTCGCTCTGCCGATCCTGCTCGCGGCCGGTCCGTGGGTCCGGCCCGCGGCCGCGACGCCCCCGCTGCGGACGGTCGGGTTCCTCGTCCTCCCCGGCGTCTACAACTCCGAGCTGATGGCGCCCTACGACGTGCTCGACCACGTGCGCTTCCGCACGAAGGACGCGCCCCGGGTCTTCACCGTGGCCCCAGGGTCCGCGCCCCTGCGGACCTTCGAGGGCCTCACCCTCACGCCCCACTACACCTTCGCGAACGCGCCCCCGATCGACCTGCTCGTGGTCCCGAGCGCCGAGCACAACATGGACAGGGACCTCGAGGACGCGGCCCTGATCGCCTGGGTGCGCGAGACGGGGCGCAAGGCGAAGCTCGTGTTGTCGCTGTGCGACGGGGCCTTCGTGCTGGCCAAGGCCGGGCTCCTCGACGGCCTCGAGGCCACCACTTTCCCCGGCGATCAGGACCGCTTCGCGAAGATGTTCCCCGCGGTGAAGCTGCAGCGCGGGGTGATCTTCGTCCACGACGGCAAGGCGGTCACGAGCGTGGGGGGAGCGCGCAGCTACGACCCCGCGATGTACCTGGTGGAGCGCCTCTACGGCGACGACGCGCGGGCCAAGATCGGCGAAGGGCTCGTCCTCGACTGGCGGCTGCCCGCGGTCAAGCACCGCGTCGCCCCCGGAGCGCGGCTGCCCTGAGGAGTGGTAGTCTGAGTCTTCAGCCCATTCGGTATGTGAGCGTGCCGGGAATGGTCGTCATTCACGCCAGAGAGGTCGCCGGCAAGTGGTTCGGCGTGGCCCATGCCGGCGAGGGACTCGTGGCCACGGCCGTGAGCTCGACCCGGGCCAGGACCCTGGGGGCCCTGCGGGGGAGCCTCCCGTCGGGGGTCGCCCATCGGGTCGCCGACGAAGAACCTTCGGACTTCACGGAGCAGACGATCGCCCTGCTGGTGGAGCTCGAGGCCGGCCACGAGGAGCACAAGCGCTTCTCGCTGGCCACCCACCACGTGGGTGAGCTTCTTGCGGGAGTCCTGAAGGTCGCCGCCGCCATCCCTATCGGATACGTCACCTCCTACGGCAACATCGCGAAGGCCTCGGGAGCGGAGGCCCGCGACGTGGGAAAGATCATGGCCTCGAACCCCCTCTACCCGATCGTGCCTTGCCACCGGGTCGTGGGGGCGGGCCTTTCCCTCGTGGGCTATTCGGGAAGCAGGAGCCCGGCCGCGCTCCGCGCCAAGCTCGCGCGGCTGTCGAAGGAGGCCCGAGGGTTCGAGGCAGAGAGGGACGTGCTGGCCGATGGCCGGACGCTCCGGGTCTACCCGGTCGAATGGGCCATCGCCCACGCCGAGAAGCACGGCGCGGGTGAGGACCGGCAGCGGACGCTCTTCACCTAGAGGCGTGGACCTAGTGTTACTTTTCGTACTCGGTCCGGAACGAGTACGAAAGGTAACAACCGGATGTGAGCCCCGCTCTTCTCATTTGGAAGGGAGAGGATAGGGCGCGCATCGGCCAGACCGCGGTCACGTCCCGGTAGAGCCGGAGGAAGTTGCCGCCCACGATCCCCGGGAGTGGGCGCGCTCCGCGCTCGAGCCGCTCCCCGGGGCATAGAATGCGGTGCCGATGATCTCGAGGCCCCTGTCGCGGCGGGTGATGCTCCGGGCGACCGGCCTCGCCGCTCTCGGCGTCGGTCTTCCCGCCTGTGCCGGTCGGCGCGGGGCCTCGATGGTGAGGCCCGAGCCGAAGAGGACCCTGGCCCACGTGCGCGTCTCGGAGGACCGCGTCATCCGCACGGTCGTAGGCCTGCGGCCCTTCCGCCCGTCGGGCTTTCGGGTGCAAGCGGAGAAGCTGGGCGACAAGACGGTCGTCCACAACTACGGCCACGGGGGCGGCGGCATCACCCTCTCCTGGGGCACCTCCGAGCTGGCGGTGGAGGAGGCCTGGAAGACGGGGGAGAAGCGCTACGCCGTCCTCGGCTGCGGGGCCGTGGGCCTGGCCACCGCGCGCCTCCTGCAGCAGCGGGGAGCCGAGGTCACGATATACGCGAAGGACCTTCCGCCCCACACCACGTCGAACATCGCGGGCGGACAGTGGAGTCCCACCTCGGTCATGGACCCTGCCCGGCGCACGTCGGAGTTCGATGCGCTGCTCTCCCAGGCCGCCCACCTCTCCCACCGCAGCTTCCAGCAACTCCCGGGGGCCGAGTTCGGCATCCGCTGGATCGAGAACTACGTGCTCTCCGACGAGCCGCTTCGGGAGTGGTGGGAGCACGGCCTCGTTCCCGACCTGTATCCCGAGGAGCGCGAGCTGCGGCCCGACGAGCACCCCTTTGCCGCCCGCTACGCCCGCCGCTTCAGCACCATGCTCATCGAGCCCCCCGTGTACCTGACCGCGATGTTGCGGGAGGTGCGGCTGGCCGGAGGCCGGATCGCGGTGCGCGAGCTCCAGAGCCGCGAAGAGGTCCGAGATTTGCCCGAGCCCGTCGTTCTCAACTGCACGGGCCTCGGGGCCAAGGCGCTCTTCGGCGACGAGGAGCTCGAGCCGGTTCGGGGCCAGCTCACGTTCCTGCTGCCCCAGGCCGAGGTCGACTACATCGTGATCGAGGGCGGGCTGTACATGTTCCCCCGCCGCGACGGTATCCTCCTCGGCGGCACCTTCGAGCACGGTGACTGGAGCCTCGAGGTGAACGAAGCCACCCGGCAGCGGATCGTGGCCGGCCACCGTGAGCTGTTTGACCGCATGCGCTGACGAATGAGGAGGAGGCAAGTGATGAGACCCGTAGGCCCGCTCGCGCTTCTCATGCTGCTCGGCCACGACGCGAGTGTGTGGGCGCAATCGCCCTCGTCAGGACCGACGGTTGCGCTGGTCAAGATGCCCTATCGCGGGGAGCGCAACCTTCCGGACCTTTCCGATTCCCCCGATTACCTCGAGCAAGGGGGAATCGGAAAGGAGCTTGAGGGACGAGGGTGCCGGCTGAAGCCGACCTCGACCGTGGTCCTGTCGCCGGAAGAGCAGAGGGCCTACGGCGAGTGGAACCGCCTGGGCCTCGCCAACGGTCAGCTGGCCCGGATCGTCGCCGCCGATCGCCGGGAGGGCTACCTCCCCGTCGGCCTCCTCGCCAACTGCAGCGCCCTCATGGGCATGCTCGGCGGGCTTCAGCGCTCCGGCCCCTCGGCGCGGACGCTGCGCGTCGGGCTCGTGTTCATCGACGCTCACGCCGACTTCAACACCCCCGAGACCACGCTCTCCGGGATGCTGGGCGGCATGCCGGTCGCGATCTCGGCCGGCCTCGGCCTGGAGCGGCTCCGGCGGAAGTCGGGCCTGGACCCCGCCCTGCCCGAGCGGCACATCGTGCTCGCCGCCGTCCGCGACACCGACCCGCTCGAGCAGGACCTGCTCGACCGGTCGGCGGTCGAGCTCCTTTCCACCGAGGACATCAAGACCCGCTCCACGAACGTCGACCGCCAGATGAGGCGGCTCTCGGAGCTCACGGACGTCATCTACATCCACGTCGACATGGACGTTCTCGACCCGCCAGAGGTGAGGGGTCACCCCTTGACCGTGCCCGGCGGACCCACGAGCCTCGAGCTCGCGGCCGCCCTCACCCAGATGTTCAGGCACGAGAAGGCCGCGGCGTTCGGCGTGGCCTCGACGCCGTCGGGCGACCGGGACCGGGACGGCCTCTCCCGCAAGGCGGCCTACAACCTGATCCTGGGCGCGGTCGCGGGCGTGCAGCAGAGGGGAGCGGCGCGATGAGAAAGAACCTCCGGTGGCTGGCGCCCGTCCTGGGGCTCGCCACCGGCGCCGTCCCCCTCCACGCCGGCTCGCAGCCGGCGCGCGCGCGGAACGGCATGGTCGTCTCGGAGAACGCCCTGGCCTCCGCCGTCGGGGCGCGGGTGCTGGAAGAGGGCGGCACGGCGATGGACGCGGCGGTGGCCACGGCCTTCGCCCTCGCCGTCGTCCACCCCAGCGCGGGCAACATCGGCGGCGGGGGCTTCCTCCTCTATCGCTCGGCCGCGGGCGAGGCGGAAACGTTCGATTTCCGGGAGACGGCTCCGGCCGCGGCGTCCCCCACGATGTTCCTGCGCGAGGGCCGGTACGACGAGGACCGGCACCACAACAGCTACATCGCGGTGGGGGTGCCGGGGACAGTGGCCGGCCTCCACCTCGCCTGGAAGACCTACGGCACGCGCCCCTGGCCCCGCCTCCTGGACCCCGCCATCGCCCTCGCCCGGGACGGCTTCACGGTGACGGACAGGCTCGCCCGCAGCCTGAAAGACGCGCTGCCCTACATGAAGAGCTACCCGGCTTCGCTCGCGCAGTTCTCGCGCCAGGGGACGCCCTACGAGGCGGGCGACCGCCTTCGTCAGATGGACCTCGCGGAAACGCTGGAGCGGATCGCGACCGAGGGACCGGCGGGCTTCTACGCCGGCCGAACCGCCGAGCTGATCGAGAAGGAGATGCAGAGGGGAGGCGGCCTCGTCACCCGGTCCGACCTCGCCGACTACCGGCCGAAACGGCGCGCCGCGCTGCGGGGGACCTACCGGGGGTACGAGGTCTTGAGCATCCCGCCGCCGAGCTCCGGGGGGACGGCGCTTCTGGAGATGCTCAACGTCCTCGAAGGCTACGACCTCCGGGAGAGGGGCTTCGGATCGGCGGCGACCGTCCATCTTCTCGCCGAGGCCGGCCGCCGGGCCTACGCCGACCGGGCGCGCTACCTCGGCGATCCCGACTTTGTTTCCGGGATGCCCGTGGACCGATTGATCTCGAAAGAGTACGCGGCGGCCCTCCGGCGGACGATCCGCGAGGACCGCGCGTCGTCCTCGGCGCCCGATCGCTTCGAGTGGGCCGCCGAGAGCGCGCAGACCACGCACGTGTCGGTGGTGGACAAGGACCGTAATGCCGTCTCTCTCACCTACACCCTGGAGGAAGATTACGGCTCCCGGATCGTGGTCCCGGGGGCGGGGTTCCTGCTCAACAACGAGATGGGCGACTTCAACGCGGGGCCCGGCCTCACCACCGACCAGGGCCTGATCGGGACCGAGGCGAACCTGGCCGCGCCGGGGAAGCGGATGCTGTCGAGCATGACCCCGACGATCGTATCCCGCGACGGCAAGGTGTTCATGGTGATCGGCACCCCCGGGGGTCGCTACATCATCAACACCGTCCTCCAGGTCATCATGAACGTGGTGGACTTCGGCATGAACATCCAGGAGGCGATCGACGCCCCGCGCGTCCATCACCAGTGGCTGCCCGACGAGATCGACTACGAAACCCGCGGCCTCTCCCCGGACACCGTGGCCCTCCTGCGCGCCCGCGGCCACACGCTCAAGGAAGGCTGGCCGTGGGACAGCCTCCCCCAGGGGATCGTGGTGAGCGCGGCGGGCGGGCTCGAGGGCGGCACCGACCGTCGCGCTCCCGACGGCGGCGCCGTGGGCCGCTAGCTCACGCCCCTCAGATCCGGATCATCCGGGTGATCTGGCCGTTCGCTTCCCAGTACGTCCGCTTCTTGGCGATGCGCCAGTCGTCGGGAGCGGGCTGCGTTTGACCCGCGGTATCGACTGCGCGCGAGGTGATGCGATGCGCACCGGCGGCCGGTCGCTCCCAGTCCAGGTGCCAGAACTTCCACGCGAACTCGTCCTTGCCACCCTCGTCGACGGTGGCCGCCGTCCACGGGCCGTCGTCGACGCGGACCTCGACGCGCGCCACGGGCGCGCCCCAGGCCGCTCCGTAGATCCGATGGCGACCATCCTTGACGGTGACCTTGGCCACGACCGACTTCAGCTGCGAGCGGCCCACGAGGCTGCGCGTCCAGACGCTGCCGCCCCCCGGCCGAGGCTCCTCCCGCACCGTGACGTAACGGGTGGCCATGAACGTGCCTTCGTAGCGACTGGCCCGCACCTCGATCCGCGTCAACCACTTGACGTTGGCGATGCCGTACCAGCCCGGGGCGATCAGCCGGAGCGGGTGCCCGTTTGGCTTCGGCAGGGGTGCGCCGTTCATCTCGTAGCAGAGCAGGTTCGCCGGTTCCATCGCCTCCGAAAGGGACATGCTGCGTGCGAAGTTCTCCTTCATGGCGATGTCGCCCATCTTGTCGCCGAGGCCACCGATGTAGGGGACCGTCGCGTCGCCGCCGTCGGCTCCGTAGAACACCACCTCGATCCCATCCTTCTTGACCCCGGCCGCTTCGAGGACGGTGGCGAGGGGTACGCCTCCCCAGCGGGCATTGCCGATGCCTCCCTGGAACCAGTCGAAGCCGCTGTTCCCGGAGCACTCCAGCGTGAACACCACTTCCCTCCTCGGGAGCGACCGGATGTCGGCGAGCGAGTACGACTGCGGCCGATCCACCCGGCCGTCAATCTCGAGCTTCCAGGTCTGAACCTCGATCTCCGGGATGCCGTAGTGCCCCACGGCGAAGAACCCTCCGTTCGGCGTGACCCAGGAGTCCAGGGTCTGCCAGTCGAGCTGATTCAAGCCCTCGAGCGGCGCCTTCGGCGGCTGGTCGAGGAAGGGGATGGTTGTCTCGCCCGTACGCCCCCAGGCGAAGAGAGGCGAGTCGAGGAAGGAGAGCACGGCGAGCGCGCTCCCGCCGCGGGACAGGAACTCACGCCGCGGGTTCCGGGTCGGGGCCTGAGTCATCGTAACCTCCATGAATCGAATCGAAGTCTACTCGCAAGCGACGGGTCAGTAGCCGAGGGCCATCCCGTCCTTGCGGGGGTCGGAGGCCGCGGCCCAGCCCCTGGGCAGCCGGACGATCGCCTGCGCGCCGCCGGCCTCCCCGGCGGGAAGCTCGACGACCTCGTGCCCCATGGCGGTGAGCGCGTCTCTCACGGCATTCGAAAAGGGAGGCTCGAGCCCGACCTGATTCCCCCGCAGGTGGCGGAAACGCGGCGCGTCGAGCGCGGCCTGGAGGTCCATGCCGAAGAGGAGCAGGTTCAGCAGCACCTGGACGTGCCCCTGGGTCTGCATGTCTCCGCCCATGACGCCGTAGCTCATCCAGGGCTCTTCGCCGCCCGGTCCCGTCTTCGTCACGAAGGCGGGGATGATCGTGTGGAACGGCCGCTTCCCGGGAGCGATGGTGTTGGGCAGGCCCTCGTCCATCGTGAAGCCCGCGCCCCGGTTCTGGAGCGCGAAGCCGGTGCCCGGTACCACGATTCCGGAGCCGAACGCGTCGTACAGGCTGTTGATGAACGACACCATGTTGCCGTCCCGATCCGCGGCGGTCAGGTAGATGGTCTCGCTCGCCGTCGCGGCGGGCCCGGGTTGGACGCGCGCGGTGGCGTGCTTCGGGTCGAGGCGGGAGCGCCGCTCCGCGATGAAGTCGTCGGAGAGCAGGTGTGTGGCGGGAGTCTTCATGGCCGCGGGGTCGCCGACGAACCGACGCAGGTCGGCGTAGGCGAGCTTCCGGGCCTCGATCAGGCAGTGAAGATAGGCAGGCGTGTTGTGTCCCATCGCCTCGAGGTCGTAGGCCTCCAGGATCTTCAGCATCTCCAGGGCCGCGATGCCCTGCCCATTCGGGGGAAGCTCGTAGAGGCGGTAGCCGGCGAAGGGGACGCTCATCGGCGTCACCCAGTCCGCGTGGTGGCTCTTGAGGTCGTCCAGCGTGAGGAAGCCCCCCTTCTTTTCGAGGTGGGCAACGACCCGCTGGCCGAGCGTGCCCCCGTAGAGCGCGCCCGGCCCCTCCTTCGCGATCTGCCGGAACGTCGCGGCCTGGTCCGGGTTCCGGAACCAGTCCCCGGCTCTGGGCGCCCGCTCTCCGTCCACGAGGTAGAGACGGCTGGCCTCCTCGTCCGTTTGGAGGAGCGGCCTCGCTTCTTCCCAGTCGCGCGCGATCACCGGGGTCACGGGAAAGCCTTCGTCGGCGATCTGGATCGCGGGCTCGAGGGCCTCGGCGAGCGAGATCGTCCCGTACTTGCCGAGCAACGCGGCCCACCCGGCGAGCGCGCCGGGGACCGTGACCGCCTCCGCGCCGTGGGAGGGCATCTCCTTGCGGCCCCGCTTCACCAGCTCCGCGCGCGAGGCCCGGGCCCCGGCCCGGCCGCTGCCGTTGAGGCCGACCAGGCGGCGGTCCTTCGCCACCCAGACCATCGCGAACATGTCGCCGCCGATCCCGGTCATCATCGGCTCGGTGACGCTCAAGACCGCCGCGGCGGTGACGGCGGCGTCGACCGCGTTGCCCCCGCGCTGGAAGACGGCGAGGCCCGCCGCGCTGGCCAGGGGCTGGCTGGTCGCGATCACCCCGTGGGGCGCGTAGACCGTGGAGCGGCCGGCCATCGTGAGACCGGGGACGCGGCGCGCCTCCTCCGCGCGGGCGCCCGCCGCGAGGCCGAGAGCGGTCAGCAATGCCAGTCGCACTCGCATGATCACCTCCGTATCGATCGACGTGGTCAGGGTCGCCGGGGCACCGACTCCATGAGCAAGGCGAGCGCGCGGGCGAAGCTTCCCCCCGCCGCACCGCTGCCCTTGAAGTGGCCGAGACGCACCACCACGAGGTCGTGCGAGGGGACGACGAGGGTCGTTTGACCGCCCGCGCCGGACATGAAGTAGGCCTCCTTCGGAACGGGCAGCCCGCCCGTGCCGTTGATCCAGAAGAAGCCGCCATAGATCGGGCGCTTGTCCGCCGCCCAGGCGGGGGCAACCGTGCTCACGAACTTCACGTAACCCTCGGGCAGGATGCGCTCGCCGTTCCAGACGCCGTCCTGCAGGTAGAGGTTGCCGAGGCGGGCCCAGTCGCGCCCCGATGCCAGCTCGTACCCCTGGGTCAGGAAGTTCCCGTAGGGGTCGGTCTCCATGACCATGGTGCCGATGCCGAGCTTGTCGAAGAGCGCGCGCTGCGGGAAGGAGAGGTAGTCGAGGCCGCGCTTGGTGACGCCGAGGCGAACGAGATAGTTCACGAGGACGGGGTCGGTGTTGCGGTAGCGCCCGATCGTGTTGGGCGGCCACTGCGGCGGGCGCGTCGCCGCGTAGTGGAAGGAGTCGACACCCCCCGTGTAGAGGTAGAGGTGATCGGGATACGGACCCTGGGGATCGAAGTCGGGGTCGAGCGGCGCCCGGATCCTGATCCCGCTCGACATGCGCAGGAGATCGGCGATGCGTATCGCCGCCCGCGGATCGCCGGGGCCCTGCCATTCGGGGATCGGCGCCCCCTGCCACAAGTCGTAGACGCCTTGTCGGATGAGGATGCCCATGAGCGTCGCGGTCAGGCTCTTGCCCATCGACCAGCTCTCGAGCGGCGTGCTCGACGTGATGCCGGGCCCGTAGCGCTCGGCCACGAGCCGTCCCTTCCAGGTGACGACGAAAGCGGCGGTCAGGGAGGCGGCGGGCTCGAAAGCCGCGTCCACCGCGCGCTTCAGCCTGGCCGCGTCCAGGCCCGGCGGCAGCGGCTCGCGGGGGAGCGCGTCTCCCATCGGCCACGCCGTCGTCCGGGGATCGGGGAGCCGCTTCTCGATCTTCCGGGGCGTGTAGCGGAGCGCCGTCTCGCCCTCCGGCAGCGTGACGCAGCCTTGATCGCCCACGTAGCGCGCGACGCGGGCCTTCCCGTCGGGCATCGTGATGCGAACTTCCTTGGCCGCCCGATCCACCACCGGCTTCCCGACCTTCGCGCGCTCCTCGTAGGGGGCCGTGAAGTAGCCGACGTTCTCGGCCGCGAAATCGGGGTCGAGGCCGGTGACGAACACCGCCGAGCACATCACCTTCGCGAACCCCGCGGTGTGGTGGCTCAGGGCGTCGCCCGGCGGCGGCTCGTAGGGTGTCTCGAGCTCGAGCGCCTTCCCCCGCGCGATGAGCGAGGCCTTCGCGGACTCCGAGCCCTGGGCAATGGCCGGGTCCGGCCAGAGGGTGAGAAGGATCAGCAGCGGCCAGGTTGGTCTCATTTGGCACCCCGAAGGGCGTGATACTACTCCTCGCGTGGCTCCGCGATGACGCGCGCTCTCGGCCTCCTGCTCTTCCTACCGGTGCCGCTCGTCCTGTGGCTCTTCACCCGGGCGCCCGTGGGCGTCCCGGGATCAATGGGTCTCGGGATCGTGCTCATGGTGACTCACCGCCTCTACGCGCGGCCCTTTGCCCTGCGTCATGCCCCGGTGCGCTGCCTGTGGTGCGGCGGCGCCGCCCGCGCCGGACCGCGGCTCGAGGTTCGAGATCCCCTGGGCGCCATGACCTGGCGCGCCTGCGGTGCGGAGCATGCCGAGCGGAGCGCGCGTCTGCTCGGCTGGGCCGACGCCCACGCCCGCTCGCTCCAGGCCGGGATCCTCGGGACGTTGCTGTCATTCCTGCCGTTGTCGCTCGCCGCGGACCGGGGATACCTCGATGGCGCGACCCACCTCGACGCGGTGAACCTCTTTCGCTTCGTCATTGCGGTCTGCGTGCTGACCCTGGCCCTTCGCTTCGGGAGCGCCGCTCCCCCTGCGCTCGACCAGCTCCGGGCGCCCTTTCCGCTACACCTCCAGGCGCTGATCGGGAGCGCCGCGGTCCTGTGGCTCTTCCGGCTGGTCGGCTCATGGTGGCTCGTCCTGGCCGCCTTTCACGTCCTTCGTCGCGCAGGCCTCGCCTGAGGACGGGAGACCTGGCTAATGACGACCCTGGGAATTGTCCTGGCCAATCTCCTTCGATCCGAACAACGGGTTCTTGCGCGAACGAAGGACGGCCTGCACGAGGACGCCGATGGTGGCGGAGACGATGGAGCCAAAGATGGTCAAGAGGAGGGAGCGGCCGTAGTTGAGCCAGGAGCCGCTTGCGCCCGCTTCGGCGGTGACTGCCTCGCCTTCCGCGCTTCGCAAGGACAGCCCGAGGTCGCGTCCGGAATCGACGCTCAGGGTGTATTCCTTACCGCTGCGAAAATCGCCCCGAATGGTTCGCGCCGTGTCGTAGCCCGGAGCACGTAATCGAACCTCGACCACGTGCTTCCCCGGGGCCACGGGCATCGCTCGAGCGTAGGTCCCGCCTGTCTTCTCCACCACGCCGAGCCACTTCTTGACGGTCCCGGTCAGGGTGTCGGTGAGCACGACATCGCCGTCGATCGCGATCGTGAGCTCGACGCTCCGAAAATCGTGACGACAGACGACCTTCAGCGTGGCCGAGGGGGAGGAAAAGAACAGGGCGATTCCCACCAGGAAGGATGCGAGCACCCCCAGGCCGACGGCAATTCGGGCCTTGGCCGACAGCGGCTCCACGATCGTTTGTAGACGCGCCTTGATCCGAGCCGTCGATCGCGCGAGAAAGCTGGCGTTCTCGGATGAATCGGATCGTCGGGCGGGCGTTTCCTCAATCATCGCGATCGACCATTTTACCGACGCGGCGCTCACCGTGCCAGTGACCGGCTTGTTGGAAGGCCTCGGCGCGACCCGGAGGCAGCGGCCACCCGGATTTCGTGACGGACGGGTCGTGAACGAGGGCTACTTCGGCTGGTCGGCTCATGGTGGCTCGTCCTGGCCGCCTTTCACGTCCTTCGTCGCGCGGGCCTCGCCTGAGGACGGGCACGGCAGGTGGGCGTCACCGCGAGGGCTTCGTCCTGGCCCGCGCGGGAGGCAGGCTCTCGGAAGGATGGCCCGGCGTGGGGGCGACGTGTCCCGGCCGGGCCTCGGGCAAGGCGAGGGCCACGAGCTCGGCGGGCACGCTCTCGCTCGAGATCGCGGCCACGATGTATTGGTGGCCCTCGTGCATGAAGGTCATGGGCGCGGTGTTCGTTCGCGCCGGGATGTCCACCTTCCCGAGCTCCTTGCCCGTCTTCTTGTCGACCGCGCGGAAGTGCGGCTCGCCCCCCCGGCCCTCGCCGTACATGAGCAGCGTCTTCGTGACCAGCAGGTTCGCGTGGGAGTCCTGGCCGGTGTTGCCGAGCTTCACGCCCTTGAGCGCGGGATGGTTTCGGACGAAAGCCGGCGTCTCCCCGTTCGGGATCTGCCACACGATGTCGCCGCGGTTCAGGTCGTAGGCCACGATCCGCCCGTAGGGCGGCTTGAGCAGGGGCAGGGGCTCGAGGCCCGGTCCGCCGCGTGGCCCGTACATGCCCGCCGCGTTGTCGGTCACGTAGAGGGAAGTGACGCCTCCGTCCTCGCTGCCCCAGCCCGGCCACGCCTTGCCGTTCGGGTACCTCTCGCGGGCGGGGACGAGCGAGAGCGCTTCGTAGCTGTGCTGCGAGGCCACGTACACCCAGCCCGTCTCGGGATCGACCACCGCGCCCCCCGGGATGTTGGCGCCGCCGTTCGAGCTCGGGACCATGAACGTCCCCTGCGTGCCGTCCGGCGCTTTCCTGCGCGAGGCCGGGCTGAAGAGCGGTCCCATGCGGTACTGCCGCGCGATGCGCAGGCCCTCGGCGCGGAGCGCTTGTGTGAAGTCGATGAGGTCGTTCTCCGTGATCCCCTGCTGCTCGAACGGAGCCGGCTTCGTCACGAATGGCTGGGTCGGCCACGTCTTCTCGAAGGGCACGTCGGACTGCGGAACCGGCCGCTCTTCGATCGGCCACAGCGGCTCGCCCGTCTCGCGATTGAAGACGTAGAGCCAGCCCTGCTTCGTGGCCTGGACGATCGCGGGGATGCGCCGGCCGTCGATCGTGAGGTCGATCGGATGCGGCGCATCGGGCAGGTCCATGTTCCAGATGTCGTGGTGCACGAGCTGGTAGAACCACTTGAGCGCGCCCGTCTTGACGTCGAGGGCGAGGAGGCTCGTGCCGTAGACGTTCTTCCCGGGGCGGCTGCCTCCGTAGTAGTCGTTCGTGGGCGTGTCGGTGGGAACGTAGACGAGCCCGAGCTTCGAGTCGGCGGAGAGGGGCGCCCAGGGCGACACGTTGCCCGTGTACTTCCACGAGCCGTCCTCCCACGTGTCGTGGAACGGCTGCCCCGGCTTGGGGATCGGGTCGAAGCGCCAGAGCATGCGCCCGCTCCTCGCGTCGTAGCCACGGATGATGCCCGGGATGTTCTCGCGGTTCTCCGGGTAGTAGCCGCGGTCGTGGGAGGCGCCCACCACGACGACACCGTTGACCACGATGGGCGCGGACGACGTCGTGATGTCGCCCCAGTCGAGGGCTCCCCGGTCGGGATCGATGGAGTACGGACCGAGGCCGAGGTGGAGGTCGACCACACCGTTGTTGCCGAAGAAGGGCAGGGGCTGGCCGGTGTCGGCGTCGAGCGCCCACAGGTAGTACCCGGGAGTGGCCACGTAGATGACCGGCCGGCCCCCGACGACCGCGAAGGCCACGCCTTTGCCGTAGTTCTTGCGCGTCGAGGCCACCCAGCGCGGGCCTTCCTTCTCCCGGAACATCCAGAGCGTCTCGCCCGTCGGCGGATCGATGCAGACCACGGTGCGGCGATAGCCGGCGACCGTGTAGAGCTTGCCGTTCGCGTAGATCGGCGTGGCGCGGTAGAGGGGGTCGGGCTCGGGGCCGAAGTTCGCGGCCTTCCACCGCCACATCACCTGCAGCGAGCCGAAGTTCGACGCGTCGATCTGGGTCAGGGGCGAGTAGCGGCTGCTCCTCTCGTCGCCGCCCCAGTAGGCCCACTCGACGTCGCCCGTGCCCTCCGCGGCCGCGATGCGGGGGAGAACGAGGGCGAGCGCGGCGAGCAGGCCGTGCATCGGGAGCCGCTTCATGAGCACCTCCTCAGGGACGTGGGCAGGTGAACTATCTTCAGGAACGGGCGCGCGGTCAACGAACGCGCGCTCCGCGGGTCGCGTGAGGCCCTCCGCTTGACCCTGCACGACGGCGGCTGCTAGCCTCGCGCGGCGGGCGGGAAGAGCCATGCAGAGCGGGACGGGCCCAACGTTCGACGTGATCGTGGTGGGCTCCGGAGCGTCCGGAGGCTGGGCGGCGAAGCGCCTGTCGGAAGCGGGGGTCAAGGTCGGACTCCTGGACGCCGGCCGGGCCTTGACGGACGCGGACTACAAGGAACACGTCCCCGCCTTCAGCCTGAAGTATCGCGACCAGGCCCCCGAGGTGATCCGGCGGACGCGTCCGGTGCAGAAGGACTGCTACGCGTGCATGGAATGGAACGTCGACTGGTTCCGGAACGACCTGGAAGAGCCGTACACGGTGGCGAAGGGGACGGGCTTTTCGTGGCAGGGGCGGATGCAGGTCGTCGGAGGGCGGACGAACGTGTGGGGGCGGCAGAGCTATCGGCTGTCGGACCTGGATCTCAAGGCGGCGTCTCATGACGGGTTCGGGGAGGACTGGCCGTTGTCGTACGCGGACCTGTCTCCGTACTACGACATCGTGGACGAGTACGTCGGGATCACGGGCATCGAGGAAGGGGTGTACGAGCTGCCGGACGGAAAGTTCCAGCCGCCGATGGGGATGCGGTGCGTGGAGCGGCACCTTCGGGACGTGATGAAGAAGAAGCTGGGCTGGACGCTGACGCTCGGGCGGTCCGCGAACCTGACGAAGGCGACGAACGGGCGGCAGCCGTGCCACTACTGCGGTCCGTGCGAGCGCGGGTGCGCGACGCACTCGTACTTCAACGCGGCGTTCACGACGGTGGCGGACGCGCTGCGGAGCGGGAACTGCACCCTCGTGCAGAACGCGATGGTCTACAAGGTCCTGGTCGATCCGGCGACGCACAAGGCGCGCGGTGTCTTGTACATCGATCGTGTGACGCGGGAGGCGAAGGAGGTCTACGCGAGGGTGGTGGTGCTCTCGGCGCAGGCCCTGGAGTCGACGCGGATCCTGCTGAACTCGAAGAGCGAGCAGGATCCGAACGGGCTCGCGAACTCGAGCGGCGTCCTCGGTCACTACCTCATGGACCACAACGCGGCGGGGGGAGCGGTCGCGGAGTTCCCCGAGCTCGCGAAGTACGAGAAGCCGAGCGTGAACGGGCCCAACCGCCCGGACGGCATCTACGTCATCCGCTTCCGGAACACGAAGGACGGCCCGCCCAGCAAACACTTCCTCCGCGGCTACGGTTACCAGGGCGGGGGAAGCGCGAGCTTCCGCTTCCGGGCCCCCGGCTTCGGAGAGGCCTACAAGAAGGCCGTGCTCGAGCCCGAGGTCACTTTCGGCCTCGAAGCCTTCGGAGAGTGCCTGCCCTACTACGACAACTACGCGGAGATCGACGACAACGTGAGCGACGTGTTCGGGATCCCTGTCCTGCGGTTCCACATGGCGTGGCGGGAGAACGAGCGGACGATGGCGCTCGACATGATGCAGTCGGCGGCGGAGGCCCTCGACGCGGCCGGCGGCCGGAAGATCCGGCCGTTCCTGGAGCGCGATCGCGTACCCGGTTGGGGCATCCACGAGCTGGGTACGGCGCGCATGGGCCACGACAAGGAGAAGTCGGTGCTGAACCGGTTCCAGCAGGCCCACGACGTCCCGAACCTCTTCGTGATGGACGGCGCGGGCTTCGTCTCGATCGGATGTCAGAATCCCACGCTCACCATCATGGCCCTGACCGTGCGCTCGACCGACTACCTGCTGGAGGAGATGAGGAAGGGCACCCTGTAGAAGAGCCCGAGTGGTCGGAGCCTGACGCGAACCGAGGAGCCGCTAGATCACGCGCCGCGGCAGCAGCGGGTTCAAGTGCATCGCGAGGTCGTAGACCGAGCTGCCGCAGGCCGCGGCCAGGTCCTCGGGCCGCGAGCCCTCCTGGGCGTCGAACAGGGTGGCCACGTCCCCTACCGCCACGCGGGGCTCTGGTCCGATCTCGACGATCGAGTGGCTCGCGGAGACGGTGGCGATCAAGGGGTACAGGTTGCCGCCGATCCGCACCCGCCCGCCCTTGGCCGCCACCCGGGGGAGGCCGTCCGCGTGGCCCACGGGCAGGGTGGCCACCCAGACGTCGCGCTCCGCCACGTACGCGCGGTTGTAGCCCGCGCTGTCGCCCGCGCGGAGCCGCTTGACGTAGATCACGCGTGCCTTGAGGCTCACGGCGGGCCGGAGGTCCAGGATGCCGGCCGGGCGGAACTCCGGCTCCGGGTACATCCCGTAGAGGGCCATCCCCGGCCGGACCATGTCCAGGAACGCGTCCTTGTGCTGGAAGAGGCCGAAGCTGGAAGCGGCGTGGCGCGTGCCCAGGCGGACGCCGCTCGTTTCGAGCTCCGCGCAGAGCGACTGGAAGCGGGCGAGCTGCTCGCGGTCGAAGGCCGGGTCTTCGGTGAACGTCATCATCACGCCCTCGAGCCGAACGGGGGAGCGCGCGACGAGGTCCCGGACGAGGGGGGCCGCCTGCGCGTAGGGCACGCCCACCCGGCCGATGCCGGTGTCGACGCAGACGTGGATCGCGACCTTTCGACCCCTCCGCGTCGCGAGGCGGTCCAGGACGTCGCCGATCGGCGTGTAGACCATGGGCATGATGTCGCGGGCCAACGCCTCGTCGAGGCCCTCCTCGTCGAAGGGCCCCATGAGCAGGACCGGCTTCTTGATCCCGGCCTCGCGCAGCGCCACCGCTTCGGCCAGCTTGACCACCGCGAAACCGGAGACGGCGGCCGCCGGCTCCATCACCCTGGCCACGTTCGCCACCCCGAGGCCGTAGCCGTTGTTCTTGACCACGGCCAGGATCGGCCGCGGCGTGACGAGGCGTGCCACCTCGTCCACGTTGTGGCGCAGGTTGGCGGCGGAGACCTCGATCCAGGGATCGAAGGAAGAGTCGACGGCCGCCCGGGCCACGATCCGTGAGGCCAGGGACAGCCCGGCGGTGACCGTACCCGCCTGGAGGAATGACCGACGAGAGAGGACCACGGCTCCTCCGCTAGGGGCTCACTACGGCGAGTCGGGGGCCTTGACGACCTTGCCCCCCAGGATCGTGTAGAGCACCTGGGTCTCGACCAGCTCGCGGGGGGGGCGGGCGAATATGTCCCGGTCCAGCACCACGAGATCGGCGAGCTTGCCCTCCGCGAGCGAGCCCTTGCTGCCCTCCTCGAAGGTCGCGTAGGCGTTGTTCCAGGTGAAGAATCGCACCGCGTCCTCGAGGGCGAGGCGCTGGCGCGGGAACCAGCCGCCCTCGGGCTTGCCCTCGAGGGTCTGGCGCGTCACCGCCGCGTAGATCCCGAGCAGCGGGTTGATGGGGTAGTAGGAGGCGTTGGTCCCCGGCCAGTCGGAGCCGAAGCTCATCGCGGCCCCCCCGTTCATGAGGCCGCGGAAGGCGTAGGCGTTCTCCGCGCGGGACGCGATGCGCTCTTCCATCCACCGCATGTCGTCGATGGCGTGGTAGGGCTGGACCTCGGCCACGAGGCCCAGGCGGCCGAGGCGGCGCTGGTCCTCGGGCTCCATCACCTGGGCGTGGACCACGCGGAAGCGCCGGTCGCGGGGCGGGTTCTCCGCGAACACGCGCTCGTAGGTGTCGAGCAGGATGCGGTTCGCGCGGTCACCGATGGCGTGGACGGTCACGGTGAAGCCGGCGCGGTCGGCGCCCTTGATCAGCCGGTAGAGGTTTCCCTCCGGGAACATCACCGGGCGCAGCCGGCCGTACGAATCGGGCGCGTTCGTGTAGGGCGCGAAGAAGAGCGCGGTCGAGTTGCCCATGATGCCGTCCACCCAGGCCTTGAGGCCGCCGAGGCGGATCATGTCGTCGCCCCAGCCTCCGGCCACCGCGGGCACGGCGTTCCTTCGAATGTGGTCGCGCTCGCGCTCCCACTCCGAGAGCCACATCCGGGCCCACACCCGCGAGGTCAGCTCGCCCGCCTTCTGGAGGTCGTAGAAGAGCTGGAGCTGGTCGAGGTTGGGCACGTTGTCGTGGATGGTGGTGACGCCGTAGCGGCGCGCCTCCTGCAGGGCGCGCTGGGCCTCGGCCCGCCGCTGCGCGTAGGCGGGAGGCGGGATGACCGCCTCGACGAGCTTCGCCGCCGTCCCCCGCAGCAGGCCGTTCGGCTCGCCGTCCGTGCCGCGCAGGATCTCTCCGCCCTCCGGGTCGCGCGTGGTCGAGGTGATCGCGGCCGCGCGAAGGGCCAGGGTGTTGGCGAGGTGGAGCTTCCCGTCGAACCGGCCGATCAGAGCGGGATGATCGGCGCTCGTCGAATCGATCAGGTCCCTGGTGGGGAGGAACTCCGGTGGCCGCGGCGTGCCCGCGGGGGCGCCGGTCGAGCCCTTGGCCCAGGCCCCGTAGGCCCCCCAGTCGCCGCCCACGAGCCACGCTCCTGGAGGCAGGCGGGCGGCGGCCTCGCCGACGCGCCGGCGGAACTCGACCGGCTCGTCCACCTCGAGGAGGTTGAGGCCGAGCAGCAGCCGTCCCGCGGAGTCGAAGTGCGTGTGGTTGTCGATGAAGCCCGGCAGCACCAGGCGGCCTTCGAGCTCGAGCACGCGCGTGCGCCCCTCGCGTACGAGCGGGCGCACCTCCTCGCGGGTCCCTACCTTGAGGATGCGGTCGCCGCGCACGGCAACCGCCTCGGCCCAGGGCTGGGCCGGCTCGAGGGTGTAGACCCGGGCCCCGAGCAGCACCAGGTCGGCCGCGCCCGCGCCCGCTGCGGGCTGAGCGCGGCCCGGAAGGGCGGCGAGGGCGAGACCCGCGACCAGGACTCCTCGGGCGACCATCGGCCCGAGAGGATATCACCCCTACCGTGGCCGGCCCTTCAAAAAAGCCGGGAGCAGGTGGAGAATACGCGGCGCACTCATTTCTCGGGGAGGGGCGATGCGACAGGCAACGCAAGTTCGAGGGTTGGTCGTAGGCGTCGTGGCGTTGGCCGCGTCGGGATCGGTCGCGGCGCAGGCCCCCAACTCGGAGCCCAACCCGTATCGAACGGTGGAGGGCTGGGCGAAGATGCCGGAAGGGCGGACCTGGGGATCCACGAGCGCCGTCGAGATCGATCGTGACGGGAAGTCCGTCTGGGTGGCGGAGAGGTGCGGTGCGAACACCTGCGCCGGCTCGGAGCTGCCCGCCCTGCTCAAGTTCGATCCCGAGGGCCGGCTGGTCAAGAGCTTCGCCGCCGGGGTGTTCGTCTTTCCGCACGGCATCTACGTCGATCGGGAGGACAACGTCTGGGTGACCGACGCCCGGGCCAAGGAGGGGAAGGGGCACCAGGTCTTCAAGTTCAGCCCGGAAGGCAAGGTCTCGCTGACCCTCGGAAAGGCGGGGGTCGCGGGAGACGGGCCCGACACCTTCAATCAGCCGTCCGACGTGGTGGTGGCCGCGAACGGCGACATCTTCGTCGCCGACGGACACGACGAGAACACCAACATGCGCATCGTGAAGTTCTCGAAGGAGGGGAAGTTCATCAAGGCCTGGGGGAAGCAGGGCGCTCTCCCCGGCGAGTTCGACGACGCCCCACGGGCTGGCCTTCGACTCCCGAGGACGGCTTTTCGTGGCCGACCGGGGCAACAACCGGATCCAGATCTTCGACCAGGACGGCAAGTTCCTCGACGAGTGGAAGCAGTTCAGCCGGCCGAGCGGGATCTACATCGACAGGAACGACGTCCTCTACGTGGCCGACTCGGAGTCGAACGGCAAGGTCAACCCGGGCTGGAAGCGGGGCATCCGGGTCGGAGGCGCCAAGGACGGCAAGGTCACGGCCTTCATCCCCGACACCGAGCCCGATCCCGAGAAGGTGGTGACGAGCAACGCGGAAGGAGTGGCCGCGGATGCTCAGGGCAACGTCTACGGGGCCGAGGTCGGCCCGCAAGGCGCTGAAGAAGTACGTCAAGAAGTAGGCGGATCCCCTCCCCTCAACACACCCCCGAGCGCGGTCGCTCGACGCCTAACGAATCCATCTGAAATTTGTAGCGACCGGTCCCGGCGTGTCCACCTCTCCGTTTAGTATCGTGTCCGTGGAGAGCAAGCACCCGCTCGAATCGATCCCCGACGACGAGCTGCCGCGCCGCCTGGCCGAGCTCCTGCGGCAGTCCCGCCGCGTCGAGAGTGACCTCGTCGCCCACATCGCCGAGGTGGACGATCGGAAGCTCTATGCGCGAGAAGCCTCGCCTTCGATGTTCGCCTACTGCACCGATGTCCTCCACCTCTCGGAGGCGGAGGCCTACCTGCGCATCGCGGCGGCCCGCGCGTCGCGCGTGCACCCCATCCTCCTGACCATGCTCGCCGACGGCCGCCTGCACCTGACCGCCATCGCCAAGCTGGCTCCGCACCTCACCCCGGAAAACCGGGATACCCTCCTGGAACGGGCCACCCACCGGTCCAAGCGTCGGGTCGAAGAGCTGATTGCCGAGCTCCGGCCCCGACCGGACGCTCCGACGGTGATGAGGAAGCTCCCGGAGTGGCTTCCCCCCCCTCCGGACTGTGGAGTCCTCAAGCTGCATCCCCATGGAGTGGGGACACTGGTCCCCGAGCTCCGTCTGGACGGAGTTACCGTTCTACCCATCCCGGACCGAGTTGGTTGCCGCGACGGCTCTTTCCTTCCAGTCGAGCCGACCCCGATCGCGGCCGCGTTCGTCCAGCCTCTGGGCCCGGCCCGCTACAAGGTCCAGTTCACCGCCGGCGCCGAGCTCCACGACAAGCTGGAACGACTCAGGGCCCTGATGCGGTCAAAGGTTCCCGACGGCAATCTGGCCGCGATCATCGAGGTCGCGGTTACCGAAAAGCTCGAACGGCTCGAAGCCAGGCGGTTCGCGAAGACCAAGGCTCCCAGAAAAGGACTCGAGACCGAGCGCTCCTCGCCCTCGCGCTACATCCCGGCCGCGGTAAGGCGCACGGTGAGCGAGCGAGACGGACACCAATGCCGCTACGTGGACAGACAGGGAAGACGATGCCCGGAGCGCGGCCGGCTCGAATATCATCACCGGCACCCCCATGGCCTGGGTGGCGACCGCAGCCCACGGAACATCTGCCTGATGTGCCACACCCACAACGCGTACCTGGCCGAGCAGGACTACGGCCGGGAAGCGATGGCTCGGCACCAACGTTCCGGGAAGAGTCTCCGGGGCAAGGCGGCACGATACCCGGGCAGTTGACCCTTCACGCCGGGTCCGGTGAGCTAGTCCGAGGATGCCCCGGGCCAGGGCACGCCCCCGCTCGGCTTCGTGACCGGACGCAGGCCCTTGTACACGAACTTCTGGAGGCGCTTCCCTTCGTAGGTCTCGGTCGTGTAGATGTTGCCCTTCGAATCCGTGGCGATGCTGTGCACGCCGAAGAACTGTCCCGGCTGACGACCGCCGTCGCCGAAGGCTGGTGAGGATCTGGAGGGTGTCGCGGTCCAGGATGTAGACCTTCTCGTTCTTGCCGTCGGCCAGGTAGAGGTAGCGTCTGCCGGGGATCCCGGGAGAAGGCGATGTCCCAGACCGACCCGTCGCCCAGGGTCTTCTTCGCGATGAAGACCTCCTTGACGAACTTGCCGTCCTTCTGGAACACCTGGATGCGGTCGTTGGCACGGTCGCAGACGTACACGAGCCCGTCGTTCGCGAGCTCGGCGCAGTGCACCGGGTTGCGGAACTGCTGGGCGGGCGGGGCCTCCGGGTCGTAGTTGCCGAGGTCGGTGTCGTCGGGCTTGTTGCCGTAGGCGCCCCAGTAGCGCTTGAACTTGCCGCTGTCCGCGTCGATGACGGCCACGCGGTGGTTGCCGTACCCGTCGGCGATGTACGCCTCGTTGGCCTTCGGGTCCACGAAGATCTTGGCCACCTGCCCGAAGTTCTCGGTGTCCTGGCTGCCCGTGCTCTTGCCCTGGTGCCCGAACTGGATCAGGAACCTTCCCCCCTTGGTGAACTTCACGACCTGGGCGTCCTTCTTGTCGTTGCCCCCGATCCAGACGTTGTCCTTGTGGTCGACGGCGATGCCGTGGTTCGAGGCGGGCCACTCGTAGCCGTCGCCGGGACCGCCCCAATGTCCGACGAGGTTGCCCGAGGGATCGAACTCGAGGACGGGAGGCGCGGCCAGGCAGCATTCCTCCGCGGTGCGCGGGGTGGTCCCGGCGCTCATCTCGGTCCGCGCGTTGAGGGTGCTCCCGCCCCGATGGACGATCCATACGTGGTCCTGGCCGTCGACCGCCACCCCGATGGTCGACCCCAGGAGCCAATGGTTGGGCAGGGGCTTCGGCCAGAAGGGGTCCACTTCGAAGCTCGGGGCCTGGAGCGCCGCCGCCGCCTCCGCGGTGGCGGCCTTCTGGAGCAGAGCGTGCCCGGCGCCGAGGGCGACGAGCACGGCGACGAAGGCGAAACCGGCGTGGAACCTCGGCTTCGAAGGAGTCATGGGCTTCGCCCCCCTTTGCCTCGACAAGGATGCCGTCGTTACCGGTCCGTGAGAGAGCGGAGTATACATTGTCGCGGAACCCCCGAGACCATGCCCGCCACTTGCCGCCCCGACCGGTCCCCCGTGAGGGCTTCATGAGCCGTGCCGCCTTCAGGGCCGGCGCCGTTACGCTCGCCCTGGGTCTGGCCGCTTCGGCCCCCGCTCACGAGATCGCGCCGGAGGTGACCGTGCAGGGTTTCCTCAAGCCCGAGGGTCAGCACCTCCATCTGCTGCTGCGGGTGCCCCTCGTCGCCCTGCGGGACGTGGACTACCCGACGCGCGAAAGGGGCTACCTGGACCTGGTCCGCGCCCAACCCGTACTCGAAAACGCGGCCCGGCGGTGGATCGTCGATCCCCTCGAGGTCTTCGAGAACGATGCTCGCCTCCGAGCCCCGCGGATCGTGGCCATCCGGGTCTCTCTGCCTTCGGACCGGAGCTTCGGAACCTACGAAGACGCGGCGGCGCACCTCGGGGGCGCGCCCCTGGACGCCGACGAGGAGCTGCCCTGGCCCCAGGGGATGCTCGACGTGTGGCTCGAGTACGCGATCGAGTCGCCCGCGTCCCGGTTCTCGATCCACCCCGCGTTCGCCCCGCTGGGATTGCGGGTGGTCACCGTTCTTCGCTTCCTCCCTCCGGGGGGCGGCGTGCGCGCCTTCGAGCTCGCGGGCGATCCGGGCCTCGTCCGGCTCGATCCGCGCTGGCACCAGGCCGCGCTCAGCTTCGTGGCCCTGGGCTTCTCCCACATCCTGGACGGGACCGACCATCTGCTCTTCCTGCTCTGCCTGGTGATACCTTTCCGGCGCTGGCGCGCGCTCGTCCTGATCGTCACCTCGTTCACGGTCGCGCACTCCGTCACGCTCATCGCCTCCGCCTTCGGCTTCGCCCCGGACGCGCAGTGGTTCCCTCCCCTCGTCGAGGCCCTGATCGCGGCCTCCATCGTCTACATGGCGCTCGAGAACATCGTGGGTCCCCGGTTGCGCCGTCGCTGGATCATCACCTTCGCCTTCGGTCTGGTCCACGGGTTCGGCTTCTCGTTCGCCCTCCGGGACACGCTGCAGTTCGCGGGCTCCCACCTCCTGACCTCGCTCCTGTCGTTCAACCTCGGAGTGGAGCTGGGGCAGCTCGCCGTGCTCGCCGTCCTCGTCCCGGCATTGGACCTCCTCTTCCGGTTCGTGGTCCCGGAGCGCGTGGGGACCATCCTCCTGTCCGCGCTCGTGGCCCACACCGGCTGGCATTGGATGTCCGAGCGCTGGACCCGCTGGCGGCAGTTCCCCTGGGAATGGCCGGGCGTGAATGCGGCCCTGCTCGCGAGCGTCACCCGCTGGCTGATGGCGGCGGTGATCGTGGCCGGGCTTTTCTGGCTCGTCTTCGGCGTTCTCTTGCGCGCGCTCCGCCGGAGCGCGGAGAGCGAGGCCCCACCGGAGACGGAGGGGTAGGGGACCTCGCCGCCCTCACTCCGTCGTGACCTTCCTGGCCTTCCCTTCCTGGGGGAGGGCGAGCGCTACCAGCTCCGCGGGGTGACCCCCTCCCGCCACGGAAAGCACGATGTACTGCCGGCCCTTGTGCATGTAGGTCATGGGAGCGGTGTTGGTGGTGGCCGGTATCTCGACGCGGGCGACCTCCTTGCCCGTCCTCTTGTCGAGAGCGTGCAGATAGGGCTCGGCTCCGCGCCCCTCGCCGTAGAAGAGCAGGGACTTCGTGACGAGGACGGTGGCGTGGGTCTGCTTGCCGGTCACGGGAAGGGTCACGCCCTTGAGGGCCGGGTGGTTCTTCACGCTCGCGGGGGTGTCGCCGTCCGGCACGCGCCAGAGGTGCTCGCCCGTGTTGAGGTCGATGGCCACGATGCTCCCGTAGGGCGGCTTGAGGAGGGGAAGCCCCTGCGGCCCGCGGATGCCTCCCGGCCCCCGCGACACGTAGTTCATGTTGGAGTTGTCGCCGCCGATCGTCTTGCCCCGCTCGCTCCCCGGGATGAGCGAGAGCACGCTGTGCCCGCGCTCGGTGGCCACGTAGAGGATGCCGGTCTCGGGGTCGACGGCCGCTCCGCCCGGGATGTTCGCCCCGCCGTTCGCGCCGGGGACGTTGAAGGCGCCCTTCGTCCCGTCCGGCGCCGCCCAGAGGGAGGGGGGGAGGAAGAGAGGGCCCATGCGGTACTGGTGCGCGATCTCGAGCGCCTGCTGGCGCAGCTCGGGCGTGAAGTCGATGAGGTCGTTGTCCGTGATGCCCTGGAGCTCGAAGGGGGCGGGCTTCGTGGGGAAGGGCTGGGTGGGCCAGGTCTTCTCGCCCGGGGTGTCCGACTGCGGCACCTTGCGCTCCTCGATCGGCCACACCGGCTCTCCGGACTCGCGGTTGAAGACGTAGGTGAAGCCCTGCTTGGTGACCGCCGCCACCGCGGGGATCTTGCGTCCGCCCACCTTGATGTCGACGAGGTGGGGGGCGTCGGGGTTGTCGTAGTTCCAGATGTCGTGGTGGACCATCTGGAAATGCCAGGCGCGCTTGCCGGTCTTCGCGTCGAGGGCGATGAGGCTCGTGCCGTAGAGGTTGGATCCGCCCCGGTGGCCGCCGTAGTAGTCGTTGGTGGGCGTGTCCGTGGGGATGAACACGAGCCCGCGCTCGGAATCCGCGGAGAGCGGCGCCCAGGCGGAGATGTTGCCGGTGTAGGTCCAGGAATCGCCTTCCCAGGTGTCGTGTCCCGGCTCCCCCGGCGGGGGGAGCACGTGGAAGATCCAGAGCATGCGGCCCGTCTTCGCGTCGTAGCCGCGGACATGGCCGGGAACGTTTTCCTTCCGCTCCGGGTAGTAGCCGCGGTCGTGGGAATTGCCCACCACCACTACACCGTTCACGACGATGGCGGCCGAGCTGGCGGTGATGTCTCCGGAGCTCAGGATCCCCCGGTCCGCGTCCACCGGGTAGTTCCCCATTCCCAGGTGCAGATCGACGATGCCGCCCAGGCCGAAGAACGGGAGGAGGTGGCCGGTCTCGGCGTCGAGGGCGACGAGGTAGTAGCCGGGCGTGATCAGGAAGATGGTGGGGCGGCCCTCCACTTCCGCGTAGGCCACCGCCTTCCCGTAGTTCTTGCGGGTGGAGGCCTCCCAGCGCGGGTTGTCCCTCTCCCGCCACATCCAGAGGGTCTCGCCCGTCTCCGCGTCGATGGCGACGGCGGTGCGCCGCTGCCCGGCCACGGCGTACAGCCGATTGCCGACCTTGAGGGGCGTGCACCGGTAGATGAAGTCCGGCTCGGGGCCATAGTTGGCCGCGTACCACCTCCACGCCACCTCGAGCTTGCCCGCGTTTTCGGCGTTGATCTGGTCGAGCGGTGAGTACCGCGTGCTCCGCTCGTCCCCGCCCCAGTACCGCCACTCGCCCTTCTCCGTTCCCCGGTTCTGGGCGGAAGCGGGATGCGTCGCGAAGGCGATCGCGGCGGCGACGGCGGTCGCGACGAAGGCGGGCCGGAAGAGCAGGGGCTTCCTCATGGCTTCTCCCTCCACTTGATCACGATCTTGGCGAGGCCGTCGGGCGGGAGGCCGAGCTCTTCCGCCCCGGTGGGCATGTCGTTCAGCGAGAGTATGAAGGCGAGGAGGCTCACGTACTCCCGGGGCTTGAGGCTCCCCGGGTTGTTCTGGGGCATGGTGTTGACGATGAGGTCGTAGAGGTTGGCGAGGGGCGCGCCGTCCCACGGCTTCATGACGTCGCCCCGGTACCAGTCCACGGGGTGGCAGGCCGAGCAGTCCCGCTTGTAGCGCTCCTTCCCCCGCTCCGCCTGCTCGGCGGTGTAGACGCCGTCCCGGGTGGTGCGCGTGGCCGGCTCTTCGGCAGCGGCGATGCGGACGGGCCCGCCGAGGGCGGCGGCGACGGCCAGTACGAGGGCGGGGAGTCTCATGTGTCGCGCGGAGGCTACCCTCTCCCCCGCGTCGCTTCAAGCCGTTGTACCAGGGCGTGATAATGTCGCGGCTCGAACTTCACTTCCCGCACGCGTCTCGAACCCGAGGAGCACGAGCATGCGACGAAGCGCCGCCGTCCCGATCGCCCTTCTCTCGTCGGCCCTGCTCGTCCCCTCGGCGACCGCCGACGAGCCGAAGGAGGCTCCCTCCTTCAAGCTGGGAACCTTCGAGCACCAGGGGCGGACCTTCGTGGGCCTGGTGCGGGCCGACGAGACGGTGATCGACGTCGCCGCCGCCCTCTCCGCCCTCGAGAAGGGCCATCGCTCCGGGAAGCCCGTGAAGCCGCCTTCGGACATGCGGGACCTGATCACGCGCTACGACGCCCTCGAAGACCGGCTCCACGCGATCGCGAAGGATGCGGCGCCGCCAAGGTCCGCCGTCCTCGCCCGCGCCGGGGTCAAGGTTCGGCCGCCCGTCCTCGATCCCGAGAACATGCTCAACGCCGCCGTCAACTACACCGAGCACGGGAACGAGATGCAGGGCCGGTCGCCGGCCCCCGCTCCCCAGGCCGAGCCGCTCCGCTCGGCCCCGGGCCTCTGGGAGCGACGACCCGACGACACGCGGCCGACTCCGTATCTCTTCCTGAAGCCCCGCTCCGCGCTGATCGCCGACGGGGAGCCGATCCGCATCCCGCCCGGCCGGGACAAGATCGACTGGGAGTGCGAGCTGGTGGTCGTCATCGGGCGCCGTGCGAGCCACGTGCCCCTCGATCAAGTGGCGGAGTACGTGTTCGGCTACACCCTCGAGAACGACGTCTCCGATCGCGGCGGACGCGGCGACACGCGATTCGGCACCGACTGGCTCGTGGGGAAGGCCCACGACACGTTCGCCCCCCTGGGCCCGCTCATCGTGCCCAAGGAGTTCGTCCCGGACCCGCAAAAGCTCGCCATCCGGCTCACCCTCTCGGGGACGCTCATGCAGGATTCCACCACCGCGCGCATGACCCACGGCGTCTACGAGCTCATCCACTACGCCTCCAACATCCTGACCCTGGTGCCGGGCGACGTGATCTCGACGGGCACCCCGGCGGGGGTGGGCTCCGGGCGCAACCCACCCCTCTTCATGAAGCCAGGGGACGTCGCCGCCTGCACGATCGAGGGGATCGGAACGCTCACGAACCCGGTGGCGGCGGCGGAGGGCGGCCGGTAGCCCTAGGGTCGCTTCTCGACGCGGTAGAGGTGCGATTCGGTGCGGACGAAGAGCGCCCTGTCCGCCACCGCGGGCGTGGCCATGACCCCGCCCTCGTCCAGTCGGCTCCTTCCCAGCTCCGCGTACTCGGGGACCGGTCGCAAGGCGACCGCCGAGCCGTCCTCCGCGAAGAAGTAGATCGCTCCGTCCGCGAAAACGGGGGAGGCGGAGTGGCCGCCTCCTCCGACCCGCTGCTGCCAGAGGACCGCGCCGCTCTTCGCGTCGAGGCAGGTCACAACGCCTCCCGTGTCGGAGACGGCAAAGACGAGGTCGCCCACGAGCAGGGGCGAGGGCTTCGCGCCGATGCCCTGGCCGGCTTTCCAGGCGACGTGCGTCTCCGTCACGTCTCCCTGGCCGTCGGGCCGGATGGCGAGGAGATCGGCCTTCCCGTAGCCGGTGTCGACGTACACGAGACCGTGGGCGAAGAGCGGCCGCGCGGCGGCGGAGTGCTGCGGGTAGCGGACGCGCCAGAGCTCGCGGCCCGTGAGGGGATCGAGCGACACCACGGCCTTGGCCGCGGGGCTGATGAGCTGGCGCCGTCCCCCGGCCTCGATCACGACCGGCGTCGCGAAGCCCTTCTTCTGGTCGCCGTCATCGGTGCCGAAGTCGTGGGTGCGGTCCGCCTTCCAGACCGTCCGCCCCGTCCGCTTGTCGAGGGCGACGACGTACTGCAGGTCGTAGCCGTCCATGTGCACGACGAGGAGGTCCTGGTAGAGGATCGGCGAGGAGCCCGGGCCCCGCCAGTGGTCGCAGGGGAGGTCGCGGCGCGTCCAGAGGACCTTGCCCGTGCGGGTGTCCAGGCACGCGGTTCCGTAGCTCCCGAAGTGGACGTAGACGCGCCCCTCCTCGATCACGGGCGTGGGGGACGCATAGCTGTTGTACCGGCGAGTGTCCTCCGGCCGGGCGACGTCGAAGACCTTGACGTCGAAGAGGACGTGTCCGTCGTCGCGGTCGAGGGCCAGCGCGAAGAGCTCCTTGCCCTCCGGGGTGGCGGTCGTGAGCCAGACCTGCTTTCCGAGCACCACCGGGGACGACCAGCCGCGGCCATGGATCCGGGTCTTCCAAGCCACGTTCTTCGTCTCGCTCCACTCGCGGGGGAGGCCGGTGGCCTCGGAGTGCCCGGTCCCCGAGGGCCCTCGGAACTCGGTCCAATCGCCGGCGGCCGCGACGTCGCCGGCGACGAGAGCGACCATGGCCACGCTCGTCAAGAGGAGTTGCATCACGTCCCTCGAGCAACTCCGTCCAGACCGAGTAGGTCGCGAGGGTAGTGCTCGTTCGCGGATTCTCGCACGATGCCGAGCGCGCCCGGCGGCCCAAGCGGGTAGGATCTCGATGGAGGTCGGCCATGACGGAAGAGCTGTCGCGCCGTGACCTGTGCGGACGTCTCCTCGCGGGCGGCTTGACCTTGGCGGGCGCCCCGTCCTGGGCCGCGCGCGCCAGCGATTCCCCCGCCCCGAAGGAAGGAGGAGCCGAGAAGACGATCGCCCTCCTCCTGTTCCCCGAGCTGACCCTCCTCGACCTCGTCGGCCCCCTCCAGGTCCTGAAGGCCCTGCCCGCGCCCTTCCGTACCGTGGTGGTGGGCGAGCGCGCCGAGCCGGTGACGACGGACAGCGGGCTCGCCCTCGCTCCCGAGAAGCGGCTCGAGGACGTTCCCCGTCCCTTCGCCGTCATCGTCCCCGGCGGACCCGGCTCGGTGGCCGCGATGGCGAACGGGGCGATCCAGGCCTACCTCCGGTCCGCGGCGCCCCGGGCCGAGATCGTGGGCTCCGTTTGCACGGGGGCGCTCGTCCTCGCGGCCACGGGGCTGCTCGACGGCCGCCGGGCGACCACGCACTGGGCCTACGCCACCGAGCTCGAGAAGCTCGGGGCCCGCTATGTGCGCGAGCGCTTCGTGGAGGACGGGAAGTTCGTCACGGCGGGCGGCGTGTCCGCCGGCATCGACATGGCGATAGCCCTCGCCGCTCGCCTCACCGACCGCGCCACCGCCGAGCGCATCCAGCTCGGCATCGAGTACGACCCCCACCCGCCCTTCGGCGGCATCGACTGGAGCCGCGTGGGCGAGGCGGAGCGGGCCCGCCAGAGGCAGGGCGGCACCGGTCGCCGGCTCCAGGACGCGCCCCGTCTCCTCGCGGGGCGGCCCGACCTGCTGACGCGGCTCGGCCTCGGGCCCGAGTAGCTCCGGGTGTAGTATCCCGCCGGTCTCGTCCACCCGACGTCCCGCTTCGGCTCGCACCGACCCTGCGGGGAAGGAGGCGCGGCATGGCCCAGAGCACGAACCTCGACCGTCGCTCGTTCCTGAGGAATGCGGGAGGAGCCGCCCTCGCCGGCGCGGCCGGCGCGGCCGCCTCGGCCTCCGGGCTCCGAGCGACCGCGGCCGAAGCCGCCGTCCCGAACGCGGGCTACGACTTCGACACCATCTACAACCGGTTCGGGACCAACTGCGTGAAGTTCGACCAGCAGAACAGGATCTACGGCCGGGACACCGTCAAGTTCGGCATGGGCATCGCGGACATGGACTTCAAGGCCGCCCCCGCCATCACGAAGGCGCTCGAGGAGCGGTTGCGGCACGAGAACTGGGGCTACCCCGACATGACGCGGATCCAGGAGGACATGTCGGAAGCGATCGTGGCCTGGGACCGGCGCCGCTACGGCGTCGACGTCGATCCCGCCTCGATCGAGCTGACCAACGGCGTCCACCCCGCGCTCGTCTCCGCCTTCCTCACCTTCTGCCCCCGGGGCAGCCGGGTCCTGCTCCTCGCCCCCGTCTACGACGGCTTCTACACCGACTTCCGGTTCACCGGCACCCGGTCGGAGGAGAGCCCGCTGCGCGCGGAGGACGGTCGGTTCTCGATCGACTTCGAGGACCTCGAGCGCCGCATCGGCCACGACACGAACATCTTCCTCCTCTGCAATCCCCACAACCCCACCGGCAGCTGCTGGAGCCCCGATGAGCTCACGCGGATCGGGGAGATCTGCCTTCGACGGAGGGTGGTGGTGCTCGCGGACGAGATCCACTGCGATTTCGTGAGCCGCGGCCGGAAGTACACGCCCTTCGCGAGCCTGAAGGACCGGGACATCGTGAACAACAGCATCACCTTCAAGGCCATGAGCAAGTCCTTCAGCCTCTCCGCCCACAAGATCGGCTGGTTCTACTCCACGAACCCCGACCTCATGGCCCGGGTGAGGGCCAACCACCGCGCCGACCTGACGACCCTGGGGATCGTGGCCAACCTTGCGGCCCTGAGGGGCAGCGCGGACTGGCTCGACCAGGTGGGGACCTACATCGACGGGAACCACGACCTCGTCCAGGGGTACCTGGCGGACCGCATCCCCCTCCTCGCCGCGAAAAAGCCCGAGGGCACGTACCTGGTCTGGCTCGACGTGACCCAGGTCGCCGAGAGGATCGGCGCGAAACGCCTCGCCCTCGAAGCCAACCGGACGAAGCCGGCGGGCGCACCCGACCTCACCGCCGAGAACATGGTGGAGCGCTTCCTCGTGAAGAAGGCGGGGGTCCAGATGAACGCGGGCTCCAACTACGGCCCGAGCGGCGCGAACCGCATGCGCATGAACATCGCGACCTCGCGCCGCCTGCTCGAGCAGGCCCTGGCGAGCCTCGCGGAAGCCACGAAGACGCTCTAGGCGCCTAGACGTTGTTGAGGATCGAGAGCGCCGTACCGCTGAAGATCCGCTGCTTCTCGACCTCCGGGACCTCGAGGGCCTCGATGGAGGACACCGCCTTGTCGATCGAGCCCAGGAGGTGCGGGTAGTCGCTGCCCATGACCATGTGGTCCGCCCCCACGAGGTTGCGGGCGAGGGTGAGGTTGTGGGGGCTGAAGGTCACCGTGTCGTAGTAGAGACCCTTCAAGTACGTGCTCGGGAGCTGGTCGATCTTCGCGCGGCACTCCGCGAAGTCGCGGAACCCGCTGTCCATGCGCTCCATCAGGTAGGGCACGGCCCCCCCGAGGTGGGCGGCGATCCAGCGGATGTCCGGGAAGTCCTTGAGCAGGCCGTCGTAGCACATGCGGGCCACGGCAAGCGTGGTGTCGCAGGGGAACCCGATGATCGGTCCGAGCACGTACTCGCCGTAGGCCTCGGGGTTCGCGGGAAGCATGGGGTGGAGAAGGATGCAGAGCTTGCGGCGGTTGGCCTCCTCGAAGAACGGCCGGTAGAGCGGCGCGGTCAGGGCCCGTCCCCGGATGTTGCTCAGGAGGATGACGCCGTTCAGCTTGAGCACGCCGAGGGCGCGGTCGAGCTCCTTCAGGGCCTGGTCGGGGGCGTCCATGGGGATCGACGCGAATCCCTTGAAGCGCCCCGGGTACCGTGCGACGAGGTCGGCGTAGGCGTCGTTGACCATCCGCGCGACCGCGGGCTGCGTCTTCTCGTCGGCAAAGAAGACGTTGGGGGTCGAGAGCGAGACGACCTCCACGTCGATGCCCACCCGGTCCATGTCCGCGAGGCGCTTCAGGGGATCCGTCATGGCCGGCTGGATGCCGAAGAAGCGGGCGCCCCGGTACTTGATGATGGTCCGCCCCGTGGGATCCTTGTCGAACGTGAAGTCTCCCGGAGTGTCCCTGATCTTCTGGAAGTAGGCCTCCGGGTAGTAGTGTGTGTGCAGGTCGAGCTTCCGGGTCTTCCCCCGCGGGCTCGGTCCCTCGGCACCGGGGGCCAGGGCCGCCGAGGTGGCCCCGATGGCCCCGACCGCCTGGAGAAAGCCCCTTCGATGCATCGACCCCCGCTCGAGCCGTGGCCCGCCGGGTTCAGGCCGCTTTCGCCTTGACCCCGAGAACCCTTCCGAAGACCTCCACCGCCCGCTTCATCTCGTCGAGGGTCCCGATGGAGATCCGAACGTGAGACTTCTCGAGCGGCGGGAAGTCGCGAGCCACCAGCACCCCTTGGGCGCGGCACGCTTCGCGGAACTCCTTGGCCGGCCTCCTGATGTCGACGAAGAGGAAGTTGGTTTGCGAGTCGGTGGAGGAAAAGCCGCCCCGGGCGAACCAGTCACTCGTGAACTTCCGGGCCAGCGGTGTTGCGCTCGCGCTCGGCCTGGAGCCGCACCTGGTCCTTGATCGACGCGATCGCCACCAGGATGCCCGGCACGTTGAGGGCGTTGGCGCCTTCCCAGGACTCGAGCTTGGCGATGGTGTCGGGATGCCCGATGCCGTAGCCGACGCGCATCCCGGCCATGCCGTAGGCCTTCGAAAAGGTCCGGGCCACGATGATCCGGGGGTTCTCGACCGCGGCCCGGTACTGGCTCCGGTACGACGGGTCGGTCACGTAGTCGTGGTAGGCCTCGTCGATGAGAATGACGGTGTCGGGAGAGCTGCTCAGAACGCGGTCGGCGAATGCGCCCACGGCGTCGGCAGAATGCAGGTTGGCGGTGGGGTTGTTGGGGTTGTTGACGAAAACCACTCCCGCGCCCTTGGCGGCGTCGGCCATGGCTGGCAGGTCCAGCTTCAGGTTCTTGTCGAGGGGCACCGCTCGCACCGGTGTGCCGATGAGGTCGGCGTATCCGGCGCACTCTTCGTAGGTGAGCTGCCCGGCCACGAGCGGCCGGGTGGGCGAGGTGAACATCTGGACCGCCGCGCGCAGGATCTGGGTGGAGCCACAGCCGCTCACGACGTTCTCCGGCTTGATCCCGAAGGCATCGGCGATGGCCTGGTGGAGGTCCCCCACCCGACGATAGCTGTAGCGTCCCGCCGGTTGGCCTTCCCCGAGCGCGGCGCGCAGCGCGTCGAGCGCGGCCGGACCGGGGCCGAGGGGGTTCTCGTTGTTGTGAAGCAGGAGCGGCCGCGGGGGAAGCGGTGCGCCCGCAACCTCGGCGAGCGCGGCCGCGGTCTCGCGGGGCGAGGCGAGGAGGGTCATCCCGCCGAGGCCGAGGGTCTGGACGAACGCGCGGCGTCCGAAGGCCACTCTATCGACCTTGCTCAGCATGCTCGGCCTCACTTTCCGGTCCGGAGGTTTTCGCCCCCGGGGTTGGCCCCCAGGCGGCTCTTGCCCAGGACCTCGGCGAAGACGTTGCTCGCCCGCTTCATCTCCTCGAGGGTGCCGCAGGAGATGCGCGCGTGGGTCTTTTCCAGCGGCGGGAACTCCCGGCCGACCCTGACCTGGTGCTGCGCGCAGGCCTCCTGGAACCCCTTGGCCGGGCGGCCGATGTCCACGAAGACGAAGTTGGTCTCCGAGGGCATCACCCGGAAGCCGAGATCGGTGAAGAAGCCGGTGGTGAAGCGGCGGACCTCGGCGTTGCGGGCGCGCTCGGCGTCGATGTGGGCGGGGTCGTTGAGGGCGGCGATGGCGGCGGCCACGCTCGGCGAGTTCTGGTTGAAGGTGATCGCCCAGCGGTTGAAGGCCTCGATGGTCCGAGGCTGGCCCACGGCGTACCCGACGCGCAATCCCGCCATGCCGTAGGCCTTGGACAGGGTACGCGTGATGAAGACGCCCGGGTTCTCGAGGGCGAGGGGGAGCGCGGTCGCGTAGCCGGGGTCGGTCACGTAGTCGTGGTAGGCCTCGTCGATGAGGATCGCCGTCTCCGGAGATTCCCGGCGGACGCGGCCCACGAAATCGGCGACCGGCCGCCCGGAGTGCACGGCTCCCGTGGGGTTGTTGGGGTTGCAGAGGAAGACGAGCCCCGCCCAGCGCGCGGCCTGGGCCATGCGCTCGAGATCGAGGCGGCCCTCGGCGTCCACGGGCACGCGCCTCACCCCCACCCCGAGCTTCTCGGCCATTCGTTCGGGCTGCTCGAAGGAGGGGGAAGCCGTGACCAGCGGCCGCGACGACGAGGTGAAGAGGCGGACGGCGGTGCACAGGAGCTCCCAGGACCCCGAGCCCAAAGCCACGTTCTCGGGCCGGACCGACAGCCGGCGGGCGATCGTCTCGCGCAGGTCCGCCGTGGAAGGCCGGGCATTGGTGGGATAGCGGCCGGCGTCCGCGAGGCCGCCCAGAAACGCTTCCAGGGCCACGCGGCCGGGACCGAACGGGTTCTCGTTGCTGTCGATATTGATCTCGGCCAGGTTGACAGGCAGCTGGCCGGCGTCGGCCGAGGGGCCGGCCGCGCCCACGGCGGCCTCCCGGCCTCGCGCGGCAAGAAGGGCGGCCGAGAGCCCCGGCCTCCCCCCGATTCCTGCGGTGCTGAAGAACGAGCGGCGGGAAAGCGACATAGGATGCTCCTTCTTGGCGCGAGCAAGTCTGGAGGCGTTTGGCGAACGACTTTGCGCAGAATGGTATAGGAAGTGGCGGGGCGAAATCCAAGGAAAAGTATCCAGGGCCGGTCCGCGGGCTAGCCGATGCCGAGCGCTTGGGCGGCGGCGGCAAAATACTGCATCAAGCGCCGGCGCACGCCGGTCTCGGCCAGCGCGTACCGCAGCCCGTTCAGGTTCAGCTCCCAGAGCTCGCGCGGAGAGAGGCCCAGCTCGCGGTGGGCGCGCTCGTACTCGCGGTTGAGGTCGGTCCCGAAGAACGGAGGGTCGTCGGTGGAGAGGGTCACGGGTACGCCCGCCGCGATCATCCGGCGCAAGGGATGCTCCTTCACCGGTACGACGCCCAGGCACTCGTTGCTGGTGAGGGCCACGTCGCAGCAGATCCGCCGCTCGGCGAGAAGGCGGAGGACCGCCTCGTCCTCCACCGCGCGGACCCCGTGCTGGACCCGCCGCGCGCCGAGGTCGAGGACCGCCTGGCGCACGTGCTCGGCTCCCGCGGTCTCGCCGGCGTGGGCCACCGCGTCGTAGCCGGCGGCCCGGGCCCGCGCGAACCAGGATGCGAAGTCGGCGCGGGGGAAGCCCTTCTCGGGTCCCCCCAGCCCGATCGCGACCACGAGGGGGTTGGCCTCCTGCTCCAGGAACTCCGCGGTCCAGGGCCCGGCCTTGCCCCGCGCCTCGCTGGGGATGTCGGTGATGAGGCGGACGACCGGCCCTCCCGCCGCTTCCGCGGCCTGGAGACGGCGCGTCACCACGTCGAGGGCGCGACGTCCCCCGATCCCCAGCAGCTCGTGGTTGTAGGGCGTGAAATGCGCTTCGACGTAGCGGATGTTCTGCCGGACGCACTCCTCCACGAAGCCGTCGACCATCCGCTCGTAGTCGGCGGGGGTCTTGAGGCAGGAGCACATCAGCAGCCAGAGCTGGATGAAGTGGTCGAAGCTCTCGAAGGTGTAGAGGGTCCGGAGCTCGGCGAGGGTGCCCACGGGCAGGGCCACGTGGTTGGCCTGGGCGAGCGCCCAGAGCGTGTCCGGCGAGGTCGTCCCCTCGAGGTGCAGGTGCAGCTCGGCCTTGGGCCAGCGATCGAAGCTCATGAGGGGGCAGCGGCCTCCTGCCGGTCGAGGAGGACGACCGGCGTCAGGGGCAGCTCGCGGACGCGCGGACCCGCCTGGGCCACCGCGTTGGCCACCGCCGCCGCCAGCGCTCGCGTCGCGAGCTCGTCGGTATGGGTGGCGCCGAACGGAGTGGCGCGACCCTCCGCGGGAACGAACAGGGTCACCACTTCAGGCGCGTCCAGCGCGGTCGGGCAGGGATCGGGAAGGGACCCGGCGAGGGCGTGGCCCAGCGCGCGCAGCGCCTCCCCCTGGATCCGCGCTTCCACCAGCTCGGGCTCGGAGACGGGACCGCAGCCCAGGGCGGCGACGATCCGCAGCACGCGCACTTGACCCGTCTCCCCCTCGGCCTCGACCTCCGCGAAGAAGGCGCCGGCCGCCGGGGGCAGCTCCCCTGGCTCGCGCGAGGCGGCGGCGAGGAGAGGGGGACCCGAGCGCAGGCTCTCCGCCCCCACCTCCGCAAAGCGCAGGGAGCGCCCTCCCGGCGCGGTGATCGTTCCCTGGCGCACCGTGAGGCCCTCGGCCGCGACCCCCAGGAGGCCCGCGCCCACCCCGATCATGGCCGCGCGCAGCTGCCGGGCCGCGTCCTCGACCGCTGCGGCCATGATCGCGAGGGCGGGCGCGCCCGCCTCCCCCTCGGGGGGCGAGAAGTCGGTGTCGCCTCCCGCGAGGACGACATCGTCGGGGCCGGCCCCGAGCTCTCCCGCGGCGATCCGCGCGAGCACGCTCTCCGCTCCCATCGCCCGCGCGGACGCGCCGACCCGGAGGCTGAAGGAGCCGTCCTCTCCCAGCTGCAGCTCGGCGGTGGCGCGCGGGCCCCCCGCGCCGCCGCGCCGGGCCACGGCCAGGCCCAGCCCCCGCCGCTTCGTGCCGTGGACGGCCGCGGCCTTCCAGCGGCGGCTCCACGCGATCTCGCGAGCGCCCGCGACCAGCACCGCCTCGAGCGCCGAGGCGCCCGCGTCGGAGGCGGCGGGGCCCGTTCCCCGGCGCAAGTGCCGGAGGCGCAGCTCCAGGGGATCCGTGCCCAGGGCCGCCGCGATCTCGTCGAGGTGGCTCTCCAGCGCGAAGAACACGCCGCGCCCGGTCGTGGTCGCCGCGGGCGGGTTGTGGGTGCTCACCGCTCGTGCGTGGAAGCGGAAATCGGTGAGACGGTAGGACGCGAGCGCGTCCGCGGCCGCGCCCCGCAGCCGCTCCTCGGAATAGGCGCCGGCCCCCGCGTCGACCACGAGCTCGATCTGCAGCGCCACGAGGGCGCCCTCGCGCACCGCCGACCGCAAGCGGACCACCTCCGCGGGAAGGGCGGGGGCCAGGGCCAGCTCCTCGGCGCGCGAAAGGGCGAGGCGGGCGGGACGACCGGTGCGGAGGGTCACGAGCCCACACAAGTCTTCCCCGAGCAGGTCCGACTTCGCGCCGAACCCGCCTCCGACCATGGGCGTCTCCACCCGGATCCGCGCCGCGGGAATGCGCAACCGCTCGGCGAGGCGGCCCCGCACGCGGTGGGGCGCCTCCGTCGAGCTCCTCACCAGCAGCCGCTGGTCCTCGTCGAGCCAGGTGAGGGCCACGTGGGGCTCGAGCGGGCCGAGCGGCGCCCGGGCGACGCGGTAGGTGCTCTCGAAGAAGCGATCGGCTCCTGCGAAGGCGCTGTCTGCGGCCCCCGCCTCCACCCGGACCTCGGCCACGACGTTCGTGTTCTCTCCCCTCACCGTCGGCGCCCCGGGCAGGAGCGCCTCCTCCGCGGTCGGCAGAGCGGGCAGCGGCTCGTACTCGACGCGGACCGCTTCTGCGGCCCGCAAGGCCAGCTCCGGATCCTCCGCGGCCACGATCGCCACGCGATCCCCGACGAATCCGGCGTAGCGGCCCAGGATCTCCGGGGACGCATCCTCGGGGCCCATCACGAGCACGACCCCCGGGAGGGCGCGGGCGGCCGACGCGTCGATCGAGACGATGCGCGCATGGGGATGGGGGGATCGCACGACGGCCAGGTGGAGCAGCCCCGCGGGCCGGTGGTCGTCGGCGAACGTGCCCTGCCCGGTGACCCGCTTCGTGCTCACGGGCGGGCCCGGGCCGCGGCGAGCACGGCCGCCACCGGCTTGGCATGGCCCGCGCACGGGCAGAGGCAGCCCCCGAGAGCATCGCGGGCCTCCAGCTCGGTGGGGTCGGGGATCGCGTCGAGGAGGCTCTTGGCGCAGAGGAGCTGGGCGGGCGTGCAGTAGCCGCAGGGGCCGGCGCCATGCTCGAGGAACGCGGCCTGCACGGGGTGCAGCGCGTCGGGAGTCCCCAGCCCCTCGACCGTCTGCACGCTGCGCCCCTGCGTGCGCACCGCGAGCTGCAGGCAGGAGGCCACCGGCCGTCCGTCCACGAGGACGGTACACGCCCCGCAGCGGCCGGTGCCGCAGCCGGTCTTCAACCCCGGCCAGCCCTCGCGGCGCAGCACGTCGGCGAGGCTGGTGCGGGCCTCGATCTCCGCGCGGAGCGGGCGCCCGTTGACCGTCATCTCCACGCGGCCGGAGGTGAAGTAGGGCAGGGCCCCGGAGGCGCGGTGCGACAGCGGCGGGCGCAGGCGCGGGACCTCGGTGGGAAGCTGGCGCCGTGCCCTCTCCACCGCGCGCCGCAGCGCGCGCAGGACGAGCGACTGCGCCACCTGGCGGCGATAGTCCGCGGGCGCCTGCGCGTCCGAGCGGAACGGCGCGCGCTGGACCACCTGGTCGACGCAGCGGCGCAGCGCCTTGTCGTCGCCGGCGGTGCGCTCCACCTGCGTCTCCGCCTCCAGGACGCGGGCGGGGCGGGTCTCGAGTCCGGTGAGCGCGATGCGCGCGCGGCTGCAGTTCTCGCCCGCGAAGGTCACGGTGGCGGCCACGGCGAGGAGGGGGGGGGCAGTGGGGATCACGGACACGCGCTCGAGGGCCGCGCCGTGGGGCGCGCCGGGAATGACGATCGAGCGCACCAGTCCGCCCCCGGCGAGGTCCTCGGTGGGGCTCTTCAGGAAGCGCAGGGCGGGGCTCTCGCGGGTCTCGTTGCTGTGCACGACCACGTAGACCGCGTTCAGGGCGAGGAGGGCCGCCACCACCTCCGAGTCGAGGTCGCCGTGCACGGACTCCCCCCCCAGCGTGGCCGCGCCCCGGATCATGCGCGAGGGCGACTGGGCCCGGCACGCCGCGGGAAGGAGCCCGGCGGTGGCGGCGTAGCTGAGCGGGGAATCGATGACGTCCTGGAGCGTGGTCATCGCCCCGAGGACGAGGTCCTCGTCCTCGACGCGCAGGCTCAGCAGGTCGAGGGCGGAGAGGTCCAGCACGTTGGGGATCTCCACCGGAGAAGCGAGCAGGCGCGTGCCACCGGCGAGGGGCCGCATGCCCTGGGCGGCGAGACCGAGGGCCTCTTCCAGGCGGGTGGGGCGATGGTAGCTGCGGATGCCTCGGGCGAGCACGCGGGGGAATCTTAAACCGGCTTCAGGCCCGCTTCGTGTAGTCGTGTCCCGTGCGGCGCGCGGCTCCGGCGAGGAGCGCCTGGGAGATCGCCTCCGCCCGCTCCACGAGCGCGGGGACGTCGACGCCCGCGAGCCGTCCGCCCTCGACCACTGTGCGGCCGTTCACGATCACGGTATCGACCGGCTCGGGAAAGGGTGTGAAGACGAGCGCGGCCAGGATGTCGCTGCCCGCCCCCGCGTAGGAGAGCCGGCGCGTGTCGACGAGCATGAGGTCGGCGGCCTTGCCCGGCTCCAGGCTCCCGACGTCGTCGCGGCCGAGGCAGGCGGCCCCGCCGCGCGTGGCCATCCACAGCGTCTCCTCGGCCGTGATCCAGCGCCCGGGGTCGGCGCCCAGGCGGTGGGCGAGCAGGGCCTGGCGAGCCTCCGCCAGCATGTTCGAGCTGTCGTTGCTCGCCGAGCCGTCGACGCCCAGCCCCACCGCCACTCCCGCTTCCAGGAGGGCGCGCACGGGAGCGATGCCGGAGCCGAGGCGGAAGTTCGAAGAGGGGCAGTGGGCGACGCTGGTGCCGGTCTCCCCGAAGAGCCGCACCTCCTCCGGCGAGAGGTGGACGCAGTGGGCGAGCCAGACGTCCCGTCCCAGCCAGCCCAGCCGGCGGAGAAACTCCACCGGCCGGCAGCGGTAGACCTCCTGGCAGTACCGATCCTCGTCGGCCGTCTCCGACAGATGGGTGTGGAGGCGAAGGCCGTTCTCGCGGGCGAGGTCCGCGGTCTTCCGCATGAGGGCCTCGCTCACCGAGAACGGCGCGCAGGGGGCGAGCCCGATGCGGACCATGGCCCGCGGCCTCGGGTCGTGGTACCGCTGGATGAGGCGTCGCGAGTCGGTGAGGATCTCGGCCTCGTCCTGGCAGACGTCGTCCGGAGGCAGCCCGCCCTGGCTCTTCCCGCGGCTCATCGAGCCGCGCGTGGGGTGGAAGCGGATGCCCAGGTCCTGGGCGGCCGCGATCTCCACGTCGATGAACCGCTCCTGGCCCCGGGGGAATAGATAGAGATGGTCGGCAGTGGTGGTGCAGCCGGTGAGGAGCAGCTCGCCCAGCCCGACCCGCGCCGCGACGTCGATGGCCTTCTGGTCGAACCCCCTCCAGACCTCGTAGAGCTCGACCAGCCACCGGAAGAGGGGGGCCTCCTGAACGCGGGGGAGGTTGCGGGTCAGGACCTGCGGGAGGTGGTGGTGCGTGTTCACGAGGCCGGGGAGCACCACCTTGCCCCGGGCGTCGATCCGCCGATCGGCGGAGACCTCCGGCGGTACCGGGGGCAGCCCGAGGGCGGCGACGTGATCGTCCTCGATCAAGACCCACCCGCCGGGCAGACGTGTGCGCGCGTCGTCCATCGGGGCCACGAGCCGGGCGTTCTCCACGAGCGTGCGCATGCTCAGCCGTCACTGTAGCAGGCAGCGAAAAGGCCTGCTCGACGAGACGGGGCCACCCCCCTCGTGCTACAAGCGCGGTTGCGGAGGAAGGGATGCCGTCTTCGCGTCGACAGTTCCTCGAGAAGGGCGGGGCCGCGGCGTTGGCCCTGGCCGCGAGACCCCTGCGCGCCGAGGCGAGCCCGGCCTTCGACGTCGTCCTGAAGGGAGGGTCGATCCTCGACGGCACGGGAGCGCCCGCGTTCCCCGCGGACGTCGGGCTCGCGGGGGACAGGATCGCGGCGGTGGGGGCGATCGCGGCTTCGCAGGGCGGGCGCGTCATCGACGTCTCCGGCCTGCAGGTGGCTCCCGGCTTCATCGACGTCCATACCCACTCGGACACCACGATCCTCGCCTACCCGACCGCGGACAGCCGCGTGCGGCAGGGGATCACCACCGAGCTCACCGGCAACTGCGGCTCCTCGGCCGCGCCCCTCCTCGCCCGGTCTACGCGGGAGCGCCCGGTGCTCTCCGGGGATTTCGGAGTGGAAGCCGACTGGACCGACGTCGCCTCCTACATCGCGCGCCTCGAGCGCACCCGCATCTCCGTGAACCACGCCCTCCTCCTCGGGCAGGGCACGCTGCGCCAGAACGCGATCGGGAAGGCCGACCGCCCGCTCCAAACGCACGAGATGCGGTCGGTGGTGCGCGCGCTCGAAGCGGGTCTCGAGCAGGGGGCCTTCGGCCTGTCCACGGGCCTCGAGTACGTGCCGGGGACCTACACGCCCCCGGACGAGATCGTGGAGCTGGCCCGGGTGGTGGCCCGCCGTCAGAGGCTCTACTCTTCGCACATCCGCGACGAGGAGACTCGGCTCCTCGAAGCGGTCCGGGAGGCCATCGACGTGGGCCGCCGCGCCGGGGTGAAGGTCCAGGTGTCGCACCTCAAGGCGGCGGGCCAGGGGAACTGGCCCAAGCAGGGCGAGAGCCTCGACCTCATCGAGTCGGCGCGCCGCGAGGGCCTGGACGTGCGGGCCGACGCCTACCCCTACACCGCGTACTCCACGAACCTGGACACGCTCGTGCCGGCATGGGGACGCGAAGGCGGGGCGCCCCGGCTCCTGGCTCGTCTCGCCGACCCCGGGACCCGCGCGCGCATCCGGGCGGAGGTGTCGGCCACGGTGGCCAGCGACATCGGAGGCTGGGACCTGATCGTGGTGGCGCAGGTGCGGACCCCGAAGAACCAGGCGGTGGTCGGGATGAGCGCGGCGCAGATCGCGGAGGAATGGAAGATGGAGCCGGTCGACGCCGTGCTCCGGCTCCTCGCGGAGGAGGAGGCGGCCGTTTCCTACGTGGGGCACGCCATGAGCCCGGAGAACGTCGAGCTCGTGCTGAAGAGCCCCCTCGTGATGGTCGGCTCCGACGGACGCAGCCTCGCCCCCACCGGAAAGGCGGCGGCGACCCGGCCGCACCCCCGCAGCTACGGCACCTGCGCGCGCGTGCTCGCCTACTACTGCCGCGAGCGCAGGCTCTTCGACCTCCCCACCGCCGTCCGCAAGATGACGAGCCTGCCCGCGGACCGGATCGGCCTCGCCGACCGCGGACGCGTCGCGCGCGGGAAGATGGCGGACCTCGTGGTGTTCGACGCGGCAGGGGTGAAGGACGAGGCGACGTTCGCGGACCCCCACCGCTACCCCGCGGGGATCCGCCACGTCTTCGTCAACGGGACCCTGGTCGTGGACGCGGGCGCGCACACCGGCGCGCGTCCGGGCCGCGTGCTGCGTCCCGCCTGAGCCGGTCGGGCGCCGCTGCGCCGGCGAAGGGATCTGCCCATTGCCCCTGATATAGTGGCCCCATGCTGTCCCGCCCGCGATTTGGTCTCTCCTTCGCGGTCCTCGTGACTCTGCTGCCCGCCCCTCCCGCCGGAGCCCAGACCGTGGACCAGGTGATCGCCCGCTACCTCCAGGCGCGGGGAGGGCTGGAGAGGATCCGCGCCGTCCAGTCCCTGCGGTTCACGGGACGGATGACGCTGGGGGAGGTGCAGGCCCCGCTGGTGGTGGAGCTGAAGCGTCCGAGTCGCATGCGCACGGAGTTCGAGTGGCAGGGGCGCAAGGTCGTGCGCGCCTATGACGGGCAGAAGGGCTGGACGATCGTGCCCGTGCCCGGCCTCGACCGCCCTCGCCTGATGCCGGAGGACGAGGCGCGGGAAGCACGCGAGCAGGCCGACGTCGATCTCTCCCCGCTCGTGGACTCCGCGGCCAAGGGCTACCAGGTGGAGCTCGCGGGCCGCGAGAAGCTGGAGGCGCGCGAGGCCTGGAAGCTCCTCGTCCGCGCCGCCGACGGCTCGGAGCGCACGCTCTTTCTGGATACCCGCACCTCCCTCACCGTGCGGAGCGAGGAGAAGCGGACGATGGACGGTAAGGTCCTGGAGTTCGTGACCGTGATCGGGGATTACCGTCCGGTGGCCGGGCTCGTCTTCCCACACGAGATCGAGGTCGGCCCCCGCAGCGGCGCGGAGCGGCAGCGGTTCTCCTTCGAGCGGATCGAGGTGAACCCGTCGCTCGACGACGCACGATTCGCGATGCCCAGGGCGGAGGGCGCGAGCCGCTGAGTGGCCCCTCCCCGGAGCGGGGCGGGGGGTCGGTGTGGGTATGATGACCGGGGGCGCGCCGGAGGCTTCAAATGATTGGGCGTCTCCGTCGGCTCGCTCGCGCGGCCGCCCTGCTCCTTCTCTTGCTCGCCGTCCTTCCGGCGGTTCTCGCCGAAGGCGACGAGGCCGCGCGACTCTTCCCACTTCTCGGCCTGCGGGCGGGCATTCAGGTGGCCGACGTGGGGGCCGGCGACGGCGAGTGGGCCGAGCGCATCGCCCGCGAGGTCGGAAGCGCGGGACACGTCTTCGCGACCGAGGTCGACGAGAAGGAGATCGGGAAGATCGAGGAGCGGGTGAGGAAGGGCGGCCTCGCCAACGTCAGCGCCGTCCTCGGTACGCAGCGGAAGACGGGGCTCCCCGACCAGTGCTGCGACGCCGTGCTCCTCCGGATGGTCTACCACCACTTCACCGAGCCGGCCCCGATGCGGGCGAGCCTGCGCGCCGCCCTGCGCCCGGCGGCGTCCCTCGTCGTGATCGACACGGAGCCGCAGAGCGGCTGGCCGCCGCTGACCGGGGTTCCGGATCGCCAGGGCCACGGCATCGCCGAGGAGCAGCTCGTGCGCGAGATGACCTCCGACGGGTTCGAGGTCGTTTCCCGTCACCCGGACTGGACGGGGAGCGGCGACCGCTATTGCGTGGTGTTCCGGCGGTCGCCTCCGGGCGGGACGGGCGAGCGGCGATGACCCTCCTTCGGGGGCCGCCGGTATCTAATCCCTACTCCTTGGGCTTGGTCTCCTCCGGCTTGGCCGGGTCCTTCTTGTCCTTGCCGACCGCCTTCTCGGTACCCTTCGCCGTGCCCTTGGCCGCGTCTTCGGTGCCCTTGGCGACGCCCTCGCCGGCCTTCTCCGCGCCTTTGGCGGTGGCCTTGGCCGCGGCTTCGGAGCCCTTGGCCGTGCCCTTGGCGGCTTCCTTGGTGCCCTTGGCGGTGCCCTTGGCCGCGGCTTCGGTACCCTTGGCCACGCCCTCACCGGCCTTTTCCGCGCCTTTGGCGGTGCCCTTGGCCGCGTCTTCGGTGCCCTTGGCGATGTCGTCGCCGGCCTTCTCGAAGACGTTCTCCTTCTTCTTTTCGTCCTTCTTCTCGGTCTGCTGGGTCGCGGCGGCCGGAGCGGGCTCCTGGGCCAGCGCGACGCCGGTCACGGCGAATGCGAACGCGAACGGAAGGGCTGCTTTTCTCATCTCGACACCTCGTGAAGGCGTTGAACAAGGGCCAGTGGGCGTCGCCTCCCGATCGCCCGACCCGATTGGTACGTGGGCGCTGGCGCCAACGCCCCCCCGTTGCTAACGCAAGATTCCCCGTCGGGGAGCTCGTACCCCGATCAGGACGGCCGGCGCCGGCCCGAAGATGCGGCTAACCGAAGCTGCGCTTGCGGGCGCGGAGGTTGCGGCGACTTCCCTTCGGGCGGGGACGATAGCCGGGACCGCCGGCGCCGAATCCGCCCGGCCGGAAGGACGGCCCGCCGGAAGGGCGGTCGGTCGCCTCGTTGACCCGGAGGGCGCGACCGCCGAGCTCGTATCCGTTGAGCTTCTCGGTGGCGGCCGCCGCCTGCTCCGAAGTCGACAGCTCCACGAACGCGAACCCTCGCGACCGGCCGCTGTCACGGTCGGTGGGGACGGTCACGCTGACCACCTCGCCCAATTCCGCAAACAGCTCGCGGAGCTGCTCGGAGGTGGTGTCGAAGTTCAGATTGCCGACGAACAGTTTGGTTTGAATGGCTTCCTTCTTTCGTGGTTTCTCGTCTTGCGGGGACCCGCCGGAGGTCTCACCCGCGCCCGTCGCGGCGGGTTGGCGATGAGGACGTGATCCAGTCGGTCCGGCGCGGTGAGACCGGGCTGGGCGAGAGTGGCCGGCGCGCGGGCGGGGAATGGGCCTCGCGATAGCTCATGAGGTCGCTCTCCGTCACCCCCACGCAGGCCACGCCACTGGGCTCGGACTCGGCCAGCTCCCGCCGAAGCTTCTGGTAGCAGATGTCGGGGCCGTCCTGGAGAAGCGCCTGACGTCTGGCGAAGGCGGTGTAGGCGATCCAGACCGTGAACTCGCGGGCTTCCGCGCCCCACTGCGCCCGCAGCGTGTATTCTCGCCGGCCGGGTGCGTTTCGGAAGCCGACGTACGCCAACATGAGGTGAATCGGCGCGGGGACCCGGACTCGGGGGGGCGGCGTGGGGAGCGGATGTGCGCTGGGCATCTCGTCGCCTCCGGCGGCACAGTGTGCTCGTGGAGGGACCATAGCGGCCCGCGCGGCGGCTCTGTGATTCCAACAGCATACCACGTGGCCGCGGGGTTCGCTTGTGTTGTCGGGGAAACAAGCGTACTCTGATGAGTGCGTAGTCCGCTTTCCTGAGCGCTGTCGCTTCACCATCCCACCCTCACCCTCGACAGCTCCTCACCAAAGCAGCAGTCTTCGTCGGGAGGGAGGCCTCCATGAAGGATATCGTGTCCGGCCGGGCGAGGAATCTCGTCGGGCTGGTCGCATCGATGTCGATCATCTGCTCGATCTTCACTCCCTATGGATTCCCCTGGTCGGTTCTCGCATGGGCGAGCCTGGCCTTGGCCGCGGGTGGACTTCTGATCCTGAGGTCGAACCCCTCGATCCGTCAGGTGATCCAGGTGGCCGAAGTCCAGCTGGCGCACGCGGTCGTGGGGGGGCCGCCATTCTCGAGGCCGAGAGGAAGAGCACGCGGAGACCAGTACTGAGTCGGCGTAGCATCGCTACGAGTGCCCTCGCCGCGTGGCTGACCGCCACGGTCCTCGCGGTGCCCGGCGAGGGGCAGGTCGTGACCGAGCCCAAGACCGGCGTGAACATCACCGGCGACTTCGAGAAGCCGCTCGTGCTCAGGCTCGTGCTGGGGGACAGAGCGGGGGAGGACCAGGTTCGCAAGCGCCTGGTGTCACGCATGCCCGGGTTGGGAATCGCGGGGGGCCGGGCTTCGGGCACGAATCGAGGGCAGGGCAACAGTAGCGGGAGACCAGAATGACCAAGGACGTGTTGAAGAGCGAATGGGGCGAGCTCAAGGGCCGGATCCGGAAGCGGTGGGGCCGGCTCACGACGGACGATCTCGACCAGATCGAGGGAGACCGCGAGGTGCTGGTCGGCAAGCTCCAGGAGCGTTACGGGCGCACGCGGGAGCAGGTCGAGCGCTGGTTCGGCGAGTGGCGCGTCGACGCCCATGCCCAGGGCCAGGCCCCGGGGGGGCCGGCCGCCTAGTCGGTCAGGCGCGGCCGCGCGACCGGAGGACGAGGCCGTGCTGGTAGCGGCCGCCGACCGCGGTCACCCAGCGCACTTCCGCGTCGATCGTTCGGTCGGGCTCCTTGAGCTCGAGCTGGATGGTCTGGCCGAGGGGCAGGGGGCCGGACGCGTCGATCTGGGCGCCGCGCTCGTCGAGATCCAGGAGGAAGCCGAAGGTCACGAGCTTGCCGTCCTGGTCCTTGACCTGGACCGACGGCCAATCCTCCTCGGGAGGCGGCGTGCCCTGGAGGGGGCGGCTCCCGCTGAGGATGCGCCGGCAGGTCTCCACCACTTCCGCCACCTTGAAGGGCTTGGAGATGAACGCGGCCACCCCCTCGCGCCGGGCCTTGTCGAAGCTGACGAAGTCCTCGACGCAGGTTTCGAGCGCCACCGGGATGCGCGCGGTGCGGGGCGCCCCCGAGAGGCGCTCCAGGAGATCCCAGCCGTCCATCCCCGGCATCTTCACGTCGAGCAGGATCAGGTCCGGGGGGTCGTTGACGACGGCCACGAGGGCGGTGGTTCCGTCGACGGCGGTCGTGACCCGCGCCCCCGCCCCCGTGAGGGCGGCCTCCAGCATCTCGAGGATCGACGTTTCGTCGTCCACCACCAGGATGTGCCGGGAGCGAAGAGGCGCGAGGGTGCCCAAGTCCACGTTCGCAGTACCTCCGCAGGGGACTACTCACGAGTGTACACTCCCGGATTCTCCGGGGCCACGACAATGGCCGGCCCGCTTGTGCTAGCCTTTCCGCCTCCCAGAGGTCGATGAGAAATGGCCTGGTGGCTGTGGGTGCTGGTCGGGTTCGGCCTGCTCGTGGTGGAGACGATCACGCCCGGCGGCTTCTTCTTCGCCTTCTTCGGCCTCGGCGCCCTCCTCGTGGGCGTGCTCGCCGCCCTCGGCTGGGCGGGCCCCGACTGGACGGAGTGGCTGCTCTTCTCCGTACTTTCCGTGGCGGGAATCCTCTTCTTCCGCCGGCCCCTGATGCGGCGGTTCAACATGACGAACGGCAAGGGCGTCGACAACCTGGTGGGGGAGACCGCGGTGGCCCTCGAAGACATCGCACCCGGCGGCGTCGGGAAGGCGGAGATGCGGGGGTCGGCCTGGACCGCCCGCTCCGCCGCGCCCGCCGCCCTCGTCCGCGGGCAGCGCTGCCGCGTGGAGCGCATCGAGGGGCTCACGCTCTGGCTCCGCCCCGAGTGAGGTGATCGATGTGGACGAGCGCCTTCTTCGTCTTCCTGGTCCTGGCCTTTCTCGTGTTCTGGGTCGTGGCCAAGACCGCGGTGGTGGTCCCGCAGCAGAACGCCTACGTGGTGGAGCGCCTGGGGCGCTTCTCGGGCGTGCTCGACGCGGGCTTCCACATCCTCGTCCCCTTCGTGGACGTGATCCGCTATAGGCACCTGCTCAAGGAGCAGGCCATGGACATACCGGAGCAGGTCTGCATCACGAAGGACAACGTGCAGGTGGCGGTGGACGGGATCCTCTACCTGAAGGTGATGGACCCGGAGCGGGCCTCCTACGGGATCTCGAACTACACGTTCGCGATCACCCAGCTCGCCCAGACCACGCTCCGGAGCGAGATCGGCAAGATCGACCTCGACCGGACGTTCGAGGAGCGCACCTACGTGAATACCCAGGTGGTGACGGAGGTGGACAAGGCCTCGGAAGCGTGGGGAGTCAAGGTCCTGCGCTACGAGATCAAGAACATCACGCCCCCCCAGGACATCCTCGCGGCGATGGAGAAGCAGATGCGCGCCGAGCGCGAGAAGCGCGCGGTGGTCCTGCAGTCCGAGGGCGAGCGTGACGCCGCCATCAACTCCGCCGAAGGCCAGAAGCAGCAGGTGATCAAGGCCTCGGAGGCCCGGAAGCAGCAGCAGATCAACGAGGCGGAAGGTCAGGCCGCGGCGATCCAGGCGGTGGCCCGGGCCACCTCCGACGGCATCCGCTTCGTGGCCGAGGCCATCCGCTCCGAGGGCGGGTTCGAGGCGGTGCAGCTCCGCGTGGCCGAGCAGTACATCACCCAGTTCGGCCAGATCGCCCGGGCCGGGAACAGCCTGGTGATTCCCTCCAACCTCTCCGACGTGGGCTCGATGCTCGCGCTGGCCATGAACGTGATCCAGGCCAAGGGCGCCGCGCCGCGGCCGCCCGGCCCCCCCGCGCGCTGACCGGCTTGTCCGTGCCCGACGCGTCGGCCTTCACCCGCGCCGAGCGAGCGGTGGTCCGCGCGCACCGCACTCCCCGCTCCGTCCAGCGGTGGCTGCACGCGCTCCCCTACAACTACGAGCGGCGCGGGAAGACCCTGAGCTCGTTCCGCGGCGTCGTCCGTCGGGGGACCGCACACTGCCTGGAAGCGGCCCTCGCCGCCGCCGTGATCATGGAGCAGCACGGCCATGCGCCGCTCCTCCTCAGCTTCGAGTCGATCGACCTGCTCGACCACGTGATCTTCGTGTTCCGGGAGGGAGGACGCTGGGGGTCGGTGGCCCGCTCGCGCGATCCCGGCCTGCACGGGAGGAAGCCCGTGTTCCGGACCGCGCGCGAGCTCGCACGGAGCTACCTCGACACGTACGTGGACATGACGGGGCGCCTGAAGGGCTTCGCGGTAGCCGACCTGCGCGACCTCGGCGGCTACGACTGGCGGCTCTCGGAGAGAAACGTCTGGAAGGTCGAGCAGTGGCTCGTCGACTATCCCCACCGGCCCCTTGGGATCTCGGACCGCCGCTACGCGGAGCTCCACGCGCGGTACCGGCGCTACAAGGCCCGCTATCCCGGCCGGAAGCCCGTCTACTACGACAACCGTTCGACCTGGATGTGAGCGGATCGGGTCACCCGTTCATCTTGACCACCACCTCGTTGCCCTCGATGCGGGTGGGGAAGGAGAAGAGGTTCCGCGGAGCGGGCCCGTTCACGACCTGTCCCGTCACCAGGTAGCGCGAGCCGTGGCACGGGCAGTCGAGCGTGCCCAGCGACTGCTGGGGCAGGTCCACCGTGCACCCCTCGTGCGTGCAGATGCGCGTCACCGCGACCACGTCGCTCGCCGAGAGCCGCGTCACCGCCAGGGGGACGGGATCGCGAAGCACGACGCCGCTCGCGGGAACGGTCTGACCCACGGCGGGGAGGGGCAGGCGCACCTCGTTGGCAGTGGGAGTGGGAGTGGGAGTCGGAACCGGGGCGGGCCCGGTCGAGGGACCTCCGCCTCCTCCGCAGCCCGTCACCGCCGCGGCCGCGGCCGCCCCGCTCGTCACCACGAATGTCCGTCGAGTGGACAAGGACTCTCCCTCCGCGCGTATCTTAATGGCTGTTCCTTGGACCGCGGCGGTGAAGGGCGGGTTGAGCCTCGTGGCGCCAACGCCGTCGGACTGGGTAGACCGGTTACGGTCGACTCCGTCCGGACGGAGTTCGACCCGGTGCAGGGGTAGAGCGGGGTCGATCGATGGACAAATGGAACGTCGGAATCCTGATCTTCGACGAGGTCGAGGTACTCGACTTCGCGGGGCCGTTCGAAGTCTTCTCGCGCACCCGTCTCGCCCCGGGCCCCGAATCGCGCCGCTCCGAGGACGGGGCGCCCTTCCACGTCTTTACAGTGGCCCGCCAGGCCGCCCCCATCACGGCGACGGGCGGCCTGGTGGTCCACCCGCGCCACTCGTTCGCGGACGCACCGCCGATCGACCTTCTCGTCGTGCCCGGAGGCTTCGGGACCCGCGGCCTGCTGAAGGACGCGGAGACCCTGGACTGGATCCAGCGGACCGCCGCTCGTGCGCGTCAGGTGACGTCGGTCTGCACCGGCTCGCTCCTTCTCGCCCAGGCTGGCCTCCTGCGCGGCAAGCGCGCCACCACGCACTGGGGCGCGCTCGACCTCCTTGCCTCGCTCGACGCGGAGGTAGAGGTCGACCGTCAGCACCGCGTCGTGGACGACGGAATCATCACGTCCGCCGGCGTCGCCTCCGGCATCGACATGGCCTTCTACGTCGTCGAGCGCGAGTGCGGGAAGACGGTGGCGGACGAGACGGCTCACTACATCGAGTATCGCCGCGTCACCGGGTGAAGGCCCAGTCACCTTGGGTCAGGCGTCGAGGATCTTCCGCCCTCTCAGGCCCTCTCCCGCGAGGTAGAAAGGGTGAAAGCCGACGAGAGTGATGATGAGAATGACGACCGCAGCGATGCTGTAGAAATAGCGTTCCGACTTCGGCGAGGTCATGCGGCGAGCGACTCCGTGCTCAGTTGCTCTGACGCGTCGATCTTCAGCCAGAGACACGTGCCCAGCGCCAGGAGGACGGCCATCGGGACGAAAGGGGCGTCGTAGCTCTGGGAGCCCTGGACGATGTACCCGTAGGCCACGGAGGAGAGCAGGCCTCCCACTTGAGCCGAGGTGTTCATCAGCCCCACCACCGATCCTGCGTGCTTCCCCCCGATGTCGAGGCAGGTGCCGAAGACTCCCGACTGCTGAAAGGTGATCGCGCCGTAGACGAGCGAGAGCAGAACGACGGTCAGCAGCTGGTGCCGGGTGAACATGACCGCTACGGTGAAGAGGCAAGCGCTGCCCAGGCCGACGATGCCGAGCGACCGCCGGCCCCGCTTCACACCCAGGCGTCGGACCAGGGCGTCACTGGCGGCTCCGCCCGCCAGGTTCGCGCAGGCCGCGACGGCGTACGGCAACGCCGACAGCAGCAGAGTGGCTTCCCGGAAGCCGCGTCCCTTGACCAGGAACGTGTGGAACCACGTCTGGAAGAACGAATAGACGTAGACGTAGCAGAAGGCCGTGCCCAGCATGGCCAGCACGCTTTGGGATCGTAGCGCGATGCGCCAGGGGAAACCGTGGACCGGGGTCGCCGGGAGCCCGGCGAGCTCGCTCCGTTCCGCGGGGCTCACGCGCGGCATCTCCTCCGGAGAATCGCGGAACCACCAATACCAGACGGCGGCCCAGAGGAGGCCCACCGCGCCGAAGACATAGAAGGAGGCGCGCCATCCATAGCGCATCTGGATGGGCACGACCAGGAGCGGGGCGATGGCTCCCCCGATCTGGCTCGCCATCAGCAGGACCCCGGAGATGCTCGCGCGCTGGGTCGGGGGAAACCACCGCGAGACCACGATGGAGGCGTTGGGAAAGGCCCCCGCTTCTCCGGCGCCGAAGCAGAACCTCGTCAACAGGAGGAGGGAGTAGTGCGATACCGCACCGGTCAACGACGTGAAGGCCGACCACCACAGCACCACCCGCGTCAACACGCGGCGCGGGCCCAGCCGATCCCCCAGGGCGCCGGTGGGAATCTCGAACATGCAGTAGGACAGCGTGAACATCGCGGTCACCCATCCCCAGCCGACGGGATCGATGCCCAGCTCCTCCTGCATCCGGGGCCCGGCCACGGAAATGCACACGCGGTCGATGTACGTGATCGCGAAGAGCAGGATGAGAAGCCCGAGGACGCGATGGCGGTACTTCAACATTTCATCGAAGTCGCTCCTCGCTCGAACTTCTGGGCGACAAGCGCGCGCTCGCGGACGAAGAGGAGGTAGCCGGGGGGAGCGAAGATGACCTGCGAGGGGGTCTTCATCACGAGGCGGCTGTCCGCGCCGTCCAGCGACCCGGACCATGAGCGCGTCGTCCTCCGGCTTCGCGGACAGCGAGTAGTAGAGGAACTCGCGCCCGCCGGGAAGGAACACGGGGTACCCCGCCCCGATGGCTCCGATGCGGGGATCGGGCGTCACCTCTGGTCTCGGCACACCGCCGGTGGCGTCCACCCTCATCACCGGATCCGTGGTCCGGCCGTCGAACAGGATCACGCCGTTGGGGCCCCAGGTTCCGTCGGCTCCGAACTGGACGTCCGCGATCGTCTGCGAGGGACCGCCGGACACGGGCATCCGGCGGAGCTTTCCGTTCGCGATGAAGGCGATGTGCTTGCTGTCCGGGGACCAGATGGGCCGGATCGCTCCTTCCGTGTCGGGGAGGCGCCGGGACTCCAGGGCCTCGAGCGGTCGTACCCAGAGGGCGCGCTGGCCGCTCGCATCGGCGGCGTCGAAGGCCAGCGTGCGGCCGTCCGGAGAGATGATCGGAGGGCCGACCTCGGTCACGCCCGGAGGGTTCGCGACCTGGAAGCGCATGAGGGGAAGACGCTCCGGGCCGCGGCGCCCCCAGGCCACTCCGAGACCGAGCGCGGCGAGGGCGGAGACGGCGCAGAGGGCCCAGGCCACGCCCTCGCGGAGGCGTCGACGCGCGGACACGATCTCCCCGGCGTGGGATCCTCCCCCGGCGATCCATTGCAGCTCCGCCATCACGTCGCGAGCGCTCTGCCAGCGATCCTCGGGATCCTTCTCCAGGCACTTGCGCACCACGTGGTCGAGGGCGGGCGGGCTCATCGCCTGCACGCTCGAGATCGCCGGCGGGTGCTGCGAGACGATGGCGGCGATGAGGCTCGTCCGGCTCGTCCCCTCGAAGGCCTTTCGTCTGGTCGCCATCTCGTAGAGCACGGCCCCCAGGGCGAAGATGTCGGTGCGGGCGTCGGCGGTCCAGGCCTTCGAGCTGCTCGGGGGCCATGTACTGGAACGTCCCCAGGATCGTGCCCCGCTCGGTGAAGCGTTTCCTGGGAGGCGGGGTCGACCGAAGTCGAGAACGAGACGGACGGCGCCACTCCTCGCCCGTCGTCCTGGCGCGCGAGGCCGAAATCGAGGAGCTTGGCCCCCGCGCGCGTGATCATCACGTTGCCCGGCTTCAGGTCGCGGTGCACGATCCCGCGCCGGTGCGCGCCGTCGAGGGCGGAGGCGATCTGCGCGCCCAGGCGCAGGACGTCTTCGAGCGGCAGCCTTCCCTTCTCGAGCCTCTGGGCGAGCGACTCGCCCTCGATCAGCTCCAGCACGAGGTAGTGCAGCTCGCGGCCGTCCACTTCCGCGGCTCGCCCACGTCGTGGAGCGTGCAGATGTGGGGGTGGTTCAGGCGCGGAGATGCTCTTCGCCTCGCGGTCGAATCGCGCGCGGAACTGGGCGTCCATGGCGAGCTGCGGGGGAAGGAGCTTCAAGGCCACGTCGCGCTCGAGACGGGTGTCACGGGCACGATAGACCTCGCCCATGCCGCCCGCGCCCAGGGGCACCGTGATCTCGTAGGGGCCGAGCCGAGTCGACGGCCTGAGGCTCGCCCCCCGACCCGCGTTGGTCATCCGTTGGCTCCCACACGGAGTGCCGGGCTCGACGTCATGAAGGTTGGAGTATAGGGGAGGGTCCGAACTTCCAAGAACCCGGCTCTGGAGCGAAGAAGCTGCGGCAGCTCAGGAGTTCTTACAGCACCGGGTGCAGTTCTGCCATACTTCGCCGAGCAAAGGAGCCGAGCGCCATGACACGAACGGCCAGCGGATCAAACCTCTCCAGCCGAGCCCGCCGGGGCCTCACGGCCATCGTGTGCGCGGCTCTGCTCGCGCCCGGCGAAGCGGTGCTGCTCGCGCAGGAGCCGTCGCCGCCCGCCCCCGCGCAGGCCGGAGGGGACGAGGCGAAGCTTCCGCCCGAGCAGCTCGACGCCCTGGTGGCGCCGATCGCCCTCTATCCGGACGAGCTCCTCGGACAGGTCCTCGTGGCGTCCACCTACCCGCTCGAGATCGTCCAGCTCCAGCAGTGGCTCGCGAAGAACAAGGGCCTGAAGGACAAGGCTCTGATGGACGCCGTCGCGAAACAGCCGTGGGACCCCAGCATCCAGGGGATGGCGGCGCTGCCCGACGTCGTCAAGCGCCTGGGGGACGACATCCAGTGGACCAACGATCTCGGCAACGCCTTCCTCGCGCAGCAGGGCGACGTCATGGACGCCGTCCAGAGGATGCGCAAGAAGGCCGAGGGTACCGGCGCTCTCAAGACGAACGAGCAGCAGAAGGTCGAGACGAAGGTCATCGAGCAGAAGCAGGTGATCGTCGTCCAGCAGGCGAACCCCGAGGTCGTCTACGTTCCCTCCTACAACCCGGTCGTCGTCTACGGGCCGCCGGTCTACGCGTACCCGCCGATCTACTACCCGCCCCCTCCTCCGCCGGGATCGGTCTTCGCGGCCAGCATGATCTCGTTCGGCGTCGGCATGATGGTCGGCGCCGCGTTCCACGGCGGCTGGGGCTACGGCTGTGGCTGGGGCCACAACGACATCAACGTGAACGTCAACAACAACTTCAACCGGAACACCAACGTCAACCGGAACACCAACGTCAACCGCAGCGGGAACACGAGCTGGAATCACAACCCCCAGCACCGCGGCGCCGCACCCTATTCGAACCAGGCGACGGCGAACAAGTACGGGGGGACCGCCCGCGGGGACTCCGCCTCGAGCCGCCAGGCGAGCGCGAGGACACAGGGGACGCAGACCCGCGGGGGTGGCGCGGGAGCGAGCGAGCGGTCGGCGGGGAGCAGCGCTCGGAGTGGGGCGGCAGGAACCGACCGTTCTGGCGGGCGGAGCGCGGGCCCATCGGCGTCTAGCCAGAGCAGTCGCGGAAGTGGAAGCGGAGGCAGCGACCGGATCGGGGGCCGGGACGTCTCGAGGAGCGGCGGCTCGGGAGGCTCCGCGCTTGGTGGCGGGTCCAACAGCTACAGCGGCCAGAGTGCCCGGGCGAACAGCTCGAGGGGCTCTTCGAGCGCGGGCTCGCGGGGCGGCGGCGGCTCTCGCGGCGGCGGCGGCGGGCGCCGGAGGTAGACCATGATGACCTCCCGCTGCCTTTGCTCGCTCCGCCTCCTGTGCGTCGCTGCCGGGGTGCACGCCTTCCTCCTCTCCGCGGGCGCCGGGGCACAAGAGAAGCCGGCCCCGGCCCTCGCGTCGCAGAAGACGTTCGCCACGGCCCGAGAAGCCGCGGACGCCCTCGTCTCGGCATCGGAGGCCTTCGACGTGCTGGCCATGAAGGCGATCCTCGGGCCGGACGGCGAGGATCTCGTCGTGACCGGGGAGCCCGTGAAGGACCGGGACGCCGCCATGGCCTTCGCGGCAAAAGCCCGCGAGAAGCTCGGCGTCGAGACAGACCCGAAGAACCCCAACCGCGCCGTCCTCTCCGTCGGAAACGGAGACTGGCCGCTCCCCATCCCGATCGTCCGGAGCAAGGGGACGTGGCGCTTCGACTCGAAGGCCGGTCGGCAGGAGATCCTCTACCGTCGGATCGGCGCCAACGAGCTGGACGCCATCCAGATCTGCCGCGGGTACGTCGAGGCGCAGCTCGAGTACGCGCTCGTCAAGCGGGACGGGGTCAACCAGTACGCGCAGCGCATCATCAGCACGCCCGGAAAGCAGGACGGCCTGGCCTGGCGCAACCCGGACGGAACGTGGGGGGGGCCCGTAGGTGAGGACATCGCTCGGGTCATCGAGCTCGGCTACACGGACAAGGCGACGCCCTACCACGGCTACTTCTACAAGGTGCTCAAGGGCCAGGGCCCGGCGGCGCCGATGGGCGAGATGGACTTCCTGGTGAAGGGCGTGATGATCGGCGGTTTCGCGTTGGTGGCGGTCCCCGCGGAGTACCTCGTCACCGGCGTGAAGACCTTCATCGTCAGCCACGACGGCGTCGTCTACGAGAAGGACCTCGGCGACGGCACCCTGAACGCCCTCAAGACGATGGATCGTTACAACCCGGACAAGACCTGGACACCAGTGCGCGAGGAGTAGCCCCTCAGCTACCCGTCATGCCTTCCCGTTCGCCCAGGAATTGAAGCACCCTTCTTGTCACAAGATCGGGGTGCACCAGAGTCAAGTCGTGCCCGGCGCCGGGAACGATCTCCGCTTGCACCTGGGGAGCGATCCGGTTCAGCCGGCGGACGGCGGCCTCGGCCGAGTAGATCTTCTCGTTCTCGCCGACCAGGAACAGGCAAGGCACGTGGAAGTCCTGCCACGCCTTGTCGGTGAGGACGGGCGGCCAGGGCGGAGGGCGCAGGGCAAAGACGCGCACCACCATTTGTGCGTCGTCCATGGCTTGCTCGACGCGCCCCCGACAGGCGTCGTCTCCTCTCACCGCGTCCTCGAACAACCAGCGGCACGTTCTGCGGAGGGGGCTTCGGCCAAGGGCCAGTATGGCGGTCTTGGAGCCGACCACGACTGATGGCGCTCTCACCCCGCGACGCTAGCCCCCCGCCCTGGCCGTTCTCCGTCCGTCGCACTCCATCTGGTCCGCACAACACCGCGGATGAGCTGCGAAGCTCCGAAGTTGACCACGCTTCGTCACCTCCTCCTTGTTCGGCAGCACGCCCCTACACCGAACGCTTTCGGTTCTGCCGTCCGCCTAATACGCGAGACCCTAGGGCGCCAGCCCGCTCCCGCCCTGTTTGCCGAGCAAACGCCGTCTCCGGCGGCACAAAATGGAAACGCACCAGGTAGACGTTCTCACCTCTGCCATGCTTGGCGACTTTGAGAAGATCGACAACACCCTTGAACCCGGACGGGCGAGCAAGCTCTGGAGTGATGTCGGCAAGGCTGATCGGGAGTATGGAATCGACTTCGATTTCGCCCTCTTCCATCCGGTAGCGTTTGCCTACCGTAACGTGTGGATACTGCCAGATGCGGATGCTGCTGGTGATCTGGCCCCGCCGCACTCCGTCGCGCAGCCGCTTCGTGAAGATCACAGGAGACCTCTACTCCGCCTGGGTCTCCGTCGGCGGGGCCCGCACTCGCTCATGTCTGGCCGAACACCGAGATCAGCTGGACAACGCGTCCGTCGTGGACGTCGCGTTTGGCAGCTGCATCTCGTGGTTCTGCGGCTGCATCACCAGACTCTCCACCATGGCTTCCGGGCGGGACCGGTCTCCGACACGCCCGTCTCGATCCAGGAGCCGTCCGCGGTACGGGTCCACTTCTTCGGAATGCCATCGAGCCGGATCTCACTGCCCGGAGCGTGATCCACGAACTCAAGGAGCTCGGGCGCGAACCACAGGGACTCCTGCCGCCGTTCGACATGTACGTTGACGGCATAGTCGGACTTTAGGGCGCCGATGGCCTCGATCCCTGTCACCGAAGGCGTGGTCTCGCCGTAAACCTGGCCCGTCGCTCCAGCCAGGCCTAGTGCGTCCGTTTCCGGAGCGGATAGGACATGAACGTTGTCGCCAAAGGAGAGCTGCTTCGTCACCGTATCCGCCCCGTCACTCCTATCTGTTCGCAGAACACTGCGGATGAGCTGCAAGGGCCGCGGTTCTCGTTGCCAGTGCGTCAGCTGCGAGGGCCGCGCCGCCTAGCCTTCGCGGACCTCGTCAGCTGCATACGCTTGTTCGACAGCTTGTCCCTCTCCTCGCCAGGAACATCACGGACCTTGCTAAGAACCGCCACATACGCCTTGCGGCTGCCGCGCTTTGCGCGACCAAGATAGTCCTCAGTCATGAGAGCGGCAAGCTTCTCGCCCACGGCGGAGCTGATGAGCTGGTTCATGGAGACACCCTCGCGAACGGCCAGCTCTCGCAGTTGACGGTGGAAGGAATTGGGGAGGCGGATACTGAGCGTGCTCATTTGGGGACTCCAAGGTTAGACAGGAAAGGGCCTGGCTCCACAATAGAAACGCCGAACTTGTCAGCACCGACGAAGTGCCGGTGATTGAAGGTGATGATCGACCGACAGCGGGCCGCCACTGCAAGCTCGAGCAGCAGGTCGTCCTTGGCATCCGGGAGGATGGGTCGCCAGAGGTAGAAGATCTGCTGGAGATGGGCGACCGAACAGAAGTAGTCGAGGACAGCATCGACATCGGCCTGAGTCAGCTTCGTCACATCCGAGTGCCGGAACAAGGCATCCTCGTACTCAAGGACCAAGGGGACGGAAAGGGCGATCTCGAAGCGCCCTTTGCCTACCTCAGACAGAAGCCTGAAGGACGCGCCGCGCCTTGAGCGCAGCCCGGCAACCACAACGTTGGTATCGACGACCACCCTGGGCGACTGAGCCATGGTATCACCCATGATACCATCACTGGGAGCCCTCGTCTATCCCCGAATAGCTGTCGAACACTGCGATAACCTGCGAGCCCCATCGCTTGCGCCGGGCTCAGGTTCATCGCGTTGTTGGCCCGTTCCTCGACTGCAGTCGACAGATGACCCTATTGAAACCCTTTCTTCTTGAGCCAGGTGGCCTGCTTGCGTTCATTGTCCTGCTCGTGAGCGAGGGCGCGTCGGTCGATGCTGGCGTTGCCAGGGTCGCTCTTCGTGACGTCGCCGTAACGCGGTATCTGCCGATGGTCGAAGCCATCCAGAATCTTCAGCGCGAGGTCGGCCATCGTGCTTGCTATCGACGACACCGCCGCGGCGCCGATATCGGCTCGGGCGTGACGTGGGGATCCAAGATAGCCCGGCCAGGCGGCCTCCTCCGCTTTCGGAATGAGCTCGCTGATGCTGCCTCCCGTGAACGAGCGTGCGTTCACGTAACCCCCTGCGACCAAGTCTGGCCGGAGGAAGAGGTTGATGCTGGTCTCGATAAGATCGGCGTGAACGCCGAACCCGTTCTCTGCCCGCTCAGCTTCACTGGCTTTCTGAGCAGCCGCCACGTAGCTCCCGATGACTGGCATCAAGCCGACCAAGTGGACCATCTGCCCTCCGTATGTATCGTTGAAATAGTCGGCGGCCTGGTCAAGCACGCGGCTTTGGTTTGGGGCCAAGTGGAAATGGACCACAAAGATCTTGCGAAACCCCCCCTCTCCGAGCTCAGTGGCCAGATCCATGAACACTGCGCGCAAGGTGGCGGTGCGCACCGTGTAGCTGCCATCGAACGTGTACTTCCCCCCGATCTCATTCGCTGCGGCTACGCCCAGCGGAATCACCGGAAAGACGAGCACCTTCCATCCGGGTCTCGCCACGATCGCCTCGGCGATCGTCTGTGTGACGCGCTCGCTCACGTAGCCATCGGCGAACGACGGCAGGTAGGGACCGTGCTGTTCCAATATCCCGCCGGGCAGCAGCACCACCGTCCTTGTCCGATCAAGGGCGCGGAGTTGTTCAGTGTTCATTTCCGCCACGCGATAGATCTGCGCGGAGGCGGTGGCCCCATTCAGCGCAAGAGCAATGGCGGTGACGAAGGCGGTCCGCATGAGATTCCTCACTCTCGTCAGTCTCTGGCAGATCGATGCTGCACAGATATTGGCGGCACGCCCCACGAGTTCAGGCAGAGGCGCGGCATGCCCCTTGGCCTACGGCACGTGATCGCGTGCCAGCCTCAAGCTCGTCGTCCCGCTCCCTGGATCTCGCCTTTGCGCGCCTCACACTTGTATCGGCCCAACACTGAGATCAGCAGCGAGGCTCCATCCTGACCGTGCCTCGTCTGCTGCATCTGATGAAATGGACTCCTCCTTACGACTCGATCGGCATCGATGTGCCAGAGTCGCCCTTGGGAAAGGAAAAGGAGGAGCCCATGGAGAGGAAGGATACCGTCGTGGCAGTCGACATCGCAAAGTCTGTTTTTGATGCGGCGGTCTCACACGAGGCGGGGAGGGTGGCGGAGAGGAGACGTCTTTCCCGGAAGGTGTTCCTCATCTTCTTCGCGCAGATGCCGGCGGCGACGGTGGTGATGGAGGCTTGTGGCTCGGCCCACTACTGGGCGCGGAAGATCCAGGAACTCGGTCACAGGGTGGTGCTGCTCCCTCCGAACCAGGTACGGCCGTACGTGGTTCGGAACAAGACTGACCGCACCGACGCCAAGGGCATTCTCGAGGCCTACCGTAACGCCGACATCCGGCCCGTGCCTGTGAAGTCGGTTTCGCAGCAGGTCCTGGTGAGCTTGCACCGCTTCCGGTCCGGCTGGCTTGCAGCTCGCACCGCCCACATCAATACCCTACGCGGCCTGCTCCGGGAGCTCGGCCTGGTGATTCCCCTCGGCGCGGAGAAGGTGCTTCCCGAGGTGAGGGCTCTGATCGGGGATGCCGACTCCGGGATTCCAGACGCTCTGCGGCCAGTCCTGGCCGCTGCCTGCGAGGAGATCCAAGCCCTGAGCGAGAACATCAAGATGACGGAGCGACAGATCGAAGCCATCGCCGAGCAGACGCCGGTGGTAGAGCGGTTGTGGTCGACCCCGGGCATCGGTCTCCTGACCGCCACCGCCCTCGTGGCCTTCGTCGGCGACATCCAGCGTTTTCCCTCCGGCCGCCACTTCGCGAGCTATCTCGGGCTCACCCCCAGGGAATACTCAAGCGGGTCGCGCCGGCGTCTCGGCCGGATCTCCAAGAGGGGGGACGCCTACATCCGAATGCTCTTGATCCACGGGGCGCGATCCGTGCTCTGCCACGCCAAGAAGGCCAAGGAGCACGATCGGCTCCGGACCTGGGCCCTGGACCTCGAACGACGAGTCGGACACAACAAGGCAGCGGTTGCCCTCGCCAACAAACTCGCCCGCATCGCCTGGGCGGTCTGGAAGAACGACCGCGTCTTCGAGTCCCTCCCCAAGGCGGCGTAGTCAACAAGATCTAGAAAGAAGGAAAGGATTCGCCCACCCCGGCACTGCACAGTGAAATCAAGTGATGGCGAAACAGGTCGGACCGGCGAGCGGGAAGCCGACAACAATGATGGCCCGCAGAGGCCGTTGTCATCGATTGGCTCCCGCTCGCGCGTATTCCATCATGGCCCGGGGCAACCGCCCCAACCCAGAGGCCGAAGATACGTTTGCAGTCCCGACCTCCACTGCCACAATTTGGGGTTCCCCGTGCTGTCGGTACCACGGCCCACGTCGCCACGCGCTCACGACCTCAGCTCGTCGGAGGGCCCGATGAGCTGACTTCACTTTCCGCTTGACGGAGGAGTCCAGATACATTGTTGGGCAGCACCGTGCTTCCCCTGTGGCACACGCATCTCTTCGAGCCGCGGCTTCGGAATGAACCGCCCTCCGAGAATCACCGCCGCGATGCGTCGCGTGGCGGCGATGTCTTGAAGAGGGTCTGCTTCCAACAGAACGAGATCGGCCACCTTGCCTTCTTCTACCGTACCCTCTTCCCGCAGACGGCCTGAGAATTCGGCCGCGTTGCTGGTTGCGGTCTGCAGGGCCTCCATTGGCGTGAACCCGGCTTCGACGAGAAGGGAAAGCTCGTCGTGGAGGTTCGCCAGCTCCTGGCGTGGAGACAAGTCAGTGCCCGCTAGGAATCGCACACCCGCCCGCCGCATCCCTCGTATCACCTCGACTTCCTTCTCGTAGACCTCGCTACCCGCCCGAAGATCTTCTGCGATCAGTCCAGTCGAGTCGCTCTCCCAAAGCTTCTTGAGCGAGGCGAGCGTCGGGCACTGCCAGGTTCCGTTGCGGACGAAGCGACCGAAAAGGGCCATTGCCTTAGGCTCGCTGTACCCGTCCGCGAGCCTGCGACTGAATGCGGCCTTCATGTTGGTCTTCGGAGGTTCTTCCTTTCTTTCGAGAGCAGCGAGGATGGCACCATAGAGGTCCGCCGCAACCTTGTGAAGCGCATCTTCTTCGCGGGAGCATCCGACAAGGACGCCGAAGAACCGCCCGCCAAGATGCTCGATGCTGGCCTGTCCGGCGTCGGAGACCTCCGCTGCAAGGACGGTCGGCGGTATATGCCCGGCGACAGAGAAGTTCTTGCGGCGAGCCTCGTCGAGGATCGCGAAGTAGAGGCGACCGGGCAGAGCGTCTTGCACCTTGATGAAGTCCACGCCGCGGCGCTGAAGCATGCTCACGGCCTCGCGCGCGCTGGCCTCGTCCTTTACCGACAGCAGAAGAGGCATCTGGAACGGCAGAGGCCCCTGGACGAGTGGGCCGGCGACGACCATTCGTGGCCCCAGCAACATGCCGCTGGCTGTCTCGTTGCGCAGCCTTAGGATGTCATCGAGTGGTGAACCCATGTCTCGGACGCCGGTGATGCCGTTGGCGACCAGGATCGGTAGCGCCTGCTTTCCCTCGGCGTAATCGCCAAGATGGAGGTGCATGTCATGAAGCCCTGGAATGAGGAACCGCTTGGTCCCGCTGACGATCTCAGCGCCGTCCGGGACCTGGGCCCGATCCACAGGGGTCACTGCGGCAATTCGGCCGTCGACGACAACGACCGTAACATGGGCCTGGGCCGGGCGACCTGTACAGTCGATGAGGGTGACGTCTGTTATCGCCAGGGTCCCTGACGCGGCGACCGCCGCTTCCTGCCCCCACCACGCTGAAGACAAGAGCACGACGGCTATCGCCGTACGGGTCGAGCGGTGCATGATCGGGTTCAGTCGCATTCTTGAATCGAGCCTCGTCCCTCGTAGGGGGGCGGACCCTCGCTCCACTTCAGGTCTGCCCAACAACTGAGTATGCTGCAACTGGTAAGGCATATCCGCCTGCAGACGTATCTTATAGAGCGACGGGGGATACGGGTTATTCCACGCACGGGATACGGAGTATCGCCATCCGGGGGGCTGGCGGTCTGGGCAGGACGTTCCGCGTCGGGAGCTAGTAGACCGAGCGCTTCTGGACCGCCTGCTTGCTGGCAAGGCTGAAGCGGGGCTCGCCGGGGCCGCCGCCCTGGATGCGCTCGGCCACGTACTCGCCCACGGCCGGCCCGTGCTTGAAGCCGTGGCCGGAGCCGCCACCGACGAGCCAGACGTTGGAGAGATCGGGATGGCGGTCGATCAGGAAGTCGCCGTTCGAGGTGTTCTCGTACTGGCAGACGCGGGTTTCGAGGAGGGGTGCATCCGCGAGCGCGGGGAAGCGCTTGGCGAGGAAGGCGCGGACGCGCGTGGTGCTCTCGGCGGTGACGAGGCGCTCGCCCCGGTCGGGATCGAAGGGATCGCCGTGGCGGTCGGGGGCGACCTTGAAGCCGCGGTTCTCCAGGTCGGGCAGGCCGTAGATCTCCTCGCCGAAGTCGATCCAGGCGGGCATTCGAGGCGGTGCGAAGCGCTCGTCGCCGGAAGGGGCGCCGAAAAAGAACACGTCCTGGCGCGTCGGGAAGATGCGCGAGCCGAGCAGGTCCGGGAAGAGCTTGGGGAGCCAGGGGCCGCAGGCGAACACGAACGTCTCGGCTCGGGCATCCGGGATTCCGGGCACGGTCTCGAGGCGTCCCGTTCCCCGGGGGGTGGTCGCCGCCGCTGATCGGTATTCTGCACCGGCGCGAACGGCCTCCTTGACCACCGCCTGCACCGCTCGGCGGGCGAGGAGGGCGCCGCTCTCGGGCTCGAGGAATCCCCACACGTCCGCGTCGAGGCTCATCTGCGGGTAGCGCTTCCGCAGGTCGTCGGCGCTCAGACGCTCGCGTCGGACGCCGGTTCGTTCCAGCGTGGCGAGGGTGTCGGCGGCATAACGATCGCCCGGGCGCGACAGCCAGAGGACGCCGGTCTCGACGAACAGCGCTTCGCGGGCCTCTTCGAAAAGCCGCTTCCACGCCGCGAGCGAGCGGAGGGAGAACCGCGTGTAGAGCTCGTCCGGGCCGTAGCCCATTCGGATGATGCGCGACTCGCCGCCGGAGCTGGAGCGGGCGTTGCCCGGGCCGTACTGATCGACGAGGAGGACGTGCAGGCCCTTCTGGCGCAGCGACCAGGCCGTCCAGGCGCCGAAGCAGCCGGCCCCCACGACGACCGCGTCCCACGTGCGCGCGGGCACGCTCAGGGCCGGACGGGGGGCACGGGGAGGTCTGAAGCCGGCGGTGCGCTCTTGATCAGCCAGCGCAGCGCGAGCCAGACGAACGTGAGGTCGTCCAGCCAGCCTACGAAGGGGAAGAGCGCCTCGGGAATCAGGTCGACCGGGGAGATCAGGTACAGCACGGCGGCGAGCACGGCGAGCCGCGGCAGCGTCGGGGTGCGCGGGTCGCGCAGCAGCGCGATCACCTTCATCAGTCGGTCCATGGGTCGATCTTAGCCGATCAGCGGGGCGGGGCGTCCCACCACTTCGACAGCCCCGCTCGCGGGCGACCGGGGTAGCCCGCGTAGTGGGACACGTCGTTGAAGAGCATGAGGCGCACGCGCACCGGGTCCTTGAAGTCGAGGATGTTCAGGCAGGCGGGGGCCTGGTCGAGGCGGTCGCGGTAGCCGCGCGCGTCGAAGCCGAGGAGGCTGCTCAAGACGAGACGGATGGTGGCCTTGTGCGAGACCACGGCCACGTTGTCGTCGGGATGGGCGCTCACGATGTCGCGCACCACGGGCAGGGCGCGGGCGAGGACGCCCACCCCCGACTCGCCGCCCTCGGGGGCGAACGTGAAGGGATCGGCCTCCCAGGCCTCGTACTCCCCGGGGAACTGCTCCTCGACCTCGCGCCGGGTCAGGCCTTCCCACCGGCCGTGGCTGATCTCGCGGAGCCCGTCGCGAAGGACGGGGTCGAGACCGTGAGGTGCGCCCAGGATCTCCGCGGTCTCCCGCGTGCGGCTCAAGGGACTGGAATAGAGGGCACAGATCGGCTCCTCGCGCAGGCGCGCGGCCAGGCGCTGGACCTGGGCGCGCCCTTCGTCGGAGAGGTCGACACCCACCGCGCCCGCGAAGCGATCCTCCGCGGTGAGCTGGGTCGCGCCGTGGCGGATCAGGTAGAGGCGTGTCGTCATGAAGACCTCAGGAGACGGCGCCGGCCAGGACCATGGGCCCGGTCGGCGAGGAAACGCCGGCGGCGGGCTCGATCGTCACCGCGAACGTCTTGGCCTTCGCCACCTCCGCTACGTCGGGCAGGCGGAACACGGCGCGGCCCTCCGCGTCCGCGTGGAACACCCCGGCGGGAACGGGCGCGCCCGTGGCGATGACCCACAGCTCGTAGGCCTTGCCCTCCGGTACGCGGTCCAGCCCGGAAGCGAGGAGGAAGCCCTCGCGCGTCGTCGGATCGAAGACGATGCGGCCTCGTGCGCGGGGGGCCGCGGGGAGACCACCCAGGCTCACGAGGCGCGTGTCGGGGCGGCCGATGAGACCGCGCAGGGCCTGCTCGCGGGCGAGGAGCACGCGCGTCGCCTCGAGGTCGGCGAGGGCCTCGCGGGCCTGGGCCTCGGCGGTTTCCGCCCGGGCCCGCGCTTCCGCCGCCTCGTGACGCGCTTCGTTGCGCTGGCTCCACGTGACGACGAGGCCGACCGCGCAGAGAAGCGCTGCGGCCAGCGCGATCCTGGCCCCGGCGGCGCGGCCGGTAGCTGCGGGGGCGGCCGCCCTCCGGGCCGGGGCGGGGATCGCGTGCAGGACTCTCTCGCGAAGGTCGGGCGCGGGGGGGACCGGGGCGGCCAGGAGTCCGAGCTGGCCCACCACCTCCTCGAGAGCGTCGAGCTGCGCGCGCGCGGAGGGATCGCCGCCGATCCGAGCCTCCACGTAGGTCCGGTCCTCGCCGTCGAGCACGCCGAGGGCGTGGGCGGGGAGCAGCTCGAGGAGGCGCTCGTCGGTCATGACGTCACCGGTCCCAGCACGTCGCGCAGCCGGATCATGGCCGTGCGGATGCGGGTCTTGATCGTGCCCAGGGGCTCGCCCAGCCGCGCCGCGATCTCGGTCTGGGTGAGGCCCTCGAAGTAGGCGAGCTCGAGTGCTTTGCGCTGGTCGGGGTTGAGCGTGTCGAGCGCCTTGCGCACGGCCAGGGCCTGCTCGGTGCGCGGCGGCTCCGATGCCCCGGGCGCCGCCTCGCTCGGCTCCTCGCGCCGGGAAGCGCGCCGCCGCAGGCGGTCGAGGGCGCGGGTCCGGGCGATCGTGCAGATCCAGGCTTCGGGCGATCCGCGCGTGGGGTCGAAGCGGTCGGCCTGCCGCCAGACCTGGACGAACACCTCCTGCACCACGTCCTCGGCGTCGGTGCGGTCGTGCAGGATGCGGAGGGCGAGGCCGTTCACGAGGCCCGCGTAGCGGTCGTACACCTCGCCCAGGGCGTGGTGATCGCCGGCGGTGAGCCGGCGCAGGAGAGACTCGGAGGGAGACGCCGCCATTGATAGACCAGCACGCGAGACGGAGGGCGTCATCTTATCCACGCCGCGCGGCGCTTTCCACCCGAGTCCCGTCCTCGTCTCGAAGTACGTCGGCGTTCGCTCACGCGGATGACCCATCCGCGGCCGGGCCGCGCGGCGTATCAGCTAGAATGGAGAGCATACGGACACGGATGCATCGCCTCGGCCTCGCCCTCGCCCTGCTCGTACTCATCAGTCCTCGCGGGTTCGCCCAGGAGCCGGGCGGCCCTCCGCCTCCCTCCTCGAACAAGACCAGCGCGGGAACCCAGCCCTACGAGCTTCTGCCCGACCTGGGGAGGATCGGGGCGCAGGTGGGGTTGCTGGGGGCGATGTCCTGGAACCCCTACGACGTCGGCCCGGGATTCGAGATCGGCGGCACCATCGATCTCCCCCTCTTCCGCGCCCCGGGGGGCACCGTCTCCTACGAGATCCTGGTCGCGCTCAGCCACGGGCGGAGCGACCCGTTCACTATCACCGACCCCATCGCCTATGTCGCGAACCTGGCTTCGGGGGCGAGCCCGGCGGAAGCACTCGCGGGCCCGCCGCAGGCGCCCTTCCCCGTGCGGCGCGACGTCCGGACCGACCTGAACCTGCTCCAGGTCTCGCCCTTCGCCCTCAAGTACACGATCAAGTCGCTCGACCACGTCCGCCTGCGGCCCTACTTCTACGCGGGGCTCGACCTCGTGGTGGTGATCACGACCCAGGATCCCGAGAGCGACGAGAGCCTGCAGTTCACGGGCACGTCTCCTTTCGACGATCCGCTGATCGGGGGCCTCGTGGCGCAGGCCCCCGAGCTGACCGCCCGCGGCCTCCCCACCGGCCAGGGCAACCTCGAGATCGGAGGCCATGCCGGGGCCGGCCTCGAGGTGCGGCTCTCACGGGGCGTGTCGCTGAACCTCGACTACCGCTTCACGGGCATCGGGGGGACGACCCAGAACCTCCATGCGGCGAGCGTGGCCGTTGGCTTCCACTGGTAACGGATGGCCGACTACTCGAACGCGGCCGAGGTCTTCGCGGCGATCGACGCTCGAGAAGCCGAGGTCTCGCTGCGCCTCCGTGCCCTCTCCGAGGCGCTGCCCTCTGCCCGCGCGTTCGTGACGAGCGTCCTGCGCGACCAGGAGCGCCATCGCGCGATGCGCGCGCGTCTGCGCGCACGGCTGGGCCTGCCCGCCCCCGCTCCTCCTCCTCGGACCGCCGCCGCCGACCTCCTGTCCCTGGCCTCCCTTCGGACGGCCCAGGAGGCACTCGTGCACGCCCATGCCGAGGGCCTCAATGCCATCGGCGACGACATCGCGGTGGACGCGCTGGCCCGGCAAATGGTCGACCTCTCGCGCCACCTCGCCGTGATCGACCTCTGGATGGAGACGGAGGAGAGCCGTGGCTGATCGCGGCCGGCGGGAGTTCGTCGTCCGCATGGCCCAGGCCGCCGGCCTCGCGGGGCCGGTGCTCGGCCTGCTCGACGGCACGGTGGAGGCGTTGCCGCGGGGCGAGGAGACGGACATGTCCGTCCTGCGCGCGGCCATCGCCCTCGAGCACGAGGCGATCGCGATCTACGATCAGGGCCTCCGTCGAAGCCTCTTCCCGGCCGGCCTCAAGGCCTACGCAGTGGAGTTCCGGGGCGACCACCTCGGCCACCGAGACACGCAGGTGGCGATCGCGGAGGAGCGAGGGGGGCGCGCGCCCGAGGCCCTCGCCCGCTACGACATGGGGCCGCTGCGGAGCGGGGACGATCTCCTCCGTCAGGCCCTGCGCATCGAGATCGCGGCCCAGCAGGCCTACTCCGCTCTCATCAGCCAGATCCGCACCCGGGACTACATGCTGTCCGCGGCCTTCATCCTCGTGGACGAGGTCCGCCACGAGACGGTCTGGCGTCGCGTGCTGGGGTTGAAGATCTACTGATGCCGATCTACGAGTTCTACTGTCCGCACTGCCACCGCGTCTTCAACTTCCTCTCGCGGACGGTCACCACCAGCCGCACGCCCGACTGCCCGCGCTGCCGGCGTCCGGAGCTGGCCCGCCGCGCCTCCGCCTTCGCGATCTCGAAGGGCCGGAAGGAAGAGCCGGCGACCGCGCCCGAGGCCCCCGAGCTTCCCCCCGGGTTCGACGAGGCCAAGCTGGAGCGAGCGATGTCCGCGCTCGCTCGCGATGCCGAGTCCATCGACGAGAACGACTCGCGGCAGGGCGCGCGTCTCATGCGCCAGGTCTTCGAGGCCGCGGGCCTCCCGGTGGGGACGGGGATGGACGAAGCCCTGAAGCGCATGGAGTCGGGGGAGGACCCCGAGAAGGTCGAGGCGGAGATGGGCGACGTCTTCGAGGCGGACCCGTTCGGGGCGGGCGGCGCGGAGCCGGGCGAGCCGAAGGGCCGTCTCGCCGGTCTTCGGCGCCGGCTCCTGCCCCCGAGCGTGGATCCCGAGCTCTACGAGATGTAGGGCGGGGTCACCGCAGCGCCAGCACCATGACGTCGAGGGTGATCGCGGTCAGCGCGTGGACCGCGGCCCCGTACCAGATCGATCGCGTGCGAAAGGCGAGGTAGCCGAGAGCGATTCCCCCGAACACCGAGCTCATCACCTCCAGGTCCGGCTTGCCGAAATGGAGGACGACGAAGGGCAGCATCTGGACGAAGACCGCCCAGATTCCCAGCGTCTTCGCGAGACCAAGGGTCAGGAACCCGCGGAAGAAGAACTCCCAGCTCACGAGGTAGGTCGCGTAGGCCGCTTCGTAGGCCGCGAGCATCCCCAGGGAACGGCCGGCCCCCGGGAAGAGCGGGTACTTCCCGCGGAAGTCCTGCGTCGACACCGCGAGGGCGACGAGCAGGAGCATGACTCCGTAGAAGAAGAGGGCGGCGGGAAGGCCCACCCTCCGGTCGCCCAGCCCCCACCCGAGCGAGAGCACGCGGTCCTCGTAGGGGGCGAACCGCTCTGCGATACGAAGGGCCAGCGTGGGCAAGAGGACGAGGGTGAAGAAGGTGGAGCCGTACCAGTAGAAGAAGGGCGCGGCGGCCGCGGCCGGGGGGTCGAGTCCCAGGCGCTTCTCGATGGCCTTCTGGTAGAAGGCCATGCTGCCGTAGTAGCCGTAGACCCAGAGCGCGAGGCCGGCGGTGACGAACACGGTAGCCGGGACCACGGACAGGCGCGCCCGGAAGGCGCGGATCTCGTCGCCGAGCTGGCCCGGGAAGCCTCCCTGCCGTCCGGTCACGGCTCAATGGTACGGGGTAATCGGGCTCCGGACGGCGGCCGCGACAGAGAGGTGCCGCTTCGGGCGCGAGGCGAGCTCCTCCGCCGCGAGGTCCGGATGGGTGGATCATGGAGACCACCGTGGGGTGCCTCACGAGGTTCATTGACTCCTGGAGGGGGCTCGGCGAGCCTTTTTTGCCGGCCCTGGAGCAGAGGAGGGTCACATGTCCAGTCACGACTCGATCAATCGAAGGCAATTCCTGGAACGGTCCCCCCTCGTCGCCGCCGCCACCGCGGCCGCGGGAGGGCGATGGGCGGAGGCCCAGATCAACAACGCGGCCATCCCCCCGCCGAAGTCCGTGCGGATCGGGTTCCTCGGGGTCGGGATCCGGGGCACGCTGTTGATGGAGGCCGCGGCCGGCATCTCCGGCGTCGAGATCGTGGCCGCCGCCGACTGCTACCAGGGGCACCTGGACCGGACGAAAGAGCTCGTCTCGCCCTCCGTGGCCACAACCCGCGACTACCGCGAGGTCCTGGCCCGCGGCGACGTGGACGCGGTGGTGGTCGCGACTCCGGACCACTGGCACTTGAAGATGACGCAAGAGGCCCTCGCCGCCGGGAAGCACGTCTACGTCGAGAAGCCGATGACCCACTCCTGGGAAGAGGGGGAGCGGTTCATCGAGGCCGCCGATCGGAGCGGCAAGGTGGTGCAGGTGGGCAGCCAGTACATGAGCATGGCCGGCGCGCAGAAGGCGGCCGAGCTCATCAAGAGCGGAAGGCTGGGGCAGGTCACGCTCGTGGAGGGGCAGTTCCACCGCAACAGCGGCACCGGCGCCTGGTACTACCCCATTCCGCCCGACGCCTCTCCGGCCACCGTCGACTGGAAGAGCTTCCTCGGCCCCGCGCCGGCGCGGGAGTTCGACCTCCGGCGCTTCTTCCAGTGGCGCCTCTTCTGGGATTACTCGGGAGGCCTGCCCACCGATCTCTTCGTCCACCTCGTCACCGCCACCCACCAGCTCATGGGCGTGCAGGAGCCGGAGAGCGTCGTGAGCCTGGGCGACATCTACTACTGGAAGAACTACCGCGAGGTGCCCGACCAGATGACCGCGATGGTGAGGTACGAGGAGGGGTTCGTGCTCAAGCTCACGAGCACGGCGAGCAACGGCCATCCCGGGCCGATGCTCACCTTCTACGGCACCGAGGGGACCCTGGAATATCACGGCGGCTCCTTCAAGTACTTCTACGAGCCGCGGTCGGAGAACTTCGGCTACTCCGTCCACTCGTGGCCGACGGCGACGGTGACGCAATTCAAGGCGCTGATGAACCTGAACGACCAGCTGAGCCCGCTGGACGGGCCTCTGGCCGCCGAGCCCGTCGAGTACAAGTCGCCGAACGACGAGGACGCGACCCGGGCCCACGTGCGGAACTGGGTGGAGGCCATCCGCGCCGGCGGCCGCCCGATCGAGGACGTGCGCTTCGGCCACCACGCCGCCCTCGTGGGCCACATGTGCAACCTCTCCTACCGCGCCGGCAAGACCGCCCGGTGGAACAAGAAGACCCGCAAGGTGGAGGTCTGAGTCCCCCTCGTCGGGCGGCGGCGCTATACTCCCTCGATAGGTACCCGCCGTGAGCCACGCCAAGAAGCTCGCCATCCTGGTCGGGGGAGGACCCGCCCCCGGCATCAACAGCGTGATCAGCGCTGCCACCATCCGCGGCGTGCTGGAAGGCGTGGAGGTGGTGGGCGTCCGCGACGGCTTCGAGTGGATCATGCAGGGGAACGTGGAGCACGTCATCCCCCTCACCATCGACGAGGTGAGCCGGATCCACTTCCGGGGGGGCTCCCACATCGGGATCTCGCGGGCCAACCCCACCCAGGACCCCCGCCACCTGGAGAACACGGTCCTCTCCCTCCTCCGCCTCAACGTCTCCCAGCTCGTCACCATCGGCGGCGACGACACCGCCTACTCGGCCATGAAGGTCGAGGAGAGGGCGGGCGGGCGCATCCAGGTGGCGCACGTGCCCAAGACCATCGACAACGACCTGGACCTGCCCGCCTACGTGGACACCTTCGGCTTCCAGACCGCGCGCCACGTCGGGGTCGACATACTGAAGAACCTGATGGTGGACGCCCGGACGACCTCGCGCTGGTACTTCGTGGTGGCCATGGGGCGGAAGGCCGGCCACCTCGCCCTCGGCATCGGCAAGGCCGCGGGAGCCACCCTCACCCTCATCCCCGAGGAGTTCGAGGGGAAGAGCGTGAAGCTGCGGACGCTCGTGGACACGCTCGCGGGGGCGGTGATCAAGAGAATGAGCTACGGCCGGCGCGACGGGGTCGCGGTGATCGCGGAGGGGCTCGTGCTCGCGGTCGACCCCGCGGACCTCGCCTCCCTCGACGACGTGGAGCACGACGCGCACGGCAACGTCCGCATCGCGGAGGTGAACATCGGGGAGATCCTGAAGTCCCAGGTGCAGGCCCGGCTCAAGAAGCTCGGTCTCAAGACCACGATCGTGGCCAAGAACATCGGCTACGAGCTGCGCTGCGCCGACCCCATCCCGTTCGACATGGAGTACACGCGCGACCTCGGGTACTGCGCCACAAAGTTCCTGCTCAGCGGGGGAAACGCGGCCATGGTCTCGATCCAGGGCGGACAATTCGTCCCCGTGCCCTTTGCCCAGCTCCTGGATCCCCAGACGGGCAAGGCGCGGATCCGCATGGTCGACGTGCACTCCACCCGCTACGCGATCGCCCGCCGCTACATGATCCGCCTCCGCCGCGACGACTTCGAAGACTCGCACGAGCTGGCGAAGTTCGCGGCCACGGTGGGAATCACCCGCGAGCAGTTCCGGGAGGAGTTCGAGTACCTGATCCGGGACGAGCCCCCGCCCCTCGTGTTCGACCTCCCATCCGAACCCCCCTCCGCGCGCGTACCTCATTGAATATGGTCGGGGACCCGTACCTTCCGCAGGCGGAGGCGTTCGCCCTGGGGGCGCTCGAGGCCGGGGAGCGGCGCGAGTTCGAGCTCCACCTTGCCTCGGGGTGCCCCGCATGCCGGAAGGCGGTCGAAAGCGCCCGGGACGCGGTGGCGGTCCTGCCCCTCGGCTTCGGGTCGAGCCCGCTGCCCCTCGAGATCCGCGCCGCCGTCCTCGATCTCGCGGAGGCACCCGTGCTGCCCCTCGACCCCGCCGCCTACGCCTGGGAGGAGCCCTACCTGGGCGTGCGCACCGCCGTCGTGAAGCAGGACGCGGCGCGCGCCTTCTGCGCGTCGCTCATCTGGGCCTCGCCGGGAGCGCGCTATCCCGCCCACCGCCACCGCGGCGACGAGACGACGCTCATCCTCCAGGGCGCCTGCCGCGACGGGCGCCGCTCCTACTCCGCGGGCGAGGTCGCGCGCATGCGGGCCGGCTCCACCCACGCCGTGGAGTTCCTGCCCGGCGAGGACTGCATCGGCTACATCGTGGCCCATGACGGCCACGACGTCCCGGAAGCCTGAGATCGCTCCCGTGGATCCCCGCTTCGGCGAGCACGTCGCTTCGGAGCTCCGGGAGATCCGCGAGCAGGGCCTCTTCAAGGAAGAATGGCCCATCCACGGCGCGCAGGGCCCGGAGATCCGGGTCGGCGGGCGCACCGTCCTGAACTTCTGCGCCAACAACTACCTCGGGCTCTCCGGGCACCCGGAGCTCGTGAAGGCCGCGCACCGGGCGCTCGACGAATGGGGATACGGGCTGTCGAGCGTCCGCTTCATCTGCGGCACCCAGGAGCTCCACCTGGAGCTGGAGAGGAAGATCGCGGCCTTCCTGGGGGCGGAGGACGCGATCCTCTACGCGGCGTGCTTCGACGCCAACGGGGGAGTCTTCGAGCCGCTGCTGTCCGCCGAGGACGCGATCCTGACCGATCGGCTCAACCACGCGTCGATCATCGACGGCGTTCGCCTCTGCAAGGCCCAGCGCCTCGTCTACGAGCACGCGGACATGGGCGACCTGGAGGCCAAGCTGAAGGAGACCCAGGCCCGCCGCTTCCGCCTCATCGTCACGGACGGCGTCTTCTCCATGGACGGCGACGTCGCCCCGTTGCCCGCGATCTGTGAGCTCGCCGACCGCCACCAGGCCCTCCTCCTCGTCGACGACTCCCACGCCACCGGCTTCATGGGCAGGACCGGCCGGGGGACCTGGGAGCACCACGCCCTCGCCCCCGGCCGCGTCGACCTCATCACCACCACGTTCGGGAAGGCCCTGGGGGGGGCGCTCGGGGGCTGCACCGCGGGTCGCCGCGAGACGGTCTCCTTGCTGCGCCAGCGCAGCCGGCCGTACCTCTTCTCGAACTCGCTGGCCCCGGCGGTGGTGGGGGCGACGCTGCGGGCCCTCGAGCTCTTGAGCGCGAGCACGGAGCTCCGCGATCGCCTGGAGCAAAACACGGGCTTCTTCCGCGAGCGCATGACCGCCGCCGGCTTCGAGATCCGCCCCGGCGTCCACCCGATCGTGCCCATCATGTTCAGTCGCTTCGCCCCCGACGACGCCCCCCTCGCCCAGCGATTCGCCCGCGCCCTCCTCGACGAGGGCGTCTACGTGAAGGGCTTCTTCTTCCCCGTGGTGCCCCGGGGACAGTCCCGCATCCGCGTGCAGCTCTCCGCCGCCCATCGTCCCGAGCAGATCGACCGGGCGGTGGAGGCCTTCACCAGGGTCGGCCGCAGCCTGGGCGTACTCACCGGCTAGCGCGCATGGCGGTGGCCGTGCGCGCCCCCGGACCCGCCGGGCTGCCCGTCGCGGGGTCTCTCTTCGCCGTCCGGCGCGACCCCATCGCCTTTCTCACGAGCATCTCCGCGGAGTACGGCGACGTCGTCCGCTTCCGGGTGGGACGGCACCAGGCGTTCTTCTTCCGCCATCCCGACCACGTGCGCGACGTGCTCGTGACCCACCAGCACGCGTTCAAGAAGGGCCGCGGCCTCGAGTGGGCCAAGCACTTCCTGGGAGAGGGCCTGCTCACGAGCGAGGGCGAGTTCCACACCCGGCAGCGCCGATTGAGCCAGCCCGCCTTCCACCGCCAGCGGATCCATTCCTACGGCAAGGTCATGACCGAGTATGCCCTGCGCACGCGCGAACGCTGGATATCCGGGGAGACCCTCGACCTGGGCAAGGAGATGATGGAGCTGACCATGGCCGTGGTGGCCAAGACGCTCTTCGACGCCGACGTGGCCGGCGAAGCCGCGGAGATCGGCCGCTCCCTGACCACGATCATCGGCCTCTTCCCCCGCTTCAACCTGCCTTTCGCGGGGCTCGTCCAGAAGCTGCCCCTGCCCAGCAACTTCCGCTTCCTGCGGGCGAAAGCCCGCCTGGACGACACGATCTACCGGATGATCGCGGAAAGGCGGACGAGCGGGGCTGACCGCGGCGACCTCCTCTCCATGCTCCTCCTCGCCACCGACGAGGAGGGCGATGGCGCGGGCATGACCGATCTCCAGCTCCGCGACGAGGTGATGACCCTCTTCCTCGCGGGGCACGAGACGACCGCCAACGCCCTCACCTGGACCTTCTACCTGCTGTCGCAGAACCCGGAGGCGGAAGCACGGCTGCACGCGGAGCTCGAGACAGAGCTCGCGGGCAGGGCTCCGGAGACCGAGGACCTGCCCCGCCTGCGCTTCACCGAGCAGGTCTTGGCGGAGTCGATGCGCCTCTACCCGCCCGCCTGGGCCCTCGGCCGCCGCGCCATCCGCGACGTCGAGATCGGCGGCTATCGCGTGCCGGACGGGGCCTTCGTGCTGATGAGCGCGTTCGTGACGCACCGTGACGCGCGGTTCTACCCGGCCCCGTTGCGCTTCGACCCGGAGCGCTTCACGGCGGAGGCGCGGGCCGCCCGGCCCCGGTTCGCCTACTTTCCCTTCGGGGGCGGGGCGCGCCAGTGCATCGGGGAGCCCTTCGCCTGGATGGAAGGGACGCTCATCCTCGCTACCCTCGCCCAGAAATGGCGGCTGCGGCTGCAGCCGGGACACCGGGTGGAGCCCCAGCCCCTGATCACGCTGCGCCCCCGGTACGGGATGCGGATGATGGCGGAAGCGCGCGCCTGACGCCGGGCCCGCTCAGCGGGCCCAGTAGGGACGGTAGTAGTGATCCTTGCCCGCGGGCCGGGGGATCTTGGGGGGCCGGCGGAAGGCGGCCTCGATGCGCTCGGTGAACGCGGCCGGGTTCTCGAGCATCATGAACAGCGCGCCGATCGCGAAGAGGGTGACGACCGCGCCCGCCACCACGACGAGGGGCACGATCAGGACGAAGAGAAACTGGACGAGTTGCATCATGCTGGGATCGCCCTTACTGGATTCGCATGCGTCCGCCGAAGCCGTCCTCGTAGGAATGGTAGAAGAGGAGCCCCGTCTCCGGGTAGCGCCAGCAGTAGTAGCCGGAGCCGTTGTCGAAGTCGACGAGCCAGAGCCCCTTGACCTCCAGCCCCTTCGCGACCATGGCCTCCGCCCACGCCACCACGATCCGCTGCACGCGATCGTCGGCCTTGCCGCCGAGCGCCTCCACCTTCAGGTAGGCCTCCTCCGTCAGCTCGCGCACCTCGGGCAGGAGGGCGGCGGCCTCGTCGTAGGTGAAGATCGGCTTCTGCGCGACGTCCCGCTCGGTCATCGCGCGGCATTATATGCCGGCCTTGACCGGTTCTGGCACCGCCCCTAGAATCCGTCGATGTCCGACGGCGCGCCGCGCCTGGCCTCGCTTTCGGTCCTCGGGGGCCCCCTTCACGGCAGGCGCGTCGATCTGGCGGGGGTGGACGAGATCACGATCGGCTCCGATCCCGGCTGCTCGCTCGTCTTGGACCTCCCCGGGGTCAGCCCCCTCCACGCCAAGGTCTGGGTGGATACCGGCGGGGCCAAGGTCTACGACACGCGCAGCGCGACCGGCGTCTTCGTGAACATGGACCGTGTGGAGACCGAGCGACCCCTGCGGGAGGGAGACACGCTGTGGCTGGGCCCCCCGGAAGAGCCGGGGAGCGTGCTCTTGCAGTGCCGTTTCCAGCGTGCGCCCGCCACGAAGAGCGACGCGGACCCGTTGCCGCTGGAGTCGATGGGCCTGGACGGGACGGCGCCGGTCGCCCTGGGCGCCGATGCGCTCCAGGACGCCGGGCCGTCACCGGCGGCGGCGAGCCCCCCGCCGGCCTCCAGCGACTTCGTGGTCGCCGGGTTCGACGCTCAGTGGCCGGACACCACCGCAGCACCTCCCGCACCGGCACCGCCCGCACCGGCGTCGCCCCCACCGGCGCCGCGCGCTCCCGCGTCGCCCCGGCCGCCGCCGGCGGGCGCCCCCGCCGCCGCGGAGGAAGATCCGTTCTTCATCGGAGAGGGAACGGAGCTCCCTCCGGCCCCCGCTCCGCCCGCCTCGAAGGACGACGCGTTCTTCATCGCCGACGATTTCGGGGCCCCTCCGGAGGAGGTAACCCCGAAGGCGGCAACCCCCAAGCCGGCAACCCCCAAGCCGGCCGAACCGGCGGCCGCCCCCGCGGACGACTTCTTCTTTGGCGAACAGGAAGCGCCCGCGCCCTCGCCGTTCGCGCCTTTCGAAGACGAGAGCCCGTTCGAGATCAAGCCGCTGACGGACGCGGGCGTACCCGGGCACGCGAAGCCCTCGGCCCCGGCGACGCCCAAGGCGCCGTCGCCGCCCCGTCCGGAGCCTCCCGCCCCTCCCGCCCCTCCGCCTCCGGCCGCCACGGCTCCCGCGAGCGCACCCGCGCCCCCTCCAGCAGCGGCGCCGGCGACCCGGCCCGCCGAGCCCACGCCCACTCCCGCGGCTCCGCCTTCCCCGACCCGGCGCCCGGAAGGAGCGCCGGCCCCGCGTCGTCCCTCGCCGGCCGCCCGTCCCTCTCCGCCGCGATCCATGCCCCGCCCCGCTCCGCGCGGCCCGGCCGCGGCCACGCCCCTCCTCCGCTACGCCGGCCTGGGCGCCGGCGGTCTCGTCGTCCTCGGCCTTCTCGGCTTCCTCGCCCTGCGCTTCCTGGGCGGGTCCGTGCGGCTCGAATCGGTCGAGCCCGCGCGCGGCCGCAGCGGGCAGACGGTGACGCTCACGGGGAGCGGCTTCGCACCGGATCCCAAGGGCAACACCGTGCTCTTCGGCGAGAGGCCGGCGGCGCTCGTCAGCGCGACGGCGACGCGCATCGAGGTCGCGGTTCCCGACGTGCCGGTCACGGGAGAGGAAGCCCGGGTTGCGATCAGGGTGAGAGCCGGCCGCGGGGCGTCGAATCCGCTCGACTTCTCGGTGCTGGGGGGGCCGACCATCCACGGCATCTCGCCGGACGTGGCCATGCCCGGCGAAGAGGTCGTGCTCGCGGGCACGGGCTGGGGGATGGGGGCCGCCGTGCGCTTCGGAACCGCGCCCGCCGAGGTGGTCGAGGTCCGGGACACGTCCATCCGAGCCCGCGTTCCGCCCATCGCCGGGGGACCGGGGACCGCCGCCCCTGCGGTCGTCACGATGGGCGCGGCCACTTCGAACGAGCTGCCTTTCTTCATCGGCACCATCCCCCTCGTGCTGAAGGTCGAGCCGGCGACGGCCTCCCCCGGCGATCTCGTCGGCATCAGCGGTCGCGGTTTCCAGCGCGAGCGGACGCGCAATGCCGTGGTGGTGGCGGGAGCCTTTGCCCTGGTCGTTTCCGCGTCCGACGGCGAGCTGAAGGCGGTCGTCCCCACCCTCGCCCCGGGGGAACCCATGCGACCCCTGGAGGTGCGGGTGGCGGGGCTCGCGAACGTGGGCCGGGGGACGCTGAGCGTCCCGCCCCTCGCGGATCCGGTGGAGCTGCACCTCGTTCCCCAGCCCTTCGATGCGGTGGCCGGCCGCGACCATGCCGTGCTCGCCACGGATCTCGGTCCGGCCTTCGTGCTGGCGGCCTCCGGAGGGCGCACGGCGGCGGAGCGGGCGCTGGAGGCGCAGCGCCGGTTCGACGAGGCGGTGGCGGCGATAAAGTCCACGCGAGGGTTGAACTTCGAAGCGCGCGCGCTGGAGACGAGCCCGGTCATCGGACTCGCGGGGCGCCCCGAAATCGTGCTCGAGGTGACCGACGAGGACGCGCGCGCCTACGACGAAGACTGGACGGGCCTGCGGGGACGGGGCGGTGTGGTCACCCGGGCCCGCCTCGCCCGGTGGTGGGAGGCGGTGGCCCGCGACCTCGTGCTCCTGCTCGTGCGCGGGGAAAGGCCGGAGTTCGCGGCCGCGCTCGCGCCGGAAGGCCGCGTGTTCGCGGACGTGTTCCAGGCCGCGCAGAAGACGGGCCGGTTCGGAGTCGCGCGCGAGGTGGTTACCGCCTTGCGCCCGCCCCAGCGGGAGGCGTTGCGGCTCGTTGCCTTCCGGGTGCCCGCCGCCGTGACGGGGCCGGCGATGGCCGCGCTCCCCGCGGGCACCGCCGCCGGAACACCCCCGGCCGGCGCCGCCACCCCCGCTCCCGCCCCGGGGAGCGCGCCCCTGCGTCTCGAAGGGGCCTGGATCGGGAGCGAGATCGAGGGCGGGGAGCGGCGGTACCTCACCGCGACGTTCCGCTCCGGCAGCGGTACCGTGGCCTACGAAGGAATCGTGACCCTGACCGTGCCTCTCCTCTCCCTGGAGACCCCCCAGCGGGGGACGGCGCGATTCAGCCTTCAGTTCAAGGGCGGGATCCGCTACTACACGGGCCGGTGGGACGGCCAGGCCCTCGCCGGCAAGTTCTCACGCGACCCCGCGGGGGCCGACACCATCGGAACGTTCGAACTCCGCCCCCGCTGACGCGGGGCGGCCCTCCCGTCACTCCCGATCAGGCGATCCCGACCTCCTTGCAGAGGTAGACGTCCTGGATCAGGTTGAGCAGCTTCACCCCGTCGGCGAGCGGACGCTGGAAGGCCTTGCGTCCGGAGATGAGCCCCATGCCGCCCGCGCGCTTGTTGATGACCGCGGTCTTGACCGCCTCCGCGAAGTCGTTCTCCCCGGACGCGCCCCCGGAGTTGATGAGCCCCGCCCGGCCCATGTAGCAGTTGGCCACCTGGTAGCGCGTGAGGTCGATGGGATGGTCGGTGGTGAGCTCGGTGTAGACGCGCTTGTCGATCTTCCCGTAGGGATTTTCCTTGGTGTTGAGCGCGTTGTAGCCGCCGTTGTTCTCCGGCAGCTTCTGCTTGATGATGTCGGCCTCGATGGTCACGCCCAGGTGGTTGGCCTGCCCCGTGAGGTCGGCCGACACGTGGTAGTCCTTGTCCTTCTTGAACGCGCTGTTGCGGAGGTAGCACCAGAGCACGGTGGCCATCCCCATCTCGTGCGCGATCTGGAAGGCCTGCGACACCTCCACGATCTGCCGCGCCGACTCCGCGGAGCCGAAATAGACGGTCGCCCCCACCGCCACCGCCCCCATGTCGCGGGCCTGCTTCACGCTCGCGAAGAAGATCTGGTCGAACTTGTTGGGGTAGGTCAGGAACTCGTTGTGGTTGAACTTCATCAGGAAGGGGATCCGGTGCGCGTACTTCCGGGCCACCGCCCCGAGCACGCCCAGGGTGGAAGCGACCGCGTTGCAGCCGCCTTCCACCGCGAGCTTCACGATGCCCTCGGGGTCGAAGCACGCGGGGTTCTTGGCGAAGGAAGCGCCCGCGGAGTGCTCGATCCCCTGGTCGACGGGGAGGATCGACAGGTAGCCGGTGCCGGCGAGCCGGCCGTGGCCGATCAGGGCCTGCAGGCTGCGGAGCACGGGGGTGGGGCGGTCCGAGACCAGGTGGACGCGGTCCAGCCAGTCCGGACCGGGGAGGTGCAGGCTCTCCTTCGCGATGCCCTGGCTGCGGTGATCGAGGAGGGCGCGGGCGTCCGCGCCGAGCAGGTCCTCGATGGCGTTGATCGTGCTCATGGTCGACCCCCTACCCTGTTCTACCCTGACTCGCTCAATTGATGAGCGCCGCCCTGTGCCGGAGCGCCGCCACCTTGGCCTTGATCTCCTCGGCGCGGGCGGTGCGCGGGACCCGCTGGAGGTAGGCCTCGAGGTCGCGCGCGGCCAGCTCGTAGCAGTCGAGGGCGGCGTAGATCGTCCCGCGGTCGCGGAGCTCGTTCGCGCTGTCCGGGTCCACCTTCAGGAGCTGCTCCACCACGCGGAGGGCGCGGCCGAGGTCTCCCTGCTTGACGTAGATGGCCTTGAGGTTCTGGAGCATCCGCTCCAGCATGGCCTTGCGTCCGCAGGGGACGAGGTGGCGCGCCTCCATCTTCACCCTGCCCCCGAAGATCCGGTCCAGCCTCTCCTGGCATTCCTGCTCGGAGAGCAACGCTCCGCAATGGAACGGATCGATGAGGAGGCCCCGCACGGGCGTATGCACGCGGACGATGAAATGGCCGGGGAGCCCCACCCCCTCCACCTCGAGGCCCGCGCGTGAGGCCACCTCGATGTACACCGTGCACAGGGTGATGGGGATCCCGGTGCGTCGGTCCAGCACGTCGTTCAGGTAGCTGTTGCGCGGGTCGTAGTACTCCGACGTGTTGCCCTTGAACCCCTGCTCGTGGAACAGGTATCGGTTCAGGGCCATGACCGCGCGCTCGGGGCGCGGCTCCTCGAGGAGGCGCTCGCGCAGCTCGGCCCCCATGAGATCGAGCCGGGAGAGGTAGCCCGTCACGTCGAGGTCCGGGTACTCCTCGTGGGCGACGAGGAGCGCGGCCTCGGCGAGGTCGATGGCGCCGTCCTCGCGGGAGAGAATGTCGCTGAGCCGCCGGCGAGAGCGGGGCTCCGTCACCTGAGCCTCCAACGGGGAGAGTATACACGGGCTTCCGGGCCGGCCCTACCCTCCGGCGGCGTCGGCTCGCGAGATGGGCTTCCAGTCTTCCTTCTCGAAGCGCATCCCCACGAGGTCGGCGATGCGCTTGATGTCGGACATCGAGGACGCGTTCCCGCAGGTGAGCACGACGGTCCGGGCGGGGTCGAGGCGGCGTCGGAGGCTCTCGCGGGAAAGGCCCTCGGGCAGCCGGGGGGCCACCGCGCGGGCCAGGGCCTCGGCATAGGCCCCCGCGTCTTCCCCCCGCCCCGCCGCCGCCGTCGCGTCCTCCTGCTCCTTGAGGGGCAGGTCGAAGACGTGGCGGAGGACGTTGTTGGCGCGTCCCGTCGCCAGCGCGTCCTCGGGGCCGGCGGGACGGCTGACGGAGGCGAGATACACGAAGTCGAACCGCCGGGCGGCCTCTACGGCGCGTAGCTCTTCGTGATAGGCGAGCTCCTTCGCCGTGCGGTTGGCGTGGAGCAGGGTCAGGCGGATGGCGGGCGGCCGTCCCGAGGCCGCCTCGTGGTCCAGCTGCCGAGCCATGGAGGCGAAGGGGGCGAGCCCGGTGCCCGTTCCCACCAGGAGCACGCTGTCGAAGCCGGCCGCGCGCTTGTCCAGGGTGAAGTCGCCCGCGATGTGGTCCACGTAGTCGAGGGTGGACCCTTCGCGGGGGTCGAGCGCGAAGAGCGCCTCCGTGAGACGCCCGAGGACCTCGCGATCCCCCGTCTCCAGCACCACGTAGAACTCGAGGTAGCGGTCGCGCTCCGTCTCGAAGGGAGCGGAGGAGATCGAGTACGAGTGCGTCACCGGCCCCCGCCGCTGCCGGCCGTGCTCGTCGAGGTCGGGCACGTAGCGCGCCTGCCCCCGCGCGTCCACGATGCGGCGGGTCAGCCGGCAGTCGTCGCGCCGCAGCGCGATGTACTGACCCGCCTTGTAGACGGGGAATCGGGTTCCCGGCGCGGGATCCAGGCGAAAAAGGGCGAGCAGCGGGGAGAGCTGTTGCCACCGGCTGATCGTCCCTCGCCTGCGCTCGGCCATCGTCCCTCCGGGTCCGACGAGGGTATCCGAGGCTCCCGGACGAGGCAACGCGCGGCGAGGCGCGCGACGGCGGCCGTCCTATAATTGCGGGATCCATGCCCCCCTCGAACGCCCCCGCCGACTACCGCTTCTGTCCGTACTGCGGCACCGCCCTTCAGAAGAAGGTGCTGCGCGAAGGCAACCCGCCGCGCGCGTGGTGCGACACCTGCGGCTTCGTGGCCTATCTCGATCCCAAGGTCGCGGCCTGCACGATCTCCATGCTCGACGGGGGCATCGTCCTCGCCAAGCGTGCCAACCCGCCCGCGAAGGGCAAGTGGGTGTTCCCGGGCGGCTTCGTGGACCGGGGCGAGTCCGTGGAGGACGCCGCCATCCGGGAGACGCAGGAAGAGGTCAACCTCCGGGTCGGCCTCACCGGCATCCTGGACGCCTACTCGTTCCCCGGCCAGGACGTGCTCGTGATCGTTTACGCCGCCCACGTGCTCGAAGGCCGCCCCGAGGCCGGCCAGGAGACGGAAGCGGTGGCCGCGTTCAAGCCGGAGGACATCCCCTGGGACGAGCTGGGCTTCGACACCACGCGCACGGCGCTGCGCGACTACCTGCAGCGCTTCTACCCGCGCGTACGGGTGCGCTGAGGCGGTGGAGGGCTACCGCTTCGTGCGCCCCACGGAGCTGCGGTTCCGCGACCTCGACGCCCTGGGCCACGTCAACAACGTCGTCTACCTGACCTACATGGAATCCGCGCGCATCGAGTGGTGGATGCAGGTCACGGGCCGCCTGGACTTCAGGAACATCGGGATGATCCTGGCCCGCACCGAGATCGACTACCGGGCCCCCGCGTCCTACGGCGACCGACTGGAGGTCGGCGTGCGGTGCGCCTCCATGCGCCGTTCCTCGTTCGTGCTCGAGTTCCAGGTGGCGGAGCCGGGGGGCGGCCGGGTCTTCGCGGACGCCCGCAAGGTTCTCGTCCACTACGACTATGCGGCCGGACGCTCGGTCCCCCTGCCCCCGGAGCTGCGCGAGAAGCTCAAGGCCCAGGACCCGGACCTCCAGGAGGAGTAGCGATCGGCCCGGGTGGTGATCCGCCTCACCCGGTGGCCGGGCGCGCCTTGCGTTAGGCCCCCCGCCCGCCTTACTCTCGCGCCGAGGAACGGAGGCTGAATGACGCGAACGATCCACTGTCTGGGCGTGCTCGTCTTCCTGGCCGCGGCCCCGGCCGCCCCGGAGGACCGGAGCGGGGAAGTCCCGGGCCTCGTCGTCGCCCTGAAGAGCGACCAGGCGCCGGTCCGCGCGGGCGCGGCCCGCACCCTGGGCGATATCGGCCCCGCGGCCAAGGACGCGGTCCCCGACCTCACCGCCGCCCTCCGGGACCCCGACCGCGACACCCGCCAGATGGCCGCCCAGGCCCTGGGCAACATCGGTCCCGCCGCCCAGCCCGCGGCCGCCGAGCTGAGCGCGGCCCTGAAGGACAGCCAGTGGCAGGTGCGCCGAGCCGCCGCCTATGCCCTGGGCCGCCTGGGAACGCGCGACGTCGAGCCCGCCCTCAAGGCCGCGCGCAGCGACAAGAACGACGCGGTGAAGAAGGCGGCCAAGGCCTCGCTCGACCAGGTCAAGAAGCTGCCCAAGCCCAAGAAGAAGTAGGGCGGTCCCGGCAAACCACGACCAGCTCCCGCATGTCCCACGCGAGGGATAACCATTCTCCCTTGCCGCCCTGAGACATGCGTCTGCAGGGGGCCATGCCTTGCGATTTGCAGGATACTCAGTTGCTGGGCGGGCCGCCTGAAGCAGCTGGAGCGGCTAACGCGGCAACCCTGGAGTCCGGAAGCGCTTGCGGTGGGTAGCGTGGCGGCGTATCTGTGGTGCTCCTCGGGCATTCTCGAGAGTCGGCTCGCTGAGGCAGTCGGCCGTGTACTTGGCGAGTCCACGACCACTCGTAACTGGACGACGGTAACGAAGATCCATGCGGTTCTTCAGAATTCCTTGACGACAGCCGACAGCGCGGTGCGATGAGGTTTCGAGACACGGATACCAGCGAACTGAGCAAACGCGGCTTGGTGACACTGCTGACCGGGCTCCTGTGCCACGCGGCCGGCTGCAGTTCTCATCCGGACACCACTGACACATTCAGCGGGGAGTTGACGTCCCAAGGAAGTGTTGCCTTCGAAGTCGTGACTCACGACTCCGGGGTACTCAAGGCTGACTTGAGTTGGACGGTCGGCGCCCCCGCGAGTGGAGGCGGGGGCATTACGGAGTTCCAGATGCGCGTGTGCGTCTTCTTGAAAGGACGGGGAGACGTACCACCGCTTCAGTGCTCCGATTCGTCCGGTGCTTCACCGATCGAGCTCACGGCTGGAGTCGTGAAAGGCATCTACGGGGTCATGGTGCAAGAGTCGTGGCCAGGGTGCGAGGGGTGCAGCGTCCCATTTACGGTAGCCGTCACCCACCCGTAGAGGGGGGCCCCGCTCAACGTTTCGTCGCCAGGCCCAGAGTCGAGACGTCCATCGTGTAGGTGTAGAGCTTCCGCTCGCCCGGCTTCGCGTCGCGGCTGCTTGCGAAGGCGAGGGTCTTGCCGTCCGGGGAGAGCGCCGGGAAGCCGTCGAAGCCCTCGAAGAAAGTGAGGCGTCGCTCCTCCTTCGTTTCCAGGTCCATGAGGAAAATCTCGAAGTTGTGGGGCGGGAGCATCTTCACGTACACGAAGTGCCGCCCGTCGGGGGCGGGGTGGGGAGACCAGTTCGTGCCGGGATCGGTGGTGATCTGCCGGAGACCGGTCCCATCGTGCTTGATCGTGAAGATCGTCATCGGCATTCCCCGCGCGGCCTGGTCGGCTCTCTTCCAGGCGCGGTAGAGGATCGTCTCGCTGTCCGGCATGTAGAAGGATCCGCCTTCCTGCCAATCGTCGGTGTGGGTGATCTGCCGTTCTTCCGTCCCGTCCGGCTTCATCCGCCAGAGGTCGAGCTTGCCGTCGGTCTGGCGCGTGAAGAGGATCCACCGGCCATCCGGCGACACCGAGACCTCGGCCTCGTAGACCGCGTTGTTCGTGAGGCGCCGGACGTCGCTGCCGTCGAGCTTCGACGTGTAGAGCTCCGCGCCCCGCGGGTAGTCGTTCGGGTCCGAGAAGTTGCCCTTGGGAAGGTCCAGGTGGTCGCGCGTCGACGTCCAGACGAGGCGCTTGCCGTCGGGAAAGTAGAAGGAGCAGGCGTCGCTCCCCTTGTCGTTGATCCGCCGGAGAGAGGAGCCGTCGAGGTTCACGGTGTAGACGTGGTGGACCTCGTCCCCTTCCGTCTTGGCGTCGCCGACCAGGCTCCTGCCGTCGGGGGAGAAGTAGAACTCGGCGGCCTCGCCCAGGTTGGGGATCCGCTTCACGGGGAGCTCGCGGGGCGGCTCTTGCGCGGGGAGGGAGGCGGCGAGGAGAAGGACGGTAGCAAGACTGGCGCGCGTGGTCACGAGGGCCCTCCGGTCACCGCTGGGGCATGGGGTCGATCTCGGCCTTGCCCCGATGACAGAGCCAGCAGTTGATGCGGTCCGGCTTGACCTCGTCCACGAAGTAGCGCTCCGAGTTGGTCCGCATGTCCTGCACGAGCTTGATCATCCGGCGCGCGTCCTTCTTGTGCTGCTTGTCGTCCCGGTCGTACTCGTCGAGGACGTGGCAGAAGGTGCATTTCACGCCGAGCTGGTCCGCGAAGGACTCCATCGTGGCCTTCAGCTCCCGCGGGGGGATGTCCTTGGGGAGCACCTGCAGGTTCTTTGGGAGGGGGAGCGGCTTCTGGGCGGCCAGGCGATCCGCGGACACGAGCAGGACACCGGGAACGAGCAGGACGAGGGCGAGCTCTCGGGTCATGGGTTCACCGTTTTTGTTGTCGGCGACGGGGAGGGACGGAAGCGCGCCTGGAGCAGGCCGATCACGGCGTCGATCTCGTCCTCCGTGAGCTTCTTGCCGAAGGCGGGCATGTCCTCGCCGCGCCCTTCGCGGATGGACTGCTTGAGGCGTGAGGTCGTTCGCTCGTTCCAGAAGGCGGGGGTGTTGAAGTCAGGCACGTCGAGCGAGAAGGTCCGGGCCTGGGGGCCGTCACCCCTCCCTCTCGGGCCGTGGCAGTCGCGGCACTCGGTGGCAAACGCCTCCGCCGCCCGCGCGGCCAGAGCCTGCTCGTGGCTCGGCCGCGGCGGGAGCCAGCGGTCCTCGTAACGAGAGAGGCCGGTGAGGCCGGCGAGGAAGAGACCGCCGGCGGCGGCGGCGGCGCCCCGCTGGGCGGGAGTGCCCACGGGCAGGAAGGGCAGGGCGACCGCCAGGCCCATCCCCAGGACGGGCACGAGCAGGCTGCGGATCCACTCGAAGCCCTCGACGTACTTGCCGAGCTGGAAGAGCCAGGTGAAGTACCACTCCGGACGGGGCACGTAGGCGGTGTCCCAGGGACGCGCGCGGGGCTCCAGCGGCGCGGGCGCGGCCAGGGCCAGGGCGAAGGCCAGGAAGAGGAGGAGGAAGGCCGCGCCCATAGCCCGGCGGCGCCGCTGCGGATCACCCCAGGCCGCTCGCACGTCCGGAAGGAACAAGAGGAGGAGCAGGAGGGCGAAGAATGGAAGAACCGACACGTGGAGCGCGTAGAAGCGGGGGAGGGTGGAGGCGTTCTGGGCTTCGCCTCCCCGCAGCAGCTCGGCGGCCACGGGGCCGAGCACGGGCGCCGTCTCCACGATCCCGAGGCGGACGAGCGTCCCCCAGTAGGCGTTCTGGTCCATGGGGAGCAGGAAGCCGGTGAAGGCGCTGGCGAGCACCAGGGTGTAGAGGGCCACCGCCGCCCACCAGGCTCGGCGCTGCGCGAAGAGCCGTCCTTCGAGGAACGACGCGAGCAGGTAGAGGAAGCCCGACACCACGAGCGCGGAGGCGGCCTGGCAGTGAAGGCTTCGCAGGAAGGCCCCAGTTTCTCCCTGCCGCCGCAGGTAGACGACCGTGTCGAAGGCCTCGGCCGTGGAGGGGACGTAGGAGGCCATGAGGCCCCAGCCGGTCGTGGCGAGCAGGGCCAGGAACAGGAGGGATCCGACCGCGCTCACCTCGCGCAGGAGGGCGACGCCCTTCATGCCCCGAGCGGCTCTTTGCGGGCGGTTCCGGAGCGGAAGCGCTGGTAACGGACGAGCAGCCGCCCGCGCTCCACCCTGCTCTCGAGCCGATCGAGAGGACGGGGCGCCGGCCCTTCCTGGCTTCGACCCGAGGCGTCGAAGCGGCTCCGATGGCAGGGGCAGGCAAAGCCGTCGCCCTGCGGGCGCACGAGACAGCCCGTGTGCGGGCACACCGGGCTCAGGACCTCGATGGCCTCGCCCTGCCGGCGGACATAGACGGCCTCCTCGACGGTCGCCTCGCGCCAGCGGTCACGCCGCGTGAGCCGGATGGTCCGGCTCTGCCAGGTCCCTTCTTCGAAGCGCGTCGCCGGACCCAGGTCGGCCCACTGGCCGTCGGCCGCCTCGCGGCGACGGGCGGAGCGCCACCAGAAGGCGAGCGTGGGGGCGGAGGCGAGCGCGACGAGCAGCGCAAGCGCGCCCTTCCCGGAAGCCAGGATCTCGCGTCGGAGCATTCACCTCATCGCAGGTTGGTGAGCCGGAGCTCGAGCGAGGACGGCTCCCGGCCGCCCTCCTTGCGGGTGACCGTCCGGCCCGTGGGCAGCCAGTAGGCCCCGACCTTGTCGTAGGTGTCCACGGTGCTCTCCACCGACACCTCCGAATGATCCGCGTTCGAGTAGTAGGTGAGGTCGTAGGCGACGGCGATGGTCCGGCCGTCCTCGACCTTGATCTGCGACCGGTTCAGGACCACGAAGCGCAGGCGGCCCGCGGAGCGGCTCATCTGCCGGATCCCGCCGTCGTGCAGGAGGTAGCGCGTGGCCATGGGATCGCCCTCGGCCACGATCTCCACGTCGCCCTCGGGAGTGCGGCGGCCCTTCTGGAACCGGGTCCCCGCGTTTTCCTCGTCGAAGGGACGGAACCGTCGGAACGTCACGAACGAGCTGATCTGGTTGCGCACCGCCGCCCGGGCCGCCTCGGTGGGCGCCTCCACGGTCACCCGGAGCGTCCTGTCCACGGCGAAGTGACCCGACACCGGCGGCCGGCCCTGCTCTCGATACTCGAAGTCGCCCTGGAATCCCGGGAACTTCTCGTCCCAGGTGTACCGCCGCTCGGAGGCTCGCCGGAGGAGGTCGCGCGCCGAGGAATCGTCTCGCCCCCCCAGGCTCAGGGTGTCCGTTCGCGCCAGCTTCTCCACGTCGCCGAGCGTGGCCACGGGCACGCCGGCGAGGCGGGCCAGGCGCAGGCGGGCGTCGATGCGGACTTCCGTCGCCTGCCGTGCCCGGTCCGTGAGCTCGTACTGGTACGCGACCAGCCCCACGTTGGGCGCGAAGTAGTGGTACGAGTCGGACCGGTAGTCGGGGGAGTCCATCTCCAGGCGCACCTTGAGACAGGCCGGGAAGACGCCCAGGGGTGTCGCGATGTCCTCGGGGGCGAGGAGCGTCGTGCGGAAGCGGCGCCCGGTGTCGGCGTTCACGGTCAGGCGGGGCTGTCCGGGCTCGAGGTCCGGCGCGAAGACGGGGACCGGGGGGTCGTAATAGAGGACGCGGCCGTCCTGGGCGGAGCTGTTCAGGAAGAGCGTGCCCGCGCGGAGGGAGTAGACGTGGTAGGTGCCGTCGTCGCTCACGAGCTTGAAGGCGGGTCCGCCGCCCACGAACTCGACACCCTCGAACGTGCGCGTGCGCGAGCCGGTGTGGGGGACGCGGCCCTCCGTCTTCCAGTCGTAGGTCCAGGAATCCCCCAGGCGGAAGGGGAAGTAGCGGTCGGTGGGCGCCGCCGATGGCTCGGGGCCTCCCGCGCTCGAGAGGACGAGGAGTATGGCGGCCAGGGCCCCCACGAGTGCTCTTCCTCCGCCTTCAGAGCTTGCGCAGGTTGAGGCCGATCGTGAAGCTGCGCCCGCGGCCGGGCGCGAACTGGAACTGCTCGCGATAGAAGCGATTCGTCAGGTTCTCGAGGTTGAGGCTCAGGCCGACGGCGTAGCGGTTGGCCCGCCTCCATTCGAAGCCCGCCCCGATCCGCTGCAGGAAGAAGCCGTTCAGGCCGTAGATGTCCTGGGCGATGAGGAAGCGCGAGCCGATGAGGCCCTCCGCCACCCGCTCCACTTCCTTCTGATAGCGGTTCGAGTACTCCAGCCACAAGCGGCCGCTGCGATCGGAGAGCCGGACGCCGCTCGCGAGCTTGAAGGGGGTGATGTTGTCCTGGGGGGTATCCGCGACGTCGACGCCGGTGAGCGGGTTCTGGCCCGAGAGGATCTCCCCGTAGTTGTAGGCGGCGTTGCCGAAGAGGGTGACGAGGGCGCGCCCCACCGTGAAGGGAGCCTGCAGGTCGCCCTCCACGCCCTGGATGCGCACGTCCGAGAAATTGATGGCCTGGGACACGGTGCTGCTGGGGTTGGTGGGGGCGAGGCCGCAGCAGCCCACGGCCACGATCTCGGTGGAGATGAAGCCGTCGTACTTGTTGTTGAAGTAGCCGATCGAGCCCGCGAAGCGGCCCGTCCGGACCTTGACCCCGAAGTCGAGGTTCGTCCCCTTCTCCGGACCCACCTCGATGTTGGGGACGATGTTGCCGATGGTGGCGGGGCCGGAGAAGAACAGCTCCTCCAGGTTGGGGTGACGGTAGCTGCGCCCGTAGTGGGCGGTCAGGCTCACGTGCTCGTCGACCTTGAAGACGAGGCCGGCGTCCCCGGTGAGGGCGTCGCGGCCGATGGTCTGCCCGCTCAGGCTGGGCAGGGTCGCGGGGTCGATGGGCGGCTGCGCCCCCGCCGTGAGGGAGGCCACGCTGTAGCCCGGGGTCTCTTCGCTGGCCACGTGGTAGTTGTCGAAGCGGATTCCCGCCACGAGCTTGAGCCGGGGCGAGAGGTCCCACTCGTCCTGGGCGAAGATCCCGATGTCGCGGAAGGACGCGTCGGGCACGCGCACGGGGTGGGTCACCGTCGGGGGCCCCAGGGGCACGAGCGCGGGCAGGACGACCGCGGCCGGACCGCGGGCGCCCAGCACGACCTGGCCCACGAGGTTCATCTGCGTCGAGCTCAGCCGGTCGTCCGCGCTCCCGTCGCGGTAGACGGTGAAGCCGGCGGTGAGCACGTTGCGCGGCGAGAGCAGGAACGTGTTCTGGACGTCGAGGCCCCAGGTGTGCACGTCCTGCTCGGTGGTGCTGTTGATGAGGAGGCGGAACACGTTGATGGGGAAGAAGGACCCCGCGGTGGGGGCGGGGAACTGCACCGGGATGTCGATGTTCTGGAGCTTGCGGTTCTGGTGCTGGTAGTACACGGTGGCGGTGAGGGCGGAGAACCAGGAGTTGATGTTGCGGACCTGGTAGCGCCCGGAGACCTTGTCGAGGTTGCTGAAGGGGAGCACGATCCCCTGGAAGAACTGGGGCGGCTCGAAGTCGGGGAAGCCGACGTTCTCCGCGTGCCTCCTCACGTACTTGAAGCGGAGGCTCTGCTTGTCGTCGAGGGCGAAGAGGGCGCGCGCGTTGAGGTTGTCCCCCTTGAAGCCCGAGGTCGGCACCACCCGCGAGGTGCGCACGAAGGGGGCGTTGAACGGGTCGGGGAAGGCGTTGAAGTTGAACCCGAAGTTGTCGTCGATGGTGTCGGCCTGGGTGAGGCAGGGGTTTCGCGTGGATCCCGCCACCGGGCAGGGGCCGCTGTAGAGCGGCCGCGTGTCCTCCAGCGTCTCGCCGTCGCCACCCCCCGACTCGTAGTCGTCGAACTGCTCGAGGGACCCGGAGACGCCGATCGCGAACCTCGGGCTCGACACTCCCAGGTTGGCGAGGCCCCGCCGCCCGTTCTCGTTCGTGCTGAAGAACCCGGCGAGGCCGCCGGTGAAGCGCACGCGGTCGCTGAGCTGCGGCTGGTCGGTGATGATGTTGATGGTGCCGGAGAGCGCGTCCGTGCCGTAGAGGACGGACCCGGAGCCGCTCACGATCTCGACGCTCTGCACCGTGTCGATCTCGGCGAGGCCCACCTCCACCCCCGCGCGGTCGGTGGCGGTGCGGGCGTTGTTGAGCCGCTCCCCGTCCACGAGGATGAGCACGCGCGTGGAGTCCAGCCCCCGCAGCCGCGGCCGCGTCTGGAAGGGCCCGTCCCCCACGGGGGTGATGCCCGGCGCCTCGATCATCGCGTCGCCGGTGGACGTCGGGTTCAGGTCCTGGAGCTGGGCCTGGCCGATCGTCTCCGCGCGCAGGGGGATATCCATGGTGTCACGGGCGCTGCGGCTGGCCGTCACCATCACGTCCGCGGTGAGACCGCCCACGGAGAGCGCGAAGCTCACCTCCACCGACTCTTCGGGGGAGGCGAGGGACACCGTGCGGGCGTCCTGGGAGAAGCCGGAGTGCAGGGCGGAGACCCGATAGATCCCGACCGTGACCCCCGGGAACGCGTAGTGGCCGGAGGCGTCCGTGGTGGCGGCCGTCTCCACGCCCGTGGCCACGTTCTCGAGGGCGACGCTGGCCGCAGGAAGGGCTCCGCCGGCACCGTCCGTAACCGCGCCCTTGATCTCTGCCGCCCGCACGGGCGCGCTCCCAACGAACGCGGCCGCCGTCGCGAGAGAGAACGCCCACCTGAGGCTCGTCATCGATTCACCCCGGGACCAACAGGAAGAAAGCGTATCAGCAAGCCGTCGCCGTCGCGGGCGCGGTCCGCCCGCAGGGGGGGTTCGGCCCGGCGACACTCAGGATCCCATGAAGTCTAGGAGACGCGAAAGGGCCTGTCAAACTATATTGAAACTGAATTTCAATTTCATCTTTGTGGCTGGGGTCATTCGATGCGTTCTAGACGCGTCGGATGGAATGGCTCTTGACCGCCAGCCACACGCCCTCCCCCGGACGCAGGGCGAGCGCTTCCACCGCGGCGGGGGTCACCCGCACCAGCCACGCTACTTCCGGGCTCGTGCCCTCGAGAGAGCAGCGCAGGGTCGCCTCCACGCCGGTCCGCTCGACGCTGAGCACCCGGGCGGAATAGACGTTCCGCGCGGAGAGGCCGCGGACGGGCTCGGTTGCGACGAGCAGGTCCTCCGCCCGGATGGCGAGGGTGATGCGGCCGCCGGTCGCGCAGTCCGTCGCCAGCGGGATCGTGACCGCGAGCCCGCCCTCCAGCGAGACCTCGGTGACCCCCCGGGCCTCGTCGTGGGCGGCCACCCGGCCGGAGATCAGGTTCTCGATGCCGCTCGCCGCTTCGCGGGCGACCCCCGGTGTGGCGAGGAGGTCGATCGGCCGCCCCACCGCCTCGACCGCGCCGTCACGCAGGAGCACCAGCCGCTCGGCTATCGCCAGCGCCTCGCCGACATTGTGGGTGACGTAGAGGCAGGGCATCCTCCACTCGTCCCGGATCCGGACGAGGTAGGGGAGGATGCGCTCGCGGAGGGCGACGTCGAGCGAGGCCAGGGGCTCGTCGAGCAGGAGCAGCCGCGGCCGGGTGGCGAGCGCCCGCGCCAGCGCCACCCGCTGCTTCTCGCCGCCGGAGAGCGAAACCGGATACCGGTCGACGAGAGCGCGAATCTCCAGGGTGTCGATTGCGGTGTCGATGGCGGCTTTCTCGCCTCGAGCCCCGAAGCGGACGTTCCCGAGGACGGTGAGGTGGGGGAAGAGCCCCGCGTCCTGCGGGACGTAGCCGACGTGCCGGCCCTCGGGCGCGACGGCGACCCCGCCGACGGAATCCAGGAGGACGCTCCCCGCGAGCGTGACGCGGCCGCGGGCCTTCCTCCGCAAGCCGGCGAGCACCTCGAGCAGCGACGTCTTCCCGGAGCCGGACGGACCCATGAGCGCGGTCACGCCCGCTCCCAGCTCGAGATCCACGCGCAGGGTGAACCGGGGAAGCGGCAGCTCGATGCGCGCGTCGATCACGTCTCCGCCCTTCCCCCGTGGCGCCTCGTGATCCACTCGGTGATCCACAGCGCGGCGAAGGCCAGGGCCACCGTCACCCCGGCGAGGACGAGCGCCCGGTCGTCCCGCCCGACCTGGTTGTCGTGGAAGATTGCGAGGGCGAGGGTCCGCGTCTTCCCGGGGATGTTGCCGGCCACCATCACCGTCGCCCCGAACTCTCCGAGCGCGCGCGAGAAGGCGAGGACGGTTCCGGCCAGGACCCCCCGCCAGGCCAGGGGCAGGGTCACGCGGAAGAAGGCGGCCACGCGACCGCAGCCCAGGGTGCGGGCGATGCCGACGAGCCGCGGATCCACCTCCTCGAACGCGGTGCGCGCGGAGCGGACGAGAAGGGGAAATGACATGACCGCGGTGGCGACGAGCACGGCTTTCCAGGTGAAGACGATCTCCACTCCCCGGGCCGCGAGCCAGCCGCCGAGGGGGGCGCGGCGGGCCAGCAACTCGAGGAGCAGGAGGCCGACCGCAGTGGGGGGGAGGATGAGAGGCAGCGAGAGGAGCGTCTCGATCACGCCCTTCCCCGGTCCCCGATAGCGGGCGAGGGCGAACGCGACGGCGAGGCCGAGGGGGAAGATGAGCAGCGTGCTGAGGGCGGCCACCCTCAGCGTGAAGAGCACGACCCCCGCCTCCTCCGCGGTCAGCAGGCGCTACCTCGGCGGCAGGACGATGAAGCCGTACCGGGCGTAGACCTCGCGGGCGGCCGGCGACGTGAGAGTGCTCACGAGATCGGCCGTCGCGGCCTTTTTCGAGGTTGCGATCCGCGCGAGCGGGTAGACGATGGCCGGCCCCTGCTCCCTCGGCACCTCGAAGGCCACGTCGACCCGCTTGGAGGCCCGGGCGTCGGTCCGGTAGACGATGCCGGCGTCGACGTTCCCGGACTCGACCGCGGACAGGGCGGCCCTCACGTTGAGCGTGGGAACGACCCTTTCCTGGAGCTCCTTCCAGAGGCCGACCGACTCGAGCCAGGACCGGGCATAGACGCCGGCGGGAACCGCCTGCGGGTCGGCCAGGGCCAGGCGCGTCACGCGGCGCAGATCGTCGGGGCCGCGGAGCCGGGCGGGGGCCGAGAAGGGCACGATCACCACAAGGACATTCGACAGGACGTTCACGCAGTCCTCGGCCCGAACGAGGCCGGAGCCGACCAGCCCGTCCATCTGGGCCCGGTCCGCCGAGAAGAACACGTCGGCGGGGGCGCCGGCCTTGATCTGCCGCGCGAGGTCGTTGGAGCCGCCGAGGTTGAACACCACCTTGTGGCCGGTGGTCTTCTCGAAGCCGCGAGCGACCTCCTCGAGGGCGTCGGTGAGGCTGGCCGCGGCGAAGAGGGTGACTTCCTCGGCCCGGCCCGACGCCACCCCGCCGGCCGCGACCGCGAACACGGTCGCGCAAACCCGCGCGCGCCACGCCAGAGCCATAGACTGCGGAAAGAGGCGGTCAGTCGTTGACCGTGAGGTACGTGTACCCCTCCAGCCCTTCCTCGTAGCGGCGCATGAAGTGGCCGGACTCGGCCATGGTCAGGCGCTTCTCGCGGAGCGCGACCTCGACCGCCCGTCGCACCCGGGAGACGAGGTCCTCCTTGCTGTACTGGACGTAGGCCAGCACCTCGGCCACGGAGTCGCCTTCCACCACGTGCTCCACGCGGTAGTCGCCGTCGTCGAGCTTGACGTGCACGGCGTCGGTGTCGCCGAAGAGGTTGTGGAGGTCGCCCAGGATCTCCTGGTAGGCGCCCACCAGGAACGTGCCGATCAGGTAGGGCTCGCCGTTGGGGGGGTGGAGCTCCAGGAAGTGCTTGACGTCGCGGAGGTCGATGAACTCGTTCATCTTCCCGTCGCTGTCGCAGGTGAGGTCGGCGAGCACCGCTCGGCGCGTAGGGGCCTTGTTCAGGCGGTGGATGGGCAGGGTGGGGAAGAGCTGGCGCACCGCCCAGTGGTCGGGCAGCGACTGGAAGAGCGAGAAGTTGCAGTAGTAGGTGTCGCTGAGCTGCTTCTCCAGCCCCTCCAGCTCGTCGGGGACGTAGGGCAGGTCGCGCACGATCTTCAGGATCTTCTCGCAGGAGGCCCAGAACAGCTCCTCCACGCGGGCCCGCGCCTTCAGGTCCAGGAAGCCCAGGTTGAAGGCCGTGATGGCCTCTTCCTTTATCTGGAGGGCGTCGTGGTAGGCCTCCTGGAAGTTCTTGCGCGAGATCGCCCTCGTAGGTCTCCCAGAGCTGCTGGATCACGGGGTGCTCGTCCTTGGCCACGGACTCCGGAGCCTGGCCGCTCAGGATCTCGTTCGTGGCGAGGACGTTGTAGATGAGCACCGAGTGGTGGGCCACCAGCGCGCGCCCCGACTCGGTGACGATGTCCGGATGGGGCACGCCCTTGGCGTTGCAGGCGTCCGCCACCTGGCTCACGATGTCGGCCGCGTACTCCTGCAGCGTGTAGTTCACCGAGGAGTGGAAGTTGGTCTGGCTGCCGTCGTAGTCGACGCCGAGGCCGCCCCCGCAGTCGAGATACTTCATCCGGGCCCCGAGGCCGAAGAGCTCCACGTAGATGCGGCTCGCCTCGCGCAGCGCGTCCTTGACCGCGCGGATGTTCGTGATCTGCGAGCCGATGTGGAAGTGCAGGAGCTGGAGGCAGTCGAGCATGTCCAGCGCCTGCAGCTTCTCCACCGCCGCCACCATCTCCGCGGTGGTGAGGCCGAACTTGGAGCGGTCGCCCGTGCTCTCCACCCACTTGCCCGCGCCCTTCGTGCTGAGGCGCGCCCGCACGCCGATCACCGGCCGGAGGTCGAGGTCGCGGGAGGCGGCGAGGATCGTGTCCAGCTCGCCCAGGCGGTCCATGGTGATGACCACGCGCCGCCCCAGCTTCTGGGCGAGGAGGGCGGTCTCGATGAACGCCCGGTCCTTGTAGCCGTTGCAGAGGATGAGGGCCTCGGGGTTCTCTTGAAGCGCGAGAGCCACGAGCAGCTCCGGCTTCGACCCCGCCTCGATCCCGAGGTTGAAGGGCCGGCCGTACTCCATCAGCTCCTCGACCACGTGGCGCTGCTGGTTGACCTTGATCGGGTAGACGCCGCGGTAGGCGCCCTTGTAATCGTTGTCCGCGATCGCCTGCTGGAAGGCCCCGCAGAGCTGCTCGACCCGGGTGCGCAGGATGTCGGAGAAGCGGATGAGGAGCGGCAGGTTCAGCCCGCGGCTGCGGAGGTCGTCGACCAGCTCCTTCAGGTCGATCTTGAGGGATCCGGGCCCCGCGGGGGTGACTTCGACGTTGCCGGCGTCGTTGATGTCGAAGAAAGGGCGTCCCCACCCGTTCACGTTGTACAGCTCGACGGCGTCTTTGACCGTCCAGGCCCGGAGCTCGGTTTGCAACTTACCCTGCCACCTCCTGGGGCGCTCGCATCAGAGCTCCCCGCCGCGCGTCAACGCGCAAGTGAGAAGTGTATCGACAAGGGGGCGGAAGTCCAGCGAAAAATGGGGTTTCAGCGGCCTCGCCCGAGCTCCGCTTCCACCACCTCCCGGAACTCCTCGAAGGGGAGCGCGCCCGCCATCAGCCGGCCGTTGACGAAGTAGGTCGGGGTGGCGTTGACGCCGGCGCGTGTCCCCTCGTCGAACGCGGCGCGGATGGTGGCGTCGAACCGGTCCGAGGCCAGGCAGGACGAGAAGGCGGCGGGGTCGAGCTTGAGGCTCGCCGCCCGCGACTTCAGGTCGGCGTCGTCCATGGGCCCCTTCACGCTCATGAGGCTGCGATGGTAGTCCCAGAACTTGCCCTGCTCGCCGGCGCAGCGCGAAGCCCGGGCCGCGGGCATGGCCTGGGGATGCCCGTCGAGAGGGAAGTCGCGGTGAACGAGCTGCACCTTGCCCGGATAGCGGCTCAGGATCTCGTCGATCGTGGACTGGGCCCGATGGCAGTAGGGGCACTGGTAGTCCACGAACTGCACGATGGTCACGGGAGCGCCGTCGGGGCCGAGGGTGGGGGCGCTCGCGGGCACGGCCACGGCGGCGCGGGGGGGCTCCAGGGCGACCTTGACCGCCGCGCCCTCGCGCAGCCTGCGCGCGAAAGCCTCCTGCCGCGCCTGGCGGGACTGCTTCTTCATGGCCGCTCGGATGTCGCCCAGGACCGACTCGCGCGGGCGCCCGGCGAAGCGGGCGCGGTTCTGGTCGTAGAGGCCCTCCACCATCTTCGGATCGGGCTCCGGCACCTGGCTGTCCACCTCGTCCTGGACGAGCTCCTGGGTGGAGAGGCGCCGCTTCTTCGCCTCCTCTTCCAGGAGCCGGTCGTAGATGATCTCGTCCAGGGCCTGCCGCCTGACCTCGTACTCCTCCTGGCGCAGGCGGACGAGACGGTTTCCCACACGCTCGTCCAGCTCGGCCGCGGTGACCGGCGCCCCTTCCACCTCGGCCACGATGCCGCTCGGCGGCGCGGCGGCGGCCGCGGGAGGAGCCTGGGCCGACGGACGCCTGCAGGCGACCAGCGCGGCGAGGAAGCCCAGGGTCAGGACGAGCGCTCTCGGCATCATCCGTCCAGGCTAGACGGCGCCCGGCCCGTCGTCAAACGTGGAGCGGCCCGCGAGCCCCCGGGCTACTTGTCGATCGTGACCGAGGTCAGGCGGACGGGCTCTTGCCCGTAGTTCTCGATCTCGACGGTCTTCTTGTCCTTGTCGTAGGTGATCTTCGTGGAGACCGCCAGCTTGCCCTCGCCCTTCCCGTTCTTGCCGATACGCATCTCGCAGGCCATGAACTCGTAGTCGCGGCTGCGGGTGTTGTTCTTGAGCTCGTAGAAGTTCATCGGCCGGTCGGTGAGGAAGACGATGCGGTGGCCGCCGCTCGGCAGGTCGGTCGCGCGGGCGAACGAGATGTCCCAGCCGAGGCTCTGGTTGGTGCGGATGTAGCCGGCCCGGGGCTTGACGGATTGCACCAGGCTGAGCAGCTTGTCCGAGCCCTTCTCCACCAGGGTGTCGAGCACCTTCTGGCGCTCCTCGTCCGAGGACCAGCGCTCGATCACTATCTGGAGCGTGGTCGGGTTGGTCCGGCCGACCCCCGAGAGGTTGACGGCGAAAGCGGTCAAGCGAAGGGGGAGAGGGGGCAAGGCGGGGATGGTCTCCTGGGCGCGACCAGAGGGGGCCGTGGCGAGGGCGAGCAGGCCGAGGACGACAAGGCGGGCGGATGCAGGATTCATGATCGACCTCCGGACCGGGCAGTCTAGCAGCGCCCCAGGGCCATAACAACAAGAGGATGGGCGGGCCGAGCGTGTAGACTCTGCGCGAGATGATCAGGCCGCGCGGGCTGCTCACCGTCCTGCTGCTCGCCCTTCTCTTCGTCCTCGCGCGAGGGCCCTTGCATCGCGCCACCTTCGGCCTGCCCGTCTCCAACGATGACGCCGTCCTGCTCCTCATGGCGCGCCACGTCTTGCGGGGAGAGCCGGCCACCATCCTCTGGAACCAGCCGTACAACGGCGCGCTCGACGCCTACCTGCTCGCTCCCGGCCTCCTCTTCGCCGGTCATCACCTGGTCTTCCGTCTCTACGAGCTGGCCTGCGCCGCGCTCCTCGTGCTCCTGGTCTTCCTCATCGCGCGCCGCCTGGGGGGAACCACGGCCGGCCTCGCGGGCGCGCTCCTCGCCGCCTGGGGGACGCCCTACATGGGTCTCATGACCGCGACCGGCCCGCCCCCAAACTTCCTCATGCCCCTCGTGACCGGCTTCCCCCTCGTCGCCGGGCTTCGGGCGCTGGAGCCGGGGGCCCCGCCCCTGCGCCCGCGCGTCCTCCTCGGCCTGGGTGTCCTTTGCGGCCTCGCGGTGTGGAACTCCTCCCTGGCCATCCCGGCCTTCGCCGGCATGACGGCGGGTCTCATCCTTGCCGGGCTGCGGCCAGGCTCGTCCATGGTGTGGCTACTGTCCGGCTTCGCGCTGGGCGCCAGCCCGCTCGCCGTGGCCCGGCTCATCCACGCCTCCGGTTCGACCGTGGTCACGGCGGCGAGCGCGGTCACCGCGCTTCGACCGCGTTGGTTGTGGGCGAGCGGCCTCCAGGACCTCGCCTTCGCGTTCTACCGGCTGGTCGGCTTCGAGGTGCCACTGGTGGTCGACGGCCCCGAGCACGAGGCCATCCCCATCGCCCTGCGGCTCGGTCTCGGCGTGGGGTCGTCCCTCGCGGTCGGCCTCGGCGTCTCGTCCCGAAAGGCACTGCCCCTGCTGGGCTGGGCCGCCGCCCTCGCCGGCGCCTTCGCGTTGTCGCGGCGCACCGGACCCGATGACCTGCGCTACCTCTACGGCCTGAACGCGCCCCTCCTCGCCCTGGCCGGGGTCGGCCTCGCCCGCGCCTGGTCCTGGCGCCGGCCCGTGGGCCTGCTCCTCGCCGCGGCCCTGCTCCTGCCCTGGGGACTGGGGGATCGCATCCTCGCCGCGCGTTGGAGCGATCCCACGCACGCCGTGCGCGTCTGGCAGGTCCCCTCGATCGAGGCGCCGGTCCGCGCTCTCGAAGGGGAAGGCCTGCGCAGCGCCTACGCCAGCCTCCAGTTCGCGACCCGCCTCACGCTGGAGTCGGAGGAAAGGGTCATCGCCAGCCAGGCCTGGAACGAGCGGATACCCGGCGACCCATTGCGCTTCCGCGACGAGGTGGACCTCGACCCCCGACCGGCCTGGGTTCTGCATCCCGCGCTCTCCCGGGGCATGCCCCGGGCCGCGGGCTTTCGCGAGCTGCTCCACGGGATGGGCGGGACGTGGCGCGAAGAGCCGGCCGGGGACTTCGTGGTCTTTCACGCGTTCCAGCCGCCTTTCCGCGAGACACAGCCAGTTCCCGCGGAAGAGATCCGGGTCCAGACCGTCGGCGGCGAGGCACTGGGACCGGCCGTGCTCGACCGCGATCCCGCCACGGCATGGACGGCACGCGAGGGCCTGGGGAAGGGGAGCGGGCTCGTGGTGCAGAGCCTCTGGGCCCGGCGGCTCGGTGCTCTGGCGCTCGTCGTCGACCTCGACCACTCACCGCTGGCCGTGCCCTGGATCGCGTCGATCGAGGGGGCGGTGGTGGCGAGCGGCCCCGCGCGCCAGGGCCTGCAGTGGGTGAACGGCGCCCCGCGCATGGGCAAGCAGGCCTTGCTCGTCGTTCCGCTCGGCGACCGCGCTGCGAGCGAGGTCCGGGTGATCTTCCAGGGGCCGGGACCGCCGCTCGCAGTCGCGGAGGTGTTACTCTACGGGCCGGATGAAGCGGAACGGCCGCCCGCGGGCGACGAGGCCGCGCGCCGCGCGTACGAAGCCGCTCGCGCCGGAGACTGGGGCACGGCCGAGCAGGGCTATCGGGACGCGATTCGCCTGGAGCCCGATCGCGCCAGCCACCACGCGGCCTGGGCGCGCGCCCACTGGCGCACCCCGCGCCGTCGCTGGCTGGACGTGGAGGGCATCGACGACGGAGGTCCCGATCTGGTCGCCGTGCGGTAGACGCTCGACCCCCCGGTGGACTGGGGGAGGGAGGACCATGCTTCGGGCGTCCGGCGCGTTTCTCCTCACCCTCGCCGCATGCGCGGCGAGGGTGGATGCCGGGGAGATTCTGGTGGGGGCCAGCGCCTTTTCCGGAGCCAAGGCGGAGGGCGAGGAGAAGTCGGTCCGGAAGGTGCTCGAAAGCTACGTGCGCGCGATCGAGGGCAAGGACATCGCGCTGTTCCGGGAGGTCAAGCCCAATCTCTCCGCCGACGAGGAGCGCCGCGCGAAGAAAGCCTTCGAGAGCCTGGAGTCCCAGACGATCGCCATGACCATACAGTCCGTCGAGGTCCAGGAGAGCCAGATCCTGGTGCGGATCAACCGGCGAGACACCATCAACCGCTCGATCGTGAGCAGCTTCCCCCAGAGCTTCATCCTGGCCAAGGGGAAGGACGGCTGGAGCATCCGCGAAATAGGTCGCTAGATCAGGTCAGTCGGTCGCGTCTCAGGGTGAGGCCGCCGTCCACGGTCAGCACCTGCCCGGTGACGTAGGAGTCGGGCTCGAGCAGGAAACGGACCGCGCGCGCGACGTCTTCCGGACGGCCGAAGCGCGGGATCACGCCCCGGTCCACGTAAGGGTCGTACTTTCCCGCCTCGATCGACGCCCGTGCCATACCCGCGGTGGTGGCGCCGGGGGCCACCACGTTGACGCGGATGTCGGCGGCCCCCCCGTACTCCTTGGCCAGGATCTTGGCGGCGTGAACCAGGGCCGCCTTGGGGCCCGCGTAGGCGAGGCTGCCCTCAAAGGGATGCACGCCCTGCATGCTCGAGAGGAGGACGATCGCGCCCCTGGTTCCCTTGCGCGTCATCTCCTCGGCGGCGGCGCGGGCGAGCAGGACGGGGGCCTCGAAGTTGGCCGCGAAAGAGGCGCGGAGGGCCTCTGCGTCCAGATCGGCCGCCTTCACGCGGGCGGGGTCACCGACGAGCGCGACGAGGCCGTAGAGCTCGCCTTTCACGTTGAGGGCGGCTTCCAGGTAGCGCCGGCGGACCTCGGGCTCACCGATGTCGCCTTCCACGATCTGCACCGGGCCCCCGTACAGGTCCTGGAGCTTCTGCTGGAGGGCGAGGGCGCGTCCGCGGTTCTGGCGATACCCCACCACGGGGAGAGCGCCGTCCTGCAGGAGGAGCGCGGTGATCGCTGCGCCCAGCCCACCCGTCCCTCCCGGAACCAGCACGACGCGGCCGGCGAGGCTCTTCCGCCCGAACTCGTACTTGTACTCGGCCTGGCGCCTGGTCTCGCCCGGGTCCAGGAAGCGCGAGGGCATCAGGCGGCGAAGAGCGCGCGCAGCGAGCTGCGCTCGATTCCGGCCAGGGAGGGAACCACGCGGTGGGCGGAGCGCAGCTTCTCGGCGGGGTAGCTCGTGGTCACCGCCACCACCTTCATCCCCGCCCCCAGCGCGGCCACGACGCCGGCCACGGAGTCCTCGAAGGCGACGCACTGCCCGGGGGACAGGCCGGGGGCGCGAGGGGCGAGGAGGCGGGCGGCTTCGAGGTAGGGTGCGGGATCGGGCTTGGTGCGGGGCGCGTCCTCCGCCCCCACGATGGCGGCGAACGCGTCGCGCAGGCCCCCCGCGCCGAGGATCTGCTCGATCTCCTCGTGGCGCGCCCCCGAAGCAATCGCGAGCGGCATCTCGGCGGCGAGGGCGCGCACGAGCTCGGGGGCGCCCGGGAAGAAGCGCACGTCGCGGATCACCTCCGCGAAGCAGGCCTTCTTCCGCCGGGCCGCGGCCTCGATCTGCTCCGGCTGCGGAGAGATCCCGTGCTCCTCGAACGCCTGCCGGAGCGCTCCCCAGTCGTCGTAGCCGATGTACGAGGCGTAGTACTCGGCGGTCGTGATCTCGAACCCCTCGGGGACGAGGGCATCGCGCATCGCGGTGAAGTGGAGGGGCTCGCTGTCCACGAGCACACCGTCGAAGTCGAAGACCGCTGCGCGCATGCGGCGATTATAGGGCGGGGCGCCATGCTAAGGTGCGCGCGTGCTCGCGATCCAGCTGCTCGCGCTCACCGTCTTCCTCGTCGCGGTCTTCCGCCTCCTCCGCTTCGCCCTGGGCCTGCGCGAGGCCAAGCGCGTGCGCGAGGCGGAGAGAGCGGCGGAGGAGGCGCGGGGGCGGCGGGTGGTGGCCGAGATCCCGCTGGGCGAGGGCGGGATCGTCCTGCTCACCGAGGACGAGAACGGCTTCGCCTGGGGAGGGTCGAGCGTCGCCCGCGCGGACATCGCGGGAGGGCGCCTGCTCCTGAACGGCGGGATCCTGCGGGAGTTCGCGCGGGAGCACGGGGTGCTGCCCTCGCCCCTCCCCGCGGAGGAGTTCGAGGGCCGCGAGCGGTGGGAGGTCGTGGTCTTCCTGAAGGGCGGCGGCCTCACGCGCATCCCCTGCGGGACGCTGCGCGAGGGAGTGAGCCGCGAGATCGCGGGCCGCGTGTACGCGGCGGTGGAGCGGGCGAGCGCCGACCCCGGCGATTCCCGGCGAGGTGAGCCATGAAGTCGCACACCGTGCACCTGACCATGAACGTGCCCGCGCGCATGGACTTCGTGAACATCACGGGCGAGGTGGAGCAGGCGGTGGCCGACAGCGGCGTCCGCGAGGGACTGTGCCTGGTCAACGCCATGCACATCACCGCCTCCGTCTTCATCAACGACGACGAGCCCGGGCCTCCACGAGGACTACAAGCGCTGGCTCGAGGAGCTGGCCCCCTACGACCCGAGCCCGGAGCGCTACCACCACAACCGGACCGGGGAGGACAACGGCGACGCCCACCACAAGCGCCAGGTCATGGGCCGGGAGGTGGTGGTGGCGGTCACGAAGGGCCGCCTCGACTTCGGCCCCTGGGAGCAGATCTTCTACGGGGAGTTCGACGGCCGGCGGCCCAAGCGGGTGCTCGTGAAGGTGATCGGGGAGTGACCGCGAGGATTGGGCAAAATATCAAATATCGGAAATAATAAGGTCATGCGAGGACCCTTGACCGCCCGCGCCGCCCTGCTCCTCGCCCTCCGGTCCGGTCCGGGATACGGGGTCGAGCTCGTCCGAAGGGTGGGATCCTTGTGGGGGGGGAAGGTCCGCCTGGGCCTGGGATCTCTCTACCCGGCGCTGGGGAGCCTGGAGCGGGACGGGCTCGTGGTCAGCCGGAAGGTGGTGCCCGCACCGCGTCGGGGCGGCCGCTCGCGGATCTACTACGACCTCACTCCTCGGGGTGAGGAAGCCGCCGCGGAGCAGAGGTCGCTTCTGATCGACGCCTTGCGAGGATGCGCCTCGGAAGCGACGAAGCCGGACGTCGAGCTCATGCGCGAGCGCTTCCGCGCGGGGGCCCGCCTGAGCGAGTTCGGCCAGGAGCTGCGTCGGCGACGGCTCGCATACGGGGGTCGCTCGTGACGTCTCGCCGCACGGCCGCTTTCGAGCGCGTCGCGCTGCGATTGGCCGAGGTGATCGGCGACGCGGATTGCGCCCTCGCCGGGGGGCTGGCGGTCATGGCCCATGGGTTCGTACGGGCGACCCGAGACGTCGACCTCGTGACGCGGCGGCGGCTATCGGAGGCGCGGGAGAGCCTTTCCGCGGAGGGGATCGAGGTCCGTCTCCTGCGAGGGAACCCTCTCGATGGAGACTTCAGCTGCCTGAAGGGAACGCTCGGCGGCATCCCCTTCGACGTGCTCCCTGAGCTCGTGCCCGTGAACTGGAGCGCCACCGTCCCCCTCATTCGCGGCCGGCGCGCCACGCTCAACCTCATTGGCCTCGAGGACCTCTTGCGGCTGAAGTTCAAGGCGCAGGGGCCAAAGGACCTGATGGACGCGGCCATGCTCATCCTGCTCCATCCGGATGTCCGTGAAAGGGCACGGGGGTTGGCGGCTTCATTCGGGACGGAAGAGCGTCTCGACCACTGGCTCGAGGATCGCCGGCTCATCGTCTCGGCCCGCGAGGAAGCCGCTCGCGACCGGAGGCCGCGTCGGCGCCCGCATAAGGGCGCGGGGGCGAAGAGAAAGCGCGGGAAGCCGTCGGAGGCCAGGCGGAAGTGAACGAGGGCCGGCGGCCGACCTGCGGGCCAGCGCTACCGCGCGCCCGCCGTGCGGCTCAGGCCGCCGAAGCGAGCCACGCTTCGAGCGCGGCCCTCTCCGGCGCGGGTGCGGTCCATTCCAGGCCGCACTCGACCGTTCCCTCGGCCTTCCGGACGAAGCGCACGCGGCCCCGCAGCGCGAGCGTGGGCGCGCCGCGCTCGAAGCAGATGCGGAGGGCCACGTCGGCCCCCGCCTCGAAGGCCGGCGTCCCGTCGAGGCGCACGCAGGCACCGCTGCTGGTCACCGACTCGGCGGTCCCGCGAGCGATCGAGCCGTCGCGGTTCTCGATCCACACGAGCACGGTCCGGTTCGAGTGTCCCTCTCCGGCCTTCGCTGCCGTCATGGGATACCTCCTCGCATCACACCCATCCTCATCGTAGTGCAGGCGGCGTGCCGCCGGAACGAGCTGGCGGCTTAAGTCAAGGTAGATCAAGGAGAAAGATCGGCCGGGTGCGTTGAGCTGCGGTGCCGGACGGCCCATACACCGTTACCCTCGGTAACGGTGCGCTCACTCTCGGCCCGGTCTACGGATCGGGCGTTTCCGGCTTTTCCACCCAGAATTCCAGCGGAAGTCCCAGGAGCGGATAGCTCTCCTGCAGGGTGCGCGCGTGGGCGGCGTAGTCGCGAAGCGGGATCTCTCCCGCCCGCTGCCGCTCACGCAGCCGGCGCACTTCCTCCAGGTAGAGGTCGTTGAGGCGCTCCTTGAGCGAGGAGGGCGTGTCGCCATCGCCCACGGCGAGACCGTGCCGCTCGAGGGCCTCGCGGACGGCGGGGCGGAGCTTCACCAGCGGTCTTCGGGCGCTCCCCGGCGGTGGTTCTCGAAGCGGGCGAGCACGAACAGGAGGTCGGAGAGCCGGTTGAGGTAGACGACGACCAGCGGGTCCACCGGCTCCTGCCGGCCGAGCGCCACCACCGAGCGTTCGGCCCGCCGGCAGACCGTGCGCGCGAAGTGCAGGAGGGCGCCGGTCTCCGATCCTCCCGGCAGGATGAACGCGGTCAAGGTCGGCAGCTCCTTCTCGCGCGCGTCGATCGCCCGCTCGAGGCGGCGGACGTGCGCCGGCGTGACCGCGGCCTTCTTCTTCCTCGCGCCCACGCGCGCGGTGGGATCGGCGAGCTGGGCCCCCAGGGCGAACAGGTCGCGCTGCACGGCGTGGAGGAGGCGGCGCAGGGGAGCCTGAGCCTCCTCCGCGTGCGCCCGCACGACCCCCAGGAGCGCGTTCACCTCGTCGATGTCGCCGTAGGCCGCGACGCGGATGTGGTCCTTGCCCACTCTCGTACCGCCGAGGAGGCCGGTGTCGCCCTCGTCCCCCGTCTTCGTGTAGATCTTCACGGGCTCACGCGCCGGCGAAGGCGTCGACCACCGTCGCCGGGACCCCCGCCACCTCCACCGCGGTGCCGGGGGCGAAGTGGGCTCGATGCACGTACGCGAGGGCGACCGGCCCGAGACGGGGCGACAACGCGGAGGTGGTGACCCGACCGACCTCCTTCCCCGCTGCGAGCACGGGCGCCCCCTTCGGGACGGGGGCGGACAGACGCAGCCCGCGCAACGCCTTGTTCACGTTGCCCGCCGCGCGCGTCCAGGCGCGCCACCACCTCCTGGCCGAGGTAGCAGCCCTTGGTGAAGGAGCAGTACTCCGGGACGAGGCCGGTCTCGTGCAGGAGGTTCTCCTCGGTGACGTCCTCGCCCAGCCACGGCCTCAGGGCCTCGATGCGCAAGGCGTCGAGGACCGCGCGGTCGGCCAGTCGCACCCCGATCTCGGCGAAGGCGCTCCGGAGCCGGGGCGCGTCTTCGGGGGCGATGTGAAGCGCGAAGCCCTGCGGCGGCACGTCGGCGGCCCTGGCCACCGTCACCTCGAGGCCACACAGGGAGGTCCGGACGTGCGACTCCGCCGGCGCCGCCGGCGCCTCGCCTCCCGCCGTGCGGAGGACGTCCTCGGCCCGAGGTCCCAGGAGTGCCAGCACCGCCGAGGGCACGACCCGGAAGCGCACCGGCGCCGCCACCTTGTAGTGGTTGAGCGTGCGCTCCACGAGGGGCAGGCGGTCGGTGCGCGTCTCGAGGAGCACCGCGCTCTTCGTGACGAGCACGCGGAGGAGAGCCTGCACGTGGCCCTTCACGTCGAGAAGGGCCGCGGGCCGCCCTTCGCCCGCGGACAGGGCCTCCACCTCGCTCGTGAGCATCCCCTGGAGGAACTTCTGGCGCTGCGGGCCCGTGGCTTCGAGCACCCCCCGCTCGGCGAGGTCGACGACCACGGCCGCCTCCCGGGCGGCGGCGTAGTCCTCGAGATGCAAGGCGGGCAGGGACGAGGGGCCGGCCGTCACTCGGCCTCCGAGAGGTAGCGTTGCAGGCGCCCATTGGCGATCTCGCCGGCGATGATCGCCCGGACCTCCGCGACGCGCTCGGGGTGGAGCGAGACGTGGGGATCGGTGGCGGTGGGCTTGGGCACGAGGAATCCCTCGCGGTAGAGCAGCTCGACCAGCTCCTTCGCGATCCCCTTCTCGTGATCGGGCACGCCGCGGTAGACGTTGTCCTCGTGGGTGTGCGAGGCCCCGATCTTGCCCTTCTTGAAGAGCTTCCTCAGGACCTGGCGCAGCACGCGCCGGCGAGGGTTCGTGTCCTCGGCGAGCGCGGGCCGGGGTCCGGTCTCGGCGGCGACGGACACCGAGGAGGATCCGGGCTCGGATTCGGCGGGAGCGGGGTCGGCGCCGACGCGGGAAAGCGCAAGGACCCGCTCCACCTCGCGCCGAAGGTGCTCGGCCTCCTTGTCCGCCTTGCGGAGCCGCCGCTCCAGCTCCTCCACCCGTCCCGCATCCGGCGTCTCCCGCCACGCGCGCGGCTCCCGGCCCGACGCCTTCTTCTCGAGGAGCGCGCGCTCGGCCCGCAGCTCGCTCGTCTCGCGGCGCAGCCGCTTCAGCTCCTCGCGCAAGTCGTCCGAGCGCTCACGCTCCGTGTCCAGCCGCCGCTCCAGGTCCTCGACCGCCTTGACGAGGGTCTGGCTCTCGCGCACGGTCTGGGCGTGGACGTCGAGCACGCCCTCCACGAACTCCCACGAAGGCGGACGGCAGAGGGGAGACGCGCGGAACGCGCCCAGCCACTCCGCCGCCCGGCGGGAGAAGCTCTTGCGGACGGCCTTGTCCTCGGAGAGCGCCGCCACCCACAGGGCCTCGAGCGGACGCTCCCGGCCGAGGCGATCCCATTCCTCGGGCGTCGACGGCTCGCGGTCCCAGGCCAGGCGGTCGTGGAGGGCCTGGGCCACGGGGAGGCCGACCACGTCGCTCTCCACGGCGAGCCCCGACGCGAGCGCGGACCACGCTTCTTCCGGCATCTCGCGGGCCTCCCGCGGGGTGAAGGCGTGGCGCAGGAGCCGGCGGAGGACGGGGGCGGGGAGAGCCCCCCGCACCAGGGTCTGGAGCGCCCTCTCCTTGGCGAGCCGGGTGAGCGCGGCGTAGACCCTCGCATCCGGAGGGAGCGTCCGCGGCCCCCGCGATCTCGACGCTGTCGCCATCCTTGCGAGTTTAGCGCTAGCCGGCGCACCCTGCTAGAATCGGGGTTTCGAGACGTAGCCCAAGGAGCCCTCATGTCCGATCTGAAGGTCATCGTCAGGAACAACGGCCCCCTGCGGCTGGAGGGCGACATCGCGCTCCTCGACCAGGAAGGCCGGCCCTTCGGCCTCGCCGGGCGGACCGTAGTCTCGCTCTGCCGCTGCGGGAATTCCGAGAACAAGCCGTTCTGCGACGGCTCGCACAATCGCAAGGGCTTCGTCTCCGAATGCCCGGCCCGCGACCTCCCGCCTCCCGTTCCCAAGGCCTAGAAGGAGGAGCGAGAGAATGGCCCGAAGCTCCCGATTCGCCTTCCTGGCCCTGGTCGCGGCGGTCGCCGCCTTTACCGCCTGCAACAGCAGCCCGACCGTCCCCGAAGGCGTCGTGCGCGCCCAGATCGCGCTCAGCGTGGCCCCCAGCCCTCTCGTTACCGTGGCCACGCCCCCGATCTACTCGCTGACCTACACGGTCACGATCACGGAAACCGCCGGGCTCGGGGGGGATCTCCAGTACGTCAACGGGACGGTGTTCGACGACACCACCGGGCTCGTCGCCGGCTTCAACAACTACGACTCCTCCGACCTCCTGGTGTTCGTGGGCACGAAGCACATCGACGCCGGCGGGAGCCGGGCCATCCAGCAGCAGATCCAGTACGCGCTCCCCGCGGGGAGCACCGCCGCCGTCCTCACCGTCAACACGCAGTTCAAGGACGACAACGGCAACTTCATCACCCAATCGATCCTCGTCCGGATTCCGTAGCCGGACCGTGAAGGGCGTGCCCGGCGCCCGCACGAGCGGCATCCTCCTCCACCCGACCTCGCTGCCCGGTCCCGGGGGCATCGGCGACCTCGGCCCCGAAGCGATCGCCTTTCTCGATTTCCTGGAGGAGACGCGGCAGGGCCTCTGGCAAGTCCTGCCCCTCGGCCCCACCGGTTACGGCGACTCGCCCTACCAGTGCTTCTCCGCCTTCGCCGGGAACCCGCTCCTCGTCAGCCTCGACCTCCTGCAGGGGGAGGGCCTGCTCGCGGCCGCCGACCTGCCCGACAAGGCCGCCCTGCTCGAGGACGCGGTGGACTACGCGGCGGCGCAGGAGCTGAAGCCGCCCCGGCTGCGCCGGGCCTTCGAGGTGTTCGAGAAGGAAGGCGCCCCCTCCCAGCGCGACGCGTTCGAATCTTTCTGCCGGGAGCAGGCGTCCTGGCTCGACGACTTCGCCCTGTTCATGGCGGCCAAGCGGGCGCAGGGGGGCGCGGCCTGGAACGAATGGGAGGGCGGCCTGCGGGAGCGGGAGGGTGGCGCGCTGGAGCGCGCCCGCCGCGAGCTCGGGAGCGACGTCCGCTGCCAGCAGTTCTCCCAGTTCCTCTTCTTCCGGCAGTGGGCCGCCCTGCGCGACGAGGCCCGCACCCGCGGGGTGCGGATCCTGGGCGACGTTCCCATCTTCGTGGCCCACGACAGCGCGGACGTATGGGCGCATCCCGAGCTCTTCCATCTCGCGGCGGACGGGAGCCCCTCCCACGTGGCGGGCGTCCCTCCCGATTACTTCAGCGCCACCGGCCAGCTCTGGGGCAATCCGCTCTATCGCTGGGAAACCCTGGCCCACACCGGCTATCGCTTCTGGGTGGAGCGCTTCCGGGCCGCCCTCCTCCTGTTCGACGCTGTCCGGCTCGATCACTTCCGCGGATTCGAGGCCTACTGGGAAGTCCCGGCGGGGGAGACGACCGCGGAGAACGGTCGCTGGGTGAAGGGACCGGGGGCGGCGCTCTTCGAGGCGATCGAGGCCGCGCTGGGCCGGCTCCCGGTGGTCGCCGAGAACCTCGGGGTCATCACTCCCGGGGTGGAGGCGCTGCGCGAGCGTTTCGGATGGCCGGGCATGGCCATCCTGCAGTTCGCGTTCGGAGGCGACGCGCATTCCAACGAGTTCCTGCCCCACCATTACGAGCGGCGCCTCGTGGTCTACACGGGGAGCCACGACAACGACACCGCCGTGGGCTGGTGGAAGGGCGGAGTGGGGGACTCGACCCGGAGCGCGGAGGAGGTGGAGAAGGAACGCGCCTTCGCCCGCGACTACCTGGGGACGCACGGCAAGGAGATCCACTGGGACCTGATCCGCGCCGCCCTTGCCTCGGTAGCGGAGACCGCGATCTTCCCCTTGCAGGACGTGCTCGGGCTGGGGAGCGAGGCGCGCATGAACGTTCCGTCGCGCGCCTCGGGCAATTGGAAGTGGCGCTACCGGCGCGAGCAGCTCACCCCGGCCGTGCGCAAGCGGCTGCGACGGATGACCGAGGTCTATGGGCGCGACGCTCCACCTCCGAGCGCCCCTGCGGACGCGCCGCAGTAGCGTAGTCCCATCGCGGGTTATCCTGTTCGCATCCGTGGGGAAGGCTCGCCGAAGGGTGATTGCGTTCGCTCTCGGGGCGGTGTTCCTCCAACCCGCGGCAGCCCGCCCGGCCGAGCCACCGGTCCTCGAATTCTCCGCGGGCCTTTTCGACGCGCTGCAGGCCGACGACCGCGCCGCGGAGTTCGGGCTGCAGTGGCGGGGCGGCGGGCGGTTCTGGCGCCGGCGCCTCGCCCCGATGGTGGGGGCGATGGCCACCACCGACGGCGCGCTCCTGGGCTACCTGGGCCTGAGCCTGGACGTTCCCCTGGGCGCACACTTCGCCCTGCGCGCGAGCTTCGGTCCCGGCGCGTACGGGCAAGGAAGCGGCAAGAACCTCTACTCGGTCTTCCAGATGCGGTCGGGGCTCGAGGCGGGCTGGCGCTTCGGAGGCGGGGCCCGGCTGGGCCTCGAGCTCTATCACGTCTCGAACGGAAGCACGACCGACTACAACCCGGGGGAGAGCAGCGTCGTGCTCACCGTGGCCTTTCCGCTCCCGGGTGGGGGTGCTCGTCCGGCGCGCGGGCCGGCCTCCGGCGAACCGTGAGAAACTGACCTGTCGAGCATGGAACCCCTCCGCTTCGCGGCCGCCGCGTGCCAGACCGATCTTCCGAACCCAGTGGGCCGGGCGGAGATGCGCGCCAACACCGACCGCATGCTCGCGATGATCGACGACGCGCTCCTGGGGGCGAAGCCGTTCCTGCCCGTGCGCCTCGTGGTCTTCCCGGAGTTCGCGCACTCCGCGCCCGTCTTCGAGAGCGTGGCCGAGCTCCGGGACAAGCTGGCGGTGCCCGTCCCCAACGAGCACACGGACCGCGTGGCGTCGAAGGCGAAGCAGGAGGGGATCTACGTCCAGACGGGCTCCATGATCGAGGCCGACCCGAAATATCCCGGGGTCGTCTTCAACGCCACCTGCCTCGTCGGGCCCGAAGGCATCCTCTACAAGTACCGGAAGGTGAACACCTGGATTCCCTTCGAGATCCAGGCGAGCCCCCACGACCTTCCCGGCTACGCGGAGCCGCTCTTCCCGGTGGCGGACACGCCGATCGGGAAGATCGGCTGCGCGATCTGCTACGACTGGCTGTTCCCGGAGGCGATGCGACAGCTCGCGGCCAACGGGGCGGAGGTGCTGGTGCGCGTCTCCGCCTACATGGACCCCTGGGGGGCGACGGAGCCCATGGACTGGTGGACGGTGGTCAACCGTTGCCGCGCGCTCGAGAACGTGGCCTACGTGGTGGCGGCGAACCAGGGGGCGGCGCTGCGTCGCTTCCCGCCCTACTCGTGGCCGGGCGGGAGCATGGTGGTGGACTTCGACGGCCGCGTCCTCGCCCAGGCCTCGCCCGGCCCCGGCGAGCGCATCGTGGTGGCGCCCGTCGACGTCTCCGCGCTCCGGCACGAGCGCGCGGTCCGCACGGGCCATCACATGCTCGCCCACCTGCGCACGGAGGCCTATCCGGTCTACCGGCGACATCTCTTTCCGCCCGAGGGCGGAACCGCCACGCTCTCCTACGCGGAGAACGAAGCGCGGATCGACGCGGTCAAGAAGAAGCTCACGTGATAAGCTCCGCCGGTTCGATGGCCTCGCGCCGCGCTTTCTTCCTCCTCCTGGCCCTGGCGGCGTCCTTCCCGGCCTCCGCCCAGGACTTCGCGGGCGCCTGGTCGGGCTGGGGCAAGCTCACCAACGACTGGCCGCGCCTGGTCTGCGTCTACGACGGATCCACCGCGCCCGGCTCCGTGAAGGTCGAGCTCGTGCGAACCGGTGACAAGCTCGGAGGCACGATCCTCCTCGACATCGCGCCCGCCGCGGGCTCCGGCTGTCCCCCGCTGCGCAAGCAGTATCTCGTCACCGAGGCGCGCGTCTCCGACGCCGCGCTCGTCCTGCTCGACTCCGGGGGCCTCGAGTGGAACCTCGCCCCGCGCCAGGAGGGGGCGGTGCTCATGGGGATGCTGGCGTGGAAGGGGGGAGGCGCGCCCGAGGCGCTGTCCGCGGGCTTCGCCGTCGCGGGAGAGACGCCGCTCGTACGCCTCTCTGGCGAGGTGCACCTCGAGCGGCCGGGGGCGCCGAAAGCCTCGGCCGAGAAGGGCGCGGCGAACAAGGACGTGGCCCCCGGCGAGACTCCGGCGGGCGGCGCAGCGTCGGGCACCGCCGCGTCGGGCGCGGCCGCGGGCGCGCCGGCGCGCGTCACGGGGGGGCAGCGCGTGGGCCACTTCGTGGCCATCCTGGGGGCCAACGTGGTAGCGGCCGGCGCGATCTACGGGGTCAACAAGCTCGGACAGTCCACCGGGAGCGGCAGCACCACCTGCTCGCCCCGCAACTGCTTCATCGGAGCCCCGGGCGACCCCTGTCTCTGCAACGCCAACGTCCTCGCCGGGGCGTCCTGCGGGACGGTGCCCGGAGGCGTGCCTCAAGGAGGGGCGTGCGACGGGACGTCGCGTCCGTGCCAGTCCGGCTTCTCCTGCAACGGGGGAATCTGCCAGGACGGCTCCGGGGCCTGTCCCTACTAGAGTGGCGTCTCGCCACCCTGTGGGCCGAAGAAGACGACCCAAACGGCAAGATCGTCGGTGAAGTCCTCGAAACGATGCTCGATTCCCGCAGCCACGAACAGGAGGTCGCCGGACTCGAACTGGCTTCGCTTGCCATCGTGAATCAGAGCTCCTCGTCCGCGGACGATCACGTAGACCTCGTCCTGCGCGTGCGGCGTCTGTTGGTTCGGAACGACGGGGAGGGAGAGCTTCACGTTGAGCGTTCCGCGCTGCAAAAGGCTGACGGCATGCTTCCCCGCGGGGCCCGGAATACGCGCGCGAGCATCGGCAAGACGGATAACACGGCTGCGATCTGGCCCGCTCATGCTTGACTCCTTCTCGCTCCGCTACGTCCGTCGGGCACCGAGTTCACCTGTGAGCGTCAATCGCTTGCGCCGTGCCCGGGATCCTCCTCGGTTTCCAGTCGACACCTCCTTTTTGTCAACCCGAAGTGGCTCACCGGCGGAGATCCGAAAGACGCTTCTGACGCGGATGGGACATGGGCAGCCGACGCCAGCTGAGCTCGATGGTACCGCCGACAAAGTGGGCGGTGCTGACGTCATCACCTTGCGCTTCGCAACTCACGCAACGAACACGTAGGTCGTACGGATAACCCCAGACGGGGAGAGTTCGCTCGGATACTGGCCCCACGTTAGCCACTGCTTCGGGATTCAGCAGGTGCCACGCCATCAAGTGTGTCGGGTGTGGCCCGTGTCCGCATAGGCAGTCGTACAGGAAGTTCGGCGAGTCCGCCAAGCGCCGATCCACGGCCTCGAGCAACCACCTCAGGGGGACGCCCTGCGCATTGACCTCACGACTTGCACGGACAACCAAATCGCGGCCCAGGCTGTAGTCGACTCGATCTCGCTGATCGATTACCGAGAACTCGACGCCGCGTACAAACGCTCCCGGCAGGTTGGCGGGCTCAGCTACCTGCAGGGATGCAAGAAAGAAAGCGGCGTCGAGCCTTCTCATCTTCGCGTCACGCCCGTGGAGTCCGCCGAACACCCAGATCAGCTCCCGCGGTTTCGGGACGGCGCGGACCTTGTCAGGTGCATCTGGTTAGGCGGCCCGCTCACTCAGCCCGCGAGAGCCCAATTAGGGTATGAAGCCGGATCCGGGCTCTTCTCCCCTGTGGCCCGCAGGTATCAACGGGTTCGGACCAATCCTCTTGCTGCTTGGGTGCTTTGACGGGAAGACCGCGATCAGGTTGAACGGCATGGTCCCGACGTTCATGAACGTGTGCGGCACACCGGCCGGCACCCTCGCCACGTAAGGTCCTTGGGCGGTGAATGTCTTGTCGCCGATCCTGTATTGCACGCTGCCTTCAAGCAGCACGTGGGCCTCTTCGGTGTCATGCACATGGAGTCCGGGTCCGCCAAGGGGGTGCGTCTCGCTGATGATGAACGAGAGTGCGTCAAAGCCGTACTGGTCACCGGTGAGACGGTGTGTAAACTCGCCCGGCACGCGGTAGCGGTGCTCGAGCTGGTCGAACGTGAAGAGGAGGGAGGCCGGATCGTGTGCCTTCTCCGGTGGGTGGTCGAAGTCTTTGTCGGGTAACTTCTCTTGCTCCCTGGGCGAGGCGGCGCTGCTCATCTGTTGAGGTCGAGCTGCACTCCCGACCGTTACGATGGCTACCGAACCCGTAACAACAAGGAAGCAGACTTGAAGTCGTCGATTCGCCATGGTCATGCGAGTCACCGCCTTCCTCGCTGAAGAGTAGCTCTTTGCTGGACAACCGGCCAACTACTTTGGTCCGGCGAACACTGAGATCAGCGGCGAGGCTCTATTCTGGCCGCGCCTCGTCCGCTGCATCTCATTGATCGGCTGCGCCCCGCTGGCACTGGCCAGACAGGATTCAAGTGGCCGCCCGCCTTTCGATCTCCGGTGCTCCTCAAATCTCCAAAAGATCCCTGCCGACGATGACTACTCCTCCGAAGTGTGCGCGAGCCGCATCGCTCCACATCTGCTCCGTGACCTCGGGATCGTCTGGAGGCACCAGATGTGAGAGCACCAACGTCTTCACGCCTGCAGCCTCCGCGACGCGCCCGGCGTCCTCTACCGACGTTTGGTGGGCCATGATGCTCTGCTTTAGGGTCGTCGCGTCGGCGACCCGGGCAACCATACGATCTAGGGCGGGCACGTAGAGTGCAGAGTGCACGAGGACGTCGGCATTCTGGGCGAGCTTGACGACGTTGTCGGAACGTGCGGTGTCCCCCGAAATGACGATGGACCGGTCGGCCGCGTCGAACCGATATGCGAAGGCTGGGACGACCGGCGGATGGTGCACCAGGGCCGCCGTCACCCTCACATTGTCATCCTTCATCACGAGGCCGCCCTCCATCAGCTCATGGACATGTACGAGCGGAGCCAGGGACACCCTGCCCTCGTTGGCGATGCGGGTGTCGATATCGTACGCGTTCATCTCGAAGAAGAGCTTGGTCATCTTCCCGAGAGGCGGCGGTCCCCAGGTGTCGACGCGCGAGTGCAGCCCCGCGGCCCACGCCAGCCAGATCAGGTTGCCATAATCGGCGTTGTGGTCCGAGTGGTGATGCGTGAGGAACACATGCCGCAGCTTGTCCAAGGCTACGCCGGCGACGACGAGCTGGCGTGCCACGCCGTCACCACAATCGACGACGTACGGTATGTCGTTCGCGACAATCACTTGGGCGGGCGCTGAGCTGGCTTTCCGGGGCCGGGGACCGCCACCAGTGCCGAGAAGGATCAACCTCGTTCTTATGCCTTGCGCCCGGGTCAGGGGTGCAAGCCGGCCCGCGCCAGCCAGAGCCCCAACGCCAGCGAGAAACGTGCGTCGGTTCACGATGTCTCACCTCACGTCAGCCGAACAAACTGAGTATCCCGCAACTGGTAAGGCGTATACCCCTGCAGAGGTATCTCATGGAGCGGCAAACGGTAATGGTTATTCCACGCGCGGGCTACGTGATATTCGCGCGGTCGAGGAGCTTCTCGGGGCAGCGGGGTTCTAGTCTCCGGCGCCGGAGGGCTTGGCGTCGGCGGACGCAGCTTTGGCTCTGGCCCGCGTGAGGGGTAGCGGACGCCAGAGGCCGCCCTCGCTGAAGGCGCGCCAGGCCGGGCCCGCCGCGCGCACGAGGCCGGCGGCGAGCCAGAGCGCCCAGGCGAGCATCGCGACGCGGTAGAGCCAGAGGGGCAGGCTGAGGACGCCCGCCGCCGGCGTCTCGCCGCTCGACGCGATCGGCGTACCAGCGCAGCACCGTGTCGGTGCTGCCGTTGCCGGCCACCTGCATGTCGGGCCGGAAGAGCAGGCCCTGCTGGATGGCGACGTAGAGCAGGCCGAGGCTCACGAGCGCCCAGACGGCGAGCAGGAGCTGGAGCGCGTCGAAGGCGCCGGCGTGCGCCGGCGGCCGTCGCCCGCGCAGCGCGAGGGCGAAGACGAAGGCGGCCACGACGAGGGCGCGCCGATCGCCGGGAGCGACGCTCAGGCCGAGGCCGAGCAGGATCCACTGGCGCGCTCGTGAGGGGGCTCGCGGGGATGCGGCCGAGGGCGAGGGCCACGGCGAGCAGGAACACGAGGTACGGCCAGAAGAGGACGGCCGGGCCCCAGGCGGGACCGCGCGTCGCGAGCAGCCAGCGCTCGGGCGGCAGCGTGAGCTGCTGCGTGACGTTGACGGCGGGGCTCGAGAACGACGACGCGCGGCATGCGCGTAGAAGAGGCCCATCCCGCGGGACTGCTGCCAGCGCACCTCGAGCGTGTGGCGGCCCGCGGGGACGGTCAGGCGCAGCTCGCCGTCCTCGGGCGCGCGCGGGCCGGTCCTGGCCGTCGAGCGTGACCTGCTGGACCTCGGCCTCCTTCGGGAGGCGCAGGACGAGCGGCTGCTCGCGGCTGCTGCGGGCGGTGGCGACGAGGCGGACGCGCTCGAGGCGGCGGCCGGGCGTGGCCTCGAGCGCGACGCGCGTCGATCGTGAGCGTCTGGCCCTCGACGCCCTGCGGGTGGCGCGAGGGCGACGCTCGAGCGATCTCGCCCGGCCAGGGGCGGTACTCGGGCGCGAAGACGCCGTCGGCGACGCGCGAGACCGGCGGGCAGGCCCGAAGCGGTGCAGGACCAGATCGGGCTGCACTGAAGCCGCCAGACCTCGGACCACGGGCGGCCCTCGGGCGCGCGCAGCACGAGCTTGCGGGGCCTGCTCGAGCGTCGACTGCCAGCCGGTCTCGGTCTCGTCGCCGCCGAGGCTCACCGCGACCTCGCCCTTCTCGACCACGAGGTTGGCGCGGGTGGGCGCCTCGCCGGGCAGGAGCGGGACGCGCAGCGCGACCGGCGCGCCCAGCGGGCGTCACGCGGCGGACGCGCGTCTCGACGGTCCAGGTGACGCCGAAGCCGAGCGTGCGGGTGACCTCGAGCCACGGCGCGTAGCGGCCCTCGCCGCCGGGCGGCGCCGGCCGCGGGCGGCGAGGCGGCGGGTGAGGAGGATCGACGGCTCGGCGGGGCCGTCCGCGCGCAGGCCGCTCACGTCCCACCCCGGCGCCTCGGCGCGCGCGCGCCGCGGCGGGTCGGCGAACTGCAGCGTGAAGCTGTCGCCGGGCGGAACGGGGCCCGAGGCCTCGACGCGGTGCACGCCGCGCGACGAGGCGCAGGTGCAGGAAGCCCGTCGGCGAGGCGCGCGAGCGCCACCGCGGGGGCGCCGTCGACGCGGACGTCGGCCGGGGTCCAGCTCCCGACGGGGCCGGGCGAGCGCCCACGTGCCGTCGGCCGCGGCGTGGACCTCGGCGCTCAGCTCGAGGCGGCTGTCGCCGAGCCGCAGGACGAGGCTCGGCGTCGTGACGCAGCGCGGCTCGCAGGGCGCGGGTCGGGTGAGGCGCGCGCTTCAGCTCCTGCGAGGAGCTCGGGGCTCGGCGTGCTCGGCTCGTCCGCGCCGCGCGGACGTGCTCAGGGCCAGGAGCACGAGGGCGGCGGCGGCGGGGAGGGCTTTCGATGGGCCTGGCGGGGGAAGCGACGGCCAGCGGCCGGTGAGGAGGACGACGCCGAACGCGGCGAGGAGGGCGAGGCGCAGGAGCGTGAGGAGGCGGTTCAGGTCCGGGCGAGGCGAGGAAGAGCCGCATCGTGTGGTCGCGGCCGACGGGTCCCGCTCCACGCGAGCGAGTAGCTGCGCCAGGTCCAGCTCGGCACGCCGGGACCGGTCTGCAGGACGGCCTTCGGGTCCTGCTCGAGGGCGACGTTGTAGGCGTAGCTGCGCGCTTCGGGACCGTCGCTCGGCGAGCCGCCTGGACGCCGCTTCGCTCGACCGGGCGACGTGCTCGAGCGACTCGAGCTTCGTCGCCTTGCTCCTCGGCGATCTGCCTGCGTCGGCCGGCGCCGGGGCCGCGGGCACGGCCTGGCCGGACAGCCCGCCCACGACACCGCCGGCGACACCGCCGGGCACGCCCTGCCCGACGCCTCGCGCGGAGCGCCGGTCCGCCGAGAGGCGCCCGGTCGCGCCCGCGCCGCGACCTGCGGCCACCTGCGGGAAGAGCGCGTCCTTCACCTGGTCGCGCGCGAAGGGCACGACGATGACGACGAGGACGGCGGCGCTCGCGAGGAACCAGAGACGGGCGAGGGTCGCGGATCCGGCCGGCGCGGCGCCACGCGCTGGAGCGCGATCGCGGCGACGAGGCTCAGCCAGACGGCGAAGGGCGCGCCGGGCTCGCCGTGGGTGAGGACGAGGGCGGCGAGGGCGAGGAGCCGCGGGCCGCAGGCCGAAGAGGCGATGGACGGCCAGCGTCACGATGAGGACGAAGAAGAAGCCGAGCAGCGTCCAGCGCGAGGTCCAGGTGCCGGGGAGGCGATCGACGCCGCGTCGCGCCGAGGAGGCTCCAGCCGGGCGGGACGTGGAGCGTCGCCTGGAGCTGCTCGACGCCGGTCGTCCAGCCGACGGCGGGGAGCGCGCCGCGCGAGGGCGAGGCGGGAGTCGGCCTCGAGCTGGAGGCTCGAGCGGCGCAGCTCGACGCCGGCGGCCTTCGTCTCGGGGTTGGCGGTGACGAGCTGGTCCTGGCCGTCGACGGCGATGCGGCCGAGCGTGCCGGGCGGGAGGAGGTCGAGGCGCGTGGTGCGCGCGCAGCGTGCCGCCGAAGCGGTCGCGGACGCTCGCGCCGCGGCCGTCGGGGTCGAGCCACAGCTCGCGCGCGAGCGTGGAGCGCGTCGGGCGGCGGCTCGGCCTCGCCGCGGCGCACCTCGGTCAGGGCAAGGCTCGCGCCCGGGCTCGACGAGGAACGCGGGCAGCGCGCGCCACTCCTCGGGCAGCTCGGTGCGCGAGGGGTCGATCGGCGTCGGGCCGGAGAGCTCGACCTGCCGCAGCGCTCTCGTCGGCGGCGAACACCCAGACCTCGCGCGGCGGCCAGGGCTCCTTCGGCGGCTCCTTCGGGAGCGCCGATCGCCTTCGGGCGGCCCTCGACGCGCGCCTCGACGCTCACGGAGTAGCGGCCGCCGCGCACCTGCACGCGCAGCGCGTCCTTCTCGACGCGCGCCGGCAGGTCGCCCGAGCACGGCGACCGGGACCGTGCCCGGCAGGAGCGCTCCGGGGAGCGTGACCTCCCGCGCGCGGCCCGGCCACCTCGAGCTCGAGGCGCGTCTCGACGAAGAGCGGGATGCCGTCGCGGACCCGTGCCGGAAGACCTGGAGCGCGCAGGCTCTCGCCTTCGCCGCCGCGTCTCGGCGCCGGCCGCAGCCAGAGGAGGCCGGCCTGCGTCCCGCCGCGGCCGGGCGACGGCCTGGCCGTCGAGGCGCAGGTCGACGAGGCCGATCTCCGGCGGGGACGCTCAGCGACTCGGGCAGGCGCGACCAGGCGAAGCGGCCGGTGAGGCGGTGGCGGCCCGCGGCGCAGCGCGCAGCGCGAGGCGCGCCGTCGCGGTCGAAGACGGGAGCGGGGGAGCCGTCGAGGCGGACGTCCTGCGGCCAGTGCTCGGCGCTGCCGGGCAGGCGCACGTCGACCGCGCGGTCGGCCTGCGAGGTCGAGGCTGAAGGTGCCGCCCGCTCGGCGCCGAGATCGAGCTGCAGGCTGCCCGGGCCAGAGGCAGACGGCCTGCCCCTGCACCGTCGCGCAGCCGAGCGTCGGCACCTGGTCGAGCACCCAGGGCACCCACGGCCGCAGGCTCGGGAGGCAGGTCCTCGCGCGAGATCGGCTGGGCGCCGGCGGGGCGCGCGGCGGAAAGAGCGGCCAGGGTGACGGCGACGACGGAGAGGGCGAGCTTCGCGGCGCGTCGGCGCACGGGGCACCTCCCTGCCGGCAGAGCGGCGTCGGCTCCGCTGCGGATACGCGCGTAGGATACGACCTATTCCTTCGGACAGGGGGCAGGCACTACGGTCCACCTGGTCATCGACGTCAACGGCTACTTCGAATGAGCGTTCGCCCTCAGCCCTCGATCGCGTCCAGGGTCCCGCGCATGTAGGCGAGCGACTCCTTCATCCCCACGAGGGGGCTCTCCGGGTTGATCTCGTACTCGAGCCCCACGTGGCCCGGGAAGCCGATCCTCTCGAGGGCGCGAAAGAGGCCCGGAATGTCGAGCGCACCCTTGCCGACCTCGGTCTGGCTGTCCTTGTCCTTCTTGTCCTTGAGGTCCTTGACGTGAAGATCGAGGAGCCGCGCCTTGCACTCGTCCACCGTCTTCACCGGGTCGACGCCGGCGCGGGTGGTGTGCCCGATGTCCATGCACAGCCCGAAGCGCGGGTCCCGCCCGGTGAGCAGGCGCATCGCGTCCTGGGGGGCGGGGAAGAACTTGTCCTCGGGCCCGTGGTTGTGGATGGCCACCTTGATGTCGAACTCCCGGATCATCTTCTCGATGAGGTCGAAGGCCGCGGGCTCGGGAGCGACGACCATCAGGGGGAAGCCCGCGCCCTTCGCGTAGGCGAAGGCGCCGCGGAGCTGGGCCTCGTCGTTCTTGAGCGTGATCGTGCCCCCGCCCATGATCGTGAGGCCGGCGGCCTCGATCTTCTTCCGGGCGGCGACGAGCGCCTCCGGAGAGTCGGTCATGGGCAGGTGGACGTCCTTGAGGTTGATGTAGGCGACGTTCATCTGCTGGCACATCTCGAGGGCCTCGTCGAGCGTGAACTTGCGCAGGGAGTAGGAGGCGACGCCCAGCTTGAGGCGAGGGGCGTGGGCCGGTGATCCGCTCGGGATCGCCCGGGAGACCGCGGGCAGGAGCGCGGCGCCCGCGGTCGCAGCCAGGAACGTCCGGCGAGTGCTTCGGGTGTCGGTCATGGCTCCTTTTCGCGGTCCTACGGTTCGGCGGGCGGCGGTGGCTCCGAAGGTGCGACCCGCAGCCGCAGGTGGCGCTTCCTCGGATCCTCCCAGAGCCGACACCCGCCCAGGAACGCGTTCGAGTTGCTGCCGAGGCGGGCGCCCTTGGGGACCTTCTTGAGCTTGCGGGTCTCCCCGCCCCCGAGCACGACGTAGTCGACCTGCAGCCCGTGCTTGAGCAGGTCCACCACCTTCTCCACGTGCTTCGCCCACTTCCGGCGTCCGAGCCGCTTGATGCCCGCGAAGGCCGAGGTAGTCCTCGTAGGTGCGGTTCTTCCGGTAGGGGAGGTGGGCCAGCTCCAGGGGCTCGAGCACGCCGTCGGCCACGAGAGCGGAGCCGAGGCCGGTGCCCAGGCCGAGGAAGAGCATGCGGCCCCCGTGGTAGCTGCCGAGCGCCTGCATGGCCGCGTCGTTCACGAGCTTCACCGGCCTGCCCGAACGCCTTCTTGTAGTCGAAGCGGACCCAGCCCCCGCCGAGGTTGGCGGGCTCTGCGGCGGGCCGGTCGTTCCGCACCGGGCCCGGGATAGCCGATGGACACCGCGTCGTACTTCCAGTCCGCGGTGGCCTTCTTGACCGCCGCCGCCATCTGCGCGGCGGTCATCTCCGGGCCGGACGGGATCTTGAGCGGCTGCCTTGCGGCCGGCCGCGATGACCTTGACGTTGGTGCCGCCGACGTCGATGACCAGGATACGCTTCATTGCGGTGTGTTCCAACCTCCGACGTCCGGCCACCAGGCGGTCGGCCTGCGGGCGGGCCCCAGCTGCCCGGCTCGTACTCGAACATCGGGCTCGGGCCGTGGATCACCGGATCCACGATGGCCCAGGCCGCCTCCACCACGTCCTGGCGCGCGAAGAGCGTGGCGTCGCCCGCCATCGCGTCGCCGAGCAGCCGCTCGTAGTCGCCCATCCGCCCGTCCGCCCCCTGCTCCGGCTGCTCCGACCACCGACAGCTCCACCGGCTCGCCCGCCATGCCCTCGCCCGGACGCTTGGCGCGGGCGCCGAGCGCGATCGACGACCTGCGGGCTCAGGCGGAAGCGCACGTAGTTGCCCATCGGCGGGCGTGGCCTCGTTGAAGACGACCTGGGGCGGGTTCCTGAGCTCCACGAAGACCTCGGTGCAGGTCATCTTCAGGCACTTGCCCGGCGCGGACGTAGAAGGGCACGCCCGTCCCAGCGCCAGGAGTCGACGTAGAGGCGCAGGGCCGCGTAGGTGGCCATGTAGGAGTCCTTGGCCACGCCCGGCTCGTCGCGGTAGCCGCGGAACTGGCCGCGCACCATGTTGTCGACGCTCATGGGCCGCACGGTGCGCAGCACCTTGGCCTGCTCGTCGCGGATCGCCTCGTCGTAGGTGCGACGACGGCGCCTCCATGGCCAGGTAGCTCACGATCTGCAGCAGGTGGTTCTGGATCACGTCGCGGATGACGCCGGTCTCCTCGTAGAACTTGCCGCGCCCCTTCACGCCGAAGCTCTCGGCCATCGTGATCTGCACGTTCTCGACGTAGTGGCGGTTCCAGATCGGCTCGAGGAACGCGTTGGCGAAGCGGAAGTAGAGGATGTTCTGGACCGCTTCCTTGCCGAGGTAGTGGTCGATGCGGAAGATGCTCTCCTCGGGGAAGACCTCGTGGAGGGTCGCGGTTCAGCTCGCGGGCCGAGGCGAGGTCGCGGCCGAACGGCTTCTCGACGATCACGCGCGCGTTCTTCGCGCAGCCGGCCTCGGCGAGCTTGCTCGACCACGGTCGGGAACATGCTCGGCGGGATGGCGAGGTAGTGGGCGGGCCGCTCGGCGCCCGCCGAGCTCCGCCTTGCAGCCGGGCGAAGGTCGCGGGGTCGTTGTAGTCGCCGTCCACGTAGCGGAGCTGCTCCGCCAGCTTCGGGAAGGCCTCGGCGTCGACGCCGCCGCCGTACTCGGTCACGCTGGCCCGCGCGCGCTCCACGAGCTGCTCGCGGTTCCAGCCCGACCGCGCCACGCCGACCACCGGGACGTCGAGCCGGCCGCGGCGGGCCAGCGCCTGGAGGGCCGGGAAGATCTTCTTGTAGGCGAGGTCGCCGGTGGCGCCGAAGAAGACGAGGGCGTCGGAGCGCGGCCCGGTCGTCGCTCACTTCTTCTCCACGTGGCCGCCGAAGCCGAAGCGCATCGCGGAGAGCACCTTGTTCTGGAAGAGGTCCAGGTCGCGCGAGGCGAAGCGCTCGAAGAGGGCGGCGGTGAGGACGTGGGCGGGCACGCCCTCGTCGTTGGCGGCCGCACCGTCCAGCGGCCTTCGCCGGAGTCGGACACCTTGCCCCCGAACTTGTCGAGGCCGGGGTCGCGAAGCGAGGGCCTGCGCCGTGAGGTCGAGGAGCCAGGAGGTGACGACGCTGCCGCGGCGCCACAGCTCGGTGATGTCGGCGAGGTTGAAGTCGTACTGGTAGTGCTCGGGGTTCCGGAGCGGCGTCGTCTCCGCGTCCTTCTCGTGCGAGCGCCTTGCCGATGTTCGCGTTCTTCAGGATGTTCAGGCCCTCGGCGTAGGCGGCCATGAGGCCGTACTCGATGCCGTTGTGGACCATCTTCACGAAGTGGCCGGCGCCGGCCGGGCCGCAGTGGAGGTAGCCCGTGCTCGGCGGTGCCGCCCGAGCTTCTCGCGGCCCGGGGTGCGCGGGATGTCGCCGCGGCCCGGGGCGAGGGTCTTGAAGATCGGGTCCAGGCGCTTCACCACGTCCTTCTCGCCGCCGATCATCAGGCAGTAGCCGCGCTCCAGGCCCCACACGCCGCCGCTCGTCCCCATGTCCACGTAGTGGAGCCCCTTGGCGCGCAGCCGCTTCGCGCGCGCGATGTCGTCGTGGTAGTGGGAGTTGCCGCCGTCGATGACGGTGTCGCCCTTCTCGAGCAGCGGCGGCGAGCTCGTCGATCGATGGCGTCCACGAACGCCGCGGGCACCATCAGGCAGAGGGCCCGCGGCTTCTCGAGCTTCTGGACGAACTCCTCCAGGGAGGCGGCGCCGGTCGCGCCCTCCTTGGCCAGCGCCTCCACCGCCGGCGCGCGAGCGGTCGTAGACGACGCACTCGTGTCCCGCCGCGCATCAGGCGGCGCACCATGTTCGCGCCCATGCGCCCGAGACCGATCATCCCGAACTGCATGGGTTCCTATCCTTATCTAATGAGGGCGAGGCGGACAACCCCGGCTTCTCCGGCGTGGACAACGACCTCTACTACGACCCGAAGTGCATGATGCTCTTCGGCGACGCCAAGGAGAGCCTGAACAAGCTCATCGTGGCCCTGAAGTCGTAGTCTCCCCGATCACCCGGGATACTTCCCCGAGATGTAGTCCTCGAGGTGCTGGATGGTCTCCTCCTGCCCGGAGATGATCCATTTCACTGCATCGCCGATGGAGATCATGCCCACCACCTTCTCGTCCTCGACCACGGGGAGGTGGCGTATGCGCTTGATCGTCATGAGGGCCATGCACTCGTCAATGGTTTGCTTCGGCGTCACGAAGATGACCGGGCTCGTCATGATCTCCTTGACCGCGGTCTGCTTCGAGGCCTTCCCCTTGAGGATGACCTTGCGGGCGTAATCGCGTTCGGAGATGACGCCGACCAGCCGGCCTTCGGACAGGACCAGGAGCGCCCCGACCTGCTTGTCGGCCATCATCTCGATCGCCTCGTAGACGGAGGCGTCGGGGCTCAAGGACCAGGCCCCCCGGCCCTTCTTCGTCAGGATCGCACTGACCGTGTCGACGGGTTTCATGCGTACCGAGGTTGCCGGCAAGCTAGCGCCGCCGGGGGAGGATGTCAATGCGGGAGAGTCGCGCCTCAGGAGGACCGGGGCGAGCGGTAGCGGGCCTCGAGGGCCTTGACCTTCTCGAGGCGCCGGGCGTGACGCTCCTCGCCGGAGAAACGGGCGCGCACGAAGGCGGTCACCAGCTCGTGGGCGAGGGCGGGGCCGACGATGCGGCCGCCGAGGACGAGCACGTTCATGTCGTCGTGCTCGACGCCCTGGTGGGCGGAGTACGCGTCGTGGCAGATGGCGGCGCGAACGCCGGGTACCTTGTTGGCGGCCACGGACGCGCCCACCCCGCTGCCGCAGACGAGCACGCCCCGCTCCGCGCGCCCGTCGGTCACCGCCCGTCCCACCGCTTCCGCGGAGTCGGGGTAGTCCACGGGCGCGGGGGAGTGGGTCCCGACGTCGAGGACCTCGTGCCCCTCGCGGCGCAGCTCCTCCGCGATCTCCTGCTTGAGGACGAAGCCGGCGTGGTCGGCTCCGACGACGAGGCGCACGCCCCTACCTCCGGCCGCATGACTTCGTGGGCGACGGCCACCACCCGCTCTGGCTGGAAGCCGAACTTCTTCTGCAGCTCCTTGAGGGGGGCGGAGGCGCCGAACGTGCTCATGCCGATGATGCGTCCCCGTGTCCCCGACGTAGCGCTCCCAGCCGAGGGTCGAGGCCTGCTCCACCGCCACCCGGGCGGTGACGGACGGGGGGCAGGACCGAGTCCCTGTACTCCGGGGGCTGATCGTCGAACAGCTCCCACGAGGGCATGCTGACCACGCGGCTGCGGACCCCGTCCTTCACGAGCTGCTCGTGGGCGGCGAGGCAGAGCGAGACCTCGCTGCCCGTGGCCAGGAGCAGCAGCTCGGGGTTGCCGCCCGGCGCGTCGGCGAGCACGTAGGCGCCCTTCGCGAGACCCGACGCTGCCGCGTACCTCGTCCGGTCGAGCGTGGGCAGCGCCTGCCGGGTCAGGATCAGGGCGACGGGCTCGTGCCGGAAGCCGCAGGATCACGCGCCACGCCTCGGCCACCTCGTTGGCGTCGGCGGGCCGGATCGTGACGAGGCCGGGGATCGCCCGCAGCGAGACGAGCTGCTCGACGGGCTGGTGCGTGGGGCCGTCCTCGCCCACGCCGATCGAGTCGTGGGTGAAGACGTAGATGACCGGGATCTCCATGATCGCGGCCAGTCGGATGGGCGCCCGGCCGTAGTCGCTGAAGATCAGGAAGCCGGAGCCGTAGGGCCGCACCTTCGACAGCGCACAGCCCGTTCAGGATCGCGCCCATCGCGTGCTCGCGGATGCCGAAGTGGAAGTTGCGCCCGCCGTAGCTCCCGGCCTCGAAGTCGCCGGCGCCCTCGAAGGTGAGGCGCGTCTTGGTCGAAGGCGCGAGGTCGGCCGAGCCGCCGATGAGCCAGGGGATGCTCTGGGCCACGGCGTTCAGCACCTTGGCGGAGGCGTCGCGCCCGGCGAGGCCCTTGGCGTCGGCGGGGAAGGACGGGATCGCCCTTGTCCCAGCCATCGGGGAGCTGGCGGTGCTGCATGCGGAACATCGCGTCCGCCTCCGCCGGGTACTTCGCCTTGTAGGCCTCGAAGAGCGCCATCCACTCCCCGCGCAGCTTCGCCCCCCGGGCCCCGATCCCCTCCGCGAAGTGCTCGCGCACGCCGTCGGGCACCAGGAACTTCGCGTCCTCCGGCCAGCCGTAGAAGCGTCTTGGCGAGCCGGATCTCCTCGTCCCCCAGCGGCTCGCCGTGGGCGGCGTGGGTGTCCTGCTTGGTCGGGGCGCCGTAGCCGATGTGGCTGTCGACGATGATCAGCGTCGGCCGGTCCTTCGTGGCTCTTGAAGGTCGTCGAAGGCCCGGTCGAGCATGGCGAGGTCGTTGGCGTCGCCCACGCGCGTGACGTTCCAGCCGTAGCCGATGAAGCGCGTGGCCACGTCCTCGCTGAAGGCGAGGCTCGGTGGGCCCTCGATCGTGATGTGGTTGTTGTCGTAGATCCAGCAGAGGTTGTCGAGCTTCAGGTGGCCGGCCAGCGAGGCGGCCTCCCCCGAGATGCCCTCCATCATGCAGCCGTCGCCGGCGAGCGCGTAGACGTCGAAGCCGAACATCTCGAAGCCGGGCCGGTTGAAGTGCGCCGCCATCCACTTCGAGGCGATGGCCATGCCCACGCTCGTGGCGACGCCCTGGCCCAGCGGCCCGGTGGTGGTCTCGACGCCGGAGGTCCAGCGGTACTCGGGATGGCCCGGGCAGCGGCTGTCGAGCTGGCGGAAGCGCTTGATGTCGTCGAGGGTCACCGACAGCTGCGCCGAGCGTCTCGTACTTCGGGTTCACGGCCCTGACGCCGGCGAGGTGCAGCATCGAGTAGAGCAGCATCGACGCGTGGCCCGGCGGACAGCACGAAGCGGTCGCGGTTGGGCCAGATGGGATCGGCGGGGTCGAAGCGCAGGTGGCGCTGCCAGAGCGTCGTAGACGACGGGGGCCATCGCCATGGGCGTGCCGGGGTGGCCCGAGTTGGCCTGCTGCACCGCGTCCATGGACAGGGTGCGGATGGTGTTGACGCAGAGACGGTCGAGGTCGGCGACGTCCATGGTCAGGCTCGCGTATCCTCCGCCACTTGATACGGACGCGCAAGTCGTCACCCTGGTGAGTGAGGCAACGCACAGCGAGGGCGCCTCGGGGCTGGTACCTTCTCGCGTCGTCCCGGAGCCGGCGACGGCCCGGAGGATCGGTCGCGTCGTGTCCGGCGGACCCGGTCGGGTCCGCAGGGGCCGGCCGAAGCGGTGCCTGCGCCCTCGGGGCTTGCCGCCCCTCGCGTCCAAAGGCCTCTCCCCTTGCCACGACGCGTCCTCTGGTCCGTCCTCGTCGTCGTCACCCTGGGCCCGCTCGCCGCGCCGTCCGCGGCCGACCCGCCGCCGTCGCAGTTCTACACCGTGCGGCCCTGCCGGGCGGTGGACACCCGCCAGCCCGCACCCTCCCTCGGAGGCCCCGCCCTCGTCGCGGGATCGACGCGGGCGTTCGGTCTGGCCGGGGCGTGCCACACGTCGCCCACGGCGAGGGCGATCGCCATCAACCTGACGGTCACGCAGCCCTCCGCCGCCGGTCACCTCCGCCTGTTCCCCGCGGGGATCGCCCTCCCCATCGTTACCTCCCTCAACTACTCGGCGGGCCAGACGCGCAGCAACAACGCGATCGTGGCTCCCGGTGCGGGAGGCGCCGTCGCCGTCTACAACGGCCAGGGCGCGGGAACCTCTCACCTGATCATCGACGTCGCGGGCTACTTCGACGATCCTGCGAACAACCAGCCCCCGATCGTGAACGCAGGCGCGAACCAGACGATCACGCTCCCCGCCACCGTCAGCCTCACCGGGCTGGCCTCCGACGACGGCAAGCCCGCGGGCGCGAGCCTCGGCTTCGCCTGGAGCGAGACGAGCGGACCCGGCACCGTCGCCTTTACGAACGCGAGCGCGCTCACCACCGGCGCCAGCTTCGACGTGGCCGGGACCTACGTCCTGCGCCTCAGCGTCAGCGACACGGAGCTCACCGGCTGGGCGGAGGTGCAGGTGCGCGTCGAGCCCACGGAGGCCGACCTTCGGCGCTTCCTCGACCAGGCCGGCTTCGGTCCCACGAGCGCCGACGTCGCCCGCGTGCACGCGCTCGGCCTGAGTGGGTGGGTGGACGAGCAGCTCGCGCTGCCGTCGTCGGACTACCCAGTGCTGCCCATGATGCCCGGCACCGCGCCCGCGTCCTGCACGGGCACGTGCCAGCTCTACAACTACACGATGTACCCGCTGCAGACGCGCTTCTTCGTCAACGCCCTGTACGGCCCGGACCAGCTGCGCCAGCGCGTGGCCTGGGCGCTGCACAAGATCTTCGTGGTCTCCGGGCGCGACGTGACCCTGCCGAGTCGCATGGCTCCCTACCTGCGCATCTTCATGCGCAACGCGTTCGGCAACTACCGCCGCCTGCTCGAGGAGGTGACGCTCAACCCGGCCATGGGCGACTACCTCGACATGGCCTCGAGCACCAAGTCGCGCCCGAACGAGAACTACCCGCGCGAGGTGCTCCAGCTCTTCTCGATCGGGACCGACCTCCTGAACCCCGACGGCACCCCGCAGCTCGACGGCACGGGGGTAGCCCTTCCCGCCTACGACCAGGACGTCGTGAACGGCTTCACCAAGGTCTTCACCGGCTGGACGTACGCGCCCGACCCCGCGCCCGGCATACGCAACTACTTCGACCCCATGGTGCCGAAGGCGAACAACCACGATACGGGGCCGAAGGCGCTGCTTCAGGGCGTGGTCCTGCCCGGGGGGCAGAGCGCGCCGCAGGACCTCGCGGCCGGCCTGGACAACATCTTCCAGCACCCGAACGTCGGGCCCTTCATCGGCTCCCGCCTGATCCGGGAGCTGGTCACGAGCAACCCGAGCCCCGCCTACGTCGCGCGCGTGGCCGCCGTCTTCGACGACAACGGCTACGGCACGCGGGGCGACCTGGGGGCGGTGGTGAAGGCGATCCTCTTCGACCCGGAGGCGCGCGGCCCCGCCCTCGTCGGCGCGGAACAGGGCCGCCTGCGCGAGCCGGTCGTGTTCGTCACGGGAGTGCTGCGGGCCCTCGGTGTCCGCTCGGCGGACGGGCTCTCCTCGAGCGACGGCTACCTCAACCCGCAGGTGGTTCCCATGGGAGAGGACGTCTTCCGTCCAGGCTCCGTCTTCAGCTACTACCCGGCCGACTACCGGGTTCCCGGAGCCGCCGAGGTGCGGGGGCCCGAGTTCGGTCTTCTGTCCGCCTCCACCGCCTTGAAGCGAGCGAACTTCGTCAACACCATGGTCTTCTCGCGCATCAACGCGGGTGGGGACGCGCCGAGGGGAACTTCGCTGAACCTGGCCCCCCTGGAAGCCCTGGCCGGCAACCCGGCGGCCCTCGTGGACGAGCTCGACCGGCTCCTCATGCACGGCACGATGTCGCCGGCCATGAAGACGACCGTGGTCCAGGCGGTCTCGGTCGTGGCCGCTTCGAACGCCCGGCTGCGCGCGCAGCAAGCGGCGTATCTCGTGGGCACGTCGTCGCAATATCAGGTGCAGCGATGAGCGTTCGAAGGGGAACGAGCGGGAAAATCCCGCGGCGCGAGTTCGTCCGCGGCTGCGCCGCCCTCGGCATGGCGGCCTTCGCCTCCGGCCTCGACCGTTTCGCGCGGCTGGGAGCGGTGGCCCAGGCGGGGGCGCCCGTCGACTACAAGGCGCTCGTCGGCATCTTCCTGTTCGGTGGCAACGACGGCAACAACACGATCGTGCCCCTGGACGCGGCCGGCTACAACGCCTACTCGGCGGTGCGGGCCCCGGCCGGCCTCGCCCTCGCCCAGGCGAGCTTGCTGCCGATCACGCCGCCCGGCATCGGCCACCCCTTCGGCCTCCACCCGAGCCTCCCCGAGCTGCACGCCCTCTGGGGCCAGCAGAGGCTGGCCGTCGTCAGCAACGTGGGACCGCTCGTCCAGCCCTTGACCCGGCCCGAGTACCAGAGCGGGATCGGCCGGCCCTACCAGCTCTTCTCTCACTCGGACCAGCAGGTCACCTGGCAGACGTCACGCCCCGACGTGCCCAGCCCCACCGGATGGGGCGGACGCACGGCGGACGCGGTGGTGGACCTGAACGGCAGCGCCCTCTTCCCGCTGGCCACCTCTCTATCCGGGAATCCGATCTTCTGCCTCGGTACGTGGACCCGACCACTGGGGATCGCCCCCGCGCCCACCCCGCTGAACCAGGTCCTGGTCCTGAACGGGTTCAACTCGACACCGGAATCGGTGGCCCGTCGAAGCGCGATGGATGCGCTGCGCGGGATGGACCAGGACCTCGTGCTCGTCGGCGCCACGAGCGAGGCCACGCAGCAGGGGCTCGACATCGGGCTCGCGCTCTCCTCCGACCCCGCGTTGACCACCGTCTTCCCGGCCACCACCCTCGGCAACCAGCTCAAGCAGGTGGCCAAGCTGATCAAGCTCAACCAGACGGCGCCCGCCCTCGGCCTCAACCGGCAGCTGTTCTTCTGCTCGCTCGGCGGCTTCGACACGCACCAGAACCAGCCGGCGACCCAGGCGAGCCTGCTCGTGCAGCTCAGCCAGGCGATGAAGGCTTTCTACGACGCCACGGTCGAGATGGGCCTCGCCTCCCGGGTGACGTCGTTCACGCTCTCGGACTTCGGGCGCACCCTGCAGCCCTCGGGATCGGGAGCCTCGGTGGGATCGGACCACGCCTGGGGGAACCATCACTTCGTGATCGGCGGCGCGGTGAAGGGGGGGGAGTTCTACGGCGTGCCCGGGCTGAACGGGACGGTCTTCCCGACCCTGCAGCTCTCCGGGCCCGACGACACGGACAACCGCGGGCGCTGGATCCCGACCGCCGCCGTGGATCAGTACGGAGCGACCCTCGCCCAGTGGTTCGGGGTGGCGCCGGGCGAGCTGGCGACCGTCTTTCCGCTGATCGGCCGCTTCACGTCCCCGAGCCTCGGCTTCATGCTCTGACCGCCTCGCCGATCAGTTCCCCCGGCCCGCCTCCAGCAGCGCGTCGAGGTCGTACTCGAGCAGGTCGCCGATGCGCTCGATCGCGAGGTCGGCGGGAGGGAATTGCGCGACCGCGCGGGGGTCGTGGGCGTACTGGCCCTGGTGGGGGAAGACGGTCGTCACCCGGTCCTGCCAGTATTCCTTGATCGCGGTGAGCAGGCGCAGCTTGTCGTCCACCGCCACGTAGCGCTCGGCGGGGTGGCGGCGCTCCACGTCCGCGAGCTCCTGCTCCTTGTGGACGTAGATGAGGGCCTGACCGCCCACGGCCTCGAGCAGCCCCGAGCGCTCCACCTTGCGCGGCTGGAACACGACGTCCCCGTCGGAAAGGATGACCACGGGCCCCCACTGGCGCAGGTGCTCGATCACGTCCAGGGAGGCGGGGTAGAGGCGGTTGGCAAACGGATAGTTGATGAGGAAGAGCGAGACCTTCATCAGGTTCACGTCGTGCGGGCTCTCCACCCGGTAGCGCTGGAGCGCGCCCAGGTAGTCCGCGTAGCCCAGCTCCGCTCGCAGGACCTCGAAGATCTCCCAGTAGCGCTTCTGGCGCTCCGGTCCGATCTCGCGCTCGAGGTGCCGCCGGAGGTCGACGATGACCCGATCGTTGTCGAGAAGCGTGTTGTCCACGTCGAGGAGGAACACGACCGGCAACCGCGGCATGGCGCCCTTATACACCAGGGGCCTTGCTGCCCGCGATGGCCGACGGTAGACTGCGCGCATCGCAAGAGTGGGGAAGACAAGGAACGCCGGCCGCCTGGCCGGATGGTTCGCGGCGCTCGCTACGGCGGCGTGCGGAGGGAGTTCCGCCCCGACCGCGCCCATGGCCTCGCCCACACCCGCTCCCACCCCCAAGCCGAACATCGTGGTCGTGCTCGCGGACGACCTCGACGCCCGCTCGTCCGACCTGCTCCCCCGGCTGCCCGGGCTCATGGGCCAGCCGGGCCTGACGTTCTCGCGGGCCTACGTCGTCCAGTCCCTCTGCTCGCCCTCGCGCGCCTCGTTCCTGACGGGCCAGTACCCCCACAACCACGGGGTCGTCTACAACGACGCCCCCGCAGGAGGCTTCCCCGTCTTTCGCGCCCGCGAGAGCTCGACGGTCGCGACCTGGCTGAAGGGCGCGGGCTACCGGACCGCGCTCGTGGGGAAGTACATGAACGGCTTCCCGATCGGGGTCCCCGACGACTACGTTCCCCCCGGCTGGGATTACTGGTATGGGCACCTGAGCGCCTTCGAGGACCATCGCTACTACGACTACTGGGTCAACGACGGGGGCAGCGTGATGCGGCACGGGGCGAAGCCCGAGGAGTACAGCACGGATCTCGAGGCGAAGCGGGCCGTGGAGTTCATCCAGAGGCAGTCGGGACAGCCCGAGCCCCTCTTCCTGCTCCTGACCCCGGAGGCTCCGCACGAACCCGCCTTCTTCAGCGACCGCCACGCCAAGGAGTTCCGGGAGCAGGGGTGCGAGCGGGGGCCGTCGTTCAACGAGTCCGACGTGCGCGACAAGCCGGCCTGGGTGAGGGGCATCCCCTATATGACGGACGCGGAGATCCGCGAGGCCGACCGCTTCGAGGAGTCGCGCCTGCGCAGCATGAGGCCGGTCGAGGAAGAGCTGGAGCAGGTGATCCTCGCCCTCCAGGCCACGGGACGCCTGGAGCGCACGTTCATCTTCTACACCTCGGACAACGGCCTGCTCATGGGCGAGCACCGCGCGGTCGGGCGCAAGAACAACAGCTACGAGGAAAGCATCCGGGTTCCGCTCATCGTGCGAGGTCCGGGGGTGCCCGCGGGGCGCACGCTCGCGCATCCCGTCCTCAACATCGACCTCGCCCCCACGTTCGCGGAGCTGGCCGGGCTCCCCGTCCCCGATTCCGTGGACGGCCGCTCCCTCGTTCCGCTCCTCCGGGAGGGCCCGCCCCCCCTCGCGAGCTGGCGCACGGATTTCCTGGTCGAGCACTTCGCGGAGGGGGCGTCCCTGGCCCTGCGCAACGCGGACTGGCTCTACGCGGAGCTGGAGTCGTACGAGACGGAGCTGTACGACATGAAGAAGGATCCCCAACAGGTCGAGAGCCAGCACCGGCAGGTCGCCCCGGAGTTCCTGGTGCCCTTCTCGCGCCGCATCGCCGCTCTCCAGAACTGCCGCGGAGCGAGCTGCCGCAACTGACCGCAGTCGCAACTGACCGGTTGACCAGGGCCCGCCTGGCGTCGTAGTCTTCCCCCAACCACCGAACCCATCGCACGGGGAGCCTTGTGCGGAGCGCGTCCAAGAATTCTGGCCTCGGCGTCCCCGGTTTGAGCCCATCGGCATGGAGGAGAAAGTTCATGCGGCTGAAGACAGGATACTCGCCCGTTCTTTGGGGCCTCTTGGCGGTGCTGGTCGCAGCCGTGCCGGCCCGGGCCCAGTCCACCGCCACGCTCCGGGGAACGGTGACCGACACCCAGGGCGCCGCCCTTCCCGGCGCGAACATCACCGTCCGTAACCAGGCGACGGGGGAGGAGAGGACCGCCGTCTCCGACCGGGATGGGATCTACCGCTTCCCCTCCCTGGCCCCCGGCCTCTACCGGCTCGAGGTCAAGCTCGACAAGTTCCAGAGCCAGGTGATGAAGGACATCCGGCTCGAGGTGGCCCAGATCGTCCGTGCAGAACGTGAAGCTGGCGACTGGGAGGCGTCACCGAGGAGCTGAGCGTCGTCGCGCGAAGCCCCGGTGATCGAGAGCACGACGACGTCGGTCGGGCAGGTCATCGACCAGCGGACGGTGCAGGAGATCCCGCTCAACGGCCGTCACTTCGTGGACATGGGCCTGCTCATCCCGGGCTCGGTCGCGCCCCAGCCGGCCACCGGCTTCCTCACCGCACCCCTCCGCGGCCAGGGCTCCTTCGCCTTCAACACCGCGGGCAACCGCGAAGACACCGTGAACTTCATGATCAACGGGATCAACCTCAACGACCAGGTCCAGAACCAGATCACGTTCCAGCCCTCGATCAACACCGTCTCCGAGTTCAAGGTCGACAACTCGACGCTGAGCGCGGAGTACGGGCGCAGCTCGGGGGCGGTTGTGAACATCGCCACCCGCTCCGGGCACCAACGAGTTCCACGGGGAGGCCTTCGAGTTCTACCGGAACCAGGACCTGGACGCGCGGAACTTCTTCAACACCGAGCCCCAGCCGCAGTCGCCCTTCAAGCGGAACCAGTTCGGGGCCAACCTGGGCGGACCCATCGTCAAGAACAAGACGTTCTTCTTCGTGACCTACGAGGGCACCGCGCCAGCGGCAGCAGCTCGACTTCAACAGCGGCGTCCTGAGCGACGCCCAGCGGGCGGCCGTCACCGACCCCGTGGTCCGGAACCTGCTGCCCCTGATCCCGACCGCCAACGCGGTCGACCGCAACGGGTGCCCCCCGTTTCGTCGGCACCGGCAGCGCCAACGTGAACATCGACCAGTGGACGGGCGACGTCAACCACCAGCTCGGCCCAGAACGACCAACTGCACGCCTACTACGCGTTCCAGAAGGACGAGCGCGTAGAGCCCAACCTCCAGGGCAACACGATCCCCGGCTTCGGCGACACCCGCAGCTCCCACCGCCAGATCGGGACGCTGAACGAGACGCACATCTTCGGGCCCGACCCTCGTGAACGAGGTCCGCTTCGGCTTCAACCGGATCAACATCACCTTCGCGCCCAACGTCGCAGACAACCCGGCCGAGCTACGGGATCAACAACGGCATCACGACCGCCGTCGTTCTGCCCCAGATCACCGTCCAGGGCGTCGGTCTCAACTTCGGAGGGCCGAACGGGCTTCCCCCAGGGACGCACCGACACCACCTTCGTCCTTTCCGACACCCTCAGCTACCTGCGCGGCCGCCACTCCTTCAAGTTCGGCGGCGAGTACCGCAGCTTCCACAACGTGAACTTCGAGACCAACGGCGGGACCTTCACCTACCCCAGCCTGGCCGACTTCCAGGCGGGTCGGGGCACCGCCTTCACGGTCGACCCTGGGCGACATCGACAGCGACGTCAAGCAGCAGGCGATCGGCTTCTTCGTCCAGGACAACTTCAAGGTGCGCTCCAACCTGACGCTCGAGCTGGGCTTCCGCTACGACCTGATCGTGTCTCCCACCGAGGCCGACGACCGGTTCGTCTACTTCGATCCGGGCACGGTCTCGCTGTATCAGGTGGGACAGGGCGGGCCGCGGGACAAGATCTACGACAACAAGAGCAACTACCAGCCCCGGGTCGGCATCATACTGGGATCCGTTCAAGGACGGCCGGACCTCGGTCCGGGCGGCCTACGCGCTCCTGAGCGACCAGCCGGTCACGAACATGGTCAGCGCGACGGCCGGGAACCCGCCCCTCGTGACGCCCCTGACCTTCACCGGGCCCGCGGGGTCGATCCGCCTCGACAACGCGCTCACCGTCGCCCAGGCCGCCGGTCTCGCTCCCCAGAGCGTCGACGCCGACTTCCGCAACCCGCTGATCCAGACCTGGAACGTCAACGTCCAGCGCGAGCTCTGGCCGAACTTCGGGTCATGGTGGGCTACTTCGGGTCCAAGGGCGACCATCTGCGCGTCCAGCGCAACCTCAACCAGCTCACGAACAACGTCCGGCCCTACCCGCGGCTCTCCGCGACCAGCCCCATCCTGCCCAACTCCGCGCTCGGCAACATCACCTCGGTCGACGAGCCTCGGCTACTCGCGCTACAACGGGGTCTGGGTCACGCTCAACAAGCGCTTCTCTCGCGGCGTGCAGTTCAGCGGCTCCTACACCTGGTCGAAGTCCAAGGACACGAACTCGTTGAGCTCCACCGCGCTCCCGGTCGTTCAAGACAGCTTCAACATCCCTGGGGACTACGCGCTCTCCGACTACGACGCCCGGAACCGCTACGTGCTGAACGGGATCTGGGACCTGCCCTTCAAGGGCAACCAGCTCAAGGAGGGCTGGCAGCTCGCGATCATCACCCAGGGGCAGACCGGGAACCCGATCAACATCCTGACCAACCTGAACTTCAGCGGGAACGCCAACATCCGGCCCGACCTCGTGGGCACGATCGAGGTCATCGGGACGCCGAACCAGTGGATGTCCACCGCGGTGTGCGATCCGCGCATCGCCAACTCCTGCACGTCGAGCTCGGTGTACGCGCTGCCGGTTTCGCCCGAGCAACCACTTCGGCAACCTCGAGCGGAACGCGGTGATCGGACCCGGCTTCTACAACACCGACTTTTCGATCATCAAGAAGACGAGGGTGGGGGGCGCGACCGTGGAGTTCCGCGCCGAGGCGTTCAACCTGTTCAACCACCCCAACCTCGGGAACCCGCCCCTCGCCGGGCGGACGGCCACCGTGGGAAGCACGAGCTTCGGGATCATCACCGCGACCCGGCTCCCGACCGGGGACTCCGGGTCCGCTCGCCAGCTCCAGTTCGCGCTGAAGCTGCTGTTCTAGACTCGCCTCGCGCGGCGTCGGGCCCGGTGGCCGGCGCCGCGCTCTCGCATCCCGGTCAAACGGGCAGGCGTTTCCCCAGGGGCAGCTCGCGACGGCGCTCGCCGGTGGCCGCGTAGATCGCGTTGGCCACGGCGGGGGCCACGGGAGGCACTCCGGGCTCGCCCACCCCCGCGGGGGGGGCGTCGCTCTCCACCAGGTGGACGTGGATGTTCCGCGGCGTCTCCGTGATGCGGAGCAGCGGGTAGTCGTGGAAATTCGACTGTTCGACCGCTCCCCCCTTGGCCGTGATCTTGTCGAGGAGAGCCCCGCTCAGGGCGAACACCACCGCTCCCTGGGCCTGGGTCACGACCGTGTCCCGGTTGACGAAGGTCCCACAGTCGAGAGCGATGTGGGCCTCTTCGACCCGGGCCGTTCCCTGGTCGTTCACCGAGACCTCGGCCACCACCGCGACGTAGGTCAGGAAGCTGCGGTGGGCGGCGATCCCCAGGCCGCGGCCCTTGGGCAGCGTGCGGCCCCAACCCGCCTCATTCGCCGCAAGCTCGACCACGTGGCGGAGCCGCCCCGTGTCCAGCGGATAGTCCTGGACGGAGGCGTCGTAGTTCGGGTTGTCGGACCCGTCGGCCTTCAGGTCCACGAAGCGGGGCGCGCCGATCAGCTTCAACAGGTAGTCCCTCGGATCGGCCCCCGCGGCGTGGGCGAGCTCGTCCGCGAAAGAGCCGATGGCGAAGGCATGGTAGATGTTCGCCACCGACCGCAGCCATCCGATGCGGACGTGAGGAGCGATGGGGGCGTTCTCGAGGCGCAGGTTGGGCACGTCGAACGGCAGGTCGGAGAAGCCCAGCCCCAGCTCCCAGTTCGGCGGGTACTCGGCCTTGGCGTCGAAGGTGGAGGCGATCGTGGGAAAGACGGTGCGGTGTCGCCAGGCGACCGTGCGTCCTTCGCCGTCGAGACCGGCCTCGAGGTGCTGCGCGCTCGCGGAGTGGTAGAACCCGTGCCGGATCTCGTCTTCCCGCGTCCAGGTGACCTTGACCGGACGGCCCACCTTCTGGGAGAGGAGCGCCGCCTCGAGGATGAAATCCGGCTTCGACTTGCGGCCGAAGCCGCCGCCCAGGAGGGTCACGTGGACCGTGACCTTCTCCACCGGGAAGCCCAGGGCCTTGGCCACCTCCTTCCGGGCGCTCATCGGATCCTGCGTGCACGCCCAGATCTCACAGCTCCCCTCGCGCACCGCGGCCAGAGCGGCCGGAGGCTCGATGGAGCTGTGGGTGAGGTGCGGCGTGTAGTAGAGGGCCGACACCCGCTTGGCGGCAGTGCCCAGGGCCGCGTCCACGTCTCCGCGGCTCCGCACGACCTTGGCCGGGTGGGTGGCCTTGGCTTCCAGCTCCTTGCGATACGCGACCGAGTCGTAGCCGCTCTCGGCCCCCTTGTCCCACGCCACCTTCAGCGCCTTGCGTCCCTGGAGCGCCGCCCACGTGTGGTCCGCGACCACCGCCACCCCTCCGAGGGGCTTGAACCCTTCGGAGAGAGCCGCCGGTTCAATCTCCACGACGTGCCGCACCCCGGAGACCTTGAGGGCGGCCTCCCGGTCGAAGGTGGTGGGTTTGCCGCCCACCACCGGGCAGCGCTCGATGGAGGCGTGCAGCATGCCTTCCGTCCGCGCGTCGATGCCGAACACGGCGCGCCCGGTGACGATGTCCGGGACGTCCACCAGCTTCCGCCCCTTGCCGATGTAGCGCCACTCCGCCCGCTCCTTGAGCTTCAGCGTTGCCGGGTCGGGGGCCGGGATGGCCGCCGCTCGCTCCGCCAGCTCCCCGTAGCCCAGGCGGCGGCCCGTGGCCCGGTGGTGCACGAAGTGCTGGGAGGCCTCGCACTCCTCGAGGGGTACTCCCCAGGCCTGCGCGCCCGCCGTCCGCAGCATGTAGCGCGCGGTGGCTCCCACCTTTCGCATCGGCTCGAAGAAGTCGCGAACGCTGTGGGAGCCGTCGGTGTTCTGGTCCCCGTAGCGCTCGTCGCCCAGGGCTTGAACCACGCGCACCCGGTCGAAGTCGGCCTCCATCTCGTCGGCCACGACCATGGGCAGCGCCGTTCGTATGCCCTGCCCCATCTCGCAGCGGTGGGCCACGATCTCCACCTGCCCGGAGACGTCGAGCGAGACGAACAGGTTGAACCGGAACGCCCGGGGGTCGGCCGCAGCCGCTCCGGCGAGGGCGGGGCGCAGCCCGAGGATGAGCGACCCCGCGACACCGAGACCGGTGACCTCCAGGAACTCCCGTCGCCCCACCACCGCCACTCGGGGGCTCACCGCGCCGCCTTCCGGACCGCTTCGCGGATCCGCAGGTAGGTGCCGCAGCGGCAGAGGTTGCCGGCGAGGGCGGAGTCGATCTCCTGGTCGGACGGCTTGGGGTTCGTCCGCAGCAACGCGGCCGCGCTCATGATCTGGCCGACCTGGCAGTAGCCGCACTGGGGCGCGTTGACCTCTTCCCAGGCCTGCTGCAGGGGATGCCGGCCATCGGGGGAGAGTCCCTCGATGGTCGTGATCTTGCGGCCCTCCAGCGTGCCGATGGGCGTGATGCACGCGCGCTTGGCCTCGCCGTCGATGTGCACGGTGCAGGCGCCGCACTGGGCCATGCCGCAGCCGAACTTGGTGCCGGTCAGCCCCAGCAGGTCGCGGAGCGCCCACAGGAGGGGCATGTTCGGATCGGCATCGACTCGTTGCTCGGCCCCGTTGACGTTGAGCCTGATCATGCGCTCGCTCCCCTCCGTTGCCCGTCGCGCGCGGCCGCGCGATTCTACTTCTTCTTCTGGTACGTGCCCACGAGCTCGGCTTGCCCGAGCACGTGGCCCTTCATCGCCTGCTCGAGGGCGGCCTTGGTGGGCTTCCCCAGGTCCCCGAGGATGGTGTCCAGCGCGTAGAGCTTGTGGAAGTACCGGTGGCGCCCGATGGGCGGGCACGGGCCGCCGTAGCCGGTGCGCTTCCAGTCGTTGAGGCCGTCGCGCGTGCCGGGGGGGAGCGCGGCTACCGCCTCGGGCAGGCCGCTGGAGTTCGGCGGCAGGTCGTAGACCACCCAATGAACCCACGTCATCTTGGGAGCCTTGGGATCCGGGGCATCCGGATCGTCCACGATCAGGGCGAGGCTCTTGGTCCCCGGGGGTGGGCCGGACCAGGCGAGGGCGGGGGAGACGTCGGCGCCCTCGCAGGTGAATTGAGAGGGGATCTCGGCGTGCTGCGCGAAGCTCGGGGAAGTGAGGGTGAGGGGCATGAAAACCTCCCGTGGCGATGGAACGGGGACGCCCGGATTGTACGCCCCCCGGGACGGGTCGAGCCGGGCTATCATCTCGCCCATTGCTTTCCAAGACGACGAGGAGGAACGACATGCGCGTGATCCCGGCGTGCCTGGCCGTCGCCGCTCTGTCCCTGCCGATGGCGTCGGTGCGCGCCCAGCAGCAGGACTTCTCCAAGGTCGAAATCACGGCCACCCGGCTGGCGGACGGCATCTACGTCCTGTTCGGGGCGGGCGGCAACATCGGGGTCTCGTTCGGCAGGGACGGCGTGTTCCTCGTGGACGACCAGTACGCACCCCTCACTCCGAAGATCAAGGCCGCGCTGGCCACGATCAGCGACAAGCCTGTCCGCTTCGTGCTCAACACGCACTGGCACGGGGACCACACCGGCGGCAACGAGAACCTGGGGAGCGCGGGCGCCCTCATCGTGGCCCACGAGAACGTACGCAAGCGGATGAGCGTCGAGCAGTTCATCGCGATCTTCGGACGGAAGGTGCCGGCCTCCCCGGAGGTGGCGCTGCCCGTGGTCACCTACACCGAGTCGGTCTCCTTCCACCTCAACGGCGAGGAGATCCGCTGCTACCACGTCCCCCCCGCCCACACCGACGGGGACTCCATCGTGCACTTCCAGAACGCCGACGTGATCCACATGGGCGACCTCTTCTTCAACGGCAGCTATCCGTTCATCGACGTCAGCAGCGGGGGCTCGATCGAAGGCATCATCGGGGCCGCGGACAGGGTGCTGGCGGTGGCGAAGGAGGGCACCCAGATCATCCCCGGGCACGGGCCGATCGGGAAGAAGGCCGACGTCCAGGCCTTCCGCGAAATGATGGTGGCCCTGCGCGACCGGGTGAAGCCGATGGTGGCCGCGGGCAAGACCCTGGCCGAGGTGCAGGCGGCCAAGCCCATGCAGGAGTTCGACGAGAAGTGGGGCAAGGCCTTCATCAAGCCCGACCAGATCCTGGTCATCGCCTACGAGAGCCTGGGCGGCACGAAGAAGTGACCGGGGGCCCGCCCGAGGCCCGTCGCCTCGGTGAGCTCAGCCCCGCCCAATGGAGGTCCGGCCTCGCCGCCTGGCTGGGGTGGCTCTTCGACGGCCTCGACATGCACCTCTACACCCTGGTGGCCGCGCCCTTCGTGATGGAGCTCCTGGCCGCGCCGAGCGTGACCGACGCCGCCGTGCGCGCGAAGAGCTCGTGGATCCAGGCCGCGTTCCTCCTGGGCTGGGCCCTGGGGGGCGGGCTCTTCGGGAGGGTGGGGGATCGCGTCGGCCGCAGCCGCACCCTCGCCCTCACCATCCTCACCTACGCCCTCTTCACTGGGCTCTCGTACTTCGCGCGCGAGTGGTGGCACCTCCTGGTGTTCCGCTTCCTGGCCGCCCTCGGCATCGGGGGCGAATGGGCGGTGGGCTCGGCCCTCCTCTCCGAGACGTGGCCGCGCCGCTGGCGGCCCTGGATCGCCGCCACTCTCCAGGCAGGCGTGAACCTCGGGATCCTCCTCGCGTGCCTCGCCGTGTATCTCCTCGCCGAGCGCCCGCCCCGCACCGTGTTCCTGGTCGGGGTCCTGCCCGCGCTCCTCGTCTTCTGGATCCGGCGCCACGTGCCCGAGACGCCGGAGTGGCAGGCGGCGCGCGTGGAGGCCGGGCGGAGCGCTCCCGTCCTTGCCGACCTCTTCCGCCCCGGCGTCCGTTCCTTGACCGTCAAGACCGTCCTTGTCTGCGGCCTTTCCCTGACGGTCTGGTGGGCCTTCGTGTTCTGGTACCCCCAGCACCTGCGCAACCTGCCCGCGCTCGCGGAGTGGTCGCGGCCCGACCGGGAGCGGCTGGTGGTGACCGCCTTCTTTCTCGTGATCGCGGTGTCGATCGGCGGCTGCTTCTTCGCGGGCGCCCTCGCCCGCTGGATCGGCTACCGGCGCGCGATCGTCGCGGGATTCCTCGGGCTCTTCCTGACCCTCGCCGGCAGCTTCGGCTGGGAGCACGACTATCGGTCGCTCGTCTACGCCTGGCTCCCCGCGATCGGCTTCTTCTCCGGCGTGTTCGGGCTCTTCACCATGTACCTGCCGCCGCTCTTCCCGACCCTCCTGCGCACCACGGGGGCTGGTTTCGGCTACAACGTCGGCCGTGTCGTGGCCGCTTTCGGCACGGTGTTCTTCGGGCTCTTCTCCCAGGTGGGGGATTTCCGCATGGCGCTCCTCTACGCTTCGTTGCTCCTTCCCGGCGCGATCGTGGTCACGCTCCTCATGCCGGACCTGGCCCTGGAGGCGGCATGAACCCCAACGAACGATCCTCGACCGTCCCCGTCGATCCCGAGGCGCGCAGCGGCCTTCCCCCCTGGGGGCGCGCCGAGCTGCCGCTCCCGCCCCCGACGCGGGGGCGCGCCCTCCTCGCCGTGATCGGGCCCGGGGTGATCGTGCTCGGCGCCTCCATCGGCAGTGGGGAATGGCTGATCGGTCCGGTGGCGATCGTGAAGTACGGTCTCACCCTGCTCTGGGTCACCACCGTGGCCGTCTTCCTCCAGACCGTGTTCAACGGCGAGCTGATGCGCTACACGCTCTACACGGGCGAGCCCGCCTTCACCGGGTTCATGCGCACGCGGCCGCACTCGACGTTCTGGGCGGCGGTCTATTCCGTCCTCTTCCTCCTGCAGACGGGGTGGCCGGGGTGGGCGGGGGCGGCGGCGGGAGCCCTCTTCTTCCTCGGGAAGGGCCGCGTCCCCACCGCCGCGGATTCGGGCGCCGTCTACTACGCCGGCGTCGGCACCTTCCTGGCCTGCGTGGCCATCGTCCTCGCCAGCCGCCGCTCGATCGAGCGCACGCTGGAGCTGCTCAACTGGGTCCTGGTGGCCGCGATCCTGGGGACGCTGACCGTGCTCTGCCTGCTCCTGGTCGCGCCCGGCCTCTGGCTTTCCGCGGCCCTCGGCCTCTTCGGCTTCGACCGGGTCGCCGGGACCTTCCGATTCGTGCCCGAGGGCGCGGACTTCTTCCTGATCGGCGCCTTCGCCGCCTACTCGGGATCCGGGGGCGTCATCAACATCGCGCTCTCGAACTGGGCGCGGGACAAGGGCTACGGGATGGGACGCACCGTGGGCTTCATCCCCGCCCTGAGGGACGTGGGAGAGGCCGGCCTCGCCCCTACCGGCAACGTCTTCCACCCCGACGCGGCCTCTCTCTCGCGCTGGGCCGGCTGGTGGCGCGTGGTGCAGCTCGAGCAGTGGGGGATCTTCTTCGCGGGGGCGATGCTGGGCATGACCCTTCCCGCCCTCCTCTACTGCGCGGTCATTCCGCCGGGGACGGACATGCGGGGCGTGGCGGTGGCCGCGGAGCTCGCGCGCGCGCTCGGCCAGACCACTCGGGTCCTCGCCCCCATCGTCGCCCTCATCAGCGTGTGGATCCTCTTCAAGACGCAGCTCGACATCTTCGAAGGCACGGTCCGCTGCCTGACCGACATCCTCTGGAGCGCGAGCGTGCGGGTGCGGAGCTGGCGGGGAGGCGACGTGCGCCTCCTCTACCACGTGATCCTGGGCGTGCTCGTGCTCTGGGGCGTCTTCGCCCTCTCCCTGACCCAGCCCCTGGTGCTCCTCCAGCTCGGGGCGAACATGGCGGGGGTGGTGATGGTCGTGGCCCCGCTCCACCTCTTGCGGGTCAACACCACCTTGCTGCCCGAGCCGATCCGGCCCCCGCTCTGGCGATGCCTCGTGCTCGTGGGCATGGCGCTGTTCTACGGTGCGTTCGTCTGGCTGTGGCTCCTGGGCGGCCTCACCCCCGACCCGCGTCGTGGGTTCCTCTTCCAGCTCCCGCGCATCCTGGGGGTCGGCTGAGGGCCGCGCCCGATCTACTGCGAAATGGGTATCGACGGCCGCTCCCACGGTTGACTCCCGAGGTACCGGGGAGTATTGAATGGCTTGGTCACCATCCGCTCGGATGGGCAGGGTAAAGACTCTGCGCATTGAGCAAGCGACGGGGCAGCCACTCAGGCGCGTCCCTACGAGGACCGGTGGGCGGTTTCACGACCCGTGGTTGCGCGCTCGCGCTCCTCCTGCTCGTGGATCCCGCTTGGCCGGCCCCGGCTCCGCAGAAGGGAGCGAAGAGCTCCCGGAGTGTGGATCGCGCTCGGGCTCTCGCGATGTTCGCGCGGGCCTACTACCCGGGCCGCAGCGGCCAGATCGCGCTGGTCCCGAACGAGGGCGAGTTCATCACGCGCCGCGGGATCGACTTCATGCACGGCAGCCCGTGGGACTACGACGTGCGGATCCCGTTTCTGCTCTGGGGTCCGGGCCGTATCCGGACGGGTGGCGTCGACGCCCCTGTGGCGCTGCAGGACCTCGCCCCGACACTGGCGCGGATGCTCGGCGTCGTCCTGCCCGGCGCCACTGGACGGCCTCTCGACGAGGTGCTCCTCGCGGGGGCGCGCCCTCCCAGGGTCATTCTCCTTCTCGTGCTCGACGGCATGCGCACGGACTACCTCGATCGGCGTGCCGGTGAGCTCCCTGCGCTCAGCCGCCTGAGACGCGAGGGCGCCTATTTCGACCAGGCGCGGGTGACCTATCTACCCTCGATCACGAGCGCCGGGCACGCGACGATCGCCACCGGGACCGACCCGCGCCGGCACGGCATCGTGAGCAACACGCTCTTCGACCGCACGTCGGGAAAAGAGGCGGAGCTCTTCGCGGCGTTCTCGCCCCGCAACCTGATGGCGCTGACCCTCGCCGACGTCTGGAACGTGGAGACGGACGGGGCGGCGATCATCGCGGCCCAGGCGAGCATCGGCCGCGCGGGCAGCCTGGCCGGCCATGGCGGTTGCCTGCTCGGCGCGCGGCCGACGCTGTACGCGGCCTACGACACCGCGTCCGGCCACTGGCGGACGGATCCTGCCTGCTTCCGGCTCCACGAGAGCTACGCCGCCCTCGACAGCCGGTCGGTATGGGAGCGCGAAGGCGGGACCTGGATGGGCCACGCGATCGCCGATCCGGACGCGGTCCGGCGCACCGCTCCCTTCGCGGCTTTCGAGGGCGACGCGCTGATCGCGCTGCTGGAGCGCGAGCCCATCGGCCAGGACGACGTCGCCGACCTCGTGCTCGCGAACCTCAAGGTCCCCGACTTCATCGGGCACGCCTACGGCCCGGACTCCGCAGAGCTGCGCGCCGGGCTGGCCGAGACCGACCGCCAGATCGCTCGGGTCCTGGCCGTGCTCGACCGGAAGGCGGGGCGGGACTATGTGGTGGCGATCACCGCCGATCACGGCATGCCGTCCGAGCCGCCCGTGGGCGGACGTCACTACGCCGAAGACATCGTCAAGCTCCTTCACGACCACTTCGACCCGGAGGGCCGCCTCGTGACGCACTACGGCGCCGAGAACAGCCAGTTCTCTGTGGATCGTCGCCGCCTGGCGGAGCGCGGGTTGACGTTGGAGCAATTGCGGGACGCGGTCCAGGCGCTCCCCTTCGTCTTCGCCGCCTTTACCGAGGACGAGGTGCGCGGCGCCGCGAGATGAGCCGCTTGACAATCCGCAGGCGCCGGTTACCTTGGGCGCACAGGATGGAGATACGGGGGCGAAGGCGGATGGTACGGGTCGCCCTCTGCGCCGCCGCGGCCGCGGTCGCCTGCGCGGGCGGGGCCCCCTCTCGGCCCGTCGACCCCGAGCATCCCCTGGTTTCGACGCTCGCCGCAGTGCCGCTCGCGGCCTTCCAGAACCAGGCCCTGCCGCGAAGCGTGGGCGACGATCGGGGTGCTCGCCTGGGCGGCTTCTCGGACCTCTACCACGATCCGCGCGACGGGGCGAACGTGTTCTGGACCGTTCCCGACCGCGGTCCGACCCTCACCGACTCGCATGGCCTTCTCTTTGCGGTGCCCGAGTACAACCCGGCGCTCGTCAAGCTGATGACGGATCCGAGCGGCACCGCCGTCCTCCTGCAGGTTCCCATCCTGACCGCGGAGGGCCGGCCCGTTTCCGGATTGCCGAACGGACCGGACGGGGGGGAGACGCCGGTCGGCCCCGACGGCGCCGCCCTCGCTTTCGATCCGAACGGCCTCGACCCCGAAGGTGTCGTCCGCGTGCCCGACGGCACGTTCTGGCTCGCCGAGGAGTACGGCCCCAGCCTCGTCCACCTCTCCCGTGACGGGCGGGTGCTCGAGAGGTGGCTCCCGCGCGGCCGTCGCCTCGTCGGTGCCGCGTATCCCGTGGCCGAGGTCCTCCCCGCGGCCCTCACCCGGCGCGAGGCCGACCGCGGGCTGGAGTCGCTGGCCGCGACGGGCGAAGGCCGTTTCCTCTTCACGATGATGGAAGGCCCGCTCGTCCCCGCTGCGGACGGGGGCTCTCGTCCCGTGCGGCTCCTCCAGGTGGACACGCTCCTCGCCCGCACCGTGTCCCAGTGGGTCTACCTTCCGGAGCCGCCCGCCGACGACTCGCCGGGGGGGCGGGGCAAGGTGAGCGCCCTCTCCTTCGTCAACTCCTCCACCCTGCTCGCCGTCGAGACCACGGCGGCGGGCAGCCGTGTCTACGCGCTCGAGCTCGACGGGGCCACCAGCGTGCTCGGGGGCGCGTTCGATTCGACGGCGGGGTCCGCGCTCGACACCCTGGACGCGCGGGGGCTCGCCCGCGCCGGGATCAGCCCGGTCGCGAAGTCCCTGCTGCTCGACCTCGGACGGGTGACCGGCCCGGGGAGCCGGATCGAGGGGCTCGCCATCGTGGACGCGGACACGATCGCGGTCGGAACCGACGACGAGTTCGGCCTCGCCGCCCCCCCCGCGCTCCTCGGCTTCGACGCCTACGCCGATCCGATCCTCTCCCGCCCGGCCTCGTCCCAGATCCTCACGATCCGCCTGGGCGCGTCGCTTCCCCTCGGAAGGTGAAGGCCCCCTTCCTCCGTCGCCTGGGGGCCGCGGCGGCGGTCCTCACCCTCCCCGGCTGCGGGACGACGCACGCTCCCGGCAAGCCCCGCGTGGCCCTCGTCATGAAATCCCTGGCCAACGAGTTCTTCAAGACCATGGAGGACGGCGCCCGCGCCCACCAGAAGGCGCACGCCAGGGATTACGAGCTCCTCGCGGTGGGGACGCGCGACGAGCAGGACGTGGCCGGACAGATCCGGCTGGTGGAGCAGATGGTCGCGGAGGGCGTGGACGCGCTGGTGATCGCGCCCGCGGACAGCAAGGCGCTCGTCCCCGCGTGCCGCAAGGCCCGGGCGGCGGGGCTGGTGGTGGTCAACATCGACAATCGCCTGGACGCGGCCGCGCTCGCCGAGCAGAAGCTGGCCCTCCCCTTCGTGGGCCCCGACAACTTCAAGGGCGCGCGGGCGGTCGGGGAGTACCTGGCGCACTCCCTGGCGCGGGGCGACGAGGTCGCGATCCTCGAGGGCGCGCCCGGAGCCTGGAACGCCCAGGAGCGACGGCGCGGCTTCGAGGAAGCCATGCGCGCGGCGGGGATCACGATCGGGGCTTCGCAGACCGGGCTCTGGGAGACCGCGCGCGCCAACCAGGTCGCGGCCGCGCTCCTCACCGAGAGGCCCGGCCTCCGGGCCTTCCTGTGCGCCAACGACAGCATGGCCCTGGGGGCGGTGGCGGCGCTGAAGGCCGCGGGTCGGAGCGACGTGCGGGTGGTGGGCTTTGACGACATCACCGCCGTCCAGGAGCTGGTGAAGGACGGACGCGTCCTCGCCACCGCCGATCAGCACGCGGATCGGCTGGCCGTGTACGGCATCGAGTACGCCCTGGAGGCGCTCCGGACGCGCGTGCCCCCTCGCGACCAGGAGACGCCCGTCGATCTCGTCACGCGCGAGAGCCTGGCCGCGACCGCCTCTCCGGAGAGCACCCCGGTCGCTCAATGACCGCGGCCTCTCTCGGGCGCCGGATGGGCGCGGAGATCGCGGGCCTGGGCCTGGTGCTGGGCGCGCTCGTGCTCGTCTTCTCCCTCGCCACCGAGCGGTTCTGGAGCCTGGCCAACCTGCGCACGATCGCCAACCAGATCCCGGAGAACGTGGTGGCCGCGGTGGGGCTGACCTTCGTGCTCGTGGCCGCGGGGATCGACCTTTCCGTGGGCTCGGTGCTCGCCCTCTGCAGCGCGACGCTGGGCCTCGGTCTTCTCCGCCTCGGGATGGGGTTGCCGCTGTCCATCCTGCTCGCCCTCGCCACCGGCGGCCTTTGCGGCGCCCTGAACGGCCTCCTCGTGGTGCGCTTCGCCCTTCCCTCCTTCATCGTCACCCTGGGGACGCTCGAGATGGCCCGCGGTGCGACCTATCTCCTCACGCGGTCGCAGACGCTGTACGTGGGGGCGCGCGTGGAAGGGGCAGGCGAAGCCTTCGTCCTCGGGCTGGCCCCGGCGTTCCTGGGGGCGATCGCCCTCGTCGCCCTCGGCCAGCTCGTGCTCTCCCGGACGGTGTTCGGCCGCTACGTGACTGCCATCGGCACGAACGAGGAGGCGGTGAGGCTGTCCGGGATCGACACTCGCCGGGTGAAGCTGGCCGTCTTCGTGGTTTCCGGCTTCCTCGCGGGCCTGGCCGGGATCGTCTCCACCGTTCGGCTCGCCGCCGCGGATCCCAACGCCGGCCTCGGCTTCGAGCTGCAGGTCATCGCGGCGGTGGTGGTCGGGGGGACGAGCCTCCTCGGCGGCCGGGGGTCGGTGGTGGGCTCGCTCCTCGGGGTCCTCATCATCGCGGTGCTGGGGACGGGCCTGGCCCAGGTGGGGGCCCAGGAGCCGACCAAGCGTCTGGTGACCGGCATCGTGATCGTGGCCGCCGCCCTCGCCGATCGCCTGCGGCGCGCCGCCGGAGGCCGGGCGTGAAGCCCGTCGTGGTCGTGGGCAGCGCGAACGTGGACCTCGTGGTGCGCGTCCCCCGCTTCCCGGGCCCGGGCGAGACGACCACGGGCGACGACTTCGCGGTCCACCCCGGAGGCAAGGGGGCGAACCAGGCCTTCGCGGCGGGACGGCTGGGCGCCCGCGTGCACATGGTGGGGCGGGTGGGGAGCGACGACCAGGGCCGGCTTCTCCGGGCGAGCCTCGAAGGCGCCGGGGTGGACACCGCTGCCCTGGAGGTGGACGCGGGCGCGCCCACCGGCGTCGCCCTCATCACCATCGACGCCTCCGGGCAGAACCAGATCGTGATCGTCCCCGGGGCCAACGGCCGCCTCTGCCCGGAGGACATGGAACGCGAGCGAGATCTCATCTCGTCCGCGGGCCTGCTCCTGCTCCAGCTCGAGGTGCCGCTGCCCACCGTGGAGGCGGCGGCGCGGCTGGGACGGGCGGGAGGGGCGGTGGTCATTCTCGATCCCGCCCCCGCTCGCGTCGAGTGCCTGAAGCTCCTGCCTCTGGTCGACTACGTCACGCCCAACGAGACCGAGCTGGCGACCCTCGTGGGCTCCCCGGGGCAGCGCCTGGGGCGGGCAGAAGCCCTGGGCCTCGCCCGCTCCCTTCTCGCCTGGGGCCCGCGCCGCGTGGTGGCCAAGCTGGGGGCGGAAGGTGCTTTCTGCATCTCCGCGGGCGGGGAACGGTCCTGGCCCGGCTTGGCCGTCTCCGCCGTGGACACCACCGGCGCCGGCGACGTGTGGAACGGCGCGTTCGCCACCGCGCTCGCCGAGGGTGCGGACGAGGGCGAGGCGGGGGAGTTCGCGAACACCGCGGCCGCGATCTCCGTGACGCGGGCGGGGGCGCAGCCGAGCATGCCCACGCGGGCGGAGGTGGACGCGCGACGCGCTCCGGGGAGCCCTCGGCCCTGACGTCGCGCTTCTTCGCGGGGGTGGCCCTCGTCAGCGCGGGCGTCCTGCTGCTGCAGCTCACGCTCACCCGCATCTTCTCCGCCACCCTCGCCTACCACTTCGCCTTCATGGCCATCTCGCTCGCCCTGCTCGGGTCGGGGGCGAGCGGGGTCGCGGTCTACCTCGCGGGCGACCGGCTCTCCAGAAATCTCGCTCCGCGATGGCTTTCCTTCTTCGCCCTGGCCTTTGCCGCCACGACGGTGGCGGCCCTCCTCGTGACTCTCGGGATCCGCTTCTCGCCCGAGGACCCGCCGCTGGTGCTGCTGGGTCGGCTCTCCGTCCTCTATCTGGCGGCGGCGGTTCCGTTCTTCTTCGCGGGAGCGGCGGTCAGCCTGGCCGTCTCGCACCTCGCCGGGCAGATGAGCCGTCTCTACCTGTACGACCTCGGAGGCGCGGCCGCGGGCTGTCTGCTCCTGATCCCCCTGCTCGACCACCTCGGCGCGCCGAACGCCGTCCTCGTGGTATCGGTCCTCGCGGTGGCCGCGGCCATGGTGTTCGCGTCGGCGGAAGGCCTATCGCCCGCCCGCGGGTTGGTCCTCGCTGCGGCGGGTGTGGCCGCAGGCGGGCTGCTCCTCGCCAACGTGATCACCGGCGCCATCGACGTGCGCCAGGCCAAGGGCCTGCCCGAGGCCGGCCGCGTGATCTTCTCGAAGTGGAACTCGTTCTCGAGGGTCACGGTCTGGGGAAGCCTCGCCGATCCGTCGGTGCTCGTCATGATCGACGCCGATGCGGGGACGCTCGTGATCGAGGGGGCGGGGGAGTGGGACCGCCACCCGTGGCTGGCCGGGCGCCTCGAGTCCCTCGTCTACCACCTCCGACCCGGGGCGCGCGTGCTCGTGATCGGCGCGGGCGGAGGGATCGACGTGGCCAGCGCGGGGCTTCTGTCCTCCCGCGAGGTGACGGCGGTCGAGGTCAACCCGGCGATCGCCCGGGACGTGATGTCGAGCGAGCCGTTCCGGACCTATTCCGGGCGCCTCTACGAGCAGCCCGGCGTGCGACTGGTGGTGGACGAGGCGAGGAGCTTCCTTCGCAGCGACGACGCGCAGTACGACGTGATCCAGGCGACGATGGTCGACACCTGGGCCGCCACCGCGGCCGGCGCCTTCTCCCTCACCGAGAACAACCTCTACACCGTGGAGGCCTTCACCGACTTCCTCCGGAGGCTGACGCCGGAGGGCGTGCTCAGCGTCACCCGCTGGTACGTGGAGCCGCCCGACCAGATCCTTCGCCTCGCTTCGCTGGCTCGGGCCGCCGGGCGGGCGCTGGGCCTGGCCGACGTCGCGAGCCAGGTGATCGTGGTCCGGGGCGCCCCCGAAGCGGGCCGCGAGCGGGCCCCCGCGACGTTCCTGTTCAAGCGCAGTCCCTTTACGCCCGCGGAGGTGGAAGCCGCGGAGGCCCGGGCCGCGCGCCAGGGGTTCACGGTTCTCTTCTCGCCCCGGACCCGTCCCCCGAGCGATCTCACTCGCCTCCTCGAGGCGGCCGACCCCATGGCCCTCTGGTCGGGGTTCGACCGCGACCTGTCGCCCCCCCGCGACAACCGGCCGTTCTTCTTCCACACCGTGCGGCTAAGCCACCTGGGCAGCGTCTTCACCGGCGATCCGGAGACCCGCAAGACCAACCTGGGCACGCTCGTGCTCTTCGGCCTGCTCGGGCTGACGAGCCTGCTCGTCCTGGCCTTCATCCTGTTCCCGCTGGCCCTCGCCCGCCGGCGCGGGGCCTCCCCGGACCGACTGCCGCCGGCGCTCCTCGGGTTTGCGGGGCTGGGGGCCGGCTACATCCTGGTCGAGGTGGCGCTGGTGCAGAAGTGCATCCTGTTCCTCGGCTCGCCTGCTTACGCGCTGAGCGTCGTGCTCCTGTCGTTGCTCGCGTGGGGCGCGCTGGGCGCCCGCTCGACCGCTCGCGTTCCCGACTCGGCGCTGCGCGCCGGTCTCCGGCGAGCGCTCGTGGTGGCCGCGCTGGCCGCGGGCCTGGCTGTACTCGTGGCTTCGCCGATCCTCCACGCCCTCGTCCATCTGAGCCGGCCGCTCCGCGTCGGGGTCACGATGGCCGTCCTCGCCCCGCTCGGGTTCGTGCTCGGCCGCCCCCTGCCCCTCGCGGTGCGGAAGCTGGCGCGGGCCACACCTGCGCTCGTCCCCTGGGCCTGGGGCGTGAACGGGGCGGCTTCCGTGCTCGGGTCGGTGCTGGCGCTGGTCCTGGCCCTCACCTTCGGACTGGACCAGGCCCTACTCACGGGCGGCGCTCTCTACGTGGTGGTGGCGCCGGCGTTTGGGAGAAAGTCGGACTAGAGTGTTCTGATTGGGGATGCTCACACTGGGGCCCGGGGCCGCCCCTCTGCTCCTTCTCCTGAAGCTCGCCGCCGCGCCATCGCCTCTCGCCCGTAGTCGTGCTCGGCCAGGTATGCATTGTGGGCACGACAAATCAGGCGGACGTTCCGCAGGCTGTGGTCACCCCCCAGGGCAAACGGGTGCCGGTGGTGGTATTCGAGCCGGTCGCGTTCAGTGCATCGCCGGCCCTGCTCGTCCACGTATCGGCATCGGTTTCCGTCACGCGTGTGCACCGCACGCCGGACGGCGGCTGGGATGTGGCGCGAGGAGGGGGAGGTGTCGGTTTCCGAGAGCGCCTTTCTGGGAGTATGCGTCCGGGCGAAGCGCCTCGCTTCGAGCCGTTCGAGCTTCTCGGTGACGGCCTGCTCGATGATCGCGGCCAGATCGCCGTCGGACACTTGTGAGCGCATCAGCGCCCGGAGTCGCTCCAGCTTGTCATGGAGATCGGCGCTGGCCGTGAACTGGACCTTGTACCGAGCGGGGGCCAGGGCCTGGACGACCGCGGGCAGCGTCGTGGCCAGAGCCGCAGGAGGAACTCTGTCCGGACGGAGTTCGACGACCGGTACCGCTACACTGTTCGGACTCAGTGAGAGCGCGGGCGTTGGCTGCGTCCTCTCGGAAAGTTTCCGCATCACCGCCGGCGCGTCTGGACGGGGCGCGATCTCGGCCACCAGCTCTTCGATCTGGCGCTTCGACCGATGGGTGGCTCGTTTCAGGAGCGCGTCCCTGTTCTCCCGCGTGAGGTGCGGGGCCAACTTGGCGATTCCAGTCAGGTGAAGACGGCCGTCGCTCAGCATGGGCAGGAGCAGCGGGTGCTCGCGCGAGGCACGGGCCACCGCAATGCGCAGATAGGCCTCCGCTTCCGAGAGGTGAAGGACCTCCGTACAGTAGGCAAACATCGAGGGCGAGGCTTCGCGGGCATAGAGCCTTCGCTCGTCCACTTCGCCGATGTGGGCGACGAGATCAGACTCCACTCGGCGGGACTGGCGCAGGATCTCGGCCAAGCGACGGAGCAGGTCGTCGTCAGGGATTGATCGGAGCGGGCACTCGCGTTCCATGCCCGGACTATAGACTGCGCTCGGGACAAGACAGGTCCGCGCGTTAGGCTCGTTCCCTCTCGCCGTCTACTGGCGAACGCTGTCGAGCGTGATGGCGATTCCCGACGATCCGGCGGCCACGCCGCGCACGCCGCCTTCGAGGTCGCCCTTGCCGGCGATGGCATCGCCGGTCTTGGAGAGGCGGGCGGTGAGGTCGAAGGGGCCGCCGGCGAAGGCGGCTCCCTCCATCATCACGTCCTCGGCGGTGAGGCGGAAGGCGAAGGGGAGGCGGACGCCCTCCTCGCGGCGGACCGCCACCACCCCGTTCGTCTTCGGGTTTCGCGCGATGAGGTAGAGCACGTCCGTGGGTTGGACCCGGCCGGCCAGACCGGCGGCCACCGTGACCGTTCCCGACACCGACTCGCCGGCAGGAACGAGATCGCCGCTCTTCGGGGGAGGGGGACTCGCCGCCGGGGGCGGCGCGCCCTCGCGGCACGCACCGCCGAGAAGGCCCACGACGACGATCGGGGCAAGGGACCCCCGAATCACCGGGGATTCTCGACGGCACCGGCCGCGGCCTGCGAGAGGAGGGCGGGCAGCTCCTGCACGAAGGCGCTGCGGGCGAGAACGCGCGTGCAGCCGGCGTCACGGGCCTGACGGGCCCGGTCGGCATGGACGTGGCTGAGGAAGCCGACGAGCGGTGGCTCCCCCAGGCCCGGAGCGCCCCGGAGGCGGGCGAGCAGGGCGGGATCGCCGAAGCGGTCGAGGTCCACCAGCACGAGGCGCACGTCGGGGAAGGGGGCGTCCGGCGGCTGCCGGAGAGCCTTGACCTCCAGGTCCAGGCCGCGCGCGGCTTCCCGCACCCGGCTCAGGAACATGAGGTCGTCGACGAGGGCGATCACCTGTGGCATCTGGTCTCCCCGGGCTCCGATCATGCCTCGGGAGGCGGGCCCGCGTCGAGCGGGGAGGAGAGGCGCCGGCGCGATTCGTGTCCGACTTGGCATTCGTCTAATAAATGAAGTAATGATTCTCGATTGGAGACCAAACGGTCGAAGGGGAGATGAGCATCCATGGCGAACCTGAAGGGAACCAAGACGCACGAGAACCTCAAGCACGCCTTCGCCGTCGAGAGCCAGGCGAACCGGCGCTACCTGTACTTCGCGCGGGCGGCCGACATCGAGGGCTACCCGGAGATCGGCGGGCTCTTCCGCGACACGTCCGAGGCGGAGACCGGGCACGCCTTCGGGCACATGGACTTCCTGAAGAGCGTGGGCGACCCCGCCACCGACGTGCCGTTCGGCAGCACCCGCCAGAACCTGCAGTCCGCGGTCGAGGGCGAGACCTACGAGTACACGCAGATGTACCCGGGAATGGCCAAGACCGCCCGCGAGGAGGGCTTCCCCGAAATCGCCGAGTGGTTCGAGACCCTGGCCAAGGCGGAGCGGTCGCACGCGGGCCGGTTCACGAAGGGCCTGGAAGGGCTCAAGGAGCTGTAAGCGGACCGACAGCATTCAGCACTCAGCAATCAGCGCTGGACCGCGTCCTCTGGGTACGCCCTTTCGGGACGGTCACTGAGTGCTGACGGCTGATTGCTGCGGTTCGAATAGCCCATGCCGTACGATCCTCGCGATCCCGACTTCTTCGACCCCGCGGCCGCCGAGAAGGAGCTGGCCCGCGTCACCGAGCTGTGCGACGGCTGCCGCCGCTGCTACCGGCTCTGCCCTTCGTTCGACTACATGCTGGACGAGGCGGTCGACGGGAACGAGGGTGACCTCTCCAAGATCACGAGCGCGGACTACCGGAAGATCGTCGACCTCTGCTGGCAGTGCAAGCTCTGCTACAACCACTGTCCCTACACGCCGCCCCACAAGTGGGACATCGATTTCCCGCGGCTCATGCTGCGGGCCAAGGCCGCGCGCGCCCGGACGGAGGGGGTGACGCGGCAGGACGCCTGGCTCGGGCAACGTCGACGCGGTGGGCGCCCTCGGCTCGGCCCTCGCCCCCCTCAGCAACTGGGCGAACTCGTTCCCGCCTCATCGGGCCCTCCTGGAGGCCGTGGTCGGGATCGACCGCGACCGCAACCTGCCGAAGTTCCACCACAAGACCTTCGCGCGGTGGTTCCGCGAGACTCGGGGCGGCCCTCCGCGCGAGGGTCGCAAGGTTGCCTTCTTCCATTCCTGCTCCGTGAACTACAACGAGCCGCAGGTGGGGCGGGACGCGGTGAGCGTGCTCGAGAGGAACGGCTGCGCCCTGACCTGCCCGGAGCAGGTCTGCTGCGGGATGCCCTATCTCGACGGCGGGGACGTCGATGGAGCGGCCCGCAATGCTCGAAACAACCTCTCCGTCCTCCTCCCCCTGGTGGAGCAGGGGGCCACGGTCGTGGTCCCCCAGCCCACCTGCTCGTACGTGCTCAAGAAGGAATACCCGATGCTGGTTCCGGGGGCGGCGGCGGAGCAGGTGGCCGCGGCCACCCAGGACCTCTTCGAGTACCTGGCCGCGAGAAAGCAGGAAGGGACGCTCGACACCGACTTTCCGGGCGGGAAGCCCGGTAACGTGGCCTACCAGATGCCCTGCCACCTCCGCGCCCAGAACATGGGCTACAAGACGCGTGACGTCCTTCAGCTCATCCCAGGGACCCGGGTGAGCGTCGTCGAGAAGTGCACGGCCATGGACGGGACCTGGGGGATGAAGAAGGAGTTCTACCCGGTCAGCCTGCAGTACGCGAGAAGAGCGGTGAAGGAGATGGAGGCGGCGGAGCCCGACACCTTCGCCACCGATTGCACGATGTCCGCCCTGCAGATCGAGGCGGTTCGGGGGGAGAAGCCGGCCCACCCCATCGCGCTGCTGCGCGAGGCCTACGGCCTGCCCGAGGAGCACTGAGCGTGAACAAGATCGCCCCTTCCGAGGTCAAGAACCTGGTGGAGTACGAGAAGGTCCGGGAGGCCGCCCGCGCCGCGGTGATCGCGCTCAAGAAGGACCGCCGGGTGTCGGTGGGGGAGAACCTGACCTTCCTCTTCGAGAACCGGCAGACCGTTCTTTACCAGATCCAGGAGATGGTCCGCACGGAGCGGATCGTGGAGGATGCCCGCATCCAGGACGAGGTGGACGCCTACAACGCGCTCATCCCGGAGCGGGGAGAGCTCTCGGCCACGCTCTTCATCGAGATCCCCGAGCTCGTCCACCTCTCGCAGGAGGAGGTGCGTCGGCGCGTGAACCGCTTCCAGGGCCTGGATCGGGGGCACGTGGCCCTCGTCATCGGCGACGGGGTGCGCATCCCCGCGCGGTTCGAAGGCGGGCACAGCAAGGAAGAGAAGATGGCCGCCGTCCAGTACCTCCGCTTCTCCCTGACCCCGGAGGCGCGGGCCGCCCTCGCCGACCCCCGCCTCTCGGCGCGCCTGGTGGTGGATCACCCGAATTACGCCGCAGAGACCGCCCTGCCGCCCGCCGTCCGCGCCGAGCTCTTGCGCGACATCGGGCTGTAGGCACCCAAAAAAGGGGGGGCCCGGGAGGGCCCCCTCTCGAGATCGCGCGGGCCTTCAGGCGGGCCCGCGCGCCCACGCGGCTAGAAGCTCAGGCGTCCGGCGATGCGGAGGATGCGCGGCGGGAGGATGGTGACCGGGGTCCGCCGAAAGCACGAAGGCGAAGGCGAAGGAGGTGGGGCCGATGAGGAGGACGAGCGCGCGCGTCCATGCCACCTCGTTGCCGAGGGCGGCGAGGCCGGCCAGGAAGCTGGCGGCGAGGGGGACGATCGGCGGCGCGCGCTCGAGCGCGGGCTCGGGCGCGGCGGCCGCGGGGGCCTTGAGCCTCCCGCGCTTCTCTTCCCGGGGGCGGGGGCGCGCCCGACTCGCTTCCTCGGGCGCGGCCGCGCCTTCCGCAGAGGTGGTCAGCACGAGGGCGGCGGCGGCCGCGTTCAGCCCGATCGCCACCAGCGTCGTTCCGCGCAGGCCGAAGGCGGGGATCAGCACGAGCGATCCCGCGAGGCTGCCCGCGAGCGCGCCCGCCGTGTTCACCGCATACAGGCGGCCGGAAGCGCGGCTCACCGTTTCCGGGGGGGGTGCGAGCAGGGCGGTGAGGACGGGCAGGCCGCGCCCATGAGCACGGTGGGGGGGAGGACGAGAAACGCGCTGCCCAGGACCCGGAGGAGGGCGATCGCGTGGGCATCCGGATCCTCGGGCCGATAGAGGGGCGCCAGCCACGGGACGAGACGAGCGCTCGCCCACGGCACGACGAAGGCGAACGCGGCGATGCCGAGCTCGAGACACACGTAGGCGCGGCGCAGCCGGGGAGGGGGGGCGCGGTCGGCGAACCGGGCGGCGGCGGCGGCCCCGAGGCCGAGGCCGGCCATGAATGTGGCGACGACCGTGGCCACCGCCTCTACCGCGTTGCCGAAGACCAGCGAGAGCTGGCGGACCCAGAGAAGCTGGTAGACGAGGGCGGCGCCACCGGAGAACAGCGCGGCCGCGAACAGAGATGCGCCGGGGCGGGGCGTCAATGCCGGGGGGATCGACGCGCAGCCCTCATCGCGGGGGAGCGTCCGGCCCCGGGCTGGGCTCCGTGGCTTTCTCGGACGTCGTCGGCCTTTCCAGAGAAACGGGACGAGGGGCGGTCGCGCGCGCGATCGAGTGCAGAGCCAGGGCGACCACCACGGCGGTGGCCCAGGCTCCCGCGTGCAGGACGAGGACCTGCCGCCCGGCCCCGGATGCGGTCTCGTCGCCGCCGGGCCGTGCCGCGCGGAACCGCCAGGTCCAGAAAGCGAGGGCCGCGAGCAGCACACCCCCCTGGAGCAGGGTCCGGGGCGCGGCGGCGGCCGACCACCCTTCCGACGGCAGCTCTCGCGTGAAGTCGGTGGCCTCCGTGAGAATCCCGCGGAAGGGATTGACCGCGCGCCTCCAGTCCGCGCGCATGGCCAGGACCGAGACCAGCGACACGAGAACCGTCGCGATGAGCAGCCATCGGAACGGGAGATGGGCGTGCAGCTGGGCCAGGCTCACGGCCAGGGGAACGACCAACAGCGCGGCGACGGGCGCCATGAGCCGACCGGGGGGCCCTCCGGCACCCCCGCCGTGCAGCGACGAGACGAGCCAGACGCTGGCCGCCACGATGGAGAGCGCACTCAGGGCCCCGCGGTTGCGTGACCAGAGACGCGGGGCGCCGAGGACGGCGATCAGGCAGACGGGAGCCGCCACGAACAGCCCGTCCCGGGACCCGAAGAGCGCCGTCATGGCGCCGGAGAGGACCCGCGGCGAGGCGAAGTCCGGCGCGCCGCCGTAGAGGTCGTCGACACAGCGCACGTAGAGCCCGTCAGGGCGGAGAAGGCCGCTCACCGCGAACTGGAACAAGAGGAGCGCGCTCAGGGGCAAGGCGGCGGCCAGACTGAGCAGGAGAAGCCACCGGCGGTGGCTCCGGAGGCGCCAGCCCAGGAGGCCCAGGCAAGCCAGCGCCAACAGGAGGAACTTGGGATGCAGCCAGGGCAGGCCACCCGCCACGAGGCCGAGCGCAGCCACCCTCGCGGCGCCTGGCTCCCACGATGCGCTCAAGCCAGCGCGCACCAGCCAGGGCAGCACGGCCACGACCACGGTTTCCGGGTAGACGTTGTAGCCGCCGACGAGCAGGGGCGGGGTTGCGCACACCGCGACCGCGGCCAGGATTCCCGCGAGGCGTGATCCCGACAGATCGCCGGCCAGGCGCGCGCACTGGGCGAGGCCGAAGCTCCAGACGACCGCGAGCGTGACGAAGACGAGGGACGGAATGCGGCCTTCGGGCGGCTCGTCGGAGCCGAGGGCTATGGCGGGCACGAGCAGGACGGGCAGGCCGGCACCCTGTAGGTAGTAGGTACCGCCTCCCCAGCCCGTCACCCACATCTCCTTGTGACTCCAGGGGTGGTCCGCAGGCGGGCGATCGCCGCGGGCCAGCGCGCGCACGGCATCGAAGGTGGCGTCGCCTAGCCGTCGGACGTTGCGGCGCAAATCGGGACCCGAGAGCCGGTCCGTGCGGCCGGAGGCGACATCGAGGTCCAGGTCCCGGTAGAGGCTCCAGGCCAATCGCAGGTACTTGGGCTCGTCGCCGGAGGGCGGGCCATACCATCGGTGGCCAGGGACCAGGGCCAAGAGCACCGCGAAGCCGGCCACGGCCACGGCGGTGGGGCCCGCCCATGGCGGGAGACGCTCCAGGCGTGGCGACACGGCGGACCACGCGCTCGGCGGCGGCCCCGCGAGCGCTCGCCAGGCCAGCGCGACAAAGGCCGCTCCCACCCCCCAGAGGATCAGCCAGCGTCCGTCGACGATCGCGAAGGCCAGGAGGGGAGGAAGCACGCCCCGTGAGGCCAATGAGGAGAGGGCGAGGGGCGACGCGAGGAGGGCGGCCGCTGCTCCGCTCAGGAGCACCCCGCGCCAGGATACGACCCATGCGAAAACCCCGGCGTGATCCCTCATCCGGTCGAGGACTGATTCACGCCTCCACAGTCCCTTGTCAACCTTGGATGCAGACACTACGCCCCTCCCCGCGCGCCTGTCAAAAGAGCGATGGCTGGAGGTCATGAGTGTCTGGGGAGGAGCGGTGGCATCCGCCGTTGGATCAATTGATCCATGGTCGGCCGCCAAATCTGGACCTATCCTCTTAAGGCCATCCTTCCCGAGCTGGAGAGAGAAAACCCTGCAACTCGCCATGGCGAGTGAAGGAGGAGTCATGAGAGCGCGTTTTCCCGACAAACGGACCGCCATAGTGCTGCTGGCCGGAACCATCGCCGTGACCTTCGCGTGGTCGAGGGCGGCGGGGGACGAGAGCGATGCCGAGCATTCCCGGCACATAGCCTTTCAGCCCATCGGGTCGTGGGTATGGACGACCGACCTCGGCGCCGTCGGGTCGTTGCCGGTCCTCATCACGTTCCACAGCGATGGCACGATCGCCGCCTCCGACAGCTTCATGTTCGCCAACCCCCTGGCGCCACCCGCCGGGCAGGGCTCGAAGAGGGGCCCGTTCCTCGGCGTGTGGCAGCGCACCGGGCATCACACCCTCGGCGGCACCAGCCTTTGGTTCCAGTTCAACCCCGCCGGAGTCGTGACCGGCTATCAACGGTCGCGCTCGGCCCTCGAGCTCGTCGACGCGGACCACTTTCAGGGTGTGGCTTTCATCGAGAGCCTCGCCGGATGCAACATGGACCCCGCGCTTCCGCCCATCGGCTGTCCGGATCCGACCGACCCGGCTGCCGTGTGGACGCCGAGCCCGATCATGCCGCCCGGTGGGTTCCCCGTGTCGGCGACCAAGATCCACAGGATTCCGCCGCCCGAGTAGGACCGATTTCCCGCGGCAGGTCATATGAAGGCGGAGCGGGCATCCCTGTTGCGTTATCCGTCCCCAGACGTATAGCCGGGAGGCCGTGGCTTCGCTGCAGACGCTGCTCCACCTGAACGCGGGTTAGGCCACCGGGGCTGGCTCCGTCGCTACGACGAGCACGGCCGGCCTGTGGAAACTGCCGGTCCTGTGGACAACCGCGAACGGCTGCGATCAGCGGTCAAGTCACTTGTCAACGACAAAGAGCGATGGCTGGCCCGCGGCAAGCAGGCGACGACTAGCGCACTCCGTCTCTCCCCGGAGGGCGTAGCTGCGGTTATAGTGGCGTCGAAGCATGCTGGGCAGCCTCTTCAGCGTCCGCCCGGAGGAGCGGCGGGACGCCACTGCCGCTTTCCTCACGATCTTCGGGATCCTCGCCGCCCACACCCTTTTGGAGACGGCGCGCGACGCGCTCTTCCTCGCGCGGCTGCCCGCGGCCCGCCTGCCCTGGGTCTACCTGATGATCGCAGTGCTGGCGGTGGGGATCGCCCAGGTGCCCTGGACCAAGAGGCGCGCGGGGCGCTACGGCTTGAGCCTCCTGCTCGGCGGGTCCGCCGTGGTCACGTTCCTCTTCTTTCTCGTCGGCTCCTGGCAGAAGCCGTACGAGCTGTACGCCCTCTACGTGTGGACGGGCCTCGTCGGGAGCCTGGCCGTCCTGCAGTTCTACGTAGTCCTGGGCGACCTCTATACCGTCACCCAGGCCAAGCGGATCTACAGCGTGGTGGGGACGGGGAGCCTGCTGGGCGCGGTGGCGGGGGCGAGTGTCGCCCGTCTCATTGCCGGAGCCTTCTCCCCGTCGCTGCTCGTGCTGGCCTCCGCGGCCACCCTCGGCCTCACCGCCCTCGGCCCCGCGCTCCTCCTCCGGCGGAAGGGGGGCCACGTGACCACGCGGGGCGGCACGTCGCTCCGTCAGTCCATGGACCTCCTCCGCGGCCAGCCCTACGTGCGCGGTCTCGCCGCCCTCGTGCTCGTCTCCACCGTGACCTTGACCCTGGGCGACTACGTGTTCAAGAGCGCGGTCTCCCGCCACGTGGCTCCCGGCGATCTCGGATCCTTCTTCGCGACGGTCTACACGATCCTCAACTTCCTCGCGCTCCTCGCCCAGGTGTTCCTCTCCGGGTGGCTCTTCCGCGTCGCCGGCCTCCACCGCGCGCTCTGGGTCCTCCCCGTGCTCGTCTTCATGGGGGCGGCGGGAGTGGCCCTTGGAGGCGGCCTGGGGGCGGCGCTCCTCCTGAAGGGCGCGGACGGCACCCTCCGCAACTCCCTCCATCGCACCGGCACCGAGCTGCTCTTCGTCCCCCTTCCCGACGGGGTGCGCAGCCGCGCCAAGCCCTTCATCGACCTCGTGGGCCAGCGCGGAGGACAGGCCATGGCCTCCCTGCTCATCCTCTCCGAGGTGTACCTGGACCGCGGGGACATGGTGCTGGCCGCGGCGGGGGCCGGGCTGAGCCTCGTCTGGATCTTCTGGACGGACGACCTGCGCACCCATTACCTCGATCTCTTCCGGATCGCCCTGCGCGAGGGCACGGTGCAGCCCACGGCCGACCTTCCCCCGCTCGACCTGAGCTCGCTGGAGACGCTCTTCTCGGCCCTCAACAGCGCGGACGACGCGGAAGTGCGGGCGGCCATCGACCTCCTGGCCGAGGAGGGGCGGGTCCGCCTGATCCCCGCCCTCATCCTTCACCACCCCTCGCGGTCGGTGGTGCTGCGCGCTCTCGAGCTCTTCGCGGCCGAGGGCCGCACCGACTTCGTCCCGGTGGCCGACCGGCTGCTCGGCCATGTCGACCCCGAGATCCGGGCGGCCGCGCTCCTGGCCCGCACGAAGGTGGCGCGCGACGAGACCCTCCTGCGCGAGGTGGTGAGCGATCCCAGCCCGCTGGTGCGGGCGACCGCGCTCGTGGGCCTGGTTTCCGCGGGATCCGCCACCGCCGAGGAGCAGGCCGGGATCGACGCCATCCTGAAGAGCGGCTCGGAGGAGGCCCGCGCCGCTCTCGCCCGGGCCATCGCGGCCCAGCCCGCCCCCGCCTTCGAGGACGCGCTCTTGCACCTCGCCGACGGTCCCGAAGAGACGGTGCAGGCCCAGGCCGCGCTGGCCATGGGCCGCGCGAAGGGCCCGCGGTTCCTCCCCGCGCTCCTCCCGCTCCTCGGGCTGCGAGACGTGCGGAGCGCGGCGCGGGATGCGCTCCTCGCCTACGGGGAGGAGGGCCTGGCCTTCCTCGCCAAGGCGCTGGAAGATCAGGCTCTCCCCCAGGAGCTGCGGCGGCACCTCCCCCGCACGATCTCGCTCTTCTCTCCCACGGAAGCGGCGAACGTGCTGCAGGCCCACCTGCCCGTGGAGACGGACGGGATGGTGCGCTTCAAGATGCTCCGGGCCCTGAATCGCCTCTCCCTTTATCCCGAGGTCGTCTTCGACGAGAACCTGCTGCGGCAGGCCACCGAGGCCACGCTGGAGGCCGCGTTCCGTCTCGTGGACTGGCGGCGGGTGCTGGAGGAGGGCGCCCTCGCCGAGCCGCGACGCGCCACCCCCGGCCACGACCTCCTCGTGCGGCTCCTCCGCGACAAGGAGACCCACGCCCTGGAGCGGATCTTCCGCCTGCTCGCCCTGCAGTTCCGCGACGAGGACTTCCGCGGGATCTACTACGGGCTGCGCAACAACGACGCCCGCGTCCGGTCGAGCAGCCGGGAGCTCCTGGAGAACCTGGTCAAGCCTCCGCTGCGCGTTCCCCTCCTCGCGCTGGTCGACGACGCGCCCGACTGGGACCGCCTCCAGCGGGCGGCGCCGTTCTACGCGCCCCGGCTCGTCGACTACGAGACCCTCCTCGCCCGGATGCTCGACGAGCCGGGAGAGTCCATGCGCTGCATCGCCATCTACCACGTGGGGGAGCTGGGCCTGGTCGAGCTGAAGCCGCGCCTGCTGGGCTTCCGGCCCGAGGAGACCGGCTTCTTCCTCTCCCGCGTGGTGGAGCGGACGCTCAGCCTGCTCTCACGTCCTCCCGAAGGGGAGCTGGCTCATGCCTGAAGCGGTGCGCCGCCTGGTCTCTCCGGTCGAGCGCCTCCTCTACCTGAAGAGCCTGCCCACCCTGGCCGGGCTGCCCGCGGCGGAGCTGGCCTCGTTGGCCGACCGCGCGGTGGAGCGCTTCTTCTCCCGGGGGGCGGTGATCCTGCGCGAGGGGCGGCCCGTGACCGCGATCTACCTGGTGGTGGAAGGGGCGCTGGTCGTCCATCGGCGCGGACAGTTCGTGGCCCGGGTGGGACCGGGGGCGGGCGTGGGCGGGCTCGGGCTCTTCGCGCGGGATCCGGAGGGGGCGCAGGTCTCCGCCGAGGAGGACACCCTCACCCTGGAGCTGGACTCCGACACCCTGCTCGAGGTGCTCGAGGACCGCTTCCCCGTGCTCCTGCACATGGTGCGCGACCTCGCACGGCAGGTCGTGGACCTCATCACCCGCCTCCGACTCGACCCCGCCACCGGGAGCCCTCCGTTCGAGCTTCCCGTCGACCCGTCCCAGGAGCTCGACCTCGTGCAGCGCATCTTCTTCCTCAGGAAGATGGCGGTCTTCGAGCGGGCCAGCATCAACGCCCTCGCCGAGCTCTCCCGGCAGGCGACACAGGTGCGCTTCCCCCCGGGGACGACGCTCTGGCACGAGGGCGATCCTTCGCCCGGGATCTACCTGGTCGCCTCCGGCACGGTCCTCGCCACTTCGGAAGGGCGCGGCCTGCGCTTCCGCTTCGGGCCGGGGAGCGCGGTGGGCGCGGTGGAGGCCACGGCGGACCTCCCCCGCTTCTACGACGCGGTGACGGAGACCGAGGTGGTGGCGCTCCAGGGGAGCAACGAAGCCCTCATCGACGTCTTCGAGGACAACTTCGAGATGGCCATGGACTACCTGGCCGTGCTCGCACGCTTCATGCTGAACGTGCTGGAGGCGCGCCTGCCCATGGAGGGACGGACCCTCTGAAGCGGCGGAGGAATGTCTAGGACGGGCGTCGTCCTCGGGAGCCTCTTCCGACGGCTCGGACAGCGGGTCATGGCTTCGGTGCTCGTCGCCCAGGAGTACTTCGTGCTCTCCGGGCAGGGCGTCCGCGCCCTCTTCACGACGCCTCGCTATCCGCGCGACATCCTGCTCCAGATGGACGGCCTGGGCGTGGGCTCGCTGTCCATCGTCGTTCTCACGGGAATGTTCACGGGGATGGTGGTGGCGCTCCAGTCCTCGGCCACCCTCGACGTCGTTCGGGGCCCGCGCCTACGTGGGCCGGCTCGTCTGCCTGTCCATGGTGCGGGAGCTGGGGCCGGTCCTCACCGCCCTCATGGTCACCGGCCGGGTGGGCTCGGGCATGGCCGCGGAGATCGGGTCCATGGTCGTGACGCAGCAGGTGGACGCGCTGCGCGTGCTCGGCTCCGATCCCGTGCGCAAGCTGGTGGCCCCCCGCCTGGCCGCCGCGGTGATCATGGTGCCCGTGCTGACCGTGATCTCGAACGCGCTGGGCATGTTCGGAGCGGGGCTCCTCTCCGTCTTCAGCCTGAAGCTCCAGTGGCAGTATTACTGGCGGTCCGTCTTCGGGGCCCTGGCCATGAACGACGTCTTCATGGGGCTCTCCAAGCCCGTCGTCTTCGGTTTCATCCTCGCCTCCGTGGGCTGCTTCACGGGGCTGCGCACGCGCGGGGGGACGCAAGGGGTGGGGGTGTCGACCACGCAATCGGTGGTGGCGGCGTCGATCCTGATCCTGGCCACCGACTTCTTCATGACCAAGCTGCTGCTGCTGCTCTTCCCGGTGGTTTGATTGAGCGACTTCCTTCGCAAGCTCCACGAGGAGGTCACGGAGAAGCTCCAGGAGGTCTCGGACACCGTCCAGGAGAGCGTGGCCGGGCTTCTGGGGACCGAGGCGGAGGCCTCCGCTCCGCTCCTCCGCGCCCTGGACGAGCCGATCGTCTCCTTCCGCGACGTGTCTCTCGCCTTCGACCGGCCCATCCTGCGGGGGGTGAGCTTCGACCTCCGGCCCGGGTCCACCAAGATCGTGCTCGGGGGCTCGGGCTCGGGCAAGACCACGATCCTCCGCCTCATCCTCGGCCTCCTCAAGCCGGACGAGGGCTCGATCCTGGTGGACGGGACGGAGGTCGCGGGGCTCACGGAAGAGGAGCTGCGGGACGTTCGCCTCAAGATCGGGATGGTCTTCCAGGAGGGTGCCCTCTTCGATTCCCTGACCGTGGGGGAGAACGTGGGGTATCGGCTCTTCGAAGAGGACCGGCTCCCCGAGGAGGAGATCGAGGCGCGCGTCCGGGAGATGCTGGGCTTCGTGGGCCTCGCTCCCTTCTACGAGCGCCGGCCCTCCGAGCTGTCCGGCGGGCAGCGGCGGCGGGTGGCGGTGGCCCGCGCGCTCTTCACCGGCCCCCGCATCATGCTCTACGACGAGCCCACCACCGGCCTCGACCCCATCACCGCCACCACGATCACCGACCTCATCGTCAAGGTGCGCGACCTCGACGGGGTGAGCTCGATCCTCGTGACCCACCAGCTCCGCGATGCTTTCAACGTCGCCCGCACCTTCGTCTCGCGTCCGGGGGAGGAGCTGGAGTTCGTCCGCTTCGACGACCTCTCGCCTGCTCGCGGGCACGGAGTTCATCATGCTGCGCGAGGGGGCGGTGCACTTCGAGGGCTCCGCCCACGAGCTCGCCACCTCCCGCGATCCCTACATCCGCGAGTTCCTTTCCTGAAGAGCCCCGAAACCAAGGAGTCCCGACCATGGACAAGAGCAAGGCCCTGACCTGGAGCGAGCTGCGCGTGGGGCTGGTGGTGCTGGCCAGCCTCACCCTGCTCGCCTTCACGATCCTCTACGTGGGCGGCGGCGGGTCCCGGCCCTTCGCCTCCAGGTACGAGGTGAAGGCGCTCATGAGCGACGTGAACGGCCTCAAGCCCAGCGCGCCCGTCCGGGTGGGAGGAGTCGAGGTGGGCATCGTCACCCGCGTCGAGTTCTCGAGCGACGCTCCCGGGCTCGTCGAGGTGGCGATGCGGCTGGACCGGCGGGTGCAGGGCCGGGTGACGACAGGGAGCCGGGCCAGCCTGGGCTCCCTCGGCCTGCTCGGAGAGAAGGCGGTCGACATCACCACCTCCACTCAGGGGGCTCCGGTGGAGAACGGCGGCTACCTCTCGGCGGAGGGCGAGGACCCGGTGAAGGGGCTGCTCACCGACGCCTCCGCCTCCACCGGGCACCTGCGGAAGATCCTCTCGCGGATGGACGCGGGGGAGGGGCTGATCGGCAAGGCGCTGCGCGACGACGAGCTGTACATGCGCATGGTGGACGTGAGCGTGCGCCTCCAGGCCATGCTCGGCAAGCTGGAGTCCGTGACGTCGCCCCTGGGTCGCCTCGTGAACGACGAGGACATGTCGCGGAGCCTCGCCGCTTCCGCCCGCGCTCTCGAAGGCGTCGCCACCCGCATGGACGCCGGGGAGGGCGCGCTCGGCGTCCTCACCCGAGACGAGGACTTCGCCCGCGATCTGAAGAGCCTCACCGCGCGCCTCCACGAGCTCGCGGACGGCCTCGCCAAGGGCCGGGGCACCGCGGGGAAGCTCCTCCAGGACGAGGCGTTCTTCCGCCGCCTCGACAGCTCCTTCGAGCGCTTGGACCACGTGCTTGCCCGCCTCGAGGGCGGAGAAGGGACGTTGGGCCGGATGCTGAAGGACGACGAGCTCTACGACAACCTCAATGGCGCCCTCAAGGACCTGCGCGCCCTCGTCTCCTCCATGCACAGCGATCCCGGCAAGTACTTGCGGGTGAAGCTCAGCCTGTTCTAAGCTGTGTGTTCGGACGTTCCAGGCTTGCGGGAGGTCCACATGAGCGACGATCGCGGCGCGGGCGCATCGGGTATCATCCTTTCCTTCATCATAGGGGGCCTCGCGGGGGCGGCCCTCGCCGTGCTCTTCGCGCCCCGCTCGGGCGAGGAGACGCGGGAGCTCCTCGACGAGAAGCTGAAAGAGGGCGCGGAGCGCGGCCGGCGGCTGCGCGAGCGGGCCGTGTCCAAGGGCCGGGAGGCCCTCGACGACGCTACCGACTACCTCGACAAGCAGCGAGATAGCCTGGAGAAGCGGAGAGACCGGCTGACCGCCGCGGTGGAGGCGGGACGCCAGGCGTATCGGGAAGAGAAGGACAAGATGTGAGCTTCCCCGCCCGGGGGCGAGCGGGGAGGGAGTGAGGTCGCAGTGACGGAGTCGTGGGGTGTCGTATTCCTCGGGGTGATCGCCCTGGCCTCGCTCGTGCAGGCCGGGTTCCTCATCGGCCTCGCCGTGGCCGGGCGCCGGCTCGCGCGGCGCCTCGACGCCATGCAGGACCGCATCGACCGCGAGATCCGGCCGGCCATGGACAACCTGGCCCGGATCTCCCGGAACTTCGCCGAGGTCACCGACCTCGTCACCCTGCAGGCCCGTCGCATCGACGACCTCCTCGCCGACACCATCGAGAAGATCGAGGAGGCAACGGACACGATCCGCCGCGTGGTGGTCCGCCCCCTCGGGCCCCTCGCCGACCTCACCGCGTTCCTGAAGGGCATCCGCCGGGGCGTCGAGGTCTATTACAAGCTCCGGGGCCTGGAGAAGAGCCGCCACCGCCCGCCTCCCCGGCGGGTGGCCGACGAGGACGAGCACCTGTTCATCTAGACGGAGGACTGCTTTCCGGGGACGGGGACGCAGGCTCTGTCGAAGGTGTCCCCGCCTCGCGCACCCGTCGGGCCACCGTGCGCTCGAGCGCGGCCCGCTGCTCGGCGCTGAGGCTCGAAGTGGGAACGCTCAACGTCTTACCGGCCGTGATCACCGTCATCGCTCCCAGGATGGATTCCACGTGGGTGACGTCCGTCCACGGCAGCCGGGAGGCGCCGGCGAGCGTGCGGACCGCAATCGCGTCTTCCACGACGTCCGCCCGGTAGGCGAACCGCTCCGCGGCGAAGGCGGCGAGCAGAACGGCGACCACCCCGGCCACGACTCGTCCGGCCCGAGGTCGGAGAGCCGCCGCAAGTCCCGCCGCGCCCGCGGCCGCGGCGAGAGCCCCCGCCCCCCGCGTCCACGCATAGGCGATGCGGAGGCCGGTGTTCAGCCAGAGCATCCGGGGCGGCCCCAGCGACAGATAGAGACCGGCCGCCACCACCGCAGTGCAGAGAAGCAGGGCGAGCGTCCGTGGCTTCATTGCCAACCCCGTTTTCGGCCCGCGATCCGCCGCCCGCAGTCCAACTCGGCCATGAGCGCGTTGTGCGCCCGGCACAGCAGGGCGACGTTCGGAAGGCTGTGGTCACCTCCCCGCGCGAAGGGGTACCGATGGTGGAACTCCAGCCGGGTCCGCTCCGAACACCTGCGCCCGTCGGCATTCTCGTAGCGGCATCGCGTACCGTCCCTTTCGTGCACCGCTCGACGTACCGCTGCTGGGATGTGGCGCGTGAGGGGCGCGGTCGTCGTCCGATCGAGCGTCTTCCGAGGGGCGAGCGTCTGGGCGAAGTGCCCTTTTTCCAGCCGTTCAAGCTTCTCGGTGACGGCCGCCTCGATGACCGCGGCCAGATCCCCTTCTGAGTGCGTGAGGGCCTGTAGCCGCTCGAGCTTGTACCTGAGCAGGGCGCTGCCCGTGAACTGAAACTTGCACCGCCCGGGAGCCAGCGGCTCCACGGCCGGGGCGGATCGGGGGCGGACGGGGTCAACTGCGTCTGGACGCAGTTCGCGTCTTTCCAGAGAAAGCGCCGGCATCGGCCCGGGAGCGGGGGTAGCTGGCACCCTTCGCACTAGGTCCGCCACATCCGGCCGTGGAGCGACCTCCGCGATCAGCTCTTCGATCTGCCGTTTCGTCTTGTGGGTGGCTCGGGACAGCAGCGCCCCGGCATTCTCCGGCGTGAGGTGCGGAGCCAGCTTGCCGACCCCGGAAAGATGCAGACGGCCTTCCGCCAGCATTTCGAGGAGGACGGGAAACTCCCGGGACGCCCGGGCCGACGCGATGCGCAAGTAGGCCTCCGCCTCGGACAAGCGCAGCACTTCGGTGCAGTACGCGAACATCGACGGAGAGCCCTCGCGCGCGTAGAGCTTCCGTGCGTCCACCTCCGCAATGTGGGCCACGAGAAGGGATTCCGTGCGCCGTGAATCACGAATCAGATCGGCGAGGCGGAGCAGCAGCTCGTCGTCAGACGCGGCCTCGAGTGATTGGCTTTCCATGGCCCGACTCTATCGCGGGCGCCGGTCAGGACAGGTCCGATCGGATGCGCTCGTGCCCGGACTGTCCGAGGCGGCTAGAGGCGCGTGGACTTGTGCTCGCTGCCGTCGAAGGAGAGCAGGCGCTCGCGCGTCGTCTTCCACGGTCTCGATGTGGACGGGACGACGCCAGAGCCGGTGGAGGTTCTTGAGGGTGTCCTTGGCCTTCTCGATGTCGAGGGGGATGCCCTCGAAGCGGTGCTTCAGGTAGAGCTCGCCGCGGTTGGCGTAGTTGACGTCGACCACGTGGACGATGGGCTGGCCGAGGTTGGTGAGGGAGAAGAGCAGCCGCTCCTTCACCTTGCTGCCAGTCGCGGCTCACGACCACGTGCCGCCCCGCCCGCGAGTCGTAGCCGTAGACGTAGAGCTTGAGCCGCTCGCAGAACTCCTCGGTCAGGAACTCGTCGATGAAGGTCACGTCGTTGTAGACCTTGCGCACCTCGAAGATCTTCTGGCGGCCGAGGCCCAGGCTTCGGTCCCAGCGCGTCTTGGCCTCGAGGTCGTCGCACTCGTCGTACTCCTTGCCGAAGCGCCCCTTGTTCCAGCGGTCCTCGATGTCGCGGAAGAGCTCGAGCCCGATCTTGTAGGGGTTGAGCTGCCCGGGGCTCATGGCGAGGGTGCCCGCGTGCTGGTCGGCGTAGTCGATGACCTCGGAGTCGCGTGCAGCGCCCGCTGGGTCATGATCGTGCGAGTGCCAGTAGGCTGGCCCAGCCCTCGTTCATGATCTTCGTCATGCCCTGCGGGCGCGAAGTAGTAGGCCTCCTCGCGGACGATCGCCGAGGACGTCGCGCTCCCAGTTCTCGAGCGGCGCGTGCTCGAGCAGGAAGAGCAGCACGTCGCGCTCGCGGCTCCTCGGGGAACTGCTGCTTCCGCTTGGCCTTCTCCTGCGATCGCGCGCCTTCTGCTCCTCCAGGAAGTCCGGGCGGGTTGATGTAGCGGTCCATGTAGCCCTTGCTGGGCAGGCGGGCGACGGGCGGCGGCTCGTCCTCGGGCTCGTCCGCGGCCGGGGCGCTTCCCGCTTCTCGCGCCGCTCGATGAAGTCGGCGTGGGGGTCGATCAGGTTCTCGAGCGACGAGGCAGGCGTCGATGAAGTCCTCGACCGCCTCCACGCCGTGGCGGTCGATGTGGCGGCGCACGCGCGTGGCGTGGTTCGCCATCTCGTCGATCATCTGGCGGTTGGTCTTGCGAGAACCAGAGGTTGTTCTTGAAGAAGTCGCAGTGGCCGAAGACGTGGGCCATGACCAGCTTCTGGTCGACCAGCGCGTTGGCCTTCATGCAGGTAGGCGTAGACGGGGTCGTTGTTGATCACCATCTCGTAGATCTTGGACAGCCCGTAGGCGTAGCTCTTGCGAGAGCTGCTCGTACTCCATGCCGAAGCGCCAGTGCGGGTAGCGGGTGGGGAAGCCGCCGTAGGCGGCCACCTCGTTCATCTGCGTCGTAGTCGAGCACCTCGAAGACGACGTCGAAGAAGTCGAGCCCGTACTCGCGCGCGTAGCCCTCGATCTCGTCGCTGCAGCGCGTCGAGGTCGGCGGGAGTCGGCCATGGCGGCCATCACCTGCCCCTTCCCCAGGAAGTCCTTGATCGCGTCGTAGATCTCGTCCTTGTCGCGGATCTCGCTGGTGACGACGCCTGGCTCGTCCGGGGAAGGCCTCGTCGAGGTCCTTCTTGAACTGGCCGCCGCCGTAGGGGGCGCTCGACCTGGCCGTAGCAGAACAGGTTCAGCTTGCGGCAGGAGGTCCCGCTTCAGCAGCTCCATGCAGCGCCTCGGTGTCGTCGGCTGTCGCCAGTTGTCGCCGTCGGAGAAGTGGAAGGGGTAGATGTTCCAGTCGCTCGGCGGGGAAGCGCGCGTCGATGATCTGGTCGCACGAGCTCGTAGGCCGAGGAGATCATCGTGCCGCCCGCTCTCGCGCAGGTGGAAGAAGGTGTGCTGGTCCACCTCCTTGGCGACGGCGTCGTGGACGATGTAGCGCGTCTCGAGGCCCTTGTACTGGCTGCGCAGCCAGGTGTCGATCCAGAAGGACTCGATGCGCACGATCTCCTTCTGCTCGTCGCCCATGCGAGCCCGAGACGTCCATGCATGTAGATGATGACCGCGTTCGACTCCGGGCACGCTCGCGCACGTTCCAGGAGCGGTAGCGCCGGTCCTCGCGGATCGGGACGATCACCGGGTCGCTCGGGGTCGTAGATGCCCGATCGCGATCTGGCGCTTGCAGCGCCTCGCGGAAGGTGCGCTTGAAGTGGCGCAGCGACTCTCGGGCCCGACGCGGCGGATGCCGGTGTAGCGGTCCTTCTCGACGGCGATGGTGCGCCGGCCCTTGGGCTCGATGCGCGGCAGCTCCAGCTCCTCGCCGAGGATCTCGGCCAGCTCCTCGAGGTCGACCTCGACCTCCAGGATGTGCTCGCCCGGGCGTCGCCGGCCTGCCGGCGCCGTCGCCCGTCCGAGCGGGATCGCCGGCCTCGCCCTCGCCCTGGCCGACGCCGCCCGCCTCCTCGGGCCCGAAGCGGAAGCGGGGGATCTCGATCTGGGGAAGCGGGATGGAGACGAGGTGCTTGCCCTGCTGCCCGATCATCTCGCCCTCGGTCATGTACTTGCGGAAGCTCCTTCTTGATCGATGCCGCGGACGATCTGCTTGAAGCGCTTGCACGTCCCGCTCGATCTTCCGGAGCATGGGGGCCATGCGGCGTTCGCGGCGCCGAGCGGCCACTGCGCCTAACGCTGCTTGCTGTCGCCGCGGGCGAAGATGGAGGCCACGTAGTTCAGCACGTCGGTCGCGCAGACCTCGCAGTAGCCGTAGTTCTTGATCAGCCGGCCCTTGACGACGTCGATCTTCTCCTGCGTGTCGCTGTCGACCACGCTGGAGACCAGGCTGGTGAGCTTGATCGAGTCCTTCTGGTCCTCGAAGAGCTTCAGCTCCAGCGCCTTCTGCAGCCGCTCGTTGGTCTGGTAGTCGAACTTCTTGCCCTCGACGGCGAGCGCGCCGATGTAGTTCATGATCTCGCGGCGGAAGTCGTCCTTGCGGCTCTCGGGGATGTCGATCTTCTCCTCGATCGAGCGCATCAGCCGCTCGTCGGGCTCCTCGTCCTGGCCGGTGTACTTGTTCCGCACCTTCTCCTTCTGGGTGTAGGCCTTGATGTTGTCGATGTAGTTGGCGCAGAGCTTGGCGATCGCCTCCTCGTCGGCGCGAGATCGCGCGCTGGACCTCGTTCTTGACGATGTCCTCGTACTCCTGCTTCACCACGGCGAGCAGCTCGCGGTAGCGCTTGCGCTTCTCCTCGCTGGTGATGAGCGAGTGGTGCTGCAGCCCGGCCTCCAGCTCGTTCAGCACCATGAACGGGTTGACGCAGCCGTCGCCGTGTCGTCGCTGACCAGGGCGTTGGAGATCTTGTCCTGGATGTAGCGGGGCGAGATGCCCGTCCATGCCCTCGCGCGTGCGCCTCCTTGCGCAGCTCCTTGATGTTGTCCTCGGTGAAGCCGGGCAGCGTCTTGCCGTCGTAGAGCTTCAGCTTCTGGAGGAGCGTGAGGTCTGGGCCTTCTTCGGCTCCTCCAGGCGCGTGAGGACCGCCCACATCGCCGCCATCTCGAGCGTGTGCGGGGCGATGTGCTTGCCCGTGATCTGCCGCGCGTTGAAGTCCTTGCTCGTAGATCTTGACCTCCTCCTGCCAGCCGCGTGATGTAGGGGATGTCGATCTTGACCGTGCGGTCGCGGAAGCGCCTCCATGAACTCGTTGTTCTGGAGCTTGCTGGTACTCGGGCTCGTTGGTGTGGCCGATGATGACCTCGTCGATGTCGGTCTGCGGCGAACTTCTTGGGCTTGATCTTGTGCTCCTGGGAGGCGCCGAGGAGGTCGTAGAGGAAGGCCACGTCGAGCTTCAGGATCTCGATGAACTCGATGATGCCGCGGTTGGCGATGTTGAACTCGCCGTCGAAGTTGAAGGCGCGCGGGTCGGAGTCGGAGCCGTACTCGGCGATCTTGCGGTAGTTGATGTCGCCGGTCAGCTCGGTCGAGTCCTGGTTCTTCTCGTCCTTGGGCTGGAAGGTGCCGATGCCGACGCGGTCCTTCTCGGAGAGGATGAGGCGCTGCACCACGCACGTGGCGCGATGACGCGCTCCCAGTCGCCGTCGTAGCTCGGTCATCAGGTCCTGGTAGATCTTCCGGCAGACGGGGCAGAGGTCTCCCGGTGGGGACGATGCGATAGTCCTTGGCGGCGAGGCGGCTGGTTGATCTCGGCGTAGACCGCGTCCTGCGCTCTCCAGGGGGATGAGGTGCAGCGGCTCCTCGTGCATCGGGCACCACTGGACGCCCTCGTGTCCGGTGGTGTTCTGGTCGACCCGCCAGCCGAAGGTGTAGAGCGCGCCCTCCTTCTGGTTCGAGTAGACCTCGAGCCCCTTCTTGAGCAGGCGCGCGATGGTGGACTTCGAGGAGCCCACCGGGCCGTGCAGCAGGAGGATGCGCTTCTCGGTGCCGTAGCCGAAGGCCGCGGACTTGAAGATGTTCACGAGCTGCATCAGCGGGACGTCGAGGCCGAAGACCGCGTCGCTGCCCGCCGTCGATGGGGTCGTCGAAGAAGTGGTAGTGGACGTAGCTTCTCGTGGTGTCGAGTGTACTCGTCGACGCCGTGGGAGAGGATCATGTCGTAGAGCCGCTGGAAGGCGTTGCGCGCCACCTTCGGGTTCGCGAGGACCATCTCCATGTAGTCCGAGAGACCGCCGATCCAGTGGCGCTCGCGATAGCCCTGGAGATCCTGCTTCTGGCGGATGAGCTCGAGGAGTGCTTCCGGTCCGGCGACCCCCATACGTGCCTCCTCCGGGGCGCCGTGCGGTCAGGGCGGGCGCCCCGATCCGGGGGGCCACAAAGACCCCCGCGATCAGGGTAAGGGATTTCCCGAAGGCTGACAAGAAAGAAGCGAAAGAAGCGAAAGGAGGGAATCAGGCCCCTTGACTTCGCGCGGTGACGGGGGACACACTGAACTTCGGGCTTGTCATGGGCCGCAAGACCATCTCCACCGGTGACTTCGTCGAAGCCTTGAAGTCTTTCGAGAGCGCTCCCATCACGCGGGACCGCGTGCTCGACTACCTGCGGGAGACCGCGGTGGACCGGGCCTCGCTCGATCCCTACGTGCACTTCCGTCCCGACGCCTACACCCGCAACCTTATCTATAGGGACGGCACGTTCGAGGTGATGGCCGTCTGCTGGTCCCCCGGGCAGCGCACGGTGATCCACACCCACAACGGCCAGCTCGGCTGGATGAGCGTGGAGCGGGGGGCCCTCGCCGTCATCAACTACAAGTGGCTCGGCTGCAACGCCGCCGACAACCAGAACGTGGCGGGGATGGATTGCCTGGCGGGGGCGACGGAGCTGGACCTCGACCGGCGGGAGGTCCAGGAGTGCTTCCCGGACGGGCCGGTGAACACGGTGGACAAGGTGCAGACTATCCACCAGGTGGTGGTCCAGGGAAGGGAGCCGGTCATCTCGCTGCACGTCTACAGCCGGCCCATCGACTCCTGCGTCGCCTTCGACCTCGAGAAGCGCACCTGCTACCGGCGCGAGCTGACCTTCCACAGCAAGTACGGGCAGGTGGTCGTGAACGAAGGCGAGCTCGGGACGGCTCGACCGTAGCATTCGGCAATCAGAGGCGAGACCGGCTTGAGGCGCCCTGTCGTTATTTGACTCTCCTACCGCAGCGCCGCATCATCTTCTGAAACTAGCATCGGCGCTCCCGCCATGGCCCAGATCCTGGTCATCGAAGACGACCCGCTGGTCGGCAAGACGTTGATCGACCTCCTGAGCCTGCACGGCTACCAGGCAAGCGGCGCCGAGTCGGGCGAGCGGGGGCTGGAACGCCTGCGCAAGGAGCCCTTCGACCTCGTGCTCCTCGACATTCGTCTTCCCGGCATCTCGGGCTACGACACCTGCGAGCGTATCCGGGAGAATCACGGCCCCTACCTTCCCGTCATCATGATGACGGCTTTCGGGGACCCCGCGGCTGTACGGCGGGGCTACGACGCGGGGGCGGACGACTTCCTCCACAAGCCCGTCGACACGCCCTCGCTGATCCTCAAGGTACGCGCCTTCCTCCGCCTCAAGTCGCTGCACGACGAGCTCATGAAGAGCCGGGAGGACGCCCAGGGGCGGGCCCGCGACCTCGCGCGTCTGCAGGAGATCGGCCGCGACTGGTCGCTCATCGCGGAGCCCGAGGACTTCAGCCGGATGGTGACCTCGCGGCTGGCCGGCCTGATCGGGGCGCCGATCGTGGGCATAGCCCTTCACGACCCCGTGACCAAGACGATGGAAGCAGCCCTCCCCGTCCACGGGCTCAACGACACTGCGGCGAAGCGCTTCCGCTACGTGGCCCGGCCGGAGTACCGCAGCCTGTGGAGCCCGCGCTCGGGCCGCCCCTACGTGAGCAACCAGCCCGGCGATCCGCGCCTCGCCCAGGAGATCGCCCTCCTCGCCGACGCGCAGTCGGTGGTGCTCGTGCCCATGTTCTCGGAAGGGGACCTCGTGGGCCTGCTGGGGGCGGCGGACAAGCCGGGCGGCTTCAACGACGCCGACGTCCAGTTGCTGAGCATGGTGGCGGGGCCGGTGGCCACCTTCGTGCGCAGCCGGCAGATCTTCGACCGGGAGCGCCGCCACGCGGGCCGACTGGAGCGTCTGGCCGCGCTGGTGGGGGACATGGCCGCGGTCTCGGGCCGGGCCCGCCTCCTGGAGCTGACCGTCCGCCGCATGCAGAAGGACCTGGGCTACGAGCGGGTGGCCTTCCACGCCCCGCGGGAGGGAGACCGGCTCGTGCTGGACGCGGAGGCGGGAGCGCGTCCGGGCGAAGCCCCGCCGGACTCGGAGGCGCTCCGCTGGGCGCTCCGCCTCTCCGCCCCCCTCGAGGCCTCGCGCACCGACGCCTTCTCCGAGCTCGCGGTGCCCGTGCGCGCCGGCGACCACGCCCTGGGCGTCCTCGTGGTGCGCAAGCGGCCCGCGTCCGCCTTCGACGAGGAGGAGACGCACCTGCTCTCCACCCTCGCCGGTCCCCTCGCCCTCGCCCTTCGCCGGGCCGAGAGCGAGGCCGCCACCGAGCACATGGCCCGGCAGATGGCCACCCTCTACGACCTGGGGCTCGAGACGTCCGCCCTGCGGGACCTGCACTCGCTCTTCCTCAAGGCCACGGAGGAGGCGGGCCGTCTCATCCAGGCCGACCACACCTCCGTCTTCCGGACCGAGGAAGCGGAGGGCGTGCTGCGCCTCTTCGCGGTGTGGGCGCGGGATCCCGAGCCCCTGCCCGAGCCCAAGCCCGCCTTCAAGGTGGGCGAGGGGATCGCGGGGCGGGTGGCCCGCGACCTCATTCCCGTCCTCATCAACGACGCGGAGATGCACGAGAGCTTCGTCCGGCGCGGCCACGCCGTCTCCCGCATCCTCTGCGTTCCCCTCACGCACTTCGACCGCGAGCGCAACGCCCCCGTCGTCTTCGGGGTGCTCAACGCCACCCGGGTGCCGGGGGCGGCGCCCTTCACCAACGACGACCTCGAGTACCTGACCCGATTCGCCGGACAGCTCTCGATCGCGGTCGCCAACTCCGTGGCCTTCGCCGCGGAGCGCCAGCGCAGCGAACAGCTCGCCCTCGTCAACGCGCTCCTCCGCGAGATCGCGGGCAACCTCCAGCGCGACCGGATCCTGGAGACCGCGGTGCGCCGCATCCACGAGGCCTTCCGCTATCCGGTGGTATCGATCCTGATCCCCGAGCCGGAGACGGGCCTCTTCCGGGTGGCGGCGGTGGGGTCGCGGGATCCCCGTCCCGAGGGCTGGGCGGACTTTCCGATCACCCAGGGAATCAGCGGACACGTCCTGCAGGAGAAGCGCACGATCCTCGTCAAGGAAGCGGCGGAAGAGCCCGACTTCATCCCCTGGATGGCGAGCGCCCGAAGCGGGGTCAGCGTGCCCATCGTGTCCGGAGACGAGGTGGTCGCCATCCTCGACGTGGAGAGCGATCTGCCCCAGGCCTTCGACCGGGGCCAGGTCATCACCCTGGAGACCCTGGCCGACGGGATCGGGATCATCCTGCGCAACGCCGAGCTCTACCAGGCGCTGGAAGGGACGAACGCGCGGCTCGTCGAGCTGGATCGGATGAAGAGCGAGCTGGTCAACATCGTGGCCCACGACTTCCGGGCGCCCCTCAGCGCCATCCTCGGCTGGGCGGAGCTCCTCGACAGCAAGCCGGACGCGTCCGTCGAGGAGCGCCGGGAGCGCAGCCAGGCCATCGTGAAGGCCGCGACCCGGATGGCCGGGCTCATGGACAAGACGCTCGAGACCACCCGGCTGGAGACGGGGCATTTTGTCTTCGACTTCGGCCTGCTCGACCTGGGGGCGCGGATGAGGGAGGTCCTCGCCGGCTACGCATCCGACCCCCTCCATCCCCTCGTCCTGGACGTGCCCGAGTTTCCCCTCCCGTGCTGGGCGGACGGAGAGCGCCTGGGCGAAGTGCTGGAGAACCTGCTCAGCAACGCGGTGAAGTACTCGCCCGAGGGGGGCGAGGTCCGGCTCGCAGTCCGGCGGGAGCGCGAGACCGCCATCGTGAGCGTGACCGACCACGGGATCGGCATCGCCGCGCAGGACATGGATCGCCTCTTCCGTCCGTTCTCCCGCCTCCACGACCGGCGCGCCACCGGCATCGAGGGCTTCGGGCTCGGCCTTCACATCTGCGAGCGCATCGCGCGGGCCCACGGGGGCAAGCTCTGGGTGGAGAGCCAGATCGACCGGGGCTCGACCTTCTTCTTCTCGCTCCCCCTGTTCGGAGCGGCCGCCCAGGCGCGAGCCCCGCTCGTCCTGGTGGCGGCGCGGGATTCCGGCACGCGCCGCGAGGTGCGGCGGGTGGCGGAAGAGCTGGGCTACGCGATCCACGAAGTCGCCGATGGAGTGGAGGCGCTGGAGGCGGCGGTGCGGCTCGTGCCCACGGTCGCCGTCCTGGACCGGATCCTTCCCCGGCTGACCGCGGAGGAGGTGGCGGAGCGCCTCGGAGATCAGGAGGCCACGGCCGGGCTCCCGATCTTCGTTCTCGCCGACCGCGACGACCTCGGCGACCACGCCGCCCTCTTCCGCGCGTGCGTGCCCAAGCCCCTCGACCGGCGCGTGCTCACCGCGGCGCTGGAAAGCCTGGGCGCGCCCGTGCCCTGAGAGGGGGAGGTCAGCTTCGATGCGAGAGGTGCTGGAAGCCGCGCTCCGGGCCGACGAGCGCTCCGAGCCCGCGGCCCTGGTCACCGTGGTCTCCACGGAGGGCGCAACCCCCCGCAAGGCGGGAGCGAAGATGCTCGTCTTCGGGGACGGCCGCGTGGTGGGGACGATCGGGGGCGGCTGCGTGGAGGCGGCGGTGACCCGGCGCGCCCGGCAGGCCATCGAGGAGCGAAGGGTCGCCACCGCCAGCTTCGACCTGACCCCGGATCACACCGGGGAGGACGGTCTCGCTTGCGGGGGGAGGGTGGTCCTGCTCATCGAGCCCATCGAGGGCCGGCCCACCCTGTGCCTGTTCGGGGCCGGTCACGTGGCGCAGCCGCTCGCCCGCATGGCCAAGACCTGCGGATTCCGGGTGGAAGTGGCGGATGACCGGGCACTGTTCGCGAGTCGCGAACGCTTCCCCGAAGCGGACCGGATCCTCGTCCAGGGCTTCGCCGACGCCGCGGCGTCGATGGCCCTGGGCCGGAACGCCTACGCGGTGGTGGTGACCCGGGGCCACAAGGGGGACGCCCAAGCCCTGCGCGCGGTCCTTGGAAAGGGCCTGCGGTTCGTCGGCCTCCTGGGCAGCAAACCCAAGATGATCCACGTGTTCGCGGCGCTGGAGGAGATGGGCGTGCCCAGGGAGGAGCTGGCGCGGATCCATTGCCCGCTGGGGCTGGACATCGGGGCCGAGACCCCCGAAGAGATCGCGGTGAGCATCCTCGCCGAGATGATCGCGGTCCGCAGGGGGAGGCCGTCGGTTACGCAATCGCTGAAGGCCGACCTGCCCGATCGGATGGAGGTCTCGTCCTAGAGAGTCTCGTCTGGACCCGCTTTTGCCCTTGATGTAACCCCTTACCTGCTATAATCTAACCCTTCAAGGCCCCGGATTGAAGGACCTAACGAAGGCACTTCTCGCCTCCCTCCTCCTGCTTCCCGGCCCCACCTGGGCGGGGAAGGAGAAGAACACTGCCTCGCCGCCCCTGTCCAGCCAGCACCAGAACCGCGACGGCGCCTTCCGCTTCCGCACGCCCGAGGGATGGACCGTGGAGAGCCGCGGCGAGAGCCCCGAGATCGTGGAGGCTCGGGGCGGAGGGGACCTGATCGTCCGCTTCGTCCACCGCAACCAGGAGGCCGGTTACGACGGCATCCACGCCGACTGCATGCTCGAGCGGCTGGCCGACGCCATGAACACCGATCCCCGGGTCCAGTACGAATACGACTTCCTGAGCTCGGAGCTGGGGCCGCACCGGTTTCTCGATTCGGCCTTCTCCCTGCGCTACGACACGCCGGTGCTCGGACACCGCGACTGGCGCCAGCGCAACCTGACCATCGTGGGCGGGGGGCAGTGCCTGTGCGTGATCACCTACTGCCCGCTCGTCACCTGGAAGAAATCGGCGGACACGCGCGCGCTCCTGGACGGCGTCGTCCGGAGCGTGGAGCTCCGTTGATGGCGGTCAGCGTCCCCGGAGTCGTGCCCGCAGCGGTGCCACGAACGCGTCGGCAGATCTGGTCGGTGGGCGGGGGCAAGGGCGGGATCGGAAAGTCCCTCCTCACCGCCGCCCTGGGCTGGCAGCTCGCGCGCATGGGCAAGCGCGTGGTCCTCGTCGATGCCGACCTCGGGGGGGCGAACCTGCACACCTGCCTCGGCCTCGCCACCCCCGAGCGCTCGCTGGGCGACTTCATCCAGCGGCGGTGCGAGAGGATCGAGGACGTGCTCGTGGAGACGGGGACGCCGGGGCTCCGCCTGGTGAGCGGCGCCTCCGACTTCCTGGGCGCCGCCAACATCAAGTACACGCAGAAGGTGCGGGTGCTCAACCGCATCAAGTCCCTGGACGTGGACGTGATCCTGCTCGACCTGGGGGCGGGGACCTCCTACAACATCGTCGACTTCTTCCTGATCTCCGATCTTGCCGTGCTCACCGTGGTCCCGGAGCCGACCTCCATCGAGAACGGCTACCGCTTCATCAAGAGCGCGCTCTACCGGCGGCTCCGCTCCGCGGCGCCGCGAGAAGGGGTGAGGCTCGTCATCGACTCCGCCCTCGACCCCAAGAACCCCCTGGGCATCCGCACGCCTCTCGACCTCCTCGCCCACGTGCAGAAGGAGGATCCCGAAGCGGTGGAGATCCTCAAGAAGGAGATGGCCGCGTTCTCGCCCCGGTTCATCCTGAACCAGGTGCGCGACAACTCGGACATCCCGATCGGGCACCAGCTCGTGGCCGCCTGCGCCCGCCACCTCGGGGTGCGGGCCACCTACGCCGGCTTCCTCCACTACGACGACGCGGTCTGGCAGGCGGTGCGCCGGCGGAAGCTGTTCATGGTGGACGCGCCCACCTCGCGGCCGGCGGAGGAGGTGCGCCAGCTCGCCCGCGGCCTGCTCAAGGGCGAGAGCCTCTCGCTTCCCTGGACGTGATGGAGGCGGTCCTGGCAGAGGGCGAGGATTACTACCGGGTCCTGGGCCTGGAGCCGCAGGCCTCGCGCGACCAGGTGGAGCGTGCCTATCGTTTCTGCCTGGAGATGTACGGGGAGGGCGCGCTCGCCACCTACTCGCTGCTCGAGGTGGAGGAGATCGAGGCCACGCGGACTCGGATACGGGAGGCCTACCAGACGCTGGGGGATCCCGCCCGCCGCCGCGAGTACGACCAGAGCCGGGGTTTCGTCTCTTCCGATTCGCCCCTCCTGCCCTTTTCCCCCGACACGCCTCCGACCGGCGAAGGGGCGGGGAGCGCGGGGTCCCTCGAGCTTCCCGACGTGATCACGGGATCGGACCTGAAGCGCATCCGGGAGGGGCGCGGAATCTCGCTGAGCGAGATCGCCACCCAGAGCAAGATCGGCATACGCTTCCTGGAGTACATCGAGGAGGACCGCCTGCCTTATCTGCCCGCGCCCGTCTATCTCCGCGGCTTCCTGCAGGAGTACGCGCGGGCCGTGGGCCTCGACGGGGCCAAGGTCGTCCAGGCCTACATGGGCCGCTTCTCCAAGAGGGCCTGAAGGTTCAGTAGCCGCCGGCCGGCGTCCCCGCGGGGAGAGCGCCCTCGCTCTCCTGCACGATCTTGACCCCCACGCTCGCCCCGATGCGGTCGGCGCCCGCCGCGATCATCTCGCGCGCGGACTTGAGGTCGCGCACGCCGCCCGCCGCCTTCACGCCCATCGTCGGGCCCACCACCCGGCGCATGAGGGCCACGTCGGCGGCGGTGGCGCCGCCGGGGCCGAAGCCGGTGGAGGTCTTCACGAAGTCGGCGCCGGCGGCGCGGGAGATGACGCAGGCCTTGACCTTCTCGTCGTCGTCGAGGAGGGCAGCCTCGATGATGACCTTCACGCAGGCCCCCCGCGGATGGCAGGCCGCGACCACCGAGGCCACGTCGCGCTCGACGAGGCGGTAGTCGCGGGACTTCAGGGCGCCCACGTTCATGACCATGTCCACCTCGGTCGCGCCGTCCTCCACCGCGCGCGCCCCCTCGCAGGGCCTTGACCTCGGGGAGGGAGGCCCCGAGCGGGAAGCCGGCCACGGTGCAGACGCGCGACTCGGAGCCGCGGAGGAGCCCGGCACAGAGGCGGACCCAGACGGGGTTGACGCAGACGGTGGCGAAGGCGTGCTCCCGCGCCTCGCCGCACAGGGTCTCGATCTGGGCGCGCGTGGCCTCGGGCTTGAGCAGGGTGTGGTCGATGAGGCGCGCGATCTCCCGCGGGTAGAGGCGGGAGCCGGCCTGGAGGCCGAAGCGCTCGGCGCCGTGGCCGAGCATGAGGCCGAGACGGTCGGGGCAGCAGCCCCCGGGTATGGAGTGGCAGGCGCAGGGCGGCTCGGGCTCGGCCACGCGCAACTGGGCCAGCACCGCCCGAACGATGACGTCCACGAGGGGCGCGTCGCTCACCGTCCCGGGCCCTCCTCGATCAGGTCGATCTTGCGGACGCGCCGGCGGTGGCGCTCCTCCGTGCACTCCGTGGTCAGGAAGGTCTCCACGATCGCGCGCATGCGGGGCACGTCGACGAAGCGCGCGCCCAGGGTGAGGACGTTCGCGTCGTTGTGCTCCCGCGCGTTCTGCGCCGCGGCCGCGTCGGTGCAGGGGGCGGCCCGGATCCCCCGGACCTTGTTGGCGGCCATCGCGGAGCCGAGCCCGGCCCCGTCCACGAGTATCCCGAGGCGTGCTTCGCCCCGAGCGCACGGTCTTGGCCACGGCGAGGGCCACGTCCGGATAGTCGACGGCGTCGGTCGAGAACGTCCCCAGGTCGCGGAAGCGGTAGCCCAGGCGGGTGAGGTGGACCTTGATCTCTTCCTTGAGGGCGAAGCCGCCGTGATCGGCGCCCACCGCCACCACGAAGGGGCCGGGAGCGAGGGCGCCCACGGTGATGCGCACGCCCCGGGAGGCGGCCATCTCGCGCGCCCAGGGCGTCACGATCGCCCCCGGCGAGGCCAGCACCTCGCCGCCGGGAGGGATGGCCATGACGTCCTCGGCGGTCACGATGTCCTTCACGCGGAAGAGGATGGTAGCACGTGGTAACGTGCGCCAATGCGGACGGAGACGCTGTTTCTCGACGCCGGCGGCGTGCTCGTGAACCCGAACTGGGAGCGGGTGGCGGAGCGACTGGGCGCGCACGGCGTGGACGTGGCCGCGGAGACCCTGGCCGCCGCCGATCCCCACGCCCGCCGCGCGCTGGACAACCCCGCCAACCTGCGCACGGCGGGAGGCGGTTCCCGTGGATGGCTCTATCTCGAGCTCGTGCTGACTCACGCCGGACTCGCCTTGTCCGAGCAGACCGCGGCCGCTTTGCGCGAGCTGCGCGAGTACCACGACCGGCACAATCTCTGGGAGAGCGTACCCGACGAGGTGCCGGGTGCCCTGAAACGGCTCAGGGGGATGGGACTGGGACTGGCCGTGGTTTCGAACGCGAACGGAACGGTGCGTGGCCTGTTCGACCGCCTAGGTCTCCTCCCGCTCGTCCAGCTGGTACTTGACTCGCGGGAGGAGGGCGTTGAAAAACCGGACCCGCGCTTCTTCGTCCTCGCCCTGTCGCGGATGGGAGCCCGCGCGGAGACGACCGTCCACGTGGGGGACCTCTACGAGGCCGACGTGCGCGGGGCTCGGGCCGCCGGCATCGAGGCGGTGCTCCTCGACCGGGCCTCCCTCTACCCGGAGGCGGACTGCCCCCGGGTGACCTCGCTCCACGCCCTCGCCGGCTGGCTCGAAGCGAAGGGGTGACGCGGGTCAGGCCGCCGGCTTCGTCCCCAGGCCCGGGCCGTCGGGCAGGATGAGCTTGCCCTCCCTCACCTGCACGCCCACGAAGGGATCGTTGGCCACCAGCAGGTTCCCGTCGAGGTCGGCGTAGTCGACGAGCGGGGAGAGGTGGGCGGCGGCGGTGATGGCCACCGAGCTCGAGACCATGCAGCCCAGCATCACCTTGAGGCCGCTCGCGCGCGCGGCGTCGATCATGCGCTGGGCGGCGAGGAGCCCGCCCGCCTTGTCCACCTTCACGTTGACGCCGTCGTAGGCGTCCGCGATCTTCGGGACGTCGGCGGGAAGCCGGCAGGACTCGTCCGCGAAGATCGGCATGGAGACGCGCGCGCGCAGCCAGCGCTGGTCGTCGAGGAGGGCGGCGGGCAGCGGCTGCTCGATCAGCTCCACCCCCTGCGTCTCCAGCCAGTTGATCTTGCGGAGGGCGACTTCCTTGTCCTTCCACCCCTCGTTGGCGTCCACGCGCAGCGGCTTCTTCGTCACGCTGCGCACGGCTTCGAGGGTGGCTTCGTCGGTGTCGAGGCCGACCTTGATCTTGAGGACGGGGAAGGGCTCGGCCTCGCGTACCTTCTGGCGCGTGACCTCGGGGGTGTCGATGCCGATGGAGAAGGTGGTGACGGGCGCGTCGGCGCGGTCGAGGCCGAAGAGGCGGTAGATCGGCGTACCGAGCATGCGGCCCGCCCAGTCGTGGAGGGCGATGTCCACGGCCGCTTTGGCCGCGTATTGCCCGGGCAGCCGCTTCCCCAGCTCGTCGAGGAGGCGGGCGCGGGCCCAGGGATCGGCCCGCTCCAGGTCACCGCGGAGCCCTTCCAGGCCCTTCTGCCCGTCGAGCGCGCTCTCCTGGTAGCGCACGATGGGCGCACCCTCGCCGATGCCGGTCGTCCCGTCCCGGCTGAGCCGCACGAAGAGCGTGTCGCGATACTCGCTCGACGACATGGTCGTCGTCCAGGTGTGGCGGAGCTGGAGCCGCACGACCTCGGTTCGGAAGCCAGAGGCTTCGGCAGTGGCGCGCTCGGCGGCCAGCGTCGCCGCCGCCGCCACCCCCGTCCCCTTGAGCCAGTCGCGTCGATTCATTTCCAGAGCATCTCACAAGCAATCTTCTTTTCGTCTATCATTCCCGCCCGCCATGATCCCCGAACCGATCTCCCGCGCGATCTTCTGGACGAGCGACGCCATCTTCGGCCCCTGGACGATGGCGCTGCTGTTCGGGACGGGCCTCTTCCTCTCCATCCGCTACCGGTTCGTCCAGGTGAGGTACTTCCGCGAGGCCGTGCGCACGATGGTGCCGAAGGCGGACCCGGGGGCCAGGGGGCCGCTCTCCCCGTTCCAGACCTTCATGACCGCGCTCGCCGGGACCATCGGCACGGGAAACATCGCGGGGGTCGCCACCGCCGTGGTGTCGGGCGGGCCGGGGGCCGTGTTCTGGATCTGGGCCTACGGCTTCGTGGCCACCACCATCAAGTTCACGGAGGCGGTGCTGGGGATCAAGTACCGCGCCCTCTCGGGGGAGCACCTGTCCGCGGGGCCGATGCATTACCTGCGCGAGGGTATGAAGCTGCCCCGGCTGGGCTGGATCTATGCCCTCGTGGCGGGCATCGCCGCCCTCACCACCACCCCGATGACCCAGCCGAACTCGATGGCCCTCGTCCTCCGGACCCAGTTCGGCATCCCCACCCTCGCCTCCGGGATCGTGATCGCGGTGCTCGCGTGGCTGGTCATCATCGGCGGGGTCAAGTCGATCGGGCGGGCGGCGGAGAGGCTCTCCCCCGCGAAAGTGGGCCTGTACCTCTTGGGCGGGCTCGTGGTCATCGTGACCCACCTGACGGTGCTGCCGGAGGTGCTCGCCCTCATCTTCAGGGAGGCTTTCTCGTTGCGCGGCGCCCTGGGAGGCACCGCGGGGGTGGGGATGATGATGGCCATGCGCTACGGCCTGGCCCGCGGGATCTACGCCAACGAAGCGGGCTACGGCACGGCGGCGGTGGTCTACGGCACCGCCCGGAGCGAGCATCCGGTCCAGCAGGGCTTGAACGCGGTCATGGAGGTCTTCATCGTGTCCTTCGTGACCTCCTCCATCAGCGCGCTCACCGTGCTCCTCACCGGGGCCTGGCGCTCGGGGGCAGACGAGCACCGCCGCCGTCGCCCTCGCCTTCAACTCCGTCGATCCCGGTGGTGGGGGGCTGGATCGTCGCGTTCTGCGCCTTCCTGTTCGGGTACACGACCCTCATCGGCTGGGCCTACTACGGCGAGCAGTTCCTGGAGTACATCTTCGGTCCGCGCGTGATCCTGCCCTACCGCTGGGTCTACTGCGGCCTGATCGTGATCGGCGCCGTCTCCAAGGTGGACCTCGTCTGGGCCTGGGGCGACCTCATGAACGGCCTCCAGATCTTCCCCAACCTCGTGGGGGTGCTGGGGCTCTCGGGGGTGGCGGCGGCGGCGCTGCGCGCGGACCCGCCCCGCCATCCGGCATGACGGGGTTCGCGCGGGAAGCGGGGGACCTGCGCTGCGACGACGTGTCGCTGGAGGACGCAGCCCTCCGCTACGGGACGCCCCTCTACGTGTACAGCGCGGCCGCGGTCGAGGAAGCGTACCGCGCGTACGAGCGGGCCTTCGCCTCCGTGCCGCGCCGCATCTGCTACGCGATGAAGGCCAACGGGAACGGCGCGCTCCTCCGCATCTTCGCCCGGCTGGGGGCGGGGGTCGACATCGTCTCCGGCTTCGAGATGAAGGCGGCGCTCCGGGCCGGCTTCCCCCCGGAGCGGATCGTCTTCGCGGGGGTGGGCAAGACGGACGCGGAGCTGGAGCAGGGCCTGCGCGAGGGGATCGGGGACTTCAACGCGGAGAGCGAGGAGGAGCTCGCCCGACTGAGCGCGCTCGCGGCGCGCCGGGGGGCCACCGCCCGGGTGTCCCTGCGTGTCAATCCCGACATCGACCCCCGCTCGCACCCCTACATCTCCACTGGTCTTCGCGAGAACAAGTTCGGCGTGGACATAGCACTCGCCCCCGAGATCCTGCGCCGGGCCCGATCCCTCCCTGGCCTGCGCGTGGTCGGCCTCCAGTGCCACATCGGCTCGCAGATCACCGACCTCGAGCCGCTCGGGGAGGCGGCCCGGGAGATCGCGGACCTCTCCCGCCGGCTCCTCGCCGAGGGATTCCCGCTGGAGACGATCGACCTCGGCGGGGGACTGGGAGTGGACTACGAGAAGGGGACTCTCACCGACCCGACCGCCCTCGCCGCCTGCGTGCTTCCCGCGCTCGCCGGCCTGCCCCTGCTCCTGCTCATCGAGCCCGGCCGCTCGCTGGTGGCTCGGGCGGGAGCGCTCCTGACCCGCGTCCTCTACCTCAAGGAGAACCGCGGCAAGCGCTTCGTGATCGTGGACGCGGCCATGAACGACCTGCTTCGCCCCGCGCTCTACCAGGCGTTTCACCGGATCGAGCCCGTGGCTCCTCCCCGCCCGGGGACGGAGACGGTGGACGTGGTGGGACCGGTGTGCGAGACCGGGGACTTCCTGGCCCGCGATCGGGCTCTCCCCCCGGTGGAGAGCGGGGACCTCCTTGCCATCCTCGACGCCGGGGCCTACGGCTTCGGCATGTCCTCCAACTACAATCTCCGCCCGCGGGCGGCCGAGGTCCTGGTGGAAGACGGAAGCGTGCGTCTCGTCCGGCGCCGTGAGACCTTCGACGACCTCGTCCGTCTCGAGGAGGACTGACTACCTCTCGCTGATCACGCGCCCGAGATCGCTGGAGCGGGCGAGGCGGTCGAAGGTGTCGAAGAGCGCCGCCGAGATCGCGCGAATCGCCTCGTTGCCGTCCTCCGCGCGCCGGAGGTAGGCGGTCATGATCGCCACGGAGTAGGCGCGGCCGGGCAGGTCGACCACCGCGGTGACGCAGCGGACGCCTTCCAGCTCTCCGCTCTTGTCCAGCACGGTGAGCCCGTCGGGGAGGGGGGCCCGGAAGGACGAGGCGTGGCCGGGGGGCGTCCCCCATTTCGGGACCGCCGCCACTGCCTTGAGGTCCGCGGCCCGGGCCGGAGACAGGCCTCTTCCCTCGAAGACCGCTTCCATCAATCGCCGCAGCTCGCCGGGGCAGGACACGTTCTCGTCTCCGCGCCGCGCGGCCTCGAGGTCCATCATCTTTCGGCGAAGGCGCGTCCGCGTGAGTCCCAGGGCGTCCAGGCGCTGGTTGACGCGCTCCCGGCCGACCTTGGCGATGAGCAGGTTGGTGGCCTCGTTGTCCGACCAGCCCATCATGAGCACGGCGAGGTCGCGCCAGGTCAGGCTCACCCGGTCGCCCAGGGCCTGCGAGAATCGCCCCCGCCGCCGACGCGCGGTGCCGGCGGGGCCGTAGTGGCCGGAAGGTCGACGCGTCCCTGCGTCCGCCTGCTGGTAGAGCTCGTAGAGTACGGCCAGCTTGATCGCGGAGGCGGTGGGGAAGACTTCGTCCGGCGCAGAATCTCGATCGTGGCGCCCGTCTTGAGGTCCGGACGGATACGCCCATGACCCCGTCGAGGCCGCGGTCCACCGCTTCGACGCGCGAGCGCAGCTTGGCCCACGAGCTCGGCCTCCTTGGCGGTCGAGCGCGATCGGCGCGGAGAGGTGGGGACGGCAAGAGAGCAGCAGGCCAAGGGCGAGGCGCTTCAAGGGAGCTTCCATGCCTTGTCGTACCTCAGCGAGCCCGGTGGGGCCGAGGTTGAGGCCGCGCACGGAGCGGCGGTGAACGGTGAAGACGGAGCCGTGATAGAGCGGCACCCAGGGCATGTCCTTCTGGAAGAGGGCCTGCGCCTCGTGGTACGCGGACGAGCGCGACTCGGGGTCGCTGCCCATGCGCGCGCGCTTGAGGATCGCGTCCATGGCCTCGCTCCGGTAGCGGCTGCGGTTGGTGGCGCCGATGGAATCGGAGGCGAGGAGGGCGGAGAGGAAGTCGTTGGGGTCCATGGTGTCGGCCTGCCAGCCCAGGAGGGACAGCTCGTAGTCGCCCCGGGTGACCTTGTCCATGTACTCGGGCCAGGTCGCCACCTCGCGAAGCCGGGCGCGCACGCCGATCTCGAGCAGGTCCTTGCGGATCTCCTGGGCGACCCGGCGGGGCGAGGCCATGTAGGCGCGGGGGGAGTCGGCGAACAGCAGCTCGTCGTCGAAGCCCGCCGGGGAATCCGGCCTCGGCGAGCAGTCGCCGGGCGGCGGGGCGGTCGAGCACGAGGTCCTTCGTGCGGCGGTCGTAGCCCCACAGGGACGGCGGCAGGGGATTGCGCGCCGGCTCTCCGTGGCCGCCCAGCGTGAGTCGCACCAGCTCGGCCCGGTCGACGCCTCGGGCCAGGGCCTGCCGGACGCGCACGTCGCGAAAGGGCGCCCGCTGGTTGTTGATGCAGAGGAAGGCCACGTTCAGGCCGGTCCGGGAGTCGAGGGTGAGCTCGGGCTTGTCGTCGCGCAGCTGCCCGACGTGCTCCTGGCCCACGGCCGAAGAGACGATCGACGTCGCCCGCGAGAAGGGCGGCGAGGAGGGCGTCCTCGTCGGGCAGCCGGCGAAAGACGACGCGCTGCAGGCGGGGGGCGCCCGCCCAGTGGTCCGGGTTGGCCTCGAGCTCGACCTGGCCGGGGCGCACGGAGGCCAGGCGAAAGGGCCCGGTGCCGACGGCCCGCTCCGAGAGAGGGCCGGTCAGGCGCTTCGGGCTCTGGAGGGCGAAGAAGGGCTGGGACAAGGTGGCGAGGAGCGCGGCGTCGGGACGGTCGAGGGTGATCGTCACCACGTGCGGCCCCGCGCGCTCCGCCCGACCCGGGAACGCCCGCAGCCGTCGCAGGCGCTCCAGGTTGGCCACCACCGCTTCCGCGTCGAGCGGGGTCCCGTCCTGGAAGCGCACGCCTTCGCGCAGGGTGAAGGTCCAGGTGCGCCGGTCGATGGTGGCCCAGGTGGTGGCGAGGGCGCCCTCGGGCCGCGAGCCCCCGGGGCGGAAGCGGACGAGCGGCTCGCACACGTTCACCACCACCGCGGCCGACACGAGGTCGGTGGCGCGGTGGGGGTCCAGGCTCACCGGGTCCGCGAGCAGGCCCACCACCAGCGTGTCCGCGGAGGCGGCGAGGAGGAGGGAGGCGAGGGCCGTCAACGGGGCCGCCGCGCTCCGAGGTAGAGAGAGCTCCAGTAAGGCTCGTCGAGGCCGCTCTCCTGGACGATGGGGACGAGGTGGGTGGTGGCGGAGAGGAAGCGGTCCTCGCCCACGTAGAGGCCGACGTGGGTGGGCTTCTTCTTGCCGAAGAAGACGAGGTCACCGGGGCGAAGATCGGCGCGCTCCACCTTCAGGAGGGCGGGGTCGTCGAACTGCAGGTCCGCGTCGCGGAGCAGAGCCACCCCGTTCACCCGGTAGACGAGGCTCACGTAGCCGGAGCAGTCGAGACCGTGAACGGTCATCCCGCCCCAGAGATAGGGGACGCCGAGGAAGCGCCGGGCGGTAACGAGGAGCTCCGCGTCTGATCCCCGCTCCCGCTTGTCCGTGGCTTCGCCCAGACGGACGTCGCCGGCCTGCACGTACCCGGTCTCGCCGCTGGGCAGGCGCACGCGATGCCAGCCTTCCTTGGCCGTTCCGCTCACTTCGAGGCGCGCGCCCAGGGGGGCCTGGGTCTTCGGCCGGGCGGAGGTGACGCTCGCCTCGCGGTAGATGTTGGCCATCAGGGTGACCACTTCCGCCACCGCTCCGTAGGACGCGTAGCGCGGCGCCGCGGGGCCCACGTAGGGCAGGAGGGCCGCCGACGGGATCCAGCCGCGGTAGCGGTCGGGGGTCTCGATCCGGCGGAACGCACCCTTGCTCTCGAGCACCGCCACCACCTGGCCGAGTGTGGCCTGGCTGACCACGTCCTTGTCGAGGGCGGGGGCGGAATACATGTTCTCGACGGTCCTCACCACGACCGCCTCGCGGCGCCCGGGGAAGACCGGCGCGAGAAGGACGAGCGCGGCGAGGGCGGCGGTCATTGGCCCGCCTTGGGGGGCTCCACCTCCACGAGGGGCACGTCCCAGTGCGCTTCCAGGATCTCGAAGCGGCGCTTCTCTTCCTTCTTGAACGTCTCCTGGTCCGGATAGAGCTTGCGGGCCAGGGATTCCTCGGCCCCCGGGACGGACTGTAGCGCGGCCCAGTTCTGGTAGACGATGACCACCGAGAAGGTCCAGTCCGCGCGTCCGTCGCCGTGATACATCGGCCGATACATGCTGACCGAGCGGAGGCGCCCGCCCGGCTTCAGCTGCGCCTCCAGCACCGGGTAGTGGTTCTTCAGGAAGAGCCGCTCGAACTCCTCCTGGAAGCCCCAGCGCACCTTGTAGTAGTAGACCACGCGCACGGGCTTGTCGGCGGCGGCGGGCGGGGTGGGGGCCTGGGCGAGCCCCGGGCGCGCGGAAAGGGCGAGCAAGGCGAGAAGAGCGAGGCGGGGACGCATGTTCACCTCCGAGCTTGCCGGGATCTTACGCCGGCGCGGGAGGCGCCGTCACTCGTAGCGCAGGGCGTCGATGGGATCGAGGGTGGCGGCCTTGCGCGCCGGGTAGTAGCCGAAGAAGATGCCCACCGCCGCCGCGAAGGCAAAGGCGATCGCGATCGACGACGTGGTGACGAGGGTGGGCCACCCGAGCACGCCGGTCAGGAGCCGGGAGACTCCCACCCCGAGCAGGATGCCGACGATGCCGCCGAGCACGGAAAGGCTGACCGCTTCCGTCAGGAACTGCCGGAGGATGTCGCGCGTACGCGCGCCCACCGCCATGCGCAGGCCGATCTCGCGCGTCCTCTCCGTGACGGAGACGAGCATGATGTTCATGATCCCGATCCCGCCCACGAGCAGGCTGACCGAGGCCACGCTCATGAGGAGCCCGGTCATGGTCTGGGCAAGCTGGCCCCGCATCTGGGCCATCTCCTCCACCGTGCGCACGGAGAAGTCGTCCTCGTCCGGGTTCGAGATGCGGTGGCGCAGGCGCAACAGGCGGGTGATCTGGACCGCGGTCTCTTCCACCGCGTCCGCCCGGGTGGCCGAGACCATGATTTGGGTGAGCCAGGTGATCCCGAGCAGCTTCTTCTGGATCGTGGTGTAGGGGGCCACGATGATGTCGTCCTGGTCGTTGCCCCATTGCCCCTGGCCCTTGGAGGCGAGGACGCCCAGCACGCGGAAGGGGAGGTTCTTCACGCGGATGACCTGGCCCACCGGGTCGTCGCCCGCGAAGAGGTTCTGGGCCACGGTGCTGCCGAGCAGGCAGACCTTGTCCGCGACGAGCACGTCGCGGGGGGTGAAGTTGGCGCCGGCGGTGAGCGGCCAGCTCCGGACCGCGACGTAATCCTCGTTCCCGCCCTCCACCGACGTGTTCCAGTTCAGGTTCCCGGCCACCACCTGGGCCCGGCCCCGCACCACGGGGGTGAGGCGGGCCACGGTCGGGACCTGGTCGCGGATGGCGGTGGCGTCCTCCAGGGTCAGGGTCTGCACGGAGCCGATGCCCCCGCGCACGCTGCCCATGCGCTGGAAGCTCCCCGCGGAGACGTAGACCACGTTCGTGCCCGTGCTCTGGACCTGCTCGTCGATCGCGGCCCGGGCCCCGGAGCTGAGCGCGATCATCGCGATCACCGAGGCTACCCCGATGATGACCCCGAGGGCGGTGAGGGCGGAGCGCACCTTGTTGCGCTCCAGCGCCTTCCCCGCGATGCGCAGGATGTTCAGGTACTCGCGGATCACGCGGTCTCCTCGAGGGGGGGAGACTCGCCAGCTCCACCCCCGCGTCGCGGCGCGCGGCCACCGGCTCGTCACCAACCACCCGGCCGTCGCGGAAGGCCACCACCCGCTGCGCGTATTCCGCGATGTCCGCCTCGTGGGTGATGAGGAGGACGGTGAGGCCGCGCTCACGGTTGAGCCGCTGCAGCACCTCCATGATCTCGACGCTCGTCCGGCTGTCGAGGTTCCCGGTGGGCTCGTCGGCCAGGATCAGCTCCGGCTCGTTCACGAGGGCGCGGGCGATGGCCACGCGCTGCTGCTGCCCGCCCGAGAGCTGGTTGGGGGAGTGGTCGAGCCGGCCGCCGAGGCCGACCATCTCCAGGAGGGCGCGGGCGCGGCGGTGGTGCTCCGCGGGCGGCCAGTGCTTGCCGTTGTAGAGCAGGGGCAGCTCCACGTTCTCGAGGGCGGAGGTGCGGGGGAGCAGGTTGAAGCTCTGGAACACGAAGCCGATGGTGCGGTTGCGGAGGATGGCCCGCCGGTCGCGGTCGAAGTCGGACACGTCCTTGCCGGCCAGGAAGTAGCGGCCCCCGGACGGCTGATCGAGCAGCCCCACGATGTTCATGAAGGTCGACTTCCCGCTGCCCGAGGCCCCCACCACGGCCACGAACGACCCCCGCTCAATCGAGAGGTCGAGCCCGCGCAGCGCGTGCACGGTGACGTCGCCCACCACGTAGGTCTTGCGGAGGTCCTCGACCTTGATGAGGGGCGCGTCCGTCATTGCCGGGGGCGGGGATTGAAGCGGGGGGGCTGGAAGGGATTGTTGGCGCCGCTGGGCGAGGGGGCGGGCGTGCGCGGGCGCCCCGGCTCCTCGACGCCGGTGATGATCTTCTGTCCCTCCTCCAGGCCCTCGATCACCTCGACGAAGCGCCCGTCGGACACGCCGAGGCGAACACGCAGGGGCTGCGGGCGTCCGTCCTCGCCGGCCACGAAGACGAGTCCGGGCCGTCCGGGGCCTCGCCCCGGAGCGTCGCGTCCTTCCGTGCGCGACGCGCGCTCGGCCCCACCCCCGGATCCGGCACCGACTGCGGGCACCACGCCGGGGGAGCCGCTGCCGCCCGGGCGCGCCCCTCCCCCCGCCGAAGTCGCCCGGCCCGCCCCTCCTCCGCGTTTGTCCTCGAAGCCCTCGGGCCGGAAGCGCAGCGCGGCCGCGGGCAGGCGCAGGGCATCCTTGCGCTCCTCGATCACGACGGAGACGGTGGCGGTCATGCCCGGCATGAGGCGCTGGCCCTTGTTGTCCACGGCCACGATCGTGTTGTAGGTGACGACGTTCTGGGCGGTGACCGGCTGCAGCCGCACCTGCTCCAGCCGGCCCCGGAACGTCTCGTCGGGGAACGCGTCGACGCGGAAGGTCACGTTCTGGCCGGCCTTGACCCTCCCGATGTCGGCCTCGTCGATGGAGGCGTTCACCTGCATCTGGGTCAGGTCGTTCGCGATCACGAACAGGACGGGGGCCTGGAGCGAGGCGGCCACCGTCTGTCCCACGTCCACGTTGCGGGCGAGGACGACCCCGTCGATGGGGGCCGCGATCACCGTGTGGCCGAGGTCCACCTGGGCCTGGTTGAGAGCGGCCTCCGCCTGGCTCACCGCGGCCTCGCTGGCCTGGAGCTGGGCCCGCGCGCCGTCGTAGACCGCCTTCGCCGACTCGAGGTCGGAGGGAGGGACGAGGTCCTGCTTCGCCAGCTCCTGGGCTCGCTCGTACTTCTGCTTGGCGTCGGCGATGGTGGCCCGGGCGCGCTCCACGTCCGCGCGGGCGGAGACGAGGTTCGCCTGGGCCTGCGCCACCCGCGCCTGGAAGAGGGCGGGGTCCAGGCGAGCGATGACCTGGCCCTTGCGCACCGTCGAGTTGAAGTCGGCGAGGAGATCCTTGATCGTCCCCGACACCTGGGAGCCTACCTGCACGGTGGTGACGGCCTGAAGGACGCCCGTGGCCCCGACGACGTCGGCGATGTCGCCCCGGTCCACGGGCGTGGTGACCAGGCGCGTGGCCTCACCACGGCCGTGGAAGGCCAGCCCGATCAGGGCCGCACCCAGAACCAAGCCCAGCCCCATCCAGACCGTTCGCGGGCGCATTTTCATCCCCCCAAAGCTTAGACCGGAAGGGACAGCCCGTGTTGGGAGGAGCGCGGGAGCGCGCCGTCAAACATTGTGAAGGCGACCGGGGGGAGGCCGGTCCCCCCCCGGTCACCCGGGAACGAACCCCTCTAGGGGTTGGGGGATCCCGTGCCCGTCTGCGAGCTGCTGGTCACGTTTCCGCCGGCGAAGGTCGAAGCGGTGACGCCCCCCGTGCTGAGCGCCGCGATGCCGCCGCCGAGGCCCGCTTCCTGGGCGCGCTCGAACGTGATCACGCTCTTGCGGAAGTCGGCCACCGCTCGAAGCTCGCTCACCTCGGCCAGGGCGAGGTCGCGCTGGGCCTGCGTCACCAGGAAGTTCGTGGACATCCCGGCCGCGAACTTCTTCTCCTCCGCGTCCAGGCGCTGGGCGGCGAGCGTCCGGGCCGCCCGGGTGGAGGCCACGCGCTTGGTATTGGTCTCCACCGCCCGTCCGGCGATGCGGACTTCCACCGCGGCGTTCAGGAGAAGACGGTCGTACGCGGCCTGGGCCTGCTCGCGGCTGAGGCGGGCCTGGGCCGCCCCCGCCTTCGCCGAGCGGTTCGGGATCGCATAGCTGAAATTCACGCCCACCCGCCAGGTCGGGAAGTCGAAGGCGAAGGCCTCGCTCACGGCATCGCCGTAGCTGCCGGGGATCGTCTGTACGATGTTGTCGGAGCCCGCGGGATCACGGAGGATGGCCGTCCCCCCCACCCCCGCGCCCCCGTAGCTCGCGAAGAGGTCGACCTGGGGGAGCGTCTGGTTCTTCGCGAACTGGACGTTGTAGTCGGAGCGCTCGAGCTGCTTTCGCGCGCCCACGAGGTCGGTGCGCTTCTCGAACGCGATGCGCACCGCGGCCTCGATGTCCACCGGGACCGGCTCCGCGGTGGGCCGGTCGGTGGGCACGATTCGCGTGGCCCAGGTCTCGGGGCTGCGGGCGAAGAGCACCTGCTTGAGCGCGTCCTCCGCCTGAAAGAGCTGGTTCTCGGCCACGATCACGCCCTCCTCGCGGCTCGCCACCTCGGACTGGGCGGAGACCACGTCGAGCGGCGCCATCGTCCCCACCTTGACCCGGATCTCGTTCTCGTTGAGCAGCTTCTGGGCCAGGGACAGGTTCTTCCTGGCCGCCTCCAGGTTGTCGATGGCGAAGATCAGGTCGTAGTAGAGCTGCTTGGCGTTGGCCAGGACCACGATCACCGTCTGCTGGAACTGAAGGTCGGAGATCTCGCGGTTCTTCTTGGCCACCCGGATCTGCTGCCGGGCGGAGTCGATCCGGAAGTTCTTGAGGAGGGGCTGGCTCGCCGCCGCCACGAAGTTCGCGTTGTAGAGGGGGTTGTAGGTCTGGAAGACGTTGGTGCTGTCCTGCTTGTTGTTGTTGAAGCTGAGGCTGAAGGCGCCGCCGGTGGGCACGGCCTGGCTGACGCCGAAGTTCCAGACCTTGATGTCGGTCTCCACCGATGTCCCGCCCGCGAAGATGTTGCTCGCTTTCGAATTGGCGGAGCTCGCGCTCAGCGTGCTGGAGAGGAAGGGGTCGTAGTATCCCTGGGCCGCCCGCACGTCCTGCGCGGAGATCTGGGGGTTGTACTTCTCGACCAGGATGTCCGCGTTGCTTTCGAGGGCGCGCTTGACCGTTTCCTCCAGGGACAGCTCGAGGACGGGCCGCTCCTGGGCCTCTGCGGGGACCCCCAGGGCAACGAACCCTCCGAGCAGCAGGACTCCCAGGGCACGAGTTGTTCGTGGCATTCCGAAATGACCTCCGCTTTGCAGTGGGTGAGACGCCCGATACCCAGGCGGGCGATTATACCGGACGCCGCGCCGCGGACGTCCGCACGCCCGCCGCGCCACGGGCATCACTCGATACAAACGTCTGCACGGCGAGAAAAGATCCTTTTTTCCGGACCTTTGCCCCCCGCCGTCCATTGGACTGGAGAGGCCGGAGCGCGGGGAGGGCCGAGCCAGAAAGAAGGGACCGCCCCGAGGGCGGTCCCTGGCTTCGAACTGGAAAGCGGCGGGCTAGAACTGGAAGCGGATTCCCAATTGGAGCTGCCGGGGGGTTCCCGGGTTGTTGGTCAGGAGGAGCTGCCCGAACCGGGTCGACGCGGGGTTGCGGTCGTAGAGCTGGAGGAAGTTCGGGTTCGTGGGCGCGCCGAAGCCGCAGTTGAGCGGCACCGGGGCCGCGCAATAGTTCTGGACCGTGGTCCCGGCGAGCTCGATGTTGTCCCAGTTGAAGACGTTGAAGCCCTCGGCCGAGAAGGTGATGCTCTGTCGGTTCCGGATGTTCCACTTCCACTGCACGCGGAGGTTGACCTCCTTGAAGGGCTCGTTCCGGAAGGAGTTCCTGGTGAAGGACACTCCCGGGGCGCTGTAGGGCCGGTCCGTCGAGTAACCCCCCGGGTTCGCCGTGAAGTTCTGGCCGTCGGCATTGGCGTCGATGCCCATGGACGCGTCGATGGGCCGACCGGACAGGAAGCGGAAGCCGCTCGTGATGTCGAAGCCCTTGGGCAGCAAGAACACCACGAACCCGTTGAACTGGTGGGTGCGGTCCAGGCGCGCCGGTCCCCACTCCGGTCCGAGGTTGTAGGTGTCCTGGTAGTTCGGTCCCCCCGAGTCGCGCTCGTTGTCGTCGTCCGATTCGGACTTGCTGAGCACGTAGTAGATGTTCATGTTGCCCCACCGCTTCTGGACCCGGCCGCTGAAGGTCAGGGCCCGGTACTTCGACTCCGCGGTCGACTCCCGCACCTGAAGCGCGCCCAGGTCAGGGATAGGCCGCGGCGTGGCGGGCCGGTTGAAGTAGGGCCGCTGGGCGGGGTCGGACGCCCGCACCACGGGCGGGGCCAGGTTCAGCTCGCGGTTGCGCTCCAGCCGGTCCGTCTTCACGTACACGCCCTCGAGGCCGAGGGTGACGCCGCGCCAGAGCTCACGCTGGGCGCCCAGGCCGACCTGGAAGGCGCGCGGGTTCTTGAAGGCCGGGTCGACGGAGATGGGTCCGGTCCCCACCGCCGGATTCGGGGAGAGCCCGAGAGCGCTGGCGATGGCCGACATCTGCTGCTGGGTCAGGATGGGCTCTTGGCCGAGAGCGAAGTTGTTGAGGTTGATCCCGATCAGCAGGAGCTGCTTGTAGACGGTATTGTTCGGGTTTCCCGCCGGAACGATCAGGGGAAGTCGCAGCGAAAGATCCCCCGCGGGGGTGCGGTAGTTGTTCATCGGCGCGGCGTAGACGAGCGCCGGCGTGCGGGCGAAGTAGAGCCCGGTGTACCCACGGATGACCGTGCGACCGTCCTTCGTGGGGTCCCAGGCGAAGCCCACGCGCGGCCCCCACTGGTCGAGCTGGTCGGGGATCTGGGTGGGGTCCACCCTCCGGTCCTCCACGGGGGAAACGAAGTTCTGGACGCGCGCGACCAGGAACTCGTTGTTGGCCACGGGCGTCGGGTTGAAGGCGCCTTCCCAGCGCAGGCCGTAGTTCAGCGTGAAGTGCGGCTTGATCTTCCAGCTGTCCTGGACGAAGAAGGCGACCTCGTCGCTCGAGAAGTCGAGGAGGAGGTTGCCCATCTGGCGGTCGTAGGTCACGGCGGTCGAGTCGAAGCGGTTGGGGGTGACCCCGCCGACCCCCATGATCTCGAGGACCGCCGCCGTCGTTCCCGACACGTTGAAGAGGCCGAACTGGTTGAAGCCGAAGGTCTGGTCGACGTAGACGTGCCGGTAGTCCGCTCCGACCTTGAACGTGTGCTGGTCCTTGATCCAGGTCACGTTGAAGTTCGCTCCCGCCGTCCAGTCGGACTGGGTCGTGGGCAGGAAACTGACGGTGCCGTATCGACCGATGCCGTTCGTGACGTTCGTCCCCTCCGCGTTGGCCAGACGCGGACGCTGCTCGCGGGCATACTGGGCCCGCGCCTCGAAGAGGAGGCTCGGCTTCAGCACGCTCGTGAGCTGGGCCACCACGACGTTGGTGTTGTCCTCCTCCGTTCCATTGTTCGAGAGCGCGCTGATCGTGGCCGGGTCGAGGGCGTTGCCGACGGAGTTCGAGTTGAGGGCCTCGTTGTTGCTGTGGGTGTAACGGATGTTGAAGCGGTTGTTGGTCCCGAACTGGTAGTCGATGCGGCCGAGGATGGTCCAGGCGTCGTTGGTGGCGGTGAAGGGCGTCTCCAGCGACTTGTAGTAGTTGTAGGCTTCCTGGGTTTGCGCGGTGGGGGTGAACCCCGAGAGCGAGCCGAACAGCACCTGGCGGGTGTTCTCGAACGTCTGCTGCTCGTAGGCCAGGAAGAAATACGCCTTGTCCTTCTTGAGGGGACCGCCGAGGGAGCCCCCGAACTGTTGCTGGGTGGGCGCCGCGGCCTGCCCGAAGGCGTTGTCGTCCGCCCAGTCACGATTCCGGTTGAGGTAGAACGCGGAGCCCTGGAAGCTGTTCGAGCCGGACTTCGTGACCGCGTTCACGATCCCGCCCGTGGAGCGGCCGAACTCCGCGGTGTAGCCGGAAGCCACGACCTGGAACTCCTGGATCGCCTCCTGGGGAACGGTGAAGGCGTTGTTCGAGCGCTCGCCCCCGCGGATGCCCCCGAAGAAGGGCTGGTTGTGGTCGGCGCCGTCGATGCTGACGTTGGCGTTGATCCCGCGCTGGCCGGCCATCGAGAGCTGGCCGCGCTGGGGGTCGACCTGCACGGTGGGGGTCAGGGTGACGAAGTCCTGGAAGCGGCGGCCGTTGATGGGCAGGTTCGTGATCGCGGTCTCGTCGACGGTGGTGGTGCGGACGGAGGCACTGCTCTCGACGGCGGTCGCTCCTCCCTCCACCGTCACCGCCTCCTCCATCCCGCCCACCTTCAGCGTGATGTTCACGATGAGCTGGGAGCCCACGGTGACGTGGATGCCCTTGTTCTTTGTGGTCTGGAACCCGGCCAGGGTGGCGCTCATCTCGTAGTTGCCGGGAGGGAGCAGGGGGGCCACGAAGTTGCCTTCGGCGTTGGTGACCACGGTACGGCTGATGGCTCGCGTGGGGTCGCTCAGGACCACCGTGGCGCCGGGAAGGACGGCTCCGGTCGAGTCGACCACGCTGCCCCGGACCTCTCCCGTCGTGGCTTGCGACTGGGCGAAGGCGGGACGGGAGGGCAGGCCGAGGGCGATCAGCCCTGCGAAGATGCAAAGCGCTTTTCTCACGTTCTCTTCTCCTGATCAGGTCGTGAGCCTGGGACGGGTCTCAAACCGCCTGGGTGGTCCTTTCCAGAGTCGCTTGTTGGCTAGATGCTATTTTCGCTGTGCCCGGGAAGTCAATGGCGAAAGGGCACTATCGTTGAGGGCCCGGGGCCAAGCGGCTATACTGCCCGCCCCGAAGAGGAATCGGCGTGATGCGGGTGCTACTTTCCAATGACCAGATCCAGGCTCGCATCCGCGAGATGGGGCAGGAGATCGGGCGGGACTACGCGGGCCGGGAGCCCCACCTCGTGGGGGTCCTGAAAGGCGCGTGTACCTTCATGACGGATCTGGCCCGCCAGATCGACCTGCCCCTGAGCCTCGACTACATCGCCGTCTCGTCCTACGGAGCCGCCACCAAATCGTCCGGGGAGGTCAAGCTGATCAAAGACCTCGACCAGGGCCTGGACGGCCGCGACCTCCTGGTGGTGGAGGACATCGTCGACACCGGCCTCACGCTGAACTACCTCCTCAAGGTGCTGAAGGCCCGGGGGCCGCGCACGCTGAAGGTGGCGACACTTCTCTCCAAGCCCTCGCGCCGGCTCGTGGAGACGCCCGTCGATTACGTCGGCTTCACCATCGAGGATCTGTTCGTGGTCGGCTACGGGCTCGACTACAACGAGCGCTATCGGAACCTGAAGGACATCGTCGTCTACGGGAGCTGAACCCCTCAGGGCCAGGGGACGAGGGCCACCCTAGGGGGTGTGGTAGGGTATAGCTATGAGAGTAGCTAGGACCCGGAGGTCCCGATGCGAACCGTGCAGATGACGCTGGACGGCGAACTCGTGCGTCAGGTCGATCGAGCGGTGCAGCGCCTGGGCACGACACGCTCTGCCTTCACCCGGGAGGCGTTGCGCGACGCGCTGCGGCGAATCCGGGTCGAGGAGCTGGAGCGGAAACACGCTCGCGGCTACGCTCGCCGACCGGTCCGACGCGGCGAGTTCACGGGCTGGGAGCCCGAGCAGGCCTGGGGCGACGAATGAAGCGCGGCGAGGTGCGCTGGTACAAGTTCACCCGCCCCGACAAGCGTCGTCCCGTGCTCGTCCTGACCCGCGACTCGGCGCTGGCCTTCCTGGCCGAGGTCACGGTGGCACCGCTCACTTCGACCATCCGCGACATTCCTTCGGAGGTGCTGCTCACGGCCGCGGACGGCGTGCCGCGCGACTGCGCCGTCAACCTCGATCATATGCAGACGGTGGCCAGGGGCCGGCTCGGCCCCGTCATCACCGTCCTCCGGCGGGAGCGCATGGCGGACGTCGGGCGCGCGCTGCTTTTCGCTCTGGGATTCGAGGCCCTGGTCTCCTGACCGGCGGATCAGTCGAGGGCGAGCCGGACTCGGCCGCGCGCGGCCCCCAAGCGGCGACGGGCTGTGTCGGCGTCCACCCCGAGCCGCCCCATCACGATCGCGGTCTTGACCTCGCCTCCGGCGGCGCGCAGCAGGCGGCGGGCCATGGCCGCGTCCACGCGCGCGGCCGCGGCCACGATGCGGCGGCTGCGGTCGACGAGCTTGGCCGAGGTGGGCCTGAGGTCGACCATGAGGTTCTCGTAGGTCTTTCCCAGCCGGACCATCGCGGCGGTGGTGAGGGCGTTGAGCGCGGCCTTGGTGGCGGAGCCGGCCTTGAGTCGGGTCGATCCCGTCAGCACTTCGGGGCCGCTCGCGATGGCCACCACCACGTCGGCCAGGCGGCGGAGGCCGCGCGCGGGCGCGCAGGTGACGAGGATGGTCCGGGCGCCGCGGGTGCGTGCGCCCTGGAGCGCGCCGCGGACGAAAGGGGTGATCGAGCTCGCGGAGATTCCCACCAGGAGGTCGCTCTTCCGCAGGCGCCGGCCCTCGCGACGGCCGTGATCCTTCCTGTCCTCCGCGCCTTCGCGCGACCGGAAGACGGAAGCGCGTCCCCCGGCCATCACCGCGCGGATCCGTCGGGGGTCGCTGCCGAAAGTGGGCGGGCACTCCGCGGCCTCGAGCACGCCCAGACGGCCGCTCGTGCCTGCGCCGAGGAACACGACGTCGCCGCCGCCTTCGAGCGTGCGGGCAAGGAGCGTGGCCGCACGCGCGAGGGCGCGCTTCTGTCGCGCCGTGGCCACGAGGGCGCGCCGGTCCTCGTCGAGGAGCAACGCCACCACTCGCTCCGTGGAGAGCGTGTCGAGGCGGCGACTGCGGGGGCTGCGCTGCTCGGTGAGCAGGCGCGCCCAGCGCCCCCCGGCCGCGCCGCTCACAGGTTGCGGGCGTCGAAGGGCAGGGGCAGCAGCTCCTTCAGCCGGTGGCTCACCACCTTCCCGCCCACGTCGGCCATGTGCACCCAGATGTCGCCGCAGAACTCCCAGAGGATCTGCCGGCAGGGGCCGCAGGGGGCGGTGGGGCGCCTGGACCGGGCCACCACCGCCACCGCGTCGAAGCCGCGGATCCCCTCGGAGATCGCCTTCATCACCGCTACGCGCTCCGCGCAGACCGTGAGGCCGTAGGTCGCGTTCTCGATGTTGCAGCCGGTCACGATCTCGCCCGCGCGCGTGCGGAGCGCGGCGCCGACCTTGAAGCGGGAGAAGGGGGCGTAGGCCTTGAGCCGCGCCGCCGCGGCGAGCCGGACGAGGTCGGCGCGATGGGGGTCGCGCCTCGGAGGGGGCTTCGTCCTTTTCTTCTTCATGCCTGCTTCGCCGCCTCGATGAGGATGCGTCCCAGCACGTCCATGAGTCCCGCCTTCACCTTCTCGCCTACCTCCAGGACCTCCTTGTGGTCCAGCTTCTTCTTGAGGACGCCTGCGGCCATGTTCGTGATGCAGGAGATCCCGAGCAACCGGATCCCCATGTGGCGGGCGGCGATCACCTCGGGCACCGTGGACATGCCGACCGCGTCCGCCCCCAGCGTGCGCGACATGCGGATCTCGGCGGGGGTCTCGTAGGAGGGCCCGGCAAACGCGATGTACACGCCCCGCCGCACGGTCATGGCCACCGCCCGGCAGGCCTTCTCCGCGATCTCGCCCAGCCGGGTATCGTAGGCGTCGGACAGGTCGAAGAAGCGCAGGCCGAGCTCCTCTTCGTTGGGGCCCACGAGGGGGTTCACGCCCATCAGGTTGATGTGGTCCTCGATGATCATCAGCTCCCCCGGCTTGTAGTTCACGTTGACGCTGCCCGCAGCGTTGGTCATGACCAGGATCTTCACCCCCATCCGGCCGAGCACGCGCACGGGGAAGACCACGTCCGCGATCGAGTGGCCCTCGTAGTAGTGCACGCGGCCCGACATCACGGCCACGGGCACGCCCTGGGCATGGCCGATCACGAGCTCGCCCTTGTGCCCGATCGCGGTGGAGGCGGGAAAGTGGGGGATGTCACGGTAGGGGATCGTGGTGGCCCGGTCGAGCGTCTTCGCGAACGCCCCCAGGCCGGAGCCGAGCACGAGCCCGATCGCGGGCCGAAGCGGCGTCCGGCCCTGGATGAAGCGAACGGCTTCGGCGAGCTGCTCGAGGAGCCGGCTCACAGCATCATCCCCGCCAGGCAGGCGCTCACGAAAGCGGCGAGGTGGCCGGCGATCATGGCTCGCATCCCGTAGCGCGCGAAATCCGAGCGGCGGTCCGGGGCCATGCCGCCGATTCCCGCTATCTGGATCCCGATGCTCGAGAAGTTCGCGAAGCCGAGGAGCGAGTAGGCGATCACGATCGCGCTGCGCGGAGCGAGGACGAGCGTCCCCGTCTTCAAGTCGTCCGCGAACTGGGCGTAGGCCACGAACTCGTTGACGGTGGTCTTCACCCCGATGAGGCCGCCCACGTAGCCCGTGTCCGGCCAGGGTACGCCCATCACGAAGGCGAGGGGCCTCAGCACGGTGCCCAGGATCGATTGGATCGTGAGGTCGGGCAGACCCGCGCGGGTGCCCAGCCAGCCCACGCCGAAGTTCAGCATGGCGATGAGGGCGATGAATGCGATGAGCATGCCCCCCACGTTCAGGGCCAGGCGCAGCCCGAGGGCGGCGCCGCTGGCCGCGGCGTCGATCACGTTGGCGTCCGTCTTCTCCACCGCGATGTGGAGGGAGTCCTTGGAAGCGGGGACCCCCGTCTCGGGATGGATGATCTTGGCGAAGTAGAGGGAGGCGATGGCGTTCATCACGCTCGCCGCCAGCAGGTGGCCCCCGATGCCCGGGAAGACGGGTTGCAGGAGGAAGGTGTAGGCGGCGAGCACGCCGATGGCCGCGGTGGCGAAGCCCGAGGTCATGACCGTGACCAGCTCGGACTGGGTCAGGCCGGGCACGAAGGGCTTGATGAAGAGGGGCGCCTCCGTCTGTCCCATGAAGATGTTGGCGCTCGCGTTGAGCGTCTCCGCCCCCGAGGTCTTGAGCGTCCGCTGCATGGCCCAGGCGATGCCCTGGACCACGCGCTGCATCAGGCCCAGGTGGTAGAGCACGGCGGTAAGCGAGGAGACGAAGATGATGGCGGGCAGGGCGGCGAAGGCGAAGAAAGAGAGGCTCTTGGCCACGAACCCGGCGGAGGTATCCAGGGTGCCCCCCGCCGCGGGGACACCCACGGGCAGCTCGTTCTGGACGAGGTTGCCGAACACGAAGCTCGATCCCTTCACCGTGAAGCCCAGGAGGCCGTTCACGATCTCCCCCACGCGCTCGAAGAACCAGAGGCCGGGGGCGGTCTTGAGCACGAGGAAGCCGAAGAGGGCCTGGAGGGCGAGCCCGGTGAGGACGAGTCTCCAGGGGAAGCGCGCCCGGTCGTAGCTCAGGAGCCAGGCGATGAACACCATCGCCACGATGCCCACGAGACCCATGGCGCGTTCGGGCAGGCTCAGGTCGAGGCCTCCGTCCTTCAGGCGGGCGAGCGCCTCCGCGGCGGGGGAGACGAGAAGCGGGAGCAGGATCAAGGCGTCCTCCGGGAGCTGTCGGTCAGCCGATCACGTGGTGGATGAGACGGGTGCGGGCGGGGGCCTCGGGGCCGAAGCGGATCGCTTCCTTCAACAGCGCACGCACTTCTTCCAGGCGGTCGCGATCGTTGACGTGCAGGGTGGCGTAGGGCTCGCCCACGATCACGAGATCGCCGACCTTCTTGTGCAGCACGAGGCCGACCGCGGGGTCGATCACGCTGTCCACGGTCTCCCGGCCCGCCCCGAGGAGCATGGCCGCCTGGCCCACCGCGCGGCAGCCGATCGCGACCACCCGGGCGTCCTTCTCCGCCTTGAGGGGGATCACCTCGCGGGCGCGGGGCAGGAGCTGGGGATCGTCGCACACCCGCGGATCGCCGCCCTGGAGCGCCACCACCTCGCGGAACTTGCGGAGGCCGGCCCCCGAGTGGAGCGCGTCGCGCGCGTGGATGCGGGCCGCGTCGAGGGTGGCGGTCACCCCTCCCAGGTGGAGCATCCAGGCCGCGAGCTCCAGGGAGAGCGACTCCAGATCCTTCGGTCCGCGGCCCTTCAGGGTGTCCAGGCACTCCACCACCTCGAGCGCGTTGCCCACCGCCAGGCCGAGGGGCTGCTCCATGTCCGTGATGAGCGCAGCCACCTTCTTGCCCATGCCGCGGCCGATCTCGACCATGGTCTCAGCCAGGGCCTTGCTGTCTTCGAACGCCTTCATGAACGCGCCGTCTCCGGTCTTCACGTCGAGCACGAGCGCGTCGATCCCCTCCGCCATCTTCTTGCTCATGATGGAGGCGGCGATCAGGGGCCGGCTCTCCACCGTGCCGGTGACGTCGCGCAGCGCGTAGAGCTTCTTGTCCGCGGGGGCGATCTCCGGGGTCTGGCCGATGAGGCCGAGCTTGGCCTGGCGTGAGCACCTCGCGGAACTCGGCGAGGGAGAGCCGGACCCGGAAGCCGGGGATGGACTCCAGCTTGTCGAGTGTCCCCCCGGTGTGGCCGAGCCCACGCCCGGAGATCATGGGCACGTACACGCCGCAGGCGGCGGCGAGGGGGGCGAGGATGAGGCTCGTCTTGTCCCCGACCCCTCCCGTCGAGTGCTTGTCCACCTTGGGCCCGGGGAGGTCCGCGAAGTCCAGGACCTCGCCCGTGCGCATCATCGACTCCGTGAGGGCCACGGTCTCCGCGGGCAGTCATCCCCCGGAAGAAGACGGCCATGGCCAGGGCCGAGGCCTGGTAGTCGGGGACGCGTCCTTCGGTGTAGCCGCGGACGACGAAGTCGATCTCCTCGCGCGACAGCTCGAGACCATCCCGCTTGCGCTGGATGATGTCGACCGCTCGCACTTACTTCTTCTTGAGGCGCTCCACCTCGGCCCAGAGGTCGCGCTTTTTCTTGAGGGGGACGGCGGGAGGGGGAGGGGGAGCGGGGGGAGGGGCATGCCGGCCAGGACCTGGTCGATGAGGTTCTTCTTCTCGTCCTTCTTCTTGCTGCGCTTGGGAGGGACCTCGGCGTTGCGGTAGTCGTGGGTGTTGTGGCAGGTCCGGCAGGTCACCTTGGCCACCGCCCCGTCGAACAGGCTGGTCACGTCGTGGTTGAGGAGCAGCCGGCACCGCGGGCAGTAGTCGTCGATGACGTCGCCGAGCCGGGGAAGACGGTCCGACATCCGCATCCTCCGGGAAGTGGGGTGGGGCGAGTATAGGCTAGAATCCCGCCGCGAGGGAGAAAGATTGCGCAACGCCGAGGTCATCCGCCAGTGGAAGATCCTCAAGACGATCGAGGCCGGGCGCTACACCACCGCGGGCGAGCTCGCCGACCAGTACGGCGTCACCGAGCGCACCATCCGGCGCGACATCGAGGCGCTGCAGGAGGCGGGGTTCCCGCTCTACGACGACCGCATCGACGGGCGCAAGGTGTGGCGCCTCGTCGAAGGCTACAAGCAGCGCCTGACCCAGAGCTTCACCCTCGCCGAGCTCTCCGCGCTCTATTTCGGCAAGAACCTGATGTCGTTCCTGGGGGGCGCGCCCTTCGCCTCCGACCTCGAGTCGGCCTTCGGCAAGATCCGGGAGGCCCTGCCTGCGCGCAGCCTGCCCTACCTCGCGCGCATCCAGGACCTGTTCTCCGCGCGGCCCGACCCCTTCAAGGACTACTCGCAGAAGCAGGACGTGATCGCCGGCCTCATCGACGCCATCCTCCACCAGCGCCAGACCCGCATCCACTACTTCTCTTTCAACAGCAAGAAGACGAAGGACTACACGATCGATCCCTACCGGCTCGTCTACTACCGCGGTGGGCTCTACCTCTACGCGCGCGCCCACGAGTACCGGGAGGTGCGGACCTTCGCGGTGGAGCGCGTGCAGAAGATCGATGTCCTCGAGGCGACCTTCGAGACCCCGAAGGACTTCAGCGTGTCCGAGTACGCGCGGGGCGCTTTCGGCATCGCGGGAGGGCGGCCGGAGGCGGTGGAGCTCGTGTTCGCGGCGGAGATGGCCGGCTACATCCGCGAGCGGGTCTGGCACGAGAGCCAGCAGATGGAGGAGAAGGCCGACGGCTCCGTCGTCCTCCGCATGGAAGTCGCGCCGGGCTGGGAGCTCAAGGCGTGGGTGAAGGGCTTCCTGCCCCACGTGCGCGTGGTCAAGCCGGCGTCGCTGCGGGACGAGATCGGCCGGGAGATCGAGCAGTCCACCGCCGCCTTCCCCTCTCGAGCCGCCCGTTCCTGACCCCCCGCGCGAAGTCTCTTCTTGAAAGACTGACCGGGAAGCGGTATAGGAATGACCGCTTTCGTCCATCGGACGGGTCGGGAACAAGGAGGAGAGATGACGCGATTCGGCAAGCTGGCCTTTGGCGTGCTCAGCGTCCTCGCCGTCGCCGGCGTGACCCTTTGTGGGGGAGAGACGCGGAAGCCGGCCGCCTGGCCGCCGGAGTACGGTCCGGACACCCAGGTCAACCTCAGCAGCGACGGCAACACGATCACGGTGGACCGCGCGGTGGCCATCGTCTCGCGCCAGGCCTCGCTCAAGCAGCCCTTCCAGTGGGTCATCGGCTCGCTGCCCGACGGGTACACCCTGGAGATCGACTTCCGCGTCCAGGACACCCGGAAGGGACCCTTCGGCCCCCCCGCGGACACGGTCGTGCAGGGGCGCTACGTCGGCACGGCCAACAAGACGCTGCGGGCGGGCAGCCTCGCGGAGACCGGACCCCGCGAGGTCTGGAAGTACGACGTGGTGCTGCGGGACCGGGAGAACAAGCAGAAGACCGCGATCGATCCCGCCATCATCATCATGGAGTAGGTCGCAGGCGGCTGGCCACCGCAGGATCGGCGCGGACGACCTTGAGGTCGAGGTTCGTGCGCACGTCCGCGACGACCTTGCCGTCGAGCGCCCGCACGGTCTCGCGCACCGCCTTGGCCCGGTCCCCGCAGAGCGCATAGGCCACGGCCGCGTAGTAGTGCGTCGTCCCTTCCGTCTGTCCGCCTCCTACCGCGCGTGCGGCCTCGCGGGTGGCCAGTGGACATCGCTGCGCCCCGGCGAGGAACCAGGCCAGGGCGGAGCGGAGCACCGAGTCGTCGGGGTTGACCCTCAGGCGAGCCTCCGCCTGCTCGATGGCCTTGTCGTAGGCGGCGCGGGCCTCGGGCAGGCGCCCCGCCTGGCGGTAGGCGTCGCCCAGGCTCCCGTAGGTCTCCGCGCGAGTGACGCCTCCTTCGATCGCGGCCTGGTACTGCTCGGCGGCCTCCTCGAACTTCCCCTGGGCGTAGAGCACGAACCCGAGGTTGGTCCGGACCTCGGCGCTCGGGCCGAGCTGGAGCGCGGCCTTGAGCAGCGGCTCCGCCGCCTCGGGCTCGCCGTCCATGATGTGCACGGCGGCCTTGTTGTTGAAGGCGGCGATGCTCAGCGGACGCAGCTCGATGACCTTGCCGTAGAGATCCTTGGCCTCGCGGAGCCGGCCCGTGCGCACGTAGAACGAGGCCTTGGCGTTGTAGTTCTCCCAGTATCCCGGGCGCAGGTCGATGGCCTGCTGGTAGAGCTTCTCCGCCTCGTCGTTGCGCTTCAGGGCGTTGTAGGCGCGAGCCATCTGCCGGCAGGCGGCGTCGTCGGCGGGGGCGAGCTTGCGCGCCTCCTGGAACGCGGCCGCCGCTTCCGCAGAGCGCCCCCGGCCGAGAAGCGTGATGCCCAGGGCGAGATGCGCCTCGGGGAGCGAAGGGGCCAGGGACACCGCCCGCTGGGCCTCGCCGAGCGCGCGCTCCACGAGCGAGGCCTCGCTCGTCTGCAGGTATCGCCGCCAGAGGGCCGCGGCCAGCCCGGCGTGGGCGTCCGCGAAGCTCTCGTCGCTGCGCAGCGCGGCGGAGAACGCTTCCTCGGCCTTCACGTCGTTCCGCTCCACGTCCCAGCCCTCGAGGTAGGACTGGCCCTTGAGGTACGCCTCCAGCGCCCGAGGGTCTCGCGGGGGCACGGGGGGCCTTGTGCCGCGGACACCCAGGGCTTCCAGGAGCTGGGCGGCCAGGGCCTCGTTCTGTCCGAAGACCTTGTCCGCGGCGGCCTCGACCCGGACGGGGAGGACCTCGCGCCCGTCTCCCCTCCAGCCCCGCAGCTCCGCCTCCACCTTCTGGTCGTGTACGCGAATGCTCCCGCGCACGACCGCATCGACTCCGAGCTGGGCCGCCACCGACTTGGGGTCTTCGTCGGGCCCGTAGGCGTGGCTGGAAGCGAAGGGGACCACGTCGATCCCGGTGTAGGCCCGCAGGCTGTCGCCCACGCCCTTGGGGACGAGGTCCTTGAGCCAGGAGCTCTCGGGCGCTCCCTGGTACTCGAGGGGGAGCAGGGCCACGGCCAACCGCGGCCGGGGCGGGCGCGCACTCGGAGGCGAAACGTACCGGGCGACCGCCCAGATGAGCGACGCCGCGAGCACCGCCCCCCCGATGCTCAGCCCGCGGCGGGCGCGCGAGGAGGCGACGGGTCGCGTGATGGAGGTGGTGGCGGCCGCGGGCATGAGCGTGGTGGACAGCGCGGCCGCGGCATGGGTGAGTCCCTGCTCGAGCTCGGTCGCGGAGGAGTAGCGGATGGCCGCGTCCCGCTGCAGGCAGCGGAGCACCACCGCATCGAGGGCGGCGGGGACCTCGGGGATGAAGTGGCTGGGGGGAGGGCAGCGCTCGCTCGCCTCGCGCAGGGCGAGGGGGAGGGGGCCGCCGTCTCCGGGCGGCCGACGGCCCGACAGCATCTCGTAGAAGATGACGCCCAGCGCATAGATGTCGGACCGCACGTCCGTGGGGTGGCCGCGTGCGTGCTCGGGGGAGAGGTAGGCGAGGGTCCCGAGCACCGAGCCTTCGCTGGTGAGCCGGTCGTCGCCGTGGTGGAGGGCCATGCCGAAGTCCATCACTACCGCGTGGCCGCCCCGGTCCACCATGATGTTCCCCGGCTTGAGGTCGCGATGAACGATGTTCTGGACGTGAATGGCCTGCAGGCCCGCGCACACCTGCCGTCCGATCGCGATCGTCTGCCGGGGGGAGAGGTGGCCCATGGACCGGATGAGGTCGTCGAGGGTCTGCCCGGTCACGAATTCCATCGTGATGTAGAGGATCCCCTCGACCTCGCCGAGGTCGTGCACGCGGCAGACGTTGGGATGCGACACCTGCTGGGCCAGGACCAGCTCGCGGCGGAAGCGTTGGAGCGCGCCCAGGCGCGCCTGGAGCCCGGGGCGGATGAGCTTCAGGGCCACCGTGCGATTGAGCTGGCGGTCGATGGCCTTGTAGACCTGCCCCATCCCGCCCGCCCCCACCTGCTCCACCACCGTGTAGCGGTCGCCGAACGGCTGACCGGGGGCGAAGCGCCCGCCCGGGGGAGGCAGCTCGCTCGCGGGACCAGTGGCGTTGTCCTGGGTCCGGTCCTCCTTGTCGAGCGTCCGGGTGAAGAAGGAGGAGAGCCGGTCGCAGGCGGGGCAGAGCCCCCCTTCCTGCTCCGCGTCGTCCGCGCCGCAGAGAGCGCAGCTCACGCTCGGCCCTCTCGGTCGCGATCGGGGAGGCGCTCCACGTTGGCTATCTCCGCGCGAGGTTACGACAGGGGCAAGAGAGCCGTCAATTTTGCCCTCCCCCGCCGCCGGTCCGGCAGAGCCGCGACTTTCGCATCGCCTGCTAGAATGGCGGCTCGTGAAAGCGCTCACCTTCCTGGCCCGCCGATTCGTCGCGGGAGAAGGGCCCGAGGACGCGGTCCGCGCCGGACGGGCGCTGGCGGCCCGGGGGATCCGGTCCACCTTCGACGAGCTCGGCGAGGACGTGCTCGACGAGCCGACCGCGCGGCGGGCCGCGGAGTCGGCCCGCTCCCTGCTGCGCTTGATCCCGGAAGGCGTCGACCGGAACGTCTCGATCAAGCTGTCCTCGATGGGGCAGGAGATCTCCAGGGATTTCTGCCTCGAGCAGGCCGCCTCGATCCTGGAGACGGCCAAGGACGTGGGGGGGTTCGTCCGCCTCGACATGGAAGGCTCGAAGCTCACCCAGGACACGATCGAGATCTTCCACGCGCTGCGCAAGCGCTACGACAACGTGGGGATCGTGCTCCAGGCCTACCTGCACCGCACCGCCGAGGACGTGGCGGAAGCGGCGCGGAGGGGCGACCGGGTCCGCCTCTGCAAGGGGGCGTACAAGGAACCGGAGAGCATCGCCTGGGTGGACATGGACGACATCCGCAAGAGCTTCAAGAAGTGCGCGCGGGTCCTCCTCGACGGCGGCCACTATCCCGCGCTCGCCACCCACGACGAGGAGCTCGTCCAGGACGCCCTGGTCTACGCGCGGGAGCAGAAGATCCCCTCGTCGCGCTTCGAGTTCCAGATGCTCTACGGGCTGCGGCTCCAGCGCTGGGACGAGCTGGTGGCCGCGGGCCAGAACGTGCGCATCTACGTCCCCTTCGGCACCCACTGGATCCCGTACTTCTACCGACGGCTGCGCGAGCGGAAGGAGAACGTGCTTCTTCGTGCTGAAGGGCCTTTTCGGCGGGTAACAGCATCGAGACGCGGGGCCGTGCTCGCGACAGGATTCCCCTCTCCTCATCGGGGGTCGATGAATGAAGGCCGTCGTCTATCGCGGCGCGGACGACCTCCGCGTCGAGGAGCTGCCCCTCCCCGTCCCCGGGAGCGGAGAGATCCTGGTGCGCGTCCTGGCCTCGGGCATCTGCGGCACCGACCTCAAGAAGATCCACCAGGGCCGCCTCCCCGGCCCCCGAGTCTTCGGCCACGAGATAGCGGGCGCCGTGGCCGGGGTGGGCCGGGGGGTCGAGCGGTTCCGGGAGGGTGACCGGGTCGTCCTCCACCACCACGTCCCCTGCCGTTCCTGCTTCTACTGCCGCCACCGCGCCTACGCGCAATGCGAGACCTACAAGAAGAACGGCACCACGGCGGGCTTCGAGCCCTCGGGGGGGGGTTACGCCCAGTTCGTCAAGGCGCTTCCCTGGATCGTGGAAGGGGGGGCGATCCCCGTCCCCGACGGGGTGGCCGACGAGGAAGCGCTCTTCGTCGAGCCGGTCAACACCTGCCTCAAGGCGGTGCGCAAGGCGGGAATCGAGAAGGGGCAGACGGTGCTCGTGGTCGGCCAGGGGCCGATTGGCCTGCTGCTCCTTCAGCTCGCGCGATGGGCGGGGGCCGAGGTCTTCGCCTCCGACACGGTGCCGGAGCGCCTCGTGCTCGGCCGCGCCCTGGGGGCCGCGGCCGCCCTCGACGCCACGACGGACGTCCCCGGCGAGGTCCGGGGATTGACGGAAGGACGCGGGGTCGACTGCGTTTTCCTGGCCGCGGTGGGCCCCGCCGCTTTCCGCCAGGCATTTGACGCCGTGCGACCCGCCGGGCGTATCATGGTGTTCGCTACGACGTCCCCCGGAGAAACGGCGGAAGTGGACCTGGGCGCCCTATGCGCCTCGGAGAAGGAGATCCTGACTTCCTACAGCGCTTCCGTCGACGTCCAGGATCTGGCCGCGCGCCTGGTCTTCTCCCGCGAGGTCCGGGTGCGCGAGCTCGTCACGCACCGCTTCCCCCTCGATCGGGCGCTCGACGCTTTCGCGCTCGCCTCGCGGCCGGAGCGGGGCACGCTCAAGGTGGTGCTGGAACCCCACGGGACCGCAGCGAGGTGACCATTTGCCAGCCCGCATGAAGGCGGCCGTCCTCTACGGGAAGGAAGACGTGCGCGTCGAGAGAGTGGACATCCCTCCAGTGGGGCCGGGCGAAGTGCTCCTGCGCACTCGGGCCGCCCTCACCTGCGGCACCGACGTCAAGGTCTTCCGGCGGGGCTATCACGCCCGCATGATCGTGCCGCCGGCGGTGTTCGGCCACGAGGTCGCCGGGGTGGTGGAGGAAGTGGGGCCGGGAGTGGCGGGAGTGGAGCCGGGGACGCCGGTGGTGGTCGCGAACTCCGCTCCCTGCGGGGAGTGCCACTTCTGCCGGCACGACATGCCCAGCCTCTGCGACGACCTGCTCTTCTGGAACGGCGCCTACGCCGAGTTCGCACGGATCCCGGCGCGCCTCGTCCAGCACAACCTGATCCCGCTCGAAGAGGGCCTGACCTTCCGCGAGGCAGCGATGGTCGAGCCGCTGGCCTGCGTCGTGCGCGGAGTCGAGGAGAGCTGGATCGGCCGCGGCCAGTCCGTCGCCGTCATCGGAACGGGACCGATCGGTCTCATGTTCGTGGCCCTCGCCCGGATGCGCGGTGCGCACGTGGTGGCCGCGGGCCGCAACTCCCTGCGGCTGGAGAAGGCGCGCGAGCTGGGGGCGGAATCGACGGTGACCGCGCCCGCCCTCGGCGACCTCGCCGAGCTGCTGCGGGAGCGAAGCCCCGGCGGGCGCGGCCCCGACGTGGTGATCGAAGCGGTCGGCCTGCCCGAGACCTGCGAGGCGGCGGTGCGGGCCGTGCGCAAAGGCGGGGTCGTCAACCTCTTCGGCGGGTGCCCGGCCGACACCAGCATCGGCATCGACTCGCAGCGGCTCCACTATCAGGAGCTGACCATCAAGTCTACGTTCCACCACACCCCGGAGAGCATCCGCAAGGCCTTCCGGCTCATCGCCGACGGCCACCTCGACCCGAATGCCTTCATCACCGCGGAGGCGCCGCTCGAACAGCTGCCCGAGGTGCTCGCCCACCTGGCCCGCGGGGGCGACGGGCTCAAGACCGCGATCCTTCCCTGGGGAGCGGAATGAAGAAGGGGGCGCCGGAGCGCCCCCTTTGTATCCGGCCGGTACGGCTCGGGGACTAACGCTTCTTCCGTCCCGCCTTCTTGCGCCCCTTGCGCGCGGCCTTCTTGCGTCCCGACTTCTTGGCCTTCTTGACCCGCTTTGCCTTCTTGACCCGCTTTGCCTTCTTCCCTCCGGCCTTCTTGGCCGTCTTCTTCTTCTTGGCCTTGCGCGCCGCCGCCTTCTTCTTCGGAGCCTTGGGCGCGGGGATCGTCACGGGGGCCGCCGGCGCAGCAGGTTCGGGTGTTGCCATGGGCCCCAGGGAGCCCACGGGCCTGTCGTCCACCATGTCTTCTACCTCCAGGAGCGGTTGCGGTGCCGGCTCGCGAGCCGTGCTCCGACCGTGCGACGTTCGACGTTGGACCGAGAGTGTGCCCCCGCCGGGGGTACGGCGTCAAGCCTTGAACGCCGCGCGCGGATCAGTTCAGCGTGAGGTTGGTGGGAAGGTCGGCGAGCACTCCGCAGCCGTCGCACAGCGAATAGCCCGCGCTGCCGTGCCCCAGGGCGACCGGGTGCACGTCGTCGGACTCGACTCGTCCGAGTCCGTTTACGGCGAGAACGGGCGCGCCACAGAGCGGGCAGGTCGCGCTTACGGCCAGCATCGAGGTGGCCATGTCCGTACCCTCCAACAGATTCGACGTGGAGGGAGTGTCAAAGGTTCAGGGAGCTGTGTCACAGGTCGTGACAGGGCACCCGTAAGAGTTTATTTAACAATACTTTAGCGATCGTTTCTTGGCATTCTACCGACCCTCGGCCCGTCGCGCTTCGGCCGGCTTGCCCGGCGGCTCGTCGCCGACGGAGTAGAGACGGCCGGAACGCAGGTACATCCGCTGCTGCTCCTCCCGGTTGAGGGGGCGGGCTCCCCGGCGGCCGAAGACCGCGAGCTGGTTGCCGCTCTCGTCCACGGCACGGTCCCGATCGACACCGCGAGAGAGGGCGAGCGCCGGCCCGTGCGTCGGGTACGTCGCCACCAGCTCGGGCGTGGGGCGCGGGCTGAACCCGTAGGCTCCCGGGGTGTCGTTGGCGGAGATGATCTGGACGACACGAAGGCCATTTGCGCCGTCCGCGACGTAGGCGAACGCGCTGCCGTTCGTCATGCCCACCTTCACGTCGTTTGTGTCGCTCAGGGCTCCCCCCGCGTTCCAGGTGCGGTCGAGGCGCGGGCTCTCCGGCTTCTCGATGTCGACGAGGGCGAGGCCGTCGCGGCCCGCGGCCACGTAGGCCCAGGTCCGGGCCAAGTAGAGGCCGCGAGCGTCCGCGAGGGGCACGCGGGCTCCCTCCACGAGGAGGGGCGCCGTGGGGAAGGTCACGTCCACCACCTTCAGGCCGTCGCGGTCGAGCACGAAGGCATAGCGGAACTGGACGGCCACCGCGCGGGGCCCGTTGAAGGGCAGACGGGCGATGACCTTGGGCCGCACGGGATCGTCGAGGGCGAGCACCACGAGCTGGTGCGGGGTGGTCACGTAGCCCACCGTGCCCGCGAGGGCCATGGACGTGGCCCCGGCGAGGGCTCCTCCCCCGTTGAAGGTGCCCATGCGGTAGACGAAGTTGTTCCGCGGGTCACCGTCCAGCAGGGCATGGAGGGGGCCCACGATCACCAGGCCCTCTTCGCGGTCCGTGACGTAGGCGTAGTCGTAGAGCGGGTGCACCCGCTGCTCCTGGTTGGCCGCCTCCACCGACCGCGCGGGGTCGATTGCCATCGTGGAGGGAAGGGCCACCGAGGTCGCGTCCTTCGTCCCGACGTAGAGGCGCTGGCCCAGCGGGGAGACGGGGGCGGAGACGAGCCGCTCGCTGAACCCCTTGTGGTCCACCTGGGCCACGTCGTAGATGCGGAGGCCGTCCTTGCCCTGAGCCGCGAAGAGGTACTCGCCCCGGAGCTGCAGCGAGACCACGTCGCCCCCGTGGTGGTAGGCCTCGCGCAGGCGCGCGCCCCCCGCCCGGTGGGCCCGGTACTCCTCGGGGAAGGCGAGCTCGTGGAGCCGGCTCCCGATCACCGCTTGCGGCTCCTCGCGCTCCGTCACCGCCACCGCCTCGAAGCCGTGATGGCCCTCGCCCACGTAGGCGTAGCGCCCGATGAAGTTCAGGAGGCCGGTCCCCTGCATCAGGAGCTGGGCCATCCAGGCGTTGTTGTCGCCGCTCCGCGCCACGTGGCAGTCCGCGCAGCCGCGGGTCTCCCTGCCGCGCACCGTGTGGGGGACGTACGTGGAGAACGCGGTGCCCGCGAAACCGGCCGAGGACACCGTCTGCTGCTGCGAGTAGATCCACTCCCGGTTCTGGTTCTGCGAAGAGACGACCACCGCGCACGCGGAGCGGGCGGGGGCGATGCGGTTCTTCGTGACGGTGCCGTCCCGAGCGAGGAGGTAGATGTCGTCGCGCAGGGTCTGGAAGTTGTAGCTCGTCCAGTTGCGGCTCTCCCCCCCTTCGTTGTGCAGGTTCGGCTTGCTCTGGTTCGCGCGCATCGAGAGGTGGCAGCCGAAGCAGCTCGTGGTCCACGCGGAGTGGCAGGCGTAGCACGTCATGCTGGAGTTGGCGTGGGCGAGGGCCTTGGGGTCCACTCCCGCGTCCCCCCACGTCGTGCCGTCGCGCTGGATCGTCTTGGCCAGCCGCGACCGCTCGGAATAACGGGGGTTCCCGGGGGTGATTGAGTCCAGGACCTGTGGCACGTCCCATTCCACTCCGTCCGTGACCATGCTCCGCTGCGTGACCTTTCCCCGGCGGGCGCTGAAGCGCGGCTGTCCGAAGGGTGTCGAGAGCGCAGAAAGGTCCGTGCCCGGGGAGGCGGGTCCGCTCGTGACCAGGGTGGCGGGCGCGGTAACGGTCCCGTGGCAGTCGATGCAGTCGATCTCGATGCGCCGCGCGCGGCTCCCCGTAGAGCTTGCCGTTCCCGTGGCTGTCCTGCTTGAAGTGGCAGTCCACGCAGTGCATCCCCTTCTCGAGGTGGATGTCCTTCAGGTGGACCGCCTTGCGGAACCGGTCGGGGTCGTCGGCGGCGACGGTCTGGCCGCCCGCGTCGAGGAGGTTGCCCTTCCGGTCCTTGCTTGAAGACGGCGCGGAAGACCCAGCCGTGGCCGTGGAAGTCCGCGAACTGCGTGTTCTTGAGCTTGGGGTTCAAGGTCGAGACGTCGGCCAGGAAGTTGCGGTCGGACCACAGCCCGCGCAGGGCCGCTCCCTCGGGGTTCGCCCGCTCGATGCGGTCGCGCTCCTCGGGACCGAGCTTCCTGCTCTCCTTCGGGTACATGAGCTGTCCGTCGACCTCGTTGTCCCACCACGTGTAGCCCGAGGTAGGTCGCGACCATGTTGGTCCCCGGGTGCATGTGGCAGGTCATGCACTGGCTGCGTGGGGATCGCGCGCGTGAAGACGTGCTTGAGGGGGTGGCCCGACTCGTCCTTGGCGATCGTGGGGTCGACGGTCTGGGTCCTGCCGCGGTTGCCGAAGGACGCGTAGGGCCCGGAGTTCGACTTCGATCGGTCGTTGGCGTAGACCACGTGGCAGGCCGAGCAGCCGCTCGACCGGTAGTCACCGGGATGATCGTTGGTGCCGAGGAGCGACAGCATGGGGTCGAGGAGACGCGTCTTCTGTGCGCCCAGGATCAAGGGATCGGTCCGGTTGAGCGTCCCCGGGCCTCGCGGGGAGAGTCCCTTGTCGGGCTTGCCCGGCTCCTCGAAGGGGTCGGGGAGCCCGACCTCGAGCCGGCGGCGCCCGCCGCGCTCGAAGACTCGGAAGGGGTTCCCGGTCTGGCCCAGCTCCCAGCGCGGGAAGGGGACGAGCTGCGGCGAGCACGCCCTTGTCCCGCGTCTCCTCCGCGCTGGGGGCGGGGACGGTCTGCAGGATGCGGGGCCGGCCGTCCGGTCCGTAGCTCTCGCCCACGATCGTGTCCTTTCCGGGCAGGACGCCGTTGTTGTAGAGGGCGGCCCCGTAGAGCATGCCCGCCGTGCGTCATCATGCTCTTCGAGACGTTCCGCACCTCGTCGCGGTGACAGGGCCCGCACGACGTGGGGGCCGCGCGCAGGTCACCCGGGTTGACGAAGCGCACGAACTCCAGGTCCTCCTCGAGCAGCGCGGTGTAGGACCGCTCGGGGTTGGCGGCGCTCTTCCAGACGTCCCGGTTCCGGGGCGCGACGTGGGCCGCGCCCTGGGCTTCCTCGTACGGCCGGGAGCCCCGGGCCCCCGCGGCCTTGACCCCCGCGTCGCCGCCGTGGCAGTCGGTGCAGCCGAGCCGCACCGAGGGCGAGGCGTGCATGGTCCGCGCGTCGCTCTGGGTGTGGCAGGACAAGCAGCCGACGCTCTTGCGGTCGGCCTCCTCCTGCGACTGCGTGGAGAGGGGCGAGACGGGAGCCTGGGCGAGCCCCCGCGGTGAGCGGAGGAGGAGAGGGGTCCCCGCGAGGGCCGAGGAGCGAAGAGCGCAACAATGCGACGATCGCATGAGACCCCTCTAATACGTGAGCTTGACCTGGACGAACGCGTTCCAGAGCTTCTTGCTCTCGGCCCCGCAGCCGGGAACGCCGCAGACCGAGGAGTAGATGTCGTCGAACCCGCCTGCCGGGCAGGAGGCCGGTGGCCCCCGCGGTGATGACGACGTTCTCGTTCAGGAGCGGCCGGTAGAGCGACTCCCGCGCCGAGGTCGATCCCGATCGGCTTGCGCGATGCCGGGCTGGAAGAGCAGCAGCTCCAGCGAGCCCGTGCGGTGGAAGCGGAGGTAGTTCGCGTTCACGACGGCCTTCAGCTTGGGCGTGAGCTCGAGGTCGACGCCCAGCCCACCCAGCAGCAGTCCCGGGTTCACGAAGCTCGCCTGACCCTCGAACTTGTTGCGAGCGCAGGCTGGGGAGCAGGCTGCCCGGGCGCCTTCAGCAGGACGCCGGTCTGGGTGAGCGCGATGCCGGACCGGCTCCAGAAGCTGAACGGCTCCGCCCGCGAAGTTGGAGTTGTCGTAGATGGCGTCGAAGCCCTGGCCTTTGCCGTCCCGGGGGTCGTCGTCGCCGGACGCGAAGAAGCCGGTGAGCTTGAAGCGCGCCCAGTCGCGGTCGACGGACAGCTCGAGCGCGCCGAGCAGGGCGCCGATGTCCACCCGGCTGCCCCTCCAGCGGGTTGTCCTCGTCGTGTGCCGAACGCGTAGTAGAAGGCGTGCGACAGGTTGAGGCGCCCGAGGTGCCCGTCGCCGGCGAAGCCCGCGTACTGCGAGAGCACCTCGTGGGGCCGGACGCTCCCGATCTTCGCGGGGCGCACCAGGAAGCCGTTTTCGTCGTAGTGGACCGACGCCTCGTCTCGGCTCCAGTGGTAGGAGAGCGAGACCGCGTAGCCGCGGGTCATGAAGTCCTGCACGAAGACGTTGCCGATGGCCACCTGCTGCTCGCGCTGCTCGAAGGTGTTGAGCTCGCTGTTCGTGTCCTTCTCCAGGAGGTCGAAGAAGGCGGCGTTGTACTGCCAGCGGTTGCTCCCCGCGTTGCCGAAGAGGCGCCCGCCCAGGTTCGTGTCGTTGAAGACGAAGCCGCGGAAGTCGGAGACGAAGGGCTGGATTCCCGCGCGCAGGGAGACGAAATCGTAGGCGGGCGAGAGGGTCGGCGAGCTTGACCTCCGCGAAGGCTTCCTCGAGTGCCACGTCCTCGCGTTGCCGGCTCTCGCCCTCGCGCACGTCGACGTTCACGAGGTTGCGCTCCTCGACCCACAGGTAGTTCAGGTTGACGACACCGGTGGCCTTCAGCGCCCAGGTCTTGGGCTTGAAGGCGGTCTGCCCCTGGAAGAGCTCGACGGAGATCGAGGCCCGCGGGGTGGTGAAGAACTGCCGGCCGTTGCCGAAGAACTCGAGCTCCTGCGGGTTCGCGGTGGAGACGCCGCTGCCCACGGGCAGCCGCCGGAGCTCCGTGATCCGCGCTGTCGAGGACGCCCGTGAGCACGAGGAACACGGAGTTGCCGATCACCGGCCGGTCGCCCTTGAGCACGTTCTGGTTGTAGGGGTCGAGGAGACGGCCGCGGACGATCCGCGGACTCGGCGGGTACTCGATCGACCAGCGGTCGGGGAGCGGCAGGTAGCCGGCCTCGGCGTCGGGGGCCGCGCGGCGGCGCGGGTCGGGCGGGGGCAGCCGGCGTGGGTGGCCACCGGCGTCGGAGCGGCCGGTGCGGGTGTGGGCGCCGGCGTCGGCGGCGGGCGTGCGGCCGGCACCGGGCGCGGGCCGGTCCACGCCCGTGATGCTGTCGAGGGGCGGCGACACGACCTAGTCCTCGGGGACGGAGAAGGCCTCGTTGCTCGCGGTGGTGAACAGCACGAGCCCGCCCCGTCGGGCCAGTCGGGTCACGGGGATCCTCCGGCCGTCCTTCAGGATGAGGATCGTTCCCTCCCAGGCGGGGATCGCCTCGAGCGCGGGCGAGACGACCTGGTCCTCGCTCACCGAGAAGACCTCGCCCCGCGTCGTCTGGAAGACCACCATCCCGTCACGGCGGGCGAGCCGCGTGACCGGGATCTTGCGGCCGTCCTTCAGCACGAGCACGTCGTCCGCGCGAGGCGTGCGCGGCCAAGGCCAGGGCGAGGACGACGAGGACCCGGCGGATCGCGGTCACAGCTCGGGGTGCCGGGGGAACTTGACCCAGGGGAGCCGGACGCCGCGCACCACGAGCTGGTCCGAGCGGCGGGCGGGGGGGGCGTCGAAGCCCGCGGAGCCCGCGGCCGCGATCAGGTCGTCCTGGTCGACACCGTCGCCGCTGATGCCGACGGCGCCGACGAGCCGGTCGCCCCGGTAGAGCGGGATCCCGCCGGGAAAGATCGTGATCCCGTTGGGGAGGCGCCGAATGGTGGCATTGCACGACCCCACGCGCGCGAGGTCCGTGAGGTCGAGCTGGAGGCCGGTGTTGAAGGGGCTCCAGACCGAGATGGGAAGGGAGAAGGCGCCGGGGTCGGTGCCCGCGATGCCGGGCGGGAAATAGGGCTGGGCCACGAAGCCCACCGCGCGCGAGGTGTAGGCGACGGTCCCGTCGAGGGGCAGGCCGTCGCGCAAGTAGATGGCGAGCCCCGCGCGCCGCAGGTCTTCGGCGGCGGCGGCGCTGCTGAAGAAGTTCGCGGTGCGCGCCTTCTGCACGGACACGTCGACTCCGAAGTTCGGCGCGTCCACGTTCTGGAAGAACCCGAGGACGGAGCCGTCCAGGTCGACCACCGCGATCGAGACGCGCGCGCTCGAGCCCAGGGGCTGGCGGATGGCCGCGCGCGTCAGGGTGGTCTGGAGGGCGGCCTGGGACAGGATCGTGGTCACGTCCGCCGCGGTCAGGAGCGAGCCGGCGCGGAGGGGGAAGCGGGGGTCGGTGCGTCCGCTCACCCCGCCCAGGCTCGTACCCACGAACGCCGAAGGGGGCGCGGCCCTGGGGGGTACGAGGTCGGTCCCGGGAATGGGCACCGGTCCCGGCGCGGTCTGGGCCACCGCGTTCGCGAACGGGAGCCGGATCCCGTCGGCCAGGATCTGCTCGGCGCGGACGAGCTCCGGGGCCTCGAACCCGCGGGCGCCCGCCGAGGGCCGCTTGCTCCTCGGGGGGCGTGTCGAGATCGGCGGGATCTGCATCGACGCCGTAGACGCCGTCGCCTTCGACCCCCACCCCGCCCACGACGAGCCCCCCGCGATAGAGAGGAATCCCGCCCGGATCGCCGGAGAGGCCGAGGGGCGACGCCGGACGCTTGAAGTCGCCGCAGGGGAGGCTGGAGAACTGCACGCCGAAGAGCGGCCCGCCTGGCGTGGAGTCGACGACGGGCGGGAAGTTCTCCTGGATGATGAAGCTCGCGGTGCGCGTCGAGAACGCGTTGCCGCCGCTGGAAAGAAGGGCCCCCGTCGCGGCCTTGGCGATCGCGGCCAGGTCGGAAGGAAGCACGGCGCCCTCGAGGCCGTTGCCCGGCGGGCCGGGGATGCGGGTGGTCGCGGGAGCCCCGGTCATCTGGAAGACGCCGAGCACGTTCCCCTCGGCGTCGGTCACCGCGATGGTCGCGTGCAGGCCGGCCGCCTGGGCCTCCGCCGCGGCCTGGGAGAGCACGCGGCGCACGTCGTCGGCGCCGAGGGCGGCGGTCGTCGCGGGGCCAGCGGGGGAGGTGGGAGCGCGCGAAGAGCCCCCGCACCCGGCCAGGGTCAGCGCGAGCAGAGCCGCGACAAGGGGCGCGCGGCAGGAAGCGTTCGAGCGTCGGTCGTGGTGGCGGCTCACACCCCTCCCTGGAACGTGGGACCTGGAGGGAGGGCATCTTGACCCCGCTCCGTGGCGCGGTCAAGAAGAAGGGCGATCGGAGTGAGCGGAATCACTCGCGGGAGACGCGGCTTGACACTCCGCGCGCGATCCGCTTTCATTCCCGCGGGATGGCGGTCGCGGGTTCCGGCGCGCGTCGGTCGTTCGTCGCCGTCGGGTGTTGGGGCCTCCTCCTCGCCTCCGCAAGACCCTCCCATCCCCAGACCTACCATCGGCCCGAGCAAGTGCGTGGGTTGCCACGACCACGAGCGCCAGGCCACGAAGTGGCAGAAGGAGGAGCCGGCCCTGCTCAAGGCCAAGGCCCACTTCAACACCCTCAAGCAGCTCGACGCGCCGAAGTCGGCGGGCTTTGCCAAGGCGATCGGGCTCGCCGACCCCTACGACCTCAAGGGCTCGTGCGTGAAATGCCACGCCACCGTCTTCCGCGGCGACGCGAACGCGGGCGTCTCCTGCGAGAGCTGCCACGGGGCCGTCGAGCGGCTACCTCGACCTGCACCAGCAGAAGGGGGCCTACCTGAAGGCGGTGGCGGCGGGCCTGCGCGACCTGAGGGAAAAGCCCGCGGGCATCGCGCGGATCTGCGTCGAATGCCACGTGGTGCCCGACAAGCGGCTCGCCGCGGCCGGACATCCCGCGGGAGAGAGCTTCGACGCGGGCGCATCGCTCGCGAAGCTCGTGCACTGGACGACGCGCTACGACTCCGCGCAGGTCACGGCGGCGGGCGAACCGCGGCCGCCGGGCGCGCCCCCGCCGCCGCGCCGAGAAGTGCCCAGCCCGCGGTGGCGGCGCCTCTCCCGGCGGCCGCCGCGCCGGCTCCTGCCCCCGCCGCTCCCGCGGCCGCGGCTCCCGCCCCCGCGGCTCGCGCCGCCGCGCCCCGCGCCGCCGCCGCTCCTGCCGCCCTGGGATTGGGACCAGCCGATCCGCCCGCTTCCCTCGGACTACCAGCCCGACCCGATCCCCGTGCCCGCCCCCGCCGCTCCCGCCGCCCTTCCCGCTCCCGGCGCCCCACCCGCACCGGCCGGCCTGCCGGGCGCCCGCCGCGTCCGGCTCCGCCGTGCCGCCCGTCGATCGCCGAGGACTCGCCGATGCCCCGACCTCCCTCGGCCCGCGGTGATGGCCCCTGCGCCGCGTTCGGACTCGCCGCGCCCGAAAGCGGCGGAGGTCGCGGAGGTCGCGCGGTCGGGCCGCCGGCCTCCTCGAGCGGATGTTGCGCTCGGGCGTGCGGACGCCCGCCGCGTCCGCCCCCACCCGTCCCTCCGAGTTCAAGGGCCCCGACGGCGAGCTCTTCCGCCTGCAGGACGAGGTCCTCGCGCTCGCCCTGGAGGCACTCCGAAGGCCGGGCCCGTGAGCGGAATCTCGACTCCCGGCGAGCGCTCCGACCTGCGCCAGCGCTACGAGCGGCGGCTGAAGCTGATGGTCCCCGCCGAGGTCCGAGCAGCTGAAGGATCTGTCCCTGTTCGCGGGCATCCCCGAGAAGGCCCGCGAGAAGGTGATCGAGAAGGTGCGGAAGTACATCGCACGTCTGCTCGTACGCGCCCGGCGAGGTGATCCTGCGAGAGGGCGACTACGGCGACTCCGCGTTCTTCGTCATAAGCGGGCCGCGGAGGTGGTGCTCGCTCCCGCGGTGGGGGAGCAGTCGAAGCCCCGGGTGCGGGGGGGCGCGCACGTGCCCCCGTCGACCAGCGGCCGGGCGCCCGGCCGGGCGCGGAACGCATGCTCGGTCGGGGCGGCACCTCCGGCACCGTGATCCTCACCGCCTTCCCCGCGGAGGTGACGCCGGGCGGGCGCGCCGTCCTCGAGGCCGGCGAGATCTTCGGCGAGCTCGAGCGCCCTTTCGCGCTACCCGATCTCGGCCACGGTGCGGGCGGTCGGTCCGCTCACGCCTCCTGCAGATCCGGCTGCCCGGGCTGCGCATGCTCTCCGCCGCCTCCAAGGAGTTCAAGAAGTTCCTCGACACGCGCTACCGCGAGCGCACCCTCGCCCGGCACCTCCGCAGCGTGGCGATCTTCGCGAAGCGTGGACGAGCGCGTGGTGGAGACGGCTCACGCGAGAAGGCGGAGCTGCTCTCCTTCGAGCCCGGGCAGCTCATCGCCGAGGAGGGCACGCCGGCCGACGCGTTCTATCTCGTGCGCGGCGGCTACGTGAAGGTCAGCGTGCGCCAGGGGGCGACCGACCTCGCCGTCACCTACCTCCGCACGGGCGACTTCGCGGGGGAAGCCGGCCTCCTCCTCGAGGAGACCTGGCCCTTCACCCTCCAGGCCCTCGAGCACGTGGAGCTCGTGAAGATCGCCCGCGACGACTTCCGCAAGATCGTGGCCACCCACCCCGCCGATCGAGGAGCAGCTGTGGGCGCGAGCTCATCGGCCCGGCTCAAGCAGCGGGGCGCGGTCGCCCGCGACCCCGTCTCCTCCGAGTACCTGCAGATGGCGATGGAGACCGGGCTCATCCACGGCGAGAGCGTGCTTCTCATCGACCTCTCCACGTGCACGCGCTGCGACGAGTGCGTGCGCGGCTGCGCGGACGCCCACGGCGGCGAGCCGCGCTTCATCCGCGAGGGGGCCAAGTACCGCAACTGGCTCGTGCCCACCGCGTGCTACCAGTGCACGGACCCCGTCTGCATGATGGACTGCCCGACCGGGGCCATCACGCGGGACGATCGGCATCCTCGAGGTGCACGATCGATCCCGCCACCTGCATCGGCTGCGGCAACTGCGCCAACCGTTGTCCGTGGGGCAACATCATCGATGGTGGAGACAGGAGGAGAAGCGGCCGGACGGCAAGCCCGTCGAGCTGGCGACGAAGTGCGACCTGTGCCTCGGCCGCGGCGACGGGCCCGCCTGCGTCCAGATGTGCCCGCACGGCTCCGCGGTGCGGATCTCCTTCAAGGACATGGACCGGGTCAAGGCCACGCTGCGCTGATGCTCCGCTCGACCGAAAGAGCACCGGTGAGGGCCGCCCTCGTCCTGCGGCCCAAGCAGCCCCCTCAACCTGTACCTCACCGCTCGCCCTCGGGGGCGCCTTCGTCGCCCTGTTTCTCATCGGCGGCGCGGCTCTCGCCCTGGAGCCCCAAGCGCGGCCTCGGCCTCGCCTTCGGGTTCCTGGCCGCCCTTCTCTTCGTGTTCGAGATGCTCTACCCGGCGCGACGCCCGCACGCGCGGCCGTTCGGCACCGCCCGGGCCTGGATCCAGGCCCACGTGTACCTGGGCCTGATCGCGTTCCTGGCCGTGGTCCTCCACGCCGGCTTCGCCTGGCCCCAGGGGGGCGATGGGCTGGTGGCTGCTCGGCCTCTCCGCCTGGACGACCCTCACCGGTCTCGTTCGGGGTCTGGCTCCAGAAGTGGATCCCCGCCTCGCTCGCGGAAGGCCTGCAGGTCGAGGCGCTCTACGAGCGCATCCCCGCCCTCGTGGACGAGCTGGTGGCGGAAGCGGACGCGGCCCTGGCCGAAGCGAGCGAGGTGCCTGGACCGCTTCTACCAGCAGGAGGTCCGGGAGCGGCTGGCCCGCCCGAGCCCGTCCTGGTCCTTTCTGTTCGACGTTCGCGCCGGCCGCGACCGGGCCCTCGAGCCGTTCCGGCGGATGGCCACGTTCGTACCGCCCGAGGAGAGGGGCAAGGTCGAGGACCTCATGACCCTCTACACGGAGAAGCGGGAGCTGGACGCGCAGCTCAGCCTGCAGGCCATCCTCCGGCGCTGGCTGGTCCTCCACGTCCCCGCCGCCGGCCTGCTCATGGCCCTCCTCGTCGTTCACGTCCTCTCCTGGGTGCTCTACTGATGCCGCGCGGGGTGAGCTGGGGGACGCCGGGGCGGAGCCTGCGCTACCTGGTGCCGCGCGGGAAGTGGGCCTTCGTGGGCCCGGCCCTCGTCCTGGGGGGCCTGCTCCTCGCGGTGCTGCTCGTCCTCTACCTGCTCGGCCACCGGAAGCCGCTGGCCCCGGGATCCGTGATCGGCGCGCACGCGGGGTTCGAAGCGCGCTGCGAGGAATGCCACACCCCGCGCCGCGGCGTGGCGAGCCTCCGCTGCCAGCGCTGCCACGATCCCTCGGGGGCCGGTCGGCTCACGAACGCCGCCCACGTCCTCTTCGGCAGCGGGGGATGCCGCCGAAGGCCGCTTCCGCGCCCGATCTCGCCTGCGCCCGCTGTCACGTCGAGCACCGGGGGCGGAGCGCGTACCTCGCCCGAGTCGACGAGGTCCACTGCCGCTCCTGCCACTTCTCGAGCTTCGACCGCCATCCCGAGTTCGCCGTGCTCACCCGGGAGACGGTGGAGACGCCGGGCTTGCAGTTCCCGCACGAGCGCCACGTCAAGGAGCTGGGGAAGCAGGGCGTCTCGGAGAAGGACTCCTGCCTCAAGTGCCACGAGCCTGCCGGCCGCGACCTCGGGCCCATCGCGTTCGATCGTCACTGCGCGTCCTGCCACGCCAAGGACGGCTCGGTAGGCTCGGTGGAGCCGATCGCGGCCGCCCTCCTCCTCCGCCCGTCCGAGCTCCGAGGCCGCGGGGGCCGGAACAACTTCGGCCTCGACGAGTTCGAGGAGAGCCGGGGCCGCATCAGCAAGACGCGCGTGCGGCACCGGGACGACTGGGTCCTCGTCAACGTCCTCAAGCTCCGACGGGACGTCGACCCCGAGGGCTTCGCCGCGGAGCGCGGGGCCCTCCAGGCCCGCGAGGGCCAGCTCCAGCGCCGGCTCGCCCTCGCAGCGCCCCTCGCCACGCTGGACGAGGAAGCCCTGCGGGGGCGCGAATCCGCGCTCGACCTGGAGATCCAGGGGCTGGAGGCGCGGCTCTCCGCGCAAGCGGGAGCGGCGGAGGCGGGAGGGGGGGTGCCGCGGCTGGACGAGGTGAAGGCGGCGGCCGCGGCCTCTTCCGATTCCGCGGTGCGCGCGGAGGCGGAAGCGCTGGTCGCGGAAGGGGCCCGTCTCCGCGACGCCAGCGGCGCCGCCCTCCCTCCCCCCGAGTACGAGGCCCGACGGCGCGAGCTGCTCGCGCTCCTCGATGCCGTCGAGGGCGCCGACCCTGCGCTCAAGGCGCGGGCCGAGGACCTGCGCCGACGGCTCCTGGCCCTCGCCCCCGGGGAAGAGGGCGCCCGCGGCCTCGCGCGCGCGAGAGACCAGCGCCAGACCGAGCGCGCGCGCGTGCGGGACGAGATCGCCCTCCGCGCCTCCGGCATCGCCTCGCCCCCCGCGGCCCTCCTCGCGGGTGAGCAGCGCGCGTTGCGCGACGCGCTCGCGGACACGGACGCGCGCCTCGCCGAGATGGACCCTCCCCGGGCCCCCGCGGGGCCGCGCCCGGAGAGCGAGGAAGCGCTGGTGGTCCTGACCCAGGCCTGCCTCAAGTGCCACGTGCGGGCCGGGGCGGCGCTCTCCCGCGTTCGTGCCGCGCGGCCCGTGCTCGTCCACGCCCGCTTCGTCCACGCTCCCCACCTCCTGCAGGCGGATTGCGCGCGCTGCCACTCGGGGGTCGAGAAGAGCAAGGACTCGAGCGATCTGAACCTGAAGGGCGTCGCGTCCTGCCGCGAGTGCCATCGCCCGCGGCAGGTGCGGACGGACTGCCAGTCCTGCCATCTCTATCACGCGCCCGCGCTGCCATGACCGCCCGCCTCGTCTGCCGCATCCGTGCCGGGGTCACCCGCTCCTTCGAGATCGGGGACGAGCCGGCGTTCCTGGGGCGGGACAAGGCGGCCACGGTGAGCGTTCCCGTGGAGGGAGTGTCCCGTCACCACGCGCGGATCACCTGGGACGGCAAGGGCCACTGGCTGGAGGACTTGAAGAGCACGAACGGCACCTTCCTGAACGGACGGGCGGTGGCCCGGGAGCGGCTGCAGCACCTGGACGTGATTACGCTCGGCAAGCAGCTCGACCTCGTCTTCCTTCAGCAGGGCGCGGCTTCGGCGCCGTCGAAGGTCAAGGGCATCGTGAGGGCGGCGCTCGTAAGCGAGGGAGCCGACGCCACCACGCACGAGATCGTGCCCGGAGAGATCACGCTGGGTCGTTCACCCGCCTGCAACATCGTGGCGGAGGCGCCGGCGGTCTCGAAGGTCCAGGCCCGCATCGAGCGCACGCGTGAGCAGCTCCTCGTCGAGGACCTGGGGTCGGCGAACGGGACCTTCGTCAACGGCATCCGCGTCCTGAGCGCGTTCCTGAGCGACGGTGACGTGGTCTCCCTCGCCGGGGTGGAGTCGTATCGGGTGGCGGTCGAGCTCGGCGAGGTCACGAGCGGATCCGGGCGGTTCTCGGGGGCGGTCTCGACCAACACGGCGAGCCGCCCGCGCTTCTCCGCGGACTGGAAGACGCGTTACGACTGGTCCACCACGGAGCAGACCGAGCTCGCGGAACTGAGGCAACGGCTCGCCGAGGAAGACAGAGTCCGTCAGGAGCAGCGCACCCGGCGCAACCCGGTGGTGCGGCCCGCCGCGAAGGGAGCGACGGCGGTCAAGCCTCCGTCCACGCCCCCAGTCAAGGCCCCTGGGGCCGCGCCCGTGTCCGCGCCCTCGGCCAAGGCGTCCGCCGCGTCCGTTCCGTCGCCCTCACCTCCGCCCCCTCCCGTGCCTCCGCGCCCCGCCATGCCCGTGGCCCCGCCGCCGGCTGCCCCACCCAGGGCGGTCTCGGGCCCCATTCTCGAGATTCGGCTCTTGGGGCCGGAGATCACCCTGGTAGTGGGCCATCCGGGGGCTCACGACCTGGGGCGTTCCTCCGACGTGGAGCTTCGGGTCGCTGATCCCACCGTCTCCCGACGCCACGCCCGGATCATCCTGAGCGACGACCGGACCATGGTCTACGTGCAGGACCAGGGCGGGTCGAACGGGACGCGCCTCAACGGGAAGGAAGTGGCCAAGCTCGCGCCCCTCGCCGACGGGGACACGATCGGGATCGGCAACATCGAACTCAAGGTTTCGTTCAAGCGAGGCTGAGTTGACAAGGGCGCCCGGCCGGCGATAGATTTGAGGATCATCTGACGCGGGGTAGAGCAGCCAGGTAGCTCGTTGGGCTCATAACCCAAAGGTCGCGGGTTCAAATCCCGCCCCCGCTACCAAACCTAATCGCTCACAACTCACCGCGATGCCGACAAGGGCCGCGAGAGCGGCCTGAGTCATTTTGCTGCATTCTTGTGCACTTTGTCCGTGTTCTGTCCGTGTTCGCGCCTCAGACGGCTTTCTCGGCGGCCGCTGGGAGCGCGGCAATCTTCCGGTCCGTGGGAAGAGTCGAGACGTAGCTCGCGGTCCTGAGCACGGCGTCTCTGAGGTCATCCTCGGAGGCGATGTTGTATCGGTCGAACACCGCGCGGGTACGGTGACCGGACACCCTCATGGCGATGGCGGGATCGACGCCGGCGCGGACCATGTTCCGCACGGCCGAGCGCCGCAAGTCGTGGAAGCGAAGCCCGCGCAGGCTCGCGCGCTTGAGCGCGCTCGCCCAAGCCTTCCTGAACTCGAGAATCGGCTCGCCGGCGCGGTGGATGATCAGCGGGCAGTCTAGGCGCCGGGCCGCGAGCCGGCGCTCGATCACGGTGCGGAGCGGGCCCTCCAGCGCCAAGGTGCGACCGTGGCCGGTCTTGGCATCCTTCGCATGGAGCCGGAGCGTCCACCGGTCCCCGTCGCGATCCAGCGCCTCCCAGGTCAGGGGCGCCGATCTCACCCTTTACATCCTGCGTATCACCGCAGCCACTACGGACCCTCCAACTGAAGCAGTGGCCGCCCAGCCCCGTCACGGGCCTGTAGTCCGGCGTAGAATGCACCGCAGGGACACTCGGTGCTTCGGAGCCTTGACGCACGAAGGGCCGGCCCGGAGCGAGCAGCCGGCCCCGGGCGAGCCATCAGGGCTAAGTCATGACAATCGGCGCCACTGAGTGGTTCGAATATCCAACTGCATGGGAAGCGGCGTACAGGGCCGAGCGGCACACCCTCCGATACTTGCGCAGTACGCGCTAATGGAGTTGCTGCGGCAACAATACGGTATTCAATCACTGACTTGGCTTCATCTGGCGTCGGTCGATCGCCAGACCAAGAGGCGCTTTGCATCCGGCGCAGCTTGGGTGCCAGCGTCTCCCAGCCCTTCTCGTAACCCGGATCGCACCGTAAGGCGTACTGCGATATGGCGCACGATGCGGGAACAGATGGGACCGGCATTTGAGACTCTCCAACAAGCGATTCTCGGGGCAGGGTTCGTCGGTGCCTACCAAGGCGAGCCAGACTTGTTCTGCTGGGCGCCCAGCGGTTGGTTTTTCGCGGAAGCTAAGACGATCAACGAACCGTTTCTCCCGTCTCAGAAAAAGTGGTGGAGCATTGCCCAGAACCTCCCGGGCATTCACTGTCGAATATTTGGGTGCCGGGTAGTCTCCCAAGGCACGCGACCTTCCGCTCAGGCTCCCCATTCCGCCGAATGGGATGCGTTGATCAACAGGTTGAAGGTGCAGAACAACACGCTGAGTACCGGGGACGACTTCGTGAAGAAGGTTCTCAGGAACAATGCCGCTGCCTAACAGCGCACTGCGGTCGTCGGAGCAATTGCCGAATCCCCGGTTGCTCAGGGGTCGGTCGGCCTCGTCCATGAGGTTACGTCAGAGTGAGCGCACCCGTGCGTAGAGCCGGCGCTACGCTGCGCGGCCATGATCCCCGTCTACTCCACACCCGACGGGCGGGCACGCTGCATCAGCTTCGACGAGACGGAGCCGGCGGCCCAGCCGCCGCTTGAGCTTGTTCGGAGCTTCGCCGATGCAGACCGCGAGGAGGCTTGGGAACTGCTGCACGAGCTGGGTGGGCAGCCTCACGCCGCCTACGCACGAAGCGCCGGCCGGCCCTGGGCGAGCAGCCGGCCTGTTTTGCCTCTAGGCGTATGATCGCCATCAGTCGAGACCCGTCCAGATCGCAGCTTCGCAGCCTGTCCCCAGTATTAGCCCGACGCGGGTAGGGGATGATCCGATGGGGCTCGGACGGCGTGACGATCGATGGGCAGCACGTCCGGTTTGACGAGTTTCCCTACTACGTGCGCAGCCACCTTGCACGCGTACCTCGCACGCTGGAAATCGAAGCCATGGGTCGGGAGCTCATCGCTCGCGGCTTGCAGCCCCCCGACATCGCGGACTTCGTGCGGGCCGTGTGCAAATGGGGCGGGTACGCGGGGATCGCCGGAAGAGTTCTCCGCGAAAACCGGCAGCGCGACCTTGCAGCGTCATTCCGTGGCGCCGTCGGTGACCTCGGCAGCGGTGTCGAGGTGGCAGTCAGGCGGCTACGGACTGTCCGTCAGCTTGGGGTATCGTTCGCGTCGAAGCATCTTCGGTTTCTCGCTCCCCAGGTCTGCGCCATTCTGGACTCGAGGATGGCCGCGGTGGCGCAGCTACGGAGTTGCCCGCATGGCGTGGCGCAGTACTCTGCTCTGTGCAGCGGTTTGGCCGAACAACTGGAGGCACGTCACACGCCCAACCCCATTACGAGGCCGAAGGGATCGTGGTACGCGGCCGATGTTGAAATGGCGCTGTTCGCAGCCGCGAGTGGCTGGGAGTTTGGACGCGGGCCAACAAAGGGAAGAAGCTGACGAAGCCCTTCCTCCTGCGCGGCTGAGGCCCATACTCCCGCTGGCGGTTGGCCACGAGGAGGAGTAGTCCCGGATGGGATGGACGAGAGACCTGATGGGCCGGCGACGCCCCAGTCCGCCTCGGCAGCCCAGGCCCGCCACGAAAGGCTGGGACTGGCGCAAGCCCCCGAAGCCAACGAGGTCGCCGGCAAAGAAGCCCGCTGCACGGTGAGTTGCCTTCTCTGCCGGTAGTTCTCCAGACGGCCTAGCGTGGCCTGACGCACGAAGGGCCGGCCCTGGGCGAGCAGCCGGCGCGGCGCGGCTGCGGGTGTACTCTACGGCACATACAACGTATTCAGACTGGGGCCTCGCAACTTTTCCACGAAGTTCGACGGACCCGGATAGTGGAGCGAAGGCGGGCCGCATGAACCCGAGGAACCGGTGCGCGAAAGCCCCAGTTGCCGGTACTCGCGCCGGGCGGCCCTCACGACCGGAACGTCCGGATCGGCGCCCTCCCACAGCGCGAGCAGCCCCTCGTAGTCGCTCCCGGCTCCCCTCCAGATCGCCGACGCGCGCGGCGGCGCGGGCACGTCCGAGGTAGGCCAGGGGATACAGGGTCATGGCGACCGGACCGAAATCCTTCGGCGCCAGGACGCCCTTGTGGTCGAGGACCTTCTGGAACTCGGTCCGCGCTTCGCGTCCCGCACCCTGCTCGAGGTAGGCGAGGCCGCGCAGGTAGGCGGGCCACAGGCTGGAGTTGCTGCCCAGCTCGGCGCGCTCGGCCGGCTGTAGCGCCTCGACGGCGCGGGCCGGATTGCGGCCCTGCAGCTCGAGCGCCGCGCGGGTCATCGGCAGCCAGGAGGCGTTGAAGAAGGAGTCCTGGGGGAAGCGACGGCGCATCTCGTCGACGAGCGATTGCGCCTGGCTCGACTCGCCGCATAGGGCGAGGGCGAGCGCGCTCCAGCTGAGGGCAAGCCGGCCTCGGGTGATGGAGAGCGTTCGCGCCGCCGTCTGCTTCGCGTCCGAGCAGTTGCCGTAGGCCGCCTCCCACAAGGCGTCTCCCGCCGAATACTGGCCGGCGCTTTCCTTCAGGCCTCGGCTCATGGCCAGGGCGGATGCCCGCTTCGTCAGGTCGCGCGCCCGGCGCACCTGGCCGAGGGATGCCGCAGTCACCGACTGCATCGCGAGCATTCCCGCCTCCGTCGGCGTGCCCGCGACGCGATCGACCTGCTGCCCCATGGCCGCGGTGTCTCCCTCCACGAAGGCGATTCCGTAAAGCATGTAGCGGCTGTAGGGAGGCTCGAGCTTGCGCGCCAGGGCCTGCTCGATCGTGGTCCGGGCTTCCGCGTACCGGCCGAGGCAGACGGCGCAGTACGCCAGGCTGGCGTAGGCCACGCCGGCGTCGGGATTCAGTCGGAGGCCCTCGCGCGCTTCTTCCAGGGCCCGCTGATGCTGCCCGATGGCGCCGTAGCGGGCGGCCAGGTTCGTCCGGGGCACGAAGTCCCGGGGGTAGGTCTGCTTCCACAGCTCCAGAACCTCGATGGCCTGGTCGCCGTCGTCCAGCACGTCCATGTAGTAGCGCGCCGAGATGTAGAACTTCTCGCGCTCGCTCACCCTCTCGCGAAGCTCGAAGGCCCGCCGGGAGAACTGCGCGGCCAGGTCGTACTCCTGGGCGGTGCCGTAGGTGATGCCCAGCGCCGCGTGCGCGATGGCGAAGTTGGGATCGAGCTCGACGGCGCGCCGGTAGAGGGGGATCGCCTCGAAGTACTGTCCGCTGAAGTGCTTCTGCCGGCCCAGGTCGTAGGCCTTGAACGCCTCCAGCGAAGGAGTCGTGGCCTGCTCGATGGGGGCGGCGAACTTCTCGATCGAGCCGATCGATTCGCCGAGTTTTTCCCGAAGCTTCGTCCCCGCCTCGTCGAGCCGCCCCAGCACCTTCTCCCGGCTTTCCGCCTCGACCTGCTCGCGCACGATGGTCTCCCCGGTGGCCGCGTTCACGGCCTCCAGGCCGATGACGTAGTGCCGGCCGAGGCTCGAGATCGAGCCGGCGAGCAGCGCCTTGACCCCCCGGCGTTGGGCAATCTCGCGTGCAATGTCCGGCGTGACTCGCTCAGAGGGCGATCGACCCATGTAGCGCAGGGTTTCGCGCACGCGCTCTTCCGAGAAGACGTCCAGGTACGGGCTTTGTCCCAGCTGCACCGCCACCGCCTGCCTCAGGGTCCCATCGAACACCTCGTCGCCCGTCGTGTTGACGAAGTCCGCGACGAGGACGCTGTCTTTCTCCTTGAAGGCCGCGCGCGCCCGAGGCCGGACTTGCGCGAGATAGGAGACGGCGATGGTGGCGACGGCAAAGGCCGCGAGGGCGATGGCCGTCCGCCGCGAACGCTTCGGGGTGGGAGCGGGCGTGGCGGGGGACGCGGAGGCGGAAGGTCGTACTTCGGTGACCTCGGCGGTGAAGATGTAGCCGCGCCTTGGGACGGTCTTGATGCAGGCCTGGGCCTCGTCTCCGAGGGCGCGGCGCAGCTCCACCAGGCACTGCACCAGAGAATCGTCGGTGACGAACGTGTCCGTCCAGATGGCCTTGATCAGCTCGTCCTTGGTGACGAGACGGTTGTTGTTGACGACCAGGTAGCTGAGGGCCTCGAAGACCTTGGGCCGGAGCTTCACCTCCTCCCCGGCGCGCCACAGGCAGGCGCGGCCCGGATCGACCGTGAAGTCCCTGAAGGAATACACGGTCCTGGATGATAGACGACCGCTAGCTAGCGCTCAAAGACTGGGGTTTCTTGGGCTTGGGGGCATTCCTTCGGCGTTTCTTTGGCGTTCCTTCGTAACTCCGGGACAGGCCAGACCGTCACTGATGCGGTTGAAGGACGCCCCATTGAGGGGCGAAGGAGAGAGTGATGCAGACAATCGAGAAGGAACCGGCCGTCAAGGCAAAGAAGGACCGCGGCCCCCGCAACGGCATCGACACCCCGACGCTCTTCGCGACGCTGGACGCGGTGAAGGCGCAGCCGCGGCTCGCGGAGTTCCAGTTCCGCGTGTCGAACCGCTGGATCAAGGGCACGAACAGCCGCAGCCGCATGGAGGCGTTCAGCGGCGCCGGCGGCGACCACGCGCACACCGGAGCGTGCGAGTTCGAGGCCGACCATCCGGCCGTGCTGGTGGGGAAGGACGAAGCGCCGACTCCGGTCGAGTTCCTCCTCCACGGCCTCGCGTCCTGCATCACCGCGGGGATCGTAAGCATCGCGGCCGCACGCGGCGTGACCCTGACCGAGGTGACCTCCCGCATCGAAGGCGACATCAACCTCCTCGGAACCCTCGGGCTCTCCAAGGAGGTCCGCAAGGGCTACCAGGGCATCCGCGCGACGTTCGAGATCAAGGGAGACGCCCCGGCGGCGACCCTGCGCGAGATCGTGGAGCGGTCGCGGTCCCTTTCGGCGGTCTTCGACGTGCTCACGAGCGGCGTGCCGGTCGAAGTCGAGGTGAATGCGGGCTGACCCGAACGGCGGCTGCCGGCCGGGAGGGCCGGCAGCCGTCGGGTCGGGCGTGGCGAGAGGAGGCGAGGGACATTGAGGCGCACGGAATCGGTAGTGATCGGGGGCGGGCAAGCGGGGCTCGCGATGAGCCGTTGCCTCGCCGACGCCGGAGTCGATCACGTGGTGCTCGAGCGGGGCCGGGTGGCCGAGCGTTGGCGCAGCGAGAGCTGGGACTCGCTCCGGCTCCTGACTCCGAACTGGCAGAGCCGGCTCCCCGGTTTCCGCTACGACGGACCCGATCCGGACGGATACATGAGCGCCCGCGAGGTCGCCGAGTTCCTGGGCCGTTACGCCCGCTCCTTCGCGGCCCCGGTGGAGGAGGGCACGACGGTGCTCGGGCTCGAAACGGCGGGCTCGGGATACCGGGTCACCACGGACCGCGGGACCTGGGAAGCGCCGACCGCGGTCATCGCCACCGGCCACTGCGAGGTGCCGTTCGTACCCGGCTTCGCGGAACGCATGCGCGCCGACGTCGCGCAGGTGGTCCCCGGTCGGTACCGCAACCCGCAGGAGCTTCCCTCGGGCGGTGTCCTCGTGGTCGGCGCCTCGTCCACCGGCGTCCAGCTCGCCGACGAGATCCACGCCTCGGGCCGGCCGGTCACCCTGGCGGTGGGCCGTCACACGCGCATGCCCCGCGTCTACCGGGGGAGGGACATCCTCTGGTGGCTCGACGTGATGGGCGTGTTCGACGAGTCGATCGCCGACGTGTACTCGGTCGAGATCTCGCGCGGCCAGCCCTCGTTCCAGCTGGTGGGCCAGCCCGACCGGGCCAGCCTCGACCTGCCCCGGCTCCAGGAGCGTGGGGTCAGGCTGGTGGGCCGGGCGGTGGACGCGCAGGGAGTCCGGGTCGGCCTGGCCGACGACCTCGTGGCGAACACGGCGGCGGCTGACGCGCGGCTCGCCCGCCTCGTCCAGCGCATCGACATCTTCGCCGCCCGCACCGGCCTCGACCCAGAGGTCGGCGAGCCCGAGCCCTTCGTCCCGTTCCTCTGGCCGCCGGACGCGCCGACCACGATCGACCTCGACGCGGAGGGCATCCGCAGCGTCGTCTGGGCCACCGGCTTCCGGCGCCGCTACCCGTGGCTGAAGGTTCCCGTCCTCGACGACGCGGGCGAGATCCGGCATGACGGCGGGATCACGCCGCTGCCCGGCCTGTACGTGATCGGCCTCTACTTCCTGCGGCGGCGAAAGTCGAGCTTCATCGACGGCGTGGGTCAGGACGCGCGGGAGCTGACGGCCCACCTCGCGGAGCGGCTCCGCCGGGCGGCGTGAGATGAGCGCCCTCGACGGGCTCGAGCCCGACTACGACGCGGTGGTGGTGGGTGCGCGGGCGGCCGGCGCCGCGACCGCGATGCTCCTCGCCGGCCGCGGCCTGCGCGTGCTCGCAGTGGACCGCGGGGCCTACGGGTCCGACACGCTGTCGACCCACGCCCTCATGCGCCTAGGGGTCCTCCAGCTCGCGCGCTGGGGCGTCCTGGAAAGGATCGAGGCCATGGGCACTCCGCGCGTGAGCCGCACGGTCTTCCACTACCCGGACGAGGTCGTCGACATCCCGATCAAGCCGCAGGAGGGCGTGCCCGCCCTGTTCGCGCCACGCCGCACGGTGCTCGACCGGGTGCTCGTGGACGCCGCCATCGAACGAGGCGCCGTCGTGCGCCATCGCGTGCGCCTCGCGGACCTCGTGCGGGGGGCGGGAGGCCGCGTCGAGGGCGTGGTGCTGCGGGACGAGGACGGGGGCGGCCGGGCGATCCGCACCCGGATCGTGATCGGGGCCGACGGACTGCGCTCCAGGGTGGCGTCGCTCGTGGAGGCTCCCGTCACGCGGCCCGGCCGACACGCCACCGCCACCGTGTACGGCTACTGGTCCGGCCTCGACATCGACGGGTATCACTGGTACTGGAGCCGGGGCCTCGGGGCCGGTGCCATCCCCACCAACGGCAACCAGGTACTGCTCTTCGCCGGGATGCCCGCTCGGCGCTTCGCGGAAGGCGCCGCCGCCGGCCTGGCTGCGATCTACGAACGGGTCCTCGCCGAGTGCGCGCCCGAAATCGCGACGCGGCTCGGCGGCGCACGCCTGGTAGGCTCGCTGCGCGGCTTTCCGGGACACCCGGGATTCCTGCGGCGGCCCTGGGGCCCGGGCTGGGCCCTCGTGGGAGACGCCGGTTACTTCAAGGACCCCATCACCGCCCACGGCCTCAGCGACGCGCTTCGGGACGCGGAGCTGCTCGCGCTCGCAGTGTCGGAGGGGGACGACGCGGCGCTCGACGGATACGAGCTCGCCCGCGACGCCGTGGCCGGACGCTTTTTCGAGCTGACCGACCGGATCGCGTCGCTCGAGTGGGACACGCCAGAGCTGAAGACCCTCCACCGGGCCCTCAGCGACGAGATGAAGCGCGAGGTCCGGGAGATCAACCGGATCCGCGATGTGCGTGGAGAGCCGGCGACAGCCACCGGGTGAGCGGGGCAGAACTTCATCGCGTGGCGTGTTCTCGCCTCAGACGGTCAAGTACGCGCCCAACGGGGCAAACAACAATCCTTCCCGTCGGGGCACACGTCATCCCGGGGTTGCCACCTAATGCAACGGCAGGGGAGGTCCGGGTAACGGGGTCGGCTTAGAGCTCGGGTTCGGGGTCGGCGGCTCCGGCCCCGACGTACGCCTCCACTTCGGGCAAGGAGACGGTGGCCGCCTCGAAGCGCCGGCTGTGCTCCCGCGCAAAAGCCTTCTCGCGGGTGTGGATGATCAGGGTGCCCAAGGGGATCACGGGAAAAACCGGAAGCAGGGACAGGGTGCCGAGGAAATGCTTCGCCCCTTCCCAGCTCTCCGTGGCGTGGCTCGCTGTCTCGATGAAGGCCCGGGTGAAGACGGTCGCCATCTCCGAGGCCAGGCGGGCGTAGCTCCCCGAGCGCCCGGCGGGTACGGTGAGGCCCTGGCGCAGGCCCTCGATGAACTCTTCCTTGCTCCGCGCCCCGGGGACGACGGTGAAGGTGCGCGCCACGAACTGGATAGCGTGGGCGTCGCTACCCCCGACGACAGCACGGCCCGCCGCGCGAGCGGCGCGGTCCGCGAGAGCGTTCTGCTCCGCGGGCATGGCCCCGTTCCGCGACTCGACGAGGCGCAGGCGGTCGAAGGCGAAGCGGAGGTCCGCGGTCTCCCGTCGGCCTGCGAGGGCGGCGAAGGGGTGGTTCACACAGACGGGGATGCGCTGCTCCGCGAGGTAGGCGAGCAGGGCTTCGGGGTCGTGGCGCAGCACCTGGAGGCGCGCGTGCTGCGTCTCGTCGATGTCGAAGACGCCGAGGTGGAGCTGGCGGTGGCCGGCCAGCACGAGCGTGACTTCCTCGCTGACGAAGGTCCCGGGAAGGTGGGCGATCTCGAGCGCGCCGTCGATCACGTCGTGATCGCTGAGGGTCACCAGGTCCATGCCCCGCTCCCGGGCCTTCTCGTAGACCTCCAATGGCTCGGAATAGCACTCGTCGATCAGGTATCGGAGCATCAGCGCGCTGCAACGTCCCGAGCGACGCGAGTGCACGTGCAGGTCACAGCGCATCTCATCTCCGTTTCGCTTCATTCTGCTACCGGGCTTGAGCCCCGCCCAAGCCTCTCTCCTCGGTCAGCCTCAGGGGCGTGACAAGGGAAAATTGGTCAGGGAGGCTACCCACGACGGAGCATGTTGGCATGGACCTGGGGAAGAACGAAAGGTTCAGGTAGTAGAACCGGACATCAGCGGAACCGAGCCAACTCCTCGGTGGGATCTCGCAAGGCGGGAACCCGGAAGGTCAGGACGACCTCGCCGATCGCGATGTCGTCTCCATCGTGCAGGACGGCGGGCTCTCGGATGCGTACTCCCCTGAGGTACGTGCCGTTCTTGCTGCCGAGATCTCGAAGGACGGCCTCTCCGCCGGAGATGACGATCCTTGCGTGAGTCCGAGACACGGTGGACGAGTCGATCGGCACCACCGATCGGGGATGACGTCCGATCAGATGATTCCCCTCGCGGAGGGCGACCCGTCCTTCCGGGTGGATCAACCAATAGAAGCCGACCGCTTCCGGCGCTTCGGACGTGACCTCCGCCTCGAAGCTGTAGCCCAGCCCGTGGGCCGTCCTGACCCAGCGGGGCTTGCGGGAGGAGTCCCCCAGGGCGGCTCGAATCTCGGCCACGAGGTTGGAGAGATTGGCTTCGACCACGTAGGTCTGGGGCCACAGCCGCTCCAGAAGCTCGGTCTTCGTCAGGACCCGAGGCCGGGCCTCGACGAGGATCTCCAGCAACTCGAAGGCTTTGGGCGACAGATGCACGGCGGTGCCCTGGCGCAACACGAGGCGCCGATCGTGATCCACGGCCCACTCGCCGAACCGGATCTCCACTCCGAGACCCCGAAAGCTGGAGATTTCCTGGACGCTTCCTGTGATCTTTCCAGGATGGGTGCCCATTTTATGGCTCGAGAGGGTCGAGCGGCAATAGACTCTTGAGGGAGACGGTCATGAGTCCAGACAAGATGAAGGGCCACGGCCAGCGAATGGCGGTGCTCCTGCTCACGTTCGTGACCCTTGCCCAAGGCGCCGGAGCGTCGGCGGAACCGGTCCGGTTGCGGGTCCGCGTCGATCGGACCACTCTGCGGGTGGGCGAGCGCACCAACCTCGACCGTCGAGTTCTTCGATGCAAACGCCCGACCCGTCCCCAACGATCGAGCGCGCACGATCGTGTGCGAGCAGCGGGGGACCGGGGTTGGCCCTGCGGGGTCCGGCGATCTCTCGCCGGCGTCGATCACGGTTCCGGCCGGCGCGCTCTCGGGCGGCGCCAGCTTTACCGCTCGGTCGCCGGGCCGCGTCGTCGTCCGCGCCTCGTCCGCGGGCATCGCCCCCGGAGAGGACCTGCTCAGCATCGTGGGGGGAGCGGCCGCTTCGACGTTCTCCTGGCTCTTTCCGGTCGTCGAGGCCGATTCGGCTCCGGCCATCGAAGTGCATCCCCGGACGCGAAGCCTTCCCCTGAACGGCCTCTCCACGGCTCCGCTGTGGGTTCTTCTCGACCGGCCGCTCGGGCACGGCGAGGCGCTCCGCGTCCGCTTGATCACGGATCCGCCCGTCCCCATGCAGCATCGCGGGGAGAAAACGGTGGGCTTCGCCGACGTCGAGCTGAAGGAGGGCGAAGACCGCTCGGATCCGGTCGAGCTGCTCCCCTCCGAGCTGGGAAGGGTCCGGGTCTTCGCCCAGGGCGGGGGCGCGCCGGCGCACGAGCAAGCCACGGTGGATTTCGTGGCGCCCCTCGCCGTCCAGATCATGTTCGATCCCGACCAGCAGACGATCCGGCCGCACCAGAGTGCGCTTCCATTGGCGGTCAGGGTGGCCGACCAGGATGGCATCAAGATCAGGACGCTGGCGACCGCCCACGAGATCGAGGTGGTCTCGGCCAGCGACGACAGCACGGTCTCCTTCGATCCCAGGCCGATCTTCACCCTGGCCCCGGGGCATGCCGCGCAGCAGATCACGGTCGGGCTGCGGTCGCTTCCCCCGGGAGGCGAGCTGCATCTCCTGGCCCGGGACAAGGAGGGAGACCTCGCGACCGGTTTCGCGACCCTGCTCCTGCAGAGCCCCCTCCCCGTGGTGTCCGCCGTTCTCCTCGTGTTCCTGGCGGGGCTCGGGGGCACGTGCGGGGGCCTCGTCCGTCACGTGTACAAGGTCGGCTCGCCGAACCTCTGGCCGCAGAGGGGGACGGACGGTCAGCTTCAGCCCGGCCTCGTGCTCAACACCATCTCCGGCGCGCTCTTCGGGGTCGTGCTGTTCCAGGCCTTCGACTTCGGACTCGTGCAGCTGGGCCTGGCCACGGGCCGACCGGAGAGCCCCGGGATCGCGTTCTTCTTCGGGGTCCTGGGAGGGTTCGGCGGAGTCTACGTTCTCGAGCGGTTGGTCGACGGCGTTCTCCTCTTTCCCAAGAGGGCGTAAAGGAGCGGTACGACAATGCTGATTCGAGCGGATCTGGTCGGTGGTTCGGTTGCGCGCTGGAAGCGGTCCCGGACGGACCCCGACACCGTGGCCCACCGGCTGGGAGAGGGCAGTCGCAAGGTCTCGGAGCCGCAGCGCGCGCGGCGTTTGCTGGCCCTGATGGATCAGGTGGAAGACCCCGTGGTGGCGAACAAGCTGCTCGAGCGACTGATCGACGGGAGCGACCTGGTGGGCATCAACTACCTCTCCATCGGAGCCCTTCGCGCCCGGTCGATCTGCCGAATCCACTTGCGCGACGCCAGCGGCTCGACCGTGGGCTTCGGGACGGGGTTCCTGGTCGCTCCCGGCGTGCTCATGACCAACCACCACGTCATCTCGCAGGCCGAGGACGCTCGTCAGGCCCTCGCCGAGTTCGACTACGAGTACGATGCCGGGGGGACGGACAAGCCCGTGGTCTCCTTCGCCCTGCTCACCGAGCCGGAGCCGATCGCCTACGAGCCGCTCGATTTCTGCCTGGTCGGGGTGAGCCCCCGGTCGACCGACGGCCGGCGCGCGATCGAGGATTTCGGCTGGCTGCGACTGAGCGCCGCTCCCGGCAAGGCCTTCGTGGGGGAGTACCTGACCATCATCCAGCACCCCGGGGGGGAGCGAAAGCAGGTCTGCGTGCGTGAGAACAAGCTTCTCAAGTACGACGAGGCCGGGTCCACGATCTGGTACAAGACGGACACGGTGGGCGGCTCGTCGGGATCACCGGTGTTCAACCAGACGTGGCAGGTCGCGGCCCTCCACCACTCGGGTGTTCCCGAGACGAACAAGCAGGGACAGTGGCTGACCGTGGACGGCAAGGTCTGGGACCAGTCGATGGACGAGACGCGGGTCAAGTGGATTGCCAACGAGGGAATCCGGATCAGCTCCATCACCGAGTACTTGCGGGCACGAAGGGCCACCGAGGCCCTCGCCGCGGCGGTGCTCGACGCCCCGGCCGAGCCCACCGCCCCCGAGCGTGTCGACGCGACCGAGGACCCGGGCCCTGAGGGGAGCGCGCAAATGGCCGGGGACGAGCTCCGCTTGACGATCCCCGTGCGGGTGGCGGTGCGGATCGGGACCGCCGCTCTGCTGGGCCGAGGCGTCCCGGTGACGCGGACACCGGCGATGCTCCCTCACGCGGGGAACGGGAACGGGAACGGGCGATCGGCGGGGATGCCGGCCCCGCCACGCGGGACCGAGGTCGTCAAGGCCGATCAGTCGGACAACGACAGGCGATCGGGCTACGCTGGGGACTTCCTCGGCAACAACGGTCTCGCCGTCTCGTTACCGTGAATTTGCCAACCTTTGGGGACGACGGGGCGTCTCAGAGGCGACGCGGCATCCTCTAGACGTGTGCCCTGGGAGGTGATGGTGGAGCACCTGTGGCGCGACGTGCAGTACGGGGCCCGGACGCTGGTCAAGGCTCCCGGCTTCACCGTGGTGGCGGTGCTGACCCTGGCCCTGGGCATCGGCGCGAACACCGCGATCTTCAGCGTGATCGACGCCGTCCTGCTCCGCCCGCTGCCCTACGAGGAGTCGAGCCGGCTGGTCTTCCTCACCGAGTGGTCCGAGCAGGTCCCGGGGATGAGCTTCTCCGTGGCCAACTTCAAGGACGTGCGCGACCAGAACACGGTGTTCGAGTCGCTGGTCGCCCACAACGGCGCCAACTTCATCCTCACCGGGACCGGCGGGGAGTCCGAGCGGGTCGCGGGACGGCAGGTCACGTCGGGGTTGTTCGCAACGCTGCGCAAGGCGCCGATCCTGGGCCGGCCCTTCACCGAAGAGGAGGACAAGCCGGGGGCGGAGAAGGTGGTCCTGCTCGGCGAGGGATTCTGGGAGCGGCGCTTCGGGCGCGACCCCAAGGTGCTGGGCCAGCCGCTCTCGCTCAGCGGCGAGAGCTTCACCGTGATCGGGGTGATGCCGGGGGGGCTGCACGGGCCTCTCAAGACGATCGACGTCTTCACCCCGCTGCTGCGCCTGGAGGACCGGATCGGCGGCGAGGACAACCGCGGGAACCATCCCGGCATCTACGTGGTCGCGCGCCTCAAGCCCGGGGTGAGCGAGGAGCGGGCCCGGACCGAAGTGGTGGCGATCGCGAAGCGGCTGGCCGAGGAGCACCCCAAGTCCAACGCGCGGCAGAGCATGACCCTCGAGTCGCTTCACCAGGCCTACGTGGGCGACCTGCGGCCCGCGCTGCTCCTGCTGCTGGGCGCGGTGGCCTTCGTGCTCCTGATCGCCTGCGCGAACGTTGCCAACCTGCTCCTCGCCCGCGCCGCCCAGCGCGAGCGCGAGATCGCGGTGCGGATGGCCATGGGGGCGGCCCGGGGGCGCGTGCTCCGCCAGCTCCTCACCGAGAGCGTGCTTCTCTCGACCGCAGGCGCGCTCCTGGGCTTGCTCCTCGCCTACGGCGGGGTCAAGGCCCTCGTGGCCTCGCTCCCCGCCAACGTGCCCCGGGCGGACGAGATCGGCATGGACGCGCGGGTCCTCCTGTTCACGGTGGGGCTCGCGGTGGTCACCGGGCTCGCGTTCGGGATCGCCCCCGCGTGGAAGATCTCGGGCCTCGACGTGCAGGACCCGCTGCGCGAGGGCGGCCGCGGCTCCGTGGGGACGGGCCATCGGCGCACGCGCCAGGTCCTGGTGGTGGCCGAGATCTCGCTCGCCCTCATCCTGCTCGTGGGGGCCGGCCTGATGCTCCGCAGCTTCTTCCGTGTGCTCCAGGCCGATCCCGGTTTCCGGACGGACGGGGTCCTGACCGCCAGCCTTCCCCTTCCCCCCGCCCGTTTCGGCGAGCACGCCAAGAAGGCCGCGCTCGCGGAGCGGATGGTGGAGCGCCTGAAGACGATCCCCGGGGTGGAGGCGGTGAGCGTGGCGCTCCCGCTCCTGGGCGGTTGGCAGAGCTCGTTCACGATCGAAGGCCGGCCCGAGCCCCCTCCCGGCCAGCGGCCGTCCGCGGACGTCACGCGGGTGGCCGGTGACTACTTCCGGGCCATGGGAGTGCGCGTGGTGCAGGGGCGTGCCTTCGAGGAGCGGGACCGCATGGACGCCCCCCTCGTCTGCATGGTGGACGAGACGTTCGCGCGCACCCACTGGCCGGGGGAGAGCCCGCTCGGCAAGCGCGTCAAGATCGGCGGACACCAGGACACGAAGTTCGACTGGATGGAAGTCGTGGGGGTGGTGGCCCACGTCAAGAACTACGGGGTGGACGAGGAGTCGCGCGTGGAGCTGTACCTCTCCTACCTGCAGTTCTCCGCGGGTTCCGGCCTGACCGCCATACTCCGGACGACCGGGGACCCGGGAAGCCTCTCCGGCGGCCTGCGCCAGGCCGTGCGCGAGGTGGACCCGGAGATCCCGGTCTACCAGGTGCGCGCGCTCACCGAGATCGCGGCGGACCGCACCGCCCCGCGGCGGCTGGCCGCCGTGCTCATCGCGGTCTTCGCGACAATCGCGCTTCTCCTGGCCGCGGTGGGGATCTACGGGGTCATGTCCTACGCCGTCAACCAGCGCACCCAGGAGATCGGATTGCGCATGGCCCTGGGCGCACGACGCGAGGACATCCTGGCCATGGTCCTGCGATCGGGCACGACGATGGCCCTGAGCGGCGTCGGCATCGGCCTGGTGCTCGCCTTCGCCCTCGCCCGCCTCATCACGTCGCTCCTCTTCCAGACGAGCGCCACCGACCCGCCGACCTTCTCTGTCGTGCCCCTGCTCCTCATCGCGGTCGCCCTCCTTGCCTGCTATCTCCCGGCGCGCCGGGCCACCCGCGTCGATCCCATGGTGGCGCTGCGGTACGAGTAGTGCATTCGATCCGGTAGCGCTCCCCGTCGCGGGTGTTAGGATCGGGCTTCACGAGGAGGCGCACCATGAATCGTCTCGCCGCCGGTGTCATCTTTCTTTCCCTGGCCGTTCCCGGGCTGTCCCAGGACGTCACGGAGCCGAAGTCGGGGGCAAAGTTCGCGGTCAAGGACGGCGACCTGTCGCTTCTGGGGGTCGGCCTGCGGACCAAGACGATCGCGAAGGTCAAGGTCTACGCCGTCGGCCTCTACGTCGCCGATTCCGCGCTCTCCGGGTCCCTCAAGGGCAAGGCGGGCACGCCCGCTCTCTATTCCGAGCTGGTCAACGGCGACTTCAAGAAGAAGGTCGTCCAGAAGTTCCTGCGCGACGTGAGCACCGACCAGATCCGCGACGGCTTTCGCGACGTCCTGAAGGGCGCCGGCTCCAAGACCGACGTCTGGGTCGGCTACTTCAATGACGTCCGGTCCGGGCAGGAGGTCGTGATCGGCTGGACGCCGGGGGTGGGCCTCGAGACGCAGACCGCGGGCCTGAAAAAGCCGCCCCTGAACGACAAGGCCTTCGCCGCGGCCGTGTTCGGGATCTGGCTGGGCGAGAAGCCCATCCAGGACGACATCAAGAAGGACCTCGTCGCCCGGGCGGGGGAGCTGCTCAAGTAGCCGGCCGGGCGGACTACGCCTTGGACGCGGCCGCGAAGGCCTTGCCCAGGAGCGCCTGCGCGTCCTCCTGGATCCGGCCCAGATGCTCCCTCCCCCGGAAGCTCTCGGCGTAGATCTTGTAGACCTCCTCGGTGCCCGAGGGGCGGGCGGCAAACCATCCGCTCGCGCTCGTCGCCTTCACGCCGCCGAGGGGAGCGTCGTTGCCCGGGGCCCGCGTCAGCACCGTCTCGATCCTCTCGCCGGCCAGCTCGGCCCCGGCGAGGTCCGCGGGCGACAGCCTGGCCAGGACGGCCTTCTGCGCCTGCGTGGCCGGCGCGTCGATCCGCTCGTAGCTCGGTTCCCCGAGGTCGAGCGCGAGGCCGCGAAAGAGCTCGCCGGGATCGCGGCCGGTCCTCGCCGTCATCTCCGCCGCGAGCAGGCCGAAGATGATCCCGTCCTTGTCGGTCGTCCACACCGTGCCGTCGCGGCGCAGGAAGGATCCCCCCGCGCTCTCTTCGCCGCCGAAGCCGAGGGAGCCGTCGCTCAGCCCCTCCACGAACCACTTGAAGCCCACCGGCACCTCCACGAGCCGCCGGCCCCGCCGGGCGGTGACGCGGTCGATCAAGCTGCTGCTCACCATCGTCTTCCCCACGGCCGCGTGCGGCGGCCAGCCGGGCCGGTGGGTGAAGAGGTAGTCGATGGCCACCGCCAGGTAGTGGTTGGGGTTCAGCAGGCCCGCCGAACGGGCCACGATGCCGTGCCGGTCGTGGTCGGTGTCGCAGGCCCAGGCCACGTCGAACCGGTCCTTGAGGTCGATCAGCCCCTTCATGGCGTAGGGCGACGAGCAGTCCATGCGGATCTTGCCGTCCCAGTCCACGTGCATGAAGCGGAACGTGGGGTCCACGGAGTCGTTCACCACGCTGAGCCGCAGCCCGTAGCGCTCGCCGATCGCTCCCCAGTAGTGCACCCCGGCTCCCCCCAGGGGATCGACCCCGAGCCGCACGTCGGCCCCGCGGATGATCTCGAGGTCCAGCACGCTCTCCAGGTCGTCGACGTAGGCACGGCGGTAGTCGCGGCGGTGGATCGAAGGGCGCCGTCCACGCCCGCGGCCAGGCCATGCGCCGGACCCCTCGCAGGTCGTCCGCGATCAGGGCGTTCGCCTGCTCCTCGATCCATGCCGTCACCTGGGTGTCCGCGGGACCGCCGTGGGGGGGGTTGTACTTGATTCCGCCGTCCTCGGGCGGGTTGTGCGAGGGCGTGATCACGATGCCGTCCGCCCGGTCCCCGGCTCGTTCGCGGTTGTGGGTGAGGATGGCGTGCGAGATCACCGGGGTCGGCGTGTAGCCGCGGTCCTGATCCACCACCGTCTCCACCCCGTTCGCCGCCAGCACCTCCACCGCGCTAACGAAGGCCGGCTCGGCGAGGGCGTGCGTGTCCATCCCGAGGAACAGCGGGCCCGTGATCCCCTCCCGCTGGCGGTAGGCGCAGATGGCCTGGCTGACGGCCAGGATGTGGGCCTCGTTGAAGGAGCGCCGGAGGGCGGAGCCGCGATGACCCGACGTTCCGAACGCCACCCGCTCTGCGGCCACGCCCGGGTCGGGCCGCTCTGCGTAGTAGGCGGTGACGAGCCGGGGGACGTTCACCAGCATCGAAGGCTCGGCCGGCTTGCCGGCCAGCGGGCTCACGCTCACGGTTGGCCTTCCCGTCCTCGGCTTCCGGAGCCCGAGGCTATTTCCCCGGGCTCACGGGCTTGACTCCCCAGATCTCCCGAGCGTACTCGGAGATCGTCCGGTCGGTCGAGAACTTGCCCATGCCCGCGACGTTGTGGATCGCCTTCCGGGTCCAGAGCGACTCGTTCCGGTAGGTCTCGTCCACGTCCCGCTGACGGTCGACGTACGAGGCGTAGTCGGCGAGCAGCAGGTACTTGTCGCCCTCGTCGAGCAGCGAGCGGACGATCGGCTGGAACAGGTCCGGCTGCTGCGGGCTGAAGGCTCCGCCGCCGATCATGTCGAGCGCGCGTCGCAGGTCCGCGTTCCGGTAGTAGTAGGCCCACGGGTCGTAGCGGCCCTTGAGCGCGTTCACCTCCTCGGTGAGCAGGCCGAAGATGAAGATGTTGTCGGCGCCGACCTCCTCGGCGATCTCGACGTTGGCGCCGTCCATCGTGCCGATGGTGAGCGCCCCGTTGAGCGCGAACTTCATGTTCCCGGTGCCCGAGGCCTCGGTGCCCGCGGTGGAGATCTGCTCGGACAGGTCGGAGGCCGGGAAGATGTGCTCGGCCAGCGACACGCGGTAGTCGGCGAGGAAGACGACCTTCAGCAGGCCCCGGACCGCGGGATCGTGGTTGACGACCTCTCCCACCGCGTTGATGAGCCGGATGATGAGCTTGGCCTTGGCATAGCCCGGCGCCGCCTTTCCCGCGAAGATCACCGTGCGCGGCACGTGCTTGCCCCCGGGATCGTCGAGGATGCGGTTGTAGCGGGTCACCACGTGGAGGACGTTGAGGAGCTGCCGCTTGTACTCGTGGATGCGCTTCACCTGGCAGTCGAACATCGAGTCGGGATCGACCTCGAGGGGCGTCCCCCGGCGGGTGTACTGCTCGGCGATGATCCGGGCGAGGCGCTCCTTGTTGGCCCGCTTCACCGCTCGCCACCTCAGGGCGAAGCCCGCGTCCTCCGCGCGGGCCGTGAGGCGCTTCAGGTCGTAGAGGTCGGTCACCCACTTCTCGCCGAGCGCGTCGGTGATGAGCGCGGCGAGCCGGGGATTCGCCTTCTTGAGCCAGCGGCGCGGGGTGATGCCGTTCGTCTTGTTGTTGAACCTCTCCGGCCACAGCTCGAAGAAGTCGCGGAACAGCTCGCGCTTCAGGATGTCGGTGTGGAGGGCGGCCACCCCGTTCACGGAGTGGCTGCCCACGATCGCGAGGTGGGCCATGCGCACCCGCTTCTCCCCGTCCTCCTCGATGATCGACATCCGCCGGCAGCGCTCGTCGTCTCCGCCCTTCTCGCGCACGAGATCGAGGAAGCGCTGGTTGATCTCGAAGATGATCTGGAGGTGCCGGGGGAGGAGCCGGCCGAGGAGGTCGACCGGCCACCGCTCCAGGGCCTCGGGCAGGACGGTGTGGTTGGTGTAGCCGAAGGTGGCGGTGGTGATGCTCCAGGCCTCGTCCCAGCCCAGGCCCTCGACGTCCACGAGGATCCGCATCAGCTCGGGGATCGCGAGGGCGGGATGGGTGTCGTTGAGCTGGATCGCGGTCCTCTCCACGAAGCGGTCGAAGGGGCGGAGGCCCTTCTGGTCGTCGTAGAGCAGGTAGTGCTTCTTGTAGCGGCGGATGATGTCCTGGAGCGTGGCCGACACGAAGAAGTACTCCTGGCGGAGACGGAGCTCCCGGCCCGCGGACACGTTGTCGTTCGGGTAGAGCACCTTCGTGATGTTCTCGGACTCCGCCTTCTCCTCGACCGCCCGCAGGTAGTCCCCCTCGTTGAAGCGCCGGAGGTCGAACTCCTCGGTGGCCCGCGCCGACCACAGGCGCAGCGTGTTCACGGTCTCGTTCCGGTAGCCGGGCACGGGCGTGTCGTAGGGGATCGCGAGCACGTCCTCGGTGTCGACCCACTCCGTCATGAGGCGGCCCGCGTCGTTCACGTACTGGTGGACGCGGCCGCCGAACCGGATGCGGAACTGGTCGCCGTTGCGCGCGATCTCCCACGGGTTGCCGTAGCGCAGCCAGCCGTCGGGGGTCTCCACCTGGGCGCCTCCCACGATGCGCTGGTGGAAGATCCCGTAGTCGTAGCGGAGCCCGTATCCGTAGGAAGGCAGCTCAAGGGTGGCCAGCGAGTCGAGGAAACAGGCGGCGAGCCGACCCAGGCCGCCGTTGCCGAGGCCGGCGTCCCACTCCGCCTCGCGGAGCTTCTCGAAGTCGTAGCTGAGGTCGCTCAGCGCGTCCTGGCAGGACTCGAGCAGGCCCAGGTTGACCAGGCTGTTGCCCAGGGTCCGGCCCATCAGGAACTCGAGCGACAGGTAGTAGACCCGCTTGGCGTCGTTCTCGTAGTACGCGTCCTGCGTGCGTATCCACCGCTCCATCATCCGATCCCGGATGGCGAGGGCCACGCTCACGTAGGGCTCCCATTCGCTGTCCACGTGCCGGGGGAGCTCGCCGAGCGTGAACTCGAGATGACGCAGGAAGTCGGCCTTGAGGGATTCCGCGTCCATGCCCTCGCGCGGGGGGGGGAGGGGCTCAGGGCCGGGCCCGCCGACCGCCATCGAGTCGGAAGAGCTGCTCATGGTCTTCTTCTTCCTCATCACGATATCGAGACGGGATGCCATCATTGCCCAGCGACATCCGCGTGACAAGGGAAAGTAGGGCCGCGGGTGGGTATCCTTGTCCCCGGAGGTGGCCATGTCCGTCCGACCCGTCAAGAGGCTCGTCAAGTCGAAGCCGACCCTGGAAGGGGCGGGCGTCCACCTGCGGCGCGCGTTCGGTTTCGGCAACACGTCAGACTTCGATCCCTTCCTCCTACTGGACGATTTCCGGAACGAGCGGCCGGCGGACTACCTGGCCGGCTTTCCCTGGCATCCGCACCGCGGGATCGAGACGATCACCTACGTGCTCGCGGGCTCGGTCGAGCACGGCGACAGCATGGGGAACAAGGGCACCATCGCCTCCGGGGACGTCCAGTGGATGACCGCGGGGAGCGGCATCGTCCACCAGGAGATGCCGAAGGGAGATCCCGGAGGGCGGATGCACGGGTTCCAGCTCTGGGCCAATCTCCCGGCCGCTCTCAAGATGACCGCCCCCCGCTACCAGGAGGTGAAAGCGGCCGACATTCCCGTGGTCCGGGACGACGACGGGACGGAGGTCCGCATCGTGTGCGGGCGCTTCAGGGGAGTCACCGGTCCCGTGGACGAGGTCGCGATCGAGCCCACCTACCTCGACGTCTCGATTCCCGCCGGCAAGAGGAAGACGCTTCCCGTCGAGACCACGCGGAACGCCTTCGCCTACGTCTTCGCCGGCTCGGGCAAGATCTGCAACGCGTCTTCTCCGCTCGCGGTGCCGACGGAGCCGGCGGGATGGGCGGATGTCACGCCTCCCGCGGACGCCGACAACCGCACGCTCGTGCTCTTCGACCGGGGCGACGAGATCACGGTACAGGCGGACGACGAGGGCCTGCGCTTCCTCCTCATTTCCGGGAAGCCGCTCGGGGAGCCCGTGGCCTGGTACGGGCCGATCGTGATGAACACGCAGGAGCAGCTCCGCCAGGCCTTCGAGGAGCTGGACCGCGGGACGTTCCTGAAGCCGAAGGGGCGGAAGTAGGAGCATCTGATGGCCGACACGCCCGATGCTCCGAAGCCCGACCTCAGGGCCGGCTTCGCACTGCGCGACATTCCCGAAGGCGGGATGATTCTCGGCCGCGTGGACGACGAGGACGTCCTACTCGCCCGAAGGGGGGAGGCACTCTTCGCGGTGGGCGCCTCCTGCACGCATTACCACGGACCGCTCGCCGAGGGCCTGGTGGTCGACGACACGGTGAGGTGCCCGTGGCACCACGCCTGCTTCAGCCTCCGCACCGGCGAGGCGCTCCGAGCGCCCGCGCTCGATCCCATCCCCTGCTGGCGCGTCGAGCGGGTGGGGGAGACCGCCTTCGTCAAAGAGAAGCTCGCCGCCCCCGGACCCGCGCGGCCCTCCGCGAGCGGCCCGGGAGTGCCGGGCTCGGTCGTCATCGTCGGCGGGGGAGCCGCCGGGCTCGCCGCGGCGGACACGCTCCGTCGCGAGGGCTACGAAGGTCCGCTGACCCTGATCAGCGCGGACGATTCCCCGCCCTGCGACCGGCCGAACCTCTCGAAGGACTTCCTCGCGGGGACAGCCGAGGACTCCTGGATACCGCTCCGTCCGCTCGAGTACTACGCCGAGCGACGGATCGACCTCCTGCTCGATTCGCCCGTCTCGTCGCTCGACTTGCCGAAGAGGCGCGTCGTCCTCAAGAACGGCCGGGCATTCGAGTTCGGGGCGCTCCTGATCGCCACCGGCGCCGATCCGGTGCGGCTCAAGATTCCGGGCGCCGCGGATTCCCAGATCCACTACCTCCGCACCTTCGCGGACAGCAAGGCCATCATCGCGAAGGCCGCGTCCGCGAAGCGGGCGGTCGTAGTGGGGGCGAGCTTCATCGGCCTCGAGGTCGCGGCCTCGCTGCGCGCACGCGGGATCGCGGTCGACGTCGTGGCCCCCGAGAGCCAGCCCCTCGAGCGCATCCTGGGTCCCGAGGTGGGCCGTTTCATCCGCGGGCTTCACGAGGCGCACGGGGTGACGTTGCACCTCGGCCAGACGGTCGGCCGCATCGACGGGCGCACGGTCGTCCTCAGCGGAGGAGGCACGCTCGAAGCGGATCTCGTGGTTCTGGGCGTCGGCGTGCGACCCTCGATCGCCCTCGCCGAGCAAGCGGGGCTCGCCATGGACCGGGGCATCGTGGTGAACGAGTACCTGGAAACCAGCGCCCCCGGCGTGTTCGCGGCCGGGGACGTCGCGCGGTGGCCGGATCCCCACACCGGCGAGAAGATCCGCGTCGAGCACTGGGTGGTCGCGCAGCGCCAGGGCCAGGTCGCGGCCCGGAACATCCTCGGCCGCCGCGAACGGTTCGACGCGGTCCCGTTCTTCTGGAGCCAGCACTACGACGTGGCCGTCAACTACGTCGGCCACGCGGAGACCTGGGACGCGATCGAGATCGACGGCAGCCTCGACGCCCGCGATGCCGCCGTCACCTACAAGCGCGGCGGCCGCACCCTCGCCGTAGCCACGGTCTTCCGCGACCTCCAGAGCCTGCGGGCCGAGCGAGCGATGGAGCAGGGGCGTGGAGACCGCGACGCCCCCCCTTCCTGGACCCTCGGCGTCGAGCGTCCGGGAGACGGCAAGGATCGCTGAGACCACCCTCCGTGCTAGACTCCCAGAGTGATGTCGGCGGCTCGTGCACGGCCGTTCCCGAGCCACCGGACCTCAGCGCGCCCGTAGCTCAACTGGATAGAGCGTCGGCCTCCGGAGCCGAAGGTTATAGGTTCGAGCCCTATCGGGCGTACCAACAAATCAACAACTTAGAGACACACCGTGAAGGCCGGTTGGTTTGGGGTACCACTGGGGTACCACTCGAGGCCTCGCATCCCCGGAGACGAGCCACGAGGAACGCCGTTGGTGCGGCCGGCTTGGTTCCGTCCGCAGGGCGCGGTCAATCCGGAGCGCCTCGTGACGCTCCGCGGTCGCCTGGGAGCACCGCCACCTGGCCGTTGGGCCTGGGCCTGACGAGGGCTCTCGCGCGCTGCTGAAGCAATGACGGTGCGCTGCCAACAGGTGTGACCTGGCCCTAGCGAATCGCCGGTACTTCGCGACCCGTCGCCACATCTCATCCACTGATCCAGCACCGTTCTTCTCCAGGAAGGAATCCCAGGCGAGGCTGATGGGCAGGATCGTGGAATAAGCGAAGAATGCCCCGCCCACAATGAACCGCCTAGGCGCGTGGAGGCGAAACAGGAAGAGCTCGTTCGGCGCGAGCGCTTGGAAGCGCGTGCTACCGCTCGGCTGCCAGAAGTTGACCTCGTCGAGATCCGGGCGGCCGGAGAGGAACGAGAACCAGTCGCCGTCGGTGATACCGACGTACGCCTTCACGTGGCGGGGCCTCCCGAATGCTAGGGGACTTGCGCTGGATGATCACACACTCGCAGGCCCAGGGGTAGTGGAGAACGGGGTTGCTGTGGCGAGAGCCTCGACCTTAGGCTATGGGCGTGGGTAAGGTCGTGGCGGACGATCTCACTACTCTGCGCCGAGCCCCCCTCCAGCAGGCCAAGGAGTACGCGGAGATCCTCGGGCTCCGGTTCGCCTACGCAACCAACGCGACCATGCGACACGTGTTCATCTGCACGCTGCTTTGCATTCTGCCGATACCAGTACTCGCTCAAACCAAGGGTTCGGATCTTTCCAGGAACTCCGCCCTGGTGCTTGACTGGGCAAATCGCGTGATGGCCAAGGACCCGAAGGTCCGGGCAACCGCCAAAGCCGCCCTGGTCCAGGGGGCGGGGCGTTCGCTGCCTTTGCTGAGACGATTCCTCAACCGTGGCAATGAAGACCTGGATCTGGAGACTTTCGAAATCATCAGGCGGATCGGTCCGCCGGCCATTCCGCTGCTGGTGGACCTGCTTCGTGATGAGCGGGTCTCCATCCGGCGCAGCGCCGTTGATGCCTTGATTGACCTGGCGCCCGATACAGAATGGATTCAACCGGCGCTCCGACGGGCACTGAGAGACGAGGATTCGGAGGTCGCGGGCGATGCCGCACGTGCCCTGGGCGCTTTGGGCAAGAGGGCCAGTCCTTCGGTACGCGCTCTAGTCAAGACTCTCTCGCACGAGGATCCTTACGTCCGCGTTTACGCGGCGGAGGCCTTGGCGTCCATCGGTCCGAAGGCAGGCGCGGCGACCAGGGATCTCGCCAGAGCCCTGGGCGATCCGATTCCCGGGGTCCGATGGGCGGCGGGTGAAGCCCTCGCAAGCATCGGCCCGGCCGCGCAGTCCGCTGTGCCGCAGTTGATCGAAGCTCTGAAGGATGAATTCCTCTATGTGCGCATCTGCGCGGCCGGTGCGCTGGGAAGCCTCGGGCCGAAGGCACAGACGGCCCGTGAGGCGCTGAGAGCGGCCGCAAACGATCCCACGATGCGTTACGAAGCTGAGTGGGCGCTCAATCGAATCGCTGGCGTCGAGTCTGGAGAGCCTGTCATCTCACCCGTTGTGCCCGCGCCTTCCGTCGCGCCACAACCCCAGACGACAGTGGCTCAGACGGGCAATCCTCCGGTTGACTGGGATACGACGACTGGGCGAAACATCGTCTGGAGCGTCGAGTTGGGAAACGAGACGTTTGGCCGTCCCGTGGTTGCGGGCGATGCGGTCTATGTGGGTACCGACAACGCCAGGCAACTGAACCCCGCCTTTCAGGAAGAGTGCGGCGTGCTCATGGCCTTTCGGGTGACGGATGGCAGATTCCTTTGGCAGGACTTGGCCCCGCGAGTGGAGCGCGGCCTGCGGGAGTTCCTGCTGCCTTCGACGACAAGTGCGCCGTATGTAGAAGGGAACCGTTTGTACTATGTCACCGCCGAGTGCCAACTCCGTAGCCTCGACACACAGGTCTTCAAGGACAACGCTGCGGCCGACATCGCCTGGGAGCTGGATATGTGCGGCCGCCTGGGTGTCTTTCCGCATGAAGCCACCAACAGCGAAGTGTTGCCCGTGGGTGATCTGCTGATGGTTTCTACCTCCAACGGCCAGAATGAAGGCCATACGCGCGTCCCATCGCCGCGCGCCCCAAGTCTGATCGCGGTGAACAAGCACTCGGGCGAAGTCGTCTGGCGCGCGATCGGCCCGGGCGAGCAGGTGCTGCACGGCCAGTGGTCGAGCCCAGTGGCGGCCAACGTCAACGGGCGCATCCAGGTGCTCTTCGGCGGAGGAGATGGCTGGCTGCGCGCCTACGACGCAGCGTCGGGTCACGAAGTCTGGCGATTTGACGGCAACCCGAAGGATGCCCGCTGGCTTCCGCGCCCCGGCGTCCTTTCGCGCAGCTCCATCATTGCTTCACCGGTCTTCGCCGACGGCCGCGTCTTCATTGCCATGGGGCAGAGTCCAGGGCACGGCAACGGACCTTCGTTGATTCATGCGATCAGTCCCAACGGCCAAGGAGACGTCACCGAGAGCAGACTCCTCTGGACTTCTCGCGAGGTCGGCCGCGTGGTGGGAACGCCCATCGCGAAGGACGGTCTGCTGTACGTTGGGGACCTGGGCGGAACGGTTCATTGTCTGGACGCGGCAACCGGCGCCCACGTCTGGAAGCACGAGACGAACGAGGCCATCTGGGGATGCCTCCTGCTGGCCGGCGACCGCCTTTACGTTGGGAACGTTGAAGGCAGCATGACCGTTCTTCGTGCCGGACGGCGAAAGGAATTGCTGGCGCAGATCGAGATGGATGCGCCGCTCTATTCGCGTCCGGCGCTGATCGGCGATGCGCTTTATCTGGCCACCGCGCACCGGTTGTACCTCATCGCGGCAAAGCCCTGATCCTAAGAACGGCAGTTGACACAGCGCGGCCAAGCCGCCCTGCCCCGCTTCGCCTCCACCAGCAGCTGGTCGGGTTGGTGGTCGGCCAGGGATTCAAGGCACTCATCAAGCCGGAGAGCTGGGCGGCGTCGCATGCAGCCGATCACGTGGTGCGCTGCCATGGGAAGCTGCCGCGAAGCGGAGTCGTGGTGGGTCGGCCGCGCGGCGAGGCGCTGGTCCGCAAAACCAGCTAGCGGGTCGACTCCCCGACCTACCCACATTTGCGGCGGCCAACGGTCGGGGCGGGAGGGTGAGCACGCCGTTGCCTCGTGGTCGTCCCCGTGGTTCGGTTCTAGTCCGATCAGAAGCGGACGACTACTCGCCCGCTCAGCTCGCGAAGGTCATGGGTTCGAGCCCTATCGGCGTACCATCCAGTCAACAACTTAAGCGGGACTGGCCCTTCGCCGCTCGGCAATCCAAAGCCTCCAACGCACGTCTGGCAGCGGCCAGAGAGCCAGGTACTATGTATCTCTATTTGTGATATTCTCGCACCGGGATGCTGGAGTACCTGGTGCAAGGCCGTGCCCGTCGTGAGCTGTTCCGCCTGCTCTGGGGCCAAGGTACGTCGGGCAACGTCTCCGATCTTTCGCGGCGCGCCAAGGTGACCTTCTCCGCGGCGCACCGGGAGCTGGAAGCCATGCGAGCGGCCGGCTTCGCGAAGGCTGAAAGAACGAGTACTGAACTCTTGTACCAAGCCGAGTCTGACCATCCCCAGGCCCGGCTCTTGCGCAAGCTCGCGAAGGCGCCAGTTCAGGCCAGAGCCGAGGCGCGAACGGAGCATGACGATGAGGTTCGCGCCTGGCTTGCGGCCGCCGGCGCTCCGATAGGCTCGCCACGGCCGAAGAGTCGCCCACCCGATCTGGAGGAGGCACTGGCCGACGCGCTCGTTCTGTCACACCGAGACGCCACGGTGGCTCGTGTGTTGCCGCTCGTTCTCTGGCGTCAGAGAGACCGGCTCGATCTGGAGCGATTGGTCGGCGAGGCATCGCACCGGGACGAGCGATCGGCCCTAGGCTACTTCCTGGAGTTGGCTGGGCAGCTTGGAGGCGACCCTGCCCTGGTCCACGCCGCTCGACGGCTCCATGACAGACGCCGGACCAAGGCCCGGCCGTTCTTTGCTGGACCGCTCGGCCCGCACGCGGCCGCGGCGGCCCGCCGGAACACGCCCAAGGAAGCCCTGCGATGGGGCTACGTGATGAACATGGGGCTGGACAGCTTCAGGGCGATGTTCGGGAAGTTCACAAGACCGTCATGAGGACGTTCCTGAAGGACGAGCTGGAGCGGTTCCTCATGGCCATCGACCAGGCCCTGGCTCAACCAGTCGAGGTCATCGTGATTGGCGGTACGGCGGCTGCCCTGCACTACGGCGTCACGCGCGCCACCCACGACATCGATACCTGGACGACCGTAAGGGGTGACCTGGCCGCAGCCGCCGCGACGGCACGGCTCGCCACCGGGCTCGATATCCCTCTGACGCAGAGCGGCGTCGCCGACGCTCCTCACGACTTCGAGTCACGCCTGGAGCGAGTGCTGCCCCATCTCGATCGGCTCCGGGTCTGGGTGCCTGAGAAGCACGATCTGGCCCTGATGAAGGCCATGCGCGCCTACGAGCACGACCTCCAGGCAATCGCGGAGATCCACGCACACTCGCCCCTCGATTTGGACACGCTCGTCGGACGGTTTCAGGACGAGATGACGCCAATCGGCGATCCAGCCCGGATCCGCGGCAATGTCCTGGCTGTTGTGGAGCGCCTCTTCCCCGATCACGTGGAGGACGTCGCACGTCGGCTGCGCAAGCCTCGGCCGTAGGAGGCGACCCTCTCGAACGACGACCCGATCGTCAGGCGAGCCAGCCTGCGCCTGATGCTGTTTGCCTCCAGAGACCAGCCTTCTCGAACTGTCTCACGGCGTCCCCGGCTTCGTAGAGGACGCCACCGCCTAGCCACGCGATGGTCTGGACGTCTCTCAGCCGGGTCAATGGACCATCATCGTTTGCCAGCATCAAGAAATGACCCAGGCTCTGCAGGCGGTCGGCCCAAACAAAGCATCGGAGGAAGTTCACGAGTAGGTTGGCCCCGAGCGCTTCACGAAGGCCGTCTATGTCCGTGGTCTCGAAACTCCACGGGCCATCTCGCCTGGTCCGCATGACGAGATTGCAGCGAAAAGAGCGGACGCGTTCAGTCGTGCGCATCTACGGGTAACGCTCGTTGGCGGTTGATTTGATCCTAGTACTATTTGGTTCGGAGGCCCTCATGCGGCGGTTGTTCAGTTACACCGAGGCGAGCGCGGCCCTCGCCGGGCTCTTGACGCTCATGGTCACCGGCGGCGCGGCCGCGGCCCAGGAGTTTGCCGGACGGGAGAAGTTGCGCGCCCATTCAGCCGAGTTCCGCCGGGAGGTGATCAAAGTCACCAACGGCGTGTGGGTCGCCGTCGGCTTCTCCGACGCCAACTCGGTGTTGATCGAAGGCGAGGGCGGGTCGATCGTGGTCGACACGACCAGTGACGTGGAAGACGCCAAGGAGGTGAGGGCCGAGTTCGCGAAGCTCTCCACCGCACCGGTCCGCGCCATCATCTACACGCATTCGCATCCTGACCACACCGGCGGCGGCGGCGTGTTCGCCGGAAACGACCACCCCGAGATCCTCGCTCACCGGCTCTTTGTGGAGCGCGTCCCGGACGTGGGCCGCAACGGGCGCGACGGGGGCGATCAGTTCGGCTCCACCCTGCCGGACGCCCTGTTCATCAATGCGGGCACGGGGATGCAGTTCGGGCGACGCCCTGCTCCGAGCGCCTACGTTCCTCCGACACGAACCTTCAGCGAAGACCGGCTGGAGCTGACCATCGCGGGCGTTCGCCTGCAGCTGCTCCACACGCCGGGAGAGACGCGCGAAAATGTGGCGGTCTGGCTACCCGACAGGCGCGTCCTGCTGCCGGGCGACGACTTCTACAAGTCCTTCCCGGCCCTCTATGCGATTCGCGGCGCACGCCTGCGTCCGATTGACCAGTGGATCGCGAGCCTCGACCTGATGGTCGACCTCGGTGCCGATTACCTGGTGCCGGGGCACACTCGTCCCGTGCTCGGGAGCGCCAACGTGCGCGCGGCGCTGACCACGTACCGCGACGGCATCAAGTTGGTACTCGACCAGACCCTGGAGGGGATGAAGAAAGGCGAACGACCGGATGAACTGGTGGAGCACGTCAGACTCCCGCCCGCGCTGGCCGACAGCCCCTACCTGCAGGAATTCTACGGAACCGTGGCCTGGTCGGTGCGCGCCATCTACGCCGATTACGCAGGGTGGTTCGATGGCAACCCCACGAAGCTCTTCCCGCTGCCCGAAAGGGACCGGGCGGCCCGAGTCATCGAGCTGGCCGGCGGTCGCGAACAGGTGCTGTCGCGGGCGCGTCGCGCCCTGGCCGACAAGGACTTTCAGTGGGCCGCCGAGCTGACCGACTACGTGCTGGCGATCGACGACGGAAACGTCGAAGGCGAAGCGGCTCAAGGCGGCGGCGCTGAGCGAACTCGGCGAGCGGCAGATCAGCGCGATCGCGCGGAACTACTACCTGTCCGCCGCCCAGTATCTGCTGCGCGACCTACCCGCCCGCTGAGGCGCACGAGGCGTTTGTCAGCCAACACGCCTCACACCTTTGGCCCGTGACGCCGTGGTGCGGGGACGCTGGCGCGTGCCGAGCGGCGGCGGTGCTCGATGAGGAAGTCCGCGAGGAGGTCCGCGTCGCGGCGGCGCGGGGAGGTGCGCCGCGCCACCAGCGCCAGCGTGCGCGAGGGCGCCGGCGGCGAGAAGGGGCGCGCGACGAGCCGGGTGCCTTTGAGAATGCCCGCGTCCAGCGTGATCCGCGGGCAGCAGCGTCACGCCCAGTCCGCCTTCGACCATCTGGATCAGCGTGGTCAGGCTCGTGGCCTCGACGCGGGATTCCCAGCGGCCACGGCGGGGACCGCAGGCGGCGATGGCGTGGTCGCGCAGGCAGTGCCCTTCTTCCAGCAGCAACATGTCGCCGGTGTCGATCCTCCGGAGCGCGACGCTCTTCTCTCGGACCGCGGGATCGCCTTCGCGCGCAACGAACGCGAACTCGTCCTTGAACAGCTCGCGCACGTACAGGTCGCCGGTATCGAAGGGCAGCGCGATCAGCGCGACGTCGAGGCCGCCCGCGCGCAGCCGCTCGAGCAGGCGCTTCGTGAGGTCCTCGCGCAGGTAGAGCTTCAGCTCTCCGTACGCGCGCCGCAGCGCCGGAAGCACGCTGGGCAGCAGGAAGGGCGCGATGGTGGGGATGGCGCCGAGGCGCAGCGGCCCGGACAACGGGCGCGTCGCGGAGCGGGCCGCCTCCGCCAGGTCCGTCGCCGCGGCCAGCAGCTCGCGCCCGCGCGCGACGACATCCTCGCCCACCGCGGTGAGCCGTACGTGGCGCTTGTCGCGCTCGACGAGCTGCACGCCCAGCAGCCGTCTCGAGCTCCTTGATCCCGGCGGACAGCGTGGACTGGGTGACGAACTGCGCTTCGGCGGCGACCCGGAAGTTCAGGCGTTCGGAGAGCTCGACCAGGTAGGCGAGCTGGCGCAGGGTCGGGAGGGCGGGCATCAGCCTCCGCCCCTGGTCAATCGAGAGCACTCGATCATTGTAACCAAGATAAGTCGTTGGACCGTTCAAGGCGCATCGGCCACAATGGCCGGGTAACATCACGCGCGACCGTCCGGAGCGCAAGGCAAGCGACCTCCTCTTTGACCAGAGATTGAAAGGAACCCGCCATGAGTAGCGAGAAGACCGAAGCAAAGTGCCCGTTCAATCACGCCGGCGGGCGGCGGCACGTCGAACCGTGACTGGTGGCCGAACCAGCTGCGGCTGGACCTCTTGCACCAGCATTCCTCCAAGTCCAATCCCATGGGCGAGGACTTCGACTACGCCAAGGAGTTCAAGAGCCTCGACCTCGCGGCCCTGAAGAAGGATCTCGCGGCGCTGATGACCGATTCGCAGGACTGGTGGCCGGCGGACTTCGGCCACTACGGGCCGCTGTTCATCCGCATGGCCTGGCACAGCGCCGGCACGTACCGCACCGGCGACGGCCGCGGCGGCGGCGGCCGGGGCCAGCAGCGCTTCGCGCCGCTCAACAGCTGGCCGGACAACGTCAGCCTGGACAAGGCGCGCCGCCTGCTCTGGCCGATCAAGCAGAAGTACGGCCGGAAGATCTCCTGGGCCGACCTGATGATCCTCGCCGGCAACGTCGCCCTGGAGACGATGGGCTTCAAGACCTTCGGCTTCGGCGGCGGCCGCGAGGACGTCTGGGAGCCGGATCAGGACGTCTACTGGGGCGCCGAGGGCAAGTGGCTGGAGGACAAGCGCTACACCGGCGACCGGGATCTCGAGAACCCGCTCGGCGCCGTGCAGATGGGCCTGATCTACGTCAATCCGGAAGGCCCGAACGGCAATCCGGATCCGGTGGCCGCGGCCAGGGACATCCGCGAGACCTTCGCGCGCATGGCGATGAACGACGAGGAGACGGTCGCGCTGATCGCCGGCGGCCACACCTTCGGCAAGACCCATGGCGCCGGCCCCCGAGTCGCACGTGGGAGCCGACCCGGAAGCCGCCGACCTCGAGGAGCAGGGCTTCGGCTGGAAGAACAGCTTCGGCACGGGCATGGGCGCCGACACGATCACCAGCGGCCTCGAGGTCACCTGGACCACCACGCCGACGAAGTGGAGCAACGACTTCTTCAAGAACCTGTTCGGCTACGAATGGGAGCTGACGAAGAGCCCGGCCGGCGCGCACCAGTGGAAGCCGAAGAACGGCGCCGGCGCCGGGCACGGTGCCGCATGCCCACGACAAGTCGAAGCGCATCGCGCCGTCGATGCTGACCACGGACCTCTCGCTGCGGCTTCGACCCGGCCTACGAGAAGATCTCGCGGCGCTTCATGGAGCATCCCGGACCAGTTCGCGGACGCGTTCGCCCGCGCCTGGTTCAAGCTGACCCACCGCGACATGGGCCCCCGCGCGCGCTACCTCGGCCCGGAGGTGCCCAAGGAAGAGCTCCTCTGGCAGGACCCGATCCCGGCGGTCAATCACAAGCTGATCGACGAGAAGGACGTCGCCTCGCTCAAGGCCCAGATCCTGGCTTCGGGGCTGACGGTCTCGGAGCTGGTTTCGACCGCCTGGGCGTCGGCTTCCACCTTCCGCGGCTCGGACAAGCGCGGCGGCGCGAACGGCGCCCGCATCCGCCTCGCGCCGCAGAAGGACTGGCCGGTCAACCAGCCGGCCGAGCTGGCGAAGGTGCTGAAGACCCTGGAGGGCATCCAGAGCGAGTTCAACCGCGCGGCCTCCGGCGGCAAGAAGGTGTCGCTGGCCGACCTGATCGTTCTCGCGCGGCTGCGCGGGCGTCGAGCAGGCCGCGAAGAACGCCGGTCACGACGTGACGGTTCCCTTCACGCCGGGACGCATGGACGCCTCGCAGGAGCAGACCGACGTGGAGTCCTTCGCCGTGCTCGAGCCGATCGCCGACGGCTTCCGCAACTACCTCAAGGGCAAGTACACGGTGCCGGCGGAGGCGTTGCTGGTGGACAAGGCGCAATTGCTGACGCTGACCGCGCCCGAGATGACGGTTCTCGTCGGCGGGATGCGCGTCCTGAACGCGAACTCCGGAAAGTCACCGCACGGCGTCTTCACCAAGCGGCCGGAGGCGCTGACCAACGACTTCTTCGTGAACCTGCTCGACATGGGCACGGAGTGGAAGGCGGTCTCGGACGCCAAGGACGTGTTCGAGGGGCGCGATCGCAAGACGGGCCAGGTCAAGTGGACCGGCACGCGTGTCGATCTCGTCTTCGGGTCGAACTCGCAGCTCCGGGCCCTGGCCGAGGTCTACGGAAGCTCGGACGCGCAGGCGAAGTTCGTCCGGGACTTCGTGGCGGCGTGGAACAAGGTGATGAACCTCGACCGATTCGACGTCGCCTAGGCCTGGCGAAGAACCGACAGGTGATTCGGTCCGATCCCGGCCGGGCGGCCCTGCCGCCCGGTCGGGGGGAAGTTCGCGTTCCACGCGTCAGCATGAGGCGTCCTAGCGAACGTGAACACGAACGCCCGTACGCCAGGATCGAGGAACTCGATCTCGAACGTGCGATCGTCGACGCGCGTGCGCTGTCGAATGAGCTGGTAGAGACGAGGCTCGCGGACCTCCCCGCTGCCATCGGGGGCCGAATCGGATCCGTGCGCGTCTCCGGGCGCGGCTCCGTCCAGCCTCACCTTGAAACGAACGGGGCGTCCGTCCTTGCCCGGAGACAGGACGAGGTGCAGGTCGCGGCTGTGGAACCGGAAGGCGATCCGGCCGCCCGCGGCCTCGAGCAATGCGCTCTCGGGGCCGATGTTCCACGACCCGACCAATCCCCAGCCATTCAGGGAGAGCCGGTCTGGGACACGGTACGTGTTGGAGACGTCTCTGGCCAGCCGCACGGGCGATGCGAATCGCTCACCGCGGCGGTAGCCGACATACGTCTCGGGCGACTGCACCGAGGCGCTGGGCGCGGCCTCGACGCCCTCACCGGCGACACGCACCGTGCTCTCGTCCGCGAGGCGCGCTCTGCTCTCCTTCAGGAGCTCCTGCAGGACACGCTCGGCCTCGGCGTACTCGCCCTCGCCGAAGTAGTGATGTCGAATGCGACCCTTGGCGTCGATGAAGTACAGCGCTGGCCAGTACTGGTTGTCGAAGGCCTCCCAGATCCGGTAGTCGCTGTCGACGGCGACGGGATAAGTGACCTTCAGTTCGCGCACGGCCCGCTCCACGTTGGCGCGCTCCTTCTCGACCGAGAACTCGGGCGTGTGTACGCCGATCACGACGAGCCCGGCGGCCTTGTACTTGTCAGCCCAGGCCCTCACGTAGGGTAGAGGTCGCAGCGAGTTGATGCAGGTGTACGTCCAGATGTGGACGAGCACGACCTTTCCGCGCAGCGACTCGCGGGCCAAGGGATCGGAGTTGAGCCAAGAGGTCGCGCCGCCGAGGTCGGGCATGCGGCCCTCGTCGGCCAGGGCGGCGCGAGCGCTGGTCCCAAGCGCGCCCAGAGCGGCAACCGTCGCCGCCCCGATCGCGGGCAGCGCGGCCAGTCCGACGATCACGTTTCTCATGGCGCGCCTCAATCGATCAACTGCGGTCGATGTCGATGACGTTGTCGCCGGCGGTAGGGGAAGACGGCGAGCAGGCGCCGCCCGCCGCCTTCCCGTCTCGGACTAGCGAAGCGACCGGAGGCCCGTGCGAACCTCGGAGCAGAACAGCTCGGGCTGCTCCCAGGCCGCGAAGTGGCCGCCCTTGGGGAGCTTGTTGTAGTGGATCAGCTTGGGATACGCCCGCTCCGCCCAGCTCCGCGGGGCCGGATAGAGTTCGTCAGGGAAGACGCTCACGGCAACCGGGATGGAGACGCCTTTGGAATTGAAATACCCTTTGCCCCAATACTCCCAATAGAGACGGGCGCCAGAAAGCGCCGTGTTCGTCAACCAGGTGATCGTGATGTTGTCGAGGATGTCGTCGCGCGTAAGGCCCTCGGACTGTCCGTCAAAGACGCGCGCGATGAGCGCATAGCTGCGCGCGTCGTGATCGAGGAAGTACGCCGCCAGGCCGACGGGTGAGTCCGCGATTCCGTACAATGTCTGCGGCCGCAGCCCCATCTGGAACCCGTAGGCGATTCCCTTTTGATAGACGAACTGCAAACGTTCGTAAGCGACCTTCTCATCGTCTGAGAGGCCCGACGGCGCGGGCGCCCCTGAAAAGGCCGCCCCGTCAATGTCGGCCGGAAAGATGCCGGGCATGTTGGTGTGGATGGCGAGCAATCCTTTCGGAGCTTGCACGCCCATATGGTCGACGACGACCGCGCCCCAGTCGCCGCCCTGCGCGACGTACCGCTCGTAGCCGAGGCGCTTCATCAGCTCGGCCCAGGCACGGGCGATGCGGGCGGGGCCCCAGCCGGTCTCGGTCGGCTTGCCCGAGTACCCGTAGCCCGGTATGGATGGGATCACCACGTCGAAGGCGTCCGACGCGCTGCCGCCGTGGGCCGTCGGGTTCGTCAGCGGCTCGATGATCTTGAGCTGCTCGACGATCGAGCCCGGCCAGCCGTGGGTGACGATCATCGGCAGGGCACCCTTGTGCTTCGAGCGCACGTGGATGAAGTGGATGTCGAGCCCGTCGATCTCGGTGATGAAGTGCGGCAGCGCCTGGAGCCGCGCCTCGCACTTGCGCCAGTCGTACTGCGTGGCCCAGTAGCGCGCGAGCTTCTCCATCGTCGCGAGCTGCACGCCCTGGGACGCGTCCGTGACGGTCTCCCCCTCCGGGAACCGCGTCGCCTCGATGCGCCGGCGGAGTTCCACGAGCTCCGCCTCCGGCACCGTCGGCACCTGGAACGGACGAATCGCCGTTGCCTCAACCACATCAGCGGGCTTTGTCATGACTGCCTCCTTAGCAGCGGTCCGCGACCGCCTGTCGAGACCACTGATGCGCAGGGACGACACCCTGTTCAATGAAGTGTCGGTCGATTCTGCAGGTCGTCGTCGCGCAGCCTGTCGGCCGACACCTGCCCTGCAAGGCGGACGCCACTCGCGGTTCGCACTCGCCACGTACCAGCGGGACCGTACACTCGTGACGAGTCCTCGCGCCATTGGACCAAGGTCCTATCCAGCCTGCGGGGGGTGATGAACGGACACGTCGCAGATCAGACGATCGCGACCTTGACGTTGTGGATCGGGGGCAGCGAGTCGAACAGGCAGTCGAACTGCTCTCCGCCATCCCTTCCGATCCAGAGCTGCCCCGTCGTCGTACCAAAGTAGAGGGCGGGCGTGCTCAGCCTGTCGATGGTCATCGCGTCGCGCTGGACGGTGAAGTAGGTCTCCTTTTTCGGCAGGCCGCGGGCCAGGCGGCTCCACGAATCGCCGCCGTTCTCGCTCCGCCACACCGCGGGCGCGCTCCCGGGGCAAGTGCGTGTCGCGGGTTCGAGCGGCAACACGTACACCGTGTCGGCGTGGCGCGGATGGACGACGATCGGGAATCCGAAGTCGGAGGGCAAGCCTGCGGCGATCGATCGCCAGGAGCGCCCGTAGTCGTCGCTGCGCAGCACGCCGATGTTCGGCCTCGGCCCCCCGGGTCCGGTCCAGTCGGCCCATCCACCGTGGTTCTGCATGTAGAGCCGGCCGGGAGCGGCGTCGTGACGCACGATCTTGTGCACGCACTGCCCGAACTCCGGATACGGGTCGGGCGCGAAGCCGGCGCCGACGCCCTTGTTGGAGGCCCGAAAGGTCTCGCCGCGGTCCTCGCTCAGATAGTGGCCGCCCGTCGAGATGGCCAGGTGCACGCGCTCGCCGTCGCGCACGATCGTGTGAAGGCAGAGCCCCCCGGCCCCGGGCTGCCACTTGCGCGCGTGCTCGTGATTGCTGATGCCGGGCACGATCTCCCACGTGTCGCCCCCGTCGTGGCTTCGAAACAGCGAGGCCGGCTCCACGCCGCACCACAGCTCCTTCTTCCCGTCGCCGGCCTCGAGCGACCAGATGTTCGCGAGGGCGCGGCCGTCTTCCTTCGGGAAGGCGGGCGCCGACTTTGTCTCCTGGAAGCTCTTCCCCAGATCCTTGGAGCACAACACCTTCATGCCGAAGAACGGGTTGCAGCTCGACGCGTAGACACGGGGGGTCGCGCGGGCGTCGATGAGCGTCGAATACACGGGGATGCCGGGGCCGAATGGCCCGCGCAGCGTGAAGCTGCGCCGGGTCTTGGCCGCATCAGCCACGAACACTCCCTTACGCGTACCGATCGTGACGAGCACTCGATCCGCCATTTCAGCCTCCCGAAACCGCGGGCAGGAACGTGAGCACGTCCCCAGCCGCCAGGATGGTGTCGACCCCGTGGAGGTCACGTATGTTGTTGGAGTTCACGAACACGTTCAAGTGGCGCCGGAGCGCGCCGGTCTCGTCACAGATGTTGCGGTAGAGGGCGGACTGGTTTCGTTCCAGGGCTTCGAGCGCCGCTTTCACGGTGCGGGCAGCCATCTCGAGCTGCGTCGCGCCCCCGGAATAACCGCGGAGCGGGCCTGGGAGGTGGATCGTGACGATCGGAGCCGTGACCATGGCCTGGAAACCCAGAATAGCCCAGGTCGGGCCGATGGGCGAGATGCGTTTCAGTTCGGCAGCGAGAGGTCGAACGCCGCGGCCAAGCCGTCGGCAACGGCCAGCCCGGACAGCGTCGGCACCAACCACCGGCCGCCCTTCGCATCGGCGTGCACGACGATGCGGGCCTCATCCACGAGGCGAGCGACGAGGGCGTCATTCGCGGCCAGCAGGTCGACACCGTAGCGCGCCCTCAAGCCGTCGAGGTCGATCCCGGCCGTGGTGCGCAGGCCGAGAAGCAGCGCCTCCGCCGCCAGGTCCTTCGAACCCAGGAGCTCCTGCGCCTCGATCGGACGCTCGCCCGCGGCGAGTCGTCTCTCCCAGCGCGGCGTGCCTCGCTCGTTCCACCAACGGCGGGCCGGCGAAAAAGCATCCGAGACGGCAAACGAGTGCGCCGACGGGCCGAGGCCGAGGTACGGCGTGTGGTCCCAGTACTTGCGATTGTGCCGCGACTGGTGGACGGGGCCGCGCGCGAAGTTGGAAACCTCGTACGCCGGCCAGCCCGCATCCGCGAGGAAGCGGTGCGTGAGCTCAAAGAGCGTCGCCTGGTCGTCCTCCGGAAGCTCCGAGAGCTGGCCATGCTTCGCCTGCACCCCGAACCGCGTGCGCGGGTGGATCGTCAGTTGATAACACGACAGGTGATGCGGCTCTAGGGAGACCGCCGTGGCCAGGTCGAGCCTCCAGTCCCCCGCGGTCTGCCCCCGCAGGCCGAAGATGAGATCGATCGACACGGTGTCGAAGCCCGCGGCCAGGGCCGTCTCGACCGCGGCCCGCGCCTGTCGTCCGCGGTGGCGGCGGCCGAGGAAACGCAGCGCCTCGTCCGAGAAGGATTGCACCCCGAGAGACAGTGTGTGCACGCCGAGCCCCCGCCATGCGGCGCAGGCTTCCGGCGTCACGTCCTCGGGGTTGGCCTCGAGGAAGACCCACGGCCCGGGTGTCGCGAATGCGAGGTGCGTGCGGCACGCCCCGAGCATCCGCGCGAGCTCTTCGGGCGGCAGCTGAGAGGGCGTTCCGCCGCCGAAGTATACGGTGTCGAAAGGCCGCGGGTCGCGCCACGCGGGCGCGGCGAGTGAAACCTCCGCCACCAGCCGAGAGGGGAAGCGCGGGCGGGCCGGGGATGAGGCGTGCATCACCGAGAAATCGCAGTACGGGCAGATCGCCGAACAGAACGGAATGTGGAGGTAGAGCCCGGGAGCCATCCCTAATCCTCGTCCTCGTCATCCTCCGTCCGGAGCACGGCCACGAAGGCAGCCTGTGGGATCTCGACCGACCCCACCATCTTCATCTTCTTCTTGCCTTCCTTCTGCTTCTCGAGAAGCTTGCGCTTGCGGCTGATGTCGCCGCCGTAGCACTTCGCGGTCACATCCTTGCGGAAGGGATTGATGGTGGTGCGCGCGATGATCTGGCCGCCGATCGCGCCCTGAATGGCGATCTTGTACTGCTGGCGCGGAATCTTCTTGGCCAGCCGCTCGCAGTAGCGGAGCGCCCGCGGCCTTGCGAACTCGCGGTGGACCAGCTGCGACAAGGCATCGACCTTCTCGCCGTTGACCAGGATGTCCACCTTCACCATGTCGCCCAGCCGGTAGTCCAAGAGCTCGTAGTCGAACGACCCGTAGCCCTGGGTGATCGACTTCAGCCGGTCGTAGAAGTCGAAGAGCACTTCGGCCAGGGGTAGCTGGCTGATGACTTCCATCCGGCCCGCGGCGAGGTAGTTGAAGGTGGTGTCCACACCGCGCCGCTCGCGGCACAGCTCCATCACGGTCCCGAGATAGCGCTCCGGCGTCATGATCGTCGCCTTGATGTACGGCTCGTACGCCTCCTTGATCGAGGCCGGGTCGGGATAGAAGGTCGGGTTGTCGATCCAGACCTCGGAATCGTCGTTGCGCAAGATCCGGTAGCGTACCGAGGGCGCGGACAGGATCAGCGACAGGTCGTACTCGCGCTCGAGCCGCGCCTGCACCACGTCGAGGTGGAGCAGCCCCAGGAACCCGCAGCGGAAGCCGAAGCCCAGGGCGGCCGAGCTGTCCTTCTCGTAGATGAGGGACGCGTCGTTGAGCTTGAGCTTTTCGAGGGCCTTCGTCAGGTCCTCGTAGTCGTTGGTGTCCATCGGGTAGATCGACGAGAACACGACGGGCTTCGCCTCGCGATAGCCGGGAACAGGCTCCGCGGCGGGCCGATCCGCCTCCGTGAGCGTGTCGCCGATGGCCAGACCCGCGAGGCTCTTCATGCCCGCGAGCACGTAGCCCACCTCGCCCGCCGACAGCTCGGGCACCGGCACCCGCTTGAGGCGCTGGTTGCCGACCTCCTCGACCTTGTGCTCGGAGTCCGAGTGCATGAGCCGCACGCGCGTCCCGGCCTTCAGCGAACCGTCGAACAGGCGCACGAGAAGGACCGCACCGCGATAGGAGTCGTATTGAGCGTCGAACAACAGCGCCCGCAGCGGAGCCTGCGGGTCGCCCGTGGGCGCGGGAAGCTTCGCGACGATCGCCTCCAGCAGGTCGTCGATGCCCGTCCCCATCTTCGCCGAGACCTGGATCGAGGCGAACGGGTCGAGCCCGAGGTCGCGGTCGATCTCCTCCATGACCCGGTCTACGTCCGCGGATGGCAGGTCGATCTTGTTGATCACCGGCACCACCTGCAGCCCGAACTCCATCGCGAGATACAGGTTGGCGACCGTCTGCGCTTCCACCCCCTGCGAGGCGTCGACCACCAGCAAAGCACCCTCGCAGCTCATCAGCGAGCGGCGCACCTCGTGGGAGAAGTCGACGTGCCCGGGCGTGTCGATCAGGTTGAGCTCGTACGTCTTCCCGTCCTTGGCGGTGTACGGCAGCGTGACGGTGTTCGCCTTGATCGTGATCCCGCGCTCCCGCTCGAGGTCCATGGAGTCGAGGATCTGGTCGCGGAACTCCCGGTCCTCCACCGCCCCGCAGCGCTGGATGAGGCGGTCGGCGAGGGTCGACTTGCCGTGGTCGATGTGGGCGATGATGCAGAAGTTGCGGATGTGGTCCATGGTCCCCTAGAGCGTCGTTCGAATCTGGCGCAGACACGTCAGTCTAGCCGGAGAATGGGCGGGCGACCGTACTCCGCTACTCCGCGCGAAGGACCTCGACCGGGTCCAGACGCGTCGCACGCCGGGCCGGCAGGTAGGTCGCTCCCAGGGCGGCGGCGACCAGGATGGCGGCGGCACCGAACAGGCTGACGGGATCGAGCGGCTCGATCTGGAACAGTAGTCCGCGGAGCACGCGCGTGACGATGAACGCCAGGGTCAGGCCGACCATTGCGCCGAAGAGGGCGAGGCGCAACCCCTCGCCGACCACCAGACGGGCGACACCGGTCGTGGTCGCGCCGAGGGCCAGGCGCACGCCGATCTCCGCGTGTCGCTGTCGCACCGACGCGGCCATGACTCCGTAGAGCCCGATGCTCGACATGAGTAGCGCGGCCGTGGCAAATGCACCGAGGAGCAGCGCGTTGAAACGAGGCGAGGCCAGCGGTCCCCGCAGATACTCGGCGTAGGGCGAGACGCGAAGAACGCGCACCTCCGGGGCGACGGCCCGCACGGCATCGCGGACGGCGCCGGCAACGAATCCCGGCGCGGCAACGGTACGAATCGCCAGCCGCCCGGCTGCGATCATCAGCTGTTCGGCGGGCACGTACAGCGTCGGCCGCGGTGTCGCCAACTCGCGGTAGCGTGTCGTCGCCGCCACGCCCACCACCGTGCGCCACTCATTGCGGGAGTCCAGCGCTCCGAACTTGAGCCTCCGGCCGATCGGGTCCTGCCCCGGCCACGTGCGGGAGGCCATCGCGTCGTCCACGATGGCCACGCGCGGCGCGCCGTCACGATCGGCGGCCGTGAAGCCGCGACCGCGCAGAATCGACACGCCCAGGGTCGAGAAGTAGTTCGGGTGCACCGCTTCCAAGTTGAGCGAAGGATTCGCCGCGACCTGGTCCACGGTCTGGCCCTCGGCCGTGAACCGCGGCACGTCCCAGCCGGTCGCGCCGGAGAAGGGCTCGGCATTGATCGGCGTCGCGCCGTCGATCCCGCGTATGCTGCTCAGCCGTTCCAGCACCGCGTCAAGGAACTGGCGCCGTCGCTCTCCCTCGCCGAATGATTCGGCGGGCACATCGAGCTCGGCGATCACCAGGCGCTCGTGGGACAGTCCCATGTCGGTGGTCTGCAGGCGCTCCAGGCTGCGCGCCAATAGCCCAGCCGCGGCGACCACGGCCACGGCGAGTGCCACCTGGGTCACGACCAGGGCGCGACGTCCGCGCTGGCCCATCCCGCCGCGAACGCCGCGGCCGCCGGCGCGTAGCGCAGTCGCCACGTCGAGGGATGAGGCCGCCAGCGCCGGCACGAGCCCGGAGAGGGCGGCCACGACGAATGCGACCGCGCTCGTGAACGCAACCACGGCGCCGTCGACACGAATCGACGCCAGCCTCGGGAGGCCGTCCGGCACGAGCGTCGTCACGCTCTGCAGGCACCACGTCGTTACGAGCAAGCCGACCGCCGCCGAGCATGCCGTCACTACGAGGCTCTCGGCCAGGTGCTGCCGCACGATCTGGCTGCGGCCGGCGCCGAGTGCCGCCCGGACCACGAACTCCCTGCGGCGCGCTTCGCCGCGCATCAGCAGCAAGTTGGCGACGTTCGCTCCGGCGATGACCAGCAGCAATCCGACGGCGCGCAAGAAGGATCGCCAGCGCCCGGTCGATGTCGCCGACGACCAGGTCCTTGAAGCGCCGCACGACGGGGCGGATACGACACGAAGCCTTCCGTCACCCGGGCGTCGAGGTCGGCCGTCATCACCTTGAGTTCGGCCGCGGCTTGCGCGAGGGTGACCTCAGGACGCAGGCGAGCGACGATCTCGACGTCGCGCAGCAGGGTGGCACTGAAGGCCGGATTCGGCTCGGTGCCCGCCAGCGCCCACCGCGAGGTCCACAGCTCGACGCTGCGCGGGTACTCGAAGTCGGGCGGCATCACGCCGATGACCACGAAGCCGTGCGAGCGCGAGGCGAGACGGCGTCCGACGACAGGCGGCCCCCGCGAAGATCCGCTGCCACGCGGCGTGGGACAGCACCACCACACGCTCCGCGCCCTCGCGGTCGTCGTCGGCGGTGAGCGCGCCGCCCCAGCAGCGGTTTGGCACCGGTCACGGCGAAGAACGACCCCATCACCACGGCCGTGCGGGCGGTGAACGCGGTGCCGCCGTCGACCCACACCCAATCCCACGCGCCGTTGTAGCCGACGCCCGCCACTCCCGCGAAGAGACGGCTCGCGCGCCCGATCTCCTCGACGTCGCGCGGCCCGGTACGGCACGTGCGGTCGGGCCTTCGGGCGCCACCCGCCAGGACACCACCAGGCGGCCCTCATCAGGCACCGGTAGGGGCCGCAGCAGGATGCCGCGAATCAGCGTGAACATCAGCGTGGCCCCGGCCATGCCGATAGCCAGGGTCAGCACGGCGGCAGAGTAGAATCCTTTGGCGCGGTGGACCCCGCGGAGGGCCAGCCGCAGGTCGTGGATCCACGAGGCGAGCATTGCGGGCGTCAGGCCTTTGTCTACGCTATTGTCCAATAATTCCGGAGCCGAAGGTCATAGGTTCGAGCCCTGTGGCTACCCTCGAACGAACATCCCGCGCGGGCCCCAGGAGACAAGACATGCTGCGAGAGACGGCTCGAGCACTCGCGCTCACCTTGTTCGTGGCAGGTTGCGCCGGCGCGCAGACCGTGAGCATCTGGCCGGGCGCCGCTCCGGGATCTGAGACGTGGACGCAGAAGGAATCGACCGTCGGGGACACTCCGGTGGGCGCCGTCGTCTTCAACGTGGTCACCCCGACGCTCACGGCGTACCTTCCGGAAAGGGCGAAGGCCACGGGAACGGGCGTCGTCATCGCGCCCGGAGGCGGGTTCGTCGCGCTCGCCATCGACCGTGGAAGGCCGCGACGTCGCGCGCTGGCTCCAGGAGAGAGGCGTCGCCGCGTTCGTCCTGAAGTACCGGATCATGGAGAAGCGCGGGGAAGGCATTCCGAAAGGAATGGACATGGACGCGGCCGCCAAGTACGGCATCGCGGACGGGATCCAGGCCCTCAAGGTCGTTCGCCAGCGCGCGGCCCAATGGGGCGTCTCGCCCGACAGGGTCGGCTTCCTGGGCTTCTCGGCCGGCGCGATGGTGACGAGCGGAACCCTGCTCCAGGCGGACACGGCGGCGCGCCCGAGCTTCGCGGGGATCATCTACGGCGCTCCGTTCGGCGCGATGCCGGGAATACCGAAGGAGCTGCCGCCGCTCTTTCTGGCCTGGGCGCAGGACGACAACCTGACTCTCGGCCCCGTGGTGAAGTTCCACGACGCGTTGATGGCGGCCGGCCACAAGCCGGAGGTTCACGTCTACAGCGCGGGCGGCCACGGCTTCGGCATGAAGAAGACAGGGCACCACCAGCGACCACTGGATCGACGCGTTCTACTACTGGCTGGAAGCGCAGGGCCTGACGAAGCCGGCGGCGAAGTAGGCCGGGGGAGTCTAGGTCCCCAGGCTCGAGAGCAGAAACGCCTTCAGGACGGAGAACGCGGTCGTGTTCGCGCCGAGCGCGAGCGCCATGACCAATTCAGGGATCAACTGGCGAGCACCTCCGCGACGATCCGGTCCACGTGGATGCGTGTCGTATCGAGGAAGGGGATTCCGACGTCGGAGACCTCGCGGAGGATGAGGGGCAGCTCGGTGCCTCCCAAGACAAGCCCCTGGATCTGCTGTTCCCTGCGCATCCGCGCGATGATCTCGAGCAGTCGCTCGCGCGTCTCCCGCCGAAAGACGCCCTTGATCAGCTCGCCCTGGTAAGAGTCTTCCTTGTCCGAGGGTGGCGCGTTTGGCTACTACAATGGCGCGTTCTGCTAATGACCCGGACCCTCCGACGGCCTAAATTGCACGGCATCCCAGGGAGCACGGAAAGTAGGGTTCGGAGGGACAATCAGATGGCCGACCCGGCATCTCCTCGAAGCAGTGCCACGACGAGCCGGTTCCGCGTCGCGAAGATGCTCGCGCGCAAGCTCGGGGAACTTGGCGTGTCCCCGGCCGACGTGTTGCGCGTGGCGGGGCTGCCGCCGGGGTTGTTCGACCAGCAGAAGATCCTGGTGACCACCGAGGAGCTGTTCGCCCTGTATCGGGGGCTCGGGGAGGCCAGCCACGATCCGGCCATCGGGCTCAAGCTGGGGACGGAGCAGCGGGTCGAACGGTACGACGCGATCGGCATCGCGGCCGTGTCGGCGCAGTCGTTTCGGGACGCGTTGCAGCGGCTGGCCCGCTACAAGCAGCTCACCTGCCCGGAAGCGGTGCATGTGACGGACCGCGGGAACGAATGCCGGGTGCAGTTCAAGTGGCTGCTCGCGCAGGAGACGGAGCCGCCGGTGCTGGTGGACCTGTGCTTCGCCAGGGTGGTGAGCATCGCCCGGCGAGGCACCGGCGAGCCCGTCAGCCCGAAGCGACTCGAGCTTCGCCGAGCGACGGGGAACCGGAAGATGTACGAAGCCCACTTCGGGTGCCCGGCCAGAGTTCGATACGCGCGAGAACATGATCGTATTCGGCAAGGCGGACCTCGATCGACCTTTCCTCACCCACAATGCGGACCTCTTCGCGATGATCGCACCGCAGCTCGAGGCCGAGCTGAAGCAGGCGCTCGCATCGAAGGCGATCGGCGAACAGGTCAAGGGCATCCTGAAGCCGCTGCTGGCCGGGCGACGGCCGGGGATCGAGGACGTCGCGAGAGAGCTCGGCCTCAGCCCACGGACGCTGCAAAGGAGACTGGCCGAAGACGGCACGACGTTCCAGCAACTGATGCAGGAGGCGCGCCGCGAGCTGGCCCGCCACTACCTGCAGCACTCGTCGCTCGAGCTGAACGAGACCGCCTACCTCCTGGGGTACGAGGACGCCCATTCCTTCTTCCGGGCGTTCCACGACTGGGAAGGCAGCCCCCCTGGCGAATGGCGCGCGCGCCACGCCCGCTCGCCGCGCTCGAGGCCGGTTGCGCCCGCGGTATGAATCTGATGGAAATCAAGAGAAGCGGCTCCCAGCCCTCCGGAAAAGGACCGGCCGAGTACTTCACCGGCACGGTACGCATCGATCCCCTCTTCCAGGCACCCGCGCCGGGGCGAGTGCTCGGCGTCAGTGTCACCTTCGAGCCCGGCGCCCGCACGGCGTGGCACACGCACCCGCTGGGGCAGACCCTGATCGTCACGTCTGGTTGCGGCCTGGTTCAGAGCTGGGGAGGCCCGATCAGGAAGATCTGCCCCGGTGACGTCGTCTGGTGCCCGCCCGGGGAGAAGCACTGGCACGGCGCCACGGCCTCCACGGCCATGACGCACATCGCCATCGTGGAGCAGCTCGACGGCAAGGCGGTGGTGTGGATGGAGAAGGTGACGGACGAGCAGTACCAAACCGGCTCGAGCGCCGAGTAGGAGGACGAGATGAAGAAGCGCAGATTGGGGCGCAGCAACCTGGAAGTCTCGGCGGTCGGGCTCGGCTGCATGGGAATGAGCTTCGGCTACGGCCCGGCCGCCGACAAGCAGGAGATGATCTCGCTGATTCGCTCCGCCGTCGATCGCGGCGTCACGTTCTTCGATACCGCCGAAGCGTACGGCCCGTTCACCAACGAAGAGCTCGTGGGCGAAGCCCTCGCTCCCATCCGTGGGCAGGTGGTGATCGCCACCAAGTTCGGCTTCAAGCTCGATCCCGCGGCGGCGCGCGGCATGAGTGGGTTGGATAGTCGGCCCGAGCACATCAAGCAGGTCGCGGAGGCCTCGCTCAAGCGGCTCCGGATCGATGCCATCGACCTCTTCTATCAGCACCGCGTCGATCCGGACGTGCCGATCGAGGACGTGGCGGGAGCGGTGAAGGACCTGATCCAGGAAGGCAAGGTCAAGCACTTCGGCCTCTCGGAAGCAGGAGCGCAGACGATCCGTCGTGCCCACGCGGTCCAGCCCGTGACGGCACTCCAGAGCGAGTACTCGCTGTGGTGGAGAAGCCCGGAAACGGAGACGCTGCCGACCCTCGAGGAGCTCGGGATCGGCTTCGTCCCCTTCAGCCCCCTGGGAAAGGGCTTCCTCACGGGCAAGATCGACGAGAACACGACGTTCGACAGCTCCGACTTCCGCAACATCGTCCCTCGCTTCACGCCCGAGGCTCGGAAGGCGAATCTGGCCCTGGTCGACATGCTTCGGACGATCGGAGAACGGAAGAAGGCGACACCCGGCCCAGATCGCGCTCGCCTGGCTGCTCGCGCAGAAGCCGTGGATCGTTCCGATCCCCGGCACCACGAAGCTGGGGCGCCTCGAGGAGAACATCGGAGCCGCCGCCATCGAGCTGACGGCGGACGATCTGCGCGAGATCGAAGGCGCCGCCTCGAAGATCACCGTGCAGGGAGATCGGTACCCGGAACACCTGGCGCGGCTGACAGGACGCTGAGCCGAATGCGCATCACACTACTGAACGCGCTCTCGCTGGTCTCGGTCGGCATGGCTGCTTCAGGCTGCCGACTCGCTACCGCCGCGGAGCGCAAGCCCGAGCCGCTGATCATCCAGGAGCAAGGGAGCTTTGCCGTGGGTGGCACTGTGGTCACCACTCCCGGCACCTACGATCCCCTCAAGCAGGGCACTGAAGGGCAGACCTTTCACGGTGATCACGCCTACGTGTTCTACCAGATTCCAGTGAGCGCTCGCCGGCTTCCTCTCGTGCTCTGGCATGGCTACGGGCAGTTCTCGAAGACATGGGAAACGACCCCGGATGGGCGCGAGGGTTACCAGAACATCTTTCTGCGCCGTCGCTTTGGTGTCTACCTGATCGACCAGCCACGACGCGGCCGTGCCGGACGCAGCACCGTGCCGATGACGATCACGCCCACGCCTGACGAGCAGCTATGGTTCGGCGTGTTCCGCCTTGGTATCTGGCCGGCCTTCTTCCCTGGTGTGCAGTTCTCACGCGAGCCGGAGGCCTTGAACCAGTACTTCCGTCAGATGGTGCCCAACACGGGCCCGTTCGACATGGAGGTGACCTCAGCGGCAGTGGCGGCGCTCTTCGACAAGATCGGGCCAGGCATTCTCGTCACGCATTCACAGAGCGGGGGCCCGGGCTGGCGCACGGCGATCAAGAGCCGAAACGTCCGTGCCATCGCAGCGTACGAGCCGGGAAGCAACTTCATCTTCCCCGACGGGGAAGTACCTCCTCCGATGCAAAGCTCCGCCGGTCCGCTGGAGGCGGTGGGCGTGCCTCTCTCGGAGTTCACTCAGCTCACGAGGATCCCGATCGTCATCTACTACGGCGACAACATTCCGGAGACGCCCACGGCGAATCCGGGCCAGGACCAATGGCGCGTACGCCTGGCGATGGCGAGGCAGTGGGCGGACGCCGTCAACCGGCGCGAAGGCGACGTGACCCTCGTGCATCTGCCCGCACTAGGGATTCGCGGCAATACGCACTTTCCATTCTCGGATCTGAACAATCTGCAGATCGCCGACCTTCTATCGGCGTATCTGAAGCAGAAGGGATTGGACTGACCGCACATGAGACTCCTCGTCGCGACGGTACTCTCATTCTCCTTGTTCCCCTCGGCGTCGGTCCTTGCTGACGAGGGGGCCGACGCCACCGCGAACGCCTCCGGCGACGACGGGCAGGCCATCACGATCACGCGGCTCGGCGCCCAGCCATGGGTGACGGGACCCGCCGAGAACTTCACCGGCTCGGTCCGCATCGAGCGGGTGATCGCGCCGACTGGGACATCGCGCCTGTCGGGGGCCTCCGTGTCGTTCGAGCCCGGCGCGCGCACCGCGTGGCACACGCACCCGTTGGGCCAGGTCCTGATCGTGACGGCGGGGGTGGGCCGCGTCCAGGGCTGGGGCGGTCCGGTCGAAGAGATCCGGCAGGGAGACGTGGTCCGCACGCCGCCCGGCCGGAAACACTGGCACGGCGCCTCGCCCAGCTCGGCGATGACGCATATCGCCATTGCGGAGGCGCTCGAGGGCAAGACCGTGGAGTGGATGGAGAAGGTCAGCGATCGCGAGTATGGAACGGCAGTCCGTACGCCAGCGCCGGGGTCGGCCGCTCCGGCGCCGTCTGTCTCCCCCGGTGATGGAGAGCCGACGCCGGCCCAAAGACTGATCGGCGACTTCTCCCCGAAGCTGGTCGAGCTCACCGACAGAGTCCTTTTCGGCGATGTGTGGGCGCGGCCGCAACTCTCACCGCGCGATCGCAGCCTGGTGACCGTCAGCGCGCTGATCGCGCTGAACCGCCCCGACCAGCTTCGATCGCACCTGGCCAGAGCCCGCGACAACGGCGTGACGGAGGACGAGTTGGTTGAGACCATCACCCACCTGGCGTTCTACGCGGGCTGGCCCAGCGCGATGACCGCGGTATCCGTGGCCAAGGAAGTGTTCCCGAAGAAGTGACCCTCGTGAGGACCGTTTCGCGCGAGCGCTCGTCATCATCGCGAGCCAGGAGCCACCGCCGCGCCGCTTCATCGCCGGCGCCGATGCCATTGGCACCGCGGAACAGAGGGTCGCCGATCTGAAGGCGCAGATCGACGCCAACCGGGACCTCTCGACCTCCCTCGCTTTCGGCTGGGAGAATTCCGCCCTCTCCGCCAGATAAGTCGTACGCACAGGTACAATCGCGAGCACTGGCGTTACATGTCTCACCTCGAGCTCGTAGCCCTCGTCGTTCGAGAGTACGAACCGGCGATCGATTTCTTCGTGCGCGTGCTGGGGTTCGATCTCGTGGAAGACGAGCCGTCGCTCGCGAACGACGGCCGCCCCAAGCGCTGGGTCGTCGTGCGACCCCCCGGTGCCGCGACCGGCATCCTGCTGGCTCGCGCGGACGGAGACCCTCAAGCCGGGATCGTCGGGAAGCAGTTTGCGGGTCGCGTCGGCTTCTTCCTGAGGGTGGATGACTTCACGGCGACGTACGAACGGATGCTTGCTGCTAACGTCAAATTCGTCACCGCGCCGCGAGTCGAACCCTACGGACGGGTAGCGGTGTTTCTCGACCTCGAGGGAAACCGATGGGACCTTCTCGCTCCGGTGTGACCGCGGCGGATCGTCTGCTCTATCACGTACCGGTTCGAGTGGTTGGGCAATAGGCCTGGCCGGATACATGGCTCTCCCCTCCATTCACGAAGTCCCTGAAGAAGAGTACGAGGTCACTCCATTGGAGCTGTTCTTCGACCTCGTATTCGTGTTCGCGGTATCGCAGCTCTCGCATCATCTCTTGAGTCACTTGTCGTGGCGCGGCGCCGCCGAGACGTTGGTGATGCTGCTGGCTATCCTGACGGTCTGGTCCTATACGAGCACGAACGTTCGGTCGCGCCTGCACCTGGTCGGCGGAATTGCGCTGGTGCTGGTTGGCCTCGTCACGCTAGCCGTGCGGTCTGATGTCGCATTGATTCTTGTCGGCACGAGTCTCACGACCCTCGCGATACTTGACCAACGCCGGAGCCCGCGGGAACCTCCGGCTCCGACTCACGCCGGAGCCTGAGCTCGTAAGAACTCCCTTCCCAGGGTCCCCTCGGGAAGAGGCGTAATAGGTTCGAGGCCTATCGGGCGTGCCAATGGATCAACAACTTAGCGACACGGCGACCGAGGCGGCGCGCTCGGGGGTCGCCGGGTTCGGATCCCATCGGCCCAGCCTACAATATCCGCACCCCCTCATTCGTCTACAACCGTAGATGAAGGACGCGGCGAGCCTGGAGCGGATGGCACTCGAACAGGACCAGCGGATCTCCGAAGTGGTCAAGCGGGAGCAGTCCCGGCTGCGCAACTTCATTCGCCGGCGCGTGCCCGACCCGCGCGACGCCGAGGACATTCTGCAGGACGTCTTCTACGAGCTGGTGGAAGCGAATCGCCTGCTGATGCCGATCGAGCACGTCACCGGCTGGCTGTTTCGCGTGGCGCGCAATCGCATCACCGATCTCTTCCGCAAGAAGAAGCCGGAGAGCTTCAGCGATACCGCCGTCGCGGACGAGGACGACGAACTGCTGCAGTTGGAAGACCTGCTGCCTTCGCCCGATGCCGGACCGGAGGCGCTCTACGCCCGCAACGTGCTTCTCGATGAACTCGAGTTGGCGGTCGACGAGCTGCCGGAGGAGCAGCGCGAGGTGTTTGTCGCGCACGAGCTGGAAGGGCGCAGCTTCAAGGAGATGGCCGCCGAGACCGGCGTGAGCGTGAACACGCTGCTCTCGCGCAAACGCTATGCGGTGCTGCATCTGCGCGAGCGATTGCAGAGCATCTACGACGAATTCACGAAAGCATGAGGAACTGAACATGAGAAGGAGAGATGGATTTTCCTGGCTCCGCTGGCGATTCTGGGGATGCTGCTGTTCGTCGCCATCGGCGGCGAAGTCGTGCAGCAACTGTGGAATTGGCTGCTGCCGCCGCTCTTCGGCTGGCGCCAGATCACCTTCTGGCAAGCGCTTGGGACTTCTGGCGCTGTGCCGGATCCTCTTCGGCGGATTTGGACGCCACGGTTCCGGTCGCTCCAATGTCCGCCGTCGCATGGCCGAGCGCTGGGAGCACATGACCCCTGAGGAGCGGGAACGATTCCGGCAACGCATGCGCGAACGTTGCGGCTTCGGCCCATCCACCAGCGAGAGCAAGGGGCAATGAACGTTTCACGGCCTCCATCACTCGCGAGCCAGCGACCCGAGGCCGAGACTCATTGCCGTGCGAGGTGTCGGATGTACCCGGCCTCGAACTCGACGGTGTGCCCGTCCTGGGGACGCAAGACCGCGATGCGTGCGTAGGGACCCCTTCCGGTTTGAGCGCCGGTTTGAGCGGCGAGCAGCGTGGGAAGTACGGTGCCCGCGATCCCAAGCCAACGGTGCTTCATGATCCTTCCTCACTATTCTGCTTTTGGAACGCTGCCCACCAGTCCTCCAATGCGCGCGGTCGGCACCGCGCACGCGAGAACCGAAACCGCGGCGACGACCAGGGCGACCTGGACAAATGTTGCGCAATCCGTCGCGGCCAGGCCGAAGAGCATCGTGGTCAGCAGACGCGTCAGGCCGGCCGCCATGACGATTCCCACGACGAGGCCGATGACGATGAAGCGGACACCTTGGCCTATCACGAGTCGTGCGATCCTCGCGCGGGTGGCGCCGAGCGCGACGCGGATCCAAATTTCACGGGCGCGTTGACCGACCGAGTACATGACCACGGCATACACGCCGGTGATCGCCAACGCCAGTGCCGCCAGCGCAAACGCGGCCATCAGCGAGAGACTGAATCGGCGTGGCGCTACCGCGTCCGACAGATAGAGGTCCATCGGCCTGACCTGGGACGCAACCACTTCCGGGTCGATCCGGCGTACTTCTCGGGCAAGGCTGCTCGCGAGGCTCATCGGATCGCCGGTCGTTCGCACGATCCAGAACATGTTCGCGGCCGCGGTGTCGATGTTGTCGACGTGGACTTGCGGATAGGCGAGATAGAGATCCCACGTCGGCTCTCCATCCAGCGCTACCTGCTGCACGTTCCCGACGACGCCGATGATTTCGACGGGCCGCGGCGGCCCGTCGTTGTCGTCCACGAGGAGGCGAGCGCCAATCGGCTCGACTCCGTCGAGCCACTGGCTGGCCAGCGCCTCGTTCACCACCGCCACCGCCGGCGTCTTGTCCGTGTCGCGCTCCGAGAATGGACGCCCGCGCTTCAAGGGGATGCGGGCCGCTTCGAAGTAGCCCGACGACACGATGCCGGAACTGCGCGAGCGGCACCCGCTCTCGTTCAATCGCTCGACCCTCCACCGTGAACGGCACGCGCCACAATAGTCCGCTCAAGGGAAGCAGCGAGACCGCGCCCGTCTGGGTGACTCCGGGCAACGACGCCAGTTGCTGGGCGAGCGCTCGCTGGAACGTGACGATCGCGTCGCGATCGTTGAAATGCTTCGCGGGCAGCGTGAGACGCGCCGAGAGCACCTGTGTCGCATCGAATCCCGGCGCGACCGCCTGCACGTTGGCGAAACTCTTGGCCAGCATCGTCATCACGATCAGCAGTGCGACGGCGAGCGCGACCTCTGAGCTGACGAGCACGCCGCGAATGCGTTGGCCCCCGCCCGTCGTCCCCCGACTGCTGCCCTGGAGAGCGTCGCGCACGTCCACGCTCGCCGACGCGAGAGCGGGGATGACGCCGAAGAGCACGCCGGTGAGCGAAGACACGGCCAGCGAGAACAGCAAGACGGCGACGTCCACGCGGATCTCGCCGGATCGGGGCAACGCCGTCGGGGCCAGCGCCACCAGGCCGACCACTCCCCACCGAGCGAGCAGCACGCCGAGTACTCCTCCCGAGACCCCCACCAGCAACGCCTCCACCAGGACCTGCCGGACGACAGCCACCCGTGGCGATCCGAGCGCCAGTTGCACGGCCAGATCCTTCCGCCGGCTCGTCGCGCGGGTCAGCATCAGGTTCGCGAGATTGGCGCAGGCGATGAGCAAGACCGCTCCCACCGCAGCAAACAGCGTCAACAGCGCCCGTCCGAAATGGGCCGACAATGCCATCGATCACGCCGACGAAGCCGAACGCCCCGCTTTCGCGCGTTCTCGACCGGAAACTGCTCCTGCAATCGCCGAGCGATCGCGGTCAGCTCGCTCGCGGCCTGCGGCAGCGACACGCGGTCTCCGAGCCGACCCACCCCGTGGATGAAGTTGACGGAATTGCGAGCGCCGCGCCTCGGATCTTGATCGGGGGCGAATGGAAGCACGAACTCGACGTCGCGGACCGGCATGGCGAAACCGGGCGCCAGCACGCCCACCACCGTGTACTCCTCGCTGTTGAGCCGGATCGCGCGGCCGACGATGGATCGGTCGCCGCCGAATCGGCGCATCCAGAACGGTTCGGCGAGGACCACAACATGCTCCGCCCCGGGCCGCTCGTCACCGGGCTGCAGCAAGCGGCCGATGGTCGCTTGCGCTCCCATGACGTCGAAGACATTTCCGGTGGCCCGAATGCCCTGGACGCGCTCGGCCACCGCCTCGTCGCTCAGGTTGGCGCTGTACGCGAAGAACCCGGCAAAGCCGGACAGGGTCCGTGCGGAATCGCGATAATCGATGAAATCCGGCACGTTGAACGGCGTGCGATCGCGGCCGGGCTGATCGGACCAGATCCAGAACACCCGCTCGGCGTGGCGATAGGGCAGCTGTCGGAGCAGGACCCCGTACACGACGCTGAAGATCGCCGTCGTCGCGCCAACCGTCAACGCGACCGTGACCACTGCACCGAATGTAAACGCCGGGGTCTTGCGAAGGGCACGCAGGCTGTAGCGCACGTCGCGAACAAGGCTCGAGACAAGGTTGATCATGGGAGCCTGTCGACGCGCACGCGATTGTCGTGGTACACGGCACCGCCGCCCATGTCCGAGTCGCGCTCATCGACCGTCGCGTTGACCGTCGCGCCCTGCCTCGAGTGAGTCGGCCAGCGTCCCTTCGCGCTCGCGACGACGCCAGGGCGAACGCGATCGCTCACGTGGGCGACAGCAAAGAAGGAACCTCGCGCATTGGCGATCCGGACCTCGTCGCCGGTGGCGATGCGGAGCGGCGAGGCATCGTCGGGATGGATGAGGAGTGTTGCAGCGCCCGACCGCCGTTGCTGCAAAGGTACGTTGGCGAAGATCGAATTCAGGAAGTAGTGGTCCGCGGGCGTGAGAAGAGCAAGCGGATATTCGGGGGTCCCTGTCGCCTCTCCCTGCGGGATCTCGTGCGCGGGCGTATAGCCGGCGACTGGATCCAGCCCGGCCCGCGCCATTCGGTCGGAGACGAATTCGAGTTTACCCGACGGGGTCGGAAAGGCGGTTGCGAACGGCACGAACGGATCGGGATAGTTCAAGCGAATCGAGCCGCGGGACTTGAGCGCTTCGAGCGTGATGCCCGCGAGCGACGGATGCCCGCTGTCGAGGACTTGCCGCGCGATCGACTCGTCGCTGTCGAAGAGCGCCGGCGCGTCGAGGCCCAGCTCTCGGGCGAGGCGGCGGAAGATCTCGGTCGTCGGTAGGCATTCGGCGGGAGGCGGCACGGCCGGCTCATTCCAGGCGACATACAGATGGCCATAGGCGATCAGCAGATCACGGTGTTCGATCTGCATGGTCGCGGGCAGCACGATGTCGGCGTAACGCGCAGTGTCGGTCAGGAAGTGCTCGACCACGACCGTGAACAGATCGTCACGCGCCAGGCCGCGCCGGACCTTGGTCTGGTGGGGAACACTTGCCGCCGGATTGCTGGCGTACACGAAAAGCACCTTGACCGGTGGGTTGTCGATCTCGAGCAGCCCTTCGCCGAGTCGGGTCATGTTCAGGGCACGCGCCGGCCGCGGTCGGAGGTCATCGCGCCAGAGCGCGTTCCAGTTCAGGCCGAAGAAGCCGCGGGTGTCGTAACAGACGCCGCCGCCTGGATAACGCCAATCACCGGTGACGCCGGGGATGCACGTGAGCGTCCGCACCGCCATCCCCCCGCCCCCGTGACGTTGAATGCCGATGCCGATGCGAATGCCCGTGGGCCGGGTATCGGCCAGCCTCTGGCCCAGCTCGATGATCGACTCGGTGGAGAGCCCGGTCAGGGCGGCCACGCGCGATGGCGGAAACTCGAGGATGCGCTCGCGAAACGCCTCCCAGCCGACGGTGCGCTCGGCGATGAAGGCCGAGTCTTCCTTGCCCTCGGCGAGGACCACGTGCAGCAGGCCGAGGGCGAGGGCGGCATCCGTCCCCGGTATCGGTGCCATGTGCCAGTCACTCGCGGCCGCGGTCCGCGTGCGAAGCGGATCGATCGCGACGACCAGAGCGCCTTTCTTCCGTGCTTCGAGAATCGGCCGCCACAGGTGCGGATGGGTCGAGAGCACGTTCGCGCCCCAGAGCACGACGAGCTTCGAGAGTCGAAGCGTTTCCGGGTCCATACCCACGCGGTTGTCACCGAGGGTGTAGCCCGTCCCGAATCCGCCCGCGATCGTGCAGATCGTCACCACGTGACGCGATGTTCCAAGCACGTTCCACAATCGGCGCCCCGCGCCGTAGATGCCCTGAATCAGGCCCATGCTGCCCGTGCCGACAAAAGGCCAGATCGCCTCCGCGCCGTGCGTCGCGATCGCGTCCCTGAGCCGCGCCGCGATTCTCTCGAGCGCCTCGTCCCACGGAATACGGATGAACTCGCCGCTCCCCTTCGGTCCGACGCGGCGCAACGGATACAAGACGCGTTCGGACGAGCGCGCGTAGCTCAAGTAGTCGGCGACCTTGTTGCACAGCGATCCGCGAGTGTAGGGATGGTGGGGATCCCCACGAAGGCCGACGGCTTCGCCACCCCTGACGGTCACGATCCAACTGCAGGTGTCGGGGCAATCCAGCGGACACGCGCCGCGGATCTGGTGGCCGTCGGGTTCGAGGGTCATCCGTACTAGCTACCGCAGGCTGGTCTAACCGCCAAGGGCCGCACTTGCGATTTAGCCTGGACCAGTAAGACCGGGGCGGCGGTAGAATGAATTCCCGCCCTGATCATGCGAAGGCCTTGGGAGCTCGTGGTCGAAGTCGACCGTGACGCGGCCCTGCCCCCGTTTCTGCAGATCGCGCGTTCGCTCACCGCCGATATCCAACGGGGACGCCTGCGTCCGGGTGACCGGCTGCCCGGCAGTCGCCGGCTCGCGGGAAGCCTCCATGTCCATCGGAACACCGTACTTGCGGCCCTGGCCGAGTTGACGGCGGAAGGGTGGCTCGAGACGACACCGGGGCGTGGGACATTCGTCACACGCACGATCCTCGATACTCGAGGGCGGCCTCTCTCACGCCGGCTTGGGGTTCGGGCGCGTGTGCCGCTGCACGTGCCGTTCGCCGTCCCCGAGGCGCCCGCTCCGTACAGACCATTGAACCTCCCGCGCGGTACGTTGAACTTGAGCAACGGCGCGCCCGACGTACGGCTGGCTCCGGCGCGGGCGATCGGCCGCGCCTATCGGCGGGTGCTCGCGCTGCGAGGCCCCGACGTGCTCGCGTACGGCGAACCCGAGGGACACCCCGCGCTGCGTACCGCCCTGGCGTCGATGCTCGTGAGCACGAGGGGGCTGTCGATCGGACCCGAAGACGTGCTCGTGACGCGCGGCAGTCAGATGGCCCTGACCCTCACCTCCCGGGCGCTGCTCCGTCCCGGCGATGTGGTCGCCGTCGAAGAATTCGGCTATCGGCCCGCGTGGGAGGCGTTTCGAGCCGTCGGAGCCACCGTGGTGCCGATCGCGATCGATCGAGACGGCCTCGACACCGACGCCCTCCAACGGCTCACGAGCCGTAGGAAGCTCCGCGCGGTCTACGTCACTCCCCATCATCAATATCCGACCATGGTGACGTTGAAGGCGGCGCGGCGCCTGGCCCTTCTCTCCCTGGCGCGTGCGGAGCGGTTCGCCATCATCGAGGACGACTACGACCACGAGTTCCACTACGACGGCCGTCCCGTCCTCCCCCTGGCCAGCGCGGACCATGCGGGCACCGTCGTGTACATCGGCACCTTGTCCAAAGTCCTCGCCCCCGGCCTTCGCGTCGGCTACGTCGTCGCGCCGCCGGCGGTCCTGCGCAGCGTGGGGGCGATCCGCTCCCTGCTCGACATCCAGGGAGACCTGGCCACGGAGGCCGCGATCGCGACGTTGATGGACGACGGCGAGCTGCAGCGGCATGTCGCGCGCGTTCGACGGGTATACGCGAACCGCCGCGAGATCCTGGCCAACAGTCTGCGGCGGACGTTCGGTGAAGGTGTCGAGTTCACGCTCGCCGGCGGAGGGATGGCGCTGTGGGTCCGCCTGCGGATGCCCGTCGACGTCGACCTGTGGGCGCGCCGCAGCGTGGAGCGCGGCGTGTCCTGGTACACCGGCCGCCGCTACGCCTTCGACGGTCAGTCCAAGCCCTTCGCGCGCTTCAGCTTTGCCTGGCTGAACGAGCGCGAGCTACCGGAGGCGGTGAGGCGCATGGCCGCCGCGCGGCCCTGACCCCGGCTCCGCAGGCAGATCCCGTCAGCGGCCCGCGAGGGACAGCCGGAACGCGGCCATCTCCTCGCCGTTGCGAACCAGCAGGACGTCGCCGACCAGCACCGGGTGGTTCCAGGTCTTGCCCTCGATCGCCGGGAACCGCGCGAGCTCCGTGAACTGGTCGGGGGTCGCCCTGACCAGCGCCAGCTCGCCCTCCTCCGACAGCACCAGCAGCAGGTCCTGGTCGGGCAACAGGACGAGCTGGCCGTTGCCGTAGCGTCCGCCCTTCCACTTGCGCTTGCCGTCCTCGAGGTCGATGCACGCGAGGATGCTGCCGTCGAAGCCGAAGGCATGGCCCTTGTGAACGACGAAGTCGTTGAAGTAGGGCTTCAGCCCGTTCGACGTCCAGCGCTCTTCGACGGTCCATCCGCCGGGTCCGTGCGCGACCGCGATGCGGCGCATGCCGACTCCGCCGCATCATGGCGATCGGCGCTGATCAGGACGTCGCCGTCCGCGGTCAGGGCCGGCTGCACGATGGCGCCGCCCTGCCACGCGTGCTCCCAGAGCAGCGTGCCGTCGGCCGGCGCGACGCTGATCGCGCCGGCTCCGCTCAGCAGCAGGATCTGCGCGACTCCGTCGATCGTCACGAGCTGCGGCGAGCTGTAGCTCCCGCCGCGGCGCGGGCCGAACCAGCGCGGCTTGCCGGTGGCGAGGTCGTAGGCGGCGAGCGTGCCGGCGGCGGCGACGATGACGACGTCGTCGACCACCAGCGGCGAGCTCGCGAAGCCCCAGTCCGGGACCTTCGCGCCGGTGTCGGACGCCACGTTGCGCGACCACACGACGGCGCCGTTGCCGGCGTCGAGCGCGTTCAGGATTCCGGTCGCACCGAACGTGTAGACGCGACCGTTGCTGAGGGTCGGCGTCGCCGCGCGGACCGGCGCCGCCATTCGACTCCCAGAACCGGACCGCGTCGCGGTGCCTCCACACCGGCTCGCCGGTGGTCACCTTGTAGCAGGCGACGATCTCGTCGTCACCGCGCTGCTCCTGGGTGTAGAGGAGGTCGCCGCGGACCGCGAAGGACGACCAGCCCGGTCCGATCGGCCGGCGCCACAGCTCGACCGGCGGCGACTGCGACCAGTCGGTCTCGATCCGCACGCCGCGAACGATGCCGTCGCGCTCGGGTCCGCGAAAGCCGGGCCACTCGGCTCGCCGTCTCCGCCGCGGGCGGAGTGGCCAGGTCCTCGCTTCGCCGCCACTGGGACCGCCGGGAGCTGCGGCCGTCTCGTGGCCGGCTTTGGCCATCGGCAGGTTCCTTGGGAGTCTCCGCCTGGCGGAGTCTCCGCGGGTGCCGGAGCGGGCGGGAGCGGCGCCGGCTCGTCGCCGGCCTCGGGCCAGGAGCCGCTCCTCGGGAGTCGGCGTCCACCGCCAGTGGAAATCCGAACCGGCGTCGCCGGATGATGCCACCGGTCCGCACGAGCGTGAACACCCCGCAGCCGAGCAGGATGGCGGCGACCATCGCCGCGCGCCGAGGTCCGGCTGGAGAGGCGACGGCTGGCCACCGCCCAGGCGACCAGGGCGAGGCTCAGGACCGGGATGGCGCAGGATGAAGAGCATCATCCCCATCATCCCGGCTCCGGCAATCGACTCGTGGACGAGGCGCGTCGTCGCGAACACCGCGACGATCATCAGGACGATGGCGCCCAGGCGCTCGGACCAGGGCGCCCGGCTGAAGAACAGCCACCACACGAGAATCAGCCAACGCGCCGACGACGCCGCCGATCATCCCGACGCTCACGGCCTCGGGTACGACGATCGGGACGCCAAACCAGACCAGCACACTGCAGGACCACGGCGACGACGCCGGGCCACAGCCGGAGCGGCTTCCGAGCAGTCGATTCGTCCGTCCGATCAATCGTCATGATTCGCCTCAACTACTCCGATCGGAGCGCCTGCAGGACGTCCACGCGCGAGGCGCGCGCGGCCGGCATCAGCGACGCAACGAGGGCGGCGCCGACGAGGACGGCGGCCGCGCCCAGGACTGGCAGCGCGCCCGGCAGCCGCACGTTCTCGAGATAGCTCGCCGCCACGCGCGCGAACGCGTAGCCGCCCACGGCGCCCGCGGCGATCCCGATCGCGGCGATCAGCGCTCCCTCGCGACAGGACGCGCACCAGCAGCTGCCGCGGCGCCGAGCCGATGGCCAGCCGCACGCCGAACTCGCGCGTGCGCGCGCTGACCGAGAACGCCAGCACGCCGGCCACGCCCACGACGGCGATCAGCAGCGCGATGCCGGCGAATCCGGAGAAGACGAAGGCGTTCAGCCGTTCCGGCGCCAGCACTTCCGCGCGCACGTCCTCGAGCGTCGCGGCGCGCTCCACCGGCTGGTCCGCCGAGATCTCGCGGATGATCGCGCGTCACCGGCGGCACGAGCGCGTACGGATCGCCCGCCGCGTGCACGAACAGGCGGCCCGCCACGCCCATCTGCTGAACCGGGTGATAGATCGTCAGCGCCGGTCCCGGCACGACGTTCTCGTCGTCCACGTCCGCGACGACGCCGACGATGCGGCGCGGCCGGGGCTTCCCGAAGTAGCGGATCGGTCCACCACAGCTGCCGGTTCAGCGCGTCGCCGTTCGGGAACAGCCGCTGCGCGATGCTCTGGCTGACGATCACCACGAGCTCGCTGCCGCGGCGGTCATCGTCGGTGAAGTCACGGCCGGCGAGCATCGGGACGCCGAGCACGGCGAAGAAGCGAGGCGCGACGATCCGCAAGCCGCGCGTGCGGGTTCTCTTCGCCGTCCGCGGGCGTGTAGCCCTCGACGGCGAACGGGAAGCCGGGACCGATGCTGCCGGCGTCGCGCCACGGCACGAAGCTCCCGAGCGCGACGCCCTCGACGCCCGGCAGCTCGCCGATGCGCCGCGTCGCTTCCTGGTAGAAGTCGATCTCCTGTCGCGCTCCGGATGCCGAGTCGCCGACGTCGGGATGTCGAACGCCAGCACCTGCCGCATGTCGTAGCCGGTGTTCGCCGTCTGCAGGGCGACGAGCGCGGCGAGGAGCATGCCCGCGCCGGCGAGCAGCACGAACGAGAACGCAATCTGGGTCGTCGCGAACACCCGCAGGCGGCGGTTGGTGCCCGGCGTGATCCGGACGCTGCCGCTCGCCAGCCCGAGGCCGGTCGGGGCGTGCGGCGACGGCAGCCGCGGGACGTAGGCGAGCAGCACGGCCGCGGCCATCGCCAGGCCGGCGCCGACCCAGAGCAGGCTGGCATCGACGGTGACGTCGAGCGCGCGGACGGAGAAGCGGGCGGCGATAGCGGGCGACCACGGCGACGAGCGGCCGCGCCAGCACCACGCCCAGCACGGCGCCGGCGCCGCAGAGCACCAGGCTCTCGGCCAGCAGCGTGCGCCGGAGCGCGCCGTGGCCGGCGCCGAGCGCGGCGCGCACGGCCAGCTCGCCTTCGCGGCGCACCGAGCGCGCCAGGATCAGGTTGGCGACGTTCGAGCAGGCGATGACGAACACGACCGCCGGCGGCGGCGAGCAGCACGAGCAGGATCGTCCGCGCGGGCGCCGCGATCTGATCGCGCAGCGGCGTGACGCTCAGCTGGACGTTGGCCTTCGCCGAGTACGCCTCGGGGTGCTCGCGCATCATGGCGGCGTGCACCGCGGTCAGCTCGGCGCGCGCCGCTTCGAGCGGACGCTCCGGGCGCGAGGCGGCCGAAGAGCTCCGTCATGCGGTGCGTGCGGCTCGGTGACCATCGTCGCCCCGAGGTGATGCGGGCTGGTCACCACGTTCGCGATGATCTCGGTGTCGGCCGGATAGGGCACCGACGGCTCGAGGACGCCGACCACCGTCGCGGTGCGCGGACCGAGGCGGATGGTCTTGCCGATCACGGTCGGGTCGCTGTTGAGCGAGGTGGTCCAGAAGCGGTGCGTCAGGACCGCCACGCCCGCCGCTTTGGGGCCATCGTCGTGCGCGTGTCAGCAGGCGGCCGAGCACGGGACGAAGGCCCATCACGTCGAAGATACGAGCCGCCGACGACGCCCGCCTTGCACCACGCGGGGCTCGCCGAAGCCGATCATCGTGAAGTCGACGGTCGAGAAGTCGCCGAAGGCGCTGATGGTCGTGACGCGCGACTTGAAGTCGTCGATCTCCGGCACCGAGAACGTCATGTTCTCGGCGCCGAGGCCGGGCGCGCTCTGGCGGATGTAGATCAGGCGATCTTCGTCGCGATTGACGAGCGGGCGCAGCAGCACGCCGCGGACGACGCTGAAGATCGCGGCGTTGGCGCCGATGCCGAGCGCGAGCGTCACCACGACGGTGGCGGCCAGACCCTTGGCGCGCAGGAGCGAGCGCAGCGCGACTCGCATGTCCTGCCCGAGGGCCGCGGCCGCGTCGAGCCAGCGGCTGTACCAGACGCGCCGCATCGAGTCGCGGATGGCCGGGACGTAGCCGAATTCCTTCAGCGCGGCCAGGCGAGCGGCCTCGGGATCCTCGCCGCGCTCGATCCGTTCCTTCACGCTGAGCGCCAGGTGGCCGCGGATTTCGTCGTCGAGGTCGCGCTCGTCGGGCCGCATGGGCTACTCCTCTGCCGCCGGCGCCGGGTTCATGATGCGGCCGATCGCGTCCACCAGCTGCGACCAGCGATCCTGCTCGCGCAGACAGCTGAGCCTTGCCCGCGGCGGTCAGCCGGTAGTACTTCGCCCGCTGGTTGGCCTCGCTCACGCCCCACTCGGACTTCAGCCATCCGCGCTTCTCGAGGCGGTGCAGCGCGGGATAGAGCGAGCCGGTTTCGACCTTGAGCAGGTCGTCGGACTGCGCGCGGATGGCCTGGCCGATGCCGTGGCCGTGCTGGGGCCCCCACTGGAGGGTCCGGAGAATGAGCATGTCGAGGGTGCCCTGGAGGAGCTCCAGGCGCCGATCGTCGGGAGTCTTGGCCATAGTCGTAGACAGTCTACAGCCTTAGACGTAGAACGTCTACGGCTTGTTCCCGGCAACCTCCCTTGAAGCACCAACTCCGCGGGAGTAGGTTACGGCGATGAAACGTCTGTCCCAGGCGCAGGAGGCCCTCTGCGCGCTCCTGGCGAAACCGTCCTAGGGAGACAACCAATGCGCAAGTTTGCGGTAATGGGCCCCCAGGGCTGCGGCAAGGGCACCCAGGCCAAGCTGCTCATCAAGGACTTCGAGCTCGTCCACATCAGCGTGGGCGACATCTTTCGTTGGCACGTCCAGAACCACACCAAGGTCGGCGCCCGCGTGAAGCGGATCGTCGCCACCGGCCAGCTGGTGCCGGACGAATTGGTCGACGACATCGTGCGGGAGCGGCTGGAACTGCACGACTGGAACTACGGGTTCATCCTCGATGGCTATCCGCGGAACGAGGCGCAGGCCCTGTTCTTCCTGGAGCGCTACGACGTGGATGCCGTGATCTTGATCGAGGTGTCGGACGCGGTCGTGTTCGAGCGCATCCTGAGCCGGCGCTTCTGCGCCAGATGCGGCCTCGACTACAACCTGATCTTCCATCGTCCCGCGGTGCCCGACGTCTGCGACCTGTGCAAGGGCCGCTTGGTGGTGCGCCCGGACGACAACCCGGAAGCCATCCAGGAACGCCTGGCGGACTACCACGCCCGGACCAGGCCGATCATCGACCTCTTCCGCAAGAAGGAGCTGGTGGTGGCGGTGGACGGCGGGAGGCCTGCGGCCGAGATCCAGGCCGAGATCCGCGGGCGCCTGGGGCTGGTCGAGGGCGAGGTCGCCTAGGGCGATACCCGGCTCCAGACGCGACTATGAGCGCGCGCTTCCGATCTTGACCGCTAGCGTCGGAATCGAGACCACACCGCGGTCCCCTCGCCGGGACCACTCCGGAGGAGCTCCGCAATGCCAGTGACACCACACGTCGAACGACACTTCGCCGCCGGCGCATTCGTCCGAGACACGGTGATCGGGATGTCCGACGGGTTGACGGTCCCCTTCGCCCTCGCGGCGGGGCTGTCCGGGGCCGTGACTTCCACCGGCATCATCGTCACTGCCGGCCTCGCCGAGATCGCCGCCGGCTCGATCGCCATGGGGCTCGGTGGCTACCTCGCGGCCAAGAGCGATGCGGAGCACTACTTCCGCGAACGGACACGCGAGGAGTGGGAGGTGCGGGAGAAGCCGGCCGCGGAGGCGGCCGAGGTGCTGGAGCTGCTCCAGTCCTACGGCCTCACCGCCGAGGAGAGCGCGCCGATCCTGGACGCGTTCCGACGACAGCCGAAGGCCTGGGTCGATTTCATGATGCGCTTCGAGCTCGGCCTCGAGAAGCCCGATCCGCGCCGCGCTCTCGCCAGCGCGCTCACCATCGCCGGTGCCTATGCCGCGGGCGGCTTCATCCCCTTGAGCCCCTACTTGTTCTTCACTGCCGTGAGCACGAGCCTGAATCTCTCCGTGGCCGTCACGCTCATGGCCCTGGCCCTCTTCGGATATGTGAAGGGCCACTTCACGGGCACCGCGCCGGTACGGGGGGCTTTCCAGACCGTCCTGATCGGCGGGCTCGCGGCGGCGGCCGCATTCGCCATCGCCAGGGCCATCGCGTAGGCTCCCGGGGGCGATGAAGAACAAGGTCCAGCTCATCACGTACGTGGATCGGCTGGTGCCGGGAGGCGTGGCCGGGCTGCGGGAGCTGCTCTCCGGGCCGCTCGGGGGCCTGTTCGGGGCGACCCATCTCCTGCCGTTCTTCCACCCGATCGACGGCGCGGACGCCGGGTTCGATCCGATCGACCATTCGCTCGTCGATCCGCGCCTGGGGACCTGGGACGACGTCCGTTCGCTGAGCGGGACGCTGGACGTGATGGCCGACCTGATCGTGAACCACGTCTCCGCCAAGTCGCCGCCGTTCCTGGATTTCTCGGCGCGGGGGTCGAGCTCGCCCTACGCGGGTCTCTTCCTCACCCTCGACCGTGTCTTTCCCGGGGGCGTGGGCGAGAGGGAACTGCTGCGGATCTACCGCCCGCGCCCGAGCCTCCCCTTCACGGTCGCGACTCTGCAGAACGGCGAGCGCCGGATCCTGTGGACGACGTTCACGTCGGAGCAGATCGACATCGACGTCCGCCACCCGGAAGGCGAGGCCTATCTGGGACCGGATCCTGGAGACGTTCGCCCGCGCCGGGATCTCGATGGTCCGTCTCGATGCCGCGGGCTACGCGATCAAGAAGGCGGGGACGAGCTGCTTCATGATCCCCGAGACGTTCGAGTTCATCGGGGAGCTGTCGAGCCGCGCCCGCGCCCTCGGCATCGAGGTGCTGGTCGAGATCCACTCCCACCACCGGCAGCAGATCGATATCGCGCGTCGCGTGGACCGCGTCTACGACTTCGCCCTGCCCCCGCTGGTGCTCCACGCGCTCTACCGCGCGGACGCCCGGCCCCTCCGGAGCTGGCTCGCGATCAGTCCCCGCAACTCGGTGACCGTCCTCGATACCCACGACGGCATCGGCGTCCTCGACGTGGGGGCGGGCAAGTCGGGGCGGGAACCGGGCCTGCTCCCCCCGGACGCGATCGACGCGCTGGTCGAGGAGATCCATCGGCGCAGCAACGGGGAGAGCCGGCTCGCGACCGGGGCGGCCGCGAGCAACCTCGATCTCTACCAGGTGAACTGCACGTACTACGACGCGCTCGGGGGTGACGACCGCGACTACCTCATCGCGCGCGCCATCCAGTTCTTCGCCCCGGGGATCCCGCAGGTCTACTACGTGGGGCTGCTCGGGGGGGGCAACGACCTCGACCTGCTGCGCCGCACCGGGGTCGGGCGCGACATCAACCGCCACTACTACACGCCCGGGGAGGTCGCGGACGCGCTGGCCCGGCCGGTCGTGCAGAAGCTCCTCCCGCTCATCCGGTTCCGCAACGCCCATCCCGCGTTCGACGGGGATTTCGAGATCACCCCCACCGAGGACCACGTGCTGGGCCTCGGATGGAGGAAGGGGCCGGATTGGGCCACGCTCGAGGTGGACCTCCGGGCCCACCGCGCCTCGATCCGCGCGAGCGGGGCATCGGGGAAGAGCGGGGAGCTGACGCTGTGAGCGATTCGCGGGCGGCCGCGGGGGGAGACAGCCGGGCCGTCATCAAGGCGCTGACCTTCGCGATGTTCATGATGTTCGCGATGACCACGGACTCGGTGGGCGTCATCATCCCGCAGGTCATCAAGGAGTTCGGCCTCAGCATGACCGCGGCCGGCGCCTTCCACTACGCGACGATGTCGGCCATCGCGCTCGCCGGCATCCTGCTGGGGCACCTGGCCGACCGGCTCGGACGCAAGAACACGATCATCCTCGGGCTCGCGATCTTCGCGGTCAACTCCTACCTGTTCGCGGCCGGCCACTCTTTCGCGTATTTCCTGACGCTGCTCACGATCTCGGGCGCCTCGATCGGCATCTTCAAGACGGGCGCGCTCGCCCTCATCGGCGACATCTCGAGCTCGACCCGCGAGCACACCTCGACCATGAACGCCGTCGAGGGCTTCTTCGGGGTGGGGGCGATCGTGGGCCCCGCGATCGTGTCCTACCTGATCGTCCAGGGGGTGTCGTGGAAGTGGCTGTACGTGATCGCGGGAACGCTCTGCGTGGTGCTGATCGCGATCGCCCTCCTCGTGAAGTACCCGCAGTCGACGAAGCCCGCGGAAGACGCCGTCGACCTGGGACGCACCCTGCGCATGATCAGGAATCGCTACGCGCTGGCGTTCTCCCTGGGGGCCTTCCTCTACGTCGCGGTCGAGTGTGCGGTCTACGTCTGGATGCCCACGCTGCTCGCCGACTATCAGGGGACGGCGGCCGCCCTCGCGCCCTACGCGATCTCGGTGTTCTTCGTCCTGCGCGCGGGCGGCCGGTTCCTGGGCGCGTGGATGCTCGCCCAGTACGAATGGACCGCGGTCACGACGCTCTTCAGCCTCGCCATCCTGGGCTGCTTCGTGGGCAGCATCGGGGGCGGTGCGGGCGGCCGCCGTCGTCCTCCTGCCCCTCTCCGGGCTCTTCATGTCGATCATCTATCCCACGCTGAACTCGAAGGGCATCAGCTGCTTCCCGAAGGTCCAGCACGGCGCCGTGGCCGGGGTGATCCTGTTCTTCTCCTGCGCGGCCGCGGCCCTGGGCCCCCTGGCCATGGGCGCGGTCAGCGACGCCTTCGGCCATCCCCGCTACGGCTTCGTTCTCGCCACCGCCTTCGCGGCCCTGCTCCACCTCGGTCTGCTGTTCAACTGGATCTACCGTCCCGCGCGCGGCCTCTTGCAGAGCCGGGATGAGAGCGAGTACGCGCGCGACTAGTGCCGTCGCGCCGCTCTCGGCGGCGGAGAGAGGATGGAACACGAAAGCACCGGATCTCGTAGCGAAATGGGGGAAGAGGAGAACACGATGTTCGGCAAGCGGCTCTCGGAATACCTGGGCTTCCAGAAGGTCTTCCTCGGACTCATCGCGGCCGTCGGCCTCGCCCGGCTGGGGCTGTCCCTCGCGGGCCTGCCGAACTCGACCGTCACGTGGCTGTCCATGAACGCCGTGCTCTGGGCCGCCACCCTGTACTACGGCGTCGCGGTGCACACGAAGGGCTTCGGCAGCTACCGGCAGCTGCTGCCCCTGGTGTTCCTGCAGCTCGTACCCTTCCATGCGATCGCGGTCCTGGGGATCCTGCTCTCGATCGCCGGCTTCCCGAACATCTTCGCGGCTCCCGAATACAGCGGGCCGTTCGCTTCCCAGAGCCAATGGATCCACGTCCTGGCCCATCTGACGATCGGCATGATCGTCCCCTCCCTCTTGCTGTGGGGGGTGTCGTCCCTGGTCCTGCTCGTCACGAAGAGCGTGAGGCGACGACCGGCGGTGGCCTGAGACGCCCCGAGGCGGCCTTGCCCTGACGGATTGAAGATGGTGTCATCGGCAGCGGTGAAGCCCGCCGATACCCATCGCGCGATCGACGCGGTCGTTCGGATCGAGTGGGCCCGGCTCGTGGCCGGCCTCGCGCGGATCGTGCGCGACGTGGGTCTGGCCGAAGAGCTCGCGCAGGACGCCATCGTCGTCGCCCTCGAGCGGTGGCCGGAGTCGGGCGTCCCCGACAACCCGGGAGCCTGGCTCATGGCCACCGCGAAGCATCGGGCCATCGATCGGCTGCGGCGAAGCAAGCTCATCGAGCGCAAGCACCAGGAGCTCGGTCGTGAGCGGGAGGCCGGGCGGGAGAGAGCCGCCTCGGACCTGGACACCGCGCTCGACGACTACGTGGGCGACGACCTCCTGCGCCTCGTCTTCATCTCGTGTCACCCGGTCCTCTCCACCGAGGCCCGGGTTGCGCTCACGCTCCGGCTCCTCGGGGGTCTCACCACCGAGCAGATCGCGCGTGCCTACCTCGTCCCGGAGCCGACCGTCGCCCAGCGGGTCGTCCGGGCCAAGCGGACGCTCGCGGAGGCCCGCGTGCCCTTCGAGGTCCCCCGGGGGCCGGGGTTCGCCGCCCGCCTGTCGTCGGTGCTCGAGGTTCTCTACCTCATATTCAACGAGGGTTACTCGGCGACCGCCGGCGACGACTGGGTGCGGCCCGCCCTCTGCGAGGACGCGGTCCGTCTCGGCCGCATCCTGGCCGAGCTCGCTCCCCACGAGCCGGAGGTCCACGGGCTCGTCGCCCTGATGGAGATCCAGTCGTCGCGTCTGGGCGCCCGCATCGGCCCCTCGGGAGAGCCGGTCCTGCTCCTCGATCAGGACCGCGGGCGCTGGGATCAGCTCCTCATCCGTCGTGGTCTCGCGGCCCTCGAGCGCGCCGAGAAGCGGGGGGGCGCCCTCGGCCCCTACGCGCTCCAGGCCGCGATCGCGGCCTGCCACGCGCGCGCGCCCACCGCGGCGGAGACGGACTGGGGGCGCATCGTGGGGCTCTACGACGCGCTCGTCCGGATCGCACCTTCCCCCGTGGTGGAGCTGAATCGCGCGGTGGCGGTGGCGATGGCCTTCGGTCCGGCCGCGGGCCTCGAGCTCGTCGATGCCCTGACCAGGGAGCCCTCGCTCAAGGGCTACCACCTCCTTCCCAGCGTGCGCGGAGACCTCCTCGCCAAGCTCGGCCGCAGGGAGGAGGCCCGCACGGAGTTCGAGCGCGCGGCGTCCCTCACGCGAAACGGACGCGAGCGCGCCTTGCTACGCGAGCGCGCCGCCGCGTGCGCGCCGGGATCGGCACCGCCCGAGCCGCGGTGAAGATCCGCTTGACTCGGGCGGGTCACCACTGTCTCGATCGAGCTCCATCCCCGCGGCCCCGGGCGGACCGACGACTATCAGGCCTCGTTCACGCCGGGGGAGATCGCCAGTGGCTCGGTGCTATACAACTACTCCAGGACCGCGATGGCCATGACCGGAGCCCGGCCCTGCTTCAAGGCTGCCCCGTCGCCATTCGGTCCACCTCGGACAGCGTCTCGATGCCCGAGAGCTCGCGGTCGGTCGCTTGTGCCTTTTCCTCCGCACCATCCGCCCCCGGGTGGTCCCGCCACCAGTCCCGCGCCCTCTCGTCGGTCCATTGCTCCTCGATCCCCAGCGCCCGCAGCTCCGAGGACAGCTCGCTCGCGCCCCCCCGGGCTGTGGATTCCCCTTGGGCCGAACGTGCTCGCCCTGGTGACGGTGTCCGTTCGAGGCGGTCACCGGATGCCAGGAACGAACTTCCAACGGACGCGCCGCCGGTAGACATCGTAGCTGGGGTACCGCTCCCGGAGCCACGTCTCCTCACGCCTGGTCTTGAGCTCCAGGAAGAGGGCGCAGAGTGCTGTGGCCGCGAGACCGAGTGGAGTCGCCGCCATCGACCAGCCGGCGACGGCCACGATCACTCCTCCGTACATCGGATGCCGTACGAGCGCATAAGCACCGCCCTCGCGCAACGAGGCGTCGTCCTTCGGCTTCGGAAGCGGGGTCAGGGAGCGCCCGAGAGAGAACGCGCCGGTGAGGAAAAGCAGGATCCCCATCGAGGCCACGACGACGCCAGCCGCGGCCAGTGGATGAGCCGCCGAGTCGGGCCAGCGTGGCCCCAGGGTCTCGCAGAGACCGATGAATCCGACGAGCGCGACCTGCGCCGCCACCCAGCCTTCGCCACGACCGCCGAGGGAGCGCTCCGAGAGCGACGCCACGCAGCCTACCGGTGATCGTGCGCGTCAGCAGGTTCGCGCCATCCGTCATGCCGGAACGCGGCACCAGTTTCTTCGGCGATCCGGACGCTGTCTTCGCACAGACCCTTGCCTCGAGCGAGGCTCGCCTGTCGATGCACCTCGTCCTCGGACCCGATCGCGGCGGCCGCGCCGATGGCGGCGACCCGACGGGCCAACTCGGGCGGAACCAAGCACCGAGCGCGACCCACGGCCTGCGCCAACTGTGCTCGCGACGGGTATCCCCCGCGTAGCACGACGGCATCGTTGACGAGGATGAGAGGCAGGCAAAGGTCGCCTTCCCTCGCGAGCAGCGTTCGTACCGGTTCGCGGTCGGCGACTTCGCCGGGTTCGGTAGTGGGATCGAATCTCTCAACGGGAAGACCCGCCGCTTCAAGCCAATCGAGGCGCTCCTCGAACGCTTCAAAGGAGCGATCGTGAATCACCCCGACCGTGCCGATGATTGGCGGCGGGATGCGACGGAAGACGGTGACAAGCGGCATTGCGGCCTCCAGATCTGTGCGCCCCGCTGGGCACTGCTTTCTCTTCATAGGACAGCGTTGAAGAGGTAGCCGGTGACGATGATCGCAACCGTGACGACGCCGACGAACACGGCGATGAGCTGGGGCTTCAGCACGCGCCTGAGCAGGATCGTCTCGGGCAGGCTCACGCCCACCACGGCCATCATGAAGGCGAGCGCGGTGCCGAGGGCCGCGCCCTTTTCGACGAGGGCCTGGAGGACCGGCGCCATCCCGGCGGCGTTCGAGTAGAGGGGGAGCGCGGCGAGCACGACGAGGGGTACCGACCACCAGGCCGCGTCCTTCCCCATGTAGCCGGCCAGCGCGTCCGTCGGGACATACCCGTGGATGCCAGCCCCGACCGCGATGCCCACGAGCACGTAGACCCAGACCTTCTGCAGGATCTCGCGGACGGCGTCGCGGCCCTGGGCCAACCGATGCTCCCAGGACAGCCCGGCGGAGTCGTCTTCGCTCCCTCGGAACTGCATGCGCCACACGAACTCCTCGACGTAGCGCTCGAGACGCAAGCGGCCGATGACCAGACCGGTGACGATCGCGATCGTCAGTCCGGAGGTCACGTAGAGCGCCGCCACCTTCCAGCCGAACATCCCAAACAGCAGGATCAGCGCGACCTCGTTGATGACCGGCGCTGCGATGAGGAACGAGAAGGTGACACCGAGGGGGATACCGGACTCGACGAAACCGATGAAGAGCGGGACGGCGCTGCACGAGCAGAAGGGCGTGACGATACCGAGCGTCGCGGCCAGCACGTTGCCGAGCCCCACGCGCTTGCCGCTGAGCAGCCGCCGGGCCCGTTCCGCGCTGAAGAAGGACCGGACAACCGTGATGACGAAGATCATCCCTGACAGCAGCAGCAGGATCTTGGGCACGTCGTAGAAGAAGAACGCGACCGCATCGCCGAGGTGAGAGCCACGAGGGAGCCCCGCGAGGCCATAGGCGATCCATTGCGAGAGGGGCTCGATGAGCAGGTAGAGGGCGGTCCCCACCCCTGCCGCCAAGGCCACGCGCCACCAGGGGCCGCTCTCGGCCCTGGCCGTCATCGCGCCGGTTGTGCTGACCACGCTCCGCTCTCCGCTCAAGGAACCGTTGGTGCCGTGCTACGCGAGTCCGAGAAGCTGCCGGACTTCCTCCGTCTTGGGGATACGTCCCGACAGGACGACTTTTCCGTCAAAGGCGACAGCCGGCGTCCGCATCACGCCGAGGTCTACCATGCGCTCTACCGACTCGTTCTTTTCCACGAGGCACTCCAGGTGGGCCTCATCCACCACGTGCCGCACGACGCGAAGTGTCTCGTGGCAGCGCGCGCACCCCGGGCCCAGGACTTCGATCACGCTCACGCTCGTCGCCATGGTCTTCTCCTTCAGGAAGCCGGCTTGAGACCGAACTGGGCCAGATCGAGACCGGCATCGCAGAGATCGGTGACGGGCAGCCGGCGCAGCCTTCGGACGAGGCGCGCCTCCTGGCGGACCAGCGGGTCGCTGCCGATAAGGCCCCAGATGTGGTCGAGAAGAGCTCGCGCCTCGTCAGTGGGGCGGTAAGACACCCACCGGCCCTCCCTGCGTTCGAGGACGAGGCCGGCCCTCCTCAGCTCGCCCAGGTGCTCCGAGACCGTGGACACCGGAGACCCCATCGCGGCGGCCACCTGGCAGACGCACAAGCCGCCCGAGCGCAGCATCGCGAGGACTCGGAGGCGGGCCGGGTGGGCGAGCGCCTTCAGGATTCCGGTAGTGCGACCAAGAGGACCGTGGTTCATTTCGCCGATCTCCGAAACGACGTAGTGCAACGATTACGCCAAGCCGTAACCCTCGGGCCTGCTGCGTCCTGCGGTGGGGGTGGCCGCACGGCATGCGCGCTGCACGCACGGGGAACGAAGGTGTTGCGCGGCGACTGTCCGAATGGAATGCCTTGACAGGCATCCTCACAGTCGGATATACGAATCTCCATATGTCAACGCAGGCCCTCGACGTTCGCTCCTTTTCGCGCCTGTTCAAGGCGCTGGCCGACGAGACCCGCCTCCGTATGGTGGCGCTGCTGTCCCACGGCGAGCTGTGCGTCTGCCACCTCGAGGAGGCGCTGCGGCTGTCGCAGCCCAAGGTTTCGCGGCACCTGGCCATCCTTCGGTCGGCCGGCGTCGTCGAGCACCGGCGGGATGGGACCTGGGTCTACTACCGCCTCATCCGGCAGCCGGACGCCGACTGCGAGCGGCAGCTCCGGGGGTTGGTGAGGACGTTCGCCAAGCACGGTGTGCTTCGGAAGGACCTGGAGCGTCTGGTCAAAGTCCGCGGACCGGAATCCTGCAAGTAGCCGCCCGAGAGGAGCGCTCATGGAGCCGTACAACGTCCTGTTTCTCTGCACCGGCAACTCCGCCCGCAGCGTCATGGCCGAGGCGCTGCTCAACTATTGGGGACATGGCCGTTTCCGTGCGTTCAGCGCCGGGAGTAAGCCGAAGGGCCAGGTACACCCCCTCACGCTAGAGGCGCTGGAGCGCACGCACCTCCCGACCGAGGGTGTCCGGAGCAAGAGCTGGAACGAGTTTTCAGCGCCGGGCGCGCCCAAGCTCGACTTCGTGTTCACCGTATGCGGGAACGCGGCGAAGGAGCAGTGCCCCTACTGGCCCGGCCAGCCCATGACCGCACACTGGGGCGTCGACGATCCGGCCGCCGTCGAGGGCTCCCGGGAGGATCAGGCGCGGGCCTTCAACCGCGCCCTGCGCGAGCTGGACGCTCGCATCAAGCTCTTCATCAGCCTGCCCATCGAATCGCTGGACAAGATGGCCCTGAAGGAGAGGCTGCAGGCGATCGGTCGCACTCCTGCTGAGAAAGAATGACATGGAACACGCCCCCACCAAGCGCATGAACTTCTTCGAGCGCTACCTGAGCCTGTGGGTGGCGGCGTGCATGGCTCTTGGCGTGCTTATCGGAAAGGCGTTTCCCAGGATCGTGGGAGCCGTTCGGGATCTCCAGTTCGGCGAAGGGAGCCAGATCAACATCCCGATCGCCATCCTCATCTGGCTGATGATCTACCCGATGATGCTCAAGATCGACTTCGCGTCGATCCGCGGCGTCGGCAAGCGCCCCACCGGCCTCATCGTCACGCTCGTCGTCAATTGGCTCGTGAAGCCCTTCTCCATGGCGTTCCTCGGCTGGCTGTTCTTCAAGCATCTGTTCCGGCCGCTGATCGGACCCCAGCTCGCGAGCGAGTACGTGGCCGGCGTCATCATCCTCGCCGCGGCGCCTTGCACCGCGATGGTGTTCGTCTGGTCGTACCTCTCCGACGGCGACCCCGCTTACACCCTCGTCCAGGTTTCCGTGAATGACCTGATCATGCTCGTCGCGTTCGCACCGATCGTGAAGCTCCTGGTGTCGGGTGCCGCGGGCCTGGAAGTGCCGTTGTCCGTGCTGCTCTACTCGGTCTTCGTGTTCGTGGTCATCCCGCTGGCGCTCGGCTCCGCGAGCCGCGCCTGGTTGATCCGCCGCAAGGGCGCCGAGTGGTTCGCTCAGCGCTTCCTGGCTGCGTTCCAGCCAGTCACGGTGGTGGCGCTCCTGGCGACCCTGGTCGCCATCTTCGCCTTCCAGGCCGAGAACATCACGACCCGTGCGCTCCACGTGGCCCTGATCGCCATCCCGATCCTGCTGCAGGTCTATTTCAACTCGGGACTGACCTACGGCCTGATGCACGTCTTGCGCGTGCCCTACCCGGTGGCCGCCCCGGGCGCCCTGATCGGCGCCTCGAATTTTTTCGAGTTGGCGGTAGCCACCGCGATCGCCCTCTACGGGCCCGGCTCCGGCGCGGCCCTGGCGACGGTTGTGGGTGTCCTGGTCGAAGTACCGGTGATGCTTTCGGTCTGCCGGTTCTGCGTGGCCACCCGTCCGTGGTTCGAAGCATCCTCTCTCCTCGATCGCTCCGTCGTCGTTCCGCCTTGACACGAACCCTTCCGGCGCTATTCTGTGGGCACTCAAAGCAGGCCTCGCCATGCTCAAGTTCGGTGCCCAGGCTCCCGACTTCGTCATCGGAAGCGGATCGCTCTACAAGCTGCTCGAGAAGGGGGCGGCGGTCGTCTTCTTCTTCCCCAAGGCCTTCACCCCGGGCTGAACGCGGGAGGCCGGCGAGTTTCGCCGGGAGTTCGAGCGGCTGCGCCAATCCCAGTGCGCGGTCGTGGGAATCTCCGGGGACTCCCAGGAGATGAACGACCGCTTTCGCGAGAGCCTCGATCTTCCGTTCCCCCTCGTGGGCGATCCTGAAGGAGCCATCCTGAGGGCCTACCATGTGCGCTGGCCCATGTTCGGCACCGCCCAGCGCGTGACCTACGTGATCAGCCGCAAGGCCCAGGTCCGCGTCGCCTTCCACAGCGAGTTCCGGTTCGACGCCCACGTGGCCAAGGCTTGCGAGGCCGTGGGCGACACCGCAAGCTGAGCCGACGCCGGTCCCCCCGCGTTGGTCGTGGCGAGGGAGGCGTATACTCGCCGCCCGGAGGAGAGCGCGAATGGCGTCAGGAGGCTGGAACCGTGGCCCCATAGACATCGGCGGCGGGCGGACTTTGCGGATCCCCCCCATCGGGCGGCCGCCCGCGGCGGGGGTGAGGATCGTGCTCATCGGGCTCGCGCTGCTGATCCTGGCCCTCACCGGCTATTACCAGGTCGAGCCCGACGAGGTGGGCGTCATCCAGCGCTTCGGCAGGTACGTCCGGACCTCCGAGCCCGGACCGCACGTGAAGGTGCCCTTCGGGGTGGAGACCGTGACGAAGGTTCCCGTGCAGCGGCAGCTCAAGGAGGAGTTCGGCTTCCGCACCCAGCGGGCCGGCGTGCGGTCCGAGTTCGCTCCCTCCACCGCCGAGACCACCGGGGAGTCCGGGATGCTCACCGGCGACCTCAACGTGGCCGTGGTGGAGTGGATCGTCCAATACCGGATCCGCGATCCGCGGAAGTACCTCTTCCACATCCGGAACGTGCAGCACACGTTCCGGGACATGGCCGAGGCCGCCATGCGCCAGGTCGTCGGTGACCACAGCGTCGACGAAGTCCTGACCACCGGCCGGGAGGCCATCGCCCAGAACGCCAAGGAGGAGCTTCAGCGGCTCTGCGACCTCTACGGCAGCGGGATCGAGGTCCAGCAGCTCGTGCTCCAGGACGTGAACCCGCCGGACGCGGTGAAGCCCGCCTTCAACGAGGTGAACCAGGCGATCCAGGAGAAGGAGCGGGCGATCAACGACGCCTGGGCCGACTACAACAAGGAGGTGCCGAAGGCGAAGGGCGAGGCGGAACAGGCGGTGCGCGCGGCCGAAGGCTACGCCCTCGAGCGCGTGAACAACGCCGAGGGAGACGCCAAGCGCTTCGACGCCCTGTACGAGGAGTATCGCAAGGCCCCGGCGGTGACGCGCAAGCGCATCTATCTCGAGACGATGCGGGAGCTCCTGCCCAAGCTCGGACGAAAGCTGGTCCTCGACGACAAGGCGAAGGGCATCCTTCCCCTGTTCCAGCTCGGGGAGACGAAGGAGGTGAAGCCGTGAGGGGCGCCGCCGCGAGCACCGCGATCCTCGTCGCCCTCGCCCTCGTCTTCTTCTCCGCCTACACCGTCTCCGAGACCGAGCAGGTGATCCTCACCCAGTTCGGCAAGCCGGTGGGGGGGCTCGTCACCGATCCCGGGCTCCACTTCAAGGTGCCGTTCATCCAGGACGTCCACCGGTTCGACAAGCGCTGGCTGGAGTTCGACGGCGACCCCAACCAGATCCCGACCAAGGACAAGAAGTACATCTGGGTCGAGACCTACGCCCGCTGGCGCGTGGCCGATCCCCTGCGCTTCTTCCAGGCCGTCCAGGACGAGCGCGGCGGGCAGAGCCGCCTCGACGACATCGTGGACGGAGAGACCCGCAACGCCGTGGCCTCCTTCGACCTCATCGAGATCGTGCGCTCGAGCAACCGCGAGTTCCAGGTCAGCGAGGAGCTGGCGGGCATCGGCTCCGCGGAGGCGATGGCGAAGATCGGCACCGGCCGGAGCGAGATCGCCCAGATCGTGCTCAAGAAGGCGGCGGCGATCACCCCCCAGTTCGGGATCGAGCTCGAGGACGTGCGCCTGAAGCGCATCAACTACGTGGAGAGCGTGCAGCAGAAGGTCTTCGAGCGGATGATCTCCGAGCGCAAGCGGATCGCGGAGCGCAGCCGGTCCGAGGGGCAGGGCCGGGCCGCGGAGATCAGGGGCCAGAAGGAGCGGGACATCCTCGGGGCGACCTCGCTCGGGTACAAGACGGCCCAGCAGGTGAAGGGCGAGGCCGACGCCAAGGCCACCGCGATCTACTCGAAGGCGTACGGCAAGGACCCGGAGTTCTACCAGTTCATGAAGACCATGGACACGCTCTCGAGCAGCCTCGACGAGAAGACGTGGCTCATCCTCTCTACGGACTCGGAGCTGCTCCGGTACCTCAAGGGGCCGTGAGCGTCGATGCGCGTCGGTGACGTCGGGGAGGCGACGCTCCTCGTGGGGCCCGCGGATACGGCGAGGGCCCTGTCCACCTCCGCGGACGAGTTCCCCGAGGTGCTGGCCACCACCCGGATGATCGCCCTCATGGAGGTCGCGGCCTCCCGAGCCATGAGGAGCTTGCTCCGTTCCGGGCAGCTCTCCGTGGGCGTGGGCGTCGACATCAAGCATCTTGCCGCCACGCCGGCGGGGGTCGAGGTGCGGGCGGCCGCGACGTTCCTGGGGATGGAGGGCAAGCTGTATCGCTTCCGGGTGCAGGCTTTCGACCCCGGCGGCCTCGTCGGAGAAGGCGAGCACACGAGGGCCATCATCGACCGGGAGCGCCTCGTGGCCGGCGCGCGGGCCAGGAAGGACGTCGGGTAGTCACGAGCCCCCGGCCCCGCCCGCCTCGGGGTACGGGTATCCCCGGGCGAGGGCCTGATCCAGGACGCGGTCGTGGCCGTAGATGTCTCCCGCGAAATGGACGACGCCTTCCGAGTTGACGTGGACGGTGTCGTAGAAGATCACGACGAGCAGGGGCTCCTTGAGGTTCACGCGGGTGGGCCGCTCCGCCTGCATGGCCGTCTCGATCCGCTCGCGTGTCCAGCCGGGGTTGTCGCGCAGCACCCATTCCGCGAGGGCCGCCGGGTCCTCCAGCCGGATGCAGCCGTGGCTGAAGTCACGGCGCGTACGCGAGAAGAGCTGCGTCGCGGGCGTCCCGTGCATGTAGACGTTCTCGCGGTTGGGGAAGATGAACTTGGCGAGACCGAGCGAGTTCCGCGGTCCGGGTCTCTGGCGGACGTAAAGCCGTCCGGCCACGACCGCGTCGAGGTTCTCGGGAGTCGCGGGGAGGGCGGGCGCATTCTCGTCGCCGCTGCTCACGATCTCGAGATCCTCCTTCGGCATGTAGGCCGGGTCGCGCCGCGCGCGGGGCACGATCTCCTCGGCCGCGATGCCGTAGGGGGGGTTCCAGTAGGGGCGGAAGATCACGTACTCCATGTGCTCGAGGAAAAGCGGCGTGCGGTGGCTCATCGACTTCCCGACCACCACCTTCATGCGCAGGGGCTCCTGTCTCCGCGCCGGATCGGAGGCCCACAGGCGAAAGAGCGGGACGTTCACGAAGACGACCGGGCGGTCGGTGAGCCGGGGCAGCCACCGGCCCCGTTCCATCGCCAGCTCGAGCTGGCGCACGCGCCGGGCGATCGGTACGTTGAGGGCCTCGATCGTCCCCGCGCCCACCACCCCGTCCGCGTCGAGGATGTGGCGGGCCTGGAACCGCTTCACCGCGTCCACGAGCACGCCCTCGTAGACGGGCGTGCCGTCGCCTTCTCCCGCGGGGAGAGCGTCCGCCGCGAGGTCTCCGAAGAGCCGCAGTCGCTTCGAGAGCGGCGGGACCCCTTCCCAGGGCTGTCCGGGCTCGACCTTCCTCCGGCCCTTCGACAGGGCGGGCACCGGGTCGGGCTCGCCGGCCTGGGCCAGCGCGCGATAGTGCGCGAGCGCCACCCGGTTGCGGACGTAGTGAGGGTAAGAGGGCTCGAGGCTGTCCAGGAGGGCCGAGACCCCTCGACCGTTCCGGGCCTCCCGCAAGAGCGCGGCCCGGTCGAGCTTCTTCGGCGCCACGTCGTAGCCCCAGTCGAGCGTCCGCGGGTGCACGCGACCGCTGTGGACCGCCTCGATCTCGCGGAGAAGGCCCACGCTCACCGCCAGGTCGAAGAGCCCGCGCTCGGACCCGTCGGGCGTCGCCGTCTGCAGCCGCTTCCACTCCGCTTCCACGCGCTCGGCATCGTAGTCCGCCGGCTCGAGCCCGCGCTCCGCCCCTCCCGCGACCGCCTCGAGCGCACCGGTGAGGGCCGGGTACGGCTGCTCGCCCGCAAACCAGAAGAGCCGGTCGGCCTCGGCTGCATAAAGATCGCGAAGGGCAGGGGCGACGTCGGCCAGGTCGGGCCAGCGGAGCCACGGGTGGCGGGCCGTTTCGAGGACCCCGGCCACGGTGCCCGCGAGCGCTCCGTCCGCAGGGACGGCCGGCTCGACGAGGGCCGGCGGGGAGGTGGCCGTTCCCTGGTGGTGGGCGGGGGAGGGACCGTGGCAACCGGGCCCGGCGAGGCCCAGGCCGACGGCCAGGACCGCGCCCAGGGATTCGCGCCGACCGATCGTCATCCTCGTGTCCAAGCCCGTTCCCCGGTTGCCGGCGCCTCGTCGATTCCCTATCATGCCCGGATGTCTTCGTACCGACCACCGCCGCCGGGTGGTTTCGTGTCGGAGGCGTAGACTCGGGAAATGTCGACGATCGACCCCACCCCGATCTTCCCTCCGCTCTCGGCGGCCCGTGCGGAGCAGCTGTTTCCAGCCCTGACCCCGGCGCAGGTGGCCCGAGTGGCCGCCCACGGACGAGTCCGTCCGGTCGAGCCCGGCGAGGTCCTTCTCGAGGCGAACGACAAGGTCCCGCGCTTCTTCGGGGTGATCTCGGGCCGGGTCGACATCGTCCGGGTCTCGGGCGACCGCGAGGAGCTCGTGGCCAGCCTTCGGGCCGGCCAGTTCACGGGCGAGCTCAACATCCTCTCCGGGCGCCGGGCCCTCGTGCGCATACGCGCGGCGGAAAAGGGCGAGGTGATCGAGGTCGATCGCGAGCAGGGCCTGGCCCTCGTCCAGACCGACAGCGAGGTCGGCGAGATCCTGATGCGGGCCTTCATCCTCCGGAGGGTGGAGCTCATCGCCCGGGGGGTGGGGGACGTGGTTCTCGTGGGCTCGGTGCACTGCGCGGGCACGCTCCGCGTGAGGGAGTTCCTCACGCGCAACGGCCATCCGCACTCCTACGTGGACCTCGATCGCGACCCCGGGGTGCAGGACCTCCTCGACCGCTTCCGGGTGGCCGTGACGGACGTGCCCGTTCTCATCTGCCGGGGCGAGAGGGTCCTGCGCAACCCCACCAACCGGGAGATCGCGGACTGCCTGGGCTTCAACGACGCGATCGACAAGGCCCAGGTTCGCGACGTCGTGATCGTGGGGGCGGGGCCGTCGGGGCTCGCGGCCGCGGTCTACGCCGCTTCGGAAGGACTCGACGTCCTCGTGCTGGAGTCGACGGCCCCCGGGGGGCAGGCCGGCTCGAGCTCCAAGATCGAGAACTACCTCGGGTTTCCCACCGGCATCAGCGGCCAGGAGCTCGCGAGCGGGGCCTACGCGCAGGCGCAGAAGTTCGGGGCCCAGGTGATGATCGCGGCAGACGCGGTCGGGCTGTCGTGCCAGCGGCGGCCCTACGCGATCCAGGTCGCCGACGGGTCCCCCGTGCCCGCGCGCACCGTCATCATCGCCAGCGGCGCCGAGTATCGGAAGCTGTCGCTGCCCAACCTGTCGCAGTTCGAGGGGGCGGGCGTCTACTACGGGGCCACCTTCATCGAGGCTCAGGTGTGCCGCGACGAAGAGGTGATCGTGGTGGGGGGCGGGAACTCCGCGGGACAAGCCGCGGTGTTCCTCGCCCAGACCGCCCGCCGCGTGCACATGGTCGTGCGGTCGGAGGGCCTTGCGGACAGCATGTCGCGATACCTCATCCGACGCATCGAGGACAGCCCCGTCATCGCCCTCCGGACCCAGACCGAGATCGCGGCCCTCGAAGGGAACGGCCATCTCGAACGGGTGCGGTGCCGGGACCGCCGCACGGGAAACCACGAAACCCACGACGTCCGGCACGTCTTCGTCATGACAGGGGCGGTGCCGAGCACGCGCTGGCTCGGGGGATGCGTCGGCCTGGACGCGCGCGGGTTCGTCAAGACGGGACCGGATCTCTCGCGGGAGGACCTGGCCGCGGCGGAGTGGCCGCTCGCGCGAGCGCCCCATCTCCTCGAGACGAGCCTCCCCGGCGTGTTCGCGGTGGGCGACGTGCGCGGAGGCAGCATGAAGCGCGTGGCCTCGGCGGTGGGGGAGGGGTCGACGGCGGTCGCCTTCGTGCACAAGGTCCTGCACGAGTAGGGGGCGGCGCCCCTTTACAGCAGGAGCGTCTCCGCGCGGTGGGCGTGGACCATGCCCTCTCGCTCGGACCAGCAGAAGATCGTGAAGTGGCCGTCCTGGGAGGCCACCAGCGCCACCGCGTCCGGTTGGTCTTGCGCGAACTGGGCGGCCGAGATGTGGCGGGTGCCGCCGAGCTGGACGGGCGCGACCACGGCGGGGACCCCGCCTTCTATCGGCTCGGTGACGACGACCAGCTCGACCCGCGGCCGGCCGTCCCGCCGCGCGATCTTGACGCCGAAAGCGAGCAGCTCGTAACGGTCGGTGATCAGCGTGGCCCCGTCCACCGCGGTCAGGCCAGCGATGGCGTCGACGACCCGGCCGAGGGCGGCCGGGTCCGCGTCCTCCCCCTCCGGCAAGAGCTCGGCGAGCTCGGTGAAGGGAGGCTCCACGGCGTAGGAGATGGGCCGTACGATCGACTCCCGCCACTCTTCCGAGCCGGAAGGAACCACGAGGAGCGTCCCTCCACGCCGGTGGGCACGCATCGACACCGCGAGGCGGAGCAGCACCTCGACGGCGTCGTCGGCGGGGCCGGTCGACTCGGGACCGAGCAGCGAGGTGAGGAGGGCGGGATGGTCGGAAGCGTCCGCGCCCTCCCGGCTCAGCACCTTCACCTGCTCTCCCTCGAAGACCGCGACGTTCCTGTACTTCGCCGAGTCCTCGCGGACCCGGTGCTTGACCACGAGCAGGCCCGGGCCCACCACCTCGAGCACGAAGCAGAAGGGGGGGATCGAACGCGTGGTTCCCCAGACCTGGAGGCCGTCGCCTCCGCGCCAGACGCCGAGGTGGATGCCGGGGCGCTCCACGGCGGGGGCGAGCCGGGCGAGGGCACGTGGGCCCAGGGGGAGGGGAGTCGCGAAGAGCAGAGGTCGCTCGGCGCGCTCGGGGGGGAGGAAGGCGAGCGAGATCTCCGGGTCGTGACCCTCCTCGCGCTGCAGGCTCGCCCAGAAGCCGGCGTCGATCAGGGCCTCGATCGCCGCGGCATCGGGCAGCGATGCGCGGCCCCGCGGACCGGCGGCGCGGCCGGCCGCGTGCCGGGAGAAGTGCTCCTCGAGACGGGGGGCGTAGCTCCGGGCGGCGGGGTAGAGCGGCGCGTTCATGGTACGAAGGCCTTCCCCATCGGGTCCGCTCATCGTACGACGCGCGTCCGGCCTCCGGCTATTCGTAGCGCAAGGCTTGCTGCGGGTCGATCCGCGTGACGCGGTGCACGGGCAGCCAAGCCGCGGCGAGGGCCGCGGCCACCATGAGCGCGGAGATGGCGCCGAAGACCAGGGGGTCGGCCACGGTCAGACGCCAGAAGATGCTGTTGAGGGCGCGGCTCAGGCCGAAGCCCCCGAGCAGGCCCAGGACCACGCCGAGCAGGATGGGCCGGAGGGACTGACCGAGCAGCATCGCGACCACGTCGCGGGCGCGGGCGCCCAGCGCCATGCGGATGCCGAACTCGCCCGTCCGCTGGCCGACCACCCAGGACATGACGCCGTACACGCCGACCATCGCGAGCAGTATCGCGAGCGTGCCGAAGACCATGAAGAGCGAGGCGAAGAAGCGGCTGGTGGTGACCGAGGGCGAGGTGGCGACGCGCTTGTCCATGGTCATGAAGTTGTGGGCGGCCTGGTCCTTGTCCACCTCGGCCAGGGCTCCCTCGATCCCGCGCACCAGGGTGAGCGGGTCCACGGAGCTCCGGACGGCGAGCACCTTGCGGGTGTGGAGCCACTCGTCCTCGCGCGCGTACTGCCAGAGGTGCTGCCGGAAGGGGATGTAGACGGCGGCGGGGGCCTCGGTGAAGAAGCTCGGGTAGGTCACGTCGGCCACCACTCCCACGATCTCCCTCGCCTGGGGCTCCTCCACCACCGGCCCTTCGCCGGGATTGCCCATGGAGATGCGGATGGCCTGGCCGATCGGGTCCTGGTTGGGGAAATGGCGGTCCGCGAAGGTCTTGTTGACGACCGCCACCCACGTTGCGGAGGCCACGTCCCTTTCCTCGATGCCGCGGCCGCGCAGCCGCCGGATCCCGAGGGTGTCCAGGAGCTGGGCGTCCACCTCGTTGAGGTCGGCGGTGGGAGCGTGGCCCGCCTCGGGCGCGGGCCGGCCCACGATCGCGAAGGGATGGCGCCACACGTCGAGGGGGAGCCGGCTGACGATGCCGGCCCGCGTGACTCCCGGCAGCGCCCGCACGCGCTCGAGCACCTGGTCGAAGTAGGCCTCGACCTGCGGCGTCACCAGGTTCGTGTCCTGCGGCGTCTTGTCGAAGTACTTGGTGCCCCCGAGCAGGATGTCGGCCACGAGGAGGTTCCTGGTGTCGAAGCCGGGGAGGTCCCTCTGCTCGCGGAGGAATCCGCGCATCATGAGCCCGGCGCCCACGAGCAGCACCATCGAGAGCGAGACCTCCGCGACCAGGAGCGCGCTTCGTCCCCGCCGGCGGACGCCGCTCGCCCCGCGGCCGCCCTCCTTCAGGACCTCGTTCAGGTCCACCCTCGACGCCCGCAGCGCGGGGAGCAGCCCGAACAGCAGGCTCGACAGGACCGAGATCGCGAGGGCGAAGCCCATCACCCGCGCATCGACCGGGACGTGGCGGAGCAGCTCCGGGAAGTCGGTGGGGACGATGAGCACGAACAGCCGCGTCCCCCAGAAGGCGAGGACGAGCCCGAACGCGCACCCCACGAGCGAAAGCAGGAGGTTCTCGGTGAGGAGCTGCTGCATCAGCCGTCGCCGGCCCGCCCCCACCGAGGCGCGCAGGGCCAGCTCCTTCTGCCGCGCGTGCCCCGCGGCGAGGAGCATGTTCGCCACGTTCGCGCAGGCGATGAGCAGGACGAAGCTGACCGCCCCGAGCAGGAAGGAGAGCCCGTTGCGCGCGTCGCCGAAGAAGGCCTCGTGGAGGAGCACGACGCGGGCCCCGCTGCGGCCCGGCTTCTCGCCCCGCGACTCGAGGATCCGGCGGCTGATCGCGGTGGCCTCGGCCTCGGCTGCGGCCACGGAAACGCCCGGCTTCAGCCGTCCCACCGCGATCATCCAGCGCGCCTGGGGGATCTTGCGGAGGTCGTTGGCCGCCCAGAAGGCGATGTCGTCCACCCAGGGCACGAGGGCGAAGCTGCGGGGCATCACGCCCACGATCGTGCGGGGCTCGCCGTCCACGTGGAAGGAGGTTCCGATCACTTCCGCCGCCCCTCCCAGGCGCCGCTGCCACGTGTCGTAGCTCACCACGATGGCGCGGGCCTCCTTCTGCTTGATCAGGTCGTTGAAGTCCTCGGGGCGGTAGGTGCGGCCGAGAAGCGGGGGCACGCCGACGATGGACAGCGCGTTCCCGTCCACCGGCATCTGGGAGACGCGGCTCGTCTCCGCCGCGCCGGAGAGGGTGACCGGAGCCCCGTTGCCCTGGAAGAAGCCGAAAGCCTCGAACGAGTGGCCCTCGTCGAGGACCGCCTGCACCGTCTCCCAGGTCGGGGGCAGCTGGGGGTTGCCGTGCTCGGGATCCGTGTTCCAGAGCACCGCCAGCCGGTCGACGTCGGCGAAGCCGAGCTCGTAGTGCGCGACCCGGTTCACCACGCTGTACATCGTGGTGGTGGCTCCCACCCCCAGGCCGAGGGAGAGGCCGGCCACGACGACGAGGGTCGGGTGCTGCCTCCACAACCGGAAGGAGTAGCGCACGTCCGAAAGCTTGATCACGAGGCTCCTCCCAATGGCGGTCCGGCCGCCACCGCAATAGACGCCCGCGGGCGGCCGGAGGTTTCGCGCACCAGGATACGGCCTCGAGTTGACTTTCGTTTTTATTTCGCCTATGGTCGCGGGCCTGATCGAGAGGTGCTGAAGGAGGCCCCATGACCAACCTCGAGTTCTGTATCGCCCGCCGCAAGGCCGAGATGCCCACGTTCGTGAAGGTGCTGAAGGCCCTTCCTGCCGGCAAGCTGGACTACCGCCCGCACCCCAAGAGCCGCACGGCCGGAGAGCTGGCCTGGCTGCTCGTCAGCTCGGAGGGTGCGCTGGTCGAGCTCCTGGACAAAGGCACGATCGCCTGGAAGGAGACGCCGCCGCCCGAGCGGGTCGAGGAGATCGTCTCCGCATTCGAGCGGAACGCGACGGCGGTGGACGAGCGGATCGCGCGGCTGGACGGGGCGGGTTGGGACAAGAAGGGCCGGTTCCTGATGGAAGGGATGCCGCCCTGGGAAGACTCGGTCGGCAAGTTCGTGTGGGGCTTCTTCTTCGACTCGATCCACCACCGCGGGCAGCTCACCACGTACCTCCGTCCGATGGGTGGCAAGGTGCCCTCGATCTACGGCCCGTCCGGCGACGATACCGGGCAGTAGCTTTTTTCAGGGGGGCGGGAGGGCCAACCTACTGCCGCAGCCGCTTCACCTTGTCACAGGCGGGTTGGTACTTGGCCGCGCACGCCTTGTCGTAGAGGGCGAGCGCCTTGACCGGATCGCGGGGGAAGCCCTGGCCGGTCTCGTAGAGCATGCCGAGGTCGAAGCAGGACGGCCCCACCCCGCCATCGCAGGCGAGCTTCGTGTACTGGGTGGAGAGCGCGCGATTGAGGTTGTCGCCGCGCTGGTACTGCTTGGCCAGCGCCGCGCAATCCGCGACGATCCCGGCCTCGCACGTCTTCTTGTAGAGCTCGCGCGCCTTGGGGAGGTCCTGGCCGATCTTGTCCCCGCTCTCCAGCATCGCCGCCCAGCGGCTGCAGCCCTCGATGGCGCCTCCCTCGCACGCTTCCTTGTAGAGGGTGGAGGCGCGCACGATGTCGAGCACGATCCCCCGGCCGCCCTGGTAGAGCTTGCCCAGCTCGACGCAGCCGCGGGGGTCGCCGTCGGTGCAGGCGGTGCGGAATAGAGTGGCGGTCTGGGCGAGATCGGCCTTGACCCCGCGCCCGGAGTACGTGGCCAGGGCCAGCTCGTAGCAGCCCGCGCCGTACTTCCCGTCGCAGGACTTCTTGAACATCTCCGCGGCCCGTGCGGGGTCGCGGGCGGTGCCCAGGCCCTCGCGGTTGAGGACGCCCACGCCGTAGCAGCCCTGGGCGTCGCCGCCCTCGCAGCCCTTGGTGAACAGGGCGAGGGCCCGTGCGGGGTCCCGGGGCGCCCCCTCTCCGCGCTGGCTCGCGAGCCCCAGCGCGGAACAGGCGGGGGTGTTCCCGCCCTCGCAGGCCTTGGTGAAGAGGGCCACCGCCTTCGCCTGGTCCTTGGCCGTCCCCTGGCCCGCCCAGTAGAGGAGTCCCAGCCGGCCGCAGCTGTCGAAGCTCCCGCTGTCGCAGGCCTTCTGGAAGAGGGGGACCGCCTTGGCCGGGTCCTTGGCCCGCCGGTTGCCCTCCGCGTACATGATGCCTAACGCACCGCAGCTCGTGCCGATGCCCTCCGTGCAGGCCCGCTCGTAGAAGTCCCCCGCCTTGCCCAGGTGCATCTCCACTTCCTTGCCGCTCTCGTACATGGAGCCCAGGGTGGCGCAGCCCTGAGGGACCCCTCCGTCGCAGGCCTGCTCGTAGAGGAGGACGGCCCGGGGCACGTCCTTCTTCACGCCCTGGGCGCCGCTGCGGAGCAGCGCGGCCAGGTCCAAGCAGGCCTGGGCGACCTTGCCCTCGCAGGCCTTCTTGTAGAAGCCGGCGGCCTTGTCGAGGTCCGGGGGCGTTCCCTCGCCCTTCGCGTACTGGGTGGCGAGCTGGAAGCAGTCGGCGAACGTCCCCTTGTCGCAGGACTTCTTGAGCGCGTCGAGGGCGGCCTTTCCCGCCGCGGGAGCGGGTGCCTGGAGGGGGGAGGAGGCGAGGGCCAGGGCGAAGACGGGGCCGAGCGGGATCGTCATGCAGGTTCTCCCTTCGCGGGACGATTATGCGGCAAGGCTCAGGCGAACAAGAGCAGAGAGACGGTGGCGGCGAAGAGCGCCGCGAACCCGGGCAGGACGCGCGCGGCCAGGGCTCGTCCCCCCACGAACAGCACGATGCCCGACTTCACGGCCAGGTTCGTCAGGGTGGCGAGGAGGAACGAGCCCCCCGCGGCCTCGACCGCGACGAGCCCGTTCTTGCGGAGGCCCGCGTTGGCCACTGCCACCGAGTCCACGTCGAGGAGGCCGCCGAGCGCGCCCGCCGCCCAGAGCCCCGCCGTTCCAAGCTGCTCCTGGGCGGCCCGGGCCACGAGCACGATCAAGGCGAAGAGGAGGCCCAGCCCGAGGGCACGGGTGAGCTCGACCGGGTTGCCGAGTCCGACCGCGCCCTTCTCGCCAGCGCCCTCCTTGTTCAGCACCTCCCGGGCGGCGAAGGCGGCGGCCACGACGAAGAGCAGGCCGAGGCGGGGGAGGAGGTAGCGGGCGAGAGGCGGGTCGAAGACGGCGGTCAGGAAGAGGCCGCGCGCGCTCAGGACCATGGTCGCGAGAAGTATGCCCGCGGCCAGGGGGCGCAGGAGGTGCTTCAGGTCACGTGCCTTCGCGGAGAGGGCGAGGGTCACGGCGGTGGAGCTCACGAGCCCGCCCAGCAGGCCGGCGAGGGCCCAGCCGCTGCGGCCCCCGAGGAGCCGGACCAGGATGTAGCCCACCAGGTTGAGGGCGCAGATGAGGACGACCACGATGCCGACCTGCCGGGGAACGATGGCCCCGTAGGGGCCCACCGCCTCCGTGGAGAGGAGGGGGAGCGCTACCACCGCCACGATTCCGAACTTCAATAAGGAGAGGACCTCCTCCTCGCTGAGAGCGCCCGCGAAGCGGTGCAGCGGCGCCTTCAGGGCCAGGAGGAGGGTCACGATCACGGCCAGGGCCAGGGCCTGTGGTCCGCGGCCGTAGGCGCAGAGGGCGCCGAGCAGGACGGCGAGCAGCGCGAGAGCCTCGGAGGTCACTCCATGGTGGACCGCCGCGGTCCAGTGGTAGGCCGCGACCACGAGGGCGGCGACCCCCAGCACGGTGGCGGGGAGGACGAGGGTCGCGCCCTCGCGGGCGAGGAGGGCGCCCAGGTAGCCGGCGAGGGCGAGAAGGGGGAAGGTACGGATACCCGCGAACCGTTCCGGGGGGGACTCCGACCGCTCGCGCTCCAGGCCCAGGAGCAGGCCGATGACCAGGGCGAACGCGCTGTCGAGCAGGCCCTCCATGGCGCGGGCCAACGATAGCATCCCCGGGGCCTTTGCTCTGGACCGCGGGGTAGGCTAGGTTCTCCCTCTCATGGCCAGCGCAAGGGATCCCCTCTCCCTGGAGGGGAGGGTGGCGGTGGTGACGGGAGCGGGCCGAGGCATCGGCGCGGCCACCGCCCGGGTCTTCGCGGCGGCCGGAGCACGGGTCGCGCTCCTCGACTGCAACAGCGCGGGGGTGACCCGCACCGCGGAGGAAATCGGGCTCATGGGGGGAGAGGCCCTGTCCTTCGCGGCCGACATCACGGACGCCTTCGCGGTCGAGCGCCTCCTCGATGGCGTGGTCGAGGAGTGGGAGAGGCTGGACGTCCTGGTGAACAACGCCGCCATCGTGAAGGACGCCCCCCTCGAGGACGTCACGGACGAGGAGTGGCAGGAGACGCTGGACGTGAACCTCCGGGGGACCATGGTCTGTACGCGGGCCGCGGTGCCGCACATGAAGGCACGCGGCCACGGTCGCATCCTCTCCGCGGCCTCCGCGGGCCCGCGCTGGGGAGCGGCCGGACAGACCGCCTACGCGGCGAGCAAGGCGGGGATCGTGGGCATGACCCGCACCTGGGCGCGCGAGCTGGCCGGGCACGGCATCACCGCCAACGCAGTGGCCCCCGGCCTCATCGATTCCGACCTCGGCCGCTCCGTGCCCTCCGAGGAGCTGGCGGAGATACTGGCGCGCCTGCCCGCCCGCCGCCTCGGCCGTCCGGAGGAGGTGGCGAACGTCTACCTCTTCCTCGCCTCCGACCTGGGCTCGTTCGTCAACGGAGCGGTCGTGGGCGTCGACGGCGGCTTGCTCCTGTACTAGACTTGGCTCCAGCGGCTCTTTCCGAGCCGTTCATCCCCTCCGAACGTTCGGATACGCGCGGGCGTAGTCGCGACCTGGGTCACGAATGGCGACGCGGAAGCGGTTGGCCACTTTTCGAGAGGCGGCGAGCATGAAGAGCGGATTCGTCGGCGTGTTGCTGCTCACCACACTGACGGTCGCGGGGCCCGCGCTGGCGGCCCCGGAGGACCCGGACCGCGACTCCGGGAGGGATCTGTGGCAGCAGGTCGACGGCCCGCCGCGGCCGGTCTCGCCGGGCGGAGCCCGGCCGGCGGTGCGTCCCCGGCGCTTCCGCACCTTCACCCTGGACCGCGCCGGGATGGCGGAGCGGCTCGCCGCGGCGCCGTACGAGCGTAGCCTGGTCGCCCGCGAGCACCCGCTGGTGCTGGCGCTGCCCGCGCCGGACGGCCGGTTCCAGCGCTTCGCCGTGCAGGAATCGCCGATCATGGAGCCGGAGCTCGCGGCCCGCCACCCGGAGATCAAGACCTACGGGGGCCGGGGCATCGACAACCCCGCCGCGACCATCCGCCTCGACCTGACCCCGCTCGGGTTCCACGCCTCGATCCGCGGACCGGGCGGGGCTTGGTACGTCGATCCGTACTACCACCTCGACCAGACCCTCTACGTGAGCTACTACCGGCGCGACCTGCCGAAGGACGCCCGGGGGACGTTCGTGGAGCGGGAGTCCGACGCCCTCGACCTCTCCGTGGACGGCGGTCGCTACCGGGCCACGGACACGGTGCAGCTGCAGGGCCGCGGGTTCGCGGCGGGGGCCCGGATCATCGTCACCGTTTCCGACCCCGCCGATCGCGTCGCCCCGCGAACGGTGGAGGCGGTCGCCGACGCGAAGGGCGCGTTCGAGGCGAGCTTCGTCGCGGGCGCGGAGGGGGGTCTCGACTCGTACTTCGTCGAGGCCACGGACGGGACACTTTCCGCGACCACCGGCCTACCGCATCGTGAGCGCGGAGGGGCCTTCCTTCGATCTCGTCGTCGGAGATCAGCTCCGGACCTATCGGCTCGCCCTCATCACCGACCCCGCCTACTCGACCTACTTCGGCGGTCCCGCGAACGTGACCGCGGCCAAGGTCACCCTGATCAACCGGGTGGACCAGATCTACGAGGACGAGACCTCGGTCCGGATGGTGCTGGTCGCCAACAACGACCTCCTCAACCTCGACACCGCCGCCCTTGCGACGGGAGCGAACGGTCCTTGCGGGACCGCGGCCTGCTTCACCGCCGCCCAGGTCGCCACCTGCAGCAGCCTCAGCCGGATCCGGATCGTCATCGGCCAGATCATCGGGGCGGGCAACTACGACATCGGCCACCTCGCCCTGGGAGGGAACGGGGGCGGGGTGGCGAACCTGGGGGTGGTGGGACGCAGCCCGAAAGCGCAGGGCTGCACGGGCGTGACCACGCCCGTGGGCGACTTCTTCGCCGTCGACTACGTGGCCCACGAGATGGGCCATCAGTATGCGGGGAACCATCCGTTCAACGGTACCCAGTCGAACTGCTCCGGCGGCAACCGCAACGCGGCGAACTCGGTGGAGCCGGGGAGCGGATCCTCGATCATGGCCTACGCGGGCATCTGCGCGTCGGACGACCTGCAGCCGCACAGCGATCCCTATTGGTCCCAGCGCAGCTTCCAGGAGATCGTGACGTACGTGACGTCGAACCAGGCCGAGATCAACGAGGTCCAGACGGTCTCCCTCCGGAACTTCGACACCAACGGCGACTCGTTCACCCTGAACTACAACGGGAACGACTCGGCTCCCATCGTCCGCGGGACCAACTACACCGCGGCGGGGATCCTGGCCGCGATCCAGGCGGATCGCCGGCTGGCCCGGAGGCACCGTCGCCATCGCGGACTTCGGCGGAGGGGGAGCCCCGAGCGACAACGGCTTCCAGGTGACGTTCAACAGCGCTCCCCTTGCCGGGACCAACGTCACCCCCCTGGCCCTGACGAACCTGAACGGCGCGACCGGTTTCGTCGGCGAGACCGACAAGGGCGGCCCCGTGGACAACAAGGGCTCCACGATCACGCCCACCGGCAACAGCGCGCCCGTCGTGACCGTCACGCCGTCCTTCACGATCCCGCTGCGGACGCCGTTCGCCCTGACCGGGAGCGCCACCGACGCCGACGGGGACACCTTGACCTATCTCTGGGAGCAGAACGACCGGGGCGGCGCCACCGGCACCGCCCTCACCAGCAACACGAAGACGAACGGCCCCCTCTTCCGGCAGTTCAGCGTGGTCGCCAACGTGACCGCCGCGGGCACCCTCTTGTACAACTCGCCGGGGGAGAACGCGGTCACGACGGACCCGACGCGGGTCCTGCCGGACCTCCCCCAGATCCTGGCCAACAACACGAACGCGGAGACGGGTACGTGCTCCTCCGGCAACGTCGACTGCTTCTCGGAGTTCCTGCCCACGTCCGACTACGTGGGCTTCACGGGGGTGAACGACAATCCGCTGTCGCTGCACTTCCGGCTGACCGTCCGGGACGGCAACCCCGGGGGCGGCGGGGTCAACAGCGCGGACACCACGCTGCTGCTCACTCCGGGCACGGGCCCGTTCCTGGTGACCTCCCCGAACACCGCGGTGAGCTATCCCGGGAACTCCAGCCAGACCGTCACCTGGAGCGTGGCCGGCACCAGCGGGGCGCCGATCAACGCCACGAACGTGAGGATCAGCCTTTCCTTCGACGGAGGCCTCACCTATCCCCAGGTGCTGCTCGCGAGCACGCCCAACGACGGCTCCGAGTCCGTGACGCTGCCCAACCTGAGCACCACGCAGGCGCGGGTCAAGGTGGAAGCGGTCGGGAACGTCTTCTTCGACGTGTCGAACGCCGACTTCACCATCACGGCCAGCCTGCCCGCCCCGGTGGTGACGAACGACGCGCCCGGCGGGCAAGCGACGGCGGCCTTCGGCGGTCCGGTCTCGCCCACCGTCACGGTGTCGGCGAGCGACGCCGACTCGTTCGGCTCGACGCTCATCGCAACCGCGCCCGCCCTGCCCGCCGGCCTGTCGCTGGCTTTGGGCACGACGTCTCCCGGCTCGACGCTGCCCGGGACCCGTACCTGGACGATCGCGGGGAACACCACCGCCTCTCCCGGGACCTACAACGTGACCGTCACCGTGACCGACAACACCGCCGGCTCGGGCAACACGTCGTTCGCGATCATGGTGATCAAGGCTCCCACGAGCACGACCCTCATCTCCTCGGCCAACCCCTCGAACGTGGCCCAGGGCGTGACCTTCACCTCCACCACCATTGCGGGCACGCCGGCGGGTGGAACGCCGACGGGCACCGTGACCTTCTGGGACGGGGTCACCACCCTCGGCACCGGCACCCTGGACGGAGCGGGGCAGGCCACCTTGACCACCGCGGCCCTCGGTGTCGGCTTGCACACGATCACGGCCGAGTACGGGGGCGATGCCAACCGGAGCGGCAGCACGTCGCCCGGGCTCGCGCAGGACGTGGTGGCGCCCGCCCTCGGCTTCTTCACCCTGCCCCCCTGCCGCGTGGTCGACACCCGCGGGGGCGCGCCGGTGGTTGGGCCCGTCCTCGGCGGTCAGACCACGCGCGTCCTCACCCTCGCCGGCAACTGCGGCATCCCCGTCACGGCCAAGGCAGTTTCGATCAGCCTGGCGGTGACGCAGTCCACCGCGGGCGGCAACCTGCGGCTCTTCCCCGCGGGGGTCCCGGTGCCGCTCATCGCCTCGATCAACTACGCGGCCGGACAGACACGGGGCAACAACGCGGTCATCCCCCTGAGCGTGGGCGGCGCGATCGGGGCCTTCGTGGCGCAGCCCGCGGGGACGACCGTTCACCTGATCATCGACGTGAACGGGTACTTCGAATGAAGGGGGGCCTCCAGGAAGGCGTCTAGCCTCGCTGCCGCAGCGCCTGGCGCGTCTCGCGCTCGAGGTCCTTCTTCTTGATCGACTCGCGCTTGTCGTGGGCGCGCTTGCCGCGGGCGAGGCCGATCTCCACCTTGACCCGCCCCTGCTTGAGGTAGGCCCGCAGGGGGATGAGGGTCAGGCCCTTCTCCGTGACCTTGCCTCCGAGCTTCGCGATCTCCCGCTTGTGGAGCAGCAGCTTCCGGTCGCGCTCCTCCGCGTGATTCATGAGGTTGCCGTGGCTGTAGGGGCCGATGCGGCAGCCGACCAGGTAGAGCTCGCCCCCCCGGAAGTCGACGAAGGCGTCGCGGAAGTGAAGGCCGCCTTCGCGTATGGACTTCACCTCGGTCCCCACGAGCACGATGCCCGTCTCGGCCCGCTCGAGGATCTCGTAGTTGAAGAGCGCCTTGCGATTCGTGGCCAGCGCGCGCTCGCCGGGGGGCTCCTGCTTGCTCACGGTCCCATGTTATATCCGAGCCCAAAGGGCCAGGTGACAACCTTTTACGCAAGGTTGTACTCGTGTGACAACCTTGGGTGGCCCGGAGTGGTACATTTCCGCGAATGTCCGAGCTGGAGAGGCGGCTCGCCGCCCCCCACGACCCACGGGGCCGGCTGGTATCGATCTTCGTAGGCGCGGTCCTGCTGCCTTCGGTGGCCCTCTCCGCCCTCTCCTTCCACGCCGTTCCCAAGCACGCGGAGAGCCTGGAGATCAGCCTGCTGAAGCAGGCGGAGAAGGTCCTCTACTACATCGAGAAGGACCTGGAGAGGACGGCCCGGGCCAAGGCCCTGGAGGCGGCGCGAACGGTGGGGCCGGAGCGCCTGCTCGAAGGCCGGCCCGAGGTCATCCGGACCGCCCTCGACAGCGCGGGGATGGAGGAAGCGGTCTTCGAGAACCTGCGCCTGGAAGCCTGGTCGCCGGTGAAGAGCCTCAAGGTCGTCCTCGCCCCGGGCGGGGCCGAGATGCGTCTCCTCAACGAGGCGCTCAAGGGGGGCGAGACCGTCCCTTCCGGACCGGAAGGGGAGGACTCGGTGCCCCTCACCACCGCCGACGGGACCGAGCTCGGGATCCTGCGCTTCCGCTTCGCCTGCGGCTACGCGCACGGCGTGCTCTTGCGGGACTACTTCGAGAAGGAATTCTTGAACCCGGAGCAGACCTGGGTCATCCGGGTGAGCGAGCCCGACGGCTCCGTGCTCTATGAGACCGCGCCCACCCCCAGCGGGGCCTTCGAGAGGGAGCGGGTCATGACCGCGCGCTCCTTCCGCGGGCTGAAGCTGGAGCTGCGGAACCGGGAACGCTCGATCAAGCAGGAGGTCCGGCGGCTCGCCCTCGCCAAGACCGCGCTCATCGGGTTCATCGACCTCATGCTCCTGGCCGGGCTCTACCTCGCCTACACCAACGTGCGCCGGGAGATCCACCTCGCCCGCCTCAAGAGCGACTTCGTGGCCAACGTGAGCCACGAGCTGAAGACGCCCCTCGCCCTCATCCGCCTCTTCGCGGAGACGCTGGAGCTGGGCCGGGTGCAGGGGGCGGAGAAGGCGAGGCAGTACTACCGGATCATCAACAAGGAGAGCCAGCGCCTGACCCAGCTCATCAACAACATCCTCGACTTCTCGCGGATAGAGGCGGGCCGCAAGCAGTACCGGCTGGTGCGCGCGGACGTGGGGCGGGTGGTGCGGGAGGTGCTGGACGCCTACCGGTTCCCGATCGAGCAGCAGGGCTTCACCCTGGAGGTGGAGATGGAGGAGGACCTGCCGGAGGCGGAGATCGACCCCGAGGCGATCGAGCAGGCCCTCCTGAACCTCGTGAACAACGCGATCAAGTACAGCCCGAACGAGAAGTACATCAAGCTCGCGGTGCGCCGGGAGGGCAACCGCATCCTGATCTCGGTGACCGACCGGGGCATCGGGGTGCCGAAGGCGGACCAGAAGAAGGTCTTCGAGAAGTTCTACCGCGCGGAGAACTCGCTCGTGCACGAGACCAAGGGGAGCGGGCTCGGCCTCGCCCTCGTGCATCACATCATGGAGGCCCACGGAGGCGGCGTCGAGCTGGAGAGCAACCCGGGCAAGGGCAGCACGTTCACCCTCGCCATCCCGGTGGAGCGGGGCCGGAAAGAGGCCGACGAAGGGCAATGAGCAAGATACTCATCGTGGAGGACGAGCCGGACATGGTGCTCGGGCTCAAGGACAACTTCGAGTTCGAAGGCTACGAGGTCCTGACCGCGTCCGACGGCCAGACCGGGCTCGAGCGGGCGCGCACCCAGAAGCCGGACCTCCTGATCCTCGACATCATGCTCCCCAAGCTCTCCGGCCTCGAGGTCTGCAAGACGCTCCGGGGGGAGGGCTTCGAGTCGCCGATCGTGATGCTCACCGCCCGCGGCCAGGAGATCGACAAGGTGGTGGGTCTGGAGCTGGGGGCGGACGACTACGTCACCAAGCCCTTCTCCATCCGCGAGCTCCTCGCCCGGGTACGCGCCATCCTCCGCCGGAGCGAGGGCAAGAAGAAGCGCCTGAGCCGCTACCAGTTCTCGGACGTGGAGCTGGACTTCGAGGCCTACCGCGCCAAGAAGGGGGGCGAGGCCCTCGAGCTGTCGCCGCGCGAGTTCGAGCTCCTGCGCTACCTGATCGAGCGCAAGGGGGAGACGGTCTCGCGGGATCGGCTGCTGGAGGACGTCTGGGGCTACGAGAGCTACCCCTCCACGCGCACCGTGGACACCCACATCGCGAAGCTGCGGGCCAAGATCGGAGACAGCGGCTCCGAGCCGCGCTGGATCCTGACCATCCACGGCGTCGGCTACAAGTTCGTCGATCCCACGTGAAGACGGGGGCGGCGGCGGCCGGCTCGGAGGCTGGCTCCGCCGCGGGTGCGCCCACCCCCACGACGTCGAGGGCGAAGGTCGTGTGGGTGGGAGAACTGCCCGCCTGGGCGCGCGACCACGGGGCTCTGGGGTCGCTCGACCTCTTCAAGGCGACGCCCGAGAACGTGCTCGTACGGCTGGAGACCGAACCTCCCGAGGTCTTGCTCGTGGATGGTCAGCTCCCCGGCGGCGACCTCGAGCGGATCCTGGAAGCGCTCGGGCCGCCGGGAGTGGTGGGCCGTCCGGCCGTCCTCGTGCTCACCGAGCCCGGTCGCCGCGCCTCTGTCGAGGCGCGGCTGCTGGACCATGCCGACGACTTCGTGAACGCGGCGCTCGGGGCGGAAGTCCTGCTCGCCCGCGTCCGCGTGGCGCTGCGGGCGCGCTCCTACCTCGAGGAGCTGAGCCGGAAGAACGCCGAGCTCGAGGAGCTCTACGCCCGCGTGGAGAACATGGCCCGGCGCATGGGGGAGGAGCTCCGGCTCGCCTCCCACGTGCAGCGCAGCCTGCTCCCCCCGCCCCTCCACCACGGGTCCCTGGACGTGGCCAGCGAGTTCATGCCCGTGCGCGAGATCGGCGGCGACTACTTCGACGTTCTCCCCCTCGAGGCGGGGCGGCTGGCCCTCGCCATCGGCGACGTGATGGGCAAGGGCGTGCCCGCCGCGCTCCTCGCCGCCAACCTGAAGGCCTGCCTGCGCGCGCAGGTGCAGGCGGGGGGGGTGGCGCCCGAGCAGACCATCACCCGCGTGAACCGCCTCTTCTGGGACGTGACGCCGAAGGGGCTGTTCGCCAGCCTCTTCTTCGGGGTGTTCGACTTCGAGGCCGGCCTCTTCGAGTACGTGAACGCCGGCCACGACCATCCGCTGCTGGTGCGCGCCGACGGCGTGGCGGTCGAACTGGGCACGGGCGGGACCGTGCTGGGCCTGGTCGAGGATTCGACCTACGAGCGCGGGCGGGCCCGGTTCGCGAGGGAGGACCTGTTCGTCTTCTTCAGCGACGGGCTCACCGACCACGCCAACGCGAGCGGCGAGATGTACGGGGCGGAGCGTCTGCGCGAGGCCGCCCTGCGGTCGCGACGGGACCCCGCGCGAATCGTGCTCTACACTCTCCTGGGGGAAGTCCAGGGCTGGTCGAACGGTACTCCCCCCGAGGACGACACCACGCTCATCGTGGCCAAGGCCCTCTGAACCTGGTTCGGGCCTGACAAGTCACGACGCCTTGAATATTTAGCTCCTCACATGTAAAGTATTGCTTGAAGCCCGTTTCCATGGAGTACGTCTGCAAGGTGGGGACGCCGGCTGGTGAGGTCGTGGAGCAGACCTTTTCCGCCCGCGATGAGGCCAGCCTGCGTGCCGACCTCGAACAACAAGGCTATTACCTCTTCTCGATCCGCCGTGGCCTGCGGTTGGGCGTCTTCGCCATGGCCCGGCCGAAGGTCCGCCCCGAGACGCTCCTGATCTTTTCGCAGGAGCTCGCGGCGCTCCTCAAGGCGGGTCTCCCCCTGCTGCAGTCCCTGGACGTGATGCTAGAGCGGCAGAAAGAGCCGACCTTCCGGCGCTCGCTGGTCGGGATCCGCGAGAAGGTCAAGTCGGGGACGTCGCTCTCCGACGCGTTCCGGGCGGAAGGGGACCTCTACCCTGCGATCTTCTCGGCGAGCCTCGTGGCCGGCGAGCGCAGCGGCAACATGGACACCGTCCTCCGGAGGTTCTCCCAGTACCTGCGCCTCAACCAGTCCCTGAAGAAGAAGGCGATCTCGGCTTCCGTCTACCCGATGGTCCTGCTCGCCATGATGACCGTGCTCGTGGTGGTCATGCTCGTCTACGTGATCCCGCAGTTTCGGGGGTTCTACGAAGGGCTCGGAGCCGAGCTGCCCCTGCCGACCCGGGTGGTCATGAACGTGGCCGTGGGCTTCCGCGAGAACCTGCCCTGGATCCTCCTCGGCCTGGGAATAGCCGGGGCCGGCGTCTGGTATTGGTTCCGGAGGGATGCGTCCGGAGCGATCCTGGACCGGGCGCTCTTGCGAATCCCGTACCTGGGACCGCTGATGCGCATGTACGCGACGAGCCAGCTCGCGCGGACGCTGTCCACGTTGCTCGCCGGAGGTCTGCCCCTGCTGAACGCGCTGGAGGTGGCGGCGGCGTCGATCGGCAACCGGGCGATGGCCCAGGCGGTGGGGGGTGCCACCGGCCGCATCCGGGAAGGGGCGAGCCTCACCAGCGCCCTCGAGTCGACGCACATGGTGGAGGCGCTGCCCCTGGAGATGGTGAAGGTGGGAGAGCAGACGGGCGCGCTCGGAGACATGCTGGGCGCGGTCAGCGACTTCTACGACGAGGAGCTGGACAACCGGATCGCCACCCTCCTCTCCCTGGTGGAGCCCGTCCTTCTCGTGCTGATGGCCGTCATAGTGGCAGGCCTGCTCCTGGCCTTCTACCTGCCGATGTTCGAGGCCATCTCCGCCATGCAGTCGAGGATCCACTGACCATGCCCGGCGACATCCGGGCGCTCCCGGACAGCGCGGCCGCCGCCCTCGGCGCCCCGTCCGAGGAAGAAGCGGCGCGGGCCCTCGCCGCCCGCTACCACCTCGAGTACGTGGACGTGGCCAGCTTCGCCCCCGACCCCGACATCCTCAAGGCGGTCCCGGTGGAGCTGATGTTCCGCTACAACTTCCTCCCCTACCGGCGCGAGGGCGAGCGGCTGGTGCTGGTGATGGCGGACCCCACCGACATCCCGGTGGTGGACGAGCTGAGCCTGCTCCTGCAGACGCCGGTGCAGCCGGCGGTGGGGACGCCCTCCGCCATCCAGGAGGCGCTCAAGCGCGGGCAGGGCACCACCCGGGTGCTGGAGCAGGCGAGCGAGTCCTTCAAGATCCAGATCCTGCGCGAGGACGAGGACGGCGAGGAGGTCCTCTCCATCGACAAGATCCAGGCGGACCAGTCGCCGATCATCCGCCTCGTGGACTCCACGATCTTCGACGCCCTGAACCGGCGGGCCTCCGACATCCACATCGAGACCCGCGACGCCGAGGTGGTGATCAAGTACCGCATCGACGGCGTGCTCCAGCCCGCGATGAAGCCCATCGCCAAGGAGCACCACGCGACCATCATCAGCCGCATCAAGGTCATGGCCGAGCTGGACATCGCGGAGAAGCGCGTCCCCCAGGACGGGCGCTTCCGGGTGAAGCTCCGCGGCCGCTCCATCGACTTCCGCGTGTCCATCATGCCCACCGTGCACGGGGAGGACGCGGTCATCCGCATCCTCGACAAGGAGAGCCTCTCCAAGCAGTTCGCCTCCCTGCGCCTGGACGTCCTCGGCTTCGACGAGAAGGAGCTCGCCCGCTTCCGCCGCTTCATCAAGCGAGCCCTACGGGATGGTGCTCGTCACCGGTCCCACCGGCTCCGGCAAGACCACGACTCTCTACGCGGCCCTCTCCGAGATCAAGACCGAGGAGGACAAGATCGTCACCATCGAGGACCCGGTGGAGTACCAGCTCAAGGGCATCACCCAGATCCCGGTGAACGAGAAGAAGGGCCTGACCTTCGCCCGCGGCCTGCGCTCCATCCTCCGCCACGACCCCGACAAGATCATGGTGGGGGAGATCCGCGACGCGGAGACCGCGGACATCGCGATCCAGTCCGCGCTCACCGGCCACCTCGTCTTCACCACCGTCCACGCCAACAACGTGATCGACGTGCTCGGCCGGTTCCTGAACATGAAGATCGAGCCCTACAACTTCGTCTCCGCGCTCAACTGCGTGCAGGCCCAGCGGCTGGTGCGGCAGATCTGCACCCACTGCAAGCGGGAGACCCGGGCCTCGCCCGAGCTGCTCGTGGAGTCCGGGCTCGATTCCAAGGTCTACGCGGACACCCCCTTCTTCGAAGGCGCGGGCTGCATCGAGTGCGGGGGGACAGGCTACAAGGGCCGGAGTGCGATCTGCGAGCTGCTCGACCTCTCCGACAACGTGCGGGAGATGATCCTCTCCCGCAAGAGCAGCGCGGACATCAAGAGGGCCGCCCGCGAGGAAGGGATGATCTTCCTCCGCGAGTCGGCGGTGAACAAGGCGCTCGCCGGCAAGACCACCCTGCACGAGATCAACAAGGTCACCTTCGTGGAGGTGGTGTGAGCGGCGTCCGGGAAAGGCTGCTCGACCGGCAAGCCCTGCTGCGGCGGCTGTTCGTGGAGCCCGAGCCTCCCCTCCTCGCGGTAGAGGTGCGCCCGCGGGCGCTCGCCGCCGTGCGTCTCCTGCGCGAGGGGAACCGCCACAGCCTGGCCGCGGCCGCCTGCCTCGAGCTGCCCGAGGGGGTGCTGGAGCTGTCGCTGACCCGGCCCAACGTGGTCGACCCCGCGGGATTCCGCCGGACGCTGCAGACCCTGCTGGAGCGGACGGGCGCCCTCGAGGCCGGCCGCGTCGCCCTCGTGCTGCCCGACGCCGCGCTGCGCCTGGCCCTCATCCCCGCCAAGGAGAAGAGCCGCGGGCGGGCGGATATGGAGGAATTCGTCCGCTTCCGCCTGCACAAGGCGCTCCCCTTCGACGTGCGCGAGGCCCGGCTCGCCTGGTCGGGCCCGCAGGCGGGGCAGCTCCTGGTGGCCGCGATCTACCGGCCCGTCCTCGAAGCCTACGAGGGGGCGCTCGTCGATCTCGGCCTGGAGCCCGGCCTGGTGGAGCCGGCCGCGCTCGCCCTCCTCGCCGCCGAGCGCGCGCCGGAGGGGGACCGGCTGCTCGTGAACTGGGACCACGGCTACGTGTCGCTCGTGGTGGCCCGGGCCGGCTGGCCGCTGGTGGTGCGGACGCTCGCGGGCAGCCTCGGCGCGGACGCGGTGGCGCGCGAGGTGGCCAACACCGTCCTCTACTACCGCGAGAAGCTCGGGGGAGCGGGGCTCGTGAGCGCCGCCCTTCGCTCCGCGCACATCCCCGCGGAAGAGGCGGTCGTGCTCTTGCGCGACCCCATCGGCTTCCCGCCCCAGGTGATCGACCCCGGAGCGGCGCTGGGGCTCGTCGTGGAGACGAGCGCGGCCCAGGCCGTGGCGGGCGCGGTCTGCTGCCTGGTGGGGAGGGCGGCGTGAGGCCGGCCCTCAACCTCGCCACCCGCCCCTTCCGCAACGAGCGGCTGCCCACGGTCCTGATCGGCCTCGCCGCGGCGGCCCTGCTCGCCCTCACCGTCCGGCACGCGTTCGTGCTCAAGGAGCTCTTGCCCGGACGGGTCTCCGCCCTCGACCACGAGGCGCAGGGGCTCGAGCAGGAGCTCTCGCGCCTGCGCCAGGAGGCCGCCCGCCTCCGCGGGCCGCGCCCCGACCCCGAGCGGGTCAAGCAGTGGATGGCCCTGCGCGGGCTGGTGGACCGCCGCGCCTTCTCCTGGAGCACGCTCCTCGCCAGCCTGGAGGACGTCCTGCCCATCGGCGTGCGGCTGGTGTCCATCGCTCCCCAGTTGAAGGACGGCAGGGTGGTCCTGGACATCAACGCGGTCGCGCGCCATTTCGAGGACCGCCACCTCTTGCTGCGGGCCCTGGACAAGAGCCCCGAGTTCGAGGAGGTGTTCCTCCGGACCGCGGGGGAGACCGACCGGGGGGAGGAGTTCACCTACAGCACGCGTTACCTTCCCGGACTCGCGGCGGTCCGGGCCCCGGCGGTCCCGGGGGGAGACGCGGCGGGAGGTCCGTCGTGAGCGCGGTCGCGCTGGCGCGCCCGCCCTGGCGGCGGCGGATGCTCGTCCCCGTCCTCGTGCTCCTGGGGCTGAACCTCGCCGTCTTCGCCGCCTACACCTTTCCGCGCACGCTGCAGGTGAGGAGCGCCACCGCCCGCGCGGCGACGGCCCGGGCCGAGGTGGAGGAGCAGCGGAAGGAGGTCGACGCGCTTCGGGGACGCGCGGACGCCCTCCGGGCCAACGCCGAGGACGCGGAGCGCTTCTACAAGGACGTCGACTCGCGCGCGGACCTCCTGGCCGTGCTGGAGGACGTGGAGCGGATGGCCCGGGAGCCCGGCCTCAAGCCCGGCGCCCGCTCCTTCGCCCCCGGGGAGGTGGCGGACCCGCGGCTCTCTCGGATCCGCGTCAACCTCCCGCTGGTGGGCTCCTACGAGCAGCTCGTGGGGTTTCTCGAGCGGGTGGAGAGGTCGAAGCATTTCCTGACCGTGGACCGGATCGCGCTGAGCGGGGGCGAGGAAGGGGCGGCGACGCTGCAGGTGGAGCTCTCCGCCTACTTCCGCGCGGAGGGGAGGCCCGTTGGGAAGCGCTGAGCGCGGCTTCACCTACCTCGAGCTGATCGCCACCGCCACGATCCTGATCGTCCTCGCTTCCGCGATCATGCCCCTGGCCAAGGTGAGCTTCACCCGCCACAAGGAGATCGAGCTGCGGCGGGCGCTGCGGGACATCCGAAACGCGATCGACCGCTACAAGCTCGCGGTGGATCAGGGACTGATCGGGGGGACCGACGTGAAGCTGGGGAGCGAGGGCTATCCGCCGGACCTGGAGACGCTGGTGAAGGGCGTCAACCGGGTGGGGGCCCTCGAGCGCAAGCTGAAGTTCCTGCGCCGCATTCCCGTCGATCCCATGACCCAGAGCGCGGAGTGGGGGATGCGCTGCTACCAGGACGATCCCGACGACATGTCCTGGTGCGGCCAGAACGTGTGGGACGTCTTCAGCAAGAGCACGGCCAAGGGGCTGGACGGCACGCCCTACAAGACGTGGTGAGAGGGGAATGGGCACACAGGCGGGCCACCGGGGCTTCACGCTCATCGAGCTCATCACGGTGGTGGCGATCGTGGGCATCCTCGCCGCCATCGCGGTTCCCCAGTACAAGATCGCGATCATCCAGGCCAAGGAAGGCGTCCTGCGCCAGGACCTCTTTCAATTCCGGGACACGATCGACCAGTACTACATCGACAAGGGCAAGTACCCCGCGTCCCTGGACGCGCTCGCGGAGGAGGGCTACCTGAGGAAGATCCCCGTCGATCCCATCACGCAGGCGGCGGACTGGGAGCCCGTGTTCGAGGAGCTGGATCCGGACCGGCCCGCGGACGCGCCCGGGGTCTACGACGTCAAGAGCGCCTCCACCCAGCCGTCCCTCACGGGGACGCCCTACAACGAATGGTGAGCGTCGGCGGGAGGGACCGGTGGCGACCGGGGAAGGGCGCCCTCCTCCTGGCCGTCGCTCTCTCCCTTTCCGCCTGCGCCTCGGCCTACCGGGCGGGACAGTCGCAGGCGGAGAAGGGGAACTGGGACCTCGCGGTGGCCAAGTTCACCCTGGCCCTGCAGAAGGACCCCAACAACATCAAGTACAAGCTCTCCCTCGAGAACGCCCGCATCCAGGCCAGCCGCTTCCACTACGAAGAGGCCAAGAAGGCCATGGCCGCGAACGACCTGGACGCCGCCGCCAACTCGCTGGAGATCGCGGCCAAGTACGACCCCGCCAACCGCTCCGCCTCCGACGACCTCCTGCTCGTGCGCGAAAAGATCCGCAAGCGGGACGAAGAGAAGAGGCGCCTCGCCGATTTCGAGGGGATGAAGTCCCGGGCCCAGGCCCAGCGCGTGCCCGTGCCCGTGCTCTCGCCCCGCAGCCCCGTCCCCATCACGCTCAAGTTCCAGGACTCGAGCCTGGAGAAGATCTTCGACAGCCTGGCCAAGATCGCGGGGGTGAACATCCTCTTCGACGAGGGCTTCCGCGACAAGAAGGTCTCGATCAACCTGACCGGCGTGACCTTCGCGGAAGCCCTCGACCAGATCACGTTCGTGAACCGGCTCTTCTACAAGGTCCTCGACCAGAACACGCTCATCATCGTCCCGGAGTCCCCGACCAAGCGGCGCGCCTACGACGAGACCGTGCTGCGCACGTTCTACCTGCAGAACGCGGACGTGAACGAGACCCTGAACATGGTGAAGAGCCTGGCCAAGATCCAGACCGCGGCCGCCAACCCCGGCCTGGGGGCCCTCACCGTGATCGGGACCCTGGACGCGGTGGCCCTCGCCGAGCGGATCATCGAGGCGAACGACAAGCCCCGGGGCGAGGTCATGATCGAGGTGCAGATCCTGAACGTGGACCGGGACAAGGCGAAGCAGTACGGGCTGGCCCTCTCGAACTACGGGGCGGGCGTCACGTTTCTCCCCACGGGGGGACCCAACCCCATCACCGGGGAAGGCTCGGAAGCAAGCGTCTCGGGGGACAAACCCACCGGCTTCACGAACGTGCGGGCCCACCTCCTCTCCTCCATCAACCTCGCCGACTTCGTGGTGAGCGTGCCCGCCCAGCTCTTCGCGAAGTTCCTGCAGTCCGACACCAACACCAAGATCCTGGCCTCGCCGCGCCTGCGGGCGGCGGAAGGCAAGAAGGCCACCCTCAGGATCGGGCGCGAGGTGCCCGTCCCCGTCACCACGTTCCAGGCCACCGCCACCGGGCCGAGCACGTTCTCACCCGCGACCTCCTTCCAGTACCGAAACGTCGGCGTGAACCTCGACATCACCCCCCGGGTGGCCGCCTCCGGCGACATCACGCTGGAGCTGAACGCGGAGTTCAGCCTGCTCGGCCAGACGACCTCGGTCGGGGGCAGCGGCGACCTTCCCACGTTCCTCACGCGGAACGTCAGCGGGACCCTGCGGATCCGGGACGGCGAGACGAACCTCATCGGCGGCCTCCTGCAGACGGGAGAGACCGACTCGTTCAGCGGGGTCTTCGGCCTGCAGAGCATTCCCGTCCTGAACAAGCTGTTCACGAACCGGAACAAGCAGTCCTCGGAAAGCGAGATCCTGATCTCGCTCACTCCCCACATCGTGCGCGGGCCCAAGGTGACGGAAGAGGACCTCGCCGGGCTGGGAGTGGGGACGGTAGAGGTTCCCCGGGTTCCCGGCGCGCGGCCCTCGCTCTTCGGCCCGGAGCCGACGCCTTCGCCCAAGCCGACGCCCACTCCCACGCCGGTCCCTCCTCCTCCTGCGGGGGCGGCTCCGCCGCCGTCTCCGGTCGCGGCGCCCCCTGCGCCCTCGCCTACGGGGCCGATCCCTCCCGCGCCCGCAGCGCCCCCCCCGAATGCCCCGCCGCCCACGACGGTGCCCCCGGGAGCGGCCGCTACCGACCCCACGGGGCTGCCCTTGGTCCGTCCGATCACCGCCCTCTTCAGCCCGCCCGAAGCCGCCCTGCGCGTGGGCCAGACGGGCGCGCTCGGTCTCGTGGTCATGGGGGCGCAGGACGTGGAGGGCGTGGATGTCGTGTTCACCTACGACCCGACCCTGGTCGAGGTGGTCGACGTGGGCGCGGGATCCCTGCTCAGCCTGGACGGATCCACGGTGGCCACGGAGAAGGAGCTGAGCGCGGGGCGGGCTCGGGCGCGTTTCACGCGGGCGACCGGAGCCACCGGCTCCGGGGCGATCGCCACCCTGACCTTCCGGGCCTTGCGCGCGGGCTCCGGAACCGTCGTTCTCGACTCGCTCGTCATCGCCCGGGCCCAGGGGACGGAGCACCCTACCGTGCCCAATCCGGGTAGGATCGTGGTGAACCCGTGACCGTCTGGACGGGGAGGACGAAGATGCGTAGAGGATGGCTAGTCCTGGGGTCTCTGGTTCTGGGGTTCCTGGCCGTGAGCCACTGGGGCTGCGAGGTTCCGCCCCTCATGGCTCCGGGCTCGTCGATAACCGTTTTCGCAAATCCCACGTTCATCGTGGCAAACGGGGGGGTGTCGGTCATCACTGCCCTTCTGGTCGAGCCTGCGGGAACATTGGTACCGGATGGGACTGTGGTGTATTTCTTCACCGACCTGGGTCGTATCGACCCGCAGGCCAAGACGACCGACGGGCTCGCGCGCGTGAATCTCGTCGCGGACTCACGGTCGGGGACCGCTCACGTCAGCGCGTTTTCGGGCGGAGGGGGCGCGGCCCCGAGCGGCGGCGGCGGCGGTAATGGAGTCGTTGTGCTCGATCCCCCGGTCACGATCGGCAGCGCCCTGCCGGATCACGTGCTCGTGACCGCCGACCCCCAGCGCTTGCGTGGCCCCGGGTCCGCCACCATCATCGCCAACGTGTTCGACATCAATGGCAATCCAGTGGCGAACGTGCCCGTCATCTTCAGTATCACGGACGTCACCAACATAGGCACCGGGCCGAACACTCAGCAGGAGACACTGGACAGCGGGGGCCGTCAGCGCTTCACGGACACCAACGGACAGGCCTTCGATACCCTGCGCACGCGGGCGGTCGCCGGTGTCGACAACAAGACGGTCGAAGTAACCGCGACAACCGCGAACGACAAGCACAATACGGTCGTTGTCGCGATAAACTGAGCACGGTATGAGGTCTGCCCTCGTCTTCTGCGTCCTGATTCTCGGCGCGGCACCACGGGCGGGCGCGGAGATCGCCGTCCTCACGAACGGCCTGACCTTCAAGGCGACCACCCATCGGCTCGAGGAAGGGACGATGATGCTGGCCTTGAAGGGCGGGGGCGAGGTGGGCTTCCCGTCGGCGCTGGTTCGGGGCTTCGTGCCCGACGAGGTCCTGGACGAGGTCACCGCCCCGGGAGGGGATCTCCGCGCGCTGGCCATCCAGGCTGCACAAAGGCATGGCCTCGATCCCGAGCTGGTGCTGGCGGTGGTGGCGGTCGAATCCGCCTTCCGCCCCGAGGCGGTGTCGCCCAAGGGAGCGCAGGGGCTGATGCAGCTCATGCCCGCGACCGCGGCGGAGCTGGGGGTGCGCAACGCCTTCGATCCGGCGGAGAACCTGGACGGGGGCACGCGACACCTGGGCGCGCTCCTCGCCCTCTTCGGCGGCGACATCGCGCGGGCCCTCGCCGCCTACAACGCGGGGGCGAAGGCGGTGGAGCGCAACAAGGGCGTCCCGCCCTACCGTGAGACCCGGGATTACGTCCGCAAGGTGCTGAAGGAATACCAGCCGGCGAAATGACGGGCGGGCGACGTTCGCAGGAAGCGGGCTACACGCTCTTGGCCCTCCTGGCCAGCGTCGCCATCGCCATGGTGCTGATGGCGGTGGCGGCGCCCTCCTGGGAGTACCTCGTCAAGGACTCCAACGAGGAGGAGCTGCTCTTCCGGGGGAAGCAGATCGCGGATGCGATCCAGCGCTACCAGAGGAAGAACGGGAACGTACTCCCGCCGTCGCTCGAGGTGCTCGTCCAGGGCAAGTACCTGCGCAAGGCCTACAAGGACCCCATGACCAGGAGCGGCAAGTGGCGATTCGTGCGCCCGGGGGAGGCGATCAACGCCCCGCCCGTGGCCGCGCCCGGTCCCACCGCCCCGACCACCACCACCCGACCGGGGGCTCCCCCGACGGTGGGGGGGACGATCGGCCTCATCCAGGGCGTGGCCAGCACGAGCGAAGAGAAGAGCCTGCGCGTCGTCAACGGCCGCACGAAGTACAACGAGTGGGTCTTCCTGCCGGGACAGGCCCTGGTGATCGGGCGGGCGCCCGGCCCCGTCGCAGTGCCGGGGGGCGGGGTGTATCCGGGGGGCAGGCCCGCGAGTCCCAGCCCGGCCCCGACACCGGGCCGGTAACGGCTCGATCTAGTCGAGCGGCGGCTCGCTCGGCTCGGGCGGCTCGTTGGGTGCGCCCGGCCCTCCGACCGGCGTACCGCCCGGGAGCCCTCCCACCGGCGCGCCGCCCGGAAGGGCGGGAGCGAACGGTCCGAGCGGCGAGAGGGGACTGACGGGCACAAACCCGGGGTTGGTGTTCGCAGGCGGCGTCCTCGGCATGGAGGGGGCCATCTGCATGGGCGCGGCGGCGGGCGGCGTCGCGCCCGTGGTACCGGGCGGAATCAGGGGACGAGCCTTGGCCCCGGTGCCCGCGGCGTCCATCGTGCCATTCGGCGCCCCCGGCGCGCCCGGGGCTTCGGGCGCCGGCTCGTCGTCCGGATCCTCCTCGGGCTCGTCCACGGCATCGGGGCTCGACAGTGGAGGAGACGCGGAGCGGGACCGGGTTGCGGCCGCGGCGTTGAACGAGCTCGCCGATGAGGCCACGGGCGCGGTCGTGCCCGTCATGAGCAGGGTCTGGACGCCGGTGCCCGCGGTGTCGCCGAGAAGGGCGTAGTTCACTCCCTGCCCCTCGAGCAGGTCGTGCACGGCCTCCGCGGGCACGCGACCCATCAGCGAGACGGTGACGAGCTGTCGCGGGGCGGGGCCGTCGTAGACCACCTTCATCCCCGTCTGCCGGGCCAGGCGGTCCAGGACCTCGGAGAGGGGGGCGGCATTCGCGGTGATGTCCACGCGACCCGCGTTCAGGCGCACCGTCACCTCGGCCCGGCCGGGCCCGGCCGAAGCGACGAGGAGCGCGAGGGCCGAAACCAGGACCCGCATCGAATCGAGTCTACGCCCCCCGAAGCCGGGCGTCCAGATCAGACGAAATAGAAGGCGATGGCGAGGATCGCGTAGATGGCCAGGAGCTGGAAGCCCTCGAACCAGTTGGTCTTGCCGTCGTGGATGAGCAGGGCCACCGCCCCCGTGGAGAGCATCACCGCCACCACTTCGAGGACCGTGAACTCGAGGCCCAGGGGCGTCCCGGTGAAATGGCCGCCGATCACGAGCATCGGGGCCACGAAGAGCGCGATCTGCATCGACGAGCCCATGGCGATGCCGAGGGCCAGGTCCATCTTGTTCTTCATGGCGACGACGATGGCCGTCGAGTGCTCGGCCGCGTTGCCGACGATGGCCACCACCACTACTCCCATGAAGACCTTGCCCAGCCCCAGGGCCTTGCCCGCGTCCGCCACCGCGTGCACGAGGAACTCGGCCACGAAGCCCACGAGGACGGCCGAGACGAGCAGGACGAGCAGGCTCCGGGGCACCGACCAGGGCTTCTCGTGGCCGGGTTGCTCGCTCGCCTCGCCCCCGGCGGGGGCGAAGAGCCGCTCGTGTGTCTTCAGGGAGAAGACGAGGCTGGCCGCGTAGGTGAGGATCAGGATGTACGAGATGTCGAGGCTGATGGACTCGAGGTGCTCCGGGTGCGTGTGCTGGGTAACCTGCGCATAGATGGCGGGGATCACCAGGGCCACCACGGCCAGGACCATCATGCTGCTCGCGCTCTCCGCGGAGAGGCGGTTGAAGACGAGCTCCTTCCGCTTCCAGCCCCCCAGGAGCATGGCCAGGCCGAGGACCATGAGCATGTTCCCGATGATGGAGCCGGTGAGCGAGGCCTTGACGATCTCCTTCTCGCCCGCGCGCAGGGCCATGAAGGCGAGGATCAGCTCGGCGGCGTTGCCGAAGGAGGCGTTGAGCAGGCCGCCGAGACCCGGGCCCGTGTGGTGGGCGAGGTGCTCGGTAGCCTCGCCCATCAGCCCGGCGAGGGGGAGCACGGCCAGGCACGAGACCACGAAAACCGACGTGGGGGAGGCGTGCGTCCAGGCCAGGTAGAAGCTCAGGGGGACGAAGAAGAGGAGCACGCGAACGGCGTTCGCGCCGGTGAGCCAGGGGCGCCTTCCCGCCGCGTCAGCGCGAGGCAAGGCGGGGGGGATCGGCGCGTTCGATGAGGGCGAGGCGCTCCGCGCGCGTGGTCTCGAACGCGGGGCGGTCGGCCGTGGCCACGGGCTCGGCGGGGGGGGACTGGACGCGGAAGGGGTCCACGAACTGGCCGTTGCGCGTCATCCGGTAGTCGAGGTGGGGACCGGTGGCGAGCCCGGTCATGCCCACCGCCCCGATCCGGGTCGCCTGCTCCACGCGCTGGCCCGGGCGCACGTCGATGCGAGACAGGTGCCCGTAGAGGGACTCGAAGCCGTTGGCGTGGCGGAGGCGGACCGCCTTGCCGTACTGGCCGAGCCAGCCCGCGGAAACGACGACCCCGTTGCCCGCCGCGAGCACGGGGGTCCCCACCGGGGCCGCGTAGTCGACACCGTAGTGGGGACGCGTGACGTTGAGGAGGGGGTGGAAGCGGGCGCGGCTGAAGCGCGAGCTGATGCGCGAGAACTTGAGGGGCGAGCGGAGGAAGGCCTTACGGAGCGGCGTGCCGTCGGGACCGTAGTACCCGCGGGAGTACGCGCCGTCGAAGCGAACGGCCCGCAGCACGCGGCCGCCCCGCGTGAACTCGGCGGCCAGGATCCGCCCGTAGCGGGCGAAGGCGCCGTCCACGTAGAGCTTCTCCACCGCCAGCCGGTAGGAGTCGCCGCGCTGGATCTCGGTGTTGAAGTCCACGTCCCAGGCGAAGATGTCGGCGAGGTCCAGGGCGAGCTGGTCGTGCTCGCCGGAGTCGGTGATGGCGCCGAAGAGGCTCGAGTCGATCGTGCCTTCCACCCGGGCGAGTTGCTCTTCGTAGTCGCGGACGAGCACCTCCGCGCGGAGAGCCTCCCCCTTCCCGGAGACGCGCAGCGTGCGCACGTCGTCGATCCGGTAGGTGAAGGCGCGCAGGACGCCCCCCGGGGTCGTGGCCAGCCCGTAGGGCTGCCCGACCGAGAGGTGCCGGAGGTCGTAGGACGGCCGGGCCACCTCGACGAGCCCGTGGACCTGGGCCGGGGACAGACGCCCGGAGAGAGTCGCGGCGAGGGTGGTGGCGCGGGCGATGGTACCCCGGAGCACGTTCAGGGGCTCGGCGCGCGGGAGGGACGTGGTGTCGAGCCGTTGAGAGACGTGGGTGGGCAGGAGGACGAGCGTGAAGGCGATGGCGGCGCTCGCGGGCTTCATCAGGCCAACGCCAGTATACGGGCGGGGCTCGACGGGTCAAGGACTTGTGGTAACGTCGGGAGAGCCCTTGATCATGAGCAGCGCCCTCGCCACCGCTCGCATCCACGACACCCCTCTCCTCGCCATCCGCGAGAAGGTCCTGTCTGGCCGCCGTCTAGACTTCGCGGATGGCGTGGCTCTGTACCGGTCCCATGATCTGCTCGCCCTGGGCGCCCTCGCCAACCACGTGCGCGAACAGAGACACGCCGACGCCGCCTACTTCGTCTGGAACACCCACATCAACCACACCAACGTCTGCGCGGCCACCTGCGACTTCTGCGCGTTCGCCGCCAAGAAGGGCGAGGCGCGCGCGTACACGATGAGCCTCGACCAGGTCTTCCATAACGTGGGTGCCTTGCCCAAGACGGTGCGCGAGGTCCACATCGTGGGGGGGCTGCACCCCGACCTGCCCTGGTCGTACTTCCTGGACATGATGCGCGGGATCAAGAGAGTGCGGCCGGACATCCACGTCAAGGCGTTCACCGCGGTCGAGATCTTCTTCTTCCATCGGGTCTACCGCATGAGCGTCGAGCGCGTGCTCGCGGAGCTGAAGGAGGCGGGGCTCGACTCGCTGCCCGGAGGGGGGGCCGAGATCTTCGCGAAGGAGACGCGCGACAAGATCATCCGAGGCAAGGCCGACGCCGGCCAGTGGCTGGACGTGATGCGCGAGGCCCATCGGCAGGGCATCCCCACGAACGCCACCATGCTCTACGGGCACATCGAGTCCGTCGAGGACCGGGTGGACCACCTGCTCCGCCTGCGCGCGCTCCAGGACGAGACGGGCGGCTTCGTGACCTACATCCCGCTCGCCTTCCAGCCCTGGGAGGCTCCGGCCATGAAGCTTCCGGAGACGACGGGATTCGAGGACCTGAAGGCGATCGCGGTGGGCCGGCTCCTCCTGGACAACTTCCCCCACATCAAGTCGTACTGGATCATGATCGGACCGCGCCTCGCCCAGGTGGGCCTCTCCTTCGGAGCGGACGACCTCGACGGCACGGTGACCGAGGAGAAAATCGCCCACGACGCGGGCGCGCCCACCGCGCAGTCCCTGACCGTGCACGAGCTCGTCCGGCTGATCCGCGAGGCGGGGCGCCGGCCCGTGGAGCGCGACACGGTCTTCAACGTGGTGAGGGAATGGTGACGTCCCTCGCCGCGCGCGCCGAAGATCGGGACACGCGCGCGCGCGGCGAGGTTCTACGCCTCGGCGCGGTCTCGTACTTGAATGTAGCTCCCATCATTCACGCCCTCCAAAGCGATCCTTCGTTTTCTCTCGTCTCCGAAGTCCCCTCGAAGATCGCGGAGCGGCTGCACGCGGGCGAGATCGACCTGGGCACGATCCCCTCCGTCGAGTACGCCTTCGGCGACTACGCGATCGTTCCCGGCATCGCCATCGGCAGCAAGGGACCCGTGCGCTCGGTGTCCCTCTATCACCCGGGACCGCTCGAGGAGGTACGGCGCGTGGCCCTCGACACCTCCAGCCGGACGAGCGTGGCCCTCCTCAAGATCCTGCTTCGTGAACGCCTCGGCCGCGATCCCGAGTACGTGGCTCTGGGACCGTCGCTGGAATCGATGCTGTCCGTCGCGGACGCCGGCCTGCTCATCGGCGATCCCGCGCTCTACTGCCGGAGCCCGCTGCCGCGGCTGGATCTCGGCGAGGAGTGGACGCGCACCACCGGCCTGCCCTTCGTCTACGCGTTCTGGGCGGGGCGTCCCGGCGTCGTGGCCCCGGCGGAGGTCGCTCGCCTGCAGGACTCGCTGCGGCGCGGCCTCGCCGCGGTGGGGACGATCGCGGCCGGCTACAATGGCGGCGGACCCGGCCAGGAGGCCGTGAACGAGGCGTACCTGCGCGAGAACATCGTTTTCACCCTCGGGGAGGCGGAGGTGGCGGGGCTCCGTGAGTTCTACCGGCGCGCCCACGCCCTCGCCCTCATCCCGCGGGTGCCGGAGTTGAGGTTCCATGCTCAGGCTTGACGGGATCCGGCAGAAGGTGGGGAGCGGGGAGCGGCTCTCCCGCGCCGAGGGCATCGCCCTCCTCCGTGACGCCGACCTCCTGGAGCTGGGGATGCTCGCGGACGCCGTGCGCTTCCGGCTGCACCCCGAGCCCACCGTAACCTACATCATCGACCGCAACATCAACTACACGAACGTCTGCTCGGCGCAGTGCGCGTTCTGCGCCTTCTACCGTGACCTGCCCTCCAAGGAGGGCTACGTCCTCTCCAAGGCCGAGCTCGCCGCCAAGATCGAGGAGACGCTCGCCCTGGGCGGGCGCCAGATCCTCCTCCAGGGCGGGCTCCATCCCGACCTCGGCATCGAGTACTACGAGGAGCTCTTCCGCTGGATCAAGGCCACCTACCCGATCTGGATCCACGGCCTGTCCCCGGCGGAGGTGAAGCACATCGAGCGCGTCTCGAGCCTCACCACCGGGGAGACGCTGCGACGGCTCATGGCCGCCGGCCTCGACTCCATCCCCGGGGGGGGCGCGGAGGTGCTGTCCGACCGCGTGCGCGGCATCATCGGCATCGCCAAGGGGTCGACCGGGGACTGGCTGCAGGTCATGGAGACGGCCCACGGGCTGGGGATGAAGACGACCGCCACCATGATGTTCGGCCACGTGGAGACGCTGGAGGAACGGGTCGACCACCTGCTGCACCTGCGCGACCTCCAGGACAGGACCGGCGGCTTCACCGCCTTCATCGGCTGGACGTTCCAGCCCGCCCACACCGCGATCGGCGGCGACGAGGTGACGTCCTTCCAGTACCTGCGCACGCTCGCGGTGGCGCGGGTGATGCTGGACAACTTCCCGAACGTCCAGGCCTCCTGGGTCACCCAGGGGGGAAGATCGGCCAGGTCTCGCTGCGCTTCGGGGCCAACGACTTCGGCAGCCTGATGATCGAGGAGAACGTGGTGTCGGCGGCGGGCGCGCATTTCCGGCTGACCGAGGGAGAGATCGCCCGCAGCATCCAGGACGCCGGCTTCGTCCCCAAGCGCCGCACCATGCGCTACGAGATCGTGGGCGATCCGTACTGCTGGGGGCACGAGACGCCGGCCCTGTCCGCACCCGTCGCCCCTTGACCCCGGGGGATCGCCCCACCCTCGTCGCGCGCGTCCGCGCCTACGGCCGGATGATCCGCTTCTCGCACTCCGTGTTCGCCCTTCCCTTCGCCCTCACCGCGGCCGCCCTCGCCGCGCGCGACGGGATCACGGCCGGCCAGGTCTTCTGGATCGTGGTGGCGATGGTGGGGGCCCGCAGCGCGGCCATGGGGATGAACCGCCTCGCCGACCAGGCCTTCGACGCCCGCAACCCCCGCACGGCCGGGCGCGAGCTTCCGCGGGGCGTCCTCTCCCGGGCCGAGGTCTGGTTCTTCGTCCTGCTGTCCGCGGCGGTCCTCGTCCTGGCTGCGGCCATGCTGAACCCTCTCTGCCTCTGGCTGTCGCCCGTCGCCCTCGCCATCGTGTTCGGCTACTCGTACACGAAGCGCTTCACCGCGCTGTCGCACCTGGTGCTCGGGCTGGCCCTGGCGGTGGCCCCGGTCGGGGCCTGGCTCGCAATCCGCGGCGCCTTCGAGTGGCCTCCCGCCGTCCTGGGCCTGGCCGTACTGCTTTGGGTGGCCGGCTTCGACGCGATCTACGCCTGCCAGGACGTGGAGGTGGACCGGCGCGAAGGCCTGCACTCCCTGGCCGCCCGGCTCGGGGTGGCCCCCGCCCTGCGCTGGGCCCAGGTCTTCCACGCCCTCGCCGTGGGGCTGCTCCTTCTTCTTTATTGGCTCGTGCCCCTCCATCCGCTGTACCTGGCGGGGGTGGCGGTGGTGGCGGGTCTGCTCGTTTTCGAGCACTCTCTCGTCCGCGCCGACGACCTCTCGCGCGTGATGCAGGCCTTCAACCTCAACGGCTGGGTCAGCCTCGGCTACTTCGGCTGCACGCTCCTGGCCGTGCTGCTCGCTTGAAGTAGACTCGCTCTTCATGGACGCGGTCGTGGCGGAAGCCCACCCCCCCTCGCCGACGCCGGGCTCGCCCGAGAAGCAGGCGGTGCGCTCGATGTTCGACCGCATCGCTCCGCGCTACGACCTGCTCAACCACCTCCTTTCCGCGGGGATCGACATTCGGTGGCGGCGACAGGCGGTGGACGAGCTGGAGCTGCGTGGCCCCGCGCGCCTGCTCGACCTGTGCACGGGGACGGCCGACCTGCTGATCGAGGGACTGGGTCGAGATGCCCGCCTGCGGGGCGTGGGGGCCGACCTGTCGGAAGGGATGCTGCGGCGGGGCCGCGAGAAGCTCGCGCGCAAGGGCCTGGCCGCGCGCGCCAGCCTCGTCGCCTCGGACGGCGAGGTCCTGCCCTTCGCTTCGGACTGCTTCGGGGGCGCCCTCGTGGCCTTCGGCATCCGCAACATCGGCGAGCGCGAGCGCGCCCTGCGCGAGCTCCACCGGGTCCTGCGGCCGGGGGGGCGCCTGGTCGTCCTCGAGTTCTCGATGCCGGCGGGCGTGCTGGGGCTGGCCTATCGCCTGTACTTCCGCCAGGTGCTGCCCCGCGTGGGAGGCTGGATCAGCGGCGACCGGGAGGCCTACACGTACCTGCCCGCCTCGGTGGCGGAGTTCCCCGACCCGAAGGCGTTCGGCGCCCTGCTCGAGGGTGAGGGCTTCACCGCGGTGCGCTGGACGGCGCTCACCGCGGGAATCGCCCATCTCCACCGGGGAGACAAGCCCGGCCCCGCATGAGCCGCCTCGGCCCGGCCCTCAAGCGGACGGCGGTCCACCTGCTCCCGCATCGCGAGAGCGTGCGCGAGAGCTGGATCCTCGCCATCGTGCAGTCGGGGGCGGCCTCGGAGGACCAGGTCCGCCCTTTCTGCATCCGCTCGCTCGACACGCTTCTCGAGCGGCTGGAGAAGGGCGACGTCGAGGGCCTGCTCGCCGAGGAGGCGCGCTTCGCGGTGGAGGCGGCGCGCGCCGGCCGCAGCTCGCACCTCGCGGCCCTCGCCATCCGCCTCCTCGACCGCTGCTGCCTGCCCCACCTCCTCTCCGTGTGCCCGGACCGGGAGTCGCTCGCGGAGTGCCTGCTCGCGCTCGACGAGCTGGGCGACCGCCGGCTGGAGGCGCTGCTCCGGGCGCAGGAGGACGAGTCGGGTCGCCGCCTGATCGAGGCCCAGGAGCAGGCGGCGCGGGCGGGCGAGCGCGCCCGCGACGTCTCGCGCGCCAACGAGGCCCTGCGGCGGTCGGAGCGGCAGAGCCAGCACCGCGCGGAGCAGCTCGGGCTGCTCGCCTCCGTGGCCCGTCGCATCGCCCCCCTCCAGGACCCCGATCGCCTGATGCAGGAGGCGGCGGAGACGATCCAGCAGCGTCTGCACTACACCTATGTGGCGGTGGTGGTACTCGACGACGAGGGGGTGCTCGTGGGCCGCTGGGCCGGGCGCCCGGGGGTGGGTCGGCGGAGCGGGGGGCGGGCCCAGGGGCCGCCCGGCGGAGTCATCGGGCGCGCCCTCCGCCTGCGCGCGCCCCAGGTGGTGGCCGACGTCGCGCGCGACCCCGACTACCACGCGGACGTGACGGGCACGCGTTCGGAGATGGTCATTCCCCTCCTGGAGGGGGGGACGGTGCTGGGTGCGGTCGACTACCAGAGCCAGGAGGCGGGGGCCTTCGACCTGGACGACGTCGCCGCGGGCGAGGTGATGGCCGACTTCCTGGTGGTCGCGCTGCGGAACGCCCGCCTCTTCCAGGAGGCGCGTCCCCGCGGGGGTCCCGGCGAGCCCGCCTGACGCATCAGTCGATCCGGAAGGGTACGGCGCGGCGTGCTGAGGCGCGCTCCGAGCGCCGGACTTCGATGCTCAGCAGGTGAGACGCCGGCGGTACGCGTGAGATGGGCAGCGGGGACGCTGCTCGGGCTCGGGCTGGCCGTGGTCGGTCGAATAAACCACCGCCGCCCCCGAGACTCGGCTCCCGGAACGCCGGTGCCTGGCCATCGTCCAGCTGCCGTAGTCACACTCGGCCAGGTACACGTTGTGCGCGTGACACATCAGGCGGATGTTGCCCAAACTGTGGTCGCCTCCCAGGCCGTAGGGGTGCCGGTGGTGGTATTCGAGCCGGTTGCGCTCGGGACATCGTCTGCCCTCCTCATCCACATAGCGGCATTGGCTTCCGTCACGCTCGTGCACCGCACGCCGGACCGGGGCCGGGATGTGGCGCGAGGAGGAAGTGGTGTCGGTCTCAGAAAGACCCTTCCGCGGAGCGCCCGTCTTCGCGAAGCGCCGGGCTTCGAGCCGTTCGAGCTTCTCGGTAACGGCCGCTCGAGGATCGCGCCCAGGTCCCCGTCCGGCACCTGTGACCGCATCAGGGCCCGGAGCCGCTCCAGCTTGTCGTAGAGCTCGGCGCTGGCCGTGAACTGGACTCTGTACCGGGTCGGGGCAAGGGGCTGGATGACTGCGGACGGCGCTGCCGACAAAGAGCCAACTCCGTCCGGACGGAGTTCGCCGGGCGGCGGGACCTCACCGGGACCGACCCAGAGGGCAGGCGCCTCTAGCGGCTTCCTCTCGGGAAGCTTCCTCATCACCGCCGGAGCATCTGGGCGGGGTGCGATCTCGGCGATCAGCTCCTCGATCTGGCGCTTGGACCGGTGGGTGGCTCGCTCCAGGAGAGCGTCCCTGTTCTCCCGGGTGAGATGCGGAGCCAGCTTCGCGATTCCAGTCAGGTGAAGACGGCCGTCTCCGAGCATGGTCAGGAACATCGGGTGCTTCCGTGATGCCCGGGCGGCCTCGATGCGCAGGTAGGCCTCGGCCTCCGAAAGGTGAAGGACCTCCGTGCAGTAGGCGAACATCGAAAACGAGGCTTCGCGGGCATAGAGCCGTCGCTCGTCGACCTCGGCGATATGGGCGACGAGGTCGGACTCGACGCCTCGGGACTGCTGCAGGAGCTCGGCGAGGCGGCGGAGCAACTCGTCGTCCGGAACCGATTCGAGCGGGCGCTGGTGTTCCATGAAGGGAATATAGGCCTTGCCTTTTCGACCTCCTGGGATGGCGAATGGATGGTGAAACAGAGTCGATTGGTCTTCGAAGGCCCCTGGGCCGATTGCGCCGCTCCTCGCGCGTCTCCGCGCCGCAGGCACACGCTTTCGGGCGCTCGGATTGCGTCTTGCGAAGACGCTCCTGAATTCTGTCAAGGGAAAAATGGAAAAAATCGTTCGGCCCGCGGTTTGAGCTAGGGCACGATCTCGCGGCCGAAGACCGACGCGAAGTGCTCGGCCAGGCGGTCCATGGCCTGGGCCGGGGGGACGGGCCGGGCCAGGAGGCGCTCCAGGCTCGTGACCCCGCGCTCGCGGATGCCGCAGGGGACGATGAGGGAGAAGGGCGCGAGGTCGGTCCCCACGTTGAAGGCGAAGCCGTGGGAGGTCACCCATCGGGCGATGCGCACGCCGATGGCCCCGATCTTGTCCGGCCCGACCCAGGTCCCGGTGAGGCCGGGCACGCGAATCGCCTCGATGCCGTAGTCGCGGCAGGCGAGGATCATCACCTCTTCGAGGTCGCGTACGTAACGATGCACGTCGCGCCGGTCCGGCGCGAGGTCGAGGATCGGATAGCCCACCACCTGGCCGGGGCCGTGGTAGGTCACGTCGCCCCCGCGGCCCGTCTCGAACACCTCGATGCCGCGGCGGCGCAGCTCCTCCCCGGGCAGGAGAAGGTTCTCGCGACGAGCGTTTCGTCCCAGGGTGACGACCGGCTCGTGCTCGAGGAGCAGAAGGGTGTCGGGGATGAGCTGCTGCTGGCGTTCCGCGACCAGCCGCGCCTGGAGCTCGAGCCCCTCCGCATAGCGCAGACGGCCGAGGCGCCGGACGGCGAGGGGGCGTCGAGACTGGGGACCGGGCACGGCGCTCATTCCGCGGGGTGGCGGACGCCCTGGGCGCGGAGGCGAAGGGCAATGAGGAGGGAGCCCTCGTCGGCCATGACCGCGTCCGCGTCGCGGAGCGCCTCCTCGACGTCGTGGAGCACGATCGCGCGCTCGCGGTAGCGGTAGAGGAACCAATGGCCGTCGTCCATGAGGGTGCGGGCCCGGCGCTTGGCGGCAACCCCGCGCCGGAAGCATTCGACGGCGGAGGCGTCGTCGCCCCGGCCGGCGTCGCGAACCGCCTGGTTCGCGTAGGTGGCGCCGAGGTTGTACCAGCCTTCGGTGAAGTCGGGCTCGAGGGCCACCGCCCGTTCGAAGCGGCTGCGGGCCTCCTCGAGGTCGCCCGTGGTCACGAAGCGCTGCGCTTCGCGATAGCGGGCGAGCGCGTCCGGGGCGAGGGGGTGGAGGGTGGCCTCCGGCAGGGAGGCGGCTGCCGCCGGGCTGGGGGGAGGCGGGGGCTCCGGTGTTGCGGCACGCCGGCAGGCGAGCAGGCCCAGGATCACGATGACGACCACGGGCGGCGAGGCGGTCCGCGAGGGCACGGTCAGAGCGCGGACTCGTCGAACTCCTGGAGCCCCTTCTTGAGGTGGGCCATGAACCGGTCGGCCTCGGCCCCGTCCACCAGCCGGTGGTCGAAGGTCAGGGCGAAGTAGGCCATGGTGTGGATGGCGATGGCGTCGTCACGCACCACCGGCCGCTTCTCGATGGTGCCCACGCCCAGGATCGCGACCTGGGGCTGGTTGATGATGGGCGTGCCGAAGAGGCTGCCGAACACGCCGGGGTTCGTGATGGTGAAGGTGCCGCCCTGGACCTCTTCGACCCGCAGCTTCTTCTGGCGCGCCCGGTCGGCGAGGTCGTTCACCGTGCGGGCCAGGCCCAGGATGTTCTTCTCGTCCGCGTTGTGGATCACGGGCACGATGAGGCCCCAGTCGAGGGCCACCGCCATTCCGATGTTGATGTCCTTGCGGTAGAGGATGCTGTCGCCTTCGATGCTGGCGTTCAGGACCGGGAAGGCCTTGAGCGCGTCCACGGTGGCCTTGAGGATGAACGGCATGTAGGTCAGCCGCAAGCCGCTCCGCTCCTCGTAGGTCGACCGATGCTTGTGCCGGAGGTGGTCCACGCGCGTCATGTCGATCTCGAAGACCGTGGTGACGTGGGCGGAGGTGCGCTTGGAGAGGACCATGTGCTCCGCGGTCTTCTTGCGGATGGGGGACATGGGCACGATCTCGACGCGCGCCCCGGTTGCGGAGGACGGAGGGACGGCTGCCGTGGCCGGGCCCGGACGAGGGGGAGCGGGCGGCGCCGCCGCCACGGCCGCGGGAGGGCGCGGGGGCGGAGCGGGTGCGGAAGCGGCAGCGGGATAGGGGGCCGCGGCGGGAGCCGCCACGGGGGGGGGCGCCGGAGCCGGAGGAGGAACGGGGGGCGCGGCCGCTCGCACGGGGGGAGGGGCGGCCGAAGCGCGAGTCTCGATGTGCTCCAGGATGTCCTGCTTCGTCACGCGCCCGGAGATGCCCGTTCCGGGCACGTCGCGCAGGTCGACCTGATGCTCGGCCGCGATCTTTCGCACGACCGGTGAGGAGCGCGTCTGCCTCAGCTCTTCCAGGGTCAATTCGCTCGGGGCTTTCGCGGCGGGGGGTGATGGCTCGGGCTCCAGGGCAGAGCCGGTGGCGGGGATCGCGGACATCGCCTGGGTGACGGACGTCGTCGGATCCGGGGTCGGTGCGGGTCGGGGAGGCGGCGGGGCGGGCGGCGGGGCAGGGGGAGCGGGTGCGGCCGCGCGGGGAGCCGCCGCCACCGCGTCCCCTTCGGCCGCGATCACCCCCACCACGGTGTTGATGGGCACGGTGATGCCGGGGGCGACGCGGATCTCCTTCAGGACGCCCGAAGCCGGGGAGGGGATCTCCGCGTCCACCTTGTCCGTGGAGATCTCGAAGAGCGGCTCGTCACGCTCCACCCGATCGCCGACGTTCTTCATCCACTTGGTGACCGTACCCTCGGCGATCGATTCCCCCATCTGGGGCATGATCACATCGGTCATGGGGTCTCCTCGACGTTAGTAATCATAGATCGCCCGAATGGCCTTGCCCACCTTCTCCGCGTTGGGCAGAAAGAACTCCTCGAGGGGCGGCGAATAGGGGACGGGCGTGTCGGGGGGGGCCACCCGCATCACCGGCGCGTCCAGGTACTCGAAGGCGCGCTCCGCGACGAGGGCGGCGATCTCGCCCCCGGGGCCGCCCGTGCGCGTGGCCTCGTGGAGCACGATGACCTTGCCCGTCCGCGCCGCCGTGTTCAGCACCGCCTCTTCGTCGAGGGGCTGGAGCGTGCGCAGGTCCAGGACCTCCACGCTGATGCCGTCCTTGGCCGCCGCCTTGGCCGCCTCCAGGGCCACGTAGAGCATGGCCCCGTAGGTGACGATCGAGACGTCCTTGCCTGCCCGGGCGAGGCGGGCCTGGCCGATGGGCACCACGATCGCACCGGCGGGCACGTCCTCCTTGACCCGGCGGTAGAGGTACTTGTGCTCGAGGTAGAGCACGGGGTCGGGGTCGCGGATGGCCGCGGTGAGGAGCCCCTTCGCGTCGAGGGCGGTGGCGGGGGCCACGATCTTGAGGCCGGGGACATTCATGAAGTACGCCTCGGGGTTCTGGCTGTGGAAGGGCCCGCCGTGCACCCCGCCCCCGCACGGGCCGCGCACCACGATGGGAACGCTCGCTCCCCAGCGGTAGCGCGTCTTGGCCGCGTAGTTGACGAGCATGTCGAAGGCGCAGGAGACGAAGTCGATGAACTGCATCTCGGCGATGGGCCGCATCCCCATGAGGGCGGCCCCCACCGCCGCGCCCACGATCGCGGTCTCGCTGATCGGGGTGTCGATCACTCGGCCTTCCCCGAACTTCTCCAGGAACCCCTGGGTAGCCCGGAAAGCCCCCCCGTAGATTCCAACGTCCTCCCCGATCACGAAGACGCGCTCGTCCCGCTCCATCTCCTCGAGCATGGCCAGGCGGATGGCCTCGAGGTACGTGATCTGCGGCACTACTTCCGGTCCTCCCACTCACGGACGAGGGGCGGGGTGGGCGAAGCCACCGGGCGGTCGGCGTACACGCCGGAGAGGCCGCTCGCGGGGTCGGGGAAGGGGCTCGTCTCCGCCCAGGCCAGGTCCTCGGTGAGCAAGGCTTCGATACGAGCATTGACCGCAGCAAGCTCTGCCTGGGTGGCCACGCCCTCCTCGAGGAGCCGTCGCTCGTACCGCAGGAGCGGGTCCTTACGCGCCCACTCCTCGAGGAGCGCCTGTGGGCACGTACTTCATGTCGTCGTGCTCGGCGTGGCCACGCATGCGCATGGTATCGGCCTCGATGAGCGTGGGACCCTGCCCCTGGCGCGCGCGCGCGATCGACCGCCGGGTCACCTCGTAGACCGCGAGCACGTCGTTCCCGTCCACCTGCTCGCCGAAGCATCCGTACGACCGCGCGCGGTCGACGAAGACCGGGTTCGCGGTCTGCTTGGAAGTCGGGGTGGAGTAGGCGAACTTGTTGTTCTCGACCACGACCACCAGCGGGACCTTCTGCACGCAGGCGAGGTTGAAGCCCTCGTGGAACGCGCCCGTGGACGTGGCCCCGTCGCCGATCCAGGTGAGGGCCACGGTCTTCCTGCCCTTCATCCGCTCCGCGATCAGGGCCCCCACCAGGACCGACACCATGTCCCCGAGCATGGAGATCACGGAGGGCATGCTTCCTTCCTCGGAGAGCCAGCCGAAGTGGACGTTCAGGTCGCGGCCGCGGGTGGGGCCGGTGGCCTTGGCCATGTACTGGGCCAAGACGTCGCGGGGCCGCCCTCCGCGCACGAAGATCGCGCCCAGGTTGCGGATGAGGGGGGTGAAGATGTCGCCCCGCTCCAGCGCGTAGGCGCTCCCCACCGAGCAGCCCTCCTGGCCGAGGCTGCGGTAGAGCCCGCCCACCACCTTTCCCTGGCGGTAGAGGTTGGTGAGCTTCTCCTCGACCATGCGGTTGAGCCGGAGCCAGTACCAGATCTCCAGGAGCTGCGCCTTGGTCAGCTGCCCGACGGGGGGGCGGCCTGCGGGCGTCACCGTGGCTCCGGAGCCGTCAGGCGTCGATGGCGTGGCCGTAGACCGCTTCTGCCGCCTGCATCAGGGCCTCGGGCAGGGTGGGATGCGGATGGACGGTGCGGAAGATCTCCTCGGTCGTGGCCTCCAGGCGCAGGGCCACGCAGGCTTCGGAGATGAGGTCGGTGGCGTGGGGGCCCACCATGTGGATCCCCAGGACCTCGTCGTACTTGGCCTCGGAGACGACCTTCACGAAGCCGTCGGGGTGGCCGAGGATGCGGGGCTTGGCCAGGTTCCCGAAGCTGAAGCGGCCGACTCTCACCTCGTACCCGCGCTTCTTCGCCTCCGCCTCGGTGAGGCCCACCCCCGCCACCTCCGGACGGCAGTAGGTCGCGGAGGGGATGCGGTCGTAGTTGAGGGGCTCCGTGCTCTTGCCGGCCAGGCGCTCCGCGACCCCGATGCCTTCGAAGGACGCGACGTGGGCGAGCTGCGCGTGGGGCTTGCCGTCCACGGTCACGACGTCGCCGATCGCGTAGATGCCGGGCTCGTCCGTGGCCATCTTCGCGTTGACCTTGATGTAGCCGCGATCGAGCTGCACCTTCGTGCCCTCCAGCCCCAGCCCGTCCGTCACCGGGCCCCGCCCCACCGCGACCAGCAGCATCTCCGCGGTCACCGTGCTCGACGCCCCCGCCGCGTTCTTGAACCCCACCTCCACCCCGGTCGCGCTTTTGAGGGCCGCCTCCGTCCTTGCGCCGGTGAAGATCGCCATCTGCTTGCCCAGGAGCTTCCCCGCCTCCGCGGAGATCTCCTCGTCCTCGAGGGGGAGGATGCGGGGCAGCATCTCGATGACGGTGGTGGTGGAGCCGAAGCGGGCGAAGATCGACGCGAACTCGATGCCGACCGCGCCCGCCCCGATCACGACCAGGCTGCGGGGCACCTGCCGGAGCTGCAGGATATCGTCGGAGGTGAGGATCGTCTTGCCGTCGGGGACGATCCCGGAAAGCGACTTGGGGCGCGAGCCCGTGGCCAGGATGATGCTCTTCGTCTGGACCTTGGTGTCTCCCTGCTCCCCCTTCACCACCACCGTCCTCGGGCCTTCGAGCCGGCCCTGGCCCTTGAAGAGCGTGATCTTGTTCTTCTTGAAGAGGTAGGTCTCGATCCCCTTGCTGAGGCGATGGACGATGCGGTCCTTCCGGTTCATGAGCACGGGGAGGTCGATCCCCACGTTCTCGGCCACGATCCCGAACTCCTTGCCGTTGCGCAGGTCCTCGAAGAGGTCGGCGGTGTGGAGCAGGGCCTTCGTGGGGATGCAGCCCCGCTGCAGGCAGGTGCCGCCGCAGCCCGCGGGGTCGCGCTCGATCACCGCGGTCTTCAGGCCCAGTTGGGCGGCGCGGACGGCGGCCACGTAGCCCCCCGGCCCGCTGCCGATCACCGTGACGTCGAAAGTCTCGCCGTTGGTCAAGCGCCCCCTCCTCGGATCCTCAGGAAAAACCAGAGCTTGCGGTTGACGACGCTCCAAGCTACCAGACGGGGCGGGGGCTGACAAGGCGACCGCTGCTAGAATCCCTGCGCCATGTCCGAGCCCGTCTTCATCGTGGTCGCCATCGTCTTCTGCCTCCTGGGGAACGGCTTCTTCTCGGGGAGCGAGATCGCGATCATCTCCGCCCGGCGCAGCCGGATCGAGGCCCTGATCGAGGAGGGGAGCCGGGGGGCCCGGCGCGTGAAGGACCTCCAGGAGAAGATGGACGACTTCCTGGCCACGGCCCAGATCGGGGTGACCCTCATGGGAACGCTGGCCGGCGTGCTCGGGGGCTACCTGGCGAGCCGACACCTCCAGCCCCTGCTCGAGCACACCCAGCTCGAGCGGCTCGTGCACCCGGCCCTCGAGGCCACTTTCTTCGTGGGCGTGGGCATCGTGTTCGTGGAGCTGGTGCTGGGAGAGCTGGTCCCCAAGGCCCTGGCCCTGCGCTACACGGAGAGCATCGCCCTCTTCGTCTCCTGGCCCTTCACGATCATGGCCCGCGGCTCCCGCTGGCTCATCGTCCTCCTCACCGCCAGCACCCGGCTCGTCCTCCGGCTCTTCGGGATCAAGGACGCGGGGGCCCGGACCTTCGTCTCCGAGGAGGAGATCAAGCACCTGGTGAAGGAAGGGCGCCAGCAGGGCGTCCTCGACGAGAGCCAGATGGAGCTGATCCACAGCGTCTTCGAGTTCACGGACATGGCCGTGCGCAAGGTCATGGTTCCCCGGCCCAAGATCTTCGCTCTCGACGCGGACACCCCGCCCGCGGAGGTGGGGTCGCTCATCGTCGAGAGCGGCTTCTCGCGCATCCCCGCCTACGAGGGCGATCTCGACAACGTGATCGGGCTCGTCTACATCAAGGACGCCCTGCGGCTCCTCGAGAAGCGGCAGCCGGTGGTGATTCGCAAGATCCTCCATCCCGTCCAGTTCGTTCCCGAGAGCAAGAAGGTGGGGACGCTGCTCAAGGAGCTGCAGAAGCGGCGCAGCCACATGGCCCTCGTCATCGACGAGCACGGATCGGTCAGCGGCCTCGTCACCCTCGAGGACCTCGTCGAGCAGATCGTGGGCGACATCCAGGACGAGTACGACTGGGAAGAGCGACCGGTGGAGAAGCTGCGCGACGGGTCGCTGGTGGTGGAGGGGACCGTGCCCGCGGCCGAGCTTCGCGACAGCTACGACATCCCCCTGCCCGAGTCCACCGAGTTCGAGACCGTGGCCGGCTTCATGCTGGACCGCCTGGGCTCCGTGCCCAAGGGCGGCGAGGTGGTCACGGTGGGGGACTACCGCCTGATCGTGGTGGACGTGGAGCGCAACCGGATCAGCAAGGTCAAGATCGAGAAGGTGCCGGCGGCGGTCAAGTCGTAGCCGGGCCCTTCGCGAGCGCGCGGGCGAACGGCAAGCGGCGCACCCGTTGGCCGGTGAGCTGGAACCAGGCGTTGGCCACCGCGGGGGCGATCGGGGGCACACCCGGCTCGCCCACGCCGGTGGGCGGCTCCGCGGAGGGCGCGATATGCACCTCCACCCGCGGCATCTCGCCGATGTGCAGCGTCCGATAGTCGTGGAAGTTCGACTGGACCACCCGGCCCTTGTCGAGCGTGATCTCGCTCCACAGGGCGGCCCCCAGCCCGAAGCCGATGCCGCCCTCCATCTGGGCGCGGACGACGTCGGGGTTCACGGCCACGCCGCAGTCGACCGCGCAGACCACTCGTTCGACCTGGGGAAGGCCGTTGTCCCGCATCGAGACCTCGGCCACCTGGGCCACGAAGCTGCCGAACGAGTCGTGCACCGCGATTCCCCGGGCGCGGCCCTTGGCGAGGGGCGTACCCCAGCCCGCCTTCTCCGCGGCCAGCTCGAGCACGGCGCGGTGGCGCGGATGATCCTTCAGGAGCTCGCGACGCAGCTCGAACGGATCGCGTCCGGCTGCCTGGGCCAGCTCGTCGAGGAACGTCTCCGTGGAGAAGGCGGTGTGGGTATGGCCCACCGAGCGCCACCACAGCGTGGGCACGCCGACGTCGGGCGAGTGAAGCTCGACCCCGAGGTTGGGGATGGCGTAGGGGAGCGTCGAGGCTCCTTCGGCGGAGGTGACGTCGATGCCGTCCTTGATGAGCCCCGCGAAGGGCGTCCCCTTGAGGAAGGACTGGCCGACGATGCGGTGCTCCCAGGCCACGATGCGGCCCGAGGCGTCGAGCCCGCCCCGGAGGCGATGGACGAACAAGGGCCGGTAGCGCCCGCCGCGGATGTCGTCCTCGCGCGTCCAGACGAGCTTCACCGGCTGGCGGCCGCCGATCGCCTTGGCGATGCTGGCCGCTTCCGCGGCCACGTCGGCGTTGGGCGTCGCCCGCCGGCCGAAGCTGCCCCCGGCCACGAGCGTGTGCAGCTCGACCCTGGCCGGAGGCAGGCCGAGGACGTGCGCGACCGTGCCCTGGTCCATCGTCTGGATCTGCGAGCCCGCCCACACCTCGGCGGAATCGCCGGACAGCTTGACCACGCAGTCGAGCGGCTCCATCGGCGCGTGCGCGAGATACGGGAACTCGTAGACGGCCTCGAGCCTCGTGGCCGCTCCCGCGAAGCCGGCGGCGGGATCACCGTCGCGCCGGGCGGAGGAGCCCGGCTTCTCCGCGAGGGCGCGGTATTCGGCGAGGAGCTCGGCGGTGCCGCGGCGCTCCGCCTGGCTGTCATCCCATTCCACCCGGAGGGCGGCCCGTCCCTTGCGGGCCGCCCAGAAGCCCCTCGCCAGAACGGCCACACCCGCCGGCACCTCGACCACGTCCGTGACTCCCGACACCTTGAGCGCCGCCGTCTTGTCGATCGACTTCACGGTTGCCCCGAAGAGGGGAGGCCGGGCGATGACCGCCGTGAGCATGTCCGGGAGATAGACGTCGATCGTGTATCGCGCCGAGCCGTCGGTCTTCTCCCGGGAGTCGACGCGGGGCGCGGTCTTGCCGATGAGCTTCCAGTCCCCGGGGTCCTTGAGGGGCACGTTGGCAGGTGCGGTCTCCGCGGCAGCCAGCGTCGCCAGCTCACCGAACGTAGCGTGGCGGGCCGTCGGAGCGTGCGACACGACACCCTTGTCGACGGAGAGGCTGCTCGCGGGGACACCCCACTTCCCGGCCGCCGCGGAAACGAGCATGGCCCGCGCGGTGGCCCCCGCCTTGCGGAGCTGCATCCAGGAGTTCGAGATCCCCGAGCTCCCGCCGGTGCCCTGCACCGGACCCCAGCTCAGGTTGTTGTAGCGGGTGGGGTCGGAGGGGGCCGCCTCCACGCGCACCTGCGCCCAGTCGGCGTCCAGCTCGTCGGCGAGGACGGTGGCGAGCCCGGTGTAGACGCCCTGGCCCATCTCGAGGTGCTTGGCCACGATCGTCACCGTGTTGTCGGGGGCGATACGCACGAAGGCGTTGGGCGCGAAGCCGTCTTCGGCCGCGAGCGCGCCCCGTGGCACGAAGCGGAACTCGACCACGAGGGCGGCCCCGGCCACGGCGCCGGTCTTCAAGAACGCGCGGCGGGAGGCGGTGGGCATCACGACCTCCCCAGGTCCTCGGCCGCCTCGTGGATGGCGGCGCGGATCCGCATGTAGGTCGCGCAGCGGCAGAGGTTCCCGGTCATGGCCCCGTCCACGTCGTGCGTCGGTGGGCCGGGGCTTTTCCGCGAGGAGGGCGATCGCCGACATGATCTGCCCGCTCTGGCAGTAGCCGCACTGGACGACGTCGAGCCGGCGCCAGGCCCCTTGCACCGCCTGCGCCACCTTGCCGCCAACGCCCTCGATGGTCGTGACCTCCCGGCTGCCCACCGCCGAAAACGGCGTGACACAGGCCCGCACGGCCTGGCCGGCCAAATGGACGGTGCAGGCGCCGCACTGGGCTACGCCGCAGCCGTACTTGGTGCCGGTGAGCCTCAGCTCGTCGCGCAGCACCCAGAGCAGGGGAGTGTCGGGAGTGGCATCGACCTCCCGGCGGGTTCCGTTCACGCGCAAGGTCGCCATCGCTCGAGCCTCCTGGGATTGCCGATCGGATTCCGACCGTATCGTACGCCCTGGCGAGGGCGGCCGGGGAGCGTGTGTGAGAATGGCCATTGACGGACCGCGTTCGGCGCGCTATGGTCGCGCGATATGAAGGGGCAGGGAGAGGCGGTTCGCGCAGCGCTCCGGCATCTGGCCGGGGCGTGCGTGGCGGCGCTCGTCCTCTTCCACGCGTGGCTCGTGGCGCGAAGGCTGTCCGATCCGGCGAGCCTCGAGCCCCGGATCGCCATCCGCTGGCTGGTCGGCTTCGCCGTCGTGGGCGCGCTTCTGTGGCTCCGCCGTCGGGGGCTCCCGCTCCTGGGGAGCCGGAAGGCCCTGGCCGTCTGGGCGCTCGCCCTGCTCATCCACGGCAACGCGGGCGCCACCCCGCTCCCGGCCCAGGCCGATGCCCACTCCGGTCCGGAAGCGCTCGTCCTGGTCTTGCCCGCCGCGCTCTCGGTGGCCACGGCTTCGGCCCTCCTCCTTCTGGCCGCCGCCCGCCAGCAGGGCGCCCTTGCCTCTCTCGGGCACGACGGCATCGTTCAACCCGCTCCGCGCGCTCGTCTGCTCTCGCCGTGTCTCGCCGGTCACGCTCCTCGCGGCCCTCCCACCTTTTCCTGACCAAGATTTTTCGATAGGGCTTTCCGGTCTTCCCTGATTCCGGCTCGCCCGGCCGCGGAGCGCTTCCCGGCCGGAAGCCGCGACCGAAGTAGCTCGACCGAGGGCATTCGATCCGGACGCTGAAGTCCGTTTCCGCTAGCGGGAGACACGCGCTTGATCACGGGCCTCCACCTGCTCGGCGCCAGCCACCGCACCGCGTCCCTGGAGACGCGCCACGCGCTCGCCCTGGCTCCCGAGGCGGTGCGCGAGGCGTTGCGCTTGGCCCGGGGCGAGGCGGCCCTGCAGGAGTCGCTCGTACTGTCGACCTGCAACCGTACGGAGTTCTACGTGGTCGCCGCGGACGCGGGCGCGGCCGAGGCCGCGGTCCGCGCGGTCGTGGCCCGCGCGAACGGGAGCGACCTGCTGGGACCCGGCTCGCACCGCTACGTGCTCGGTGACGACGAGGCGGCGCGCCACCTCCTGCGCGTGGCCGCGGGGCTCGACTCGATGGTCCTCGGTGAAGCGGAGATCCTCTGCCAGGTGAAGGAAGCCCTGGCTCTCGCGGGTGCTTCGGGCGCCTCGGGCAGCGTCCTGGACCGCCTGCTGACCACCGCCCTTCGCGCGGGGAAGCGGGCGCGGACGGAGACCGAGGTCGGCGCGGGCTCGGTCTCCGTGGCCTCCGCGGCGGTGGCGCTGGCCGGCAAGATCTTCGGCGACCTCGGCACCCGGCAGGTGCTCGTGGTGGGGGCGGGCGAGACCGCCCGCCTCGCCGCGCAGCACTTCGCGGTCAGGCGCCCGGCCGTGCTCGTCATCGCGAACCGGACGCTCGCGCGGGCCGAAGCGCTGGCCGGCGAGCTCGGCGGCGAGGCGGTCGCCCTGGACGGCCTCCTCCCCGCACTCGCCTCCTCGGACGTGGTGGTCTGTGGTACGAGCGCTCCGCGGCCCCTGCTCGGTCGCGAGGCCGTGCGCGATGCCTTGCGGGCACGGCGGGGCCGGCCCCTGCTCGTCCTCGACCTGGGCATGCCCCGCAACGTCGAGCCCGACGTGGCCGCACTGGAAGGGGTCTTCCTCCACACCGTCGACGCCGTGCGCGGGCACGTGGACGAGAACCTCGGGCGGCGCCGGCGCGCCGTCCCCCGGGTGGAGGCGATCGTGGAGGAAGAGCTCGAGTCCTTCCTCGACTGGGTCCGCACCCTGGATGTGACCCCGACCTTGCGCGCGCTCCGCGAGCGGTTCGAGGCGGTCCGGGCCGAAGAGGTGGGCCGTCACCTGGGCCGGTTCTCCAAGGAGGACGCGGAGCGCGTCGATTCGCTCACGCGCTCGCTCGTGAACAAGCTCCTCCACACGCCGATGACGCGTCTCAAGGCCCTGGGCGCGGGCACCGGCCAGGACCTCCGGCGTCTCGACGCGGTCCGGGAGCTGTTCGACCTGGAAGCGGCGAAGGGCAAGCGCGGGGAGGCGGGCGGTGCCTGAGATCCTGCGCCTCGGCACCCGGGGGAGCCCGCTCGCCCTGCGGCAGGCGGACGAGGTGGCGCGTCTCCTCACGGCCGCGCGGCGGGAGCTGCGGATCGAGCGAGTGATCCTGAAGACGCCCGGCGACCGCATGCTCGAGGAGGCGCTTTTCCGGATCGGCGACAAGGGACTCTTCACCAAGGACGTGGAAGCCGCGCTCGCCTCCGGCCGGATCGACCTCGCGGTCCACAGCCTCAAGGACCTGCCCACCGGTCTGGCTCCCGGCCTCGTCCTGGGCGCGGTACTCGAGCGGGAGGACCCGCGAGACGCCCTGGTGTCGGCGGGGCCGCGGCTCCACGAGCTTCCGGTCGGATCCCGCGTGGGGACCTCCTCCTTGCGCCGGCGCGCCCAACTCCTGGCGCTCCGCCCCGACCTGAGAATCGTGGACCTGCGGGGCAACGTGGCCACCCGCCTGGCCAAGGCGGAGAAGGGCGACTGCGAGGCCCTCGTGCTCGCGCGGGCCGGGCTCGTCCGGCTGGGCCTCGCGGACCGGGTGGTCGAGGTCTTCGACCCCGGGCGGCTCGTCCCCGCCGTGGGGCAGGGCGCGATCGCGGTCGAGGTACGGCAGGACGACCGCCGGGTCTGCGAGCTGGTGCGCACGATCGACCATCGGCCCACTCGTCTCGCCGTGGTCGCCGAGCGCGCGCTGCTCGCGTGCCTGGAGGGCGGCTGCCAGGTCCCCATCGGCGCGCTCGCCGTCTTTGCGGGGGACGTGCTCGGCCTCACCGGCCTCGTGGCCGACCTCGACGGCCGACAGGTGGTTCGGGCGGCGGAGACGGCCCGCGTGGAGGCCGAGGAGGACGCGCGGGCGCTGGGCGAGCGTCTCGCCGAGCGGCTGGAGGCGGCGGGCGCGCGCGCGGTGCTCGACCGGGTCCGGGCGGCGGGGCGGGCGGTTCCCGGGCCGGCGGAGGAGGGTGCGTGAAGGCGCCGCCCCTCGTGGTCGTGACGCGCGCGGAGGAAGGGATCGGGCACCTTGCCGCCGCGCTCGCCGCACGCGGCTGCGACGTCTTCGCCGTGCCCACCATCGCCTTCGCGCCCCCCGAGGACTTTTCACCCCTGGACGAGGCCCTCGGCCGGCGGGACGCGTACGACTGGCTCGTGGTCACGAGCCCGCATGCCGTCGAGGTCCTCGCCTCACGCCCGGCCTGGGGTGGTGTGAGGGCAGGAGGCACTCCCCCGGTGGCCGCGGTCGGACCGCGCACGGCCGTCCGTCTCGCCGCTGCGGGTGTGCGGGCCCACGTCGTGGCCGAGGATTCGAGCGCGGAGGGGCTCGTCCGTGCGCTGGGGCGGCGGCTCGCCCGGACCGACGGGTCGCTCGCCGGCCTGCGCGCGCTCTGGCCCCGCTCCGACCGGGCCCGGCGCGAGCTGCCGGACGCTCTGTGTGCGGCGGGGGCCTCCCTGACGGAGGTGGTGGCCTACCGGACGTTGCCCGCGGAGCCGGCTACCGCCGGGGCTTTCCTGCGCCTCCTGGAGCGCGGGGAAATCGACGCCGTCACGTTCATGTCGCCATCGAGCGCCCAAGGCCTGGCCCGCGCGCTCGGGCGCGACGAGCTGAGCGTGCTCACCCGGCACGCGGTGGTGGCGAGCGTCGGGCCCACCACGAGCGAGGCGCTGCGCGAGCTGGGGGCGCCGCCCGGCGCGGAAGCCCGCACCCGTACCGCCGCCGGGCTCGCGGAGGCGGTCGTGCGCGCGCTCCGCAACGGAGTCGGAGGAGGCCCATGAGCTACCCCACCCACCGGCCGCGTCGCCTCCGGCGCACCGAGACCCTGCGCCGCCTCGTCCGGGAGACGCGCCTCTCCGTCGACGACCTGGTGGCCCCTCTCTTCGTGTGCCCCGGGGAGGGAGTCCGGCAGGCGATCGCGTCCATGCCCGGCTGCTTCCGCCTCAGCGTGGATGGAATCGTGTCCGAGTGCCGAGACCTCAGCCGGCTCGGCGTGCCCGGGGTCATCCTGTTCGGCATCCCGGAGCGGAAGGACCCGGAAGGCGAGAGCGCCCTCGACGAGGACGGCGTGGTTCCGCGCGCCCTGCGCGCCCTGCGGCGGGAGGTGCCCGACCTGTCCCTGTGGGCGGACGTCTGCCTCTGCGAGTACACGGACCACGGCCACTGCGGGCCGCTCACCGCCGGGCCCGACGGGAGGATGGACGTCGACAACGATCGCACGCTGCCATTGCTGGCGCGGGCGGCGGTGGTCCTGGCCCAGGCCGGAGCCGACGTGGTGGCCCCTTCGGACATGATGGACGGGCGCGTGGGTGCCCTACGCACCGCGCTCGATACCGCGGGAAGGACCGACGTCGTCATCGTGTCCTACGCGGCCAAGTACGCCTCGGCGTTCTACGGGCCCTTCCGCGAAGCCGCGGGCTCCGCCCCCGCCTTCGGCGATCGCCGCGGCTACCAGATGGACCCCGCCAACGCGGCCGAGGCGTTGCGCGAAGTGGCGACGGACCTGGAGGAAGGGGCGGACGTGGTCATGGTCAAGCCCGCCCTCGCCTACCTCGACGTGGTCTATCGCGTGAAGGAGCGCTTCGGCGTCCCCGTGGCCGCCTACAACGTCTCCGGAGAGTACTCCCTGATCCAGGCGGCGGCGGAGAAGGGTTGGGTGGACGGAAAACGGGTGGCTCTGGAATCCCTGCTCGCCATGCGCCGCGCGGGGGCGGACGTGATCCTGACCTACTTCGCGAAGGAGGCGGCGCGATGGCTGGGGTGAGCGGCCCCGCCGAACGTGCGCGGAGCCACGCGCTCTTCGCGCGGGCGACGGCGCGGATGCCGGGCGGCGTGAACTCGCCCGTGCGGGCCTTCCGGGCGGTGGGCGGCGAGCCCCTCTTCCTGGCCCGAGGCCAGGGCGCGCGCGTCTTTGACGAAGACGGCGGTGAGTACCTCGACTACGTGCTCTCCTGGGGGCCCCTCATCCTCGGGCACGCCCACCCGGCGGTGGTGGAGGCGGTAGCGGCCCAGGCCCGTCTCGGCACCACCTACGGCGCGCCCTGCCGGCTCGAGGTGGAGATGGCGGAGACGGTGGCCCGTCTCGTGCCCTCCGTGGAGATGCTGCGCATGGTCAGCTCGGGGACGGAGGCCACTCTATCCGCGGCGCGCCTCGCGCGTGGGGCCACCGGTCGACCCGCGCTCATCAAGTTCGCCGGCTGCTATCACGGGCACGGCGACTCCTTCCTCATCAAGGCGGGCTCGGGGCCGGCCACGCTGGGCCTGCCCGACAGCCCGGGGGTGACCGAGGGCACGGCCCGGGACACGTTGATCGCGGAGTTCAACGACCTCGCCAGCGTCGAAGCCTGCTTCCAGGCCGCGCGGGACAAGGTGGCCGCCGTTTTCGTGGAGCCGGTGGCGGGGAACATGGGAGTGGTGGCACCGCGGCCCGGCTTTCTCGCCGGTCTGCGCGCGCTCTGCACGCGCCACGGCGCCCTGCTCATCTTCGACGAGGTCATTACGGGATTCCGGCTCGGGTCTGGGGGGCGCCCAGGCGACGTTCGACGTGCGGCCCGACCTCACCACCTTCGGCAAGATCCTGGGCGGCGGCCTGGCCGTCGGCGCCTATGCGGGTGGGCGCCACCTCCTCTCCCGCGTCGCGCCCGTCGGTCCCATCTACCAGGCGGGCACCCTCTCCGGCAATCCCCTCGCCATGGCCGCGGGTCTGGCCACCCTGAGCGCCCTGGAAGGCGACCCCGGCCTCTACGACCGGCTGGACTTCCTGGGCGGCGCGCTCGAGAAGGGGATCGGCGAAGTGCTGCTCCGGAAGGGCTACCCGTGCCGCTTCGCCCGGGTGGCGTCGATGTGGACGCTCTTCTTCACGCCGGACGAGGTCACCGGCTGGCCCTCCGCCGCACGCTGCGACACCGGCCGCTACGCGCGCTTCTTCCAGGCCATGCTCTCGCGCGGGATCTACCTGGCCCCCGCGCAGTTCGAGGCCAACTTTCTCTCTGCCGCGCACACCGAGAAAGACGTCGCACAGACGGTCGCGGCCTGCGCGGAGTCGCTGGAGGTGGCCTTTGTCTGACCTCTTCCTCCGCGCCTGCCGCCGCGAGGCGGTGGAGCGCACGCCGGTGTGGATCATGCGCCAGGCCGGCCGCTACCTTCCGGAGTACCGGGCGCTCCGCGCCCGCCACGACTTCCTGACCGCCTGCCGCACGCCCGAGCTCGCTTGCGAGATCACGCTCCAGCCCGTGCGCCGCCTGGGGGTCGACGCCGCAATCCTCTTCTCCGACATTCTCCTGCCCCTTCCCGGCATGGGGATCGAGGTGGAGTTCCGCCCCGGCCCGGTGCTCGCGTCCCCCGTGCGTACGGGGGCGCAGGTCGACGCCTTGCGCGTCCCCGACGCCCGGGAGGCCACGTCCGAGGTGCTGGACGCGATCCGCCTCCTGCGCCGCGAGCTGAAGGTGCCCCTCATCGGGTTCGCGGGCGCGCCGTTCACGCTCGCCGCCTACCTCGTGGAGGGGCAGGGATCGAGCACCTGGAGCGCCTGGAGGGGGCTGCTCTTCGCGGAGCCCGTCCGCGCGCGGCAGCTCCTCGACAAGTGCACAGACACCGTCGCGTCCTTTCTGGTCGAGCAGGTCCGCGCGGGGGCGCAGGCGGCGATGCTCTTCGACACCTGGGCCGGGATCCTCTCCGCTGAGGACTACGCGACCTTCGCGCTCCCCGCGGCGCGCCGCGTCTTCGAGGCGGTCGGCGAGGCGGCCGGTCCGGGTGTTCCCCGGATCTACTACGCGGGCGCCCTCGCCGGCTCCCTCGAGGCGGTGCGCGGGGTGGGCGCCGAGGTGATCGGCCTCGACTGGCGGATCGGCCTCGCCGAGGCGCGGCGACGGCTGGGGAACGGGCTCGCCCTCCAGGGCAACCTCGACCCCGCCGTGCTGCTGGGACCGCCCGGCCTCATCGCGGAACGGGTGAGCCGCGTCCTGGACGAAGCACCCACCACCGGCCACGTCTTCAACCTCGGCCACGGCATCCTTCCCGAGACCCCTCCCGAGAACGCGGAGTACCTGGTGGAGGCCGTGCAATCCCTTTCGGTGCGGGCCCTGTCGTGAGCGCCGGGAGCGCGCCGGCCCGCATCGCCGCGGACCTCCTCCGCAAGTACGACCGACCGGGGCCGCGCTACACGTCGTACCCCACGGCGGTGGAGTTCCACGGCGGGTTCGACGAAAGCGCCTATCGCGAGCGGCTGGCGGAAGCGGCCGGCCGCGCCGAGGAGCCGCTCTCCCTCTACCTCCACCTGCCCTTCTGCGAGGAGCGCTGCTCCTTCTGCGGCTGCATGGTCGTGATCACCCGGAAGCACGAGGTCGCGGAGCGGTACCTCGACTATCTCCACCGCGAGATCGCCCTCCTGGCCCAGGCCCTGGGCGAGCGCCGCCGGGTCGTCCAGCACCACTGGGGAGGCGGGACCCCGACCTACCTTTCCCCGGACGAGATCACCGCCCTGCACGCCGTCGTCGTGCGGCACTTCGAGATCGAGCGGGGAGCGGAGATGGCCATCGAGGTGGACCCCCGCGTCACCAGCGCCGCCCAGCTCGAGCGGCTCCGACACCTGGGCTTCAACCGCCTGTCCCTGGGGGTACAGGACTTCGACCCCGTCGTGCAGCAGGCGGTGAACCGCCTCCAGAGCGAGGAGCTGACCCGCGCGCTCTTCGCGGAGGCTCGGGCCCTCGGCTTCGAGTCCATCAACGTCGACCTCATCTACGGGCTCCCCTTCCAGACCCGGGAGCGCTTTGCCCGGACCCTGGACGCGGTGATCGCAATGCGTCCCGACCGGGTCGCGGTCTACTCCTACGCCCACGTCCCCTGGATCCGCGGGAACCAGCGCCGCATCGACCCCGGCGACCTGCCCTCGCCAGCGCTCAAGATCGATCTCTTCCTCGCCGCCGCCGAGTCGCTGCTCGAGACCGGCTACCGGCCGATCGGGATGGACCACTTCGCGCTGCCCGGGGACGAGCTCGCGGTGGCCGCGGAAGCGGGCCGCCTCCATCGCAACTTCATGGGCTACACGACGCGCCCCGCGACGGACATGGTGGGGGCGGGCGTTTCCGCGATCGGCGACGTGGGCGGGGCTTTCGCCCAGAACACGAAGAAGCTGAGCACGTACTACGCCACCCTGGATCGTGGGCGCTTTCCCATCGAGCGGGGCTACGCCCTCGACGAGGACGACCGCATCCGCCGTTTCGTCATCACCGAGATCATGTGCAACCTGCGTCTCGAGGTCGGGGAGGTGGAACGCCGGTTCGGGATCGACTTCTCGCGCTACTTCGAGGCCGAGCTGCGGGAGCTGGAAGCGGCGGGGGGTCCCGTCGCGGACGGGCTGCTGGAGATGCGGCGGGGGCGGCTGGAGGTGACGCCGGTGGGGCGACTGCTCGTGCGCAATGTCTGCATGACCTTCGACCGCCACCTCCGCGGGCGAGCCTCGGACCGGCCCGTGTTTTCGAGGACGGTCTAGCCGATGGCGGCCCGGCCCGAGGTGGGCGTCGTGCTCCTCAACCTCGGGGGGCCGGAGCGCCAGGAGGAGGTCGAGCCCTTCCTGGTCCGCCTCTTCTCCGATCGCGAGATCATCGAGCTGCCCCTGGGGGCACTCGCCCAGCCCCTCTTCGCGAGGCTCCTGGCTCGTTTCCGCGGGCCCGCGGTCCGCGCCAACTACGCGCTCATCGGCGGAGGCTCGCCGCAGATCCGCCTCACCCGCGCCCAGGCCGAGGCCCTCGAGGCTCGCCTGAACCGCGACGCGCCCGGCCGCTTCCGCGTGTACCTGGCCATGCGCTACTGGGGGCCCTCCACGGAAGAGGCCCTGGCCGCGGCCCGGCAGGACGGAATCTCCAGGCTCGTCACCTTGACCCTCTATCCGCACTACTCGCGCGCCACCACCGGGTCCTCGGAGAACGAGCTGCGACGCGTCCTCGCCGGGCCGCGCTTCCGCGACACTTCGTTCGCGGTCTCCTCCGTCTCTTCCTACGCGACGGACCCGCTCTACCTCGAGGCCCTGGCCGACACGGTGCGGCGTGGCCTCGAGACCTTCCCGGTGGAGAGCCGGGCTCGCGTGGTCCTTCTCTTCAGCGCGCACGGCCTGCCCCAGAGCTTCGTGGACCGGGGGGATCCCTACGTGCAGGAGATCGAGGCCACGCGTCGCGGCGTCCTCGCCCGTCTCGGCAACGGCAACCGCCACCTCCTCGGCTACCAGTCCCGAACCGGGCCCGTGCGCTGGACGGGCCCCGGCACCGACGCCGTGCTCGACGCGCTCGGGCGCGAAGGAGTGCTCGAGGTGCTGGTGGTGCCGCTTTCCTTCGTCTCCGACCACATCGAGACGCTCTACGAAGTCGACCTCCTCTTCGCGGACCGCGCCCGCAAGGCGGGCATCGGCGTCTATCGCCGCTCGGAGGCCCTCAACACGCACCCCCTCTACGTGGAGGCGCTCACGCGCCTGGTGGGGCGGGAGCTGGAGGCGCGGCCGTGACGCGCGTGGCCGTCGTCGGCGGAGGGATCGCAGGCCTGACCCTCGCCCACCGCCTGGCCCGGGACGGCAGGGTGGCGGTGAGCGTGCTCGAGCGCGCCGGCCGTTCCGGCGGTCACATCCGTACGGAGGAGGCGGACGGCTTTCGCTTCGAATGGGGGCCCAACGGCTTCCTGGACGATGCTCCCGAAACGCTGGCCCTGGTCGGGGCGCTGGGTCTCGAAGACCGCCTGCTCCCGAGCCGGGACGAGGCGCGCCGACGCTACATCTTCCGAGCCGGGCGCCTTCACCGCGTGCCCGGGGGCCCGGTGTCCCTCCTGCGGAGCCGCCTCCTTTCCTGGCCGGGCAAGGCGCGACTCGCCCTGGAGCCGTGGGCGCGCCCGCGGCCGGAGGGCGAGGAGACCATCGACGCGTTCGCGACCCGGCGCATCGGAGCGGAGGCCGCTGCCGTCTTCGTGGGCCCCATGGTCACCGGCGTCTTCGCGGGCGATCCCCGTCAGCTCTCGCTTGCCGCCTGCTTTCCACGGCTGCTCGCGCTGGAGACCGAGCACGGCGGCCTCGTCCGGGCCCTGCTCGCCCTGGGCCGACGTCGACGGGCCGGAGGGACGCCCCGCCCTTCACCGCTCGGCCGGCTCACCTCGTTCCGTGACGGGACCGAGGAGCTCGTCCGGGCGCTGGCCCGGGCTCTCGGCCCGTCCCTGCGCACCGCCGCCGCGGTCCGAGCACTTCTCGCGCGGACCGCCGATCGTGACGGGTCGGCGCGCTATCGGCTCGAGCTGGCGGACGGGTCCCTGGTGGCGGCGGATGCGGTCGTGCTCGCCGGCCCCGCCGGGGAGAGCGCACGTCTCCTCGAGGGGACCGACGCCGCCGCGGCCGCGCTCCTGCGGGAGATTCCCGCCGTTCCCGTCGGCGTCATCGGCCTGGGCTACGAAGCATCCTCGCTCCCCCGTGCTCTCGACGGGTTCGGTTTCCTCGTGCCCCGCGGGGAGGGACCGAAGCTCCTGGGCGTGCTCTGGGAGTCCAGCATCTTCCCCGGCCGAGCTCCGGAGGGCGCGGTCCTGCTGCGGGCAATGGTGGGCGGGGCCTCCGACCCCGAGGCCCTCGACCTCCCGGACGACGCGCTCCTCGCGCGCGTGCGGGCGGGCCTGCTGACGACCCTGGGTCTTGTGGCGCCCCCCCGGTTCGTGCGGATCGTCCGCCATCGCGCCGGGATCCCGCAATACACGGTGGGGCACCTCGCCCGGCTCGACCGCCTGGAGCGGCGCCTGGCGGACGACCACCCCGGCCTTTTCCTCGCCGGGAGCTCCTACCGAGGCGTGGCCCTGAACGCGTGCATCGCGGAGGCGGTTCCCCTGGCCGAGCGAATCCTGGCTTGGAGCGCGTCGCGGGACCGCGGAACGTGCGCACCGGGACGGGCGACCGCTTGATCCTATCGGTCCAGGTTCGGCGACGTGGGCGGCGGCGAGGGCGGCCGGATCGGCTCGATGCGGGGCGGGGCCTCACGGGGGGACGGCGTCACCGGCGCCGCCGGCACGTCGAACAGGAGGGGCGAGCTCTCCCCCCCGACCAGGAACGACCGCAGGTCCTCCTCCCGGATCTCCGGCCGGCGGACCACGTGGGGGGTGAGGGTCATGACGATGTCGGTCTCCTGGACCTCCTTCTCGTTGCGAGCGAAGAGGCGGCCGAGGAACGGGATGCTGGCGAGGCCGGGGAGGCCGGTCATGCTGGTGCGCTCGCGGTCGAGGATGAGACCGGCCAGGATGTTGGTTTCGCCGTCCTTGAGGCGGATGACCGAGGTCACGGTGCGGCTGTTGAAGGTGGGGAGGCCCTGGTACCCCGGGGGCCCGACCGAGGAGATGTCCACCTTGAGGAGCAGCGAGACCTCGCCGTCGTGGTGTACGCGGGGTGTGATGTCGATGTTGACGCCCACGTTCTTGTACTCGAAAGAGGTGATGGGCTGCTGGGCGATGCCGCCGGTGGCGATGGCGTTGAAGGTGGTGACGGGCACCGGCACCTGGTCTCCGAACCGGGCCTGCGCGGTCTGGCCCTCGCTCGAGCGGAGCTGCGGATTGGCGAGGAGACGGGTGCTGGAGTCCGTCTGGAGCAGCCGGTAGATTACGCCGGGGAGGGCCGTGACCACGAGGTTGGACGCGGCGTAGGGGTTCGAGTCGAGGGTGTAGGTCTTGCTGGGGTCGGGGAAGATGGCTCCCACCACCCCCTCGTAGCCCGGCTGTCCCGAGGTGATCTGGATGCCGTAGTCCTTGAGCTTGTTCCGGTCGACCTCGAGGATCTCCACCTCCACCATGACCTCGGCCTTGCGCTTGTCCACGATCTCCACGATCCGCTCGGCGGCCGCCACCTTGTCGGGGGTGTCGCTGATCGTGAGGGCGTTGGCTCCTCCCAGCGGGGCCACCCGCCGCGCCCCCAGGACGATGCGCAGGAGGTCGATCGTCTCCTTGAGGTCCGCGTTGGAGAGGAAGAGCGTCTTCACGACCTGCTGCTCGTACTCGCGCCGCTTGGCCGGGGTGTCGGGAATGACGGAGACGACCTGGGCGTCCACCACCCGGTAGAACGTGCGTCCGGTGCTGCCCAGCGCGTTCATCGCCTGCTCGAACGGCACATCGCGGAGGTCCAGGCTGATCGTGGTGTCCTGGAGCTGGGGATCGAAGACGAAGTTCACGCCCACCGCCTTGCCCAGCGCCTGGTAGGCCTCGCGCAGGTTCGCCCCCCGGAAGACGAGCCCGAGGGGCTCGCGGGCCGCCGGCCCGAGGGAGAGGCCGGGGAGCGATTTCTCTCTCGCCCGTTCCTTGAGGTCGGTGAAGGCGAGGGCCTTGGCTCCTGCCTCGCGCTGCGCCTCGAGCTCGTGGATCTCGGCGGGGAGCGTGGTCGAGGCCGGGTTGAGGTCGAGGGCCAGGCGGTACTCGTCCATGGCCTCCTTGTAAAGACCCCGCCCCGCCAGACGACGCGCCGTGATCGTGTGCTCGGAGGCGGCCCGGATGCGGGCGGCCTCCAGGGAGCGCCGGTACTGGACGTTGTCGGGGTGCTCCGTGACCGCCTTCGAGTACTCGAGCACGGCCCGGTCGTAGTCGTGCAGCCGGTCCGCCTTCTCTCCCGCGCGGAAGGCGGCGGAGGTCGCGCAGCCGGCGAGCGCGGCCACGGCGACGAGCAGGAGCGCGCGCCTCATCCTCGGATCACCTCCACGCCCGGGGGGACCTCGAAGTGGAACAGGCGGTCGGGGAGCCCCGTGTTCTCGCGCACGTCGTCGAACCGGAAGCGGCTGCGGTTGCCCTGGGCGTCGTCCACCTGGATGGCCCGCACGAGCCCCGACGGCTCGACGTCGACGAGCACCACCTCGATCTCGGGGTCCGTCTTGCGGGGCGAGAGGCGCAGCCGGAAGATGCCCTCCGCGGGAGCCGTGTCCAGGCGCGCCTCGAACTGCTCCAGGATCCCGCCGTTGCCGGAGAGGAGCAGCGTCGCCACCCCGCGCTCCTCGTCCTGGTCGCGCACGATCACCTGGCGATCGGCGGGCACGTAGAAATAGTAGCTCCGCCCGTCGGACACGAAGGTCTTCTTCTCGGGGTCCTTGTACTCCCAGAGCATGCGCCCCGGGCGCTTGAGGCGCACCACCCCGCGCTCCACCACCTCCCGTCCCAGGATCCCGGAGCGATAGCTCTGCACGAAGCGTGCGCTGAGGTCCTGGGCGCGGGCCCGGCGCTCTTCGAGGCGCCGCACGAGGCTCTCCGCCAGCCGCGCGTCCGTCTCGGGCGAGGCGAGGAGCGCGGCCAGGAGGATCGCGGTCATGGCGTTGGCACAAAACATGATAGCGTAACCGGCGGGCATGTCGCTCATCGGCAACCTCAGCGACGTCGCCTTTGGCGACGTCCTCCGGCTGTTCGCGGGCTCGGGGAAGACGGGCCTCCTCACCGCTTCCGCCGCCGGGCGACAGACCCTGATCCGGCTCCAGCATGGCGAGGTGGTGCACGCCACCGCCGGCCGGCTGCAGGGAGACGATGCCATCCTCGACCTCTTCGGCTGGAAGGACGGGCAGCTCGCGTTCGTGCCGGAGGAGAAAGTCATCGAGCCCAACGTCACCCTGGGCGTGGACGTCCTCATCCTCGAAGGACTCCGGACCGGAGAGGCCTTTCACCGCATGAACGAGCTCATCCCGCACGACCGGGTGATATTCCAGGCGGCACGGGGGCCGGAAGGGGAGAAGCGCTTCCTGCTCGGGGCCGCGGAGTGGAGCGTGCTCCGCGCGGTGGACGGGGTGCGCGACGTCCGCGACGTGCTGGAAGTCTCGGGGCGGCCCCGCCCCGACGTCCAACGCATCCTCTTCGAGCTGACCGAGGCCGGCTTCCTGGAGCCCGTGGATTCGCAGAAGACGCTCCGCGCGCAGGTGCAGGGACGCTTCGGCAAGGATGCGGCGGAGGTGGACGACCGCCTCGAGCAGGAATGGCGGCTCATGAGCCGCTTTGCCGAGGGGATCCTGCGCGTCGAGGTGCGCAACTTCGCGCGCAAGGGGCGCCGGCTGCCCGTGTCCTTCCGCGCGGGCCTCGGCCGCGATGTGAGCCTGCCCCGCGCCGCCTTCACCGAGCTGGGGCTGCGCGAGGGCGAAGAGGTGTGGGTGCGGCCGGTGGCCTAGAGCCTAGAGGCGTGGCGGAGGAAGCCTCGAGTGAACGACATCTGCGCGCGAAGCTGACCCGAGCCGGCCCCCTGCTCGTGGTCTGGCTGCTCGTCGCCGCGTGGGTCAACGTTCCCTACCTGCGCGCAGCGGCCTCGCCGCCTCCCGGCCGCGTCTTCGCGGGCACGTTTCACTGGCTGGACGACTTCTACAACTACGTGTCCTACGTGCAGCAGGCCGAGGACGGCGCCTTCCTGTTCCAGAACAAGCTCGAGCCCGCGCCCCATTCCGCTCTTCTCGTGAATCTGGAGTGGTGGGCGACCGGGCGGCTTTCCGCAGCATTGGGTCACCGTCCCTTCCTCGCCTATCGCCTCTTCGGAGTGCTGGCCTCCCTGGCCCTGCTGGCGGCGGCGGAGGCCTGGCTGTCGCGAGCGGGCCTGCCCGCCTCCCATCGGCTCGGAGCGCTGCTCCTCGTGGCCACCGGAGGCGGTCTGGGCGGGCTCATCTTCGAGCTCACCCACCGACCGGTGGGAGACAGCCTCGACCTCTCGACCGGCTGCTTCCCCTTCATGGGGTTTCTCGCCAACCCGCACTTCACCGCGGGCACCGCGCTCCTCATGTGGGGTCTCCTCGCCTTCGAGCGCGGCTCCTCCTGGCTCGGCGCGGCTCTGGGCACCGTGCTCGCGCTCGTTCGCCCCTACGACGTGGTGACGCTCGGTGCGGTGCGCACGCTCTCCGTGGCCGCCGTCGAGCCGCCCCGGCGGTGGCTCCGGCTCCTGCTGCCGCTCCTGGGACTCCTCCCCGCCCTCGCCTACGACGTCTGGGTCTTCTTCTTCGCCGGCCCGACGTTCGCGGGCATCCGCGCGCGCTACGCCTTCCCGCCGGCGACGCTGTTCGTCTGGGCGCTGGCCCCGGCGGCGGCGCTCGCCGTTTTCGCACCCAGTCCGTCGCGAGCCGATCCTCAGGGCCGCGCCCGCATCCACCTGTGGATCTGGGTGGGGCTGGGTCTGGCCATCATCCTGCTGCGGCAGGAGGGGTTCTCGGGCCAGCTCCTCGTGGGCCTGGGAGCGCCGCTCCTGATCCTGGCCGCGCTGGCGCTGGCGCGATGGCCACCCGCGATCACGGCCGTGGTGGCGGTGGCCTTCGCCTCGACAGCGGTCGTCGCCACGCGCATCGTGCTCCAGCCGGATCCCCACTGGTTCCCTCCGCGCGACCTGATGGAGGCGGCGGAAGCGCTCCGCCCGCTCTGCCGCCCGGGCGACGTCCTCTACGCCCCTCCGGACATCAGCCTCTATGCGATCGGGCGGAGCGCGTGCCGCGCCGCCGTGGCCCACGAGGCCGCGCACGGCTTCGCCGAGCGGAGCGCCGAGATGCGCAGCTTCTACCGCGAGGCCACTCCGGAAACGAGACGGCAGGTCCTCGACCGCCTCGGCATTACCCACCTCGCATTGCCCGGCGATGCGGGCCCCGAGCCCGTCGCCTGGCTGGGTGAGGGCAGCGGGTTCCGGAAGGCGGCGAGCGTCGCCGGGCCCGCTTCAGCGATCACCTGGTACGCCCGTGACCGCGCGAAAGGGCAGCACGCGCCTTGAGATCCGGCTTGCCGCGGCGTTAAGCGACTGTTAACATCCGGGATTACTCCATGCGGCTTCTGCCCGCGCTTGTCGCGCTCTCCATCCTTCCCGGGCCCCTCTTCTCCGCGGAGAGGGCGGCCCGGGAGCTGCGCGGCCTCTGGGTGGTGCGCACCGCGCTCGTCTCTCCCGCTGAGGTGGACCGCGTGGTGGACGAGGCGGCGGAGGCGGGCTTCAACGCGCTCTTCGTGCAGGTGCGTGGGCGGGGCGACGCCTTCTACGACTCGCGGCTTGTCCCCCGCAGCGTCCTGCTCTCCGGGCAGCCCGCGAGCTTCGATCCCTTCGCGCGCCTCGTCGATCGGGCCCGCGCCCGCGGGCTCGACGTGCACGCCTGGGTCAACGTCCTCCTGACCGCCCACTTCGGACAGCCGCTGCCCGAGGGGCACGTGCTTCTGCAGCACCCCGATTGGGTGATGGTGCCGCGGTCGGCGGCCGGGGCCGCGCTCAACGCGTCCCCCGTCGCCCTCGCCCGGCTCGCGGGCCTCGCGAAGGGCGACCCCGACGTGGAGGGCTACTACCTCTCGCCGTCCGCGCTCGGGGTGTCGGAGCACCTGGAGGCGGTGGTCCGCGAGATCGTGCGCTCGTATCCGCTGGACGGCCTGCATCTCGACTTCATCCGCTACCCGGGTCCCGATTACGACTACTCGCCCTCCGCCCTCGAGGCCTTCCGTCGTCTGGCCGGCGGGGGCGACCTCCTGGGCGGCCCCGGGCGCAACCCCGCGGCCTGGGACGACTACCGCCGGAGCACGGTGACCGTGCTCGCCTCGCGGCTGGCGCGAGCGGCGCGCAGCGAGCGGCCCGGCCTGGTGGTGTCGGCCGCGGTCACGCCGGACGAGGCGCAGGCGGTCGCTCACCGCTACCAGGCCTGGCCGCAGTGGCTGTCGGAGGGCCTGCTGGATGCCGTCATCCCGATGGCCTACACCCCCGACAGCCGGATCTTCCGGGCCCAGGTGGAGCAGGCGCGCGCCCTCGTCCGCGAGGGTCAGCGGCTCTGGGCCGGTATCGGGGCTTATCGGCTCGACCTCCCCGGCATCGTGGAGAAGATCCAGGTGGCGCGCGAATCGGGGGCGATGGGCGTCGTGCTCTTCTCCCACGAATCGCTGGCGAGCGCCGACATGAAGAGGCTGCGCGACGCGGCCTTCCCGCCGCCCCCCGCGATCGCTGCGGGGCCACGCACGGCGGGGGGGAGCGCGGGCTCGCGTTGAAGCCCGCGGGGAGGGCCGTCCTCGTCCTCCTCGCCGCCGTCGCCTGCCGCCATCCCGGCAAGCAGCAGCCGCCCGCCGCCGCCAGTCCCCCCCCTTCGTATCCCTGGGCGAGGGCGACCCTCGCCCGGCTGAGCCTCCTCGAGAAGGTCGGGCAGATGATCGGGGTGCGGGTCACCGGGCTCCCGCGCAACCCCGCCTCCGCGTCCGCCCAGCGGCTGCTGCAGCAGGTCCGCACGCTGAAGGTGGGCACGCTGGTGGTGTTCGACTCCGAGGTGGGCTCGCTCCCGCGCCTCCTCAACGAGCTGCAGGGCGCTTCGGCCCTTCCGCTCCTCGTGGCCGCGGACATGGAGCGCGGGCTCGCCTTCCGCATCCGGCGCGGCGTCGTGCCCCTTCCCTTCGCCATGGCCATCGGGGCCACGCGCTCGGCGGACGCCGCGCACTTTGCGGGAGAGGTCGCGGCCCGCGAGGGCCGGGCCCTGGGCATCCAATGGGCCTTCGCCCCCGTGGCCGACGTCAACAACAACCCCTCGAACCCGGTGATCAACATCCGCTCCTTCGGCGAGGACCCGGAGCTGGTGGCGCAGATGGTGGGCGCGTTCGTGCGGGGGGCGAAGTCGGGCGGGCTCCTCACCACCGCCAAGCACTTCCCGGGTCACGGCGACACTGCGGTCGACTCGCATCTCCAGATCGCCACCGTCGACGCGGACCGCGCGCGCCTCACCGCGGTCGAGCTGCGTCCCTTCCGGGGGGCGGTGGAGGCGGGGGTGGACTGGGTGATGATGGGCCACATCGCGGTCCACGCCCTCGATCCCTCCGACACGCCGGCCACGCTCTCGCTGCCCATCGCGGACGTGCTCCGGAGCGAGCTGGGCTTCACCGGCCTCCTCGTCACCGACGCCATGGACATGGCGGGCGTGCGTCCGGCCTGGACCGGGGAAGCCGCGGTGCGGGCGGTACAGGCGGGGGCGGACCTCGTGCTCCTGCCTCCGGAGCCGGAGGTGGCCGTGCAGTCGCTGGTGCGGGCGGTGAAGGAAGGCCAGCTCACCGAAGGTCGGATCGACGAGTCCGTGCAAAGGATCCTGGAGACGAAGGAGCGGCTGGGCCTCGATCGGAACCGGCGGGTGGACACGGAGGCGACGCTCAAGAGCCTGCAGCGGCCCGAGGACATGGCCCGGTCCCTCGACATCGCGCGGGCCTCGATCACGGTGGTGCGCAACGAGGGGGGCGTGCTCCCGCTCCACGCGGAGAGCGACCTGCGCCTGCTCCATCTCGTCCTCTCCAGCGACGTGCGGAACCCGCTGCTCCTCGGCATCCCGGAGGACGAGCTCGAGGCGCGGCGCATTCCCGTGGAGACCGTGAGCCTGGGGCCGGAGGTCTCGGCGGAGACGACCTCGACGCTCGTCGCGCGGGCCCCGCAATTCACGCACGTGCTCGCCTCCTGCTTCGTGCGGGTGGCGGGGGCGCGGGGCAGCGTGGACATGTCGGAAAGCCACGCCCGCCTGCTCGAGGAGCTGGTGCGGGCGGGCCGGCCCGTGATCGTGGTGTCGTTCGGCAGCCCCTACCTGCTGCGCCAGTTCCCCGACGTGCCCGTGTACGTGGTCGCCTATGGCGGGGCGGAGTCGAGCCAGCATGCGGCCGTGGGCGCGCTCTTCGGGGAGTATGCTGTCGGCGGAAAGCTCCCGGTGACGCTGCCGGGTCTCTATCCCTACGGGCACGGCCTGGAGGTCCCGAAGCACGACATGACGCTGCGCTCGGCGCGCCCCGAGGAGGTGGGCTTCCGGCCCGACGGGCTCAAGGAGGTGGACGCGGTCCTGGAGGACGCCGTCCGCGACCGGGCCTTTCCGGGTGCCGTCGTCGCGGTGGGCAAGGACGGTGCGCTCGTCCACCTGCGCCCCTTCGGCCGCTTGTCCTACGAGCCGGGAGCGGCCGAAGTGCACGATGACACGCTCTACGACCTGGCGAGCCTGACCAAGGTGGTGGTCACCACCACCATGGCCATGATCCTGGTGGACGAGGGGAAGCTCGACCTCGACAAGCGCGTGTCGGCCTTCCTGCCCGCCTTCCGCGGAGGGGGCAAGGACAAGGTCACGGTCGCCCAGCTCCTCACGCATTCCTCCGGCATCGACTGGTGGGCGCCGCTCTACAAGGAGCTGAAGACGAAGCCCGAGTACCTCCAGCGCATCCAGGCCATGGACCTGGCCTACGAGCCGGGGACGCAGTCGGTCTACAGCGATCTGGGGGTGCTGCTGCTCGGGGAGATCCTCGAACGGGTGGCCGGGGAGTCGCTGGAGACTTTTGCGAGGAAAAGGATATTTGAACCGCTGGGCATGAAAGACACCACATATCACCCCCCGGCCGCGCTCGTCGGTCGCATCGCCCCGACCGAGTACGATCCGTGGCGCGGCCGGGTGGTGATTGGTGAAGTCCACGACGAGAACGCCTTTGCTCTGGGGGGAATAGCGCCCCACGCCGGGCTCTTCGGCACCGCCCCCGACCTCTCCCGCTTCGCCCAGATGCTGCTGAACGGGGGAGTCTACGACAACCACCGCATCGTCTCCCGCGCCACGGTGGAGCGCTTCACGCGGCGCGCGGGCATCCCCGGCTCCACGCGCGCGCTCGGCTGGGACACCGCCGCCGACGAGACGGGGGCGCGCAGCTCGACTCCGGGCGCGGCGGGGTACTCCTCGGCGGGGAGCCGGCTCTCCCCGGACTCTTTCGGCCACACCGGGTTCACGGGCACCTCGCTCTGGATGGATCCGCATCGCCGGCTGTTCGTGGTCCTGCTCACCAACCGTGTCCATCCGACCCGCGAGAACAGCGCGATCCGGCAGGTGCGGGCTTCGCTGGCGGACGCGATCGTGGGCGCGCTCGTCCCTTGATCCTCGGCCTGCTCCTGGCACTCCTGGGGACGGCCCCCGTCGTTCGCGTGGGGCTCGAGCGGGTGGAGGCGGACGGGGGACGGCCCCTTCTCGACAAGCGCGTGGGGCTCGTGGCCCACGCCGCCTCCGTGACCGCGGACGGCCGGCATGCCGTGGAGGTGCTTCGAGGGCGCGGCGTGAACGTGCGCCGGCTCTTCGGGCCCGAGCACGGGCTCCGGGGAACCGCGGCCGCGGGCGAGAAGGTCGAGAGCGGCACGGACGCGGCCACCGGTCTGCCCGTGGTCAGCCTCTACGGCGACCACACCCGGCCGAGGCCGGAGGACCTCGCCGGGCTCGACGTGCTCGTGGTCGACCTGCAGGACGCGGGCGTCCGCTTCTACACGTACGCGAGCACGATGCTCCTGTGCCTGGACGCGGCGGCGGAGGCCGGGATCGAGCTGGTGGTGCTGGATCGGCCAAATCCCCTCGGCGGAGCGCGCACCGCCGGGCCCCTGCGCGACCCCGCCGAGGACCTCCCCGTCCGGCTCGTCAACATGGCTCCCGGCCCCCTCGTCCATGGCCTCACCCTCGGCGAGATGGCTCGTTACGCCAACTCGCGACGGGAGAGTCCCGCCCGTCTGACCGTGGTCGAGATGAGCGGCTGGAAGCGGTGGATGACGTGGGCCGACACTGGACGCCGGTGGGTCCCGCCCTCCCCCAACCTTCGTACCGCGGAAGCGGCGCTCGTCTACCCGGGGACCGGCCTGGTCGAAGCCACGAACGTCTCCGAGGGCCGGGGCGCGGAGTCGCCCTTCGTTCTCGTCGGTGCCCCGTGGCTTCGGACGGACACGCTCCTGGCCGCCCTGAAGGCTCCGGGACTCCGCCTGGAGCCGGTGACGTTCGTCCCCACCCCGTCGCCCGCCGCTCGGGAACCCAAGCACTCCGGCGAGCGCTGTCAGGGCTTCCGCATCCACGTCACCGATACGCGGAGGGTCCGCCCCTACGCCTTCGGCATCTCACTGCTCATCGCCCTGCGCTCCACCCAGCCTGAGGTCCGCTGGACGCGGGATGGGGAGTGGCTCGACACCCTCCTGGGCACGCGCCGGGTCCGCCGCGCAATCGAGCGGGGCGACTCCTTGAAAGTGATCCTGGCTGCAGATCTTCCGGGGCTCGATGCGTTCGCCCGCGAACGGATGGCGACTCGGCTGTACTGAGCGCCCCCGCCCGGCGGCGTCGCATGACGTTACCAATCCCGTAAGCGGCCGCGACGCTCTTCGTAATGACGTAATGACCAACTCCGCCGACAAGGCGCAATCCCGGCCCTCGACCGCCGGCACCCCGATTGCAGAAGATCCGGGGGAGCCACCGGAGACCTTAGACAGGAGGAGTATCGATGGAGCGAATGCGGCCTTTGACCCTCATCGCAGGAGCGATCCTCGCCAGTACAGTGATGTTGCCCTCCCCAGTGGTGGTGACTGCGGATGATAATGATCATGAGCAGAATAGGTTCTCGGCCAAGCTGCGCAGCTTCAACGAGGTGCCCTCCATCTCCAGCAACGCCGAAGGAACGTTCCGGGCCCGCCTCAACCACGACGGTGACAGCCTCCATTACCGGCTGTCTTACTCGGGGCTTTCCGCAACCGTGACCCAGTCCCACATCCATTTCGGGGAGAGACATACCAACGGGAACATCATGGTATGGCTCTGTTCGGGAACCCTGACGGATCCGACGGGACTCGCTCCGGCCTGCCCGCTGGCTCCCGGGGGCTCGGTGGAAGGGGACATCACGGCCGCCAACATCATCCAGGCCGGCGCTCAAGGCATTACCGTGGGCGAGTTCGGGGAGTTCATCCGTGCCCTCCGCGAGGGCGCGGGCTACGCGAACGTGCATACCACCGCCTTCGGCTCGGGTGAGATCCGGGGGCAGGTGCAATAGCCGGAGAGCCCCCACGGTGACGTCGGCTCGCCGTGGGGGCGCCTTACCGTCTCTTGGGCGAGGCGGGCCTGGCCCGCCCGTGGTCGCGGAGCGCCTTCTGCACGAGGCCTCTCATCTCCGTATCCGAGAGCCCCAGGAGCCGCCCCTCGGAGACCAACCGCTCCACGAAGGGTTCCAGGCCGCCACGACGTTGCGCAGCGGCCAGGGGCGAGGGGGTGGCCGTGACGAACGTGCCGCGACCCGGCCCCCCCTCGATCAGACCGTCTCGCGCCAGTTCGCGGTAGGCGCGCGCCACCGTGTTGGGGTTCAGCTTCACCTGCCGGGCGAGGGCGCGCACCGTGGGCAGGCGATCTCCGGCATTCAAGGAGCGGGTCGTCATCGCATGCTTGAGCTGGCGGATGAGCTGCAGGTAGGCGGGCTCCCCGGAGCCGGCATGTAGGTGAAGACGCAAGTCTATAGACAATGTATTAATACATTACTACAATTGCCTCACCCACGCTCGCCCGCCCTCTCCGCGGTGTCTTCTGCGCCTGCCCGAGGAGGGAAGAGCCGGCTGACCGCGAGACCGATCGCGAAGGTGGACACGGCGCCGGTGGCGACGTTCCAGGTCCAGGCGACCCCGGGTCGTCCGAGCAGGGTGGGGGCGAGGGCGCCTGCGCCGAGGCTCAGGGCGAGGCCGGCCACCATTCCGGTGAGGGTCCCCGCGGTGGTGGCGGTGCGCGTGAGGATGCCGAGAAGGAAGGCCCCGACGGTGGGGCCCGACGCATAGCCCAGGGCCGCGAGGCCGGCCTGCAAGGCAGAGTCGAGGTTCTGGGCGAGGAACGCGACGCCCATCTGCAGGACGCCCCACACCACGGTAAAGATTCGGGCCACCCGCATCTGCTCGGCCTCACCGGCACGGGGCCGGAAGTAGGGGACGTAGAAGTCGCGCAGGGTGGTCGAGGCCATCGAGTTCAGCGAGGGGGAGAGCGCGGCCGCCACGATCGCGGCCAGGATGAAGCCGGTGCCCACCGCGGGAAGCTCGGTGGCGGCGAACGTGGGCAGCACTTCGTCGGTGCGGGCGAACGCACGGCCCCCGTAGTGGGCCCAGAGCAGCGTTCCCAGGAAGAGGAAGAGGACGAACTGGGCGAAGACGAGGAAGCCGGAGAGGACGAGGCCGCGCGAAGCGTCCTTCTGGCTTCGAGCCACGAGGAGCCGCTGCACGAGGTAGTGGTCGGTGCCATGGGTGGCCAGGGTCAGGAAGATCCCTCCCACGAGGCCGGCGGCGAGGGTGAAGGGGGCGCTGGGATCGAGGGAGAGGTCCAGCACCCGCAGCTTGCCTTCGGCCGCGGCCGAGGAGAGCGCGGCCGCGACCCCGTGGGGCAGCCGGCCCATCACCGCGACGAGGCAGACGAGCGCCCCCGCGAGGTAGACGACCATCTGGACGGTGTCGGTCCAGATGGTGGCGGTGACTCCGCCCTCCTCGGTGTAGAGGATCATGGCCAGGCCGAGGATCGCGATGCACCACCATTCGGGCACCCCCGCCGCCACCGCGAGGACGAGAGCGGCGGCGTGGAGACGGATGCCGTCGCCGAGCGTGCGGTAGAGGAGGAAGATTGCGGCGCTGGTGCAACGCACGGGCGTTCCGAAGCGCCGCTGCAGCAGCTCGTAGGAGGTGAAGATCTCGCCTCGGAAATAGGCGGGAAGGAAGACGGCGGCGATGAGAAAGCGACCGAGGACGTAGCCGAGCACCAGCTGGAGGAAGGTCCAGTTGCCTCCGTAGGCGAAGCCGGGGGCGCCGATGAAGGTCAGGGTGCTCGTCTCCGTGGCCACGATGCAGGCGGCGATCGCCCACCAGGGCACGGTGCGTCCGGCCAGGAAGTAGTCCTGCACGGACCGGCGCTTCCGTCCCAGCCAGGTACCGAAGGCGGTGATGCCCGCCACGTAGGCGACCAGGACGAGCGCCGCCTCGGGGGCGAGCTTCAATGCCTCGTGGTGAGCTTGGCCTGGATGACCTGGAGGGCGGAGCTGATGCGGGCGATCCGGCGGTTGCGGGCCTGGCTGGCCAGGGCGTCGTCCGGGGGAGGGACCTCGGCGCGCGTCTCCCGCTGCAGCTTGTCGAGCTCCACCTTCAGGCTGTTCAAATCGCCGGGAAGGAAGCCCTTCAGCGCGTTCAGGCTGAGAAGGATGAATCCATCGGCGACCTGTGCCGCCATCGCGGGGGCGCTCCCGCCCATGAAATTCGCCATGGGAGCGGGAGTATAGCACGCGCCTTGGCCCGTCCCCCGCAGGCCTGCTAGATTGGTCGCGGCATGAGCCCCCTGCTCTCCCTGTTCCTGCGTCGTCTCGCCATCGGCGCGGTCGCCCTGGCCGTGTTCCTGCTGGTGGGCCCGGCCGCGCTGCGCCGATTCGGGCTGATCGGCCCGTGGCCGGCCCAGCTCGTCGAATCGGCCGCGCACTCGCTGGAGGCGGCGCGGGCCTACGGGGCGGGGGACGAGCTGCCCGCCTACCGCGCCGCCGTGGCGGAGCTGGACCAGGCTCGCCTCCTGCTCGCCCGCGGCGCTACCGGGGCGGCGCGCAGGGCGGCGCTCGTCGCCACCGATCAGGCGATCGTGGCCCAGAGACAGGCCCTGGCGCGCCGGGAGGAGGAGCGGCGGGCGGGACAGGCGGTGGTGGACGACGTCGATCGCCGCCTCAACGAGCTCGAGGATCTCTACGCGCAGACCGCACCGCACCTCGACAAGGTGGCCCTCGCTCGTCTGCTGGCGCGCATGAAGGTCGCGCGGCAGGAAGGGGCGGGCCTGATCCTCGCCTACGAGCAGGGGAACTACCGGAAGGTGATCGCGGAGGAAGCCGGGGTGCGTGCGGTGCTCGAGCAGGTCCGGGACGAGATCCGCGCGGCCGGCCGCTGAGGCTGTCCGCGGGGGGGCCGAGCCCTCCCGCAATCAGAACTGTTCCGGATGGCGGGCCATCTCGGGTCGGAGAAGGGCGCGCAGCGCCCGCAGATCGGCCTCGAGATCGTCCGTGGCCTCAAACGGCGGCATGAGGACGACGGCCTTTCGCGCGTAGTCGAACGCGACCGGCCAGATCGGAGCCCCTGCTCCCCGCGCCATCCGGTGGAAGCCCGTCTTCCAGCGCTCCACCTTCCGCCGCGTTCCCTCCGGGGACAGGGCCACCCAGAGACGGTCGGACTGCCGCAGCCGCCGCACGACGTCCTCGACCGCTCCCTCGGGGGCGTCGCGATCGACCGGGGTCCCTCCCAGCCACCGCAGCAGCGCGCCGAACGGAGGCCGGAAGAGGCTGTCCTTGCCGATCCACCGCGCGTCGAGGCCCAACGCGAGCATGGCGGCGAGGCCGACCACGAAGTCCCAGTTGGACGTGTGCGGGGCCACGATGGCGATCGCGCGGGGGAGGTTGGGGACCTCGCCCTCGAATCGCCACCCCAGAAGAGCGAGAACGGCGCGGCCCACCGCCCGGCTCAGGCGGTTGCCCCGGCTGGGAACGTTTTCTCCGAGGGGAGGAGGCGCCACGCTCGTGCTCCGAGCGCGGGAAGATACTACGGGACGACCTCGCCGTTGAAGCAGCCAGTGACCTCGAGCACGGTCGCGCAGATGCTGAACTCGCCGGCCACGAGGGGAACCACGCGCTTGTTGAAGGGCTGGTTCCAGTCGAGGAGCCGGATGCGGTCCTCGCCGTTCCGGACGAACCACTCGATCTCGGACCCGTGGGCCGCGGGGGGGACGGTACGGAGGTTCTTGTCCTTGGGGGTGGCGGTCACGTAGCCGTCGCAGGAAAGGGGGAGGGACTTCTCGGGGGCGGCGGGGGCCTGCGATTCGTCGTCGCACTGGAAGTCGTAGAGGCCCACCCACATCTTGACGACCACGGCGGTGGCCTCCAGCGGGAACGCCGCGGGGCGGCACGAGTTCCAGTAGGAGGACTGCCCCCGGCGAACGAACCCGGACGGCCCTTCGATCTCGAACTGCTCGGAGACGTCGTCCCCCCGCTTCAGGAGGAAGAAGTCCCGGTACATGTCGAGGGCGGCGCAGAGGCCCTGCCCCCCGAGGACGTCGATGACGGCCGCGGTGTAGGCGTCGCGACTGAGGATCCGGTAGGCGCCGGGGCCCCTCGTATCGCCGAGGCTGAAGTACTCCGGGTGCTCGCGGACGACCTGCTCGATGGCGGCGTCGAGGTCGGCCAGGTAGAGGCTCGAGGAGCGGGAGCAGGAGGCCTCCGCGGTGCCGTGTCCCCGCGTGCATCCCTTCTCGACCACGCGCGAGGACCCGGGAGTGGGCGCGGTCGGCACCGTGGGGGTCGCGATGGGCGTGGGCGCGGGCACGACCGTGGGCGGCGAACCGTTCGAGCAGGAGGCGACCAGGAACGGAAGGGCCGCGGTGAGCGCGCAGGCCCCGGGCGCGAGTCTTCGCATGAAGCCCGTACTCTACGTGATGGAGGGGTGCCGATCAATCGCACCGAGCCCGGAGCAAGAAATAGGGCGCGCCGTCAGTTCGCGCAGGCCGGGGCCGGCGTCGCCACCGGCGCGGAAGCGGGCAGGAAGGCGAACACCTCGCTGTTCGTGAGGTTCTTGGCCTGGTCGGTGCACACGGCGGGGGAGACGAGGCCCTTGACGAACTGCTCGGCCTGGCCCTGGGCGCCGGGTGTGCCGGAGGGGATGAACGCGGCAACGCATTGGTCGATGATCGTCTTGAGATCGTCCTTCATCGCCAGGTCGAAGTCCCACAGCCGGGAGACCACGATCTCGCCCTTGAAGGGCTGGGTCTGGGTGGTGGGGGTGCAGAGGAAGGCGAGGTAGCGCCCCACACACGCGCGCTGTTCGCCGAGAAGACCGAGCGTGTTCAGGTACCCGGGGATGTTGGAGCAGACTCCCATCGGGATCTGTAGGACGATCGGCCGCACGATACCCGAAGGGCCGTAAAGGCACACGTGCGCGTGCGGCGGGGTCCCTTGGGGCTCCTCCCCCGGGCAGGGGTCGACGGGGTCGGGATTGGGCGCAGGGTCGGCGAGGCAGGTCGGCACATCGTCCTCGAACGTCTCGAAGTCGGAAGCCTGGGGCAGGTGCGAGAGCACCGCCGGCTTCAGCATGGGCTGACCCAGCTTGGAGCCAGTGCCCAGCCGCAGGGCCAGGGCATCGTCGTTCGGGAGAGTGGGATCGAGCTCGTCGTCCGTGTCCTGCGGGGAGGCGAGGGGTATGCCGGGGACGCTGAAGAGCGACTCGTCGAACTCGATGTCGTCGAAGAAGGGGATGCTCAGCTTGAAATGAATACGGGCGGAGAGCCCGGTGAAGTCGAGGCTCGACTGGGCCCGCGCGCGGACGGAAAGCGCGGTGATGGGACGCATCGGCGGCGGGCTGACCGGGCCGACGGGCGGGGGCGGGGCCTGGGCCATGAGAGCGTCGCGCACCACGTGGTCGTGGTCGAGCGTGGCCGTGAGGCCCCCGCTGACCGTCAGCGTGGTTTCGAACGGGCCGATGTCCCCTCCGAGCGTGCCCGAGATCGTGCCCCCGAGCTGCACGTGGGTGCGACTCGCCAGGGAATGATCGTCGTCGGTGAGGGCTTGAATGTCGTGGGGAAGCAGGAGAGGGAAGAGGGGCTCGCGCCAGTAGGGGATCGTCTCGCCGTGGGGAAGGATTCTCCACTCGTAGAGCGCGCCCGGGGCTCCCGGCCGGGGTCGCAGCCTCCATGGCCCTTCGTGATAGCGCCAGCCCCCGGATGCGGGGTTGGCGAAGAGCCAGCCCGTGCGCGTCGGGGGCGGCCAGGTGGCCAGGAGCCCCTGCGGCTGGATCACGCGGTCGAGGGGGTTCGTGAGGTCGCCGAAGCTGTAGCTGAAGTCCAGCCCGAACGAGACCTCCACGGGGCCCAGGAAGAAGAACGGAAAGTTTCCCGTGAGGTGATACCCCCGGCTCCCGCTCAAGACCGCGTCGGTGTGGGTGACCGTCCGATACGTCTTGCTGTGCAGGACCTGATACTGGGGCTCGAGGAGGCAGGGGGGGCAGACAAACTGGTAGCCGACCAGCACGGGACGCTTGTCGGTGGCGGTCTGCACTTCCGAGTCGCCGCTGACGAGCACGAGCGGGACCTGGATCTCCGCGAATCCGGGCAGCCCCAGGCCGCGAATCGGGGTCAAGCGATGGCCGAGCAGGAGGGGGACCTCGAAGGCCTGGGCGCCGTCGCTCGGGGCCGCTCCCCCGGAGCCGAGGCAGCTGGGCGCATCCAAGGCGCCTCCGGTGCAGCGCTGCGGACCGTTGAAGACGACGGTCGAGGTGAGGGAAAGGAGATCGATCGTCTGCCCCAGCAGACTGAACGAGAATGCCGAGCGCCGGCCCAGGGACGTGGCGTCGAGACCGAGCTGGACGGCCTCGTCCTGCTCCCTCTGCCCCCGCCGCGCCGCGCAGTAGAGGCGCGCGCCCCGCTGCCGGATGTCCCGGAACGCGGCGTAGTCGGGATAGACGAACTGCGTCTCCGGGAGGGGAATGAGCTCGGGGCCCTTCCACTGGCTGCGCAGCCAGCGCGCGCGCAGTGGGCGGTAGCCGAAGAAGCTCGGCGGGCCGGAGCTGGGCGTGAACGTGACCGAGGGGCCGAGGAGGTCGGCGAAGGCCTGCAGGGCATCGTCGAGGTTGGTGCTCACCGTCTTGAACTCCGACTGATGCGCGTGGGCTTCGTCGAGGATCCCGTGCATGTAGACGGGGAGCTGCGGAGAGGCGGTGTGCTCCAGAATGGCCGGGGCCGGGTCGAAGAGAAGCTTCCAGGTCCCTTCGTTCGTCGTGCTGAAGAGGTTCAGGGGCTGCAACGGCATGTCCAGGCCCCAGGTGAACCGGCCCTCGTGCGCGATGTAGGGGCTCACCAGGAAGGCCGGCGACTCGGGGATGAAGCCGGTGGCGTCGACCGGCGGGATAGCGGTGTCGATGGGCCCCGTCTCGAAGGGGTCCCCGACCACGGCCTGCTCGATGGACGGCTCGTCGCCTTTCCTGGAAACCGGCGGGTCCTCGGCCGCCCCGGCCCCGGCGGTGCCGAACGAAAGAAGGAGGGAGGCCGCCCCCAGGGTCACGCGGCTCGACAGGCTCATCGTTTCCTCCGCTGTGGAAGCGAGGCTACTTGATGCAGACCGCCCGCACCTGCTTGAAGTCGGTGATGCCGGCCACCACCTTCTGGATGCCGTCCTGCAGGAGCGTCGTCATCCCGTCCGCCATCGCCTGCTTGCGCAGGCTCTCGACCGGCTCGCGCTTCTGGATCTTGCGCTTCATCTCGTCGGTGCCCACGAGCAGCTCGTGGACGCCCATGCGGCCCTTGTACCCGCTCCCCCCGCACTTGGGGCAGCCCTTGGGCCGGTAGAGGCGGAAGCTCGGCGAGTAGCGGATCCCCAGCTTGTCCCAGGCCTCGAGCCCGTACTCCTGCATCAGCTCCGCGAACTCCTCCTGGGTGGGGGCGTACTCCTCCTTGCAGTCCTTGCACAGGGTTCGCACCAGGCGCTGGGCGAGGATGCCGAGGAGGGCGTCCGCGAAGTTGAAGGGGTCGATGTCCATGTCGAGCAGCCGCGTGATCGTCTCGGGGGCGGAGTTCGTGTGGAGGGTGGAGAAGACGAGGTGGCCGGTGAGCGAGGCCTCGATGCCGGTGGCCGCGGTCTCGTGGTCGCGCATCTCGCCGACCATGATCACGTCGGGGTCGGCGCGCAGGAACGCGCGCATGGCGATCGCGAACGTGAAGTCGATCTTGGGGTGCACCTGGACCTGGCGCAGCCCGGGCTGGGTGATCTCGACCGGGTCCTCGGCCGTCCAGATCTTCGTGTCCACGCTGTTGATGTAGCCGAGACCCGAGTGCAGCGTGGTGGTCTTGCCGGAGCCGGTGGGTCCCACGACGAGGCAGATGCCGTACGGCTTCTCGAGGATCTTCTTGAACTGCGTGATGTTCCACTCCGAGAAGCCCATCTTCTCGAGGGGGAGGGGCTTGCTGGCGGCGAGGATGCGCATCACCACGTCCTCGTTGCCCCCGGTGGTGGGGATGGTGGCCACGCGCAGCTCGATCGTGCCCATGGGGCCCTTGAAGCGGATCTTGCCGTCCTGGGGCCGGCGCTTCTCCGCGATGTCGAGCTTGGACATGATCTTCAAGCGCTGCACGATCGCGTTGCGGTGGGGGGCGGGGATCTCGATGTACTTCTGGCAGTCCCCGTCCACCCGGAAGCGCACGACGGTGGGGGCGGTCTTGCCGTAGGGCTCGACGTGGATGTCGGAGGCCCCCTTGTTGTACGCGTCGATGATGATCTGGTTGGCGAGCTTCACGATCCCGCTGTCGGTCTCGTCCACCTCGGGGGGCCCGGTGGGATCGGCCGTGCCTTCGACCTCGTCTTCCTCGCCCGTGCCCAGCTCCATGATGATGCGCCCGAGGTCCTGCTCCTCGACCACCGGGGCGGAGTCCCCGTAGCTCGCGCGGACGAAGTCGAGGATGTCGGTCTTGAGCCCGACCAGGAACTCGTGCCGGGGGGCGAGGTTCATGGCCTTGATCGCGTCCAGACGGGTCAGGTCGTAGGGGTCCTCGACCGCCACGAAGAGCGTCCCTTCCTTCTTCTCGACGGGGGCGCAGATGTTCTTCTTCAGGAAGTCGATGGGGAGGCGGGCCTTCAGGTCCTCGGGCATCGTGCGGCCCTGGGGGTCCCAGAACGCGCAGTTGTAGAACTGCGCGTAGGCGCGGCCGATCTCCTCGCGCGGAATCTTGTAGTCGTCCTCCAGGACCTTGGTCACGTCGATCTGGTTGACCCGCGCGGTGGTGATCGCCTTCTCGACGTCCTTCTCGGAGATGAGGCCCTTGTCCACGAGGAAGCCGAACTTGGACGGCTTGTTCGTGCGCGCGGCCCGGTGCTGGTTGTAGAAGGCGATCCCCAGGATCTTGGCCAGCTCCTCCGCCGCCTCCTCGTCCTTGGGGCTGAAGGAGCCGGCCCCCCGCTTGTTGATGAGCTGCAGGACGCCCAGCAGGTACTTCTCGAAGAGGATGGGCGAGGAGAGGACCTGGGCCGTGCGGAAGCCCGGTGGCCTTGTCCCAGCGGGAGTCGAAGCGGAGGTTCGGGTGGAGGCGGGCGAGCTCGGCGGCGTCGTAGGCGTTCTGGATGTTGACGGTCTTGCGGGAGAGGGCGGTGAAGCCCGCGATCGAGCGCGAAGGTCTTGGGGACGCGGATCTCCTTGACCTCCTGGCCGGCCTTGAAGAGCGAGAAGAGCTCCTGGTTCTTGGTGTCGAGGGCGAAGATGGTGACGCGCTCGGCGTCCACCAGGTCCAGGATCTTGTCCTTGATGTCGACGAGGATCTCCTGGATGCTGGGGGCGGAGTTGATCAGGTTGGCGATCTCGATCAGCCGCTTCCGGTAGGAAAGCTCGCGCTGCGTCGTGTCCCCCACGGTCCGGGTCGCCATCGGCGCCTCCTCGCTTGCCCTTGAGTGCAGACGACTTCCCGCGAGGATAACGACCGCACCGGGGAGGGTCAAGGATGGGGGTCACAGGCTCGCCGCCGGGCCGGGCCTCAGGCCGTCCGCGCGGGGTCGGGCTACCGGCGACCCGGGGCGGCGTGACGGGCCGCGTCCCTTCGCGTACTCTATTTGAAGATGCGACGGGGCGCGTGGTCGGCACTTCTTCTGTCCGTGTGGGTGGCGGGATCCGGCCGGGTGACGGCCGACGAAGCCTACCGGGCCGAGGTCCGCAAATGGCGGGAGGACCGCGAGTCCCGCCTGAAGGCCGACGGGGGATGGCTCACCGTGGCCGGCCTCTTCTGGCTGAAGGAGGGTGTGAACGCCTTCGGGTCGGACCCGGCCGGCGATCTGGTTCTGCCCGCGGGGGCACCGGCGCGGGCCGGTGTGTTCGTGTTCGCCCGGGGCCGGACCACGGTCAGGCTCCAGCCCGGGGTCCAGGCCACGGTGGGGGGGACGCCGGTGACCACGAGGGAGCTCAAGTCCGACGAGAGCGGGTCCCCCGACGTGCTCGTCATGGGGCCCCTGACGTTCCAGATCATCAAGCGCGGCGAGCGGTACGGGGTCCGGCTGAAGGACAACAACAGCGCGACCCGGAAGGCCTTCACCGGGCTGCGGTGGTACGACGTCCGCGAGGACTACCGGATCACCGCCCGCTTCACTTCCTACCCGGCGCCCCGCCCGGTCAAGGTTCCGAACATCCTCGGGCAGAGCGAGCTCATGCCCAGCCCGGGCTTCGCCGTGTTCTCCTGGGGCGGGCAGGAGATCCGCCTGGAGGGCGTGCTCGAGGAGCCGCAGGCCGAGGAGCTCTTCTTCATCGTCCGCGACCAGACCTCGGGCAAGGAAACCTATCCGGCCGGGCGCTTCCTGTACGCGGATCTGCCCAAGCAGGGGAAGATCGTGCTGGACTTCAACAAGGCCTACAACCCCCCGTGCGCCTTCACGGCCTATGCCACCTGCCCTCTGCCTCCGCCCCAGAACTGGATGCCCGTCCGCATCGAGGCCGGCGAGCTCGAATACGGCTCCCACGGCAAGTCCGCCGCCACGAAGTAGGGCCTTCTTCGGCCCGCTCTCACTTCACCGCGAACACCAGGAAGTACTGGTAGGGAAGGAACGTGTGCTCCGCCGCCAGGCGGAGGCCCGCCCCTTCCATCTCTTTCACCACGTCCTCGCGGGCGATCTTCATCTCCAGGGGCGGGCCGAAGGGGAGCGGGCGCTTGTGGAAGTCGACGATCGCGATCCTCCCCCCCGCCCGCAGCATGCGCTTCATCAGGCCCAGGTACTTCGGCCGCTCCTCGATGTGGTGCCAGGTGTCGCAGATGAAGAAAAGGTCGACCGAAGCGTCCAGGAGCAGGGGATCGTCGGGGGCGGAAAGGACCGTGCGCACGTTCGCGATCCCCACCTCGCGCAGCCGGCGATTGAGGTACAGGATCATGTCCGGACTGATGTCCACGCCGAAGACCCAACCGGTGTCGCCCACCGCCTTGGCCAGGCGGACCGTGAAATAGCCGGAGCCTGCTCCGATGTCGGCGACCGCCTCCCCCGTCTTCAGGGCGAGCGCAGCCACCACCTGCTCGGGCTTCTGGTAGGCGTCTCGCCCCGGGTCCTCGAGCATCGCGATGTAGGCCTTGGGGTCGCGATGCACGGCGTGCATCTCGTGAGGGCTGTGGGCCGCCTGGTCCTGTGCCCCCGACGGAGGAGTGAAAAGCAGGAGGACGACCGACAGGGGTCGCATCATTGGATTTCGCCCACCCCTTCGAGCAGACGGTCCACTTCCTCCTCGGTGGTGTAGCAGGCGGCGCCGGCACGGACGACGCCGTGCTCGGCCTGGCCGAGCCGCTGGATGACGGTGGCCGCGTAGAAGTCGCCGTGCGACAGGAAGAGGGCTCGTCGAGCCAGGGCCGTGGCCACCTCCGCCGCGGTCCGGCCGGCGACGGTGAACGCGACCGTGGGAGTGCGCGGGCGCGAGGGCGGCGGGCCGTAGAGCGTCACCCCGGGCACGTCCCCGAGCCCCCGCCACAACCGCTCGACGAGCTGCTGCCCGCGCTCGTGGAGCGCGGCGAAGGTCCGGCCCAGGGCGGCGCGGCGGTCGCTTCCTCCGGACAGGGAGGCCAGGAAGTCGACGGCTGCTCCCGCCCCGACGATGCCCTCGTGATTCAGGGTGCCCGTCTCCAGGTGCTCCGGGGGGAGGTCGGAGGCCGGCGCCAACTTGGGCACGTCCAGCGCCGCGAGAAGCTCGTGGCGCCCGTAGAGCACGCCCACGTGGGGCCCGTAGAACTTGTAGGCCGAGCAGGCGAGGAAATCGCAGCCGAGGGCCTTGACGTCGACGAGCGCGTGGGGCGCGTAGTGGACGGCATCCACGAAGACGAGGGCTCCGCGCTCCCGGGCGCGCGCGGCGAGCCGGGGCACGTCGTTGATCGTGCCCAGGGCGTTGGCGGCGGCCCCGATCGCCACGAGCCGTGTCCGCGCGGAGAGGGTCTGCTCGAAATGTTCGAGGTCCAGCTCGCCCGACTCCGGATGGAAGCGCACCGCGCGAACGGTCAGTCCCCGCTCCCGCTCCAGGGCGCGCCACGTGTCCGCGTTGGCGTGGTGGTCGAGCTCGGTGACCACGATCTCGTCGCCGGGGGAAAAGCGCCGGCCGAGGGCGCGGCCGAGGTGGAAGGTGAGCGACGTCATGTTCGCGCCGAAGACGATCTCGCCCGGCGTCGCGCCCAGGAGGTCGGCGAGCGCCGCCCGTGCCGCCTGGAGCGCTTCATCGGTCTCGGCGCTGGTGGGATAGAGCCAGTGGGTGTTCGCGTTGTGGTGGAGCAGGTAGTCGCTCACCGCGGCCGCGACCTCGCGCGGCACCTGGGTGCCTCCGGGACCGTCGAAGTAGGCGACGGGCCGTCCGTCGTGGCGGCGCTCGAGGGCGGGGAAGCGGGCGCGGATGGCCTCCACGGATGCGACCGTCCGGGCGTTCGAGACTTCGGGAATGCTGGTCACACGACCTCCGACGGCGAGGATATCAAACCCGCGGTCCGGTGCGCCGGGGCGCCGCCGACGCGGCGATGCCGAGCTGGCCGAGCCAGTAGAGGACGATGATCGGGTAGCCCACACCCGCGATGCTCCCCCGGAAGCGATCCAGCGCGATCAGCGTGTCGCTCGCCGCGAAGAGCACGGCGCCGGCGAGGCCCAGCCAGGCGGGGAGCGACGCCGGACCGAAGCCGTCGATCCGGGCGGCGGCGCGCCACATCATGACGGAGATCGCCACCGCGTAGGCGAGGACGGGTACGGCGAAGGCCCCGAGGTGCGGCCGGAGGAGGAGATAGAGCCCTGCCCCGTAGAGGGCGAAAGGAAGCGCGCGCCATCCGGCGGCCCGGCTCGAGTCCGCGAGGAAGGCGAGGGCATAGGCGACGTGGGCGAGCAGGAAAGCCGCGAGCCCGGGCAGGAAGAGGCCGAGCTCGAGGAGCACATCGCCCCCGGCGGAGAGGAGGAGGCCCGTGGCCACGAAGCGTGCGAGCGGGCCGGCGACACCCGTGAGGACCCACCTCGCCAGACAAAGGACGGGGACCGCCTTGGTGGCGAGGCGCAGGGTCGCCGACGGCAGGGCCAGGCCCACGAGGTAGGCGAGGGCGCCCGCGAAGCCGACGGCGACGAGCCGCCGGCCGGGAAGGGTCGGGACCCCGGGCCGCAGAAGGACCAGAGCTTCACGGTAGCATTCCTGCGTGGTTCCCGCGCTGCCCATCGACGGCCACCTGTCGGGGATCCGCGAGTCCCTGGGTCGCCACCGGCGGCTCGTGCTCGTTGCCCCCCCGGGAGCGGGCAAGACCACCCGGGTGCCCCCCGCGCTCGTGGACGACGGAGCCGTGTTCCTGCTCCAGCCGCGCCGCGTGGCCGCGCGATCGATCGCCGCGCGCATCGCGGCGGAGCAGGGCCAGACCCTCGGCCGCGAGGTGGGCTTCGAGGTGCGCTTCGAGCGCCAGCTCTCCGCGGACACCCGGCTCCTCGTCGCCACCGAGGGGATCCTGACCCGCCGGCTGCAGCGCGATGCGCTCCTCGAGGGCTTCGCCACCGTGGTCCTCGACGAGTTCCACGAGCGCAGCCTGCACGCCGATCTCGCCTTGGCCTTCCTGAAGCAGGCGCTCGCCGCGCGGTCCGACCTGCGCGTGCTCGTGATGTCGGCCACGCTCGACGCGGGTCCGGTCGCGGGCTTCCTCGGAGGCTGCCCCGTCCTCGAAGTGGACGTAGGCACCCATCCCGTGGACGTGCGCTACGCTCCCGGCCTCTCGCCCGAGGCGGCGGTGCGCCAGGCGATGGAGGAGCCCGGGGGCCACGTCCTCTGCTTCCTGCCCGGGGCGGGCGAGATCCGGGAGGTCCAGGCCCGGCTCTCGGGGCTGCCCGTCCACCCGCTGCACGGCTCTCTCCCCGCGGCCGAGCAGGATGCCGCGCTGCGCCCCGGGCCGGGCCGGAAGGTGATCCTGGCCACGAACATCGCGGAGACCTCGATCACGGTCGACGGCGTGACCCACGTCGTCGATTCGGGCTGGCAGAAGGTCCTGCGTTACGACCCCGCGCGGGGGCTGGACCGGCTGGAGACCGAGCGCGTGAGCGCCGATGCGGCGGAGCAACGGAAGGGCCGCGCCGGCCGCACGGGGCCCGGCCACGCGGTGCGCCTGTGGGATGCCCGTGACCGCCTGCGCCCGCAGCGCGAGCCGGAGATCGAACGCGTGGACCTCGCGGGCCCCGCGCTCGAGGTCGTGGCCTGGGGTGGGGATCCGCTCGAGTTCGAGTGGTTCGAGGCCCCTTCCCCCGAGCGACTGCGCTCCGCCCTGTCGCTCCTGGAGCGACTCCAGGCCATCGAGGGCCGGCGACTGACCGCTCTGGGTGAGCGCATGCGGGCCCTGCCGCTGCCGCCGCGCCTGGCCCGGGTGTTCGTCGAAGCCGGCGAGACGCCGCGGGCGGCGGCGGCCTGCGCCTGGCTGGCGGAGCGGCGGCCGGGCCCGGTCGGGGGCGAGGGCGTGACCACGGACTCAGACGTGCTCCCGCTCCTGGACCGGATGGACTCCGCCCCCTGGAGGGTGCGGCAAGCGGCGCGGCAGCTCGCGCGCATCGGAGAGAGTGCGGGGAAGGGCGGCCCGCCGGTGGAGACCGACGACCTCACGCTCCGTCGCGCGCTGTGGGCGGGATTCCCCGATCGCCTCGCCCGGAGGCGCGGGGCGGGCTCCTCCCGCCTCGTCCTCGCGTCCGGGCACGGAGCCGTGCTCGCCCGCGAGAGCGGCGTGCGGACGGCGGAGCTCGTCGTCGCCCTCGACGTAGCGGCAGGCCCTTCCGGGCCGGGCTCGGAGGCGCTCGTCCGCGTGGCCAGCCGCGTGGAACGCGAGTGGGTGAGACCGACGGCCACGGAGGTCGTCCACCGACTGGAGGGCGACGCCGTCCGCGCCTTCGCCCGCGAGCTCTACCAGCAGCTCGTCCTCGAAGAGCGCCCGGTGGCGCCCGACCCGGAGAAGTGCGCGCCCCTCATCGTGGAAGCCCTGCGCCGGCGGGGCCTCGGCGACGAGGGTGAGCGCGTCCGGCGCCGTCTGCGTTTCGCCGGCACCGCGGTCGACCTCGATCAGCTGCTCCTCGAGGCGAGCACCGGACGCACGCGCGTACCGGCGTTGGACCTCGCGGGGCTGCTATCCCACTCGCAGCGACGGGAGCTGGAGCGGCTCGCCCCGGAGACGATCCCGCTGCCCAGCGGGCGGGCGGCACGGCTCGACTACCGCGATGACGGGAGCGTCGCGGCGGCGGTCAAGCTGCAGGAGCTGTTCGGGCTCGCGGACGCGCCGCGGATCGGACCAAGGAGCGAGGCGATCACCCTCGAGCTGCTCGCTCCCAACGGGCGGCCGGTGCAGACGACGCGCGATCTGCGGAGCTTCTGGGAGCGGACCTACCCCGAGGTGCGAAAGGAGCTGCGGGGCCGGTATCCGAGGCACCCGTGGCCGGACGATCCGTGGACGGCCATCCCCACCCACCGGACCCGGAAGAGCCGGTGAGGCTCCTCGCCGGTCGTCGTCCTGTCAGGCCGACGCAGAGATGAGGCTGCGCAAGTGCTCCTGGACGGGCGGGGGTACGGGGCCCCACTGCAGTCCATAGCGCACGTCGGAGCCGCTCCCGCGCTCGGGAAGCGCATCACCCCAGACGATCACCCCCGAAGCCTGGAACGGCTGCGGCTCACGGGCGAAGCTGAGCCGCAGGACGATGTTCTCGCCCACCTTGAAGCGCCCGTTCGTCCAGACACAGACGCCCGCCTCCGAGATGTTGGCCACCACCCCGTAAGCAAACGGCAGGCCCTGGTTCTCGATCACGACGGTGATCGCGTTCCGGGGGGTGATGCGGACGGCACTCCTTTCCTTCATTCCCAACCCCCATCGGCGCTGGTGTCCCCTACGAGACACCCCGCCCAACTTTCACGCCTCAGGGCTGGGAGGGTTGGCGGCGAGCCCCGCGCGTACGAACCTGCACAGTACTTAAGCCTAAGCCCGCTAGACCCGCCGGGTCAAGGCGAGCAAGCCACGACCGACCCTCCCCGCGCCGCCGAGCTCCGGGCCCCGGTCAGGCCGTCCTCGGTATCCGGGAATCGGTTGCCCGAAGAGCGCTGCAGCATCAGCGTGATCGCGAGCTTCTCGCGGGCGGAAAGGTCCACCGTGTCGTAAAGCTCGGGGCCGTTCCACATCACGTCCCCCACGCGGGGCGAATGGGAGAGGCCGAAAGCGTGGCCGATCTCGTGGACGTTCAAGGGCACGCGGCGGGCCAGCTCGACGCTGCGCAAGGTGATGCGAGCCCGCGCGATGGCCCCGCCCGAGTACTGACGGCGGGTCACTCCGGCCGCGCCCCGGGCCACGATCACGGAATCGGAGGGATCCACGTCGAGATCGACCACCGCCCCCGCGGCCGACGCGTCTCCGAGGACGAACAGCACCTGGCCGCGCGTCGCCGCGCTCCAGAGCTGGGCGGCTTCCTCGATGGCCGCGAGCGCCCCCTTGTCGGCCTCAAGGTCGCGCGAGGGGCGGAGGGCGACGACCCCCTGGGGAACGCGGCCCAGGGGTTCCCCCAGGTCCAGGCAGCGGGGGTCGGTACAGTTGTAGACCAGCCGGGCGGTGTACTCCTCGTCGATCCCGGTGGGGCTCGTCCGCGGCCACAGGGTGAAGCGATCGACGCGCGCGAGCGCGCGGCGCTCGAGGAACCCGGTGGCGTCGACGTCGAGTCCGGTGGCTGCCCGCTCGACGGCGACCTGCCCGGCGCCGTTCGTCAGGTACGCGCGTCCCTCGATCGTGACGCGCGCGGACGCCACCGGCTCCTCGCTCTCACCCGAGACGAACGTCAGGAGCGCGGGGCCAGTGAGGACGGGGGCAGAGCCGGCGGGGATCCGCGTGGGGCCGGAGGGGTCGGGGGCGGAGAGCACCGAAGCATCGCCCATCATGGGGGCGGCGTTGTGACAGCCGACACAGATGAGAAGGCCGAGCCCGAGGGCCACTCGCCGCATCAGGTCCTCCGCACCAAGGTTGTGCAAGCCTCGGGCCAGCGCTTGCTCCCGCTCATCCGCCTCACCTTATCGAGGCGATGCGGCTCCCCGGCCACGGGATTTGTGTCCGGGGGGCGACGTGTGGCCGAAAAGCCGCCGACGGAATTTTGGAGAAAGAGGCGGCAATTTCCGTCGCGGTGAACCGAAAATCGCCGTTACGCGGGGGGCGCTACGTCTTCGTACTTCGCAATCACGGAGGCGGCGACCCGGCGGGAGAGGTTGTGATAACGCGGGCTCGCCGCCGCGAAGACCTCCCGGGCGAGAGCGCGGGTGCGCGGGTGGCGGCCCAGGGCGGTGTAGAGCGATCGCAGGTATTTCATCCGGCCGACCCGGGTCAGCACCTCGCGCAGGCGTGGGAAGGCGGGCGCGTAGTCGGACCCGCCGGCGATGGTGAGCCATTCGACCAGGAGCTCGTGGTTGCCACGGTGGCTGAGCTTCAGCTTCTCGTCCAGCCACGCACAGGAGGCGGCGTCCAGCTCGCGCGGCAGGTGCTGGAGGTAGACGAGCAACGCCGCGGGCGAGAGGCGCGCCGTCTGCTCCGGCGACGGGCGCGCGCCGTCGGGCCAGCCCTCCGCGAGCGAGGTCAGCGACTCGATCACGGGGGAGCGGAAGACGGGTGCGTTCTCCGGGAGGCCTGGCTCGTAGAGCCAGCGGCGGGAGCCGACGGCGGCGGCCACCCCGGGCAGCTTCTCTTCGAGGAAGTCCGTGAATTCCTCGGTGGTGATCGACGTGAAGCGGAAGCGCGCCATGTAATCGCGCATGAAAAGGTCCCAGCGCTCGCGCCCCGCGGTGCGCTCCAGGAGGGCGACGAAGCGCGAGCCCTTCTCGTAGGGGATGCTGGAGAAGGCGTCGTCCGGATCGAGCCCGGCGAGGTCCGTGCGCAGTCGGGTGAGCGGGGAGGCGGGCCCGAAGCGCCCCAGCGATTCTCGGAGAGACACCTCCCCGATCGCCCAGGCGAGCGCCGCCCCCTCGGGTCCGTGGAGCGCCTCCAGGATGCGCCGCTCCGCCCAGACCGTGAAGCCCTCGTTCAGCCAGAAGTGGTCGATGGTGGCGTTGGAAACGAGGTTCCCCGTCCAGGAGTGAGCGAGCTCGTGGACGACCACGTCCACCAGGGACCGGTCGCCGGCGATGAGGGTAGGGGTCAGGAACGTCATGCGCGGGTTCTCCATCCCTCCATAGGGGAAGGAAGGGGGGAGGACGAGCATGTCGTAACGATCCCATTCGTAGGGGCCGAAGAGCGCTTCGGCCCGGGCGATCATCCCCTCGATCTCCGCGAACTCGTGGGCGGCGGCGAACAGCGTCTCCGGCTCCGCCCAGACCCGCGAGCGACGCGAGAGATCACGGCTCTCGAGCCGGCCCACCGCGAGGGCCAGGAGGTAGGGGGGGATCGGCTGCGGCATCTCGAAGCGGAAGGTGCGCGTTCCCGCCGTCGGCCCGGGGGAGTCGCCGGCCGGTCCCGCCGACATCACGGCGGCCAGCCCCTCGGGCACCGTGAGCGCAGCCTCGTAGCTCAAGCGGACGCGCGGAGTGTCCGGAAGCGGGGCCACGGTACGTGCGTGGATGGCCTGGCACTGCGAGAAGAGGAAGGGGTGACGGCCGCCCGCCGTCTGCTCGGGAGCGAGCCACTGCAGGCCGAGCGCTTCGGGGGACGTCTCGTAGCCGATCCGAACCTCGCGTGTTCCCTCCGGGAGCTCGAGACGGAGGCGGCGCCCCAGCACGGGCTCGTCTTCCGCGAGCTCGAAGGGCACCGCGGCGCCGGTCTCCGTGCGGACTTCGTGAAGCACGAGGCCCTTGGTGTCGAGGTCGAGCGCGCCCCGGGCGGGGGCATCGAAGACGAGAGCCGCCTCGCCCGAGAGGCGGTGCCGGACGAAGTCGACGACGAGCCTCAGCCGGAGGTGCCGGGGACGAGACTGGCCCCCGTCGACGTATGAGTGCGGGTCGAGTCGGGCCACGGGTGCCGGTCAGGCCGGCGTGCCGCGCCTGACCTCGGCGTCGATGGCCGGCCTGACCTCCGCCTTCAAGGGTGCTTCCGCGACGAAGCCCACGGTCACCGTCGACTCCGCCACCTCGACGCGCCAGGCCGTCAGGTGGAGCGCGCCGATGGGGACCGATACGGATCGGTTGGGAGCGGTGCGCAAGGCCTTGTCCATCGCGGGGACGAGCTTGGCCCCGATCGTTTCGGGTCCGGGAGGCGGCCACTGGCCGCAGGAGGCCAGGACCTGGCCCTGCCCGTCGATCAGCAGCGCGGCCGAGGCTCGGGCGAGGTAGAGACAGTCCAGAAGGAGATCGGCCCAGGAGGGCGCGGGGGCCGCCTCCGGCTCGACCTCCGGCACCGCATCGGCGGCGGCCCGGGCCGCGGCTTCGAAGTCTACCTCCATGTCCGGGGACAGCGCGGGCTCGCCTTCCGTTTCGACCGCGATCTCCGTCTCCTCGGGCTCCGGCACGGGTGGTGGAGGGGGCGGAGGCGGAGGAGGCGGAGGCGGCGGCGCCGGGCGGGCGGGTGCGGCCTTCGGAGCCGGAGGCGCCGGACGAGGCGCCGGACGAGGCGGCGGCGGTGGAGGCGGTGGCGGGGGCCGGCTCCTCGTCGGGGAGAATGCCCACCTCCTCTTCCGCTGGTGGCGCGGGTGGCGGCACCGGTGCCGGCCTCGGCGGCGGCGCGGGCTTCGGCACGGCCGGCGGGTGAAGATCGGGGACGGGCGCGCGGGCCATGCGCACGGTCTCCGGGTTCGCAGTGGGAGCGGCGGCAGCGCGTGGCTCTGCCCGCGGCGCCTCTGCGGGCCGCGAGGCCGGGGCGGGGCGCACCGCCGGAAACGGAGCGTAGGGCGGAAGGGGCGCTTCGTCGATCTCCCCGGGCGTCGCCAGGCGGCTCAGCCTCCGGGCGATGTTGCGCGCGAGCTCGAGGTCAGAGGAGCTGGCGGGCGGGCTTAGTTTCATCGGGCCTCTCCATGCCACGGATGCGGTCCATTCGTGCGTCGAGCTCGTCGGCGAGGAGGGCGAAGCGCCGCGCCTCCGGCGTGGTCGAGCCGGCCAGGAAGCTGACGGGGATGCCCTGCTCGCTGGCGCGGGCGAAGGCTTCGGCGCGGGGGACGATCGTCTCCAGGGCGTCGGGGAAGCCCTGCCAGATCTCGCCGAGGACGCCGAGCGCCGCGGGCCGGTCGCGTTCCACCAGGGTGGGCAGTATCCCCAGCAGTCGCAGCTTCGGGTTCTGCGAGCTCTGGATGTGCTCGATGACCCGAAGGCACTGGCTCACCGAACGCAGGGAGAGGCTCTCCGTCTGGAAAGCGAGGAGGACGAAATCGGACACGGCGAGGGCGGCGGAGGTCACCCGTCCCAGTCCCGAGGGGGTGTCGAGGACGACCACGTCCGCACCGGCCTCCACGCGGCTCAGGGCTGCCTCCAGGCTGGCCGGGTTGCCGACCTCCAGCTCGAAGGTGCTGACGTCCGTGGGGTCCAGTCGGCCCCGGGGAAGCAGGCGCAGGCCGGAGAGCTGGGTATTCACGACCGCCTGGGCCGGCTCCACCTGGTTCATGAGCAGCTCGGCGAGGCCGGCCAGCTCCGAATCGCCTTTGGCGAGGGAGAGGCCCACGCCCCCCTGCGGATCCAGATCCACGAGCAGCGTGCGCCGGCCCTTCTCCGCGAGCGAGACCGCGAGGTTGAGGGCAACCGTCGTCTTGCCCACACCTCCCTTCTGGCTCGCGATCGCCAATCGACGTGCCATCCGTTGTCCTCCCTGGGAGTTGCCTGAAGTTTAGCGCCCCCGGGCTCCGTCCGAAAGCCCGCCACCCCCGGCCCTCATCTCTCGGAGCCGGGTCACGATCGCCTGGCGCAGCCGCTCCACGAAAGCGGGGATCTCCTTCGGGTCCGGAGGCGGCTCGAACGGTCCGAGGACCTCGCTCCGCGCGTCCACGAGCGGCAAGTTGAAGAGGGTGTCCGCGAGGCGCCGGACCTTCCAGCTGCCCTCGTTCACCACCAGGTAGACGGGAGTCGGTCGGTCGGCCAGGAGCACCTGGAGGCCGGCGGAGCGAAAGGGGCGCACCTCCCCGTCGCGCGTGCGGTGGCCTTCCGGGAAGATCAGGATCCCGTGGGGGAGCTCGCGCACGGTTTTTCGCATGATCTCGAGCGCGCGCAGGGGATTCTTCCGGGGATCGATGAGCGGGCTGCCCAGCATCCGCACGGAGGTCGATACGAGGGGCACGAACCGCCCGTAGCGTCGACGGGTGACGAAGGCGGGGACGAAGGGGTCGCCCAGGAGCGCCACCTGCAGGATGTCCAGCAGCGATTGGTGGTTCGCGACGATGAGGATCGGGCTCTCGGTGGGGAGGCGTCCGCTGCGCCGGATGCGCGCGCCCCCCCGCTCGAGCAGCCGGAAGATGTTGCGAGCCATCCACTTCATGTAGCGGCTGATCAGCGTGAACCGCCGCTTCGGGGAGAAGAACGCGACGGGTACGACGTACAGGCGCAGGACGAGCGATCCGAGCATGAAGAGGAGACCGACGGCGAGGATCGCGGCGAAGCTGCGCAGGCTCCGGAGGGCCCGGGTCACGCGGGCTTGCCCGCCCCGACCGGTTCGCGCCCCCGGCCGGCGAGCGGGCTCGTTCGCGGAGCCACCGCCCAGGCCACGGCAGTGGCCAGCACCAGGAGACATGCGGCGAGGTACCAGGGCGCGCCGGGGAAGGGCGTCCGCCTCTCCGGCGAGATGAACGCGGCAAAGATCAGGGCGAAGATCCCGGGCCCGATCAGCATGGCGGTGCTCCGGACGGATCCCAGCGCCCCCTGGAGCTCTCCCTGCTCGGACGGGGAGACGCGCTGCGTCATCATCGATTGAGAGGAGGGGCCGGCGAGCGCCCACAGGCAGTTGATGGGAATGGCCACGAGGAAGAGCCAGCCCGTCGTCGCCGCCCCGAAGAGGGCGAAGCCGAGAGCGCCGAGCAGGAGCCCGGCGAAGAGGGCGCGCCGCTCCCCCAGCCGCTTCACCGCCGGCCCCACGATCCCCGCGGAGACCACCATCGAGCAGATTCCCACGAAGGCGAAGGAGTACCCGACCATGCGCGGGCTCCACTGGTAGCGGTAGTTCACGTAGAGCACGTAGACGGTCACGTAGATCTCGTGGGCCACGTAGCCGAGGAAGTTCACGGTGGCGAGACCGATGAGCGCGGGGTGCGAGCGGAGGAGCGCGAGCGCCCCCACCGGGTTGGCCCTCCTCCATTCCAGCCGCTTCTGGCGGCGCTCCTCGGGGAGCGACTCGGGCAGCACGAACAGGCCGTAGAGCCCGTTGAGCAGGCTGAAGCCGGCCGCGAACCAGAAGGGGAGGCGCGGGTTCTCGGCGCTCAGCAAACCGCCGAGGGCGGGGCCGAGCACGAAGCCGATGCCGAAGGCGGCGCCCAGCATGCCGAAGGCCCGGGCCCGCCGATCGGAAGGCGTGACGTCGCTGATGTACGCGTAGGCGGTGGTCACGCTCGCGGAGGTGATGCCGGAGAGCACGCGCCCGAGGAAGAGCCAGCCCACCGTGGGGGCCATGGCCATCACCACGTAGTCGAGGCCGAGGCCGAAGTTGGAGAGCAGGATCACCCGCCGGCGCCCGTAGCGGTCGGAGAGCAGGCCGAGCAGCGGAGAGAAGAGGAACTGCATGAGCGCCCACATCGTGGTGAACAGGCCGATGACCTCCGCGGCCCGCGCGGTCTGGCCGTGCATGAAGTCCTTCACCAGGGTGGGGAGGACGGGCACCACGATGCCCAGGGCCAGCATGTCCAGGAGCACCGTGACGAAGATGAAGCCCAGCGCGGCCCGACGGCCCTTTTCACCAGGCATGGGAGCCCTTCTCCGGTCGCTTCAGCATCCCCCGCCGTTCCTGGAGCGGGCGGTAGTCGTGCCGTCCCAAAACGCGTCGACGATACCATTTCGGCGAGGACCGTGGGTCACTGCTCCCGTGCTATGTTCCCGCGCGTTCGCGACCGGGCAGGAGGGCGACATGGGCCAGAGCGAGAGGAGCCGGCGGGAGTTCCTGAAGCTCGTTTCGGCGACGGCGGTGATGACGGGCGGCGCGCGCACGCTCGCCGCGCAGGAGAAGCCGCCGGCGGGGTGCGGAACGCCTTCCGCCGCCCGGCCCGTCCGCGTGGTCACCATCGGCATGGGGGGCCAGGGCACGACGGACACCAAGGCGGCGCTGAAGACACCTGGGGTCGAGCTGGTGGGGGTCGCGGACGTGTACGACGGCCGCCTCGCCCGGGCGCGCGAGGTGTTCTGCGGCTCCGTCGCCACCACCCGCGACTACAAGGAGCTGCTCGCCCGAGCGGACGTGGACGCGGTGATCGTGGCGACGCCCGACCATTGGCACGCGGAGATCGCGATCGAGGCGATGAACGCGGGCAAGGACGTATACGTCGAGAAGCCCATGATCCACTCGGTGGACCAGGGCCGCCCGCTCGTCGAGGCCCAGAAGAAGACCGGCCGCATCCTGCAGGTGGGCAGCCAGCGGGTCAGCTCCATCGTCTATCTGAAGGCGCAGGAGCTCCTCGCCTCGGGCGCGATCGGGGAGCTGAACCTCGTCGAGGCCTGGTGGAACCGCAACTCGGCGATCGGCGCGTGGCAGTACAGCATCCCGCCCGACGCCTCCCCGCAGACCGTGGACTGGGACCGGTTCCTGGGGCCCGCGCCGAGACGGCCGTTCGAGCCGATCCGCCTCTTCCGCTGGCGCAACTACGACGACTACGGGACCGGGGTCGCCGGCGACCTCTTCGTCCACCTGTTCTCGGGGCTGCACCTGGTCACGGGGGCGCTGGGCCCGACGCGGATCATGGCGACGGGCGGGCTCCGGTACTGGAGGGACGGCCGCGACGCCGAAGACGTGCTGCTCGGCCTCTTCGACTACCCGAAGACCGCCCAGCATCCCGAGTTCACGCTCCTGCTCAAGGTGAACTTCGCCGACGGAGGGGGCGACAGCTCGGGCTTCCGCTTCGTGGGGCCTCGGGGCGTCCTGAGCATCGGCGGGGACGCCGTCACCCTTTCGCGCACGGCCCCCGAGAAGGAGCCCGGCTACACGATCGACACGTTCACCCGGGCGGTCCAGGACGCCTTTCTCGAGGAGTACCGCGCGAAGTATCCCGAAGCCGGCCGCGAGATGCGTCCGTTCGCGGAGGAGAGGTTCCGGGCGCCCCAGGGCTACAACGACGTCGAGCACCACTTCGCGAACTTCGTTTCTTCCGTCCGGACCCGCCAGCCGCCGGTGGAAGACGCGGCCTTCGGCTTTCGCGCGGCCGGACCGGCGCTGCTGTGCAACGTGAGCCTGAGGGAGGGCCGGCCCGTCCGGTGGGACCCCCAGGCCATGCAGGTGGTGGCCGAGGCGAAGCTGCATACGACCTAGGTGGGATATCGCGGCGCGGCCCGCCGCCCTACGATCACTGCGCGCGGGGCCACGGTGGAGTGCCAAGGTGTCCCCGGCCGCAAACACGCATGACGGGCGGCGAGCGGATGGTCCTCGTTGTCGACGACGACGCCTCGGTGCGGACGGCGCTGCTGAGGCTTCTCCGGTCCGCGGGGTACGAGGCCGAAGGCTTCGACACCGCGATCGCCTACCTGCAGCGCGCGGCCCCCACGCCTCCCGCGTGCCTGGTTCTCGACGTGCGCATGCCGGGCATGACCGGCCTCGAGCTCCAGCAGAAGATCTGCGGCACGCCCCACGCGGTTCCCATCGTCTTCATCACGGGGCACGGCGATCGGGAGGCGCGCCGCCAGGCCCTCGAGCACGGAGCGGTGGCCGTGCTCCAGAAGCCGCTCGAAGAAGTGGTGCTGCTGGAGGCCATCGAGCGGGCGCTCGGGCGAGGGCCGCTCCAAGGCTAGGGGGCGCGGAGGGCGCTAGAATCCGGGGATGAGCGGGCCCCTCCCCGGCGGCGCACGAGTGCGTCTCGGACGCTTCCTGGGGACGGGCGCCACGCTTGGGCTCCTGCTCGCCGCGGGGACGGTGCGCGCGGCCTCACCCGAGCCGCCCCTCGGGCGCTTTCGGCACCTCACCACCGCCGATGGCCTCAGCGAGCCGCGCGTGCGAGCGGTCCTGCAAGATCGCGTGGGGTTCCTTTGGGTGGGCACCGCCGACGGCCTGGGTCGCTACGACGGCGCCCGCTTCCGCACCTTCCGTCATGATCCCTCCGACCCCGGCAGCCTGGGACCGGGAATGGTCATTGCCCTCCTCGAGGATCGGCGCGGCCGACTCTGGGCCGGGCACTTCGGAGGCGGGCTGAGCTGCTTCGACCCCTCCACGGAGCGCTTCCGCCGCTTCCAGCACGACCCGGCCGATCCCCACAGCCTGAGCCAGAACGACGCGGCGGACCTGCTCGAGGACGGCGCAGGGGCGCTGTGGGTCGCGACCAACGGGGGGCTCAACCGGCTGGATCCGGACACGGGGGTCTTCACCCGTTTCCTCCACGACGCGGCCGACCCCGAGAGCCTCAGCGGGAACGACGTCCGGTCTCTCGCGCAGGACCCCTCGGGGGCACTGTGGGTGGGAACGGGGGACGGTGGCCTCGACCGGCTGACCATGGATTCACCGGGGGGACGGGCGCACTTTCAGCGCTGGCGCCACGACCCGCGGGATGCCCGTTCGCTGCCGAGCGACAACGTGGAGAGCGTGCTCGTGGATCACGAGAGCCGGCTGTGGGTCGGAACCTGGGACGCGGGCCTCGTCCGATACGACCCGGACCGGAACGCCTTCCTTCGCCCCACGCGCCGCGGTGCCGGAACGAAGAAGAAGATAGAATGGATCCAGGACCTGCTCGAAGACCACCACGGGATGATCTGGGTGGCCACCTGGGGAGCGGGTGTCGTGCGGATCGATCCCACCACGGGCCGGGAGACGCGCTACCCCGCCGAGCCCGATGAGCCCGCGAGCCTGAGCCACGGAAACGTGGCCGCCCTCTTCGAGGACAAGAGCGGCCTGCTCTGGATAGGAACCGGGGGCGGGGGCTTGAACGCCCTCGACCTGACGGGCCAACCCTTTCGGCGCATCGGGCTCAAGGGCGCCGGCGTCCGCGATGCGCGCAGCGTCGTCGAGGATCGCGCCGGCCGGCTATGGGTGGGCACGGCCGGGGGCGGGCTCTTGCAGCTCGACCGCTCGGGAAGCGTCGTCCGGCGCTACCGGCACGCCGACGGGGATCCGGGCAGCCTGGCCGACGACAACGTCTTTTCGCTGCTCGAGGACCGGGAAGGGAGCTTCTGGGTGGGCACCCTGAAGGGGCTCGACCGCTTCGACCGGGCGAGCGGCCGCTTCGTCCACCACCGCCACGACCCGGCACGCGCGGACAGCCTGTCGAACGACATCGTGGTCTCGCTTTTCGAGGACCGCTCGGGACGACTCTGGGCGGGCACCGAGAACGGGCTCGACCTTCTCGATCGCGCCCGGGGGCACTTCGTCCACCACCGGCGGGCACCGGGCTCGGCCGGCGAGCGGGAGGCCGATTCGGTGCTGGGCATGGCCGAGGGCTCGGCCGGCGATCTGTGGGTCGCCCTCCGCGGCGGACTGGCGCACCTCGATCACCCCGAAGGCATTCTGGTTCCGGTTCCGCTCCTCACGGACGGCGTGGACGACAAGAGCAGCATCTGGTGCATCCGGCGCGCAGAGACCGGGGCGCTCTGGGTGGGCAAGGGGTCCGCACTGTATGAGCTGCGGCCGTCCGCCCGGAGTGGTGGTGTGCCCGAGAGCCGTCGTCACCTCCCCGATCCCGAGGGGGGGCTGGTCACGTCGATCGAGAGCGACGCTTCCGGCAAGATCTGGGTGGGCACGACCCGTGGTCTCGTCCGCTACGACCCGGTGCGCGAGCACGCGCGGCGATACGATGCCGAAGACGAGGCTCTGCGCGAGGGCTTCAATCTCGGCGCGGTCTTTCGCAGCGCCCGGGGCGAGCTCTGCTTCGGGACCACCGGAGGCCTGACCGTCGTGCGCCCCGAGGCGATCCACGACGATTCGCCGCCCCCGCCCGTCGTCCTCACCGACCTGCGCGTGGCCCACAAGCCGGTGCCCGTGGGGAGTCCGCTGCTCCCCCTGGCCCTGTCCCTGACCAAGGAGCTGCGGCTCCCTCAGCACGAGCGCGTGTTCACGTTCGAGTTCGCGGCGCTGGGCTTCCGGAGCCCGCGAGCGAACCGCTATCGGTACCAGCTCGAAGGCTTCGACCCGGGCTGGAACGACCTGCCCCCGGACCGCAACGAGGTGACCTATACCAACCTGTCCCCGGGGCGCTACGTCCTGCGCGTCGCGGCCGCGAACGGCGAGGGCGCCTGGACCGATCAGGGGGCGTCACTCGCCCTCGAGGTGCTCCCCCCCTTCTGGGCCACCTGGTGGTTCCGACTCCTCACGGTGCTCGCCGTCACCGCGGGGCTGATGGGGGCGCACCGCGCGCGCCTGTGGGCGGTCGAAGCCGCCAACCGGCGGCTGGAGCGGGAAGTGCAAGAACGCCGGCAGGCACAGGACTCGTTGGAGCGCAGCGAGCGCCAGCTCCGCCTCCTCGCCGACGCGTTGCCCGTGCTCATCGCCTACGTGGACCAGCACCATCGCCTCGTCTTCTCCAACCTGGCCTCCGAGCGATGGTTCGGTCGGCCCCGGGCCGAGATCGAGGGAAGGCTCGTGGAGGAGGTCCTGCCCGCCGAGCTCCTGAGCGTCGTGGGGGCGCCCCTGGCGCACGCCCTCGCCGGCCAGGGCGCAAGCGTGGAGGCGGAGGTCGGGGCCCTCGGGAGCAAGCGACGCATTGCCGCGACACTCGTGCCCCATTCCGACGGGAGCGGCTCGTTCCCCGGTGTCTACGCCCTCGTCCAGGACATCACGGAGCGGGCCCGCTCCGAAGAGGCCTTCCGCCGACAGCTGGAGCAGCTCGCCCATGCCTCGAGGGTGCTGACCCTGGGGGAGCTGGCCGCCGCCATCGCCCACGAGGTGAACCAGCCCCTCACCGCGATCCTGAGCACGGCCCAGGCCGCTCTCCGCCTTCACGCGCCTTCGGATGCGAAGGGGGACGATGTGGGCAACGCCTTGAGCGACATTGCCGCGAGCGCACGGCGGGGAGGCGACATCGTCTGGAAGCTGCAGGACCTCGTCCGGAAGGGGAGCTCGAAGCGGGAGGGCCTCGACGTCAACGCCGCGATCCGGGGACTCGAGCCGCTCCTGCACGCCGGAGCCATGGAGAGCGACGTGAGGATCGAGCTCGACCTCGAGCCCGACCTCCGCCCGGTCGAGGGCGACTCTGATCCAGATCCAGCAAGTGGTCCTGAATCTCGCCCGAAATGCCTTCGACGCGATGAAGCCGGTGCCCCGCGCCGCGCGGCGAGTGCTCATCCGCACACGGCTACGGGACGACGCGGTCGTGGTCGAAGTATCGGACGGCGGGCCCCCGGTCGATGAAGAGGCGTTCTCCCGCCTCTTCATGCCCTTCTTCTCGACGAAGGCCGAGGGGCTGGGGATGGGGCTCTCGATCTGCCGCTCGATCGTGGAGTCGCACGGAGGACGGATCGCCGGCGAGCGCAACCCGGAGGGCGGCCTGACCGTTCGCTTCACGATACCGCTGCCCTCCGCGACGGTCGGGATGGGAGCATAATGTCGGGGCACGCATGCCTGACCGGAAACCTGCCACGATCGACGTGGTGGCCGGAGAGGGTACGATCTTCCTGGTCGACGACGACCCCTCCGTCTGCAAAGCGCTCCGCCTCCTCCTCCGCGCGGCCGGTCACGAGGTAGAGGCCTTCACGTCCGCCGAGGCGTTCCTCGGCGCCGCCCTCCCCGATCGTGGGCCCCGCTGCCTCGTTCTCGACCTGAAGATGCCCAGGATGAGCGGCCTCGAGCTCCAGCAACGACTCGCGGGGCAGGGCCTCGACCTGCCCATCGTCTTCATCAGCGCGCACGCCGACTTCGACAGCGGCGTGCGGGCGCTGAAGGGCGGGGCCGTCGACTTCCTGCGCAAGCCGTTCACCGAGCGCGACCTTCTCGACGCCATCGGGCGGGCCCTCGAGCACGACCGAGCCCGGCGGGGGGAGCGCCTCGAGCGCGAGGCGCTCGAAGCAAGGTCCCGTGAGCTCACCCCGCGGGAGCGCGAGGTCTTCGCGCTGGTCGCCGCCGGGCTCGCCAACAAGCGGGTAGGGGCCGACCTGGGCGCCGCCGAGGCCACGATCAAGCTCCACCGGGCCCGGGTGATGCAGAAAATGAAGGCGGCGTCCCTTGCGGATCTCGTACGCATGGCCGACAAGCTCGGCTTCCGGGGCCAGCCGTCAGCCGGCCCGCCCACCCAAGCGAAACAGGGCTAGATCCGACCAAAGTCGTACACGACCAAGGTCCTATTGCCTCCCCGCCCGGGGATACATAGCTTTGAGTTGGTTTTCACCGGGTGGGACCTTTGATCGTGGACACGGCGGGCAGTCGACCATCTCTGGCCCAGCCGGCAGAGCGGGAATGCGCGTCCTACGGGCGGCAGCTGGCCCGGGACGCCGCGACTTGGTTGCAGGAGCATCTGACGGAAGCCCTGACCGTCCGTGACCTCTGTCGGGCCCTGAACGTCCGCGAGCGGACCCTGCACGCCTCGTTCCAGGAATACCTGGGAACGACGCCCAAAGCCTATTTCAAGTCCTTGCGCCTTTCGGCAGCCCGTCGGGATCTGCTCCGCGCGCAGGACGGGACCCGGGTCACGGACGTCGCCCTGTACTGGGGCTTCCTTCATTTCGGGTGGTTCTCGCACGACTACCGCCGGTTCTGGGGCGAGACGCCGAGCGAGACGCTGCGCCGCCGTGGGGGTCTCGTCCACACCGGGGCCGCGGGTCCCGTGGTCGGCCGCTCCACCTCCAGGTGGTACCCGCTCGCCGGCTAGCGGCGCGGACCGCGAGAGAGTCTCCGGGTCCGTCTGGCCCGAACAAGAGGTGAGCAAGATGAAAGACCGAACCTCGTACCGGCGGCTCGTGCCGATGTCCTTGCTGGGCCTTCTGGCCCTGCCGCTCCCCTCCTCCCTCGACGCCAAGGAGGAGGCGCTGCTGCGTCTGCGCGCGTTCACCGTCAGCATGCAGCAGGGAAAGGCGGGCATGCTCAACATCACGATCGAGCGCTGGTCCACCCCCGAGGAGATCGCGAGCCTAAAGGCCATCCTCGTGGAGAAGGACGATGACGCGCTGCTCAAGGCCCTCGAGAACATCAAGCCCCGGTGCGGCTTCGTCTCCACCAACATGAGCCTCGGCTGGGATCTCTACGCCGCGGTGGAGAGGCCGCTGCCCGACGGCGTGGGCAAGAAGATCGTCCTGGCCAGCAACCGGCCGACGAGCTTCTGGGAGCTTCGGAACAACACCCGCTCGACGGACTACCAGTTCATGGTCGCCGAGATCCGGCTGAACAAGCCGGCCAAGGACGGCGGCCTCAAGGGCGAAGGCAAGCTCGCCCCGGCCATGAAGGTGACCTACAACCAGAAGACCAAGACGATCGAGCTCGAGAACTACGGTCAGGAGCCGCTGCGGCTCACGAACGTGGAGGTGGACTTCCCGAAACCCACGAAGGAGAAGTAGGCGTTCCGGAGGATCTGGAATGAGCGCGCGGAAGTCGCTCGACGGCCTCCTGGTCGTATTCCTCGCCGTTGCCGCGGCAGGAATGATGCAATCGCAGGACGGCGAGCCGCCGTCCGCGACGGAGGTGACTCCGGACCCCTGGCCCAAGTCGGCGAATGCCGGCGGCGCTGCATACACGCTGTACCACCCCCAGCTGGACAGCTGGGACGGCTACCAGATCGCGGTCCGCGCCGCCGCCTCCGTGCTGCCGGCGGGGGCCAAGGATCCCGTCTTCGGCGTGCTCGAGATCACCGCGGTCACGAGCGTGGATCGGATCGCGCGGGTCGTGAGCTTCGAGTCGATCGCCGTCCGGAAGGCCACCTTCCCGTCCGCGCCCCAGACCGCCGGCGCTTACCAGGCGGAATTCCAGTCGATCCTTCGGCAGGGGCCGGCCACCATGTCCCTCGATCGGCTCCAAGCGTCCCTCGCCGTCGTGGGCGCGAGGAAGACGGGGCGGACCATTCCCGTCCAGAACGAGCCGCCCGCATTCGTCTTCACGCAGGACGCGGCGGTCCTCGTCTCTCTCGCCGGCCCGCCGGTCTGGACCACGGCCGGCAAGGACCTCGAGCGCGTGCTCAACACCCGCGCCCTGGTGCTGCGCGACAAGGAAGGCAGCCTGTACATCCACCTCTTCGACGGGTTCGTCGAGGCCAAGGCGCTGGGAGGGCCGTGGAAGGACGCGAAGCATCCGCCGAAGGGGGCGGCCGAGGTCGCGCAGCAGCTCGCGAGCCAGAACCTCGTGGACCTGATGGAGGGACCGCCCGAGGGCGAGAAGCCCTCGCTCAAGAAGGGTGTGCCCGAGGTGGTGGTGGCGACCACACCCACGGAGCTGATCGTGACCCAGGGCATTCCGACCTGGCTGCCCCTCGAAGGCACGAACCTCCTCTACGTGGCCAACACCACCGCCAACCTCTTCAAGGACCTCGACGACCAGCAGACCTACGTGCTCGTCACCGGTCGCTGGTTCAAGGCGACCGGCTTCACCGGCCCCTGGCAGTACGTGCCGGGCAAGGACCTGCCCGTGGACTTCGCGCGCATCCCGGACGACAGCCCGAAGGAGAACGTGAAAGCCTCGGTGCCGGGGACGCCCCAGGCGGAGGACGGAGCCATCGCGGCCGAGATCCCGCAGACCGCGAGGATCGAGCGCGCGAAAGCGCAGTTCCAGCCGAAGATCGACGGCGCTCCCCGGCTGAAGCCGATCACCGGCACCCCGCTCCAGTACGTGTACAACTCGGCCAATCCGATCATCCAGGTGTCGCCCACGCAGTGGTACGCGGTCGACAACGCAGTGTGGTTCACCGCGGCGTCGCTGCAGGGGCCGTGGGCGGTGGCGGGCTCGGTTCCCGCGGTGATCTACTCGATCCCGCCCAGCTCGCCGCTCTACTACGTGACCTACGTGCAGGTCTATGCGAGCACGCCCGAGTACGTGGTCGCGGGCTACACCCCCGGCTACCAGGGGGCGATCGTGACCGCGGACGGGGTGGTGGTGTACGGCACCGGCTACACCTACGTGCCCTACATCGCTTCCACGTTCTGGTACCCGCCCCCCGTCACCTACGGCTATGCCGTCAACATGACCTACACGCCCTGGACGGGCTGGGCTTTCGGCTTCGGCATGGGCTGGGCCGCCGCGAGCATGGCCTATCCCGCCTACGGCTGGGGCTGCGCGCCCTATTACGGCGCCGCCTACAGCGGCTACGCCTACGGGGCCTACGGCGGCGCCGCGGCCTGGGGCCCGGGCGGCTGGGCCGCGACCACCGGCAACGTGTACTCGCACTACGGAGCCACGAGTGCGGTCACCCGGTCCTCGGCGGGATACAACGCGTGGACGGGCAACGCCTGGAGCAGCAAGGTCGGCACGTCCTACAACTCCGTGACCGGGACGCGCGTCGGCCGGCCAGAGCGCATCCGTCGCCAACGCCTACACCGGGGGCTACGCGTACGGAAATCGGGGCGCCACGTACAACCCGACGACGGGAGTGGCCGCCGAGGGCGGGCGCGCGACCGTGGGCAACGCCTACACGGGCCAGCAGGCGACGGTGGGGCGGGCGACGGTCAGCGGGCCGGGCGGCGAGACCGCGCACGTGGCGCAGGTGAACAACAACTACTACGCCGACCACGACGGGAACGTGTACCGGTCGCAGGACGGCGGCAGCGTCCAGAAGTACGGCGGCGACGGCGGCTGGAGCGACGTGGACCGGAGCCAGATGCAGTCGTCAATGCAGTCCGAGGAGCAGGCGCGGGCGTCGGGGGATGCTCGCTCCGCCGGCTCCGCCTGGGGCGGTGGCGGCGACTGGGGCGGCGGCTTCGACCACGGCGGTGGTGGCGGCGGCTGGGGCCAGAGCGGCCGGAGCTGGGGCGGCGGCGGCTTTGGAGGAGGACACTGGGGCGGGGGCGGCGGCTTCGGCGGGTTCCGCGGGCGGCGCTAGGACGGCCGAGATCGCCGAACCGCCTTGCGGTAGATCAGCTGGTAGACGAAGGGGTACGCGGCGAGGCCCACGATGAACACGACCGCGTGGCGGTGATCCGGTTGACCGCCGAGCTGGACGAGCATGGTGCCCAGGGCCGCGAAGCAGGCCACCGCGGCGATCACGGAGATCCAGCGCCGGCTTGCCGTCTTCTGGGCGAGCTTCGCGTTCGCCACGTTGACCATGGCGAAGACCATCAGGAAGCCGGCGCTGCCCGCGGCGGAGATCGCGTGCGCGTCCAGGAAGCGCGCCACGAGGAGCGCGAGCAACGCGATCACGAATAGCCCGGTGGGGTGCCGGCCCCAGGTCTCGCGCGCATATCGCCGCGGGAACTCCCCCTCCTCCGCGAGGATCACCGGGAGCTGGGAGGCGCCGAAGAAGTCCGCGTTGATCGCGGAGGCCGCCGCCAGCACCGCGCCCGAGGCGAGGAGCGCGAACCCGAACGCGCCCATGAAGGTCTCGGCGGCCGCGCAGAGCGAGTAGTCCCGCGCGCGCGCGAGCGCGTCGAAGGGCAGGTGGCCGATCGTCACCACCACGATCAGCACGTACAGCGCGATGGCGGCGAGGATGCTCCCGTAGTAGGCGTAGGGAAGCGTCCGCTCCGGGTCCTTGACGCGGTCCGAGGCGTTGGCGATCAGCTCGAAGCCCTCGTAGCTCAGGAACACCAGCATGCCGCTGCCGACCACGTCCGCGAGCGGCGGCCAATCGCCGGGGTCGAGCCGCCCGAGCGTGAGCCCTCGGCTCGCGAGCCCCCCGACGACGAAGACGGCCAGGATGCCCAGCTTGCCCGCGTTGAAGAGACCCTCCGACCTCTCGACGAGGCCGGGGCCCACGAGGTTGACGAGGGCGAGGAGGACGATGACCGCGGAAGCGAGCGTGGGTTGCCAGGAAGCGCGGGAGGCGGCGGGGAGAAAGGTCGTGCCGTAGGTCGCGAACGCGCTGGCGTAGAGGGCCATGATCACCACGTAGCTCAGCACGAGCAGCATGTTGAGGCCCCCGGCAAAGATCCCCGCCCCGAAGGCGTGGTTCACGAACGTGACCGTCCCTCCCTTGCCGGGATAGGTCACGGAGAGGCGCACGTACGAGTAGGCGGTGAGCAGCGCCACCAGTCCCCCGATGACGAACGACACGTGGGTGGCGCCGCGGGCCTCCGAGCCGGCGAGGCCGAGCGTCGCGAAGATCCCGCCCCCCACGATCCCGCCGATCCCGATCGAGAAGGCGCCGGCGATGCCGAGGTCGCGGTGTTGGCCCGGGGTCGTGGTCATGGCGCGGAACCCTGCCCGGTGACGCTGGAGACGCCGGTCGCACGGGACTGGAGCCTCTCCCGGACCAGCGAGAGGTGATGCCGGAAGGTATAGAGGAGTGGGGCGAAGGGTCCGGGAATCCGGAGGCGGTTCGCGCGTCTCTCCAGCTCGTCGAGACGGACGAGCAGGGCGCTGGCCTCTCCGCTTGCGCCCTCGGCCTCCATCTCGAGGAGCTTGAGCTCGCCGTAGAGGCGTACGATCCGCCGCCGCATGCTCCAGGCATAGAGAGGCGGCAGGAAGCGCAGCATCGGATAGACGACGCCCGCGAACGGAATGAGCAGCACCACCAGATGCTCCCCGAGCACGGCCAGCCAGAAGGGAAGATGGCGCTGGAGCCAGGGGCGGCCCGACTTGTAGAAGTGGCGGGCGTCCTCGCTGAGGGGGACGTCGATGCCCTCGGGCGCGGGGAACTGCCCGGCCTTCTGGAAGACGTCCGGGGCGGTGTGGATCTCCGAGGCGGCTTCGAGGAGTAGGAACTGGAGCGCAGGGTGCAGGTCCCGGCGAACCACCAGGCTCGCCTTGGGTGCCAGCAGCACCACGTCCGCGGGTGGGAGGTTCCGGGCGAGGTCGCCCACGCCCGCGGGCAGCACCAGCTTGTTCAGGTAGGGCTGGAGCGCAATGAACGCGTCCGCCCGTGCGAAGCTCGCGAGCACGACTTCCGGATTGGCGAGGAGCTGGCGCACCACGGGAGCGTCCCAGGAGGTCAGCATCGCGGCGGCGTCGATGTCGCCGCGGAGGAGCTTCTGCGCCGCCTCTTCGGGGGCGAGGGAGAAGAGGGTCAGGCTATTCGTGTCGATTCCATCCAGGGCCAGGAGCCGAAGCGCGAGCATGCGCGTGCCGCTACCCTCCGGACCCAGCGAGGCTCGCTTGCCCCTCAGGTCCTGAAGGCGGGGGCCTTGGGCCGGCCCCCGAAAGAAGACCCAGAACGGCTCGTAGAAGACGGAGCCGAGGGAGGCGAGATCGGGGGAGTCCGGGGCGGTGGTGGCGCCCGCCTGCACGAAGGCGACGCTGACCCCCGAGCGGGCATCGCGGAGGCGGGCCAGGTTCTCGAGCGCGCCCGCGGTCGGGAGCAGCCGAAGCGTTATGCCCGCGCGAGCCAGGATCTCGCGGTAGCGCGGGCCGAGCTGCGCGTACGCCCCTCCCTCCGGGCCAGTGGCCATCACCAGCGTGCGCGGCGGCATCGGGCGCTGGAGCGCGAGGAGCCAGGCGAGGGCGGCCGCCACGAGCACCGCCGCCACGAGCACCGCCGTCCAGGGGCGGAACCAGAAAGCCCGGGAGTGGAAGGGCGTGGACATATCGCGTTCTCGTGGCGGCCGGGAGTCTAGCACCGTCGTCTGTCCTGATCGGGGTGTGTGTACTCCCGAGGGACTCCCGAGTGTTACCTTTCGTACTCGTTCTGGAACGAGTAGACCACGGGCGCCGGCGAGGACGGTCGCCCCCTGCGGTTTTCGGATAGCCCTTTCCGACCGCCGCCGGTTATGGTCGGTTCCTGCTGTGGCCGGCTCTTCGTTCGGGCTCCACACCTGAGGAGGAGATGGGATGAACAAGGTACGAAGGCTCTCTAGCGTTGCCGCCTCCGCGGCGATCTCGTTGGGCCTGCTGGCCGGCTGCTCGAAGGAGGAGGGGCCTCCCGCCGGGAAAGAGGCCGCGGAGAAGGTGGGCCCCGTCGAGGTCAAGGCCATCGCGGAAGAGGCCTACATCTACGGCTTCCCCATGATCGCGGCCTACAAGGCGATGTACCAGTTCAACGTCGACAAGTCGTCGTCGCAATACAAGGGACCCTTCAACCAGATCCACGGCGACGCGCGCGTGTTCACACCCAAGGACACCGCGATCGTGACCCCGAACAGCGACACCCCTTACTCGATGGTCGAGCTCGACCTGCGCGCCGAGCCAATCGTGCTGTGCGTGCCCGCCATCGAGAAGCGCCGCTACTACTCCGTGCAGCTCACGGACATGTACTCCTTCAACTACGGCTATGTCGGCAGCCGCGCCACCGGGAACGATGCGGGCTGCTACATGGTGGCGGGACCCGACTCGAGCGGCGAAGACCCCGCCGGCGTCAAGAAGGTGTTCCGCAGCGAGACGCAGTTCTCGCTCGCCATCTATCGCACCCAGCTCTTCGATGCGGGCGACATCGGGAACGTCGAGAAGGTCCAGGCCGGGTACACGGTCTCTCCCTTGTCGGCGTTCCTGAAGAAGCCCGCGCCGCCGGCGGCTCCGCCCATCGACTTCCCAAGGTTCAGCGAGGACGACTTCAAGGCGAATTTCGCCAGCACCCTGGACTTCCTGCTGCAGTTCTGCCCGGAGGTGCCCGAGGAGAAGGCGCTGCGCGCGCGCTTCGCCCGCATCGGCATCGGGCCCGGCAAGAAGCTCGACTTCAAGGACCTCTCGCCGGAGCACAAGGCGGCGGTGGGGCTCGCCGTCAAGGAGGGCTACGAGAAGATCGAGAAGCAGCGCGACGCGCTGGGCAGGGACATCAACGGATGGGGGGTGGCCTCGGCCTTCGGCGACCGCGCCTTCTACGACGGCAACTACCTCCTCCGCGCGGCCGCGGCCCTGGCCGGGATCTTCGGGAACGACGCGGTGGAGGCGATGTACCCGATGGCGAAGAGGGACGGCGAGGGCCAGCCCCTCGACGGGAGCCAGCACAAGTACACGCTGACCTTCGCCGTGGACCAGTACCCCCCGGTGAACGCGTTCTGGTCGGTCACGATGTACGACGGCAAGACGCAGCTCCTGATCGACAACCCGATCAACCGCTACCTCGTCAACTCGCCGATGCTTCGGGGCCTGAAGAAGAACCCGGACGGGTCGTTGACCCTCTACATCCAGAAGGACTCCCCGGGCAAGGGGCAGGAGTCCAACTGGCTGCCCGCGCCGAACGGGCCGATCTACATGGTCATGCGCCTCTACTGGCCGAAGGACACGCCGCCGTCGATCCTTCCGCCGGGCTCCGGCACGTGGCGACCGCCGGCGATCAAGCGCGCCGACTGAGGCGCCCGGACCCTCGGAAGGAGCAGGCGATGGGAAACCTAGCGGGCACGCCGCCCTGACCGATCGGGCTCACCGGCTGAGACCCTCATCGTCGCCGTGGCCCTGGCCATCCTGCCGTATCTGATCCTCCGCGGTCCGGTGAGCCGCATCGCCCGGCGGTGACGTGGCGTCGGTCCAAGCAGTTTTCGGATAGACGGCGGGAAGCGCGACCGGCTATCGTGCCGCATCAGCAACGGGATGAAGGGATGTCCCTTGGAATCCCACGAAAGGACAGGATATGCAACCAATCAGGGGCGTGACTTCGAGGATGAGCGGGCTCGCGGTCGGCGGTCTTCTGGTGCTGGGCCTGCTGAGCGCGGGAAGCACTACGGTCTCGGCGGAGAGAGTGAAGCCGGAGACGATCGAGGCGGAAGCCATGGGTACGGGGACCCAGCTCGGACAGATGTACGGCGTGACCGTGATCATCTACGAGTACTCCACCCCCGAAGACAGACAGATACTGGTGGACGCGTTCAAGAAGGGCCAGAACCAGGGATTGGTCAATGCGCTGAGCAAGATGAAGGCGGTGGGTCGCATCGCGATCACCGGCACGCTGGGCTACGACCTCAGCTTCATCAAGCTGATTCCGACCCCCACCGGCCGAAAGATCCGCTTCGTCACCAACCGCCAGATCCGGTTCGGTGAGGCCTTTTCCGACTCCCAGAGCCAGTACTTCAACCTGTCGGCGGGCGAGTTCGACCTTAACGACCAGGAGAAGCACAAGAGCACGGGCGTCCTCTACCCCCTCGCTCAGCTCGTGGTCAACAAGGAAGGGCAGCTCTCGTTCGAGCTGAACCAGAACCCCTGGAACATGGTTCAGATCATCGATTGGAAGGGAACGGCGGGCGTCAACTAGGTCGCATTCGAAGGCCGACGTCTTCCTCGCGGACCTTTCTATCGAGGTGCTTTGTGAAGATTCAACGAGTCATTGCGATCAGCGGTGGTGTCTTTCTGCTCTCACTGTCGGCCGCCGGCCACGTGGCGGCCCACGAGAAGCTTTCCAAGAGTGTGTGCGCGAACCCGCATCCCGAGACCCTGTGCGACAGCGGCAACACTTGTGGATCGGCTTCCGTTCCCTGCGCGGTAGACGTCAAACGGACGGCCAACTCGACCTCGGCGACCGCGGCCGTTCCCAGCGCCAAGGGCAACGCGGTCTTCTGCGTCGGTGTCGGCACCACCGTGAAGTGGGCGAGCGATTCCAAGAACACCGGTTTCGTCATCGACTTCGGTGCTTCCTCTCCCTTCGCGCCGGCGGGAACGATCCTCGGCGGCTCCGACCGTGCGGTGTCCGTCGTGACGAAGAAGCCGGGCTGCTACAAGTACTCCGTGGGGGCCTGCGTTTCCGGGGGGATCTCCGGGATGTGCGAGTCCGCGGAGGCGGAAATCATCGCCACCGGCGGCAAGTAACTCCCGCCAGGTGGCCATGGGCCACCGCGGGGTGACGCAGTTTCCGGATAGACGTTACGAGCAGCGGCCGCGTATCGTGGCCGCAGTGAAGGCGGAGCAACGCACAAGGAGGAGCCAATGAGGGACGTTAGGAGCGACATTCTGTTGATGGCAGGCCTGCTCGTGGGCGTGGGGGCGGCGGCCGCGCTCGCCCAGGGCAGTACGACGGTGGGTCCGGCCGTGAAGCCGGCGGCGGTGGCGAAGAGGGCCACGACGGCCCCGCCCGCGAGCGCGACCAAGGCCAAGAGCGTGGGAAAGACGGCGGCCAAGACCTCGACCGCCAACAGCGCGACCGATGACGACAGCTTCTGGGTCGAGCAGCTCGACATCGACGGCGACGGCAACGTCGAGGACTCGAACCTGGTCTGGGACGACGAGGACAAGGTCCTCTTCGCCTACAGCGACGGCTCCTTTACGTGCAAGAACGGCGCCACGGGGACCGGTGAGCTGCTCATTGCCACCAACGCCGCGGGCAACCCCCGGAAGCGGCCGGTGGGCTCGGGGTTCTGGGTCGCGGCCGTCGACAAGAGCGAGTGCGGCGCCCAGGCCGCGGGTCTCTTCGGGTGCCGGTTCGACGCGAGCGGCACCGAGACCGCCTGTGGCATGGCCACGATCGACGAGAAGAACGACGACCTCGTGATCGTGGCGGCTCAGTCGTAGGACGAGCTCGGCCGTTCCCCCCGACGGGTCCCTCGCACGGTCGAGCCGTGGTGCGGGGGGCCCGCGAGCGTGGAGACATTCTGGATGGAGGCTCTCGATGCAGGTGACGATCCGAACGGCTCTCGGCCGGCTGGGGGTCGCGGGCGCCCTTTTCATGGCCGCGTCGGTTCCCGTGCGGGCGCAGGCGCCGGCGGGCCAGGGGATGGACGACCAGTGGCACTTCGTGATCGCGCCCTACATGTGGGCCGCGGGGATCAAGGGTGACCTCTCCGTCGGAAACTTCATCGAAGTCCCGGTGGAGGCGTCGTTCTCCGACATCATGGAGAACTTCGACATCGGGCTCCTCGCCCACTTCGAGGGCCGGAAGAACCGCTGGGGCTTCGCGTTCGACCTCATGTACATGAAGCTGAGCGCCCCCGTGGCCAGCAGCGCGCCCGTCCTCGGTCAGCTCGGCATCAATATCGACGTCCGGCAGGTCATGACCGAGACCCTGGTCTTCCGGCGCGTGTCCAGCGGCGGCTCCAAGGGCAACCCGTCGCACGTGGACGTCATCGCGGGAGCCCGGTACTTCGCGACGAGCGCGCAGCTCGAGAACGACGTCCTCCAGACCGGTGAGAAGAGGCTGAACTGGGTGGACGCCCTGATCGGCCTCCGCTTCCGCGCTCCCCTGGGAGCCCGCGTGGCGCTCCTGGGCCGTGGCGACATCGCGGGCTTCGGCTCCAAGTTCACCTGGAATCTCGAGGGCGACCTGGCCTTCCTGCTTTCGGAGCACTGGGCCCTGGGTGCCGGGTATCGCTACCTCGACATCGACTACGAGAAGGGCGAGGACCGGGACCGCGAGGTCTTCGACGTCGCCTTCAACGGGCCGCGGGCCTGGTTCAGCTACGCGTGGTAGCCCTCCCGCGGTGACGGAGGAAGCGAAGCCGAACGGGCTCGATCGGGCCCTCCGTGTCTTCGGCGACGTGCGGGCAGGGGAGGGGGCGACCGTCCTCCTCATGTCGCTCAACGTCTACCTGCTGCTCGTCGGCTACTACGTCCTGAAGACGGTCCGCGAGCCGCTGATCCTTGCCGCGGGCGGCGCGGAGCTCAAGTCCTACGCGGCCGCCGCCCAGGCCGCGGCCCTCGTCGCTCTACGTGCCCCTCTACGGCTGGGTGGCGTCGCGCCTGCCCCGCCAGCGTTTCCTGATGGCGGTGATCCTGTTCTTCGTGGGGTGCATCGAGCTCTTCTTCCTCGCCGGCCGCATGAAGGCTGCCCCACCTCGGCTTCGTGTTCTACGTGTGGGTGGGGATCTTCAGCCTGACCATGATCGCCCAGTTCTGGTCCTACGCGAACGAGATCTACACCCGCGCCGACGGGGATCGCCTCTTCCCGCTGATCGCGGTGGGCTCGGCGGCGGGGGCGCCGCTCGGGGCGGCGGTGGCGGAGCATCTCTTCGGCCTCGGCATGAGCCCGTTCACGATGATGCAGATCGCGGCGGGGCTCCTGCTCGTCCACCTCGTCCTCTACCGGGTGGTGAACCGGCGCGTGAGCGCCACGGGGGCGCGGCCGGCCCAGGCGCCGATCAAGGCCGGCAACGGCTTCGCCCTCGTCCTGAAGAGCCGCTACCTGGCGCTCGTCGCCCTCCTCCTCGTCCTCCTGAACATCGTCAACACCGTCGGCGAGTACATCCTCGGACAGGCGGTGGTGCGCGCGGCGGACGCGCAGGTCGCGGTGCGAGGCCGGCTTCGACAAGGAGGCCTACATCGGGACGTTCTACGGCGGCTACTTCTTCTGGACGAACGTGGCCACCATCCTCATCCAGGCCTTCGTCGTCTCGCGCATCGTCAAGCGGTTCGGGATGCGCGGCGTCCTCCTCGCCCTGCCCGCTCGTCGCGCTCGGGGCCTACGGGCTCGCGGCGGCGGGGGCCGGTCTCATGGCCCTGCGCTCCCTGAAGATCGCGGAGAACTCCACCGACTACTCGGTGAACAACACGGCCAAGCAGATGATCTGGCTGCCCACGAGCCGCGAGGAGAAGTACAAGGCGAAGCAGGCCATCGACACCTTCTTCGTGCGGAGCGGCGACATGCTCGCCGCGGGGGTCGTGTTCCTGGGGACGCACGGCCTCGCCCTCGGCGTGCGCCGGCTTCGCCCGGGCCAACATCGCGGTGGTCCTGGTCGCGATCTTCGTCGCCGTGCTACTGTTGCGGGAGTATCGGCGCCTGACCGAGCAGCCGAGCGCGAGCGAGGCGTCCTGAAGGAGTAGGGCGGCCGTCGCGGACCACGCGTGGGCAGTGGAGGCGGCGCGATGACTTCGGCGCCCAAGCCACCCGATTCCGATACCTGGATCTCCGGCCTCGAGCCCCTCGGGCCCGACGACGATCCCGTCGCGGGAACGCCGGAGGTGCGCATCGGCCCCTACAAGCTGCTCCAGAAGCTCGGCGAGGGGGGCATGGGCACGGTCTGGGTGGCGGAGCAGACCGAGCCTGTCCGGCGGCGGGTGGCCCTCAAGGTCATCAAGGCCGGCATGGACTCGGAGCAGGTGCTCCACCGCTTCGAGGCGGAGCGGCAGGCCCTCGCCCTCATGGATCACCGGAGCATCGCGACGGTGCTGGACGCGGGCACGTCCGAGACCGGCCGACCGTATTTCGTCATGGAGCTGGTCAAGGGAGTCCCCATCACGAAGTACTGCGACGAGCTCAAGGCCCCCATTCGCGAGCGGCTGAAGCTGTTCGCAGCGGTCTGCCACGCGATCCAGCACGCGCATCAAAAGGGAATCATCCACCGCGACATCAAGCCGGCCAACGTGCTCGTGTCGATTCAAGACGGCGATCCGGTGCCGAAGGTCATCGACTTCGGCGTGGCCAAGGCGCTCCACCAGGAGCTGGCCGACCACCCTTCGCATACGGAGGTGGGGGAGCTCGTGGGGACGCTGGAATACATGAGCCCCGAGCAGGCGGAGCTGAGCGCCCTCGACATCGACACCCGGGCCGACGTCTACGCGCTGGGCGTGATGCTCTATGTGCTCCTCGCCGGGAGCACTCCCCTCGACGCGAAGCGGCTCCGGAGCGCCCCCCTGACGGAGAGGATTCGCGTGATTCGCGAGGAAGACCCCCCCAAACCCAGTGTGCGATTGACGCAGTCGGGAGAAGCGCTGGCCGGGCTGGCGGCGCGGCGGCACGTGGATCCGGCGCGGCTGACTCGGGAACTGAGGGGCGAGCTGGACTGGATCGTGATGAAGGCCCTGGAGAAGGACCGGGCGCGACGCTACGAGGCGGCCAGCGCCCTCGCAAGGGACGTCGAGCGCTACCTGCAGCACGAGCCGGTCGAGGCCTGCCCCCCCAGCACCCGCTACCGGCTGGGAAAGTTCCTGCGCCGGCACCGGATGGGAGCGCTCACGCGCGGCGGCCGGGCTCGTGCTGCTGGTGGCGGGGGCCGCGGTCAGCACGTGGCAGGCGGTGCGGGCGACGCGGGCCGAGAGGGCCGCCGCGGCGGTCAGCGAGTTCCTGCAGAACGACCTTCTGGGCCAGGCGGACCTGGCGAACCAGCCCGGCGAGGGCCCGGGACGCGACCCCGACGTGAAGGTACGGACGCTACTGGACCGAGCCGCCCGGACGATCGAAGGCAAGTTCCGGGAGCAGCCGCTGACGGAGGCGGCCATCCGACTGACGGTGGGTAAGGCCTACCGGGCGCTGGGCAACTACCCGGAGGCGCAGCGACAGCTCGAACGGTCCACGGACCTGTACGCGGCCAAGCTGGGAGCCGACCACCCCGATACCCTGCGGCAGCAAGAGCAGCCTGGCGTACCTGTACGGTGCGCAGGCGAAGTACGACCAGGCCGAGCCCCTCTCCCTGGAGGTGGTGAAGGGCCGGACGGCCCGGCTGGGTGCCGACCACCCCGACACCCTGACCAGCAAGAACAACCTCGCGCAGGTCTACCGGGCCCAGAAGAAATACGACCAGGCGGAGCCGCTCTACCTCCAGGTCGTTCAAGCCGACACCGCCAAGCTCGGCGCCGACCACACCGAGACCCTGCGCGCCAAGAACAACCTCGCAGCTCTCTATAGAGACGAGGAGCGGTACGACAAGGCGGAGGCGCTCTACGAAGACGTGGCGCAAGCCCAGACCCGGAAGCTGGGGGCCGACCATCCCGATACCCTCGTCACCAAGAACGGCCTGGCCTGGGTCTACAAAGGGAAGGAGCGCTACGAAGAGGCGGAGGCCCTCTTCCAGGAGGTACTGCGGGCCCGGACGGCCAACCTGGGAGCCGACCATCCCGACACCCTCGTCACCAAGAACAACCTGGCCCTTCTCTACCAGGCACGGAAGCAGTACGACCTGGCCGAGCCGCTCTTCCGGGAGGTGGTGGAGGGGTCCCGCCGGAAGCTGGGGCCGACGCACCCGGACACCCGGCAGCGCATCCGCAACCTCATCCTTTGTTATGAGCAGACCGGCCAGACCGGCGGCGCACGGCAATTGCGCAGGGAGCTGGAGGCGGCCGTCCCCAGCTCGAGATGAGGGCCGGCGCGCGTCAAGTGTCTCGACCGTCAGGGTCTGCGGTCGGCCGCGGGGCCGCAGTTTTCGGATAGCGGTCCCCACGCCTAGCCTGCTAGCCTCCATCCTGCCACGCTCGGCACGCGCGGGCGGACAAATGAGGGAGGAAGGCACATGCGCCAGTGGAGCTTTGCGGTGATGTTTGCGCTCGGGCTCGCCGGAGTCGCCTTTGCAGGAGACCAGGTGACGACCCAGGCGGCTGAGGACGCCAACTTCAGCCAGTGCAAGACGTACCAATGGGCCAAGACAGGCCAGGAGATAGCCAACCCGATCACGGCCGGCAACGTCAACAGCACGATCGACTCGCAGCTTGCCGCCAAGGGCTGGTCGAAGGCGCCGAACGGGACCTGCTACGTGGCCTACCAGGTGGCCGAGCAGGAGCAGAGGGGCGCCAACTGGAGCGGGATGGGCGGCTTCGGGCGCTTCGGCGGGGGCATGGGCAACATCCAGACCTACACCATGGAGGCGGGCGAGCTCGTCGTGACCATCCTGGACCCCAAGAAGAAGGTGATGTGGATCGGTACGGCGAAGGGCACGGTCGACCCCAATCCCCAGAAGGCCACGAAGAACGTCGACAAGGACATAACGAAGATGTTCGAGAAGTTCCCACCGGGGACGAAGTAGAGGCCGGAGCCACGGCCGCGCGGGGCCCGTCATCCGGCGCCCGGTGCGCCGGATGACGAGCCTCCGGGATCGAGCTCCCCGCTCAGTTCGTGCCTTCGTTCCCCGTGGCTCTGCCCTCCACGGTGACGATCAACATGCAAGTGGCCGTCCGTTGAACCGCCGATCCCGGCAGGAGACGGACGGCTCGCGAGAAACGAGGATCAAGTCAATGAAGAAAGCCAGCGTGGCGTTCCTGTCCGTGTCTCTCTTGGTGTTCCTGGTGTCGCGCCCGGCGGGCGCCCAGGACGCCGCCCTTCAACAGAAAGCGGCCGCGGCCAAGCAGGCGGCGGCCCGGAACCAGCAGGCCCTCCGCACCTACTCCTGGCTGGAGCAGACCCAGCTCAGCTTGAAGGGCGAGGTCAAGAACACGAAGGTCGAGCAGTGCCAGTACGGCCCGGACGGCAAGGTCATGAAGACCGAGCTGTCGGCGCCCCCCCCGGAACAGCACCAGCGGGGGCTGAAGGGGAGGGTCATCGAGAAGAAGAAGGAGGAGATGAAGGAGGAGATGGCGAGCGCCACCGCTCTCATCAAGACCTACGTCCCCCCCACGCCCGACAAGATCCAGGCCGCGGTCAGCGCGGGCAAGATCGCCCTGTCGCCGGCCGGCCCCGGCGTGGTCGCGATCAAGTTCTCGGACTACAACCTGCCTGGCGACTCCATGATCCTCACCTTCGAGTCCGAGGTGAAGTCGCTCCGCAAGATCAACGTGAACACCTACCTCGACGACCCCTCGAACCCCGTGACGCTCGAGGTCGATCTCCAGACGTTGCCGGACGGGACGAACTACCCGGCCATCGAGAGTCTCAGCCTCCCGGGCAAGGAGATCGACGTGAGGATCCAGAATAGCAACTACCAGAAGGTCGGAAACTAGGGTTTCACGAGGGCGGGCACCGGGTTCGGGATCCCGGCCGCTCCGGTCGACGGGCCGCCAGGGAAAGGAAGGGACCAAGCATGCGTAATCAAGTCCAGGGTGTGGTGTGGACGGTGGTGGGGCTCGCGCTGTCGTTGCCGTCGGCCAGCCGTGCGCAGGAGCACCCGGCGGCTCCCGCCCCCGCCGGGCACAGCGACGCCGAGCTCGCCAAGAAGCTGGCGAATCCCATATCCGACCTCGTGAGCGTGCCCTTCCAGTTCAATTGGTCGCAAGGCGTGGGACCCGACGACCAGACCCAGTTCCTCCTCAACGTCCAGCCCGTGATGCCGTTCACGCTGAGCAAGGACCTGAACCTCATCATGCGGGTGATCGTGCCCTTCTTGAGCCAGCCTCCGCTCTTCGAAGGCGGGACCTCGGCCTTCGGGGTGTCCGACATCCTGACCTCGTTCTTCTTCTCGCCGAGCAAGCTGGTGAAGGGTTTCACGCTGGGGGTGGGGCCCGTCATCAGCCTCCCCTCCACGACCCAGCCCACGCTGGGAACGGAGAAGTGGAGCGCGGGCCCCACGTTCGTCGTGCTGAAGCAATCCGGCCCCTGGACCGTGGGGATGCTCTGGAACCAGGTCTGGTCCTTCGCCGGCAACGAGAACCGACAGGACGTGAGCCAGATGTTCGTCCAGCCGTTTCTCGCCTACAACACCAAGACCCTGTGGACGATCACCCTCCAGTCCGAGACGACCGCCAACTGGAAGGCCGAGGATGACAAATGGACGGTGCCCATCAACCTGCTCTTCGCCAAGCTCTCGTCGTTCGGTCCTTTTCCCGCCAGCTACCAGTTCGGCGCCGGGGTGTTCGCCGCCCATCCCGATACGGGGCCGAAGTGGAAGATCCGGGCGGCCATCGTGATCCTGCTTCCCCGGAGGAAGTAGGGGCGGCGTCAACGCCTTCGGGCTGATCCTGAAGTACTACGATTGAACGGGTTGTAGCGGTTGGATCATCCGCCCCATTGACCGGCTCCTCGGGCGGGTGTCTGCTGAGGCGACTGGGGAATTGTCATGACCCACCCGCGATCCGCCGCGGCCCTCGTAGACGAGCAGGTACGCCGCGCCCAGTTGCGTTGGGGCCGCGAGCCAGAGCCCCCACACCGGGGGGTCGTGGCCTTGTCCCGCCTGCCCGGCGCCCGCGGGGACGAGGTCGCGCAGCGGCTGAGCGCCTCCCTCGGCTACGACCTGTTCGATCGGGAGATCATCCAGCAGATCGCGCACGACGTACACCTCAGCGAGCGCCTCGTCTCCGCCCTCGACGAGAGGAACCGGTCGCTGCTCGCCGACTGGTTGCTGACCCTGGCCTCGGACCCGAAGCTGAGCACCTACGAGTACCTGCACCACCTGAGGACGGTGGTGGGAGCGATCGCGCGACACGGAGCGGCCGTGATCGTCGGACGCGGCGCCCACTTGATCCTCGGCCCGAGCGAGGCGCTGCGCGTGTTGGTGGTGGCGCCGCGGGAGGTGCGCGTGGCCACCCTGGCCGCGGAGACCGGGCTCAGCCGGCGGGAGGCGCAGGAGAGGATCCGGATGGAGGAGGCGGAGCGGCGGGCCTTCCTGCAGAAGCACTTCCACGCCGACCTGGGGGATCCCGAGGCCTTCGACGTCGTGGTGAACACACATGGACTGGGGGTGGAGGGGGCCGTCGAGGCGATCAAGGGAGCCCTTTCGGGCGCACACTCTCGTGGCACTGCTGTCGCCGGAACGGCGGCAAGGGAGAGGTCATGAAGGAATACGTGTCGTCGCTCCTCGCGGAGGTGAAGGCCAAGAACCCCGCCCAGCCGGAGTTCCACCAGGCCGTGCAAGAAGTCGTCGAGTCCGTCTCCCTCGTCCTCGACCGGCATCCCGAGTACCGCCACGCCAAGATCCTCGAGCGGATCATCGAGCCGGAGCGCGTCATCATCTTCCGCGTGCCCTGGCAGGACGACCAGGGGCGCGTCCAGGTCAACCGCGGCTTCCGTATCGAGATGAACAGCGCCATCGGTCCCTACAAGGGGGGATTGCGCTTCCACCCCTCCGTGAACCTCGGGATCCTCAAGTTCCTCGCCTTCGAGCAGGTCTTCAAGAACGCCCTCACTACCCTCCCCATGGGCGGCGGCAAGGGCGGATCGGACTTCGACCCCAAGGGCAAGAGCGACGACGAGGTCATGCGCTTCTGCCAGAGCTTCATGAGCGAGCTCTATCGCCACATCGGCCCCAACACCGACGTTCCCGCCGGCGACATCGGGGTGGGCGGGCGCGAGATCGGATACCTGTTCGGCCAGTACAAGCGCCTCCGAAACGAGTTCACCGGCGTCCTCACCGGAAAAGGGATGAACTGGGGAGGGTCGCTCGATCCGCCCCGAGGCCACCGGCTACGGCGCCGTCTACTTCGCGGCGGAGATGCTCGCCACCCGCGGGGAGACGCTCAAGGACAAGACCTGCCTCGTGTCGGGAAGCGGGAACGTGGCTCAGTACACCGTCGGAGAAGCTGCTCGCGATGGGAGCCCGGGTCACCACCTTCTCCGACTCTGCCGGCTACGTCTACGACGAAGCGGGAGTCGACCGTGAGAAGCTCGCGTTCCTGCTGGACCTGAAGAACGTCCGCCGCGGCCGGATCAAGGAGTACGCGGACAAGTACAAGGGCGTCGTCTACACCCCCGTCGATCCGAAGGCGGGGACGAACCCGCTCTGGGACCACAAGGCCCAGTGCGCCTTCCCCAGCGCGACCCAGAACGAGATCAACGGACGAGGACGCCGCGAACCTGCTGAAGAACGGCGTCTACGTGGTGGCGGAAGGGGCCAACATGCCGACGGACCTGGACGGCGTCACCAGCTTCCTCGAGGCCCGGATCCTCTACGGGCCGGGCAAGGCGGCCAACGCGGGGGGTGTCGCCACCTCGGGGCTCGAGATGGCGCAGAACAGCATGCGCTACAGCTGGACGCGCGAGGAGGTCGACAACCGGCTCCACATCATCATGAAGAGCATCCACCAGGCCTGCGTGGAGACCGCCGAGCGGTTCGGGTCGCCGGGCAACTACGTGAACGGCGCCAACATCGCCGGCTTCCTCAAGGTGGCCGACGCCATGCTCGACCAGGGGCTCGTCTAGCGGTCACGTGACGGGCGAGAACAAGCGCCCCCGGCGCGTTATCCTCGGGCGGAGGGCCTGACATGCGCGCGGGCGGCCGGCCGAGCTACCTGCGGGACTTCCACGACCTGATGCGGTATCGCATCATGGACATCCTGCTCGTGGCCAGCCCCTACGACGCCTTCCTGCTCGAAGAGGCGGGCCAGCTCTCCGAGCGCGTGCTCGGCGAGTTCCGGAACCTCGACCTCCACTACGGCCCGGGCATCACGACCGTGTCCACGGGGGCCGAGGCCCTGGCCCAGGCCCGGGCCGAGCGCCGGTTCGACCTCGTCATCAGCACGCTCCAGCTCCGGGACATGACGGGCGCGGAGCTGGCGCAGCGGGTCCGGGAGGCCGGCCTCGACATTCCCGTCGTGCTCCTCGCCTTCGACACCCGCGAGCTCAAGGACTTCCTGGCCCGTCGCGACGTCTCCGCGGTGGAGCGGGTCTTCCTCTGGCAGGGCGACGCCCGGATCCTCCTGGGCATCGTCAAGTCCGTGGAGGACTGGCGCAACGTGGCCCACGACACGCAGACGCTGGGCGTCCAGGTGATCCTGCTCGTCGAGGACAGCGTCCGCTACTACTCCTCGTTCCTGCCCGCGATCTACGCCGAGCTCCTCCAGCACTCCCAGCGCCTGATCCACGATGGGGCCAACCTGTCCGCAGAAGATCACGCGGATGCGGGCGCGGCCCAAGATCCTGCTCTGCAGCTCCTTCGAGGAGGCGTGGGCGGCCTTCGACCGGTACCAGGAGCACCTCCTGGGGATCGATCTCCGACGTGGAGTTCCCGAAGGAGGGGCGATGGTCCGCGAAGGCGGGGCTGGAGCTCGCCCGCCGAGGTCCGGGAGCGTTGGCCCGACGTTCCCGTGATCCTGCAGTCCTCGCGCCCGGAGAACGCCGCCCTCGCCCGGGCCGCGGGGGCGGACTTCCTCCTCAAGGGCTCGCCGCGGCTGCTCGGCGACCTCCGCCGCTTCATGCTCGCGGACTTCGGCTTCGGCGACTTCGTGTTCCGCCTCCCCGACGGGACCGAGGTGGGGCGCGCCCAGGACCTGAAGGGCCTCGAGGAACAGCTCCGCACCGTGCCCGCGGAGAGCGTCGCCTACCACGGGGCGCGCAACCACTTCTCGCGCTGGCTCAAGGCCCGAACCGAGTTCGCCCTCGCCCACGAGCTCCGGCCGCGCAAGGCCTCGGACGTTCGCCTCCGCGGAGGACCTGCGCCGGAGCATCGTCGGATTCCCTGGACGGTTACCGGCGGGCGCGGGCGCGGGCGGTGGTGGCCGACTTCGAACCGCGACGACTTCGATGCCAGCGCGCGGCTTCTACCGCCTCGGCGGCGGCTCCCTGGGCGGAAAGGCCCGCGGCCTCGCCTTCCTGCGCCAGCTTCTCGCCGAGAGCGGCCTCGACCGCGAGCTGCCCGGGGTGGATGTGGAAGTGCCCCCCTCCGTGGTGGTGGGCACCGACGTGTTCGACTCCTTCCTCGACGAGCAACGATCTCCGCGAGTTCGCCATCGACGCCGCGGACGACGAGGAGGTCGAGCGTCGCTTTCTCGCCGCCCGTTTCCCCGAAGAAGCGGAGCGCGAGCTGCTCGCCGTGCTCGAGCACTTCCGCGAGCCGCTGGCGGTGCGATCCTCGAGCCTCCTCGAGGACTCGCAGTACCAGCCGTTCGCGGGCGTCTACTCAGACCCTGCATGCTGCCGAACAACGCCGACCGGAGCGGGGACCGGCTCTCGCCGGCTGGTCAAGGCGATCAAGCGCGTCTATGCCTCGACCTTCTCGCGCCGGGCCAAGGCCTACATCCGCGCCACGCCCTACCGGCTGGAGGAGGAGAAGATGGCCGTGATCCTCCAGCGGCTGGTGGGATCCGCGCGGGGCGAGCGCTTCTACCCGGACTTCGCGGGTGTCGCGCGCTCCTGGAACTTCTATCCGCATCCGCCCCAGGCGCGCGCGGACGGGATCGCCGCCGTGGCCCTGGGCCTGGGGCGGACCGTGGTCGAGGAAGGGGGCGGCCTGCGCTTCTGCTCCTCGCTACCCGCGGCACCTGGTGGATTTCTCGACCCCCCGCGACCTCCTGAGGAGCACGCAACGCACCTTCTGGGCCCTCTCCCTCCGGGGGACGGAGACGATCGACGACGACAGCCTGGTCCGCTGCGATCTGTCCGCCGCGGAGGCGGACGGTACCCTGGCCGCGGTCGCTTCCACCTACTCTCCGGAGAACGACACCGTCCACGACGGCCTCTCGCGGCCGGGGCTGCGGGTCGTGACCTTCGCCCCGGTGCTCAAGCAGGGCCTCTTCCCCCTTCCGGAGATCCTCGACCGCCTCCTCGAGCTCGGGACCTTCGGCATGGGGGCGGCCGTGGAGATCGAGTTCGCCGTCAACCTCGCGGTCCCGGCGGGCGCCCCGAAGCAGTTCGGCTTCCTGCAGGTCCGGCCCCTGGCTCCTTCGCGCGAAGCCGAGGAGCTGACGATCGAGGCCCTGTCCCCGGAAGCCCTCGTCTGCCGCAGCGATACCGTCCTCGGCCACGGCCGTATCGAGGACATCCGCGACGTGGTCGTGGTGGACCGGCAACGGTTCGACCGCGCCCGGAGCCCGGAGACTGCGCGGGAGCTCGCGGAGCTCAACGCCGAGCTCAGCTCCCAGGGGACGCCCTACCTGCTCATCGGGGTGGGCCGACTGGGGTCGGCCGACCCCTGGCTCGGCATCCCCGTGAACTGGGAGCAGATATCGGGAGCGCGGGTCATCGTGGAGACCGGCCTCCGCGACCTCCGCGTCTCCCCATCGCAGGGGAGCCACTTCTTCCAGAGCCTCACGTCCTTCAGCGTCGGCTACTTCACCGTAAACCCCGATGCGGGGGAGGGTCTTCTCGATTGGGACTGGCTCGCCCTCCAGCGGGCCCGCAAGGAGACGGGCGCCGTCCGCCATCTCCGCTTCGACCGGCCGCTCGTCGTGACCATCAACGGGAGGACGAACCAGGGCGTCATCGCCAAGCCCTGACGTATCCCGTCCCTCCCGAGACCGCCGCACAGTTTTCACCGGCTTCGCCCGCTGCCGCAGCGTTTTCTGCGACGCCGGCACACGGGTCCGGTCGCCGCCGGTCAGCCCATCGCCCGCGAGGGTCCGTGACGTGGCGGATGGATGGCCCGCGTCGTGCATGGAAGCCGCCATAGGCGGGACGCATGGCGATCGAGGATCGAACCCCGCGAAACCACCCATCGGATCGATCCGCACGAGCGGGGCGAATGCGACCTCGTCTCCGCTTGGCGCTGCCGGAAGGGCCGCCTTCCGAACGGGGGTCCGTCATGAAGCACTTCCGAGAGAGCATCCGTCGCCTGATCGTGGAGACGTCGACGAACCTCGCGCCCGACGTACGCCGCGCACTCAAGACGGCGCTCGAGCAAGAGGCTCCCCAGGGACGCTCGGCCCTGGCCTTGAGGATGATCGCCCTCAACGTCGACCTCGCCGCCGAGCGCCGGGGCCCGATCTGCCAGGACACGGGCCTCCCCCTGTTCGAGGTGAAGACGCCGATCGGGGCCGATCAACTGGCGCTCTCGGAAGTGATCGGGGAGGCGGTGGCGGAAGCGACGCGGGAAGGGATGCTCAGACCCAACTCCGTCGACCCCCTCACCGCGGTGAACAGCGGAGACAACCGGGGACCGGGGACGCCGCTCGTTCATTTCGAGGAGTGGCTGTCCGACGACGTGGAGGTGCGGCTGCTCCTGAAGGGCGGCGGCTGCGAGAACGTGAGCACGCAATACGCCCTTCCCTGCGACCTCCCCGGCCTCGGGCGCGCCGATCGCGATTTGGAGGGCGCGCGAAAGTGCGTGCTCCACGCCGTGCACCAGGCGCAGGGGCGCGGCTGCAGCGTGGGGATCCTGGGCGTGGCCGTCGGAGGCGATCGGGCCTCCGGTTACGAGCTGGCCAAGGAGCAGCTCTTCCGGCCGCTCGACGACGTGCCTCCGGACGCCAGGGTGGCCCGCCTCGAGCGCAAGATCGTCGAGGAGGCGAACACGCTCGGGATCGGCACCATGGGCTTCGGGGGGATGGTCACGCTGGTCGCCTGCAAGGTGGGGATCTCCAACCGCCTGCCCGCGAGCTACTTCGTGACCGTCTCCTACAACTGCTGGGCGCTGCGACGTCTCGGCGTCGTCCTGGACGGGACGACCGGCGAGATCAAGCGCTGGCTCTACCGGGAGCACCCGGCCCCCCGGATCGCCCCCGACCCGAGCCTGCCTCTCACCGGCCGCGAGATACGCCTGGCCACGCCCCTCTCCGAGTCCGAGGTTCGCGCCCTGAAGGTGGGCGACGTCGTGCTCCTGAGCGGTGTCATCCACACGGGGCGTGACGCCCTCCACCACTACCTGCTGACCCACGAGCCGCCGGTCAGCCTAGAGGGCGCCGCCCTCTTCCACTGCGGTCCGGTGGCCCTGAAGAAGGACGGCCAGTGGGTGGTCACCGCCGCGGGGCCCACCACGAGCATCCGCGAGGAGCCCTACGAGGCCGAGATCCTGCGGAGCTTCGGCGTGCGCGCGGTGATCGGCAAGGGGGGGATGGGCAGCCGGACGCTCGCCGCCCTCCAGGAGTGCGGGGCGGTCTACCTCAGCGCCATCGGCGGCGCGGCCCAGTTCTACGCCGATTGCATCGAAAGGGTCGAGGGTGTCCACCTGCTCGCGCTCGGACCGCCCGAGGCCATGTGGCATCTCCGGGTCCGTGACTTCCCGGCGGTCGTCACCATGGACGCCCACGGGGCGAGCCTCCACGACACGGTCGAGCGCTCATCCGCAGCCGCCCTCACGCACCTGGCCGGCGCGGTGGGTGCCTGACCATGGTCTTTTCCCTGGGGCCGCGACGCGGGGTCTACGCGGAGGTCGGACCCCTGCTGCCCGCGGGCCCCCCGGCGCTCTCGAGCGAGGAGCGCGATTCCTTCGAGCTGCTGGACCTCCTGTACCGCGCGCTGTGCGCGATCCTCTACAACTACGTCCCCACCTCCGGCCACCCGGGGGGCTCGATCTCGTCGGGACGGATCGTGGCGGGGATCCTCTTCGACGCCCTCGACTACGACTTCTCGCGCCCGGATCGCGAGGACGCGGACGTGCTCTGCTACGCGGCCGGCCACAAGGCCATGGGCCTCTACGCGATGTGGGCGCTGCGGGACGAGATCGCGCGCCTGGGCACGCCCGAGCTGGTGCCCGACGCGCGCCAGCGCCTGCGGCTCGAGGATCTCCTCGGCTTCCGGCGCAACCCGGTGACGCGCACGCCGCTCTTCCTGGGCACGCGGGCCAAGCCGCTCGACGGGCATCCCACCCCCGCCACGCCGTTCGTGATGCTGGCCACGGGCGCGTCGGGAGTGGGGGTGGCCAGCTCGATCGGCTTCGCCCTCGGCGCTCGGGACTACTACGGGCCGAACGCCCCGCGCGTGCACGTCCTGGAAGGCGAGGGAGGCTTGACGCCGGGACGGGTCTCGGAGGCACTGGCCGCCGCGGGCACCGCGTCGCTCGACAACGTGGTCCTGCACGTCGACTGGAACCAGGCCTCGATCGACACCGACCACGTCTGTCGGGAGGGGGAGCGCCCGGGCGACTACGTCCAGTGGACCCCGTCCGAGCTGTTCTACCTGCACGACTGGAACGTCGTCCTCGTGTCCGACGGGATGGACTTCGACCAGGTGATCCGGGCCCAGCGCCTGGCCGCCGGCCTCCAGACGGGGCAGCCCACCGCCATCGTCTACCGCACGGTGAAGGGCTGGCGTTACGGTGTCGAGGGGCGCGCCTCGCACGGTGCGGGGCACAAGCTCTGCTCCGCCGCCTTCCACGGCGTGCTGTCGGAGCTGGAGGAATCCGGAGGGGCCGGGCTGCCCACCTGCGAGGAGGGCAAGCGGCGCTGCGATTCGCCCGGCGAGGGCCGGACCGTGATGGAGCAGTGCTTCTGGGAAGCGCTCGCCCTCGTGCGCACCCGGCTCGAGGAGCGGCGGGAGGCGGTCGAGATCCTCGGGAGCCGCCTCGTCGTGGCCCGCGAGCGGCTCGACGGGCGAGCCCGGCGGTCCCGGCCGCGGGCGCCACGCATCGAAGCCGTCTACGAAGTGTCGCGGTCGGCCGCCTCCGGCACCCCGGCGGAGCTGCGGCTCACTCCGGGTACCGTCACCACATTGCGCCAGGAGCTGGGGCGCGCCCTCGGCTATCTCAACCGGGCCTCCGGGGGCGGCCTGCTCGTGGCCGCCGCCGACCTCCTGGGGTCCACCAGCGTGAGCGTCGCCGCCGCGGGCTTCCCCGAGGGGTACTGGAACGCCGTCACCGCCCCTGAATCTCGCGTCCTTTCGATCGGCGGCATCTGCGAGGACGCGATCGCGGGCGTCCTGTCGGGAATCTCCAGCTGCGGGCATCACGTCGGGGTGGGCTCCTCCTACGGCGCCTTCATCGTCCCCCTCGGCCACGTGGCCGCGCGCCTACACGGGATCGGGGCCCAGGCTCGTCACGCCGCGAGCGGCGCGCCTTATCGGACCATGATCCTGATCGCCGCCCACGCCGGCCTCAAGACGGGAGAGGACGGGCCCACCCACGCGGATCCGCAGGCCCTGCAGCTGCTCCAAGGCAACTTCCCGCCTGGGGTCGCGGTCACGCTGACGCCCTGGGAGCCGCAGGAGATCTGGACGCTGTTGACGTCCGCCCTCGCCCAGCGCCCGGCGGTGATCGTGCCCTTCGTCACCCGGCCCGGCGAGAGAGTCCTCGATCGACACGCGCTGGGGCTCGCGGGGCCGGAAGCCGCGGCCACCGGTCTCTACCTGTTGCGGCGGCCCCGGGGCCGGGTCGACGGCACGGTCGTTCTGCAGGAGAGCGCGGTCACCTACACCTTCGTCCAGGAGGTGCTGCCCCTGCTCGACCGCAACGGCATCTCGCTCTGGGTCTACTACGTGGCGAGCGCGGAGCTGTTCGATCTTCTGCCGGAGACACACCAGGAGAGGATCTTTCCCGAAGAGAGGGCCCGCGAAGCGATGGGGATCACCGGCTTCACCCTGCCCACGATGGACCGCTGGGTCCGCTCGAGCTTCGGGCGGGATCTGACCCTGCATCCCTATAAGGGCGGCCACTACCTCGGCAGCGGACAGGGCGAGACCGTGCTCGCCGAGGCGGGGCTGGACGCCGAGGCCCAGTACCGCGCGATCCGGCGCTACGTGGACGCGCGCCGCTCGGCGCTGGTTCCCCCGGAGATGCCCGTTCCGTGAAGACCACACCCGAACAAGGAGCGACCCGAATGAAGCTTCGCATTCCCAGAGAGATCCGCGCCGACGAATCGCGCGTCGCCCTCGTCCCCGAGACCTGCCGCAAGCTCACGAAGGCGGGCCTCGAAGTGTCGATCGAGAGCGGAGCGGGCGAGAGGGCCTGTTTTCCCGACGAGGCCTACCGAGATGCGGGCGCTCGGATCGACCCGGACGTCCGCTCGCTCCTCGGGGCGGCGGACATTGTCCTGAAGGTGCAAGCCCCCGCCCGCAACCCTGCGCTCGGCGTCCACGAGGTCAGTCTCCTGCGGAGAGGGGCGCTCCTCCTCTGCAGCCTCGTCCCCTCGCGGGATCTGGAGGTCGTCGCCCGCCTCGCGGAGCGGGGGATCACGGCCTTCTCCACCGACACCATCCCCCGCATCAGCCGCGCCCAGTCGATGGACGTGCTGTCGTCGATGGCGAGCCTGGCCGGGTACCGGGCCGTGGTCCTCGCGGCGGCGGCCCTGCCCAAGTACTTCCCGATGCTCATGACCGCCGCGGGGACCATCCTGCCCGCCAAGGTGTTCGTGATCGGGGCGGGGGTGGCCGGACTGCAGGCCATCGCCACCGCCCGGCGGCTGGGAGCCTCGGTGGAGGCCACGGACACGCGCCCGGCGGTGAAGGGTGAGATCGAGAGCCTGGGGGCGCGCTTCGTCGGCGTCGAGACCGCGGAGGAGGCGCAGGACGCGGGCGGCTATGCGAAGGAGCTGTCCGCCGAGTTCTACCGCCACCAGGCCGAGCTGGTGGCCCGGCACTGCACCTCCGCCGACGTGGTGATCACCTGCGCCCTCGTCGGGGGGACGAAGGCCCCCAAGCTCATCACCCGCGAGATGGTCGACCGCATGCGGCCCGGCTCCGTCATCGTCGACCTTGCCGCTCCCGCCGGGGGCAACTGCGAGCTGAGCGAGGGAGGGCGGACCGTCGTGAAGGGCGGGGTCACGGTCCTCGCTCCCCTGAATCTGGCCTCGGAGATGCCCCACGACGCCAGCCTGCTCCTCTCCCGGAACCTGGCCTCCTTCGTGCTGGCCTTCCTCCGGGAGGGCCGGTTCGTCGTCGATCTCGAAGACGACATCTTGAAGGGCGCCACCATCACCCACGAAGGCCGGGTGCTGCACCCGGCGGCCGCGGAAGCCCTGCAGCTCGAGGAGGCGATCCAATGACGACCGGCGACCTGCTGTCCCATCTCTGCGTGTTCGTCCTGGCCACGCTCCTCGGCCTCGAGGTCATACGGCGCGTGTCGCCGCTCCTCCACACGCCTCTCATGTCGCTCACCAACGCGATCTCCGCGATCGCCGTCGTGGGCTCCATCGTGGTGGCGGGAGAGCAGAAGAGCAGCCTCAGCACCGTCCTCGGCACGGCCGCGGTGGCCGCCTCCACGATCAACATCGTGGGCGGCTACCTGATCACCTACCGGATGCTCCGCATGTTCAGGAAGCCCGAGCGGGGGACGCGATGACCGAGAACGCCATCCAGTTCATCTACATCGTCGCCGCCGTCTGCTTCGTGCTCGCCCTCAAGTGGCTGAGCGCGGTGTCCACCGCGCGCCGGGGCGTCCTGGTGGGCGTCGTGGGCATGGCCCTGGCGGTGGGCGGCACGCTGCTCCGCCCGGAGATCGAGAGCTACCGCTTCATCGCCGTGGCCTTCGTGCTGGGCGCCATCATCGGCGTGCCCATGGCCATGATGCCGATGACGGCCGTGCCGCAGCGGACGGCCCTGTCCCACGCGTTCGGCGCCCTGGCCGCAGCCCTGGTGGGCACGGCCGAGTATTTCCTCCGCAAGGAGTCGATCGATCGCTTCACGATGGGGGCCCTCGGGATCGAGGTGCTGCTCGGCTTCCTGACCTTCACCGCCAGCCTGATGGCCTTCGGCAAGCTGCAGGAGATCCTCCCGCAGCGGCCCATCACCTATCGCGGCCAGAACCTCGTCAACCTGTCCGTGCTCGGACTGGGCGGTGGCCCTGCGGCGTGGGCCTCGTGGTGAGCCCGGATCACCCGGTGCTCTTCCTGGTCATGTCGGCGCTGGCCCTGGTGTTCGGCGTGCTGCTCATCGTGCCCATCGGCGGCGCCGACATGCCCACCGTCATCTCGCTGCTCAACTCCTACGCGGGGCTCTCCGCGGCGGCCATGGGCTTCGTCCTCGACAACAAGCTGCTGATCATCGCGGGCGCGCTCGACGGCTCGTCGGGCCTCATCCTCTCCGTCATCATGTGCCGGGCCATGAACCGCTCCTTCACCAACGTCCTCTTCGGCGCCTTCGGCCAGGTGCAGGCCTCCGCCGGCGAGACGGTCCGGAAGAACTACAGGAGCGCCACCGCCGAGGAAGCGGCGGCGATCCTCGCCTCCGCGAACTCGGTCATGGTCGTGCCCGGATACGGCATGGCCGTGGCCCAGGCCCAGCACAAGGTCAAGGAGCTGATGGACCTCTTGAGCCGGGCCGGGGTCCACGTGCGCTTCGCCATCCACCCGGTGGCGGGCCGCATGCCCGGCCACATGAACGTGCTGCTCGCGGAGGCGAACATCCCCTACGACCGGCTGCTGGAGCTGGACGAGGCGAACGCCGAGCTGGGCCAGATCGACGTGGCCCTCGTGATCGGGGCCAACGACGTCACCAACCCCGCGGCGCGCCACGACAAGGCGAGCCCCATCTACGGCATGCCCATCCTCGACGTGGACAAGGCGCGCACGGTCATGGTGATCAAGCGGAGCATGAACCCCGGCTTCGCCGGCATCGACAACGAGCTCTACTACCTGAAGCAGACCCTGATGCTGTTCGGCGACGCCAAGAGCTTCGTCACCGAGCTGGTGAAGGCGCTGGGCGAGGAGCTGCGCTCGGCGGCCTGAGCGGCCGGTCCCTCACTCGCTGCGAAGGGCGGCGATCGGATCGACGGTGGTGGCCCGCCGCGCGGGGAGGTAGGTGGCGAGGACGGCCACCCCCACGAGAACGAGCGCGCTCGCGAAGAGTGTCGCGGGATCGGTGGCGGACACTCCGTAGAGCAGCCCGGCGAGGGCGCGCGTCATGAGGAGCGCCCCGATCACGCCCGCCGCCACTCCGGCCAGGGAGAGCCGCAGGCCCTGCGAGAGCACGAGGCCCAGCACCGCGCCCCGGTCGGCCCCCAGCGCCATGCGCACGCCGATCTCCTGGGTGCGGCGGGCCACCCCGCGCGCGACCACGCCGTAGACGCCCACGCAGGCGAGGAGCGTGCCCACCACCGCCGCCCACGCGAGCATCTGGCCCCACAGTCGCGCCACCCAGTCCGCGCGCCGCCGCGCCTCCGAGAGGGTTCGAACGTCGTAGAGGGGCAGGAGGGGATCCAGGGCGCGCACCTCGCCTCTCAAGCGCCCCGGCGAGTGCCTGGGGCTGGCTTGCGCGCACCACCAGCACGGCGCTCGAGGAGGCCAGGCGGAGGTAGGGGAGATAGACCTGCCCCTGTGGCTTGTAGTCGATCCCGAGGATGCTGTTGGGCTCGCGCACCTCCCGCGCCACCCCCACCACCCGAAGCCAGTCTCCGCCTCCCACCCGGAGGCGGCGTCCCAACGGGTCCTGTCCCGGCCAGAATCGGCGGGCCAGCCCCTCGCTGACCACCGCCACGTCGGCCCCCCCGGCGACCTCGGTCTCCTGGAATGCGCGTCCTTCGCGGATCGCTATTCCCAGGGCGGAGAAGATCTCGGCGGTCCCGGACTGGGCGAGGGCCGACGGGAGCTCCGCCGCCTTCATCTCGAGCCCCTCGACCTCGAAAGAGCGCATCGACCACCCGCCCCCGAGCTCGTCGCTCAACGGGAGGGAGTTGATCGCCGCCGCCGCCTCGACGCCGGGCAGGGTGTGGGCCCTCCGGACGACCTCGTCGAGGAATGCCGCGCGCGCCGAGCCTTCGCGGTATCGCTCGCCCGAGAGCGTCAGGCGGGCGGTGAGGGCGTCCTGCGTGGCCAGGCCCAGGTCCAGCGCCTGCCGCTCGCGGAAGCTCCGGACCATCAGGAGGGCGCCGCTGAGCAGGACCACGGACGCGGCCAGCTCCGCGGCCACGAGCACGTTGCCCAGTCGGCGCGAGCGTGCCCCCGCACTCGAAGCCCGCCCCCCTTCCTGGAGCGTGCTCCGAACGTCGAGACGCGCGGCCTCGAGGGCGGGGAGGAGCCCGGCGGCCAGGCTGGCGAGCAGGGTGCTCACGAGGGTGGCCGCGAGCACGCGCGGGTTCACCGCCATCGTCGCCCAGAACGGAGGTCGCACGGGGATGGCATTGGCCAGGAGCACGGTGCCCCACAGGGCGAGGGCGATGCCCAAGGCACCTCCGGCCAGGGCGAGGAGCAGGCTCTCCCCCAGGCTCTGGCGGAGGAGCCGTCCCGGGCTCGCACCCAGGGCGAGGCGGGTGGCGATCTCGCGGCGGCGGTCGATGCCCAGGGCGAGCAGGAGGTTTGCCACGTTGGCGCAGGCGATGAGGAGCACGAACCCCGCCGCCGCCAGCATGAGGAGAAGCGCCACCCGGATCCCCGGAGGGGTGAGCTGCTCGAGCAGCGGCGTGATCCTGAATCCCCAGCCGGCGCTCGTCTCGGGGTGCTCGGCGGCGACTCTCCTGGCCTCGTTTTCGAGCTCGCCACGCGCGCTCTCCAGGGAACGGCCGGGGCGGAGGCGGGCGATGACGTCGAGGCGGCGCCGCGCGCGGTCACGGTCACCGGGATCGAGACGGAGCGGCGTCCAGACCTCTGCCGTCTCCGGGAAGGCCCAGCCCGCGGGCATCCGGCCCACGATCGTGTAGACCTCGCCGTCGATCTTGAGCGTCCCTCCGACGACTCCTTCCCGAGCGTCGAAACGGCGCCGCCACAGGGCGTCTCCGATCAGGCACACCAGGGGCCCGCCGGGACGGTCTTCTTCGGCGGCGAAGAGCCGGCCTTCGACCGGCTGCGCCCCGAGGAGGGGGAAGAGCGAAGCGGTGATCGCCGCTCCCGGTATGCGCTCCGGCTCGGCCTCGGTGCTGAGGTTGAAACCGAGGCGGACGACCGCGCCCAGATCTGCGAACGAGCCGCTCTGCTCCTTCGCGGCGAAGTAGGTCGGTGTCGAGACCATGCGTGTCGATCCCCGGGGATCGACCTCGCGCAGCGCGGCGAGCCGCGCGGGCTCGGCGTAGGGCAGCGGCCGGAAGAGCCAGGGGTCCGCGCCCGCGAACATGGTGGTGTGGAGGCCGATGCCCAGGCCCAGGCAGAGGACGGCCAGCACCGAGGAGCCCCGGCTCCGCGCCAATACCCGCAGGCCGTGGCGGACGTCCGCCCACAGCTCGCTCACGAGGGGAACTGGCCGCAGGCGGCTCAGTGGCTGGTCTCGGCGGCCCGCCCCCTGGGGCCCGGCGCGAGCCAACGCAGGAACCCATGGGCGCGGTGGAAGAAACCGGCCGCGGGCAGGAACATGTACGGGCACTCTCCTTCGACCACCGCGATTCCCTTCTGTCGGCAGAGCTCGACGGCGGCCGGGCTCACCGCGCCCGGCCCGATCCCCCGGTGGAGCCAGACGCGGGAGATTCCCGCCTCCAGGCAGTCGCGGACGACCCCTTCACTGGCGCCGGCGGGGGTCATGACGAGCACGCCGTCCACGGGCGGCCGGATGTCCTGCACGCGCGCCGCGCAGGGCCGGCCCTCGATCTCGCCCCCGGCGGGGTTGACGGGAACGGCGTCGTAGCCGCGCTTCTGCAGCTCCCGGAAGAGGCCGCGGCTGAAATCCTTGGGGTCGCGCGAAACGCCGACCACGGCCAGGCGCTTCTGCGCGAGGAAGTCGTTGGCCAACACGGCGCGGGTGCTCATCGCGGTCTCCTTGCTCCCGGTCAATGGCGTCGAGAGTCCGCTCACGCCCACGGGTATGCCATGCCGAGAGACAGCACGGCCAGGATAATGAGAATCAACAGAGGCAATAGGCGTTTCATGGCCTTGGCCCTCCTTGAGGCTTGTGCGCGGCGGGCTCGGTGCCAGGGTGCAATCCACCCTTCGGTCCGTAGTGAGCAAGGGCCGGGCCAGAGCCACGGCACTGCTGCCTTCCCCCAAGCCACGGGAGGCCAGCCGGTTCCGGGGTGGGTCGACGGGTGCCCCCCCGGCGCCCCCGCAGGTCGTGCGCCCGGTCGGCGGCGCTCGCGCAGTTTCAGCCGAGTCCGGTCCCGTCCTTCACGAAGGCCGCGAATCCCTCCCGGTCCCGCGCCGCCGCCGCGATCCGCTCGAGGGCCTCGCGAAGGTCGGCGAGGCCGGTCGCGACCGAAATGCGCAGGTAGTGACGGCCCTCGGCGCCGATCGCTCCGAAGGACCGGCGGTCCATCGTCGCCACGTGGTGGCGGAAGAGCAGGAAGCGCTGGAAGAGCGTGGCCGGGCTCGTGCGCTCCCGCACGGCCTCGCGGGAGACCCGCAAAGGCCTCCTGCGCGCCGAGCGCCCGGCAGACCCCTTCGATGTTCGGGAACGCGTAGAAGGCACCCTTGGGGGTGCGGCACGTGATTCCCGGGATCGCGTTCAGGCCATGCACGACCGCGTCCCGGCGTTCCTGGAAGGCCGCAACCATGCGGGCGACGTCGGGCGGGCTCTCGGGCGATTCGATGGCGACCCGGGCTCCCATCTGGTTGTAGGCGGGCACGCACGAGTAGACGTTGATGTTGAAGTTCGTGAAGACCGCGGCCTCCCGGGCGGTGGGGAAGACCGCCCAGCCCACGCGCCCGCCCGTCCAGGAATAGGTCTTCGAAACACCGGACACGATGATCGTGCGCTCCTCCATCCCCGGCAGCGAGGCGATGGACTGATGGGCGGCGCCGTCGAACAGGATCGCTTCGTACATCTCGTCGGAGTAGACGCGTGCGGCCGGCGAGGCCCGGCGCCGGATGACGTCCGCGATGGCCGCGAGCTCCTCTCGCGTCGCCACCCCGCCGGTGGGGTTGGAGGGGAAGTTCAGGAAGACGAGCCTGGTCCGCCGCGTGATCAGGGGCTCGAGCTGGGCGCCCGTGAACGAGAAGCCGTCGCGCTCCTCGAGATGGAGGGGCACGGGGACGGCGCCCACGTAGCGCGTGAAGGACTCGTAGATCGGGAAGCCCGGGCTGGGGTAGACGACCTCGTCGCCCGGATCGCAATAGACCTGCTCGGCGAAGCCGATCGGAGGCTTGCCGCCCGCGAAGACCACCACGCGGTCGGGGCTGATCTCGAGGCCGCGCCGCCGGCCCACGTCCCGTGCGATCGCCTCGCGCAGGGGCAGGATGCCCTGAGGGTCGCAGTAGTGGGTGAGGTCGCGGTCGAGCTGTTTCTTGACCTCCTCCCGGATGTGCGTCGCCAGGGGGAAGTCCGGCTCGCCGAGGTTGCAGCGGATGACCCGGTGGCCCTGCTCCTCGACGGCCCGGATGAAGGGGCCGATCTTGAAGGCGCTCTCCGTACCGAGGAGGCCCACACGTTTCGCGAACAGCAGTTCCGGTGGCCGGCTCGGACCGGGCCGTTTCCCGGGGCCCGAGGAGGCTCTCCGGGCCGGACGCCCCGCGCGCTGGGTTTGCGGTCGCCGGACAGGGTGCGCGGCCTCTCGGGATCGAAGGAACTCCCTCTTCTTCATCATCATGGCAGCGCTCCGCGGTTCTTCCCGTCGCAAAGGAAGGTCCACGATCCGTGCCAGGTCGCCACGCCCGACCCGGCATCCAGGTTGCACAGACCGTGGGGAGGAGAGGAGGCTTCATGACCACCCTGCTGACGTGGGCGGAGCGCGATCTGGGCGCGCGCGAGGTGATGGAGCTGGAGGCCCGGCACGGGGCCCACAACTACCATCCCCTGCCCGTGGTGCTCACCCGCGGCGAGGGCGTCTTCGTCTGGGACGTGGAGGGCCGTCGCTACTACGACTTCCTGTCCGCCTACTCCGCGGTGAACCAGGGTCACTGCCATCCCCGTATCGTCGCCGCGATGCTCGAGCAGGCGACCCGGCTCACGCTCACGAGCCGGGCGTTCTACAACGATCGCCTCGGGCGGTTCGAGGAGTTCGTGACCGGGCTGTTCGGCTACGACAAGGTCCTGCCCATGAACTCGGGGGCGGAGGCGGTGGAGACCGCCCTCAAGCTGTCACGCCGGTGGGGCTACGAGAGAAAGGGGATACCCGCAGGCGAGGCGCGGATCGTCGTGTGCGCGGGCAACTTCCACGGCCGCACGATCACCCTCGTCTCCGCGAGCTGCGATCCCGAGAGCTACGGCGGCTACGGGCCGTTCACGCCCGGGCTCGTGAAGATCCCCTACGACGACCTGGACGCTTTGGACGACGCCCTCGCGGATCCCGCTGTCTGCGCCTTCCTCGTCGAGCCGATCCAGGGAGAGGCGGGGGTGGTGGTGCCCCAGCCCGGCTATCTCGCCGGAGCGAGAGAGCTGTGCACGCGGCGCCGCGTGCTGCTGGTGGCGGACGAGGTCCAGACGGGCCTCGGACGGACCGGGCGCCTCCTGGCCTGCGACCACGAAGACGTACGCCCCGACCTGTTGATCCTCGGCAAGGCGCTTTCCGGCGGCATGTACCCGGTGAGCGCGGTGCTCGCGGACGACGACGTGATGCTCCGCATTCGCCCGGGGCAGCACGGCTCGACCTTCGGGGGCAGCCCGCTCGCGGCCCATGTCGCCCTGGCCGCCCTCCGCGTGGTCGTGGAAGAGGGGCTGGCCGACAACGCGGAGCGCATGGGGCGACTCTTCCGCGCCGGGCTGCGGGACCTGCGCCACCCGATGATCGAGCTCGTCCGTGGCCAGGGGCTCCTGAACGCGATCGTGGTGCGGCCGGGGGAGGACGCCACCGCCTGGGACGTGTGCCTGCGGCTCAAGGACGAGGGGCTCCTCGCCAAGCCCACGCACGATCACATCATCCGCCTCGCCCCCCCGCTCGTGATCGACGAGCGGCAAGTCCACGAGGCGGTCGAGATCGTGGCCAGGGCCTTCTCCAGCTTCGACTGAGCCCCTGCGCAATACCCGCCCCGCGCGCAAGCCCTGCGCCCGGGGGTGGCCGGGCCCGCAGTCTTTTTCACCGGCGCCCTCCATGGTGGCGCGCTTTCCGCCGCACCGCAGGTCGGGCGCGGGCATTCGACTTGCAGCGTCGTCCCTCAGCCGAAGGTGCCGCAGGCGCGGCCGTCGGCATGACAAGAGGAAGACGGGTGCCGGCGCGAGAGTGGGGGGAATGAAGCAGCGGGGGCTCGCCCGGGTACGTGGCAAGCGTAGCCAGGGCCCGGACCGCCGGGGGACCCGGACCGACAAGGCGCCTCCGGTCTCGGCGGAGGGGGAGTACCGCGATCCGACGGTCTGCGACGCCTGCGGCGCCATCTACGCGCGCAAGTCCTGGCGTCGCTCGCGGCGGAGGCGCCTGCGCACGCTCCTCGAGGGGGCCGATTGGGCGAGATGCCCGGGCTGCCGGCAGGTGCGTGAGGGCCGCTTCTACGGCCAGGTTCTGCTGCGCGGTGCCTGGTTCCTGGGGCATCAGCAGGAGGTGCGCCGTCGGGTAACCAACGTCGAGGCCCGTGCCCGCTACACCCAGCCCCTCCGCCGCCTGGTGGCGATGGGGCGGCGGGGCGATGCCATAGAGGTGACGACCACGTCGCAGAAGCTGGCCCACCGGGTCGTGCACGAGCTCCAGAAGGCCTTCGGCGGCCGGGCCGCCTACGCCTGGTCAGAGCACCACGGACGACTGACCGCGACTCTGTCGCGCGATTGACCCCGGCGCCCCGGGACGCGCCGGGCTGACACGAAGGGTCCCGGCCGAAAGGATCATGACAGGTCCGCTGCCGCGTGCTATCAGCAGCGGAAGAGATGACGCGACGGGCACTCAAGAGAGGGAAATTGCCCGATTGCCTCGAGCAAGGCGGGCGGCCGATGAGGAGGTAGTCATGAGCCTGCGCTTCCCGTTCCACCTGTCGGCGATGCTATTGCTGCTCGCCGCTCTCGTTTCCGGCCCCCCCGTCCTGGCCCAGGATTTCCGGGGCACGATCACCGGCATCGTCAGCGACACCCAGGGAGCGGCCATACCCGGAGCCAGCGTCACGGTCACGAACCTGGGGACGAACGTGGCCACCGGCGTGGCCACCGATGCCAAGGGCCATTACCGGGTCCCGTACCTGATCTCGGGCAGCTACGCGGTCAAGGCCGAGCTCCAGGGCTTCAAGAGCGTTCTCCGCAAGCCGATCGAGGTCCGCGTGGGCGACGTGATCCCGGTGGACGTGACGCTCGAGACCGGGCGGAATCGAGGAGGTGGTCGAGGTCACGGCCGAGATCCCCGCTCCTCAACACCCGCTCGGGCGTCACCGGCCAGGTCATCGACAGCAACCAGATCCAGCAGCTCCCCCTGGCGCGACGGAACGGCCTACATGCTGACCCGCCTCGTCCCCGGGGTGGCGGACTCGTCGGACCTGCACTTCTCGCGGCCGATGGACAACGGCAACCTGGCCGGCATCGTCGCCAACGGCGCCCTGGGCGGGAACGACTTCACGCTCGACGGCGCGCCCGAACCGCGTGTCGCCCAACAGCACGAACCCCGGCAACAACAGCGGGGTGGTCGGCTTCTCGCCGCCCTCGGACGCGATCGCCGAGTTCAAGGTCCAGACCAACGCGTTCGACGCCCAGGCCGGGCCAGACCGCCGGGGCCGTGGTCAACCTGGCGCTGAAGAGCGGGACCAACGACGTTCCACGGGGCCGTCGGCTACTTCAACCGCGACGACAGCCGGTCGGCGACGCCGCTTCTCACCGAGCGCGCCGGCGGGCGAGAAGCCCGACGCGCGACTACAACCGCTACACGGCGACGCTGTCGGGCCCGATCATCCGGGACAAGACCTTCTTCATGGTCTCCTACGAGCACCTCCGCGACGTGCAGCCGGAGCCGGCGACCTACACGGTGCCCACGATGCTGATGCGCCAGGGCGAACTTCTCCGAGTTCGGTCGGATCTGATCTTCGACCCGCTCGACCGCCACCGGCAGCAACAACCAGCGCACGCCGTTCCCCGGCAACGTCATCCCCGGGCAGCCGCATCAACCCCGTGGCCGCGAACTACGTCGACTACTACCCGGAGCCCAACCGACCCGGCGCTGGAGGACAACTACTTCACGAACCAGCTCCGGCCCTACGACTACAACGCGGTGCTCGGCCGCATCGACCACAACTTCAACGTCCAACAACAAGCTGTTCCTGTCCGGCTACTGGAACAAGCGGCAGGAGGACCGCTACAACTGGGCCAGGGCGCGGCAACGCGACCGGCGAGGGCGCGATCAACGGCTTCGAGGTCACGCACGGCTTCGACAACCGCAGCAACACCGGGGTGACCCTCGGCTACACGTCCACGCTCTCGAGCAACCTGCTCTTCGACGTCCGCGCCGGGTACTCGCGGTTCGGCGAGTGGCGCGACCCCGCCGCAGGAGTTCGACCCCGGCGTCCCTCGGCTTCTCGCCGACGGCGGTGGGCCTGATGGGCGACTACCAGTACCTCCCCCTCATCACCTTCGGCAGCTTCAGCACCGACCAACGCGAACTCACGCATCGCGTCCGCTCGGCGCGCAGCGCTCGGACTGGGGCGCGGGCTTCGACCGGCCCTTCTCCAACATCTCGTTCGCCCCCACCGCTCACCTGGTCTGGGGCAGCCACTCGTTCCGCGTGGCGGCTACGAGCTGCGGCTAGCGGCGATGGGACATCACGAACGACGGGCTACGGGGCCGGCCGCTACGACTTCAACGGCACCTACACGCGCGCCAACAACGCGGCGCCCACCGACCGACCTCGCCCAGACGTGGGCCCAGTTCCTGCTCGGCCTCCCCACCACGGGCACGAACACCGTGGCCAGCCCGGGCAGCACCGGCGAGCCAGTTCGAGATCGCCGCGCCCGGCGACGTACCGCCAGACCTCCCACGGCCTCTTCCTCCAGGACGACTGGCGGGTCAGCCGGAAGCTGACCCTGAACCTCGGGCGTCCGGCTCGAGATCGAGCAGGCGATGACGGAGGCGGAGAACCGCAACCTCGGCCGGCTTCGACGCGACCGCCGTCCAGCCCCATCGAGCCCGCGGCGCGGGCCAACTACGCGCCGGAACCCGATCCCGGAGATCCCGGTGAGCGAGTTCGCGGTCAAGGGCGGCGTGCTCTTCGCGGACGGGCCCATCTACAACACCTGGTCAAGGCGCTGCCGCGCGCCGACCTCTCCTACTCGCTCGACGACAAGACCGTGTTCCGCGGCGGCGTCGGGCCTGTTCAGCTACCCCTACTACTTCGACGCGGGCAACCAGACCGGCTTCTCGCAGCCGACCGGCGTCATCACCACCACCAACAACGGCGCCACCTTCCTGACCGACCTCACCAACCCGATCCCCGAGCGGCACGCCTGATCCAGCCCGCGGGCTCGTCGCTGGGCCTCGGCCAGCCCCTGGGCCTGACCCTCGGCACGATCGTCCCCGCCGAGCGGAAGACCCCCTACTACACTCGCTGGCAGGTCGGCTTGCAGCGCGACCTCGGCGGCGAGCTGGGTGGTCGAGCTGACGTACGTCGGCTCCCGCGGCCAGCACCTGCCGGTGGTCCGCGAGCTCGAACGGCATCCCGTACGAGTACCTCTCCGACTCGCGCACGCGCGACACCACCAACGAGTCGTACCTGAGCGCGCAGGTGCCGAACCCGTTCCAGGGCCTGCTCCCCGGGACGAGCCTCAACGGGGCCACGATCCAGCGGGGCCAGCTCCTGCGGCTCTACCCGCAGTTCCTCGGAGGCGCGAACAACGGCACGCTGCTGAACGCCTCGGCAACATCGGGGGGACGGCGAGCGTGGCCACCGAGGAGTACGTGGGCTCGGATCAGTACGACGCGGGCACCATCCGGATCGAGAAGCGCTTCTCGAACGGGAACTCGCTGATCGCCACCTACACGCGCTCGCGGGCGCGCGACCAGCTGAACTACCTGAACCCGTCCGACGGCCGTGCTCGAGGACCGCATCTCGCCGAACGACCGCCCGAACCGCGTCACCGCGGGCGGCACCTTCGCAGCTCCCCTTCGGCCAGGGCCAGAAGTGGGGCAGCGACTGGAGCGGGCGTCACGGACGCGATCCTCGGCGGCTGGCGGATGAGCGCGGACCTACCAGTACCAGACGGGCTTCCCCCTGACCTGGGCCAGCAACCTCTACTACGACCCCGCCCGCGATCCGAAGGACCTCAAGTCCAACATCGGCGAGAAGACGGACGCGCGGGATCGCCGGCCTCGACTACCCGGCCTGGGATACGTCGGGCTTCTACGTCGCCGGCGGCACCGGGATCAACGATCCCCGCATCAAGCTCGGCAACAACGTCCGGTACTTCCCGTCGACGCTGCCCGACGTGCGCACCCACGACCTGCACCTGCTCGACGTCGGTCTCTACAAGGACGTTCCGGCTGCAGCCGCGAGGTGATGCTGCAGATCCGGGTGGAGGCGATCAACGCGCTCAACTACACGGTGCTCTGGAACCCCATCCTGGATCCCGCGCCAGTCCAACTTCGGGTTCGTCAACCAGGACCGCAACAACCCGCGCGACATCCAGCTGGGCGTGCGGCTGTCGTTCTAGACAAAGGAGAGTCCTCCATGAACAGACAATCCGTGGTTTCGCGAACACTGGCGATCGTCGTCGCCAGCCTTCTCGCGGTGTGGCCGTCCACCCTGCTCGCGTCCGGCTTCCAGCTCATCGAACAGAACGCGAGCGGTCTGGGCAACGCCTATGCGGGTCAGGCCGCGGCGGTCAACGACGCCAGCGCCATCTTCTACAACCCCGCCAACATCACCCGTCTTCCCGGCCGACAGTTCGTGCTGGCCGTGAGCCCGATCGGCGTCAAGACCGAGTTCGAGAACTCGAGCTCGGTGGCCCCCTTCCTTCCCAGCGTCCCGCGGACGCCGATCCCCGTGGCCCTGGGGACGAGCGGCGGCGATGCCGGCGGCTGGATCCCCGTGCCTAACGGCTACCTTTCGTGGCAGACGGGATCCCGGTGGTGGCTCGGGCTCGGTGTCAACGTCCCGTTCGGGCTGAAGACCGAGTGGGATTCGGACTTCGTGGGGCGCTTCAAGGCTTCCCAGTCGGAGGTGAAGACCCTCAACTTCAACCCCACCGTGGCCATGAAGGTGACCGACAAATTCTCGCTGGGCGCGGGGGTCGACTACCAGCGCCTGGAGGCCACGCTCTCGCAGTCCGTCGCCTACGGCGGCATCACGCTCGGCGCGGCGTCGCAGGCCGCGGCCGCGACCGGCAACCCGGCCGTCATTCCCGGGATACTCGGCCCAGATCGGCGGCACCGCCGGTCTCACTCGCGAGGGGATGAGCCAGATGCACGGCGATTCCTGGAGCTGGGGTTGGAACGCCGGGGCCGACCTGAAGCTCGGCCACATGGCCAACCTCGGGGCCAGCTACCGCTCCGCGGTCAAGCATGACCTCGAGGGCGACGTGGCCTTCACCGACAGCTTCACCCTCGCCACCACCGGCCCCCTGGGAACGCTGGGCACCCTCCTCAACAGCCGCTTCGCCGATGGACCCGTCACCACCTCCATCGAGCTGCCCGCGACCGCCTCGTTCGCGGCGTCCTACGAGGGCGACAAGGCCCAGGTCCTCGCCGATTGGACCTGGACGGGCTGGAGCTCGATCCAGGATCTGGTCATCACGCGCACCGACGGCGCGGCCCTGGGCAGCGTGCCTCTCCGCTTCCAGGACACGTGGCGAGCGGGTCTCGGCTTCAACTACCGGCTCAACCAGGGCTGGACGCTCCGCCTGGGGACGGCCTACGACAAGAGCCCTGTGCAGGACGCCTACCGGACGCCGCGCCTGCCCGACGAGGACCGGGTCTGGGCCGCGGCCGGCTTCCAGTACCGGTTCGGCAAGTCGCGGGCGATCGACGTGGGGTATGCGCACCTGTTCATCAAGGACGCGACGAGCAACCTCGGGAACCAGGACGCAGCCACCTCACCACCGACGGGCAGCCTCATCGGCTCCTACCAGTCGAGCGTGAACATCCTGAGCATCCAGTATCGCCACTCGTTCTGATCGCCGAGGGGAGGCTCCGGTTGCCCGGGCTCCGCGCGAGGCTCCGCCGCCACTTCCGGTGGTGGCGGCGCCTCGCGACCCCGGAGCTCTCCGTCGTCTACGACCCCCGCTACCAGGGTGGCGTCTGGGGCGTCCCTCTCGACCCGTTGCGGGGAGAGAAGATCGTGGCCTCGCTCGAGGAGGAGGGGCTGCTGGGCCCGGGCGTCCTCGCCGAACCGCGTCCGGCTTCGTTCCAGAGCCTGCTCCGGGTCCACAGCCACGAGTACCTGCAGAGCCTCCAGGATGCCCAGACGCTCACCCGCATCCTGGGCGTCGAGGTCCCGCCCCCCGAGGCCGAGCGGACGCTCGACCTGCAGCGCCTCATGGTGGGCGGCACGATCCAGGCCTTTCGACGGGCCCTGCGCACCGGAGGCGTGGGGGTGCACCTGGGGGGCGGCTTTCACCACGCGTCCGCCGACCAGGGGCAGGGGTTCTGCGTCTTCAACGACATCGCCGTGGCCATCGCCCAGTCGCGTGCCCGCGGATACGACGAGCGAATCCTGGTCGTGGACCTCGACCTGCACGACGGCAACGGCACCCGAGCTATCTTCGCCCGCGATCCCACCGTCCATACCTTCTCGATGCACCACGAGGACTGGGGCGAGCGCGAGGCCGTGGAGTCCACGACCATTCCCCTCGGGCCGGGCATCGAGGACGGGCTCTACCTCGAGGTCCTGAAGGCCACCCTTCCCCCTGTCTTCGAGGCGTTCCGCCCCGGGCTGGTCGTCTACGTGGCGGGGACCGATCCCGCGGGTGACGACGCGCTCGGCAACGGGAAGCTCACTCCGGAAGGCATGCTGGCGCGCGACGTGTTCGTGGCCGACCTCGCGCGGGGGGGCGAGCGTCGCCGGCCGCTCGTCGTGCTCCTGGCCGGCGGGTACGGACACCGGGCCTGGAGCTACTCCGCCCGCTTCGTCTCGTGGCTGGCCACGGGCCGGGCGATCGAGCCCCCGCCCGAGGAGGAGCTCACGCTCAAGCGCTTCCGTCGCCTCGACGCCGAGTCCCGTCCGCGACGAGAAGACCTCGCCTTCGAGCTCACCGCGGAGGACCTGGTGGGGATCGACCCCGGCCTGGGCAAGCCCCCCCGCTACCTCGGCTTCTTCACGCGCCACGGGCTGGAGCTGCTGCTGGAGCGGTTCGGGCTGCTCGACCAGCTCCGGGCCCGGGGCTTCCGGCGCCTGCGCGTGGATCTCGACGCGGGCCAGGGCCTGGGGCACGCGATGCGCATCGTCTGCGAGGACCGACCCGGCGGGGAGCTGCTGGCCGAGCTGCGCGTGGAGCGCAGCCTCGGCGTCATCCCCGGGCTCGACGTCCTCAACGTCCAGTGGCTGCTCCTCCAGAACCCACGCGAGTCGTTCACGGAGCGTCGTCCGCGCCTGCCCGGGCAGCAGCATCCGGGGCTCGGGCTGCTTCGCGACGTCCTGGGCCTGCTGGTCGTGGTCTGCGAGAAGCACGGCCTCGACGGCCTCGCCTTCACGGCCGCCCACTACCACGTGGCCATGCAGAGCCGGAAGCTCGTTCACTTCCTGCGGCCCGAGGACGAGGCCCGCACCCGGGCCGTCACCGAGGCCCTCGTGGGGTTGGCCCTCGCCGAGGCCGCGGCCGCGGTCGCGGACAGGCGCGTGGTGGCGAGCGCGACCGGGGAGCCGATGGAATGGGCGGCGGCCCCGATGGTGCTGCCCGTCTCCGAGACAGCTTCGGCAGCTCGTCTCCGGCCCCGAGTACGACGACGCCGTCGAGCGCGAGCGCGGGCGGTTTTCCTTCCGGGTCCGGGAGCCCTCCGTCCCGGACGTGTCGAGGCGTCCCGGCCGGGCTAGTAGATCACGAAGGACACGGGGGCGCGGGCGAGGGTGGCGACGGGCTGTCCGTGCTTGATCGCGGGAGAGAAGATCCAGTCGTGCACCGCCTCGAGGGCGGCGGCGTCGAGCAGGGGTATGGACTGGACGACCCGCGCGCGCACCACGCGGCCCTGGGCGTCGATGAGGAACTCCACCATCACCACGCCCTGGATCTTCTTGACGAAGGCCTCCGGCGGGTACTTGGGCTTGGTCGGGCGCAGCAGGCGGGGCGCGCGGTCGTAGTCGCGGACGGGGACCGGGCCCGTCCCCGTCCCCCCGATCACCCCGCCGATGACGCCTCCGATCACGCCACCAACGACACCTCCTTCCACACCGCCCTCCATGCCTTCGGGAACGCCCAACTCGCTTCCGGTGGGACTGCCGGTACGCTCGTTGCCGAGGCCGGTTCCCTCCGGCGCGAGGACCTCGACCGGGGCCTCCAGGCGGTTCTCCGACGGGATGGGGGTGGGCTCAGGCTCCGGAGGGGCAAGGGGTCGCGCGGCTCTTCGTCCTCCCTCGGCCGATCCCTTCGGCAGGGGCGGCGGCGGCGGGGGCGGCGGATCGTAGATGAGGACGCGCACGTAGTCGACCTCGGGGCTCTCGAACACGCGGTCGGGCAGGAAGAGGGGGAGCAGGACGAGGGCGGCGACGACGAGAGCATGCACCGTGGCCGACACGACGAGGAGGGGCCAGCGAAAGGTCGCCGGCAGTCGAGCCGAGCCCAGGGACAGGGAGGGTGTCGGCGGACCGGCTTCACTGACGGGTCGCTCGTCGGCTGCGGTTGTCGAGGGATGTACGTCCAGCATGGGTAGCCTTGCCCCGAAAGGGCAGGGACGCCCTGCTGGGACTTGGCAGCAACTGCCGTGCCGGGCCCCTGGGTGGGTGTCGAGGCCACCCACCCCGCGCAAGGTTGGTCGCTCCCGCCTCCGGAAGCGAAGACTCTGCGCCGGGGGGAGGCCCGGGGCTAGGAATCCTGCCGTGCACGCCCCTTGCAGGTCACCTATGGTAGCGGCCGGGCGGTGAACCGCCCCGGAGGAGGGCCCATGGCTCAGGACACGCACATCCGCAGGGTGGTCATCGTGGGCGCGGCCGGCCGCGACTTCCACAACCTGAACGTCGTCTACCGCAACGACCCCTCCGTCCAGGTCGTGGCTTTCACCGCCGCGCAGATCCCCGGCATCGCCGGACGTCGGTACCCGGCCGCGCTGGCCGGCCCCCTGTATCCGCAGGGCATTCCCATCGTGGACGAGGCCGAGCTGGAATCGGTGTGCCGCCGGTACGGCGTGGACGAGGTGGTGTTCGCGTACAGCGACGTCACCCACGCGGCGGTGATGCACATGGCCTCCCGCGCCCTGGCGGTGGGGGCCGACTTCACGCTGCTCGGGCCGAAGCGCACGATGCTGAAGTCCTGCCTGCCCGTGATCGCGGTCTCCGCCGCCCGCACCGGCTGCGGCAAGTCCCAGACCTCGCGCTTCATCTCGCGGCGCCTGCGCGAGGCGGGCATCCGGGTCGCCGTGCTGCGCCATCCGATGCCCTACGGCGACCTCCTCGCCGAGCGCGTCCAGCGCTTCGCCACGCGGGCCGACCTCGAGGCCGCCCACTGCACGAACGAGGAGCGCGAGGAGTACGAGCCGCACGTGGAGATCGGCAACGTGGTCTTCGCCGGCGTCGACTATGCCGCGATCCTGAGGCAGGCGGAGAGCGAGGCGGAGATGCTCGTCTGGGACGGGGGCAACAACGATTTCCCCTTCGTCGCTCCCGACCTGCACGTCGCCATCGCCGACGCCCTGCGGCCCGCCGACGTCGACACCCACCACCCCGGGGAAGCGGTGCTGCGGATGGCGGACGTGGTGGTGGTGAACAAGGTGGATGCGGCCTCCAGCCACGACGTCCGGCGCGTGATCGAGGGGGTGAAGGCGATCAACCCGCGAGCCCCCATCGTGAGGGCGGCTTCGCCGGTGACGCTGGAGCAGCCCGAGCGGGTGGTGGGCCGGCGGGTGCTGGTGGTGGAAGACGGTCCCACCCTCACCCACGGCGGGATGAGCTACGGCGCCGGGTATACGGCGGCCGTGCAGGGTCGGGCGGCGGAGATCGTGGACCCGCGGCCGGCGGCGGTGCCCGCGATCGCCGAGGTCTACGCCCGGTATCCGCACATCGGCCGGATCCTGCCCGCGGTGGGCTACGACGACGCGCAGCTCGAAGCGCTCGCGGAGACGATGCGGCGCGCGGATTGCGAGGTCATCGTCTCCGCCTCGCCCATCGATCTCGGGGCCCGGGTGAGCGTGGGCAAGCCGATCGTGCGCGCGCGCTACGAGTACGCCGACGCGGGCGAGCCCACCTTGGGCCGCTTCGTGGACGCCTTCGTGGCGGCGCGCCGTCCCGCGCGGGCGTCCTGAGCGGAAGCCCCCAGGCCCGAGATATGCGCCTCGTGGTCGCCCTCGGCGGCAACGCCCTGCTGAAGCGGGGCGAGCGGGTCGATCTGGAGACGCAGCGTCAGCACGTGCACGATGCCGTGGCTGCCCTCACCGATCTGGCCCGTCGCCATGACCTCGTGGTCACCCACGGTAACGGACCGCAGGTCGGCCTCCTCGCCCTCCAGGCGGAGGCCTACCGGGACGGGCCTGCCGTCCCCCTCGACGTGCTCGGGGCCGAGAGCGAGGGGATGATCGGCTACCTGCTGGAGCAGGAGCTGCGGAACGCCCTTCCCGGCCGCGACGTGGCGACGCTCCTGACCCAGGTGGTGGTGGACGCGGACGATCCCGCGTTCCAGGATCCCCGGAAGCCCATCGGTCCCGTGTATCCGTCCGCCGAGGGGGAGCGGCTCCGGCGCGCGCGCGGCTGGGCCATGGCGCCGGATGGTGTGGGCCTGCGGCGGGTGGTGGCTTCGCCCGTACCGCGTCGCATCCTCGAGCTGGAGGCAATCCGCCGCCTGTGCACAGACCGCCGCATCGTGGTGTGCGCGGGCGGGGGCGGGATCCCGGTGGTCGTGGGCGGCGACGGGGCCTTGCGCGGGGTGGAGGCGGTCGTCGACAAGGACCGCTCCGCCGCTCTCCTCGCCGAGGGTGTCGTGGCCGACGGGCTCCTGCTGCTCACCGACGCCGCGGGGGTGTACGACGACTTCGGGACGAAGCACCCGCGGCTCATCCGGTCGGCCACGCCTGGACAGTTGAAGGCGCGGACGTTCGACCGGGGATCGATGGGGCCGAAGGTGGAGGCCGCGTGCCGCTTCGTCGAGCGCACGGGCGGCTGGGCCGCCATCGGCGCGCTGGAAGAGGCGGCCGCCATCGTGTCCGGCGCCGCCGGCACGTTCATCGAGCCCGCCCCCCTGTACCTGTGCCCCGTCTGAAGGAGAATCGATGAGAGCGCCCTTGCAACCCCCCCGCCCCTTGAAGAAAAATCACGCGCACGCGATTGCCTTGTCAGGAGGTCCCATGAAGCTTCGGCTGGCCGTGGCGACGGTGGCGACGTTCGTCCTGGCCTTCGGCGCCGACGCCCGGGCGCAGGACGCCGCCCGGATCGAGAAGGGCAAACAGGTCTACGACGCCGCGATGCCGAAATGCAAGACGTGCCATTCGATCGGGGGAGCCGGGAACGTCAAGGGTCCGCTCGAGGGCGTGGGCAGCAAGCTCAAGGCCGACGAGATCAAGGCCTGGATGCGCACCCCCAAGGAGATGACGGAGAAGACGAAGGCCACCCGCAAGCCCCTCATGCCCGCCTACCCGAAGGAGAAGCTGTCGGACGAGGACCTCGAGGCCCTGACCGCCTACATGCTCAGCCTCAAGAAGTAGGCATGGCCCGCGCCCTGGGGTCGGTGCTCCTCTTCCTTCTCGCGACCCGCCCCGCCCCGGCCCAGGACGCGGCCTCGTGCCTCGAGTGCCACTCCCTGCCCGACCAGGAGATCGCCTTCCGCAACGGTGACCACCGCTCCATCACCGTCGACGAGAAGGCCTGGGGGGCGTCCGTCCACGGGGCGGCCGGACTCGACTGCACGGCCTGCCACACCGAGCACGGCGAGTACCCGCACGCGGAGGTCAAGGACGAGGGCTACCGTGAATACGCGCACGCCCGGACCGAGGCGTGCGCGGCCTGTCACGAGGACCAGGCCAAGAAGTTCGGAGACGGGGTCCACTTCGCAATGCAGCAGGCCGGCAATCACAAGGCCGCGGTGTGCACGGACTGCCACGACCCCCACGCCGGCCAGCGCCTGACCGACCCCGACAAGGGGACCCTCCTGCCCAAGGCCCGGCTCGCCATCCCCCGTACGTGCGCGCAGTGTCACTCCGCGATCTACGACCAGTACAAGGGGAGCGCCCACGGGGCCGCCCTCCTGGGGGAAGGCAACACCGATGTACCCACCTGCATCGACTGCCACGGCGTCCACCAGATCAGCGATCCCCGCACCGCCCGCTTTCGCGTGAACTCGCCGAAGATCTGCGCGGGCTGCCACACCGACGCCGCCAAGATGGCCCGCTACGGCCTGTCCACCGCCGTGGTCAACACGTACGTGGCCGACTTCCACGGCTCGACGGTCACACTGTTCCAGAAGACCCGGCCCGATCAGCAGACCAACAAGCCGGTCTGCTACGACTGCCACGGGATCCACGACATCCCCCACACGAAGGATCCGCAGAAGGGGATCCGCACCAAGGCGAACCTGCTGCGGACCTGCCGGCAGTGCCACCCCACTGCGACCGCCAGCTTTCCCGACGCCTGGATGAGCCACTACATCCCCGACCGGGAGCACACGCCCCTCGTGTACTGGGTGGGCGGGCTGTACCGGATCCTCATACCGGCGACGATCGCCGGAATGCTGTTGTTCGTGGGTAGCGACTATATCCGTCGGCGGAGGGATCGGCGGCGCCGGCCGGAGGCGGGCGACACGGAAGCCCCCGCGGACGACGGCGAGGAGGGTCCGGAATGAGCGCCGAAGGGCGGCCCTACCCCCGCTTCTCGCGCGGCCAGCGGATCCAGCACGGCGTCCTCATCGTGTCCTTCACCGTGCTCGCGCTCACCGGCCTCGGCCAGAAGTACTCCTTCACGCGAGTGGGGGAGCTCGCGATCGTGGTCATGGGAGGGATCGAGGCGGTCCGGATCGTCCACCGGGCGGCCGCGATCGTCCTCATGGCGGCGAGCCTCTACCACGTGTTCGACGTCGCCTACCGCGTTCTCGTGCGGCGCCGCCCGCTGTCCATGCTGCCCCGCTACCAGGACGTCGTCGACGCGTGGCAGACGGTCCGCTACAACCTGGGCCGCTCGGGGGCCCGACCGCGGATGGGTCGTTTCACCTTCGAGGAGAAGGTCGAGTACTGGGCCCTCATGTGGGGCAACGTGGTGATGATCGCCACCGGCTTCATGCTCTGGAACCCGATCGCCACCGCGCAGGCCCTTCCCGGGCAGGTCATTCCCGCCGCCCTCGTCGCCCACGGGAGCGAGGCGCTCCTCGCCGTGCTCGCGGTCATCGTCTGGCACGGCTACGGCGTGCACCTCCGACACTTCAACCGCAGCATGTTCACGGGGTCGATGACGGAGGCGGAGATGCGGGAGGAGCATCCCCTCGAGCTGGAGGCGACCCTATCGGGCCGGGGGCCGGCGGAGCCGGAGCCGCCCGTCCTGCGTCGCCGCCGCCGCCTCTTCCTGCCGGTGGCGGCGGTGCTCGCGCTCGTCCTGCTCGCCGGTCTCTACCGCTTCGTCACCTTCGAGGAGACGGCGATTCCGACCCTGCCTCCCCACGCCGAGCCCGCGTCCGGAGGAGCACGCTCGCCGCATTGATGCCGCTCGCCACCACGGCGAGGAAGAGAAGGGCCCCGCTCGCCGCGGTCAGCGGAGGCTCGTCAAGCGAGAGGCCGGCGGCAAGGAGCGGGACGCCCACGGTCCACAAGAGGAACCCCAGGGCCTGGAGCGAGCGAACGGGCGCCCGGTGGAGCGAGGGCGGCGTTCTCTCGAATCCCCCCCCGGCGTAGCCCCAGAGCCAGGCCGCGAGAGGAAGCAGGCGTCCCTCCACCCCCACCACGATCTGGGCGAGGAATCCCACGAGGGCGAAGACGCCGTAGGCCAGGGCCGCGGCGAGTGTCCAGTCCGAGGGGGGCGAGAAGGCGAGAACGAGACCGAGACCGGCGGCGAGAGCGAGATAGGCGAAACTTTGGAGCGCGTGGAGGACGCTCCAGTCCGGCCTGCGGAGCTCGGCGGGGGCGGGGCGCAGGTGCCGCAGCATCCAGGAGACGCGCGAGAGGAAGGCGAGGAGGCCGAGGAGCGTCAACGCGACCCCCGGGATCAGGAAGCGCCCGGTGAGAAGGGACGCGGTGAGAGCGAGGACGCCCGCTTGCGTCAGGAGCGCGCTCGCGTAGGGCCAGGGGCCGCGGGGCATCGCCGCGGGCAGGATCATGGGGAGAAGCCGGTAGCCTGCCCCCATCACGATCAGGCCCCCGAAGCCCAGCACGGCCAGGTGGGCGTGGGCGAGCACGCCGCGGAGCTGGGCGAAGGGGAGGAAGGGCTCGGTCTTGTTCATCCCGAGCAGAACGCCGAGCAGGGCCACGAGCAGGGCGTTCGCAAACGCGAAGCCAACGTGCAGCTTCACCTCCCGCGGGACCGCGGCGCGAGGAAGGGCCCCGAGCACCCGCGCCGCGACCCGCACGACGGCCACGGTCACGAGCCCGGCCGACCACACCATTCCGGGGTAGTGGTCGATCCAGAAATGAGAGGTCATGCCCAGGACGCCCACCGCGAAGGACGCGAAGGCCGCCTGGTCCCAGCGGCCCGCGGGCAGCGGGAAGCGCAGGGCCAGCGGGCCCACCAGGTAGATCGAGCCGAGGACGGAGCCGCCGATCCACCCGAGGGTCACGAGGTGCACCACGGCCAGCATGCGCGGGTGGTAGAAGAAGCCGCCCACGCCGCGGGGATCGAGGGCGATGAGGGCAAAGGCCGCGGCCAGGCAGGCGTGGGCGAAGCCGAGATAGAGCAGGGGCGGAAATCGGGACGGCAGGTACTCGAGAGGCGCCGGGGCGGAGACAGGGGACGACGAGGAGCTCACGCGGCGACGAGCTTCTCCAGGGCCCCCCGGTCCAGGACCCGGAACCCCTCCTTCTCGGTAGCCACGACTCCCTCCTTGCCCCACCGGCTCATGAGCCGGATGCAGGTCTCGATGGTGGTGCCGGTGAGATCGGCCAGCTCCTGGCGGCTGAGGGCCATGGGGATGAAGGTACCGGTGCCGTCGGGCCGGCCCAGTCTGTCCGCCAGCTTGAGGAAGAGGTGGGCGAAGCGCGCCTCGACACGGCTCCCCGTGACCTCGGCGATCCGCTTGGTCAGCTCGATCAGGCGGAAGGAGAGACCGACGAGCAGGCCGCGCACCAGGGTGGGGCACGTCTCGAGGAGCGCGAAGAAGGCCCCCCGCTTGACCAGGATGCACGTCGTCTCCTCGAGCGTGACCGCGGAGGCGGGGTAGGGACGGGACTCATAGGCCGCTACCGCGCCCAGGGGGTCGCCCGTGCCCAGGATCTCGAGGATGACCTCCTTGCCTCCGGGCAGCATCTTCATCACCTTCACGCGACCGCCGGCGATGGTGTAGAGGAAGTCGGAGGGGTCACCCTCGGCAAAGATCGTTTCCCCCTTGGGATACGTCCGAACCAGGGAGACGTCGGTCAGGCGACGCCGGTCTTCCTCCGAGAGGCGCCGGTAGAGCGGGTTCTCGCGAAGGAGCGCGTCGACCGCGGCCGCCACCGGCGGATCATACCCGAGAGGCGAGGGCCGTCGCCGGCTCAGCCGCGGACGCGGTGGGGAAGGCGGCGAGAGGGCGGGTAGGGGAAGATCTCCGAGAGCTGGCCCGCGGCGAGCCGCTCCTGCATGTCTCGCCAGAAGCGGGGGCGCAGGACCTCGCCGTGCGCGTCGAGGAACACGTCGCGCAGTCGCTTCTCGAAGCCGATGAAGGGCAGGAACTCCTCGGGGAAGATGTCGTTCTCGCCCACGTAGAACCAGGGCTCGGCCGCCGTCTCCTCCTCGTACGATCTCGCGGTCGGGAGGTCGCGGAAGCGGCAGGCGGTGAGCGGGCAGAGCTCGTCGTAGTCGTAGAAGATGACGCGGCCCTGTCGCGTGACCCCGAAGTTCTTGAGGAGGAGGTCGCCGGGGAAGATGTTCGTGCTCGCGAGGTCGCGCAAGGCGTGGCCGTAGTCGAGCACCGCGCGCGCGGCGGCCTCCGGCGCCGCCTCCCGCAGGTAGAGGTTGAGGGGGGTCACGCGGCGCTCGGTGTAGAGGTGGCGGATGCCCACGCGGTCTCCCCGCCGGACCACGCTGGTGGGCGCAGTCTCCACGAGCTCCTCGAGCAGGGAGGGATCGAAGCGCCGCGCGGTCGAACTCCAGGTGCTCGAACTCCTGCGCGTCCACGAGCCGGCCCGCCCGGTCGTGGCGGAAGACGAGCTGATACTTCTCCATGACCCGCTCGCGGGTCGTGTCCTTGGGCGCCGGGAATCTGGTCGCGGATCACCTTGAAGACGACGTCGTAGGACGGGAGGGTGAAGACGGACATCACGAGCCCGCGCTCGTCCCCGCGCGCGGCTCGAAGGCGTCCGGCGAGCCCCGAAGGTGGCGCCGCAGGTCGCGATAGAGCTCGGTCTTGCCGTGCTTGTTGAAGCCCAGGGATGTCCAGATCTCGTGGACGCGCTTGGCGCGGCATCAGCGCGTGCAGGAAGTCCACGAGGGCGGCCGGGCGCTCGACCTCGACGAGGAAGTACGAGCGGGTGAAGCTGAAGACGAGGGCCGCGTCGTCTTCGTGCACGAGGGCGGCGTCCACCATCATCCCATCCGGTCGGTGAAGGAGCGCGAGCAGCAGGGGGCGCCGCCGCTCCCCCGCCCGGAGGCGGCCCACGAGGTAGGCCCCCTGGTTGCGGAAGAAGAGCGCGGGGACGACGTCCACTTCCAGGGGGAGCCCCGCCGGGCGCGGGGAAGCGGCCTCCTCCACGACCTCGGCCACCGCGCGCACGTCCTCATCGAGCCGGTCCCAATGGGCGTCCAGGCGAAGGCGGCCGAGCAGCGCGCTCACGAGCTGACGCGCGTCCGCGTGGCGGACGGTCTCGTACACCGGGGCCTCCGCCTCCGCGGGCAGGGGATCGAAGTCGGAGTCTACGAACTCGATGGCGGGGTCGACGCCGACGGTCGCGAACACACGCCGCGTGATCGAGTTGAGGAAGGTCTCGGCGAGGACGCGGTCGGGGCGCGCCGCCACCGAGGAGGAGTGGGCTTTCTTGAGCTCCGGCCACAGGTGGCGGTCGAGGAGACGATCGCCGAGGGTCGCCCGGAGGCGCTGGAGCGCGCCGTCCGTGGCCTGCCGGTAGAGCCCAAGCCGCTCCACCGCGTCCGCCTGGATCCCGGGCCAGTCGCGGGCTTCGAAGCGCCCGCGCGCACGACGCGTGACCGTCTCGAAGCTTTCCTGTAGCTCGTCCCAGGCCTCGCCCAGCACCTCCGCTCCCGCCCGGGCGAGCGAGCGGACGAACCCCGTGATATCCGGCACCCCCCGATGGTAGCCTTGGCGTGGGCTCAGCGCCGGTATTGGATCCTCCGGATGAGGGCGTCCCGCTCGCCCTCGGTGCAGAATCCACGTGGTACGCTTCACCGCTCACGGTTACCACGGAGGTCGCTCTTTGCCGAGATTTCGCCGAACATCGATTAGTAGTCAAGTGAAGACAATTGGCAGGTCGCTCTCGTCCATCGGCAGCGCATTGGTACAGCTGGCCCAATCATTCGAGGCAAGGAACGCAGTCGCACCGGGAGAGCCAACGCGTCCCGGACGCAAGCTCAAGCTCTCGTCCAAGCGCCGGGCGGCGCTCAAGCTCCAGGGCCGTTACATGGGCCACATGCGTAAGCTGAGCCCTCGGCAGAAGGCGCAGGTCAAGGCGCGGAAGGCAACCAAGGGCCTTCGGTCGGCAATCGCATTGGCGAAGAGGATGGCGAAGCGGTAGAGAGGTTCTTCGAGGACGGGGGCGGACACAGCCGGGTGCGTCGGCAGCCCTCCACGCCGGACCAGAGGCTCCGCGCGCAGATGGCCTTCGTGGCCTGCCCCACCGCGTCGATCGGCAGCGACGACAGGCGCGGAATGCGGGAGGCCGCCACCGCCTTCCCCGAGACCATCGAAGCCGAAGTGAGCTTCTGCGGCTACACCTCCGCGAAGAGCTTCGGAGCCTGGAGCTACTTCATCGAGAGACCCCGAGGCAATGTGCTCGTAGACTCGCCCCGCGCGGCCGCGCCCCTCCTGCGGCGGCTCGAGGAAGGGGGCGGGGTGAGCCTGCTCGTGCTCTCGCACCGCGACGACGTGGCGGACCATGCAGCGATCCAGGGGCGGTTCGGGTGCGATCGGCTGATGCACCGGGACGACGGCCTGACCGGCCTCGAGCGCTACGTCGAGGGCGACGACCCGGTGGCCCTGGCCGACGACCTGCTTGCCATCCCCACCCCCGGCCACACCCCCGGGAGCATGTGCCTGCTCTACCGACGCCGCTTCCTCTTCACGGGCGACCACCTCTGGTGGAACGCGGAGCGGGCCATGCTCTCCGCGTCGCGCAGCTTGAACTGGTACTCCTGGGACGCGCAGCTCAGGTCCATCGAGCGGCTCCTCGACTTCGAGTTTAGCCACGTCCTCCCGGGGCACGGGCGGAGCTTCCGGACCGTCTCGCCTCCGATCATGCGCCGCGAGATCGAGCGCGCCCTCGTGCGCTTGCGCGCGGCCTAGGGCCGGTCCGCACCTTTCGATCGACCCCGGCTGGTCGGCGGGGCTGCGGAAGAGTGGTGAGGGCGCCGCCCCTCTCCGAGTCGGCCTTCACCCTGACCCACTCCGGATCGTCGCGGAAGGCCTTCCAGGAGGCCTGGGCCGCCGCCCGGCTCTGGTGGGCCAGGATGTAGACGAGCTTCTCCCCGGCGCCGGCCTGAGTGGCTCCCAGAACCCGACGACCTCCATCCCGTGCTTCTTGAAGAGCGCGGTCGTGTGGCCCCGGAAGCGCGCGTTCAGCGCGTCGAGCTTTCCGGGGGACGCCGTGTACGTGCGCAGCGCGAAAACCCAGCCGCTCCCGGCGGGCGCTCCGGGTGCCGGCTCAGCTGAGCGTGCCCGTGGCCAGTACCGACAAAAGACAGAGCGGGGCTGCGATCTTCATCATCGTTCTCACTCCCGGGCATGGTGCGGAGGAGGTTAGGGCGCGGGACGGCGAACGTCAATTAGACTTGATCGGTGCGCAAGCCCCCCGTCGCTTTTCTCGCCGGCCTCGCCCTCCTGACTGCCTGTCGGGAAAAGGAGGTAGGGCCGGACATCGCCGCCCTGATCGCCACCAAGATCGCCAACCTCCAGAGCGCCGACCCGGAGGTCAGCGGTGAGGCCAACCTGAGCCTGATCCGCATCGGCGAGCCCGCCGTCCCTGCTCTCGTCGAGTTACTCAGAAGCGATGATGCCCGGCTAAGGGCCCGCGCCGCGACCACGCTCTGGGGGATGGGACCAAAGGGGAGGGCTGGTGTGCCCGCACTGGCTTCGGCGCTCGCGGACCCGGACTTGGAGGTCCGGTTGGCGTCGGCCATGGCCCTCGAGGCCATGGGGTCCGACGCCCGGGAGGCGATGCCGGCGCTCGTCCGCGCTCTCAAGGACAAGGAGGGACGCGTGCGGCAGTGGGCGGCGAAGGCCCTGGGGAAGATCGGCCCCGCGGCGAAGGACGCCCTACCGGCTCTCGTCGAGGCCGGCAAGTACGACCCCATCCGGCCCGCTGTCGAGGAGGCCATTGGCCGGATCAAGGGGGACCAGCCGGCCAATCCTGAGTAAGGTCAGCCTCAGGGGGACGTGCGAACCGGACACTGCTCGCAGCGCCGCGGACCGGGCGACGTAGAGCGCACGGCCCCAGCGGTGGATACGACGGGCAAGTACGAGAACTCAGCGGTACTACCAATCACGCGCGCGCGGACGTACGCGGGAACGGCAAGGTCGGCCACGGTCAGCACGCTGACCCCGTCGAGGAAGAACTCCGCAATGCCGTCGGTCCTGCGCGAGATGCGAACGCCTGCCCTGTCGAGAGTCCGATCAGCCGGTCGGAGTACAGATAGTGATCCGAGGGTGCGCTCAGCATGGACGTCGCTCGCGGAATGGGCGTGGGCGCTGGCGTCGGTGTGGGCAGCGGCGTCGTGGCGCCGGGTGGTCGTTCTCCTCCGCCACACGCGCCGATCGCGAGACTGAACGCCAGCGGACGCCACGTCCCCAACGCAATCCTCTGGCGATGCTACCGCGGGCTGGGCGAGGTGACGAGCTGCTTCGACCGTACACAGGGCACTGCGACCGGGGCCTTCCCGACAAGATCCCGACCTGCGTCTCTACAGCCCGTTGGAGCCCTTCTTCGAGAAGACCTCGCGCCCAAGCATGATTGAGCTGGTCATCTGATCGCTTGGGGCCCCTCATAGCGGCCCTGCGCTCGGTGGCGAGGCGGGACGCGCCTCGCGCCACGGAGGCGGTCTAGCCGGCGTTACTCTTCCACCCGTTCCAGAACGAGTTCGCCGGCCGGTGCCACATCAGCGCCGGTAGGCCTGGATCCTCCGGATGAGAACGTCCCGCTCGTCCTCGGTCATCAGGCGGTCGGTGCCCGGATAGAGGATGCGCTCTTCCTTCATGTTGTGGTCGCCGAGCACCTGGTGGAGGCTCCGGCGCGCCCCCTCCACGTCCGTCGCCGGGTCACCGATCCCGCGCTCGATCTCCCCGATCAATCCTTCGATCGTCCGGTGCTCGGCCCGCATGACCGCGGTGGGGCCGGCTTCGGCGGGAATCCCCGCTCGCCTCTCGAACTCCGGGAACAGCAGGTCTTCCTCGAAGCCGATGTGGCGCCGGAGTCCGCGGGCGAAGGCGCCATAGACGGCAGCGGCCTCGGCGAAGCGGCCGGCCCCGCGCTCCTCGAACGCCTTCTTCTCGAGGTCCTCGAGGCGGTCGTGATCCCAGCCCAGGGCCTCGGCCACCCCACGCACGGCGGCTTCCGTCTGCCGCCGCCTGATCTCCACCCGAAAGGCCTCGGGACCCTCCTCGAGCGGTGACCACTCGAAGCGTCCGGGCCGCTCCTTCTGGAAGCGCAGGAGGAGCGGAGCGGAGTCCTCCCCGGCCAGCAGGACGAGGCTCCCCCCCGGCTCGAGGGCATCGAAGGCCGCGAGGCTGGCGGCGGAACGGGAAGGCGCGTCGAGGCCCCGTAGGTCCAGCGTCCGAGCCGTGGCGAGCGTGGTGGTCATGGAGGCTCCTTTTCCGGCGGCCCGGCCATGGGCCATGCAATCCGGATCTTCGGACTCATGGTGATGCAGCGGTATGACGTCGATCATGGGGAACGGTGCGGTCCTTCTTTTCCTTCCGCCGCATGACGGCGGTCATACCCAGACCCTCCGAGGCGCCCGAACCTATCGATCGAGGCCATTGACCACCGTGACAGTTCGTGTGCAGCTGCCGGACCTCGAACACTGGAAGGCCCAGGTCAAGTGCCAGGCGGGCTGCCCGGTGAGGACCGACGCCGGGCGCTACGTCCAGCTCATCGCGGAAGGGCGCGAGGAAGAGGCCTTCCTCGTGGCCCGCGCCCCGAACCCGTTCGCCTCCGTCTGCGGCCGCGTCTGCGCCGCTCCCTGCGAGGATGCCTGCCGGCGGGGCCGCATCGACGCCCCCATCGCGATCCGGGCCCTCAAGCGCTACGTGACGGAGCGGTACGGCGTGGAGTCCGTCCGGCCCGACACGCAGGACCGCCTGCTTCGCGAGCTGATCGGAGAGGGCAACCGCTACGCCGGCCACTTGCCGGTCGTCCCCGGGGTCACGAAGGATGGCCGGGGGCGCCGGAAGGTGGCGGTGATCGGTGCCGGGCCCGCCGGGCTCTCGGCCGCCCACGACCTCGCCCTCCTCGGCTACGCGGTGACCGTCTTCGAGGCGTGCGGAGGAGCCGGGGGGCATGATGCGCTTCGGCATCCCGGAGTATCGGCTGCCCCGCACCCTGATCCGGGCCGAGATCGACAAGATCCTCTCCCTCGGCGTGACCCTCGAGCTGAGGCGCCCCCTCTCCGCCTCCTTCGGCCTGGCCGAGCTGAAGAGCGATGGCTTCGAAGGCGTGTTCCTCTCCGTCGGGGTGACCAAGGGGCGCGAGCTGCAGGTCCCGGGGGTCGAGCTGGACGGTGTGGTGAAGGCCGTCGACTACCTGCTCAACGTCAACCGCGGCTACCGGATGAGACCTGGGCCGCCGGGTGGTGGTGATCGGCGGCGGCTTCGTGGCCTTCGACGCGGCCCGAACCGCCCTGCGCCTCGGCCGGGAGGACGCCCCTGAGCTCGACGACCTGGCCGCGGAGTCCGAGGCGCGGGTCAAGGAAGCCTTCGACTCCGCGCGCGCCGCCCTCCGCGGCGGCGCCACCGAGGTCACGATCGTCTCCCTGGAGCGCTTCGACGAGATGCCGGTCCTCCAGACGACGCAGGGCCACGAGGAGTTCGAGGAGACCAAGCGCGAGGGCGTCGCCTTCCTCCCCCGGCGCGGGCCCAAGCGCTTCCTGGGGAGCGGCCGGCTCGCAGTCGATCGAGCTCGCGGCGCGTCGCTGTCCGTCTTCGATGCCCAGCGGCCGCTTCGCTGCCCCAGTACGACGACGAGGACGTGATCACGCTGGAGGCCGACGCCTGCATCCTCGCCATCGGCCAGAAGGCCGACCTGGACTTCCTGAAGCCCGACGACGGCGTGGAGCTGACGCCCGGGGGGCACGATCCGGGTCGACCCGGAGACGCTCGCTACGTCGGCGCCTGGCATCTTCGCGGGGGGCGACGTGGCCTTCGGGCCGCGCAACCTGATCGAGGCGGTGGCCAACGGCAAGCGAGCCGCGCGCTCGATCCACGAGCACCTCGCCCATGGAGAGGCCGGCCTCGCAGGTCGCGCTGGAGGTCGAGAAGATCCCGACCTCGCGCTACCGGATGATCGCGGGCTTCGAGGTCCTGGACCGCGAGACCCCGCCCACCCTCGACCTCGGCCGCCGCACCGGCATCGCGGAGGTGGAGACGGGCTACGACCGCACGCAGGCCTGGCGGCAGGCCGCCCGCTGCCTGATCTGCCACGTCCAGACCATCTACGACCCCGAGAAGTGCGTGCTCTGCCGCCGCTGCGTGGACGTGTGCCCGGAGTACTGCCTGGCCATCGTCCCCTTCGAGGAGCTGGACCTGCCCGCGGCGGAGAAAGACGAGCTCGCGGGCACGAGCCGAGGCGAACGGCCTGCCCCTCTCCGCGATGATCAAGGACGACGACCGCTGCATCCGCTGCGGCCTCTGCGCCGTCCGCTGTCCCACCGACGCCATGACCATGGAGAAGTTCCAGATCACGGAGCGCTACGCGCCCTCCGGGGAGCCCGTATGACGGAGAGCAAGGACCGCCGCGACTTCCTCATGAAGGCCGGGATCGGGGCGGGGGTCGTGGGCATCGCCACCCAGGCGGTGGCCTCGCTGCGCTCGCTCGTGCCCAACGTCTCCTACGACGCGCCCACCACCGTGAAGCTCGGGCCGGCCCGGCGAGTTTCCGGACGGGCTCAAGTTCCTGCCCGACGAGCGTCTCTTCGTCTTCCGGGAAGGGAACGTCTTCCACGCCGTCTCCGCGGTGTGCACGCACCTCGGCTGCACGGTGCGCGCGGAGGCCCTGCCCGCGCCGGAGACGAGCCAGGTGGGAGGCTCGCCTCTCCGGATCACCCACCGGTTCCTCTGCCCGTGCCACGGCTCGAAGTACACGGGCGACGGAGGCAACGTCTCCGGCCCCGCCCCCCGCCCCCTGGCCTGGTACCACCTGGAGGTCGCCCCCGACGACGGCCAGCTCGTGGTCGACCTCGCGCGCGAGGTGGCGCGCGACTTCCGGCTCAGCGTGCCCGCGGGAGCGATGGCATGAGCGACCCCGCCCCGAAGCCCTCCGCCCCCGGCGTCCATCCCCAGCCGCTCTGGAGCTACCGCCCGCGGTCGGACCGCGAGGCGGGAGACGCCGTCGTCTCCAACTTCCTGCTCCACTGGTTCCCGGCCAAGGTCTTCAAGCCCTCCCTGGACTGGACGTACTCCTTCTGGCTGGGGACGATCAGCGCCGCGCTCTTCCTCCTGCTCTGCCTCTCCGGGCTTCCCTCTGCTCTTCCTCTACATCCCCTCGGTGGAGCGGGCCTACGCCTCCGTCAAGGACATCGAGTACGTGATCACGTTCGGCTCCTGGATCCGCTCCGTGCACCGGCTCTCCGCGCACCTGATGGTGGCCGCGGTCTTCCTGCACCTGGTGCGCGTCTTCCTCACCGGGGCCTACAAGAACGGCACCGGCCGCGGCCAGAAGCGCGAGTGGAACTGGGTCATCGGGGTGGGGATGCTCCTCCTGACCCTCTTCCTCTCCTTCACCGGCTACCTGCTCCCCTGGGACCAGCTCGCGTTCTGGGCGGTCACGGTGGGCACCAACATCGCCTCCTCGATCCCGCTTCTGGGGCCCCGGATCCGGGAGCTCCTGATCGGGGGGCGTACCATCGAGCAGCCCACGCTCATCCGCTTCTACGTCCTCCACATCATCGTGCTTCCCGCCGCCCTCGGCGCGCTCTTCGCCTACCACATGTGGCGCGTGCGGAAGGACGGGGGCCTCGCCCGTTCCGATCGCGAAGCCCTGCTCGCCGAGAAGCGGGAAGAGCCGCCGGCCCGAACCAAGACGTACACGCTCCTCGGCGTGGCCCGGGGGACGGCCCCCGCGATCCGCTCGACCACGCTCGAAGCGCCCAACCTCACGGTCAACGCCGTCCCCGACCTCACGCGGCGGGCGGCGGTGGCGGTGCTGGGCACGATCGCGGCCCTCAGCATCCTCGCGACCCTCGTGCGCTCGCCCCTCGAGGAGGCGGCGAACGCCCTCATCACCCCGAACCCGGCCAAGGCCCCCTGGTACTTCCTCTGGCTGCAGGAGATCGTGACCGACACCACGTTCCACATCGGCTCGCTTCACGGTGAACGGGGCGTTCTTCGGAGGCGTCCTCCTCCCCGGCCTCCTCGTCGTTCTCCTCACGCTCTGGCCCTGGCTGGACAAGAGCCCGGCCGCCGCCGCCGGCGCGTGGTTCCCCCGGAGCCGGCGCACGCAGAACGCGGTCTTCCTGGGGGTGTGCCTGCTCGTGGTGGTGCTCACGCTCGTGGGCACCTTCCTGCGCGGCCCCTACTGGCACTTCTACTGGCCGTGGGAAGCCTGGCCGGAAATCCCCACGAGGATCTGACCATGGAGAAGCGCACCGACTCGCCCTATCCCCGCATCGACCGGCCGGTCCTGGCCGTGATCGGCGTGCTCCTCGTGATCTCCACGGTGCTCTTCGCCCGCAACGACCGCGAGCACGAGTGGCGGTACTACCAGTACGAGTTCAAGCGGCAGGTCGCGGAGAAGTTCGGCGCGGACAAGGCGAAGACCGTGCCTTCGGGGATGCAGCAGGTCTGGGTGCCCGCCCTCGGCCACGCCGACCGCTGCATCTCGTGTCACCAGGCCACGGCCTGGAAGGGCTTCGAGGACGCCGCGGAGCCGTTCCGCACGCACTCCCCGGAGATCCTGAAGAGCCATCCTCCCGAGAAGTTCGGCTGCACCTCGTGCCACGGCGGCCAGGGGTGGGCGGTGGACGTCCTCCCCGCCCACGGGCCGGTCGAGCACTGGGAGGAGCCGGTCCTCGGCCAGCCGATGGGCGAGGCCTACTCGATAGTGGAAAACAAGGCGGCGCTCGTGCAAATGAACTGCAACGTCTGCCACCGCTACGACCGCGAGACGAAGGGCGCCGACTTCATCAACCTCGGCAAGAAGCTGGTGCAGGAGAAGGGCTGCCGGGCCTGCCACGTCATCAACGGGCGTGGGGGCACCATCGGCCCCGACCTCACCTACGTCGGAGACAAGGCTCCCGAGCAGTACGAGTACGGAAGGCTCTCCGGCCAGAAGACCTCGTTCGCCTGGCACGTCGCCCATCTCAAGGACCCGCGGGCCCTCGTCCAGGACACGGTCATGCCCAACTTCCACCTGTCGACCAAGGACGCCCAGGCCCTCTCCATGCTCGTGATGTCGTGGCGCAAGGCCCCGGTTCCCGCGGCGTTCGTGGCGGGTACTCCGCGCACCGACCCCCAGACGCCGGAGGAGAGGGCGGATGAGGTGCGGATGAAGGAAGGCCCGGGCGCCTGGTTCGTGAAGACAGGCTGCTTCGTCTGTCACTCGATCTCGTCGCTGGGGGTGAAGAGCCCGGCCCAGATCGGGCCCGACCTTTCCACCGCGGTGGAGGACACCCAGACCCGCTTCGGCCGCACCGTGGACGACTTCCTGCGCGAGCCCACGGGGACGATGGCGGTCGTCCTCTCGCGCCAGATCGTGCTCACCCCCGAGCAGAAGCAGACGGCGGTGGAGAAGCTCCGCGAGGCCTTCGCCGAGCACGAGCGCCAGAAGAAGGACGCCGAGAAGGCGAGCCCCGGACAGCTCATTCGCGGTTATCACGAAACGGAAGCAAGCCCGCACAAGTAAGGAGAGAGCCATGAAAAGGAAGGGCATGATCCTCTGGAGCGTCCTGGGCATAGCCGCCCTCGGCCTCCTCTCGGGGCGTTGCGCCCCCAGCGCCCCCAAGGGAGCCAAGAAGGCGGGCACCGTCTCCGACACCGCGGCCGGGGCCATGAAGGTCTACGTCGCCCCCGGCGACCTGGACGAGTACTACATGTTCGCGTCGGGTGGTCATTCCGGACAGGTCTACGTCTACGGCCTACCGTCGATGCGCCACATCTCCACCATCCCCGTCTACAGCCCGTACCCGGCCACCGGCTACGGCTTCGACGACGAGAGCCGGGCCATGCTCGGCGGGCTCACCTGGGGAGACGTCCACCATCCTTCGCTCTCCGAGACGAACGGCGACTACGACGGGCGTTGGCTCTTCGTGAACGACATGAACGGCCGGGTGGCCCGGGTGGATCTCCGGGACTTCAAGACGAAGCAGATCCTGGGCCCCGTCCCCAACGTCTCCGGCAACCACGCCTCCGCCTTCGTCACCCCCAACACCGAGTACTCGATGATGGCCTCGCGATTCTCCATCCCCATCCCCAAGGGGACGGTGGCTCCCATCGAGAAGTACGCCACCGACTACAAGGGAGTGGTGGCGGGGATCAAGGTCGACCCCAAGAGCGGCCAGATGTCCCTGGGCTGGGAGATCCTCATGCCTCCCTTCGACTACGACCTCGGGGACGCGGGCAAGAAGGTCTCCGACGGCTGGATGTTCTGGACCGCCTACAACTCGGAGCGCGCCACCGGCAAGCTGGAGGTCACCTCCACCCAGAAGGACCGGGACTACATCGCCGCCATCGACTGGAGGGCCGCGGAGAAGGCGGCGGCGGAGGGGAAGGGCGACGTGGTGGGCGGGGTCAAGGTGATCGACCCGAAGAAGGTGCCGGGCATCGTCTACCTCATGCCCTGCGGGAAGTCCCCGCACGGGGTCGACGTCTCGCCCGACGGCAAGTGGATCATCGGATCCGGCAAGCTCCAGGGGGTCACCACCGCCTTCAACTTCGAGAAGATCCAGACCGCGATCAAGAACAAGGACTTCACGGGCGAGGAGGACGGCATTCCCGTGCTCAAGTACGAGTCCATCAAGGACGCGGAGGTGGCGGTGGGCCTGGGCCCGCTCCACACGCAGTTCGGGCCGAACGGCGAGGCCTACACCTCGCTCTTCGTGGACAGCGCCATCGCCAAGTGGAAGCTCGGGACGTGGGAGGTCATCGACAAGGTGCCGATGTCCTACTCGATCGGCCACCTCGCCGCGGCCGAGGGCGACACCGTCTCCCCGGACGGGAAGTGGCTGGTCGGCCTCAACAAGCTCTCCCACGGCCGGCACCTCTCGGTGGGCCCCTCCCAGCCGGAGTCCTCGCAGCTCGTGGACATCTCCGAAGAGAAGATGAAGCTCGTGTACGACGCCTTCACGGAGCCCGAGCCGCACTACGCCCAGATCGTCAAGGCGGACAAGTTGAAGCCCATCGAGGTCTACGCCAAGGAAGAGAACAAGCACCCGCTCGCGGTCTGGGACGTGAAGGACGCGGGGGTGACGCGGCAGGGCAACAAGGTCACGGTCAAGGTGGTGGAAGTGCGCTCCACGATCACGCCCACCGCGGTGGAGGTGAACGAGGGCGACGAGGTCACGGTGGCCATCACCAACATCGAGCAGACCACCGACGAGCTGCACGGCTTCGGCCTCCTCGACTACAACATCAACGTGGTGGTCGACCCCGGGGAGACCAAGACGTTCACCTTCAAGGCGACTCGAGCCGGCGTCTTCCCCTACTACTGCACGAACTTCTGCTCGGCCCTCCACCAGGAGATGCAGGGGTACCTGATCGTGAAGAAGAAGGGCTGACCGTATTCGCTTCGCGGGGCGGCGGGACTTCCCGCCGCCCCTCCTCGAGGAGTCGTCCCATGCACGCCTTGATCGACAAGCTGAACCGGTTCCTGGAGGTTCCCCTGGGGCTGGGCCCGCGAGGGCTGCTCGTGCTCGCCCTCCTGCTGCTCGTCCCCAGCTACCTCGCCCCCCTCTACGACATGACGATGTTCGCCCCGCAGTATCCGGAAGGACTGCGGCTCCACATCTACAGCTACAAGCTCGACGGCGGCCACGGCGGTCAGGACGTGAGAGAGGTCAACGTCCTCAACCACTACATCGGCATGAAGGACCTCTCCACCGACGAGTTCTCGGAATTCAAGTGGATGCCGTTCGTGATCGGCGTGCTCGGCCTGCTCTTCCTTCGCACCGCGGTGCTGGGGAGGATGAGCCACCTCCTGGACGTGCTCGTGCTCTACCTCTACTTCGGCCTCTTCTCCCTCTGGTCCTTCGCCTACAAGATGTATTGGTACGGGCACAACCTCGCGCCCACCGCCTCCGTGAAGATCGACGCCTTCACTCCGCCCCTCTTCGGCTACAAGAAGCTCGCGAACTTCGAGGTCTACTCCTTTCCCGGCCTGGGCTCTTACGCGCTGTTCGCGGTAGCGCTCCTGCTCCTCGTCGCTCTCTACCTCGGCTGGCGGCAGGCCCGGCCGGCGGCTTCCGCGGCCTGACGTCATGCTCCTCGCTGCCCTCCTTCTTATCAGCGTGGGCGGCGAGGAGCATGCGGTAGCGCCCGGCCAGGTCGAAGGAAGGCCGTCCGCCTCCCTCGCCTCGCCGCTGCAGGCGCGGGTGGATGCCGCGGCTGCGGGTGACGTCTTGGTGGTGCCCCCCGGCGAGTACAGGGGGGACGTCGTCATCGACCGTCCGCTGCGTCTCATGGGCCAGGGGCGTCCGCGCCTCGTCGGCTCGGGCACCGGCAGCGTGGTTCGCATCCGAGGCGCGGACGTGATGATCGAGGGCTTCGACGTGGACGGTCTCGGTGGCGGCGACCTCGGCCGGGACTCCTCGGGCATCCACGTGGCCGCCGTTCGCGCCATCGTAAGGGACTGCCGCATCGACCGTTCGCTGTTCGGCGTCTACCTGCGGGAGGCCCACGGCAGCGTGGTGAAGGGCTGTCGGATCCGGGGCATCCCGGGCCGGGAACCGGGGGAGAAGGGCTCCGGCATCCACGTGTGGAACACGGAGGGCTTCTCGCTCGAGGGGAACGAGGTGGTGGACGTGCGCGACGGCTTCTACATCCAGTCCTCCTCGAAGGGGAGGATCGTGGGCAACGTCGCGCGCGACCTGCGCTACGGCCTGCACTACATGTTCTCGGACGACAACGTCTTCGAGGACAACCTGTTCGAGAACGGGGCGGCGGGCACCGCCATCATGTACTCGAAGAGGATCACGTTCCGGCGCAACCGCTTCCTCCACAACCGGGGCTTCGCCTCCGTCGGTCTCCTGTTCAAGGCCTGCGACGACGTGCTCGCGGAGAGCAACCTCATCGCCGACAACGCGCGGGGGATCTTCCTGGAGGGCTCTTACCGGAACGTCTTCCGGGGGAACGTGGTGGCGGAGTCCGACGTGGCCATCGTCCTCTACGATTCCTCGGGAGGGAACCGTTTCGAGGACAACTCCTTCGTGGGGAACATGAGCCCGCTCCTCCTCGTGGGGAAGCGCACGGACACGGTCTTCCTCGGCAACTACTGGTCCGGCAACCGCGAGGTCGACCTGGACGGGGACGGGCGAACGGATCGGCCCTACCGGCTCTCGAGCGTCTTCGACCACTTCCGGGGCAACCTGACCGCGGCCGACCTCATGGCCGACGGCTTCGCGGCGAGCGCGCTGGGCGCGGCGGAGGGGACGTTCCCGGTGCTGCAGGCGGTGTCGGTGCTGGACGAATCACCCCGGGCCCGGCCCCCGGAGCTGCCGCAGGTGCCGGCGACGCGCGCCCGCGCGCGGGGCCAGGACACTGCGGGCCTCGCCCTCTCGCTCGTCGTGCTCGGGCTCGGCGCATTCACGCTGGTCCTGGGGGCGCGTCCCGCGCGAGGACGGCCGTGATCTCCTTCCGCAGCTTCTCGAAGCGCTACGGCTCCCACCCCGCCGTGGACTCGCTCTCCCTCGAGATCGGGCGGGGAGAGGCGGTGGCCCTCCTCGGACCCAACGGCTCGGGCAAGACCACTTGTCTGAAGGCCGCGGCCGGACTCCTCCGGCCCTCTGGAGGCGAGGTGCTCCTGGGCCACCCGCCCCGGCCGGCCGAGGAGCCCTCCGCCCGCGAGGTTCTCTCCTTCCTGCCCCAGCGTGTCGCGTTCCCGGAATCGCTCACGGGCCGGGAGGTGGTCGACTTCTACAGGAGCCTTCGCCGGGCGCCGGGCGAGCGGACGCAGGCCGTATTGAAGTTCGCCTCCCTCAACGGCGCGGGGGACCGGCTCGTGGGGACGTACTCGGGCGGGATGGTCCAGCGGCTCGGCCTCGCCGTCGCCCTGCTGCCCCAGGCCCCCGTGCTCCTCCTCGACGAGCCCACCGCCGCCCTCGACCCCGACGGCCTCTGCGCCTTCTACGGGCTCGTGGACCAGCGCAAGGCCGAGGGGCGGACGGTGCTCTTCACCTCCCACCACCTGGGCGACGTGGAGCGCCTGGCCGACCGGTTCGCCGTCCTCGTGGAGGGACGGCTCGTGGCCGCCCTCACCCAGCGCGAGCTGGGGGATCGTCTCGCCGACCGCGGGGTGATGCGGCTGCGCTTCGCGTCGAAACCGGCGGGGCTGCTCGAGGCCGTGCGCACGCTTTGCCCGAGGGCGGTGTGGTCGGGCGAGGAGCTGATCGTTCCCGGCCCCGCGGGTCGGCGCCCGGCCGTCCTCGATCGGGTGCGCCACGAGGGGGCGGAGATCCGCGGGCTCACCGCGGAGGAAGGCCGGCTCGACGAGCTCTATCGCGAGCTGGTAAGGGAGAAGGGGTGAGAGCGCTCGGCCTCCTCGGCGCGCTCGTGGCCGTTGCCTGCTCGTCGCCGGGCCCCGCCCCCCTCGATACGAGGAACGACACCTGCTCCTGGTGCCGCATGGCCGCCTCCGATGGCCGCTTCGCGGCGCAGCTCGTGGTTCCCGGGGACGACCCGAGGTTCTTCGACGACATCGGCTGCCTGGCCCGCTACCTTCAGGCCAAGAAAGAGCTCCCGAAGGACTCGCTCGCCTACGTGGCGGACCACCGCACGAAGGCCTGGGTGGAGGCGGGAGCAGCCGTCTACACCAGGGTCGAAGCACTCGAGACGCCCATGGGCTCGCACCTCGTCGCCCACGTCGACACCGCTTCGCGCGACGCCGACCCCGAGGCCCGCGGAGGCGAGCCCAAGTCCGCGGTGGACGTGTTCGGTCCTTCTCGACTCCCCCGGAGGGCACCGTGACCGCGCTCCTCCTCTGCGCCCGGCAGGAGCTGACCCTCGCCGTAAGATCCCGCTGGACCCAGATCTTTGCCCTCGTCTTCGCCGTCCTCGCCCTGGCCGTGGCCGGAGCGGGCTACGTCCTCTCCGGCGGTCACGGCGTGCAGGATTTCGCGCGCACCGCGGTCTCGCTGGTTCAGCTCGTCCTCCTGCTCGTCCCCCTCACCGCGCTCGTGATCGGGGTCCTGGCCCTCTGCCCGGACCGGGGGGCGGGCGAGCTGCTCTTCTCCCAGCCCGTGCCGCGCTCCACGATCCTGCTCGGACAGGTCCTCGGCCTCTTCGCGGCGCTGGTCGGGGCCCAGGCCCTGGGCTTCGGAGCCGCGGGGCTCGTGATCTTCAACCAGGCCGGCGAAGAGGGACTCGGAGGCTTCCTGCTCCTGATCCTGGCCGCCCTCGTCCTCACCGCGATCTTCCTCGGCCTCGCCGCCCTTCTTTCCGCGGGCAGCCGAAGGATCCGTGCGCTGTCTCTCGCCCTCGTGGTCTGGTTTGTGGCCGTGGTCCTCTTCGACGTGGCCGCCCTGGGCCTCGCCTCGCTCCTGCCCTCGGGCCCGGCGTCCCGGGTCCTGATCGTGGGTGTGCTCGTGAACCCCGTGGATGCCGTGCGCACCGCCGCCCTCCTGGGCACCGAGGGAACCGCGGCCTTCGGGCCGGCTTCGCTCGCCTTTCTGCGGTTCACCCGCGGTCCCGGAGGCGCCGGCCTGCTTCTGGGGCTCTCGCTCGTCTCGTGGATGGCAGGACCCCTGTTGCTCGCCGTCGTGCGCCTGCGCCGGGCCGACATCTAGGGGTCAGATGGCACAGGGCCGCGAGCCCGGCCAGAATCTGCATGATGACGCGATCGGCCGGGTGGGGGCGGCGAATCCTCGCCGCGGGAGCGCTCGTCTTCATGGCTCTCGAGTCGAGCGCCGGGCCGGACGAAGCCGCCAACGACCGGGTGCTCGCCGAGCACGCGGCGATCTTCGGTCCTTTCCCGGGTTACCGGCCGCCCGAGGAAGGGATGCCCCGCGTCCGGTCTGTCTACGTGCCGATGCGGGACGGCGTGCGAATCGCGATCGACGAGATCCTTCCCCCGGCGATTGCGGCCGGCGTCCGAGTTCCCGCCCTCCTCGTCACGACCCGCTACTGGCGAGCCCAACGCGGACGGCCGCCGTCCGAGACCGACCTCTTCTTCGCCGGTCACGGCTACGCGGTGATTCGGGCCGACGAGCGCGGTACCGGCGCCTCCTTCGGCCGGTGGAGGCACCCTTGGAGCTCCGAGGCGATCGCCGACTACGGAGAGCTCGCGGGCTGGATCACGCGGCAGCCGTGGTCGAACGGGCGAATCGGCGCCATCGGCACCTCCTACGCCGGCACTACGGCGCAGTTGCTCGCGGTGCCGAACCACCCCGCGGTTCGAGCCGTCGTTCCCAAGGCGATCGAGCTCGACGTCTACGCCGACGTCGCTTTCCCGGGCGGGGTGTTCCTCGAGTGGCTGATCCGCGGCTGGACCGGCCTCGTGGAGTCACTCGACGCGAACCGCTTCCCGGGAGCGCCCGCGGGATCGCGCGGCGTCAAGCCGGTGGACGAGGACACGGATGGCTCGTTGCTCGCCCGCGCCGTCGCCGAGCACGCGAGCGCTCCGCGCTTCTCGGCGATGGAAGCGGCGGAGTTCCGGGACGACCGGCCCGCCTCGATCGGGGCCACCTGGGACGATTTCAGCGTTCATACGTTCCAGAAGGAGATCGAGCGGTCGGGGGTGGCGATCTACGGGTGGGGAAGCTGGTTCGACGGGCTGACCGCGGATGCCGTGCTCCGCCGCTTCGTGACCTTTCGCAACCCGCAGCGCGCCGTCATCGGTCCCTGGAGCCACGGCGCCGCCCACCACGTCAGTCCGTACCTGCCCCCCGATACGCCGGTGTCGCCGAGCGTCCCCGCGCAGAGGCTCGAGGACCTGCGGTTCTTCGGCGCGCACTTGAAGTCCGAGGACGCGGGAGCCGCGGGCGATCGCGTGCTCATCTATTACACGTTCGGAGAGGAGAAGTGGAAGCGAACGGCGGTGTGGCCGCCGGAGGGGACGACCATGCGGCGCGCGTACCTGGCCCCCGGGGGCCGTCTTTCGCCGGAGGCCCCGCCCTCGACGTCCGGGGCCGACGTCTACCGTGTCGATTTCAGCGCCAGTACCGGCAAGGCGACGCGGTGGCACACCGAGCTCGACGGCTCCGACGTCGTCTACCCGGACCGGGCCGAGGAGGATCGGCGGCTTCTGACCTACACCAGCGATCCTCTCCCCGCCGACCTGGAGATCACCGGGCATCCCTCGGTGACCCTGTGGTTGACCTCCACGCACAGCGACGGGGCCTTCCACGCCTACCTCGAAGACGTGCAGCCGGACGGGCGCGTGACGTATCTGGCCGAGGGCCACCTGCGGGCGCGGGCGCGAGGTCTCGCCCCCGACACCACCCTCGACTGGAGGTTCGGGCCTCGATCCTCGTTCCGCCGGCGGGATGCTCGGCCCCTGATCCCCGGGCGGGCGGCGCGGCTATCGTTCTTCCTCTCGCCGATCTCCGTGCTCGTCGGGCAGGGGCACCGCGTGCGGCTCGCGGTCGCGGGGCACGACGACGGCCTGTTCGCGCGCATCCCGGCCGACGGTCATCCCATCGTTACGATCCTGCGCGATCTCGCCCACCCCTCCACCCTCGATCTGCCCGTGGCCCTAGAACGGGGCGTGCCTCCGTTCCTCGAGATCCCTCCGGACGCCCGAGGGATCAGACCGCCTCTCTAGGTGTTCTCGGTGGGGTGCACCCCGGAGGGGATGTGCTCTTCGTGCAGGTGCAGCCCCTCCTCGATGACCGGCTTCTCGACTTTGAAGGAGAAGTAGAAGGCCAGCAGAATCACGGTGGCGAACGCTCCGAGAAAGTGCAGCCAGAGGTAGCGAGTCACGCTCGAGATGGGGGCCAGGGCGTCGTCGAGGTCCTGCTCCACCGCCACCACCCACTTCACGGTGGGGTAATCCACGGGACTGAAACCCACGAGGCGGGCGGGCTCGATCCAGATCTCCTTGCCGTCCTCCCCCTTCTTCGTCACCGCCGGGATCGTCCAGTAGCCGCGGCGCTGGCTCCGTTTCCCGAAGAGCGCCTCTCCCTGCTCGGCCAGGGGGAAGCCTTCGAGCGCCCCCCGGAGCGAGGCGAAGCCGGGGAAGGGCTCGCGGAGGATCCGGTCGCTCTCGTCCGCGGCCAGCACGAGGCCGTCCGTGGAGCTCAGGAGGACAGCGTGTCCGGTGCGGCCGACCCGGACCGGGGCCAGCACGCCGTAGAGGGCGGCGGCATCCACGAGGCCCCTCACGCCTCCCCGCCACCTGCCGTCGGCGTCGCGGATCGGGTAGGCGACCTCGAGCACCACCGCTTGCGATCCCGGCAGGCGGTACACGTCCCCCATGAAGGCCTGCTCGCCGACCTCCTCGTCCGCCAGGGTCTTGAACCAGGCGGTTTCGGCCTGCTGAAGGACCCCGTTCCGGCCCGTGGACGCCACCACCTCGCCGGTCGGCCCCACGATCTGCACGAGCCTGAAGGCCGGCTGTACCCTGATTACCTGCCGCAGCCGTGCCGCGACCGCCGAGTCCAGAAGGCTGGAGACGGCCTTGGGATCACCGCCGGAGGCCCAGGCCTGCTCGAGGCGACGAGCGTCGTCCGGCGTTCGCGTGGGGCCCGGTGGGGAGACGGCGCTCCGGACGAGCGGGTCCAGCGAGACCAGCCGAAGGTCGACGATCTGCTCGCCGAGGTAGCGCTCGAGGGCGAGCTTGGTCTCGACGGCGCGCTGTTCGAGGCCCAGGCCCACGGACTCGCGCAACTGGCCCTTGGCCATGTGCACGATGACGTAGGCGCCGAAAGCCATGAAGGGGATGGCGGTCAGGAAGACGACCGTCAGGATGCGGGTGTCCAGCTCGTATCTCGCCTTGGCCATGGCCCCCTCCCAGATCGGTCGAGGCCCGGTCCGCGGCTTCCGGAGACGAACCCCCGAGCAGAGAAGATCCCCCGGGAGGGGGTCCGGGGCTCGGCGCGGTTTCGCGCGTCTTCAGTAGACGAAACCAAAGTACCGTCGGCGTCCGCGCGAAGTCAAGGGAAACCGGAGAGTGCATTTGATTCATCGGCATGGTGCGGGCCGGTGCTCGTCGCCGAGGAGGGTCAGCCTCCGGAGGCGATGTAGGCGAGCCCCTCGTCGTCGTCGGACAGCGGCGGGGCAGGGGGATCGATGCGCCGCACCACCCCGATCACCACGAAAGCCCAGAGGCTGCGGCAGGCGTCGAAGTCGGAGAGGGTCGAGCGCCCGCAGAGGGTCCCGAGATCGCACTCGGTGGCCGTGTCCTCCAGGAGCGACCGCTGGTCGCTGGAGAGGAACATTTCGTGGGCGGTGGCCTGTCCGTCCGGGATGCGTACGTACCTGGTGTCGAGCCCTCCGATCCCGCGCTCGATCCGCGACCAGGATTCGATGCGGCTGATCCCCTCCAGGATGATGTTCGGCGTGCTGATGTTGAGGGTGATCGCCTCGGTCGACTGCCCGCCCGGCTGAAGCTCGAATTCGCCCTCCGACCACTGGAAGGCGTGATAGATGATCTCCTGGGTCTGGTCCACCACCGCCCGCACCAGCTGCTTCGGGCTCAGCATCCCCCCTTCCACCAGGACGGTCCCCAGCCGCTTGCCCGGGGCCACCGCCCTCCCCGCTTCGGTGAGCTCGCGGAGGGTGACGGTGCCGCGGCGGAGCAGCAGGAATCCGAGACGGTGGTCGCGGTTGGAGGAGGCGGCGAACACCAGCTGGCCCTTGTGGACGGTGATCAGGACCCGCACCTCTCCCCGGGAAAGAGACACCATGCCGGTCCAGGACTCGCGGTAGAGGCCCTGCACCAGGTGGAGCAGGTCGTGCTCGGCCAGGCTCCCCCGCGGGCCGAGGATCGAGGCGCCGTCGCTCATGCCCGCCCGACCGCGGCTGCGCTAGATCGTCGAGCTCATCGGCCTGGAAGTCACTGCGGATAGCCGGGCTGCGAGGGAATCGACTTCAGGTACTCGTAGATCGCGTCGATGTCGCGATCGAGCATCTTCCCAAGGACCGGCCATGGCATGATCTGCAGCAGATCGTTGGCCGGGGAAGGTACGGGAGGCGGAAGGTGCTTGAGGTCGGCGCCGGTCCGCAGGACGCGGCGGAACTGGCTGCGGGTGAGCCCCGCCGGGCGGCCATTGGGGTAGGGCGTGAGGTTGCGGGGGATGAAGGGGCCGAACATGGTGCCCCCCCCGGCGAGGTACTTGTCCGTGTTGATCTGCTCCGGCTCGCCGTTGTGCGGGTTTCCTCCCGGGGCGAAGGGCGGGCTGGTGTGGCAGTCGTTGCAGCCTCCTGAGTTGACGATGTAACTACCGAGGCCGACCAGGGCCAGGTCCTTGCCCTGCAGGTTCAAAGGGACCGGGGCGATGCGGAACCCCTGGATGATCCTCTCCAGCTCGCTGAAGCTGAAGCCCCGGGTATTCACCCGAGAGAGATCCGGGAGCTCATTGACCGTCTGATCGGCGGCGACAGCCGGCCCGAGCAGAGCGGCGACCAGGAAAGGGACAGCGACCAGCAACCGTTTCATCTGTCACTCCTTTGTCGAGAGGCCGCATGGGCGGTGGCCGCGGAACCGACCGGACGCTAGCACCGCCATCGACCGAGCGTCAAGCCCCTTTGTGGACATGTGGGTGGAAGTGCGCCCTGTCACCTGGTGGCGTTCCGCTAGTGTCTGTCGCTCATTGACGGGCCGGCTGCCCCTCTCTACCCTCCGATCATGGAGGTGCGAACGTGACCCACTGCCCGCTCGCCTCGATGCTCCGCCCCGCGCTGCTTCCCGCCGCAGTGATGGTGACGACCCTGATTCCGTCCGCGGGGCGGGGCGAAGGCTCGCCCCCGGTCGAGGCCTCGAGCCTCAGGGTCTGGGTCACCGCCCGGGATACCGGTGATCGGCTGGCGCCGAAGGCGGCCGTGCCGTTCGAGCCGCTGGAGCAGCCGGAAGAGCACGCCCCCACGGTGGTGATCGACCCCTCGAAGCTGTTCCAGGCCATCGAGGGCTTCGGAGGCGCGCTCACCGACGCTTCGGCCGAGACCTGGGCGAAGCTGCCCTTCGAGCGGCAGCGGGAGCTGCTCACGGCCTACTTCGATCCCGACAAGGGGATCGGATACAGCCTGTGCCGCACCCACATCCACAGCTGCGACTTCTCGAGCGAGAGCTACGCCTACACGGAAGTTCCGGGAGACGTCGGCCTCCAGCACTTCCGCATCGACCACGACCGTCGCCACAAGCTCCCCTTCATCCAGGCGGCCCTCCGTGCCGCCTCCGGGCCTGTCAAGATCTTCGCCTCCCCCTGGAGCCCACCGGCCTGGATGAAGACGAACGGCAACATGCTGCAAGGCGGCAAGCTCAAGCCCGAGTACCGGGAGGCGTGGGCGCGCTACTTCGTCCGCTTCGTGGAGGAATACGAGAAGGAGGGCATCCCGATCTGGGGGCTCACGGTGCAGAACGAGCCGATGGCGACCCAGACCTGGGAGTCCTGCATCTTCACGGGTGCCGAGGAGCGGGATTTCGTTCGCGACCATCTCGGCCCCGCGCTCGAGAAGGCGGGCCTTTCGCGGCTCAAGCTGATGATCTGGGACCACAACCGCGGCATCCTGTTCCAGCGGGCGAAGGCCGTCTACGACGACCCCGCGGCCGCGCGCTACGTCTGGGGCGCCGGCTTCCACTGGTACGTCGGCGATCACTTCGACAACGTCCGGCAGGTGCACGACGCCTGGCCGGACAAGCAGCTGCTGTTCACCGAGGGCACCCCTTCGGAGTTCGACACGGGAAGCCTCCGCGAGTGGAAGTGGGGAGAGACCTACGCGACCTCGATCCTCCACGACCTCAACAACTGGGCCGCGGGCTGGACCGACTGGAACGTGCTCCTCGACGAGCGTGGCGGCCCCAACCACGTCGGCAACTTCTGCCTCGCCCCCGTCCACGGGGATACCCGGACGGGAGAGCTGATCTATACCAGCTCCTACTGGTACATCGGCCACGTGTCGCGGTTCGTCCGCCCGGGAGCGCGCAGGATCGCCTGCACCTCGAACGACGACGACCTGCTCGCCAGCGCCTTTCTTCACCCCGGGGGACGGATCGTCACCGTCGTGCTCAACAAGACCGACGCGGCCAAGGACGTCCTGCTGTGGATGGACGGCCGCGCCGCGAAGGTCAAGAGCCCCGCCCACTCGATCCTGACCCTCGAGTCGATGACCGCGGCCGCCGCCACGCCGCGCTAGCCCGCGGCGTCCTCAGACCGCCTGGACCTCTCGCTGCTCGAAGAGGTGGTCCAGCCACAGCGAGGTCAGCTTCTCCGCGGCCGAGTTCTGCCGCAGCCGCCCCGCCAGGAACGCGAAGTCCACCGCGTCGAGGGCCTGGTCCTGGTTGAAGCAGCTGAAGACCAGTCGCTCTTTCCCCGTGGCCGGGTCCACGTGGCGCTGGAGGCACTGCGAGCAGACCTCCTTCAGCATGCACTGCATGGGCGAGTTGATCGAGCCGATGGCCACCGCGTCCGGCCGTAGCAGGTCGCCCAGGACGCCGCGCCGCGCCGCGCGCACCGCGTTCATCATGCGGTCCGACCCGATCGCGACGATCCGGTCCACGCAGTCCAGGGGCAAGGCGACCGCTCCGAGCCGCCCTCGGCCGTAGGCCTCCATCGCCTGCACGACATTGCCCACCAGGCTCAGGTCCTGGGGCCGTCGCGGGGCGATCGGGGGGCCCTCGTCGACGCTCCAGACCACCACGTCGCACGGCTCCTCGATGGCCGCGCGCTTGAAGAGGTCACCCCCCCGTTTGTACCCCGCGAAGTAGAGGACGCGATTGCCGCGGGCCTTGAGCGCGGCGGCGATCGAGAAGAGGACCGCGTTGCCGAGGCCCCCGCCTGCGAGGAGCACGGTCTCGCCTTCCGGGATCTCGGTGGGCGTGCCCGTGGGGCCCATGAGCACGACCTCCTCGCCCGGCTCGAGCAGCGCGCAGAGGCGGGACGAGCCTCCCATCTCGAGGACGATGAGCGAGATCAGCCCGCGGGCGGGGTCGGTCCAGGCCCCGGTGAGGGCGAGGCCCTCCATCGTCAGCCGGATGCCGTCCACCACCTCCGCGGGTCCTTCGTAGTTCTGGAGCCGATAGAACTGCCCGGGCCGGAACCTCTGGGCCGCGAGGGGGGCGCGTACGATCACCTCGACGATGCGGTCGGCGAGTCGGATCGCGTCCACCACCGTGGCCTTGAGGCCGTCCTCGAGGACCTCGGCGAACCTCACCCAGGCGTTCTCCCGCTCGGGCTGCTCGGCCGTCTCCTGGGCCGCGGCCTCGCGCTCGAAGAGCCGCGCCACCTCGTGGTAGCCGACGTACGCCGAGGCCATGGCCTTGACGACGTTGCCCGCGAAGGTGGGGTGAGCGTCCCCGAAGAAGGAGACGAGCCGCCCGTCCTTGATGTAGGAGGTGAAGAACCCGAGCCCGCCCGGCCCCACGGGCTCTACCCGGAAGGAGCCGTCGGTCTGCTCGACCGCGTGGTGCATGGCGAAGGACTCGGTCTCGGGATCGAGGCGGAACGTGCCCGGGTGCTCCCTCTCGAAGACGACGTTGGGATTCGTTCCCGCCGCCACCATCACTGCCCGCGCCTTGAACTCCACCGTTTCGCCGGAGTCCTTCCACCGCCCGTCCGTCTGCCTCATGCGCCGGCACACCACCCCCCGTACGTGGCCGTGCTCGTCGAGCAGGGCCTCGGCGGGGCTCATGCACTCCGCGAATCCGATCCCCTCCTCGAGCGACTTGATGACCTCCTCGTGGTTCAGTCGGTAGGCGGGGGAGTCCTGGAGGCGCTTGCGATAGAGGATGGTCACGCCGCCCCAGGCCCGGATGAGGCGCGCGAAGTCGGGGGGCGTCCCGCCGCCCGGGCCGCCGAGCGCTCGGCCTGGACGAGCCGGCCGTGCTGGAGCCAGGTCTTCACGGTCACCGTCTCCTCGGGGTCGAGGCGAACCCACAGCGATTCCTCCGGCAGCTCGTGCTTCAGGCGCTCGAATCGGTCGAGGACCTTCTCGACCTGGGTCACGTAGTAGGCCTGGAGCTCGGTCGCGGTGTCGATGGCGGTGAGCCCGCCCCCGATCACCACCGCGGGCAGCTCGACCTGGAAGTTGGTGAGCGAGTTCTTCCGGTAGGCGCCCTGACCCTGCAACCCCATGAGGAAGTCGGAGGCCATGCGGATGCCGCGGGCCAGGTTGTTCTTCATGGGGACGAGGGTGGGGCGTCCCGCGCCGGCCGCGATCGCCACGTGGTCGAAGCCGAGGGCCCAGGCGTCGTCGAGGGTGAGCGTGCCCCCGAAGCGCACCCCGTCGAGGAGCCGGAACTTCTTTCGCCGCATGAGCAGGATGTAGTTGACGTCCAGGAAGTTCTTGTCCCAGCGGACCGTGATGCCGTACTCCGCGACCCCTCCGAAGCCCAGGGTTGGCCTCGCGGAGAGGGGGCCCACGACCTCGTTGACGTCGCGGATGGGCTTGGGCACCCGGCGCTTCGCCCCCCGGAGGTGGGGAGCCAGGGGCTCCACCTTGAGCCCTTCGATGCCCACCACCCCGAAGCCTTCGTTGAGCAGGTGATGGGCGAGCGTGTAGCCGGCCGGGCCCATCCCCACTACCAGGACGTTCTTGCCGTTGTAGCGGAGGGGATAGGGGCGTCGGCGGTTCAGCGGGTTCCAGCGCGTGAGCGCCGAGAGGATCTCGAAGCCGTAGGGCAGGCCGAGGACCTCGGTGAGGATGCCGGTCTCGATCTGCGGGATGTTCACCGGGTCCTGCTTCTGGAAGATGCAGGACTTCATGCAGTCGTTGCAGATGCGATGCCCGGTCCCCGCCACCATCGGGTTGTCGATCATGATCACGGCGAGCGCGCCCACCGGGTGGCCGTCCCGGTAGAGGCGGATCATCTCCGAGATCTTCTCGTCCAGGGGGCAGCCGGCGAGGGGGATGCCGAGAGGATTGACCTGGGGGGCGCCCTGCTTGTCGAGGAGGCCGGTGGCGCACGAGTCCTTGGCCCGCTCGTGGCAGGTCAGGCAGTAGTGGGATTCGCGCAGGTTCTCGCGGGGGGTGAAGCGCGGATCGGTCAGGTCGAAGCCGTCCCGATAGCGGCGGGTCTCAGGCGGGCCCACGAAGTACTCGGGCATCTCGGGGCGCGGCCGGATCCGGGGGACGAGCTCCGCGTAGTCGGTCTTGTGAGGGACGTGGAACGAGGCGAACCGCCGCCGCCGGGGGGCGAGCGCGGGATGGAAGGCGAGGGCGCGGGTCCAGGCGAGGACCGTGGCCAGCTGTTCTTCCGCCCCCGCGCGCTTCCGCGCTATGGCCTCCTGCAGGGCGATGGTGAGCTCGGCCAGCTCGCGCTCGGGGTCGGCGGTGAGTGCGGCGTCCGGCTGGACCGCATCCACGACCGCGCGGTAGTCCGACTCCAGGACCGCCACGTCGACCCTCTCGAGATCCTCGGCGGTGGGCGCCTCCTTGAAGACCCGTCGCTCCACGAAGGTCCGCTTCCACAGCGAGAGCACCTGGTCGGCTCGCACGCGAGCGCACAAGGCTTCGTGCTCCGCCTCCACGCCGAACAGGCGGGCCAGGAAGCGCCCGACGACGGGGGCCGCCCGCATGAGGAGCTTCGACTCCTCGAGCTTCTCCAGGGAGGCGCCCGCCCGGTAGGCGACGAGCTCCGCGGTGAGGCCCGGCTCGGCTTCGTCCAGGGCGGCCAGGAAGGCGCGGTCCAGGGCCTCCACCCGGCGTACGCGGTTGAGGTCGGCGTAGCGGAAGCCGGGCACGCCCAGGGGGATGTTCCACGCCCTGGCCTTGTCCCGCGGATTGTCGGGGAGGTGCTGGAAGGTCATTCGTTCCCGATTCTAGCGGGTCTGGGGAGGCGCGATCCATCGGTTCGCGATGGTATTGACTCGAGAGAGCGCGTAGCATAGCCGCTCAAGACCAACAGATGCGGGTGGGGGCGGCGGTACTCGGTCCTCGCCGTTCGGCCGCAGCCCTCATGGAAAGGAGATTCCATGGGCTTGCGGCGACCCTTGCTTGTCGTCGTAGCGCTGCTCATTCCGGCCGGAGCTCGCGCTGGCGACCACAAGGCCGACGAGTTCTTCGCGCTCTCGTACCTTGAGGGCCCGGGGTCCACGATCAAGCTGGGGGGCTTGGAGGTGTCTCTGGCACGGACGCCCTCCAGGGAGCACAGGTCCTTCGCCTGCGTCGGTGACCTCAGCGTCCACTTCCTCGGAGGCGAGGAGGGCTCTGACCAGACCGACGGCGAGGGGACCGACCAGGCGCAGCAGGACGTTACCCAGGTCACCTTCATGGTGGGCGCACGATGGACGCCCCTCGGCGATAGACAGAGCGGTAAGCACAAGGGCGAGCACAAGCACCATATGCCGTTCATGCACTTCATGGTGGGGTTCGTCGACCGCACGGGCGGTAGCCACCCGAGCGAGACCGCGTTTGCGCTTACCGGCGGAGTGGGTTGGGACTGGGTTCCCGGGGACAAGAGGACCTGGGGGTCTCGGGTTCAAATCGACTACATCCGGCCGGTGTCGAGCGACATGCGCCATTCCTGGCGTTTCTCCGCGGGCGCGGTCTACCGGATCCACTTCGATCATCCGCCTGGCCAGTGACTGAACTCGGCTCCGAGTCCTCGAAGGCCGGCTTCCGGCTTTCGCACGGCGACCGCCTCGGCCCCTACGAGATCGTGGGGCCGCTGGACGACGGAGGCCAGGGTGAGGTGTACCGGGCCCGCGATCCCCGGCTGCATCGCGACGTGGCGGTCAAGATCCTGCACCGTTCGCTCGACGCCACCCCCGAACAAGTCGCACGCCTCCTTCGCGAGGCGCGCGCCGCCGGCAGCCTGAACCACCCCAACATCGTGACGGTCCTCGACGTGGGGACCGAGGGCTCCGTGCCCTACGTCGTCTCCGAGCTCCTCCAGGGAGAGACGCTGCGCAGCCGGCTGACCCGCTCTGCCCTGCCCTACCGGAAGGCGCTCGACTACGGCATCCAGATCGCGGAGGCGCTGGGGGCGGCCCACGAAAAGGGGATCTGGCACCGCGACGTCAAGCCGAACAACGCATTCATCACGACCGAAGGCCGGGTCAAGCTCCTCGATTTTGGCCTGGTCAAGATGAGGGCACCGGAGAAGAGGATCGACTCGGAGGACTCCACCGCCGACCAGGACACGAAACCGGGCGGCGTCCACGGCACCCTCGGGTACATGTCCCCGGAGCAGCTCCTGGGGGAGGCGCCGGACCACCGCACCGACCTCTTCGGGCTCGGCGCCGTCCTCTACGAGATGCTCGCCGGCGTGCCCGCCTTCCGCCGGGCCACGACCATCGAGACCACCCGGGCGGTGCTGAACGAAGAGCCGGCCAACCTCCTGGAGCGGAACCCCGCACTGCCCCCGGCGGCGGCCGCGGTGGTGCAACGCTGCCTGGAAAAGAACCGGGAAGAACGGTTCCAGTCCGCGCGTGACCTGGCCTTCCATCTCCGGCAGCTCCAAGAGTCGCACCGGGCGCCGGTCCCCCCTCCGGTGCGCCATCTCGGGCTCGTCCTGGCGATCCTGACGGCGGGCGTCCTCGCCGGGGTGGCGCTGGTCTTCGTGGAGACGCTGCGGCGAGCCCCCCCTTCATTCGAGCAGCTCACCTTTCGCCGTGGCCGTATCGGGGGCGCGCGCTTCGCCTCCGAGGGAGGGGCGGTCGTCTACAGCGAGGCGCGCGAGGGTCGGCCTCTGGACGTCTGGTGGCTCAGCGGGCCCGACAGCCCCGAGTCGCGCCTGCTCGGCCACAAGGGGTCGGACGTCCTGGCGGTGCGCGGCGGCAAGCTCGCCCTGTCCCTGGATCGCCGGTTCGTCATGGGTGAGCGCTTCGTGGGAACACTGGCGGAGGCGCCGATCGGCGAAGGGTCTCCGCGCGAGCTGGCGGAGGACGTCGAGGACGCGGATTGGGACCTCTCGGGCGCGCAGCTCGCGGTCGCCCGCTCGACCGGCGCGGCCGGGGAGAGTCGCCTCGAGTATCCCGTGGGCCACGTTCTGTTCGAGACCACGGGCTCCATCCGCTATCCGCGCTTTTCCCGTGATGGCCGTCGGATCGCCTTCCTGGAGGACCCGACCGGGCGAGGGGCGGGAGGGAAGGTGGTGCTCGTCGATCTCGACGGCCACGTCACGCCGCTCACCGACGACTGGCCCAGTGCCCGCGGCCTCGCCTGGTCGCCGACGGGGGGCGAGGTCTGGTTCGCCGCGGGCGCGTCGCGCACGAGTCGCGCCCTCCGCGCGGTGAGCCTCGATCGCCGCCAGCGCCTGATCCTCCAGACCCCCGCCTCGCTGACCGTGTGGGACATCGGGCTCGACGGGCGCGTCCTCCTCTCCCGCGACGAGGAACGAAGCGCGCTGGTCGGGGTCCCTCCCGGACAGACCGGGGAGCGCGATCTGTCCTGGTTCGACAGTTCGGGTCTCTCCGACCTGTCGGAAGACGGCCGGACGCTCCTCTTCGATGACCGCTTCGGTGTCTACATCCGCGGGACGGATGGGTCGCCGCCCGTCCATCTCGGGCTCAAGGAGGGCTTCGGCGACGACTTCTCGCCGGATGGCCGGAAGGTGCTGGCGACGACCGCGTCGGGCAACCAGCTCATGGTGTTGCCCGCCGGACTCGGCGGCAATCCCGTACTGCTGCCCGCCCACGGCATCGCCACCTACCGGGGGGCCCTGTGGTTTCCGGACGGGCGGCGTGTTCTCTTCAACGGGATCCAGCCGGGCCAGAACCTCCGGGCGTACGTTCAGGACCTGCAGGGTGATCCCCCGCGGCCGCTCACGCCCGAGAACATCTGGGTCCTTTCGATCTCACCGGACGGGGAATGGGCGGCGGCGATCGGGCCCGAGCAGGGCATCTCGCTCTGGCCGGTGGCGGGCGGACAGCCGCGCCTCGTGCCTTCCTCCCAGCCCGGCGATCGTCCTGTGGCCTGGAGCGCCGACGGACGATCGCTCTGGATCTTCCACCGCGGCGAGGTGCCGGCCGAGGTGTCCCTGCTGGAGGTGGCCAGCGGCCATCGCCAGGTGTGGAAGAAGCTCAGTCCGCCCGACTCGAGCGGGGTCTACTCCATAGCCGAGTTCAAGATCACGAGGGACGGCGGGGCCTATTTCTACAGCTACAAGCGCGTGCTCTCGCAGCTCTACGTGGCCAACGGGCTGCGGTAGCCCGCGCAACCGCTGGGTGGTCAAGCTCATGCCGGCGAACGAGGGCGAACCCGCTCGGCCGAGCTCACCTCGGCGCGGAGCGGTCGGGCCCTGACGCCGGCGGTCTCGCGGCCCCGGTCTCCGGGATTTCCACCGGCCCGTCTATTCCATCAACAGCGTCTTGATGTCGCCGATGATGGCCCGGGGGTGGAGGAACGTCGACGTGTAGATCTCGCGGACGTAGCCGGACCGGTCGATCAGGAAGACCTTGAGGACGTGCGAGAGCTGCCGCACCGGCCGGCCTGTCGATCTGTCCACCGAGTACTGCACGTCCTGCCCGAAGCCCTCGACGAGCGGCACGAGCTCGCGGGCGGAGGGCGTGGTCAGGAAGAACCAGCGCAGGCCTCCTTCGTCCTCGAGCTGGCTGCCCGCATACCGCTTCATGACCGACGGGGTGTCTCGCGCGGGATCGAAGCTCAACGTGACGAGCTGCACCTCGTCCTTCAGTGCCGGCGTGGCCCGGATCTCCTCCTTGAGACGATCGAAGACCCGATACGCGAGCGGGCAGCCCTGGGGATCGGTGCAGCTCGTGTAGATGAAGCCGAGCAGCGTGATCCGCTCGCGGGTGAACCGCGAGAGCTTCTCGAGGCGCCCGTCCACGGTGAGGACCGGTCCGTCCGGTGCGCGCATGATGCGGTGAAGCTCGTAGGTTCCCGGCTCGGGCAGGACGAAGTCCATGCGCGGAGGCTCGTCGGCCTGATCCGCGGGGGCGGGCGGCGCGGCGGGCCAGAGCATCGACAGGGCCAGGAGGGAGACGAGCGCCCCGCGGCGGCCCCCGCGGACGGATGGCAAGTCGACGGCGGAGATCACCATTGGCGGCGGCGGTGTCTGGCCCGCCCTAGCGAGCGCCCGGCGCGACGTAGGCGGTGCGCAAGACCTTCGACCCCAGCTTCATGTGATGAGCGCGCCCCAGCTTCTCCTTGGTGAAGTCGACCTCGAAGACGGGCTTGAGGTCCTTGCCGTCCCACTGGAACCCGCGCAGGAACTGCTCATTGTCGGCGCCGGCCTTGTCCCAGTTCGCGAGCAGGGAGGATGTGATGTAGACGCGAGTGCCGTCCCAGCTCTGGGAGATCATGTTCACCTGTCGGCCGGTGTGCTTCTCGTAGGTCTGCCTCGGGGCCTGCGGATTGGAGAGGTCGAAATAGCGGGTCATGCCGTCCATGAACGTGTTGACCCAGAGCCCCTTGCCGTCGCGGCGGATGCTGATGTCGACGGGCAGCGGAATCTTCGACGGGTCGCCGATGGTGGCGACCTCCTTCGCCTGCCATTGGCCGCTCGCGTCCGGCCGCACCAGCCAGAGCTTGGACGTGAGCGCGGTGGCCGTCACCGCCCAGTCGTCCCCCGGACTGAGGGACCAGCGGATCTCGAGCGGGGCTCCCGGGACCTGCATGACGGTCTGCGGCTTCATCGCCTTCAGGTCCCACGCCACCATCGTGTTGCCGAAGCGCTTCATCGCCGCTTCGTCCTTGATGAGCTCGCCCAGAGGGCGCATGTAGTTCGCGTAGCCCGTGAAGCTCGACGTGAGCAGGACGTTCTTCGTCGGGTTCACGGCGAGGTCGTAGCCGTAGCCGTCCCCGCCGTTGTCGACGGGCATCGGATAGCGGGCGATGAACTCGCCCTCGTTGTTGTAGAGCGCGATTCCCGTGACGCCGCCCTTGTCCTTGTCGTTGGAGAGGGCCTGGACGAGCATGCGGCCCGGTAGCGCGTAGTAGGTGTGAGGACCGATGAACCCCGTCTTGGCGGCGAGATCCTTGATCGTCTTGACGAGCCGGGGCCGGGCGGGGTCCGTGGCGATGTCGAATACGTAGATGTCGCTGCCGGACAGGCCGCCGGCCCAGATCCGACGGCGATCGTCGGTGAAGCCCATGTGATGGGCCTCGCCGCGCGTGCCGACCGAGACCTGGCTCAGGACCTTGCCGTAGCTCTTCGATTTCGGGTCGACGTCCACCGTCACCAGCTTGTCCGAGCCGTCCCCGAGGCCGTCGACCCCGAGGGTCCAGACGTAGACGTAATCCTCCTGCCCCTTGATGAGCTTGGCGATGTAGGGCGAGTTGCAGGTCTCATCTCCACGGGCGGCCGGTGCACCGAGCAGGGCGGCGATCGCGACCGCCACCGGAATGGACGCAACAGACTTCAGGCCGATGCAATTCATGGCTACCTCTCGAATGGTGGGCGGGCAGGAACGTCACTCTCGTCCTGGCGCGCCACATGCTACGCCCCGGGGTGGCCGCCGATCAACCCCTGAGTTGGCCTGTCGCCACCCAGGACCGCTGCGGCTATTGGAAATAGCCGGCCACGTCCAGGATGAGATGGACGGTGCCGGTCGAGCCGTTGGTGGCGGCGATGCCACCCGTGGCGTCGGTGGAGAGCATGATGAGCGCGTTGTTGCCGCGGGTCTGGCCCGTGCGGAAGTTGATCGCGCTCGACTCCGTCAGGCCGTTGCCCGGCGCGAGACGGATGAAGCCGGAAGCGGTGGGGGCGACCACGGTGATGTTGAGGGCGAGGGCGCTCGCGGCGGCCGGTATGCCGCAGCGGCCGGTGACCGTCCAGACCCGCCGCTCGGAGGGGGCGAGGGCCGGGGCGTAGGTCGGGGTACGGGTGTCGAGGAGGCGGCAGGGTGTGACCGTGTAGTAGCTCGTCGCCGCCGGCGGCGGAGCGTAGAAGAAGCCCTGGCCGAGCGTCGCGGACGCGGGGCCCGGGATCGTCACCGTGACGTCGGCGAGGCCGGTCGCGTGCGGGCCGGTCACGGCGGTCAGACTGGTCGACCCGCTCGCGACGACGCCGGTCGCCGCCACGCCGCCGATGGTGACCGTGGGGGTCCCGGCGAGGAAGCCGTTGCCGCGAATTGTCACCGTGGTGCCCCCGGCGATCGAGCCGGCGACCGGGGTGATCGACGTGACCTGGACCTGGGGGATGGGTACGCCGCCATCGAAGCGGGCCCGGGCCGGGAGCGTATAGAGATGGGTGGTTCCGAGTGGGTTTACCCAGGGCCAGGTCAGCGAGCCGAAGAAAGCGGGCTTGCTGGCCAAGTAGAGCGAATCGGGCAAGGGCTGGGCCGAGGTATCCCAGTGGACCAGGTTCGTCACGTAGTCGAAGTTCCCCTCGCGAAGGACCGTGTCTCTGACTTTCGTGTCGACCTTCTGCTCCCAGTGAATGGGGTCATAGCCCAACCGCCAGATGCACTCCGCGTTACCCCACGGACTGGGGCCGGGCGCGTCTCCCGGGTCCTGATCGACCCACCCCGCCATCTGCCCCGAGATCCCAAGGACATTGCCGACGAAGGAATGCCACCACGATCCGTAGCCAAGACCGGCGGCTCGCCCGTTGCCCAGGCCCGGAAAGCTGCGCCGGAAGCCCATCAAGTGGTTCCGGAACACCGTGTGGTAGATGGAGCTGCCGTGGGTGTTGTCGGAGTCATAGTTGAAGGACTGGTTCCCCTCGAACAACATGTGATGCGGGCCGACCATGTGGCTGCCGTTGATGCCGACTTCCTGCCAGTTGAGATCGTAGGCGATGAAGCCGTCATCGGCGTAGTTGTAGCCGACGACCGAGGCCGCACCCGAGGACCGGGCGACCATCATCTTGTTGGCCTTCATGACGATGTTGTTCTCGATCAGGATCTCGGCCGAACCATCTCCCAGGCTGATGGCGTAAGCCCCGCCCCCCGGCACGGAGTTGGCCGCATCGTGGATGTAGGAATCGCGGAGCTCGCACCGGAAGGACTTGTCGATGGCGACGCCCTCCCCCATCCAGACCGTGTTCTCGACGCCCTTGACCCACGAGTAGGCGGCGGATTCGAACCGGATGGCCCCATCACCTCCCCCATAGACCTTCAGGTCCTCGAGCCCCGCGTTCCTCACCTGGAGGTTGGGGACGCTCCAACGGGTCAGCTGGGCGGTGTGCGAGGTCCGGTAGGTGATGTGAATGGGCGTGGTGAAGGTGATCGTGCTTCCGCTGACGGAGGCGATTTCCTTGATCTCGTTGACCGGCCTTCCCGAGCGGCTGAACCAGGTCAGCGCTCCTGGGAAGGGATCGTCCTCGGGCGCGGTCGGAAGGTGCCGCTGCCAGACCACGCGATCCGTCGCAAAGATCTTGACGGTGGTCGGAGAGCCGTTCCGGTCCGGCAGGAGTATGAAAGATCCAGTGAGGTAGTTGTCCTCGTCCAGGAGGGCGAACTGGCCCGCCACGAACCCGGCGCCATTCGCCACCGTGACCGAGAAGGTTCCTTTCACCGCGTCGGCAGTGAGGTTCTGCGTCGTCGCCTCGTCGATGTGCGGCCAGCGATTGGGCCCGATGACGACAACGGGCCGCGCGTCGCCCACGGTATCGCTACCGGGTGTCGCGCCATTGCTCTTCTTGAGCAGGGTCGCGTTCGAGCCCGAGCCCCGCAGGGTGATTCCCTTGGTGATGGCGATGTGATCGGTATCGATCTTGAAGGTACCGGCCGACAGCTGCACCACTTGTCCAACCGGACACGCGTTGATCGCGGAGTTGATGGCCCCCGACGCTTCCGATGCACCGTTTCCGTAGGTGGAGGCATTGATGGTGGCGCAGATTGTCGTCCGCTGCGGAACCCCACCCGGGATGCCCGGGCTCCATACCGTGAGGCGATCCGCGGGGAGGATGGCGGGGGTGGCCGGCTGCGCGCCGGCCAGGGAGCCGAGGGCGACGAGTAGAACCCGACGCTCGATGTTCATCCTGCCTGCCCCGTGGCCGCACTGTGCGTCGCTCTCGGGAAGGGGCCCGGGCCGACAACACGAACACCGAGCATACGGTTGGGCACACGACACCTCTGTGATACCTGTCACTCAAGATGCGTGATTCACCTCTAGGGTCTTGGGCTGTACCCCCCGCAAGATTGGACTTGACGAGGAATCCCCCGGTCGTGCAAGGATCGGGGCGTCCCCGCAATGGACCGGACCCTTGAAAAGAGGCGCGGCATGGTCGACCAGCCCGCGACGCCGTTCGACAGTCTCGAGGGAGCGCTGGAATACGTGGGCCTGCTGCGCGAGGCGCTGGAGGAGGCCCGGGCCGCCATCGGGGAAGACATCGCGCTCGCCCGGGCCGAAGACGCGACCCGCCGCGTCGAAGCGCTGCAGCTCGTGACCTACAAGCTGGATCGATTGAGTCAGCACGTGGGCGCCAGCCGCCGCCTGCTGAACGATCTGCGAACGCTGCGCCGCCTGCTGATGGGCGAGCGGGAAGAAGCCCCCGGGGCCGTACCCGAGACTTTGCCCGTCGAGCCGTACGAGGGCGGAGAGTAGCTAAGCCACCAAGCCGCCCAGAGCGGACCTATATGCGACCTGAAAGGACCAGCACAACCAGGATCAGCACGACCAGACCCAGACCGCCACTCGGGCCATAGCCCCAGCTGCGGCTGTGAGGCCAGGCGGGCAGGACGCCCAACAGCATCAGAACGGCGATCACGAGGAGGAGAGTGAGCATCTTGGATTCCTTGCTCTTCAGCCTTGAGAGCGAAGCCGACGGCAAGATATCAAGTCCAGTCTGGCCGGTCTGTTCAATTCTGCTCATGCCGCCCGCAGCACAAGCGTGTGGCCGACCCGGGGCCTGGGCGTCAGCCCCCTTGCTTTTTCGAGGATTGGACCCTATAAGGAGCGCGGGCACGCGGGCAGCGGAGCAACTCTCTGGCTCTCTCGAGAATCGAGGCCCGAAGGGGAAGGTCATGCGGAACAACGCGGCTCTCGCCTTCGATCCCAAGGTCTTCCTCACGAGGATCGAGGACGAAAAGACCACCCGGCAGTATCGGAACAAGCAGGTCGTCTTTTCCCAAGGGGACGCAGCGGATGCCGTGTTCTTCATAGAGAGCGGCAAGGTCAAGCTCACCGTCGTCTCCACGCGAGGAAAGGAAGCAGTCGTCGGCGTTCTGGAGCGAGGGAGCTTCTTTGGGGAGGGTTGCCTGGCGGCCCAACCCCTCCGCATGTCCACGGCAAGCGTGATTCAGCCCTCGAGCATCGTCCGGGTGGCCAGGACCACCATGGTCCGCTTGCTCCATCGAGAGCCGGAGTTCGCGGAGCTCTTCATCGCGCATCTGCTATCTCGCAACGTTCGGATCGAAGAGGACCTGGTGGACCAGCTCTTCAACTCCAGCGAGAAGCGACTCGCCCGGATCCTCCTGCTGCTCGCGCACTTCGGCAAGGAATCGAGACCGGAGAGCGTGATCCCAAAGGTCAGCCAGGAGACGCTCGCCTCGATGGTGGGCACGACGCGTTCGAGGGTGAGCTTCTTCATGAATCGGTTCAGGAAGATGGGCTTCATCCATTACAACGGCGGCCTGCAGGTGCATAGCGCCCTTCTCACGGTCGTGCTTCGCGATTGAAGTGGCGCGCCGGTGGGAAGGGGGGAACGCTAGTCGTCGTCGGCGGGGCCGAAGAACTCGCCGATGGGGGCCAGGGTGTCCACGTGGTCGCAGACGATCTTGAAGACGGCCAGGGTGGGCACGGCTAGGAGCGCGCCCGGGATGCCCCAGAGAAAGAACCAGAAGAGCAGCCCCACGAAGACGACCACTGGGTTCAGGGTAAGGCGGCGGCCCAGGACCAGGGGGGTGATGAAGTTGCCTTCCAGGAAGCTCACCACGAGGTAGACCCCCGGCACCGCCAGGGCGTGCCCGAGATCGTCGAAGACCAGCAGCGCGGCCAGACCCAGGATGCCGATGCCCACCACCGCCCCCAGGTAGGGGATGTAGGTGAGCACGAAGGCGAGCACTCCCCAGAGGACGGGGTTCGGCATGTTCAGCAGCCAGACTCCCACCCCCACTGCCACTCCCACCCCCATGTTGATGAGCGTAACCGTGAAGAGGTAGGTGGAGATGTTGTTCTCCATCTCGCGGGCGATCTCGACCGCACGCTTCTTGTCCTTGAAAGTGGGAAGCACCTTGATGAGCTTGCGCAGGAAGAGGTCCCCCGAGGCCAGCAGGAAATAGAGGAGCACGATCACCACGATGGCCTCGCTCACGAAGGTAGTGGTGCCCCCGAAGAGCGCCTGCCTGATCCAGGAGGGCGACTTCACGGCCGCCACCGGCGCCGCGGTCGAGTCTCCCGCGATCGTCCGCTCCACCTCGTCCGCGGTTCGGCTCATCTGCTGCATGGGGGCGCGCAGGGTGCGCAGCTTGCGCTGGACGCGGGTCAGGCTCTCCGGTGCCTTCGCGACCCACTCCGTGGCCGGGGTGACCAGGGAATAGAGACCCAGACCGACTCCCCCCACCAGCACGATCAGCAGGAGCGCGGCTCCCACCGTCTCCGGGATGTGGAGCCGCTTGAGCATCCGGAGGAGCGGGCTCAAGAGAAAGCTGAGGAAGAAGGCCAGCATCAGCGGCAGGAACAGGTCCCGCGCCACCCGCAGGGTGTGGAAGAGGGCCAGCAGGAACAGGCCGGTCAGTATGAACGAGCGCATGGCCACGGCCTGCAGCGGACCGGCAGCCAGGACCTGCTGCGGCCCCTCGTCCACCCGTTCCTGCGCCACGTTCACCTCGACGCTTGCCCCAAGGCGAACATCTTGACGAGGATCAGCCCGGCGATGAAGCCGCCGACGTGGGCTGCGTAAGCGACGCCCCCCGCTTGGGGGCCGCCTCCCAGGAGCCCCGTACCCGCCACGACCTGGAAGAGGAACCACACACCGATGGAAACCCAAGCCGGCATCTCTGTAGTCCCCCTCCCCATCATCATGCGCACGCGTCTGCCGGGGAAGAGGAGGATGTAGCCTCCGAGCACCCCCGAGATGGCTCCCGACGCCCCGAGGCTCGGCACGAGCATGTTGCCGTGGGTCGCGACCGTCGTGAAGACGTGGGCGAGCGAAGCGAGAATCCCGCAGGCGAGGTAGAAGACGAGGTACCGCAAGTGTCCGAGCGCGTTCTCGATGTTGTCTCCGAAGATCCAGAGATAGAGCATGTTGCCGGCGATGTGGGCGATGCCGCCGTGCATGAACATGGAGATCAGGAGGGTCAAGTAGACCGTGACCGGAGTGGGTTGCAGCCCGGGCTGCTCGAAGGACTGGCCGCTCGCGGGATCCCTGACCGTGTGGGCGGGAGTCACCACGTCCTTCCCGCTGACGATCTCCTGTGGGACCGTCGAGAAGGCGTACGTGAACCGGTCGTTGGCCCCCATTCCCTGCAGGAGCACGAACACGGCGATGTTCGCGATGATCAGGAGGTAGTTGACGAACGGGGTGACGGTACGGTCGGAATTGTCGTCGCCGATCGGAATCATGCCCATCAGACGCCTTCTTTCACAGCTCGATCATCGCGGAAGGCCCAAGGAGCAGCTGTCTCGAATTGCTCACTCGCGCACGATGCGCGAGAAGACCGGCCCTTGTGAGCGTTATTGGACAGACAGGGCGCACCAGGTCGGCCAGACTCGACGTGAGCGGGGGCCGGAGGAGGGCCACGCGAAGTGAATCCAGCTGTCCCCCGCAGTGCGGCGCGTTTTCTGATCGGGCTTCTGGCGGCGCTCTGCCTCGCTGTTCCCGTTCTCGCCGGCCCCGGGCCAGGGCCCCAGGAGAACAACGAGGCCGCGAAGGTCGCGAAGAAGATGGAAAAGGCCCTGGAAATGGCGCACCAGGCCGAGGCGCTTCGACATTTCCGGGAGGAGGTGGCGGAATACGCCGAGCTCCACGCCAAGCAGCTCGCCAAGCTCGGATCGCGTGTGCCGGCCGATGCCGAGAAAGCGGTCGCCGCGCAGAGAGCCCTCGCCCACGCCATAGCCGCGAAGCGTGCCAACGCCAAGCCGGGAGACATCTTCCGGCCCGAGGTCCAGCCCCTCTTCCGGCGGCTCATCGCGGAGCAGCTCACGGGCCCGGATGGGCTCGCCGCGCGGAAGGCAGTCCTCGAGGGAAACCCAGGGCATGAAGAGGAAGAAGACTCGGTCCCGGTCGTGGTGCGCGTCAACGCGGAGTACCCGCTCGGCGCGTCGTTGTCCACGGTGCCGCCGAGCGTGCTTCTCACGCTTCCCCCGCTGCCCGCGCCGCTCCAGTACCGCTTCGTCGACCGCGACCTCATCCTCCTCGACGACGTCGCCGGCCTCATCGTGGACTTCCTGCCGGCCGCCGCCCCCGATCTCGCGATCAAGTGACTCCCATGAACCCCGCCATGACCAGCCGCCTCCTCGTCGCCGTCTGGCTGGTCCTGATTCCAGCCCGAATCGCTCCGCTCAGCGTCAACGCCGTGCCCCAGGCGCGGGCCAGCGCCACTCTCACGCTGCCCCGCAAGGACGGCTCCGTCCGATTTGCCGTGATGGGCGACACCGGTCGGGGTGAACGCGACCAGGTCGAGGTGGCAGGCCAGATGGCCGCGATCCACGACGCGTTCCCCTTCGATTTCGTGATCATGCTGGGAGACAACATCTACGGAGCCGACGGGCCCGCGGACATGCGGACCAAGTTCGAGGCGCCCTACCAGCCGCTCCTCGACGCCGGAGTCGAGTTCCATGCGAGCCTCGGCAACCACGACAACCCGAACCAGCGTTTCTACAAGCTCTTCAACATGGGTGGCCAGCGCTACTACAGCTTCCGGGGGCCCAGAGGGCCGGTCGGCAGCGGGACGGGCAGCGTGCGCTTCTTCGCCCTCGACAGCAACTATCTGGACAAGGAGCAGCTCGACTGGCTGGACCAGCAGCTTGCGGCCTCCGACTCCGAGTGGAGGATTCCCTTCTTCCATCACCCCCTCTACTCGTCCGGCAAGACCCATGGTTCCGCGCTCGAATCGAGGGCGGTCCTGGAGCCCCTCTTCGTCAAGTACGGCGTGAGCGTCGTGTTCTCCGGGCACGACCACTTCTACGAGCGGATCAAGCCCCAGAAGGGCGGCATCGTGTACTGGGTGTCCGGCGCCGGTGGCTCGCTGCGCAAGGGAGACATCCGTGCAACGGACATGACCGCCAAGGGGTTCGACCGCGACGACCACTTCATGATCGTGGAGATCAGCGGAGACGACCTGTATTTCCAGGCGATCAGCCGGACCGGCGAGACCGTCGACAGCGGAGTGGTCCACCGGCCCGGAGCGCCTGCCGCCGGGGCCAGCACAGCGCCCAGCCCCGCGCCGCCGCTGCCCCGGTGAAGAAGCTCCCGAGCACGCGCCCTACTGCGGGCAGCGCTGGTCGACGATCTGGGCCCGCTTCAGCTTGAAGGCCGTCACCCACTCGTTCACGCTGCCGGGCGGAGCGTCCTTGCCCGGGTCGCTGGACGGGTCGCTGGAGCGGCGCTTCACACGCGCGGTCTCGAAGAGGTCGCGGAGCTGGGCATCGGTCAGTTGGACGAGCAGGCGGGCCAGAAACGCCCGCCCGGCCTCGCCGATCTTCGGGTCACTGAGGCTGCCGGTCAACGAGCCCTTGAGCTCCGCCACGCACTGGGCGCCGTCTTTCCACACCGGCACCTGCGCCCAGGTTGCGAGGCTCACGCTGTCCTTGTTCTTGTTCAGCAGCGCCGCGTGGCCGAACGTGAGGCCGAGGTCGCTGACCATGAGGAGGGGGTGGCGGCAGCCGGTCCGCCCAACTTCAGCCCCTTTCGGGCAGAACAGGAGCTGGTTCGCGGACTTGTTGTCGGTGTGCTGGACGAACGCCGCCAGCAGCTTCAGCGCATCGCGCTGGGCGCGCTCGCCCGGAGGTGCTTCGGGGCCGATGTCCTCCAGCTCCGACCATTTCCAACCGGAGTCCGACTTGGTCTCCATGGGCCGCCCCGGCAGCCTCTGCTCGATGGCCGCGGGGTCGAACTCCGTCACCTCTCCGGCCATTTCCGGACTCTCCGTGGGGTCCTTGGGACAGCCATGGCAGCGGACGCGCACGGGATACATCCGGTTGGCGGGGAAGCCCAGCGCCCAGAACAGGCGCGTGGACAGCACTTCGCCGAAGACCTCGGCGTTGCGTGGGCCGTACTTGACCCTCACCTCGTGCCCCGGGCTCGTCTCGCACACGAACTTGGGCGAGTGGCCGCCGAGCTGCTTCTCCACATATTCGCAAGTCACCCAGCCGTTGGACGGAAACGCTCCCTTCACCTTCGGGCCGGCCTTGAGGTCGAGGGAGGGGATGTTGGTGGGGGACCAGACCCCGGCGCGCCTGATGGCCTCCACCCGCTCCTGGGGCGTGAGCGCCTCCCCGGGGGGAAGGCTCTTGACGTGGGCACATCCGCCGAGGGCAAGGCCCAGCCCGAGGAGGACCGCAGCGCCGCGCTTGGTCAAGAAGGGTTCCCTCTGGGCCCGGGGGCGCACGGGCGCTACTCTTTGCGCGCGAGCAGGACTCCGCCCACGATCGCGACGCCCACCCCCGCCCAGAGCGGGATGTTCACCCTTTCCTTGTCCTTTACCTCGAAGTGGATGGGTCCGATGTTCACCTTGTCGGTATCCTTCGTGTACGTGAACCCGCCGTAGGCAAGGGCGAGTATGCCCAAGGCCAGCAGCGCCGCTCCCAGCATTCGCGTCCCGCTCATGTTCGCCTCCGCGCGCCACGCCAAGTGCAGACTTCGACGTGCCCCACGACGGGAACGTATCAGGTCTAGTCCCGTCCTACTGTTCAATTCTGCTCAGGCCGGTGCATCGCGAGCCCCGCCAGCTCCTCGCGCACCTTCAAGCGGCGGATCACGCCGTTCATCGTCAGCAGACCCACGAGATGCTCTCCGTGCATCACGAGGAGTCGCGCGGTCCCGGCCTGGGCCATCCTTGCGATCGCCACCGGAAGCGGCGCGTCTGGATCGGTTACGATGGCATCCGTCAACGGGAGCATGGCGCCTTGAACGGATGTCGCCTCCCTCTCCTCTGGCGAAAGCCGCAGTACATCCTTCAGGCAGAGAAGACCGACTACGGCTTCTCCACGCGTCACGGGATAGCTACCGTAGCCGGTTCGCATGAAGTGCTCCCGGGCCGCTTCGGCTACGGAGCCGCTGGAGGGCAACGTCACGACGGCTTCCACCATCGCGTCACGGACCGTCACTCCTCGGAGGGCCTCATCCAGGCGCACCTGCTGGTAACTGGCGGCCGAGGCGTCCTTGATGAACCAGCCGATCAGGATATACCAGACACCGCCAAGCGTGTCCCCTCTGAGCAAGCTGAACACTCCAGAGAAGATGAGGAAGAAAGCAAACAAGGTCCCAGCTCCGCTGGCAATCCGGGTGGCGCGCGCTTTGCCTATCGACCCCCAGAGGGCGCCGCGCAGCAGCCGTCCTCCGTCCATCGGGAAGGCGGGAACCAGGTTGAAGAGCGCGAGGATCAGGTTGATCAGGGCCAGATACTTCGCTACCGAGGCGACCGAAGGGCCCAAGAACGGCAGAGTCGCGCAGGTGTAGAAGAGGCCGGCGAGAGTCAAGCTCACCAGGGGGCCGGCCGCAGCCATCCAGAACTCGGCCCGCCCGTCCTTGGGGTCGTTCTCGAGCTTGGCGACGCCTCCAAAGATGAACAGGGTGATCGACAGGGTACGCAGGCCGTGGCGAAGGGCGACCACGGCGTGCCCCAACTCGTGGAGGAGGATCGAGACGAAGAAGAGGAGCGACGCGACGAGGCCATTCGTCCAGTAGGAAGAGGCCGGGAGATCGGGATATTGCGCGGGGAAGTAACCTGTCGACAGGGTCCAGACGATCAGGCCGAAGATGATCAGCCAACTGAAGTGGAGGTAGATGGGGATCCCGATCACCCGTGCGATCTGGATATGGTCCGTGCGACTGCTCACGCTCATGTTCCTGTCTCCCCCGGGGGGGCCGCCTTCGAACCCGGGGGCGAGACCCCTTTCGACTTCTGGGCGTGCTCGCCCACCTCCTCTTCCGCGTGCGCGCCCGCTCTCTCGCGGGCCTCCTGCCGCGCCTCCATCTCCTCGAGCGGGCGATCCAGGAGGGCCGACTTGAGGGCAGCCGCCCCCTGCTCCGTTCCGTGGACGCTGCCGCGCTCGGTCTCCTCTTCGGGGCGCGGCCCTGACCGCTTCGCCTCGCCGCGCGGGGCCTCGCTTTTCGGGTCCGCGGGCTCGTCCACGCCCTCTCCCTCGACCCGCGCCTCCTCAGGGCGTTCCGCGGCCAGGGCGCGCAGCCTTCGGGCGAGCACGCGAATCAGCGCCTGCATGAGGGTCACGTCGCCGGAGGCGAAGTCGTAGAAATCGTCACGATCCAGCGCGACGGCGAGACCGTCCTGGACGCACTCGGCGCGCTGGCCGCGCTCGGAGTCATCGATCAGCGCCCAGGTCCCGAAAGCCTGGCCGGGTCCGACCTCGGAGATCGTCCGCGTCTCCGCGCTGATGCGCACCCGGCCCTCCACCACGACATAGATCGCGTCCGCCCGGTCCGTCTCGCTGAAGATGACCTGGCCTTGCCACAGCTCGATTTCGCGGACGAGGCTGGCCAGTCCCAGGATCTGTCGGGGCCCGACCTGGGCGAGCAGATCGATGTTCTTGAGAGCCAGCACGCGTTCGACCGCGGTCAGCATCAGATCGCCTCCACTGAGTCAGGGTTGGCGACGGGCAGCCCGCTCGCGCCCCCGCGGGCCTGGGCCGCGCCCGCCAGAGCCGCGAGCTCGGCGAGAACCAGGGAATGCTCGTTTACGCCCGGCCGGAACAGGGACAGGTCGAATTGGTCGAGGGTTCGCCCCGCGCGTACGGCGCACGCGCGGAGCCACCCGTCTCCGGAATTCCACGCCTGGCGCACGCGCCCGGCCAATTCCGCCGCGGTGGGGGCGTCCCGCGTCGCCTCGTGGACCTCCTTGTCCTCGAAGATCGCGCGCGCGGGCCTGAACACCCTGCGCGGCAGGAGGTGTGACAGGTGCTCGAGGGCCCGGGCCGAAGCCTCGCGCGCCTCGGGCGCCTTGAGCCCCTCGTATACGCCGCGCAGGGGCGTCGGATCGTAGTAGCAGCCGAGCGCCCGGCAGGCGCGCTCCAGCGCTCGATCGGCGGCCTCCTGATACGAATCGGCCAGCAACTTGAGCTCGGGGACCGGAGAGTCCCTGATGTGCAGCGCCGGCTCGAGATTGACCTTGTAGTCGCGCAGCTCCCGCAGAAACATCCGGTGAGCGAGCGATCGCGGGATCACCCGCCGCCGTCGGTGCCGGCGTACGCGGTCGAGGCCGCGGAAGGCGCAGTATCGTCCCCCCGGGTCCGCACTCCGGGCGAGCCGGATGAGACGAGACACCGCGCGGCGAGTCCCGATCTGGGCCAGGATCTTGGCGGCGATCTCCTGCAGTCGCTCGCCCTGCTCGCCGGACACGAGGGGCTCGAGGCCCGGAAAGGCCCGCTCGCCGAGGGCGGCCAGCGCATCGCTCCCCGGCTGCTCCAGGCGGGGGTCGACCACCAGCGCCAGCACGGCGTCCAGGAACTCGGGTGCGGGTCTCCGGGCGACCGCGCGCAGCGCCGCCTCCCGCACCTCGGGCGCCGGGTGATCGAGCAAGCGCCGCAGCCTTTGCGAAGTTCCCGGCCCTTCCAGCACCGAGAGGGCGCGGGCCGCATCGACGAGCTGCGCCGGATCGTCGCTCTCCATCCGGCGATCCACGCGCTCGAGGTTCAGCGCGCCGGCGCCCAGGCGGGGCTGCTCGACGATGGCATCGAAGGCGTACTGCCGAAGCGAGGCGTCCGCTCCTTCGAGCAGGCGGCGGGCGAAGGCGCCCGGCTCGGGGCCGCGCGAAAGCAGGTAGACGACGGCGGCGCGGCGCAGGTTTTCGTGCGGGTCATCGAGGAAGCGGTCGACGCGCCGGTCGCGATCGGCGACGCCAGCCGCGTCCATCGCCGCCACCGCGGCCGCGCGCACACCGGGCGAGGGGTGGGCGAGACAATCCAGGATGGCCTCGTGGATCTGCGGATGGCGCGCTTCCCTGGAGAGCCGGAGGGCGAGCAGAACCTGCGCCTCGTCCTTCGCCTGGAGGGCCTCGACGAGGGCCTCGCGCGCGCCCGGGATGCGGAGCGAATCGGCGGCCATGCGCGGCTCCGTCCAGCGGGCGGCGAGTGCTTCCCGGAACGCGCGCACGTAGTGGCGATGGAGCCCGCGCAGGGCGCCCATCCAGACGATCGCCAGCACGGCCGTCACCCCGGCGATCACGCGCATTCCGACGCCCAGGGTGTGCAGGCTCACGAGCAGGAGCACGCCGACGAGCGCGTCGGCCACCCGCTCGACGAGGGTATCGAGGGCCGGCTTGATCTGGCGGCGCTCGGGCGGCCTGACCGCCATGAAATAGATCTCGGCTGACGACTTGCCCACGGTCTGGAAGATCACCCCCTGCGCCCAGCGCATGGCGAGGCCCACCCACCAGAGTGGGACCAGGAACGACCACGCGGCGAAGATCAGGACCGTGGCCGGCTGCAGACCGGTCGAGGCTCCGAGGCCCGCGCGGCGCAGGATCCAGCCCGCGGCGCCAAACTGAACGAGGAGCGCCATCCCGTTCAGTCCGGCATAGAACGCGGCCAGGAAGCGGGTCAGGCCGTCCCGGTCGGGATAGGCTTGCTGGGCCAGGTACTTGAACTGGAAGTCGATGAGCGTGGCGACCACCACCGACAGAAAGAGCGCGGTGGCGAGAAGGCGCAGATAGGGCGAGCTCAGCAGGAGCTTCACGCGCGAGCTCCCGGCGTCGGCCTGGGCCACGAACGGGCTCGGCGGGCGCCGGCCTTCGAATGCCAGGGTAATGAGGCGGGCCACGATGAGAAGTGCGAACACTGTCCAAAGCAACCCCACGAGGCCGATCCGCGGTTGCATCCCACTCGCAAATGCGCCGCCCGCCATCCCTCCGAGCAAACCGCAGCCGGTGAGCAGCGGGAACAGCACGCGGGCCCGCCGCGAATCCCACACGTCGAGCGCCAGCACCCAGAAGTGGGAGAGCAGCATCATGGCTTGGCTGCCCGTCCAGACGTAGAAGGCGCCGGCGAGCCAATGCTTCTCGAGCGGAAAGAGGAGGGCGGCGGCGCCACTGCATCCGATGGCTACGAGCTGCGAGAACGCATCGGCTGCCCCGCGGGTGAAACGACGCGTGATTCGAGGCTCGAGCCAGATATAGCCCGCAGAGGCGAACGCGACCGCGATGTAGCCGTAGGGCAGCGCCAGCGCGCCGTACTCGGAGATGAACATCGAGTCGCGGAGGGCCTTGGCGATCGTGTAGAACCCGAAAAGGCAGGCCACGAGTGCGCCCATCAGGAGGAGCAACATGCCCTCCCCGGGCTCCAGATCGAGTCGACGAACGAGGCGCCTGGCGGGTGTGGAAAGGGTCACGGGACTCCGGGAAAGGCGCAGTCAGGGCTCCCCCATGACACCGCTCCGTGAGGGCAGCGTGAGCCCCCGCCCCAGCGTTTCTGCTTCAGGCTGCTACCGCCTTCACTGCCTCACGCCAGTCGGCGTCCACCCAGCAGGTTCACGACCAGAAGCACCAGCGCCACGACGAGCAGCACGTGGATCAGCCCGCCGCCGATGTGGAGACTGAATCCCAGCAGCCATAGAATCGCGAGAAGTACCAAGATCGTTGTAAGCATTATCTCCTCCTGTACTCACCCAGCAACGCATTCGACAAATGAAGGTTATTAGGTCGGCGGCGAGACGTCTGCTCAATTCTGCTCAGGGAGAGTTCATGCCTCTCACGAAGCATGGACCGTCAGATGCGGGTGGGTTCGCTGGCCGAGCTGGTCCAGGTCGCGAAGCGGCTCGGGCCTCCGCCCCCCCAGCAGGAGTGACCCGGCTCAGTCCCCCCCCCGCCAGCCCTGAAGGGTGAGCATGTAGTTGGCGCGCTCGTAGACCCGGGGATCCGGACAGGCTTCGAGGCTCATGCTCCCCTGCATCTGCCGGAGGGAGGAGTACTCGTGCTCCTCCAGCCACTGGGCGAGGCCCTGCCGCAGGTGGCCGAGGTAGGCGGGACCCAGCTTGAGCAGGGCCGAGACCACCTGGACGGCGTGGGCGCCGGCCATGACGGACTGCACGACGTCGTCGACGGTATGGACGCCGCCGCTCAGCGCCAGGGACGGCCGCAGCTTGCCCGAGAGGATGGCGAGCCAGCGCAGCCGAAGGGGCAGCTCCGAAGAGTGGGAGAGGCGCAGGCCTCGCCGGACCTGCAGCTCCTCCACGTCGATGTCCGGCTGGTAGAACCGGTTGAAGAGCACGAGCCCGTCCGCGCCCGCGTCGTCGAGCCGGTGAACGAAATGGACGAGGGCGGTGTAGAAGGGCGAGAGCTTCACCGCCACCGGGATGCCCACGGCGCTCCGCACCGCCTGCACCATCTTGACCGCGCGGTCCTCGATGGCGTGGGCGTCCTCTTCGGGGTCGGTGGCGAGCTGGTAGACGTTCAGCTCCAGCGCGTCCGCCCCCGCCTGCTCCATGAGGCGGGCGTGGCCGAGCCAGCCCCCCAGGGTGTAGCCGTTCAAGGAGGCGATGACGGGGACGTCCACCGCCTGCTTGATGCGCCGGATCTGGTCGAGGTACTCCTCGGGTCCGAGCGCGAAGGCCTCCGGGCTCGGGAAGTAGGTGAGGGCCTCGGCGAAGGAGTGGCCGTGGGATTCCGTGTGCACGAACATCGAGACTTGCTCGCGGACGATCTGCTCTTCGAAGAGCGAGTGCATGACGATGGCCGCCGCCCCCGCGTCCTCGAGCTTCCGCACCGTGTCGAGGTCGTCCACCAGTGGCGAGGCCCCCGGCATCAGCGGGTGGGGCAGTTTCATCCCGAGGTAGGTCGTGGAAAGGTCCATGGTTCTCTCCCTAGGGTGCGGCCACCGCGGCCTCTTCGACCGCCGCGGGTACCGTGATTCCGGCGAGCTGCTGGTAGATCCCGTAGCGCTGGGCCGCCCGCTTCTCCGCCATGCCCAGCAGCCGGCGGAACCGCAGGGGGTCCAGCTTCTCCACCATGCGGAAGCGGGCCTCGTTGCGCATGTACTCGCGGGCGGAGATCTTGGGGGGCGGGGAGTCGAGCACGAGGGGCGGCTGGCCCTGGGCCACCCGCCGCGGGTCGAACCGGTAGAGCGGCCACACCGCGGACTCCACGGCCAGCTTCTGCTGGTCGAGCCCGTTGGCCATGTCGTAGCCGTGGGCGATGCAGTGGCTGTAGGCGATGATCAGCGAAGGCCCGGGATAACTCTCCGCCTCCAGGAACGCCTTCACGGTCTGGGAGTCCTTGGCTCCGAAGGCGACCTGGGCCACGTAGACGTGCCCGTAGCCCATGGCCATGAGCCCGAGGTCCTTCTTCCCGGTCTCCTTGCCCGCCACCGCGAACTTGGCCGCCGCCCCCAGGGGGGTCGCCTTTGACTGCTGCCCGCCCGTGTTCGAGTAGACCTCGGTGTCGAGCACGAGGAGGTTCACGTCACGCTGCATCGACAACACGTGGTCCAGCCCGCCGAAGCCGATGTCGTAGGCCCAGCCGTCCCCGCCCACGATCCAGACGTTCTTCTTGACCAGGTAGTCGGCGAGGAGGGCGAGGCGGCCGGCTTCCGGGCCGGGGAGGGAGCGGAGGGCTTCGCGCAAGGTCACCACGCGCTCGCGTTGTGCGGCCACCCCCGCTTCGCTCGACTGGTCGGCGTCGAGGAGGGCGTGCACGAGGTTCTCCGGTAGCCCGCCGTCGAAGCGGCTCAGGAGGCCGACCGATTGCTCCATCAGGCTGTCCAGCGCGAGCCGCATGCCGAGACCGAACTCGGCGTTGTCCTCGAAGAGCGAGTTCGACCAGGCGGGGCCGCGCCCGTCGCGGTTCACGGTGTAGGGGGTGGTGGGGAGGTTGCCCCCGTAGATGGACGAGCAACCGGTGGCGTTGGCCACGAGCACGCGGTCTCCGAAAAGCTGGGTCATGAGCTTGACGTAGGGCGTCTCCCCGCAGCCCGCGCAGGCCCCGGAGTACTCGAACAGGGGCTCCAGGAACTGGGCTCCCTTCACGTCCGTCTTCACCTCGCGACGGTCGGGGCTGGGGAGGCCGAGGAAGAACGCGTAGTTCTCGCGCTCGGGCGCCCGCAGCGGCGTCACGTCGGTCATGTCCAGGGCCTTGTGCCGGGGTCGGGCCTTGTCCTTGGCCGGGCAGACCATCATGCACAGGTTGCAGCCGGTGCAGTCCTCGGGGGCGACCTGGACCGTGTACTTCCGGCCCTTGAACTCGAGCCCGCGGTAGTCGGTGGACTTGAAGGTCGCGGGTGCGCCCTTCAAGGATTCCTCCGGGTAGACCTTGACCCGGATCGCGGCGTGGGGGCAAACCATCGCGCACTTGTTGCACTGGATGCAGAGCTGCTCGTCCCAGACCGGAATCTCCAGGGCGATCGCGCGCTTCTCCCACTGGGCGGTGGCGGTGGGCCACGTGCCGTCCACGGGGAAGGCGGAGACGGGCAGGAGATCGCCCTTTCCCGCGATGATCATCGCGGTCACGCGCTGCACGAAGTCGGGAGCTTCCGCGGGGACGGTGGGCGGGCGCTTTCCGTTTCCGTTCGCGCGCGTCGTTCCCACCGGGATCTCGTGGAGGCGGGCGAGGGTCGCGTCCACCGACGCGAAGTTGCGGCGCACGATCTCCGCTCCCTTGCGCCCGTAGGTCTTCTCGATCGACTTCTTGATCTGGGCCACCGCCTCCTCGCGGGGGAGGACGCCCGAGATCGCGAAGAAGCAGGTCTGCATGATCGAGTTGATGCGGCTGCCCATGCCCGTCTCGCGGGCGACCGCGTAGGCGTCGATGGCGTAGACCTGGATCCGCTTCTGCACGATCTCCTCGCGCGCATCCGTGGGCAGGTGCCCCCAGACCTCTTCCGGAGGGTAGGGCGCGTTCAGCAGGAGGACCGCACCGGCCGCGGCGTGGTCGAGGACGTCGTAGCGGTCGAGGAAGCCGAACTGGTGGCAGGCCACGAAGCTCGCGCGCTTGATGAGGTAGGAGGAGCGGATGGGCCCCGGCCCGAACCGGAGGTGGGAGATGGTCATGGCCCCCGACTTCTTGGAGTCGTACACGAAGTAACCCTGGGCGTCGTGCTCGGTCTCCTCGCCGATGATCTTGATCGAGTTCTTGTTCGCCCCTACCGTGCCGTCCGCCCCCAGGCCGAAGAAGATCGCCCGGACGCGCTCCTCGGAGTCGATGTCGAACTCGGGATCGGGAGTGATCGAGGTGTGGGTCACGTCGTCCACGATGCCCACGGTGAAGTGGTTGCGCGGACCCTCGCGGCGGACGAGCTCGTCCAGGACCGCCGCGACCATCGCGGGGTCGAACTCCTTCGAGGAAAGGCCGTAGCGGCCGCCGATCACGAGGGGGTCGCGGGCGAGGGCGAGGAGGCCGGCCTCCCGGGCCTCGCGCAGCGCCGCCACCACGTCGAGATAGAGGGGCTCCCCGATGGCGCCCGGCTCCTTCGTCCGATCGAGGACGGCCACCGCCTTGGTGGTCTTGGGCAGCACGGCCGCGAAGTCGGGGACGGAGAACGGGCGGTAGAGCCTCACCTTGACCAGCCCGACCTTCTCCCCCTTTGCGACCAGGTACTCCACGGTCTCGTGCGCCACCTCCGCCCCCGAGCCCATCATGACGAGCACGCGCTCGGCCTGGGGGTGGCCGACGTAGTCGAAGAGCCGGTAGCGACGCCCGGTCCGCTCCCCGAAGCGATCCATGAGCCCGGCCACGATGGCGGGGCAGGCCTGGTAGTAGCGGTTGGAGGCTTCGCGGGCCTGGAAGAAGGTGTCGGGGTTCTGGGCGGTGCCCCGGATCACGGGATGGTCGGGGGTGAGCGCGCGCTTGCGGTGCGCGTCCACGAGAGCGTCCGGCACCAGGAAACGGAGATCGCCGTCCGTGAGCGGCTCGATCTTGCGCACCTCGTGGGAGGTGCGGAAGCCGTCGAAGAAATGCAGGAAGGGGATGCGGGACTCCAGGGTCGCCGCGTGGGCGATCGCGGCCAGGTCCTGCGCCTCCTGGACGGAGCCGGAGGCGAGGAGGGCGAAGCCGACCTGGCGGCAGGCCATCACGTCCGAGTGGTCGCCGAAGATCGACAGGGCGTGCGTGGCCACCGTGCGCGCCGCCACGTGCATGGCAAAGGGGGTGAGCTCGCCCGCGATCTTGTACATGTTCGGAATCATGAGGAGCAGGCCCTGGGATGCGGTGAAGGTGGTGGCCAGGGCTCCCGCCTGCAGCGCGCCGTGCACGGCGCCGGCCGCGCCTCCCTCGGACTGCATCTCGGTGACACCGGGAACGAGGCCCCAGACGTTCCGCTTCCCGTGCGCGGACCATTCGTCGGCCAGCTCGCCCATGGTGGAGGAGGGCGTGATGGGATAGATGGCGATGACCTCGCTCAGCCGGTGGGCCACCGAGGCCGCGGCTTCGTTCCCGTCTACCGTTATCGTGGGCTTGGTCGCCATTGCCGCGCTCCCTCTCTGCTCCTCTCATCTGCAGGATGCGCGCCACGCCCGCCGGGGGCCATCGGGGCGCGCGCGGCACGGTGGGGCGCAAGCCTTTCGCGATTTCGGCGGGGGCGAGCTTTTCTTGCCGGGGAGCGGGGCGCCAAAGCCGGCGGAGCGCTGGATTTCCCGCTGGTGCGGCGCTTGCACTACCTATGGGTCAAGCGGACGTGTACGGGAGGCCGACATGGCACGCGCGTTCGATTTCGATGGACCCCTGCATACGGAGGCGGGACGGCTCGACCAGGTCCTCGACGCCGGGCAACCCACCCTGGTCGTCTTCGAGACTCCCGATTGCGAGCCCTGTCGCGACCTGGCGCCGGCGCTGGAACGGCTGGCTCGCGAATTTGCCGGTCGGGTGCTCATCGTCCGCGTGGACGCGGGCGAGGGCTGGGTGGCCGCCCGCCACCACCTTGCCTATGTGCCCACGCTCCTCTTCTGGGCGCGCGGAGGCGAGCAGGCCCGGATCAAGGGAAATCCGGGAGAGGACTCGGTCCGGGCCCACCTCGAGTTTCTTCTGACCGGCCTCGAGCCCCCCAAGCCCGCGGACGGATCCCGACACATCCTCTCGCCGAGCTTCGGGCCGCCTCCCCGGCGCGACGGCCTCCGCGGCCTGCTCTCGGGGAAGTCCTAGGGCCTGCCTACCGGTGCTTCTTCGCCCTGGGGAACGGATTCGGCGCGGGCCAGGAGCGACACCGGTACCTTGAGCGCGTTCGCCACGAGGCAGTGCTTCTTGGCCGCTCCCAGGAGTTCCTCGGCGCGGCCCGCGTCCCCTGGCTTCACCTGCACGACGACGTCGAGAGCGAGCTTCGTGAAGCCGAGGCCCTCCGCGGTCTTGGAGAGCTCCCCGTTCGCCTTCACCTGATAGTCGATCACGTCGAGCCGCGCCTTCCGGGCGAAGGCCTGAAAGGTCGTGAAATGGCATAGCGCCAGGGACGACAGGAGCAGGTGCTCCGGGCTCCAGACGTCGCCTCGCCCGTCGAACTCGGGAGGGGCTCCGCCCTCGAGGGGACGCCGGGGGCCGGACGTGATCCAACCGTCGCGCCCTTTGGCCTCGAAGCGCACGTCGTAGTGGTGGGGGAATGGCGCGGGCATCGCGGGCCTCCTGGTCTCCGGTTCTGCTTGTGCAGGAAGCGCGCCAATCGGGTTCACCCTCGACGACGAATGACCTAGCCGCGTGAATCAATCGCCTCAGGCGGAGGTGCGCGAGGATCGGCTACTTATCCAGTTGAGAGACGGACCATGTTCGCGGACCGGGCGGAGGCGGGTCGCGTCCTGGCCGAGGAGATCGTCCCCCTCCTCGGCGGCCGGGTAATGGTGGCGGCGATCCCGAGCGGGGGAGTCCCCGTGGCCCGGCCGGTGGCCGACCGCCTGGAGGTGCCGCTCGTCCTCCTGCACGCTCGCCGGCTCCTCGTCCCCGGCGCGGTGGATTTAGCCCTGGGGGCGCTCGACGAGGACGGGTACGCCGAGTTCGACGAGCTGGCGCTCGAAGCGCTCCACATCCATCCTCGCGAGCTGGACCCCGTTCAGATCGGGGCGGCCCGAAGGATCGGCGGACAGATGGCCCGCTGCGGCGCTTCCCTCCTTCCCCGCCTCTTCGACCCCGGCACGGAGGTCGTGCTCGTCGACGACGGCCTCGTCACGGGATGGACCATGCGCGCGGCCCTGGCTTGCGCCCGGCGGCGTGGCGCCCGGCGCGTGACGGTCGCCGCACCCTGCGCCTCCGAGTCCGCCGCCGAGTACTTCCGGGAGCACGCGGACCGGTTCCTGTGCCCCATCGTCGACGAGGCGCTGCGGGCGGTCGGGGACTACTACCGGGTCTTCTCCACGGTCGACGACGAACAGATCGAGCAGCTCCTGGTGCGCCCGCCCGCGGTGGGCAGGGCGATAATGACGGCGAGGCCGTGCTAGACCGGAGGGAGCGTCGGGGGAGCGCGGCAGAGGGGGCGGCCATGAAGGAGAAGGCGGGCCAGAAAGCGAAGGAGAGGACGGCGAAGGACCGGGAGAAGGCGCCAGCGCCCGCCCCTGAGGAGATCGCGCAACGCGCCTTCGAGCTCTTCCAGCTGCGGGGGGGCGAGCCCGGGCACGAGGAGGAGGACTGGCTCCGGGCCGAGAAGGACCTGCGCGAGCAGAAGGCACGGGCGAACTGAGGGCCTGGCACCGCGATTGCACCTCCGGTCGGTAGACCGGAGGTGCATCATGGTCGCGATCCGACGGATCCTGTGCCCGACGGACTTTTCCGACTTCTCGCGGCGTGCCCTCGATCACGCGATCGCGCTGGCGGGGCGGCACGGCTCCGGGATCGTCCTGGTTCACGTGATTCCACCGTTCATTCCCCCGGGAGCGCTTCCGTTTCCGGTGACTCCCAGCTTGGACGTGAACGCCCGGCAGGCCGCCCTCGACGCGTTGGGCCGGCTCGCGGAGCGGGCTCGGACGGCGGGGGTGCCCACGGAGCTCGAGGTGCGAGAGGGGCCCATCGTCGCGCACATCGTGAAGCTCGCCGAGTCGCTCCCCGCCGACCTCGTGGTGATGGGAACGCACGGGCTGAGCGGCTTCGAGCGCCTGATGCTGGGCTCGGTGACCGAGAAGGTCCTGCGCTGGGCCTCCTGTCCGGTGCTCACGGTGCCGCGTCCGACTGGCGACAGGGAGCTCGTTCCCCAGGCAGCCTTCAAGGCCATCCTCTGCCCGTTGGACTTCGCGGACCCCGCGGCGGGCGCCCTGCGCCTCGCGCTCTCCCTGGCCAGGGAGAACGCGGCGCGCCTCCTTCTGCTGCACGTGGTGGAGGGCTGGGCCGAGGACGACGCGCGTGACCATTCACACTGGACCGTTCCCGAGTACCGGCGCTTCCTCGAGAAGGAAGGGTGCGAGCGGCTGCGCGCCTCGGTCGGGCCTCAGGATCGCGCGGCCCTCGCCGTGGAGGACGTGCTGGCCGCCGGGAAGCCCTACGTGGAGATACTCCGACTCGCCGCCGAGCGCGCCTGTGATCTGATCGTAATGGGTGTCCACGGCCGCGGCCCGGTGGACGTGGCGCTCTTCGGGTCCACGGCCCAGCACGTGGTACGAGCGGCGGGCTGCCCCGTCATCACCGTGCGGTCCTAGCCGGGGGGGCGGGCTGTCCCGCCCGCTACGCGATCACTGGTGCGGGTAGGTAGGCGGCTCGACCTCGTACCGCGACTGGACGAAGGCCACGAGGTCGATCAGCTCGCGGACGTTGATGCTCTCGCTGAAGTCTCCCATGCGCGACAGCTTCCCGCTCGCGACCACGTCACGCTCGTATCCCGGGGCCAGGCGATGGGACGGGTCCACGATCGCGGCTAGGATCTCTCCGTCCGTCCGGGCCACCTGGACCCTGCCCCCCAACTGCACCGTGGCGTTCGCCTCGATCACCGGCGGGGGCAGGTCGACTCCGGGGACGCTGTGGCAGGTATGGCACCGCAACGAGACGAAGACGGCCTGGCCCTTGACCGGATCGCCGTCGGGCAGGTGGAAGCCCGCGGAGCCCTTGCGACCGGTGCCGCAGCCCGCGAGGGCGAGGCTGGCGGCGAGACACCCGAAGAGGAAAGGTCTCATGGAACACCTCCCCACGGGATCCCGGAGGAGTGGTCGCAAAGAATGCGCCCACCCTCGGACCCTGCCGGGGAAGGTGCAAGAAGCGGGCCCCGCTTGGAGCTCAGGGGTGGCGCTCGACGACCTCCGCCTGCTGCTGGCGCTACTGGATCCTCATGGCGGGGTCTGCGAAGAGGTGGTGGAGCTGCGCCCCGACGGGCTGGTGCGCATCACGCTGAAGAAGGCCTACGCCGACCGGACAATTGCGGTCGACATGGACCCGCTGTCGCTGCTGTGCCGGCTGGCCTGAAGCGTGCCCCCACCGCGCCGGCACACCATCCGCTACACAGGTGTGCTGGCCCCGGCGAGTCCGTGGAGACGGCACCTCGCGCCGAGGGCCGGGTTGATGTTGACGGCAGGACCTCCTCATTACCCTCGGCGACGCCTGCTCACCAGAGCCCCCGGCTGCGCGTCCCGTCAGAGCTGCGGAAGGAGATGGCTATCGGTCTCGTGGTGCTGGTGCGCACCCGAGACGTTGTCGATCTTCCAGATCTCCCCGTTGAGGGTGACGACGTACGCGGTGTCCCCGATGAACTCGAGCGAGGTCGGCTGGTTCAAGCCGTCCACGACGACGGTGAAAGTGCCGTCCGTGTTCACCTTCAGGAGGCTGCCGGTGTTCGGCAGCGCTGGACTACCCTCGTCGCCGGGGCCCCCCGCCCAGACGCCCTGCGCGAGGGCGTAGAGCTTGCCACCGTGGCCAAACTGCACGTCGACGAGGAGCCTGCCGCCGGAGGCCACCTCCTTGACGACGGTGGGCGACTTCGGCCTGAACGACACCACTTTGCCGTCCTCGGGCAGGTGGGGGATGGGGCCGGCCTCGGCCATGTACGCCCTGTTGCCCGATCGCGCCAGCCCGGTCGGGACGATGTTGTCGAAGGCGATCAACTCGGTGACCTCGCCGTCGAGGGTGACCTGCAGCACGCGGTTGTGGTGCCCATCGGTGACCAGGAACCCGTCATGGTAGGGTTCCAGCGCGTACTGGACTCCCGTGGGGACGAAGTACTGAGTGTTCGGTGGATGGTTCACGGAGAATTCGCCGATGTCCGCGACGACGGTGAAACTGTCTGGGCCGTCCACCCGGTAGATGCCGACAATGTCGCTGCCGCCGACGTCGGAGCCGACGAGGGTGACCAGTGCGTACGCGGTATTGCCGATGAACGCGACGTCCATCGCCCCACCGGGTACGAAGAGCGCATTCGGCAGGCCGCTGGCGAACGTTCTGATGTGCCCAGTCCTCGGATTGACGCGCGAGATTCTGCCGGCTGCGGGTTCGGTAACGTACAGCGCGCCTCCGGGGCCGATGGTGCTGCCCGAGCCACCCTCCAGACCCGTGACCAGCCGAACGGGGTTGGGCTCCCCGCATGGATGCTCGGCGGTCGCCGCGGGTAACGTGGTCATCCCGATTAGCGCCGCAGCCAACAACAGCGGCTTCGGTTGGGAACCCATAGGACCCTCCCCTCAGCCCACGCGGTGCGAAGCCCTTCGCGCCTGTGAGTAAATTGTGAAGTTTGGGAGGTTTATACCTTTCGCACCCTACGTGTCAAGAGGTTTCCGATCTTCATGGCCCGAGGCCGTCCCCACGAGGCTGGGCGTGGGCAACACCCTCAGCGTGCGTAGACCAACCTCAGGTGACCGAGGGAGCGCCTGGTCCGGCGCATGGAGAGGCACCTTCGCCGGTGCGGCTGCCCAACCGGCTCGACGCGCCCGAGGGCTGGAACTTCCTCATGCGCGTGTATCGGCCGGGCGAGTCCGTGCTGAATGGCAGCTACAAGCTGCCCGAGGCTGTGCCCGTGAAGAAATGACACCTGCCGGCGCGCCTGTCCGTCAAGGGTTTCCTCGGTGTCGAGGACGAGACCGAGAGCGGCGCTGGATGCTCAGGGGTGGCGCTCGACGACCTGCGCCTGCTGCTGGTATTCCCGCATCTTGTACTGGATCTTCCGGGCGCTGATGTCGAGGATGGAGGCCGCCCGCGACGTGCTGCCCCCCACCGCCTCGAGCGTGCGCAGGATGGCCTCGCGCTCCAGGTCGGCCAGGGTGCTGCCGGGAATCCGGACGCCCAGGGTCATGCTGCCGGTCCGGGGGGCCTCGGTCCCCGGGCGGCGCAGGGTGGGGAAGTGGGTGGGAAGGAGCTGCGAGTCGTTGGCCAGCACCACCGCCCGCTCCATGGCGTTCTCCAGCTCCCGCACGTTCCCGGGCCAGGGGTGAGCGAGGAGGAGGGCCATCACATCGTCGGAAAGGCCCTGGATGTCCTTGCCGTTGGCCGCCGAGTACTTGGCCAGGAAGTGGTGGGCGAGGAGGGGAACGTCCCCCGGGCGCTCGCGCAGGGGCGGGATGTTGATCTCGATGACGTTCAGGCGGTAGTAGAGGTCCTCGCGGAAGCTGCCGTCCAGGACCCTCTTCTTCAGGTCGCGGTGCGTGGCGGCCACGATGCGCACGTCCACCTTGAACGTCTTGTTCCCGCCCACGCGCTCGAACTCGCGCTGCTCCAGGAAGCGCAGGAGCTTGACCTGCACGGTGGGAGTGATGTCGCCGATCTCGTCGAGGAAGAGCGTCCCCCCGTCTGCGGCCTCGAAGCGTCCGGCCCGGGTGTAGACGGCCCCGGTGAAGGACCCCTTCTCGTGGCCGAAGAGCTCGCTCTCGAGCAGGGTCTCGGGCAGGGCGGCGCAGGCCACCTTCACGAACGGCTTCGCGCGGCGGGAGCTGTTCTGGTGGAGGGCCTGGGCGAAGAGCTCCTTGCCCGTCCCGCTCTCGCCCAGGAGAAGCACGGAGGCGGCGGAGGGGGCCACCTGCCGGATCGTCTTGAAGACGGACAGCATCTCCGGGCTCTCCCCGACCAGGTTGTCGAAGCGGTACTTGTGCTCCAGCCGCTCCCGCAGGCCGCGGGTCTCCGCGAGCAGGCTCTTCTTCTCCAGGACCTTCTGGAGGACGACCTCCAGCTCCTCCACGTCGATGGGCTTGCCGAGGTAGTCCTCGGCCCCGAGCTTCATGGCCTTGACCGCGGTCTTGACCGTACCGTACGCGGTCATCAGGATGACCATGATCTCGGGCCGGATCTGCTTGATCCGGGTCAGCAGCTCGAGGCCGTCCATCCCCGGCATGCGCAGGTCGGTGAGGACGACGTCCGGCTCCTCCTTCTCGAGGAGCTGGAGGCCGGTGCGCGCGTCGTGGGCGCGAGTGACCTCGTAGCCGTCCTCCTTCAGCAGCGTCTCGAGAGCCGCCGCCGCGTTCACCTCGTCGTCGATGACGACCACACGTCCCTTGCTGCTCATGGCTGCTCCCGTTCGGTTTCCTCGGGCGGGGATACGGGAAGGCGGACGGTGAAAGCGGCACCCTCTCCGGGCGCGCTTACCGCCGTGATCTCGCCCCCGTGCTCGAGGACGATCTGCTGTGCGATGGAAAGGCCGAGGCCGGTCCCCCGGGCCTTGGTGGTGACGAAGAGCTGGAAGACGTCGAGGCCCTCGGGGAGGCCGGGGCCGGTGTCCTTGACCGCGATCCTCGCGTGGCCGTCCACGAGCCCGCTCTCCACCACCGCCGTCCCCCCGCCGGACATGGCCTCGATCGCGTTCTGAACGAGGTTGATCGCGACCTGCTTGATCTTCTCCGGGTCCACGCGCAGGTCGGGGATCTCCGCACCGATGCGCTGCCGGCGCAGCGTGACTCCCGCCGCCCGGGCCTCCGGCCGCAGCAGCTGCATGACCTCGTCGAGCAGGGCGTCCACGCTCGCCGGGCGGTACTGGATCCGGTTCGTGCGCGAGAACTGGAGGAAGTCTCCCACCAGGTTGTCGAGGCGCTTCACCTCCTCGCGGATGATCCCGAGGAGCTCCTTGAGCTCGCCGGACACCCCGGATTCCATGGGGGCGATGCGGCGATCGAGGATGGAGAGCTGGAGGGCGATGGAGTTCAGCGGGTTGCGCACTTCGTGGGCGAGGCCGGAGGCGAAGGTCCCCACCACCGCCATCTTCTCGCTCTGGATGATGCGGGCCTGGGCTTCGTTCAGCTCGCGATAGGCCCGGCGCGCCTTCTCGTACAGGTGCGCGTTCTCGATGGCGACCGACGCCTGGGAGGCGAGCGCCTCCGCCACGTCCACCTGGTCATCGGTCCAGACGTGGGGCTGGCGCTTGGTGAGGATGAGCAGCCCCCTTGTCGTCCGGCGGGCGACCAAGGGCATGATGAGCGTGGCCGCGGCGTCCCAGCGCCGCGGCAGCTCCTGGTTCGCCTGCGATTCGCTGCCCCAGTCCCGGAGCCGGAACGTCTCCTGTTCGGCGAGCGCGTGGCGGGGGAGGGTCGCACCGAGGGCCACGAGGTCGAGCCTCTGGCCCACTCGCAGCTCGGGGTGGGGGAGGCCGGCGAGGTGGGCGACCGTGAGCTCGCGGGGGTCGGAGCCCAGGAAGATCTGGACGCGGTCCGCTCCCAGGACCTCGAGCGCGGTCTGTCCGACCCCGTGCAGCACCGCGTCGGTGTCCAGGATCTCGCCGATCCTCTTGTTGAGAGCGGCGAGGGCCCGGGCCTCCTGGTTGTGGAGGCGCTCCGCCTTCAGGTGCCGGGCCCGCTCCACGGCCAGGCAGACCTGCCGGCCCACAGTCTCCAGGAAGCGCAGCTCGCCCTCCGAGAACAGCTCGCCGGGCCGGGCGGCCACGTTCAGCACCCCGCGGCTCGTCCCCTCGAACGTCAGCGGGATGCACGCGTGCGCCGCCGCAGTGGACAAGCCTTCGACGATCGTGGGCATGCGCGGGCACTGCGTCGTGTTGCGGACCTGCATGGGATGAGCGGTCGAGAACACCTCCGGGCAGAGGCAGTCTCCGAGGCCGTTCGTCTCGACTTCCCGCAGGTACCCGGCGGAGATGCCCCGGTGGGCGGCCAACCGCAGCTTCTTGTCCTTCTCGTCCCCGAGAAAGACCCAGGCGGCCGTCAGGTCCAGCCCTTTCAGGATCTCGTCGAGGGCAACCTGGAGCACGGCCTCCGCCTCATCTTCTTTATGGATGCGAAAGGCGAGGGTGGAGAGGATCTGCAGCTCGCGCTGGCGCTTCTCCACCTCCAGCTCGAGCTCTCTCAGGCGGTCTTTCGGCCGATGGGCCTTGTCACCCACTTTCGCCATTCCAGAGGTCATCCTTCAGCAACCCAACGCAAGCCTTGCGCCAACCCTCCACGACTGCGATCAAGCTTAGTCCAATGAGAGAGTTATGGCTATGACCCTCGGGAGTCAGGGCCCATTTGGACGCGCATCTTGCGCGAGCCCGCTCGGTCTACGAAGAAAATGCGTCGGCAACCTTACCTCCGCGGTGCACTCTCCCTGTCCAACGTGGCCACCGTGCGCTGGAAGACGGCCTCAGCCTCTCCGCGGCTCCCGCCGATCGCCACCAGGCCCAGCCGTCCGAGCTCGGAGATCCCGCCCAGCATGTAGCAGAGCGCACCCGATTCCGTCTGCGGAGAGTAGTTGAGCTGGTTCATGGTGAGGATCTCGATCAGGTCGGGCGGCGACAATCCGCGGTAGGCCGGGGATGCGAGCTCGTCGGTGGCCCGATAGAACTTCGGACGGCCGCTGGGAGCGAGGAAGAGGCCGGTGTCCGGATCCAGCCGGCCACCGGCCAGGAAGCGGACGGCCAGGAGCGGGTGCGTCGATCCCCCCACTCCCAGGTTGATCTCGCTCCCCAGGAGACGCGGACCCGCGAGGCTCGGAAGGACCAGGAACTCGACGGACACACGGCTCACGAGTCCCGCGGCGGCGAGCCGCTGGCCCACGCGCAGGCTGGCCTCCTGGACCGGGATCCGCCAGCGGTCATCGGCCGGGAAGCCGCATCCCTTGGGAGACAGACCGAGCGGGCCTCCGCGGATCTCGTCATGCGAAGAGGTGAGGATCACCTCGGTGCGCGGGTTGATCCGAACCTGCCCGCTCGACGCGTGGAGCACGCCCTCCACGAACTCCTCCGCGACGCCGCCGCCGCGGCGGAACGCCTCGAGGTAGCCCTCCGTGGTCTCGCCCTCGTCGGCGAGCGCCAGCCGCGAGAGCGTCCGTCGCACGGAAGCGGGCCCCGGATCTGCGGGGTAGGAGAAGACGGCCGCTCCCTCGTTCCAGAAACCGGCGTTGAGCTTGACCAGGGCCCGCTGCAGGTGCGGCCGGCGCCGGCGCAGCTCGAGGAGCGCCTCCACCAGATCATTTTCATCGCGCAAGTCCTCGGCCCCCTCCGGCACCTCGAGCCCGGCTTCGCGAAGGAGCCGCCGAGAGCCCGACTTGGTGCAGAGCGAATCCATCCCGGGATCCGCGGCATTCAAGGGGATCCCGAGAAGCACGGCCAGGCGCCGTTCCAGCGGTGTCGCCCGGAAGACCGTGAGATAGGCCCGCGACAGATCCGGGACGGACGCGCGGATGCGCTCCACCAGACGCGGTCGCTCCAGGATCTTCTCCGTGAGGGGCCGCGCCGAGCGGTCGTAGGCCGAGAGCAGGGTGAGACGGGCCGCCGCGTGGCTCGCGGGTATCCCGGCCAGGAACTGCAGGTAGTACTCCATCACCGCATGGGGTATCGGCTCGGAAGTCACGTACACCACGCGGGCCCGGGGATTGCGGAGGCGGATGAGGAGAAAGAGCAGCGCCTCCTCGTAGAAGAGCCAGCCCGCCCGGCGGCGCAGCGCCTCCGGGGCCACGGATACCGAGGGCACGATCACCGAGGTATAGGGCTCGTCGTCCTTGGGGAAGACCTCCGCCCACAGCGTGGCCAGGCGTGACTTGAGCCGTCCGAAGGCCTCGACCTCCTCGGGGGGCGTGAGGCCCCACGGTATGGGTGGACGGATCATGGCCGGCGGTGGCCGTGGCCGCGTCGGGCTCAGGCCAGTCGACGCCCTCGTGACGGCGCCGCGAGAGCGGTGTGTGCCAACGGGACCGGCGCCGGGAACGCCACCGACCGGCTCGGGGTCGTGACCCAGCCCTGGCGGAAGGCGAGCGAGACCGCCTCCAGCTTGGAGTGAACCTCGAGCTTTTCAAGGATGTTGTGAATGTGGTTGCGGGCGGTGGCCAGGCTGATGCCGAGCTCCTGGGCGACCTCCTTGTTCTGGAGGCCGGCGGCCACGCACTGCAGGACCTCGTTCTCCCGCTTGCTGAGCTGGGGGCAATGAGCGCGCGAAGCGGGGCCGTTCTCCCGGACCAGGGCAGCGTGTCCGTCGCCCGGAATGGGAGCGGGCCTCAGCCCCTCGATTGCCCGCGCCAGTCTTCCGCTCTGGTCGACCGGATGGAGGAGGTGCACGATCAGTCGGTCTCCAGGATCCGACCCCGGGACCTCCAGAATCGACACCTGGACCGGCTGTTCCGGGCGGGTTGCCGAGCCCAGCACCATCTCGAAGCCCCGGATTGCCTCGCCTTTACGGGCCATGCAGCGCACGGCGCAGCTCTCGTGGCAGAAGCGGTTGCCGAACACGTCCCGTCCCGCGAAGAGCTCGAAGCAGTGGCGGCCGAGCGCCTCCTTGCGGGGGCGGTCGAGGAGCTTCTCGATCGCACGGTTCCAGAAGACGACGTGGCCCGCGGCGTCGGTGGCAAACGCTGGCGTCGCGGTGTCCACCAGGGTGTCGAGGCCGATCTCCAACGTCCGGTGCATGGTCCCCCCTTTACCACCAAATGGAGCAATCGGCGTACCGAGGGCGACTCGATCGGGAGGGTGCCGCTCCGGGCACGCCGGCATTCCGACTGCCCGGGGTCCCAGTCACAGAAGCGTCTGAATCGAAGGCACTTCGGACTGGGAAGGGCGTGGCCGGCGGCGGGAGGGAGCGATTGCTTCTTCGGTGTTGACACGAGGCCCACCGGCAAGAAGTGCGGGGATGGGTCCCGCGAGGCGTCCGGATGCTACGGCCTGACTTCCTCGATGACATCAACGACGAGCGGCAGGTAGATGGCGAGCGCGCACTCGCCCCTGTCCCGCAGGGGGCAGGCGCCGTGCTCGTCCTGCTCCTGGCAGCGGCTGCAGATCTCGGACTCGAGAGCAGCCACGTACTCGTCCATGCGGCCGCTCTTCACCTCGAGCATGGCCTCGACGAGCCGCGGAAAGTGCCGATCGATAGCGCAGGTCTTGCCCCCGGCCATATCACAGGACCCGTCGTCCCGGCTGTCCAGGCATACCGAGCAGACTCGGTGGCGGAGCGCCTCTCGGTACGGGCGGTACCGTTCTTCGACGGAGGTCTGGTCCACAGGGCACCTCCCGGCGAGAGGCTGGGCTCCCGCTGAAATGAAAAGGTGCAATCCGAGTGCCGCCGCGTGCAGGTGCGAAGCGGGCGAAATCAGGCGCACATGGTGCCGCGCGGAGGCGCAAGAAGTTCCGCCTCCCGCCTCAGAGCCGAATCCGCTTCGGGCCGTGAACCGCGTCGGCCACCGTGGATAGCGCCTTCTTAAGGGGTTTGGTGCTCCCGAGCGACTGGAAGCGGTCGACAGCCGTCTGGCATGCGTATTGTTCTATCCCGGGACGAGGAGGAGTCCAATGGGACATGCCAGCCCGGTCGTCCACGAGGCCCTCGCGCACGAGGCCATCCCCTACGAGGCCCCGAAGGCCAACCAGCCCCCGGCCATCCGTTTCGTGAGCCTGGTGGTGAGCGAGCCCGAATCGACCGCGGGGCGGAAGAGCCTCACCTTCGCGCTGTCCCTCGTCCTCCACACGGCGCTCGTGATCGCGATCGTGATCCTGCCCCTCCTCTACTACGACTACGTTCCCGACCCGGGTTCGCTCAAAGCCTTCTTCGTGGCTCCCCTCGAGATCGCGCCGGCTCCTCCTCCGCCCCCCCCGCCCGCGCCCGGGCCTCGCTCGGTCGCCAAGGCCGCGCCCCGTCCCGAGCCGCTCGCGTCGAATGCGTTCATCGCCCCCATCGATATGCCCGAGGAAATCAAGCCCGAGGAGGGCCTCGATATCGGCGTGGAAGGCGGAGTGCCGGGCGGCGTGGAGGGTGGGGTGCCGGGCGGCGTCGTGGGAGGAGTGGTGGGCGGGCTCCCTGCGGAGCCGCCGCCGCCGACCCGCGTCGTCCGGGTCGGAGGCCAGATCAAGGCGCCCAAGCTCGTCCGCCGCGTGGAGCCCGTCTATCCCGAGCTGGCCCTGGCCTCGCGGGCGAGCGCGATCGTGATCATCGAAGCCCAGGTCGACACCAGGGGCTACGTGACGGCGGCCCGGGTGCTGCGCGGACATCCGCTCTTCGACGCCCCGGCGCTCGCGGCGGTGAATCAGTGGCGCTACCAGCCCCTGCTCCTCAACGGCCAGCCCACCGAGTTCATCCTGACCGTGACCGTGGTGTTCAACCTTCGCTCGCCGTCCTCCTAGGGCCGCGGGAGAGGAGGGCCAGTGGTCTCCATCCGCGAGGTGCTCTTCCCGACCGACCTGTCTCCGGAGTCGGACCGGGCCTTCGATCACGCCCGGTTCCTGGCCGAGCGCTTCGAGGCCTCGCTCGTCCTCTACCACGCGGTCCAGATCCCCGACCATCGCCAGGCGCACTGGGCCTTCGCCCACGAGCACGAGGTCTGGGAGACCGCCGAGCGACACGCCCGCGAGTGCCTCCTCCGGCGGGCGGAGACCCTCAAGGTCAGCCACCGCGTGATCGTGGAGCGGCGGGTGTCCGTCCACCGGAGCCTGCTCGAGATGATCCGCGCGACCCAGCCCGACTTGACCGTTCTCGCCACCCACGGGCGCGAGGGGCTCTCCCATCTGCTGCTGGGCAGCGTGGCGGAGAAAGTGGTGCAGCACGCTTTCCGGCCCGTCCTCTGCGTCCGAGAGCCCGATCACGGCCTGGCCCTGCCCTACAAGCGCATCCTCGTCCCCACCGACTTCTCGCTGGGCTCTCGCCTGGCCTTCCCCATGGCCGCGCTCTTCGCCCGTAGCTTCGAGGCGGAGGTCGTGGCCGTGAACGTGACGCCATCCCCGAGCCTGGCCGTGCTCGCGGGGGCGGCGGCCCCCGCGCCCCCGGCGGTTTCGGAGTGTACGCTCTGGAAATACCTCCAGGAGGACTTCGCGGGCCTGCCGGTGACGGCCCAGGTGCACAAGGGCTCGGTCTGGGACCGCATCGTCCACGTCGCGCGCGTGGAGCGGGCCGATCTCATCGTGATGGCCACCCGTGGGCACGACACCCTGGCCGACCGCGTCGTGGGCAGCAACACAGAGCGCGTGGTGAGACATGCTCCCTGCCCGGTCCTCGTCGCCTGAGCCGCGGCCGGAGTGGACGGACGCCGATCCCTACCCGCGTTTCGAGGCGCTTCTCGCGCGTGCGACCTCCATCGAGTCGCGGGCGGCGCACGCGGTGGCGTTGGCCACCGCCGACGCCGGGGGGAGGCCTTCGGTGCGGATGGTGGTCCTCTCCCGCCACGACCACCGGGGATTCGTGTTCTTCACGAGCTATTCCAGCCGGAAGGGGCGCGAGCTCTCCGGGAATCCGTTGGCCGCTCTCTGCTTCTACTGGCCCGCGATCGCCGTCCAGGTGCGCGTGGAGGGGACGGTGGAGAAGCTGCCCGACGACGAGTCGGACCTCGAGTTCGCGTCCCGCCCCCGTGGCCAGCAGGTGGCGGCCTGGGCCTGGTGCCAGAGCGCCCCGCTCCCGTCGCGGCGGCGCCTGCTCGAGGAGGTGCGGGAAGTCGACCAGCGCTTCGTCGGGCAGGAGGTCTCCCGCCCGCCCGACTGGGGCGGCTACCGGCTGCGCCCGGAGCGTGTCGAGTTCTGGCACGGCTTCGAGAACCGGCTTCACGACCGCATCCTCCACGTCCGGGAGGGAGCGAGCTGGAAGATCGAGCGGCTCTCGCCCTGAGCCGCCCACGACCGACAGGAGGAACATGACGCCGTCGACGACTGACGTACGCCGCAACCCCGCCCTGCTCAAGCTGGACCTGTACTGCCGGGGGATGCGTCTCCACGACTCGTGCCTGGTGGAGGAGGACGGCGGGCGGAAGCCGATGCGCACCCGGGCCGGCCTGGGCAGCGGCCTCGAGATTGTCCTCCCCGGCGGCCTGTGGACGAACGTGCCGGTGGTCGAGAAGTTCGCGGAGCGGTCGCCCTACCTCCTGAAGCGCGCGGCCTCGGGCTACTCAGTGGAGCGCGACGGAGAGACGGTGGCCGCGGTGCGCTTGTCGCCGCAACCGGCCTGGTATGAGGAGCGAACCTCGACGGGCAAGCCCATGCGCCGCGTGGGAACGCTGCAGGGCACCTATCTCGGGGTCTACCCGGCCAAGGTCTGCGAGTACTGGACGGAGAAGCCGCAGCGGGCGAACTGCAAGTTCTGCTCGGTGGGCCTGAACCTCGGGGTCGACGACGCGGACGAGAAGTCGGTGGACGAGGTCCTGGAGGTCGTCCGCGCCGCCCGGCGCGAGTCGGGCATCACCTACGTGGACTTCAACACCGGGCACTACCGAGGCGACACCTACCTCGACATCCTCGAGCCCTATATCCGTCGCCTCAAGAAGGACACGGGCCTGCTCGTGGGAGTGCAGACGCCGCCCCACCACGACCTGCGGCGCTACGACGCGCTCCGGGAGATGGGGGTCAACCGCGTCTCCTTCTGCTTCGAGATCTTCGACCCCTGCTTCTTCAAGGAGGTCTGCCCGGGGAAGCACCGCGAGTACGGCCTCGAGCGCTACCTGGATGCGGTGCGCTACTGCGCCTCGCTGGGGCCGCGGGGACCGCGGCACGAGCCCTGGGTCACGAACGGCGAGATCATCGCCGGCCTGGAGCCGGCGGAGTCCTCGATGCGGGCCATCGACTGGATCACCTCGGTCGGTGCCATCCCCACCGTCTGCGTCTTCCGTCCCCTCGCCGGGACCGACTACGCGGACGTGCCCCCTCCCGAGACCGGCCTCCTCGTACCGGTCTTCCGGCGCCTCTACGAGGCGTGCATGGAGCGCGGCCTGCCCATCGGCTGTGCGCCCAACGTGCACGTGAGCCTGGTTCTCCTCCCCGACGAAGCCCGGTGGCTTTCGGATCGCCGCTTCCCCTGGCAAACGCTGAAGCTCAAGCTGCTCGCCCGAGGCGCAAGCTGGCAGGTCGCGCGCAACATCCGCGCGGCCGAGGAGCGGGGCGGGAGGCAGGAGATCGGGGCCTCGGCGCGATCAGCCTCGGCCTGAGGCGGTGGGGGCGGCCACGTCCGCGTCGAGCGCGGGTCGCGACGACCTACGGGAGCGCATCGGCCGAACGACGAGCACGGGGCAGGCGGCGTGCTGCACGACGTGGCTCGCGGTGGAGCCGAAGAGCAACCGGCCCATCAGGTTGTGGGCGTGCGCGCCCAGGACGACCAGCTCGGCCCGGCACTCTTCGGCAACGCGAAGGATCTCCCGCCAGGGCGTCCCGACCGTGACGCGCTCCTTCACCTCGCAGAAGTCGCGGGAGAGAGCCGGGACCGCGCGGCGGAGCTGCTCCTGGGCTGCGGGGAGGTCCGGATCGGTCTTGCGCTCGACCACGTGGAGGAGGGTCACCTCCGCTTCGTTCTCTTCGGCGAGCGAGAGGGCGAGGTCGATGGTGCCATCCGAGTCCTGCGTCAGGTCGGCCGCACACAGGATCCGGCGGAAGAGGGGGCCCACGGCGGGCGGGGTGGGGGCGCTGCCCACCGCGAGCACCGGGCACCGCGCGCGCTGGAGCACCTTGTCGGTGACGGAGCCGAGGAGGAGATGGGGCAGCCCGCACCGGCCGTGGGTGCCCATCACGACGAGGTCCACGTCCAGGTCTTCGACGGCGCCCAGGATCTCCCGCGCGGGATCGCCCTGGCGTACTAGGGTCTCCAGCGGAACGCCCTTGCCGAGGAAAGGCTCGATGAAGCGCTCCACGGCTCCCGCCGCTTCCCCCCGCTGGGGTGTGGCCTCGAGGGGGAGGGGAAAGTAGGGGAGGCCGGGGCCCGCAGGCACGAGGAACGGGATCACGTGCAGCGCCGTCACCCGTGCGTCGAACCAGTCGGCGAGGCGCAGGGCCCGCTCGAGAGCGCGGGTCGAGAACTCCGAGAAGTCCACGGGGCAGAGAATCCGCTTGATCTGTATGCGCATCGGAGCCATGACCCACCTCCTGCCGGCAGCGCCACGTCCGGGACGTCTTCCCGCACGCTTTGCGCCGAGCGGACCGGCGGGAAGGACATGTGCAATCGCGGAACCAGAGCCCGAGCGGTTTGGTGAGGTCGATCGGTGTGGGTCGCGGAGGATCGATCGCCCCGCGCTTGCGAGGACTTGGCCAGTGATCGCGCAAGAAGAACTGCGCGGCTGGTGAATTCCTCAACACCTACCGGCGGTGCTGTTGAGAAGTCCTACGGCCGTATGCGCCGGCGCTTCAAGTGCTTGGCCGCGTTGGGCGTGCCCCGCGGCCTCGCGGTACGGGCCTTGCTCAATGTCATGGCAGCCGCATTCGCCCGGCGGCGGGCACGGAGGGTGGCGAAGGCAGAAGGCCCCCGGCCCCAGAGGAGGTGAACCACCATGACGATCCTTCTCGTGATCGCATTCTTTGCCGTCTTCATCCTGATCGACTATGCGCTCACCCGGGCCAAGACCGTGCGAGAGGCGGGCACCGTGCGCATCCCCGGCGTCGAAGCCTCGAGGGAGCCCGTCTGGGTGGCCGGCTATCAGCTGCCCGAGGGGCTGCACTACCACCGCGGCCACGTCTGGGTACAGCCACTCGATCGGACGACCGTGCTCGTGGGGCTCGACGACTTCGCGCGCCGCCTGACCGGCGCCGCTCGGAGCGTTCGCCTGCCCGCCCGCGGCGACTGGCTGAACCAGGGCGGCATCGGCTTCGGGGTCAAGGTGGACGGTCGATCCGCCGAGTTCGTGTCGCCCGTGGAAGGAGAGGTGGTGGCCGTGAACCCACAGCTGCGGAAGAACCCGGGCCTCGCCACCGACGACCCCTACGGACGTGGCTGGATCATGAAGGTGCGCGCGTCCCACCTCGCCGCCAACCTGCGCAACCTGCTCTCGGGTCGCCTGGCCCGGCGCTGGATGGAGGACAGCCGGGAGGCGCTCGATCTGCGGCTCATGGCTCTGTCGGGGTCCGTCCTCCAGGACGGCGGTGAGCCCGTGGCGGACTTCGCCCGGCACCTGCCCGACGAAGACTGGAAGCGCCTGGTCGGCGAGTTCCTGTTGACCTAGGGCGGCGAACGAGAGAGGGGAGTCAGAGCCATGATCGTCCAAACCAACCCTCGCGCGCGGGCCCTGCTCATCGACGTCACGCGCTGCATCGGCTGCCGGGCCTGCGCGCAAGCCTGCAAGGAGAGCCACGGCTTCCCCGGCAACGGGGAGGAGACCGAGCTCGACGCCACGACCTACACCGTTCTCCTCGACAAGGGAGACGACCGCTACGTGCGCCGGCTCTGCATGCACTGCGAGGACCCGAGCTGCGCGAGCGCTTGTCCCGTGAGCGCTTTCCGGAAGACCGCGCTCGGGCCCGTCACCTACGACGCGAGTCGCTGCCTGGGCTGCCGCTACTGCATGCTCGCTTGCCCCTTCGGCGTCCCCCGCTACGAGTGGTCCAAGGTCGTGCCGGCCGTCCGCAAGTGCGACATGTGCGTCGAACGCCTGGTGAAGGGCGGGCTCCCCGCTTGCGTCGAAGCCTGCCCGGCGGAGGCCACGGTGGCGGGCACGCGCGAGGAGCTCCTCGCGGAGGCGCACCGGCGGATCCAGGAGAACCCCGGGGCGTACTACCCGCACGTCTATGGCGAGACCGAGGTGGGGGGCACCTCGGTCCTCTTCCTGTCTCCCGTCCCCTTCGAGCAGCTCGGCTTCGCCGCGGTGGGGACAGAAGCCCCCCCCAACCTGACCTGGGCGGCGCTCCAAAAGGTGCCCGCGGTCGTGAGCATGGGCGGCGCCGCGCTCCTCGCGGTCTGGTGGATCACGCACCGGCGCGACGAGGTGGCGGCGGCGGAAGGCCCGGCGTCCTCCTCGGAGAAGGAGGTGGACCATGCGGCGCGTTGAGCGTCTCCGGCCCGGCTTCTGGACGGGGCTCCTCTACCTGCTGCTCGTCCTCGGCACGGCCGTGCTCGCCGTTCGCTATACCCAGGGGCTGGGGGCGGTGACGAACCTTTCCGACCACTTTCCCTGGGGCCTCTGGGTCGGGTTCGACATCCTGTGCGGGGTCGGGCTCGCGGCCGGCGGCTTCGCCATCACCACCGTGGTCTACGTCTTCAACCTGAAGCGCTACAAGCCCATCGTCCGTCCCACGATCCTCACCGCGTTCCTGGGCTACTCGCTGGTGGTGGTAGCCCTTCTCTTCGACCTGGGCCGCCCCTGGAACATCTGGCACCCGCTCGTGATGTGGAACCCGCGCTCGGTGATGTTCGAGGTGTCGTGGTGCGTGACCCTGTACCTCACCGTGCTCGCCCTCGAGTTCTCGGGAATGGTCTTCGAGCGCCTGGGCTGGACCCGCGCCCTCGTCGTCCAGCAGGCGGCCACGATTCCCCTGGTGGTGGCGGGAGCGATCCTCTCGACACTCCACCAGTCCTCGCTGGGGGCGTTCTACCTGATCATGCCCGGCAAGCTCCACGCGCTCTGGTACACGCCCTGGCTGCCCACGCTGTTCTTCCTGTCCGCGGTGGCGGCGGGCCTGGGGATGGTGATCGTGGAGTCCCGGCTCAGCGCGCGGGCTTTCGGGCGCAGCCTGGAGATGCCCCTCCTCATGGCGGTGGGCCGGGCCCTCCTGGTCGCGCTCGTCGTCTACGGCACGGCCCGCCTCTACGACCTCGGCCGCCGCGGCGCATTGCCCGAGGTGCTGAAGGGAACGAGGGAGGCGGCTTTCTTCGGCCTCGAGTTCGCATTGGGGGTCGTGCTGCCCATCGTCCTGCTGTCCGTGCCCGCGATGCGCCGGAACACCCGGTCGCTCTACGCGGCGGGCGTGATGGCCGTGGTCGGCTTCGTGGTGAACCGCCTCAACGTGAGCCTCACCGGTCTCGAAGGGGCCCTGGGGGAGCGCTACGTGCCCGCCGTTCCCGAGGTCGTGGTCACGCTCATGCTGGTCGCGATCGGATTCGCGTTCTTCGCCCTGGCCGCCAAGCACCTGCCCGTCTTCGCGCGCGAGGGGGCCGGGCTCACTTCCGCGGCAGGGGAGACATGACAGGGGTTTCCGCGGTCGAGGCCACGGCCAGGCGTCCGCTCCGCGGGCGCCTGGCCGTGCGCATGGGCCTCGCCCTGTGCCTGGGCGCGGCCCTCATCCTGCTCGCCGCGGACGCCTGGAACCTGCGCCTCCAGCGCCGCCACCTGGAAGGGCTGGTGGGCCTGTCCGCGGACCGGATCGCGGAGACGATCCGGGGCGCGACCCGCGACGCCATGTTGCGCAACGACGCCCAGGACGTCCATCGGATCATCCAGAACGTCGGGGCCCAGCAGGGCATCACGCGCGTCCGGGTCTTCAACAAGGAGGGGCGGATCGGCACCTCGACGCTTCCCTCCGAGGTGGGCACGCTGGTCGACGTGAGGGCCGAGCAATGCACGGCCTGTCACCGGAGCGACCGGCCCCTGGTGAGGCTCGAGCGCAAGGATCGCGTCCGTATCTTCTCCGGTACGGAGGGGCGCGTCCTGGGCATCATCGCCCCCCTGCACAACGAGCCGCAGTGCACGGCCTCCTGCCACTTCCATCCCCCCGGCCAGCAGGTCCTGGGCGTCCTCGACGTCCAGCTCTCGATGGCGGCGGTGGACGAGTCGCTGCGCGTCTCCGAGCGCCACATGTCGCTCGGTCTCCTGGCCACGGTGGCGGCCGTCCTCCTCCTGGTCGCCGCGCTGCTCTGGCCGCTGGTGCTCGCCCCGGTGCGTCGGCTCCACGCGGCCATGGCCCGCGTCGCCGCCGGCGACCTCGACACTCCCGTTCCCGTCACCTCGGGCGACGAGATGGGAGACCTGGCCCGCTCCTGGAACGCGATGACGGACGAGCTGCGCCGGGCCCGGGGCGAGCTGCTGGAGTCCAATCGCACCCTCGAGCAGCGAGTCGAGGAGAAGACGCGGCAGGTCGAGCGCGCGCACAAGGAGATGATGCTGGTCGAGAAGATGGCCTCGCTGGGCAAGCTCGCGGCGGTAGTGGCGCACGAGATCAACAACCCCCTGGCCGGCATTCGCACCTACGCACGGCTCCTGCGGCGACGGGGTGTCGCCGCCGGCGCGTCCCACGACGCCGAGTCGGACCGCATCCTGGAGATGGTGGACGCCGAGGCCGGCCGCTGCGGCGACATCGTGCGCAACCTCCTCCTCTTCAGCCGGTCGTCCCCCGCGCGCTTCGCGGAGGCGGACGTTCCGCCCCTCCTCGAGCGCTGTCGCCTGCTCCTCCGGCACCAGGCCGAGCTGCAGGGGGTGACCCTCGAGGTGGAGACGGCAGAGGGCCTGCCCCGCCTGACCTGCGACGCGGGCCAGGTGGAGCAGATGGTCCTGGCCCTGGCCATGAACGCTCTGGAAGCGACTCCCACCGGCGGTCGCGTGGTCCTGGGGGCGCGCCGGGACGGGGAGGAGGGCGGTCTCCTCCTCACTGTCTCCGACACCGGCTCCGGCATCCGCGAAGAAGACCAGGCCCGGATCTTCGAGCCGTTCTTCACGACCAAGGAGGCGGGTAAGGGCGTGGGCCTCGGGCTGGCCGTGGTCTACGGCATCGTGACCCGCCACGGCGGCCGCATCGAGGTCGACTCCCGGCCGGCGGTGGGCACCGTGTTCACCGTTCACCTGCCCCGGCACCCGCCGGCGCCCGAGGGAGGAAGCACGCCATGAGCAAGTCCGAAGCCGAAGGGGCGCGTCCGGCCCTCCGGATGCTGGTCGTCGACGACGAGGCCATCGTGCGCGAGTCGCTGGGCGCCTGGTTCCGCCAGGAAGGCCACCAGGTCGCGACCGCGGAGAACGCGAAGGAGGCGCTGCGGCTGTGCGCGGAGAGCCGCTTCGACATCGCACTCGTCGACATCCGGATGCCCGGTTTGGACGGCCTGGAGCTGCAGGCGCGCCTGGCCGCCGCCGACCCCGAGCTGACCCTCATCCTCATGACCGCCTACGCCTCGGTGGATTCCGCGGTGCGGGCCATGAAGGCGGGGGCCTACGACTACATCGTCAAGCCGTTCGACCCCGACGACCTGTCCCTGCTCGTGAAGCGCGCGGCCGAGCACCGCTCGCTGCGGGCGGAAAACGTGCGGCTCCGGAAGAGCATCGACTCGGTGGCGGCGCCCCCGCCCCTGCTCGGCCCCTCCGCGGCGATGAAGAAGGTCGCGGAGATGGTGACCACCGTGGCCGCCTCCGACGCCACCGTCCTCATCAGCGGGGAGTCCGGGACGGGCAAGGAGCTGGTGGCGCGCGCGATCCACGCCGCCTCCGCGCGCCGCTACAACCCCCTCGTGGTGGTCAACTGCGGCGCCCTCCCCGAGGGGACGCTGGAGAGCGAGCTGTTCGGACACGAGGCGGGGGCGTTCACGGGGGCGCGGGCCCGGCACAAGGGCAAGTTCGAGACCGCGGAGGGGGGCACGGTCTTCCTGGACGAGATCGGGGAAGTGAGCCCCAAGGTGCAGGTCGACCTCCTGCGTGTCCTGGAGGAAAAGGTCGTCACGCGCCTGGGCGGCAACACCCCCATCCCCGTGGACTTCCGCGTGGTCGCCGCCACAAATCGCGACCTTCGGGCCCTCATCGCGTCCGGGAACTTCCGCGAGGACCTCTTCTGGCGGCTCAACGTCTTCACCATCGAGATCCCGCCCCTGCGCGAGCGGCGGGAGGACATCCCCGTCCTCGCCGGCCATTTCCTGGAGCGCTTCACGCAGGCCATGGGCCGCAAGCCCTTGCAGCTCTCGGCCGCGACCCTGGACGTCCTGCAGTCGTATCCTTGGCCGGGCAACGTGCGGGAGCTGCAGAACGCGATCGAGCGCGCGGTCGTGGTGGGCTCGGGGCCACTCGTCGAGCCCAAGGACCTGCCCGTGCACATAACGAGCGCGCCCGCCGGCCCCGGTCCCGGCTCGCTCGCGGAAGCGGAGAAGGGGCACATCCAGGCGGTGCTCGAGGCCCAGGGCTGGAACATTACCCACGCTGCCCGCATCCTCGACATCGACCGGGTGACCCTCTACCACAAGATCAAGAAGTACGAGCTCCAGAAACCGCCCGATGGGAGCTGAAGACGACCGGGTACAGGAGGTCCACCTCCTGCCTCTCGACGGGCTCCCCCGCCCGTTCGCCGAGACGATCGCCGCTCGCCTGAGCCGCCGCCTCTCCGCGGGGTGCCGGGTGGTGGACCCCGGTGGCGGTCCGCATCCCACCCCGCTTCCCGAGCGTGACCAGGTGGATGCGGACGCGCTCCTCGCCGCCCTGGAGGTGCTTCCGACCCCCGAGGACGCCGTCCTCGTCGGCCTCACCGGCCTCGACATCGCCACCCCGGTCTTCACCTTCGTGTTCGGGCGCGCGCGCCAGGGGGCGCGGGCCGTGCTCGTTTCGCTGGCGCGGCTGGACCCCGGGTTCTACGGCCTGCCCTCCGATCCGGACCTCCTGGGGCGGCGCGCGACGGACGAGATCCTGCACGAGCTGGGTCACGCGGCTTCGCTCCACCACTGTCCCGACGCCGCCTGCCTCATGAGCTTCGCGGGCTCGGTGGAAAGGGTCGATGTACGCGGCTCGGGCTTTTGCGAGGGGTGTCGTGAACGTCTGCCCGGGTGGCTTCGCCTGCGCTGATCAGGGTCCGGGAAGAAAATGCGCGGGAGCGCGCGCCTTGCGCCGCCGAATTCGATCACCGGCGCGCAAAGCACTCTCCGGGCTCCCTGGAGTGGGCGGCATTGCCCTTGCACCGTTCAATCCAGGCCCGATTCTCCGAGGCCATTTCGATGAAACGGCTCACGCCCCCCGAGCTGCGACGTCGCTGCGTAATGGAGGGTCTGCGGTTCGAGACCACCTCCGACCTGCCCGACCTCGACGAGCCGCCGGGGCAGGACCGCGCCCTCGAGGCGCTGCGCTTCGGCGTCGGCATCAAGGGATACGGCTACAACATCTTCGCTCTCGGCCCTCCCGGGCTGGGCAAGCACCAGGCGGCGCGGGCGATCCTCGATCCCGTGGCCGCCGCCGAGCCGGCGCCCGGTGACTGGTGCTACGTCCACAACTTCGCCGACCCTCAGCGGCCGAAGGCTCTGGGGTTCCCGGCGGGTCGGGGCCGGCAATTCCGGACAGACCTGGAGCGGCTCCTCGAAGAGCTGCGCGTCTCCATCCCGGCCACCTTCGAGGGCGAGGAATACCGGCGGCGCAAGAAAGCCCTCGAGGATCGCTTCAGCGCCGAGAGCGAGCAGCCGTTCGTGGAGCTGGAGAAGGAGGCGCAGGAGCGGGGGGTGGCGGTGATCCGGACGCCGGTGGGGGTCGCGCTTGCCCCCAGCCGGAAGGGCACGGTCATGGAGCCCGACGAGTTCCGCCGCCTGCCCGACGAGGAGCAAGAGCGCTTCCGGGCCGAGATGAACCGGCTGCAGGCGCGGCTCCAGGAGTCGCTCGCGACCCTTCCCGCCGCGGCCCGGAAGCACCGGGAGGCGCTCCGCGAGCTGAACCGCGACATGGCGGTCGTCGCGGCGGGGCAGCTCCTCGACGAGGTGCGCGGAGCCTACGCGGACCTTCCTGCGGTGTGCGAGTACCTCGACACCTTCCGGCAGGACGTGCGGGAGCACGTGGAGGAGTTCCTGGGCGGCGAAGCCACGCCCCTCGAGGGTCTCGCCGCTGCCCTCGGTCGCCGCCCTTCGGGAGAACGCGCCTTCCGCCGCTACGCGGTGAACCTGCTCGTGGATCGCGGAGGGACGCGGGGAGCCCCCGTGGTCTTCGAGGACCACCCGACCTGCGCCAACCTGATCGGGCGCATGGAGCACCTGGCGGAATTCGGCAACCTCGTCACCGACTTCCTGCTCCTGCGCGCGGGCGCCCTCCACCGCGCGAACGGCGGCTACCTGATCCTCGATGCGCGGAAGCTCCTGCAGCAGCCTTTCTCCTGGGAGGAGCTGAAACGCGCCCTCCGCTCCCGCCGGGCCCGGATCGAGTCGCCCGCCCAGCTCTACGGCCTCACCGTGGGAGCGTCGCTCGAGCCCGAGCCCATCCCCCTGGACGTCAAGGTCGTGCTCGTGGGCGACCGCTTGCTCTACTACCTGCTCGCCGAGCTGGACCCGGAGTTCCTGGAGCTGTTCAAGGTCGCCGCCGATTTCGACGAGACGCTGCAACGGGACGGGGAAGGGGAGGTGCGCTTCACCCGTCTCGTCGCCCAGCTCCAGCGCAGGGAAGGCCTCCGGCCCTTCGACCGCGCCGCGGTGGCGCGGCTCGTGGAGAACGCGGGTCGCTCCGCGGGAGACGCGCGGAAGCTGTCCACGCACCTGGAAGAGCTGCGCGACCTGCTCAAGGAGGCCGACCATCGGGCGGCGGGGGAGGGACGGGATCGGGTGGGCGGGGCGGACGTGGAGAGCGCGATCGCGGCCGGGGTGCGGCGCGCGGACCGGGTGCGCCAGCACCTGCTCGAGGAGGTGGCCCGAGGCACCCTCCTCGTGGAGACCACGGGGGCGCGGGTGGGCCAGATCAACGGCCTGTCCGTGATGCGCCTCGGGCGGTTCTGCTTCGGCCGCCCCCAGCGGATCACCGCGCGGGTCCGCATGGGCGGGGGGAAGGTGGTGGACATCGAGCGCGAGGTGGCGCTGGGAGGGCCCCTGCACTCCAAGGGCGTCTTGATCCTCTCGGGCTTCCTGGGAGCGCGCTACGCGCCCGAGAGCCCGCTCTCGCTCTCCGCGAGCCTCGTCTTCGAGCAGAGTTATTCCGGGGTGGAAGGGGACAGCGCCTCCTCCGCGGAGCTCCTCGCCCTCCTCTCGGCGCTGGCCGACGTTCCTCTCCGCCAGTCCCTGGCCGTGACCGGCTCCGTCAACCAGCAGGGCGAGGTCCAGGCCGTGGGGGGGGTGACCGAGAAGGTCGAGGGGTTCTTCGACGTGTGCGCCGCGCGCGGCCTGACCGGCGCGGAAGGGGTGGTCATCCCCGAATCCAACGTCGAGCACTTGATGCTCCGCGAGGACGTGGTGGCGGCGGTGGAAGCCGGGCGGTTCCAGGTCCTGGCCGTGCGCACCGTGGACGAGGCCCTGGAGCTGCTGACGGGGCGGCCCGCGGGAGAGCGCGACGAGAGCGGACGCTTCCCGCCGGACACGGTGAATCACGAGGTGGAGGCGCGGCTCACGGCCTTTGCGGAGAAAGCGCGCTCGTTCGCCGCGGGGGCAAAGACCGGCGATGCGGCATGACCCACCCGCCCGATGAGTGCGCCCTCCGCCGGATCCTGGTCGCGATCGACGCCTCGCCGCCCAGCCTGGACGCGCTGGACGCGGCAGCGGAGCTCGCCGCCCGGACGGGGGCCGAGCTCGTCGGCCTGTTCGTCGAGGATGCGGAGTTCCTGCGCCTCGCCGGGCTGCCTTTCGTCCACCACCTGAGCCTTCCTTCCGGGGCCGGTCATCCCCTCGACGCCGAGGGCGCCCGGGCGCAGCTCAAGGCCCTGGCCGGCGAGGGGCGCGCCGCCCTCGTCGCCGCCGTCGGCCGCAACCGCGTCTCCGGCTCGTTCCGCGTCGTCCGTGGAATGGTGGCCGCGGAAGTCCTGGCCGCCGCTCGTGAGGCCGACCTCGTGATCCTGGGCCGAGCGAGCCGGCCCCTCGTGCGCCGGGGTCGGCTTGGGCGCACCGCACGGGCGGCCGCGGAGACCGCGCCTGGACCGGTGCTGCTCTGGTCCAAGCCGTTCCCGCGGGAGCGGAGAATCCTGGTGGTGCACGATGGCTCGCCGGGATCCCGAAAAGCCCTGGAGCTGGCCCAGCGCCTGTGGGGCGGGAACGGCCCCTTCGCCGTGCTCGCGGAAGGAGGCACGGAGCAGGAGGCATGCCTGCGTGCGGAGGAGGCGTCGCTCCTCCTGGCCCGCCGCGCGGCGGCGGTTTCCATCCGGGCCCTCGTCGGGCTCGGCGCCCTGCGGGGCGAGATTGCCTCCCAATCGAAGGCGATCGTGGTGGTGAGCGCGGACAGCCTCCTCTTCCGGGACGAAGAGGGCCTGGCCATCCTCGACCAGATCGCCGAGGCCGTGCTTCTCGTGCGCTGACGCGGAGGAAGGACTCAGTCGAACCGGGGCCTCTCGCCCGAGTGGCTCCGTCCCTTGTACAGGCTCGGCGGGTGGGCGTGGCCTGGCCCGCCCGCGACTTCCTTCCGGGGCTCACGGGGGGGATCTTGCGGCTCGGGTCGAGAGAGGAAATGCGAGGAGCTTCTCCGGCGGAACAGGGCGATGTGGGTCAACGCGAGTGCGATGACGCCAAGGGTGATGATCCAGGTGAGTGTGGGGGCCTCGAGCCGCAGGGTCGGGGTCCCGACGACAACGCCGAGCAGGACCGCCACGACAAGCCAGCTCGCTACGATGAGCCAGCCCGAGATCCATGACCCTTTGTCCGTAGGGGACATTCTCGGGCCCCCACGACTCCAAGATAGGCCGGCGAGCGCGGACGTCTACCGTGCGAAGGGCTCACTAGGACTGGATCATCGTCATCAGCCCCCGCCCGCGTCCACGACCTCCGCTCGCGATGCATGGGTTTAGGGTGGTTCCCGGGAAACGCCTTCGCTCCTGCATCTCCCGCGGCGCAAGCAATGCGCGGCTCCCCCCGACCGAGTCCTCCTGGATGAAGGCCCCGGCTGGCCTGCTTCGTGCAACGTGGCGAGTGGATCGGTATCCGAGGACGTGTTCATGAGGTGGCCTTCCGGAGGGTCCGGCCGGCTTCAGATTGCCCGTGTCTTCGGGGTCCCCGTCTATCTGCATTTCAGCTGGCTGATCGTCTTTGGCCTCATTACGTGGACGCTGGCCACCGGCTACTTCCCGGCCCAGCAGCCCGACCTCTCTCCGCTGGCCTACTGGCTCAAGGGGCTCGTCGCCTCGCTACTGCTCTTCCTGTCCATCCTGCTTCATGAGCTGGGTCACGCGTACGTGGCGCACCGCCGCGGCCTCGACATCCAATCGGTGACCTTGTTCATCTTCGGAGGTGTCGCCCAGCTGGCCAAGGATCCCGAGGACGGTCCGACCGAGCTCCGCACCGCCGTCGCCGGTCCCCTGGTGAGCCTCGCCCTCGCCGCGCTCTTCGGGGCGGCGGCGTCCGCGCCCGCCCTGGGGCCGTCCGTGCGCGGGGTCGCAGGCTACGTCGCCCTCATCAACCTGGGCATCGCCCTCTTCAACCTCGTCCCGGCCTTCCCCCTCGACGGGGGTCGGATCTTTCGGGGTCTGCTCTGGAACTCCATGGGGAAGGCGGGGGCCACCCGCGCCGCCGCCACCGCGGGCAACGTCTTTGCGGTGGTCCTGGTGGCGAGCGGCGTCCTCGCCCTGCTACGGGGAGCGGGGATCGCGGGTGTCTGGTACATCGCCCTGGGCTGGTTCCTGAAGGAAGCCTCGGGGAGCGCCTACAGCCAGGCGCGCCTCGACGAAGCGCTTCGGGACGTGACGGTCCGCGACGTCATGCTCACCGCCGTGGAGACCCTCCCCGCGGAGATATCGGTCGCGGAGGCGGCTCGAGCTCATTTCCTCTGCACCGGCTACGGGAGCTACCCCGTGGTGCGCGGGGAGGCCGTGGTGGGTTTGCTCTGCCTCCGCGACGTGCTGGGAATCAAGCTGCCGGAGCGGGAGAGGCTGTCGGTGCAGGCGGCGATGAGGCCCATGAGCCCGGCCATCGTGATCGACGGCGACGCCCCCCTCGCGCAGGCGATCGTCAAGATGGGCCGGAACGGGGCGGCCCGCCTCATCGTGCTCGAGGACGGGCGCCTCGCGGGATTGCTCACGATGAGCGCGGTCCTGCGCCACATCCGCGTGAGGGAGGAGTTGGCCGCATGACGACAGGAGGTGAGACATGATGCCGGAGTGGATGGGGTTGCTGTTCGGCCTGGCGCTGGCTGCGGTCGTGGCCTTGGCCGCGTGGGTCGGCCTGAGGAGGGATCGGCCGCTCCGCGAGCAGAGCCTGCGGTTCTTCTGCCCGCTGCTCCGGAAGGCCGTGGACTGCCGGATCGTCCAGGACATGCGGACGGGACAATGGAAGCGAGTCGAGGCCTGCTCGGCCTTCGCCGACGCCCCCGCGGTCCGGTGCGAGAAGGAATGCGCGAAGCTGATGAACCTGGGCTTCCCGCTTCCGCACGGCTAGCGGCCTGAGGGGTCGCTCTTCGGCTACTGTCCGCGGAGCGAATCCAGGGCCGCGATGGCCGCGCCCCGCGCCCCCGCCATGTCGAGGTCGGGCACGAGGAAGAGGCGCGCGACCTGTCGCTGCTCCTCGCGAAGGATCGTGTGCTCGCGGACCCTGGCCAGGAACCAATCGCGGAAGCGGGGCGAGGTCTCGACGACACCGCCGCCCAGGAAGTAGGCGCTCGGGTCGGTGAACATCGCGGCCGTCGTGAAGAGCCGGCCCAGGGCCATCGCCTGCTGCTCGAAGATCTTGAGGGCGAGGGGATCGTCCCGCTCGCCGTAGCCGCGCACGAGCTTCGCCGCCTGGGCCGGGGGGAGGCCGCCGAGCTCGTGACCCGGGAAGCGGGACAGCCAGTAGGGCAGAAGGTTCTTCTCGATCCCGGTCAGCGAGGCCACGCTCTCCACGTCGCCCTGGAAGCCGCAGTTGCACTGCGGGATCGGCTGGCCCTCGCCGAGGAGCCCCTCCATCGGGATCGGGACGTGTCCCAGCTCGCCGGCCATGCCCGCCGCCCCCTTCACGATGCGGCCGGACTCGATCACCCCGCCCCCGAGGCCGGTTCCCACGATCGCCGAGACCGAGGAGTGGTGGGCGGCCTCGCCCGTGAAGTGTCGATGGTGCGCGTAGAGGGCGGCCGCGTTGCCGTCGTTGTTGTAGACGACGGGCAGGCCGAGGCGCTTCTCCAGGGCGTGGCGGAAATCGAAGCCGCGCCAGCCCGGGTGGGAGAAGTTGGTGGAGCCCTTGGAGGAGATGACTCCGGTGGCGCTCGCGGGCCCGGGGGTGTCGAGCCCGATCGCCCGCACCCTCTCGCGGGAGACGCGCGTCTGCTCGAGGATCCCCAGGAACGACTGCTCGAGGGCGCGGATGGCCACGTCGGGGCCTTCCTGGACCCGGCTCGGCGTCTCCACCATCCCCGCGACCAGGAAGCCGCCCGAGGGCTCGAGCACGGTCGCGTTGTTCTTGTTGCCTCCATTGTCGAGGCCGACCACCACCCAGCCGTCTTCGCTCGTCATGGCCGGATTCTATCTGCTCGGGGCCGGTCGTGTGGCGGCGAAAGGCCTCCGGGCCTCAGCGCCCGGTCAGGTCTCGCCGCTCCTGTGTGACCAGCGTCGTCTTCGTGCCCGCCTTGGGATCGGAGGCGTCGCGATACTCGAGGCGGGCCACGATCGCCTTCGCTCCCGTGGGGAGGGGAACCGTGAACCGCTCGGTCCGGGACTCCTGCGGCTTGAGGCGCGTGTCCTCGCCGACCGACGCCGCCCGCAGGAAGAGATCGGGGACCGTCGTCAAGGGCCGTCCTCCGGCATCGAGCAGGTCACGGTGGTAGATCCTCTCCATTCGGTGCAGCAGCTGGCCGGAGTCGGTCTCCACCCCCACCGCGAGGATGATGGCCTTGGTCGAGAGCCCGCCCGGCACCGCATGGCCCACCCGGCTGTTGGTCACGACCACCTGCACGTCGGCGGACACGCTCGATTGGGCCAGGGACTCGATCCGGAGGTCGAGGCCGCGCCGGATCTGGGCGTAGCCGCTGCCTCCCACCATCCGGTGCAGGTTGATCACCCGCCCCGTCGACGTGAGCCCTTCGCGGACCGTCTCCCCGGGGACGAGGGGCATGTGGCACTCCTGGCAGAGCATGCCGCGGGCGGGGTAGGGGCTGTCCTTCCACTCGCTGTAGGTGGAGAGGACGAGCACGCCCTGCGCGTTGCGGTGCTCGTGGCAGCCGGCGCAGAGGAGGGGGCTCGCCTTGTGCAGCGGCGAGTACGCGGTGTCGTGGAAGGGTGACTTCGCGTACTGGAGCGGCCCGCGCTTGACCTTCCCCGGCTCGAGCAGGAAGGGGCGAGGGGCCCGGTCGAGATCGACCTCGGCGACGGTGTGGCAGAAGTCGCAGGTCACGCCCTCCTTGGTCGTCGGCTCACGCAGGTCCCAGTCGCCGCTGACGAGCGCGGTGGGGGCGTGGCACCGGACACACCCGCGCCTCGCCTGCTCCTGGTCGGCGCTCCCCGCGACCGCGCCCTCGAGCGCGGCCAGGAAGGGCGGGCTCACCGCCTGGGCGTGGGCCGACTCCGACCAGTAGGTGTAGATCGTCTTGTGGCAGCTGGCGCACGCCTTGGCGGAGAGATACTGGGCCTCCGCCGGGGCCGCGTCGGTCCGCGGAGCGCTCGGGCCCACTCCGAGTGTCGCGAACGCGAGGATCACGAACGGGGCACGCCTGACGCCGAGAGCCTGGGGCATGGGTCCTCCGGAGATTGGGCGCATGGTCAAGAACTGCCGGGGTGAGAAGCGGGGGGCCGGCCGGCCACGCCCTCGATGGCGCGCCGCGCGGCCGCCTGGGCCGCGTCGATCTGGGCTTCGGGTCCGGAGAGGTAGAGCCGGCCGAAGGCGCCGAAGAGCGAGGCGTCGATGAGCTTGACCCGCGCGGCCTTGAGCGCCTCGTTGGCGGCGAAGGCGATGTAGCCCGCGGGCTCGACCTCGAGGATCAGGAGCGACTCCCCGGCGATGAGCATGTCGCCGTAGCGCATCTTGTTGAGGATCTGCGCATGGTAGGGCTCGACGCCGCGGATGAGCTCCTCGGAGACGACCGAGGGCGTGAGGCGGTCCGTTTCCGAGAGGCCCAGGTACTCGAGGATCGCCTTTCCCGCGAGCAGGACCTGGCCCTGGTCCCGGTGGTGGACCTCGAGCAGGCCGAAGGAACGCTCGACGACCATGATGCCGGGGGTGGTGGAGGTCGCCTTGAGCGCCACGTCGGTGAGACGGTTGATGACGAGGCCGGGAGCGGTCTCGATGAACATCGCCGCGACCCCGCCCACGGGCAGGTAGCCGCGGGCGGTGGTGCCGATGAAGCCCGCGAGCTGGTCCTGCATGTTGTCGAGGAAGACGTAGGTCCGCAGCGTGATCGCGGCCACGGGCGAACGTTATCCGCCCGTGAGCGGGCGGTCAATGGGTCGCTCGCGGCGTCCCCGCGGCGGTCAGCTCCTCGAGGAGCGCCTCGGCCACGCGGCCCACCGCCCCCTCCACTTCCGGGGAGAGGCCACGCCGCCCCGTCTCGAAGACCCGGCCGCAGATGGCATAGACGACCACGGAGGGGGGCAGCTCGCCGAGCGCCCGCGCCATCTCCACGGCCTCGGCCACGCCCCAGGAATGGGTCGAGGCGTGAAGCAGTGAGGAGGGCAGCCGCTCACGGTGGGCCTCGAAGCGGCGCACCTCCCCCGGCTCGCCGCCGGAGGCCGCGTCCACGAGCACCACGCGCTGGGCTCCTCGCCAGGCCTCCAACAGGGCGCCGGCGCCGCCGTCCTGCTCGAGGACGAGAGCCCCCGGAGGGGGGCGCTGCCGCACGAGGCGGGCGACCGCGAGGCCGGCGCCGTCGTCGCCCCGGTCGCGGTTGCCCACGCCGATCACGAGGGTGGCGCTCATCGACCCTCCACGGTCAGCTTCAGGAAGTGCGTGGCGCAGGAGATGCACGGGTCGTAGTTCCTCACCGCCTGCTCGCAGCGGCGCGTCAGCTCCTCGTCGGGGAGGTCCAGTTGGCCGGGGATGAAGTGCCAGAGGTCCGCCTCGATCGTCTTCTGGTTCTGCGAGGTCGGGGGGACGATCTTCGCTTCACGGATGAGCCCCGCGTCGTCGAGGGCGTAGCGGTGGTAGAGGATCCCCCGCGGCGCCTCCGTGCAGCCGAAGCCCGTGCCCCCCCGCGGGAGGAGCGCGACGGCGGCGGGCTCGGGAGGCTCGTAGGCGTCCACCAGGCGCAGCGCCTCTTCGCAGGCGAAGACGGTCTCCACCGCGCGGACCACGATGCTCCGGAACGGGTTGCGGCAGACCGGACCGAGGCCGGCCTCGCGCGCGGCCTCGCGGGCCACGCTCGGGAGCCGGTCGGAGTTCAGGCTGTAACGGGCGAGGGGACCGACGTGGTAGCTGCCGCGCCCCCGCAGGACGGAGTGCAGCGCGTTCGAGTGGGGCACGTGCTCCTCGATGAAGTGCTCCTCGTACTGGGCCACGTCGATGTCGAGGCCCTTGCTGGAGACGAGCCGCCCCTCGCCGATCGCGTACTCCGCGGGGTGGCGCAGGGCCACGAACTCGTAGTCCTGCTCGAAGTCCGGGAAGTCGAAGCCGGCGACCCAGCGGACGGTCTCGAGGGCGGCGTCGCGGGCCCCGAGGAGCTCGTCGCGCAGGGCGAGCAGCTCCCCCCGGGCCGGGGCGCGGTAGAAGCCGCCCACCTTCACGTTGACGGGATGGATCTCCCGCCCCCCCACCACCGTCATCAGGTGGTTCCCGGCTTTCTTGAGGCGCAAGCCGCGCCGGACGGTCTCCGGATGGTCCGCCGCCATGTGGATGCCGCTCTCGTAGCCCAGGAAGTCCGGGGCGTGGAGCATGTAGACGTGGAGGGCATGGCTCTCGATCCATTCCCCGCAGTAGAGGAGCCGCCGCAGGTCGCGGATGGGACCGCTCACCAGCACGCCCCAGGCGCACTCGATCGCCTGGACGGCGCTCATCTGGTAGGCGACCGGGCAGATCCCGCAGATGCGGGCGGTGATGTCCGGCGCCTCCTCGGCGCGGCGTCCACGGAGGAACGCCTCGAAGAACCGGGGCGGCTCGTAGATCCGGAGCTTCACGTCCGCGACCCGGCCCCCGCGCAGCTTCACGTGGAGGGCGCCCTCGCCCTCCACCCGGGCGAGGACGGGCACGCTCAGCGTCCGCGCCTTACTCGCGCTCATGGGCTTCGCTCGCGGCCCGGAAGGCGGGGGCGTAGGCGTTGAAGGTCCGGAAGGCGCGGGCGACGTCGGGCCCGACCACCCCCAGGGCCTCCCATTGACGGCACAGGGACTCGGTGTTCGGCGACTCCATGGGTCCGAAGCAGCCGTAGCAGCCCCGCAGGTAGGCGGGGCAGATCGCGCCGCAGCCGGCCTGGGTCACCGGGCCGAGGCACGGCGTGCCCCGGGCGACGGCCACGCAGGGCGTCCCCCGCGCCTTGCACTCCGTGCAGACGCTGCCGGTGTCGAGATTCGGGCGCCGGCCCGCGAGGAGGGCGGACAGGGTTTCGAGGAGCTGCGCCTTGGAGATCGGGCATCCCCGCAGCTCGAGATCGACGCGCACGTGCTGGGCGATGGGGGTGGAGGTGTCGAGGGTGGTGATGTACTCGGGCGTCGCGTAGACCGCGGACACGAACTCGCGGATGTCCTTCCCGTTCCGGAGGGCCTGGATCCCGCCCGCGGTGGCGCAGGCGCCGATCGCGATCAGGAACCGCGACTGCTTCCGGACCTCCCGGATGCGCTCCGCGTCGTGGGGGGTCGTGATGGAGCCTTCGACGAGGCTCACGTCGTAGGGGCCCTTCACGACCGCCCGGGAGGCCTCGGGGAAGTTCGCGATCTCCACCCGGCCCGCGAGGTCCAGGAGCTCGTCTTCGCAGTCGAGAAGCGTGAGCTGGCACCCGTCGCAGGAGGCGAACTTGAAGACGGCCAGCCGGGGCTTCGCCGCCACCTCACACCTCCCCGAGCCGGAGGAACGCCCGCACGCGGTCGTGGGGGAAGACGGGGCCGTCCCTGCAGACGAAGAAGGGCCCCATCTGGCAGTGCCCGCACAGCCCCACCGCGCACTTCATGTTGCGCTCCAGGGAGACGAAGATGCTGCCGTCGGGCACGCCGCGCCGGGCGAGGGCCATCGCCCCGAAACGGATCATGACCTCCGGGCCGCAGAGGAAGGCGAGGGCGCTCCCGGGATCGAAGGGGGAGCGGTCCACGAGCCGGGTCACCACTCCCACCGAGCCCTGCCACTCCGCGGTCGCGCGGTCCACCGTCACCTCCACCTCCACGTCGAACCGCCCGCGCCACTCGCGCAGCTCGCGCGCGTAGAGGATGTCCTTGGGAGAGCGCGCGCCGTAGAGGAGAACGACGCGCCCGTACTGGCCGCGATGGGTGAGGGCGTGGTAGACCGCCGGCCGCAGGGGGGCGAGGCCGATCCCGCCGGCCACGATCACCAGGTCGTGGCCGAGCGCCCGCTCCACCGGCCAGGCGGTCCCGTAGGGGCCGCGAAGCCCGACCGTGGCCCCGGGCCCGAGGCGCTGCAGGGCGCGCGTCACCCCGCCCACCGCCCGCACGGTGTGCACCACGGTCTCGGGGCGTGCGGGGTCGCCGCTGATGGAGATCGGCACTTCGCCCACGCCGGGCAGCGACAGCATGTTGAACTGCCCGGGAGCGAAGGCGAAGGGGCCGTCCGGAGGGTCGAGGACGAGAGTGAAGGTGTCCGCGGTCTCGCGCGCGAAGCGCCGCACGGAGAAGGACTGCGGCCGCAGGGGATCGACGGCCGGGAGCGCGGCGAGGACCTCACTCGTGGCTGGCATAGAGATCGAAGAGCTGGATCTGCGTCGCCTCCAGGCGGCTGATCGCGACCTGGGCGAAGCGGCGCATGAGCTCGTAGCCCATGACCGGGTCGCGGTCGCACTTCCCGCGCAGGCACACGCCGTCCAGGGCGAGGGCCCGCACGAGCGTCCGGGCGCGGGCGTCGAAGTGGCACCGGTAGGGCGGGAAGAGCCAGGACCAGCCCAGGACCTCGCCCGCGTCCACGGTCTCGATCGGAAGAGCCCCGCGGTTCGCCGCGTGCGTCTCCACCGAGACCCGGCCGAAGCGGACCACGTAGAAGCGCTCGGCCGCGTCCCCTTCGCGGAAGAGCAGCTCCCCCGGCTCGAACTTGACGTTGGCCGCGCAGCCGGCGAGAGCGGCGATGTGATCGTGGGACATCCCGGCGAAGAACGGATGCTCCGCGAGGACGTTCGTGAAATCGCTGATCGTCATGACGCGCCCCCCGGAGGCCCGGACTCGCCGACGGCCCGTGCCTCTTCTGTTATGTCGATGCCCGCCGGGCACCAGGTGATGCACCGACCGCAACCCACGCACCCCGAGGACCCGAACTGGTCGTGCCAGGTGGAGAGCTTGTGGAGGAGCCAGTGGCGATAGCGGGCCGCGGCCGACGTGCGCACGCTCCCTCCGTGGATGAACGAGAACTCGAGGCCGAAGCAGGAGTCCCACCGCCGGGTGCGCGCCGCGCCCCCTCCCGCGAGGTCGGTCGTATCCTCCACCGTCCAGCAGAAGCAGGTAGGGCAGACCATCGTGCAGTTGGCGCAGGTGAGACAGCGCCGCGACACCTCTTCCCAGCGGGGGTGCTCGTAGCGGGAGCGGAGCCGCTCGGCGAGTCCCCGGGTGTCGAGGACGCGGCCCATCTGCCCGGCCGCCTCGGCGAGCGCGCCCTCCGCCGATTCCACCTCGGAGGGCCGGGCCGGCCGGGTGGGGACGGCGCCGAGAATCTCCCGTCCCCGCTCCGATCCCGCCTCCCCGAGGAAGGTGGGGGCGCCGTCCGTGACCAGCTCCGTGAGCGCGACGTCGAACCCGCTCGCGGCGCGAGGTCCCGTCCCCATGGACGCGCAGAAGCAGGTCCCGCCCGGTTGCGTGCAGTTGACCGCGACCAGGAAGGCCCCGTCGCGGCGCGCGACGTAGGCGGGGTCGGGCCAAGCACCCCCCGTCATCACCCGGTCCAGCTTGGCGATCGCGGCCAGCTCGCACGGCCGCACGCCGATGAACGCGTAGCGCGGAGGTCGCGGGTCGGCCTCGGAATTGCCGTTCGAGCCGCTCCGCGAGAGCGTGAGACGCGGAGGATGGAGGTATCGCTTCCAGGACTGGGGCCCCACCGTGTAGCCGAAGGCGCGCCCTCCCGCGTCCTTGATCAGCCGGTAGCGCGCGGGCTCCTGCTCGTCCCTCCAGCCGACGGGGAGCTCGGAGGCGGCACGCAGCTCGTCGAGCATGATGGCGCCGTCCCTGACCTTGGGGCCGACGACGGTGTAGCCGCGCTCGCGCAGCGCTTCGAGGAGTCGGTCGAGACCGGCGAAGTCGAGGATGAGGGGGTTGGGCTTGGTCACAGGAAGTCCCGTCGTCTCCCTGAGCAACAAGGGACATGCCACCGAGGTCGAGGCTCCAAGTCGTTGCCGGGCAACGCCCACTGGCCGACTCTTCCGCTGTTTCGAGGTTATCGGGAGCAAATCTCACGCGGCCGCGGCAGGATTTGCGGGCGATCGGCCCGTCCGAGCTCCAACCACCCGGCAACTTGCGGGGATTGGGGAAGGCCATTGTGGCTCGTGTCTTGCACCCCTTGACGGCAAAGGGGCTCCGGTCGCGGAGCCCGGGAGTGCCGGATGGCGATGAAGATCCTCGAAGACTGCATCAACTGCACGGCCTGCGAGCCGGAGTGCCCGAACGGGGCGATCAGCCGCGACGACGCGGCCGATCTGTTCGTGGTCGAGCCCGCGCGTTGCACGCAGTGCGTCGGCGCCTACGAGAGCCCACGCTGCGTCGAGGTCTGCCCCGTGGACTGCATCGTGGCCGACGACCTGCACGACGAGACCCGGCGGGAGCTCCTCGCGAAATACGCGCAGCTCCACGGGCTGTAGAGGTGATCATGCTGACGAAGCTCGGCCGTTCTCTCGATCCCAGGCGCCTCCTCGTTGCGGGGCTGGTCGTGGCGGGTTTCGTGACCCTCGCTCCCGCCGAGCAGGCCCAGTCCAAGCCGGACAAGGAGGCCATCGCGCGGGGCAGCCTCACCTACGTGCGCTACTGCGTGTCCTGCCACGGGAAGGGCGCCCGGGGGGATGGCCCGCTCGCGAATGACCTGCGCATCCCGGTCCCCGACCTCACCACCCTCGCCAAGCGCGCCGGCGGGGAGTACCCCTCCGATCGGGTCTTCCGGATCATCTCCAAGGGCAACGAGGTGAGGGGACACGGGACCGCCGACATGCCGGCCTGGGGCCCGGCCTTCAACCGCACGGACGGCATCGAGGCGGCCGTGGACGAGGCGATCCGCAACCTCGTCCAGTATCTCGGGTCCCTGCAGCGCTAGCGGTAGGCCATGCCCATCCTCGAGATCGGGACGCAGGCCCCTCCCACGAACGCCCCCACGACGCTGTGGGGAGATCGGTTCGCCCAGAGGACGCAGCGGATGACCAGCTCCGTGATCCGCGAGCTCCTCAAGATCACCGAGAAGCCCGAGATCATCTCCTTCGCGGGCGGTCTGCCCGCGCCCGAGGTCTTCCCACGGCAGGAGATCGGGGCCGCCTGCGAGCGCATCCTGAAGGAAGACGGCTCCTCCGCCCTGCAGTACGGGGCCACGGAGGGCTTGCTGCCCCTGCGCGAGCTGCTGGTTCGCCACATGGCGCGCTACGGGATCAAGGTGACGACCGACAACGTGCTGATCACGTCCGGCTCCCAGCAGGGACTGGATCTCATCGGCCGGCTCTTCCTGAACCCGGGAGACCGGGTCCTGACCGAGTCCCCAACCTACCTCGGCGCGCTCCAGGCCTGGAACGCCTGCCAGCCCGAGTACCTGACCGTGCCCAGCGACGACGAGGGGCTCGCGGTCGGCCACCTCGAGGAGGAGCTGCGCGCGGGGCCGAAGTTCCTCTACGTCCTGCCCAACTTCCAGAACCCGAGCGGGGTCACGCTGTCCCGGGACCGGCGGCGCCGGCTCGTCGAGCTCGCCAACCACTACGGCGTTCCCCTCGTGGAGGACGATCCCTACGGCCAGCTCCGCTACGAGGGCGAGCACCTGCCCCCGCTCGTCGAGCTCGACGCCGAGTACCACGGCTGCGCGAACGGCGAGCACGAGTTCACGGGCAACGTGCTCTACCTGAGCACGCTCTCCAAGACCCTGGCCCCCGGCTTGCGGGTGGGCTGGGTGGTGGCGCCGGAGGTGGTGATCCAACGCCTCGTGCAGATGAAGCAGGGAGCCGATCTCCATACGAGCACCTTCTGCCAGAAGGTGGCCTACGAGGTGTCGAGGCAGGGCTTCCTGGACCGCCACGTCCGGGACATCCGCCAGGTCTACGGGGATCGGCGGGACGCGATGCTGCAGGCGCTCGCCCGGCACTTCCCCGAAGGGGTCAAGTGGACGCGCCCCCAGGGAGGGCTCTTCCTGTGGGTCACGCTGCCGCCGCCGCTGGAGAGCGCGCGGCTCTTCGACGCCGCCCTGCGCGAGAAGGTGGCCTTCGTTCCCGGGGCGCCGTTCTTCCCGCGAGGGGGAGGGGAGCGTTGCCTCCGGCTCAACTTCTCCTACTGTGCGCCGCCCGTGATCGAGGAAGGCATCCGGCGCCTGGGTGACGTGATCCGTCGGCAGCTGTCGGCCGCCTGAGGCGCATGCTTCTGGTCGTCCGGTCCCTCCTCACGTGGCTCGTGCTGCTCGCGGCCATGATGGTCAACGGGACCTTTCGCGTCCTCGTGCTCCAGCCTCGCCTCGGCGAGGACCTGGCCCGCCAGGTGGCCTGCATCCCGGGCATCGTCATCATCCTCGCCTTGACCGCGCTGTTCCTTCCCCGGCTCGGGGACATCGGTACCCGCGGCCTTCTCGAGGTCGGGGCCGTCTGGCTCGTCCTCACCGTCGCCTTCGAGTTCCTGTTCGGGCACTTCGTGGGCGGCGCCCCCTGGGAATCCCTGCTCGCCGACTACGACCTGCGGCAGGGCCGTCTCTGGCCCCTGGTGCTGATCATCGTGCTCATCGCGCCCTGGCTGATGAGCCTCCGCCAGGGCCGCGGGAGACGGTCGGTTTGAGGGAGGCATTCCTTCCCCCTCGGTAGCTTTTGCGGGCCCTGCAGTTTTCGGATAGCCCCCCAGTTTCTGCGCGCGTACGATCCCCCCCGCTGTGAATTGTGCGCCGGCCTGAGGCTCTGAGCGAAATATCCGACACCCGCCGTGCGGAATCGTGTGCGGACGATCATCCGGCGTGGCCCGTGGGCGAATCGAAATAAGGAGAACGCGAATGACGAGAGGCAGAATGGGTCACTATCGATTGCTCTCGGTGGCGGCTCTGATCGCAATTGCCTGGGTGACAATGCCGAGTCCAGCGGCGGCCCAGGCCGGGAAGCCCAACATCCTGTTCATCGTGTCCGACGACACGGGCTACGGAGATCTCGGGCCCTACAACGGGGGCGAAGGGCGGGGCATGCCCACGCCGAACATCGACAAGCTGGCGAGCGGGGGCATGACGTTCTTCTCCTTCTACGCCCAGCCGAGCTGCACGCCCGGCCGCGCCGCCATGCAGACCGGGCGCATCCCGAACCGCAGCGGCATGACCACGGTGGCCTTCCAGGGCCAGGGGGGCGGTCTGCCCGCGGCGGAGTGGACGCTGGGGTCGGTTCTGAAGCTGGGGGGCTACCAGACCTACTTCACCGGCAAGTGGCACCTGGGCGAAGCCGACTACGCTCTGCCCAACGCCCAGGGCTACGACGTGATGAAGTACGCCGGCCTCTATCACCTGAACGCCTACACCTACGGCGACCCGACGTGGTTCCCCGACATGGACCCGGCGCTGCGGGCCATGTTCCAGAAGGTGACCAAGGGTGCGCTCTCGGGCAAGGGCGGGGGACCGGTGACGGAGGACTTCAAGATCAACGGCCAGTACGTCAACACGCCCGTGATCGACGGGAAGGAAGGGGTCGTCGGCATTCCCTTCTTCGACGGCTACGTGGAAAAGGCGGCGCTGGAGTTCCTGGACACCGCCGCCAAGGGCGGCAAGCCCTTCTTCATCAACGTCAACTTCATGAAGGTGCACCAGCCGAACATGCCGGCCCCAGAGTTCGAGAAGAAGTCGATGTCCAAGAGCAAGTACGCGGACTCGATCGTCGAGCTCGACACGCGCATCGGCCGGATCCTGGACAAGCTCAAGGCGCTCGGCCTCGACAAGAACACGCTCGTCTTCTACACGACCGACAACGGCGCCTGGCAGGACGTCTATCCCGACGCCGGCTACACGCCGTTCCGGGGCACCAAGGGCACGGTGCGTGAGGGTGGCAACCGGGTTCCCGCGATCGCGAGCTGGCCGGGCCGGATCGCAGCGGGCTCCAAGAACCACGAGATTCTCGGCGGGCTCGACCTGATGGCGACCTTCGCCGCCGTCGCCGGCGTGAAGCTGCCGGAGAAGGACCGCGAGGGCCAGCCCATCTACTTCGACAGCTACGACATGTCGCCCGTCCTGTTCGGCACCGGCAAGTCGCCGCGAAACGAGTGGTTCTACTTCACCGAGAACGAGCTGAGCCCGGGCGCCGCTCGCGTCGGCAACTACAAGGCCGTGTTCAACCTGCGTGGCGACAACGGGGCGACGACCGGCGGCCTGGCCGTCGACAGCAACCTCGGCTGGAAGGGCGCCGAGAAGTACGTCGCGACCGTGCCCCAGGTGTTCGACCTCTGGCAGGACCCGCAGGAGCGCTACGACCTCTTCATGAACAACTTCACCGAGCGCACCTGGACGCTGGTCACGATCAGCGAGGCGATCACGAGATTGATGAAGACCTACGTGCAGTATCCACCGCGCAAGCTGCAGAGCATGGGCTACGACGGGCCGATCGAGCTCTCGAAGTACCAGAAGTTCCAGTGGCTCCGGGAGCAGCTCGACAAGGAAGGTGTCAAGATTCCGTTGCCAACGGGCAACTAGCTCGGCCCTGGGCGGGCCCGGCTCTCCGCCGGGTCCGCCCCTCGTTCGCACCCACGGAACCACCCCCGGTGTCAGGCCGTCTGAGTTGACTTGCGTCGGTCGGCGGACCATAAAGCGCGGCATGCGCTTTCGCCAGGTCGGGTGGTGAGGCGCTCCCCGGGCTGGTTCGAGCGGCTCCTGGCGGTCCCGGAGACCGACGGAGACCGGGCGCGAACCGTCGTGGGCACGTTCGTCCTCCACCTGCGCCCGGTGCGCGTCCCCGCGGCCGCGATCCGCTTCACCCACACGTTCGGCCTCGGAGGGATGTCGCTCGTCCTCCTCGGGATCCTCGCCGTCACGGGCTCGCTGCTGATGCTCGGCTACACGCCGGTGCCGGGCGAGGCGTACGCGTCGATCGAGCGTCTCGATGGGGAGGTCCCGTTCGGGGCCTTCATCCGAGCCGTCCACCACTGGAGCGCGAACCTCCTCGTGCTCGTGGCCGGGCTCCACATGCTGCGCGTCTTCTTCACGGGAGGCTTCCTCGACGGGCGAGCGCTGAACTGGATCGTCGGCCTCGTCCTCCTCGCCGCGATCGCCGCGTCGGGCTTCACGGGATACCTGCTGCCGTGGGACCAGCTCGCCTACTGGGCGGTCACGATCGTCACCGGGATGGCGGGGTACGTGCCCCTCGCGGGGTCCGCGCTCGCGGGCCTGCTGCGCGGCGGGCCCGAGATCGGCCCCGAGACGCTCGGGACGTACTACGCGCTCCACACGCAGTGGCTGCCCGCGCTGCTCTTCGCGGGGGCGGGGTTCCACTTCTGGCGCGTGCGGAAAGCGGGCGGGGTCGTCGTGCCCCCGGACGCCGTTCTCGACGAGAGGGGAAAGCCCGAGCAGGTCCTCTTTCTCCCGCACCTGCTCTGGCGCGAGACCGCGGTGGCGCTCCTCCTCCTCGCCGCGGTGTCGCTCTTCTCGGCCGTCGTTCGGGCCCCGCTCGGCCCTGCCGCCAACCCGGGCCTGTCCCTGAACCCGGCGAAGGCGCCCTGGTACTTCCTCGGCTTCCAGGAGCTTCTCGTCCACCTCCACCCGCTCTTCGCGGTGGTCGTGGTGCCGGCCCTCGGCGCGCTCGCGCTGGTCGCGTTGCCGTACCTCGGCTTTCCGAAGGATGAGCCGCGCGGGGCGTGGTTCCTCTCGGATACGGGCCGGCAAGACGGCGCGCCTGGCGGCCCTCGTCGCCCTCGTGGCCACGCCCCTTCTCGTCGTCGCCGACGAGGGGCTGCTCGGCGCCTCGGGGGCTCCGGCCGGGGGCGCCGCGCTCGTGACTCGCGGCGTCCTTCCCGTGGCCGTGCTCCTCGCCGTGTGCCTTGCCGGGCTTCCGTCTGCTGCGCGCGCGGTTCGGCGCCACGCGCCTCGAGGCGGCGCAGGCCCTCTTCGTCTTCCTCGCGACCGGGTTCGTGGTGCTGACCGTGACCGGGATCTGGTTCCGCGGCGCGGGAATGAGGCTCGTGTGGCCGTGGAACGCGTGACGCCGCCGGGCCGGCGCAGGGGCGGCGCTCGTTCCTCGGGCTCGCGTGGCTCGGGATCGGCGATCGCGGCGCTCGGGGAGGCCGCGTGGATCGTCGCCTCGTTCCTGAGGCCCCGGCCGAAGACGCGACGAGCGGAGGCACGCTCGTCGTCGCGGGACCGTCGGAGACCTTTGCCCCCGACACCGTGACCGCCTTCCCGGCGGGGAAGTTCTACCTCGTCAGGCTCGCCGACGGCGGCTTCCTCGCGCTCCACCGCCAGTGCACGCACCTCGGCTGCAGCGTCCCGTGGGACGAGGCCTCCGGCCGGTTCGCCTGCCCCTGCCACGCCTCGGTGTTCGACCTGCGGGGCGACGTCCTCGCTCCGCCGGCCCCCCGCCCGCTCGACCTCTTCGCGGTGCGGATCGAGAACGGGATCGTCAAGGTCGACGTGTCGGCCCCGATCCGGCGGTCGGCCTTCGAGCCGTCGCAGGTCACGAGGGCGTGAGGCGTTGACCGACGCTCTCGCGCGCTGGCGGACCGCGGCCCTCGTCGGTGCCACCCTCGTCGTCGCCTCCTGTCCGCTCTACCTGGTCCGCGAGTCGCTCCGCACCCCCGCAAGGTGCACGGTCGCCGCGGAGGCGGCCTTCGTGGGCCGCGCCGCGTGCGCCCGCTGCCACGGGAAGGCGACGAAGGCCTGGACGGGCTCGCACCACGACCTGGCGATGACCGAGGCGACCGAGGCGACGGTGAGGGGCGACTTCTCCGGCGTCGTCTTCGAGGGTGACGGGATGAAGGCCCGGTTCTTCCGCGAGCAGGGGAAGTTCCTCATCGAGATCGGAGGGAGCGGACGGGAAGGCGACGGTGTTCGAGGTGGCCTACACCTTCGGCTGGGATCCCCTGCAGCAGTACCTGATCCGCTTTCCGGGCGGGCGGATGCAGGCGTTCTCGCTGGCGTGGGACGTCCCGGGGAAGCGGTGGTTCTTCCTCTACCCGGGCAAGAGGATCCCGCGATCGGACTGGCTCCACTGGACGCGCAACGGCCAGAACTGGAACGGCATGTGCGCCGAGTGCCACTCCACGAACCTGGTCAAGGGGTACGACCCGAAGACCGACACCTACCGGACCACGTGGTCGGAGGTCGACGTGAGCTGCGAGGCCTGCCACGGCCCCGGCTCGCGACACGTGGCGTGGGCGGAGGTGCCGCCGATGGGCCGGGCCCGGCTCGAGAACGCCGGCCTCGTCATGAAGACGTCGGGGATCACGAACCGCGAGCTCGTCGAGCTCTGCGCCCCGTGCCACTCGCGCCGCACGGAGCTGGGCGACTACGACCACCGCCGGTCGGAGCTCCTCGACAACCACCTGCCCGTCCTGCTCTCCGAGGGCGTCTACCACCCGGACGGACAGATCCTCGAGGAGGACTTCGAGTACGGCTCTTTCGTCCAGAGCAAGATGTTCCGGATGGGCGTCCGGTGCACGGACTGCCACGACGCCCACCGCTTGAAGCTCCGCAAGGAAGGGAACGCGCGTCTGCCTCCAGTGCCACTCGGCCCCGGCCTACGACGACGCGCGCCACCACTTCCACAAGAAGGAGTGGAAGGGGCGTCCCAGCGAGGGGGCGCTCTGCGCGTCCTGCCACATGCCGAAGTCCCCGTTCATGGTCGTCCACTGGCGCGCCGACCACAGCATTCGGATCCCCCGGCCCGACCTGACGAAGGACCTCGGCGTGCCCAACGCGTGCAGCGGCTGTCATGCGGACAAGTCGCTTTCCTGGGTGATCGCCGCCTACGACAAGTGGTACGGGGTCGCCCGCAAGCCGCACTACGGGACGGTGCTCGCGGCGGGGCGACGGGGGGATCCGGCCGCGAAGGCCGACCTCCTGAGGCTCGCCGGCGACACGCTCTCCCCGACGCTCGTGAGGGCCACCGCCCTCTCGCTCCTCGGCCGCTACCGGGGAGCCGACGTGACCGCCGCCTTCCGGAAGGCACTCCTCGACGAGGAGCCGCTCGTGAGGAGGACGGCGGTGGCGGAGGCCCCGATCGAGGACGAGGCCGAGCGGGCGGCACGGCTCGCGCCTCTGCTCGCCGACCCCTTCCGGGCGGTCCGCCTCGCCGCCGCCACCGAGCTCGCCGGGACGCCCCCGGAGCTCCTCCGTCCCTACCAGCAGGAGGCGCTCGCCACCGCGCTCGCGGACTACGTGAAGGCGATGGAGTACTCTCTCGACTTCTCGTCGGCCGGGCACAACCTGGGGCTCCTCTACGAGCGGAGGAACGACCCCGCGAAGGCGGAGGAGTACTACCGCAGGGCGATCGCCGTGGACGACCTCTCGTACCCGCCGAAAGTGAACCTCGCCCTTCTCCTCGCCCGGCAGGGGAGGAACGCGGACGCGGAGAAGCTCCTCCGCGAGGTGCTGGCCGCGAACCCCGAGCAGGCCCGGGTGGCCTACTCACTGGGGCTCCTCGTGGCCGAAACCGGGAAGATGGAGGAAGCGGCCACGCTGCTCGCCCGGGCCGCGGCGGGGCTGCCGTCCTACGCGCGCGCCGCCTACAACGCGGGGCTCGCCCTCTCGCGGGTCGGGCGCGACGCCGAGGCGGAGCGAATGCTGCGGCGGGCGGTCGAGATCGAGCCGTCGAGCTACGATCTCGTCTACGCTCTCGGCGACTTCCTCCTGCGTCACGGCCGGCTCGCGGAAGTGGGCCCGGTCGCCGACCGTCTGGCCGCGCTCGACCCCACGCGCCCCGAGGCCGCGCTGCTCAGGAGCCGCGGAGGCCCCACCATTACGATTCCCCGCACAATGAGCGGAAAGAGCGGGAGAGCAGGAGCCCAGTGACATCCTCCACACGAAAGATACTGATCGGCCTCGGGCTCGGGGCCCTCGTGGGCCTCTGCCTCGGGGAGCGGGCCGCGTTGCTGCAGTTCGCGGCGGATGGCTACCTGCGTCTCCTCCAGATGACGGTGCTTCCCTACCTCATCGTCTCCCTCGTCGCGGGGATCGGCAGCCTGGACGTCGCCCGGGCGCGCGACCTCTTCCTGCGGGTGGGGGCCCTCACCCTCGTGCTGTGGGGACTGGCCCTCGCCGCCGTGTTCGTGATGCCGCTCGCGTTCCCCGCCATCCAGAGCGCCTCCTTCTTCAGCACCACTCTCGTCGAGGAGCGGGCCCCTCTCGACTTCGTCGCCCTCTACATCCCCTCGAACCCGTTCCAGTCCCTGGCCAACAGCATCGTGCCCGCGGTGGTGCTCTTCAGCGCCTTCCTGGGCGCGGCCCTCATGGGGATCGAGAAGAAGGAGCCGCTGCTCGGCGCGCTCCAGGTCCTGGAGCGCATGCTCGCGCGGGCCAACCGGTTCGCGGTGCGCCTCACTCCCATCGGCCTCTTCGCCATCGCCGCGGTGACGGTGGGGACGGTGGACACGGAGCAGATGGGCCGTCTGCGCGTCTTCCTCATCGGGTACGCGGCGCTGTCGCTGCTCCTCGCCCTCTGGATCCTGCCCGGGCTCGTGGCCTGTCGTGACCCCGATCCCCGCGCGTCGGATCCTCGAGGCGACGCAGGATCCGCTCATCACCGCCTTCATCACCGGAGAGCTGTTCATCGTCCTCCCTGCGCTCATCGACCGTTCGAAGGAGCTCTTGAAGGAGCACGGGTTCCCGCGAGACCGAGGGAGGCGCGCCCGCGGACGTGATCGTCCCCGCCTTCTACAGCTTCCCCCACGTGGCCAAGCTACTCTCCCTGAGCTTCGTGCTCTTCGCCGCCTGGTACTCGGACACCGTGCTCACGCTGGCGGCCCGCGCCCAGCTCGCCCTCGCCGGGCTCGTGAGCCTGTTCGGCAGCCTGAACTCGGCCATCCCGTTCCTGCTGGACCTGGTGCGCGTCCCCGCCGACACCTTCCAGCTCTTCCTCGCCACCGGCGTCCTCAACTCGCGCTTCGGCACCCTGGCCGCGGCCATGCACATGGTCGTGCTGGCCCTCGCCGGGACCTACGCGCTCGTGGGCAAGCTGATCTTCTCGCCCGTCCGCATCCTGCGCTACGGCCTGGTGACGGCCGGCGCGACCGCGGGCACGCTGGCCGTCACCGCTCTCCTCCTGCGGGCGACGGGGGTCGGGACCTACGACAAGGACCAGGTGGCCCTGAGCATGCAGCCTCTACGTCCGCCCTCGCAGAAGGCTGTCGTCCTGCGCGAGCTTCCGACGGAGCCCCTCTCCGGCCGGGTCGAGGGCGTGTCCGTGATGCAGGCCGTGCGCGGAGCGAGGACGACTCCGCGTGGGCTACATCGAAGGGGCGATGCCCTACAGCTTCCTGAACGGCCGCGGCGAGCTGGTCGGTTTCGACGTGGAGATGGCCCACATGCTGGCGGCGGAGCTCGGAGTCGCGCTGGAGTTCGTCCCCGTGCCCCGCGAGCCGCCTGGCCGAGGTGCTGGACGCGGTCTGTGCGACGTGGTCATGTCCGGGGTGCTGCTGACCACTCGCCGGGCCGCGCGGATGGTCTTACTCGTCGAACTACATCGACGAGACGCTCGCCTTCGTCGTCCCCGACGATCGGCGCGGCGACTTCTCGAACGCGGCGTGGATCCGAGGCACTCCGGGCCTCCGGGTCGCAGTGCCGGACCTCCCCTATCTGCTGGACCTCGTGCAGCGGGAGTTCCCGGGCCTGACCAGGGTTCCCATCCCATTCGAGCACGAGAGCGTCACCGACTATTTCGAGGGGCGGGGCCCGGTCGTAGATGCGCTGGTCTTCACCGCGGAGCGGGGCTCCTTCCGGACCCTTCTCCATCCTTCCTTCTCGGTGGCCGTCCCCCACCCGGTCATCCTCAAGCTGCCCCTCGCCTACCCGGTGGCCCGACACGACATCGAGGCGGCGCGGTTCCTCTCGAACTGGATCGACCTCAAGCAGAAGGACGGGACCATCCCGGCCCTCTACAGCCACTGGGTCCTCGGACGCGACGCGCGGCCGCCGAAGCCGCGCTGGTCGGTCCTGCGCAACGTCCTCCACTGGGTGAGCTGAGCCGGTCGGCCTAGGCGGCCCTTCCCATCGGAGGCCGGACCTGGTCGGAGACGCCGAGGTCGTGGAGGCGCCGGCGTATCTCGGCGACCTCGCGCTGTGCCTCCGCGTCCACCGCTCCCCAGGCGGGGGCGTAGGGGAGCAGCTCGACGACCGACTCGATCTCGGGCCGCCACCGGGTCTCGCGCCGGTAGTGGAAGGCGGCCTCGAAGGGCTCGGCCACGTGCTGCCAGCCGTGGGGGAGGGCGGCGATGGCGATCTCCCGGAGGAGCGCGTGCACGCGCTCGCATTCCGTGCAGCCGGGGTCGCCCACGCAACGCGGCGACCGGAGGGCGAGGAGCGTGAGGTCGAAGCCCGTCTGGAGGCGGCGATGCTCGTGGAACTCGTAATGGGGGTAGATCTCGAAGGTGACGCGGTGGGCTGCCGCGAAAGCGCGCAGGGACTCCGGCGTGGGCGTCGCGGTCATGCCGCGGAGAGGCTCCGTCGGCGGGCGGCGGCCTCTAGCTCCCCCCGGAAATCGGGATGAGCGATGGCGATGAGCTCCTGCGCCCGCTCGCGCAGGCTCTTGCCGAAGAGGCTGCGCGACCCCGTGCTCGGTCACCACGTAGTGCACGTCGGCCCGGGTGGTCACGACCCCCGATCCCTCGGCGAGGGTGTCCACGATGCGCGACACCTTGCCGTCGCGCGCAGTGGAGGGGAGGGCGATGATGGGCTTGCCGCCCTTCGACCGCGCGGCGCCGCGGACGAAGTCGACCTGGCCGCCGAACCCCGAATAGATGGACCGGCCGAGGGAGTCCGCGCAGACCTGCCCCGTGATGTCCACCGCGAGCGCGGAGTTGATGGCCACCATCTTGTCGTGGCGGGCGATCACGAAGGGGTCGTTCACGTAGTCGGTGGGGTGGAACTCCACGAAGGGGTTGTTGTCCAGGAAGTCGAAGGTCTTCTTGGAGCCGAGCACGAAGGAGGCGACGATCTTGCCCCGGTGGAGCGTCTTGGCCTCGTTGGTGACGACCCCGCTCTCGAAGAGCTCGACCACCCCGTCCGAGAACATCTCGGTGTGGATCCCCAGGTGCCGCTTGCCCTTCAGGAACAGGAGCACGGCGTCGGGGATCTCGCCGATCCCCATCTGCAGCGTCGAGGCGTCCTCGATCAGCTCGGCCACGTTCCGGCCGATGGCCCGCGCCACCGCCCCCACCTCCCCGGCCCGGGGGAGCTCTCGGACGGGGCGGTCGATCTCCACGACATGGGTCAGACGCGAGACGTGGATGAACGAGTCGCCGAGGGACCGTGGCATCCGGCGGTTCACGAGGGCCACGACCGTCGCCGCCTGCTCCGCTGCCGCCTTCGTGCACTCGACCCCCACGCCGTAGGAGCAGAAGCCGTGCTCGTCGGGAGGCGAGATCTGGAGGAGGGCCACGTCCACGGGGAGGATGTGCGACTGGATGAGGCGCGGGATCTCGGAGAGGAAGACGGGGACGAAATCGGCGCGGCCGGCGTTCACCGCCTCCCGGACGTTCGATCCGATGAAGAGGCCCCGATGCCGGAACGAGCCCTCGTAGCGGGGATCGACGTGGTCCGCGCAGCCGAAGGTCATCAGGTGGGAGACCTCCACGTCCCGGAGCTCGCGGTGGCGGCCGACCATGGCCCGGATCAGCTCCTCCGGGTTGTTGCAGCCGGCGTGGACCCAGACGTGGTCGCCGGACTTGATCGAGCGGACGGCCTCTTCGGCCGAGGTGATCCGCTTCCGGTAGGTCTCCGCCCAGTTCATCTGGTCTCCGTGAGTGCGGCGAGCGGCTCGAGCGGGAGGCCGAACGTGCGGGCGAGGGACTCCTTCACGCAGCGGCCCCGGTAGAGATAGGTCCCGCGCCGCAGGTCGGGGCAGCGCTCGAGCGCGCGCTCCACTCCATGGGCACCCACATCGAGCAGGTAGGGGAGGAGAGCGCTGGTCAGCGCCTGGGTCGAGGAGCGGGCCGCGGCCGAGGGAAGGTTGGGGACGCAGAAGTGCAGGATGCCGTCCACCTCGTAGGTCGGGTCGGGGAAGGCGGTGGGGCGGGAGGTCTCGAAGCACCCTCCCATGTCGATCGAGAGATCCATGACCACGCTGCGGGGCTTCATGAGGCGGAGCATCTCGCGGGTCACGAGACGGGGGGCGCGCTCGCCGTGGACGGCCACCGCGCCCAGGACGAGATCGGCGAATCCCAGTGCCTTCTCGATGTTGGGTCCGGTGGCAAGGAGCGTGGCCACCTGGCCGCGCAGCTCGAGGGTCGCCTCGCGCAGCCGGTCGAGGTTGCGGTCGAGGACGGTGACGTGAGCCCCCGCCCCGACCGCGGTCCGCGCCGCGGCCCGGCCCATCACCCCCACACCGAAGACGACGAAATGGGCGGGCGGCACTCCAGGGGCGCCTCCGAGCAGGATCCCCTTGCCGCCGAACTCGTTCAGGAGCAGGCCGGCGCCGATGGTCACGGCCAGGCTGCCCGCGATCTCGGACATGCCGGTGAGAACGGGAGCCCTCCCCTGCGCATCCTCGATGACCTCGGCTCCGATCGCCGTGATCTCGCGGGCCAGGAGGGCCCGCAGATCCTCGGGGCGCAGCGTGGGCAGGGCCCAGAAGGCGACCACGACCTGCCCGGGATGGAGGGCCTCGTAGTCGGACGGATGGGGGGCGTGGACGCTCACGAGCAGCGCGGCCCGGGTGAAAACCTCCGCCCGGCTGAACGCGATCGTGGCCCCCGCCGACTCGTAGTCGGCGTCGGCGTGCCCCGCCCACAGCCCCGCCCCCGTCTCCACCCAGACGCGATGGCCCTGCTGGACCAGCGTCTTCACGCCGGAGGGCGTGAGCCCCACCCTCCGCTCGTGCGCCTGCGTCTCCCGAGGGATCCCGAAGTCCAGGGAATTCCTCGGCGTCGGGCCGCGCGGGGCCGACGCCTCGGGAATCACGACGCGGCACCCGTGGCGTCGCGCACCGCCTGCGCGCCGCGTGCGAAGGCCTCCTCGTTGAGGGGAACGAGGGCGCACTTCTCGCGGAGGGCCTGGCGGATCGCGGCGAGGAACGTCTCCTTCGGGAAGAGCCCGGTGGCTTCCTGGAGGGCGCCCAACGCCACGATGTTCTTGACCATCACCTTGCCCAGCTCGGCCGCGATCTGCGTGAAGGGGACGCCGATCGTCCGCACCCCGGGATCCATCCCGGGCACCGCCGCGACCACGGAGCGGTCGTAGAGAACGACTCCTCCCGCGGGCACCGCAGGGCCGAACTTGGCGAGGCTGGGGGCGTTGAACGCCACCAGGATGTGGGGCTGGGGCGCGGCCGGCGAGAGCACTTCCTCCTCGGCCAGGCGCACGTCCGCGTAGGAGGTCCCGCCCCGGGACTCGGGCCCGTAGCTCGGGATGTGGGTGGCGTCGAAGCCCTCGTTGATCGCGGCCCGGGCCACGAGCTGGGCGGCGGTCTGGGCGCCGTCGCCGCCCGCCCCCGCGAGCTTGATCGCGATGTCCTTGCCCCAGGGGGTCTGGGGAAAGCCCTGGCCGTGCCGGGGGGCGGCCTCGCCGCCGGCGCCCACGATCGCGGCCAGCTCCCGGGGATCGAACCGGGGAGACTTCCAGGCTGGCCAGGGCTCGCCGACGATGTCCTTCTTCACGCCCAGCGGGAAGACGGGGAGCATCTTCTCCTTCACCCACTTCTCGTTCTCGAGCGGGGTCATGTGCAGGTGGGTCGGGCACTCCGCGAGCACTTCCACGAAGGCGAAGCCGCGGTTCTCGACCTGCAGGCGGACCGCCTTCCGGATCGCCTTCTGGGCGCGGACCCGCTGCTTGGCGTCGAAGAGCGCCACGCGCTCGACGTAGATGGGGCCCTCGAGCTGGGCCACGAGCTCCGACATGCGGAGGGGCTCGCCCGCGAAGCGGTCGCGGCCGTAGGGGCTGGTGGCGGTGGTCTGGCCCATGAGCGTGGTGGGGGCGAGCTGCCCTCCGGTCATCCCGTAGACCGCGTTGTTCACGAAGACGACGGTGATCGGGATCCCGAGCTGGGAGGCCTGGAAGATCTCGGCGAGGCCGATGGAGGCGAGGTCCCCGTCGCCCTGATAGCTGACGACGACCGCGTCCGGGTTGGCGAGCTTGTGACCGAGGGCCACCGCGGGCGCGCGTCCGTGGGCGGCCTGGGAGTTGCCCACGTCGAGGTAGTAATGGAGGAAGACGCTGCAGCCCACCGGAGAGATCGCCACCGTGCGGTCCTGGACTCCCAGCTCCTCGATGGCCTCCGCGAGGTACTTGTGGACGAGGCCGTGGCCGCACCCGGGGCAGTAGTGGGTGCTCTGGCCCTTGATGCCGCGGCCCTGGTCGTGGCGCTCGAAGCGCTCGTAGAAGATGCTCATGCCGGTAAAGCCCCTTTCGTGGGTGCCCAGTGCCCGAGCAGCACGTGCTCCACGATCTCGCCGGCGGAGGGGAGCACGCCCCCTTGGCGCCGCACGTGCTCGATGAACCCGCGTCCGTGGGGGACGCCCGCGTGGCTGAGGGCCAGCCGCAGCTCGTCCTCGAGCTGGCCGCTGCTCGCCTCCACCACCACCAGCCGCTGCCCCCGGCGCAAGAGCGGCCTCAGGAGCCGGATGGGGAAGGGCCAGAGCGTCTGCGGCCGGAAGAGGCCGGCCTTGACCCCGCGCGCCCGCAGGTTCTCCACCGCGCCCTTGGCCATGCGGGCCGGGGTGTTGCAAGCCACGAGCAGCACCTCCGCGTCTTCGCAGCGGTAGAGGTCGGCGCGCTGCTCGTGCTCGGAGATGCGGGTGTACTTGCGATCCAGGTTGCGGTTGTGGGCCTCGAGGTCGGTCTCGCTCAGGTGGATCGACGAGATGAGGTTGCGGCGATGAGTGCTATCGCCCCAGACCGCCCACTTCGGCCGGCCGGGCTTCCGCGCCGTCCGGGGGAGCTGCACCTTGCCCGTCATCTGGCCCAGGTAGCCGTCGCAGAGAACCACGACCGGGTTGCGGTAACGGAAGGCCAGCTCGAAGGCGAGCTGCGTGAGGTCGAGCATCTCCTGGGGCGTGGCCGGCGCGAGCACGATCGCGTGGGTGTTGCCGTGGCCGAGGCCGCGGCAGGCGAGCTTGATGTCCGCCTGCTCGGGGGCGATGTTGCCGAGGCCGGGACCTCCGCGCATCACGTTCACGAACACGCCCGGGACCTCGGCCCCCACCATGTAGGAGATTCCTTCCAGCATGAGGCTGAAGCCGGGGGAGGAGGTGAAGGTCAGGGCGGGCAGCCCCGCTCCCCCGCAGCCGTAGAGCATGTTCACGGTCGCGACCTCGCTCACCGCCTGGAGGAAGACGCCGTCCAGCTTCGGGAGCAGCCTTGCCATCAGCTCGGCCCCTTCCGTGGAGGGGGTGATGGGATAGCCGAAGAAGTGACGGCAGCCCGCGAGGAGGGCCCCGATCGCGGAGGCGTACGTGCCCTTCACGAAGAGCGGGCGGCTCTCCGGCAAAGCGAGGAGTTCGTCCGGGATCTCCTCGGGCTCGGGGGCGGTCGTCGGCCGGGGCCCCAGCACCGCGACGGGGTCCTGGAGCTCGAAGCCCGTCTCCATGGACTCCGGCTGCAGGCCGTAGGGCTCGGGACAGGCCTCGAAGCAGAGGCCGCAGCCGGAGCAGTTCTCCAGGTGGAGGAGCACCGGGACGAGCCCGGTGGCCGGGTCGATCTCGGTGCCCGCCTCGATGCAGTGCAGTGCGCAGGCCTCGATGCACCGACCACATCCCTTGCAGTATTGGGGGAGCAGGAACGGCTTGGGGCGTTCGACCGCTTCGGGCATTCGGGCCCTCCGGCCTCCCAAGGTGCAAACTCCTGGCCACCGTGCCATTGGGGGAACTCGCGGCGGAAAGCGACCCGGGAGGGGGTCGGCGCGCTAGATTTGCGGGGGGTGGGGCCGAATCGGTAAGAGACGCGGGCTCATTCCAGCGACTTGATCCACTCCTCGCGCTTGCCCGCCTCCTCGAAGATGTGCTCGGCGTCCCAGTTGCACATGCCGGAGAGCCGCTCCGGCGAGATCCGCAGCTCCGCAAGCTTGAAGATGCCGTGGATCTCGCGCTCGAGGTGGGCGCGGAGTCTCTGCACGTAGGCCGTCACGTCTTCCGATGCGAACGCGCGTGTGCGGACCTTGTCCGCGAGGGAGCGAAGGTCACGATGGTCCTGCCCTACCTCCAGCAGGTGAACGTTGTCGGGTCCCAGGGTCTCGGCGAGCGCCGGGTAGAGAAGTCGGTCCTCGAGCAGCGAGTGCCACTCCTCGGCGTCGGCGAGCGTCTCGAGGGTCGCGCGCAAGACCTCGGCGGGCGCCGCCTTCTGTACCAGGTCTTCGAGTCGCCGGGCCTGGAGCAGGAACACCCCGTGCTCCACCTTGAGCCTGTCCGTTATCTTCATCCACGCCCTCCCTCGGCCACGGTCTCCTCGACGTGCACGGACACGTGCAGCACCCCTCCGTCCCTCGAGCAGGCCATGGGCAGCCCGCTGTGGCGGAGCATCCTCATCATGCGATCGTTGCCGCCGAGCACGTCGGCCTCGAACGTCCGTATGCCGCGCCCGACCGCGATGCGGGCCAGGTGCTGGAGGAGCACCGTGCCCACGCCCATTCCCTGGTCGTGATCGCTCACCGCCACCGCCATCTCGGCCCGGCGCGGGCCCGGCTCGTCGAGCACCACGTAGCGCGCCACGCCCAGGACCTCTTCCCGCCCCTCGCATCGCCGCACGGCAAAGAGGCCCACGCGGCGCTCGAAGTCCAGCTCGGTGAACTGGCACAGCTCCGCGGGAGTCAGGTCGAGCTTGGGGCCGAAGAAGCGATTGTAGACGGATTCCTTGCCCAGGCTATGGAAATGCTCCTGGAGACGCTCCTTGTCCTCGGGCCGGATCGCACGGATGTGCACGGGCTGGCCGTCCCGGAGGAGGGCGTCGGCTTCGTAGCGGCCCGTTTCTTCGGCCAGGCTCGTCATCACCCACGCTCGAAAGGTCGGGCCGGGGCGCCCGAAGACGCCCCGGCCCCGAGGGCACGGCCGGGCTAGAACTTGTAGGTCAGGTTCAGGTAGCCCACCCAGCCGTTGTAGTCGCCGTTGACCGGATTCAGGAAGAAGGACGCCGGCATGTAGTAGAGCACCTGCCCGGTCTGGGAGTCGACGTACACGTACTTCTCCCACCAGCCGCCGAGAGTGGCGGCCCAGGCGGAGGCGAACTGCCACTTCACCCGGCCCGCGAAGTGGTTGATCTCGGTGTCGTCGTAGTTCGGGATGTTCTCCACCGGGCCCGTCGTCGGCGGCCGCGTGCCGGGGCCGGCGGTGAAGGCGTTGTTACCGTCCACCTTCTGGTACCGGTAGAAGACGTAGAGGAACCACTTGTCGGGGACGAGCGTGAAGTCCGCGCCCGCGCCGATCGAGTTGACCTTGTCGTCCACGTTGGAGTCCCAGTTGAAGGTGGGGTCGAAGGTGACGGTCGCGCCGCTCTGCCGGCCCGTCTGGTAGTCGGAGATGTCCTCGCGCGAGTAGAACGCGTAGATGTCGACCTTGTCGTTCGGCGAGAAGTCGGCGTCGAGGCTGAAGGTCTTGTACTTCGCCTCCATCAGCCCCAGGGGTGTGGAGACGCCGCCGGTGCAGAACCGCGCGGAATCGCCGACGATGCCGTTGAAGTCGGCGTTGCACGAAACCGGCGTGTCGTCGTACTGGTCGCGGTTCCAGAAGTAGCCGGCGCTCAGGTTGAACTTGCCCCCGCTCCACTGGGCCTGGAGGCCGAGGCGGTCGCGATCGCGCTTGGCCTGGTCGTACCGACGGAGGACGGTCTGGTTGGCGGGATCTCCCGGCACGAGGAAGGAGTGCTCCTCGGCCTCCGCGGGGTTGTAGGCGTCGAAATCGCGCGTGCCGTGCTCGTAGATCCCACGGGCGGTGAAGCCTCCTCCCACCCCGAAGTCGGCGGCCACACGCAGCGTGTTTTCGGTCGTGTGCTCCGTCTCGCGGTAGGCGCGTTCGACCTTCTGCCACCGCCAGCCCGCCTCGAGGTCGAACCGGCTTCCCAGGTCGAAGGTGGCGAAGACGTCGAACAGGTTGCTCTTGAAGCCGTTGGGCACGGTGATGCGGGGGATGTCTTCCCACGCCGCGTCGAAGCGGACGTAGCCTTCCTCGAAGCGGATGCGCGGGGTCTTGTTCTCGTTCTCGTAGAAGCGGTAGCGCGCGTTCAGGCGGAGCTTGCTGCCGAGGCCGGTGGTGAAGAACCCGTTGAGGGCGAGCACGTCGATCTGGCCGTCGAGGTTGTGGGCGGGCAGGTTGGCCGGGTTCGTGGCGTCCCGTCCGTCGGGGATCCGGATGGAGGTGTTGGTGGTGAACGGGATGAACGGCTGCTCGTTCTGCGTCCACCGGCCGACCTGGCCGTCCGCGGTGAGGCGCGTCTTCGGGCTGAGGTGGAGCGTGGTTCCGCCCTTGAACGCCCAGGCCTGGTTGCTCGGGGGGAGGGCGTATCGGCCGAAGACGGGCCCGTTCACGGAGGTGTTGCTCGGGGACTGGTAGGCGCTGGCGTCCGTGGAATCGGTGGCCCGGAAGGGGTTCTCCCACAGGAAGGTGTCCCACTTGTCGGTGAAGTCGTTGTAGTCGAACGCGGCGAAGGCGTTGCCCCAGTCGCCCTGGAAGGTCGCGTTCACGCCGAGGTCCTGGGTGATGTACCGGATGGGATCGTAGGTCTCCACCACGTTGCCGAAGCCGAAGGAGGTCCCGTTGTTGGTCCGGCTCCCCGTGCGCTTCTCGTGGAAGTAGGTGACCCCGACGTCGAAGTTGCCCGCGCCCGGCGTGAGCGAGAAGCTCAGGTTCGTGCGATCCCGCTGCAGCTTGATGTCGATGTCGGCGGGGTGGGAATCGAGGGTGGGGGAGACCATCGCGAAGAGGCTCAGGCAGTTCGCGGGGGGAACGAAGCCCGGCCGAGGCTTGCAGTCGTAGTCGATTCGCCTTGCCGCTTGGGCGGGGATGAGCTGGGCCTGGTAGATCGACTGCAGCGTATCGCTGAACCGCCACTCGTTCGGCTCGTCGATGTTGAGGATGCTCTTGCCGTCGTTCCCGAAGGAGTGGGGGACGCCCGTGAAGTCGGCATGGAACTGCCAGCTCTTGCCCTCGGCCGTCCCGTAGTACCGCTGGTCGCCCTGGGTGACGTCGCGGCCGAAGAGGTCCCAGCGGAAGTCGCCTTTCTTGCCCTTGAAGGAGAAGTAGGGGGCGACCCCGCCGTCGGGGATGGAGCGGTACTCGTAGAACTTCGAGGAAACGGTGTCCACGTCGCGCTGCTGCAGCCCGAAGGTCACGGTGCCGGTGCTGAAATCGGAGGCCTCGTCGGCGAGCGCGGGGAGGGCCACGGTCACGAGTGCGAGCGTGAAGATGATTCGCTTCATGGCTTCCTCCCTACCGCCCCAGATAAGGCCCGGAGGGCGCGTTGCCCCCGTGGACGTTCTGGTGGCAGTTCTTGCAGGCGTGCTCGACCGCGCGGTTGCTGGCGAGCCCGAGAGAGCCGCCGCCCACGCGGCCGTCGTAGAACGTGCCGGGATGGCGCGTGTTGAGGTGGCAGCGCTGGCAGAGGTAGGGCATCTTGGCCACGAGCAGCTTGTCGTGGTTGGAGCCGTGCGGGTTGTGGCAGTTCAGGCAGTTCTCGCGCACGGGCGCGTGCTCCCAGAGGAAGGGGCCGCGCTTCTCGGTGTGGCACTGGTAGCACAGCTCGTTCGTCCAGTCCGCCCTGATCATCTTGGGGCGGCTGCCGTCGTGCGGGTTGTGGCAGCTCGTGCACTCCATGAGGCCCTCGCGCACCGGGTGGTGGGAGGTCCGCATCCCCTGGGCCCGGATGGCGGTGTGGCAGCTCTCGCAGACCGCGGACGCGGTCGACGTCTTGAGCTGCTTCTCCCGCGACTCGAACGCGTGGACCGCGTGGCACTGGGTGCAGGCGAGCCCGCGGCGGGCGTGGGCACTGCCCATCCAGCTCGCCTGGTTGTGCCCTTTCTCGTGGCAGGTGAGGCAGGTCTTGTTGATCTCGGCCGGCTTCAGGGCCGTGATCGACGGGCCTTTCGTCTCGTTGCCCTCCATCCTGCCCTGGGAATGCTCGGCCGCCCCCGCGTGGCAGTTCTGGCAGCTCTGCTCCAGGCCCGCGTGCTTGCTGTGCAGGAACGAGCTGGAGAACGCGGGCTCGTGGCAGGTCTTGCAGTCGTCGACGTTGATCGCCTTGACGTCGGCGGCCTTGGGAGTCGCCGCCGCTTGGAGGGCGACGCTCGTGTCTTCGGCCCGGGCGAGCCAGGCCGGCCCGGTACAGGTACAGACGAGAACCAGCAGGGATCGAAGCAGCACGCGCATCGACCTTCCCCCCTTCACCAGGACTTGGGTCACCGCAGCCGGGCCCTGGCGTCCCGGTGCGGGTTCGGGGTTGGATCTGTACGGCGGACCGGACGCGATCAGCTCGGACCGACCCCCGCCCGGTAGAGGCTCTTGCGTAGCTGCTCCACGAGCTCGCGCTCGAACCGGTGATGCCCGCCCAGGGTCACCTGGCAGGGCAGCCGGCCTTCGCGCGCCCAACGCGTGATCGTGTTGGGAGAGACGCCGAGGAGCTTCGACACCTCCGAACGGGTCAGGAAGATGGTCGGAGCGGATACGGTCGGGTCCACCTCGAGTGCTTGCTTCACGCGCGTAATGTACTTGATCGCTTCGGTCGGGATGAATAGATCAGATGATTCAGGGCCCCTGAGCCTCAGGGTCCAGGGGCCGGCACCAGCCCCAGGTCGGCCAAGACCTTGGGGTTCGTCTCGTCCTGGGCCAAGATCGTGTGGCACGCGCCGCAATCCTGGGTAATGGTACGCCCGTCGCTGGCCTTGTGCGACTCGTCGTGGCAGCGGAAGCAACCCAGGAAGTCCTCGTGCCCGATGTGGTTAGGGTGCGTTCCCCAGGTGACCTTCATGCTCGGGAACACGTTGCGCAGGTAGACGGCCTTCACGGCGACGCTGGCGCTCTCCACCGCGGCCCGGCGCTGGCGATAGACCTCGGGGTAGCCGGTGCGATAGAAGTCGAGGAGGCCGTCGGCGATCTGCTTCTCCGCGGTGGCCCGATCCGGGTACTCCTGGCGGAGCAGCTCCACCGCCTTCTTCTTGACGAAGGGCAGGTCGCGGCTGACCCGGCCCTCCGTGATCGCGCGGTCCACTCCACGCTCCGGCAGCTCGAAGGCGTGGCTGGGGCGATTGTGGCAGTCGAGGCAGTCCATCTTCCGCGTCTCGCCGCGGGCGAGGTCGGCGGGGGACGCCTTGACCTCCTCGGAAACGTAGTCCAGGAGCGCCCCGTCGTCGCCGCGGTAGGTCACCTTCGGAATCAGCTCACGCCGTCCGTCCGTGGAGACGTAGCTGACGCGCCCCTCGGCATCGAGGTGACGGCCGTGGATTCCCACGGAGCCGTTCCCGTTGCGGCCGCCGACCTTGAGCACGAGCACGGTCGTGGACGGGGTGTTCTTCTCGTCGTCCGCGTACTTCGTCCGGACCACGAACTTGTCCCCCACGAACCTCTCCGGCCAGTGGCACTGCTCGCAGGTCTCCCGGGCGGGGCGAAGGTCGTGCACGGGGCTGGGGATGGGTCGCGAGTAGGTGTCGAGCGTGACCGCGAAGACCTGCCGCACCCCGGAGAGCTTGGACTTCACGAACCAGCCGGCGCCCGGCCCGATGTGGCACTGCACGCAGCCCACCCGCGAGTGCGGCGAGTCGAGGAAGGCGCTGTACTCGGGAGCCATCACCTTGTGGCAGGTCAGGCCGCAGAACTGGTTCGAGTCCATGTACTCGACGCCCTTGTAGGTCGCGGTGCCCAGCAAGGTGACGTTCAGTACGGTGGCCCCGCCCGCCAGGAGGATGACGTTCCGGACGGCCGCAGAGTGCAGGTCGATGCGGGGGTACTCCGCGGGGATTCGGCCTTCGCGGGCCAGGCGCTGCCGCCGTCGGACGATGCCCACGGGAATGATGGCGAGACCGAACACGAACAGGGCGGGGAGGATGAGGAAGAGCGCGATCCCCGCGTAGGGGTGGACGGGGTGGGGGCTCGAGATCTCGAGGAACCAGAACCAGAGGAGGGTGAGGGCGGAGGCGGTGGTGAGCGCCGCCCCCAGGAGGCTGATCCAGTTGTCTCCCAGGTGGAAGGCCAGGCGGGCCCCCTGGCGAATCCGTTCCAGCACGCTCATGCCAATCCCTTCAGATTACGACGGCGTAGAGAATAGACGACATGATGCATTTGATCCAGTCGTTTCTCTCGCGTTTCTCTTGCGTCCTCCCTTCCGGCACACGACAATCACCCGGCTGGTTTACTCGAGGAGGGGCTGCATGAACCGAGGGAGAGCCGTGGCCGCGTTCGCCGCTTTCACGCTGGGAGTCCTGGGAGTCGCGGCGACGGCGTTCGCCGAGGATTCGGCCGTGGAGAAGGGCAAGAAGGTCTTCGACGCCGCGATGCCGAAGTGCAAGACGTGCCACTCCATCGGGGGAGTGGGCAACCCGAAAGGCGCGCTCGAAGAGGTGGCGAGCAAGCTCAAGGCGGACGAGATCAAGGCCTGGGTCCGCACCCCCAAGGACATGACGGAGAAAGCGAAGGCCACGCGGAAGCCGGCCATGCCCACCTACGGCGCGGACAAGATCTCGGACCCCGACCTCGAGGCCTTGACGGCCTACCTGCTCAGCCTGAAGAAGTAGACTGCCGGGCCCTCAGCGAAGAGCGGACCTCGAGCTCGAGCCGCTGAACGAGCTGCTGCTCGACGAGCCGCCGCTCGACGAGCTGCTGCCGGACGAGCTGGAGCTCGTGGACGAGCTGCTGCTGCTGGTGGCGGAGCTCGAGCTCGAAGAGGAGCTGCTCGTCGGGGAGCTGCTGCTCGAGGAGGTCGGGTCGGTGGGGCTGTCGCCTCCGCAGCCAAACAGGGGGCCCATCCCGAGCAGGGTCGCCCCCCCCGAGAGCAGGATCAGGAAATCGCGGCGCTCCGTGCGGAGCTCCTCCGTGTTCCGCTGTCCAGCCTTCTTCTGCTTCCGCTTCTTGTCGGAGGTCATGAGTCTACCTTTCTCACGCCCCCGTGAGACTTGATTGTTGAGTATAGCGACTTGCCCCTTTACGCGATATGAGCCGTTTGATCCAGTGGTGACCCTGATCACAACCGGGCGGGGTCGGCGGTGCCGGCGACGGGTAGGTAGGAGAGGGCGCCCCCTTCGAAGTAGCCCTCGATGCGCCGGATCACCTCGGCGGACGTGATCATGTGCATGCAGCGCGGAAGCGTGTCCGACCACGTCCACGCACAGCTCCTCCGGCCGGTCCTTCTCGTCCCCGTCGCCGAGGGGAAGGGTGCGCGACTTCCAGCAGCCGCCGTTGTCGCAGCAGCGCAGCGCGCCCACGGTATGGATGAACTGGTGGTGGGGGTAGGCCGTGAAGTGCGGGGGCTCGCGCCCGCCCGCGATGACGACGCAGGGGCGATTCCTCGGCATCCCCGGCTTGACCTCCACCGCCGCCGCGAGGTGCATCAGCAGGCTCACCGCGGAGACGGCACCCTGCGCGTGGTACATGAGCCGGACGAGCTGCCGGAGGGCGGTCTTGCCGCGCAGGTCGATCACCCCGTCGATCGGCGGGTGGTGGTGGTGTGCTTCGCCCACCTGCACGAAGTCGATCCGATCCCGAAAGTGGTCGACCACCTCCTGGTAGCGCGCGGCGTCCCACCACTTGATCGTGTAGTCCCATTTGCCCCCCGACGCGAACAGCCAGAAGGGTCGGGCCGGGCCTTTCGTCTCTTCCACCCGGGTGAACCACTCCTTCTCCTCCGTCGTGAGGTGGACGTCGCCTCGGAACTCGGTGGGGCGGATCCGCAGGCCGAGCAGGTCGTTCAGGTACTCGATGAAGCCGAAGAGGAAATGGTAGGGGGTCGTGTTGGACTGGTGGATGATCGGGTAGTGGCAGTCCACCACCCGCACCGAGGCATCGCCCTCGTCGAGAGGGGTGAGCCAGGGGTTGCCGACCCAGAGATCCGCGCAGGAGGTCCGGACGTCGGTGAGGAAACGCTCGGGGTAGCAGCGGTGCAGGTCGCGCACCGCGGCCGTCAGCATCACGATGTCGCCGGCCGACTGGAAGTTCCGGAGGATGAGCTTCTCGGGCACGCGGGCACTCGACGAGTGACGAAGGTCGAAGAAGCATTCTAAAGCACCTCGAGGTGGGGGTCCCGCGGATCTCAGCGCCGGCCGCGACGTCGACCCTTCGGACGCAAGGGAGGGGCGGCCGCTTGCGGCGTACGCTGATCCAGCAGGCGGGTGATCGTCTCGCGGGTGAGGAGCGCCCGATCTTCGGGAGACTCGAGTAGCGGCCTCACATCGTCGGCCAGCGCCTCCCATCGGACTGATCGGAGCCGGGCGCGCACGACGCTCACCCAGCTGGTCTTCGAGAGCGGCGGGCGCGTCCAGCCCGTCTGGGCGAGCGCATTGTTCAGCAGGACAAGGTTCGGGGGGGGCCAAGTGGGATCGCTCAGGTACCAGACGAGGTCGTAGAAGTCACGGCCCTTGGGATAGGGACGCTGCAGGATGGCGTGCAGCTTGCCGGCCAGCAGGGAAGGGCGGTCGTGGTGCTGGATTCGCAGGAGCATGTGGCGGCGGACGACCGTGGTCTCGAGTCCTGCGCCGGGCGGGGGCCTGCTGTCCACTTCGAGCTTGACCGACAAGGACTCCTCGCGGTGGCCGGAGAGGCCGAGCTCATGGAGCAGCCCTGGAAAGCGCACGAAGGCACTGTGCACGGCCCTCTGGTCGCTCACCCTCGCCAAATCGACGTCGTATCCCTCCCTCCGCAGGTCGGCGCCGATTGATGCGACGTAGCCGCGGAAGTCGTAACCGGCGGCCGGCCGCTCCAGAGAAAAGTCGAGATCCTCCGAGTGTCTCCGGATGGAGTAGAGGAAGCGCAACGCCGTGCCCCCCTGGAAGGCCAGGGGGACCATGGCCCCGGCTCGTTGGAGCGCGGCGAGGATGAAGGCCTGGAGGAACTCGCGGGCCAGGTTGCGGGCTGCGGGACCGGCGGCCGCGCCTTGGAGGAGCTCGCGGAGCCGCTCCTTCACGGCTGCTCCTCGGCCGAGGGCGGCCAGGCGGCGGAAGGCGCGACGGATCTTGGGCCGGTCACCCGCCCTCGGATCGAGCAGCTCCGCGGGGTCGAGCTTCCGCTCGAGTCGCAGCTCCGCCAGATACGCTCGCGAGTCGGCGCCGGGCACGAGGTAGACGAGATCCGCCAAGGCCTTCGCGGGTGTCGCCACGAGGGCTTCCTGGCCGCCCCCGAGTCTCTCCACGCGATATCCAGTCAGTCGCTCCGGGCGGACGTGGCGGTACTCGAAGGAGCCAAAGGCATTCTCCCGGCGCTGAGGACGGCCGGTGGTGACGCTGGTGGTGACGGGCACGTGCTCCGGAATGAGGCCGTGGTAGGCGAGGGCCGACTGGAGGCTCACGTAAGACCCGCGGACGAGGCGGTTGGCCACCAGGAACGGATGCGGCGCCGTCTTCCGGTAGGGGGGGGCGAGGGCGTACAAGCCTCGCCGGAGCTGAAGGAGCCGGCCACTTCTCACCCAGCGTGACAGTTGCCGCCGGACATCGGCGGGATCGACGGGGCCCGCGAGTAGGAAGCCCGTTTCGAACACGGGCTCATCGGCGACGATCGCGAGCACGGACCGAAAGTCCATTGCAGTAATATGCCATATTGGGTATGTTATAGCAACATAACCCTGGAACCTTGCGGGAAACGGCCGGCGACGCGCGGCCCTGTGACGAGGCCCACCGCGGCGGCTCACCGCCGCGGCTACCTTCCGACGGTCATGCCTTTCTCCGGGCCAACCCGGGGGCTCCCCCGCATCGTCCTGGCCCTCGTGCTGGCCGCGGGCGGCCGGCCGTTGCTGGCCGCCGACGTCACCGTGAGCGTCGACCCGGGCGCGGACCGCCGGCCGATCTCGCCCCTCATCTACGGCGTCAACTTCGGCAGCGTGGCCCAGGCGAATCATCTGCACTGGCCGGTGCGGCGCTGGGGCGGGAACGCGACGACGCGCTACTCCTGGGAGGACGACATCAACAACCGGGCCAGCGACTGGTTCTTCTACAACATCGAGAACGACAATCCGAACCCGTCGGAGCTCCCGAACAACTCCTCCTCCGACCACTTCATCGACGAGACCCGGAGCGCGGGGGGAGAGGTCCTGCTCACCGTCCCCGTCATGGGCTGGACGCCCATCGACCGGACGCGGCGCTGGGGCTTCTCGGTCGCGAAGTACGGCCCGCAGCAGCAGACGGAATGCACCGTCACCGGCTTCCCCTCCTGGTGCAACCCCGACGCCGGGAACGGGGTCCACACGAACGGCACGGACGTCACGGGCAACGACCCGACCGACACCTCGCGGGTCGTCGGCCCGAGCTTCGTGACGGGCTGGATGCAGCACATCGCTTCGCGGGTGGGGACCGCGGGGGCGGGGGGGGTGAGGCTCTTCGCCCTCGACAACGAGCCGTTCCTCTGGCCCTATACCCACCGCGACGTGCACCCCCAGAAGACCTCGTACGACGAGATGTGGCAGCGCACGCGGGACTACGCCGCCGCCATCAAGGCCCAGGACCCGAACGCGAAGGTTCTGGGCCCCGCCGACTGGGGTTGGTGCGCCTACTTCTTCTCCGCCCTCGACGGCTGCGGTCCGGGACCCGACCGCGCCGCTCACGGCAACCTGGACTTCACCGACTGGTACCTGAAGCAGGTCGCCGACTACTACGTCGCCCACGGCGTGAAGCTGGTCGACTACCTGGACGTGCACTACTACCCCCAGGCCGCCGGGGTCGCCCTTTCCGACGACGAATCGGCCGCGACCTCGGCCCTCCGCCTGCGCACGGTCAAGAGCCTCTACGACCCCACCTACCTCGACGAGTCCTGGATCAACGACATGGGGATGGGGCCGGTCAAGCTGATCGCCCGGCTGAAAGCCTGGATCGACGGCCGGTTCACCGGGGCGGCGGCGGCGGCGCGTCCGCGGATCGCAGTCTCCGAGTACAACTGGGGCAACGATGAGGGGCCGAGCTCGGCCCTCGCCCAGGCGGAGGTGCTGGCGGTGTTCGGCCGCGAGGGAGTGGATCTCGCCACCCGCTGGGTCGCGCCCGCGGACGGGAGCCGGGTCGAGGATGCGTTCCTGCTCTATCTCGACTACAACGGGCTGGGCGGCCAGGTCACGGGCGACACCGTGCGCGCCCTCTCCACGAGCGTCGACCAGGTGGGCGCGTACGCGGTGCGCAACGGGAACACCCTGTACCTGCTGCTCTTCAACAAGCACACCAGCTCCCGCAGCGTCGCCATCAGCGTGGTCGGGGGTTTCACCCTGCCCGCCACCCTCTTCCGCTTCACGGCCAGCAGCCGGCTCGCGGCGGCGGGCTCGGCCAGCCCCACCGCCGGCATCCTCGACCTGAGCCTCCCCGCTCGCTCGGCCACCCTCGCCGTGACGTCACTGACCAGCAGCACGCCTCCGGCCACGAGCTTCTACACCGTGGCGCCCTGCCGGGTCGCCGACACGCGCACCACCCCGAACGGACAGTACGCGGGCCCGGCCCTCACCGCCGGGGCCACGCGGACCTTCAACCTCGCGGGCCGCTGCGGCATCCCCGCCACCGCCCGCGCCGTCTCGCTGAACATCACGGTCGCCGGCCCCACGCTCGGCGGCAACCTGTCCCTCTTTCCCGCCGGAGGCTCGGCCACCACCGCGGCGATCAACTACTCCGCCGGCCAGACCCGGGGCAACAACGCGATCATCATGACCGGGCCCTCGGCCGGGCTCGCCGTGCGCTGCAACCAGGCGAGCGGCACGACTCACGCCATCCTCGACGTGAACGGCTACTTCGAGTAGTGGGGAGGGCGGGGCCAGCTCTCTCGCCGTGCCCCGCCCGGGCCGCCGTCAGTGATGGTGGTTGTCATCCAGCTTCAGCTGGATGCGTTCGAACTCGCACTTGCCGAGCTGGAAGGTCTTCTGGCCGTCGTCGTCTCCTTCCTTGGCCTTCACCGTGTAGGACCCGGAATGCGTCGTGGGAGCCAGATTCTCCCGATTCAGGTGGAACTTCACGGTGTTCCCGCAGACGGTCGCGGACATGAGCGGGACGTTCTGCTGCAGCAGATGCACGGGCGGACTCACGTTCGAGCTGTCGAGCGTGATCCGGTCGAGGTTTCCGACGGGGTTGCCGTGTTCGTCCAGGACGAGCACGCGCGCTCCGCTGCTCTCCACCGCCTCCCCGCAGAGGTCGCGAACCGGATCGGTGACGGGGTCATTGCTGGAGATCGTGAGCGTGCCCGTCGTCTCCTCGGGGAAGAGCGCCGTGCCCGTGGAGACCGTGGGATCGAACCGCACCTCCACCTCGAGATGGCCCGTGTTCGGTTGCAGCGTCACCGGGAACGTCGGGGGATTGACGATCTTGAAGGCGGTGGAGGGGGCCGCAACGACGTTGGTGATGACGAGAGGGCAAATGCCCGCGTTCTTGATCTTCAGCTCCTCGTCGCTGTAGCAGCCCAGATGGCCGTCCGCGTCCAACACCGTGGGAGGGAACGCGAAGTCGCCGGTGAGATCGGGAGGCACCACGACCATGACCGGCTTCCCGACGGCGGCGGTGATGGGGAACGTGAGAGTGGGATGGGCCGGATCGTCGGTGTCCACCTCCAAATGGCAGTCGGGTGCGACGAAGTCGTCGGGCTGGAACTTCACGACGAAGTCGGTGCACTGGGCCGGGGAAAGTGCGAGCGGAGTGGCCGGCGTCGGCGGCGGGCTGGGGCTGACCAGGGTGAGGTCGTCGCAGTCGGGCCCCACGAGCTGGACCCGCGTCACCAGCAGGGCGCACGGCTCGCCCGCGTTGCAGAGGTGGATGCTGTCCGTCTTGGAGGCGCCGATGCAGAGCGTTCCGAAGTCCAGCTGTCCGGTGGCCACGGGCATGCCCGGGGGCGCGTTCCCGGTGACGTGGGCGACCAGCGTGGGCGTCACCGGGTCGTTGCTGAAGAAGGTGATGTCCGCCGACTTGGGGCCGGCGCTCGCGGGGTTGAAGCGGATCGGCACCGGAAGCGAGGCGCCGGGGGCGACGAGCAGCGGATAGGAGAGCACCGACGGAGGGGAGAAGGCGGGCGAGGAGGACGTGATGTTGGTGATGCGGAGCCCGCAGCTTCCGCTGTTGTTGACGGTGATGTCGAGGTCGGTGAAGGTCCCCGAGCAGTGATCGCCGAACTCACCGCTGTCGGCCACGACCAGCTCGATGTTCGGGGAGGCTCCGTTGCACCGCGCGGTCAGGTCCAGGGTGGGCTCGTCGGGGTCGTTGCTCGCCACCCGGATCGTCGCCGTCTTCAGGCCCGGGCTCGACGGTGTGCAGCGCACGTCGAAGGAAAGCTGCCCTCCCGGCGGAATCAGGGAGGGGAGCACGGGATTCGGAGGGCTCGGCTCGACCACGATGTCCGTGCTTCCGCTGATCCGGCTCACGCTCGTGACCTGGAGGAACTCGTCGCCCACGCTCGATATCGTGAGGCTGCGCACCGCGCTTGCGTCCCCGCAGACGTCGCCGAAGTCGAGGGGGGCCTGGACGTTGATGTCGGCGAGGTTGTTGATGACGGCGAAGAACACGTCGGGATCGGTGGAGGCGGGAGTGATGCCGGGAGGGCTCACCTGCGACGTCCAGGCCGCGTACAGGTGCTCGCCGTCGCAGGCGTCGTTGTTCTCGTTGTAATCGCCGTAGTCCGGGGTCCCGCCGAAGTTGGCGGGGGTGAAGTTGGCCTCCGAGACGAGGAAGTTCGTTCCCACGCTGAGCGACGAGCCCGTCCGCTTCGCCTCCGCGTGGAAGATCGCCGTGCTCCGCCCTCCGGCGCGCTGGTCGTTCCAGGAGAGGTTGATCGTGTTGCCGGGGTCCACGCACAGCATGGGAAAGTACTGGGACGTGCCGTCGGCGGTGGGATTGTCGTTGACGCGGACGGGAGCGCCGCAGGTGCCCGCGGTTCCGGCGAAGGTGCAACGGGCCAGGAAGATGTCGCGGTCGCCGTTGCCGGTGAGCCGATCCGAGGACCAGGCCACGTAGGCGATGTTGGGATTCTCGCGGTCCACCGCGACGTAGGGCTGCGGGAACTCGCGGTCGACGCCGACCGCGCCGAAGGTCAGGTTGTCGGCGACCGTCACCGCGGCGCCGAAGGCGAGGCCCGCGTTGCAGCTGTTGGTCGAGCGGCGGAGCAGGATGCGGGTGGTGCCCATCATGCCGCCGATGCCGTTGCCGACGATGTAGACGCTGCCATCGGAGCCGGTGGCGAGGTGGGCGGTGTCGGTGAAGGGCGCGAGCACGATGGGCGCGGTCCAGGCCGTGCCCCCGTTCGTCGAGCAGACGACCTCGCCCTGCACCGTCCCGCTTCCCCCGGTCTGGGGGCAGTTGATGCCGGAGGTGAAGTGGCGGCTGAAGACGTAGAGCTGGGGCTGCCCCCCGACCAGGTTCTCGCGGTCGATGCCCGGGTGGGGCATGTCGGGGAAGTCGGCGCCCGGTCCGAAGGAGAACGGCGACCCCACGATGTTGGAGAACGTCTGCCCGCCGTCGTTCGAGACGTGGAGGGAGTTGGTGCAATTGCCGGCGCCGTCGTTGCGGAAGAGCTGGACGAAGTAGAAGCGCCCGAAGGTGTCGGCCACCACCCCCGGATCGCAACAGGGGTTGGCCCCCATGGGAACCGGCGGGCTCGCCATCGCCTGGAACGTCACCCCTCCGTTCACCGAGGTCGCGAAGCCCGATCCGCTGGGCCCCCCGTTGAACACGAGGACGATGCTGGAGCCGGACGAAGCCATGGAGATCTCCGCCTGCGTCCCCGTGGCGGGTCCGCCCGCCGCGCGGATGTTCGTGCCGTGCACGGGCGAGTCCGGGGACGCGCCGACCAGGATCTTCGGTCCCCGAGGCGCTGCGCCCGGTCGGCCCCCATCTTGACCGGGCAGGGGAACGCTGACCTCGCCGAAACCTTGAGAGCGGGTCGTTCTCGCGGGGTTCGCGCTCTCGGGAGCGTCGGATTCGCGCGTCTGGCCGAAGACGCGCGCATTGCCTACCGGGATCAGCAGGAGGAGTCCGAAGGTCACGATCCAACCTCTGATCAGGGTTCCACGCTGCTGCTTCATGGGCCACCTCTCTGGCGGCGGTGCCGCTCTAGGCAAGCATCGGGTCAAGGCTTCTTGGGATTTTCGGGGAGGTCGAACCGAAGGCTTCCCTCGATTTCGAGGATCTCGCCGAGCGTCTTGCGGGCTCCCGGGAGCGGGAGCGTGGCTTCCATCGTGATGACGCGCTGCCCGTCGGCAACGAACGTCGCCACATAGTGGAAGCGTTGCTCCTCTGCGGCGCGATCGCCGCCGCCTCCGGCCATGCGGGACGAACCGGGCCCCAGCGACCGCGCGGCCACCTGGCGTTGAATCCGGACAGCGGGGCGCCCGCCGACCTCCAGACGGGAAAAGTCCGAGTCGGGGAAGTTCTTCACCGATCCTTCGAGGAAGACGCGGGCCTCCGACGCGTCGGCCGTCCCGGTCTCGACGATGTTGAGCGTGGCGCGCTCGCTCTCGGGGAGGAGGGCTTCTTTTCCGGGGGCGTAGTTCCTGAGCTCGAAGGCGTTGGCGTAGGCAATTCCCGAGGGGAACCAGTTCTCCGGATAGGTCAGGGAGTAGCCGGCAGCCTCGTTCCGGTGGACCTTCTTTCCGGGGCCCGGCTCGGCCGCGAGCAGCGTGGAGCAAAGCGCGATGGCTCCCCACGCAATGGGCGCCGAAAGCGGGGAACAGGAGGAAGGAGCAGGCCCGATCTCGGCCCGCTCCACGCCAGACAATCCGCAACTGGATCCGCGGAGGCGCACGACGACCCCGACACTTCCAGGGGCAGAATGCCCCTTCTTTTTGTCTGCGAGCTGTTGCTGCGAGGCTTCCCTGGTCGGAAGCTAGGAACCGCATCGGCGAATGTCAAGCAGATTTCGAACGCAAAACGTGCTGCTTGTCCCCACGCAGAGGCGTGCTGCGTTGTTGTGATATTCATGAGGCGAGCGAACAATGACTCGGAAGAGAACGCAGGCGACCGCAGAGTCGTTCGACACATACGCCTACTGGCTGATGCCGCATGGGCTCAGGGGTCTCCTGACGACGGTCTTCTGGCCGCCCGCGATGATCCGAAAGCCAGTCAAAGGAAGGAGCCGGAGCTCACGCGTCCCCAAACGACGCGCCGGGGTGCGCCCCCTGGGCCCACGCCCGGCCTTCCCGATCCTGGCGCCGGGCAAGCTGGAACGGCAGGTGGGAGAGACGGCGGTGGGAGAGCACACGTTCTGGCGCGGGTCGCTCTGGGGTCGGACCGTCGCCCTGCAGGGGGACAGCAGCTTCACCAAGTACGATCTGTTCGAAGACTCGGGGCCGCGGCTCCTGTATTGGGGAACCTTCCGGGGAAACGGCTACTACGACAGCGAGGAGAGCCACAGCTTCTCGTCCCCGTTCGTCTGGATGGACCGGCAGATGAGCGTAGGCGACTTCAAACAGATGCGGATCACCGACTCGCTGTTCGACCCTCGACACCGGCAGATCGCCAACTCGGCGGAGCTGACGCTGCGGGTCCAGATCGTGGCCCACCACGATACCTGGCGCGACCCGGACAGCCAGATCCAGTACACGGACGTCCTGGAGATGCACTACTGGGGCCGCTATCCCGATCCGAACTCGAGGGAGATCTATCACCTCGGCAAGGGGCTCGGCACGATCCGGTTCGAGTCGTTCAATCGCGAGGAGCCGAGCGGGGTGCGCTACCAGTTCGCGGAGCGCTTCGAGCTCTTCACGCCGACGGACAAACCAGCGCTACCGTGGTTCGACCCGTTCATGAACCGGACTTTCGTGCACAACGGGTTCTGCGAGGACTTCCTCTTCGCCCCCGTTCAGGGCGGCGCGGTCACGCACTATCTGCGAAACTGGTCCGGCTCCGCGGACGCGGTGATCACGACGGACGGGGGAGACGAGGGCACGAGTCCCTGGAAGATCGCCCTTAGGGGGTCGACGGGGGGCGGGGATTCCAGCGCCGACTTCGCCGTCACCACGGAATGGGTTCCCGTGACACCCGGCCGCCGTTACCGCCTGAGCGGCAGCGTGTGGCGGGTATCCGCCGCCGACAACGCCTACCTGGATTTCAACGACGGCGTCGGCCAGGGCGGCAGCTTCGACGACGCCCAGGCCATTTCGACGAGGACCGAAGTGTGGGAGCGGGTCGCGACGGAAGCCACGGTCGGACCGCAGACTACGGCCATCAAGGTGCGCTGCGTCCGCGACGGTGCGAACGAGGGCAACGCCTACTTCGACGGGATCACGCTCCAGCGCGTCGACTAACGGGTGCGGAGGCGGGCGAGGGTCTCCACGAGCGCGGGCTGGGCGACGAGATCGTCTTTCTTGAAGCCCCATGTGGTGACCATGTGGCCGAGCATCCGCGGGTGGCGCTGGGCCCGGGCGTAATCGACGAGGGCCTGGGACGCCTCCACGTTCTTCCAGCTCGCGGGGAGCACTCGGAACCCCTTCTCGAGGAATGTGGGTATCGAGGGATAGGCCGGCTTCACCTCGTAGTGCCACGGGCACAGGACGATGTCCTTCGGTATGAGGTCGAGGGCGCCCGCGGTCCCGTTGAGCGAGGCCTCCCACTCGCCGAAGTCGAGCCCCCTTCCGTCGAAGAGCCGATCGCTCCACATCAGCATCGTGAGGTGGCGCTCGCCCACGAGGTGCGCATGCAGATCGACCACCGCCCTGGCGAAGAGCGCCGCGGGGTCCTGGCCCCTCGTCGAGGGGGATCGGTCGGAGCCCAGGAGGAAGACCTCGTCCATCCCCACGTGGAGGGCATCCGCGTCGAAGGCGTCCACGATCTCGTCCATCAGCTCCAGGACGGTGCGCGTGACCGCGGGGTTCAGGAGGTCCCACTCGCGGCAGTAGATCCCCTGGTTGTCGGGAAAGGCCCCCGGCGTGAGGTCGAACTCGGGATGGACGGTGAGGAGGGGGAAGGTCTCCTTCTCCCACGACTGGTGGCCGAGGGACTGGAACTCGGGGATCAGGCGAACGCCGTGGCGGCGGCAGACCTGCGCGAAGCGCCGCGCGCCTTCGGATGTGATGGGGCTCGTCCCGCGCCGCAGCTCGGGGTGGCGGGCGAAGGCGAAGTTGTAGTCGACTTCGAGGAGGACGACGTTGACCCCGAGGGCCGCGAGGGCAGGGACGCGCTCGGCGAGCGCGTCGAGGTCGTCGTCCGAGTTGTAGTCGAGGAGGTGGAGGGCGCGCCAGGGGGCCGCGGGCGCGGGGGGCAGGGGCGGGTCCCCCATCGCCACCGCGAGCAGGAACCAGGACGCGTGGGGCAGCCACTGCTCGCCCCAGCGCCAGTCGTGGTCGGCCCCGGTTCGCGCGAAAGGCACGTTCAGGTCGATGTCGTCCTCGTCCTCGAAGCCGGCGGTGATGCCGTTGGCGATGCCTCCGGGCGCGTTCGTGTACTCCCACGAGTCGAAGAACATGTAGGCGGGGTTGTTGCGCCCGGTGCCGTGCAGCATCGAGGCGTCGAAGGGGTTCTGTCCCAGGATCCAGTCGAGCTGGCGCTGGGCGTAGGCCCGCAGGCGGAGCGCGAAGGGCGGGTCGTCCGCAAACCGTCGGGCCGCGAGGCGCGCGGCCGCGGCCAGCGAGGCGAGGCGCGCGTTCTCGCCCTGCCACCAGGGCGCGGTCTCGGTGTCGTGGGGGAAGAAGAAGCTCGTGCGGCGGCTGCGGCCCTTGCTCTCCACGAGCTGGCGCGCGTAGCCGAACGGGTTTGTGACCTCGGCGGTGACGCGGAGCTCGAAAGCCATCGCCCGCCGCACCGCGCTCTCGGCGAGCGCCCGCCCCTCGGGATCGGCCACCTCCGCGTAGTCGAGGAGGCTCACTACCGGCAGGCCCGCGTCCACCGCGTGGAAGAAGGGACGGTCGCCGTCGTCCGCGCGCCAGTAGTCCTCGTAGAGGCCCGTCGTGGTCAGGCGGCGGGCGAGGCTTCGGGCGCGCCGATCGGCGGCAGCCTCGTAGGCCGGCTTCTTGGTGGCCGCGAAGAGCGCCGTGGCCGCCTCCAGCGCCGAGTAGTCGTCCAGGATGTTCTCCCGGCCGTCGTTGGCCATCGCGAGGTTGTGCCGCTCCAGGAAGGCGAAGGCTCCCTCGGCGGCCGCAAGGTAGTCGCGGCTTGCGTAGTCACCCGATTGGGGAAGGGTGCTGGCGAGGGCGAGGGCGGCGATGGCGAGGCCGCCGCCGGAACGGTAGCCGACCTCGTAGGTGGCGGGCGAGCTCGCGGGGGCGGCGCCGCCGTAGGCCCCGGCGTCGCCGGTCGCCTTCTTGATCGTGAAGGCCCGCCGGTCGGCGCCGATCCGCCGATCTTCCGGTTTCTTGCCCGGTCCGGGAGCCGACACGGATCGGTAGAAGGAGCCCTTGGGGTCCCGCGACCGCACCAGGTAGTCGGCCCCCCACACCGCCTCGTCCAGGAGCCGGCGCTCGTACTGCGCGAAGCGGGGGTTCTTGCGCTCGACCAGGAGCCGGTAGGCGCGGGCGAGGCTCCAGACGGTGAGCGGGATCTGCTGCGGGTTGAAGTACGTGGAGAACGAAAGGTGCGAGAGGTGCTTGCCGTAGTCGCCGGTGGCGTCGAACCAGCCCCCGTGAAGGTCTCTGGTGCCCGGACGGCCTCCGTCGAAGGGGAGGTGGTGGTCGGCCGCGTCGAGCGCCCCCGAGGAGCGCTGGCCCTTCAAGTAGTAGACGACGTTCGACAGCGTGTTCCTCTCCAGCAGGTCCGTCTGCACCGCGAAGGGGAAGGAGCGGACGGTGCCGCGGCCCGTCTGGCAGGTGATCACGTACTCGCCCTCGGCCGTGAGGCCGTCGAAGTCGAGACTCCAGAAGGTCCAGTCCCTCCACTTCCCGACGGGTCCGTCGTGCCGCGGCACGAGCGCGACCACCTCGCGGCCGGTGGTCGCGTCCTCGACCGAGCAGGCCAGCACGTAGTCGGCGTGGTGCCCCTGGACGACCGCACGCTTCGCCCCCGAGGCTTCGTAGCCGAGGTGGTTCGTGAGGATGCGCAACCGATCCTGCCCGTGTGCGTCACGGGCGAGGAGTGCGGCAATGGCGAAGGCGAAGGCGGCCCGACCGGTGGCGTAACGCATGACCGCGGACGCTAGCATCATTACGGCCCGGTGGTCGCTCGAGGGCGGGCCGCGAAAACGGCGCGACGTGAAACGCGTGCGCGCAGTTCGCGCCGGCTCGAAAAACGTGCGGTCGCCGGCGAACGGCCGTGACCCGATGTGTCCCCGTATGAGCGAGCGGAAGGGCCTCGGGGGCCCCGCACGACCGTGGGTCCGCCGGCAAGTACTTTCGAATCAACCGGCCTTGCCGCGCGGACGGAACCAGGGCTGGAGCCTGAGCAGCTAACTGCGTCTGGACGGCAGTTTCCCACACTCCTGAGTGTCGCGGCGCCGTTGTTGCATTGGCCGCAAGGGAAGCAGGGAGGCCGAAGCACCCGAAATGTCTGTAGCCTGCGCCACCCGGGGCCTTTCCCGGGACGACTTGGAACTGACCCTCCGATCGTTCCGGGAGTACGCGGAGCGTCGGCTCACGCCCGCCGTCCTCCTCGACCTCGATGCCCGGAACGAATGCCCCGAGGTGACCATCCGCGAGATGTGCGGCCCCGAGCTGGGGATCCAGCTCGTGTTCCTGCCCGAGGAATACGGAGGGATGGGGGGGAGCGCCTACGACGTCTACCGCACGTGCGAGGCGCTGGCGAGGGTCGACCTGGGCGTCGCCACCGGCGTCCTGGCCACGCTGCTCGGGAGCGACCCTCTCCGCTTCGGCACCCCGGAGCAGAAGAAGGTCTGGCTCAACAAGATCTCCGAGGAGGGGGCCATCATGGCGTACGGGGCCACGGAGCCCCAGGCGGGCAGCGACCTCGCCGCCCTCCGCACCGTCGCGGTGCCCGTCGAGGAAGGCGGGAGGCACGTCGGCTACCGTCTGACCGGCAACAAGCAGTGGATCAGCAACGGCGGCTTCGCCGACGTGTACTCGATCCTGGCCAACGCTCCCGGCGGCCCGAGCTGGTTCGTCGTGGAGAAGGACCAGCCCGGCTTCACCCATGGGAAGCACGAGGACAAGCACGGCATTCGCCTGAGCAACACCGCGGCCCTCTCGCTGGACAACGTCTACGTGCCCGCGGACCGGCTCGTGGGCGGCGTCGAGGGTCAGGGCCTCCAGCAGGCCCAGGCCGTCTTCGGCTACACGCGGCTCATGGTGGCGGCTTTCGGCCTCGGGGCGGGCTGGGCCGCCCTCGACAAGGCCATCCCCTATTCCCGGGAGCGCATCCAGGCGGGGGCGCCCCTCTCCGAAAAGCAGGGCTACACCCACAAGCTCATCGTGCCCCACGCGGTGCGGCTGGAGGCGGGCCGGGCCTGCATCGAGGAGACCGCGGAGCGGCTGGACCGGGGCGAGGAGAGCCTCCAGACGGAGGGCGCCATCGCCAAGTACCTCGCCACGGAGGCGGGCAACGCCGCGTGCGAGGCGGCCATCCAGGCGCTCGGCGGCTACGGCTACACGCGGGAGTACCAGGTCGAGAAGTGGAAGCGCGACGTGCGGATCACCACGATCTACGAGGGCACCTCGGAGATCATGGAGATGACGATCAGCCGCGACCGCTGGCAGCAGCACCTGAAGACCCGCGGCCAGCACTACCACGACAAGGCGAAGGACCTGGAGGCCCTGCATGCCCGCCGGCCCTCGGTGGGGGCGGGGGCGGCGGCCCTCGCTCTGCACGCCCTGGCCGCGCTCCTGGAGCGTTGCCGGGTGGCGCGCCTCACCCGCCATCAGCACGTCCTCCTCCGTATCGGCGAGCTCGTGGCCCGCGTGGAAGGAGCGGCGGCACTCGTCCGCCGGGCGGTCCGCGCCGCGGACGGGGCGCTCGACGAGCGCGCCGACGCCCGCTTCCGGCCCGAGGCGCTGGCGGCGGTGAGCCGGGTCTGCGGGCGGGAAGCCGCTCTCGACGTGGCGGCGAGCGGCCTGCGTTGGGTGGTCGGGGCCGAGGAGAAGGGCGGTGAGGCCGCCGCCTTCTCGAACGAGATGGGGATGCCGGCGATCCAAGCCGCGCAGTCCGGACTTCTCGCCGACATGGACATCGTGGCGGACGCCCTGTACGGAAGGACCCCGGGGTCCGCGTCGACATCACCTCCGTCTTGACGATCGGGAGCTCTCCATGGAAGACACCGGCCACCGTGCCATCGCCATAGTGGGCGCGGGGGCGATCCTGCCCGACGCCCCGAGCGCCCTCGCCTTCTGGGAGAACCTGAAGCGGGGCCGCTACAGCATCTCGGACGTCGTCCCCGACCGCTGGGACCCCGCCCTCTTCTACGACCCGGACCCCAAGGCGCCGGACATGAGCTATTCGAAGATCGGGGGCTTCGTTCGCGCCTACGAGTGGGATCCCGCGCAGTGGAAGCTGCCGGTGCCCCCCCGCGTCGCGGAGGCCATGGACGAGACCCAGAAGTGGGCGATAGCCGCCACCCGGCAGGCGCTCCTCAGCTACGGTTGGCCCGAGCGTGCGCTCAACGGGGACCGCACCGCCGTGATCCTCGGCAACGCGATGGCGGGGGAGAAGCACTATCTGACCGCCCTGCGCATCCTCTACCCCGAGATCGCCCGCGAGCTCGGCTCGGCGCCCAGCTTCGCCGCGCTGCCTCCGGAGGTCCGGGAGACGGTGAGCCGGGAGCTGCGGTCCTCGGTGGGCCGGCGCTACCCGGAGATCACCGAAGACACGATGCCCGGAGAGCTCGCCAACTGCATGGCCGGGCGCATCGCGAACCTCTTCAACTTCCATGGCCCGAACTACGTCTGCGACGCGGCCTGCGCCTCCGCCCTCGCCGCGATCACCGCCGCGGTGGAGGGTCTCCTGGAACGGGACTTCGACGCGGCGATCACGGGCGGCATCGACCGCAACATGGGGGCCTCGACCTACGTGAAGTTCTGCAAGATCGGCGCGCTCAGCGCCACCGGCACCCGGCCCTACGCGGCGGGAGCCGACGGGTTCGTGATGGGCGAGGGCGCCGCCCTCTTCGTGCTCAAGCGGCTCGAGGACGCCGAGCGCGACGGCGACCCGGTCCTCGCCGTGCTTCGCGGAATCGGGGCGGCCAGCGACGGGAAGGGCAAGGGCATCACCGCCCCCAACCCGCTCGGCCAGAAGCTCGCGGTGGAGCGGGCCTGGGCGAACGCGGGCCTGGCCCCGTCTACGGCCTCGTTCGTCGAAGGCCACGGCACTTCCACCCGGGTGGGCGACGTGGTCGAGGTGGGCAGCCTGATGGAGGCCTTCGGACGGGACATCCCGACCCGGTCGATCCCGCTCGGCTCGGTGAAGTCCAACGTCGGTCACCTCAAGGGCGCGGCGGGCGCGGCGGGTCTGCTCAAGACCGCCTTTGCCCTCCACGACAAGGTGCTGCCGCCGAGCCTCAACTGCGACGCCCCCAACCCCAACATCGACTTCGAGCACGCGCCGTTCTACGTGAACACCGAGCTCCAGGAGTGGCCGACCCCGGCGTGCGGGGTGCGGCGGGCCGGGGTCAGCGCCTTCGGCTTCGGCGGCACCAACTTCCACGCGGTGCTCGAGGAGCACGTGCCGGGGCGTTTGCGCGGCCGTGACAAGGGCCGGGTTTCGATGAGCGTGCCGCGCGTGGGCAACGGCCACGGCGCGCCCGCGGGATCCTCGGCGCTCCGGGCCCCGCTGCGCGGCGCGCTCGTGCTGGGCGCGGCTTCGGAAAAGAGCTGCGCGCTCGGTTGCAGGCCGTGAAGGAAGCGGCGGCCGGGGGCCAGGCGCCGGCGCCGTGCCCGCCCCGCGAGGAGGATCTGCGCGCGGCGGAGCGATTGGCCATCGACTACGAGAACGCGGCCGACCTCGCCGACAAGGTGGACAAGGGCCTCGCCGCCTTCGAGGGCGGGAATCCGGTCGTCTGGCGCATGCTCCGGGCCCAGGGCGTGTTCCGCGGGAGCGGAGCCGCCCCCAAGGTGGCGTTCCTGTACACGGGCCAGGGGTCGCAGTACGTCAACATGCTGCGGGCGCTTCGCGAGGACGAGGCGGTGGTGAAGGAGACCTTCGCCGAGGCCGACCGCGTGATGACTCCGCTGCTCGGGCGTCCCCTGAGCGACTACGTGTTCGTGGATCCCGCCGACGAGGCCGCGGTGGCGCAGGCGGAGGAGGACCTGAAGCAGACCGCGATCACGCAGCCCGCGGTGCTCGCGACCGACATCGCCCTCACCCGCCTGCTCGCCGCCTACGGCGTCGCTCCCGACATGGTGATGGGCCACAGCCTGGGGGAGTACGGCGCCCTCGTGACCGCGGGCGTCCTCCCCTTCGCGGACGCGCTCCTCGCCGTGTCCGCCCGGGGACGGGAGATGACCCGTGTGTCCGTGGAGGACAACGGGAAGATGGCCGCCGTCATGGCTCCCCTCGCCGACATCGAGAAGGTGCTGGCCGGCATCGACGGCTACCTGGTGATCGCGAACTACAACAGCCGCCACCAGGCGGTGATCGGGGGCGCTTCCGGCGCGGTCGAGGTGGCGGTGGAAGCATTCGCGAAGGCCGGTATCCAGGCGGTGCTCCTGCCCGTGAGCCACGCCTTCCATACCCGGATCGTGGCCCCGGCTTCGGATCCGATGCGTCGCACCCTCGAAGGGCTGCACGTCGCTCCGCCCCAGGTGCCCGTGGTCGCGAACGTCACCGGCGATTTCTACCCCATGGATCCCGGGGCTCGCCCGCGCATCCTCGAGGTGCTGGGCCAGCAGGTGGCGTCCCCGGTTCAGTTCGTGAAAGGGCTCGAGACCCTGCACGCGGCGGGGGTGACGCTCTTCGTGGAGGTGGGTCCCAAGCGGGCCCTCCAGGGCTTCGTCGAGGACGTCCTGGGTGACGAGGCCCTCTCCCTCTTCACCAACCACCCCAAGCTGGCCGACGCCGTCGCCTTCAACCAGGCGCTGTGCGGTCTGTACGCGGCCGGCCTGGGCGTGGGCACGGCGCCCGAAGAGGTCCTGCCCGCTCCGGTGCCGAGGCCGGTGATGCCCGCTCCCCTTCCCGCCGCGCCGGCTCCGATGGCGGTCAAGGGCTCCCTTCCCCCCGACCGCTACCAGGAGCTCGGCCGCATCTTCGCCGAGTTCCTGGAGCGCGGCCTCTCCGTGTACGGAGGGCAGCCGGTCCCCGATCGGGCGCAATCCGAGCCGGTGGTCATCAGCGGCTGCGGTCTCGGCCTGCCCGGCCTGCCCCGCGTCTTCGACGATTCGAACACGGCCCGCATCCTGCGGGGCGAGCAGCTCATCGGCGTGGTGCCCGACCGTGTGCAGAACGGGATGGCGGACAAGCACATCGTGCGGCTGGTCAAGAGGGAAGTGGGGGAGTCGCGCTTCGAGCCGATCGACGACGTGGCCGACGTCATCAAGCTCGCCGGCCGAGCGGGAGCCCTCGACCTGGAAAAGGAGTTCGGCGTCTCCGCCGAGCGCACCGTCGCCCTCGACGTGGTGACCAAGCTCGCGATCGCGTCCGGCCTCGAGGCCCTGCGCGACGCGGGAATCCCGCTCGTGATGCGCTACAAGACGACCACCCGGGGGACGTCGCTGCCCGACCGCTGGGTCCTGCCCGACGCGTTGCGGGACGACACGGGGGTGATCTTCGCCTCCGCCTTCCCGGGCTACGACTCCTTCGCGAGCGATCTCACCCGCTTCCACCAGGACCGCAGCCGTCGGGAGCAGCTCGCCCTGCTCCGGGACTTGCGCGCGCGGCTCGAAGGAGCGGGGGCGCCCCCCGCCGCCCTCGGGGAGCTCGACCGGCGGATCCAGGAATCGGACGCCCTCCTCCGCGAGGATGGCTTCGTCTTCGATCGCCGCTTCCTCTTCCGCATCCTCTCCATGGGCCACTCGCAGTTCGCCGAGCACATCGGCGCCCGCGGACCCAACACCCAGGTGAACTCGGCCTGCGCGAGCACGCCCCACGCCGTGGCCATGGCCGAGGACTGGATCCGCGCCGGCCGCTGCCGCCGCGTGGTCATCGTCTCCGCCGACGACGCCAGCTCCGACCTCCTCATGGAGTGGATCGGATCCGGCTTCCTGGCTTCGGGAGCCGCGGCCACCGACGGGGCGGTGGAGGAAGCGGCGCTGCCCTTCGACCGCCGGCGGCACGGGATGGTCGTGGGCATGGGCGCCGCCGCGCTCGTCGTGGAGAGCGCGGCCGCCGCGCGGGAACGCGGCATCGCCCCCATCTGCGAGGTCCTCTCCACGGTCGCGGCCAACAGCGCGTACCACGGCACCCGGCTCGACGTTCACCACATCTCGAGCGTCATGGAGACCCTGGTCGCCCAGGCGGAGTCCCGTTACGGCGTGAAACGCGAAGAGATGGCGCCCGAGACCGTGTTCGTCTCCCACGAGACGTACACGCCAGCGCGCGGGGGGAGCGCCTCCGCCGAGGTGAACGCGCTTCGGAACGTCTTCGGGGCGAGCACCGACCAGATCGTCATGGCCAACACGAAGGGCTTCACCGGGCACGCCATGGCCGTGGGCATCGAGGACGTGGTCGCGGTGCGCTCGCTCGAGACCGGCCTCGTCCCGCCCGTGGCCAACTTCAAGGAGATCGACCCCGAGCTCGGGGCCTTGAACCTTTCGCGCGGCGGGGCGTATCCGGTGCGGTACGCGCTGCGCCTCGCCGCCGGCTTCGGCTCGCAGATCAGCATGGCCCTCCTGCGGTGGGTCCCGCCGCCCGATGGCATCCGCCGCGCCCCCGAGGACCTGGGTTTCTCCCACCGTGTGGCGGACCCGGCCGTGTTCAAGGCCTGGCTGGGCCGGCTCTCCGGCTACGACGCGCCGGAGCTGGAGGTGGAGCGCCGGACGCTGCGCGTGAAAGACCAGGGTCCGTCGGCGCGCGCGGCCCAGCCCACGGCGTTGGCCGAGGCCGGCACCGTGGTGGCCCCCGTGAGAGAGGCCCCGACTCCCATCGCCGCCGCCCCGAAACCCGCCGCAGTGCCGAAGCCCGCTTCCCCCGTGGCGGCCGACGTGTCGGCCGCGGACCCGGTCAAGGAGCGCATCCTCGCCCTCGTGGCGGAGAAGACGGGCTACCCGAAGGACATGCTGGCCCTCGACCTCGACCTCGAGGCCGATCTCGGCATCGACACCGTGAAGCAGGCCGAGCTGTTCGCCTCCGTGCGCGAGGAGTGGGGCATTCCCCGGGACGAGAACCGGAAGCTGCGCGATTACCCCACGCTGAGCCACGTCATCGGATTCGTCCACAAGATGCGCCCCGACCTCGCGCCGTCCGCGTCACCCGCTCCTCCGGTGGCGGCGGGGACGGAAGGCGACCCGGTGCGCGAGCGGATCCTGGCCCTGGTCACGGAGAAGACCGGCTACCCGCCGGACATGCTCGACGTCGACCTCGACCTCGAGGCCGACCTCGGCGTCGACACCGTGAAGCAGGCCGAGCTGTTCGCCTCCGTGCGCGGTGAGTGGGACATCCCCCGCGACGAGAAGCGCAAGCTGCGCGACTACCCGACGCTGCGCCATGTCATCGAGTTCGTCCACAAGATGCGCCCCGACTTGAAGGCACCCGGCCTCGAGACGCCGGCCGCGGCGCCGCCGGTCCCGGCCCCATCCCCGGAGAAGGCCGCCGTTCCCCCCGACGGGGGAACGGACGCGGTGCGGGAGGCGATCCTCGCGCTGGTGACCGAGAAGACCGGCTATCCGCCGGACATGCTCGACCTCGACCTGGACCTCGAGGCCGACCTCGGCGTCGACACCGTGAAGCAGGCCGAGCTGTTCGCCTCCGTGCGCGGCCGATGGGACATCCCGCGCGACGACACCCGCAAGCTGCGCGACTACCCGACCCTGCGCCACGTCGTCGACTTCGTCTACAAGATGCGCCCCGACCTCCGGGTCGCGACCGCGGCGGCGCCCGTCACCGTGACGACGCCCGACCTCCCTGGACCCGCGCCCACGCCCGCTCCCGTCGTGCCCGGCCTGGGCGACCTCGCCGCCGCCGACCGGATCCCCCGGCGGGCCGTGGTCCCGGTCGTGCGCCCGCCACTGTCGCTGTGCAAGTCCACCGGCGTCACCCTGGGGGGGGGGAGCCGCATCTTTGTCATGTGTGACCGTGGCGGCGTGGGCAAGGCCCTGGCCCGCCGGCTCGAGAAGCTCGAGTGCGAGGTCCTCCTCGTCGAGGAGCCCCTGACCACGGAGAACCTCGTCCGCCAGGTCGAGCAGTGGACGGGAGAGAAGCCGATCCAGGGCGTCTACTGGCTGCCCGCCCTCGACATCGAGGGCGACTTCGCGGCCCTGAGCCTCGACGGATGGCGCGAGGCCCTGCGGGTGAGGGTCAAGCTGCTCTACGCCACGATGCGCGCCCTGGACGAGCGGATGACCCCCTCCGGCGCTTTCCTCGTCTCCGCCACGCGCCTGGGTGGCCGGCACGGCTACGACGAGGCGGGGGCCATCGCCCCCCTCGGGGGAGCGGTGACCGGATTCACCAAGGCCTGGAAGCGCGAGCGGCCCGACGTTCTTGTCAAGGCGGTGGACTTCGAAGCGTCCCGCAAGACCGCCGAGTTCGCCGACCTCCTCGTGGAGGAGACAGAGCGCGACCCGGGTGTCGTCGAGGTCGGATACAAGGAGGGCCTGCGCTTCTCCGTCGGCCTCGAAGAGCGCGAGGCGGCGGACGGCGGTCCGGGGATGGTCCTCGGCCGGGAAAGCGTCGTCCTCGTCACGGGCGCCGCGGGGGCCATCGTCTCCGCCATCACCACGGACCTCGCCGCGGCCTCGGGAGGAACGTTCCACCTCTTCGACGTCGTCCCCGAGCCCGACCCCGCCAACCCCGACCTCGTCCGCTTCCGCACCGACAAGGACGGGCTGAAGCGCGAGATCTTCGAGCGGCTGAAGGCCAAGGGCGAGCGCGCGACGCCGGCGATGGTCGAGAAGGAGATCATGGGCCTCGAGCGGGCGGCGGCCGCCCTCGGCGCCCGACAGGCGATCGAGCGAGCAGGCGGCCGCTCCTACTGGTACGGCTGCGACCTGCGCGACGGGGCGGCGGTGGCCAAGGCCTGCGCGACCGTTCGGGAGCGCAGTCCGCGGGTGGACGTGCTCCTGCACGGGGCCGGCCTCGAGATCAGCCGATTCCTCAAGGACAAGGAGCCGCGCGAGTTCGACCTCGTCTTCGACGTGAAGGCGGACGGCTGGTTCAACGTGCTCAAGGGGCTCGGGGACGTCCCGATCGGCGCGACCGTGGCCTTCAGCTCCGTGGCCGGCCGCTTCGGCAACGGCGGGCAGACCGACTACAGCGCGGCCAACGACCTCCTGTGCAAGACGACCACGAGCTTCCGCAGCACGCGACCCTCGACGCGGGGAATCGCCCTCGATTGGACGGCCTGGGCCGACATCGGCATGGCCACCCGCGGCTCGATCCCCAAGATGATGGAGCTGGCGGGCATCGACATGCTGCCCGCCACCTCGGCCATCCCGGTGATCCGCCGCGAGCTGACGGCCGGAAGCACGAGCGGGGAGCTCGTGATCGCCAGCCGTCTCGGCAACCTCACCAAGGAGTGGGACGAGACGGGCGGCCTCGACCCCGAGGCGCTCCTCGTGCACGGGCCCCTCGTCGGCTCGGTACGCGAGCTTCGGCCTCTACGAAGGGCTCCGGATCGAGACCCTTCTCGACCCCAAGGAGCAGGCGTTCCTCGACCATCACCGCATCGAAGGCACGCCCGTGCTGCCCGGGGTGATGGGCATCGAGTCGTTCGCGGAGGCGGCCGCCCTCATGCTCCCCGGCTGGCAGGTCGTGACCGTGGAGCGGATCGACTTCCACGCCCCCTTCAAGTTCTACCGGGACGAGCCGCGTGCCCTCACCGTGACCGCGCTCCTCCATCCCGCGGACGACGGCATCGTGGCCGACTGCCGCCTCACCGGGGCGCGAAGCCTGCCTGGTCAGGCGGAGCCCCAGGTGACTCTGCACTTCACGGCCCGGGTGCGCCTCGCCCGCGAGCGGCCGCGCGAGGAAGTCCTGGGGACGCGGCCGGGCGGCGCCGTGCGCAGCCTCGGCCCCGACGAGATCTACCGCGTCTACTTCCACGGCCCCGCCTACCGCGTGGTCGAGAAGGCGTGGCGGTCCAACGGAGAGGCGGTCGGTCTTTTTTCCGCTTCCCTGCCCGCCGATCACAGGCCCTCCCCGCCCCCGACCATCGTGGGGCCGCGGCTCATCGAGCTCTGCTTCCAGACCGCGGGCCTGCTCGAGATGGGGACCCGGGGAACGATGGGGCTGCCCCTGCACGTGGAGCGCGTGCGGCTGCTGCGCCCGCCCACCGAACAGGGGCCGCTCTTCGCCCGCGTCCAACCCGCGAACGGCGGATTCGAGGCCCAGGTGGTAGACGAGGAGGGCCACGTGTACCTGACGCTCGAAGGCTACCGGACGGTGGAGCTGCCCGCCGCCGTCGACGAGCGCGGCCTCGCCCCCTTCCGGGCGGTGATGTCGCGAGGGGGTGACGCGAGCGGGCACTGATCGCCGAGGCGCCTACACCATGAAGACGGACTTCACGCGCGTCGCCATCGCCAACCGGGGGGAGCCCGCCGTGCGCTTCATCAGCGCGGTGCGGGAGTTCAACTACGAGAACGGCACCCAGCTGCGGACCCTCGCCCTGTTCACGGAGCCGGACCGACGGGCCATGTTCGTGCGGGAGGCCGACGAGGCCTACGACCTCGGGCCCGCCCTCTTCCTGGACCCCCGGGACGGCAGCCGCAAGAGCAGCTACCTCGACTACGAGCGGCTCGCGCGCGCGTTCGTGGAGACGGGCACGGAGGCGGTATGGGCGGGCTGGGGCTTCGTCGCGGAGCACGCCGAGTTCGTGGAGATGCTGGAGAAGCGCGGCCTCGTCTTCATTGGCCCCTCCGCCGCGACCATGCGCCGCGTGGGCGACAAGATCGCGGGGAAGCGACTCGCCGAGGCGGCGGGGGTCGCGGTGGTGCCGTGGAGCGGCGGCCCGGTGGCGAACGCGGAGGAAGCGCTCGCGGCGGGAGAGCGGCTCGGCTATCCGCTGATGATCAAGGCCAGCGCCGGGGGCGGGGGACGGGGAATCCGCCGGGTCGGCTCCGCGGGGGCGCTCACCGAGGCTCTCACCCACGCGCGGGCCGAGGCCGCCCGCGCCTTCGGCGATCCCACGGTCTTCCTGGAGAAGTGCCTGGAGGGCGTGCGCCACGTGGAGGTCCAGATCCTGGGCGACCGCTACGGCGCCCTCTGGGCCTGCGGAGTGCGCGACTGCACGATCCAGCGCAAGCACCAGAAGATCCTGGAGGAGAGCCCGGCTCCCACCCTCACGCCAGAGGAGGACCGGGCCGTGCGCGAGGCCGCGGTCCTGATCGGCCGGGCCGCGAAGTACCAGAGCGCGGGCACGGTCGAGTTCCTCTTCGAGCCCGCAGCTCGGGCCTTCCACTTCATGGAGGTCAACACCCGGCTGCAGGTCGAGCATCCCGTCACCGAGGTCACGACGGGGCTGGACCTCGTGAAGCTGCAGCTCCACATCGCCCGCGGCGGTCACCTCGAGGGCGAGGCCCCGCCCCCCAGCGGTCACGCCATCGAGGTCCGACTCAACGCGGAGGACCCGGACAACGGCTTCGCCCCCGCCCCCGGGACGTTCGCGCTCCTCCGCCTTCCCACCGGGCCCGGCCTCCGGATCGACCGTGGGGTCACGGAAGGCGATCGCGTGCCCGTCGAGTTCGACTCCATGTTCGCCAAGGTCATCGCCCACGGGCGCGACCGCGGGGAGGCCATGGCCCGGCTCCGCCGCGCCCTCTCCGAGAGCGCGATCGTCCTCGAAGGCGGGACCACCAACCGCGCCTTCCTCCTGGAGCTCCTCTCCCGTCCGGAAGTGGCGAGCGCCGAGGTGGACACCGCCTGGCTGGAGCGGTCCATGGCCCAGGGGGCTCCCGCCCGCCCCCATGCCGACGCCGCCTTCGTACAGGCCGCGATCGAGGTCTACGAGTCGGAGTTCGCCCGCGAGCGCGCGCACTTCTACGAGACGGCGGCGCGCCTGCGGCCCGAGATCTCGACGGACTCGAGCCGGGTGGTCGAGCTCAACTACGGTGGTCAGTCCTATCGGGCGCGCGTCCTCCGCCTCGGGCCCCGTGAGTACCGCCTCGAGGTCGAGGGTCGGCGCCTGCGCGCACAGGTCGAGCCCCTCGGACGCTTCGAGCGCTGGCTCGTCCTGGAGGACCGTCGCCACCGCATCCTCTCCGTGCCCCAGGGCTCCCGCCACCTCGTCGAGGTGGACGGCATCCCCCACCGCTTCTCCCGCGGCGACGTCGGGATCGTGCGGGCCGACGCCCCCGCGGTGGTGGTGTCGCTCGCCGTGAAGCCGGGCGACGAAGTGGCAGCGGGGGACTCGCTGGCCGTGCTCGAGGCCATGAAGATGGAGACGACGGTGGTGGCTTCCTCCGCGGGGCGCGTGCGCGAGGTGCTCGTGGCCCCCAACGCGCTCGTGGGTCCGGGCACCCCGCTGCTGCAGCTGGACGCCGCCTCCGCCGAGACCGGTCCCGCCCGGGAACGCATCGTCTTCTCGAGCGCGGCCGGCCGACCGGCCACGGCCCGCGACCAGGCCCTCGCCAACCTCGACGCCATGAGGCGCCTGGTCCTCGGCTTCGACGACGACCCCGCGGAGACGAAGGCCCTCGCCCCGGATTACGTGCGCCTGGCCCGGGAATGGCCGGGGGAACGCGAGCGGCGCCGTCTCGAGAACGAGATCCTCGAGATCTTCGCCGACCTCGCCTCCCTGTGCCGTCGCCAGGCTTCTCCCGAAGAGGACGAGGAGCTGGGGCCCACGAGCTCCCGTGAATTCTTCCTGACGTACCTCCGGACCGTGGACGCCGACGGCGGCGAGCTGCCGAGACGCTTCCTCGAGCGGCTGGAGCGAGCGGTCGCCCACTATGGGGTCGAGAGCCTGGAGCGAACCCCCCGGCTGCTCGACGTGCTGGTGTGGGTCTTCAGGGCCCAGCGAAGCCTGGACGCCGCGGTCGACATCGTCCTCGCCATCCTGGAGTGGCGGATCGAAGCCCCCGAGGCGGATGCCGATCCGGCCTTCGCCGTCCTCCTCGACCGTCTCATCGGGGCGAGCGAGGGTCGGCGCCCCTCCTTGTGCGACGTGGCTCGCGAGGTGCGTTACCGGCTCTTCGACCAACCGCTCTACGAGGCACGCCGACAACAGGTGTATGCGGAAGTGGAGTCTCATCTGGAGAAGCTGCGGCACCCGCTTTCGGCTCCGGAGCGGGACGCGCGGATCGCGGCCCTCGTGGCCTGTCCCCAGCCCCTCCAGCGGATCATCTCCGCCCGCCTGGAGGGTGAGACGCCGGCGATGCGGGAGCTCCTGCTCGAGGCCCTCGTCCGCCGGTACTACCGGATCCGCGACCTCGAGGAGCTACAAACCTCCTGCCCCTCCGGCCGAGCCCTGGCGCGGGCCGCCTACACGCTGGAGGGCCGTCGCGTGCATCTGCTGTCGACCCACGCCCGGGAGGGAGAGCTGGACGAGGCGCTCGCGTTCCTGCTGCCCGCGGTGGCGGCGGTGCCCGCGGACGAAGACGTCGTCCTGGATCTCTACCTCTGGCGCGACGGGCCCCTGGGATCGGCCCACGAGAACGCGGAGGCCCTGCGCGCGACCCTCGCCGACTTCTTCCCGGAGCGGCCGTTGCGCCGGGTCGGCATCACGCTCGGCGTTCCCGGCAACGGCGCGTGGCAGTCGGCCCTGCAGTATTTCACCTTCCGCTCCGGACCCCAGGGCTTCCGCGAGGACCTGCTCTATCGGGGCTTCCACACCATGATCGGCAAGCGCCTGCGGCTTTGGCGCCTGTCCGAGTTCGAGCTCACGCGGCTGCCCTCGGTGGAGGACGTCTACGTCTTCCGCGGCGTGGCCCGCGCGAACCCGAAGGACGAGCGGATCTTCGGGGTAGCCGAGGTGCGGGACGCGACGCCCGTACGCGATGACGCGGGACGGCTCGTGGCCGTGCCCCATCTCGAGCGCATGTTCATGGAGGTCCTGGCCGCGATCCGCCTCTTCCAGGGCCGTCGCAAGCCCGAGGAGCGGCTGAACTGGAACCGCATCCTGCTGGACGTGTGGCCGCCGCTCCTCTTCAGCCGGGACGAGATCATCGTGATCGCCCGAAAGCTGCTGCCGGCCACGGAAGGCCTCGGCATCGAGAGCGTGCTCCTGCGCGCGGAGTTGCCCGACGCCCGGACCGGCGAGCTCCTCACCTCGCTGCTCGTGCTCTCGCGACCCGGGCGGTCCGGGCTCTCGCTCCGCGTGGTGCCCCCCGAGAAAGAGCCCATCCAGCCCCTTTCCGAGTACGGGCAGAAGGTGACCCGGCTCCGGCAGCGGGGCCTCACCTACCCCTACGAGATCGTCCGCCTCATGACCCCCCCCGCGGGTACGCGCTCCGACTTCCCGCCCGGGACCTTCGAGGAGATGGACCTCGATGCCGGGGGCCGTCTGGTGGGGGTGGAGCGCCCCTACGGCAAGAACACCGCGAACGTGGTGGTGGGTGTCATGCGCAACGTGACCCCGCGCTACCCGGAGGGGATGACGCGGGTGATGGTCCTCGGCGACCCCAGCCGCGAGGTGGGCTCCGTGGCCGAGCCCGAGTGCCGCCGCATCCTCGCCGCCCTCGACCTGGCGAAGAAGCTCCAGGCGCCCCTCGACTGGTTCAGCCTCTCCGCGGGGGCGAAGATCTCGATGGAGAGCGGCACCGAGAACATGGACTGGATCTCGCGGGTGCTGCAGCGCCTCGTGCAGTTCACCCAGGGCGGGGGCGAGGTCAACCTCGTGGTCTGCGGCATCAACGTGGGGGCTCAGCCCTACTGGAACGCCGAGGCCACGATGCTCATGCACACCCGGGGCATCCTCGTCATGGTGCCGGAAGCGGCGATGGTCCTCACCGGCAAGACGGCCCTCGACTACTCCGGCTCCGTCTCCGCCGAAGACAACCTGGGGATCGGGGGCTACGACCGGATCATGGGGCCGAACGGGCAGGCCCAGTACTGGGCGCGCGACATCCCCGAAGCCTGCTCGATCCTCTTCCGCCACTACGACCACGCCTACGTCGCTCCCGGCGAGCGCTTCCCGAGGCGGGCCGCGACCCGCGATCCGCGCGACCGCGACGTCTGCCTCTCCCCTCACGACGGGGGGGTCGACACCTTCGCGCTCGTGGGCGACGTCTTCAGCGACGAGAAGAACCCCGGGCGCAAGAAGCCCTTCGACATCCGCCGGGTGATGGCGGCCTGCGCCGACCGCGACCACCCGGTGCTGGAACGCTGGGCGGGCTGGCGCGACGCCGAGATCGCCGTGGTCTGGGACGCGCACCTGGGAGGCATCCCGGTCTGCCTCCTGGGGTTCCAGTCGCGCCCCTTGCCGCGCCTGGGCCCGACCCCCACGGATGGGCCCGACCATTGGACGTCGGGCACGCTCTTCCCGAAGTCCTCGAAGAAGATCGCCCGCGCCATCAACGCGGCCAGCGGCAACCGACCGGTGGTGATTCTCGCCAACCTCACCGGCTTCGACGGCTCCCCGGAATCCATGCGGCGGCTGCAGCTCGAGTACGGAGCCGAGATCGGCCGGGCGGTGGTGAACTTCGAGGGGCCCATCGTGTTCGTGGTCGTCTCGCGCTACCACGGGGGGGCCTTCGTGGTGTTCTCCAAGGCCCTCAACGAGAACCTGGAGGTGGCGGCGCTCGAGGGAACCTACGCCTCCGTGATCGGGGGCGCCCCTGCGGCCGCGGTGGTCTTCGCGCGGGAGGTGGACGGGCGCACGAAGAAGGACCCGCGGGTCCTGGCCGTGGAGGCCGAGATCCTCGCCGCTCCCGAGGCGGAGAAGCGGCGGCTGCGTAGCCAGCTCGTCGAGATCCTGAGGACGGTCCGCTCCGAGAAGCTCGGGGAGGTGGCGGACGAGTTCGACCACGTCCACAGCGTGGGGCGCGCGCTGCGCGTGGGCTCGCTCGACCGTATCCTGCCTCCCGCCCAGCTCCGTCCCTACCTGATCGACGCGGTGGAGCGGGGCATGGCCCGAAGCCATGGGCGGATGGAAAAGGTCCTGGAGGTGGTCCCGTGAGGGCGCCCCTCGTGGTGCTCACCTCGGCCTTCGAGCTGCCTCGGGACGACGAGTGGCTCCTGCCTTCGGAGCGCCGAACCCTGCTCCGCTTCCGCATCGAGAAGCGGCGGCGCGACTTCCGACTGGGGCGCTTCGCGGCCAAGCGCGCGTTGGCACTTCTCGACGGAGGGGAAGGGCTCGAGGCGCTTCGGCCGTTCGAGATCCGAGCTGCCCCCGGGGGCGCGCCTCTGGCCTTTCGCGACGGCTCTTGGCTGCCGGTGGCGCTGTCCATCAGCCATTCCGAAGGCTGGGCGTCGGCCGGCGTCCAACCGGGAGGGGACCGGCTCGGATGCGATCTCGAGCGGATCGCGACGCGCAGCAACGCCTTCGTCGGGGACTACTTCACGCCGAGGGAGCAGGCGTTCGTCGCGGCGGGGCCGGAGAGCGGGCGCCGGGCCACCCTGATCTGGAGCGCGAAGGAAGCGGTCATGAAGGCGCTCGGGGAGGGCCTGCGGCTGTCGCCAGTGGCGGTGGAGGTCTCTCCCGACCTCCACCTCGTGTCCAGGGCGGGTTGGCGCAGCTTCTCCGTGGCGGCTCCGCCTGAAACCGCCGATCTTCGGGGCTTCTGGCGAATCACGGGCCCGTTCGTGCTCACGGTGGCCGCGGGAGGCGGCGAGCCCCAACTCGTCCTGCCCGCCGAGGAGGCCGGGACGCTAGTGTGGCCCCGCCTGGACCGCGGCGACCGCAACCTGAGGCTTTGACGATGGCGTCCCTGGCGGAGCGAACGCCCGGCATCACGAGCCCGGACACGTCCCCCTCGCGATACTTTGCGAGGATCGATCGGGCCTCGGGCCGGGAGATCGCCGGCCCCATCCAGCCCGCCGAGCTGCTGGTGCACGCGCACCGCGATCACCACCCCGTCGACATCACCGTGCAGTTCCTGGCCAGTCGCCTCGTGGAGCTGACGGGCAGCGAATGGGCGGCCAAGGAAGGGGTGCGCGGCTTGAACCGTCTCGGGGGCCGTCTCGCCGCCGGCGTCGGCATGCTGCTGCGCGACCCGCGGCTGGAGCAGCGGACCCGGGAGCTGCTCGGCGTCGCCCAACGGGAGTTCTCTTTCAGGTTCCGGGAGCCGTGCCCGCTCTCCGCGGACGAGCTTCGGGCTCGATTGGCCGGCCTGCGTCGGGACGCGCGCGCCGCCCTCGCCGCCCTCGGCCCCAAGCCGGGCCTCCGCGTCCTGCTCACCGGTGCCACCGGCTTCCTCGGCAAGGAAATCCTGGTCCAGTCGATCGCGGATCCCCACGTGGCCGAAGTGGTCTGCCTCCTCCGAAGGGAGCGAGTGCGCGATCCCCGGACGCCTCGCCGGCTCGGGGTGATCCACGCGCGGGAGCGGGGAGCGCAGCTTCTACACCGGCTTCGGATCCGGGGGGCGGCCGCCCGCCGCATCCGCTTCGTCGAGGGCGACATGGAGCGGCCCGGCCTGGGTCTTCGCCCCGCCGAGGTACGTCGCCTGCAGCGCAGCCTGACCCACGTGGTGCACTGCGCGGCCAGCGTCGCCTTCGACGACACCTACGAGAGCTCCTTCCGGGCCAACGTGATCGGCTCCCGCAACGTCCTCGCCTTCTCCCTGGGCCTGCAGCGCGCTCCGGGCTCGCCCTTCGTCGCCCACGTCGCGGTGGAGACCTCCTACATCCACGGCCGCCTCCGGAAGGACGTGGCGCGGGAGGATCACCTGGCCTTCCCCGCGCGCTACTACAACAACTTCTACGAGGTCACGAAGGCCATGGCCGCGCTCGAGACCGAGCGGACCATGCTCGAGCACGGCCTCCGGGTGGTTCAGCTCCTGCCCTCGATCGTGATCGGGGACTCCCGGACCGGAAACAACCGCGGAGACACCAAGGTGGTCAACGCCCCCGTCAACACCCTCGGCCGGGTGAAGCGGGCCCTCGACACGGTGTCGTCCCTGCCCTGGCCGGAGCGCCTGCGGACCTCGCTGGTGGGTGTTCTGGGGACCCGCTTCCCGGCCGACCCTTCGGCGGAGCTGAACCTCATCACGGTGGACCGGGTGGCGGCGGGCGTCCTGGCCTCCCTCACCGAGCCGCAGGCCATCGGAACCCGCATCCACCTCGCGACCGATCGGCGCATCCGGTCGGAGCAGATGGCCCGGGTCATCCACGACGAGCTGGAGATCGACCTGCGCATGGCCGACCCCACGCTCACCCGCGTGGTCACCCTGCCCCTCGCCAAGGCGCTGCTCGGCGCCCTGGGCGAGCCCAAGCTGGGCCAGGCCTTCGAGCGACTGGGCGCCCTGTTCGGCGCCTACAGCGAGTGGGGTCAGCCCATCCACGACGTGGGCGACGACGTGAAGGTCCTCGCCCTGCCCGCCCGGCGGCCCGACACCGTGGGGGCCTTCCGGATGCTGTGCCGCCACAGCCGCTTCGTCCAGGAGTTCGGCACGGTGCGGGACCCCGACGAGATCGCGCGGCGCGAGCGTCTCTGGGAGCGGACGATCGACGAGATGGAGTTCGGGACGGGACGGCCGGCCACTTCGCTGCCCGCCCGGGAGTTCCGGCGGTTGCTCGAGGCCCGGATCGACCTCGCGGCCTTCCGGGAGCGTCGCACCTGGTGTTGAAGCGCTTTCTGCCCTGAGGGGCGAGGAGGATGACGTGGGCCGAATCGCGATCACGGGTGCCGCGTCCTTCGTCGGCTCCCGGCTCCTCCGGCGGCTCGTGGAGCAGCGCGGCGCGCGCTCGATGGTGGTGGTGGACGTGACGCATCCCCCGGCCGCCCTCCACAACGTGAGCTATCACCTCGTGGACCTGACCCTCCCCGGCGCCGACCGCAAGCTGGTCGAGGTCCTGCGGGAGGAAGAGGTCGACACCGTAATCCACGCCGCCTTCTTCACGGACCCTCGGCGCGACACGAGCTACTCGCACGAGCTGGAGTCGATCGGCACCATGAACCTGATGGGGGCGTGCACCGCCGCCGGCGTGAAGCACGTGGTGCAGCGCTCCTTCACCGCGGTCTACGGGGCCCGCGGCCAGAACCCGGCCTTCCTCACCGAGGAGCATGTGCCGCGGCCGAACGAGCAGCTTCTTCTGGGTCAGGGACAAGCTCGAGGCCGAGGAGCACGCGGTCTCGTTCGCCCGCCGCTACCCGCAGATGACGGTGAGCGTGCTCCGCCTGGCCCCCCTCCTGGGGCCGGGCCTCTTCACCTTCTACACCCGGCTCTTCGGCCGGCGGGTCGTCTCCGTGGTGATGGGGTACGATCCCCTCGTCCAGTTCCTGCACCCGGACGACGCGCTCGCCGCCTTTCTCGCCGCGCTCGAGAAGAAGGTGGGTGGCGTCTTCAACATCGTCCCCCGCGACACGATCAGCCTCCTGACCGCCCTCCATCTCGCGGAGAAGGTGACGATACCCGTGCCCCATCCCCTGGCCTACGCGCTCGCGGACGCGGCCTGGTCCGCCGGCGTCGGGGAGGCCCCCGGGGGATTCATCGACTACGTGCGCTACCTCTTCGTGGCCGACGGGGCGAAGGCCGCCCAGACCCTCGGCTTCGAAGCGCGCTACGGCAGCCGGGAGGCGCTCATGGATTACCTGGCGTACCGGTACCCCGATCGGCATCGGGGCACCTTGAGCACGCTCGCGGAGGCCCTGCGATGAGCACGAAGAGCACGAAGATCACGAAAGCACGGGTGCGGCCGGTGGAGCGGCAGTCCGTCGCCCGTCGCCCCCGGTCGGAGGCGCGCGCGCGGGTCCTGTCGCTGGAACGTGAGCTCGCGGGGACACGCCGGGAGCTCGAGTGGGAGCGTCGGGGGAAGATCTCGGAGGAAGGGCTGCCGGTCACCCTCGCCCGGCTGGTCCAGGCCGGGCTGCGCGGCCTGACCGTCGAGAGCCTCGGCCGGCTGCAGGCCGCTCTCTACTTCGCCTGGCACTCCGTGGAGACCGAGGAGTTCGGCCGCGACCGCGCGTTCGCCGACACCCTCCGCCCCTTCTTCGAGTTCCTGTACGACGTGTGGTGGCGGGTCGAGGCTTCGGGCATCGAGCACATCCCGGCCGAGGGGAAAGCGCTCCTGGTCGCGAATCACTCCGGCGTCCTGCCCTACGACGGGGCCATGGTCAAGCTCGCCATCCAGCACCATCATCCGGCCCAGCGCGACTGCCGTATGCTCATCCTCGACATGTTCGCGCTCCTGCCCTTCCTCGCCCCCGCCCTCATGAAGAACGGGGAGGTCCGCGCGCACCCGGACAACGCCGAGCGCCTGCTCGCGAAGGGGGAGCTGGTGGGTGTCTTCCCCGAAGGGGTCAAGGGCGTGGGCAAGTACTTCAGCGAGCGCTACCGGCTGGCCCGCTTCGGCCGGGGGGGCTTCGTGCGGATCGCCCTGCGCACGGGGGCCCCCATCATCCCGTGCGCGGTCGTGGGCGCGGAGGAGATCCACCCCATCATGGCTCGCGCCGACTGGGTGGGCCGGATCTTCGGCCTTCCGTACTTTCCGCTGACCCCCACCTTCCCGTGGCTGGGGCCGCTCGGTGTCGTTCCGTTGCCCACCAAGTGGACGATCGACTTCGCCGATCCCATCCCCATGGAGGACTACGGGCCGGAGGCCGCGGAGGATCCCATCCTCATCAACCGACTGGCCCAGGAGGTCCGGGAGACCATACAGAAGATGATCGACGGTCGGCTCGCCCGGCGCCGCTCGGTGTGGCTCGGCTGATCGCGGGGCGGGAAGCCCTGCTCGAGCACGAGGTCTACGCGATCCTCGGCGCGGCGGGATTCGACGTGCCGCGCCACTTCCTGTGGTCGGGTCGACCCGCGGACACGCCGGGTGGAGAGCTCGCCGCGTTCCTGGAAGGGCTCCCCGGGCAGGGAGTCGTCCTGAAGATCGTGGCCCCCGGCGTCCTTCACAAATCCGAAGTCGGCGGGATCGCCTTCACCGGCCGCTCGGCGGCTCTCGTGCGCGAAGAGGCGGGGCGCCTCTGGGACGAGGTGGGACGGCGCGCGCCCGGGGTCGAGCGCCAGGGCATCCTCGTCTGCGAGAGGCTGACCCCGCTCGCGGGCTCACCGGCCGCGGAGACGCTCATTTCCATCAAGCGAGATCCCGCCTTCGGGACCGTGGCCGTGCTCGGCCTGGGGGGCGTGCTGACGGAGTGGTTCGCGAGCCTGGCCGAGGGACGGTCGACCGCGGTGCTGCGCCTCGGGCACGTGCGCGAGGGACTTCGCCGGGCCGTCGCGCGTCGCCCCGCCCTGGGCCTCCTGTTCGCACCCAGCCGTCTGCACCCGCGGCCCCCGCTGGACCTGGACACGGTGGCCGAGAAGCTGGAGGCCCTGGGGCGTTCCGCCGAGGGGTTCGAGGAGCTGGAGGTGAACCCCCTCGTCCTCACCTCCGACGGACGATGGGTGGCCGCGGACGGCAAGGCGCGTCTCGCGTCGTCTCCTCTTCCCCAACCAACGCCCCGGCCGCTGAACAAGATCGCGAAGCTGCTGCGGCCGAAGAGCGCCGTGGTGGTGGGGGCCTCGGCCACCGCGCCGAACCCGGGCCGGATCATCCTACGCAACCTCAAGCACGCGGAGGGGCTCCGCTACGGTCACCTCCACGCGGTCCACCCGAAAGAGACGGTCCTCGACGGGATCCCGTGCGTGCCCCGGGTGGAAGATCTGCCGGAGACCGTGGACCTCGCGGTGGTGGCGGTGCCCGCCGAGGGCGCGCGGGACACGATCCGCGCCCTGTGCGCCACCGGCCGTGCGGAGTCGATCATCCTGATCCCCGGCGGCTTCGCGGAGACGGGGAGGGCCGACCTCGAGCAGGAGATCGTCTCTGCCCTCACCGCGTCGCGGTCCCGCCCCGATGGGGGGCCGGTCCTCGTGGGCGGCAACTGCCTGGGCATCGTCTCGAAGCACGAGTACAACACCTTCTTCCTCCCCCATTACAAGCTGCCCTTTCACGACGCGCCCGGCGACAACCTGGTGGCGGTGAGCCAGAGCGGCGCCTACCTCGTCTCCCTCACGAGCAACCTGGACGGCATCGTCTTCCCGCGCGCCTCGATCTCCTTCGGCAACCAGATGGACCTCACCGTCGCCGACTTCCTCGAGCACTTTCTCGGGGACGACTCGGTGAGCGTGCTCGCGTGCTACGTGGAGGGCTTCAAGCCGCGGGACGGCGAGCGCTTCGTCGAGCTCGCCCGGCAGATCCGCGCCCGGGGGCGCCGCGTGGTCGTGTTCAAGGCGGGCCGCACTCCCCTCGGGGCCCAGGCGGCGCGGAGCCACACCGCCTCGCTCGCCGGCGACTACGCGGTGGCCCGGGACCTCCTGGAGGAGGCGGGGGTCGTGGTGGCCGACACCCTCGACATGTTCGAGGACTACGTGAAGGTCTTCACGCTCCTCTTCGCTCGGCTCCCCGCCGGCCCTCGCCTCGGGGTGCTGTCGAACGCCGGGTTCGAGTGCGCCTCGGTCCTCGACAAGCTGTACGCCTTGCAGCCGGCCCCGCTCTCGGAAGACACCCGCGCGCGTCTGCGGGCGTGCCTTCCCGCCATCGCCCACGCCGACAATCCCGTGGACGCGACCCCGATGGCCACCACCGCGCAGTTCGTGGCCGCGGCCGAGGCCTTTCTCGACGATCCCGGGGTGGATGTCCTGCTCGTCTCGCCGATCCCGGCCACCCCCGCCCTCGATAACCTCCCCCCGGACCTCGCGGGCACGCACGCGGAGAACATCTACGCCCCGGGGTCTCTCTCCCAGGAGCTCCTCCGCCTCTTCCGGCAGAGCGGCAAGCCCATGGCGGTGTCCGTGGACTCGGGCCGCCTCTACGACGACTTCGTGACCGTGCTCCAGCGCGGGGGAATCCCGGTGTATCGGAAGATCGACCGGGCTTCCCGCGCCCTGTCCGTCCTCTGCACCGGCTGAAGCTCATGGCGGGGGCAGGAGGACGGCCGGTGCTAGACTCTGAGACCACTCGGACTCGGGTGGAGGGAACCACGATGAAGTTCCTCGTTCTCTGGGAATTCGAGCTCGCCGGCCTTCGGCCTGAGGTCATCCCGGCCATCGCGCGGATGCCGGAGTACGGCGCGGCCTTGACGAAGCAGGGGAAGCTCGCCGCACGCTACCACCTCGTCGGGAAGCATGGCGGCGCCTGGATCTATGACGTTGCCTCCAACGAGGAGCTGGAGCGTCTCCTCGCAATGGCCCCCGTCTACAACTTCGCCCACTATCAGGTTCTCCCCCTGGCCGAGATGGACAATCCGGCGACGATCCTCAGCCCATAGCTCCGATGGCCTCGGGAGCGGGGCCGCGGTAAGATCGCGGTCGCGAGGAACCCATGAGTGAGGAGCACCGGGAGCCCCCGCCCGTCGAGGGCCGGCTGGTGGAGTCGTTCCTGGCCAGTCTCAAGCGCTGCCTGGCGATACCGGGCTTCATAGACAGCTTCTACCAGACCTTCGTGAGCTCTTCGGAAGAGGTGCGCGAAAAGTTCCGCAACACCGACCTCCAGCGGCAGGCCCGCATGCTCTCGGACTCGCTGTACGTCATGGCCGTGGCCGTGCAGGGCCAGGCGGGCAGCCCCGCCTGGGGAGACCTGCCGCGGCTCGCCGAGCGGCACAGCCGGAAGGACCTCGACATCCGGCCCCCCCTCTACGACCACTGGCTTGCGTGTCTCGTCGACACCGCGCGCCTCCACGATCCCCAGTTCACGCCCGAGATCGAGGCGGCCTGGCGGGCGACCCTGGCCGTGGGTATCGAGTACATGAAGGCGCGCCACTGAACCCGCCGCGCGCCTCCCCGACGATGGGGAGGCGCGCGGTGACCGCCTACGCGGGCTTGATGTTCTGGTTGACCCGGAACAGGTTGCCCGGGTCGTACTTCCGCTTCACCTGGGCGAGGCGCGCGTAGTTGTCGCGGTAGGCGGCCTTCACGTTGTCCTCGCCCTCGTCCATCATCATGTTGATGTAGCCGCCGCCCGACGAGAAGGGGTGCAGGGCGAGCCAGTAGTCCTTGGCCCACTGCATGAGGCGGGGGTTGTTCGCGGGGTCGGGATCGACCCCCACGATGACCTCCGCGAACTTCGCATCGCGGAAGCTGAAGGCCGTGTCTCCCTTGCCCGGCCGCTGCGCGGCGCCGTTGATCGGGTAGATGTGCATGGTCGAGTGCGGGCTCGGGAGCCGTTCCCCGTACTTCATGTGAAGGTCGATGGCCTTGTCGCTCAGCTCCTGGAAGAAGTCGGCCTTCCAGTACCACTGCAGCCCCGCCGGGTAGAGCCCGTCGAAGAGGCTCTGCAGCACGGGGAACGGGATGGGCCCGCAGAAGTCCATGAGCGGCGGCGAGAACTGCCGGATGGGCTTGAAGACCTCGTCCGCCTTCGCGAGGTCGCCCGTGTAGCACCACGTGACCACGGCCACCTTCTTCATGTGGTGCTCGGCCGGGAACATCGGCACGGGGGGCACGGTCGCGAAGCCGAACCACCCGTTGATGTCCTCGGGGGCCTTCAGGATGAAGTCCCGCCAGAAGCGGAGCACCTCCGCCCCCTTGTCCATCGGCCAGAAGATCGGCCCGCCGTAGACGGTGCCGACCGGGCTGCCGCGGAAGAGGAACGAGGTCACGACCCCGAAGTTGCCGCCGCCGCCGCGCACGGCCCAGAAGAGATCCGCGTTCTCCTCCGCGCTGGCCGTGACCAGGCGGCCGTCCGCGAGGACGACGTCCACCCCGAGGAGGTTGTCGATGGTCAGGCCGTACCTGCGGCTGAGATAGCCGATCCCGCCGCCCAGGGTCAGGCCGCCCACGCCGGTCGTCGAGAGGAACCCGCTCGGCACGGCCAGGCCGAACGGGTGGGTCGCGTGGTCCACGTCGCCCCAGAGGCACCCCCCGTCGACCCGCACGGTGTGGTTCTTCTGGTCCACCCGGATCCCCTTCAGCCGCGACAGGTCGATCACGAGCCCCCCGTCGCAGACGCCGAGACCCGGACCGTTGTGCCCGCCCCCGCGCACCGCGAGGAGCAGCTTCTTCTCGCGGGCGAAGTCGACGCCCGCGATCACGTCCGCCACGTCCGCGCACTCGCGCGATCAGGGCGGGGCGCTTGTCGATCATGCCGTTGTAGACCTTCCGGGCGGCGTCGTAGGCCGCGTCGGCCGGGGTGATCAGCTCGCCGCGAAACTTCGCGCGCAGCTCCTGGATTTCCGTCTCGTTCATCGTTCCTCCTCCGAACACGTTCAGCGAGCGTCACCCTTGCGGAGACGTTCCCAAGCTACGCCCTGGGCGTTAGGGCGGCGTTAGCCGGGGCGTTAGGGCCGGCCCCGGCCGAAAAATTCAGCGATGGGCAAGGCTCAACCGAGGCTGGAAAGCAAGGCCCGGGCGCCCTCCAGGTCGGGGGTCTCGAGGCCTTCCGTGAACGAGGAGTAGACGGGCGCGAGCAGGTCTCGGGCCTCCGCGGTCCGGCCCGATCCCGCCCACAGGCGAGCCAGGGCCCGGGCGGCGCGCAGCTCCAGCGACTTCGCCTGCTGTCCCCGCGCGATCTCGAGGGCGCGCCGGAGGGCCGCTTCCGCCTCGGCCGCCTCCGCACCGCCGGCCAGCAGCAGCTCCGCGCGCAGGCGATGGAGCTCCGCGTCCCACCAGCGCTCGTTCGTCTCCCGACCGCGGGACAAGGCCTCCTCCACGACGTCGAGGCCGGCGTCCGCTTCGCCGGCCCGGAGGTGGGCGTCCGCCAGCAGCGCGAGGTAGTACGGCAAGCGGAGCCGCGCCCCCGTCTCCTTGAAGCTCTCGATGGCGCTCCGAAGACGCGCGAGCCCGGCCGCCTCCGGGCTACCGAGCGTCTCCGCGTAGGCGACGAGGATGGCGGCCCACGCCCGGTAGTAGGTCGCCTTGAACTCCGTGGCGAGCTCGAGCGCCTCCTCCGCCTGCCCGCGGAACGTGGCGGGATCGGCGCGGAGCTGCTGGAGCAGGGCCAGGTAGGTGGCGGCGATGGCCTGGCTGAACGGCTGCCCGAGCTGCCGGGCGAGGCGCAGGGCGTGGGACGCGCCCTCGATGGCCGTGTCCGGACGACCGAGGCACCAGAGCGCGTGCGATTGCCAGGCCCGGGCGAGGACCTCGTAGTTCAGGCCCTGCGACTCCTGGAGGCGCTGGAGCTGGCTCGGGTCGGCTTCCCGGACGAGGCCGTCGATGTCGTCGCAGGCCTCCTGGAAGCGGCCCATCTGGAGCCGGACCCCCGCCAGCATGGCGAACGCCGACCGCGGCGGCTCCGAGCCCTGGGTCTCGCGGAAGACGCGCACCATCTCGTCCGTGATCAGCGCGGACTTCTCGAGCCGGCCCGCGACGATGTAGCGCGACTGCATCCCGTAGAGGATCTCCGCGCGCTGCGCGCCCGTTCCCACGCGGTCGCAGAGGGCGAGCGCGCGGTCGAGCACATCGCCCAGCTCCGGGGCCGCCCACCCCATCGTCACCCGGTAGCTCGGGGCGAGGACGAGCTGGAGCTCGAGCTCCCAGCCGTCGCGCCGCGCGCTCGCGGGCAGCTGGCGGAGCAGCGACAAGCCGCGGCCGACGAGGGCCATCGCCTCGTCGTGGGCGTAGACGCCCTGGGCGACGACCGCCGCCCTCGAGTAGTGGGGGATCGCCTGCTCGAAGAGGCCGGCGCTCTCGTAGTGCGCGGCGATCTGGGCGCTGACGGGATCGAGGTCCTTCTCGTGCGCGGCGACGAGGGCCTCGGCCACGCGCCGGTGCAGCCGGCGCCGCTGGGGGGCGCTCGTCTCGCCGTAGGCCACGTCCCGCAGCTTGTCGTGGGTGAAGTCGTAGGCGTTCGGCCCCTGCTCGCGGACGATGCGCTTCCGCCAGAGCTCGTCGAGGGCGCGCACGACCACGTCTTCGTCGCCCACCAGGCGCACGAGGACCTCCAGGTCGAAGGCGCGCCCGATCACGGCCGCGGCCGCCGCCGTCTCCCGGGCGTGGTCCGAGAGCTGGGCCAGGCGGCCGGCGATCACCGCGTGCGCGCGGGGCGGAAGCCCGGGGATCCCGTGCTCCGGGACGCCCGGGGGCGGCCCGCCCCCGCTCTCGGCCCTCACCGTCTCCACGACGAAGAGGGGATTGCCCTCGGTCTCCCGGTAGAGCCGGGTGGCCGCGTCCGCGTCGAAGACCCGGTTCCCGACCTGGGCGGCCAGCTCCGCCGTCTCCGCCGCGTCCAGCGGCTCGAGGGCGATCTCGGCGAGCTGCGAAGCGCTCCGCAGGTGCCGGAGGAGCGCCGGGAGCGGGTGCGCGGCGTCGAGCTCCTCCGAACGCGCGGTCCCGAGGACGAGCAGGCGCGCTTCGGGATCGAACCGGGAAAGGAAATGGAGCCACTCGAGGGTCTCGCGGTCGCACCACTGCAGGTCGTCGATGAGGAGCAGCAGGGGCGGCGGAGCCAGCGAGCACCGCCCGGGCCAGTCCCTCGAAGAAGCGCAGCCGGTCGCCGAACTCCGTCATGGGCGCGGGCCGCGGCAGGCCCGGCCGAGCGGCCAGCAGCTCGGGCAGGATCCGCGCGACCTCGACCCGCCACACGTCCTCGAGACGGGCGAGGTGCGGCGAGAGGGCGTCGCTGCGCAGCCATTCGCTCACGGGGGCGAGGGAGAGCCGGCCTTCCGCGGCGTAGGAGCGCGTCTTCGCCGTGGCCACTCCCTGGCGCTGGGCCCAGGTCAGCAGCTCCTCCGCCAGCCGCGACTTGCCGATGCCGGCGTCGCCGGTCACGAGCGCGAAGCCGGCCCGTCCGTGGACGGCCCGCTCCCAGGCCTCCCGCAGCCTCGACCACTCGGCCTGCCGGCCCACGAGCGACGAGGCCGCGGGGGTCCCCTCGCGCCCTCCGGAGGGCGCCGGGGGAGCCGGGCTCGGCGCTGCGGATCCGCTCGTAGGTGCGGACGGTCGCGGCACTCGGCTCCGCGGCCAGCTCCCGGCGGAGCGCGTCGGCGCACTGGCGATACGCCTGGAGCGCGGCCACCCGATCGCCGGTCAGCGCCAGCAGCCGCATGAGCCAGCGGTACGCCTCCTCGTCGAGGGGGTCGTGCTGCAGCCAATGCCGGACGCGGGCGATGGCGCTCGCGTACTCGCGCTGCTCCTCGAGCAGGCCCACGAGCGCGGCCACGGCGTCCTCGCACCGGCGCGCGAGACGCTCCCGCACCGGTCCGATCCAGTCGTCGTAGCAGCTCGGGAGCAGCGGACCCTGACACAGGTCCACCGCCCGCTCCAGGCAGGCGCGGCGCCGCGCCGCGTCTCCCGCACGGCCGGCCGCCTCGGCCTCGGCGACCGCACGCGTCGAAGAGGGCGACGTCGAGGCTGAAGGAAGAGTCCGAGGCCCACTGCACGCTGTTCGCGTCGGCCCGGAGGTAGCGGTCGGGGTCGGGCAGGGCCTGCCGCAGCTGGTGGAGGAGCTGCCGCAGGTTGTTGCGGGCGTTCGACTCCGAGGCGTCCGGCCAGAAGGTGAAGGAGAGGTGCGCCCGCGACTGCGGCGCGTCCGCATGGAGGAGCAGATAGGCGAAGAGCGACTGCAGCCGCGCGGTCGTGGGGCCATCGACGGGCCGGCCGTCGACGGTCAGGCGGAACTGACCGAGGAGACGGACCTGGAGCGCTCCCGGCACCTCAACCCACCGCGTCCCCACCTTGACGACAAGCATAAACCCCCGACGTGGGCGCGGCCTTGTCGAGCCTGACGAGCTTCGACTGGCTTTCTAGTGCAGAAACCGACTCACGACGTAGATGCCGATGGCTCCTCACCTCCCGCGAGCAGCGGCTCGTAGAACGCCGCCGCCGCCCTCCTCGGCGGCTACCGGTGCAACTGCCGGACGAACCGAACCCCGAACCGCCGGCTTTGAAACCCCGATGGACTCTTCAGGACGTAGTTGCTCCACGAGCCGTAGCTCTCCAGGTAGAGCTTCTCGCCCAGCGGTATTCCCAGCGCCGCGTCCCACTGAAGGACGTGATCGTTCGCGAAGCGGAACCCCGCGAAGTCGAACGACTGAATCCCGACCTCGAGGTGGAGCGCGTAATAGGCCCGCCGGCGCCAGAAGCTGTCCCTGAGGTCGAGGAGGCCGAGATGCGAGACGAAGTTGGACGGATCGAAATAGCCGTGCGCCATGTGCTCGGCGTAGTCCTCGATCCGGAGGCGATACCCGACCGTCGCGTGGGTGGACCAGGTCGGCAGACGGTACTCAACGGAGGAAGAGAAGCTGCGAAACCGGTTGCCATCCGAGACCGATGCGGCCGCGGCCGTGGCCAGGACATACCAGCGCTCACCCACCGTCCCCGCCACGCCGATGCCGGCGCGATCGTTGACGATGTCGTTGTCGAGGATCTCCGGCGAATAGATGAGCGTGCCTCGCTCGACACCTCCGAAGGCTCGCCACCGGCGGTCCAGACCCCAGATGTAATTCACTCCACCGACGAGGCCGCTCTTCGGCGAAGCAAGAGAGCTCTGCTTTCGATCGATTCCCAGCCGCAAGCCGAGACGCTGTCCTGGGCCCGATTGGATGCCGCCGGTTGCGTACAGGGAATCCACCCGGCCGGTCCTGGTCGGGTCGGAGAGGCTGCTCCGCGCCATTCCGATGGTCAGGTCCGAGCTTCTGGGTAGCGGGGCCGTTACCTCGGCCCGGATGACGTCGAGGGTATTGTCGGCCTCGTCGGCGGACCCGTCGTAGATGACGCGGGCCCCTGGCGTGCGCAGATACCGCAATCGAAAGAGCATCTCGTCGACGTCGGCGTCGTGGGGGTACTCGCTCTCGAGCTCGAGCAGCCGTGAGAACGCGTCCTCGCTGTTTCCCGACCACAGATCCAGCCGGGACAGGCCGAGTCGGGCGGCCAGGTTGCCGGGATCGGTCGCCAGCACCTGCCCGTACGCCGCTCTCGCTTCTCGGTGGTGTCCCTGAAGGGACTCGGCGTAGGCGAGGCAGGTTCGACCGTCAACGCCCCCGCGCTCTTGTTCGATCACCTTCTGGCAGGCGCGGGCTGACTCGCGGAATCGGCCGCTCCACGCGAAAGACCGAGCGAGGCCGAGCCGCGCGTCACTGTCGTTGGGGTTGTCTCGCAACAACTCCCGAAAGCTCCGAGCCGCCGGCTTGAGCTTCAAGTCCCAGGCGAGAGCCCAGGCTCGCTGCCGGCGAGCCGCCTCGTTCCCGGGATTGATCGCGAGCGCTCGGTCCAGGAGCTTGACCGCCGCGGCGAACTCGCCCGTCCAGGAGACGAGGGTGCCATATCGCACGAGGGCATGCTCGTCGTCCGGATCGGCCTCGACTACTTTCGAGTACAGCTCGAGCGCTCGAGCGGTGTCACCGGTGTCGAAAGCAGCGTCCGCCGCCGCGAGCTCCGCGTCCGCTCCCTCTACGACACGCGACAGCCCCACCGCCAAGGCCAGGGCCAGGGCCAACCGCCCCCACGAGACGACCAGCCTGATCACCTATCCCCCTTGACGGCGTGTGCGACCAGCCATCCTCGCGGGGCGACGCGAAGCGCGAGGCTCGCCGTGTCGACCCGGTGGTCCCCGCCGGACACGTGGAGATAGAGTCGATAGACTCCCGGCTCGCGCGGAAGCCGCAGGCGAACCGCCCGGCCGCCATCGAACGGCTCGAGCTTGGCGCCTGCATCATCGAACTCGTCTCGGCGCAGAGACCACTCGAAGACGAGGTCGTCGCCGGCTCGCGCGTCGGCAAAGAACTCGACCTCCTCCTGGACTTCGAACTGGTCGGCGCGGCCCTGGATAGAGAAGACCTCGGGGCCGCCGGCGGGCGGCTCGCCCGTCCACGCCGCGCGCAGGGCGAAGTAGGCCGGCTTCCGGCGATCGTAGGTGTCGGTCAGACCGAACCACGTGGCCGTGCCTTCCTGGCGCTCGCGCCAGCAGTAGGCGACACCTCCGATGTTCCTCCCTCGGTCCGGGGCAATGATCTGGGTCCAGCGGTTCGCGTACTGCTCCGCCTTTGCGCTCCCAGGCCGTTCCCGCAAGAGCCCGTTCGATTGACGCTCCCCCAGGTCGTGGTCCCAGTAACCGTCGGGGCCGAACTCGCTGGTAAGGTAGGGTCGGCTCGGGTCGAACGACTCCATGGTTGCGGACAGGGCCGCGAGCCGCGGCTGGTAGTACGAGTTGACGGCAGTCACGTCGAGAGATGGGGCGAAGCGCGCAAAGTCCCGGAGCGCGCCCGGCAACATCTCGGAGTGCTCCTGGGCGCTCATGACCGGCCGGGTGGGGTCGATCCCGTGAATACGCACCGCGAGCCTCTCGACGAGCTCGGCGTAGGCTCTGCGTACTCTCGTCAGCTTCGGCTGGCCGAAATGTCGGTCGAGTAGCCCCCAGGTTTCGTTGCCCAACGTCCATCCCAGGACCGCAGGGTAGGCGCGCAAGGCTTCGACGCCTTCCACGATTTGAAGCTCGTACCTCCGAGCCGCGTCCCGGTCCTCGAGGTAGTCGACATCCGGCGGGAGCCAGAAACCGACGAGGACCTTCAGATCCTTCTCGTGGGCGACGGTGAGGACGTTGTGGTCGTACCAGCCGATCCCGTAGCGGCGGATGGTATTGGCCCCCATCGACCGGATCGCCGTGAAGTCTTCTTCGAGCCGCCGGCGGCTCAGGGGGATGCGTCCCTCGCGCCAATCGTCCGGGCTGTAGGCGACGCCGCGGACATAGAAAGGCCGGCCGTCAACGATCAGCTCGTACTTTCCCGGCGCCCCCCGAAGGCAGGGTTTCCTGCGGGTGGGCGAAGTGAACCGTGGCTCCTCCGGGCGAGGAACCGTTTGAGCCGAGCCGAGCCTGCGGAGCTCCGCCGCGATCGCGTCGCCGAGCGGGCCGCTCCAATCGGGGGCGGCTCGTCCGCCTTGGCCGACCACGAGCCCTCTGATTTCCGGATACCTCGACCGGATGTCGGTGAGAGCCTCGAGGTACCAAGCCGCCCGGTCGCCTTCACCGGGCGCGGGCCCGAGCTCGCCCACGAGCACCGGCTTCCCGTAGGCGCGAATTCTGGGGCGAAACCGCGCATACAGTTCCGAGAAGCTCCGCCTCTCGGAGTCGGGAGGGGCGGCCCCGCCCTCGTGGATGTCGGTGGCTATCCAGTCGACGAACTCATCACCCGGGTAGTACTCGGTCGAGGTCTCTGCGGACGTGGGCGTCCAGACCCATCCGACGTTCGAGGCGCCCCTGCTCTGGAACAGTTGAACGACGTGCTGCCAGGCGGCACGAAAGTCCGAGGGTGTAAGCTCGCCGCCGCCCGACCACGGAGACTTCGGGCTGTCCGCTCCCGGTGCGAAGCGAAGCAGAACGGGTCCGCCCAGCTCGCGGAGGCGCTCCGCGTACGCGAGCACGTCATCGTCGAGTTCCCCGCGCAGGAGGGCGGCGACCACCTCCCGGTTCGCCGCGAGACCAGGATGGTTCGGCTGGCCGGGGATGGTGCTCGTCCACGGCGCCCAGGTGATCATCGGAACCCGGCCCCGATCGAGCGCGCCCTGCAGGAGTTCCCCGGGGAAATCCTCGAGGCTCCGGGGCCCCCCCGCTTGATCAACCGACACGATGGAGAAGCTCGCGGCGAGTCGCGATTCGAGTCCGATCAAGCTGGCTGGCAAGGCCCTTTCATCCGCGTGCTGGAGGTGAAGTCCCAGGTAGAAGGCTCCGACGTCCTTCGGCTCGGACAGCGCGGCGGGCCCGAAGTCTCGGGTCCGGGCGACCTCCCGGTACTGAAGAGTTCCCCCCACGCTCACGACGACGAAGGCGGCGAGAGCGGCCCGCCTCCGCAGGACGTCTGCCGCCGAGGGGATCATGACGAGGACCGGTAGTCGAGAGCAGTGGTCATGGCGGCGACGCGAGCCCGAGATCGCGCGGCCCAGCGGTTCGCGAAGGCCCGAAGGTCCTCGCCGGCCTTCTTCTGGGCGATGAGCGCCACGAATCCGAGGGCGGCTGCGTTCCAGCCGGCGAAGATCGCCATGAGCAGATTGTGGGGAGTCCAGTCGCGAGAGAGTCCGTACGCGATCGCGCCCACGCTGAAGAGCGCAACCGCGGCGTTGGGCACCGAGAGCAGCCAGGCATTCTCGGAGACGTCTTCCTTCGGAGTGGGAATGTACGGCACTCGGATCCGGCAGATGGAACACACGATGCCGGTCAGGTGAACCCACCACGTGCCCGCCTTCAGGATTCCGCCGAGCACGTGCGAACCCTGCTCGGTGGGCTCGAGCAGCCACCACTGCGTCGCGAAGTGAATGAGCGCAGAGAGAGACAGCAGGGGCACGAACCAGACGGCGAACTCGAGGGGCGCGATCCGCCAACCAACGAACCCGCCGGTGAGGCACAGGGTCGGAACGGCAAGATCGATGAGACCGAACAGCCCGCGGGCGTAATAGAGCGGTCGGCAGAAGTAGTGGACTCGCTGCTGCAGAGTGAGGCGTCGAAAGAGTCGGGGATAGACGTAGAGAAGGAGGTCGAAGCAGCCGCACGCCCACTTCAGCTGCTGCTTGTAGTAGGCGCTCAGACTCGATGGCACGAGTCCCCGGGTCAGCATCTCGGGAACGTACACGCTCCGCCATCCCTTGGCGTAGAGCCGCATGGCGGTGTGCATGTCTTCGGCCAGACCGGGAGCGTGTCCTCCGATCGACTCGAGCGCGGTCCGCCGGAAGACACAATTGGCGCCGATCGCCTGCACCACGCCGTAGTGGTGCATGCCCATCATCATCGCGCCATAGAAGTGATAGGTCTGCTCGGCGGCGCCGCGGGCGATGAGGCTCGCCCCCTGGTTTCGGTAGCCCTGTACGGTCTGGACGAAGCCGACCCCCTGGTCCTCGAAATAGGCGAGAACGTTCTCGAGCATGGAAGGACAGGGCTCGTGATCGGGATCGAGAACCACGCAGATCTCGCCGTCGGACTGGCCAAGGGCGTTGTTGATGTTTCCCGCCTTCGCGTCCCTGCGGTCCGAGCGAGTGACGTGGGTGACGCCGAGCCGGCGGCACAGAGCCCGCAGCTGCGGGTCATTACCTTCGTCACATAGGAAGTTGCGGTGGGGAAGCCGCATCCGGACCATTGCCCGAAGGGTCCGCTCGATCATGTCGTGTGGCTCTCCCGGGCAGGCCGTGGTAAAGACGTCGACGGTCCAGGCACGCCGCGTGCGGAGCGGCGGAAGCTCCTGCACCGACCAGTACTGATACCAGGTGTGTAGCCACCGAAAGATCTTGAAACCAAGCCCGGCGGTGAGGAGCCAGAAGGGCAGCCAATCGCCTCTGTGGTCCGGGCGAAACAACCATCCGAGGAAGAACGCCAGCTGAACGAGCGCCATCACGATCAGCATGCGCACGATCCAGACCGCGCGCGCGGGCGGAGCAATGACGCGAGGCGGGCGAGGTTCGCGGACCTCCATCTCGCTATCGGCGGGACGATCGGGCTCTGGCGTCGGTCGGCCAGCCATCACCGAGGCCCCTCGTCCCTGGTTCTCCAGATCACGTGGTCGTGCGTGGTTACCACTCGTTCGAGCCATGTTGCTTGATCGACTGCCGCGGCGTGCTAATGAGTAGTGCTCGTGGGCAATGGTGAGAGACTGGAGAGCTCTTTGAAACGCGTCAACGCCGATCGGCTGGTAGCGAGTTCCGAAGTACCAGTTCTCGCTAATTTGGTGGAGCTACAGGGGATTCGAACCCCGATTTCGACGATGCAACCGTCGTGTCTTGCCATTAGACGATAGCCCCATGGACGCAGGGAGCGGCGTCAGACTCTCCTCACTTCCCCTCTTGAAGGCAGTCGGGTTGCCCAACTGCAAGCCGGATACCATCCCTTGCTCGCGCGCTGACCTCGCGGTGCCGACATCCTCTGCCCGGAAAGCGTGCACCGCGGGGTCGTTTTGGGCCGGCTTCACGAACAGAATGGCGGCTTGCGGAAGAAATCGACGCTCATGTCGCTACGTCAGTTCTTGCGTGGCGTCGGTCTTTTCCTGGGCGCTGACTTGGAGCGATTTGAAGTCGCTTGCCTTCATCTCTCGTTCTGATAGACTCGTGGCTCAGGCACTGGATCCACATTCGTCCCCTCCTATGGGTCCGTGTCCCCTGACAGGCCAGGTTGCGACTCAAGCAGGCGTTTTGCGCCGTGGCGTTACATGGAGAGCAGCATGACGAAAAGATCAATGCCCGCAGAAGGGGTCGCGGTGCTCCTTCTGGTCGTGGCGAACGGTTGCACACCGCGCTTCTCGGCCACCACAACGTCCTTCATCGTGCAGGGCAACGACACCGGGGCGCTCGTCGCGCTCGTCGAGAAGGTCGGCGGTCAGGTGACGCACAGGCTCGAGATCATCGATGCCGTCGCGGCAAACTTGACGCGCGACCAATACGAGAGCGTGGCTGCATCAACAGCGGTGCGGCGAATCGAGCCGAACCACGCACTCGTTGTCGCCGCCAAGAAGGTTGAGCGGGCCACGACGGCCGAGGTCGATGTCGCGTCTTCGAGCACCTTGGAGCTCCGCGGCACTGGGACTGCCGACGCGATCGAGTTGACAGGGCGAGGGGTCACCGTTGCCGTTCTGGACACGGGCGTCCGCTCGTGGAACGAGTTGCGCAAGGACAGCACGGGGGGCGCGCGGCTGCTCACTCAGTACGACGCCATTGCGGGTCGGGAGATCTTAAGCACGTCGAACAGCGACGGCAGCGGCCACGGCACCCACGTCGCGGCAATCGCGGTGAGCAGCGACCCCTCGACTTACCCCGGGATCGCCCCGGACGCAGGCCTCGTGGTAGTGAGAGCCTTTGGCGCCAACGGCGAGGGAAGCTACGCCGACGTCATTCGAGGCCTCGGCTGGTTAGTTGCCAACAAGGATCGCTTTGGCATCCGGGTGGTGAACCTCTCCTTCAGCGGCCCCCCGCGCTCACACTACTGGGAGGACCCGGTCAACCAGGCCGTGATGCGTGCCTGGCAGGCGGGGATCGTCGTGGTTGCGTCGGCGGGCAACACCGGTCCGGATCCCATGACCATCGGCGTTCCCGGCAACGTGCCCTACGTCATCACCGTCGGCGCCATGACCGACAACTACACCCCGGCCGATCCCGGCGACGATCGCCTGACCACGTTCTCCGCGGCCGGTCCCACCGCCGAGCGCTTCGTCAAGCCGGATGTCATCGCTCCCGGTGGTCATGTGACCGCGCTCATGGACAGCTCTGCATCGCTCGCCAGGGCGCACAGGGAGTTCCACAGCGAGGCGCGCTACTTCACGATGTCAGGCACGTCCCAGTCCGCGGCCGTCGTCACGGGGATCGTGGCCCTGATGCTCGAACAGACGCCCGCCCTCACCCCCGACGACGTGAAGTGCCGTCTCATGGCCGGGGCCCACCCCGCGGTGAATTCCGACGGCACGCTCGCCTACTCCGCCTTCCAGCAGGGAGCCGGACTCGTCAACGCGCACGACGCCGTGTTCAACACCGCTTTCGGATGCGCCCATCCCGGCATGGACATCCAAAGAGACCTCGACGGCACCGAGCACTATGCCGGTCCGGCCCGCAAGACGGAGGATGGCGCCTATTACATCGAAGGAATCGACGGCTCGCTCTGGAGCGGAAGCACGCTCTCGTCCGGCAGTTTTCTGTGGAGCGACTCCATGCTCTGGCAGGACAGCGTTCTTTGGGGCGACGCCGTGCTCTGGCAGGACTCCTTCCTCTGGAACGACTCCATCCTCTGGCAGGACAGTTTTCTGTGGAATGACTCCACCCTCTCGAATGGCTCCTTTCTCTGGAACGATTCGATCGCCATCAATGTCTGGGTCAACCAGGAATGACGACAAACAGAACCACGAGTCGGGATCGGTTCCGCGGTCGGCAGAGGACGCCATTGGCGATCAGGGGGTAGCCGGAACTCACACCTCTCCGGGGTAGGGCCTTGCCCGCGGCACTTGGTCGGCGAGCCTCCATGCAAGGCGCGCAAAGCACTCCGCAGCCTCCTCCAGACGTTGGTGCAGACCTTGCACCTCAAGGTAACATCCCACTCGGCCGAGATCGAGCCGCGAGCCCGAACCGTGTCATCGACCCCGCAAACAAGCGACGGCCGCGCGCTGGTCCTCGTCGTCGACGACGACGAGGACATGCGTCTCCTCGTCCGCGAGACGGTTGAGGCGTTCGGCTTTCGCGCCCTTGAAGTGTCGAACGGGGAGGAAGCCCTCGCTGCGTTCGAGCGCCATCGCCCCGATGCGGTGCTCCTGGACGTCGTCATGCCGGGAATGGACGGCTTCCAGACGTGCGAGGCGCTTCGCTCGCGATCTGGCTCGGCGCTGACCCCGATTGTAATGATGACCAGCTTGAACGACATGGAGTCCATCGATCGGGCGTACCACGCCGGCGCCACGGACTTCATCACCAAGCCCATCAACTACCTCCTCTTGGGACATCGTTTGCGCTACATCCTGCGCGCGAAGCAGACCGTCGACGAGCTTCGGAACGCGCAGCGGCGCCTCGCGAACGCGCAGCGCATCGCGTCGCTGGGAAGCTGGGAGATCGACCTTGCGACGCGTTCGCTGCAAGTCTCGGATGAGCTCTACCGCATTCTCGCGATGGACCGGTCCTCCTTTCGCGGCCGGCCCGAGCAGCTTTGGAGCGCCGCCCATCCGGAGGACAGGGTACGGGTGGCGCGGCGCTTCGAACGTGCACTCGACAGACGAGAGCCGCTCCGTGTCGAGTACCGCATCAGCGGTCACGAGGGAGAACGCATCATCCACCAGGAGGCGCAGATCGCAGACGACGAGGAAGGAGGTAACGTCCTCCTCGTCGGAACCGCTCAAGACATCACGGAAAGGCGGAAAGCGGCGCAAAAGCTCGTGCACCTCTCCCTGCTCTCGGACACCGTCAAGGTCGTCGCCGGGAGCGCCGATTTCGAGGCGCTCGTCGAGCAGGTCGCTTCTCGTTTGCGGAGCGCTCTAGGGGCCGACCGCGTCGCCGTTTTCGACTGGCCCAACGACGAAGACCCGCCGAGAATTCTCCCGGAGCATTCGAGCGAGAAGGAGGTCGCGCCCATCAGCAAGGAGCAGCTCGCCCTTGTGGAGAAGGCGCGTCGGTCGTCGCTGGTCGTGGAAAGCCGCGAAAACGAGCGTGTGGCCTGCGCCATCCCGATGCTCGTTCGCGGAGCCACGATCGGGTGTCTCAGCTTGGAAGGGTCGAGCGACTCGCTGACCGCCGACGGATCGGACACCGTGTTTCTGCAATCCCTCGCCCAGCAGCTCGCGGTGGCCCTCGACCGGGCGCGACTCTGGGAGCAGTACCGGCGGCGCCAGGAGAGGGAGAGGCAACGGCTGAAGGAAGAGATCGCCGAGCTCCGGGAGGCGAGTGGGCAGGTCGAGCTCGTCTATCGCTCACGCAGCATGATGCAGATGTTCGACACGATCGAGCGCGTCGCGTCGACCGATGTGACCGTCCTCGTCACGGGTGAGAGCGGAACGGGCAAGGACCTCGTTGCGCAGACGCTCTACCGGCTCAGCCGCAGGCGCACGAAGCCGCTGGTCGTGGTGGACTGCGCCGCCCTTCCGGCGACGCTGATCGAAAGCGAGCTGTTCGGACACGAGAAGGGCGCCTACACCGGTGCACAGGAACGGAAGATCGGGCGACTCGCCGAGGCGAACGGAGGCACCGTCGTGCTGGACGAGATCGGCGAGCTGCCTCTCGAAGTCCAGAGCAAGATCTTGAGGTTCGTCCAGGAAAAGCAGATCAGCCCGGTCGGTGGAACGCGCACCCTTCACGTCGACGCTCGGTTGATCGCAGTGACCAACCGGGACCTCGCCGCCGAGGTAGCCGCGCGACGCTTTCGCGAAGATCTGTACCATCGCCTCAACGTCATTCGCATCAGGGTGCCCAGCCTGCGCGACCGGCGCGAGGACGTGCCGCTTCTCGCCAACCATTTTCTGAAGAGCTTCGCCAAGCAATACCAGAAGCCGCCCCTACGTTTCTCGCCAGAGGCCGAGGCTGCGATCGCGCGGCACTCCTGGAAGGGAAACGTCCGCGAGCTCCGCAACCGCGTTCTTCAGGCGGTCATCCTGGCCGAGAATGACTGGATCGGTCCGGAGCTGATCGAGCTGGACGCGTCAGGGGATCGCGTGGCGGTACCGCCGCCGGTGGACGCCGATCGGAACGAGATGGAGCCGGCGGATCCGAAGCAAGCACCAATCCCGCCGCCATCCGCCACGGAGATCTGGGATGGGCTTCGCTCGAGCCTGCGCGCCGAGCTCGAGCGTCTCCTCGAGGCTCCGGACGTGGCGACCCACCCGCTGGGTCAGTGGATGACGCAGGATCTTCTTCTGGAGGCGCACGATGCGGCCAGGGGCGTTCTCAGCCGCGCCGCCGCGATCCTTGGGATCCCGGAGGCAACCTACCGCCGGCAGTACCGGAAGGTCGATGGCGGAGGCGAACGGGAATCGGGAGTCCCGCGTACCGCGAGCTGGTCCCGAGTTCGGAAGCACCTCCAGCAGCTCGTGCGTCTCGGCGATTCCGTCGAGGGCGATCGAACTCGGAGGGCTCGCGATATGCTTCTGGAGGAGGTCCTACAGCTCTTCCCTGAGAGCGCGGTGGATGGCGCGGCGCTCATGGGGGTGTCGCCCCCGACGTTTCGCAGGTGGATGCGTCGCGTCTCGCGCCGCAACGCGCGTTTCCAAGCCGGCTCATGATCCGGTAACCCGGCTCGCTCCCGGTCCGGGCTCCCGCGTGCCGTTTACGAGCTCATCGTGGCGCGGCCTCGTTCGATCTCCCGCTCGAGCGCCAGGCAGAGCGCGTGGTGCCCGCTCCGGAGTTGCGGGAGCACTTCGCCCGCACCATCGAGGCTGTTTTCGCGGCCCATGTCCTCTAGCCGCTCACACAACTGCGCGAACGTGGTGCCACCGACGTTGGCGCTCGAGCTCTTCAGGCTGTGGGCGGCGCGGTTCAAGCTCTTGACATCGCCGGACTCTGCCGCCTTCTCGATCTTCTGCACGAGCTTGGGCGAGCTCGCGAGATAGAGTCGAATGACCCTCTCGACGATCCCCTTGCGTCCCCCCTGCTCCTCCAGCATGCGTAGATTCTCGATGGGCGTGCGATCGAGCTCGACGATCGAATCTAGAGCCACCGAGGGTGGGAGAGCGTGATGTAAGCCAACCCACTTTCGAAGCAACGCGGCGAGCTGATCCCGTGCAAAAGGCTTCGTCATGTAGTCGTCCATACCGGCGTCCAAGCAGCGCTCCCGGTCACCCGCGAGAGCGTGCGCGGTAAGGGCGACGATCGGGGTCTTGCCGACATGTTTCCCGGACTCTTGCCGGCGGAACTGCCGCGTCGCTTCATACCCGTCCATCTCGGGCAACTGACAATCCATGAAGACGAGATCGTAGCGCCGGCCGCCGAGTCGCTCGAGCGCCAGCTTCCCATTCTCGGCGACGTCTACGGTGCATCCGAGGCTTCGCAGCATCTCGAGGGCCACTTCTTGATTCACGGGGTTGTCCTCGGCAACGAGAACCCGATAGCCGGAGTCGAGGTGCGCCGACCGGTCCGTTCCTGCCCGCGTGAGGGGAGGCGATTCGCCCTTCAGTAGCTCGACGGTCTTGCGAAGGAGCTCCCTGGTTCGAGCAGGCTTCTGAACCAGGGACCAGCGTCGCGTGCTGGCGAAAGCGGCGTCGCTGACCACCGGAACGAGGAGGAGGACGCTCAGATCCACGGCCTTTCCCAATTGATCCACTTTCTCCAGGAAATCCCTGGAGGACGAGTCCCGAAGGCTGACGTCGACGATCATCAAGTCGATGGAACCCTGGCCAGAGTGAATCTCTTGAAGTGCCTCGGTTCCGGTCGGCACGGGCTTCACATCTGCACCCTGGGTCAGGAGAAGGGTCTCAGTCGCCTCGCGCGAAAAGGGATTACCGTCGACGAGGAGCACGCGAGGCTTGTGGCCAGCAGAGTCCAGTCGGGGGTCCGGCTCGAGTGGCCGACCCGTGCCCAGGGGCAGCTCGACCGTGAAACGCGAGCCCTTTCCCCAATGGCTTTCGAAGTCGATCGTGCCCCCCATGAGCTCCACGAGACGCTTGACGATGGCGAGGCCTAGTCCGGAGCCGCCGTAAAGGCGATTCCTATCGCCGGCGAGCCGCTCGTACGGCTCGAAGATCCGTGCCTGCCGTTCGGGCGCGATGCCGATTCCCGTATCGCAGATCTCGAACCGAGCGCGATGGCCGGCGGGTCCTTCCGAAAAACGCAGGTCGATCGTGACCTGCCCCTCGTGCGTGAACTTGATGGCATTCCCTACGAGATTGACCAGCACTTGCCGAACCCGCGCCGCGTCACCGATGACGCACGTCGTCGGTGCCTTCGTGACCCGGCAGAGAAGCTCGAGAGCCTTGCCGTGCGTTTGCATGGCAAAGATGTCGGCCACGTCCTCCACGAGCTCACGCAGGTCGAACTCGTCGCTTTCCCGAGCCAGCTTGCCCGCCTCGATCCGGGAAAGGTCGAGCAGGTCGTTGATGATGCTCATCAACAGCTCGCCGGACCGCTTGGCGGCTTCCGCGAAGCGCGTCTGCCGCTCGTCGAGCTTCGTCCCCAGGAGCAATTCGATCATTCCGAGGACACCGTTCATCGGTGTGCGGATCTCGTGGCTCATCGTGGCCAGAAATGAGCTCTTCGCGTGACTCGCCGCCTCTTCCATCCTCAGGAGCGCCGTCGCCTTTTGCAGCTCGAGCCGTCGCGTTTGCGCCTGGATGACGATCGCGAGGAAAGCGCCCGCGCCCAGAAGGTAGAACATGTAGGCCCACCACGTCCGCCATGGCGCCGGACCCACACTGAAGGGCAGGGACAGGCCCTGTTCGTTCCAGACTCCATCGTTGTTCGAAGCTTTCACGCGGAGGGTGTACCTCCCGGCGCGCAGGTTCGTGTAGCTCACTCGGCGGCGGCGGCCCAGTTCGACCCAGTCCTCATCGAAACCCTCGAGCTTGCTCATGTAGCGATTCTGCTCGGGGGCCGTGAAGTCGAGCGCGGCGAACTCGAACGCCACCACGGCCTCACGGTAGGAGAGCTCGAGCGTCCCGTTCCGCAGCGCGGACGGCTCGGCGGGGCGGTTCAGTATTTCGAACCCCGTGAGCGCGACAGGAGGAACGCTTGTGTTCTCCCGTACGTCTCTGGGGTCGAAGAGGTTGAAGCCATCCACGCCGCCGAAGAGCAGCCAGCCATCCCGAGTACGGTGCCGCGCCCCGAACGTGAAATCCTCGTTCTGAAGGCCGTCGCTCGTGTGGAAGCCAAGGACACTCTCGGTCCTGGTGTCGAGGCGAGCCGAGGCCGCGGTTCGAGCTGAACCAGATCTCGCCGGGCGATCCCCCGACGACGCCGTAAACGACGGAGCTCGGCAGTCCCTGCGCTCGGTCGAAGCGCTGGAACTCGCCTCGCCCCGCCTGGCGCGCCGCGGCCGCCCATCGATTGAGTCCGCCCCCTTGCGTGCCGATCCAGAGGGAGCGTTCCGAGTCCTCCCATAGTTGCCAGGCATGATCGCTGCTGAGGCTCGAACCGACGGAGGGATCGGCACGGAAGGCGGTGAAAGAGCGGGATTCCGGATTGAAGCGATTGAGGCCGCCCCCGTCCGTTCCCACCCAGAGCGTGCCATAGCTGTCTTCCAGGATGTCGAGGACGCGCTCGCTGCTGAGGCTGCCGGGGACGTCGGGGTCGGGAAGAAACCTGTCGAAGGTGTGGGTATTCGGGGAGAAGCGATTGAGACCCCCTCGATACGTCCCGACCCACAGGACGTGGTGGCTGTCCTCGTAGACGACGGTTATGGCATCGTCGCTCAGGCTCGTCGGATCGTGGGGGTCGTGACGGAAGTGCACGAACGCGTCCGAACCCCGGGTCAGACGGTTCAGGCCACCCGCCATCGTGCCGACCCAGAGCGCCTCCTGGCGATCGACGAAGAGAGACATCACCCGATCGTCACTGAGGCTTCCGGGGGCATGGAGATCGTGCCGGTAGCGGCGCATCGAGTTCGTTTGCCGATCCATCCAGTTCAGTCCGCCGTACGTCCCGATCCAGATCGAACCATCTGGACCCTCGGCGAAGCTCGTGACGACGTCGTGGACGAGTCCTTCTTTGCTTCCCGGCGTATGGCGGTACAGCGGGAAGGTACCCACGTTCGCGTTCCATCTGTTGGCCCCAGAGTACGTGCCTACCCAGAGCACGCCTCCTCGGTCTTGATAGAGCGAGAGAACGCGGTCTTCGCTCAAACTCCTCGGGTTGGTTGGATCGTGCTGGTAACGATGAAATTGCCCACCGGGAAGCAACTGGTTGAGTCCCGAATCCGTGCCGAACCATAGCCTGCCCCGCGTGTCCTCGAAGATTGCTTGGATGCGGTTCGAAGCGAGGCTCGACTCGTTACCGGGTTCGCTACGAATGTGCTCGAAGGTGGATGAACCGGTCCGAAGTCGATCCAGACCGTTGTCGTACGTGCCCACCCACACGCGATCCTTGGAGTCGACGAAGACCGTTCGGATCCGGTTGTCGCTCAGGCTTTCGGCGTCACCGGGGCTGTGTCGAAAGGTCTCGAACTCGCCGCTCTCCGGTTCGAGACGACTGAGGCCGCCCCCGTCGGTCGCTATCCAGAGTGCCCCTCGACTGTCCTCCGCGAGACCTCGGATGCGGTCTCCGCCGAGACTCTTGGGATTGGCGGGGTCGTGAAGGTGGCGTTTGAACACGCCACGCGAACGATCGAGGTGGTTCAAGCCGCCTCCATCGGTACCCGCCCACAAGCGCCCGCGCGAATCCTCGAAGAGCACGCGCACGCGGTTGCTGCTGAGCGAGCTCGGGTCGCTGGGATTGTTGGAGAATGTGACGAAGGTACGAGTGGAGGCGTCGAAACGGTTCAGTCCACCGCCTTCGGTTCCCACCCAGAGTTGCCGTTGCCGGTCCACGAGAAGGCACTGGATGGAATCATGAGACAGCGAGCCAGGCTTCTGGGGATCGTGGAGAAAGACCTCGAACGTGTATCCGTCGTAACGATTCAAGCCTTCCTGGGTTCCAAGCCAGATGAAGCCCTCGCTGTCCTGCACGATGGCGCCCACGCGCGCCTGCGACAATCCGTCTTCGAGGGAAAGACGCACGAACGGAATGTTCAGACCTTCCTTCGAGAACGCGGGCGGGGCGAGGAGGAGTGCCAGCGCCGCGACCACGAATGGACGATTCGAAGAGCTCATCAGACGTCAGCCCCACTCCGGCAACGGCGATAGTGTCGCTCGGTCACGCCCAGCGATGCGGCGGGCGTTTGCTCGGAATGGCCGGCCACTCAATCGGACTGACTCATGGCTCCGGCCTCTCCCTCGGAGAGGGACAGGACGGAGCGCCGGTACGCTGCTGGCGTCTCGCGGCTAGGTTCGATGAACGCAAGTTGATGGATGGCCTTTTCATCCGCGGCCGCGGGTACGGAGCCGCCATGGAGGCTGATCGATAATCTATAGATGAGATGAAGCGGCTAGCCACCATGCAACATGTTGGCATGGACCCTGGGAAGAAGGAAAGCCAGTCGAAGGTGTCGATGGAGGCCGCGACGATTCAGTGAGTGGGTGGCGAGGGTCCTCGAGGTCGACTGCCTGTGTCTGTAAGTTGGTGGACCGCGGGGGGATCGATACGCCGTCGGACCCGGCACTGAACCTCGCCACGGATGGGCTCTTGGCGAACGACAGGGGTGTAAAGTCTTGGACAGTGGGTAGGCTAGGCGCCGGTTGGTTGATGGTGGCCGCGATTGGCACCCCAATGCTTCCCCCGTGTGCCGCGGCGGCGACCAAGGTCCCCGCCCTCGCCGCGAGCCCAGCCGCCGAGCCACCGTACGTGGGCAACGAGGCCTGCGGGGCATGCCACGACGAGATCTACGAACGTTACTCGCACACCGCGATGGCGCGCACGAGCGGCCCGGCGGGGCGGAACCTGATCGAGGGCTCTTTCCGGCATGAGTCGTCGGGCGTCGAGTACCGCATCTCGGTCGAGGGGGCGAAGGTCTACCTGAGCTACGAGAGGCGCGGCGACCCCGGGATGCGCGGCCGCCACGAGCTTCAGTACTACGTGGGCTCGAACACGCGTGGAACCACCTTCCTGTTCGAGATCGAAGGCCTCCTCTATAAGTCGCCGATCAACTACTACGTCCAGAAGAAGGGCTGGGACATGTCGCCCGAATACCACCCTCCGCGTGAGATGGAGCTGAAGCCGGCCCCCCCCGGCTGTCTCTTCTGCCACGCGAGCCGGATCCAGCCGCCGGCGCCGGGCGCTTCGAACCGATACGGCTCGGCGCCATTCCTGCAGGACGGGGTGGGCTGCGAGCGCTGCCACGGACCCGGCGGAGAGCACATACAGGGCACGGGCGTCCTGGTCAACCCGGCCCGGCTCACCGGCGAGCGGCGCGACTCGGTGTGTATCCAGTGCCACCTGCCGGGCGAGGCGAGCGTGAGCCGCCCCGGAAAGACGCTGGAGATGTACCGCCCCGGCGACTTGCTCTCCGACTACGCGTTGACGTTCGTCTACGAGGACGCGGGGCGAGGCGCGTTGGGGGCCATAAGCCAAGTGGAGGCCCTGGCGCTGAGCCACTGCGCGCGGGGCAGCCGAGGCCGGATGGCGTGTATCACCTGTCACGACCCCCACACGGCCGTGCCGGCGTCTGAGCGGGTGGCTTACTACCGGGACAAGTGCTTGTCCTGTCACGCGAGGTCCTTCGCCGACCGTCATGAACAGGGCTCCCCGGATTGCATCGGATGTCATATGCCTCGCGAACAAGGCGTGGACGGCGCCCACGTTCAAGTGACGGACCATCGCATCCGGCGTCGTGCGTCGAAGCCGGTTGCCGGCCCACCCGGGTCGCCGCCCCCCAGCCTCGTGCCCTTTGGGACGGCTCAGGCCGAGCCAAGGGACCTGGGGCTCGCCTACGCGCAGGTGGCGTTGCGGGGCGACGCACGCGCCTCCCAAGAGGCGCTCCGCCTGCTGGCCGAGGCCCTCCCCCGATATCCCAGAGACACCGAGGTGCTCGTCCGTCTGGGCTTTCTCTACCAGCAGCTCGAGCGGAACGGGCCGGCTGCGGAGCTGTACGAACGGGCGCTTCAAGCTGGCTCCGAGGCCCCGGAGGCGGCGGCCAACCTCGGCGTGATCTACGCGAGCAAGGGCGATCTGAGAAGAGCGCTCGCGTTGTGGCAAGGAGTGTTCGGGAGGAATCCCGGACGGAGCGAGGCCGGCGTGAACCTGGCCGCCGGGCTATGCCAGGCGGGAGAGACGGCGAAGGCGCGGCAGACACTGGTTGAAGTGCTCAAGTATCAGGCGGACTTCGCCCGGGCCCGCGCCATGCTGCGCGAGCTGGAGAGTCGGCCCGAACGTTGCCCTGCTCCGACGCGGCCTCGAGAGCGGTCGCTTCGGCATTGACGTTCGCCGTCCCGCGCCCTAACCTCCTCCGCACCATGCGCGGGAGGGAGAACGATGATGAAGATCGCAGCCCTGCTCTGTCTCTTGTCGGTGCTGGCCACGGGCACGCTCGTGGCTGAGCCGGCGCCGGGAGCGCCCGCCGGGAGCGGCCGGGTCTTCGAGCTGCGCACGTACACGGCGTCCCCCGGGAAGCTCGGCGCGCTGAACGCGCGTTTCCGCGACCACACGATCGCGCTCTTCAAGAAGCACGGGATGGGGGTCGTCGGGTTCTGGGAGCCACTCGACAAGGAAGCCGGCGCCGGGGAGAAGCTCGTCTACATGCTGGCCCACCAGAGCCGGGCGGCGGCCGAGGCCTCCTGGAAGGCCTTCCGCGACGATCCGGAATGGGTCAAGGTGAAGGCCGACTCGGAGAGGGGCGGCGCCCTCACCACCAAGATCGAGAGCGTCTTCCTCGCGGGGACGGACTACTCGCCCTTGAAGTAGCCCAGTCGTTGAAGCGCGCGTTCGACATCCTCCACGGCGACGCCTTGAATGCTCACTTGCGTTTCGTGGACTTCTTTCCGCCAGAAGTATTGAGAGCGACGGCCGCGCGGATAAGCGCCTTCAGGGCTGGCGCGTCGATCTCCTCGCCCTCGTGGATGTCGATGCGCTCGTCGCACGTTCCCGTCGAGGCTGGAGTTGAAGAGGCGGGAGGGGTCCTTCAGGGCGGCGCCCTTGGCGAAGGTCATCTTCACGACGTCCTTGTATGTCTCGCCGGTGCAGACGATCCCGTTGTGCGACCAGACCGGGGTCCCCATCCACTTCCACTCCTCGAGGATGTCGGGGTCTGCCTCCTTGATCAGAGCGCGGATTCGACCGAGCGTCTCGCCGCGCCAGTCGCCGAGCTCCGCGATTCTCTTGCTGATCAGCCGAGCTGCAGACTCGCCTTCTTGCCTGGCTCCGGAGCGTTTCATCGGCACCCCCCCTTGTGTGGCAATGAGGTCAGGCCTTTCGTCATGCGGTCGGCCGCACGCTCAGTCGGAGCGTCGCGCGCTGCGCCACTTGGTGGCATACGGCAGCACGAACAAGTACAGACCGGTGAACAGGAGCAAGGCGAGCGGGAGCAGCGGCGAGTAGGTCACCCAGGGCGGAGGCGTCCCCCCTGTGCCAGGGCGACGAAGTTGGCGATGACGGTCACCGTAAAGGCAATGGACAGCCAGCGGTGGGTCTGCCGAATCCAATTGTTCCAGTTCAATGGGACCTCCTCTGAAGACGAACCGAACTCGAAAGGCTCATGGGATCCTCGCGAGCAGGTCGACGAGCTTCCCGCCCATCATCTTCCAGCCGTAGCGCGCGCCGCCGAAGTTCTGCTTCTGGTCCGGCTTGAAGCCCGACTGCACGAGGGACAGGCGCGTGCCCGACGCCGTGGGCGTGAGCGTGAAGGTCACGACGGTGTCCAGGAAGGCGACGCTCCACGTGTAGCTGAGCTTCCGCTGCGCTTCGATCTCGAGGAACCGGCAATTCACGGTGCCGTCCCAACCGGGATACGGCTGCGTCTTGAACGTGAACGCCGCCCCCGGCTCGAGCTTGAGATCGACGACGGGCAGGAGCCACTCCGCGAGCAGTACGGGGTCGGTGAGCGCGCGCCACACCTTCTCCGGCGAATGATGCAAATCGAATTCGAACGAAATGGATTCGGTTTGCGATGGGGCGGTCTTGTCGATGGGGGTCATTCGTCCATTTTCTCCAGCAGTTGTTCGAGGCGATCGACGTGCTCCGTCCAGAAGGCGCGGTAGTGCGCGATCCAGTCGATGAGCGGCTTCATCCCGCGCGGCTCCACCCGGTAGTAGACACAGCGCCCCTCGCGCCGGCCGTTCACCAGGCCGGCGTCTTTCAAAGTGGCGAGGTGCTGCGAGACCGCCGGCTGCGAGATGTCGAAGCGCGCCGTGAGGTCCTTCACCGCCGCTTCGCCACGCGTGAGCGACTCGAAGATCGCCCGGCGGCTGGGGTCCGCCAGCGCCTGGAAGATCTTGTCTTCGACCACGGCCGCGCTCTGCATGCACTAACATATAAGCCGACGCTTATTGATTGTCAAGCGCGCGGATCGGGTCGCCCGGACGCCCGCCCGGCGCGAAGCCAATCCTCGTTCAGGGCGTGGTAGTGCTGGGCTGGGTAGGAATAGCGCCTTCGAGCGCCTGGAAGACCTTGAGCGCGACGCCCGCCTCTAGCTGGGTACGTTGAATACCACTCTTGTCCAAATTAGCCTGAGGATAGCTGCCCTTTATGCACGCGCCATGTCGTCGCGGGTCGCGACCAAAGCGGGCCGTTCCCGTCGCTTTGGGCCCAACCCAAAACCAGACTTCAGCGGCGATTTCCATCGGGCGAGTCGCGAGATTAAGCAGGAACGTAGGTCAACCTGATCACATCCTCGCCAATCCGATCATTAGCCATAAGGCGGAGCGGCGGCCGGGGTCCGGCGAAATATGGCTTGCCGTGACCAAGCACGACGGGGTGCAGGTAGATTCGATACTCATCGATCAGGCCAAGTTCGGTGAGGCTTTGCGCCAAGTCCGGGCCAGCAACTTCGATCTCCCCGTCGCGCTCGGCCTTCAGCTCGCGGATCGCGCTCTCAAGATCATCCTCAACAAGCCTGGCGTTGGGGCCGACCGACTTCAACGAGCGCGAGACGACCCATTTCGGCTGGTTCCGCCACGCCGCCGCGAAGGCGCGTTCCTCTGCATCCCATTCGGGATGATCGTCGTCCCAGTAACGCATGACTTCATACATTTGGCGACCGTACACACTGCCCGCCTGCCGCTGAGCCTCCTCGATGAAGTGGCGGAAGAGCGTGGGGCTTGGCGCAAACGCCATATGGTCGACGTAGCCGTCCAGGGACTGGTTCATTCCGAACACGAGCCTAGCCATACCCACTTCCTTTCCTTACGCGGTCACTCTTGTCCAAATTAGCCTGACGAACGAATGGGCCCTTGTGGGGTAGCGTGGAGTTTGCAAGCCACACGCGCTACTCACAGAGGAGGGCCCACTCGTGACGGGATTCTGTCGCATGAGATATCCGCAGATATCTTCTACCGTCACGCCCAGAAGGTAATCGGAGGGCATGTCATCGATTTCCTTCCTCACCAAACCCTTGGTGTGCTCGATGAGGTCCTGCATTGTCACCTTGGCGGCACTCTTGACCGCGTCGTGGGCGAGTCAGGACGACGCAAGTGGGCTCGTCACCCACCGACGTATCGGTCTCAGGCACCTCTTGAATGGCCCTACCTAGGAGCCTGGCTGCCCGAGCGCCATTGCCCTTTCGTCGCGTCCCAAGCGTTCGAGATGCAGATCCAGAGTGGCTCAACCCGCGTCGCCGTGACGTTGCGCCAGCCTACACCGACAAACGCCTGGTGCCTGGGTACGTGGGAGTGTAGCTGAGCAAATACTGCGGTCGCTCGCTTAGCGATGCCCTGCACAGCGACCTCAAGGTCCGCCTCGGCCCGCAGGCCTCGGGCCAGCCAGCCGTCGACCGGCAGGCCGTCGATCTCAGCCGGCGACGGCACCCTTCCGTCGCGCAGCAAAAGCTGAAGCGCACCGTACTCTCCGGTCCAAGCTCTGCCGGGCCGCCTCGCGGCTTCCGCTCGTACCGAGCGCTGTGCAGCGCCCCACCACACGTGCACCCGGCTCGCCGAGCCTCTGCTGCAACGTCCTCGTCGACCTTCAACAGCAGCTCGAAGCATCTGGAATCTTGGAGCAAGGACTGGTACAAGAGATCTCTCCTTCCGTGGAAGCAGCGAAAGGAGAAGAGCCCCTCGCGGTCGGTGTCAAGCCGACCCGGGGGGCTTCCTGCGACATACGGTGGCGCGCCTGCGGCGCGGATGATGACGAGGAAGTCACGATATCCGAGGGGAACCCTCGATTACCGTGATCAGGAAACCGGGGTTACGCCCTCAGTTATCGGGATTAGGGTCACCCGGGCACCCTCACCGCGACTGCCGTATGGCCGATCAATTGGAAAGCCAGTCACGCCTGACACCAATGCCGTTGTAAGCCAATTACTCCTTCGGAGGGGGACCGTAACCCCAGATGGAATTGGGATTGCCGCCGGAGTTTTTCCAGACGGACATGTTCGGCGGGCCGACCTTGGTCTCTTCGTGGTGGCCGGTTCCCAGTTCGAAAATCGTGTATTCGGATTTAACCGCGACGCCGGCCGCGCTCTTTTCGAGGGTGAAGACGGTCTCCAGGCCGACGTCGGCCGTGTCGACATCCGCCGTGCCTTCCAATTTCAGCCCCGGCGCAACCGAACCGACGCCGGGAAGCCATAAGGGCGCCTTGGCTTCGGCGCCGGTTTGGAACGTGTTGTTTTCACCCACGGGAATGCCGACGTTCACCTTAAGTTCCGGCCCGTGCGAATGGCCGCCGCTGCCGTGTGGTTTTCCCTTCATGAAGTTGGGCACCACTTCAATCTCCCCGGAGAGCGTTTTCATTTTGCCCGTCGCCGGATCGGCGATAAACTCCACGCAAGCTCCGCGCGCATTCGGGGGACAGACCGAGACACTGTGCGCGGAGGCCGAGCCGAACAAGTTCCAGATGCTCTTGTTTCTCTCCGCCTCTTCCTCTTCCAGCCGCGCTTTCTTTTCCTCAGGATCCTCGTAGACCGGCAGATGGGCGGCGCGGGGGTCGTTCGCGCGGACGGGCGGCGGCGCCTTCGGTTCTTCCGCGGGTTTGATGCCCACTTGAATATCGTGCCCCGGCGGCCGCTTGTTGATATCTGGACGATTCCCGCCCGGGTTGCTCCAGGGCCGCAGCTGCCAGGGCACCGTATTTTCCCGGGTGCCGTGCACGGTCGTCGTCCGGCCGTCGGCGCCGCCGGGCTTCTCGTCGTCATGGCCGGTTGGGTCGTTGTACATCACGGGGTTATTCAACCCGTAGGAGTAGCGGTTCAAAGACTGCGGGTTGAAGACGTTCGGGACGATGTCGTCGGCAGAGATCATGCGGCCGATGTCGGGCGATTGGTAGCGCGCCTCCATATTCAGGAGACCGGTCTCATCGTCCGATTCGGCGAGCGCGTACCCGAAGCGCAGCCCTGGCGTGGCCTGGCCGAACGCCGCGTAATTGGTCGGGGTGCCGACCGCTTGCCCGGTCGCATTGGAGCGCACGCGCGTCGAACCCAAGTGATCGCTGTGAAAGTAGTTCACAAGCGAGGCCGGCGCGGGATCGGTCACCGACCACGAGCCAGGACCGTTCACCGCCTGCGGGCCGCGCGGAGTCCCGCAGATCACCGTGTTATTGGCCTCGGCGTCGCCGCCGCCGCGATAGTCGAAGATGACGAGCTCGCGCGGCGCCTGGTTCGGCACGTTGATCGCGACTTTCGCCCAGGCGATCATGTGGCCGGGCGGGAGGAGGCGCAGCTTATAAACCGTCGGCCCCGTGGGGTTGTTGACCAGCGAGAGGATCGCCGGATTTGTAATCGTCACCTGGCGGACTTGCGTCGTGCAGTTGCCCGGGCATCCGCCGACGGGCAGCGCCCACAAGGCCGGCGGCGGAAAGATCGATTGGTTATTCACGTAGAAATCCACGTCGTGCGGACCCGCGCCGCCCCCGCAGGCGGCGACCGCCCAGGAGAAGGTGAGGGAGGTGGCGACTACCGGCGCGGGCGCCGGGTCGCGCTTCGCCACGAGCCTTTGCCCCGCGAAGTAATACTTGGTCCCTTGACCCGCGGCGCTGAGCTCGAAGAAGCGGCTGAAGTAGCGGGTCGTGTCGGGGCCGACGGTCTTCGTCACGCGCAGGCCCGCCGCGTCGTAACTGTACTGGGCCGTCACCGCGGCGTTCGCCTGCATCAGGCGGCTGTCGTGATTCCACTGCGGATAGCTTTGCGCGCCCGCGGAGGTCATGTTTCCGACGGCGTCGTAGGTAAAGCTCCGCGGCGCGGCGCCCGTAACCTGGGTGACCGCATGCGCGTGCGCGGGATCGGCGTACGCATAGGTCCCCATTTTGGAGTTCAGCGTCATGTTTCCGATGCGATCGTATTCGAAGTCCTGCGCCAGCGGTCCGGCGGAGCTCACCTTCCTCAGCCGGTCCAGGTCGTCATACTGATAGAGCACCGCTTCGGGCGGATTGATCTGGCTGCGCGTCCGCATGCGCCCGCCAAAATCGTAGGTGTAGGCCGCGGCGTAGCCGCCGGCGGAGACGGACATGCTCGTCGGCCAGAAACGGTTGGGATCGTAGGAGTAAGTCGTCGTGACGCCGTTGCCGTAGGTGAGGAGCGTCGGGCGGCCCTGCGAGGTGTAGGTTGTGGCGGTAAGGTAGCTGCCGAGGCGCGTCAGCTGGCCGGTGCCGTTATAGGCGAGTGTGAGGACTTCGCCGTCGGGATAAGTGAGCGAGGCGACCTGTCCGGCCTTGTTGTAGGTTTGCGACATCGTCGCGCACGGGCCGTCGATGCAGCGCGTCTGCTCCTGCGGCCGGCCCATGAGGTCATAGGTAGCGCGGTCGATGACGGTATGCAGGCCGGCGGTGGCATAGACGCTCAAGCGCTTCGCAGCGCCGCAGATCTGCGCCGCGTTCGCGGTGCAGGGCATATCGCACTCCGAATCTTTTAAGCGTCCCGTCACGTTGGCGCCGCCGAAACAAAGTCCGCCGTCCTGCAGTCCCGCCTGAGCCCAGCCTGCCGCCTTCGCCGCCTCGAGACAACTCTCCAGCGTATTGTCCGTCCGCGTGCCGACGGGGGTCGTGAACTGGCGGTTCGACACCTCGAAGCAGCCCGCGTAATCCGCGGTGACATCGCTCACTTGCGTAAGATGTCCCAAGCTGGCGCCTTGAAGCGCCTGCGGCGGCGCGGGACTGTGGTCGTAAGAGCTCGTGATCGTCCGCTTGACGACGGGCGGGTTGGCGTTGTCCAAATGCTTCACGATTACGCCCCGGCCTTGCGGGTCATAGCCGTAGGTCTTGGAGAACCCGCGAGCGTCCGTTTCCTTCGCCGGCAGGCCGTCCAACCGGTAGTCGAAACTCGAGGTCCCCAGATCCCAATCCGCGGATTGCATCTTCCAGCCGAGCGAGTTGAAGGCGTCCGTCGAGGTGTGGCTCAACGAATCGGTGATGCGCGTCAGGCGATCGAGCGGGTCGTAATCGTAGGTCGTGTCGTAGGTATTGGTTTTGCCGCAGGAGCGGTCATTGTTGACATAGGTGCATTCCCGGTCGTACTCGCGCACGCGCACCACGCGGCCGAAGATATCGCGGAAATATTCCCGGCCCAAGTTGTTTTCATCGTAGGTGCGGAGCGAACTGACCACGCGCGGCAGCGCCTGCGGGTTGCCGACGGAGTAAACCAATTTCCGCGACCGGCCCGTGGAGACGTTTGTGGTGAGCGTGGGCCGGCGCCAGGCGTCGTAGGTCAGGGCCGTCACGATGGGGGTTTCGGCCGCGGTGTGCGGCGCCGATTCGCTCGCCGCCCAATTCGTGTTCTCTTCAAAAGTCCGCTCGGAGGAAAGATCGTCCGCCGGCGCGCCGGTGACGCCCTTGGCTTTGCTCAAGTAGTTTCGGCCCAGCCCGTCGAAATACTGCGCCGCCCAATAGACGCCGCCCAGGACGCCGGAGCTTCCGTCGGAGATCACCGTCATCACGCGCTGGGTCGCCTTTCCAAAATCGAGATACGCGTGAACGACATAGCCGCCGTCGGGCTTAAGCGTCAGGAACGGGCGAGCCAGGGCGTCGTAGGTAAAACGCGTGGTATCGCCCGCGTTGTAGCCGGTGTTGCTGGTGATGAGGTCGCGGCCGAACTCGCGCGTTTGCGCCGCGCATTGGCCGAGGCTGTTGCAGAGCGACTCGGGGAAGCGTTTGTAATTGCATTCAAAGGTGGCCGTTTCGGTGATCCCCGTCGGGCCGGTGGTTTTCGTGAGGTTGCCCCTCGAGTCGTAGTCGAACGCCGTGGCGATTCTGTCCGTCGGCTGGGTCGGAGCGGTGGCGCTGTTCCAGACGAGCACTTTTTTGATCTCGCCCAGCGTTCCCGGCGGCAGAGCGTCGTCTAAGCCCGTCGGTTGGTCGTAGATGTTGAACCGCTGGGACTGCCGATCCCACCCGCCGGTCGCCATGTTGTAGCTCTCGAATGTCGAAGAGGCCGGGAGCTCGACGAGGTACGCGCTTAAATTGGGATGGTAGACCGTGACTTGGCGGCGGTCATCCTCCAGATCGGCCTGAAGGCCGCGGTCGTAGGCTTCGGTGACGTTGCCGTATGCGTCGTACACCGTCTCGCCCCGGCGCGTGGCGCAGTTGGCCGCCGGAGGAGGCGTCAAGCCGTCGCATTCGGCCGAATACGTTTGCGCGGTCAGACAAAGATACGGCGCCGCCGTGCCGGCCGGCACGTAGGTGGGGCCGAACTGCGAAAGCACATTCCCGGCAAGCGTCTCTCGGATGATCGCCGACGGGCGCGGGCCGCAGAGGTCCACGGTCTGATCATAGAATGTCACGGTTTTCGCTTTCGCGCCGCGCTCTTCGGCGGAGGCGAAACCCAGCGACAGCCTTTCCGGGTAGGACCATCGCGCGCCAGCATAGGTGTAGGTCGAGATGTAGGTGACCGATTTGACGAGGTCCGTCTGCGCCACCTTGTCCAGGATATTCCACAGGCTTCCCGCGGGCAGATTCGTGTGGAGGCCGACTGAGGTTTTGTAGGTGATGGCGGTTTTGCCCATCAGCCCGTTGAACCAGAGGCTCATGCGGTCGGTGGCCGCGTTCAGCGCGAGGATGCTCATGACGGGCGAGGTCGCGCCGCTCGTGGGATCGGCCGCAGCCATATAGACCAGATCGGAACGGCCATCGTTATTTTTGGCGTCCATGGGGAACCAATTCTTCGTGTCCGGAAAATTAAACGCGTTGCCCGCGAGTTCCTGATAGAGCGGCACGACCGCCGGATAGTGATTCATGAGGCTGAAGACGCCGGCTTGAATCCCATTGGCGCGAAGTCTCGAGGTCACAAACAGGGCGTCCACTTTGCCGTCGCCGTTCGGGTCGGCAAATTTGAAATTCTGGACGTCGTCAAAGCCGAGGATAGATTGGTTGGCGGCGAGCGGCGGCGTATAAGGCCCCAGCGTTCGAGCTGTGTAGCGGCCGTCGCCGTTCGACAAGAGCTCATTCAGCGTCACGCCGGCGACGCCCACCGCTTTGGAAACGAAAACGAGATCGGTAAGTCCGTCGCCGTTCATATCCGCCGCGCGCCAGTTGAGCGCGTCTTGGAAGGTGAAGGAAGAGGGGGTCGTGACCAGGGTCCAGCTTGTACGGCCGACCGAGAAATCCGAGAAAAGCGTGAAAACGTCGCTCGTCGTGCCGGCGACGCCGACGGGCTTGGCAAAGAGGAGATCCGTTCTTCCGTCCCCGTTCGCGTCTCCGACCATCCACCGCCGCTCATCGCCGCCGGCAAAACCCGCCAGTGTGGTGACGGGAGCCGTGGTCCAGGTTCCGTCGCCGTTCGAGAGAAGGGAATAGATCTTCATCTGCCCGTTCTCGAAGGAGGTGTAAACGAGATCCGAGCGGCCGTCGGCGTCGATATCGATCAGCTTCCAGCGGCGGTTCACCAGGGTATCGAAGGAGCGGTTGGCCTGCATTCCGCCGATCGTAATGGGAAGGGTCTGGAGTCTCTTGATCCACTGCCCCGCGCCGTCGGAAAGCAGGGTATAGATGTGGACGCCGGTGACGTAGTTGAGCCCGAAGCCGATGGCGTCGGCGTCGCTGTCGACGTAGACGAGATCTTCTTTTCCGTCCGGCTCAGGGGCAGCGCTGCCCCCAACGTCGGCCGCCATCCAGGCGCCGGTGTCGGGATTATTCAGCGGCGTCACTTCGGGAAAATCGCCCGGCGAAAGCTGCGTCTCGGTCCGGAAATATCCATAACCGGGTTCGCGCCGGTAGGCGAAGATCGTGTAGCCGGGCTTCCGGAAAAAAACACGGACATAGTCTTCGCGGCCGTCGCCGTCCAGCTCGAGCGTCGTGGCGGTGCGCAGATCGTTCGAGTTGTTTTTGCCGCCGAACTGATCGAGATACAGGTTTACTTCCGTGATCACCGTCGGCTGCTCGGGCGGCGGCAAGGTCCCGAAGGGATCCTCGACGCCCGCGTAGGGGTAGGGCGGGGGTTCGATGACGCGCTCGGTCTTGACCGTGCGGTTCACGAGGAGATCGGCTTTGCCGTCGCCGTTAAAATCGCCGACGCGGGGCGGCATATCGTCGGAAGAGCCGATCGCCGAATGGTAATTGAAGGCCATGCGAAAGCAGCCGACGGTGTTCGCGCATTTGTCGTGGGGCAGGGACTGCGCCACATGAAAACGGGTCGTTTTGTCAGTGGGGGTGTTGCAGAGCGAGCCGCCGCTGCCATAGCCGCTGCCCAAGTCGTCGCGGCCGTCGCCGTTAAAATCCGCCACCAGCCAGCGCGCTTCCTTTTGGGACGCGCAGTGGGTGTTCCAATTGAAGAGGGTGTCCTGCGCGAAATATTGGAACTCTCCGTTCCCGAGTGAGGTGAAGAAGCGGCCGCCCGCGTAATCGACGCCGCCGCCAGTGGCCGGTTCGCGGACCTTCTGAATCAGGTCCGTCTTTCCGTCGCCGTTTATATCGCCGGGCATCCAATCGGAATCCGCCAGCCAGGGCGCGCGGCGGTGATAGGTCTTGGCGAGGAAGCCGCCGTCGCCTTTCGACATAAAGGTCTCGATCGAATCGTGGTCAAAGTTATTCGGCGCTTGCTCGATATTTCCCGGATGGTAGGCGATGTGAACGAGATCCATCTTGCCGTCGCCGTTGATATCCGCCGGAAAGAAGCGGGAGCGGCTGGCGGAGCGGTCATACCACATCGAAATGTTCAGCTGGCAGACGGGAAGGTTGAACGTGTGGATATCGGAGGTGGCCATCGCCGCGCAGGCGTTCAGCGTGTTCGTCGCGGTATTGCGGTAGAGATAAATGAAGTCGGCCTTGCCGTCGCCGTTGATGTCGCCGGTGAACCAGTAATCGTCGCGATTCTCATTGTGCTCGGGCGGGATCCAGTGGCTGTCGATGCGTATGTCGCCCAGGATGCCGTCGTAGTCGTGATCGTGATTGGGGGGGACGTAGGTGGAGGCGGGCCAGCTGGGCGCCGACCAGGGACCGTTCGTCACGCTGAAGCCAAAGGCGGTGTTGGGATTGAATAGGGCGATGGCGCAGCTGCCGATCGAGCCGTCCGGCGCCCAGAAGTTGCAGGGAACGCTGATATTCGGGTCGGAGGGCCAGACGACGAGCTTGCCACTCTGGAAGGCGGCCACATCCGCGCGGCCGTCGCCGGTCATATCGGTGAGGAGCCAATCTTTGGGAACGGTGATGTTCGGCACGATCTGCCGGTTGGCCCAGAAAAATCCGCCGCCGGCTTTGGCGATCGCCATCGTGATGATCGCCGCCGGCCCCTGGATGATGCAGACGTAGTCGTCGCGGCCGTCGGCGTTGATGTCGCCCGAGCGGCAGTCGGGACGCATCTGCACGCCGTAGGTGGAAAAATCGGAGGAGGAGTAGCCGTTCGTTTGGGTGGCGATAGCGAGGGTCTGGTCGGAGTCGGTGGCCCATTGATTGGCGGAGCCGTTCATCGCCGGCGAAATATAGGAAACCGGTTCGAAGTGCGCCGGATCCTTTCCATTAAAAGGAAGGACTTCGCCGTAGGGCGTGCCGTAACAGCCGCCGTTCGGGTTATCGCAGACGGAGGCCTCGTTCCCATATTGTTTGACGGAGTTAACGAGCGAGCGGCCGCTCACGGCGCTGACGCTGTGCTGCAGGACAAAGACGCCGACGCGCCGGCCGGCGTTCATGATGCGGATGCTTTTCAGCCGCGAGCCCGTGTCAGCCAGCCCGTGGCCGTCGCCGAAGGAGATGGGATCGGGGCGGTCCTCCCAAAAGAATTTGATCTCGGCGCCGGGGAGTGGATCGCCGCGCTTATAGGGTTTGCCGCAGACCTTCGTCGGGAGGTCGCCCGGCGGTTCCGTGCACGGCGGCGAATCTTCGCAGGCGGAGCCCTCGGCGTAGGTGATGCTGTCTAAATAAATGTCCGCGGTGACGTCGGACGGCTGGCTCGCGGAGCGCACGCCGTCGGAGTAGTGGTAGTCCACGTGATTGCCGTGCGAGTCGCGAACGCTCGAGAGGAGCCAGCGGCGCGTGGTGGTCCAGGTGAGGGTTTGGAAGTTCAGGGTGGGGCGCTCCTGGACGTAGGTGGATTTCGTTCCGTCCTTCGCCCACACCGCCCAGGTGCTTGCTGTCGTGTTGTGAACGATCTTCAGATAATTTTCGACGCGGCCGAAATAGGTTCCGCCGACGGCAGGCATGCAGCTGGGGCTGGGGCTGTTCGAGCCGGCGCACGGAACGAGTTCCGCGCCGTCCAAGAGAAAAATATCCTGGCTGTCGTCGTAGCGCGGCGTGCCGCGGCCGCGCGAGACGCGTTCGATTTGCGAACCCGCCTGCAGGATCCAGCCGGTTCCGACGGAGGAGTTGCCGCCTTGCGAGTGATAGGCCAGGCCGATGTGCGGAGCGATGCCGTGAAAGGAAGGAACGGCAATGGGAACGGCGGTGGTGTAGTTGCCGCTGTCCGCCCGGACTCGGGAAGCGGCGATCCCGACCAAATAAACGAAGCCTAAGCACGCACAAGCGACCCGAACAACAGAGCGCGGCGTCATTGTCCGGCGGATTTAACTACATAAAGGCGGATTACTCAATGGTGGGGTCTGACCCCAAATCAGGTCCAAATCAGGTAGCGCTCCGTTGGTCGCCAGGAACAGCCGTGGTCAAGCTGCTGGTCGAGCCAATGGACGGCGAAGACGCCTTGGGCGCCTCGAGCGACGCCGCGAAACGTCTTCTCGACGGCGTCACGGGAACACGCTCGCAGAGGTAACCGTCCAGCTTCCGGAAGCGCTCGGCCGCGGGGTTGTCTACAGTCAGAATGAAGCGGAAGTAGACCGGATTCCGGAGCCCGCGCGCGTCCTCGCGGAGGGCCTTTCGTATGGCGGGTTCATCGCCCCTCATGCCGCGGTAACGCTCGCCGATTCCGTAGAGCTCACGCCGCTGTCCGTCGGTCAGGCCCTCTTCGCGGTGGGAGATGTAGCGCACCTGTGCGCCGGCTCGACTCGGGTCTCGGTGATAGCGAGCCTCGACGAAGAACATGTCAGGTCTCCTCGTCTTGGCGCCCGATTCGCGGCTTGGAGAGGTCTCGTTCCGCGTCGACGACGGCCTGCTCCCACTCGTCGGCGCTGACGTTTCGCAGCTCGGCCATCAGCTCCTCCTCGCTGACCTTCACGGTCCCGTCGCGCGACGCCCAGTGGGCCAGGAGGCGCTGCGTTCCGAAGGTCGGCGGACCGAGAAGGTCGAGCAGGAGACGAACGCTTTCGATCGCTCCGAGCAGCTCGTCGACGCGCCCACCGGGAACGCCATAGCGATGGCGAATTGTCTCGATTCCGACGGCCAGGCAGTCCCGAATGGCCTCGGACCGCGTCGTGCCGCTGCGCTTGGCGTGGGCCTCGATCTCGCGGACGAGGTCGGGCGGAATCCTCGCCGTGACCCACGTGAGAGAGGCCCCGACGACGGAGGCGTCGGACTGCGCCGCGGGCGCTGAGAAGCGACCACGGGCCTGACTACCGCAACTCCTTCGAGCTCGTGGAGTGGACACGGAACGCAGGGGCGTGTGTCACGTCCTTTATCTCGCAATACGCCTTTCCGTTCCAAAGCGAATCCCGTTCTCGGCCGCTCGCGCTCCATCGGAATGCCCGGTCACTGGCGGTCCAGGCGCAACAGTTCGCTGTGTTAGCCTCCTAATGTTAGGAGGCGTTGTGAGCTACGACGATCCGCTTCCGTCCCACCTGCGGCAAGCGATGGAAGAGGCTGCGCGCTTTCAGAAGCTTGTCGAGGGTTCTGGCCTCTCGCGCGTCATGGAGCAAGCGGCCGCGACGCAGCGCCTGTACGAACAGGCTGTCGCAGCGTCGAGCATCGGACGGCTGATCGATGTTGCCGGCGTGGGAGCGCTGAATCGCCTCGCAGTCGAGAGTGGCTACGGCAAGATTCTCGAGCAAAACGCCGCTCCCAAGGCCACCACCGGGACCGACTTCTCTGCCGCATTGGACTTGGCAGGCGGGCAATAGCGTGGCCCTGCCGAAAGGACGCTATGACGGCCCGCCGGCGCGGCTCAAGGGCCGAGGCCGACCGCTAGGCATTGTCCTAAGCAGCCGCGAGTCCCCTCTAAGCGCGCCTCCTGCCTTCCGCAAGCGAGCCCATTTCCTTCGGATCTCGAACGCCGAGCGACCTAAACGCACGTCTTGACCAAAGTCGGATGTAACGTGTACGGGGCACCACTTGTGGCGAAGGCAACCGCGTCCGCGGCTTACCCCTGGCTTACGCCGGGGCACCCTCGATTTCGTAAGTTGGTGGACCGCGGGGGGATCGAACCCCCGACCTCCTGATTGCGAACCAGGCGCTCTCCCAGCTGAGCTAGCGGCCCAAGGCAGGACGAACAGGAATTTTACCGGGACGACCCCGAGGCTGCAAGCGTCCCTCGTGAACACTGATCGGTCTTCCGGAGCGCGCCAGGAGAGGGCACAATGGGGCGGTGCACGAGCTCTCGGTCGCGATCAGCCTCGTGGAATTCGCCTGCGAGAAGGCGAGCACGCTCGGGGACGTCCGGGTGGAGGCGCTCCACCTGCGCCTGGGCGCCCTCTCCGGTGTCGTTCGGGACGCGCTCCTCTTTTCCTTCGACCTCGCCGCCGAGGGGACGCCCATCGCGGGCGCGCGGCTCGAGATCGCGGACGTTCCGCTGACCGTCCTGTGCCCGAGCTGTAAGGAGGAGAGAGAGCTTCCGGGCTTCCCCCTCGTGTGTCCGGTCTGTGACACTCCGACGCCCCAGATCGTTCGGGGGAAGGACCTGGAGCTGGCCGCCCTCGAGGTCCACGAGAATGCAGCCTCGCATAGTTGAAGTCCGCGAGGGGGTCCTCAAGAAGAACGACCTTCTCGCGCGCGAGCTGCGCGAGCGGTTCCGGAAGGCGCATCTGTTCGTGGTGAGTCTCGTCTCCAGCCCCGGCGCGGGGAAGACGGCCTTGCTGGAGCGCACCCTGGCCACGCTCAAGGCGACGCGGCGAGTGGCCGCGCTCGTCGGGGACCTCGCCACGGACAACGACGCCCAACGGCTGGGGCGGGCCGGGGTTCCGGTGCGGCAGATCACGACGGGCACGGTGTGCCACCTGGAAGCACAGATGGTCACCCAGGCCCTCGAGGGCTGGGACCTGGCGGGGCTGGACCTGCTCTTCGTGGAAAACGTCGGCAACCTGGTCTGCCCGTCGAGCTACGACCTCGGGGAGAACCTTCGGGTGGTCCTCATGTCCGTGACCGAGGGCGAGGACAAGCCCCTCAAGTACCCGACGATCTTCAACTCGGCCGACCTCGCGATCATCACCAAGGCCGACCTCGCGGAGGCGACGGCCTTCCGGCGGGAGGAGGCGCTGCGGAACATCCAGGCGGTGCGCCCGGGCCTCGAGGTCCTGGAGACGTCGGCGCGAACCGGGCAGGGGATGGACCGCTGGCTCGAGAAGCTCGCCTCCCTCTCGAACTCGCGGCGCTGACGAGCCATCTCCCGGAGCGGCATCATGGCATCCATGATCGCGGTACGGCGCGTCTACCGGGTTCGGGGCACGGTCCAGGGGGTGGGTTTCCGGCCGTTCGTGTATCGGACGGCCACCGAGATGGGGCTCCGGGGACGGGTCTGGAACGATTCCGACGGTGTCGTGATCGAGGCCGAGGGCCCCCCCGCGGACCTGGACGCCTTTGCCCTCCGCCTCGCGAGCGCCCCTCCGCCCCGCGCCCTCGTCGAGCGCATCGAGGTAGTGGAGGAGCCTCCGGCCGGGCTGGGCCCGTTCTCGATCGTGGAGAGCGACGCCCTGCCGCCCGCTTCCGCGCGCGTCTCCCCCGACCTCGCGACCTGCCCGGCCTGCCTCCGGGAGATGAGGGACCCGGGCGACCGGCGCGCGAGCTATCCCTTCATCAACTGCACGGACTGCGGGCCCCGGTACTCGATCGTCGAGGACGTGCCCTACGACCGCTCGCGGACCACGATGTCCGCCTTCGGCATGTGCGCCCCCTGCCGCGAGGAGTACCACGATCCCCGCTCGCGGCGATTCCACGCCCAGCCCAACGCCTGTCCCGCGTGCGGGCCGCGGATCTGGGTGGAGGGCAGGGCAGGGGCGGAGCCGATCGAGGAGGCCGTGGCCGCCCTGCGGAGAGGAGCGATCGTCGCGATCAAGGGCCTGGGCGGCTTCCACCTCGCGTGTGACGCCGCGGACGCGGGGGCGGTGACGCGTCTGCGGGACAGGAAGCACCGGGTCCACAAGCCCTTCGCCGTGATGTTCCCCGACCTCGAGCACCTCGAGGCGGAGGCGGTGGTGGGGCCCGAGGCGCGGGCCGCCCTTCTCGGGACCCGGCGTCCGATCGTCCTGCTGCCGCGACGGGCGGAAGCCCGTCTGCCCCGGGTCCTCGCCCCCGGCCTCGAGGAGCTGGGGGCCTTCCTGCCCTACACCCCCCTGCATCATCTATTGATGCGGTCCTTCGGACGGCCCCTGGTGATGACCAGCGGCAACCTCACCGAGGAGCCGATCGCCTCGTCGAACGAAGAAGCGCGGCGGCGACTCGCCGGGATCGCCGACCTCTTCCTCTTCCACGACCGCGACATCCACATGCGGGCGGACGACTCGGTGGTGCGGGTGGTGCTGGGGAAGGAGCGCGTCCTCCGGCGTGCCCGCGGGCACGTGCCGGAGGCGATCGCGCTCGGATTCGAAGGCCCCCCGCTCCTCGCGGTGGGGGCCGACCTGAAGAACGTCCTCTGCCTCACCACGGGCGACGCCGCCATCATGAGCCAGCACATCGGCGACCTGGAGAGCTACGAGGCGCTGCAGTTCTTCGGAGAGGTCCGCGCGAACCTGGAGCAGCTGTTCCGCGTACGCCCCCACCTCGTTGCGCACGACCTCCACCCGGGATACCACAGCACGGCCCTCGCCCGGCGCACCGGCCTGCCCCTGGTCGGCGTACAGCACCACCACGCGCACGTCGCGTCGTGCCTCGCCGACAACGGCCGCCGCGGTCCCGTCATCGGCGTGGCCTGGGACGGCACCGGCTACGGTCCGGACGGCACCGTCTGGGGCGGCGAGATCCTGGTCGCCGATCTCGCGGGGTTCGACCGCGTCGGCCACATCCGCCCGGTGCCCCTCCCGGGTGGCGACGCGGCCGTGCGCGAGCCGTGGCGGATGGCGCTGTCTCACCTGATGGCGGCCGGCCTTCCCCTGGACCCGGTCCGTCATCCGGCGCGGACCACGGTGGAGGCGATGGTGCGCGAAGGGGTGAACGTCGTCCCCACCTCGAGCGCCGGCCGTCTGTTCGACGCGGTGTCGAGCCTGGCCGGGGTCTGCCACGAGACGAGCTACGAGGGGCAGGCGGCCATCGAGCTGGAGGCGATCTCCCGCGTGGAGGGCCAAGAAGCCTACCCGCTGAGCGTGACCGGAGAGGCGCTTTACGAGATCGACCCGCGGCCGCTGGTGGGAGCCGTCGTCCAGGACGTGGAGCGCGGTGTCTCGGCCGCGACCATCGGAGGCCGCTTCCACCTGGCCCTGGCTCTGGCGATCACGACGGCCTGTCGCCACGTCCGTGACCGGAGCGGCCTCGACGCGGTCGCGCTGTCCGGGGGGTGCTTCCAGAGCCGGCTTCTGACCACGCTCACCGCGCAAGGCCTGACGAAGGCCGGCTTCGAGGTACTGCTGCACTCGCGCGTGCCCCCGAACGACGGAGGGATAGCGCTCGGCCAGGCGGCGGTAGCGGGCTGGCGGTACATCACCCGGGGGGCGGGGTAGGGTATGCACCGGCCTACCCCTCGGTGCGCCTCGGGAGCACAATAGGCGGAGTCTGCAGGGACAAAGCGCGGCGCCTCCCGCGTAAGAGCGATTCCCTCCCCCTACGTGGGGAGGGATAGGGTGGGGGGTCGATGAATGAAGGAGGACGCCATGTGTCTGGCGATCCCCGGCAAGGTCCAGGAGATCTACGATCGCAAGGGCGTCCGGATGGCCAAGGTCGAGTTCGGGGGCGTGACGCGCGAGACCTGCGTCGAGTACGTACCCGCGGCCAAGGCCGGAGACTACGTCCTCGTCCACGTGGGGTTCGCCCTGAGCGTCGTGGACGAGGAAGAGGCGCAGCGGACGTTCAAGCTCCTCGAGGAGATGAACCAGCTCGGGGAGCTGGAGGCGCAGCAGCCTCCGGAGAGCTGAGATGCGCTACCTTGACGAGTACCGGGACGGACGCATCGCGCAGGCCCTCCTTGAGGAGATCCGCCGCGCAGTGACCCGGCCCTGGGTCATCATGGAGGTCTGCGGCGGTCAGACCCACAGCATCGTGAAGCACGGGATCGACCGCCTGCTCCCTCCCGAGGTCGAGCTGGTGCACGGGCCGGGCTGCCCGGTCTGCGTGACCGCGCTGGAGATGATCGACAAGGCGCACGCGATCGCCAGCCGTCCCGACGTGATCTTCTGCTCCTTCGGGGACATGCTGCGGGTGCCCGGGTCGCGGGGCGACCTGCTGACCCTGAAGAGCCGGGGGGCCGACGTGCGCGTGGTGTACGCGCCCCTCGACTGCCTGCGCATTGCCCGCGACAACCCCGATCGCCAGGTCGTGTTCTTCGGGATCGGCTTCGAGACGACCGCCCCCGCCAACGCCCTCGTGGTGCGTCGGGCGCAGCTCGAGGGGGTCAAGAACTTCTCTATGCTCGTCTCCCACGTGCTCGTCCCCCCCGCGATCACCGCCATCCTCCAGTCGCCGCAGAACCGGGTGCAGGCCTACCTGGGTCCGGGGCACGTGTGCGCGGTGATGGGGTACACGGAGTACGAGCCCATCGCCGCCCGGTACGGGGTGCCGATCGTGATCACCGGCTTCGAGCCCGTGGACCTCCTGCAAGGGATCCTCCTCGCGGTTCGACAGCTCGAGGCGGGCCGGCACGAGGTGGAGAACCAGTACCGCCGCGTCCTGGGTCGCGAGGGGAACCCGGCGGCCCGCCAGCTCATGTTCGAGGTCTTCGAGGTCGCGGACCGCAAGTGGCGGGGGGTGGGAATGATCCCCAAGAGCGGCTACCGGCTGCGCTGGGAGTACCGGGACCACGACGCGGAGAGGATCTTCCAGGTGGAGGACATCGTCACCAGCGAGTCTCCCGTCTGCATCAGCGGGCTCGTGCTCAAGGGAGTGAAGAAGCCCATCGACTGTCCCGCGTTCGGCAAGGAGTGCACGCCCCAGAGCCCGCTGGGGGCGACCATGGTGTCCGCGGAGGGAGCCTGCGCGGCCTACTACAGCTACGGCCGCCACCTGGAGATCGCGGACCGGGCCCCGTCGGCGGTCCGTGCCTGAGGAGGAATGCGGGAGAGCATCCTCCGCAAGGCAAGGGAGTCGGCGGGGGTGGCGGCGCAGCTCTTCGAGCGGGACGCCGCTCGCCTCGAGGCCTGTGTGCGCGCGATGGCGGCGCGCTTCGAGCGCGGGGCTCGGCTGTTCGCGATGGGAAACGGGGGCTCGGCCTGCGACGCCCAGCATGTGGCGGTGGAGTTCCTCCACCCGATCATCGAGAAGCGGCGCGCCCTCCCCGCCGTCGCCTTGACCACCGACACCGCGACCCTGACCGCGATCGGCAACGATCGTGACTTCTCGATGATCTTCGCGGAGCAGCTCGGCCTGCTCGGGCGCCCCGAGGACATCGCCCTCGGCCTCTCCACCTCCGGCCAGTCCGCGAACGTGGCCCGCGGCCTCCAGACGGCCAAGGAGGCGGGAATGCTGACGGTGGCCTTCTCGGGCCGGGACGGGGGGCGGATCGCGTCGATCGCGGACTATTGCTTCGTGGCGCCTTCGTTCAGCATCCACCGCATCCAGGAGACCCACACGATCCTGCTGCACCTCATCTGGGACCAGGTGCACGTGGCCATGGGCGAGGAAGATGTCCTCTGAGACGCCGTTCGGGGAGTGCCCGATGCCGGTGCTGGACCACAAGCAGGTCCTGCTCGGGCACGGGAGCGGGGGGACGCTGACCACGCAGCTCCTGGAGCGGATCTTCCTGCCCGCTTTCGGCAACCCGATCCTGGACCGACTCGACGACCAGGCGGTGCTGGAGGTGTCCGGCTCCCGCCTCGCCTTCACCACCGACTCCTACGTGGTCACCCCGCTCTTCTTTCCCGGCGGCGACATCGGGGCCCTCGCCGTCAACGGCACCGTGAACGACCTCGCGATGAGCGGGGCCAGGCCCCTGTACCTCTCCGCCGGGTTCATCCTGGAGGAGGGCCTGCCCCTCGACGACCTCCGCCGGATCGTGCTGTCGATGCGCGCGGCCGCCCAGCAGGCAGGGGTGCAGGTGGTCACCGGCGACACCAAGGTGGTGGGGAAGGGCTCGGGGGACAAGGTCTTCATCAACACGAGCGGCATCGGGATAGTGCCTTCCGGGATCACGATCTCCGCAGAGCGGGCGCGGCCGGGAGACGCGGTGCTCCTGTCGGGCACGGTGGGCGACCACGGGATGGCGATCATGGCCCAGCGCGAGTCGCTCGGCCTCGAGAGCACGATCGCCAGCGACACCGCTCCCCTCCACGATCTGGTGGCGGCGATGCTAGCCGCGAGCCCCGAGGTCCATGCGCTGCGCGATCCGACCCGGGGGGGCGTGGCCGCGACCCTCCACGAGATCGCCGGCCGCGCCCGCGTGGGGATCGAGCTCAGGGAAGGCTCGATACCGGTGCGCGAGGACGTGCGGGGCGCGTGCGAGATACTCGGGTTCGATCCCCTCTACGTCGCGAACGAGGGCAAGCTCGTGGCCTTCGTCCCCGAAGCCGCCGCCGACGCCGTGCTCGCCGCGATGCGTGCCCACCCCCTGGGCCGCGAGGCCGTCCGCATCGGCACCGCGACCGAAGAGCACCCGGGGATGGTCGTGGTGCGGACCTCGATCGGAGGCAGCCGCGTCCTCGAGCGTCCCTACGGCGAGCTCCTTCCGCGGATCTGCTGATCAGGACCGGCGCGCGAGGTCGTCGAGAACCGCGTCGAAGCCGTGGAAGCCCGTGCGGGTGGCGATCCACTCCGCGGCCATGACCGCGCCGAGGGCGAAGCTCTGGCGCGTGCGGGCCCGGTGCTCGAGAAGGATCTCGTCCGCTCCCGAGTCGAAGCCCACGGTGTGCTCGCCCACGATGCCCCCCGCCCTCACGGAAGAGACGTGGAACACGTCGGCGGGGAGCTCGCCTCCGAGGCTCATCGCGCCGCGGCGGCCGGTGGCTTTCTCCAGGATCGATGCGAGCACGTGGGCGGTGCCCGAGGGAGCGTCCTTCTTCTGCCGGTGGTGGCGCTCCAGCACGTAGGGGTCGTACTCGGGGAAGGGGGCGAGGACCGCCGCGGCATCCCGCACCAGCCGATAGAAGAGGTTGACACCGAGCGAGAAGTTGGGGGCGTGGACGAGGCCGCCCTTCGCGAGCTCGACCACGCGGCGGACCTCGTCCATCTGATCCTGCCAGCCGGTGGTGCCCACGACGTAGCGCGCCCCTGCCCCCACCGCCCGCGCCACGTTTCCGCGAACCGCCTCCGGGCGAGTGAAGTCGATCCCTACCGGACAGTCGGCGGGGAAGACCTCGCGCGCGGCGAGCACCGGCTCGTGCCCTCGCTCTCGCAACACCGACTCGACCTCGCGGCCCATCCTGCCGTGGCCGACGAGGGCCACCTTCACGACCCGCTCCCGAAGAACTCCTGGTGCAGGCCCTTGACCGCCGTCTCCGCTTCCGCCTCGGACACCACGCACGAGACGTTCACGTCCGAGGCCCCGAACGAGATCATGACGATGTTGACGGCGCGAAGGGCCTGGAAGATCCGGGCGGCCAGGCCCGAGCGCCGGAGAAACGCGCGGCCCACCACGCTGACGATGGCCATGTCGTGGATGAGGCGCACTTCACCCAGCGGGGCCAGGTCGTTCTGGATGGCGGGCAGGGAAGCGGGATCGTCCACGGTGAGCGAGATCGAGACTTCCGAGGTGGCGATGAGGTCCACGGAGGTCCGGTGCCGGGCGAAGACCTCGAACACGCGCGACACGAAGCCGTGGGCCATGAGCATGCGCGGCTGGGAGATGAGGACGACGGAGATGCCCTTCTTGAAGGCGATGGCCCGGGGCTCGCCCTCCGAGCCGCCGGCGTCGCGGTGATGAGGGTGCCGGGGGCGGCGGGGTTCAGGGAGTTCAGGATGCGGACGGGGATCCCCTTCTCGACCGCGGGCTGGATGCGTGGCGGGGTGAAGGACCTTGGCCCCGAAGTAGGCGAGCTCCGCCGCCTCGTCGAAGCTCACCTCCGGGATCACGCGGGCCGCGGGGACGATGCGCGGGTCGATCGTCATCATGCCGTCGACGTCCGTCCAGATCTGGATCTCCTCGGCCCCGAGGAGCGCGCCCAGGATCGAGGCGGACCAGTCGGAGCCACCGCGGCCCAGGGTGGTCGTGACCCCGTCGCGCGTCGCGCCGATGAAGCCGCCGAGCACGGGAACCGTCCCCGCTTCGAGCAGGGGAACCACGGTGCTGCGGACCTTGCGCCCCGTGTCCTCCATCAAGGGCAGGGCGCGACCGAACCCGTCGTCGGTGACGAACACCGCCCGCGCGTCGAGGGCGCGAGTGGGCAGGCCCGCCTGCTCCAGGGCGGCGGCGACGATCTCGCAGGAGAGTCGCTCGCCCATCGACAGAGATGGCGTCCAGCGAACGGGGGGTCAGCTCTTCCAGGTAGTGGACGCCGGTGTAGAGGATCTTGAGCTCGCCCGCCACCGCGTCCACGTGGGCGAGCAGGCGGTTGCGCACCTCGCCCGCGGGCACGAGGTCGCGGATGAGGTCGTGGTGGCGGCCGACCACCTCCCGGAGCGTCGACTCGCTGGCGGGGTCGCGATGGAGGGCGAAGCGGGCGCCGCGGATGAGGAGGTCGGTGACACCGGAGAGGGCGGACACGACGACGACCGGGCGGCGGGCGAGCCGTTCGCGGACGCGAGCGGCCACCCCGCGGATGCGCTCGGCGGAGCCCACGGAGGTCCCGCCGAACTTCATGACGATCACGGGAGGAGCCCGCGGGACTGGAGCAGCTCGGCGTTCAGGATGGCGGCGCCGGCGGCTCCGCGGATCGTGTTGTGGACGAGGGCCTCGAGCTTGAGGCCGAAGAGACGGTCCTCGCGGACGCGGCCGACCGAGACTGCCATCCCGTGCTCGCGGTCGCGGTCGAGGCGGGGCTGCGGCCGATCCGGGGCGGCGAGCACGTGGATGGGCTGCCGGGGCGCGGTGGGCAGCTCGCGCTCCTGGGGCTCGCCTCGGAACTCCTGCAAAGCGCGCACGGCCTCGGCGACGCTCGCCTTCTTCGAGGGGCGCACGAACACGGCCATGGTGTGGCCGTCCACGACCGCGACCCGGTGCACGGAGGCGGAGATGGGGAAGGGGGCGTGCTCGAAGGCATCGCCCTCGAAGCGGCCCAGGATCTTCTGCGGCTCGCTCTCGATCTTCTCCTCCTCGCCGCCGCCGATGTAGGGAATGACGTTGTCCGCCACGTCGAGGGAAGCGACGCCGGGGTAGCCGGCGCCGGAGAGGGCCTGCAGCGTCACCACCGCCACGGACTCGAGCCCGAAGGCGCGATGGAGGGGAGCCAGGGCCAGGGCCAGCCCGACCACGCTGCAGTTGGGATTGGTGACGATGTAGCCGCCGCCCGTGCGCTCGCCGCTGGACGGCGATCGCGCTCCAGGTGGTCGGGGTTGATCTCGGGGATGAGCAGGGGCACGTCCGGGTCCATCCGGTGGTTGCGGGAGTTGGAGACGACCGCGTGGCCGCGAGCGGCGAGGGCGGCTTCCGCCTCCCCGGCCACCGACGAGTCGAGCCCGGAGAAGAGCAGCTTCGAGCGGAAAGGGCCGTCGATCGAGCCGACCACGAGGTCGGCCACGCGCGGCAAGGGGGGCCTCGGGCAGGCGCCAGGTGCAGGCCTCCCGGTACGTCTTGCCCGCGGAGCGGTCGGAGGCCGCCACCTCGGCCACCTCGAACCAGGGATGCTCGGCGAGGAGCTGGATGAACCGCTGGCCCACGGCGCCGGTGGCGCCCAGGATGCCGACGGGGATCTTGGCCATATGAACCGCAGATTGTATTTCAGGGATCCCCGGAAGCGAAAGGGCCGGTCCTGGCTGACCGCTCGGCGGTAGAATCGCGGCCGGGAGGGGCCTGCATGCTGGTCGTCGACCGGCGCGACGCAGGAACGGCGCGAGGACGCGCTGCTCGCGCCCTACGGGATGCGCAGCGCGCGCAGCCGGGGCCGCCGCTACCCGGAGGAGGAGCACCCGCTGCGCACCTGCTTCCAGCGCGACCGCGACCGCGTCGTCCACAGCTCCTCCTTCCGCCGCCTGGAGTACAAGACCCAGGTCTTCGTGAACCACGAGGGGGACAACTACCGCACCCGCCTCACCCACAGCCTGGAGGCGGCGCAGATCGGGCGCACGGTCGCGCGCGCCCTCGGCCTGAACGAGGATCTGACGGAGTGCCTGGTCCTCGGGCCACGACCTCGGCCACACCCCCTTCGGCCACTCCGGCGAGCGGGTCATGGACGAGCTGATGCGGGACCACGGGGGCTTCGAGCACAACCGGCAGACGCTGCGGATCCTCGAGCTGCTGGAGCGGCGCTACCCCGACTTCCCGGGGCTGAACCTCACCTGGGAGGTCCGCGAGGGGATCATCAAGCACCGACCCGACAGCGACGCCGCCGCTCCCCCCGAGTACGCCGCCGGGACGAGGCCCCGACCCTGGAGGCCCAGCTCGTCGATTTCGTGGACGAGATCGCCTACAACAACCACGACGTCGACGACGGGCTCGCCTCCGGAATGTTTCCGGTCGAGCAGATCCGCGAGCGTCCGCCTCTTCCGCGAGGCCCACGACGCAGCGCTCGGGCAGGGGATCGACGACGAGCGGATCCTGCGCCACCAGGTCGTGCGCCGCATCATCAATCGCTGCGCGCGAGGACCTGATCGGAAGCACGTTGCGCAACCTGCAGGAGGCGCGGGTGGGCTCGGCGGACGACGTGCGCACCGCGGGCCGGCGGCTCGTCTCCTACTCGGCGGAGATGGCGCGCCACGTGCGGGAGCTGAAGGACTTCCTCCTGCGCAACATGTACCGCCACTACCGGGTCGTGCGCATGGGAGACAAGGCGGGCCGGATCCTGCGCGACCTCTTCCACGTCCTACATGGGGGAGCCGCGCCAGCTCCCGCCGCACTTCCAGGACGCAGATCGAGCGCGACGGCGTGCCACCGCGTGGTGTGCGACTACATCGCGGGGATGACCGATCGCTTCGCGGTCGACGAGCACCAGAAGCTGTTCGACCCCACGGTGCGGGTCTAGGCCGAGGTGCCGGCCGCGGGAATACCCGGGGATCAGGCCGTGGCGGGGGGGGGCGAGGGGAGGGGGCGTCCCTCCTTCTCGCGGATGCGCAGCCAGAGGTACTCGTTCATCGGGGTCGGTACCCCCAGCCGCTGCCCTTCGCGAACGACCGATCCGCAGAGGGCGTCGATCTCCGTGAGCGACCCGCGGGCCAGGTCGTGGAACATCGGGGAGTGGCTGCCCGCGTTGTTCTCGGCCGCCTCCACCGCGATGGAGGCCGGATCATCGCCGAAATCGATTCCACGGGCCGCCGCGACCGCGCCCGCTTCGCGCGCGGCCTTGAACAGGGTCTCGCAGGGCTCGGGCGTTTCCAGCAGCGCGCCGTACGCCCGTGCGGTGAGGGCGGAGAGGGGCTCGAGCGCGCAGGCCACCGCGAGCCGGCTCCAGATGCGGCGGTCGAGCTCGGTGGTGACCTCGGTCTCGAGCCGGGACTCCTGGAGAAGCTCGCTCACCCGCATGACCGCGCTCGCCGTCCAGGGCTCGCTCCCGAGCACGATGCGGCCGGGCGTGACCCGTACCTCTCCCGGCCCCAGGAGGCTCGCGCTCAGGAAGGAGAGTCCCTGGGCCACGCGGCCTTCGCCCGCCGCCGCCTCCAGGGTCTCGCGGTTGCCGATGCCGTTCTGCAAGGTCACGAGGAGGCTGGCGGGGAGAAGGCAGCGCGCGGCCGTGCGGGCGACCGACTCGGTCTGGTGGCTCTTGACCAGGACGAGGACCACGTCGGCGGGGCCGAGCGGACCCGACAAGGGACAGGAGTTCACGCGCGCCGACCACACCCCGCTCGCCTCGTCCACGACCACACCGTGGGTCGCGATGGCTTGCAGGCCTTCCCTCCAGGTCCCGGCGAGCGTGACCGCCGCCCGGCCGAAGCGGGCCAGGCGCGCGCCGGTCGCGCACGCGAGGGCACCGGTTCCGAGGATGGTCACCCGGGGACCGCGGGGGCTCAAGGATCTCTCCGAGACCGGCCACGTTAGCATCCCGATCGACCGTCCGTCCACAGGGGGTTGTGGAATCGTTGTGGATCACCTGCGGAAGAGCTGTGGATGGGCTGTGCGCGCGGACGCCGATTCCGTGGGTCGCCGGTGGAGAACCTGTGAAGAACCGGGCCCCTGGTTGTGCAGGAGCTGCGGACGAGCTGTGGAGGGCCTGCGGTTTGCCTGTGGAAACCCACGGGTGAGGCTGTGCACGGATAGGCCTCCCCTGTGGGTAACGTGTGGACGGGGTGCGGGGAGGCTCTGAGGTGGCGGCACGCCTGCTCCGACTCAGCGTGGGCCTGCTCGCGGCCGTGGCCGTTGCCGGTCTCTCCGCGGCCGCGCTCGCCTGCGGGGGCGGCACGCTGACCCCCGTATTGTCAGCGGCCAGCCTCGCCCTGGCCGTCCTCGCCGGAGGGCTGGCCGGTCGCTCGCTCGCCGGACCCGATCCCGAGACGCCGGACGTGGCCGCCTTGCTCGCCCTCGCCGCCTTTGCCGCCGTGTGTGTCCGCCAGTTCCTGGGCGTGTGCTTCGAGAGGGGCGGCTCCTACGAGACCCTCTTGCCGAACAACTACGGGGACCTGCCCCTTCACTGGACGTACGTGGCCTACCTGGCCCGGGGCGCTACCTTCTGGCCGGACAACCCGATCGCGGCGGGCGAGCGTTTGCGGTATCCGTTCGGCGTCGATCTCGTGACCGCCCTCCTCGTGCAGATGGGGGGCAGCGTCCCCGTGCTCCTTCGGATCATGGGCCTGGTGAGCGCCGCCCTGCTCGCCCACGCGCTCTATCTCTGGGGAAGGGGCTTCGCGCTCGGCGCCTTCCTCTTCTCGGGAGCCTGGGCCGGCCTGAGCCTGTCCGGGAGCGACGCCCTCCTCGGAGCGGCCTCGAGCGTCGGGTGGAAGAACCTCTTCCTCGCTCTCTTCGTCCCGCAGCGCGGCTTCCTCTTCGCCCTCCCCGCCGGCCTCTTTCTTCTCTGGAGCTGGAGGAGGCGCCTGCGGCAGCAGGGACCGGGTCTCCCCGCGTGGGTCGAGGGCCTGTTGTGGGGCGCGCTGCCGCTCTTTCACCTGCACACTTTCCTGTTCGTTTCCGTGGTGGGCCTCCTCTGGGTCGTCCTCACCCGGCGATGGGCCGAGGAGTGGCCCGTCCTGGGATGGGCGTTCGTTCCCGCCGCGTGGTCGGCCTGGCAGGTCACCGACGGGTTCGGCTCGGCCTCGCTCGTCTGGTGGAAGCCGGGCTGGGTGATCGGGACCCAGAACCCGGTCGTGTTCCTGGCCGCGAACTTCGGCCTGTGGCTGCCCGTGGCGGTCGTGGCGCTGGCGCGGGCCGTCCGGCGGCACGACCGCGTGGCCCTGCTCACGCTCGGCCCCGGCCTCGGGTTGTTCGGCCTGCTCTTCTTCCTGATGCTCGCCCCCTGGGACTGGGACAACACGAAGATGATGCTCTGGTGCTTCCTGCTCGTGCTGCCCGCCGTCTTCGACCTTGCGATCCGGCCCCTGGCCCTTCCGCTGCGCGCGGCCGTCCTTCTCCTGCTTTTCCTCCCGGGCGCGGCCACGGTCGTGCGCGCTTGCCTCCCGCGCCGACCGCCCATCGTCGTGGCCGATCGAATCGAGCTCGAGGGCGTGTGCGCGGCGGTGCGGACGCTGGGGGCCGGGGAGCGCGTGGCCGCGGCCCAGACCTTCAACCACCCGGCGGCCCTGTGCGGCCAGCCCCTGGCCGTCGGCTACGGCGGGCATCTGTGGAGCCACGGGATCGCGGCGGGGGGACTGGAGCGGGACCTCGCCCGCCTCATGAACGGCGAGCCGGGATGGCCGGAGGCGGCGCGTGCCCTCGGCGTACGCGCGGTGTTCTGGGGTCCGCGCGAAGAGCAGGCGTTTCCGTCGTCGTCGCGCCCCTGGGAGCAGACCGCGCCCCTCGTCGCTTCCGGCACCTGGGGGCGGCTCTTCCGTCTCGACCGGCGCCCGTCGGAAGCGGCGCGCTAGCGGCGGCGCAGGACCACGGCGAGGGCGGCCAGCACGAGGACGCCGCCCGCCCACGTCCACGCCCCCGGCAGCTCGCCGAAGGCGAGGAAGGCGAGGAAGGAGGCACCAAGCGGCTCGCCGAGCAGGAAGAGGCCCACCGTGGGGGCGGACAGGCGGCGGAGCGAGAGGTTGACGAGGCCGTGGCCGCCCAGGGTCGGCACCAGGGCGAGGGCGAGGAAGAGGCCGAACGTCCGGGGCGCGTAGCCGCCGAAGGGGACCCGGTAGGCGAGGCAGAGCACGGCGAGCACGACGGCCGCGGTCGACCACACGCCGAGGAGGTACGGTTGGAGGGGAAGGGCGTCGCGTAGCCCCCGGCCGATCACGTGGTAGGCGGCCAGGGTCACCGCCCCCGCCAGGGCCAGAAGGTTACCCGTGAGCGAGCCGGGCGAGCCCGCCCAGTCTCCGTAGGCGATGAGGGCGGCGCCCAGGAAGGCGAGGCCGATCGCGGCCAACACCACCGGAGGCACGCGCTCCTGGAGGAAGACGCGGGTCAGGCCCACCGCAAAGAGCGGGGCGGTGTTGACGAGAAGCACCGAGGAGGCGATCGAGGTGGAGGACAGGCTGGCCACCCAGGTGGCGAAGTGCAGGGCGAGCACCACTCCCGACAGCACGAGCACGAAGGCCTGCGATCGTGACAGCCGCGGCCACGTGCGGCCCGCCTCCCGCGCGGCGAGCGGGCTCAGGCAGAGGGCGGCGAGGGCGATGCGGTAGAAGGAGACAGCGAGCGGCGGCGAGGCGGCGAGGCGAATGAAGATCGACCCGAAGGAGACGAGGAGCACGGCGAGGGCGAGGGGCAGGTAGGCGGAGCGCGTCATCCCGCCCTGCGCACCGAGGCCGCGGCGCGCCGCCAGGGCCTCGTCCAGCCGATCGAGTCGCCCTCCACCGCCCTGTGCGAGGTTGCCCTTGCCCCCACCCCGGCCCTCCAGGAGTTCGACCGCGGGGCGGAGGAGGGCGGGGATGTCGTGCCCCAGTCCGTCGGCCTGGGCGAAGACGAGGTGCGCCTTGTCGCTGCGGCTCCCGAGGAGGGCCACGCAGGGGGCGAGGCGAGTCAGGAGGAGGGCCAGGGAACGGAGGTCGGCAGCGGGCCAGCCGTCGTACGCCGCGACTATGACAGGCGCGGCGGCGGGGCTGCCTGCGAGAGGAGCCGCCGCGCCTCGGCTTCGAGGCCTTGCTCCTGCAGCTCGCGGATGCGCGTCGGATGCGGCAACCCTCTCCAGCGCACTCGATACCGCTTCGGGTAGTGCTTCCACGGTGTGGACAGGGTTCGGCTCAAGACGTCGAGCACGTGGTTGCGCTCGCGAGAGGCCGCGAGGGCCCGGTGGCCGCAGACGAAGCGCACGCGGCTGCCCCCCTTGTACCGCTCGTGGCCCAGCACGAGCACCACGCCTACCTCCGCGGTGGAGCGCGGGTGCGTACCCCCACAGGCCTGGCGGTCGAAGCCCTCCGCCTCGACGATTCGCACTTCCTCGCCCGCGCCCTCGGGCGGCTCCACCCCGAGGGCGCGCGCCTCGGCGGCGGTGAGCGTCCTGACGACCACCGGCCGCGCCTCCCACACCACCTCGTTGGCCCGCGACTCCGCGTGCTGCGTCGCACCTTCGCTCACCTCGCGGTCGAGGTCGATCGTGGAGATCTCCGTCCCCAGGTGGAAGCTCATCGTGCGGGCGCCCGCCACCTCGACGAAGGCGCGCGAGAGCAGGTGCTGGCCGTGGTGCTGCTGCCGGTGGTCCCGCCGCCGGTCGCCGTCCACCTGCCCGTGGACTCGCGCCCCCGTCGAGCGCGCGCTCGAGCACGTGGAGGATGTCCCGGCCCTCGTCGATCACGGCGAGAACCGCCACCCCGTCGAGCGTGCCCGCGTCCGAAGGCTGGCCCCCGCCCTCCGCGTAGAAGGCGGTGCGATCCAGGACGACCGCGGGGCGTCCCTCGTGCTCGCGGCGATCGACCACCACCGCGTCGAACTCGAGAAGGTAGGGATCGTTCCGGAAGAGCCGTTCAGTCAAGGGCGGCCGAGCAGGATCACCGCAGGGGCGCCATGTTCTCGACGGACATCTTGAGACGGGTGCCGAGAGTCACCGACGAAGTCTGACAGGCACTTGCAGGCTCAGCAAGGTCACCGAGGGGCACCGGTGGACCCAGAGGGTGGACACCACGATGGACACCTGTTGGAGTAGGGGGTCCGACGAGCGTGTTTAGGGAGGACACTCGGATGGCTGGGATGAAAGCGATGCTGCGGTTTGGCGCACCGCTTCTGTTGATCGCCTGTGCGTCGGCGCCGCCGTCTGGCAAGAAGGCCGCTGACGTCACCCAGATCCTCTCGTGGGGAGACATCCGACAGAGCCGCGCCGCTCCCGCAGACACTCTCTTCATTCAAGCCGGGCGCCGCCTCTATCTGATCGGCGACATTGACGGCCGTTTTCGTCCCCGCTCCAACCCCTATGACATATACAACTTCGGACGGCCGTTAGCCTCCGACCCGCTAGCGGGCGAGCTTCAGGGTGTCTGGGCGCAGCCGGTGAAGGCCCTGGACGAGTATCTCTTCGAAGTGGTTGACGGCGAGGGTCGATGGCCGTTGCTATCCGCTCACGCCTTCACGCAGACCTTTGCCTATGCCCAACTCGACTATCAGAAGCGAACGCTATCGGCCACCCGCCGCGACTTCGTCCCGCAGGATCAGCCAGTGTTGTTCACCACTCTCATCCTGCGCAACACTGGTTCTCAGCCGGCAGATGTGACCCTGATTTGTACGGGCGTCGTTCGATCTCAAGGATGCCTGGTTCACCTCGCTGGCGGCCCAACGCAATCAAGGGCAAACCGTGACTGTTCAGGGTAAACGCCTCTTGGCACAAGCTCAGGTGGCTCCGCATGAGTGGGCCGTGGCACTGGGCAGCTCGCCGGCGCCAGATGAAGCGCGCGTGCTCGAGTACATCGAAAGGCGAGTTCAGGTTCAAAGGCTCACCTCAAGCCAGGCGCGGAGCAATCCTGGACGCTCGGCGTGGTCGTCGAGAGCCGAGACGGGCCGCAGGCGGCCCTGCAGCAATCTGGAGGCCTGGCTTCCTCAACGCGAGACGTGGCTGGCGGAGAAGGAGGCGCTCTATGATCAACTTCTCACTCGCCGGTCGCGTCTGCACACTCCCGACGCCGGCTTCGACGCCGCCTATGACCTGGCGCGCGCCAATATCCAGATGCTCGAAGCCGAGTCGTCTTCTCTGGGACGCTATTTCTACGCCGGACTGGAGATGTTCCCTTTCTGGTTCAGCGCCGATGGCGCGTACGGCGCCCGGGACTGCTGGCCGGCGGGTTTGTCTCGACCACACTCTCCCATATCGCGCTGGGCCAGGCCACGTCCGAGAGAGGGCGCGTGCCCCACCAGCTTTCGCCCTCGGGAGCGCACGTTGGGGCAGGGCAGCGCGGCAGAAACCTCTTTGTGGGTCAGCAGTATCTGGGATGCCTATCGCTGGACGGGAGATCGCGACTTTCTGGCGCGCCTCTACCGGCCGGCCATCCAAGGTCTCTTCAGTTACACCCTCGGAGACATCGACCCGGATGGCGACGGCTATCCCTCGGGCCCGGGCATGGTGGAGCGAGAAGACATGGGCGCGGAGAAACTGGACAGCGCCGCATATGCGTGGGCGGCCCTGCGCGCCCTTCGCCAGATGGCCGAAGTGCTCGACGACGGCGACACGGCTGCCCGCGCCGCGGAAGCGGCCGACCGCCTCGCTGCACGCTTCGAGCAGGATTGGTGGAGCGCCGGAGACGGTGTCTACGCCATGTCGCTGAACGAAGCCGACAATCGCCAGATCCCCGTGGCGCATTGGGCCGTGATTACGCCGCTCGAAGTCGGCCTGGCTTCCACCGAGCACGCCCAGGCCACCTTCGACACCCTACGGGCCGACTATCTGAACGAATGGGGTCTGAAACACACGGTCGGCAACGACAATCGCGTGTGGACATTGCCCACAGCGACTTTGAGCCGAGCCGCTTATCGGTACGGCAAAGCCGAGATGGGATTCCAGATGCTCCAGCACATCGCTCAGACACTGGACCACGGCAGCATCGGCTTCTTCCATGAACTGATTCCCGACGGGCTGACGAACCTGCAATTGTGGTCGGCGGCGACGTTTGTGCGGGGGGTAGTCGAGGACTTGCTGGGGGTAGACGTGCGCGCCCATCAGCATGCCCTTACGGTCGCGCCTCAACTGCCGGCGGCGTGGGATTTCGCGGAACTGAACAACCTGACCTTTGGTGCGCACGTGGTCAGCCTGCGGGTCACGCCTGGACAGCTGCGCTTCGAGCATGTGAGTGGCCCGACGCCGCTCCAGGTGACCTACCAGACGCCGGGCGGCAAGAGAATCAGTGTTCGCCGTCGAGCCGGGGCGGGTGTCCGCGATGAAAGACTGATCAGTCGATCCGGATGTCGGATCCAAGCCGGCTACATGCGGCTCACGAGGCAAAGGGCCCGGAGAAAGCGCCGTCGCCGGGGGCAGGGAAAGGCTGAGGATCAGCGACCGCCCCAGAGCGGTGCCATGTTCTCGACGTACTTGAAGCCGGTGCCGGTGTTGAAGACGACCACCGCGTCGTCCGGGCTGAGGTGGCCGGAGGCCTTGAGCTTCCGCAGCGCGGCCACGCAGGCTCCGCCCTCCGGGCGCCATGAAGAGACCCTCGCTGGGCCGACGCGTCCTTCACGCCCTGGACGATCTCGGCCTCCGAGACCGCGACTCCGGCCCCGTGGCTCTGCGCGCAGGGCCTTCAGCATCAGGAAGTCGCCGAGGGCCTTGGGGACGCGCAGGCCGTGGGCGTGGGTCGTCGCCCCCTCCCACATCGGGGCCTCGTCCTGCCCCTCCGCGAAGGCCTTGACGATGGGGGCGCAGCCCTCGGCCTGGACCGCGTACATGCGCGGCCGCTGGCCGGAGCCGCACGAAGCCCATCTGCTCCAGCTCCTCGAACGCCTTCCACATGCCGATGAGCCCGGTGCCGCCGCCCGGTGGGGTAGAGGATCGCGTCGGGCAGCTTCCAGCCCATCTGCTCGGCGAGCTCGTAGCCCATCGTCTTCTTGCCCTCGACGCGGTAGGGCTCCTTGAGGGTGGCGCACTCGTACCAGCCGTGCTCGCGTGGCCTTCTCGGCGCAGACGCGGCCGGCGTCGGTGATGAGGCCGTCCACGGTCTCCACGTGCGCGCCGTAGGCCTGCGGTCTCCATCAGGAAGAGGCGGGCGATGTCTCGGGGGACGAAGACGTGGGCCTTGAGGCCCGCCCCGCGCCGCGTAGGCGGCGAGGGCGCTGCCCGCGTTGCCCGCGGAAGGGCAGGCAGACGTCGGTGGCCCCCAGGGCCTTGGCCATGGAGACGGCCAGCGGCCAGGCCGCGCGCCTTGAAGGAGCCGGTGGGGTTTCCGCCCTCGTCCTTGACGAAGAGGCGGGGGAGACCCACGGCGGCGCCCGAGGCGGGGTGCGGTCAGCAGGGGAGTGAAGCCCTCGCCCAGGCTGATCCGATCGTCCGGATCCTCCACGGGCAGCACCTCGCGGTAGCGCCAGAGCGAGGGCTCGCGAAGGGCGAGGTGGCCCGGGGCGCATTTCCCGGGCGGCCCGCTCGAGGTCGTAGCGGGCGAAGAGGGGCCCCCCGCACTCGCAGAGGTTCAGGACCTGTCCCGGCGGGTAGCGCCGGTCGCACCGGGTGCAGTCGAGGGCATGGACGGAGCGGCCGGACCGTCTAGACCTCCATGATCTCGCCCTCTTTCTTCTTCAGGATCTCGTTGATCTCCTCGATGTGCTGGTCGGTCAGCTTCTGGACCTCGGCCATCGCGTGCTTCTCGTCGTCCTCGCTCACCTCGTGGTCCTTGAGCAGCTTCTTCAGGTGGTCGTTCACGTCGCGCCGCACGTTGCGGATGGCCACCCGGCCCTCCTCGGCGTGCTTGTGGGCGTGCTTGACCAGCGTCTTGCGGCGCTCCTCGGTGAGGGGAGGGATGGGGATGCGGATGATCTTGCCGTCGTTCTGGGGGTTGAGGTCGAGGTCCGAGGTGCGGATCGCCTTCTCGATGGGCGCGAGCAGCGTGGGGTCCCAGGGCTGGACGGTGATCAGGGTGGGATCGGGGGTGGCGAGGGTGCCCACCTGGTTGAGGGGCGTGGGCGTGCCGTAGTAGTCGACGCGGATCCCGTCCAGCATGGACAGGGAGGCACGGCCCGTGCGCATCGTGGCGAGCTCGCGACGGACGGTCTCCACCGAGGCGTGCATGCGCTGCTTGGCGTCGGCGATCAGGGGCTTGATGGGCATGGCTACTCCTTGACGAGCGTCCCGATCTGCTCGCCCAGGACGATCCGGCGCAGGTTCCCCTTGCGCTTGAGGTCGTAGACGATGATCGGGAGGTGGTTGTCCATGCAGAGGGAGATGGCGGTCGTGTCCATGACCTTAAGCCCCTTCTGCAGCACCTCGAAGTAGGTGAGGCGCTCGAAACGCTTGGCCTTGGGGTTCTTCACGGGGTCGGCGTCGTAGATGCCGTCCACCTTGGTGCCCTTGAGGATGATCTCGGCCTTGATCTCCATGGCCCGCAGCGCGGCCGCGGTGTCGGTGGAGAAGTAGGGGTTGCCGGTGCCCGCCGCGAAGATCACGACCCGCCTCTTCTCCATGTGGCGGATGGCCCGGCGGCGGATGAAGGGCTCCGCCACCTCCCGCATCTCGATGGCGGAGAGCACGCGGGTGAAGACCTCCACGCGCTCCAGCGCGTCCTGCAGGGCGAGGGCGTTGATGACGGTGGCCAGCATGCCCATGTGGTCGGCGGAGACCCGGTCCATGCCCTGGGCGCTGTCCGACACGCCGCGGAAGATGTTCCCGCCGCCCACCACCACCGCGATCTCCAGCCCGAGGTCGTGGACCTCGCGGATCTCGCTTGGCCAGGTAGTCCGCGAAGGTCGCGGTCGATGCCGAAGGTCTTCTCCCCGAGGAGGGCCTCGCCGGAGAGCTTCAGCAGGATGCGCTTGTAGGCGAGGCCTTTCTTGGTGCCGGGCATGCGGCGCCCATCTTACTCCGGGGCGGGTTAGACGGGGACGGCCTCGGGCGCGGCGGCGGAGGCGGGCACTCTCCTCGCCCACCCGGAAGCGGACGAAGCGGCGCACCACGATGTTCTCCTTGAGGAGCGCGATCTTCTCCTGGACGAGCTGTCCCACGGTGATCTTGGGCTCCTTGACGAACGGCTGCTCGAGCAGGCAGAAGGTCTGCGTAGTACTCCTTGAGCTTGCCCTCCGCGATCTTTTCCAGGACCGCCGGGGGCTTGCCCTGGGCCGCCGCCTGGGCGCGGTAGATCTCCTTCTCCTTCTCCAGCGACCTCCGCCGGGACCTCCTCCTTGGTGACGTAGAGGGCGACCGCGGGGGAGGCCGCGGCCACGTGCATGGCGATGTCCTTCACCAGGGCCTGGAAGTCGGGGGTCTGGCCACGAAGTCGGTCTCGCAGTTGACCTCCACCAGCACGCCGATCCTGGAGCCGGCGGGTGGATGTAGGACGCCGATCACGCCCTCGGCTCGCGGTCGCGGCCCGCCTTCTTGGCCGCGGCGGCCAGGCCCTTCTTGCGCAGGATCTCCCGCGCCTTCTCGGAGTCGCCCTGGGCCTCGACGAGGGCGCTCTTGCAGTCCATCATTCCCGCGCCCGTCTCCTCCCGGAGCTTGCGCACCATCTTCCGCGGAGATGCTCATCCTTCGTCCCTCATGTTCGCGTGAGTTGCGTGAAAAACCCCGGGGACGCCCCCGGGGTCGGTACCGCCCGGCCGCCGAGCGCTCCTAGACGGTGACGGCGGGAGCCGCGGTCGGGGTGGTGGGGGGGGCCGCGGCGGGGGCGGGGCGCGGCTTGGGCCGCGGCGTCTCGGCGGGAGCGGCCTTGTCCGCACCCGCGTCGGCGCCTCGCGCTTCGCGCAGCCCACGGCCGGCGAGCACGGCGTCGGCCACCTGCCCGGCGAAGAGCCGGATCGCGCGGAGCGCGTCGTCGTTGCCGGGCACGAGCACGTCCACCTCGTCGGGGTCGCAGTTGGTGTCCACGACGCCCACCACCGGGATCTTCAGCTTCCGCGCCTCCGCCACCGCGATCGCCTCCTTGCGGGTGTCGATCACGAACACGGCGTCGGGCACGCTCTTCATGCTCTTGATGCCGGCCAGGTTCTTCTCGAGCTTGACGCCGCTCCTTCTCGAGGCGGGCGACCTCCTTCTTGGTCAGGCGCTCCTGGCGCCCGTCCGCGGCTCACGAGCTCCAGCTCCTTGAGCCGGTCCAGGCTCTTGCGCACGGTCACGAAGTTGGTGAGCAGCCCGCCCAGCCAGCGCTCGGTCACGAAGGGCATGCCACAGCGCTAGCGCCTCTTCGGCGATCGCCTCCTGGGCCTGGCGCTTGGTGCCGACGAACAGGATGGTGCGGCCCTGGGCGGCCAGGTCCTGGACGTACTGCAGCGCCTCCTGGAGCAGCCGGTGCGTCTTCTGGAGGTCGATGATGTAGATCCCGTTGCGCTCGCCGAAGATGAACTCCTTCATCTTCGGGTTCCAGCGCTTGGTCTGGTGTCCGAAGTGGACGCCCGCTTCCAGCAGGTCCTTGATGCTGACGCTCTGGGCGGTGGACGGAACGGCATCGGTCGTGGTCGACAAAACGGCCTCCTTAGGCAGACCGGGCGCGGGTGCGCGGCGCCGGGTCTTTCCGGCCCCTCGGGCGAGGGGCTCGAGATTGACTGCATCAACGCTTGCTGAACTGGAAGCGGCGACGGGCGCCCTTCTGCCCGTACTTCTTCCGCTCCTTGATCCGGGCGTCCCGGGTGAGGAAGCCCGCCTTCTTGAGCTTGCCGCGCAGCTCCAGGTCGAACGCGGCAGAGCGCACGCGCGATCCCGTGGCGCAGGGCCCCCGCCTGGGCCGACCACGCCGCCCCCGTGCGAGGAGGGCGAGGACGTCGAACTTGTCGTTCGTCTCGGTCAGCGCGAACGGCTGCCGGACGAGCATCTTCAGGGCCTCGTGGCCGCCGAAGTACTCGTCGAGGGTCCGCTCGTTCAGCTTGATCTCGCCCGTGCCCGGGCGCAGGTGCACCCGCGCGACCGAGGTCTTGCGCTTGCCGGTGGCGTAGTACTCGCTCTGCTGTCGTGCTCAACGCTCGGCTCCTACTTCTTGAGGGACGATGGGCTGCGGCTTCTGGGCCTCGTGCGGGTGCTTGTCCCCCGCGTAGACCTTCAGCTTGGTGAACATGGCCCGGCCCAGCTTGGTCTTGGGCAGCATGCCCGCGCACCGCGTCCTCCACGCAGCCGCTGGGGCCGCTTGCGGCGCACGTCGCCGGCCGCGGTGGACTTGAGCCCGCCCAGGTAGCCGCGTGTGGCGGTGGTAGAACTTGCCCTCTTCCTTGCGCCCGCTCAGGTGGACCTGGCCGGCGTTGATGACGATGACGTGGTCGCCCGTGTCCAGGAACGGCGTGTAGATCGGCTTCCGCTTGCCGGTCAGGACGAGGGCGGCCGCCGCGGCCAGCTTGCCCAGGACCTGGCCCTTGGCGTCGATCACGTACCACTTGCGCGTGATCGCGTCGGCTTTCGGGATGTAGGTCGGCATCTCTCTCGTTGCTCGCTCACCAGTGGCGGGCGCGCCCTTCGCGCAAGCCCGCAAACCTTAAGTTTATAGCGTATTAAGGGCCTTTCGTCAAGGTCGGCCGGGGGTCGGACGGGGGCAACGCCTAGCGGAGGCGCCCGTGCGACAGGGCGGGCAGCTCGCGGCGCAGGCGCTCCTGCCGCGCGAAGTCCAGCTCGGCCACCGCCACCCCCTCGCCGTCCGCGACCTGGGCGATCACCTCGCCCCAGGGGTCGACGATGAGCGCGTGACCGTGCGAGGCCCGGCCGGGCGCATGCGTGCCCACCTGGGCGGGAGCGAACACGTAGGCCAGGTTCTCGATCGCGCGGGCGCGCAGGAGGACCTCCCAGTGCGCCTTGCCCGTCCGCTCCGTGAACGCGGAGGGTACCGCCAGCACGCGAGCGCCCCGGCGCACCAGCTCGCGATAGAGCTCGGGAAACCGCAGGTCGTAGCAGATCGAGAGTCCGAGCGCCCCGAAGGGCGTCTGCGCCACCACCAGCTCGTCCCCGGGCACGACCGAGCGCGATTCCTTGAGGTGCTCCATCCCGGGAAGGTCGATGTCGAAGAGGTGGATCTTGCGGTAGACGGCCAGGGTCCGGCCGTCCGGGCCGAGAAGCACCGACGTGTTGCGCACCCGCGTGTCCCCTTCGATCCGCTCGGGCAGGCTTCCGAGGAGGAGGGTGACGCGATGCTTCCGGGCGACGTCGGCCATCCGGCGCACCCAGGGACCGTCCAGGGCTTGAGCCTCCACCACCTTCTCGCCCTCCGAGCGCAGGAAGGCGAAGTTCTCGGGCAGGCCCACGAACGCGGCTCCCCGCGCCGCCGCCCTCTCCACCAGCGCCTCCGCGGTCGCGAGGTTGCGCTCCACGTGGGACGTGGAGGTCATCTGGACGACGGCGGCGAGGACGAGATCGCGCTCGCTCATCGCGCCCTCGCGGGGCGCTTGCCGGCTCGGACCGGCTTCGTGCCGCGGGCCCAGGCCTCGCGATCCTCCCAGCGGCAGTGCGGGAAGACCGGGCAGCGCCCGCATTCGGGGCGGCGCGCGTCGCAGATCTTGCGGCCGTGGAAGATGAAGAGGTCGGTGGTGCGCGTCCAGCGCTCACGGGGGACGAGCTCCATCAGCCGGGCTTCCACCTCGATCGGGTCACGACTGTCGACCAGCCCCAGCCGGTTGGTGACGCGCAGGACGTGCGTGTCCACCGCGATGCCTTCGTTGACCCCGTAGGCGTGGCCCGCGACGACGTTCGCGGTCTTGCGGCCGATCCCGGGGAGGGTAACGAGGGCGGCGAGAGTGCGCGGGACCTCGCCCGAGTACTTCTCCACGAGGCCGCGGGCGAAGCCCACGATGCTGCTGGCCTTGGCCCGGAAGAAGCCGGTGGAACGGATGATGCGCTCCACTTCGGGCAGGGACGCCTCCGCGAGCGCGATGGGGGTGGGGAAGCGGGAGAAGAGGACCGGGGTGACCTGGTTCACGCGCTCGTCCGTGCACTGCGCGGAGAGGATGGTGGCCACGGACAGCTCGAAGGGATTGCGGTAGTCGAGCGCGCAGCGCGCCTCGGGGTGGGCCTGCTCGAGGAGGTCGAGGATGCGCACCGCGCGCTGCCGGAGCGCGGAGGAGATGCGGCTCTGCACGCCCGGGGCGGGGATGTGTTTCCTTCCGCGCGCGGTCGGGCGCGCCTTCTTGCGGACTCGCGGTTTTCGGGCCGGCACGCGCGGATTCTAGCGCGTCCCCCTAGCGCGACGCGCGCCAGGGCAGATCGGGAAAGAGCGAGGCCTGGGGGGTGGGCGGGGCCAGTCGCCCCAGGCGGACGAGCAGCGCGCGCACCGTGGGGGCCGGCTCCAGCAGCGGCTCCGCCAGGTCTCGCGAGCGCGGACCGCGATCGTCTCTTCGTCCGCCAGCCGGAGGGCTGAAGCTCTCGCTACGGCGCAGCGTCGTCCCCCGAACGCCGCACCTCCACGGTGAGAAGGCCCGCCCGCAGGTCGAAGGGGCGGAGGCGGCGGCATGCTCGCCGGACGAGCCCGGCGAGCACGTCCACCAGCGCGGCCCGGTCGGTGCGCCGGTCGCGGATCGTCGCTTCCTCCTGGACCCAGGCCGGGGGGGCGGCCACGGGTATGGGCTCGTCGTCTTCGCCTTTCGCGGCCAGGCGCAGGCGCGGGGCCGCCGCGCCCACGGCGTCGGTCAAGGTCTTGTCGTCGGCGGCGACGACCTGGCCGAGCGTGGTGAGACCGGCGCGCTCCAGCGCGGTTTCGAGGTGGGGCGGAAGGTCCTCGAGGGCCGCCAGCGGCTGCCGGCGCCAGGAACGAGCCCTCGTAGCCGGGGAGCACGACGAGGAATCCCCGCGGCCGCGCCCAGGAGGAAGCGATGCGCGCGGCCAGGCGCGAGGAGGCGAGGCCGAGAGAGGCGTCGAGGCCCAGGCGCCGGTGGAGCTCGTCCTTCAGGCCCTCCACCGTGGGCACGGGCGCGGGTGCGCCCGGGGCCTCCGGGGTCAGGTCGAGGTAGGCCTCGTCGGCCGAGGGCCGCTCCACCCGACGGCTGGCTGCGAGCAGGACGGAGGTCACCTGCTCGCTCACGCGGCCGTAGGCCTCGAGGTCACCGGGACGGACGACCGCCTGCGGGCAGAGCTCGCGCGCGGTCGCGAGCGACTGGCCGGTCCGCACGCCCGCCGCCTTCGCTTCCGCGCTCGCCGCCACCACGACGCCGGAGCGCTCGCCGCCCCCCACCACCAGGGCCCGCCCCCGCAGCGACGGGTCGAGGCTCCGCTCCACCGAGACGAAGAAGGGGTCCAGGTCCACGTGCAGGATGGTGCGGCGCCTCTCCTTCACGAGCCCAGGATAGCGGGGGGAGTCCTCAAGAGGTCCGGCGCCGGAGCTCCCGAGGTCCGGCGGGGAACTAGTGGAGGGGACCCTTGGGGGTGCGAAGGACTCCTGGTAGAGGCGGAAGTTCTCCTGAAGGGCGGCGATGAGGCCGGGGAGCATCTGGACCGGGACCACCATGCGAGCCCGGACGGGGGCCTTCACGACGTGCGTCTGCCTGGGCCTGGTTGAGCTCGCGCTCGCCCAGGGGGAGCATCTCGCAGAAGGTGAGGGTGAAGTCGAAGGGGGAGTTCTGGATCGAGCAGAAGTTGCTGTAGATGCGGGGCACGGTCGAGTCCTCGTCGGGCACGACCGTGAAGTTCACCGACTTCTTCGACTCGTCCATGGGAGGCCTCCGCCCGACAGTCTACCGCGTCGGACGGCCGCGGCTAGTAGCGTCGAAGGACCCCGATGACCACGCCCTGGACCTGCAGGTCGTCCTGGTCCACGAAGATCGGCTTCATGCGGGCGTTGGCCGGCTGGAGGCGGACCTTGCCTCCCCCTTCCCGGTAGAGCTTCTTGAGGGTCACGTTCTCGCCGTCGAGGAGGGCGATCACCATCTCTCCGTCACGGGCCGTCTTCCGGTTCTCCACGATCACGTAGTCGCCGTCGCGGATCTGCTCGTCGATCATGGAATCGCCCTTGACCTGGAGGACGTAGGTCTCGCGCCGGCCCACCATGTCCTCGGGCACGAAGATGGTCTCGCTGGACGCGACCGCCTCGATGGGCGTCCCCGCCGCCACGCGGCCGAGCAGGGGCAGCTCCACCGCTCGAACCTTCACCTGCGTGGGCACGAGCTCGAGGGCCCGGCTGCGATTCCACTCTCGCTTGATGACCCCCTTTTCCTGCAGGTTGCTCAGGTGCTTGTGGACGGTGGCGAGCGAGCTGAGGCCGAAGTGCTCACCGATCTCCTCGATCGTGGGGGCGTAGCCCTTGCGCTCGATGTGGCGGCCCAGGTAGTCGAGGATCTCTTTCTGGCGACGGGTCAGGTGCATCCGGGACACCTCGGCCCCGAATGTAGGCGAAAATCAGGCGAAAGTCAACGGGGCTCCGCCGGCCGGCCTAATCCGGCCGCTTCTTGGGGGAAACGGCACCTGCCGGCGGGCGAGGCCGGGGCGTGGCGACGGGAGTGGGCTGCGGTTGGGGCGGGTGAGGGGGCAGGCTCGGCTGGGTGACGGTCACGGGCGGAGGCGTGGGCGGGGTCGGCTGGACGACCGGCGGCCAGATGCCGACGCCGGGGCCCCATCCCCCGCCCCACCAGAGCGGGATGCCTTCGTCGGTGGAGCCGGCCTGGCCCGCTCCGGTCTCGGCGGCTCGGGCCCGCGCCTCTGCCTCCCGCGCCCGGGCTTCGGCTTCGCGCACCTGCGCGTCGAGCGCCCTCTGGCTGCGCGCGGCTTCGGTGTCCGCCGCCCGCTGACGGAGGATCGATTCCTGCTCGGCCGGCGTGACCCATCGCCCTTCGAACTGCACGTAGCCGCGCGCGCGGTAGCTCTCGGCCTCCGTGACCCACCGTCCGTCCATCTCGACGTTGCCGCGCGCGAGGTTGGCATCCGCGTCGGAGGGATTGATTCGTATCACCCGCTCGTAAGCCTGCCGGGCCTGCGTGGCGAGGCCCTGGGCCGAGGCCCAGCGCGCGAGCTCCTTCCACCCGGCGAGGTCTTCCGACGCCAAAGCCCCGGCGCGGTCGTAGTAGTCCTGGAGAGCGGAGCGCCCTTCCTGGATGCGCTCCACGCGGGCCATCGGCACGGTCACGCTGCCCGCCCCCACGTCGATCTCGACCGACGTGGCCGTGCGCTTCACGATGCGCCCGCTCACCTTGCCCCCTCCCTTCAGCAAGACCTCGTCGGCCCGCAGCAGGGCGGGCAGGAACGCGAGCAGGAGGAGCGCTCTCTTCATGCGGGGCCTCCTTGGGGGAGCCACTTCCAATATGGTCCCGCCGTCCGGCCAGGTCAACCACGGATCCGCGGGAACGCACGGTTAGAATGCCTCGTTCGCGATGAGCGAGAAGAGGACGGCCGGGACGATCCTGGGAGGCCTCGCTCTCGCCCTCCTCGTCGTGCTCTCCCTCGGAGGCGCCGCCGCTCGGCCCGGCGGTGTCTGGCTGGGGTTCCCGCGGCCGATCGCCCTCGTTCTCGCCGCGGCATTCCTCGTTCTCGCGTGGAGGCTGGGGTCGGTGCACCTGACCTTCGCGCTCGCGATGGGGCCGGTGGTCGTGCCGCTTCTCGCCGGGCTCCTCTTCCCGGGGGTTGCGGCGTTCTCGGGACCCGTGCTCCTCGCGCTGCTCCTCGCCACCGTCGCCGTCTTCGTGTCGAGGGCCGGCCTTCGAGCCTCGGGAGTGCTCTTCCTTCCCGCCGTCTTCATCGTCTACGCGGCGGCCGCCGCCCGAATGCAGCAGAGGGTGGGGCCGGAGGGGGACGAGCCGCACTACCTCATGGTCGCGGACAGCCTGTTGCGCGACGGCGACCTCTCCCTGGAGTCCGACTACGCGCAGGGCCGGTACCTCGCCTTTCACGACGCGCCGCTCGAGCCCCACTACCGCGTCCGCGGCAAGCACGGCGAGATCTACTCGCTCCATGCGATCGGGCTGTCCTTGCTGATCCTGCCCGCGTATGCCCTGGGCGGCTATCCCGCCGTCTCTTTATTCATGGCGCTCCTCGCGGCGCTCCTGGCCCGAGAGGTGAGGGAAGGCCTCCGTGTCGCCCTCGGCGACGAAACCCTCGCGGAAGCGGGGGCCTGGATCACGGCCTTGAGCCCGCCGCTCCTGCACTACGCCGGTCTCGTCTTCACGGAGGTTCCGGCCGCCTTGCTCGTCGCCTTCGCCCTGCGGCGGCGGAGGGGGCTCCTCGTCGGCATCGCCCTCGCCCTCCTGCCCTGGCTGAACGTGCGGTATGCCGCCCTGTCGGTCGTCCTCCTTATCTATGGGCTCTGGGGCGCCGCGAAGGCGGAGGAGCGCCTGAGGCTCGTCCTCCCCGGCGTCGTCTCGGCGGTGGCGAGCGCGCTCTTCCACTATTCGCTCTACGGCTTCTTCGATCCGCGCCGGGTCTACGGGCGCCGGCCGGAGTTCTCGCTCGGTACGGCGCCCGAGGGCCTCCCCGGCCTGTTCCTCGATCAGGAGTTCGGGCTCTTCGTGTACGCGCCCGTCCTGGCCCTCGCCCTGCCCGGGTTCTTCCGGCTCTGGAAGCGGGATCGGCCCCGCGCGATGGCGGCCGCGTCGCTCCTGGCCGTGGTCGTCCTCACGTCGGCCACGTGGCACATGTGGCGCGGCGGCTTCAATCCTCCCGGCCGGTTCCTCGTGCCCATCCTGCCCGCATTCGCCCTGCTCGCCACCGCCGCGCTCGAGGGCGGGCTGCGCGCGGGGGCGGCGCTCCTCGTGGGGTGGAGCCTCTGGGCGGGCGCGCTCGGTGCGATGCAGCCCGAGCTCGTCCATCGGGATCGCGACGGGACGGCCCCGTTCTTCCGCGCGGTCTCGGGGGCGGAGGAGTGGACGCGGCTGCTGCCCGGCTACGTCCTGGCCGATCCCGATCGGCATCGGCTAGCCCTCGTTTGGATGGGGGCGCTCCTTCTCGCCCTTCCGTGGCGGCGCGGGCAGGCCACGGCGCCCCGCCTCGCCCTGGCGACCACCGGGTTACTGGTCGCCGCAGGGCTGTCCTCATCGCTGTCGCACGCGCGAACGGGGGGACGCGATGCCGTTCGACTCGTCGGGCGCAGCGCCCTCGCCGTCCCCGGGTGGGCCTGGACGCCGGAGACGACGGCCGCGTGGGGGCTGGACCAGCTCGATTGGGGCCCGCTCTACGAGCCCCACCGACATCCCGAGGGCGCCGTGGTGGGGAGCCGGCTGCGCCTGCCCCCCGGCTCCTATGAGCTTTCGATCGAGGCGGAGCGGCTCGGGACAGAGGCGCCGCGTCTAGAGGTCGGACCGGATCGCCCTCTCGGCACGTGGCGGATCGCCGCGCTCGCGGAAACGGCCGGAGGATGGTCCGGGCGCTTCTCGGTGGGACCCGGAGAGGGCCCCGTGACCCTGCGCCTGCGCGGAGGCGGGGCCCTTGCTGCTCAAGGGTTTGCAGCTGCGGACTCAACCTTCGGCGGCATTTGCCGGTCGAAGCCAGTAAGGACCGGAGGGGCAGAAAATGAAGAGATCGTCCTGGTTCGCACTTCTCGCGCTGGGCATCGCGGCAGCGGTAGCGGCGGCGTGGCCGGCACTGGCCCAGGGCCCGGGCGGACAGGGCCCCGCCGGGCCGGGTCCCGGACCCGGCGGGCCGCGCCCCGATCGCCCCCGCCCGGACATGGCCGCCATGCAGCGCGAGATCGGCCTGACCGACGCCCAGGTCAGCCAGCTCCGGCAGCTCGAACAGGCGGATCGCAAGCTCGAAATCCGCCGGCGGGCCGACCTGCAGATCGCGCGGATGGAGCTCGACGAGCTGTTCGAGGCCGCGACCGTCGACGAGAAGGCGGTGGCCGCCAAGGTGAAGGTGATCGCCGATCTGGAGACTGCGGCCCTCAAGGCGCGCGTCGATCACCGCCTGGCCGTGCGCAAGGTCGTGAGCGCGGAGCAGATGCAGAAGATGAGGATGCTCCGGCCGCCGCGCCCCGACGGTCCGCCTCCGGGACCAGGTGCTCGGGGCCCGCGCGTCGGGCCGCCCATGGGGCCCGAAGGACGGCCCGACGGCCCGCCCCCCGACGACGACGAGAACGACGCCGAGGTTCGTTGACACCGGCGGAAGCGCGGTGAGACAGTGGCCGGGAGCGTGACCATCGAAGCCGCCGTCTCACCGCTCGTCCTGTCCGCGGCCGACGTGGGGTCTTCCCTGCCGCGCTTGAGGCAGGACGACCGCGAGGCGGTGGAGGCCTGCCAGCGCGGAGAGCGCGAGGCCTTCGACCGCCTGGTGGAGCGCTATCAGCGGGACGTCTACCGGCTCTGCTACCGGTACGTGAACAACCACGAGGATGCGAACGACATGGCCCAGGAGGTGTTCCTGAAGGCGTACCGCGCCATCGGCCGCTTCCGGGGCGACAGCTCCTTCTCGACCTGGCTCTATCGGATCGCGGTCAACACCTGCCTGAACTTTCGGGCGGCTCGACGGCCGGAGCCCCAGGAGCTGCCGGAGGCGCTGCCCGACCGGGGGACGGGCGTCTCCGAGCGCCTGGAGGGCGAGGAGATCTCGACCCGCATCCGGGCGGCAGTGAGCCGGCTGCCCGAGAAGCAGCGGGCCACGGTGATCCTCAAGGTCTACCACGACCTCACGCACGAGGAAGTGGCGGGCATCCTGGGCTCTAGCGTGGGGACGGTGAAGGCGAACCTTTTTCACGCCCTCGGCAAGCTGCGGAAGCTGATGGCGGCGGAGATGCCGTGAGCGCGATGACGAGACACCTCTCGGAGGAGAGGCTCTTCGACGCGGTCGATTCGGGGGCCGACGCGGCCGAGCGCGCGCATCTCGAGGCCTGCGCGGAGTGCCGGGCGCTTCGAGACGAGGTGAGGGCCGGGCTGGCCCTGGCCCGGGAGGCCGAAGTGCCCGAGCCGTCGCCCCTCTTCTGGGAAGCGTTCCGCCGGCAGGTGGGGCGTCGGATCGTTGCGGAAGAGCGGCCTCGGTGGCGCTCCTGGCTGCTGCCCCTGGCGGCCACCGCCGCGGTCCTGGCGTTCGTGGTGCCCTTCGTCAAGGGGCCGGCGTCCGGACCCGCGGGGGGAGCGCCGGTGTTGCCGGCGTGGTCCGCCCTGCCTCCCGCGGAAGAGGACGAGGGCCTGGCGCTCCTGGAGGGTTCGGGTGTCGCGGAGGCCGACCTCGCCGCGGTCGGGGAAATGAAGGGGCTCGACGAAGTGCTCGGCGACCTGTCGGACGAGGAGCAGGACGCGGTCGCGAAGCTGCTTCGGGCCCGCGTGCCGGAGGGGGTGCTTTGAGGCGATTCCTCGCGATCGCCCTGCTCGCGGTCGCTTCCGGCGCGTGGGCGCAGCCGCCGCAGCCGCTGGAGCCGCGCGGCGTCCCGCCGCGCCCGCAGGACGAGGGCGCCCGCATGGTCGAGGCCTACATCCTGAGCAATCTCCAGGAGAGCCTGGGCCTGAGCGACGAGCAGTTCGTCAAGATCCTTCCGCTCGTGAAGAAGCTGCAGACCGATCGCCGCGAGTACGCGCAGGGGCGGATGCGCCTCATCCGGCAGATGCGGCGGGGCCTGGAGTCGGGGAGCGCCACCGAGCCGCAGATCGTCGATCTGCTGAAAGAGCTGAAGGCCCTGGACGCGGAGGGCCCCGCTCGCAACAAGAAGGATCTGGACGCGGTCGACGCCGTGCTGACCCCGCTGCAGCAGGCCAAGCTGCGCGTCCTCGAGATCGAGGTCGAGCGGAAGCTGCGCGAGCTGCTCTCCCAGATCCGCCGGCCCCGGAACCCCGGGCGTCCCGGGAACGAGCCTCCGCCCGAGAACCCCTGAGGCCCCCCCGTCAGGCTTGCTGCTGCGCCGCGCCCTCTCCTATACTGCGCGGTCATGGCCGACAAAAAGAAGACCGCCGGCAAGCCGGCGTCGGGTCGCGCGCGCAGGCCGGCTCCAGTCACGGGGCGGCGGAGGGCGGAGGCGCCGAAGGCCGTTGCCGCCGCTCCCGCGCCCTCGGCGAAGAAGTCCGCCGCGCGTCCGGTCGCCAAGCGGGGTCCGAGGGCAGCCGCGCGTAGCCCGCGCGGGAGCAAGGGGGCTGCCGCCCGACCCTCGAAGGTCACGGCGGAGTCGAAGAAGGGGGCGAAGCCGTCGCCGGTCTCGGCGAGACGGCGGCGCGAGCCCGCGCCCAAGGGCAAGGAGATCGAGGCGTTCGTCCCCGGCCCGCCGGGCCTGAGCGAGGAAGACACCATCCGCTCCGCCAAGTACCTGCCGCGCAACCTCCCGCCGCGCCTGTTCGAGGAGGAGCGCTTCCTCTTCCCGGAGAGCTACGGGGTGGACCGCATCCGCCTCCTCGTGCGCGATCCGGAATGGCTCTTCGCCTATTGGGACGTGAGCCCGAAGAGCATCGAGGCGCTCCGGCGGCAGCTGGGCGAGCGGGCGTCGGCGGTGGCCCGCCTCACCCTCCGCATCTCCGACCCCGTGAGCGGCGGCGCGAGCGATGTCCTGCTTCCGCCGGGCGCACGCTGGTGGTATGTGCGCGCCGACTCCGCCCGCCGCTCCTACCGCGCGGAGCTGGGCTTCACCCTCGCCTCCGGCGATTTCCGGAGCCTGGCCCGGAGCAACACCGTGACCACGCCCAGGGTCGGGCCCTCGGCGGAGAAGGCGTCCCGCCGCCTGTCCTACGGTCAGGCGGGAGAGATCACGCCTGCCGCGGGGGTGGCGGTGCGCCAGGAGGAGATGCGCTCGGGCTCCGTCAACGGGCCGTGGAGCGCGCCCAACGTGGACGGCGCCGCGGAGCCCTCGGTCCCTTCCGCGACGACCTCCCCGAGCGACCGCGCGGGCAAGGGCGGGGCCAGCGACGCCTACCGTCCGGGCGGCGCCAGCGACGTGCATCGCCGATAGGGGAGCGCCATGCCCGTCGGGTACTGGTGCCCCGTCCTGCACGCGCATCTGCCGTACGTGCGCCACCCCGAGTACCCGCAGTTCCTCGAGGAGGACTGGTTCTTCGAGGCCCTGACCGAGACCTACATCCCGCTCGTCAGCGTTCTCGACGGCCTCCTCGCGGACGGCGTCGAGTACCGGCTGACCATGACCCTCTCGCCCGCCGCTCGTCTCGATGCTGCACGGACGGCCTCCTCGTCTCCCGCTACCACCGCCACCTCGACCGCCTGGTGGAGCTGGCCGACCGGGAGATCGAGCGCACGCAGCAGGCAGGACCGGCGCTTCCAGGATCTCGCCCGGTTCTACTCCGCCGAGCTTCGAGCGGCTCCGGGCGATCTTCCGCGAGACCTACGGCTCCGACCTCCTCGCGCGCGTTCCGCAAGCACCGCGACGCGGGGAAGCTGGAGATCATCACCTGCGGCGCGACCCACGGCTTCCTGCCCCTCATGGACCCGGTGCCGCAGGCGGTGCGGGCGCAGGTCCAGGTCGGCGCGCCAGCACTACCGACGGCACTTCGGCCGCGACGCCGCCGGGCATCTGGCTGCCGGAGTGCGCGCTACCTGCCCGGGCCACGAGACGCTTCCTGCGCGAGGTCGGCCTGCGCTTCAGCTTCCTCGAGTCGCACGGGCTCACCGACGCGCATCCGCGGCCGAGCTACGGGGTGCACGCGCCCATCGTGTCGCCCGGGAGGCATCGTCGTTCTTCGGGCGGGACATGGAGTCCTCCCGCCAGGTCTGGAGCGCCGAGTCGGGCTACCCGGGCGACGTCGACTACCGCGAGTTCTACAAGGACGTGGGCTGGGAGCTGCCCCTCGACTACCTCGAGGCCCTACCTGGGCGACGGGCTGCGCCGGAACCTGGGGATCAAGTACTACCGGGTCACGGGCAAGGTCGGGCTCGGCGACAAGCAGCCCTACGTGCGCGAGCTGGGCGCTGGCGAAGGCGGCGCAGCCACGCCGGCGACTTCCTCGGCAACCGGCAGCGCCAGGTCGAGCACCTCGCGGCGTCGCATGGGCCGGCCTCCCGCTCGTGGTGAGCCCCTACGACGCCGAGCTCTTCGGCCACTGGTGGTTCGAGGGGCCGGACTTCCTCAACTTCCTCTTCCGCAAGATGCACTTCGACCAGGACGTGGTGAAGCCCATCACCCCCTCGGAGTACCTCGAGCGGCATCCCGGAGCTGCGAGGTGGCCAGCCCCCCATGTGCACCTGGGGCGCCAAGGGCTACGCGCGAGGTCTGGCTCAACCCGGGCAACGACTGGATCTATCCGCACCTCGACATGGCCGCGGAGCGCATGGTGGAGCTGGCCCGGCGCTTCGAGCACCCGAACGACCTGGAGCGGCGCGCCCTCGAACCAGGCCGCGCGCGAGCTGCTGCTCGCCCAGTCCTCGGACTGGGCCTTCATCATGAAGACCAACACCACCGTGGAGTACGCGAAGAAGCGCACCCGCGACCACATCGCCCGCTTCGACGTACCTCTACCGGATGCTCGCGACCGGCGGGTTCCTCGAGGAGCCGATCCTCCGGGAGTTCGAGGAGCGCGACAACATCTTCCCCGAGATCGACTACCGGGTGTATAGGTAGAGCAGGACGGGCGGCGCGGCCGCCCGGGGGCGTCGATGGGTCCCGACGTGAGGAAGGCCGCCGTGGCCGGGTCCTGGTACCCCGGGACGGCGGCCGCCGTGGCCGCGGAGGTCGAGCGCTACCTCGCCGCGGCGGGAGCGGTGCGCGCTCCGGGACGCCTGGTGGCGCTCCTCAGCCCGCACGCCGGGCTTCGCTACTCGGGTCCGGTGGCCGCCTACGGCTACTCGCTGCTGCGCGGAAGATCCGCGCTGACCGTCGTCCTCGTGGGGCCGTCGCACCACGCCGCGCTTCGACGGCGTCGCGCTCTGGGCCCGCGGGGCGTTCGAAACGCCGCTCGGTCGCGCGCCCATCGACGAGGAGCTGGCGACCGCGCTGCTCGCGGGAAGACCCGAGCCTCGCTGGACCTGCCCTCCGTTCACCGCGACGAGCATTCCCTCGAGATGCAGCTTCCGTTCCTGCAGCACCTCGTTCCCGGCCTGAGGATCGTGCCCATGCTCATGGGCAGCCAGATCGCGCGAGGAGGTGGAGGCGCTGGCCGGCGCCCTTGCGCGTGCGCTCGCGAAGAAGGACGTGTTGCTCGTGGCGTCGAGCGACCTGAGCCACTACCAGCCGGCGGCCGTCGCCCACCAGCTCGATGCGGTGGTCACGGAGTGCGTCGAGCGCTTCGACGCGGAGGGGTTGATGCGGCGTCTGGAGACGTCTCGCGGCCACGCGTGCGGCGGGGGACCGCTGGTCGCGGTCATGAAGGCCGCGCGCGCTCTAGGGGCCGACCGAGCCTCCCTTCTCCGCTACGCCACGAGCGGAGACGTGGGGGAGAGGGATACGAGCCGCGTGGTCGGCTACCTCTCGGCCGCCCTCACCGCGTCGCCGTGACCGCGCCCTCGCTCTCCGCGGAGGACCAGCGCCTGCTGCTACAAGTGGCCCGCCGCTCGCTGGAGGCGCACTTCTCCGGAGGGAAAGCGCCCTTGCCCGAGGGCGGCCCGGCCCTGCGCGCTCCCGGAGGGGCCTTCGTCACGCTCCGGACGCGCGACGGCGAGCTGCGCGGCTGCGTGGGGATCATGGAAACCGAGGAGCCGCTCGTGGAGGCCGTGGCCCGCATCGCGGTGGTGGCGGCCCGCTCCGACCGGCGGTTCGACCCGGTGCGGAAGGACGAGCTCGCGGAGATCGTGATCGAGATCTCCGCGCTCGGCGCGCTCCACGAGGTTCGGCCGGACGAGATCGAGATCGGACGGGACGGACTGCTCGTGCGCGAGGGGGGACAACAGGGCGTGCTCCTGCCCCAGGTGGCGGCCGAGCATCGCTGGGACCGTGAGACCTTCCTCGACAAGACGTGCGGGAAGGCGGGGCTCCCCGCGGGCGCCTGGCGGAGGCCGGGCGCGAAGATCCTCGCTTTCCCGGCCACGGTCTTCGCGGAAGAGGAGCACGGCCGTCACGCGAGGGACATCGCCCGGCCCTAGAGTGGCGGAAGGGACGTCATGGCGAGCCTGAACGGCGTGATGATGCAGTACTTCCACTGGTACGTGCCCGCCGACGGAACCCTCTGGGGCGAGGCGGCCACCCGGGCGCGCGCGCTCGCCGCCGCCGGCTTCACCGGCGTCTGGCTCCCGCCTGCCCACAAGGGCACCGGCGGCGCGAACGACGTCGGCTACGGGGTCTACGACATGTACGACCTCGGAGAGTTCGACCAGAAGGGCTCGGTCCGCACGAAGTACGGAACGAAGGCGCAATACCTCGCCGCGGTGGGTGCGCTTCGGAAGGCCGGTATCCAGGTCTACGCGGACGTGGTCTTGAATCACCGGATGGGCGGAGACTCGTCGGAGCGGGCACGGGCCACGCCCTACCCGCAGGACGACCGCCTGCGGCCCAAGGGGGAGCCGCGCGAGATCCGGGCCTACACCCACTTCCACTTCCCGGGGCGCAAGAAGGAGCACTCGAGCTTCGAGTGGCACTGGCGGCACTTCGACGCCGTCGACTACGACGAGCAGAACCCCGGCGAGCAGAACACGGTGTACCTCTTCGAAGGCAAGACCTTCGACAACGAGGTCGCCCTGGAGAAAGGCAACTTCGCCTTCCTCATGGGCTGCGACCTCGATTTCCAGAGCGCCGAGGTCCGCGAGGAGGTCACCCGCTGGGGCAAGTGGTACCTGGACACGACCGGCGTGGACGGGTTCCGGCTGGACGCGGTCAAGCACATCGCGGCCTGGTTCTTCCCGGAATGGCTGGACGCGATGGAGAAGCACGCGGGGAAGGACCTGTTCGTGGTCGGCGAGTACTGGGCGCCGGACATCGACGTCCTCCACTGGTATCTCGACCATCTGGGCGGACGCCTCTCCGTCTTCGGCGTCCCCCTCCACTACGCCTTCCACTACGCGAGCCTGGGCAACGGGAGCTACGACATGCGCAACGTCCTGGAGGGGACGCTGGTGAAGCTGCGCCCCACCCAGGTGGTGACCTTCGTGGACAACCACGACTCCCAGCCCCTCCAGGCGCTGGAGTCGCCGGTAGCTCCCTGGTTCAAGCCCCTCGCCTACGCCATCATCCTGCTGCGCGCGGAAGGCTATCCCTGCGTCTTCTACCCGGACTATTACGGGGCGGAGTACGAGGACTTCGGCCGGGACGGGAGCCGGCACCGGGTGCAGCTGCCGTCGCACCGGTGGCTGATCGACAAGTTCCTGCACGCGCGCAGGCATCACGGCTGGGGACCGCAGTACGACTACTTCGACCACTGGAACAGGGTGGGCTGGACCCGCCTCGGCGACGAGAAGCATCCGAAGGCCATGGCCGTCCTCATGAGCGACGGCCCCGAGGGGACGAAGTGGATGGAGGTGGGGAAGCCTAACGCACGATTCACCGACCTCACCGAGCACGTCAAGGAGCCGGTGGTCACCGACGAGCACGGCTGGGGCGAGTTTCGGTGCAACGGCGGTTCGGTGTCCGTGTGGGTCCAGGATTGAGGGACCCGGCGAGGGCGGCCGCCGTGGTTGCCTTGTACCGACCCGACGGCTAGAGCCGAGCGCCGCCGGCGACGGCCAGGACCTGGCCGGTGACGTAGTCGGCGGCGGGGGAGCAGAAGAAGAGGATCGGCGCGCACCACGTCCTCGAGCCGGCCCGCGTGGCCCACGGGCACGCGGTCACCGAGGGCGGCGGCGGCGGCCTTGCCGTGGCCGTCCTCCTGGAGGACGCCGGGGGAGACCACGTTCACGGTGATCCCGCAGCGCGCTTCCTCGAGGGCGAGCGACTTGGAGAACGCCACCACGCGCCGCCTTGGCCGCGGAGTAGGCGGCGACCTGCGGCTCGCCCAACGTCTGCTCCGCGCCCACCGCGCCGAGGTTGACGATGCGGCCCCAGTGGTCGCTTGCGCATGTGGGGGAGGACGAGGCGGCACATGTGGTAGACGGAGTCGAGGTTGGAGGCCATCACCGCGCGCCACTCGTCCGGGCTCCATCTCCGCCACCGGCTTCCAGGCGAAGCGCGCCCACGGTGTTGACGAGCACGTCCACGCGCCCGAAGGCTCCGAACGACCTCGTCCACGAGGCGGCTGGCTTCCTCGGGGAGCGGTGACGTCGGCGCGGCAGACGAGGGCTTCGCCCCCGGCCTTGCGGATCTCCCCGGCCACCGCCTCCGCGCCCTTGGCGTTCTGCCGGCAGTTCACGACCACCCGCGCCCCGCGCAGGCCGGCGGCGCGGGCGAGATCGGCCCCGAGGCCCTGGCCGCTGCCCGTGATGAGGACCACCCGTCCGCGGAGGCTCTCGTCGTCTTCGTGGCGGGGGGTGCTCACTTGCCGGTCACGCGCACCATCTCGGTCACGGTGGTGACTCCGCGGAAGACCTTCTCGATCGCCGCCTCCCGGAGCGTGCGCAGCCCTTCCTCGCGCGCGGCCTTGAAGATGTCGAGCGAGCTCGCCTGGGTGCTCACGAGGCGGCGGATCTTCTCGCGTCATGGCGAGCACCTCGTAGATCCCCGTGCGGCCGGTGTAGCCGGTCTCCCGGCAGTGCAGGCAGCCCTTCCCGCGCTTGAAGCTTGTAGGGCTGCGAGCTTCTCCATCGGGATCTTGAGGGCGGCCGCTTCCTCGGTGGTGGGGGCGTACTCCTCGAGGCAGTGCGTGCAGTTCTCGCGCACCAGGCGCTGGGCGAGGATGCCGATGAGCGTGGAGGTGATCAGGAAGTGGGGGATGCCGAGGTCGAGGAGCCGGGTGATGGAGGAGGAGGCGTCGTTGGTGTGGAGCGTCGAGAGCACGAGGTGGCCGGTGAGGGCGGCCTGGACCGCGTTCTCCGCGGTCTCGGTGTCGCGGATCTCGCCCACCATGATGATGTCGGGGTCCTGGCGGAGGATGGTGCGCAGGGCGCTCGCGAAGGTCACGTCGATCTGCGGCCGCACCGCCACCTGGTTGAAGTCCTCGAAGACCATCTCGATCGGGTCCTCGATGGTGACGATGTTGACCTCGGGCTTGGAGAGGTACTTGAGGATGGAGTAGAGGGTGGTGGTCTTGCCGCTGCCGGTGGGACCGGTGACGAGGATGATGCCGGTGGGGCGGGCGATGAAGTCGTAGAACTTGGGCAGGTCGTGGGCGGAGAAGCCGAGCTGGTCGATCCCCTTCAGGAGGATGTCGGGGTCGAAGATGCGCAGCACCGCCTTCTCCCCGAAGGCGGTGGGCATGCGTGCGAGACGCGCAGCTCGATCTCGCGCCCGCCCTGCTCGCGCTTGATGCGCCCGTCCTGCGGGCGCCGCTTCTCGGCGAGGTTGCAGCCGGAGAGCAGCTTGATGCGCGAGACCACCGCCTCGTAGACGATCTGCGGGATCAGGTGGACGTCGTGGAGCATCCCGTCGATGCGGAGGCGCACCAGGGTCAGGTCGCGCTTGGGCTCGAAGTGGATGTCGGAGGCGCGCTGCTCGAAGGCGTAGGTCAGGATGTGGTCGAGGGCCTTGACCACGGGCGCGGCCGCGGGGTCGAGGTCCTCGGCCCGGGAGAGGAACTCCTGGTTCGCGAGGTCCACGGTGGCGAGCCGGCTCTGCGAGAGCTGCTTCTCCGCGGTCTGCAGGCTGGTCTTCAGGTCGTAGAAGCCCTTGTTGACGGTCTCGACGTCGCTGCGGGTGGCCACCACCCGCTCCACGTCGAGGCCGGTCACGCGCTGGATGTCCTCGATCGGGAAAGGGCGCGAAGGGGTCGAAGACGGCGACCGTGATCCGCGGTGTCCGTCTTGCTGATCGCGACCATGCCGTGCTTGCGCGCGAAGGGGCCGGCGATGGCCTTGGTCACCACGTCGAGGTCGAGGTCGAGGGGGTTGATCTTCACGTAGGGAAGGCCGGCATGCGCGGCCACGGCCTGCGCGATCTGCACCTCGCTCGCGAAGCCCAGCTGGATTATGGCCTGCTCGGGAGTGAGGCCGTTCACTTTCTGGGCGCGACGGACCTTCTCGACCTGCTCCGGGGTGAGCACGTGCCGCACGACGAGCACGTTGAGCAGGTCCGGTGCTTCGGGCGTCGCGGGGACCGGACTCGGCTTGCGGGACGTGGGCGTCGACATGAGCGCCCCTGATTATCGAGACCGGTGCCGGGAGGAGTCAAACCGCCGCCGGCCCGGGGCGCTCGCCCGCGATGCGCCCGCCTTGATGGCGTTTGGAGCGCCGTGCTAGCGTCGGGCCAATGGCCAGTCCTTCCGTGACCCTCATCGGCGTGCCCCTCGACCTCGGCGCGGGCCGGCGGGGCGTCGACATGGGTCCCTCGGCTTTCCGCGTGGCCGACCTCGACGAGAGGATCCGCACCCTCGGCTACGAGGTGAAGGACCGCGGCGACCTCGCGGTCAAGATCCCGGAGACGCAGGGCCCGGGCGACCCGCGCCTGAAGTACCTGAAGGAGATCAAGGAGGTGTGCGAGCACCTCCGCGACACGGTGCGCGACGTGCTCGGCAAGGGCAGCGTCCCCGTCGTGCTGGGCGGCGACCACTCGATCGCGATGGGGACGATCGCCGGACTGTCGCGCCACTTCCACGCGCGCAAGGAGAAGATCGGCCTCGTCTGGTTCGACGCCCACGCCGACACCAACACCGCGGAGACGAGCCCGAGCGGGAACATCCACGGCATGCCCCTCGCGGTGGCCCTCGGCATCGGGGCCTCCGAGCCTGGTCAACCTCGCCGGCGTTCTCGCCGATGGTCGACGGGTCGCGGGCCGCGCTCGTGGGCATCCGCGACGTGGACCCCGCCGAGCGTGCCAACGTCAAGGCCTCGGGCGTCGGGCGCTTTCACCATGCGCGACATCGACGAGCGGGGGATGCGCGCGGTCATGGAAGAGGCGATCAAGCGCGCGACGAACGGCACCGCCGGCATCCACGTGAGCTTCGACCTCGACGGCATCGACCCCGACTTCGCCCCCGGGGTGGGGACGCCCTCGCCGGGCGGGCTTTCCTACCGCGAGGCGCACCTGGCCATGGAGATGCTGGCGGACACGGGCAAGGTGCTCTCCGCGGAGTTCGTCGAGGTGAACCCGATCCTCGACGAGCGGAACGGCACCGCCCGGCTCGGGGTGGAGCTGCTCGCCTCGCTCCTCGGCAAGAAGATCCTCTGACGTTTGACAGCCCTCTATCTCTCTGGTAGCTTTCCAGTTTCCGGCGTCGGAAGGCGCGTGGCTCAGTGGTAGAGCGCTTCCTTGACACGGAAGAGGTCGGTGGTTCAATTCCACCCGCGCCTACCACTTCCGCCGGTGAGGACGGTGTGTCGATCGCGATGCTGAACTCCTGAATGTCGTCGGGCCTCACGTCGAGCCCCCCGACAACACCGGTCCTTCGGGCGAAAGCAAGCCGGCCGATTCTCCGATCGAGATCTACCGGCACTCGTCCGCCCACCTCCTCGCGGCGGCGGTGACCGAGCTCTTCCCCGAGGCCCAGTGCGGCATCGGCCCGCCCACCGAGGACGGGTTCTTCTACGACTTCCTGGTGAGCCGTCCCTTCACGCCCGAGGACCTCATCGCCATCGAGAAGCGGATGGAGCACATCGTCAAGCAGAACCGGCCCATCGAGAAGAAGCTGATCCCGAAGGGCGAAGGCCCTCGAGCTGTTCAAGTCGAAGGGGCAGACCCTGAAGTGCGAGCTCATCGAGCGAGAAGTCCGGTGACCCCGTGCAGTGCTACACGATGGGGAGCTTCATCGACTTCTGCCTGGGACCGCATCTTCCGAGCACGGGCAAGATCAAGGCGTTCAAGCTGAACGCCAGCCCCGCCGCCGCCTATTGGAAGGGCCGCGAGGGGAATCCCTCGATGCAGCGCATCTACGGCTACTCCTTCTTCACCAGGGAAGAGCTGGACCAGCACCTGCATCGGCTGGAGGAGGCCAAGCGGCGCGACCACCGCAAGCTCGGGCGCGAGCTGGACCTCTTCTCGGTGGCCGACGAGACCGGAGCCGGCCTCGATCCTCTGGCATCCGAAGGGCGGGTTCATCCGGAAGCAGATCGAGGACTTCTGGCGGGACGAGCACTTGAAGGGCGGCTACGACCTCGTCTACAGCCCCCACATCGCGAAGCTCGACCTCTGGAAGACGAGCGGGCACACCGAGTACTACAAGGACAGGATGTACTCGCCGATCGAGATCGAGAACGTCGAGTACCAGTTGAAGCCGATGAACTGCCCGTTCCACATCACGATCTACCGCGCGCACCTGCGCAGCTACCGCGAGCTGCCGTTGCGCTTCGCGGAGCTGGGCACGGTCTACCGCTTCGAGCGCTCGGGCGTGCTCCACGGCCTGCTGCGCGTGCGCGGCTTCACCCAGGACGACGCGCACATCTTCTGCCGGCCCGACCAGCTGGAGGACGAGATCCTCCGCGTCCTCGACTTCGTGACCGGGATCCTGAAGGCCTTCGGGTTCGACCGCTACGACATCTACCTCTCGACGCGGCCCGCGAAGTCGGCGGGCACCGACGAGCAGTGGGAGCAGGCCACGAACGCGCTGCGCAAGGCCCTCGAGAAGCGCGGCCACGCCTACGAGGTGGATCCCGGCGAGGGCGTCTTCTACGGCCCCAAGATCGACATCAAGATCAAGGACTCGCTCGACCGCGCCTGGCAGTGCTCGACGATCCAGGTGGACTTCAACAACCCGAACCGCTTCGACCTCGAGTACATCGGGGAGGACGGCAAGGCCCACCAGCCGATCATGGTCCACCGCGCGCTGCTCGGGAGCCTCGAGCGCTTCTTCGGCGTGCTCATCGAGCACTACGCCGGTGCCTTCCCGCTCTGGCTCGCCCCCGTGCAGGTGGCCGTGATCCCGGTGGCGGAGCGCCACCAGGCCTACGGGCAGGAAGTCGCGGACGCACTCCGCGCCAAGGGACTGCGCGTCCATGTGGACGACCGCAGCGAGAAGATGAACTACAAGATCCGCGAGGCCCAGGTCCAGAAGGTCCCCTACATGCTGGTGGTGGGGGACAAGGAGATCGCGGCCCGGAGCGTGTCGGTGCGCCACCGCCAGGCCGGCGACCTCGGCCCGATGGACGTGGACGGACTGGGGACGAGGATCGCCCGGCTCGCGGCCGAGCGGGCCCTCGTCGAGGAGCAGCCGCCGTCTACCGCGGGAGGTGTCCAATAGACAGCAAGACGGTTCGCATCAACGACCGCATCCGGGCCAAGGAAGTGCGGGTCATCGACGACGACGGGGCGCAGCTCGGGATCATGCCCCCGGCCCAGGCGCTCATGCTCGCCGAGGAGAAGGGCCTCGACCTCGTGGAGATCGCGGCCACCGCCACTCCGCCCGTCTGCCGGATCATGAACTCCGGGAAGTTCTTCTACCAGCAGGCGAAGCGCGAGTCGGAGGCGCGCAAGCACCAGCGGCACATCCAGGTCAAGGAGGTGAAGTTCCGGCCCAAGATCGACGAGCACGACTTCCAGTTCAAGCGGCGCAACACCGAGCGCTTCCTCCATGGACGGCAACAAGGTGAAGTCCACGGTGATCTTCCGCGGCCGGGAGCTGGTGCACAGCGAGATCGGGCGCCGGATCCTGAACCGGCTGGCCGAGGAGCTGGGCGAGGTCGCGCTCATCGAGGTGCCCCCCCGCCAGGAAGGGATGACGATGGTCCAGATCCTGGCCCCCAAGAAGGAAGCGCCGCCAAGCCCGGCGGGGCCAAGAAGGAGGGCGCTGCGAAGGCCAAGCCGGCCCGGGCGAAGAAAGTGGCGGCCGGCGTGGCCGCGGACAAGGCAGAGAGCAGAGGAATGAGGAAGCCGAAGAAGAAGGGGAAGCTGAAGCTCAAGACGAACCGGGCCGCCCGTGAAGCGGTTCAAGCTCACCGCCACCGGCAAGGTGAAGCGCTGGCACGCCCTCAAGCGCCACATCCTCACCAAGAAGGCGACGGGGCGGAAGCGCGATCTGCGCAAGGCCGGCCTCGTGTCGGACGCGGACGCGCCCAACGTGAGGAGGATGCTGCTGGGCTGAGGCCCGCCGTCAGCACTCAGCCTTCAGCCCAGGCCCGGACGGGGTCGCTGAAGGCTGATTGCTGATTGCTCTATCGGGGCAGCGGTCGAGCTGCCCGGGCTTCGTCGCCGCCTGCAAGCGCGACGGGCTGGCCGATACCGGCCAGGCCATCGAAGGGACGAGCGTATGCCGAGAGTCAAGCGGGGAAGCAAGCGCCGGGAGAAGCGGAAGAAGCTGCTCTCGCTGGCCAAGGGGTACTTCCTCACCAAGGGCAAGCTCTACCGGCCGCGAAGGAAGCGGTCGACCGCGCCGGCAACTTCGCCTACGTGGGGCGGCGCCGCAAGAAGCGCGACTTCCGCCGGCTCTGGATCATCCGCATCAACGCCGCCGCGCGCGTGCACGACCTCTCCTACAGCCAGTTCATCGCGGGGCTGAAGCGGGCGGGGGTCGGACCTCGACCGGAAGTCCCTGGCCGACCTCGCCGCCACGCGACCCCCAGGCCTTCGGGAAGCTCGTGGAGTCGGCCAAGGCGGCAGGAGCCTAGTCCACGGGCGCCGCGAGGCGGCGCCCGTCTCTAACCATGGCCGATCCTGAGACGGAACTGAGAGAGAAGGTCCGCGCACTCCGTGAGGAGTTCGAGAAGCTCTTGCCGGATGCGCAGGACCTCGCCGCCCTCCAGGCCCTGCACGACCGCTTCCTGGGCCGCAAGTCGGGAGCGGTCACCGCTCTGATGAAGGGCCTGGGCCAGCTCGCGGCGGACGCGAAGCGCGAGGCCGGACAGGATCTCAACGGCTTGAAGGATCGAGATCACCGCGCGCCTCGACGAGGCCAGGACCGAGGTCGAGACACGGGCTCAACAGCAGGGCCTCGCGCGTGAGCGAGTCGACGTCACTCTGCCTGGTCGCAAGCCACCGCGCGGACGGCGACATCCACTGACGGTCACGCGCGAGGAGCTCGAGGACATCTTCGTGTCCATGGGCTACGAGGTCTACGACGGCCCCGAGGTGGAGGACGACTTCCACTGCTTCGAGGCCCTCAACATGCCGCCCGACCACCCGGCGCGCGACATGCAGGACACGTTCTACCTGAAGGGGACGAAGGACCTCCTGCTGCGCACCCACACCTCGACCGCGCAGATCCGCTACATGCTGGAGAACCCGCATCCGCCTCACGTGCGGATCATCTGCCCGGGCAAGGTCTTCCGGCGGGACAGCGACATCACGCACTCGCCGATGTTCCAGCAGATCGAAGGGCTGGTCGTGGGCCCGGGCATCACCCTCGGCCACCTCAAGGGGACGATCGAGGCCTTCCTCCACGCGCTCTTCGGCGCGGAGCGGGCGGTGCGCTTCCGGCCGTCGTTCTTCCCGTACACGGAGCCATCGGTGGAGGCCGACCTCGGATGCGCGGTTTGCGGCGGGACGGGCGCGCTCGCGTCCGGCGAGCCGTGTCGCGTCTGCAAGCAGACGGGCTGGCTGGAGATCCTGGGCTCGGGGATGGTCAATCCCGCCGTCTTCGAGGCCGTGAACGCGCGCCTCGGCGGCAAAGTCTACGATCCCGAGGAGGTCACGGGCTTCGCGTTCGGCCTCGGCATCGAGCGGGTGGCCATGATGCGCCACGGCATCGACGACATCCGGCTCTTCTACGGGAACGACCTGCGCTTCCTGGAGCAGTTCCGCGGATGAAGCTCCCGGTCTCGTGGCTGCGCGAGTACGTGGACGTGAAGGTGGAGCCGCGCCGGCTCGGCCGATGACCTGACCCTGGTCGGCTTCGCCCTCGACGGGCTGGAGGCGGACGGCAAGGACGCGGTGCTGGACGTCGACGTCACCACGAACCGCGTCGACGGCATGAACGTCTACGGGGTGGCTCGCGAGGTGGCGGTGATCTACGGCCTGCCCCTCCGCCCGCTCGAGCTGTCGTTCACGGAGAAGGGCGCGCCCGCGAGCGAGGCCTTCGACGTCGCGATCGAGGCCCCCGACCTCTGCCCGCGCTTCTGCGGCCGCGTCCTCGACGTGCGCATCGGGCCCTCGCCCGCCTGGCTGCGCGATCGGCTCGAGCAGGTCGGGGTCCGGCCCATCAGCAACGTGGTGGACCTCACGAACTACGTGATGCTGGAGATGGGCCATCCCTCCCACGCCTTCGACCTCACCCGCATCCCCCGGGGGAAGCTGCTCGTGCGCTGGGCGCGGGAAGGCGAGCGCCTGCGCACGCTGGACGGCGTCGAGCGCACGCTGCACCCGAAGGTGGGGGTCGTGGCCGGAGTGGAGGGACCGCTCGCCCTCGCGGGGATCATGGGCGGAGCGAGCAGCGAGGTCTCGGAGGAGACACGCACGGTGGCGCTGGAGGCGGCCTTCTGGGAGCCCCTCGCGATCCGCCGGGCCGCCCGGTCGCTGGGCATGCACACCGAGGCCTCGCACCGTTTCGAGCGCGGGGCCGACCCCGAGGGGACGGTCGCGGCCACGGCGCGCATCGCCCATCTTCTCGAAAAGGTCGGGGCGGGGACGACACGCCCTGGCCTGATCGACCGAATCACCGCGAAGCCCTCCCGTCGGGTCGTGAGCTTGCGTCCGGCGCGGGTGCGGGCCGTGCTGGGGGTCGACGTCCCGCGCGAGAAGACGGAGGCAATCCTGCGCGGGTTGGGCTTCGCGGTCTCCAGTGCCGATCCGGGGATGACCCGGCTCGAAGTCCCCACGTGGCGGGGCGACGTGGCCCGGGAAGACGACGTGGTCGAGGAGGTGGGCCGGCACAACGGGCTCGACAAGATCCCGTCGTCGCTCCCGCCCGCGGCCACCGTGGGCGGGCTGCGACCGGCGCAGGCCGGGGAGCGGGCGGTGCGCGACGCGCTCGTGGGGGCGGGCTGCACCGAGGTCATCAACTACTCGTTCGAGGGCGGGACCGGGGAGGCGGCGGTCGCGCTCGCCAACCCCCTCGCCGAAGACCAGGCCGTGCTGCGGACGTCGCTCGTGCCGGGATTGCTCCGCTCGCTGGACGAGAATCGGCGCCAGGGTCGGAGGGACGTCGCCCTCTTCGAGGTCGGCCGGGTGTTTCTCCCCGGGAATCACCGACCCCGCGAGGAGAGCCACCTGGCTCTCTTCCTCGCGGGGTCGGCTCAGAAACGGCATTGGTCCGAGAAGCCTCGAGCGGTGGATTTCTACGACCTCAAAGGCATCCTGGAAGGCCTCCTCGATCGGCTCGGTCGCGGCCCCCTGGAGCTGGCGCGTCCGGGAGAGCCCCGGTCCTTCCTGCACCCCGGCCAGAGCGGCGACATCGTCCGGGGCGGGAGGACCATCGGGTATCTCGGCGGGTTGCGGCCGGACTCCCGCCCCGACCGTGAGAACGTCTACGTGGCCGAGCTCGACCTGGCCTGGGCGAGTGAACCCATGCCCCTCGAGCGCTTCCGGCCGCTGCCGCGCTTCCCCGGGGTGGACCGCGACCTCTCGATCGTGGTGGACGCGGGGGTGCCGGCGACCGAGGTCGAGCGGCGGATCCGGGCGTCGGCGGGGCCCTCGCTCGCCGGGGTGACGGTGACGGACCGTTACGATCGCCCGCCCGTGCCCGCGGGCAAGGTCAGCCTGCTCTTGAGCCTGCGTTACGAGGACCGCGAGCGTACGCTCACGGGGGAAGAGGTGCAGGCATCGGTGGACAAGGTCATCCGGGAGCTCCGCACCGCGGGGTTCGACATCCGGGGAGAGTGAGACGGAAGTGGAAGACAGCTTCAAGCTTCTCGAGGAGCGGGTCCACAAAGCCGCCGAGCGCATGCGTCAGCTCGCGGCCGAGAACAAGTCCCTTCACGACGAGCTCGGGGAAATACCGCTCGCGGGTGGGGGAGGCGGAGAAACGGCTCTCCGCCGCGGAGCGGCGGGAGAACGAGGCGGGGGAGGAGGCCCGCCAGCTCGAGGCCCTGGGCCGGGAGCTCAAGGTCCTGCGCCGGGAGCGCGAGGAGCTGCGCACGCGCCTCGCCCGCCTGGTCGACCTGCTGGAGGGCTTGGACTAGGCAAAGCACTTGTGATGAAATCCCCCTCGCCCATGGCTGACAAGCCCAACCTCGTGCACGTCGAGATCTTCGGCCAGAGCTACGCGGTGCGCGCGGGGACCGATCCCGGCTACGTGGAGAAGCTGGCCGCCCACGTGGACGCGCAGATGCGCGAGGTGAGCCGCGGCCTGGGGGCGGTGGACTCCGTGCGCATCGCGGTGCTCGCCGCCCTGAACATGGCCGACGAATGCTTCCGCCTGCGCGAGCAGGGGGAAGAGGTGGAGAAGGGCGCCAAGACGCGCGCGGAGAAGCTCGCGCGCGAGCTCAGCGCCGCCCTCGGCGAGTAGCCACTTTTCAGCCGTCCCCGACACCCTTGCCTCGCGCCGCCGGACCCGGCTATCATGCCGATCGAGGTCCTCTGTGGTGTTCGTGATGGATCAGGTAACCCCGAACCAACGTCCTTAATCCGGGGACCCGCTATCGCCCCGCGGTGTGCATGCCTCCGAGTCGAGGAAGCCTGAAGCGGCGCGCAGGGTTCCCACTTGGTGACCAGGTTCAGGTCACCCTCCACACGGCATCGCGGAGGGCCTCTTTCTTCGATTCCCCCCTCCATGTTCGCGGGTGGTTCCCGTGACCGACGCCTCGATCACGGTCGCTGATATCGGGGAGCGCGAGATCCTCCGCCGGCTGCAGGCCCGCATCCCCCGGGGCGCGGGAGTGGTGGTGGGACTGGGAGACGATGCGGCCGCGGTGGAGGTCGCTCCCCTGGCCCTCGTCACCACCGACAGCCTCGTGGAGGGAGTGCACTTCCGGCGGGACTGGACGCCGGCCCGGCTCCTGGGCCGCAAGGCCCTCGCGGTCAACCTGTCCGACATCGCGGCCATGGCCGGCGTCCCGCGCCATGCGACGGTCAGCCTCTCCCTTCCTCCGGACGTACCCTGGGCCTTCGTGGACGAGCTCTACGACGGGCTGCTCGAGCGCTCCGCGGAAACGGGCGTGAACATCGTGGGGGGCAACCTCTGCGCGGGCCCGGGTATCGTGATCGACGTTACGCTTCTCGGACAGGGCGCGCGCGTCGTCCGCCGCTCCGGCGCCCTTCCCGGCGACCAGCTCGCGGTGACGGGGACGCTGGGCTCGGCCGCTCAGGGGCTGAAGCTGCTCGCGCAGGGCGCACGCCTCGACAGCGAGGGCAATCTCGTCTCGACCGGCTTGTGGACGGAGACCTCCGCGAACGCGGTGACCGCGTGCCTGCGCGCCCAGCTCGATCCCCGTCCCCCCCTGGCCTTCGCGCGCGCCCTCGCCGATCGCGACCTGGTGCACGCCGCCATCGACGTCTCCGACGGCCTCTCCGGCGACCTCTGGCAGCTCTGCGAGGCGAGCGGGCTCGCCTGCGCGCTCGAGTTCGCGGAGATACCGGTGGATCCCCAGGTGTCCCAGCTCGTGCGCTCCGGGGGCGGGGACGCGCTCTCCCTCGCCCTCCACGGCGGCGAGGACTATCAGCTGCTCCTCGCCGCAGCCCCGGAGCGATTGGCCGATCTCAAGGAGCTGGCCGCGATCTTCAACACCCCGTTCACCGTGCTCGGCCAGTTCCGGGAGGGCGCCCCCTCCGCCTTCCTGCGGGTGGGAGGGCGGCACATGCCGCTCGACCGGGTGGGATACGACCACTTCCGGCCGGCGGGAGCGGGTCCGACGTGAGCGGGCTCCGCGCGCTCTTTCGCGCCCTCCTGCAGCTGGAGGACACGCCCAATCGCGTGGCCCTCGCCTTCGGCATCGGCGTGTTCATTGCCTTCTTCCCGATCCTCGGCATCCACACGGCGCTCGCCCTCCTCGTCGCGGTGCTCTTCCGATTGAGCAAGGTGGCGATCCTGGCCGGAGCCTGGACGAGCAATCCGTGGACGGTGGGGCCGATGTTCATCACGGGAACCCTCGTCGGCTGCGTGTTGCTCGGCGTCCCCCCGGACGGGCTCCACGGTGTCGACTGGAGCCTGCGCGGACGGGCCTTCTACGAGGCGCTCTTCGAGACCCTGCGGCCGCTCGTGCTCCCCTTCCTGCTCGGCAACCTCGTGGTGGGGCTCGTGAGCGGCGCGCTCGCCTACGTCGCCCTGCGCTTCTGGCTGGAGAGGCGGCGGGTGCCGGCGCTGCCGGGCGCCGCGAGCTGAGCGGCCCGGCCTAGAGCGGCGGCTCGGCTCGATGATGGGGGGTGGCGCGCTCGAACGCGGCGCAAAGGCGCAGGAGAGCCGCCTCGTCGAAAGGCCGGGCCAGGAGCTGGAGGCCCACCGGAAGCCCGGAGGCGAAGCCGCAGGGGAGCGAGATGCCCGGGATCCCCGCCAGGTTGGCGGGCACGGTGAAGATGTCGGCCAGGTACATCTGGAGCGGGTCGTCCGTCTTCTCGCCGAAGCGGAAGGCCGCGACGGGCGAGGTCGGCGTGGCCACCACGTCGCAGGTCTCGAAGGCGGCCTCGAAGTCCCGCCGGATCAGCGTGCGCACCTTCTGGGCCCGGAGGTAGTAGGCGTCGTAGTAGCCGGAGGACAGGACGAAGGTGCCGAGGATGATGCGCCGCTTCACCTCCGCCCCGAACCCGTGGTCGCGGGTCTCGCCGTACATGCGCGAGGAGGTCGCCGGTGGCGCCGTCCGCGGAGGCCGTAGCGCACGCCGTCGTAGCGGGCGAGGTTGCTCGAGGCCTCGGCGGTGGCCACGATGTAGTAGGTCGCGATGGCATGGGGGAGGTGGGGCAGCGAGACGTCCACGACCCTCGCCCCCTGCCTTCTCGAGGACAGCGAGGGCTTCGCGGAAGCGAGCGAGCGTCTCCGGCTCGACACCCTCCGCGAGGAATCCGCAGGGGACCCCGACGCGGACGCCCTTGGCCCCGTCGCCGAGCGCTCTCCGGAAATCCGGGACCTCCCGGTCGGCGCTGGTGGAGTCGCGCGGGGTCGTGGCCGAAGAGCACCGACGAAACGAGCGCCACGTCCTCCAGGCCGCCGGGCGAAGACGCCGATCTGGTCGAGCGAGGACGCGAAGGCCACGAGGCCGTAGCGGCTCACCCGCCCGTAGGTGGGCTTGAGGCCGACCACGCCGCAGAGGGACGCGGGCTGGCGGATCGAGCCACCGGTGTCCGTGCCGAGGGCGAGCGGGACCATGCGGGCCGCCACCGCCGCCGCCGACCCGCCGGAAGACCCGCCGGGGACGCGGGCGAGGTCCCACGGGTTCTGCGTCTTCTTGTAGGCGCTGTTCTCGGTGGACGAGCCCATCGCGAACTCGTCCATGTTGGTCTTGCCGAGGACGATCGCCCCTGCCCGCTCCAGCCGCGCCACCGCCGTCGACGGTGAAGGGGGGGCGATAGCCTTCCAGGATGCGCGACCCGCAGGTGGTGGGCAGCGCCCTCCAGGTCGAGGACGTCCTTCAGGGCGAGGGGGACGCCCGCGAGCGGCGGTGCTTCCTCCCCGCGGTCCAGGGCCTCGTCGAGGCGACGGGCGCGGTCGAGCGCGCGCTCGGCGAGAACGAGCAGGAAGGCGTCCACCTTCGGCTCCAGCGCGTCGATGCGGTCCAGGTGGGCCCGGGCCACCGCCTGCGCGGTGACCTCGCGCGCGGCCACGCGCCGTCTTATCTCGACCGCGGACAGTCGGAAGAGGTCGCTCATCCGCCGAGCACGCGCGGCACGCGGAAGAGCCCGTCCTTGGCGTCGGGTGCCATCTCGAGGACCCTCTCACGCGGCAGGCTCGCCCGGACCTCGTCCTCACGGAAGCCCCCGGCCGTCAGGGCGTGGCTCATCGGCTCCACATCGGAGGTGTCGAGGGCCTGGATGGACTCGGCGTAGGCGAGAATATCCGCGAGCTGCCGCGCGAAGAGCTGACGCTCCGCGTCGGTCAGGAAGAGGCGGGCGAGGCGGGCCACGTGGTCGACGGTCTCGACGGTCGCCTTGGGCATGACCCCGTAATATAGCCTGCCCGCGGGCGGGCGAGGGGGCGCCTTGACCGCGGCGGGGGCGACTCCTTAGACTCCCGTCCAAATGACCACGCCGCCTCCCCTGCCGCCGGAGGGTGCTCCCGCCGGCTCCGGAACGCCCTGGGAACGCCGGGAGCAGATCGGGTTCGTCGCGGGCCTCGTGGAGACGACGCAACAGGTCCTGACCGGGCCCGAGGCGTTCTACCGCGCGATGCCGGTGACGGGCGGCCTCACCGCTCCCCTGCTCTACGGCCTCCTCATCAGCTATGTCGGGCTGGTGGCGTCCACGCTCTACAGCCTCGTATTCAACGTGACCTTCGGCGGGCTGGGCGGGCTCGCGCGCCAGAGCGGGGCTCTCGAGCGGTTCGCACCCTTCCTGGAGGGCGGGGCCAGCCTGGTCTACAACCTCGTCTTCGGGCCGGTGATCATCACGGTGGTCCTCTTCGTCTGGTCGGGCATCCTCCACCTGATGCTGCTGCTCCTGGGGGGTGCCCGACGCGATTTCGAGGCGACCTTCCGTGTCTTCGGCTACGCCCAGGCGAGCAGCATCCTCCAGATCCTGCCCGTGTGCGGGGGAATCGCCGCCTTCGTGTTCTCGGTCGTCCTGCAGGTGATCGGCCTCGCCCACGCCCAGCAGATCACGAAGGGCAAGGCGGCGGCCGCGGTTCTCATCCCCATGCTCGTCGTGTGCTGCTGCTGCACGCTCGCGATCGGGCTGGTGGTGGGCGGGCTCGTGGGCGGGCTCGCGAGCGTTCTCGACCACGCTCGATGAGCACCGACGTCTCGCTGCTGCGGTTGCGCGCGCCGGTCGGACGGCTGCCCCTGGGCGCGATATTCGGGGCGATCGGCGTGGCCGCCACCGCGGCGGTGGGCCTCCTGCACCTCGATCACCTGGGCTTCCCCGTGTGCGTCTTCAAGGCGGTGACCGGCGTGCCTTGTCCGACCTGCGGGAGCACGCGCGCGCTCGGCCGTCTCTTCGACCTCGACCTCCCGGGGGCGCTGGCCATGAACCCGCTGGTGACGGTGGGGGCCCTCCTCCTCGTCCCCTGGGCGATCGTGGACCTCGTGCTGCTGACCCGCGGCCGGGCCCTGGACGCCCACGTCGCTCCGTCGGTCGGCCTCGGACTGCGGATCGCCGCCGTCGCCGCCGTCTTCGCCAACTGGGCCTGGCTCGTCGTCTCCGGGCGCTAACCGCTTCCGGGCCGGCGTCGCTATACTTCCGCAGGAGTCGCGGAAAGCCATGAAGACGCCCGAAGGGCCGCATCCTGACGTCTCCGTCGTGGTTCCCCTCTACAACGAGGTCCTGAACCTGCCCGACCTCTACCGCGAGCTCACGACCAGCCTGGAGACCCTGCGCCGGCCGTTCGAGCTCATCCTGGTGGACGACGGGAGCACGGACGGGACGCGCGAGCGCCTGGTCGAGCTGGAGGAGAGCGACGCCCGGGTGCGGCCGGTCCTTCTCCGGCGGAACTTCGGGCAGACCGCGGCCTTCTCCGCCGGCTTCGACCGCGCGCGGGGGGCGGTGGTGGTGACGTCGGACGGCGACCTGCAGAACGATCCCGCGGACATCCCGCTCCTCGTGAACCGCCTCGAAGCGGAAGACCTGGACATGGTCTGCGGCTGGCGGAAGGAGCGGAAGGATCCGTTCTCGAAGAGGATTCCCTCGTTCTTCGCGAACCGCCTCATCTCCTGGGCCACCGGCGTGCGCCTCCACGACTACGGGTGCTCGCTCAAGGCGATGCGCGCGGAGGTCGTGCGGGGGCTCCGCCTCTACGGGGAGATGCACCGCTTCATTCCCGCGGTGGCCTCCTGGATGGGCGTGCGCCTCGCCGAGGTGCCGGTGCACCACCGGCCGCGGACGCAGGGCCAGAGCAAGTACGGGATCGGGCGGACGGTGCGGGTGCTCCTCGACCTCTTCACCGTCAAGTTCCTGCTTTCCTACGGCACCCGCCCCGCGCACCTGTTCGGGCAGCTCGGCCTCCTCTTCGGGGGGACCGGCTTCCTGGTCCTCGCCTACCTCTCCGGCTTGAAGCTGTTCGCCGACGAGGCGATCGGCGGACGGCCCCTGCTCCTGCTCGGCGCGCTCCTCTTCCTCACCGGGGTCATCCTCGTCTGCTTCGGTCTCCTGGGAGAGCTCGTCGTGCGCACGTACCACGAGAGCCAGGGCAAGGCCACCTACGTCGTGCAGGAGCCGCGCCGCGCGGCGGACCGCGAGGGCGAGCCCGCGCTGCGCGGCCGTTGACGCGCGTCCTCTTCCTGACCGAGTCGTTCCATCCCGTGCTCGGGGGCGGCGAAGAGCACATCCGCGCGCTGGGGCGGGGACTGGTGCGCTCCGGTCTCTCCGCCACGGTGGTGACGCGCCGGGGCGAGCGCGGCTGGCCCGAATGCGAGGACCTCGAGGGCATCCGGGTGGTGCGTGTCCCCCCGGCGGGTCCGGGGCGCACGGGCAAGTACCGGATGATCCCGGGCGCCCTGCGCGCGCTGGTGCGGGAACGGGGCCGCTACGACGTGGTGGTGGTGCGCGGCACCCGAGTCCTCGGGCTCCCCGGGCTCGTCGCCGGCCGCGCCCTGGGCAAGGCGGTGATCCTGCAGCCCGAGGTCAACGGCGAGATGACGGGCGAGGTGTACACCTGGGGAAAGCCGTGGGGCGCGGGGGCCGGGGGCCGCACCGTGCGCTCCGCGGCCGCCCTGCGCAACCGCTTCTTCCGCGACGCCGACGGCTTCGTGGCGATGTCCGGCGCGATTCGCCGGGAGTTCCTCTCCGCGGGCGCTCCCGAGGAGCGGGTCGCCCTCGTCCCGCACGGGGTGGACACCGATCGCTTCCGACCCGCCGCGGCGGAGGAACGCGCGGCCCTGCGCGGGCGTCTCGGGCTCTCGGAAGCGGCAAGGGTCATCACGTATACCGGCCGTCTCCTCCGCGGCAAGGGGCTCGAGTTCCTGCTCGAAGCGTTCGCCCGTCTCGCCCCGCGCGATCCCAACGCGCATCTCCTGCTCGTGGGGTCAGGGGCGGGGCAGGCGCTCTCCGTCGAGCCGGAGCTCCGCTCGCGAGCGGGGGAGGTCGGCCTGCGGGACCGCGTGACCTTCACCGGCCGGGTGGAGGCGGTGGAGGACTGCCTGCGCGCGTCCGACGTCTTCGCTTTTCCCTCCGTCTTCGAAGCGCTCGGGATCTCGCTCGTGGAAGCGGCGGCCTGCGGGCTTCCCGCGGTGGGGAGCCGCACCGGGGGGATCGTGGACGTCATCGAGGACGGGGTGACCGGTCTCCTCGTGCCCCCGGGGGACGCGGCCGCGCTCGAGGACGCGCTCACGCGGCTTCTCGCCGAACCCGCGCTTCGCGAGGAGATGGGCCGTCGCGCTCGTCAGCGAACCCGCCGGCTCTTCGACGCGGACGACGCGCTCGACCGGTATCGGGCGCTCTTCCACGAAGCCGCGCGCGCGGCCGCCCTGCGGAGGGCGTAGGGAGTGCGCGTCGCCCTCACCGGCGCATCCGGTTACACGGGCGGGCGCCTCCTCCGGGCCCTGCGCGCCCGGGGCGACGACGTGACCGCCCTCGTCCGAGCGGCTTCGATGACGGAGGAGCTGCGCGCCTCCGGTTGTCGAATCGTGGAAGGCGATCTCCGGGACGACGACGTGGTGGGCCGCCTGATGGAGGGTGCTCACGCGGTGCTGCACGTGGCCGCGGTCTACCGTACCGCCGGCCATCCCGATGCCTACTACCGTGAGATCAACGTAGCGGGGACCGAGCGCCTGCTCGAGTCGGCCGCCCGCGCTCGTGTCCGGCGGTTCGTGCACACCTCGACGGTGGGCGTGCACGGCCACGTGGCGAGCCCGCCCGCGGACGAGAGCGCGCCCATCGCTCCCGGCGACATCTACCAGGCGACCAAGGCGGAGGGGGAGGCCCTGGCCTTCCGCTTCCATCGCGAGCGCGGTCTTCCCGTGACCGTGGTGCGGCCGGGCGCGATCTACGGGCCCGGGGAGACGCGGCTCCTCAAGCTCTTTCGCGCCATCGCGCGCGGCCGCTATGCGGTGGTGGGCAGCGGCCGCACCTTCTATCACCCCGTATACATCGACGACCTCGTGGACGGCTTCCTGCTCGCTCTCGACCGGCCGGAGGCGGTGGGCGAGGCCTTCCTCGTCTGCGGTCCGCGCTACGTCACGCAGGACGATCTCGCCGCCCTCATCGCCCGCCACACCGGGGGCCGCGTGCTGCCCTTCCACGTGCCGGCCGCGCCCCTCCAGTGGGCCGGCGATCTCGTGGAAGCGATCTCGGTGCCCCTGGGCCTCGAGCCGCCCCTGCACAGGAGGCGCGTAGACTTCTGGACCAAGAGCCGGGCTTTCTCGATCGAGAAGGCCCGCCGGCGGCTCGGCTACGCGCCCAAGGTCGATCTCGAGGAGGGCATCGCGCGCACGGCGGCCGCTTACCGGGAGGCGGGATGGCTCTGAGCGATCGCACCGCTCGTATCGTCCTCGGGGTCCTCGCCGGAGGGCTGGTCGTGGCCGCGCTCACGACCGACCTCGCCCGGCGCACCGGGGGCGAGTTCTGGGGCGACGGCGCCACCTACCTGTCCATGGCCCGGAGCCTCGCCGAGGACTTCGACCTGCGGTACGAGGCCCGCGACGTCCTCCGCGTGCGTCGCGAGTGGAAGGCGGGTCCGCAGGGGGTCTTCCTGAAGCGGTCGAGCGGCGGGCTGCGCTTCGATCCGGAGGGGGGCTTCCCGTGGATCTCCCGGGTTCCCCGGGACGAGCCGCGGCTCTACTACGCGAAGGCCTTCGTCTACCCGCTGGTGGCCGCCCCCTTCGTCCGCGTCTTCGGGACGCGAGGGCTCCTCCTCGTCAACGTGCTCGTGTTCGCGCTCGCCCTCGCGCTGGGATACGACGAGCGGCGCCGCCGGGGGAACGACCCCCTGCGTTCGCTCGTGTTCGTGCTCGTGGTCTTTCTCGCCACCGTGGCCCCCCTCTACCTCCTGTGGCCCACCCCGGAGATATTCGGGCTCGGCCTTGCCACCGCCGGGCTCGTGGCCACCAGCGCCGGGCGACCGCTGCTCGCCGCCTTCCTGTTCGGAGTGGCCGTGTACCTCAAGCCGCCTAACGTATTCCTCGCCCTGCCCCTGGGCATCGTCCCCCTCCTCCCCGCGGTGGGAGAGCGGGTGTTCGGCCCCGGATTCGCGAAGCGACTCCTGGAGTCGGTCCAGCGGGGGGCACTGGTGGCCGCGACCGCGCTCGCGCTCTACGGGCTGAACGCGCTCGTCACCGGCGAGATGAACTACCAGGGGGGGGAACGAAAGACCTTCTACGGACGCTTCCCCCTGGAGGCCCACGACGTGACGTTCGACAACGCCGGCTTCTGGATGACCACCGACCACCTGGGCCCGCTCGTCGAAGGGCAGGACGAGGACAAGCTCTCGAGGAAGACGGGCCCCTTGCGCGCTCCGGAGGAGATCCGGGCCTCCTTCCTGCGCAACCTCGGCTACTTCTGGGTCGGCCGGTTCGGGGGTGTTCTCGCCTACTTCCCCCCCGCCTTCGCGGCCGTGGTCGCGTTCCTCGTCCTCGGTCCGCGGACGCGGCGCGGCTGGCTGGCCTTTCTCTCCCTCGGGGTGTCCTGGCTCTTCTACCTCTGGGTGATTCCCGACAACTGGTACGGGGGCGGGGGCACGGTGGGGAACCGGTACTTCCTGACCCTGCTGCCTCTCACCCTGTTCCTGGTGCCGCGGGGCCGGGTGTGGCCGGTGGCCGTGTTCGGGGCGGTGGTGGGGGCGGTGTTCGTCGCCCCCATGCTCACCTGCGCCGCTCTTCCATTCCCTGCGACCGGGCGAGCACGCCACGGGCGGGCCGTTCCGCCTCCTTCCTCCCGAGCTGACCATGCTCAACGACCTCTCGGTCTTCACCGAGCCCTGGCGGAAGAAGCGGCCCTACGGCTTCACCGGCGACCCGCAGGGGGGGCGTGCCGCCGACCCGGACGCGTACTTCCTCTACTTCATGGACGACGGGACTCGCGGCAAGGAAGCCCTCGGCGGCCGCGAGGGGTTCCGGCTCCGCCCGGGGCGCCGGGCGGAGATCGTCCTGCGTGCGTTCGACATCCTCGCGCTCAAGCGAGTCGTCCTCCGGGTGACGGCGGGGCCGTCCGGCGACCAGGTGGAAGCGCGTCTGGCCACCGCCACCGCGGTGGCGTCGCTCGGGCCGGGCCAGGCGGCGGAGGTGGCGCTCGAGGCGGGCCGCGGATTCCGCTACTACGACACTTACCTCCACGTCCTCCAGCTTCGCTCACGCCGGGCGCCCGGTGAAGAAGGAGGCACGTTCGTGGAGCTCCGTCTCCAGGTCGGACCGGAGGCGCCCGGCGCGCGATGAGCGAGCGCATCGCGCGGGTCGTGCTCGGAGCGGCCATCGGCCTCTTCCTCGTCGCCGCACTTCTCCTGGATCTCCCAAGCGCCTCCGACCGGCGCTTCTGGAGCGACGGGGCGACGTACTACGCGATGTCGGCGAGCCTGGCCCGGGACCTCGACCTGCTCTACGAGGCGCCTGATCTCGAGAGGGTGCGCGCCGAGTATCCGTCAGGACCGCAGGGGATCTTCCTGAAGCGGGGAAGGCACGGCGGCCTTTTCTACGCGAAAGCACTCGTCTACCCCGCGGCCGCCGCTCCCTTCGTCCGCCTACTGGGGACCTCGCGCGGCCTTCTCTTCGCCAACGCCCTCGCCCTCGGCCTCGCGCTGGGACTCGGCTACCGCGAGCTGCGCGGACGCGCGGGGCCACTCGCCGCCCTCGCGGCGACGCTCGTCCTGTTTCTGGGAACGGTCACCCCCGTCTACTTCCTGTGGTACACCCCGGAGATCTTCAATCTCGCGCTCGTCACCGCGGGCCTCGTCGCCTGGCGGCGCGAGCGTCCGGCGCTATCCGCCGTCCTTCTCGGCCTCGCCACGTACTCGAAGCCCACGAACCTGCTCCTCGCCCTTCCTCTGGGCCTGGCCCCGCTCCTCGAGAGCGGGGGAGCCGGCCTGCGCGAGTCGGCGCGCCGGGGGGCGATTCTGGTCGCCGTCGTCCTCGCCGGCTTCGGCGTGACGTGGGCGGCCACGGGCGAAGCGAACTACCAGGGAGGCGAGCGGAAGACGTTCTACGACGCGTACCCCTTCCAGTCTCCCGGCGTGACCTTCGAGAACGCGGGGATCTGGATGACCACGGACCATCTCGGCCCGCTCGTGGCCGGGCGCGACGAGGACAAGCAGTCGTCGCGGACGGCGCCGCCGCGCCCGGCCTCGGAGATCCGCGAGTCGTTCCTGTACAACCTGGGCTACTTCTGGACGGGACGCTTCGGGGGCGCCCTGCCGTATTTCGCTCCCGCCGTCGTCGCCGCTCTCTTCTTCCTGCTGCTCGGGCCGCGCGATCGAGCGGGCGGGCTCGCTCTCGCCAGCCTTCTCGTCTCCTTCCTCGCCTACGTCTGGCTCATCCCGGACAACTGGTACGGGGGCGGAGGCACCCTGGGGAACCGCTATTTCGTGAACCTCCTGCCTCTCGCCCTCTTCCTCGTGCCCCGCGGGCGCGCCGCCTGGGTGGCCGGCGGGGGTGCTCTGCTGACCGCCGCCCTGCTTCTTCCCGTCCTGGGCTCGCCCATCGTCAACTCGCTCGCGCCGGGCGCCCACGCCACCGCCGCCGCGTTCCGGGTCTTTCCGCTCGAGCTGACCATGCTCGGTGACCTCTCGATCTTCACGGACGTCTGGCGGAAACGCCGCCCGTACCATCACCCGGAGCAGCTCGAGCGCGCCCCGGGCGAGCCGGCGCCGTACTACCTCTGGTTCCCCGACGACGGCACGTACGGGCAGGAGTCGTCGTTCGACGAGGAGGGTTTCTGGCTGCGGGGAGGCGAGACCGCGGAAGTCGTGCTCCAGGCCCTCCGTCCCCCGGACCGTATCCGCCTGCGCGTCACCGCGGGGCCCGCCGGCGATATCGTGACCGTGCGGCTGGGCCGCATCCGGCACCGGATCGTGCTCAGCTCGCTGAAGAGCCAGGAGGTCACGATCGAGCCCGCGGGTCGCGGCCTCGGCTACTACCAGACCGCGCTCTACCGGCTCCGCTTCGGCTCCCGCTTTGGCGGGGTGTCGGAGAAAGACCCGCGTCCCCTCGGGTCGTTCGTGCGGATCGAGCTCACGCAGCTCGGCTATTCGAAGTAGCCGCTGACGTCCAGGATCAGGTGGACCGTGCCTGACGACTGCGCGCAGTAGGCCGCCAGGTCTCCCCCGATGCCCAGTGGCACTATCCCGTTGTTGCCGCGTGTCTGCCCAGCCGAGTAGTTGATCGAGGACACGAGGGAGACCGTGGTCCCTCCGGGATGGAGACGCACGTTCCCGGGCGATGTCGGCTGGGTCACCGTCCAGTTCAGGGCGACCGCCTTGGCCGTGGGGGGAATGCCGCAGGCTCCCGTGATGGGGAAAGTGCGATCGACGCCCGCGGCCAGGGCCGGGCCTCCGAGGAGCCCGACCGGATTCCGCGTGTCCGCGATCCGGCAAGGAGTGACCAGGTAGAGGCGCAGCGGGGGCGAGAGGCCGGATATGCGGGCCACGAAGGCGTCGTCTAAGCCGGCGAGGGTGGGCTGCGAAGGCGTCCCCGCCGTCGGGAAGTCCGCCGAGAATGTCGAGCCCACGACGTAAGCATCGCCGGACGCGGGTACGGCGATGCCCGCCCCCGAGTCGAGATTGCTTCCGCCCAGACACGTGGAGTACGCGAGCCCCCCGCCCGGGCCCAGCTTCGTCACGAAGGCGTGGGTGGAGAGGGGTCCGCAGCCCTGGAGCGGCAGCACCAACGGGAAGGTCGTATTCGCGCCGCCGGTCACGTACGCGTTGCCCACTGCGTCCACGGCGACGGCTTCCGCTCCGTCGCTGCCGCTGCCCCCCAGGTAGGTCGAGTAGACGAGGGCGGACGTCGGGCTCAGCTTCGTCACGAAGCCGTCGTAGAACCCCCCTCCGTGCGCGGTTTGGGGCGGGGACCCCGCCGTCGGGAAGTCGAGCGAGAACGTGTACCCGACGACGTAGGCATTGCCCGAGCCGTCCACGGCTATGTCATTGCTCGAGTCATTGGCGCTGCCTCCGAGGTAGGTCGAGTACAGGAGAGCCGATGTCGGGCTCAGCTTCGTGACGAAGCCGTCTCCGAAGCCGCTGCTCGCGGGCTGAGACGCGGACCCCGCTATCGGGAAGTCCGTCGAGTTGGTCGAGCCCGTGACGTAGGCATTCCCCGAGCCGTCGAGGGCGATGCCGGTGGACATGTCGTCGCCGAAACCCCCCAGGTAGGTGGAATACACGAGGGCCGAGGTCGAATCGAGCTTCGTGACGAAGGCGTCACGGTGGTTCCCCGCGTTCGCCACCTGGGACGGGGTCCCTGCGGTCGGGAAGTCCGTCGAGTCGGTGAAGCCTGTGACGTGGGCGTTGCCGGCGCCGTCCACCGCGATGCCCGCGCCACGGTCCTGCCCGCTGCCCCCGAGGTATGTCGAGTAGACGAGGGCAGAGGTCGGGTCGAGCATCGTGACGAAGGCGTCTTCGTTCCCGATGTTCGCAGCCTGGGAGGGAACCCCCGCCGTCGGAAAGTCCGTCGAATCGGTCCATCCCGTGACGTAGGCGTTACCCGCACCGTCCACGGCGATGCCCGTCCCCCACTCGTTCCCGCTGCCCCCGAGGTACGTGGAGTAGATCAAGGCCGAGTCAGGGGCGAGCTTCGTGACGAAGACGTCCTCGCCTCCCGCATTGGCGCCCTGGGGCGGGGTTCCCGCCGTAGGAAAATCCACCGATTGGGTCATGCCCGTCACGTAGACGTTGTCCGACGCGTCCACGGCCACGGCGAAGGCATGGTCATCTCCGCTCCCACCCAGAAACGTCGAGTAGACGAGCACGGGGTCGATGACCAGAGGCTCTGAGTGTTCGTACTCGCCGATTTGGAACGCCACCTCCCTCTTGCCCTTCAGCAAGTAACGTCCGCGAACGCTGCGCCGGAAGCCGCCCACGTCCTGGTACAGGACCGGGGCGCGCTGAACCACCTCCCGCCCGGCCACCTCGGCCACCAGGTTCCCATCCGTGTCGAGCCGAAGGCTCTTGGCACCCTTCAGCTCGAAACGAATCACCCCCGGGTCCGCGCCTGGCCCGACGATGAAGTCGTACTCGAGATGACCCTCCTTCCCGTAGAACGCCAGGGTCACTCCCGGGTACACCTCGCCGTACTCGACCCGACCGAAGAGGGTCACACCCGTGCGCCATCGCGAGGGGTCCCGGCCCCGGTAGTAGCTCACCTTGCCAGGAAGCGCGTCGCGGCCCCGCACCACGGGAGCCGGGTTGGCACCGACGAGACTCATGCGCAGGACCGATCTCTCGTGAGGCCAGGCCCTTTGACGCCACGCGGGTCCCGGAAGGGTCGGATGCTTCCGGGCTGCCGGTGGGCCCCCCAGGACGAGGACGGCCTCCGTCGGCGTCAGGAACAGGGTCTGGCCCCCTCCCCGGAAGAGGAACTTGACACGCGCGTCGACCTGACCCTCGTTGGCCTCGAAGAAAAGGGGGCGCGCCCGGCGCACTTCGATGGTCCGCTCCACGGACTCCGGGGCCTCGCGGGTTTCCGCGCGTAGGGCGTGGGGGCTTCCCCCCCAGGCGACCGCCAGCCCGACCAGGGCCGCGCAGCCCAAGCCCCTGCTCGATCCGCCGGGCGGTCCGACGCGGATCCTCGTCCTAAGGACCTTCATGGTCGCTCCGGCGCTTCTCGGCATCGCCCGTTCCCGACCACCTAGGCGCTCTGTTGCTTCCGGAGCAAAGCGTCCAGGCCGCGGCTGATCTTCGTACAGCGCTCGACCGCGTCCGCCTCCAGCAGCTTCTGGCGGGCGGTGGCGGTGATGGGCAGGTGCTGGCAGGCCAGGTTGACCCAGGCCATGGGCTCCTTCGAGCGGCGCTGCTGGTCGAGGAACGAGCGCAGGTCCGCGTGGGCGTGCAGGTAGCGGGCGAGGGCCTCCACCGCCGCCCCCCAATGATCTCCGGCGTCGCCCTCGTCGAGCGGCTGCACCTCGGCGATCAGCGGATCGAGGCCGATCATGTTCAGGATGCGGCCGCGGCGCACGCCGTCCAGCTCCACCCGACGGCCGCCCTCCCGCAGCGGCACGTCTTCGGCGAGGCTGGCCACCGTGCCCACGAGGTGCACCTCGCGCGCGGGGGGATTGACGGCGGCGGGGTCGCTCTGCGACACCGCGATCAGGAGCTTGGAGCCCCGGCTCGCGATCTCCACCGCGGCGATGCCGCCCGGACGAGAGACCACCACGCCGAGGGAGGCCTCGGGGAAGAGGCAGAGGTCCTTCAGGGGGAGGAGCGGGAGGAGGTAGTTCCCGGAGACGGGCGGTGCGTCAGGGCTCGTCAAGGGTCCTCCTGGCCGCCGGAATACTACACCACCGCCCTTCCCAAGCGCCGCGACCACTTCTGGTAGAGGATTGACGACAGCTTCGCCCGCCCGCGGCCGGGGAGCAGCTCCACGTAGTCCTCGCCGATGCGGGGCACCGCGAGCGGGTCGGCGCCGGGGCGGGCGATGGGAACGCCCGGGATCTTGCCGCCGAAGCCGCAGCGATAGCCGACCTCGCGGGCGAGCCGCCGCGTGGTCGGCCCCCCGGCGTGCCACGGGTAGCACAAGTGGAGGATGGGCCGGCCCAGCCTCTCCTCGAGCACCCGCTTGGACTCGAGGAGCTCGCTCCGGATCCCGCGTTCCCGTTCCTCCGGCGTCTCCCAACGTCCGGTGATCGGGCGGCGTGCCACGAGTTTCCAGAGTTGCTTCTCCCAGCCCGCACGCTGGAAGAAGGCCTCGTTCCCTCCCTCCCGCACCGCGGCCTGGCAGGCCGAGCGCAGCTCTGGGCTTTCGCGGAAGCGGAGCGCTTCAGAGACGCGAGGCTGCGAGCGCAAGAGGGGAGTGCCCAGAGGGACCTCCTCATCGAGGAGGTCACGCCCGCCCTCCTCGATGAGGGGCGTGTCGAACGCATCGTATCCGCGCCGCGCCGCGGGGGTCACGAAGCCGACGACGTCGGGTGCGGTGTGAACGCGCGAGTGCGTGAGGGTGTGGCTCTGGAAGTCGAAGAGGCCGCTCCGGGCCATGGCCTCGATCTCGACCCAGGACAGGAGCGGTGCTTCTCTCTCGCGCTCCAGCACCCGGGGGGCGGGGACGCGTCCCGCCTCCACCTCCGGCCAGGTGGGGGGCAGGCCGCCCCCCGCGGGAATGCGCCCGGGGACGAGGAACACGATCCCTCGGAGGCCGTAACGCTTCAGGAGGGGCAGGCCCACGCCGTAGAGGCTCCCCCGGCCGTCGTCGAAGGTGAGGGCCACCGCGCGGTCGCGGACCTTGGTCGCGCCCATGAGCGCGTAGAAGAGCTCGTCCGCGGAAAGCGTGCGGTAGCCGTTGTCGGACAGGTAGCGGAGCTTTCGCTCGAACGAGACCGGTTCCAGGCTGTGGAAGACGAAGATGGGGATGTCCCCTCGCGCGAGCGGCCCCCCGGTGACGAACTCCGGGTAGCGGCCGAGGAGGATGTCCCGCGGGACCTCGAGGGCTTCGCGGGCGTGGCGGGCGAGTGTTTGAAGCGGCATCACGCCCTCGGCGCGACCTCCTCGTAGACCTGCTGCATCTGGTCGACGCACGTCCGCACGTCGTAGCGGCGCGAGGCTTCGCGCGCCCCCGCGGAGAGGCGGCTGCGCAGCGCGTCGTCGCCGAGAACGCGCAGGATGGCCTGGGCGAGGCCCTCGGCGTCGGCGGGGGGAACGAGGAGGCCGGTCACCCCGTCCTCCAGCACCTCGCGGCAGCCGTCCACGGCGGTGGAGACGATGGCCTTCCCCGCCGCCATCGCTTCGAAGAGGGCGAGCGGCGTCCCCTCGTAGAGCGAGGAGATCGCGAAGACGTCGAGGGCGCCCAGGACGTCGGGGACGTCCTGGCGGTGGCCGGCGAACACGACCTTGTCCGCGATCCCCAACCCCTGGGCCTGTGCCCGGAGCGGCTCCATGAGATCGCCGTCGCCCGCGATCAGGAAGCGGGCGTCCGGTCGCGGACCGAGGACGCCCGCGGCGGCCTCCACCAGGTAGCGGTGCCCCTTCTGGAGGTTCAATCGGCCGATCGTGCCGACGACGAGCGCGTCCAGGGGCAACCCGAGGGCCTGGCGCGCGGCGCGCGCCCGCTCCTCGGAGACGGGGGCGAACTCGTCGAGGGGCGCCCCGTTCCAGATGAGGCGGACGCGCTCGGCGGGGACGAACCGCTCGTGGATCAGGAAGTCGCGGGTGGAGCCGGATACGGCGATGGCGCGATCGGTGAGGGGGGCGAGCAGCCGGTCCGCCCAGCCCTGGTAGGCCGGCATCTTCGGGTCCGCGAAGTGCTCGTGAAGGACGACGGCGGCCCCCACTCGGCGCGCGGCCAGGCGCCCGAAGTCGGCGGCGGCGTATCCGTGTACGTGGAGCACGCGGGCCTCCCGCTCGCGGGCGAGCGCCACGAGGTCGCCCAGGATGCGGGGGTCGAACGGTCCGCGGCCCAGGTGGCGGACGGGGATGCCCTGGTCCTCGAGCAGCCGGGAGGCCGGCTCGGGCGACTTCAGGCCGCAAGCGAGACGCGGAAGCGCGCGGAGTCGTAGCGGGGGAACCACCAGGAGAACAGGCGCGACACGCCGTGGATGCTCGAGCCCTTCACCCCGAACTTGTCGCAGACGTGGAGGACGCTGAGCGCCATCCCCGCCCTCAGGCCGCGGGGTGGGGCGCGGGGGCGCGGCGCGAGGTCCAGACGACGGCGCCCGAGAGCGAGAGCAGCACGATGAGGCCAGCCCCCACCAGGCTGAACGCGAGCGCGCTGTCCCGGGGCAGGCCCGACCTGGTCGAAGTACACGATGAAGAGGCTCTCGCGCACGCCCCAGCCGTTGAAGGAGACGGGGACGGTCTGCACGAGAGTGCACAGGGGGACCATGAGGAAGCAGGCGGCGGGGGCGAGGGGGATGCGGAGGGCATGGGCCACCGCGAAGTAGTAGCAGACCACCAGGGTCTGCAGGCCGACGCTCGCGGCGAGGGCCATCCAGACCGTGCTCATCTGCTCGCGGTAGACGTGGACCGCCTGCTGGACCACCTCGAACGCCTCGCGGAGCCAGTCGAAGCGGGCGAGGCCGCTCCGGGTCATGAGCCGGCCGGCGGTGCCGGGCCGGAAGAAGACGTAGGTGACGGCCACGAACACGAGCCCGAGGCCCAGGAGGACGACGCGCGCTCCCGCGAGGTGCCGGACGGACGGGCCCCCGAGCAGGAATGCCGTCACCCCGAGCAGCCAGAGGGCTCCCAGGCCGAGGATGCGGTCGATGGCCACCACGGCAAGAGAGGTGGTGGTGGAGCCGGTGAGCCGGGAGCCGTCGCGCACGCGGATCACATCGCCCCCGATGTTGCTGGGCAGGAAGTTGTTGAAGAATGTCGCCACCAGGTACGAGGCCGACAAGTGGCGCATGGTGGCGGGGAAGCCCTGGGCCTGGAGGAGGAGCCGCCAGCGCCACGTCGACAGGACGATCATCCCCACGTAGATGAGGACGGCGGTCCCGAACAGGACGGGATCGCCCGCCCGAACCTTCTGGATGAGCGCGTCGAGGCCGATGGTGGAGACGAGGTAGGCGAGCAGCGCGAGGCTGACACCGATCTTCGCCATCGTGAGGACGAATGCGCGTTTCATCGCTTGGAAGAGTGGGGACGGGGCACGGGAACGGGGTACAGCCTCCCCCCAAACACTTCATGCTACAGTAGGTTCCGAGGACCCGTCAAACCCACTGCCGAGCCGCCGACAAGGAGCCGATTGCAGGAAGAGGACGTCTCACCGCGGCGAATCTCACCGCGGCGACCCATGGCCATCCAGACTGAGATGGGTCGCCGCGGAACGCTTCCCCTGGCCAAGTATCAGGACCTGGTCGTGGGGAGCCGCAGCTTGTGGCGCCTCCTCCTCCACGAGCTCGTCATCACATTCACCTCCTGGGTCCCCGGTGCGCTCGGCCTCGTCCTTCGACGCGTCTTCTATCCCTTCCTCCTCGGCTCCGTGGGCCGCAACGTCGTCTTCGGCCAGGGAGTGGTCCTGCGCCACCCCGGCAAGGTCCGCGTGGGCGACGACGTGACCGTGGACGACCTCGTGGTGCTGGACGCCAAGGGCACGACGAACCGGGGGATCACGATCGGCAACGGCGTCTTCCTCGGGCGGGGCACGATCCTCTCCTGCAAGGACGGCGACATCACGCTCGGCGACCAGGTGAACATCGGATTCCATTCGGAGATCTTCTCGGGCTCGAGCGTGACCGTGGGCCGCCACGGGCTCCTCGCCGCCTACACGTACCTCGTGGGGGGCGGCCACGAGTTCGAAGGCGCGGAGCGCGCGGTGCTGGAACAGCCGCGCTCCTCCAGGGGCATCGTCCTCGGGGACAACGTGTGGCTGGGGGCGGGGGTGAAGGTGCTGGACGGGGTGAGCATCGGCAGCAACGTGGTGGTGGGGGCGGGCGCGGTGGTGACGGACGACCTGCCGGACGGGGCGGTGGCCGCGGGCCTGCCCGCCCGAGTGCTCCGGCACCGGGACGGCGGCGGCGAGAAAGTCTAAGATGGGAATCGGGAACGGGCCATGAAGAAAGTGCTGGAGAAGGAAGCGCAGGACGCGGCGGAGGCCAGGACCTTCACGACCATCTCGGGGAGGCCCATCGAGCCCCTCTACGGGCCGGCTCAAGTCTCCGGGATCTCCTACCCGCGGGACCTCGGAGATCCCGGAGAGTTTCCCTACACCCGCGGCATCCACGAGACCATGTACCGCGGGCAAGGCCTGGACCATGCGCCAGTTCGCGGGGTTCGGCTCCGCCGCCCAGACCAACGCCCGGTTCAAGTACCTCCTCGAGCACGGCGACCCACGGGCTCTCCGTGGCCTTCGACCTGCCCACGCTCATGGGCCGCGATCCGGATCACCCGCTGTCCCTGGGAGAGGTGGGGAAGTGCGGGGTGGCGGTGACGTCGCTGCAGGACATGGAGACGCTGTTCGACGGCATCCCCCTCGACGACGTCACCACGTCGATGACGATCAACTCGCCGGCCGCGATGATGCTCGCCTTCTACATCCTGGTGGGAGAGAAGCAGGGGGTGCCCCCGGCCCAGCTCGCAGGCACGATCCAGGCGGACATCCTGAAGGAGTTCATCGCCCAGAAGGAGTACATCTTCCCGCCCCGGCCGAGCATGCGGATCATCGTGGACATGATCCGCTACTGCACCGAGCACATGCCGAAGTGGAACACGATCTCCATCTCCGGCTACCACATCCGCGAGGCGGGCTCCACCGCCGCCCAGGAGCTGGCCTTCACGCTGCGCGACGGGATCGAGTACGTGCAGTGGTGCGTGGACGCGGGCATGGACGTGGACGCCTTCGCCCCCCGCCTCAGCTTCTTCTTCAACTCGCACTCCGACTTCTTCGAGGAGATCGCGAAGTTCCGGGCGGCCCGCCGCATCTGGGCACGCACGATGAAGGAGCGCTTCGGGGCGAAGAACCCGCGCTCCTGGATGCTGCCGCTTCCACACCCAGACCGCGGGGGTGAGCCTCACCGCCCAGCAGCCCTACAACAACGTGGTGCGCACCGCGCTCCAGGCCCTGGCCGGAGTGCTGGGGGGGACGCAGTCGCTGCACACGAACTCGCTGGACGAGGCCCTCGCCCTCCCCACCGAGGAGGCGGTGACCATCGCCCTCCGCACCCAGCAGATCATCGCCCACGAGTCGGGGGTGACGAACACCGCGGATCCGCTCGGGCGGCTCGTACTTCGTGGAGAAGCTCACGAACGACATCGAGGCCGAGGCCCTCGAGTACTTCCGCAAGATCGACGCCCTCGGGGGCATGGTGGCCGCGATCGAGCGCGGATTCCCCCAGCGCGAGATCCAGGAGGCGGCTTTCCAGTTCCAGAAGGCGGTGGAGCGGAAGGAGAAGATCATCGTGGGCGTGAACGAGTACGTGATGGAAGAGCAGCCCCATCCCATCCTGTACATCGACGAGAAGGTGGCGGAGGAGCAGACGGCCCGCGTGGCCGCGCTCAAGGCCACCCGGGACGAGGAGCGGGTGCGGGCGGCCCTCGCGCGGCTCCAGGAGGTCGCGCGCGGGGACGGACAACCTCATGGTCCCCATCCTCGAGGCCTCGCGCGCCTACGCCACCCTCGGCGAGATGTGCGACGCGCTTGCGCGAGGTCTGGGGCGAGTACGAAGAACCCCCGGTGTTCTGAGCTGAGCCGCATGCCCCGCGAAGATCCGAGTGCTCGTGGCCAAGCCTGGCCTCGACGGCCACGACCGCGGGGCCAAGGTCGTGGCCCGCGCTCTGCGCGACGCGGGGATGGAGGTGGTCTACACCGGGCTCCGGCAGAGCCCCGAGCAGATCGTGGCCGCGGCCGCCCAGGAAGACGTGGACGCGATCGGGCTTTCGATCCTCTCCGGCGCCCATCTCCCCATCTGCCGGCGGGTGATCGAGCTGCTCAAGGAGAAGGGCATGGGTTCCGTGAGCGTGTTCGTCGGGGGTATCATCCCCGCCCAGGACATCTCGGAGCTGAAGGCTCTGGGTGTTTCGGAGATCTTCCTGCCCGGCTCCTCGACCCAGGACATGATCCGTGTCATCGAAGCCGCCGCATCCGCACGGGCCTAAGTGTGCGGCCCGTCTCGATAAGTCGTTGACATAACGGCAGGATCGGTCTACGCTGGAGCGATCGCACCCTGTGTCGCACCCCGATTCAGCCCCCAGTGCGGGGCAGGAGAGGTGATGGGCAAGAAGATCCTGCTCGCGGACGACAGCATCACGATCCAGAAGGTCATCGAGCTGACCTTCTCGGACGAGGACTTCGACGTGGTGACGGTCGGCAACGGCCGCCTGGCCATCGAGAAGGTCCAGGAGGTGCGGCCGGACGTCGTCCTCTGCGACATCATCATGCCCGAGAAGGACGGCTACGAGGTCTGCGACTTCATCAAGAAATCCCCGGGTCTCTCCCACATCCCCGTCCTCCTCCTGACGGGGGCCTTCGAGCCGTTCGATCAAGATCGGGCCAACCGGGTCGGGTGCGACGGCTTCCTGGCCAAGCCCTTCGAGCCGGAGACCCTCATCGCCAAGGTGCGCGAGCTCCTGAGCCGCGCGGCCAAGCCGGCGGCGGCGGCCGCGCCTTCCGCCCCGCGACCCGCACCCCCGCCGGGGGCGTCCACGCAGGTCTCCGCGCCCGCGCCTCCGCCCACGATCCCGTTCGTCGCCCCTGCGCGCGAGCCGGAGCCGTTCGCTCCGCGCCCCGCGGGGTTCGTGACCTCGACGCCTCCCCGGCCCGCGGAACCGATCCCGTTCCCCCGGGCGGGGAACGTACCGACCCCGGCCCCCGCCGCGTTCCCGCCGTCCGCTCCCGCGCCAGAGCCCATGCCCGTCACCAGCTTCATCCCGGACGAGCCCTTCGAGGACCTGGACGCGGGAAGCTTGAGCGGCGAGGAGACCACGCCGGGGGGATCGGTCCCCACGGCCTTTCCGGCCGCACGGGAGGAGCTGCTCCCCATGACGCCCGAGGAGTCGCGTACGCTTTCCTCTCCTCCCGAAGACGCGACGTCGACGGTGATGTTCAAGGCGGACGCGCTTCCCTGGAATGCAGCGCCGGCACCCGCGCCGGCCCCCGTGCCGGTGATGGAGCCGAGTGTCCCGATGGAGTCGGAAATAGCGGGCGAGGTTGCGGTCTTCGAGGAAGTGATCGAAGAGGAAGTGGAGTTCACGCCCGCGGTGGCTCCTCCTCCGCCGGTCGTGGACCTCCTCTCCCCGGTGGAGCCCCCGCCTCCCGCGCCGCCCCCGCCGCCGGTCTATTCGGCACCCGTTTTCTCTCCACCGCCGGTCTTCCCGACGCCGCCGCCCGCGCCGCCGCCGGTGCATGCTCCGGCGCCTCCGCCTCCGGTCTTCGTCGCGCCTCCTCCGCCGCCGGTGGTGTACGAGCCGCCGCCTCCCCCGCCCGCGCCCGTGGCGGAGAGGGCGGCGATTCCCGCGCCCCCCCTGGCCGAGCGGCCTGGCCTCGCGCCTCCCGGTTCGGAACGCGCCGCGTCTTCGTTCGCGGACCTCACCGTCGGCGAGCGCACCGCCCCCCCGGTGGAGCCCTCCGAGGCGGCCGCGGTGCCGGTGCCCGTGGACATGGTGGAGAAGATCGCGCAGCGCGTGGTCGCGCAGATCTCCGAGAAGGTGGTCCGGGAGATCGCCTGGGAGGTCATTCCCGATCTCGCCGAGGCCATGATCCGGGCCGAGATCGAGCGGCTCAAGGGAGAGCTGCAGCGGCTCTGATCCTCCCGATCTGAACGCCGCTCCCTGCGGCGCGGGACGCCGCGCCCGCGTGGTAGGCTCGCGCCGACCCGATTCCCAACCAGGAGGCGGTCATTTTGATCACACTGGATCCCACGAGCTTGAGTACCCATTTCGATTCGCGCGAGGCCGAGGAGAAGTGGGACGGCCGCTGGCGGGATGCGGGCGCCTTCCGCTTCGACGAAGAGGCCGCGGGCGAGACCTTCGTCATCGACACCCCGCCCCCCACGGTCTCCGGCTCCCTGCACGTCGGGCACGTCTTCAGCTACACGCAGACGGACGTCCTCGCCCGCTACCAGCGGATGCGCGGCAAGAACGTCTTCTACCCGATGGGCTGGGACGACAACGGGCTGCCCACGGAGCGGCGCGTCCAGAACTATTTCCACGTGCGCTGCGAGCCGGGGGTGCGCTACGAGCGGGGCCTGCGGCTCCCCCTGGCCGACGACGCCGTCCGGAAGAGCCCGCCCCGCAAGATCTCCCGGGCCAACTTCATCGAGCTGTGCCTGGAGCTGACCGCCGAGGACGAGAAGGCGTTCAAGGCGCTCTGGCAGCGGCTGGGCCTCTCCGTGGACTGGTCGCTCGAGTACTCCACGATCAGCGAGCACAGCCGGCGCCTCGCCCAGCTGAGCTTCCTCGATCTCTACCGCAAGGGCCACGTGTACAACGTGGAGGCGCCCACCCTCTGGGACGTCGACTTCCGCACCGCGGTGGCCCAGGCCGAGGTGGAGGACCGCCCCCAGCGGGGGGCGTTCCACCAGCTCCGCTTCGGGCTCGAGTCGGGAGGCGAAGGCTTCGTGATCGCCACCACGCGCCCGGAGCTGCTGGCCGCCTGCGTGGCGGTGGCCGCGCACCCCGACGACGATCGCTACCGGTCCCTCTTCGGGAGGAAGGCGATGACGCCCCTCTTCCGCGTCCCCGTGCCCGTGTTCGCGAGCCCGCTCGTCGATCGCGAGAAGGGGACGGGGATCCTCATGGTCTGCACGTTCGGCGACGCCACCGACGTGCAGTGGTGGCGCGAGCAGTCGCTTGCCGTTGCGGCAGATCGTGGGCCTCGACGGCCGCCTCGTTCCCGTGCGCTTCGGGTCCGAGGCATTCCCCAGCCTCGACCCTCGGCAGGCGCAGGCGCACTACGCGGCGCTCGAAGGGAAGACGGTCAAGGAGGCCCAGAGGGTGGTGGTCGAGCTGCTCCGCGAGCCGGAGAGCGCGGCCGGGGGGGACGGCAAGGCCGCCGCTCGTGGCCGAGCCCCAGCCCGTCGAGCACCCGGTGAAGTTCTACGAGAAGGGGGACCGCCCCCTCGAGTTCATCACCACCCGGCAGTGGTTCGTGCGGCTCCTGGACCGGAAGGACGCCCTGATCGCGTCCGGAGAGCGCATCACGTGGCACCCCGATTTCATGCGGATGCGCTACCGCAACTGGACGGAGAACCTCAACCTCGACTGGTGCATCACGCCGCCAGCGCTACTTCGGCGTGCCGTTCCCGGTCTGGTATCCCGTCGACGCCCAGGGCCGCACCCGGTTCGACCGCCCCCTCCTCGCCGACGAGAAGACGCTGCCCGTGGACCCGATGTCGGACACGCCGCCCGGCTACGAGGAGGCGCCAGCGCGACCAGCCCGAACGGCTTCCGCGCGGAGACCGACATATTCGACACCTGGTTCACGAGCTCGCTCACGCCCGCAGATCGTCACGCGGCTGGACGGCCGCCCCCGAGCGCCACCGCCGGCTCTTCCCGATGGACCTCCGGCCCCAGAGCCACGAGATCATCCGCACCTGGGCCTTCTACACGATCGTGAAGGCGCTCCTGCACGAGGACACGATCCCCTGGCGCCACGTCGCGATCTCCGGCTGGGTGCTCGACCCCGACCGCAAGAAGATGTCCAAGAGCAAGGGCAACGTGGTCACCCCCATGCACCTCCTGGACCAGTACGGGGCGGACGCCGTGCGCTACTGGTCGCTCTCCGCCCGCCTGGGAACCGACACCGCGTTCGACGAGAAGGTGCTCAAGGTCGGGCGCCGGCTCGTCACCAAGCTCTTCAACGCCTCGAAGTTCGTCCTCTCCCAGACGGGGCCGGAGGCTCCCGTCTCGCGCGACCTGGATCTGAGCTTCCTCGCGCGCCTGCGCGAGACCGTGGAGCAAGCCTCCCAGGCCATGGACGAGTTCGAGTACGCGGCCGCCCTCGACGCGGTGGAGCGCTTCTTCTGGAGCGGCTTCACCGACACCTACGTGGAGATGGTGAAGGCGCGCGCGCGCAGCGAGACGGACGTCGACGGCCGCGGGTCCGCCCTCGCCGCGCTGCAGCTGGGGCTCAAGACCTTCCTGCGGCTCTTCGCGCCCTTCCTCCCCTACATCACGGAGGAGGTCTGGTCGTGGGGCTTCGCGGAAACGGAAGGCGCGCCGAGCATCCACCGTGCTCCCTGGCCGGGCGCCGCCGACTTCGCGAGGCTGCCTTCAGTCGAGGGGGGAGGCGACGTCTTCGGGGCGGCCATCGGCTTCCTGGAAGCGGTGAACCGCGCGAAGAGCGCGGGAGGGGCCAGCGTGGGGCGCCACGTCGCGCGGCTCGCGGTCGCCGCCGGCCCTCGCTCCGCCGATCTGCTGGCGCGCGCGCTCGAAGACGTGCTCGCCGCCGCCCGCGTCCTCCAGCACCGCATCGAGCGGCGAGAGGGGATGGAAGAGGGCGCTTTCGAGGTGGTGGAGATCGAGTTCGCGACGGCCGCGCCCGAGTCTTGAGGCGAGGGCGCGCAATGACGGTCGAGGAACTCGTTGCGCGCGCCCTCGCCGAAGACGTCGGGAGGGGTGATCTCACGACCGTCTCCACCGTTCCGGAAGGTGCCGAGGCGCTGGGCGTCCTGCTCGCCAAGCAGTCCCTCATCGTTTCCGGCCTGGACGTGGCCGGCCTGGTCTTTCGCACGGTGGACGCTCGCCTCACGCTCGAAGCCGTCGGTGGCCGAGGGCTCAAGTGTCGTGTCCAAGACCATTCTCGGCCGCGTCACCGGACCCGCGCGGGGCATGCTCACCGGGGAGCGGGTGGCCCTGAACTTCCTCCAACGCCTATCCGGGGTGGCTACGATCACGCGCGCGTTCGTCGACGCGGTGGCCGGGACGAAGGCCAGGATCCGCGACACCCGAAAGACCACCCCCCTCCTGCGTGCCCTGCAGAAGCGGGCGGTGGAGGCGGGAGGGGGCGTGCCGCATCGGGCCGGCCTCGATGCGGGAATACTGATCAAGGACAACCACGTGCGCCTGGCCGGAGGCGTGGGGGAGGCGACCCGTCGGGCCCGAGCCGCGGCGGGGTCCGTGCTCGTGGAGGTCGAGGTGGAGAGGACGGACCAGATCGAGGAGGCGCTGCGCGCGGGCGCGCAGATGCTCCTGCTCGACAACTTCACGCCCGAGGGGGTGGGGGAGGCGGTGCGGCTGATCGGCGGTCGGGTGCCGGTGGAGGTCTCCGGCGGGGTGACGCTCGAGACCGTGCGCGCCTACGCGGAAGCGGGGGCCGACTTCATCGCGGTGGGGGCCTTGACCCATTCCGCGGCGGCCTGCGACATCTCGCTGGAGATCGAGCCCTCGGCATGAAAGCCGGACTCGCCGAGGCGCTGCGCGACCGCGGATGCTCGTGGCCAGCTCCCGTGGAGCACCACGACGTTCTTCCTTCCACGAGCGACCGGCTGAAGGAGCTGGCCCGGGGAGGAGCTCCCGCCTGGACGGTGGTGCTGGCCGACGAGCAGACGGCGGGGCGCGGACGCCAAGGCCGCGCCTGGGCGTCACCCCGGGGCGGCCTCTACCTCTCCGTGCTGCTGCGCCCGCCGTCCGAGAGCGCGGCCCTGCTGCCCCTCGCGGCCGGGGTGGCGGTCGCCGAGGCCCTGGGGCATCTCGGCGTGCGCGCGCAGCTCAAGTGGCCGAACGACGTGCTCCTGGAGGGGCGGAAGGTCGCGGGCATCCTCGCCGAAGCGTCCTCGAGCGGCTCCGCCATGGAATGGGTGGTCCTCGGAATCGGGGTAAACGTGGACGCGCGCGCGCTGCCCGCCGCGCTGGGGAGCGCGGCGGCGGCGGTGTCACCGGACGGCCCGGGGGGTAAGGCGCGCGCGGCGCTGGCGGCCGCGGTCCTCCTGCGCCTGACCGTCTGGTATGATGCGCTCCAGAAGCGGGAAGCGTCGGTCGTAGCCGCCTGGCGTGAGCGATCCGTGCCCTGGTGGGGCGAGGCAGTGGAAGTGAGCGCAGGCGAGCGGGTGGTGCGCGGCCTGGCCCGCGACGTCGACGAGCAGGGGGCGCTCCTGCTCGAACTCGAGAACGGCGCGACCGTTCGCGTGCTCGCCGGCGAGGCCCGGGCTCTTCGCCTCGTCGCCGGTCCCGAGAGACGGGAATGAGCCTCCTCCTCACCATCGACGTGGGCAACACGAACACCGTGCTCGGCCTGCACGACGGGGCCGATCTCAAGATCCACTGGCGGCTCACCACTCGGCGCGAGCAGACGGCGGACGAGTACGGGATCCTGGTGCGGAACCTCTTCGCGACCTCGGGGTACGAGCCCGCGCGCGTCGAGGGCGTGGCCCTGGCCAGTGTCGTCCCTCCCCTCACCTCCGTGCTCGTCGCCCTTTCCAAGCAGTACCTCGGCCACGAGCCGCTGGTGGTGGAGCCGGGGGTGCGCACGGGCATGCCCATACTCTACGAGCCTCCCGGCGACGTGGGCGCGGACCGCATCGTGAACGGGGTGGCCGCCTTCGCCGCCTACGGCGGGCCCGTGATCGTGGTGGACTTCGGCACCGCCACCACCTTCGATGTGGTCACGAAGAAGGGCGAGTACGTGGGGGGCGTGATCTGCCCGGGGGTGGGGATCAGCGCGGACGCGCTCTTCCAGCGGGCGGCGCGACTGCCCCGAGTGGACGTGCGCAACCCGGGCAAGGTGATCGGCCGCTCCACCGTGGGCTCGATCCAGTCCGGCCTCTACTTCGGCTACGCGTCGATGTGCGAAGGGATCATCGCGCGCATCCGCGCGGAGCTGGGGGAGCCGGCGCGGGTGGTGGCGACGGGCGGCCTCGCCCAGTCGCTGGCTCCCGACATCCCGTCCATCGAGGCGGTGGACCCCGTGCTCACCCTCACCGGGCTGCGCCTCATCTGGGAACGCAACCGCAAGCCATGACGGCGGGAGCGCAATCGCGTGCAACACCGCCCGACCTGGAGGCGGCCTACTACCAGACCATCGAGGAGTTCTTCGTCTCGCGCCGGGGCGATCCGCTCTTCCTGTCGAACGCGGACTGGAACCTCGTCCGGAAGTGGCGCCAGGCGGGGATCCCGCTGCGTGTGGTCCTGCGCGGGATCACGGACGCCCTCGACGGCCACGCCCACAGCTTCAGCCGCGACCGGAAGGTGGGCAGCCTCTCCTACTGCGCGCGCGAGGTGGAGGAGGCGCGCGAGCGCTGGGCCCGCGCTCTGGCCCTGGGCGGTGTCGAATCGGGTCTCGACCTGCCCGCGATCCTGGAGGGCTTTGCCCGGGACCTCGAGCGCGCGGGCTCCCTGGGGCCTCGGGCGGCGAGAGCGGCGGCGGAGGCGGCGAAGGACCTGCGGCGCCGCGCCGGCGCCGGGCGACTCGAGGACGTCGAGAGCGGGCTCCTGGCGACGGAAGCGTCGGTGGTGGAAGCCATCCGGGAGGACGAGGGCGGGGAGAGCGTCGAGCGCCTCGCCGCCGAGATCGAGGCCGCGCTCGCGCCCTACCGCCAGCGGATGCCGGCGCGGGTGCTCGAGCGCCTTCGCCAGGACTCGATGGTGCGCCGGCTCCTCGAGAAGCATGGTCTCCCCCGCCTGAGCCTCTTCCACCTGGAGGCTCGCGAGGCCGCGAGCGCACGACCGTGACCTCCCGGGGCCTCGTCCCCGGCGACCGGATCGAGGTCACGGTGGAGAAGGGGGTCTACCGTGGGCTGGGCCTCGCCCGGCACGAAGGACAGGTAGTGTTCGTGCCGCGGGCCTTTCCGAGCGACCGCCTCCGGATTCGCGTGGAGACGGCCCGCCCCGGCTACGTGCAGGGCCGCTCCGAGGCCCTCCTTGCCGCCTCCGCGGATCGGCGGGCGAGCCCCTGCCCCTACGTCCCGCGCTGCGGGGGCTGCGCCTATCAGGAGCTCGACTACGTGGCCCAGCTGCGCCTGAAAGAGGACGTGCTGCGGGAGTCGTTGCGCAGGGCGGGGGCGGCCTGGGACGGCGAGCTCCCCCTCCGCCCCTCTCCGGAGGAGGGATGGCGGATGCGGGCGTCATATCACCTCCAGGTCCACGAGGGTCACGTCAGGCTCGGCCTGCACGAGGAGGGGAGCCATCGCGTCGTGGACCTGGAGGCTTGCCTCCAGCTTTCCAAGACCGTCAATGCCGCGGCGCGCGGCCTCCAGGCCGCTCTCGAAGCGCGCCTCGACCTCGCGCGGCGCGTCAGTGGGATCGCCCTTCTCGAGTCTCCGTCCGGCGACGCGCTCGTTGCCGCCCTCGCCACCGACTCTCCGGCCGCGGAGGCGACGAAGCTCGCGTCCCTGGCCGAGGGTGCGCCCGGTCTGAGCGGGTTGGGGGTCACGACCGCGCAGCCCAGGCGCTTTCTCGCCCTGCGAGGGGACCCCCATGTGGTGGCGCCCGCCCTGGGGTTCGCGCTGCGCGCCCACGTCTCGTCCTTCTTTCAGGGGAATCGCTTCCTCTTCGAAGACCTGGCCCGGTCGGTCGTCGAGCTCGTGCCGCCGGGGGGGCCGGTGCTGGATCTCTATGCGGGGGTCGGGCTCTTCTCGCTTCCCCTCGCCCCCGCGGCCACGGAGGTGCTCGCGGTGGAGGCGAGCGCCACCGCGGTGGAGGACGCGGAATCGAACGTGCGGGCGGCCGGACTGGACAACGTGCGCGTCCTCTGCGCGGACGTGGGGGAGGCGCTCCTCCGCCGGCGCGCGCAGGCCGAGGAGAGGATCGTTCTCGACCCGCCGCGCACGGGGGTGGGCCCGGCCGTGGTCGCCGGCATCGCCGGACGTCGGCCGAAGGCGATCGTGTACGTGTCGTGCGACCCGCCCACGCTCGGCCGCGACCTGGCCGCCTTTGGTCGTCACGGCTACCGCCCGGACACCGTGCGAGCGTTCGACCTCTTCCCGGATACCTACCACCTCGAGACGGTCGTGCGGCTGGTGCCCGCCCCGGCCTTGTGACGGTCGCCAAACTGTCCTGATCGGGCCGCCCGCGCACCTCGCGCGACCTAGAGTCGCGCGACGATGCCGCGTCCGCTTCTCTTTCTTGCCGCGAGCCTGGCCTTCGGCTGCCGGGTGGGGGAGTCCGCGGAGAGGCGGGAGAGCGCGATCCTCATCGCCCTGGCGGCGTGCCTGCTGGGCCTGGCGCTCCGGGCGGTGTCGGGTCGGGCGGCCCTGGTCGCGCTCGGAGCGTCGGCGGTCGCCCTCGGCGCCGCCGGCGCGGCCCTCGAGCGCCTGGAGCACGAGAGGACGCCGCTCCGGCTCTGGGTGGAGACGCAGCCGGACGAGGCCGCCCTCGTCTTCGTCGAGGGCCGGGCCCGCGGCGACGGACAGGCGCGGCCCGATCGTCTGAGGGTGACGCTTGCCGTGGAGCGCCTCACGGTGGCGGGCCGCCCCGAGGAGCGCGCGGGTGTCGTGCGTCTGGACGTCTTCGGGCGGGTCCAGCCCCCGGAGGTGCAGGACGGGGACCGTGTCCGCGCCTGGGCCACTCTGCGTCGCGTCGCCGGCTACCAGAACCCGGGAGGGGACGATCCCCGCGAATGGGCCCGGCACGAGGGCCTCGCCGCCCTCGGGCAGGTCAAGAGTGTCCAGCTCCTCTCCGTGCAGCGGGCCTCCGGGGCGATGGCGAGAGCACGAAGCTGGGCCCGACGGGCGCTGCGCCGTTTCGTCCCCCGCGGCCAGGAGGAGTCGCTCGTCCGGGCCATGGTGCTGGGTGACCGGGCCGGCCTCGACGAGCGCACGGCCGAAGCCTTCCGCGTCTCCGGGACGTACCACGTGCTGGCCCTCTCGGGCGCGCAGGTGGCCCTCGTGGTCGGGCTCCTGGTCGCGGGGGCGCGACGATGGGGGGCCTCGCCCACGCTCCAGGCCGTGCTGGGGGGCGGGGCCGCCGTCTTCTACGCGGTCTTCGTGGGCGGCGACGTGCCCGTCGTGCGGGCCAGCCTCATGGCCGTCGTCCTGCTCGCGGGGCGCGCCCTCGACCTGGACGCCGACCTCGCGAACCTCCTCGGGTTGGCCGCGCTGGCCCTGCTCGTCCATCGTCCCTCCAACGTGACGGACGTGGGCTTCCAGCTCTCCTTCGGAGCGACCCTGGGCCTGCTCCTCCTCACGGCACCTCTCGCCGCCGGCCTGCCGCATCTGCCCTTCGGAGCCGAGCGCGCCCTCTGTGCCTCGCTCGCGGCGCAGGCGGCGCTCGCGCCCCTCCTCGCCCTCCACTTCCACCGCGTGGCCCCGGCCGGCCTCTTCTTGAACCTGCTCGCGGTGCCGCTCTCCTCCGCGGTGCTCCTCGCGGGCACGGCGGTGCTCCTCTGCGCGGGGCTTCTGGTCGCGCTCGCCCCCCTGGTGGGCCATCTCGCCTGGCTGACCGCGCACGCGCTGCTGCTCTCGAGCGAGCTGGGCCTCGTCTCCCCGGGACTGGATCCCCGGATGCCCGCGCCGTCGTGGCTCGCCTGGTCCGCCCACGTGGCGGGCCTCGTGCTTCTCGTGCGCGGCCGCCGGGTCCGTGGCTTGGCCCTGCTCGCGCTCGCCGTCGGTTTGATCCTGGTGGGGCCGGGCCCCCGCGGCGTGGACGGCCGTCTGCATCTCACGGCCCTGGACGTGGGCCAGGGTGACGCGATCGTGGTGCGGACTCCGGGCGGTCACGTTTTCGTGGTGGACGCTGGGGGGGCTTCCGAGGGCCGCTTCGACCTGGGCGAGACCGTGGTCGCCCCGTTTCTCTGGAGCATGGGGATCCGGCGCATCGAGTCGATGGTGCTCACCCACGCCCATCCCGACCACGTGGGCGGCGTCACGTTCCTGCTGCGCGCGTTCGCGGTGGGGGAGGCCTGGGAGGGACCCGCGCCCGCCGCGGATCCCGGCTACCTACGGCTCGACGAGGCGCTCTCCGCCGCAGGTGTTCGCAGGCTCTCCGTGGCCCGGGGCGTCTCCGCCGATTGGGACGGCGTGCGCGTCCGCGTGATCGGGCCGGTTCCGCCGCTTCGGCCCCGCCGGGAAGTTCGCAACGACGACTCGGTGGTGGTGGCCCTGGAGTACGGGACGGTGCGCCTGCTCCTCACGGGGGACATCGAGAGGGCGGCCGAGCAGGTGCTGGACCCGCCCCCCTCCGTCGTGCTCAAGGTGCCCCACCACGGCAGCCGCTCGAGCAGCGATCCCCGCTTCGTCGCCCTCGTCTCTCCGCGCGTGGCCATCGTCTCCGCGGGCAGACGCAACCCGTTTGGGCATCCACACCCCGAGGTGATCGAGCGGTACCGACGCCAGGGGGCCCTCGTCCTGCGCACGGATCGGGACGGGGCCGTGACGGTGTCCACGGACGGCAACCGCGTGTGGGTCAGCACCTTCGCGAGTGGCCTCACCGCTCGCGTCCGGTAGGCGCGCTCCAGTTTGTGCTAACATTCTGGGGCTCAGTCCCTGGCGAACAGGGACGGCCACGGGCACCTAACGTGTTGAGCGTCAGGCGGTAGAGGGCCGCGGACGGCAGGGGATGAGCGACAGGGAGAAGCCCTTCACGGTCAGCGACCGGCGACACTTCACGCCGGACGGCCAGCCCCGGAGCGAGCCCGCGCGGCCGAGCGAGGCCCCGGTGGACACGCGGGCGGTCGACCCCCGCGAGGCTCCCCTCGAGGGCCGGGCCGCGGTTACGGGGGAGAAGGCCGACTTCTCCGCCTTCGTCCTGTCGCTGGCCGGCCAGGCGGCGGCGCTCCTCGCCGGTGAAGGGCTTCCCGAAGGGGCGTCGCCGAAGGATGCGCTCGAGGGATCCCGCTCGCTCATCGCGATCCTCGAGATGCTCAAGGACAAGACGGAGACGCGCCGCACCTCCGCCGAGGATCAGCTCCTGGACGGTGTCCTCTTCGAGCTGCGCATGGAGTATGTGGCCAAGGCCAGGGTGAGCGGAGCGTGAGGAGAGCGTTCGCGGCGGGCCTGCTCGCGCTGCTCGCCGTTCCCTCCTTCGCCGCGCGGACCCCCGAGAGGGTGATCGACGTCCGCGGGACCCAGATGCCGGGCACGAGCTTCGAGGCGCTGTGGGCCTCCTATCTGAAGGCGGATCGCGCGGGCGACGCCGAGAACGCCCGCCGCACCTTCGCGGAGATCCGCCGCCTCCGCATCGAGCGCAACGTCCTGAACCTCGACACCATCGGCCTCGCCCTCACCGCCCTGGGGGAGGATCGGCTCAAGAAGGGCGATCTCGATCGCGCGGAGGACGCGTTCCGGAGTGCCTTGGCCCTGGCCCCCAACCTGCCCGACGGGCATCTGGGATTGGCGCTGGAGGACAGCAAGAAGGGCCCCTTCGGCCTGGTCGCGGCGATCGGAAACACCGTGTCCGGCGTGCTCGCGCGGCTCCCCACGCTCCGCGGCGAGTTCCTCGGCATCACCCTGCTCGTGCCCGTCGTGCTTCTCGTCTCGCTCGCGCTGGCCGCCGTCTTCGCCTTCGCCATGCTCACCCGCCACGGAGGGCTGCTGCGCCACGACCTCCTGGAGTCGCTGGGCCCGGCGCGGAGCCGCGCGGTCTCGCTCGCCTTCTGGGTGGTGCTGCTCTTCCTGCCGGTGGTGAGCTTCCAGGGCTATGGCTGGCTGCCCTTGTGGTGGCTGGCCCTGCTGTTCGTCTACCTGAGCGGCCTCGAGAAAACGGTGGCGGTCTTCCTGCTGCTCCTGAGCGTGGGGGTGGGGCCCGCGGTGGGCTTCCTGGAGTCGCGCCTGCTCGCGGCGCGCAATCCCCTGTTCTGGGCGGCGGCGGCGGCGCTGGACGGAGGCGCCGACTCCCGCGCAGTGGCGGACCTGGAGGCCGCGATCAAGAAATCTCCCGACGACCGGGACCTCGTCTACCTCCTGGCCGCGCACCAGAAGAAAGCGGGTCGCTACGACGAGGCCACACAGCTTTACCGGTCCCTCCTCCAGGTCGACCCGAACGACGGCATCGCCAAGAACAACCTGGCCAACCTCGAGTATGCCAAGGGCGAGCTCGCCTCGGCGATCGCCCGCTACCAGCAGGGTGCCTCGGGCGAGGGCTCGCCCGCGCTGATCGCGACCTTCCACTACAACCAGTCCCTGGCCCACCTGCAGAAGTTCGAGTACCAGCCCGCGCAGGAGGCGCGTAGCCACGCCGACCGCCTGGACCCGGGAGTGGTCGCGGTCTACGACCGGACCTGGAAGTACGACAACGGGAACTATGCAGTGGTGGACCTGAACCTCAGCCCCGATCAGGTGTGGGCGAAGTTCGCGGGGACGCCCTCGGGGGTGGCGATCAAGAACGTGACCCGATCGCCGCTTCCCGCCCCGGGGCCCGTTCTCCTCGCCTCGGCGCTCAACCGGTTCACGGCCGGGGTCGGGATCTTCGCGCTCGTCGTGGTGCTGGTCTCCGCCTGGCGCGGCAAGCGATCGTTCACGATGCACTGCGTGAAGTGCGGGACGGCCTTCTGCCGTCGCTGTCACCTGGGGGCGGTGATCGGCGAGCTCTGCACGCAGTGCCATCACCTGTTCATGGTGCGGGACGGGGTCTCGGGGCCGGCCCGGAACAAGAAGCTGCTCGAGGTCCAGAAGGTCGACGCGCGGCGCAGCCGCATCTTCCGGCTGCTGTCCGTCGTCTCTCCCGGGGCCGGCCAGCTCTACGCGCAGCAAACGCTGCTCGGGTTGTCGCTCGCGTTCCTCTGGTACGCGGTGGCGTCTCTCGCCCTCCTCGCCGGGCGCGTCCTTCCCGTCACGGAAGCGCCCTCTGCCCTGTCCAAGCCCTGGGGCCTCGGCCTCGCCGTCGTCCTTCTCGTCGCGACGTGGGTGCTCGCCAACCGCGGACGTCCCGAGTTCGAGTCGGCCGCGCCGGTCCGGCGAGCGGGCGCCCCCCGGCGTGGGCGGGCGGCCTGAGGTAGCGAATGGCCCTCGAAGGGACGATCAAGGATTTCGGGCTCCCGGACATCTTCCAGCTCATCGGCCTGCAGAGGAAGACCGGGATCCTCACCCTCAACAACGAGAAGGAGACGGTGACCGTCGCTTTCGAGAACGGCATGGTGGTCTCCGCCGACTCCGACTCGAAGCGTCTGGAGGACCGCCTGGGCAACGTGCTGGTCAAGCAGGGCAAGATCAGCAAGGAGCGCCTGGAGGAGGTTCTCCAGACCCAGAAGCAGACCCTGCAGCGCCTGGGCCACATCCTGGCCACGAACGACTTCATCACGGGCAAGGACCTGAAGGACGCCCTCCAGGTGCAGGTCGCGCAGATCGTGTTCAAGGTCTTCCGGTGGCGGGACGGGCACTACAGCTTCGCTCCCGCCGAGAGCGTCGACTACGACCGGGATAACTTCGTCCCCATGAGCGCGGACTTCATCCTGATGGAAGGGATCCGCATGGTGGACGAGTGGCCCATCATCGAGAAGAGGATCCCCTCCTTCGACATCGTCTTCCGGACCGTGGTCGATCCCGGGTTGATCGAGGTGGGCGTGGGCGGCTCCGAGGACCTGCCCGGCCTCTCCGAGCCCCGGCGCAGCGCGGCCAGCTCCACGAGCAAGATCCGCCTCACCCCCGACGAGGAGCGCATCTTCCGGCGCGTCGACGGGACGCGCACCGTGCAGGCCGTGATCGACGCCACCGGGTTGGGGGAGTTCGAGGTATGCCGCACCCTCTTCGACTTCCTGAACCGCAACATCATCGCTCCCGCGGGGCGCGGAGAGGCGCGTCTCGCGGTGGAGGAGGCGGGGAAGGGAATCGCGTCCTCGACCCCCGGCTACATCGTGGTGGCGATGGTGCTGCTGCTCTCCGCGATGGGCGTTCTCGCCCAGCTTCGCGCGCCGTTCGCGGTGACCGGCCTCGGCTCCGCCCTCACCGGGGTCTTCACGCTCGTGGGGGAGGGCGTGAGCCTCACCCGTCTGCAGCGCCTGGACCGGGGCCTGCAGGCCCACTACCTCTTGACGGGCGTCCCCGCGCGCTCGCTGGGCGAGCTCGTTACGGAGGGGCTCGCGGACCAGAGCTACATGAAGGACCTCGCGGCTCGTCCCTACCATTACGTGCCCGGATGGTTCCCGAACGGCAACGGGTACCTTCTGAGCGCGGTGGACGAGGGCGGGAGGGACCGCGCCGGCTTCGTGATCGAGCGAAGCCTGCCCTGATCGGGTGCCCGGGTAGGTCGTCGCATGCAACGAGTGCGGCTGGATAGCCTGGAGCCACGGGGTTGGCCGGCTCCGGTGGTGACCGTCGGCAACTTCGACGGCATCCATCGTGGCCACCAGGCGCTGGTGGCGGCGGCGGTCGAGGGGGCGCAGGCCTCGGGGGGCGTCTCCGTGGTGCTCACCTTCGACCCCCATCCCTCCCACGTGCTGAGCCCCGATCGCGCTCCGGAAGCCCTCATGACCGCGGACCAGAAGGAGGAGCTGCTGGCCCGCCTGGGCGTGGACCGGCTCGCGCTCCTGCCGTTCACGGTCGAGCTGTCGGGCAAGACGCCCCGGGATTTTGCGGATGCGGTGCTCCGAAGGGCCCTGGGCGCCCGGCGCGTCGTGGTCGGATCGAACTTCCGCTTCGGCCGGGGGCGCGCCGGCGACGTGCCGCTTCTCCGGGGGCTGGGCGACGATCTGGGCTTCGACGTGGTGGCGGTGGAGCCGGTGACGCACGAGGGGGCGCCCATCAGCAGCACCCGCATCCGGGAGGCGCTCGCGCGCGGTGCGGTCGCGGCGGCACGCGACCTCCTCGGCCGGCCGTTCTTCGTGGACGGCGACGTGGTGCGCGGCGACGGCCGGGGCCGGACCCTCGGCATCCCCACCGCGAACCTCGCCCTCCGGAACGAGACCCTGCCTCGTCCGGGGGTATACGCCGCCACCTGCCGCGTGCTCCCGGCGGGCGGGCCCCGGGCCGCGGTGGTCAACCTGGGCCGCCGGCCCACCTTCGGGGGCGGGGAGACGACCCTCGAGGCGCACCTCCTGGACTTCGACGGGGACCTGTACGGGGCGGCGTTGCGCGTGGAGTTTCGCGAGCGCCTGCGCGACGAGCGGCGCTTCGACGGACCGGACTCCCTGGTGAAGCAGATCCGGGAGGACGCGGAGGCCGCGCGCCGCACCCTGGCCGCGGACGGCGTCGTCCTGGAGAAGCCCTGAGGGACAGGCTATAGTCGGCCGGGACCCATGACCGAGCTGGAGATGCAGACCCGGGAAGTGGACGACGTGGTCCTCCTCTACCCCCGCGGCTTCATCAACGCTCACACCGTGCGGCTCTTCGAGGGCGAGATTCAGAAGGCCCTGGACCGCCGGTGCTACAAGATCGTGCTGAACTGCGCGGGCCTCCAGTACATAGCGAGCGCGGGCCTGGGCGCGATCATGGGGGCGATCGAGGAGATCCGCGGCAACGGCGGAGACCTCCGGATCAGCGAGCTGAACGAGACCGTCCTCAACATCTTCGAGATCCTCGGCTTCAATCACCTCTACCGGATCTTCCCCTCCGAGATGGAGGCGGTCCTCAGCTTCCGCGGTGAAGGGCAGGACGGAGCGTGAGGGCGCGCTCCGGGAAGCCGGCCCGCAAGGCGGGGAGGACGGCCAGGTCCGGACGAGCGGCCAAGCCCGGCAAGGCCGCCCCCTCGGCCCGGCCGGCGCGCGGGGCGAAGCCCGCGCTGGTGATGGTCGTTCCCAGCGAGACGGTCTTCCTCTCGCTGGTGCGGGAAGTGACGAAGAAGATGGCGGAGACGGCGGGGTTCGAACCGGCCACCGCGGACGGCGTGGCCCTCGCCGTGGACGAGGCCACCACCAACGTGCTCGAGCATGCCTATCGCGGGGCGACCGATCGCGCGGTGGAGCTGCGCTTCGAGGACCGCGGGGAGAATCTTCGGGTGGACGTGGTCGACAACGGGGCCACCGTGGATCCGAAGGCGGTGCCGCGGGTGGACCTCCGCCGCTACGTCAGCGAGCGCCGCAAGGGCGGCCTCGGCGTCCACCTCATGGGCAAGATCATGGACTCGGTGACCTTCCAACGCGGCGCCCGGGGCAACGTCTGCTGCCTGATCAAGCGCAAGACGCCCCCCGCGCGCGGCTGACCGCCGCCATGCCCACGCCCGTCGTCTATCCCTACCAGAGGGCCCTCGACCAGTTCCGTCGCGAGGGGCGCGAGCCCCCCCTCCTGAAGCGCATGTCCGAGCTCATCTCCCTGCTGGACCTCAGCACCACCCTGAGCTCCGGGCTCGCGGGAGAGGAGATCCTGGACGCCGCCCTCCTCATCGTCATGGGCGAGCTGCAGGTGGCGCGGGGCGTGCTGTTCGTACGGGAAGAGGATGGGGGATACCGGCGGCGGGCGAGCCGGGGCCTGCCCGCGGGCACTCCAGAGGTTCTGGAGCCCGGCACCGCGCCCGCCGAGCCCGCCCCTGCGGAAGGCCGGGCTCGGCGGGAGATGGGGCTCGAGATCGTCTGCCCGGTGACCCGGGCCGGACGAGACGATCGCCGTGCTCGGGCTCGGGCCCCGCGCGGAAGGACGTCCCTACGCGGAGGAGGACTTCGCGTTCCTGCGGAGCGTGGCCGCCTGCGCGGCCACCCCCATCGAGAACGGGCTCATCTACGACGAGCTGCGGCGCGTGAACCAACGGCTTTCCGTCAAGATCTTCCAGCTCCACAATCTCTTCGACATCAGCCGCGAGCTGACCGCGAGCCTGGAAGAGGACGCGATCAAGAGCCTGTTCACCACCACCGTGATGGGGCAGTTCGTGGTCTCGCGGTGTGCGCTTTACCTCCCGGGGCCGGGCGGGCTCGGTCTCGTTCACGAGCGGGGCACCCGCAGCGACGACCTGTCACCGGTCCTGTCCGTGGAGGCGCTCCACACGCTGGCCAGCCTCCGCGGGCCAACCGCGGTCAAAGACCTGCCCGAGGGTCTCCTGAAGGAGCGCCTGCTACGCTCGCGCATGGGCCTCGCGGTGCCCTTGACCGCGGGGACGAAGGTCGACGGTCTGCTCGCGGTGGGGGACCGGGCGTCGGGCGCCCCCTTCACGGAAGAGGACCACGACTTTGCGCAGACCCTGGCCCGCCAGGCCCTGGCCGCGCTGGAGAGCGCGCGGCTCCACCGGATGCAGCTCGAGAAGCAGCGTCAGGACCGCGAGCTGCAGATCGCTCGGGAGATCCAGCAGAGCCTGTTCCCGAGCGGCTGCCCCGCAGATCCCGGGCTTCGAGGTGGCGGCGATGAGCCGCCCCTGCCACGAAGTGGGGGGCGACTACTACGACTTCATCCCCTTGAGCGGGGACCGGCTGGCCCTGGCCGTGGCCGACGTCTCCGGGAAGGGAACGCCGGCCAGCATCCTCATGGCTTCCGTTCACGCCTCTCTCCAGGCCCTCGCGGGAACCGCGCCCCCCGCCGTCCTCATGTGGCGCCTCAACCGTTTCCTGTTCGCGAGCACACAGGCCAACAAGTACGTGACCGTCTTCTATGCGGAGCTCGACCCTCGCAGCCGGCGGCTCCACTACGTGAACGCCGGGCACGTGCCGCCGTACCTGGCGCGGAGCGGAGGGCGCGTGGAGCGGCTGTTCGCGGGCGGCCCCGCCCTCGGCCTGCTCGAGGACGGGGCCTACGAGGTCGGGGAGATCGTCCTCGAGCCCGGCGACGTCCTGGGCATGGTCACGGACGGGGTGACGGAGGCGCTGTCGCCGGCGGACCAGGAGTTTGGCGACGAGCGGGCGTGCGCCACCCTGCGCGCCGCCCGGCCCGAGAGCGCGGCCGAAGCTGCTGCGCGCGCTCGTCCAGGCCGTCGACGACTGGACGGGGGGCCCTTGCGGCGACGACCTCACCGCGCTCATCCTCAAGGCCCTGTGACCGCCCTGCGGCTGTTTAACACGCTGACCGGGCGGGTGGAGCCGCTCTCTCCCCAGAATCCCCCCGAAGTGGGGATGTACGTCTGCGGCCTGACCGTCTACAACCGCGGCCACATCGGCAACTATCGCTCGCTGGTCGCATCGGACCTGCTGCGCCGCACCCTGAGGTACAAGGGATACCGGGTGAGGGAGGTCATCAACATCACGGACGTGGACGACCGGATCATCCAGCAGGCGCAGGCGGCGGGGAAGACGCTCACGGAGTTCACCGCCGAGTACATCCGCGCCTTCGAGGAGGACATGACGCGGCTGGGGATGGAGCGGCCGGAGTTCCTGCCCAAGGCCACCGACCACGTCCCGGAGATGGTCGATCTCGTCGGGCGCCTCACCGCCCGCGGCCACACCTACACCGCGGAGGGCAGCGTCTACTTCCGCATCGCCTCCTTCCCGGCCTACGGGAAGCTCTCCCGGCTGGACGTGGCGGGGATCCAGGCGGGAGCGCGCGTGGACACCGACAAGTACGACAAGGAGAACGCGCGCGACTTCGTCCTCTGGAAGGCAAAGGAGGACGAGCCGGAGTGGGCCCACTGGGACGCGCCCTTCGGCCGGGGGCGCCCCGGCTGGCACATCGAGTGCTCGGCCATGTCCATGAAGTACCTGGGGGAGACGTTCGACCTCCATTGCGGGGGAGAGGACCTGATCTTTCCCGCACCACGAGAACGAGATCGCGCAGAGCGAAGGAGCGACGGGCAAGCCCTTCGTCCGCCACTGGGTACACGTCAAGCACCTGATGGTGGAGAACGAGACGATGTCGAAGAGCAAGGGGAACTTCTTCCTGATCCCCGAGCTCGTGGAGCGGGGGCACTCCCCGGAAGCGATCCGCTACCTTCTCGCGAGCTCGCACTACCGCAAGCCGCTGAACTTCACGTTCGAGGCCTTGACCGGGGCGGCGGGTGGTCTGGAACGGATCCGGCGGGTGATCGAGAGCCTGACCACTCAGGAGAAGGAAGGCCCGGAAGGACCCGCGCACCGGGAAACCCTGGCCACCGCGGAGACGAGGAAGCGGGAGTTCGACGACGCGCTGTCGGACGACCTGAACACGCCCGAAGCCCTCGCCGCCGTGCACGGCCTCGTCAACGACGCCTTCCACCAGATCAATCAGGGGGTGATGACCCGCGAGGGGGCCCGGCTCCTCCGGTCGCTCCTGGGCGACATGGATTCAGTTTTCGGCGTGTTCCTTCCCGCGGCCCTCGAGGATCGGCTCTCCGCCGAGGAGCAGGCCCTATTCGACGAGCGGCAGGAGGCCCGGCGCTCCCGCGACTTCGCGCGAGCGGATGCGGCCCGTGCCCGGCTGGAGGCGATGGGCATCGTCCTGGAGGACACCCCGAAGGGGACGCAGTGGCGGCGGAAGCGCTGAAACGGCTTCCCGGCGCGGGCGGGGAAGACACCGCCTGTTGCCTGGCTCGAACGCAGGGGCTACCGCATCCTCGAGCGGAACTGGCGCTGCCGGTCCGGGGAGGTGGACGTCGTGGCCCGGCTGGGGTCCATCACCGTATTCGTCGAGGTGAAGGAGAGGCGCACCGCTTCCCACGGGCTGGGCGTGGAAGCGGTCACCTGGAGGAAGCGGCAGCGCCTGGTGCGCGCCGCCCGGCTCTATGCCGCCGCCCGGGGCCTATCGGAGACCGACCTGCGCTTCGACGTGGTCTCCGTGGACGGCCGGGAGGTGCGCCACGAGCCCGGCGCGTTCGACGCCGACGGTTCGTGAATCACTGCGGGAGGGGATGGAGCGGGAAACGGGATTCGAACCCGCGACTTCGACCTTGGCAAGGTCGCACTCTACCACTGAGCTATTCCCGCCCTGCCTCCCGAAAATATAGACGGCCTGCCCGGACGCGTCAAGGCGCGGTGCTCGTCCGAGTTGATTCACTTCTCCGTACTCCTCTATAGTCGATCGGTTCGGCGGCGTAGCCAAGTGGTTAAGGCGGAGGTCTGCAAAACCTCTACTCTCCGGTTCGAATCCGGACGCCGCCTCCATGTTTATCTCGCTCTTCTTCTTGGCCTACGTCCTTTTCGCCGTGAAAGGCGTCCGGCCCTGCCCGCCGCTCACAGGGGCGCCGCCGCCGGCCATCAGCTACCAGCCCGTCCCCAGGTTAGCTCCCGTTGCGGAGGTAGAGGTTGAGCGTGAGGCCCCAGACGTTCAGGAATCTGGGCGAGCACGTGTTGCAGTCCTGCCGAAGGTAGTAGGTGTCCATCATCACTAGCCTCTGGTAGGGCATCTGCACGCCCACGCTGATCTGGCTCGTGTACCAGCCGGGGGCAGACTCGTAGAAGACCTCGCCGGCGGCATAGGGCGTGAAGCGGAAGCCCCCGGTTTGAAGGTCGAGCTCGACCGTGAGCTTGTTACGGTAGCGGGTAGAGTACTCGCCGTTCTTCCAGCGGAACTCGAGCCGGTTCCGATCCGCCACGAAAAGACGCGCAGCGGGACGCAGGCTCGGCGTCGCCTGGACCCAGGCGCGGTTCTCGTGGCCCGACCCTCCAGAGGTCGTGTCGAGGTATTCGTAGCCGACGTCGAGCGCGAGGTGGTGTTCCTTGTTCTGGTCGATGTTGGAAAGATGCGACGTGTGGATGGGTTTGAGCGGGTGGCTGAGCTGCCCTCCCACCTTGAATTGTCGATAGGAGGAGTCCTCCGTTTCGTCGCCCCCGACGAATCCCTGAAGGCGTAGGCGCGCCGGGAGCTGGTAGTAGGTGTTCAAGCGCGGCCAGAACTCTCCCGCCGAGTCCGAGGTCTGGGCGGAAGCGTTCGCACAGAGGGAGAAGAGAAGCCCCAGTAAAGACGATGCGCCGCGCCCGGTGCGGGTCATGGCATGAGCTCGTTGACAACGGAGTGATGCCGGCCGATCCGGCAGGTCGTCGTCCGCGGCGCGGGCATTGTATGGCAGGCTGGCCGTAGCCGGTGCCGGTGGCTGGCGAGCAAGCTCCGCGTCCTGAGTGGAGGACAATCGCCAAAAAGACCCGGGGCCGCAGGTTGCGAGGGCTCACGCAGATGGCGGGACCGGGGTGCTGGCACCGTTCCTGCTTCGGCAAGGGGCGAGCGGCGACGCCCCTCCGGGGGCCGCGAAAGGAGACCCGTGCGACGATCGCTGGCTTTCGTCACCGTCCTTCTGATGGCCGCGGCGGCGCGGTCCGTTTCCGCGGGCAGCCTGGACCTGCGCGTGGGTGCCTTTTTCCCGCGTGCGGAGGGGACCCTGTTCCACGACGACCGGTCACTGTATACCGTCGATCCCAGCAGCGACTTCGACGGCTGGTACGGGGGGATCGAGTACAGCATGAAGGTGGCGAACAACGTCGAGCTCGGGTTCTCCGTGGACGGCTACGGGAAGAGTGTCGACACGAGCTACCGCGACTACGTCCGGCACAACGGAGACGAGATCTTCCAGACGCTGGAGCTCGACATCATCCCCGTCGGGGTGTCGCTCCGCTTCGTGCCCACGAGCCGCAAGGCGAAGCTGGCCCCGTACCTGGCGGTGGGCGCGGACGCGGTCTTCTGGCAATACAAGGAGTTCGGCGACTTCGTGGACTTCGAAGATCCCGAGCTCCCGGTCATCGCCGACTCTTTCCAGGCCGATGGCGTCCAGCCCGGCTTGCATGGCGCGGTGGGCCTGCGGGTGGCCCTGAGCCCCGACTTCTTCCTGACCGCGGAGGGTCGCTACCTGTGGGCGCCGCTCGAGACGATGGGCGACGACTTCTCGCCGAATGCGCCCGGCCTCGAGAACCAGATCGACCTCTCCGGCTTCAGCGTCACCGTCGGGTTGCACATCCGCTTCTAGCCGGGTCGCGCGCCCCGAAATGTCGTCCCGCGGCGGGGCGACGTTTCGGGCTAAGCTAGACGCATGTTCAAGCTGGTCGCGTGGGTGCAAGCCGTGCTGCTGCCCACGCTCGGACCTCTCGGGATCTTCCTCGTCGCCCTCGCCGACTCCTCCTTTCTCAGCCTTCCCGAGATCAACGACTTCCTGGTGATCAGCGCGGCCCTCGCCAACCCGTCGACGGTGTGGATGTTCGTGCTCATGGCCGCGCTGGGCTCGCTGGCGGGGTGCTCGCTCCTCTGGGGCATCGGGCGTGTGGGAGGGGAGGGGCTGCTCGGTCGGCGCTTCGGACCGGAGTGGGTCGCGCGCACGCAGCAGGCCTACCGGCGCTGGGGCATCCTCGCCCTCGCCGTGCCCGCGGTCCTCCCCCCGCCGATGCCCTTCAAGGTCTTCGTGCTGGCCTCGGGCGTCTTCGGGTTCCCCTACCTCCGTTTTGCCCTGACCCTCCTCCTGGCCCGCGGCCTCCGGTACGCGTTCTGGGGGACGCTGGGCGTCGTGTACGGCGACGAGGCGCGGCAGCTGCTCATCGGCATCGACGCCTGGTGCGCACAGCGGTTCCCGCTGCTGCTCGGCCTGGTGGCCGCGCTCCTTCTCGTGGTCCTGCTCGTGGAGCGGCGGCGTCGGGCGCGCGCCCGGGCGGCGGTGGAGATGGACGGGACCGCCTAGAATCCTCCCTCGCCGAGGGCGTTCGCGGGAGGTTCTGCTATGATCGACGTGATGAAGAAGATCACGCGACTCGGGGCCCTCTGCCTCATCATCCTCGCCGCGTCCACGCTCCTGGGCGGCTTCTTCGGGTCCCGCGCCCTGGCCGGCGGGAGCCGGCTCTCCGACCACCTGCGCCTCTACACCGCGATGGTGGGGGCGGTGGAGGAGGAGTACGCGGAGGAGGTCAAGAGCGAGCGGCTGGTCGCGTCTTCGATCCGGGAGATGCTCCGCACCCTCGACCCGCACTCGAACTTCTTCGAGGCCCGCGAGTACACGAGCCTCCAGGAGCGCCAGAAGGGCTCGTACTACGGGCTCGGGATCACGGTGCAGTCGGTGGACGGCAACATCACGGTGGTGGCCCCCTTCGAGGGGACGCCCGCTCATCGCCTCGGCATCCGGGCGGGGGACATCATCAGCCGCATCGAGGGCGAGGACGCGCGCGGCATGTCCATCGACGACGCGGTCAAGCGCCTGCGCGGGCCCAAGGGAACGCCGGTCAGCATCACGATCCTGCGCCAGGGCTACGACCAGCCCCTCGAGTTCACGGTCATCCGCGACGCGATCCCGCTGCACTCCGTCCCCTACTTCTTCATGGCCAGTCGAAGACGTGGGCTACGTCCGGCTCACCGACTTCAACGAGACCACCGCCTGCCGGCCCGGGGACGGCGAGGGCTGCGAGCGGGAGCTGGAGAAGGCGCTCCGGAGCCTGCAGAAGAGCGGGGCGACCTCGGTCCTCCTGGACATCCGGGACAACCCCGGCGGCCTGCTCGACCAGGCCTTCGCGGTCTCGAACCTCTTCCTGAAGAAGGGCCAGCTCGTGGTCTTCACCCGCGGGCGCACCAAGCGCGACGAGTCGAACTACATCACGGAGACCGACAGCCCCTTCGCCAACCTGCCCCTGGTGGTCCTGACCTCGCGCCACAGCGCGAGCGCTTCCGAGATCGTGGCGGGAGCCATCCAGGATCACGACCGCGCGCTCATCGTGGGGGAGACCACGTTCGGCAAGGGCCTCGTCCAGACGATCATGCCCCTGCGCAACGTGCGCGGCTACGCGCTCGCCCTCACCACCGCCCGCTACTACACGCCCTCCGGTCGCTCCATCCAGCGCGACTACGGCTCGACCGCGCTCGAGGACTACTACGCGCCCAAGGATCGCAAGGCCTGCGAGGAGGGCGCGGGCGACGCCAAGCTGACCGACGCCGGACGCAAGGTCTTCGGGGGCGACGGCATCACCCCCGACTACTGCGTGGAGCCGGAGACCAACGGGAAGTTCGTCTCCTCCCTGATCGGGCGGCAGGCCTTCATCGACTTCGCGCGCAGCTTCGAGGCCGCGGAGGGCCAGGGGGGCGCCCAGATCGCGGGCACGGGCTCGCGGTCCGACACCGCCTCCGCGAAGCTCAAGCCCGTCTCCCAGGACTTCAAGGTCGACGAGCGTGTCCTCGCCGACTTCCGGGCCTTCCTCGCCGAGCAGAAGCTGAAGTTCACGGAGGAGGACCTCACCGCCAACCGCGACGAGATCTCCCAGCAGATCCAGGAGGAGGTCCTGCGCCAGGTCTTCGGCGAGGGAGAGGCGCGCAAGAAGAGCCTGGCCTGGGATCCCCAGGTGCAGCAAGGCCCTCGAGCTCGTCCCCCGGACCGAGCTGCTCCTCCGCGACCCGCAGCGCTACATGGCGGAGCGGGACACCGAGCGAAGGCTGGCGGGAGTGACGGAGCCCCCCGCGCCGACCACCGCCGCCCCGGAGAAGCCGCGCACGCGCCGGCCCTGACGTGCTATCCTCCCCGCGCTCCAGGGAGGCCAGCCATGTTCTCGCGTATCGGTCGCTTCTTCACGGCTATCTTCAACGCCATCCTCGGCGAGGCGGAAGCCCAGGTCCCCATCCCGATGCTCGAGGAGTCGGTGCGGGAGATGCTCGAACAATCTCCGCACGCTCCGCGAGGCCACCGCCACCACCATCGCCTTCGAGACCCGCTCCAAGCGCGAGCGGGACGCCCAGAGCGGGCGGGTCCGGAACCTGGAGCGGCAGGCCGAGGAGGCGCTCAAGCAGGGGAACGAGAAGCTGGCCCGGCGGGCCCTCCAGCTCCAGGTCGAGGCCAAGGCGACCGCGGAGCGGGCGGAGGCGACCTACAAGGCGGCCAAGCTGCGCGCGGACAACGCCCGGGGCAAGCTCAAGGTCGAGGAGGAGCGGGTCCAGGGCAAGATCCGCCAGCTGGGCGAGCTGAAGGCCATTCACCAGATGAACGAAGCCCAGCGCAGGATGCAGGCAGATCACCGACGAGTACAACATCGACGGCGCGGTCACGGTGTTCGACAAGCACGCCGAGACCATCCAGGAGCAGTCGGACAAGCTCTCGGCCATGGACACGATCGCGGTCTCCGAGGGGGACGAGCTGGACCGGCAGCTCAACGCGATCAGCCAGAAGACCGAGGTGGACGCCGCCCTCGACGCCCTCAAGGCGCGCATGGGCGAGGCCCCCGCCAAGGAAGCCGCGCCCGCGGCGAAGGCGAAAGAGAAGATCTCCTCGGCCTTCGACGACAAGTAGCCGCTCCCGCCCGCCTTTCCGCGGTCTCGGCCCGGTCTCTATGCTTCATTGACCGCCGAGGCAGCCTCTGCCATATTGATCGACCCTCGAGCGCGCGGGCCCGGAAGGGCGACGATGGCTCCTCATGATCCAGAACGTGGGTTCCCGTCTCCGTGGGGGCGGAGCGGACGGAGCGGCGCGGCCCTCGGGCTCATTGCTTTCGTCCTGACGTCCGCCCCGGCTCCGGTTACGGCGCAGGACGCCCGTTCCCCGGTGACCGAGGACCCCACGTTCGTGCCGGTCGCGCAGCTCCTCGGATCCAGCGATCCCGTGGGCCAGCTCTACCTCCGCTTCGGCAACACGGTGTCGGTGTCGGGCGACACGCTCGTCGTGGGCGCGCCTCAGGAAGACACCACGGGCGGCACGGACGCGGGTGCGGCCTACGTGTACGTGCGCTCAGGAAACGCCTGGATGCCGCAGGCCAGGCTCGCCGCCTCCGATGCCGCCCCTTGGTATGAGTTCGGCCGATCCGTGTCGGTTTCCGGGGACACGGCGGTGGTCGGCGCACCCCGCCCGAGCTACAGCGGCGGCGGGAAGGTCTACGTCTTTGTCCGCTCGGGGGCGATCTGGACAGAGCAGCAGAAGCTGATGACGGCGGACCCCTTCGCCTACCCGTTCGGCGCCTCCGTGTCGGTCTCCGGGGACACGGCGGTAGTCGGCGCGTCGGCAACCGACGGCGCGGGGGCGGCGTACGTGTTCGTGCGCACGGGGACGAGCTGGACCCAGCAGGCCAGGTTCAACGGCTCCGGCGGAAACAACGAAGATGCGTTCGGCGGCTCCGTATCGGCGTCCGGCGACACCATCCTCGTCGGCGCGGGGAGGGAGAACGGCACGAGCGGTCCCGAGGCCGGTGCGGTGCACGTGTTCGTGCGGGGGGGGACGAGCTGGACCGAGCAGGCGAAGCTCATCGCCTCCGATGCGGCGGCGTTCGACGGCTTCGGCGGGTCCGTGTCGATCTCCGGGGACACGGCCGTGGTCGGTGCCCCGAGCGCGGTCGCGTCCACGGGAGCGGCCTACGTGTTCGTGCGTTCCGGGACGACGTGGACGGAGCAGCAGAAGCTCGTGACCCAGGATACCGGGGCCTACCATTCGGGCACTTCCGTGTCGGTTTTCGGGGACACGGCGGTCGTCGGAGGGCCTAGCTCTGGGGCATCCCTCGGGGCGGCGGGCACCGTCTTCGTGTACGCGCGTTCGGGGACGACCTGGGCCGAGCAGCCGAAGGTCACCGCCTCGGATGCGGCGGCCTACGACGAGTTCGGCGCCTCGGTATCGCTCTTCGAGGACACGCTCGTGGTGGGCGCGCCTCGCGCCGACGCCGCCGCGGGTGCGGCGTACGCGTTCGCCCGGGTCGGGACGACCTGGACCGAGCAGGAGAAGCTGTCGGCGCCCGCCTCCGACGTGACCGCCAGCGATCACTTCGGTCAGTCCGTTTCCGTCTCCGGGGACACGGTCGTGGTCGGGGCTCCCGACGACGACCGGCCACTGGCCTATTCCGGGGGCTCGGCCTACGTCTTCATGCGCTCGGGAGCGGCGTGGAGCACGCAGAAGCTCACCGCGTCGAATGCCGGGGGGAACGACCACTTCGGCACCTCGGTCGCGGTCTCGGGGGACACGATCGTAGTCGGGGCCCCCGACATTGGAGCGCCCGCGGGCTTTCACGGTTACGGCTTCGCCTACGCGTTCGTCCGCGAGGGGGCGTTCTGGCGCGAGCAGCAGATCCTCGGCGAGAGTTGGACGCAGCTATTGGGCGTCTCGGTTTCCGTATCCGGGGATACCGCGGTCGTGGGCGGGCCCGGTCGGCCACCCTATTACGACACGGGCGTGGCGTACGTGTACGTACGCTCGGGGACGATGTGGACCGAGCAGCAACACCTCCTCTCACCACTGGGCGCGGACTACGACCAGTTCGGCTCCTCCGTGTCCGTGTACGGAGAGACGCTCGCAGTTGCCGACTCCTTCAGCTCCTCCACTCACGTCTTCCAGCGGTCAGGGGATTCCTGGAGTCTGCAACAGACGGTCGGGGTCAGCGGGCCGGTGTCGATATACGGGGATACGCTCGTCGTCGGACGACACGTGTTCGTTCGCTCCGGCGCCACCTGGACCGAGCGGCAGGTGCTCACCACCGCGGACGGTGCGACCACCTTCAGCTCGGTGCAGGTCTCAGGGGACAGGCTCGTCGCCGGCCGAGCGCACGCGGCCTACGTCTTCGAGCGCGTGGGCGCCGCCTGGGTTGAGCAGGAGAGGCTCGTGTCGCCGGACGCGCAGCCGGGCGACGGTTTCGGCGCATCCGTGTCCGTCTCCGGGGAGACGGTAGTGGTCGGGGATCCCTCCCACGACACGGCGGGCGGCCCTGACGCCGGGTCGGCCTACGTATTCGAGGGACGGGTGGTGCCATCGGCCGACCTGTGGGTCCGGAAGACCGACGGTCGAGCCGCGGCGGTGCCCGGCCAGGCCGTGACCTACTCGATCACCGTGGCCAACGCCGGCCCCGATGCGGTCGAAGGGGCCGCGGTGGCGGACACCCTTCCTGCCGCACTCGCGTGCACCACGACGTGCTCGGGAACGGGGGGCGCGACGTGCACGTCGGGACCGTTTGCGGGGAGCATCTCGGACACAGTGAGCATCCCCGCCGGTCAGTTCGTCACCTACACGGCGGTCTGCACCGTGTCGTCGTCGGCGGTCGGTACTTTCTCGAACACGGCGACGGTGACGGCGCCCGCGACAGTGAGGGACCCGTACCCGGGCAACAATTCCGCGACCGACACCGACACCCTCGACCCCGCCGCCGACCTCGCGATGGTCCTGACGCAATCGGCGGATACCGTGTCCGCGGGAGGCGTGCTCGACTACCTGATCACCGTCGGCAACCTCGGCCCGTGGCCTTCCACGGCCATGACGGTGACGGACGTGCTGCCTTCCGGCACCAGCTTCCTCGCCTCGATTCCGGGACCAGGCGCCTGCAGCGTGGACGGCGACACGCTCACGTGCGCGCTGGGCCCGCTCCCTCCCGGAGAGACGCATACGGTGAGCGTCGAAGTCGAGGTGGCCGCGGGCGCGCGGGGGGTGTTGCGCAATACCGCCTCCGTCGCCGGCCATGAGCCCGACCCGGTGGCCGCCAACGACTCGGACACCGTGAGCGCCCTGGTCTCGAGGCCCACCCAGTTCTTCACGCTCGCCCCCTGTCGCGTGGTGGACACCCGCGCCGGGTCCACGGCTCCGATAGGGGGACCCGCTCTCGCCGCACGCTCCACGCGGGTCTTCGCGCTCGCCGGTCACTGCGGGATCCCGACGAGCGCCCAGGCGGTCGCCCTCAACGTCACGGTGACGGGGGCGGAAGCGGCCGGGAACCTGCGCTTCTTCCCGGCGGGCCTCTCCGTGCCCCTCGCTGCTGTCGTCAGCTACCGCGAGGGACAGACCCGCGGGAACAATACCGTGGTGGCGCTCGACGCCGACGGCGAGATCGGGGCCTACGTCGCGCAGGCCGCACGGACGAAGGTGCACGTGATCATCGACGTGGCCGGATACTTCGAGTAAGCGCGGTCACCGCCGTCGCCGCGGACGGGCATGGTAATATCAGGGGTTGCCATGCCCGCAGAAATCGTCGCCCGCGGCGTTCGCGTCCACAACCTGAAGGGAGTCGACGTCACCATCCCGACCCGCAAGCTGGTGGTGGTGACGGGGGTGTCGGGGTCGGGCAAGAGCAGCCTGGCCTTCGACACGCTCTACGCCGAGGGGCAGCGGCGGTACGTGGAGAGCCTCTCCGCCTACGCCCGTCAGTTCCTGGAGCGGATGGAGAAGCCGGCGTCGACGCCATGGACGGCATCTGCCCAGCCATCGCGATCAGGCAGCGCAGCCCCTCCCGGAACCCGCGTTCGACGGTGGCCACGAGCACCGAGATCCACGACCACCTGCGCCTGCTCTTCGCGCGCGCGGGACACACCTTCTGCGACGCGTGCGGAGAAGAGGTGCAGCGGGACACCGCGGAGTCCGTGGCGGACCGCCTGCTGGGGCTGCCCGCGGGGGCCCGGCTCTCCGTGGTCTTTCCCCTGGCCGTCGGGGGGACGCCCCTCGCCGACCTCCTGGACCGCCTCCGGAAGCGAGGCTTCGGCCGGCTCCTCCGGGACGGGGAGACGGTCATGGCGGAGGACGCCCTGGGGCCGGCCGTGGAGGCGGGGGCGGAGCTGCTCGTCCTCGTCGACCGTCTGGCCGTGGAGGCGGAGGCCCGCGCGCGCCTCGTGGACTCCCTGGAGATCGCCTTTGCCGAGGGCGCCGGCCAGGCGGTGGCAGTGGTCAAGGACGGGCCGACCCTGCGCTTCTCCGAGCGGTTCGAATGCGCGCGCTGCGCGCGTCCCTTTCTGGAGCCGCAGCCGCGCCTCTTCTCGTTCAACAATCCCTTCGGGGCCTGCCCCGCCTGCCACGGCTTCGGCAACCTCATCGAGGTCGACCTCGACCTCGTGGTGCCGGACAAGGAGAAGAGCCTGGGGGAGGGAGCGATCGAGCCCTGGAGCAAGCCCCACTACCGCGGCCTGCAGGCGGAGCTGCGGCGCTTCGCCGCCGCCGCGGGCATCCCGACGGACCGGCCGTGGGCGCGCCTCGACGAGGCGCAGCGGCGGCAGGTCCTGGAGGGCGACGAGGAGTTCCCGGGCGTGCTCGGCTTCTTCCGCTGGCTGGAGGCCAAGAAGTACAAGGTCCAGGTCCGCGTCTTCCTCTCGCCGCTACCGCGGCTACCAGGAATGCCCGGCCTGTCGTCGGCAGCCGCCTCCGGCCGGAGGCCCTGCGCGTGAAGGTGGGGGGGAAGAGCATCGACGAGGTGGGCGGCGCTCTCCGTGCGCGACGCCCGGCGGTTCTTCTCGACCCTCGTCCTCGAGGAGACGGAGAAGACGGTCGCGAGCAAGGTCCTCTACGAGATCGACCGCCGGCTCGGCTTCCTCGCCGACGTGGGACTCGACTACCTGACGCTCGACCGCCCCTTCGGGACGCTCTCCGGCGGCGAGGCGCAGCGCATCGCGCTGGCCACCTCCCTCGGCACCGGGCTCGTGGGCACGCTCTACGTCCTCGACGAGCCGTCGGTCGGCCTGCACCCGCGCGACACGGAGCGGCTGATCGGCATCCTGCAAGGCCCTGCGCGACCAGGGGAACACGGTGCTGCGTCGTGGAGCACGACCCCGCGATCATGACGCGCCGCCGACCACATCGTCGACCTCGGGCCCGGGGCGGGCGAGCAGGGCGGGCGCGTGGTGTTCCAGGGCAGCTTCCCCGAGCTGCTCGGGACGGGCGCAGCCTCACCGGCAAGTACCTGCGCGGGGACCTGCGATCGCCGTCCCCCCGAAGCGCCGGCGCGGGCAACGGCCTCTCGCTCGTCGTGCGGGGGCGCGCGAGCCCACAACCTCAAGGGGATCGACGTCAGGATCCCGCTGGGCGCCTTCACGTGCGTGACCGGGGTCTCCGGCTCCGGCAAGTCGACGCTCGTGCACGACGTGCTCTGCGCGCGCTGCTGCAGCGGCAGGGGCCGCTGGGATCGAGCTGCTCGGGGAGCACGACGCCGTCGAGGGCGCCGAGTTCGTGGACGAGGTCGATGGTGGTCGACCAGTCGCCGATCGGCCGCACGCCCCGCTCGAACCCCGTCACCTACCTCAAGGCCTTCGACGGGATCCGCGAGCTGTTCGCCGCCACGGCCGACGCGCGCGAACCGGGGCCTCACCGCCAGCCACTTCTCCTTCAACGTGCCGGGCGGGCGCTGCGAGGCCTGCGCGGGCGACGGGCAGGTCCGGGTGGACATGCAGTTCCTGGCCGACGTCTACCTCGTGTGCGAGGCCTGCGGCGGGCGGCGCTACCGGCCTCCCGTGCTCGAGGTGCGCTACCGGGGCCGCTCGATCGACCAGGTCCTGGACATGACGGTGCACGAGGCGCTCCACTTCTTCGCGGGCCAGGCCAAGGTCGCGCGGCGCCTCAAGGTCCTCGGAGCAGATCGGCCTCGGCTACCTGCGGCTGGGCCAGTCGGCCACCACGCTCTCGGGCGGCGAGGCCCAGCGGGTGAAGCTGGCCGCCCACCTCCTGCGGCGACCGGGGCAGCGCGTGCTCTACGTGCTGGACGAGCCGACCACGGGCCTCCACATGGGGGACGTCAACGAGCTCCTGGGCTGCCTGCAGCGCCTGCTGGACGCGGGGGCCACCCTGGTCGTGATCGAGCACAACATGGACGTGGTCAAGCAGGCGGACTGGGTCATCGACCTCGGTCCCGAAGGCGGGGCGGACGGGCGGGCACCTGGTCTTCCAGGGGACGCCGGAGGCGCTGGCCGGCCAGGGCGCGGGCCTCACCGCCCCGCTACCTGCGCACGGCGCTCAACGGTCGCCCGCGTCCGCTGAGCGGCCGCCCGCCGTGCCGGATCTGGCGTGGCCGCGAGGGCATCTGCTATCATCGCCGACCATGTCCACGATTTTCGCCAGTGATCGGCGGAGGACGCTTCCGCCTCGTCGCGCTGGCCTGTTGGCCAGCGCTCTCGCCGCGCCCTCGGCGTGGGCGGGCAAGCCCTCCTTCGAGGATCTCGTCGCCAACCTCAAGAGCCCCAACGCGAAGACGCGCGCGGAGGCGGCGGCGGAGCTGGGCAAGAGCCGCCGGCGCGAGGCGATCCCCCCGTTGGCCGCCCTGGTGCGCGACCCCGACGCGAAGGTCCGGCTGGAGGTCGTGCGGGCGTTCGGCGAGCTCCGCGACCTCGCGGCGGTCCCGGCCCTCGTGACCTCGCTCGGGGACGGGGATGCGCAGATCCGCGAGGAGGCCCTCGGGACGCTCGTGGAGCTGTACGCGGAGCGAGAGCGGAGCGGACCCGTCGACCGCTTCCTGGAGATCTTCTCCGACGAGTACGACCGTGCCTCGGTGCCGCCGTACTCGCCCGTCGATCCCTCGGTCATCACCGCGCTCGGCGCAGCCCTGCGCGACGAAGACAAGTCCGTCCGGCAGGATGCGGCCCTGGCCCTGGGGATCCTGGACGGCCGGGCCGCGGTGCGCGAGCTCCAGGCCGCCCTGCAGGACCCGGACGCGGGCGTGCGGGGAGCGGCCGCCACCGCCATCGGGAAGATCGGAACGGAAGCCGACGGCCGCGCCCTCATCCCGCTCCTCGCCGACGAGTCGATGGAAGTGAGGAACCGGACGCTGCAGGCGCTGGGCATCCTCCGCGTGCGCGAGGCGGGCCCGGCCCTGCGGGAGGTCTACGAGGCCAACCGCCGGAAGGAATACGGCCTGCGCGTCCTCACCTGCCTGAGCCGCATCGGCGACCCCGCGCAGGCCGACCTGTTCCGCGAGCTGCTGCAGGACCCGGACCCCGAGCGGCGACGGCTGGCCATCGAGGGGCTGGGCCGCATCTCCGACGCTTCGATGCTGCCCGCGTTCAAGAAGGACTACCAGCGCGAGCGCAACGACGAGCTGAAGCTCGCCTACAGCTTCGCGCTCACGCGGCTGGGAGACCGGGCTTTCATCGACAGCATCGTGCTCGCCCTGTCCGGCACTTCGGCCAAGACCGCGCCGCGGGTATCTGCTGGAGCTCGGGCCCTCGATCCTGCCCGACCTCTATCCCTACCTCAACGACCCGAACGCGGAGATCCGGGCGGCCCTGTGCGACGTCATGGCGCAGATGGGGGATCCGGCCGCGGTCCCGCAGCTGAAGCCGCTGCTGAGCGATCCCGAACAGCAAGGTGGCGGACCGGGCCAACCGCGCGGTGGAGCTGCTCAAGCGAAGCGCGCGGCCGGGTAGCACCGGGTCCCGCCCGTGAGACGGCGGGCGCTCGGCGCCTTCGCCTGCCTCCTCACGCTCGCCTGCCAAAAACCTGCTTCCGAAGGCCCGGCCCCGGGCGAGGGGCCCCAGGCGGAGGCGCGTGCGCTCATCGAGCAAGGGCAGTTCGACGAGGCGCTGGCCCGCCTGCAGAGTTCCGCCGACCCGGAATCGCTCTACCTGCAGGGCCTGGCCTGGGCCCGCAAGGCGGCGAAGGCGCCCTTGCCCACGCCCGCACCCGGCGCTTCCGCGGCGCCGGAGTGGAAGCCCGAGGAGATCCGGGCCGTGGACCTCCTGGAGCGGGCAATCGAGGCGCGGCCGGATCTCTCGGGCGCCCATCTCGCCCTCGGCCAGGTTCTCGCCCCGCACGCGCTGGCGCGCGGGGAGCGGGAAGCGGCGGCGGCGGCCGCGGCGGCTCACCGACGGAAGGGCAAGCCCGTCGAAGCTCCGGTCGTCCAGGTCGAGGGGCCCGATGCGAGCCCGGAGCGCGTGGTGCGCGAGTTCCAGCGCGCGGCGCAGGCGGATCCCACCTCCAAGGTCCCGGTGGAGGCGCTCATCGCCTTCGCGGTCCAGGCCGGGCGCCTCGGCGACGCCGAGTCGGGCTTTCAGGAGCTTCTGAAGCGGGAGCGGGAGAAGCCCGAGCCTTTCGTCGCCTACGGCGACTTCCTGCGGGAGCGCAAGCGGGACGCGGACGGCGCGATCGCACAGTACCGCCAGGCCCTCATGTGGCGTCCGGACGACGACACGACGCGGGGCAAGATCGCCGACATCTACATAACGATGGCCCGCGCCCACGTGGATGCCCGCGAGTACGCCACCGCCGACGCCCGCCTGCGCGAGGCCGAGAAGTACATCACGGACAAGGCCTCACCCCAGGCCCAGCGGCTCCAGGAGCAACAGGCCTTCCTGGCCCAGATACGCGGCCGTTCTCCGGGGCGCTGACGCGCGTTACTGGGGGTTGTCGCCCCTGGCCGTTGTCGTCCACGTAGATGAGGCCGCTCTCGTTGGGCGTGCCCGGCTCGAGGTACTGGGTGATGACCTGGCCGCCCACCACGAGCCGGGCCGCGGTGATCCCCCCGGTATCCGTGTTGGCGAGATGGGGGTCGAACACCCGGACGAGGTGGGGGAAGTCCTGCGGGGGGAAGTTCACGGGGACGCTGGGGGCGGTTGCCGTCCACTGACGGGTGCCGGAAGCCAGGGTCAGGAGGACCTCGTCTCCGGGACGCATCCAGCTCCCGAAGAACACGACGCGATCCTCGCAGTGGGGGGGGACGTTGAAACAGTCGTTCGGCTGTCGGTACTCCACCTGCACGGAGACCAGGCGGGGGAAGGGGACGGCCGTCGGACCCTGGTCCGGATCCGGCTGGAAGTCCCAGCAGGCGGTCGCGAGGCCCGAGAGGAGCAGGAGCAGTCCGATCCGACCTATCTGGCATCGTGCCAGGGAGTTAGCCGGGCTCCACGGCGCTGCCTTGCCGCCCATTCTCCGTAATGATACCATCCTCGACTCGGTTTTCTTCCCGATCCCATTACAGTGGCTCCCGCTCTCCTGAGAGACCTCGACCCCACGACGGTCCTCGTCATCGACGACGACGATGGCGTTCGCGGATCTGTGTCGAGCTGCTGCAGGCGCGCGGCCTGCGCGCCGTGGGCGCGCCCACGGTGGGGGAGGGCCTGCGGCTCTTCGCCGAGCGGCACCCGAGCGCGGTGCTCCTGGACCTGCAGCCTCCCGGACGGCACCGGCATCGACGTGCTGCGGGAGCTTCAGCGCCGCAGGCCCGGCACGCCGGTGGTCGTCATCTCGGGCGTAGGCAGCGTCAGCGACGCGGTGGAGGCCATGCGCGTCGGGCGCCGCCGACTTCATCGAGAAGCCGGTCTGCCGGGAGCGGCTCTTCGACGTCATCGACCGCATCCTGAGCCCGCGCCTGCTGGGGCCGAGCCCGACCTCGAGAAGGTGGCCCGGACGGAGCGCGCTACGGGATGGTGGGCCGCTCCGAGGCCATGCGGCGCATCTACCAGCTCGTGGAGATGGCCGCTCCCACCAAGTGCCGGGTGCTCATCTCGGGCGAGAGCGGGACCGGCAAGGAGCTGATCGCCCGGGCCATCCACGCGCTCTCCCCCCGTCGCGAGCAAGCCCTTCGTCGAGCTGAACTGCGCGGCGATTCCCGCCGAGCTCATCGAGAGCGAGATGTTCGGCCACGTGAAGGGCGCCTTCACCGGCGCGGTGGCCGACCGCAAGGGGACGTTCGAGAGCGCGCCGACGGCGGGACGCTGTTCCTGGACGAGATCGGGGACATGAGCCTGATGACCCAGGCCAAGCTGCTGCGCGTGCTCCAGGAGGGCGAGGTCACGCCGGTCGGCAGCACCGAGAGCCGGCCGGTGGACGTGCGGATCGTGGCCGCGACCAGCAAGAACCTCGCCCGAGGAGATCGCGCAGGGGGCGCTTCCGCGAGGACCTCTACCATCGCATCAACGTGCTCACCATCGCGCGTGCCGCCGCTCGCGGGCGCGGCGGGAGGACATCCCGGAGCTGGCCGAGCACTTCCTGCGCCTGGCCAGCGTCGAGAACGGCATGAAGCCGAAGCGCCTGGCTCCCGCGCGCCCTCGACTTCCTGGTCCAGCTCCCCTGGCAGGGGAACGTGCGGGAGCTGCGCAACCTGATGGAGCGGCTGGTGGTCCTGGTCGCGCAAGGACGTGGTGACGCAGCAGGACGTCATGGAGGCCCTGCAGATGTCGGGCACGGCTCGTGCCGCGACGGACCGGCCGCTGCCCCTGCGGCGAGGCGCGCGCGCGCTTCGAGCGCCAGTACATCCTGGACCGCCTCTCGGCGAACCGGGGGAACCTCGGGGACGACCGCCCGGGACCTCGGCATCGAGCGGACCAACCTCTACCGCAAGATGAAGCAGCTCGGCATCCAGCCCAGCGTCGGACAGCCGCTCGCGACTTGACGTTGCGCGATTGATAAACGGCGTTGCACTCGCGCAAGCATCCGGAAGAGCCTCCAATCCCCTGCGTGCAAGCACAAGATGCTGACCACGCGCGGTTTACGCCGCCCTGCGGTGGGTGGCGCGAGTCCTGCACAGGGGACCGGCCGAGAGGGACCGCGTCAAGTCGGGTCCCGCTGCCAGATTGCATCGGAGCCCCCCAAGGCTCCGCGGCGGGGTTTGGAGGGAGCCACGCCGCGACAGCCGCGGGAACGCTCGGCGCTGCCGAGCGGCGTTCCACTCGGATGCGCCGGGCGGTGGAAAGCGACTGGCGACGGTCCCTTTCTCGTCCGCCTCCTTCTTTGACCCTCGACGCGACACCGGTGTAAGGTTGGAGCTTTCGGCCGGCAGGCCGGGAGGGTCGCTAGTGGCTGCCAAGAAGGCCTTCATCACCGGGATCACCGGCCAGGACGGGAGCTACCTGGCCGAGCTCCTCCTCGACAAGGGCTACGAGGTCCACGGCCTCGTGCGCCGCAGCAGCTCCTTCAACACCTGGCGGATCGACCACGTCCGCGACCGCCTGGTCCTCCACTACGGGGACCTCGTCGACCAGAACAGCCTGGTCCGGACCCTGGAGCTCGATCGCCCCCGACGAGGTCTACAACCTGGCCGCCCAGAGCCACGTCAAGGTCTCGTTCGAGATGCCCGAGTACACCGCCAACGTGACCGCCCTCGGCGTGCTGCGCCTGCTGGACGCGGTGCGGGAAGCTGGGGCTCAAGACGCGCGTCTACCAGGCGGGCAGCTCCGAGATGTTCGGCCTCGTGCAGGAGACGCCCGCAGACGCGAGAGCACGCCTTTCCACCCCCGCTCGCCCTACGGCGTCTCCAAGGTCTTCGGCCACTGGATCGCGGTGAACTACCGCGAGGGCTACGGGATGCACGTCTCCAACGGCATCCTGTTCAACCACGAGTCGCCCCGCCGTGGCGAGAACTTCGTCACGCGCAAGATCACGCTCGGGCGTGGCCGCCATCAAGAACGGGAAGACCAGGGAGCTGCGCCTGGGCAACCTCGATGCGCAGCGCGACTGGGGGTTCGCCCGGGACTACGTCGAGGCCATGTGGCTCATGCTCCAGCAGGAGCGAGCCCGACGACTACGTGGTGGCCACCGGCGAGACCCACTCCGTCCGCGAGTTTCTGCGAGGAGGCCTTCGCGCTACGTGGGGCTCGACTGGCAGGAGTACGTGAAGGTCGACCCGAAGTACTTCCGGCCGGCCGAGGTCGACGTGCTCCTCGGCGACCCGGCCAAGGCCAGGGCCAGGCTCGGCTGGCAGCCGCGAGTCGGCTTCAAGGAGCTGGTCCGGCTGATGGTCGAAGCGGACCTGCAGGGACAGGGCCGGTAGAGCGCCGCATGAAGCCCGACGCAGCGCGGGGAGCGCGGGCGGACGGCTAACGCTTGAGCAGGACGGCGGACCGGGCGTCGATCAGGGCGTCCAGCTCGCGTCGCAGCCGGGGCAGGATCTCGTCGTAGGTGAAGGCGCCCACGGTCTCCGTCTTGCGCTTCAGGTTGACGTGGGTGGGGCCGCACCAGAGGCCGAGGTCGGCGTCGTCGGTCTCCCCGGGCCCGTTCACGCGGCAGCCCATGACCGCGATGGTGAGGGCGTGCTTCTCGGCGTAGGCGGTCATCTCCTTCACCGCCTCCGCGAGCTCCACGAAGCGCTCGTTCTCCACGCGGGAGCAGGACGGGCAGGAGATGATGTTGAGCTTGTCGTCGTCGAAGACGGGCACCGACCGGAAGCGGCCCGCCGCGATGTCGTCCAGGATCTGCTGGCCGACCGCGATCTCCTCGTGCTTGCGCGGGTTGGGGAGGGTGAGGCTCACTCGCAGGGTGTCGCCGATGCCGCGGGAGAGGAGCTGCTCGAAGGCCACCCGCGTCTTGATGATCCCCTCGGGCGGGATGCCGGCCTCGGTCACGCCGAGGTGCAGGGGCACGTCGGGGCGGAGCGGCCGCGAAGCGGGTGTTGGCCTCGATGACCTTGCGCGGGATGCGAGTCCTTGAGGCTGACCACGTAGCGGTCGAAGCCCAGGTCGTCGAGGAGCCGGCAGTGCTCGAGGGCGGACTCGACCATGGCCGCCACGTCGTCCTCGGGGAAGCGGGCCTTGATCTCGGGGTCGACACTGCCGCAGTTGACGCCGACCCGGAGGGCGCAGGTCGTGGTCGCGGGCCACGTCGACCAGGAAGCGGACCTTCTCGCGCGACCGGCTTGCTCCTTCTCGTGGTGGTAGAGGTGGCCGGGGTTGTAGCGGACCTTGTCCACGTGGGGCGCGACCTGCGCCGCCAGCCGGTAGTTCTCCTGCAGGTCGACCACGAGGTTGGCCGGGGTCTGGCGGCGGACCTCGGCCAGCGCCTCCACGTCCTTGGCGCTGTCGACGGCCACGCGCACGATGTCCCGCCGCCCGCCTTCCGGATGGCCTCGGCCTGCTCCACGGTGGCGTCGACGTCCTGGGTGCGGGTGGCGCACATGCTCTGCACGGCCACGGGATGGCCGCCGCCCGAGGACGACCGTGCCGACCTTCACCGTGCGCGTCGGGTTTCGCTTCATCGGCCAGTCATCGTAGCAGAGCGCCCGACGCGTCCGAGCCTCACCGCCGAGATCCTCGAGGGCGCGCACTCCCCGCCGCATGGGAAAGCCAGCAGGTGAGCACGCTCAGGGCGGCGGCGGCCAGCGAAGCACAGCGCCCATCAGCAGGCGCCGCTCGGCGAGCGAGGGGCAGGCCCCGGTAGCGGTGCCAGAGGTAGAGCGAGGACGGCCAGGCCGAGCAGCGCGATCTCGACGAGGATGAAGAGCACGGCCAGGACCATGAAGGCGATGCCGCCGTAGGAGCCCGCCACCTGGGTCAGGTTCTCGGCGGCGAAGCGGGGGTAGCTGGCGCCCATGCCCGCGGCGAGGCCCACGAGGGCGAAGGTCATGAAGACGATGGCCACCGCGCGCAGAGCACCTTGAGGAACGGGCTCGACGCCGAGGAGCTGGTTGGAGACGACGGTCAGGGCCTCGGCCAGAACCAGGATCGGGACGAGGCCGGTCCAGAACTTCGACCACAGGAACGCCCGCATGCGTCACGGGCGACGGTCCGGACGATCCAGAACGCCGGTCCCTCGGCGCGAGACCGCGGGAAAGACGAAGCGCACCGCCACCGCGGAGAGCACGAACGCGGCCATGGCCAGGTTCACGAAGGCGTAGGCGTTCTTGACCACGCCGCTCATGTAGGGGATGCGGTCGAGGTCGAGCACGCGGAAGTTGTAGAGGTAGACGAGGGCGAGCGCGACCAGCAGCAGGAGCTGCGACCACTGGGTGGTGTCGCGCAGGAAGACCTTGAGGTCCTTGACGAGGAGCACGCGCGGCGGCGGGCGCGAGGGGCAGCCGCGCGGCCAGCGACTCGAGTCGCCGCGAGCCGCGTGAAGCGGGCCTTGCGCGCCTCCTGGGCCTTGCTCCAGCCCGCGAAGTAGTAGCGGCCGAAGGCCACGCGCGCGAGCACGGTGAGGGCCAGGGCCGTCGTCCAGAGGGCGCCCAGGTGCAGCCAGTCGACGCCCCCCTGGAGCGCGCGCGAAGAGCGCCTCTCCGGCCCAGAAGGAGGGCAGCAGCGGCGTGACGGGGGACTGCAGGGTCGCGAAGAAGGCGGTCACGTCGGGCAGGGACTGCGACGGCGAGCAGGCGCTCCGGGCCGCAGGAAGCGGAGCAGCAGCGACGAGGCGCGATCGCGAACAGCAGGCCCATCAGCATCAGGATGTCGCGGGCGCGGCGGGCCGGGAAGATGTTGACGAGGAGCGAGGGTGACGAGCGCAGCCGAGCGCGACGGGGATGAGCACGAAGGGCACGAGGGTCGAGCGAGCATCGTGAGGTAGTAGACGGGCCCCGCGCAGCGGGCGAGGCCGATCGCCAGGAGGACGGGGACGATGAAGACCACCACCATCCAGCGAGGCCTGGCCCACGGTGCGTGGCGAAGCGCGAGTAGAAGAGGCGGCGCGGCGTGCACCGGGGCGGCGAGGAGCAGGCGCAGGTCCTCCGAGAGGAAGAAGGTCGAGAGCGACGTCACGACGCGCGCTGAAGGCCAGGAAGGAGAGGAAGGTCAGGAAGAGCCAGGACAGCCCGAGGCGGACCAGGTAGTCGCCGAGCTCCTCGTAGTCGAGGAGCTGCCAGGTGAGCCAGAAGACGACGGCGAAGATCGCGGCCGCGACCGACGAGGCCGATCCCGCCGAAGAGCGACGGCCCGCGCGGCGTCGCCCTGCTCGCGCCGCCGCGCGCGGTTGCGCGCGGCCCAGAGGAGCGGGCAGGAGGAGGTAGGGGAAGGCGCTGCGGTGGCCGTCACAGCGCCTCGTCGATCTCCTGGAGGCCGCTGCCCCCCGGTGAGCTTCAGGAACACCGGGGTGAGCTGCTCGTCCTCGCCGCCCGCCAGCGCGCGCAGCTCGTCCACGGTGCCGTGGGCGATGATCCGGCCCCCCAGGATGATGCTGATGCGGTCGCACATCTCCTGGGCGACCTCGAGGGTGTGGGTGCTCATCAGGATCGCCACGCCCTTGCGGCTCATGGCGCGGAAGACGTCCTTGATCAGGCGCGCGCCGCGCGGGTCGAGGCCGACCATGGGCTCGTCCACGAGCACGGCCGGGGCCGGTGCAGGAAGGCGGCGCACATCACCAGGCGCTGCTTCATGCCGTGGGAGAAGCTCTCGACCAGCTCGTCCTCCCAGCGCCGCAGCTCGAAGAGCTCGAGCAGCTCGTGCGATCGCGGGCCCCCACGCCGTCGCCGTCCAGGCCGTAGAGGCCGGCGTGGAAGCGGAGGAACTCGGCGGCGGTGAGCTTCTCGTAGAGGAACGGGCGGTCGGGGATGAAGCCCAGGGCGACGCTTGGCCGCCTCCGGGTCGCTGCGCGAGGTCGTGGCCGTCGATGCTCGACGCGGCCGGCGGTCGGCTTGAGCAGGCCGGCGATGATGCGGATGGTGGTGGTCTTGCCGGCCCCGTTGGGCCCGAGGAAGCCGTGGATCTCCCCGGGCGCCACGTCGAGGCTCACGCCGTCCACGGCCGTGAAGGCGCCGTATCTCTTGACCAGCTCCTGGACGCGGATCATGGGCGCGCCTCATCGGCCTGGCGACGACCAGCAGCGCGGTCCGCTCGCCGTCGCGTCGCGGGAGGGCGAGGTCGAGGGGGCGGGGGTCGCGTGGCGGCCCGCCCACGAGGACCGGCGTCGAGCCCGGCGCGCTCCTGGACGTCGAGGATCGTCGATCTCGGGCGGCCGATCAGGCCGCAGGATCGCCGCCTGCCGGTCGAGGCCGCCGCGGGCCAGGCGGATGTGGGTGGCGTCGGCCGGGAACTGGTTGAGGGTCGGGTCGACGGGCAGCCAGAGCCCGCGGCCGGCGGCCTTCCGTCGACGTAGACCTCGGGCCAGGCGTGGTAGTAGAAGGCGCCCCGCAGGTAGACGAGGCCGACGGCGATCCGCGCCGGGCAGGCCGAGCGGCGCGGGCCATGGCCACGTAGAGGGCGGTGTGCTCGTTGCAGTCGCCGACCCGGGTCCGCAGCACCTCGAGGGCCGAGGGCAGGCTCACGGTCGGCTTCTTCTCGAGGAGCGCGTTCACGTGGCGGACGAGGCGCTCGGCCTGCAGCCGCGGGAGCGCGGCGTCGCCCGCGGCGCCTTGCGCGCCTCCGCCACGATCTCGGGGGCGTCGCTCTCGAGGAAGGGCTCGGGCCGCGAGGTAGCGGGCGGCCGTCCGGGATCGGCGGGCCCGGCGCGCAGCGCTGCGCGCGTCGCGGACCTCGATGACGTCGCCCTCGACCGTCTGGCCCGCGCCCTGGAGGTCGGGGCCGGCGAGGTCCGACGCCCTCCAGCCGCACGCGCAGCCGCTCGCACGGCCGCGGGATCGTCGATGCGGCGGGCCGGGGCTGGGCACGATGGCCGCGGCCTCCAGCAGGTCGGTCTGGACCTGTCCGGGCACGGCCAGCGCCGTGGCCCGGTCCGCGGGTCTCGCGCACGACGACCAGCCCCATCGGGCTCTCCTCCCGCACCACCTCGCCCACGTCGGTGATCCAGGACGTGGTCGACGATCCCGGCGAAGCGCGTCCTCCACGCGGAAGGCCGGCACGGGCCGGCCCGCCGCCTGCACGACCTCGCGGGCCTGGACCTCGAGGGTCATCGGTGCGTTGCGCAGCGTGGCGGGGTCGAAGACGGCCACCTCGAGGCGCTGCCCCGCGGCGAGGCCGCGGGCCGCGAGCTGGCGCGGGAGGTTCAGGGAGAGCGCCGGAGCCTCGTGCAGCTCGCGGGTTTCGGTGCGCGTCACCCGAGGCCGTCCTGACGGTCAGAGCCGGAGGCGTCGTCCGTCGAGCGTGCCCGAGACCTCGATGGGGCCGGTGCCGGGATCGAGCGAGAACGAGAAGGAGCGGAGGGCGAAGGCCTTGTCCACGCGGGCGACGCTCGTGCAGCTGCGCCGCGGTGGTCGCGCCCAGCAGCGTCATCTGCAGGCGGCCGTCCTCGCGCAGCTCGAAGCCGTCGTCCCGGGCCACGGTCTGGCCGACCATGAACCCGATCTTCTCGCCGCGGTAGTAGACGCCCTTCCACTGGGCCGACGAGCCGTAGCGGGCGAGGTCGGCGGCCAGGGCCACCGGCGGCGCTGGAGGTAGGCCCGGTGGACGAGCACGCCCATCTGGGCGAGCCAGGCCGCGATCACGAGAACGGAGAAGCGGCCGGGTCAGGCGGGCGGGGAGAGGCCGGAGGATGCTCAAACGCGTGGCAAGGCCGAACGCCACCATGGTCGCATTATACGAGGCCATGGATCCCTCGCCGCGTCGACGTCGTGCTCGTGCGGCCGGCGCGTCCCGCCAACGTGGCCGCCGCCTGCCGGGCCATGAAGAACATGGGCCTGCGCGTCGCTGCGCCTGGTCGAGCCCCCGCCGGCCTGGATCGGCCGGAGGTGCGGGGCCTCGCCTACGGGGCGTGGGACGTGCTCGACGCGGCGACGTCGCTGCCCTCGCTCCGCGAAGCGGTGGCCGGGAGCACGCTGGTGGTGGGGACGTCTGGACGCCCGCACCCCGCGGCCTTGTCGCCCCGTCTGCTGGCCGAGGAGGCCGACGCTCGCGCGGGGGGCGGCCGCGTCAGCCTCGTCTTCGGTCCGGAGGCGAGCGGGCTGCGGACGGACGAGCTGGACCTCTGCCCCCTCCGCGTCCACATCCCCACCGACGCCGACGCAGCCCTCGCTGAACCTGGCGCAGGCCGTGCTGGTGCTGGCCTACGAGATCCGGCAGACCGGCTCCCGCACATCCTCCTCCCCCCGCGAGCCGCGGGCCCCGTCGGGGGAGCTGGAGGGCGCCCTCCAGGACCTGCGGGCGGCACTCCTCGACATCGGGTACCTCAACCCCGCGAACCCGGACAAGGTCCTCGCCGAGCTGCGGGCGCTGGCCGACCGCGCGGGACCGACGTCCCGCGAGGTGACGCTACTCCGGGGCCTGGCCCGACAGGTGGCCTGGGCGGGACGGATTGCGCGAGGTGGGGGAGCGATCCGATAATGGCGCAGATGGCGCGCAAGTCCCCGGCCCGTGCGGCACGACGGCCTCGAAGCCGGTCCGGTGCCCCAGGCCGACGGAAAGCGGGCCGGAGACCGGCCCCGCGGGCTCCGCTCGTCCTCGGGGCGGAGCCGGAGGAGGCGCCGCTCGTCTTGACCGCGCCGCTCCTGCCCCTCTGGAAAGGGGCCGCGGGCGCGGAGTTCAAGGTGCCCACCGTGGCCTTGAGCGCGGAAGCGACCATGGCCGACGGACGGCGCTTCCGGGGTCGCATCTTCCTCCCCACGGCGGCGCACGACCACCTCGGGTCCATGCGGGCCGAGGAGTGGATGAACGACGGCGTGGACTTCTTCCCTTTCCTCCTCGACGACGCGGGCGCCCCCGTGCTCCTCAACAAGCGCGAGGTGGTGGCCGTGAGCGTCCCCGCATCCGCCGATCGGGACCAGACCCTGGAGGGGGTCCCGCTGCCCCAGCGCCGCGTCGCTCTCGAGTGCGGGGCGCGCCGGTTCGAAGGAACCATCGTGATCGACATGCCGGAGAACCACAGCCGCGTCCTCGACTACCTGAACCGCCCGGGGGCGTTCCTGACCCTGCGGGACGGGGACCGGCACCACCTGGTCGCCAAGGCGCGCATCACCCGGGTGACCGAGACGCGGGAGGATTGAAGAGTGTCCCTGGACCGACTGCTGGCGCAGGCCGTCAAGGCGGGTGGGCAGGAGCTCCGGCTCATCCCGGGACGCCGCATCGTGATCCTCACCGCCGCGGGGGAGCGGGAGGTGCAGGGGGTCGCCCAGACGACGGAGACGATCCAGGACCTGCTCGAGGGTGTCTTGACGCCGGAGGCGCGCACCGCACCTGTCCGCGGGCAAGGCGGACTGGGAGGTGGAGATCGCGGGCGTGGGCCCGTTCCGTGCGAGCGCGGAGACGGAAGGCGGGGGGCTCGTGGCCATCTTCACGCTGGGCAAGGACGGCTCCCCGGCGGCGCCCGCCCCCGCTCCCGCAGAGGCCGCCCCGTCGCCGCCCCCGCCGCGGCGCAAGCTCACCGGCCCCACCGCGGAGATGGACGAGCTCTTCGACACGATCGTCGAGATGAAGGCCTCCGACCTGCACATCTCCGTGGGCTCGCCCGCCCATGCGTCCGCCACGACGGCGAGATCAAGGCGCTCCCGGGCCGCGCCGTGCTCGCCCCGGCGGACACGGAGCGGATCCTGTTGCCCATCGCCCCCGAGCGCAACCGCGAGGAGTTCAAGCGCCGCAACGACACCGACTTCGCCTACGAGATCGCCGGCCTCGCCCGCTTCCGCTGCAACCTCTTCCGCGACCGCAAGGGCATGGGCGGCGTGTTCCGCGTCGATCCCGAGCAAGATCATGACCGCGGAGGAGATGGGGCTGCGCCAAGGAGATCCTCCAGCTCTGCCACCTGCCCAAGGGGCTCGTGCTCGTCACCGGGCCCACCGGCTCGGGCAAGTCCACCACGCTCTGCGCGCTCATCGACTACATCAACCGCAACCGCACGCGACCACATCATCACCATCGAGGACCCGCTGGAGTTCGTGCACGAGAACAAGAAGTGCCTGATCAACCAGCGGCAGGTGGGCGAGCACACGAGCTCCTTCAAGGACGCGCTGCGGGCCGCGCTGCGCGAGGACCCGGACATCGTGCTGGTGGGCGAGATGCGCGACCTGGAGACGGTGGCCATCGCCATCGAGACCGCGGAGACCGGGCACCTCGTGTTCGGCACCCTGCACACGTCCTCGGCGCCCTCGACCGTGGACCGGATCATCGACCAGTTCCCGGCCGACCGGCAGGGCCAGATCCGGGTCATGCTCGGCGGAGAGCCTCAAGGGCGTGATCAGCCAGATGCTGCTGCAAGAAGATCGGGGGCGGGCGCGTGCCGGCGCTCGAGGTCCTGATCGGGACCCCCTCCGTGGCCAACCTGATCCGCGAGGCGAAGATCTTCCAGATCCCCTCGATCATGCAGACGGGCAAGAAGTACGGCATGTACCACGATGAACGACAGCTTCATCGACCTCGTCCGGAAGAAGGTCGTGGAGCCCCAGGAGGCCTACGCCAGGGCGATGGACAAGGCCGGCTCTCCTTGGCGTCTTCAAGAAGAACAACGTCGACACGTCCTGGGCTCCCCCGGAAGCGCTGGCCGGGATCTGAGCTATCGCGAGGCCGCCTCATACCTCCCCGCCGAGAGAACGTGAGCGAAGCCGGCGAAAAGGCCCTCCTCGTGGGCCTCGCCGTTTCCGGGAAGGCTCGGCGCAACGCGGAGTCGTCGGTGGAGGAGCTCGGGCTCCTCACCCAGGCGGCGGGCGCCGTGGTGGTGGGGAGCGTCATCCAGGAGCGTCCGCGCCGCGATCCCGCCACCCTCATCGGCAAGGGCAAGGTGGAGGATGTGATCCGGATGTCCGACGAGCGGGCGGCGAACCTCCTCGTCTTCGACGACGAGCTCAGCCCCGCCCAGCAGCGCAACCTCGAGGCGGCGGCGGAGCGGAAGACGATCGACCGCACCCAGCTCATCCTCGACATCTTCGCGCGCCGCGCCCGCACCCGGGAGGGACGGCTCCAGGTGGAATTGGCCCAGCTCGACTACCTGCTGCCCCGCCTGGCCGGCCGGGGCGTCCTGCTCTCCCGCCTCGGCGGGGGGATCGGGACGCGCGGGCCCGGAGAGACGAAGCTGGAGACGGACCGGCGGCGCATCCGGCAGCGGATCCAGTCGATCCGGCGCGACATCGAGCACGTGCGGCGGGAGCGCCGGACCCGGCGCGAAGGCCGCACCCGGCGGGCCACCCCGGTGGTGGCCCTCGTGGGCTACACGAACGCGGGCAAGTCCACCCTCTTCAACGCCCTCACCCGCTCCCACGCGGTCGTCTCCGACCAGCTCTTCATGACCCTCGATCCCCTGGTGCGGCGCTTGCCCCTGGGGGCGGGCCGGGAGGTCTTGCTCGTGGATACGGTCGGCTTCATCCAGAAGCTGCCCCACCAAGTCGTGGCCGCGTTCCGGGCGACCCTGGAGGAAGTGGCGCAGGCCGACCTCGTCCTGCACGTGGTCGACGGCTCCGCCGACGACGTGGAGGAGCGGGAGGCCGCGGTCGAGGTGGTGCTGCAGGAGATCGGGGCGGCGGAGAACGCGCGGATCCTGGTGCTGAACAAGGCGGATCGCATCTCACCCGCGCGGGCCGAATCGCTTCACGAGGCCCGCGCGGGGTCCGTGGTCGTGTCGGCTCGCACGGGGCAGGGCTTGCCCGCCTTGCTCGAAGGGCTCACTACTCGCCTCTCACTCGTCCCGCGAAGCGTGCGCCTGCGCTTTCGGGCGACCGACCGCAAGGGAATCGCGGCGGTCTACGCCGCCGGGCGCGTGCTGTCGCACGAAGTCGAAGGCGAGGAGGCGCTGCTCCAGGCGGAGCTGCCGGAGCGGTTGCTCGATCGGTACCGGGGGCACCTGGCTTGAGCGCACGGAAGCGCGCCGCGGCCCTGGTCGCGGCGGCCGCCCTCTGGGCTTCGTGCGCGCCCCCGCCCGTTGCCCCGAAGCTTCCCGCGGACGAGGACTACGTCTTTCCGGCCGCGCAGCGCGGGGAGCTGAAGCCTCAGGAAGCGCGCAAGGTCGAGGAAGCGTGGAAGCAGGTCCTGGCCGGGGACGCTGCGGGGGCCCGCGGGTTCCAGAAGCTGCTGGAGAAGAGGCCGGGCCTCATCCCCGCCGCCACCGGCTTGGCCTACGCGCGGCTGCGGGGGGGACGAGCGGCGGAGGCGAGCCGCGGGTTCGAGGCCGTCCTCGCGCAGCGGCCGGAGTACCTGCCCGCCCTCGTGGGGGCGGGATCGGCCGCGCTTCGACAGGGAGACGCGGACGGAGCGCTCGCGTTCTACCGGCGCGCGCAAACCGTCGCTCCGAACGACCCCGTCGTGCGGCGACGGCTGCCCCAGCTCAAGCTGCAGGTCACGGAGAAGCGGGTGGCGCAGGCCCGTCTCGACCTGGAGAAAGGAGATGCGGCGGGCGCGGTGGAGCAGTATCGCGCGGCGCTGGAGGCGGCGCCGGAGGTGGGAGGAGTCCGGCTGGAGCTCGCCAACCTGCTGGTGGCGCAGGGGGACCCCACGGGAGCGGCGGCGGTGCTCGAGCAGGACCCGGTGGAGGACCGCCAGGTCCTCCTTCGGCTCGGCGAGGTCCTGATCGGATTGCAGGAGTACCCGCGCGCCCTCGACGTGTACCGGAAGCTCCTCGCCCGCGACCCCCGCGACGAGGAGGCGCTGCGGCGCTCGCGCGAGGTCCGCGACGCCCAGGAGCTCCTTCTCATGCCCGAGGAGTACCGGAGGATCGCCACCTCCGCGCGCCTCAGCCGCGCCGACCTCGCCGCCCTCGTGGACGTGAAGGTCACGGTTTTGCGGCGCGTGGCCGAGCGCGAGCCCAAGGTCGCCATCGACATCTCCGGGTCGTGGGCGCGCGACCACATCACGGACGTCCTCGCCCTCGACATCATGGACGTCTACCCGAACCACACGTTCCAGCCTGGGGCCATCGTCCGGAGGAGCGACGTAGCGCGGGCTCTCGGTCGCGTCCTCGACCTGCTGCACTGGCCCCGGGCCGCCGCCCCCGTCCCCACCGACATGTCCCCCAGCAACCTCTACTACGACCGTGTGGAGCGCGTGCTCGGGGCGGGCTTGATGGACGTCACGCCCGCGGGCGCGTTCGAGCCCTGGCGCCCGGTCTCGGGACCGGAGGCGATCGACGCCGTGGAGGGGCTCGTGCGGCTGGTCGGGCCCTGATGCGGGCGCGCGTGGCGGGGGGTATACTTCTAGCCTCTGCGCAGGACTGACACGGCGGATGGAGGCCGCCGCCATGGACGAGCGCGAGCTCCTAAGAAGCGTGCCTCTGTTCTCGGAGCTGGGTGACCCGGAGATCAGCAGCCTGGGTCGCCTCGCCACCCGGCGGCGCTATCCCAAGGACACGGTCGTCTTCTTCGAGAACGAGGAAGGCGACTTCTTCTTCACGATCGTCCAGGGCCGGATCAAGGTCACGATCCTCGGAGACGACGGCCGGGAGATCATCCTGAGCGTCCTCGGGCCGGGGGACTTCTTCGGGGAGATGGCCCTTCTCGACAACGAGCCGCGCTCCGCCACCGCCATCGCGGTGGAGGACGCCGAGCTACTGTCCCTGCACCGTACGGACTTCCAGGGCGTGATCGGCGACAACCCGGCCATCAGCACCGCCCTCATCAAGATCCTCACCGCGCGCCTGCGCCGGGCCAACCACCAGATCCGACCCTCGCCCTCCTCGACGTCTACGGGCGGGTCGCGCGCGTCATCCTCGACATGGCCAAGGAGGAGGGGCGGCGCCTCAAGGACGGCCGCATCGCCTTCCGCCGTGCCACCCACCAGGAGATCGCGAACCGCATCGGCACCACCCGCGAGACCGTCACCCGGATGCTCAAGGACCTGGAGCGCCAGTCCCTGATCCGCATCGAGGGGAAGGAGATCGTGCTCCAGCCGGGGTTCGAGAAGGTCTTCGACTAGGTCCGCGAGGGCTCTCAGCCCTCGGCGGAGACGAGCCCCACCGGGCACGAGACGCCCGTCCCCCCCATGCCGCAGTACCCGCCGGGATTCTTGGCCAGGTACTGCTGGTGGTAGTCCTCGGCGTAGTAGTACTCGGGGGCCTCGCGCAGCTCGGTGGTGATCGCGCCGTGGCCGGCCGCGGACAGCGATCTCTGGTAGGCGTCACGGGAGGCTTCCGCCGCGCGCCGCTGGTCGTCCCCGTACCAGTAGATGGCCGAGCGGTACTGTGTCCCCACGTCGTTCCCCTGCCGCATGCCCTGCGTGGGGTCGTGCGCCTCCCAGAAGACGCGGAGCAGCGACTCGTAGGAGACCTTGTGCGGGTCGAAGACCACGCGCACCACCTCGGCGTGCCCCGTCTGGCCGCCGCAGACCTCGCGATAGTTCGGGTTCGGCGTGATCCCCCCCGCATAGCCGACCGAAGTGGAGAAGACTCCGGGGATCTCCCAGAACTTCCGCTCGGCTCCCCAGAAGCAGCCCATCCCGAAGAGGGCGAGCTCGAGGCCGGCGGGGAAGGGCGGTTCCAGGGGAGCGCCGTTCACGAAGTGCGCACGGGGAACTGGCATCCGCTCCGCCCGGCCCGGCAACGCCTCGGCCGCCGAGGGGAGCCGCAGGGGCTTGCGGGAGGTGAAGAGGGCCATCAGTCCGCGCGCTCGACCTTCACGCGCCAGGATCCGCGCGGACGCACCTTGGGCACCTCGAGGCGCAGGAGGCCGTCCGCGAACTGGGCGCTCACGCGGTCCGGATCCACGTCCTCCGGGAACTGGAAGGTCCGGGAGAACGGGCCGAAGCGGCGCTCCATGCGGTGGAAGCCTTCGGGCTTGCCTCCCTGCATCCGCCGCTCTCCGCGCACGGTCAGGGCGTCACCTTCCGCGTGGACCTCGATGTCGTCCTTGTCCAGGCCCGCCAGCTCGATCTCGAGCAGGAAGGCCTCGGGCGTCTCGAACACGTCGGCCAGGGGGACCCAGTCGCCGGAGATGAGCCCCGGCTCGTCCAGACGCTCGCGGGACAGGCTGGCCTCGAACAGCCGGTTCATCCGCTCCTGCAGCTCCAAGAGCTCCTTGAGCGGGTCGGCGCGGAGGGTCACATGACGATTTTACGGCCACGGGGGGCGGAGGGCAACGGAGCCCGCCTAGCCCAGGCGCTTCTTGAGCTCGGCGAGGAGGGCCAGGGCCTGGAGGGGGGTGAGGGCGTCGGGATCGACCTGGCGGAGGTCCTGGAGGACGGCGTCGTCGCGGCCGGAGAAGAGGGGGAGCTGCCGGCCGGGGGCGGGGCCCTCCTCCTCTGAGTGGGCGAGGCGCGGACGGCCCTCGCGGTCGAACTCCGTGCGCTCCAGGTTGCCCAGGATCTCCTGGGCGCGCACGACCACCGGCGCGGGCAGGCCGGCGAGGCGGGCCACCTGGATGCCGAAGGAGCGGTCGGAGCCGCCGGGCTCGATCTTGCGCAGGAAGACGACCGTGTCCTGCCACTCCCGGGCCGAGACGTGGAGGTTGCCCGACGCCGGGGAGGTCGGCGGCGAGGTCGGTGAGCTCGTGGTAGTGGGTGGCGAAGAGGGTCTTGGGTCCGACTCGTGTCGCGGGCCACGTGCTCGGCCACCGCCCAGGCGATGGAGAGGCCGTCGAAGGTGGCGGTGCCCCGGCCGATCTCGTCGAGGAGGACCAGGCTGCGCGCGGTGGCGTGGCGCAGGATGTGGGCGGTCTCCTGCATCTCGACCATGAAGGTCGACTGGCCGCGCAGGATCTGGTCGGAGGCGCCCACCCGGGTGAAGATGCGGTCGACGAGGCCGACCTTGGCTTCGCGAGCGGGGACGAAGCAGCCCATCTGGGCCATGAGCGCGATGAGCGCGGTCTGGCGCAGGTAGGTGGACTTGCCGCCCATGTTCGGCCCGGTGAGGATGAAGAGGCGGGGCATCCCCTTCGCCCATCCGCAGGTCGTTGGCGACGAAGGGCTCGGAGAGCAGGCGCTCCATCACCGGGTGACGGCCGTCGACGTAGACGAGCTCGTCGCCCGCGGGTGAGCGCGCGGCTTCACGTAGTCGTAGCGGCAGGCCGCCTCGGCAAGCGCGGCGAGGACGTCGAGGGCGGCCACCGCCCGCGAGGTCTGCTGGAGGCGACGCGCCTCCGCGGCCACCCGCTCGCGCAGGTCCTCGAAGATGCGGGCCTCGCGGGCGAGGATCCGCTCGTCCGCGCGCAGGACCTTGTCCTCGTACTCCTTCAGCTCGGGGGTGATGAAGCGCTCGCCGCCCGCGATCGTCTGCTTGCGGACGTAGTCGGGAGGAACGAGGCCGAGGTTCGACTTGCTGACCTCGATGTAGTAGCCGAAGACGCGGTTGAAGCGGACCTTGAGCGAGGCGATGCCCGTGCGCGCGCGCTCGCGCTCCTCGATGGCGGCGATCGTGGTGCGGCCGCCCCGGCTCGATGGCCCGCAGCTCGTCCAGCTCGGCGTCCACCCCGTCGCGGACGAAGCCGCCCTCGCGGAGGCCGGCGGAGGGGAGTCGACGAGGGTGGCGAGGATCTGCGCGGCGAGCTCGAGAGGCGGGTCCATGTCCTTGACGAGCGCGCGCACGAGGGGAGCCTCGCCCTCCGCGAGGACCGCGCCGGCGGCGGGGCAGGGCCTGCAGCGACTGGGCGAGGGCCGCGAGGTCGCGGGGCGACGCGGTCCCCAGCGTCACGCGCCCGAGGATGCGGTCCACGTCCTGGACGCTGCCGAAAGTCTCCCGCAGCGCGCCGCGCTCGACCGTGCGGAAGGCCAGCTCCTCCACCGCGTCCAGGCGGTCCTGGATGCGCTCCAGCTCCACGAGCGGGCGCAGGATCCAGTCCCGCAGCGCCCGCGAGCCCATGGCCGTCTGGGTGTGGTCCAGAACGTCGAGGAGCGTGCCGCGGCGCGATCCGTCGGCCAGGTTCTCGACGAGCTCGAGGTTGCGGCGGGTCAGGCCGTCCACGGCGAGGACGTCTCCGGCGCCGCGCGTGACGAGGCCGGTCACGTGCGTGAGCTCGCGCTTCTGCGTGTCGCGGAGGTAGCGGAGGGCGGCCCCCGCCGCGCCCACCGCCCGCGGGAGCGACTCGCAGCCGAAGGCCTCGAGGTTCGCCACCCCGAAGTGGGCGAGCAGCTCGCGCCGGGCGGTGCCGGGCTCGAAGGATCGGTCCGTCGACCTGGGTGCGGGGGATGGCGCCTTCGGTCTGCGCGGGATCGGTGAGCCAGGCGGGCAGCTCCGCCCCGGGCCGGACCAGGATCTCTCGCGGGCAGGTGGCCCCGATCTCGTCGCGGAGTCGCTCCCAGCGCCCGGGGCCTTCCCACTCCGCGACGAAGAACTCGCCGGTCGTGGGCTCGAGCCAGGCCGCGCCCAGGCTCTGCGCTCCCGAGTCGAGGGCGAGCACGAAGGAGGTCTCGCCCGCCTCCAGCGGCCGAGGCCTCGAGCTGGGTGCCGGGAGTGATCACGCGCACCACCTCGCGCTTGACCACCCCCTTGGCCAGGCGCGGGTCTTCCATCTGCTCGCAGAGCGCGACGCGGAAGCCCTGCTTGACCAGGCGGGCGATGTAGCCGGTGGCCGCGTGCTAGGGCACCCCGCACATGGGGATGGCCTGGCCGTCGCGGTCGCGGGAGCGCGAGGTGAGTGCGATCTCGAGGGCGCGGGCCGCCACCACCGCGTCCTCGAAGAACATCTCGTAGAAGTCGCCCATGCGGAAGAAGAGCAGGGCGTCCGGGTGCTCCGCCTTCAGGCGGTGGTACTGCTGCATGGCGGGGGTCTGGACGACGGGCGGAGCCGACACGGGAAGGAGGAGTATAAGCTAGACGCTTCCGGCCGCCCGCCGGAGAGGGAGTCGCGTGCGCCTCCTCGCCCTGGATACGACCACCCCGAACGGCAGCGTGGCCCTCCTCGAGGACGAGGAGGTCCGGGGCGAGACCCGGACGACGTCGGAGAGCCACTCGCAGTGGCTCGTCTCCGCTCTCCCCGGCCTCATCGGGGGTGCGGGCTGGTCCATGCGCGACCTCGACGCCTTCGCGGTGGCCGCGGGCCCGGGATCCTTCACCGGCTTGCGCGTCGGCCTGAGCACGGTGCAGGGGCTGGCGATGGCCGCGGGTCGGCCCTGCCTGGGCGTGACAACTCTCGAGGCGCACGCCTATCTCGCGCGCCACAGCGCCGACACCCTGGTCGCGCTCGTCGATGCGTTCCGCGGAGAGGTCTTCTACGAGCGCTACGACGCGGAAGGCCGTGCCACCGGGCATCGCGGCGTGGGCGGACTCGAGCGTGCCCTCGAAGGCCTCGCGGGGCCGGTCGCCTTCGTCGGCGACGGCGCCTTGCGCTACCGTACGGAGATCCTCGCGCGCTACCCGCAGGCCGTCGTGCGGGAGACGGAGCCATTCCTGGCGGTTGCCGTGGGCCGTCTCGCGCTGCCCCGGCTTCGGGCCGGGCAGGGGATCGCACCCGGTGCGCTGCGGCCCGTCTACCTGCGCGAGGCCGACATCCGGAAGCCCGCGCCTTGAGCGGGCGCCTCTTCCTGGACGTGGCCACCGCCGCCGACGTCCCCGCCCTCCTCGCCCTCGAACAGGGGAGCTACAGCCATCCCTGGACGGAGGCGAACTTCCGGGAAGCGGCGGGGGACCCTTCGCGGGTCTCCCTCCTCGTCCTGCGAGAGGTGCTAGGCGCCCGGAAGACGCCGCAGAGCGTGGTCGTGGCCTTCTGCATCTGCGAGATCGTGGCCGACGAGATGCACATCCTGGATCTGGTGGTGGGGCCGGAGCACCGGCGACAGGGACTGGCCCGCTGGCTGCTGGCCTACGCGTTCGACCGGGCGGCGCGGCGGGGAGCCGAGCGGGCTTTCCTGGAGGTCCGGCGGAGCAACGAGCCGGCGCTGACCCTTTATCGTTCCCTCGGTTTCCATGTGCTGTCCGAGCGCCGCGACTACTACCGCGAGCCTGGCGAGGATGCGCTCGTGCTCGAAAAGACCGGATTGTCCGGGCCCGTCGAAAGGGACCGGAAAGATCCTTGAAATGTCATGTGGCCCCGTGCTAGCTTCGGGATCGGGAACGGGGAACCGCTCTCCGCTTCCCCCCCATGCATCGCCTTGCCCAACCCGGTCCCCAAGAGCGACAGGAGGCGCAGATGTCCCAGGACCTCAGGGACGATCTCCTCGGCGAGAACGAGGAGTACCGCCGTCTGGAACAGCAGCATCACGTGTACGAGAGTCGCCTCAACCTACTCCTCGAAAAAGCGGTGCTCAACGACGAGGAGCAGGTTGAAGAGGTCACGCTGAAGAAGAAGAAGCTTCAGCTCAAGGATCGCATGCAGGAGATCGCGCGACAGGCGCGAGGGAGCGCGGCTCACCCCTGAAGGGTTCGCGCGGACTGGCTCCGCGCGAGGCCGGCCCCCACCCGGTGGTCTGATGCGGGGTACACTTGCGTCGCGGCCGGGGGCGGCCATCCCGAGGAGCGGAGCGAGGCAGGAACATGGAGGTGCGCGAAAAGGCGAGGGGGCGACGCTTCCGCCGCGGCGCGGCCATCCTGCCCAGCCTCTTCACCACCGGCAACCTCTTCCTCGGCTTCTGGTCGATCATCCGCACGCTCGAAGGGCGATTCGAGATGGCGGCCGCCCTCATCGGGGGTGCGATCGTGCTCGACATGCTCGACGGGCGCATCGCGCGGCTGACGGGCACGACGAGCGAGTTCGGGGCCCAGCTCGACAGCCTGGCCGACGCGATCTCGTTCGGGGTGGCCCCCGCGCTCCTCGCCTTCCGCTGGTGCCTCGACGAGCTGCCCCGCGTGGGCTGGCTGGCCGCGTTCTTGTTCGCGATGTGCGGCGTGCTGCGCCTGGCCCGGTTCAACGTCCAGCGCAACGTCACCGACCTGCGCTACTTCGTCGGGCTCCCCATCCCCGCCGCCGCCGGCCAGGTCGCGACCCTCGTCTACTTCCTCCCCGATCCCGTGACCGACCGCGTGGCCGCCGTCGTGGTCATGTGGGGTCTGATCCTGGTGGCGCTCCTCATGGTCAGCACCTTCCGCTACCGTTCGTTCAAGGGGATCGACCTCCGGGCCCGGCGCAGCTACATCATCGTGCTGGGCATCGCCGGCCTGCTGATGATGATCGCGGCTCACTCCGAGGGGACGCTCCTGGCCCTGGCCAGCGTCTACACGCTCTCGGGCCCCACGGCCTACCTCGCCGGGCTCGTGCGCCGGCGCAGCGATCCGCCTCCGGCCGTGGCCCCCGGCGCCGTTCACTGAGCCAGATGTCCGGCCTCCCGGACCGCCCCACGGTCGGGGTGGGAGGCGTGCTCATTCGCGGGGGCAAGGTGCTGCTCATCCGGCGCGGGAAGGAGCCGCTCCGCGGGCGCTGGGTGGTGCCCGGAGGCACGGTTGAGCTGGGGGAGACGCTGGAAGAGGCGCTGGTCCGCGAGATGCGCGAGGAAACGAGCCTCGAGGTGGCGCCGGCCGGTGTGCTCACCGTGTTCGACCGGATCCAGCGCGAATCGGGGCGGGTGGCGTACCACTACGTGATCGTCGACTACCTCTGCCGCTACGTGGCGGGCGAGGCCCGGGCAGGATCCGACGCCGAAGCGGTGGCGTGGGCAACACCCGAAGAGCTGGCCGGCTACGACATGCCCTCCAAGGCGCTCGAGGTCGTGCGTGACGCATTCTCCCGAACCGAGGGACTTGCCACGGACCCTGGTGCCGGGTAGACTCCTTCAGGTGATGTCTCACGAGGACGAGCCTAACCGCCCGTCAGGAGGACGAGAATGGTGTCTCGAGCCACGCTGACACTCTTGCTGGTAATGCTCGTCTCGGCCGCGGCCGAAGCGAAGAACTACCGCAAGTACAACGACCCCGACTGGGGCAGCCGCTGGAAGCAAACGCTCAAGATCAGGACCGTCAACTTCCAGCCCTACATCGTCGGCCGCTGATTCCCTGAGGGCGAGGGCGGACGCGAGGTCCGCTCCGCGGGTAGCCAGAGGATCGCCCGCGTGCGGCCTCCCACGGGGCTGTCGAGGCGGACCCCGCCGCCGTGGTCCTCCGCCGTCTTCTTGACGAGGGCCAGGCCGAGGCCGCTTCCCCCCGTCTTCGTCGAGAAGAACGGCTCGAAGATGCGGTCCCGGATCTCGGGCTCGAGGCCGGGGCCCGAGTCCTCCACCTCCACTTCCAGGCGACCGTCTACCGCCCGCGTTCGCACGTCGATCGTTCCCCGCTCTCCCACCGCCTGAAGGGCGTTCTCCAGCAGGTTCACGACCGCCCGCTCGAGCAGCCGCCGGTCGCCCTGGACGGCGGGCAGACCCGGGGCGAGGTCGAGGGCGAGCCGTACACCGGGCGGCAGCACGGCCCGGTAGGGAGCAACCGCCTCGGACACGATCTCCCCCAGGTCCTGGGGCTCTCGGGCGGCTACGGGCGGTCGCGCGAAGGCCGAGAACTCGGTCACGATGCCCCGCAGCGTGCGCACCTGCTTCAGGATCGTGTCGGTGCAGGCCTCGAGCGTGGCCCCGAAGTCCACCCCCGGATCGCGCGAAGACGCGGCGCAGGTGCTCGGCCGAGAGCTGGATCGGCGTGAGCGGGTTCTTGACCTCGTGCGCCACCTGGCGGGCCATCTCCGCCCAGGCGGCGAGGCGGTTGCTGCGCTCGAGGTCGGCGCGCTGCCGCTCGAGGTCGCCGGCCATCTGGTTGAAGGAGTCGACGAGCTCCCGCAGCTCGTCCCGCGAGCGCGTGCTCACGCGGGCCTCGAGGTCGCCTTCCGCGACGCGGCGCGTGGCTCGGGTGAGGTCCCGGATGGGGTCCGAGATGCGGCGGGCGATCGACTGTGCGAGCAGCGCCGCCACCAGCAGGAAGGCGAAGGTGCCGAGGCGGATGGTGCGGTCCAGGTCCTCGAGGGCGGCTTCCACCTCGCGCTGCCGGAGGGCGAGGGGGATCGAGAGCAGGCCGGGCTCCAGCCCTCCCAGCTGCACGGGCACGGAGACCACGAGTGTCGAGAAGCTCCCGATCCGCTCCGGGCGCAGCACGCTCGGGTGGCCGTCCAGGACGAGGGTGCGGTAGACGGAGCCCGCGGCCCGGGGGAGCAGCAGGCCCGAGGCGTAGAGCTCGCGCTTGCTCGAGGCGAGCAGACGGCCGCGGTCGAACACGTCGAGGTCGTTCCGGATGAGGCTCGCCACCCAGACGAGGGCGGCGTCGGTGACCGGCTGCTGGCCGGGGGACTCACCCCGCTGGAAGAACGCGAAGTCCTCGACCGCCTTCTTGGCGACGGCCGCGCGCTCCAGGGCCTGGTCCGCCGACTCACGGCGCAGGCGGTCCGCCACGAAACGGCGGACCACCACCTCCAGGACCGCTACCGGAACCACGGCCACCGCGATGAAGGCCACGAACAGACGAAGCGAGAAGCGACCGCGTACCGCCTCGTAGAGCGAGAAGAAGGAGAGGGTGGGCCGGCGCGCCAACGTGCGGACGAGGAGGACCGCGAGCAGCGCCCCGAGGGCGATAACGCTCAGGCCCGCGAACGCCTCGACGTGGTCGGCGAGGAAGCGCGAGTGCTTCCGCTGGGGATAGGCGAGGGCGTAGAGCGTGGGACCGGCGGGAAAGAGAAAGGCATGGAACGGCTCCTCGTCGAGGTCGAGCGTCGTCCAGAAGCCGGCGGGCTCCCGGCGCGCCCGGGCGAGGAGGTCTGCGGGAAGGGAGAGCGCGCGCTCGGCGGTGGTAAAGGTGAGGCGGCCGCTCGTGTCGTAGACCGCGAGGGCGACGGTGCGCGTGCGGCCCCCGCTGCCCGCGGGGCGGAACAGGGTGGAGTAGGGGTCGCGGTCGGGGACGAAAGGCAGGCTGCCGAAGTCCTCGGCGAGGTAGACGTGCACGGCGCCGTGCACCTCCCCGTGGTACACGAGGCGCTTCCGGGCGTGCATCACGTCGCGCTCGGCGCTCGCGAGGGTGACACGCTCCCGCGAGACCTGCCACGTGTCCCCGGGAGGAAGGGGCCGGGGCGGCCCGGCCGCCGCGAGCGACGGGAGGTTGACGGCGAAGCGGCTGATCACGGCCCCCCGCGGATCCTGAAGCTCGAGGGCGGACGAGAATCCCCCCGCGGCCAGCTCCGTCGAAGACCAGACGGAGAAGGCGAGCTCCTCGACGCCGGCGGGCACGGGCCCCGGCTCGACCTCTTCCAGGAGCAGCGACCGGTCGATGGCCTCGCGCGTGGCGGCGAGGGCGGAGGCCCGGCGATGGGCCTGGCCCACGAGAAGCGCCGCATCCTTGTGTTGGATCTCGCGGCGGGTGGCGCTCTCCGCGAGGTCGGCGAGAGTCGGGAAAAGGATGAGCCCGAGCGCGGCCACGGCGACCACCGCGAGCCCCGCCCGGAGATCGGGAGAGGTGGCATCGAGCGCGCGTCGCCAGCGCCCCTGGGTCCACCCGGCGAGGGCGCCCAGGACGAGGAGCAGGAAGGCCGGGGGAGGGAGCGAGAAAAGGGGGTCCCACGGTCCACGGGCGACACCGGCCACCGCCAGCGCGAGGAGGGCGCCGAGAGGAAGCAGTCGCGGGCCGGGTCGCACGGGAAGCGGGCCAGTGAGGGCGGCGAGGGCTGTGACCAGGAGCAGACCCGTGGCGAGGACGGCGAGCAGGGCCACGTGGACGACCGCGTGCACCGCGCTGCGGGGCAGGAGGGCGATCGAGTCCAGGTCGAGGGAGCCGTTCGCGGAGACGTCGGCGATCCAGGCGAACACGCCGGCGAGCAGGATCAAGGCGAGGGCGAGGGCGGGAGCGGCTCGGAGGGGGTGCGGGAGCGCGGGGGCGTTCGCGAGGGTCCATTCCAGGACGAGGGCGGACAGGACGAGAGCGAGGATCGCCGTGGCCAGGAGGTCGAGGGGGCTGCCCAGGAGGGGGGAGAACAGGTCGGAATGGAAGGCGCTCGGCGAGAGGAGCGAGGAGTCCGGAGCGAGGGGCCAGGTCAGGAACCCGGGGACGAGGCGCAGAAGGATCGCGCCCGCGGCCAGACGCCAGCGGCGGCCCCCGAGCATCCAGGCGAGGACGGCGAGCATGAGGATGCCGGAGGCCGTGCGCCGATAGCGCTCCTCGAGGCGGGCGACGACGGCGCTCTTGGCGGGGGCGGAGATCCGAACCGCCGCGAGAAGGCTGCCGTCCGGGGCGTGCAGCTCGGCGTCGCGAGCGAGCGCGTCGCTGGCCGGCGGGGGGAAGGGAGGGGGGGCGTCGGAGCGGACGTCGCGGTAGAGCAGCTCGACGCCCTCGGCCGCATCCGCCAGGCGGTCGAAGTCCTGCAGGTAATCGTTCTGGATGTTGCGCCGGACTCGGAGGGGGAGCTCGGCAGTGGCGAAGCCGATGACGGCACCCTCCCGGCCTCGGACCGGAGAGGCCGCCACGAGCGTCGTGGTCACGCTTCCCGCGAGCACGAACACCGCGGGGTGGGTGGTCAGCGGCGGCGGGAGACCCCGGATCTCGGAAGTCCGCCCCGTCCACGCGAGGATGGAGCCGGCGGAGGAGCGCAGGGCGAGCGCGGGTCTTTCCTCCTCGCCCGGGCCCAGGGCCTCGAGAGAGAGGAAGAGTCGGGGGAGGACCGAGCGGTCGCCGAGGAGGGCGGCGGAGGCGCCCGGAAGCACGGCCGCCTGGTCGGCGAGGCGGGTGAGCTCGTGGCGCAGATGGCGCTCGCGAGCCTCCACGTTCGCGAGCCGGGAGCCGAGGGCGGCCCGGGCTTCGGCTTCCCAGCGCTCGTCGACCCGGCGCGCCTGCACGCGTCCGGCGAGTAGGGCGAGGAGGGCCGCGGCAACGAGCCCCGCCGGCACGCGAAGCGTCACTCCAGGGATGGTAGACCCCCTCGTCGGAGAGCGTCAACGGGCGGAACCGTGGGCGATGCCCCGGGGTGCGCGGGGACCAGGGTCAGAGGCGGTAGAGCATCCAGTACACGACCACGCCCGTCACCGAGACGTAGGCCCAGAGGGGGAGGGTGAGCCGGGCGATCCGCCGATGGGCCTCGAAGCGGCCGCGGAGGGCCCGGAAGAGGGTCATGAGCACGAGGGGGACGATCAGCGTGGCGAGCACGGTGTGGCTGATCAGGATCGCGAAGTAGAGGGTGCGCAGGAGGCCCTCGCCGCGGAAGCGCACCGAGCCGACCTGGGCGTGGTAGACGAGATAGGAGGCGAGGAAGACGGTCGAGCTGCCGAACGCGGCGAGCATGAAAGCGCGGTGCGCGTCGCGCCGGCCCGCGCGGATGCAGGCGTAGCCCATGAGCAGGAAGAGCGCGCTCAGACCGTTGAGGACGGCGTTGAGGGCGGGAAGGTCGCGGATGCTCACGAGGCGACGGGACGGCCGCGGCGGGGGACGCCGCTCAGCGGGACAGGGGGCGACCGACGGCGCGGAAGAGGAACTGCATCAGGGGCTCGCGGAAGACGAGGGCGGCCAGCGAGGCGAAGACGAGATAGGGAGCGAAGAACATGACCAGGATCGCGAGGTTGAGCTGGGCGGCCGCGGCCTGGGCCTCGGGGGACTGCGACACCACCGACTGGCACATGGAGCACTGGGCGGCCGCGCGGGTGCCGGCGAGAGCGAGCGACGCGAGGAGCGACGGGAAGAGCGAGGCGGCGGCTCATCGTACGGTGTGTTCCAGGACGTGCCGGCTCTCGGGCGCGATGTAGACGAAAAGGATCAGGGACGTCACCACGATCCCCGCGACGACCATGATCGCGAGGTTCCGCTGCTCGTAGCGCAGGTGCATGAAGTTCCCGCCGATCATGACCGCCTTGACCATCATGAAGGCGAGCAGGAAGACCACCAGGAACCAGCGCGGCATGTGGAACTTCTCCGCCGGCGAGCATGGCCACGGTGATGACGAGCAGGATGACCCAGGTGATCCAGTAGATCCGGTAGGGGCTCGCGCCGTGGCGCGGTGTCGCTCATGCCTTGCTCCCGTTAGAGCAGGTAGAACAGCGTGAAGATGAAGACCCAGACGAGGTCGACGAAGTGCCAGTAGAGCCCGGCCATCTCGACGCCCTGGGCCGGGGTCTTGCCCATGCGCGGTGCGGATGGCGGTGATGATCAGGATGATGAGGCCGGAGAGGACGTGCGAGCCGTGGAAGCCGGTGAGCACGAAGAAGCAGGCCCCGAACTGCGGCGTCGCCCCAGGGGTTCGCGGTGAGGCGCGCCCCCTCGTGGATGAGGTGGGTCCACTCGTAGGCCTGGCAGCCCAGGAAGGCGGCGCCGCCCACGATGGTGAGGACCAGGTTAGCGCAGGGCCTTCTTGCGGTCGCCGAGCCGGGCCGCCGTCACCGCCGATGCCCATGGTCATGCTGGACGTGATCAGGATGAAGGTCATGAGCGCGATGAAGGGGATGCTGAAGACCTCGGTCGTGCTTCGGCCAGGGAGCGACGCTGGCCATGCGCAGGAAGCCGTAGCCGCAGAGGAGGCCCGGAGAAGAGCAGGGCGTCGGTGACGATGAAGATCCACATCATCGTCTTCTGCCAGGTCGCCCCGAAGGGGGAGACGCCGCCGCCCCAGTGCGCCTCCATCACCGCGCTGCGCGTCGTGCATCGATGTCCTCCCGTTAATAGCACGAAGAGCAGCACAGAGCAGGTAGAGCCAGAGGCCGCCCAGGAAGTGCCAGTAGGTCGCGAACAGGCCGCAAGCCGTCGTCTCCCGGGCGAGGACGGCCATGCGCCGGAGCCGCGCACGACGACGACGGCGAACCAGACGAGGCCGCCCAGGAGGTGCAGCGCGTGCACGCCGGTGAGGACGTAGAAGAAGGAGCTGTGCGGGTTCGAGGAGAGGAAGACCCCGCGGGCCGCGAGCTGCCGCCAGCCGAGGACCTGGCCGGCCACGAAGAGCGCTCCGAGCAGCCCCGTGCGCCAGCACGCCAGGCCTGGGCGCCCGCCGAGGTCCCACCCGCCGCAGGCGCCGTCGCGCGCCTCTCGAGGGTCGCGCTGCTCAGCGAGCGAGCGCGGCCGTGTTCGCACCACAGGACGGGCGGAGCGGCGAGCGGGCCGCCAGTCGCGCCGAGGTGCGGCGCAGGATGTAGGCGCTCGTGAACCCGATGAAGAGCATCGTGACGGTGCCCAGGAACGCGAGGAGCCCGAACCGGTCGGGATCGCCGAGGATGCCGGACGAGCCTTCGTCGCCCGCGGGCCATCGCCGCCGCGGGGGCGATCGTCGCCTCCGCCCGGACGGCCGGGGCCGGAGACGGCGGGCCCGCGCTTCTCGAGGGCCTCAGTGGCCATGCGGCTCCGCACGCTGCCCCGACGGGGGCCGGGTCCGTCTGCATCACGTGGTCGGACTCGGCGCTCCGGGCACGCTGTAGTCGTACGGCCAGCGGTAGACCTCGGGGATCGCGCCCGGCCAGTTGCCGTGCGGGCGGCGGCGAAGGCGTCGTCCACTCCAGGCCGTTCGCGTTCCACGGGTTCTCGCCGGCCTTCTGTCCCTTGAAGGCGCTCCAGAAGAAGTTGACGAAGAAGAGGATCTGGGAGGCGCCGAGGACGAAGGCGCTGATCGTGATGAACTGGTTGATCGGCTGCAGGTCCTTGAGGAACGTGTACTGGTAGGGGTCGTAGATGCGGCGCATGTGGCCGGCGAGGCCGATGTAGTGCATCGGGAAGAACGACGCAGTAGTAGGCGAGGAAGGTGAACCAGAAGTGCAGCTTGCCCAGCGTCTCGTTCATCATCCGGCCGAACATCTTGGGGAACCAGTAGGCGGTCGCTCCGAAGACGCCGAAGAGGGCGGCCCCCGCCATGATCAGGTGGAAGTGGGCGACCACGAAGTACGTGTCGTGGAGCTGGATGTCGAGGGCGGACTGGCCCGAGCCAGATGCCGGAGAGGCCCGCCGCTGATGAAGAGCGAGACCACGCCCATGGCCCACAGCATCGGCGTCTTGAAGATGATCCGGGAATGCCAGAGCGTGGCCAGCCAGTTGAAGACCTTCACCGCGGAGGGCACCGCGATGAGCATGGTGCCCACCGCGAAGGCCATGCCCAGGTAGGGGCTCATGCCGCTCACGAACATGTGGTGGCCCCAGACCACGAAGCTGAGGCCGCCGATCGCGACCATGGCCGCCGACCATGGTCTTGTAGCCGAAGATCGGCTTGCGGCAGAAGGTGGCGATGATGTCGGAGGTGAAGCCCAGCGCAGGCAGCATCAGGATGTAGACCTCGGGATGGCCGAGGAACCAGAAGAGGTGCTGCCAGAGGAGCGGCGAGCCCGCCCTGGTGCAGGGGCGTCCCGTCCGGCTCCACCAGGGCCACGCCGGAGACGACGATGCCCGCGGGGAGGAAGAAGCTCGTCCCGAAGTGGCGGTCGAAGAGCAGCATGAGCGAGGCGGCGGTGAGGGCGGGGAAGGCCAGCAGGCCCAGGATCGCCACCAGGAACATCGACCACATGGTGAGGGGCATGCGCATCAGGGAGAGGCCCTTGGTGCGCAGGTTCAGGATGGTGGTGACGAAGTTGAGCCCGCCCATCGTGAAGGAGGCGATGAAGAAGACCATCCCGATGATCCAGAGGGTCTGTCCCCTCTCCGAGCCGGGAATGGCGTCCCGCAGGGCGGAGAGCGGCGGGATAGGACGTCCAGCCCGCCGGCGGCGGCGCCCGCGCCCACGAAGAACGAGCTGAGGATCACGACGCAGCCGGGGAGGAAGGTCCAGTAGCTGAGGCCGTTCAGGAACGGGAAGGCCATGTCGCGCGCGCCGACCTGCAGCGGGATCAGGATGTTGCCGAAGCCGCTCACCGGCGCGGTGGAGAGCACGAAGAACACCATGATCGTGCCGTGCATCGTGAAGAGCATGGCGTAGAACTCGGGGTTCATCACCCCGTCCGCTGAACCCGGTCGTGTCAGGAATCCTCCCGAGGGCGGGCCACGTCTTCTCCGGCCAGGCGAGCTGCAGGCGGATCAGCATGGCGAGCAGGCCCGGCGACCAGCGCCATGACCATGGCGGTCACGTAGTACTGGATGCCGATGACCTTGTGGTCCTTGCTGAAGACGTACGCCAGATGAAGGCCTGGGGCGCGTGCGCGTGGGCGGCGTGCGCGGTCGTGGGCGGCTCGAGGTCTGGGCCATTGAGCTACGCCTCCGCTAGTGACGTCGTTCTACTGTCCGGTCGCTTCTTTGAGCGCGGCGTCGAGCTCGGCCGCGGGCACGACGTGGACCGTGCCCCGCATCCGGTAGTGGCCGAGGCCGCAGTGCTCGGCGCAGGCGATCTCGAAGTCGCCCGCCTGCCTTGGGGATGAACCAGGTCTCGGTCGTCATGCCCGGCATCGCGTCCTGCTTCACGCGGAAGTTGGGCAGGAAGAAGCTGTGGATGACGTCGATCGAGCGCAGGCGGACCCGCACCGGCCGGCCCTCGGGCAGGATAGAGCTGGTTCTGGAGCCATGACGTCGTCCTGGCCGCGGGGTCGGTCTTGTCGAGGCCGATGAAGTTGAACTCGGCGGGGTTCACCTAGCTGGATGTCGGTCCGGCCGAAGATGCCGTCCTGGACCGGGATAGCGCACGTTCCAGGCGAACTGCTGGCCCGTCACCTCGACCACGAAGGCGTCCGGCGGGAGCGGGGCCGGTGACCTGGGCCCACAGCCCGAGGCGCGTTGAACAGGAAGACGAACATGATCGCCGCCGTGACCAGCGTCCAGGTCCACTCCAGGCGCGGGTTGTCGTGCCAGTAGGCGGCGCGGGCGCCCGGCGCGTCCTGGTAGCGGAAGCTCGAACCAGGCGAGAAGCAGGTTGGTCACGATGAAGACGACGCCGGTGACGACCAGGGACAGCCACATCGCGTCGTCGATGGCGCCGCGGTCCGACTTCAGCGGCGGGCAGCCAGGTCCTGGTGAAGAAGTAGGTGGCCAGCGACCACCAGCGCCGTCGTGGCCAGCCCGAAGAACAGCCCCTGCAGCTTCGACATCCGGTCCTCCAGAGTCGCCGCGAGCGGCGCCTGTCTACGGTCTCGGCCTCCCGCGCGGAGGCCGGTCTGTCGGCGTCTTCACGCCGTACGCTGAGGAGCAGAAAGGAATTCGGGTCACTTCGGTGATGGCGCGAACAGTAACCGACCCGTGCGCCCTCCGTCAATCCCCGTCATCAGCCGATCCCGAACAGGAGCAGCCCGAGAGCGCGGGCAGGTACAGCACGGAAGCCAGGAAGAGCGCACGCGCCGCCGGAGCCGTGCGGAGCACGGCGAGGCGGACGGCGACGAGCGTCATCCCCATGCCCAGCAGGACCGCTCCCGCCAGGTAGACGGCGTCCGCGCCAGACCCGCAGCCACGGGGGTGAGGCTCACGAGGAGGAGGGCCAGGCTGTGGGTCACGGCCTGGCGCCCGGTGAGGCGGCCTTCCGGGTCGAGCACCGGGCAGCATCGGCAGGCCCGCCGCGGGCGTAGTCGTCCCGGTAGATCCAGGCGATGGCCAGGAAGTGCGGGATCTGCCAGAGGAAGAGGATGGCGAACAGGACGAACGCGCCGCGCGTCGAGCGATTGCCGCGCCGCCGCCCAGCCGATGACGGGAGGCAGGGCGCCCGGCACCGCGCCCACGAGTGTCGAGAGCGACGTGCGGCGCTTGAGGGGCGTGTAGGCAGAAGAGGTAGCTCGCCCAGGTCGCGAAGGCAACCGTCGCGGCCAGCGCATCCGGAGAGCCAGGCGAGCGTGCCGAAGCCGAGGGCGGTGAGGGCCAGGCCGAAGAGCAGGCGCGTCCGCCGGGCGCAAGCGGCCCGGCGGGGAGCGGGCGCGTGCGGGTGCGGAGCATGAGGGCGTCCGTGTCGCCGCTCGAGCAGCATGTTGAGCGGCGCTGGCGCCCGCGGCCACGAGCGTCGTTCCCGCCAGCACGGAGAGCAGGGGCAGGGCATGGATGGCGCCGGGGGCGGCGACCAGGAAGCCGACGAAGGTGGTGAAGACCACGAGGAGCGTGATGCGCGGCTTGGTCAGCTCGAGGTAGTCGGCAGCCCCTTCCCGCCGGACGAGCAGGGCGAGGGTGCTCATGCCGCCGCCGGAACCCTCACGGCCGCGCGCTCGTCGCGCGGCCGGAAGAGACGCCGGGCCCGGAGAGACACGAGCCAGCAGGCCCCGAGCACCGCCGCCCCCAGCGCCACGTGAGCGGTGGTCGGCAGCACCGCCTTCCCGGTGAGAACGGTGACCCCCCCGAGGGCGACCTGAAGCACGACGAGCGAAGCGAGGAGGAGCGTCGTCCGGAAGAGCGATGCGTCTTGGCAACGATGCGCCCGTCGCCACGAGCCAGGCGACGGCGAGGAGGACGGCGATGGCGCCGAGCCGATGGGCGTAGTGCACGGCCACCCCCGGCTCATCGAAGGGCGGGACGAGCCGGCCGAGCGCGAGCGGAAAGTCGGGGACGGCGAGGCCGGCGCCGGTATGCCGCATGAGGGCGCCCAGGACGAGCTGGACGAAAACGATGGCGGTGGCCACGATCGCGACGGGCCGAACCCCGGCCGCGTCGGGCCGGGACTCGGCGGTCATCCACTCCCGCGAGGTGACGTAGGCGAGGGCGAGGGTCAGGCCGAAGAAGGCCTGGGCCAGGCAGGCGTGGGCGACGGACACGGGCGTGGGGAGGAGGAAGATCACGGTGAGGCCGCCGAGGATCCCCTGCGCGATCACGAGCGCGAGGCCGGCCCAGGCCAGCCGCCGGACGCTGGCTCGAGGCTCGACGACCTGGGTCCAGATCGCGAGGACGAGCATCAGGAAGCCCACCGTCGTGGCCGCCATGCGGTGGCCGTGCTCGAAGAAGATGCCGCCGACCATCGGGCGGCATGACCATGCCGTAGGAGAGAGGCCAGTCGGGCACGGACAGCCCGGAGCCGGTGCTCGTGACCAGCCCGCCGATGAACACGAGGGCCAGCGTGCAGACGGACAGAAGAACGGAGAAGCGATGCCGCCAGGGGGCGCGGGCCGTTTCGCTCGGCATCATCGACCGGTCGGTGTCCTCAAGGGAAGGTCCCCGGGGGCGCCGGGCGCCCCCGGGAAGAGGCGGCTAGCCCTTGAACGTGAAGTCCAGCTTCGCGGCCTCGCCGTCCTTGACCGTGACCTTCTGGGTCTGGCCCTTGAGCTTGCCGTGGAACGCCTCGATCTCGTACTCGCCGGCGGGCAGGCCCTTGATCTCGAAGGTGCCGTCCTCCTGGCTGACCGTGTAGAAGGGATGGTCGAAGACCGAGATGTAGGCGCGCATCCAGGGGTGGACGTCGCAGCCGACCGGGATCATGAACTCGGGCTTCGAGAAGCCCTTGTCGCCCTCGCGCACGCTCTCCATGCCCTGCCGCGGCTGGCCGATGTTGAACTCCGAGTTGGTGGTGGGCCGGGGATGGATGTTGTGGAGGGTGTCATCGCTGTTGCGGATCTTGAGGGGCTGGCCCGCGCGCATCACCACCATGTGCGGGGAGTAGTCGCAGCCCTTCTGGTCGAGGAGCACGGCGTCGGTGGGGGCGGGATAGGTGCCCTTCGTGCCGGACTTGACGTACACGACGACGTCGGCGAGGCCGCCGTCCTTGACGTGGAGCTGCCAGCGCTCCAGGCCGTCCTTGTGCATGGCGGCGCATTTCGGGTCGGCGTTGAGCTTGACCTTCTCGGCCGGCGGGACCGTGCCGTCGAAGGAGATCTTGCCCGAGATCGAGGCCGATCCCGCGGCAGCGGCAGGAGCGGCCGCGGGAGCGGCGGCTTCCGTCTTGGGTGCGGTGGGGGCGCTCTGGGTGCCACCGCCGGGCTCGCCGCCACCGCACGCGACGAGGTAGAGCGCGCCGAGGATGATCAGGGCAAAGGGCTTGCGCGAGACTTGCATCAGATGAGCTCCTTCAACTTTCGGACGGGATTGGTCTTCTTCGGATATCCAGCCGGTTAGTTTAGCGGCGGGTCGCGCCTTGTCAATAGCTCGGTCAGGGCGTCGCGCCGAGATCGAGGGCGACCACGGTGCGGTCGCGCAATCCCAGGAAGAGGCGACGGCCCACCACGAGGGGAGGGGTGCGGATGGGAGCCGTGGTGCGGAGCCCGCCCACGGGTCTTCCCGTGCGGAGGTCGAACCCGAGCACTTCCGTCTCGTGGCAGGCCACGAGGCCGACGCCGTCCACCAGGATCGGTCCACCGAGGGGCCGCGACGTGAGGGGAGCCCGCCAGCCCAGGTTTCCGTTGCCGCGTTCGAGGGCCCAGAGGACGGCGTCGAAGGCCGCGAACACGACCCGGTGGCCGTAAAGGAGGCCTGGGCCATGGATGTCGGCCCCGACCTTCCAGCGCCAATCGAGCTTCCCATCCTTCGATCGCAACGCCAAGATGCGACGGTCCCGCGTTCCCAGGAAAAGCCGCTCCGGGCCGTCGACGACGGGGGGGGCGGCGAGGGCAGCGGCGGTCTTGAAGGTCCAGAGCGACTTGCCGCTCTCGAGGTCGCGCGCGCGGAGCGTGCCGTCCGCCTCGCCCACGTAGACGCGCGAGCCGGCGACCAGAAGGGGAGCGGTGGCTTCTCCTCCGTCCTCCGCCTTCCAGAGCACGCGCCCGCTCGCGAGCTCGAGGGCGGCCAGGCCCCGCCCGGCCACGAGCACGCGGTCGCCGTCGATCACCGGGGGCAGGGGGCCGGGGACGCCGGAGTCGATCGACCACCGCGCGGCCCCGGTCCGGGGCTGGAGGTTGACCACCGTGCCCGAGGCTTGCCGCAGGACGAGAGCGCCTTCCCCCGCCGCGAGCCGGCCGGGGAGGTCGGCGAGGCGCCAGAGACGCTCGCCGCTCGTGAGGTCGAGGGCGACCACGCTGCCGTCGCGCGTGGCCACGAAAACGTGGTGTGCGTCCGCGGACAGGGGCTCTTCCGGGAAGTCGGGGAGCGCCGCTGCCCAGGCCTGCCGCATGGGAAAGACCGGCGGCAGGGCGACCGGCGCGTGCGCCGCGCAAGCCAGAGCGGAGAGAACGGCCAGGAGGTGCTTCGAGCGTCGCAAGACGGGGCGCACTATAGCATTCCGGCCCGGACCTGCCCTGGCCGGCCCTGCGGCTATAATTCCCGCCCCAAAGATGGATCGCGAAACCGTCCTCATCCTCGACTTCGGATCTCAGTACACGCAGCTCATCGCCCGCCGCCTCCGCGAGCTCCAGGTCTATTCCGAGATCGTGCCCCCCGCCACGAGGGCAGCGGTGCTGGCCGCTCGCCGGCCCAAGGGCATCGTGTTGTCGGGAGGGCCGGTCAGCGTCCACGACAAGGGCTCGCCCCGGTGCGACCGTGGCCTGTTCGACCTGGGCGTGCCCGTGCTCGGCGTGTGCTACGGCATGCAGCTCATGAGCCACGTCCTGGGGGGAGAGGTGCGGCGGGCGGAGCATCGGGAGTATGGGCCCGCCGACTTCGAGCGAAAGAACGGCATGCTCCTGGACGGCCTGAAGCCGCACACCCGCGTCTGGATGAGCCACGGCGACTCGATCCTGCGCCCCCCCGACGGGTTCGAGGTCGTCGGCTCGAGCGGGGCGAACCCGGTGGCCGCCATCGAGTCGCGCGCCCGAAAGATATTCGGCCTCCTCTTCCACCCGGAGGTCGTCCACACCGAGGAAGGGACCCGGGTCCTGGCCAATTTCCTCCACGCCTGCGGCTGCCGGCGGGACTGGACCGCCGCTTCCTTCATAGAAGACGCGGTGGCGCGGATCCGGGAGACCGTGGGGGACGGGCGGGTCATTTGCGCTCTTTCCGGCGGCGTCGATTCCGCGGTCGCCGCCCTCCTCGTCCACCGTGCGATCGGGGGGCGGCTCACCTGCGTCTTCGTGGACAACGGCCTCCTGCGCAAGGACGAGGCGGCCCAGGTGCGGAAGCGGTTCGCGGACCGGCTCCACCTGAAGGTCGTCTTCGTCGATGCCTCCCGGCGATTCCTGGGCAAGCTCAAGGGTGTCGCGGATCCGGAGCGGAAGCGCAAGATCATCGGACGCGAGTTCATCGAGGTGTTCAAGGAGGCCGCGCGGAGCCGCAAGGTGGGCAAGGCGGGCTTCCTGGCCCAGGGGACTCTCTATCCCGACGTGATCGAGTCCACCTCCGTGCGCGGACCCTCGGCGGTCATCAAGAGCCACCACAACGTGGGGGGGCTGCCCAAGTCCCTGAAGTTCAAGCTGGTCGAGCCGCTGCGCGAGCTCTTCAAGGACGAGGTGCGCAAGGTCGGCCGCGAGCTGGGCCTGGACGAGGAATTCGTCTACCGCCAGCCCTTCCCGGGCCCGGGCCTCGCCGTGCGTTGCGTGGGGCCCATCGCCCCCGACCGCCTCGCCCTGCTTCGCGAGGCCGACGCGATCCTCGGCGAAGAGGTGAAGGCGGCGGGCCTCTACCGGAAGATGTGGCAGAGCTTCGCGGTGATCCTGCCCGTGCGGTCGGTCGGGGTCATGGGCGACGACCGGACGTACCAGTACGCGGTCGCGTTGCGCGCCGTGGAATCGCTCGACGGCATGACCGCCGACTGGGCGCGTCTTCCCTACGACCTCCTGGCCCGGGTCAGCAACCGGATCGTGAACGAGGTGAGGGGGATCAACCGCGTGGTCTACGACATTTCCAGCAAGCCCCCGTCCACGATCGAGTGGGAATGAAGCCCGATTTCGTCCACCTCCACCTGCACACCGAGTACAGCCTGCTCGACGGCGCCTGCCACATCGACGAGCTCGTCGACCAGGCCGCGAAGTTCGGTATGAAGTCGCTGGCCATCACCGACCACGGCAACATGTTCGGGGCGGTCCACTTCCACGACGCATGCCGCGACAAGGGAGTGAAGCCGATCCTGGGCTGCGAGGTCTACGTGGCCACGGGCAGCCGCTTCGACAAGAGCGCTTCGGGGATCACGGAGGCCTACCACCACCTCACGCTTCTCGCCGCCGACGCCGCCGGCTACCACAACCTCGTCCGGCTGGTCTCCCTCGCCTACACCGAGGGCTTCTACCACCGGCCCCGCATCGACAAGGAGCTTCTCCAGAAGCACCACCAGGGGCTCATCGCGCTCTCCGGCTGCCTGTCCAGCGAGGTCGGGACCGCCTTGCGCAACGGAAACGAGGCGGCCGCGCTCGCCACCGTGGGCGAGCTCTCGGAGATCTTCTCGGGGGGGCGCTTCTTCCTGGAGCTGATGGAGCACGGGATCGAGGACCAGCGGCGGGTGGCCCGCGCCCTCGTGCGGATCCACGACCGGACCGGCCTTCCCCTGGTGGCCACGAACGACGCGCACTACCTGCTCAAGGACGACGCCCACGCCCACGACGTCCTGCTCTGCATCGGCACCGGCAAGAAGCTCCAGGACCAGGAGCGCTTCCGCTTCGACTCCCCGGAGTTCTACCTGAAGGACGCGGAGGAGATGGCCCGGGTCTTCCCCGACCATCCGGAGAGCCTGCAGAACACGCTGCGCGTCGCCGAGATGTGCGACTTCAAGCTGGAGGGCGTCTCCACTCTCCCCGCCTTCGACGTCCCTGCGGGCTTCACCATCGACAGCTATTTCGAGAAGGTGACGCGGGAGGGGTTTGCGCAGCGGCAGCGCGTGCTTCAGGCGCTGGCGGAGGCGGGAAGGCTCCGCCACCCGCTCGCCGAGTACGAGGCGCGGCTGGAGAAGGAGATCGGGGTCATCCGTCGCGTGGGCTTCGCCGGATATTTCCTGATCGTATGGGATTTCATCCGCTACGCGCGGGAGCGGGGCATCCCGGTGGGGCCGGGCCGGGGCTCCGCCGCGGGAAGCCTCGTGGCCTGGTCGCTGCGCGTCACCGACATCGACCCCATCGAGAACGGCCTGATCTTCGAGCGCTTCCTCAACGAGGAGCGCATCAGCCCCCCCGACATCGACATCGACTTCTGCGAGAGCCGGCGGGGCGAGGTCATCGAGTACGTCACGCGCAAGTACGGCCGGGAGAACGTGGCCCAGATCATCACCTTCGGGACCATGAAGTCCAAGGCGGTGGTGCGTGACGTCGGGCGCGTGCTCGACATGAGCTACGCCGACGTCGACAAGATCGCCAAGATGATCCCCTTCGACTTGAAGATGACCCTGGACAAGGCGCTCGCGGAGTCGCCCCCCCTCCTGGACGCCTACCAGAAGGATCCGCGGGTGAAGGAGCTCATCGACATCTCGCGGCGGCTGGAGGGGACGACGCGTCACGCCTCCACCCACGCCGCCGGGGTCGTGATCTCCCCCCAGCCCCTGACCGACCTCGTCCCCTTGTTCAAGGGGACGACCGCGGACGTCACCACCCAGTTCGACATGAAGGGCGTGGAACGGGTCGGCCTCCTGAAGATGGACTTCCTGGGGCTGCGCACCCTCACCCTCATCGACAACTGCGTGAAGATGGTGGCGGCGGGGACGGGAGAGCGCTTGGACCCCGACCGCTTCCCCCTGGACGATGCGAAGACCTACGAGCTGTTCACCGCGGGGAAAACGAGCGGCCTCTTCCAGTTCGAGTCGGACGGCATGCGCGACATCCTGAAGCGCTTCAAGCCCGATCGCCTGGAACACCTGACCGCGCTCAACGCCCTCTACCGGCCCGGCCCGATGCAGATGATCGACGATTTCATCCGGCGCCGGCACGGGCAGACGCGCGTCACCTACGAGCACCCGGCCCTGGAGCCGATCCTGAAGGAGACGTACGGGGTCATGGTCTACCAGGAGCAGGTGATGCAGATCGCCTCCGCCCTCGCCGGCTTCACGCTGGGCGAAGCGGACGTCGTGCGCAAGGCGATGGGGAAGAAGAAGGCCGACGTGATGGCGACCCTGAAGGAGAAGTTCCTCGGGGGGTGCGCGGGGCGGGGCGTCGCGGTCAAGAAGGCGGCGCGGATCTGGGACCTGATGGAGCAGTTCGCGGGGTACGGCTTCAACAAGTCGCACTCCGCGGCCTACGCCTGGCTCGCCTACCAGACCGCCTATCTGAAGGCGAACCATCCCGCGTGGTTCATGGCCGCGCTGCTGACCTCGGAGCGGGCCAACACGGACAAGATGGTGTCCTACATCGGGGAGTGCCGGGAGATGGGGATCCGCGTGCTCCCGCCCGACGTGAACGAGTCGGACATCTTCTTCAGCGTGGTGCGGGCGTGGCCGTTCGGAGCCGACGTTGAGCCGGCCGAGGAGCGGCAACGGGCGGCGAGCGGAGCGGGATTCACTCCCGCGGAGCGAGCGGGGGGTCCGGGGGGTGCGACGCAGCCCCCCCCGGCTCAATCCGTCCGCTTCGGCCTCGCCGCCATCCGGAACGTGGGAGAAGGGGCGGTGGAGGCCATCCTGTCCGTCCGGCGGGAGAGCGGCCGCTTCCGATCGCTCTTCGACTTCTGCGAGCGGGTCGACCTGCGGGCCGTGAACCGGCGGGTGATCGAGAGCTTCGTGAAGAGCGGGTCCTTCGACACACTGGAGCCGGGACGCTCCGCTCTCTTTGCCGCGATCGACCGGGCGATGGAGACGGGCCAGAAGCAGCAGCGCGACCGCGAGCAGGGCCAGCACTCGCTCTTCGGGATGCTGGGAGGGGCGGCGGACGACGTGCCCGTGCCCGCCCGGATCCCGGAGACGCTGCCCTGGGGGGAAGGAGAGCGGCTGGCCTTCGAGAAGGAGTCCCTGGGCTTCTTCATCACGGGTCACCCCCTGGAGAGCTTCCGGACGGAGCTCGAGCAGTGGGTGACCTGCAGCACGGGGCGGCTGCCCGAGCGGTCCGAGCTGCCCGAGGTCGCGATGGGTGGCATCATCACCGGGCTCCGCCTGATCAAGACCAAGAGGGGCGACCGCATGGCCAGCTTCGTTCTCGAAGACCTCGAGGGGAGTGTCGAGGCCCTGGTCTTCCCCGAGACGTACAAGAAGACGGCGGCCCGGCTGGCCGACGACCAGCTCGTCCTCGTCAAGGGCAAGGTAGAGATGCTCGAGGAGGGAAGGGGCCGCCTGCTCGTGTCGGACGTGCTGCCCCTGGAGCAGGCCAAGCTCGCGGAGGCCCGATTCGTGACCATCCGGGTCCCGGTGAACGCCTGGGACCGGTCGAAGGGGGAGCGGCTCAGGGATATACTCGGGTCTCATCGCGGTGAATGCCCGGTGACCCTGGAGTTCGTGCGCCCCGGGGCGTTCGCGGTGGCGTTGGCGCCCAGTGCCTTCTACCGCGTCCGGCCCGACCCGGTGCTCCGGGACGAGGTCGAGGCCCTGTGGGGGCCCGGCGCCCTCGTCCTCTCGCGTTCCGCGGCCGTACCCCGCGAGCTCTAGGGTCCCGCGCGCCGCGGGGAGGCGTTTCTTGGCCGACGTCGACTTTGAAGCCCCGCTCGTCGAGCTGCAGAAGCGCATCGACGCGCTCGCCGCTTTTCCCGGAGACCCCGGGAAGGAGCGGGAGGCCCGCAAGCTCCGGGAGGAGCTCGACAGCCGACGCCGGGAGGTCTACGCGAGCCTGACGCCCTGGCAGAAGACGCTCGTGGCCCGCAACCCGAACCGACCCTACACGCTGGACTACATCCAGGCGTTGTGCACCGACTGGACCGAAGTGCGCGGCGACCGGCGCTTCGCGGACGATCCGGCGCTCGTGTGCGGCTTCGCCTTCTTCCACGACCGGCCGGTGGCGGTGGTGGGGCACCAGAAGGGTCGCGACACCAAGCAGAAGATCTACCGCAATTTCGGCATGCCCAAGCCGGAGGGCTACCGCAAGGCGATGCGGGTGATGGAGATCGCCGCCAAGTTCGGCCGGCCCATCCTGAGCTTCGTCGACACCCCTGGCGCCTACCCCGGTCTCGACGCGGAGGAGCGGGGCCAGGCGGAAGCCATCGCCCACAACCTCCGCGAGATGGCCGGCCTGCGCACGCCCCTGATCGTGACCGTCACCGGGGAAGGGGGGAGCGGGGGCGCGCTCGCGATCGCGGTGGGCGACCGGGTCAACATGCTCGAGCACTCGGTGTACTCCGTGATCTCTCCGGAGGGGTGCGCCTCCATCCTCTGGCGCGACGCGGGGCGCGCGGAGGAGGCCGCCACCGCCATGAAGATCACGGCCGCGGACCTGAAGGCAATGGGCCTGGTGGACGAGATCATCGGCGAGCCCCCGGGCGGGGCCCACGTCTCCCCGGAGACGCTCTTCAAGAGCCTCGACCACATCCTCACCGAGCAGCTCGCGGAGCTCACCAAGCTCTCCGCCGATGCCATCGTGGAAGCCCGCTACCGCAAGTTCCGGAACATGGGCCGGCTGGGCCGCGAGTTCCTGGAGGTCGCGACTTGACCTTCCGGACCGTGGGCCTCGTGGGCGGGGGAACCATGGGCCAGGGCATCGCGGTGGCCTGTGCGGGGGCCGGGCTCGACGTGCTCTTGCGCGAGCAGTCGGAGGCGCGCGGCGCGGAGAGCTTGGACGAGATCGCCCACGCCCTCGACCGGGACATCGCCAAATGGCGGCGCACGGAGCCGGAGAAGCGGGCCATCCTCGGTCGGCTGCGTCTGGTGGGGGAGCTCGCGGCCCTCGAGGCCGCGGACATCGTCGTGGAGTGCGTGCCCGAGAACCTCGAGCTGAAGGCTTCGATCTTCCAGGAGCTGGACCGCGTCTGCCCGCCCGAAGACATCCTCGCCACCAACACCTCCACCCTTTCCGTCACCGAGATCGCGGCCCGCACCCACCGCTCCGACCGCGTCATCGGCCTGCACTTCCTCGCTCCCGTGCCCCAAGTGCCGCTGGTGGAGGTCGTGCGCGGGCTCCGCACCTCGGATGCGACACTGGAGGCCGCGCTGGAGTTCGTGCGCCTCATCGGCAAGACGGGGGTCGAGGTCTTCGAATCTCCCGGCTACGTGACCACCCGCGTCATCCTCCCCTTCCTCAACGAGGCCATGCACGTGGTGATGGAGGGGGTGGCCTCGGCCCAAGCCGTCGACACATCCATGAAGCTGGGTTACGGGCTGCCGGTGGGGCCGCTGGGCCTCGCCGATCGCATGGGACTCGACGAGGTCAACCGCTGGATGCAGCACCTGTTCGACGAGCTGGGCGACTTCAAGTACCGCCCGTGTCCGCTCCTCCGGAAGATGATCCGGGCCGGCCACCTCGGGGTGAAGACGGGCCGCGGCTTCTTCGAGTACGACCCGGAGGGCAACCTCAAGCGGGCCGAGCCGGCGTGAAGCTGCCGGTGCCCCCGGAGCGCTTGAAAGAGCGCTTCCCCTCCCTGACCGACGACGACCTTCGGGCGTACACCGAGGTCACGGAGCGGCTCCTCGGAGAGGCGAAGAAGGGACGAGTTTTTTCGGACCTCATGGCGGCGGCGCAGCGCGGTCGGGAGAAGGAGACGGCGGGCGGGACCCCCGACGAGGCGGAGGCGCTGGCCCTTCGGTACCTCCGGGCCATGGAGAAGATGCAGAAGTAGGAGCCGCTCGGCCCCCTGGCCGATAATGATCGAGTGAAGGTACTCGTACTCAACTGCGGCAGCTCCTCGGTCAAGTTCCAGCTCTTCGAGACGGACGAAGCGAGGGCGGCGGCGGGCACGGACCGCACGCTCGCCCGCGGCCAGGTCGAGAACATCGGGGGGCCGGCCCTCATCCGGTTCGAGGTGGAAGGCCGGCGGCCGCTGAAGGAGAGCGCGGAGATCCTGGAGCACAAGACCGCGGTGGAGCGCGCCCTCCACATGCTCACCCGGGAGGGGACGGGGGTTCTCGCCGGGCGCCACGAGGTGGAGGCGGTGGGCCACCGCGTCGTGCACGGCGGGGAGCGCTTCCGGGCGTCGGTGAGGATCGACGACGAGGTCCTGTCCGCCATCGAGGACTGCTTCGATCTCGCCCCCCTGCACAACCCGCCCAACGTCAAGGGCTATCTCGCCGCCCGGGACCTGCTCGGGGACGTGCCCCAGGTCGCGGTGTTCGACACCGCGTTTCACCAGGCCATGGAGCCCCACGCCTACTTCTACGGGCTGCCCTACGTGCTCTACGAGCGCCACCGCATACGACGCTACGGATTCCACGGGACGTCCCATCGTTACGTCTCCGACCGCCTCGCCCGCCGGCTGGGGCGGAGCGGAGACCCGGAGCTCCGCCTCATCACCTGCCACCTCGGCAACGGTTGCTCGGTGGCGGCCATCCGCGGCGAGCGGTCCGTGGACACCTCGATGGGGTTCACGCCCCTCGAGGGGCTGGTCATGGGGAGCCGCAGCGGCGACCTCGATCCCGCGATCCTGACCCACGTGATGGTCCGCGAGGAGCTGGGGCCCGCCGACGTCTCCGCGCTGCTGAACAAGCACAGCGGCCTCCTCGGGATCTCGGGCTTGAGCAACGACATGCGCGCCCTGCTCCAGGCGGAGGCGTCGGGCAACGAGCGGGCCCGGCTCGCGATCGACGTCTTCTGCTATCGCCTGCGCAAGTACCTGGGCGCCTACCTGGCCGTGCTCGGCGGCGTGGACGGGGTGGCCTTCGCGGGGGGGATCGGCGAGAACTCGCCGGTGGTGCGCGCGCGTACCCTGGAGGGCCTCGAGGGGCTGGGCCTCCGTCTGGACGCGGGAGCGAACGAGGTTGCGCGCGGGAGCGAGGCCGAGATCTCCCCGGCGGGATCAGGGGCCCGGCTGTTCGTGATTCCCACCAACGAGGAGATCCTGATCGCCCGCGACACCTGCCGCATCGTCGCGGGCGTCCAGCGCCCATGACCCCGGTCGCGACCCGGCGCTTGCGCCAGGCGCTTCTCGGCGTGCTGGTCCTCGTCTCGCTCGCGGTGGCCTTGTCCTTGAGGCGGCCGCGCCCGGCGGCTGTCTCCGCCAAGCCCACGGCGGGCACGCCCGCGTCGGGGACGACCATGGGCGGGGTCGTGCTGCGGAAGTTCGTGGAGGGGACGGAGAAGTACGTGGTGCGGGCCCAGGCCATGACCGGCCAGGAGAAGGGGCAGATGCACCTGCGGGGAGTGGAGGTCACCTTTCCCTACCTGGCCCGGGGCGAGCGCACCACCGCCACCGTCACCGCCGAGGAGTGCGTGTACGACCCCGACCGGCAGCGCGCCTCCTTCCGGGGGCAGGTGAAGGTGAGGGGCGGAGACGGCCTCTTCCTGGAGAGCGACACGCTGCAGTACCTCGGCGACCTCGGGCAAGCGCGGAGCGAGGACCCCGTCAGGTTCAAGCGCGGCTCGCTCTCGGGGGAGTCGCGGGGAGCGGAGTACCGGGCGGAGGAGGATGCCCTCGACCTCCCCGCGGACGTCCGTCTGCGCATCGAGCACGAGGGCCTTCCCCCCACGGATGTCCAGAGCGGGCAAGCCGCGGTGCGGCGGCGGGAGGGGGCGGTTCGCTTCTTCGCGGGAGTCAAGGTTACGCGGGGGGTCGAGTACCTGGAGGCGGATCAGCTCAACCTGACGATGACGGCCGACTTCGAGAAGATCGAGCGTGCGGTGGCCCTCGATGGGGTGACGGCGCGGACGGGGGCGACCACCCTGGAGGGAGGAAAGACGCCGGCGGGAGGCGCGGGCGCGCGAGTCCTCCGTTGCCGGAAGCTGGACGCATGGTTCCGCGAGAACGGGGAGCTGCGCGACGCGATCGCGGTGAAGAACGCCGAGCTCGAGATCCATCCCGGGCCGGCGGGGACCCCGGAGATCCGGCGTGTCCGCGCCCACGCCTTGACCTTCCGTTTCGACGAGGAAGGTCGCCTCGTGAACCTGGAAGGCGGACCCGAGGCCGTCCTCACCGCGGACCCGCTCCCTGTGCGCAAGGGACGGCCCCCCGCCGGCTCGCGCAGCGTGAAGAGCAATTCGTTCACGGTGACCCTGGACCCCGAGAAAGGAGAAGTGGCGTCCGCAATCTTCTCCGGCGAGGTCGAGTTCGCCGAGCCCGAGCGCAAGGCCTGGGCCCAGACGGCCGCCCTCGACGAGACGAGAGGGACGCTCCTCCTGACCGGGGCCCCCCGACTGGTGGAGGAAGGGCGCGAGAGCGACCTGCGCGCGGAGACGATCGAGATCGGCACCCGCTCGCAGAGCCTGGCCGCACGCGAAAACGTGCGCCACACGGTTCCGCTGCGGAGCGGGACCGGGGGACTGCCCGCGGGCGGCCCTTCCCTCTTCCTGGCCCGCTTCCTCGACTACGACTCCGTGACCCGGACCGCCCGCTACCGGGAGAACGCGCTCCTGCGGTCGGGCAAGGACGAGCTGCGGGCGCCGCTCATCGTGGTGGAGGAGCCCGCGCCCGGCCGACGTCGGCTCACGGCCAGCGGCGGGATCGCTTCCCTCATGTATCCCCGGAGCGAGCCGGGGGCCAAGAAGGCCCCGCTGCCGGTGGAGACACGCGCGGCCGGGCTCGTCTGGGAGGAAGAGAAGTCGCAAGCGGTGTACACGGGCGACGTCTTCGTGAAGCAGGGCGACATCCAGAGCAAGAGCCCGGTCGCCACCGTGACCCTGGCCCCCGACGGCGGGGGCATCGAGAAAGTAGTGGCGGGGGAGCCGGTGGAGGTGCAGCAGGGGCTGCGGCGGGCGAGCGGGGCGCGCGGAACCTATACGCCCCGCGACGAGACGATGGTGCTCGTGGGCGAGAAGGTCGTGCTGCAGGACCCGCAGCAGCGGACGGAAGGTCGTTTTTTGACGTTCCGTTCCGGCGACGATACGATCCTCGTGGATGGCCGCGAAGAAGTTCGCCCCGAGAGCGTGTTCAAGCGTGAGCCCCCGCGACGTTGAGCAAGGAGCCTGATCCGGGCTCGCGGGCGGCCGGGGAAGGCTCGGCCGGCCCGGGTACGGCCGGAATCCTGCGGGCGGTCGCCCTCACCAAGACCTACGGCCGCCGCACGGTGGTGAGCGCCGTCAACCTCGACATCCGGGAGGGCGAGGTCGTGGGCCTGCTCGGTCCGAACGGGGCGGGCAAGACCACGACGTTCTACATGGTGGTGGGGCTGGCCCGGCCGGACAGCGGGCAGGTCTTCCTGGGGGACGACGACATCACCGCCCTGCCCATGTACCTGCGCGCGCGGGCGGGGATCGGCTACCTGCCCCAGGAGGCCAGCGTCTTCCGGAAGCTCACGGCCGAGGAGAACGTGCTGGCGATCCTCGAGACGCTGGGTCTGCCCGCAGCGGAGCAGCGTCCCCGCGCCCGGGCGCTGCTCGAGGAGCTGGGCATCGTGGCCATGGCCGGCCAGCCCGCCTACACGCTCTCCGGGGGCGAGCGGCGGCGGCTGGAGATCTGCCGCGCCCTCGCGACCTCGCCGTCCTTCATCCTGCTCGACGAGCCCTTCGCCGGGATCGATCCCATCGCGGTGCTCGACATCCAGAAGATCATCGCCCACCTGAAGGACGCGCGGGATCGGGGTGCTGATCACGGACCACAACGTGCGCGAGACCTTGAAAATCACGGACCGCGCCTATATTCTCAGGGACGGCGATGTGTTCCGCTCCGGAACGCCCGCTCGAGCTCGCCTCCGACGCGGAGGTGCGACGCGTCTACCTGGGCGAAGCCTTCCGGCTCGACGGCGACGACGGAGCCCTGACAGGCGTCCGCCCGCCGCGACTCCCCGGAGCCTGAGCCGTTGGCGATCCAACAGAAGCTGGGGCTGTCCGCAGCGCCTCTCCCAGCGGCTCATCCTCACGCCCTCGCTCCAGCAGGCGATCAAGCTCCTCCCCCTCACCACCCTCGAGCTGGCCGAGGTCCTGGAGCAGGAGGTGATGGAGAACCCGCTGCTCGAGGAGGTCCCGCCCGAGGAGACCCGGACCGTGGAGGAGGCGCAGGAGGAGGCGCAGGAAGACCAGGCGAAGCAGGAGGACCCCCTGAAGGAGATCGACGTCGAGAAGTTCTTCGAGGACTACTTCGACGACGGCGACGGAGCGCCGCACGCCGCCGCTCCGAGGTCCCGGAGATGCCGCCCATCGAGAACACCCTCACGGAGTCGCCCGACCTCTACGACCACCTCACCTGGCAGCTCCACATGTCGGTCTCCGACGAGTCTCCTGAGCGAGATCGGCGAGGCCATCATCCAGAACCTGGACGAGGACGGCATGCTGCGCGCCTCGCTGGAGGAGATCGCGAACATGGGGCCCTACCCGATGGCGGAGGTGGAGAAGGCCCTGGCCGTCGTGCAGGCCCTCGACCCGCCGGGAGTGGCGGCGCGCGACCTCACCGAGTGCCTGCGCCTCCAGCTCAAGCACCTGGGCCTGGAGGGCTCGCCCACCGACGTGATGGTGCGGGACCACATGAAGCAGCTCCAGAGCCACCAGTACCCGGAGATCGGCGCGGCAGATGGGCCTCACCCCGGAGGAGGTGTCCCACCACCTGGAGATCATCAAGCGCCTGGACCCCGAGCCCGGCCTCAAGTACAGCCCCGACCGCTCGACCTACATCCTCCCCGACGTGTTCGTGGTGAAGGAGGGGGACGAGTACAAGATCGTCCTCAACGACGACGGGCTGCCCAAGCTGCGCATCAGCCCCACCTACCGGCGCATGCTCGACGACAAGGAAGCGGGCTCGGAGGAGACCCGCAACTACGTGAAGGACAAGCTCCGGAGCGCGCTCTGGCTCCTCAAGAGCGTGGACCAGCGCCAGCGCACGATCTACAAGGTGGCGGAGTCGATCGTGCGCCACCAGCGCGGCTTCCTCGACCACGGCATCACCCACCTCCGGCCCCTCGTCCTGCGCGACGTGGCCAACGACATCGGCATGCACGAGTCCACGGTGTCCCGGGTGGTGGCCAACAAGTACATGCACACCCCGCGCGGGGTCTACGAGATGCGCTTCTTCTTCCACAGCGGCATCACCTCGCAGCGTGGGGGAGGCGATCAGCTCCGTCACCATCAAGGACCGGATCCGCAAGATGATCGAGGAGGAGGACGCCTCCCGCCCGCTCTCCGACTCGCGCATCGCGGAGGTCCTCGAGCAGGACGGGCTGCCCCTGGCCCGGCGCACGGTGGCCAAGTACCGCGAGGAGCTCCGCATCCCTCCCTCCAACCTTCGCAAGGCCGTCCACTGAGGGCCGCTCCCCACGGGGGACGGTCCGGAGGAGCCGCTTGAAGATCGAGTTCACCGGCCGTCAGACGGAGGTACCGGCGGAGATCCGGCGTCTCGCCGAGCGCAAGCTGCAGAAGCTGACGCAGGTGCTGCCCGGCATCACCAGCGCCCACGTGATCGTCGCCGCGGACAAGCACCGGCAGATCGCGGAGGTGAGCATTCGGTCGAAGCACCTGGACCTCACTGCCCAGGAGGAGAGCCCCGACCTCGGGGCTTCCCTCTCCACGGTCATGGACAGGCTCACCCGGCAGGTGCAGCGCCACCTCGGCCGGCTGCGCGAGCGGAAGCGGGAGGCGCGGGCCCGGGTGCGAATGGCCGGAGGCTCCGAGCCGCGTGGAAAGGGCCGGTCGCTGAGCGTGGTCCGGAGCCGGCGGGCGTTGCTCCAGCCCATGACCCTGGACGAGGCGGTGCTCGAGGTGGGAAGTCGCGAAGACGGGGTCCTCGTCTTCCGCGATGCCGTCACCGAGCGGCTGAGCGTGCTCTTCCGGCGCCGGGATGGCAACCTGGGCCTGATCGAGCCCGAGGCCTGATGGCGGGACGGCCGCCGCGGACCGAGCCGCCGCTCCTGCCCGAGGCGGGAGGGGCCGCGGGGGTGACGGTCCGCGAGCTGCTCTCCCCCGAGGGCTCCGCCCTCAACCTGACCCTGACCGCGGGGGCCCACGGCCTCGACCACGAGATCCAGCTCTCGCGCGTGCAGCGGCCGGGGCTCGCTCTCACCGGCTACATCGACTACGTCAGCTACGGGCGCGTGCAGATCGTGGGAAGCAGCGAGATCGGCTACCTGCGCAAGCTGTCCGGCAAGCGGCGCACGGCCATCCTGGACAAGCTCTGCCGCTGCCGGATCTCCTGCTTCGTGGTGACCAAGGGGCTCGTCCCCCCCGCCGAGCTCTTGTCCGCGGCGGAGGCGCGGAGCATCCCCGTGCTCATCACCCCCGCCGAATCGACGCCCTTCATCAAGCTGCTCTCCGCCTTCCTGGACGAGCGCCTGGCCACCCGCCTGCACCTGCATTCGGTTCTCATGGACGTGTTCGGGCTGGGGGTGCTGATCATGGGGGAGAGCGGGATCGGGAAGTCGGAGTGCGCGCTCGACCTCATCGATCGCGGGCACCGTCTGGTCGCCGACGACGTGGTGGAGATCAAGCGGATGGCGGACGCCCTCATCGGCTCCTCCCCGGACCTCACCCGCTACCACATGGAGCTGCGCGGCCTGGGCGTCATCAACATCAAGGACCTCTACGGGGTCTCGTCCATCCGCGTCTCCAAGCGGGTCGAGCTCGTGATCAACCTGGAGCGCTGGGAGGCGGGCAAGGAGTACGACCGGCTCGGGCTCCACGACGAGAAGTTCCCGATCCTGGGCGTGGAGGTCCCGCTCCTGCGCATGCCGGTGGCCCCCGGCCGCAACATCGCCATCCTCGTCGAGGTGGCGGCGCGGAACCAGCTCCTGAAGGAGCGCGGCTACGACGCGGCCCGGCGCTTCGCGGAGCGCGTGGACGAGATGATGGCGGAGCGGACGCCGGCTCCCGCACCCCGCCGGCGCGCGCCCTCCCGCGCTTCCGCCGTGCGCCGGCGCGCGGCCCTCCGTCCGCGGCGGGCCCGGCGTTGAGGACTCGCCGCCCCGCGCGCCCCCGGGTCCTCGTCATCACCGGGCTCTCGGGCTCGGGCAAGACCCACGTCTCCCGGGCCCTCGAGGACAGCGGGTGGTTCTGCGTCGACAACCTGCCCTCCGCGCTGATCCCCCCGTTTCGCCGAGCTCATCCGCAGCTCGGCCAACCTGCAGCGGTCGGCCCTGGTGGTGGACATCCGCGAGCCGAACTTCCTGCGCCGCTTCCCGGAGACGTTCCGCAGCCTGAAGCGGCGGGGGCTGGAGGCCTCCCTCCTCTTCCTGGAGGCGGACGAAAGGGTACTGGTGCGTCGCTTCAGCGAGACCCGGAGGCCGCACCCCCTTGCCGTGAACGAGCCGGTCATCGAGGGGATCCGCGAGGAGCGGGAGGCCCTGCGGCCCATCCGCAAGATGGCCGACTTCATTCTCGACACCACCCAGTACACCGTCCACCAGCTCCGGGACTACATCCGCGAGCACTACGACGTGCGCGCGGAGCCGGGAACCCTGGTGGTGGCGGTGATGTCGTTCGGCTACAAGTACGGCGTCCCCGCCGAAGCCGACCTCGTCTTCGACGTGCGCTTCCTGCCGAACCCGAACTTCGTCCCCTCCCTCCGGCCCCTCACGGGAGCCCACGCGCGGGTGGTGCGTTTCCTGCGCCGGCAGGACGAGACGCGCCAGTTCCTCCGACGCCTGCGCGGCTTCCTCGGCTACGTCCTCCCGCGCTACGTTCGAGAGGGGAAGGCTACCTCACCATCGCGGTGGGCTGCACCGGCGGTCGGCACCGCTCGGTGATGATCGCGAACGCCCTGGGCCAGCGCCCTCAAGGCACGGGGCCGGCTGGTTCGCGTTTACCATCGGGACATCCGGCAGGGTGAGGGGCGATGATCGGAATCGTGGTGGTGACCCACGGGCGGCTGGCGGAGGAGCTGGTGAACGCGGCCCGGCAGCATCGTGGGGGAGGTGCCGGCCATCGTGGCGGTCTCCATCGGCTGGAGAGACGACGTGGCCGCGGGCCGGGAAGCGATGGAGCGCGGTCTCGCCGAAGTCGGAGGGGAGGCCCTCGTCCTCACCGACATGTTCGGGGGGACGCCCACCAACGTGAGCCTGCCCTTCCTCTCCGACAAGGTCGAGATCGTGACCGGAGTGAACCTGCCCATGCTCATCAAGCGCGGCGTCCCAGCGGGAGGGGCCGCTCGGAGAGATGGCGCGCGCGGTTCGCGACCAGGGCAAGGGCGCCATCTACGTGGCCAGCGAGATCCTCGAGAAGAAGCCTGCTTGACGCGGCGGGACGTCCGCATCAACAACCGCCTGGGTCTCCACGCCCGGGCCGCGGCGCGCTTCGTGCACACCGCCAACCGCTTCCGCGCGCGCATCACGGCGGTGCGCGACGGCCGGAGCATGGACGGGAAGTCGATCCTCGGCATCCTGCTCCTGGCCGCTTCGCAGGGGAGCACGCTGACCCTGGAGGCGGACGGGGAGGACGAAGGAGAGGCGCTCGAGGCCCTGGCCCGGCTGGTGGAGGGCGGCTTCGGGGAGGAAGCGTAGTGGGCTCCGGGTGGGGAGACGTCGGTGGAGCTGAAGGGGACCGGCGTCTCTCCGGGCATCGCCATGGGGCCCGCGCTCCTCGTGGAGCGGGACGCCGTCCCGTCTTCCGGCTGACCCTGGCTCCGGAAGGAGTGGCGGCGGAGGTCGGGCGGCTGGAGGAAGCGGTCGTCGCCTCTCGCGGTCCCAGCTCCAGGCCATCAAGGAGCGACTGTCGCGGGAGGTGGGGGCGCTCCACGCCTACATCTTCGACGCCCACCTGCTCATGCTGGAGGATCCGCTGCTGCTGGACCGGGCGCCGCGCGCGTCATCCGCGACGAGCACGTGAACGCGGAGTGGGCCCTGCGCGACGGTCGCGGAGCAGCTGCACGCGCTCTTCGCGGGCTTCAGCGACGCCTACCTGCGCGAGCGCAGCACCGACCTCGACGACGTCCTCGGACGCATCCAGCTCAACCTGCGCGGCTCCGCGGAGGCACCTTCCCTCGCCCGCCTGCCCGGGCCTTCGTGCTCGTGGCCGCCGACCTCACTCCCTCGGAGGCGGCGGAGCTGGACTGGGAGCGAGTGCTGGCGGTGGCCACCGACGTGGGCTCCGCCACCTACCACACCGCGATCATCGCCCGCTCCCTCGGTATCCCCGCCGTGGTCGGACTCAAGGAGGCGACGCGCGCGTCCCGCCGGGGGCCACGGTGGTGGTCGACGGCACCCGGGGGGTGGTGGTGGTCGAGCCCTCGGCGCCCGCCCTCGCCGTCTTCCGCACGGTCCAGGAGCGGGACCGGCAGGAGGAAACCCGCCTCCAGGGGACGCGCGCATCTGCCTGCAGTCACCCGGGACGGAGTGGCGGTCTGCCTACAGGCCAACGTCGAGTTCCCCGACGAGGCGGCCACCGCCGCCGTGTACGGGGCGGAGGGGATCGGGCTCTTCCGCTCGGAGTACCTGCTCGGCCGCGGGCGTCAAGTGGCCGGGGGAGGATCGGCAGGTCGACGTCTACCGGCGGCTGCTGGAGCAGATGCGGCCGCACCCGGTGACGGTGCGGACCTGGGACGTGGGGGTCGAGGAGTTCGCTCCCGGCGGGCCCACGAGCCCGAATCCCGCGCTCGGGGAGCGGGCGCTCCGGCTGCTGCGGCGCTCTCCGGAGCCCTTCCGGGTCCAGCTTCGTGCCCTGCTCCGGGCCGGCCGCCAGGGCCCGCTGCGGATCATGTTCCCGTTCGCGGCCGGGTCCGCCGACCTGCGCCTCGCCCTCGACCTCCTGCAGGAGGCGCGCGAGGAGCTGCGCCGCGAGGGGGTCGAGTTCCGGGAGGACGTCCCCGTGGGCTTGAACCTCGAGGTACCGGGGGCTGCCCTCGTGGCCGACCTCCTGGCCGCCGGAGGTGGAGTTCTTCAGCGTGGGGACGAACGACCTGGTGCAGTACCTGTTGGCCGCTGACCGCAACGACCCCCGGGTGGCCGGGCTCTACCAGCCGCTCCATCCCGCGGTGCTGCGCACGCTGGCCCAGGTGGTCGCCGCGGCCGAGGGCCAGAGAGTGCCTCGTCTCCGTTTGCGGCGAGATGGCGGCCGACCCGCTGCAGGCGGTGCTGCTCGTGGGACTCGGCTTCCGCGAGCTCTCCATGTCGCCCGCGGCCATCCCGCGGGTGAAGGCGGCGGTGCGCGCAGTCCGCGCCGACCGCGCCCGGGAGGTGGCGCGCCGCACCCTCAACCTGCGTACCGCCGAAGAGATCGAGGATCTGCTCGACCGGGAGCTGCATGCCGAGCCTCCAGGCCGCTGACCTCGGCAAGGAGTGACGCGCTTGTCCGAGATTCCGAGGAAGGTCGAGAAGCCGTGGGGGTACGAGATCTGGTGGGCCCGCACCGAGCGCTACGTGGGGAAGATCCTGCACGTGAAGAAGGGGGAGAGCCTCTCCCTCCAGTACCACAACGTCAAGGACGAGACGATCCTGCTCCAGTCGGGGCGCCTCCTCTTCGAGACGCGCCCCGCGGGCGAGGAGGGGCCGCTGCGGAAGCTGGAGATGAAGCCGGGCGACGTCTTCCACATCACCCCCGGGACGCTGCACCGCATGACCGGCCTCGAGGACTGCGACATCGTCGAGGTCTCGACCCCGGAGCTGGACGACGTGGTGCGCCTCGAGGACCGCTACGGGCGCGCGGGGACCTCCGAGCCCTAGTACCTCTTCAGCTCACGGAGGGCCGCGGCCAGGGTCGAGACCTGGGGCAGGATCTGCGTCCTCGAGCACGGGGTTGTAGCCGACGAAGGTGTCGAGAGCCCCGATGCGGCGCACGGGGGCATCGAGGTGCTCGAAGAGCTCGTCGCCGATGCGGGCGGCGATCTCGGCCCCGTAGCCCCAGGACAGGCTAGTCCTCGTGGGCCACGATGACCCGGCCCGTCTTGCGCACGCTGCGCGCGATCGCCTCCCAGTCGTAGGGAGAGAGCGTGCGCAGGTCGATCACCTCCGCCTCGATGCCGTCGGCCGCGACCTGCTTGGCCGCGACCAGCGACCGCTGCACGAGGGCGCCGAAGGTGACGATGGTGATGTGGCTTCCCTCCCGGACGACCGAGGCCTGGCCGAACGGGATCCGGTAGTCGGGACCGGGGTAGATCCCCTTGTTGTAGGTCTGGCGGTAGAGGTGCTTGTGCTCGAGGAAGAGCACGGGGTCGTCGCAGCGGATGGCGGTGCGCAGCAGGCCGTTGGCGTCCTGCGCGTTCGAGGGCATGACCACCCGCAGCCCCGGGAGTGTGCGTGAACAGCACCTCGCCGCACTGGCTGTGGTAGACGGCGCCTCCCTGGAGGTAGCCGCCGTAGGTCACGCGGATCACCACCGGGCACTTGAAGGCCCCGTCGGAGCGCCAGCGGATGAGGGCCAGCTCGTTGCGGATCTGCATGTAGGCGGGCCAGATGTAGTCGAAGAACTGGATCTCGACCACCGGCTTCAGGCCGCGGGTGGCCATGCCGATGGCCCGGCCCACGATGTTGGCCTCGGCCAGCGGGGAGTTGAACACGCGCGCGGAGCCGAACTTGCGCTGGAGGTTGTGGGTGACCTTGAAGACGCCGCCCTTGCCCTTGATCTTGTCCAGGTTTTCCTCGCGGCTGCAGTCGGCCACGTCCTCGCCGAAGACCACGATCCGCGGGTCGCGCGCCATCTCGTCGTGCAGGCAGGCGTTCAAGAGGTCGACCATCGTCTTGGGCTCGCCCAGGGGCGCGGCGTCGCTCGCGAAAGTCGTCCGAGGTGGGATCGACGTCGGCGGAGTACACGTGTCGGGTGGCGGTCGCGGGATCGGGGAGGCGGGCGGCGAGGGCGGCGTCGGCCGCCGCTGACGTCGCGGTCCACTTCCTCGCGGATCCGGGCCAGCTCTTCGGCGGTGGCGATGCCGTTCAGCGAGGAGCAGCCCGGGGAAGGAGACGAGGGGGTCGCGCCGAGCGTCCGCCTCGCGCTCCTCCGCCGGGCGATACAGCGCCTCGTCGTCGGAGAGCGAGTGCGAGTAGGGGCGGATCACCCGGGCGTGCACGAGGGCCGGGCCCTCGACGGGCGCGGCACCACGCCACCGCCTCCCGGATCACGGCCAGGGCTAGCCAGGGGATCGCAGCCGTCGACCTCGCGGACGAGGAGGCTCGGGAAGGAGCGCACGAGCTTGGAGATGCTCCCGCCCGCGGTCTGCACCTCCACGGGAACCGAGATCGCGTAGCCGTTGTCCTCGACCAGGTAGAGCGATGGGCAGTCGTCGGTTGGAGGCGGTGTTCAGGCTCTCCCAGAACTCGCCTTCGGAGGTGGCCCCGTCGCCCGTCGAGCAGTAGACGACCTCGTCCCGCTCGAAAGCGGGCGGGGGAGCGGTGGGGACGTGGCCGGCGCCCAGGTAGAGCCCCGCCTCGGCGCATCCCACCGCCTGCAGGAACTGCGTGCCCGTGGGCGACGAGCGCGTCACTACCTGGAGGCGGGAAGAGCCCCAGTGCGAGGGCATCTGGCGCCCGCCCGAGCTGGGGTCGTCCTTGGCATCCCACCGCTCCCAGGAGCATCTCCAGGGGCGTGAAGCCGAGCTGGAGCATGAGGGCGCGGTCCCGATAGTAGGCGTAGAACCAGTCGCGGTCCGGCTTGAAAGGCCATTCCCGCCGCCACCAGCACCGCCTCGTGACCCGCTCCGCTGATCTGGAAGAAGATCTTGTTCTGGCGCTTGAGCTGGATCTCCTTGTCGTCGATCCGGCGGGAGAGGTACATCGTGCGGTAGATGCCGAGGAGGGTCTTGCGGTCGAGGACGCTCTGCTTCTGGAGGGATTGGGTGGCCAAGCTCGAGCCTCTAAGCCGGGCATTCTACTTCACGAGTGCCTGAACTAGACTTCGCAAATGGGGTTCCTGGTGCTCCTCGTCGGGCTGCTCGAGGTGGCGGGAGCGGGCCGCACCTACGTGGTGGACGAGGCGCGGAGCCGGGTGACGGTCGAGGTGGGCCGGGCCGGCTTGCTGAAGGTGGCCGGCCACGAGCACACGGTCAGGGCGGAAGGACTCTCCGGAGAGGTAGTGGCCGATCCCGAGAACCTGTCAGGGTCATCCGTGCGGGTCGTGTTTGCCGCGACCGCGGTGAAGGTCGTGGCCAGCGACGGGCCGGCCGATGACATCCCCCAGGTGCAGGCCACGATGTCGGGGCCGAAGGTGCTGGACATCGCTCGCTTTCCCGAGATCCGCTTCGTCTCGACGGCAGTCGTGGGCAACAAGGCCGGCGCCGACGCGTGGGACGTCAGGGTCACGGGTGACCTGGAGCTGCACGGCGTGAAGCGGTCGCTCGCCCTGCCCCTACGGGTGACGATCGCCGGGAACACCCTGACCGCCGAGGGGACGGTCCGTTTACACCAGCGGGACTTCGGTATCGTCCCCGTGTCGGTCGGGGGTGTCGTCAAGGTCAAGGAGGAGCTGGTCGTGACCGTCCAGATCGTCGCTCGGCCCCCGCACTAGCCGGCCAGGAGTCGATAGAGGAAGGCGGGGCCGAGCGCCGTGCGGGCGGGCACGAAATCTCCGGCGATGCCCACGAGCCGATCGGCGAGGTCGGGCCGACGGCGCAGGCGACGGGCCACCAGGTTGCTCAACTCCGGCCAGGACACCACGCGCTGGAGAAGGCGGTTGAGCAGGAACTTGTGGCGCGTGGCCGCGTGGCGAAGGGCGTCGTAGGCGCCGAGGTCGCCGAGTCGGTTCCGGCGCAGGGCCTCGTCGGCCACGGAGGCGGCGATCTCCGCGCTGCGCAGGGCGAGGGTCACCCCCTCCCCGGTGAAGGGGTCGTAGAAGCCGGCGGCGTCGCCCACGAGCAGCACATGGGGGACGGAGACGCGGCGCGCCACGAGGGCGAGGGGGCCGATGCAGCGGGGGACCTCGAGGAGACGACTCCGGGTGAGCCGGGCTTGCAGGCGCGGCCAGCGGTGCTCCAGCTCGCGGCGATAGAAGCCCTCGAGATCGCCGGCGGCCGGCGCCATCTCGCTCTCGTCCAGCACGAAGGCCACGTTCGCCGAGGTGGCGGTGAGGGGAGCGATCCCGCAGTAGCCGCCCCGCCACCACGTGCATCTCGCCGTGATCGGAGAGCCCGTCCACGTCCTCCCAGTAGCCGCGCACCGCGAACTTGCGGAGGCGACGGTGCTCGTGCAGGAGCCCGAGGCGCCGGGCCACGCGGCTCCGTCTCCCGTCGGCCCCGACCACCAGCCGGGCCCGCAAGCGGACGGGGTCCCCGCCGTTCTCCGCCACCACTCCCGCCACCTTCCCGTCCTCGAAGACGAGATCGGTGACGCGCACGCCTTCGCGCACCTCGGCACGCACTTCGCGAGCCCGGTCGAGGAGAACCTGGTCGAAGTGGGTGCGCCGCAGCGCGAAACCGGGCTCGCGAAGCGGTCCGTAGTCGCCGGAGAACGCGGTTCCGTCAGGGGCGACGAGGGTCATGCCCGGAGCGGATGTGGTCGAAGCGCGCGCACCCGCGAGGCCGCGCCCAGCTCCTCGAGGAGACGCCAGGCCTCCGGCGAGACGCCTTCCCCGCAGATCTTGTCCCGGGGGAAGCGGGCGGCATCGAGGAGGAGGACGTCGTGGCCGCGGAGACGAAGGAGGGTGGCGAAGGCGGCGCCCGCGGGGCCGCCTCCGACCACGATCACGTCCCGGCTCTCCTCCGTCACGGGGGGGTCCCGTTGCGGGGAGCCACCGCGATGAGGCGGTAGGGGAACGAGCGGAAGACGCGGACGGCGGGGATGCCGGCTTCGCGAAAGACGTCCCGCAGCTCGGAGGGGCGGAAGGCCCGTCGAATCGAGAGCAGGCCGTCGGCGACGCTGACCTCGCTCTCGAAGGCGAACGGAAACACGGCCCGCGCGAACAGCCAGGGGACGTGCGCGCGGACGAGGTCGTTCACGACGAGGGCTCCCCGGGCCAGCGCAAAGAGACGGCGCAGGATCTCCGGGGCTTCGCCCTCGTCGAAATGGTGGAGGAAGAGGGAGGCGGTCACGACGTCGAAGGACAGGGGAGGGAAGGGGAGGGTGCGGACGTCCCCGACCACCCCGCGCACGACCGCGGGCGCCTGGCGAACGTGCAGCCACTTCCGGTCGAGGCCGACCACGAGACCGGGCCGCGGGTGACGCCCGGCCAGCCAGGCGGGTATGTCGGCGGAGCCGCAGCCCACGTCGAGCAGGCGAGCGCCCGGAGCGAGGAACGGACGGAGGGCGCGGCGGATCGCGCGCCGCCCGCCCAGCCAGCGGTTGACCCGGCGCAGGTCGCGCGAGGCTCTTGAGCGCTTCCGCGTCGGAGACGCCTTCGTCGAGGAGCTCGGGGTCGGTGGCGCGCCGGCTGAGGTCGGGCATCAGCAGAACTCCAGGAGGAGGAGCTCCGCCCCGAAGCCGGGCCCGAAGGCCCCGAGCAGCCCCTTCTCCCCGGCCGCGGGCCGGTCGCAGCGCACGATCTCGTCGAGGACGAAGAGCACGGTGACCGAGCTCATGTTCCCGTGGGCGCTGAGGACGGCCTCGGTGGCGGCGAGGTCACGGGGCAGGAGGCCGAGGCGCTCGCTCATGACCTCGATGATCCGGCGGCCTCCCGGGTGGAGGATCCAGCGGTCGATGTCCTTCCGGCGAAGGCCGCGCGGACGCAGGAACGACTCCGACCGCGGGCACGACCTCGCGGCGGACGAAGGGGGCGAGGCCCTTGTCGAGCACGATCTGGAGGCCGGGGTTCCGCAAGTCGAAGCCCATGAGGTGGGTGGTGCCGGGGAAGAAGATGCTCTCGGCGTCGAGCACGCGAGCGAGGGCGGAGCCCGCGGCCCGCGGGTGCCGGGAGCCGACGAGCACGGCGGCCGCGCCCCCGTCTCCGAAGATCGCGGTGGAGACCACGTTGGTCGCCGAGCGGTCCCAGCGCTGGAAAGTGAGGCTCGAGAGCTCGACGGCGAGCACGAGGGCCGCGCGGTCGGGATGGGCCCGGAGGTAGTCGGTGGCGCGGGCCAGGCCCACGACCCCTCCCGCGCAGCCGCTCTCCGTGATGGGCAGGCGGGCCAGCCGCGGACCCATGCCGAGGGCATCGGCCACGAAGGCGTCGATGGCCGGGATCATGAAGCCCGTGCAGGAGACGCTGACCAGGAGGTCGACCTCGCGGGGGAGGAGAGCCGCGTGGTCCAGGGCGCGCGCGGGCGAGGTCGATGCCGATCCGCGGGCGATGTCGCGGTACCGCTCGTTCTGGGTCTCGAAGTCCCGGGGGTGAAAGACCTCCTCGATGGGGACGACGCTGGCCCGCGTCTTCACGCCCGCGGAAGCGTAGACGGACAGGAGACGGCCGGCCGATCCGTCCTCCTCCAGCCACTCCCGCACCCAGCGGGTGACCTCCTCCTGCTCGTAGCGGAAGGGAGGGAGGAACCGCTCGAGGGCGAGCAGCGTGGGCATGGGGTAAGGGAGGAGGCCGAGGGTTGGGGGGCTAGAACGGCACGTCGTCGTCCGACGCCTGGAAGTCGTCGCCCGCGGGGGCGTCGGCGGGAGGCCCGCCCGTTCGGGCCCCGCCTTCTGCGCGTGGCCCACCGCCCTCGCCGCGGCTCCCGAGGAGGACGAGTCGCGAGCCCGGCCCGCTCACGCGGATCTTCGTCATGTACTTCTTGTTGCCGTCCTTGTCGGTCCACTCGTCGTAGCGGATGCTGCCCTCGAGGTAGACCTGCTTCCCCTTCTGGCAGTAGTCACGCACCACCTGGGCGGTCTTGCCGAAGACCTCCACGCGGTGCCACTCGGTCCGCTCCTGCTTCTGGCCGCTCTTGTCGGTCCAGGCCTCGTTGGTGGCCAGGGAGAAGTTGGCGATGGGCTCGCCGGCCTGGGTGTAGCGGATCTCGGGGTCCTTCCCGAGGTTTCCGATAAGGATGACGCGGTTGACGCTGGCCATGATGTCCTCACTCGAAGGCCGGGCGGCGCCGGGCCGCCGGCCGTTCAGGGATTCAGCCGCTCCCGGGCGATGCGAGCCGCCGGCGAGTTCGGGAAGCGATCGATCACGAATCGGTATTCCACCAGGGCCTGGCTGCGCCGCCCCAGCCGCTCCAGGGCCATCCCCTTCTTGACGCGCGCGTCCGGGAGCTTGTCGCTCGAGGGGTAGTCGCGGAAGAGCGTGTTCCAGGCCTCGATAGCCTCGTTGTACTGCTTCTTGCCGTACAGGCACTCGCCCACCCAGTACTGCGCGTTGTCCGTGAAGTCGGTCCCCGGGTAGCTCTTGATGTACTCCGTGAAGCCCTGGATGGCGAGGTCGTAGTTGCCCCGTGCGAAGTCCGCGTAGGCCTGGCTGTAGAGCTCGCGGGGCGCAGGGGCGTTCGCGGCCACGGGAGGCGGGGGCGTGGGGGCGGCTCCGGCCGGGGCCGGTCCGGGCCCGGTGGCGGGAGTGAGCCCGGTGGCGGGAGGGAGCCCGGAGGCCTCCACGGCTGCGACCGGCGCCGCCTTCAGCGACTGGTACTTCTCGTTCAGCTCGCTCAGCCGCTCGCCCAGGTCGCGCAGGGCGGCGGCATTGGCCTCCTCCTGGACCCTTTGCTCCTGGAGGGTCTTCTTCAAGGTGGCATTCTGCTCGGCCAGGAGCTCGTTCAGGCGCCGCAGCTCACGGAGGCTCTCGTCGTGGGCGCGGACGAGGTCACCGATCTGATTCTGGAGGCTCGAAACCTGGATCTGGAGGCGTTCGATCTCCTTGCTCGCGGTGTGGCCGGGGGTGGCCCAGGCCAGGAGCACGAGGGCCAGAGCCGCGGCACCACCCCTCCGGGGCGCGGGCTCGCCGTTCGGTCGGGTCATGCGCCGAATCATATAGCAGAGGATGCCCCGACCGGGGCCTGCCCGATCAGCTTCCGACCGCGAAGTGCGCGCGCCGGTTCTTGGCGAACGCCTGCTCGTTGTCGCCGGGATCGAGTGGCCGTTCCTTGCCGTAGGACACGGTCCGCATGCGCGACGCGGACACGCCGAGGCTCGCCAGATAGTCCCGGGCCGCGCGGGCGCGCTGCTCGCCGAGGGCCAGGTTGTACTCGGTCGTCCCGCGCTCGTCGCAGTGGCCCTCCACGGTCACCTTCACGTTGCGGTTCCCCTGGAGCCAGAGCGCGTGCTTCTCCAGGGTGGCGCGGGCCTCGTCGGTCAGGTTGGCCCGGTCGTACTCGAAGTGGACGTCGGCCAGCGGCCCTCCCTCGCCGAGACCGTCCGAGCTCGGAAAGTCCGTGCCCGATGCGCCGTCGTTGGCGACGGCTCGCACGTCGGGGGAGTCCAGGGGGGCGGGGGATCGCGCCGGCCCTGACGGCGCCGAGCCGGGTCCCATCTCCCCCCCGGGGGCGTTGGTGAGAACGGGCGGGCGATGCGAGCCGCCACACGCGGCCGCGAGCGCGGCCGCCATCGACAACAGCAGCACGGACGAGCGATGACGGGACATCTATCCTCCTCCCGCGGTCAATTCAAGGCCCCCAGTCGGGTTGGACGTTGTTGCCCTCCCCCGTGGCCAATGCCTGGATCGTGCGGCCGTCGCGGTCGGACCGGGTGATCTCCCACCGGCCCCCGCGGCTGCAGGCGAAAACGAGATGGCGTCCGTTCGGGGCCCAGGACGGGTACTCGCAGCTCCCGCGCCCCTGAGTGACCTGTCGGACCTGGCCGCTGGCCAGGTCGACCACCGCGATGTCGAATCGCCCACTCTCCAGCCGGGAGGTGTAGGCGACCTCGCTGTACTGGCGCGACGGGTTCCAGGCCGCCGCGTCGTTGTAGCTGCCCACGGTGGTGAGCCGCCGCACGTTCAGCCCCTCCGCGTCCATGACCCAGATCTGGGGGCTGCCCGTGCGGTTCGAGGTGAAGGCGATCTCCTGGCCGGTGGGGCTCCAGGCGGGCGCCATGTTGTCGGCCCGGGTGCTCGTGAGCCGCCGGGCCCCGCTTCCGTCCGCGTTCGCCACCCAGATCTCGGCGTTGCCGGTGCGGCTGGAGGCGAAGGCGATGCGCTTGCCGTCCGGGCTGAAGGTGGCCCCTCCGAGGGCCTGGCTGCCGTTCTTCTCTCCGGTCACGTTGGGCGTGCTGCGCCCCTCGAAGATGTGGGCGAGGAACACGGCGGGCGAGCCCCCCCGATACGACACGTAGGCGAGCGCCTTCCCGTCCGGGCTCCAGTTGGGCAGGATGTTGAGCGAGCCGTTGACCGTCACCCGCCGCGCGTTGAAGCCGTCGTAGTCGACGATGTAGAGCTCCTTGGACCGGTTCTCCTTCGTCGCGTCGCGGTCCGAGGCGAACGCGATCCGGGTGCGCGCCACCCCCCGGTACTGGGTGAGGGCCATGATGTCGTCCGAGGCCTGGTGCGCGAACACGCGCGGGTTGTCCGCGGGACCGGAGTACCTCTTGGCGAGCATGCTCTTCCCGGAGTCCACGAAATAGACCTGGACTTCCACGGTGAGGTCGCTCTTCGCCTTCGTCGGATCGACCTTGGCGGGGGCGACCTCGGCCCGCGTGACCACCAGGATCTTGGCCCCGATGCCCTTCCAATCCTCGAAGACGAGCGCGTCGGGGTTCAGGGCCGCGATCGCCCTCAGGTTGCTCTCGGGAACGAACTCGAAGAGATCCTCGAAAGCGAGGTCGTTGCGCAGGACGTCCGTGAGCGCGCGACAGGCGGCAGCGCTGGCCTCGTCGGGCTTCCTGGGGATGCAGGAGGGTACGGCGAAGCGCGGCCTCGTCAGACCTCCTATGACGATCTGCGAGACCGGCGGTTGTTGGGCTCCCCCCAGGGCGGGCAGGGCGAGCGGGAGCAGGAGGAGGAGCCCTCGCTTAGGAGGTCGGCTTGAAGAGGGCCTGGATGGTCTTTCGATTCGTTCCATAGTCCTTGGGGAGGGGGCCGAAGGGAGCCGCCGAGTAGATGGCACGCTTGGCGGCGAGATCGAGGAGCGTGGCGCCGCTCGCCTGGACGACGTTCACGTCGGTCACGCTCCCGTCGGCGAGGATCGTGAAGACGACGGCGACGGGCTGGGTGAAGCCGGACTTGATTTGCTGGTTCCAGACGATCCAGATCTTCTGCTGCACGCTCGCCAGGTACCAGTCGCCGCCCGAGTCGGTTCCTTCCGGCACACCGGGCCCCGGCGGTCCGAACTCCAGGCCGGGCGTCTGGCTGGGCGCGGTCTTCCCCGGTCCGGCCGTCGCCTTGTCACTCTTGCCCCGGGCGACGGCCGGATCCGGGAGCTTCTTCTTGCTGGTCTTGCGCGAGTCGAGCTCGGGCAGGCCCTTGGTCGGCGGCTCTTCCTTGGGCGGCTTCAAGACCTTGGGCGCCTCCGGTACCACCGGCGGCGCCGCGGGCGCCACTGGAGCTTGCATATCTGCGGCCGGAGGAGCTGGAACCCCGCCCCCGCCGCGTGGGATGACCACCGCGAAGCCGTCCGCTACCGCCAGCAGGGGACGAGCGGGAAAGAGGAAGGGCGCGGCGAGCGCGGCGCCCGCCAGCAAGAGGTGCGCGGTCACGGAGAGGACGAGACCTCCGCGCAAGCCGGCGTCCATCCGCTGCCGCTCCTGGATGACGCGGTCGACCGGCTCGTTCACCGCTTCTCCCCGGGCAGCACGTACACGAAGCCGATCTGCTCGACCCCCGCCTTCTTGATCTTGTCCACCACCTCGATCACGCGCCCGTAGCGCAGGCCCTCGTCCGCGCGCAGGTAGACGACCTTGGCGGTGCGGCCGATCATCATGCCCTTGAGCTGGTCCTCGAGGAGCTGGATGTTGACCGTCCGGTCGCCCACGTAGATGCGTCCGTCCGCGTTGATCGAGACAGTCAGGCGATCCTCGGGCGGGATCTGCGGCTGGTTGGCCACGGGCAGGGAGACGTCGATCCCGCGGCTCATCATGGGTGCGGTGACCATGAACACGAGGAGGAGCACGAGCACCACGTCCACGAGCGGGGTGACGTTGATCTCCCCGAGCATGGGCGCGCTCCGCCGGGAGCGCAGGCCCTGGTAGGCCGAGCCCGCCCGGGTCCCCTGTTCGCCGCTGCCGCTCGCCTGCATGTCGGAAGTCCGCCTACGTGAAATTCCGCTCCACGATGTTCAGGAACTCGAGGGCGAAGTCGTCGGTCATGGAGGAGAGAACCTTCACGCGGCTGCTGAAGAAGTTGAAGAAGACCGCCGCCGGGATGGCGGCGAGGAGGCCCATGGCCGTGGTCACGAGCGCTTCCGAGATCCCGGGGGCCACCACCGCGAGGTTCGCCGAGCCCATGCGCCCGATGTCGGCGAAAGCGGTCATGATCCCCCACACGGTTCCGAAGAGGCCCACGAACGGACAGACGCTCGCGGTGGTGGCGAGGAAGCTCAGGCGCCGCTCGAGCCGCGTCCCCTCCACGGTCGCCGCTCGCACCAGCGAACGCGAGAGAGACTCGAGGCTCCGCACGGTGGGGCGGGGAGCACTGGCGCCGGGAGCGGCCCCGCGCACCTGCTGGTTCACCTCGACGTAGCCGGCCTGGAACACGCCCACGAGGGGGCTCGCGCGGAGCTGGAGACAGACCGCGTTCACCTCGGAAAACTTGCTGCTCTTCCTGAAGATCTGGAGGAAGGTCTGGGAATGGGTGTAGGCGCGGTGCAGTGCCATGCCCTTGTAGATGATGATGGCCCACGAGACCAGCGAGAAGAGGAAGAGGACGAAGAGGACGAAACGCACCACCCAGCCGCTTTGCGAGACGAGGTCCACCAGGTTGCCCGAGAAAGCGGTGCCTTGAGCCAGGAGGGGGAGGGTCGTCGAAAGCACACTACCTCGCTAAATAGCGCTGTCGCATGAAAATGCCACAATACCTTGGGGCTGTCAACGAACGATTTCGTGTGGCGGCGTGGTCCTGGCCTGTCCTATTCTCGCTTTATCTTGCATTTACAGCCTCCGAGGGCTTGTGCTATCCTCCGGCGGCCGGCTCAGCGAATGATTAAATTACTTAGAATCAACAACATTGCGCTCATCTCCTCGCTCGAGATCGAGCTGGGCCCCGGGCTGACCCTGCTCACCGGCGAGACCGGAGCGGGCAAGTCCATCCTGATAGACGCACTCGGGCTCGTCCTGGGCGAGCGGGCTTCCACCGATCTCATCCGCACCGGCGAGGAGCGGGCCCTCGTGGAAGCCCTCGCGGAGGGGCCGGAGCTCCAGGCCTTCCTGGAGGAGCATGGCCTCCCGTCGGACGGTGAAGAGGTGGTCGTGCGGCGGGAGATCCAGTCCTCCGGAAAGGGCAGGGCCACGGTGAACGGGGGGCTCGTGCCGCTGGCCCTGCTCAAGGAGCTGGCGCCGCTCCTCGCCGCCGTCCACGGCCAGCACGATCCCCAGGGCCTGCTCGACCCCGCCACGCACATCGACCTTCTGGACCATCACGGGGGTCTCGACGGCGCCGCCGTACGGGCCACGTACGTGCGTCTTCGCGAAGTGGAGGGCGCGCTCGAGCGCCTGCGCAGGGACCGCAGGGAAGCGGAACGGCGGCGCGAGATGCTCGCTTTCCAGGCGGACGAGATCGAGAAAGCCCACCTCCGCGTCGACGAGGAGGAAGGGCTCCGGGCCGAGAAGACGCGACAGGCGAACGCGGGCCGGCTGGCCGCCCTGTCGTCCGAGGCGTACGGTCTGCTCTTCGAAGACGACGAGGCAGCCCTGAGCCGTCTGGGTCAGGTGTTCCGGAGAGTCGAAGAGCTGGCGAGGCATCGACCCCGACTTCCTGCCCTTCCAGGAGAGCCGGGGGCCGGTGATGGCCCAGCTGGAGGACCTGGCCCTCTTCCTCCGCGATTATCGCGAGCGGGTGCAGCTGACGCCGGGGCGCCTGGACGAGCTGGAGTCGCGCCTCGCCTCGATCGAGCGGCTCAAGAAGAAGTACGGGGCCACGGTGGCGGAGGTCCTGGCCTTCGGCGAGCGCTGTCGGCAGGAGCTGGAGCAGATGGGCACGCCCGAAGAGCAGGAACGGACTCTCGAGGCGGAGCGCGTCTCCCTGACGCGCCGCTACTTCGAGCTTGCGCGGGAGCTCTCCCGGCAGCGTCGTGCGGCCGCCCTCGATTTGCAGAAGAAGGTCCGGACCGAGCTGGGCGACCTGGCCATGGAAAAGACCCGCTTCGAGGTCGTCTTCCAGCCGGAGGCGATCCCGGCCCGCGTCGACGACAGCTCAGCCTGGACCGAGAAGGGCTTCGAGACCGCGGAGTTCCTGCTCTCTCCCAACCCCGGCGAGGAGCTGCGGCCCCTGGCCCGGATCGCGTCCGGGGGCGAGCTCTCCCGGATCCTGCTCGGCCTCAAATCGGTGGCCAGCCTCGACGCGCGCGGTCTCACCCTCGTGTTCGACGAGGTCGACGCCGGGATCGGGGGTCGGGTGGCGGAGGTGGTGGGAAAGAAGCTCCGTTCCATGGCCAGTCGCCACCAGGTGCTGTGCGTGACCCACCTGCCTCAGATTGCGTCCCTGGCCGATCGACACTACGCTGTCCGGAAGCGCGTCGAGCGCGGACGGACCACAACCGAGGTCGTACCGCTCGGTGCCGAAGCGCGCGTGGAGGAGATCGCACGGATGCTCGGGGGGGAGACGCTGACGGAGACGGCTCGCCACCACGCTCGCGAAATGGTGAACCAGAGTCTTCGCTCCTGAGGCCGACCATTTGATCAGCAAAGAAAAAAGTCGCTTCTTCGTGAAGACGTTCGGCTGCCAGATGAACGTCAACGACTCGGAGCGGGTAGCGGGGCTGCTCGCGGCCGAGGGGATGGAGCGCGCGGCCGACGCGTCGAGCGCAGACTTCGTCTTCATCAACACCTGCGCCGTCCGCGAGAAGGCGGCGAGCAAGCTCGACCATTCGCTCCACCGGCTGCGCGGTCTGAAGAAGAGGAACCCGGGCATGCGCATCGGAGTCGGCGGCTGCGTGGCCCAGCTCGAAGGTCGGGCCATCCTCGAGCGCGCCCCCCACGTGGACGTGCTGGTGGGCACGCACAACGTCCACCGCGTGCCCGAGCTGCTGCGCGAGGCGCGGCCCGGCCGGGCGGGCGTCGACCTCGACCGGCGAGCCGACACCTTCGCAGTGCCCGACGCGGTCGTGGCGCACTCGAGCCCGGTGAGGGCCTACGTCACGGCCGTCGAGGGCTGCAACCACGTCTGCAGCTTCTGCGTCGTGCCGCGAACTCGGGGTCCCGAGGTGAATCGGGCGCCGGAGAGGATCGTGGCCGAGGTCGAGAGCCTGGTGGCCCGGGGCTACGCCGAGGTCATGCTGCTGGGCCAGACCGTGAATGCCTATCGGCATCGGGAGCTGGATTTCGCGGGGCTCCTCGAGAGCGTGTCGGGAGTCCGCGGACTGCGCCGGCTCCGGTTCACGACGTCGCACCCCGAGCACGTGTCCGCGCGCATGGCTGAGGCTCTCTGCCTCCCCAAGATCTGTCCCTACCTGCACCTGCCGGTGCAGTCGGGCTCGGATCGGGTCCTCGCGTCCATGCGGCGGGGTTACACGCGCGACGAGTACCGGGACAAGGTTCGCCTCTTGCGCGAGCGGGTGCCCGAGCTCGCCCTCACGAGCGACATCATCGTCGGCTACCCCGGCGAGACGGAGGAGGATTTCCAGCAGACCGTGAGCCTTGTGGAGGAGGTCGGCTTCGACGGGCTCTTCGTGTTCTCCTATTCACCCCGGCCGGGCACCACGGCCATGCGGCTCGAAGACGACGTCCCGGACTCCGAGAAGAGCCGCCGCCTGCAGCTGCTGAACGAGTCGCAGCAGGAGCGCCAGCGTCGGCGTCACCGCGCGCTCGTGGGGACGGAGCAACAGGTCCTGGTCGATACCGTGGACCAAGGCGGACGGGTCTCCGGCCGGTCACCTCACTTCCGCATCGTCCACCTGGACGGAACGCCGGACCTCCTGGGCTCGACCGTACTGGCCGAGGTGATCGGAGCCGGCCCGAACGCGCTCTTGGGTCGCCTCCTGCAAACACTTCATTGACAGGAAGTTTCGCGGCTCCTATATTCTGGAGCGTCCCGGCCCCGGAGGCGGCATGGAAATCGAGATGACGATCAAGGGGTTGATGATCGACCCCATCACGAACATGCCGATCATCGTCCTCCGGGATCAGGAAGGGCAGCGGGTCCTGCCCATCTGGGTCGGCGTCTTCGAAGCCAATGCGATCGCCCTCCAGATCGAGAACGTGCAGACGCCCCGGCCCATGACCCACGACCTGCTCAAGAACGTCCTCGACGACCTCAACGCGCACGTCGAGCGGATCGTGGTCTGCGAGCTGAAGGAGAACACCTTCTACGCCACGATCTACCTCCAGATGGGGGGCAGGCTCACGGCCGTGGACGCCCGGCCCTCGGACGCCATCGCCTTGGCGTTGCGCACACGCGCAAAGATCTTCGTCGAGGACACCGTCATCGAGAGCGCCCGCAGCGTCGAGATGAGCCGGGAGTCCATGGACGTGGGCCGTCTGCAGAAATGGCTCGAGGGTCTGTCCGAAGAAGAGCTCGGAAAGTACAAGATGTAGTCGTGGGATCGTCCCCGACCCCAATTTGTTCTTGACCCCCCGCCAAACGCTCCGCTAAGATTCGCCGGCGTCATCGACCGCAGTCCTCTCCTGCCAGAGGCTCCCGTTTGATCGTCATCGCGATCGCGAACCAGAAGGGCGGAGTCGGAAAGACCACGACGGCCATCAACCTGGCCGCGGCGCTGGCCATGCGCGGCCGCCCTACGCTCCTCGTCGACCTGGATCCCCAGGCCAACTCCTCGATCTCCTACCTCGATGCCCGAAGCCTGGAACGGTCGATGTACGACGTCCTCGGAGGCGGAATGGCCATCGCCGATGTCATCGTGCCTTCGTCCGTCAAGCACCTCGACATCGCGCCCTCTCGGATCTCCCTGGCGAAGCTCGAAGCACAGCTCGTGGGCGAGCTGGATGGGCACTTCCGCCTGAAGGACCGCCTGGAGGCGATCCGCAGCCGCTACGAGTTCGTGGTCATCGACACGCCCCCGGCGCTGGGCCTGATCACGGTCAACGCGCTGGTGGCGGCGACGCACCTGCTGATTCCCGTTCAGTCGAGCTACTTCGCCCTCGAAGGGACGGACGACCTGCTCGAGACCGTGGAGAAGATCCGCGCGCGTCCCAACCCCGACCTGAAGCTGCTGGGGGCCGTGATCACGCTCCACGACAAGCGTACGACCCTGGCCCGCGACGTCCAGAAGGCCGTGGCCGAGGTGTTCGGCGGGCGCGTCTTCGAGACGACGATCACGAAGAGCATCCGCCTGGAAGAGAGTCCGGCGCACCGGGAGTCGATCTTCACCTTCGCTCCCCAGTCGAGCGGCGCCTACGAGTACTACCGCCTCTGCGAGGAGGTCATCGAACGTGTCTAACGTCCGTCGAATCGGCCTGCCGGATGCGATGCGCATGCGGCACGACACCCACTTCGTCGATCAACTGGCCCGTCCCGGAGGGGAGGCGATCGGTCGCCTCGTTCCCATCGAGGACATCGAGCCGAACCCGAAGCAGCCGCGGCAGACGCTCGGCGATCTGACCGAGCTGACGGCCTCCATCCGGGAAAAGGGCGTTCTGGAGCCCATCCTCGTTCGAACGGTCGGGGGCCGCTACGAGATCATCGCCGGCGAGCGCCGCTTTCGGGCGGCGGCCAAGGCCGGGCTTTCCGAGATCCCGTGCGTCGTGCGCGAGACGACGGACGCGGAGATGATGGAGTTGGCGCTCGTCGAGAATCTCCAGCGAAAGGACCTGAGCCCCTTCGAAGAGGCGGATGGACTCAAGACCCTCGCCGAGGCCTACGGCTACACGCACGAGATGATCGCGGAGAAGCTCGGGAAGAGCCGAAGCGTCGATCACCGAAACCCTGTCGCTCTGCAACATGCCCGAGGATATCCGGAACCTCTGTCGGCTGGCCGACATTCAGAGTAAGTCTACGCTTCTTCAGATAGTTAGGCAGTCCGACCCCGGGAAAATGGTCGATCTTCTGGACCGGCTACAGGGGGGCGGCGCGACCCGCAGCGATGCGCGCCGCCTCGCCAGGGAATCCAAGCCGAAGGCGGCAAAGGGGCGGCCGAAGACCTTCGTGTTCCGCTTCCAGCCTCGCGACAAGGCCTTCAGCCTGACCCTACAGTTCAGGAAGGGCCACGTCTCGCGCGAAGAGATTGCCCGAACACTTGGAGCCGTGGTCGACGAGCTCTCCCGGTCCTAGGGCATTAACTGACTGTAAAATAGATAGTTACTCGAAGTTAAGGGCCTGGATCGGATCCAGTCGAGCGGCCCGGGCGGCCGGGTAGAGGGATCCCAGCAGGCCCCCCGTCAGTCCCAGGCCGGCGGCGATGAGAGCCCACTGCCGCGTCAGGGTTATGGCCAGCGTCGGAAAGATTTCCGGCAGCAGCCACTTGCCCGCGAGCGCGAAGCCGATGCCGATCACGACCCCGGCCAGGCAGATGAGAAAGCTCTCCGCGACCACGAGGCGCACGACCGTGGCCTGGCTCGCCCCGATCGCGCGCAGGATCCCGATCTCGCGCGTGCGCTCGATGATCGTGGTGTACATCGCGAGCAGCACCACGAGGAACGAGATCACGACGGCCATGCCGGTGAGCGCCTGCTTGAACTGCTGAAGGCCGATCGCGTTGTCCTGCATGGCCTGCGAGACCTGGGCCACCGGCGTGATCTTGTGGCCCTTGAACTTCTCCTCGAGCGCGCGGGCCAGCGCTTCGGCGTCCGCGCCGGGGGCGCCCTTGACGAGGAAGAAGGAGGCCTTGTCCTGCGTCCCGATCGCGTCCTGCACGTCCTGGATGCGGGCGTAGAGCCGGCCCCCCGCGCCGGCGCGGCAGATCCCCACGAGCGAGAACTCGCGGTTCATCAGGGGGAGGCGATCCCCGAGGCGCAGGCCGGTGGCCCGCGCGAGGACCGTGTCCATGACGATGTCGTTCGCCTGCTCGAGAGGACGGCCCTCGACCATGACGAAGCCGCCGGAGATCTTCGCGTAGCTCGGATAGTCGATGGCCCAGAGGTTCACCGCGCGCGGGTCCTGTCCGATCTTCGAGACGAGCCAGTTGAGGACAGGCGTCACCTCCGCCACTTCGGGGATCTGCTGCTTCATGAGCTCGATGTACTTCACCGGCATCACCGCGCTGGTGGCGCCCAGGAGCAACGACGCGTCCGGGGGCTGGAAGAGAACGTCGGCCCCGACGTTCTGGAGGCGGTCCGCGATCTCGTTCAGTGTTCCGTTGGCCATGCCCACGAGGAGCATGACCATGGCCACCTCCATGGCCACGGCGAGGACCGAAACCGCGGTCCGGGTCTTGCGGTGCATCACGTTGGCCGCGGCGAGGTTTGCCATGAAGGAATGACCATAAACCGCGGCGGGGGATCGGTCAAGAAAACGGAATCGGGGCGTACGCCTTTCTGCTATGATCCGCGGCTAAATTGCGTCGTCGCCGCCCGGACGGCGAGGGAAGCGTCAACCGATGAAGCGCAGCCGTCGAATCTTCCGCGACCTCCGCATCGGTTGGAAGGCGCTCCGCACCCAGCTCGACCGCAACCATCCGATCCTCGCCCACATCGTTCCCATCCGGCGGTGCAACCTCGCCTGTGCCTACTGCAACGAGTACGACGCGGTCTCCGCACCCGTGCCCACCGAGGTGGTCTTCCGCTGGGTGGACAAGCTGGGGGCCCTGGGGACCGACTTCGTGACCGTCAGCGGCGGTGAGCCCTTCCTGCATCCAGACCTCGACGGAATCATCGCCCGCATCCGGAAGCGCGGGATGGTGGCGACACTCATCACGAACGGCTACTACCTTTCGCGGGAGCGCATCCAGCGGCTGAACGATGCCGGCCTCGACCACCTGCAGATCAGCATCGACAACGTGGAGCCGGACGAGGTGTCGCTGAAGAGCCTGCGCCTGCTGGAGCCCAAGCTCAAGTGGCTGGCCGAGCTGCGACAGTTCACGGTTTCCATCAACTCCGTGCTCGGGAGCGGGGTGAGGCATCCCGAGGATGCGGCCGTGATCCTGAGGCGCGCGCGGGAGCTGGGCTTCACCACGTCCTTCGGCATCGTCCACGACGGCAACGGGCAGCTTCACCCCCTGGCCCCGCGCGAGATGGCGGTTTTCCGCGAGATCAACGAGCCCAACAAGAAGACCTGGCCCCACTACTGGAACGCCCGGTTCCAGGACAACCTGGCCCTGGGCCTGCCCAACGATTGGAGCTGCCGGGCGGGATCCCGCTACCTCTACGTGGACGAGTTCGGGATCGTGAGCTACTGCTCGCAGCAGCGGGGGAGGCCGGGCATCCCCCTCGAGTCCTACACCAAGGAGCACATCCGCCACGAGTACGACACGCGGAAGCAGTGCGCCGCTTACTGCACGGTGAACTGCGTACAGCAGGTGGCCATGGCCGACAACTGGCGGTCCCCGCAGAAGGACGTGGCCCGTCTGCCCGACCGCCCGGCGGTCCGGCCAGAGCCCGGAGGGCGCGACGAGGCGCTCGCGGGCTGACTCCCGAGGCCGATCCCGCGGCAGGTCGCGCTCTCGTGACGGGAGCCACCAGCGGGATCGGCCTCGCCTTCGCCCGTGCCCTCCGGCGTCGCGGCATGAGGCTCATCCTGGTGGCGCGGCGGGAAGACCGGCTCCGGAAGCTCGCGGACGAACTGGGCGGGGAGGAAGCGGCGGCGGTCCTTCCCGCCGACCTCGCCGCTCCCGCCGGCGTCTCCGAGCGTCGTCGACCGCCGTGCGCGCCCGCGGCTTCAGCGTGGACCTGCTCGTCAACAACGCGGGCATGGGCCATACCGGCCGATTTCATTGAGCAGCAAATCGTCAGTTATCCAAGAGATGCTAGACTTGAACATCAGGGCCGTGGTCTCTCTCACCCAGGCCTTCCTGCCCGACATGGTGTCGCGCCGCCGGGGCGCAATCGTGAACGTCGCCTCGAACGCCGCGTTCCAGCCCGTCCCCTTCCTGACGGTCTACGCAGCGACGAAGGCCTTCGTGCTGTCCTTCACCGAGGGCCTGGCCGAGGAGCTGAAGGGGACGGGCGTCGGGGTGCAGGCGCTCTGCCCCGGGATCACCGCCACCGAGTTCCTCGACGTGGCCGAGACGCATCCAGGGCTCCTCGTCCGTCGGATGCCGACGATGACGGCGGAGCAGGTGGTGGAGGCCTCCCTGACCGGGCTGGACCGGGGCCGGGTGCGTGTGGTGGCCGGCTTTGCCAACCGGGCCCTCGTCACGCTGCAGCGGTTCGTCCCGAGCACGCTCGTGCGGCGGGTGTCCGCAGAGCTCTACCGTCCCCGCAGGGTCTCGCCATCCTGAGACCACGACATATGGTATGTCCGCCCCACACAACGGATTTCGTTGAAAGCCGCTTCATTGGTATAATCCGGGATCTTTTGCGCCCGGGGCTGGCGCTAGCGGCGGCCTGATACGAGGCCGAAGGAAGGGATCAGTATGGAAGCGGTCCACAAGAAGGACGACGCCAAGACCGCGTTTGCCGAGTACGACTACAGCAACTTCTACTATGGGGCGGGAGACGATCCCCTCAACCTGCTGGGGCCCTTCAACGAGTGGTACCAGGAGGCGCTCCCGAACGGCTACTACCTCTACTCGGAGCCGCTCCAATCGGCGCCTTCCACCCGCGTCCAGGTCCGCGAACCGCAAGACCGGCCAGGTCCGGGACCTGATCAACCTGGCCTCCTACAACTACCTCGGGATCTCCTACCGGGACGAGGTGAAGAAGGCGGCCATCGAGGCCATCCAGAAGTACGGGCTCGGGGCCTCGGGCTCGCCCATCCTCTCCGGCACCTTCGAGCATCCACAAGGAGCTGGCGAAGGAGGTCGTCGTCCTTCAAGGACAAGGAAGCGGCCATCCTCTTCCCGACCGGCTACAGCGCCAACGTCGGCTTCATCTCCGCGATCATGCGCGCGGGGGACACCATCCTCCTCGACCAGTACTCGCACGCCTCCATCGTGGACGGCGCCATCCTGGCCAAGTCCAAGACCGTCTTCTTCCGCCACAACAACCCCCTGGACCTGGAGCGCAAGCTCGGCCGGTGCCAAGGGGAAGAAGCTGGTGGTGGTGGAGGGCGTCTACTCGATGGACGGCGACGTCTGCGTGCTGCCCGAGATCGTCGAGGTGGCCAAGCGCCACGGCGCCCGCATCCTGATCGACGAGGCCCACTCCACGTTCCTGTTCGGGCCGAACGGGCGCGGCGTGGCCGAGCACTTCGGCCTCGACAAGGAGGTCGACTTCCACCTGGGGACGTTCTCGAAGAGCCTGGGCGGCCAGGGCGGCTTCGTCTGCGGCACCCGGGACCTCGATCGACTACGTGAACGCGCTTCGGGCGCTCGCGCTTCTTCTCCTGCAACCTCGCCCCGACCCTCGCCGCGGGCCTCCTGGCCGGCCTGCGGATCGTGGAGAGCGGAGCCGCAGCTTCGGGCCAAGCTCTGGAGCAACGTGGCCTTCCTGCGCCGCCGCTTCGCCGAGGAGGGGATCGACATCGGCAAGTCGAACTCGCAGGTCATGCCGGTCCTGGTGAACAACGACGCCAAGGTCTTCGCGGTGGCCGAGAAGATCCAGGACGCGCGGGCTCTTCCTGCAACCCCGTGACCTATCCCGCGGTCCCCAAGCACAAGTCGCGGCTCCGCATCTCGGTCTCGGCCGCCCACAGCGAGGAGGAGCTCGAGAGCGCGGTGCAGGTCGATCGCGGGCGTGCTCCGGGAGGAGGGGATTTGTCGCCGCTGACCCGCTACGGCTACCGCAACGCCATCAGCGGCTTCTTCGAGTTCCCGACCGAGAACGCGCGACGGATCCTGCCCCGGCACCTCGAGCCGGCCGAGCTGCACCACGGCAGCAGCATCTTCTCCATGACCGCCTTCGACTTCACCGAGAGCGAGGTCGGCCGCGTACGGCGAGGTGGTGATGTCGGTGATCGTGGCCCCCCTGGTGAAGCCGGGAGAGCGCCTGCCCAAGTCGGCCTTCTACCCCTACCAGGTGGCCACCACCACCAAGGCCGCGCGCGACCACGCCATCGAGCGCTGGCACCTGCCGCACTGGATGGAGGACGTGGAGATGGAGTTCGTCCCGGAGGGCCGGAGCCTCACCGCGCGGGTGAAGGCGGAGGGCGGCGCCGGTGGCCGAGCTGACGATCACCGACTACTCGTGGCAGCCCGGTCTCCCATCTCTACCAGTCCTTCATGAAGGACGACCACGGGGCCTACCTCGCCAACATCATGATGGAGGGGCAGCAGAGCGAGCACGAGGAGGAAACGGGGCACCTCAAGCTCTTCGACCACCCGTTCAACAAGGACCTCATGATCTCGGAGATCTACGGATCAGCCCTTCCGCGAGCTGTGGATGCGCGACGGGAGTCCAGACCTTCGACCCCCTCATCCAGCTCCAGACGGTCTAGGAGCCTCGGGGTGACGCGCCCGGAGGGGCCGCGTCGGCCGGACGAGGAGCCCGTCTTCGTCGTCTTCAATCCCATGTCGGGCAAGGGCCGGGGCGCCCAGTTCGTGGCCCCCGTGCTCTCCGCCCTCGCTCCCGCGGGTCGGGTCGAGCACGCGCTCACCCAGGGGCCGGGGGACGAGGGACGGCTGGCCGAGGAAGCCGTGGCCCGCGGCTTCCGGCGGATCGTGGCCGTGGGCGGGGACGGCACGTGGAGCAACGTCGCGCAACGCGATCCTCCGGACCGGCATCCCCGCCAAGCTCGGGCTCGTGCCCGGGGGCACCGGCTGCGATCTGGCCAAGTCCCTCGGCATCCCGCCCAGGGACGTCTCCGCGTGCGCGCGCATCGTGCTCGACGGCCACACGCGGAGGATCGACGTGGGGCGGATCGAGGACAAGCACTTCCTGAACGTGGCCGGCTTCGGCTACGACGTGGCGGTGATCGAGGACTCCTGGAACGTGGGCTACCTCCAGGGAGCCCCGCTCTACTTGTACTGCGCCCTGCGCCAGCTCCATTCGTTTCGCGGCTTCTTCGTGGAGATGGACGTGGACGGCGAGAGCCGGGGCCGGCAGGAGCTGCTGATGCTGATCCTGGCCAACGCCCGCATCTTCGGCGGCGGCTTCCAGATCGCGCCGCGGGCCGAGCTCGGCGACGGGCGCCTCGACGGCTCGGCCTTCGCGAACATGGGCCTCTTTGCGCGCCTGGGGATCATGGTCCGGCTGCTGCGCGGGACGCACGATGCCGCCCGCGAGGTGACGCCCGCCCGTGGCTCGCGTTTCCGGCTTCGCTTCGACGCCCCCCCGGCCTACGAGACGGACGGAGAGTGGAACCGCGCGAAGAGCGCCGAGATCACGGTGGAGGCGCGGCCGGCCGCGCTCCAGGTGCTCGTGCCCGCGTGATGAGCGGAGCGGCCATGGTGGGCGAAGTCGCGACGGGGGTGGCGGCGACCGGGGGAGCGCTCGACGAGGCCGTGCGGGCCCGCGCCCTGCCTCCGGTCCGGGCCACCGGGTTGGACGGGGTCGTCCGTGAGCTCGTGGAGTCGGCGGGCGGCGAGGTCGCCGGGGTCGTCTTCTACGGCTCTCGCCGCACGCACGCGGCCCGGGCCGACGTGCACAGCGCCTACGACATCTTCGTGATCCTCCGACGGTACGGGGCGGCCTATCGCGCCCTCGCCGCCGCGCGGAAGATCGGCCGGCCGCCCTGGCTCCTGGCCTTCCTCAACACGTTCCTTCCCCCCAACCAGGTCTCCCTGCGGCTCGGGGATCCCCCCTTGCACGCCAAGTGCTCGGTCCTCTCCCTGCGCGCCTTCCTCCGTGAGACCTCGGCCCGCCGCCAGGACCATTTCTGCATCGGACGCCTCTTCCAGCCCTGCCAGATCCTCTACGCCGCCGACCCCGAGACGTCCCGCCTCCTCGTGGGCGGGCTCGTGAGCGCGGTCGAGGAGACCTATCGCTGGGGGCGGCCGTGGCTGCCCGAGCGCTTCGACGCCGACGGGTACGGCCGACGCCTGCTCGAGGTCTCGCTCGCACAGGAGATCCGTGCCGAGCCTTCGGGGCGTGCGGAGGCGCTCTGGAGGGCCGAGCGCGAGGAGCAGGTCCCCGTCTTCGCGATCTTGCTGGCCCGCCTGCGCGAGCAGGGTGAGCTGCGGGAAGTGGGTCCCTCGACCTATGGCCTCGCCCGGCCCGTGTCGTGGGGCGAGCGGCTGGGGCTGCGGCTCTACTTCTCGCGGTCATTGGTTCGCGCCACCCTGCGCTGGCTGAAGCACATGGCGACGTTCGAGGGGTGGCTCGACTACATCCTGCGCAAGGCTCGCCGCCACACTGGCGAAGAGATCGTGCTCACGGCGCGCGAGCGCCGCTACCCCCTGGTCCTGTTGTGGCCCCGGCTCTTTCGCTACCTGCGCAAGAAAGACGGGAAGCAATCTTGAACACGGCTCCCCTCGTGGTCGCCGTGGTCATTGGTGCGGCCATCCTCTCCCTCCCCGTCTACGCCCTCGTGCACCGGGCCCCCCGGGACCGCGACGCGGCAAAGAAAGGCTCCCAGCTCTTCCTCGGGGTGGGCGATTTCCTGGTCCACTGGTTCCTGTGGGCGGTGGGCCCGGCGGAACGCCTGCTCCTGCGGCTGGGGGCGGGGCCCGATCTCATGAACGCGGGAGGGCTCGCCTTCGGGCTGCTCAGCGGCATCTCCATCGCCCGGGGGGAGCTGGAGCTCGGAGGGGGGGCGATCGCGCTCGCCGGTGTTTGCGACATCCTGGACGGGCGGCTCGCCCGCGCCCGACAGCTCGCTTCACCCTACGGGAAGTTCATCGACAGCACGCTCGACCGCTTCGTCGAGACGTTCGCCTTCCTCGGCTTCGTCGTCTATTTCCGCGATCGGCCCCTGGGGGCGTTCCTGGCCGCGGCCGGCCTCGCCGCCTCGCTGCTCGTGAGCTACGCGCAGGCACGGGGGGAGTCGGTCGGGGTGTCGGGCTCGGGCGGCCTGATGCAGAGGGCGGAGCGGCTCGTGCTGTCGACCTTCGGGTGCCTCCTCGACCCGGCGGTGAGCCGCGCGCTCGGCCGGCCGGAGGGCACCGTGCTGCTGTTCGTGCTGGGCGTGATCGCCCTGGGGGCCTTCGCGACCGCGATCTACCGCACGGCCTGGATCGCCCTCCGTTTGCGGAAGTAGCCGGCGGCGGCGCCTTGCGCGCTCCCGCGCACCGCGGCGAGAATCAGGCTTCATCGCCGCCGACCAAGGAGGGCGCCTTGTCGCAAGACCTCTTTCCCGTGAAGCCGCACGTGGCCGCCCGCGCCCACCTGAGGGGCCTGGACGAGTACGAGCGCCTCTACCGGCGGTCGCTCGAAGACCCCGCGGGCTTCTGGGGCGAGCAGGCCCAGGCCCTCAGCTGGTTCCATCCCTGGACGAACGTCTTCGACGCCGACTACGAGGAGGTCGACTTCGCGTGGTTCTCCGGGGGGCGCCTGAACGTGTCCCACAACTGCGTGGACCGCCACCTGCCCGAGCGGGGCGACCAGACCGCGATCATCTGGGCCCGGGACGAGCCGGGGGAGTACCGGCACATCTCCTACCGGGAGCTCAAGCACCAGGTCTGTCGCATCGCCAACGTGCTTCACGCGCACGGCGTGCGCAAGGGCGACCGCGTGTGCCTCTACCTGCCGATGATCCCGGAGCTCGCCTACGCCATGCTCGCCTGCGCGCGCATCGGGGCGATCCATTCCGTGGTCTTCGGCGGCTTCAGCGCGGAGTCGCTCCGCGACCGCATCGTGGACGCGCGCTGCCGCATGGTCATCACCGCCAACGAGGGCCTGCGCGGGGGCAAGCGCATCCCCCTCAAGAAGACGGTGGACCGCGCGGTGGAGGGAATGGAGATGGTGGAGACGGTGCTCGTGGTCCGCCGCACCGAGACCGAGGTCGAGATGAGATCCGGCCGCGACCTCTGGCTGGAGGACGAGTGCCGCAAGCAGCGCTCGACCTGCACCGCGGAGTGGATGGGGGCGGAGGATCCGCTGTTCGTCCTCTACACCTCGGGAAGCACCGGCAAGCCGAAGGGCCTGCTCCACACCACGGGCGGCTACCTGGTCTACGCGTCCTTGACCCACAAGCTCGTCTTCGACTACCACCCCGGCGACGTCTACATGTGCGCGGCCGACGTGGGCTGGATCACCGGCCACAGCTACATCGTCTACGGGCCCCTCGCCAACGGCGCCACCACCGTGATGTTCGAATCGACGCCCACCTACCCCGATGCCGGGCGGTACTGGCGGATCGTGGACGACCTCGGCGTGAACGTCCTCTACACCGCGCCCACCGCGCTGCGCGCCCTCGCCCAGGCCGGCGACGACTGGGTGAAGCGCTACCGGCGGGATTCCCTGCGCATCCTGGGGAGCGTGGGCGAGCCCATCAACCCCGAGATCTGGCGCTGGTACCACGACGTGGTGGGAGAGGGTCGGTGCGCGGTCGTGGACACGTGGTGGCAGACGGAGACGGGGGGAATCCTGATCACGCCTCTCCCGGGCGTGACCCCGACCAAGCCCGGCTCCGCCACCCTCCCTTTCTTCGGGGTCAAGCCCGTGGTGATGGACCTCGGCGACGGGAAGGTCCTGGAGGGCAACGGAGTCTCGGGGGCGCTCTGCCTCGCCTCCCCCTGGCCCGGCCAGGCGCGCACCGTCTGGGGCGACCATCACCGCTTCAAGGAGACGTACTTCAGCCAGTATCCCGGCTACTACTTCACCGGCGACGGCGCGCGGCGCGACGCGGACGGCTACTACTGGATCACCGGCCGCATCGACGACGTCCTCAACGTGTCCGGCCATCGCCTGGGGACCGCCGAGGTGGAGAGCGCGCTCGTGGCCCACGAGGCGGTGGCGGAGGCGGCGGTGGTGGGCTTCCCGCATCCCATCAAGGGCCAGGGAATCTACGCCTACGTGACCCTGACTGCCGAGCACGCGCGGGACGACCGCGAGGAGATGGCGGGAGTGCTCAAGCAGCAGGTGCGTCAGGTCATCGGCTCTTTCGCCGCGCCCGACGTGATCCAGGTGGCCCCCGGGCTGCCCAAGACCCGCAGCGGGAAGATCATGCGCCGGATCCTGCGGAAGATCGCGGCGGGGGAGTACGAGGGGTTGGGCGACCTCACGACCCTGGCCGAGCCCGAGGTGGTGGAGCGCCTCATCCAGGACCACAAGGCCGGCCCGAAGTAGGATGAGACGAGGTTGCCTCTGCGTTGCCCTGGTGGCGAGCGTCCTGGGCGCGGCGTCGGCTCGGGACGCTCGTGAGGAGATCCGTCTCGAGCGTGGGCGGGCCGCCGAGGCTCACGAGAAGAAGGACTACGCGGCCTTCCTCGCCCACAGCCAGCGGCTCGTGGAGCTCGCCCCCCGCAGCATCGGCGCCCTCTACAACCTGGCCTGCGCAGAGGCGCTGCTCGGCCGGGAGGCGGATGCCGCGGCGTTGCTCGGGCGCCTGGCCGCGATGGGCCTGGCCCCGGATGCCGCCGGCGATCCCGACTTCGAACGGGTAAAAGGCTCCCCCACCGTCCAGCAGGCGTTTTCGCGTCTCGCCGAGAACCGCCGGCCGATCGAGAGGAGCGAGGTGGCTTTCACGCTTCCGGACAAGGCGCTGATCACCGAGGGCGTCGCCCACGATCCGAAGACGGGCGCCTTCTTCGTGAGCAGCGTCCGGCAGCGCAAGGTCGTACGGCGGGATGCCGAGGGCGCGGTGCGGGACTTCGTCCCCGCGGGTAGGGACGGACTTCTCGCCGCCCTGGCCCTGGCCGTGGACCCGGCCCGCCGCGTGCTCTGGGTCTCCTCGATGGCGATGCCGCAGATGGACGGGTACCGCAAGGAGCAGGAGGGCCAGTCCTTCGTCCTCGAGTACGACCTCGACTCGGGCCACCTGCGGAGAAAGCTGCTGCCGCCCGTGGCGGGCGGTCGCGTCGCGGACCTCGCGGTCGGCCCGGTGGGCGATCTCGTCGTTTCCGATCCCATCACCGGCCGCCTCTACCGGCTCGAGAAGGAAGGCCTGCGCGTCCTGGTGGAGCAAGGTCCGCTCGCCTCGGCCCAGGGGCTCGCCTTCGCTCCCGACGGGCGCCTTTTCGTGGCCGACTACGCCCAGGGCCCGGCCCGCGTGGACGTGCGCACCGGCGAGGTCCGTCTCCTGGACGTGCCCGCGGACGCGGCGGTGACCGGGATCGACGGGCTCGTCTGGGACGGCAGGGGGCTAGTGGGGATCCAGAACGGCACGGAGCCAAACCGGGTGGTACGCATGACGCTCGAAGGCGACCGGGTGACCGAGGTGGCCGTGCTCGAGCGTGCGCATCCCCGCTTCGACGAGCCCACCCTCGGGGTGGTGGTGGGCGACGCGCTCTTCTACGTCGCCAACAGCCAGTACGGGGCCGTGGGAAAGGACGGCGGCCTCGACGAGGCGCGGCTCCGGGAGCCGGTGATCCTCAAGATGCCTCTGGCGCAGTGAGGCACGGCCGCGGCCAGGATGGAAGCGTGAGCGCCGAGGAATCGCTCGCACGGGTCGAACGGGAGCTGCAGGAGGAGCGGGCGGCGGCCCTCGCCCGCATCGCCGGCCGGCTCGGCGAGCTCGTCGCGCAGCTGGGCGAGGCCCGGTCTCGGCTGGGGGGCCTGGGTCCGGACGAGCGGCGCGGGGCGCTCGAGGCCTACCGTGCGCTCCATGCCGAGGCTCGCCTCTACCGCTGGTATCTGGAGGTCCAGAGGGAGGCCGTGGGACTGCGCCGCCACGACGGGCTCGACGAGCTCTTCCCGATTCCCGCGTTGATCGAGGTCTGACGTGCCCTTCGTGACCTCTTCCGCCGGGAGGCCCCGTTAGAATCGACCGGGGGTTCTCCTGCCCTTCGCCTACTACACGCGCCTTTCGCCGCGAGAGCAGCGGATCTACAGGGACAGCGATCGGGTGGGATCGATCGCCCTGGCGCGCCCCGAGCTTCTCGGTCCGCTGGTGGAAGCGCTCCGCAGCGCCCTCGCCCTCGACGACCGCAAGGCGGTGGAGGCGGCGGCCGGATTCCTCGCGGGCGGGATCACGGAGATGCTCGACGTCGCACCCGTCCGGGTAGAGGTCCTCGCAGTGCGTCCTTCCGGGAGCGGGGGGGAGCTCCACGGCCTGTACACTCCCGCCGGTCGGACTCCCGCCCGGATCCAGCTCTGGATGCGCACGGCGCGCCACCGGAGGGTCGTGGCCTTCAAGGCGTTCCTGCGGACGCTTCTCCACGAGGTGCTGCATCACCTGGACTACCACTTCCTGAAGCTCGCCGACTCGTTCCACACGGAGGGCTTCTTCAGGCGGGAGTCGAGCCTCTTCCACCAGCTCGTCCCCGATGCACGGCGCTCCGGTCAGGCCGAGCCGGCCTGAGGGATCTCTCCTGCCACGTCGGTTCGCACTCCTCACGGGGGCCGCGCACGAAGGCCTCCGGCTGGACGAGCTCCTCGGCGCCTGGCTCCCGGCCGTCGTGGACCGCCCTCTTTCCCGATCCGCGCTGCGTCGCTTGATCATGGCGGGGGCGGTGCGGGTACAGGGAAGGCCGGTGCGACGGCCCGGGATGGTGGTGGGGGCGCGGAAGCGCCTGGAGGTCCTGATCGATGCCGCCCGGCTGCCGCCGGTCCCCCCCGCCCCACCTCCGGGGACGCTGAGGGTGCTCTACGAGGACGACGCGATCCTCGCCGTGGACAAGCCGGCCGGCCTGCCCACCCATGCCACCGCCGACCCGGGTCGCCCGCATCTCACCGGCCTCGCGAAGGACTACCTCGCCCGCCCCGCGAACGCGGAGCCCTACCTGGGAGTCCACCAGCGCCTGGACCGGGACACGTCGGGCGTCGTGCTCTTCGCGAAGGCGGCGTCGGCCAACCCCGGCCTGGCCCGAGCCTTTGCCGAGCGCAAGGTCGAGAAGACGTACCACGCGCTGACCGTACGGCCGGAGCGGCCGCCTCCGTCCCGCTGGCACGTCCAGGGTCGGCTGGCCCCCGCCGGGAAGCGCCGGATGACGGCGGTCGAGCGCGGGGGACAAGAGGCCGAGACGCGCTTTCGAGTGCTCGAGTCCTTTCGTGGCGGTCTCCTCGTCGAAGCGCGGCCGGTCACCGGCCGCAAGCACCAGATCCGCGTGCACCTCGCGGACGCGGGGCTGGGGATATTCGGCGACGAGATCTATGGGTCGGCCTCCGGGAGGGCCACCCGGCTCATGCTTCACGCAGTGCGGCTCGCCCTGCCCCACCCGGTGTCGGGCGAGCCGCTCGTGATTGAATCGAGGTATCCGCGGGATTTCGAGGACGCTCTGTCCCGGTTGCGGCAGGCTGGCGTCTCCTGACCTGCCCGCTACCCCTCTACCCATTCCGGACGGAGTCCGTCCGCGTCTGGCGGGAACCCTGGTGCACGAACCGGAACACGCCCCTGGTGACGAGCTCGGCGAGGAGCGGTGCAAACCCGCGTGTTCGGAGGCGAGGGACGAGCAGGGCGGGCGGGACGAACCGACGGTCGGCGAGGAGGGGAGCCGCGAAGGCCAGGGGGGGCGGCAAGTCCCGCGCGTCTCCGTCGAAGAAGAGGAGCGCTCCGCGACGGCCGCGAGAGAAATAGGCGACTCGGCTCGCGTCCGCCCGAAGGAGGCCGGCGTCTCGCGCCAGCCTCCGCCGGACCGAGGCCGGCGAGCATCGGCGACGAAGCGGCTCGGGTTGCGGACCGGAGGGCCGCGTGAGCAGGCGCCCGAGAGTCCCGGCCAGACCGCGCGCGTCCGGAAGAGCGAGCTCCTGCCGCAGGATCCCTCGGAGGCGCCGGAGCGCCGCGGCGGAGAGCGCACCGGGATGCCTCGTGGGCACGAGGTCTGGATCCGCGTACCGGCGTGACGAGGGGAGGGCACGCGCCGCTTCCTCGGCGAACGCCAGGACCAGCTCGGCGTGGCTGGGCGCGCGGAAGCCGATCGAGTACGTCAGGCAATCCTCGAGTGCCGTCCCGCAGTGGGCGACGCCCGGGGGAAGGTAGAGCATGTCCCCGGGCTCGAGCACCCACTCCCGCTCCGGGGTGAACCGGCGGAGGACGCTGAGGTCGAGGTTCTCGCGGCAGGCAGGGTCGAAGCGGCGGGCGATCTGCCAGCGGCGGCGGCCGCCGCCCTGGAGGAGGAAGACGTCGTAGCCGTCCACGTGGGGACCCACCGAGCCGGAACGGGGGGCGAAGCTGACCATGACGTCGTCGACCCGCCAGCGCGGCACGAAATCGAAGCGTTCGAGGAGGCCGGCGAGGGCGGGGACGAAGCGGTTCGCTTCCTGCACCAGGAGCGTCCAGTGCGTGGCCCCCAGGCGGCGCAGCCGGGCGGGGTCCTGGGGGCCGGGGATGACCTGCCAGGGCCGGCGGCCGCCTCTCTCGAGGACGAGGCGTGATTCCACGTCGGGCCCGGTGGCCAGCGCGAGGAGCGCCTGGGGAGAGAGAGGATCCCGGAAGTCTCGAATGGCGCCCCGGACGAGCAACGGCTTCTTCTGCCAGTGGCGGCGAAGAAAGGCGCGGGGCGTGAGCCCGCCCAGGAGCGACCGGGGCTCGTCCGTCATCTCTCCCCGGTCCGAGGGTGATCGTCCTGGGGACGCTCGTCGAATGCCCAGGGGCCGGGCCGGTGAGCTCGGGCGAGCGCCCGGCGGAGCGCGGCGAGGTACTGCCGGCGCGGCCACTCCTCGGCCCCGAAGCGCGCCAAGTGCTCCGTGTAGACCTGGCTGTCGATGAGCGTGATGTCCCAGCGGCGAAGCTGCTCGACCAGGGCCACGAACGCGACCTTGGAGGCGTCGGGGGCGACGGCGAACATCGATTCCCCGAAGAAGGCGGCGCCCAGGGAAACGCCGTAGAGCCCTCCCACCAGCTCGCCGTCGCGCCAGGACTCGACGGAATGGGCCAGCCCGCGGCGGTGCAGCTCCCCGTAGGCCTCCTTCATGGCGGGAGTGATCCACGTCGTGCGCTGTCCCGGCCGCCGGATCGAGGCGCAGGCGCTGATCACGCGCTTGAAGGCCGTGTCGAGGGTCAGGACGTACGGCCGCTTGCGAATGGTCTTGGCCAGGCTGCGCGGGACGCGCAGCCGATCCGCGAGCAGCACCATGCGGGGGTCCGGGGAGTGCCAGAGGATCGGCCCCCGCTGGTACCACGGGAATATCCCCTGCGAGTAGGCGAGGACGAGCCGCTCCGGGCGGAGGTCGCCCCCCACCGCGAGCAGCCCGTCCTCGGCGTGCTCGGGAGGGGGGAAGACGAGCCGATCGTCGAGGCGATAGACGGGCAAGCTCCGATTCTAGACCGGGCCCTCCGTCGCATCGCCAATGGCCATCTTCACGAGGCCGTGACAAGATGCGCGCTCGTGAAGCAGGCCCTCGCCGGGGTCCGGGTCCTCGATGCCACCCAGGTCATGGCCGGCCCCTTCTGCACGATGCTCCTGGGGGACCTGGGGGCGGACGTGATCAAGGTGGAGCCCCCGGAGGGCGACACCACGCGGGGGATGGCGGGCCACCGGGGCACGGAGAGCCCGGGCTTCTGGAGCATCAACCGGAACAAGCGGGGGATCGTCCTCAACCTCAAGGACCCGCGTGCGCAGGAGGCCTTCCGCAAGCTGGCCGCGCGGTCGGACGTCGTGGTGGAGAACTACCGCCCGGGAGCGATGGACGGGCTGGGCCTGGGCTACGAGGAGCTGCGGAAGCTGAACCCCGCCCTCGTCTACGCGTCGATCTCCGGTTTCGGCCGCAGCGGGCCCTACGCCGGGCGCGGAGGGTTCGACCTCGTGGCCCAGGGCATGTCCGGCATCCTGTCGGTCACCGGGGAGCCGGGACGCCCGCCCGTGAAGTGCGGCATCCCCGTCACCGACCTCGGCGCCGGCCTCCTCGCGCTCCAAGCGGTGCTCGCCGCCTACGTCCACCGTCTTCGCACGGGCGAGGGCCAGCTCGTGGACACCTCGCTGCTCGAGGCCGGGATCAGCCTCTCGGTGTGGGAGACCGCGCAGTACCTCTCCGGGGGGGGAGTCCCCGAGGCCCTGGGCTCGGCCCACCGGATGTTCGCCCCCTACCAGGCCGTGCGCTGCGCCGACGGCTACATCACGCTGGGCGCGGCCAACGCGCGCACCTGGGAGCGCCTGGCCGGCGCCATCGGCCGACCGGAGCTGCTGGAGAGGCCCGAGTATGAAGACGCCGAGGGCCGCGTCCGGAACCGCCATCGCCTCGCGGAGGAGATCGAGTTCGTGACCGCCACCCGTCCGCGGGCCCATTGGCTCCGACTGCTCGACGAGGCCGGCGTTCCCTGCGGCCCTATCCTCGACTTCGAGGAGGTCTTCGCCGACCCGCAGGTGCGCGCGCGGGGCCTCGTCCAGGAGGTGGAGCACCCCACGGCGGGACGCATCCGCGTGGTGGGCCCGGCGGTCAAGCTCTCCGAGACGCCGGCCCGCGTCCATCGGCCGTCCCCGCGCCTGGGGGAGCACACCGCGGAGGTCCTGCGCGAGGTCGGCTACGGTGACGACGAGATCCGTGCGCTGGCCGCGAACGGCGTCGTCTCGCTCGCGGCCCCGGAGGGGTGATGGAGATGGGCGATCCCGAGATTCTCTTCGAGACCGACGGGCCCCTGGCCTTCGTGACCTTCAACCGTCCCCAGGCCCGCAACGCGATGACGTGGGCGATGTACGACGGGCTCGTCGAGGCCTGCGAGCGCGTGGACGCCGACCCGGAGCTGCGGGTCCTGATCCTGCGCGGCACGGGTGGGCAGGCCTTCGTGGCGGGGACGGACATCGGCCAGTTCGAGTCCTTCCGTACGCCGCAGGATGCCCTCGACTACGAGCGCCGGCTCGACCGGGTGATGGACCGCCTGGAGGCGGTAAAGCACCCCACGATCGCCGCCGTCGAGGGCTATGCGGTCGGAGGAGGAGCCGCGATCGCGGTGGCCTGCGACCTCCGCTACTCCACGCCGGAGGGCCGCTTCGGCGTCCCCATCGCCCGCACCCTCGGCAACTGCCTCTCCCTCGCGAACTGCGCGCGCCTCCTGGACCTGGTGGGCCCTGCCCGCACCAAGGAGATGCTGCTGCGCGCCCGGCTCGTGGAGGCGGAGGAGGCGCGGCAGATCGGGCTCGTGAACGACGTGTTCCCCAAGGAAGGCTTCCGCGATCGCGTGCGCGAGATCGCCCTCGAGATCGCGGGCCACGCTCCGATCACCCTCCGCGTCACGAAGGAGGCGCTGCGGCGGCTCCAGGCCCACCGCCGCGGGCCCGACGGCGACGACCTCGTGGTCCAGGCCTACCTGAGCGAGGACTTCCGGGAGGGCGTCGACGCCTTCCTGGCCAAGCGCAAGCCCGTCTTCCGCGGGCGCTGAAAGGTGAGCCTCGCCGCCGTCTCCCTTCTCGCCCTCCTCGCCGTGATCGTCGTGAGCTGCTTCGCGCCGGTCAACATCGGCTTCCTCTCCATAGCCCTCGCCTTCCTGATCGGGCGCGCGGCGGGCCTGCCCGTCGCCGCCATCGTGGGCGGTTTCCCGGCGAGCCTTTTCGTGACCCTGACCGGCGTCACCCTGCTCTTCTCGCAGTCGAGGGTCAACGGAACCCTGGAGCAGGTGGCGGCCCGCTCGGTCCGGCTCGCCCGCGGCAACCGGGGGATGATCCCCATCATCTTCTTCTTTCTCGGGCGTGGGGCTCGCCTCGATCGGGGCCGGCAACATCGCGGCGGCGGCCCTGCTCGCCCCCGTGGCGATGAGCGTGGCCGGACGGGCCGGGATCAGCGGCTTCCTGATGGCCATCATGCTCGGCAACGGCGCCAACGCGGGGGCGTTCTCCCCGATCGCCCCCACCGGGATCATCGCGCGGGACCTCATGCGGCGCGCAGGACTCGAGGGGGTGGAGTGGGCGAACTATTTCAACACCCTGGCCGCGCAGAGCGTCGTGGCCTTCGGCGGGTACTTCCTGCTGGGAGGCCTGAAGCTCTTCCGGGCGAAGGCGGAGCCGGGGGGGGCCGTGGGCCCCGAGGCGCTCCCCCCGCCGCTCGAGCCGCTCTCGGGTCGCCAGTGGCTGACCCTCGGCGTGATCGCGGCCCTGATCCTGAGCGTGGTGTTCCTCCGCATCGACGTGGGGCTGGGGGCCTTCGTGGCCGCGGCGATCCTGACCCTCCTGCGCGCGGCCGACGAGGAGGCGGCGATTCGGTGCATGCCGTGGGGGGTGATCCTGATGGTCTCGGGCGTGACCATCCTCGTGGAGGTGCTCGGCAAGACCGGGGGGATGGAGCTGTTCACCGGGCTCCTGGCCAGCCTCTCGGGGCCGGCCTACGTGACCGGCGTCATCGCCCTGGTGACGGGCGTGATCTCGGTTTACAGCAGCTCGTCCGGTGTCGTCCTGCCCGCCTTCCTGCCCACGATCCCGGGGCTCATCGAGAAGCTGGGGGGCGGCGATCCCCTGATGATCGCCTATTCCATCAACGTGGGGGCGCACCTCGTGGACGTCTCCCCGCTCTCGACCCTGGGCGCGCTCTGCCTGGCCGCCGCCCCGCCTTCCGAGGACCGGAATCAGCTCTTCCGCAGGCTCATGGCCTGGGGCTGGTCGATGGCCCTCGTGGGCGGGCTCGTCTGCCAGCTCCTCTTCGGCTACCGGCGCTGAGCAGGAACGTCACCGACCTCGCTTGAGACCGGTCAGGATCTCCCGGATCCGGGCGTCGGCGACGTCGGGAGCGAGCTGGCAGGAGCCGGCGCCGGCATGGCCGCCCCCGCCGAAGAGGGAGAGGAGGACCCCCACGTTCGTGCGGCTGGAGCGATTGAGGATGGAGCGGCCCACGCTCACGATCACCCCTTCCCGCCGGTGGTTCCAGTGGATGCGCACGGAGAGCGTGGCCTCGGGGAAGAGCGTGTAGACGATGAAGCGGTTGCCCACCGGGATCGTCTCGGCGGAGCGGAAGTCCGTCACCACCACCGTGCCCTCGAGGCGGGAATGGGCGAGCGTCACTTCGCGAAAGGCGCGGTCCTGTTCGCGCATCCGCGTCACCCGCTCCTGGACCTGGGGCAGGGCGAGCACCTCCTCCAGGCTCTTGCCCTGGAAGGCGGAGAGGAGCAGGTGGAAGTACTGCTGGAAAGCGCCGAGCCCGGTGCGGGGATCGAGGGTATAGGCGAGGAGGATGTAGCCCTTGGGCGCGACGATGTCGTCGAGCTGGAGCTGGGCGGAGTCGAAGCGGTCCGTTTCCGCGAGGAGGCCCTCGAACCGCCGCAGCTCGGGATGGTCGGGGAGGTAGTGGTCGTAGACCACGCGGGCCGCGCTGGGGGCCTGGGCGTAGCGTCCGACGAAGCCGCGGGGCGGGGTCGCGTTCTTGTCGGTCAGCAGATGGTTGTCGAACCACATGGCGCAAGCGGGGTGGTAGGGCAGGTTGGCCACGATGTCGTCCGAGCGCACCTCGAAGCGGCGCTCGGTGATCTCCTGCGGGTGGACGAGCTCGATCTCGTCCACCTTCTCGCAGAGCGTCAGGATGAGCGAGCAGGAAAGGCCGTCGAGGTCGCCGCGCGTCACGATACGCATCGGGTGAGTTGAACACAGCGCCGTCCCAGCGACAAGGGTGTCCCGAGCTACGCCTTCCGGTCCGCGGCCGACCTCACACCGGCGAGACCAGGCGGCGCTTCCGCCGCCTCCCCGAGCGGACCCCGCCGCCGCGTGGCCACGAAGATCGCGAGGCCGATCGTCGTCCAGAAGACCTCCTTGCCGCGCTTGAGCAAGGCGAGGGCGGCCCCCACCGTGGTCGCGTCGGGGACCGCGATCGCGCGCATGAAGAGGACGTAGCCGAGGTCCTGCACGCCCAGCCCCCCGGGCACGGGCACGACGAGGACCCGCACGAGGATGATCGTGGTCTCGAGGGCCATGGCCGTGCCGAAGTGGATCGGGGCCCCCAGCAGCCGGACGAACAGCCAGGTTTCGAACGCCTTCACGAGCCACATGGCCAGGAATGCGGGAAGCGGCGCCAGCAGCCGCGCCGGCCCCGAGGCGAAGTAGCGCGCCACGTGGTCGTCGGCCGCGCCGAAGCGGTGGGCGTGGCGCTCCAGCCAGGGACGAAGCCAGGAGAGCCCCAGCCGCTCCAGCGCGCGCCGGGAGCGCTGGGCCACCTTCCCATAAAAGAAGATGGTGCCCAGGACCACCGCGATCGCCACGAGCAGGAGGGAGCCGAAGAGGAGGAGCGCGGGAAGGCCGGGCCGACCGATGGCTTTCTGGGAGGCCCGCTGCAGCACGGAATAGGCCACGGTGGCGGAGAGGCCGAGAAACAGGCCCTGGGAAAGGATGACGAAGATCTTGCGGGCGACCGTCCCCACCACGGCTTCTTCGAAGGGCATGTCGCCGCGGCGGCGGAGCAGGTAGGGTTGCAGCGCTTCGGCGATGATCGACCCCGAGGGCAGGCTCATGAAGACGGCGTCCGCCACCAGGCGGACCGCGATCAGCACGCGCAGGCGAACGGCGCGGCCCAGGCCCCGGAAAGCGAGCTGCCAGCCCAGCGCGTCGAGGGAGACGGCCAGGATCTGCGGAAGGAGCAGCAGTGGGAGGGTCGGGCCCAGCGCCCGGATGAGGGAGAGGGCCCGGCCCAGGTCCGCGGACCGGAGGGTGAGGACGAAGAGACCCAGCGCCGCGAGGAGGGGGACGAGGCGGGCGAGTTGGGAGAGACGGCGCTTCATCCCTTCGTGCCGGTCGGAACCGGCCCCGAAGGAGTTTACCGCTTGCCGCCGGCCTTCCTGCTCCCGGCCTTCTTGCCGCTCGCCTTCTTCTTCTCAGGCCCGGGCGAGGGCCCGCGCCAGCCGCGACGCCACCCGCGCGTTGGCCAGGAGGAGGCCGCGGTTGGAGAAGAGGCTGCGGCCTTCGGTCAGCACCCGGAAGCGCTCGAGCAGGAAGGGAGTGACGTCGCGACCGCGCACCCGCGCCTGGGTGGCATCGACGAGGGCGCGACGCAGCGCCCCCTCGTACAGCTCGGCCGGCATCTCGTGCTCCGGAGGGACCGGGTTGGCGACCACCACTCCCGTTCCCACCTGCAGCTCGCGATGGGTGCGCACGGCGGCGGCGAGGTCTTCCAGGCGATCGAAGCCGCGGTCGACAGGAAGCCCGCTGTCGCGCTGGTAGAAGGCGGGGAAGCGATCGGTACCCACCCCGAGGACGGGAATACCCAGGGTCTCGAGCGCTTCGAGCGTCCGGGGCAGGTCGAGCATGGCCTTGGCCCCCGAGCACACCACCACGATCGGGATGCGGGCAAGGGCGCCGAGGTCGGCGGAGACGTCGCCGGTTTCCGCGAAGTCCCGGTGGACCCCGCCGATCCCGCCGGTGGCGAGGACGGAGAGGCCCGCCCGGTGGGCCACGAGAAGGGTGGCGGCCACCGTGGTCGAGCCGGGGCCGCCGGCCGCGATCTGGGCGGCGAGGTTGCCGAGGTTCAGCTTGGCCACGTCGGGAGCGGCGGCGAGGCGCCTGAGCTCGTCCTTGTCCAGGCCGACACGGGCGTGCCCGTCGAGTACGCCGATCGTGGCGGGCACGGAGCCCTCCTCGCGCACGGCGTCCTCCAGGGCGTGCGCGGTCTCGACCCCTTCGGGCGCGGGCAGGCCGTGGGTGACGAGTGTCGTCTCGAGGGCGACCACCGGCCGGCCTTCGGCCAGGGCCCGCGCCACCTCCGGGGCGATCACGACGAGGTCGCTCATCGGCCGTACCACTCCCTCCACTGCCGCGACGCCTCCTCGGGCGTGGCGGCGAGGATGCCCGCGGGCCCGAGATCGGCGATGGCGAAGCTCGCCGAGACCACTCCGCGCTCGAGGGCCCGCTCCGTCTCGTCGCCCAGGAGCAGGCCCGCGAGGAAGCCGCCCGCGAAGGCGTCGCCCGCTCCGGTGGGGTCGCGCACCGCGTCCGCCCGTGCGGCCCAGTCGAGAAAGCGCCCTTGGCGGGCATCCCAGACGCGTCCGCCCCGCGCGCCCCGCTTCCAGAGCAGGAATCGCGTGCGCTCGCGGGCGAGCTCGCGCAGCGCGGCCTCTCCCAGCTCGTCCTCGTCCTCGCTCACGAAGAACACGTCCACCGCTGGAAGCAGGTCGCGCCAGATCCCGATCGTGTCCGGGCGCATGAGGAGGTAGGGATCGAGCGAGACGAGCGCCCGCTCGCGTCCCCCGAGCGCGGCCACGAGCGGCTGCTGTACGTCCATGGGCATGGGGGCGAGATGAAAGGCGCGAGCTTCCCTCCACTCAGGCGGGATGTCGGCGGGCCCGGGCGAGACCTCGGCGTGCGAGGGACGGTCCAGCCTATGCACCACCTGGCGCCGGTGGTCCTCGTAGAGAAGCCAGGTGCGAAGGCCCGGCCTCCCGAGAGCGCGGGCCCCGCCCAGATCCACGCCGCGTGCCGCCAGCGTCTCCAGGGGACCTCGCGGGTAGTCGTCCCCTCGCACGCTCACCACCCCGACCCGGATGCCCCACAGGGCCGCGCCGAGCGCGGTGTAGAGGACGGCCCCCCCCGGCTCGCCCATGCGCGTCCGGCCGTCGCCGAACACCACGTCGTCGACGAGCAGGTTGCCCAGGACGACGAGGTCGGGGGTCAACGCGGGGGAAGCGCGGCGAACGCGCGAACGAGCCCGCGCAGGGCCTCCGGGTCGAGGGGGTTCGACCAGTGGCCGCCCTGCTTGACGGACGAGCCCACGATGAACGCGTCGGCCGCGGCGTACTCGGCCAGGTTGCGGGCGGTGATCCCGGAGCCCACGAGCACCGGGATGCCGACGGCGTCCGCGACGGCCCGGAGCTCGGCGGCGTCGGCGGGCTGCCCGGTGGCGATGCCCGTGACCACGAGGCCGTCGGCCAGGAAGAACTCCGCGGCTCGCGCCGTCTCCGCGATGTCCACGTCGGCGGTGAGGGCATGGGCGGCGTGCTTCTTCTTGACGTCCGCGAAGACCGCCACCCCCTCCGCCCCGATCTGCCGCCGGTAACGGAGGAGCTCGCCCGCCCCCGACTCGATCAGCCCCTCGTCCGCCACGTGCGCGAAGACGAAGCCCTCGACGCGTACGAAGCGAGCGCCCGTGGCCAGGGCCACGGCGAGGGCCTCGCGGTTCGCGCCGGCCAGGACCTGCACGCCGAGGGGCAGGGGGACCGCGCGGCGGATCTCCCGGGCGATCGCGGTCATGGCGGCCACGATCTCGGGTCCGACCGTGCCCTTGAGGTAGGGCCGGTCGTGCATGTTCTCGATGCCGAGGGCATGGAACCCCGCCTCCTGGTAGAGGCGGGCTTCCATGACCGCCGCCGCCACCATCGCGTCGACGCTCGCCCCCGCTCCCGGAGTGCCGGGAAGCGCCTGCACGTGGACCATCCCGATGAGCGCCCGCGGGCCGCCGAACAGCTCCCGCACGAGTCCCCGCCGGTCCATCTTCTCTATCCGCGGAGGCGCGCGGTGGCGTCCCGGGCGGCCTCGAGGAAGACGGGGCGGGGCAGCAGCGCATGCTCGCGCAGGCACGCCTCCGTGAACTTGATCGCGTGCTCGTCGCCGTTGTCGACGGCGCGCTCAATGAGGTCGAGGGCGGAGGCGGCAGGAGGAGTGGGCGAGGCGGAGGGCGTGGAGGGCGGCCGGCCGAGGGCGGCGTAGAACCCGGCCGCGGCCTGCCAGGCGTAGCGCAGGAGGGAGGCTTGGACCGCGGGGTCCACGTGCGGCAGCAGGAGGCGGACCGCGCTCGGTCCGGTCACCCCGTGGATGAAGGTGATCACGCCGATCCCGGTGTGCGTCTGCTCGAGGTAGACGCGCGCGAAGGTGACGGTGAGGTCCGAGAGGACCGCCGACGGATCGTGCGAGGAATCCACGAGGTCGGCGACGCCGCGGAACGGCGCGAAGCCGGACAGGGGGGCGAGGCGGTCGGTGATCATGCCGGACCGCACCTGCTGCTCGGCCGGGACCTGGGCCACGTCGGCGAGGGCTTCGGAGGGGAGCCGGCGTGCCGGCAACGGCCCCTCGGTTTCGGGCAGGCGGTAGTAGCGCGCCGCCCAATAGGCGAGGCCCTCGGCCAGTTCCTGTCGGCGGAGAGGCGTATCCTTCCGCGAGAGATTGCGGACGGCGTGGCCGGTCCGGATGAGCCCGTGCGTGGCCGCCCCCACGAGTCCGGGGGCGAGGCGGGCGGCCCAGGTCGACAGGACGGCCGGCCACGGTCCCTCGGAGAGCTGCTGCTCGAAGAAGAGGGTCCAGTCACCCACGCGGTCGATGCGTCCGAGCGCCTCCTGCCAATCCGCGCCGCGGAGCGGGTCGCGGCGTGCGGGCCGGGGACCGAGGCGGCGCCGGTAGGAATCCACCCACGGCCCCACCGCCTCCGCCCGGCCCAGGGTGACGAGCGCTTCCGCCGCCATCGGCCCGTGGTTGGCGAGGCCGCCGGAGAACTCCGGCCCCGTCGAGGCCAGCCGCCGGAGCGCCTCCTCGAGGGCGTCCTCGCCGCGCCGGTCGATGGGCGGGAGGCCCGGTACCGCGGGCAAGCTCGCGCCCGCCGCGAAGGCGAGTCCGCGCTGCAGGAAGCCGCGGCGCGACTGCGGGTCCATGCTACGTGCTCTTTCCGCCGGAAAGGCCCAGGGCCGCGGCCAGCTCCCGCAGCTTGGCCTGCACGCGGGGGACGTTGCGCGGTCCCATGCGCAGGAGCGCCTTCTGGGCGGGGCCCATCGCTTCGAGGCGGGCGTCCGCATACTCGTAGACGACGACCGCGCGCACCACGCGCCGAACTGGCACGTCCGCCTCCAGGATCGGCACCTGGAGGAGCAGGCCGATGGCGTTTCCCAGCGCGGTCGTGAATCCACCCTCGGGGTGGCCCAGCTCGCGGTAGGCGGCGTCGGCCAGGGGCTCGACCAGCCGATAGACGCGCGCGCACTCCGCCGCGTCCAGGGAGGCGACCACGTCGGCGAGCCCGTCGAGGCGGGCATAGCTCCGGGCATCGATGAACGCACGCCCTTTCTTTTGGAGAACCTGGAAGGGCGGCTTGGCCGCGAGGAAGGGGACGTGCGGCGCGGGGTTCTCGCCATCGACGACGTTGGTGACGACGGCCACGAGGGTGCGGACGAGGTTCTTGCCCAGCAGCCAGGAGGCGAACCCGGGGTTCGCGGAGATGCCCCGGGCGAGGTCGCGGACGAGAGCGTCGCTGGCGTCGAGGGACGGCAGGGCCATGGCCGGGGTCGGCGTGGCCGACGGCGTCGCCGTTGCGACGGAAGGGATGGGGGTGGGGGTCACCTTCGGAGCGGGCTTTCGGAAGTAGAGGTAGACGCCGGTCACGCCCACCGCGAGCAGCACCGCGGCCGCGATGAGCGCGGTGCGCAAGCCCCCCTCGGGTCCCGGCGGCTCCGGCTCCCCGCCGGCCTCGCGGGCTCTCCGCGCCTCGTCCAGCTCGTAGTCGTCCAGGTCGTCCACTCTGCCCTCGGGGAAAAGATATCATCTGCCCATGGCGCATACCTACGAAGAGCTCCACAGGAAGACGGTCGACGACCTCCGGGAGATTGCCAAGGGCCTCGAGCACGACGCCGTGAAGGGCTTCACCCAGATGAACAAGGAGCACCTCCTCCCCGCGCTCTGCAAGGCGCTCGGCATCGAGGCTCGTGCCCATCACGAGGTGAAGGGTCTCGACAAGGCGCAGGTGAAGGCCCAGCTCCGGGCCCTGAAGGCGAAGACGGCGGAGGCGCTCGCCGCCCACGACCACGACCTGCTCAAGCAGATCCGGCGGCAGCGGCACCACCTGAACCGGAAGATCCGCTCCGCGATGGTCTGATCGTCGGAAGGGTCGGAGCGTCAAGGGAAGAGCAGCCGGATCGCGAAGAGGGCCATCGTCACGGTCACCACCACCTTCAGCCATCGGTGGCCCTTGAGGACGGCGAGCCGGACGCCCACGAGGCTGCCCAGGAGTCCGCCCACGGCGAGGACGGCGCCTTCCGCCCCTCTCACCTGGCCCGCGGTCAGGAAGACGGCGAGAGCGACGAGCGTCTGGAGGAGGACGGCCAGCACCTTCACCGCGTTCCCGCGCACGAGGTCGAAGCCGGCGAGCGTGGTGAGGGCCAGGACCAGGAAGCCGATGCCGGCCTGGATGAGCCCCCCGTAGATCCCGACCAGGAAGAAGCCGGCCTTCACCAGCCAGGGCCGGTGGGCCAGGGTCCCCGCCATTCGGAGGGAGCGGCCGCCGCTGTCCAGCAGGGTCCAGAAGCAGATTCCGAGCATCAGGAAGGCGAGCAGGCGGCGGAAGGCCTGGTCGCCGACGCCTAACGCGAACCACGCTCCGAGGCCGCTGCCGAGCGCGGTGGGAACGGCGGCGCCCAGGGCCCATCGCCAGTCGAGCACGCGGTGGCGGTGGAAGCCCCAGACCGCTCCCACGTTCTGGGCGAGCACGCCCAGGCGGTTCGTGGCGTTGGCTTCGGGAGCGTGAAGCCCCATGAGCATCAGGAGGGGCAGGGTCAGGAAGGAGCCGCCTCCCGCGACCGTGTTCAGGGTGGACGCCACGAAGCCGACGAGCAGCAGGACGAAAGCCGAGCCGGCGGACACGCCGCGGAGCCTATGCCAGTCGGGGCCTCCTCGTCATGCGTCCTTGACGCTCGTCCGCCAACGGGCGTACTGTGTCGTCCAACGGCGCCAGTGCGCAAGGCGCTTTCCGGCCTGGCCGATTCCCCGCGCGCGAGTTCGAACGAGTACAAGGCTCCGGCAAGCAGCACTCATACTCTGCCTGAGCCGGACTGGCTAAAAGGAGATCGGATTGAGAAAGAAGTACGGCAGTCCTTCTCGCGGTGCTGGTGTTGTTGGTCATGGCGGTCCCTTTTCTGCGCGGCAAGCTCGCTGAGCTCAAAGTCGATGTGCCCGAGTACCAAAGGCCGCCGGAAGTGGTCTGGCTCGATCAAAACTGGACGGAGGCGCAGCGCAAGCGCTTCCACCACACTCCGCAAGGCACCCGCCTGGTTCCCTACGAATGGTTCAAGGCCCTCGAACAGCCCTGCCTCTCACCGTTCGGCTGCGGCCTGTTCACCGACTCGGCCTATCTCTCCCGCTTCGGCTTCATACCCAGCCCGGCCGATCCGGAGATGAACCCCGACGGGCTGCCCGTGGGCTTTGCCGTCGACAAGGACTTCGTCGATCCCGCCGACAAGAAGGCCTATCCGGTAGTGGGGCTCAACTGCGCCGCCTGCCATACCGGCGAGCTCTACTACGGCAAGTACGCGGTCCAGATCGACGGCGCCCCCGCCATGATCGAGGTGGCGGCATTTCAAAAGGCGCTGGGCCTCGCCCTGGGCTTCAACGCCATGTTCCCGTTCAACGTCGGCCGCTATGGGCGCTTCGAGCAACGCGTCCTGGGGGCGAACGCGAGCCCGGAGCAGAAGGCGGCCCTGAAGTCGAGCTACACGGCCTTCCTCGACGCCGCGCTCGAGGAGAAGAAGGTCACGAGCGAGCGTCACATCTACGACAACCCGGCCGGCTTCCGACGCACGGATGCCCTCACCCGCATCGGCAACCAGGTCTTCGCCGCCGACACGAAGATCGACGCAAATTACGCGGTTTCCAACGCTCCCGTCCGCTTTCCCCAGATCTGGGATGCCTCGTGGTTCAACTGGGTCCAGTACAACTCCTCGATCGCGGATCCGCTCGTCCGCAACATCGGGGAGGCGCTGGGCGTGCGCGCGGTGGTGAAGCTCTATGGTCCCGATGCCGGCCAGTTCGAGAATTCGGTGAACGTCCCGGGACTCAGGATGCTCGAAGAATTGCTGGCGGGTCCCGGCCCCTTGAAGGGCCTTTCCTCGCCGAAGTGGCCGGCGGTCTTTCCCGCGCTTGATCAGCAGAAGGTCGCGCGCGGCGCGGAGCTCTACAAGGAGCATTGCCAGATGTGCCACCTGCCGCCACGAGAGGAGCTGCTTGCCGATCTCGAGGGCTTCGTGGGCAAGAAGGGCCCGCAGCCGAAGCACTGGGTGAAGAACGACCTGGGAAACTGGTTCATCAAGGTCACGGACGTCAAGCTCGAGCACATCGGGACGGATCCCCACGAGGCCAAGGACTTCAAGGAGCGGACGGCCGACACCGGCGATCTCGGAAAGGGAGTCGTGTCCGCGCGGGCCGGGCTCGATCTCGTGACGCGCGGTATCGCGAACCGATTCTTCGAGAAGAACAACGTCCCGCTCGAAGAGCGTGCCGCGTGGGCGGGAGGCCGAGATCCCAAGGACGACGGGGTTCGCGACGATCTGATCTACAAGGCGCGTCCCCTGAATGGAATCTGGGCAGTGGCTCCCTTCCTTCACAATGGATCCGTTCCGAATCTCTACCTGCTGCTTTCCCCGAAGTCGGACCGGCCGCAGACGTTCTGGGTGGGCAGCAAGCAGTTCGATCCGGTCAAGGTGGGCTACGACACGGGCAAGATGAGCGGAGCCTCGTTCTTCGACACGTCGAAGCCCGGCAACGGCAACTCCGGCCACGAGTTCAAGGACGGTCCCCGGGGCAACGGGGTGATCGGGCCGCTCCTGTCGCCGGACGACCGCATGCTGATCATCGAGTTCCTCAAGTCACTCTAACCCTCTCGTAGGGAGCTCCCATTGCCCGAACCGAAGCTCGAGATCGGCAAGGAATACCCGCCCGAGGGCGAGAGCGCCGTGATCGACCAGCTGCGCGCGTTGCACCTGAAGGTGCATCAGGCGCAACCGGGCCCGTCTCATCGCGGCGAGCATCCCAAGCAGCATGCCGGCGTGTGGGCGACCTTCCGCGTCGAAGAGCACATTCCGGAAAAGATGCGGGTGGGGCTCTTTGCCGCGCCGCGTCGTTACCCAGCGCTCGTTCGCTTCTCCAATGGACGCGGGCAGGACGACACCAAGCCCGAAGCGCACGGCATGGCGATAAAGGTGCTGGTTCCGGGCGGGGATGGTCCGCCGCGGATACAGGATTTCCTCGTGGCCGATCATTCCGTGTTCTTTGCACGGAACGTGCAGCACGTCTTCGCGTTTCTCGTCGCCACCGTGAAGGGCACCCCTGTACCAAAGCTCGCCGCGACGGATTACCCGAAGCTCGCGAGCTTCACGAGCGTCGCCCGCGCGAGCCTGCTCGACATGACATATTGGAGCCAGACTCCCTACAAGTTGGGGGAGGGGGCGGTCAAGTACCTCGTCACGCCATCCGAAGGGGAAGAGAGACCAGCGATTCCGCTCCGCAATTCGCCGGACTGCCTGCGCGAGGCCCTCGTGGAGCAACTGACGCTCCGCAAGATCGGCGCGCATTTCGATCTGAGCGTGAATCCGCAGACCGACGCCGATGCGATGCCCGTCGAAGATGCGACGGTGGAGTGGACCTCCGCCCCGGTGCGTCTGGCCCGCATTTTCATCTACCCGCAGAAGTTCGATTCGCCGGAGCAGATGGCATTCTTCGAGAACCTGTCCTGGAACCCGTGGAATGCCCTGCCGGAGCACGCGCCGCTCGGGGGCATCAACCGTGCCCGAAGGCTCACTTACGAGGACAGCGCCGCCTTGCGTCACAAGACGACGGGAATCGCGCCGGTCATTCCGACCGGAAGGGAATCGTTCTAACCGCGCTTCAGTCGCGACGAGGAGTGGACGGATGGCGGACGACAGACCCCTGCGCTTCGAGGAGATCGTCGCGGCCGAGTACAAGGCGCTGCGGCCGACCTCCAGCTTCGAGGGGGCCGACGAGCGGGAGCTCTTTCGCCGAGTGCACCGCGAGCCGGAGCCGCTCAGCGCGCTGTGCATCTCGGGAGGCGGCATCCGGAGCGCGACCTTCGGCCTCGGGGCCATACAGGGGCTCGCCGAGCGCGGCCTGCTCCCGCGGTTCGACTACCTCTCGACGGTCTCGGGCGGCGGCTACATCGGCAGCTGGCTCACCGCCTGGATGAACCGGGTGGGAGGACTCGGCAACGTCGTCCCCCACCTCCGACGCGACGCCCCCCCGCCCGCGCCCGAGGAGCCCGACCCCATCGAGCACCTGCGCGAGTACAACAGCTACCTGTCGCCGAGGGCAGGGACCTTCTCGACCGACCTCTGGACTCTCTTCGCCACGATGCTGCGCAACGTCCTCCTCAACTGGATGGTGCTCGTCCCCCTGCTCGCGGCCTCCCTGATGGTGCCGCGGCTCTACCTGTCGGCCCTGGCCTTCCCTGAGTTACTCCACGGAAACGTCATCTTCGAGGGGGGGAAGCTCAACTACAGCGCCCCCGAGCTGAACGGCATCGCCGAGTCGCCTCTCGTCCATTACCTGCTGCCCTTCCTGAGCCTGGTCCTCTTCGCCACCGCGCTCTTCAACACGCTGCGCTACCTGCCCGGCGTCGGCGGACGGGACCACTCGAGCTACGACTACGTGGTGCGGGTCCTGGGACCGCTCGTGGGCGCGGTGCTCACGTTCCTCATGTTCGATTCCCTCTACTACCTCGGCGCGGACTACGCGGACCATAGCAATTTGGGATCTGTCGTCCTCTGGACGATCCTTCCCTGCGTCGCGGCCTGGGTGCTCTACCTTCTGTTCCATCGCCGGCCCCTCGGTCAGCGTCTGCGCCTGCTGTTCGGGCCGCTCTCCCTGGCGGTGGTGGCGATGGCGGTGGGCACCGGGGCCGCGACCTGGGCGGCCACGAACTACCTGCTGTGGAGCACGGACCCCCACAAGTCGCCGTCATGGGCGGGGTACGTGACGACCGGCCCCCCGACGATCCTCCTCGGCTTCTGCCTCGGCACCGTTCTCTTCGTCGGCCTCTCCAGCACCTTCCTCAAGGACGAGGACCGGGAGTGGATGTCGCGCGCGATGGCCGGGGTCCTGCTCGTCGCCGTCGCGTGGACGGGCGTATGCGGGGTGGTCCTGATGCTGCCGCAGTGGGCCCTCGGGTGGCGCACCTGGGGACACAGTGCCCTCGCGGCCGCGGGCGCGCTCAGCGCCTGGCTCAGCACGTCCCGCGGCTCGTTCGTCCCCAACGCCAATCCGGGCGCGGCCCCGCCCCAGGGCGGAGCCCGAGTGGTCTCCGCGGCGGCCCGCCTCGCCCCGCCCCTGTTCATAGCACTCCTCGCCGGCGGCCTGTCCGTGCTCACCAACGTCCTGCTCTACGGCGCCCACGCCCTCACGGGCACGACCCTGGCCGGCCCGCACGGGGAGCCGATCGGCTGGCGGAATCACTACGGGATGCTGACGCGCTCGGAGCCGCTCCTGATCGCGCTCCTCGCCGCCGGCTTCGTGGTCCTGAGCTGGATCATGGCCCGCTACGTGAACATCAACACCTTCTCGCTCCACGGCATGTACCGCGACCGCCTCGTCCGGGCCTACCTCGGGGCCTCGAACCCGGAGCGGCAGGTCGAGCCGGTTCACCGGCTTCTCCCGCAACGACGACATGGCCATGGCCGCTCTCGACACCCGGCTGCGGCCATTTCACGTGGTGAACCAGACGCTGAACCTGGTGGCGGGGAGCCGTCTCGCCTGGCAGCAGCGGAAGGCCGCGTCGTTCACGGTCACGGCGCAGCAGTGCGGGAGCTCCGACGTGGGCTATCGACCTTCCGCGGGCTACGCCGGCGGGATCTCCCTGGGGAGCGCCATCGCCATCTCGGGGGCCGCGGCGAGCCCCAACATGGGATACCACTCCTCGCCCGTGGTCGGCTTCATCATGACGCTCTTCAACGCGCGGCTCGGCTCGTGGCTCGGGAATCCGGGCCCGCCCGGGAAGCGGACCTGGACCCAGCCGGGACCGCTGTCCGCGATCCGGTCGCTGGTCAAGGAGGCCCTCGGCCAGACCTCCGACCAGAGCGAGTACGTGTACCTGTCCGACGGCGGGCACTTCGAGAACCTGGGGCTCTACGAGATGGTGCGGCGGCGCTGCCGGTTCATCGTGGTGCTGGACGGCGGGTGCGATCCCGACTTCACGTACGACGATCTCGGCAACGCCCTCCGGAAGATCCGCATCGATTTTGGAATACCGATCGACTTCGACGACGCCCACGCCCGTCCGCTGAAAGCGCGCCGGAAGCGGTGCGCGGTGGCGACGATCGGCTACTCCGCGGTGGACGGGCCGGGCACGGACGGGCGGCTCATCTACGTGAAGCCAATGCTCCTCGGAACCGAGCCGCCCGACGTCGCCAGCTACGCGGCGGCCCACCCGGCCTTCCCCCACCAGACGACCGCGGAGCAGTGGTTCGACGAGTCCCAGACCGAGAGCTACCGCTCGCTCGGGCTGCTCACGATCGACGAAATCTGCGGGGGGTGGGCGGCCGGCTCCCTGTCCGACCTGTGCCGGCACCTGACCGCGGTGTACCTGCGCCCGGACGGGACCGCCGGGCCGACCGCCGCCGGCGCCTGAAGGGGCGAGCGGAGTGGAGCGGCGCGACTCGCGAAAGGATCGTGTGATGAACCAAGGCGCAGACCGTACGACCAAGGGTGGGGCCGTCCGTATCTATGCGGTCCTCGTGGCGATGGCCACCGCGGCCGGGGCAATCGCGTGCGGGCCAGCGGAGGACAAGAAGGGGGGATCCTCCACGGCAACGAGAGCGGCCTGGGAGGCGGAAGTACGGTCGCGTCGCGCCCAGATCGACAAGGCGATCAGCGAGAATCGTGAGAGCTTCGACGCCTTCGACACCGGCTCTCTGGGCGATGCGACGCTCGAAATGATCCCGTTCGTCGTCTTTCGGGTCCTGCAAGAGCTCGAGCCGACGGCGTTCGGCGACGCGGCCCTGGAGAGCGCTGGCTTCTTTGCCAGAAAGGATACGGCCAGTGGTCGGCACGGCGTCACGTGGACGCGGCCGACCTCGCCCGACAACACCTTCGAGCTGCGCTACATGACGCGAACGTGCGCGAGCTGTCACACCGGCCGGGTGCGCCTTCCCGATGGCACCATGCGGCTATTGAACGGAAACGCGAACACGGAAATAAACGTGCACCTCTTCATCGGTCGATTGACGAGCGTGCTCAAGGAGAACCTCTCGACCTCGAACGATTCTCCCGCGTACCAGGCCTTCAGGAAGCGGATCCTCGACGCCCTCACGGGCAAGTCTCCGGAATGGTTCTGGGGAGCGGATTCGAAAGCGGTCTCCGTGGAGGCCGCCTCGAAGGAAGTGGCGACGGCCAGGTCGAACATCGACGCCGTCCTCACGAGGATGCGTCAGATGAACGATCACCGGCTGGCCGGGATCGGGCTCCTCCGGGACCATAGCTACAAGAATGTGCCGAATCCGCCCAGCCTCACGGGGGGGGCGCCGGGCCTCGTCGAGACGTCCGGCCTCGGGAGCGCCAGCCTCGTGGCCATGGTCGGGGAGGAGAAGGCGGACCTGGTGCTTCCCCCCGGACCCGCGAAGGCCGACATTCCCGCGGTCTGGAAGATCGATCCGCTCGGCTACGCGAATTGGGATGGCACGGTCAGGGGATTCGCGCGCTCGCTGACCTCGTCGCTCGCGGTGGTGGGAAACCCGGCCAAGATCGACTTGCACGCCAACGCGCTCATCCAGGATTTCCTGGGCAAGTTGCCGCCGGAGCCCTATCCGTTCGCGCTCGACGTCGCGGCCACGGCGCGAGGGGAGGCCACGTACAAGAAGAACTGTGCGGGCTGTCACGATGCGTCGGCGGGGCGTAGCCGCGACGCCCAGATCTTCGATGTGGGAACGGACCCGCTTCGCGCCAACGCGATCCTTCCCCTCACCGTGGTGTTGATGCGCAAGGTGGTTCAGATTGCCTGTCCTTCGACGCAGAAGGAGTGCACTTTCCCGGGGGGGGAGACCCTCGTGGATCCCTCGGCCAAGAGGGGATACGTGGCCGGCTCCCTGTACGGGGTGTGGGCGCAAGCGCCTTATCTGCACAACGGGTCCGTCCCCACGTTGCGCCAATTGCTCGTCCCGGTCCTGCGGACGGAGGCCCCGTTTCTACGGGGGAGCGTTTCCTACGAGGGCAAGGACGGGGGATGGGAGTGGGAGCCCTCGAAGGAAAAGGAGCTGCGCGAGCGCGGCGAGCCCGCGATCGCCCTGCACGACATCCGTCAAGCCGGGTTCAGCAACGTGGGGCACGGCTCCGCGGCAAAGCCGTTCGTCGTCGATGGTCGAGGCGCCGAGGTGCGCATCGCGTGGTCCAACGAGGAGGCCGACAAGGCGGTCGTCGACGATCTCATCGCCTATCTCTTGTCGCTTTGACCTCACGGCCGTTCCTCGAGGGACACCAGGCGGTCGAGGATGAGGCCGTGGAACCGGTGGTCGGAGGAGCGGAACTCCCAGCCGAGGTGCTCCCGGCAGCTCGCGCACTGCTCGATCTGCCAGGCGTAGCCGGGAAACCAGCTCCAGTAGGTCGTGGGCTCGCCGACCTGCAGGCATCCGGTCACGAGCGCGAAGCAGCCGATGCGGAACTCCAGGCCATGCGGGTTGACGAACGCGTGCTCGTGCGCTCCCCCTACCGCGATGCGCGCGGCCCCGGTCGTGATGGGGCGGCGGCATCGCGCGCAGGCCAGGACCTCGCGCCCGCCCTCGCCTTCGACGGGCGCGGGCTTTTCCATGTCGCGTACGGCGGGCTCGGGGGCCCGGTTGCGGAAGGCTTCGAGTCCGCCGGCGGCCATGCGTCCATTCTCGCGCGGACCGCCGCTCAGAACAGGGAAAGCTGCCGGTCGTCGCCCACGACCCGGGCGAACTCCAGGCCGAGCAGGGTGAGCACCGGCTCCGCCACCGCCCGGACCTGCTTCTCCACGTAGTGCTCGTAGTCGAGGGGATGGCGTCGATCCGCGGCGGGCTCGGGGCCGGCCACCGTCACCACGTAGGCGACACGGCCTCGGGTCTTGCCCGCGATCTGGCGGGCGGCGACAACGTGGGGCGGGGTGGTGGCGGTGTAGGCGCTCGGGTCCTTGCGGAGCGACTTGCGGTAGACGAGCTCCTCGTCGAGCCGGCCGGCGCGGACGTCGGCCACCACCTGCCGGAGGTAGTCCTCCACGGGCTGGTCGCCGAAGAGGCGGCCGTAGAGCTCGCGCTGGACCTCCTTGGCCAGCTCCGTCCAGTCGCCGCGCACCGCCTCCATCCCGGTGAAGACGACGCGGGCCGATCCGCCCGGCGAGTCCACGAGCCCCGCGTAGCGCTTGCGGGCGCCGGTGGTCCCGTGGCGGAGGGCGGGAAGGCAGAGGCGGAGATACAGACGCTCGAACTGGAGCTCCAGGCGGCTCGTCACCCGCCAGGTCTGCTCGATGTGGGCGGCCAGATCCGCGGTGAGGGTTCGGACGAGCGACTCCGCCCCCTTCCGCGCTTCGGTGGCGTCGCTGTCGCCCGTCTCGACGAACAGGCTGTCCGTGTCCCCGTACAGGACGCGCCGGCCGCCTGCCTCGATCCGCGCCTTGCACCAGAGCAGGACCTCGCGGCCGAAGCTCGTGATCGCGTTGGCGAGGCGGGCGTCGTAGAAGCGGCAGGCGGGGGTGCCGAGCACGCCGTAGAACGAGTTCATGAGGATCTTGATGGCGTGGCTCCGCACCGCGTCGCCCGCGCGCCGGGCCGCCTCGCGCCGCGGCATGATCTCGTCCAGCATCTCGGTGAGGATCCCGGGCCGGCGGTGGAACGCCGCCCCGTTCGGAGCGCGGATCGCGTCGGCGTCGGGCCCCCCCGCCGATCGGACGAGGTTCCAGGGGTCGATCTGGAAGGTCCGGATGAGGCTCGGATAGAGGCTCCGGAAGTCGAGCACGGCCACGTTGCGATAGAGCCCCGGTAGCGGCTCCAGGACATGGCCGCCCGCCATCGCTTCCACGTCGACCGACCGGACGCTGGGGGCGACCACCCCGCGCCTCCCCAGCTCCGACAGGTAGAGGAAGTCGAAGGCCGCGATGGAGGACGAGACACGGTCGAGCGGCATCCCGGTGAGGCGGCTGCGCTCGACCGCGAGCTCGACGAGGCGGAGCTTCTCCACGATGTCGAGGACGAGCCGCGCGTCCTTGAGGTTGTATTCGACGAACTGCGGCCGGTCTTCCTTGAAGAGCCGCAGGATCTCCCCGGCCCGGTCCGAGCCGGCGAGGTGCTTGCCCTCGCCCAGGATCTCGCGGGCGGCGCCGTCGAGCGTGTAGTCGTCGAGCCTGACGAAGGCGCCGCGCACGAGGTAGAGGCCGTCCAGGACCACGCGACCCGGCACCTGGGCCTGCGCTCCCGTCTCCCCGCGGAGGCGCACCGGACCCGGGCCGCGCCCGAGGTGGAGGGTGACCCGATCGCGGGCGGCGGCCCGCACGAGCACGGGCAGGTCGAAGTCCACGATGTTCCAGCCGGTGAGGACGTCGGGGTCCAGCTCGCGCACGCGCGCGGCGAAGCCGGCCAGCAGCTCCTTCTCGGTGGCGAAGGGGAGCGCGCCGGGCGGCGCGGTCCAACCCGCTGGGGTGAGGAGAAGGACCTCGGACGCTCCCGGCCCGTGGAGACCGATGGAAAGGACCCGACGGGCCCGGGGGTCGGTCTCGATGTCGAAAGAGAGGACGCGCAGACGCGGCGTCCAGTCGTCGGGGGCCACTTCGGGGTCGTCGAACACGGCCCCGAGCTCCGGGACGTCGCGCGGTACTCCCGTGATCGCGAGGGAGCCCCGGATCCGGCGGTCGATCAGGTAGCGCATGGCGAAGCGCACGTCGGCCTCGTAGCAGGGGATACCCGCCTTGATCAGCCGCTGTCGCAACGGGGGAGTGTCCGCGGGCGTCGGCACCTCGACCCGGACCACGGGCTCGCCCTCGAGGGTGACGCGTCCGCTGGGCGAGAGCGGCCGCGCGTGCAGCTCCCGGGCGCGACCGGCGTCGGCCGCGCGAACATAGAAGTGCGGCACCTGCCGGCCATCCCGGACGAGGAAGCCGCGGCCGTCCTCGAGCCGGCCGTAGAGGTGGACCACCGGGCGGTCCCCTTCCACACGGTAGCTCGGCTGGAGGATGAACCCGCGGAACGTGGCCGCCATCTCAGAGACTACAGCCTAGCGCGTTCTCGATGCCGGTCCTCGTCGGTGGCAGCCGGAATAAACGCCGCCGCGCGGCGGCTCGACCTTGACTCGGCGGATCGCCATTCCCTATAGTCCCCGCAACAGTGAACCGGACAGCGTCGATTCTGCTCGTCGCTCTCGGAGGGATGTGTCTTCCGGGTTGCGGGAAGGGCGCGTCGCCGGCGGCTCCCTCGAGCCCCTCGACGCTTCCGCCCACTCCGACGCCGGCCCCGCAAGCCGTGGCCCGTGACGGCCTGACGCACGACGTGGTCTCCGCCGAGATCAGTCCCCCGGCCCCGCGGGTCGGGGAGGCCGTGACGGCCAGAGCCCCTGCTTTCCTCGTGCGGGATCAGCCGTTCGACGGAACCGCTATCTTTCTCTGGCCGTCCCCCCAGGGGCGTGAGCAGGAGTACGTCGACGAGCTCGTCTACCACGTGCGATTCACGGACGGCTCGTACCGGATGGTGCGCTGGGATTCCGGTTTTACGGTCACTCTCGACGGCAATCTCGGTGAGTTTGGCCTGGTGGCAGACCGGACGCGTCAGGTCGTGGCCGAGCTCGTCCGGCGCACCGGGCTCCAGATCTCGATCGGCACCGGCGGAGCCTGCAGGATCCTCCTTGACCCCAGCGTTGCCGAGCGCAACGCCGTGGCCACCGCCTCTTACTCGTTCCGGGGTCCGACGGTCGTGGGGGCCACCGTCAGGTTCGCCACCATCCAGGAGATCTCGGGGAGCGCGCGCGCGGACTATCTGAATACCCTCCTTCACGAGATGGGACATGTCGTGGGCCTCGGTCATTCCGTGGATACTCGTGACGTCATGACACCGGGGGCGGGACCGGGGACGAAGGTGGGCGAGTTTCAGCCGGGCGAAGCCCTGAGCCTCCACATGATGTACGCCCATCGGACCCCGGGAAATGTTCCACCGGATCGCCACCCGTCGGTGGCGCCTCGCTCGATGGCTGCGGCCACGCCGTCAACGGTCGAGATCGTCGACTGAGCCGAACGGGCGCCTGAGCTCGGGCCCCGGGGCGCGTTCTCGCCGGCTACGAGGCCCTTAGTAGTCTGTCGGGGGACGCGGATGGAGCTGGGGCGACTCGTCGAGCTGGTCGGGCGCGTCCGGGCCACGAGCCGGAAGACGGAGAAGACCGCGCTCATCGGCGACTTCCTCAAGGAGACGCGGGGCCGGGAGACCGAGCTCGTCGCCCTCTACCTCACGGGGGCCTTGCCCCAGGGCCGGATCGGGATCGGCTGGCGCACGATCCAGGGCGCCGTGCCCGAGGGCGCGCCGGTCGGAGAGCCGCTCGCGCTGGCCGACGTGGACCGCACGTTCGAGGGGGTGGCCAAGGATCAGGGCGAGGGCTCGGCCGAACGCAAGCGGCAGGCGCTGCGGGGCCTCTTCGAGCGGGCCGACGGAGGGCAGCGGCGCTTCCTGGGCGAGCTGCTCATGGGCGAAGTCCGGCAGGGCGCGCTCGACGGGATCGTCCAGGACGCGATCGCACGCGCGTCCGGCCTGCCCGCGGTCCAGGTGCGCCAGGCCGCGATGTTCTCGGGCAACCTCGGGGAGGTGGCGCGGGCCGCACTGGAGGAAGGCGCTGCGGGCCTCGCCCGCTTCTCCCTGCGCGTGCTCTCTCCGGTCGCCCCCATGCTCGCGAGCGCGGCGGAAGACGTGGGGGAGGCCCTGGAGAGGCTCGGGGAAGCGGCGTTCGAGTACAAGATCGACGGGGCCCGCATCCAGGTGCACAAGGCGGGCGACGAGGTGCGGGTCTTCACGCGCCAGCTCCAGGACGTGACCGCGCGCGTCCCCGAGATCGTGGAGAGCGTACGGGCCCTGCCCGCGCGCGAGCTCGTGCATGGAGGGCGAGGCCATCGCGCTGCGGGGCGACGCGAGGCCCCAGCCGTTCCAGGTCACGATGCGCCGCTTCGGCCGGTCGAAGGGGGTCGAGGCGGCCCGCCGGGAGCTGCCGCTGTCGTCCTTCTTCTTCGATCTGCTCCTTCTCGACGGGGAAGGGCCGCTCGTCGGCCTGCCCTACGCGGAGCGCATGGAGAGGCTGGCGCGGACGATCCCCGCGGAGGCCCTCCTGCCCCGGATGGTGACCGCAGACGCCGAAGCGGCCCAGCGTTTCCTACGCCAGTCGCTGGACGCCGGCCACGAGGGGCTCATGGCGAAGTCGCTCCTCGCCCCCTACGTGGCCGGCCAGCGCGGGTTCCACTGGCTCAAGCTCAAGGCCGCGCGGACGCTGGACCTCGTCGTGCTCGCCGTGGAATGGGGGAGCGGGCGGCGCAAGGGCTGGCTCTCCAACCTGCACCTGGGGGCGCGCGATGCGGAGAGCGGCCAGTTCGTCATGCTCGGCAAGACCTTCAAGGGGCTGACCGACGAGATGCTCCGCTGGCAGACGGAGCGGCTCCTCTCGCTCGCGGTCGAGCGCGACGAGTGGGTGGTGCGGGTGCGGCCGGAGCTGGTGGTCGAGATCGCCTTCAGCGACGTCCAGGAGTCGCCCCGATACCCGGGCGGCCTCGCCCTGCGCTTCGCCCGCGTGAAGCGCTACCGGACGGACAAGCCGGCGTCGGAAGCGGACACGATCCAGACCGTGCGCGAGATCTTCCGCCAGCAGCGCGAGTAGGTCAGTCGTTCGAGGGCTTGGCCGCTGCCGGGGGAGGGCCCGGCTCGCAAGGGCACGGAGGGCAGCCGTGGTCGAAGATGATCCGCCACTTGCCGTCCGCCTCGCGCCGCCAGATCGAGTTGAACGTGCCGATGCGCTTGCCTTGCGGGTCGAAGACGGGACCGGTGCTGAGGCCGAGCGTACCCGAAGCCAGGACCTCGACCGTCTCCGGCTCCCAGGAGAACGGAGCCTGGGGCCCCTCGAAGAGCCGCTTCCAGCCGTCGGCCACGGCTTGCCGCCCGCGCAGTACCCGGTTCGGCCCGGAGAGGAAGACCGACTCTTCGGCGACCATGGCCGCGAAGGCGGCCGGATCGCGGTCGGCCATCGTCTTCGCGAACGCACGCTCGCGGTCGCGCACCTGTTGCTGCAGCTCGGCGGTCGTGGGCGCGGCGGAGGCGGCGACGGGCAGGAGGGTGAGAGCGAGAAGAGCGAGCTTCTTCATGGCGGCTCCTTCAAGGCATTGAACGCGTTAGGTGCTCGCGCATTGTAGACGCGCCCGTCCGCGTCCCGCGCATCGGGGGGCCGGAGGCCGTTTGACAGGGGGCAGAGGCGCGGTATTGTATTGGTATGAAATCCAATACCAAATCGAGCATCACCTTGCCGCCGGCGGAGCTGCGGATGGTGGAGGCTCTCCAGGCCAGGCTCAAGGCAAAGAGCAAGGTCGAGGTCGTGCGGCGGGGCCTTCGTCTTCTTCGGGACGTGACGGAACGGGAAGCGCTGCGGGAAGCCTACCGTCGCGCTTCGCGCGCGACACGTGCCTCGCTGGCGCAGGAGCTGGGCGAGCTCGATCACCTCGCGGCCGAGGGGCTCCCGGAGTCGTGAAGGCTCGACGCGGGGTCCTCTACTTTGCCGATCTCAACCCCCGCCGAGGCACCGAACCGGGCAAGGTCCGTCCGGTCCTCGTGATCCAGACGGACCTCCTCAACGACGCTGATCATCCGTCGACGTGGGTGCTGCCCTGTACAACCCGGCTGGCCGGTGAGAACCTGCTTCGGGTGGTACTCCCGCGCGGCATTGCCGGCAACCGGGAGGAGTGTGAAGTGATGATCGATCAGAGCCGCGCCATCGACAACCGGCGACTCGTGCGGGCGCTGAGGGCGTTGCCGGCGAGCATCCTCGCCGAGGTGGTGGAGAAGCTACGAAGGCTGGGCGAGCTCTAGTCTAGGAGAGGCTCTTCGCGCGCCCTCGTCGCCTGATGGGCCGATCGAGCGCCTCGCCCCATCGCGCCAGGAACGAGGTGACGAAGCGGTGTGCCTCCGACGCGTCGACGGCCAACGGGGCCAGGGCCATGGCCACGGTGAGGGCGATGTGGTACCCCTCGGCGCGCGACACGGCGGCTCGCCGGTAGGCGGGATGGGCGTCGTTGACCCAGACGGTGGACTCGAGGAGCCGGCCCAGCTGGGGCTCGTCGGGCCGGGTCTCGAACTGGATGGTCAGCCCCAGGCGGGACGGGCGCCGCCGTCCGCGCGACGCGGGCCAGGACAACTCAGCCGCCTTTTCGCTGGCGTCCGTTCCCGTCTCGTGCGCCGTCTCCGGAGGCTCGGGCTCGGCCCCCGTGAGGGACGGCTCGGTCCGAGCGTGCTCGTCGGCGCCGGGAGCCGCGGGCGGGTCCGGGCGGCCGCTTCCCGTCAGGACCCCCATCCGTGCGGGGGCGGCCGCTCCGAGCGCGCCGTAGCCGCCGGCCATCGGCAGTCGCTTCTGGCCGCCGGCCCGCCGCTCCACCAGCGACGCCACGAGCGGAAAGTCCGCGGTCATCTCCAGGAGCACGTTGGCGAGATCGCGCTCCACCGGTCTCGTCTTGCGTCGGCGCGCCTGCTCCTCGACCGCGTGCTCGCGGCGGTCACCCCAGGCGGCGAGCTGCGCGGAAACCGCCTCCTGCATGGCCTTCCGGTGGGCGAGGTAGAGAGCGCCCCGCGCACCGGCACGGATGAAGTCGGCCTTGTTCAAGGTGAGACAGCCGGCGAGCGCGGGCACCTCGATCAGTCCGGAGATGCGATCCGGCAGCGCGGGGGAGAGGCCCAACCAGTCCCATCCGCGCTTGATGACCTTGCCCAGCGTGCTGACCGCTAGGCCTTGCTGGTCCTCGGGCAGGGGCAGGGTCTCCCGGACCAGGTAACCGACGGCGCAGGGCCGCCGCCTACGGGCGAGACGGATGGAGAGGCCGCCGCGCTCGCCAACGCCGACCACCGGAGCCACCGGCGCGCCGTTGACGACGAAACGGACCCCCACGGGATAGTGGCCGGCCAGCACCTCGGCGAACGTGGCGTCGAACAGGGACGGGAAATGCCGGACGAGCGTGGCTTCCAGGAAACCGTCTTCGAGCAGGGGCGAGAGCGCGTTACGGAGCTTCAGGCGGACGCTCGTGCCGTGCTCTCCGACCAGGCCCGGCGGTGGCACCCATCGCCAGGGCGCCTTCTGCCGCGAGGCCAGCCGCCAGGAAGTGGCGACATGGCTCGCTCCCGCCCGGGTCTCGGTGAGCACTTCCTCCGAGGCCAGGATCCCGAGCTTGATTCCCACGCCCGCGAAGCCGATCCCCTCGCCCTTCGTCTTGGTGCTCGCGGCGATGTCGTGGTACCGCGCCAGCTCTCTCCGCGCCATCCCCGAGCCGTCGTCGATCACGGTCAGGGTCGCCTGGGCGGCGTCGGCCTCCAGGCGCACGATTGCCGCTCCCGAGTCGAGCGAGTTCGCCACGATCTCGGTCACGATCGTCTCTTCCAGCGAGCCCGGGTAGGCGTCGCGTATGTCTTCGAGGAGATGCTGGAGGTCGACGCGTGTCTGTCCCAAGAGGACCTCGCGCGGTAGGTCGAGAGTGTAGCGTGGGCCGGAGACAGGGAGGGTCCGGAGAATGCCGATCAACTTCATTCCCAACGATCCCCTGGCCGGGCCCAAGGCGCCGCCGCTGCGCCGCAAGACCCCGCTCGCGAATCGGCCGGCGAGCCGGGCCGGCTTCACCTTCCACGATCCCGAGCCCGAGAAGGCGTACGCGACGGGCACGCCTGGCTTCCTCTATTGGCAATGCCGGGAGGCGGCCCTGCTCGCGGTCAACACCTGGGAGGGACACGCGGGGTCCCTGACCCGGTGGTGGCAGGGCCGGCGGCTCAACCTCTACCAGAACGCGGTCAAGCAGCTCGGAGCCGAAGAGGACCTGAACGCCTTCTACGACCGCGACGGGTTCCAGTTCTTCGAGTTCACCGCGGGGACGAAGACGACGCTCTCCGGCGCGAGCACCGACGTGGTGGCCCACGAGGTCGGCCACGGCCTGCTCGACGCGATGCGCACCGACCTCTGGGACACGCCCTTCCTCGAGGTCAACGCGTTTCACGAGGCCTTCGCCGATTGCCTGGCCCTCCTCACCGCGCTCGGCGACTCCGCGACACGCACCGCGCTTCTCGGCATCGGCCTCGGGGCCCGTAACTTCGTGGAGGCGATGGCGGAGGACCTGTCGGAGGCAGTGAGGCGCATCGCTCCCGACCACAACGCCGCCGCCCCCCGCCACGCCCTCAACACCCTGCGCTGGCAGCTCCCGTCCTCGCTGCCAGACGACGGCGGGCCCGGGGAGCTGATCAACGAGAGCCACAGCTTCGCCCAGGTCTTCACGGGCTGCGTCTGGGACCTCGTCCGGAACCTCCTGGGCAGCGGCCAGACGAGCACCGCGCTGCGCAGCGCGGTCGGGACCGCGGCCCATCTGCTCATCGCGGCCGCGCGGGAGGCGCCCGAAGGGGCGCGCTTCTTCCAGGCGGTGGGGCGGGCCATGGTCCTCGCGGACGGGGAAGAAAGCGACGGGGCCCATCACGTGGCGATCCGCGACGCGTTCGAAGCCCACGGGATCGCGCTCGGCACGAACGCGATGCTCGCCCCGGTGGCCGGGCTCGCGGGGCCCGCGCCGTCCGCCGCGAAGAGCGCGATCCCCCTCTCGTCCGCCACGCGCCGCGACCTCAACGAGCGGCTGGAGGTCCCACCGGGGGCGCACATGAGGATCCGGCGGCGCAAGGTCGCGGGAACCCCCGTGGTGGAGGCGGTGTACCGGCGGGAGGTGCCGCTCGGAACGCTCAGTCCCCGGCTGAAGGGGGTGGTGGTGCGGGCCCCGGAGACCGTGCTCGTCGGCGGGTCCGGGGGTCGGGCTGCTGTCCTGGGCGCGGCGCCGGGGGCGAGCGCCACCACCGACGAGGTGATGACCTACGTTGAATCCCTGCTGGAACACGACCGCATCGAGTTCGGCGGGAAGCGCGAGGCGAAGCAGAAGGTGCCGGCCTGGTGGAGCCACGCCATCCGCACGGTGCAAGGGACGAGGGTCCTCGTCCGCGAGCGCTTTGCCTGCTTCGGTCGGGGTCGGGGGTCCGGCGCCTAACGGGAGGAGAGCCGCTTCCGGACGAGCCGCTTCTTGCCCGTCACGTCGATCTCGAGCTCGTGCGTCGTCCCCCGCGCGGCGTGCGCGGGATCGCGGGCGATCTGCCCCCTCGCCTCGAGGCTCTTCAGGTAGCCCGTGGCCTCGGCCAGCGCCTCGTCGTCCGGAGGAGCCGGGAAGGAGACGTAGATCGGCCCTTTCGCCCCCGGTGCGGGGTCGGGAACCGCCGCCCATGTGCGCGCCGCCGTCACTTGCCGCCTGGCCTTGGCCATCGTCCCACTTGAGACAGAATAGCACCCCGACGGGGGACCAGGACCAGGGGAGGAGTCGATGAACAGGGACCGCAGGGGACGTCGTGAGTTTCTGAGATCGTCGCTTGGCACGGCGGCGGGAGCGGCCTGGGCTTCCGGCCAGGCGAGACGGGCGTCCGCCCGTCCCCTCGCCTCCCGCCCCCAGGAAGGGGGCTCCGCTCCCGCTCCGGCCCCCCGCATCCGCTTCTCGGTGATCGGCATCAACCACGACCACATCAACGGCCAGGTGGGCGCGGTCATTCGCGGGGGCGGCGAGCTCGTCTCCGTCTACGCGAAGGAGCCGGAGCTCCTGGCCGGCTTCACCAAGAAGTTCCCCCAGGCCAAGGTGGCGCGGAGCGAGAAGGAGATCCTCGAGGACGGCTCCATCCAGCTCGTGCTGAGCTCGACGATCGCCAACGAGCGGGCGCCCCTGGGGCTCGAGGTCATGCGCCACGGCAAGGACTTCATGGTCGACAAGCCAGGCATGACGACGCTGGAGCAACTCGCGGAGGTGCGCCGCGTGCAGGCCCAGACCCGGCGCATCTACTCGATCCTGTACAGCGAGCGGCTCGAGAACCGGGCCACGGTGAAGGCGGGAGAGCTGGTCAAGGCGGGCGCCATCGGCAAGGTGGTCCAGACGGTGGGGCTGGGCCCGCACCGCCTCCGGGCGGAGACCCGGCCGCCCTGGTTCTTCGTGCGCGAGCAGTACGGCGGCATCCTCTGCGACATCGCCTCCCACCAGTTCGACCAGTTCCTGTTCCTGACCGGATCGGACAAGGCGGAGGTGGTGGCGTCGCAGGTCGGCAACCTGAGCCACCCGCAGTACCCCGGCCTCGAGGACTTCGGGGACGTGATGCTGCGTGGGAACGGCGGGACGGGCTACATCCGCGTGGACTGGTTCACCCCGGACGGGCTCAGCATCTGGGGGGACGGACGGCTCACGATCCTGGGTACCGACGGCTTCATCGAGGTCCGGAAGTACGTGGACATCGGGGGCCGCACCGGCGGCAATCACCTGTTCCTGGTCGACCAGAAGGAGACGCGCTACCTCGACTGCAAGGATGTGCCGCTCCCCTACGGCCAGCGGCTGGTCGACGACGTCGTGAACCGCACCGAGACCGCGATGTCCCAGGCCCACTGCTTCCTGGCGATGGAGCTCGCCCTGCAAGCGGAGAAGCAGGCGCGTCGCCTGGATCGCGGCGCCTAGCGCGACGTTTTCGGAACCGGTCCGGAGGAAGCCGCGTAGTGGACTCGCAGGCGCCGTCCTCCGGAGGATCAAAGAGATGAACGCAGCCACGAGTGTGCTTCTCCTCGCCATCGCCGTCTTCTCTTTCGCCCCCGAGAAGACGGCGATCTTCGCCCTGACGCCAGCGGACCTCGCGGGAACGTGGGCGGGCAGCCTCACCCACGACGGCGAGACTCAACCGGTGGCGATGGAGTTCGTGCCGGGAAGCGACGGGAAGGTGGAGGTGTTCGCCTGGATTCCCGTGATCCACCTGGTGCGGAGCCCGTTCGGGAAGATGCCTTTCGAAGCCGAGGGCGACGCGATCACGCTCGGGCCGTTCAAGTTCACGTACGACGCGACCGGCAAGACGCTGAGCGGCGCGCTGCCCGGGGGGCTCGTGCCCGTCTATCCGATCCCGGTCACGCTGCGACGCGTCGAGCGCTTCGACGCTCCGACGCGGCCAGGACCCGACGCGCCGGTCGCGAAGCCCGTCTGGACACTCGAGGCGGGATCGGCGCTGTGGGCGGGAGCGACTTTCGCGGACGGCCTCGTCTACGCCGGCGACCAGGCCGGCGTCGTGCACGCGATCGACGCCCGCAGCGGCAAGGAGCGCTGGTCGTTCCGGGCGGGAGGAGCGATCCGGACGCGTCCCACGGTGGCGGCGGGCGAGCTCTACGTCCAGGCCGACGACGGCTTCCTCTACAAGCTCGGGGCGGCGAGCGGGGAGGAGCGCTGGCGGGTGCGCGTCGTGGACAAGCCGGTCGAGCGCCTGCCCTTCGACGATCCCAAGTCGCGCTTCGACCGCTTCGGCTCCGACGTGACGGTCGCGGGCGGGCGGCTCTACCTGGGGACGCACGGGGGACGCGTGCTGGCGCTCGATCCCGCGAAGGGCGCCACCGTCTGGGAGTTCGCGGCGGGTGACGCCGTTCTCGCCGCGCCGGCGGTGGACGGCGGGCCGCGTCTACTTCGGCAGCTACGACAAGCACGTGTACGCGCTCGACGCGGCCACCGGCCGGCTCCTCTGGAAGCGGGACACGCAGGGGGCCGTGGTCTCGACTCCGGCCGTTTCCAGAGAGGGCGATCGCCTGGTGGTCGGCAACCGCGCCTACGACCTGCTGGGCCTGGACGCGGAAACGGGCGAAGTCGCCTGGAAGCGATACGTCTGGTTCTCGTGGGTCGAATCGTCGGCCACGATCCGCGACGGCGTCGCCTACGTCGGCTCGTCGGATGCGGCCGCGGCCTATGCGTTCGACGTGCGGACGGGCCGGCCCATCTGGAAGACGGACGTTTACGGCTGGGCCTGGGGCCAGCCCGCGGTGAGCGACGAGCGCGTCTACGTCGGGGCGAGCAGCCAGGTCGGATACCTGGCCCAGCACGACGGGGGAGTCATGGCTCTCGACCGCAAGACCGGCCTGACGCTCTGGCGCTACCCGGCCGCCGCTCCCGCGTCCGGGCCGTTCGGATTTCCCGGCTCTCCGGCGATCGGCGCGGGTCTCGTCTTCGCCACGTCGCTCGACGGGCGGGTCTACGCCTTCACGCCCTAGGCTGTCCCGCTCGCGATCCCGAGTAAGAAGAAGCGGCCGTGGTAGCCTTCGCCCCGGACTCCGGGACGGGAGGCGAACCATGGCCACGGACGACGGTCGGGTCGAGCGGCGCGAGTTCCTGCGGGCGGGAGTGGCCACCGGGGCGTTGGCCTTGCTGGCCGGCCCGGCGCGGTCGGACTCTTCCTTTCCCGTTCCGTTGGAGGAAGCCACGATTGGCGACCTCCAGGCCCACCTGCAATCGGGCGCGATCACGGCGCGCGCGCTGACCCAGGCCTACCTGGACCGCATCCAGAGCCTGGATCGCGAGGGACCCACGCTGCGCAGCGTCATCGAGACGAGCCCCGACGCGCTGAGCCTCGCTGCCGCCCTCGACGAGGAGCGGGGCCGAAAGGGGCCGCGCGGCCCGCTCCACGGGATTCCCGTCCTCCTCAAGGACAACCTCGACACCGCCGACCGCATGACCACCACCGCGGGCTCGTTGGCCCTCGCCGGCTCGATCCCCGGACGCGACTCCTTCGTGGCCCGGCGCCTGCGGGAAGCAGGCGCGGTTCTCCTCGGCAAGGCCAACCTGAGCGAGTGGGCGAACATCCGCTCCATGCACTCGACCAGCGGTTGGAGCGGCCGCGGAGGCCAGTGCCGCAACCCCTACGCGCTCGACCGCAACCCCTGCGGGTCCAGCTCCGGCTCCGGCGTCGCGGTCTCCGCCAACCTGTGCGCGGTGGCCATCGGGACCGAGACCGACGGATCGATCGTCTGCCCGTCGAATGCAAATTGCCTCGTGGGCATCAAGCCCACGCTCGGCCTGGTGAGCCGCGCGGGGATCATCCCCATCGCCCACAGCCAGGACACGGCCGGCCCCATGACCCGAACCGTCCGCGACGCGGCGATCCTCCTGGCCGCGATCAGCGGCGTCGACCCGAACGACGCGGCGACCGCGGAGAGCCGCGGCCGGACGAGCGCCGACTACACGGCCGCGCTCGACGAGGGCGGGCTTCGCGGCGCCCGCATCGGCGTCTTCCGCGAAGGTGTTCGGCTTCCACCGCGACGTCGACCGAGTCATGGAGCAGGCCCTCGGCGCCCTGAAGGGCGGGGGAGCGGTCCTCGTCGATCCCGCCGACATCCCCCACGCCGAGGAGTACGAACAGAGCGAGCTGGACGTGATGCTCTACGAGCTGAAGGCCGACCTCAACGCGTATCTGGCCGCGCTCGGCCCCAAGGCTCCGGTGAAGACGCTGGCCGACGTGATCGCCTTCAACGAGGCCCATTCCGCCGAGGAGATGCCGTATTTCGGGCAGGACCTCTTCCTGAAGGCCGAGGCCAAGGGGCCGCTGACCGACAAGGCCTACCTGAAGGCGCTGGCCAAGAACCGCCGTCTCTCGCGGGCGCAGGGGATCGACGCGATCATGGACAAGCAGCGGCTCGACGCGATCGTGGCGCCCACGGGCGGTCCGGCCTGGGTCACGGACCACGTCAACGGTGACCACTTCGGCGGAGGCAGCTCGGCGCCGTCGGCGGTGGCGGGTTATCCGGCGGTCACGGTGCCCGCGGGTTTCGTCTTCGGCCTCCCGGTGGGGATCACGTTCATGGGCCGCGCGTGGAGCGAGGGAGTGCTGATCCGGCTCGCCTATGCCTTCGAGCAGGCCACGCGGGCGCGTCGACCTCCACGATTCCTGGCCACGGCCGACCTTCGTGCGGTGTGACCGCGGCGGGCCCGTCCTAGGTTCGATTCGGGGACAGGAAGTCCTCGCGCGCGGGCGTGAACGTGTCGAGGAGCGAGCCCTCTTCCTTCGCCACGACGCCGTGGGGGACGTCCGGGGGGACGAAGAAGCAGTCGCCGGCCCGGAGGACGGTCGTCGACTCGCCCAGCCGGACCTCGAACGTGCCCCGCTCCACGTAGGTGACCTGCCGGTGGGGATGCTGGTGCACGTAGCCCACCGCCCCCGGCGCGAAGGTCACGCGCACGAGCATCAGGTGGGGATCGTGCCCGAGAATCTGCCGGGTGATTCCCGGCTCCGGCTGCTCCACCGGCGTATCGGCGCTGCGCACGAACATGGGGCCTCCTGGAACGCGGGTAGTGTAGCTCGCGGTATCATCCCCGGCATCTCGGAGGGAAGGCGATGCCAAGACTCGCGGCGGCGGCGCTGGTCGTCCTCACGGCGGGAGAAGTGATGGCGGCCACGGCCAAGCCCGTGCTCCACGGCCGGCACTGGGTGGCCATCACCGGCAAGCCCCTGGCCGCGACCGCGGGGGCGATGATGTTCCAGAAGGGCGGCAACGCGGTGGACGCGGCGGCCGCCATGCTCGCCGCCACCTGCACGATGTGGGACACGCTCGGCTGGGGCGGCGAGACCCAGGCGCTCGTCTACAACCCCAAGACGGGGAAGGTCGTGGCCGTGAACGCCCTCGGCGTCGCCCCCACTGGCGCGACCCCGGAGTTCTTCAACGGCAAGGGCATGCTCTACCCCCCCGAGTACGGCCCGCTCGCCGCGGTCACGCCGGGCACGCCCGCCGGCCTCATCGTCATGCTCGCGGAGTGGGGGAAGCTGAGCCTCAAGGACGTGCTCGCGCCCGCGATCGAGATGGCGGACGGGTACCCGATCGAGCAGCAGCTCGTCTCCACCCTCGCCCGGCACCAGGCGCGTCTCAAGCAGTGGCCGTACTCGAAGGCCGTCTTCTTCACCCATCCCGGGGAAAAGAACGAGCTGCCGCGCGCGGGCGAGATCTTCAGGCAGCCCGACCTGGCGGCAACGCTGCGCAAGCTGGTCGACTCCGAGCAGCAGGCGCTCAAGGCCGGGAAGACCCGCAGGCAGGCGCTCTTCGCCGCCTACGACCGCTTCTACAAGGGGGACATCGCGAAGGAGCTGGTGCGCGGCACCCAGGAGCAGGGCGGGCTCATCACCCTCGAGGACCTCGCCAACTGGAAGTGGTACCTCGAAGAGCCGGTCATGACCACCTACAAGGGGATCGAGGTCTACAAGCTCGACCGCTGGGTCCAGGGGCCGGTGATGCTCCAGGCCTTGAACATCCTCGAGAACGCCGACCTCAAGGCCATGGGCTACAACAGCGCCCGCTACGTCCATGCGCTCTACCAGGCCATGAACCTTTCCTTCGCCGACCGGGACTTCTACTACGGCGATCCGTACTTCCCGCCGGACGAGCCGATCCGCGGGCTGCTCTCCAAGGACTACGCGAAGCAGCGCTACGCGCAGATCCGCTGGGAGCGCAACGATCCCGACGTGCGGCCGGGCGACCCCTATCCCTTCCAGGGCGGGACGAACCCGTACACGGCGCTGCTCGAGAAGTGGCGGACCGACGGGGGCCCCAAGCTCGACAAGAAGGACGAGCGGCCGCACATGGAATCGTTCACCGCGGGCACCACCTCCGTCGAGGCCGCCGACGCCGAGGGCTGGGTGGTCTCGATCACGCCATCCGGAGCGTGGACCCCGGCCGTGATCGCGGGTCGTACCGGCGTCGGCCTGAGCCAGCGCTTGCAGAGCTTCGTCCTCACCGAGGCCGAGAACCCCTTCAACGTCCTCGTCCCGGGCAAGCGCCCCCGCGCCACCCTCACCCCTTCGATGGCCCTCAAGGACGGCAAGCCCTTCCTGTCCTTCGCCGTCCAGGGGGGCGACACCCAGGACCAGAACCTCTTGCAGTTCTTCCTGAACGTCGTCGAGTTCGGCATGAACGTGCAGGAAGCGTGCGAGGCCCCCAACATCACGAGCTACCAGATGCGCGACTCCTTCGGCAACCACGTCTCGGAGCCGGGCCGCCTGACCTTGAGCGAGGCGATGCCGGCCTGGGTGCGCCAGGAGCTGGCGGGGATGGGCTACAAGCTCGATTTCCAGCGCCTGACCTCCGGCCCCATCAACGCGATCTATTTCGACCGCGAGCACGGGACCTTCTGGGGCGGCTCCAGCAACCACGGCGAGGACTACGGGATCGCCTGGTAGAAAGGGCTGGGGGGACTGCGGGCTCAAGGGATCGTGGTAAGATCCCACTGAGGGATTGAGGGATCCATGGCCAGCGTCCTGAGCGTTGACAAGAAGGGCCGGACGACGTTGCCGGAAGACCTTCGCGCGTCGCTCGGACTGCGGCCGGGAGACTTCCTGCTCCTCGAGCGGACGGAGCGTGGAACGTACGAGCTCGTTCCGGCCAGCCTCGTGCCGCGAGATCAACTCTGGTTCCACCACCCGGAGATGCAGAAGCGCATCGCGAAGGCGGAGGCCGAGATCGCCACGGGCAAGGGGACCCGGACCACCTCCCTCAAGCAGGCCACCGCGCTCCTCGATCGTCTCAAGAGACGGCGACGGCGGTCTCGCTAGCGAGGATGCCCCGAGCGCAGCCCTTCCTGGCCGCCATCTGGTCGGAGAGGTGGAAGGAGAGCTACGCGGGCCTGGCGTCCGACCGGCAGGCTGCCTGTGACTCTGCCGCGATGGCATTGATCAAGCAGCAGCTTTCGCCCGGCCTGCGCGTCAAGCCGATCCAACCCGACAAGTTCTACCTCGAGGCTCGCATCAATTCCGGTGACCGTATCGTGTCTCGAGTCGAGGGCGGGACGCTCTACTTCGTCGATGTGGTCAAGCACGACGACATCGCGCGATACGGACGGCGGCGCCCCCAGTAGAGCGGCACCGGCAGCGGAGCTTGTGATAGCCTCCGCGCCATGGCCAAAGCGACCCGACGCGACTTCCTCGGTGCGACCGCCACCACCGCGGCCGCGCTCGCCCTTCCCCGAATCGTCCTCGGCGAAGAGGCCCTGACCGAAGTCGGTGCCGAGATCCACAAGCGCCATGCCGAGGGTGTCGAACGGCTCCAGCGGTGGGTGAGACAGCCTTCGATCGCCGCCGAAAACCGCGGCATGACGGAGGGCTGCGAGCTCATGATGAAGCTGGCCCGCGACGCCGGCTTCCAAAACGTGACCAAGGTGCCTACCGACGGCCAGCCCAGCGTCTTCGCGACCCTCGACGCCGGAGCCAGGCGGACCGTCGGTATCTACTTCATGTACGACGTCAAGCAGGTCGATCCCGCCGAATGGTCGTCACCGCCCTGGGAGGCCGCGCTCGTCGACAAGCCGGGCTTCGGCAAGGTCTTGATGGGCCGGGGCGCCGTGAACCAGAAGGGGCCCCAGGCCGCGTTCCTCGCCGCCCTCCACGCGATCCACGGCGCAGGTCGCAAGCTACCCGTCAACCTCGTGCTGGTCGCGGAGGGCGAGGAGGAGATCGGCTCCCCGCACTTCAAGCAGGTGGTCCAGCGGCCGGAGGTCGCGGCCGCGCTCACGCGCTGCACCGGCGTCTTCATGCCCTCGGCCTCCCAGGATCCGGACGGCACCGTCACGGTCTCGCTGGGCGCGAAGGGAGTGGTGGAGCTGGAACTCGTGTCCAGCGGGGAGAAGTGGGGCCGCGGCCCGAAGAAGGACGTCCACTCCAGCAACCGGGCCCGCCTGGACAGCCCGGCGTTCCATCTCGTCCAGGCGCTGAACACGCTCGTCACCGCCGACGGCGTCCCCGCCATCGACGGCTTTGCCGATGCCGCTCGGCCCGCCACCGCCGCCCAGAAGGCCATGCTCGACACGGCGGCGGCGCGGCTCTCGGAGTCCACCGCCAAGCGCATGCTGTCGGCCGATCGCTGGGCCGGCGACCTGTCCTGGCGAGCTTCGCTGGAGCGCTTCCTCTTCACGCCCACCGTGAACATCGAGGGGCTGGTCGCGGGCTACACGGGACCGGGCGGCAAGACCGTGCTCCCGACCCGGGCGGTGGCCAAGCTCGACCTGCGCCTCGTGCCCGACATGACGTTCGACGGCGCCGTCGCCGCCCTGAAGGCCCACCTCGCCAAGCGCGGCTTCGGCGACATCGAGGTCAACCCGAGCGGCGGCTACGATCCGACGAGCACGCCGGCGGACGCGGCGGTGATCCGCGCCGAGTTCGCGGTCTACAAGCGCAACGGGCTCGACCCGATCCTGTGGCCGCGCAACGCGGGCTCGTATCCCGGGTACGTCTTTACGGGCGAGCCGCTGAAGCTGCCCGCCGCCCACTTCGGCCTCGGCCACGGCAGCGGCGCCCACGCCCCCGACGAGTACTTCGTCATCGAGTCCTCGAACCCGAAGGTCTCGGGCTGGGACGGCGCGGTCCACTCCTACGTCCAGTACCTCCACGAGCTGGCCGTCATCACGTAGGGCCGGCCGAAGCGGCTACTCGGGCAGCGCCTCGCTCTTGGGCTCGGGCAGGAAGGAGGTGGCGGCCACTCCCACCGCGTAGACGGTGAAGGCGACGAGCGCACAGGCGGACGCGAGCTTGTGGGCGGGCGTCGCCCCCGGCATCACGTTGGCGAGCGTGGTCGTCACGAAGGCGGCGGAGGTGCCGATCATCCGCCCGCCCACGTTGGCGGCGAAGCTCTCCCCGGTGCCGCGGAGGTGGGTCGGGTAGACGCGCGGCAGGTAGTTCCCCCAGAAGCTGAACTGCGCGATGGTCACGAGCCCGCAGAGGAAGATCCCCCATTTCAGCCAGACGACGCTCGTGGTCGCGGCCAGGAGGAAGACGAGCGGGAAGAGGACGAGGCCCGGCACCTGGAAGATGCGCAGGAGGCGGCGCCGCGCCACGATGCGCACGGCCAGGAAGGCGAGAACGAGCCGCCCCGCGAGTCCGCCGAACTCCTGCCAGGCCTGGACCGCGCTCACGACCTTCTGCTGCTCGGGGCGGGGGAGCGCGCTCACCTCGGCCAGGGCGGGCACGAGTCGCGGCACGTGCTGGATCGCTCCGAAGGCCGCCCCGTAGCCGCAGGCGAAGAGCACGGTGGTGACGAGGGTGGCCCGCTTCAGATCGCCCTGGAAGATCGCGGCCAGGCTCGGGCGCTTCAGCGTGCCCGCCTGCTTCTTCTCCCGCCAGGCGGGGGACTCGGGCAGGAACGGGCGGATCAGGATCAGGGGCAGCGCGGGGATGACGCCGGAGATCAGCGTGTACCGCCAGGCGGCGTGGGCCCCGTGGATGGCCGGGAGCGACTCCGCGAAGTGGACCGCGAGGAAGTAGGCGCCCGTCACCAGGATCCCGCCGATCGACGAGAAGGCCTGGGTGTAGCCGAGCACGGCCTCCCGGCGCTTCGGGTCGGGGAACAGCTCGGCCAGCCAGGCCACCGCGGCCACGAACTCGACGCACACGCCGACGAAGGTGGTGCAGCGGAAGAAGAGGAGCCATCCGGCGGAGGTGGCGTAGCCCGCGGCCATCGCGGAGAAGGCGTAGATCAGGATGCTCCACACGAGCACGCGGCGCCGGCCGAAGAGGTCGGTGAGGTAGCCGCCGAGGAGGCCGAAGATCCCGCCCGCGATCGCGGGCAGCCAGAAGAGCCATCCCACCCACTGGTTGAACTCGGGGCTGCCCGGCTTCGCCCCGATCAGCTCGAGGAGCGCCGGCCCCACGATGAGGGGGAGCATCAGCAGCTCGTAGATGTCGAAGGCGAAGCCCAGGGACGCGATGGCGCAGATCAGCCACTCGGTGCCCGTGAGCGGCCGCGGTGCGGGGGATTGAGGCTGCTCCATGTTCGGGGGACCCTCCTCGCGAGACCGGCGGATCCTACCTCGGACCTTCCTTGGCACGAAGTGCCGCGAGAATTGGCGAGCAAGAGGCCGCCGTCCGTCCCTGCCTCAAACCTTCCTGCGGGCGGCTCTCCCTCGTAATAGACTTGGAGGGTCTCGATGGCGAGCAGGAAGAAGGCGTCCGCGCCGGCGTGGACAACCGTTCTCGAGGAGATGCAGCGCCACAATGGGGTCGTCCTCGAGGACGTGCGCTCGCAGAACCGCGCCATGATCGAGGCTTTGGAGGCCGGATACAGTGCCGTCGACCGCAAACTCGATGAGTTCGTGGGGGCAATGCGGGAGGGCTTCGATAGGGTGGACAACGCGCTTAGAGATTGGTCGCAAGAGAGCCACGTCTGGGACCAGTCCTTCGCCGCGGCGATTCGAAGCCTCGACGACGATACCCGGAGCCGGGACGAGGTCTTGGCGGTTCGAGTCACCGCGCTGGAAGCCGCCCTGTACCGGTTGGATCAAGACACGCGGTCCCGGGACGCATCGCTGGAAGTGGCTGTCCGCGAGCTGCGCGTCAGCGTCCAACAGAACAGCGTCGATCTGCGCGATGTGGCGGGGAAGGTCGAGGCGCTGGCAAGGCTCGAAGCCCGGGTAGCGGCACTCGAGCGGCGCTCCGACTGATCCCAGGCGGAAAATAGCGCCTTCGGCTGCTCTTTCTTGTTGACAACCTGCGACCCGCTGCCTACCTTCTAAGCCTGTCGTAAGGAGTCTCATTTGCGATATCGCATGACCAATTCGGCGCCGGGCAGTAGCGGGGAGACGCTCGTCAACCACCCCGTGTCTGCCGGGCGCGCCACATTGTCGAGTGGCTTCACCAAGGATCAGGGGGAGCCCTTGCCGTAAGAGGTCTGCATCCGTCGCGGAACAGGCCTTCTGGGCAAGTGCTCCAGAAGGCCTTTTGTTTTTTGGGGTTCCGCGCGGGGAGACCTGCGCTTTGCGCCGCGAACGCGGCAGGGAAGCGAAGGAATGCACATGAAGGTTCAGGGCGGCACCGCTCAACACGGCGGCCCGTCCCTGTGCACGAGCTGCCGTCACTCGACCATCGTGCGGGGGCAGGGCCTTGGAGACGAGATCGTCGAGTGCATGAGGTTGTCGTACGGGCATAGGCGGATCCGTTTCCGCGTGACGTCGTGCAGCGACTACTCGGACCGGTCGGTGCCGTCAATCCGCAAGATGGAGGAGATCGCCTGGGTCCTGAGGACGGACGGCCATCGGCGTGCGATCGGCTTCGTCAAGTCCAAGGACCTGGAGGACGACGAACGATACGCATTGTCGGACGGCGAGTTCGACTGATCGAAAGGATGCGAACCGTGCGGTGGAGGACGCTGAAGCAGGACCGGATCGAGGACATCCGGGAGTTCGTGCGCGAGGCGGCCAAGGCGGGGCAGGCCGTCCACGTGGGCACGGACTCCCGGCAGGCGGGCCGGCACACGCAGTTCGTGACGGTCGTGGCCATCCTCACGCCGGGCAAGGGCGGACGGGCCGCCTACGCCCGCGCCGCCGTCCCGCGCATCGCCTCGCTGCGGGAGCGGCTGCTCCGCGAGGTGTGGCTGTCCGTCGAGCTGGGCCTGGAGCTCGTCGGTGTCGTCCCCGGCGATCTCACGGTCCACATCGACGCGAACCCGGTGGTCACGCACCGCAGCAACCGGTACGTGCAGGAGCTGGTGGGCCTGGTCGTGAGCCAGGGGTTCCGGGCCGCGATCAAGCCGGAGAGCTGGGCCGCGACCCACGCCGCCGACCGACTGGTCAAGGCGATGGGGAAGCGGTCCGAAAGGGCTGATGCCCCCGAAGCCGGCGGCGCGCCCGCCTGAAATCGGCGGAGCGCGTTCCGCGCAACGGGTTGTCGTGAAGGGAGGTGTCGGAAGCAGGGATGCTGCTAAACATCCCGTACTTGGAATAGCTCAGTGGATAGAGCACCGGTCCAACAAACCGGAGGTCGCAGGTTCGAATCCTGCTCCAAACAGCCGTGAAGCCGTGAGTCTCCGGAGGACGGCGACCGTGTCTCACCGGCCGCGTCTCGGGCGTCCGTGAAGAGCCTGGGGAGCGGCGAGCACGCGACGGCGTCTTGTAGTGCGCGGATACCGGCCGGATCCGAAGACGCTCCGCCCGCCCGGAAGGCGGCGCGCCAGCGCTCGTAAAGGCAGCGCAGCCCCTCCGGGTCGGAACGGGCGGACGGTCCGGCCTGAAGCGCACTCCACGTCCGAGGTGTGGCGGGCCGGCCGCCCCCTCCGGAGCTTTTTCCGAAAGGTGGTGTCTCTTGTGGGTCCTGGGAGTTCGTAACATGAAGATTCGTGAGCACGAGCGCGGTCTCGTCTTCGTGGACCACGAGTTCGAGGAAGTGCTGCGTCCGGGCCGGCACTGGATCGTGGACCCCCTGCGGAGGGTCCGCGTGGACGTGGTGTCGGTGCGGAACGTGTGGCTCGACCACGCGGAGCTCGACGTCATCGCCAAGTCGGGCGCGCTGGGCGGAGAGGCGGAGGTCGTGGACCTGAAGGAGCACGAGCGGGCGGTGGTGTGGGTGAACGGCCGCGTCGAGGCCGTCCTCAAGCCCGGCCTCTACGCCCTGTGGACCGTCTTCCACGAGGTGCACGTGGACGTCGTGGACGCCCGGGTGGTCCGCTTCGAGCACGCGGACCTGCCCGTGCTGAGCACGGCGCGGGGTGCGGCCTCCGCTCCTGGAGTCGGTGACGGTCGAGCCGGGCCATGCCGGCCTCTTCTTCAAGGACGGCCGGCACGAGGCAACGCTCGCCCCGGGGGCCCACGCCTTCTGGACGGGCGTGGCCCGGGCCCGGGTCGTCGACGTGGACCTGCGCGAGCAGGTCCTCGACGTCGCCGGCCAGGACATCATGACCGCCGACAAGGTCACCCTGCGGCTCAACGCGGTGGTGGTCTTCAAGGTGGCGGACCCGCTCAAGGCGGCGACCGCGGTCGAGGACCACCGTCAGGCCCTCTACCGCGAGGCGCAGCTTGCCCTGCGGGCGGTCGTGGGAACGCGTGAGCTGGACGCGCTGCTCTCGGACAAGGACGCGGTGGGCCGCGAGCTGGACGCCGCCCTCCGGGTCCGCGCCGGCGCGTTCGGGGTCGAGGTCGTCTCTCTGGGCATCCGTGACGTCATCCTGCCCGGCGAGATGAAGGAGCTGCTCAACAAGGTCACCGAGGCCAGGAAGGCGGCCGAGGCGAACCTGATCACCCGCCGGGAGGAGACCGCGGCCATGCGCTCGCAGGCCAACACCGCCCGGATCCTCGAGTCGAACCCCACGCTCATGCGTCTGCGGGAGCTGGAGGTGCTGGAGAAGGTGTCGGAGAAGGCCAAGCTCAACGTGCTGGTCGGTGAGAAGGGCCTGACCGATCGGGTGGTCAAGCTCCTCTAGCGACGGGTCGTATTGAAGTGACGTAGCGCGACGGAGGGCGGCGGGGCGCTGCCGCCGCCCTCCGGACGCGACGTGGAGGCTACCAAATGGTCCGGAGGAGAGGACTGTCCTCCATCCGCTGGTCCTTGGTCACCAGGGGCAGGCGATTGACCCGTGCGGTGGCCGCGATGATCCGGTCGGCCGGGTCGTTGGGAAAGACGGGCGGGTACTGCATCGACAGGGCCGCAACTTCTGGGCTCAGGTCGAGGACGGTCAGGCCCGGTCGGTGGCAAAGGTCCCTGAGGAAGGCTTCGGTAGAGCCGGGCACCGTGACAGTGCCGCGGTCCACGAGCATCGCGATCTCCCAGAGCGTAATCGAGGCAATGGCCACGCCGTCCTTGAGCTGGGCCTTCCGGATGGCACGAACGGCCGCTTTGGACAGGCGCTCCGGCTCGAGAGCCAGGAAGACGACCGCATGGGTGTCGAGGAGGATCACCTCTGGGTTTCCGCGAGACCGAGCCTTTCCGCGCCTTCCGCCCTGAAGGTCCCTTCGGCGCCGCTCGTTGCTTCGCCTCTCGGACTGCGTCCCAGGTATCGGCGGGCACCACGGGCCCAAGAATGTCGCCCCTGATCAAAGCCTTCCCGCGCAGCCAGCCGAAGATGCTGTCCTTGGGCTTTCGCGCGACAGGAACGAGTCGGGCCACCGGCTTGCCTCGCTTCGTGATAAGGAAGCTCTCCCGGCGCTCCGCGACCCGGTCCATCAGCTCCAGACACTTGGCCTTGAACTCCGTGGCCGGCACCTGACCCATCTCGTTCTTCCTCAACTGGTCAGATTATACTGACCAGTTCGCGGCCGGTCAACTCTGGGACCAGGCGAGGCGGGGGGCGGCCAGTAAGCGCGCGGCCCACCCTCCCGGAGCCTCAGCTGTACGAGGGCAGGGCGGCCGGCAGTCCGGAGACGTCCGATCCTAGCGGCGGGTAGCCAAGCGGACCCGCTGTCTCCGGAATCGGACCTCGCCTGTCATGACGCTGCTTTAGGATTCCTTCACAACCTGCCGCCCGCCCTGTCCGTAACCCTTCCTGCGGACGACAGCCCCTTGACACGCGTGTACGTCTGTACATACAATGTACCAAGAGGCAGGCTTCGAGTGGGACAAGGAAAAGGCGCGGAGCAACCTGCGCAAGCACGGGATCGACTTCGCGGATGCGGTCCCGGTGTTCCACGACGAGCGCGCACTGACGATGCCCGATGAGCTCGACGGCTGTCGATGAGCAACGGTACCTGACGATGGGCATGGATCCCCTGGGTCGGATCCTGGTGGTCGCCTACACGTGGCGGGAGGAGCGGATTCGGCTCGTGTCGGCCCGCCCGGCGACGCGGGCCGAACGCGGGCAGTACCAGGCCCGGAGACGGCGATGAGGCGTCCAAGGAAGGAGTACGACTTCTCCCAGGCGAAGCGTGGACCCGTCACCGCCCCGGCCACGGGGAAGACCCGCATCACGATCCGGGTCGACACCGACCTCCTGGAATGGTTCCGGCGACAGGTGCACCGGGCCGGAGGTGGGAACTACCAGACCCTGATCAACGAGGCTTTGCGCGACCACGTCGAACGGCCGAAGGAGACGCTGGAGGCGACGCTACGGCGCGTACTCCGAGAGGAGCGGCCGCGCCCCCGGGGCCGGTAGGAGAGTGCGATGGGCCTCTTCGACACGGTGGAGTGCGACTACCTGCTGCCCGATCCACGTCACCAGCGCCTCGAGTTCCAGACCAAGGACCTGGCCTGCTGCATGGAGCGCTACACGATCACGCGCGACGGGCGCCTGCTCAAGCATCCCTGGGGAGACGTCCTCAACGGCCCGCGGCCCGTTCTCGAGAAAGACGTCGAGCTGCCCATCCATGGCGATATCCGGATCCACGGCGTCGATCCGGATGCGGGGAGCGGACTGGTCGAGTACGTCGTGCGCTTCACCCAGGGCCGTGTGGAGCGGGTTCGTCGTTGGACGGATGGGCGGACATCGTCGGAAGCCGAGCCGCCAGCGCCCGACAAGGGGCCCGGGCCACCCACGCCCGACGTGATGGGACGTAGTCTCACGGTCTCGGAGTTCTCGGCTCACACGCCCGAGAAACTGGAGCTGATGGGGGGGCGTATCCCGGGCGACAAGGACCTGCTCCTCCTGCTGTTGAGCAGCCTCGGGCTTCGGCGGGCCGCCGCGCTGGTGGGTTACGACCTGTGGAGGCAGGCCCTGCCCGAGGCCGAGCAACATCGAGGCCTCCGGCCTGGGTCTTGAGATGGCCGACCCCCGTCACGAGCAGCTCCTCGGGATCCTCAAGAGGCTTCCCTCGGACCTCGAGCCGTACGGCCAGCGGTCGCGTGACGACGAGTGGATGCCCGACTGCAGTTCCGGGTGCCGCTGGTTCATTCCCCTCGAACGCGAGTTGCAATACGACTGGGGTATCTGCCACAACCCGAGATCCCCTCGGTGCGGCCTCCTGACCTTCGAGCACCAGGGATGCCCCGAGTTCGAAGCCGAGGAGGGTGATCAGTCGCGGGCAAGGCCCGACCCTCCCGAGGCGCCTGTCGGACGGCCGGGACGTGCTCGGGAGCTGGCGCTACTTGAGGCCCTGCACGCACGGCGAGACCGCCTTCGGGAAATCCTCTGCAGGGCGAGCGACCACTGGGGGTTCGAGGATCCTGTGTACCGTTTCTACCACCAGAGCTTCAAGGTCTACGGGCTTCAGCGTCACACGGAGGCGATCGTTCAGGACCTACGCGACCTTCTGCCCGGCCAGCCCCTGAATCCATGGTTTGTCGAGATCCTCGAGCGGGGGACCGGAGCGCACTTCATTCAAGAGCACAACCGCAGATGGACCGAGGTCACGCGGCCGATCCTGGAGGCGTTCTTCCATGCCCGCTTCTTCCTGGAGATGGCGCTACGCTATGGGGACCTCGTGGCTCCCCCGAATCCGCTGCCCAGCGGCTACGCAGCACTGCTGTACCTCTACGGGCTTCGCTAGCGCGGCCCGGGACGTCATGTCTATTTCCGTTGGGTGAAGCGGTAGCGGGATAGGGCACCGGCCGCACGCCGTACGTCGCCGTGGCCTGCCGCCACGATCGATCCCAGGGCCTCACGCCCGACCCGTTATTCCCTCCGTCGTGGCCATGGCCACGACGATCCGCCGCATTTCGCGCCCGGCGGGCCATCCTGGAGCATCGCCGCGTCTCGAAACGCGCGGTCAGCGCCGCCTTGGACGGCGTCGTCCCGACGTTGAAGGCGCCCGATGCTTGGCGAGGATGGGCACGCGTCGGCCCAGCGCGACACGGCTGGAGCACCGCACGATCTTCACCCCCGGGCCCAGGAGCCGCTTGACGGCGAGTGCCGTCGGCCGGCGCTTGAAGAGCGTCGCGCCCTTCGGATCGTTCTGAGCGTAGACGTCGTCCGTCACGTTGTAGAACAGGGCGAAACCGGGCCCGAAGGTCGAGACGAGGAGATAGCGCGTGGAATCATCGGAATCGGCCAGGCGACGGTCCAGCTCGCGGATCTGTGCGGGGGTCAGCTCGGCCAGACTTGCAGCCACCTCCGGAACTCTCCGACGACGCCCTCGACCGGGGAGGACCGCGGCCACTACCTGGCGGGGCGCCGCCGCGGGGCGACGGCACGCGATGCCAGTCTGCGGCGCACTTCGGCGGCGTCCATACCCGAGCCCGCAGGATAGAGGCGCCGTGACCGCTCGATCATTGCCCGAAATCGCGGATCGTTGGCCACGGCAAGACTCTCCAGATCCGTGTGCGGTCCGATCGGCGTGAGAGCAGCTACGGGCCTTCCCTTGAGGGTCACGATCAGGGCCTGACGACGAATCCGGCGCGTGTAGGCGGACAGGGAGTCCGTGGCCTCGTCCAACTCGATAGTTCTCATCCGAGGTCCACCTCTTCGCCGCCGATCTGTACCTGACTCCGCACCTTGCGGCCGACGGCGCGGACCGTAACGATGGCGTCAGGAAGATCGATCACATCAAAGTATACGCGCAGCGTGGCAATCCTGAGCTCCCAAGGGGCCACGGGGTTGGCGCGTAGGAGCTTGCGGTTTCGGGTCGCCGTCGTCGGTTCATGCGCGAGCTGGCTATCGACGCCGTCCTGGATTCGCCTCTGGTCGCCGGGGCTCAGAGCTTTCAGGTGTTCGAGCGCCTCTGGCGTGTATTCGATGCGGAAGCGGGTCGCCTTCCGCTGCCGTTTCCGGTGTGCCGTCTTCCTGTGAGCCACGTGGCAACGCTATCGCGCGGCCCGGACAGATCAGGTCCGGATGGCGAGGTTGTCGTAGCGTGGACCGGGGATCGCCAAGACCAGCGGCCGTCGAATGGTCAGTGCTTCGCCGCCGCCCCGGTAGCGACCTCCGTTGGACGGACGAAATCCGCGGCGATGGCCTTCCCGACCAGCGTCTGGAAGCGTTCGCGGCTGTCCGGAGGCAGGGCGCGGGCGCCGCTGGCGAACAGCTCGAGCGCCCTCTGGTCTTCGAAGGCGAAGGGGGTGCGGCGGGCGCGCACCTCGTCGTAGTCGCGGATGCTCTCACGCTGCGCGGGGCTGAGCGTGCCGAGCAGCGTGCTCTTGAGCGCCTTCAGCTCCTGCGCCTCCTCGCGCGTCAGGGCCGACCCGCCGCGGTCCGCGGCGTCGCAGGCGGCTTGGAAGACTTCCGGCGGATCGAGAACGCCGGTCGGGCTATGGGACAAGACGCCGCGGATCGTCTCCGAGCCCAGGTGCGGCAGCTGCAAGGTGGCTTCCCGCAGCGCCTGGCGCTCCCTCTCCCTCTGTTGCCGGGCCTCCACGTACTTGTTTATCTCGGTGAAGCCCACGCCACCCAGGTCGGCCGCCTTCGGGGCCCAGGCTTCCCAGGTGAGGGCGCCGAGGACGGCGGCCCCCACGAGACCGCCGATCCACACCGCGCGCTTCGTCCAGAGCCACGCGGCGTCGAAGCGGCTCTCGCTCGGGCCCTCATAGACGTCCTCCTCCTCCTCCGGCTCGTCAATCTCGACCAGGCGGAGGACGGGCAGCTCGCTGGTGGCGGGCGGCGGCTTCAGCGGTTCGGGCGGGGGAAGATAGGGGGCGCTCTCGACCGCGGGCTCGTTCGAGGGAATGGAGGGCCCCGGGCGATACCGGCGAGCCAGGCGATCCACCCGTCCCTTGAGGCCCGCGGCCGACTCCGACGCCCAGCGGGCGAAGCGCTGGCGCAGGTTCGGGACCGCTCGCAAAGGGGCGTCGTTCGCTTCAAGCGGCTTCAGGGGAATGATCGGGAGCTCCTCGCCGACGACGACGGCCGGCCACGCGTCCTCGCCGCGCGGGTTCGTGGGCTCCTCCGCCAGGACCTGCAGCGCCGGCGGCGGCGGCTCGAGGACGACGAGATGCGGCTCCTTCGGGACGCGCGGCCGGGAGCGCGCGGTCCGCCACGTCGCCCACGCGTTGCGGAGCTCCGGCTGCAACCGGCGGTACCAGCTCCCGAGAAGGTTCAACGACCAGGAGAGCAAACCGCCGAGCACGCTGGCCGCCCGGATGAACCGTGGGTCGAGGACGATCCCCCGTGGCCTTCGTTCGAAGAAGGGGTCCGGCTCAGGGTCGTCGATTCTTGGTTCGGTTGCCGCAGGTGAGTACACCTCGTCCCGATCGTCGGGCGGCTTCAGCGAGAGAGCGGGCATCGCGTCGTCGCGCGTGGAAGGTGTGTCCTCGTGCTCGTAGCGGGGCGCGGGGTCGTCCGCGAGGACCTGCAAGCTCGGCTGCGCCGTGATGGGGGAGGGCTCCACCGCATCGGCCCACGACGGGGGCTCGGAAAGCTCAGGCGCCTCGTCGGGGGGCGGCAGTGACGGAATCACCACGACGTCTTCCTCGGGCGGAGACGGGTACGAGTCCATGCTGGGAATCGGCGGCTCGTCCGCCCAGGCCTGGGGGACCGGTGGCTCGCCCTGGGAGATCTCGAGGGCCTCGCCCGGCCCAAGGGTGTCGAGGATCGGGGCCGGCTCGTCCACGTCGAGCGGCCGCGTGGGCTCCTCGGCCAAGGGCTGCACAACCGGAACGTCCCCAAGGGAAGGCGGCTCCGCCACGGCCACCGACGACAGGGCAGCCGGGACGCGAAGCGGCTCTCCGCGCGGCGGTGGAGGGATGAGGGGCAGGACGGGGGAGGCGCTCGACGCCTGCTGCTCGGCATACTTGGCGGCGGCCTGCTGCATCGCCAGGATGTCCCGGAGCGGACGCCATCGGCCCCCGGCGGCCTGGACCACAGCCTTGTCGTCCACGCGCCAGGTGTTCAGGCCGTTCTGGTCGACGAGGAGGACGGTACCGTCGGCGAGGCGGAGCTTGTAGCGTCGAGGCATCTCACCACCCCAAGGCCGCTACCTCGTTGCCTCGTCCCGGATGAGCCAGCGACAAACGTACGCCCCCGGGGCGGGAGGGTCAATATCCACCGGGCCGCACTGTGACGGATCTCACTTTTCCGACCCTGACGCCGGATGTCAGGGTGCCCTCCGCACAATCCCCCTCACGAGTCCGGAGATAGGCCTGGTCGCCGCGAAGCGCCGTCCGTGGACCGTACCCCTCGCCACGCCCTTTTGCGCCAGACCTGTTCGGAGGGACGGGCCGGAACGCGAGAGGGAGTGACGAGGGGTAGGGTTCGCGGGAAGGAGACATGCCGACCAGGCCCCTGCCGGGAATCCGGCCCGTCGCGCTATCATCGTCTCGGGCAACGGTGAGAAGCGGCAGCCGACACCAGGCACGCGCGGTTGCCCGCCAATTAGCCACGAGGCCGCCGCTGCGCCGGATCTTCTGGGCCCTCCGGCAGCTCCGCTCCGGCCGCCCCCTGAAGGCCACCGACCTCGCCCAGCAGTTCGAGGTCCACGTCCGCACCGCCTACCGCGACCTCGACTTCCTGCGCGACGAGTGGCGCGTCCCCGTCGAGTTCGACCGCGCGCAAGGCACCTACCGGCTGACCGAGCCCACCACCACCCTTCCCCCGTCACCCTGAGCCAGGGCGAGCTCGTGGCCCTCTACTTCGCCGAGAAGGTGCTGGCCCTGTACCGGGGCACCCCCTTCGAGGCCGACCTGCAAAGCGCCTTCCGCAAGCTCCAGGAGCTCTTCCCGGAGGACGTTCGCGTCTCGCCCGGAACCCTGGACGACTTCCTGAGCTTCGACCCCGGCCCGCTCCACACCCCGGACGCCGCGGTTTTCAAGGAGGTGCTCGCCGCCCAGCGCCTGCGCCGCAAGCTCCTTGTGCGCTACAAGAGCCTCAGCAGCAACCGCACCCGGCAGCGCCGCATCCACCCGTACCACGTCTTCAACCACCGCGGCGACTGGTACGTCGCCGCCTGGGACGAGCCGCGGAAGGAGGTGCGGATCTTCGCCCTCCACCGGATCCGCCGGGCGACGCCCACGACCGAGAGCTACGAGCCCCCCCGCGGGTTCAGCTTCAAGACCTACATGGCCGACGCCTTCGGCGTCCAGAAGGGCGACCCACCGGTAGCGGTGGCCATCCGCTTCGCCCCGCGCCAGGCCCGCTGGATCCGCGAGCGCCGCTGGCACCGCAGCGCCCGCGTCCAGGAGGAGCTGAACGGCGGCCTCGTCCTGCACCTCAGCGTGGCCGAGACGAGCGAGATCCGGCGCTGGGTCCTGCAGTTCGGCGCCGAAGCCGAGGTGCTGAAGCCGGCCAGCCTGCGCCGGGCCGTCGCTCAAGAGCTGGCAACCGCCGCCAAGGCCTACCGCGGCCGGCGGGGAAGCGAAGGGGAGGGGAAGTGAGGGTACGCGAGATACACGACCGGTTGGCCAGAGCAAACGCAAACGACTAAGGATCGAGACATGAGCGTTCTCGTGGAGTGCTACAGCGTCATCGTCCGCCGATCCGAGATCGAGCAGCGCTACCCAGGCGGGCTCGCGCGCTACGAGCGGGAGTGTCCAGGCCGCACCTTCTGCGCCGACAGCCACCTGGTTCGGGTGGGTTTCATGACGACCCGCGATCTTGAGATGTTTCTGCTACGGAACCTCTCGCGGACGGATCTCGCTTCGAGCCCCACCGGCAACGGCCGGGACCGCCGAATCTCGTGCCAGTCGGTCGCCATCGTCGAGCAGTGGCGGGGGCGATGGCATCCGGATAAGGCCGATTGGCTCGAGTATGCCCAGCGGCCGGACGGCGTCTGCCATTCCTGGCTCGAGGGAACGCCGCCTGGGGATCTGTGCGTGCCCCACGGATGGTTTCTGGGGGATGACTACTCCCGATCGTTCGTGAAGCTGCCTCCCTGGTTCAAGGGCACACCGGTGCCGCCGGGCGAGATTGAGGAACCCCCCGCCCGTCGCGCCCGGCTACGTGCGGCTGTACCAGGCTTCGGCCCACGGGGCGGACGGGCCGGACGATGGTGAATGATGCCCGTCGAGACCTACGGCGAGACTCGGCCGCAGGAAGGTCGACAACAGACCCAGAACCAGGATGCCTTCGCCATCGGCCATGAGCCGGTGCCGTACGTCGCCCTGTGCGACGGAGCGGGCAACGCACAGGCCGTCGCGAGGAGGGCGCTCGCGCTGCTCGTGGCCCTCTTGAAGGAAGCCACATTCGGGCAGCTGCTCAAGGACGAGACGTGGCGTCGTTGGGGGAAGAGCCTCGACTCCGCGCTCATCGGAGGACCACAAACGACACTCGTCGCCGCGGCCATCCTCGGGGACCAGGCCATAGGGGTTGGAGCGGGAGACAGTCGCGTCTACATGGTCCCTTTCGAAGGACAGGTTCGCCTGGCCACGGAGCAGGCCGCAAGAGCGCGGCTCGGCAGCGGGGAAGTCGAGCCGGTGGTCTTCCGTCTCGCTCTGCGCCCCCGTGACGTCCTGGTCCTGCTCTCGGACGGGGCCTGGGGACCGCTCGGTTCCGCCGCCATCGAGAAGGCCGTGCGCTCGGCAATGCTGAAGCACTTCTCGGAGATGCCGCAGGCCATCCTCGATGCCGCCTCCAAGCGAGGCCGCGGCGACGACATGACGGCCGTGGTGGTTCGTCTCCGCCCATGAAGGAGGCCCCCACGCCGACACTGACACCAAATGTCAGGGTCGACTCCCCACAATGACGGCAGCTCCTGCCCGCCGCTTCCACGCAGGAGAGTTCGAAGAGGGGGAGAAGACGATGCTCATGCTCGGCGAGATCCTGCTGAAGGACAACCTGATCACGGGCCAGCAGCTCGAGAGGCACTCCGGTACCAGAAGGCGAATGGCGTCTCGCTGGGAAAAGCGCTCGTCGCCCTTGGCCACGCCAAAGACAGGCTAAGCCCGCCCAGACGGCGCGAACCTTGCATATACTGATCACAACTCATACGCCTAGCGCAGCGGTCCTCTGAACCGAAAGGGTTGATTTGGGGGAGCTTGCGACGATGGGGCCGTGGAAGGCGGCGCCGCCAGCTGCCGTTGTCTGTCAGCCCCGCGGCAAGATTCTCGTCAGGCGGCGGCCGACAGGGCCAAGTTCAGACCTCGACGTACTCAGCCGTGGGCCGCTTCCAGCCACGCGGCCTCGGACGGGTCGGTATACGCGGCGATGGCCGACGGCTCCGGGATAGGGAGGCCGTCATGCAGACCCTGGATGTGCATTTCGCCGGCCACCTGCATTCTCGCGATGATCTCGTCCGGCGTGGCCCCGGTAGCGACGCAGCCAGGCAAGTCCGGAAGGTACGCCAAGAACGTTCAGTCCAGGGATCGCTTCCGCTTCCTGTACCGACCGGTGCGATCTATCGCGAAGACGTGACCGGCTCGAGGACTTCGCCGGTGACCCGGAACCCCTCGAGATCCCCGTGCTCGAGGCGACGCCTGACATCCTCGAACAGCGCGACATGGTCTCTCTCGAAGTACTGCTCCCCGCAGTTCGCGCAGACGTTGGCGGGGACGCGGAGCGCGACGACATACCGGCCTTCCCTGACGAACTCCTCGACGGGCCGGTCCTCGATGTCTGTCGAGCCGCAGCGAAAGCACTTACGCAGCTTCGCGGGCATCGCGGGCTCTCCTCTTGCGAAAGTCCTCCGTCCACCGTTGGGCATCGGGAAGATAGACCGTGATCAGTATAATCTCCGTGAGGGCGTGCGAAGAGACGCGCACCAAACCCAAGCGAAGCGATTCGAGCACGGCACGGAACGTCCCGCTCTCAATCTCCGTCACCGGCGACTCTTCGGCGCTCCCGCAGGGTTGCGGGCGACAGCGGCCCGTCCCTCCTCGCACCGTGGCCCGGGCTCGCGGATCTTCATGGCGTCGGCGAAGCCTACGGCCACCGATGGACGGGAAGGTCCGAATGACCCGTCCGATTCAGAGTCTTTTGGCATCGATCGTCTTCGACCGCCTAACGGCCGAGCCCAAAGCCGACCCCGAGCGCGACATGCTCATCCTCGCCGCCCTCGACGGCCCCGAGGCCCTCGCCAGCTACCTGGACAACCACGCGGAACCAAGCAAGCCAGAGCAAGCGCCAACAGAAGCGCAACCCGGCCGCGAGCCCCTGGCGCCTACCTCAAGGCCATCACCGTCGAGGGCTTCCGCGGCATCGGCCAGAGGAAGACCCTCGACCTGCCCCCCGGCCCCGGCCTCACGCTCGTCGTCGGGCCGCAACGGCTCCGGCAAGAGCAGCTTCGCCGAGGCCCTCGAGCTGCTCGTCACCGGCGACACCTACCGCTGGGCCGAACCGCGCCAAGGTCTGGCAGCAAGGCTGGCGCAACCTCCACCACAAGACCGCGGCCATCGAGGCCGAGTTCCTGGTCGAGGGCGAGAAGGGCTCGACCCGGGTCGCCACCGCCTGGAAAGACGACGCCGATCTCGACCAGGCCGAGACCCACGCCCAGATCCACGGCAAGCCCCGCATGGACCCCGCCGAGCTGGGCTGGAAGCAGGCCCTCGCCACCTACCGGCCCTTTCTTTCCTACATCGAGCTCGGCTCCATGCTCGACGAGGGCCCGTCGAAGCTCTTCGACGCCCTCTCGGCCATCCTGGGCCTCGAAGAGCTGACGCAGGCCCAGGACACCCTGGCCGAGGCCCGCAAGGCCCGCGAGAAGGCCCACAAGGAAGCGGGCCAGAAGCGGGACGAAATCCTGGGCCTGCTCCGGCAGATGGACGACGACCGCGCGCGCACCCTCGTCGCAGCGCTGGAGAGGAAGGATTGGGGCCTGGCCGAAGCCGACAAGGTCCTGGCCCAGGCCGCCACCGGCACGGGCCAGGAGGACGAAGTCCAGATCCTGCGCCAGCTCGCCAGCCTCCAAGCCCCGACACGAGAAGCCGTCGCCACCGTCGCCCGCGACCTCAGGGAAGCCCACGCCCGCAAGAAAGCCGCCGCCGGCACCATCGCCGAAAGGTCGAAGGACCTGGCCGACATCCTCGACCACGCCCTCCGCTTCCACAAGCAACACGGCGACGGCGACTGCCCGGTCTGCGGAAAAAAAGCCGCCCTCGACGACAAGTGGCACGACCACCAGGCGCCAGGAAGTCGAACACCTCCGCAACGCGGCGAGAGAAGCGACCGACGCGCACCAAAAAGGCGAGGCCGCCAGGAAGCGACTCGAAGCGCTACCGTCACCAACGCCAGAAGCCCTGACCAAGGCAACGCAGATCGGCCTCGACGCAGCGAAAGCCACCCAAGCCCTCGATGACTGGCGAAAAGGCCAAACGCCCGACGCCGACCCCGACGCCCTGGCCCAGCACATCGAAGAGACGCAAGAAGAACTCGAGGCAGCCACCAAGGCAATCCGCGACCAAGCCAACGCCGGAGCTCCAGCGCCGCGAAGACAAGTGGAAGCCCATAGCCAGGCCCCTGAGCGACTGGCTCGACCAGGCCCAGAAAGCCCAGAAGGGACAGGAAGCCACAAAGCCCCTCAAGACCGCCGAAGCCTGGCTCAAGCAGGCCGCCTCCGACATCCGCAACGAGCGCTTCGCACCAATCAAGGAGAAGGCCCAGCAGATCTGGAACCAGCTCCGGCTCCAGAGCAACGTCGCCCTGGAGGACATCCGCCTCACCGGCTCCGCCACCAAGCGCCAGGTCGAGCTCGACGTCACGGTCGACGGCGCCGAAGGCGCCGCCCTCGGTGTCATGAGCCAGGGCGAGCAGAACGCCCTGGCCCTCAGCCTCTTCATCCCGCGCGCCACCCTCCCGGAGAGCCCGTTCCGCTTCCTCGTCATCGACGATCCCGTCCAGTCCATGGACCCCTCGCGCATCGACGGCCTTGCCCGCGTCCTCCACGACACGGCGGCGAAGCGCCAGGTCGTCGTCTTCACCCATGACGACCGCCTCCCCGAAGCCGTCCGCCGCCTGACCATCCCGGCCACCGTCATCGAGGTCACCCGCCGCGAAGGCTCCGCCGTCGAGGTGCGCCGCGCCAAGGACCCGGTGACCCGATACATAGAAGATGCGCTGGCCATCGCCAAGACCGACGGCCTGCCCCCCCAAGCCGCCCGCCGCGTCATCCCCGGTCTTTGCCGCCTGGCCGTCGAAGCCGCCTGCACCGAAACCGTCCGCCGCCGCCGCCTCAGCCGCGGCGAACCCCACGCCGCGGTCGAAGACCTCCTCACCAGCCTCACCGGCACCAAGCCCCTCGCCGCCCTGGCCCTCTTCGACGACGAGAAACGCGCCGGGGACGTCCTCCCGCGCCTGAACAAGGAAAGCAAAGACGCCGCCGACACCTTCCGCGCAGTCAACGAAGGCACCCACGAAGCCCTCCCCGGTCCCGTTCTCGAGCTCGTCCGCAGCGCCGAGAAGCTCGCAGGCTGGCTCCAGAGGCTGTCATGACACCTGCCGAGACCCTGGCGATGGCTCAGCAACTACTCGATCGAGCCGACCTAAAGACCGCCGGCTTCTGGCCCCGCGCGGCGGCCCTTCTCGCCAGACAAGCACTCGAGCAGGGTCTCGACGAATACTGGCGCGACCAAGGAGTTGCCCTCGACGGGTTCGGGACCCGACCCCAGCTCATCTGCCTACGCGAGTACATTGGCGACGCGGTTCTCGCCGGACGCGCCCACCACACTTGGGCGGCCCTCAGCGAAGCCTGCCACCACCACCCCTACGAGCTGGCGCTAGGCCATGGGGAGCTGGCGAACCTAATCGGCAATGTGTCGGCGCTCTTGCCGGCCCTTGTCACGGAAAAGACGCCCTGAATGAGGAAGGCCCAGCGGTCGATGCACCGCGAAGAACGAAAGATGACGCCCATCAATATGACGGCGACTCGTTTCCTGCGCGGTTGGGGATCAAGGGGGAGCCACCGATGGCCGAACACTCAGCTTTCTTAGCCGGTCTCGACAAAGACGAGCGTTCTGCTCTTGAACGACGGCTCCTCGATCGCCAGTCGGGTCGTTGCTTCATCTGCGACGACCAACTCGATCTGCTGCTTCACCAAGGGCAGCTAGACGTCGATCACATCGTTCCTGTGAGCGAGGAAGGCGCCGACACCGAGAACAATTTGGCGCTCACCCACGCCTCGTGCAACCGGAGCAAGGGGGCCTCCGACTTACGCGTCGCACGCCGAATGGCGGAGTTCGAGAGGCTGCAGGAAGCGGCTCGGCAAAGGGGGGAGCGGGGAGCCCACCTAGGTCACGTCCTGGGCAGGTACAACGGTGCCAAGCATAAGCTTCGAATCCGTCGAACCGACGGCCGGCTCGAGTTTGCCATGGCGGAGAGCGGGGACCCGGCCGTGCGCACAACGCCCACCTATCGGGACCCGCTGAGCGGCCTCGATTACGCCTTTGCCGTTCTCCCCCTCGAATATCTACACCATGACGACCGGATCAACCCTCGCAGCATCGGCCCCAACATCCGGGGCCTGATCGAAGAGTTCATGAAGAAGCGTCCCCAGCTCCAAGTGGCTCTTGCCTGGTGGGAGCCGGGGAGCGATGGAGCGGGGCCCGTCAAGATCTTCGATGGACAGCACAAGGCGGCAGCGCAGGTTCTCCTTGGAGTGCGCGAGCTGCCCGTCAGAATCTTCCTTCAGCCTGACATCAACCTCCTACTGGTCACTAACACGAACGCCGGAGACAAGCTGCGCCAGGTGGCATTCGATGCGGCCGTCATGCGGCACCTCGGCAGCACCCTGTATGCGGAGCGTGCTCGCCAGTACCAGCAGCTGAAGGGCCTGAACGAAGAGGACTACGGCTTCAGCGAGAAGGACCTGGTAACGTTCTTCCGGGGTGAGCACCGAGAGGTGCTGCGGTACGTCGTCGACGCCGCTCGCGACTCCATTACCTACAACAAGGACAACCGGTTGATGGAGTTTGTCGAGTGGTCGGGGAAGGGCGCTGATCGTCCCCTGGCATACACCGCAGTGGAGCGAACCTTCTTCAAGGAGTTCATTTACAAGAAGGCCCTCGAGTCTGCGATCGACGAGGGGATGGAGCAGGCAGCCAACCCACGGGTGCTCGAGCGGGAGCAGTTGGTCCGCCTGATGGGCCTTTTCGCGGACGTCTACTTCGTGGGTCAATGGGATCCCGAACTCGGCGGGCGCAAGCTGGAAGACAGGCTGCGGAAGGGAGACCCGATCCCAGAAGGCCACCTTCGGGCCTGGCGAGTGGCGAGAGAGGAGATCCTCGGCAATGTCCTCGCTTGGGCGCGGCTCGTGATCGAGAACTACAACGCCTTTACGGGCAAAGTTGTGGATCGCGACAGGCTGCTCCACAAGCCGCTCCCTGAGGATCTCTGGAACCGCATCGAGGCGTTCCTCCGCAACCTCGGGACCCTGCCCTGCTGGGTCGACAAAGGACTGAGCGCAACGGTCTTTGGCGCCAAGCAGAATCTCGACTTCTGGAAACTGATCTTCGAGACCGGCAAGGCGCCGAGCGGTGTCCGCGTGCTGAGTCAGCCGCTCGACCTGACAACCATGATCCAGAACAAAGGGGGCTGGTGATGAAGGTGCCGAAGCGGGCACAGGTCGACAAGGCCATTCAGGGCGTGAAGCGGCAAGTTCGCTCAGCCCTGAAGGCCGTGAATCTGCAGGCGGGCAAGCTACTTGCTCGTGGCCGGTACGCTGAGGCGGAGGAGTTGGTCCGAATCGGCCGAGGCATCGACGGCTTTCAAGCGAGGGTCGACGATCTGCAAAAGGAGTGGCGATCCTTGACCGCGTCGTCGAAGGGTAACAAGGAAGCCGGGGATCAGACACCCCTCTGGCGCTTCTATCACCCAGTTGTGAGAGCGCTCCTGAGTATTGGTGGTACGGCGACACTGGCCAGAGAGCTCGAGAAGGCACTGCCTCCCTTTCTGGAGGGACAGGCGACCCCCGCCGACATGGCCCCCGGCTCTCGGGGCGTGCCCCGGTGGAAGGTGATGCTGAAGAAGGCGCGGAGGCCGATGA
>CAVPGH010000002.1:0-283113 GCA_963703985.1 uncultured Acidobacteriota bacterium
CACCGCCGATGAAGCCCGGCAGACCCTCCGCGCCTTCCGGGAAACCGCCGCCCGGGCGGAAGAGAGCCTGGACGCCCTCAAGGGAACGCTCCGGGGCACCGACGACGCCCGGCTCACCGCCACCCGGGCCCTGGAGGAGCTGACCCACACCCTGCAGACGCTCCGCAACCTCGTGGACTACCTCCAGACCCATCCCGAGGCGGTGGTCCTGGGCAAGGAGCAGTCGAAGGAGAAGAAGTGATGCGCGATCGGCTGCCCGCAACTGTCGCCTGCCTCGCCCTGGGAGCGCTCGCCGGCTGCGTCTCCCTGAAGCGCACGCCGGAGGCCCGTTTCTTCGCCCTCCGCCCGGTGGCGGAGCCGCCCCGAGCGGAGACGCCTGGAGCACCCACGGCCGAGGACGGCGCGAGCATCGTGGGCGTGCTTCCCGTCCTCCTGCCCGGCCATCTCGAGCGGCCGCAGTTCGTGACGTGGAGCGGCCCCGGCGAGGTCCGGGTCGACGAGTTCCTGCGTTGGGCGGAGCCGTTGGACTCGGGCGTCCAGCGCGTCCTGGCGGAGGACCTGGAAACGCTCCTCCCCTCCCATCGGGTCGTCCGGGCGCCCTGGCCGGGCTCGACACCGCTCCGCTGCCGCGTGCGTGTGGAGCTCGTCAGCTTCGGTCCCCAGCCGGGCGGGGAGGTGTCGCTCTCCGGCCGCTTCGTTCTCCTGCCGGCGCGGAGCGAGCGGGCGCTCGTCATCCGCGACGCGGATCTGCGGCGCGACCCCGCGCACGATCCGAGCGACCCGGGACTGGCCATCGAGGCCATGAGCGCCCTCCTCGCCGACCTGGCCGGACAGATCGCGGACGCCATCGCCGGGTTGCCGCAGGCTCCACAGGAGCCGACCCGTGCGACGGCCACCCGACCGATGTGACGGGTTATCCCCGGGGAACGATCATCACCGCAAACTGCGAGGGAAGATAGACGATCGAAGCGGCCAGGAGCCGGCGCGCCGCGCTGCCGGACCTCCGAAAGGTGAATTGCGCCCGTGGTAGAGGAAGCTCGCGGTGGACGTCCTCGCCTGCCCCAAGTGCCACGGGCGGATGAGGCTGCTCGCCATGGTGGAAGACCCGGCGAACGTCGCCCGCTTCCTGGTTCCGTCGTGGGCGAGGCGACCGAGGCGCCCCGCCGCTCGCCGGGGCGCGGTCCCCCGTACTGGAAGAGGCGCGTGCTCCGCCGGCAGGGTGTCTACTACTGCAGCGCCGTCATCCCGAGGAGCTCCGTTCGGGTCGGGTCGAGGCGGAGCCCTGAGCGTGGCCCGGGCTTCGCAGGCGAAGGGGATCCGCAATGGTCGGCGCCGGCGGATCCTTCGGGGCCGGGCAGACAGGAGCCCCAGGATAGCAGGGGCTACTTGTCGCTCAGGTAGGTGACGCCGGGCAGCTCCTTGCCCTCGAGGAACTCGAGGGAGGCGCCGCCGCCGGTCGAGACGTGGGGTGACCTTGTTCGGCGAGGCGGTTCTTCTCGATGGCCGCGACCGAGTCGCCGCCGCCCACGACGGTGATGGCCCCCTTCGCGGTGGCGTCCGCCAGGGCCTGCGCGATCGCCAGCGTGCCCTTCGCCGTCTCGGGGATCTCGGAGCCCACTATCGGTCCGTTCCAGACGACCGTCTTCGCCCCTTCACCGACATCTCCGCGAACTTCGCCCGGGTCGCCTCGCCGATGTCGACGCCGATGTCCTTCGGGCCGGTCTTGTCCCACGCCACAGTCCTCAGGGTGCTGATCTTGCGGGCGTCGAAGTCGAAGACGCCGGTCACCACCGTGTCCACGGGCAGGACGAGCTTGCCGCCGGCCTTGGCCAGGAGCGCCTTCGCCATCTCCACCCGGTCGTCCTCGACAAGCGACCACCGATCTCCTTCCCCTGCGCCTTGTAGAAGGTGAAGGCCATCCGCACCGATGAGCAGCTTGTCCACCTTCGGCAGCAGCGACTCAATGACGTCGATCTTGCCCGAGACCTTCGCCCCGCCGATGATCGCCACGAAGGGCCGCTTCGGGTTGTTGACGGCGTCGCCCAGGAAGTCCAGCTCCTTCTTCATGAGGTAGCCGGCGGCGCGTTTCTTGAGAGACGCCGGTAGTGAGCTGTGGGCCCGGTGCGCGGTGCCGAACGCGTCGTTGACGTAGACGTTGCCCAACCGGGTGAGGGAGGCGCGGAAGGCCTTCACCGCCTCGGGGTCGGCCTTGACCGACGTTCCATCCTCCTTCTTGACCTTGCCCTCCTCCTCGATGTGGAAGCGCAGGTTCTCGAGCAGCACCACCTCGCCCGGCTTCAGGGCAGCGCAGGCCTTCTCCACCTCGGGCCCCACGCAGTCGTCGAGGAACTTGACCGGCTTGCCGAGGAGCTCCGCGAGCCTGTCCGCCACCGGCTTCAGCGAGTACTTGGGGTTCCGCTGCCCGTCCGGGCGGCCGAGGTGGCTCATGAGCACGAGGCTCGCGCCCTTGCCGAGCACGTACTGGATGGAGGGGAGTGAGGCGCGCAGACGCTTGTCGTTCTCCACGTTGCCGTCCTTCACCGGCACGTTGAAGTCGACGCGCATGATCACGCGCTTGCACGGTCGTCGAGGTCCTCGATGAAGAGCTTGGCCATGGTCCTTGTCCCCATCTTCCGTCGTTCTCGTGAAAAGGGGCGTCCCGCGTCGGGCCGCCCGGGATTCCCGGGCGTCGCTCCCCGGGGCCAGCACAGTCCTACTTCGCGCCGTCCGTCTTCGCCATGTGGCGGAGGAGATCCACCAGGCGGTTCGAGTAGCCCCACTCGTTGTCGTACCAGGCCACGATCTTGAAGAACCGCTTCTCGCCCTTCAGGTTGTTCTGGAGGGTGGCCAGCGAGTCGTAGATGGAGGAGCGGGGATCGTGGAAGAAGTCGGTCGAGACGACCTCCTCATTGGCATCGCCGAGGATGTCCTTGAGGTAGGTCTGGCTCGCCTCCTTCATGAGGCCGTCGATCTCCTCGATGGAGGTCTCCCTGACCGAGCGGAAGGTGAGGTCCACGACTAGGAGACGTTCGGCGTGGGCACGCGGAAGGACATGCCGGTGAGCCTGCCCTTGGTCGCGGGGAGCACCTCGCCCACCGCCTTGGCCGCGCCGGTCGTGGACGGGATGATGTTGATCGCCGCCGCGCGGCCGCCGCCGCGCCAGTCCTTCTTCGAGGGACCGTCCACCGTCTTTTGCGTCGCCGTGTAGCTGTGGATCGTGGTCATGAGGCCCGTCTCGATCCCGACGCCCTCCTTCAGGAGGACGTGCACCAGCGGCGCCAGGCAATTGGTCGTGCACGAAGCGTTCGAGACGACGTGGTGCTGGGCGGGGTCGTACTCGCCCTCGTTCACGCCCATCAGCAGCGTCTTCACCCCCCCTTGCCGGGGGCCGAGATCATGACCTTCTTCGCGCCCGCGGTGAGGTGGCCCTTGGCCTTCTCGAGGTCGGTGAAGAGGCCGGTCGACTCGATGATGTATTGGGCCCCGAGCGCCTTCCACGGCAGCTGGCTCGGGTCCTTGGCGGCCAGGATGCACTTCACCTCGTCGCCGCCGACGACGAGCACGTCGTTGCCCTCCGCCTGGGGGCTGCTCTTCTTCGTGGCGAGGGAGTGCTTGAAGCGACCGTGAGACCAGTCGTACTTCATCTGGTACGCGAAGTAGTCGGCGTCGGTCACGATGTCGACGACCCCGACGACGTCGATCTCCCTGCCGAGGAGGTCCTGGTCGCAGAGTGCCTGGAAGACCAGGCGGCCGATCCGGCCGAACCCGTTGATACCGACTTTGATCGCCATTCTCTTCGAGCTCCTCGTATTGTCCGAACTGTCAGTCTAGTCTGCGAGTCAATCTACAACGGAACCATGGTCACGAGTGGCAACAGAGTCTGCAGAGTCACTAACCGCGGATGTTGAAGCGAACGGCGAGCTGGACGCGGTTTGCGGAGCCCTGCTCTCCGTTGCGCACTTCCTCCGGCCGTAGAGGTACTCGACGCCGGCCCAGGCGCGGTTCTCGATGAACCAGCAGCGCAGGTTCACCGCGACGTAGTCGAAGCGGTGGTCGGGGGCGAGGGCCTCGCCCGGGTCGTTCCCGAGCCAGGCCGGGCTCACCACCACGTTAGAGGACCAGCGCGATGTCCAGTAGTGCTCGTATCCGACCAGGAAGGCCGTGACCTCGACGGCCTGCAGCTCGCCGGACGCGTCGGGCGTGACGCTCAAGTCGCCGCGGTATCGGCCCAGACCGGGGCCCCAGGAAGTCTGGGCGTAGGCCGAGTCCCGGCGGAAGACGCGGAAACGGGCCGAGGCCATCGCCCCCCCGATCGTGACGTCGATCGGATCGCCGGTAGTGGGCCGAAAGCGCGTCTGGCCCACGAACCCCGAAAGCTGGACGTGACCCCGGCCGGTCGTGAACCGGAGCCGGGCCGTGAAGTCCGGCAGTGCCTTCTCCGTCTGTCCCCCTCCACTCCGGGCGGGGGCAGGAGCCTTGGGTCGCTCTCCTCGATCCCGAACGCGAGAAGGGTCCGCTTCGACAAGTCGAATGTGAAGCGCACGAGCCGTTGGCGGACGAGCGGCTGCGCCAGGGGCGTCTGGAAGTCGATCGTGTTCGGGATGTTGTCCGTCCATGAACGTCGTCCAGGTCCGCCCGGCGAGCAGGACGTACTGGCCGTAGGCGTGGCGCAGGCGGATCCCGTTGTTGGCTCCGTAGAAATCGCCTTCCACGACGAGCTTGAGGTCCCGGCCCTCGACCGGCCCTACGACAGCGAGCGACACGCGCGACTCCCTCGCGTGGAACCGCGTGTTCGTGCCTTCGCCGCCGGGAACGGGTATCGTGCGTGGGTTGAAGCTGTCTGTGGAGCCGATCGGGTCGAAGTCGTGGATCGCGTCGAGCTTGACGTAGCCGCCGAGCTTGAAGGCCCACGAGCCGGCGCTGAAAGTGGCGGCGGGCTTCGGCGGGGGCTGGAGTGGGCGCCGGCTCCTGGGGGGCTGGAGTCTGTGCCGCGGCATCCCGCGCGAGGAGCGCGAGCAGGAGGGAACACGCGCCCGCCGCAAGCACCCATGCTCCCGGCGATCGCGTCGTGTACGGCTTGTGCTCGAGAAGCGTCCTCTGTGTCTCCATGGGGTCTCTGCAAGGGTTTCCGGGGCGAGCTGTCTCAGGGTGGCGACGAGTGAGGTTGGGCAGATCGAAAATCGATGATTCCGGCCGGCCGAGGACGATTCGTCCCAGGTTCCACAACGCTCTTCCCCCCAGCTGACCCTCGAAGCGCTGTGGCCATGTTCGCTCGCTGTGGCGCTCCCGACTCTCGTCAGCCGCCAGGTTCAGCGGCGTTGCAGCCTTCTCCTCTTCCCCTCGGCCGCCCCTCGCAGCCCGCGTCCGAGAGACCTTCTCATCAGTGATCCCTGGTCATCCGTATCGCGGCGTTGTAACCCCGCTTCCACGGGTTGAGGAGCGGGTCCTCCCGCTCCGGGTCGAGCTCCACCATGAGCTCGCGGGCGGTGAAGGAATCGAGGCCGAGAATGGTCTTGACCGCTCCGAAGCCCTCGAGGTACGCCCAAGCCGCTTTGCGCTTCATGACTTCCTCCTCACGTCGTCCGTGGCCCACTGTGCCTGAGCTCTGTGATGGCACGGAGCGTGCCAGTAGAAGGGACTGACCATGCCGAGACGTCGTGAGCCCGGACGCTTCAACCATGGAGACTTATGGCGGGCATTTCGCCGCGGACGGGAAGGTCCGACGCGCGAGCCGCGAAGGATCGTGGCGGATTCGCATCGAAGCGTCGCAGCGCGTCTCCGTCTTCTCTCATTTGTCCTCCTGCTTCCGCTCGGGCTGGTCCTTGGGATCCTGGCGGTGAGCCAGACGCCCGCCGTTCGGCAGCGCGCCCTCCTCTGGGCGGAGTCACGCCTCCAGCAGACGCTGCAGCGCGAGGTCAAGGTGAGAGGCGTGGCGATTCGGCCGTGGCTCGGGCGCATCGACCTGACCGGGGTGCAGGTGGCCCGTGGCCCGAGACTGGTGGAGGGCCTCCTCTTCTCGGCGGAGAGCATAGAAGCGCGATGGAGTTGGACGGCCCTTCTCCGGCGGCAACTCGTCTTCCGTGACGTCCGGCTGTCGCGGCCACATCTCGCGGTGGCCGACGGGACCGGCGCCGGGCTTTTCGTCCAGGATGGTATCTCGCTGCTCCTTCGGGCGCAGTGGGTCGACGGGCCGGGATTCGGCTTCGGGGTCCGTCGCGCGTCCGTGCACGACGGTGAGGCGGCCTGGAGCGCCTCGGACGGGGCGCGTTTTGGTGTGGAGGGCCTGGAGGGAGAGTTCGCGTGGCCCGGGGAGTCAGGGGGTACGGGACAGGCGACGGCCCACGTACAGGCGGCCCGTTTGACGATCACTCGTGGGAACCTCACTGCCCGCCTCGACCGGGTCAGTGTTCGAGCGACGGGAACGGCCGAGGCCGTCTCGGTCAGCGAGGCCGAGTTCTACGTGGGAGGCGCCCGGGTCAGGGCGCACGGGCGCATCGCCGACCCGGCGCGGGACCCACGACTGGATCTCGAAGCGGGCGTACAGGCCCCGCTGAGCGCTGTCCTGTCAGTTCTCGGAGTCGATCGGCGGATAGAGGGCACGCTGGTGGTCGATGGCCGACTGCAAGGACCGTGGGATCAGCCGGCCTTCCAGGGGGCGGGGAAGGTCCAGGTCGGAGGGGAGCCGCGCCAGGGAGCGATGCTGCCCTTCTCTTTCCGTTGGGGAGAGGGACGCGTCGAGGTCGAAGGCCGAGCCGGCTCCGCGGAGGGGGAAGCCCTTCAGGGATTGCTCTCGCTCACGCCCGCGACCGGCGCTTATCGGGTGCGCGCCCACCTGAGCCATGCGAATCTCGCGACACTGTCGGGCCTGCCGCTCGGATTGGGATGGAGCCAGGCGGATCTGCCGCTGCCCGCGGGGGTGCGGGGGAGGCTCGCCGCCGACGTGGATCTGTCGGGGCGGGGGACCGATCCGACCGCGCTGCGCGGTCACGCGGTCCTTTCCGTGGACGGCCTGACCCTGAACGGCGAGACACCGACGGGGCATCTCGAGGCGCGGATCGCGGCGACCGCCTCGCGTGTCGATGTTGAAACGATTTCCTTGCGGACCCCGGGGGCCGAGATCCAGGGGCACGGGGTCCTGGACCTTTCCACGGGGAAGCTGGAGCTTCCGCTGCGGGCGACTTTCCGGGACGTGAGGGCGTTCGCGAAGCGATTCGGCGTGCGCGTCCTCGGCGGGCAGGCGGAGCTTCTGGGACACGTCACCGGCACGCGGGAGGAGCCGCGCCTGGAGGGGCAGCTCACCTGGCGCGGGGCGCGGATCGCGGGCGAGGGCATCGACCTCATCCAGGGGGACATCCAGGTCGCCCGCGGCGGGCTGCGGACGACGGGCCTGGAGTTGCGCTCGGGAAAGAGCCGGGCAACGGTGCGGGGGAGCCTGCAGGCCCTGGGGACGGCGCCGATCGGCCCGAATCTCGGGCGGGAGCTCGACCTGGACGTCCAGGGGGAACTGGATCCCGCGCGGACGGACCTGATCGGCCTCATTCCGGAGGATGTCGACATCCAGGGAACCTTCCGGGCCTCCGGGCGGATGACCGGCACCCTGGACCGGCTCACCGGGGACATCACGCTCGGCCTGGAAGACGTCCGGACCTGGCAGGAGTCCTGGACGCGTGGCGGGGCGGTGGTCCGGTTCCGGCAAGGCGATGTGGACATCACCGGAATCGACTTCCGGCGCGGGGCCGAGCGCATCACGGGACAGGCCCGATTGCCGGCCGATGGCAGCTTGCAGGGCCAGCTCGAAAGCACCTCCATGGATCTGGCCCACGTGGCGATACTGGCTCGCCGCGGGTTGACGGGTCACGCCAGCTTCCGCCTGGACCTTCAGGGAACCCGGCAGGCCAGCCGGGTCCTCATCCAGGCGAATGGGAGCGAGGTCTTCTGGCGCGGCATCTCCATGGGCGCGGCGACGGGCTCCCTCCGGGTCGAGCGCAAGACGCTGGACATGGACATCACGTTCCTGGAGGGGACGCACCGCCTTCAGGCCCACATCGGACCGCCACCGGCGAATCTGTTCACGGGCGAGCTCACCCTGTCGGACGCGGACCTGGGCGCGGTCCTTCAGGCGGCGAAGGTGGAGGCGCTACGCCCCTGGCGGCCCCGGGGGGACGGTCGGATCGTCATCCGGGGAAAGCCGGAGGACCCGGATTCGACGCGGGGCGAGGCAGAGCTCGAGAGCCTGCGCCTGGTCATGAACGGATGCTCCTTCGAGAGCCAGGGACTCGTCCGGGCCACTTGGGACGGTCCCGACTTCAAGCTGGAGCCCGTGCGGCTGCGCGCGGGTGGGTACGAGGTCCAGGTCAACGGAGGCGGAACGGGGAATCGAATCGACCTTCAGCTCACGGGACAGGTTCCGCTCGCGGCCGTGGCGGATCGTTTGGAGGGTTGGACGGCGCAAACGGGCGTGGCGGCGGGCACGCTGCGCCTCCGCGGGAGTCGAGCGAGCCCGGAGGCTTGGGGACGGGCGGAGATTGGACAGGGACACCTCAGGCTGGAGGGCTTTCCCCTCGAGTTCCAGGATGTCCATGCCAGCCTGGACCTGCAGGGCGACCGCATCGAGGTGCCGCAGTACCAGGCGATGGTTGCCGGAGGAACCCTTCGCGGGAGTGCGGAGCTCCGGCGGAGCGAAGGCAGGTCGTATGTCACGGTCGCCTTCCAGCAGGAGGACGGTCGGGTCGCGGAGCTTCTCTCGGCGCTCGCGGGAGAGCAGCGGGAGATCACGGGGAGGATGTCCTTGGCGGGCTCCGTGTCGAGCGAGCGAGACGCCACGACCGGCCCCGCGGAGAACATGACGGGGTCTGTTTCGCTGCGGATGCGGGACGGGCTCATCGGACGCTATACGGTGGCGGCCAAGATCCTCGCCCTCCTGAACCTGGCGGACATGGTGGAGGCGCAGGGGCCTGACCTCAACTCCCGGGGGATGCCTTACCAGCAGATCACGGCCGACTTCAAGATCGAGCGGGGTCGCGCCCGGACCGAGAACCTGGTTCTCAAGAGCCCGGCCGTCCGGATGACCGCCGTGGGATCCGTCGACCTCGCCGGCAAGACGGTCGACATGGCCGTCGGGGTCCAACCCTTTCAGAACCTGGACCGGATCGTTTCCAGGATTCCCGTGGCCGGGTGGCTTCTGGCGGGAAAGGAGCAGAGCGTGGTGGTGGCCTACTTCCAGGTCAGCGGCCCGTTGAGCGACCCCCAGGTGTCCACGGTCCCCTTCAAGTCCGTCGGCCGAGATGTCTTCGGCATCCTCCGGAATCTCCTCGAGCTTCCCGAGTCGTTCAGCGGCTCGTATCAGGATCTCCCGCCGCCGAAGATCAAACAGGACGAGGAGCCGAAACGGTGACCCGAGACGCTGAGTCGCCCACCGCGGGCAGCGCCGCCGCGCGGGCGAAGCGCTTGGTCACGACGGCGATCCCGGTGTGCACGACGCCCTTGGGCAGGCCGGTGCTGCGCGCTCGGCCTGACTGTGATCGTGTTCATCACCATCGTCGGCGTCCCTCTCAGGTGGGCGATCGCGATCGGGATCTTCACGGGTGCGAGCAACGTGGTTCCGCACATGGGCTTCGCCGCGGCGTTGCTGTGCGGGCTCGCCTATGCGCTACTGGCCGAAGACCCTTATCCGCTGATACCGCTGGTGAGCGCCGAACGGAACTCTGATCCATGCGCGGCGGCAGCTCTGGAGCTGCTCGGCCCCTTCCCCGGAGCAAGGGCTGACCCGGCGTGGGTTGGCACGGAGTATTGAAGTAACTACCGATTATCGATTATCGATCAATTATCGATATCGATAGCTGCTGGTGGCGAAGGCGAGCTGATCGCAGAGGCGCCGTCCGCCAGCCGTGGAGCCGGTCAGGGCTTTAGGGCTGGCGGGGCGGAGCCGCGGCGGTGGAAGGCGTGCTTGTCGATCCCGAGGCGGCGGATGCGTGACTCCAGCGTGCTGGGCGGCACACCGAGCGCCTCCGCCGCGCCGCCGTCGCCATAGACGCGGCCGCGGCTCGCCTTGAGGGCTCCTTCGATCTGCTGACGCTCGTCGGCGGGAGCGGCGCGCGCAGGACGTGGAGCCTCGGGCTCGGCGGCGAGGCTGGGAAGCTCGAAGTCGGAGAGGCCGAGCAGGCTCCCGCGAGCGAGGATCACCGCGCGCTCGACGACGTTCTGCAGCTCGCGGATGTTCCCGGGCCACTGATACCGGCAGAGTACGGCCATGGCCGACTCGTCGATCCCCTTGATCGCCTTGCCGACCTTGCGTGCATACTGCCTCGCCGAGTACTCGGCAATGACCGGGATGTCGTCGGCGCGGCCGCGCAACGGCGGCACCTGGATCGGGAACACGTTGAGCCGGAAGAAGAGGTCCGAGCGGAATCTCCCCTCGCGAACCGCTTCCTCGAGGTTCCGGTTGGTGGCCGCCACCACACGGGCGTCCGTCCGGAGCGTCTCGCTGCCCCCCACGCGCTCGAACTCGCGCTCCTGGAGCACGCGCAAGAGGGCGACCTGGACCGGCGGCGGCAGCTCTCCCACCTCGTCGAGGAAGACCGTGCCTCCCGCCGCCAGCTCGAAGCGGCCCCGCCGCCGTTCGAGCGCTCCCGTGAAAGCTCCCTTCTCGTGGCCGAACAGCTCCGAGGCCACGAGCCCCTCGGGCAGCGCCGCGCAGTTGACCTTGACGAGCGCCCGCTTCGCCCGCCGAGAGGAGGCGTGGATCGCTCGTGCGATCAGCTCCTTGCCCGAGCCGGTCTCGCCCGTGATCAGCACGGTAGAGTCGGTCCCCGCGACGCGACCGACCCGCTCCAGCACGTCGCGCAGCCCGGCGGAGGCCCCGATGATCCCGCCCGTCGCCGCCGCGGCGGCGGTGATCTCCTCGCGCAGGGCGAGGTTCTCGTCCTCGAGCAAGGACCGGAGCTTCTGGATCTCCTCGAAGGCGAGGGCATTCGCCACCGCCGTGGTGACCGGCCGCGCCACGTCCTCGAGGATCGAGACTTCGTCGGGCGTGAAGGGCGACCGCGTCGTGCGAACGACCGTCAGCCCGGCGACGAACGCCTCACCCATCGTCAGCGGCACCACCACCCCGCACTCGGCACCGGCACGCTTCGCCGCGGTCTCTTCCAGCCTTGCCTCGTTCTTGTCGTTGAAGACCAGCGTCCGCCGCTCCCGCTCGATGGCGTCGCGCAGCCTGGCCACGTACGTGTCGTCCGTGGAGCCGGTCGCTTCCGAGAACCGTCGGAGGTACGCCTGCTGGCTCTCGCCCGAGCGCCGCGGAGCGCCGCGGAGGTAGATCGCCCGATTCCGGGCCCTCCCGCCTTCGTAGGTGAAGACGAAGAGCCCATCGACCGGCACGAGGCCCTCGAGCGCGCCCGCCACCGCCTGCAGCACGCCCGACAGATCGCGCTGCGAGTTCGCCGCTTGCGCCGCGGCCAGGAGCGTCTCGTACTTCGCCTCGCCCGACCAGCGAGTGTCCATTGCGACGGGGCCTAGGTAACGCCTTTTCTACCTCAAAAGCAATCCGCGTTGCGAATTCGCGACGTCGCGATCGCCATTCCCTGGACGCGTCCGACCTCTGCCGCCCAACTCGTGGCTGCTGTTGCTCTTGTGGAGTCCTGCTGGCGCGCCCCATTGGCACGCCGGTTGCTCCTCCCTCTTCCGAGATGCAGAACACCGATGCCCTCACCCGTCTGGCGCTGGACCTCAGCTGGTCGTGGAACCACTCGGCGCGGCCGCCGATTTCACGCCGCGCATCCTGCCGCACCATGCGCTGGCGCTGGGCCCGGAGATCTGTCGGATCGTCTGGCAGAAGTGATGGAGGCTAGTGATCGTCCCATGACCGACCACGTCGAAGAAGAAGGCAGTCAGTTCGCCACCAACCCCGCGCTCGCGGCGGCCGCCTATGTCCAGGCATGGGAGAACGTCCGGCACATCCGAAATGAGCGGATCTGGTTCACGAACGCGTACAGCGCCATCGTGGCGGGCAGCCTGGCGGCCTTGCTGCGGGATAGCGACAGCGTCACGAGCAGGTCGACGACCGTTGGGCTCCTGATATTGGTGTTGTTCTCGTTCGCCTCTCTCATGTCCAGCATCAGGCTGGTTGCGGAATTGCGAAACTCCATCGCGAACGTCCAGCGCGCTGTCGACGAGAACGGGATGGGCCGAATGGTTGGTACGATCGAGCCGCTCAGTGGTTTCGGAGCGAGGTTGCCGATGCGATGGCTGTTTCCGATCTACTTCAGCCTCTCGACGGCAGCGCTTGTGGTGTTGTTCGTCGTCCACCTCCTTCGGTAGGAGGTTGCGATGAACCAGGTGGCGGCCCAGTGAAGACGAAGTTCGATCTCCCCGGTGTCAAGAAACTCTTCCTCCCGCGGCCCAAGGCCACGGACTCGCTGGACGCATCAGACAAGTTCAGCCCGAGCGCTCTTCGGACCGCCGCCGGAAACGACGGCCGCCGAGAGACATCGCAGCCTGGTGGACTTCCTCAAGCAGGTCACCCTCTTCGAAGACCTGGGCTGCTGGGAGCTCCGGCGTCTCGCCCGCATCGTCCATGAGCGCGACTACCGCGACGGCGAATACATCGTCGAGCAGGGGAAGCCCGGCGCGGCGCTCTTCGCCCTGCGGCGAGGCCTGGTCGAGGTCGTGCGACGGGGGAGCAAGGGCAAGGAAGTTCCCATCGCCATGCTGGAGGCGCCGGCCTGCTTCGAGGAGGCGGCGGCCACGGGAACGGAGTGGGTTCATCTGTTCTCGGCCCGGGCGCGCGGCCCGGTCTCGGTGGTGGCGCTTGGGAAAGCCGACCTGGACGCGCTCAGTGTCAACTTCCCGCTGGCGGCGAACAAAGTGCTCATGCGGTTGGCCGGCGTCATGGCCATGCGATTGCAGATGCTCCTCGAGACGCAGTACCTCAAGGAATCCGAGGGGCATCCGGAGGCCGAGCCGTGACTCGCGCCGACCGCTCCAGTCGGGCGGGCATGGTCATCACGTCTCTCGCCGCCGCCGCCGTGGCCCTGGGTGGGTACCTGGTGTGGGGACTCCGGAGCCTGATCGTGCCCATGGCGGTCGGCGGTCTGCTGGCGTACATCGTTCGCCCCCTCGTCGCTCGCCTGGAGCGCTTGCGGGTCCCGCGCGGCCTGGCGATCGGGTTGCTGCTGCTCGTGTTCGGACTGGCGGCGCTCTTCATCGTGACCAGGATACGCGCCGTCATGCCGAGCGACATCGCCCTGCTCGAGCTGCGGAGCCGTGCGCTGTATACGTTCAACCAGCGCTACCAAGCCCTGATGGGGCTGGATCCGTCGCTGACGCGCGGCAATCGGATCTACCGATGGCTGCACGGCGACCTGGACCCTGTGGTGGATCGGGTCAACCTGCTGCTCGCCCTGACGCCGGAAGAGCGTGCCCAGTTCGTCACCTTATGGCCGCGGGGCGCCGACGGGGCGCCGGCCGGATCTGACCGGCTGGTCCACTACGATCGCGCCAATGTGGAGACGCTCGAAAAACGCCAGCAGACAGCGCGCGCTGAGCCGGCGGCCAGAAGCGCCGCGCCTCCGCCTGCGGCCCCGGCGTCCAGCTCGCTCGCGCAGACCCCGCTCGCCGCGCTGGGCGAGATCCTCTCCACCTGGATCGTCGCTCCGCTGATGTTTCTCTTCCTGCTGCGGGATACCGGCGAGATCAAGCAGGGCCTGCTCAGGGCCGTCCCCAATCGGCTGTTCGAGCCGGCCCTCACCGTGCTCGCGGATCTCGATCGGGCGCTGGGCGACTACGTGCGCGGCATCTTCCTCGAGTGCTGCCTCCTCGGCCTGACCGTGGGGCTGTTCCTGGCCCTCATCGGCGTGCCGCCCCGATGGACGATCGCGATCGGGATCGTCACGGGGGCGAGCAACGTGGTTCCGTACCTGGGCTCTGCGGTGGCATTGGTGAGCGGGCTGGCCTATGCGCTGCTGGCGGAGGACATCCGTCCGCTGCTGCCGATGGTGAGCCCCGAGAACTTCGCGATCTGGGTCACTGTGGCGGTCGTTCTCGCCGAGCTGCTCAAGAACGTTGTCTTCGAGCCGGTCGTCCTCGGTAGCGTGGTCAAGCTCCACCCGCTCGTGGTCGTGATCGGGGTCGTAGGAGGGGCCATCCTGTTTGGCACGGTCGGGATGCTCCTTGCGATCCCTACCATGACCGTCTTCAAAGTCCTTGTCTCCAGCACCGCCAGGCAGCTCAAAGTCTATGGGCTGATTTGAATGCCAAGCCAGGAGAAGCCCGAGGGTCTGGCCGTTAGCCGAGCCTCGGCGCAAATACGCGCGGCAACGGTCGAGCACATCTCCGGCACACTGGCCGTTCACGTCAGGAGGATGCTATGAGCGAGACATCGCCAACGCCGGACGTCGATCTACGCGCCTGGGTCAGGAAGCACCAGGTTTGTTGGGAACTGGCGCCCATGCGTGAACAGGTCAAGGGCCACGGCGTGCAGCAGACCGGATACTGCCTCAAGCTATTCGGCCGCATCGAACGCCCCGCACGGGCCGACAATCAGGCGGTCGCCCGGGGGATCTACGACCGCCTGCGCATGCTGGTCGCGGAGGCCATGCGATCCGTCCCTGTGGATTCCCAGATCCAGGTCCAACCCTTCGGCCAGGTCGTCCTTCCTGTTGAGCCACGACTCGTTGTTGAACAGGAGTTCGCGCTCGTGGTGTCTCCCCCGGATCCGGATCATCCCCTACCCCCAGCCGAGTTGCGGCGCTTGATTGCAGTGGTCGAAGAGAAATTGCTTTCGATGGGGCTGAAGAAGAGAACCTAGTCCGGCGTGGATGACCACGCGAGCTTGTGAACCTACCATCCGCAAGGGGGCTCAGCCGTGGAGGGCCCGCTGCAGCCGGGTGCAGAGCGCTTCCGCAGCCCCTTCTTCGAGAGGTGGATCCAGAGCTTGACGATGAGCGCCCCGTCCTCGGCGAGCATCTGCTCGAAGAAGGCGATTTCCGACAGCATCCGGTCGTAGCGCGCCCGGCTCAGGCGGCCGAAGGCCCGCTCGACAAGAGGCTCGCTGTACCACGAACCGAAGAAGATGCCGATGCGGCCGCGCGGAGGCAGCCGCATCCAGAAGCGCCACCAGTGCGGCCGCTCGCGCTCCTCGTCGGTGGGCGGGCCGAAGGCATGGGTGTCGAGCCCGCGGGTGTCGAGCCACTCCAGGACGCGCGCCACCGTCTCGCCTTTGCCGGCCCCGTCGGCGCCGGCCAGGAGCACGATCACGGGCACCCCCGCCTTCTGCAGCCCGCGTTGTGCCTCCAGCAGCTCGAGCCGCAGCTTTGGCTCCTCGGCCTCGAACTCCTCCTTGCCCACGCTGCGGCCGAGCTCGGCGGTCTCGAACATTGGCGGTAGTCTAAGCAACTCCTTGGGGTGCTGCTCGACCACCGGCGTGTCGATCGCGACGTGAGAGGAGTGCAAGCCATGCGAATCTCCGTCACATACGAAGAGCTCCCCGCAGAACCTGCTCTCGCCAGGAGACGTTGTTCTCCAAGCTGGGCGCGGCGGATTATGCCGACCCCCTCGTCGCTGTCGAGGCGCTGAAGGGCCTGCCGAGCTACGGCGTCGACGACTACGTGTTCCGTTCGAGGCCCAACGGCGAAGTGTTCGGACCCGAAGAAGCCATACCGCTGGGACATGGGCAAGCCGTTCCGGGCACTTGTCCGCTCGCTGGGCATCGAAGATGTCCGCCTCTAACTGTTCCGGGCGCAGACCGTGGACCTCATCGCCCAGGTCCTCGTCGGTGACACGCCGACCGACACACCCGCCCCCGAGGAGGAGCAGGACGACGCTAACTTGTTCCAGGATGGCGGGGTGGACGGGACTCGAACCCGCGACCTCCGACGTGACAGGCGAAAGGAGTAGGCCCGGCCATCAACGGTTTCCCGAGATTCGTCAGCGAGTTCCAGCGACGCGGCCCGACACGGGACGACACGAAAAGACCCGTTTCGACGGGCCTGAAGTGACACGCGTAGTGCACAGCCCTGACCTCCGGCCAGTAGGTCGCAGGGTCCGCCCGCAAGGGCACATCCACAGCACAGCGCGCGAATGGCTCGCGACGCGCGATCCTACGGGCGTCCTGCGGGGACGAATGCGTGGAGTGCTTCGAAGTCGGGGCTGGCGAGCGGACGAAACCCCTGGGGCCAAGGCGCGTCCACGGAGCAGAGCACACGAAACTGTGCCGGCGTCGGTGGGGCGTTGACGCGCTGCACCCGAGCCTGCGGCTGTTCGCCGGCTGCCGATAAAAGTGCGTGCACGTCCTGGCAGAGATAGCGCGGCACGAATCCGATATGGACGCCTCGAACCACCGTATGGATGCGCAACGCCCGCGGATCGTGAGGATTCGTAGGCTCGGCTTCGAGCGCGAGCGCGTCTCCCGGACGAAGATGACGAACCTCTTCCTCAGCAGACGGTCCTCGGTGGCGCAGCCCGTGAACGAAGAAAGTTGACCGGTAGCGGCCTTCAGCATTCGGCTCTGGAACCGGGAAGACCTCGAACATGTCGGTCTCGCGCTGTCCGCCACTTCGGGCGAGCATGACGAGAGGGTCCGCTTCCCCGCGCTCGAGATCGAGCCATTCGATGAATTCGTCGTAGTCCGGGCGGCTCACGGGCGGCAGTCGATTCCGGAACATCGGGAACAGCTGCGTGGAGACGTAGACCTCGTCGAAGTCCGGGAAACTGCTCAGCGGGCGGAACCCGGCACTCTCAGCCGACCGTGCCCCCTGCGTGTAGGTGAACACGTAGTCCGATCCTTCGCGCGACAGACGGCCCACCGGCCACCAGCGGTGGTCCAGCCGCCTCCACGCGAGATACAGCGCGCTCATATCGCCGTCAGGATACGTCCGAAGTCACACATTCGATGAGCACGGCCGCGTCTAGGCGAAGGGGCTGACGATCTCCAGGGACTGGATCTTCGCTCGTCCCGGCAGGTCCTCGGAGTAGAGCCTCGTGACGCCGCACTCGATGCAGGCGCCAACCAGGGTCGCGTCCCAGAACGCCCACCGCTGCTGCAGGTGCAGCTCGCGAGCGCGCTCGAGGACCGCTGGTGTCGGCATGATCAGTGGGAAGAGAGCGAGAAACTCGGCCAGCCGCTGCCAGGCTGCCGCGGCCGTGAAGCCCTGCTCGGCCAGCTTTCGCGAGGCGGCGATGAACTCGCACGCCACCTGCCAAGGGAAGATGCCGTCGGTCGTGCCGGCAACAAGGTCCAATGCGATCTGCTGACGTCGGGGGTCCCGGGAGTCGCAGCAGTAGATCAGGACGTTGGTGTCAAGAGCGATCATGCAGCTCGTCTCGGGTGGGCAGCGCTCCGGACGAGGAAAAACTCATGCTCGCGATGCCCGCGCGCAGGCGGTTCAATGCCGCCGTCCGGTCGGAGCCTCCTCCGGCGTCGACCGGCTCGATGATCAGGCGCACGCGCTGCTCCTCTCGGAGCTGCAGCTCATCGACGGGCTTCAACACGCCCTGGGAGAAGATCGCCTCGGTGACCTGTACCATGGGATTCATTCGCCTCTAGAGCCATTGTACCGCGCCGGGCGCCCCGCGACCGATGACTCGGGCGCACCATGATCCTTTACCCCCCCAGAGTCCAGCGTTGGGGTCGCCTGGTCACCGCTGTCGAAGGCCAACCGTCCGAGCGCCACGCAGCAGCCGAAGGACCTCGCGGATGGACCCAGGCATGACCCTCGACGCGAGCCGGAACGTGGCCCGGCGCGCGGCCTTCTCGGGATCCCGTGCCCACAAGCTCCCCCGCCGCCCGAGCCGCAACCCTCGGACGGTCCAGGCGCTCGTGCGTACTAGGCGAACGGGCCTCTCGGCACGGGTGAAGAGCTCGAGCTGGCTGGTCCGGCGAGCTCCTGGCCGAGGCGGCACAAGCTGAAATGGAAGCCGATCGTCCCGATCGTGAGGACGCGCAGGGAGGGGCCGGACGAGCTGGCGCATGCGCTCCACCCGGCGCTCCTGGCGCTGCAAGCCGGCCAGAACTTCCCGCTCCCAGCGCTCCTTGACGCGCTGGATCCTCGGCGGCGAGATGTGGACCGCCATCCGATTCTGGAACCGCGGGCTCAGCAGCGCGTGCACGTGCGGGTGTGCGGGTCGATCCGCCCCACCATGCTCGTGGATCGCGAAGACGCCCTGCGCCTCCCGCAGAGTCCCGCGAAAGGTCTTATCGATGGCGTCGCGCAGGACGCGCGCGGAGAGGTGCCCGTCAAGCCGCTTGAAGCGCTCGGCCGCCGGGTTGTCAACGGTCAGGATGAAGCGAAAGTAGACCGGGTTTCTGAGACCTCGACCGTCCTCACGGAGAGCCCGCCGGATGGCCCGCTCGTCACCGCGGAAGGCACGATAGCGCTCGCCGATCCCATAGAGCTCGCGCCGGCGGCCGTCGGTCAACCCCTCCTCGCGGTGGGCGATGTAGCGGACCTGGCCGGCCGCACGCTCCGGGCTTCTGTGGTAGCGCGCCTCGACGAAGAACACGTCAGCTCCTTCCGTCGTGGGACGTCGAGGTTGCCAACGTCGGGCAGATCTCGTTCCGCCTCGGCGACGGCCTGCTCCCACTCGTCGGCGCCGACCGATCGGACCTCGGCCAGCAGCTCGTCTTCGCTGACCTTCACCGTCCCGTCGCGGGTAGCCCAGTGCGCCAGGAGCCGCTGCGTCCCCAGGGTCGACGGCCCCAGCAGTTCGACTACCAGACGCACGTTCTCGATGGCGCCGAGGAGCTCGTCCACGCGCCCACGGGAGATGCCGTCTCGCCCTCGGATCGTCTCCATGCCGACGCCCAGGCACTCCCGAATCGCTTCGGATCGTGTGGTGCCCGATGCGCTTCGCGTGAGCCTCGATCTCGCGGACCAGCGCTGGCGGAACTCGCGCCGTGACCCACTGAAGGGAGTCCACGACCGCGGCCGATTCGGGCTGAGCCGCGACCAGGGAACCTTGCCGGTTCCGGGCCTTGACTCGGTTTGGTTGCGCACTTCGATGGTCCATGGGACCTCCTCGTCGGCGGGCCAACGCCGCCTAGCTTTGGAGGGGCAAGGGGTGTGCCGCCGGCAGTCCACGCGGCCCCGGTACGACTCTTGATGACCCACCTGGAGATAGGCCGGCGCGCCTTGAGATCGAAGGACGAAAGGTCTCTCAGGCTTGAGACGTCCAGCGCCTGCTGCTCAGGATTGAGCCCCATTGCTTGGGCAGTTCTTGCCCTGGCGGCGGGCCGTCGGGTCCTCGAACTGGCTGGTTTTCACGCGACCGGTCGGAGTGTGAATCGGGACGCCCGATCCCTCTCCATGAGCCCGGGGAAGCGCGATTCGGCCGTGAGAGCCATGACACGCTGGCGTCGCTCGCAACTCGTTCGAGCGCCGTGGAGTGGACACGGAACGCAGGGGCGTGTGTCACGCCCTTTAACTTGCAGTCGAGTTGAGCGAGGATTCCGGACAGCATCTCCCAAGTCGTAGCGGGCAGACCTGAGACGTGGCACGAGAACACGTAAGGACGGAAACAGAGATGCTCACGGCCGGCCCTGCGGGCTCCTCACGAACGAGGGAGCCCGCGGGGCGCGGGTACAGCGGGGACAGGACATCAGGGTACTTGGGCGGGTGCAGGGACCGTGACGGCGGCTCCGACACGACTTTGCCGCTGGCGCGGGCCTTGCCGCGCGGCGGCACGAGGTCGGTCCATGAAGTAGTCTGATCGCGGTTCGGAGGCTCGGAGGAGGAGCCGATCGATGCCCCCAGCGAGCAAGAAGATCGACAAAGGACTCCAACGGGGCCAACCTCGGCTTCGAGGCCAAGCTCTGGGCCGCCGCGGACGCCCTGCGCAACAACATGGACGCGGCCGAGTACAAGCACGTCGTCCTCGGCTTGATCTTCCTCAAGTACATCTCCGACGCCTTCGAGGCCAAGCACGCCGAGTTGGACGGCCCAGCGCGGCGCAAGGCGCCGACCCCGAGGACCGCGACGAGTACCGCGCCGCGAGCATCTTCTGGGTGCCCAAGGAGGCGCGCTGGTCGCACCTCAAGGCCAGCGCCCCGCAGCCCACCATCGGCACGCTGGTGGACGACGCCATGGCCGCCATCGAGCGCGACAACCCCTCGCTCAAGGGCGTGCTGCCCAAGGACTACGCCCGGCCCGGCCTCGACAAGCAGCGCCTCGGCCAGCTCATCAACCTGGTCAGCGACATCGCGCTCGGCAGCCCGGCGGACCGCGCCAAGGACATGCTCGGCCGCGTCTACGAGTACTTCCTCGCGCAGTTCGCCAGCGCCGAGGGCAAGAAGGGCGGCCAGTTCTACACGCCGTCGCGCGTCGTCCGCGTCCTGGTCGAGATGCTCGCCCCGTACAAGGGCCGCGTCTACGACCCCTGCTGCGGCTCCGGCGGCATGTTCGTGTCAGAGCGAGAAGTTCATCGAGGCCCACGGCGGCAAGCTCGGCGACATCTCCATCTACGGCCAGGAGTCCAACTACACCACCTGGCGGCTGGCCAAGATGAACCTCGCCATCCGCGGCATCGACGCCCAGATCGCGCCACGGCGACACCTTCCACAACGACCAGCACCCCGACCTCAAGGCCGACTACGTCCTCGCCAACCCGCCCTTCAACGACAGCGACTGGCGCGGCGAGCTGCTCAAGGACGACAAGCGCTGGGACTACGGCGTGCCGCCCGCGGGCAACGCCAACTTCGCCTGGGTGCAGCACTTCATCCACCACCTCGCGCCCACCGGGCTCGCCGGCTTCGTCCTGGCCAACGGCTCCATGTCGTCGAACCAGTCGGGCGAGGGCGAGATCCGCAAGGCCATCGTCGAGGCCGACCTCGTGGACTGCATGGTCGCGCTGCCCGGCCAGCTCTTCTACTCGACCCAGATCCCGGTCTGCCTCTGGTTCCTCGCCCGCAACAAGACGCAACGGCCGCTTCCGCGACCGGCGGGGCGAGACGCTCTTCATCGACGCGCGCAAGCTCGGCACGATGGTGGACCGCGTCCACCGCGAGCTGACCGACGACGACATCGCGAAGATCGCCGGCACCTACCACGCCTGGCGCGGCGACAAGGGCGCGGGCGCACTACGCAGACGTGCCCGGCTTCTGCAAGGCGGCCAAGATCGACGAGATCCGCAAGCACGGCCACGTGCTCACGCCCGGCCGCTACGTCGGCGCCGAGGCGGCCGAGGACGACGACGAGCCGTTCGAGGAGAAGATGAACGCGGCTCACCGCGACGCTGCGACGAACAGCAGGCCGAGGCCGCGAAGCTGGACGAGCGCGATTGCCGCCAACCTGAAGGAGCTTGGGTATGGCGAGTAGGCTCCGAGAAGCGCGGCCAGCAGCCCTCGTGGCCGGAGCTAGGTGACTGGCCACGAGGGCGTGCTTGACCGAGGGTCGGCGCACCGCTACATTCCCAAGATCTACTCCCCGGCGGATCAGCCTGCGGGCCTCCGACGGGGTTTTGCATTTTGGGGCAAGGCGAGACGGCCCACTGCCTCCCCGCTCCGCTCCACTAGCCGCAATACGCGTGGTCAGACACGACCGCCGGCGCGCCCTTCGATCGTGCCCCGATGACCGCCTGACCGCACCGACCATCGGAAGAGTCAAGCCATGATTGGGGCGGCGCGACCGGGAAGGGTGGGCACGGCCAGCCTGCGGGAGGCCGGCGATGGCGAGTGACGAGGCTTCGGCTGTTCTCCGAGACCTTCTCGTGACGACGAAGGACGGCGACTGGGGCCAAGAATCGCCGACGGCGGGCTTCTTGCCCTACCGCGTGATCAGGGGCACCGACTTTCCCGCAGTGCGCGTCGGCGACGTCACAGCGGTGCCGCTTCGTTACCTGAGCGAGTCGACCGCATACCGGCGTACCCTCAAGCCGGACGATATCCTGATCGAGACCGCGGGCGGGAGCCGCGATCGCCCAACCGGGCGTAGCCTCCTGGTCACCAAGACGCTGTTGTCTTCGCTGGCTCTGCCGGCCACGTGCGCGAGCTTCGCCCGCTTTCTGAGAGTCGATCCTGCAAAGGCCAATCCGGGGTACGTCTATTGGTACCTTCAGCATCTCTACGCCAGCGGCGAGATGGACAAGCATCAGGTCCAGCACACGGGTGTGGCGCGCTTTCAGTACACCAAGTTCGCCGAGACTGAGCGGGTCCCGTTTCCGCCGCTCCCCGAACAAGCGCGCCATCGCCCACATCCTCGGCACGCTGGACGACAAGATCGAGCTGAACCGGCGGATGAACGAGACGCTGGAGGCGATGGCGCGGGCGCTCTTCAAGTCGTGGTTCGTGGACTTCGACCCCGTCCGCGCCAAGGCCGAAGGCCGCGACCCCGGCCTGCCCAAGCCCCTCGCCGACCTGTTCCCGGATTCCTTCGAGGAGTCGGAGCTGGGCGAGATCCCAAACGGGTGGAGCGCATTCCCATTTACGACATCGCGACGTATATCAACGGCGCCGCTTACGCAGCCTTTGAGCCGAACGACGAACGACGCGGCCTGCCGATCATCAAGATCGCTGAGCTCAAGGCCGGGGTAACGGCGCAGACCAAGTTCTCCGACGTCCTGATGGCCGAGAAGTATCGGATTACCATGGGCGACATTCTCTTCTCGTGGTCGGGAAACCCCGACACATCGATCGATACTTTCGTTTGGTCGCACGGCCCGGCCTGGCTCAACCAACACATCTTTCGGGTTCTACCGCACCGTCAGCATGAACACGCATTCGTGCTGGCGACCCTGAAGACCCTCGGCCGGTCTTTGCCGAGATCGCTCGCAACAAGCAGACGACCGGACTTGGTCATGTGACCGCTGGGGATATGAAGAGGCTTCTCGTTGCAAGGCCGGGTGATGGCCTGCTTGCGAGCTTGGAACGGCGTAGCTGCCCCGCTGCTTGGGCGAGCCTTCCACAGTGAGGTTGAAGTCCACTACCTCTCGTCGCTGCGCGACACGCTTCTGCCCAAGCTCATGTCTGGGGAAGTGCGTGTCTCCGACTTTCATCATGCGAATTGACCGGCTGGGGTTCAACAGCAAGACCGTCGTCGTCCTGGGTGCAGGAGCGACCCGCGGTGCTGCCTTCGTAGCCAGCGCGAAAGGCGCACAACCTCCGCTCGATAGCGATTTCTTCACACAGGCACAGCGGCTGAGCACGGCAAAGCCCCCTAGTTTGGTCGAGAACTTGATCAGGGATGTCGTAGCGACCTTCGGCAGCAACTTCGCGCTGACGATGGAGGGCTACCTCACACGACTCGAGCAACTCGCGCACGTGCTCGACGACTACCGGTTTCGCGGGCGGCCACCCCAGAACCCCTATCGGCGCATGCGGGCGGATTTCCTGCAAGTGCTTGCCGCCTTGCTGGACGAATCGATCGGTCGGCATCCGATCTGTTCCTATCACGAGCGTCTAGTCAACCAGCTATCTCGCCATGACGGGATTCTGAGCCTCAACTACGACTGGCTGATCGACTACACGCTCAAGATGCATGGTGATGGCAAATGGAACCCTCGCATCGGCTATGGAGTCCGAACCTTTGCCAAGGGGAAGCGTGGGGCCGGCACGAGGTACTGGGCCTATCAGGATCCCCAGGGCGGACCTCAATACCCGTCGAGGTCCGTCCGTCTTCTCAAGCTTCACGGATCGATGAACTGGTTCCCGGTACCGAGCGATCGCCCGTCGCCGCGTCTCGAGCTACGAAAGCGTTGGTGGCACCAGAAGGGCGACCTCAAGTTTGAGATCGCGCCTCCGGAATGGAACAAGCCAACCCGCTCGGGCGTGTATGTGCCTGTGTGGCGCGGCGCGAGGCAGCTTCTCCGCGACGCAAGGGGGCTCATCTTCATCGGCTACTCCCTGCCAGAAACGGACCTCCCGGTTCAGGCGTTGCTCACCGTGGAGAAAGCTCCGAGACCCTTGGACCTGCTCGTCGCCGTCAATCCCGATCAGAAGGCAAGGCAGAGAATTCGCGCAGTGCTTCAACGCCGGCTGGGCTCAAAAACCAGGGTTTTGAGTTTCAACCAATTCGAGGACTTCCACCGGTTCTTAGAGTGAAGGAATCCGCCCATCGTAAGGCGCCCGCAGAAGGGATCAAGTGATCTGAGGCTACTTCGGATACCAGCGCTCGATTCGCCCGGCCGCGGCCGGGTTCTCTGCGAGCTCCGCGGGAGTCGCACGGTACACCTTGGCGATGACCGGCGCCGGCGCGCGTTCGAGGAACGCCTCGATGCGGCCCGCGCGTCGCCACGAACGAAGCAGCGAGGACCGGGAACGGAGCCTTGCCGACGATGACCAGCAGCCTGACACGGTGCCGGATCACCGCCGCAAGCTCGTTCGGCTTGTAGCGGATCCTGGCATCGTGGGTGAGCGCCACCCACTCACGCTTGCCGACTTCGGCCAGCCAGTCTTCGTCGGGACAGTCGGGTGAGAAGTGATCGCGGTGGCGTTCGACGGCCAAGCCCGCGCGCTTCAGGATCTCCGGGAAGGCGGTGCCGAGGTCGCGATCGGTGAAGAAGACAAGCGTCAAGCCGCCCGTTCGTAGACGACGGCCTCTTCAACCGCCGCGTTCGTGAGGTCGTAGTCGCGCGCGACGTCCTCGACCTTCTCCCCAGCGTCGATTCGGTCGAGGATGCTGCGTGTGGAAACGAACGCCTTGCCACCACGGGGCGGCCGAAGGAGATCTGCGGGTCGATCACGATGGGCTTGGCGTCGGCACTCTCTGAGACCAGGAACGGGTAGAGGCGGACCGGGAAGCGGAGCTTCCCCATTCGACGCGCGTCAGGTGAGCTTCGAAGACCTTGCGCATCGCGAGCTGGCCTGAGGCGGAGAGGTTCATGAGCTCGCCGTACCGGTCGAGAAACAGCTCCCCGCCGGCAGTGCGGAGCTCCTCCCGCAGCAGGAGCTGGTCGATCTTCAGCTCGCGCTGGGCGTACGCGAGCGCCTGGCGGACGTCGCCGAGTGGAACGCCGTGCTCGGTTCGAAGCGAACGCAGGACATGAGCCTCGATGAGGTTCGAGAAGGACAGCGTCGCGGGGTCCTTCTTGGCGAGCTTCAAGACCGGCGCGAACTGGCTGAGCCTCTTGCCGTCGGGTAGGGCCGTCCGAGAACCCAGGACCGCAGCGTGGCGGGCGACAGCCTCAGATAGCGGCTGGCCTCGGTGATCGAGTACGCGGGCTCGTTACGTGAATCCAGCTTCGTCAGTGGTCCCTCCAGCCCGTATTGTGCCTCAAGTTCAGCCCTCTTCCTTGACCCTGACGGCTCACCCTTCCAGAATCCTCGCGTGAGTCGGGGCTTTTCGGAATCCGTCGTCGAGGATGCCGCTCTCGCCTGGTTGGAGGGGCTGGGCTACACGGTGCTCCACGGTCCGGAGATCGCCGTCGGCGAACCGGGCGCCGAGCGCAGCGACCCGAGCCTACCGCGACGTGGTCCTGGAGCGCCGGCTCCGCCAGGCGCTCGTGCAGCTCAACCCCGACCTGCCCGCCGAGGCGCTGGAAGACGCCTACCGCAAGCTGACGCGCTCCGATGCGCCGTCGCTCGTGGAGCGCAACCGCGCGATGCACCGGCTGCTGGTGGACGGCGTGACGGTGGAGTACCGCCGCAAGGACGGGTCGATCGCGGGCGCGCAGGCGCGGGTGATCGACTTCGACGCGCCGGACAACAACGACTGGCTCGCGGTCAACCAGTTCACCGTCGCCGAGGGGCAGCACACGCGCCGGCCGGACGTGGTGCTGTTCGTGAACGGCCTGCCGCTGGCGGTGATCGAGCTGAAGAACCCGGCCGACGAGAACGCCACCGTCTGGTCCGCCTTCCAGCAGCTCCAGACGTACCAGGCGCAGATCCCCGCGCTCTTCGCGACCAACGCCGCGCTGGTCGTCTCCGACGGCGTCCAGGCCCGCATCGGCACGCTTGGCGCGGGCAAGGAGTGGTTCAAGCCCTGGCGCACGATCGGCGGGCCGCGAGGACGCGGCGGCGAGCCTGGCCGAGCTGCAGGTGCTGCTGGAGGGGGTCTTCGAGAAGCGCCGCTTCCTCGACCTGGTCCGGCACTTCATCGTGTTCGAGGACTTCGGCGGCGGGAAGCTCGCCAAGAAGATGGCGGGCTACCACCAGTTCCACGCGGTCAACGTGGCGGTGGAGGAGACCCTGCGCGCGGCGGGACTGGCGGCGGACGATCGGGTCGCGGAAGCGGCGGGCCGCTTCGAAGCCGGACCGCAGGCCGGCGGATCTGCTGGCGACCGGCGCGTTGGCGTCGTCTGGCACACGCAGGGCTCGGGCAAGAGCCTGACGATGGCCTTCTACGCGGGCCGCGTGATCCTGCACCCGGCGATGGACAACCCCACCATCGTCGTGCTCACCGACCGCAACGACCTCGACGACCAGCTCTTCGGCACCTTCGCCCGCTGCCGCGACCTGCTGCGCCAGCCGCCGGTGCAGGCGACGGACCGCGCCGACCTGCGCGCGAAGCTTGCCGTCGCCTCCGGCGGCGTCGTGTTCACGACGATCCAGAAGTTCTTCCCCGAGGAGAAGGGCGACCGGCACCCGGTGCTCTCGGACCGGCGCAACATCGTCGTCATCGCCGACGAGGCGCACCGCAGCCAGTACGACTTCATCGACGGCTTCGCCCGGCACATGCGCGACGCGCTGCCCAACGCCTCGTTCATCGGCTTCACCGGCACGCCGATCGAGCAGACCGACGCCAACACGCGCGCCGTCTTCGGCGACTACATCAGCGTCTACGACATCCAGCGGGCGGTCGACGGACGGCGCCACGGTCCCCATCTACTACGAGGGCCGGCTGGCGAAGCTGGAGCTGAAGGAGTCGGAGCGCCCGAAGATCGACCCGGACTTCGAGGAGGTCACCGAGGGCGAGGAGGTCGAGCGCAAGGAGAAGCTGAAGAGCAAGTGGGCGCAGCTCGAGGCGGTCGTCGGGTCGGAGAACCGCATCGCGGCTCATCGCCCAGGACCTGGTGGAGCACTTCGAGAACCGGCTCGCGGCGATGGACGGCAAGGCGATGGTCGTCTGCATGAGCCGCCGCATCTGCGTCGAGCTGTACCGGGCGATCGTGGCGCTGCGCCCGGCGTGGCACGGCGACGACGACGAGCAGGGCGCGCTCAAGGTGGTGATGACCGGCTCGGCGTCCGACCCGCTGGACTGGCAGCCGCACATCCGCAACAAGCCGCGGCGCGAGGCGCTGGCGAAGCGATTCCGCGACCCGACGGACCCGTTCAAGATCGTCATCGTGCGCGACATGTGGCTGACCGGCTTCGACGCGCCGAGCCTGCACACGATGTACGTGGACAAGCCGATGCGCGGGCACGGGCTGATGCAGGCCATCGCCCGCGTGAACCGCGTCTTCAAGGACAAGCCGGGCGGCCTGGTGGTGGACTACCTCGGCCTCGCCGACGAGCTGAAGCAGGCGCTGGCGACCTACACGGAGAGCGGCGGCACGGGCAAGACGGCGCTCGACCAGGCCGAGGCCGTCGCGCTGATGCTGGAGAAGTACGAGGTCTGCCGCGGCCTCTTCCACGGCTTCGACTGGTCGCCGCTGGACGACGGGCACGCCGCAGGAGCGCCTGTCGCTGCTGCCCGCGGCGCAGGAGCACATCCTCGCGCAGGAGGACGGCAAGAACGCGCCTGCTGCACGCCGTCACCGAGCTGTCCCAGGCCTTCGCGCTCGCCGTGCCGCACGAGGAGGCGCTGCGCATCCGCGACGACGTCGGGTTCTTCCAGGCGGTGCGCGCCGTGCTGGCCAAGAGCACGCCCGGCGAGCGCAAGACCGACGAGGAGCTGGACCACGCCATCCGGCAGATCATCTCGAAGGCGGTCGTCTCCGACGAGGTCGTGGACATCTTCGCCGCCGCCGGCCTCAAGAAGCCGGACATCTCGATCCTCTCCGACGAGTTCCTGGCCGAGGTGCGCGGCATGCCGCAGCGGAACCTCGCCGTCGAGCTGCTGCAGAAGCTGCTGAAGGGCGAGATCAAGGCGCGGTCGAAGCGCAACGTCGTCCAGGCGCGCTCGTTCGCCGAGCTGCTGGAGCAGGCCGTCCGCAAGTACCAGAACCGGGCGATCGAGACGGCCCAGGTCATCGAGGAGCTGATCGCCCTGGCCAAGGAGATGCGCGAGGCCGAACGCGCGGGGCGAGGAGCTCGGGCTGACCGAGGACGAGCTCGCCTTCTACGACGCCCTGGAGACCAACGACAGCGCGGTCAAGGTGCTCGGCGAGCCGACGCTGCAAGGACATCGCCCGCGAGCTGGTCGCAGACCGTCCGCAAGAACGTCACCATCGACTGGACCGTCCGCGAGAACGTCCGCGCGCAGCTGCGGGTGCTCGTCAAGCGCATCCTCCGCAAGTACGGCTACCCGCCCGACAAGCAGGAGAAGGCCACGCAGACCGTGCTGGAGCAAGCCGAGGTGCTGTCGGCGGAGTGGGCCGTTGCCTAGTAAAATACGAGCCCACAACAGGCCCTCGCGTGAAGTGAGACGGCGACAGCCACCGTGGGGGTGTAGTCGCCATGGAATGGATGTCTGCGATCTCTAGGAGGCAACGATCATGGCTGCAAAGCGAGCGTTCATCAGCTTCGACTACGACCACGATGAGGATTTGCGCAACCTGCTCGCCGGGCAGGCCAAGAACCCGGACTCGCCGTTCGAGATTGCCGATCGCTCGATCAAAGAGCCGCTGACCGGTGACTGGAAAGGCAAGGTCAAGCGCCGGATGGAGAACATCGATGTCGTGCCGGTGATCTGCGGCGAATACACTCACACTGCCAAGGGCGTTGCGGCAGAGCTGACCATCGCCCGTGAGGGGAGCAAGCCCTACTTTCTACTTAAAGGCCGGAACGACAAGAACTGCACGAAGCCAAGTTCCGCCCTCGCGTCCGACAAGATTTATGACTGGACATGGCCGAATCTCAAGGCGCTCATCGGTGGGAGCCGATAGTCGACAAATCGCGGACCGCCTGTGGATCGTGTAGCCCTCATCGTCGGGATCGACGCCTACGACAAGGCTTCGCACCTAGCCGCGTGTGTTGCCGATGCCCAAGCGATAGAAAGTGCTTTGGCTCGCCACAAGGGCCTCGACCAACGCGTGAATTATGCCTGCAAGACCTTGCTAGGCATCGCCGGCTCGCCGATAACGAGACCCGACCTGCGGGCTGCGTGTCGTTCTCTTTTCGATAACCGCAACGCTGGCGATTCGGCCTTGTTCTACTTCTCCGGACACGGCGTCCTTGGCACCACAGGCGGCTATCTTTGCACGTCTGACGCGGCCAAGGACGACTGGGGCGTACCGATGCAGGAAATCGTGGACATGGCAGTCAAGTCGGCCGCGCACGACATCCTTATGCTCCTGGACTGCTGCCACAGCGGCGACTTTGCGAATCCTGCAATCCTAAATTCTCAGGGCGGCCAATATCCACTTGCCGCCATCCGTGAGGGCATGACGGTAATCGCAGCGTCGAGGGATTCGGAGCCAGCGGTGGAGGCGGGCGGCCATGGGCTGTTCACTGCGGCCATCTTGGATGCTCTGGAGGGCGGTGCCGCGGATCACATGGGTTGGGTCACGGCCCCGGCTATCTATGCCTACGTGCGTCGCCGCTTCGGCGGGTGGACGACGCAGAAGCCGGTATACAAGTCGCATGCAGCGGATGTGACGGCCATTCGGGAGTGTGAACCGCTGATCGACCGCTTGAAGTTGCGCGAGATGATTACTCTGTTCCCGACCGCTGATACTAAGTATGCCCTCGATCCAGAGTATGAGCCCGAAGACGAGCACGGCAATGTCAAGGAGCCTGTGAACGCAGAGAAGGTTGAGAGAGCGAAGCTCTTCAAGGAGTACAGGGACGCTGGGCTCCTAAAGCCGTCGAAGGCGGGTGAGCAATTGTTTTGGACGGCTCGACACCTTGGAACGGTTGAGTTGACACCTCGTGGTAGGGAGTATTGGTGGCTCGCGAAGAACAAGAAGATCTAAGGTGCCACGGTTGATGCACATCGGTATCACAGGTCACCAACGTCTCGATGACCCGAACGCATGGGTATGGGTTGAATCGGCGATGGCTAAAGCGCTGGATGACTGCAGCAGCAATCTCGTCGCGGTCACATCTCTGGCGATCGGTGCTGATCAGTTGTTCGCGGCGTTGGTACTTCGCCGTGGGGGAGCGGTGCACGCGGTGATTCCGTTCGCAGGCTACGAAGATACCTTTTCCGCTGAAGACGTCGCTGCTTATCGTCGGCTGCTTGCCGCATCGAAGGTCGAGATTCTGGATACGCCCGGTACGGCCGAGGATGCATACCTCGCGGCAGGGCAGCGGGTTGTTGCACTCTCCGATCTGTTGATCGCGGTTTGGGATGGAGAGGCAGCTAGAGGGAAGGGAGGGACGGGTGACATCGTCGCCTATGCAGCCGGCCGTGGTGTGAACATCATCCAAATTCAACCAACAGAGAGGATTGTTATCCGCAGGTGACCACTAGAAGGGTTGTTCTCGACTGCGACTGCCTGTTGCCCCTATCGTCATTTCACGGCACTCAATGAGACCTGCCGAATGTCTCGGCCAAGCGCCAGGAGACGTTGTCCCCGATGCTCGACGGCCGCGAGCAGCAGGGCGGATAGAAAGGACGCTCGACAGAACCGGGGTGGCAGCTCTCATTCCTGGAGGTGGCGTGCCGCCGTTTCTCAACCGTGAGAAGCGCCCGCAATGCGCGTCGTTGACTTTGCTCGACTTGCGGGCGCTCTGATCGTCGAGGCCGTGGTCTGGGGCTTGCAGCTCAGGCGGCGTGGGCCGATGGTCGGCTCACGAGCCGAGGTGGACCGACCTGTGGCAGAGCTGGACGATATCCTGACGACCGAGGAGGCGGCGAAGCTGCTCAAGGTGTCGGAGCGGACGCTGGAGCGCTGGCGCGTCCGCCGGCGGATCCCCTACGTGGAGTACCCGAGGCAAGGGGCCTGGGCGCCCATCCGGTTCCGCCGAGCGGATATTCTGGAGTGGCTGAGGCAGCACGTGGTGAAGCCGAATCGGAACGGAGACCAGGCGGCATGAAGGCGCGGCGTTTCCCGCGCGGGCGTCTATCGTCGCGGTGATGTGCTCTGGATCCGCTTCAAGAGCGCGGACGGGAAGCTGACGCGCGAGAGCACCGGCCAGCGTGACGTGAAGGTCGCCGAGTCGATCCTCGCGAAGCGGCGGTCCGAGGTGGCGATGCTCAGCCACTTCCCCTCGCGGAAGTTCGAGCAGGTCACGTTCGACCAGCTCCGCGAGGCGTGGGAGCCGGCGCACCTGAAGAAGACGCCGAGCTTCAGCTACCTGCTGCCGCGCGTCCGCGACGCGTTCGGCGGAGCGAAGGCTCGCGAGATGACGACGGAGAAGGTCCAGGAGTTCCTGGATCGGCTGAAGGACGAGGACGGCCTCTCGGCGTCGTCGGTGAACCACTACCGCACGATCCTGAACTCGATCTTCAACGAGGCCGTGCGGCACGGGCGGTACGACACGAACCCCGTGCGGGCGATCCATCAGTTCCGCGAGCCTCCTGGGCGCGACCGGTTCCTGAGCGTCGAGGAGTTCCGTCTCCTGCTCGACGAAGTGCAAGGACCCGGAGCTGCGGACCGTCATCCTCGTGCTCTGCATGACGACGCTGCGGCTGCGCGAGCTGCTGAACCGGCGCTGGAGCGAAGTCCACCTCGACGGGCCGGCGCCGTTCATCGCGGTGCCGCACACGAAGACGGGCGTGCCGAAGAAGACTCCCCTGCCGCGGGTCGCCGTCGAGGCGCTGAAGGGCCTCCCGAGCTACGGCGTCGACGACTACGTGTTCCCGTCGAGGCCGACGGCGAAATGGCCGGACCCGAAGAAGCCGTACCGGTGGGACATGGGCAAGCCGTTCCGGGCGCTCGTCCGGTCGCTGGGAATCGAGGACGTCCGCCTCCACGACCTCCGGCACACCGGACCGTCCGTTCTGCTGATGCAGGGCATTCCCGGCGACATCGTCCGGAAGATCACCGGCCACCGCTCACGCGAGCTGGAGCGCTACCAGCACCTCTCGCCGCTGTTCCGGGCGCAGACGGTGGACCTGATCGCCCAGGTCCTCGTCGGTGACACACCTACTGACACACCCGCCCCCGAGGAGGAGCAGGACGACGCTAACTTGTTCAAGATTGGCGGGGTGGACGGGACTCGAACCCGCGACCTCCGACGTGACAGGCCGGCGTTCTAACCAACTGAACTACCACCCCGCTCGGGTGCGCGGATTCTGGTCTGGTGGGCGGTAGAGGATTCGAACCTCTGACACCCGGCGTGTAAGACCAGTGCTCTACCGCTGAGCTAACCGCCCAACGGACAAACACGGAAGGGTATCGAAGCGGGCGACGGGTGTCAAACCTTGGCGAGGAGCGCGTCGCGGAGAGGGCTTCTTTCCAGGGTCGCAGCGGGCCCAGGCCCAGGGATTGGGCGCGCGAGACGTCGAGGACGGAAAAAGCGGGGCGAGCCGCCGGCAGCTGCAGGGAGGCGGCGGGGATCGGCTCCACCGCCGGCTTCAGGCCGGAGAGGGCCAGCGCTTCCACCGCGAGCTCGTGCCACGAGCACGACCCGCTGTTCGTGAGGTGGACGAGCCCCCGCGCGCCGGCTCGCACCAGCTCGAGGACCCCTCGCGCGAGGTCCGGCGCGTACGTGGGGGCGAAGACCTGGTCGGAGACGACGCGCAGCGGCTTGCCCGGCCCGCGCCTTGGCGAGGATGCGGTCCACGAAGGAGCCGCCCTTCTGGCGGCTTCCGCCCCGCCCGAAGACGCCGCTCGTGCGGACGACCAGGCACTCCCCCCGCGCGGACGAGGCGAGGTGCTCGCCCGCGAGCTTGGAGACCCCGTAGGCCCCGAGGGGGCGGGGGGTGTCGTCTTCGCGATAGGGACGGGTGGACGCGCCGTCGAAGACATAGTCGGTGGAGAAGTGCACGAGCAGGGCGCCCACGCTTCGGGCCGCCCGGGCGAGGACGAGCGGTCCCAGCGCGTTCACCTCCAGGGCGAGACCGGGCTCCGCCTCCGCGCGATCGACCTGGTTGTAGGCGGCCGCGTTGAAGACGACGTCGGGCCGGATCCGGCCGACGAGCGCCTCCACGTCTTCCTCGCGGGCGATGTCCAGCTCGGCCCGGCCCCCGGCCCACGCCGACTCCGAGCCGAGGAACGCCACGAGCTCGCGGCCGAGCTGCCCGGCCGCCCCCGTGATGAGGGCCCTCAAGCGTCGATCTTCTCGGCCAGACGATCCTTGATTCCCGCGTCGTCGAGGCGTGTCCTGTTTGCCATTTTCAGACCTGCGGCGTGGTGTCCGGTGAACGCGGGCGACGGCGGCGACGGCGCCGCCGCCGCCGGGGACCCCCGCTCCCGTCGCCCGGGGAATCCGACGCGGACGCGCCGGGGGCCGACGGTCCCGCGGGTGACGCCGACGGCGCCTCGATGGAGCGCCAGCGGAGGGCGAGCTCGCGCCCGTCTCCGCCGCCGTGGATTTCCAGCCAGCGGAGCGCTTCCTCGAAATAGTGCCTACCCGCGAGGACCTGCTTCGCCCCCTCCGCTTCCCGCAGCCGCCGCTGCGCGAGAAGGACGAGGCGCAAGCGGTCGAGGTCGCGACGGGCGAAGGGGAGGACGAGGGGTCCGGGGGGGGCCGCGGGCGCCGGCTCCTCTTCCTCGGCGCCACCGAGGGCCGCGATCTCCGCGGCCACGTCGTCGGCGGGCTCTTCCTCGCGACCGTCCTCGCCTCTCTCCTCGGTCCGGCGGGCGGGGGCCTGCGCCGCTACCCGCCGCAACGGCACGCCCAGGGGGACGAGGAGGCTGCCCATGACGAGCGCGTTCGTGAGCTGCTCGGCCGAGGCGTGCCCCGCGTTCCGGTACTCGTCCAGGCGGCCGAGGCTGCCCAGGAGACGCTCGCCCCCTTCCGCAATGGCCTGGTCGGCCTCCGGGAGCAGGTAGGCGAGGAGCCCGTAGTCGTGGAGCATGCGGAAGGTCTCGCGCGATCGGCCCTGGCGGAGGATTTTGTAGAACTCGTCGAGGATGCGGGCGGGGCTGCTGCGGACGATCTCCCCGCGCAGGGCCCGCATCGCCTCCGCGGTGTCCCGGTCGATCGTGAAGTCGAGCCGCGCGGCGAGGGCCACCGCGCGCAGCATGCGCACGGGGTCTTCGCGGAGGCGAACCCCCGGGTCGCCGATGGTCCGGATCACGCGGTCGCGGAGGTCGGCGAGGCCCCCCACCCAGTCGATCACGGAGAAGGTGGCGATGTCGTAGAAGAGGGCGTTCACCGTGAAGTCGCGGCGGAAGGCGTCCTGCTCGGGGGTGCCGAACGTGTTGTCGCGCCGGATGAGGGTGTCGCCCTCCTCCGGCTCGGCCGCCCGCCGGAAGGTGGAGACCTCGATCACGTTCCGGCCGAAACGGATGTGGCACAGGCGGAAGCGGCGGCCGATGATGAAGCAGTTCCCGAAGAGCTTCTTGACCTGCTGGGGGTGGGCGCTCGTGGAGATATCGAAGTCCTTGGGCTTCCTCTCGAGCAGCAGGTCCCGCACGCCGCCCCCCACCAGGTAGGCGACGAATCCCCGGTTCTTCAGGCGGTACAGTACTTTGAGGGCGTCGGCGTCGATGTTCTTGCGAGAGATGTTGTGCTCCGGGCGGGACAAGACCCGTGGAGCGACGTTGCCGAGGTCGGGCACGACCCGATTATAAGTCGAGCGTCCTCCCGAGTCGGGACCTAGGGCTCCCGGCGCACGATCACCCGCCCTCTTCCCGTTTCGACGCGGAATCGGGCCCCCTCGGGAAACAGGTCGGGCCGCCGAAAGGGGGGCAGCGGACGCGAGGGCTCGCGCACGAAGGCCTCGCCGTCGGGACGCAAGGCGCCGACGAAGAGGAGCTCCCGCCACTTCAGCTCCGGCAGGGAGAAGCCGTCGTCGAGGACGACGACGTCCGCGAAAGGCTCCTGCTGCTCCGCCACGGTCAGCCCCGGTCGATCATCTTGCGCGCCAGGTGCTCGAGGAGCTGGACCTCCTTGGGGGTGAGGTCGGCCCGGGAGAGAAGCTCCACCCACTCGCGGAAGTACCCGTCCGTGTTGCGTTCGGGAAGGGCTTGGAGGCGCAGCAGCCCTTCTCGCCACAGGGCCAGCATGCGGTCCTTCTCGTCGTGGGTGGCCCGCCGGGGCGCCGTCTCCGCCCGGCGTCCGGCCCGGAACACCTCGTACGACGCCACCATGACCGCGTGGGAGAGGTTGAGCGAAGGCTGGAAGGGATGGGTGGGGATGATGGCGGTCCGGCCGCACAGCGCGAGCTCGGCGAGGGTCAGCCCCGACGTCTCGGGACCGAAGACGAGAGCCGCGGTCTCCTCATCCGCGAGACCCGCGATCTCCTGCGCGACCTCCCGCACGTCCGCGGGAGGCGCCCCCCGGCCGCGCTTTCCGGTGAGCGCCACCACGCGCGCGCAGCCGGTCAAGGCCGCAGCCAGATCCGGGAAGATGCGGGCCTGTTCCAGCACGTCCTGCGCTCCCCACGCGGTGCGCCAGCCCTCGACCGTGCGCCAATCGCCGGGAGCCACGAGGTCCAGCCCGGCGGCCCCCGTGTTGCGGATGATGCGGGCGCATGCCCCCACGTTGGTGGGGGTCTCGGGCCGGACGAGAACGATGCGGACGGCGGGCAAGAGGGACGAGGCGGGGCTAGTGCTTGCCCCCGGTCCCCGGAGGCTCGTAGTGGATGTAGGCGTTGAGCCAGCGAATCTCCTCGTCCTTCTCGGAGAGGTCGACCTGGAGGAGATCGCGCAGCGACACGACGCCCAGAAAGCGGTCCTTCTCCACGAGGGGCAGGTGGCGGCAGCCGGCCTGTTTCATCTTGCGCACCCCGTCCTCGTAGGGATCCTCGGGCCCGGCCACCACGAGGTCGCGGGTCATGATCTCGCCCGCTTTCACCGCGTCGGGATCGCGGCCGGGGGCCACCACCCGGCTCATGATGTCGCGCTCGGAGAGGATCCCGGCCAGGCGCGTCCCCTCGAGCACGGGCACCGCTCCCACCCTCCGCTCCGTCATGTAGCGGGCCACCTCGCGCACGCTCTGATCCGCGCTCACGTGATAGACCTCGCGTCCTTCGACGAGCGCGCCCAGCTTCTTCACGGGTCGTCGCCCTCGCGCTCGGCCTGCGGCCAGTGGCGCAGGAAGCGCCGGACCCGCGGGTGCTGCCGGCAGTAGGCGAGGAGCTGGTCGCGCAGCCGGGTGCGGTCCGACTCGGACATCTCGACGAACTCGAGGCCCGCCCCCGCGGGAAGCGACTTGGAGGAGAGGGCCGCGCCTTCCGGGTGCCACCAGGCGATCCGGCACCGGGCCTGCAGGGGAATCTCGCTCTCCGGGAAGGCGAAGCGGATCTGGAGCTCCTGGCCGACCTTCAAGGGGTCGCGCCGCTCCACGAAGACCCCCTCCACCCCGAGGTCGATCGTGAAGACGTCCTCCTCGTGATCGCGAAACATCAGGGTGGCCCGCCGCACGAACGGGATACGAAGCTGCCGGAGGTCGTTCTCGGAAGGGGCCTTCTCCCACGGCTCCGGGGATGCCGCCTTCCTCATTCTGGTGAACCCGCCTCGATTCTGGAGAAACTGCCCCTTCTGGCCGGACCGTAGCACCGCGCGGAAGGGGCTGTCAACGAGAGTTCTCATACCGGCCCGGTACGCCTCTCCCGTAAGCTGGTCCGTTGACAGCGCGGGACCCGTGTGGTTGAATGCCCACGCGGTAAGTCCAGTGTTTCCAACCGCCTCGCGGGAGGGCTCAGCTCGGTGAGCGACTCCGTCACCGTTCCCACGCTGATCGTCACCGGCGGGCCCCTGGATGGGACCGCCTTCGAGATCGACGATTCCCCCAAGGCTCGAATCCTGGGCGCGAGCTCGGACGCGGACCTCCAGCTTCTCCTCGGCAACGTCGAGCCGGCCCACGCTCAGGTCCGGCGCGGAGCACGTGGTCTCGTCCTGTCCGACGGGGGCAGCGCGACCGGCACCTACGTGAACGGCGAGAAGATCGAGGGGGAGCACGTCCTGCAGGACGGCGACCGCATCTGTCTGGGACCTCCCGGCTCGAAGGGAAGCGCCAAGCTCATCGTGAAGATGCCGTTGGGCGGAGCCGCCCTGGCCCCCGTCGACAACTCCGCCGGTATCACGCCCTTCGCCGGTTCGCCTTTAGCCGATTCACCCTTCGAAGACGTCCCGGAGACGATCGCGATCAAGCGCGACGACGAGCCCCTGCGGCTGGTGGAACCCGAGGCCGCGCACCGGATCGAGCCGGAGCAGGTCCCGCCCGTGCCGCCTCCGCCGCCTCCCGCGCCGTCGGTGCCCCCTCCACCCCCCCCGCCCTCTTTCGCGCCCCCGCCGCCGCCGCCCCCGCCGCCCCCGGCGCCCCCGCCCTCCGCAGAGGCCAAACGGCCGGCGCCGAAGCCGGACTACCTCACGGAACAACCGTCGATCGGGGGGGAGCGCACGCGGGAGCCGCTGGAGGTGCCGGCGCCGGCCCCGCCCGCTCGCGCCCCCAAGGCGGCGAAGAAGGCCAAGGCCGCGCGGCGGAGCGGGCCGAGCATCCCCCCCGCCGCGATCGGCGGCCTCGTCCTCGTGGTCCTCGTCGGGGGCGGCTACTACGCCTTCAAGCGGTTCTGGAAGACCCCCCCTGTCCTCGAGTCGGTGCAGCCCGCGCGGAGCGAACCGGGGCAGACGGTCACGCTGAGCGGACGCCACTTCGTGACCGAGGCCACGGGCAACGCCGTGCGCATCGGGGAGCAGACGGCGCTCGTCACCTCCGCCACGGACACCCAGCTCGCGGTGACGGTGCCCGCGGGCCTGGCCGCCTCGGGGCAGGTGGACGTGCCCGTCGTGGTGGAGACCGCGGGCGGAAAATCGCGGCCCGTCACCCTGAAGATCTATCGCGCGCTCAAGGTCACGGCTCTCGAGCCCGACGTGGTCATGCCCGGGGACGCGCTGCTGATCAAGGGCCAGAACCTGAGCGGCACGCCGCTGTCCGTGGTCATCGGCGGAATGGCCGCAGAGGTGAAGGAAGCCCAACCCGACCAGATACGCGTGGTGGTGCCCGCCATCCCCGCCGTGGAGGGCCTGAAGTCCCAGGTCACGGTCAGCGTCGGTAGCGACGTGGCCAAGTCGATGGACCTGCTCCTGGGCCGGCTCCCGTTGGTGTCGGGAGCCACGCCGAAGAGCGGGCAGGCCGGAGACCGCGTGGTCATTGCGGGACGCGGCTTCGATCCCAACCCGCCCCAGAACGAAGTCACGTTCTCGGGACAGCCCGCGCTCGTCCTCGCCGCCACCCCGACGGAGCTGACCGTGGTGGCCCCGGTGACGCCCAAGGGCGAAGGGACGCTCAGCGCGGAGGTCCACGTGCGGGCGCAGGGCAAGGAGTCCACGACCTCGGCCACCTTCGTGCTCACCCGCGCTTCGTCCTCGATCTACACCCCGCGCTTCTACGCCGCCCCCGTGACCGAATACCCGACGGAGGACCTCGCCTTCGTCTCCACCGAGATCGGCCCGTTCCTGCTCCTCGGAGAGAAGGGCGACGCCGCCTCCACCGCCGAGCGCGCGGCCCGGCTGGCGACCGCGCTGAACGGCATGGTGAGCGAGGCGGGGAGCCAGCCGCCGGCCTTCGAGCTCCGCGACAAGCCCTCCCCCTGCGTCGCGCTGGTGGGAAAGCCCGACCCCCTCGTCGTGGTCGCACCCGGGGACGCGGCCGCGTACACGAAGCCCTGGGAGGCCGGCAGCAAGAAACCGCGGCGGGCCAGCCCGCGCTCCGTCGCCGCCTACTGGACGGCCCTCCTCCAGGACTACTTCAGCCTGTTCGTGCTGCGCCAGCGGCCGCTCAAGGTCATCGCCCTGACCCCTCGCGGCAAGGTCCTGAGCGACCTCTACTCGACCGCGCAGCGGCAGGCCCCCGGCGCGGGCGTGCCGGTGGGGATCGTCCTGCCCCTGACCACGACGCTCGCCAAGGCCCTGCGCGAGATGACGCTCCTGGTGCCCGACGAGCCCGCGCGCGCAATGGTGACGGTGGAGGGGCTGTGGGAGGGCACGATGGACGAAGGCGGGGTCGTGCGCAGCCTGCAGGTGCGCCTGCAAGCGGAAGGAGCCCGGCTCTCGGGCACGCTCAGCTCGACCGCGGGCAGCGTGAAGGTGGACTCGCCCCTTCGCGAGCTCGGCTACGACAAGGGAACGCTGCGCTTCCGAGCCGACATCGCCGGCTCACCCCGGCTCTTCAGCGGAAACGTCCAGACGGACACGATCACCGGAACCATCCAGCGCGGCTCCGGCGGCAAGGCGGCGCCCAGCGGGAGCTTCTCCCTCAAGTACGTCGAGTAGTGGCCCGCCGCTCGTCCGCCGGCACGAGGACGCGGGTCCGCACCGGGCTCGAAGAGCTGCTCGCGCGTCCGGGCCGGCTTCGCGGTCGCCGCCTCGGCCTCGTGGCCAACCCGACCTCGGTGACCTCCGACCTCATGCACGCGTCGCTCGCCCTGCGCTCCTCGCGCGCGTTCCGGCTCGCCGCCCTCTTCGGTCCCGAGCACGGGATCTGGGCCGACGCCCAGGACCTGGTCGAGGTGGCGGACGGCCGCGATCCCCAGAGCGGCCTCCCCGTCCACAGCCTCTACGGCAAGACCCGCGTCCCCACCCGCGAGATGCTGGCCGGGCTGCAGGCCATGGTCTTCGACGTCCAGGACGTGGGCGCGCGCTACTACACGTTCGTCTACACGATGCTCCACGTGCTCCAGGCCTGCGCGCAAGCGGGTCTCCCGATGGTGGTCCTGGACCGTCCCAACCCCCTGGGCGGCGAGGTCGTGGACGGAAACGTGCTCGAGCCGGAGTACCGCTCCTTCGTGGGCCTGCATCCCCTCGCCGTGCGCCACGGCCTCACCGTGGGAGAGCTCGCCCTGCTCTTCCGCCAGGAGCTGGGCCTGGAGGCCGACCTCCGGGTCGTGCGCATGAAGGGCTGGCGGCGCGACATGCACTTCGAGGACACGGGTCTGCCCTGGGTGATTCCCTCCCCGAATGTGCCGACCGTCGATACCGTCTTCGTCTACCCCGGAGGCTGCCTCATCGAGGGCACGAACCTCTCGGAGGGCCGGGGCACCACGCGGCCCTTCGAGCTCGTGGGCGCGCCGTGGCTCGATCCCTGGGCGCTCGCCCGGGACCTGGAGCGCGAGCGGATACCGGGCGCGCGCTTCCGGCCCCTCTTCTTCACCCCCACCTTCCAGAAGCACGCGGGCGTGCTCTGCGGCGGGGTGCAGGTCCACGTGACCGACCGGGGCCGGTTCCCGGCCTTCCTGGCCTACCTGCTGCTCATCCACCACGCGCGCCGCCAGGCTCCGGGGCGCTTCGCCTGGCGGGACCCGCCGTACGAGTACGAGTACGTGAAGCGGCCCATCGACATCCTTTGCGGGACGGATCGGGTCAGGAAGGCGATCGAGGACGGGATCTCGCCCCGGCAACTCGCCTCGGGCTGGCGGCGCGAGGCCACCGCCTTCCGGCGTCGGCGCGCGCCGTATCTTCTCTACTAGCGCTGCTAGGCCGCTTCTTCGGTCGCCTGCGGTCGGGGAGCGGCCTGGCGGCCCGACGACATCGTGGACACCAGCACGGAAACGAGGATGAGCAGGCCGCCGAGGAGGAGGCCCGCGGAGATCGGCTCGCCCAGGATGATGGCGCCCAGGGCCACCGCCACCACCGGGTTGACGTACGCGTAGGTGCCCACCGTGCTCGCGGGCAGCTCGTTGAGGCAGTAGGCGAAGGCCGTGAAGCCCACGAGCGACCCGAAGACCGCGAGGTAGGCGAGCCCCAGCCAGGCGGTGGACGAAGCCGCGGCCAGCTGGGCCAGGCTCTCGCCCGTGAGACGGGACTCCAGGAAGAGGAACGCCCCCCCCGCCAGCATCTCCACCGCGGACGCGGTCAGCACCGGCAGGCGCTCGGGCAGGTGCTTGGCGTAGAGGGAGCCCACGGTCCAGGAGAGGGCGGCGATCTGGAGGGCGAGGATCCCGCGCCAATGGCCGTCGGCGAGACCGCCCCCGGGCCGGGCCACGAGCGCGACCCCGGCGAAGCCCACGATCGCGCCCGCCCAGAGGCGCGCGGTCCAGGCCTGGCCGCCCGGACGCAAACCGTCGAGGAGCACGATCCAGACGGGCACCGTGGCCACGATGAGCGCCGCGATCCCGCTGGGGATCGTCTTCTCCGACCACATCACGAGCGCGTTGCCCACCGCGAGGAGGAGCACGCCGATGAGCGAGTAGTCGAGCCACTGCCGTCTCGTCGGCCAGCCGTCGCGGCGGTCCACGACGAAGGCGAGGACGGCCATGACCGCGCCCGCGGTGAGGAAGCGGAGGCTGGCCGCGGCGAAGGGGGGCATCTCGCGGACGACCACCCGGATCGCGAGGTAGGTGGAGCCCCAGACGGTCCAGACCACCAGCAGCGCGAGCCAGGGGAGCAGCAGGCGGCGGTGCCTGGGCATCACCCCTCCTCCGGGAGCAGGGCGCCCTCCACGGGCCCGAGGCCGCCCTTGTCGACGAGCGTTTCCAGCACGAAGGCGGTCCGTGACGACTGGATGGCCCGGCTCTTCTTGAGGTCGGCGAGGAGCACGTTGACGTCCTCGATCCGCCGGCACTGCACCTGGGCCACGAAGCAGTCCTCGCCGCTCACGCGATAGACCGACCGGACGAGGGGGCTCGCGGAGAGCCGGCGCACGAGGTCCTTCTCTCTTTCCCGCGGGGCCGCGCCGTCGAGGGCGAGCCGGATCTGCGCGCGCACCGCGAGCCCGAGCGCGCCCGGGTCCACTACCGCCCGGTAGCCGCGGATCACGCCCCGGCGTTCCAGGGCCTTGAGTCGCAGGGCCACGGCCTGGCGGGAGAGGCCCAGGTCCTTGGCGAGGGCCGCCGCCGAGCGGCGGCCGTCGCGGGACAGCACGAGCAGCAGACGACGGTCGGCGGGATCGAGAGTCCGGAGGTCGGGCGGGTCCACGGAAGCTACTACGTCAGGAGCATGGGCGCCGTTCCGTACTTTTGTCAATCATTGGTAGGAACGGCATTGACATCCGCTATCGGGAGGCCCTTCAGGCGGTCTGGATGACCCGCAGCACGCGCATGTTCTGGACCGACACCTGGGCCGCGACCTTGCCCGCCACCTCGGCGAAGGCCCGGGCCGCGGGGGATTCCGGAAAAGCGGCCACGATCGGCTGTCCCTCGTCGCCCCCCGAGCGGACGCGGGTGTCGATGGGCACCTCCCCGAGGAAGGGGATCTGCATCTCGTCCGCCATCTTCCGGCCGCCCCCGCTGCCGAAGATCTCGGTCTTCTCGCCGCAGTGACCGCAGACGAAGTAGCTCATGTTCTCGATCACGCCCAGCATCGGGATGTTGAGCTGGCGGAACATGGCCACCGCCTTGCGCACGTCGGAGACGGACACCCCCTGCGGGGTCGTCACCACCACCGCCCCTGCCATGGGCACGCTCTGGGCCATGCTCAGGGCCACGTCGCCGGTACCGGGAGGCAGGTCCACCACCAGGTAGTCGAGCTCGCCCCAGAGGACGTCGCGCATGAACTGCTGGACGGCGCCGTGGAGCATGGGACCGCGCCAGATGATGGGCTGGTCGGGAGGGACGAGCATGCCCATGGAGATGAGCTTGATGCCGTGGGCCTCGGGCGGGACCATCTTCTTGTCCTCGCTCACCTCGGGCTGGTCGGTCGACCCCCAGCATCTGCGGGATGTTGGGGCCGTAGACGTCGGCGTCCATGAGACCGACGCGCGCGCCCTTCATGGCCAGGGCCACCGCCAGGTTCACCGCGGTGGTGGACTTGCCGACCCCGCCCTTGCCCGCCCCCACCGCCAGGATGTTGCGGATGCCCGGCACCTGCTGCCGGCCGAACCCGCCGCGCGCCTTCACGTCCGCGGTCATCTTCGCGCGGGCGGCGGCGACCCCGGGGAGGGCTCTGACCTTCTCCTCGGCCTCCGCCTTCATCTGGTCGCGCACCGGGCAGGCGGGTGTGGTCAGCTCGATCGTGAAGTCGACCTCGCCCCCCGCGATCTTCACGTCCTTGACGAAGCCGAGGGTCACGATGTCCTTGTGCAGGTCGGGATCCTGGACGGTGCGGAGCGCCGACAGCACTTGTTCCTGGGTCACACTCACGACGGCTACCTCGATCGGAAAAAGGAGAGCGGACGCCTCAGGAGGCGAGGGCGGCGTCCACGGTCTCCTGGAGCTTCTTGAACTTCGCGGGCACGGCCCCCAGCGCCTTGAAGCGGATGCGGCCCTGCCGGTCGATCACGAAGGTGGTCGGATACCCCTGGTCGACGCCGTAGGCTTCCTGGACCTTCTCGTCGCCCAGGACCTGCCGGTAGGGGATCTTGTACTCGCGGATGAAGTCGAGGATCTCCTGGGGGTCGCCCGAGTCCACCACCACCCCCACCACCTCGATGCCGCGGGGCTGGTTCTTCCTCCAGAAGTCCGCGTACTCCGGGATCTCCTTGATGCAGGGCCCGCACCAGGTGGCCCAGAAATCGAGGACCACCACCTTGCCCTTGAGGGAATCGAGGCTCACCCGTGCCCCCGTGAGGTCGGGCAGGTCGAAAGGGGGGGCCGGACGATCCTCGAGCTTCGGGGGGGCGGCGCAGGCGGTGACCGATAGCACGAGGAGGAGAGCGGCTCGGCGCATCCCGCCATTATTCCGCGAGCGGCAGCAATCAGCAATCGACGGGCAGGATTACCCGTCCCCTGGCTACCGAATGCTCATCCCAGTGTGGCGAGAAACGGGAAAGCTTTCGAGAAATATCGCGCGAGCAGGGTCAGGCGGTCGGTGAGCAGGAGGACGCCCACCCCGACCAGCAGAGCCCCCGCTCCGACCTCGATCGCGCGCATCGAGCCGCGCAGGCGGCCGAAGGCACGGAAGAACCCGTTGATGGCGAGGGCGGAGGCGAGGAAGGGCAGGCCGAGGCCGGCGGAATAGGCGGAGAGAAGCACCACCCCATGGCCCACCGTCTCCTGCTGCGAGGCATAGAGCAGGATCGCCCCCAGGATCGGCCCGATGCAGGGCGTCCAGCCGAAGGCGAACGCGAGCCCCACCACGTAGGCGCCGAGCAGTCCCAGGGGCCTCGTCCGCACCGTCGGCCCGCTTCTCGGCGAGGAGCCAGTCGATCTTGATCACGCCCATCGTGTGGAGGCCCAGGACCACGATCACGACCCCGCCCACGATCCCGAGGGCCCGCTTGTGCTGCTGGAGGAGCGCCCCCACGAGGGTGGCGGCCGCGCCCAGGGACACGAAGACGGTGGAGAAGCCCAGGACGAAGGCGAGTCCGGTGAGGAAGACGCGCCGGGTGAGGGCGGGCGGCGGCTCCTGGCCCTTGAGCTGGGCGACGTTCACGCCGCTGATGAAGGACAGGTAGCCCGGGGACGATGGGCAGGACGCAGGGAGACAAGAAGGAGACGAGCCCGGCCAGGAACGCGGCCAGGATGGAGACGGACTCGGCGGCGACCGAGGGGCCCATGGCTCCGAGCCTAGCGAACCTTCTCGAGCATGAGGTTGTCGCAGGCCTTGCGGCCGGTCTTGGCCAGGTCGTACCACTTCCCGTCGATCCGCACCCGCACCACGTCCGCGGTGAAGTCGTTGTTGGTGCCGCAGACGTCGCAGGAGGAGAGGAGCCAGGAGCCGACGCCGTAGACGTCGGCGGGGACGCGCAGGTCCTCGAACTGCCGGATCCTGGCCGGGGTGAAGCCCCCGGTCACCACGATCCTCACGTCGCGGCAGTACTGCTCGGCGAGCGCGGGCGTCCTCGCCGCGAGAGCGCCCAGCTCTGCCACTCCCGGTCGATGGCCTCGCGCATCGGGAAGACGAGGCGCGGGTTGACGCCGCAGTCGAGCCGCTTGTCCCCGAGGGGCGGAACGGAGACGTCGCGCAGGTTGGAGGAGGTGTCGGGCCGCACGCCGAAGAGCTTGTACTTGCCCGCCTCCTCCGTGCGCCCGGCCTTCAGGAGCTCCAGGTAGCGACGGAACATGGTGCGGATCACCTGCAGCGAGGTCCCGACGCAGTCGTTCCGGAAGTCGACGAGGGCGATCCGCGGGATGTCCGGGGGCCGGGTGGCGGCGAAGGCCATGGTGGCCTCCGCGGTGTCGCCCAGGAAGCAGGCGATCGCCCCGTGGGCCACGGTTCCGCCCCCCGCGCCCGCCCCACCAGTCGCCCTGGGCGTCGGTGGAGACGAAGGCGGACAGGCTCTTGCCGTAGTTCTGGTTGAAGAGCTGAACCGCGACCTGGTACGCGTAGCCGTCGGCCGCCTGCACCTCGTGGGCGTCGAAGCGCGCGGGGAAGAAGAGCACCTGCTTGCCGCGGGCCGCCTTCAGCACCTCGTAGACGTTGGTGGCGACCCGGCTGCCCGCGGGTGAGCGCGCCCAGGGTCGGGCGTCTCGAGGATCGCGAAGTCGCGGTAGCGGCCGCGCACGCGCATGACCGGGGTGACGTTCATGACGTCGCCCTCGAAGGCGGCCTCGCTGCCGTCGTGGACCGCCCACACCTCCATCCGGTCGAAGGTGTTCACGAAGCGCCCCGGCGTCGTCGAAGTAGCCCGTGCACTCCTGGAGCATGGCCAGGGCCTTGTCCACGCCCACCACCACGCAGGAGGGCCGCCGGCGCGGGAACCACTGCATCTCGACCTCGATGGAGCCCACGTCCACGTTGCGGAGGTCGACGTCGAGGTCGGAGAGGTCGGGGGCGCGTGCCCGCCGAAGCGGTAGCCCTGGCGCGCCAGCTCGGCCAGGGTGCGCGCGATGTTGATGAAGTACTTGTCGGAGTACCAGCCCTGGCGCATCCGCTCCACGTCCAGCTTGAAGACGGAGGGCGGCAGGCGGCGCCGGTCGAACAGGGTCACCCGCCCATTATGTGCCGGCTCGGGTGGCCATTGACACGGAGAGGGGCACGCGGGCATCGTTGTGCTTGCCGCCATCGTTATTGAGAGAGGACGCATGACCGCAAGCGGGACCTCCCGCCTCCGGGTAACGCTGCCCCCGCTCGTGCTCCTGGCGCTCGCTCTCCTCCGGCCGGCTCCGACCCTGCGGGCGGCCGCGCGCCAGGCCGATGATCGGGTCCCCATCCTCATCGACGGCGGCGTATCGCCGCCCCTGCGGGACATCCCGCTCCGGCCCGCTGCGCCCGCGCGGGGCAATCCGGCCCTCAACTTCGCCGGTTTGGGGAACGGCGACTACGGCTTCGTGCCCGCGGGAGTTCCCGCCCACGCCAACGGCGCCGTCGGAGCGACGCAGTACGTGCAGTACGCAAATGACTCCTTCGCGATCTTCGACAAGACGACGGGCGTCCTGCTCTTCGGCCCCGCATCGCCCGCCACGCTCTGGACCACGCTTGCCAGCTGCACCATCAATCCCGGGCCGCTGACGGTGCGTCACGATACGGGAGCGAATCGATGGGTCGCGCTGCAAACGGCTCGAAATGGCAGTGCCTGGCTGTGTCTCGCCGTGTCCACGACGTCCGACGCCAGCGGCAGTTGGCGGAGCTACGCGGTCGGCAAGCCCGGCGCGACCTTCGTCTCGGCCCGGCTCGGGATCTGGCCCGACGCATACTACGTCGCCGCCGACGTGCTCGGGTTGCTGCCTTTCGAGGACGCCTTCGTGTGCGCCATCGAGCGAGGCCCCTTGCTGGGAGTCCTCATCCCGAGGGCAACCTGTGCCCTCCCCGTGCCCGTCGGTCACGGAGGATTCACACCCTCGAACCTCGAGGGATCCGCGCCCCCTCCCGCGGGGTCCTCCAATCATTTGCTGACGTTGGGCAACGACTCCCTCAACCTATGGGAGTTCCATGTCAACTTCACCGGACCCTCCTCCTCAATCACCGGGCCCACGCCAGTTGCCGTCGCTCCTTTCGCTCGGGCGTGCGCGGGCGCACCCTGCATTCCCCAGCCGGGCACGGCGCAGCTCCTGGACTCACATGGCGATCGGCTCATGGATCGCGTCGCCTACCGAAACTTCGGGGACCACGAGTCGCTGCTCGTCAACCACTCGGTGGACGGGGGCGGGGTCACGGGGATCCGCTGGTACGAGATCCGGGATCCGGGCGGTGTGCCCACCGTGCACCAGCAGGGAACGTACTCACCCGACTCGAGCCATCGCTGGATCGGCAGTGTCGCGATGGACCGCTCGGGGGACATCGCGCTCGGCTACAGCGTGTCGAGCAGCAGCGTGTATCCCTCCATTCGATATGCGGGGCGGACGCCGTCCGATCGCCCCAGGGACGCTGCAGGCGGAAACGAGTGTCATCGAGGGCAGCGGCTCCCAATTGACCGAGAGCGGCTGGGGCAGCCTGAGTTCGCTCGCCCTCGATCCGGTGGACGACTGCACCTTCTACTACACGAACGCGTACCTGATGAGCAGCGGAACCTCCAACTGGAGCACGCGGATCGGGTCCTTCCGATTCCCCGGTTGCGGGGCGACCCGCTTCCATACCGTCACTCCGTGCCGCCTTGCGGACACCCGCGGCGCGGCCGGCCCTTCGGGAGGCCCTGCGCTGGGCCCGGGTACCGTCCGGAGCTTCCCGGTGACCGGTCTTTGCACTATCCCCAACGATGCCCGCGCGGTCTCGGTCAACGTGACCGCGGTCCAGACCGTGGGCGTGGGCTACCTGACGCTCTACGCGGGCGACGCCGTCGCCGCGCCGTTCGTCAGCACCGTCAACTTTTCCGCCGGACAGACGCGGGGCAACAACTCCGTGGTGGCCCTCGCCGCGGACGGGAGCGGCACGATCAAGGTCAGGAATGGCTCGGCGAGTGCCGTGGGCCTCGTGCTGGACGTGAGCGGCTACTTCAAGTAGACGAGGCGGATGGCCTCGCCCCTTGGGCACCTTTGAGGGCGAATGGCCGTATGGTCTACTTGACGGCGCGCGCTGATGGACACGCCTAGAGCCACAAGCAGCGAGGCGGACCTCTATCGCAGGAAGGAGTGGATCACCACCCTCGCCCGCGGGCTCTCCGCTGGTCTCGCTCTCCTCGCGCTCGCGCTGCTGTGGACGAGCCCGCGCACCCGGCCTCTCCCCGCCAGTCTCACCGGCATCACCTGGATCGCCTTCTTCTTCGCGGTCCGCTTCCTGAGGCGCCGCCATCCGGAGCGGAGTCGCAGCCTCAAGATCGCCCACGACGTCGTGGACGCGCTCGCGGTCGGCGCCGGGTCCTATTACTCGGGGGGGCTGCTGAGCCCGATCTGGCTGCTCCTCTACGCCCACGTGGTGGCGGTGTCGGTGAGGGGCGGGCTCCGCTACGCCATGGCCATGGGCTCGGTCGACGCCCTGATCGTTCTCGGGCTCGCCGCCATCACCCCCGAGAGTCCGGAGGGGGCCCTCCACGCCGTCGGCCTGCTCTTCTGCGCCTTCATGGGCGGGACCACCAGCTCCTACCTGCACGAGATCCAGGCCCGTCTCCACGAGACGAACCGCGAGCTCCAGGGCAAGAACGTGGAGCTTCTCGACACCGCGGCCCGCGCCCGGGACATGGAGACCGAGGCCCGCGCCCACTTGAGCCGTGCGCGCGAGGCCAACGAGCGCCTGGAGCACCTCGACCGGCTCCGCAACCAGTACCTGCGCAACGTGAGCCACGAGTTCCGCACGCCCCTCACCGTGATCCGGGGCTACGGCGAGCACCTCATGACCGAGGGCTCTCCCCCCGACGGGTCGATCTCCGAGGTCATGCGCGTGATCGTGGAGAGCTGCGACCAGATCATCGACATGGTCGACACCCTCATCGAGGTGAGCCGGATCGAGGAGGAAGGCGCGCGCAGCCTCGCCCTCCAGAGCGTCGACCTGCGGGACGTGGCCGCGGCCTCCGTCGACCCCCTGCGCCTGCGCGCGGCCAAGAAGGGCATCGAGCTCGAGCTGGAGTTCCCCCCGGAGCCGGTGCGGGTGCACGGCGACCCCACCCTCCTCGACCACCTGGTGCGCAAGCTCGTCGACAACGCGCTCAAGTACAGCGACGCCGGCGGCCGGGTGGTGGTGCGCGGACGCTCCGAGGGGCCCTTCGGGACGCTCGAGGTGCAGGACACGGGAGTGGGCATCCCTCCCGAGCACATCCCGCGGATCTTCGAGAAGTTCTACATGGTCGACGGGGGGCTGACCCGCCGCCGTCGGGGCGCCGGGGTGGGCCTCTACCTCGCCCGCGAGATCGTGCGCCTCCACCACGGCTCGATCGACGTGGAGAGCCGCCCCGGCGAAGGCAGCGTGTTCCGCGTGCGCCTGCCCGGTCCTCTCGTGGCCGGCCCCATCCCGGACGCGCGCGCGTGAGGCCACGCCCCCGCCTGTTCCCCGGGTTCCTCTCCGTGCTCCTGTGGCTCGGGGGAGGGGCTTCGCCCGCTTCGGCGCAGGATCTGGACGCCGTGCTCGACCGGCTGGAGGCGGCGTGGCAGGCCCGCGATACGGCGGCCTACCTCGCTCTCTGGGACGTGAGCGCGGAGGAGCAGGAGGCGCAGGCGGAGGTGGCCCGGTCCTTCTTCGGCGGCGACGAGACCCGGATCAACCTCAAGCGGCCCACGCCCCCCCCGGGGGCCACGACCGTGCAAGTCCATGCCGAGGTCTTCTTCGCCAAGGAGCCGCGCGGGCTGGTGGCGGACTGGCGGTTCGAGCTCGCCCGGCGCGGCCGCGGGTGGGTGATTGTCGCCCGGGACGAGCTGGGAGCGGTGGACGGCCTCGTCCATCTCTCCCTCGATCCCGCGGGCTTCCGGGCGGACGGACTCGCGATCACGCTGGAGGACTTCGAGCTGAAGTTCCATCGGGGAACCCTCTTCACCGCCCCCCCCAGCCTGGGCCCGACCCTCCTCGTCTTCGCGGGAGAAGGCGAGGTGCGCTTCCGGCCCCAGCCCGCGGCGGAGCGCGAGCAGCTCCGGCAGTTCTACGGGGCCGAAGAGCTGCGCGAGCGGGTGAGCGTGGCCTTCGTGCGGATCCATCCGAGCGACCTCCACAGCGTGCTCTCCCCGGTACGATTCGACCCGGATCCGGATGCGGCCCGGCGCCTGCCCTCCGCCCAGCGCTTCTACCGGGAGCAGTCGCAGAAGACCTTCCTGCTCGACGCCAGCCTCCCCCGCTCACCCTGGTGGCTGATGCCGGGAGTGGGCGACGCGTCCGTGACCTTCGAGACGGGCAGACGAGGCACGCTCACCTACAACCTCTCGAGCGGCGACGCGGAGGACGTGACCTTCTTCGATCGCCAGCGCCGCATCCAGATCTGCAGCTACCCCTCGGGAGGCCGCCCCGCGCGCTACAGCGAGGACGACGGGCGCACCATGGACATCGTCTCCCACGACCTGCGCGTCCGCTTCCAACCCGACGTCTTCGGCCTGTCCGGCGAGGATACCCTCCGCATCCGGCTCCTGAACGCCGTGTCCACCGTGCGCCTGCGCCTGCACGACTCCCTCCGTGTGCTCTCCGTGACTTCGCCGGAGGGAGGGAACCACCTCTTCTTCCGCGTGCGCGACCAGAACAGCCTCGTCGTCGCCCTGGGCCCGCTCTCGGGACGCGTGGGAGACATCACGCTCCGCGTTCGCTACGCGGGCTCGCACGACCCCGCCCCCATCGAGCAGGAGGGTCTCCAGGTCGTGGTCCCCCCCATCGCCGCGTCACAGGACGACGAGCCCTTCGTGGAGCGCGTCCCCGTCTATACCAACCGCACGGCCTGGTACCCGCGCGGCGACAACGACGACTACGCCCGGGCGCGCCTGCGCCTGGAGGGCCCGCCCGGCGTGCTCGTGGTCTCGGGAGGCGAGCTCGTCGCCTCCGGCACCACCGAGCGGGGGACGTTCGCCGAGTATCGTCTCGAGCAGCCGGCAAAGTACCTGACCGCGGCGGTCGGGCGCTTCGTGGACCTCGGCCTGCGGCAGGAGGGCGACCTCGCGCTCCGGGGCTTCGGCCTCCCGCGCACCCGCGGCGCCGCTCAGGACCTGATGCTCAGCGCGGAGGCGGTCCTCGCGTTTTTCCGCGGGCGTTTCGGACCGTGTCCCTACCCCTTCCTCAACCTGGCCGTCACCGAGTGGCGCACGCCGGGAGGTCACAGCCCCCCCGGCCTCATCCTCATCCAGCTCCGTCCCGCCTTGCTGGCCAACCGGACCCTGCCCGAGGACCCCGCGAACTTCAGCGACGTCCCGGGCTTCTTCCTTGCCCACGAGCTCTCGCACCAGTGGTGGGGGCAGGCGGTGGCCCCCGCCAACTATCGCGAGCGGTGGCTATCGGAAGGATGGGCGCAGTACGCGGCCGCGCTCTGGGTACGGGAGAGCCGGGGGGAGGCCGCCTTCCGGGCGGTGCTCGACCGCTTCGCGCGCTGGGCGTGGCGCTACACGGCTACGGGCCCCATCCACCTGGGCCACCGGCTCGGGCACGTCAAGGGGGACGCCCAGATCTTCCGGTCCATCGTCTACGACAAGGGAGCCTACGTACTGCACATGCTGCGCGCGATCGTCGGCGACGACGCGTTCTTTCGCGGCGCGCGCGAGTTCCAGCATCGATTCCTGTTCGCGAAGGCGGGCACGGACGACCTGCGCGAGGCGCTGGAGGCAGCGAGCGGACAGGATCTGCGGCCCTACTTCGAAGAGTGGATCTACGGCACCAGCCTTCCCCGCCTCCGGTATGCCTGGCGGTCGGCAACCACGGCGTCCGGGTCCCGAACCACCGTGCGCATCGAGGCCCAGGATCTTCCCGGGCCCGTGCCCCTCGGCGTCACTCTCGTGACCGACGCCGGCCGGGACGCGCGGACGGTGCTCCTCCCCGCGCGCGGAGGAAGCTTCACGTTCGATTCGCAGTCGGCGCTGCGGCGGGTCGAGCTGAACGCCGACCGGACCCTGCTCCTCCGCCTGGAGCGCGTGGGCTACTGAGAGCGCCTACCGCCAGCCGTTGCGGCGGCCCTCCTCCGTCAGGCTCGCGATCTTCTGCTCGGCGGCGGTCTGCTGCTTCTGCGCGTCTTCGAGCTGGGTCTGCAAGCCGGCGCGGCGCGGGGTGAAGACGCCGCCGCTCGTGTCGTTCAGCGCACTCTGGATCTGGTTGACGAGGTCCCGGGCCGCCGCCGCCTCCTTGTTGGCGGCGTCCAGCCTCTTCCTCCAATCCGCCTGGGCCTCCGCCTTTTGCTCGTCCTCGGACTTCGGCTTCTTTGCCGAGGCCGCCCCGCCCTCGCCCGGCGAGGGGCTCGGCGCCGGGGTCCCGGTTTCCGTCCCCGGGCTGCTCACCGTTCCGCCGCCGGTCCGCAGGTCGTCGTCGGTGATGACCTTGGTCGGCGGAACGGTCTTCCTTCTCGCCTTCTCCTTGGCCGCGGCATCGCTCAGGCTCTGGGCCGGGCTCGCCGCCGCCACGAGCAGAAACGCCGCCGTGAGGGCTGCGCCGTACGGTAAGCGCATAGGGACCTCCTAACTCAAGACCAACAAGGATTATAAGCCGTCAGCTCAGCGCCCCGAGGATTTTCTGCAACTCGAGGGCCCGCCGGTTCCCGGGATCGAGGGCCAGGGCCTGTTCCACGGCCTGGCGCGCCTTGCCGTGGTCGTTTCCCACGAAGTGGCGGAGGGCGGCCGAGGTGAGGGACTCCACTTGTCGCCGGTCGGGGGCCGGCTCCGTCGCGGCCGGGAGGGGGGGCAGCGCGGCCCCCCCCTCGTCCGCGAAGGGGGTGCCGGATGGGGGAGCCATCTCCACCTCGTCCCCCTCCGCAGCGTCGGCCTCGGGGGCGTCGGAGACCGAAGGGTTGGTGGGCACCAGCTCGTCGAGGACTCTCTGGGCGGCGGGGAAGCCGGGAAGCAGGCTCAGCGCTTCCTCGGCGGCCGACCGGGCCTCCTCGATCCGGTCGTAGTTCAGGGCCTGGCGCGCGGTCGCCACCAGGCGGTCGACGGTCTGGCGGGCCGCCACCTCGTCCAGGTAGACCTGGAGCTGGAGATAGCGCGGGCTCCAGGGGGCCACGCGCTCGACCTTCTCCGCGATCTTGGTGGCGAGCTCGGTGTCCCCGTCGGCGGCATAGGAAAGGGCCAGTCCCACGAGCTGCTCCACCTCGCGGTCCTGCACGACGGCCTCGATCTCCCGGGCCGCCTTTCGCGCGGCCTCGTCCTCGGGGTCCAGCTCCAGCAGGCGCCGGCAGATGTCCAGCCCGCGTTGCATGTGATCCTCGGAGCGGGCCCGGAAAAGCTCGGTCAGCAGCTGCTCCCGCTCCGCCGCCTCTGCCGCCGGCTTCTCTGCCTTCTCGGGAGCGGGAGCGTCCGCCTCCGAGGCCGTTCGGATGCGGGGCACCGTGTCGCGGACGAGCGCCACGAGCTCGGCGTGGAGCGCCTCGAAGGAAGCCGGACGGTCGTGGGGATCGCGGGCCGTCGCCCGGAGGACGATCTCCTCCAGGCCCGGCGAGAAGGCGGTATAAGGGAGGGCCGAGGGATCGGGTCGCCCGCGGGTGATGTTCAGGAGGACGGTCGTGAGGTCGTCCCCGGGGAAGGCGCGCCGGCGGGCGAGGAGCTCGTAGACGATTGCGGCCGCCGAGAAGAGGTCGGCGCGCGGATCGGCCTTGCGTCCTTCCACCTGCTCGGGCGCGCGATAGTGCACCCCCCCCACCGCGGGCCCGCTCCCCGAGCGCTCGAGCGACTTGAGGTGCTGCACCCCGAAGTCTACGAGCTTGACCTCGCCGGCCGGCGTCACCCGCACGTCCGCGGGCTTGAGGTCCAGGTGCAGGAGATGGTTGCGGTGGGCGTAGGCCAGCCCCTCGCACATCTGCCGCCACAGGTCGAGCACCCATTCCACCGGGAAGGGCTTCTTCGAGCGCAGCACCTGCCCGAGGTCGACGCCCTCGATGCATTCCATGATCACGAGGGGGTGCCCCTCGTGCTCCCCCACCCCCAGCACCCCCGCGATGTTGGGATGGTGCAGCGACGCCGCCATCTGGGCGTCGCGGAGAAGCCGCGTCTTGAGCGCAGGCGTCTTGTTCGTGACCCCCGTGAAGACCTTCACGGCGGCCACGGTGCCGCGCATCGGGTCGTATCCCTCGTAGACGACGCCGGTCACGCCACGCCCGAGGGTCTTTCGGATCTGGAACGCGCCGATCGTCTCCACGCCAATATCCCTGAAAGCCCGGCCCGCAGGGGAACCCGGGGGGGTATTCTGGCCCGATCCGACCCCGGTGGCCAGCCGTGCTATCGTCGCGCCCCGGGGGAGGCAGGGAGGAAGGCATTGGTCGTCGGTCTCGGCGTCGACCTGGTCGAGACCTCCCGCGTCGAGAAGATCCTCGCCCGCTGGGGCGACCAGTTCCTGGCCAGGATCATGGCGCCGGCGGAGTCGCTCCGGCTGCCCCGGGATGCCGGCCGCGTCTTGGCCGTGGCCCTGGCGATCGCCGGCAAAGAGGCCGCGAGCAAGGCCCTGGGCACGGGATGGAGCCGGGGCGTGCGCTGGCGGGACGTCGTGGTCGACATCGCCGACCCTCCGGCCCTCCACCTCCTGGGAGGGGCGGCCGTGGTCGCTCGTCGGCTCGGCTCGAGCGGCCGGACCCGCGTCTCTCTCGAGATCCGGGGGGATCTGGCCGTGGGCGAGGTCTGGCTCCTCACGTGATCCTCGCCCTCGAGCCCTGGCGCCGGAACCAATACGTGATGGTGGCCACGGTCTTCGTGGTCTTCACCGGCTTCGCCTTCGTCCTCCCCTTCCTTCCTCTTTATGTGCGCGAGCTCGGTGTGGACCGCCCGGACCAGGCGGTCCTCTGGGCGGGAGTCCTGATCGGGATCGCCCCTCTCCTGGCCGGCCTCCTGGCTCCGGTGTGGGGGCGCCTCGGCGATCGATACGGGCAGAAGGGAATCGCGATCAAGGCCCTCGTCGCCTACGTGGTGCTCCTCGCCCTTTCCTCGCTGGTCACGAGCGTCGGCCAGCTCCTCGCCCTCCGCATCGGCGTCGGCCTCTTCGGCGGCATCGGCCCCCTCGGCCTGGCCATGGCCACGTCCCTCGCCCCGCGCGAGGAGACGGGGCGGGCGGTGGGAATGATCCAGGCCGCGCAGATCCTGTCCGCGGCGGTAGGTCCGCTGGCCGGCGGCTGGCTGGCCGACGCGGTCGGGATCCGCCAGACGTTTCTCGCCACCGCCGCGCTCTGTGGACTCGCCCTCGTTCTCGTGGTCCGCTTCTACCAGGAAGCCCCCCGGGCCGGGAGCACGAGCGAGCCGGTGCGCACGGGGCTCCTCGACGTGCTCCGGATTCCCAGAGTACCTTCGCTCCTGGTCGTCCTCTTCCTCGTGAACTTCATCGGGCGCTCCTTCACGCCCATCCTGCCCCTGCACCTGCACGAGCTGGGGGTGGCATCCACCCGGCTCGCCTCCTCCACCGGGATGCTCATCTCGGTCTACTCGGTCACGGCCGCCCTCTCGGCGGCGGTCCTGGGTCGCGCCTCGCGCACGCGCTCCCCCCACGCCCTCCTCGTGGCGACACTCGTGGGCGGCGCCTTGACCGTGCTGCCCATGGCCCGCGTGCCGTCCTACGGGGGGATCCTCTTCCTCGCCGGTCTGCTCGGCCTCGCCTCCGGCGGCTCCCTGACCCTCTGCTACACGATCGGGGGGCTCATGGTCCCCCCGGGAATCAAGACCACCGCCTTCGGCTTCTTCTCGGGCGCGGCCCTCTTCGGGGGGGCGCTGTCGCCGTCGGTCGCGGGCCTGCTCGCGCGCTGGCACCTTCGCGGGATCTACTTCGTGGACGCGGCGCTCTACCTGCTGCTCGCGCTCGCCCTGGCGTGGCCTCTCCGAAAAGGAGTAGATTCGAGGGGATGAAGCTGTGCCACCGCTGTGGCAACGAGATCCAGCTCCTCTCCGAGCTGCAGCGAACCGACTCGTGCGGCAACTGCCTGTCCGACCTGAAGTGCTGCCTGAACTGCCGCTTCTTCGATCCCGGCTTCAACAACCAGTGCCGGGAGCCTCAGGCCGAGTGGTGCCCGGACAAGGAGAAGGCCAACTTCTGCGAGTTCTTCGTGTTCGGCGAGACCGCGGGCAATCCGCCGGGGATGGGGGGGGCCCAGTCCGATCGCACGCGGGCCCGGTCCGTCTTCGACTCGCTCTTCAAGAAGTAGCGCTACTCGCTCCGGAGCACCTCGGTCGGCTCGAGCCGGCTGGCCCGGCGGGCGGGCGCCCAGCTGGCCAGCGCCGCCACTGTCGCGAGCGCCGCCGCCACCGTCAGGTAGGTGACGGGATCGAAGGGACCCACCGCGTAGAGCAGGCTTCGCGCGACACGGGTCAGGAGGGCGGCCCCGAGCAGGCCGAGCCCCAGTCCCATCGCCGCCATGACCATCCCGTCGCGCAGGACCGCCCACCGGACCTGCTCCGCCCGTGCGCCGAGGGCCAGCCTCACGCCGATCTCCCGCCGGCGACGGGCGACCGAGTAGGAGACGACGCCATAGATCCCGACCGCGGCCAGGAGGAGCGCGAGGGCGGCGAAGGCAGCGCAGAGGATCATCGTGAAGCGCGCGCGGCCCCGCGCGTCGCTCACGTAGGCCTGGAGGGGGCGTACGTCGTAGACGGGGAGCTCGCGGTCGAGCGCGGCCACCGCCCGGCGGACGGAGGCGGCTTGCGCCACGGGGTCGCCGCTCGCCCGGAGCACCCAGGCCATGGGGTTGCGCGGGCACTGGCGGTGAGGCACGTAGACCTGCTCGCGCACGACCTCGGACAGGCTGCGGTGCCGGATGTGCCGCACCACGCCCACCACCGTCGTCCACGTCGGCACGAAATCCCCGTCGACCAGGAACTCGACCTGGAGGCGCTGGCCGATGGGGTCCCGGCCGGGCCAGGCCTTTTCCGCGAGCCTGTCGTCGACGATCACCACCGGGCGTCCCTTCCCGTCGTCCGATTCGGCGAAGGTCCGGCCGGCCACGAGCTGGGCTCCCACGGTCTCGAACCAGCCCGGGCTCACGGAGCGCGAGTCCGCCTCACGTCCACCGCGCGACTTCTCGTCCACGCCGTCGAAGGCATAGGGAGTCGACCAGTTGGGCGCGTCGTCGTAGGGCAGCGTGCTCACCTCGCCCACCGCTTCCACGCCCGGCAGCGCACGGAGCCGCTCTTCCAACCCACGGGCGAAGGCCACGACGGCCTCACGGTCGGGGTAGCGCGTCCCGGGCATCCCGAGGCGGAAGGTCAGCACGCGCTCGGCGCGAAAGCCGGGGTCGATGCGCTGCAGCTCGAGGAAGCTGCGCACGAGCAGGCCCGCTCCCACGAGGAGCACCGTGCCCAGCGCCACCTCCGAAACCACGAGGAGGCGTCTCACCCGCCGGCGCGGTGCATCGTCGCCGGAGCGCCCGGCGCCCCGCAGCACGCCCGCGAGGTCGAGGCGGATCGCTCCCGCCAGGCCCACGAACGAGACGACCAGGGCGGCGAGGAGACCGGCCCCCGCGGTGAAGACGAGCACGGGCGCGTCGAGCTCCACGCGGTCGAAGCGGGCGAGCGCCGCCGGCCGCAGGGCGAGGAGCACGTCGAGCAGGACGTTGCCCAGGGCGAGGCCGGCGACGAGGCCGAGGCCGGCCAGGAGCAGCGTCTCCACCAGGACCTGCCGGACGAGCCGGCCGCGGGTGGCGCCGAGCGCGGCCCGCACCGCCATCTGCTCGCGCCGGGCGAGCTCGCGGCCGAGGAGCAGGTTGGCCACGTTCACGCACGCGAGGAGCAGGACGAGTCCGACCGCGGCCAGGAGCGTGATGAGGGCGGGCCGGGCCTCGCGCACGGCGTCGTCCTTCAGGCCGACCGCGAAGAAGCTGCGGCCGGAGGCCGAGTACTCGGCGTGCGCGGCCTCGGTACGTTTGCCGATGGCCCCGATCTCCTGCGCGGCCTCTGCGGGCGACGCCCCCGGGGCCAGGCGGCCGATCGTGCGCAGGTAGTACAGGCTGCGGGGGTCGCGGGGGAGATCGGTGGGGAAGGGCACGAAGGCCTGGAGCTCGGCGGGCACGCTCGAGTCCGCGGGAAACAGGAAGCGCAGGCCCGGAGGGGCGATGCCCACCACCGTGAGCGTCGCGCCGTCCAGGCGGGCGGCGCGGCCGACGATCCCCGGGTCGGCCCCGAAGCGGCGGCGCCAGAGGCCGTCCGACAGGATCACGGCTCCGGGGGCTCCTTTGCCCTCCTCCCCGGGCTCGAAGCTCCGTCCGAGCGCGGGCTCGGCTCCCAGCACCGAGAAGAAGTTCGCGGTGACGAGCCCGACCCGGAGCTGCTCCGGCTCTCCCTCTCCCGTGATCTGGGCCGACGTGGCCCAGATCGAGGCGAAGCCCTCGAAGCGGCGGGCCTGCTCGCGCAGGTCGGTGAGCTCCGGGCCGGAGATCGGCCCGCGGTGGTACCCGGCGCGGTCGAGGTTCGACCAGATGAACATCAACCGGTCCGCTTCCCGGTAGGGCAGCGGGGCCAGCAGCACCGCCTGCACCACGCTGAAGACCGCGGCGTTCGCCCCGATGGCGAGGGCGAGCGTCGCCACCACCGCGGCGGCAAAGCCGGGATTGCGGCGGAGCTGGCGCGCCGCGAAGAGGAGGTCGCGGCCGAGGGCCTCGAGGCCGGCGCCCGCACGCACGTCGCGCACGCCTTCCTTCACCGCCTCGACCCCGCCCAGATCCACCGCGGCCAACCGCCGCGCTTCCTCCCGTCCGAGCCCCTGCGCCTGCTTGTCCTCGGCCGCGAGATCCAGGAACGCGCGCAGCTCCTCGTCCAGCTCGCGCTCGCGCGCCGCGCTCCGCCGCAGGTTCCGCCAGAGGGCGCGCAGACGGGAGAAGGCGGCCATCTCAGCCCTCCGTGGCGCGCAGCACGCGCGCGATGGCCTGGGACACCTGCTCCCAGTTCCGGGTCTCGGCTTCGAGCCGCCTCTCCCCCGCCCGCGTCAGCGAGTAGAAGCGCGCCCGCCGGTTGTTCTCGGACCGGCCCCAGCGCCCGGCCACCAGCCCCTGCTCCTCGAGCCGGTAGAGCGCGGGGAAGAACGTCCCCGGGTTCACGTGGAAGACCCCGCGGGTGAGCTGCTGGAGGCGCTGGGAGACCCCGTAGCCGTGGAGGGGCTCCAGGGACAGCGTGCGCAGGATGAGCAGGTCGAGGGTCCCCTGGAGCAGCTCGCTCTTCTCGCTCAAGAGCCTGCCTCCTATCGAGAATCTATAGGATCGGCACTTACCTATTGTTTGTCAACAGGAAGCTCGTTCAGTCGCTTGGAGCGGTCTGGGATCTGCGAGATACCTGCTCAGCGCTACTGTTCTACCCATTCCGGACGGAGTTGGGTGAATGGCCTTCGTCGCCTTCTTTCGAGTCGCTAGGCCGAGGCCGCGCTCGCCGCCCGTGAGGCGGCGACCACGCGGTTGCGTCCCCCCTGCTTGGCCGCGTAGAGCGCACGGTCGGCGGAGGCGAGCAGGGCCTCCGGCTCCTGGCCGTCCGCCGGCCACACCGCCGCCCCCAGGCTCGCGTGGATCTCGAGGCGCGCGCCCTCGAAGACGAGCCGGTGCTTCTCGATCGCCCCCCGCACGCGCTCGGCGAGGTGCAGGGCCCCTTCCTCGTCGGTGCCGGGAAGGATGACCACGAACTCCTCCCCCCCGTAGCGGGCGGCGAGGTCGCCCTTGCGCAGGTGCTGGGTCAGCACCCGGGCCGAGGCGCGCAGGGCGGCATCCCCCGCGGGGTGGCCGTAGGTGTCGTTGAGCTTCTTGAAGTGGTCGAGGTCCAGGAGGATCAAGGCGAGCCGGCCCTGCTGGCGGTCCTCGCGCGCGAGGGCCTGGACGAGCAGCTCGTCGAAGGCGCGCCGGTTGTACAGGTCGGTGAGGCCGTCGCGCACCGCCAGCTCCTTCTGGCGCTCGCGGTCCTGGATCAGGGACAGGGTGGCCGCGGCCTGGTTGGCGAGGATCCCGAGCACGCGGTGCGAGGCCGCGTCGAAGGAGCCGCGGGGCCCGGTGAGGACGAGCGCGCCCAGCGTGCGGTTGCGCGCCTTCAGGGGCACGGCGAGCATCGACTCCGCGCGGCCCGCGGGCTCGTCGAGCACGAGGATGGGCATGCGGTCCTCGCGGGAGGCGACGTTGTCGAGCAGGTACGGATCCTCGGCGCTGCGCAGCACCCAGGCCGCCCACGTCTTCTCCTCGAGGCCGACCTCGCGCTTCGAGTAGTCCGCGGCCCAGCCGTGGCACTCCTCCACCACGTAGCGCGACTGCAGCTCGTCCGCCATCACGACCGCCGCCCCGTCGAGGCGGACGAGGTTGCGGGCGGAGCGCAGGAGCAGGCTCCGCACCTCCGACTCGCGCACGAGCGTGCTCAGCCGCTGCGAGATCGGGTAGACGGCCTTGAACTCCGCATCCAGCTCCTCCCGGGAGAGCGAGGCCCGCGCCCGGCGGATCGAGTCCGCGGCGAGCTCGGCGAACGACTCGAGGAGGGCGGGGTCGTCCCCGGTGAGGGCCTGCACCTCCTGGCGCTCGGCCACGAGCAGACCGGCGATCACGTCCCCGGTGCGCACGGGGAGGGCGAGGAGCGTCCCGACTCTCGTCTCCTCGCGGTACCAGGGCAGGCGGTGGAGGAGCCGCTTGAAGTCGGTCGCGTAGAAGGGCGCGCCCCGCTCGAGCACGAAGGCGAAGGGGTCGTCGCTGGTTTGGACGATCGCATCGGTGACCAGGCTCGCCGGCCCCCGCGCGGCGCGAAGGAAGGCCTTCTCGCGGCCCCGGTCGATGTCGAAGTAGAGGACGGCGTGGGCGCGGAGCGCGGCCTGGGCCACCGCGACCAGGCGCGCGAGGTCCTCGCCCAGCTCGGCGGCGCGGTCGAGCTGGCGGGCGCGCCGACCCTCTTCCGAAACCTGGCGGAGCGCCTGCGCGGCGGGCGAGGGCCGCGCGATGCCGGCGCCCCCTTCCACGTCGTCGAGCTGGTCGATGTCGTGCTTGAGGCGGGCGAGCTCGGCCAGCGTGGCGGCGAGCCGGCGCTTCTCTCCCGCCAGCGCGCGGTCGATCACGAGCACGATCGCGGCATAGGCGAGGGCGGCGGCCACGGCCGCCCGCCAACCGGCGCCGGGCAGGCGCAGGAGCGGCGACGCGGTGAGGACGGCGCACAAGGCGGCGACCGCGAAAGCGACGGGCAGGGTCTCCGCCACCGCGAGGGCGGCCACGAGCACCGCGAGCAGGGGCCACACCGGCCACCCCAGCGGCGAGAGGAGCTGCCCGAGCGCGTCCAGGGCGAGGGCGAGGAAGGCATAGAGGGCCAGCGTCTCTGCGCGGCCGCGACCCCGAAGCGAGGAGAGCAGGGCCGCGCCGGTCACCCCCAGCGCCGATGGCGACGGTGTAGGTGAGCTTCAACCAGGGCGAGACGGGCGAGGCGAGCGGCCGGAGGAGGGCGACGAGGGTGAGGACGCCCGCGAGGCCGAGCGCCACCTGCCCCGCCTTCCAGCGGACACGGATGTCGAGGATGGGCTCCTTCGGGCGGGCGGTCTCGGGGGTTCCGCTCAGGCGGACTGCTCCTCCCGGCCCAGGACCAGGGCGTAGGCCAGCAGGTCCTGCTCGGTGAGGCCCAGCCGCTCGAGGTGCGCGTAGTAGTTCCGCAGGCCGTCCAGGTGCTGCGACACCACCGCCTTCTTCTCCCGGACCTCCTTGACCACGCGCAGCAGGAGCTGGACGAGGCGGGGCGTGACCTCCACCCCCGCCGCCGTGAGCTCGGCGCGGTGCGCACCGAGCACCGCCTCGATGGCCATGGCCCCCGAGTGCTTGCCGAACAGGAAGCGGAGCTGGCCGCCCACGCTGTCGGGCTCGATCACCTGGTAGATCGCGGGGTGGATGGTGATGCCGGCGGTGTGGATCCCCGTCTCGTGGCTGAAGACGTTGTGGCCGATGATGGGCTCGCGTCGCCCCCACGGGCAGCCCGCTGCACTCCTCGACCTTGCGCCGCAGGGCCCAGAGCATGTCGTAGCGGAAGCCGGGGATGGTCACCCCGTACAGCTCCTTCAGGATCATCACCGTGGTGTGGAGCGGCGCGTTGCCCGCACGCTCCCCGAGCCCGTTCACGGTGCAGGTGGGGATGGTGGCGCCGTGGTGGAGCGCGCGCACGGTGTTGTAGGCGGCGAGACCGAAGTCGTTGTGGAAATGGACGACCAGCGGCTTCGTGGGAAAAGCGGCCACGAGCTTCGGGATGTAGTAGTCGACGCCCTCGGGCGCGAAGAAGCCCACGGTGTCGGGGAACGAGTAGCGCGTGCCCCCCGCCTTGTAGCAGGCGTCGGCCAGCGCGATCAGGTAGTCGACGTCGGCCCGGGAGCCGTCCTCCCCCCCGAACTCGATCTCGGCGACCCCCCGGCGGCGCGCGTGGGCGATGGCCCCGCAGGCCATCCGGATGTTGGCTTCCCGGTAGAAGGAGACGGGCAGGTCCAGCCATTCCTCCGGCTTGCGCCCCTCGAGACCGAGGAGCGTCTTCCCGATCTTGTACTTGAGGTGCAGGTCGGAGCCGGACGTGAAGATGAAGAACGTGCAGTCGTCGGGCCGGGCGCCCATCTTCTCCAGCGTGTCGAGGGTGACGTCGATGTCCCGGACGTTCGAGCGGCACATCACGATGATCTCGAGGTCGGGACGGATGCGGCCCTTCTTCTTCCCTTCGAGGATCAGCTCCAGGGCCCGCCGCTCGGAGGGGGCGGCGGAGGGGAAGCCCATGTCGAGGATGTGCAGGCCCGCGTCCGAGAGCAGGCAGGCCATCTCGTACTTCTGCTCGGGGGTGAAGGCGACGCCCGGCGTCTGCTCGCCGTCCCGGAGTGTCGTGTCGTAGAGCCGGATCTCCTTGGCCCGCGGGAACGCGGTTTCCGCCGTGAAGCGGGAGGGCGGGGCGATCAGCGTGTCCAGGGGCTCGCGGGGATCGATCATCGGGGCGGGACTTCCTTTCCGTCCCTCGCCGATCATAGCAGCTTCCCTTCTCCATCTCCGGCTGGTAGGGTTCCGCCGTGGACCCCGTCACCGAGCGCGCCATCGCCGACTATGACGCCCTTCTCCGCGACGAGCCGGGCGCTGCGTGAAGAGCTGGAAGCGAACTTCTTCGAGAGGATGCGCGCCTCCGGCATCACGTTCGGCGGGCCGCGTCTTCTGCTCGTTCCCCCGGCCCAACCTCGTCTCCGCCGGCGTCTACGAGCAGATCCGCGGCGTGTGCCGCGGCATCTTCCGCGCGGTCGAGAAGGTCGACCGGCGCGCTCGGCCCCGGCCTGTGGGACCTCGTGGACCTCACCCCGGAAGAGCGCGAGCTGGTGGCGATCGATCCCGGCTTCCGCCGCTCCTCCCCGTCGGCCCGCCTGGACTCCTTCCTCACCACCTCCGCCTACCAGTTCGTGGAGCTGAACGCGGAGACCCCCGCGGGCGATCGCCTACGCGGAGGTGCTCGTCGAGGTCTTCCTCGAGCTGCCGGTCATCCGGAAGTTCCAGGAGCGCTATACCCTCGGCCGCTTCCGCACCCAGGAGCGCCTGCTCGAGACGCTGCCTCGAGCTGCTACCGCGAGGCGGGGGGCCGGGACGAGCATCCCACGATCGCGGTCGTGGACTACGAGGACGTGCCCACGCGCACCGAGCACCACCTGTTCCGCGAGTTCTTCGAGTCGAGGGGCTGCCCCGCGATCGTCTGCGACCCGCGCCACCTCACCTACGAGGGCGGACAGCTGCGCCACGACGGGAAGGCGATCGACATCGTCTACAAGCGTCTCCTCGTGAACGAGTTCCTGGAGCGGCGCGCGCGAGCTCCAGGCCGCTCCTCGCAGGCCGCGCGGGACCGCGCGATCATGCTCGTGAACCCGTTCCGCTGCAAGCCCATCCACAAGAAGGCCATCTTCGCGGTCCTCACCGACGACGAGATGCAGAAGCACTTCACCGACGAGGAGCGCACGGCCATCCGTGCCCACGTGCCCTGGACGCGGCGCGTCCGCGAGGGAAAGACGACGCTCGACGGCGAGACCATCGACCTGCCCGCTTCGATCCTGGCCCACCGCGAGCGGCTGGTCATGAAGCCCAACGACGAGTACGGCGGCAAGGGCGTGTTCATCGGCTGGGAGAGCTCGGCCGCGGAGTGGGAGCAGGCTCTGGCCACCGCGCTCCGCTCCTCCTACGTCGTGCAGCAAAAGGTCGAGCTGCTGCGGCAGAGCTTCCCCGAGCTGGCACCCGATCTGCGCTTCCGCGACTTCGTGGTGGACCTCGACCCCTACGTCTTCGACGGCGAGGTGGAGGGATTCCTGACCCGCCTCTCCGGGACGTCGCTCGCCAACGTCACCTCGGGGGGCGGACAGGTGCCGGCGTTCCTGGTCGAGCCGCGTGCCTGAAGGCGTCCTGCTCCTCGACCGCCGCATCAGCGCGTCGGAGCTGGCCCGTCTCGTCAAGGCCCACTTCGAAGACATGGTGAAGTACGTCGTGGACGTCCAGAAGGGGCTCATCGCAATCGGCGGCGAGATGCACGTGGATGCGGAGGAGGTCCTGCTGGAGGCGGGCAGCCGGCAGGCCGACCTCTGGGGAGCGAACTACTACCCGGGTCGAGGGCGCGGCGGCTGCATCGAATACACCTCCCTCATCAACATACGTCCGGCCGCCGGAAACCGCGGAATGGAGATCCAGGACCCCGCGCTGCGGGCCAGGGTCTCCGAGATCACGTTTGCCCTGATCGGCGAGGGAGAGGCGCTCGTATGACTCAACACGCGTCTCTTTCCCCCGAGCGGTGGGCTCGATTCTCGTTCGCCCAGCGGCTACTGATGATCGCCAACGAGATGAACCGCGCCTCGAAGCTGTTTGAACCCGGGGACGGCGACCGGCTGCGTGCGGGCTACGAGCGAGTCCTGGCCCTGGCCGACCTCACGATCCAGGTGCCCGATCGGCGCCAGAGGCGGCGCGAGCTGCTGCGGTGGCGCGACCTGATCGCCGCCCTCTACATCGCACCCGCTCCCGATCCGCACGGGCACGGGGCCGCGTTCCGGGCCCTGCTCCAGTTCCACGCGGAAACCTGGCGCCAGCTCCCCTACGTCACCGGCGCCGCGAGCTTTTGACCAGCGGCGATCGCGCGAAAGGACCGTGCTCGTAAGCTGTTCCTCCTGCGGCGCACTGATCTCCGACCGGGCCACCGTCTGTCCTCTCTGCTCGGCGCCTCTCGTCGCCGCCTCTGTACCCGCTGACCCGGAGGCCGCGGCGTCCGACCCGGCCCCGGCCAGCCCCGACACGCCGAGGGCCTGGAACGACCGCGGCGGCAAGCTCTTCGACGCGGGCCAATACGCGGAAGCCCTCGTTTCTTTCGAAGGCGCGATCGCCCGGAGCCCCCTCTACGTGGAAGCCTGGGTCAACAAGGCCAACGCGCTCTTCGAGTCGGGGCAGCGGGACGAGGGCCTGCAGGCGGCCCTGCGCGCGATCGAGGTGGCCCCGCTGTTCGCCCGCACCTGGTTCAACAAGGGCGCGATGGAGAACCGGATGGGTCGCTCGGCGCTGGCCCTCGCCTCCTTCCGCGAGTTCCTGAGCCTGGCCCCGTCGGAGCCGCCCAAGCTCGTGGCCGAGGCGCGCCGGGCCACGGGAGAGCTGGAAGCGGCCGGGAAGGGGCCCGCTCCGCGCTCCGCCCATGCCTTCCTGACCCAGGCCAGTCAGCTCATGGCCGAAGGCAAGTTCGCCCAGGCCGTGGAGGCCCTCGACCGCGCCCTCGCGCTCCTCCCGAACCTGGCCACCGCCCTGCTGCTGAAAGGCGATGCGCTGGCGGAGATGGGACGCGCGCGCAAGGCCATGGCGTGCTACGACCAGGGCCTGGAAGCGGACGGGAGCGACCCCCGGCTCTGGCACGCGAAAGGCGCGGCCCTGTCCAGGCAGCGCCGACACGAGAAGGCGCTCGCCTGCTACGACGAAGCCCTGCGCCTCGATCCCGGCAACCTTCCTGCCCGCAGCGGTCGCGCCTGGGCGCTGCTTCAAGGCGGGCGCCCCCCGGAGGCACTCGCCGCCTTCGAAGAGGTGCTCGCCCAGGAAGGCCGCAACTCCCTCGCCCGTTTCGGCAAGGCCTGCGCCGAGGACCAGCTCGGGCGCCCCGCCGAGGCTGCGCGGTCGTACAAGAAGTTCCTCGACGGAGCGGAGCCCCCGCTCGCCGCCCAGATCGAGCACGCACGCGCGCGGCTGCGCGCGCTCAAGGCCTGAGAGCCGCAAGCGGGCGCCCCTCCGTTAGGTCCCCCCGACGCGCGCGGAGGCTGCATAATGGGACATGCGGGCCCTCTCGGATGAGGACCAGTGAGCGCGCTGTCCGTCGCCGCGGAGATGGCCTGGAAGGTGGCCGCGGCCGAAGCGGCCCGGGGCCGCCATCCCCAGATCGACAACGCGCTCCTGCTGGTCGGCCTCTGCAGCCTGGAGAAGCTGCTCGCCGCCCGGGACGAGAGGGCACTGGCCCCGGACGCCGCGGAAGCGGTGCGCCGGGAAGCCGATCGCGTAGAGGCCGCGCTCGCCCGCGCCGGCCTGGAGGCGACGCCGCTGCGCCGGGTCCTCCGTGATCGCCTGGGGCGCGGGACCCATCGGCACGGGGAGCGGGCGGTCAGTCGCAGCGGCGCGTGCAAGGAAACGTTCTACCGCGCGGCCCTCCTCGCGAACGGCACCGAGGTCACCTGTCTTCATCTATTGGCCGCCCTCGCCCAGGACCCCGATCCCGCGGTCTCCAGGCCCCTGCGCGAGCTGGGAGCCAGCCTGGACACGCTCAAGGAGCAGGCCCTGCTCATCGCCCGGGCGGCCCCGGTTCCGGCCGCGGAGAAGCGCGCGGAGGGCCCACGCGACGCGGCCGCCGGCCCCACGCCCCACCTCGATCGCCACGGTCGCGACCTGACCGCGCTCGCGGCGAAGGGAGAGCTGTCGCCCGTGATCGGGCGGCGGAGGGAGCTGCTCCAGCTCCTCCAGACGCTGGCCCGCCCCAGCAAGAACAACCCGGTGCTCGTGGGCGAGCCCGGAGTAGGCAAGACCGCGATCGTGGAGGCCCTGGCCGCGCGGGCCGCGGAGGGCAAAGACGCGGTGATCGCGGGCCGGCGGATCGTCGAGCTCGCGCCCGAGACCCTCCTCGCCGGGACCACGGATCCGAGCGCGCTCGAGGAGCGCGTGGGCCAGATGCTGGGCGAGGCGCGCGCGCATCCCGAGATCCTCCTCTTCGTCGACGATCTGCCCACGATGCTGGGGGCGGGACCGGCGGAGGCGGGCGGCGCCCTTCTCGGGGGCCTCATCAAGCCCGCCCTCGCCCGCGGAGACCTGCGCTTCATCGGGGCCACGACGCTCGCGGGGTACCGGCGGCACGTGGAATCCGACCCCGCCCTGGAACGGCGCTTCGACAAGATCGACGTGGAGGAGCCGACGCGCGAGGAAGCGCTGGACATCCTGCGCGGTCTCGTGCCCCGCTGGGAGACGCGCCACCAGGTGGGCATCGACGACGACGCGCTCCTGGCCGCGGTCGATCTTTCCCTCCGCTTCGACCACGACCACCGGCTGCCCGAGAAGGCCATCGCTCTCGTGGAGAGGGCGGCCGCCCGCACACCCCGCGGCTTCGCGGAACGTGTCGCGGAGCGTGCGGTGGCCCAGGTGCTCGCGGAGAGAATGAGCCTCCTCGTGGAGCAGGTGACGGACGCCCTCCCCGGGGCCGGACGTCCCCGCGTGCTCGACCTCGAAGTCCACCTCCGGGCCCGGATCGTGGGCCAGGAGGACGCGATCGCGCTCGTCTGCCGCCGTCTGCGCCTGGCCCACTCCGGGACGCGCGACGTGCCGCGGCCGCGGGCCGTGTTCCTGTTCCTGGGCCCCCGCGGGGTGGGCAAGACGGAAACGGCCCGTCTCGTCGCGTCGTATCTCTTCGGGGGACCCGAGGCGCTGGCCCGCTTCGACATGTCGGAGTACACGGAAGAGCACAGCGTCGTCCGTCTCATCGGCGCCCCTCCCGGCTACGTCGGCCACGAGGAGGAAGGCCGGCTGGGGGCCCGCCTGCGCACGCGCCCGTACGGGGTCGTCCTCCTGGACGAGGTGGAAAAGGCGCACCCGCGCGTGTTCGACCTGTTCCTCCAGGTCTTCGACACGGGCCGGCTCACGGACGGCCGCGGCCGGGTCGCGGACGCCCGCCATTCCATCTTCATCCTGAGCTCGAACCTGGGCACGGAGGCTCCCTTCGAGGAGGTCCGCCGCTTCTTCCGGCCCGAGATGCTGAACCGGATCGACGAGCAGGTGATCTTCCGCGCGCTCGGGCCCGAGGACGCGGCGCGGATCCTGAAGCCGATCCTGGAAGAGTTCATCGACACGCTGCGGCGCCAGCATGGCGTCGTCCTCACGGTGGAGCCCGCGGCCGAGGCTTTCATCGCCCAGGCCGGCTTCGACGCCGACCACGGGGTGCGCGAGGTGAGGCGGGCGTTGGAGCGGCTCGTGCAGGCGCCCCTCAGCAACCTCATCCTGGAAGGCAAGATCAACCGGCATCCCGCCTGGACGGTCGCCTACGACGAGGGCGGGGTGTACGTGATACCCACCCTCCGCGGCTGACGTTTGCATCGGGCGGAAGGCCGTGCTGAACTCGCGGCGATGAGCGACACGCTCGCGCCTCCGCCGCGGCCGGTGGGAAGGTTCCAGCTCCTGGCCCTGGGCGTCAACGGCATCGTGGGGGTGGGGATCTTCTTCGCGCCCGCGGTGGTGGCGCGCCAGGCCCCGGGGGCGGCGGCGATCCTGGCCTTCGCCGTGACCGGCCTCGCCCTCCTTCCCGTGGCGTTGGCCTTCGGCCTCCTCGGCCGCGGCTTCGACGTGGACGGGGGCCCCGTCGTCTTCGCGCGCGCCGCTTTCGGCGACTTCGTGTCGTTCCTGGTGGGATGGGTGGCCTACGTCAGCGCGTTCCTGAGCACGTCGGCGGTGATGGTGGGGCTCGCGGGGGCCTTCCTCGGCCTCCTGGGGATGAGCGAAGGGGTCGCCCCGCGCGTCGCCGTCAACCTGCTCGTCACCGGCCTCGCCCTGCTCGTGGCTTCCGGCATCCGCATCTCCGCGCACACCTGGACCGGGCTGACCGTCCTCAAGCTCCTGCCCCTGCTCGCGCTTCTCCTCGCCTTTTTCATCCACGGCCCGGGGACGCTGCCCCGGCCCGAGGCGGCCACGACCTCCTGGCTGCGCGCCGGCCTCACCGTGATGTTCGCCTACCAGGGCTTCGAGATCGTCCCCGTGATCGCCGGCCACGTCCGCTCTTCGGCCCGGAGCGTCCCCTTCGCGACCGTGGGCGCGCTGCTCGTGGCCATCGTGCTGTACGTCGGGCTCGTCTGGGCCTGCGTCTCCGCCCTCCCCGGCCTCGCCTCCTCCCCGGCCCCCCTCGCGGAAGCGGCGGCCGTCCACGGCGGCCCCGGCTTGTCGCGGATGGTGGCCTGGGGCACCAGCGTCTCCGCGCTCGGCATCTGCGTGGGGATGATGGTCACCACCCCGCGGTACCTGTCGGCGCTGGCCGCGGGCGAGCGGGAGCTCCTGGGCCTCGACCGCGAGGGGAGGAACGGCGTCCCCCTGCGAGCCCTGCTCGTCACCTGGGCGATCGTGACGGTCATGGTGAACCTGGGAGACCTGTCCGAGCTCTTCGCTCTCTCGGCCATGGCCGTGCTCATGCAGTTCGGCGTGACCGCCGCTTCCCTGGTCGTGCTCGCGCGGCGCCGCGAGCGCGGCCTCCTTCCCCGCCACGCCTGGCTGGCCCTGCCCACGCTCCTTCTCGGCCTGACCCTCGTGACCTTCGGGGCCACGCGCCGCGAAGCGGTGGTGGCGGCGGTGACGGTGTTGCTGGGTCTCGTCGTCGCCACCCTGACCAAGCCGAGGTCGCGAGCGTGAGCTTCCGGCGGCGGGCCCTCAGGCTGCTCGCGGCGGCGTTCCTCCTCCCCACCGCGCTCGCCATCTGGGGCCTGGGGGGAGCGCCCATCACCTCCGCCCACTTCGTGGGCGCGTTCGCGCTCCTCCTCGGCCTCCTGGTGGCGGCCATCCTCGCCTGGAACCTCGTCCGCTACGACGACCGCCTGGGCGACGAGCGCGGCCTGCTGCAGGCCATCATCGACGGGACGTCGGACGGCATCTTCGTGAAGGACCGCGAGGGCCGATTCCTGCTCGTGAACCAGAGCTTCGCCGCCCTCCACTCGCGGAGCGCCCGGGACATGGTGGGTCTGCACGAGACCGAGGTCTTCCACGCCGAGCACGCCCAGCATTTCCTGGAGGAGGACCGGCGGGTGATGGCCTCCGGCGAGGCCTACACGACCGAGTTCACCGGTGAGTTCTTCGGCCGCCGGATCACGACCTTGACCTCGAAGACCCCCTACCGGGACCGGGAAGGCCACGTGGTCGGCGTCATCGGCATCACGCGCGACATCAGCGAGCGCAAGCGGGCGGAGGACGACCTGCGCGACGCGCTGGAGGCGCGGGTACGCGAGCGCACGGCCGAGCTGCAGAGCGCCAATGCCATCCTGCAGGCGGTGATCGAAGGGACGACCGACCTCGTGTTCGTGAAGGATCTCGAGGGCCGCTACCTCCTCGTCAACTCCGCGGTGGCGCGCAACGCGGGCCGGACGTCCGGGGAGATCCTGGGCCAGGACGACAGCGCCCTCTTCCCCCCCGACAGGGCCCGGGCCTTCCACGCGGACGACCTCGGCGTGGTGAGGACGGGCGAGCCCCACACGTTCGAGGAGCACGTCACGGCCGGAGGGTCGGCCCGCACCCTGCTCACCACGAAGACGCCCTACCGGGACGCCACCGGGAAGATCATCGGCATCATCGGCATCTGCCGCGACATCACGGAGCACAAGCAGAGCGAGGAGGCGGTGCGCCGGACACAGAAGCTGGAGAGCCTGGGCCTGCTCGCGGGAGGGGTCGCCCACGACTTCAACAACCTGCTCGTGGCCATCCTCGGTCAGACCTCGCTGGGCCTCTCGCGCCTGCCCGCCGAGAGCCCGGCCCGGGCGAACCTGGAAAAGGCGGTGCGGGCGGCGGAGCGGGCGGCCGACCTCACCCGCCAGATGCTGGCCTACTCCGGACGCGGCCACTTCCAGGTCACCTCCGTCGACCTGAACGCGCTCATCCTGGACAACCTCCACCTCTTCGAGGTCGCGGTCCCCAAGAACGTCCGCCTCCGCTCGGAGCTCGAGCCCTCCCTCCCCTGGATCGACGCCGACGTGGGCCAGATCCAGCAGGTGGTGATGAACCTGATCACGAACGCGGCGGAGGCCATCGGCGAGCGGCCGGGCACGGTCACGGTCACCACCGGCATCCGCAGCGTCGTGGGCCGGGACATTCCGCTCTGGCGCCACACCGGCGAGCCCCTGCCTCCGGGCGCCTACGTGTCCCTCGAGGTCCAGGACGACGGCCAGGGGATGAGCCCGGCCGTCCGTGAGCGCATCTTCGACCCGTTCTTCACCACCAAGTTCACGGGGCGGGGGCTGGGGCTGGCCGCGGTGCTGGGGATCGTGCGCGGCCACAAGGGCGGGCTCCAGGTGGAGAGCGAGCCGGGGCGCGGCACTCTGTTCCGCCTCGTCTTCCCCCGCAGCCAGCGCACGCCGATCTCGCGGGAGCCGGCGGTGGCGTCGGCCCTGTCCGCGACGGGAACCGTGCTCGTCATCGACGACGAGGAGTTGGTGCGCGAGGCGGTGGCCGACGCGCTGGACTCGGAGGGGATCCGCTATCGGCTGGCCGCGGACGGGCAGAGCGGAGTGGCCCTCCTGCGGGAGCACGCCCGCGAGATCGGTCTCGTCCTCCTCGACCTGTCCATGCCCGGGCGGAGCGGGGAAGAGACTTTCTCCGACCTCCGCGAGGTGGACGAGGGCATCCCGGTGCTGCTCTCCTCGGGCTACTCGGAGGAAGAGGTGCGGCGGCGATTTGCGCCGAAGGACCTCGCGGGCTTCCTCCAGAAGCCCTACCGTTTCCCCACCCTGGTGGCCGAGGTCAAGCGCTGCCTGCGGCCGCGGGCCTGAGCCCGGCTGATACGATCGGGGGAATGGTCCGCACCCTGGACGTCCGCGACCACCGGCGCGAGCTCCTCGCCAACCGCTACGTCTACGCGGTGGTGTCGCGGCGCGCGCGGGGCCTCTCCATCGGCATAAACCTGAACCCCGACAAGATCTGCAACTTCGACTGCCCCTACTGCCAGGTCGACCGCACGACCCCGGGGGGGCCGGCGGCGATCGAGGTGCCCGTACTAGTGAGCGAGCTGGGCCAGCTGCTCGACCTGCTGAGTGCGGGCGATCTCTGGAGTGTCGCCCCTTTCGACACCGTCGATCCCGCGCGCCGGCACGTGGCCGACATCGCCTTCGCCGGCGACGGGGAGCCCACGACGCCCCGCGCGTTCCCGGCGGCGGCCCGAGCCGTGCGTACCGAGCGTGATCGTCGTGGCCTGGAGTTCCCCCTGCGCCTCATCACCAACGCCACGATGTTCCACCGCGCGGGGGTCCGGAAGGCCCTCGCGGACTTCGACGAGCTGTGGTGCAAGCTGGATGCGGGGACGGAGGCGTATTTCCAGAAGGTGGACGGGACCCGCCTGCCCTTTGCCCGCATCCTCGACAACCTCCTCCTCGTGGCCCGAGAGCGAAAGGTCGTGGTGCAGAGCCTGTTCCTGACCTTCGACGGGAAGGGCCCCGACGAGGCCGAGATCGCGGCCTACTGCGGCCGCCTGGGCGATCTCGTCGCCGCGGACGGCAAGATCGACCGCGTCCAGGTCTACACGGTGTCCCGCAAGCCGGCCGATCCCCGCGTGGGCCCGCTCCCCCTGAGCCGGCTCGACGAGATCGCGTCCTTGGTGCGCGCTTTGGGGATACCCGCCGAGGTGTTCGGGGCGGAGTGATCGTCGGGGGTCGATGAACGATCGGTCGTTCTGGACGCGGCGCCGTCCTCGCTTGTAGACTGAGGCGACACATGCCCCTGTCCTGCTCCTACAAGGTCCAGTTCGGCCGGCAGTTCTGCGTCACCGACTGCCCGGCCGACGCCCCCTGCGGCGTCTTCCAGTACGACCGCATCGAGCGGCCGGAGGACGTGCCCGCGGTGGACCCCCTGGCCGTGGACGTGGCCGTGCTCGACATGAACCACGGCTGGCCCAACCTCGGCCACGACTCGCTCGTGCACGCGGTGCTCGACGCGGGCTGCGACCTCCTGGAGCCGCTGGCGGGCACGGGTCTCCACCTGCGCGCGCTCTCCTACGACGTCCGGCGGAGCGGGCATGCTCCCCGAGCCTCCGGGCGGCCGCTTCGCGGTCTACATGGGCACGGGCGGGCCCGGCCATCTCGACCCGCGCCGCAACGACGGGCGCTCCGAGGGAAGCCAGGGCATCCAGGAGGATCCCTCCTGGGAGCAGGCGGTGTTCCGGCTCTTCGACGCGATCCTCGCCGACGAGGGGGCGGCCCTCCTCGGCGGTCTGCCACACGCTTCGGCGTGATGTGCCGATGGTCGGGGGCGGCGCGAAGCCAGTGCTGCGCGGCCCCGAGAAGGGGAAGAGCACCGGGCTCCTCGAGAACGTGCTCACCCCGGAGGCGCGTCAGCATCCCTGGTTCCGTCGGTTCTCCGAGGAGCTCCCCGACGGGCGCCGGCTGCGCGTGGTGGAGAACCGGCTGTTCGACCTCATGCCTGGGCCGGAAGGCCTGCCTCCCGAGCCGTCCTCCCCATCGGCTACGAGACGCGCGGGACTGGGCGGGCCCCGGGGCGACGCCGTCACCATGCTCGAGTTCGCGCGCGACCGGGCCGGCCTCATGCCCCGCGTCTTCGCGGTCAACCACCACCCGGAGATCGTGGATCGCTTCCGGCAGTTCATGATCCTCAACCAGAAGCGGGACCGCGGCGAGGTCACGAACGAGTGGTATCAGGAGCGGCGCGAAGTCCTGACCCGCAACTACCCCGACGAGAACAGCGACCAGCGCCTGCACGTGACCTCGGACTACACGCTGCTGGGGCCGCTGCGCTTCCACCTCTGGCGCCAGGTCCGGCTCCGGGCCGAGGCCCTCGGCCTTCCGGTGGCGGTGCACGAGGACCAGCTCCTGGAGGCGCTCGAGCGCTCCGCGGTGGGTCTGGGCGGCCGCTCGACCGAAGCGTTCTGATCCCCAAGCCCCCGTTCGCGAAGGACCTCACCCTCGAGCAGGAGATCGCCGAGTTCGAGAAGCTGAAGCCGCGCCTCGCCGAGGTGTGGGACGTCCTGACCATGCGCGAGGAGGAGCCCCACACCTCGGTCGTGGTCCCCTCCCTGACCCTCGACCAGAGCGAGCTCAGGAAGCTCCCGGGCGCCAGCTTCTACGAGGAGCGCCTGCTCTTCCTGCTCATCCGGCTGCGCAACCCCCGCGCGCGCCTGGTCTACGTGACCTCGCAGCCCGTGCACCCGATGATCCTCGAGTACTACTTCCAGTTCCTGGCCGGCATCCCCGCCAGCCACGCCCGCGCGCGCCTCACGCTGCTCTGCGCGCGACGACGCCTCGCCCGCGCTCGCTCACCGAGAAGATCCTGGAGCGCCCGCGGCTCATCGAGCGGATCCGGTCCGGGATCGACGACCCCTCGCGCGCCTACCTGACCGTCTTCAACTCGACCCCCCTGGAGCGCAAGCTCGCGGTGCTGCTCGGCATCCCGCTGAACGGCGTGCGACCCCAACCTCACCCACCTGGGCACCAAGTCCGGGAGCCGCAAGGTCTTCCGGGAAGCGGGGGTCGACCTGCCGATGGGCACGGAGGACCTGCGCACCGAGCACGAGGTGGAGGACGCGCTCCTCGACCTGCGCGGCAAGCGCCCCGGCCTGCGCAAGGCCGTGATCAAGCTCAACGACAGCTTCTCCGGCGAGGGGAACGCCATCTTCCGCTACCCCGAGGCGCAGAGCCACGGCGCCATTCGCGAGGCCCTCCACCACGTGGAGTTCTCGGTGCCCACCGAGACGCCCGACGCCTACTTCGACAAGTTCGCGCGCATGGGCGGCATCGTCGAGGAGTTCGTGGAGGGAAAGGAGAAGCACTCGCCCGAGCTCGCAGCACCGCGAGCAGTCCCCACGGAGAAGTGACCCCGATCTCCACCCACGACCAGATCCTGGGCGGCCCCAGCGGGCAGGTCTTCCTGGGCTGCAGCTTCCCCGCCCACGACGAGCTACCGCCTCCTGATCCAGGAGGCGGGCCAGACCGATCGGGAAGGTGCTGGCCCGCTACGGGGTGGTCAGCCGCTTCGCGGTGGACTTCCTCGTGCATCGCGACGATCCCGAGGCGGACTGGAAGGTCGACGGCCCTCGAGATCAACCTGCGGATGGGCGGCACCACCCATCCCTTCCTCGCCCTCCAGTTCCTCACCGGGGGCGACGCTCGACCCCGAGACCGGCCTCTTCCTCTCCCCCATCGGCCACGCCAAGTACTACCGCGCCACCGACAACCTGAAGTCCGATCGCTACCGCGGCCTCCTGCCCGAGGACCTGGTCGAGATCCTCACCGTGAACAAGCTGCACTACAGCCACGGCACGCGAGTCCGGCGTGCTCTTCCACCTCATCGGCGCCCTCTCCGAGTTCGGCAAGCTGGGCATGACCGCCATCGCCAACAGCCGGGAGGAGGTGGACGACCTCTACGTGCGCACCCTCGAGGTCCTGGATCGCGAGACGGTCTACGGACGGTAACCGCCCGCGAGGAGACGCTTCGCCTCCTCGCGGGCTTCCTCGAGCGTCGTGACCGCCCCGTCGAGCTGCCGCTCGTAGACGGCGTGGAGGATGCGGCCGATCTCCGGGCCGGGGGCTAGTCCCAGCTCCAGCAGCTCGCGTCCGCGCAGGAGCGGGGCGGGCGGCTTCACCGCCACCTCCAGCTCCCGCACCTTCTCGCGGAACCACTCCATGGCCACCGGCTCGAAGCGGCCGGGGCGGCGGCCGAGGCAGTCGGCGCGGGCCACGCGATAGAGCAGATCGGGCTCGCACTTGCGGGCGAGGCGGCGGATGGCCCCGTCCGACACCCGGTCGCGCTCCTTGTAGAGCTCGCCCGGCTTCAGGTGATGGGCGACGAGGGCCAGGACCTGCGCCCGCACGTCGTAGCCGAGCCGGGTGTGGACGTTCCAGCGGTCGAGGAGGCTCGTGGTCGGGGGCAGCCCCGCCTCCTCGTGGCCGGGCGAGCGGATGTGGCCGTCCTCGGCGCGGAAGGTGGTCGCGGGCTTGCCGAGATCGTGGGCGAGCGCGCCGAGCATCACGGTCAGGGCCCTCGGCCGATCCTCCGCGAGATCCACGACAAGACCCGCGGCCTCGTCGAGCACCTGGAGGGTGTGCGTCCACACGTCGCCCTCGGGGTGCCACTCCGGGTCCTGGGCGGTGGCGGCGAGGGGGACGAGCTCCGGCGCCACCGCGGAGAGCATCCCCCACTTTCGCAGGAGGGCGAAGCCCCTCGAGGGCCAGCGCGCCTTGAGAAGCAGCTTCTCGATCTCCCCGAACACTCGCTCGGCGGGAAGCTCGCCGAGGGGCATCCGCGCGCAAAGAGCGGCCGTCTCCGGCTCCACGGTCAGATCGTAGCGGGCCGCGAACTGCACGGCGCGCAGGGCGCGCAGCGGGTCCTCGCCGAAGGTGCGCGCGTCCACCGCCCGCAGGACGCGGGCCTCGAGGTCGCGCCGGCCGCCCTGCGGGTCGAGCACCTCGCCGGTGGCGGGATCGAACAGCATCGCGTTGATCGTGAAATCGCGCCGCCGCGAGGCTTCTTCGATCGTGAGGCCGGGATCGCCGACGGCGGCGATTCCCCGGTGTCCGGGGCCGACCTTGGAGTCGCGCCGGGGCAGGGCGACGTCCACCGCGCCCGCGACACCCGGGAGTCCGCTGACCTTGCTAACGGCGAACGCCTGGCCCACCGTGTCCACCCGACCAAAGCCGGCGACGAGGGCGCGCAAGCGCTCCTCGGAAAGCCCGTACACCTCGACGTCGAAGTCCTTCACGGGAAGGCCGAGGAGGGTGTCCCTCACCGCTCCCCCCACGACGAAGGGCCGCCCCCCCGCCTCGCGCAGGACCGAAAGGAGGCGGACGAGTCCGGGCGGCAACTCGAGCACGCTCAGGTTCGCTCCAGCGTCTGGATCATCACGTCGAGGCAGCGCTGCGAGGCTTCGTCCAGGAGGAGAACGAGGGGCCCCGTCTCGAAACGGAAGGCCGCCCGGAGCGCGGCCTGGAGGCGGGCGGCGTCGCCTCCGACCAGGATGGGCGGGCGCAGGCCCCCGCGCACCATCAGGTGCGAGGCGGCCAGGCGCGAGATCCGCCCGTTGCCGTCCTCGAAGGGCAGGATCTCCACGATGCGGGCGAGGGCGAGCGCGGCCTGGGCGAGCGGCTTCAGCGTTTGCCCGCCCTCGCTCCCTAGCCAGTCCTCCAGGATGGCGAGGCGCGCCTCGATGAACGCGGGCGGCGCGGGGGCCAGACCCTCCCGGCTGCGCTCGCTCCGGCGCAACCCCGGGGACGCCGTCGACAGGGCGGCGTTCCAGGCCGAGAGCGCAGCGATGCCGAAAGGCGCCTGCGGGCCGACGGCCTGACGGGCGCGGCGAAGAGCGACGACGGAGTCGGGCGCGGGCTCTCCGCGCCGAGCGGCCCCGGTCTCGTCCCACGAGACCGGAAACCCGGCCAGCTCCAGGCTGCCCATGAGCTGGGCGTCCTCGACCGCCTCCGCCAGGCGCGGGTCGTGCGGGTCTCGACCCTGAAGGAGCGATTGCAGCCGGCGCTCCTTGAGGGCGACGCTCGTCGCCACGCGCAGCCCGCCCGCCTCGCTCATCTCGCGATTGTATAGGCGGGGGGGCGGAGACGGTCTAGAATGGCAGGTGGGGGGCCTTCCCGCGGTGGAGGCCAAGACGCAAATGCCGAGAGCCATCGTCGTCCTGCTGCTCATCACCTTCGTACCCGCCATCCGGGCGGAGGACGCGAAGAAAGGCAAGAAGCCCGGCCTCGACATACGCGCCACGCCGCGCATGGCCTTCTCCCCCGCCGACGTCTTCTTCACGGCGGAGCTCAAGGGCGGGGACGACGACACCGAGGACCTCTACTGCCCGGAGGTCATGTGGGAATGGGGCGACGGCGGCAAGAGCGTCGAAGAGAGCGACTGCGACCCCTACACCGAAGGCGCAAAGATCGAGCGGCGCTACACCGCCCACCACACCTACTTCCGGGCCGCCGTCTACTCGATCAAGGTCACGCTGAAGAAGAACGGACGATCGGTGGCCGCCCAGACCGTGCAGGTCACGGTGCGACCGGGCCTGGGCGACCGCACCATGGAGCCGAACTAGCTACCTACCCCCTAGCGCACTCCCGCGGCGCGGGGAAACCCTCTGCCGCTAGAAGCCACGATAGGTATCCCCACGAACGGGATGTGCCCAATGAGCTGGACCCACCATCGGGTGCCGATCGTGGGCGAACGGTGCACGAGGAGTGGAATGACGGCCAGCGACATCACCATCCAGATGAAGGGTCCGTACAGAGATGCGACCTTGGCCACTCCATACCGAGAGGCGAGGAGGCCACGGACCCTCGGCGAACGCAGGACGAGAAACAGAAACACGGCGGACCATCCGAAGGCGACACCAAAGTGCATGAGAACGCCGAGTACCACCACTGGGGTCCCGCCGTTGAACGCCTCGCTGCCCAACAGCACTCCGGCCACTCCCTGGAAAAGCCGGGAGACCGTTGACCGATAGGCCACGACGTTCAAAACGCTGGAGAAGAGCCCGTCGACGACGCCGGTCAGCAGGCCGGCGCGTACCAGGCGGGACAAGAGGTCGCGGTTAGAAGCCGAATGCGCTAGGTCGGTAGCGGCCATGGCGCACTCTAGCTCGAGCGGCTTGTCGGCGCCTTGTCATGCAACAAGCTCGATCCTGTTCCCCTCGGGGTCCTCCACGACAGCCTCGTAATAGCCGTCGCCCGTGGTGCGAGGTTCGCCCACCACCCTGACGCCGGCGGCCCTGAGCCGCTCAACGGTCTCATCGACCCCTCCCCGGCTACCCACCGACAGGGCGATGTGAGCGTAGCCCAGCCCGGGCTCGCCCGACGGAGGCGCGCTGCGCGAGCCCTGGGACATCAGTTCGAGCCGGGCGCCCTCGGCGAAAGAGATGAAGTACGAGCGGAAACCCGTCCGCTCGTTCTCGTACAGCGACCCGCTCTGGCCGCCGAGCTGGGATTCGTAGAACTCTCGCATCCGCTCGAGGTCACCGACCCACACGGCGACGTGATGCATCCGTAGCGTGCTCATGCTGCCGCTGAGACCGCCATGCTGGTCAGCGCCTCCCCGCCTACTCTAAATCAGCACAACACACGCGTTACCTTTCGTACTCGTTCCAGAACGAGTACGAAAGGTAACAACGCTCGGGTGAGGGCCCGCCCGGTTGCGGGGAGCCTAGCCGCCGCTCGACATGCTCTCCAGGAATTCCTTGTTGTGCTTCGTCTTCGAGAGCCGCTCGAGCAGCAGCTCCATCGCCTCTACCGCGGAGAGCGAGGAGAGGACCTTGCGGAGGATCCAGACGCGGTTCAGCTCTTCCTTGGGGACGAGCAGCTCCTCCTTGCGGGTGCCGCTGCGGAGGATGTCGATGGAGGGGAAGATCCGCTTGTCGGTGAGCTTGCGGTCGAGCACGATCTCCGCGTTCCCCGTCCCCTTGAACTCCTCGAAGATCACGTCGTCCATGCGCGAGCCCGTCTCCACGAGGGCGGAGGCGATGATGGTCAGGCTCCCCCCCTCTTCCACGTTGCGGGCGGCGCCGAAGAAGCGCTTGGGGCGCTGGAGGGCGTTGCTGTCGACGCCGCCGGAGAGCACCTTCCCCGAGGGGGGGACGATCGTGTTGTAGGCGCGGGCGAGACGGGTGATGGAGTCGAGCAGGATCACCACGTCCTTCCGGTGCTCGACGAGGCGCTTGGCCTTCTCCAGCACCATCTCCGCCACCTGCACGTGCCGGTCCGCGGGCTCGTCGAAGGTCGAGGAGATGACCTCGCCGTGCACGGAGCGCTGCATGTCCGTGACCTCTTCGGGCCGCTCGTCGATGAGGAGGACGATGAGGACGATCTCCGGGTGGTTGGCGGTGATGGCGTTGGCGATGGCCTGGAGGAGCATCGTCTTGCCGGTTCGGGGGGCGGCCACGATGAGGGCGCGCTGCCCCTTCCCCAGGGGGGACATGAGGTCGAGCACGCGCGTGGAGAGGTGTTCCGCGGTCGTCTCCAGCCTGATCCGCCCCTGCGGGTAGAGCGGGGTCAGGTTGTCGAAGAACACCTTGTCCTTCGCGCGATCGGGGGGCTCGAAGTTGACCGCGTCCACCTTGATGAGCGCGAAGTAGCGCTCGTCTTCCTTGGGGGGCCGGATCTGGCCGCTGATGGTGTCCCCGGTGCGGAGATCGAACTTGCGGATCTGGGAGGGCGACACGTAGATGTCGTCCGGCCCCGGCAGGTAGCAGTACTCGGGGGCGCGCAGGAAGCCGAAGCCGTCGGGCAGGATCTCCAGCACCCCCTCCGAGAAGATCAGCCCCTCCTTCTCGGCCTGGGCGCGCAGGATCTGGAAGACCAGCTCCTGCTTCTTCATGCTCGCCGCCCCCGGGATCTCCAGGGACTTGGCCACCTGGGCGAGCTTGGAGATGCTCATCTCCTTCAGCTCGGCGAGGTCCAGGCGGTCCTTCTCGCCTTCACCCTCCGCCACGGCGGGCGGGGGCGGCACCGCGGGCTCCTCCTCGGCCGTGGCTACCGCGGTCTCGGCGGCGTCCGTCTCCGCCGGGGCCTCTTCGTTCTCCAGGAGAGGGTCCGCCTGGGGCTCCCGGCCCCGGCCTCGAGGCGGCTCCCCCGGCCCCCTCGGGGCCGACGCGGTCCTCCGCCCTTCGGTGGGGTGGAAGTCGGGTCTTCGTTGGCCATGAGGTCTCTCGAGGGCGAGTGGGAAAAACGGGGAGGAGCAGTCGCCGGGCGCCCGGCTCGACTGGACCGGATGGCCTAACGATAGAGGAAGGCGCGAGCGGCTGTCAACGGGGTATCCGCCCAGGCCGACTCAGGCCTCCATCGTCTTCACGTCCCCGGGGACAGCGAGGGCGGCGCCCGTGGCCTTTTTCACCGCCTCCACGGTCGTGTCGGGGGCGATCTCGCGCAGGACGAGCCCCTCGCCCCCCACCTCGATGACCGCCATCTCCGTCACGATCAGGTTCACGCACCGCCGCCCGGTCAGGGGCAGCGTGCAGTGCTCGAGGATCTTGGGCGAGCCGTCCCGGGCCGTGTGCTCCATGGTCACGACCACGCGCTTCGCCCCGGAGACGAGGTCCATGGCCCCGCCCATCCCCTTCACCATCTTGCCCGGGATCATCCAGTTGGCGAGGCTGCCCTCGCGGTCCACCTGGAGCGCACCCAGGATGGTGAGGTCGACGTGGCCGCCCCGCACCATCGCGAAGGAGTCGGCGCTGGAGAAGTAGGACGTGCCCGGCAGCTCCGTCACCGTCTCCTTCCCCGCGTTGATGAGGTCCGCGTCTTCCTGCCCCGGCTCGGGATAGGGACCCACGCCGAGCATGCCGTTCTCGGAGTGGAGAACGATGGAGACGCCCGCGGGGACGTAGTTGGCGGCGAGGGTGGGCATGCCGATGCCGAGGTTGACGTAGAACCCGTCCTTCATCTCGCGGGCGGCACGCCGCACGATGCGCGCGCGCTTGGGATCGCTCTCCTCCGCCCTCCTGCCCGCGCAGCGGTGCGCCTCTCGATCCGCTTCTCGTAGGCCGTCCCCTGGAAGATCCGCTGCACGAAGATGCCGGGGGTGTGGACGGCAGTCGGGATCGATGGCACCCGCGGGCACCAGCTCCTCGACCTCCGCGATCGTGGTGCGCGCGGCCATCGCCATCACGGGGGCGAAGTTGCGGGTGGTGCGGCGGTAGACCAGGTTGCCCAGGGGATCGCCCTTCCAGGCCTTCACGAAGCGCGTAGTCGGCCCGGAGCGCGGGCTCCAGCACGTGGGGGCGGCCGTCGAACCAGCGCACTTCCTTGCCTTCGGCCACGATCGTGCCGTAGCTCGTGGGGGTGAAGAAGGCGGGAACGCCCGCCCCCGCCGCGCGCATCCGCTCCGCGAACGTCCCCTGGGGCACGAGCTCCAGCTCGAGCTGCCCGGAGAGCGCCATCCTCTCCAGGACCTTGTTCTCGCCCACGTAGGTCCCGACCATCTTCTTTACTTGTCCGTTCTGGAGCAGGAACGTGATCCCGAAGTCGTTCGTGCCCGCGTTGTTGCTGATCATGGTCAGGTTCTTCGCCCCCTGGTCGCGCAGCGCGCGGATCAGGTTCTCGGGCAGGCCGCAGAGGCCGAACCCCGAGACCATGACGGAGGCGCCGTCCCGGATGTCGCGGACGGCTTCCCGGGCGTCCTTCACCACCTTGTTCATCGCGAGAGCTCCTGCACGGCCGGATGATATCAGCCCGCCACCACGGTCCGACGCCGGCGCGCCGGGCGCGCGGGGAGGACTGCGTTCGCGGTGAGCAGCCCCATGGCCAGCGACACCGCCACCACGATCATCCGGAACGCGGCCTCTACGCCGGGTATCGTCTGCTGGCCCAGCAGCGCGGACAGGCTCTGGAACCCGAGGCTGCCGGGAACGAGGAGGAGCAGCCCCGGCACCACCGTCACCGCGGTGGGCCGTGAGGCGATGCGGTTGTAGGCGTTGCCGAAAGCGGCCACCACCGTCGCCCCCAGGAAGGCCGCGAACTGGGGACCGAGCAGGTAACTGCCCGCGTGCAGCCCGAAGAAGGCGGCGACCGCCCCCGCCACGACCCAGGGCACGTCGCGCTCGTCCGCACGGAAGAGGATGGCGAAGGCCACCGGCGCCACCACGAGCGCGATCCAGAGAGTCCACCCCGGCATGGGCGTGGGGGTCACGGCGGGCACGGGACCGAAGAGCCGCTCCGCCGTGCGGGCGCCCACCGCGGCGCCGAAGCCGATGGCGAGGAAGGTGAGGGCGGCTCCGGCCAGGCGCGCGGTGCCCGCGACGAGGTTGCGCGTGGCGAGCTCGATGAAGGCGAGGGTCAGCGTGAAGCCGGGGACGAGGATGATGAGGCCGCCGAGCGTCGTCAGGTAGGGCGAGAGCGGCGGGAAGAGCCGGGCCGCGGCCATCGACAGGAATCCCGCGAGCGCAGCCGCGGTCGTCTCGTAGACGCCGGTGCCCGCGTGCGCCCGCCACCGGACGAGCGGGGGCAGTCCGATCAGGAGACCGATGATCGTGGTGGCCAGGACCTCAGGCACTCCCCCGCCGAAGAAGCAGCAAGCGGCCGCGGAGGCCAGCGCGCAGGCGATGGTCGTGGTCGCGGGCCCGTAGGGCGCGGGCGCGGCCATGATCGCGTCGATGCGGGCCGACCCCTCGGCGGGGCTCAGCACCCCCCGGGCCACCTGGCTCCGCACCTCGTCGAGCCGCGCGAGCCGGCCCAGGTCGACCTGACCGGGGTCCACCCGGACCTGGAAGGTCTGGTGCGCCTGGCCCTCGCCGAAGGAGGCGAAGAGCGCGGTGGGCATCGAAAAGAACTGGCCCGGCAGCGCGAGGCGCCGGCACACCTCCGCGAGCGCATCCTCCAGCCGATGGGCCGAATAGCCGTACGCGTGGAGTCCCCGGCCCAGCTTCAGCACGAAATCGCGGGCTTCCTCCGCGCGACTGGGTCCGGGGGCCCTCGTGTCGCTCATCGGAACCTCCTCAGCCGGCCCTGGAACGCGCGCAGGGCGCGCGCGACCTCCGTACGGTTCTCGGCGAGGATCTGCCGCCAGAGCGAGAGCGGGCTCCGGGCGAGACGGGTCATGTCGCGGAAGCCCGGACCGGCAAGCTCCAGCCGTCGCGCGGTCACCGCATCGCCCCGGGCCGCGGCCATGAGCGCCCAGGCCACGAGCTGGGGCACGTGGCTCAGGTAGGCGAGCGCGCGATCGTGCACGGCCGCGCTCGTCCGCACGGGCCGCGCCCCCGCCGCCTCCACCAGCGCGCGCACGACCCGAAAGGCACGGGCATCTCCGCCCGGCACGAGTGTCCAGGCGTGACCCCGGAAGAGGTCGGCCCGGGACGCGGCGAACCCCTTCCGCTCCGATCCCGCGATGGGATGGCCGCCCACGAAACGACGGAGGCCGAGCCGCCTCGCCTCGCGAACGATCGGGCCCTTCACGCTCCCCACGTCGGTGACCACGAGGCGCTCGAAGGGCACGAGCTGCCGGAGCAAGGCCCGGTTGGCGGCCGGGGGCGCGGCCAGCACCATCACGTCGCACGCGGCTGCCGCCTTCCGCACGTCGGAGAAGGTCGCGGCCACCGCCCCCGCCGCCTTCGCGCGACGGCAGACGCGGGCGCGGTCCACGCCGACCACCCGGTATCCGGCTCCGCGGAGAGCGCGGGCCAGCGACCCTCCGACGAGTCCCAGGCCCACCACCGCCACCACCGGCCGACGCATCACTCTTCCACCAGCACCTTCTCGAGGAACTCGGGCTCGCGCCGGGAGAACGTCCGGGACGCCCCCGCCACCAGCATCGCGTAGACGGAGAGGGCACCCGCGAACGAAAGGGGCAGGGTGACCAGGGCCAGCCAGGTCTGCTGGAGGAGATGGGGGATCGCGGTCAGGAAGACGAAGGGGGCGGAGAGCGTGAGCGCGCCCAGGAGGAGCAGCGACGCGAGGACGGCGGCGCCCAGGCCGCGGCCTCCTGCCGCATGCGTCGTCCGACCGGCGGCGGCAACGGGCATCGGGAAGAGGACGGAGACGTAGTTGTCGGCCGCGCAACAGAGCAGCAGGGTCACGACCGCCGCCGTGACCACCGCGGGCACGAGCGCGGGCGGGGCGAGGAAGAGCGAGACCACGGCGAGCAGGAGGAGGGCGGGCAGGCGCAGGAGCATCGCCCCCAGGTTCTTGGCGACCAGGATCTGCCAGCGGGGGATCGGGAAGCCGACGAGGAGCAGCAGGCCGCGACGCTCGAGCGCGAGCGCGTTCGCTCCGAAGGTCCCGACGCCCAGGAAGGAAGCCAGCATGAAGAGGACCATCGGCGTCACCGCGCGCCCCCCTTGCGAGACGACGAGGAGCAGAAGGACCGGACCGAGGAGGCCGGTGAAGAGCATCGCCTTCAGCCGCGGCTCGCGCCACATCACCCGCAGGTCCTTCTCCAGCAGCGTGCCCAGGGGTCCGGGGAAGACCATGCGCGCACCCGCGGTCCGGACGGGGCCCGCCGGGCCGAGGTCGAGCTCGCCCCGGTAGATCCGGCGGGTGAGCAGCGCCGCCGCTCCCGCCAGCAGGAGCGTGGCCCCCATGGAGGCGGAGGCGAACGTCACGAAAGGGAGGAGCTCTCCGCGGCCGGCGTGGGCCGCCGCGCGGAATCCCCAGCCGAAGGGCGAGAGGAGGAACAGGTCGCGCTCGAGGACGAAGCCCGACAGGACCCGGAGCACCCGGCCCCCCACGCTGGTGAGGATGAGCGGGAGCAGGCTGAGGGCGAAGCCCAGGCCCAGGCCCAGCAAGAGGGCCCGGTCCTGCCAGCGTCGATTCCGGGCGAGGCCAAGGAGCAGGAGGCCGGCGACGTGCGTGGCCACGAGGGTGAAGGCGAAGCCGAGAAGCACGCCCAGCAGGCTCAAAGGCAGGAGCGGGGAGGCGCCGGCGAGGGCGAGGGACAGGGCGAGGAGCGGAGGCAGCTTGGCCAGGACCAGGGGCTCCAGCAGATTCGCCAGGAGCGACGACACGACCAGCGTCGGGAGCGGCACCGGGAAGTGCAGCAGGCGCGACATGTCGTGGGTATCGCTGAACGAGACGCCCGCGAGCACCGGTGAGAGCGCCCAGAAGAGGCCCACGACCGTGGCCACCGCGGAGATCACGGGAAGCAGCCAATCAGGATGGGCCCGCGACACCGCACGCACGCCCAGGAACACGAAGAAGGACGCCACCGCCGAGCCGAGGGCCAGGGTCGGCAGCAGCAGGAGCAGGCCCACCAACCTCTCCCGCGCCCCCAGGATGGCCCGCAGGTCCAGGCGGAAGCGGAGGAGAACGAGCGCGGTCAGCCGATCCACGTCAGGTCCTCCCGCGCGACGTCGGCCGCCACCAGCTTCAGGAAGACGTCCTCCAGGCTCGCGTCCGCCGCCTCGTGGCGGTGGGAGCGGATCTCCTCGAGCGTCCCCTGGGCCACGATCCGCCCGCGGTCGATGATCGCCACCTCGTCGCACAGCCGCTCCACCACGTCGAGCACGTGGGAGGTGAAGAAGAGCGTCACCCCCTTGCGGGTGAGGCGCTGCAGGAGGTCGGTGACCACACGGCCCGACACGGGATCGATGCCGTTCAGGGGCTCGTCCAGGAAGAGCACGCGCGGGTTGTGGATGAGGGCGGCGGCCAGGGCCAGCTTCTTCTTCATGCCTTGCGAGTAGTCGACGATGAGGCGCCCGCGGTCCTCCTGCAGGGAGAGGAATTCCAGGAGCTCGTCGGTGCGTTTCCGCGTCTCTTCGCGCGAGAGCCCGTACATTCGCCCCGCGAACTGCAGGTACTCCTCCCCGCTCAGGCGCTCGTAGAGCGGCAGCTCCTCGCCCAGGACCCCGATGATCCGCTTCACCCCCAGCAGGTCCCGGCTGAGGCGCACGCCCTCGATCACCGCATCCCCCGCGGTGGGCCGCAGCAGCCCCGTGAGCATCTTGATGGTGGTGCTCTTGCCCGCTCCGTTCGGCCCCAGGAAGCCGAAGAAACGCCCGCGCGCGATCCGCAGATTGAGGTGGTCGACCGCCGTCTTGTCCCGGAAGACCTTGGTCAGGCCTTCCACCACGAGCGCGTCGCCGTCCGGGCTGGGCATGGGTGGTCGGTCGGTCCTCATCATTTCATATCCCCTCCCCCCGGCGTGGGGCGAGCGAGATTCTGTTAGGCTCAAAGCCCGGGATGCGGAGAGAAGCCAGGCAGGTCCTGCTCGTCGCCCCCCTGGGGCTGGCGCTCGTCTCGCTCGCTCCCGCGCAGACCCCCCCGGCCCTTCGCAACGGACCGCCCTCCTGGGCCTCCGACGCCGTCTTCTACGAGGTCGTCCTCGACCGCTTCCGCAACGGGGACCCCCGGAACGACCCCCGGCCCGCCGACCTGCGCGGGGCCTGGCCCTACGAGACCGTGCGCGACTGGCAGGTCTCGAGCTGGACCGCTGACTGGTACCGCCTCCAGCCCTGGGAGAAGGCGAGCGGCCACGACTTCTACTGGAACGCCCCCACCCGCCGCTACGGGGGCGACCTGCAGGGGCTGCTGGAGCGCCTGGACCACATCCAGTCGCTGGGCGTGAACGCGATCGTCCTCGCTCCCATCTTCGAATCGCCGTCGGCCCTCAAGCTGGATCCCACCTTCCTGCACCACGTCGACAACAACTTCGGGCCCGACCCCGAGGGCGACCGGCTCATCTGGGCCACCGAGAACCCCGCCGATCCCGCCACCTGGAAGTGGAGCACGGCCGACCGCCTGTTCCTGCGTCTCGTGCAGGAGTGCCACCGCCGGCAGATGAAGGTCGTGCTCGACGGCATCTTCGACCACGTGGGGGGGACCTTCTGGGCCTTCCGCGACGTGCGCGCGCGAGGGGCGCAGTCGCGCTATGCGAGCTGGTTCCAGGTGCGCCGGTTCGACGACGCGGAGACCCCGGGCGACGAGCTCGAGTACGCGGGCCTGGGGGGGTCCCGCGAGCTGCCGGAGCTGCGTCGGGAAGGGAATGGCCTCGCCGCGGGACCGCGCGATCACCTGCGGGCCGTCCTCCGGCGCTGGGGCGATCCCAACGGCGACGGCGACGGGTCGGACGGTGTCGACGGATGGCGCGTGCGCCTGGCCGACCGGCTCCCCCACGGCTTCTGGCGGGAGATGCGCCGCTGGGTGATCGGCGCCAACCCCGAGGCCTACCTGCTGGGCGAGATCTCCTGGGAGGACTTCGACGCGGGGCGCCTCTGGAACCCCGCCCCCTGGCTGCGCGGGGACGAGTTCGACGCGGTCACGAACCACCACTGGGCGGACGGGGTGAAGTCCTTCTTGATCGACCGCAAGGCCCCCATCCCCGCCTCCGAGCTGGATACCCGCCTGGCCGGGTTGCGCTCCGACCTCTTCCCCCAGACCACGCTCGCGATGATGAACCTCCTGGATGGCGGGGAGCTCGACCGGATCGCCTCGCGGATCGTCAACCCCGACCGGCCGTACGACCACCTGGCGAGCCCCCGCGACGACCCCTCCTACGACGTCCGCGCGCCGGGACTGCAGGAGTGGAAACGGCTGCGGCTCGTGGCCACCTTCCAGTTCGCCTATGCCGGGCTGCCCATCGTCTACTACGGCGACGAGACCGGCATGTGGGGCGCCGACGAGCCCGACAACCGCAAGCCCATGCTCTGGGCCGATCTGCGCTACGAAGAGGAGGCCTCGCACCCGCTGGGCCAGACCCGTCGCCGCGATCCGGTGCGCGCGGACGCCGAGCTCGTCCGTTTCTACCAGGCGCTGGGCAAGGCGCGCGCCGCCCTCGCCCCCCTGCGCCGGGGAACCGTGGAGACCCTGCTCGCGGACGACGCGCGGCGGCTCTTCGTCTTCGCGCGCGCGACCGAGGAGGAGCGGGTGGTGGCGGTCTTCAACGCTTCCGACAAGGACCAGACGGTGGAGGTCCCCTACGGGACCGCCTCCCGCGATGTCGTCACCGGCCGCCGCTTTCGGCCGCGGGAGGGGAAGACGCTCGTCCCCGTGCCCGCCCTTTCCGCCGTCCTGCTCGGGCCCGACGCCACTCACGAATCGAAATGACGGGAGGGCCGGGCAAGGATCGGCGCAAGCACGCGCGCGTCGACATAGGCCTGCCCGTGCGCGTGCAGGGGCGCGATCCGGACGGGAATACCTGGGAGGAGATGTCGACCACGGAGGACGCCTCCGTGGGAGGATTGGCCTTCCGCCTCAAGCGGCCGGCGCGACTCGGCCAGGTGCTCCACGTGTCGCTCCCCCTGCCCGCCCGCCTCCGCAGCTACGACCTCAAGGACTCCTCCTACCGGAGCTACGTGCTCGTGCGTAACGCGCGGCCGATCCCGGAGGGGACGCGGGTGGGCGTCCTGTTCCTGGGCAAGAACCCGCCGCGGGGAGCGGAGTCGCTGCCGAGCGAGCTCTTCCTGATGCCGGGCGATCCCGTCCCCGAGGAGCGGCGGCGCTTCCCGCGCTGGTCCGTGCGGCTGGTCCTCAAGGTGGAGCGCGGCTTCGTCCCCCCGGGCTCCACCGGCGAAGAGCAGACGATGGCGGAGGACATCGGCAAGTGGGGGGCGCAGGTCCGGACCTCGCTGCCCCTGGCCAAGGGAGACCTGGTGCGGATCGAAGAGGTGGGGGGCGATTACAAGACCCGGGCCGAGGTCCGCAACGTCAGCATCGGGCCCGACAACCACCCGCGCCTCAACCTGCTCTTCCTCGACGAGCCCGTCCCCGAGCGCCTGCTCCCGCCCATCGGGACCGGCGAGATCAAGAAAAAGCCTTGAGCGGGCGTGGCCCCACGGCGACGGAAATTCTCACAGAGCCGAGACTACAGGAACGCCTTGAGCCGGGCGAAGCCCGCGCGGCTCACGGGCAGGCGCGCTCCGCTCTTCAGCACCGCCACCCGCCCGTCCCCCCCGTCGCCCTCCAGGCGCTGCAGGCGGTCCAGGTTCAGCAGGTAGGAGCGGTGGATGCGCACGAAGCGCGCGGGGTCGAGGGTCTTCTCGAGCTCGGTCAGCGTCTGCTGCTTCAGGTACTCCTTGCCCCCCGTGTGCAGGCCGACGTAGTCGTCCTGGGCCTCGGCGTAGTCGAGGTCCGGCACCGGGATCACCTGGACGCGCGGTCCCTGGCGGACGAGGATCCGCTCCACGGGCTCTCCGGCCGGTCGCGCGGCCTGGAGGAGCTCGGGGACGGGGAGGGGCGAGCGGGAGCGGATCCGATCCCGCGCCCGGCCGAGCGCGGCCCGGAAGCGATCCGCCCCCACCGGCTTCAGGAGGTAGTCGACGGCGTTGACCTCGAAGGCCTTCACCGCGTGCTCGTCGAAGGCGGTGACGAACACGACCGCCTGCTCGCCCCCGATCAGCTCCAGCACCTCGAAGCCCGTCAGCTTGGGCATCTGGATGTCGAGAAAGACGAGGTCCGGCTTCAGCTCCGAGACGGCCTTCACGGCCTCGAAGCCGTTCCGGCACTCGCCCAGGATCTCGATGCCCGGCTCCTTCGAAAGGTACTCGCGCAGGATGGCGCGGGCGGGGTCCTCGTCGTCGACGATCAGGACGCGCAGCGGCCCGGCGGGCACGGGCGCCGGCCCCACCGCCGAGTGCCGCGCCGTGAGGCCGCCCGTCCCCCCGATGACGAGGCTTCTTCCAGCCGCCGGCGGACCGCGCGCAGGTCGACGATGAGATCGGCCGCGCTCGCGTAGCGCTCCCGCGGATCCTTCGCCAGGCACTTGTCGAGGACCCGGCCGAGGTCGGCGGACACCCCTTCCAGGCCGGCCTCGGGCAGGCGGGGCGCCGGTTCCTTGAGCACGGCGTGCAGCGTCTCGACACCCGTCTCCCGGCGGAACGCGGGCACGCCCGCCAGCATCTCGAAGAGCAGCGCCCCGAAGGAGAAGATGTCGCTGCGCGGATCGATGACCCCGCCCCGCACCTGCTCCGGGGACATGTAGGCGGCGGTGCCGATGATCTGGCCGGGATCCGTATGGCCGCGGGCCGGCGTGTCCGTGTCGCTGGTGACGGGATCGAGTGGTCGCAAGAACTTGGCCAGGCCGAAGTCGATGATCTTCGCGTGGCCCGATTCGGTGACCATGACGTTCGAGGGCTTCAGGTCGCGGTGGACGATGCCGTGGGCGTGCGCCTCGGCCAGGCCCTCCGCGACCTCCAGCGCGAGCTCCAGGGCGCGGGTCGGGGCGAGGCGGGCCTTGACCAGCGTGCCCAGGGGCAAGCCCCGCACCAGCTCCATGGCGATGAAGGTGGCTCCGTCGGCCTCGTCGATCTCGTGGATCACGCAGATCGCGGGATGGGCCAGGGACGCCGCGGCCCGGGCCTCCCGGACCAGGCGGCTCTGCAGGTCCGGGTCCCCGCCAGGGCCGGGAGCGAGCACCTTGAGGGCCACGTCCCGCCCCAGGTTGGCGTCGAACGCGCGGTAGACGACCCCCATGCCGCCGTGGCCGATCTCCCCCGTGATGCGGTACCGCCCGAGCGTCCGGCCGATCATCTGTTGCACCCTACGCGATTCTAGGGGCAAAAACCCCGGTCGTTCGCCGGTCCCGGCCGGGGGTTCGCCGATATGCGGGATGACAGACGGCAGGGCCGCCGTATGCTCATACGGAAGGAGCAGAGACATGCACCGCGGAAGGCGCCAGGCCACCGCACCCCGGATCGTGATGGGGGTGATCGTCATGGTGGTGGGGCTGATGCTCACCCTGGACAATTTCGGCATCCTCGACTCGCGGCGCTTCTGGCAGCTCTGGCCACTCATCCTCATCGCCCTGGGCCTGACCAAGCTTTCCCACTGGGCCCGGGCGGGCGGGCGGCCCGAGGGGATCGGGCTCCTCGCGATCGGCCTCGCCTTCCTCCTGATCAACTTCCACGTCCTCCATTTCCGGCAGCTCTTCCCCCTGTTCCTGCTCGGCATGGGAGCCTTGATCGTGGCGCGGGCGGTGTGGGGGGACCGCGCGCTCCAGGAGGGCTCCGGAGCCGAAGCACCCAACGCGCGCATCGACGCCTTCGTGGTGATGGGCGGGGTCAAGAAGGCCTCGAGCGCCCCGGACTTCCAGGGGGGCGACGCGTTCGCCATGATGGGCGGCTGCGAGATCGACCTCAGGCAGGCCTCGATCCAGAATGGCCCCGCCGTCCTGGACATCTTCGCCGTGATGGGCGGCATCGAGATCCGGGTGCCCGAGTCCTGGGCGGTGGAGATCCTCGGCAACGCCCTGCTCGGAGGATTCGAGGACAAGACACGACGGCCGGCGGACGAGAGCAAGAAGCTGATCATCACGGGCCTGGCCGTCATGGGAGGCGTCGAGGTCAAGAACTAGCCCGCCATGCACCCCCTCCTCGCGAACTGGCGCCGCCTGGTCGCCTACGTCGCGGTCTGGGAGCTCCTGGGGATCCTGCTCGCCCCCCTCCTCGTGCTCACCGGAGGGTTCTTGTGGGTGGAGGCGCTGGCCATGGCCATCCCCCTGACCGCCGCCTACGCCTTCGTCTGCCTTGGGGCCTTCTGGGTGTGCCGGGCCGCGCCCTTGCGACCGGACGGCCTCGTCCGGGCCACGAGGACGCAGCTCGCCGCAGGGATCTTCTCCGCCGTCCTCTGGCTCCTGGCCTCGCGGGGCTGGGCCACGCTCCTTGAGCAAAACGACTTGCTGAAGGGCATGATCGAGCGCCAGGCGAAGGCCGCTCCCCTGCTCTTCGGAATGGGGGTCCTGCTCTACCTTCTCGCCGCCGCGCTCCACTACGTCCTCGCCGCCTTCGAGGCCTCCCGCCTGGCGGAGACGGAGGCGCTGAGCTTCCAGGTCCTCTCGCGGGAGGCCGAGCTTCGGGCCCTGCGCGCGCAGATCCACCCCCACTTCCTGTTCAACAGCCTCAACTCCATCAACGCCCTCATCACCGCCCAGCCCGAGGAGGCCCGGCGGCTCTGCCTGCTCCTCGGCGACTTCCTCCGTCGGAGCCTCACCTTTGGCGCCCGCGACCGCGTCACCCTTTCCGAGGAGCTTTCCCTGGCCGAGGACCTCCTGGCCATCGAGAAGGTGCGGTTCGGTTCGCGGCTGCAGTTCGAGAGCCGGGTGGAGGAGGCGGCCCGCGCCTGGCCGGTGCCCCCCCTCGTCCTGCAGCCGCTGGTCGAGAACGCGGTCACCCACGGCATCGCGCAGTGCCTCGAAGGGGGGACGGTCCGGCTCACGGCCCGGAGCGAGGGCGACCGTCTCCTGGTCGTCATCGACAACCCCCGCGACGCCGAGAGCCCCCGCCGCAAGGGGACGGGCATCGGCATGGAGAACGTGCGCCGCCGCCTGGATGCTCTCTATGGTCGGGAGGCCGTCCTCCGCCACCAGGCCAATGGCGACTCCTTCCGGGTCGAGCTCGAGATCCCCGCGGCGCCCGCTGGTTCTTCCGCTTGAAGAATGTTTTCCCTTGACGCCGGCCGCCCCTCTGCTGCTAAGATCCGCCCGCTCACGGACCACAAAAGAAAGGACCGGGAAGCGGGAATGACCGTTGTCTGTGTGTCTTGCCAGCGGTACCTCAGCACCAAACCCCCCTATCGCGACCTGGGCGTCACCCACGGGATCTGCACGGCCTGCGTGATCCGGCAGCGGCGTGAGCTGTCGACGCTCGTGGTGAGCCGGGAGCGGGCGGACGCCTGGCCCATGCTCGAGAGCGTTTTCCGGGTCCAGAGCGACCTGCAGGTGGTGCTCGAGCGCCGCCGGGGGGATCGCCGGCAGACAATCCTCGACGTCGAGGCCTGCCGGCGCCTGCCGAGCCGCGACCGCCGGCAAACCCAGAGCCTGCGCCTCATCTAGCTGGTCCAGGCACGGACGACCGCCGCTCCGGAACCACCCTGGGCAAGGGTGGTGCGCCCATTCTCAAGCCCAGTTCTCGACCCTCAGCCCGGGTACGCGGGAGAAGTGTTTCGTATTGTTCGTCACCACCGCGAGCCCGAGCGAGAGCGCGTGAGCCGCGACGAGGGTGTCGAAGGTGCCGATGGGTTCTCCACGCCGGGCCAGTGCCGCCGCGACCAGGGCGAACCGGTCGGCGGCGGCCCCATCGAAGGCGACGACGGAAACGTCTTCCGTGAAGCTTCGGATGGCGCGGCGGAGCTTCTGGGATCGCTTGCCCTCGGCGCCAAACTTCAACTTGGCGAGGGTGATCGAGCTGATTTTGTCAATTGGGCCGCCACCTCCCCCGCGCCACCGCGGGCACGAAGGTGTCGAGGTCGGGGGGACGCCAGGGCAGGACGCGCTCCTGCTCCGCGCTCATGTAGGCCGCCATCAGCAGCTCGGTGACCGACAGTCCCGCCTCGAAGCCCTGCTCCGGCTGCCGGCCGTCCAGGAACTGCCGGGTGAAGTACCGGTTCTCCCCCTCGTACCCGTACTCCGCGGCCTCGTTCCCCACCACCGGCATGAGGCCCTGCTCCGCGTTCTGCTTCTCCACGAGGTCCTCGCCCGACTCGCCCTTGACCTTCCGGCTCAGGAAGAGCTTCGCCCCGCCTTCGAGCGAGCTGAGTGAGAACGAGTACTCGGGGCCGAGCAGCTCCATGCTGAGGCGGAGCCCGGCCCCCACGTAGCTCCACGAGGTGGTGGCCTCCGCGATCACGGTCTGGCCGTTCTCCGCCTCGTAGGTCACGGTGGCCCGCGCGAAGTCCTCGGCAGGCCGGCGCTCGTAGTCGACGTCCGGGCCCATCGACTCGCGCAGCGCCTTCGCGTAGCCGGGCTGCGACCACTTGAGGGAAGCGATCTGGGCCGAGACCTTCCTCACCTTCAGGCTCGAGCGGGGCGCCCCCGGCTTCGTGAGCAGGAAGCGCCCGACCTCCAGGCTGTGGCACATCATGTCGTTGAGCACACCGCCGCCTTGCCGCTCCCCTTGCCAGAACCACGGCATGTGGGGGCCGCTGTGCTCCTCGGCCGCGCGGGCGAGGTAGGGGCGACCGGACAGAGCCGCTCCCCGCGCCCAGGCGATGGCGTGACCGCGCTCGAGGCCGGGGGCGAAGACCTGGTCTTCGAGGTAGCCGTGCAGCACCCGCGCCTTCCCGATCAACTCCACCATGCGCTTCGCCTCCGCCACGTTGCGGGCCAGGGGCTTCTCGCAGGCCACGGCCACGAGGTCGGCCCCGGCGGTGCGGGCGGCCAGGATCTCCTCCATGTTCTCGATGCGCTTGTCGTTGGGCCCGCAGATCCAGACCGCGTCGATCTCGGGCGCCTTCACCATCTCCGCCAGCGACGAGAACGCCTTCGCCTCCCCCACCCGCAGCGAGCGCGCGAGGGCCGCCGTCTCCTCGGCGTGGCCGCGGTTCGGGCTCCAGATCCCCCGCACGTCCGCGTCGCGCACCGCCAGCCAGGACCGCAGGTGGAACCGGGTCATGAAGCCGCTGCCCACGAAGCCCACGCCCAGCCGTTTCGACATTGCCGTCGCGACCTACCGCCCCTCGCGGGCGGGCACCCGGGCCAGGGGGAGGCTACGCCCCAGGACGGGGGCGATGATCCGCAGCTCGCCCATGAGGCGTGTCGAACTGCTCGGGGTAGAGGCTCTGGGCGCCGTCGGAGAGCGCCTTCTCGGGGTTGTTGTGGACCTCGATGAGGAGCCCGTCCGCTCCCGCCGCGATCGCGGCCCGGGCCATGGGGATCACCTTGTCCCGCCGGCCCGTGCCGTGGCTCGGGTCCACGAGGATCGGGCAGGTGGCTCTGCTTCTTCACCACCGGGATGGCGGAGATGTCCAGGGTGTTGCGGGTCGCGTTCTCGAAGGTGCGGATGCCCCGCTCGCAGAGGATCACCTGGCTGTTGCCCGCCGGCCAGGATGTACTCGGCGGAGAGCAGCCACTCCTCGATGGTGGCGGACAGGCCCGCGCTTCAGGAGCACGGGCTTCCGGACCTTGCCCAGCTCCTTGAGCAGGTCGAAGTTCTGCATGTTGCGCGCGCCCACCTGCAGGCAGTCCACGTAGCGCAGCATCATCTCGATGGTGCGCAGGTCCATGACCTCGCTGACCACGGCGAGGCCCGTTCTCGTCGGCGGCCTCGCGCATCCAGCGCAGCGCCTCCTCGCCGTGGCCCTGGAAGGAGTAGGGCGAGGTGCGCGGCTTGAAGGCGCCCCCGCGCAGCACGCGCGCGCCCGAGGCCGCCACCGCCCGCGCCACGATCGCCCACCTGCTCGCGGCGTCTCCACCGAGCAGGGGCCGGCCATCGCGATCACCTCGGGCCCGCCCACGAGCACGCCCGCCACGTCCACCACCGTGTCGTCGGCCTTGAAGGTGCGGCCCACGAGCTTGTAGGGCTCGGAGATCTTGACCACCTCGCGCACGCCGGGGATCAGCTCGAGCGGCCGGCGGGTCGAGCGGCCGCCGGGGCACGCCCACCGCGCCCAGCACGGTGTGGTTGACGCCGGTGGAGCGGTGGACGTCGTAGCCCACCTCCACCAGGGTCTCGATGACCTTCTGGACCTGCTCTTCGGTCGCCGAAATGCTCCATCACGATGACCATGGCTCGACCTACTCCCCTCTGGTTTCCCCGCCCTCGTCCGCGGCCAGCCGCTCCAGCCGCCGGCTCTCGTCGATGATCCGCTCGAACACGCGCCGCACGCGCCGTCGGGTCGAGCGGCCCCGGGTTCTCCCGCGTCACCCGCTCCAGGATCCAGGCCTCGCGCTCCGGCGAGTAGACGGGCAGGCCGAGCGCGCGCTTGATCCTTGCCGATCTCCACCGCGCAGGCGGAGCGGCTGTTGAGCAGGCGCATGAGCTGCGCGTCGATGACGTCGATGCGCTGTCGCCAGCGCGTCGATCTCGCCCTCCCCGCGCGCGGGCGCGCCCTTCGGCGCCTCCGCCTCAGCATCGCGCTCTTCAGCCATCGCACCTGCGCCCCGAGGTCGCCCTCCGGGCTCTCCTCCAGGAAGCGCACGAGCGCGCTCCCCACGACCACGCCGTCCGCCACCTCCGCCGCCGCCTGCCACCTGCTCCGGGCGTCGAGATGCCGAAGCCCGAGCGCCACCGGCTCGTCCGTGTAGCGCCTTGAGACGCTCCACGAGCGGCCGGGCGTCGTCGGAGAGCGCCGTCGCGCTCGCCCGTCACCCCGGTGCGGCTGATCGCGTAGACGAAGCCGCGCGAGGCCTCCGCCACCCGGCGCAGGCGCTCGTCCGGGCTGGTGGGCGCGGCCAGGAACACGGTGTCGAGCTCCGCCGCTCCGCGCCACGCTCAGCCAGTCGCCCGCCTCCTCCGGCGGCAGGTCGGTCACGAGCACGCCGTCGACGCCCGCCTGCCACGCCTCCGCCGGCCAGACGATCGAGGCCGTAGCTGGAGGATCGGGTTCAGGTAGCTGAAGAGCAGGAGGGGCAGCTCGGCTCGTCCTGCGGATGGCCGCGCACGGCGTCGAGGACGCGTGCGAGCGTCGTGCCGCGGCGCGAGCGCCCGCTCGCTCGCCCGCTGGATGACCGGCCCGTCGGCCAGCGGGTCGGAGAAGGGCACGCCCAGCTCGAGCACGTCGACGCCCGGCCTCGTCGAGCTCGGGCGCGAGCGTCGATCGTTCGCTCGAGCGACGGGTCGCCGGCGGTCAGGAAGGCCACGAAGGCCGTGCGGCCTTCCTGGCGCCGTCGCGCGAACCGCTCGCCGATGCGCGTCACGGGTTCCCCGCTTTCGCCGCGTCCGGCGGCGCGATCACCGCCTCCACCTCGATCTCCACCAGCATGTCGGGATCGATGAGGCTGCGTGACCTCGACCATGGTCGCGGCCGGGCGGACGTCGCTTGAAGAACTCGCCGTGGGCGCGCCCCACCGCCTCCCACTGCGAGATGTCGGTCACGAACATCCGCGTGCGCACCACGTCGCGCAGCGAAGCGCCGGCCTTGGCGAGCGCTCTTTCGACGTTCCTGAAGATCTGCACGGTCTGGGCGTAGGCGTCGCCCTTCCCCACGATCTTCCCGTCGTCCCCGGTGGCGGTGGTCCCCGCCACGTGCACGGTGTCGCCCACGCGGACGGCGCGCGAGTAGCCGACGATGGGCTCCCAGGGGCTGTTGCCGGCGATGCGTCTGTCGGCTTCCACTCAGGCACGGCCCAGGTCCTTGTCTCCCCGCCCGCTGAGGTTCACGAGCACCGCTCCGCCCGCGCAGCGACGGCCGCCTCGCCGCAGCAGCCAGGCCAGGGCGTGCGCGGACTCGAGCGCGGGCAGGATGCCCTCGGTCTCGGCCGAGCAGGTGGAAGGCGGCCAGGGCCTCGTCGTCGCCGACCGACGTCGTAGCGCACGCGCCCCTCGTCGCGCAGCAGCGCGTGCTCGGGCCCGACCGCGGGATAGTCGAGGCCGGCGGAGACGGAGTGGGTGGGCAGCACGTTGCCCGCCTCGTCCTGGAGGAGGTACGTGCGCGTGCCCTGCAGGACGCCCACGCCCGCGCCTTCGCCCAGGAAGCGGGCCGCGTGGTCGCCCGGCTCGGCGCGAGCGGCCGCCCGCCTCCACGCCGACCATCCGGACCCGGTCGTCCTCGAGGAACGCGAAGAAGAGGCCGATCGCGTTCGAGCCGCCGCCCACGCAGGCCACGAGCACGTCGGGGAGCGGCGCCCTCCTGGCCCGAGGAACTGCGCGCGCGCCTCCTCGCCGATCACGGACTGGAAGTCGCGGACCATCATCGGGTAGGGATGCGCGCCCAGCACGGAGCCCAGGAGGTAGTGGGTGGTGCGCACGTTCGTGACCCAGTCGCGCATCGCCTCGTTGATCGCGTCCTTGAGCGTGCGGGAGCCGGAGTCGACACCGCGCACCTCGGCCCCCAGCAGGCGCATGCGGCGCACGTTCGGGGCCTGGCGGGCCATGTCCTCGGTGCCCATGTAGACCACGCACTCGAGGCCCAGGAGCGCGCAGACGGTGGCGCGTGGCGACGCCGTGCTGGCCCGCGCCCGGTCTCCGCCACCACGCGCTGTCTTGCCCATGCGCTTGACGAGCAGCGCCTGGCCGAGCGCGTTGTTGATCTTGTGGGCGCCGGTGTGGCACAGGTCCTCGCGCTTCAGGTAGACGCGGCAGCCGAGCCGCTCGGAGAGGCGGGCGGCGAGGCTCAGCGGGCGTGGGGCGGCCCACGTAGTCGCGGAGCAGCGCGGTCAGCTCCTGCCGGAAGGCGGGATCGCGCCGCGCCTCCGCGTAGGCCGCCTCCAGCTCGCGCAGCGGCTCCATGAGCGTCTCGGGCACGAAGCGCCCGCCGTAGGGACCGAAGTGGCCAGCCGCGTCCGGCCAGACGCCGAGGTGGCGGACCGCGCTCACGACTCGACGCTCCGCACCGCCTCCACGAAGCGCCTGCACCTTCGCCGCGTCCTTCCGGCCGGGCGCGCTCTCGACGCCGCTCGAGACGTCGACGCCGTCGGGCTGCACCGTCCGGATGCGCCTCCACCACGTTCTCCGGCCGCAGGCCCCCGGCCAGGACCAGGAAGCGCACGCGTGCTCGCGGACCTCGCGGACCAGCGACCAGTCGAAGGTCTCGCCCGTCCCCCCCGGCGCGCCCGGCGCGGTGGGTGTCGAGGAGGAGGCCGGCGGCCCGCCCCTCGTAGCGCAGCGCGTCCTGGGGCGCGAAATCGCGTCCCACGCGCACCGCCTTCAGCACCCGCCGCGGCAGGCCGGCGAGCGACCTCCGGGGGCTCGCCGCCGTGGAGCTGCAGCAGGTCGAGGCGCGCCTCGTCCGCCGTGCGCACGAGCTCCTCGCGCGGGGCGTCCACGAACACTCCCACCCGCACCACGAAGGGAGGGAGCGCCTCGGCGATCCGCCGCGCGGTCGCCACGTCCACGCGCGCGCGGGCTGCCCGGCCAGAACACGAAGCCCACCGCGTCGGCCCCCGCTTCCGCGGCCGAGGCCCGCGTCCTCCGGCGACGTGATCCCGCAGACCTTCACGAACACGCGCCTGCTCAGGCTCGGCCCGCTCCACGATCAGGGCCCGGAGCGCGTCCCCGGGGTCGGGGGCGGCCATCAGGTGCTCGCCGACCAGGAACGCGTCGTAGCCGGCGTCGCGCAGCCGGCGCACGTCGTCCCCGTGCCGGATCCCGCTCTCCGCCACGGCCACCACGTCGTCCGGGATCTGGGGGGCGAGGGCGAGGGCCGTGTCCAGGGACACCTCCAGCGTCTTCAGGTCGCGGTTGTTCACGCCCACGAGCCGGGCCTCCGCGCCCAGGGCGCGGAGCGAGCTCGCCCCGGTCGTGGACCTCCACCAGGGCCTCCAGCCGCGCCGCGTGCGCCGTCGGCCATGAGGGCCCGCAGCTCGCGATCGTCGAGGGCGGCCACGATCAGGAGGACGGCGTCGGCCCCCGCCGACCCGCGCCTCCCAGACCTGGTAGGGGTCGACGACGAAGTCCTTGCGCAGGGTGGGCAGGCAGCGGTGGCGCCCCGAGCCTGCCGGAGGTCGTCGAGGCTGCCGCCGAAGAACTCCTCCTCGGTCAGGACGGACAGCGCCGCCGCGCCCGCGATCTCGTAGGCCTGCGGCCACCTGACCGGGGTGCAGGTCGTCGCGCAGGAGCCCGCGCGAGGGTGAGCGTCGCTTGAACTCCGCGATGACGTTCACGCCCGGCCGCGCGAGCGCCTGCGCGAAGGGCCGCCGCGCCGGTCCGCGCGCGGCGAGCACGTGGCCTGCGAGCTGGTCGAGGGGCAGCCGCCGGCGCTCGGCCACGCGCTCGCGCGTCCGGGCGACGATCTCCTCGAGCACGCTCACGCCATCAGCGGCCTCCTTGACTCGCTCCAGCAGGCGCGCGGCCCGGCCGTCGTCGATGCGCCGCCGCGGCCAGGCCCGCGCCTTCGCGCAGGTCCTGGGCCCGGCCCGCCACCACCAGGGCCGCGGCGGCGTTCAGCAGCGACGACGTCGCGCGGCGGCGCCCTTCTTCCCCGCCGAGGACGGCCCGCGCGATCGTCGCGCGTTCGCTCGCGGATCGCCCCCGCGCAGGGCGTCGAGGGAGCGCCGCGGACGAGCCCGGCGTCCTCCGGGCGTGACCGTGAAGGTTCGCAGCGCCGTCCCCGTCGATCTGCGGTCACGGCGGTCGGCCCCGCCAGCGTCAGCTCGTCGAGGCCGGTGCCGTGGACCACCCAGGCCCGCTGCGACGCCCAGCCGCTGCAGGCAGCGGGCCACGAACCCGGTCAGGTCGGCCGCGGCACCCCCACCACCTGCGCCTCCGGGCAACGCCGGGTTCGTGAGGGGCCCGAGCAGGTTGAAGGCGGTGCGCACGCCCAGCTCCTTCCGCGGCCCCACCGCGTGCCGCGTGGAGGCGTGGAAGGCGGGGGCGAAGAGGAACGCCCAGCCCGACCTCGTCGAGGCAGCGCTGGACGACGGCGAGCGGGGCGTCGATGCGCACGCCCAGGGCCTCCAGCACGTCGGCGCTGCCGCAGCTCCCGCTCGCCGAGCGGTTGCCGTGCTTGGCCACCGGGACGCCGCAGGCCGCCACCACGAGCGAGGCCACGGTCGAGATGTTGAAGGTACCGGCGCCGTCGCCGCCCGTGCCGCAGGTGTCGATGGCGCCCCGGGACCGCAGGGGCACGGCGCGCGCGCGCATGGTCCGCGCGAAGCCCACCACCTCGTCCTCGGTCTCGCCGCGCACGGCGAGGGCCGCCAGGAGCGCCCCGATCTGGGCGGGCGTCGCCTCCCCGTCCATGATCGCGCCCATGGCCAGGCCCGCCTCCTCCTCGGTGAGGCGCTCGCCCCGCGCGACCTTGGCCACGTGCTTCTTGATGTTGACGCGAGCGCCCAGGCCCAGGAAGTTGCGGAGCAGGTCCTTGCCCGCGGTGGTCAGGATGCTCTCGGGGTGGAACTGCACGCCCTCCAGCGGCTGCTCGCGGTGGCGCAGGCCCATCACGACGCCGTCCGTCCGTCCAGGCCGAGACCTCGAGGCACTCGGGGACGCTCTCCGCGGCCACCACCAGCGAGTGGTAGCGCGTGGCCGTGAAGGGATCGGGCAGGCCCGCGAAGATCGTGCGGCCGTCGTGGCGGATCTCCGACGTCTTGCCGTGCATGAGCTTCGGCGCGCGCACCACCCGGCCGCCGAAGGCCTGGCCCAGCGCCTGGTGGCCGAGGCAGACGCCGAGCAGCGGGCACCGGCCGGCGGCGCGCGCGGATCAGCTCCAGGCTGATGCCGGCCTGGTCGGGCGTGCCCGGCCCCGGCGAGATCACGATGCGTCTCGGGCCTCAGGGCCAGGGCCTCGTCGACGCGTCATCTCGTCGTTGCGGACGACCTTCGCCTCCGCCCCCAGCTCGCCCAGGTACTGGTAGAGGTTGTAGGTGAAGGAGTCGTAGTTGTCGACGAGGAGGATCACGCGCAGCCCTCCCGCCCGGCGCAGGGCCTCGCAGCAGCGCGCCGCCTTGGCTTCGGTCTCCCGCTCCTCGGCCGCGGGATCCGAGTCGGCCACGATCCCCGCGCCCGCCTGCAGGGTGACCCGCCCCGCCCCGAACAGGAGCGTGCGGATCGCGATGCAGAAGTCCAGGTTGCCGCGGAGGTCGAGGTAGCCGAGGGCGCCCGCCGTAGAGGCCGCGCGCGTGCCGGCTCCAGCTCGTCGATGATCTCCATGGCCCGGATCTTGGGCGCGCCGGAGAGCGTCCCCGCGGGGAAGGTGGCCGCGAGCGCGTCGAGGGCGTCCTTCCCCTCCCGAGCTCGCCGGTCACGGAGCTGACGATGTGGGACACGTGGCTGTAGCGCTCGACCCTCATCAGCTCGGGAACGCGCGACGCTGCCGTAGCGGCAGACCCGGCCCACGTCGTTGCGGCCCAGGTCCACGAGCATGAGGTGCTCGGCGCGCTCCTTCTCGTCGGCCAGGAGCTCCCTCTCCAGCGCTCGTCGTCGCTCCGCGGCCGTCGCCGCGCGGACGCGTGCCCGCGATCGGCCGCGTCTCCACCTGCCGCCCTTCCACGCGCACCAGCATCTCCGGCGAGGCGCCGGCCACGGCGGAGTCGCCGTCCTTCAGGAAGTACATGTAGGGCGACGGGTTCACCATGCGCAGCGCGCGGTAGACCGTGAAGGGATCGAGCGCGCAGGGAAGCGTCTGCTGCCGCGAGAGGACGACCTGGAAGACGTCGCCGGCGGCGATGTACTCCTTGGCCCGGGCGACCGCCTCTCGGAAGGCGGTCGCCATCACCGAGCTCGCAGCCCCTCCGGCGCCGTCCGCCTTGCGGGCGGTGGCGGGCCGACGCTCCCAGCCCAGGTCCTCCTCCAGCCCGTCCAGCGTCTCCTGCGCCCGCTCGAAGGCCTGGCGGCTGCCCGGGTCGGCGATCGGCGATCAACACGAGCCGCTGGCCGCACGTGGTCGAAGGCCACGAGCGAGCGGTAGAACGAGAAGGACGCGAGGGGGCGCGTCGGCCGGAGCGTGCCGGTCGGGGATCCGCTCGAAGAGCCGCACCGCGTCGTAGGTGAGGTAGCCCACCGCCCCGCCCGTGAAGCGCGGCAGGCCCGGGTATCTCCACCGCGGTCGGCCCCAGGCGGGCGCGCGAGCGCGGGCAGCAAGCCCCGGGACTCGAGGTGCGTCCTCTCGCCCTCGGCGACGACCAGGCCCGTCGGCCGCGCGCTCCAGCGTGGCCACCGGGTCCCGGCCCAGGAACGAGTAGCGGGCGATCCGCTCGCCGCCCACGACGCTCTCGAGGAGGAAGGCGCGCTCGGAGCGCGCGGCCAGGGCGAGGAACGCGGAGACGGGCGTGCGCAGGTCGCCGGGCATCTCGCGGAAGACGGGCACGGGCGCGCCCCCCGCGGAGAGCCGCTCGTACTCGTCGAAGCCGAGGGCCTTCACTGGCGCTCCTGCGGCGGCGCAGCACGTCCAGCACGCGCGCCAGCGGAACCCTGCGCTGGTGGAGCGCGACGAGCAGGTGGAAGAGGAGGTCCGCCGACTCCTCGGCCAGGCGCTGGTCGCTCTCGCCCTTGGCGGCGAGCACCACCTCCGTGGCTTCCTCGCCGATCTTCTTCAGGACCGCGTCCAGGCCCTTGGCCAGGAGCTTCGCGGTGTACGAGCCCTTCGGCGGCGTCCTTCGCCCGGGCCGCGATCACGCGCGACAGCTCTTCCAGCATGCCGCCGTCGGACGTCGGTCCGTCGCCGAAGCAGGTCCGCGCACCCGTTGTGGCAGGCGGGCCCCTCCGGATCGACCACGAACAGCAGAGTGTCGCGGTCGCAGTCGGCGCGCATCTCGACGCACGCGGAGGCCGTTCCCGGAGGTCTCGCCCTTCTGCCAGAGGGCCTTCCGGCGGCGACTCCAGAAGTGGGCGACGCCTCGTCTCGAGCGGTCCGCTCGAGCGCCTCCGCGTTGGCCCAGGCCACCATCAGCACGTCGCCGCTCGCGCGGTCCTGGACGACCACCGGCACGAGCCCGCTCGCGTCGTAGGCGAGTCCTTCGGGTCAGCGGGGCTCACGGACGCACCTCCACTCCGCCGACGCAGCAACTCGGCTTTGGCCTCGGGGATCCGCACTTCCCCGAAGTGGAAGATGGACGCGGCCAGGGCCGCGCTGGCCCGTCCCTCCGTCAGCACCTCGGCCATGTGGGCGACGGTGCCGCAGCCGCCGGAGGCCACGACGGGCACGCTCACCGCCTCCGCGACCGCCCGGGTCAGCGCCACGTCGAAGCCGTCCTTGGTCCCGTCGCGGTCCATGCTCGTGAGCAGGATCTCGCCCGCGCCCCGCGCTCCGCCCCTTCCTCGCGCCCAGGCCACGGCGTCGAGGCCGGCCTGGACGTGCGACCGCCGTGGACGTAGACCTCCCAGCGGCCCCCGCCCTTCGTGCGGGCGTCGATCGCGAGCACGACCGCCTGCGACCCGAAGCGGCGCGACAGCTCGACGAGCAGCTCCGGATCGGTCCACCGCGGCCGTGTTCACCGCGACCTTGTCCGCGCCCGCGCGCAGCAGCGCGTCCGCGTCCTCCACGGTGCGCACGCCCCCGCCGACCGTGAAGGGCAGGAAGACCGTGTCCGCCACCCGCCGCACCATGTCCAGCACGATCGGGCGGTCGTCCGAGGAGGCGGTGATGTCGAGGAAGACCAGCTCGTCCGCCCCCTCCGCGTCGTATCGAGCCGCGCACTCCACGGGGTCCCCGGCGTCGCGCAGGGACACGAACTGCACCCCCTTGACCACGCGCCCGCGGTCCACGTCCAGGCAGGGAATGAGGCGCTTGGCGAGTGTCATCTCATCTCACTCGCTCGACGATGCGCCCAGCTGTCGCGGCCCGACGCGCGTCGTCGAGCGAGACCTTACCCTCGTAAAGGGCCTTTCCCACCACAACCTCGTCGACGCCGACGCTCTCCAGCGCCGCCAGGCGCACGAGGTCTTCGAGGCTCGAAATTCCACCGGCCGCGGTAACACGAAGCCCACTCACCCGGGCCATCTCCTCGATCGCCGCGAGGTTCGGCCCCACGAGCGTCCCGTCGCGCACCACGTCCGTGTACTGGATGCGCGGCACTCCCCAGCCCTTCACCCGCACCGCCAGCTCGAGCGCGTCTTCGGTCGTGATCTCGTTCCAGCCCGCAACCGCAACCTTGCCGCCCTTCGCGTCGAGGGCCACCGCGACCGCCTTCCGGCCAACGCCGTGCCGCCTCCTGCACGACCTCGGGACGGGCCACCGCCGCCGTGCCGAAGATCACGCGATCGGCGCCGCGCTCGCGATAGCGCATCGCGGTCTCGAGCTCGCGCAGGCCGCCGCCCACCTCGACCGGGATGCGCACGGCCGCGATCACCGCCGCCACCACGTCGGACTGCGGCTTGCCCTCGATCGCGGCGTCGAGGTCCACCACGTGCAGCCGCTCCGCGCCCTCCGCCTCCCAGCGGCGGGCCGCTTCCCGGGGATCGGTGCCGTAGACCGTCTCGTCCTGGACGCGGCCCTGCTTCAGGCGCACCACGCGGCCGCCGCGGAGGTCGATGGCGGGAACGACGATCATGCGCTCCTCCGCGCCCCCGCCCGCCCGAGCATCCGGACGAAGTTGGCCACCATGCGCAGTCCCACGGTCTGGCTCTTCTCGGGATGGAACTGCACGCCGAGGACGCTCCCCCGGCCCACCACGGCCGCGAAGTCGCGCCCGTAGTCGGAGGTCGCGATCGTCACCGCGTCCGGAGCGTCGCAGTAGTACGAATGGACGAAGTAGACGTAGGCGCCGTCCTCGATCCCGTCGAGGAGCGGGTGCGCCTGCCGCCGACGCAGGCGGTTCCAGCCCATGTGGGGCACGGGCAAGGCGTCGTCGAAGCGCCGCACGCGCCCGGGCAGGAGACCCAGGCCCGGGTGGCGTCCGTGCTCCTCGCTCTCGTCGAAGAGGAGCTGCATGCCGATGCAGATCCCCAGCAGGGGCTTGCCCGCTTCGACGGCCTCGCGGATGACGGGCACGAGCCCGCGACGCGTGATCTCCTCCATCGTGGCCGCGAACGCACCGTCACCGGGCAGCACGAGAGCGTCGGCCGAGCGCAGGACATCGGGATCCCCGGTGAGCGTGACGTCCGCCCCCGCGTGGCGGAAGGCCTTGGTCACGCTGCCCAGGTTGCCGATGCCGTAGTCGACGATCGCGATCAAAGCTTGCCTTTCGTGCTGGGCACGCCCTTCACGCGCGGGTCCAGGGCCACCGCCATGGACAGGGCGCGGGCGGTGGCCTTGAACAGCGTCTCCGCGATGTGGTGCGCGTTGCGGCCGCGCAGGGTGTCCAGGTGCAGGTTGAAGCCGCCCGTGGTCGGCGAGGGCCCAGAAGAAGTCCTCGAACAGCTCGGTGGGCATCGTGCCCACGCTGCTGGGCCTTGAAGACGACGCCGAAGTGCAGCCAGGGCCGGCCGGAGAGGTCCACCACGCGCCCGGGTCAGGGCCTCGTCGAGCGGGCACGTAGGCGTGGCCGAAGCGCACGATCGCCCTTCTTGTCGCCGAGCGCCTGCTTCAGGGCCTCGCCCAGGGCGATCCCGACGTCCTCCACGCGTGTGGTGCGCGTCCACGTGGAGGTCGCCCCGGCAGCGCACGTCGAGGTCGAAGCGGCCGTGGGTGGCGAGCGCCGTGAGCATGTGGTCCAGGAAGCCGATCCCCGTCCTGATCCGCGACCGGCCGGCGCCGTCGAGGATCAGGACGAGGTCGATGTCCGTCTCGCGCGTCTTGCGATCGCACTGCCGCCCTTCTCACCGCCGCCATCCTCGGCATTACGCCTTCCTCGAAGCGGAGCCGGCGAGGATGGCGGCGGACAGGGCCTCCAGCAGCATCGCGTTCTCCGTTTCAGAGCCCACGCTCACCCGCAGGCACCGCTCCAACATCGGATAGGAGGTCACGTCGCGCACCAGCACTCCCCCCTGATACAAGCGCCTCGAACACCGCCTTCGGGTCCGCCTCCAGCAACTCGACCAGGATGAAGTTGGCCCGCGAGGGATACGCCCGAACCCCCGAGAGCTGGCTTAGCGACGAGGCGAGCTCCTCCCGGACCGCACCAGACGTTCCACGTTGGCGCAGGAGCTGCGCCTCGTAGGCCTCGAGCGCGGCCATGGCCGCCGCCTGCGAGAAGAAGTTCAGGTTGTAGGGCAGGCGGGCCTTGTTGACCTCGCGCACGAGCGCGGGGGAGGCGAGGAGGTAGCCGACGCGCAGGCCCGGCCATGCCCATGGCCTTGGAGAACGTGCGGAGGACGACGAGGTTCGGGCATTGCGGCGAGGAGGGGCACGACCGTCTCCCCCGCGAACTCGTGGTAGGCCTCGTCGATCACGACGAGGCCGTCGTCTCCGGCACAGAGGCGCTCGACCTCGTCCGAGGCGAGAGCACGCCCCCGGTCGGGTTGTTCGGGGAGCAGACGATGGTCATTCGGCGTTCGCTCCGACGGGCGCGTCGTCAGAGCCGGCACGTCGTACTCCAGCTCGGGGCCGAGGCCGGACTCGGATGACCTCGCCGCCGAGGATGCGGGTCATCAGGGCGTAGAGGGTGAAGGTCGGCTCCGGGATCACCACGCGCGTCCCTGCTCCGACCGTCACCAACAGCAGCGCCTCGATCAGCTCGTTCGAGCCGTTGCCCGCGAGGATCGCCGTCCGGCGCGCCAGCCCGCGAAGGCGGCCAGCTTCTCGAGCAGCTCCTCGGGATCGAAGTCGGGATAGCGCGACCACGGCCGGATGAGCGCCTGCTCCAGCACGCGCCGCTTCAGCGCTTCCGGGCAGGTCGTAGGGGTTCTCGTTCTGGTTGATCTTGACCGGCGCCCGGCGCGCGGCCAGCGTGTAGGCCGCGACCGCGCGCACCGCGGGCTTGACGTGACGCAGGGGGTCCGCCCCTCATCCCTCGAACCTCGTCAGCACGCTCCGGGCGTGCCCGGGAAAGCCCTCGGCCGGGCCACACGCACGATGCCCCGCCGCCACCCGCCGCAGCCCCGCGCGCGCTCATGCGCACGAGGCTCTGCCGCCGCTGGAAGTCCCGCACCGAGAGCGGCGACGCAGAAGCGCGCGGCGCCTCCGGTGGGCAGCACGTGGTTGGGACCGATGCCGTAGTCGCCCACCGCCACCGGCGAGTAGGGGCCCACGAAGACGGCCCCCGCCACGACGCGGCGGGCCACCGCCTCGGCCCGCCGCGTCATCACCTCGGCGTGCTCGGGAGCGAGGCGTTCACGGCGGCGATGCCCTCGTCCAGGTCCCGCACCAGGACGACGGCCCCGTTGCGTCGCAGCGCCCGGCGGGCGGCGCGGCGGGTTGGCCACGGAAGCCACGCCCTCGGCCACGAGACGCCGAACCTCCGCGCCGAGTGCCGCCGAGGGCGTGACCAGCGACGACGGTCTCGTCGCCGCTGCCGTGCTCGGCCTGGGCCAGGAGGTCGGCGGCCACGCAGCCCGGGTCCGCGGTCTCGTCGGCGAGGATCACGACCTCGCTCGGCCCCGCCTCGTGGTCGATCTCCACGACGCCCCCGCACCTGCCGCTTGGCCGCGGCCACGAAGGCGTTGCCGGGTCCCACGATCTTCGCGACGCGCGGGGATCGTCCGCGTGCCGTAGGCGAGCGCCGCCACCGCCTGCGCGCCGCCCACGCGAAAGACCGCGTCCTCGAGGCCGACGATCCACGAGCGCGGCCGCGACGGCGGGGCTGTCGTCGAGCGCGCGCGGCGGCGTGACCACCACGATGCGGTGGACGCCCGCCACCCGCGCGGGGATCGCGTTCATGAGCACCGAGGAGGGATACGCCGCCGGCCCCCCCGGGCACGTAGAGGCCGACCGAGTCCAGCGGGCCGCACGACCTCCTCGAGCACCGACCCGCCGGCCCGCGCGCATCCGGAAGCCGCGGTCGCGCTGCCGGCGATGGAACGCCTCGATCCGGCGGGCCATCTCCCCGAGCGCGCCCACCAGCTCGCGGTCGGCCCGGCGCGCGAGGCTCGCGCACCTCGCGCGCGGGAACGCGGATATCCCGCGGGCGGAGGCGGACGCCGTCGAAGCGCGCAGTGTAGCGCGCCAGGGCCGAATCGCCCTCCCGCCGCACGGCGCGGAGGATGGCGGCCACCGCCCGCTCCACGCCCGGCCGGACCGTGGCCGCCCGAGGCAGGCCTGCCCTCCAACGGTTGTACGCCGCCGTGCCAAAGCGAATCAGCCTCACGGCGGGGTCTCTCCGCCCAGTCCTCCGACTTGGCCCGCAGCGTGGCCAGGAGCTCGGACACCTCCTCGCGGCGCGCGTGGAAGCTCGCGCGGTTCACGATGAGGCGGGCGGACGAGGCGGCCACTTCCTCCACCGGCTCGAGGCCGTTCTCCTCCAGGGTCCGGCCCGTCTCCACCACGTCCACGATGCAGTCGGCGAGGCCGAGGCCCGGGGGCGATCTCGACGGAGCCCGCCAGCTTCACCACCTCCGCGGAGAGCCCGCGCTCCAGGAAGTGCGCGGCCGCCACCCGCGGGTACTTCGTGGCCACGCGCAGCGTGGAGGCGCGGTCGTCGCCGAAGGGCACGCCGCTTCGGCCGCGCCACCACCAGCCGGCAGCGGCCGAAGCCGAGGTCGAGCGGCTCGTACACGTCGCTGCCCGTCTCCAGGAGCACGTCGCGGCCCGCGATCCCGCAGTCGGCGACGCCGTACTCGACGTAGGTGGGCACGTCCATGTCCTTCACGAACAGGAAGCGGAGGCCGTCCATGGGCACCACGAGCCGGCGGCCCTCGCCCTCGGGGAAGGGCAGGCCCGCGCGGCGGAACAGCACTTCCGAGCCCGAGCAGGAGCTTGCCCTTCGAGAGCGCGATGGTGAGGCTCATCGCGTCCCTCCGCCCCCGAAGCGCACGCGCCGCCCGGCATCGCGCGCCGCGCGCGCGCCGCAGGAGCGCGGCGCCCAGGTCGCGGGTCCGCAATCAGCTCGGCCGGCGCCGGCGGCGGACGACGGAAGCCGCCCCTGGCGCTCGAGCAGCAGGGCCACGCGGTCGAGGCCCAGCATGAAGCCGACCGCGGGCATCGGGCGGCCGAAGCGGCCGAGCAGCGTGTCGTAGCGCCCGCCGCCCCCCACCTCGAAGCCGAGGCCGGGCGCGTAGGCGCGGAAGACGAGGCCCGTGTAGTAGTCGAGGCCGCGCACCTCGCCCAGGTCGATCGCCAGCCGATCCCCGAGGCCGGCCGCGGTCAGCGTCTCGACCACGGCGGTCAGCTCGTCCACCGCGGCCCGCGGCGGGAGCGGAGAAGGCGAAGGCGCGCACGGCTTCGGCGAGGACCTCGGTCCGGCCCGAGAACGTCGGTCAGGCGGACCAGCGCCTCGCGCAGTCTCCGGGGCCACGCGCTCGCGCTCCAGGAGCCGCGCGGACGCCCGCGCGGTCCTTGCCCTCCACCCGCTCCCGCAGCGTCTCGAGCGCGGCCGGCTCGAGCCCGGCCTCCGCGAGCAGGCCAGCGAAGACACCCACGTGGCCGAGGGCCAGCACCCAGCCCTCGGCCCCGAGGCGATCCAGGCACTCGGCCGCGATCGCCAGCACCTCGACGTCGGCGGCGGCGCGATCCGCCGCCCAGGTGCTCGAGGCCCATCTGGTAGAGCTCGCTCTGCCGGCCCGCCTTCGGCGGCTCGTAGCGGAGCACCTCGCCCGAGTAGTAGAGCCGTAGCGGCGCCGGCCGGTCGCGCAGGCGTCCCGCCGCGATCTTGGCGAGGAGGCTCGTGAAGTCGGGACGCAGCGCGAGCAGGCTGCCGTCGCGGCCCACGAAGGAGTAGGTCTTCGGACCGAGGGCCGGCGCCCGCGAAGACGTCGGCGTAGTCGAAGAGCGGCGGGATGATCTCCTCGTAGTCCCAGCCCTCGAAGACGCGACACCACCGCGCTCCTCGATGCGCCGGCGCCGCCGCGCCTCGTCGCCCACGAAGCACTGCACGCCGGGCGGGACCTGGACCAGCCGATGCGCGTGCCGTTCATGCTCAGCTCCCCACGTACGGGCGTAGAGCGCTGCGGGCCTGCGCCGCGTCCTTCACGCCCTTGACGATGGCCCGCCCGTCGCCGAAGACGACCAGCTCAGCGTCCCGGCGCGCGAAAGCGCACGAGGTACTCGTTGCGTCACCACGTCCCCGACGGCCCGCAGCCGCGCGGCGAGGGCGCCGCAGGTCGATCTGGCCCTCGGCGGCGGGCCGCATCTGGACCGCGTCGCGGCCGCACAGAGCACGGCCGCGGCCGCGGCTCTCGTCCGCGTAGCTCGAAGCGCCCGGCGGTGCACGCCGGGCACCAGGGCGCGCGCCCCGCGAGGTCGATGCACGTCGAAGGTGCCCGCCCAGAGGTCGACGGTGACGAGCCCCGGCGAGCAGCGTCTCCGTCCGTCCCGCCAGCAGCTTGAGCGCTTCTCGCCGCCTGGATGCCGGCCACCACGTGGACGATGGGAGCGACCACCCCGGCGGTGTCGCAGGTGGGGCCGGAGCCGGGCGAGCGGCAGCGTCTCGAGCACGCAGCGCAGGCAGGGCGAGACGTCGCGGGCGCACGAGGAGCGCCAGGCCGTAGGAGCCCACGCAGGCGCCGTAGACCCAGGGGACGCCCGCGCGCACGCAGACGTCGTTCAGCAGGAAGCGCGTCTCGAAGTTGTCGGTGCCGTCGAGGACGAGGTCCGCGCCGCGCACGAGCGCGTCCGCGTTCTCGGCGGCGAGGTCGGCCACGAGGCCGCGCACCTCCACGTCGGAGTTGATCCGCCGGAGGTGGCGCCTCGGCGGCCACGGCCTTGGGCAGCCCGCGCCTCGCGTCCTCCTCGTCGAAGAGCGACTGCCGCTGGAGGTTCGACTCCTCGACGTAGTCGCGGTCCACCACGGTGAGGGTGCCCGACCCCCGCCCGCACCATCATCTCCGCGAGGACCGAGCCGAGCGCCCCGCAGCCCACGACGAGCACGCGCGACGCGCGGAGGCGCGCCTGGCCCTCGGGCCCGATGCCCCGCGAACAGCTCCTGCCGCGAGTAGCGCGCTCACGACTCGCGCTCCTGGGCCGGCCACGAGCGCGGCCGCCCGCATCGCGTCCAGCGGGCGCCTCCTGGCCCGTCCAGGTCTCGAACTGGGCCGCCGCCTGGGCGATCAGCATCTCGCAGGCCGTCCGATGGTCTGGGCAGCCCGCGGCCTCCGCGCCTCGCGCAGGAGCGGCGTCTCCAGGGGGTCGTAGACCATGTCGAAGCACCACGGTCCCCGCGCGGTGCAGGCGCGCGGGCACGGGGCTCTTCGGGGATCGCGAGCGCGAGCCCACGGGCGTCGCGTTGATGAGCACGTCCCAGTCGCGGTCGCCGAGCCCCGCGAGGGCGCCGTGAGCGCAGCCCACCGCGGTCGCGACCTCCGCCGCCTGCGCGGGCCGGCGGGCGAGCACCGTGACCCGGGCGCCCACGTTGCTGCAGGGCGAAGGCCGCGGCCCGAGCCGCGCCCCCCGCGCCCACGATCACGACCGCGCCGGCCCTTCAGGTCCATGCTGCTTCCGGAGGGGCGCCAGCACGCCGTGGCCGTCGGTGCGTGGAGCCCACGCAGCGTGCCCTCTTGCACCACCACCGTGTTGACGCTGCCCGCAGAGGCGCCGCCATCTCGTCCACCTCGTGCAGGTGGCGGCAGGATGTCCGATCTTGAAGGGGCGGGTCACGCTGAAGCCGGAGAGGTCGAAGGCGGGGAGCGCCTGCGAGGAAGGGCTCGAGCGCCTCCGCCTGCAGCGGGACGTAGACGGCGTCGAGCCTCGCGCGCGGCGAAGGCGCGGTTGTGGAGCACGGGAGACAGGCTGCGCTCCACGTCCGAGCCCAGGACGCCGTAGACACGCGTGGCCGAGGTGATCTCGCGCACACGGTAGAGGTCGGCCAGCACGGCGACCGGGAGCTGGCCCGGGCGCCGCTTCCTGCGCCGGCGCCGGCGCAGGCGTAGGTGAAGGGCGCGCCGAAGCGGCCGGCCAGGATCCGCGTCACGCTGGCCCATCGGCCCCAGGGCGATCGGAACGAGGGGCGGACCCGAACCGCGCGCCCGGTCGCCGGCGAAGGCGAGCAGGCGGCCCACGTCGGCGATCGAGCGCGGCGTGACCGCGATCTTGACGATGTCCGCCCCCATCTCGGCCATGCCCGCGTAGAGCCCGTCGAGGTCGTCCGGCGTGCCCCGGAGGTCGTGGTGGGACACGATCAGGCCGCGGCCGGCCTTCTCGCGATCACGTCGAGCAGCCCGCTCCGGTACTCGACGTCCACGTAGTCGAAGCCGCGCTTGACCGCCTCCTGCAGGAGGAGCCTGCGGCGCCGTCGGGTCCGCGTCGTCCCAGCGGCCGCCTTCGGACACGGGGCGGCAGGCGAAGAGCATGGGCCGCGTGCGCGCGCGCAGGAGCGTGAGCAGGTCGAGGTCGCGGACGATGTCGCCGCGCACCTCGAAGAGGTCCGCCACCTCGGCCAGGTCGACCATGCGGTCGATGAGGGCCGTGGTGGTCGTCCTCGGTCAGGCTCACGCAGATCTGTGTCGGCATCCTCTAAGCGCCCAAAAGCACGAAAGCCTCTCCAGGATTCCCTGAAGAGGCTCACTTGGCCGGCGCCCGACCTCCCCAGAGAACCCGTTCCGCTACCGCGGCCGGGCCCCGGGGCCCGCCGCTACGGGTGGTAGCGGTAGTGATGGAACCGGGGACGCCAGCGACACACGACCCTCTTCGGCACGATGCGCATCGCGGTGGGAAGGGTCGGCGCCAATGGATCCTCTGAAGCTCGGACTGTAAAGGACGCTCGCGGGGCTGTCAAGCCGCCGATGGCGCAGCTAGGGCTTCGGCGCCTCGGCCACGCGGCGGAACGCCTCGACCATGGCCGGGCTCGTGAGCCCCAACGATCGGCCTTCCGCCTCCGCCGCCTCCAGCGACTTCCCCCTTTCCGCCTCGAGCACCGCCCACAAAGCACCCACCCGGTTGGCAGAAGAGCAATGGAGCAGCACGGGAGCGGCCTTCTTGTCGTCGAGCACGCTCGCGACCTTGCGGACGTCGGCGGCGCTGAACGTCTCCGGCGTCACCGGCACCCAGACGTAGCGGAGGCCGGCCGCCTCCACCGCTTCCTGCTCCGCTTTCGCCCCTTCCCGCTCCGTCCGGAGATTGATCACGGTCTTGAAGCCCATCTCCTTCAGCTTCGCCAGGGCCTCGGGCGAGGGCTGACCCGCGGTGGCGAGGTCCGGCCCCACCCGGTGGTAGTTCGGGATCGCCGCCCGGTCGACGCTCTCCGGAACCTGGGCCAAGGCCCGGGTGGCGAGGATCAGGGCGGGCAGCACGAGGAATCGAGTCATGGCTCCCTCATTTCCGGGACACCTCCGATGGAGGCGCCTTCCGAATCGTATCCGGATACGGACCCGATCGTGCTAGCCTGCTCCGCGTGAGCGGCGAAGCCCCAGCCGGCTCCTCGCTGGGCGTCGAGCTCGTCTGGGAAGGCGATCTGCGGTTCCGCGGCCGCTCGGGCGCGGTGGAGCTCGTGCTCGACAGCGATTCGCAGGCCGGGCCCTCGCCCGTGCAGGCCCTGGCCATGGCCCTCGGCGGCTGCATGGCCATCGACGTCGTTCACATCCTGCGCAAGGGGCGCCTCGACCTCACTGGTCTCCGTGCCGAGATGGCCGCGGAGCGCGCACCCCGGGACCCCCGGCGCCTCGTCCGCGTGCGCCTCCACTTCCGCGTCACGGGCGACGTGCCCGCGGAGAAGGTGGAGCGGGCCATCGCCCTGTCGCGCGAGACCTACTGCTCGGTCTGGCATTCGCTGCGTCCCGACCTGGACTTCACCACGTCCTTCGAGGTCGCGGCCGGCTCCTAACGGCCACGGCCCTCGCCTTTCCGGGCAAGACGCGGTACCGTTGGGCTCGAAGCCATGGACGGAGAGACACCGCCTCCCGAAGGCGGCTCGCCCAGCTTCCGCTGGTTCCTGGAGAGCCTGGTGGAGGGAGGCCGGCAGCTGAGGCGGGTCGCCCTGCACCCGCTTCCCTACCGGATCGGCCGGCGCCCCGGCCTCGACCTCACGCTTCCCTCGGACGGCGTGTCCAAGGAGCACGCGGAGATCTACCTCGACGGAGAGGGCCTGCGCGTGCGCGACCTGGGGAGCAAGAACGGCACGTTCCTGAACCGGAGCCGCGTGGAGGACGCGCCCGTCCAGGAGGGCGACATCATCCATTTCGCCCAGCTCGAGTTCCGGCTGGGCCGGCAGGAGCTCGAAGAGCCGGTCGAGGACATCGACCTCGGGCCGTCCACGCTCTCGATCACCGACATGGCGCTGCCCAAGCAGTTCCTGGAGCAGACGCGCGAGCTGCCGGAGCTGCTGCGCGAGGGCATGGTCACCACCCTGTTCCAGCCCATCGTGACCCTGCCCGGCGGAGCGGTCGCGGGCTACGAGGTGCTGGGTCGCGGGTTGAACCCCCGCCTGCCCGAGAACCCGCAGGAGCTGTTCCAGATCGCGGCCGGGGTGGGGGCGGAGGCCGAGCTCTCGCGGCTCTTCCGCCGCAAGGCGCTGGAGGCGGTGGCCACCAAGCGCGACGTGGGCACGATCTTCCTCAACACGCACCCCGCGGAGCTGGAGCAGGAGGGCCTCCTGGCCTCGCTGGCCGAGGCCAAGCGGCTCTTCCCCCACCTGCGGCTCGTCCTCGAGATCCACGAGGGCGCCCTCGCCGATCCCGCGAGCATCGACGGGCTGCGCACCCAGCTCGCCAAGATCGGGATCGGGCTCGCCTACGACGACTTCGGGGCCGGCCAGGCGCGCCTGCTGGAGCTGGCCGAGGTCCCGCCCAACTACCTGAAGTTCGACATCCGCTTCGTCCACAAGATCGACGAGGCGCCCCCCTCCCGGCGCCGGCTCGTGGCCTCGCTCGTCTCCGTGGCCCGCGACCTCCTCGTCTATACGGTGGCCGAGGGCATCGAGACGGAGGCGGAGGCCGACGTGTGCGCCAAGCTCGGCTTCACCCACGCCCAGGGCTATCTCTACGGGCGGCCCAAGACCGCGGACGAGATCTAGCGACGATCGTGGGCAACCGCGAAAGTCCCTGCGCATCCTCACGGTGCGGCGATCGGCTACTGGCTGCGTCCTTGACCTTCGAAGGACGATGAGCGTAGGGTAGCGTCGGTCTTCTACGTACCATGTGGCTCCGTCGGTGGACGTTCACCGCTCTCGTCTTGTGCGCCCACCCACCGGTGGGAACGGGCCAGGACTTCCCCGTTGGGTCCGCGCCGAGAGGCCTGGTCTTCGACGGGGCGAACGTCTGGGTGGCCAATTTCAACAGTTGGACGCTGACCAAGCTACGAGCGAGCGATGGCGCGATCCTCGGAACGTTCTTCGTGGCCGCTCCGGAAGCCCTGGCTTTCGACGGGGCCAATATCTGGTGGACCCGTCACACCGGCGACATCCCCTTCGTCGGCAGCTGCGTGGGCAAGACGCGGGCGAGCGATGGCGCATTCCTGGATTGCTACGACACGCCCCATCTCCCGAGGGGCCTGGCCTTCGACGGGACCAACATCTGGGCGGGCGTCCTCACCGGCAACGTGGCCAAGTTCAGGGCCAGCGACGGCGCGCTGCTGGGCTCCTTCGGGATTGGAGCCGGTCCTTTCGGCGTGGCTTTCGACGCGGCCAACATCTGGGTAACCGCGGAAGGCAGCGGCACCGTGACCAAGCTGCAGGCAAGCAACGGCGCCCACCTTGGGACCTTCGGCGTGGGAGCCAGTCCTCGAGGCCTGGCCTTCGACGGAGCGAACGTCTGGGTGGCCAACCACGGCAGCAACACCGTGACCAAGCTGCGGGCGAGCGACGGCGGGAACCTGGGGACGTTTCCCGCGGGAAGCGCACCCAACGGCGTGGCCCTCGACGGAGCGAGCGTCTGGGTGACCGACCACGGCAGCAACACCGTGACCGCGCTGCGACCGAGCGATGGGGCAACCCTGGGGACCGCGACCGCGGGAAACGCCCCGTACGGGGTGCTCTTCGACGGGTCGAGCCTCTGGGTCAGCCAACGAAGGCAGCAACACCGTCTCGAAGCTCGAGTACCCGTTCGCTTTCATCGACTCGCCCGCCCCGAGCACTACTTTCGCGGTCGGGGATATCCTCACGCTCAGCGGGCGCGGCCTCGACGTCACGGGCGTGCTCCCGCCGGGCAGCCTGTCCTGGACGGTTCTGCTGCGCAATGGCCTGGACACCCACCTCGTCCTGGGGCCGGTGACGGGCACCGACGTTTCGTTCACCGCGCCTCCCCCCGAGGACCTCGCGGCGGCCGCCAACAGCTATCTCCAGGTGCAGCTCACCGCGACAGTGGGCGTCCGCTCGACCACGGTCAGCCGCGACATCCAGCCAAAGAGGGTCGCCACTACGTTTACGACCTCGCCTCCGGGGCTGACCGTGGTCGTCAACGACAACCCTTTGACCTGCCCGCAGACCGTCACCTCGTGGCAGAACTACCTCCTTCAGGCGAGTGCTCCTCCCTGGCAGCAGGGCAGCCCCGGCCTCTACATCTTCTCCTCGTGGTCCGTGGGGCCGGGCAATCCTGTGGGGATCACCACCCCGAGCGTCCCGACCACCTACGCGGCGGCCTACCAGGGCTCGACCGACGTGGGGCCGCTGGGCTTCTTCACGATCAACCCCTGCCGGCTCGTCGACACGCGCGCCCCCACCGGGCCGTGGGGCGGACCCGCTCTCCTCACGGGCGCCACTCGGACTTTCAGCGCGTGGAGCGCCTGCAACGTACCGACCACGGCGAGGGCAATCGCCGTCAACCTGGCCGTCACGGGCCCCAGTGATCTTGGCCACCTTCGGATCTTCCCGGCGGACGAGCTGCCGACCGCGACGCGCGCGATCTCGTTCGGACCTGGCCAGACGCGCAGCTCCAACGCCATCATCCGGCTGGGGGTGACCGCGGGCGACTTCTCCGTCTTCTGCTGGATGGCCTCGGGCTCGACGCATTTCATAGTGGACGTGGTCGGCTACTTCGAGTGAGCCGACCCCCACCCGGGGGCGCTCCGCGGGATCTCCCTGAGCAGCGCCTTCCGGAATGGCTCGTAGTCCACCTCCGTCGAGTGCCGGGGAGTGTGCATGTAGGTCCGCAGGTTCGTCTGCGTCTCCGTCGCGATGCGCGACTCCAGGTCCGCGGGCAGCCGGTAGCCGCCCACGATCAAGTTGGCCACGAGCTGGCCCTGAAGCTCGGCGAGGGGCCAGACGCACCCGATGGGCTGGAGGAGCCCGATGAAGAACAGGCTCTTGAGGCGCGGGTGGAAGCAGCGCAGGTAGAGGGGAACGGTGCCGCTCGTGAAATCGACGAGCGAGCGGTCCAGGAAGGGGAAGCTGATCCGGAAGCCGGTGGCGGCGATGACCGCGTCGTAGTCATCCGAGCGACCGTCCACGAAGTGGACGGCCGAGCCCTCGAACCGCGCCACGTCCGGACGGGGGTGGATCTCCCCGTGGCGGATGAAGTAGAGCAGCTCCGAGTTCACGACGGGATGAGACGAGAGAAACCGATGGTCGGGCTTCGGCAGGCCATATCGCTCGAAGCTCCCCGTGAAGAGCCGCAACAGCCACTCGAGGATCCGGGCGCGCAATGGCCGGGGCAGGAAGAGGATCCTCGAGTGGAGCACGTCCGAGGGGAGGCCGAAGAGGAACTTGGGGACGAAGTAGTAGCCCCGGCGCAGGCTGATCGCGGTCGTGGCGGAGACGCGCGAGGTCTCGACCGCGATGTCGCACGCGGAGTTCCCCCCGCCGATCACGAGCACGCGACGGTCCCGGTAGGGAGCGGCGCTCTTGAACGCGTGGGAGTGGATGAGCTCTCCTGTGAAGCGCCCGGGATACTCCGGCATCCGGGGGTCCCAGTGGTGGCCGTTGGCCACGAGCACGAAGTCGAAGCGCTCGACCGTCCCGTCCCCGAGGGTGACGCGCCAGCCCTCGCCGTCGGGCTCCACGCGGGCAACCTCGGTCCGGAAGCGGACGTGCGGCAGGACGTCGAAGCGCCGCGCGTAGCCCTCGAAGTAGGCCTGGAGCTCCCGGTGCCCCGGGTAGTCGGCGTGGCCCGGCGGCCACGGGTAGTCCGAGTACTGGGAGAGAGCCTTGGAGCTGATGATGTGGGTCGTCTCGAAGACGCTGGAGTGCGAGGGCCCGGGGTCGAAGACCCAGTTGCCGCCCACGCGGTGGTTGCGGTCGTAGACGACCACGTCCCGCAGGCCCACCTGCAGCAGGTGCTTGGCCGCGGTGATCCCGGAGGGGCCGGCGCCGATGACGCAGCAGCGAGGCACGCCGGGACGGCTCAGCCGGCGGGGGTGATGGGCCAGGGACGGCTGACGTAGTCGGCGACGGTGAGGAGGATGAGGATGCCTAGCCAGACGAAGCCGGAGAAGAGCACGAGGGTGGTGAGACGGGGGCTGTAGCGCACGTGCATGAAGAAGAGGATGACGAGGGTGGCCTTGATCGAGGCGATGCCGAGGGCGATGAGCGTGTTGAAGGACCCGAAGTCGTGCCCGGCCGCCTGCACGGTGACCACGGTGAGGACGGCGAGGGCCAGGAAGATCACGACGTAGACGCGCCAGGAGACGACGTGATGACCGGCCATCAGTGGTGCCCGATCAGGTAGAGGAGCGGGAAGAGGAAGATCCACACGATGTCCACGAAGTGCCAGTAGAGCCCGGTCAGCTCCACCGGGGTGTGCCAGACCGGGGCGAAGCGGCCGCGGGCGGCCATCCCCGCGATGATGGCCAGGATGGGGATGCCGATGATCATGTGGAGGGCGTGGAGCCCGGTCATCCCGAAGTAGAGCGAGAAGTAGATCTGGGCCTCGCGCCCGCGCGTCGCCTTCGAGGTGCAGGGCGGCCGCGTCGAAGCGGTCTCCCGGCACCAGGCAGCCCGTGTGGGGCCCGTCCCCCAGGCAGGGCTCGATCTTCTCGCGGTACTCGACGAACTTCACGCCCAGGAAGACGCCGCCGAGGAGGATGGTGAGGACGAGGTAGCCGACGATGGCCCTGCTCCTCCCCACCGCCGCCGCGTGGACGGCCATGGCCATGGTGAGGCTGCTGCCGATCAGCACGAGCGGTGTTGAAGACGCCGAGCTTCCAGGTCGAGGTGGTGGCTGCCCGCGGCGAAGGCGTCGTAGTAGAGGTGACGGTAGACGGTGTAGGCCGCGAAGAGCCCGCCGAAGAACAGGATCTCCTGGACGAGGAAGACCCACATCCCGAGCGTGGTCGCTTCCTTCTGCTGCTCGAGGTCCGCGAAGTGGTGGACGAGCGGACCGGCACGGCGTGTCCGGAATGGACGGCCTCAGACAACGGGCGCACTCCTTCGACCAGGGACGGCGTAGTCGTAGACCTCCTCGTGCACCACGGGCGTCGTCTCGAAGTTCTCGGTCGGGGGCGGCGACGCGGTCTGCCACTCGAGCCCGGTGGCCGGCCAGGGGTTGGCCGCCGCGACCTTCCCGTAGCGCATCGACCAGGCGAGGTAGACCATCGGGATGAGGTAGCCCACGCCCAGGATCGACGCTCCCGCGGAGGACATCACGTTCAGCACCTGGAACTCCGGCGGGGTAGACGTGGTAGCGCCGCGGCATCCCCAGGTAGCCGAGGATGAACTGCGGGAAGAAGGTCAGGTTGAAGCCGATGAAGACGATGACGCGCGGAGACCCGCGCCCACCACTCCGGGTAGAGCCGGCCCGTGATCTTGGGCCACCAGAAGTGGAGCCCGCCCAGGTAGCGCCATGATCGTGCCCCCCACCATGATGTAGTGGAAGTGGGCCACGATGAAGTAGGTGTCGGTGACGTGCACGTCGAGGCCCAGGGTGGCCAGGAAGAGGCCGGTGAGCCCGCCGATGGTGAAGAGGCCGATGAAGCCGAAGGCGTAGAGCATCGGCGTCTCGCAGGAGATCGAGCCGCGGTAGAGCGTGGCCAGTCCAGTTGAAGACCTTGATCGCGGAGGGGATCGCGACCAGGAAGCTGAGGGCGCGAGAAGACCATGGCCGCGTAGACCGACTGAGCCCGGACACGAACATGTGGTGGCCCCAGACCAGGAAGCTGAGCACGGCGATGGCGAGGCTGGAGCATGGCGATGAAGGAGTAGCCGAAGATGCGCTTGCGCGAGAAGCAGGTCACGAGCTCGCTGATCACGCCCATGGCGGGCAGGATCATGATGTAGACCGCGGGGTGCGAGTAGAACCAGAAGAGGTGCTGGAAGAGGACGGGTCGCCGCCCCGGGTCGGGTCGAAGAACCCGAAGTGGAAGACGCGCTCCAGGGCCACGAGCAGGATCGTCACCGCGACCACGGGCGTGCCCAGGATCTGGATGAGGCTGGTCGCGTAGTGGGCCCACACGAACAGCGGCAGCCGGAACCAGGTGAGCCCGGGGGCGCGCATCTTGTGGATGGTCACGATGAAGTTGAGGCCGGTGAGGATGGACGAGAAGCCGGTGATGAAGATGCCCGAGGGCGGCGGTGACCACGTCGCTGTTCGAGTAGACGGTGCTGTAGGGCGTGTAGAAGGTCCAGCCGGTGTCGAGGCCGCCCGTCGACCATCGCGTAGAGGGCGAAGAGGCGCGCCGACCACGTAGACGTACCAGCGAGAGCAGGTTGATGCGCGGGAAGGCGAGGTCCTTGGCCCCGATCATGAGCGGGATCAGGAAGTTCCCGAGCACGGCCGGGAATGGCGGGGATCAGGAAGAAGAAGACCATGATCACGCCGTGGATGGTGAAGAGCTTGTTGTAGGTCTCGGCGGTGACCAGGCTCCCGGTGGGCGTCGAGCAGGTCGCAGGCGGATGAGCACCGCGTAGGCCCCGCCCAGGAAGAACAGCGAGGGTGACGGAGACCAGGTAGAGGAGCGCGATGCGCTTGTGGTCGGTGGTGAAGCAGCCAGGACCTCCAGCCGTAGTCGGCGTTCAGGTAGTGGTGCTTGGGGAGGGCGTCGGCTTCCTGTCGTCATGGCGTTGCCGCTCGCGGCGTCGCTCCCGGCCGTGCCCCACCGCCGTCCGCCGCGGGGGGCGCCGCCCCGGGGACGCCTTCAGGGACTGGATGTAGGCGATGAGCTGGAGCAGCGACTCCTCGCTCACCTGCCCCTGGTAGGTGGGCATGACCGGCTGGTAGCCCGCCACGACCTTGGCCGCGGGGCTCAGGATCGACTCGCGGATGTAGGCCTCGTCCGCCACCACCGTGTCCGCCGTTCTGCAGGACGACACGGCCGGCCGAAGAGGCCGTCCAGGCACGGGTCCGCGGCCCTGCGGAGTCCGGACGGTGGCAGGTGACGCAGTTCAGCTCCGTGAAGAGCTTCTCCCCCGCCTCGGCCGGCGACTCCGGCGGCGGGCCGCCCGGCGAGCCAGGTCTGGTAGGCGTCGGGCTCCATCACCACCACCCGGCCCGATCATCTTCGAGTGCTCGGTGCCGCAGTACTCGGCGCAGAAGAGGTGGTAGGTGCCCGGTCTTCGTGGCCTCGAACCAGGCCGTCGTTGTAGCGCCCGGGCACGGCGTCCTTCTTGATGCGGAAGGCGGGCACGAAGAAGCTGTGGATCACGTCCTCGGACGTGAGGGTGAGCCTCACCGGCCGGCCCACCGGGACGTGCAGCTCGTTGATCTCCCGCTGCCCGGTCAGGTGCTGCAGCTTCCACATCCAGCGCTTGCCCACCACGTGGACGTCGATGGCGTCGTCGGGGGCGCGGTTCATGTGGAAGAAGACGCGGGCGCCCCAGACGAAGATGACCACCGCGATGCAGGAAGGGGATGATGCTCCAGGTGAGCTCCAGGGGCAGCGAGCCGTGGATCTCGCCGGGGCGGTCGTGCTCGGACGCGGCGGCGGTACTGGATCGCGAAGCACCACGAGCGTGAGCGCGCGATCCCCAGCGAGAAGAAGACCGTGACCGCGACCAGGAAGAAGTAGAGCGCGTCCACCTCGACGGCGAGGACGGAGGCCTGCTCGGGGAAGAGGGGAAAGCCGGGGCACATGGCCTAGGCCGCCCCTCCCGCGAGGCCGCGCGCGGCCGCCTTCTCCCGCCGCCGCATCAGGAGCACGAAGCCCCCGAGGGCGAGGACGGTGAGCACGCGCGCGCGAGCCGCACGCATCCGCATGATGGCGGCGCCGTAGCGCCCGGTGACGGGGTCGTACTGGTAGCAGTAGAGGAGGAGCTGGTCGACGGGGCTCGCCGATCCGGCCCTCGCCGGACTCGACGAGGGCGAGCGCAGGTCCTTGGGCGCGTACTCGATGCCGAAGAGGTAGCGGGCGATCCGGCCCTCGGGGGTGAGGACCACGAGCCCGGCGGGATGCGCGAACTGCCGCGTCTCGCCGTCCCAGGCGTAGCGGAAGCCCACCGCCTTCGTGAGGCGGTCGAGCGGCGGCCGCGTCGCCGGTGAGGAAGTGCCAGCCCGCTTCCGCTCCCGGCCGCTTGTAGCGCGCCAGGTAGGCCTTCTTCTTGTGGGCGGCCAGGGCCGGGCGTCTCCCGGGGGTCGAAGCTGACGGTCACGATCTCGAACTCGCGGCCGGCGCGAGGAACGAGCACGACGTCGAGCGCGCTGGCGAGGCCGTTCAGGGTCACGGTGCAGAGCATCGGGCAGTCGTAGTAGACGAGGCTGAGCACCACCGGCCGCCGGCCGAAGTAGTCGCCGAGGCGGACCTCCCGGCCCGCTCTCGTCGCGCAGGACGAGGTCGAGGGGAAGGCTCTCGCCCAGCTTCTGGTCGAAGCCCACCTCGCGCAGCGCGCCGGGCGCGGCGAGCACCTGGGGCGACACCTCCCGGCCCGAGGCGGCGAGCAGAACGCGCGAGCAGGAGCGTCACTTCGCCCCTCCCGCCGCGGCTCGCGCCGGAGAGGGCGCGGGCGTCGGGGGAGCCGCCCCGGCACGCCCCGGGTGAGCCACGAGCCGCATCGCCTCGTCGATCGGGATGCGGACGACGCCGCGCTCCTTGTCCACCCACCCGTAGCTCGCCGAGGATCTCGTCCTCCTGCTCGCGGAAGGCCCGGAGGTCGAGCGACGGGCTCGTCTGGAGGAGCGGCGGCAGGCGGGGCCAGCGCCGCCGCCTCCGCCTTCAGGATGGGAGGGGGAGGCTGGCGGGCCGCTTCCTGCCGCGACGAACACGAAATACAGCCAGTAGAGGAAGAACACGACCGCCACCGTGACCACGACCAGCCACGAACCCGGACTTGAGGAGCGGAGCCGGCGTCGACGTCCGTCTTCTCGAACCGGACTTCGGGGTTCGCGGCCACGGGATGCTCGCTCATGACACCCCCGCCCGCGCGGCCAGGAGCTCCGCCATCTCGGGCTCGCCCACCGGCAGGACGGGACGCGTCGCGGAGCTCGCCGGGCGAAGAAGAAGAGCCAGAGCGCCGCCCACGCCCACGGGGGCGGCGAGGTCCAGCCAGTGCACGGTCAGGCGGACCGTCCGGTGGCCGTCACCGAGCAGGTCCGGGGCCACGCAGCCAGTAGAGGTCGAGCAGGCGGACGCGAGGAGCATGGCCGCGGCGAGCGCGCCCAGGAGCCGGGCGTTGCGCTTCAGGTCCCGCGAGAGCAGCAGCAGGAACGGCAGCACGAAGTGGAAGAGCGAGGAGCAGGAACGCCACGTACTGCCAGCCGCCGCTGCAGCCGGTGGATGTAGAACGGGGATCTCCTCGGGCAGGTTCCCCGACCAGATGATCAGGAACTGCGAGAGGTTCACGTAGGCCCAGAGCATGACGAAGGCCAGCATCAGCTTCCCGAGGTCGTGGACGGTGCCCGGGCGCACCGCGTCCGTGAAGCGGCTTCTCTTCCGCCGATGCGCGCGACGCACACGATCATGAGGGCCAGGGCGGAGAGGGCCTGGCCCACCATGAACAGGACGCCGTAGATGTGCGAGAACCAGTGGGGATTGAGCGACATGGCCCAGTCGATGGCGGAGAAGGTGATGGTGAGCCCCAGGAGCAGCGAGACCGCCTCCCGAGAGCCCCGCGCAGCTGCCGCGAGATCTTCCGGCTCTCTCCCGCGTCCAGCTCGCGCGACCAGCGGTTCAGGAAGTGGGAGAGCGCGATCCAGACCACGAAGTAGAAGGCGGCGCGGCCGAGGAAGAAGGGGACGTTCAGGTAGAGGGCCTTGTGGAGCAGGCAGCGGCGATCCGTCCCGGGGTGCGCCCAGGGGTAGAGCCGCGTCCAGGCCCAGCGACGACGGGCAGGAAGAGGACGCCAGGAGCAGGGGCAGCGTCCGCGTCCCCGCCTCCAGGATGCGCCGGATCAGCGAGCCCCCACAGCCCGCCCGTGAGGTGGCTGGATCATGCAGGATCGAGAGGCAGCCGACGGCGATGCCCATCCAGAACAGGAAGGCGAAGAGCCAGGAGCGGAAGAACTGGTCGGGGTTCACGAGCAAGCCCGGCCGCGCAGGCGAGGAGGCCGACCACGGCCACGGCCCAGCGCGCTCTGCTGCCAGACGCGCGACCGAGGCACGGCGTGGCGGATGCGGCGGGGGCAGCTCATCGCGCCTCCGTCGTCCAGCGTCCCGCTTGCAATCGGGGGCCACGTCCTCGACGCGGGCGTTCTGGCTGAGCTGCAGCGCGCGCACGTAGGCCACGATCGCCCAGCGGTCCTCGCACCGGGATCTGGGCCGAGTAGTCGGACATCGCGCCGAAGCCGTTCGTGATCACGTCGAAGAAGTAGCCGACGGGCATCTGCCGCGCAGCCGGTCGACGTGGTAGGACGAGGGCTTCTTGAAGCCGCGCTGGGCGACCATGCCGTCGCCGCGCCCGCGTGCGCCCGTGGCAGGGAGTGCAGTAGATCTCGAAGCGCTCCCGGCCCCGCTGCAGCAGCGTCCGCGGTCACGGGGAACGGGAAGGACGTCGGCCGGAGTCGCCGCCGACCTTGCCCGGTGTAGAGCGCGATCGTCCTCGCGGAGGTGTCCGCGCGCCACCGTACCCGCGACCCGCGGGCCGGGCCGAGCGGTCGTCGCGCGAAGAAGTCGCTCTCGCGCGAGGGGCTTGAACTTCGGCTGGTCGTGCATGTCCTGCCGGCAGCCCCGGCGCCGCGAGGCAGCGACGACGCACGACGCACCGACGCGCCTCACTCAGTGCTCCACCTCGCTCGACGTCGTGGGCGCCCGAGACTCTCCAGGAACTTCCGCGTCTCCTCCCGGTCGAACCTGGGGTCGCGGGCCTCGATGCAGATGAAGAAGCTTGTCGCGGGAGGCGAGGGCGAAGCCGGGCACGTTGAAGACCGGGTGGTAGGGCTCGGGCAGGCCGTTCAGGGCGAGCATTCCGAAGCACCGCGGTGCCCGCCGCGAAGAGGATCGTGGTCTCGAAGGCCGGGACGATGAAGGCCGGCCAGCGAGTTGACGGGGCCGGCCGCCGATGTTCATCGGGTACTCGATCACCGAGGCCCAGTACTCGAGGCCCGAAGCCCGGCGAGGAGGCCCACGATGCCCCCCGAGCAGGACCAGCTTCGGCAGCGGCGAGTGGTGGAAGTCCAGCGCCTCCGAGAGCTCCTCGATCGGGTAGGGCGAGTAGCCGTCCACCTTGCCGGTAGCCCGCCTCGTGCACCCGCTGGGCCGCTTCCACGACCTCGTGCGGGTGAGCGGAACTCGGCCAGCAGGCCGTAGATCGGTGCGTCAGCGCACCGTCACGCGTGGTCCTCCTTGGCCTCCGCCGCTTCCGGCAGGATCGTGCGCATCTCGAAGATCGAGATCGCGGGCAGGAAGCGCACGAACAGGAAGAGCAGGGTGACGAAGAGGCCGAGGGTCCCGACGAAGGCCGCCCAGTCGAAGCGCGTGCCCGCGTACATCCCCCAGGACGAGGGCAGGAAGTCGCGGTGCAGGCTGGTCACGATGATCACGAAGCGCTCGAGCCACATCCCGATGCTGACCACGAACGAGATCACGAACAGGAACGGGCACGCTGGTCCTGAGGTTCTTGATCCAGAGCAGGTTCGGCGCCACCACGTTGCAGAGGATGAGCGCCCAGTAGGCCCACCAGTAGGGGCCGATCATGCGGTTCTTGATCATGAACGTCTCGTACTCGTTGCCGCTGTACCAGGCCATGAAGGCCTCCATCATGTAGCCGTAGGCCACGATGAGGCCCGGTGGCCAGCATGACCTTGGCCATGTTCTCGAGGTGCCTCATGGTGATGAAGTCCTCGAGCCCGTAGAACTTCCGGAGCGGGATGGCGAGGGTCAGCACCATGGCGAAGCCCGCGTAGATGGCGCCGGCCACGAAGTAGGGCGGGAAGATCGTGGCGTGCCAGCCGGGGACGACGCCGACCGCGAAGTCGAAGCTCACCACGGTGTGCACCGAGACCACGAGGGGCGTGGCCAGCCCGGCCAGCAGCAGGTAGGCGGTCTCGTAGTTGTGCCAGTGCCGGGCCGAGCCGCGCCAGCCCATGGCCAGCATGCCGTAGACGATCTTCCAGCGCGTGCTCTTCGCGCGGTCGCGCAGCGTGGCCAGGTCGGGGATGAGGCCCACGAACCAGAACAGGGCCGAGACGGTGGCGTAGGTCGAGACCGCGAACACGTCCCAGATCAGCGGGCTCCGGAAGTTCGGCCAGAGGCCCATCGTGTTCGGGTAGGGGAACAGCCAGTAGATGGCGAGCCAGGGCCGGCCGGTGTGGAAGATCGGGTAGAAGGCGGCGCAGGCCACCGCGAACAGCGTCATGGCCTCGGCGAAGCGGTTGATCGAGGTCCGCCACTCCTGGCGCAGGAGCAGCAGGATGGCGGAGATCAGCGTGCCCGCGTGGCCGATGCCGATCCACCAGACGAAGTTGATGATGTCGAAGCCCCAGCCGACGGGGATGTTGACGCCCCAGACGCCGATCCCCACGAAGAGCAGGTTGACGATGGCCAGGAGCAGGAGCTGGCAGCAGCGGAGAAGGCGATCGCGAAGCCGACCCACCAGCCCTGCGGGCGTCTTCCGCTGCAGGACGATCTGGCTGATCTTGTCGGTGACCGACGCCGAAGTGTGGCCGGGCGCGATGAGCCGATCGTGCTCCGCCTGGTGCGTCGTCTCGTCGTAGGGCGAGGCTAGCCATGTCCGCTCTCCGCCCGGAGGCGGGCATCTCCGGGTTCGGGTTCCGGACGACGGCCAGGTAGGTGGTGCGCGGGCCGCGTCTGCAGCTCGGCGAGCAGGCCGTAGTTCCGCGTGCTCGCCTTCAGCTTCGACACCCGGCTCTCGGGATCGTTCATGGTCGCCGAAGACGATGGCCTCCGCCGGGCAGGCCTGCCTGGCAGGCGGTCTGGATCTCGCCGTCGCGGATCGGCCGCTCCCGTCGTTGCGGGCGTCGATGCGCGCGCTGGTTGATGCGCTGCACGCAGTACGTGCACTTCTCCATGACGCCGCGGCTGCGCACGCGTCACGTCGGGGTTGCGCATCATCTTGAGCGCTGGGGGTGGTCCAGTCCTGGTAGAGGAAGAAGTTGAAGCGCCGCACCTTGTAGGGGCAGTTGTTCGAGCAGTAGCGCGTGCCCACGCAGCGGTTGTAGACCATGTCGTTGAGCCCCTCGTCGCTGTGCACGGTGGCGGTCGACCGGGCAGACCACCTCGCAGGGGGCGTTCTCGCACTGCATGCAGAGCACGGGCTGGTGGAAGGTCTCCGGGCTCTCCGCGGGCGCCCTCGTAGTAGCGGTCGATGCGGATCCAGTGCATCTCGCGGCCGCGCGCCACCTGGTCCTTGCCCACCACCGGGATGTTGTTCTCGGACACGGCAGGCGGTCACGCAGGCGTTGCAGCCCACGCAGGAGTTGAGGTCGATGGCCATGCCCCAGGCGTGGCCCTCGTACTTGTGCTCGGGGGGATAGAGGGAGAGGCCGGCCACGGGGTCGTCGCCCATCGTCGTGGAAGAGGTGCGGGTTCTCGTTGAACTCGGCTGCGGTGGCCGCGCGGACGACGTGGCGCTCCTCCGCCGCCTTGTGCGGCGCCTGGTCGATCGACCAGTGGTCCTGCGTGCAGGCGAGCTTCGTCGTGGTGCCCGTCCTCGACGATCTCGGCGCCGGCGCCGAACCAGGGCGCGTCGCTCGTGCGCAGGCGGTAGGCGTTGAAGCCCACGCCCGTACCCACGCGTCCCGCGCGGGTCCGGCCCTGTCCGAGGTGCACCGTCACCGACGTCGTCGGGATGGCCGGGGAGCACCCAGACCGGGGCGCGGACGCTCCGTCCCGCGTACTTCAGCTCCACGACCTCGGTGACGTGGCCCTGCGACGTCTCCTCGATCGAGAAGCCGAGGCGCTGGGCGGTGCCGGGGCCGATGATCGCGGCGTTGTCCCAGGTCAGCTTGGTGAGCGGGCGGGGCAGCTCCTGCAGCCAGCCGTTGTTGGCGAAGCGGCCGTCCCACACGCCGGGATCGGGCCGGAAAACGATCTCCAGGGAGCCACCGCTGGGCGGCGGAGCCGCCTTCGCCCAGTCCCCCATCCTTATTGATACGGAGCGGGCGGGGAGCGCGGTGTCGGCCACGATCCCGTCGTGCAGCGCGCGCTGCCAGCGCTTCTCGAAGCCGGCTTCGCCGAGCTTCCCCTTCCAGTGGTCGCGCACGAGGTCGTGGCCCGTGCGGTCCGGCCGGCTCGTGAACGCGGCCAGCACCTCGTGGGCGGACTGCCCGCCGTAGAGCGGCGCGATCAGCGGCTGCACGATCGAGACCGTCCCGTCGGCGGCCCGGAGCGTCGCTCCAGGCTTCGAGAGGATGCGCCTCGGGCAGGTGCCACTGGCAGCGCTCGGCCGTCTCGTCCTCGTAGAGGCCCAGGTGGATGCGCAGCGGCACCTTGTCGCTCTCGAGAAGTGCTTGGAAGCCGAGGTCGGCGGGCGCGGCGTAGGCGGGGTTGGCGCCGAGGACCACGAGCACCTCCACCTTCCCCGCTTCCATGTCCGCGGCCAGCTCGCGGAGCGACGCCGCGTGGTCCTGGCCGCCCGCCTCCACCGGCGAGGTGTAGACGACGGCGGTTCCCGACGACCCCAGCCGATCGTTCATCGCGTGCGCGAGAGCGTGGACCGCGGGCGGCTGCGACTCCCCCGCCAGCACCAGCGCCCTGGCTCCGTGCTTCCGCAGGTCCTTCACGAGCGGACCCACCCAGTCCGCGTGGGCCGAGGTCGCGCCCTCCACCGCGAGGCCGAGGCCGGCGGCCACCGCGCGCGCGAAGCCCTCGACCTCGCTCGAGCGCAGGGAAAGCGCGTGGTCCGCCACCGCCCCCGTCAGGGAAGGCGAGCCTTCGACCACGTAGAGGCGGTTCATCTCCGCCCGCTCCCCCTCGACCTTGCGGCCCTTCGCGAACTCGCGGATGAGGCGGAGGCTCGCGGGGCCGCTGCCCACGAAATCGGCCTCCAGGCTCAGGACCACGTCCGCCCGGTCGAGGTGAACCTGCGCGTCCACCGCCTCGCCGAAGGCGAGGACGGATCCCCGCCGCGCGTTGTCCCGGCCCACCGGCTCCCAGGCGTGCCAGCGGGCGGCCGGCATCTCCGCGAGGATCGCTTCGATCTGCCCCGTGAGGGTGGGCGAGGCGACGGTGCCGGTGAGGAAGCGCAGGCCCGCGCCCTTCTTCGCCTTCTGCTTGGCGAGCGCCTCCCCCAGCATCTGGCGGAACTGGGCCCCCGTGCGGACCTCGCCGAAGAACTTCACGGTCTGCGACCGGTCGGGGTCGTAGAGCCCGAGGATCTGGGCCTGGCCGAAGACGTCGGTGGCGCCGAGCGACAGCGGGTGGTCGGGGTTGCCCTCCACCTTGGTGGGCCGGCCCTCGTGGCTCTCCACGAGCACCCCGCGCGCGTAGCCGTCGTGACCGAGGGCGGTGGCGAAGAAGAGCGGCCGGCCGGGCACCACGTCCTCCGGCTGCCTCACGTAGGGGAGGATCTTCTCCGCGGGCTGCTTGGTGCAGGCAGTGAGGCCGGCGAGGGCGAGCGAAGCGCCCATGAGGCTCAGGAACTCGCGCCTGCCCCCGCGGGTCCTCGAAGGTCGAGGCCTGCTGCGGGAACTCCCGGTGCAGGAACTCGAGGAAGCCCGGGCTCTCCGCCAGCTCCTCCAGGCTCTTCCAGTAGCGGCGTCCCGACGTTCCGTCCAGCCGCCGGCGCACGCCCGCGAGCTCGACGGGGGTGTAGCGGTCCTGGCTCATCGGTGGCACGTGGAGCAGCTGGTGCGGGTCTTGATTCCGTATTCCTTGACGAGACTTCGGCCGAGCTCGAGCTGATCGGCAGGCGGCTCGTAGGCGATGTTGTACACCTCGGACCGGGGCCTCACGTATCTCTCCGGCTGGCGGTGGCACTCGCAGGCACCACTCCATCTGCAGCGAGCTCTCCTGCCAGATGAGGGGCATCTTGTCCACTCGCCCGTGGCAGGTGGAGCAGCCGATGCCCTTGTTGACGTGCGCGCTGTGGTTGAAGTAGACGAACTCGGGCAGGTCGTGCACTCGCGTCCACTCGATCGAGTTGTCGTTGCGGAAGCTCGCGCGCACCGGCTCCAGCGTCGGGCTCTGGCTCCAGATCTGCGCGTGGCAGTTCATGCAGGTCTTGGTGGGAGGGATCCCCGCGAAGGCGGCCTTGTCCACCGAGGTGTGGCAGTAGCGGCAGTCGATCCCGATCCCGCCCACGTGGTGGGCGTGGCTGAAGGGAACGGGCTGGGCGCGCGCCTCGTGGGCCCGGGTCACGTAGGGCGAGCGGTTGACTTCGAGGGTGACCCACAAAGCGCCCCCGGCCACGAAGAGCGCGCCGAAGATGCTGACCTTGGAGATGGTGTTGGTGCTGCGGTGGAAGATCTGAGCCATGGCGCAGCCGCCGCCCTCGCTGCCTTCGGAGCCCTGGGGAGTACGGGACTCATGGGTTGGAACGTTTAAGGCGCGCCTAGCCTACTCGACCGCCTTTGCGGCCGTCAATACTCACGCCCCGAATGGCTATCGGGCGGTGGCCGTGGCCTTCCCCTTCCGCGCCCAGGCGAGGTTGTTTCGGGCGAGCTCGTTGCGCGGGTTCAGATGGACCGCCTTCTCCCCGGCCTCGATCGCCTCGTCCCAGCGGCCGAGGCTGCAGTAGGCCGCGGTGATGTTGTTCCAGGCGACGTCCCAGTCCGGCCTGAGGCCCGCGGCCTGCCGGGCTGCGGCGAGGCTCTCTTCGAACCGTCCGGACCGGTAGAGGGCCAGGCTCATTCCGATGAGACTCTCCGGCGTGGGTGAGGCCGCCACTGCCGGGGCGATGGCGGGTTCCGCCAGGAAGGCCTTCAGCCCGAGATGGGCGGGGCTCAGCTCGAGCCCACGGCGCCCCACTTCCACGGCCTCCGTCTCGCGACCCTGCCGCCTCAGGAAGGCGGAGTAGTAGGTATAGGCCTCGGGGTTCTTGGGGTCCAGGGCCAGGCCGTCCCTGAAGTGCAGCTCGGCCGTTGCCGCGTCGCCCATCGCCGCATTCACGACCCCCAGGTTGATGTGAATGTAGCTGTATCGGGGCCAGGCCGCCCGCGCCTTCTCGAAATACTCGAGGGCACGGGGGTAGTCGCCGCGACCCATCAGCGTCAGCGCGTAGTTCATCAAGACGCGCCCGCTGCCGGGGCTCTTGCCCGCGGCTTCTCCCCAGAGGCTCTCGGCGCTCTTCCACACCTCGTTCCGGCGGTGGACTCCCCAGGCGTGCGCGCCGAGCAGGACCACGATCGCAAGAGCAACCACGGTACGCAGGGCAACGGACCGTCGAAGCCCCTGCTCGTTCCTCACGATCGCCATGCATCCGAGCCCGCAGGCGGCCAGGGTCAGGCCCACGTAGGGGAAGAAGGGCCGGTGATCGTTGAGAACCTCGGCCAGGGGTATGACGCTCGACGTGGGAATGAGCGCGATCAGAAACCAGAGAATGCCGAACGCGACCGGTCGCCCCGTCGGCCGGCGTGACGCCATCCCGGCCCCCGTGAGCAGGAGCACGATGAAGGCGATGCCCGCGAACACCCGGTCGTCGAAAGGATTCGTGAACGCCGTCCAGTCCGACTCGACCGCGAGGTTCACGGGCACGAGGAAGCTGTTGAAATAGTGGAAGGCGACGAAGGGCTGGGTCAGGAGGTATCCCCAGCGGCTCGTTCCTCCGGTATTGACGCTTGCCGGCGTCATCGCCAGGGAGAGCCCCACGAGCCCGGCCGAGAGCAAGAGGGTGGGTCCCGCGGCCCTCAAGGCCCTTCCGATCGCAGGAAAGCTCCTCGGACTCGGCACGTTGCGCAGCGGCAGCCCCTCCCGGAACAGAACGAGGTAGACGACGAGGAGCGGCGCGAACATGAGGGCGGTCTCCTTGGCCAGGAAGCCGATGCCGAACGGGATCAAGTAGGCGAACCCGCGTCTCCACGCCGGCCGCCCCAGGTAAACGACGAAGGACACCAGCACCATCAGCGTGGAAAAGGAGTCGGAGCGCGCGATCACGTAGTTCACGGTCTCTGCGTTCGCGGCGTGGAGGAGGAAGAGCCCGCACCCCGCGAGGGCCACCCAGGGGACCCAAGCCTGGCCGAACACCTCGCGGAGGATCAAGAACAGGAACACGTAGAGGAAGACGCCGAGCACGAGGAAGGCGAGGAAGATCGAGACGTGAAAAGCGCGAGGCTCCGGCTTCCCCGTTCCGCCCAGCCAAGTGTCGACGGCGTTGAGGGTGGTGGTCACGGGACGGTACGTCTGGTTCGCGGGAAGGGTGCTGAAGGTGCGGGCGTCGGCGAAGAAACGGGGAATGCTCCGCAGGTCCCGGATGGACCCGTTGTGCACGATCGTGTGCATGTCGTCCAGCTCGAACGGGTTCGAGAAGTGGTTCGAGTAGGCGGCCACGACGGCCAGGAGGACGAGCAGCGCCGAAGCGGCGAATGTCTTCGATCCGTTCATCGGATGTGTGGATCGGGGGGCTCGGGTCCTTCCTCCTGACGCGGCTGGAGCAGGGCCAGCTCCCGAACCAGCCAGGTCTGTCGCTCTTCGATCGACCGGAAGCGGAGATAGAAGTTGAAGCAGATGAAGAAAAGAAACAGCGTGGAGACGTAGAAGATCAGGTCGGCCCCCCTCCCGATGCCGACAAGGTTGGCGAGGCTGGTGGTCCAGTCGGGTTGGAGGATGAACACGAACCCGGTGCCGAAGAAGGCGGCCACGAACAAGCGCTGAAGCGCAGATCTCCGGGCGAGAACCAGGAAATACAGCATCGAGGCAGCGGTGAGGCCGGCGAAGACGAACTTGAATGGGATCATCGCATCAATCTCCGAATGGTCATCTCGAAGAGTATGTCGACCACGCCGAGGCCGGTTTGGCCCTTGGCCCTCGAGTAGGGGCTGTATCGGATCGAGACGGGAACCTCGGCCCACGCGAGTCGATGGCGCCGGATGTTCACCGGGAACTCCGAGGCGTGAGCCATGCGATTCTGCGTGATGCGCAGTCGAGGCGCTGCCCCCGCGCGGAAGGCGCGAAGCCCGTTGTGGGCGTCGGTGACAGGGAGGCCCGTCGCGATCCGTGTGTACCAGACGGCGGCCTTGAGGAGGATCTTCCTGGAAAGGCTCAGCCCGATGGCCCTACCCAGGAAACGAGAGCCGAGTACGATGTCCAGCTCCCGGTCGGTCAGCGTGCGCAGAAGCCTGGGGATGTCTTCTGGATCGTGCTGGCCGTCTGCATCGAAGGTGACGAGGTATCGAGCGCCGCGTCCCAGAGCGTATTCGATTCCGGTCTGGAGGCACGCGCCCTGGCCAAGGTTGATTCCATGGCGCAGCACGCTGATCGGTAGCGCCTCGAGCTTCGCCCCCGTGGCGTCCGTCGAGCAGTCGTCAACCACGACGACGTGAACCCCGCCGAGACGAAGGACTCCTTCCACCGTCGTCCGGATGACTGCCTCTTCGTTGAATGCCGGGATTACGACGAAGGTGCCGCTGGCGATTTCGGGCCGGAGCGAGCTCCCGACAGCCGGTTCTTCAGCCTTGAGCAAGGGTACCCACCTCGACCGGCGATGCTGGATACGAGCGGAATCAGGTACCGAAGAGTCTATCCCCGAAATCCCCCAGTCCGGGGAGTATGAACTTGCGGTCGTTCAAGCCGCGGTCGAGCGCGGCCGCGTAGACCGCGGTCCCGGGCGCCGTCTCCTCCAGATGTGCCACTCCCTCCGGCGCCGCCACCACCGAGAGGAGGCGGATCCGGCGCGCGCCGAGGCCCTTCAGCCCGTCCACGGCGAGCGCGGCCGAGCCTCCGGTGGCGAGCATCGGATCGAGGAGATACACCACCGCGTCCTCGAGGTTCTTCGGGACCTTCTCGTAGTAGCGGCGCGCCACCGCCGTCTGCTCGTTGCGCTCGAGGCCGAAGTAGCCCACCTCCGCGGAGGGGACGAGCTCCAGGAAGGCGTCGAGCATGGACAGGCCGGCGCGCAGCACGGGCACCGCCACCACCCGCGTGGCCAGGCGGCGCACCCGGGCCGTCTCCAGGGGCGTCTCCACCGTCGTCTCCGCGACGGGAAGATCCTTGGTGGCCTCCGCGATCACGAGGAGGCTGAGGCGCCGGGCCAGGCGGCGGAACTCGTCGGAGGGTGTCGTCTTGTCGCGCAGCGAAGCCAGCACATCGTCGATCAGGGGATGGCTGACCACGTGCAGGGCCATGGCGGGCGCGAGGATACCACGACGGGGATGCTATACTCGGCCTCCGACGATGCGTCTCAGCTCCGACGAGATCGAGTTCATCTCCCGAAAGATCGTGAAGACCCTCGTGGCCGAGGAAAAGCTCGAGGTCGACAACCCCGCGCGGGTGGTGGCGGAGATGGGACGCGTCATCACCGAGGAGCTGCGCGTCGAGGACCGCCTCAACGAGGAGGTCCGCGAGAAGCTCATGGAGCACGCCACCGAGATGGAGCGCTCGAACGTCACCTACACGGAGATGTTCAAGATGCTCAAGAAGAAGATGGCCCGGGAGAAGGGGATCGTCCTTTGAGGCCCGGGACGGGCGAGAGGCGATGAAGCTCTCGCGGGAGAAGATCCTCCGCCTCTCCCACCTCATCTTGAACCACCTAGACCAGGACGACGCGGTGGAGTACTTCGCCGACCCCCAGGAGATCCGCCAGCAGATCGTCCGCCTCATCTCCGACGAGATGAAGACGGACGAGGCCATCGACGCCCTGGTGCGCCGCAAGATCGAGACCCAGAAGCGCCCGATCGTGGAGGGCTCCGACGAGTGGGAAGTCCTCTACCGGAAGTACTACGAGGAAGAAACGGCCCGGCACCGCAAGGTGATGCCCTAGGGAGTCACTGCCGCCACCGGATCTGCAGCACGTGGGGCCGCCAGTCCGACCCTACCCCCACGTAGCGGTCTCCCCCGACGGATTCCTCGACCAGCGACACCGGCCGCTCGTCCAGCCAGACCCCTTCGAGCGCCCCCGCTTCCGGAGGCAGCCGAACCTTGAGGTCGCCGGTCCCGGGAGCGTTGCTCTCGAAGTGGAGGCACAGCCGCCGGCCGCCGGCGTCGGGCTCCTGGCGGTAGGCCACGTAGCGGTCGATCGCGGGCTCGTACGTCCTCACCGCGCCCGCGGCGGCGCCGAGGCGCACGGTCAGGGCGAGCCCCTGCGCGCGCGAGTCGATGCCGAAGAGCCCCTGGAAGATCGCCGCGGAGAGCGCGCCCGCGCTGCCCGCGTACCGCGCGCTTCCCTGGCCGCGGCCGCTGCGGGTGTTCCACTCGTAGAGGCCACCCGCGGCCTGGACCCGCGCTCCGATCTCCCGGAGCTGCCGGAACGCGGTCGCCGCGCTCCCCCGCGTGAACTCGGCGAGCAGGAAACGTCCTGCCCACCAGTCCCACTGCCCGCCGTTCTGGTAGGTGTATTCGTCCTTCTGGATCGGGTGGAGGAAGAACCCCGAGGGGAACGGGGGCAGGAGCACTCCGGCCACGGTGTCGAGCCGCGCGAGCCGGGCGCGCTCCTGCGCCGTCGCGAACAGACGCCGGGCCTGAGCGTCGTCGGCCACACGATAGAGGGCGGCCAGCCCGTTTCCCCCGAGCGCGAACATCCCGGACTCGTCGAAGGCGACGCGCGGGGGCGGGGGAGGCAACACCCGGAAGACCCGGAAGAAGCCCCGCTCCGGCTGCCAGAGACGCTGCTGGAGGCGGGCGCGCACGCTCGCCGCCCGCTCGCCCCACACCCGCTCGCGCTCCGGCTCCCCCCCCGCCGCGGACAGCTCGGAGAGCACGTCGGCCGCGCGCACGAAGAGGACGCTCGCGTAGAGGCTCTCCACCCGGGGCGTGCGCTCGTCGAGGTAGATCACGCGCTGGTCCGGGTAGACGGGGCTGACGTCCCCCCAGTCGGCGGTGAGGGCGGCGGTGACGAGCCCCCCGTGCCGCTTCTCCCGCCAGACGTACTCCAGGGCCGCGTCCAGCCGGTCCAGGAGGCGTTTGCCCATGACCGGCGCGGCGAGCCAATCCCGGCGGCCGGTGAGGGCGAACACCTGGCCGGCGGCGTCGATCGCGCTCGCCTCCTGGTCGCTCGCGGTCGTGTTCTTGTCCGCGGACAGGATCGTCCCGTTCGCACGATAGACCTCGGTCACGCGCGGAGCATTGACCCGGAACGCCCCGGGCTCGCCCGCCGCGATCCAGTCCCAGAGCCGCCCGTCGTCGCGCTGGTGCGCGAGATGCTCCTCGAGCCAGCTCGTGAGGTGTTCCAGCCCGTAGTAGTAGCGCGTGGCCGGGATCAAGGTGGCGTTGTCCCGAAGCCACACCTGCGGGTAGATGTCGCCCGCGCCGAACCCGCGGACGGTACCGCTTTTCCCCGCGAACTCCCTGCGGTTGGCCTCGAGGGTGGGACCGAAGAGGTCCTGGAGGGCGTCGACCCCGGGATCGCCGGTGGCGTAGGCCGTCTCGCGGGCGTAGCCGGTGAGGGAGAGCGCGGGGCGGCCGGGCGGCGGGGGCGCGGGCGCGCGGCAGCCTGCGGAGGCCACGAAGACGACGACCGCCAGCCGGGCCAGGCCCCCGCGCGGGGCCTTCGTCCTTCCGGGCACCTCAGCCCTTCTCGCCGCGGGCCAGGTTCTGCAGGCCGTCGTAAGCGGCGTACTTGTAGGTCTCGCCCAGCGTCGGGTAGTTGAAGACGGACTGGATGAAGTCGTCGATCGTCCCCCCGAAGTGCAGGCAGCTCTGGCCCACGTGCACGAGCTCCGAGGCCATCTCCCCCAGGATGTGCACGCCGAGGAGCTTGAGCCCGTCCCGCGCGAAGACGAGCTTCACCAGGCCCGACATGTCGCCGATGATCTGCCCGCGGCTGTTGCCCGCATAGTACGCGCGTCCCACGCCGTAGGCGATCCCCTTCTCCCGGCACGACTCCTCGGTCTCGCCCACCGCGGCGATCTCGGGGATGGTGTAGACGGCCATGGGCAGCAGGGAGGAGACGCGCTGCTTGTACTTGAGGTCGAAGGCATGGCACATCGCCACCCGCGCCTGCTCCATCGAGGTGGAGGCGAGGGCGGGGAAGCCGATCACGTCGCCCGCCGCGTAGATGTGCGAGACCGCGGTCTGGTAGTGCTCGTTCACGGTCAGGTGTCCGCGGCGACCGGCCTCCAGCCCGGCCTTCTCCAGGTCCAGCTCCGCAGTGGCCCCCAGGCGGCCGGTGGCGAAGAGCACGCTCTCCGACTCCAACCACTCGCCGCTCCGGAGGCGCAGGCCCACCGCCTCTCCCTCGAGGAGCGTCTCCTTCACCACGTCGTTCAGGACCACGTCCAGGCCCAGGAGCTCCATCTGCAGGCGGAGCCGCTCGGACAGCTCGTGATCGAGGAACGGCAGCAGCCGGTCCGACCCCCCCACCAGCGTGACCTCGATGCCCATGGCCCGGAACATCGTGGCGTACTCGCACCCGATGACGCCGGCCCCGACCACCACCATCGAGCGGGGGATGCGGTCCATGCGCAGTATCGTGTCGCTGTCGTAGAGCCGGCCGTCACGGGGGATGCCCTCCGGCCAGTGGGGGTAGGAGCCGGTGGCGATCAGGATTACGGGCGCGGTCAGGACGCGTTCCGACGGCACCCCTTCCGCCGCGCTTCCCGCCCGGACCCGGATCGTGTGGGGATCCAGGAAGGCCGCCCGTCCCCGCACGATCTCCACGCGGTGCCGCCCGAGGTTCGCCTCGATCAGCCCCCGCAGGGTGCGGACGACCTCGCGCTCGCGGTACATGAAGTCCCGGACGCTGATGTCCTGCCGTATCGAGTAGTCAACTCCGTAGAGGCCGCGCTGGCCGAGCCCCGAGAAGTAGAGGGCGGTTTCGCGTAAGGTCTTGCTGGGAACCGTCCCCGTGTTGACCCCGGCCCCACCGAGGTCGGGCGCCCCCTCCACCAGTGCAACCCGTTTGGCGAAATATGCAGCCTGGGCCGCGCCTTTCTCACCGGCGGGGCCCGAGCCGATCACGATCAGGTCGAAGGGTTCGGTCATGGGTATCAAGAATTTAACCCGGGAAGCGCCCGCCCGTGGGCGCCGATTGCCTGGCGGCCTGACCCTTGCATGCATAAGACCAAAGTCGGATTGCCGCACCTTCCCACACGGGTATATAGTCTGCGGGCTTGTCTTCAGGCGCACCCACAAGGAGGACGGTCATGATGGGACGATTGACGGCCTGGGCGCTGGCGACCCTCCTGGCCCTGGCCGGTCCGACCTGGGCCCAAACCCCAGCGTCCGGGACGGCGGAGCCGAAGGGATCGACAAAGACGGTGAAGAAGGAGGACATCAAGACGTGGACGATGTCCATCGACGGCAAGGAATGGAGCGTGCGGCCCGCTGCACCCACCACCGAGGGAGATACCGGGCTCTTCCACCTGTCGAGTGCCTACACGCTGCCGCGGCGCGCGTTCTCCCTCAGCTACTCCTACGACAACATGGACCGCGACCCCAAGGGGATCGACTTCGCCACCCATGGCGTCACCTTCGCCTACGGGGCGACCGACCGCTTGGAGCTCTTCGGCAACATCGGCGTCCAGAACCGGACGAAGGCCCACTATCTCTTCGAGCCGGGATTCTGGAACGAGGCCCCGTTCATCGACTCTGGCTGGGAGACCGGGTTCGGCGACATCAAGATCGGCGCGAAGTACAAGATCCTCGACGACTACCTCGGCCAGAAGGTCGGTCTCGCCCTCAAGGGGAAGATCAAGTTCGGCACCGCCGACGAGAACAAGGGCCTGGGCACGGGCACCACCGGCGGCGGCATCGACCTCATCCTCTCCAAGAACATCAAGTACGCCGCCGACCTCCACGCCTCCATCGGTTACGAGTTCGAGGGAGATCCGACCGGGGTCAACCTCGCGAACGCGTTCAAGTGGGGCTTCGGCCTGAACATCCCCGCCTGTCGGTGGTTCCAGCTCCAGGCGGAGATCACGGGCCGGGCCTACGGCGATACCACACCCTCCCAGACCGATCCCACCGACCTCGTGATAGGGCCCTCGGTCTGGTTCAAGAAGGGCTGGTTCTTCCGGCCCGCCTACACCTACGCGCTCAACTACGACGACCACGGCGTAGGCGGCTCGTCGGCCAAGAAGTCCGGGGCGAACATCTCGGTCGGCTACCACCCCGGGACGCCCTGCTGCGAGGTCTACGTACCGCCCCCGCCGCCTCCGGCCCCGGTCAACCGGCCCCCGACGGTGTCGCTCGACTGCGTGAAGGACGTCCTTCTCCAGGGTGAGACGACGCCGTGCCGCGCCACCGCCGCCGACCCCGACGGCGACCCCCTGACCTACACCTGGTCCGCGAGCGCGGGCCGCATCAGCGGCAGCGGCGCCAACACGACCCTGGACACCGCGGGCGTGCCCTGCGACACGGTCATCACCGTTACCGTGTCGGTCTCGGACGGCCGCGGCGGCACCGCGAGCGCCACCGACACCGTGCGCGTCCGCTGCCCGGAGAAGGCGAAGCCGGAGGCGGTCACCTGCACGTCCGGCGGCTTCCCGCGGAACCTGGCCCGCCTGAACAACGTGGACAAGGCCTGCCTCGACGACGTGGCCAGCAAGCTCCGGTCCGATCCGCGCAGCCGCGTGATCGTCGTGGGCCATGCCGACAGCAGTGAGCGCTACGCCGACGTCACCGGACGCAAGCGCGCGGAAGCGGTGAAGAGCTACCTGGTCAAGGACCGCGGCGTCGACGAGGCCCGCGTGACGGCCAAGAGCGCCGGATCCACCAAGCCGCTCGACACCGGCAAGTCCGCCGCCGCCCGGGCCAAGAACCGGCGCGTCGACGTGATCTTCGTCCCCGAGGGGGCGACGGTGCCGGAGGACGACGACTAGGGCAGTCGTTCTTACCGGGGCGCGGCCCAAGAGGCCGCGCCCCTTTTTCGTTGCAGCGGATCGAGGGCCCACCCCCTGCGCATTGACAGCCTTCTAGAAGCGTTCCGGAACTGGACGGCCGCCGGGGCGGTGGCGTAGGATCGCCCCCGTGCCGGCTCTGGTCCGCGTTTTCGCCGCCGCCCTGGCCCTGCTTCTACCCATGACCGCGCCCCTGCTGCGCGGGCTCCGCGACCTGGGCGCGGCCTACTGCTGTACCGGCGGCGCTTGCGGTTGCCCCAAGCCCAGCCTGCCCACGCATGACCAGCCGTGCCACGGCCGGGGACCTTCGTCGTCGCCGGTGGCGCTGCGCTGCCATCATCCCGGTCCCGACCTGCAGGTGCCGTCCGTCGGCGCCTTCATCCCCGAGTCAACCGTGTCCTTGGCCGCCCTGGCGCAGCCCCAGGCCGCTCCCGCGCTGCGGGAAGAGCCGCGCCCCGGCTTCCGACGCATCGAATCGCCTCCACCGCGCCCCGCCTCCCTCGCAAGCTGACCGATAACTGCCCGGCCCCGCCGAGGGCCCGGGCTCCGAGGTTCGCTTTCTCAGGAGGAGGAGTCGTCATGTCGAGGTCCGCCATTCTTGCCACGACCGCTGCCCTATCGCTGCTGGTCGCCCCGCCGCGCGCCCAGGCGTGCTCCATGTGCCGATGTGGAGACCCCACGTTCATGCTCGTGGGCTCGCAGATCTTCGTCCCCAACGCCTGGCGCGTGAACCTGGATGCCGGCCGGTTCGAGAAGAGCCAGGGCGTGGAGGGTGACCCGGACGCGGCGGAGACGGAGACGGAGGACCGGTACGGCTTCTCCGTGACCCGAAGCTTCGGCCGCCAAGTCACCCTGGTCGCGTCGTTGCCGTTCAGCGACCGGACGATTCGATCGGCCGAGGGCAGCCAGTCGCTCTCTGGCCTCTCCAATCCCGAGCTGCTCGGGACGGTTCGGCTCGGCGCCGCCGCCGGCCGGCCGGGCACCTGGCTGGCCTTCAGCGGGGGCATTCTCCTGCCCTGGGGCAAGAGCGCGGGCCAGATCGACGGAGAGCGCGCCGAAGAGCACGTCCAGCCCAGCACCGGGGCTTGGGGAGGCCTTGGCGGCCTCAGCTTCTCGCACCTGGCCGGCGACGCCGCGGACGTGTTCGGCTCGGTCCTCGGCCGCGTCAACGGCCGAAACGACTTCGGATATCACTACGGGAACGCGGTCTTCGTCAACCTGGCCTACGAGCGTCGGCTCGTGAAACGGCTCAACGGGGTGGTCGAGCTGAACTACCGCTGGGCCGGCAAGGACGAGGTGGAGCCGGGCGCGACGGACCCCAACACCGGGGGCAGCGTGCTCTACGTGGCTCCGCGCATCATCGTGATGATCGGCAAGGGGCTCTACTTCCGCGCGGCCGTCCAGATCCCGATCGCGCAGGGCCTCTACGGGATCCAGGACGAGAAGACGAACGTCCTCATTGGCCTGATGACGCGATTCTGACCCGGTGTCGGACGTATTCACGAGGCGCTCTCGCCCGTGAACTCCTTCAGCCAATCGCGCACCGCGCCGTACCAGAAGAGGGAGTTCTGCGGCTTCAGGACCCAGTGGTTCTCGTCGGGATAGTAGATGAGCCGGCTCTTCACGCCGCGGTTCTGCAGGGTGTTGAACAGCTCGAGACCCTGGTTCTCGGGCACTCGGTAGTCGCGCCCCCCGTGGATCACGAGGGTCGGGGTCTTGAAGTTGCCGGCGGCCAGGTGGGGCGAGTTGGCCTGGAACCGCTGGGGGTCCTTCCAGAAGTCGCCGTAGCGCCGGTTCCATTCCGCACCGCTGTCCGCGGCGTACTGGGTGTAGAGGTCGTAGACCGCCGCGTGCGCGATGAGGGCCTGGAAGGGATGCTCGCGGCCCAGGAGCACGGTGGCGAGGTAGCCGCCATAGCTGCCCCCGCCCGCCACCATTCGCTTGGGATCCACCCAGGGCCTCTCGGCGAGGAAGCGGGCCGCCGCCAGCACGTCCTCGTAGGGCTGCTCGGCCCAGTCGCGGGTGATGGAGTCGGCGAAGGCCTGGCCGAAGCCGGAAGAGCCGTGGAAGTTCGGCCAGGCGGTGACGTAGCCCCAGCCCGAGAAGACCTGGGCGTTCCAACGGAAGGTGTACGCGTCCGTCACGCCGTTGTGGGGGCCGCCGTGGATGAGGAGGAAGACCGGGTAGCGCTTGCTCTGGTCGAAGCCCGGCGGGTAGTTCACCCACATCTGGATGTCGGCCCCCCCCGCGCCCTTGAAGCTCACGCTCTCGTAGCTGCCGGGGGCGACGCTTCCCAGGAGCGCGTCGTTGAAGGTCGAGAGCTTGCTCGCGGTGCCCGAGCGTGGATCGAGGCGCACGAGGGTGGGCGGCTCCAGGAAGCTCTGGCGGAGGGCGACGAGCGTACCCCCGTGCCGGGACAGCGCGAGGTCGGAGTAGCTGCGCTCGCGGGTGAGGGGCGTGGGCTGCCCGCTGGCCGCGTCGATCCGGTAGACGCGCTGCGTGCCCGCGTCGTCGATGGCGCCAAGGAGCGACTGGCTGTCGGCCGCCCACACGAGCCCGGTCGGGGAGCGGTCCCACTTCTCGCCGAGCTCGCGGTTCGTTCCCGCCTTGCGGTCGTGGAGGACGAGGCGCACGCGGTCGCCATAGAAGCCCCTGATGGTCTGGCGCCCGAAAGCGAGGTAGCGCCCGTCGGGGCTGTAGAGGGGGGCGCTGTCGTTCGCGGGATTGTCGGCGGTGAGATCGCGGGCCGGTCCCCCGGCCGTGGGGACGACGAACACGTCGTAGTTGCTGTCGGTGCCCTTCCCGTCGAGGTCGGAGGCGAACGCGATCTCCGCCCCGTCGGGCGAGATGTCGTAGGAGGAGGACGAGACCTCGTCGCGCGAAAGGGCATGGCCCGTCCCCAGGGTGACGGCCACGGGCTCGCTGCCGTCCACCGCGATGGCATAGACGTGAGCCTCGCGGTCGTCGAGCCAGCGGTCCCAGTACCGTACCCGGGCGTCGTCGAAGACTCGGGCGCTGACTTTCGCGTCCTTCCTCTCCGTCTGCCGCCTGCCCATCTCGTCCCAGGTCTTGAGGTCGGTCCAGACGCGGCTGACGAAGGCGATGCGCTTCGAATCCGGGAACCACTTGGCCACTGAAGCCCCGGTGGGCACGTTCGTCAGCCGCCGCGCCTCCCCCCCGCTCGCCGAGATCAGGTAGATCTGGGAGTTTTCGTCGTCCCCGCGCTTGCTCTCGAAGGCGATCCAGCGCCCGTCCGGGCTCCAGGCGGGGCCGCTGTCGCTCGCTTCGTGGGTGGTGAGGGCCCTCGCCTCGCCGCCCTCCGTCGGGACGAGCCAGATGTCGGACGGCATCTTGTCCAGCTTGATGTCGGGGCTGGTCACGGACACCGCGGCCCACCGGCCATCTGGCGACACCGACGGGGGTCCCAGGCGCTTGATCTCCCACAGGGTCTGCGCGGTCAGCGGAGCCCGGTCGGCGCCGCTTTGGGCACCTGCCGGAAGCGCGAGCCCGAAGATCAAGGAAATGGACGCAATGAGCTTCATCCCGCCTCCAACACAAGCGCCAAGCGTACAAGAGGGAGCGAGCGGACGGAAGTGCCCGACACTGGAGGGTTTGCGTGCCGGGCGCGAGGGGCCTAGAATCGTGCGTGCGGAGGATCGGGATGATGCGATTCGTTCGAGGATGCGTCCTCGTGGTGGTAACCGGCGGCGCCTTGCTTCTGCCGGCCTGCAATAATGATGAGACGCTCCCCACGCCCGGCCCGACGGTTCCGCAGACCGTGCGCGCAGTGGTCGCGGTCCTGTCTTTCACGGACTTCCCGACCGACATCTACCAGCAAGTCCCTATTCCCCTCCCCCAGGCGGGAATCCTCGACTTCACCGTGGATTGGACGTTCACCACGACCTACATGGACGTGGCGTTCGGAACGCAGGACTGCACGTTCACGCAGCTCAACACGAATAAGTGCCCGTTCGTCACGCTGACGACGGGAACGACGCCCAAGCCGCGGGTGATCACCACCCAGCCCCTGGCGGTGGGAAACTACTACATCTACTTCTACAGCAAGCCCTACAAGAAGTCCGACGGAACCGGCAGCGGCAACATCGAAGCGGTATCCATGCAGATCGGCTTGACCGTGGGCCAGGTCGCCACCCCCCACTCGGCGCAGATGGCACCCCTCCGGCTACAGGCCCACGTCATCAAGCCTTGACCCCCGGCCCCGCGAGGGGCCACTCGCCCACCGGGATGAAGCAAAAGGTTCGACTCGTCCTCGCTCTTCTCGCCACTCTCGTCCTGCCGGGCGCCACCCTGGCGAGCGCCCAGTCGTGGGCGCCCGTCGGCCCGCCCGGGGGGGACGTCCGCTCCCTCGCCATCGACCCCCACGATCCGGGCGTCGTCTACCTCGGGACGGCGAGCGGCAGCGTCTATCGCTCCGAGGACACCGCGCTTCACTGGCGACGCCACCAGCCGGGCTTCCCCCTGCCCGACGCGAGCATCGACGACCTCGTGGTGGATCCGGCCGGGATCCTGTACGCCGGGTACTGGGAGGTGCACGGGCCGGGCGGGGGCGTGGCGCGGAGCGACGACGGCGGTCGTACCTTCGTCGTCCTCCCGGGCATCGCGGGCCAGGCGGTGCGCGCGCTCGCCCTCGCCCCCTCCAACCCGCGGATCCTGGTCGCGGGCACGCTGGCCGGGGTCTTCCGCTCGCGCGACGCCGGGCAGTCGTGGGAGCGGGTGAGCCCGGAAGCGGACGAGGAGCTGCGCAACGTGAACTCCGTGGCCATCGATCCCGCCGACCCCGACACGATCTACGCCGGGACCTGGCACCTCCCCTGGAAGACGCGCGACGGCGGCCGCACCTGGCGCTCCATCCACGCGGGGATCATCTCCGACTCCGACATCATGACCCTCACCATCGACCGCCGCCTTCCCGACGTCCTCTACGCCACCGCGTGCAGCGGCATCTACCGGAGCCGGGACGCCGCGCAGCGCTGGACCAAGGTGCGGGGCATTCCCTCGAGCAGCCGCCGCACCCGCGCCTTCGCCCTGCATCCCCTTCGCTCGGACACCCTCTACGCGGGGACGACCGAGGGCTTCTGGTCCAGCGAGGACGCCGGCGCGTCCTGGCGGATCCGCACCGATCGCCGGCTCGTGGTCAACGCGATCCTCGTCCTCCCCGACGGAACGCTCCTTCTCGGCTGCGACGGGGCCGGCGTGCTCCGCAGCTCGAACGGGGGTTTGGCCTGGGCCCCCTCCAACCTCGGCTTCTCGGAGCGGTTCGTGTCGCGCATCCTCTTCGATCCCGCGAACGGGCGCGTCCTCGCCGGCGTCATGGGCGACCGTCAATTCGGGGGAGTCTTCGCCGCTCCTCGTCCGGACGGACCCTGGAGCCGGGTGGCCTCCGGCCTGGAGGGGCGCGAGGTGCTCTCGCTCGCGCTCGCCGGGGCTTCCCTGCTCGCGGGAACCGACGACGGCGTGTTCCTGGCCCCCCCGGGCGAGGCGTGGCGGCGGCTCCCAACCGTGGTGGACGGTGTCGACGCGCATCCGCGGGCAGTGGACGTGGCGGCGGTCGGGGAGCGCTCCTTCCTCGTGGCCTCGCCCAAGGGCGTGCTGCGAACCGTCGACGGGGGCGAGCGCTGGGAGCGCAAGCTGCTCGGGGTGGGAGGGCCCGTGCTCGCCCTGGGAGTCTCCTCCTCCGATCGCCGGTGGGTCATGGCCGCCACCTCGATGGCCTTCTTCGTGAGCCCCGACGGCGGAGCCTCCTGGGAGGTCGCCGCGGAGGCGTCGAAGCAGGGGCGCATCCACGCCCTCGCCTTCCTGCCGGGGAGCGACCGCGTCGCGTTCGCGGCCACGTCGGGGGGGCTGCTCAAGACGGCCGACCAGGGACGCACCTGGCAGCCTCGCGGCGGAGGCCTGCCCCAGCTGGACATCACCGGCCTCGCCCTGCATCCCGACGGGCGCACGCTCGCCGCGAGCGACTACAGCTCGGGCGGTCTCTGGCGGAGCGTCGACGCGGGGGACACCTGGACCGTCTTTCCGACCGAGGGGCTCGTCTCCACGCGCGTGTGGACGCTGGCGTTGGATCCGGGAGTGCCGTGGCGCCCGGTCGCCGCGCCCAGCTCCGGCGGCCTCCATGCCTGGCGCGTGGGCGCCGAGAGCCCTTCCGGGGCACAATAGGCACGTTGTGACGGGTATCACCGCCCTCCAGCCCGGGTCTGCACTTGACTAGGCTGGGGTTATTGCCCTTACCTAACGGTCGGCCGGTCCCCGCGGGGACGGCAGGGCCGTCCCGGACCCGCCGAGACCGAAGGAGCAGGCCATGTTTCTCTCCAGCCTCGTCCTCGCCGCCACCCTCGCCCCCGTGCAGCAGCCTCCCCCGCCGGTAGCGCCGCCCCCGCAGGAGCCGCCGGCGGCGGTATCGTCGACCGACGTCCCCCCCACGGGGGCCGGACAGGCCAGCCTCGACGCCGGCCTCGCCGCCTTCAAGAAGAGGCGCTTCGCCAAGGCCGAGGCCGAGTTCCGCAAGGCGGTCGACGCGGATCCACAGAGCGCGGCCGCGAACTTCTACCTCGGGTACACCTACTACAAGATCGCGGAGCCGCACCGCCGCGACTCGGCCGGCAAGCAGAAGGCGCTCGAGTATTTCGACAAGGCCTTCCAATTGGACCCCAAGTTCGCGCCGGTCTGGCAGAGCCGCAAGTAGATCAGCCTCCTCCGGCTGCTGGATTCGACCGCGGGAGCGCAGCCGCGGTACGAGAAGGAGATTCGAGAGCTGCTCGCGTATCTGGAACGGATGAACCGAGCGCGCCGAAAGCGGTGAGCGCCTAGGGCAGGAACTTCCCGATGCTCGTCTTGCTCAGGTCGGAGTAGAGGACCAGCCCGATCAGCAGGAAGATGACGGCCGCGCCCGCGTTCATGATCCAGACCTTGACCGTCATGCTGAAGTCCCGGCGCAGCAGACCCTCCCCGGCCAGGATCGCGAGATGGCCGCCGTCCAGGGGGGCCAGCGGGAAGAGGTTGAGTATCCCCACCTGCAGGCTGATGAGCGCGACCAGGAAGAAGACCGAGCTCGTTCCGCTGCGGGCGGCATCGCCCGAGGCCTGGGCGATCCCCAGCGGGCCCATCATGGTCTTGGGGGAGATCTGGGCGGTGACGAGCCGCTTCAGGACGTCGAGGGTCAGGAGGGTCATTTCCCAGGTCTTGCGGGTGGCGGCCACGAGCGCGCCGCCGGGGGCGAACTGCTTGATCACCAGCTTGGGCGCGATGCCGATGCGCACGCCGGCGCCCGTTTCCTTCGGGGTGACGGCCAGGCTCAGGATCTTCCCCTCCCGCCACACCTGGAGGTCGAGGGTCTTTCCCGCGGACGACGCCACGATGGGCGGGATGTCGTTGAAGGAGCCGATGGGCTTGTCCCCGATCTTGAGGATCGCGTCGTCCACCTTCAGGCCCGCCGCTTCCGCGGGCTGACCGGCACTCACCTGGCCGATGCGCACCAGCGGGTGCACGCCGATGTAGCCGTACTTCTCCTTGGCGTGTGGCCTGCGAGCGCACCTCGACGTCGCGCTCTTCACCGCCCCGGCGCACGCGAACGGTGAGGACGCGGTCGGGGCTCAGGATGATCTGGTACATGCGCGTCCTCCCAGGTGGCAGCGGGCTTGCCGTCGATGGAGACGATCTCGTCGCCGGGGAGGATGTCGACGCCCGCCGCGGGAGATCCGGCCTCGACCGCGCCCACGATGGGCCGGTCGTAGCGGCTGCGTCACGCCGAAGCCGACCATGAAGAAGACCGTGAGCACGAAGATCGTGAGCACCGCGTTCATCGCGGGCCCGGCCAGGTAGACGAGGAAGCGCTGCCAGCGGGGCCGGCTCGTGAAGTCGCGGCCGTCCCCCAGCCGGCTGGTGTCCTCGCTCAGGTGGTCGTCGGGCTCGCCCTCGAGCTTGACGTAGCCGCCCGAGGGGGATGAGCGAGAGGCGGCAGTCGGTGTCGCCCCACTTGAAGCCGAGCGAGGCGCTTGCCGAAGCCGAAGGAGAAGATGAACACCCGCATGCCGAAGGCCTTGGCCGTGATGAAGTGGCCGAACTCGTGCACGAAGATGATGATGCCGAGCACGAGGACGAAGGCGAGGTACGTGTAAGAAAGTCCATGAGCATCGGAGCTCGATTGAAGCACTAGGAGACGGCGCGGGCCACGGCGCGCCGCCGGAGAGCCTCGCGCGACCGCTCGCGGGCCCAGGCGTCGGCCTCGAGGACGTCCTCGAGGCGCGACACGCGCCGCGGCGGGATGGCCGTCCATCACCTCGCACGATCGACTCGGGGATGGCCGGGAAGGGGATGCGGCCGTCGAGGAAGGCCGCCACCGCCTCCTCGTTGGCCGCGTTCAGGACCGCGGGCAGCGGAGCCGCCGGCCTCGAGCGCCCGGTAGGCCAGGCCGAGGCAGGGGAAGCGCTCGTGGTCGGGCGCGTCGAAGTCGAGGCGCAGCGGCGCGCGCGAAGTCCATCCCCGGGATGGCCGCCTCCCAGCGCTCGGGGTGGCGAGAGCGCGTACTGGATGGGCAGGCGCATGTCGGTGACGCCGAGCTGGGCCAGCACCGTGCCGTCCACGAACTCGACCATGGAGTGCACGATCGACTGCGGGTGGATGAGCACCTCGATCCGCTCGGCGGGGACGCCGAAGAGCCAGCGGGCCTCGATCACCTCCAGCCCCTTGTTCATGAGGGTGGCGGAGTCGATCGTGATCTTGCGGCCCATGTTCCAGGTGGGGTGGTTGAGGGCCTCGTCCGGCGTGATGCGGTCGAAGGTCTCGCGGGGCCGGTTGCGGAAGGGCCCGCCGGAGGCGGTGAGGACGAGGCGCCGCACCTCCTCGGGGCGCGCGGCCGTCCAGGCACTGGTGGAGCGCGCAGTGCTCGCTGTCGATGGGCAGGAGGCGGCCGCCCTTCGCCTGCGACTGCGCGAGCATCAGCTCGCCCGCCATCACCAGCGTCTCCTTGTTGGCGAGGGCCACGTCCTTGCCCGCCTCGAGGGCGCGGTAGGTGGGGACGAGGCCCACCGCGCCCACCGCCGAGGCCACGACCGATGCGCGCCTCGGGGTGGGTGGCGACGTCGACCATTCCCTCCGCGCCGACGCCCACGCGCAGGCCGGACAGGTCGACGAGTCGGCCGAGCGCGTCGCGCGCGGCCACGGTCGCGACCGAGACGACCTGGGGCCGGTAGCGGGCCACCTGCTCGGCGAGGCGCTCCACGTTGCCGCCGGCGGCGAGCGCCCACCACCCGGAAGCGGTCGGGGAAGGCGTCCACGATCCGCAGCACGTTGGTGCCGACGGATCCGGTGCGAGCCGAGGATGGAGAGGCCTTTCATGGGAGGCAAGAAAGCGCGAACGGCCCCGCCGCGGGGCCGTTCAGCGCACGTACAGAAAGTAATAGTACAGGACGGGCGCGCCGAACAGCAAGCTGTCGAGGCGGTCGAGCATGCCGCCGTGGCCCGGGAAAGAGCGTCCCCGAGTCCTTCACGCCCGCCCAGCGCTTGAGCAGGCTCTCGACGAGGTCGCCCGACGATCGCCCAGCGCGGCCACCAGCCGCGCCGAGCACGACCGTGTGCGGCAGCGGCAGGTCGGGAAGGCCCAGCGCGCGGACGGCCAGAGCTCCCACGACACCGCCCGCCGAGCCCTCCCACCGCGCCCTCCACCGTCTTGCCCGGCGAGACGCTCGGGCGCGAGCCGGTGGCGGCCCGAGGCGTGCCCGACGAAGAAGGCGAAGGTGTCGGCGACCATGATGATGGCGAGCAGCAGCACGATCCGCCACGCGCCCTCGTCCGGCAGGGTCGATCGCGAGGAGGGCCGCGATGGTCCCCCCGAGCGCGCCGAGGTAGACGGCACCGAGAAGGGTGGCGGCCGCCGAGGGCACGCCTCCGCGAAGTCTCGCCGCGCGCGCAGGGAAGCGCTCAGGAGCCACGAGGCGGCCAGCGGGCCAGAGCGGAATGCTGAACCCGCCCGGGAAGCCGACGTCCACGAACAGAGCCGCCGCGAGCAGCGACGCCCGTGAAGCGTCATGGGCCGAAGCTGCCGCGCGCGCAGCAGGCCGAAGAACTCGACGAGGCCTACGAGCGCGGCCGCGGCCACGATGCCCCGGCCGAGGGCGGGCGGGCCCAGGAACAAGGCGGCGGCGAGGGCGGGGAGCACGACCGCCGCGGTGGCGAGGCGTCGCCGCAGGTCGGGAAGGATCCGGGCGCCCGGAGGCCCCGCGTGACCTCGGCGGTCAAGCGGGCGTGATCCCGCCGTAGCGCCGCTCGCGCTTCTGGTAGTCGGCGATCGCCTGCAGCAGGTGCCGCCGGCGGAAGTCGGGCCAGAGCACGTCGGTGACCCAGATCTCGGCGTAGGCGATCTGCCAGAGGAGGAAGTTCGAGACGCGCATCTCGCCGCTCGTGCGGATGAGCAGGTCGGGATCGGGCTGGCCCGCGGTGTAGAGGTAGGACGAGAGCGTGGCCTCGTCCACCTTGCTCGGGGTCGCGGCCGTTGGCGAGAAGGTCGGCGACGAGGCGGCGCACGGCGTCGGTGATCTCGGCCCGCCCGCCGTAGTTGAGCGCGATGTTGAAGAGCAGCCCGGTGTTCGCGGCTGTCCTCTCCATCCCCCGGTCGAGCTCGTTCTGGACGTCCCGGGGCAGCTCGCCCGGGCGCCCGATGACCTGGAAGCGGATGTTGTTCTTGAGGAGGGTGTCGAGCTCCGATGCGCAGGTAGCGCTTGAGCAGGCCCATGAGGGTGGTGACCTCGGTCTTGGGCCGCTTCCAGTTCTCGATCGAGAAGGCGTAGAGGGTCAGGACCTGGAGGCCGAGCCGGGCCGAGGTCTCGACCACGTCGCGCACGGACGCGATGCCCGCCCGGTGCCCCTCCACGCGGCGCTTGTGCCGCTGCTTCGCCCAGCGACCGTTGCCGTCCATGATGATGGCCACGTGGCGGGGCAGGCGCGAGAAATCGATCGCGCGGAGGAGCGCTTGCTCCTCCGACCCGGCGGGGACGACGTCCAGCAGGTCCTGAAGGGACATTGGGCTAAAGGGGGGCTCGTCCTCGAAAGGTCAATGGTAGCACCGGGCGGTAGAATGGTCATGATGGCTGGCTCCGTGGCGGCTCGATCTGCGCGCCGAGCTCGTTCGGTCCCTCAGCGGGCGACCGCGCGGCTGCCCGCGGGCCTGCGGCCGCTGTTCTGGGAGTACGCAGCGGCACGGGTCGACCTCGGGCAGGATCGGGAGCTCGTCTTGCGGCGAGTCTTGGCCCAGGGCGGATGGCGGGAAACCCGGCTCCTGCGTTCCCGGGTCGGCGATGCGGCCATCCGTGCCTTCCTCCTCGCCTCCGGGGCCCGTGGCCTGAGCCCCGATCGCATCCGCTTCTGGGAGCTGGTCCTTCACCTGCCTCGGCGAAGGGCCGACGCGTGGGTCCGGGCGGCGCGGGCCGGCACCTGGGAGCGGCGACGGCGCTTCAGCGAGGATCCCATCGACGAGCCGCTACGCCTCGCCGCCGCGATCCGGGCCGCCGGTGCCCGCATCGCCGTGAGCCGGACGGAGAAGGGCACGCTGCACGGGACGGTCGGCGGCGTTCGCGTGTCGTTTCTCGAGTACCGCTATCCTCTTCTCCGGCGCCCGCTCGACGGCGGTGCCGGCTTGCACCTCGCCTCGCTCGAGGACACTGCCTGCATGAAGTTGGCCGCCGTGGCGCAACGCGGCTCCAAGAAGGACTTCGTCGATCTCTACGCGCTCGGCCGGCGTCTTCCGCTGCCACGGATGCTCCGGCTGTACGGAACCAAGTACGGCGTGAAGGACCCCGGGCATCTCCTGTTCGCGCTCAGCTTCTTCGACGATGCCGAGACCGAGCGCATGCCCACGATGCTTCGACCCTGCTCGTGGGAGGAGGTCAAGAGGACGATCCGTAGCTGGGTGAGCAGGGCGGCGCGATAGGCATTGCCCCGATCTCGGGCGCTTACGCGCCCTCGTGAGGGGGGTAGTCGACCCGGACGAGGGTCAGGCCGCAGGCGGGGGCGGGCGGCGGCCAGCCGCGACGGTCGCGAGCGTCCAGGGCCCGGGTGAGCGCTTCCACGGTAATCGCACCCCTCCCCGCCGCGACCAGCCCTCCCACCATGCTGCGGACCATCTTGCGCAGGAACCCGTCGGCTTCGACCTCGTAGACGAGCGTCCGCTCGCCCTCTCTGCCGTCGCGACGCGGCACGAAGAGCGCGTCCGAGCGGGTCACCGTGCGCTCCATCGTCTTCACGGAGCCACCCGAAGAGGCGAGCGACGAGAAGTCGCGGCGCCCGACGTAGATCCGGGCCGCGCGCTGCACGGCGGACTCGTCCAGGACCCACGGAACGTGTCCCGCCGAGCGACGCCGCTGGGGCAGCGCGATCCCTCCCGTGTCCAGCACGTACCGATAGAGCTTGGTCCGGGCGCTTCTCCGGGCGTGGAATCCCGCGGGGGCTCGCCCGGCCGCGATCACTCGCAGGTCTTCGGCCAGCAGCCCGTTGAGCGCCCGCCGGAGCTCCTCGGGATCGAGGTCGCGGGGAAGGTCGAACGAAGCGACCTGGCCGAGGGCGTGCGCGCCGGCGTCGGTGCGCCCCGCCCCCGCCACCGCCAGCCGCCGGCCCCCCGCGAGACGCGAAAGCGCCCGCTCGAGCTCGCCCTGGACGGTCCGCGCTCCCGCGCGCTGCGCCTGCCACCCCTGGAAGTCGGTGCCGTCGTAGGCGAGCGTGACGCGGTAGAGAGGCAAGGCTACCGGAGGGTGCGCGAGCCCGGCTTCTCCGGCTTCGAGCCCTGCGCGCAGAGCGGGCAGGATTCGGCGGGCCAAGCCGGAACCTCGAGCGTGAGCAAGCTCTTTCGCGGCACTCCGAGGTCGACGTTCCCCCCGCTCCGATCGACGAGGCTCCCCACGGCGAGAACGACCGCACCGTGGCTTCGGACCGCGTCCAGCACCTCGCGGGTGGAGCCGCCGGTCGTGATCACGTCCTCCACCACGACCACGGGCTCGTCGGGCCCGAGCTCGAATCCGCGGCGGAGGACCATCTTCCCCTCCTGCCGTTCCGTGAAGAGACCGCGGCAGCCGAGCGCGCGGGCCACCTCGTGGGACACGAGCACGCCGCCGAGCGCGGGGGCCACCACCGCGGTGGGCGAGCGCTTTCCCAGCAGGGGCAGCAGGGCCACGGCCAGGTCCGCGCCGAGAGCGGTGGCCAGCACCGGGTCCATGAGCATGCGGGCGCACTGCAGGTAGCGCGGCGAGTGGAGGCCGGAGGAGAGCAGGAAGTGCCCGGAGAGCAGCGCCCCGCGCTCCTCGAAGGTGCGAAGGAGCGCCTCGCGCGCGGCCGCGTCGCTCACGACGCGTATCTTACACGCGGATATACTGCTTCGCGTGACCCCTCTCTCTGCGGTCCTCATCGCCCAGAACGAGGAAGCCAAGATCGGGGAAGCCCTCGAGAGCGTCCGCTTCTGCGACGAGATCGTGGTGGTCGACTCGGGGTCCGAGGACCGCACTCGGGCCATCGCGGAGACGGCGGGGGCGCGGGTGCTCGTCAACGCTCCCTGGCCCGGCTTCGTGGCCCAGCGCGAGTTCGCGGTGCGGGCGGCCCGCCACGACTGGGTGCTGGCCCTGGACGCGGACGAACGGGTGACCCCCGCCCTGCACGCGGAGATCGAACGGGCGCGCGAGCGCGGATTCGCCCACCCCGCCTACCGCATTCCCCGGGTGGCCTTCCACCTCGGCCGCTGGGTGCGCGGCACCGACTGGTATCCCGACGAGCAGGTGCGGCTCTTCGACCGCACGCGCGCGCGCTGGGAAGGCGATCTCGTCCACGAGTCGGTGCGCGCCACGGGCCCGGTGGGGCGGCTGCGGGGGGAGCTCCTCCACTACCCCTACGTCGACATCAGCGACCACCTCCGCAAGATCGACCGCTACACCACGTTGTGGGCGCGCCAGTTCTTCGCGGCGGGGCGGCGCACGGGGCCGGTGAACATGGCCGCGGCCGGGCTCTGGGCCTTCTTTCGCAACTACGTGGTGAAGCGCGGCTTCCTGCTCGGCACCCCCGGGCTGGTGATCTCCACCCTGAACGCCTACTACACGTTCGTGAAGCTGGCCAAGCTCCACGAGCTCGGGCAGCGCCCCCCTCTCCCCCGATGAGGGTGGTGCATGTGGACACGGCGGCGACCTGGCGAGGTGGGCAGAATCAAGTGCTCCTGACCGCGGGCGGCCAGGCCGCCCGTGGTCACGACGTCCTCCTGGCCTGCCGGCGCGGCGGCGTCCTGGAGGCCCGGGCCCGCCAGGCGGGGATCCCGGTCTGCCCCCTGCCCTTCCACGGCGACCTGTGGCCGCCCGCGGTGCGGGGGCTGGCCCGGGTCCTGCGGGAGACACGGCCCGAAGTGCTCCAGCTCCACGATCCCCACGCGGTGGGGAGCGGCGCCTTCGCCGCGCGCCTGGCCGGAGGCGTCCCCACCATCGCCACCCGACGCGTTGACTTCCCGCTGCGGGGCCCGCTCTCGCGGTGGAAGTACCGGAGCTGCGGGCGCGTGATCGCGGTGAGCCGGGCCATTGCCTCGGTGCTGGAGGCGGACGGATTTCCGAGCGAGCGCGTGTCCCTCGTCTACGAGGGGGTCCCGGACCGGCCGGCCGCCCCGGGCGGTCGGGAGGCCCTTCTCGCGATCGGCATCCCTGCCCGCGCACCCGTCGTCGGCAACGTGGCCGCGCTGACGGGGCACAAGGACCACGCCACTCTGCTCGAAGCGGCCCCGATCGTCCTGCGGCGCCGCCCGGACGCGCGCTTCGTGATCGTCGGCGAGGGTCCGCTCCGGCGCGAGCTGGAGGCGCGCGCCCGGGAAGGCGGGCTCGAGGGACGCGTGGTCTTCGCGGGCTTCCGAAGCGACGTGGACCGGTTGCTCCCTGCCTTCGACGTCTTCTGCCTGTCCTCCCACCTCGAAGGGCTCGGGACGAGCCTGCTCGACGCGATGGCCTTCGGCGTTCCCGTCGTCGCCACCGCGGCGGGGGGGATTCCCGAGGCGGTGGAGCACGGGGCGACGGGTCTCGTGGTCCCCGTCCGCAGCCCGGTGGCGCTGGCGCAAGCGCTCCTCGAGGTGCTCGAGGATCCGGAGCGGCGCCGGCGGCTCGGCGCCGCCGGCCGACAGCGCTTCCTGCAGCGCTTCACCGCGGACCGGATGGTGGAGGAGACGCTGCGGGTCTACGAGGGGATGCGGTGAGGGTCCACGCGATCTGGAATCCCCGAGCGGGCGTGGCCGCGCGCCGCGCGCTGGACGCGCTGCGGCACGACCGGTCCCCCTGGAAGGACGCGACCGTCCGCGAGACGACCGCACCCGGCGACGCCCAGCTCTTTGCCGCAGAGGCGGTGGCGGCGGGAGCCGACCTGGTGCTGTCCATGGGCGGCGACGGCACGGCGAACGAAGCGGCCCGCGGCCTGCTCGGCTCGGACATCCCGCTGGGAATCGTGCCCGTCGGATCGGGCAACGGCCTGGCCCGGGCCCTTCGCATCCCCCTCGACCCGCCGCGCGCCCTCCACTCCCTCGAATCCGCCGAGCGACGCCGGATGGACGTCGGCCTCGTGAACGGCAAGCCGTTCCTCAACGTGGCGGGCGTGGGCTTCGACGCGGTGGTGGGCTGGGCGTTCCACATGGCCGGACGCGACGGTGGGCGGCGCGGCATCTTCACCTACGTGCGGATGAGCATGGCGCTCCTCGCTTCCTACCGGCCCACCCCCCTGGTCGTGGACACGGATAGCGGGCGCCTCGAGGTGCGGCCCCTTGTCGTGGCCTTCGCAAACGGACCGCAGTACGGGGCGGGAGCGCTCATCAACCCCGGAGCCCGCCTCGACGACGGGAAGTTCGAGATCGTGATCTTCGAGGACGCCTCGATGGCGGAGATCGCCTTCAATGCGCCCCGCCTTTTCCTGGGAAGCCTGGAACGGTCGCGGCGCTATCGGCGGATCGAGGCGACCCGGGCGGTGATCACCCCGCAGACCGCGGTCGAGCACCATCGTGACGGGGAGCCGGAGCCCGAGACGGGCCGGCTCGAGTTCTCGCTGCGCCCCCGCGCGCTCCCCGTGCTCGTACCGCGGACGACCCTGAGCGATCCCATGGGGCCTTTCGCTCCCGTGCGGCCGTAGCGGCTCCGGCTAGACCGCGGCTTCCGCCTTGTCGAGGAGGACCCGCAGCTCGTCGCGGACGGCGGGAGCGACGGAAAGGAGGGGCGCCCGGACCACGCCCCCGCGCCGGCCCGCGAGGTCCATGGCCACCTTCAAGCCGGCCACCCCGTACGTCGCGGTGACGGCCACGGCGAGGGGGGTCAGCGCTTCCTGCAGCCGGCGGGCGCGCGCGTGGTCACCCGCCTCGAAGGCCCGGTAGAGCGCGGCCACGGGACGGGGCGCGCAGTTGGCGACGGCGAGGACGCCGCCCGGCGAGCCCACGCAGAGCGCGGGATAGAAGACGGGCGCCGAGCCGCAGAGGACGGCGAACGAGGCCGGCACCGAGGCCACGAGCCGCCCCATGAGGCCGATGTCGCCGCTGGACTCCTTCATGCCGAGGATGCGCGGATGCGAGGCGACGGCGGGAGCGAGGGCGGCGGGAAAGGGGAGGCCCGTGAAGACCGGCACCGAGTAGACGAGGACCGGGATCGGGGAGGCCTCGGCCACGGCCTCGAAGTGCCGGCGCAACGCCTCCACCGTCATCTGCGGCTTGTAGTAGCAGGGGGTGAGGACGAGGGCCATGTCCGCCCCCAGGTCCGCCGCCTTCCGCGTGAAAGCGATGGTTCCGCGCGTGCTCTCGAGGCCGGTGCCGACGAGGAGGACGCGTCCCCCGGCCTTCTGGCGCGCACAACGGAGGAGCGCAAGCTTCTCCTCCTCCTCGAGGCTCGCCGCCTCGCCGTTCGAGCCCAGGACGAGATAGCCCGCGAGGTCCGACGCGCCGAGGGACTCGAGGTTGGCTTCGAACGACCCGAGATCGAGCGCCCCGTCGGGAAGGAACGGGGTGACGAGGGGCGGGATCACGCCGCGGAGACGTCGCACGCCCCCACGGATCCGCCGGAAGGGGCGGGGGCCCTCGATGACGACACGGTCAGGCGGCCGGGGTCTTCTTGCCGAGGGCCTGCGCGACCTTGTCCGATCAGCCTCACGTCCTGGGCGGTGAACGCGTCGCGGAAGTCGCTCCAGACCTCGAGGATGGCCCAGAGTCCCGCCTCGGTGCGCACGGGCGCCACCATCGCGCTGCCCGTGGCCAGGCCCACCCCGGCCCAGGCGGGCACCGTGCTCGACGTCGGACACCACCGTGGGGTTGGCCCCTGGGCGGCGTCCGCCAGCGGCCCGCCGCCCGTCCAGACGCGATCGGGCCCGGTGGGGCGCTCGAGGGCGATGTGCACGGCCAGGTCCTCGCCGTCCGCCACGTAGGCGGTGACCGCGGAGTAGCGCGCGAAGCGCTTCTTCATGATCTCCACCGCCTGGCGCAGCGCCTCCTCGAAGGAAGGCGCCTTCTTGATCGCCTCTTCGACCTCGTGGAGCACCTGCTCTCGACGCTGCGCGCACTTGCGCGCGAGGTCGGTCTTCCAGGGCTTGTCTTCCTCATGCATCGACGTCATGTTCACCTCGGAAAGATCTCCTTTCCTTCGCTTCATCCGAGCGCGCGCCCTCCGTCCAACGTGAGCACGTCGCCGGTCGTGTAGCTCGCCCCCACCAGCAGGAACAGGACGGCCTCGACCGCCTCTGCCATGCCGGCCGAAGCGCCCCAGCGGGATCCGACGCCGCACCTCGTCGCCCGCGTCCGACGGCTCCAGGATCCCCGGGGCCACCGCGTTCACGCGGATCTCCGGGGCCAGCGCCAGCGGCCAGGCAGCGGGTGGCCATGACCAGCGCCGCCTTGGATGCGCAGTACGGGAGGTGCGACTTCCAGGGCCGGAGCCCACCCAGGCTGGCCACGTTCACGATCGCGCCCCCGCCGCGCCGGCGCATGTGCGGCGCCGCCGCCTGGGAGGCCATCACCGCGGCCTTCACGTTCACGTCGAAGGCTTCGTCGAGGGCCTCCTCGGTCAGCTCCCCCACGGGCGACCCGGCGGAAGACGCCCACGTTGTTCACGAGGAAGTCGAGGCCGCCCAGCGCCTCGGCCGCCTCGTCCACGAAGCCCGCCATCTCCCCGGGCATTCGCGCGTCCGCGGGGCCTACGTGGACGCGGCGTCCGAGGCGCCGGAGCGCCTCCGCCTCTCTTCCGCCCCGCGCCGGCTCTCCCGATAGGAGAAGGCCACGTCGGCCCCCTCCTCCGCGAGCGCTTTCACCAGCGCCCGACCCAGGCCCTTGCCCCCTCCGGTGACGACCGCGATTCTTCCTCGGAGCCTCGGCTCATCCATGTGGGGGGCAAAACCTGGGGATTATAGCACCTCCTCCAGACCCCGAGCGGCGTACCTTAGGCCGCGGGGACGACCGGTGTCAACGGTCGCGGCCGGCCCGCTCGCGCAGGAGCTCGCCGAGGCGCGGGTCGTCGGGGGCGACCAGGGCCAGCTCGGCGATCGCCTTCTTCGCTTCCTGGTCGGGCGCCCCGGCTTCGCTCGCTGGAGGAGCGCCGCGATGCGCGCCTCCGCCTCCGGGTGCGCTGGGGCTCGGCCCGGCGGCCGGTCGGCCGCCGACGCACTGTCCCGCCAAAGCGCCTCCGCGGCCTCGTCGCTGTCGGGATCGAGGGCGAGGGCGGCCTGCAGCTCCTCCGCGGCCGCTTCGCGGAGCGTCCGCTCTTCGAGGTGGGCTTCGGCTGCGCGCGACGTGGTCGCGGACGCGCGCCCGGGCCTCGTCCTCCAGCGCGGGCAGACCCGGCGCGAGGCAGCGCGGAGCGACCGTCGGAGCGGCGGAGCGCGCGTGCATCCTCCAGAGCTCGCGCCCGGCCTCCTCGAACGACGGGTAGCGCTCGTCGGGCGTCCTTGCGCAGCATGCGGTGCACCACGAGCGGCCAGGCGGGCCGGCAGCTCGGGGTTGACGGTCAGCACGGGCTCCGGCTCCTCGGAGATGATCTGGTAGAGCACGCGAGTGCAGCGTCTTGCCCGTGAAGGGCTTCTGCCCGGTGAGGAACTCGTAGAAGACGGCCCCCGCCGAGAAGATGTCGCGTGCGGTGGTCGACGCGGCTTGCCCATGGCCTGCTCGGGCGACATGTAGTCGGGCGTGCCCAGGATCACGCCCGCGCCGGGTGATCGTCTCCCGCGTGGCCACGCGGGCCAGGCCGAAGTCGAGGAGCTTCACCCGGCCCGTCGGTGGTGACGAGGATGTTGGCGGGCTTGATGTCGCGGTGGACCACGCCCGCGGGAGTGGGCGTAGCCGAGGCCGTCGCAGATCTCGGCCAGGATGCGCACGCGGTCGGCGAGGGGGATGTCCGCGCCGCGCTCGATCAGCGCGCGCAGGTCGTCGCCCTCGAGCAGCTCCATCGCCATGTAGAGCTGGCCCGTCGGCCTCGCCCAGGTCGTAGACGGTGACGATGTTCGGGTGGCTGAGGCGGCCGATGGCCTCGGCCTCGCGCTGGAAGCGCTGGTGCAGCTCGTCCTCGCCGCCCAGCTCGGCGGAGAGCATCTTGAGGGCGACGACGCGGCCGAGGGCGCGTGTCCCGGGCGCGGTAGACGACGCCCATCGCCCCTTCGCCCGAGCTTGTCGAGGATCTCGTAGCGGCCGAAGGTGGCCATGGCCGCGTGCCCCGGGGCGCGCTACTCCGTGTAGCGCAGCAGGACGACGGAGACGTTGTCCTTGCCGCCGGCCTCGTTGGCGGCGTCGATCAGCCTGGCCGCCGCCTCCTCGAGGGAGGCGCGGCAGCGGGCGTGAGGCGCTGCAGGATCTCCTCGTCGTTGATCATCGCGTGGAGGCCGTCGGAGCAGAGAGGGCCACGTCGCCCGGCTGCAGAGCTTCTGCTCGACGACGTCCATCTCGATCGTCGTCCTTGGCCCCCACCGCCTTGGTGATGACGTTGCGGAGGGGATGGCGCTCGATCTCGTCGGCGTTCAGGATCCCCTCGGCCCAGCGCGGCCGAGACCCAGGAGTCGTCGCGCGTGAGCTGGCGTGAGCTCGCCGCCGCGCATGAGGTAGCAGCGGCTGTCCCCGGCGGAGCCGACCGTCAGCGACGTTCGCCGATCACCAGGGCCGCCACCGCGGTGGTGCCCATGCCGGTGTAGTCCTCGCGGTTGTCGGCGGCCTTGAAGACCTTCTTGTTGGCGAGCTTGATCGCGGTCTTGAGCCGGTTGCCGTCGAAGGAGAGGTTCACGTCCAGGCCGTAGGGCCAGGTGATCTCCTTCTCCTTGTGGCTCCTGCGGATGAAGGCGGCGAGGGTCTCGATGGCCATCTTGCGAGGCCACCTCGCCCGCGTTGTGGCCGCCCATGCCGTCGCAGACGGCGTAGAGGTTCGGCTCGGGGTCGACCAGGAAGTTGTCCTCGTTGAGCTTGCGGCGGCGCCCGACGTCGGTCCGGCCGAACGCCTCGAGCATCGATCTTGGACTCCCGGCCCGAGGATACGGGCTTTGCGGTCGTCGACGGTCAATACCGCGGCGCTACCGCGGCCGCATCGCGTCCACCATCTCCCGGACCGCGCGCTCCATCCCCACGAGGACGGCCCGCGCCACGATGTTGTGGCCGATGTTCAGCTCGCCGATCTCGGGGAGGGCCGCGATGCGCGCCCACGTTGTGGTAGGTCAGCCCGTGGCCGGCGTGGACGGCCAGCCCCAGCTTCCGGCCCAGGCGCGCCGCGTCCACGACCTTGCGCAGCGCCGCCTCCCGGGCGCGCTCGTCGCGGGCGTCGGCGTAGGCGGCGGTGTTGATCTCGATGGCCTGGGCGTCGAGCTTGTGCGCCTCCTTGACCTGCTCGAGGTCGGGGTCCACGAAGAGGCTCACGTCGATCCCGCCCTCCTGCAGCGTCTTGACCACCGGCTTGAGCTGGACGCTGTTGAGGACCACGTCGAGGCCGCCCTCGGTCGTGATCTCCTCGCGCCGCTCGGGCACGAGCGTCACCTGGTCGGGCTTCACGGTGAGGGCGATGCGCACCATCTCCTGGGTGGCCGCCATCTCGACGTTGAGCCGCGTCTTCACCACCTGGCGCAGGATCTCGACGTCGCGGTCCTGGATGTGGCGGCGGTCGCCGCGCAGGTGGACGGTGATGCCGTCGGCCCCGCCCAGCTCGGCGAGCACCGCCGCGTGCACGGGATCGGGCTCGGTGGCCCGCCGGGCCTGGCGCACCGTCGCCACGTGGTCGATGTTCACGCCGAGGCGGGTCACGGGCCGGAGTATACTCCGCCCGTCATGCGCCCGGCCGCTGCTCTCGGCCCTCTCGAACGCCGCGTGATGGAGTATCTCTGGCTGCAGTCGCGGGCGGCTACGGTGCGCGAGGTCCAGGGCGCGGTGGACCTCCAGCTCGCCTACACCACCCTGATGACGACCCTCGACCGGCTGCACAAGAAGGGCTTCCTGGACCGGCGGCGCGAGGGGCGGGCCTTCGTCTACGCGACGCGGGTGAGCCGCGCCGAGTTCCATGGGGGCCTCTTGCAGCGGCTGCTGAGGGGAGCGCTCGGAAGCGGCGGGAGCGCGGCCCCCGTCCTCTCGACACTCGTGGACACCGTCGGTGAGCACGACCGGGCGCTCCTGGACCAGCTGGAGAAGCTCGTTCGCCGGAAGAGGACGTCCCCGGCCCGATCGCGAGGGCCGCAATGAGCCGCCTCCTGCTCGGCGCGGGTCTGTCGCTCGTCCTGTTCCTGGCCGCGTACGTGGCGGCGGCCGTGGTGGTCGCGGCCGCTTCCCTCCGGCGGCGCCCGGATTTTCCCGCCCCCCGAGCGGGCTTCTTCCTCGCCCTGCGGCTCGCCCCCACCGCCTCGGCGATCCTGCTCGCCCTTCTCGCCGCGCTCGCCTTCGCGCTCCACGAGCCCGCCGAATCCGGCGAACGCCTCGGGCCCGTGCTCCTGGCCTCCGCTCTCCTGGGGGCGGGGCTCGTGGCGTCGGGGTTATGGCGTGCTCTCGCGGCCCTCTTCGCCACCCGGCGGCTCGTTCGGGCGTGGCGAGACGGAGCGCGCCGCCTCCACTTGCCGGACGTCCCGGCCCCGGTATACCGGATCGACCATACCTTCCCCGTGGTAGCGGCGGTGGGGATCTTCCGCGCGCGGCTCTTCCTGGCCCGCTCGGTCGTGGACCGGCTGTCGCCGGCGGAGCTTCGGGCCGTGCTCGCCCACGAGGCGGCGCACCTCCAGCGACGCGACAACCTGAAGCGATGGCTGATTCGTTGCTGTCCTCCCGTCCCGACCGGCTGGGGCGAGCGCCTGAGCCGCGAATGGGAAGCCGCCTCCGAGGCGGCGGCCGACGAGCGCGCGGCCGGGCGGGACCGGCGGGCCGCCCGGCACCTGGCCTCGGCGCTGGTAAAGGTCGCACGCCTTTCACCCCCGGGGGCGCGGCTGTCCGCTTCGGCGGTCGCTCTCCTCTCGGAGGGCGACCTGGGCGGGCGGGTGGAGCGCCTGCTCACCGAAAGGGAATGCCCTTCCGTCCCGCCGCCGCCCGGCGTGACCCTCGTCGTGCTGGCGGCCGCGGCTCTGGGTCTCACCCTGGCCACCCTCCCCCAGACGCTTCGCGTCCTCCACGGCCTGCTCGAAACCCTCGTCCAGACGCTGGGCTGAGCAGTCGTCGGGCGCTCCCGGTGCCGGGACGGGAGCTACTACGGCTGGTAGTAGGTCGACGCCCCCGCTAGATTGGCGATCAGCCACCTTTGGAGACCTCCATGCGCCCGCCCCTGCCCTGCGCCGTCGCCCTGCTGACCCTGGCCGCGACCGTGCGGGCCGGGGACCCGCAGCCGAAACCCTCGCCCCCCGTGTTCGCGGAGACGGTCCAGGTCACGGCCTCGCGCATCCCCGAGAGCGTGGACGACGTGCCCACCTCCATCCAGACGATCGGAGCAAAGGAGCTTCGCGACCGAGGTGCTATCGATCTCAAGAGCGCGCTCAGCCTCGCGGCCGGCGTCGACATCGCGCCGGGCGGGGACGGAGGGCCGGCCTCCTCGGTCCCCGAGTTCTGGGGCCTCAAGGAGTTCGACGCCTTCCTGCTCGTGGTCGACGGCGTGCCCTGGGGCGGCGCCTTCAACCCCGCCCTCTCCACGCTGGACCTGCGCGACGTGGAACGCATCGAGGTGCAGCGCGGCCCCGCCCCCGTGCTCTACGGAGCGACTTCATTCGTGGGCGTCATCCAGGTCGTGCGCCGCGCCCCCGGCGAGAAGGGGGGACGGATCGCGCTCACCGGAGGAAGCTACGAGAGCGGCGGCGGATCGCCTGTCCGCGGGACTGCCGTCCTGGGCCGGCGTCGACTCCTCGATCAGCGCGAACTTCGAGCGGCAGGGCTTCCGCGACGATCGCACGTCGTTCAAGAAGGGCCACGTGCTCTGGCGCAGCCGGCAGACTCTCGCGACCGGGGCCTTCTCCTTCGACCTGGACGGCACGTTTCTCCGTCAGGATCCGGCGAGTCCCACCCCTCGCCAGGGCCCCGTCCTCTCGCCCCTGGTTCCACTCGACTCCAACCAGAATCCGGCGGGCGCCTTCCTCGACGAGAATCGTTTTTTCGCGCGTCTGGTCTACGATCGGACGCTCGGGCTCGGCTCCTGGAGCACCAGCCTCGCCTACACCCATTCCTCTCCGGATCAGTTCCGCGGCTTCCTGACCGACGTGTCGAACACGACCCCGAACGCCGCCGGGTTCCGCGCCGACATCGGCGAGAACGACCTCTATTTCGATTCGCACCTGGCCTGGACGAAGGCGGCGCGCTGGCGCGCGGTGGCCGGCCTCGACTACCTGTTCGGGTCGGCGGAGGCGCGCGGCGACACGTTCACGTACGGGGTGGCCCTCGACGGTTCGAACCCGCCGAGCGACGATCCCCCCCGGCGAGGAGCGGGCGCTCGACGACAAGCGCAACTTCGCGGGCCTCTACGGCGAGGTCGAGTGGACCCCGATCGCGCGCTGGCGGGTCGAGGGGGGACTCCGCCTCAATCACACCGAGGAAGAGCGCGGCGAGGGGGAGGAGGCCGAGGAGGAGGGGAGGGGAGGGCAAGCGGGAAGTCTGGCGACCCTCCGGCGAGCTCGGCGTCACCTTCACGGCCTGGCAGCGCGGGAACGACCTCCTGCGGCTCTTCGGCAACTACAAGAACACGTTCAAGCCCGCGGCCATCGACTTCAACCTGGTGGAGAGCGGGGAAGGCGAAGGCGGGATCCTGGAGCCGGAGACCGCGAGCAGCTTCGAGGCGGGGGTCAAGAGCGAGGTGCTGGGACGGGCCCTGCGACTGGAGCTGGCCGGCTTCTGGTGCGACTTCAGCAACCTCGTGATCCCCCAGAGCATCGGGGGGCTGCCCGCGCTCACGAACGCGGGCCACACTCGACTCCGGGGGCTCGAGCTGTCCCTGGACTGGCGCATCCGGGCCTCCCTCTGGGCACGCGGCTCGTGGGCGCTGCACGACGCCCGCTTCCTCGACTTCCTCACCGAGTTCGACGGGGTGCCCACCCAGCTCTCGGGCAAGCGGCTCGAGATGTCGCCCCGCCACCTGGGAGCCCTCGCCCTGACCTGGGCGCCGGACTCGGGCCCCGTCGCCTCGATCGAGATGAACTACGTGGGCGATCGCTATCTCAACAAGAGGAACACCGCGCTCGCCGGCTCCTACGCCACCCTTGGCGCCAGCCTCGGCTACCGCAAGGGCCGGTGGGAGGCGCGGATGACCGGCCGCAACCTCACCGACCGGCGCGATCCCGTGGCGGAGAGCGAGCTGGGCGATGCCCAGTACTACCGCCTCTTCCCGCGCCGCTTCGACGTGAGCGCCAACGTGCGCTTCTGAGCCGCGCTCGGGCCATGAGACTTCTCGTCCTGCTCCTCACCGTCACCGCCTCCTGGGGAGGAGCCGCGGACGAAACCACCCTCTCCGGACGCCTGCTCGACGCGACGGGCGGCGCCATACCCGATGCCTCCGTCTCGCTCCTGAGCCCGCAGCAGGCGCCGGTGGCGGCCACCCGCACCGACGGCCTCGGGCAGTTCCGATTCCCCGACATCCAGCCGGGCTCCTACCTGCTCGTGACCCAGGCCCGCGGCTTCGCGACGAAATGGACGGCGGTCACGGTCAGGCCGGGCGGAGCGCCGCTCCCCCTGGAGATCGTGCTCGAGCCCGAGGCCCTGCGCGAAGAAGTCACGGTCTCGGCCCGGCCCGGCCACGTGGAGGATCTCTCGCACGTTCCCCAGCGGGTGAACGTGATCGGTGAGGACGACCTCGCCTTCCGGGCCAAGTCGGTGCTCGCCCAGGCCGCGAACGAGGAGTCGGGGGTCGCTCTCCAGCGAACGAGCCCCACCATCGGGGAGTTCTACGTTCGGGGCCTCACCGGAACGAAGGTCAATGTCTACCTGGACGGGGTCCGCTACACCACGGCCGCCATGCGCGGCGGGATCGGCACCTTCTTCAACTGCGTCGATCCCACCGCGCTCGAGGCCGTGGAAGTCCTGCGGGGACCCTCGAGCGCCGAGTACGGGAGCGACGCCATGGGAGGCAGCGTGCAGTTCCTCACCCGCCTCCCCACCGCCCCCCCCGGCGGCGGCTCGTCGCAGGGCTCGTGGGACGCGAGCTTCGGCAGCGCGGACGTCAGCTACGGCTCGAGCCTGAACTTCTCCCACGTCCTGTCCCGATACTCGATGGCGGTGACCCTGGCCGGGCGGCGCGGCAACACCCTCCGCACGGGACGAGGCCTCGACTCCCACAACGCGGTCACCCGCTTCCTCGGGATCAGCTCGGACGAGGTCATCGGCGACCGGATGCCGGACTCCGCATTCACCCAGTACGGAGGGCGGCTGAGGCTGAGCTACGCGGCCTCCCCCACGTCACGCCTCACCGCGTCCTACCTGCGGGGCCAGCAGGACGCGGGCAAGCGCTACGACCAGCTCCTGGGCGGAGACGGCAACCTCGTGGCCGACCTGAAGAACCTGATGGTGGACTCCGCGTTCCTGCGCTGGGAGAAGACCGGAGCCTCCTGGTTCGACCGGCTGAGCCTGACCTACTCCTTCGGCGCCCAGCGCGAAGAGCGCGTGAACCAGGGGGGGAACGGCAATCCCCGGGCCTCGATCAACCACGAGCCGGAGCGCACGGTGGCCAACGGAGGCCAGGTCCTGCTCGCCAAGTCCTGGACGCGCCACAGCCTCACCGCCGGGGGGGACTTCTACCTCGAGAAGGTGACGGCGCCGTCTTTCGGCGTCAACCCCGTCACTAACGTGGTTTCGGTGCGGCGGGGCCGGGTACCCGACGGCGCCACCTTCGACAGCGGCGGGGTCTTCCTCACCGACACCTTCGACGCCGTGGCGGGCCGGCTGCGCCTCTCGGGAGCGGTGCGCTGGAGCGCGGCCGCCTACGAAGCCAAGGCCGCGGACGCTCCCGTCGTGAACGGGGAGCCGCTCTGGCCAAACGACTCGCTCCACGCCGAGAGCTTCACCTTCCGGGCGGGGGCCGTCTTCACTCCGAGCGGCGGCTTCAGCCTGGCCGCGTACGTGGCGCGGGGATTCCGCGCTCCCAACATCACGGATCTCGGCACCTACGGGCTCACCGGCTCCGGATACGAGGTGGCCAACCGCGACGTGCAGGGAATGGGTGCGACCGTCGGGTCCACCGCCGGCATCACCGCGGTCTCCACGGCTCCCGTGGCCACGCTCCTTCCGGAGACGAGCCTCAGCTACGAGCTGACCGCGCGCTACGCCCACGGCCGGGTGAACACGGAGCTCACCGGGTTCGTGAGCGACATCGATCAGAACATCGCCAAGCAGGCCCTCATCCTGCCCCCCGGAGCGGTGGGGACGTCGCTCGCGGGCGAGCCCATCACGGGGCAGCTCCCGAACGGCGTCGTCTTCGTCGCGGTGGCTCCGAACCCGGTGCTCGTGCGCGCGAACTTCGACAGTGCGCGCATCTGGGGCCTGGAAGCGAGTCTCGCCTGGACCCTCGCCTCCGCCTGGTCGCTGGGGGCGGTCGGAACCTACGTCCACGCCGCGGATCGCGCGACGGGATTGCCCCCGAACATCGAGGGGGGGACGCCCGCCCCGGACGCGTGGCTCAAGGTGCGGTATGCCCCGCGAGGCGGGCAGCGCTTCTGGGTGGAGCCCTACCTGCACGCGGCCGACCGCCAGGCCCGGCTGTCGTCGCTGGACCTCGACGACCGCCGCACCGGCGCCTCACGCTCGCGCACGAGCATCGCGAGCTTCTTCAACAACGGGGCACGCGCGCGCGGGTACATCGGCAACGGGCCCGACGGGATCGCGGGCAACGCCGACGACGTGCTCCTCGCCACCGGGGAGACCCTGGCCCAGATCCAGGACCGCGTGCTCGGGCCGGGCGTCGTCTCGTCGTCGCTCTACACCGCGGTGCCCGGCTACGTCACCTTCGGCTTCCGGGGCGCGGTGCGCTTCGCGGCCCGCCACGAGGTGCTCGTCGACTTCGAGAACCTGGGCGATCGGAACTACCGCGGGATCTCCTGGGGCCTCGACGCACCTGGACGCGGCTTCTTCGTCCGGTACCGCCTGTCCTTCTAGCTCCTCGGACAGCATAACGATATATCAAGTACACTTGACAAATAGTCAAGTGTGCTTTAATTTGATTGTGTCAAGCGAGCTTGACCAGAGCTTGAACTCGCAAGCGAGGAATGCCATGTCCTCCCTGGAAAAAAGGGGATAAGAGATCTTGCCAAGGTCATCGCCGTTTCTCTTGCCGTCAGCGCGATCTTCCTCGTCACGATCCCGTTGCTCGGCCAGTTCATCGCCGATCACGCCGAACATCCCACCGTCCAGTGGCTGGTGGCGCTGCCGGGCATCGCCCTGACTGCCGTGGCGGTGGCGGCGATGCGCAGCGTGCGCCGGATGGATGAGCTGGAGCGGAAGATGCACGCCGAGGCGATGGCCTTCGCCTTCCTGTGCAGCATCCTGCTCGTCACCAGCTGTGGATTTCTGGAGGTGGCGGGTCTCCCGACTCCCCCCCTTGAGTGGCTCAGTCCGGTGATGGTGAGCTGCTGGGTCGTCGGCCTGCTGCTCGCGGTCAAGCGTTACCGCTGAGAAGCACCATGAAGAATCGCCTCAAGGTCCTCCGCGCGGAACGGGACTGGTCGCAGGCCGAGCTGGCCGAGCGGCTGGAGGTCTCCCGTCAGACCGTCAACGCCGTCGAGACCGGAAAGTACGACCCGTCGCTACCGCTCGCGTTCAAGATCGCGAAGCTCTTCGCCCAGCCGATCGAGGCCATCTTCGATCCCGGCGCCGCTCCGGAAACGGACTGACGGGTGCGGGAGTCGATGTCGAGGACTCCGGCGCCGGCGGTCAGGCCGGAGTACCAGCCTGCGACCGTCGCGTGCGAACACTCCCCCATCGCCAAGGTGACGTTGTCCAGGTAGGCGAGGATCGCGCTCTCTTCGAGGGCCGCGCACATTCCGTTCCGCTCGGAGCAAAATCGGGCTGGAGAGGCGCGTGTCCATGCCGATCAGGATGCGGGGAGCGTTGCGCCTGCCCCGCCCCGCCACGAACGTGACCGCACGCCCGAGCGCGAGCGCGAGCTAGAAGGAGCGTCAAGGAGCGCCGCCCGCGCCAGCGGCTCGAGTACTGGCGAAGCCGGTCATCCCGATCGCGCCGGGGTCGAAGCCCCCGGCCCCTCATCCACTCCGGACGAAGCAGTGATAAGGTGTCGCGTCGGCTGGAGCCGTCGGGGAGTGCAGGCCAGGAGCCCGGAAAGCCTATGTCTGAGGAACGGTATGAGAAGATCCGCAGCATCGTGGCGTCCGTCTACAAGGTGCCCCTGGAGACGGTGTCGCTCGACAAGGCCCTGAACGACATCGGCAAGGATTCCCTCGACGCCGCCAGCCTCGTCTTCGCCCTCGAGGACGAGTTCAACGTGAGCCTTCCCGACGAGTGCATGGACCCGACGCGCAGCCTGCGCGAGCTGGCCGAGCGCGTCGAGAGCTTGCAGGCCGGGGCTCCCCCCGCTGGATCGCCCGGCGATTCCTGAGACCCTCGGGATGCGACGTGTCGTGGTGACCGGCATCGGGGTGGTTTCCGCGATCGGGAACGCGACCCCGGAGTTCTGGGCGTCGCTGTCCAGCGGGACCTCGGGCATCGCCCCGCTCACGCTCGCCGACCCGGGCCGGTTCCGCTTCAAGCGCGCAGCCGAAGTCCGCGGTTACGACCCCCTCGAGCACTTCGACGAGAAGCGCGCCGACCTGCTCGACCGGTTCGCGCAGTTCGCGGTCGTCGCGGCCCGCGCCGCCGTGGCCGACGCCGCCGTCGCCTGGACGCCGCGGCTGCGCGAGCGCACCGCGGTGATCACGGGCTCGTGCACTGGCGGCCAGTCATCGGAAGACGCGGGCTTCTTCCACCTCTACCACGAGCGGCGCCCCAACGTGCACCCGCTGACCATCCCCCGCACCATGGCCAACGCGGGCGCCAGCCACGTCACCGTGGAGTTCGGCATCACCGGGCCGAGTTACACGGTCTCGACCGCCTGCGCCTCCGCCACCCACGCGCTCGGCCAGGCCTTCTGGCTGGTGCGCTCCGGCGCGGTAGAAATGGCGCTCGCGGGCGGTAGCGAGGCGCCCTTCAGCATGGGGAACCTGAAGGCCTGGGACGCATTGCGGGTCGTGTCCGCCGACACCTGCCGGCCGTTCTCGCGGAACCGCAGCGGCATGATCCTGGGCGAGGGCGCCGCCATGCTGGTGCTCGAGCCGCACGACGCGGCGCGCGCACGCGGCGCGCGGATCTGGGGCGAGGTCCTGGGCTTCGGGATGTCCTCCGACGCCGGCCACATCACCCAGCCCTGCGCGGAAGGCGCGGCGCGGGCCATGCGCCTGGCGCTCGAGGACGCGCAGCTCGCACCCGAGGCGATCGGCTACGTGAATGCCCACGGCACCGGGACCGCGGCCAACGACGTCACCGAGACCCGGGCCATCCGCGCCGTCTTCGGGAGGCATGCGGACGCGCTGGCCGTCAGCTCCACGAAGGCCATGCACGGCCACGCGCTCGGCGCCGCGGGGGCCCTCGAGGCCGCGGCCACGCTGCTGGCGCTGCATCACGGCGTGCTGCCGCCGACCGTGAACTACGAAGTGCCCGACCCGCAGTGCGCGCTCGACGTCGTCCCCAACCAGGCGCGTCCGGCGTCGGTCCAGCACGCGCTCTCCAACTCCTTCGCGTTCGGCGGCATGAACGCGGTGTTGGCGTTCGGGGCGCCCCGCTGAGCTGATCGTCAGCGGATGGAATAGGGCCGAAGCCGCCTGTCATGCCGGTCTCTGCGAGGTCGAAGCTCGCGGCCTGCGAGATCCCCTCGCCCCGTGCCGACCCCATGGCCGACGTGACGAGCCGGATGCTCGAGAATTTGAGTCATCACTCGAGTACGGGCCGGGGGAAAGGTCGTCCCGGCATCGCCACGCCGGGAGCGTCTTCGTCCACGTGCTCTCGGGTGCGATCAGGTCCGAGAACTCGGCGACCGGACCGGCCAGGGTCTACCAGGCGGGAGAGGTCTTCTTCGAGCCCGCGGGCAGCACGCATGTCGTCAGCGAGAACGCGAGCGCAACCCAGCCGGCGAGCCTGCTTGCCGTCTTCGTCGCGGACGACGGTGCGAACCTCACGGTGTTCGACGAGGCTCGCGAGAAAAAGTGACTTCTGGCCGGGGCCACTGATTCAGGCCGCCCGAGGTGGTCCGTTCCAAAGCGTCGAGCGGGCTCGGGCAGTCCAGGGGGTGTCCGGACCTTCGCCGCTACGGCGCGTCCCAGTTGAGGGCGTAGATCTCGCTCGTGCCCACGTCGCGAAGGAGCAGGGGCGTGTCGTCGGGCGCAAGCCCGAACCATGAAGTGAAAAAGATGGCCGCTCGGCGAAGGCCTTTCAAACTGGCGACCACCTCGACACGGTGGTCCCCGATCCTCACCCGGCGCACTTCGGAGCCGGTCTCGAAGTAGAGGTGCCGACCATCCCCTGACCAGTTCGGATATCCCACACTGCCCTTGTAGAGCTCGGTCCATCGCCCGGTTGCGAAGGCGAAGAGGAGCAGCCTCTGGCCGTCGAAGGCCAAGGCCGCGACATGCCGGCCGTCCGGCGAGAAGCGAGGCGAGAAGAAACCTTGGGACCCGGGCAGAACCGAAGCCTCATGAGTCTCGAGATCCAACATGCGGATCACTGCGTTCGGCGACGTGCTCGCTTCGTATGCCGGCGTGGTCCCGAACGCCAGGCGCCGCCCGTCGGGCGACCAGGATGGATCGACCTGGGGACCCTCGATCAGCTGACGCGGCGCGCCGCCGGCGGCGGAAACCTGGTAGATCTGGAACTTGGCGGAGGCCGTTGTGGCGAAGAACGCGATCTCCCTGCCGTCGGGCGACCAGCGCGGGAGGGCGGCCCAGAGAGGTGGGAACGTGAGCTGCAGCTTCTCGGTCCCGTCCACGCGGCTGCGCCAGAGCGTGCCCTCCGGAAAGGCGGTGTAGGCAATCCAGTCGCCATCTTTCGAAAATGCCACTCCCTCCGCGGAGAGGCCCCCGAGGTAGGGAACGAACTGCCCGGAGCGCGCGTCGAAGCGGACCAGCTCTCCGGCTGGCTGGTAGCCCATCGCGAAGAGACGCCTGCCATCCCGACTGGGGACGGGCGGTCCGAAGGCTACCGGCCCGAAGGTCAACTGCACGGGCTCGGCTCGGGGCCTCGCGAAAAGGCGGGTGTCCTCAGGCAGGGCCCAGAGGTTGCCGCCCGCCGTGAAGACGAAGGACTTTCCGTTCAGGGTCCAGGCCCCACAGCACGCGTTCGGTGCGCCCCTCCAGCCCGGGAGCAGCTCGCGAGGGTTGGTGCCGTCGGCATTCACTTGCCAGAGAGTGGAAGTGGCAGTCTTCTGTTCCTGAACCGAGTAGCGCAGGCCCTTCCCATCGGGCGACCAGCGCGGCCGGTAGGGAAAGCCGGGCGCCGTCACGAGCGTGCGGGGCTCGGTGCCATCGCTTCGGGCCAGTCGAAGCTCGGACCCAAGCGTCGAGGCGATCCAGGCGCCATCGGGCGACCAGGCGGCGCCGAGCGACCGGTTGCCCGTTCGGAGGTCGCCCAGGCGGCGCGCCGTTCCGCCCAAGACCGGCCTCACCCAGAGGTCCGCTTCGTCTTCGTTCCCCTTGAACGTCGAGACGAGCAGTTCCGTGCCGTTCGGGGAGATGTCCAGAATCTGCGCGATCCCGGGGGACAAAGGGACGGTGTCGCCGCCGCTGCTCGCCACCTGCGCGAGGAAACGCTGGCCCGGGCTGTCGCTCTGGCTGTGCTGCGCCGAGAAGTAGAGCCGGGAGCCGTCAGTGACGGGGGTGCCCTTGAACAGACGATCGTTCGTGATCTGAGTCGAACCCGTGACTCGAGGGCGGGGCAGGGGTGCCGTCCACCACGCCACGAGAGCCCAGCCCACTAGGGCGGCGGCAAGAGCGAGCGCGCCGGCGATCCAAAGCACCCGGTGCCCTCGGTCTGCCGCGACCGGCGCGGGGCCGGAGGCGGCCGCGACCACTCCGGAAGCCGGCGAGACGCGCCCCGTGGCCGAGTCTCGCTTCAGTCGCTTCAAGTCGGCCAACATCTCTCGCGCCGACTGGTAGCGCACGTCCCGATCCTTTTCGAGGGCCTTCCCGATGATCCGCTCCATCTCCGCCGGCAGCGCGGGATTGACCTGGGTTGGTGGAATCGGCTCCCGGTTCAGGATCGCATCGAAGAGGACCGCAGCCGTCGCGCCGTCGAAGGGGAGGCGCCCCGTGGCCATCTCGTACAGTACCGCCCCGAACGAGAAAAGATCCGTCCGAAGGTCGAGGGCCTTGCCCCGGGCCTGCTCCGGCGACATGTAGGCCATCGTTCCCATCACGGTCCCCGGACTCGTCAGGTGCTCGGCCGGGGCCGAGGACGTGGGCAGGCTCGACAATTCGTTGTCTGCGGTCGCCTTCTGTCCTGGCTCCAGCATGGCCAGGCCGAAGTCCAGGAGCTTGGCTTGCTCCCGCTCCGTCACGAAGATGTTCGCGGGCTTGATGTCGCGGTGGACGATGCCCTTGGCGTGGGCGGCCTCGAGAGCGTCGGCGATCTGGATGGCCAGGTCGAGCAGCGTCTCCGTGGGCAGCGCCTGGCCTTTGACACGGTGCTTGAGGGTCAGTCCCTCCATGCGCTCGAGGGCGATGAAGTGCAAGCCCTCGCCTTCCCCGATGTCGTGGACGGTGCAGATGCCGGGGTGGTTGAGGGCGGACGCGGCCTTGGCCTCTCTCCGGAAACGCTCGAGGGCCTGGGGGTCCTGGGCCAGCTTCTCCGGGAGGAACTTGAGGGCGACCGTTCGGCCAAGGCGGGTGTCCTCGGCCTCATAGACGACGCCCATGCCGCCGCCTCCGAGCTTCCGGAGTACGCGGTAGTGAGACACGGTCTTCCCGATCACGGCGGGCTCCCCTTCCTCCGCGAGGATTCGCTGCAGGTAGGGTTGGCTATTGGAGGGCGAGCGAGGCCGGATTCTATCGCGGATCGAATGGACGAGAGGGCGTGTCCCAGGGTCGGCCTGTAGGAGACGGCGGCAAACCATCCGGGCCTGAGGGACGTCTTTGCAACATGCACTCCGTCTGGCAGGACCTTCGCTACGGGCTCCGTGGGCTCCGCAAGCAGCCCGCCTTCGCTCTCCTGGCCGTCGTGACCCTGGGGCTGGGCAACGGCGCCGCGACCACGATCTTCAGCGTGGTCCAGAACGTGCTGCTCGACCCCTTCGACTTCTCCTCGGAACGCATCGTCGCCCTCGAGATTCGCGACGCGAGCGGCACCCGTCCGGGCGGGCGCGGGGCCTTCCAGGTCCCGGAGTTCCTGGACTATCAGGAGCAGGTCCGGTCCTTCGAGGAAGTCAAACGATAGACCTTTTCATCCGCAGCCACGGCTAGTGAGGCGCCGTCACGGGGGAGAGAGGAGCTTTCAACCCCGCTCAACCCTACCGCCAAGCCGGCGAGAGTGCGGGTGTCGTGACTCGGGAGCCCCACAGGACGCATCCGACCCTCCTCGACATCGCCCTGGCTACGTTGACGGAGACAGTAAGCCGTTCGCGAGGCAAGCGTCAAGGTCGGCTGTCAGGTGTCTTCAGCCGGCGTGGATCTCGCGCCCCTCGTCGTCTACCGGCAGCCCACCTCCCGGGTCGGCGGCGGCTTTTCCTGCTCCGGCGGGCTCAGGCACAGATGGTCCAGGATGCGCCTGATGCACAACTGGGAGCAACGATCTCGTAGGGCCCCAGTCGACGACCCGAGGCAAGAGGATGCGGCGAAAGCCCCAGGATTCTCTACCCGTGAGCCGTGCTGGTCCAGGGAAAGCCAGCGTGAGTGGGCTGGAGGATCGGGGGGGGCGTTCGAAACGCCGGCCCTCGTCGTTCAATCGAATTGGCGGACACCTTTCGAGGGAGTTCGGAGGTGGAGCGTAGGTAATAGAAGGGCGGTTCGGCGGTCAACCCGCATCGCCGGGGGCGGCCATCCCGGACCTTCGCCCCCCCGATCGCCCCCCGGCACCTTCGCTCGACCCCGCCTGGGAGTGCTGCGACCGAAGCAAAGTCGTCAGGTTCGCACATTGGGACCAGGCGAAGGGGGGACGAGCGCGTCAGCGCGCGAGCCGATAGCCCGGGTCCCACCCCGTCGAGGGACAGGTCGCGGGGGAAGGTGGCCTTGACGTAGGCCACGTAGCGTCCGCGGGCGGCCTCGAGCTTCTCCGCGCGACCGATGCCGGGGCCGGTCTTGCGCGCGCCTAGCCGCTCCGCGTCGGCCATGAGCGCTTCCATCTCCAATTCCGCCTCGTCGGGGAGCTTGAAGCCGTCCGCCCCGAAGACCTTGATGCCGTTGTCCGCGTACGGGTTGTGGCTGGCGCTGATCACGATGCCCGCGTCCGCGCGCATGCTCACCGTGAGGCGGGCGACCGCGGGGGTGGGGATGGGTCCGCAGAGGAGCACGCGCCCGCCCATGGAGCAGACGCCGGAGGCGAGCGCGGTCTCGAGCATGTAGCCGGAGGGGCGGGGTGTCCTTGCCAATGAGCACGCGGGGGGCGTGGCGCGAAGGCGGATGGCCGTGACGCATTCTCTCCCGGAACGAGAACGCGTCAGGCCCGACAACAGCGCCCCGATTCAGCGCGCCTGCGCGCTCGCGACGTTCGAGTAGGGCGAGCTCCCCGCCGTGTTGGAGGCGTACACGCGATAGCGGTACGTCGAGTGCGAGCTCACCGCCAGGTCGGCAAACGACGTCGCGGTGGCGGCGAGCCGGGCCAGGGCGGCGAATGCAGTGCACGTGCTCCCGGTGCAGCGCTCCACGGTGATCGATGTCGCGTTGGTGGCGGTGTTGGTCCAGGTGAGGTTGATCCGGTGACGGCCGGACCTCGCGACCAGGTTCGTGGGCGCGGTCGGCGCCGTCTGCGGCGTGCCCACGCTCGCCACGTTGCTGTAGCCCGAATACCCGCCGCCCGAGGTCCAGGCGCGGACGCGATACGAGTAGCTCTGGCCGGCGACGATGGTGATGTCGACGTAGCTGGGGACGTTCGCCTCTGCCGGACCGATCTGCGTGAACGCGGAACATCCAGGGCCGTCGCAGCGTTCGATCAGGAACAGGTCCTCGTTCACCGAGTTGTCGGTCCAGGAGAGCTGAACCGACCCGCCCGAGAGCGTGGCGACCAGGTTCGACGGTGCGGCCGGCGCGCTGATGACCGGCGCTGTGCCCACGACGGTGTTCGAGTAGGCGGAGTTGCCCGTGAATCCGATGGCGCGCACGCGATAGGTGTAGGTCGCGCCCGAGGTCAGGGGGCTGTCCCGGAAGCCGGCGCTATTCGCGCCGGTTGTGCGCCCGATCTCCACGAAGTTGGAGCAGTTCGCGCCCGGGCAGCGCTCGATGGCGTGAAAGAACTCGTTGGTCGCATTGTTCGTCCAGAGGAGGTTGATTTGGAATTCGACGCCGTCGAAACGGCCGAAGGCGGTGAGCTGCGTGGGCGCCGATGGGATCGGATCGGAAGCCCCCGTCTGCTCGAAGCGCGCCGAGACCATAAAGCCGCTGGCGAGCGTGAACACGCCGCCCGCGTCGTCGACCGTGACCTGGGTGTTGCCTCCGTTGAAGGCCGCCCAGATCGGCGTCCCCGCGGAGTCGTACTTCGCCGTCACCGTCTTGAGGACGCTGACGTTCCCGGTGCTGGGGCTGGGACCGCCCATGCCGGCGACGTACACCGCGCCCGCGCCGTCGACGGTGACCCAGTCCGGCACCTCGTCGAAAGTGTGGCTCCCGTCATAGCGACGCGCCCACAGCCGCGTGCCGGCGGCGTTCGTCTTGACCGTCATCCAGTCCCGGCCGGGGACGGTCGGGAGGGACGCGGCGGTGCCGAGGAGGACGACATTGCCTGCGCCGTCGACGGCGAGGCGGGAGAGCGCGATGCCGTCGGCGTAAGACCGCCTGAACAGAAGGTTGCCGGCGACGTCGAACTTGTGGAGCCCCATCGAGGTCGGGTCCGTCGCAATGTCCGTATTGCCCACGAACACGCTCGCGCCGTCGGGCGCAAAGGCGACGGCGACGCCGCTATACCTGGTGGGGTCGACGTAGCTCCACAGCCGCTCGCCGCTGGCCGTGTCGTACATCGCGACGGAGAAGCCGTGAAAGTTGAAGGCAGAGCCGCCGCCTGAGACCACGAGGCGAGTCTCGTCCGGGGACAACGCCATGGACATGGGCGCGGCCAAGAAGGCAGTGCTACCGCTGTCGAGCACGCCCGTCCAGAGGCGCTGGCCCTCGGGCGCGTACTTCACGACCATGAAGGCGTCGGCCGCGCCGGTCAACCAGCCGTTGCCGGCCAAATAGCCGTTGCCGGCAGAATCGGTCACCACGCAACAAGCTGCCCCGCCGTTGGGGGCGGCGTCGACGAAGAGCAGGTTGCCTTGCGGGTCGTACTTGAGGACGCGGAATCCGACGGGCGTACTCAGCGATATGATTCCGGCGGCAGCGACCCAGGCATCGCCGCCCGGATCACTGGCGATCCAGTAGGCCCTGACCCGCTCCGGGGGATCGTAGATCCTCGACCAGAGGAGCTGGCCGGCCGGGGAGTACTTGCGCACCTGGATGATGTCGCCGCCGACGCGCGACTCGCCGACGACCAGCAGGTTGCCCGCCGGGTCGAGCGCCTGTCTCCGGCCAAAATAATTGGTGACCGCGTCGCGCCAGGACTCAGTGACGCCCCCCTGCCCGCGCACGTCCGCGGCCCCCAATGTCGTGACGACCGCCGCCAGAATCATGTGCCGAACCACTCGAAGCGCGAGTTGTGGGTGAGTTCGCATGGGCCATCTCCAATCCGCCGCCGAGGCGGTTTTTCCGACGCGACACGCCCGGACTCGTCGTCAGGCCTCGCAGGTCGTGAGCCCGATGATGGCGTTGCCGCACGCAGTGCTTCACTGCCACGCGTACCCGGAACACGAATCGCGAAAACGACGTTAGCAAGCGCCGCGACGAGCGTCTGTAACTGTTGTTACGGACAGACGGAAAGCGTCCACTCTCGCGCCGGCCTAGGTCTGCTCGGGGCGGCGGAGCCGGTCCAGCGCGTTGCGGTCCAGGATCTCGATCCGCTTGCGGCCGAGCCTGAGCATGCCTGCCTGCTGGAGGACCTCCAGGGTCCGGCTCACGACCTCCCGGCTCGTCCCGAGCTCATCGGCGAGCATCTGATGGGTTGCCCTGATGGGCGGGCGGTCGAGGAGCAGCCGCGACGCCAGTCGTTGATCGATCCGTCGGAACGCGACGTCGTCGACCAGGGTCATCAGGTGCGCCATCCTCTGGGAGACGGAGTTGAACACGAAGACACGAAAGGCGGGCGACTCCAGGACCATCTCCAGGAACAAGCTCCGGGGGATGACGAAGAGAGAGACCTTCGTCCCGGCCTTTCCCACCGCGGGATAGGACCGCTCGCCGAGCAGCGCGAGCACGGTGATGACGCAGCTCTCCCCGGGGTCGAGATGGTAGAGGAGGATCTCGTGGCCGTCTGGGCTGGTCTTGGAGACGTGGATGATCCCTTCGATGAGCAGCGGACAGTGCGTACAGGGGCTGCCCTCACCGAACAGCCGCTCGCCTGCGGGCGCCTGGACCGGCTTTGCCGTCTCTCCCACCTTCGCCAGAAGAGCAGCGGGCAGCTCCCGGAGCACCGGGTAGACGCGCAGGAGTCCCGCGCGGTCAGTCGTATTCATCTGGCACTCGCCCTTCCGTGGCGTCGGACTTTCGCGAGTCGTAAGCCCTCGGCGGACCTCGTCGCCTGAGGGTATCGGGTGCGCGCCTCTGCCATTCCGGGTCCCGGAAGGAGGACCTCCAGGATCTGACTGGTCGCACTGCTCTTGGGCGCTGTCGCCCTCTCCAGCAGCCGGTCGCGCCCGGCCGGAGCCTTCCTCATCGTCGGTGATGGTAAGCAAGACGCCTACCAGGTCATGGGCAGGTCTCTGTTCGCCCACGACCCTTGTCGAGAGCGGATGTCCGTGGGCGAGCGCCACGCGCGGACCATGTAGCAGGCCACATTGCTGTCCCAATGTTCTATGTCTTCGTGGTGTTGCGCTTGCCATCCCCTGACAAGCGCGGTAAAGTCCGCTAACTCCCCTCGCTCCAGCGCCGACCGCCCAAACATCAGGAGGCCGTCATGTCGCGATCGACCGCCCACTCGATCCTTTTGCTGCTGTTTGCCCTTGGAATCGCGGCGGCTGCGCGGCCGGCATCAGCTCAGCCGTTCTTCTCGAGCGCCGTCGCGGAACTCGGCCACGATACCTCGCCTTCGCTGAAAAGCCTGGCAAACAACGTGAAGAACCCGCAGGTGTGCGCTCAGGCGCCTTCACAGCTGCTGCCGAACTCCACCGGCATCACCATCGATCAGAACTTCTGCGGATACACGCCAACGCCATCGGCGCTCTGCCCGATGGGGAATTGTGTCATCGCCTCCGATAACAGCGGAGCACCGGGTCCCAATCACTATTTTCAAGTCGAAAACTTTTCAGGCGTCATCTTCGACAAGACCGGCCAGGTCGTGCTCGGTCCGTTTTCGACGGCGACCTTCTGGGGCGGCTTCACGTCGCCGAACAATACGTGCTCGGCAGGGTGGAGCGACACGATCGTTCTGTACGACCACGATGCGCAGCGCTGGTTCGTCAGCAGATTTGCGGCCGTCTCGAACAGCGACGCGACGACCAGCTGGTATCAGTGCTTTGCCGTGTCGACGACGACAGATCCGACCGGCCAATACAACCGTTACGTGTTTGCCATTGATCCGACCGACTGGAACGACTACCCGAAATTCGGAATCTGGCCGGACGCGTATTACATGACCGCCAACAACAGATTCGACGTGAACAACGCGACCGCCCCGATCGCTCACTTCATTGTCGCCTTCGAGCGGAGCGCCATGATCGCGGGGCAGACCGCGCGCGAGATCATCTTCAAGATCGACAACGGCGGGCTTCGTGCCCACATCCTTCCCGCCGATTGGGACGGCAACACCCCGCCCCCCGCGGGATCTCCCAATTACCTTGCGCGGCCCCTGGATACCAACATGGGCTGGCCGCTCTCGGCGATGGAGGTATGGACTGCTCAGGTCGATTGGACGACAGGCACCGGCGTCCTGGACCTCCAGGACTCCCTGCTGCAGAATCCCTTCAGTTCGGCGATTTGCAACGTGAGCCAGAGCTGCATTCCGCAACCCGCCACCAGTCAGCTGCTGGATCCGCTGGCCTTCGGGATGATGATGTACCGTCTTGCGTACCGGAATTTCGGAGACCACGAGGCGCTCGTGTTTACCCAGACCGTTGAAGCGGCCGACTTCGACGATCACGCCGGGGTCCGCTGGTACGAACTGCGCAGGAGCGGCGGCGGCTGGTCTCTTTTCCAGCAGTCCACCTTCGCGCCAGACAGCGATCACCGATGGATGGGCAGCATCGCCATGGACCGCTTCGGCAACATGGCCATGGGGTACAACGTTTCCTCGTCTGCCACGTTCCCGGGAATTCGCATTGCCGGCCGTCTGCCGGGCGATCCCGTCAATCAGATCGCCGAGGCCGCAATCCTCGAGCCGGGGCTCGGTTCGGAAACCGGCACGGTGTTTTTTGCGGATTACTCGCAGACGAGCCTCGACCCGCTCGACGACTGCACCTTCTGGTATGCGGGAACGTATCAGCCTGCAACCGCTAACAACCTGCAGTTCAGCTGGGCCACGAAGATCGGGTCGTTTCGTTTCCCGGAGTGCGCCGCCGATCTCGCCGTCGCCAAGACGCGCTCGCCTTCGGGCGCAATCGAGGCGGGCACCAACGTGACCTACACCATCACGGTCACGAACAACGGCCCAGCCGATGCCGGGAATGTGACGCTGGCCGACACATTGGCGGCCGGCACAGGGTTCGTGTCGATCTCCGCGCCGGCAGGCTGGAACTGCACCACCCCGCAGCCGGGCCAGTCAGGCGCCATCTCGTGCGAGACTACGAGCCTGCCAGACGGCGCCACCGCCGTGATCTCGATCGTTGCCGGCGTGAACTGCAGCACGGCCGACGGCACCGTGATTTCCAATACCGCCGCGGTCAGCGCCGAGACACCGCCCGACAGCAATCACAGCAACGACAGCCAGAGCGTCTCGTTCACGGTCTTCAACCCCGTGCCGGTGGTGACCGCGTCGGCGCTCGACTTCCTCAAACAGAATAATCACGAGCTCGTGAATGTCGGGCTGGCGGCGTTCGCGACGGATGGCGCGTGCCCGGCGCCCACCACGTTCGTCGTGCAGGTGTTTGGCAACGAGGACGATGAGATGCCAACCGGCAACGGCAACGGCGCTGTGTTCTCGCCCGATGCTAAGGACGTCGCGGTCGCGACTCTCCGACTGCGGGAGGAGCGCAGCGCAGGCGGCGACGGGCGTGTCTATCTGATCGTCGTCAAAGCGACGGACACTGCTGGTGGAACAGGCTTCGCGACGCTCACCGTGGTTGTGCCGAAGAGCTCGAGCCCGGCAAACATCACGTCGGTCAACGCGCTGGCGGCAGCGGCAAAGGCTTTTGCCGACAGCAATGGAGGTGTGCCGCCGGCGGGCTATTCCCTGATTGGGGATGGTCCGCTCATCGGCAGCAAACAGTAGGAGTTACGCCCAGCGGCTGGACCCGTTGCGCAAGCACCCGCGTTTCCTGGCTCTCCTGGCGCGCGGCAGTTCCCGGACTGACGCGGCGGGACGGGCGGTACTGAACTACGCGTCGATGGACGCGATTGAGGTCAGCGGGCGCTATCAGGCCGGCGGGGCCACGTCCCTCCGGGCCGCTTCCCCCAGCTCCTTCGCCCAGCCCCGGATGCGCTCCTCGTCCGGCCCTTCGAGCATGATGCGGAGCTTGGGCTCGGTGCCGCTCCAGCGCACGAGGACGCGCCCGTCCGCGCCCAGGGCCGACCGGACCCGCTCCGTGGTCCGGGCGAGCTCGCTCATCTCCTCGAGGGGCCGGCGGGCGGGCAGGGTCACGTTCTCCAGCACCTGGGGGACGCGCTCCATCGCCTTCTGGGCCAGCTCCGAGAGGGGCTGGCCCGTGCGCATCATGAGGGCGAGCACCTGGAGCGCCCCGATCGATGCCCGTCGCCGGTGGAGGCGTGGTCCAGGAAGATCAGGTGCCCCGACTGCTCGCCGCCCAGGTTGAAGCCGCCCTGGCGCATGGCCTCCACCACGTAGCGGTCCCCCACCGGGGTGCGCAGGAGGCTCACGCCCTGGGCGCGCGAGCGCCCGCTCCAGCCCGAGGTTGCTCATGACCGTGGCCACCACGGTGGCGTTGCGGAGCTCGCCGTCCCGGACCATGCGCGTGCGCGCACATGGCCATGATCGCGTCGCCGTCCACGATCTGGCCCTTCTCGTCGATGACGATCACGCGGTCGGCGTCGCCGTCGAGGGCGATGCCGATCTGGGCCCCGTGCTTCACCACCTCGCTCCGCGCGTGCTCGGGATGCAGCGCCCCCGTCTCCCGGTTGATGTTGATGCCGTTGGGCCGGACGCCGATGGCGGTGACCTTGGCCCCCAGCTCCGAGAAGACGAGGGGGGCCACGCGGTAGGCGGCGCCGTGGGCGGCGTCCACCACCACGCGCACCCCGTCGAGGGACAGGTCGCGGGGGAAGGTGGTCTTGACGAAGACCACGTAGCGTCCGCGCGCGTCTTCGAGCTTCTCCGCCCGCCCGATGCCGGGGCCGGTCTTGCGCGCGCCCAGCCGCTCCGCGTCGGCCATGAGCGCTTCGATCTCCGCCTCCGCCTCGTCGGGGAGCTTGAAGCCGTCCGCTGCCGAAGATCTTGATGCCGTTGTCCGCGTACGGGTTGTGGCTGGCGCTGATCACGATGCCCGCGTCCGCGCGCATGCTCACCGTGAGGTGGGCCACCGCGGGGGTGGGGATCGGCCCGCAGAGGAGCACGCGCCCGCCCATGGAGCAGACGCCGGAGGCGAGCGCGGTCTCGAGCATGTAGCCGGAGAGGCGCGTGTCCTTGCCGATGAGGATCGCGCGGGGCGTGGCGCTTGCCCCGCCCCGCCACGAACGTGACCGCCCGCCCCAGGGCGAGGGCGAGCTCGGGGGTCATGGGGGCTTCGTTGGCCACGCCGCGGATGCCGTCGGTGCCGAAGAGCAGCCGGCTCGGGGCTCATGCGGTTCCTCCGGGCGAAGGGGTCGCACCGTCACCTCGGCCGGCTCCGTCGGCCACCGACGTTCAGTCCCTCCTGGCCGGAGGACTCGACGGCGACCTGGAGCTTGCCGGCACGGCCCGTGTCCTCGCCGACGCTCACGAAGGGGTGCACGTCTGCCGCCCGGAGCCGGCGCACCAGGGAGGCGGGCCCCTCCACGGTGACGCGCACCGTGGCCGGGCGGACCTGGGCCTCCCGCCCCGCACGTCGACCTCGCAGGCGATCGAACGCACGCCTCTCCTGGACCTCGCGCACGCGGGCGGTGACGCGGGCCCGGCTGGAGCCCAGGAGCCGGAGCATCGGATCGTCGACCCCGAGGTTGACGGAGTCGACCACGTTGGCCTGGGCCCCCTCCACCGAGACCGGCTCCGTGAACGCGCTCTCGACCTCCTGCACCCGGCTCTTGGGTCCCGCGATGCGGACCTCTGCGGGGTCGCTCGTCACCTCCGCCACCTCGTAGCCCGGGGCGGGCCGGCCGAGGAGGCGCGGCCGCACGGGAACCGATCTTCTGGAGCGTGCGCTCGAAGTTCAGGGTGAGGATCGAGGGCGTGATCTTGACCACCTCCACCCCGAAGGGGACGCGGATGGCCTCGGGCGTGAGGTGCACGATGCGCTCCCCCTCCTCCGCTCCCGCGAGGTCGATCTGTGCGGAGACGTCGCCCGCGGACGAGCCGCGTGGATGATCCCGGGCGAGGCGCGCAGCCGCACCTCCACGCTGTCCAGCGAGGTCGCCCGTGAGCTCGAGGTCCTGGGGGAAGTTCTGCAGCTCCAGGGGCACCCGGAGCCCGCACTCGGAGCGTCTTCTCGCCGGCGATCACGAACCAGAGAGCCAGCGGCGAGGACGAGGCTCGCCACCTTGAGGGAGAGGTTCGGTCAGGGCCGCATGGGCTCATTCGCCCCGGGCTCCCACCGCGTCCGGGGCGGGGGCGGGCCTCGGGACGCCGCCGTCCACCTCGAGGGCCTCGAGCGAGGGCCGCCTTCAGCGTGCGGCCCGTCCAGCTCCCGACGGATGCGGCCGCCCTCGACCAGGGAGATGATCCCCGTCTCCTCCGAGACCACCACCGCCACCGCGTCGGTGTCCTCGGTGACGCCCGATGGCGGCGCGGTGCCGGCTGCCCAGCGTGCGGGAGAGCTCGGGGTTCACGGTCAGGGGCAGGAAGCAGGCGGCGGCGGCGACGCGGTTGCCCTGGACGATCACCGCCCCGTCGTGGAGCGGCGTGCCGGGGTTGAAGATGCTGATGAGCAGGTCGTAGGTGAGCACCGCGTCGAGGGCGATTCCGGTCTCGATGTAGCTCCGGAGGCCCATCTCGCGCTCGAGGACCATGATCGCCCCCGTGCGCTGGGAGGCGAGGGTGGTGGCGGCGAGCACGACCTCGTCGATCACCTCCTCCTTGCGCTTGGCCCCCGCAACGCCCCAGGAAGGGCGTCTTGCCGAGGTGGGCCAGGACCTTCCGGATCTCGGCCTGGAAGACCACGATGATCCCGAAGACGAGGAAGGGCAGGAACGTGCGGAGCAGCCAGTTGACGGTCTCGAGGTTCAGCCAGGAGCGAGGTCCAGTAGAGCACGACGAGGACGAACGCCCCCAGCGCCATCTGCACCGCGTGGGTGCCGCGGATGAACTGCAGGAGCTGGTAGATGATGAAGGCCACGAGCAGGATGTCCACGACGTCCCACCAGTGGAACTCCGCGGCGGGGAAGAGGGCCGCCAGACGCTCGAGGAGCATCTACAGCCCCCCCCGGATCGCGTCAGCAGACGCCGCACGACCTGCACCATCTCCGCCACGTCGTGGACGCGGACGATGTGGGCGCCGCCGAGGACGGCCGCGGCCACCGCGGCCGCGGTGCCGAAGAGCCGCTCCCCCACCGGCCGGTCGAGGACCTTGCCGATGAAGCTCTTCCGCGAAGGCCCCACGAGGATGGGCCGGTCGAGGACGGTGAGCTCCGGCAGCCGGCGCAGCACCTCCAGGCTGTGGCCGGCGTCCTTGGCGAAGCCGATGCCCGGGTCCACGATCATGCACTCCCGCCCTATCCCCGCTTCTTCGCCCCGGACGAGCGCCCGGCCCAGCTCTTCCGCGACCTCCCCCATCACGTCCGCGTAGCGGGGCTCCCGATGCATGGTCTCGAAGTCGCCCCGCAGGTGCATCAACACCACCGGCACCTTCCGCTCCGCCACCAGCGTGGCCAGGGCCGGGTCGAAGCGGAGCCCGCTCACGTCGTTCACGAGGTCGGCTCCCGCGTCCAGGGCGGCCCGCGCCACCGCCGCCCTGGTCGTGTCGATCGAGAGGGTGCCCGCCCCCCGCGCCGCAGCCCCTCGATCACGGGCACGACGCGGCGCTCTCCGTATCCGCGTCCACGCGGGAGGCGCCGCCCGGTCGGGTGGACTCGCCGCCCACGTCGACCGAGTCGGCCCCGGCCTCGAAGAGGGCGAGCCCGGCCTCGACCGCCGCCTCCGCGTCCGCGAACCGCCCGCCGTCCGAGAAGGAGTCGGGCGTGACGTTCAGCACGCCCATGACGAGGTGCGCTCGCCCAGCTCCACCTCGCCCCCGCGCAGGGGGATCCGGTACCGCCCTCGGCCGCGGCGCGTCGGCGCCCCCGATGCGGTCGGCCCCTACGACGTGGGCTTCGGCGCGGCCATGGGCGGCGGAAGGATGCCCGGCTTGCGCTCGCCCTCGTCCAGCTTCCCTTCCCGCGGGGGCGCGGCCACCGGCTTGGCCACGCGGCTTCGACCTCCAGCCGCTCCCCGGCCATGAGCTGCTTGAGCTGCAGGGCGTCGAGCACCTCGTGCTCGAGCAGGGCCTCGGCCACGCTCGACGAGCGTCGTCCGCTTCTCGGTGAGGATGCGGGCGGCGCGCTCGTACTGCTCGCTCACGATCCGCTTGACCTCGGCGTCGATCTTGAGGGCGGTGGCCTCGCTGTAGTCCTGGTGGCGGTTGAACTCCTTGCCCAGGAAGATGGCCTCTTCCTTCTTGCCGTAGGTGAGGGGGCCGAGGGTCTCGCTCATGCCCCACTCGCAGACCATCTTGCGCGCCATCTCCGTGGCCTGCTCGATGTCGTTCTGGGCCCCGGTGGTGATCTGGTTGAACGTGATCTCTTCCGCGATGCGCCCGCCCATGCAGACCGCGATGCGGCTCTCCAGCTGGTCCTTGCTCCAGTTGTGCTTCTCCTCGGTGGGGAGCTGCTGGGTGAGGCCGAGGGCCATGCCGCGCGGGATGATCGTGACCTTGTGGAGCGGGTCGGTGTGGGGAAGGAGCGCGGCGAGGAGCGCGTGGCCCGCCTCGTGGATAGGCGGTGACCTTCTTCTCCTCTTCCGTGATGATCATGCTCTTGCGCTCGGCGCCCATCAGCACCTTGTCCTTGCGAGCTCTCGAAGTCGTGCATGGTCACGAACTTCTGGTTGTGGCGCGCGGCGAGGAGCGCGGCCTCGTTCACGAGGTTCGCGAGGTCGGCCCCCGAGAAGCCGGGCGTGGCCCGGGCGAGCAGCGCAGATGTCCACGTCGTCGGCGAGGGGGATCTTGCGGGTGTGGACCTGGAGGATGCCCTCGCGGCCGCGCACGTCGGGCCGGGAGACCACGACCCGCCGGTCGAAGCGGCCCGGCCGCAGCAGCGCGGGGTCGAGCACGTCCGGCCGGTTGGTGGCCGCGATGAGGATGACGCCGTCGTTCGATTCGAAGCCGTCCATCTCCACGAGGAGCTGGTTGAGCGTCTGCTCGCGCTCGTCGTGGCCGCCGCCCAGGCCGGCGCCGCGGTGGCGGCCCACGGCGTCGATCTCGTCGATGAAGATGATGCAGGGGGCGTTCTTCTTGCCCTGCTCGAAGAGGTCGCGCACGCGGGAGGCGCCCACGCCCACGAACATCTCGACGAAGTCCGAGCCGGAGATGGAGAAGAAGGGGACGTTCGCCTCGCCGGCGATGGCGCGGGCGAGCAGCGTCTTGCCCGTTCCCGGGGGGCCCATGAGGAGGACGCCCTTGGGGATGCGCCCGCCGAGCTTCTGGAACTTCTGGGGCTCGCGCAGGAACTCGATGATCTCCTGCAGCTCCTCCTTGGCCTCGTCCACCCCCGCCACGTCCTTGAAGGTGACCTTCTTCTGCTGGGAGGCGAGGAGCTTGGCCTTCGACTTGCCGAAGGAGAGGGCCTTGTTCCCCCCGCTCTGCATCTGCCGCATGAAGAAGATCCAGAAGCCGATGAGGAGCAGGAAGGGAGCCCAGGAGATGAGCATGTTCGCCCAGGTCGGGGTCTGGTCGGGCTGGTAGTTGACCGTGACCTTCCGGGCGAGGAGGGTGTCGACGAGCTTGTCGTAGCCCAGGGGCGCGAAGGTGCGGAACGGCTCCCGGCTCGCGAAGTGGCCCTTGATCTCGTTGCCGGTGATGGTGACGTCCGCGACCTGGCCGGACTCCACCTGGGCCATGAACTCGCTGAACTTGACCTGGGTCTCCTTCTTCTGGATCTGGGCGAAGTGCCAGGCCAGGAAGATGACGACCAGCAGGGACATCCACAACATGACGGTCTTGAAGGTTGCGTTCACGATTCCGTTGCCTCCGGCGTCCAGCGGGGTAAAACTTAGGTCCCCTTTCCCGCGCCCCCACGGGAAATACCTATTGTACGCCCCTCGGGGGCGGGAAATGGGCGGTGGATGGTCCCGATGTAGGGCAGCCCGCGATAGCTCTCGGCATGGTCCAGCCCGTACCCCACCAGGAAGCGGTCTCCCATCGGCTCGGAAAGGGTGAAGGCCGCCCAGTCGGGGTGGACGTCGATCTTGCGCTCCCCCGGCTTGTCGATGAGCGCGCAGACCCTGAGGCTGCGGGGCTTGTGCTCCCGGATGTGGTCGAGGAGGAAGTTCAGGGTGATCCCGGTGTCGATGATGTCGTCGAGGAGAAGGATGTCCCGCCCCTCGTAGGGAACGGTCGAGGTGTAGAGGATCTCGGTCCGGGCGGGGCCCGCGCCCTCGCCGCGCTGCGAGCGCGCGCGCACCATGTGCACGGAGAGCTCCAAGGGGATCTTCCGCACCAGATCGGCCAGGAAGATCAGGCAGCTCGTCATCAGCCCCACCACCGTGATCTCGCGATCGCCGTAGAAACGGCCGATCTCCGCCCCCAGCTCCGACAGGCGCTGGGCGATCCGCTCCTCGCTGAACACGACCTCGGGCTTCGGCTTCGTCATGGCCTTGTCCCCGCCGTTTCCACGGATGCGCCGAGCCGCAGGCCAATCCAGCGGTCGCCCACCCGCCCTTCGAGCGTGGTCCCCGGCAGCCAGAGGATGCGCGGGCCCGCGGCGAGCACGGGGAGGTCGCCCCGTTCCTCGGCCGGGATGCGCTGCTCCATAAGGAGGCGCTTGAGGCTGATCTCGCGGCCGCGCCAGAAGACCCGGTCGCCCGGGCGGCGCGTGCGCAGCTCCAACCCCGCTCCCGCCGGGACCGCCACCCGCATCCCTTCCCCCCCGGACGCCGATTCCGTCTCCGGCCTCGCCTCCACCACGAGCCCTCCGGGCAGCTCCACGCGGCCGGGGACGTGTAAGACATAGACAAAAGGCGAGACGGGCGCTGTGCGCGGGCCCACCCGGAGCTCGTCGAAGCGTACGGTGGCAACCCGTCGCCCGGGCAGGGCCACCGCACGGCCGGAGGAGAGCTCGGACGCGACGAGCTCGAGCATGCGCTCCACGTGGACGGCCCGCACGCCGCGCAGGCCCCCGGCCTCGCGGAGCGCCGCGCGCAGCGCGAGCCGGGACACCGCCTTCGGCACCGCGGCCAGGCGCTTTTTCGAAAGGAGAAGGGCCTCGCCGTCTCTCCGGCTCGTCCGGCCGAGAAGGGTGCGGGCCTTGCGCTCCAGCACGCGGGCCTCGTCGGCGAGGATGGAGGCGGTCCGGGCCAGGGCCTCCTTGACCCGCGGGTTGAAGCGGGACTCGAGGTAGGGCAAGAGCTCGTGGCGGACGCGGTTGCGCATCGGGGTGCGATCGGCGTTGGTCGTATCCTCGCACCAGGAAAGGCCTCTCTCCTCGAGGTAGGCCAGGATCTCCGCCCGCGAAACATCCAGCAGGGGCCGGACGATGCCCCGCGACCGCGGCCGCATCGCGGCGAGGCCCGCCCGGCCGGAGCCCCGCAGGAGGCGCAGGAGCAGGGTCTCCGCCTGGTCGTCCCGGTTGTGGCCGGTGACGATGGCACGGGCGCCCTCCTCGTCCCGGATGCGGCGCAGGAAGGAGTAGCGCTCGCGGCGGGCCGCGTCTTCCATCCCCCGACGTTCGCGCTCGAGGCGCGCGCGAACGTCGGCGTGGCCGATCCGGATCGGCACGCCCAGCCGCGCACAAAGCTCCGCACAGAACCGCGCGTCGTCCGCAGACTGGGGCCGGAGGCCGTGATCGAGATGAGCGGCCACGACGCGAAAGCCCCTCCGCGGGGCGAGGGTTACGAGCACGTCCAGAAGCGCGACCGAATCCGCACCCCCCGAGAGCGCGACCAGGAGCGGGCGCTCGGGCACACCCCTCCCTCGGCCCGCAAGGGCCCGGTCGACGGCGCCGACGAGGGGACGCATCTTCACGGAGCCGGCCTCCGCTCGAAGTGGTGGCGGTGCAGGGATTCGAACCCCGGACGCCGCGGATATGAGCCGCGTGCTCTAACCAACTGAGCTACACCGCCAGAATTGGGGAAAAACGGGGCGCCTTCCATCCTCAAGCTTACTACGAAACCCGCTCCTGTCGTGCGTGCTACACTGCCGGCAGGGCATCGCGGATGAACTGCATCGTCTGCCAGAAAGAAGACGACCAGGAGAACACCCTCTACAAGTGCCCCATCTGCTTCAAGCTCGTCTGCGACAACTGCACAGTACGCAGCTACGGCCGTACCTTCTGCACCAAGCGCTGCGCGGACCAGTTCTTCTTCGGCGACGACGACGAGTAGGGGCCTACTCCTCGCGCCCCAGGCCCGCTTCGGCCCGCTCCGCCTCATCCGGAGCGGAGAGCTCCGGGTGGTACTGCTCGATGTAGAGCATCTTCTTGTATAGGCGGCGCCCCTTCCGCTGCGCCTCGGGGTCGGCCGTCGCATAGTTCGCGGCGAGCACGATCTCGCCCGGACGGGGCCGCTCCCGGAGCCCGGTGAGGGTGAGGGCGGTGGCGGGCAGGAAACGGTACCGGCCCACCACGCGGAAGCCGGGAAGGGCCCGGAACGATCGCCGCTCTTCCGGGCTAATGAGCAGGAGGAAGGGCGACCGGGAGGCGGCGAGGGGCCACAGGTCGCAACGCTGCACGACCGCCACCCGGGCGTGGAACAGGATGTCCCGCTCCGCGCGCGAGGGGTCACGGCAGAGGGCGACGGTCGCGTCGGGGCGCCACAGCTGCTCCCGGCGGACATCGGCCGCAATCGCGCGGTTCGGCTGCCCCTTCCAGAACGCAGGGAGGAAGAAGGCGACGAGGACGAAGGAGACGGCGGAGAGCGTTCCCGCGAGGGATCCCAGGACGCGCCCGGGTGTCGGTCGCAAGGTCGCGAGCAGGCACACCAGGATCCCCGTCCCCACCGCCACCACCAGGAGATGCTGCGGCCCCGGAGCCGGGAGCCAACCCGTCGGGAAGCTCGCGCGGGCGTGGAGCAACGAGAGCAGGCCTCCCGCGCTCGCGAGAAGGACGGCACGCGCCCACCCGCGGTCGAGCCCGCTCCAGGGGACGGCGGTGAAGAGACGGCCCACGAGGAGCGACGCCGCGGGGTAGAGTGGCAGCAGGTAGTAGTCGATCTTGCCGCGGGAGAGGCTCAGGGGCGCGAGGGCGAGCAGGATCCAGGAGGTCAGGAGCCGGTTTCCCGACTGCCCGGCCTCGTCGCGGCGCCGCCGGACGACCGCGAGGGGAAGGAACAACGACCAGGGCACGCCCTCCGCGAAATAGGTGGGGAGGTAGAACCAGAAAGGGCGGCCCCGCGTCGTAGGTGTCTCCCGCGAAACGCTGCAGGTTCTCGCGTAGGAAGAAGTACGCGAGCGGGTCTGGGCCGAGGCGGCGGTAGACAAGGGCGAACCAGCCCAGGCCGCAGACCGCGAAGAGCAGGATGGCGCCCAGCAACGGGGCGGGAGGGGGACGGGGAAGATCGCGGCGGCGTGAGAAGAGGAGCCAGCCGATCGCGAGGCCGGGGAGGAGAAGCGCGATCGGGCCCTTGGTCAGGAAGCCGAGGCCCAGGACCGTCCCCAGGGCGGGCAGGGCCCAGACCGGAGCGGGCGAGCGGAGGGCGCTCACGGCGAGGCCGACGGCGAGCGTCGACCAGAGAGCGAGGAGCATGTCCGACATGGCCACGTGACCGAAGGTCACGAAGGCGAAGGTGGTGGCGAGCACGAGGCCGCCGGCGAGGGCCGCTCGGCGGTCGAAGAGGAGCGTCCCCAGCCAGACCGTGGCCAGCAATACGAGGAGGGCGGTTGCCGCCGGCACCATCCGCGCCGCCCCCGGCGTCGTTCCGAGCCAGACCTGGGCGAGGGCCATGAGCCAGTACGTCAGCGCGGGCTTGTCGAAGAACGGCTCGCCCTGATAGCGAGGGACGAGCCAGTCTCCGCTCTCCACCATTCCGCGCGAGGCGTCGAGGAAGTAGATTTCCGCCCGCTCGAGCGGGGCGTCGCCGAGGCTCGGAAACACGAGCGCCGCGAGGATCAGGACGAGCAGCGCGATCGCCCCGGCAAAACGCGGGCCCGCGGGTTGCGAGCTCGACGTCAGGGGTGGAGGGGAACGGGCGCCGGAGCGGCGCGCTTCAGGTGGAGCTGCCCGCAGGCGGCGAGGATGTCCTGCCCGCGGGGCCGCCGCACAGACACGGTCACGTGGGCGTCGGCCAGGACCTTGGCGAACGCGTCCACCGCCTCCGGCGTGGGCGCGCCGAAGGGGATCTCGGGCGCGGGGTTCAGCGGGATGAGGTTGATCTTGACCCGCCGGCCCTTGAGCAGGCGGACCAGCTCGCGGGCCTGGGCCGGGCTGTCGTTCACTCCCCGCAGGAGGACGTACTCGTACGTGACGAGGCCGCCGCGCGGGATGGGATAGCGGCTGGCCGCTTCGATCACGGCGGAGAGCGGGTACTTCTCCTCGATGGGCATGAGGGCGCGGCGCAGGGCCGCGTTCGGCGCGTGAAGGCTGATGGCGAGGTTGGGCCGCACCGGCTCCTGCATCAGCTTCTCGAGCGCGGGGAGGATGCCGACCGTGGAGAGCGTGAGCTTCTTGGGCGCGACCGCAAAGCCCTCGGGGTCCATGAGGACACGCAGGGCAGAGACCGTGGCCTCGTAGTTCAGGAGCGGCTCCCCCATCCCCATCACCACGATGTTCCAGGGAAGCTCCCGGGGGGGCGCGTCCTCCATGACCGTCGCCACCTGGCCGAGGATCTCCCACGGACGGAGGTTGCGCTGGTAACCCGCGATGCCGGTGAGGCAGAACGCGCATTCGAGCGGGCAGCCGGCCTGGGTGGAGATGCAGATCGTGCGACGCTTCTCTTCCGGGATGTAGACGCTCTCCACGGTGGCCGGGCCCGTCCGTCCCCCCGGCGGCGCCTCCAGCCGGAAGAGGTACTTCCGGGTGCCGTCGTAGGAGAGCGATTGCTCCGCGATCTGTGGCCAGCGCAGCTCGTGCCCCCCCTCCAGCCGCCGTCGCAGCTCCTTGCCGAGGTCGGTCATCTCGGCGAAGGAGCGGGCACGCTTGCGGTACAGCCACGAGTAGACCTGCCGCGCGCGATACCGAGGCTCGCCGAGGGTCACCATCGCCGCCTCGAGGCCGGCCCTCTCCAGGCCGAAGAGGTTGGGGCGCGACATGCGGGCATCATACTTCACCCGGATGGGTTGCCCGGCCGCGCACGCCTGTATATGATCCGGCCTCGTCATACCGGCGCGGGCAACGAATTCGCCGAAGGAGCATTCATGGCGCTTCTCATCAAGCCCGGACAGCGGCTGAAGATCCCCAACCCGTAGGCGACAGGTCCGACCGCCCGGTGGGTCTCGAGCCGCCTCCGCGTAGAGCCGCTTTCGATGCCGTCGTGGGTTGCGCCGGAGACGGCGCGACTCCCGAGTACACGACCGCGGGAGCGGCGGGGGCCGACCTTCGCTCGAGCCGCGCCCTCGAGATCCCCCCGGGCGGGCGGGCCGCCGTGCCCACCGGGCTCTTCCTGGAGATCCCGCCCGGACACGTCGGCCTCGTCTGGCCGCGCAGCGGCCTCGCGGTGCGTCACGGCATCGACACCCTGGCCGGCGTGATCGACAGTGACTACCGGGGGGAGGTCAAGGTCGTACTCGTGAACCACGACCCGGAGGTCTTCCGGATCGCCCCCGGGGACCGCATCGCACAGCTCCTCATCCAGCGCGTGGAGCGCGCAGCGTTCCTGCCCACGTCGGACCTGGCCGCGACGGAGCGCGGCGGCGGCGGCTTTGGTTCCACCGGGCGCTGACGGCTCCGAAGAGGCGCCCTCTTCGAGACGACGGTGGTGAGGACGACGACGATAGCCCGAGCGGGGGTTCTGATGATCTCGGTCGCCGCCCTTGGTGAGGCCGGGGAGCCGCCCCCCCCCTGCTTCGACTTCACCGCGAAGATCGTCGACCCGTTGCGCACCCCTATCCCGATGATCGCAGGACGGGACAACAGCCTCTTCGGGACCTACCCGAACGGTATCGACTGGGCGGCGGGACGCGCCCTCGTAGACATGCCCATCGGAGCCGTGTACGCGAAGCTCCTCGACCATCGCAACGTGAAGAACATGACAAAGACGATGCTCTCGACCACCATGCTGGAGCGTCCGGGGTACCTGGCGTTCCATCGCGTGGACATCGCGGTCTTCCTGGGCGCGCTCTTCTTCAGGGTGAAGATCGCGTGGGCCGAGGAGTGGGCCTACAGCCTCGTGGATGGGACCCGGGAGGACCCCCACCGGATCATGGTGTCCTACCAGAAGATCGGCGGGACCCGTTACCTCAAGCACCTTTGCGGCTCCTACGTGCTGCAGGCTCACGACGCGGCCACCACCGACCTGTCGCTCTACGATGAGGTGGTGGCCAGGCGGAGAAGCGCCGAAGACACCCGGGACATGCAAGCCGGTATCCTGGGGAACATTCGTGGCCAAGGGCCGCAGGTCGCGAACTGAGGGGCCGGACTGCCGCGGCGGAGAGCCTACCGCCACCCCTCGGTCTAATCGGGTCCGGGCGATAGGGCTCGACCCGGCGCTTTTTTGGGACTAACATCGAACTTTTGACCCCGCCTCCCCGGCGGGTCTCCCGCAATCCCGAGGCGCGACCCATGGAGCTCGACCGCATCATCATCACCGGCGCCCGTCAGCACAACCTCAAGAACGTCACCGTCGAGATCCCCAAGAAGAAGCTGGTGGTCCTCACCGGGGTCTCCGGCTCCGGCAAGTCGCGCCTGGCCTTCGACACGCTCTACGCCGAGGGCCAGCGCCGCTACATCGAGAGCCTGAACGCCTACGCCCGCCAGTTCCTGGGCCAGATGGACAAGCCGCGTCTACGACTCGATCCGCGGGCTGGCCCCCACCATCTCCATCGAGCAGAAGGCGGCCTGCGGCAACCCGCGCTCCACCGTGGGCACCATCACCGAGATCCACGACTACCTGCGCGTGCTGTGGGCGCGGGTGGGACGCCTCACCTGCCACCAGTGCGGCCGGCCGGTGTCGCAGCAGTCGTCGCAGCAGATCGTGCACGAGATCGCGGAGCTGCCCGCGGGGACGAAGTTCCTGCGTCCTGGCGCCGCTGGTCAAGGAGCGGAAGGGCGAGCACCGGGACGTCCTCGAGCAGGTGCGCAAGTCCGGCTTCACCCGCGTGCGCGTGGACGGGATCGTGCTCTCGCTCGAGGACGAGATCCGGCTCGACAAGAAGAAGAAGCACACGATCGACGCGGTGGTGGACCGGCTGATCGCCAAGCCGGGCATGAGCGCAGCGGCTCCACGACTCGGTGGAGACCGCGCTGCGCTACGGCGAGGGGATCGGTGATCGTCGCCCCCGAGGGCCAGCCCGAGAAGGTGCATGTCCGCAGCACCGGGCCTGCCACCACTGCGGGATCTCGTTCCCCGAGCCGACGCCCCAGCTCTTCTCCTTCAACTCGCCGCAGGGGATGTGCCCCGAGTGCTCCGGCCTCGGCACGCGCATGGAGATGGACCCCGAGCTGGTGGTCCCCAACCCCGACCTCTCGATCAACGAGGGCGCGGTGAAGCCGCTGGGCGCGGTGGGCGAGGGGACGAGCTGGGGCACCGACATCGTGCGCGCGGTGGCCCGCGAGCGCGGGATCGACCTCAACAAGCCCTGGAAGCACGCTGCTCCGCGCGCCCAGCGCAAGGTGATCCTCTACGGCACCGGCGACGAGCGGGTGCGCATCCAGGTCACGGGCTCCTGGGGCACCGGCGCCTTCCGCATGCGCTACGAGGGCGCGATCAACTCGATGATGCGCCGCATGCGCGAGACGCACTCCGAGGAGATGCGGCAGTACTACCAGAAGTTCCTCTCCAACCGCCCCTGCTCGGCCTGCGAGGGACGGCGCATCCGCGCCGAGGCGCTGGGCGTGAAGATCGCGGGCCGGACCATCGCCGAGGTCACGGCGCTCTCCGTCGCCGACGGCCTACGCGTTCTTCGACACGCCTGGACCTGAAGGGCGCGGAGGCCAAGATCGCGGCGGAGCTGCTCAAGGAGATCCGCTCCCGTCTGCGCTTCCTGCTCGACGTGGGCCTCAGCTACCTGACCCTGGACCGGCCCGCGCCCTCGCTCTCGGGCGGCGAGGGCCAGCGCATCCGCCTGGCCAGCCAGATCGGCAGCGAGCTGACCGGCGTCATCTACGTGCTCGACGAGCCCTCGATCGGCCTGCACCAGCGCGACAACAAGAAGCTGCTGGCGGCCCTCAAGCACCTGCGCGACATCGGCAACACCGTGGTGGTGGTGGAGCACGACCGCGAGGCCATGGAGGAGGCGGACTGGCTCATCGACTTCGGCCCGGGCGCGGGGCGCCACGGCGGCGAGATCGTGGCCGCGGGCACGCCCGCCGAGGTCATGAAGTCGAAGGCAGAGCCTGACCGGCCGCTACCTGACGCGGCGACGCTGCGAGATCGAGCTGCCCGCGGGAGCGGCGGCGCGGGCGACGGCCGCAAGCTCACGCGTGCGTCGGGGCGCGCGAGAACAACCTCAAGGACGTCGACCGTCGACTTCCCGCTCGGGCTCTTCGTCTGCGTCACCGGCGTCTCCGGGCGCGGGCAAGAGCACGCTGGTGAACCAGATCCTCTACCCGGCGGTGGCCCGCGCCCTCCACGGCAGCGACGCGGCCGGTGGGCGCCCACGACGAAGGTCGACGGGCCTCGCAGGAGATCGACAAGGTCATCGACATCGACCAGAGCCCGATCGGGCGCACCCCGCGCAGCAACCCCGCCACCTACACCAAGCTGTTCGACCTGATCCGCGACTTCTTCGCGCTCCTGCCCGAGGCGCGCATGCACGGCTACACGCCGGGCCGCTTCTCCTTCAACGTGAAGGGCGGCCGCTGCGAGGCCTGCGAGGGCGACGGGGTGAAGCGCGTGGAGATGCACTTCCTGCCCGACGTGTACGTGCCCTGCGAGGTCTGCCAGGGCAAGCGCTTCAACGAGGCCACGCTCCAGGTCAAGTACAACGACCTCTCCATCGCCGACGTGCTGGACCTGACCGTGGACGAGGCCCTGCGTCCTCTTCAAGAACCACCCCCAGATCCGCCGCGCCCTCGAGACCCTGGCCGACGTGGGCCTCGGCTACATCGCCCTCGGCCAGTCCTCGCCCACGCTCTCGGGCGGCGAGGCGCAGCGCGTGAAGCTCTCGCGCGAGCTGTCGAAGCGCTCCACCGGCCGCACCCTCTACATCCTCGACGAGCCCACCACCGGCCTGCACTTCGACGACATCAAGAAGCTGCTGCGGCGTGCTCGACCGCCTGGTCTCGGCCGGCAACACCGTGGTCGTGATCGAGCACAACCTGGACGTGATCAAGACCGCCGACTGGATCATCGACATCGGCCCCGAGGGCGGCGACGCCGGCGGCCGGGTCGTGGCCACGGGCACGCCCGAGCAGGTGGCGGCGGATCAAGGAGCTCGTACACCGGGCGGTTCCTGCGCCGACCTGCTGCCGCGGGCCGCTCCCCGGCGGGCCGTGCGCTGAGGGTGACCGTGAGCGACAAGCCTGCGGGCGCAGGCCCGGGGACGGAGGACGCCGGGGGGCCCGCCCCCTCCCCCGAGACCGACAAGGACGCGGACAAGCGGCGCAAGAAGCAGGCGAAGCAGGCCGCGGACGCACAACGACCTCTCGACGCCTGGGAGCGCTACCGCGCCCTCGTGGACGCCCTCGACGAGGCCCACCAGCTCCTGGAGATCGCCGACCGCAAGGCCCGCTTCGCCCTCGTGATCATGGGCGCGCTCAACGTGCTCGCCTTCCTGCTCGCGACCCGGACCGAGTTCCTCGAGTTGATCCCCATCGGCTGGCGCTCCGGGCTCGGCGTCTACCTCGTCGTCTACGCTTCGGTGGCGGTCTACTTCTTCCTGCAGGCCATCGAAGCCCTTCGCCCGCGCCGCTTCAACCCGCGGCTCCAGTATCCGGGGGAGGCCGGCCCCGAGCACTTCCCCCTGGGCCTTCGCTACTACGAAGACGTGGTGCTGCGGGACATCGAGGCGCACCGCCGGGCCTGGCGGGAGGTGAAGATCGGGCAGCTCAACGCGGAGCTGTCGGTGCAGACGCACATCATGGCTCGGATCAACCAGGACAAGTACACGGCCCTGCGCCGGCTCTACGCGGGTCTGCGGGTCATGACCCTGCTCGCCGCCGGCCTCATCACTGTGCTCGCCTTCGCCGCGCTCGCGCGGGCGGATGAGGCTCCGTCGCTGATCAAGGAGGAGAAACGAACCCGGCCGCGCGGGCTTGCCGGCCTGGGGACCCCCGAGCGGGTGGCGGAGAGTGGGGCCCGGGAGCCTTCGGGTATCGCCTGCGACCGACGTTCGGGCCATCTCTTCCTGGTGGGCGACGAAGGCCGGCTCGTCGAGCTCGACGGCGAGGGTCGGATCCTCGCCCGCCACAAGGTGAAGGGCGACATCGAGGACGTGGCCGTGCACGATGTCACCGGCCAGCTCGTCCTCATCTCCGAAAGGCGGTCGGCGCTCGTCCTCTACGAGCCCGCGCAGGGCGAGGAGCGCAGGGAGATCCGTCTCGACGGCCCCTCCCTGCTCGGCGAGGCCCCGGCGGAGAAGAGCCACGGCTTCGAGGGTCTGGCTTTTCGCGAGGATGCGGCGCGGCCCGGAGGCGGGCTCTTCTACCTCGTGCACCAGCGCGCACCGGCAATGGTGGTGGCGGTGGTCTTCGATCCCGCTCGCCCCCCCGAGCGGCTGGGCGGCGAGAGCGTCGTGGAGCGCTGGAAGTTCGACGGGCAGGGGGACCTGACCGGGGCCACCTGGAGTCCCGCCCTGGGCAGACTGCTCGTCATCGCGGACGCGCGGGACCGGCTGCTCGTCCTGCGCCCGGACGGAACGGTGGAGGCTGAGGCGCGCTTGCCGGGAGCCCAGCAGGAGGGGCTGTGCCTGGACGGGGGCGGTACGCTCTGGGTCGCCGACGACCGTGCGGGGCTTCTACGCTTCCGCGACGCTCTTTCCGCCCTCCGTGCCTTGGTCCTCGCCGGGGATGGGGCGTGAGTGCGGGTCGGACGTGGTGGATCGCCCTCCTCCTCCTCACCGCCGGTGCTCTGGGAGGCAGCGAAGAGGGAGGGAAGTTCGGGCCCGGCCTTCGTTACCGCGACAAGCAGGCCGACTTCGACATCGGGATCGACGGCTACGGCCAGCTCGACTACCTGGACTTCCTGAACTGGGAGAACCGGGACGAGTCGCAGGATCTCCAGAGCCCGGACTGGAACCCCACCCGCCTGCGCCTGGGCATCGACGGGGAATGGCGGCGGCTGTCCTTCCAGGTGCAGGCGGACTTCGGCGACTTCGCGAACTTCGAGGAGGACACCGACGTCCAGCGCCTGAGGGACGCCTGGCTCGACTACCGATTCGCCAAGGCTTTTCGGCTCCGGGCCGGGCACCAGAAGGTGCCGGTGAGCGCGGAATGGCTCACCTCCGCCCGCCGCCTCGACTTCATCGAACGCTCGCTGCCCGTCCGGAACCTCGCGCCCGATCGGGACTGGGGTGCTATCGCCCACGGCGAGATCGGGAAGAAGCTCGAGTACGTGGTGGGGGTATTCGCGGGCGACGAATGGCGGAGCTTCCGGCGCACGGGGACGACGGGAGCGGCCCGCCTCGTCTTGATCCCTGCCGAGGGGTTGGAGCTCGGCGGCTCCTTCGCCCAGGGGGACGTCGGCGCCCAGACGGAGACATCCGCGTCGGATCCGCGCCCGAAGGGCATGGAAGGGCAGGCCGATTCCTCATTCGAGTTCTTCCAGCGCAAGTTCGTGGACGGGCGACGCCAATGGATCGGAGGGGACTTCGCGTTTCTCCGTGGCCCGGTGGGGCTGAAGGGCGAGTACCTGCAGCAGACGGAGCAGCGCCAGGGCCAGGGGCCCAACTTCGAGGACCTGCCCGCGGTCAAAGGCTGGGGATGGTCGGCCTCCGCCACGTGGCTGGTGACCGGGGAGAGGAAGCGGCGGACGATCAAGCCCGAGCACCCGGTGTTCCACGGGCCGGGGGCCATCGAGCTGGGCGTCCGCTACGACGAGGTGCGCTACGACGACGAGGGGCCGAATACCGGCTTTGCCGGCGTGGGCGACCGGTCTCGCAACGTGCGCCCCGCCGGCGACCGCGCCTTCACGGGAGGGATCTCCTGGTGGCTGCGGGCGTGCATACGGGTCGAGGGAAACGTCGTGGTCGAGCGTTTCGAGGACCCGCTCCTCGCTCCCGAGCCCGGACGCGAGACCAACTACATGAGCTTGATCGCCCGGCTCCAGCTCGAGTTACCTTAGGGAAGTAGGAAGGTCATGCGTCAGGGAGTCCTTCCCGTTCTCCTGGGTGTCGCCCTCGGCGGCTGCGCCGGGGGCGGAGGTGCGCCCACCGCGGCCACCCCCACGGCCTCGCCCTCCCCCGCTGCCACCCCCACCCCCTCGACCGCGGCCGACCCCATATTCGACCAGGGGCGCCTGCACGAGGTCCGGATCTCCATCGATCCCTCGGACTGGCGGGCCCTGCAGGACAACTTCCGGGCGAACGACTACTACGCCGGCGACATCACGCTCGACACCACGGTCCTGCGGCAGGTCGGCATCCGCTCGCGCGGCTCGGGCTCCCGCGACGAGGCAAAGCCCGCGCTCAAGGTGGACTTCAACAAGTACGTCTCCACCCAGGAGTACGGGGTCTACAAGACCATGGTGCTCGACAACCAGGTCCAGGACCCGACGTTCCTGCGCGAGCGGCTCGCTTTCATCGTCTTCGAGGGGATGGGCATCCCCGCGCCCCGCAACGCGTTCGCGCGTCTCTTCATCAACGGGCAGTACTGGGGGCTTTACCAGGTCACGGAGCCCATCAGCAAGCCGTTCCTCAAGGCCCGCCTCGGCGAGGAGAGCGGCAACCTGTTCGACTACCAGTACGCCTACCCCTGGGACTTCTCCTTCCTCGGCGAAGACCCCGGGGACTACGTGCCCGTGCCCTTCGAGCCCCAGACCAACGAGGACCATCTCGACGCGAGCGGCCTCGTGGACTTCGTGCGCACGATCAACGGAGCCACCGACGGCACCTTCACGGCCGACATCGGAGTCTGGCTGGACCGCGACCGCTTCCTCACCCACCTCGCGGTGGAGAACGCCACCGCGGAGAGCGACGGCATCGTCGGAATGCAGGGAGCCAACAACTTCTACCTCTACCAGTACGGGGGGCAGCGGCGCTTCGTGTTCCTCCCCTGGGACAAGGACTCGGCCTTCGCGGCCGCCCGCCAGCCCGCCTTCCTGGGCATCGACACCAACGTGCTCACGCGGCGCCTGATCGCCGATCCGGCCATGCAGCAGATCTACGTGGCCGCCCTGCGGCGGGCGGTGACCTCGTTCGTGAACGACCGCTACCTGACCCCGCGCCTGGAGACGGCCTACACGCAGATCCGCGAGGCAGCGCTCGCCGATCCCAACAAGCCCTTCAGCAACGCCGACTTCGAGCAGGGGGTGGGCGGACTGCGCGGGATCATCGCCGCCCGCGAGTCGGACGTGCTCGCCCAGACCGGCGGGCGGTAGATTCTCCTACTCCGCAGGGAAGGCTTCGGAAACCACTACGCCGGTGGCCTGCGCCGCGGGGTGGAGGCCGAGCACGAAGAGGGCGGTGGCGGCGGTGTCGACGGTGCGGACGGGCCTCGACAGTTGGTGCCCCGCCGGCCGGATCCGCGGACCCGCCACGATCCAGGGGATCGTCATGTCCTCGGGGATCGTCGACCCGTGGACGGTGGCTCGTCCCCCGTGGTCCGAGGTGAGGATCACGGTGGTCTCCGTTGGGAGGGCAGAGAGAAGCCTTCCGATCGCCTCGTCCGCCACCGCGAGCTGGTCGAGGTAGGCCGAGGACATCCAGCCTTTGGCGTGACCGGTGATGTCGAGGTCGGGGAAGTGCACGAACATCAGGTCGAATCCGGCCTCGATCTGGACGATGGCCTGGTTCGCCACGTCCGCGTCGCCGCGCGAGGTGAGGACGAAGGAATCGATGGTGCCCGTCACCTCCAGATGGCGGAACTTCTCCTTGCCCGCCACCAGCACCGTGCGGAGGCCAGCCGCCCGGGCGACCGCGAAGATCGTCGGCACCGTGCAGTTGCCCTGGTCCGCCCGATACTCGTCCCAGAGGATCTTGTGCGCAGTCGGGAGGAAGCCGGTGAGCATTGAGGTGTGGGCGGGCAGGGTCATGGACGGATAGACGGTCTCGGCCTTCCACGTGTAGGCCCCCCGCCGGGCCAGGCCGAGGATGTTGGGAACCGCGGCCTGGGCGACGGCGTCCCCCCGGAGCCCGTCGATCGAGATGATGGTGACCTTGGGAGAGGGAACGGGGGTCGGGGCCGGGGTGGGAACGGAGGCCGTGGGAGCGCTCGGCGCGGGGCCACCGCAACCGGCCGTGAAGAGGGCAGCGGCCCCCCCGAGGAGGACCGAAGCAACAGCAAGACGCCACAGAGCCCGGGGCACCCTCGGGAGAGGGCCCCGGCCCAGGCCGGGTAAGTTCATCGGGGTCCTGAATCTATTCTATTGAACTTTGCACAGGGGCGGCGAAGGATTCTTTCCCGCGTCGCTCCGGTCACACCTTCGCCTGAACACTAACTGTTTCAATCGTTTCCGTCCTCGTGCCAAAAAGCGAAAAAAGGGCGGAACGGGCAGTGGCTCGACCCCGTTATTCATTCCGCACGCGGAAAGGACGTTTGCCCGTGAGCGGGAAGACCAAACTCGTCTCGATCGTGAAGACCGGACTCCTCGGAGAGCTTTCGGCCATAGCTCCCCGGTCCTTGCCGAAAATGGAGAGTTCCGTCGAGCGGGCGAAGATCGACTCCTCCTTCAAGGACGACGGCTCCGAGCGGGACGACGAGGGCCCCCCGGAGCGGGTCCCGGCGGCTTAGGCTCCCTTCGGCTCGAGCCCCGCGGGCTGCTGCTGCGTGAGGCAATGCAGCGTGCCCAGCCCCCAGACGAGGTCGACGGCATGGACCCCCAGCACCGGGCGGTCCGGGAAGAGGTCGGCCAGCACCCCCAGGGCCAGGCGGTCCGCGGGATCGTTGAACGTGGGCACGAGCACGGCCGCGTTGGCCACGTAGAAATTGGCGTAGCTCGCGGGCAGGCGCTGGGCGGCGAAGACGAGCGGGGCGGGCATGGGCAGGGGCACGACCTCCGGCCGCGAGCCGTCCGGAAGGCGCCATCCCGGCACCCGCTCCCAGTTCTCCTCGAGCGCCCGGTAGTTCGCGTCCCCGGGGTTCTTCTCGCGGCACAGCACGATCGTGCGCGCGTCCACAAAGCGGGCGAGATCGTCGACGTGCCCGTGGGTGTCGTCACCCGCGATGCCACGCCCGAGCCAGAGAACACGGGTCACGCCCAGGGCTTCGCGCAGCACGGTCTCGTAGTCGCTCCGGGTGAAGCCGGGGTTTCGCACCTGGACCGCGGGGTCGAGCAGGCATTCCTCGGTGGTGAGAAGCGCCCCCCTGCCGTTCACGTCGATGGCCCCGCCCTCCAGCACGACGCGCCGTCCGCGGTGCTCGACGGGCTGCAGGGGCAGGCGCAGCGCCCTCGCCGCGCGGCGCGGCGTCTCCGCGTCCTTCTTCCAGTCGGGATACTTGGCCCAGCCGGTGAAGCCGAAGCCCACGACCGCCCTCTCCCCGCCCCGATGGACGAAGATCGGCCCCTTGTCGCGGGTCCAGCCTCGGTCCGAAGGCCACCGGAAGAACTCGACGCTCCCGATGTCCGCCCCCACCCGCTTCAGGACGTGGCGGGCGCGCCCCTCGGTCCTCCCATCGGGGACGATGATGCGCACGCGCTCCCCCGGCGCGAGCCTCCTCACGATCTCGCCGTAGACCCAGGGGATGGGCGCGAAGCGGCCGGGCCAGTCGGAGAGCGTGTGCGGCCAGCCGAGCCACGTGGCCTCGTGCCGCTCCCATTCGGCGGGCATCCGCCCGCCCTTCCCCGCCGCGCTCACCTTCAGTCGAGGAAGCGCCGGTCGATGCCGGCGTAGGCGTCGATGCGGCGGTCGCGGAGGAAGGGCCAGTTCCGGCGCACCTCCTCGATGCGGGGCAGGCTGACCTCGCCGATCAGGATCTCCTCCTTGTCGGTCGCGGCCTCCGCCACCACTACCCCGAAAGGATCGGCGAGGAAGGACGTCCCCCAGAACTCGAGGCCGGCCCCGCCTTCCGGCGGCACCTCGTGGCCCACCCGATTCACCACCGCCACGTAGACCCCGTTGGCGATCGCATGCGCGCGCTGGATCGTCTGCCAGGCGCTGCGCTGGGCCGTCCCCTGCGGCGCCTTCTCGCTCGGATGCCAGCCGATCGCGGTTGGGTAGAAGAGGACGGCCGCGCCCTGCAGCGCGGTGAGCCGCGCCCCTTCCGGGTACCACTGGTCCCAGCAGATGAGCGCGCCGATCTTCCCCACGGGTGTGTCGAAGGCCCGAAAGCCGAGATCGCCGGGGGTGAAGTAGAACTTTTCGTAGAAGAGCGGGTCGTCCGGGATGTGCATCTTCCGGTAGAGGCCCAGCGCCCGCCCGTCCGGCCCGAGGACGACCGCGCTGTTGTGGTACAGGCCGGGAGCGCGTCGCTCGAACACGGGCACCACCACCGTCGCTCCCGCGTCCTTCGCGGCGCGGCCCAAGGCCTCCGTACTGGGACCGGGCACGGGCTCCGCGAGATCGAAGAGGGCCGCGTCCTCCTTCTGGCAGAAGTACGGGGTGCGGAAGAGCTCGGGAAGGCACACGACCTCAGCCCCCGCCCGGGCCGCTTCGCGGACGCGGGCCACCGCCTTCTCGACGTTCTCCTCCGGGCGCGTGGACATCGCCATCTGCACGAGGCCCACCTTGAACTGGGGTCGCGGGGCGGACATGGAAAAAGCAGTCTACCCGATCAGGCGGCGGTCATCCTCTCGCAGAGCGAGTGGAGCGCGTCCTCCCGCTCGGGATTGCGGAAGCGGCAACGGTGCTCCTCACGGTCGATCCAGAAGAGACCGCTCCGGCCCTCGGCTTCCGGGCTCGCGGCGAGCCAGACCGCGGTGTCGGCGCCTTCCGCGGGCCGCCGCGCCTGCAGCCGCGCGAAGGCCGAAGCCACGGGCCCGAACCACCCTCCCGCCTTGCCGAAGAGCTCCGTGCTCACGAAGCCCGGGTGCATGGCGTTGGCGGTGACGCTCGTCCCGGCCAGGCGCCGGGCAAGCGCCCAGGTCAGCATGCGGTCGGCTTGCTTGCTCTGGGCGTAGGCGGTGCGGCCCTCGTACTTGCGGCGTTCGAACTCGACGTCGCCCAGGTCGAGCTCGCCCGCGAACTGCGAGGCCACGTTCACGACGCGCGCCTTGTCCGCCGCGCGAAGGGCGGGGAGCAGCTCGTGAGTGAGGAGGAAATAGCCGAGGACGTTCGTGGCCCAGGTCATCTCCACGCCCTCGACGCTCTCCTGGCGCTTCTGGAGCCAGACCCCGGCGTTGTTCACGAGGACACTCAAGGCGGGGCGCGTTTCTCGAAAGGCGCGCCCCGCCTCCCTGATCGACCGGCGGCTCGACAGGTCCACGAGCAGGACCTCGACCTGCCGATTCCCGGTGGCGGCGATGATCTCGCGCCGGGCCGTCTCGCCCCGTGCCGCGTTCCGTGCCCCGAGCACCACGTGCGCCTTCAACCGGGCCAGCTCCTCCGCGGCGGCCCGACCAATGCCGGCGGTGGCTCCCGTCACCAGGCAGATCCGGCCGGAAAGGTCGGCCCTTATCGGGGCGGTCATGGCCGGCCGAAGCCCTCGGCCAGCGCGGCCGCCAGCAGCGGCAGCAGGATCTCGTGGTGACCGGTGAGGCTGTAGCCGCGCCCCACGCCCCGGGTCGGCCGCTGCACCACGTTGGTGCTGGGGACGGTAGGACTGGATGAAGTCCAGGTTGGCGGTGGCGAAGTCGCGCAGCGGGATGGCCCGAGGTTGCGGGCGAGGGTCACGGCCTTCAGGAACACCTCGGGCAGCAGGACCGCGGAGCCCACGTTGAGGTAGACGCCGCCGCCGCCCAGGCGCGCCACCTGCGCCGCGAAGAGGCGGAAGTCGAGGTGGGTGGCGCGGCCCGAGGGCGGCAGGGTCGCAGGCCGGGTGCATGTGCACGATGTCGGTGCCCACCGCGACGTGGACGGTGGCGGGCAGGCCCAGGCGATGGGCGGCGGCCAGGAGGCTGACTCCGAGGTGACGCGGGCGACGCCGGGTCGAGGTAGCGGCCGATGGCGGCCCCCAGCCCCAGGCCGTCGCGATCGCCCTCCACGATGGCGCGGTTGACCTCCTCGCCCGTCTCCCGCGCCATCCCGAAGGTCGCCCGCTCCCAGACCGGCCTCCACGTCCTCGGAGGTGTGGCCGGCCACCGCCAGCTCGAAGTCGTGGACGATGCCGGCCCCGTTCAGGGCGAGCCCGGTGACGAAGCCCTTCTCCATGAGGTCGACGAGCACCGGAGAGAGGCCGACCTTGAGCACGTGCGCGCCCAGTCCCCAGAGGATCGGCTTGCCTCGGGCGCGGGCCCGCGCGGATCTCGCCGGCGAGCCGCCGCAGCGTGTCTCCGGCGAGGATGCGGGGCAGACCGAGTCCAGGAAGTCGCGCACGCGCGCACCGCGCGCGTGGGGGCGGGCGAAGTCCCGAAGGCGACACCTTGCTCTTGCGAGCCGCCAGCGGATAGGTGGCACGCCGTCCAGGACCAGCGGCGGGAGGGAGCGGCGACGGCGCGCCGGCCGGGCCTTCAAGGACCGACGGCCTCCTCGACGATCTGGCACAGGACGTGGACGACCATGGCGTGCACCTCCTGGATCCGCTGGCGTGTCCGGGTGGGGGACGTCGATCAGGTAGTCGACCAGACCGCGCAGGCGGCCCGCCCCCGCCGCCGGTGAGGCCCACGGTGATGAGTCCACGCCCCGCGCGCCAGCCCGCAGCGCCTCGACGACGTTCGGCGACCGCCCGGAGGTGCTGATCCCGACGGCCACGTCCCCGGGGCGGCCCGTGGGCCTCCACCTGGCGGCGGAACACCGCCTCGAAGCCGAAGTCGTTGCCGAGGGCGGTGACGACGGACGGGTCGGTGGTGAGGGCGAGGGCGGCCAGGCCCGGACGCTCGCGCCGGAAGCGACCCACCAGCTCTCCCGCCAGGTGCTGGGCGTCGGCGGCGGAGCCGCCGTTGCCGAAGGCGAGCACCTTGCCCTCCGGCCCGGAGCGCCTCCGCGATCCGGCCGCCCACCTCCAGAAGGAGGGCAGCGTTCTCGTCGAAGAAGCGCTGCTTGAGGGCGAGCACTCTCCGCCGCGATGCGCCGGATCTCTTCCGCGTCCATGAGGCTCTTCGGGCCGGCTAGAAGTAGCGGATGTGGACGGTCAGGAAGATCGAGAGCACGGCGGGATCGTCGACCGCCACCTGGAACACCGTCCCCGTCGCGCACGCCGGCGGGGATGCGAACGGGCACGGGAAGCCGCCGCTCGACCTTGCCCTCGCCGCCGCAGCGCTCGCAGTCGAAGACGAATCCGCCGGTGCCGTCGCAGGCCTGGCAGGTCGTGGAGACGGGCACGTCGAGGGGGAGCACGCCTCCCGCGGCGCGCCTCTTCGCGGCGTGAGGAGGATCTCGCCGCGACAGGCTGCCCGGCTGGAACGGGCGGCGCAGGTCGCCCGCGGCCGGGCTCCGCACGAAGGACCAGGACAGGGGAGCGCCCTCTCCGCATGCCAAAGGCTCTCGTCGTAGCGCCGGCGCCGCTCGGCGTCGGTGAGGGTCTCGTAGGCCGCCTGGAGCTCCTGGAACTCGGGCACCAGGGCCTCGCTCGCGACGTCGGGGTGGTACTTCTTGGCCAGACGTCGATAGGCTCGCTTGATGGCGGCCGGGGTGGCGTCACGGGCCACACCGAGGATCTGATAGTAGTCCTTGGGCTTTTCCATCCCCAGCTACACCATAGGTGGTAGCTCGCGCGGCTGTCAAGTGAGACCGATCACGCCGCGCGGAGCCGATCGGGACGCGGAGCGCGGCGCCCCTTGCCGCTCAGAATCCCTTGACCTGGCCCGCCTCTTGTAGAGGTGCCACACCACGTGCCAGCCGACGAGGATGACGACCAGGTAGCAGTCACGAACGCGAACGACTCCGGGATCCCGAGGTTGCCGCCGGCGACGGTCGTGGTGTGCTGGTTGATCATCGCCCAGAGGAGCGGCACCGACATGTAGATGTTGTGTCGCGAGCGCGTCCCCGCCAGGGAGACGAGGGCGGCGTCGGGGGCCGTCCCCTCCTTGACCGCCGTGATGATCTTCTGCTGCGCGGGCCAGATCCGGAACCAGACGTTGAAGGCCATGATCGTGCCGAAGAGGGCGCCCAGGTGGATGTTGAGCGCTCGGTAGCTGAAGCCGCCCCAGTCGCCATCAGGCAGATCACGACGTCGACGAGGACGAAGGCGACGGTGCCGAACACCTTGGGGTTCTTGCGCGAGCGCCGCTCTTGTGCAGGGCGTCGTAGACGAAGGGGGCCACGAAGACGAAGACGATGAGGCCGATGGCGCCGGGGGTCCAGGTCTCGTCCGGCCGTCGAAGATGATGCCCCGTGATAGAAGACGAGCACCAGGAGAAGGACGCCCGGTCAGCCAGGTCCAGGCCGCGCCCCAGCGGAACCAGAACAGGGCGCGGGGCATCAGCTCCGGGTACCACCTTCTTCTTGGTGTCGCCGTCCATCGTCCCCTGGAAGGGGCCGTTGACCAAGTTGAAGAAGTACAGCATGCCGATCCAGACGATCCCGGCCAGGATGTGGACCCAGCGGAAGAGGGCGTTCAGGAATTCCACCGCATCTCCTCCTTGGTAGAGACCTGTTCGGGCCGGAAGGGTAGCACGGGAGTCAACCGGCCCGGCCGCGCGCGATCGAGCGCACGAAGTTGCGTACGGAGAAGCGGCCGAGGCTGAACCAGCTCATCGGCCCCTCGGGGCCGATCGCGCGCCGCGCCACCTCGCCTTCGGGCAGGCCCTCCTCCAGGAGGTCGAGAACCCGTTGCCGCAGCGAGCGAAGATGCTCCGTCTTGCGCCGCAACGCTGCCACGCCCCCCCGCACGCGCCCGCGGTGCGCGCAGAACACCTCCTGCGCGGGGAGCCGCCCCACTTCCTCGAGGGAGGCGATGAGGCGGTCCAGCTCCTCGTCCGACCGCAGGTAGCGCAGCCGCTCGGCGAGGAAGAGGTCGCCGGTGAAGAGCCAGCCCCGCTCGGGCTCGAAGAGGCAGACGTGGTCGACGCTGTGGCCGGGAGAATGGACGACGCGGAAGCGGGTGCTCCGCCCCTCGACGTCCGCCCCCAGCGCCTCCGCGCGGAAGCGGGGGGGCCGGCCCCAGACGAGGCGCCGGTAGTTCTCCTGCACGAACCCGTGCTCGAGGAGGGCGACGCCTTCCCCGTGCACGCGCGGCACGAGCCCCCGTGCCGCGTGCAGCAGGGGCGCCGCCCCCACGTGGTCCTCGTGATGGTGGGTCAGGACGAGGCCGTCGACCCGCCGGCCCTCGAGCGCCCGCAGCAGCTCGCGGGCGGTCGCGGGCGGGCCGCAGTCGAGGAGGAGCCCGTCCACGAGGTAGGCGCCCGTCCAGAAGAGGGGCCGGCCCAGGACGGTGCGGGTCAGACGGAGGTGGACGATCTCGCCGTACGTCTCGGCGCGGATCACGGGACCGGCGGCGGGACACGCGGCCGCCGAAGCTCCACGACGAGCGCAGCCGCGGCGAGCAGGCCGCCGAGTACGAACAGGACAGGCCGGAGCCGGGGAAGGAGCCCCGGCTCGCTTGTGATCACCACCTCGGCCGCGGTCACGCTGGTGCGCGCGACCGGGCCGTCCACGGTCTCCGCGACTAGCAGCAACCCGAGGTGCGATCCGCGCAGCGCGCCCGCGCGGCGCAGCGCGATCGCGGACGGAACCGCTCCCTGGCCGGGGACGTCGACCTCGCGGCGTGCCCTCGGCGAGGAGTCCCCGCGCGGTGAGGGCCCGCAGTCGCACGCGGTGCGGCGCCCCGTCCGCGCTCTCGACCGTGAACGGGATGGCGCCCCGAGCGTCGATCTCGATCGGCGACGCCGCGATCCGGACGGCGGGCGGAGCGTCCTGTCCGAGCGCGAGGAGCAGGTACGCCGGCTCGCTCGCGGTGGCGACGTTGCCGGTCGCATCGGGAGCCGTTCCTTCGGGATAGTCCAGGCGCAGGAGGAGGGCGTGGACCCCGGGGCGGGGGACCTCGTCGGGATAGCGCAGGACCACGCTCGCGGTCCCACCGGGAGGGATTTCGCCCGCGACCCGCGCTTCTTCCCGCCGCCCGAACAGCTCGCCGACCACGGTCAGCGACGGGACCGGCTGGTCGCCCGCGTTCCGCACGTCCACGTGGACATCGAGCGATTCCTCACGGGGGAGGGGCCGGACCGAGCCTCCGACCTCGAAGCGGACGGCGGCCCCTGCGGGAAGGGCCGCCCCCGAGGCGAGCAGGACGAGGAGGGCGAGGCGGCGGTTATCGGGCCTGCACCGGGACGTAGGTGACCCCGGTCTCGACGAAGGAGTCGTCGAGCTTTCGGCCCTGCTTCTTGTTGGTGGCGAACACCTTGATCGCCGCCAGCTTCTTGGCGTCCTTCTCCACCGGCGCGAACTCGCAGACGTTCTCGGGCTGGACCGGGAGCTGGTAGGTGCTCGTGCGGGTGGGCTGGAACTGGTCGTCCGCCGCCTGCAGGTAGTACTCGATCGTCTTGATCCTGCCCTCGCGGGGCGCGGGCAGGGTGGCGCAGTAGTTGAGACCGGTGAAGGCCATGTCCACGTAGTTGTAGAAGTCCTGCCCCGCCTTGCGGAAGTAGACGCGGGCGGTGACGACCTGGACGTCGTCGCTGATCGACGCGCAGAGCGAAATCGCCTTGTCGGGGACGGTGCACGGCACGGGCTGGTGGTCGATCGACGGCGCGTCGTCGGCAGATCCGGGGACGGGCGCGGCCAGGAGTCCGGCCAGGAGAAGCACGCGAGCGCGGGTCATGAGGGCTCCCTCACTGCCATTTCACCGAGTTCTTGTACGTCTCACCCCGCATCGTCCGGACCATGACTTCCATCGTCCAGGAGGTGGTGTCCTCCTTCCACATGTCGGAGAGGGACAGCACCACCGTCTTCTGGCGGGGGGCCACTTCCTTGGCGAGGGGCGGGACCGGCACCCCGCCCGACCGCTTGCCGTTCACGGTGGTGGTCACGACCACGGACTGGATCTGGATGGGGGCCATCCCCTCGTTGAGGACGACGATGTTGGCAGTGAAGCGCTCGCCCGCCTTGACCGTTTCCGGGCTGAAGTCGAAGTTGATCTTGCCGGGAAGCTCCGCCTCCTGCGTCCCCTTCTTCACCACCACTCCCGCCGAGTCCTCGAAGCCCTCGGGGACGCTGCCCGACTTTGTCTCGGAGCTCGAGGCCTGGGTGCGGCTGGCCACGAACCCCTTGCCGCGGGCGCCTCCGCCACCGGAGGCCGCGGCCTCCGCCACCGTGCGCGCGGTGATGGCTCCCGTCCGTCCCTGGCCCGCGCGCGCATTCGTGGGATCGAGCCGCAGCGCGTCGTCGTAGAGCTTGATCGCGGCGTCGTACTGTCGGTTGGAGAGGGCCGAGTCCGCCTGGTTGAGCAGGCCCGCGACCTGGGTGGCGGCCTGCTGCGCCGCCGCCGCCGCCTGCGAGGCCGCCTTCTGCTCCGCCTCGCGCTGCGCCTGGAGCTGGGCGTCGCGGATCCGCGTGAGCATGCCCGTAATCTGCGCGTCCCAGGGGGCGAGACTGCGCGCCGCGTTCGCCTCGGTCTCCGCGACCGCGAAGTCGCGCTTCTGCAGCGCCGCCTCCGCGGCCTTGAGCCGGGCCTGCGCCTTCTGCCCGCTGAGCGCGTTGTCCACCAGCTTCTGCGCGTCCGCGTTCCCCGGATCCTCACGCAGCGCCTGCTGCGCGGAGGCGACGGCCTTGTCGTAGCTGCCGGCGCGGAAGGCGGCCTGGGCCGCCTTCATGGCCACCGCCGACTTGCCCGTGGCCTCCGCGAACGTCGGGGGCGGCGCGACGGTGGGGGCGGGCGTGGCTTCTAGAGTGGGCGGCGGGGCGGTCACGGGCGGCGCGACGGCCATCGTCTCGGGGGGCGCGGGCGGGGGCTGTTGTGCCTTCCAGTAGACGTACCCGCCCAGCCCGAGGACGGCCACGAACAGGAGACCGACCATGATCGGCAACACGGGGGCGCTCGAAGGCGCCGGCGCGGGCCGAGGCCCCGGACGCGCAACGGTGGGCGGCACCGCCGCCCCGAGCCGGGTGGTGCCCGCTCGTTGCGTCCCCCCGACACCGGTACCGGCATCGACGAGAGTGGGCCCGGCGCCCCGGGTGCCGGAGAGCGTCGACCGTCCGGGCGCCCGCGTGATGGGCCGTCCGGAGAGCGTGCCCGACCGCGTCCGGCGGCCGGGCCCCAGGTCGACGGTCCCGCCCGGCTCCGGGCCGTCCACCGCCTGGAATGCGCCCGATGCGTCCGCCGGCGCATCGAGGTCCACGAGCGCCTCGAGCGCGTGCTGGGCAGTGGCGGTGGTGGCGTGGGCCTGCAGCCAGGTCTTCAGGTCCATCGCGAACTCGTACGCGTTCTGGTAGCGCTGGTAGAGGTCCTTGGACATTGCCCGTTTGAGGATGGGCACGAGCGCGTCGTACTCCTCGCCCTGGGGGATGAGGTCGAAGTTGGCCTCCTCGTGGGTGATCTTGTAGAAGATCGCCATCAAGTTGTCGGAGTGGAAGGGGCGGCGACCCGCCACCAGCTCGAAGAGCATGCAGCCCACGCTGAAGACGTCGCTGCGGCCGTCGACCTTGCTCGCCCTTCACCTGCTCCGGGGACATGTAGTCGGCGGTCCCCACGATGTTGCCGGTGCCCGGTCATGGACGCGGTGGTGATGCGGGCCACCCCGAAGTCCATGATCTTCACGGCGCCGTCGTCACCGATGAAGATGTTGGCGGGCTTGATGTCGCGATGGACGATCCCGGCCTTGTGGGCGTGGGCCAGCCCGCCCAGGACCTGCACGATGATCGCGACCTTCTGCTCCACGGTCATGGGGGGGGTCTGGCGGGCCGCCTTCTGGAGGTCCAGGCCCTTCAGGAGCTCCATGACGATGTAGGGCGAGCCGTCGGTGTGGTAGCCGAGCTCGAAGACCGTCACCACGTTCGGGTGGGTCAGGTTGCGCGACGGCCTGGGCCTCGCGCTCGAACCGCGTCTTCAGCTCGGGATCGTCGGCGATGCTGGCCAGCATCACCTTGAGCGCCACGTCGCGCTCGAGCATGGTGTCCTGGGCCAGGTAGACCTGGCCCATGGCCCCTTTGCCTAAGAGCTTGATGATCTCGTACTTACCGATTTTTCCCGTGAGCTCCTTGGGCGGAGCTGCCGCCGGCGGAGTTGGGGGAGGCTGGTCGCTCATTGGCGCGCCGACACTACCGGCAGCGTCCCGGGCACACGGAAATTAGACGGCATCGAAGGGAGAGGTGTCAAACCTCTCGATCACCGCGCCTTGCCGGTCACCGTGAACTTTGCGCGGCGGTTACGGGCCCAGCAGTCCTCGGTGGACTCGGAGCAGACCTGGATCTCCTTGCCGTAGGACACGGTCTTGAGGCGTTCCACGGTCACCCCCAGGGACACCAGGTAGTCGTAGGCGGCCCGGGCCCGGCGCTCGCCGAGGGCCAGGTTGTACTCGACGCTCCCCCTCTCGTCGCAGTGCCCTTCCACGGTCAGCCGGAGGAAGTCGAACTTCTTGAGCACTTCGGCGTTCTTGTTGAGAATCGCGCGGTCGCCTTCGCGGATGTCCGACTTGTCGTAGTCGAAGTGGATGTCGGCGAGCAGGCCCATGCGGTCGATCTCGTCCGCGCCCATGGCCTTGAGGCGCCCATACTCGTCGACCTGGGGGACCTCCGGCCGGGTCGAGGGGGGCGGAGCCGGAGGCGGCGTGGCGGGAGCGATGGGGGGCGGGGGCGGCGGAGGCGCGGGGGGCTTGGGCTTGCCGCAAGCACCGACGAAAACGACCGCGAGAATGAGCGTGATTGTTGCCGCCCAGTGCTTCAGCCTCATGCTGCCACCCTCCTCGGTTGAGGGGGCGGGCCCTCGCGGTGCCCGCCCATCGTTGCCCCCGGACCCGCGCCGCGGCGCGGAGCGGTCACGTCCGCTTCTTGTCGACGTCTTCCTCGGGCTCGTCCTTCATCGACTTCTTGAAGTTGCGGATGCCTTCTCCGAGGCCCCGCCCGAGCTCGGGAAGCCGGGTGGTGCCGAAGATGAGCACGATGATGACGAAGATGAGGAGCATCTCGGGGAAGCCGAGATTGAACATGGTCCCCTCCAGTTAGCCGAACACACATCATATCGCGAAGCGATCGGCCCGTGCATCGGGATCTGGCGTCGCTCAGCGACCGTCCGGTGCGTCCGCACGCTCTTCGGGCGCGGAAAGGCCCCCCCGCACGACCTGGTTCAGCCGGCCCCTCCGATACCCCTCGGGGTCCACGTGCACGGTGCCATATCCGCTCGCCCGTACCGCCTCCTCGACCGCCCGCAGGCAGCCCGGCTCGTCGAGCCGCCCCATCTCCGCGGGTGCTATCTCCACCCGCGCCGTGTCCCCGAGGTGCCGGACGCGCAGCTCCCGGAAGCCGAGAGCCCGCAGCCCCTCTTCCGCGCGCTCGATCCGGCGGAGCGCCTGCACCGTGACCGGGGTGCCGTAGGGGAGCCGAGAGGACAGGCAGGGCGACGAGGGGAGGTCCCAGGTGGGCAAGCCCAGCTCCCGCGACAGGGCACGCACGTCCTCCTTGCCCAGCCCGGCATCGGCGAGCGGAGAGACGACCCCCGCCTCCGCCGCCGCCCGGTGGCCGGGACGGAAGTCGGAGAGGTCGTCCACGATGAGGCCGTAGGCCACGTGGGCAAGGCCCTCTTCCGCGGCCAGGGGCAGCAGCCGGCGGAAGAGCTCGCTCTTGCAGTGGTAGCAGCGATCGGGCTCGTTGCGCAGGTAGCTCGGGTCCTGCAGCTCATGGGTCCGGATGACCCGGTGGGGGAAGCCGAAGCGGGCGGCGACGGAGAGGGCGAGGGCGCGCTGGGCCTCCGCCAGCGAGTCGGAGTCGGCGGTGACGGCCAGGCTCCGCGCGCCCAGGACGCGGTGGGCCACCACCGCGAGGAGGGAGCTGTCCACTCCCCCGCTGAAGGCCACCACCACGGAGCCCAGCTCCGCGAGCCCTCGCTCCAACGCCTGCCGCTTCTCCAAGATCCCCGTCGTCATTCCTCCCACTCGTCCTCTTCCTGCGGTGCGAGGTCCAGCTCCAGCGGGGACAGGCCCACCACTTCCAGCTCCACCCCGCACTCCGGGCAGCTGATGATCTCACCTTTGTCGACGTCGAACTCGTCGATCTCGATGTCGGCCTCGCACTCGGGACAGACCGCCATGCGCGCCACCTCCGGGCCGCCGATCTTATAACTCTATCCGGCCCAGTCGGGCGAGTGGTTGTCGTGCCGCCACGAGTACTCCAGCCGGAAGAGGGGCCGGCCCCGCGCGTCGAGCAGGCGCACCTCCTCCGTCTGGCGGGCCTTGAAGGCGTCCGCGGGATGGAAGGCGAGGTCGTAGGAGAACGTGGCCGCGAAGTACCGCCCGTCGGGGGAAGGGGCGAGGCGCCGGTAGTAGATGGCGCCCTGCCAGAGCGTCTCCCGGTTCTTCCCGTCCGCGTCGAGCACGTCGATCCCCTGCACTTTTCCCTCCGTCCACAGGCAGACGATGCGGCCGGAGGGATGGAACCGCGGGGCCCGGGACTTCTTGAACCCGCCGGTGAGGCGGCTGGTGTGGCCGTCGGCCAGGCTCACCCGCCAGAGGTTGTCCTCGCGGACGAAGACCACGTAGGAGCCGTCCGGGCTCACCGTCGGGCTCTGGTCGTCCAGGCCGCGGCTCTGGGTGAGGGGATGGCGCTCGTTCTCGCCCGAGATCGCGAGGTCGAGGACGTGCAGCCCCGAGCCCTCTCCAGCGATGCGTCGCGCGGCCACGACCAGGCCTTTGCCGTCGGGACGCCACGCGGGAGCGGCGTCCTTCCATTCGACGCCCAGGGTGAGCATCCGGACCTCGCCCGTGGCCACGGCCACGAGCCCGATGCGGCCGCCCATGGCGAAGGCGACCTGGGTACCGTCGGGGGAGATCGCGGGCTCGCTCACCGGCTCGCTCGTGTGGGTGAGGCGGCGCTCCCGGTCCCGGGGCAGCCGTCGCCAGTAGAGGGAGCTCACGCCGTCGCGGTCGCTCACGAACACGAGCCCGCCCCGGACGTCGTCGGGGAGGCGCTCCCGGGAGCGGAGAAGTGCCATGGCCCCCGCGGCGAGCACGACCAGGACGACGAGGACAATCCGCGCGCGCCGCTTCATGCCCCGTCGCTCAGGAGAGGCGCACGATGACGCCGGCGCGGACCTCGCCCCACCCGGGGAGCGGTTCAGCGACGCCTCCGAGCGCGTCTCCAGTCCCCGCTCTTCCCCCCGGACTTGCTCACGAGCACGAGGCCGCCGATCTCCATCCCCTTGTCCGCCGCCTTGACCATGTCGTACACGGTGAGGGCAGCCACCGCCACCGCGTGCAGGGCTTCCATCTCCGCGCCCGTCTTTCCTTCCGTACGCACGCGGGCCTCGATCGTGAACCCGTCGCGGCGGGGAACGAGGTCCACGTCCACGTGCGAGAGCGGCAGGGGATGGCAGAGGGGGATCGTCTCCGCGGTGCGCTTGGCGGCCATGATCCCGGCCAGGCGCGCGACCTCCACCACGCCGCCCTTGGGCAGCTTTCCCGCGCGCAGGAGGCGCAGGGCCGCGGGCGCGATGCGGATGCGGCCGCGCGCCACGGCTTCGCGGGCGGTCGCGGCCTTGCCCGACACGTCGACCATGCGCGCTCTTCCGGACGCGTCGAGGTGGCTGAGCCTCCGCCTAGAGCGGCGCGCCGTCACGCTCGAGGAAGTTCCCGAGGAGGATCGCATCCGCCCGTTCGCCGGCCTCGGCGCGCACACGGTCCGCCTCCAGCACGACGAGGGAATTGGCCCGGGCGTGGGCCACGAGGTCGGCCGAGCCCTGGGAGGTCACGGGCCGGGCCACGAGGCGCCCGTCCTCGAAGCGGACACGCGCGGGGAGATGGGCCTTGCGCCCCGAGCGGTTCCTCACCGGCTCCAGGAGCTCGACCGCGACGCGGGGGCGGACCACGATCCGCGACCCCTGCATGCGCAGGAGGGCGGGGCGGACGAAGAGATCGAAAGTCACCTGGGCGGAGACGGGATTGCCGGGCAGGGCGAACACGAGCTTTTCCCCGCGGCGGCCGAACACCAGGGGCGCCCCGGGCTTGATCGCCACCTTCGTGAAGACCAGGCCGACGTCGAAGCGCAGGAGCACCGGCTCCACGAGGTCGAAGGCACCCTCGGAGACGCCCCCGGAGAGGACGAGCACGTCGGAGGCGAAGCCCGCGCGCACGGCTTCGGCAATCCGATCCGCCTGGTCGGGCACCACGCCCGAGATCGCGCACGTCGGCCCCCGCCCAGCGGGCCTGCGCCACCACCGCGGGACCGTTGCTGTTGCGGATCTGCCCGCCCGTAGGCTTCGTCCACACGTCCACGAGCTCGTCCCCCGTGACCACGACGGAAACGGTAGGACGCCTCCCCACGCGCACCCGGCCCTTGCCCACGCTGGCGAGAACGGCGAGGCCGGACGGGTCCAGGGCCTGGCCCTGCTCGTAGACGAGGTCGCCGCTCTGCACCTCTGAGCCCATCCGGGAGATGTGGGCCCCCGTCTCCACCGGCACCAGGATCTCGACGCGGCGGCCGTCCTCGAGGGCGCGCGTCTTCTCCACCGGCTGCACCGCGGTGGCCCCGGCAGGGACGGGCGCCCCGGTCATGACCTGCACCGCCTTGCCCGGCTCGAGGGGACGGTCGGGCACCTGTCCGGCTCGCACCTGCCCGATCACCTCCAGGACGACGGGAGCGTTCGCGGTGTCGCCCGCCCGCACCGCGTAGCCGTCCATGGCCGAGCGGTCGAAGGGCGGCATGTCGAGGTCGGAGCGCACGTCCTCCGCGATCACCCGGCCCAGCGCGTCGGTGAGGAGGACCTCCTCCGCGGGCAGGGTGGGAGTGTGGGAGAGGACGGTTTCGAGCGCCTGCTCAACCGAGATCGCGGCCATGCTCCTTCCTCCATTCTAGCGAGGCGGGGCCAGACCCGTCAGGAAAATCGGCGGCCGGACAACCTGCGTTACGATGGCTTCTGGGGGAGGGTGGCGTGGTTCCGACCGTAATGTGGGAAGAGGGCGCGGTGGTGATGATCGACCAGCGCCGCCTCCCCGACGAGCAGGTCTTCCTGCGCTGTCGCGACCACCGGGAGGTGGCGGAGGCCATCCGGGGCATGGCGATCCGGGGAGCGCCCGCCATCGGCGTGGCCGCCGCCCTCGGCCTCGCCCTCGGCGTCCGCGCGTCGCCTGCCGAAGGGGAGGCGCTCCGCCGTGAGTTCGACGGGATGTGCGCGGACCTCGCGGCCACCCGTCCCACTGCCGTCAACCTCTTCTGGGCCATCGAGCGGATGCGCCGGTGCTTCGCGACCTCCCCGGGCGAAAGGGCCCTTCGCGACCGCCTCCTGCAGGAGGCCCTCGCCATACAACAAGAAGATGTGGAGGGCTGCCGGCGGATGGGAGACCTGGGGGCCGACCTCCTGCCGGAGCGCGCGCGTGTGCTCACTCACTGCAACGCGGGAGCGCTGGCCACCGCCGGCTACGGCACCGCCCTCGGGGTGATCCGCTCGGCGGCTCGGCAGGGCAAGATCGTGCAGGTGTTCGCGGACGAGACCCGCCCCTACCTGCAGGGCGCGCGCCTAACCGCCTGGGAGCTGATGCGAGGACGGGATCCCGACCACCCTCATCGCCGACAGCATGGCCGGCTTCATGATGGCGCGGGGCGAGGTCAACGTGGTGGTGGTGGGCGCGGACCGCATCGCGCGCAACGGCGACGTCGCGAACAAGATCGGGACCTACTCGGTGGCCGTCCTCGCCCGGGAGCACGGGATCCCTTTCTACGTGGTCGCCCCCGTGTCCACCATCGACCTCGCCACCCCCGACGGCTCCGCCATCCCGATCGAGGAGCGCTCGGCGGACGAGGTCACCCACCACGGCGGCCGGCGCCTGGCTCCCGCGGGAGTCTCGGTACGCAATCCCGCCTTCGACGTGACCCCCGCCCGCTACGTCACCGCCATCGTGTGCGAGCGGGGCGTCGCCCGCCCCCCCTTCGAGGCGAGCCTCGCGAAGCTCCTTCAGTGAGCGATCCTCGCCCTCGAGACCTCCTGCGACGAGACCGCGGCCGCGGTGGTGGAGGACGGCCGCCGCATCCTCTCGAACGTGGTGTCCACCCAGACCGCCATCCACGCCCCCTACGGCGGGGTGGTGCCCGAGCTCGCCTCCCGCCACCACGTGGAGAACCTCTGCCCGGTGGTGGAAAAGGCCATGGCCGACGCCGGGCTCGACTTCTCCGACCTCGACGCGGTCGCGGTCACCCACGGCCCCGGCCTCGTGGGCGCGCTGCTCGTGGGCGTGCAGGCGGCCAAGGCCATCGCCCTCGTGCACGGCAAGCCGCTCGTGCCCGTCCACCACATCGCCGGCCACATCCAGGCGCCGTTCCTGGATCCGCGGGGACGTGCCCCTCCCCGCCCTCGCCCTCGTCGTCTCCGGCGGCCACACCAGCCTCTTCGCGTTCCCGAGGAAGGGACCTACCGCCTGCTCGGCCGCACGCGCGACGACGCCGCGGGCGAGGCTTTCGACAAGGTGGCCAAGCTGCTCGGCCTCGGCTACCCGGGAGGGCCGGTGATCGACCGGCTGGCCCGGGGCGCCAACGACGCCGCGATCGAGTTCACGGTGGCCCGCATAAAGGACGGGCGCGGCGGACTTCTCGTTCAGCGGGATCAAGACCGCGGTGCTCTATCACGTCCGACGCGAGGGCATCTCCCCGGTGACCGATCCCGCGCACGTTCCCGACGACGTGCGCGACCTGGTCGCCTCCTTCCAGCGCGCGGTGGTGACGGCGCTCGTGCGCGGCCTGGTGCGCGCGGCCGAGACCCACCGCCCGCGGAGCCTTCTCGCTCACGGGCGGGGTCGCCGCCAACTCGCGCCTGCGGGAGGAGGCCGCCCGCGCCGCCCAACGGCTCGGCCTGCCCGTGTTCGTCCCCCCCCTCGCCCTCTCCACGGACAACGCGGCCATGATCGGCGCCGCCGGCTTCGTGAACTTCCGCCGCGGCGTGCGGGCCGGCCTCGACCTCGATGCGGAGCCGCATCTTTCCCTGGGCCAGGAGGCCACCCCGAGTTGACAGGCCCGCGAAGGGTGGACTAAGGTCCAAACAGATCATCCCCGTGTCCGGAGGGTCGGTGGATTCCGAGAAACGCCTGGCGATCTCGAAGTTCTACCGGGACGAGTTCCTGAGGCACATCGAGCACCTCGAGCGGAGCGGGGTCCTCGATGCGCAGAACCGCGAGGTCGCGGACCGGGCGTATCACCTGCTCACCATCCAGCTCGACCACGTCTGCGGCCGCGCCTGCTTCCCGGCCCTCGCCGAGACCCTCCTCCAGAACTTCGACGCCCTCACCCGCCTGAGCGAGCTGGACCCCCGACAGGGCCATTGAGCCCGGCCGATCGGGAGCGCGCCCTTCTCCGGCGCGCGGCGGCCAAGATCCTCGCCTCTTCGCTGCGCGCCGCCGACCCGGAGCGGCTCGTCCGCCTCCACCTGCGACGCGGATACTCGAAAGGCCGTGGCCGTCTCGTCCTCGTCGCGGTCGGAAAGGCGGCGGTGCCCATGGCCCGGGCCGCGGAGGCCGTGCTCGGCCCGCGGCTCCAGGAGGGCATCGCGGTGAGCGCAGCCCCCGGTCGCGGACTGAGGCGGGTGCGTCTCCGGATCGCCTCCCACCCGCTGCCCGACGAGCGTGGGCTCGAAGCGGCGCGGGAGGTCGAGGAGCTGGCCCGCTCGCTCGGAACCGACGACACGATGGTCCTGCTCCTCTCCGGCGGCGCCTCCGCGCTCCTCCCCGCGCCCGTCCCGGGCCTCACCCTCGAAGAGAAGGCGCGCACCACCGAGCTCCTCCTGCGCGCGGGGGCCACGATCCACGAGCTGAACGCGGTCCGCAAGCACCTCTCTCGGCTGAAGGGTGGCGGCCTCCTCCGGGCAGCGGCGCCCGCCCGCGTCCTGACCCTCGTGCTCTCCGACGTGGTCGGCGACGACCTGTCGACCATCGCCTCCGGACCCGCGGCGCCCGATCCCAGCACGTTCGATGACGCCCTCGAAGTCCTGCGGCGTCGGGGCGTCATCGAACGCGTTCCCCGAGCAGTCCGCCGTCACCTCGAGGCGGGGGCGCGCGGCGAGGTTCCGGAGACGCCCAAGGCCGGCGACCCGCTTTTCGAGAACGTGCGGGCGCGCGTGGTGGGCAGCAACCGGCTGAGCGTGAACGCGGCCGCGCGCGCCGCCCGAGGCCTGGGCCTGCGGCCGCTGGTGCTCACCACGCGCCTGGAGGGCGAGGCGCGGGAAGCCGCCCGCGGTCTCGTAGCCGTTCTGGCCGAGTGCGTGTACGAGGGAAGGCCCGCGCGGCCGCCCGTCTGCCTGATCGCGGGGGGCGAGACCACGGTGAGCGTTCGGGGGGACGGCGAGGGAGGGCGCAACCAGGAGCTGGCCACGGCGGCCGTGGACCCGCTGTCTCTCCTTCCCGTCCCCACCCTGCTCGCGAGCCTCGCCACCGACGGCGTCGACGGAAAGAGCGACGCCGCGGGGGGGGTGGCGGACGACCAGTCCCTCGAGCGGGCCCGGCGCCTGGGATTGGCGCCCCCCGCCGCGTTTCTCGACGAGAGCGACTCCCGCAGCTTCCTCGGTCCCCTGGGCGACCTGATCGTGACGGGGCCCACGGGCACGAACGTGATGGACGTCACCGTGCTGCTCGCGCGCCGTATGGCGTCGCGAAATGCGGATATAATCAGGGTCGGATCGCCTAGCGGGGGGATCTTTGTCCGCAGACGAGCCCGAAGACGACGCGCCGACGACCGGAGCGGAGCTCCCCGAGGCCCTCGACGAGGCACCGCTGGAAGTGTTGCCGGAGGAAGCCGGCGTCGAGGCCAGCGACGTCGCGGAAGAGGCCCCGGCCGGGGGGGCTCGAAGCCGCGCTGGAGCCCCCGCCCGAGCTGGACGAGGCCCAGGAGGCCCTGCGCCGGGCCCATCTCGCCGAGGACCGGCTCACCGAGGTCCTCAACGCCTACCGCAAGGTCAAGAGCGAGAACGAAGGGTTCCGCGAGCGCACCACCCGCAACATGGAGCGCAAGTTCGACCAGCGCCGGGAACGGCTGCTCCTGAAGTTCATCGAGATCCTCGACAACCTGGACCGCGCGCTGGAGGCGGCGGAGTCCAGCCATGCCGCCAACCCCCTCATCGAGGGCCTCATCCTCGTGCGCACCCAGCTCCTGCAGACCCTGCAGGAAGAGGGGCTGGAGCGCATCCCTGTCCTCGGCCTTCCCTTCGACCCCAACTTCAGCGAAGCGGTGATGACGCAGCCGGTGGAAGACCCGGACCACGACCACGTGGTGGTGAAGGAGCTGCTGCGCGGATACCGGCTGAACGGGCGGGTGGCGCGCGCCTCCCGCGTGGTGATCGGCGAGCACGGCCAGCCCGTCCCCGTGGAGATCCCCCCCACGGACCTGATCGGCGCCGACGAGGTGCCGCTGGAGGCGGAGCCCGAGCCGGTGCTGGAGGCGGCTGCACTCGACGAGGAGGCGACCCTGGAGGAGATCATCGCCGACGCCCACACCGAAGAGCCGGCCGCCCCCGTCCCGAAGGACGAGGAGCACGTGACCCTGGCGGATACGCTCCTCGAGCCGGAAGAGAAAGACTAGAACAGGTAGGTACGGGCCCGGGTTACGGCGTCGGACGCGCCTCCCGGGCCACGAAACTCATTTCACCGCGTCCTTGACCTTATCGATCATCTTGTCGGTCTTCTGCTTGACCTTTCCCACCGCCTGGTCGAGCTGACCCTCTCGCTTCAGCTTCGCGTCGCCGGTCAGCGCTCCCGCGGCTTCCTTTAGGCGCCCCTTCAGTTCGTCCGTCTTTCCTCCGGCCATGTCGCTTCTCCTTTTCGAGCGCCTCTGCTGGCCGTGGCCACTCCAGGGACGCAAGGCCGAACGTGTCCGGCGAGCAATCCAGAGGGGCGCTGTACGCTGTAGGTCAAGAGCAACCCGCGTGCCACCTGGCCGCTGCGCGGATGCATGTTCCCCCTGTGACAAGGCGCTCCTGGAATACGGGCTTCCTCGATGCAGAAGGAACAATCTGCAATCAGCCTTGACCACCCTTCGTCCCCTGAAGGGTGCCCTACACCGCTTACTTCTCCTTGGTCTCGATTCCGTCAGCCACCTGCCTCACACCGGGGACGCCGTAAGCGGCCTCGATGGCCCGAAGCGCACTTGCCAGGCTCTTCGTGCTTCCATCGAGGAACACGAGGCCGTTGTCGACCGACTTCACCTTGATCCCCTCGAGGCTCTCGTCCGCCTTCAGCGTCTTCTCGACCGCGTCCTTCACGTCCTTGTCTGCGGCCTTCACCCACTCCTGATGGGAGTCCTTCACGACCTGCAGCAGGTTCCGGACGTCGGTCACGCCGCCGACTTTGCGAACCGTGGCTTCGGCCTTGTCCTTCACCGCCTCGCTGTCGACCGTACCGTGGAGCGTCACCTTGCCGTGTTCCGTTTCGACCTTGACGGCATTACGGCCCGCGCCGTCCGTGGTCATCAACGCTATCCGGATCTTCGTCGTGATCCAGGTGTCGTCGCTCGCCTGCGCCGGGGCAACGAAGATGCCCCAGACCGAAAGAAGAGCAACCAGTACCAGAGTCAGCCTTCTGCTTGAGCTCATCACGCCTCCTCGACGGCACCCGACGCCCGACACGCAGGCGCAAGCGCGTGCATGGGCAAGTGCAACCTCCGTGCCAACCAGACGCAACGGCAGATTGTTGACCTGGGACGTGACGCCTGCGGCGTCCAGCGGGGCCGCAGGGTGGAACCATACAAACGGGCGTCGGCCCGGGCCGCTGGCGGAAAGGCGCCAAGACACGCTCTAGAACTAGAACAGGTAGGCCAGCGCGAAGCCGACCTGGGCCACCATCATCATCCGGTACATGTGGGTCCAGGAGGGGTGGTTCTCCGTGGCCGCCAGCTCCTCGGGGCGACGCACGAGCAGGTAGACCGTGTAGACCCCGTAGAGGATGAGCACGGTGGCAGGAGCATGAGCAGGAGCTTGGGGTTCCCGGTCAGGATCCCCTCCCCACACCCCGACGGGAATCAGGAAGAAAGGCAGGACGAAGAAGGGCGCGATGATCCAGGCGGCCGCCTTCACCCCGTACTGGATGGGCAGGGTGCGGCAGCCGCCCGCCCGGTCGCCCTCGATGTCCGCGAAGTCCTTGGTGCTGGCCGCGCCCAGCAGGAAGAGACCGAAGATCGACGCCGATGTACCAGGGCTCGAGGCCGAGGATGGTCTTCACCGTGGACCAGCCCGCGACCTTGAGGAGCACGCCCCGGGGGATCGCGATGGTGACGTTGGCCAGGAAGCCACGCCGCTTGGTCCACAGCGGCGGCGCGGAGTAGATCCAGCAGAGCAGGGTAGTAAAGACCACGATCCAGAAGCATTCGCGGCGGCCATCCGGCGAGGCGAGCCAGGCGAGTACCCAGGCGAGGAACGCCGTGACGAGGGTGAAGGCCCAGGCCTCGCCCACGGTGAGGGCGCCGCTGGGCAGCGGCCGCTTCGGCTTGTTGACGCGGTCGATGTCGAGGTCGTAGATCTGGTTGAGCGCGTTGTTGGCGGCGTTCAGGACCGCGGCCATCAGCGTCCCCCAGAGAACGGGCACGAGGAGCTCGAGGTGACGGGCGGACTGGCGTGGCCGGCGCCCCAGGCGGTGACGGCTCCCGAAAGCACGCCCAGGGCGGGTGGAGCCAGCGTGAACGGGCGGGCGAGCTCGACGTAGGCCCTGGCCTTGCTCACGACAGGGGCTCCGTGGAGAAGCCCACCCGGGCCGCAACCCCGACGAGCAGCACCACGAGCACGGCCCCGATCGCGGTGTTGAGCGCGTTCAGGAGGTCGTTGTCGAGCCACCCACGCTTCTCGGCCACGGTGCCGATCACGCTCTCCGCCAGGCTCCCCAGGAGAGCCGGCGAGCGCGATGAGCGTGGCCGCCGACCCACCATAGAGGCCGAGAAGCGCTCCGGTCGCGGCCACGAGGATCGCCGCCCCGAGCCCGCCCAGAGTGCCCTCCAGGCTGATCGCTCCTTCGGTGCCCGGCGGAACCGGACGCAGGGTGGTGATCAGGAACGTGCGCCGCCCGAAGGCCTTGCCGATCTCGGACGAGCAGGTGTCCGCGGCGGCAGTGGCCACCGCGGCCGCGTAGGCGAGCGCGAGCAGATCGCGCAGCGGGGGCGCGCTGAGGCCGGCCATCAGGGCCAGGAACGCGGGCACGCCGCCGTTGGCCCAGGCGTTGCCGCCAGCCCCGCGCACCGCCCTGTTCCTGGGCGATGCCGCGGGCGGCCTTCCGCGCGTAGCCGAGCCGGGTGACCGCGCTGCCGATCACGAAGAACGCGACCATGAGGGCGAGGCCGGGGAGACCGAGGCCGGCGGTGATCGCGGTGCCGATCGACGACGGCGGAGAGCGCTCCGGGCAGATCGATGGATCCGGGCGAGCGAAGGCGAGGGCTGCGATCGCGCCGTTCACGACGAGGCCGGTCACGAGGCGACCTTCCAGGCCGGGGTCCGCGAGCAGCATCTGCGGCTCCGCCTGGGCGAAGAGCGGAAGCACGAGGGCGCCCACGAGAGGTACGGTCAGGTTGTCGTCGAGGGTCGTCGGGATCGACTCCACGAGCGCGCCCGTGAGCGAAAGGCAGAGAGCGAGGGTGACGGTGCGCGCCGCGTGCCAGGCGCCCGGGTCGAGGGGTAACCGCGCCGTCCAGGCGATGAGCACGGCCGCGGCCAGCGTCCCGAACACGACGAAGGCCACGAAGCCCACCCATCCCTTGTCGCGGTTCCAGGGCAGCCGCGGCCCCCCCAGCGCCTGACCGACGAGCGAGGCCATCCCGTCCCCCACCGCGAGCACGCCCCAGACCGCGGCCGCCATCCACAGCGAGCTCCGGAAGAAGAGAACGAGGCCCAGGACCGAAAGCGGGTAGAGCAGGATCCCCAGCGGATAGCCCTTCGCGTGGTCGGAGCCCCTCCAGAGTCTCTTGCCCCCCAGCCGGGGCAGGACCTGCCAGTTGAAGAGGAAGGCGAGGGCGGCCATGGCCGCCGCCTGCCCTCCGTTCATGAAGCGGAGCAGGAAGGCGAAGCCGACGCAGCCGATGTGGACGAGCTTCCGCAGGAGCTCGCTGCGGGAGAGCGCCATCAGCAGGCGCCCTTTTCGCGCAGCCAGTCGATCGTCGTCCGCAGGCCTTCCCGGAGCGGGCGCGAGCGGTAGCCCAGCTCGCGCTCCGCCTTCGCGCTCGAGTAGGCCCAGTGCTCGCGGAAGACCCCGACCTCCCCCTGCGTCATCTGGGGGGAGAGGCCGGTGAGCTCGGCCCAGATCCACATCCCCCGACCGAGGGCGCGCGCCACTCCGAAGGGAAGGTGCCAACGGGGCGGCGCCACTCCCGTCATCTCGTGCACGAGCGCGAAGAGCTGGGTGAGGGTGGCGTTCTCGCCGCAGAGGAAGTAGCGCTCCCCCCGTTTCCCCTTCTCCAGGGCCAGGGCGTGACCGTCCGCCACGTCGGCGACGTACGAGTACGACCACAGGCGATCGCCGGGGCCGACGAGGGCGGGAAGCCGGCCCCGCAGGTGATCGGACACGAGACGGGCCACGAGGTTGCCGTCGGTCATGTCGCCGGGGCCGTAGACGACGCCGGGATACAGGATCACCACGTCCTGGCCGGCGGCCGCCGCCTCGCGGGCGATCACGTCCGCCTCCGCCTTCGTCCGCTCGTAGTCGTTGCGGATGCCGGTCATCGGGTGCACGCGCGACTCGTCTGCGGGATCGGGGCCGGCCGGTCCTATGGCCATGAAGGACGACGTGTAGACGAGCCGCGCCCCTGCGGAGGCCGCGGCCTGCAGCACGTTGCGCAGGCCGCCCACGTTGACGCGTCCGGAAGCGCTCGGGGTCGGGGACCCAGATCTTCACCAGCGCGGCCAGGTGGACGACGGCCTCGCAGCCTTCGGCGGCGCGCTGGAGCGAGAGAAGATCGGTCACGTCGCCGCGCACCGCGACCGCGGCGGGGGGCAATCCCTCGAGAATGCTCCCCTCGCGCACGAGAACGCGCAGCTCGTGGCCGCGGGCGGCGAGGCTCCGCGCCACGTTCCGCCCGAGGAACCCGGTCCCGCCCGTCAGGAGGACCTTCACCGCGGAAGGGCCGGCGACGTGGGCGCCTGAAGGCGCTGGCGCCAGTCGTCGAGTAGGTCGGCGAGGGTCCGCTCCAGGGGGATGCGTGGCTCCCAGCCCGTGGCCTCCCGGAGGCGGCGGGGGTCGCCGAACAGGGCGGGGACGTCCGCGGGGCGCAGCCTCTCCGGCTCCACCTTCACGTCCAGCTTCGTCCCGGCGAGGGACAGCAGGATGTCCAGCAGCTCGCGGATGCTTCGGCCGCGGCCGCTGCACACGTTGTAGACCGCGCCCGCCTCCCCCCGCTCCAGCAAGGCCCAGTAGGCCCTCACCACGTCGCGCACGTCCGTGTAGTCGCGCACCGCATGCAGGTTCCCCACCTGGAGCACGGGCGGGCGCAAACCGGCCTCCGCCTCCGCGATCTGGCGGGCGAAGCTGCTCTCCGCGAAAGCCTCGCCTCGTCCCGGTCCGGTGTGGTGGAAGGTACGCGTGCGCAGGACGCGCATTCCCGCGGCTCCGTAGTGCAGGGCGAGGCAGGCCTGCGCGACCTTGCTCACCGCGTAGGGCGAGGTCGGCAGCAGCGGCCGGTCCTCCCGCAGGGGCAGGTCGGCCGCCTCCACCGCCCCGTACTCCTCCGCGCTGCCCACGACCAGCACGTCGGGCCTGCCCCCGTGCCGCCGGACCGCGTCGAGCAGGTTCACGAGGCCGAGCACGTTGGTGCGCAGCGTGCCCCCCGGGTCGAGCCACGAGAGGTGGACGCTGCTCTGCCCGGCCAGATGCACGATGCGGTCGACGGGGCCGCGGTCGAGGACCGCGTCCAGGCCGGTGGGGTCGTTCAGGTCCGCTTCGAGCAGGGTGGCGAAGCCGGCGCCTCCCCGGGGCGCGCTGCCGTGGGGGCGTACGAGGCCCACCGCTTCCACCTCGGGATGCTCGGAGCGGAGGAACTCGACCAGGTGGGCGGCCACGAAGCCGCCCGCGCCCGTCACGAGCACCCTCACCGGTACATCCCCAGGCCCTGCTGGCTGCCGAGGGCGTCGATCCCGTTGAAGTTGCCGATGGAGCCGACGTTGGCGAGCTGGATGCTGAAGCGGAACTGCCGCTCCTGCCGCCCGTTGTAGTTGTAGCGGATGTACTCGGCGTTGAAGCCGCAGCACTGTACGTCGTAGCGCAGGCGGCCCTGGACCGTGTAGAAGATCTTGTTCACGAAGTCGTAGTAGCTGTTCGCGGACAGGGAGAGCCTGCCCGGCACCACCTGCAGGGAGGCCGAGCCGCTCAGGGTGTTGGCCACCGTCAGCCGCTCCGCCTGGTCCTCGGCGAGCCGGCTGCTCTTGGACCAGCCCAGCTGCAGCGAGCCCCGGGAGCCGTTCAGGCCCCCGTTGAGGCTGCGGCGCCGGAACTGCTTGAAGTTCACGTCGTACTCGAGGAGGAAGTCCGCGCTCATCAGCGGGCTCGGACGGAAGCGCACGCGCGAGACGAGGGGCGAGAGGTGCTCCGCCCCCGCGGGCCCGAACGCGCTCGAAGAGTAGTTGGGGTCGAAGTTGTTCTGGCCCTCGGATATCTGCACGTAGTAGGTCTGGTAGACCCGCCAGGTGAGGAACTCGTAGGGAACGGACTTTCCCCCCGGGCCCGGCCGCTTGGCCAGGAAGCGCTGCACGATCCCGTAGTTGATCTCGTCGGTGCCCAGGAAGTAGTCGTTGCCGTCGAACTTGGGGATGAGGTTGAAGTCGTCCACGCGCGTCCGATACGTCCAGTTGATCTCGGGCCCGATCACGTGCTTGAAGCGCTCGGTGTACGGGCCGCCGGGGGTGTTGAAGACGCGGGAGAAGGTGGGGCCGCGGAGATCCACCCCCGTTTCGAAGAAGGACCGGTCGAGGCCGGGCCCCCCCAGCGTGCTGAAGCCCTGCGAGTCGACCGTGTAGCTCGTGCCCCAGCTCGTGTAGCGATAGGCCACGCGCGGCGTGAACTGCAGGAAGCTGACGGAGAGCGGATACGAGACCGCGGGGGCGATGTCGAAGCGGGAGTAGCGGTCCACCTGGACCTGGTCGCCCAGCCCCAGGTTCTCCGCGGTGCCGTCGAAGCCGAAGTTGAGCCCGGTGCGGCCGACCCGCGAGGGAAAGCGGCGGACGCTGAAGCTGGGCAGGTGCTGGTTGATGCGGCGGTCGACGTCGCCGAAGTAGGTGCCGGTGGAGTCCGCGGAGGCGGAGAGGGTGGTGGACCCGAAGTTCCGCTGCAGGCTGAAGTACGCGCGGCGGGTGCGGCTGGTGGCAAGGTTGAAGTTGTCCTGGAAGCGCTGCTGGAAGAGGAGGTTGCTGTACTGGCGCACGTTTATGGTGCCCCGCACGCCCCCGGGCAGGATCTGCAGCGCGTTCCAGTCGAGGTCCCAGTCCCAGTCCCCTCCGATCTTCGTGGGGTCGTAGACGTAGGTGCGGAACGTCCCCCGCGAGGGCGCGCGCTGGACGTAGCGGAACTCGTGACCGAGCCCGTAGCCGAGCTCCGAGTAGTAGTCCGCGTAGTAGGTCTGGTCCCAGCTCCGGCCCATCGCCCAGAAGAAGCCGCTGCCCACGTTGTACCCGCGGGTGGAGGAGTACCCGAAGTGGGGGAAGAGGAAGCCCGTGGAGCGCTCGTCCTCCTGGATCGGGTAGTAGAGGATCGGGACGTAGAAGGCGGGAACCGACTTCACCTTGAAGACCGCATTGCGGGCCACGACGCGGTCGCCGATGTGGAGGTCCGCGCTCGAGCTGGAGAACGCCCACCGCGGGTTGGGCTGGGCGCACGAGCTGAACTTGCCGCCCTCCACCTTGTAGTGCTTCTCGTCCAGGCGGTCGATGCGGCGGCCCTCCACGAATACGCCCGGCTCCACGAAGCCGATCGCGTCCTCGAAGAACCCCTTGCCGGTGTCGTCCATCTCCACCCGGCGCGCGGACAAGCGCTCCTCGCCCCGCAGGAACACCACGTTGCCTTCCGCCACCACGCGGTGGCCCTTGCTCCCGTCGGGCTTGACCACCTCGTAGACGTCCATGGCGTCGGCCTGGAAGCGCAGGTCGCCCAGCCGCACGTCCACGAAGCCGCGGGCCGCGTAATGCCCGGGCCCGACCTTCTCCTGGGTCTCGGCGCGCACGTGGATCTCCCCCGCGGGCAGGGCTCCGGGGTCCGGCGGAGACGGCACGCGCGGCGCCTTCTGGGCGAACGCCGGGATCGCGGGAAAACCGAGCGCGGCGGCCATGAGCATGGCCAGGATGGAGGGCGGTCGCACGGTCGGTAGGGCAGATTAGCACGGGGCCCGGGAAGGGCGGGAAGAGTCTCGAGGTCCTGAGTCAGAGCGCCGACATCCCCATCACGTGGAAGCCGCCGTCCACGTGCAGGACTTCCCCCGTGATCCCCCGGGAGAGCGGCGACACGAGGAAGAGGGCAGCGTCTCCCACCTCCTCCTGCTCCGTGTTCTTGCGCAGGGGGGCGTGCGTGCGGTGGTACTCGAGCATCTTCGAGATGCCGTGCACGCCGGAGGCGGCCAGGGTCTTGATGGGCCCCGCGGAGATCGCGTTCACGCGGATCCCTTTCGGCCCCAGGTCGGCGGCCAGGTAGCGCACGGACATGTCGAGGGCCGCCTTGGCCACCCCCATCACGTTGTAGTGCGGCACCACGCGCTCCCCCCCGAGATAGGTGAGCGTGACGATGCTGCCCGCCCGGCCCTCCATGAGGGGAACCACCGCGCGGGCGAGGGCGGTGAGAGAGTACGAGGAGATGTCCTGGGCCACCCGGTAGCCCTCGCGGGAGGTGTTGAGGAACTCCCCGTCCAGCTCCTCGCGCAGGGCGAAGGCTACCGCGTGGACCACGAAATCGAGGGAGCCGAACTCCTTCCTCACCGCTTCCGCGACGGCCGCGAGATCGGCGTCCCGGCTGACGTCGCAGGGGAGGATCAGCGGCTTGTCGAGCCCCTCGGCCAGCTCGCGCACGTTCTCCTCCAGCCGCTCCCCCTGGTAGGTCACGGCGAGACGGGCGCCTTCCCGGGAGACCGATTGCGCGATGCCCCAGGCGATCGACCGCTTGTTGGCGATCCCGAGGATGAGCCCGTGCTTCCCTTCCAGCAGCATGACGCCCTCCGCGCGCGCGAATATATCACCGCGGCGTGGACGCGGCCCCCGCTCCCGGGTACGATCGGCCCAACTTCGATGGAGTGGCACGAGCCGCCCGATCCCCTGTTCCTCGACGCCGCTGCCGCCGGCGAGCGGCTGGTGGCGCGCATCCGCCTGGTCGTGGTGGGCGTGATCGCGGCCATGCAGCTCGCCCCCGGGGCCGACCGGCGCGCCGACCAGGCCACGATCGTCCTCCTCCTCCTCGCCCTGATCGCGGCGGCCGCCCTCTACGCCCTGCTCACGCGCCGCTACCAGCCCTGGATCGCCTTCGGGAGCAGCGCCGGCGACGTGACGTTCATCACCCTGGGGCTCCTTTCCCTCGTGCTCGTGGGCAAGCCGCACGCCGCGATCAACAGCGTCTCGATCTTCGAGATCTACTTCCTGACCATCGGGTGGTCGGCGCTCCGCTACGACTGGCGCGTCTGCGTCTTCACGGGCGCCCTCGCCTTCCTGCAGTACGCGGGGCTGCTCCTCTTCGTCACCACGCGCTACGAGCTGAACAGCCCGACCTACGCTCCCTACGCCGACGGCATGTTCTACTGGAACGCCCAGGCCGGCCGCCTCGCCTTCCTGGCCATCGCCACCGGCCTCGCCACCCTCAGCGTGCAGCGCGCGCGCCAGCTCCGCCGCCTCTCCGCGACCGACCGCCTCACCGGCCTCCACAATCGCGGGGCGTTCGACGACCGCCTGGAGGAGGAAGGCAGCCGGGCCCGACGGCACCATCGGCTGTTCACGGTGGCGATCCTGGACGTGGACGGCTTCAAGCCGTTCAACGACGCCCACGGCCATGCGGGCGGGGACGCGGCGCTCAAGGCGGTGGCGGAGACCTGCCGGCGCACGCTGCGCCGGAGCGACGTGGTCGCTCGCTACGGGGGGGACGAGTTCGGCCTGATCCTGCCGGAGACGGCGGCGGCGGAGGCCGTGCGCCGGATGGAGGACCTGCGGCAGGCGGTGGGCTCCATGCTCGTGCTGACCGGCGGCACGGGCGGCCGGGTCACGGTGAGCATCGGGGTGGCGAGCTGGCCCGCGGACGGCGTCGTCGCCTCCGAGGTGGCGGCGAAGGCGGACGCGCGGCTGTACCAGGCCAAGCGGGGCGGACGCAACCGGGTGATCGGTCCCCGCGAGGGCGGGGAGGACGCGGCCGAGCTTCCCGCCGGGGCCTGATCTAGCCGGGTCCGAGGTCGTCGACGGTGCGATCGCGCAGGGCGAGGATCTTCTCCACCACCTCACCCACGACGTTGTTGGGGGTCGAGGCCCCCGCGGTCAGGCCCACGGTCACGTTCCCGGCGGGAAGCCAGGTCGCCGTCTCCCTCTCTTCGGCGTGGGAACCCACCGACCGGTGCCGGATGAGCGTCCCCTGCAGCCGGTCGGCGCCGCTGATGTGGAAGGTGGGAAGCCGCTCGGCGCAGATGCGGGCCAGGGCCTGGGTGTTGCTGCTGTTGTATCCGCCGATCACCACCATCACGTCCAGGCCGCCGTCGGCGAGGAGGCGCAGGACCGCGTCCTGCCGGTCCTGGGTGGCGGAGCAGATCGTATCGAACGCGCGGAAGCGCGCGCGCAGCTCGCCCTCGCCGTAGCGGTCGGCCATGGCCTGCCGGAGCATCTCCTGGATCTCGAGGCTCTCGCTCATGAGCATGGTCGTCTGGTTGGCGAGGCCCACCCGCTGGAGGTCGCGCGCGGGCTCGAAACCGGGGCTCACCGCGTGTCGGAACCGGTCCTGCAAGGTCTCCGCGCTCACCGTCCCCCGGATGAATCCGCACACCATCTCCGCTTCCTCCCGGTCGCGCACGCAGAGGTACTGTCCGCCGGCGTGGGTCAAGGCCTGGGAAGCGGTGGCTCTCGTCTCCTCGTGGTAGTGCTTGCCGTGGATGACCGCGGTGAAGCCGTCCCGTCCGTACTGGTGCACGTTCTTCCAGACGTTGAGCACGCTCCCGCAGGTGGTGTCCACGAGCACGCAGCCCCGCCCGCGCAGGAACTCCATCTCCGCCACCGGCACGCCGAAAGCGGGCAGGATCACCACGTCGTCGGCGACGATGTCCGCGTAGCGGACGGCGGGATCCTTGTGCTCGGGCAGGATGCGGATCCCCAGCCCCTCCACCCGTCCGTTGACCTCCGGGTTGTGGATGATCTCGCCGGAGAGGAAGATCCGGCGGTCCGGGAACTTCTCCCGGGTCTCGTAGGCGTACTCGACGGCCCGGTCGACCCCGTAGCAGAAGCCGAACTCGCGGGCGAGCCTGAGAGCGAGGTCGCCGGCCCGGGCGCGGTAGTCGAGCTCTTTCAGCCGGTCCACGACCCGGCTGTGGTAGCTCTGGGCCAGCACGGGCCGCACCACCGCCTTCAGGTTGAAGCCCTTCTGGAAGTAGGTCTGGCTCACGCCCCAGGATAACCCGGAGGGGTCAGGGCCGCACGTACTCCCGCAGCCCGTCCTCCAGCCGGCGGAAGGAGAAGCCGAAGTACTCCACCGCGGGTTTCGGGTCGCAGTCGACCTCCTGGAGAATGAAGTCGATCGAGGCCGGCGAGAGGATCGGCTCGGGCAGCAGGGCCATCGGCCGCACGAGCAGCTTCATGAGCGGGGCGGGATGGTGGAGGAGGGGACGGCGGCGTCCCAGGACCTTCTGGACCGTTCGGATGATCTCGTCCATGGTCAACCGCTCCGGCCCCCCGAGCTCGAATACCTTGTCCTTCGCGTCCTCCCGGCGCACCGCTTCCGCCACGCAACGGGCCACGTCCTGCACGTAGATCGGCTGGACGGGGGTCTTGCCGTTCCCGATCACCGGCACCACGGGCAGGTAACGACAGAAGAAGAGGAAGCGGCTCATGCTGCGGTCGCCCGCCCCGTAGATCCAGGAGGGGCGCAGGATCGCGTGCTCCATCCCCGACCCGCGGATGGCCGCTTCCGCCCGGTCCTTCGCCTGGAACCAGGGCTGCGGCCTTCCCTGCCCGGCCCCCGCCCCCGAGAGGTAGACGAACCGGCGCACCCCGAGCTTCCTCGCCACCGCCGCCGCCACCTCCGTCCCCTTGCCATCCACCTCCATGTAGCTGCGGCCGCGCTTCGGGTCCTCGACCGGATGGTTCGGGAACTGGATCGCGTGCACCACCACGTCGGCGCGGGTGAACGCCTTGCCCAGCGAGATCCCGTCCCCCGCGAACGCCTGCACCCGCTCCACCCGGCCCCCGAACGCGTCGGGGCCGCCGAGATTGCGGGTGGTGACGGCGATGTCGTCCCCCGGGGTCTCCAGCAGGCGCTTCACGACCTCGCGACCGATGAAGCCGGTCCCCCCCGTGACGACGATGCGCATCATTGACCTCCCGGGAACGGAACGACGGAGAAGGCGCTTGAGTTATACGTCAGGCGCAGGCGAGGTTCCACCGGCCCCCTGAGGAACTGAACCGCAGGCCCTGAAACCAGTATCCTTGGTCTACTCTGATGCGCCGCGCCCTGGTGGTAGAGGACGACCCCGACATCGTGGAGCTGCTCGCCCACTACCTGAAGGCGGAGGGCTTCGCGGTCGACGCCACCGACGACGGGCGGAAGGGGCTGGAGCGGCTGCGCGCGGAGCCCTACCAGCTGGTGGTCCTCGACCTCCAGCTCCCCGGGATGGACGGGTTGAGCCTCTGCACCGAGATCCGCCGCGACCGCAAGACCAAGGACGTCCCCGTGGTCATGCTCACCGCGCGCGGGGACGAGGCCGACCGGATCGTGGGCCTGGAGATGGGGGCGGACGACTACGTGGTGAAGCCGTTCAGCCCCAAGGAGCTGGTGGCGCGGGTGCGCGCGCTCTTCCGCCGCCTGGAGCGGAAGCCCGAGGACGAGACCCCGCTCGTCTTCGGCGCGCTGGAGGTCGACCGCCTGCGCCACGTCGTCCGCTGGGAGGGCCAGCCCGTCCACCTGACCGCCAAGGAGTTCGCCCTCCTCGGGGCGCTCCTCGAAGCCCGCGGACGGGTGCTCAGCCGGCAGGCCCTGCTCGAGGACGTGTGGGGGTATTCGTACGCGGAGGGCACGCGCACGGTGGACGTGCACGTGCGTCGCCTGCGCGAGAAGATCCCAGGGATCGCCCCCGCGATCGTCACCGTGAAATCGCTCGGCTACCGTCTCGCGCGCGACGGGGAGTCCTGATGTCGCTGCGCGTGCGCATGGTGGTCACGGCGGCGGCGGCGGCGGTGGTGGTCGTGCTGGCCATCCTGCTCCTGGCCACCCCCGGTCTTCGCGGGAGCGCGCTCGCGCAGGCGGAGAGCATGCTCCTCGCCGAGGCCCGGCTCATGGCGCGGGTGGTGGAGCAGGCCCTCGCGGAGGGCGCGGGCCCCTCCGACCTCGATCCCGTGGTGGACGCGGCTGCGCGGGAGGTGCAGGCACGGGTCACGATCGTGGCCCCGGACGGCCGGGTCCTCGCCGACTCCACCCTGTCCGGACCTGCGCTCCTCGCCCTCGAGAACCACGGGAGCCGTCCGGAGGTGCAGGCCGCCCTGCGCGGAGAGCCCTTCACCCTCACCCGCTACAGCACGACCGTCCGCGACGAGCTCGTCTACGCGGCGGTGCCCGTGCGCCACGACGGCCGCGTGGTCGGGGTGTCGCGGGTCGCCCTCTCCACCCAGTCCGTGCACGCGCAGGTGCGCGAGCTCTGGCGGGCGGTGGGGCTGGCCCTCGTCCTCGCCGCGGCCACCGCCGTGCTCGTGGCCTATCTGCTCTCCTCCCCCCTTGCGGCGTCGCTGCGCGAGATCATGGAAGCGGCCCGGCAGTTCGCGGCCGGCAACCTCGCCGCCCGCATCCGGGCCCGGCGCAGCGACGAGCTCGGTGAGCTGGGCCGGATCCTGAACCAATCGGCGGACCAGCTCCAGGAGCGCCTGCACGACATCGCCCGCGAGCGGGCGCGCCTGGACGCCATCCTCGCGGCCATGGAGGACGGCGTCCTCGCGGTGGACCACCGGGGCACCGTGATCCTGGCCAACCAGTCGCTCGCGACCAGCCTCGACCTCCGCGGCGCCCTCGGCCGGCACTACATGGAGGTGATCCGTCAGCGCGAGGTGGGAGCGGTGATCGAGGAGGTGCTGCGCACGGGCGAGCGCCGGGAGGTGGAGGTGGAGCTGCTGCACCTGCGCCGGGTATTCGCCCTCATCGCCGTCCCCTTCCCGGGCGCGGAAGGGGCGCCCGCGGGCGCGGTGCTGACCTTTCACGACGCCACCGAGCGGCGTCGGCTGGACCGCATCCGCCGCGACTTCGTGGCCAACGCTTCCCACGAGCTGCGCACGCCCCTGACTTCCATCCGCGGCTTCGTGGAGGCGCTCGAGGACGGCGCGGTCAACGAGGCGGAGACGGCTCAGCGCTTCCTGGGCAAGATCCGGGTCCACGCCGACCGCATGGCCGCGCTCGTGGAGGACCTGCTCGAGCTGTCCCGGCTCGAATCCGGCGAGCGACCGCCCCATTGGGAAGAGGTGGCGCCGGCGGACGTGGTGGAGGACGTGGTCGTATCGTTCTCCGGCCTGGCTGGACGCAAGGAGATCTCGCTGAAGCGCACCGACGGGGGCGCGCCGGTGGTGGTGACCGACGCCGATCGCCTGCGCCGGATACTGGAGAACCTGGTGGAGAACGCGGTCAAGTACACCCCCGCGGGGGGGAGGGTCGAGGTCAAGAGCAGCCCCGGACCGGAGGGGAGCGTCGTGCTGGAGGTGAAGGACGACGGGCCGGGTATCGCGGCCGAGCATCTCCCTCGGATCTTCGAGCGCTTCTACCGGGTGGACAAGGCCCGTAGCCGCGAGCTGGGGGGCACCGGGCTGGGTCTCGCCATCGTCCGGCACCTGGCGGAGGGAATGGGGGCCTCGGTGTCCGTGGAGAGCGAGCTCGGCCGGGGAACGGTGTTCCGGGTCGCGGTGCCCCCCCGTCGCGAGCATCCGAGCTAGACCTCACCCGCCGTCGCCCCCGCTTCCCGCTCCGGTTCCGCTGGCCACGGGCCCGTGGTAGCATCCCGCCCGCTCGTCACGGGAAAGTCATCGAAAAGCCTCCTCTTCTTCACTGGTCGGGTGCCGCCATGAACGCTGACAACGTAATCCGCTGGTTCATGCCCCGGGAAGATCGCTTCCAGGACCTGCTCGCCCAGAGCGCGCAGAACCTGCTCCGAGGGGCGCGTCTCTTCGCCGAGATCGCCAACTCCACCACCCTGGAGCAGCGGCGGGTGAAAACGGTGCAGCTCAAGGCCATCGAGCACGACGGGGACCAGGTCACGCGGCGGATCTTCGAGACCCTCAACTCCACCTTCATCACGCCCCTCGACCGCGAGGACATCCGCTCCCTGGGCAGCGACCTCGACGACATCCTCGACTACCTGGAGAGCGTGGCCCAGTACCTGGTCCTCTTCGATCTTCCCGACTCTCCGGACGGCCTGCGACGCTTCGCGGACATCCTGGTGGAGATGGCCACCGAGGTCGAACGGACCCTGGGCCTCATCTGGGACCTCAAGAACGTGAAGGTGATCCAGGAGGGGATCGTGCGCGTCTCCGAGCTGGAGAACCAGGGGGATGCCCTCTACGCCACCGTGATCGCCGATCTGTTCCGCAAGGACAGCCGCAATCCCGTCGAGATCATGAAATGGAAGGAGGTCTACGACGGGCTCGAGGAAGCCTGCGACGCCTGCAAGGACTTCACCCACATCGTGGGCAACGTCGTGATCAAGAACGCCTGATCCCCTCCCTCCCGATGGCGACCGAAACCACCTTCCTGATCTTCATCATCTTCGTCGCCCTCGGCTTCGACTTCCTGAACGGCTTCCACGACGCCGCCAACTCCATCGCCACCGTCGTCTCCACCCGGGTGCTCACGCCCCGGGTGGCCGTGCTGTGGGCGGCCTTCTTCAACTTCGTGGCCGCCTTCGTACTGGGCACTCACGTGGCCAAGACGCTGGGCAAGGGGATGATCGACCTCTCGGTCGTGACCCCCGAGGTGATCCTGGCCGGCCTCATCGGGGCCATCGCCTGGAACCTCATCACCTGGTACTACGGCATCCCCGTGTCCTCCTCCCACGCCCTGTGGGGCGGCTACGCGGGGGCGGCGGTGGCCAAGGCCGGCTTCGCCGCCATCATCGTCTCGGGCTGGGTGAAGCCGATCCTCTTCATCGTCCTCGCTCCCCTCATGGGGGCGATCCTCGCCTTCCTCCTCACCGTGGGCGTGACCTGGATCTTCCGGCGCTGGCCCCCCTACCGCCTCGATCGCCTCTTCCGCCGTTTGCAGCTCGTTTCCGCGGGCTTCTACAGCCTGGGTCACGGGGGCAACGACGCGCAGAAGACCATGGGCATCATCACCGGCCTCCTCGTGACCGCGGGCCGCCTGCCCACCTTCGACGTGCCGCTCTGGGTGATCCTGATCAGCCACGCCGCCATCGCCTTCGGCACCATGTTCGGAGGCTGGCGCATCGTGAAGACCATGGGCACCAAGATCACCAAGCTCCAGCCCTTCGGCGGCTTCTGCGCCGAGACCTCGGGGGCGCTCACCCTCGTGGGGGCGACGCTCGGCGGCATCCCCGTCTCCACCACCCACACCATCACGGGGGCGATCGTGGGGGTGGGGGCCACGCGCCGGCTCTCCGCGGTCAAGTGGGGGGTGGCCCGGCGCATCGTCTGGGCCTGGGTCCTCACCATCCCTCTCTCCGCCTTCGTGGCCGCCGCCTCCTATCACGCCCTGCACCTCGCGCTTCGCTGAGGCGCGGAGGTATGCTCGGGGCATGGAGTTCCAGCAGTTCTACCTGGGCTGCCTGGCCCACGCCTCCTACCTGATCGGCTCCGACGGTCAGGCCGCGGTGGTGGACCCGCGGCGGGACGTGGACGAGTACATGGGCGAGGCGAAGGCCCGCGGCCTCGCCATCAGTTACGTCGTCGAGACCCACCTCCACGCCGATTTCGTGAGCGGCTACCGCGAGCTCGCAGAGCGGACGGGGGCCGCCGTGGTCTTCGGCGCGAAAGCGGAGGCCACCTTCCCCCACTGGGCCGTGCGCGAGGGGGACGAGATCCGCGTGGGCCGGGTCGTCCTGCGGGTTCTGGAGACCCCGGGGCACACGCCGGAGAGCATCTCCCTCGTCGTGATCGACACCGCCCAGGGCCCCGAGCCCCAGGATGGTCCTCACCGGGGACACGCTCTTCATCGGCGACGTGGGCCGGCCCGACCTCGCGGGCAAGAAGGGCTTCTCCGCGGAGACCATGGCCGGGATGCTCTACGACTCGCTTCACGACAAGCTGCTGAAGCTGCCGGATGCGGTCGAGGTCTACCCGGCCCACGGCGCGGGCTCGCTCTGCGGGCGGAACATCTCCAAGGAGACCTCGTCCACCATCGGCGAGCAGCGCCGGACGAACTACGCGCTCCGGCCGATGCCCCGGGCCGAGTTCGTGAAGCTGATGACCGTCGACCTGCCCGAGGTGCCCGCCTATTTCCCCGTCGACGTGCAGAAGAACCGCGAGGGCGCCCCCGCGCTGGGCAGCCGGCCGCGGCCGCCCGCCCTCGGCCCCGCCCAGGTGCGCGCGCTCGGCGACGGCGTCTTCCTCCTGGACGTCCGGCCCGCCGCCGCGTTCGGCACCGGCCACGTGCCCGGCTCGATCAACATCGGTCTCGCCGGCCAGTTCGCCTCCTGGGCGGGCACGCTCCTGGCCGCGGACGCGCGGCTCGTGATCGTGGCGGAGGACGAGGGCCAGGTGGACGAGGCGGCGCTCCGCCTGTCGCGGGTCGGGCTCGAGAACGTGGCCGGCTACCTCGAGGGAGGCGTCGCCGCCTGGGACCGCGCCGGCCTTCCCCTGGCCACCGTCCCCCAGATCACGGTGGACGAGCTCAAGGCCCTCCTGAAGGAGAGCGACGCACTGCAGGTGGTCGACGTGCGGCGCCCGCCCGAGTACGCGGCCGGCCACGTTCCCCGCGCGCTCGCCCGCCCCCTCGATCGCCTGGAGCGCGAGCTCGAGGGGCTCGACCCCGCGCGGCCCACCGCCGTCTTCTGCGCGGGCGGCTACCGCTCCAGCGCGGGCACCAGCCTCCTCCGCGCCACGGCTTCCGGGACCTGCGGAACGTGGTGGGGGGCACGAGCGCCTGGACGGCCGCGGGCTACCCGACCGAACCCTCGAGCCCCTGATCCTCTAGAAGTAGAACTTGAGCGCCAGCTCGATGACGCGCGGCGAGCTGACGGTGGTCGTGATCTTGCCGAAGCTGTTGGGCACCGAGATGTCGCGGGCGGGGGGACCGAAGCTCGGGGTGTTGGTCAGGTTGAAGGTCTCGACCCGGAATTCGAGGTACCGCTCGCTGCCCATCGCGAAGCGCTTGGAGAGCACGAGGTCGATGTCCTTGTAGCCCGGCGCCCGCCCCACCCCGACGGGACAGTTACCGAAGGTCCCCAGGGCCGCGGCCTGGAACGCGTTGATGTCCAGCCACTTGTCGATCGACTGGTCGGACGGCTTGGGGTCGCCGACGCAGTTCGGCCGCTCGGAGCCGCGCTCGCCCTGGAGCGACCGGTTGCGGCCGTCGATCACGGTGATGGGCACGCCGGACCGGGCCTGGAAGATGCCCGCCACCTGCCAGCCCCCGAGGATCGCGTTCGTGGCCCCGCCCCACTCGGAGCCGTACTTGCGGCCCTTGCCGAAGGGCAGGTCGTAGGTCGCCGAGAAGACGAAGTTGTGGCGCACGTCGTGGAACGCGGGCCCCCACTCCGCATCGGGATCGTAGGTGTTCTGCCAGTAGGCCCCTTCCGTGGCCGCCGAGCCCCCCGAGTCGCGCCCGCCGAACTGTCCGTAGAAGCCGCGGTTGTTCGTGTTGACCTTGCCGTACGTGTACGAGGCCAGGAACTCGGCCCCGTGCCACGAGCGCTGGCGGACGCTGGCCTGGATCGAGTTGTACTCGCTGCGCGAGCGCGACGAGGTCATGGCCACGGTGGTGATGAGCGGCTGCACCGCGAAGAGAGGCCGGCGCGTGTTCTTGGGGGCCCACGTCGCAGGATCGCCCACGCCGGGAAGGGCCTGGTTGCCCTCGGTGGGCGTCACCAGGTACTTCGCGCGGTGGCCGACGTAGCCCACCTGGGCCGACATCGACGAGGTGAGCCGATACTCGGCGAACGCGTTCCACTGCTGGGTGAACTGGGGACGGAGGTTCGGGTCGTAGGCCCGGACGTTCCCCGCCGGCCGGTCCTGCGGCCGGAGCTCGGCGAAGCCCGTGGTCATCGACCCCGCCCCGGTGGTCGCGTCGTAGTTGACGTTCGACTCGAAGAAGAACGGCGGGTTGAGGGGCAGGCGCAGGTTCGCGCCCGTGCCCTCCATGTACTGGGAGATGCCGTAGCCCCCGCGGAATACGAGACGCTCGCTCGCGCTCCACGCGAGCCCGAGGCGCGGCTCGAAGCCCTTGTAGTAGGGCTTGTAGAGCGCGCGGTCCTCGAGGCTCCCGTCCTGGGCCAGGGTCTGTACGCCGGTCTGGATGTCGATGTTCGACTGGCGGTTGTCCTTCTCCACGAGCGGCGAGGTGTAGGCCCACCGCAGACCCAGGTTCAAGGTCAGCTTCTGCGTGACCTTGAAGTCGTCCTGGACGAAGACGGCGATCCGGTTCTGGAGGTGCGTCCACGGATCGTCGGGGTCGCCCCCGCCCCGGCCCTTGCCCGACACCATGTTGAGCAGGAAGTCGGAGAACGCGAAGCCGGTGAACGCGCCGTTGAAGGCGATGCTTCCGAGAAGGCCGTTGTTCCCGGCGTAGAAGCGGCGTTGGTTGAAGCGGAGGAACTGCCCCCCGAACTTGAAGGCGTGGCGTCCCTTGAGCCAGGTCAGCTTCTCGTTGAGCTGGTAGGTCTTGGCCAGGGTGTCCGAGTCGGTCGCGATGGCCCCGGGGAGGGTGAGCCCGCTCGCCCAACCGATCTGGCTCAGGCCGGCGATGGGCTGCCCGCCCGCGATCCCGTACTCGGCGTTGGCGTCGCCGATGCCGGCCCAGTCGAGGGTGGCCGCGGTGACGGTGGTGCTGCTGTAGCCCACGATCACCTCGTTGATGAGCGACGGCCCGATCACGCGGTTCCAGTTGACCGCGACGTTGTAGAAGGGCTGATCGTTCGCGGTGGCGAGGAAGAGCGGGTAGGGCTGCACGTCCTGCTGGTCGTGGTAGGTGGCGAACGAGAAGCGGCCGAAGAGCTTGTCGTTCGGCGAGGCGTTCCAGTCGAGACGGAGGTCCCCCTGGTTGGCGCGGATCTTGAGCAGGGTCTCCCCCACGTAGTTCCCGGAAACCCCCCCGGGCACCACGCGGTTGGGGAGCGGGTAGTTCGCGGTGTTGCCCAGGATCGCGCGCGCGTTCGGGCTGATCCGGCTCTCCGGGATACGGTTGCCGGGGAAGGGCAGGCCGGTGAGGGGATCGCGGATCGTCACGCTCACACTCGAGAGGTCCCCGTGGCGCCACGCCTCCGGGGCGACGGAGGCCGTCGCGAAGCCCGGGGCGTCCTGGATCGAGCCCTGGTAGTCGGCGAAGAAGAAGAGCTTGTCCTTGACGATGGGACCGCCCAGGGTGGCGCCGAAGATGTTCTGCTTGCGCTCCTGTCGAGGCGCGCCCGAGCGGTTGTTCTCCCAGGTGTTGGCGTCGAAGTCGCTGTTCCGATAGAACTCGAAGGCGTTGCCGCGGAACTGGTTCGCGCCGGACTTGACCACGCTGCTGAAGACCGCGCCCGCGACGTTGCCCACGTCCGCCGCGTAGTTGTTCGTCTCCACGCTGATCTCGGCGAGGGCGTCGGGGCTGGGCTGGTAGGCGACGTGGTTGTCGATCGTCTCGTTCACGTCCACCCCGTCGACCAGGTAGTTGTTCGTCTGCTCACGGTTGCCGTTCACGAAAGGCCGGTTGAGGTTGTAGGTTCCGATGCCGATGAACCCTCGCGGGCTGGGGGTGACCGCCCCCGGCAGGAGGAGTGCGTACTGGCCGGCGTTGCGGCCGTTCAGGGGGAGAGACTGGACGGTGTTGCCGGAGATGACCTCGCCCACGGTCGCGGATTCGGTCTGGAGCACCGGCGCCGCCGCCGTGACCTCGACCGTGTCTTCGACCGCACCCACTTCCATCCGGAAGTCGAGGCGCGCGATCTGCTTGGCCTCCAGCTTCAGGGGCTTGGTGGTCGCGGTCTTGAAGTTCTTGAGCTCGGCCCTGACCACGTAGGTCCCCACCGGGACCGCGGTGATCGCGTAGTTGCCGGCGGTGTTCGAGACGGCGGGGTAGCCGACGTTCGTGGCCTGGTTCGTCGCCGTCACCGTGACCCCCGACGCGGCGGCGCCGCTCTGGTCCGTGACCAGCCCCGTGATGGACGCGGCGCCGGTCTGCGCGTGAGCGACCGCGCCGAAACACGCGAAAGACAGGAGCGCGAAGGCGAGGCTCGCGGTCCAGTGCCGGGATACATTCATGGGTTGTCCTCCAGAAGCGGCGTTGGACGCATCGTAGCGCCACTCCCGGGCCGGGAGTCAAGCAGTATCGGGGGGATAATCGACGCCGCCCGCCATGGAGCAGGATCGGCTCGCCTCGCTGGACGCGTTCCGCGGCCTCGCCATCGCGGCCATGATCCTGGTCAACAACCCCGGCGACTGGGGCCACGTCTACTGGCCGCTCGACCACGCCCCCTGGCACGGGTGGACGCCCACCGACCTCATCTTCCCGTTCTTCCTCTTCATGGTGGGGATGGCCCTCCCCTTCTCGCGCCGCACCCGCGCCGGGGAGGCCCTGCGGCGGACGCTGGTCATCGCCGGCCTCGGGCTCTTCATGGCCGCCTATCCGTACTTCGACCTCTCCCGCGTGCGCATACCGGGCGTGCTGATGCGGATCGCCCTCTGCTATCTCGCGGCCTGGGGGATCCGGCGCGTCACCGGGCCCGCCGGCCAGGCCGGGATCGCGGCGATCCTGCTCGTCCTCTACTGGTACCTCATGACGCGCCTGCCCTTGCCGGACGGCACCGCTCCCAACCTCGACCCGGAGAGGAACCTCGGGGCCTGGGTGGACCGCCGCCTCCTGGCCGGACACCTCTGGAAGCAGAGCAAGACCTGGGACCCGGAAGGACTGCTCTCTACGCTCCCCGCCATCGCGACCACACTCCTCGGCCTCCTGGCCGGAGGCTGGCTGCGCTCCGAGCGCAGCGCGGATCGCAAGACGACCGGCCTGCTCCTGGCCGGGCTTGCCCTCGTTCTGGGCGGACTCGCCTGGGCCACTTCATTTCCCCTCAACAAGAACCTCTGGACCTCCTCCTACGTGCTCTTCACCGGCGGGATGGCCTGTTACCTCTTCGGGCTGCTCTACTGGATCGCGGACGCGCGCGGCCATCGGGCCTGGACCCGCCCCCTCGTGGTCTACGGCCGGAACGCGATCTTCGTCTTCGTGGCCTCGGGCCTCGTCGCCAAGACCCTCGGCCTGGTCCAGGTCAGGGGCCGGGATGGTTTCGCCCTCTCCGCGCAAGCGTGGCTCCACCAAACGCTGCTCGCCTCGTGGCTTCCGCCCTGTCCGGCATCCCTCGCCTACGCGGTGGGCAACGTCCTCTTCTGGTATGCCGTGCTGCGCGAGCTGGACCGGCGGGGGATCTACTTGACGGTCTGAGGCGGCACGGATACGTTGACGTCCTCCCGCTCGACCCGTAGGCTGTCGTGCACTGACCCTGGAAGAACGTCCGCGCGTCCACGGGTAGGGGAGGTCGGCGATGAAGACCACTACGATCCTCGCGGTGCTGCTCGTTCTCGCGACGGTCGCGGGGGCGGGCGACCAGGAGCCCTCCCGACCCGGGGGGCTTCACCCCGCCGCAAGGCCGCTCGCCGACGTCCCATCCCGGGTGATGCCGCCGGTCGACGTCCGCGCGGCCCTCGCCGAGGACGAGGCCAATGAGGATCTCGATCTTCCGTTGCGCTTCGCGCTCCCGATCGAGGTCAAGGCATCGCCGAAGACCGACGGTCTCTGGGAGGAGATCGAGCCCGGGATCCTCCTCTGGCGCCTGCGCCTCGCTTCGAAGGGCGCGCTGTCGCTCAACCTGGGATTCGGTATCTACCGCATGCCGGCCGGGGGCCGCCTCTTCGTCTACTCTCCCGACCTGCGGCACGTGGTCGGGCCCTTCACCGCCGCGGACAACGCGGCCCACGGAGAGCTGTGGACGCCGGTGGTGAGGGGCGAGGAAGTGGTCGTGGACGTCACGCTGCCCGCCGCCGCGCGCGACGAGCTCGAGCTGGAGGTGACCTGGGTCAACCACGACTACAAGGGCTTCGGCTCGCCCGCGCTCCTGAAGTCGGGGGCCTGCAACGTCGACGTGATCTGCCCGCAGGGAGACGCCTGGCGCGACCAGATCCGATCGGTCGCGGTCTACAGCACCGGGGGCAGCACCTTCTGCACGGGGGCGATGATCAACGACACCGCCGGGGACAGGAAGCCCTACTTCCTGACCGCGAACCACTGCGGCATCAACGCGGGGAACGCGGCCTCGCTCGTGACCTACTGGAACTACGAGAACTCGTTCTGCCGCCCCCCGGGGAGCGCGGCGAGCGGAGGGCCGGGCGACGGCAGCCTGAGCCAGTTCGAGACGGGGGCGTTCTTCCGGGCGGCGAGCGGCGCTTCCGACTTCACGCTCGTCGAGCTGGACTCCCCCCCGAACGCGGCCTACAACATCTACTGGGCGGGCTGGGATCGCACGAGCGTCGACCCCCCGTGTGCCCCCGGTCAGATCTGTCCCGCCATCCACCATCCCAACACCGACGAGAAGCGCATCACGTTCTCGGATCGCCCGATGGCGACCACGAGCTACGGGGGCACCACCTCGCCGGGGGACGGAACCCACATCTGGGTGAAGTGGAGCCGGGATGCGGTGACGGGCGCTCCCACGAACGGCGTGACCGAGCCCGGCTCTTCGGGCTCGCCGCTCTACAGCCGGGAGGGACGCATCATCGGCCAGCTTCACGGCGGCCCCTCGTCCTGCGCCGCGACCTTCGACAACGTGTCGGACTACTACGGGCGCGTGTCCGTGTCGTGGACCGGGGGAGGAACGAACGCCACGCGCCTCTCGAACTGGCTCGATCCGGGCAATACGGGCGCCACCACCCAGGACGGAACCAACCAATGCACGCCGCCTTCATCGCCTTCGGGCCTGAGCGCCGCTCCCAACGGCCCCAACCGCATCGATCTCGGCTGGAGCGCGGGCGCGGGGGCGGCGAGCTACGACGTGTACCGCTCGAACGGGGCGTGCCCCGGCACCGGCTCCACCCGGATCGCGAGCGGGATCGTGGGCACGACCTACTCCGACACCACGGTCTCGGGAGGCTTGACGTACTCCTACCGAGTGACGTCACGGGGGGCGGACACCTGCGAGTCCACCGCCAGCAACTGCGACGACGCGCTGGCCACGGGCGCCTGCACGGTGCCACCGACCTTCGCCGGTCTGCAGAGCGTGACGAACCCGGGGCAGAGCGGCTGCGCCCTTGACCTCTCCTGGAACGCGGCCACGCCCGCGTGCGGGACGGGGGTCGTCTACAACGTCTACCGCTCGACCAGCTCCGGCTTCGCCCCCGGGCCCGCCAACCGCATCGCGAGCTGTTTGGGCGGCCAGACCTTCCAGGACACCGCGGTGATCGGCGGCACGACCTACTACTACGTGGTGAGGGCGGAGGACAACGTGGGCGGGGGCGCCGGCCCTTGCGGCGGCAACGAAGACACGAACACGGTGGAGAAGACCGGCACCCCGAGCGGCCCTCCCAACGTCCGGTTCCAGGACGACATGGAGGCGGGAGCCGCGAACTGGAGTGTTTCCGGCACGGGCGGGGCCAACTGGGCGATCGTGACCACCGCCAGCCACTCGCCGACCCACTCCTTCTTCGTCGACGATCCGGCGGTCGTGTCCGACCGGACGCTGGCCCAGACGAGCCCGCTCCTCCTCGGCGCGGGGGCCACACTCGAGTTCTTCCACCGCTTCAACACCGAGCTCGGCAGCGCCCCCTACGACGGCGGCGTGCTCGAGTACACCACGAACGGCACCACCTGGCTGGACATCCTGGCCGGAGACGGCGCTGGCGTTCCCGCGAACGCCGGCCGATTCCTCCAGAACGGTTATACCGGCACGATCTCCAGCAACTATTCCAACCCGCTTGCCGGCCGGCAGGCCTGGTCGGGGGACAACGGCTCCTTCCAGCAGGTGCGGGTGGACCTTGCCGACTTCGCCGGCCGGTCGGTTCGGTTCCGCTGGCGCATGGGGACCGACGTTTCAGTGGCGAGCGTGGGGTGGTGGGTGGACGACGTGCGCATCGCCGAAGCCACCGCCTGCGGGGCGTCGGCGGGACTGGACTTCTACACCCTCGCCCCCTGCCGGCTCGTGGACACGCGCAACCCCAACGGACAGCTGGCCGGTCCGGCCCTCGTGGCGGGGGCGGAGAGGACCTTCACGTTGGCCGGAACCTGCCAGGTCCCGCTGACCGCCCGGGCCCTGTCCCTCAACGTGGCGGTGACGCAGCCCACGAGCGCGGGCAACGTCCGGCTGTACCCCGCGGGCGTCACCACCCCCTTCGTCGCGACCCTCAACTACTCCGCGGCCCAGACCCGCTCGAACAACGCGATCGTCTCCCTGGACGCCCTGGGACGGATGGCCGCCTTCTGCCAGCAGTCGGGGGGCACCGTGCACCTGATCGTGGACGTGAACGGCTACTTCAAGTAGGAGGGGGTCTTGTCCACGACCATCGCCCTCGTCAGCCTGGGCTGCATCTTCGGGGGGGCGGTGCTCGGGTTGTGGCTTCAGCGGCGCTTGCCGCAGGCCCATCTGGGCAAGGAGTCGCACGAGATCGTGAAGCTGGGCGCGGGAATGATCGCCACCCTCACCGCCCTGGTCATGGGCCTGCTGGTCAGCTCGGCCAAGAGCTCGTTCGACGCCTTCAATGCCGGGGTCGTGGAGGGAGGCGCGACGATAATCGTCCTCGACCGCGATCTCGCCCACTACGGGCCGGAGGCGCAGGCCGTCCGCGAGCAACTGCGCCGCGCCGTCGCCGCCGGCATCGAGACGATCTGGGCGCGGAAACGAACCGGTGTCTCGAAATTGGCGTCCTTCGAGCGTGCGCAGGGGATGGAGGGGATTCTGGACCGGCTGCGCGAGCTGACCCCGCGGGACGACGCCCAGCGCCAGGTGCTCAGCCACGCCCGCAAGCTGACCGAGGACCTGTTGCAGACCCGCTGGCTGTTGATCGAGCAGGCGCAGGGCGAGCTCCCGATTCCCCTCCTCGTGATCCTGGTCTTCTGGCTCACGATGCTCTTCGTCACCTTCGGCATGTTCGCTCCCCGCAACGCGACGGTGATCACCGTGCTCTTCCTGTGCGCGTGCTCGGTGTCGGCCGCGCTGTTCCTCGTCCTGGAGATGAGCCGGCCGATGGACGGCCTCATCCAGGTTTCCAATGCTCCGCTCCTCAACGCATTGGAGCATCTCGGCCACTAGCCCGGCGGTACTTGGGCAGGGCCTCGAGCGAATCCGGGAACCCCTCGCCCCGCTCGACCTTCTCGATCCAGCTCACCACCTCGGGGCGCAGGGCGGCGAGATCCAGGCCCGCGTAGACGTCGGGATAGCGCTCCAGGCGGGAGAGCCCGCGGCGCAGGAGGGTGAGCGCGCCCCCGCGGTTCGCGTTGCCGAAGTGGTAGAAGCCCACCGAGATCTGGATCAGGCCCTGGAAGAAATCGCGGGCGGGCCCCCGGATCCCCGTCCACACATCCTCCAGGGTGTCGTGGCACTCGAAGAAGAAGCCGGCGTTGAACTCGACGACCCCCTTCTCGAAGCCGCGGCGCTCCTCGTCGTCGAGCACGGGCTCGGCGACGGCCGGGCCCTCGGCCATCAGGCGCCGGGGGAGGTGAGCGGCTCCAGCGTGACCCCCGAGACCGCCCGGGCGCGCTCGAGCGTGCGCTGCGCCTCGCGGTAGAGCTGGAGCTGGGAGCGGAAGGGCTCCTCGCCCTTGCCGGGGCGGCGGCGCTTGTAGCTGCCGTCCGCCTGGAGCCAGCGGCCCTTCACGTTGTCCTGGAAGATCGCGTCGAGCGCGTCCAGCACCTTCTGGCGCCCTTCGGCGGACTCCACCGGGAAGAGCAGCTCGATCCGCTTGTCGAGGTTGCGGGGCATCCAGTCGGCGCTCGACAGGTAGACCTCCTCGTCGCCGCCGTTCCTGAAATAGAAGATGCGCGCGTGCTCCAGGAAGCGGTCGACGATGGAGACGACCTCGATCGTCTCGCTGAGGCCCTTCACGCCCGGACGCAGGCAGCAGATGCCGCGCACGTTGAGGCGGATCTTGACGCCCGCCTTGGCCGCCTCGTAGAGGCCGCGGATGATGTCCTCGTCCACGAGCGAGTTCATCTTGGCCCGGATCTCCGCGGCCTGGCCCGCCTCTGCCCGCTGGCGCTCGCGCTCGATGAGCCGCAGGAGGCGCTCCCGGAGCTGGGTGGGGGCCATGACCAGCTTCTTCATGCGCGGGGGGTCGGAGTAGCCGGTGAGCGCGTTGAAGAAGGCGGAGGCGTCCTCGCCGATCTCGCGGTCCGCGGTCATGCAGGCCGAAGTCGGTGTAGAGCCGCGCCGTCCGGTCGTTGTAGTTGCCGGTGCCGAGGTGGACGTAACGGCGGATTCCCTGGCGGCCGCGGCGCACGACCAGGCAGATCTTGGCGTGGGTCTTGTAGCCGCGGATGCCGTAGATGACGTGGGCCCCCGCCTCCTCCAGCTTCCGCGCCCAGCGGATGTTGCGCTGCTCGTCGAAGCGCGCCATCAGCTCCACGAGCACCGTGACCTGCTTGCCGTTCTCCGCGGCGCGGGCCAGGGCCTGGACCACGGGCGAGTCGCCGCTCGTGCGGTAGAGCGTCTGCTTGATCGCGAGCACGTCGGGGTCGTCGGCGGCCTGGGTCACGAACTGCACGACCGGGTCGAAGGACTCGTAGGGGTGATGAAGGAGCATGTCGCGCTCGTCGAGCAACGCGAAGAACCCGTCCTCCGTCACCTCGACGCTGGGAAGGGGCTTCAGGGGCGGATCGCGCAGGTCCTCGAGGGCGGGCAGGTCGACGAGGGGCAGGAGGGCCCGGACGTCCAGGGGTCCGGGGATCCGGTAGACATCCTCCGGCGCCACCTCCAGCCGCGCCCGCAGAGTCTCCAGGAGCGACTCCCCCACCCCCGCCTCGACCTCGAGGCGGACGATGCCGCTCTTGCGGCGGTTCTTCAGCTCCTCCTCGATGACCTCGAGGAGATCGCGCCCGCCCTCGTCGTCGAGGTCCAGCTCCGCGTCGCGGGCCACCCGGAAGACCGCGGTCTCCTTGATCTCCTGGCCCGGGAAGAGCGCGGCCAGCTCGCCCCGGATCACGTCCTCCAGGAGCACGTAGGTGGTGACGGTGCCGCCCGCGGGGCGCACGAGGCGCGGCAGCCGGGACGGGACCTGCACCACCGCGAGCCGGGGCTCCTCCTCGCCCTCGGCGGGGGCGAGGAGGAGCGCGAGGTTGAGGCTCAGTCCCGCGAGCATGGGGAAAGGGCGCGAGGAGTCGATGGCGAGGGGAGTCAAGGCGGGCAGCACCTCGTCGCGGAAGTGGCGGGCCAGCGTCCCGCGCGCGACCGGCTCCAGCTCCGTGAGGGGCAGGATCCGGATCCCGCGCTCCCCGAGGGCGGGCAGGATCTCCGCGGTCACCGCCTCGTAGAGCCGGTCCACCATGGCGTGGGCCCGCTCCGAGATCTGCGCGAGCTGCTGGCCGGGGGTGAGCCCCGCGAGGTCGGGGGCGGTGTCCCCCTCGGCCACGTCGTTCTGGAGGGCGGCCACCCGCACCATGAAGAACTCGTCGAGGTTGCTGGCCACGATGGTCGCGAACTTGAGCCGCTCCAGGAGCGGGTTCGTGGGGTCGGTGGCCTCCTCGAGCACTCGGCCGTTGAACTCGAGCCAGGACAGCTCGCGGTTCAGGAACAGCTCGGGCTCGCGCTTGCGGACCTTGCCCGGCTTCATGCCCGCACCGCCGTCTCCCGGAAGCCGAGCTCGCCGCCCGAAGACCTCGGTCATGTGGTCGGAGCGGGCGAGGGCGGCCAGGCGCTCCATGGTGAGGTCCCCCGCTCCCTCCACCTCCAGCGACCCAGCCCTCGTCCTCCCGCACCACGTGCACGTCCTGGACCTTCTGGAGGTGGTCGGCGTCGAGGGCGTTGGCCACGCGCAGGATCGCGCGCCAGCTTGTTCACGACGACGCGGGTGTCGCTGTCCAGGGCCATGTAGGGCAGGTGCGACTTTTGGGGCGTGGCCCGCCGGTGGTAGCGGGCGACGTTGGCCACGATCGCCATGTCGTCGCGCGACAGGCCGAAGATCTCGGACACGGAGAGCAGGTACTGCGAGTGCTTGTGGTGGCCGCGCAGGTTCACGTAGATGCCCACGTCGTGGAGGAGGGCCGCCACCTCGAGGAGCAGCCGGTCGCGGCCGGAGAGCCCGTGCTCGGACTTGAGCTCGTCGAAGAGCCGGGCGGCGAGGTGCGCCACCTGCTTGCCGTGCTTGGCGTCGTAGCGGTACTTCTCCCCCAGCGCCTCCGCGCTGAGCCAGCACCTGGCGGGCAGAAGTCCTCGATGCCCTGGGCCTCCTCGCCCCGCGCCATGTCCAGCAGGAGCCCCGCGCGCAGGGAGGCGTCGGGCACCACCAGCTCCCCCGCCTGGGTCTCGAGGAGCAGCTCGCGGTGGCGAGGAGGGCGGGCACGAGCGTCTCCGCCTCGGCATGATGGGCAGGCGGAAGCGCTCCACCAGCGCCTCCACGTCGTCCCCCGATCCGCTGCTCGCAGAAGGCGAGGAACGGGTCCTTGGCCACGGTGAGGAAGCCCCGCTCCGGCACGTCCCGCCCCGCCACCTGCGCGGCCGCGAAACGCACGTCGCCTCCGAGGGTGATGAAGTGCCGGGCCTCGCGCAATGGCATCTCCCGCCGGATGTCGTGCACCACGTTCTGGATGTGCCGGCGCAGGAGGCGCATGCGCTGCTCGTGGCTCCCGTGCCAGGAGGCGAGGTTCTGGCGCATGCGGATGGAGCCGAGGGCGTAGGTGCCGGAGTAGACGGGCTCGCCCTTGCGGAGGAACGAGATGTCCGCGCTCCCCCCGCCCACCTCCACGAGGAGCGCGTCCCCCGCGGCGAGAGCCTCGTGGTCGCGCAGCACCTCGCGCACGGCCATGTAGGTGAGCCGGTTCTCCTCGGAGCCGTCGATGATCTCGACGTCGATCCCGGTGCGCAGCCGCACCCGGTCCAGGAAGGTGTCGCGGTTCAGGGCCTCGCGCACCGCGCTGGTGGCGACCGCGCGGTAGCGGACCACCCCGTAGGTGTCCATGATCCGCCGGAACCCTTCCAGGGCCTTGAGCGTGACCTCGATGGTGGCGGCCCCCAGGCGACCGTTGGTGAAGGTGTCCTTGCCGAGGAGCACGCCGCGGGATGCCTCCTCGAGCAGGCGGGGAGCCTGGCCCATCTGCGCTTCCGCGACCACCAGGCGGATCGCGCTCGCCCCCATGTCCAGGACCGCGACCGGCCGCTCCACCTCGGGCGGAGGCGGCGGGAGGTCGGTCCGCGGCAGCGAACGGCGCTTTCTCGCCGCCATCCGCTCAGGCCCGGGCCGCGCGCAGTCGCGCGGGACGGACGACCTCGGGAGGCCGGGCGGCGCTGACGCGAACGTCGATCTTCAGCGCCTCCGCGAGGAGCTGCGTGCGGCGCGCCACCCCCCAGGTCTCGAGCTCGCAGTCACCGCGCGCCTCCGCGCGGATGCGCAGCACGCCCGCCCGCTCCGAGACGGCGAGGCGCTTCACCACCTGCCGATGGCTGCGGTCGAGGGCGTCGGCCACGCGCAGGAAGCCGGCGAGGACACGCACCGCGCGCCGCTCCTCCTTGTCGAGGGCACCGAAGCCCTCGTGCTTCCGGCGGGGGTGCCCGCGCCGATGATAGCGGGCGACGGTGGCGATCACCTCGATCTCCCGCGGGTCGAAGCCGCGCAGGCCCCCGTTCTTGATCAGGTAGTAGCTGTGCTTGTGGTGGCCGGGGTAGGAGATGTGGTGGCCCACGTCGTGGAGCAGGGCTGCGTACTCGAGGAGCGACCGCTCCCGCGCGGCGAGCTCGTGGCGGCCCTGGGTCTGGTCGAAGAGGGCGAGGGCGAGCGCGGCCACGTGCCGGCCGTGGGCCTCGTCGTACTGGCTGCGCTCGGCGAGGGCCACCACGCTTCGGCGACGCACGTCGGGGTAGGCCTCGGCCCGCGCGAGCGAGCGGGGATGGCCATGGACGTAGTCGAGGAGGATCCCCTCACGGAGCGCCCACTCGCAGAGAACGAGCTCCCGGACCCCCAGGCGGTCGAGGAGCGTGTCCAGGACGATCGCCCCCGGTACGATGATGTCGGCCCGCTCCGGGTCCATGCCCGGAAGGCGCAGGCGCTCGCGGAGGTCGGTGCGCACGAGGCGCGTGCGCAGGTCGTGCAGGGTGGAAGCACGGACGGTCAGGTGGTGCAGGGCGTCGGGCAGCTCCCCCGTGTCCATGTGGTGGGCCATCCGGCCGAGGGCGAGGATCGTTCCCGACGTCCCGATGGCGGCGTCGAAGCCCGCCTCCTTGACGTGATCGGCGTGGGGCTCGACCGCGCGCTCCACGCGGTCGACCAGCCTCGATTCCGCCTTTCGGCCCAGGGGGTCCGACTGGCCGAAGGCCGCGGCCATCCGCAGGACCCCGAGCTTCTCCGAGGCCACCCACTCGAGCCGGCCCCCCTCGCCGAGGGCCAGCTCCACGCTCCCCCCGCCGATGTCCACCACGAGCGCGCGCTTGCCCTCGAGGTGGATCGAATGGAGGGCGGCCAGGTAGATGAGCCGGGCCTCGCCCTCGCCCGAGACGGCCTTGGGCCAGCAGCCGATCTCCCGGCCCACGCGGTCGAGGAAGTCCTCGCCGTTGCGCGCCTCGCGCACGGCGGAGGTGGCCACCGCGATCGTCTTGTCGACCCCCTGGGTGCGCGCGATGCGCTTGTACTTGCGCAGCACGTCCAGACCCCGTCGCATCGCGGCCGCGGAGATGCGGCCGCGGGCGAGGGTGGAGGCGCCCAGCCGTACCATCTCCTTCTCGCCCGCGATCACGCGGAAGCCCCCGCGGGCGCTCGTCTCCACGATCACCATGTGAAACGAGTTGCTGCCGAGGTCGATGGCGGCGATCTTCATGCCGGGGGAGGAAGTTGGGGCATCGCCCCGCGCCATTGTATCGCGCCTCCGCGGGAAGCCATGGTGGGTCCCGGGGGTGACGTATCCGTGACATTTGTGGGACGGAGGGGACCGTGCTAGCCTCCGGCCTTTCCGTGGCGACCCCCGTGCCTTCTCCCAAGACCGACGCCGACAAGACCTCGTCCCTGCTGAAGGAACGGATCCGCACCGTCTTCCGCCACCTGCCCAAGGGCCTGGCCGGCGAGGAGGAGGCCGTCCACCAGCTTCGAGTGGCGGGAAGGCGCCTGCGCGTGGCCCTCCCCCTGCTCGCCCGCAAGCCCCGGGGCCGGCGCGTGAAGCGCGCCCTCTCCATCCTCCGCGACCTCACGCGCGCGGCCGGGCTGGGCCGCGACCTCGACGTCATCGTCTCCCTCTTCGACCGGCGCCTCGCCGATCTTCCCGCCCCCACCCGGGAGCAGCTCGCCCTGCGCCGCCGGCTGCGGGCGGCCCGCACCCGCAACCGCACGCGCATGGCCGATGCCCTGATGGACATCGAGATCGCGGGCGTGCGGCGGGACCTGCGGAGGGTGGTGGCGCGGGGGGCGGAAGGAGTGTTCACGGTGATGGCCCGGCTGCGGGACGCCCGCGACGCGGAGGGCGCCGCCCTGCTCGCCGGCTTCGAAGCGATCGGCGACCGCTACGATCCCGTCGCCCTCCACGCCCTCCGCCGGGGGACGCGCCGCCTCCGCTACGCCGCGGAGGTGAGCGACGCGCTCCGGGGCGAGGACTCGGGGGCGCCCCCCCTCCTCAAGAGCCTGCAGGACGCCATCGGCTCCCTCCACGACTACCACGTGCTGGTGACGTGGCTCGAGCGGCAGGGGGCAGGCGTCCGGGGCCCCTTGCCTCTCGCGGAAGCGGCGCAAGGCGAGCGGGTCTTCTTCGAGGAGGCGGCTCGGCGGCTACACGCCGAGCTCCTGGAGCGCCATCCCCAGGACGTGCTCGGCCGCGCCCTGGAGGCGATGGGCAAGACCCGCTCCGCGGCGTAAACTCGAGGCGCATGCGCCTGGTGATCATCCGCCACGCCATCGCCGTGCCCCGGGGCACCCCCGACATCCCCGACGCGGACCGGCCGCTCACCCCCGAAGGCGAGCAGAAGTTCGAGAAGGCGGCGGAGGGCCTCGCCCGCGTCCTGGAGCGTCCGGACGACATCCTGACCAGCCCCTGGCTGCGCGCCCTGCGCACCGCGGAGATCGCGGCGGAGGCCTGGGGCAAGCTCGCGCCCAAGAAGACCGCGGCCCTCGCCGGCGGCAGCTTCGAGGAGCTCGCGGCCGTGCTCGACGGGTATCCCCCCGCCGCGACGATCGCGGTGGTGGGCCACGAGCCCTGGCTTTCGGCGCTGCTCGCCCGCCTCCTGGGCACCCCGGACGACGAGCGGGTCGAGTTCAAGAAGGGCGGAGTCGCGGTGGTGGACGTCCCCGGCCGCCTCGCGGACGGGGGCCAGCTCCGGATGTACCTGCCGCCCAAGGTCCTGCGCTCCCTCGCGGGCTGACCGGGCGGGCAGAATGGAACCGGGGCCTCGGCGAAGGCGCCCTGTGGAAATGCCGTGAAAACTCGTCCCGGAACGAGTCAGCGATTCCGGTAGACGCGTCCACCCTTCATCACGAACACCACGCGCCGCAGGGCGGTGATGTCTTGCGAGGGGTCGCCCTCGACCGCGATGAGGTCGGCGGCCAGTCCCGGCGCGACCGCCCCGATCTCGCCGGCCAGCCCCATCGACTGGGCGGCGAGCGACGTCGCGGAGACGATCGCGGCCATGGGGGCCTGTCCCCCGTCGTTCACGCGGCAGACCAGCTCTTCGACGTTCCGGCCGTGCGCGCCCGCGACCGCGTCGGTGCCGAACACGATCCGCAGGTGCTTGGTCGCGAGGGCCCGCTTGAAGGAGGCGGTGGCGAGCGGGATCGCGCGCTCCATGGCCGCGAAGCCCTTCTCGTTGTAGTTGCCGATCCCCAGGAAGCGCTCCCGGTTGTCGAGGTAGTTGCGGAAGACGAGACAGGTGTTCGGATCGAAGTACGTTTCCCGCTCCGCCATCAGGCGGAAGACCTCGTCGGTCCCGAACACCCCGTGCTCGATCTGCGTGCAGTCCGCTTCCGCGGCCCGTCGCATCGCCTCCGCGCTGTGGGCGTGGACGAGCGTGCGCAGGCCGAAGGCCCTCGCCTCGCTGCACACCGCGCGGAGCTGCTCCCGGGACAGGGTGGCCGCACCGCCCTCCCGGATGCTCTTGGACGCGAAGACCTTGATCAGGTCCGCGCCCTGCTCGTGACGCTCTCGGACGAGGGCGCGCAGCGCGTCCACTCCGCCGCTCTCCTCGTCGAGCGGGGCGAGCGACGTGAGCACGCGCGGCCCCGGCTGCTCCCCGCGCGCGATGGCCTCGCGGAGGTCCTTGTCTTCCGGCGAGCCGGGGCTCTGGACGGTGGTGACGCCGGCCCGGAGCGTGGCGAGGGCGTTGGCCGCGATCGCGAGCTTCGACTGTGCGGGCGTCTCCCCGTCGTCCTTCATGTGGAGCCGGCCCGCCGCGTTGAAGTGCCACGCGAGGTGGGCGTGGGTGTCGATGAGCCCGGGCAGGAGGCTGAATTCGCCGAGGTCGAACGTGGCCGGCGGGCCTCCCCGAGGCACCTTCTCGACCGAGACGATGCGCCCGCCCTCGATCGTCACGCGCGCGCCTACGGTGACGGCGCCCCGACCGTCCAGGATGCGGGCGGAGTCGAGCGTGATCCGTCCCTCCTCCGCGAGGGCGCTCGCCGCGACGCACAGCGCGAAGAGCACGGTCGCCCTCATGCCGCCACCGCCTCCGCCGCCGCCCGCGGCCTTTCCAGGGCGCGCGAGGCCACCGCGGCCACGACGTAGAGCAGCGAGCCCGCGACCATCGCCACCTGGAAGCCCAGGGTCACCGCGGTGACCATGGTCGCGAGGGACCCCACCACGGAGAAGATCCCGTTGAGGCCCCAGTAGAACGGGGCCCCGGGAAAGGGCCCGTGGCCGACGACCATGAGGCCGCGCGGGAAGGGAATCCCCATCGCGAATCCAAGCGGGGCCACGAGGAGAATCGCCACCGCGATCCTCGCGGAGAGGGGCAGGGGCAGGAGCGCGGGCACCGCGTGGGGGAGGACGAGCGCGTAGACGACGCCCAGGCCGGCGGCGGTCAGGCAGGCCCCCCCCGGTCGGAAGCGGCCGCTCACGAAGCTGCCGAGCCCTCCGGAGGCGAGGAGGGTGAAGAGCAGGATGGAGAGCGTGAAGATCGGGTGGCCGAGGAGCAGGGTCAGGTGCTGGAGCAGCGCGAGCTCCACCGCGATGAAGGCCAGGCCCAGGCACGAGAAGTACAAAACGGAGGCCACGTAGGGCGGCGTGGGCTCCCTCTTCGGCCGGCCCCGGGCCACGAAGAGGGCGCACAGCCCGAGAAGCGGCAGCAGGATCGTGAAGAACGCGCGCCGCATGCTGCGGGGCAGGCCCCAGGGCTTCTGGCGGGCGAAGAAGAAGGGCCGGTCGTCGGTGACAGGGTCGACGCGCGTGGTCGCCTTCGCTTCCCACTCCGCCACCGACATCCGCCCCGCGAACACGCTCGCGTAGGGCTCCTCCACGTGGCGCCCGGGCACGATCACGGGCCGCGCCAACGCCCACTCGGCGATCCGGGCGGTCTCCTCCTCGGTGAAGGGCCGCTTCTTCATCATGAAGATCATCTGCGGCGGGTCCTGCGGCGTCCCTCGCTTCTCCAGGAGGACGGCGACCCGCTTGCCCGCCTCCTCCGCTCCGAGCATCGCCACCGAGTTGGCGACGAGCCGCGGCACATCCACGTCCCAGCGCAGGATCACGAGCGCCCCCTCCGGGGTCAGGTGGTCGTAGTAGGCGCGGAAGGCCTCCGTCGTGTAGAGGTGGTTCTCGGACAGCGAGAGCCCGCCCGAGGCCACCGCCGCCCAGGAGTCGACGAACCCGAGCAGGATCACGTCGAAGGTGCGATCGGTCCGGCGGATGTAGGTCCGGCCCTCGGTGAGGATGGCCTCCACACTGGGGTGGTCGTAGAGGTTCCCGGCCCGCGCCCCGAAGTGCCGGACGAAGCGCAGCATCAGCGGGTTCATCTCCGCGGCGGTGACGGTCTCGCTGCCCGCGGCCAGGGCCACGAGCACGTCGGAGCCGCCCCCCGGCCCGATCACCAGGGTCCGGGGATGCGGGGGCACCACCCGGAAAGGCAGCGCGCGGTACCAGCCGCGGAACGAAGCCACGCTCTCGATCCGGCCGTCCCACTCGAGGACGTTCGTCCAGGCGTCGGAGTCGATGTAGAGCCGGGCCAGGTAGGGCGAGGGGAAGCCGGTGACGGCGTCGATCCGCGAGTACGCGTTCCAGCCCGTGAGCACGATGCTCGCACCCGGGGTGGCCGCGACCTGCTGGTACAGGCCCTTGGTGGGGGCGCTCCGGATCTTGAAGAGGCCGGCCCGCTCGTTGACGGCCACCGCGGCGAGAATGGCGAGCGCCATTCCCACGGAGGCGAGGCGGAGGCGCTTGGAGAGGCAGGCGGCGGCGGAGGCAGGGGCCACGGCCACCGCGAGGACCGCGGTCTCGCCGCCCAGCCACGACAGCAGGAAGGTCACGAGCAACGCCCCCGCCGAAGCCCCGAGGAGGTCCGCGAAGTAGACCGTGCCCGCAGTGCTTCGCCGCAGCTCGAACACCATCGAGATCGCCATCCCCGCGAGCAGGAACGGAGCGAGCGAGACCACGAAATAGAAGACCAGGCGCTCGGGATGGAACGGCACGCGGACGATCAGGAAGAGGGCGAGGGGCAGCGAAGCGGCGTAGAGCAGGGCGAGAATCCCCGCCCGGTCGAGGCTGAAGGCGACCCGTGGCTTCGCGAGGTGCAGGGCGAAGCCGCCGAGCCCCCAGCCCAGCAGGGCCACGGAGATGGCCACGAACGCGAAGTGGTACCAGATGGTGGCGGAGAAGATCCGGGTCAGACCGATCTCGAACATGAGGCCGGACAGGGTGAGGAGGAAGACGCCCAGGTAGAGGGCCATGTGGGGGGGTCGGAAGTTGCCGGGGAAGGACCTTCTACTTCCGCCCGAGCCTGGCGTCGATCGAGAAGCGGCCGGGGCCGAGCAAGGCCACGCCGACCAGGATGATCAGGTAGGCGAGGGCGAGCTCGGGATTTCCCCACGCCTTGAGCGACTCTTCCGTGGCGGGAGCGATGCCCAGCCAGGAAAGGAGCTGGCTGATCGCGTGATGCCTTCCGAGAGCCGCGACCACCATCGTGAAGGCGGCGAGGCCGGCGGCCCAGGGGGTGAAGAGGCCGAGGGCCACGGAGAGGCCGCCCGCGAACTCGGCGAGCGCGGCCGCCCAGGCGAAGAGGATGGGAGCGGGGAAGCCCATCGCGGCCACGCCCTCGACGAAACGGCTCTGGCCGGACGCGAGGCCGACCACCAAGCCCCAGCCATGGCCCACCGCCAGGTACAGCCCGGCGAGCCGAAGGACCAACAGTCCGATGTCTCTCGTCATGAGCCCGAGACTCTACTCGGCGACGCCCGGGAGGTAAAGCCGCCTTTAGGGCTGGCCGCCGGACCGGCATTAGACTCACCCGATGCCCGACGGCGCGCGGCGCCCGCTCCCCCTCTGGATCGCCCTCGGCGTCTTCGTGCTGGGGCTCCTGGTCGCTCCCCACGTGTACCACCAGTACGACGTCGTGGACTGCTTCCTGGCCTGGGCCCGGGCCACCGGGGGGGGGCGGCCGTGGGACGCCTACACCCCGGGCGTGGGGGCCGACGACTGCGACTACCCGCCGCTCGTCCCCTACTTCCTCGCGGCCGCGGAAGGGGCGCGCCGTCTCGCGGGGGCGCCCGCGGTGAGCGCGCTCGCCATCCTCCTTCTCAAGCTCCCGAGCCTCGTCGCGCAGCTCCTGCTCGTGCCCACGGCCCTCGGCGGCCTCCTCGGCGTCGTGGACGAGCGGGCGGCGCGCGGGGCCGCCCTCTTCCTCGCGCTGTCGCCCGCCCTCTTCGTGAACGCCGCCCTCTGGGGCCAGTTCGACGTGCTCCTCGCCCTGTTCATGCTCGCCTCGGTGCTGGCCCTGCTGCGCGACCAGCCGGTCCTCGCCGGCGCCGCCCTCGGGCTCGCCCTCGCCACCAAGCTCCTCGCGATCGTGCTCGTGCCCGTGCTCGCCCTCTACGCCTGGCGGCGCTTCGGCACGAAGGACGTGCTCCGGGGCGCGGGGGCCGCCCTCCTGGTCATGGGGCTCCTCGCGGTGCCGAACGTGATGGCCGGGCGCGGGCGCGCCATGCTCACGGCCTACACGGGCGCGGTCGACTACTACCCCTACCGGACGGCCGAGGCCTACAACACCTGGTACCTGCTCGACCGCTACGACGTGCTCGTGCGCGGGATGAGCCCGCCCGACGCCCGGCGTGACGATCGGCCCGCCTTCGGGCCCGTCACCTTCCACGACGTCGGCCTGTTCCTCTTCGGCGTGGCCACCGGGCTCATCCTCCTCGCCCTCGCCCGCCGGGCCACCCCCCGGGCCCTCCTGTGGGCGGCGAGCCTCCAGCTCTTTGCCTTCTTCATGCTGCCCACGCAGGTGCACCAGCGGTACATCGTGCCCGCGGTGGCCGTGATGGCCCTCCTCGCGCCGTGGTCACGGCGCGGCCTCCTGCTCTTCGTCGGGGTCACCGTGACCGCGACCCTGAACCAGGGCCTGGACCTCGTCCGCGCCCTCCCCAACGTTCCCATCCCCGGTGCGTTAGGCACCGCCGACCTCTTCCTCGCCACCCGAGTCGCCCGCGACCTGGGAGCGGCGGTGGCCCTGGTCAACGTCGTCCTCTTGGCCGGAGCGGCCTGGGCGTTCTACGTGGAGGTGGTGTCGGCAGGAGGCTCTGAGGACAGGTGAAGGGCCTACGCGTCGTCCTCCTCCTCGCGCTCACTCCCCTCGGCACCGGGGCGCTCGTCGTGACTTACCAGGACGCGAGCCTCACCCACTGGCCGGGCAAGGCCACGACGCGCGACCAGCTTCGGGAGGGCACCTTCCCTTTCCTGCACCCGGGCGCGTCCTTCGGCCAGCCCCTGGCCGGCAACCCCAACTTCGGGGTCTTCTTCCCCGACACGCTGCTGCTCTTCGTGCTCCCCCTGCCCGTCGCCTTCGGTTTGCGCTTCGCCCTCCCCTTCGTCCTGGGATTCGTGGGGGCCCGGCGCTGGGCCCGAAGGGAGGGCGTCGGGCGCGAAGGGGCCGAGGTAGCGGCGGTGGCCTTCGTGCTCTCCGGCGTCTTCGTGTCGGCCTGGCGCTTCTACAACAGCGGCCTCGCCCTCTCCCTGGCCCCCTGGGTCCTGGCCGCGGTGGCGAAGCTCGTGCGGGCGGACGGGCCCGGCCCCCGGCGGCGCGCGATGGCCGAGGCGGGACTGTGGGGAGGGCTGGAGCTGTTGGCGGGCGAGCCGGTGATCGCGCTCCTGACCGCGCTCCTGGGCGGCGTGCGTGCGCTGATGGCGCTCGGGGACGAGCCGGATCGGCGCGCGCCCACCGTGCTCTCCGTGGCCGGCGCGGCCTTCTTGGCACTTCTCCTCGCGGCGCCCCAGATCGCGGCCACCGCCCAGATCCTTCCCGATTCCAGCCGCGCGCGGAAGCCGTTCCCCTTCGTGACCGCGACCGGCACCTCCACGCATCCCCTGCGGCTCCTGGAGCAGGCGGTGCCGTTCCCCTACGGCAGGCCCGACCTGCGCGGGCGCTTCGGGTTCGACGGGCACGAGGTCTTCGACCACCACCTGCCCTATCTCTGGACGCTGCACCTGGGCCTGCCCGTGCTCGCCTTGCTCGTGCTCTTCGCCCGACCCCGGGCCCGAGAGGAATGGCCGTTCGTGCTCGCCGCCGTGACTGCCGTGGCCCTGGCCTTCGGCCGGTACCTCCCCGCCGCCCACGAGCTCTCTCCCCTGCTGTCCCTCGGCGGGCACGTGCGGTTCCCCGTGAAGTGGTGGTACGTGGTGCTCCTGGCCCTGGTGCCGCTCGTGGCGCGAGCCGCCGCGCGATTCGCGGAGGGCCACCACCCGGCCGCCGCGCGCAAGGGCCTGGCCGTCGCGATCGGCGCGGCGGCCGGGGCCGCCCTCCTGTGGCGCTGGCCAGCGACGCTCCTCGCCTCGCTCGGTCCCCTCGCCTCCCTCGCCTTGCTCGGTGCGCTCGTCGCCGTCGCCGGAACGCGACTCCGTGCGCTTCTTCCCGCCGCGCTCGCGGCAACGCTCCTCGTCTCCGACCTGCCGCTGTTCCTCGCCTTTCTCGATCGCCCTCCCGAAGCACCTCCACGGGCGACGACGGGACGGATACTCGCCCGGCTCGATCTGGAGCCGCATCCGGTGGGGCCGGCCACGCATCCCGAAGGCACCACGCGAGCCTTCTATCGGCGCGCCTCCGCGGAGCTGTGGCCGCTGATCGCGACCGTGAGCGGGTCCGGCTATGCCTTCGACGAGGACCCGGACGGCGCCTACGCCGACGAAGACCGCGCGCTGCGCAAGCTGCTCGAGGAGCGGAGCTGGCCGGAGCGGGCGGCGGAGCTGCGGCTGGCCGGGGTGACCCACGTGCTCGCCGACGAGCCGGTCCCCTATCGCGAGGTGGCGGTCTTGAACGAGGCCGAGGGCGTGCGCCTCTACGCCGTGGACGGGACGATGCCCTCGGTGCGCTTCGCCACTCGAGTCCACCGTCGCCCGTCGCTGGAGGCGACGGTGGCGCTCCACGCGAGCCCCGATTTCGATCCGGCCACGGAGGTGGTGTTGCCCGGATCGGGCGACGCGGAGGGGACCGCCCATTCCGTGCGCGTCGAGACGGTTCGGGAGACCGCGGATCGCCTGGTGGCCCGTCTCGACGCGCCCGGGGCCGGCGTCCTCGTCTGGTCCCGCACGTTCTTCTCCGCCTGGCGCGCGCGCGTGGACGGGGCGCTCGTGGAGGCCGTGCGGGCGGACGGCCATCTCGTAGGCATCCCCGTTCCTGCGGGAGCGCACACCGTCGAGATCGCATGGTCGCCCGGGCCCGTGCTCGCGGGAGCATTTCTCGCCCTGCTGGGCCTGGCCACGGTGGCGTGGCTTCGACGGGCGTGAGCGGGACTACTCGGCCGGCGATCTCACGCGCTGAGACACCCCATCCCATTCGCTGAGCGGAGGCAGGGTGTACGTCACGCGGCGGCGGGTGGCCTCGACGGCGGGCACTTCGAGGAGCGGGTAGACGGCCCGCAAGCCGTCACGGTGGCGGCGGTCCCGCCGCTCGCCAATCCGGAATCGAGCGTTCGCGGTGAGGACGAAGACGCCGGGATCCCAGCCCGGCTTCAGGCGCGAGGCCACCACCGCGTAGACTGCCTCGGGAACGCCCATCGCGGCGCCGCTCAGCAGAAGATCGGGCACCTCGGGCCCCTCGAGGCCATTGCGTTCTTCCTCCTCGCGGCGCCGGTGCCTCGCGGTCAGGCGATCGCGGACGACCGCGTCCGCGACGCTCAGCAATGGGTCGCCGCGGGGCTCCCCCGCCCCCCAGCAGAGCAAGCGGAAGATCCCGGAGCCGACGAGGTACGTCGCGAGGAGCCCGGTGGGCGTGAAGAAGGCGAAGGCGGGCAGCGCGATCACCATCGAGAACCAGGCGATCGCGGGCGCTTCCGCGGGCATCCGCCCCGTGTTCACCTCATGACCGGACTTCAGGACGAGGCCTCCGACCTGCGATCCCATCGATTGGGAATAGGCGAGAAAGCCGGGAATCCCGACCGCGAACCCCGCAAAGAAGGTCAGGAGGGCGGCGGGAAGCGCCATCGCGCGCACGGGGACGCGGCCGTCCCAGGCGTTCCAGTTCCGGGCGGGCAGGCAGGCGGCGACCACGCCCGCCAGCGGGCGCAGGACGGTGGGGAGGCCACGGGTCTCCTCAGCGGGGGGCATCGGGCGTCTTCTCCCGCGGAACGTTGAAGAGCAGGTAGCTGTAGCCGACGTGGTCCACGGGGGCGAAGCTCTCGCGTAGCCAGCGGTAGCGCTCCGGCTCGTAGACGCCCACGAGCTTGTTGGCTCCCACCAGGATCCAGCCGGACTGCGGCGCTTCCGGCTCCACGACGAGGGGCCGGTCGGGATGCGCCGCCGCGTAGCGCGCGATGTCGTACGCGCGGTCCTCCCAGTCCAGGTTCGAGTCGGCGAGGAACCGGTAGGCGTCGCGCCGGGGGCCGATCAGCTCGTTGAAGTACGACATGTAATGAGGATGGTAGGACAGCGCGGAGACCAGGGCCCAGGCGGTCAAGACCGTCACGAGCCGGCGGTCCGCCTCCGCGGCCCGCGCCGCCCACAAGAAGAGGAACGCCACGCCCGGCAGCAGGTAGCGGATCCCGAGCTGCGGACCCACGAGCAAGCTGAAGAAGGCCAGGAACAGCGCGAAGGGGAGCCAGACCCAGACCGGTCCCGGCTCCGCGGGTGCTCGCGCGCGGGCCCCGAGCAGCAACAACCCGAATAACCCCAGCGGCGTCTTGAGGAGCACCATCAGGGGAAACGCGTACCAGACCCCATCCCTGTTCAGGCGACCCAGGACGTAGTTGTTCCCGCGTCCCACGTCCGGTTCCTCCTGAACGTGGTACGAGAAGTCGAGGCCGAGGGCGAAGGTGCGGGGGACGGGGAGGGGCAGGGGGACATGGCGCAGGAACTGGAGACGGCCGCTCTTCCAGTTGTACCCGTCCGCGCGGCGGAGGGTCCCCTCGAAGAGGTAGGCCGCGTTCAGGAACACGAGGACGAGCGCGAGGTACGCCGCCGCCCCGAGGAGCGCGCGCCTGCGGATCCGCCCCTTCGTCTCGAGGAGCCAGAGCATCGCGAGCAGGGGGAAGAGCAGGACGCTCGTGTACTTCGAGACGAGCGCGCCCACGGTGGCGAGCGCGGCGAGCGCGAGGTGGAGCCTCGGCTCCCCCCGTTGCCGGAAGACCCGCCAGACCGGGTAGACCGCGGCCACCGTGAAGAATGCCGCCTGCACGTCGCTCGTCACCTGCTTGCCGTGGGCGAGGAAGCTGGGGTGAAACGCGTAGAGGGCCAGGGCGAGGAGGGCTCCCCGCGGGCCGAGCCACTCCCGGGCCCACACATAAATAAGGAAGCCGAGCCCCAGGGCGAAGGCCATCGTGGGCAGGCGGACGAGGAGGAGGCGGCCTTCCGTCGCGTTCACGTCCGCTTCCCGGCAAGGATCGGAACACCCGAGCGCGTTCAGGACGAGGATCGGCATGCGCTGGCCGTTCAAGGGAGGCAGCGGGCCCAGCGTCCGCACGCGATAGCCGTAAGCCAGGTTGTCGTACTCGTCGTAGGCGAGCCTCTTGTGGAGGCTGCTCGCCACGAGCAGGGCCGCCATCGTGGCGAGAAGGAGGGCGGCGGCGGCGGCGCGAGCAAGGGGGCGCTCGAGCATCCCGAGGGGTGCGTGTCGAGGGTTGGGCATCGTGGCCGGTCCGAGGCTCACTCGTTCCAGAACGAGTACGAAAGGTAACACTCGACGAGTGTGGACACGTACCCCAATCCGGGCACTCTCGGACTACGGACTCGGCGCGGCCCGCGCCTCGAACTCCATGCGGGCCCGCTCGAGCATCGCCACGACGCCTTCCTTCTCGGCGGGGCTGTTCCAATCCGTGTACGCCTGCACCGCCGCCCCCACGCGCTCGATCCAGGCCACGAAATAGCGCGCGTCACCGGCGGAGCGCACGGGCCGGCCGCCCCCCGTGACGTAGACGGGGCTCGTGGTCCCGAACGGGTAGAAGTCGAGGACGGGGTGACGCGAGCGCTCCGCCCACGCACGCAGGAGGTACCAGCCGGAAGCGCGCACGGGCAGGGCCACCGTGGCGTCGGCGGTGGTGCGGTCGCCGGCGAGGGGGATCGTGGCCACCACCTCCCCGTTGCCCACGATCTCCAGGCGGTCCACGGGCACGATCGAGCGCAGGGAGACCCGCGCTTCCAGGGTGTGCCGGCCGGGAGGGAGACGGATCTCGTCGCCGGGCTCACTCCATGGGCCGCTCGTGCGGCCGGGCCGGATCGCGATCTGCACGAGCGGCCCATTGGTAGCCATGGAGCGCCCCGCTTTCAATGCCTCCAGGAAGCTCTCGAACTCCAGCTTCTGCCCCGCTTTCACGAAGACCCTGTTCATTCCCACCGGACCGCGCAGGGACGCGTAGTTCGTCATGGCGTCCGTGCCCGCCCCCGCGGGAATGCGGAAGCCGCAGTTCAGCAGGCGATACCAGACCACGTTCGTGGGCAGGGGGACGCTGAGGCCGACCGCCTCGTAGAAGTCCACCTTCCCGAGGGCCACGTCCACGGGGAGGGCCACCGGATCGCCGCCCTCGAAGCCGGGGATGGGGTACTGGGAAACGTCGCCGGACCGGGTGGGATCGGGCAGCGCGTCGAAGGGATGGACGTATCCCATGAGCGCACCCTGCGCGCGGGCGAGGTCGGCGACGACCGCGTTCGGGGGATGGAGGCTCGCGGCCGCGGTGTCGACGTAGCCGACGTATCCGGGAAGGAGAACGTGATCGGTGAGGCCGAGCAGGCTCGTGTGGCCCCACCAGCTCGTGTGGAACTCCTGGTCGTGGCGGATCAGGGTCTCCGGGGTCGAGAGGGGATCGGGCTTGCCGGTGAAGGAGCCGATGTCGGGGATGCGCTGCTCCTTGTTCACGATCAGGTCGAACACGGCGTGCAGGTCCTCGGCCTCGGCCTGGCCGCGCAGGGTCGCGGAGGTCGCGCGGTAGGCGCCCCCGTAGTTCATGTGGACGTGCAGGTCGCCGCTCCACCATCCCCGCGCGGGCCAGTCGCCCATCCTCTCCAGGGTGACCCTGAGCTCGCGCACTCCCCCCGCCTCGACCTCCACCTGCTGTCGCACCGGCCGGTACTCGAGACCGCGCAGGACCTCGATGTCCAGGGTTCCCGCCGGCACCACGAGCTCGGAGGCGCCCGCGGTGTGGAAGTACCCGTACTCGATCTTGCGTTCCTCCCGGTCGAAGTAGTCGTCGGCGTGGCGCCACGCCCCTTCCGGCGCGAAGCTCCGCCCGTCCTCTCCCGTCACGGAGACGCGCGCCGGAAGGCGACGGGCGCCGTCGGTTACCTCGATCCGCAGACGGCCCACTGGACCCACGTACTGCCGCTCACGGATTTCCACCGGGCGTCGCTCTCCCCCCGGAACCGTGACCGTCCACAAGGAAGGGATCCCACTCTCGTTCGACACGTAGGCGATGCGCGTCCCGTCCGGCGACCAGCGGGGAGCCGTCGCGTCGAACTCGCCGTAGGTCAGCGGAAACACGTCGCCACCGTTCGCGGTCATGAGCCAGAGCTGGTGCCACTGGCGTCCGAGGTAGGAGGCGTAGACGACCCGCCGGCCGTCGCGGGCCCAGTCGGGACGCGCCTTCCAGTTCGTCTCCTCGTAGTGCAGGAGACGCATCGGCGCCCCCGGCTCGGCCTTCATGCGCCAGAAGCCACCCGTCCCCCAGATCCGCCCGCGGTTGGAGACGAGGATGAGCTCGCTCCCGTCGGGGGACCAGGTCGGCGACAGGTAGTGGTCGAACCGGGAGTAGTAGTAGCGGGGCAAGCCGCTGTCCCTGTCCTCGGTGAGGCGCACGACGCTTCCCGGGCGGCCGTCCGTCACCTCGAGCCGGAACACGTGGAAGCGGCGCTCGTGCGCGGTGGAGACGAAGGCCAGGCTTCGGCCGTCGGGGGACCAGCGGGGCTCGACGTTGACCGCCCGATTCTCCGTGAGCGGCCCGCTCCGGCCGGTCGCGAGCTCGAGGACCCTGAGCTCGACCGCGTCGTCGCGGTAGCAGGCGTAGGCCAGGAACCGGCCGTCCGGCGACCAGTCGGGCTGGTAGTCGTAGCCGGGTCCGCTCGTGAGCTGCCGGGCGGCGCCCGTCACGGGATCGATGCGCCAGAGCGAGCCCTCGAGCGAGACGGCCAGCTCCTTCCCGTCCGGAGACCACGCGGGAGAAGCGACGCCGCTCGTGGCCTGGGGCAGGTACATCTCGCGGTAGTAGTAGTGGTGCGGGAGCCGGATCTGCTTGAGGACCTTATCTCTCCCCGGCGGGGCCGCGAAGGCGACGCCCAGGAAGAGGGCGGCCCCGCCGGAGATCAAGGCCGCGCTCCGGAGCGCTTTCACGCCTCGTCCGTTCTCACGACCCCTTCCAGGCCGAGAACGAAGTCCGCCCCGTACGCCTTGGCCGGGGTCTGGAAACCCGCGGGTGCGTTGCCGCCGAGGACTTTCTCTACGATCGCCAGCGCGGCAAGGGCGGTCAGCGTATATCCCTCGGGCGTCTGCTCGCGCGAGACGACGCGCCCTCCCGCATCGTCGCTCGCCTCGCCCCAGAGCAGGCTTTTGCCCCGGGCCCGCTGCGCGTCGGTGGGGCCCGCGGGCCTCGACCGGATCCACGACTTGATCCAGCGCTGGACGGGCCTCGTGGCCAGGAGGGGCGCCACGTAGCGGCTGAGGCGAGTGGCCACCCGGAGCCGCGCGGGCGCGGCCATGTAGACCTCGATGTTGGGGATGCCCGTACTGTAGAAGGCCGTGGCCACGTCGCCCCAGGGGATCGTCATCGCGGTCCGGGGGCCGCGGCCGAAATCGATCACGCGCGTCTTCCAGCCCGCGGGCACGCCGGTGAGCCGCCCCTCCCGGCGCACGAGCCCGCCGCGGTGGAAGTTCTCGATCATGGTGGTGACGGTGCCCCGCGAGAGTCCGCCGATGGCCTGGAAGCCGAGCGCGAGGTTCTTGGCGCCGGGCAGGCGGTTCTTGAGATGGAGCGCCAGGCAGTCCGAAGGGACGACGTCGAAGCCGCAGCCGGGGAGGAGCAGGATCCCCGCCTTCTTCGCCTCGGCGTCGCGCGCGGCCAGGGACTCGAAGACCACCGCTTCGCCCGTGACGTCCAGGTAGTGCGTCTTCGTGCGCAGGCAGCCCTCCGCCACGGGCCGCCAGGTCCGGGAAAAGGGCCCCGCACAGTGGAGGACCACGGCCATGCCTTCCAGCCCCTGGTCGACCCGCACGGGATCGTCGAGGGCGAAAACGCGGTGCTCGAGCCCCAGCTCCTTCGCGAGCCGCTCGACCGCGCCGGCATTGCGGCCGGCGAGTACTGGCCTCTGCCCTCGGGCGGCCGCCATCCGCGCGATCAGGCCCCCCGTGTAGCCGTTCGCGCCGTAGACGAGGTAGCGGCTCTTCACATCGAGATCGAGCCCTTGCGGAAGTCGGTCTTGCCCAGGATGGCATTCACGTAGACCGGCTTGCCGTCCCGGGCCAGCGCCTTGGCCTTCCCCAGGGTCGTCTCCAGGCAGGAGGGGTCGTCGATGCGCAGGCCGGCGGCGCCCAGGCCCTCGGCCGCGCGGTGGTAGTCGGAGTGGCGCAGCACGACCCCCACGTCGTCCTTCAGGACTTCCACCTGCTCACGCGCGATCTGCGTCCAGCCCGCGTCGTTGCCGATGACCGCGATCACGGGCAGGCCGTGGCGCACGAACGTGTCCGCTTCGCTCAGGCTGTACCCCACGGAGCCGTCCCCGTAGAGGATCCAGACCTCTGCCTTCGGCCGCACCAGCTTCGCCCCGAGCGCGAAGCCCGCCCCCACCCCGAGGGTGCCGAACACCCCGGGGTCGAGCCAGGAGAGCGGACCGCGGGGGCGCAGGATGTAGGAGGCGGTGGAGACGAAGTCCCCGCCGTCGGCGACGATTACGCTATCGAGCTCCAGGGCGCGGTCCACCGCCTTCAACACCGTCAGGGGATTCAGTCCGTTCGCGGAGACGGCTGCGCCCTGGAGGTCGATCTCTCTCTCGCGTGTCTGGTCGCGCGCGCGAAGGACGGCGGTCCAGGAGGCCCATGACTCGCGCGGCGGGACGAGACGCGCGAGCTCTTGCAGGAATCGCTCAGGTGCCCCGAGGGCTCCCACGGTGGGCCGCCGGTTCCTCGTGAGATCCCGAGAGCTGCGGTTCACCGAGATGAGAGTGGCTTGCCGGCTCACATGACCTCCGTAGTCCAGCCGGAAGTCGTTGGGCGTTCCCGCGAGGATCACGAGATCGGCTTCTCGCAGCGCCTCCTTCCGCTTGTGGCGCATCTGCAACGGGTGGTCGGGGCCGAGGAGGCCGCGCGCCATCCCGGAGAGGTATACGGGCACGCCTAACGAAGCCACGGACGCGGCGAGGGCAGCGACCTCGCCGGTGCTCAGCGTGGCCTGGCTGCCCAGGACGAGGACCGGCCGCTCCGCGCGGCGGAGATGCCGGGCCGTTTGGCCGACGTGGGCAGGATCGGGCTCGGGGGCGAGCACCGGAGCGGGCTCGTGGGCGACGACTCCCTCCACCCCCCCGAAGAGCCGGCGGAGGTGCCAGCGGATGTAGGCCTGCACCGCCGCGTCGCGCAGGCCCCTCGCTTTCTCCCCCGTCTTCGCCCCGTACCAGGTACGCACGAGCTCGGCCGGATAGAGCAGGTCGACCGGGCACTCCACGAAGACGGGCCCGGGCACGCCTTCCCGCGCGAGGCGGAACGCCTCCTCCAGCACGGGAACGAGGTCGCGCACGCGCGTCACCCGCGTGGCCCACTTCACGTGGGGGCGCATGAGGGCCATCTGGTCGATGTCCTGCAGGGAGCCCCGGCCGCGCAGCATGGTGGCGGTCGCGCCCCCGAGCAGCACCACCGGGGACTGGGCCATCTGCGCGTTCTTGACCGCGGTGATCGTGTTGGTGGCCCCGGGACCGGCGGTCACCGCGGCCACCCCGGGCACGCCGGTGAGCCGCCCCACCGCGTCGGCGGCGAAGACCGCGGTCACCTCGTGGCGCACGTCCACCACGCGAATGCCCTGGGCCTTGGCCGAGACGAGGATGGGCGAGATGTGGCCGCCGCAGAGGGTGAAGAGGAACGGGACCCCTTGCTTCTGCAGGACTTCGGCGACCTTGTCCCCCCCGGTCATCGGCGCGCCCATCCTACAGCAGCGGCGAGCCATGCGGACGGACTTGATTCCGGGGAACTTTGTTGTACTATACAAGTATATCCGGGTAGGAGGCGAGCGTGGCGGAACGGGTCGTCCACAACAAAGAAGATGCGGCGCGCATGCGCTCGGCGGTCATGGCCCTCGTGCGTCGGTTCTCGGTCTCGGAGCGCGCCGACGTGGAGTGCTGCGGCCTGACCGTGGCCCAGGCCGCGACGCTGGAGGCGCTCCGGGCCACGCCCCGGATGCGGTTGGGGGCGCTGGGGCGGCGCCTCGGCATCACGCCCAGCACCCTGACCCGCAACCTCGCCCGCCTGGAGGAGGAGGGGCTCGTCGTCCGGATCGCCGATCCCGGAGACGGGAGGGCGGGCCGCGTAGTGCTCACCGCGGCCGGGCAGCGGGCGGCGCAGCGGGTGGAGGGCCAGGGAATCGACTTCGCGGCCGAGGTGCTGGAGAGGCTCCCCCCGCCAAGCGCGCGGTGGTGGTCGAGGCGCTCCAGGAGCTCGTGAGCTCGGTGCAGGCGGCGACGGAGCGCTGCTGCCCGGAGGCGTTCACGCACCTCATGAAGGATTTCGCGCGGGAGAAGGCCTGCGTGGGGAGGGACGACGATGGGAACGAATGCTGTGACCGGCGGTGAGAGCGGGCCGGAGCGGGGGCACGCGTGTTGCGGGCCCGAATGTTGCGGCGGAGACGCTCGGCCGCAGGAAGGAACGAAGATGAAGACCGGGAGCGGACCCTCCCCCGATGACCTCGTAGACCGCGTCCGCGAGCGCTACGGGAAGATCGCGGAGGGGGCGGAGACGGGCTGCTGCGGGCCGAAGGCGGCGACGGCCTGTTGTGGAGCGGACGGAGGCCTGTCGCTGCAGATCGGCTATCGCTCGAAGGACCTGGGCCGCGTGCCCGAGGAGGCGAACCTCGGCCTCGGCTGCGGGGCGCCCCTCGACTTCCTGGACCTGAAGCCGGGCGAGACCGTCCTCGACCTGGGCTCCGGCCCCGGCCTCGACTGCTTCCTCGCCGCGGAGAAGGTGGGACCGACGGGCCGCGTGATCGGCGTGGACATGACGCCGGCCATGCTGGACCGCGCGCGACGGAACGCGGAGAAGGGCGGCTACGCCAACGTGGAGTTCCGGGAGGGCCGGCTGGAGTCGCTCCCCCTCGGTGACGCGACCGTGGATGCGCCGAGGCCCGGTTCGCGGCGAACGGCGGCCAGGCGCTCGAGCGCCTGCTCCGGCCGGCCGCGCCGGGCCTGAACCTCGGCCGCCACGACGGCAGCCCGGGCCTGAGCCCCCGGGTCGTTCGCCACGAGGGCCGCCTCGCGCTCCGCCTCGTCGAGGTTCCCCTCGGCGAGCGCCACGCTCGCGAGGACTTCGTGGGCCGAGTCCGCTCGAGGGCCAGGGCCCTTTCCGCCGCCGCGCGGGCCTCGGCGAAGGCACCCATCTCGAGGTGGACCCGGGCAATCGTCAGGAACAGAGGGGAGGCGAGCTCGGGCGACCTCAGGACGGCCCTCTCGTACGCCGCCACCGACTCGCGGTAGCGGCCGAGCCGCCCGAGGGCCGCGGCGCGCTCGGTGAGGAACGTCCACGAAGCCGGGGTTCTCTTCGAGCACCCGATCGAAGGCGCGCACCGCCTCCTCGTCCCTGCCCTGCCCCACGAGGCCGAACGCCGCGCGGGCGAGGCGCGTAGCTTGCAGGACGTGATCGCGCGGGTTGGGCAGGCGGACGCGGACCCGGGCACCGCCGTCCCGCCCCCCAGGTATCCGAGGCTCGCGAGCCTCTCGCGCTCTTCTTTCGTCGCGGGAGCGGGAGGAACGAAGGCGGACGCCGCGCTCGCGAGCCCCGCGCGGAGGGCTGCCCCCACGTGCGGCTTCTCGGACAGCACGTCGCTCCGCTCGCCCGGGTCGCGGTGACGTCGTAGAGCTCCGGGTCGGGGCCGTCGATGAGCGTGGTAGCGCTCGTCGACCAGCGAGCGCAGCTCGCTCCAGCCGAGGTGGATGCGCGGGTAGCAGGTCTCCGCGTAGATTCGCCGGGGCGCGGCGCTCTCGCCGAGCAGTGAGCGGCCGCGGAGCCTCCGCGGGACGGGACGTCGAGGAGGGCCGCGAGCGTGGGCAGGACGTCGATCAGCTCCACCGGGGCCGCGACCGCGTTCGCCGCGCGGCGAGCCGCCCGGGCAGCTTGACCAGCAGGGGCACGTGCAGCGCCCAGCGGTAGAGGAGGATCCCGTGGTCGTCCTCCCCGTGCTCGCCGAGCCCCTCGCCGTGGTCGGAGAGGACGATCACGACGACCGCGCGGTCGTAGACTCCGGTTCGACGCAGCGCGTCGAGCAGCCCGCCGACGATGGCGTCGGCGGCCGCGATCTCGCCGTCGTAGGCCGCGGGTAGCGGCTCTTGAACGGCTCCGGCGGCTCGTAGGGCAGCGTGGGGCTCGTAGACGTGGAAGAAGAGAAAGAACGGGCTGTCCTTCGCTCCCTCGAGCCACCGGGGGCGATCGCCGCCGTCTCGCCGCCCGGGCGCTGCACGCGCGCCGAGCGCGTCGCTCCCCGCGGGGGCCACGATCTGTCGTCGTACAGGTCGAACCCCGCGGCGAGGCCGCTCGTCTCCACGCAGCACGTAGGCCGACACCGCGGCGCCGGTGGCGTAGCCGTTCGTCTTGAGCAGCGTCGGGAGCGTCGGGTGGCTTGGGGTCGAGGCGGTAGCCGAGGTTGTCACGCACGCCGTGCTCGAACGGCAGGAGACCGGTGAGCAGCGAGACGTGGGAGGGCAGCGTGAGGGGCACGTGGGTGTAGGCGTTCTCGAAGAGGATGGCGTCCTTCCGGAACCGGTCGATTCGGGGTCTCGACCCCGGCGTAGCCGTACGCCGGCAGGTGATCGGCGCGGAGGGTGTCGATCGAGACGAGGACGACGGGAGCCCCCGCCGCGGAACGGGAGACAGACCGTGGACCGCCCGCGCACGCCGCCGCGAGGAGAACGGCGGGAAGGAGGGCGATCAGGCGACGGCGGCGTGCTGAGCGGTGCTCCATGGATCGCGGAACGGCGCGGCCCCCGGACCTTCCGGAGGCCGCGCCTCGAAAGACCTAATTCCTGAGGCTCAGAAGGTCAGCCTCAGCCCGAAACGGACCAGCAGCGGGTTCATGATCTGGTCGATCCTGTTGAAGACGTCGGAGTCGGCCGTGTCCACCCTCCGCAGCACGGTCGCGGAGTTGAAGACGTTGAAGACGTCCGCCGAGAGGCCGATCGTGGCCTTGCCGCCCACGGTGCCGTTCCAGGCCAGCCGCAGGTCCAGGTTCCAGATGTCGGGGAGCCGCTCGGCGCCGATGTCGACGGCGAGGACCGAGTCCGCGAACTGGTTGTCGACGGCCAGGCTGATCGGGCGGATGTACCCCTGGCGCGCGTACAGGTTGCCCGCGACCTCGAAGCCCTTTCCGACCTGGTAGAGGGCGTTCGCCGAGAGCTGCCACTTGGACGGCATCCAGTAGAGCGTCCCCGAACCCGCGCTCAAGTACCCGACCTGGCCCCCCGCTCTTCTTGCGTCCGAGAGGGCCGTGCTGAAACGGGTAGTAGCCGTAGTTGTCGTAGAGAAGCGGCATGGGGTTCTGGATGCCCCCGGTGCCGTCGAAGGACTCGGTCCAGTTGTTGTAGCCGAAGCCGAGCCGGCCCATCCACCGGTTCGAGAGCCGCTTGACCGCGGTCAGCTCGACGCCGCTGAAGTTGCGGTGGTATCCGGGACGGTTGGACATGCGCTGCCCGCCGCTGTTCGCGTCGAGGGCCGCGGCGTTGGCGGGGCCCACGTCCAGGCAGGGAGCGCTGTAGCCGTTCCCGCTCACCGATTCGCACGGCACCCAGTCGGTCCCGTTCACGCCGATGTAGGACAGGTAGGGGGCCCTGGTCGTCCGGCGATACGTGTAGGTCGCGCCCACCGCCAGGTTCGGAGCCAGCTCGCGCTCGATGCCCACCAGGAACTCGGCGTCTCGCGGCGCCCTGTAGTCGGGGTCGAGCTCGTTGACCGTGGAGAGCTCGGCGTTCACCGGAGTTCCGAGCGGGCCTCCCGCGATGTCGACCTCGTCGCGGCCGTTGATGAGGCCGTCGGCGTTCCGGTCGTCCCAGCGGTAGTCGATCCGGGCGACGCCTCCCAGGGGGTTGACCACGGTCACGTCGGGCATGGCGAGCTGCTGGGTGAAGATGGAGAAGTTGCCTCGCAGCACGGTCTTGCGCGATTCGTCGAGCGCGTAGGTGACGCCCACGCGCGGGGAGACGTCGCTCCACGAGATCTTCGTGCCCGACCCGTCGTAGACGAGGTCGGGGAGGATCTCCGGGAACAGCGGATTGGCCTTGGCCGTGGAGGGCGCGTTCTCGGACTTCTGGAGGTCCCAGCGCACCCCGCCCTGCAGCGTCAGTCGGCCCGAGGTGAACGTGTCCTGGAGGTAGAGGGAGTTGTAGCTGCCCTTGTAGCTCAGAGACCAGCTCGCGCTGGATGCGGGCGAGTCGGTGCCCCGGGCGGTCTCGGTGCGGGCCTCGATGCCGTTCCCGGGGAGGAGGCTCGAGCTGACCACCGAGGCCCGACGGTACGCGAACCCGAACTTGAACTCGTGGCTCCCCCGGAAGTAGCTCGCGTCCGCGTTCAGCGTGCTCTGCGGGCGGATCGACTGGTACTGCTTGGACGAGCCGTAGGCCTCCGAGGTCACGATGTTCAGGCCCTCGGCGGTGTCGAGACCGCCGGCGGGAGCCAGCTCGAAGCCGGTTCCGTAGTAGGCGTACTTGGCGTTCACGAAGAAGCTCGGCGAGAAGACGTGGTTGTCCTCGATCTTGAAGAGACCGTGGAACGGGTTGTCCGGGAAGGAGTTGTCCTGGTTCCAGGTGGCCGTGGGGGCCTCGTTGCAGCCCGTGCGGGTGCCCGTGAGACGCCCGAACTTCTGCTTGGACCCGAGGAACCAGAGGACGCTCACCATGTCGGAGCCGCTGGCCTGCCAGTTGACCTTGGCGTTGTAGTCCTTGAGGAGCGTCTTGTCGATGACGGAGCCCTGTGAGCGCACCAGCCGGATGTCCTGTTTGCCGTAGGACCCCCAGAACCAGAGCTTGTCCTTGATGATCGGGCCCGCCGAGGTCGAAACCGTAGTCGGCGATCTGCTGGTTGTGGTTGGCCGTGTCGTCGGTGAGGGGGACGGCACCGGCCGCGCGGAACGCGGGCGTGCGGGTTGATGAGCTCTTCCGGCGTGTTGGTCGAGCCAAGGTCGTCGTGCGTGAAGTAGCCGCGCAGCGTGCCGTGGAACGCGTTGGTGCCGCGCTTGGTCACGAAGTTGAGGCCGACCCCGCCGGTGCTCTGGCGGATGTCGTTGCCGCCGGTCGTGATCTGCGATCTCTTCGAACGCGTCGAAGTCGTAGTACGTCGGAGACGCGCCGATGGCCGCCATGTCGGTGATGTACACGCCGTCGAGGTTCCACACCGCGTCGGCGCGGGCGGAGCCCTTGGCCGCGAACGAGGACTGCTGACCACTCTCGTTGCCGGCCACGTTGACGCGGTCGATGATGCACGCCGGGGACGGTGCGGCAGGAGGGCCCAGGGGTCGCGGGAGTTCGGGACCCTGGCCAGCTCGTCTTGCGTGAAAGTGGTGGAAGTGCCCGTGCGCTTGGTGTCGATGACCGGCGTCTCGGCGTCGACCGTGATCTCCTCGGCCATCGCGGCCACCTTCATTCCGAACATGACGTTGACGTTCATGCCGGTGTTCACGATGACGTCGCGGTTCACGGTGGCGAATCCTGCCAGCGCGACCACCAGCTTGTAGGTGCCGGGGTCGAGGTTCAGGAAGCGGAAGTTGCCCGCGGATCGGCGGTGGTCGACCGGCTGCCGATGGTGATCCCGGAGATGGTCACGCTGGCGCCCGGCAGCGCTCCGCCCTGGTCGTCGTTGACGATCCCGTATACGTTCCCGGTGGCCAACTGTGCCCAGGCGGAGGGTGCCCCCGACGCGAGCGTGAGCGCCACCGCCGAGGCCAGAAGGTATCGTGCGTATCTCATTCGGTTTCTCCCCTTCTTCGTTCGAGTTGCTCGAGACGTCCTTCGTTTCCCGAGGACGTCGCCATCGCCCGCGCGCGCGGGCGCCCTTGCTCGGCGATGGCGGGAGATCCCGCGCCGATAGCGCGCTTCACGGCGCCCGGGCCCGGGTCTCGCTCTCTTCGGGGTCGATCACGGGCAGCATCCCTGCCGATTTCGCCCACGGTGGCGCGGCGGGACGGGTCTTACAAGACGCGTACGGCAACACGACGGCGACTTCCGATGTCGCCCGCAGGCGCAGGAGCCCGCTATTGGGTGCCGCTCAATGTCGGCGTGAGCGCCCGGCCCGCGCAAGCGACGGCGGCTGAAGCGCTCCTGAGCACCGGCTGAGGCGTCAACGGCCGTCTGGTCAGCGGGTTGGGGGGCCGCCTGAGGGTCCGGCCTCGCGTCTCACTTCCACCAGGGGAGCTTGAACGGCGGGCGTGGGCGGGGGCGTGGGCTTCGGCACGGGCGGCGGGCCCCTGGTCCGACCCAGCCGAGCAGGGCCGGGGTCGCGGGGGCCGGCGCGGGCGCGAACGACCAGCCAGCCCGAGGCCGGCCACCATCACGAGCGCGCCGCCGACCAGCAGGGCCTTGACGTCCGTGGTCATCGCGGCGAACAGGCGGCTCGGCGCGGCCGCGTCCGGCGCGGCGAGGGCGGCGCGGGGCGAGGGGACCGCGGCCGCGCGGGCGCGACGGCGGCCAGCTCCTCCGCCCGCGCGCGGGTCATCCCGCAGTGGCACGCCTCCGCCCGCAGCGGCACGCGCCGCCCGCAGGTCGGGCACGTCCAGGAGTGCGAACGCCGTCTCCGCCACGTCCGCAATCGTAGAACAAACGCGCGGTCGCGCGCAGTGAGCCCCCGCACGCCGCGGCCGGCCCCGGGTCATCCTGGGGCAGAATGCGGGCATGGGCACTCCGGTCTTCGAGGACCTCGGCCACGGCATCACCGCCATCGACACCGGCTTCGTGCGCCCGTTCTTCGACGCGAGCCACCTCGTGGTCGAGGGCGGCCGGGCGGCCTTCGTGGACGTGGGCACGAGCTACTCGGTGCCCGGCCTGCTGGCGGCGCTCGAGGCGAAGGGGCTGCGGCCCGAGGCCGTGGACTACGTGATCGTGACCCACGTCCACCTCGACCACGCGGGCGGCGCGGGCGAGATGATGCGGCGGCTGCCGAAGGCCCGCCTCGTCGTCCACCCGCGCGGGGCGCGCCACATGGTCGACCCGTCGAAGCTCTGGGCCGGCGCCTCGGCCGTGTACGGGGAAGAAGCCATGGCCCGCAGCTACGGCGCAGCTCGTCCCCGTCGACGCGTCGCGGGTCGTCGAGGCGCCGGACGGCTTCACCCTCGAGCTGGGCGGACGGCCGCTCCTCTTCCTCGACACGCCCGGCCACGCGCGGCACCACTTCTGCGTGTGGGACGAGGCCTCGCGGTCGATGTTCACCGGGCGACACCTTCGGCCTCTCCTACCGCGAGCTCGCGAGCGGGCGCGGGGCGTTCATCCTGCCCACGACGACCCCGGTGCAGTTCGAGCCGGAGGCGCTCCTCGCCTCGATCGACCGGCTGCTCGGCTACGAGCCGGCGGCGATGCTGCTCACGCACTACTCTCGCGTCACCGAGATCGAGCGGCTGGCCGGCGACCTGCGACGCCAGATCGGCGAGCTCGTGGCGCTCGGGCCGCGCCGAGGACGGCAAGCGCCGACCGCGCGGCGCGCCTGCGGGCAGGGGGTCGGAGGAGCTCCTCCTCGGCTGGGTCCGCGACCACGAGACGCCCCTGCCGGCGGAGCGCGTGCGGGAGCTGCTGGCCGTGGACGTCGAGCTCAACGCCCAGGGCCTCGAGGCCTGGCTCGACCGCGACCGGCGCGTTGTACCATGAGCGGTTCGATGCCCGCTCGCGCGCTGCGCCGCAGCCTCGACGCGATGCCCTCTCCCGTCGAGGATCGCCCGGGGCTGCTGCTGCGCGATCCGTTCGGCTACACGGAGGACGTGGTCATCATCCGCCGCCGCTCGTGCGCTGCCTCGGTTCTTCGACGGGAGCACGAGGAGGGCGACCTCGCCGAGGCGCTCACCGGGCCACGGGCGAGCTCGCGCTCGAGCTTCGCCCGGCAGCTCGCCGAGACGCTCGGGGGCGGCGGCTTCCTCGAGAACGAGGACTGAGCGCGGCGAGCCGCGCGCCACCGCGCGTTCGCGAGGCGGAGCGCGGAGTCCGCGCACGCGGGGAGGCCTATCCCGGGGACGTCGCCGAGCTGCGCCGGGCTCCTGGACGGCTGGCTGCGGCCGCGCCGGAGACGAGAAAGCACCGCCCTACGGCGTCTTCGCCATCGCCGCGCCGCACGTGAGCCCCGAGGGCGGCTACCGCTCGTACGCCGCCGCCTACGGGCGCTGCCGGAGGACGCCGCCCGGCGCACGTTCGTGGTCCTCGGCACCTCGCACTACGGCGATCCCGAGCGCTTCGGCCTCACCGCGCAAGCCCTTCGCCACGCCGTTCGGGTCAGGCGCGAGCACGCGACCGAGCTGGTCGTGGATCGGCTGGATCGCGGCGGCGGGCGCGGCCGTCGCGGTCGAGGACTACTGCCACGCGGTCGAGCACTCGATCGAGTTCCAGGTGGTCTTCCTGCAGCACCTGCTCGGCCCCGGCGTGCGCATCGTGCCGATCCTCTGCGGCCCGTTCGCGCGCGGCGACGCACGGGGCGGCCGGCCCGAGACGACGCGCGCGTCGCGCGCTTCCTCGACGCGCTCGGCGAGCTCGCCGCGCGCGAGGGCGAGCCGGCTCCTGTTCGTGCTCGGCGTCGACCTGGCCCACGTCGGTCGCCGCTACGGCGACGATCTCACGCGCCCGGGCCGACCAGGACGGCATGGTCGAGGTGGAGGCAGCGCGACCGCAGCGGATCGGCGCGCGTCGCCGGCGGGCGACGCCGGACGGGCTTCTGGGAGCTCGTCCGGGAGAACGAGGTGACGACCTCAAGTGGTGCGGCGCGTCGCCGCTCTACACGTTCCTGCAGCGACGGCCCCGGCGCCGCGGCGAGCTGCTGCGCTACGAGCAGTGGAACATCGATCCCGCGAGCGTCGTGAGCTTCGCCGCCCTGGCCTTCGGCCGGGGCGAGGCGGCGCCTCCCGGGGAAGGAGGCGCATGAGCGGACGTCTGGGACGCCTGGGCTGGCCCTGGCGCTGGCGGTCGGTCTCGGCGGGGCCGTGGCCGCGCCGGGGCAGGACAAGGCGGAGGCCCCGGAGGCCGTGGCCGCGACCGTGGCCGGGAAGCCGATCGCGGCGAAGGACGGTGGACGACGTCGTCCGGGCCCAGCTCATGGACCTGCGCGCCCGGGAGCACCAGCTGCGCAGCCAGGCCCTCGACGCGCTCGTCGCGCAGGCCCTCATCGAGAAGGAGGCCGAGGCCCGCGGGATCGACGGCCGAGGCGCTCTACAAGGCCGAGGTCGAGTCGAAGGCCAGGGTGAGCGACGCGGACGCCCAGGCCTACTACGACGCGAACAAGGCCCGCTTCGGGACGTCGACCGAGGCGGATGCGCTCAAGCAGATCAAGGCCGGCCTCGGCCAGCAGCGCCAGAACGAGCGGCGCGCCGCCTTCGCCTCGCGAGCTGCGGGCGAAGTACGAGGTGAAGATGCTGCTCGAGCCGTACCGCGTCCCGGTCGAGCTCGGCGACGCCCCCGTGCGCGGCAACCCGAAGGCCCCGGTCACGATCGTCGAGTTCTCGGACTTCCAGTGCCCGTACTGCGTGCGCGCGCGCCCCACGGTCGCGCGGGTGCGCGAGGTCTACGGCGACCAGGTGCGCTTCGCCTTCCGGCACTTCCCGCTCGACTTCCACGCCGCAGGCGGAGAAGGCCGGGGAAGGCGGCGGCCTGCGCCGGGGAGCAGGGGAAGTTCTGGGAGATGCACGACCTGCTCTGGACGAACACCGCGAAGCTGCAGGTGCCCGATCTCAAGGCCCACGCCGCGACGCTGGGCCTCGACGCGGCGGCGTTCGGCCAGTGCCTCGACTCGGGCCGCTACTCCCACCTCGTCGAGAGCGACCGCGAGGCCGGCCAGGGCTACGGCGTCTCGGGGACGCCGGCGTTCTTCGTCAACGGCCGGCCGCTGGTCGGCGCCCAGCCGTTCGAGGCCTTCGCGCAGGTCATCGACGACGAGCTGGCCCGCCAGGGCGTCGCGTCCCCGGGCGCGGCCTCGAAGTGAGCGCGGGCCCCGACCGCCGCCCCGACTGGCTGCGCTGGGCGCAGCGGATCCAGGCGATCGCGCAGACGGGGCTCACCTACGCGCAGCGATCCCTACGACCGCGAGCGCTACGAGGAGCTGCGGGGGATCGCGGTGGAGATGGCGTCCGGCGCGCTCGCCGTCCCGCCGGAGGAGGTCCGCGTGGCCCTTCGCCTCGGGCCTCGGCTACCCGACCCCGAAGGTGGACGTGCGGGCGGTCGTCTTCCGCGGCGAGGAGCTCCTGCTCGTGCGCGAGCGGAAGAGCGGCCGGTGGACCTTCCCCGGCGGCTGGGCCGACGTCGGCGACACGCCGTCGCTCGCCGCCGAGCGCGAGACGCTCGAGGAGAGCGGCTACCGCGTCAAGGCCGGGAAGGTGCTCGCCTTCCTCGACAAGTCGCGCCACGAGCACCCGCCCTCGCTCGGACTATACGTACAAAGTGCTGATCGGCTGCCGGCTCGAGGGCGGCGAGCCCGTCACCAGCCACGAGATCGACGCGGTGGGCTTCTTCGCCCGCGACGCGCGGCCCGACCTCGACCTCGACCGCACGACCCCCGGCCAGATCGAGCTGGCCTGGGCCCACCTCGCCGACCCGTCGCGCCCGACGGACTTCGACTGAGCCCGTCATTCCGAGGGCGCGATCGGCAGTTGCCGGTTGCCGAGGCTATGACCTAGTCGTCCCGAGGAGCTCATCCGGGTCGCGGCGACGAAGGCTCCGCCGGCGGCCCGAGCTCAGTCCGTGCGCAGCGAGAACGGCGTGAAGTTGGTGCCGCGGTCGAAGTAGTCCTCGCTCTCGGCGCGCTTCAGGAAGTTGACGACCCGGTAGGTGAAGGGCGTCATCACGACCTCCCACAGCACCTTGAGGAGGTAGTTCGACACCATGACCTGCAGCGACGAGGTCGGTCTCCCAGGCGCCGAGGAAGGCGAGCGGGTAGAAGACGGCCGAGTCCACCGCCTCGCCCACGATCGTGGAGCCGATGGTCCGGCTCCAGAGGAGCCGCCCCGCGGTCGCGCACCTTCATCTTCGCGAGGACGTACGAGTTGCAGAACTCGCCGCAGAAGTAGGCGACGAGCGACGCGAGCACGATGCGCGGCGTCCCGCCGAAGACGGTCTCGTAGGCCGCCTGGTGCGGCCAGCCGGGGGCGGGCGGGAAGGCCAGGATGGCCCAGCTCATGAACGAGGCGAAGGCGAGCGCGCCGAAGCCCGCCCAGACGACCTTCCGCGCCCGCGCGTAGCCGTACACCTCGGTGAGCACGTCGCCGAAGACGTAGCTGATCGGGAAGAACAGCACGCCGGCGCCGAAGGTGAACCCCCCGACCTGGGCCACCTTGGCCGCCCCGATGAGGTTGGCGCAGAGCAGCACCGTCACGAAGGCCGCCATGACGAGGTCGTAGTAGCGGTAGCTGCGGTGGGGGTGGGGCGCGGGCCCGCCGGGCGCGTGGGT
>CAVPGH010000003.1:0-2637295 GCA_963703985.1 uncultured Acidobacteriota bacterium
GTTCGGCCGGATCGGCCGCCTGGTCTTCCAGGCACCTCTGCGACCAGGGCCTGCTCGGCAAGGAGATCGACGTCGTCGGGGTCGTCGACATCGTGACCGACGCCGACTACTTCGCGTATCAGATGAAGTACGATCGGTCCACGGTCGCTTCAAGCACTCCCTCGCCAGCGAGAAGTCGAGCCCCCAGGCGGCGGGCAGACGACGTGCTCGTCGTCGACGGCGACGAGGTAAGTGCATCCTGGCCACCAAGGACCCGACCGCGCTGCCGTGGAAGGCGCTCGGGCGTGGACATCGTCGTCGAGTCGACCGGCCTGTTCACCGACGCCACCAAGGCCAAGGGCCACCTCGAGGCCGGCGCGAAGAAGGTCATGATCTCGGCCCCCGGCCAAGGAGGGGTGACATCACCATCGTGCTGGGCGTGAACGAGGGCAAGTACGACCCCGCCCAGCACCACGTCGTCTCGAACGCCGCTGCACGACCAACTGCCTGGCGCCGCTGGTGCACGTGCTCCTGAAGGAAGGCGTCGGGATCGAAGAGGGCCTGATGACCACGATCCACAGCTACACGGCGACGCAAAAGACGGTGGACGGCCCCTCGAAGAAGGACTGGCGCGGCGGCCGCGCGGCGGCGATCAACATCATCCCGTCCACGACCGGCGCGGCCAAGGCGGTGGGCGAGGTGCTTCCCGCGACCAAGGGCAGGCTCACCGGCATGTCCTTCCGCGTGCCCACGCCGAACGTCTCCGTCGTGGACCTCACCTTCCGCTCGGTCAGGGAGACCTCCATCGAGGAGATCGACGGCCTCATGAAGGAGGCGAGCCAGACCTACCTCAAGGACCATCCTCGGCTTCTGCGACCGAGGAGGTCGTCTCCGACCGGACTTCATCCACGACCCCCGCTCCTCCATCTACGACTCGCTGGCCACCCTCCAGAACAACCTGAAGGGCGAGAAGCGCTTCTTCAAGGTCGTTTCCTGGTACGACAACGAGTGGGGCTACTCGAACCGCTGCGTGGATCTCCTCCGCTACATGGCGAAGAAGGACGGCGCGAAGTAGGACTGCGCCGGCCCCGGGGAGCGACGCCCGGGAATCCCTGGGGGCGGCCCGACGCGGGACGCCCCTTTTCACGAGAACGACGGAAGATGGGGACAAGGACCATGGCCAAGCTCTTCATCGAGGACCTCGACCTGCGGGGCAAGCGCGTGATCATGCGCGTCGACTTCAACGTGCCGGTGAAGGACGGCAACGTGGAGAACGACAAGCGTCTGCGCGCCTCACTCCCCTCCATCCAGTACGTGCTCGGCAAGGGCGCGAGCCTCGTGCTCATGAGCCACCTCGGCCGCCCGGACGGGCAGCGGAACCCCAAGTACTCGCTGAAGCCGGTGGCGGACAGGCTCGCGGAGCTCCTCGGCAAGCCGGTCAAGTTCCTCGACGACTGCGTGGGGCCCGAGGTGGAGAAGGCCTGCGCTGCCCTGAAGCCGGGCGAGGTGGTGCTGCTCGAGAACCTGCGCTTCCACATCGAGGAGGAGGGCAAGGTCAAGAAGGAGGATGGAACGTCGGTCAAGGCCGACCCCGAGGCGGTGAAGGCCTTCCGCGCCTCCCTCACCCGGTTGGGCAACGTCTACGTCAACGACGCGTTCGGCACCGCGCACCGGGCCCACAGCTCGATGACCGGCGTCTCTCTCGAGAAACGCGCCGCCGGCTACCTCATGAAGAAGGAGCTGGACTTCCTGGGCGACGCCGTCAACAACCCGAAGCGGCCCTTCGTGGCGATCATCGGCGGGGCGAAGGTCTCGGGCAAGATCGACGTCATCGAGTCGCTGCTGCCGAAGGTGGACAAGCTGCTCATCGGCGGCGGGATGGCCTTCACCTTCTACAAGGCGCAGGGGAAGGAGATCGGCGACTCGCTCGTCGAGGACGACCGGGTGGAGATGGCGAAGGCGCTCCTGGCCAAGGCCGGCGGCAAGCTCGTCCTGCCCGTGGACACGGTGGTGACCGGCGTCTTCGACTTCGACGCCCGCAAGATCAGCACCCTGAGGACGGTGGCGTGGGACAAGACCGGCCCGAAGGACATCGGCGTCGACATCGGCGAGGCGACCCGGGCGAAGTTCGCGGAGATCGTGAAGGGGGCGAAGACGGTCGTCTGGAACGGACCGATGGGCGTCTTCGAGATCCCCGAGACGGCGAAGGGCACGCTGGCGATCGCGCAGGCCCTGGCGGACGCCACCGCGAAGGGGGCCATCACCGTCGTGGGCGGCGGCGACTCGGTCGCGGCCATCGAGAAGAACCGCCTCGCCGACAAGGTCACCCACGTCTCGACCGGGCGGCGGCGCCTCCCTCGAGTTCCTCGAGGGCAAGGAGCTGCCCGGCGTCACCTACCTGAGCGACAAGTAGCCCCTGTCATCCTGGGGCTCCTGTCTGCCCGGCCCCGAAGGATCCGCCGGCGCCGACCATTGCGGATCCCCTTCGCCTGCGAAGCCCGGGCCACGCTCAGGGCTCCGCCTCGACCCGACCCGAACGGAGCTCCTCGGGATGACGGCGCTGCAGTAGTAGACACCCTGCCGGCGGAGCACGCGCCTCTTCCAGTACGGGGGACCGCGCCCCGGCGAGCGGCGGGGCGCCTCGGTCGCCTCGCCCACGACGGAACCAGGAAGCGGGCGACGTTCGCCGGGTCTTCCACCATGGCGAGCAGCCTCATCCGCCCGTGGCACTTGGGGCAGGCGAGGACGTCCACCGCGAGCTTCCTCTACCACGGGGCGCAATTCACCTTTCGGAGGTCCGGCAGCGCGGCGCGCCGGCTCCTGGCCGCTTCGATCGTCTATCTTCCCTCGCAGTTTGCGGTGATGATCGTTCCCCGGGGATAACCCGTCACATCGGTCGGGGAACCGTGGCCGTCGCACGGGTCGGCTCCTGTGGAGCCTGCGGCAACCCGGCGATGGCGTCCGCGATCTGTCCGGCCAGGTCGGCGAGGAGGGCGCTCATGGCCTCGATGGCCAGTCCCGGGTCGCTCGGATCGTGCGCGGGGTCGCGCCGCAGATCCGCGTCGCGGATGACGAGCGCCCGCTCGCTCCGCGCCGGCAGGAGAACGAAGCGGCCGGAGAGCGACACCTCCCCGCCCGGCTGGGGACCGAAGCGGACGAGCTCCACACGCACGCGGCAGCGGAGCGGTGTCGAGCCCGGCCAGGGCGCCCGGACGACCCGATGGGAGGGGAGGAGCGTTTCCAGGTCCTCCGCCAGGACGCGCTGGACGCCCGAGTCCAACGGCTCCGCCCAACGCAGGAATTCGTCGACCCGGACCTCGCCGGGGCCGCTCCACGTCACGAACTGCGGCCGCTCGAGATGGCCGGGCAGGAGGACGGGAAGCACGCCCACGATGCTCGCGCCGTCCTCGGCCGTGGGTGCTCCAGGCGTCTCCGCTCGGGGCGGCTCCGCCACCGGGCGGAGGGCGAAGAAACGGGCCTCCGGCGTGCGCTTCAGGGAGACGCAGCCGGCGAGCGCTCCCAGGGCGAGGCAGGCGACAGTTGCGGGCAGCCGATCGCGCATCACTTCTTCTCCTTCGACTGCTCCTTGCCCAGGACCACCGCCTCGGGATGGGTCTGGAGGTAGTCCACGAGGTTGCGGAGCGTCTGCAGGGTGTGGGTCAGCTCCTCCAGGGCCCGGGTGGCGGTGAGCCGGGCGTCGTCGGTGCCCCGGAGCGTTCCCTTGAGGGCGTCCAGGCTCTCTTCCGCCCGGGCGGCGGTTTCCCGGAAGGCGCGGAGGGTCTGCCGGGCTTCATCGGCGGTGGGGCCGGTCTCGCTCCGCAGGGTTCCCAGCGTCTCGTCCGCGGTGTGGAAAGTCTTCTCCATCTGGGCGAGGGTCGACTCCGCTTTCCGGGCGCTCCGGCTGGCGGCGGCGAGGGTGTCCCGGAGGTCGCGCGACTCCAGCACCTCCCGGGCTGCCTGCAGGGCCTTGCGCACGTCCTCCAGCATCTGGTCGAGCGGCAAGTCCGCCAGCTTGGCGAAGAACACGTCCGCCCGGTCGCTCAGTTTCTCCAGGGACGTGGGCGTGGTGGGAAGCTCGGGGTATCGCGGGTGGAGCCCCGCGAAGCGAGCCGGTTCCTTGGGGAGGAAGTCGATGTCGATGTACTTCTGGCCGGTGAGGAGGCTGGCGCTGATCAGGCGCGCGCGGATGCCGCGCTCGATCAGCCCCCGGGCGAAGTCTGCGGGCGACGCCGATGAGGCGAAGGCCGGGGGCACGCTCTGCCCTTCGGGGATCTCGATCACGCTCCCCTGGACCTCGATCACCACCTCGATCTGGACGAGCGCTTCCGGCCGGCCGGTCAGGATCGCCTTTACGTCGTGCACCTTCCCGACCTTGACCCCGCGGAAGGTCACGGGGTTTCCCTTGTCGAGGCCCCTCACGGAGCCGGGGAAGTAGACGGCGAAGCGGTCCCGCCGCGCGAGCCAGTTTCCGGAGCTGAGGGCGAGGATGGCGGCGAGAACGAGGGCCACCGCCCCCAGGACGAAGACTCCGACCGCCCGGACGTGGGTCCGGGCGCTCACAGCCGGCCCCGGGTGAGGAACGCCCGCACCTTGGGCTCCAGGCTCTCCCGGAGCTCGCTCGGCTTGCCCTGCGCGATCATGGTCCTCCGCTCCCCGTCGAGGAAGATTGCGTTGTCCCCGAGCGCGAAGATGCTGGCGAGCTCGTGGGTCACGAGCACGATCGTCGTGCCCGCGCTCTCCCGCTGCTCGAGGATGAGGTCGTCCAGCCGCCGCGAGCTCAAGGGGTCGAGCCCCGCGGAGGGCTCGTCGAGATAGAGGATGGCGGGGTCGAGAGCCATGGCCCGGGCGAGGCCCGCCCGCTTGCGCATTCCCCCGCTGATCTCAGAAGGATGATGCTCCTCGAAGCCGGCCAGCCCCACGAGGGCCAGCTTGAGCCGAGCTATGGCACCCGCTTCGTCGGGCGAAAGCCCCCGCTTCTCGACGAGGGGGAGGGAGACGTTCTCGGCCAGGGTCATCGAGCTCCAGAGGGCGGCGCTCTGGTAGAGGACCCCGAAGCGTTGCTTGAGCGCTTCGCGCTGATCGTCGTCCACCGCCCAGAAGGCCTCGCCCTGGTAGAGGACCTCCCCGCGCGCGGGGCGGTGGAGCCCGATCATGTGGCGCATGAGCGTGCTCTTCCCGCCGCCGCTGTCACCCATGACCACGAAGATCTCGCCGCGACCCACCGTGAAGGTCAGGTCCTTCTGGATGAGATCGTCGCCGTAGGCCATGGTCAGGTCCTGCACGGCCACCTGGGGCGACGGCGGGCTCGGGGTCGTCACAGGCGGAGCACGTGCAGGAGCACGGTGGCGATGGCGTCCACCACCACCACGAGCACGATGCCCACGACCACGGCCTTGGTCGTGGCCTCGCCCACCGCGGCCGCGCTGCGCCCGCAGCGGATGCCGTAGTAGCAGCCGGTGAGGGCCACCACCAACCCGAAGGCGACGCTCTTGGCCAGCCCGATCCAGACGTGGCGCAGGGCGAGCGCCTCCTGGGTCTGCCGGAGGTACTCCGTCGTGCCGAGGTGGAGCATGGTCACGCCCACGAACAGGCCCCCGAGTATGCCCATCACGTCCGCGTAGGCCACGAGAGCGGGGAGCATGAGCGCGGTGGCGAGGACCCGGGGCAGGACGAGGAACTCCACCGGCCGCAGACCCATCGTCACGAGGGCGTCCACCTCCTCGTTCACGGTCATGGTCCCGAGGACGGCGGCGAAGGAGGCGCCGGTGCGACCGGTCATGACGATCCCGGTCATGATCGGGCCCAGCTCCCGTGCCACCCCGATGGCGACCAGGCTGGCGACGTAGATGGCGGCCCCGAACTGCTGGAGCTCGACCGCCCCCACGAACGCGAGCACGGTCCCGATGAGGAAGTTGACGAGGGCCACGATCCCGAGGGCCGCGACGCCGGTGGCCTCGAACGCGTGAAGCAGGTCGACGCGGCGGAAGCGGGCTCGTCCGCGCAGGAAGGCGACGAACGCGAGGACGGTCTCTCCCAGGAAGTCGAGGGCGTCGCCAGCCGTGCCCGAGGCCAGCAGCGCCACGCGCCCCACGCGCGCTGTGAGCGCGTCGTCCGCGACGGCGTGGGTGAGGGGCCGCGGGGGGACGGCGCGCGCGAGGGCCAGGAGCTTCCGCGCGCTGGGGGGAAGGCCGCCCGGGTCCAGGTCGATGCCCCGCTCCCCCGCCAACTCGGCCAGCGCGTAGGCGAACGTCACGAGCGCGCTGTCCCAGTCGGACAGGCCCCGGACGTCGAAGACGAGGCGGCGGGGTGCCACGGCGCCGATCTCGCGGGCCACGGGCTCGACGGACGGGACACCCCCGGCCAGCGTCCAATCGCCCGCCAGCCCCAGGCGGAGGTCCGTCCCGTCACGCGTGACGTCGAGAACCCGTTCGCGGATCGTTGCGGCCTCCACTCAGCTCGAGGAGAGTATATTCCCGGCGGTGCTCGCGCCGGTCGTGGCGGGCCCCCCCCCGGCACCGCCGGTCGAGACCTGGACGATCCCGTCGCTCCTGCTCTCGGCCAATCCCCTCAAGACGGCATTGGCGGTGGTGAGCGAGGTGACGTTGATGGCGGGATAGGCAAACCTTCCCTTCCGCGCCCGATCGAGCTTCTCGCAGTACCTGGCATGGTCGGCTACGGGCATCAGGACCTCCGTCGTGTCAAACGGCGCTCAGGCCTTCGTGGCTCGGGCTAAGGGAGCCTCGAGATCTCGTCGGCCGAGTGGTTCCACGACCAGCTGAGGTCCAGCGCCAGACGGGTGAGGGCATCGGTGTTCTGCATCTCGGAAGAGGGATACGCAAGAGGCGCGCCAGTCAGCCGCGCCAGCCAGGACTCCACAAGAACAACAGCCGCGACGAGTTGGGCGGCAGAGGTCGGACGCGTCCAGGGAATGGCGACCGCGACGTCGCGAGTTCGCAACGGGATTGCTTTCGAGGTGGAAATGGGTTTACCTAGCTTCTGTCTCAAAACCCAGAAACTACCTATCAAGGCTAGGCCCATCGCATGGACACTCGCTGGTCGGGCGAGGCGAAGTACCAGACGCTCCTGGCCGTGTCCCAGGCCGCGAACGCGCAGCGCGAGCTGACGAGCGTGCTGGAAGCCGTGGCGGGCGCGCTCGATGCGATCGTCCCGATCGATCTCATCGGCGCGCTCACCCACGAACCGGCGGGGGTGCGGGCGCGCGGGCTCTGCTTCCGCGGCAATCCGCGCCTTCCCGGCGAGAGCCACGCCGCCTATGTCAATCGGATCACGGAAGCGACTGGCGCAAAGGGGGAGGACACCTACGAGCACACGCCCATGGTGCGGGACGTCCTGGAGCGGGAGCGCAAGACGCTGGTGGTCAACGACGTCCAGAGCAACCCGCGGCTGGACGGGGCCGGCGCCAAGCGAGCGGGTGGCGAGTGCATGGTGGTGCTGCCGCTGATCATGGGCGACGAGTTCGTCGGCGCCCTGCTGGTTGCGCGCATGCAGCTTCTGCCTTTCCGAACCGAAGAGGTGCAGGTCCTCGAGGACGTGGCGCAGCCGGTCACGACGGCAGTGGCGAACGCCCTCGCCTTCGAGGAGATCCAGAGGCTCCGGTCCTTGCTCGAGGACGAGAACCTCGCCCTGCGCGAGGAGATAACCGCCGCGGCGGCGGCGGGCGGGATCATCGGGGCCTCCGTCGGGCTGCGCGACGTGCTGGAGCGGGTCGGGCGCGTCGCAGGGACCGACTCGACCGTGCTGATCACGGGCGAGACCGGCACCGGCAAGGAGCTCCTCGCGCGCGCCATCCACATGGGGTCGCGTCGTGCGAAGCGCGCGCTGGTCAAGGTCAACTGCGCCGCCCTCGCGGAGGGACTCATCGCTTCCGAGCTGTTCGGCCACGAGAAGGGAGCTTTCACGGGCGCGCTCGAACGGCGGCGGGGCCGCTTCGAGCTGGCGGCGGGAGGCACGGTCTTCCTCGACGAGGTGGGGGAGCTGGCGCCGCCGGTCCAGGTGGCCCTCTTGCGCGTGCTGCAGGAGCGCGAGTTCGAACGCGTGGGGGGCAGCGAGACGCTGCGTACGGACGCCCGCGTCGTGGCGGCCAGCAACCGGAACCTCGAGGAAGCGGTTCGCGAGGGGAGATTCCGCTCGGACCTCTTCTTCCGGCTCAACGTGTTCCCGATCCAGGTGCCGCCGTTGCGCGCGCGCGCCGACGACATCCCGGTCATTGCCGAGTACTTGGCGAGGCAGTATGCACGCAAGGTCGGCAAGGCGATCAAGGGGATCGACGAGTCGGCAATGGCCGTGCTCTGCCGGTATCAGTGGCCCGGAAACATCCGCGAGCTGCAGAACGTCGTCGAGCGCGCGGTGATCCTCGCTCGCGGGAGCCTGCTCGGCCTCTCCGACTTCGAGCTTCCCAGCCTCGCCGCCGAGCCCGAGGCTCCACGTCCTGCGCGCGCCGGTCCCGCCGACGAGCGTCAGCAGATCGAAGAGGCCCTCAAGGCGAGCCGGGGCCGCGTCTATGGCGACGGCGGCGCGGCGGAGGCGCTCGGTGTGCCGCCCAGCACGCTGGAGTCGCGCATCCGCCGCCTCGGGGTCGACAAGCACGCCTTCCGCCGTCGCTACAGGTAGTCGGCTTGCCGGCCCGCGTCCTTGTTCCCGATAAGCCGGTACATCGCGGCCCAGTGCGCCGCGCAGGGCTCCGGCCCGCTGGCGAAACCGGCTCCGACGGTGCGGCCCACGATGCAGCCGCATTCATAGTGCTCGATCCGAGCCCAGGCCAGCTTCACGCCCTTGCTCTCCAGGTAGGCGCGCGCCAGCCTGTTGTGCTCGACGCTCTGCTCCTCCCGCCTCCCCTCCGCCGTCAACGTCGCCATTGCCACCTCTCTCTAGACTCCCGGGTCGCGGCCCACGCGGGCCAGCCACAGCTCGAGCCACCGGGGGCAGGCCAGGAGCGTGCAGCGCCCCGGCGACAGTCCGGCCAGGACGCGCACGGCGGAATCGTCGACCTGGTCGACCTCCGACAGATCGAGAATGGCCACGCCGCCGTCCACCGCATCGAGGAGGACTTGGACGGCATCGCCGGTCAGCGACCCGATGACGCGTGCTCGCCCCGGCGTGCCCGGCTCCGGGCTGATCATGAGCCGCCCGGCTCGCAGCTCGTCCCCCGGACTCGGGGCGGGCGGCGCCGAAAACGGGAGGCTCGGTCGACGAGGCGGCCTCATGTCCGTTGGCTCGTGATTCGGCCCTGCGCCTCGAACGATGGGGCGTGGCTGCGGGCGACCAGCCCGAGGCTCGTGATGGGCGCGCCTTTGCGCCGACCCTCGAGAGCCAGCGCGAGAACGGCACCGGCCGCGACGAGACCGAGCGCGGCTCGGATGACGGGCAGGATGCTCTCCACGGTCATCTCCTTCCTTCCGTTGCATGGCAAGGCTCGTTCCGCTCCGACCTCCTATTCCGGCTCAACGTGTTCCCGATCCGGGTGCCGCCACTGCGGGAGCGGGCCGAGGACATCTCGCTTTTCGCCGAGTACTGGGCGAGCCAGTACACGCGCAAAATCGGCAAAGCGGTCCGCGGCATCGACGAACCGGCCATGACCGTGCTCTGCGCCTATCCCTGGCCGGGCAACATCCGCGACCTGCAGAACGTCGTCGAGCGCGCGGTGATCCTCGCTCGGGGGAGCGTCCTCGAGCTCTCCCATTTTCAGCTTCCCGGCCTCGGCTCCCAGTCCCGTCGCCCTGTCGGACGCCTGCCTCCCTCACGGGACAGGGCGGCGTGCCGGCGGCGGAAAGTTCTCCAGCAGCTTCTCGACCGCCGTCTTGACCTGTTCCGCAATCTCGCTCGGTCCGAATTTCAGCACGCCCCCGGCGTGCCCGCGCCAGACGACGTTCCCCGAAGCCGCGTCCAGCATGTCGACGACCAGCGAGCCCTTCTCGACGTACCGAATGCCTGGGGGGGTGGACACGACAGCGCTCTTGATGGGCGCGAGATCGATCTGGGTCGTCTTCGACGCGTGATAGACGACGAGCAGCGTGCCGTCTCTGTCGACCCGGGAGATCCCGCGCTCGGCGAGCCCATTTTCGATCGCCTCCCGGATCCGCTTGTCGGTCACCGGATTGGCAGCGGGCGTCACTGCTCGGTGCCAGCTCCAGGTCTCGTACCGCGAGAAGTCGACCTTGGGGTCGTACTCGACGGAGGTAGCCGTCGCCGCCGCCAACAGCAAGAACGTCATCAAGGTCGCCATGGTCATGCCTCCGATTCCCTCGAAGCAACTCTCATGCCGGCGAGCAAGTTGCTGGCCGCCCGAAGGAGACCCAGGCTGCCGGCCGAGGGTGCCACCCGCCCCTCGGAGGCGAGACCTCCGCCGTCGTTGCGGATTCGCGACGACGGCGTGAGCCGACGGACCGCCAGCGCCGGTCGGTGGCTCGCCAGGGCGGAGTTTCTGCTTCGCGCTGGTTGGCATGAGTCCTGCCCCTGTGCTCAGGCGTGAGCCGTCTGCCTTCTCACCCCACGCAGCGCATCGCGGGACGATGGACGTCGTGGTCCAGGCTGCTCGACTTACGGCCTGAAGAACGTCGCGTCACCCTGGCGGCCTTTCTCGTCCTTTTCGGTTGGCTCGCCGCCCACACGATCCTGGAGATCGCGAGAGACGCCCTGTTCCTGGCGCGGCTGCCCGCCCATGAGCTCGCCTGGATGTACCTGGCGATGGCCGCGCTGGCCGTCCTCTTCACGCGGACGAAGGCCAGCCGGCTGGCCGGCGGTCGATCGCTGGCGGCGCTCCTGGGCGTCTCCGCCGGCGGAACGCTTCTCTTCTGGGCGGCACCGCTTAGCGGGCCGTGGGGGCTGCGCGCGCTCTACGTCTGGACGGGGCTCGCGGCGACGCTCATATCCGTGGCGTTTTGGCTGTTGCTCGGCGAGATCTACACGATCACGCAGGCGCGACGGCTCTACGTGGCGATCGGGCTCGGCAGCCAGCTGGGCGCGATGGCCGGCGCGGCCGTCGTTCGCGGGATGGCGAGCGGCCTCGACCCACACCACCTGCTGGCCGCATCGGCTGCCCTCTTCCTCCTCACCGCTGTCGGCCCCGCGCGCTTCGTCACCGCCGCGGCTCGGACGCTCCACCAGGAGGCGCCCGTCGACGCCAACCCCCCTCCGCTGGAGGTTCGGGCGATCGCGCGTCACCCATACCTGGCCCGCGTCGCCGTCTTCATCCTGCTCTCGACGATCGCGTTCACCCTCGGCGACTACGTCTTCAAGAGCGCCGTCGCCCAGGCCGTCGAGCCGGCCCGGCTCGGGAGCTTCTTCGCGTCCTTCTACCTGGCGCTGAACGCGCTCTCCATCGTCGCTCAGCTCTTCCTCTCCGGCTGGCTGATGCGCACGCTGGGCGTGAGCCGTGCGCTGGCGGTGTTGCCGCTCGTCGTGATGCCGGGGGCGATGGTCGTCGCGGCCGGCGCCGGCCTGGCCGGAGCCCTGCTGCTCAAGACCGCTGACGGCGCGCTGCGACCCTCGCTCAACCGGGTGGGGGTCGAGCTGCTGTTCGTGCCGGTGCCCGAGGCCTTGCGGGCCGCGGCCAAGCCGGCGATCGACGTGCTCGGAGCGCGCGGCGGGCAGGCCCTGGCGTCGGTCTTCGTCCTCGCCGTGGTCGCGTGGGGCGGCGGCAACAGGCTGATCGCGGGCGCAGCCACCCTCACGTGCCTTCTGTGGGCCGGCGTCGCGCTGGCTCTGCGGCCCCACTACCTCGACGTGTTCCGCGCCGCTGTCCGGGAGGGAGGGCTCCTGGAGGGAGCCGCGCTTCCGGCTCTCGACCTGAGCTCGCTCGAGGCCCTCTTCGGAGTGCTCAACAGCCGGGAGGACGGAGAGGTGCTCGCCGCGCTGGAGCTTCTGGCCGACCAGGGTCGCGCTCGGGTCCTGCCCGCGCTCCTGCTCTACCACCCGTCCAAGCCAGTCGTCCTGCGCACCCTGGCGCTCTTGACTGACAGCGGGCGCGTCGACTGGATCCCCACCGCGGACCGTCTGCTGGAGAGCGAGGATCCCGACATCCGGGCCGCTGCGCTGCGCGCACGGACGATCGCGCAACCTGACGAGAGGCTCTTGCGGAGGGCTTCGCAGGATACGAGCCCGTTCGTGCGCGCCACGGCCCTCGTGGGCCTGATCGGATCGGGCGCGGACCCCGAGGACGCCTGGAACGGGCTGCAGGAGCTGGCGGCGTCGCCCTCGCTGGCGACCCGCGTGGCGGTGGCCGAGGCTATCGAGCGGCAGCCGGCGCCGGCTTTCGAGAGACTGCTGCTCCAGCTCGCCGACTCACGCGACGAACGGCTGGCCCGGCACGTGGCGCGCGCCATGGCGAAGGTCCGCCGCCCGGCTTTCCTGGCGACGCTCATCGGCTGGCTGAGCAGCCGCGAGGCGCGGGAGGCGGCGCGAGAGGCTCTGGTGGAGCACGGCGAGGAGGCGCTGCGCGCCCTGGACGAGGCGCTCTTCGACCCGCGGACCCCGGCGCGGGTTCGCGAGCACATCCCGCGCACGGTCAGCCTCTTCCCGCCCGACCAGGCCGTGGGGGTGCTGCAGAGGCATCTCTTGGCGGAGCGCGACGGCCGGGTTCGCTTCAAGATCCTCCGCGGCCTGGGCCGGATCGCGACCGACCATCCGGAAGTCGCGCTGGACGGCACGCTCGTGCGCAAGGTCGCGGCGGGCACGGTTGCCGCGGCGATCGACGCGCTGCGCTTCAGGGTCGGCCTGGTGAACGGGGCCGAGCGGGTGCCGGCCAGGGCCACACCCGCGCACCGGCTTCTCGTGACCCTGCTTCGCGACAAGGAGAGCCACCGCATCGAGCGGTTCTTCCGGTTGCTCCAGTTGCTCTTCCGGGAGGAGGACGTTCGGGCCATCCATCGTGGCCTCAGGAACGCTGATCGCCGCGTGAGAGCGGCCAGCCGCGAGCTGCTCGAGAACCTGCTCGAGGACCCATTGCGGGAGACCGTGACGGCGCTCGTCGACGAGCTCGACGACCGGCAGCGGCTGGCCAGGCTCGGGACGGTATCGGAGAGCGAGCCTGCCGACGACTACGCAAGCTTTCTGACCCTGATGCTGGAGACCGGGAGCCCCTCCTTGCGTTCGCTCGCGGCCTTCCACGCCAGCGAGATCGGGATTCCGGTGCGCTCCGTCAACGGGCCGCTCGCGGCGTTCGGTCCGCCGGCGTCGGTCGGGGAGCATGCCGATGGGCGCTGACTCGAATCTGAGCCCTATCGACAAGCTGATCTACCTGGGCCGGGTGGCCTGGTCGCAGGCGCGCCTCCCGATCGCCCTGCGCCGGCTGTCGATCGCCGCCGACAATCTGAGGGAGCGCGCGTTCCCGCGCGGCGCGGTGCTCGCGCGGGGGGGCGAGCCCCTGGCTAGCTCCTATCTGCTGGTTCAGGGACGCGTGCGTGTGTCGCGCCGGGGCACGGTGCTCGGCGAGGCCGAACCGGGCGCGGTGGTGGGGTTCGAGGGCCTGCTCTCGCAGGATCCCCTGGGCCTGGACGCCGTGGCGGCCACCGACGTGCTGGCGCTGCAGCTCGACCACGACACGCTGCTCGGTATCCTGGACGACCAGTTCCCGCTGGTGCACCTGGCCACTCGTGCCGCCACCCGACGCTTCCTCGAGCTGATACGGCGGCTGGCCGGACCACAACACGACTCGACGCGCTTCTTGTTCCCGAGGGGGCTACGGGACGACGAAGCGGGCCTCTGGCTTCCGCAGCCGACTGGCAGGCGCATGAGCCTCATCGAAGTGCTCCTGTTCCTGCGAACGCCGGGCGGACCTTTCGAGGGGTCCAGCATCGACGCCCTCGCGGAGCTGGCCGCCAGCGTGACGCAGGTGCCGTTCCCGGCGGGTCACGTCTTCTGGAGGGAAGGCGATCACGCGACCCGCATGTGCCTGGTCGTCGAGGGCAACGTGGCTTGCGCTTCGTCCCGGGCCGGCGCGCCGTTCTGCTTCCGTGTGGGCCCAGGCCGCCCGCTGGGGGTCCTGGAGTCGGTCGCCGGCGAGCCACGCTGGTTCGACGCGGTCGCCGAGACGCCGGGCGTCCTGCTCGAAGACGACGTCGAACGCCTGATCGACCTGTTCGAGGACAACACCGACGTCGCGCTCGACTACCTCGCCTGGGTGAGCCGGACCACCCTCGAGCTGATCGAGCGGGAGCTGGGGCCGGGCCGCGACCTGCTGGAGTTCTTCACGACCCTCGCGCCGCCTCTGGCGCCGACGCCTCCCGCGGTCGAGGTCGGCCCAGAGCGACCGGTCGAGGACGAGGCAGAGTCCGAGTCCGAGGGCGAGCATGCCTGAGACGACCTTGTGGAGGGTCGACATCCAGTCGCAGGGCCTTGAGGTCGCCGGCTCCCTGACCGACCTCATCCAGCCGCTTCGACCCCCGCGCGGAGGACGACCCCTCGGCGGGCGCCCGGAGCATCCACGAACGTCTGCGCATGCTCGCGGCGGAAGTCGCGGGGGCGATGCCGGTGCCGGCTCTGGTGCAGGTGGAGCCCCCCGGGCGCGTGCTCGTCCGCCGCGGCGGAGCTGCAACGGGTGATCGGGATGGTCGAGACCCGGCTGCGATCGCTGGGGCTCAAGAAGAGGGGATGAGCGCGTTGCGAACGACCAGTGGTCGTCGTGAATCCCCAACGATGCGGCGCCGCCGCGGGCCGTCAGCGCCGGCTGGCGGCCTGCCAGCAGGGACTTCGGCGCAGGGCTGGGTGGCACGGTTCCTGCCTCTGCCCTCTCGCATGAAGTGCTCACTTTGGTCGCCCACGCCAGGACGCACGCCGATCGCGTCGCTCCGCCGTCGAACTCGCCTTCTCGTCCTCTTCCTCTCGATGGCCGCCGCCTGGCCGGCCACGTCGTCGCTGGCACAGGCCGGAGCGACCTCGCAGGAGCCCCCGGACCCGCTCCTCACGCTCGACGAGGCGCTGTCCCTGGCGCTCGACAACAACCGCCAGGTGAAGATCGCAGCACTCGAGGCGCAGAAGTCCGAGCACCAGGTGAACGTCGTCCGCAGCAGGCGTCTGCCGCAGTTCCACGTCGACGCGCTCGCAGGCTCGCTGCTGCAGCCCTTCGACTTCACCTTCCCGGCGGGCTCCTTCGGCACCTACCCGGGGACGGGGCCGATCCCTTCGACCGACGCCAAGATCACGCACCGAGGCCCAGTTCACGGCCTCCGTCACCGCCGCCGTCGATCAACCGCTGTCGCAGCTCTACGAGATCAACCTCGGCGTCAAGGCGACCGAGCTCGGGCGCGAGATCGCCCGCGAGGGCCTGCGCGCCGAGCGCCAGAAGGTCGTCGCGCAGGTCCGAAGCGCGTACTTCGACCTCGTGGCGACGCAGGCGGCGGTCGACGCGATGCGGGAGACGGTGAAGACGCTCACCGAGGCGCAGCGCGTCACGGCCCAGCACGAAGCGCAGCAGACCGTGCTCCGGGGCGACGTGCTGGAGGTCGACGCGCGCCTCCTGAAGAGCCGGTACGAGCTGTCGGCGGCCGAGAACCGGCTCGCGACCCAGCGCGAGGTCCTGAACGACCTGCTCGGCCGCGATCTGGAAGCTCGGTTTCGCGTCGAGCCGATTCCCGGTTTGGACGCGAGCGCCCTCACGCTCGACTCCGCCCGCCAGCGAGCCTCGGAGAGCCGGCCGGAGCTGCGCCAGGCCGAGCTCAGGGAGCGGCAGGCGGACTACGAGCGCCGCATCGCCAAGGCCGACTACATCCCGGACGTGAGCCTGTCCGTTCGCTACCTGGGCTTCTTCAACTACGAGGTGCTGCCGAGGCACGTCGCCGTCGCGGGCGTGTTCGTGAACTGGGAGCCGTTCGACTGGAGGCGCCGCAGCAACAAGGTGGCCGAGAGGGCCAAGGCGGTCGAGCAGGCCCGGAACGGAGCGCAGCAGGCGCGCTCGCAGATCGCGATCGAAGTGGGAGCGAAGTACCGCAGGTGGAGCGAGGCCGCGCTGCTCGTGCCGGCGGTGCGGACGGGATACGAGGCGGCGAGAGAGCAGCTGCGGGTGACGACGAACAAGTACAAGGACGAGGCGGCGCTGCTGAAGGACCTGCTCCAGGCCCAGGCCCGGAGCAGCGAGACGCAGTTCCAGTACCAGCAGGCACTGTCTTCTTATTGGGGGGCCATGGCGGAGCTGCGCCGGGCGATGGGAGATGAGTAACGTGAAGAGAACGTCGACGTTGCTGGCGCTGGCGCTGGCGCTCGCGGGCTGCGGCTCGAAGAAGCCGATCGCGCAGGCCGCGCAGGCCGTCCAGACCCAGCGCATGCACTCGGACCTGGCCGCGAGTGGGGGGAGGCTCCGTTTCTCGGCCGTGGTCGAGCCGGATGCTCGTGCCCCGGTGTCCTTCAGGATCCCGGGCTACGTGACCGCCATCAAGCAGACGCGCGGCGAGGGCGGCGGGATGCGCGACCTCGCGGAAGGCGACCGGGTGAGCGCCGGCACGGTGCTCGTCCGCATCCGGAGCGCCGAGTACGAGGACAAGGTGAGCCAGGCGGCCTCGCAGACCGCGGCCGCCGAGGCGATCGCGCAGAAGGCGAAGCTCGACTTCGACCGCGCGACGCGCCTCTTCGCCAGCCAGAGCATCACCAAGGCCGACTTCGACGGCGCGCAGGCGCAGTACGACGCGACGCAGAGCCAGGTGAAGGCGGCGCGCGCGCTCACGAGCGAGGCCGAGATCTCGCTGCGGGACACCTCGGTCGTGGCTCCCTTCGACGGCGAGATCGTGAAGAAGGCGGTCGAGCTCGGCGCGTTCGTGGGCCCGGGGTCGCCCGTGTTCGTCGTGGCCCGGACCGACCTCGTGAAGATCGTGATCGGCGTGCCGGATACGGCGCTGCCGTCCGTCACGCTCGGAGAGCCCGTCGACGTTGCCGTCGACGCGTACGGCGACCGCACGTTCGAGGCGCGGATCAGCCGGATGGCGTCGGCGGCCGACCCCAGGACGGGGAACTTCGAGGTCGAGGTCGCGATCCCCAACCGCGACCACGCGCTCAAGGCGGGGATGATCGGCTCGCTCGAGCTGGCCGCGGTGAAGGGAACGAAGCCGCAGGCCTCGTTCCGGGTTCCGCTCTCGGCCATCGTGCAGGCAGGCGACGCAGCAGGCTACGGCGTCTACGTCGTCGCCGGTGCGAAGGGCGAGGAGACGGCGAAGCTGCGGCCGGTCGAGATCGGCCCGGTCATCGGGACCGAGATCACGGTCGTGCGCGGGCTCGCGGACGGCGACGAGGTGATCACGAGCGGCGCGAACCTGCTCAAGGACGCCCAGCGCGTGGAGATCGTCAAGTGAAGACGAACGAGACAGAAGGCAGCGGCAACATCGCGCGGTTCTTCACCCACAACCGCCAGATCGGCTGGGTCGCCCTCGTGGCGACCCTCCTGTGGGGCGTCTTCGGCTACATGAACATGCCGAAGCGCAAGGACCCCGACATCCCCGTGCGCGTGGCGCTCGCGATCTGCCCGTGGCCCGGGATCGCCTCCGACAAGGTCGAGCAGCTCGTCACCCGCAAGATCGAGCAGGCGGCGACCGGGAACTCCAAGGTGGAGCGCGTCGAGGCCACCACGCAGGACAACATCTCCGTCGTGCAGGTCCGGCTGCTGGACAGCATCGAGAACACGGACCAGGAGTTCCAGGACATCGGCCAGCGGCTCAAGCAGATCGAGAACGATCTTCCGGACGGCGCCGGCCCCATCACCTGGATCAGCGACTTCGGCGACACGGCCGCGCTGATGCTGACCGTCGCGAGCCCGCCCGTGTCCAAGATGGAGATCGAGCTGGGCGCGCGCGGCGTGCGCGAGGCGATCGAGAAAGCGCGTCGCGGAGACACGACGCCGCGCGTGGCCATCCTGCACTGCTATCCCGCGTCGGTCTCCCCCGCCATGGTCGAGCGGCCGTTCAAGCTGTTCGCCGACGAGGCGCAGCGGGACGGCATCGCACGAGACGTCCGGCCGCTGTCGGTGGGCAGCTGCTCGGGGGTCGACTTCGCGACCAGCCGAAGCGACGCGGAGGTCCGGGCCTATGGCCAGCAGTTCATGGACCGGCGGATACAGCTCTCCGACGTCCACCCCGACTCGTGGGGCCCGATCATCATCCGCGATCCGCAGACGACCAGGGACCGGCTCGCGGAGGTGGCCAGCAACCGGTACTCGTACCGGCAGCTCGACGACTTCACCGACCTGATCCAGCGGACGCTGCAGCGCGTCCCGCTGGTCGCGAAGGTGCAGCGCGCGGGCGTCCTGCCCGAGCAGATCTACCTCGACTACTCGCACGAGCGGCTCGCCTCCTTCGACTTCCCGGTCGCGAGGATCAAGGAGCTCCTGAACGCCCGCAACGTGACCGCTCCCGCCGGGGTCCTGGAGACCCAGACCAAGAACGTCCGCATCGACGCCACCGCCGAGTTCCAGAGCACCCGGGAGATCGGAGACGTGCTGGTCGGCACGTCTTCGACGGGCGTGCCGGTGTACCTGCGCGACCTGGTGTCCACCTGGCGCGGATACCAGAGCCCCACCCAGTACCTGAACTACCTCACCTACCGCGACGCGTCGGGGACGTGGCAGCGCAACCGCGCGATCACCCTGGCCGTGCAGATGCGCTCGGGGCAGCAGATCGGCGACTTCGGCAAGGCCGTGGACGCGGCCATCGCCGGCGTGCGGCCGCAGCTGCCGCCCGACCTCATCGTCGAGCGCACCTCGGACCAGCCGCGGCAGGTGAACGAGCTGGTGAGCCTGCTGATGGGAAGCCTCTGGGAGGCGATCGCGCTCGTCGTGATCGTCGCCCTGGTCGGCTTCTGGGACTGGCGCGCGGCCATGCTCATGGCGGCCTCGATCCCGCTGACGCTGGCCATGACCTTCGGGATCGTCCAGGTGATGGGCATCGACATCCAGCAGGTCTCGATCGCGACGCTGATCATCGCGCTCGGGCTGCTCGTGGACATGCCGGTGGTGGCGGGCGACGCCATCAAGCGCGAGCTGGGCCAGGGATCGCCACGCAGCCTCGCGTCCTGGATCGGCCCGAGCAAGCTCGCCAAGGCGATCATCTTCGCCACCATCACCAACATCGTCGCCTACCTGCCGTTCCTGCTGCTGACCGGCGACACGTACTTCTTCCTCTACAGCCTGCCGGTCGTGATGAGCGTGACGCTGGTCGCCTCGGTGATCGTCTCGTTCACCTTCATCCCGCTCGTCGCCTACTACCTGATCAAGCCGCCGAAGCAGGTCGAGGAGCCCATGTCCGAGCGGCGGAAGCACGGCTTCGCCGGGTTCTACTACCGCGTCGGCGACTTCGCGCTCCGGCACCGCTGGGCGGTGTTCGCGGGCTCGCTGAGCATCCTGGTCGTGGGCTGGCTCTTCATGTCGCGGCTGCACCCGCAGTTCTTCCCCAAGGACCTGTCGTACCTCTCGTACGTGGACGTCTGGGTGCCTTCCGACGCGCCGCTCGCGGCGACGAACGCGATCGCGCACAAGGCCGAGGCCGTGATCCGCGAGGAGGCGGAACGCTTCGGCGAGGAGCACCACGCGAAGGACGTGCTCAAGGCGCTCACCACGTTCGTCGGCGGCGGCGGGCCCCGGTTCTGGTTCTCGGTCGATCCCGAGCGCCGTCAGCTCAACTACGCCCAGATCATCATCGAGGTGAGCGACAAGCACTTCACCAACGAGCTGGTCGGCCCGCTGCAGACCGCGCTCAGCCGCGAGGTGCCCGGGGCGCGGATCGACGTCCGGCAGCTCGAGACGGGCAAGCCGGTCGGGATCCCGATCTCCATCCGCATCTCGGGCGCCGACACCGACGGTCCTGCACCGGCTCTCCAGCGAGCTGCAGGCGATCTTCCGCGCGCAGCCCGGGGCGAGCCGGGTGCGGGACGACTGGGGCGAGCCGACGATGACGGTGCGGCTCAAGGTGGACCCCGACCGCGCCAACCTCTCCGGCGTGACGAACCTCGACGTCGCGCTCTCGTCCGCCGCCTCGGTGAACGGGCTGCCGGTCTCGACCTACCGGGAGGCCGACAAGCAGATCCCGATCGCCGTCCGGCAGCGCATGGAGGATCGCGCCGGCATCTCCGACCTCCAGAACAGCTACGTCTACTCGATGACCACCAACAAGCGGGTGCCGCTCACCCAGGTCTCGAAGGTCACCACGGAGATGACGATTCCGAAGATCAAGCGGCGGAACCAGTTCCGCACCGTGACGGTGTCGGCGTTCCCGATCCCGGGGCTGCTGCCGTCCCAGGTGCTCACGCCGATGATGCCCAGGATCGAGGAGTTCCAGAAGAACCTGCCCCCGGGGTACTTCCTCGAGATCGGGGGCGAGTACGAAGAGCAGGTGAAGGGCTTCAAGCAGCTCAGCGGTCGTGATGGCGGTCTCGGTGGCGCTCATCTACATGGCTCTCGTCCTCCAGTTCAAGAACGCGGTCAAGCCGTTGCTCGTCTTCGCGGCGATCCCGTACGGCATGGCGGGTGCCTTCGTGGCCCTCGCCGTGATGGGCCAGCCGTTCGGGTTCATGGCCTTCCTCGGCGTCGCGAGCCTCGTCGGCGTGATCGTCAGCCACGTGATCGTGCTGTTCGACTTCATCGAGGAGGCGCACCACGAGGGCGAGCCGCTGCGCGAGGCGCTGCTCGACGCCGGGATCGTGCGGCTGCGGCCGGTGATGATCACGGTCGGCGCGACCGTGCTCGGACTGGTGCCGCTGGCCATGCACGGCGGGCCGCTGTGGGAGCCGCTCTGCTACGCGCAGATCGGCGGGTCTCACGCTCGCCACGTTCATCACGCTGCTGCTCGTTCCGGTCATGTATTCGATCTTCGTCCTGGATCTCAAGCTGATCCGCTGGGAAAAGGAGGAAGACGCCGGAGCCGCGATCGACCGCGCCGAGGTGGCTTCCGGGACGGTTACCGTGAGCTGACCCTGTCCTCGTATCGGGAACTGACATCTATCGATTGATTGAGCTGAAGGAGTAAAGCATGCTGGGTAGAACCCTGACGAAAGCCGTCCTGGCCGCGACCGCCGCAGTGACGCTCGCCGCGTGCGCGACCACATCGCTCCAATCCACGTGGAAGGACCCCGCGGCCGCGCCCCTGAACCTGAAGGGCAAGAAGGTGGTGGCCCTGGTCGTGACCGACGAGGAGGCGCTCCGCATGGAGGCGAAGAGCTACGTCGTGAAGTGATCACGACGCCACGTCTTCGCGAGAAAGGGATCTCATGAAATCGCCACGCGTCAAGCACCCTTCCTCCGGACCCGCTTCGGCTACAGCCGACACGTCGGTTCGAACCGGCCTCGGGGAAGAGGCGATCGCGGCCGCGCTCGTCGACAACCTGCACTACCAGCAGGCGGTTCCCTCGCGCTACGCGACCCGGCACGACTGGTACATGGCGCTCGCCCTGGCCGTTCGCGACCGCCTGCTCGATCGCTATCTCACGATGATCAATGGCCTGCTGGAATCGCCGACCAAGGTGGTGGCCTACCTCTCGGCGGAGTTCCTGACCGGGCCCCATCTCGGCAACAACCTGATCAACCTGGGGATCTGGGATGCGGCCGAGCGGGCGCTCTCGCGATTCGGCCAGGACCTCGGCGACCTGCTGGAGGAGGAGGAAGAGCCCGGGCTCGGAAACGGCGGTCTCGGCCGGCTCGCCGCGTGCTACATGGATTCGCTGGCGACGCTGGGCGTGCCCGCGGTCGGCTACGGCATCCGCTACGAGTTCGGCATCTTCGACCAGGCGATCCGTGACGGGTGGCAGGTCGAGATGACCGACAAGTGGCTGCGCCTCGGCAACCCCTGGGAGGTCCCCCGACCCGAACGTGACGCCTACGACGTGGGGTTCTACGGACGCACCGAGCACGTCCGGGACGAGCACGGCCGCCACCGCGTGCGCTGGATCCCGGCCAAGAGCGTCAAGGGAGTCGCCTACGACACCCCCGTGCCGGGGTTCCGCACGCCCACGGCCAACCTGCTGCGGCTCTGGAAGGCCGAGGCCACCGAGTCGTTCGACTTCGACGCCTTCAACGTCGGCGACTACTACGGCGCGGTCGACCAGAAGGTCCTGTCCGAGACGATCACCAAGGTGCTGTACCCGAACGACGAGCCCGAGGTGGGCAAGCAGCTCCGGCTGGCGCAGCAGTACTTCTTCGTGTCCTGTTCGCTGCAGGACATGATCCGGGTGCACCTCGTCGCGGGGCGGCCGTTGCCGGAGTTCGCGTCCTACTGGGCCGTCCAGTTGAACGACACGCATCCCTCGATCGCGGTGGCCGAGCTGATGCGGCTGCTCGTGGACGTGCACGACATGGACTGGGAGACGGCCTGGTCGATCACCGAGCGCACTTGTGCCTACACGAACCACACGCTGCTGGCGGAGGCGCTCGAGCGGTGGCCGGTGGAGCTTTTCCGCGAGCTCCTGCCGCGCCATCTGGAGATCGTCTACGAGATCAACCGCAGGTTCCTCGACGACGTGCGGCGGCGCGTCCCGGGCGACGAAGACCTGGTTCGCCGGCTGTCGCTCATCGACGAGCGGGGAGAGCGCTACGTCCGGATGGCGCATCTCGCCACCGTCGGCAGCCATGCCGTCAACGGCGTGGCGGCGCTGCACAGCGACCTCCTGAAGAAAACCGTGCTCCGCGACTTCCACACGGTGTCGCCGGAGAAGTTCCACAACGTCACCAACGGCGTCACCCCGCGGAGGTGGATCGCGCTCGCCAACCCCGGCCTCGCCTCGCTCCTCACGCGCACCATCGGCGAACGCTGGATGTCGGACCTGGAGTCGGAGATCGCCCGAATCGAGCCGCTTGCGGACGACGCGGGATTCCAGGCGGAGTGGCGCGCGGTGAAGGCCGCCAACAAGAGCCGGCTGGCCTCCCTGATCCGGCAGCGGACCGGCATCGTGGTCGACCCGCAGTCGCTGTTCGACGTCCAGGTGAAACGGATCCACGAGTACAAGCGGCAGCACCTCAACGTCCTGTACCTCATCACGGAGTACAACCGCATCGCGCGCGGGGGCGGCGACCAGGGCCCGCCCCGCACGGTCATCTTCGGCGGCAAGGCCGCCCCCGGATACCGCATGGCCAAGCTGATCATCCGGCTGATCCACGGCGTCGCGGACGTGGTCAACCGCGATCCCCGCGTGTCGCCGCTGCTCAAGGTGGTCTTCTTCCCCGACTTCAACGTGAAGAACGGCCAGCACGTCTACCCGGCGGCGGACCTCTCGGAGCAGATCTCGACGGCCGGCAAGGAGGCTTCCGGCACCGGAAACATGAAGTTCGCGATGAACGGCGCGCTGACCATCGGCACGCTGGACGGCGCCAACGTCGAGATTCGCGACGCGGTCGGACCGGAGAACTTCTTCCTCTTCGGGCTGACCGCGACCGAGGTCGCGGCGGTGAAGGCCGGGGGATACCGCCCGCGCACGATCTACGAGACCAACCCCGAGCTGCGGGAGGCCATCGATCTCATCGAGGCGGGCGCGTTCTCGAACGGCGACCGCGAGCTCTTCCGGCCGCTGGTGGAGTCGCTGCTGGTGAGCGACGAATATCTGCTGTTCGCCGACTACCAGGCCTACGTGGACGGCCAGCAGCGGGTGAGCCAGGCGTATCGCGACCCGCAGAGCTGGACGCGGATGTCGATCCTCAACTGCGCGCGCGTGGGCCGCTTCTCGTCGGATCGCTCGATCCGCGAGTACTGCCGCGACATCTGGGAAAGCGAGCCGGTTGCGCACGAGGGGAGCACGGAGTGACCGTGATGGCCGCGCATCCCTCCGCGGGAAGGCCGGCACCGGCCGACCAGCTCGTTGACGTCGCCGAGCTGCTGGACGTCTACTTCGAGCAGAGCCCCGACGCCGCCAACCCGGCCGAGCGCGTGAGCTTCGGCACCAGCGGCCACCGTGGGTCGTCGCTCGCCCGGACGTTCAACGAGGCGCACGTCCTGGCGATCACGCAGGCGATCTGCGAGTACCGGAAGGACCACGGCATCGACGGACCGCTGTACCTGGGGAAGGACACGCACGCGCTCTCCGGGCCGGCGTTCATGACCGCCCTCGAGGTGCTGGCCGCCAACGGCGTGGAGACGATGATCGACGACAAGGACGGCTACACTCCGACGCCGGCCATCTCTCACGCCATCCTGACGCACAACCGGGGCCGGACGTCGGGGCGGGCCGACGGCATCGTGATCACGCCTTCGCACAACCCGCCGGAAGACGGAGGGTTCAAGTACAACCCGCCCACGGGCGGCCCCGCCGACACGGCGATCACCCGGTGGATCCAGGACCGGGCGAACGAGCTGCTGTCGAGCGCCGCCGAGCGGGTGCCACGCATCCCCTACCCGCGCGCGAGCAGCGCCCCCACGACGCACCGGCACGACTACGTCGGCGCGTACGTCGGCGATCTCGCCTCGGTCGTCGACATGGAGGCCGTTCGCGCCGCCGGCCTCCGCATCGGCGTCGATCCGCTGGGCGGAGCCAGCCTCGCCTTCTGGCCCGCGATCGCGGAGCGTTACGGGGTCCGGATCGAGGTGGTCAACCCGGAAGTGGACGCCGCCTTCAGCTTCATGCCGCTCGACTGGGACGGCCGGATCCGCATGGATTGCTCGTCGCGGCATGCGATGGCCAGGCTGATCGCGCTCAAGGACCGCTTCGACGTCGCCTTCGGCAACGATCCGGACAGCGACCGCCACGGCATCGTCACGCCGCGCCGGGCTGATGAACCCGAACCACTACCTGGCGGCGGCGATCGCGTACCTGTTCTGCGCACCGCCCCGGGTGGCGCGGCGGATTCGGCCGTCGGCAAGACCGTGGTGAGCAGCAGCATGATCGACCGCGTCGCGGCGAGGGTGGGACGGGCGCTCGTCGAAGTGCCGGTCGGCTTCAAGTGGTTCGTCGGGGGCCTGCTCGAAGGATCGCTCGGGTTCGCCGGCGAGGAGAGCGCGGGCGCGTCGTTCCTGCGCCGCGACGGCACGGTGTGGACCACCGACAAGGACGGGATCGTCATGGACCTGCTCGCGGCGGAGATCACCGCGCGCGCCGGCCGTGATCCCGCCGAGCTCTACGCCGAGTCTGACGCGCGACCTCGGGACACCGGTCTACGAGCGCATCGATGCGCCGGCCACGCCCGAGGAGAAGGCCGTGCTCCTGGCGCTCGCGCCCGAAGCCGTCCGCGCGACGGAGCTCGCCGGCGATCCGATACGGGCGCTGCTGACGACGGCGCCGGGCAACGGCGCCCCGATCGGCGGACTGAAGGTCGTCAGCGAGCACGGCTGGTTCGCGGCGCGCCCGTCGGGCACCGAAGCGGTCTACAAGCTGTACGCCGAGAGCTTCCGCGGGCTCGCGCATCTGCGGCGGATCCAGGAGGAAGCGCGGGCCATCGTGGCCGCGGCGCTGGCGGGAGCGATGCGATGACGGCCGGCAGCCTGAGGAGCAGGCCAGCGCAGGAAGCATTCAGGGTCGCGGCGGCGAGCCCCGAGGAGGCCCAGGTGGTCCTGGGGCGGGCCATTCTGATCCGGCACGGCGAGACGGCGTGGACGTTGACCGGGCAGCACACCGGGAGGACTGACCTGCCGCTGACCGAGAACGGCCGCCAGACGGCGCGGCTGCTGGCACCCCTGGCCGCGAAAGCGAGCTTCGCGCGGGTGTTGACGAGCCCGCTCGGAAGGGCCCGCGAGACGTGCGAGCTGGCGGGCCTCGGCGCGCGGGCGGAAGTGGATGAAGACCTGATCGAGTGGAGCTACGGCGACTACGAGGGGTTGACCTCGAGCGAGATCGCCGCCCGGACGCCGGGCTGGATGTTGTTCAGCGACGGCTGCCCGGGGGGAGAGAGCCCGCAGGAGGTGGCCGCCCGCGTGGACAGGATCATCGCGCGGATCCGCGGCGTCGAGGGAGACGTGGCGCTGTTCGGGCACGGCCACCTCTTCAGGGTGCTCGCCGCGCGTTGGCTCGGGCTGTCGACCGTCGCGGGGTCCCGGTTCCTGCTCGACACCGCGACCCTGAGCGTGCTCAGCCACTATCGCGGCATCCCGGCGCTCAAGGGGTGGAACGCGCCGCTGGAGTTCTGAAGAAGAGGAGTGGACGATGGCGAAGCTGACCTCGAACAGAGAGCGTGAAGCACTGCCGCCCGTCGCGACCCGGGCGGCCGCACCGGACCTGCAGTTGACCGACACCTACTGGCGGGCGTGCAACTACCTGTCGGTCGGGATGATCTACCTCCGGGACAACCCGCTGTTGAAGGAGCCGCTGCGGGTCGAGCACGTCAAGCACCGGCTGCTCGGCCACTGGGGGACGAGCCCTGCGCTCTCCTTCGTGTGGGTGCACCTCAACCGGATGATCCTCGAGCACGACCTCGACATGATCTTCGTGGCGGGCCCGGGGCACGGCGCGCCGGGTGTGCTCGGGCCGGCGTATCTCGAGGGGACCTACTCGGAGGTCTACCCCGACAAGAGCGAGGACGAGGAGGGCTTGCGGAAGTTCTTCAAGCAGTTCTCCTTCCCCGGGCACATCGGCAGCCACGTGACGCCGGAGACGCCGGGCTCGATCCACGAGGGCGGCGAGCTCGGGTACAGCCTCTCGCACTCCTACGGGATGGCGCTCGACAACCCGGACCTGATCGTCGCGTGCGTGGTGGGCGACGGAGAGGCCGAGACCGGGCCGCTCGCGACGGCCTGGCACTCGAACAAGTTCCTGAACCCCGTCCGTGACGGCGCGGTCCTGCCGATCCTGAACCTGAACGGCTACAAGATCTCCAACCCGACCATCCTCGCCCGCGTCAGCCACGAGGAGCTGGAGGCGCTGTTCGTCGGCTACGGCTACACGCCGTACTTCGTCGAGGGCAGCGATCCGGCGGAGATGCACGAGAAGATGGCGGCCACCCTGGAGCGGGCGATCGGCGAGATCCGCGCGCACCAGAGGACCGCCCGCGAATCCGGCAAGCCGTTCCGGCCGCGCTGGCCGATGATCGTGCTCCGGTCGCCCAAGGGATGGACGGGGCCCGCCGAGGTCAAGGGCCACAAGGTCGAGGGCTCGTGGCGCTCGCACCAGGTCCCGTTCGCGGACGTGCGGGAGAACCCGGCCAGCCTGAAGCTGCTGGAGGACTGGCTCCACAGCTACAAGCCCGAGGAGCTCTTCGACGCCTCTGGCCGGCTCAAGCCCGAGCTGAAGGCGCTGGCTCCCCGGGGCGGCCGCCGCATGAGCGCCAATCCTCACGCCAACGGCGGGCTGCTCAGGAAGGACCTGAGGCTCCCCGATTTCCGGAAGTACGCCGTCGAGGTCCCCGCGCGCGGCACCGTGCAGCACGAGAACACCCGGCCCCTCGGCGAGTTCCTGCGCGACATCCTGAAGCTGAACCCGACCAGCTTCCGCGTGTTCGGGCCGGACGAGACGGCCTCCAACCGCCTGCAGGCGGTCTACGAGGCGACCAAGAAGGCGTGGATGGCCGAGATGCTTCCGGAGGACGCCGACGGGGGTGAGCTGTCGCCGGACGGCCGCGTCATGGAGATGCTGTCGGAGCACACCCTCCTCGGGTGGCTGGAGGGCTACCTGCTCACGGGCCGGCACGGCTTCTTCCACACCTACGAGGCGTTCGCCCACGTCGTCGACTCGATGGTCAACCAGCACGCCAAGTGGCTGGACATCAGCAAGAACCACGTACAGTGGCGGGCCTCGGTCGCCTCCGAGAACATCCTGCTTTCGTCGACGGTCTGGCGGCAGGACCACAACGGCTTCTCGCACCAGGACCCGGGGTTCATCGACCTCGTGACGAACAAGGGGCCGTCCGTCGTCCGCATCTACCTCCCGCCGGACGCCAACACCCTGCTGTCGGTGGCCGATCACTGCCTGCGCAGCAAGGACTACGTCAACGTGATCGTGGCCGACAAGCAGAAGCACCTGCAGTTCACCACCATCGACGAGGCGGTCGTGCACTGCACGAAGGGCATGGGCATCTGGGCCCGCGCCAGCACCGACGCCGGCGCGGAGCCGGACGTGGTGCTGGCCGGCTGCGGGGACGTGGCGACGATGGAGGCGCTGGCCGCCGCCTCGATCCTGCGCGAGAAGCAGCCCGACCTGAAGCTGCGGTTCGTCAACGTCGTGGACCTGTTCAAGCTGCAGCCGGCCGCGGAGCATCCGCACGGATCGACCGACGCGGAGTTCGACAGCCTGTTCACGACCGACAAGCCGATCATCTTCAACTTCCACGGGTACCCGTGGCTGATCCACCGCCTGGCCTACCGCTTCCAGGGACACGACAACCTGCACGTCCGCGGCTACAAGGAGAAGGGCAACATCAACACGCCGCTCGAGCTGGCGATGCTCAACGAGACGTCGCGCTTCCACCTGGTGATCGACGTCATCGATCGCGTGCCCCGGCTGCGAAACACCGCCGCTCACCTGAAGGAAGAGATGAGGGACGCCATCGTCCAGAACATGGCGTACGCCCACGAGCACGGCACCGACCGCAAGGAGATCGCGGAGTGGGTATGGCCCCACTGAGCCGCGGCGTCCACCGGTGGATCGACGAGAAGCGAGTAGGAGCATGGTCATGACCGCATACGAAGCCGCTGTCCAGAGCACGCCGGCCCGCGCCGACCGCGCGGGCCCGGCCCTCGACAAGCTGTGCATCGACACCATCCGTACCCTGTCCATGGACGCGGTGCAGGAGGCGAGTTCCGGGCACCCGGGCACGCCGATGGCGCTCGCCCCGGTCGCGTACTGCCTCTGGCAGCGGGTCCTGCGGTTCGACCCCGCGCATCCCATCTGGCCGAACCGCGATCGGTTCGTGCTGTCGGCGGGCCACGCCTCGATGCTGCTCTACTCGATGCTGCACCTCACGGGCGTGCGGGCCGTGAACCCGAAGTACGAGACGCTCGGCCATCCGTCGGTGACGCTCGACGACATCAAGCGTTTCCGGCAGCTCGGCAGCCGCTGCCCCGGGCATCCGGAGTATCGCTGGACGTCGGGGGTCGAGACGACCACCGGGCCCCTCGGGCAGGGCCTGGCCACGAGCGTCGGCATGGCCATCGCCGCGAAATGGCTTGCGAGCACCTTCAACCGGCCCGGGTTCGACCTCTTCGACTACGACGTCTACGCCTTGTGCGGCGACGGCTGCATGATGGAGGGGATCTCCGGCGAGGCCGCCTCGCTGGCCGGCCACCTGGCTCTCGGCAACCTCTGCTGGATCTACGACAACAATCACATCACGATCGAAGGCAACACCGCGCTCGCCTACAGCGACGACGTGGCGACGCGCTTCATCGGGTACGGCTGGAACGTCACCCGCGTGGGCGACGCCAACGACCTGGAGATGCTCGAGCGCGCGTTCCGGACGTTCAAGCAGACCCCCGACCGCCCCACCCTCATCATCGTGGACAGCCACATCGCCTACGGCGCGCCGCACAAGCAGGACACGAGCGCGGCGCACGGCGAACCGCTCGGCGCCGAGGAGATCCGCCTCACCAAGCGGAGCTATGGCTGGCCGGAGGAGGCGAAGTTCCTCGTGCCCGACGGCGTCCGCGAGCACTTCGAGGCCGGGATCGGCGCCCGCGGCGCCGCGCTGCACCGCGGCTGGTGGGAGATGTTCGAGCGGTATCGAGCTCAGTACCCGGAGCTGGCCGAGAACGGCTACCGCATGATGCGCCGCGAGCTACCCGAGGGCTGGGACCGGGGGTTACCGGTGTTCCCCGCCGACGAGAAGGGCGCGGCCACACGCGATGCCTCCGGCAAGGTCCTGAACGCGGTCGCGCGCAACGTGCCGTGGGTCCTCGGCGGTTCGGCCGATTTGGCGCCTTCCTGCAAGACCCGTCTCGCCTTCGAAGGGGCCGGCGACTTCAGCGCGGCGGACCGGGGTGGCCGCAACCTGCACTTCGGCATCCGCGAGCATGCCATGGGCGCGATCCTGAACGGCCTGTCCCTGTCGAAGATCCGGCCGTACGGCTCCGGCTTCCTGATCTTCAGCGACTACGGCCGGCCCGCGATCCGGCTGAGCGCGCTGATGGAGCTGCCGGTCGTCTACGTCTTCACGCACGACTCGATCGGCGTCGGCGAGGACGGGCCGACCCACCAGCCGGTCGAGCAGCTTGCCTCTCTCCGTGCGATTCCCGGGCTCGTCGTCCTGCGTCCGGCCGACGCCAACGAGGTGGTGGAAGCCTGGCGGTTGATCATGCAGCTCCGCCACGAGCCGGTGGCGCTCATCTTGACCCGGCAGGCGGTCCCGACCCTGGACCGGAGCCGGTGCGCCCCCGCCGACGGGCTGCAGCGCGGCGCGTACGTCCTGCTCGACGCGCCGGACGGCCGGCCCGAGGTGCTGCTGCTGGCCACGGGCAGCGAGGTGTCCCTGTGCGTCGAGGCGCATCGGCGGCTCGAGGCGGATGGGATCAGGACGCGCGTGGTGAGCATGCCGTCGTGGGAGCTGTTCGAGCGGTACTGCCTCTATTACCCCGAGTATCGCGAGCAGATCCTGCCCTCGGCGGTCGCGGCCCGCGTGTCGGTCGAGGAGGGGTCGACCCTCGGCTGGGCGCGGTACGTCGGCGACCGCGGCGTGGCCCTCGGGATGGAGACCTTCGGGGCGTCGGCGCCGCTCCAGGAGCTGCAGAAGAAGTTCGGATTCACGCCGGAGAACATCGTGGCCACGGCCAGGCGGCTGGCCGGCCGGGAGAGTTGAGATGCGGGTCGCGATCGGGTCGGATCACGCGGGCTTCGAGCTGAAGGAGACCATCAAGGCCTTCCTGGCCGGGAAGCACGGCGAGGTGCTGGACGTCGGGACCCACGGCAGGGATGCCGTCGACTACCCGGATTACGCCGCGGCGGTCGGCGCCGCCGTGCGCGAGCATCGGGCCGACCGCGGGATCATCTTCTGCGGCAGCGGTGTCGGGGCCTCGATGGCGGCCAACCGCATTCCCGGCATCCGGGCCGGCCTCTGCCACGACACCTACTCCGCGCACCAGGGCGTGGAGCACGACGACATGAACGTGCTCGTGCTCGGCGGCCGGGTGGTCGGCAGCGACCTCGCCCGCGAGCGTGGTGGACGCGTTCCTGAACGCCCGTTTCACGGGCGAGGCGCGCCACCTGCGGCGGCTGGCCAAGGTGACGGCGCTCGAGAACCCGCTGCGCGCGCTGCAGGTCTTCGGCCAGTCGGTGTGGCTCGACTACATCCGGCGCAGCCTGATCACGAGCGGCGAGCTGCGGCGCCTGATCGAGGAGGACGGCCTGCGCGGCGTGACCTCCAATCCCGCCATCTTCGAGAAGGCGATCGCCGGCAGCTCGGACTACGCCGACATCCTCGAGGCGCCCGGGCGCCGCGTCCATGGACGCCACGTCGCTCTACGAGAAGCTCGCCATCCGCGACATCCAGGACGCCGCCGACCTGCTGCGGCCCGTGTACGACGAGACGGGCCGGCGCGACGGGTACGTGAGCCTGGAGGTGTCGCCGCTCCTCGCCGCCGACACGGCGGGCACGCTCGCGGAGGCGCGGCGCCTGTGGGCCGCGGTCGGGCGCCCCAACCTGATGATCAAGGTCCCGGGCACGCCGGAGGGCATCCCGGCGATCCGCGAGCTGATCGGCGGAAGGCATCAACGTCAACGTCACGCTGCTCTTCGCGCAGGATGCCTACGAGCGGGCGGCGGAGGCGTACATCGCCGGCCTCGAGGCGCTCGTCGCCCGGGGCGGCGATCCGGCTCCCGTCGCCAGCGTGGCCAGCTTCTTCGTCAGCCGGATCGACACCTCGATCGACGCGGCGCTCGAGGCCCGGCTGTCGAAGGCGGCCGACGCGCGGGAGCAGCGGCTGCTTCAGTCGCTCGGCGGCAAGGTGGCGATCGCGAACGCGAAGCTCGCCTACGAGCGATACCGGGAGCTGTTCAGCGGCCCGCGCTGGCGTGCCCTGGCCGAACGCGGCGCGCAGACGCAGCGGCTCCTGTGGGCCAGCACGGGCACGAAGAACGCCAGCTACCGCGACGTGCTGTACGTCGAGGAGCTGATCGGGCCCGACACGGTCAACACCATGCCGCCCGCCGACGCTCGCCGCCTTCCGCGATCACGGGCGTCCTCGCGCGAGCCTCGCCGAGGACCTCGACGGCGCCTGCGACACCATGCGCACGCTCGCCGAGGCCGGCATCTCGCTCCGAGAGACGACCGACGCGCTGCTCGCCGACGGCGTCCAGCTGTTCGCCGACGCGTTTCGCAAGCTGCTGGAGGCCGTCGAGCGGCAGAGCCGGGGAGCCGGCGCCGAGCGGATCCACCGACGCGCGGCCCGCGCGCTGCCCCCGGCGTTCGAGGCGGCCGCTCAAGCAGTCGCTGGCCGACTGGCAGGCGCACGGCAAGGTCAGACGGCTGTGGGCGCGCGACTCGACGCTCTGGACCGGGCGCGACGAAGCGCAGTGGCTCGGGTGGCTCGGCATCACCAACGGGCAGCTGGCGCACCTGCAGCGGTTCGCGCTCATCCGGGAGGCGGCCCGGACCGGGGGGTTCTCCGCACGTCCTCCTCCTCGGCATGGGCGGCTCGAGCCTCTGCCCCGAGGTTCTGAAGACGACCTTCGGGCGGCAGCCGGGCTTCCCCGAGCTGCACGTGCTCGACTCCACGGATCCGGCCCAGGTCAAGGCTTTCGAGGAGAAGATCGACCCCGCGACGACGCTCTTCGTCGTCTCGAGCAAGTCGGGCTCGACGCTCGAGCCGAACATCTTCAAGCAGTACTTCTTCGAGCGCGCCGCCGAGCGGCTCGGCCGGCCGGAGGCGGCGCGCCGCTTCGTCGCGATCACCGATCCCGGCTCGAAGCTGCAGCAGGTGGCGGAGAGCGACGGCTTCCGGCACGTCTTCGCCGGCTGGCCGGACATCGGCGGGCGCTACTCGGCGCTCTCGGACTTCGGCCTCGTGCCCGCGGCCGTCATGGGCGTCGACGTGGCGAAGCTCCTGGATCGCACCGACGAGATGGTCGCGGCCTGCGCGCCGTGGGTCGCCGGCCGAGGAGAACCCCGGCGTCGTGCTGGGCACGATCCTCGGGCGTCGCCGCCAGCCGCTTCGGCCGCGACAAGGTGACGATCGTCGCCTCGCCGGGGATCTCCGGTCTCGGCGCCTGGCTGGAGCAGCTGGTGTGCGAGTCCACCGGCAAGGACGGCAAGGGGATCATCCCGATCGATCGCGAGCCGCTCGGGCCCCCGGAGGTGTACGGCGGCCGACCGGCTCTTCGTGTACACGCGTCTGCGGTCGGCGCCGGACGCGGCGCAGGACGATCGCGGTCGCCGCGCTGGAGCGGGCCGGCCACCCCGTCGTGCGCCTCGAGCTGGACGACGCGTACGACCTGGGGCAGGAGTTCTTCCGCTGGGAGATCGCCACCGCGGTGGCCGGCGCCATCCTCGGCATCAACCCGTTCGATCAGCCGGACGTCGAAGCGAGCAAGGTGGCGACGCGGAAGCTGACGGCCGAGTACGAGCGCACGGGGACGCTGCCCGCGGAGACGCCGATCTTCTCGGACGGGCAGATCGCGCTCTTCGCCGACGCGAGGAACGCCGAAGCACTCGACCGGGCGGTCGGCCACCGCCGGAGCCTCGCCGGCTACCTCGGCGCGCACCTCGGCCGCCTGACGGAGGGGGACTACTTCGCGCTGCTCGCGTACGTCGAGATGAACGAGGCGAACGAGCGCGCGCTGCAGGCCATCCGCGCCTCCGTGCGCGACGCGCGGCGCGTGGCGACGTGCGTCCAGTTCGGCCCGCGCTTCCTCCACTCGACGGGGCAGGCGTACAAGGGCGGGCCGAACACGGGCGTCTTCCTGCAGATCACGTGCGACGACCCGCTCGATCTTCCGGTTCCCGGCCAGTCGTACACCTTCGGCGTCGTCAAGGCCGCCCAGGCCCGGGGCGATTTCCAGGTCCTGGCGGAGCGCAACCGGCGCGCTCTTCGTGTGCATCTGGGGGCGGACCTTCACGGTGCGCTGGCTGTCCTGCACGCCGCCTTCCGGGACGCCTTGGGGTCATGAAGGGATCGACTCGAGTGCGGAATGAAGACCAGCCAGAAGACCGGTTTGGGGGAGGTCGGTCATGGACGACAGGACGATGAAGGCGGCGGTGGTCCACGAATTCGGCAAGCCGCTGGCGATCGAGGAAGTCGAGGTGCCGCGTCCCGGCGCCGGCGAGGTCCTGGTCAAGATCCGGGCCTGCGGCGTCTGCCACACGGACCTGCACGCGGCGGAAGGGGACTGGCCGGTCAAGCCGAAGCCACCCTTCATCCCCGGCCACGAGGGCGTTGGTCACGTGGTCGCGGTTGGCGCCGGCGTCCGCCACGTCAAGGAGGGCGACCGCGTCGGCATCCCCTGGCTTCATACGGCGTGCGGCCACTGCGAGCACTGCCTGGCGGGCTGGGAGACGCTCTGCGAGCAGCAGCAGAACACCGGCTACTCGGTCAACGGCGGCTTCGCCGAGTACGCGCTGGCGGATGCCGACTACGTCGGACACCTGCCCAGCAGCGTGGGGTTCGTGGAGATCGCACCCGTGCTGTGCGCCGGCGTGACGGTGTACAAAGGCCTGAAGGTCACCGACACCAGGCCCGGCAACTGGGTCGTGATCTCCGGCATTGGCGGCCTGGGCCACATGGCCGTCCAGTACGCCAAGGCGATGGGCTTGAACGTGGCCGCGGTGGACGTCGACGACGCCAAGCTCGACCTGGCCCGGCGCCTGGGCGCCACCGTGACCGTCAACGCCAGGACCAACGATCCGGTCGCCTATCTCAAGAAGGAGATCGGCGGCGCGCACGGGGTGCTGGTCACGGCCGTCTCGCCCAAGGCGTTCGAGCAGGCCGTCGGCATGGTGCGCCGCGGCGGCACCGTCTCGCTCAACGGCCTTCCGCCGGGACAGTTCCCGCTCGACATCTTCGGCATGGTGCTCAACGGGATCACCGTGCGCGGGTCGATCGTCGGAACCCGCCTCGACCTCCAGGAGTCGCTGGACTTCGCCGCGCAGGGCAAGGTGCGCGCGACCGTCTCCACGGACGCCCTGGAGAACGTCAACGACGTGTTCGCGCGCATGCGCAAGGGCGGGATCGAAGGCCGAGTGGTCCTGGATCTGGGAGCGTGACGAGTGTCCAGATGGCGGTGAGGAGAACCCGTCCCGGATCGATGTACCAGACGGAGACGCTCCTCCGACGCCAGCTTCGGGTGCGCTATCCGGCCGGCCGCGGACGCGTCGTCCTCCGCACCGAGCTGGATTGGGACCGGGACCTCGAGCCCATCCGCGTCTCCGATGACGGCGAGACCTCGACGTTCGCGCTCGAAGCGCGGAAGCCGTTCCTGTACTTCAAGCCGTGCCTGAGGACCCCGGACGGGGAGGTGCTTTGGTCCGTCGGCCCCAACATGCTCGTGCTGATGACCACGCGAGGGACCCGTGACGTCTTTCCCTACTTCGAGGGCTCGGCGGCGGGATCGTTCTCGGAGGTCCTCGAGCTCGATTCGACGATCCTCGGGCGAAAGCACCGGCTCCGCATCTACCTCCCGCCGGGGTACCGCGAGAACACCCTGCGCCGGCACCCGGTCCTCTACATGCAGGACGGCAAGAACCTCTTCTTCCCCGAGGAAGCCTTCGGCGGGCGCGAATGGCAGGTGGACGAAACGCTCCATCTCCTCGACGGCATGAACGCCGTGGATCGGGTGATCGTGGTCGGGATCTACTCCGGGGACCGAATGGGCGAGTACACGAAGCCGGGGTACGAGGCGTACGCGCGGTCGGTCGTCGAGGAGCTCAAGCCCGAGGTCGAGGGGCGCTTCCGCGTCTTCGGCTCACCTCGCGAGACGGGCGTGATCGGGTCGTCGCTGGGCGGCGTCGTGTCCTTCTACATGGCCTGGGAGCACCCCCAGGCGTTCGGGTTTGCGGCTTGCATGTCGAGCCCCTTCTCCCACCGGGACGACCTCATCGACCGCGTCCTCTCCGAGCCCAAGCACACCTCCAAGTTCTACCTGGACAGCGGCTGGCCCGGCGACAACTACGAGGTCACGCTGGCCATGGCCATGGCCCTGAGCCAGAGGGGCTACCGGCTTCCCGAGGACTTCCTCCATCTCGTCTTCCCCCTCGAAGAGCACGACGAGCGGGCGTGGGGCCGGAGGCTGCACGTCCCGGTAGAGCTCGGCCTCAGCCCGGTCGCGGCGGCCAAACGCGGGCGGTTCATCTGAGGATGACGAGCCGGAGCCCGAAGACAGGCACCAGCGCACCGCTCGGCGCGACGGTGACCCCGGACGGGGTCAACTTCAGCGTGTTCTCGAAGCGCGCCACCGCCATCGAGCTGCTGCTCTTCGACGATGTGCAGGCGGCGGCGCCGTCGAGCGTCATCAGGCTCGAGCCCCGAAGGCACCGCACGTACCACTACTGGCACGTGCTCGTGCCCGACCTCCAGCCGGGGCAGGTCTACGCCTACCGTGCGCACGGGCCGTTCGCGCCGGAACGGGGCCTGAGGTTCGACGCGCAGAAGGTGCTCCTCGACCCGTACGGACTTGCCGTCGCCGTGCCGCCGTCCTACGACCGCGAGGCCGCGAGGCGCCCGGGAGACAACTGCGCCGTGGCGATGAGAAGCGTCGTGGCCGCGCCGGAGGCGTACGACTGGGAGGGGGACGTGCCGCTGCGGACGCCGTTCGCCCGCACCTTCATCTACGAGATGCACGTGCGGGGCTTCACGCAGCACCCGAGCTCCGGCGTGCGGGAAGGAATGCGTGGGACCTATGCCGGCGTCATCGAGAAGATCCCGTACCTGAAGGACCTTGGGGTCACGGCCGTGGAGCTCCAGCCGGTCTTCCAGTTCGATCCTTGCGACGCACCGGGCGACCGGCCCAACTACTGGGGATACCAGCCGGTCTCCTTCTTCGCCCCGCACCATGGGTACAGCTCCCAAAAGGATCCGCTCGGGGGGCTGGACGAGTTCCGCGACATGGTCAAGGCGCTGCACCGGGCGGGCATCGAGGTCATCCTCGACGTCGTTTTCAATCACACGGCCGAAGGAGACCACACGGGGCCGACGTTCTGCCACCGCGGCTTCGCGAACGAGTTCTACTACATCCTGCAGCCCGACAAGTCGCAGTACGCGAACTTCACCGGCTGCGGCAACACGCTGAACGCCAACTGGTCCATCGTTAGCCGAATGATCCGCGACAGCATCCGCTACTGGGTGACCCGGATGCACGTCGACGGGTTCAGGTTCGACCTCGCGTCGATCCTGTCGCGCGACGAAACCGGGCGCCCGCTGAAGGACCCGCCGGTGCTGTGGGACCTCGAGACGGACCCCGTGCTGGCCGGCACCAAGCTGATCGCCGAAGCCTGGGACGCGGCGGGGCTCTACCAGGTGGGCAGCTTCATCGGCGACACGTGGCAGGAATGGAACGGGCGTTTCCGCGATGAGGTGCGGCGCTTCTGGAAGGGAGACAACGGCACCGTCTCCGGGCTCGCGACGCGGCTCCTGGGCAGCCCCGACCTGTACGGGCACAAGGAGCGGGAGGCGGAGCAGAGCATCAACTTCGTCGCCTGCCACGACGGCTTCACCCTGAACGACCTGGTCACGTACGACCGGAAGCACAACGAGGCGAACGGCGAGGACAACCGCGACGGCTCCGACGAGAACCTGAGCTGGAACTGCGGAGTCGAGGGCCCGACCGACGATCCGGACATCGAGGCGCTGCGCAGCCGCCAGGTGAAGAACTTCCTGACCGTGCTGCTGATGTCGGCGGGAACGCCGATGCTGCTCATGGGGGACGAGGTCCGTCGCAGCCAGGGCGGCAACAACAACGCCTATTGCCTGGACGGCGAGGGGAGCTGGCTCGACTGGCGGCTGCTGGAGCGGCACGTCGGCCTGCAGCGCTTCCTCAAGGGGCTCGCCGCATTCCGGGCAGGGCGCGACATCGTGGGCGAGCCTCTCACCCTGAGTCAGCTGCTGCAGTGGGCGCGCATCGAATGGCACGGAGTGGAGCTCGGCCGGCCCGACTGGAGCGACCACTCGCATTCCCTGGCGTACACGCTGGGGACGCCGCGCTGGGGATTCGTGCTCCATGCCATGTTCAACGCCTGGGGGGAGCCGCTCACGTTCGAGCTGCCGAGGGGGGAGCCATACCGGTGGCAGCGGTGCGTGGACACCGCGCTTCCATCACCTGGCGACTACCGCCCGTTGGACGAGGCGCCGCCGGTGACCGAGGGCACCTACTGCGTGGCGTCGCACTCGTGCGTCGTGCTGGTGTCGCCGCTGCCGGGCGTGAAGGGGGAGGAACCGGTGTGACCAGGCGCATCGGCCGCTCGAGTCTTGCCAGTCGTCTCCGAGGTGAAGGAGCCCGCCGCGAGCGCCATGATGTTCCTCGTGCGGCCCCGCCAAGGATCGCTGCCGACGTTCAACTTCCCATCACCTCAGCATTCCATGGTTGCGTTCTGTTCTTCCTCAGCTCTACCAACTCCATCCTGTGGTTGGCTTCCGGGTGCTTGGTGGAGGGGCCTTCCGTGAGAATGACGAGCTGGCCCTCGACTTCATGATCCTCGACCCACTGTCCCGCGTAAGCCGTCCAGTCTTCAGGGTGCTCCCTTTCAAGGACCGGGTGGACGCCGTATGAAAACTGAAGCGCTTGACACGTCGATTCCTGGGAACTGACGGCAACGATCCAGACGGCAGGCCGGAAACGGGCGAGGCTCCTGGCGGTGGCACCGCTCTTGGTGGGGGTGAACACCGCAGCCGGGGACTCATATTCAAGACTTGCCTCGACGCCGATCGCGATGAGATGCGCCGGTCGAAGCTTGCCGCGCAGATCCACCCCCTGGAACATCTCCTTGACGGTTGTCCGGTGCCGGTGGGGTTCGATCGCGGCCGCAATCTTTGCGAGCATGGCCACCGACTCTACAGGGTAGTGGCCCATGGCGGACTCCGCCGACAGCATCACGCCGTCGGTGCCGTCCAAGATCGCATTGGCCACATCCGTGGCTTCAGCCCGGGTGGGACGGCGGTAAGTGGTCATGGACTCGAGCATCTGCGTGGCGGTGATCACGGGCTTTCCCAGCTGGTTCGCCTGCTTCATGAGCTGCTTCTGCACGACCGCCATTTGCTCGATCGGTATTTCCACACCCAGGTCGCCGCGGGCAATCATGATCCCATCCGCCTCACGGCAGATGCTCTCCATGTTGTCGAGGGCCCTGCTCCGCTCGATCTTGGCGATGATGAATGGGTTGTGGCCAAGCTCTCTGGCCGCCTCGCGAACCTGCACAATGTCCTCGCCTGATTCCACGAAGGACTGGCTCACTGCGTCCACGCCCTGCTCCAGGGCAAACCGTAAACACTCCCTGTCGCGATCCGTAAAGGCCGAGATCCCCAGATCAATGCCAGGAAGATTCAAACCCTTACGAGAACGCAGCTCCCCTCCTACGACTACCTTGCAGGAGACGTTCTCCCCAGTGACGTTCAGGACCTCCAGCTGGATGAAACCGTCGTTCAGGTAGAGGGCATCTCCGGGCTTGACGGCCTCCGGAAGACGGGAGAAGCTCACCGCCGCCCTGCTCGCATCCCCGTCGATCTGTTCCGTGGTGAGGGTGAAGGAGTCCCCTGCCTTCAGTTCCACCGGATCTTCCTTGAGCCTTCCAATGCGCATCTTGGGCCCACTGAGATCCGCCATGATGGCTACGCGGCGACCGGTGGCGCGCGATGCGGAGCGCAGGGTGTCAATCGCCCGCTTGTGACTCTCGAACTCTCCATGGGAAAAGTTGAGCCGCGCCACATTCATGCCAGCGAGAAGCATCTGTTCCATCACTTGTTGGGACCCCGACGCCGGGCCGATGGTGCAGACGAGTTTTGTCTTGTTCTGCGGTAAAGGTTTCAACTCTTTCCTCCAGCGAGCACGGCCGCGAGCGACAGCAGCGCGTAAAAGCCGACCTGCTTCCCAAGCCACGTATCCCGCTCGCTCACGCACGTCTCCTTCGAGAGCGGGTCCGGCAGCTTCCATGCCAAGGGGAAGAGTGCTCTCGGGGCGCTGCGGAGCCCAGGAACCTCGGCAGTTTGCAGAGCGGGCACTGGTCGAACGAGAAGCCCGAATGACAGCGAGCCGTCGTGAATTCGCGACGAAAGCCCGCGAATGCCGGCCAGGCGGCCCCGGAAACGATGCTCTGCGCTCGAGCCCTGCGGCGTTCGGGTCTAACCGACCACTCTGGCACGGCTTGTGCTCGCAAGGGCGGCGTGGAGCGACGCGAAGTCGCGCTGCGCGCTCGGGAGACTCATCCTCGTGACCGTATCGACGAGCCTCTCCCTCCGCGGGGCCGCCGCTGGGCCGCTTACTCGAACCGCTGCGTGGACCTCCTCCGCTACATGGCGGGGAAGGACGGCGCGAAGTAGACACGAGAACGACGAAGACGGAGACAAGGACCATGGCCAAGCTCTTCATCGAGGACCTCGACCTGCGGGGCAAGCGCGTGATCATGCGCGTCGACTTCAACGTGCCGGTGAAGGACGGCAAAGTGGAGAACGACAAGCGTCTGCGCGCCTCGCTCCCCTCCAGCCGCCACGTGCTCAGCGGGGGTGCGAGCCTCGTGCTCATGAGCCACCTCGGCCGTCCGGACGGGCAGTGGAACCCCAAGTACTCGCTGAAGCCGGTGGCGGACAGGCTCGCGGAGCTCCTGGGCAAGCCGGTCCGGTTCCTCGACGACTGCGTCGGGCCCGAGGTGGAGAAGGCCTGCGGCGCCCTGAAGCCGGGGGAGGTGGCCCTGCTCGAGAACCTGCGCTTCCACATCGAGGAGGAGGGCAAGGTCAAGAAAGAGGATGGAACGTCGGTCAAGGCCGACCCCGAGGCGGTGAAGGCCTTCCGCGCCTCCCTCACTCGGTTGGGAGACGTCTACGTCAACGACGCGTTCGGCACCGCGCACCGGGCCCACAGCTCGATCACCGGCGTCTCGCTCGACAAGCGCGCCGCCGGCTACCTCATGAAGAAGGAGCTGGACTTCCTGGGCGACGCCGTCAACAACCCGAAGCGGCCCTTCGTGGCAATCATCGGTGGGGCGAAGGTCTCGGGCAAGATCGACGTCATCGAGTCGCTGCTGCCCAAGGTGGACAAGCTGCTCATCGGCGGCGGGATGGCCTTCACCTTCTACAAGGCGCAAGGGAAGGAGATCGGCGGCTCGCTCGTCGAGGACGACCGGGTGGAGATGGCGAAGGCCCTCCTGGCTAAGGCCGCCGGCAAGCTCGTCCTGCCCGTGGACACGGTGGTGACCGACGTCTTCGACTTCGACGCCCGCAGGATCGGCACACTGAGGACGGTGTCGTGGGACGAGACCGGCCCGAATGACATCGGCGTCGACATCGGCGAGGCGACCCGGGTGAAGTTCGGGGAGATCGTGAAGGGGGCGAAGACCGTCGTCTGGAACGGACCGATGGGCGTCTTCGAGATCCCAGAGACGGCGAAGGGCACGCTGGCGATCGCGCAGGCCCTGGCGGATGCCACCGCGCACGGGGCCGTAACCGTCGTCGGTGGCGGTGACTCGGTCGCGGCCATCGAGAAGAACCGCCTCGCCGACAAGGTCACCCACGTCTCCACCGGCGGCGGCGCCTCCCTCGAGTTCCTGGAGGGAAAGGAGCTGCCCGGTGTCACCTACCTGAGCGACAAGCAGCCCCTCTCATCCTGAGGGGCTGCCCTCGGCTCTTCGCCGGTCTCGGCGCGGGTGCCCGCATCGGAACGTTCAAGCCGGCGGACGGCCCTCGAGCGCGCCGGCTTACGACGCGCTTTAGTTTCCCGGTCGCATCGGGGTGTTCGCGGGCTCGGCCATCAGCACCTTCAACGACCGGGACTCCCTCGCCACCATCACCTCCTACAAGTTCGACGTCACCGGGCCCTCCATCACCGTGCAGACCTTGTGCTCGACCTCGCTGGTCGCGGTCCACCTCGCGTGCCAGACCCTGGTCAATGGGGAGAGCGACATGGCCTCGCCGGGCCTCCTCCATCAACGTCGGCCGGTTACGTCTACCAGGAGTCCGGGGTCCTTTCGCCGGACGGCCATTGCCGGACCTTCGTCAAGACCGTCCTCATGATGAAGCACCGGGAGATCCCGCGCCTCGTCCCCTTCGAGCGGCCGAACCCGAAGATCGATTTGGGCAGAGCCCGTTCTCCCCGAACACCGGGCTCGCGGAATGGAAGCCGGACGGCCCGCGGCGGGCGGGGATCAGCTCCCTGGGCGTGAGGAGGACGAACGCGCATCTCGTCCTCGAGGAAGCGCCGCCCGCGTCGCCCTCGGGGGCCGACGCGACCCGCGCAGCTTTGCACCTGGTCGCTCTCGATGGTGCCTACCACGAACAGGGCGCAGAGCTCGCCTGGCAGTCGCTCGGCCACCTGAAGACCAGCGAGGTCGCCGAGGTGCTGGAGCGCGCGGTCAGGCGCACGGAGAAGGAGCTTCGTCGCTGAACACTCGACGTACTCCTCGGAAGTGACGAGCGCCCGCAGCGATCTCCGGTCCCGGAGCTCCCCGAGGTCGGGAGAATCGGCGGAGGCGGTCGTCGCCAGGAGGAGCCAGGCAAGCCCGAGGACGCGGAGTCCGTCGGCTGACGCTCTCACGCTTCCGAATGCTACGCGACCGCGAGGCGTGAGCCGACCGCGCTTGCGACGTCCCTGCGGGTCGTGTAGCTTTTAATGACTCCCCTCGCCTCGACGGCTTCGCCTTCATCTTGGCGCGGACGTCGCTGCGAGCTTGAGAACCTTGCAGGCGGCGTTCCTTGCAGCACTGCGGTCGTGAATGAGAGGAGAACTGGCGTGGGTCACTCTTCTCCTGGGTCTGCCGCTCAACCGACGTCCCCTCGGCGCCGCGGGGCCGCAGCCGACACCTCGCCCCCGAACGTCTGCCTGCTGTCGAACGGCCGCTATAGCGTCGTACTGACGCAGGCGGGGAGCGGATACAGCACCTACGAGGGGTTGGACGTGACGCGCTGGCGCGAGGACGCGACCAGCGACTGCTGGGGACAGTACTGCTACATCCGTGACCTTGATGGCGGCCGCGCATGGTCGGCCGGTCGGCAGCCGCTCGGCGGAAACGCCGACGACTACGAGGCGATCCTCGGGTCAGATCGGGCCGTCTTCCGGCGCCGCGATGCGGACATCGAGACGCGCTACGAGGTCGCGGTCGCAGCCGATGCGGATGCCGAGGTCCGGCGGATCACATTGACCAACCACGGCGCCGGACCCCGCACGCTGGACGTGACCAGCTACGTCGAGATCGCCCTCAACCACCGTCGCGCCGACCAGGCTCATCCCGCCTTCGCCAAGCTTTTCCTGGAGACCGAATACCTGCCGGCGCCTCCCACTCTCCTCTGCCGCCGCCGGCCTCGCGCTCGGGATCAGAAGCCGATCTGGGCCCTGCACGTCCTGGCGGGCCCGGAGGGCGCCCCTGGCACCGCGGTTGGAGGAATCGAGTACGAGACCGACCGGGCAAGATTCCTGGGCCGCGGCCACTCCCCGGCTCGGCCCGCCGCGCTCGATTGGGGCGTTACGCTGTCGGGGACAGTCGGGCCGGTCCTGGACCCCGTTCTCAGCTTGCGCCGACGGGTCCGGCTCCTCCCGGGCGCGTCCGCGGTCCTTGCTTTCGGCACCGCGGCGGTGACCGATCGCGACGAGGGAGTGGTCCTGGCTCGCCGCTTCAAAGACCTGGCCGAAGTAGAGCGCACGTTCGAGCAGGCGCGGATCCAGGACCAGACCGCACTGGCCGCACTCGGCATCACACACGAAGACGTCGCTCGGTTCCAGCGTCTAGCCGCTCACGTTCTCTTCACCGGGCCGACCTTGCGGTCGCCAGCGTCCGTCACAGCAAACCACCTCGGCCAGCCGGGCCTGTGGCCGCACGCCATCTCCGGAGACCTGCCGATCGTGCTGGCCCGGCTCGCCGGAATCGACGAGCTTGCCCTGGCCGGCGAACTCCTCCGCGCCCACGCCTACTGGCGTGGCTGCGGGCTGGTGGCAGACCTGGTTCTCCTGAACGACGCCGGGCCGCCCGATGAATTGCACCACGCGTTGGAGAAACTCGTCCGGTTGGGACCGACCGCCGAGCTCTCGGACAAGCCGGGCGGCGTGTTCCTGAAGGCCGCAGCGCGTATGCCCGCGGCGGACGTAATACTGCTCGAGGCTGCCGCCCGCGCGATCCTGCGTGGAGACCAGGGGATGCTCGCCGCGCAGCTCGAGCGGGCGCCGACCCCCGCCGCTCTGCCGGCCGACCTGCCTGTCTCAGGCGCCACGCCAGCGGGCATTTCCGGGAAGCCGGCTGCTGCCGATGAGGAACTGTTGTTCGCGAACGGGCTGGGTGGGTTCACGCCGGACGGTCGGGAGTACGTCCTGGCCCTCCGGGGTCGCGAGCGGCCGCCCGCCCCGTGGAGCAATGTCCTCGCCAACCCTGGCTTCGGCTGCTTGATCACCGAGGCGGGCGCGGGATACACCTGGGCCGTCAACGCCCAGATGAACCGCCTGACCCCGTGGAGCAACGACCCGGTCGCCGATCCGGCCGGCGAGGCTCTTTATCTCCGCGACGAGGAGACCGGCGAGTTCTGGACGCCAGCGCCGGGACCCTGCGGGGGCGAGGCAACGACCGTCATCCGTCACGGCCAGGGTTACACCCGCTTCAACCGGACCAGCCACGGGCTGGAGCAGGACCTTCTGGTCCTCGTCTCCCCCGCCGACCCGGTCAAGCTGGTTCGCCTGCGCGTCATCAACCGCACCGACCGGCGCCGGCGTCTTTCCGCGACCTTCTACGCCGAGTGGGTGCTGGGCGTGCTCCGCGACCAGGCCCCGCTGCAGGTCGTTTGCACGCTCGACCCGGAGAGCGGTGCCCTCTTCGCCCGAAACGCCTGGGCAGGTGATTTCGCCGGGCGAGTCGCATTCGCCGACGTGGGGCGCCGCCCGCGCTCGTTCACCACGAGCCGGACCGAATTCCTGGGACCGAACGGCACGCCCGAATCCCCCGCCGCCCTCGGTCGGGCGCGGCTCAGCGACCGGGCAGGTGAGCTGGGGGACCCCTGCGCCGCGCTGATGACCGGGCTGGAGCTGCCGCCAGGCGAGGAAGACGACGCAGTCTTTTTGCTCGGCCAGGCGGAGAGCGAGGACGAGGCACGGCGGCTCGTGCGGTTCTACGGCGAGGCCGGCCGGGCACAGCAGGTGCTGAAGGAGGTCCAGGCAGGATGGGACCGCGTCCTCGGGGCCATCGTGGTCCGAACCCCCGATCCCGCGCTGGACTTGATGCTCAATCGCTGGCTGATCTACCAGGCGCTTGCCTGCCGCGTGTGGGGCCGCTCGGGGTTCTATCAGTCGGGCGGGGCATTCGGCTTCCGCGACCAGCTGCAGGACGCGATGGCGCTCGTATATGGTGCCGTGGAAGAGTCGCGGGCGCAGATCCTGCGGGCAGCCGCCCGGCAGTTCGAGGAGGGCGACGTGCAGCACTGGTGGCACCCGCCGGCGGGGCGCGGCGTCCGCACCCGGATCACCGACGATCTCTACTTCCTGCCTTTCGTCACCTGCCACTACGTCGCCACAACCGGCGACGCAGGTCTGCTCGACGAGCGGGTGCCGTTCTTGCGGGCGCCGGTCCTGAAGCCCGATCAGGAGGAGGAGTACGGCCTCCCCGATGTGAGCGACGTGACCGGGACGGTCTACGAGCACTGCGTGCGAGCGCTGGAGCAGGGCCTGAGGATCGGGCCGCACGGCCTGCCGCTGATGGGTACCGGCGACTGGAACGACGGGATGAACCAGGTCGGGGCCGAGGGCAAGGGGGAGAGCGTCTGGAACGGCTGGTTCATGCTGGCGACCCTGCGCGAATTCGCCGGCTTGGCCGAGCAGCGCGGGGACGCCGCGAGGGCGGCCTGGTGCCGGGAGCGGGCCGAGGCGCTGCGGCAAGCGTTGGAGGAGCACGCGTGGGATGGCGGCTGGTACCGGCGGGCCTATTTCGACGATGGTACCCCGCTCGGTTCGGCGCAGAACGACGAGTGTCAGATTGATTCGATCCCCCAGTCGTGGGCGGTGATCTCCGGTGCCGGCGACCCGGAACGGGCCCGCCAGGCGATGGCGGCCGTCGAAGAGCGCCTGGTCCGTGATGCGGATCAGATGATCCTGCTGTTCGCGCCGCCCTTCGATCGCGGCTCGCTCGAGCCCGGCTACATCAAGGGCTACGTGCCGGGCATCCGCGAAAACGGCGGGCAGTACACGCACGCCGCCACCTGGGTGGTGTTGGCGACGGCCCTGCTGGGCCGGGGCGAGCGCGCGCTGGAGCTGTTCGGCCTGCTCAACCCCGTCCGACATGCCGCCACCCCCGAAGAGGTCACGCGCTACATGGTGGAGCCCTACGTAATGGCGGCAGACGTTTACGGGACGCCTCCGCATACGGGCCGGGGCGGCTGGACCTGGTACACCGGCGCGGCCGGCTGGCTGTACCGCGTCGGTCTGGAGGCAATCCTCGGCTTCCGCCGACGGGGCGACCGGCTGAAGATCGAGCCCTGCGTCGCGCCGGACTGGCCGCGTTACGAGCTCACGTACCGCCACCGCTCGGCGACCTACCACATCATCGTGGAGAATGCAGCGGGCACGGGCCGTGGCGTCCGGGCCGTCACGCTGGACGCGACGGACGTGCCCGATGGTGAGATCACGCTGGTGGATGACGGGAAAGCCCACGCGGTCAGAGTCGAACTGGGTTGAGCGGCGCGAAGGGAGACGCGATGGGCGACCAGCCGCAGGCGGGGGAGGACCTGGACCGGCTGCCGACGGACCAGGAACTCGGCCGGCTGCAGTGGACCACGGTGCTGTACTATCTGCACGAGACCAACCCGGACAACGGGCTGGTCCGTGACAAGACCGACCCGGCCGCTCCCTGCAGCATCGCCGCTGTCGGCCTGGCCCTGGCGACGACCCCGGCAACGGTCGAGCGCGGCGTGATCGTCCGCAAGTTCGCGGCGAAGATCGCCCGCCGCGGACTCCGTAGCCTCTTCGACCTCCCGCAGGGGCCGGGGCCTGACACCGCCGGGCACAAGGGCTTCTTCTACCACTTCCTCGACATCGACACGGGCCGCCGCGTCTGGAACTGCGAGCTGTCCACGCTCGACTCGGCCTTCCTGTTCGCCGGCGCGCTGACCTGCGCCACCTACTTCGACGCCGACACGGAGGACGAGGCCGAGGTCCGCCGTCTGGCCGATGCGCTCTACCGCCGGGCCGACTGGGACTGGGCGCGCGACGGCGGCCCGACGCTCACCCACGGCTGGAAGCCCGAGACCGGCTTCCTGCCGCACCGCTACGAGGGGTACGACGAGGGGCTCTTGCTGTACCTCCTCGCCCTCGGCTCGCCGACTCACCCACTTCCGCCGGAGAGCTACGACGCTTACTGCGCCACTTACCAATGGAAGGAGATCTACGGCCGCGAGCTGCTCTACTCGGGGCCGCTCTTCACCCACCAGCTCTCGCACCTGTGGGTCGATTTCCGCGGCATTCGCGATGCCTTCATGCGCCAGCGCGGCAGCGACTACTTCGAGAACAGCCGGCAGGCGACCTTTGTGCAGCAGGAGTACGCCGTCCGGAACCCGCTGGAGTTCGAGGGCTACGGGAAGCACTGTTGGGGGTTCACGGCCTGTGACGGCCCGGGCTGGATCAAGCGCGCCGTGAACGGGGTCGAGCGGGAGTTTTACGGCTACATCGCCCGCGGCGCCCCGTTCGGCCCCGACGACGGCACCGTCGCTCCGTGGGTCGTGGTCGCCTCGCTGCCGTTCGCCCCGGAAATCGTCATCCCGACTGTCCGCCAGTTCGCCAGGCTGAACCTGGGAATGACCGCCCCCTATGGGTTCAAGCCGTCGTTCAACCAGACCTTCACCGTGGAAGACAGCCCGACCGGCTGGTGGGTCACCCCTTGCCACTTTGGCATCGACCAGGGACCGGTAGTGCTGATGGTCGAGAACTACCGCTCCGGTCTGGTCTGGGACATCATGCGCCGCTGCCCCGCCGTAATCGCGGGGCTGCGGCGAGCTGGGTTCACCGGCGGCTGGCTGTGAAAGGATAGGCGGATTTCGTGGAGGCGCTGCGGGCGAACAAGGAGCCTCAGTACGAGCTCAGGCGCGCGCGGCGCGACCTGGAGCTCGTGGAGGCGATCTAAGCGTCGGCCGCGAAGAGCGCGGCTTCGGGAGCGTGACGAACGTGATGGCAACGACGACGATCGGGACGGTCGTGGCGGCGCTCGGGGTGGGAACGGCCGCGGGCGCCCACACAGCGAAGGACTGGGGGCGGCGCCTCGCGATTGCGGCCGGTGTCCCGCTCGATCTTCCGGTTCCCGGCCAGTCGTACACCTTCTGCGTCGTCAAGGCCGCCCAGGCCTGAGGCGATTTCCACGTCCAGCCGGAAAACCGGTTTGGGGAAGGTCGGTCATGGATGACAGGACGATGAAGGCGGCGGTGGTCCACGAATTCGGCAAGCCGCTGGCGATCGAGGAAGTCGAGGTCCCGCGTCCCGGCGCCGGCGAGGTCCTGGTCAGGATCCGGGCGAGCGGTGTCGGCGTCCGCCACGTCAAGGAGGGCGACCGCGTCGGCATCTCCACGGACGCCCTGGAGAACGTCAACGGCGTGTTCGCGCGCATGCGCAAGGGCGGGATCGAAGGCCGAGTGGTGCTCGATCTGGGAGCGTGACGAGTGTCTCAGATGGCGGTGAGGACCTTCCCGGATCCGTGGTGATGGTGTTCGGCGCCGGAGTGGCGGCGGCGTGCTACCCCCGAGCGTGGTGATGGCCCGCCTCCTCATCCTGGGCGCTACCGGGTCGCTCGGTCGCCACGTGCTGCGTCAGGCGCTCGCCGCCGGCCATGAGGTCACGGTCTTCGTCCGAACGCCGTCCAAGCTGCCGCCCGAAGCGGGCGGGCGAGTTTCCGTCCACACAGGCGACCTCGAGGCCTCCGCGCCCGTCGATCTCGTCAGAGGGCAGGACGCGCTCGTCAATTGCGCCGGCCACGTCGCCGGCGGCGACGCGTTCGTTGGCCTTTTCGACCGGCTCGTCACCGGGGTGGATTCGCTTCCTCCAGCGGAGCAGCCGGTCTGCTGGTTGCTGGCAGGCGCGGCGCTCCTCGATCTCGATTCGTCCGGCCGCCGCGGCGTCGAGCTGCCCAAGGTGAAGTCCACCTACTGGCCTCACCGTGTCAACTTCGAGCGGTTGGGCCGCTCGCGCCTGGACTGGCGACTTCTATGTCCCGGGCCGATGGTCGATGAGCCGGCGCTCGGGCTGGATCGGCTGCGCATCTCGCTCGATATCCTGCCCGTTCAGGTTCCCGCATACGCTCGCGTTCTGCCGGGCCCGTTGTTCCTGCCGGTCTTCGCGTCGCTGATTCCGCAGATGATCGTGCCTTACGCAGATGCGGCGGCCCTCACGCTCGCCAACCTCGATCGCGCGAACGCCATGTCGCGCCATCGCATCGGGATGGCGCTGCCCGTCGGCATGCGCGGCCGGAAGTCGCAGTAGTTGGCGGCACCGCACCCAAGGCGATGAGACCGGGAACCCTCAGCGTGCCCGACGCTTCCGCTGGCTCGTGCCGCGCACGGTCGGCTAGCGTCCGTCCGCGTGGAGCGCGGCGGGGTCCACGCCGCGCACGTCACGCTCGTGGCAATTGGCGGTTACGTTCGCGGCGGTGCTCACCTCGTCCTCGAGGTCGAAATCGGTGAACCTGGGTCCCGTGATCAGCCGCGCCCCCCGGGAGAACGTCAGGTCCTGGATCCCCCACTTGATGAAGACCAAGATGCGACTCTGGAACTGCACGAGGTACGCGAGGTGGATGAAGGCCCACGCGATCCAGGCCGGGAGGCCCCAGAGGTGGACCCCGAACGCGTTCGCGACGGCCGCCCACCGGCCGATCACGGCCAGGCTGCCCTTGTCGAAGTACTTGAACGGCGGCAGTGGCGGCTTTCCGCGTACCTTGCGGACGATGTCCTGCGCCGCGTATGTGCCTTGCTGCATCGCGACCTGGGCCACGCCGGCGAGCGGCTTGCCGCTCGCGTCGATCGAGAGGGCCATGTCGCCGATGACGTAGACGTCCGGATGGCCGGGAGTGGTGAGGTCCGGGCCGACCTTGATCCGGCCGCCCTTGTCCGTCTCCGCGCAGGTCCGCTTCGCGAGCGTCCGCGCCAGCGGCGTCACCGTAACGCCTCCGGCCCAGATCACCGTCCGCGCGTCCAGACGCACGAGGCCGTCGCGGCCCTGGTACGTCAAGCCTTCCTTGTCGACGCTCTTGACCAGGACGCCGGTCCGGACCTCGACGCCCAGCCGCGCGAGTGTGCGCGACGCCTTGTGCGACAGATCGTCCGGGAATGGCGGGAGCACGCGCGGCGCACCCCCCACCAGGATGATCCGCGCTTCGCCGGGATCGATCGAACGGAAGTCATGGCGCAGGGTCTGGCGCGCGATCTCCGCGATCGCGCCCGCGACCTCCACGCCGGTGGGGCCCGCGCCCACGATCACGAACGTGAGCCAGGCGCGCCGCTGCTCGGGCTCGACGATCCGCTCCGCGACCTCGAACGCGTAGAAGATCTTGTGCCGGACGCCGGTGGCCTCCTCGATGCTCTTGAGGCTCGGCGCCCATTCGCGCCACTCGTCGTGGCCGTGATAGGAGCTCTGCGAGCCCGTGGCCGCGATCAGCGAGTCGTATTCGAGGCGGGCGCCGTCCGCGAGCCGCACGATCTTTGAGGCGGGATCGATGTCCACGACGTCGCCCAGAAGGACGCGCGTGTTCTCCTGGCGGCTCAGCACGCTCCGCAGCGGCGCCGCGATCTCGCCCGGTGAGAGCGAGCCGGTCGCGACCTGATAGAGCAGCGGTTGAAAAAGATGAAAGTTGCGTCTGTCGATCAGGGTCACGTCCACGGGCGCTCCCTTGAGCGCCCTCGCGGCGCGGAGTCCGCCGAAACCGCCGCCAATGATGATCACGCGGTGTTCGTGGCTCATCTCTCCCGCCTCGGCGCGGTCTAAGAGCAAGGCGCGGGCCAGGGCTGAGGGTGCCGGCAGGCGGCAGTGGCGAGCCGGTGCTTTATCGGTGATTTCGCGTTCCAGCCCGCGCGTTGCGAGATTCCCCGCCGGCACTCTCTTGCTGACGTCGTCGAGATTTAGGGAACGGACGCGGTGGCCCCCGCCGCGCAACGCTGACACGCGCCGCGCATCGCGGACATCAGTTCTCTTCCAACGCCACCACCGCCCCCGGCCGTCGGGCCTCGTTGCGGTTCCACCACGATGGCGGTCGGACGGGGCTTCGTTCATCGAGCCACCGGGCTCACTCGAGGCCGAAGAGGCGGCGGCGCACCAGCTCGAATATCGTGGGCGCGATCGCAAAACCCGTCAGCACCCCGACGGGATGGCGGCCGGGATCCCCATCGGGGCATAGCCCACTGTCGCGACGACGCCCTCGAGCAGTGCGGTCAGGAAGAGCCCGCGCACGACGGCGACGGCGTCGTCGCGCGTCCGCTCGAAGAGGCACTGGGTGTCCTCGGCGTGCAGCGGGAGAGGCTGGCCCAGCCGCTCGACATACTCCGGGTCGTCACGGAGCAGGAAGCACGTGATCAGCGCGCAGAAGAGGAGGGCGACTACCCCGCCATGCATGAGTTGCGCGAGGCCCTGGGCCGCCCAGTCGGCGAGCTGGTCTAGGCCCCCTGCGCAGAGAGTCGTCGAGCCGACCCTCGTGGATGGCTTGGCCGGCCTCCATCCAGCGGGACAGCGCACGTCGAAAGCTTTACGCCTGGCCGCCCTCCGTCCAGATCAGGAGGGCGAACGGGCAGGAGAACCAGGGTCAGGATCGCGAGGTCCGTCGGCCGCGCACGCGGTCGGTTACAGCCGGGGCCAGCGCTGTCCCATCCAGCCGTAGACCGGGTAGGTGGTGATCGACAGGTTGCCGGCCAGGACGATGGGGCGGACGAACGGAAGAAGGATCGCCAGGGCGCCGAGCAACACCAGGAAGACCGCTGAAGAGGCCCAAGACTACTCCAGAGAGGGTCGTCGCGAATCCGCAACCAACCCCTCCGAAGATCACCGGACACTCGACCCCGGGTCGGCTCTAGAGGCCTGAAAACAAAGCCCTTGGCCCGGATCCGTGCCGCCTCGACACCCTGGCCTGCCCATTGCACCACCCCCGGAGGGTTCAGGCATCGAAGCAGGGAGCACGGATGAGTCCAACCTTCAGGCGGGCGAGCCTCCAAGCGAGTTGCCGATGGGCGTGAGCAGGGTCGGTATCGTCGGGGCGGGAACGATGGGCCAGGGCATCGCCACCGCCTGCGCGGAGGCCGGCCTCGAGGTCCTGCTCTCGGACCGGGCGGCCGACATCGCGGCGCGCGCCGTCGAGGAGATTGCGCAGGACCTCGACCGCGACATCGCGAAATGGCGGCACACCCCCTCGGAGAAGAAGGCCATCCTCGGGCGCCTGCGGGCCGTGGACGGCCTCCAGCCCCTCGAGCGGGCCGACCTCGTGATCGAGGCCGTGCCCGACGAGCTCGCTCTCAAGGTCCGGATCTTCGCCGAGCTCGACCGCGCCTGCCCGCCCGCGACCATCCTCGCCACCAACACGTCGACCCTGTCCGTGACAGAGATCGCGGCCCACACCAAGCGGCCGGAGCGCGTGATCGGCCTGCACTTCCAGAACCCCGGGACCCGGGCGCCTCTCGTTGAGATCGTCCGCGGGCTCAAGACCTCCGACGCCGCCCTCGCAACGGCCCGGCAGGTCGTCCAGGCGCTGGGGAAGAGGGGCATCGAGGTCTTCGAGTACCCCGGCTATGTCACGACCCGAGTGATCGTGCCGTTCGTGAACGAGGCCATGCACGTGGTCATGGAAGGAGTCGCCACCGCGGAGGCCGTGGACACGGCCGTGAAGCTCGGCTATGGCCTTCCCGTCGGCCCCTTGACCCTGGCCGACCGGGTGGGCCTCGACGAGCTCCTGCGCTGGATGCAGCACCTCTTCAAGGAGCTCGGGGACTTCAAGTATCGGCCCTGCCCGCTCCTGCGCCAGATGGTCCGGGCGGGCCATCTCGGAGTGAAGTCCGGAAGAGGCTTCTTCGAGTACGACGACAACGGCCAGGTCAAGAGGACGGAGAAGACATGAAGGTCCTCGTCGTCAACTGCGGCAGCTCGTCCGTCAAGTTCCAGCTCGTGGAGACGGACGCGACGAGCGCCCAGGCCGGCACCGACCGCGCGATCGCGAAGGGCCTCGTCGAGAACGTCGGGGGAACCGCCGTCCTCAAGTTCGAGGTGCCGGGCCGCAAGCCCGTGAAGGAGACGGCGGACATCCTCGAGCACAAGATCGCGGTGGAGAGGATCCTCGATTTCCTGACCCACGGCGAGAACGGCATCCTCCGCGACCGCCGCGACATTGACGCCGTCGGCCACCGCGTGGTGCACGGGGGCGAGCGCTTCAAGGCCTCGGTCCTGATCACCGACGACGTCCTCGAAGGGATCGAGGCCTGCTTCGACATGGCTCCGCTCCACAACCCGCCGAACGTTCGCGGCTACAAGGCGGTCAAGGCGGTGCTCCCCGACGTGCCCCAGGTGGCCGTCTTCGACACCTCGTTCCACCAGACCATGCCCCCCGAGGCCTACATCTACGGGCTCCCCTACGTCCTCTACGAGCGCTACGCGATCCGCCGCTACGGCTTCCACGGGACCTCTCACCGCTTCGTCTCCGCGCGCCTGGCCGCCCTCCTCGGTCGCGCGGACGATCCGAGCCTGCGCCTCATCACCTGCCATCTCGGGAACGGCTGCTCGGTGGCGGCGATAAGGGGCGGTCGGTCGATCGATACGTCGATGGGCTTCACCCCTCTCGAGGGGCTCGTGATGGGGACCCGATCGGGAGACGTGGATCCCGCGGCTCTCCTCCACGCGGTGGCGCGCGAGGAGATCGGTGCTTTGGAGGTGAACGCGCTGCTCAACAAGCACAGCGGGCTGCTCGGGATCTCCGGGGTCAGCAACGACATGCGCGCGCTCCTGGAGGCCGAGGCGGCCAACCCCCGCGCCCGCCTCGCCGTGGACGTCTTCTGCTACCGGCTGCGCAAGTACGTCGCCGCCTACATGGGCGTCCTCGGCGGGGTCGACGGGCTCGCGTTCGCCGGCGGCATCGGGGAGAACGCGCCCGCCATCCGCGCTCGGGCGCTCGCCGGGCTCGAGGGCCTGGGGATCTCCGTCAGCGAGTCGGCGAACGCGGCCGTCCACGGTTCCGAGGCCGAGATCTCCCCCGCGGGGGCGAGCACGCGCGTGTTCGTCGTGCCCACGAACGAGGAGCTGCTCATCGCGCGCGACACCTGCGCGATCGTCTCTGGAGGCTAGCCGCATGTTCATCGAAGGCATCCGTGCGCGTGTCAAGGGCCGGGGCAAGCGGGTCGTCTTCCCCGAGGGCGGCGAGGAGCGCGCGCTCCAGGCCGCGGCCCGGCTCCGCGACCAGGGCCTCGCAGAGCCCGTCCTGATCGGGGCAGTGACTTCCGTGCGCGAGAAGGCCCGGGGCCTCCGCCTGGATCTCGAGGGAATCGAGGTCGACGACCCCGCGAGCGATCCCCGTTTCGCGGAGTACGCCGAGGCGTATCACAAGCTGCGCCGGCACAAGGGCATGACGCCGGAAGCGGCGGCCACGAAGGCGAGGCTGCCCCACTACTTCGGCGCGCTCATGCTCCGCGCGGGGGCGGTGGACGGCATGGTGTCGGGCCTCAACTCGGCGACCAAGCCCTTCCTGCCCGCGTTCGAGGTGGTCAAGTTGCGCGAGGGGTTCACGCGCGCCTCGTCCGTCTTCATCATGGACTGGCCCGACAAGACCCTCTTCTACGCGGACTGCTCCGTGAACATCGCCCCCGACGCCCCCACTCTAGCTGACATCGCGCGCGCCACCGCGGCCACGGTCCGGGCCTTCGGGCAGGAGCCGCGAGTCGCCATGCTCTCGTTCTCCACCCGAGACAGTGCGATGGACGCGTCGATCGACCGGGTGAAGGAGGCGGTCGCCCTCGTCCGGAAGGCGGAGCCGGGTCTCCTCGTGGACGGTGAGATCCAGTTCGACGCCGCGTACCTCCCCGCGGTGGCGAAGAAGAAGGCGCCGGGCAGCCCCTTGACCGAGGCCCCGGCCAACGTCTTCGTGTTCCCGGACCTCAACGCCGGGAACATCGCTTACAAGATCACGGAGCGGCTCGGAGGGGCGACGGCGATCGGACCCATCCTCCAGGGGCTCCGAAAGCCGGTGAACGACGTCTCGCGCGGCTGCTCGGCGCAGGACTTCGCGGACGTGGCCACGATCACGGCCGCGCTCGCCTCCTAGGGAGCATCGAATGATGGGGCTTCGACCCGCAACCATGGTGGTCTTCGTCGGCCTGGCGCTCTCCGGAGCGGCGGCGGGCGCCGCCGAGATCAAGGTCAACTACGATCGGCGAGTGGACTTCACCCGTTACCGGACCTGGAGGTGGCGAAAGGGCACGCCTGCGGCGAACCCCGTCGCGGACAAGCAGCTGCGCGACGCCATCGAGTCGAGGCTGGCCGCGCGGGGCTTATCCCGCGTGGAGAGCCGCGGCGACCTCGAGGTGGTGTACCACGCCGCCGCCGAGAACAAGATCGGCGTGGAGAAGCTCGGCTACAAGCAGCCGGACTTCGAGGCCCACGCTACGCGAATTCGCTACCTCAGTGTGGGCACGCTGCTCCTCGACATGATCGACGCCTCGAGCGGGAAGGTCGTCTGGCGGGGCGAGGCCCAGGACGCCACGACCCCGGCTCCCCGTGGCATCGAGCGCATGATCGACGAAGGGATCGCGCAGCTCCTCGAGGATTTCCCGCCCGAGGACTGACGGGGACCGTTCGCTGGATGCGCGGCGGCGACCCAGTAGAAGCGGCTTTGAAGGACGACCGACGGGGCGGACCCCATCGTGCCACCGAGTTTCGATTGACCAGCACTTGCGGCCGCGCGTGGCGGCCATCCGCCGGGCTGCTCGCGGGCCTCTCCGCGGGTGGTCCAGATCGCACACGGCTTCGCTTCTGCACGGCGCTCGTCGCCCATCGCGTATGGGACGGCGGATCTGCGCGACCGCCGCCAACCTCATCGAGCGCGCGCTGCCGCAGACCGGCCTTCGCCAGTGGGTCTTGACGTTCCCGTTCTCGTGGAGGCGTCGCCTTGCGCAAGACGGGGGCGGGAGATCCAGGCCACCTGAGCACAGCACCCTTCGATTCTTGACGCTCGCCCCGCAGGGGCGTAGTGTCTCCGCCAACGGAGGCACGCGAGGTTGAAGCGGGTTGTGGATGGCGCCTCTGGGGCTCATCAATCGCGCCACCGGCACTCTCGGATGCTCCGCGGCTGGGTTGGGTGGGGTTGTACGCTCCTTCGCCGGGGCCTCCGTAGCCGGCGCCGCGGATGAAAATGCCTATAGGCCGATCGCGGCGTACCGCGGTAATCGCAATTGTTACCCTAGCCGGCCTCGTGATTGTTTCTGTCTTACTTTGGTTACGACATTACCCGCCACCCCAGCAGAATGCGGTACGGCTGTCACTCGGGCTCCCGCAGGGCGTAAGCTTACACAGGAACTGGCACCCGTTCGAACAGATGGTGCTTTCGCCCGACGGCGAAATGCTGGCCTTTTCGGCAACTGATGCTTCTGGTCAAAGCTCTTTGTGGATCAGGCCTTTGAGCTCTACGGAAGCGCGCAAGATGGTCGAGACTCAGGGGGCGCTTCTGCCTTTCTGGTCCCCGGACTCACAGTTCGTCGGTTTCTGGGCAGGTGGCAAGCTTAAGAAGATACGGCGATCGGGTGGACTCCCCGAGGTGATCTGTAGCGTTGCAGAAATCGCGCAAGGAGCCTGGAGTCCCGATGGAACAGTTCTTTTCGCCAGAGCTGTAAACAGCCCGATTAGCCGGGTCTCTCCCGACGGCGCAAATGCGACCCCTGCGACCTCGCTCCTGCCTGGACAGGTCAGCCACATGTGGGTCCAGTTTCTGCCCGGCGGCAGGCACTTCAGCTATTTGGCTCGCACAAACCTTACGAGTGACGATCCGCAAGCGAAGGTCTACGCTCAGTCACTGGATGGCGGAGCTCCGATCGAACTCTTGACGAGTCAAAGCCGGGCAATAGCCGTACCGGACTACCTGCTGTTCGCGCAGCAGCAGAACCTGTTCGCCCAGCGGATGGACTGGAAGGCGTTGCGGAAGATTGGGGAACCGTTGTTGGTGGCCCGCAAAGTCGCTGCCTCCCCAGCTTACCTTGGCACTTCCGAATTCACTGCCTCGCAGAACGGGGTGCTGATCTACGGCACAGCAGAGGGCTCATCTTTCGATCAGCTGAAGTGGTATGCACGAGACGGTTCAACGATCGGCAGTATCAATCCGGTTATCGACTATCAGCAATTCACGCTTTCGCCCGATGCGAAGCGACTGGCGCTCAACTCGTTCCATCAGCATGCTACCGGCAGTCTGTGGCTGATAGATATTGCGACTGACACAACGACGCCTCTGACGTTCGATCCGCACGCACAATCGGATCCTGTCTGGTCGCCCGACGCGCGCCATGTTGCCTTCAATCTTCTTCCCAATGGTGGGACTGATCCGCCGTTCCTCGTACAAAAGATTGAGATTGGAAGTCAGCAGCCGCAGCTCATCTACGGCGACGATGCAAGAAACTGGGTAGAGGACTGGTCACCGGATGGTCGCTTCCTGGTGACGCACGACACAAAGACGGTTTCGATACTACCTCTAACGGGCAACACGAAACCTCAGGCGGTGTATTCATCAAGCTTCGTGAAAGATGCATTTCATCTGTCGCCAGACGGGCACCTGATCGCCTACGGGGAGAACCGCAGTGGGAGATGGGAGGTCTTTGTTGCGTCTTTTCCTTCGTTTCAGGAGACAAAGCAGGTTTCAGTGGCCGGTGGCGCACAACCACGGTGGCGCGGTGACGGTCGTGAACTCTTTCTTATCGACAATGAAGGGAAAATGATGTCAGCGGCCGTGGAGCGAGGCTCACCCCAGGTAGGCGTCCCCAAAGGGCTATTCGATACGGGATTGATTCCAGATCCAACAATCAATCAGTATGCAGTTGCTGAAGATGGGCTCAAATTTCTGGTGCTCGAGCCGCGGAAGGGCTTTCTGGAAACTTACTATGTGATCCTTAACTGGCCCGCTACGCTGAAGTAAACACCCCAGATCGGCTGCACGAACGGATTCTCGGCGAGCATCCCCTGCGCACCCGGAATCAGAGTATTTCCAAGAAGAGGGCCGATCCTCATATGAAGAGCGTGGAAGCTCAGATATCGGCCGTGCGAGCACCCGTTGCGCTAGGCACGCTCTACGTGCTGCTCTGGTGTCCTCATGCTCTTGCGCTGAATCCGTCGCTGGATGTAAGTCAATACGCACATACCGCATGGACCTATCGCGATGGGTTCGTGCAAGGCGCGGTCAACGCAATCGCGCAGACGCCTGACGGTTATCTCTGGCTCGCTACGCAAAGCGGAGTCGTTCGATTCGACGGTGTTCAGACGGTGCCGTTGCCTCTTGCGCCAGGGAAGCCGCTTCCGAGCACCTCGGTGGGAGCCCTCCTGGCCGCACGCGACGGGACCCTCTGGATCGGCACCCTTGTTGGGCTGGTGAGTTGGAAGAACGGTCAACTGACTGAATATCCGTCGCTTGCGCGCCGCACTGTTCTCGCGCTGCTGCAGGATCGCGCCGGAACCGTGTGGGTGGGCGGTCTCGCGGGGCCGGCGGGAACCCTCTGCGCAATCCGCGGCGACGGCCCCACCTGTTATGGCGATGACGGAAGTCTCGGCACCGTAGTGGGGTCCTTGTACGAGGATATCGACGGCAGCATGTGGGTCGGAGCGGCAACGGGCCTGTGGCAATGGACGCCCGGTCCCCCAACCCGCTATTTGGCGACACCAATCAGCCGGGGCGGCAAGATGACGCAAGGCGATCGTGGGGCCGGCCTCGTAGTTGCTATTGGGGGCGTCCGTCGAATCATTGGAAAGACAGTGACCGACTATCCGCTTCATGGGGTGCGGTTGCCTTTGAGTGCTGGAACTGTCCTTCGCGATCGCAACGGTGGGCTTTGGATCGGCACAACTGCTCATGGGCTCGTCCATTCGCACGAGGGTAAAACCACCACTTTTACCCACAAGGATGGCCTGTCTAGCGATCAGGTGTACGCGCTGTTCGAGGGCACTGAAGGATCCATCTGGGTCGCCACTTCCGAGGGTCTCGACCAATTTCGAGAGTTGCCGGTCAAATCGCTCCCGGTGAAACAAGGATCATCCAGCCCCACCACGAACTCCGTGCTGGCGTCGCGCGACGGGAGCCTATGGATCGGCACGGCGGATGGGCTCTATAGGTGGGACCACGGGCGTACGACGGTGTACCGGCGACGAAGCAATCCTGGCCTCGCCGACGACGAGATTCAATCGCTCTTCGAGGATGAGCGTGGTCGTATTTGGGTTTCAAGCTTCAGCGGGCTCGCGGCATTTTGGAACGGGAGGTTCACTGCGGTTCCGTCGGTGCCGGCGGGGACGAAAAATGCGATCACTGGCGACAATGACGGCGGCCTCTGGCTCAGTCTGTTCGGCACGGCGAACAATTACAGTCTGACGCATCTAGTCGACGGCAAAATCACCGAACAGGTGCCTTGGCGGGACCTGGGTGGGGGGCCGGGGACCGGCCTGCTGCCCGACCCGAACGGCGGTATCTGGACGGGGCTGTTGAGCGGCGGGATTGCCTACTTTCGGGCGGGGCAGATACGGAACTTGCCATTGAGCGACGACGAGGCAGGCGCCCGGAAGGTGTTGGATATTTCGCGCGATCGCAGCGGCACGCTTTGGGCAGCCACCGACAATGGGGTCAGCCGGATCACGAACACAGGTGTCGCAACCCTGACCACCGCAAACGGGTTACCCTGCAAGACCGTTCACTGGATCATTGAAGACGACCTTTCTTCCTACTGGCTCTACACGCCGTGCGGACTTCTGCGCATAGCACGAACCGAGTTGGAGGCCTGGATCGCCGACCCGAAACGAAGCATCCAGGTGACAACCTTCGATGCCACGGATGGAGTGCGACTGGTTCCGATTCTCAAGGGGCTCAGGCCTGCGGTCACCAAGGCATCCGACGGGAAAATCTGGTTTGTAAATGAAGACAAGGTGAGCTTTATTGATCCGTCCCGAATCCGTACCAACATGCTCCCTCCGTCAGTTCACGTTGAGCAGATTACGGTTGATGGCAAAAAGTACGATGCCGGGCCGGATTTACGCCTGCCTCCGCACGTTCGCAATCTGGTGATCGATTACACCGCACTCAGCCTGGTGGCGCCGGACAAGGTGCGCTTCCACATCATGCTGGAGGGCCAGGACAGGGGCTGGCGGGAGCTGGCCAATCAGCGTCGTGTTGAGTACACAAACCTGCCGCCGCGCAAGTACCGCTTTCGCGTGATCGCGTCCAACAATAGCGGCGTGTGGGACGAGCAGGGGGATACGCTGGAGTTCTCCATCGCGCCCGCCTATTACCAGACGAATTGGTTCCGCGCCCTATGCGCTGTGTTCTTTCTGACGCTGCTGTGGGCGGCCTACCAGTTGCGGGTCCGGCGGTTTCGTTATGAGTTCGAGATGACCCTGGACGCACGCGTCGGCGAGCGTACGCGGATCGCGCGGGACCTTCACGACACCCTGCTGCAAAGCTTCCACGGTTTGCTGCTCCGGTTCCAAACCGTTTCCCAATTGCTGCCAGAACATTCGGATGCGAAGGAGAAGCTGGACAGTGCCATAGAGCAGGCCGCTGCCGCGATCACCGAAGGCCGTGATGCGGTGCAGGGTTTGCGGGCGTCAACCCTCGAACGGAACGATCTGGCACAGGCGATTAGAACGGTTGGCAACGAACTCGCGGACAACGCGAGTGACCACCCTGCTTGCGACCTCCACGTCGTTGTCGAGGGCGAGCCGAGAGACCTCCACCCGATCGTTCGCGACGAGATCTACAAGATCGCGGCGGAAGCCCTGCTGAACTCATATCGGCACGCGGGGGCCGGGCGCGTCGAGGTCGAGATCCGTTACGACAGCGATGAGTTCCGATTACGAGTGAGGGACGACGGCAAAGGCATCGATCAAGCCGTTCTCGCGACGCAAGGTATCGAGGGACACTACGGACTCCGCGGCATGCCGGAACGCGCCGCGCTGATCGGAGGGAAACTGGCGGTGTGGAGCGAAGTCGGTGCGGGGACGGAGATCGAGTTGCGTCTTCCTGCCCGCGCGGCCTACGCCACGCCCCGCCGGGACTCCTGGTGGTCACGGCTGTTCGTCCCCAGGACCCCGGCATGAGGTAGAGGAGATTTCATGAACGACGGCGGCTCGCCCATCCGGGTTCTCGCGGTCGACGATCCATTCGGAACTACTCCGCACGATCCGAGCGGTTCATGCGGGCAAGGGGAGCCTCTCGCCGGAGGTCTCGTTTCAAGTCGCCCGAATCCGGCGATGCCGGCCGCAGCCACAGCACGGCGCGTGCCAGGGCGGCGGCGGCGGAAAACCGCGCCAGGACGGCAGTGTTGCGGGAGTCGATTGCGGAGACTCGCAACGTCGTCACGAATTCGTGACGACGACCCGCCTCGCGCGCGGGAGCGTCGCTGAGACTCGTGCCACGGGCGCCGGCCTACCGCGCGGAAGAGCGGCTCGGGCTCGTGCGCAATGCGCGACGGCTTCGGCGCTCGTTCGCAATGAGCGTCCTCCGCGCGCTCCCGCAGCGGGGGGCACCACGAGCTGACCTCGGTGGAAAGCGTCCCCCTGACGCGACTCGAGTACTCGCCGTAGAGGAGGGCGATGCGAACGTGCCCATGGCGGCGACGCTGCCTGTGCCGAACAACAGTAAGGTAGGTGCCTGCCGTGAAGTCCGACGGCTCAGCGAACGACGATGGCGTCCGGTGCGCGGCCCTGGTCCGCTACGCGCGGGGCGCGACGGCGGAACGCGTGCTTGTCGATCCCGAGGCGACGAATGCGCGATTCCAGCGTGCTGGCCGGGACCCCGAGCGTCTCCGCCGCACCCTCGACGCCGTACACGCGGCCGCGGCTGGCCGCCAGCGCGTTTTCTATCTGCTGGCGCTCGTCGCTGGGAAGCTCCTGCTTCGGGCGAGCGAGGTCGGAACCGAGGTTGGGAAGCTCGAAATCGCGGAGGCTGAGGACGTTTCCACTGGCGAGGATCACCGCCCGCTCGACGACGTTCTGGAGCTCGCGGATGTTGCCGGGCCACGGATAGGCAAGGAGTGACTCCATCGCGCTCGGGCTGACGCCATGGATCCGCTTCCCGAGCTTCCGCGCGTCCTGGCGCGCATAGTGTTCGGCGATCAAGGGGATGTCGTCCTTGCGCTCGCGCAGCGGAGGCATGGCGATCGGGAACACGTTCAGGCGAAACAGGAGGTCGCTGCGGAAGCGTCCCTCCCGCACCGCCTCGTCGAGGTTGCGGTTGGTGGCGGCGACCACGCGTACGTCGGTCTTCAGCGTCTCGGTGCCTCCCACGCGCTCGAACTCGCCCTCCTGCAGCACGCGGAGGAGTGCGACCTGAAGCGCCGGCGGCAGCTCGCCGACCTCGTCGAGGAAGATCGTCCCTCCGTTGGCGAGCTCGAAGCGCCCCTTGCGCCGCTCCACGGCCCCCGTGAAAGAGCCTCGCTCGTGGCCGAACAGCTCGGAGGCCACCAGGCCCTCGGCCAACGCACCGCAGTTCACCCTGACGAAAGGCCGCTTCGCGCGCGCCGAGCCGGCATGGATCGCGCGCGCGATCAGCTCCTTGCCGGTCCCGGTCTCGCCCGTCACGAGCACGGTCGCGTCGGTGGCGGCGACACGAGCCACACGGTCGAGCACGCGGAGCATGGCTGCCGACTCGCCGACCATGCCGAACACGGCGCCGCTCGAAGGGATCACGTCGGGGCTGCATTCACCGCCGGTCGAGTCCTCGAACACGGCCGTGAGCGCGGAGAGGCGCGCGTGCGGATGCGGTTCGAGCGGCTGGCCGCTCGCCGGGAAGTCGCTGATAGCGGCGATGGCGCTTGACATGTTGCGTCTCCTTTTCCGTCTGTGCTACGACACGCCCCGCATTGTGGGACTCCGCATGCCGCCCGGACTACCTCCTTTCGGGCCGCGCGGAGCACTCGATCGGTCGCGGCTGGGACTCCTTCGAGCAGCAGCGGCCGACTCTTCCGAGTACGCGACCTGACACGTTCGGGGAGCGGCCGCTGTGGTCGCTGCGGCGCGGCCTCGGCCCATCTGGCTAAACTCAGAGCTCGTTTGAACGACTTCGGCGCGGTGGTGCTTCGATGCGCTTCCATCCGAAGAGCTGAGCGTCGACTGACCAGCGACCGGGTCCCAACATCGCGAGAGCGCCCCCGATGCTTCCGGCCAGGAGGCGAAGCCACGGCTCCCGGGTGACGGTCAGGATCTGCGAGAGCTCGATCAAGGCCACGATGGTCCCGGCCACGGGTGTCCAGAGCCCGGCCATGAGAAGAAGGCCCGATCCCGCCAGGGAGGTGGAGGCGAGCGTGGCGTGTAGCGGCCACTCGCTCCATGGCTTCGGGCCGGCACCGACGAGGAGGAACGAGCCGACGACGAGGCGCAGGAGCAGCAATCCTGCGCCCGGCCAACTGCCCGCGAACGTGGAATAGAGGCGCCGCAACCCGAACCCTTGCCCCATCAGGTTCGTCGTTGCGGGCACGAATCGAAAGCCCCGATCCGGTCCAGGTCGTGACTCTTTCGAGTCGTCGCCACGGGTGTGCGGGGGAAGCCGCTCGTGGTCTTAAAGGTCGATGATCCCTCTCTTCAACCCGATGATGGCCGCATGCGTCCGATCGTTGGCATCCAGTTTCGACAGGATGCTCTTGACGCGGCCCTTCACGGTGTCCTCCGTGACTCCGAGTTGATCCCCAATCTCCTTGTTCGCATTCCCGGCGGCGATGAGGCGCAAGACGGCGATCTCCGCGGGGGTCAGGGAGTCATCGCTCATATGGTCGGCGATCTGGAACGAGACCTCTGGCGACAGACTCCTCTTGCCAGCGTGGACCGCACGGATCGTGCCCAGCAGTTCCGAATGAAGCGTGTTCTTGAGCAGGTAGCCTTGAGCGCCGGCCTTGAGGGCGCGAAGGATGTGCACGTCGCCCTCGTAGGTCGTCAGCATGATGACCCTGGCCTCCGGAAACTCGGTCCGAATGACGATCAGCGCGTCGAGGCCGTTCATTTCCGGCATCTGCAGGTCCATCAGCGTGACGTCCGGCCGGTGAGTGCGGAACTGTTGGATCGCGTCACGGCCGTTGGCGGCTTGCGCCACCAAGGTCATGTCGGTCTGGATGCCGACGAGTCCGGCGATCCCGTCGCGAACGAGCGGATGATCGTCGACCGCGAGAATCCGAATCGGCGAGCTACCACCCGTCAACCCGCATCTCCTTTGTCTCGCGCCGGCATGCTGGAGGCAGTCAGTCGTGACCACCAGGAGCGCCCCCGCGCTGTCGCATAGACGGCGCTCGCGGGAATCCGCAGCTCCACCTCGGTGCCTGCACCGACTTCGCTCCAGACGGCCAGTTTCCCCCCAATCAGTGCGGCGCGTTCCGGCATGCCGCGCAGCCCGTAGTGTCCCTCGACACCTTGGGCCGCGAGAACCGGTTGATCGATGCCTCTGCCGTCATCCCTCACCCGCAGTCGGAACTCGTCGCTGTCGTAACGGATCTCGACCTCGAGGCGCCCGGCCCCCGCGTGCCGATATGAGTTCCGCAGGGCTTCCGCCGCGATCTTGTAGATCTCGTCGCGAACGATCGGGTGGAGTTCTCTCGGCTCGCCCTCGACAACGACGTGGAGGTCGCAAGCAGGGTGGTCACTCGCGTTGTCCGCTAGTTCGTCGCCAACCGTTCTAATCGCCTGTGCCAGATCGTTCCGTTCGAGGGTTGACGCCCGCAAACCCTGCACCGCGTCGCGGCCTTCGGTGACCGCCTTCGCCGCCTGCTGAATCGCCGTATCCAGCTTCTCTTTCGCGTCGACCGGGCGATCGGGCAGCAGGTACGCCGCGGTTTGGAATCGCAGCAGCAGACCATGGAAGCTTTGCAGCAGCGTGTCGTGGAGTTCGCGTGCGATGCGGGTGCGCTCCGCGACGCGCGCGTCGAGCGTCTGGGCGAACGCGTGTTGAACATGGCGCATCCGATACCGGTGAGCCGCCCACAGAAGCGCCAGGAACGAAACCGCGGAGACTGCGCGGAACCAGGTCGTCTGGTAGTACGCCGGAGCGATGGAGAACTGCAGTGTGGCGGCGCGCTCGTTCCAGACGCCGTCGCTGTTGGCCGCCATCACCCGAAACGTGTACTTCCTCGGCGGCACATCGGTATAGAACGCCTGCCGCCGTGGACCGGCCTCATGCCAATCGACGTCGTAGCCATCGAGCTTGTAGCGAAACTTGACCTTCTGTGGGATCGAGAAGGTCGGCGATGTGTAATCGATCTGCAAGTCGCGCACGTGCGGGCCCACCTCGAGGTTGTCACTAGCCGCGAATTCCTTTCGATCGACGATCACGGATTCGACGGTAGCTGCCGCCGGCCTTGCTGGTTGCGACATCCTGGACGGGTCCAGCATCTGCACGACGACTCCGCTGGAAAACCACACGCGCCCATCGGAGGTGGATGCCGCCGCGTTGAAGGAACCGATGTTTGGCTGGGCACCGTCGAACGCATCGTAGACGCGGTTCCGAATCATGGCATCGGGGTTCGCCCACCACTTCTGGAGCTCAGCGTCCGAGAAGTCCACGACGCCGCACTGGGTATACAGCCACCAGTGGTGGTCCGCATCCTGAATGAACGTGATGACGAAGTCGCACGGCAGGCCGTTCTTCGTGGTCATGCGCCGGACGGTGCCCGCCCGCCAGCCGAGCAGACCGTTCTCGGAGCCGACGAGAACGGAGCCATCTGCGCCAGCGACTATGTGCCGATTCAACGGAGAACTTCTCGGATCGAGCGGAATCGTCATCTCGACCGTGCCGTTTCGCATCAACACCACGTCTCCTGTTGATGTCGCGATCCAAATCCCTCCGTGTGGGTCTGGAGCGAGGTGGTGAGATCCCGCCGGAACTTGCGAGGCAGCGAACACGTCGCGCACCTGGAAATCGCGTATGCGCACGCAGCTTTCTTGGTCTGCCGCATGCTGCCCAGATATTTCCGTCGACGTCCTCGGTCAGTCCAACCACCATTCCGAGCGGCTGGTGGTCTGGTTCCGGCAGACGACGGAACCGCCCATCTTTGAAGAGATACAGTCCGTCGTCTACGCCCACCCACATGTTGCCGGCGCGGTCTTCAAGCATGGCGGCGACTTGGTTCCCCGGAAGACCATTGCGCCTGCCGATGGAGGTGACCGTCCCGGTCTCTGATGCGATCGAGCGACCCGCTGTTTGCGACCCAGAGCGTGCCGTCTCGGCTGGCCAGAATGCCCGCCGCCAGATCCTTCCCCAAACCTTGTACAGCCGAGTAGGTGACGACACGCGGATCGCGGAAGCTGTCGATGCCGCTCGTGGTTCCAGCCCAGACGATGCCTTCGCGGTCTTCAAACAGGGCCCACACAGAGTCGCCGGAAAGGCCGTCCGTCTGACGGTAGCGTTCGACAGCGCCGCCACGGATACGAACGACACCTGCTGCATCGGTGCCGGCCCACAGACTGCCGTCACGATCCACCATCAGACTGGTCACACTGACTTTGCTTCCGTCAAAGTGCGGGGTCACGAATGTTTTCAGGACACCGTCGCTCAGTCGTTGAAGCCCCAGTCCTGGTCCCTCCTCGAGCAGGCCGACCCAGAGCGTTCCGTCGGGCGTGCGGCCGAGACTCGATACGGGGGCTTTGACTGGATACGTCTCAGACACACCACCGCGACGCCAGTGAACGAGAGCCGTCGATCCGCCCAGCCACAACCCGCCGCCGCCATCGGGCATTACCGCAATGATGTCGCTAAGCTGAATCCCGTCGTTCTTTCCGAAACACTTGACCCCGCGGTCGCTGGACGTTGCAGAGCGGCGCGTCTTGTCCGCGTAGCCCGACCCACACAGTGCCCTCAGGATCTTCGCTGATGCTTTGAAACCCGTGAGTGCCTGCCAACTCGAACTGAGAAGCGACAACCCCCTTCTTGAGGTGAACGAGCTCCCTCGCGGTCACCCAGAGACCGCCGGCGCTGTCGGCAAAGACTTTCCCTGAAGGACCGGGAGGGACAACAGGCCAACGTACGAACCGAACACCGTCGAACCTGTAGACGTCGCCCGGGAGAGACAGCAGCCAGAGAAAGCCATCGGATGTTTGGGTGATCGAGAACATGCCGGCCGGCAGCGAGCCATCCTGGATTCGCCAGGACGTGTGGATGTACTGGCTCAGACGCTTCTCCGGATCGAGGGCCTCGGCGGCGGGCGCCATGAACAGGACCCACACCAGGCAAGCACCGCGGAGAACCAGCCGAGTCACCGCGCGGGCGTCGCAACCGTCGAACGCCATCGTCGTCCTCATGGCGTGCGTCCGCCAGCTGAGCTACCAGCAGTCACGGCAGCCTCGGATCTGGGCGATTATGAGCGTCCGCGCAGCTCGCCGCAACGTCAGGTTCGGGCACCCGCCCAGACGGCGCCGCCCCCGACCAGGGCGTCGGCGGTCAAGTGCGGCGACCGATCACCTGCCTGTGACGTAGCGACGGCGCGATCGGGATGGGGAGGGCGATCGACCTGGGTGCACCCCGGTACCTGCCGACGGAACGCGAGGATCTGCGGGGCGCAGGACGGAGACGAAAGCGCTTCAGTCGAGCGGCTGATGATGCCGGCGACCGGATAGCGACTTTCGCTGGGACCTGGCGAGGCCAGGACGGACGTCTACGACGCGCTCGTCTCCGCGGTGGGCGCTCTCGAAGGCCGGCGCATCATCATCGCGGCGGCCATGGAGTGCGGCTTCAGTCAGGTGGTTTCCCCGGGCCGGGCTCACGGACGACTCGAGCGCCGCGTCGGCAGCGTGATCAGGATGCCGCGCTGGCCGAGGAACGAGAAGGGAGTGGCCCCAGGTGTTTCCCGAACAACTCGGTGCGGACGCGGTGGCTTGAGGACGACCCAGATCAGCGCCGCGAATGCAGCCAGGACGGTCATGGATGCCCGAGCACACGTCCCCACGGGTGGGCAGATCAGCGGGCCCATGCGACCTCCCAGGCGAGGGTCAACGATTCCGGACCCGGGTTGCGTTCACCGGGGCCGCCCCGCCCGAAGTGAGGCGTGCCCATCAGTGACCCATCGCCGACCGGATGCCCGCGTTGTAGCCCCGCTTCCACGGGTTGAGAAGCGGGTCCTCCCGCTCCTCGGATAGCGCCTCAATGATCTCCCGAGCCGTAAGAACGTCGAACTGGAGCACGCTCTTCACCGTCCCGAAACCGTCGAGGTACGCGCGCGCCGTCTTTCCCTTCATGGTTCCCTCCATGTCTTCGCGACCCGAAGTCGCTGAGCACAGTCCTTTCACGGCGCGTGCCAGGGCAGGAAGACAGAAGCGAGGGACCCGACGAGCGGACGCCCTTCAGCCACAGGATCTTCTGCGGTGCCACCCGGGTCGGGGCACGGGCATGACGTGGCGGGGCTACGAAGCGTTGCGAATTCTCATCGAAACGTCCGTTAGGCGGACCGAGGACGCCCCTCGTGACGTAGACTCTGCCGTGCACGTGCGGAACCGACTGCGCGAGCGACAGGAGTGGAAGTTTTCGGCGCCCTGCCGAAGGCCGACCCGCGCTGGCCACGGCCTGGCGGACGATCCTCGTCCTGCGCGGGCTGATTCCCGCCGCGTTCGCCGTCGCGATGGGAGCGCTTAAGCTGCTGGAGAGTTTCCCGCCGCCCGCCCCCCTTGGGTGCAGGCCTACCAGCGCTGCGGGATCGTTCGGTGCTGTTGCTTCGGCTCTACGTACCCTTTGGCCTTTTGCCGTGGCGGGAGCTTGGGAGGCGTATAAGGAATCTCCTCGTACGGGATGCTGCTGAGTATGTGCGCAATGCAGTTCAGCCGGGCACGCTTCTTGTTGTCTGACGGAACGATGTGCCAGGGCGACGCTTCTGTATCGGTGGCTGCGAGCATTTCATCTCGAGCCCGTGAGTACTCGTACCAGCGACGGTGCGACTCCAAGTCCATAGGACTGAGCTTCCACCGTTTTGAAGGATCTTCAATGCGCGCGAGGAAGCGTTTGTGTTGTTCCTCTTCCGAGATTTCGAGCCAGTACTTCAGCAGGATGATGCCCTGGCTGACCAGAAAGGCCTCGAAGGTGGGACAGTCCCTGATAAACTCCCTGTACTCTTCAGCAGTACAAAAGCCCATCACGTACTCAACACCGGCGCGGTTATACCAGCTCCGGTCAAGGATGACGACTTCACCTCCGGCGGGCATTTGTTCAACGTAGCGCTGAGCATGGATCTGCGTCTTCTGCCTCTCGGTCGGCGAGGGGAGGGCCACCACGCGAAAGATGCGAGGGCTGACACGCTCCACGATGCGCTTGATCATGCCGCCTTTGCCGGCAGCATCTCGGCCTTCGAAAATGATGACAATGCGGGCGTTGGTCGCCTTGATCCAGTCCTGGGCCTTGACCAGCTCAACTTGCAGCTTGAAAAGTTCGGCCTCGTACTCTTTCTTGTCGATCTTCTGTTTGCTGTTGATGCCGGACCGTTGAGTGTTGCTGTCCAGCCTTGAGTTTTGCTTCTTCTTCTTCGAGTTTCGCGCCATAGTTTCTTTTCTGACTTTCTGCGGCCAACCCCGCATTGTTAGTTAGAGGTTTGCTCGTCATGCGCGCTAGAGTGGCCGTGCACGCGGCGGCGGAAGGCGTGCTTGTCGATCCCGAAACGGCGGATGCGCGATTCCAGCGTGCTGGGCGGCACGCCGAGCGCCTCCGCCGCGCCGCCGTCGCCATAGACGCGGCCGCGGCTTTCGGCGAGCGCCTCTTCGATCTGCAGGCGCTCGTCGCCGGCGGCGGCGCGTGATGGGCGAGGAGGCTCGGAGCAGAGGCTGGGAAGCTCGAAATCGCCGAGGCCGAGCACGCTTCCGCGAGCGAGGATCACCGCGCGCTCCACGACGTTCTGCAGCTCTCGGATGTTTCCGGGCCACGGATAGGCGCAGAGCGCGGCCATGGCCGATTCGTCGATCCGCCGAATCACCTTGCCGACCGTGCGCGAGTACCGGCTCGCCCAGTACTCGGCGAGGAGCGGGGTGTCTTCGGGCCGCTCCCGCAGCGCCGGCACGCGGATCGGGAACACGTTGAGGCGGAAGAACAGGTCGGTGCGGAACTTCCCCTCGCGCACGGCTTCCTCGAGGTTCCGGTTGGTGGCCGCGACCACACGTGCGTCCGTCCGCAGCGTCTCGATGGCCGCCGACGCGCTCGAACTCGCGCTCCTGGAGGACGCGGAGGAGGGCGACCTGGACGGGGGGCGGGAGCTCGCCGGCCTCGTCGAGGAAGATCGTACCCCCGGCCGCCAGCTCGAACCGGCCTCGCCGCCTCTCCAGCGCGCCCGTGAACGCTCCTCTCTCGTGACCGAACAGTTCCGAGGCGACGAGCCCCTCCGGCAGCGCGGCGCAGTTGACCCTGACGAGGGTGCGCCGGGCGCGCGGCGACCCCGCGTGGATGGCGCGGGCCACGAGCTCTTTCCCGGTCCCGGTCTCGCCCGTGATCAGCACGGTCGAGTCCGTGGCCGCGACGCGCGAGACCCGCTCCAGCACCTCGCGAAGCCCCGCGGAGGCCCCGATGATCCCGCCGGCCGCCGCCGGGGCCGTGATCTCCTCCTGCAGGGCGCCGTCGAAACATGCGCCCTGAGGGTCCGGACGACGGTCGGCGGCGCTTTGGTCAATTGCCAGCATCGCGATAGCCCTCCCTGTCTTAGGGAATAGTGGGCGTCCACGCCGGCGGCAACAACCTCCGTTCGGGCGCGTTCATGCGCTCAAACTCGTTGTTGGGACGACCTGTTCGGGGGTCCTGTGGCCCCCCTTTCGGGGGGTGGCGCCGTGGGCGCGTGTGAACTCGACAGCTTGATGACTGCCCGGGATGGGGTCTGTGGCGGGTTCGAGGCGGGCGGACGGATTCGCAGTCAGGGCACGTTCGAGCTACTTTTACGCTGTGGTGCTTCGATGCGCTTCCATCCGAAGAGCTGAGCGTCCACTGACCAGCGACCCGGTCCCAACATCGCCAAAGCGCCCCCAACGGTTCCTGCCAGAAGGCAAACCAACCGGTCTTCGTCCATGGTCAGGGTCCGCCAGATCTCGATCACGGCAACGAGCGTTCCGATCAGGGGCGTCCATAGCCCCGCGATGAGAAGAAGCCCCGATCCCGTCAGGGAAGCGGAGGTGAGTGTCGTCTGTATCGGCGGGTCGCTCCACAGCTTCGGGCCGGCACGCAAAAGGATGACCGAGCCGACGACGAGGCGCATGAGCAGCAACCCGACGCCGGGCCAACTAGCAGCAAATGTGGAATAAAGGCGTCGCACAGGTACCTCGACGAGATTATCGGCCGTGGCGGCGTGACGCGAAGCCCCCCACGGGGTCGTGGGTGTGACTCTTTAGGGTGAGTGGAGACGGGTATGCGGGGAGGGCGGCAAGCTGGTGGAATCTACAGCTCGATGATTCCTCTCTTCAACCCGATTATTGCCGCATGCGTCCGGTCGTTGGCGTCCAGTTTCGAAAGAATGCTCTTGACTCGGCCCTTGACGGTGTCCTCCGTGACGCCGAGCCGATCCGCAATCTCTTTGTTCGCGTTCCCGGCGGCGATGAGGCGCAACACGGCGACTTCTGCTGGGGTCAGGGACTCATCACCCATATGCTGGGCGATTTGGAACGAGACTTCTGGCGACAGACTCCTCTTTCCAGCGTGGACCGATCGGATCGTTTGCAGCAGTTCCGAATGGAGCGTGTTCTTGAGCAGGTAGCCCTGAGCACCGGCCTTGAGGGCGCGGAGGATGTGCACATCGCCCTCGTAGGTCGTCAGCACGATGACTTTTGCATCCGGACACTCCGTTCGAATGGCGATGAGCGCGTCGACGCCATTCATCTCTGGCATCTGAAGGTCCATGAGCGTCACGTCCGGACGGTGCGTCCGGAATTGCTGAATCGCGTCGCGACCGTTGGTGGCTTCTGCTGCCAAAGTCATATCCTCCTGAATCCCAACGAGACCGGCGATCCCTTCGCGCACGACTGGGTGGTCGTCGACCACCAGAATCCGAATTGGCGAGCTGCCGCTCACGATTGGTTCCCCCCCATCTTCCCGGCGAGCTTCCGTGACAAAGAAAAACGTCTCGGAGTTGTGGCGTAGGCAGCGCGGCCAGGAACGCGGAGTTCGAGTTCGGTCCCTGCGTTGACTTCGCTCCACACCGTCAAGTTCCCGCCAATCAGCGTGGCGCATTCCGGCATGCCGCGCAAGCCGTAGTGTCCCTCACCGCCCTGGGCCGAGAGAACCGCTGGATCGATCCCTTTTCCGTCGTCCCTCACCCGCAATCGGAACTCATCGTGGTCGTAGCGGATGTCAACCTCGACCCGTCGTGCGTGGGCGTGCCGAAAGGCATTCCGGAGTGCTTCGGCGGCAATCTTGTAGATCTCGTCACAAGGGCGGTCTGACCTCCAATCCAAAACCCTCCATTCCCGTTAGCCAACAAAGCCTCGGCCGGCGAGATCGGGATGCCATCTGACTTTCCGAAACACCGGACCGCGCGGTCGGTGACATGGCACAGGGGAGCGTCTGAAACGGCGTTTCTGCTTCGCACCACCATAACGAGCCGTCGGCCACCACGGTCGTACCGGCAAGCCACTGAACCCCGCCCAACTCAACATCAGAGACGACATCGCCACCTTTGACGTGGGCGATCCCGCTCTCGCTTAACGTCCAGAGCCCACCCTCACGATCCGCCAACGACACTCAGGATCGTGTCGGTCAAACTACCCTTGGAAGGCAGAGGCCAGGGAAGAAACCGAACACCGTCGAATCGATAGATCCCGCGCGGAGGAGATGAAGACCAGAGGAAGCCGTCCGAGGTCTGTGTGATCGTAAACATGCTGGCCGGCGCCGACCCATCTTGTGTTCGCCAGGAGCTGTGCAAGTAGTGGGTCAGTCGGATCGAGGGCGTGAACCGGGCGTGCCAGCAACAATACGCAGGCGAGACAAGAGCCCGGCACGGCCATCGCCTTGAGACTCCAACTGAAGCGACGCCGAAGGGGCCGGCGAGGTGCAACCGTGCGAACGCGGCGACCGGCGTCGAACGCTATGATCCTGTTCATGACGTCTCCCGCTCACGGGCCCCGAGAGTCACCCCGGTGGTCGGTGACCGCCACCGCGGACCTCCGTGCGGCGCGTTCGTCACGAAGCCAGGGGCGATTTCGGGATTTGGACCTTCAAACCGTTGCAGGCCGACTCACCGGCACACGCGAGTCGATCGGACGCCGCCGATCCGCATCCGATCGTGCGGAATTCTAGATCCAAGAGGCCTGATGCTGCAACGCGGCTCCCCGCCCCGGCGCTCCAGCGCGCAGGTCCCTGAACGCAAATCGGCGCTCCGGTATCGACTGGCGCCGCCGACGGTCCTTGCCTTCTCGATCAGGCCGGGCCGGACGCCTTCACCATGACGCCGGGCAGCACGGCGGCCGAGAAGTCCTTGATGATGATGCCGAGTCGAGTTGTTCCGTCTGAACAAGAACAACTTCGCCTTTCAAGCTGCTGCGCGTGCTCCAGGTGCAGGAGTTGGAACGGCTCGGCAGCACGCGCACGCAGCGGGTGGACGTGCGCCTCGTGGCGGTCACCAACCGCGACCTCGAGGGCATGGTCGAGCGCGGGGGGTTCCGCGTCGACCTTTTCTACCGCCTGAACGTCTTCCCGATCGAGCCGCCGCCGCTTTGCGCGACCGCCGCGAGGACGTTCCCGCGCTCGTCACCCACTTCGTCGAGGTTCTCTCGCGCAGGATGGGCAAGCGCATCGACCGCATCCCTCCCGCCACCATGACGGCCTTCGAGGCGTACGACTGGCCGGGAAACGTCCGCGAGCCCTCTGCCCGCACGGCGCGTGGCGGGGCCGACGACGGTCCCGGCGACGCTGCGCGATTCCGACCGCGCGCTGATCCTAGGTGCGCTCGAAGCCGTCGGCTGGGTGCTCTGCGGCTCGGGCGGTGCGGCGGCTCGGCTAGGGTTGAGCCGCACGACTCTGATCAACAAGATGAAGAGACTCGGGCATCGAGCGCCCTGTCTCGTCCCCCCTTGTGAGACGCTGGGCGGCGCCGCGATCGCTCATCGGCTGCTCTTCGCGGGTGGCGAAGCGGCAACCCAGGCCCAATGCACGTCGCCGTACCAGTTGGACGCCGTGTGGCAGTGGTACTGGGCGTACGACCACGGATCCGGTCGTCCGACGTTTTTCAGGTAGAAGTCGAGGTCGAACGTCACGGCCTCCACGAGTTCCCTGTTCTCGACGGCGTTCGCGTTCACCAGCCACTCGACCGGGAACACGTGACCCCGGGCTGGGCCGACGCGTGCCGCGGGAACCCAGCTCTGGGGATCGGCGTCCGCGGAGCCGTGGAGCAGCACGACGTAGCCGCCCCGCGCGTCGACCTTCGCCTGCCGCCACGACCACTCCGCGGCTCCGGCTGCGGCGGCGAGCGGCAGTGCGACGAGCCCGGCGAGCACGACGAGAATCTTCTTCATGGCCGTTCAGTTCCTGCCGGTGCTTTCGCGCGAGGCGGCGTTACGAGCCGCGCCGGTCTCGTCCGCCATCGGCACCGATGTCCGGCGGAGGCGCTCCAGCCACCACGCGAGCCAGCGCGGACACGTAGCGAGCCGGCAGCGCTCGCGGGGGAGGCGCGCGATGAACATCACCGCGCTCTCCTTGGCGTCGTCCACCTCGGAGAGGTCCAGCACGACCGAGCCGCGCGAGATTGCCTCGAACAGAGCCCTCACCGTCCGCCAGTCCAGCGAGCCGATCACGCGCACGCGCGGTCGCGGGCTGGCTTCGATCCGGATCACACGCCACCTCCGGGCATCAGTGGCCGGTACGCAAGGAGACGCCGCCGTCCCAGGCGACGTCGATCGGGGTCTTGTCGGCGGCGAAGCGGTCGAACCTCGAGACCCAGGTCGTGCCCTCGCCGAGGACGCCGAAGCCGCAGTTCGGGAAGTCGTACCAGAAGCGCTGCTGGCTCGCGGGCGACGCGAGCGGCACCAGCGCGCCGAGGCCGACGAGCAGCGCTCCCGCACTACCTTCGTTGTACCCGCGAGCCATCGCTCACTCCTCTCGGGCGGCCCCATGCCGCCTCCGTCGTTCTCTCGGGCAAGTGCCATGCCGTGCAGCGCAGGCCTGCAAGTCCCTGCATTTGAATGGAACAGGGGGGGCGCGCGGCCGTCGGCCGGCCTGCGCTCGTTGCGGATTCACGACAGCCGCGATCGCCGGCGGGGCGGGTGTCGCCCGCGATCAGCTCCTTCCCGCTGCCCGTCTCGCCGGTGACGAGCACGGTCGCGCCGGTCGGCGCCACGCGCGCCACGCGCTCGAGCACGCTGCGCGGCCGAAGAGCCGAGCGAGCGCCTTGGGTCTGCTGCCCGCCCACGCGCCCTCCGGGTGGTGACCGACGGTCACGGTGCGCGCTCTGCGCGCGGCGCGGCTTCGGCTTGCGCGAGCGGGCTGGCGTCGGCTTGAGAGGACTTAGTGAGGCGCGGCGGGGCCCAGGTATCTCGGCACTTAGCGGAGCGGGCACTGGTCGACCCACCAAAGCGCGAATGACACCGAGCCGTTGTGGATTCGCGACGAACACTTGCGAATGCGGCCAGGCGGCCGCGGCGTCAATGCTCTGCGCTCAAGCTTCTGCGGTGTTCGAGTCTGCCGACCACTCTGGCACGCCCTGTGCCCGAGACGGGGGTCATGAAACGACTCCTGACGTCGCGCCGCACGCTGGGGATCCTGGTCCTCGTGATCGTGTCGACGAGCAGCTCCCTCCGCGCCGAAGACGAGAGGCGGACGCGATCGCTCTCGTTCGCCACGGGGTGGTTCGACTGCAACCGGAGACAGGACGAGTCCTTCGAGACCCGCCTCGAGTACAGGGTGGGAGGCGCGAGGCGTTCGCTTCGCGGCGTCGCCGTCGCGACGCTGACGGACGACGCCTCGCTCTTCGTGGGCGCGGGGGTCGGGTACCAGATCGACCTCGGGCGCCGCTGGGCGGTGACGCCGGTCTTCGTGCCCGGTTACTACCGGAAGGGGAACGGCAAGGACCTCGGCTACTCGCTCGAGTTCCGTTCCCAGATCGAGCTCGGCTACACCCTCGCCGGAGGGTCCCGAGTGACGATCGCGTTCTCGCACCTGTCGAATGGCGGGCTCGGCTCGCGCAACCCGGGGGAGGAATCCCTCACGATCGGCTTCGAGCTCCCCCTGGCCCGACGAGGGTCCCGCCCGCCGGCTCGGGAATCGGCTCGCCCCGGGAAGACCGAGTGATCCCGAGCTTCGACGCTGGATCGATGCCCGACGAGGAGGGCCGCGCCTTCCAGCAAAACCGGCTGGCCTTCTTCGGAAGAGTGGGAGCGGTCTTCTTTCTGGCCAGCGAGCTCGCAGGTCGGTACGGCGCCAATGAGTGGAGGCTCAACGTCGGCATCCGGCCCTTCCTCGCCGCCGCCGGGGCGCTCGCGGCCGTCTGGGCGGCGTGCCGCTGGGGCCGCCGGTCGGTGGAGACACTCCGCCGGATCGACGCGTCGAGCCTGCTGTTGGCGGGAGCGGCGCTCGGCTCCTTGGGTCTCGTGCGGCTCGCCTTCGTCGACGTGACCTACCCCATGGTCGTCAACGTCGGCCTGCTGCTGATCGCCCGCGCGGTGATCGTGCCGAGCTCGGCGTCCCGGACCGTCGTCGTGAGCGTCGCGGCCGCCGCACCCGCGCTCGCCTTGATGGGCTGGAACGCCGCCCGCTCGGGCCTGGGTCACGACCTCAGGTCCCCTGGACCCGCCAACCTCGCGATCCAGTCCGGCTGGCTCGTCGCCGCCCTCCTGCTCTCCGTGCTCGCCTCGCGCGTGACCTACGGCCTGCGCGCCGAGGTGCGCGAGGCCCGGCAGGTGGGCCAGTACACGCTCGAGGAGAAGCTCGGCGAGGGCGGCATGGGCGTCGTCTATCGGGCCCGACACTCGCGGCTCAAGCGGCCGACCGCGGTGAAGCTGCTGTCGCCCGCGAAGGTCGGGCCCCAGACCGTCGAGCGCTTCGAGCGCGAGGTGCAGATCACCGCGCGCCTCACCCACCCCAACACGGTCGCCGTCTTCGACTACGGCCGGACCCTCGACGGGGTCTTCTACTACGCGATGGAGTACCTCGAGGGGATCACGCTGGAGAAGCTGGTGACCGAGGACGGGCCCCAGCCACCCGGCCGGGTCGTCCACGTCCTGCGCCAGATCGCCGGCGCCCTCGGCGAGGCCCACGCCCTCGGGCTCGTCCACCGCGACATCAAGCCCGCCAACGTCATCCTGTGCGAGCGCGGGGGCGCGCCCGACGTCGCCAAGGTCCTCGACTTCGGCATCGTCAAGGACCAGGCGCTGCCCACGGCGTCCGCCCTCACCCAGTCCAACATGATCATCGGGACGCCCCTCTACATGGCCCCCGAGGCCCTGACCGCGCCGGAGCGGGCGGGGCCCCGGACCGACCTCTACGGCCTCGGCGCCGTGGGTTACTACCTCCTGACCGGATCCCCCGTCTTCAGCGGAAAGACTGTCGAGGTGTTCGGGCACCTCCTGCACACGCGCCCGGCTTGGCCCTCGGAGCGCCTCGGGAGGGCGATCCCGCGGGGCCTCGAGGACGTGATCCTCTCCTGTCTCGAGAAGGATCCCGGGCTGCGGCCGCGGGACGCGCAGGCGCTCATCGACGCTCTGGACGCGGCCGGCGTCGAGCCGTGGACGGAGGCCAACGCGCGCGCCTGGTGTGCCGCCCGCGCCGCCAAGCACGCCCCGTAGACCGGGACGCCTCCCACGGCCAGGGAGCTGCTGCTGTCGTCGGCCGCGAAGACGCCGCTGAAGCCGGCGAGTATCGAGGCCTGGCTCACGGGAGGCAGATCACGCGCTCTCTTCACACGCTGAAAGGCGTTTCCGCATCGTCACTTCCATGCCTCCGTCCGCCAGACGGCGGAAGGCGACTTCGTCCATGAGCATCCGCATCAAGAGGATCCCGCGGCCGCTGGGCTTGGACAGGTTCTCCGGGGCGAGCGGATCCGGAACGCGGGTCGGATCGAATCCTGGTCCCTCGTCCCGGACCCGGACATCGAGTCCGTCCGCACCGGCCGCGAGCTCCACGTTCACACGCCGCGTCTCGTCCTCGTCGTTGCCGTGCACGATCGCGTTGACCAGCGCCTCGTGAAGGGCAATCTGGATGGCCTGATACGAGTCCAGGTCGAATCCGGCGGTGGTCGCCAGATGGCCCACGAGTACGTCGGCCGTTTCCAGCATCCCGATGCGGCTGGGGATGTCCAGCTCAACTGTCACCTTCTCGGTACCTCGCATCGACATTGCCGGGGACGGGAGACCCGCCCTCGCCTCCTTCGTCGGCATCCCAGCAGGCCCCATGCCAGCCTCCCGTCCGAACGCACGCTCTTCGAGCGTAACTTCCGTCGCCTCGAGGACGACCCGATGGCTCGGCACCGTCGCGAATTCGTGACGGCGCCGTCGTGGGGTGCGCGCTGCGCAGGCGTCGGACAACGCGCGGCCGCCACGGGGCCGCGCGCCTTCGCGCGGACGTGCGTTCGCTGCGAAATCGCCGCGTCTCGCGAGCCAACCGGGGTGGCACGGACTCTGCATCAGCAGCGAGCGAGAGCACGCAGAGTCGTCGCTCGATTCACAGGGAGAAGGCGATGTCACTCCTTCGACGAGATCCGAGATCCATCCCGCGAGCGGCACGACGCGTGTGGTGGCTCGTCGCCGACCTGTCTTGGCTGTGGCAGCGCGCCCCCGAGCTCACGATCGACCCGAGACGGCTGAACGACGAGCTGCGGAGGAGCGCCCTCGTCGGGCTCGACGACAACGTGATCTATCGCGAGCGCGTCAAGCAACGGATGCGCGACGGCGCGCGCTGCCCGTATCCGCCGCTGATCGACCGGAGCAGGCTGGGCTCGCTCCAGGGGCTCCGGCGCAGCGGGTGGATGGGCCGACCTGCCGCGCCGTCGGCGAGCTCGCTTCGAACAGCCCTCGTGGAGTGGTACGGGCTGTAGGACGCGAAGTCTCTCGCCGGTCGTGGCGAATTCGCGACGAGACCTCACGCCGCCGTGGCCGCCTGGGCGGCTTCAGCATCGGGGGATGCAGGTCGTGCGAGAGCTGCCGGACCTCTGTGCCGACGTCGATCATCCTTCGCTGCACGTCGGCGACCATCTCCTTCGCGTCGAGTAGGACGGGAGCATTCGCTTCGCCGTGCCCAGGACGAGACTGAGGGCCGTGATCTGCTGCATGACGCTGTCGTGGAGCTCACCGGCGATCCTCGTTCGCTCTGCTCCTGCGCATTCATCAGAAAGACCCCGATCGACGTCGCCTGGACCGGCAGCGTCTCCTTAGGCTCCGGCCACCGATGCCCGGAGGTGGCGTGTGATCCGGATCGATGACACTGCCAGGAGATCGCAGCCGCCCCAGATCGAGGGTGAACACGGGCCACGAGAGCGTGACATCCCACGCCAGAAGTCCTGAGTAAGATGGCTAGGAAGGGCGAGGTGGGCGTAGCGGGTGCGGCGGCAGTCGTACTGGCCCGGGCCTGGATGACGACGCGGGGCCGACCGGGCCACCGCGCCGTCATCGGGCCCGAGCCCGCCTAGAAGGTGAAGCCTCCGCCCATGCGGAAGAGGTTGTCTTCCTTGCTGTGGGCGTAGTAGGCGGTGAAGGTGCTGCGGTACTTGAGGAACGAGAGCCAGATGCCACCACCATAGCTCGTGTGCCAGGTGTCCGCGGTGTCGCCGTCGCCCTCGTACCAGACGCGGCCCACGTCGTATAGACCGAAGACCCCGAAGTGCGCCGGGACGAGGATGGTCGCCCTTCCGAGGCGCAGCCGCAGGTCGGCGTTGCCGTAGACAGACGAGTCTCCCGAGAAGCGGCCGGCGCGGAAGCCGCGGAGGGTTGCGTCCGGCTCAGCGAGAGGGCCCTTGTCGAGGCCGCCACCGCCCAGCGAGGCCGCATCGAAGTAGGGGTAGGTCCCGAAGACCTTCTGGCCTCCGCCGCGCACGGCGAGGGTGAGCCTCTGTCCGGCCGAGAGGTAGCCGTTGACGTTCCCGTTCACCTCGCCGTACGTGCTGTCGACGTCCCAGGCCTTGGGCCAGACCGTGCCCCGAATGGCCACGAGGCCACCGCGACGGGGGTATTGACTGCTGTCGCGGCCGTCCAGGAGGAAGACGGCGTGAGCTCCTACCTGACCGAAGTCGCTGCGACCGTAGTACGGACCGGTCTGGTCGACGTAAGTGGTGTCGTCCCCACGGGGGCGGGAATAGCGGCCGGCCGGTCCCATCGTGAGGCTGGTGCTCCGGGTGATCGACCAGGTGAACGACGGGTAGAGAACGACCTGGTTTTCGCGGGCCCGGTAGTAGTCCTTGTCGCCGTTGTTCGCCGTATCGTTGCCGAACCCGTAGAAGCGGAGAACCTCCACTCCGGACCAGTAGAAGCCGAGCCCCAGGGAGTCGCGGCTGTTCTCGCGGTTGAAGGTGCCGCTGTAGTCGAACCGGCCGCTCGTCTCGCCGAAGGCGTACCCGGCCCGGAAGACGTGTCGGCTGGAGAAGTGGTCCTTGCGGAAGCCGTAGCGCCGGTGCTCGAGGCCCTGCCCCAGGAAGAAGCCGATGTCCGAGCTGTAGCTGAACCAGGGCAACCTCCACGTCGCGCTGTCGAAGTCCTTGGCGGGGAGCCAGGGTGTGTTTTCGGGGGGTGGCAGGGGCTCGTAGGGACGCGTGTCGTTGCGCGTTCCCGGCCCGCTGAGGACGCGGTTCTGGCCCTGGGAATCGCTCATCCTCGTCCCCCCGCCCTGGCTGTCGTCGAGCATGTCGTTGCCCGGGCCGCCGATGACGCGGAGCTTGATCCCGTCCTCCCGGCCCGTCACGGTGATGCGATCGTCACCGCCCAGGGCGTAGAGCCGAATCTCCTCCGTCTCCTGCTTTTGGAAGACCCGTCGGTAGGTGACGTCACCCGGCAGGCCGTCGGCCGGGAGCGGACGGACGCTCACCTCGACGTCACCATACTCCAGCCGCTTGGCTTCCACGAGCTCCGGGAGGTCGGTGAGGTACACATCGGCGCGCTCGGCCAGATGCTCGTAGAACCGGTCCGCGACCTCGACGAGCGAGTCCCGCCGCGCCTTCAAGTCCTTGGCCAGGCGAGCGCCGTCGATCGCCTGCCACTCCGCCGGCATCCGCGCCACCGCCCGGTCGATCGCGTCGTCGGTGAGCTGTGCACGAAGAGCGGTCGCCGCCCTGCGGTAATCCTCGCGGGTGAGACCGGAGAGGAGGCGGCGATCCTGGTCGCGGCCGTTCTCGGTGAGGCCGCCGATGCCCGAATAGCGGGGGCCCAGCTTCTGGAGCCGCGGGGCGCGGCTGCGGTTGAGGTCGATGAGTAGTCCGTCGTAGCGCGAGAAGGCCTGGTCGCGATCCTCGGGTATGGGCTCCCACAGAGGGCTCGACGGGAATCGAGCCCAGCGCCACTGCTTCCGGTGACGGTCCCAATCGCCCATGAAGATGTCCATGAGGCGGGCCTTGAGGAAGGCCTGCACGTCGACCTGGTTGCCCGTGCCCGCCTGCAGCCGCCGGTACATCTCGGTGTGATCGATGATCTCGGTGATGCCGAGGAAGCCCGGGTTCGACTCGGTCACGGCGCTGGGGTAGTCGGCGAAGTCGCCCACCGCCCCCGCAAACTCCTTCCGGAACTCCCCGAGCGCCGGATCGTCGGGGAGCACGACCAGCCTCCAGGGCGGAGTGGGGACATCGGTGGCTTCCAACAGGCCGCGCGCGATGACCTCGCTCGCCGGATGCTGTGCCGACTGGGCGTCCTTGAGGATCCCGTCGACGATCGTGCCGCGGAGGTCCTCTTCCAGGAGCTCGCTCGCGTCCTTGTCCAGGCTCCGAAATGTATAGTTCCGGCCGTCCTTGCCCTTGAGCGCGAGGATCTTGGTCTGCATTCCACCCAAGCGGGCCACCGGCGTCAGGCCGCCGGCTTCGCGCTCGAGATCCAGCACCTCGAACGTGGCCGGCGTCGTCCAGAGAGCGCGGTAATCGGCTCCGAACAGCATCTTGTGCAGCCCGCTCCTTGCATACTGAGGGCCGGCCACGACCTTCTTCGTCTCGGTCGAGGCGGATGCGCTGGCCGCGGCCACGAGAGAGGTGAACACTATTGCGGCAATCGATCTCTTCATCATCTTCTTCATCACGACCCCCTCACGGGGTGGGAGGAGTCACATCCCGTGCCAACGGCAGAGGGACGACCAACAACTGAGATCAAAGGGGTTAGGCCAGCCTTGATGCCCGGGAATCGCCCATTCACGGGTTTTCGTGAGGGATTCTCGACGAGCAGTCCGTCACGCGTACGCTCGGCTGGCCTCAAGCGCGCATTCCACACGAGGCTCGCGGATGCGGTGGGATCGGGGCGGCAGAGGTCCTCCACTGCGTGGAGCGGATCGAGGAGATCCTCGCCCACCCCGCCCTCCTCACGCCGCAGGTGATCGCCTTCGCCCGCCGCAACCGCTACGAGGGCGTCGGCTGCTGCGAGGCTCCGCGGGGGACCCTCTTCCACCACTACAAGGTGAAGCGCTCGCGGCGTGGACGGGATAGGTCTCGTCGCCCACCTGGGAAGAAGCGACCGATGGCAGCCGTACGTCGGCGTGGTCGGAGGAGTGCGGCTCTTCGAAAGGCCCGTGCCCGACCCGCGCGGCACCCGCTTCAACTTCAGCGCGGATCTCGGCGCCGGAGTGGCATTCCGGGTCGCGCCGGCCCACCGCGTCGCGGTGGGCGTCGCGCTTCACCACCTGTCGAACGGCGGCCTCGCGAGCGCCAACCCGAGCTTCAATGGTTTCGAGATAACGGTGAGCGTCGGGAGATGGTGTGAACGAGGGTCGCGGCGAGGGCCTTCATGACCGGAGATGGAAGCCACCGGCTTGGCATTCGCGAGCGTTCGTCGCGAATCCACGACGCGGGTCCCCGGCCGCTTCGAGCTCACGCGGCTCAGAGGCCTCCGAAACCGCCCGGCTTTGGGGAGTTGCGTCGTCCAGGTCCGTTCGACTGCGCCCGGCACGGAGGTTGCGAAGTCTATTCATGGGCGCCCCCCGCGAAGGGGGCCCCGAAAGAGAGAGCCGTGGAGAGAAAAGCCTGCAAGAGCGACGGCCTCGAGCAGGAAGCCCCCTCGAGGAGGAGCGAGGCTCGGGGGCGTGGCCGGTGATCCGACTCGAGGAAGGGCCGGCCCGCCAAGTGCGGGTGATCGGCTCGCTGCAAGGGCCCGCGCTGCAACTGCTCTCCGACGTGGTCTCACGCGGCCCGCTCATTCTCGACCTGTCCGAGGTGGACCATGCCGACGAGAGCGGCGTGCGGTGGCTCGCCGAGCTCCCGCCCGAGCGCTGCTCCCTCGTCTCGTGTCCGAAGTGGCTTGCACTGTGGCTCGAACGGGTGCGTCTGGCCGCCAGCGACCGTCGGTAGCCGTGTGGCGTGCCCGTCGGGAATGCGGTTGAGTCGCCAGTGACCGACACTCCGTGATCCGGCGAGGCCAAGTACAAGGCCCTTCTGGCCGTCACGGAGGCGGCGAACTCGTGTCGCGAGCTTTCCGGCGGGCTGGACGCGGTCGCGACAGCTCTCGACGACCTCGTACCGATTGACGCGAGCGGCGTCCTCAGGCGGGGCTTCCCGGGGACTAGCTCCCCCCACGGGGCCGGAGTCGTTCGTACCGGAGAAGGACGACCCCGTTCCCGAAGGTTCGGGTCTCGGCGAGGCGGAGCAGGACCTTCTCCTTCGAAGGGGGAAAAAGGCGCTTCCCCTCCCCGATCTGGATCGGGTGGACGTAGATCCGGTACTCGTCGATCAGGTCCTGGCCCATGAAGGCTGCGCCCAGGTCCCCTCCCCCGACCACGAGATCCCCACGGGCCCGGAGCTTGAGCTCCTCGACCTCTCCCCGCACCACGTCCCGGGCGATCGTGGTGTTCCACCCCGCCGAGGTGAGGGTCTTCGAATAGACCACCTTGGGCATGTCCCGCCAGATCCGGGCGAACTCCTTCACGAAAGGAGTGCTCCCGGTGTCGGCGTCGGCGGTCGGCCAGAATCCGGCCATGAGCTCGTAGGTGACCCGTCCGCTCAGGAAGGCTCCCATCGCCTTGAGCTCCTCGATGACGTGGGCGTGGAGCTCGTCATCGACCATGTGCCAGTCGATCTCCTTCTTCGGTCCCTCGAAGAAGCCGTCCAGGGAAACCTGGACGAAGAGGATCACCTTTCTCATCGCGAGTTCTCCCGCGGTCGCCAAGGCTTTGGGCGCCCCCCCGGGATTGTACCGGGGCCGGTGGTCTTCCTCGAGCAAGAGACTAGACCAGTACCGCGCTGTGCACTACGTGTGTCAAAACGGTCGTCTAAACGCGTCGTTTCGTGTCGTCCCCTGTCGGCGCGTGTCGCACTAACTCACTGACGAGTCTCGGAAAGTGGTTGAGCCCCGGAGCTACTCTTTTCGCCTGTTACGTCGGAGGTCGCGGGTTCAAGTCCCGTCCACCCCGCCAAATTCCCCTTCAGGGATAAGCGTTTCCGGCCCCTCGGTTTCTTCGCCGTTCTCCTCGGCGCCCGATGTGTCACTCATGTCGAGGACGAAGCCGCTCTACCGCCCACGGCGACGAAGAGCCCGCCCTCACCCCCGAGCGTGCGCATCCACCCGAGCTGCGCGATCAGGCTCTCGGGCGCCCAGTCGTCGGGGGACTGCGAGAAGAGATCGGGGGTCTCGCCCCCCAGGAGCGCGCTGGGGAAGGCGCGCAGGTACTCGACGCCGTTGGCGCGGAACCAGCCCTGCACTTCGCGCAGCGTGTGCCGGTGCTCCTCCACGTGATGGTACTGGTCGCGCAGCCACGCCTCGCGCCGCGCGGGCTCGGCCCCGCGGTCGCGCAGGACGGGGTCCCACGGAATCCAGCGGAAGCCGGTCAAGCGCGCGAGCCCCCGGCGCAAGCGCAGCGGCACGCGCGCGTACGCGTTGTACAGACCGATCAGCAGCACTCCTCCCGGACGCGCGAGCTGCGCCACCGCGGCGAACGACGCGCCTGGATCGGGCGTGTGGTGCAGGACGCCGGAGCAGATCACGACGTCGAAGGCGCCGCGCCGGAGCCCGGGGGCGTGGAGGTCCGTTTCTACGAACTGCACGCCGCGCACGCCGAACCGGAAGGCCGCGTCGCGCGCCAACTCCAGCGATGGCCGCGCCAGATCGGCGCCGACGACATTGCGGTCCGCGCTCGCGAGGAAGAGGCTGAGCTGCCCCGTTCCGCAACCCATCTCCAGCACGAGCGCATCTCCGGGGATGGCCTGGTCGAGGGCGCGGATAAAGCCGCTGCGCGCGGCACGGGCGCGTAGCGCGGCCAGGCTGTCGCGCGGGGGATATCCGGGGAACGGCGCACGAGCGTAGAAGTCGCGCACCGCTTCGGTGCGCCCGTCCGTGCGCAGCCGCAGATCGGGGATGCCGCCCGGCGCCGTGTACTGCACGGCGCACGACCCACAGCGCAGGTCGCGCAAGACGCCTGCGCAGCGCGGGCAGGCGAGTAGTTCGTGCTCAGAAGATCGCATAGACGAACGGCGCCAGCGCCTCGATGCTGCCCGCGACGATCAGCACGAGGCCGGTCAGGCAAATGAACACCAGGAGAGGCACCATCCACTTCCGTCCCGACTCACTCCGCCACAGTCCCCGCGCCCCGTCCGCGATCGTAGGGCCGGCGCTTCCCAGCACCACCAGCATGCGCACGATCCTTCCGCGGCGCTTGATCACCCGAGCGCCTCCTCCCGCTCATCGGACGCCGGGCGGCGCTTGCGGACGAGCGCGGTCCCCGCGACGAGCACGTCGATGCCCGAGCGGCGAAAGGTCGAGTACCCCTCGACCGCCCGGTTGACGATCGGCTCGTCGGCGAGGTTGAAGCTGGTGTTGAGCAACACGGGCACCCCGGTCCGCGCGCCGTACGCCTCGATCAGCGCATGAAACCGCGGGGCCATGGCGCGCTCCACGGTCTGCACGCGGGCCGTCCCATCGACGTGGGTCACGGCCGCGAGCCGCTCCCGCCATTCGCGCCGCACCGGGAAGACGCCGGACATGAAGCGGCCCAGCCGCGCGCCGCCGGGCGGCAACTCGAAGAAGCGCTCCGCGTGCTCGATCGGCACCGCCGGCGCAAAGGGCCGAAACTCCTCGCGGTACTTGATGCTCCGGTTGAGCGCATCGCGCATGGCGGCGTCATGGGGTGCGGCGAGGATGCAACGGTTGCCCAGCGCGCGGGGCCCGAGCTCGCTGCGCCCCTGCATCCAGCCCACGATGTGATTGGCGGCGAGCTCGTCCACGACTCGCGCGATCAATTCCCCGTCGTGGGGGAGCTGCTCCAGCTCGAGCCCGTCCTCGAGCGCCAGGCGCGCAAGGTCTTCAGCCTCGACGTCCGCGCCCCAGTAGGGGTGGTCTGGGACTTCGCGGTGCGGACGGCGGAAGTGCAGGCGGTCCGCGTAGAGGGCGGCGCCGAGAGCGCAGCCCGCGTCGCCCGGGGCGGACGGCACGTACAGGTTGCGGAATCCGGACTCGCGCAGGATGCGCGCATTGGCGCAGCCGTTCAGCGCTACTCCGCCGCCGAAGCACAGGTCTTCGAGCCCCGTCTCCCGCTGGAGGACTCGCGCGAGGTCGACGAGGATCTCTTCCAGGACGCACTGCACGCTGGCGGCGACGTCGGCGTAGCGGGCACCCTCTGCCGTCCCGAGATCGATGGGATCCCATGGGTCGCGCGGCGGCCCCAGCTCGGCGACCAACCGGTCGGAGAAGCTGCGCCGCGCCGCCCGGTGGAACTCGAAGTACGACATCTCCAGCGCGAACGCCCCGTCGGCGGTCCGGGGTACCATGCGACGCAACGTCTCCAGAAACGCCGGCTTCCCGTACGCGGCCAGACCCATCACCTTGTGTTCGCCTTCGTTGACCCGAAAGCCCAGGTAGGCGGTGAGCGTCGAATAGAGCATCCCCAGGGAGTGCGGGAAGCGCAGCTCGCGCAGCAGCTCGAGCGAAGCCGTGCCGTCGTCTTCGATCGAGGCGCGCCCCAGGGAGAGAGTCGCCCACTCGCCCACGCCGTCCGCGGTGAGGATCGCGGCGCGCCGCGTCGGCGAGGCAAAGAACGCAGCCGCCGCGTGCGCCTGGTGGTGCTCCGTGAAGAGGATTCGATCGCCGCGCACGCCCAGCTCGGAGGCGATCGTCCCCTTGACCCAGAGCTTGCCCCCCAGGGCATTCTCCATCCCGCGAGCGAAGCTGCCCCACGATCGCGGAAAGCCGCGGAGCGCCATGGTCAGGATGCGCTCGAACTTGAGCATGGGCTTCTCGTAGAAGACCACCGCGTCGAGCTGTTCGGGCTGGACTCCCGCGCGGTCCAGACACCACTCTATGGCCGCCAGGGGAAACGCGGCGTCATTCTTTCGCCGGGAGACGCGCTCCTCCTGCACGGCACAGACGGGGACGCCGTCTTCGACCAGGCCCGCGGCCGAGTCGTGATAGTGCGCCGAGATGCCGAGGATGCGCATCAGTACTGGCGCCGGAGCGGCGTGGGGGCCCGGGCGGTGCAGAAGCCGAGGCCCTCATGCCGCGCCCCGCGCTTGGCCAGGAACGCGAAGGGCGGGAGCAGGACGAAGTACTGAATCGCGAGCATCAACCTGCCGAGCACCGAGGCCAAGGCCTTGGCGACGCGCAGGTACGCCTTCCAAAGCCGTCCCGCCCGTGCCTGCCAGAGCCGAAGGCCCTGTTTGCGCGGGGCAAGGCGAGCCAGCTGCTTTCGGGTGTAGGTCATGTGGAACAGCTCGTCCTCGAGGACGCGAGCGAACACCGTGCGCGTGTCCGCATCGGCATCCAGCACCTGCCCGTAGAGCGCGAATCGTCCGGCCGCCGCCTTCTCGGACAAGTGGAGGAACGCGAGCAGGGATTCGTCGGTCTCCGCGTCAACCCGCAGCTCGTCGAGGCCACGCTCCCCCGGTGCCAACCACCGCGCCTCGAATCGCGAGCGTCGCGGCGAGGCCGACAACAGCTCGCGCCCCCGCCGACGAAAGAGGTCGGCGTGTCGGTGCTCGTCCTGGGCGTGGCGCAGGAACAGGCGGCGCAGCAACGGATCGCGCGTGAGCTCGGCGGCGCGAGAGAGATCGCGTCCGCCGCCCGCCTCGGTCTCGGCAAAGCTGAGCAGCTTCCGCGCGCGCCGGTGGGGGTCGGTCCAGACCCAGCGGTGCACCGGCTTGAAGAGCCGGTCGAAGGGGGACGGTACGACACGCACAAGACCGACGTTAGCACACGTCGTGCTACGCTGCGGTGCGTGCTTGATTGGATCGTGCGCCTGTCGCTGCTCGTGCCGGCGGCAGCGTTGCTCGCCTTCGGCGCCGCCGTGGATGGCGCCTGGTTCGAGCGCCACATCGCGATACCCGCGCTCCACCCCCCGCCGCCGTGGTGGACCCTTGCCGCGCTCCGTATCGCCGCCGCGCTGATGGGGGCCGTGTTGGTCGCCTGCGCGGTCGCGGCCCGGCGGCGCGTGACGTTCGGCGCGGTGGCGCGGGTCGGTCTTGCCGTCGCGCTGGCGGTGGTCGCGTCGGAACTGGCGTTGCGCGTTCTCCACCGGGTGCTGCCGGTACCCAGGACGCGTATCGAGGCGCGCCTGGGGGCGCCCGACCCAAGGACCGGCTGGGCCTTCATTCCGCGGCGCTCGGTGGACCTGCCCGTGCCGGGCGGACGCCTCGTTCGCTACGCGATCGACGCGCACGGCGATCGGGCACCTTCGGCCGAATGGACCGAGGACCCGGAGGCGCCGACGGTACTGCTGGCCGGGGAATCGATTGCCACCGGTCACGGCCTGGACTGGAACGAGACGATCCCGGCGCGTCTGTCCGAGCTACTGCCCGCCCAAGTGGTCGACGTGGCCGAGGGAGGGTACGGCAGCGACCAGGCCTACCTGCGAGCCGTAGATGCGCTCGCCCGCTTCGCCCATCCGCTTGCGGTCGTGACCACGGTGCTGCCCGTTCAGCTCTACCGCAACCTGCACGACGATCGCCCGCACCTGGTGCTGCGCGACGGCGCGCTGGTGCTGGCGCCGCCATCGAGCTCTCGCCTCCGGCTGCGGCAGCTTCTCGTCAACGATCTGCCCTACCTGAGCGAGGCCCGCCTGCAAGAGAGCCTGACGCTGACGCGTGCGATTCTGCACGCCTCCGCCGCGGCCGCTCGTGCGCGAGGGGCACAATCGCTCTTCGTCTTCCCGAGCACCGGACCGCCGCGTCCGCTCGATGCGCACCCCGAGGCCTTCATCGTGCGCGCGCTGGTCGATGACCTTCCGCACGTGATCGTGGACGTCGACCCGGCGCGCATGCTGCCGTGGGACGACGGCCACCCTGACGCCGAAGGCGCGCGACAGATCGCCACCGCGATCGCGGAGGCGCTCCCCTCCGCGCACCCCTGATCATTCTTCCAGAATCATGCGTTCCTCGACGGCAAAGACCGCGCAGGGCACGCCCTCATGGTCGCGTTCGTCTCTCAGGCGATCCAGGAACTCCTGCAGCCTCTCCTTCGCGGCGACGGGATCTGGATCACACGCACTGCCCGGCAGCGGCTATTTCGCAATCCTCAGGCTCTACGGCCCAACCGAAGCCCCGATCGACAAGAGCTGGAAACCCGGCGATATTGAAGAGGTGAAGTGACCCCGAAAGGACACGACCATGAAAACCACCAAGGATAACGTGAGGGCGCGCTGGTCCCCAGGGGCCGGAGGGGGAGCGTGGATGCGTGGCCTCGCACTCTTTGTGTTGTGCGCACTTTGGGCTGGGGAGGTGCTCGCCAAGGCTCCGGTCGCGAAGTGCTGCTTCACCAACACGGCGTACACCGGCGCCTGTGAGGTCACTCCCGCCAAGGGCGAGAGCTGCCAGAGCATCCTGCAGTACCTGAATACCCCGAACAGCACGGGCAAGACCTACTGCGGCGGCACCGCCGTCCGTGGTGGGTGGTCGCAGGCAAGCTGCTCGTCCAAGCCATAGGCTGCCTTGGGACGAGGTCGAGAAGGTCCGGCCCTTGGGGGGGCCGGTGTGTGTTCGCTCCACCGACGGTTTTCGACCTGCTCACGCCTTCGGCGCTGGGCCGGCGACGACAGGGCTTCGCTCGGCACTCCTCCCCCTGCGTCCGGTAGGCACAGCGGACCGTTTCGTCGGCCAGCTCCGCGAGGACGTCCTCGATCGCAAGCCTCGTGGCCGAGCGCCGGACGAGGTCTAGAAGCTCCCAATGGAGCGCGGCCGCACGTGGCGAGCTGAGCCCGTGGCCAGGGCGGAACGGTCTCTCCGACCGATCGGGGTGGCGGGAATGGCCCTATCCGTTCAGGTGAAGGTGGTCATTGCGGCGGGCATTCGGGTCGCCGACACTCGAGCGTCAGATCGTGAGTGCGACGACCGGGGGCCACCCACCAGGAGAGCGAAATGGTCACCAGATGCCGGACGTTCTTGGCGAGGCTCATGCGAATCTCCGCCTGGCTCGTCCTTGCCCGGGCGACCGTAGCGCCGGCCGCAACGGCCGGGGCCGTTTCGGCCGAGACGCGGCAGTGGTTCCAGGCGACCGAACAGGCGCTCATGGATGCGCTCGCTCCGGGCGACAAGGCCGTCTGGGATCGACTCATGGACCCGTCGTGCGTGGTGACCACGGAGGAAGGACAGGTCATGACCAAGCGGCAGTTCCTCGACGAGCTCGGCCCGCTACCCGAAGGCCTCAGCGGCAGTCTGACCGTCAAGAATCTGACGGTTCAGGAGCTCCCCGGGTTCGCGGTGGTCCGTTACCTCGCCGATGAATCCGAATCGGTGTTCGGCCAGCGACTGACCGTCCAATATCGCGTGACAAACGCGTATCGGCACGACCGGGCCACCTGGAAAATGGTGGCGTCGCACCTCTCGGTCGTCACCCGGGATCCGCCCGCGCAGGACGTGTCGAAAGCCGGTTGGCCGGGCCTGGTCGGTCAGTATCGCTTGCTACCCAACGGCTGGATCTTCACCGTCGAGCTGCGGGAGGGCCAGCTCTACGGGGGACGCGACCCGAAGAAGCTGAGGCTGCTCATTCCACTCACGCCCGACGCCTTCGTGGTCTCGGGCAGCCTGGGGGAGTGGGTGTTCGTGGTCGAGAACGGCAAGGCGGCGCGCATCTTGAACCTGCGGAAGTTCGCAGTGCTGGTGTGGACCCGGGTCGAGGCAGCACCCTGACCATGGCCACGGATCTCGAGCAGATCGTCAGGAACCTGACCAGGTTCTACGATCTCGCCGGCAAGACCGTGATCGCCGTGGGGGCGGGGGGCGGCCAGCTGGTCGAGTACGCACGGGCCGCCCGCTGCGTGATCGCGGTCGACCCGGATTCGATATCGAGGCATTCCAGCATTTCCACGACTTCGCAGAGCTCGAAGCCAAGATGGTCCGTCAGGGACCGAAGAGCCGGGAACGCATGGCCCCCTACCGCGGCCAGCACGCGATCTCGATACCGATGCCCTACCGGCTGGCGTTGCTTTCCGGTGCAGTACCTCAGTCTCATCGAGGTACGCCTCCTCCACGAGAAGAGGACGCGTCGGGCTCAGGCCGAGGGCGGGGCCGACTTCCGGGTCGCGAGCAGCACCAGCGAGCCCAGCAGCCAGCCGATGATCGGGAAGCCGATAGCGCCCGCGACCACGATATGTTCGAGGGCGTGGCCCCAGTTCTTGCCGTCGGGCGGGAGGGGCAGCCCCAACACACCGATGCCCTGCGCGGGCGGATAGAACTCTGGGATGGTGTAGATGTTGTCCTGGCCGGTCATGATTCCAAGCACGATCGCTAGCGCCACCAGCGTCTGCGAGAAGAGGCCCTGGACCAGGTTCAGCCCGTAGAGCTGCTTGAACGAGCCGAAGCCCTTCCGGCCGACCTCCCAGCCGTAGTAGAGGGCCCCCACCACCAGCACGCCCGTCACGCTCAGGAACCGGGCGCCCGAGACGGGAACACCGGCCATCGAGAGCACGAGGCGCAAGGCCCAGATGGCCGCGATCAGGGTCAGGATGGGTTGCTGGAAGGCAATGTACTCGGACAGGGACTTGCCGAACATGCGGACCTCCTCTATCGCTTGATTCTCGTCGACTGTCAAGAAACGGATGGGAGCGAGTACCTCAATGGGCCGCGGGAGCCCCCCCAGAGCGCAGGCGGCGCACCTGAAGGAACGCGCCGATCAGGAAGAGGACGAGGAGCACGGTATAGAGCGGAGGGAAGATGGGCGCTTCCGGGCTCGCCACCCAGGGAGCGCTCGGCGGCACCCGCGTCAGGGTCTCCGTCACGGTGGGGATCATGAGGAGGAGAACGTGGTCGAGTAGCCGAGGGTCTCGACGTACGCCGACGCCCGTCCGAACACACGGGTCGTGCCGGCGAGGGCGGCCACCGCCAGCACCACCATGATGATCGCCCCGACGATATGGGGTGGCCCGACGCTGCCGTGCCGAAAGATGGGGAAGCCGGTGAGGGTGGTGATCAGGAGGGAAACCAGATACGTGCGACCGATCGAGGTCCGAGGGGAGATCCCCTTGTCCCGATAGAGCGCCACGAACGCGGCTACCACCGCCACGAGGCTCACGAGCGTATGGAACAGGCCGAGCGGCGTCAGATTGAACGGGGTCAAGAGCGTCATGTAGACCTCCTCGCCAACTTCTTCTCACCGCGCGGGAACAGCCGGGGCGGCGCGCTCGACGTAGCGAGTGCCGGTGGGTCCCACGCCGGAGATCTGTACCACGACCGGCTCGTTTCGTGTACGCGCGAAGTGCGGCTCGTTTGCCGGCTCCGTGTAGAAGCTGCCGCGGGGGAGCGCCTTCAGCCGCTTCTCGTCGAAGGACGTTCCGTACCCGAAGTACCAGGTCCCGGAGACGACCGTGGCCACCCGATCGTCCGGATGATCGTGCGCCTCGATTCGGGTGTTCGCCGGCACCTCGAGCTGGATGGTGTAGAGGCCGGGCTGCGTGGGATCGCCCTTGAGGACGCGCGTCCTTATCCCCGAGACCCCCGAGGTTCCGGCCCCGGCCCCGGTGGGCACCAGGCGCTCGATCTCGGCTGGGTCGAGTCGCCGGTTCGTCTCCGCGTCCTGGGCCAGGAACGACACCAGCAGCGGAATGACCTGGTCGGGCGCTTCGTCGATGAGCCAGTGCCCCGAACCCTGGACGATCACTCCGTTCACGTTCGTGGCCACCAGGCGCGCCTGCTCGATCAGGAACGGCCCGGAAGCCTTCTCTCCCGTCAGGACGAGGACGGGCATGCCCAGGGGCCGGGTGGCCAGCTGCGCGAAGTCCTGTGCATCGCGCTCGAAGTTACGGAAGTACTCGAAGCCCGCGCGCATGCCCCCCGGCTGGGCGTAGGCGGCCGCATAGACCTCGCGGTCGGCCTCCGACACCGAGTGCTCCGGGTCGGCCGCGAAGTCGTTCCAGAAGTGCTCGAAGTAGATGCGCTCACGCCCCGCGACGAGCGCGAGTGGCGTCTTTCCGTAGAAGTGAAAATGCCAGAGGTCGCGCATCAGCCAGACATCCTTCCAGGGCCCGATGCCGGGAAGAAAGGCGTCCATCAGCACCAGGCGGGCGGTCGCCTGCGGGAACTGGGCGGCGTAGGCATACGCCACCATCAGGCCGATGTCGTGCCCGGCGATGCCCACGCGATCGAAGCCGAGCGAGGAGACGAGCTCGTGGACGTCCACCGCCATGTTCTTCTTGTCGTACCCGGTCTCTGGCTTCGCCGATCCGCCGGCGCCGCGCAAGTCGGGAACGATGACGGTGTGCTGCTCGGCGAGGCGCGGGAGGACGGGGCCCCACATGTGACCGGTCTGGGCATAGCCGTGGAGGAGGACGACGGGGCTGCCCTTGCCTCCGATCACGTAGCGCAGTCGTGTGCCGTTGACGTCGGCGAACCGTTCGGAGAAGCCGGGAGGGACGGCCGCGGTTGCGGCCAGGAGCGGTGAGGATGCCAGGAGCAGGACGCCGATCATGGGGTTCTCCTTCGAAAGGCTTGGAGAATATCGCTACCGGCGGCCTCCCTGCCACCACCATCGTGGTAAGTTTCGGAGGCCACAATCGTGGTAGTCGCGCGTACCACCATCGCGTGAGTCGAACGCGCTCCCGAGGGAGGACGGATGCACTCCACGCTTTTCCTGCGCATCGCGTCGGTCATCAGCTTCCTGTTCGCGGCCGGGCACACCCTGGGAGGAAGGAAGTCCTGGTCCCCCCCGGGGGAGACCGAGGTGCTCCGGGCGATGAGGGCTTTTCGCTTCGATGTCGAGGGAGTGAGTCGAACCTACTGGGACTTCTATCTCGGGTTCGGCTACAGCATCACCGTCTACCTGCTCCTGCAGGCGGTGCTGCTCTGGCAGCTTGCGACGATCGCCAAGGCCGACCCGCTTCGCGTGCGCCCGCTGATCGGATCGTTCTTCCTCGCCACCGTCGCCTCCGCATTCGTCGCCTGGAGGTTCATCTTCCCCGTCCCCGTCGTCTTCTCAGTGGCTCTCGCCGCTTGTCTAGGGGCTGCGTTCGTGGTGTCGCGGCGAGGGACTCCCGCGTGAGAGAGGGGCCTCTCCCACCGAGAGCAGGAAGGCCACGAGGTCCCAGGCGTCTGCTTCCGGGAGCGACTTCCAGCTCGGCATCGCCGTTCCCCGCACTCCCTCGCGGACGGCGAAGAACAGGCCGCGGGGGGAGGCCTGCCTCCGCCAGGCGGGATCGGTGAAATCCCTCGGGCGAGAGGACAGGCCTTCCCGCCGCGCCCCCTGCCCGTCCGCCCGCGGCCCGTGGCAGAGGGCGCAATTCTGCGCGTAGAGAGCCCGGCCGCGCTCGCGGGCCTCGGGGGAGCGGAGCTGCGCTTCGGGCACCTCGATGCGCCGATAGTCCGGGGGAAGGTCGGAGTCCCTTCCGCTACAGCCCGTAAACGTGAGCGAGATCGCCAAGATCGCGGGAAGTCGCCTCATCGCCCGCTTTCAGGGTAAAGCCATAGCCGAGGCAAAGCGCCTCGGTCACGATCCGGTCGATCAGCTCGGGGAGGGCCGCTTCCACGGCGGGAGAACGGGCGAAGCCCAGCTCCAGGGTCTCCGGGACGATACCGAGCAGGATCAGCCGGGAAGGGTAGCGCTCGCGCCACCGCGCCCCGTCCAGAAGGTCCGCCACCCCCACCTGGTGGACGGAGAGCCGGCTCGCGAGCGCGGGGGCCACGTCGTCGCCCTCGAGCCGCACGAGAGTGCCCGGAGGCCCGTCGTCGCGGATGGCGTCGACGAGAATCGCCTCCCGCGCCTCCTCGAGATAGGGGAGGAGCGACAGCCCCAACGTCCCCCCGTCGAGCACCACCGCCCCTTCGGGAACCCGGTAGCTCCGCTGGAGCAGGTGCACGGCCACCGCCCCCAGGCCGTCGTCCCCGCACAGGACGTTGCCCAGGCCCAGGACCAGGAGGGGCACGCTGGGCTCAGGACGCATCTTTGTGGTCGACGAAGCGGTAGCCGGAGTAGACGAGGTCCTCGCAGGGCACGAACTTGTAGCCCGAGGCCATGGACTCCACCGTCCCCCGCGCCTCGACCTGCGACATGAGCACCGCGCTGTAGACGTGGTGGACGGCGAAGCCGAGCAGCAACCACATCCCGACGTGGTGGAACCACCGCGCGGCCTGGGCCCCGCCCACGAGGGGCAGCACGAAGCCGAAGATCCGGAACGGCGATCCCACCGTGGCGCTCACGCTGTAGAGGCCGAGGCCGGTGGCGATCATCATCAAGTAGATGAGGAACACGAAGGTGTAGGTGAAGCCGGCCAGGGGGTTGTGACCCACGAAGCCCGGGGGCTGGCGCAGCCCGAAGAGGTAGTAGCGCAGGCTCTCCACGAGCCCGGTGAAGCGGCGCCGCGCCACCGGTATGAACTTGTCCCAGCGGGAGTACGTGTTGCCCATGAACATCCAGGCCACCCGCGAGAGGACGGAGAGGGCGAAGACGATGGCGGTGTAGAAGTGCACCGTCTTCACCCAGCCCATCACGAAGTGCTGGCCCGCCGGCCCCTTCACCGCGATGAACGGGTTCCCCATGTAGTAGCCGGTCGCGGCCAGGATCAGGATGGCGTAGGCCGTGCACCAGTGCGTCATCCGCACCGGCCATTCCCAGACGTAGACCCGCACCAGCTCCCCGGGGTGCCGGCAGACCGAGGGAAAGGTCCGGCCGGGGTGGACGGGGTTCGCGCTCATGCGATCCTCACGCGCGCGAGCTCGCGCCGCTTCGCGTCCACCACGTGGACGCCGCACGCCATGCAGGGGTCGAAGGAGTGGACGGTGCGCAGGATCTCGAGGGGCTTCTCGGCGTCGGCCACCGGCGTTCCCAGCAGCGCCTCCTCGTAGGGGCCGCGCTTGCCTTCCGCGCAGCGCGGGCCCGCGTTCCAGGTGCTCGGGACCACGCACTGGTAGTTGGCGATCGCTCCGTCCTTGATGTGCACCCAGTGGCCGAGCGCGCCCCGCGGGGCTTCGTGGAAGCCCGCGCCCGAAGACTCCTTCGGCCAGCTCGCGGGATCCCACTTGGAGTTGTCGTGGATGCGCAGGTCGTGCTTCGTCATGTTGCCGGCCAGCTCGTCCAGCCAGGCTTCCATCCTCTCGGCGAGGACGAGCGTCTCGATCCCCCGCGCGGCCACGCGGCCGAGGGTCGAGAAGAGGGCCTCGGGTCCCACCCCGAGCTTCTTGAGCGCGAAGCCCACGAGCTCCTTGACCCGCGGGTGGCCGGACGCGTAGGCCACGAGCATGCGGGCAAGGGGCCCCACCTCCATGGGCTCGCCATCGTAGCGCGGCGCCTTGAGCCAGCTGTACTTGCCGTCGGTGTGGAGGCGCTCGTAGGGCGGGTCGGGGCCGGTGTACTTCGGCCGCGTCTCTCCCTTGAAGGGGTGCAGGCCCTGATCGTCACCGGCCTCGTATTCGTACCAGGAGTGCTTGACGTGCTCGGTGACCTTCGCGGGGTCGAATGGCTCGACCTTCGGGAACTGGCCCTTGAGGATGACCCCGGAGGGCAGGAAGAGAGGAGGCTGCGCGCTGTCGTCCTCCGGATACTCGCCGTAGACGAGGTAGTTGCCCACGCCCGCGCCGTGGCCCGCCCAGTCCTTGTAGAAGGAGGCGACGGCCAGCAGGTCCGGGATGTAGACCTTGGACACGAAGTCGCGGGCCTTGGCGATCATCTCCCGCATGCCGGCGAGCGTGCCCGCGTTGATCGAGGCCTGCTTGTCGGGATCGATGGGGGTGGCCATCCCGCCCACGAGGAAGCCCTGGAGGTGGGGGTTCTTGCCTCCGAGCACCGCGTGGATCTTGATGAACTCCCGCTGCCATTCCAGGGCCTCGAGATAGTGCGCCACCGCCATCAGGTTGGCCTCCGGGGGGAGCTTGTAGGCGGGGTGGCCCCAGTAGGCGCCCGCGAAGGGACCGAGCTGTCCGGCCTCGACGAAGCCCTTCACCCGGTCCCGGATGCCCGTGAAGTACTTGACGCTCGAGAGGGGCCAGTCGGAGAGCGACTCCGCGAGGGCGGACGTCCGGGCCGGATCGGCCTTGAGGGCGGACACGATGTCCACCCAGTCGAGGGCGTGCAGGTGGTAGAAGTGGATCACGTGGTCCTGCACGCACTGCGTGGCGATGACGAGGTTGCGGAGCAGGCGCGCGTTGGGCGGGGGCACCGCCCCGATCGCGTTCTCCACCGCCCGGATGGAGGCGATGGCGTGGACGGTCGTGCAGACCCCGCAGAGGCGCTGGGTGAAGGCCCAGGCGTCGCGGGGATCGCGGCCCTTCAGGATCAGCTCGATTCCCCGGAACATCGTGGACGAGGACCAGGCCTCGCGCACCGCGCCGCCGTCGACCTCGGCCTCGATGCGGAGGTGGCCCTCGATGCGGGTGACGGGGTCGACCACGACGTGGGTCATGACTGGCCTTCCTTCTTGTCATCGGCGCGGCGTTGGGCTTCTTCCGCCTTCTCGCGGGCGGCCGGATGATGCTCGGCGTGCCAGTAGCGCTTGCCCAGGGAGATGAAGCCGTGGGTGGCGAAGGCCGCCCCCACGCCCACGGTGGCCCAGAGGCCCACGCGATCGACGCTCGAGGCGACGCCGAAACCAGGGACGCCCTCGAGGTGCTGGTAGAAGGGCGTCATCTTGTCCCAGAAGTCCGGCTCCGCGCACCCGATGCAGGGGTGGCCGCAGCCGATCGGCCAGTTCGTCCCGCCGTTCCAGCGCACGTTCGGACAGTTCTGGAAGGTGACGGGGCCCTTGCAGCCCATCTTGTAGAGGCAGTAGCCCGGTGCGGTGGCCCTCGTCGCCCCAGTCCTCCACGTACTGGCCCGCGTCGAAGTGGGCGCGGCGCTCGCAGTTGTCGTGGATCGACTTGCCGTAGGCGAAGAGGGGCCGGCGGTAGGCGTCGAGCGGCGGCCAGCGCTTGAAGGTCAGGAAGTACACGATGAGGGCGGTCAGGTTCTCGACGTTGGCCGGGCAGGCGGAGAGGTTGATCAGGTTCTTGACCCCGGGCACGGCGTCGGCCACCCCGAGGGCGCCCGTGGGGTTGGGCGCGGCCGCGGGGAGGCCCCCGAAGGTGGCGCACGTGCCCATGGCGATGGTGGCGGCGGCCTGGCCGCAGACCTCGCGGGCGATCTGGAGGGCCGACCGGCCCCCGATCGTGCAGTACGCCCCGTTCGCGCCGGTGGGGATCGAGCCCTCGACGACGGCGAGGTAGGCCCCCGCCTTCTCCTTGACCGTGCGGGCGAGGAGCTCCTCGGCCTGATGGCCGGCCGCGGCCATGATCGTCTCGTGGTAGTCGACCGAGAGCGTGTCGAGCACGATCTCGGCCGCGGTGGGCCGGCTCGCGCGCAGGAACGACTCGGTGTTCCCGGCGCAGTCCTGGAACTCCAGCCAGACCAGGATGGGCTTCGGGGTCTTCTCGATCGCCGCCGCGATGCGGGCCGCGGCCGAGCGGGGCAGGGCGAGCGCCGCCGCCATCGCCGAGCAGAAGCCCACGAACTCGCGGCGCGACACGCCCCTCGTCTCGAGCTCCCGGAGGAACCAGCTCTCGGAATCGGCCATGGGCACCTCCGATGACGTGCGTCGATTGCCCACGATCCGCGCTTCCCCGCAACGAGTCCATAGTCTAAATGGACTATTGGGGTGAATCGGTGCAAACGGACTGGAGGAGAGTAGGACCCAGAAGCGCGTTTCATTGCCTTCGCGAATGCGGCCGGATAGACTCCACGGCCGACGCCAAGGTTTTGGAGGCCCCCTGACGACCCCGGAGCGTCCCCCCCCCGGACGAGCCGTACCCGACGAGAGCGCGTTCGAGCGCGAGTTGACCACGGACCTCAAGGAGACGACACCCGACCAGCCCCGGGGCTGGCCCCTCCACACGCGCATCCTGGTCGGGTTGGGCGTGGGGGTGGTGGCCGGGCTGGCCGTGAACGCGATCTGGGGCGGCGAGCATCCGGGCGTGCGCTGGGTCACCTACAACCTGACGGAGCCGGTGGGGACCTTCTTCCTGCGCGCGCTCCTCATGATCGTGATCCCCCTCATCGGGTCTTCGCTGGTGGTGGGGGTGGCCGCCATCGGGGACGTGAGGCGGCTCGGACGCGTGGGCCTGCGCTCCTTCGTTTACTGCCTCGTGGTCAGCGCGATCTCGGTCGCCATCGGCCTCAGCTTGACCAACACCATCCAGCCCGGGCGCCGGATACGGCCGGATACGGCCGAGCGGCTCAAGGCTCGCTACGGCGCGGAGGCCGAGAAGCGCGTCCAGACGCTGGAGACCGAGCGGCGGGCCGCCCCCGAGTCCCCGCTCATGCAAGTGGTGAAGACCGTGATGCCCGCGAACCCGGTGTACGCGGTGGGGGGCAGCGAGACCCCCCAGATGCTCCAGCTCATGTTCTTCGCGCTGGTCGCCGGGGTGGCCCTGACCCTGCTGCCGACGGCGGTGGCCGAGCCCCTGGTGAGGGTGCTGGAGGCGGTCTACGCCGTGTCCGCCAAGGTGGTGGACATCGTGATGCAGATAGCACCCTACGCCGTGGCCTGCCTGCTCTTCAACAACGTGGCCCGCTTCGGCTTCGACCTCCTGGGCGCGCTCTTCTGGTTCGTCCTCACGGTGCTCCTGGGCCTCGCCCTGCAGATGTTCGGCGTCTACTCCCTGTCCGTCCGGCTGCTCTCCGGGATCCCGCCCCTGGAGTTCTTCCGCCGCGTCAAGACGGTGATGCTCACGGCATTCTCCACGTCGTCTTCCAATGCCACGCTTCCGACCGCGCTGCGCGTATCGGAGGAGAACCTCGGGGTGCCCCGCGAGATCAACAGCTTCGTGCTCACGGTGGGAGCCACCGCCAACCAGAACGGGACCGCCCTCTACGAAGGCGTGACCGTGCTGTTCCTGGCCCAGCTCGCCGGGATCGACCTCAGCATCGGCCAGCAGCTCATGGTCGTCTACATGGCCATCCTGGGCGGGATCGGCACCGCGGGCGTGCCCTCGGGCTCGATCCCCTTCATCATCCTGGTCCTGGCGACCGTGGGCGTGAACCCGGGCCTGATCGCCATCGTGTTGGGCGTCGACCGCATTCTCGACATGTGCCGCACCACGCTCAACGTGGTGGGCGACATCACGGCCGCGACCTACGTGGCCCGCAGCGAGGGCTTCGAGCTGCTCACGGCGAAGCCGGCCGCGGGAGCTTGACTCGAGCGCGCCCGGGGTCAGTCCGGATCGAAGCCCCGACCGCGGCGCCCCTGCTTGATCTGCGCCGTACGCCGCTTCTGCCCGAGGCGGCGCTCGCGGGCGGCGGCGGTGGCGCGAGTGGGCCGGCGGGCGCGGGGGGCCCGGAGCGCCCGCGCGACGAAGAGGCGGGCCTTCTCCCGCGCGTCCTCCAGGTTGCGGTGCTGGTCCCGCGTCCGCTGGCTGGTGAGGAGGAGCCGGCCTTGCGCGTCGCAGCGGCCCCGGGCGGCCTCGGCGAGACGCGCGCGGGCCGCGGCGTCGAGCCCTTCCACGCGCGAAAGCTCGACCCGCAGATCGATCTTCGAAGCGACCTTGTTGACGTTCTGGCCACCCGGACCCGAGGAGCGGCTGGCGCGGACGAAGAGCGCGCCCGCGGGGATCACCACGCCCGGGGCGACCACGATGGGCTCGGGCACAGGAGCTCTAGAGCTTCCGATGGCGAAAGCAGCCGACCAGGTGGTCGTTGACGAGACCCGCGGCCTGCATGAAGGCGTAGCAGATCGTGGGGCCCACGAAGGTGAAGCCGCGGCCACGGAGGTCCTTGCTGAGGGCGCGGGACTCGTCGGTCTCGGCGGGCACCTCCTTCGGCGTCCGCCAGCGGTTGCGGATGGGCTGGCCCCCCACGAAGCCCCAGAGGTAGCGGTCGAAGCTCCCATGCTCCTTCGCGACCTCCCGGAACGCCCGCGCGTTCCGGACGGTCCCTTCGACCTTCAGCCGGTTGCGGACGATGCCGGGGTCGCGCAGGACGGCCGCGATCTTCCGTGCGTCGAAGCGAGCGACCTTGGCCGGGTCGAACCGGTCGAAGGCGCGACGGTAGTTCTCGCGTTTTCGCAGGATCGTGATCCAGCTCAGCCCGGCCTGGGCGCCCTCGAGGTTGAGCAGCTCGAAGAGCGCGCGGTCGTCGTGGAGGGGCACGCCCCACTCCTCGTCGTGGTAGGCGAGGTACAAGGGGTCGCTCCCCGCCCAGGAGCACCGGGCTTTCGGCTTCGGCATCGCTTCAGCGACCCGGCGCGGTCGCAGTCGCGGTCGCGACCGGCCCCAGGCCGCGCGCCTCGCGATAGGCGGCCAGCCCTTCGGCGAGGATGCGCACCGCGGCCTCGAGGTCCTGCTTCTTGAGGACGTAGGCGATGCGCACCTCTTCACGGCCCAGGCCGGGAGTGGCGTAGAAGCCGGGAGCGGGCGAGACCATGACCGTGGCCCCGTCGAGGCTGAAGTCGGAGAGCATCCAGGCCGTGAAGTCCTCGGCGTCCCGGATCGGGAAGCCGGGCGACGAAGTAGAAAGCGCCCTCCGGCTTGCGCAGGAAGACGCCGGGAATCTCGGAGAGCCCGCGATAGAGGATGTCGCGCCGGGCCTGGTACTCGGCCACGACCCCCGCCGAGTAGTCGGGGGGCAGCTCGGACGCGCCCAGGGCCACCAGCTGGGCCAGCCCCGGGGGCGAGAGCCGCCCCTGGGCCATGCGCAGGCAGGCCTGGTAGAGGTCGTGGTTCCGGGTCACGAGGCAGCCGAGCCGGATACCGCAAGCGCTGTAGCGCTTGGACAGGCTGTCTACGACCGCGACGTTGTCTTCGAAGCCCGCGAGGGCGAGCGCGCTCGCGTGCTTCCGCCCGTCGAAGACGAGCTCGCGGTAGACCTCGTCCGCGACGAGGAAGAAGCCGTGCTCGCGGCAGAACTCCGCGACCACCCGGAGCTCCTTCGCGGTGTAGACCGTGCCCGTGGGGTTGTTGGGGTTGCAGAGGACGACCATCCGGGTACGCGGGGTGCGCGCCCGCTCCCAGGCCTCGCGCGCGGGCAGGTGGAAGCCCTCCTCGCCCCGCGTCGCCAGGGGGACAAGGCGCAGCCCGGCCATCGTCGCGAAGGCCTGGTAGTTCGTGTAGAAGGGCTCGACGAGAAGCACGTCGTCGCCCTCGCCCGCGCCGGCCATCATTGCGAAGAGCACGGCCTCGCTGCCCCCCGTGGTCGTGATGATCTCCTCCGTGGTCACGTCGAGGCCGAGACGGCGGTAGTACTCCTGCAGCGTAGCCACGACTTCAGGCGTCCCCGCGGAGGGGTGTAGGCGAGCACGGCCGGGGCCTCCGCGAGGTGGCGGCGCATGGCCGCCGGCGTCTCGAGGTCGGGCTGGCCGATGTTCAGGTGGTAGACGTGGACGCCGCGGGCGCGGGCCGCGTCCGCCAGCGGCATGAGCTTGCGGATGGGGGAGGCCGGCATCCGCCGGCCGCGTTCGGAGACGACGGGTTTCATGACGGCCTCCAGGGCAGAAGCTATTTCAACACTCCGCCCGGGTCAGTTCCAGTTCAGCCGGCTGGTCCCGGTCTCGTCGTGGTCGGACGTGACCACGGCCTCGAGGCTCCACGACTTGACCTCCGCCCGCCCACACGCCCTTCAGCTCCGCCACCAGCGCCCGGTGCGTGGGCCCGACCTCGCGCACGAACGGGGTGAGCGCGGACGGCGTCTTCACCCCGTTGACGGTCGCGACGAGGGTGACCGACCGGAGCCGCACCGCCTTCTTGCCCTCGTTGACCAGGTGGACCTTGACGGTCAAGGGCTCGCCGGGCACGGGGGCGGCGGGGACGGTCTCGAACTCGATCCTCCCCACGAAGTCGGGCATCTTCTGCTTCTTCACGTCGGCGGTGTCGAAGCCCTGGAGGTCGCCCCCCGCCCGCGGCGTGGCGACCACGGTCTTGTCGGTCACGAAGCGGCGATCCTCGACCGCGGAGCCGGCCAGGGACACGGGGGCGGGCAGTGGCGGGGCCAGCGGCCACGGGTCGCAGGGGCCGAGCCCGGCGGGGAGACGGTGGGTCGCCGCGAGAGGGGCCCGAACCGACGCGCCGCGCCCGGTCGAAGCCGTCGCGCGACTCCAGGAAGGCGCGCGTCGCGTTCGCGAACTCGCCGCGTGCGAAGAGCGTCTCGCCCTCCTTGGCGTCCGACGCGGCCTGCACGTAGGCCTCTCCGGTCGTGGCCTTCGCCTTCTCCGCATCGCTCCGCGCCTGCCGCATGGAGCGGGCGGCGTCCTCCGCCCGCGATCGGAAGACGGTGTCGAGGCGCGCCCTCAGCTCGCTGGCCGCAGGATGCCGGGGATCGAGCTCGAGCAGCTGGGAGAGGGCCTGGGACGCGGCGGCGGTGTTGCCGGCTTCGAGGGCCTGCCGCGTCTGCGTTACCGCTGCCGCCAGCTCCTGTCGGCGCCGTCGCGCCTGCTCCACGATCCTCCGGGCGCCGGGCTCCCCGGAGCGAGCTTGAGCACGCGCTCGGCCTGGGAGACCGCGGCGTCGTAGTTCTTGTCCTCGAGATCGCGCATCGCGAGCTGCAGCTGCGTTTCGACCAGGGCCTGGGTGAGGGCGCTCACGTCGGAGGCGGGCGTCGCGAGGGGCGGGCTCGGAGCCGCAGCCTTCCGCAGCAGGGTCAGATAGGCGCCGGCGGCGAGGCCGATCAGCAGGAGGGCGCCCACGCCGAGCGCCAGCACCGGCGCGGGTCCGCGACGCACGGGCCGGCCGCGGCCGGATCGCGCGCGCGGCACCTGGGTGGGCGCCGACCCCGAGAGCGTGGGCGCGCCCGGACGCGAGCCTTCCCGGGACTTGGCCACGGGCCTCATGTCGAGGGCCACGGTGCCTTCGACGTACCCCGGATGCGAGCCGGACCCCGACGAGCTGGAGCGGAACACGGGCTCCGTGCGGTTGCCCGCCGCGCGCAGCGCGCGCTGCGACTCCTCGGCGAGCGAGGCGTCGGGATCACGCCCGCCGGCGAGGGCGGCGCGGGCCACGGACAGGGCGGCTCGCATCTGGCGCGCGGTCTGGAAGCGCAGGGTCTTGTCCTTGACCAGCGCCTTCTCCACCACGTCCACGAGGACGCGCGGGACCTCCGGCGTCCACTGCCGGATGCTCACCGGCTCCTTGTGGACCACCTGGAAGAGCACGCCCGGGGTCGAGTCCGCGTCGAACGGCTTGTGGTTCGTGAGGATCTCGTAGAAGACCGCGCCCGCGGAGAAGACGTCGGAGCGCGCGTCCACGCGGTCGCCCAGCGCCTGCTCCGGGGACATGTAGTTCGGAGTGCCGAGGACGATGCCTTCCTGCGTCATCTCCGATGTGTCGACGCGGGCGAGGCCGAAGTCCACGATCTTCACCTGCCCGCCGGGCTGGATGTGGATGTTGGCCGGCTTGAGATCCCGGTGGATCACGCCCTTGGAATGCGCGAAAGCCAGGCCCGACGCAGATCTGCTCCATCACGGAGACCTTGTCGTCGATGCTCTCGAGCAGATCGCGGTCGATGGCCTCGCGGAGATCGGTGCCCTCCAGGAGCTCCATCGCCATGTAGAGGAGTCCCTGCTCCTCGCCGAACTCGTGCACGGTGACGATGTTCGGATGGCTGAGCTTGGCGGCGGCCTGGGCCTCGCGCTGGAAACGCTGGTGCTTCTCGTCCCCCAGGCCGGAGACGGCGGAGAGCGTCTTGATGGCAACGTCGCGTTGGAGGACCGGATCGTGGGCCCGGTAGACCTGGCCCATGGTCCCTCGGCCGATCTCCGCCACGATCGTGTACTTTCCGATCCGCTCGATGTCCATGGAGTGTCGGCTCAGGGGTCCTCGGCGCTGGCGGGCGGAGGAACCCTCAGGGTGCGGATCTTATCACGGCGGCAACGGGCGCCGCCGTGCTCGAAACCCTGTCCCCAGAGCGAGATGCATTTCATCCGACGACACGCTTTTCGCCAAGTTGGAGCCCTATTGACGTTTGCGACACCCGACTGTAGTCTCCACTGACGTCAACACTCAGCTCGGGAGGACCTTCGTGAACCTCGCTTCCCTCCGGCGCGGCTCCGCCCCGACGCTCGTTCTCCTCCTCTGGCCCGCCCTCGGGCATGCGCAGGGTCTCACGATCGACCACGAGCAGATCGGCTGCCTGGTCGCAGGGAAGTACCCTTCGGTAGACGCGTGCTTCGCTCCCGCGGCCGAGCTCGCGCGGGCGCGCCTGTATTTCCGGCCCGAAGGGACGACGAGCTGGTACTACGTCGACAGCTGGGGCCACCAGCCGCCGCACGCGCAATCCACCTGCCTCCAGACCACGCTCCCCCGGCCGAAGAAGAGCATGGTCAACAAGCACGTGGAGTACTACGTGCAGGCGGTGGGCAGGTCGATGGGGGAGAGCCAGACGCCTCTCTTCTCACCCGTCGTCGTCGAGAAGGAATCCGACTGCGCGAAAGACAAGAAGGCGGCGGCCGTCCTCCCGAACGCGATCGGAAACGTGCTGCCCGACCTGCCTCCGGGCTTCGTGGGGAGCGGCGGCCTGGGCATGGTGGCGGCAGTGGTCGGAGCCGGGGCTGTCGGCGGGACCATCGGCGTGCTCGCGGGTGGTGGCGGAGGGGGCAGCGCTTCGCCCACGACCACCCCCGCTCCCACCACCGCGCCTCCCGTCACGACCACGCCCGCCCCGACCACCACTACCCCCAGCGCCACCGTCTTCAACCCGGTCTTCAAGATACTCAACGGCGGTGTCCTGGAGACGGGCAACCTGATCATCGGCGGCGAGCCGCTCCCCCTTCGCTTCGTGATGTGCGAGAGCACGGGGCCTCTCCCCATGCACTTCGGCGTCTTCGTCAACGGCGCCCAGGCCACCGCGAACTGCGAATCGCTCATCACCTTCACGGCCAACGGCTTCGTGGCCACCTCCGCCGGGCCGAGCGGGAGCGGAAGAGCGGCTGCGGCCGCCCCGAGCTACAGCGTCCGCATGAGCATCCAGTCCGACGGACCGGGCAACAATCCGAAAGCCACGCGCGACGTCGTGGTGGACCTCTCCGGCGGCGTCACCACCACCACGACGACCACGACCACCACGACCACGACCACGACCACCACGACGACGACCACGACCACATTACCGCCCGGGTGCACCGTGGGCGACACCACCGGTCCCGTCGTCGCCCTCACGTCGCCGATCGCGCCCAAGCGGTACCCGTTCCCCGACCTCCCCCCTGTGCCGTTCAGCGCCACCGCGACCGACCCCAGTGGCGTGGCGAAGGTGGTATTCCACTTCGGCGTCAACCAGGCGACGCCTCCCTTCACGGGAACTGCCGACATCGCCACCGTCTTGACGCCGCCCTATGTCGCGTCGTGGCCCCAGGCCGCATTCCAGGCGTTCCTGGGGACGGTCTGCGAAGCCGCCGGAGAGGCCTACGCCGAGGCGTTCGACAGCTGTGGCAACTCGTCGCGATCGGGACAGTACCCGATCAGCATCTTCCTCGTGCCCTGTCCACCCACGACGACGCTGCGGCCGACGCTGGGGGGCCGCGCCGAATCCGAGCGCGCGCCCTCCGGGAGCGAGCAGGTCCTGGTCAGCCAGCTCGAGATGGCGGGGGCCCGCGGTCAGGTCGTGTCGAACGGGAGCCAGGTGCTCTTTCCTGAGCGTGGGCGCACCCTGCTGCAGGCTCGCCTGCTTCCCGGCGAGAACCGTGTGGAGGCGACGATCGTCCAGGCGCAGGGCAAGGCCGGGATCTGGCGCTTCGACCTGTCGTCCCTGTCCGGCCTCGAGCCGGGGAGCCTGCGCGTGATCGCGGGTGAGGTGGCGCAGATCGCGGGCGACGTGGTCGTCTTCCGGCTGAAGGGAACGCCCGGCGAGCGCGTGGTCTTCGCCTTCCGGGTCCGCTAGGACGGGGGGACGACCCCCGCGCTCGAGCCGGTCTCAGGCAGGGGCGGGGGTATCGACACCGGCGGGGGCCTTTGCCGACGCGTCCACGGATGGCGACTGGGGGAGGCTGAACGAGAAGGTCATGCCCCCGTCCGGGTTGCGCTCGCCGCGAAGGTCACCGCCGTGCGCGGCCATGATGGCCCGGCAGATCGACAACCCGAGGCCCATGCCCTCGGTCTTGGTCGTGTAGAAGGGCTCGAAGATGTGGGAGAGCCGCTCTTCCGGCACCCCCACGCCGCGGTCGGATACGGAGACCACCACCCGCTCGTCCACGCAGGCGGTTTGCAGCGTCACCCACCGCGCGCCCACCTCGGCTTCTTCCACCGCGTCGAAGGCATTCACGAGCAGGTTGAGCACGACCTGCTGGAGCTGGACGCGGTCTCCGTGCACCGCCGGAGCCTCGGGGGCGAGCACCACGTTGACCGTCACGCGCCGTCCCAGGATGTCGCTGCCCACGAGCCGGACCACCTCCTCGATGGTGGTGTTGACGTCGAGCGTCGTGTACTCAGGGCTACCCTTCCGGAGCAGGCTGCGCAGACGCTGGAGGACGTCGCCCGCGCGACGGTTGTCGGCCACGATGTCCCCGAGGGTGTCGCGCAGCTCGGCGAGAGCGGGCCGGGGCCCCGCGAGCATCCGCAGCGCCGCCTGGGCGTTGGCCATGATCGCGGCCAGCGGCTGGTTGATCTCGTGGGCCAGGGACCCCGTGAGCGCGCCGAGGACGCTGACCCGGCCCACGTGCGCCAGCTCGTCGCGGAGCTCCCGTGCTTCTTCCTCCGCCCGCCGGCGCTCCGTGATGTCGCGGACGATGCTGAGCACGTTGTCCCGGTCGCAACGGACGACGCGGGCTTCGTAGTGACGGAGCTCGCCCTGTATGGGGAGGAAGTACTCGACCGCACACGGTCCGCCCGATTCCATGACCTGGGCGAAGGCGCGGAGGAACTCCCCGGCGAGGCTCGGGGGAAGGACGTCCATCATGTTCCGGCCGAGGAACTCTTCGGGCTTGACCAGGAGCTGGCGGGGATCCCGGGCGTGGAAGTCCAGGTAGATCCCGTCGCGGGTCTGCAGGAACATGAGGTCGGGGAGCGCCTCGAGGATGGCGCGGTTTCTCTCCTGGACCTCGTGCAACGCTTCCGCCGCTTCCTTCCGAGCCGTGACGTCGGTGTCGGTCCCGACGAGGCGACGCGGGCGGGAGTCCGCATCCCGCACCGCGCTCCCGCGGGCGAGGAACCACCGGATGCTTCCGTCCTTGTGCACCATCCGGTGCTCGACCTCGTAATAGGGCCGGGCCCCGTCCAGATGGGCCTGGACTTCCGCGTTCACGCGCTCCAGGTCGTTGGGATGCACGTGGCGGATCCAGTCGTCGAGGTGATTGCGGATCTCGCCGTCCTCGTAGCCGAGGAGGGCCTTGAGGGCGGGATCGACGTACATGTCGCGGGTCTCGAGATCCAGGTCCCAGACGCCGACGCTGCCCGCGGCGGTGGCCAGACGGTAGCGTGACTGGCTCTCCCGGAGCGCCGCCTCCGCGCCCCGGAGCGCCTCCTCCGCCCGCAGGCGCTCCGCGATCTCCGCCTCCAGGGCCAGGTTCCTCTCCGCGATCTCCCGGCCGCGGCTGACGCTCTGCGCGAGGGCCGTCTCCGAGTGCCGGTGCTCCTCGACCAGGAGCAGCCCCATGCCGAGGGCGATGCCGCAGGAGGAGATGAGGTCGAGGAAATAGAGTGGCGAGCGGAGGAGATGCGCCAGGTCCAGGAGCGGGTGCAGCGACCCCGCGGGCTGGCCGAGGGCGTGGCCGATCATGGCCACGCTGTACATCCCCTGGGTCGTCGCGTAGAGCAGGCAGAACGTCCCGGTGACGGCGCTGGCCTTCGACCGGGTGGTGCGCCACCGGGCGAGGAAGATCCAGGAGCAGAACAGGAGGGCGCCGGCGAGGGCGAGCGTTCGCGGGGCGTGACGCAGGGAAAAGCTGGTGAGCGGCTGGTCGCTCCAGGTCAGCGAGGCGGCGACGCAGAGCACGGCCGCGGCGAGAGCGAGGCCCACGCCCGCCCAACGGGCCGCGACGGTGGGCGCTCCCGGCGAACGCAGGCTGGAGCCGGCGAAGACCAGGAGAGGGACCTGAACGAAACCGAATATCATCGTGGCCAGGAGCAGGCCGACGCGGAGGGCGGGCGGGTGCAGCGGCAGGTGCAGCACCGCCGCGCCCAGGGTCGAGAACACGGCGAACGACGTCCAGGCCCAGACCCACCAGCCGAAGAACTCCTGCCGGCGCAGGCGCGCGTAAAAGGACCACGACAGCGCCGCCAGGAATACGGTCAGCAGCATCTGCTGGAACGAGTAGAGGCGAATGCTATCCATGGTGCTCTAGGTGGGGTGCCTGGTCACGAGTGTTCCGGTCGGGTTCGACGCTGCTTGGAGTCTAGAGGAGGGCCGGGGGCCGCGCAAATCCGTGGCCCGCTTCGCGGGCTCCCGGAGGGAAATCAGAGCGCGCGGATGGCGTCGACGGGGGTGAGGCGCGAGGCCCGGAGCGCCGGCCACACGCCGGCGGCGAGGCCGATCACGAGGGCGAAGCCCGCGGCCAGGAAGAGGCCCGCCGGCGACACCGCGAGGCCGTCCTCGAAGGCCTGCCCGGCGAGGAGCGTGATGCCGTACCCGAGGGCGCTGCCGAGGAGGCCGCCCACGAGCGAGAGCGACATCGCCTCCACCAGGAACTGACCGAAGACCGCCCCGTCCGTGGCCCCGATCGCCTTGCGCAGGCCGATCTCGTAGACGCGCTCGGAGATCGAGATCTGCATGACCGAGAAGATCCCGATCCCGCCCACGAGCAGGGAGATGCCGGCGATGCTCGCGAGCACGATCTGCCAGTTCGCGATGAGCTGGTCGACCTCCTTGCGGATGCGCAGCATCTCCTCGCCGATGTTCTCGACCTTGAAGTCCGAGATCCCCCGGTGGCTGCGGCGGAGGAGAGCCTCCGCCTCCCCCTGGGCGGCCGTGACCTGCTCCGCGTCCCTCACCCGGAAGGCGTAGGCGTGGACCGTGTCCGCACCCAGGAAGTACTTCTGGGCGGTGGTGAGGGGGATGTAGACCTTGCGGTTGTCGCGTCGCAGGTCCGGATCGTTGACCTGGTTCGTGCCCAGGGACCGCTGCACCCCCACGATGCGGAAGCGCACGCCCCGCAGCAGGACCTCGCGGCCCAGCGCCTCGTCCTGGCCGAACACGTCCTCCTTGAGCTCCGGGCCGATCACGGCGACCGTGGCCACCGCCTCCACGTCCTGCGCCACCAGGAAGCGGCCCCTCTCCGCCTCGCGGTTACGGACCGTGGCCCAGGCGGGGGTGATGCCGTCCACGTCCACGGTCAGGGTCTGCGCGTTGATGCGCGCGGTCTCGTTCTTCAAGCTGACGAGAGGGGCGGCCTCCCCGATCAGCTCCTTGCCCGCATCGATCGCCCCGAGGTCCGCGGTCCGGAGGCCGCGTGAGTAGCCCTGCTTCTTCCTCTCCAGGCGGTCGGTGGCGGGCTGGGCGGTCACGAACATCACCCCGTCGAAGCCGAGGTCGGTGAGCCCCTTCTGCACGGCCTTGGCCGCTCCTCCGATCACCGAGACCATGACCACGAGCGCGGTCGTCCCGAGCACGATCCCGAGCAGGGTGAGGATCGAGCGCAGCTTGTGGCCGAGGATCTCCGCGATCGAGGTACGGACCGACTCCGTGAGACGTTCACTACTCGTACCTCAGGGCCTGGATGGGGTTGAGCCGCGCCGCCTTCACCGCGGGGTAGAACCCGAAGAAGATGCCCACGAAGACGGAGAAGAGCAGGCCGAGGAGCATGATGGGCGGGGTCAGGACCACCGGCTGCTGGATGAGGTTGCTGATCACGGTGGTGAAGCCCACCCCGAGGCCGAGGCCGAGGAGGCCGCCCAGGATCGTCACCACCACGCTCTCCACCAGGAACTGGGCCATGATGTTGAGGCCGGTGGCCCCCAGCGCCTTGCGCGTTCCCACCTCCCGCACCCGCTCGTTGAAGGAGGCGAGGAGGATGTTCATGATCACGATCCCCCCCACGAGCAGCGAGATGGTCCCGCAGATCAGGAACGTGATGTCGTAGATCCGGCCCTGCTGCTGTTGCTGCTGCATGCGCTCGGCGCGGTTGATGACCTCGAAGTCCACGACCCCGCCGTGGGCCCGCTTCAGGATGTCCGTGACCTCGTCCATGGACCGGTCCATCTCTTTCTCCTCGGCGCTCCGGGCCTGGACGTTGATGTAGGCCACCTTCTGCCCGGTGCGGTCCCCGGCCATGCGGTTCAGCATCGTGGTCACGGGGACGAAGACGAACTCGGTTCATCCACTCCAGGCCGTTGTCGTTGGCGGAGTTGAAGTAGAACTCCTTCTTCTCCATGACCCCCACCACCGTGTAGCCGCTGCCTCCGATGTTGAGGGTCTGGCCCACCGCCGGTCGTCCCCCGAAGACCTGCTCGCGGCGGGTGGAGCCCAGCACCACCACCTTCGCGCTCTGGGCGAGGTCTTCGGCGGTGAGGAACCGGCCCTCCGCGGGGTGGAAGTCGTACATGGGCTCGTAGGCGGGGGTGGCTCCCCGCGATCTCCAGCGTTCTTCTCGTACCCGGGCGACTTGACGAGCTCGCTGCGCTCCATCGTGGGCTCCACGAGCTCGAGGGTGGTGGCCTCGCGCTTCAGGGCGAGCGCGTCGTCGTAGGTGAGACCCTTCGAATTCCTCTCCGCCGCGGTCTGGACGGGACCCTGGTGTCCCGAAGGTTGCGGATGAACATCTTGCGGATGCCGCCGGTGCGGTCGAAGAACTCCGTCATCTGGCGCTTGCCGCCGTCGATGAGCCCGAAGGTCGCCACCACCGAGGCCACGCCGAGGACGATGCCCACGAGCTGGAGGATGGCTCCGGCTCCGATGGCTGCGGATGTCGACCACTCCGTCGACCACCGACTCCCGGAGGGAGGCGAGGTGCTTGTTGATCCCGGCCAGGCGAGACTTCATCGGCCGCTCAGTTGAGCCGATCTTCTTCGATGCTGGCCGTCCACGATGCGGACGACGCGCTCGCAGCTGCTCGGCGATGCGGGGGTCGTGGGTCACGATCACGATCGTCTCCCCGCGCGCGTGCATCTCGTCGAAGAGGTCGAGGATCTCGAGGCCGGTCTTGGTGTCGAGGTTGCCCGGTGGGCTCGTCGGCGAGGATCAGCGAGGGCCGGTTGACGAGGGCGCGGGCGATGGCCGCGCGCTGCCGTTGCCCTCCCGACAGCTCGGACGGCTTGTGCTTCGCGCGCTCGCCGAGGCCCACTCGCCGGAGGGCCTCGATCGCCCGCTCGCGCCGCTCCGCCCCCGCGATCCCCCCGTAGAGCAAGCGGCAGCTCCACGTTGCGCAGGAGCGAGGCCTTGGGCAGGAGGTTGAAGGTCTGGAAGACGAAGCCGATCTTGCGGTTGCGGATCGCCGCGAGCTGGAAACCGGAGAGGGTGGAGACGTCCTGGCCGTCCAGGTGATAGCGGCCGGCGGTGGGCGCGTCCAGGCAGCCCACGATGTGCATGAGGGTGGACTTGCCGGAGCCCGAGGGCCCGATGATGGCGACCATCTGCCCCCGGCCGACGTCGAGGTCGATGCCGCTCAGGGCCTTCACCTCGAGCTCGCCCGCGTCGTAGGTCTTGGTTACGCCTTCGAGACGGATGAGGGGAAGGGCGGCGACCGCCTCCGCCGATCCCGTGGACACGAGAGCGGAGAGGGGGAGGGCCGAGCTAGTCACGGTCCTTCTTCTCCTTCTTCTTGGTGGGGTCCTCCACCGCGATCTCGGTCCCCTCGTCCAGGCCCTTCACGATCTGGATCTTTTCCACGCTGGAGAGGCCGGTCTCCACCTCGCGCACCTCGAACTTCTCCTTCCACTTGTCCTTCTCGTCGAGCTTCGCGGCCGGATCGTCCTTCTTGGTGCCCGCGAAAGCGCTGGTGAGGAAGCTGCCGCTCGCCGCCTTCGGGGCCTCCGCCTTCTTGAGGTAGACGAACTCGAGGTCGTCCTTGCGGAAGAGCGCCTCCACGGGGACGGTGAGGACCTTCTCGCGCTTCTCCCCGATCACGTCGATGTTCGCGGTCATGCCCGTGCGCAGCTCTGCGCCCTGGCGGTCGATCGTGATCTCCACGTCGAAGACCTTGACCTTCTCGTCCAGGCGGGCGGCGGGGGCGATGCGCTTGATCGTCCCCGCGAACTTCACCTTGGGGTAGGCGTCGAGGGACACCTTGACCGGCTGCTCGAGGCGAACCTTGCCGATGTCGACCTCGTTCACGCCGGCCTTGATGATCATCGTCTCCACGTCGGCCACCGTCATGAGCACCGTGCCCGCGTTGAAGGAGGACACGCCGGAGGTCACGGTGTCGCCCAGCTCCACGGGCCGGCGGATCACCACGCCGTCCATGGGGGAGGTCACGTTCAGCCGCTGCGTGATGTCGGCGTTGGCGAGGCCGATGGGGACGCCGCTCTCCTGCACGATCTTGTACTTCTCGAGGGCGGCGTCGTAGTTGGCCTTGGCGGTGCTGAACTTCGTCTCGCTCTCGAGGTCGGCCTGCTGCGAGAGGAGGCCCTGGTTGAGGAGGCCGCGATTGCGCTCGTACGTGTCCCGCGCCTGCTTGAGCGTGATCTCCGCCTCCCGCACCGCGTTCTTCACCTGGGAGAGGTCGCGCGCCTGGTTCACGTCCGGCTCCACCCGGGCTAGGACCTGCCCCTTCTTCACGCGGTCTCCCTCGCGAGCGAGCAGCTCCACGACCTTGCCGGAGAGCACGGACTTCACGTCCACCTTGACCTGGGGCTCGACCGAGCCCACCTCGGTCACCCGCACCTGGACGTCGCTCACCTCGGCCTTGGCCGTCCGGATCTTGTCCTTGTCCTCGGCGGGCTTCGCGCCGGGCCGGGCCGCCAAAGCACCTCCCGCGACCAGGAGGGCGAGCGCCCCGATCCACAGCCACTTACCCGTGCCCTTCCCGCTCAACTTCTTCATTTACGTGCCCTCACGGCCACCGGCGGCCAGACAATTCATTCCGTTGCTCTTGTAATACGCATCACACCTCGGGCCAGTTCCGATTTCATGAATCCTCGTCAAGTCAGCAAAAGGCGGGACTTAGGGCCTTGCAGGTAGAATCCCGAAATGGCCGAGACGCAGCCCCTCGCCCGCGTTCTGCCCGCCCAGGTCACCGGCCGCTACCTAATAGAAGATCGGCCCGGGCCCCTTCCCCTGCTCGTGGGCTTTCACGGCTACGGCGAGAACGCGGAGATCCACATCGAACAGCTCCGGCGGCTGCCCGGCCGGGAGCGCTTCCGGCTCGCCGCCGTCCAGGCGCTGCACCGCTTCTACAACACCAAGACGGGCGAGGTGGTGGGGAGCTGGATGACCAAGCTCGATCGCGACCAGGCCATCGCCGACAACCTGGGTTACGTCGCGCGCGTGGTCGAGGAGGTCGAGCGGGAGCACGGCCCGCCCCCCCGGCTCATTTATCTCGGCTTCTCGCAGGGCGCGGCGATGGCCTACCGCGCCGCCGCCCGGGGTCGCCCCTGCCACGGTCTCGTGGCGCTCGGGGGGGACGTGCCCCCCGACGTGGCCGACGACCCCTCCGTCACGCTCCCGCCCCTGCTCATCGGCCGCGGCACCGAGGACACCTGGTACACGGAGGCGAAGATGGCCCGCGACATCGAAGTGCTCCGGGCCCAGGGCGCGGCGTTCGAGACCCTCGTCTTTCCCGGCGGCCACGAGTGGGCCCCGGCCTTCCTGGAGGCGGCGGGGACGTTCCTGCAACGGGTCCTCGGGTCGCGCTAGGCGTCGGGCGCCGCCGACAGGTCCTCGCGGGCCCGGACCAAGTCGGACGACAGGGCGCGACCCGCGCCGGCCCGGTCACGCGGGTATCATAGCGTTCGTCAACCGGCGCGCGATGAGACCCACGGCCTTCGGAACGCCCGACGCCTTTCGTGACTGGCTCGAGAAGAACCACTCCAACGTCAAGGAGCTGCACATCCGCTTGTACAAGACCGAGGCGCGGGAGCACGGGATGACGTACCGCCAGGCCCTCGACGAGGCGCTCTGCTTCGGCTGGATCGACGGGGTGCGCCGCCGTCACGACGACCGGAGCTTCGTTCAGCGCTTCACGCCGCGGCGAGCCAAGAGCTTCTGGAGCGCCGTCAACATTCGGCGCTATCGGGAGCTGGAAGGCGAGGGGCGCGTTCGTCCACCCGGCCGGACCGCGTTCGAGTCGCGCGACCGGAAGACCAAGGGTAAGTACTCCTTCGAGTCGCGGCCGAAAGCCCTCGCCCCCGTCTTTGCCCGGCAGTTTCGGGCGCAGGCGAGGGCCTGGGAGTACTTCGAGAGCCAGCCGCCCTGGTATCGCCGCGTGAGCGCCTTCTGGGTGATGAGCGCCAAGAAGCCGGAGACGCGCGCGAAGCGCCTCCACGAGCTCATCGCCCGTTCGGCGAAGGGGGTCCCGCTCCGGGTCCTGAGCCGGGACGAGCCCGCCTCCGGGCGCCGTCCGCGCGCGAGGCGCTGAGGGCGGGTGGAAGGCCGCCTCGGCCGGGCCGTCGTCCGCCACCGGGGGAAGATCGCCCTCCTGTGGCTGATCGCGCTCGTGGCTCTCCTGCCCGCGGCGCGAGAGCTGGACGAGCGGCTCGAGGTCTCGGCCCGGATCCTGGGCAGCGAGTCCGCGGAGGTCGATCGGCTCCTCGCCGGTCGCTTCGCCTCCCCGTTCGCGACGAACGCGCTGCTGGTGGTGGCGGGCGCTCCTCCCCCCTCCCGCGACGAGGGCCGGGCGACCCTCCAGGAGATCGTCTCCGCGGTGCGGGCCGAGCCCGGCGTTCTCCGTACGTTCTCGTACCTCGACCAGCGCGACCCGTTCTTCGAGGGAGCCGGCGGCCGCGGGACCTTCGTCGTGGTCGGCCTCGACCCCTCGGGCGGCCGTCCCGACCGCCTCCTTCCGCCCCTGCGGGCGGGGACCGAGCGCCTCGCCGCGCGTTTGAGGCCGCTCCATCCCGGCATCACCTTCCGGTGGACGGGCGAGGTCGCCTTCAACTTCGACCTCTGGCGGTCGAGCACGGAGGAGGCGCGGGCGGCCGAGCGCCGGACGCTTCCCGTGACCCTCTTCCTCCTGATCCTCGCCTTCGCCTCGGTGACGGCTGCCCTCCTGCCGGTGGGGGCCGGCGTCGTGGCCGTGGTCTTCGCGTTCGGGTTGGCGAGTCTCCTGGCGGGAAAGGCACCCCTCTCGATCCTGATCGTGAACGTCGCTTCAATGCTCGGGCTCGCCCTGGGGATCGACTATGCGCTCCTCACGGTGAGCCGTTTCCGGGAGTCGCAGGCCGCCGGTCGCAGCCGCGAGGAAGCGGCGGCCGAGGCGGCGGCCTACGCCGGGAGCACGGTCGCGCTCTCGGGGGCGGCGGTGGCCATCGGCTTTCTCGCCCTCTTCGCGGTCCGCCTGAACGAGCTGCGTTCCGCGGCTCTCGGCGGCGTGCTCGTCGTGGTGGTCTCCGTCGCCTTCAACGTGACCCTCCTGCCCGGCGTCCTCGCCTGGCTGGGCCCGAGGCTCGACGCAGGGCGACTCCCCTGGCGGCGCCGCGCGACGGGGGAGCGCTGGGAGCCCTGGGGCCGCTGGGTCGTGCGCCACCCCCGCACCGTCCTGCTCGCCGCCGGCCTTCCCCTGGTCCTCCTCGCCGCCCAGTCGGCCCGGCTTCGGACCACGATCCCTCGCGGCGACTGGCTGCCCCCGGCACTCGAGTCGGTCGCCGCCCTCCGCGACCTGCGGGCGATGGAGCGGAGCGGCGTCGTCCAGACCGTGCGTCTCGTGCTCGAGCTGCCGGAAGAGACGTCGGCCCTCAGCCGGGAAGGCTGGGAAGGCGCGCGTCGCCTCGAGGAGACGCTCGCCCGCGATCCGCGCATCGCCCGCGTCCAATCGCTGCGGACGCTCGCCGGCGCTCGCGCCGACGACCTCGCCTACGTGGCGCTCCTCCCCGCCGAGGCCAAACGGACGTTCCTGAGCGGCGAGGGCGACGCCACCCTCCTGGAACTCGTGCCCGCGGAAGGGTTGGAGCCGCCCGACGTCGTGCGGCTCGTGCGGGAGCTACGGGCGGGGGACGCCGGGGTCCTGAGCGGGCTCCCGGGGGCGCGCCTGCTCGTGGGGGGGCTGCCCGCCTTCAACGCGGACTACGAGGACGCGGTGTCCGGACGTGGACGGCACGCGGTCGCTCTCGTCCTGCTCGTCACCCTGCTGTCGCTGTTCGTGGCCTTCCGGTCGGTGCTCGTGCCCTTGAAGGCGGTGGCCCTCAACCTCCTCGCGGTGGCGGGGGCCCTGGGAGCGATGGTGCTGGTGTTCCAGGACGGCCACGGCATCCGCCTCCTGGGGCTGGACCGGCGGCTCGACGGCGTCTTCCCGATCGTGCCCGTGCTCGCCTTCTGCACCGTCTTCGGGCTGAGCATGGATTACGAGGTGTTCCTGCTCGCCCGCGTGCGCGAGGCGCGGCGGGCCGGGCGGGACGAGGACGCGGCCCTCGTCGAGGGGCTGACCCGGACCGCCGGGCTCATCACGAGCGCGGCCGCCATCATGATCGCGGTCTTCGCCGCCTTCATGCTCGGCAGCTTCGTGCTCGTGAAGATGCTCGGGTTCGCGCTCGCGGCCGCGGTGTTCCTCGACGCCACCGTGATCCGACTCGCGATCGGTCCCGCGCTCCTGCGCCTGGCCGGCCGCTGGAACTGGTGGCCCGGGAGCTAGCGCCCTGGCTGGATCCGCAGCTCGACCGTGGTGCCGAGCTTGAGCGGGGTCTTCTCCGCGAAGGCGACCTTGACCGCGAGGATGCGGGTGTCGGTGGGACGGCTCGGGTCGTGGGGCTTGAGCCGGCGCAGCGTGACCGAGTCGGGGATCTCCTCGACCCGGCCCGTCCAGGACTGGCCCGGGTAGCCCTCGGCGGTGATGCTGACGGAAGCCCCGAGCGCGATCGCGCCCGCGTCGGCCTCGTGGGCCTCGCCCTCGATGCGGAGCCGGGAGAGGTCGGCGACCGTGAAGGCCTCGTCCCCGGACTCGATCATCTGGCCCGCGTCCACCCGGCGCGCGGTGACGCTGCCCGAGATGGGGGCGAGGATGCGCGACTTGCGCAGCTGGGCTTCATAGCGCGCCCCCGTGGCCTTGGCGGTGAGGACGCGGGCCCGGGCGATGTCGAGGTCGCGGGTGGCCTGGTCCAGGTCGTGGGCGGCCACGATCTTCTCGTCCACGAGCTTCTGCCGACGCTCGCGCGCGAGCTCGGCCAGGCGCACCTCGGCCTCCCCTTCGACCACGTGCGCCCGCGCCTCGTCGAGGGCCGCCTGGATCTCGTCCGACTCGATCTCCGCAAGGAGCTCTCCCCGCCGGACGACCTGGCCCTCCTGCACGAGCACGCGCAGGAGCCGGCCTCCTCGCTCCGCGCCCACCTTCACCTCGGCCCCCGGATAGGCGACCACTCGCCCTTCGGCGGCTACCCCGCCGAAGGTCTTGGCGGGCATCGAAGGTGGCGTCCATCCCGCCGGGGACGAGGGCGAGGCCGAGACGGGCTTCCAGGCCGTGAACGCCGCGATGCCGATGAGTCCGAGCCCCGCCAGTCCGACGAGGCCGACCGTGCGCGTCTTCATGTCCGGCTCCTTCCCGCCGTTGCTGATTGCTGAATGCGGAGGGCTGCCGCCCGCGGAGTCATGCGGCCACCCGCGGAGCCTCGAGCCGCCCGTCCCGAATCCCCACCACCCGGTCCGCGACCTCGCGCACCTTGGGATCGTGGGTGACGATCACGAGGCCTCTCCCCTCGTCCTTGGCGAGGCTGCGGAAGAGCTGGAGCACCTGCGCGCCCACCGCGGTGTCCAGGTTCGCCGTGGGCTCGTCGGCGAGGATCACGCGCGGAGATCCCGCGAGGGCGCGGGCGATGGCCACGCGTTGCTTCTGTCCTCCCGAGAGATCGCGGGGGAGGAAGTTCAGGCGGTCCCCGAGGCCGACGCGATGCAGGACGCGCGTGGCTTCCTTCTCCGCGGCCCGGCCCTGCAGGCCCTTCACATTGAGCGCGTACTGCACGTTCTCCAGGGCGGAGAGGGCGGGGAAGAGGTTGTACTGCTGGAAGACGAACCCGATGGACTCCCGGCGCACCGCCCGCAGGTGAGCGGGCTCGTCGAGCCTCACCTTGCGCCCGGCCACGGTCACCCCTCCCGCGGTGGGGGTGAGGATGCAACCCATGATGGAGAGGAGCGTCGTCTTGCCGGAGCCCGAGGGTCCCTCCAGGGCCACCACCTCGCCCTTCGTCACGTCGAGGGAGACGCCGCGCAGGACCTCCACCCGCTGGGATCCCTCCTCGAAGACCTTCGTGACGTCGTCGACGGCCAGCACCGTGTCGCCCATGGAACCACCTCTCGACGTCATTTGCCCCTCACCGCCAGCAGTCGGGATTCTCTGCTCATGAGCGTCTCCTCAGGCCCGGAAGACGAGAGCGGGGTCGATCGTGGCCACGCGCCGGAACGAGAGCATGGCCGCCCCCAGGCACATCAGGATGGTCCCCACGAATACCGCCCCCGCGAACGCGGGCGACACGAGCACGTTCAGGTAGAGCCGGGCCATGAGCGGGCGCATCGCCAGCGAGATCGCCGCTCCGAGCACGAAGCCCGCGACCGCGGCGATGATCGCCTGCTCGCCGAGGATGCGGTAGATGTCGAGGTTCGAGCCCCCGATGGCCTTGACCGTTCCGAACTCCTTCACGTGCTCCACCGCGGAGGTGTAGAGCGTCTGGGCCACCACCACGATCCCCACGAGCACGCCCAGGAAGACCGTGATCCCCATGTTCATGCCGAGGCCGGTGGATACGACCCAGTAGCTGCGGGACCGCCGCGCCCAGTCGTCGCGGAGGTACACGTCGTTGTAGGGGAGCCGGCGCGCGATCTCCGCTTTGACCGCGGCCGCGTCCGCTCCCGGGGCGAGCTTGACGAGGACGTACTGGGTCTTGCCCTGCAGCGTCTGGAGCTGCTCCTGGGCCGTCTTGTAGTCCATGAAGAGGATGGGGGCGGTGGTGAAGGAGGCGGCGTCGGAGGTGGTGCCGATGATCTTGAAGCGCCGCCCCAGCATCTCGCGGTACTCGCCCACCCGGAACGGGCCGTAGCGGCGCTCGGCCGAGCGGTCCATCATCACGTACTGGCCGCGCTTCAGGTCGCGCACGTCGCCCTCGTTCACCTTCCAGGGCAGGTTCCAGGCGGTGAAGTCCTCGAGGGCGTAGACGAGGCTCCCCTCCTCGGCTCCGTTCGGGAGCTGGATGTTCATGAACTGCACGATGAGGTTGTCGGCGCGCGCCACCCCGGGAACTCCCCGGACGCGCAGGACGTTCGTCTCCGGGAAGGTGTGGGCGAAGTCGACGTTGGGGGTCTCGCGAGAGGTGACCCAGAGGTCGGCGCTCGCGTTCTCGATGGTGACCGTGGCCTTGCCGAGGAGGCCCATGAAGAGCCCGACCTGCACGAGCACCAGCGTCACCGCGAAGGCCACGCCGGACACGGTGATGACGAAGCGCAGGCGGTCGTGCAGGAGGTTCCTCCGGGCCAGGGAGACCATCAGGCCCTCCGCTTCTCGGGGGTGGCGAGGAAGCCGCGGATGCCGTTCTCGATCGTCTGGTCGACGAGGTCGGGAGCGGCGGGGACCACGGGCCAGAGCTCGCGGGGGAGGGTGATCAGCAGCGCGACCACCCCGTGGAGCGACGACCAGAGGACCTGGGCCACGGTGTCGACGTTCTCGCGGCGGAACTGGCCGGTCTCGATCGCGCGCGCCACCGCCATGCGCAGCACCTCGAAGGAGTGGTCGCCCGGGGAGATCGGGCCGTGGCTCTCCTTCTTGTGCGCGGTCATGAACATGAAGCGGTAGTGGTTGGGCAGCTCGAGGCCGAACCGCGCGTAGGCGCGGGCCGAGCCCGCGAATCCAATCCAACGGGTCGGCGGGCGGCTCTTCCTCCCGGAAGACCTGCAGCAGCCGCGAGAAGTCTTCCTCGCACAACGCACGGACGAGGTCGTCCTTGTCCTCGAAGTGGTTGTAGATCGTGGTGGGGGAGTACTCGATGGCCTCGGCGATGCGTCGCATGGTGACGTGCTCGTAGCCCTCGCTGTCGAACAGCTCGCGAGCCGCGTCGAGGATCCGGGTCCGGATCTCCTCACGCTCTCTCTCCCGCCGTTCCGTGATCCCCATGTTTCTTGCCCCCATTCTGCGAGCTATCCTCGTTCCAGCAGTTAACAACGTTAAGTCTAGGATGAATGTTCCGCGTCGGAGAGGTGGCTGTACCTAACTATATGAAAATGATACGATTATTCTGGTTGACTCGCCCGTGCGAATGGATCCGCGCGAACAGCAGTTGAACCATTCGCGGCCACCGGACTAGACTCCTCCTTTGTAATGAGCACTGCCCAGGCCGACCCGCTCCTCGAGACCCTCGTGAACGACTTCGGGGGCAACTACGGCTTCGCGCTGGACGTGCTCGAGCAATACCGCCACGACCGGCGCTCGGTCGACGCCAGCTGGCGGGACTACTTCGATCGCGCCCTCGGGATCGCGCCCGAGCCCGAAGCGCCCGCCGGCAACGGTCGGGAGCTCACGGGAGGCGGAGCCGGCCCGGTCGTCCGCTCGGCGCCTTCGCCGCTGGCGCCGGCCGGGAAGTCGAGAGCGTTGGTGCTCCCCGCCCTCCTTCCCGGCGACATCGCCCAGCCCATCCGGGGCGGGGCCCTCCGTGTCGTCGAGAACATGGAGGCGAGCCTCCAGGTGCCGACGGCCACGTCGGTGCGGACGATCCCCGTGCGGACGCTGGAGGAGAACCGGCGGATCCTGAACAAGCACCGCGAGTCGCTGGGACGCAGCAAGGTCAGCTTCACCCATCTCGTGGCCTGGGCCATCCTTCGTGCCCTCGACACCTTCCCGCGCCTGAACGACGCCTACGCGGAGCTCGAGGGCCAGGCGCACCGCATCCAGCGTGACGCGGTACGCCTGGGGATCGCGGTGGACGTGCAGAAGAGGGACGGCACGCGGATGCTGCTCGTCCCCAACATCAAGGACGCCGGGAAGCTCGACTTCGCCACGTTCCTCAAGGCCTTCGACGATCTCGTCGCCCGCTCGCGCAAGGGCACGATCAGCCCGGACGACTTCCTGGGCACGACCCTCTCCCTGACCAACCCCGGCACGGTGGGGACGAGCAGCTCCGCCCCCCGGCTCATGCCCGGCCAGGGCGCGATCATCGCCACCGGCGCCCTCGACTACCCGGCGGAGTACCGCTCCATGGCCCCGCGGACGCTGGGTCTCCTCGGGATCAGCAAGGTCATGACCGTGACCTCGACCTACGACCACCGGATCATCCAGGGCGCGGAGTCGGGGCTCTTCCTCGCGCGGCTGGAGGAGCTGCTCAAGGGCGAAGACGGGTTCTACGAGCGGATCTTCGAGGACCTCGGCCTGCCCCACCGGCCGGTCAAGTGGGAGATGGACGAGCACCCCGGGCTCTTCGGGCCCTCCGGGGGCCGCGAGGAGGTCGAGAAGCAGGCGCGCGTGCTCCAGCTCATCCACGCCTACCGCGTGCGGGGCCACCTCGTCGCCGACCTCGATCCCCTGGACTCGAAGCGCACCCCCCACCGCGACCTCGATCCCGCCACCTACGGCCTGACCCTGTGGGACCTCGACCGCGAGTTCATCACGAGCGGGCTTTCCGGCCAGGACAAGGCGACGCTGCGCGAGATCCTGGAGGTCCTGCGCGAGACCTACTGCGGAACGATCGGCGTCGAGTACATGTACATCGCCGATCCCGAAAGGAAGGACTGGCTCCAGAACCGAATGGAGTCCACCCGGAACTACCCGGCCCTCGACCAGGCGAGCAAGAAGCGGGTCCTCGAGAAGCTCGTGGAAGCGGAGAGCTTCGAGCGCTTCCTCCATGCGAAGTACGTCGGCCACAAGCGCTTCTCGCTCGAGGGTGTCGAGGCCCTCATCCCGCTGCTCGACCGGATCCTCAACGACGCGGCCCAACAGGGTGTGGTCGAGGCGGTGATGGGCATGCCCCACCGCGGGCGTCTCAACGTCCTCGCCAACACCGTGGGCAAGCCGCTCTTCCAGATCTTCTCGGAGTTCGAAGGAAACGTGGACCCCGACACCACCCAGGGCTCGGGCGACGTGAAGTACCACCTCGGGGCCACGGGCACGCACCACGCCGACACCGGAGAGACGCTGACCGTCACCCTCGCCCCCAACCCCAGCCACCTCGAATGGGTGGACCCGGTGGTGGAGGGCATGTCTCGCGCGCGGCAGGATGCGCTCGGCGACCGCGAGCGCTCGCGGGTGGTCCCCATCCTCATGCACGGCGACGCGGCCTTCGCGGGGCAGGGGATCGTGGCCGAGACCCTGAACCTCGCGGGCCTGCCCGGGTACCACACCGGGGGGACGATCCACATCGTGGTGAACAACCAGATCGGCTTCACCACCCTGCCCGAGGACGCGCGCAGCTCGACCTACTGCACGGACGTGGCGAAGATGGTCCACGCCCCCGCCTTCCACGTGAACGCGGACGACCCCGAGGCCGTGGTCTACGTGGCCGGGCTCGCCCTCGAGTACCGCCAGCGATTCAAGAAGGACGTGGTCATCGACCTCGTGGGCTACCGGCGATGGGGCCACAACGAGGGCGACGAGCCCAGCTACACCCAGCCCCTCATGTACTCGAAGATCAAGAGCCACACCTCGGCGGGCCCGCTCTACGGCGAGCAGCTCGTACGGCAGGGAACGGTCACCCGCGAGGAGCTGGACAAGCTCTGGGCGGCGAAGAAGGCGGAGATGCAGCGCGAAGGCGAAGCGGGACCGCTGGCCCGCATCGCCCGGCGCGCCCCCGTGGAGCCCCCGCCGGTGGACGCCGCCGCGATGTGGGGCCGACTGCGCACCGTCCTCAAGGTCCTGGGCTCCCTGCCCGAGGGCTTCGAGATCCATCCCAAGCTCGCGTCTTTCGTGAGGAAGCGCCTCGAGCTGCTCGAGGGCAAGGGCGACGTGGACTGGGCCACCGCGGAATCGCTGGCCTGGGGGACGCTGCTGCTGGAGGGCGTGCCCATGCGGCTCTCCGGGCAAGACACCGGCCGCGGCACCTTCAGCCAGCGTCACGCGATCCTCTACGACATGAAGACGGCTCGCGAGTACGTTCCCCTCAACGCGGTCGCTCCCGTCGGCGTGCGCTTCGAGGTCTACGACTCGCTCCTCTCCGAGGCGGCGGTCATGGGCTTCGAGTTCGGCTACTCGGTGTCCGAGCACAGAGCGCTCGTGATGTGGGAGGCCCAGTTCGGCGACTTCATGAACGGGGCCCAGGTCATCATCGACCAGTTCCTCTCCGGGTCCGAGACCAAGTGGGGACAGCCCACCGGGCTCACCCTTCTCCTCCCCCATGGCCACGAGGGCCAGGGGCCGGAGCACTCGAGCGCGCGCATCGAGCGCTTCCTGACCCTCTGTGCCGACGACAACATGCGCGTCGTCTACCCTTCGACGCCCGCGTCGTACTTCCACCTCCTGCGCCGCCAGGGCCGGGAGCCGGTGGAGAAGCCGCTCGTGGTCTTCACCCCCAAGAGCCTGCTGCGCCATCCGCGCTGCGTCTCCACCCTGGACCAGCTCGCGGACGGGCAGTTCCGGCCCGTGCTCGACGACGGCGGCGTGGACCCCGCGCGCGTGCGCCGCGTGGTCATGACCTCGGGGAAGCTCTACTTCGACCTGCTCAAGGCCCGCGAGGAGCGGCGGGCCGAGCACGTGGCCCTGGTGCGGATCGAGCAGCTCTACCCGTTCCCCGCCGCGGGCCTCCAGGCGGCGCTCGCGCGGTACGTGCCCCTCGCCGAGCTCGTCTGGGCCCAGGAGGAGCCGCGGAACATGGGGGCCTGGCGCTTCGTCCGCGAGCGCTTCCTCGACGGGGACGTCGGGAGCGGGCGGCCCCTCCTCTACGTCGGCCGCGCGGCCAGCGCTTCCCCCGCCCCCGGATCCCACAAGGCCCACGTCCTGGAGCAGGACGCTCTCGTGGCCGAGGCCCTTTCCTCGAAAGGCTAGCACCGCGGCGAGGCCACCCCGCCCCCACTCGCCGTATGATCGCAAGCCATGCCGAAGGTCCTGGTCCTGAGCCACGCGGAGGTCGAGGGGCTGCTTCCCATGGCCGACTGCATCGAGCTCATGGCCGGTGGTACTGGACCGAGATCGCGGGCAGGTCGCGGGGCGGAAGCCCTCGACGGTCACCACGTGTTCGCCGTCTCGCATGGGATCTTGGCGAGCACGTCCACAACTAGGACTCGGCGTCACGGTCGAAGAGCGCTCCGATGGCCCGGGTGGGGTGAGGTGCGGCAGGCCCCATCTGCTCTTCTAGAGAGTTGCCTCTGTCTGCTATCCTCAATTCGTGCTGAGTGTTACGCCGCCCGAGAGGCTCGTGGACGGGCAGAATCGCCCCTATTTTCTGTGGGACTCCGCAATGACCCTCGACGAGTTCCGGAAGGGCCTAACGGATCCTGACCCTGACGTTCGCGCCTACCTCGTCGGCAAGCTCATGCGCCAGGCAAAGCCAGACGACGTTTTCCAGTTCGTGAGGCCACGCGAGATACGAGCGCTCTGGCCCCGGCTCGTTCGGTATCTTGGGCGCACGCGTGATTTCTGGTCGTGGCTCTTCGAGACATGGGAAGGCCAAGGGCGTGTCTGGCGATAAGCTCACTCCGCTCCAGCGCCGCATTCTGAGGTTACTTGCCGAAATCACTCCTCGTTGGACGTTGACGGGCGGAGGCGCCCTCGCAGGCGTGCACCTCGGTCACCGAGAGACGCGTGACTTGGACCTCTTCTGGAGGGATCGCGCGGCGCTCGGGTCGCTGGTGACCGACAGCCTGTCGATCCTGCGAGCGGCTGGCCTCGAAGCAGACGTCCTGCGGACTTCCCCCGCTTTCAGCGAAGTGCGCGTCTCTGACGGTGCCGCTACATGCATCGTCGACCTCGTCGCAGAGCCGTTTCCGGCGATCGCTGCTCCCGAACAGGCATCGATCGAGGGTGTCGCCATCTCCGTCGACGGCAAACACGAGCTTCTCGCCAGCAAGCTTGCGACGCTGCTCGAGCGGTCCGAGATCCGCGACCTCGTAGATGTGCAAGCACTCATCGATGCTGGCGGTGATCTGGATGCTGCACTCCGCGACGCTCCCAAGAAGGACGCGGGCTTCTCGCCGCTGATGCTGGCCTGGGTGCTGAAGGGCTACGATCCCAGTCCGGCGGCGAGGGCACTCGGCTGGAGCGCGGCGCAGCAAGAGGCCCTACAGTCTTTCAAACAGCGGCTGGTCGACCGTCTGACGGCGGGCGCGGCTCCAGAGTAGACCCAGGGACCCTGCACGTGCAAAGGGCCGCCCACGCCTCCTCGGCGCGAGCGGCCCTCGTTTGCAAATCGGTGATGGTTAGAGGCTAGACCTCCAGCCCCTCCTTGATGTGCTCGGGCTCCACGAGGTATTCCGCCGCGTAGCCTTACTCCTCGCCGTCCTCGGCTCCCTGTGCTCCCCGGTCAGCACCCGCCCGGCGAGGCGCGATCCGTCTCGCCTGGCCGTGACTCCCTAGGACGGATAGCCCAGGCAGACCGCCTTCGTCTCGGTGTAGTTCTCCAGCACGTCGTGCCCCATCTCGCGGCCCCAGCCCGACTGCTTGTACCCGCCGAACGGCAGGGCGGCGTCGAAGATGTTGTAGCAGTTGATCCACACGGTGCCGGCGTGCAGTCGGGCGGCCAGCGCGTGGGCTTTCCCGATGTCCTTGGTCCAGATGCCCGCCGCGAGGCCGTAAACTGTGTCGTTGGCCCGGGCGATCATCTCGTCGTCCACGTTCTTGAACGGCATCGCCGTCACCACGGGCCCGAAGATCTCCTCCTTGTAGACCTTCATGTCGGGTCGCGTGTCGACGAGCACCGTGGGCTCGACGAAATACCCCTTGCCGCTGAGGCCCTTCCCGCCGGTCACCGCCTTGGCGCCTTCGCTGAACCCGCTTTCCAGGAAGCCCGTGACCCGCTTGAACTGGGTGGTGGAGACGAGCGGACCCATTTGCGTGGACGGATCGAGCCCCGGCCCGAGCTTGATCTGCTTGGCCTGCGCGGCGACGCCCTCCACGACCTGGTCGAAGATCTTGTCCTGGATCATCAGGCGTGAGCCCGCGCAGCAGCATTGGCCGTGGTTGAAGAAGATGGCGCTGGCCACCCCGGGAATCGCGGCCTCGACGTCACTGTCGGCGAGGACGATGTTGGGGGACTTGCCCCCGAGCTCGAGCGAGACCTTCTTGAGGTCGCCCGCGGCCGCCTTGACGATCAGCTTCCCCACCTCGGTGGATCCCGTGAACGCGATCTTGTTGACGTCGGGATGAGCGGCGAGCGCCGCGCCCGCGGTCTCACCGAAGCCAGGGACGATGTTGACGACACCCGGCGGCAGACCGGCCTTCTCGAACAGCTCACCGAGACGGAGCGCGGTCAGCGGGGTCTCCTCCGCCGGCTTCAGCACCACCGTGCACCCGGTGGCCAGCGCCGGGCCGAGCTTCCACGCGGCCATCAGCAACGGGAAGTTCCACGGAATGATCTGGCCGACGACGCCAATCGGTTCGCGGCGCGTGTAGGCGTGGTAGCTCTGGCCGGGCGTGTAGGGCACCGAGAGCGGGATGGTATTGCCCTCGAGCTTGGTGGCCCAACCCGCCATGTAGTGGAACAGGTCGGCCGCCAGCGGCACGTCGGCGGCTCGCGCTACCCCCACCGCCTTGCCGTTATCGAGCGATTCCAGTTCCGCGAACTCCTCGAGGTTGTCCAGCAGCAGGTCACCGAGCTTCCAGACGATGCGTCCGCGCTCCGAGGGCGTCATCTTCGACCAGGGGCCCGTTTCGAACGCCTTGCGCGCGGCCCTTACCGCGCGGTCGATATCCTCTTTGTCCCCCTCGGCGACGTGAGCGATCACTTCACCCGTCGCCGGGTTGTAGACCTCGAACGTCTTGCCCGACGCGGCGTCCAGCCATTTGCCGTCGATCAAGAGCTTCCGCTTCTGCGCAATGAACTGGCTGACCACCCCGCTGAGCCTGACGTTCGCGCCTATCGCTTCTGCGGCTTGACTCATACTGCGCTCCTTCCCAATTGGGCGTTCACCGGCACCGATGACCATCTCGTTCCGCGTCCCCGACGGCTACGTCGCGGTCGGGGCCCGGCAGGCGTCACCGAGGGCAATGAGGAGGGGTCCTGCCCTCAACCTCCACGTCAGCCGCGTGCCTTGAGCGGATTGGCGCGTCCCGAAGCGTCCTCCACCTCCGGTCACCGTTGCGGAGGCAGACTACTCCCCCTCCGGGGGAAGCGGTCAAGCTAAATCTGGCCCCGTTCCGGGGGCCTGGCGCTTCGTCCGCGAGCGTTTCCTCGATGGGGACGTGGGGAGCGGGCGGCCCCTCCTCTACGTCGGCCGCGCGGCCAGCGCTTCCCCCGCCCCCCGGATCGCACAAGATCCACGTGGCGGAGCAGGACGCGCTCGTGGCCGAAGCTCTTTCCCCGCACCGCTAGCCCGGGGTCGACGCCGCCCCGCCCCACTCACCGTATCATCGCAAGCCATGCCGAAGGTCCTGGTCCTGAGCCATTCCGAGGTCGAGGGGCTGCTTCCCATGGCCGACTGCATCGAGCTCATGGCCGAGGCCCTCGCGGAGCTGGCCCGGGGTCGCGCCCACCAGCCGCTTCGTCTCGTCTTCCGGCCTCCGGGGGCCGCGGGGCTCCTGGCATCGATGCCGGCGTATCGCGCCGGCGCCGCCCCCGCTTTCGGCGTGAAGACGATCGGCGTCTTCCCCGGCAACGTGGCGCGCGGACTCGACGCGCACCAGGGGAGCGTGACCCTCTTCGACGGGGAGACGGGCGAGCTAAAGGCGCTCATGAACGCCTCCGCGATCACCGCGATCCGCACCGCCGCGGTCTCCGCGGTCGCCACCCGCGCCCTCGCCCGTGAGGAGTCCGGTGACCTGGCCCTCCTCGGCTCGAGCGTGCAGGCCCGGTCGCATCTCGAGGCGATGGCGCGGGTGCGTCCCCTGCGTCGCATCCGGGTGGCGAGCCGGCGACCCGAGCGGGCGCGTGCCTTCGCTCGCGAAGCCACCGCCCCGTGTGCGATCGAGGCCGTGGCCACCGCGGAGGAGGCGGTCCGCGGCGCGGATCTCGTCGTCACCGTGACCAGCGCGGCCGAGCCCGTCGTCCGCCGCGATTGGATCGGGGCGGGCACCCATCTCAACGTCGTGGGGGCGAGCGTGCCCGACCGGCGCGAGGTCGACGGGGCGACCATGGCCGCGGCCTCCGTCTTCGTCGACCGCCGCGAGTCGGCGGAGAACGAGGCCGGGGACTATCGTCTCGCCGTGCGCGAAGGGGCGATCCCGGAGGGGCACATCCGGGCGGAGCTGGGCGAGGTGTTGATCGGAGCGGCCTCGGGCCGGACCGCGCACGACGAGATCACGCTCTTCAAATCGCTCGGCCTGGCGGTGGAAGACCTGTGGGCGGCCGACCACGTCTACCGACGGGCGCAGGAGAAGCGCGTCGGCGCCTGGGTCGAGTTCTAACGAGGCGTCTAGCGCGACGATCGGGGAGTGGGTCCGCTTTTCGGACCCGAATGTCCGAACCCCGTTCGGACGACGTCCCGCCGGTCGCCAATCCCCGGGACCCGGGGCTCTCGCCGGCGGCACGACGGTTGCTTGTTTGCAGGCGGAGAAGTCGGGAGGCCAGAGTCATGCGCCATCGAGCCCTTCTCGCGACCGTCCTGGTGGCGGGCCTCGCCGCGGCGCTTGCCGCCGCCGACCTGCCTTCCCCGCGCCTGCCCGGTCGGCTGCGGGTCCTCGCCTCCTCGGACGAGATGCCCGAGGTCTTCTCGTTCGCGTCGGGGGGAGCCCCGGGCTTCGAGCGGGAGCTGGTCGAGGGCTTCGCCCGCGCGCGCAAGCTCGAGGTCCAGGTGGTGCCGGTGAAGAACTGGGACCAGATCATCCCGATGCTCGTCAAGGGCGAAGGCGATCTCATCGTCGGGATCGTGGACACCGAAGCGCGGCGCAAGCGCATCTCCTTCACGAAGGAGATTTACCCGGTTCGCCACGTGGTGGTGACGCGCCGGCCCTCGCCGCCGGTCGCCACCGTGGGGGAGCTGCGGGGGCTCAGGGTGGGCGTCATCCCCGGCACCACCTGGGCCGAAGCCGCAACCGAGGCCGGCGTGCCGGCCTCTAACCAGGTGCCGTGCGCCGACCTCAACGACGCTCTCGACGCGCTCCGGAAGGGCCGGATCGCGGCGACGGTGGTGGCCGTGTTCGACTACGCGCTCGCCCGCAAGCACGACCCTGCCCTCGAAGCGGGGATCTTCCTGGGCACGCCCTTGACCGCGGCCTGGGCCGTGCGGAAGGAGGACGGGAGCCTCCTCGCCGCCCTCGACGAGTACCTCGAGGCGCTCCGCCAATCGCCCGTGCGCAGCAGCCTCGCCGTCAAGTACTTCACCGAGGACGCCCTCGGCCTCCTGCGTCGCGCGCGCAAGGAGGAGTAGCGCGGGGCGCTACGGCCCCCGGTCAGGGAGCCGGGGGCCGGATCTCGAGGCCTCTCGCCACCACCTCCACCCGGGCCGCGGCCGCGGGTCCTCCGCCCTCGGCCTGCAAGTGCTGGATCTCTTCCCGCGACCGCGGCTTGAGCTTCACGCGGCCCTCGAGGACCACCTCCTGCCCCGCCGACGCCTTGGGGATGAAGAACGAATAACCCTCGAAGGTCACGAGCACGGACCGCTCGCCCTCCTTCAGCTCGAGCCAGCAGCCCTTCTGCTGACAGACCTTGCTGATCCGACCTTCCAGCCGGACGCGCTCGCCGTTCTGCGGGCTCGCGAGAACGGATTCGAGGCTCGTCTTCGGCCAGCCCTCGAGAGGCTTTCCGAAGCTCCGCGACCCGGCCGCGGGCGCAGACGGGGACAACCCGAAAAGGAGCACGAGAGCGATCCCTGTCATCGGTTCCCTCCGTGAAAGCGAAGTGTCCGGTCGGCTGTGACGAGGCGGGTATCGTATGCTTTTCCGCGTCGTTCCGAAACGAAACCCCCGACCGCTCTCAGCGCGCGCGGGCCGCCCACTCCCGGAAGCCCGCGCGGTCGTCCACGAGGTCGGCTACCGCGGGCTCGAAGACTCCGGCCAGGCGGTCGATCCCCTCCGGGGTGAAGTGGCAGGCGTCCACGAAGAGCGCGGGGTTCGTGAGCGTCTCGTGGACGAGCACGCGATTGATGCGGTGGCGATCCGCGAAGTCCCGGAAGAGCGCGTTGTGGCGGGCGAGGAGGGCCGCGTAGGCGGCGTAGCGGCGCAACGGGAAGTGGCGGGTCCAGAACTCCGCACTCACGTCGAGCAGGCGGTGGAAGTCGGGGCTCGCCCGCGTCGCGTCGGGCGCGGCGAAGGTCGCGCCCAGATAGGCCACGTGCCGCTCCCGGCAGCGCCGGTCCATCTCGCGGCGGCGCTCCAGCGTTTCCTCCACCTCCGGATCGAGGTCGGCGGGGTCGAAGCCGAAGAGGCGCTCCAGGAGGAGGCTGGCGTAGAGCAGCCTCCGCGCGGGATGCCGGGCCGCGTAGTGGGGCAGCTCCGACCACGCGATGTCGTTGATCGCCTCGTATTGGACGATGACGTCGGGGTCCCAGGCGAGGAGCTTGTCCAGCCACTCCAGCCAGAGCTCGCTCCCCACCCCGCTGACCCCGAGGTTCAGGACTTCGAGAGGGAGGCCCGGCCAGCGCCGGAGCAGCTTGGCCTCGAGCAGGGCCGGATAAGTCTCGTCGTTCGTGCGTCCGGCCACCGTCGTGGAGCCCCCGATGCACAGCACGCGCACCGTGCCCGCGGGCTTTCTCTCCGCGAACTCGCGGGTGCGATAGCCGAGACGGTTGATCTCGATCCGGAAGCGCTCGCCCCCGACGGAGAGCTCGACCTTGGCCCCCGGCTCGTACTTGCGCCAGGGCTTGCGCCAGAGCCCGCGGTTGCCCGCGTTCATCTCCATGCTGTTCGCGAAGAAGACGTTGCCGGTCCGGTACGGCTCCGTGGCCTTCCAGGCCCGCTCTCGCTCGACGCGCAGCCACAGCTCGCCGGCGAGGCCGGCGATGACGAGCCCGGCCCCGGCCAGCCAGAGGGCGACGAGACCGCGCCGGGCGATCGGGGTGACGGTCAGGGGCCGGCCGCCTTGTCGGGAACGGTCACCGGGCCGAGCAGGATCTCGATCCGGCGGTTCTGGCGGCGCCCCTCTTCGGTATCGTTCGAGCCCTTCGGCATGTACTCCGAATAGGCCGTGGCCGAGAGCTGGGTGGGATCGAGCCCCGCTTCATCCTGGAGGAACCGCGCCACGTTGGTGGCGCGGGCCGCGGAGAGCTCCCAGTTCGTCGGGAAGCGCTTGGCGAGCGCGCCCTTGATCGGCACGTTATCGGTGTGGCCCTGCACCTCGATCCGGCGGTTCGACGTCTTCTTGAGGACGCCGCCCACCTTCTTGATGACCTCGATGCCGGCGGGCTTGAGGGTCGCCTCCCCGGAGTCGAACAGGATCTCGTCCACCATGTCGACGCGGATCTGGTCCCGAATCCTCTCCACTTGGACCTGGCGGTCGGCGATCTCCTGCTTCAGTCCCTCGACCAGCTCGTCCTGGGTGGAGTGGAGAGCCTCAAGCTCTTTCTCTTTCGCGGCCACCTGCTGCTGCAGGTCGGTGCTCGTGCGCTGGAGCTGGTCGCGGATGCTCTCGAGGTCGGTGACGCGGCCGCGCAGCGACGCCGTCTCGCGCTGGGCGGCCGCGAGCTGGAGCTGGGCGGCGTCCAGGGATTGCTTCTGGGGTCGGTAGACGAGGTAATAGAGGCCAGCCGCCGCCGCGACGAGAACGACGAGGAAGCCCCCGATCCATTTCGCCATTTGCTCCTCCCGGCAGTCGGATTATAGGGGTGCGGCCTCAAGGGCTCGCCCGGGGTCGGTCTGGCGCCGATGCTATAATCAAGAATTGTCGGCTTTCCGACGAGTCCGGATGGCCGGGAAGCGAGGTCAAGGGTACCCATGGCGACCACGGAAGCACCCCCTAAAGTCCCTAGAAAAAAGGAAGTACTGGAAAGCGCCGTCATCCGCTTTGCGGGTGATTCCGGCGACGGGATGCAGATCACGGGCAGCCAGTTCACGAACACGACTGCCCTGTTCGGCAACGACCTCTCCACCTTCCCCGACTTCCCGGCGGAGATCCGTGCCCCTGCGGGGACGCTGCCCGGGGTCTCCGGCTTCCAGATCAACTTCGGGGCCACCGACGTCTACACGCCGGGGGATGCGGTGGACGTGCTGATCGTCATGAACCCGGCCGCGCTCAAGACCAATCTCGCGGACCTGAAGCGCAGCGGCATCCTCATCGTGAACGTCGACAACTTCAAGGAGACCGACCTCAAGAAGGCGCAGATGACCGTGAACCCGCTCGAGGACCACTCGCTCGAGGGCTACCGGCTCTTCCCGGTGGAGCTGACCAAGCTCACGCGGCTCGCCCTCGCGGAGCTCGGCCTCGACGCCAAGAGCATGGACCGGTGCAAGAACTTCTTCGCCCTCGGCATGTGCTACTGGCTCTACAACCGGTCGATGGATCCGACCTACCGCTGGCTGGACGACAAGTTCGGCAAGAAGCCGGTGCTCGCCGAGGCCAACAAGCTCGCCATGAAGGCGGGCTACTCCTACTGCGAGGCCACCGAGGCCTTCCAGGTCACCTACGACATCCCCCCCGCGAAGCTCCTCCCCGGGACCTACCGCAACCTGTCCGGCAACACCGCGCTCGCCCTCGGGTTTGTGGCCGCGGCGCAGAAGGCGGGCCTCCCGCTCTTCCAGGGCAGCTACCCGATCACTCCCGCCTCCGACATCCTTCACGAGCTGTCGATGTACAAGGAGTTCGGGGTGATCACGTTCCAGGCGGAGGACGAGATCGCGGCCGTCACCTCCGCGATCGGCGCGGCCTACGGCGGAGCCCTTGCCCTCACCACGACCTCTGGCCCGGGCATGGCCCTCAAGATGGAGGCCATCGGCCTCGCCATCGCCGTCGAGCTGCCCCTCGTCATCTGCGACATCCAGCGCGGGGGCCCTTCGACGGGGCTGCCCACGAAGACCGAGCAGGCCGATCTGTTCCAGGCCGTCTTCGGCCGCAACTCGGAAGCCCCCCTGCCCGTGCTCGCGGCGTCGACGCCGGGCGATTGCTTCTGGGTCGCCCTCGAGGCGAGCCGCATCGCCCTCAAGTACATGGTGCCGGTGATCGTCCTCTCCGACGGCTACCTGGCCAACGGGGCCGAGCCCTGGCGGATCCCCGATCTCGACGAGCTCCCCGACTTCCCGGTGACGTTCCGCAAGGAGCCCGCAGGTTTCCAGCCCTACTCGCGCGACCCGGAGACCCTGGCCCGGCCCTGGGCCGTGCCCGGCACGCCCGGGCTCGAGCACCGCGTGGGCGGCCTCGAGAAGCAGGAGACCACCGGGAACGTGAACTACGAGCCGCTGAACCACGAGCGCATGGTGCAGCTTCGGGCGAAGAAGGTGGAGCTCGTGGTCCAGGACGTGCCCGACGTGGTTCCCGTGGGCGATCCCGAGGGCGACCTCCTTATCGTGGGCTGGGGCTCCACCTACGGAGCGATCACTGCGGCCCTGCGGGCCCAGCGCGACAAGGGGCGCCGCAAGATCGGCCACGTGCACCTCCGGCACCTGAACCCGCTTCCCAAGAACCTCGGGGCGGTCCTGAAGCGCTACAAGAAGGTCGTGGTGCCCGAGATGAACCTCGGCCAGCTCGTGTGGATGCTGAGGGCGAAGTACCTCGTGGACGCGATCAGCTACAGCAAGGTCCAGGGCAAGCCCTTCAAGCAGTCGGAAATCGAAGCAAAGATCGAGGAGCTGATCCAGTGACTGCGACCCTGCCCGTCTACACGAAGAAGGACTTCCAGACCGACCAGGAAGTGCGCTGGTGCCCGGGCTGCGGGGACTACGCGATCCTGTCCGCGGTGCAGTCCGTGTTCCCGGAGCTCGGGATTCCCCGCGAGAATTTCGTGGTGGTCTCGGGCATCGGCTGCTCCAGCCGCTTCCCGTACTACATGAACACCTTCGGCTTCCACTCGATCCACGGGCGCGCGCCCGCGGTGGCCACCGGTCTCAAGATCGCGCGGCCGGAGCTGGACGTCTGGGTGGCGACCGGTGACGGGGACGCGCTCTCCATCGGCGGCAACCACACGATCCACATGCTGCGCCGCAACGTGGGCCTGAAGGTCCTGCTCTTCAACAACAAGATCTACGGGCTCACCAAGGGGCAGTACTCGCCGACCTCCGAGATCGGCAAGAAGGCGAAGTCGACGCCGTACGGCTCGATCGACCGCCCCTTCAACCCGCTGTCGCTCGCCCTCGGGGCGGAGGCCACCTTCGTGGCCCGCTCCGTGGACGTCTTCCAGCCGCATCTCAAGGCCACGCTCAAGAAGGCGGCGGCCCACCAGGGCTCCGCGTTCCTGGAGATCCTGCAGAACTGCAACATCTTCAACGACGGGGCCTGGGCCTCGCAGACGGAAAAGGACGTACGCGAGGACCACACGATCGCGGTCGAGCACGGCCATCCCCTCGTCTTCGGAAAGAACAAGGACAAGGGGATCCGGAGGAACGGGCTGGAGCTCGAGGTGGTGTCCCTCGGCAACGGCATGACCGAGAAGGACCTGATCGTCCACGACGAGCGCAACCCGAACCCGGCCTATGCCTTCCTCCTCTCGCGCATGGACCAGACCCCGGGGTTCCCCACGCCGATCGGCGTCCTCCGGGCAGTGGACGCCCCGCGGTACGAAGACGGCGTGAGCGAGCAGATCCGCCAGATCATCCAGAAGAAGGGCAAGGGCGACCTCGGCCAGCTCCTGCGCGCCGGCGATACCTGGGAAGTGAAGTAGCCGTTTTTTCCCTCTTGACACGCCGTGCCCGCGGGCTCATCTTTGCGGCAGGACGCGCCCGCTGCCTGTTGGAGGGGGCACGCCGAAGACGTCCGGTCGCGGGCGCGGTGCCGTACGCGAAGGAGCACCCCATGACGATCGAGGGCACTCCGCCGGGCTAGGTCGGGGCCGCCAGGCCCGCCGTTCGTACGTTCAGTTTGAAAAGAACGCGCACCCTGACGGTGCGCGGGGCAGCAAGCCCGATTACGACCCGGGAAGCATTGCGCTCCCGGGTCTTTTTGCGCGTGCCTACTTCGGAAGAGGCGGGACGGTCAGACGGATCGGGCCCTCGTCGGTCTCGAGCACCGCGTCCGTGGAGTCCACTGACTTGACGATCGCGTCGGCCATGGAGTCGCCCGGCTTGTATGCGTCGAGCTCACCCGTCGGCGAGTAGGCGAACGCGAACCAGCCCTCACCCGACGAAGCCACTCCCGCCAGCTCGAACTCGATCACCGCGAGATCCTGGGGTCCCAGCACCAGCCGTCGCTCGGGGGCGGTGCCGGCCACCGGCTGCAGGGCCTCTTCCGGGCCGGGCGTGCGGGCGAGAAGCCGTCGCCCTTCCTCGATGCGCTCGGTGAGGCCCGCGGCTGCGAGAAGCGAGGCTCGAAGGTCCGAGACGGGCACGTCCTTGGCCCAGAGGCTCACTCGTCCCAGGAAGCCGGGCGGCCCGAGCGCGGCGAGACCGGGGTCCATGTCCGTCATCACGGCCAGGATCTCCCGCACCTCGGTGCGCTTCAGCGCGAAGCTGGCGGAGGGCTGTCCTCCCCCGGGGCCGGCCCGGGCGGGACCGAGCTTCGTCGCGGAGACGCGACGGACGGGCCCCGAGTCCTGGATGTCGACGCCGCTCTTCTCCAGGCTCGCCAGCAGCTCGGTCAGGGTGACCTTGTTGAGGTCCATGCTCACCCGCCCGACCACGTCGCCGTCCACGAGGAAGCCCTGTCCGGTGAGCAGGTGGATCACGCGGAAAACGTCCGCGTAGTCCACGTCGCGCAGGCGCAGGGTGAGCGAGCCCTGGCCCGGCGTCTTGGTGTTGGGGGCCTTGACGAAGACCGCGCGCGAGGCGTCGCGGTCCACGCGGCACGGCGCGTCGTCCTGTTCGAACGGGTCCTCGGCGGGCAGCGGGAGCTCCGCCTCGCTGCCCGCCACGGGGGCGCGGCCCTTGACCTCGAAGCGGTGGCACCCGCCCTGCCGGGCCATGAGGAACTCCGTGACGCGGAAGAAGCCCTTTTCGAACCGGCTCTCCAGCGCCCGCATCGGCCCCTCGCCCACTCCGAGGCCCCGGACCACGAAATCCTCGCCCGCGGAGGCGAAGCTCAGGACGACGGGCCGGTCGCGGATGATCGCGGCGAGCTCGGAGAGGAAGAGCCGGGGGTTGCGCCGGGCGCGGCGGAGGGCGGCGATCGTCTCCGACTTGGCGAGGGCGAGCGCCTGGTCGCGGTAGTAGGTCTCGAGCACCGGCCGCGCCACTCCCGTAGGGCGGCCCCGCGCGCTGTCCGGGGGCGGGGGAAGCGGGGCCCTCAAGGGGCGGAAAGGCACGCGAACCACCGTGGTCAGCTTGATCACGTCTTCGGGCGTGGCGGTCAGGGTGAGGCTCTCCACGTCGAGGAGCCGGGGGGAGAGGGCCACGGAGCGGAAGAAGCGGTCCACTTCCACGAAGCGTCCGAACCCCACCACGTCCACCACCACTTCTCCGCGCGTCGGCGCCTCCACGGGGGGGCGAGCCGTCACCTCCACGCGCAGGACCTTCGCCGCCTCCGCGAGCTGGCGGACGTGGGCGACGTCGGCGAGGGGACTGGGACCGTCGGGGAGGATGCGCCGAAGGGTCTCGAGCCGGCGATCGAGGAGCATGCGCTCCTCCGCGAAGTCGCGGGCAGGGGCGGTCGCCGCGAGCAGGGCGAGGAGGCCGGGAAGGATCATCCCCGCGGAGCCACTCCTAGCGCGCGCGCAGCGACCAGAGATTGCTGGCGCCCACGCAGTCCACGGGAACGCCCACCACGGGCGTGACCGAGAGGTCGCCCGTCATCGGGCCGTTCACGACCTCCCCCCGGCCGTCGGCCGCCCGCGACACGGTTCCCATTCCGATCATGCGGAACCAGACGAACGTGCCCCCGATGGCCTCCACGTCGGTCTGGGTGCCCAGCGGGCCCCGGAGCATTCCCGGCGAGGTGTAGAGCATCTCCAGCGCGAGGGTGGGATCGTTGCCGGGAAGCGTCGCCCGCAGCTCGGTCCGGCTGCCGTTCGTGATCTGGGTGGCCTGCACCACGATCTGGTAGGGGGGGCTGGGGGTGGCGCACGAAGGCCCGGGTTGGATGACGAGGGTGTAGAGCCCGGAAATGGGAGCGGTCACGGGGGGAACGGGGGGCGAGGGCTCCACGGAGTTGTCGCTTCCACAAGCGGCGAGGAGCGTGGCCCCCACGAAGGCGAGAAGAATGCGCCTGGCCATCACGGCTTCAAGCTCAGGATCTGCACGGCGTCGATGTCCGCGCCCTCGCTGGTGGTGCCGCCGGGACAGGGGAAGAGCTCGCCGTCCTCGACCTTGAAGTAACGGGCCTCCTCGAGCCCGGCCTGCCCGAGGTCGAAGTCGCAATAGTTCGAGAAGGTGCCCGGGAGACGGTTGCCGCAGAACACGCGCGAATCGAGCACGACCCACGGCCCGGTGCCGGTGCTGGAGGCGTAGAGCGTGACCGGCTCGCTGGACACGGACTGGAACACGCGCACGTCCGGTCCCGGACGGTCCTGCGCGCAGGCCTGCATGTCGACGCTCGTGAACCCCCCGTCGCCGAGGCTCTCGAAGCCGAAGAAGCCGCTCGGACCGACGCCGCCCGCGTTGGGGGCGCCCAGGACCTCCTGGGGATTGTTGTAGGTGTTGTGGGCGAGCGAGCAGGCGGAGAGCCAGGACTCCGTCACCGTCTTGGCGTAGGGATCGCGGGACGTGCCGCACTGGACGGCAGGCAGACGGAAGGTCGCGCTGTCGGACACCACCTCCCTCCCCGCGGTGTTGTTCGCGGACACGCGCCAGGAGAGCGTGGCTCCGCGGAGCAGGGGGGCGGGGAAGAGGGCGGCGGTCTGACCCTGTCCCGCGGTGACGGTGAGGCTGGCCACGAAGCGGTCCGTGGCCGCCACCGCCACCCGGAACGTATAGGTGGCACCCTGGCCCTGGTCATAGCCTTCGGCGTTGCGGACGACGAAGGTGGGCGTGTCGGTATCGAGCCGGGCTCCCCCCGCGGGCTCGATCAGCTCCGGCCGGGCGGGCAAAGGGCCGGAGTCACCCCCGCCGCACGCGAGCGGGATCGCGGTGAGCACGGTCAGGAAAGCGCGGGCCGCCAGGGTTGTCGCCGACGTGCGCGTGATGGAGGGAGTGAAGGCTCGGAAGAGCAGGGGCGCCTCGAATGGAAGGCATGCTACAGTACACGTCGCGCGACGGTCAACGTGCAGAACGAGATGAACACGCGGATGATCGAGGCGGGCGGGCTGCTGCTCCTCGCCATTGCACTCCCGGTCGCGGGAGCCGGCGAGTCCCCCCTGCGCGTTCGGGTTTCGCCCGCGGCGGCTCCCTGCGTGCAGGCCGCGGCCCGGGCCTGGGAGACGAGTCGCGGGATCCCGGTGGCTCTCGAGACCGGTCCCCTGTCGGGCTCGGGGCCGGTGGACGCGTTCGTAGGCGCGAGCGTCGAGCTGACCCGCGTCCTCGAGGGGGGGGAAGGCGTCGTGCAGAGCGACGTGGACGTGGCCGACATCCCCTGGGTGCTGGCGGTGGCGGCCACCAGCGCCGCGCGCGTTCGATCGCTGTCCGACGTGGAGGGCGGGAACGTGGAGGTCGTGATCCTCGGAGGTCCCGCCGCCTACGAAGCGCGCCGCGCGCTCGCGGAGCGCGGAGGGGCCCGGGTGCGCGAGACGACCGAGCCCGACCTGCTGCGCGGCGCTCCGGTGGCCATCGTTCCCCTGTCGCTCGCCGGCCCCGGCGAGATCCACCGGCTGGACGTCCGCCCGCTGCGGGTGACCGCGGCGGTCTCCGTCCAGGCGACGCGACCGGAGACGGCTCGCGCGTTCGTGGCCTTCCTGGGATCGGAAGCGGGACAGAAGTCCTTCGCGGCCTGCGGACCGGCCGTGCCCGCCCGCTAGCGGCCGATCAGGATCAACAACCCGGCGACGAAGGCGAGCGGCGGGAGCAGGAAGCCCAGCCCGGCCAGGACCCCTCCCGAAAGCTGCAAGACGGCCCCGGCGATCAGCCACACTCCCAGGAGCTGGAACCCGAGATGTCGAGTCGGCTTCACTTCCATGGCGTCCCCCCCTTGTCGGAGATGCGGAGGCTGCTAGAGAAGGGGCGCCCGAGCATCGAGGGCCCCCGCCTAGAAGTCGTCGTCGTCCTTGATGTCGTCGCGCCGGCGGCGCGGGTTGCGCGGCTTGCCGGGTGGCCGCCCGCGGGTTTCGCTCCCGCCGGCCTGGCGGTCGCGGTTGCCCCCGCTTCCGCGGAACCCGCGGCGCCGGCCTTCGCCGCCCTTTTCGAACTCGGAACCGGGGGGTGGGAAGCTCGAGGGAGGGCCGCCACGGAAAGAAGAGGGAGGGCCGCCACGAAACGAAGAAGGAGGGCCGCCCGGCCGGGGTCGGAACGGCGGGGGCGAGCCCGCAGCGCGGGGCGGGCGATTCTCCGCTTCGTTCACGCGGAGGGGGCGTCCCTTCAGGTCGCGCCCGTTCATGAGCGTGATCGACTTCTGGGCCGCCTCGTCGTTCTCGAACTCCACGAAGGCGAAGCCGCGGGGGCGACCGGTCTCCCGGTCCGTCGGAACCTTGGCGTCCACGACCTTGCCCGCGGCGCTGAAGGCCTCGATGAGCTCCTCGCGGGTCACGTCGAAGCTCAGGTTGCCCACGAAGACCTTGTTCGAAATGGCCCTTTCTCCAGTTCCGCGAGCCCGGGATCGGGCTCGCCCAAGACCGAGGACTGTAGCAGAATCCAGTACGCTTGCCTAGCATGGCGGTCGACGGATGAACCTGTTCGCCTACGGAACCCTCATGACGGCGGAAGGCTTCGTGATGGTGCTGGGGGACCGCGCTCGGGTCTTCAAGTACCGGGTGGCGCGCCTTCCCGGATGGCGGCGGGTGTGGAACGTGTATCGCGAAGACTGGCAGGGCGGGGTGCTGAATGCGGAGCAACACCCCGAGGGGGTCATCGTCGGAGTCCTCGTAGAAGGCCTGACCCCCGAGGACCTGGGCCAGCTCGACTCCCAGGAGAGCACTCACCTGCCCCGCCAGACCGTCGTCGTCATGCCCGAGGAAGGGGAGGCGGTGACGGCCGAGATCTACGTTTGCGCGCACGGCAATTTTCAGGGCGCCCACTCCTCCCGTTACCAGGCGGCCGTTCTCGACAGCGCCGAAGCAGGCAGGACCGGCGGTCCTGGAGAGCGTCCGCACCGGCAGCGTGGACGCGTCCGGCCGCCGCCAGCACCTCGGTTGAACGGGTCGTTCGCGGTATCCTTCTTGACATGTCGGACGAGCGAATCCCCGCGATCAAGGTCCTGCTCCTGCCCAAGGACACGAACGCCCTGGGCACGATCTTCGGAGGGGTGATCCTGTCCCACGTCGACCTCGCTTCCGCGGTGGAGGCGCGCAAGGTCGCGTCCCGCCGCTTCGTGACGAAGGCGATGCACGAGGTGGAGTTCCACGAGCCCGTCTTCCTCGGCGACATCGTGAACTTCTTCACGGAGACGACGCGCGTGGGCCGAACGTCCATCACGGTCAAGGTCACGGTGGAGGCGGAGCGCTGGGGCAGCGGGCGGGGCGAGCGGGTCAAGGTCACGGAGGCGGAGGTGGTGCTGGTGGCCGTGGACGAGACGGGGCGGCCCACCCCCGTCCGCGGAGAGTAGATGGCCGCCTACACCGCCAGGGTCGTCTGCCCCCACGACTGCCCGGACACGTGCGTGATGACGGTGGGGGTCGAGGACGGCCGCGCGGTCACGATCGGCGGCGACCCCTCGCACCGGTTCACCCAGGGCTTCCTCTGCGTCAAGGTCAACCGGTACCTCGAGCGGGTCTACAGCCCGGACCGCCTCCGGCACCCCCTGCGGCGGACGGGCGCCAAGGGGCAGGGCCGGTTCGAGCGGACCACCTGGGAGGCGGCGCTCGACGAGATCGCCGACCGCTTCCGGGCCGTGATCGCCGCCCACGGACCCCAGGCCATCCTTCCTTATTCATATGCGGGCAACATGGGCCTGCTCTCCTACGGGAGCATGGATCGGCGCTTCTTCCACGCCCTCGGCGCGAGCCTGCTCGCCCGCACCATCTGCGCCAGCGCGGGAGGCGCCGGCTACCGGGCCACGATGGGGAAGACGATCGGCTTCGACCCCGAGGCCGTGGTCCACGCGCGGCTGATCGTGGCCTGGGGGGCCAACATCGTCAGCTCCAACGTTCACTTCTGGCCCTTCGTGGAGGAGGCCCGCCGGCGCGGGGCGCGCCTCGTCACGGTCGACCCCTACCGGTCGCGCACCGCCGAGAAGTCGGACGCCCACCTCGCCCTCTTGCCGGGGACCGACGCGGCCCTCGCCCTGGGCGTGATGCACGTCGTCTTTCGTGACGGCCTTCTCGACCGGGACTATCTGGAGCGGCACGCGGTGGGGTGGGAGGAATTGCGCGAGCGGGCGCGGGAATGGACGCCCGAGAAGGCCGCGGCCACCACCGGCCTTTCCCCCGGCGAGGTCGAGAGCTTCGCCCGCGAGTACGGGAGCACGAAGCACTCGGCCATCCGCATCAACTACGGCCTCAACCGCCATGCCGGCGGGGGCATGGCGGTGCGCACCATCGCCTGCCTGCCCGCTCTCACCGGGGCCTGGCGCCATCCCGGCTGCGGAGTGCTTCTCTCCACGTCGGGAACCTTCCCGGTGGCCACCGAGGCCCTCGAGCGGCCCGACCTCATCCCTCCCGGCACGCGTACCCTGAACATGAGCCAGCTCGGGCGGATCCTGACCGACCGGACGCTCGAGCCGCCGGTGAAGGCCCTGTTCGTCTACAACGCGAACCCCGGGGCGGTCGCGCCTGACCAGGAGAGCGTGCGGGCGGGGCTCGCGCGCGAGGACCTCTTCACCGTCGTCCACGATCTCTTCGCGACCGACACCGTGGATTTCGCCGACATCGTCCTCCCCGCGACCACCACCCTCGAGCACTACGACCTGCACAAGGCCTACGGGCACCTCTACCTCAGCCTCAGCCGCCCCGCGATCGCTCCGGTGGGCGAGAGCCTGCCCAACACCGAGGTCTTCCGGCGGCTGGCCGCGCGAATGGGGCTCGACCACCCTTGCCTGCGCGACGACGACGAGGAGATGGCGCGCCAGGCGATGGACTGGAGCCACCCCCACCTGCGCGGGATCACCTTCGAGCGCCTCGAGCGCGAGGGCTCGGTGCGGCTGAGCGTGTCCGACCCCCACGTCCCCTTCGCGGAGGGAGGCGTGCCCACCCCGTCCGGGAAATGCGAGATCCGCTCGGAAGGGCTCGAGAAGGAGGGTCTCGATCCTCTCGCGGGCTTCGTCCCGCCGCGCGAGAGCGTCCATACCTCGCCGGAGCGCGCTCGGCAGTACCCGCTGGCCTTCATCTCGCCGCCCGCGCACCACTTCCTGAACTCGACCTTCTCCGCGCAGCCCGTCTTCGTCCGGCGCGAGGGCGAGGCGAGCGTGACCGTGCACCCAAAGGACGCGGAGGCGCGGGGGATCCGCGAGGGTCAGAGGGTTCGCGTCTTCAACGACCGCGGCGCGTTCCTGGCCCGGGCCCGCGTCTCCGACGCGGCGCGGCCCGGCCTCGTGGTCGGGCTCTCGATCTGGTGGGCGAAGATGTGCCCGGGCGGGCGCAACGCCAACGCCGTGACCGGCCAGGAGCTCACGGACATGGGCGGGGGCGCGACCTTCTACGACGTGCTCGTGGACGTAGCGCCCGCGGCCGCGGGGGATTGACCTGGTCGGGTTCTACGTCGCCGCCACCGTCGTGACCCTCGTCCAGTTCCTGAGGGTGCGCGAGGCGAAGCTCCTCCTCCTCCTCGCCCTCTTCGCCGCCCAGGGCCTCGCCTTCAGCCGGGAGTGGTGGGATCCGTGGCAGAACGTGTTCCAGCTCGCCTCGGGTGCTTCGGGTCTCGCCCTCGTGGTGCTTCTCTCTCGGCGCCCCGTTCCCCGGCCCTGAGGAGGAGAACGCATCGGCAACCGTGGCGCCCCGAGGGCGTGTCGGTCCATAATCCCCCCCAAGCTTCGAGCCCTCGATCCATGGATCTCGTTCTGAATCGCCGGGGCGGTGTGCCCGTCCGGGACCAGCTCGTGGCCCAGCTCCGGATGCAGATCCTGGGGGGCCACCTCGCTCCCGGCCAGCGCCTGCCCAGCGTGCGCGCCCTCGCTCGACGCCTCGAGCTGCACGCAAACACCGTCTCCGCCGCCTACCATGACCTGGAGGTCGCCGGCCACGTCGAGCTGCGCCGGGGCGCCGGCGTGTTCGTGCGGCGCGGCGCGCCCGCTTCCCTTGAAGAAGCCCGCGGCCTGGACGAGATGATCCGTCTCTCCCTTTGCGCCGCGTTCCGCAAGGGACACTCGGGGCTGGAGATCCGCGAGGCGATGGGACGCTGGCTCAAGGCCACCCAACCCGAGCGCCTGGTCGTGGTCGACCCGTCGCCGGAGATGGGGGAGCTGGTGGCGCGCGAGGTGCGGGACGTGCTCGACGTCCCCGTGTCGAGCTGCTCCGTGAAGGAGGCGGAGAAGAAGCCCGCGCTCCTGTCCGGCGCGCTCGTGCTCACCCTGCCCTACCACGCGGGCACGATCCTCAGGCTCGCCCCCCACTCGGTGATCCAGGTCCTCCACCTGGAGTTCTCGCGCAAGGACCAGGAAGCCGTGCACGCCCTCCCCGCGGGCGCCACCGTGCTCGTGGTCTCCCGTTCCCCGACCATCCTGCCCTTCGCGGCCGTGCTCCTGCGCACGCTGCGCGGCGACGAGATCCTGGCGGAGGTGAGGCTCCTGGCCCGCCGCCGGGAATGGAAGCGCCTCCTCCCCGCGGCCGACCTCGTGCTCGCGGACGCCGTGGCCGCGGACGCGCTGCGGCCGCTGCGCCCGAAGCGCCTGCGCGAGTTCCGCGTCCTCACCGAGAAGGCGCTCCAGCGGGTGAGGCGCGCGCTGGCCACGGTGGCGCCCCGCCCTCCGTCGGCCGCGGCTGACCCGCGCGCTCAGGGACGTCGGTCGCAGGCCTCCCGGAAGCCGATGCCGTAGGAGTACCCGGCGCGCAGGTCCCGCGCCCGTCGATCGGGTAAGATCCGGGCCACTGCTTCCAGGGGAGGATCGCCAGATGATTTCGCGGAAGGCGCTGCTCTGCTCGCTGTCTTTCGTCGCTCTCGTGTCCTCCGCGCCGGTGACGAAGGCGGCGTCCCCGCCCAGGGCGGCGGCCCCCGCCGCCGCGTACGACCAGAGCCTGCTCTCGGCTCTCCAATGGCGGAGCATCGGCCCCTACCGGGGCGGACGCGTCACCGCCGTCACCGGGGTGCCCGGGCAACCGCGCGTCTACTACTTCGGCGGGACGGGGGGCGGGGTCTGGAAGACCACGGACGGCGGGATCAACTGGCAGCCGATGACGGACGGACAGGTCGCGACCGGGTCCGTGGGGGCCATCGACGTCGCCGCCTCCGACCCGAACGTGATCTACGTGGGGATGGGCGAGAGCTGCATCCGGGGGAACGTGTCCCACGGCGACGGGGTCTACAAGTCGACGGACGCGGGCAAGACCTGGAAGAACGTCGGCCTCAAGGAGACGCGCCAGATCGGGAGCGTGCGCGTGCACCCCGCGAACCCGGACCTCGTCTACGTGGCCGCCCTCGGCCACACCTTCGGGCCCAACCCGGAGCGCGGGGTCTTCCGCTCGAAGGACGGGGGCGCGACCTGGCAGAAGGTGCTGTTCGTGGACGACAAGACGGGCGCGATCGATCTCGCCATGGACCCCACGAACCCGCGCGTGCTCTTCGCCGGCTTCTGGCAGGCCCGGCGCACTCCCTGGAGCCTGGAGAGCGGCGGCCCCGGAAGCAGCCTCTGGAAATCCGTGGACGGCGGGGACAACTGGACCAAGCTCTCCGGCGAGGGCCTGCCCACGGGGGTGTGGGGCCGCATCGGGGTGACCGTCTCCCCCGCGAACCCCAACCGCGTCTGGGTCCTCGTCGAGGCGCAGGAGGGCGGGGTCTTCCGCTCCGACGACGCGGGGAAGACCTGGCGGAAGACGAACGACGAGCGCAAGCTCCGGCAGCGGGCCTGGTACTACACGCACATCCTGGCCGACCCCCGGAACGCGGAGTCCGTCTACGTCCTGAACGTCGGCTTCTTCCGCTCGCTCGACGGGGGCAAGACCTTCAACCCCATCCGCGTGCCCCACGGCGACAACCACGACCTCTGGATCGCCCCCGAGGACCCGCAGCGGATGATCGAGAGCAACGACGGGGGGGCCAACGTCTCCTACGACGCGGGGGCGACCTGGTCGAGCCTCGACAACCAGCCCACCGCGCAGTTCTACCACGTGATCGCGGACGACCGGTTCCCGTACTCCGTCTACGGCGCGCAGCAGGACAACTCCACGGTGGCGATCGCCAGCCGCACCCGCGGGCCGGGGATCGACGTCGCCGACTGGTACGACGTGGGGGGATGCGAGAGCGGCTACATCGCGCCCAAGCCGAAGGACCCGGAGGTGGTGTACGCCGGCTGCTACGGCGGCTTCATCAGCCGCTACGACCATCGCACCGGCGAGCGGCGCGTGGTCACGGTCTGGCCGGAGAACCCGATGGGCTGGGGGGCGGAAGGAATGAAGTACCGCTTCCAGTGGACCTTCCCCATCGTCGCCTCGCCCCACGACCCGGGCACGCTCTACGCGGCGGGCAACGTGCTCTTCCGCACCACGAACGACGGCCAGAGCTGGGAGCCCATCAGCCCCGACCTCACGCGCAACGACAAGGCGAAGCTCGGGTCGTCGGGCGGTCCCATCACCCAGGACAACACGAGCGTCGAGTACTACGGAACGATCTTCGCGATGGCGGAGTCGCGGCTCGAGAAGGGCCTCCTCTGGGCGGGCTCCGACGACGGCCTCATCCACGTCTCGCGCGACGCGGGCAAGACCTGGACGAACGTCACCCCCCGGGACATGCCGGAGTGGAGCATGGTCAGCCAGATCGACCCCTCGCCCCACGACGCGGGGACGATGTACCTCGCCGTGAACCGCTACAAGCTCGACGACTACCGGCCCTACGCCTGGGTCACCACCGATTACGGGAAGACCTGGCGACGGATCACGAACGGCCTCCCCGAGGACAGCTTCGTGCGGGTGGTGCGCGAGGACCCCGCGCGCAAGGGCCTGCTCTACGCGGGGACGGAGACGGGCGTCCACGTCTCTTTCGACGGAGGGATGCGCTGGCAGCCCCTGCAGCTCAACCTGCCGGTGGTGCCCGTCACCGACCTGGTGGTGAAGGACGACGACGTGGTGGTGGCCACGCAGGGGCGGAGCTTCTGGATCCTGGACGACGTCGGGCCCGTTCGGCAGCTGACCCCGGAGATCGCCGCCACCGACGTCCACCTGTTCGAGCCCGACCCTGCCGTCCGCTTCCTCGGCGGGGGGGGCCGGGCCCAGCCACCCCTCGGCCAGAATCCGCCCAGCGGCGCCATCTTCTATTACTTCCTGAAGACCGAGCCCAAGGAGAAGGAAGAGGTCACGCTCGAGATCCTGGACGGCGAGGACAAGGCGATCCGGACGTTCTCGAGCCTCAAGGACGAAGAAGGAGCACCGGAGTCCTCCGGCGAGGGCGAAGGCTTCGGTCCGCCGCCCTCGATGCGCAAGCTCCCGGCCAAGGCGGGTCTGAACCGCTTCGTCTGGGACCTCCGCCATCCCGACGCCAAGCGCTTCAAGGGGATGATCCTGTGGTCGGCGGAGATGCGGGGGCCGGTGGCGGTGCCGGGGAAGTACGAGGTCCGGCTCAAGGCGGGCGGAAAAACCCTCACCCGGTCGCTCGACCTGCGTCCCGACCCCCGGCTCGAGACGAGCGCCGCCGACTACCAGAAGCAGTTCGATCTCTTGATGAAGGTCCGCGACAAGGTCAGCGAAACGCACGAGGCGATCGGTCGGATTCGGGGCGTGCGGGAGCAGGTCACGGCCGCGGTGGACCGGGCCAAGGGCAACTCCGACGAGAAAGGCATCGCGGAGGCGGGCGACGCCTTCAAGAAGAAGCTGACCGCGGTAGAGGAGGCGCTCTACCAGACCAAGAACCAGAGCAGCCAGGACCCCCTCAATTTTCCGATCCGCCTGAACAACAAGCTGGCGTCCCTGGCCGGGGTGGTGGGCAGCGCGGCGGCCGCTCCCACCGACCAGTCGTACGCGGTCTACGAGGACCTCGCGAGGAAGATCGACGCCGAGCTCGCCACCCTGAAGACGCTCCTCGACAAGGACGTGCCCGCCTTCAACGAGCTCGTGCGCGACAAGAACGTGCTGGCGGTCAAGGTACCTTAGCGAGGCGACCCTGGTCAGGTCCGTCCGGACCGAGTACGAATCGTCAGACGGACACTCGGTCCGGACGGTGACTAAGGCAGTGTCGGCCGCGGGTACGACCCGTGGGCCGGGGTGAGGCTCTTCAGGAAGGCGAGGAGATCGGAGCGCTGCTTGGCGGTCAGCTCGTGGGGCTTCAGCTTCTCGTCGAGATGGGCGTTCGGGATCCCGCCCCTGATCATGAGATCGACCGCTTCCTCCAGCGTGGCCGCGCGTCCGTCGTGGAAGTAGGGCTCGGTGATCGCGATGCCGCGCAGGCTCGGGGTCTTGAAGGCGCCTTGCAGCGTCTCCGCCTCCGGCGGCGCGGGCTGGCCGGCCTTGGCCGCGGCGTCGGCCAGGATCTTCCCGCGTCCCAGGTCCGGCTTCTCCTTGTCCATCCCGATCCCGACGTTGTGGAAGAGCGTGTCGGAGAGGACGGGAGGCAGGTGGCAGAGCGTGCACTGGGCCACCTTGGAGAAGACCTCGAAGCCCCGCCCCGCCTCCCTCTTGTCACGAGTCTTCGGGTCCAGGCGGTCCCAGGGCGTGTCCCCGGCGTGGATCGTGCGCACGAAGGAGGCCAGCGCCTTCACCACCCGATCGCCGGTGGGGGGTCCGCCCAGCTCCGCCTCGAAGGCGGCCTTGTACGCGGGGATCGCGGCCAGCTCCGTGGCCACCGCCTCCGGATCGCCACCCATCTGCCCCTTCCAGGCGGCGAGGATCTGCGCCTCCAGCCCCTTGGCCCGGCCGTCCCAGTAGAGGTCGGGATAGAAGGCGACCCCGTAGAGGGTCGGCGAGTGGCGGACGTTGACGCTCCCGTCGAACTTGGTCGAGAGCGGGAGCTGGTCGGTCCAGCCCTTCTCGGGGACGTGGCAGGTCTCGCACGACATGGCCTTCGTCTTGGAAAGGCGCTTGTCGAAGAAGAGCTGCTCTCCGACCTTGATCTTGCCCGCGGTGAGGGGATTGTCAGCGGGCACCGCCATCTCCTGGTCCTGCAGACCACGGGGAAGCGTGAAGGCCGGCTTGGACTGAGCCCGTCCCGTTTCCGAGGACAAGGCAGCGAACGCCACCGCCGCCAGCCACACCCGCGAGTTCCTCATGATCATTCCTCCTCGCCCCCGATAATGGACGCGTTGGATTCTACCGTTCAACTCACGTCTAGCGGGTCCAGCCCGGCGGCAGGCCCGTCCGGCGGAATTCTTCTTCGAGGTCGGCGAGGGCCTTCCGCGCCTCGCGCAGCTCGTCCGTCTCCTGGAACTTGCGGACGCGCTGCTGCACGGGGATGCCGCTCACGAAGACCGTCTCCACGGTGTCGTACCAGCCGTTCGCCTCGGCCGTGGACACCCGCGCACGCGCGTTGGCGAAGCGCACCCGCCACTCCGCCTCCTGCCGCTTGCGCAAGGCACCCTCGTCTTCCGGGGGCGGGGATGCGGAGGGTGCGGGTGAGGGCGATGCGGAAGCGGCGGGGCTCGGCGACGGGGAGGCCCCCGGTGGAGGCCCGTCGCCCCGCCGGGCCTCGAGGTCGGCGTCGCCGTACGTCCGCGCCGGCTCCTTGCCCTGCTTGGCCCGGCGCTCGCGCTCCTTCTTGGCCGCGTCGCTCAGTGATTGGGCCGAGCCCGAGGCGGCGAGGCTGAGGGTGGCCACGAGGACGAAGGCCGTTCCTGCCGCCTTCATGCGGCCGATACTACATCCGAAAGCCGGTGCCGCGGCGAGGGCGGCTCTTCATCACGCAGCAGTGACCGCGGCGGCTCGAGCCCGGGGGGGACGCGCCCCGCCGGGCATCCTTGGGCGGAAGCCTAATTGACAAAGGTAGCTACCAGAAGCTACCTTAAGGGTGATGCACGCCGTGGGCCTCAAGGTATTGAAGAACCGGCTCAGCGAGTATGTGCGGCTGGCCGCCCGGGGGGAGACCGTCCTTGTCACGGACCGTGACCGTGTGGTAGCCGAGATCGTGGCCCCGCGCGAGGGGCGCAGCCCGGTGGCCGCCGACGCGCGCTTGGCGGAGGCGGTACGGAAAGGTTGGATCACGCCCCCGGCCCTGGTCGGAACCGGGGCTCCTCCGCGGCTTCCCGTCGCACGTCTCCGAGTGTTGCTCAAGGAGCTCGAAGGCGATCGCGACGACCGATGATCTACCTCGACACCTCGGTGGCCCTCGCCCACCTCTTCGCCGAGGACAAGTCGCCCCCGAGCTCGCTGTGGAGAGAGACGCTCGTTTCGAGCCGGTTGCTCGAATACGAGCTCTGGACGAGGGTGCACGCCCGGGGGCTGGGATCGAGTCATGGCGAGGCGGCACGAGCGCTCCTGGGGCGGGTCGCCCTGCTGGAGCTGGCTCCCCCGGTCCTGAGCCGAGCCCTCGAACCATTCCCCGTTGCCGTGCGAACCCTGGATGCGCTGCACCTGGCTTCCCTGGAGTTCCTGCGCCGGCAGGGCCAGAAAGTCTCGCTCGCCAGTTACGACCACCGGATGGTCACGGCTGCGCGACGCCTCAAGTTCCCGATCGCGCGCGTCTGATCGTCAATCCGCGGCGGGGACGGCGGCACGGAGGGGCGCCTTGGGCCGGCTCAGCAGGTTCGCGAACAGCCGATAGGCCCCGGGCACGCCGGCCGGGAGCTCGCGGAAGAACGGCAGGGCGGCGTAGATGTAGAGGCCGCGCCCGACCCGCGCCTCGAGCAGAAGGCCCTTCTGCGGTGGATCGCCCTCGTCGTGGGACTCGAGGAGCGGCACCCAGTGGTCGTCCATCGGGTTCATGTTGGAGATGGAGCGCTCCTGCACCCAGCCGTCCCAGTCTTCCTTTCCGATCCGGTTGGGAAAGTTGAAGAGCGGGTCATGCGGAGCGAGGACGGTCACGGGGGCGCGCTCGTCGGTGACCCGTTCGTTCATGCGCGCGGGGAAGGGCGGCAGGCCCTTCTCCGCGTAGTCCGGGCGCTGGTACTGCACGATCAGCGTGCCCCCTCCCCGCACCCAGTCGAGCAGGCGGCCGTGGCTGGCCACGAAGTCAGGGCGGACCTTGGCCGCGAGGATGCCGGCCACGATCACGTCGAAGCCGGACAAGTCGCCCGAGAAGAGGGCGTCCTCGTCGAGCCGGGTGAGGGAAAGGCCCATGCGCTCGATGGCCTCGGCCACGCGGTCGCCGCTTCCCGTGATGTAGCCAACGCGCACCGGCGCCACCTTGAGGTCGAGCACGCGGGCGGTGGCCGCGGCCCGCTCGAGGATGCGGTGGGTCTGGATGTGGGGGTAGGCGAGCACACGTACGCCCGCCTCGAAGGTCGTGCCCCCGGTGGCGGCGCGGGCGGCGAGGGGATGGGCGCCGGCGGGGATCCCTCCGGGAATCCGGAGCGTGAAGTGCAGGTCGGTGCGTTGGTCCCGGCTCTCCAGGCGGAAAGGCGCGTCCGCGGGTGTCACCTGCCAGCCCCCGGGCGCAGTCAGCCGCACCGTTCCCGCCAGGGGTCCGGGCGCGTGGGCGACGAGCCGTACCGCGAGCCGGCGGGTCGTGGGCTGAGGGGAGACGGGCACGATCAGGAGGTCGTCGGCGAGGGACACGGAGAGCGCGGGCACGACGTTCGGCTCGCGGCGCAGCTCGCCTCGCACCGCGTCCGCGAAGCGGTACCGGACGGGAGCGCGCACGACGATGGACACCCCGCCCACCTCGGCGGGGACCGCCGCCTCGAGGAGGGGCGGACCGAAGGGGAGGCTCCGCCGGTCGTCCTTCGGCCAATCGAAGACGTTGCCGGCACGCGGGCGTTCGAGCCAGTAGGGCACGGTGGGGACGGCATCCCCGGCGACGGCGACCCCGAAAGCCGCTTCCCGGTCGGGGGTCTCGCTCAGGCGCCGACGGGTCATGGGAGCGGGCGTGGGGAGGGGAGCGGGGCTCGTCTGGAACGGGCCCCGGCTGCGCAGCTCGGGCGCGCCTAACGCAACCCGCTCGCGGTCGGCGAGGAAGACACGCACGGTCACGGCGGCGCGGTCGCCAGGGGCCAGGGTCTCCTGATCGATCATGGCCTCCACCTGGATCCCCGCCGTCCGTGCGAGCGCCTCCCCGAACTCGCGCTCCTTGGTCTCGAGCAGGAAGAGCGCCTCGTTCCGGGCCGCGGGCGGCGCGGCCACTGCCGGGAGCTCGCCCAGGGCCTGCCGCAGGGCGCGCAGGCCCTGGGCGAGGTCGGGGGCGACGCGCCCAGGAGCGCGGACGTCGAGGGCGGCGCTCGCGCGGAGGGCGGCGGCCTGCGCGAGGCCCAGCGGACCGGCGAGCGCCCCCTCGGGCAGTCCGGCCAGGCCCGGGAGCCCCCGGAGCGAGGTGTCGATACCGTCGAAGACGCCCTTTTCGGTCGCCTCCCCCTGAACCCGGCTCTCCACGAGGCGGAGCCCCGAGGATTGCGGGCCCGCCAGCTCCAGGAAGCCCTGCTCCTGCGTGCGGTGCAGGCTGCGGCCCTCGATCGCGATCTGGAAATAGCTGTGCCCGAGCACGGGGTCGAACGAGCCGGTCTCCACGCGCAGGGTGGGCTCGTTCTCGGGCTTGGGCGGGAAGGACTCGCTCACGTACAGCTTCAGCGCCGACCAGGGCCGCAGCCCCTCGGCGACCTGCTCCGGAAACGCGGCGGGGTCGCCGGCCTGGCGGAACGCGATCGGCGTGAGGTAACCCACCAGCTGGTGGTTGCCATGGCCGTCCGCCGCCGTCCCCGTGAAGCGGCTGATGACCACGAGCGGGCGGTAGAGGCGGATGGCCCGCACCATGTCCGCGAGGGCGACGATCTCGCCTCCCCACTCGGCCACGGTCTCCGGCCGGCTCTCCGTGTAGCCGAAATCGCGGACGCGGGTGAAGAGCTGGTCCCCGCCATCGAGGCGGCGGGCCTGCAGCAGCTCTTCGGTGCGGATGACCCCGAGGGCGTCGCCCTGCTCGGGGCCGATGGCGTTCTGCCCGCCTTCGCCCCGGTTCAAGGCGAGGTAGGCCACGCGCGCATGGTCGCCGCGGGCGAGGCGGGCGATGAGGGCCGAATCCTCGTCGTCGGGGTGCGCGCCCGTGTGCAGGGCGCTCGCCGTCGTGGGCAGGCGTTCCAGGAGCTGCACGAGGCCGGCGGCCCCCGTGTCGTAGACGGGCCGCACCTGGGCCCGCAGGGCCGGGAAGGGGGCGGCGAGGACGGTAACAAGGAGGAGAAGAGCGGCGGGTCGCACCTTCATCTCGCATCTCCGGGCGCCCCGAAGCGCAGGCGCGCGCGATCGGCCTCGACGGTGAGGACCGAACCGCCCAGGCGATGCTGGGTGCGGGGGGCGCGCGACTGAAGCGAGAATTCGACCTCCACGACCCCGCGCCAAGAACCCGTGGGAGGGACGATCCGGAGTCGTACGTCGGGCCCCGCGCACACGACCGCCCCTCCGTCCTCCCGCACCGCGTAGCCGACGGCGCGCAGCTGTGCGACGAGCCCATCGCGGTCGTGGTCGGGGAGGGCGAGGACGAGCGCGGTCACGTCCTTCATGAGGAAGAGGGCGCGCCGGGAGGCCTGGCCGATCCGGGCCACGTATCGGTCCAGCACGTCGGCGCGGGTGATCGTGCGCGCCGGGGTGAGGTCGGGATACCAGCGGGCGAGGAAGTCGGGGCTGTACTCCATGAGCCACACGCGCAGGATCGCGGCCGAGGCCGGGCCTGGCCTTCCTCCCTTCGCGTACGTCATCTCGAACCACGGCACTTCCTCGGTCTCGGTGCGGCGGGTCACCGGGCCGCCTTCGGCGCCGTCCAGCGCATCGGCCCAGAGGGTCTTGACCGCCACGCTGGCTCCCGGCGTTTCAACGCCGAGGGCGAGCCCGCTCTGACCGGGCTCGCCCTGGGGGCCTGGTTCGAAGAGCTCGAAGTAGGTGTGACGGCCGTAGAAGTAGATCCCGGTGTAGGTCTGGTCATTGCGCACCGTGGTCCGCTTCTCGAAGGCCGCGAAGTCCCGGGTCAGGAAACGCGAAGCCTGGGCGGCCGCGTAGGTCGCGGCGTCCGTGACCACGAAGAAGTGGTTCAAGAGCACGGGGGGAGGCTCCTGGGACGTCTCGGTGGTGGCGGCCGGCGCGGCGAGCAGGAGTGCGCCCGACGCGGCGAGCAGGGGACGCCGGCAGAGCCTCATCGAGGACCTCATTTTCGCCTGGCGTGCGGGATTGTAGCGCGGCCGCGCCGCTGTCGGTATGATCGCGGCGCCAAGGAGTCAACGGAATGAACCGGGCTACCCTGATCCTCTTCTTCATCGTCCTTCTCGCCCCCGCGCCCACCCCCGCCGGGGAGGGCCTGTGGACGCTCGACAACCTGCCCCTCGCCCTTCTCAAGGAGCAGTTCGGCTTCGTGCCGGATCCCGGCTGGCTGGACCGGGTGCGCCTCGCCTCCGTCCGCTTCATGGACGGGGGCTCCGGCTCGTTCGTCTCCAAGGACGGTCTCATGGTGACCAACCACCACGTGGCCCTCTCCTGCATCCAGAACGTCTCCACCACGGAGCGGGACTGGATCGCCCAGGGCTTTCCCGCGGCCTCCCGCGGCGCGGAGCTCGCGTGTCCGGGCTACGAGGTGAACGTGCTCGTGGGCAGCGAGGACGTCACGGCCAGGGTCCAGGCCGCGGCGAGCGGGGCCTCCGCCGGCCGGGAGACCGGCGAGCAGCGACGGCGCGCCATGGCCGGCCTCGAGCAGGACTGCCTGAAGCGGACGGGCCTGCGCTGCGAGGTGATCGAGCTCTACGGGGGCGGTGAGCTGTGGCTCTACCGGTACCAGAAGTACACGGACGTCCGCCTCGTGTTCGCCCCCGAGGAAGGCATCGCCTTCTTCGGCGGCGATCCCGACAACTTCACCTTTCCCCGCCACGACCTGGACGTGGCCTTCTTCCGCGCCTACGAGAACGGGGCGCCCGTCCATCCCGCCGCCTTCTTCAAATGGGGGACGGGGGGCGCGAACGACGGAGACCTCGTGTTCACCCTGGGGAATCCCGGCTCCACGTCCCGCCTGATGACGATGGCCCAGCTCCAGTCGGACCGCGACGTCGTCCAGCCTACCCGCCTGAAGCTGATCGACGGGATGCTGGCCGCGCTGCGCGCCTACTCCGCCCGCTCTCCCGAGAATGCGCGCCGCGCCCTCGACGACGTCCGGACCTACGAGAACAGCCAGAAAGCGCGCCGCGGCTTCGAGGCCGCGCTGCGCGACGACGCGGCCATGGCCAGGAAGGTGGCGGCGGAGCAGGAGCTGCGGGCGAAGGTGGCGGCCGATCCCGAGCTCGCGCGCGGGGTGGGCGATCCCTGGAGCGCCGTGGCCGAGGTCACGCGCCGGCTCGACGCGCGGTATCCCGAGCTCCGGGTCGCCAACTACCTCGGGTCCGACCTCCTCAGCAAGGCGGGCACGATCGTCCAGTACGTGGCGGAGACGAGGAAGCCCAACGGCGAACGCCTGAAGTCCTACCGGGACTCCGCCCTCGCCTCCCTCGAGAACGAGCTCTACTCGACGGCACCCATCCACAAGGACCTCGAGGAGGCCAAGATCGCCGAGAAGCTCCGGCAAGCCGAGCAGATTCTCGGCAAGGACCATCCCTACGTGCGCGCGGTCCTCGGGGGTCGCACGCCGGCCGAGGTGGCGCGCGACGCGGTGGCGGGCACGCGGCTCGAGTCGTCGGAGGTGCGACGGGCTCTCGTCAAGGGCGGCCCGGCGTCGGTGGCGAGATCCACCGACAGCATGCTCGCCCTCGCTCGCCGGATCGACCCCTTCTACCGGGCGGTCGCGCGGTTCGAGGAAGACGAGATCGACCCCGTGCTCACGAGCGCCGGGGAGAAGCTGGCCCTCGCGCGCTTCAAGGTCTACGGCCGCGCCGTCTATCCCGACGCCACTTTCACCCTCCGCCTCTCCTACGGGACCGTGGAGGGATTTCCCGCCGAAGGAACGATCGTGGCTCCCCGCACGACCTTCCACGGCCTCTACGACCGCTGGGCTTCGTGGGGGGGCAGGGATCCCTGGCGCCTTCCGGATCGCTGGGTGGAGCGAAGGACCCGCCTGGACCTGACGACACCCTTCAACTTCGTGACCACCAACGACGTGGTGGGCGGCAATTCCGGGAGCCCCGCAATCAACCGCGCGGGGGAGCTGGTGGGCGTCGTCTTCGACGGCAACATCGAGAGCCTGGCCGGCGACTACTATTACGACGCGGCGCTCAACCGGACAGTCCTGGTGGACGCGCGGGCCATCTTGGAAGCCCTGCGCCAGGTCTACGACGCGGACGGCCTGGTCCAGGAACTGCTGGGGTCCTGAAACGATGAGATACGACGCTCGCCGCTCCCTCCTCCTGTTGCTGCTGGCCCTGACCGCGGCCGCGCTTGCCCAGAGACCGGCGGAGACCGCCTCGACCGCGGGCCTCCGCTTCGCGGTGACGTTCCCCGCCCGGCTGAGCGGAACGCCACTGGACGGGCGTCTCCTGCTCCTCGTCTCCACCGACGACACCAAGGAGCCCCGTCTCCTCATCAGCGACACCAGCCTCGATTCGCAGCAGGTCTTCGGCGTGGGCGTGGACGGATGGAAGGCGGGCGAGGAGGCGCTCCTCGAGGGGAGCGTCCTCGGCTATCCGCGGGAGAGCCTGGGCGAGATCCGGGCCGGGACGTACTCCGTGCAGGCCCTGCTGCACAGGTACGAGACGTTCCGCCGTGGCGACGGGCACGTGGTGAAGCTGCCCATGGACCGGGGCGAGGGCCAGCAGTGGAGCCGGGCGCCGGGCAACCTCCTGAGCACGCCCCGCAAGATCGCCATCGACCCGGGGAAGGACGAGGTGATCCGTATCGAGCTGGATCATGCGATCCCGCCCGTCCCCGATCCCCCCACCACGAAGTACATCAAGCACGAGCGCATCCAGAGCGAGCGGCTAACGAAGTTCTGGGGCCGGCCCATGTTCCTGGGCGCCCACCTCCTCCTGCCCGAGGGCTTCGACCAGCACCCCGAGGCCCGGTATCCCCTCGCCATCTTCCACGGCCACTTCCCCCACACCTTCGGAGGATTCCGGGAGACGCCTCCCGACCCGGACCTGAAGTGTGAATACAGCGACCGGTTCAAGCTGGACTGCTACAACCGGATCCAGGAGGAGGGCGCCTACCAGCTCTACAAGGATTGGACGGGACCGGGCTTCCCCCGGATGATCGCGATCGAGATCCAGCACGCGAACCCCTACTACGACGACTCCTACGCGGTGAACTCCGCGAACCTCGGGCCCTACGGCGACGCCATCACCTACGAGCTCCTCCCGTATCTCGAGAAGAAGTACCGGGCGCTCGGCGGAGGCTGGTCGCGCTTCATGTACGGCGGGTCGACCGGGGGCTGGGAAGCGCTCGGGGTGCAGGTGCTCTACCCCGACGAGTACAACGGCGCGTGGGCGGCCTGCCCGGACCCCATCGACTTCCGGGCCTACACGGTGGTCGACATCTACTCGGACACGAACGCCTACTGGGCGGAGGGGCTCTTCAAGAAGGTGCCCCGTCCCGGGCACCGCAACTACCTGGGTCAGTTGTCCGCCACCCTCGAGCAGCTCAACCGCCTGGAGCTGGTGCTGGGCCCGAAGGGCCGCTCGGGCGGGCAGTGGGATATCTGGGAGGCGGTCTTCTCACCGGTCGGTCCCGACGGCTATCCCAAGCCGATCTGGGACAAGCGGACGGGGGTCATCGACCGGGCGGTGGCCGAGTACTGGAGGGAGAACTACGACCTCGGGGACATCCTGCGCCGCAACTGGAGCCAGGGGCTGGGCCGCAAGCTCGAAGGCAAGATCCACCTCTACTGCGGCGACATGGACAACTACTACCTCAACAACGCGGTCTACCTCGTGGAAGACTTCCTGAAGACGACCAAGGATCCCTTCTACGGCGGCGTCGTGGACTACGGCGACCGGGCCGAGCACTGCTGGAACGGCGACCATACCCGGCCCAACGCCTATTCGCGCCTGCGCTACCACCAGATGTTCGCCCCCCAGATCGTGGAGCGCATCCTGAAGAGCGCGCCCCCGGGCGCCGACCTCAAGAGCTGGCGCTACTGAAGACGGTGTGAGCGACCTCCTCAGCGAGCAGATCCATCACCTGGGCGATCTGCTGGGCGAGACCCTCATCGAGCAGGAGGGGAGGGGACTCTTCGAGCGGGTGGAGGAGGTGCGCCACCTCGCCAAGGCGCACCGCGCGGGCGACGCCGCCGCGGGCGCCCGCCTCCTCGCCCGCATCGAGTCGCTCCCCCTCCCGGAGGCGCGGGGCGTGGTCAAGGCGTTCGCCGCCTATTTCCAGCTCGTCAACCTCGCGGAGGAGGAGGAGCGCGTCCGCATCCTGCGGCGGCGCGCGCGCGAATCGCAGGAGCGCGGCGAGCCCATGGGAGAGACGATGGCGGCAGCGGTGAAGCGGCTGCGCGAAGAGGGGCTCTCCGCCGCGGAGATGCAGGCCCTCGTCTCCCGCCTGCTCGTGATGCCCGTCTTCACCGCCCATCCCACCGAGGCCAAGCGCCGGACGGTGCTCACCAAGCTCTCCCGGATCGCGGACGCGCTCCGTTTCCTCGACTTCGGTACCCCCACGCCCGAGGAGGCCGCGACCACCTTCGACCTCGTCCGGGAGGAGGTGGTCTCGCTCTGGCAGACCGAAGAGACGCGCAGCTACCGTCCGGGCGTGCTCGACGAGGTCATCAACGGCCTGTATTACTTCGAGAGCACGCTCTTCGACCTCGCCCCCGTCCTCGTGCGCCGCCTGGGGCGGGCGCTCCAGCACGAGTACCCCGGGCACGCGTTCACGGTGGGTCCGTTCCTGCGCTTCGGAAGCTGGATCGGCGGCGACCGCGACGGCAATCCCTACGTCACCGCCGGGGTGACGGAAGGCACCCTGCGCGAGCACCAGGGGCTCGCCCTGCGCCTCTACCAGCGGGCGATGGACCGCATGCGGGGCCTCCTGAGCACCGCGGAGAGCTTCGGAGTGAGCGACGCCCTGCGGGCGAGCCTGGATGCCGACTTCTCGCTCTTCCCCGACGAGGCCCGCCGCGCCGCGGATCGATACCCCCGCCAGGTCCATCGCCAGAAGCTGGCCCTCGTCTATCGCAAGCTCGGGGCGACGCTGGAGGCGTCGGGCCGGCCCTGGCGGCCCGACTACCGCCCGGCTCCGGGGATCTACGAGACCCCCGCGGCCTTCGTGGCCGACCTCGCGGTCGTACAGGAGAGCCTGCTCGCCCACCGCGGCGAGCGCCTGGCCCGGGGACGGCTCCAGACGCTGCGGGAGCAGGCCGAGCTGTTCGGCTTTCACCTCGCGACCCTCGACCTGCGCCAGCACTCCGACGTGCATGCGCGGGCGCTCGGGGAGATGCTCGGCCGCTACGGCCTGGGTGACGACTACGTGGATTGGCCGGAGGAGCGGAAGGCGGCGCTCCTCACCCGCGAGCTCGGCACCACCCGGCCGCTCTCTCCCGCGGAGCCCGACTTCTCGGAGGAGACGAACGAGGCCCTGGCCGCCTTCCGGGTGGCCCGCCGCGCCCACGACCGGCTGGGGCCGGCCGCGGTCGACGCCTTCATCGTCAGCATGACTCGGGGGCCGAGCGACGTGCTCGCCCCCCTTCTCCTCGCCCAGGACGCGCGGTGCGCCGACCGCCTGGACATCGTCCCCCTGTTCGAGACGGTGAAGGACCTGCACGAGGCTCCCGGGGTCATGGAGCGCCTCTTCGAGAACCCCGCGTACGCACGGCACCTGCAGCGGCGCCGCGGCGAGCAGCCGGTCATGATCGGCTACAGCGATTCCAACAAGGACGGCGGCTACGTCACCGCGAACTGGGAGCTGCACCGCGCCCAGCGCGCGCTGGCCGAGGCCTGCCGCAGGCACGGTGTCTCCCTCCTGCTCTTCCACGGGCGCGGCGGGTCGGTGGGCCGGGGCGGGGGGCCCACCAATCGCGCCATCCTCGCCCAGGCCCCCGAATCGGTGGGGGGCCGGTTCAAGCTCACGGAGCAGGGGGAGGCCATCACGAACCGCTACTCCAGCCGGGACCTCGCCGAGCGCCATCTCGAGCAGCTCGTGCACGCGGTGCTCGTCACGAGCGGGAGCCGCACCCGTCCCGCCCCCGCGCGCGTGGCGGAATGGGAGGGGATGATGGACGCGCTCTCTCCCGCGGCCGAGCAGGCCTACCGGTCGCTCGTGCACGGCTCACCCGCCCTCCTGCGCTACTTCCGGGCCACCACCCCGATCGACGAGATCGGCTTCCTGAACCTGGGCAGCCGCCCGGCCTGGCGGCGGGCGGAGGGCCGGTTGGAGGACCTGCGCGCGATCCCCTGGGTCTTCGCCTGGACCCAGTGCCGCGTGGTGCTGCCCGCCTGGTTCGGGCTGGGCAAAGCACTCGCGATCTGGGCGGCTGAGGATCGCGCGCGCTGGGACCACCTGGCCGCCGCCTACCGCGACTGGCCTTTCTTCCGCACCCTCGTCGACAACGCGCAGCTCTCGCTGCGCAAGGCGGACATGCTGATCGCCGGGGTTTACTCGGCCCTCGCTACACCGGAAGAGAGCGACTCCGTTTTTCCGCGCCTCCGCGCCGAGTTCGAGCTCACGGAGGCGGCGATCCGGCGCCTGACCGGCCAGAAGGAGCTCCTGGACCAGGAGCCCTGGCTCCAGCGCTCGATCCGCGTCCGCAACCCCTACATCGACCCCATGAACTACGTGCAGGTGGCGCTGCTCAAGCGGCTGCGCGCGGCGAGGGAAGGACCGGAGGCCGAGGCCCTGCGGGAGGCCGTGCTCCTGAGCGTCAACGGGATCGCGGCGGGCCTGCGGAACACGGGCTAGACGCTCGCGGACTCCGTTTGACAGAGACTCCCCCGCGACCTAGCGTCGGGATCATGGAAGCCAGCCCCCTGCTCACGGACGTGCGCGCGACCACGCGCGCCCACCGGCGCGCGCTCATGCGGCGGCTGCCGGACGGGCTCATCCTCCTCACCGCCGCCCGCGAGGCCGTCCGCAACGGCGACGTCCACCATCCCTACCGCCAGTCCTCGGACTTCCTCTGGCTCACGGGGGTGGAAGCTCCGGGCTACGCGCTCCTCCTCGACCCCCGGCGCGGGAAGGAGGTCCTGTTCATACCCCGCCTGACCCAGGCGCACGCGGTCTGGCTGGGCCACGTCCCCAGCCGGCAAGAGGCGAGGGAGGCTTTCGGCATTCGCGAGGTCCGGTACTCCGACGAGCTGCCCAAGGCGCTGCGCCGCCGGGGACGCGGCGCGCTCCACGCCGACCCGCGAGGAGGGGCGCTCGCCCGGCGCAGGGCCCGCTCCCTGCGGCCGGACTCCCGGGAGCTGCGGGAGGCGCTGGACGAGCTTCGCGTCGTCAAGGATGCGGGAGAGCTGGCCCTCCTCGCCCAGGCGAGCGCCGCCACCGCCGCCGGCCACCTCGCGGCGATGAGAGCGGCCCGTCCGGGCGCGTTCGAGTACCAGGTCCAGGCCGAGATGGAGCGCGCCTTCAAGGCCGCGGGCTGCGCGCAGCTCGGCTACGGATCGATCGTGGCCGGGGGCCGGAACTCCGCCGTCCTCCACTACGTCGCCAACGACCGCCGGCTCGCCGCCGGTGACCTGCTGCTCGTGGACGCGGGAGCGGAATACCGGGGCTACACCGCGGACGTGACCCGGACCTTCCCGGTCTCCGGCCGCTTCGGCTCTCGCCAACGCGCGGTGTACGAGATCGTTCTCGCCGCCCAGGAGCGCTGCATCGACTACGCTCGGGCGGGGAACGTCACCATGGACATGCAGCGGCTCTCCGAGCGTGTCCTCGCCGAGGGTCTGCGCGAGCTGGGCCTGCTCCGGGGAAGCGTCGACGAGCTGGTGGAGACCGAGGCCGTTCGCGTCTTCTACCCGCACGGGATCGGGCACACCCTGGGCCTGGACGTCCACGACGTGCACGGCGGAAGGAAACGCCGTCTGCGCCTCCGCCCGAAGTCGGGCCGGCTCCGCTTTCGCGCCCGCCTGGAGCCAGGGTTCGTCATCACGGTCGAGCCGGGAATCTACTTCATGGAGGCGCTGCTGCGTGATCCCAAGATCCGCCGGAAGCACCGCGCGCGGATCGATTTCCAGAAGGCGGAGCGCTGGCTGTCGCTGGGCGGCGTGCGCATCGAGGACGACGTGGTCGTGCGCGCGGAAGGCCCGCCCCGCAACCTCACCTCGGTGCCCAAGACGGTGAGGGCGGTGGAAGCGGCCTGCGGACGCTGAGGCGGGGAGCCCGCCGATGACGGGGGGCCGCTCAGCTCCCCCTGGTAGATGATCCGACCCGCCGGAACCTCGTTCATGCGTCGGAGCAGGAACCACAGCACGAGGGCCAGGATCAGGAAGAGGGCGAGGAGCTCCAGCACCCGGGGGTTGTGCTTGGTGTCGCCGTGCTTGCGCTTGCGGTGGCGGCGCCGCCGGCGCCGCGCTTCCGCCGCGTCGATGGGGGAGCCGGTGGCATCGGTCGGTGACGATTCGGGCTCGTCTTCCTCCTCCTCTTCCTCGTCCGCGGTCTTCCCCGGGGGCCCGGGAGCGGAGGCGCCGGCCGCCTCCACCGTTCCGTCTTCGGTGGGGAGGGGAGGGGTGGCGTGGGGCGGGGGTTCGGGCTCGCCGGCGTCGAGGTCCCTGGGGATCGGCGGGGGCAGCTCGCTCCGCACCTCGTGCACCTCGCCCGCCTTCGTCCACTTCGCGAGCCCGCTGCGCCAGATGAGCGCCAACTCGGGAGCGTCGAGAACGAGCAGGGCCTGCACCAGCCCGCGACGGTCGAACGGACCCTGCCGCCGTCCCTCGTGGACGTAGAACCAGCTCTGGCCCTCGTCGGTCTTGTCGCTCATCGGATGGATTCCGGGCCAGATTAGCGGAGCGGGCGGGCGTGTCAAGCGTGGAGGCGCGGAGGAGCAGGGCCCGGCCCCGCTCGAGTCGTGGTAAGAAGGATGGCATGTGCCGAAACATCCGAACCCTCTTCAATTTCGAGCCCCCCGCCACCGACGAGGAGGTCCGGGACGCCTGCCTCCAGTTCGTGCGGAAGCTGAGCGGCTTCCACCACCCCTCGAAGGCCAACGCGGCGGCTTTCGATCGCGCGGTCGTGGACGCCACCGCCGTGGCCCGCCGCCTCGTGGATTCCCTCGTCGCGACCACCCCCGCGCGGAACCGAGAGGAAGTGGCGGCGATGCTACGGGCCCGCTCCGCCAAGCGCTTCGGGAGGAGCGCATGACCCGGGGGGGGGGGGACGGTTCGCCGTCGGGGAGTAGTCAGGCCCCGCTCGAGCCGAACCCCAGCCGGTCCATCAGCTCCCGCTTGATCCGCGTGCCGCGCGCGTCGAGAAGAGCGCGCACGCGGTCGACCTCGTCGCGGGAGGCCACCCGTCCCACGAGCTCCAGGTAGAACTTGATCTTGGGCTCGGTGCCGCTGGGACGGGCGATGAACCGGGCCCCGTCCTCGGCGAAGAAGCTCAAGACGTTCGACCGGGGCAGGGAGGCGGGCTTCGTGCCGGCTCGTGTCCGCTCCTCGCCCGCCTCCAGGTCCCGCCCGCGCACCACGGGGCTCTCGCCGATCTTCCGGGGCGGGTCGTTGCGCAGCGTCTCCATCGCCGAGGCGATGCGCGCCTTGCCGTCGGATCCCGGGAGGGTGAGCGACCACTGGAGCTGGTGGCTCATGCCGTGCTCCACGAGCAGCTCGTCCACCCGGTCGAGGAGGGATCGCCCGTGGCCCTTGAGGAAGCGGGTGAGCTCCGCCATCCGGACCGCCGCCCCGATCCCGTCCTTGTCGCGCACGAGCGGCCCCACCGTGTAGCCCAGCGCCTCTTCGTAGCCGAAGACGAAGGCGTCGCCCTCGGCTTCCGCGCGCAGGGCCCGGTCCCCGATCCACTTGAAGCCGGTGAGCGTCTCGTCGTAGGCGGCGCCGCGGTCTCGAGCCATGCGGGAGAGCAGGGTCGAGGATACGATGGTGGTCACCACCAGCTTCCGGCGGCCGCCGGTCTGCGCGTGGGTGAGGGCATCGTCGGCGAGGAGCCAGCCGATCTCGTTGCCGCTGAGCATCCGGAAGCCCGATCCGGTGGGCACCGCCACCCCCAGGCGGTCCGCGTCGGGATCGTTGGCGAGGACCAGTTCCGCGCCGATCTCGGCGGCGAGCGCGAGTGCCTGGTCCATGGCTCCCTTCTCCTCGGGGTTCGGGAAGGGGACCGTTCGGAAGGCGCCGTCCGGGTCGCACTGGGAGGGCACCACCGCCACCCCGTCGAAACCGGCCCGCACGAGTGCCCGCGCGGCCAGGCGGTGACCGACCCCGTGCATCGCGGTGTAGACGATGCGCAAGGGCGGGCCCTCGGGGAGATGCCAGCCGCCCCGGGCCAGGCCGTCCAGGTAGGCCCGCTCGATGGCATCGTCCGCGACCAGGCGCAGCCCGCGGGCGGCGGCGTCGGGCGGCGCCGGGCCCGCGATCTCGGGGACGCGCGGGGCGGCGGCGATGCGGGCCGCGATCGCTTCGTCGGTGGGCGGGATGATCTGCGACCCCGTCTCTCGGTAGACCTTGTAGCCGTTGTCCCGGGGCGGGTTGTGGCTGGCCGTCACCATCACCCCCGCGGCCGCGGAGAGGTGCGGGACGGCGAAGGCGCAGAGCGGGGTGGGCACGGGATCGGGGAAGAGGTGGACGGGGATGCCGAGGCCGGCGAGAACGGCCGCGGTGTCTTCCGCGAACTGCCGGCTGGAGTGCCGTCCGTCGAAGGCCACGACCACCCCGCGGTTGCGGGCGGCGAGGCGGGGCTCGCGCAGGAGCCACGTGCCCAGGCCGTGGGTGGCCTTGATCACCACCACGCGGTTCATGCGCCCGAGGCCGGCCTCCACCCGCCCGCGCAGGCCGGCGGTGCCGAACTCGAGAGGGGCAGCGAAGCGGTCGGCGAGGTCCTCGAGGGCGGCGGCGTCTCCGCCTTCCGCCCGGGCGAGGACGGCCTGGAGCTCGGCCCGCGTCTCGGGGTCGGGATCCTCGGCCAGGAACGCCCGCGCAGCCGCGACCGGGTCCATGCGCTCAGGGCCGCGGCTTCAGCCACTGGTCGAGCCAGCCCAGCACGGTCTCGTGCCACAGCTTCGAGTTCTGCGGCTTCAGCACCCAGTGGTTCTCGTCCGGGAAGAAGAGGAGCTTCGAGGGGATGCCCTTTCGCTGGAGGGCGGTGAAGGTGGCGAGGCCCTGGGTGTAGACCACCCGGTAGTCCTTGCCTCCGTGGACGACGAGGGTGGGGGTCTTCCAGCTCTCGATGTGGTCGATGGGATCGTGCTTCGCGAAACCCGCAGGGTCCTCCCAGAGAGTCCCCCCGTGCTCCCACTCCGGAAACCACAGCTCCTCCGTCATGAGGTAGGCGGTGGCCTCGTCGATGTTGCCGTCGTGGCTGACCAGGCAGCGGAAGCGGTCGGTCTGGCCCGCGATCCAGTTCACCATGTAGCCGCCGTAGGAGGCGCCTAACGCACACATGCGCTGCCCGTCCAGGAAGGAGTAGCGGCCGAGCGCGTGGTCGAGGCCCTTCATCAGGTCTTCGTAGGGCTTGCCCCCCCAGTCTCCCCGGATGGCGTCGGTGAAGGCTTGCCCGTAGCCGGTGGAGCCGTGGAAGTCCACCATCACCGCGGCGTAGCCCGCCCCCGCGTAGGCCTGGGGGTTCCAGCGGTAGTGGAAGTCGTTTCCGAAGGAGCCCTGGGGGCCGCCGTGGATCAGGAAGGCCACGGGGTACTTCCGTCCCGGGTCGAAATCCACGGGCCGCACGAGCCAGCCGTACACCGTATCGCCACCGGCACCAATGAAGTTGAACGGCTCGGGGGCGCCGAAGCGCGCGGCGGCGACCCTGTCGTCGTTCAGCCGCGTCACCCTCCGCAGGTCGCGGCCGTCGCGGGCGACGGTGAAGAGCTCGGTCGGACCGACGAGCGAGTTGCGGCCGAAGAGGATGCGGCCGCCCCCCGCGGACTGGGGGTCGGAGGTCTGGCCGTCGCTCGCCACGATCCGCGCCCGCCCCGTGGCCACGTCCATGGCAAAGACCGGCTGCTGGCCCAGGTGCTCCGCGCTCATCAGGAGCTCGCGCCCGTCGGCCGTCCAGGCCAATCCGCCCGGAGAGCGGTCGCCCTGCGCCGAGGCGTCGGCGCGAAGGTCGTAGGTCGTCTCCCGGCCCGTCGCCCAGTCGCGCAGGACGACACGGTAGCGGTCGGCCTCGTAACCCGGCCGGCTCATCGCGAGGTAGGCGAGCGTCTTGCCGTCGGGAGAGAAGACCGGGTGGGCGTCCGTGGCGGGGCTGGTGGTGAGCTTGCGGGGTGGTGACGACGCGTCGAGAGGGACGGCAAAAAGGTCGAAGTTGGTGGACCAGGCCTCCTCGCGCCCCACGTCGCGTGCGGAGAACACGACGGTCCTGCCGTCCGGGGAGACGGTGTAGTCCGCGCTGTCCCCGAACGGCTTTCCCGGGCAGTCGGCGTCCATCGCGGGCATGAGGTCCGTGGCCTTCCCGCTCGCCAGGTCGTAGGCGAAGAGGTGATTGCGGGTGCCGTCCGCCCAGGTGTCCCAATGCCGGACGAAGAGGCGGTCGTAGAGCATCCCGCTCGACTGGGCCTTGGCCTTCTCGTCGAGCGCGGCCCGCGTCTCCTCTACCGTGCGTCCGGGGAAGATGGGCATGGAGAGCACGAGCAGCCGGCCCCCGGGGACGGCCTCGATCGCGTCCACGTCGAGAGCAAGCCGCGTGACCTGTTCCGCCTCGCCCCCGTCGGCGGGGAGCCGGAAGACCTGCGCCGACCCGCTGCGGGTGGAGACGAAGAAGAGGCTGCGGCCGTCCCCGGCCCAGCGGGCCTGGGTGTCGTTCGCCTCGTGGCTCGTGAGGCGCCGTACCGACGAGCCGTCCGTGGCCGCCATCCACACGTCGTTGCGGCCGCGGTTGCCGGCGAGATCGGTGACGCGAACCGTGAACGCCACCCGCGTCCCCTCCGGGGAAACGCGCGGATCCGATATGCGGTCCATGGCCAGCATGTCCTGGACGGAGAAGGGATGGGTCTCGGCCGCGGAAACGGAAGCGGCGAGGACGGAAGCGGCGAGGACGGACAGCCTGCGCATGGACCGCCTCACTTCCCGACCGCCGCGCGGATCCGCTCGGCGAGGGCGGCCCCGTCCTTCGGGTCCAGCGCCCCCGGCTTCCAGCCGATGCCGAGGCCCGCCTCTCCCTGCTTGGGGATGATGTGGAAATGCACGTGGAAGACGGCCTGGTGCGCGGCCGCGCCGTTGTTCTGGAGCACGTTGTAGGCGGTGGCCCCGGTGGCGGCGAGCACGGCCCGGCTGAGGCGGGGCAGGACCCGCCCGATCGCCGCCGCCGACTCGTCGGAGAGCGCGTCGAGGGTGGCCGCGGGCTCCTTGGGGACGACGAGCGTGTGGCCACGGGAGAGCGGCCCCACGTCCAGGAAGGCCAGGACCTGCTCGTCTTCGTAGACGCGTTGGCAGGGGATCTCGCCCCGGATGATGCGCGAAAAGATCGTTTCGCTCATGGCCGTTAACGTAGCACAAGGCCGGCGAAGCGCGGGCCGTGATAGGTTGGGGCGCCGTCTCATCCGATGGAGGTGGGAAGTGAGCGCAGCGGTCCTGCTGTCCCTCTGGTCGGCCGCCGCCGCGGCCCCCGCGATCGACGCCAAGGTGGAAGCGGCCGTGCAGAAGCAGGCCGCGGCCATGGTCGAGGCCCGTCACCGGATCCATCACGACCCGGAGCTGGGCAACCGCGAGACGAAGACGGCAGAGACGATCGCCGCCCACCTCCGGTCCCTGGGGCTCGAGCCCCGGATGGGCGTCGCCCACACCGGGGTCGTCGCCAACCTGAAGGGCGGCAAGCCCGGCCCCTACATCGCGGTGCGCGCGGACATGGACGCCCTGCCCGTCACGGAAGACACGCCCTTCCCCTTCAAGTCCACGGTGCGCGCGACCTACCTCGGCCAGGACGTGGGTGTCGCGCACGCCTGCGGCCACGACATCCACGTGGCGGTGCAGATGGGGGTGGCCGCCGTCCTCGCCGGGATGAAGGCCGACCTGCCGGGTGAGATCCAGTTCATCTTCCAGCCCGCGGAGGAGGGGCCGCCTCCGGGCGAGGAGGGGGGGGCCGCGCTCATGTTGAAGGAAGGCCTGTGGAAGGAGCGCAAGCCCCAGGCCGTCTTCGGGCTCCACGCCTCCGCCCACGACGACGTGGGGACCGTGACGTGGTGCTCCGGGCCGGCCCTGGCCGCGGCCGACGCCCTCGACGTGACGATCAAGGGCAAGCCGGCCCACGGCGCGCGGCCGGAGCTCGCGGTCGATCCCGTGGTGGTCGCCGCCCAGGCGGTCATGGCCCTCCAGACCATCCACTCCCGCAACGTCCCCCCCCGCGCCCCCAGCGTGATCACGATCGGCATGATCCGCGGCGGTCAGCGCCGCAACATCATCCCCGCCGAGGTGGAGCTGCAGGGGACGATCCGCACCTACGACCCCCATGTCCAGGACCTCATCGAGCGGCGCATCCGCGAGGTGCTGGACGGCGTGACCCGGTCCGCCGGGGCCACCTTCGACATGAGCTACCTGCGCCAGTACCCCGTGACGATCAACGACGCCGCGCTCACGAAGGCCAGCGTGCCCTCGCTCGTACGCGCGGTGGGGGCGGCCCGGGTCACGGAGGCGGAGCCGCGCACGGGGTCCGAGGACTTCTCGTACTTCGCGAACGAGACCCCGGGCTTCTTCTACTTCCTGGGCACGCGCAAGCCCGGCACCGTCTCCGGCGACCACCACACGCCGACCTTCACCGCCGACGACGGGGCCGTCCTCGTCGGAATGCGCGCGATGTCCTTCGTGCTTCTGGATTACCTCGCGAGGGAGTCGGTCCGCCCGCCGACGGCCAGGTCTCGACCGTAGGCCGGGACGCGGGAGAGTCATGCAGGCGACCCCCGGCCGCGGCCACCCCGCGCCCTCGAGCTGGCGCCTGGCGGCGATCGCGATCGCCGCCGGTTTCGTGGCCTTCTTCCTGGGCGACGTCGTGGAGTCCCGGGTGGTGGCGATCCTAGGGGCGAGCCGCAGCCAGCTGGAATGGATCAGCGACGTGGTGCTCGCCACCGGCGTCGTGATCTCGACGTGGCTCTGGCTGCATCTCCGGGCTTCGCGGACGAGGTTCCTGGCCCTCGAGCGCGAGCAGGTCGCGCTCGATGAGCAGCTCCGACTGGCCGCGGAGATCCAGCGCAACCTCCTGCCCGTCCTGCCCGCGTCCACCCTGGGGTTCCGATGGGCCGCCCGCCTCGTTCCCGCCCATCGGATCGGCGGCGACTTCTACGATTTCGTCGCGCAGGACGGCAAGGTCCTCGCGATCCTGGGCGACGTCTCCGGCAAGGGGGTGCCCGCCGCCATGCTCCAGGCCTCGGTCAAGACCCTCTTCCGCCTCGTCGTCCGGCAGACCATCGACCCCGCCGACATCGCGGCCCGGATGTCGACGGCGCTCTTCGAGGAGACCGGCGGCCTTCCCTATGCCACCTGCATCGTGGCGTGCTTCGAGGCTCGTCCCTCGCGGATCGCCTGGGCCAACGCCGGCCATCCCGCGGGCGTTCTCCGGAGCGCCGGCGCCTGGGTCCAGCTCGAGTCCGGAGGTCCCCCGCTCGGCCTCCTGGCGGGAGCGAAGTACAGCGGAGGGCGCGCGGACCTCGCCGGGGGCAGCCGGGGAGTGTTCGTGACCGACGGGATCACGGAGGCGTTGGAGGGCGTGCCCCTCTCCCTCGTGGAGGCGCTCTCGTCCCCGGAAGGCCGGGCCGCGTCCGCTCCCGCCCAGACCTGCGACTACCTGATCCGGCTCGCAGGGGCCGCCCCCGGTCCGCCCGGCGTGGAGGGATGGCAGGACGACCGCACCGTCTTCGCCTTCGCCTCCGAAGCCTGATCCCCTCGCGTACACTCGGAGGCGTGGCGACGCCGCTGCCCGTGACCATCGTCACCGGCTTCCTGGGGGCGGGGAAGACGACGCTCCTCAACCGGCTGCTCGCCGCGGCAGGAGACCTGCGCGTCGGGGTCCTCCAGAACGAACGGGGCGTGGCGGGGATCGACGAGGCACCGGCCACCCTGGCCCGGGTGGAGATCAGCGAGGGCTGCGCCTGCTGCGTGCGCAACCCCGACCTCGTGGCCGCGATGCACGAGCTCCACAGCCGCGGCGACCTGGACCGTGTGCTCTTCGAGACCTCGGGCCTGGCCGACCCCCTCCCCCTGGCCTGGACGCTGGGGCGCCCGGACCTCCAGGACCTCGTCCGCCTGGACGCCGTGGTCGTGGTCGTGGACGTCCTGAACTTCGCGCGCGGCCGCTCGGGTGAATCGTCGGGCCAGATCGAGGCCGCCGACCTCGTCGTCTTCACGAAGGGCGGGCTCGCGGGAGAGGTGGCGAGCCGGACCGCGGAGCTGGAGGTGGCCCGGCTCAACCCCCGTGCGCGCCGGCTGGTCGCGGGGCCCGCACTTCCGCCCGGCGAGGGCGACGATCTCGCCCGACTGATCCTGGACCGGGAAGGCGGGCGGCTCCCGGCGGAACCGGGGCCCGCCCGCCACTCGAGCGTGCGCACCCTCACCGTGGCCGCGAGGGAGCGCTACCGGAGGGAGGCGCTCGAGGATCTCCTGGAAGCGCTGCCCTTCGAGGTCTTCCGGGCCAAGGGCGTGGCCGCGGTCGAGGACGGCCGCTTCATGCGCTTCAACGTGGTCGGGGGGCGAGTGCAGGTGGACCCGGACGTGCCTCCGCCCGACCACGGCGAGACCCGCATGGCGTTCTTCGGCTTCGGGTTCGACGAGCGGGACCTGCGGGCCCAGCTCACGCGGGCCCGCGACGCGGGCCCGCGCGCCTGAGCCGTGGGCAGACTTCAGCGCTCGCGGCTGGGGGAGTAGCCCGGGTCGAGCCGGCTACTTGCGGGTCACCCTGAGCGAGATCCGATCCACCAGATGAGCAGGGCAGTGAGGGCGAGAATGAGGGGGGGCCACACCCAGCGTCCGCCGAGGGCCTCGCCCGTGTCCGCGGGCGGCGTCCGAGCGTCGGAGGCGTTGTTCGACACCGCAATATGCGACACCAGGCGACGCGGCGTGTCAAGGGCGGAGCGGCCACGATATGATCCGCACGCTTCCCGCGATGAATCCACGTAAGGCCGCGCGTCCGCGGCCCGTCTCTGCGGGAAAGGGGGATGCCCCATGAGCCGTGAGACCCTTCTGCTGCTCGCCGCCCTCCTCTACGCCGACACCGCGATCGCGCAAGTCGATGCCGGCCGGCTGGCCGGGCTCAAGGCCCGCTCCATCGGCCCCGCCGGCATGAGCGGCCGCGTCGCCGTCATCGACGCGGTCGAGTCCGACCCCGACCAGGTGTTCCGTGGGCGCGGCCACGGGCGGCGTGTGGAAGCTCGCGGAACGGCGGGCTCACCTGGGAGGCCGCTCTTCGACGAACAGCCCGTCCACTCCGTCGGCGCGCTCGCGGTCTTCCAGCCCAACCCGGACATCGTCTGGGTGGGCACCGGGGAGGGCAACCCGCGCAACAGCGCGTCGGTGGGCAACGGCGTCTACCGCTCGCTGGACGGCGGGCCGTACCTGGAAGCACGTCGGCCTCGAGCAGCACGGAGCGCATCCATCGCCTGCGCCTCCACCCCACGAACCCCGACGTGGCCTACGCGTGTGCCCTCGGCCAGGAGTGGGGAGAGAACCCCGACCGCGGCGTCTTCAAGACGGTCGACGGCGGCAGGACCTGGTCGAAGGTGCTCTACGTCGACGAGAAGACCGGCTGCGCCGACCTGGTGATGGACCCGAAAAACCCCGAGAAGCTCTTCGCGGCGATCTGGCAGTTCCGGCGCTGGCCCTGGTTCTTCAAGTCGGGCGGGCCGGGCTCGGGTCTCCACGTCACCCACGACGGCGGCGCCACCTGGAAGCGCCTGACCGAGGACGACGGCCTGCCCAAGGGCGAGCTCGGGCGGATCGGCGTCGCCATCGCTGCCCGGCAGCCCGCAGATCGTCTACGCGCTGGTCGAGGCGGACAAGAACGTCCTCCTGCGCTCGGAGGACGGCGGGCCGGAGCTTCAAGGTCGCGAACGAGCGCACGGACGTGTCGCCACGGCCGTTCTACTACGCCGACATCCGGGTGGACCCCGAGCGGCCGGATCGGGTCTATCGCCTGGCCACCCAGCTCTCGCGTCTCGAGCGACGGCGGCAAGACCTTCGAGACCCTCGCCGGCACCGGCCGACGCCAGATCCACGTGGACTACCACGCGATGTGGATCGATCCGCGGGACGGCCGCCGCCTCTACGTCGGCAACGACGGCGGCATGGCGGAGAGCCGTGACCGGGGCGCAGACTTTCCGGTTCGTCGGCAACCTCGCCCTCGCCCAGTACTACCACGTGGCGGTCGACCAGGATCAGCCCTACAACGTCTACGGCGGCCTGCAGGACAACGGCTCCTGGCGCGGGCCCTCGAGCGTCTGGCAGCAGGGCGGGATCCGCAGCTATCGATGGGTGCCCGTGGGGATCGGGGACGGCTTCGACGTCCGCCCCGATCCCCGAGATTCGACCCGGGGCTATTCGCTCTGGCAGGGCGGCAATCTCCTGGGCTGGGACCTGAGGACGGGAGAGCGCCGGGACCTCAAGCCCGCGCCTCCCGCGGGCACCCGGCTGCGCTTCAACTGGAACGCGGCGCTTGCCGTCGATCCCTTCGAGCCCGACACCGTCTACCTCGGCAGCCAGTTCGTCCACCGCTCCACGGACCGCGGCGAGACCTGGACCGTGATCAGCCCCGACCTGACCACCAACAACCCGGAGTGGCAGAAGCAGGCGGAGACGGGCGGCCTCACCTCCGACGTCACCGCGGCCGAGAACTTCACCACCCTCCTCGCCATCGCCCCGAGCCCCCTCGAGCCGGGGCTCATCTGGACCGGCTCCGACGACGGCCGGATCCACGTGACCCGCGACGGGGGCAAGACCTGGGCGTCGGTGGAGTCCGCCCTCAAGGGCGTGCCCGCGAACACCTGGATCCCGCACGTCGAGCCCTCGCGGTACGACCCCGCCACCGCCTTCGTCGTCTTCGACAACCACCGGCGCTCCGACTGGACGCCGTACGTCTTCAAGACGACGGACTACGGCCGGACCTGGACGAGCCTCGGCACCTCCGACCTGCGCGGCTACGCGCTCGTCATCGTGCAGGACCTGGTGGAGAAGGACCTGCTCTTCCTGGGCACGGAGTTCGGGCTCTACGTCTCCACCGACGGCGGCCGCCGCTGGATGCACCTCAAGAACACGATGCCCACCGCCTCGGTGATGGACCTGGCCATCCATCCCCGCGAGCACGACCTGGTCATCGCCACCCACGGCCGTGCTCTCTGGGTGCTGGACGACATCCGGCCCCTCCGCGCCCTCACCGCGGAAGCGCTCTCCGCGCCCCTGCATCTCTTCGAAGTGGGGGACGCGCAGCAGCACTGGCGCGCCGCGCCGGACGGTGGGACCGGCCTGGGCGCGGGCGAGTTCCGGGGAGACAACCGGCCCTACGGCGCCCTTCTCACCTACGCCCTGAACGTGCCCGGCCTTCCGTCGGGAGACGACAAGGAGGCGGGAGCACGCAAGGACAAGCCCGAGGTCGAGGTACGGGTGGCCGATGCTTCCGGCAAGGTCGTGCGGACCTTCAAGGCGCCGGCGCGCCTGGGGCTGAATCGCGCGGCGTGGGACCTGAAGCGCGACGCGTTCCGCCGTCCCCCCTGCCGACGACGAGCCGCCGGACGAGGAGCAGGGCGGACCGGAGGTGCCCCCCGGCGCCTACACGATCAACGTCAAGTACCAGTCGAGCGAGGCGAGCCGTCCCCTGCGCGTGCTGGGCGACCCGCGGTCGAAGAACACCGCGGAGGACTGGGCAAACCGGTGGGAGACGATCAGCCGGGCGGGCGCCCTCAACGACGCCGCCGTCGAGTGGGTCCAGAAGCTCCGCCGCACCCGCGACGACGTGGCCCTCGTGCAGCAACGGGTCCGGCAGTCGGCGGCCACTCCCGCGGAGCGGCGCCAGGCCGACGAGAAGCCGGTGGTGAAGGCGGGCGATGCTCTCAAGCCCTCCCTCGACCGGCTGGAGCGGCAGCTCTGGCCGCCCCCGGAGCAGAAGGGCATCGTGGCCCGCGAGCAGGTGCTCTCCGACATCACGCGCGCGCTCGGCTACGTGCAGTCGTCGTGGACGCCGCCCTCCCCCGCACAGCTCGAGCACCTGAAGCGCGCGGAAGAGCGGTTCGAGGCGTTCCGGCGCGAGGTCGAGGGCTTCTTCGAAAAGGACGTCACGGCCTACCGCAAGCAGGTCGAGGAAGCAGGGTTGGGGCTACTCCGTTGATCCGGCCCGGCCTTTCCCGCCCGAGCGGGGCCCGGGCAGAACAAGTATAATTTCACGTATACGGGTGGCGGATGGCACAGGTGACGCTCTATCTGGACGACGAGACGGCCGATCGCTTGAAGAAAGCGGCCAAACAGGCGGGGCTGTCCCGCAGCCGCTTCCTGGCCGAGCTGGTGCGCGAAAAAACCGCAACGGAGTGGCCGCAGGCCGTCAAGGAACTCGCGGGCGCTTGGCCGGACCTGGAATCCGCCAAGGGCCTGCGGCGACGAACCGGTCGCGACGCCCGGCGTGGGCGATTTTGAGCTGTGTACGTCCTCGATACGAACAGCGTGGTGTTCTTCTTCAAGGGTGAGGGCCGGGTGGGGCAGAGGCTCCTGGCGCACCGGCCCGCCGAGGTCGCTCTGCCCGCGGTCGTGCTCTACGAGTTGGAGGTCGGCGTGCTTCGGTCGAAGGCGCCCGCGCGTCGCCGAGAGCAACTCGACGCTCTTCTCAGCGCGACGCGGGTGGTTCCGTTCGGGCCCGACGAGGCGCAGGCCGCTGCTCGCATCCGTGCGGCGCTGGAGGCAACGGGCGAGGGTATCGGCCCGTTGGACACCCTGATCGCGGCGACGGCGCTCGCGAGCCGCGGGATCCTCGTGACCCACAACACTCGGGAATTCCGGCGCGTTCCGGGCCTCCGCGTCGAGGATTGGTACTGACCCGCTTCACTCCGGCCGGAGCCCCTCGCCGGGGCGGCGGGCGACGGGGATCTGTCGAATAAGATGGGAGGTGCGGTATCCCATCGAGGTTCAAGGTGATGAATCGAATTCCTTTCGCCCGACGGTGCTCCTGGTTGCCCGCCGCCCTCCTCCTGATCGCGCCCGCGATCCCCGGCGCCCAGCCCGCGCCGGGGCTCCCGCCCCTCCTCGATCGCGAGCTCTTCTTCGGCAACCCGGAGATCGCGGGGGCCCAGCTCTCGCCCGACGGCCAGTACATCGCCTTCCTGAAGCCGTGGAACGAGACCCGCAACATCTGGCTCAAGAAGACGGGCGAGGCTTTCGCCTCCGCGCGTCGGCTCACCGCGGAGACCAAGCGCCCAATTCCCTCGTTCTTCTGGAGCCGGAACAGCCGGTACCTCCTGTTCGTGAAGGACAGGGACGGCGACGAGAACTTCAACGTCTACGCCCTCGAGCCGGGCGCCGCTCCCGTAGCCGGCCAGGAGGTGCCGGCAGCGCGGAACCTCACCGACGCCAAGGGCGCGCGCGCCCTCATCTATGCTGTGCCCAAGAGCGATCCGGATGCGCTCTTCGTCGGCCTCAACGACCGCGACCCCCGGTGGCACGACGTGTACGAGGTTCGCATCTCGACCGGCGCGCGTACGCTCGTCCGCCAGAACACGGACCGGATCGGGGGCTGGACGTTCGACCTCGCGGGCCGGTTGCGGCTGGCCGAGCGGGTCACGGACGACGGCGACACCGAGATCCTGCGCGTCGACGAAGCGGGATTCACGCGTGTCTATTCCTGCAGCGTGTTCGAGTCCTGCGGGGTCGAGCGCTTCCACAAGGACGGCCGGCGCGTCTACCTGGAGACGAACAAGGGCGACGTGGATCTCATACGCCTGGTCCTGTTCGACCCCGAGACGGGCAAGGAAGAGCTCGTGGAGGCCGATCCCGAGAACCGCGTCGATTTCGGGGACGCCCTCTTCTCGGAGGCCACCGACGAGCTCGTGGGCACCACCTACGAGGACGAGCGTGTGCGCACCTACTTCCGGGACAAGGGCCTCGCCGCCGACTACGAGCGCGTGCGGGCGAAGCTCCCCAACCGGGACGTGACCCTCGGCAACTCGTCCGCGGACGACCGGCTCTGGCTCGTAACCACCCGCAGCGACGCCGACCCCGGCGAGCGCTACCTCCTCGATCGGAAGACGGGGAGCCTGACCCTGGAGTACCGCGTACGGGAGCGCATCCCGCGGGAGCACATGGCCTCCATGCAGGCCATCCGCTACCCGTCCTCGGACGGGGTCGAGATCCCGGCCTTCCTCACTCTCCCCAAGGGCGTCGCGCCCACGAACCTGCCCCTGGTGGTCCTGCCCCACGGCGGGCCCTGGGCGCGCGACGGCTGGGGCTTCCAGAACATCGGCCAGTTCCTGGCCAATCGCGGCTACGCGGTCCTCCAGCCCAACTTCCGCGCCTCCACCGGCTACGGGAAGAAGTTCCTGAACTCCGGCAACAAGCAGTGGGGCGATCTCATGCAGGACGACCTCACCTGGGGCGTGAAGCACCTGGTGGCCAAGGGCATCGCAGACCCCAGGCGTATCGGGATCATGGGCGGCTCCTACGGGGGATACGCGACCCTGGCCGGGGTGGCCTTCACGCCCGACGTCTACGCGGCAGGCGTCTCCATCGTCGGGCCGTCGAACCTGATCACGCTGCTCGCCTCGATCCCTCCCTACTGGGAGGGGGGCCGACGGCTCTTCTACGAGCGGATGGGCGACCCCAACTCCGCCGAGGGCCGGAAGCAGCTCGAGCGGCAGTCGCCCCTCAACTCCGCGCAGAAGATCAAGACCCCGCTGCTCGTGGTCCAGGGCGCGAACGACCCGCGGGTGAAGAAGGCCGAGTCCGACCAGATCGTGGTGGCCCTGCGCGACCGCGGCTTCCCGGTCGGGTACATCGTGGCTCCCGACGAGGGGCACGGCTTCCAGCGGCCGGTGAACAACATGGCCCTCTACGCCGCGGCCGAGGCCTTCCTGGCCAGATACCTCGGCGCGCGCAGCCAGGCGGAGATGCTGACGGAGGTCGCGGTCCGGCTGAAGGAGATCACGGTCGATCCCAACTCGGTGACGTTGTCGGCCCCCGCCCCGGCGGCGGCCCCGTGATAGCGCCGGAATAGCGCCCGCGGGCGCCTCTCAGAAAGTCTTCGAAAGGCCCGTGAGGACGGAGATCCGGGGGCCGAGCTGCGCCTCGTTCACATGCTGGTAGGGCACGAAGAGGACGAAGGCGTAGAGGGACACGCTGCGGGTGGGGCTCACCCGGCACCCGGGAACGAGGTAGAAGACATCGCTTCCGGTGGAGGGCACGCCCACGCCCAGGAACTGGTTCCGGTCCTGGTGGAAGTACTTGGCCTGGAAGGACAGCGAGAGCTTCGTGTTCAGGGCGCGGCCGATCGCCGCGCTGAGTATCGCCTGGTTGCCGAAGCGGTAGTCCAGGCTGTTCGTGGTCGTTGCCTGGTAGGACCCGGAGAGGGACCAGGTGAGGCCGAGCGGCCGACCCTGGCCCGTGTACAGGAGCTGCCCCACGAAGTCGACGGCCCCGGTCCCGGGCTGCAGCGTCGGGTCCTGGATCCCTCCCCCGAACTCGCCGCCGATCTCGTTGCGCCCGGTCGGCGCCTTGACGGCAGCCCCGAGCACCAGGCCCCGCGGGCCGAGGGCGGCCCGGACGCCGAAGAGGGCGTCCCCGATCCCGGTGGTGCCGAACGCCTGCTCCAGGTCCTGATGGACGACGTCGTGGCTGTGGCGCGTGGCGAGGGGCACGGACAACAGCAGGTTCACGTGCTTGCTGAGGCCGTAGGTGGCGTCGAACTGGAGCACGCTGTCGTAGCCGCTCAGGTCGCGGTGGAAGTTCGCGAAGACCCGCTGCTGCTCGAGGAATACCCGTGGCCGCAGGACCTCGTCCGTCTCCTGGCTCCCCCGGCGCTGGGCGCTCTGGTCGGAATAGCCGAAGGAGAGGTCCAGGCGAAACCGCTTCTTGCCGACGAGCCCGTTGTCCCCGCGGGTCAGGAGCGAGCAGCTCGACGAGTCGCACGCGAAGAGCGGGGCCCCCGTTCCCGAGACGGTGAGCAGGGCTCCCGCCAGGAGTGCTCTGCCCGTCGCCCAGCTCTGTCGCGTCCTGGTCATCGCCGCGGGGGTCGAGCCGACGCTAGTGGAGCACGACGAGCCCCTGGAACGCCACGTTCTGGGGGCCGGCAGCGTCGTGGTAGGCACAGATGAGCACCGTCCGCGTGAAAGTCGCCTCGCCGGTCTGGCCGGGCTCCAGCGTGCCGACCTGGTTGAACTCCGGGCAGTTGTCGAACCGGAGCTCCGGAGCGGGCTCGACGCGGTGGGCCGCGCTGTCCGCGTTCGTGAAGCGAACCGTGACCGGCGCGTTCAGGTGGAGGACCTGGGGGCTCACGCCGGTCGCGGAGATCGTGACGGAAGAGTCCGTGCGGGGCTGCGAGGAGTCGAGAAGGTTGCTCGGAGCCGGCTGCGGTTCGCTGGTGATGCTGGATCCGCACGCAAGCGTCAGGAGTGCGGCGGCCACGAGCGCGCCCGTCGATGATGTCACGCGTTGATCTTAGCAGCACCGCGCCGGGCGCGGCTCAAGGGCGGGTCTGTCGCGCGAGACGGCGCGAGAGCTCGCCGAGGGACCCCGCCGCGAGCGAGCGCCATTGGGCCTCGAAGCGCGCCAGCTCCTCGCGGTAGTAGTCGAGGACCCGGCGCTGGGCCGCGGTCGGCGGCGCGTCCGCCCCCTCCAGGTCCGCGGCCAGGGACGCGAGCGACGAGAGGTCGCGATCGAGGCCCTCGCCGGTCCCCGTGGCCACCCGTTCGATGGCGGCGAGCGACCGCTCCACGTCCGTCCGCAGGGCCCGTGATCGGGAATCGTCGAGGACCGCGCGCAAGCGCTTCTCCGCGTCCGTCTTCGCCTGGGCCACCGGCACCGCCTCCGCCAGGACGGCCTCGACCTCGCGCTGGAACGCGAGAAGCGCCGCGAGCTCGGCGGGCGAGGCCTGGACCCGCGGGTCCATCGTCACCTCCAGCGGGGCCCTGAACGTGCGGCCGCCGGCGGTGAGGCGCACTTCATAGGGGCCGGGCAGGACGAAGGCGCCCTCGGGCAAGGCGGGTGTACGCCGGCCGGGCACGGCCGCGATCGAATACTCGGACTTCGCGGTGGGCGGGGCGGGGTAGCGCAGGTCCCAGACGAAGCGGTGATGGCCGGCGCCCGTCGCGAGCCGGGGAGGGTCGCCGAGCCAGAGGTCGGCGAAGTAGACCTCGGCGTTCGGCGGCGCGGCCACGTCGTCCGACCGGAAGCGGCGCACGAGCGTCCCCGCCGCGTCCACGATCTCGAGGGTGACGGGTCCCGCGGCGGGCGCCGTGAGCACGTAGTCGATCAGGGCCCCGGTGGGCGGGTTGTCGCCCCGTGGCTCCTCCGGCGGCAGGGGCGTGTCCTTGTTCTGGTTGAAGCGCGCACGCGCACCGCTGAGGGCGGGGGCAGGAGCGTGACCGGCTCCTCGAGCGGCCGCGCCGAGAGGTGGCGCAGGGGCTCGATCGCGTCGAGGATCCAGATCGCGCGCCCCTGGGTGGCCGCGATCAGGTCGTCACCGTGGACGAGCAGGTCGTTGATGCCGGTGGTGGGGAGGTTGAGCTGCAGGCCCTGCCAGTGGTCGCCGTCGTCGAAGGAGACGTGGACGCCGCGGCTGGTGCCCGCGAAGAGCAGCCCCGGCCGCTGCGGATCCTGCCGCACGACGCCCACCCACGCCCCCGTCGGGCAGGCCGTGGCCGATCTCCGTCCAGGTCGCGCCCGCGTCGTGGGTGCGGAACGCGAGGGGGCGCGGGTCGTCCCGGCGGTGGCCGTCGGCGGCGACGTAGGCGGTGGCCGCGATCGCGTGGCGACGCGTCGATCTGGTTGACCTTGGTCCAGTCGGGGAGGTCCGGCGGCGTCACGTCCTTCCAGGTCGCGCCCCCGTCCGTCGTGAGCTGCACGCGCCCGTTGTCGGTGCCCGACCCACACCATGCCCGTCGGCCGCGGCCGAGGGGGCTATCGCGAGGATCGACGCCGAAGCCGCAGGCCGTCGCGCGCTCCGGCACCGGTCGCCCTCGCAGCCGGGTGTCGCGGACCGGCGTCCCGGTCAGGTCCGGGCTGATCGTCGGCCCACGTCCGTCCGCCGTCGGTGGAGCGGAAGAGCACCTGGGCGCCCTGGTAGATCGCGTGGGGAGGACGCGAGGCCACGGCGAGGGCGGTGATCCACGGGAAGCGGTAGCGTCCCGTGCCCGGCCGCAGGCCGTAGTTCGAGACCGGCCAGGGGGCGACGTTCTGCACCTGTCCCGTGCGCGCGTCCCAGCGGCGAGAGGCGCCCGCCGAGGCCCGCGCCGTACACGATGTCGGGATCCGCGGGATCGGGCACGTCGCCGTCGCGCTCGTCGCCGCCCACCGGTTGCCAGTCGCGGAAGGTGAGCTGGCCGTAGTCGCTGCGGCTCGCGAGGCGGACGGTCCCGCTGTCCTGCTGCCCGCTGTAGATCCGGTAGGGGAAGCGGTCGTCGGCGGCCAGGCGGTAGAACTGGCCCGTGGGCTGGTTGTACCAGCTGCTCCAGCTCTCGCCGCCGTTCAGGGTCACGACGGCGCCCTGGTCGGAGGCCGCGATCATGCGGCGCGGCTCCTGGGGGTCGATCCAGAGGAAGTGGTAGTCGTCGCCGCCGGGCGCGCCGCGGACGAAGGAGAAGGTCCGGCCGCCGTCGGTCGAGACCGCCGCAAGCGATCGACCCATCGGCCCAGACGGTGTCCGGGTCGCGCGGATCCGGAGTGAGGCCGCTCGTGTACGCGGAGGCGAGGCTCTCGTCGTCGTTGATGACCGACCAGGACAGCGCCGCCGTCGTCGGAGCGGTAGAGGGCCCCGCCTTTCGGAGATCGGACCGCGGCCCACGACCCGCCGCGACTGCGTCCCCGGCGCCACCGCCAGCTCGATCCGGCCGAGCGGTCCCGGCGGGAGGCCCTTTCCGGCCGCGGGCCCACGTCCGGCCCCCGTCGGTCGACTTGTAGATCGCCGCTCCCCGGGCCGACGGGGGGCTGGAAGTAGTCGAGCCACGGATGGCGGCGGACCTGCCAGAGCGAGGCGAAGAGGACGTCGGGCTGGGCAGGATCGCCCGCGAGGTCGACGGCGCCGGTGTCGGCGTCGTGGTAGAGGACCTTCGTCCAGGTCCGGCCGCCGTCCTCGGTGCGGAAGAGCCCGCGCTCCTCGTTCGGCCCGAAGAGGTGCCCGAGGGCGGCCACCAGCGCCACCTCCGCGTTGCGGGGGTCGACCCAGATGGCGCCGATGTGGCGCGTGTCGCGCGAGGCCCACGTTCGTCCAGGTCGTGCCGCCGTCGGTCGAGCGGTAGACGCCGTCGCCCGCGGCGATGTCCCAGCGCTGCTGGACCTGGCCGGTGCCCACCCAGACGACGCGCGGGTCGCTCGGGGCCACGGCGAGGGCGCCGATGACGCGCTGCCCTCGTGGTCGAAGAGCGAGCTGCCAGGTGACACCCGCGTCCGTCGGTCTTCCAGACCCCGCCGTCCGCGGCCGCCGAAGTAGAAGGTCGCGGGATCGCCGGGGACGCCGGCCGCGGTCGTCGCCCAACCCCCCCGGAACGGACCGGCGAGACGCCAGCGCAGGCCCGAATAGGCGGACTCGGGGACGGCGCCGAAGGCTCCGGTTGCGGCGAGCAGCAACCCGAGGGCGGTGAGGCAACGGAGCCGATCCGGCAAGCGGGCGTGCATCGACCCTCCTGGACGTTCTCGCCGCGCGCGGGCGGCGCAACCAGGGATTCTAAGCGTGATCGGTCTTGCCAGGATCGATCGAAAGACTAGCTCTTCTTCCCTCCGAAGCTGTAGCGGGCGCGGACCGCGAACGTCCGCGGCGGGATCACGTGGGTGCCCCCGAAGACGGACTGGATGTTGTACAGGCCCTGGGTGTCGAAGGCGTTGAGAAGGTTGGCCTGGAGGGCCAGCGGCACCCCGTGGCGTGCGAAGTCCCACCCGAAGGAGAAGCCGGCGATGTAGCGCCGCTCGATGCGGTTCGGGTCGAGGGGAGTGCCGCCGTGCAGCACGACGTAGGGCGCCGCGAAGAAGTCGTTGGGGTCTTCGAGCAGCGACACCGGGTCGGCGTCCGTCACCAGGCCCGAGTCGTAGCGCAGGCTCCCGCCCAGCCACGCCCCGCTCTTCCCGATGTCCCAGAAGAGCTGGCCCTGGACCTGCAGCTTCTGGTCGTGGTCGATGAGGAAGGGCGGGCCGGTCACGTCGTCGACCGCCTCCGCGTCGAGGAAGAGGCCTCCGGTCGGAGGGGGTACGTAGACGGCGTGCACGTGACCGAGCGAGACGAAACCGCGCACCCCGTGTGTGGGGGCGAGGTCGAGCCGCGCGTCCCAGCCGTTGTACTGCCCGCTCGCGAACGCGATCGGGAACACGATGCCGGTGGCGAAGAACTGGTCCTGGTCGCCCGACCCGGTGGCGCGCCGCCACCAGAAATCGACGTCCACGCGGACCCTCGAGCCCACTGCCTGCTGCCCGCCTACCATGTAGTAGTTCTGCTTCTCCACGGGCACGGGCAGCTCGCCGTTGCCGAGCAGCCCGGAGTCGATGACATCGGGGGGAGCGAGCGCCGCGGCCTGGGGCGACGAGCTCAGGAGGACGTTCTCGTACTCGGGCGTATAGAGCACGTGGTTGTAGGCGGCACGGAGGACGGTGCGCGAGGCCGCGATGTAGTAGGCCAGGCCTACCCGGGGCTGGACCGCGTCGCCCGTGCTCGGCAGGTCGTTGTGGTCATAGCGCACCCCCAGGTTCGCGGTCAGGCCCTTCCACTTGATGTTGTCCTGGGCAAAGAAGGCGTAGTACGTGCCCGTGCTCTTCTGCGCGAACGCGAACAGGGACCCGCCGCGGGTCAGGTCGTAGGGTGCCAGGTTCGAGTTGTACTCGTCGCTCTCGGGATCGTTGAAGTCGGGGTCGGTGATGCCGAACTGGAATTGCTCGTCGATGGGGAAGCGCTTGAAGACTCCTCCCACCTTGACGTCATGGGCGCCGGAGCTCCAGGAGAAGGAGGGTGCGATGCCGTAGTTGTCGAGCGAGCGGTCGGAGCGTGGCCGTGACCGGGGTGTCGTTCGCAGACGGGAACAGCTCGAACCGGGAGAGCCGCGCGTAGGCGTTGACGTCGAAGGTGGCTTTGTCCGAGATGACGCGGGTGAATCCCAGGTTGTAGTTCTGGTCGTTCGTCTTCGTGTACTGGTCCTGACCGGCCGCGGCCTGGGTGAAGGTGTTGGTCACGTCCCGCCGCGTGCGGCCGAGCAGCGCGGTGAAGCGGACCATGCTCTTGAGATCGGGCGAGGCATAGTCCAGGCGCAGGAAGCCCCGCTGGGTGTTGCCGTTGTTGTGCAGGTTGTCGAAGTTGACGGGGTCGAGGAAGCGGTCCGACCACGAGCCGTTCAGCGACGTGAAGAGGCCGAGGGTCTGGGAGCCCCCGCCCACGGCGAGGCCGCCGTCGTAGGTCGAGTAGCGGGCCGCCCCCCCGTAGATGTCGGCCGTCCAGGGATGGGAGAGACCCGACTTCGTGGCCATGTTCACGACCGTGCCCACCTTGTCCCCGTACTCGGCGGGCACGTTGCCGTAGATCACCTCCAGCGACTGGGCGATGCCGGGGTCGAAGGAGTTCGAGAAGGTCACGCCGATCTGGTCGGAGATGGTCTGGCCGTCCACCACGTACTGGCCCTGGCTGTGGGAGCCCTGGAAGTGGAACCGGCCGTTCTCGTCCTTGGCGAAGCCGGGGGTAGCGGTGATCAGCTCCTCCATGGCTCGGGAGGGCACGGTGGCCGGGGCCCGCGCGATGTAGGACTTGTCGATGTCCACGTGGGAGGTGGAGGTGTCGGTCTCGAGCTGGGCGGCCATCGGCTCCGCGGTGACCGTGATGGACTCGGTGCGCGAGATGACCTGCAGGGTCACGTTCACCTCGTGGAGCGCGCTCGACCGCACGTCGAGGGCCAGGTGGGCGGCTTGAAAGCCCTTGGCCTCCGCGTGCAGCTCGTAGGGATTGAAGGGAATGTTGAAGAGCTGGAAGCTCCCGTCGGGGGCGGTGGTCGCCTCTTCGTGAAAGCCCGTGATGTCGTTGCGAAGGGAGATGACGGCGCCGGCCACGGGGGCGCCGCTCGGTCCCATCACGCGGCCCCGGATGACGCCCGCCCCCGCCGCCCGTGTGTCGCGGGGGGAGAGCAGGAGGGCCAAGAGAAGGAGGAAGAAGGAAGAAAGGACACGGAACGGATGGATTCTCGGCATGGACGCTCCTTGTTCTATTGAAGGTCAACGGGCACGCCGCCGGTGCGGCGGGCGTACCCCTGTCTCTAGCGAAGGGGAGGGGCGTTCAGGCCGAAGGAGGACCGCGGGAAGCGAGGACGCGTGCGGCGGGCGGCAGGGGGGCGGGGTCGCGGTCGGCGAGGACCTCGCCCGGCACGCAAGGGCCGGGCACTGGAGAGGCGATCGCGCCGATGCCGTCCGCGGGGCTCAGGGCCCAGACGCAGGCCAGGCAATGGCGCTCGACCACGCACCCGTCGTCCGTGTGGGTAAAGGACAAGACGACCAGCGCCGCCAGGAACCCGAGGAGGGCCACGCGTGCGGCCAGGGTCGTCGCCTTTCGCGAGCGCGCTAGCATCCAGCGGCCAGTCTACGGGCGTGGCTCCCGGAGTTCAAGGCCTGTTTTCCCGTCCGGCTCGCCTGTCGGCTGTCGGCCACCTTGACCCCAACCGCAAGTTCGCGATCCGGCGGCTGAACGGTCCGCTCGTAGCGCGTACCCAAGAAACGCAGGCCACGGCTACCGACGTCTACGGTCCGAAAGTGGTTATGGTACGGCTACCACTTCAGCATCGTCTTGACAAGCCCTTCTCGCACCAGAGAGGCGACGATGATCTCCCAGGGTCCGCAGAACCCAGGACTGCGGCTGTCCGAGAAAAGTGTTAGCTATGTCCCCGGACATTTTGTTAGCTATGTTCCCGGTTGCTCAGCCCCCCGTCGCCTTGACCCCCCAGGGGTCGGAGGGTACTGTCGATGCGGAGGCGGGAGGCACTTGGATCCGGCGGTCGTCATCGGCGGGGTGGCAGCGGCGGCCGCGGTGTGGGCCCTCTTCCGCATGCGTCGGTCCGGACTCTTCCGGAGGCTCGATGCCGCCCGCGAGCAGGAGAAGGCCCTGCGCGAGAGCGAGGCGCGCTACCGCCGGCTCGTCGAGTCCGCGGACGACATCATCTACACCACCGACGCCAACGGCCGCATCGTCTACGCGAACCCCGCGGCGCGCGAAGCCCTCGGGGGCGGGGAGGTATCGGGCCGGCACTTCCGCGAGCTGGTGCGGGAGGACTACCGGGAGGTCGCCGACCGCTTCTACGGCGACCAGGTGTCCCAGCGCATTCCCAACACCTACTGCGAGTTCCCGGTGGCGGGGAAGGGCGACGACGACTGGGTGGGCCAGCAGATGCAGCTCGTCCTGGAAGACGAGCGGATCACCGGCTTCCAGGCCATGGCCCGCGACATCACGGAGCGCAAGCGCGCGGAGCAGGCGGTGGAGCGCGAGCGGGCGCAGCTGCTGGAGATCGTCGAGCACGCCCCGGTGGCCATGGCCCTGCTCGACCGGGCGGGGAACTACCTGGCCCACAGCGCGAAATGGCTCAAGTACCTTGGTCTCGAAGGCCAGTCGATCATCGGCCGGGACTTCGCCACGATCTCGCCCGCGCTTCGCGGGAAGTACGCGACGGTCCTGGACCGGGCGTTGAAAGGGGAGCTCGTCGCCGATCCCGAGGACTCGATCGAGCGAGAGGACGGGACCCGCGTCTACATGCGGTGGAGCGTCCACCCCTGGCGAGGGCCCCAGGGCACGGTGGAGGGGGTCGTGGTGGTGGCCCAGAACATCGACGTCCTCGTGCGCGCGCGCCAGGCCGCGCTCGAAGCCTCCCGCCTCAAGTCGGAGTTCGTGGCCAACATGAGCCACGAGATCCGCACCCCCATGAACGGCGTGATCGGCATGACCGGGCTGCTGCTCGACACCGACCTCACCCCGGAGCAGCGCGAGTACGCGGAGATCATCGACTCCTCCGGCCATTCCCTGCTCGAGATCATCAACGACATCCTCGACTTCTCGAAGATGGAAGCGGGGCGGATGGACCTGGACGTGGTGGACTTCGACCTCCGGCGCTCCGTACGCGACGTCCTGGGCTCTTTCGCGGAGACGGCCCAGACCAAGAACCTGGAGCTGGCCTGCCTGATCCACCACGACGTGCCCAGCGGGTTGCGCGGCGATCCCGGCCGCCTGCGCCAGGTGCTCACCAACCTGGTGGGGAACGCGGTCAAGTTCACGGAGAAGGGCGAGGTCGTGCTCCGGATCAACCTGGTGGAGGGAGCGCTCTCGAGCCACGCCCTCGTGCGCTTCGAGATCAGCGACACCGGGATCGGCATCGCTTCCGATCTGCAGCCGCGGCTCTTCCAGTCCTTCGTCCAGGCCGACGGCTCCACCACCCGCCGCTACGGCGGCACCGGGCTGGGTCTCGCGATCTCCAAGCGTCTCGTCGGCCTCATGGGCGGGCAGATCGGCGTGGAGAGCCAGGCCGGTCAGGGCAGCACCTTCTGGTTCACGGCCCGCTTCGAGCGGCAGCCGGGAGAGGCGGTGGCTGCGCCCTCGTCGGTCCCGCGCCTGGCCGGCCGCCGGGTGGTCGTGGTCGACGACAACGCGACCAACCGCCAGATCCTGCGGCAGCAGCTTTCCCACTGGGGGCTGCGGGTCTCTACGGTGGAGGACGGGCCGCGCGCCCTGCTCGCTCTGCGCGCGGCGGGGGCGAGCGGAGCGCCGTTCGACCTGGCCGTCCTCGACTTCAAGATGCCGGACATGGACGGGCTCTCCCTGGCCCGGGCCATCAAGGCCGACGAGAAGGTGGCCGCGGTGAAGCTCGTCCTGCTCACTTCCTTTGGCCAGAAAGGGCACGGGGCGGAGGCGGCGCGAGCCGGCATCTCCGGCTACCTCACCAAGCCGGTGGACGAGGCCGATCTCCACGATTGCCTCGCCGAGATCCTGGGGGGCGCCCCCGCCCGCCCCGACCTCGTCACGCGCCACAGCCTGCGCGAGAGCCGGCCCCCCGCCTCCGCGCGCGTGCTCGTGGCCGAGGACAACGAGGTGAACCAGAAGGTGGCGGTGCGCATCCTCGAGAAGCTGGGCTACCGCGTGGACGTGGCCGACAACGGGCGCGAGGCGGTGGAGGCGGTGGCGCGCACGCGCTACGACGCGGTCCTCATGGACGGCCAGATGCCGGAGATGGACGGCTTCGAGGCCACGGCCCGGATCCGCGAGCGGGAAGGCACGGGGCGCCGCACCCCCATCGTGGCCATGACCGCGAGCGCCATGAAGGGCGACCGCGAGAAGTGCCTGGCCGCGGGGATGGACGACTACGTGGCCAAGCCCATCGGCCCGGAGACCCTGCACGCGGTGCTCTCGCGCTGGGTCCACCTCGAGGGCGAGCGAGGGGGGGAAGAGGCGGCCTCAGCCGTGGACCCGACCATGATCGAGAACCTCCGCGCCATCGATGGAGACGGCACGCTGCTCGTGGAGCTGATCGACACCTTCCAGCGGATCGCGCCCCTGCGCATCGCCGCCCTCAGCAAGGCGAGCGCGAAGGGGAGCGCGGTTGCCCTCGAGCGCACCGCCCACAGCTTCCTGGGCAGCTGCGCGAACCTCGGCGCGCGCTACATGGCCGAGGTCTGCGCCCGTCTGGAGCAGCTGGGCCGTGCGGGGTCGACCACGGGTGCGCGCGAGCTCATCCAGTCCCTGGAGGAGGAGTACGGGGTCGTGCAGGAGGCCTTGCTCGAGGAGAAGCGGCGCCTGACCGCCGCCACCGAGCGGCCCTCCGCAACCTGACGCGCGCTCGTCGGACGGCGGGCGCGCTCTCCGCCTAGAATCGCAGCGTCCCCATGGCCCTCAGCCTGCGGTCGGTCGTCCTCCCGCCCCTGGAAGCGCTCTTCCGGATCCTCTTCACGTACGAGTGCCACGACGAGGACAAGATCCCGGCCACGGGAGGGGCGGTGGTCGCCGCCAATCATCCCTCCTACCTCGATCCCATCCTGCTCTCGCTCTCCGTGCGCCGGCCCATCCACTTCATGGCCTGGAACGCCCTTTTCCGGGTGCCGCTCCTCGGCGCGCTCATCCGCGCCTTCGGTGCCTTCCCGGTGGACACGCGCCCCGGGCACGGCCGGGAGGCGTTCGAGAAGGCTCGTCAGCTCCTTCGCGAAGGCGAGGTCGTGGGCATCTTCCCGGAAGGAAGGCGGTCGCGGGCGGGCTGGCTGGAGCCCAGCCTCCGGGAAGGCGCCGCGCGCCTGGCCTGGGAGACCGGAGCCCCCATGGTTCCGGCCACGATCACCGGCGCCTTCCGGGCCTGGCCCTACTTCCGGTCGCTTCCCGAGCCCGCCCGGATCACGGTGCGGTACCACGAGCCCATCGACTCCCGGCCCTTCCAGGGGCTTCCGGAGGAAGAAGCGCTCCCCGCGCTGCTCGACGAGCTCCGGCGCCGCGTCGATCGGACGCTGCTCCCCGGCGTCAAGGCGGACCTGAAGATCTCGATGCTCTACCGCCGGCCGGCTCCCTGGCCGCGTCTGCACGAGTACGGGCCGGCCCTCGGCCTTGCCCTCCTCGTCTTCTGGAAGACGCGCTCCTTCGCCGCGGTGTGGCCGGCCTACGCCTACCTGGCCTACCTCCTGCTCGACCTGCTGGTGATACCTCCCGGCCGCCTCGCCAAGTGGGTCCGCAACGGCTCGTCGATGTTCTTCCTGCTCGTCTACGGGGGTTGGCTCCTCTCGAGGCTGGGGCTCCCCCCGGTGCCGGCTCGCCGCGCTCTTCTCGCCGTCCTCGCGGGCGCCGCCTTTCCCTATCTCTACGAGCGGGGGCGAGTGGTGGCCGCCTTCATGCACGGGATGGTCCTGACCATACTGATGGAGCTGGGCGCGCTCTACCTGTGGCCCACCGGCCTGGGGCCGCACATCGCACTTCCCGTCTACGCCGCTGCGTTCGCCTGGGAGCGCCGTACCGTGTTCTCGCGCTGGAGCGTTCCCGTCCTCCTCGGCTATTCCGCGGCGGTGGCGTGGCTGCTCCTGGGGGGCGTCGAGGTCCTGCCCCACCTCGTGACCGGCCTCCTCGGCTGGCTGATCGAGCGCTTCCTCCCGGGCCCTTCCGCCCCGGTGTCCGAGGAGCCGGAGCCTCCCCCGAGCGTGCTCGGCCTCGACCTGCGGTGAACGTGCCCGGGCTAGGCGGGCGATCCCCTGAAGATCGGGCCGAGCGAGATCCAGCGCGCGGGATCGCGCACCACGCGGTACTCGCGCTTGCAGGAGTGGACCCGGCTCCAGCGCTGGATCACGGTCACCCAGACCTCGTCCGCGGCCACGGGCTCGATGGGGCCGGCGGTGACCAGGATGGCGGGACGGCCGGTCGCGATCTCGCGGGCCCGGCCCGAGGCGACCTCGCACTCCGCGGCCCGGCGCACCGCGGTCTCGTCCTTCAGGCGCTCCACGAGGTCCTTCCCGACGCTCTGGGGAGCGCCCCCCGGATCCACGGCCAGGCAGAGCACGACTCCCCGGGCCCGGGTAGCGGGGTCGAGCAACTCGGTGATCTGCTGATGGAAGACGGCCTCGAAGACGTCGTCCTCCAGCGCGCGGTCGTGGGCGCGGGCGGACGAGAGCCCGGCCGCGGCCGCGAGCACCATCAGGGGCACCGTCACCCGATTCAACGCGTCAACCCTTGAGGTGGGGCAGCATCTTCTTGAAGGCCTCCCCGTCGCTCCGGCCCAGGAGCTCGTAGATCGCCATCTCCGCGCTGGAGACGTAGGCACCCGCGCGCTCCATGCGCGCGAGGCCGACCCGGCAGTTCTCTTCCGTGCGCGAGCCCACGGCGTCGCCGGCCACGTGCACATCGTAGCCCTTCTCGAGGGCGCCGAGCACGGTCTGGCAGACGCAGATGTGTCCTTCGATTCCGGTCACCACGAGCTGGTCGCGCCCGCGGAGCGAGCGCAGGCGGTCCTGGAAGCGGGGGTCGGCGAAGCAGCCGAAGGTGACCTTGTCCAGCGGCTGCGCCCCGGGGGCCGCCGCGAGCACCTCGGGCACGATCTCGCCCAGCCCCTTCTTGTACTGACTGGTGAGAACCACCGGCAGGCTCAGGATCTCGGCGAGGCGCAGGAGGAGCAGGCTGTTGCGCACCACCCGCTCGTGGCCGTGGATGATGGGCAGGAGCCTCGCCTGCAGGTCCACCACCACCACCGCCGCGCGCTGGGGATGGAGAACGCTCGGGGTGCGGGTCTCGCTCATGCGGCCTCCCACGGATGCCGGGCCGCCCAGGCGCGCACCGCCTCCTGCAGCGCGTCCAGATGCCCGGCGAAGAAATGGTCGGACTCGGGGATGACGACGAGCTCGCGCGGCGGGGGCAGGGGCTCGACGAGCGCGCGGATCTCCGGCTCCGGGCCGAACTGGTCGCGCTCGCCCTGCACGAAGAGGCGGGGGGTGCGCGAGCCGTTCAGGAAGGACGTGTCGGGGATGCCGCGGGCGGGAAAGCCCAGGGCGAAGACCGCGCGCACGCGCGCCTCGTGCAGGCCCACGCGCAGGGCCATGCTGGAGCCGAAGGAGAAGCCCCCCACGAGAAGGGGCAGGCCGGGGAAGCGGTGCGCCATCTCGTCGAGGGCGGTCCGCACGTCGTCCTGCTCGCCGACGCCGTGGTCGTGCGTCCCCTCGCTGCGGCCCACCCCGCGGAAGTTGAAGCGGAGCGCGGCCAGCCCCTCGTGCTGCAGGGCCTTGGCCGCCCGGAACACGACCTTGAAGTGCATCACTCCCCCCTGGAGGGGGTGGGCGTGGCAGACCACCGCGGCCGCGACCGGCGCGGCCTCCGGATTCATGAGGATGGCCTCGAGCCGGCCGACGGGGCCGGCGAGGTCGAAGGATTCGTTCGTGGCCACGCCTCGATTCTAGCGGCCTTCCGGACGCTTGAGTCGCGGTCGCGCCTCCGCGGGGGCGCCCGCGGCGCCGGTGATACCCTTGGCGCCGCCCGCTCCCGGAGGGTGGTGAAATGGAAGTGCGCTCGATGAGGCAAGCGATCCTGGTGCTCGGCCTCGTGACGATGGGCGCCCCTCCCGCCGGGCGGGCCCAGGACGCCGCCGGCCGGCCCCCGTACCTCGACCCGGACCTCGATTTCGAGCGGCGCGCCGCGGACCTCGTGTCGCGCATGACGCTCGAGGAGAAGCTCTCCCAGCTCACGAACGACGCGGCCGCGATCCCGCGGCTCGGGATCCCGGCCTACGAGTGGTGGAACGAGTGCCTGCACGGCGTGGCCCGGGCGGGCGCGGCCACGGTCTTTCCGCAGGCCATCGGCCTGGCGGCGACGTTCGACACCGCGCTCATGCGGGAGGTGGCCACCGCCATCGCCGACGAGGCGCGGGCCAAGCACCACGAGTTCGCGCGCCGCGGGCAGCGCGGGCGCTACCAGGGCCTGACCTTCTGGTCGCCGAACATCAACATCTTCCGCGACCCGCGCTGGGGGCGCGGGCAGGAGACCTACGGCGAGGATCCCTACCTCACGGCGCGCATGGGCGTCGAGTTCGTCAAGGGACTGCAGGGCGACGACCCGCGCTACCTCGAAGGTGGTCGCCACCGCCAAGCACTTCGCCGTGCACAGCGGCCCCGAGCCCGACCGCCACACGCTTCGACGCCCGTCCGAGCGAGCGCGACCTCTACGAGACCTACCTGCCCGCGTTCCGGGCCCTCGTCCAGGAGGCGAAGGTCGTACTCGGTGATGGGCGCGTACAACCGCGATCAACGGCGAGTCGGGCTCGGCCAGCCAGCGCCTGCTCCTCGACATCCTGCGGCGGGACTGGGGCTTCGACGGGCTACGTCGTCTCCGACTGCGGGGCCATCGACGACATCTACAAGAGCCACAAGATCGTCGCCACGCCCGAGGAGGCGGCCGCGCTCGGCGTGCGCAAGGGGTGCGACCTCGAGTGCGGCGCGACCTACAAGTCCCTGGGCGCGGCCCTCGCCAAGGGCCTCCTCACCGAGTACGACGTCGACGTGGCGGTCAAGCGCCTGATGCTGGCCCGGCTCAAGCTCGGGATGTTCGATCCGCCGGGAAGGGTGCGCTACGCGCAGATCCCGTACCGCGTGAACGAGTCGCCGGAGCACGACTGGCTCGCGCGGCGCATGGCCCAGGCCTCGATCGTGCTCCTCAAGAACGACGGCGTCCTGCCCCTCTCGCGCCGCGCGGGGACGATCGCCGTCATCGGTCCCAACGCCGACGAGCTGATGACCCTCCTCGGCAACTACTACGGCACTCCCTCGAAGCCCGTGACCGCGCTCGCGGGGATCCGGCAGGCGGTCGGTCCCGGCACGAAGGTGCTCTTCGCCCGGGGCAGCGAGCTCGTCGAGGGACGCCAGGACCCCCGCGCGGCCGCCCTCATCGACGCCGCCTACCTGCGTCCCGGCCCGGGGGCGGCCGAGCACGGCTTGAAGGGCGAGTACTTCCGGGGCCGCGAGCTCCAGGGTCCCCCGGTCCTGACGCGCGTCGACCCGAGGGTGGACTTCCGCTGGTACCGGGGCGCGCCCACGAGCGAAGGTGTCGTCCGCGGCGAGATCCCGCCCGAGCAGGCCCTTCCCAACGACGAATTCTCGGTGCGCTGGACGGGCCAGCTCGTGCCGCCGGTCACCGGCCGCTACGAGATCACGGCCACGGGGGACGACGGCTTCCGGGTCTTCCTCGACGGCCGGCCGATCCTCGAGGACTGGACGGTGCACCCGCGGGCGCTCGCCCGGAGCGCGCCCGTCGATCTCGAGGCGGGAAGGGCCTACGACCTGCGGGTCGAGTATTTCGAGGGCATTCGCGACGCGGAAATCCGGCTGGGCTGGCGGTTGCCGGGAGCCAAGGACCCCTTCGAAGAGGCTCTCGAAGCCGCGAAGGCGGCGGACGTCGTGGTGTTCGCGGGCGGCCTGACCGGCGACGTCGAAGGCGAGGAGATGGAGGTGTCGTACCCGGGCTTCGCCGGCGGCGACCGGACCGACATCGCGCTCCCCGGGCCCCAGGAGCGCCTCTTGCGGGCGCTGCACGCCACCGGCAAGCCGGTGGTGCTGGTCCTGATGGCCGGCTCGGCGATCTCCGTCGAGTGGGCGCAGAAGAACCTGCCCGCGATCCTCATGGCCTGGTACCCCGGGCAGGATGGGCGGGAGCGCGCTCGCCGACATCCTGTTCGGCGAGGTGAGCCCGGCGGGGCGCCTGCCCGTGACCTTCTACAAGTCCGTCGATCAGCTCCCGCCCTTCGCCGACTACGACATGAAGGGCCGGACCTACCGGTACTTCGACGGCGAGCCGCTCTACCCGTTCGGCCACGGCCTGTCCTACACCCGCTTCGAGTACTCGGGCCTCCGGCTCGACAAGACCCGTCTCGGCGCGGGCGACACGCTCACGGTATCGGTCGAGGTCAGGAACGTCGGGAAACGGGCGGGGGACGAAGTCGTGCAGCTCTACGTCCGTCACGCCCGCCCGAAGCTCCCCCAGGCCCGAAAGTCGCTGCGCGGGTTCGCCCGCGTCCCGCTGGCCGCCGGCGAGCAGCGCCGGGTGAGCTTTCGCCTCGTCCCCGCGAAGGACTTCGCGCACTACGACGTCGCGGCCAGGGCTTACGCGGTGGAGCCGGGGGAGTACGAGGTCCAGGTGGGCGCCTCGAGCGCCGACGTGCGACTCGCCGGTCGGTTGCAGGTCGACGGAACGCCCGGCGCGCCGCGGTAGAATCCCAGGTCGTGACCATTGCCGCCCTGACCGCCCTTCTCGCCCTCGCCCCCCAGGCCACGCCCACCCCGTCGCCGGGCCCGGAGCAGGTGGGGCGTCCCATCCCCGGGGTCGGCGTCGAGACCGAGCTGCTGGAGCTGGACGTGACCGTCACCGACAAGGACGGCCGCCCGCTCACCGACCTCGAGGCGGCGGACTTCGAAGTCCTGGAGGACGGCCGGGTCCAGCCCATCACGCACTTCGCCCCCGGCTTCCGCACGCCCGCCCCCAAGGCGCACCGCCCGGGCCCCGCTCCCTTCCCCGACGCGGACGAGCCGCGCGGGCGCTACCTCGTGCTCGCCGTCGACGACTACCACATCGAGCCCAGCGACCTTTCCCTGGTGAGGAAGGCGCTCAACCGCTTCATCGACACCGAGCTCGGCGCCGAAGACCAGGCGGCGGTGGTGGCGACGAGCGGCAGCCTGGGCGCTCTCCAGCAGTTCACCACCGACCGCGCCGTCCTTCGCCGCGCCGTCGACCGCCTGCGCGCGCAGAGCCGGTCCTTCCGCCCGCCCGTCGACGTCCCCCACCTCACCGACTACCAGGCGCAGCTCATCGAATCCGGCGACCAGGAAGCCATCAGCCTGGCGGTGGAAGAGATCATGGCCACCGAGCCCCGGAGCCGGCAGAACGTGAGCAACCAGTTGCGGAACGAGCAGCGGGTGCGGACGATGGCCCGCCAGATCGCCTCCTCGACCGCCCACGTCACGTCGCTCACCCTCGCCGCCCTGGAGCGCCTCGTGCGCACCCTGCTTCCCCTCCGCGGACGCAAGGTGGTGACGCTCTTCTCCGGCGGGTTCTACCTGGGGTCCGACCGGCAATCGAGCCGGCGCGACCTCGAGGTGATCGCGGACGCGGCCGTGCGCGCGGGTGTCGTCCTCTACACCGTGGATGCCCGCGGCCTCATGTCGATACCGCCCATCGGCGACGCGAGCGTGGGCGGGGGATACAACATCACCTCGAATCCCGGCGTCCGCGAGCGCATCGAGCTGCGGGCGGTGGAGGCGGCGCGGGACGGCCTCAACGCCCTCGCCCTCGACACGGGGGGCCTGGCCCTCTTCAACCGCAACGACCTGGACGGGGCCCTCGACCGCGTCCTCGAGGACAGCGCGACCTACTACCGGCTGGGCTACGAGCCGCAAGGCTCCGTGCGCGAAGGCCGCTTCCGCAAGATCGAGGTCCGCGTTCCCGGCCGCTCGGGCCTGCGGGTGCGCACGGCCAGCGGCTACTTCGGCCAGGCCGCCCTCGCCGCGGAAGCGGCCGGCGTCGCCGTCCGCGAGACCCGCGCGGGCCAGGAGGAGGACGCGGCCCGCCTCCTCCGGACCGCGCTCGATTCCTCCTTCCCCTTGCGCGCCCTTCCCGTGGAGCTGTCCGCGGATTTCCTGGGCACGAGCGCGGGGGACGTCGTGGTCACCACCCTGTATGTCGAGGCTTCCCGCCTCGACTTCCAGCCCACCGCGGACGGCCACATGGCGGCCGCGTTCGACCTCGTCGGCGTGGTCGTGGACGAGAAGAGCAATGCCGTCGGCCAGTTCAGCGATCGCGTGGAGCTGACCCTCGCCCCCGACGCCAAGGAGCGCGCGCTTCGCAACGGCATCACCTACCGCAAGACCGTGGCGGTGCGACCAGGCCTCCTGCAGGCGCGGGTGGCGGCGCGCGACGACCGCAGCGGGGTCCTGGGCAGCGCCTCGCAATGGGTGGAAGTGCCCGACCGTGCACGCCAGGCCCTGTCCTTGAGCAGCATCCTCGTGGTGGCCGAGGGCGAGGACGTGGCCGCCGTGCCCCCGGCCGAGGCCCGAGGAACCGTCTCGTTCGACAAGGCGCTTTACGCGGACGTCTCGCGAAGCTTCCCTCGCCGCGGCCACCTCGACTACCTGGCCCTCGCCTACGACCGGCGCAAGCCGGGGAGGGCGGCGCCCCCGAGCCTGATCGTCGAGCGCGAGCTCCTTTCCGGGAGCACGGTCCTCGTGAAATCCGAGCCCAGCCCGGTCGCCGCGGAAGGTCCCTCCGGCGTGCAGGCGGTCACCGGTCGGCTCCGCCTGGACGCGTTCAAGCCCGGGGAGTACGAGCTGCGGCTCGTGGTGAGCGACACGGTGGCCAAGACCACCGCCACACGCAGCCTCCGGTTCCGGGTCGAATAGCCCGCGCGTGTCCGACGAGGAGACCCGCCGCGTCCGCCAGGAGCTCTTCGACATCCTCGACCACCTTCCCGACGCCCTGATCGAGGGCGACCTGCGGACGGAGCGCGCGGTCTACATGAACCGGATGGCGCTCATCCTCTTCGGGTACACGGCCGAGGAGATGAAGGCAGGCCTGCCCGCCCACGTGCTCTTCGCCGACGGCGAGTTCGAGAAGGTACAGGCCATCGTGGCCGACATTCTTCAGAAGAGCCGGGAGGCCGGAGGCCACCGTCGATCGGGCCGGCATGAGCTCATCGAGGTGGTGATGCGCCGGAAGGACGGCTCGGTCTTCCCCGCGGAGAGCCAGTCCTCGATGGTTTTGGACGCGTCCTTTCGGCCCATCGGCATGCGCACCATCGTCCGCGACGTCACGCAGCGCAAGGAGCTGGAGCGCCGGCTCGAGGAGATGAGCTGCCGCGACCCCCTGACCGGCTGCTACAACCGCCGCCACCTCGACGCCCGACGCCCGGAGCTGGAGCGGCCCACCGCCCGTTGGGCCTGCCTCGTCTTCGACCTCGACGACTTCAAGGCCATCAACGACTCCTACGGCCACGAGGAAGGCGACCGCGTGCTCCGGAGCTTCGCCCACTTCATCAGCCGCAATCACCGGCCCGACGACATCCTCGTGCGCCTCGGGGGAGACGAGTTCGGCCTCATCGTGCGCGCGGACTCCGAAGCCGAGGTCGAGGTGGTGTCGAAGCGCGTGCTCGACGCCGCGGTCCAGGACAGCCCCGCGAGCTTCAGCATGGGCGTCGCCTTCCGCCGGCCCGGGGAAGGCGTCCAGGAGACCCTGGACCGCGCCGACCGCACGATGTACGCGGCCAAGGGGCGGCGGTCGAGGAGCTCGAGATCGGACTAGGGCCGGCAGGCCGCGGCCGGAGGTCGGGAATGGGGAAGGGACGGCTGGAAGCGTTCAGCGACGGCGTGATCGCCATCATCATCACGATCATGGTGCTGGAGCTGAGGGCGCCGCAGGAGCCGGAGCTCGCGGCCGCTCCGCCCGCTGATCCCGGCCTTCCTGAGCTACGTGCTCAGCTTCGTCTTCGTCGGCATCTACTGGAACAACCACCACCACCTGTTCCAGGCGGTGCGGCACGTCAACGGCACGGTCCTCTGGGCCAACCTGCACCTGCTGTTCTGGCTGTCGCTCATCCCGTTCGTCACCGGCTGGATGGGCGAGAGCCATTTCGCCGCCTGGCCGGTGGCGGTCTACGGAGGGGTGATGCTGCTGGCCGGGCTCGCCTACTTCATCCTGACCCACGTCCTCGTCCGCCATCACGGCCGCGATTCGGAGCTGGCGGTGGCGGTGGGGAGCGATTTCAAGGGAAGGATCTCGCTCGTCATCTACGCGGTGGCGATCGCGGCTTCCTTCTACAACCCGGCCGTGGCCTGCGGACTCTACGTCCTGGTTGCGGTGATCTGGCTCGTGCCCGACCGCCGCATCGAGATGGCCCTTTCCGACCGCTAGCGCCGGCTTGCCTTGACCTCAGCCAGCCCTACTGGAAGTAGCCGTTCACGTCCAGGATGAAGTGCACGGGGCCCGCCGACCCGTTGAGCACGGCCAGCGTGCCCGTGCCATCGGTGGCGAGCAGGACCACCGCGTTGTTGGCGCGGGTCTGGCCCGCCGAGAAGTTGATGCTGCTGCTGAGGGGGGCGATGCCGTCGCCCGGGAAGAGCTTCAGGAACCCCGCCGCCGTCGGTCCCGTGACCGCGAGATTGACGGAGATCGCCTTGGCGCTGGCGGGGACGCCGCACGTGCCCGTGAGCGGGAAGTTCCGCCGGACCGAAGCGGGAATCGCGGGGCCGCCGAGAGCTCCGTTCGGGTTGCGGGTGTCCACGAGCCGGCACGGAGCCAGCGTGTAGAAGCTCGCCGCGGGCGGGGGCGTGAAGTAGAAGTAGCCGCTGGCGAGGGTCGCGGTCAGCCCGTTGCTCAGCACCACCACGTTCACGATGCCCGCCGCGTGGGCCGGCGTCGTGGCCGTGATCGTGGTGGAGCTCGCCACGCTGACTCCCGTGGCTGCGCTTCCTCCGATCGTCACCGTGGCCGGAGCGACGAAGTTGGCGCCGGTGATCGTGACCGGGCTCGCGCCGGCGGTGGAGCCTGCGTTCGGAGTGACCGCAGAGATGGCGGGATGGGGAATGAACGCATAACCGTTGCGGAGCGCACCGGTCTGCTGGTCGGGGTTCATGACCACCACGTCCGTGAGGCCGGCGGCGTGGGCGGGGGTGACGGCGGTGATCGTGGTGGAGTTCACGACCACCACCGAGGTCGCGGCGGGGCCGCCCACGAGGTCGGAGAAGGCCACGGTGGCCGGGCTGCGGAAGCTCGTGCCGGTGATGGTGACCGCGGTGCCGCCGTTCGCGGAGCCCGAGGTCGGCAGGACCCCGGTGACGGCGGGCGCGGGGTTGGCGCTCAGGGGGAAGATGCAGGCGCCGATCGCCGCGTCGATCCGCGGGGAGATGACGCTCACCGTCTGGGGATGGAAGACGTTGGTGACGCCGCACCCGCCCAGCAGGTGACAGTAGCTCATGAGCGTGCCGCGGACGTTGTTGATGCCTGCTCCGTTGACGGGGACGATCGAGAAAGACGCCGGACAGCTCACCGGGAGATTCGGCGTCCACGGGCCGGTGGCGCAGGCCTCGCCCGAATAGCAGTAGTCGATCGGCTGGGTTCCCGTGGCGCCCGGATTCGTGTCCGTGCAGTGCGTGTGCCGGGATCCGAAGTTGTGCCCGACCTCGTGGGTCAGGAGCTGGACGTCGCTCGAGCCGAAGCCGGTCCCGGTCCGGAAGACCTGGTTGAAGCTATAGCCGAAGGAGGTGCTGCACAGGCCGTTGATCCAGGCGATGCCCGACCAGCCGCCGCCCGGCTGCTTCCCCGAGATCATCATGGTCAGCGTCCGCTTCACCGCGCCGTAGTGGCTGCCCCAGTAGCTCGAGAACTCGTTCAGCTCCGCGTTGTTGGCGTTGCCCCCGGCGTTCTGGACGTAGGGGTCCGGGGTCGTGGACAGCCGGAAGATCGTGTAGCCCTGGTAGAAGCGGATGAAGAGGTCGCGCTCGTAGACCGCGCTCATGCCGGCCACGGCCTGGGCCATCCAGTTGGCGGCGGTGGTGGTGTTGTCGGCGAACTTCGTCAACATCACCTCGTTGTCCGTGTCGATGGCGAGCACCGCGGTATGGAGGCTCGCCGGGAGGCTGGGCTCGACGGCGCTGCTCGTCGGGGGTGGCGCGAGCCCCTCGCTCCCTTCCCGGTCGATGGACGGCAGGCTGCCCTGCCCGCACTCGAAGCTCCCCAACGCCTGGCCGGGCCCGCGCAGAGAGGCGGGCGCGGCGACGAGGTGACGCCGCGGACGACCCGGGGCGGGGGGGAGGAGGTCGAAGCTCCCTCCGGCCCCCATCGTGAAGCCCGACAGCGTGCGGTCTTCCGGGTCCAGCGCGAGCATCACCGTGCTCTCGGGATCGCCTTCGATCGAGCCCCAGAAAAAGAGCTGCCGAGACCGCGGGACCTCGACCTCGCGGCCGTGGTCGATGGCCACGATCCGCGCGTCCGGGGCATAGACCTCGTGACGGGCCACCACCACCGTCCGGCGGAGGCCGGGCGCCACCGGCCAGTCGTCGATGCGCAGGCTGCTCTCCACGGGCGCGGCGAGCAGGGCCGGGGCGAGACCGGGGTCGAAGGACAAGAGCTCCATCTGGCTCACGCCGTCGGGGGCGAGGGTGGTCTTCCCGGGGCCCGCGGCCCGCACGACGCCGGCGGCATGCGCGAGATGCGGCAGCACCAGGGCGACGACCAGGGCGTGCAGGGGGAGAAGTCGTCGCCTCGAGCGAGCCACCGCACCACCTCCTGGTCGCGTCGTACCTTCCCGCGAGGCGGCCCGACGCGGAGGCAGACGGGACAGGCTAGCGCCAGGAGTGCTGAAGGGAAGTGGCTTGGGACACAACCCGGCAAGTCTCTTCCCCCCAGGGCTCTGCCGCCCCGGAGCACGCCCGGGCCCGACCCGCAAGCCCGCCCGCGCCACGCAAGCATTGACAGGATTCCTATCGCCCCCCTATAGTTATTCTTCCCTCCAATAAAACTGACCGCCCGAAGGAGGTTGAATGCTTGCGAAGCGCCCCGTTTTCGTGGCCTTGTCGCTGCTGTGCCTGCTCGTCCCCGGTGTCGGAGCCGCCGCCCAGGGCTTGGGTTCGGAGGGCCCCGTCATGGACGCCGTGCCCACCCCCCCCATCGCCTTCATCGCGATCACGCCCTGCCGACTCGCCGACACGCGCGGCAACGGCTTTACCGGCCCCTTTGGCCCGCCCGCGCTGATTGCGACCACACCCCGTGTCTTCCCCGTCGCCGGCTTTTGCGGCGTCCCCCCCACGGCCCAGGCCGTGTCGGCCAACGTGACCGTCACGAACACGGCCGGCCTCGGCTTCATCTCGGTCTGGCCGGACGGATCACCGCAGCCGGTCCCCCTCGTGGCTACGCTTAACTACTCGGCGGGGCAGACCATCGCCAACGCGATGATCGCGCCTCTGGGCACGACGGGGGGCATCACGATCTACCCGAAGGTGGGGCTCGACCTCATCATCGACGTGAACGGGTACTTCGACACCGGCGCGGCGGGACCGACAGGCCCGACGGGACCGGCGGGACCGGCGGGACCGCAGGGGGTGCCCGGAGTTACTGGTGCGACGGGGCCGCAAGGACCACAAGGGGTCCAGGGGCCGCAAGGAGCGACGGGGCCCCAGGGAATACAGGGACTGACCGGACTCACGGGCGCGACCGGACCCCAGGGGGCGACAGGACCGGCCGGGCCGAATATCGCCTTTGCCGGCTACAATTCGTCCATCACCAATGCGCCCACCGCAGTGAATGCGTTCCTCTCGACTACCGTGAGTGTTACGTACGCCGCCGGCCAGAAGCTCCACGTCACCTCGAACGTGAGCCTGGGAAGCAACGCCGTCGGGGGAGCCGGCAACCTCAACATCTACGTCTGCTACCAGTCCACCGTGGTCGGCTCGCCCATCGTCACGGTCGGAGCGGGCATCTTCGGGCTGACCGCGGCCCAAGGCCAGCGACACACCTTCGGCATCAGCGGAGTCATCACTGGCATCCCGGCGGGGACCTACCTCGTGGGGATGTGCGGCAGCTCGACGACCTTCGCGAACTGGAACAACAACGAGTATTCGTATACGTCGGTGCTCCTCGTACCCTAGCGCACCTCGTCGAGAGGAGGCGGCCCGCGTCCGGAGTCCGCGGTCGGACGCGGAGCCGCCGCCTTCTTTTCGTCGGTCACGCCCGGACGGCTGGTCGATGCGGCTCTAGGAGCCTCCGCCGAATACCTTGTGCATGGTGCGGCGCAGCTTCTCCGTATCCGTCACGCGGAGGATCAGGGAGAGCTTGAGCCGCCATTCGGTGGTTTCGCGCTCCCCGACCGCCGACGGAAGCTCGGGCTGCGGGGAAGCCACGCCGAAGGCGGCTCCCGACCGAAAGCTCGCCCAGCGGTACTGGAAAGCGGCGTCGAACTTGAGGCTGTTGGTGTTGTAGCCGGTCCCCACCGCGAGCATCACGAAGTCGACGGGATCGCGCGTGTAGGGATCGCGCGCTCCCTGCGGCTCCCAGGCCGCGCCGAAGCGCAGGGGGATGACGAAGCCCTCGCCGAGGAAGAGGCGCTCCGCGCCCGCGTTGAAGGAGATCGTGTCGCGGCTCCCCGTCCGGTCCTCGGGAAGGCCGTCGAGGAAGTTGACCCGGCCGGTCTCGGGGGTGTCGAGCACGGCCTGGCTCCAGTCGTCCCAGGTCAGGTCCAGGGCCACCGTCCAACGCGCGGCTGGGCGCCAGGCGCCGCCCAGTCCGAAGGCGCGCGGGAACTGCAGCTCGCCCTCGAAACTCTGCGGCGGAACCGGAGGCGCGCCGCTCGGCGCGATGTCGACCTGGTTCGAGAAGTCCGAGTGCAGGGCACCCTGGTGGACGAGGCCCACGCTCCAGCGCGGGTAGGTGAGCATCAGGCCGACGCTGAAGCTGTTGCCGCGGACGCTCGTCGTCTGATCGACGGCCAGGAAATCGGTGGGGCCGGGAGGGGCGACCGGCGTCTGCCTGGCCACGTGGTTTTCGGACCAGTCGCCCCGCCAGAAGTTGAAGCTTCCGCCGAGCGCGAGTCGCGACGTCAGCTTCACCGCCCCCGCGACGGAGAGGAGATTGACGCTGCCCACGAGGTCGGTGTTGCTGTCGATGCGGAGGGGAGGGGGACCTTCCGGGACGAGCGGCTCCCGGGCGGTGGAGACGACCTCCCGGAAGTCCAGGGTGTAGAGCCGGCGCCAGGACGCCTGGAACGTGACCGGCTTCTTCCAGAGGGTCACGGGCACGGCCAGGCTCGCGAAGTCGAGGTAGGTGCTCTGGTAGGACGACTGGAACGAGGTGAAAGTGGCGAGGTCGTCCCGGGTCCGGAACCCCAGGGCCGCAAACGTGGTCCCGACCGTCGAGCTCACCACCGACAGCTCCGGCTTGCGGAGCTGGGCGAGGCCGGCGGGATTCCAGGACGCGGCGGTGCCGTCGTCGGAGACGGCGATGAACGCGTTCGCCATCCCCGCCGCGCGAGCGCCCGATCCCGTGCGGTTGAAGACGAGGCCGATCTGGGCGGAGGCGGGGGAGGAGCCCAGGAGCATGACCGCGAGCAGGAGGGCAACCACGCACGCGGGCATCGCGGTGAGTATAGTCGAACGCCCGCTCAGGCCGCGCGATTGAGCCAGTCGCGGAGCGCGACCACCAGCTCCTCGGCGCTCGCCGGTCGCTCCGCGGGCTCCTTGCGGAGCAGACGCAGCACGATCGCGTCCAGCTCGGGAGGCACGGTGCGCCGGATCCGCGAGGGCGGGGGCGGCTCCTGCGTGGCGTGCTTCCTCAGGATCGCGAAGGGCGTCTCTCCCGTGAAGGGCCTCTCCCCGGTGAGCAGCTCGAAGAAGATCACGCCCAGCGCGTAGAGGTCGCTGCGCGGCTCCGTGCCGCTGCCCTCGATCATCTCCGGGGCCACGTACTCCGGCGTGCCCAGGAAGGCGCCGGTCACGGTGAGGCCCTCGAAGCGGCGGGCCCGCGCGATGCCGAAGTCCATGACCTTCGCGGTGCCGTCGGGGAGCAGCATGATGTTCGACGGCTTGAGGTCGCGGTGGACGACGCCCTTGATGTGCGCGAAGTCGAGGGCTTCGGCGACCTGGGCCACGACCTTTGCCGCGGTGCGGGGCTCCACCGCTCCCTGACTGCGGACGAGCGCGTCGAGGGTGTGGCCGGCCACGAGCTCCATGGTGAAGTACGGCACGCCCTCGACCTCGCCGCGCTCGAGGATGCGCACGATGTTCGGGTGGTTGAGCGTGCGCCCGATCTCGGCTTCGCGCAGGAAGCGCTCGAGGAACTGGGCGTCGTCGAGGAAGCTGGCGAGGGGGCGCTTCAGCGCCGAGACCTCGGCCCGCCGCTCGGCCTTGAAGACGGAGGCCATCCCGCCCCGCCCCAGCAGCTCGAGCAGGCGGAAGTTCCCGAACCACTCCTGCCCGAGCTCGTCCCGCCGGGCCCCCGGGCTCACCAGCCCGGGAGTGGCGGGCCCTCCCGCGGTCGTCCGGGGACGGGGCGTGGGAGCCCAGATCGGGGGAGGGGTCTCGGGAAGGCGTCTTAGCGCGAGCCAGACGAGCAGCACGACGAGCACCATCGCCATGAGGGCGAGCGCGAGGTAGCCGCTACTGACGCCGAGCGGAGCCTCCAGGAGGGGCCGGAGGGACGCGTTGAAGATGGCCCGGCTGCCCCCGGGAACCTCGATGTCCCGGACCACGTCCTCGTGGCCCGCACGGGCCACGCGCACGCGATGGCGTCCGGCGGGAAGGCCGGTCTTCACCAGGCGTCCGCTCTCCGGGTCGGTGGAGCCCACCGCCTCGTCGTCGACGTAGACGGTGGCCCCGGGGGGTTGCGACCCGATCTCGAGCGTTCCCAAGGAGGCTTCCGGCGCGGGTACGCGCGGGGCAGGCGTGCTTGCGAGCGGCGCTCCCCGGGGGCGTGGCTCCACGGTGGGGGGTACGGACACCGCGCGCGGGGACGCCGCCGGCGAGGGGAGCGAAGGCGCAGGTGGAGCGGGCGTCTCCGGGGCGACGGCCACGGAAGGCGCCGGGGTGGAAGCGATCGGGGTGGGGGCCGGCGTCGGCGGGGGAGCGCGTGGCCTTCGCTGCTCTGCCGCCGCATCGAGGCGTCCCATGAGCCTCTGCCGCTCCTCGGCGGGCTCGCGTCCCCAGGAAGCCGACGCGGCCAGCGCCTCCTGGGCGGCCTCGAGCTGCCCCAGGGCCAGGCAGGCCTCGGCGAGGCGGAGGTACGGAAAGTAGCGCGGCTCGACGTTGGTGCCGTAGGTCACGACGTTGCGTCCCGGCTCCGGCCGCAGCGCGATCGCACGCCGCAGCGCCTCCGCGGCCCCTGCGGCATCGCCACGCGCCAGCGCGTTCAGTCCCGAGCGGTAGGCGTCGTGCCACTCCTGGGCGGGGAGCGGGACCGCGGCCAGGACGAGGCCGATGGCGACGACCAGCGAGCTCCGGGCGGCGAGCATGTCGCGCGGATTCTACCGCGCGTACCGTGGAGTTTCGGAGTGGCTACCGCCAGCTCCGAGTAGGCACAGAAAAGGGGCGCCGGACCACGGGGCCCGGCACCCCCGGTGCAGGCAGTGAGACGGGATCTACGGCTTCGCGACGGGCTTGGAGGCCGTGGCCTTCGCGGGGGGGGCCGCGGGGTGGATCGCGGTGACGGCCTGGTGCTCGCCCTGGGCGTTGTCACGGCAGGTCAGGGTGACTTTTTCGCCGGCCTTGACGGTCTTGAGCGCGGCGATGGCCTTGCCCTCGACGGGAGCCGTCTTCTCCGTCCCGTCGTCGCCCTTGATCGTGATCGTGTGCTTGGTGGTGTCTGCGGAAACGACCTCGGCCGAGACCTGATGGGTCTTGCCGGTCGTGGCGGCCGTGGCTTGCTTGGACGCGGCGGACGCTACGGCCGCCGTGAGAACGAGGGGCAGCAACAGCACGAGCTTCTTCATTATTTGCGATCTCCTCAATGAAATGAGAGGTGAGAGAGTGAACGCACGCAACCCCCAGGGTGGCAATGAGGATGCCAACGCGCGGAAGCTCGCGCTCGGAGCCCCGCTTAATCCTGTCAACGGCTTCCGGCGCTGATCTCCAATCGGTTGAACAGGGAGTCGCTCTGGGATTGACGTATTCGTGCGGCCGGTGCCGATTTAGTCATCTAGCGGTCGACCTCCTCGAGCCGGCGCTCCAGGTAGCGCTTCTCCGCGTCGTTTGCGACGAGGGCGAGAGCCCGCCGATAGGCCGCGGCTGCTTCGCCTCTCCGGCCGAGCCGGCGAAGAAGGTCCGCCTGGGCGGCGGGGAGCAGGTGGTACCGCTCGAGATCGCCTCTCATGGAGATGCGCTCGAGCAGCTCGAGGCCGCGCTCGGGGCCGTCCGCCATGGCCACCGCGACCGCGCGGTTCAGCTCCACGACCGGGGTGGGGTGGACGCGAACGAGCAGCCCGTAGAGCGCGGCGATCTGGGGCCAGTCGGTCGCGTCCGCGCGCAGCGCCTGGGCGTGGAGGGCGGCGATGGCGGCCTGGATCGCGTAGGGCCCCGGCGGACCCATCCGGAGCGCCTGCTCCACGAGGGCGGCGCCCTCCGCGATCAGGCCGCGATCCCAGAGCGAGCGGTCCTGCTCCTCGAGCGTGAGCAGGCGGCCTTCCCCGTCGACCCTCGTGGACCGCCGCGCGTCGTGCAGGAGCATGAGGGCGAGGAGGCCCTTGGGCTCCGCCCGCCCCGGGATGAGCTCGACGAGCATCCGGCCCAGACGGATGGCCTCGCTGCACAGCTCGCCCCGCACCAGCCGCTCCCCGAAGCTGGCCGCGTATCCTTCATTGAAGACGAGGTAGATCACGGCCATGACCGCTTCGAGGCGCTCGGGCAGCTCCTCGTCGCCGGGCACCACGTAGGGGATGCCGGCGTTGCGGATCTTGGCCTTCGCGCGCACCAGGCGCTGGGCCAGGGTGGGGAGGGGGGCCACGAAGGCCCGCGCGATCTCCTCGGTGGTCAACCCGCAGAGCGTGCGCAGGGTGAGGGCCACCTGGGCCTCCGGGGCGAGCGTGGGGTGGCAGCAGGTGAAGATGAGGCGGAGCCGGTCCTCGTCCACCGGAGCCTCGTCCTCGGCGCGGGCGCGGAGATGACGGACGAGCTCGTCGCGCCGCGCATCGAGCCGGGCTTCCCGTCGGAGCTGGTCGATGGCCTTGTGACGGGCGGTCGACACGAGCCAGGCGACGGGGTTCTCGGGCGGGCCGCCGCGGGGCCAGCTCTCGACGGCCACCGCAAACGCTTCCTGGACCGCTTCCTCGGACCGGTCGAAGTCCCCGACGAGACGGATGACCGTGGCCAGGATCCGTCCGTAGTGCTCGCGATGGACGTCTTCGACCGTCATGTCGTCCCGCGGCCAGACTACACCGCGGGGCGACGCCACGCAGCCGGCGGTCAGACGCCCGGAGGCCGGGGGAAGACCGGACGCACCTCGATGATGCCGTCCAGCTTGGCCGCAGGGATGCGCCGGGCGATCGCGACCGCCTCGTCGAGGTCCTTGGCCTCGACCAGGTAGTACCCGCCGAGCTGCTCCTTGGCCTCCGCGTAGGGGCCGTCGGTGGTGAGGGCCTTGCCGTCCTTCCAGCGCAGGCAGGTCGCGGTCCCCACGGACTGGAGCTGGTCTCCCGCCCGGTAGTGCCCGCTCTTGACGATGGCGTGGGTGAAGTCCCGGAACTCCTGCATGATGCGGCCCTGCTCGGCCTCCGGCAGCTTGCCGAACTTCTTCTCGTCGTCGTAGATGAGGAGCATGTACTGCATGGCATTCGTCCTCCCTTTCGGAGGATAGTCGAACGGGGTCCCCGAAAATCGACAGCCGGTCCCGCTTCGGAAGCGCCCGGGGGCCTTATCATCTTCTTCTGCCTATGCGCGCGAAACCCAGAGATTCGAAGGGCCATGAGCACCCTCTGGCGTGACCTGCGACACGCACTCCTGGGACTCAGCCGGAACCCCGGGTTTGCCGTCTCCGTGGTGTTGTCGCTCGCGATCGGGGTAGGCGCGAACGCGGCGGTCTTCAGCGTGGCGAGCGCGCTCCTGCTCCGGCCGCTTCCCTACGCCGATCCGGACCGTCTCGTGATCCTCTGGAATCGCTCCCCCGGGGTGGGGATCCTCGAGGACTGGTTCTCGACCGCGCAGTACTTCGACGTCAAGACGGAACATCGGGGGTTCGAGCAGGTGGCCCTCGCGATCGGGGCGAACTACAACCTGACCGGGTCGGGCGAGCCCGAGCGCGTGGGCACGATCCGCGTGACCTCGAACCTGCTTCCCATGTTGGGAGCGCGGGCGGCGGTGGGCCGGCTCTTGGAGCCGCCAGACGACGTCCCGGGCACCGCCGGGACCGCGGTCCTCGGCCACGCGACCTGGATGCGCCGCTACGGTGGCGACCCCGGGGCGGTCGGGCGATCCCTCGTGCTCAACGGCCAGCCCTACGAGATCGTGGGCGTGCTCGAGCCGGGCTTCGACCTGCCGCGGGAGGTGATGCCGACGCTGGGCGGCGCGGAGCACGCGGAGGTGCTCCTGCCCTTCCCGCTCGACGCCGAGGCCGCGCGCGTCCGCAACCACGAGGACTACAACATCCTGGGCAAGCTGAGGCCCGGCGTGTCGGAATCGCAGGCCCAGGCCGAGATGGACGCGCTCACCGCCCGCCTGCGCCGCGACTATCCCGCCTTCTACCCGCCCAATGGCGGACTCACCTTCGACGTCGTCCCCCTGCACGAGCAGGTGGTGGGCGACGTCCGGCACGCCCTCCTGATCCTGACCGCGGCAGTGGCGTTCGTCCTGCTCATCGCGTGCGCCAACGTCGCCAATCTCCTTCTCTCGCGGGCGGCGGCCCGCCAGAGGGAGGTGGCGGTGCGGTCCGCACTCGGGGCCACGCGGCTGCGCATCATGCGGGAGCTGCTCGCCGAATCGCTGCTCCTCGCGCTGGGCGGGGGCGTCGTGGGCGTGCTCTTCTGCCTGGGGGGCGTCCGGGCGCTCGCGGTCTTCGGCTCCGCGAGCGTTCCCCGGCTCCACGAGATCGGCGTGGGAAGCGAAGTCCTCCTGTTCACGGTCGCGGTGGCCGGGCTGTCGGGAATCCTCTTCGGGCTGCTGCCCGCGTGGCGGCTCTCGCGTCCCGACCAGGGCGCGCTCCTGGAGGGCCAGCGTGGATCGTCGAGTGTCGGCGGAGGGTGGTCCCGCCGCAACCGCCTGCGCCGGCTCCTGGTCGCCACCGAGCTCGCAATGTCCGTCGTGCTGCTCGTGGGAGCGGGTCTGCTCGTCCGGAGCTTCTCGCGTGTCCTCCAGGTGCCGCCGGGCTTCAACCCCACCAACGTGCTGACGTTCGAGCTCACCCTGACCGGGCGCCGCCACGCCGATCCGCCGGCCGTGGTCGAGACCTATCGCCGGCTCTGGGAGCGCCTGGAGGAGCTGCCCGGCGTGACCGCCGCGGGCGGAGTCTCGGTCCTGCCCCTCAGCCAGATGATGGCTTGGGGGCCCATCACGGTGGAGGGCCGCACCCCCGCCCCCGGGGAAGCCTTCATCAACACGGACATCCGCGTCGTGGGCGGCGACTACTTCCGCGCCATGGAGATCCCGCTCCAGGCGGGACGGTTCTTCGACGAGCACGACACCCGGGACAAGGACCGGGTGATCATCGTGGACGAGCCGCTGGCCCGGCAGCTGTGGCCCGGCCAGGATCCCCTGGGCAAGCGCGTCCGCTCGGGCGGCTTCGACGCCACCGACGCGCCGTGGCTCACCGTGGTGGGGGTGGTGGGGCGGATCAAGCAGGACCGCCTCGACGCGGAGTCCCGCATCGCGCTCTACCATCCCCACACCCAGTACCCGATGCGGTCCATGATCGTCACGCTGCGGAGCCGGGCGGAAGCGGGACGGCTCTCCGCCGCGGTCACCCGGGCGGTCCGCGAGCTCGACCCCGAGCTCCCGATCTACGGCTTGCGGACCATGGCGGAGCGCGTGGACGAGTCCCTGGCCCGCCGGCGTTTCTCCATGCTCCTGCTCAGCCTCTTCGCGGGCCTCGCCCTCACCCTCGGCACCATCGGCACCTACGGGGTCATGGCCTACCAGGTCAGCCAGGGCACCCGGGAGATCGGGATCCGTCTCGCGCTCGGCGCCACCCCGAGGCGTGTCCTCGCGTTCGTCCTCCGCCGGGGAATGGCGATGGCGCTCTTCGGCGTCGCCGTGGGCCTGGCCGCGGCGTTCGCCCTGACCCGGCTGATGCGCTCGTTGCTCTTCGGAGTCGAGTCGACCGATCCCCTCACCTTCCTGGTCGTCCCCGCGCTGCTCGTCCTCGCCGCGTTCGGCGCCACCTACATCCCGGCGCGGCGGGCGGCGGCGGTCGATCCCGTCGTGTCCCTGAGGAGCGAGTAGGCACCGCCTTGCCGAGAGACATCGCGACCGCCACCACCCGCACGAGGCCCTTCCACCCCTACCTCGACCCGGCGCGGCACCTCGTGACGCCGGCGCAGGTCATCGCCAGCCCGGAGACGGGGCTCCGCTACCGCGTCGAGCGGCTGCTCGGCGAGGGCGGCTTCGGCCAGGTCTATCTCGCCCGGCGGCTCGGTCGCTCGTCGACCGTCCCCGCGATCGTCTGCATCAAGGTCAGCGAGCACATCGACGGATGGCTGCGCGAGGCGTACTTCGGGCAGCTCCTGGACGGTCACCCGCGGGCGATCCGCGTCTACGACACCTTTCCCGCTGATGCGCCCGGACGGGCGGGTCCTGTACTGCCTCGCGCTCGAGTACGCGCGTCACGGCGACCTCCGCGCGTTCCTGCATCGCACGGGCAAGGGGTGGCCCGAAGCCGCCGACGCGGCGCGAGATCGCCGGCATCCTCGAGGTGCTCGGGAAGCTGCACCGCGGCCAGCTGCTCCACCGCGACCTCACGCCGATGAACGTGTTCGTGTGCGACGGCCGGCGCCTGAAGCTCGGCGACTTCGGCATCGTGCGGCAGCAGAGCGACCGGCGCGGGATCACCGCGCGCACGATGAACGCGCTGACCGCCCCGAGCGACATCCTCGCGGGCGCCGCCCCCAAGTGGCAGGCGCGCGACGACGTGTACCAGGTGGGCCAGCTGCTGGGGATGCTGGTGCAAGGGCGACGCGCGGGCGCGGATCCGCAGCGGCGAGATCCGCCGCCTCCCGTGCAGCGATCACCTGAAGGAGATCGTCTACCGCTGCATCGGCGAGCGGCGGAAGCGGTACGAGAGCGCGGACGAGCTGATCGAGGCCCTCCGCAACCCGCCCGCCGCCGCTCAAGGTCGGGGTGCTGCGGTCGCTGAAGGGCGTGCACCTCGCCTTCACCGGCATCCTGAGCCAGCCGCGCCGCGAGGCCGGCGCGGCCGCGCGGCGCGCCGGCGCCATCGTCCACGGCATGCCCTCGGCGCGGACGACCGTCGTCGTCCGCGGGCGGCCCAACCCGCTGCAGGCCGCCGGCCGGGACGCGGGCCTGAAGCTGATGGAGATCAAGCGCCTGCGCGAGAAGGGGCACCGGATCACGCTGCTCAACGAGACGCAGTTCTGGCGCCTCGCGGGCAAGCGCTGAGTGCGATGAGACACGGGTCGGCCCCTCTCGCCGTGCGTGCCGCGATCTGCGCGGCCGCCGCCGTGGGCGTCTTCGCCGGCCAGGTGCGGGCGGGCGACGCTCCCGCGCGTCCGAACATCGTCTTCATCCTGGTGGACGACCTGCGCTGGGACGAGGTGGACTACCCGTTCGTCCGGGTGCCGAACATCCAACGCCTCGCCCGCGAAGGCGTGCGCTTCCGGAACGCGTTCGTGACCACCCCCCTCTGCTCGCCGAGCCGCGCGAGCTTTCTCACCGGCCAGTACGCGCACAAGCACGGCATCACCGACAACACGGACCGGAGCGCCCGCAGCCACGAGCTCGTCACCTTCCCCCGCCTGCTCCACGACGTCGGATACGAGACCGCGTTCCTGGGCAAGTGGCACATGGGCGTCGATGACACCGCACGCCCGGGCATCGACCACTGGGTGAGCGTGAAGGGACAGGGCCGCTACCTGGACCCTGAGTTCAACGTGAACGGGGAGCGCCGGATCGTGAGCGGGTACTTCACGGACATCCTGAACGCCTTCGCGATCGACTTCCTCGAGCGCGAGCACACGAAGCCGTTCCTGCTCTATATCGCGCACAAGGCCGTGCATCCCGACCTGACCCAGAACGCGGACGGCAGCGTGTCCGATCCGAACGCGGACCGGTTCATCCCGGCGGAGCGGCACCGGGCGCTCTACGCGGAAGCCGCCATCCCGCATCGACCGAACTACGGCCGCCCGCCCGAGGGCAAGCCCGCCCTCCTCCGCCGGATCGGCGACCATCCACCCCTGGGCCCGAAGACGGGCACGAGCGACGATACGATCCGAGACCGCCTCCGGATGCTCGCCGCCGTGGACGAGGGCCTGGGCCAGATCCTCGGGGTTCTCGAGGCCCGGAAGCAGCTGGAGAACACGCTTGTCGTCTTCACGAGCGACGAGGGCTACTTCTACGGAGAGCACGGGCTGAGCGTCGAGCGTCGTCTGGCCTACGAAGAATCGGCGCGCATTCCGCTGCTCATGCGCTGGCCCCGGCTCATCCGAGCGGGCGCCTCGATCGACGAGTTCGCGTTGGGCATCGATCTCGCACCGACGCTGCTCGAGGTGGGAGGTGCCCGCCCCCGGCCCGAGATGGCCGGGCGGTCGCTCGTCCCGCTGCTGCGAGGCGAGAAAGTGCCCTGGCGGGACGCGTTCCTGATCGAGTACTTCTCGGACGGCGTCTTTCCCTGGGTCGTGAAGATGGGCTACCAGGCCGTGCGCACCGAGCGCTGGAAGTACATCCACTACGTCGACCTCGACGGCATGGACGAGATCTACGACCTGCGGTCCGATCCCTTCGAGCTGAAGAACCTCATCGGCGCGGCGGCCGGGCCGGCGGCGGTCCGGGACGTGAAGCCGATCCTGGCGAGGCTGATCGACGAATCGCGTTGACGGCGGCGCGGCCACGCGTTGACCCACGCGCCCACGGGCGCTACTGTCTGGCCTCGGGATCGGACGCAGCTCGCGGGAGGGGTCGATGCGCATCGGGCGGAACGCGGCGTTCTCGCTGGCAGCGGTGCTCCTGTCCGGTCCTTTGCACGAGACGACATCGGCGGGAGGGCCGCCCGCCCTCGACTACTTTTCCGTGAATCCCTGCCGGGTTCTCGACACCCGGCTCGCCGGGCAGGGTCCGGCGCTCTCCTCCGGCACGCCGAGGAACGTCACCATGACCGGCGTGTGTGGCATACCCGTGAACGCCGAGTCGATCGCGATCAACGTCACCGCCGTGGGCCCGACGGGCGCGGGCAACCTGCGGCTCTACGCGGGCGGCGGGGCCGTCCCCGTCACGTCCGCACTCAACTTCGGGGCGGGGCAGACGCGCGGCAACAACGGGGTCTTCCCTCTCGCCGCCAACGGCGAGCTGGCCATGCTCGCGACCGTGTCGGGAAGCGGCAGCCTGCACGTCGTCGTCGACGTGGTCGGCTACTTCGCGGTCGCGGGCTGCACGACCCCGGCGGAGTGCCCCGGCCAGGACACCGAGTGCCAGACGCGCACCTGCAACCTCGGCGTGTGCGGCCTCACCTTCCAGCCCGCGGGCACCGTCATCTCGACCCAGATCCTGGGAGACTGCCACCGCAACCAGTGCGACGGCCTCGGCAATATCGTCCCCGTGATCGACGACGGCGATCCCTTCATCGATGGAAACCAGTGCACTGACGACCTGTGCATTGCCGGGACCCCGGTGAACCCCCCGTCGCCTGCGGGCACGGCCTGCACCCAGAATGGCGGCACCATGTGCGACGGCGCGGGGAACTGCGTACCCTGACCCCCGCATGTCCATCCGCAGGCGCATCGCGGCGGGCGTGCTCGCCCCTCTCCTGATCCAGGGCATGACCGTCTCCTCCCACCCGGGGCCCGGCGCTCCCGACGGGTACGAAACCCTGGTCAGGCTCTTCGGGGAGTGGCGCGCCTTCCAGCAACCGCGGGTCCGGGACGGCGTCCCCGACTACACGGCGGTCGCCATGCAGGAGCAGCAGCGCCGGCTGCCCGAGATGCGCGCGCGCCTCGACGCGATCGACACGAGTGGCTGGCCGGTCGCGCAGCGCATCGACTGGGAGCTCGTGAGGGCCGAGATGAACGGCCTCGACTTCGACCACCGCGTGTTGCGCCCCTGGGCTCGGGATCCGGCCTTCTACTCCGTGGTGATCGACTCCGAGAGCGACACCCCGCTGCGCGAGGGGCCGGTGATGGCGGGGGCGATCGAGCGGTGGCGCCTCGCGTTCCCGCTGCCCGCGGCGGAGGTGGCGCCGCTGCGGGCCCGGCTCCAGGCGATCCCGCGAATCCTCGACCAGGCTCGCGGGAACCTCGTGGGCGACGCCCGCGAGCTGTGGCGGCTGGGCATTCGCGTCCAGAGGGGGCAGGGCGCGGAGCTGGCCGGACTGGCGCAGTCCCTTGCCAAGGGAAACCCGGATCTCGTTCCGGACGCCGAGCGCGCACGCCAGGCCGTCGAGGCCTTTGCGGCCTGGCTGGAGCGGCAGCTGCCCGCGAAGAACGGGCTCTCCGGGGTGGGCGTCGACAACTACGACTGGTACCTCCGCAACGTCCATCTCGTGCCGTTCACCTGGCAGGACGAGCTCGTCATCATGGAGCGCGAGCTCGCCCGCTCCACCGCCTACCTGAGGCTCGCCGAGAACGAGAACCGCGCCCGGCCCCCGCTCGAGCCCCCCGCGAGTGCCGCGGAGTGGCAGGCGCGCGCGGAGCGGGCGATCGACGACTTCCTGCGCTTCCTGCGGGAGCAGCAGGTGTTCACCGTGCCCGACTACGCGGCGCCCGCGCTGCGGGCGCGTATCTCGCCCTACTCACCGCCGGAGAAGCGCGACTTCTTCGACCAGGTGGACCTGCGCGATCCGCGGGTGATGCGCTGCCATCAGGTCCACTGGATCGACAAGGCGCGGATGCAGCGTCGAGCCCCACCCGAGCCCGATCCGGCAGATCCCGTCGCTCTACAACATCTGGGACAGCCGGGCCGAGGGCTTCGCCACCGCGATGGAGGAGCTGGCGATGGGGGCGGGCCTCTTCGACGACAGCCCGCGCAGCCGTGAGCTCGTCTACATCATGGTGGCCCAGCGCGCCGCCCGCGCGATCGGCGGGCTGCGCGTGCAGAGCAACGAATGGAGCGTGGAGCAGGCGGTGCGCTTCGCCACCGAGAAGACGCCGCGCGGGTGGTTCCGGCCCGACGGCGACCTCGTCTGGTTCGAGCAGCACCTGTACTTGCAGCAGCCGGGCTACGGCACGAGCTACCTCACGGGCAAGGCGCTCGTGGAGAGCCTGCTCGCGGAGCGCGCGCGCCAGCAGGGTGACGCCTTCACCCTGAAGACCTTCCTGGACGATTTCTTCGCCAGCGGTCTCGTCCCGGTGTCACTGATCCGGTGGGAGCTGACCGGCGCTTCTGGGCTCGAGATGAAGGACGTGTCGCGTGGCGCGGGCGATGGCGTTCGCTGAATAGAGCAGCGGAAAATACTCCCCCCGCGCCCAGAGCGGCGCCAGGTCGCGATAGTGGGGGCTCCCGGGGTCACCGGACTGCCCCGGGGTGTTGATCGCTTTCGAGCCGTCCCAGTGGCCGACGTCGAGAACCATGCGGAAGGAGGCCCCGGCGGTCAGCCGGTAGTCGTTCGTCCGATAGCCGGTGCTCATGGGGGTGAAGCCCGAGCCTCCGATCGGCCACTCGCCGACGTTCAGCCGGCCCCGTGTGGGCTCGTCGACCACCGGGGCGAGAGGATGCTCGAACACCGCACGGTGCAGCCGGCCCCACGTCCAGCCCGCGGGGTCCGGCCCGAGCCTTCCTTCGACCTCGAGCAACGCCGCGGCCAGTGAGTCCAACAGCACCCGGTCGCGCGACTCCGGCGGCATCCATCCTCGAGGCTTCTCGAGCATCAGGAGGACACGGTTGGCGTCGCCGGTGCCGACCACGGCCGCCGCTTCCGGGGGCAGGGCGGCCCGCACGGCGGCCGGCCGCAGGTGGTTCGAGAACCAGACCTCGAAGATCGCGGCGGGGGCGCTGCCGGCGGACACGTTGCCATCCCACGCGCGGAGGAGGGCGAGGGCCCGGTTGACGCTCGTGTCGGCGGAGACGAGCGGCGCCAGGAGCGCGACCACCCGACGGGCATGCATGGAGACCGTGTCGGTCTGCCAGGCCAGCGAGTCGGCGAGGCCGTACCGCTCCCGTGCCGCGAACAGCATTTGCAGGCGCTGGGAACGAGCGGCGTCGCTCCATTCGTAGCCGACGCCCTTCTTCCGAGCCAGATGCTCGAGCGGGATGTTGTTCTCGTTGGCCGTCACCACGTAGCCCCGGGCCGGATTGTGCTCCGAGGGCAGCTCGTCCCGGTGCCGATAGCCCGCCCACTCGTAGCGCCCGTCGCCGGGCACGGGCGTGAGCCCGTCCCAGTTCGGGCGGATCGGAGTGAGGCCACCCGGGATCCATCCGATGTCGCCCGTGCGATCGGCGTAGACCTGGTTCTCGCCGGGAGCGCCCCAGCGGTTCATGGCGGCCTCGAACTGGTCCCAGTTGCGGGCGCGCATGTAGTCGATCGAGCCGAAGTAGGGGGCCATGCCCAGGTCCAGCCAGGCCGCACGGAGAGCGAAGGCACGGTGGCTCTTCGTGCCCTGATACAGAACCGGACCGTGCCGGGTGAAGCGCAGCGTCACCTTGCGCGGGCGTTCACCCTTAACCGCAATCTCCTCCTCCACCAGCGTCATGGGCTCGAAGCGTCCCCGATACCGATACTCGTCCGGGTTCTCGGGGTTCGTGTCGTAGACGTAGAGGTCCTCCTGGTCCATGTAGAAGCGGGTCAGCCCGAACGCGACGGTTCCGTTGTGGCCGATCGAAAGGCCGGGGAGGAACGGCTCTCCCGCCCCGATCACGTCGAAGCCGGGAGCCCGCAGGTGGGTGATGTAGCGCAGGCTCGGGGCCCCGTGGGCACGGTGGGGGTCGTTGGCCAGGATCGGCCGGCCCGTGGTGGTCCGCGCCGGCGCGATCGTCCAGTTGTTCGAGCCGAAGCGGCGTGGGGGGTCGTCGTCTTCTTCGCCTCCGGAGTAGAACGCGGCCAGCGGTGAATTGTCGTCGACCGCGACCGCCTCCCGTGTGAAGCGGGGCGTCGCCGTGGCCAGCTCGTAGGCGTGCTTCAGCTCGGCGACCGGGAGGGAGCAGGGGTCGAAGCCTTCGGCCAGGACCGGCTCGATCGGCGGATCCAGCTCGCGGCGCAACCAGTCCGCCCGGCGCCCCACATCCTGATCACCGTTGCCGAACCGGCAGTAGAGGCTGGCGCGTTCGACCTCAGATCCGAAGTTCAGGGTGAGACCGTGATGACGGATGCGAACGACGTCCTCGGCGCTCCACCGGGCGGGCTTGTAGCCCAGGAGACGGAACTCCAGGGGGAGCCGCTGCGGATCGCGCTCGGTCTCCGCGACGAACGCGTTCACGCCGGCGACGAAGCTCTCGGCCACGCGCTTGGCGTCGGAGCCGTAGGCGAGCCACTCCCGGTACATGTCCCCCCGGAACAGCACGGCGCGCGCCATCTGGTCGCCTTCCGCAAACGAGGGACCGAAGTCCCGGGCCATCTCGCCGAGGCCGCGCTTTCGCCAGAGGTCCATCTGCCAGAGGCGGTCGCGCGCGGCCACGAACCCCTGGGCCAGGAACACGTCGTTCAGGGTTTGCGCCTCGATGTGCGGCACGCCCCACTGGTCGATGCTCACGGTCACGGGCTTCTGAAGCCCGGGCAGCCGGTAGCGATCCGCGGCCGTGGGGCGGCGCTTCCCCCCACGAGGGTCGAGGGACGCCGGCCAGAACAGCGAGTCCGGCTCGCCGTCCGGAGCCGCGCCGTCTCTCGGTCATGGCCATGCTGCCCGCACGGATTGTAGGTGGTAGCGGGCCGGCGTACGATCGACCATCGGATCCAGCGAGAATCCGCACGCCGCCATCACCGCTCGAAATGAGTATGGGACCGAACCGTGCTACGCCGTCTCGGGTATTGACGGGGCAGACTCCTTTTGCCGTTGTGGACGTCGAGACCACCGGCTTCTCCCCTCGGCTCCATGACCGTGTCCTTGAGGTTGCCGTCGTTCGAGTCTCGCCAGACGGAAAACAAGAGGACGCCTTCTGCACCCTCGTCAACCCTGGCCGGGACGTGGGGCCAACCCACGTCCACGGGATCACGGCGTCGGACGTGGCGGGTGCACCGACGTTCCCGGAGATCGCGGGCGACGTCGCTTCCCGGCTGCAGGGGGCGATCTTCGTCTCTCACAACGCTCGGTTCGACCGGGACTTCGTCGCGGCGGAGTTCAAGCGGATGGGAGAGGCGATGCCCCGGCTCCCGACGCTGTGCACGCTAGCTCTCACCTACCGGCTGCTGCCGGCGCTGCCCGGCAGGAAGCTCCATCAATGCTGCGAGCGGGTGGGCGTGCACCTCGAGGCCACTCATACCGCTCTCGGTGACGCTGAAGCCACTGCGGCCCTTCTCGCCGCGTACCTGCGAATGGCGCTCGAGCGGGGCGTCGGTGACCTCGAAAAGCTCGGTTGCGAACCCCTCGATCTCCCAGGGGGTTGGACTCACACCGCCCCGTCGGGACGGGCGCTGCCCCGATGCGCGGCGGCTGCGGCCCGAGCCGCGGAACGGACCTACCTGGCCCGCCTCGTGGAGCGGATGCCGGGCAACGAAACGAGGCACCCAGGCGAAGCTGCCTACCTGGAGTTGCTCGACCGCGCCCTCGAGGATCGGCGTGTCACCAAGCCGGAAGCCGAGACCCTCGTCGCCACCGCTCGCGAGTGGGGACTGAGCCGAGCCCAAGTCCTCGAAGCCCACCGTGCCTATCTTGCGGGGCTCGCCCTGGCGGCTCTTGCCGACGGGGTCGTGACGCGGACCGAGCGGGAAGACCTTGACCGCGTGACCGAGATGCTCGGCCTGACTACCGCTGCCCTCGAAGTCCTCCTGTCGGCGCCTGTCCCACAGGACGCGATGCGGTCGACCCCGGCCAGCAGCCTGGTGGGGAAGACCGTTTGCTTCACGGGAACGCTGGCAGGCATGATCGGAGGGGAGCGCATCAGTCGGGAACAGGCGGAGGAGCTTGCGACGCAAGCCGGGCTGGTAGTGCGGCACGCAGTGACGAAAGAGCTCGACCTACTCGTGGTGGCCGATCCTGACACCCAGTCGGGCAAGGCGAAAAAGGCCCGTGAGTATGGGACGCGCATCATGGCGGAGGCGGCGTTCTGGGCCGCCATCGGGGGTGGCGTCGAATGAGCCAGGAGGGCTGATGACGGCAAGCACGGTGATTCTCATCCTTCAACGGAGAGTGTGACGCTGCCATGGCCAAGGTGTCCTGGAACAACGTCGGCAAGATGGAAGAGCGCATACGAAAGACCTGCGATGTCATCAACGACCTGGGCCAAACCATGGACATGAAGATCACTCCCGAATACCTGGATCTCAAACTGGCCGAGCTCCGGTTGGAGTACGAGACGGAGCGAAAGAAGCGCGAAGAGCAGGAGGAACAGCGACGAATCAAGGAGCAGATGAGGGAGGAGGAGCGGGCACTTCGAGAGGCCGAGAAGGCGAAAGAGGAAGCCGAGGAAGAGGAGGAACGCAACCAGAAGGCCCTGGAGAAGGCGCGGGAGGAGCTGGGGAAGGCGCAGGGAGAGGCGCTGGAGCAGCTGCAGATCAGGATCCAACACCTGGACGCGGCGCTACACAAGGCCCACGAGATGAAGGAAAAGGCCACGTCCATGGCGCAGCTCACGCGTTCCGGGCACGTCTACGTCATCTCGAACGCGGCTCGTCGCCGCCGCTTCCGCAGCCGCCCGGGCCCGGAGCTGCGCGGCCCGCGGCGGAGGCGTGCCCTGGTTGGCGTCCTTCACCACCCGCACCGCGCCCAGAGCGCGAGCCCTGCCCACCGTGGCCTGGAGGAGCGCCCGGTCGGCGCCCTTGGGCGCGTCCGGGGCCACGGCCAGCTCGTCCAGGCAGGCGAGGAGGCCGCCCAGGCCGAGCTGGTAGCGCAGGGAGAGTGTCGCCACTCCCACGATCCGGCCGCCCTCGGCCTCGGCCACGCGCACCAGGAAGTGGGGGTCGACGATCGTCTTGCGGAAGGTCTTGGCGAACGAGATGGGCTCCGGGTAGTAGCCCACCTCTTCGAGGAGGGTGAGGACGGCCACCCCGTCCTGCAGCGACGCCGACCGCACCTGAACCCCCATGAGGTCCTCCTCCTTGTGCCTCTCCGGCCACGCTTGCGTGTCGCCGCGGCCACGAAGAGCGCGCTGAAACCCCCGTTTTTCCGGTCGCGACCTGGAACAAAGCAAACCCGGGGCCAGCTCGCAGTACCATCCACGCTCGGACGTCCAATGAGGATCGGAGAGGGGCAATGACCAGATCAGTGGCCGCGGTGCTCGTAGCAACCGGGGTGGTCGTCGCCGCGGCGAACGGGTCGGGGGCCGCCTCCCCCGGCCTTCGGGAGCAGCTGGTCGGCTGCTGGAGACTCGTCTCCTACGAAACCCGCACCCGCAGCGGCGAGGTCGAAGCCGTGTACGGCCCGAGCCCCCGCGGTCTGCTGATCTACGATTCCGGCGGCCGAATGTCCGTGCACTTGATGGACTCCCGCCGCAAGGGCTTCGCGTCCGGCGACCGGCTCAAGGCGACACCCGAGGAGCTGAAACAGGCGTTCGACGGCTACTTCGGCTACTTCGGTACTTATTCGGTCGACGAGGCCGCGCGCGCGGTCATCCATCACGTCGAGGGCGCGGCGTTTCCGAACTACGTCGGCACCGAGCAGAAGCGGTTCTTCACACTGTCCGGCGATCGACTCGAGCTGAGCACGCCGCCCACGGTCCGGGGGGGCGTCGAGGTGACGTTCCTCGTGAGATGGGAAAGGGAGCGGCCCTAGCGGGGCAGCCGCAGGCGCGCGATGCAGCCGGAGCGGTCGGCGCGGTTCTCGAGGGTGAGGGCGCCTCCGTGGGCTTCCGCGATCTGGCGGGAGAGGACGAGACCGATGCCGGAGCCGTTGGGCTTGGTGGTGAAGAAGGGGACGAAGAGGTTGGCTGAGGGCGGAAGCCCCGGCCCCTCGTCCCGAACGAAGACCTCGACCCAGGGGGCGCGGCCGGGCCGGGTCCAGCCGACCTCGACGCTGCCGCGCGCCTGCTCTGCGACCGCGTCCGCCGCGTTGTGGAGCAGGTTGATCAGGAGCTGCTCCAGCTGGTCGGGGTCGGCGCGGACGGTGACGTCGGGGCCGGAGCGCAGGGCCACGGGGACGCGCGTCTCCAGGCCGGCCACGCGCTTGACGAGCGGACCCACGTCCACCGGCTGGAGCTGCGGGTTGGGGAGGCGGGCGAGACGCGCGTACGCTTCCGTGAAGCGCGAGAGCGATTCCGCGCGCGCGCCGATCACGGCCAGGCCTTTGCGCATGTCCTCGTCCAGGTCGGCCGGGCGGTTGGGCCGGGCGAGCAGGGTCTCCAGGCTGCCCGCGATGGACTTGATGGGGGCGAGCGAGTTGTTGAGCTCGTGGCCGAGCACGCGGATGAGGCGCTGCCAGGCCTGCCGCTCCTCCTCGCGCAGGGTGCGGCTGACGTTGGCGAGCACGAGCAGTCGATGCGGGAGACCGCCCTGGCGAAAGTCGCCGCGCCGGGCCTCGAAGCGTCCCGCCGCTCCCGGGAGGGCGAGGTCGAAGACGCCCGGCTTGGCCAGCGGCTCGGCCAGGCCCAGCTCGAGGGCGCCGCGGCCGAGGAGCTGCTCCGCCGGACGGTCGAGGAGGCGCTCGCCGGTGCGGTTGACCAGCACGAGGCGGGCCGCGTCGTCGAAAGCGAAGACGGCCACGTCGATCTCCTCCATGACCTTGCGAAGGAGGGCGGTGGCTTCGAGGGCCCCCAGGCGCTGCTCGCGCAGCGTGTCGGCGAGGGCGTTGACCTCGATCATCGCCTGGGAGAGCGCATCGTCGCCTCGCGTGCCCCGGGCGCGGAAGGAGAAGTCCTCCTCGCGAAAGGCGGCCACCAGGTTCGACAGCGTTTGCAGGGGCCGTACCACGTTCTCCAGCACCGCGAACGCGAAGATGAGCCAGGCCCCCACCACCAGCACGGCCAGCGTCCAGACGACCTTGGGGCTGTAGCCGCCCGCCCACAGCAGGCCGACACACGCGAGCACGCCGGGCAGTCCGGCTCCTAACGCGAGCAGGAGCACGCGGCGTTCGTGGGAGATGCGGGGAGGGCGAGCCATCAGCGTTCGACGAGGGACGCTCGACGGACCATGGGTCATTCTATGCGCCCCGGAGAGGAACGCCGGTCATATGCGGCCTTCCCTCGCGCTACTCATTCCCTGGAGGCGTACGATCAGGGCCCGTGCAGGCCGGTGGAGCGCGCGGCGAGATGACCGACGTCCGTCCGCAGCCGGACCTCGAGCAGCTCCATCCGGCGAGCTTCGGATGGGCCCTGGCGTGCTGCGGCCACGACCGGGGGGAGGCCGAGGAGGTGCTGCAGGAGGTCTACCTCAGCGTGCTGGAGGGCCGGGCGCGCTTCGAGGGCCGCTCGACCGCGCGGACCTGGCTCTTCGCGGTCATCCGACGGACGGCGGTTTCCCGGCGGCGACGCGCATGGCGACGGCGGCTGGCCCTGGCCCGGTGGTTTGGCGCCCGACCCGCCTCTCCACCCGTCCCCAGCCCCGAGTCCACCCTCGGAGCGGCGGAGGCCACGGCGGCCCTGCGTCGCGCCCTGGCCCGGTTGCCCGAGCGGCAGCACCAGGTCCTGCACCTCGTCTTCTACCAGGATCTGACGGTGGAGGAGGCCGCACCCGTGATGGGGATCTCCGTGGGCTCGGCCCGCACGCACTATCACCGCGCGAAGGACGCCGTGCGACGACACCTCTCGGAGGAGGCTCGATGACGGACGAGGACGAACGCGACCTGCACGAGCGCTTTGCCGCGCTTCGTCGCGCGGAGGAAGCCGACCGCTCCTTCGCTCGCGGGGCTGCTCGCCCGCGCGCGGACCCGCAAGGGAGAAGGGGGTCGCCCCGGACGCTTCGTCGTCCTCGCCGCGGCCGCAGCCTTGCTCCTGATCCTGGTCTTGCGGCCCGGGGGCGAGCCCCCGCGCCCCCTCGCCGTTCCGTCGATCACCGAGTGGAAGTCCCCCACGAGCTTCCTGCTCCAGACGCCCGGCCGCGAGGTCCTCGAATCGCTGCCACGCTTCGGGGAAGGGCTGATCCCACCCGAATCGAACCAAAGGAGACCGCCGTCATGAAGCGCATTGCCATTTTCTTCCTCCTGCTCCTGGCCGGCACGTCCGCTCGGGCCCAGCCCGCCCCGGGGGACGACCCCATCGCCCAACACCTGTTTCCGCCCGAGCTGGTGATGCGCTACGGGAGCGAGATCGGGCTCGACGAGAAGCAGCGGGCCGCCATGAAGGAAATCGTGCAGAAGGCCCAGGCCCGATTCCTCGACGTCCAGTGGGACATGCAGTCCGAAGCGGAGAAGATGGTGCGCCTGCTGCAAGCCAGGCCCATCGACGAGACCGCGGCCCTCGCCCAGGTCGAGAAGGTCCTCTCCCTCGAGCGGGAAGTGAAGAAGGCGCAGCTCTCGCTCCTCATCCGCATCAAGAACCTGCTGACCGACTCCCAGCAGGCCAGGCTCTCCGAGCTGCGGAAGAAGTCCGGCTGAGTCATACACGGCGCGGTGCTCCTCCACCAATGACCTGAAGACGCCGCCACGAGCGGAGGAGGACTCGATCATGAAGAGAGCACTTGGTTCCCTGGGGATCGCCGCGATCGTCGCTCTCGCGGCCGGTTCCGCGCTTCCCGCGATGGCCCAGGACGGTGGACCCGACGGGGAGGCCGCCTTTCCCGCGTGTCCCGACCCCGCCGTTCAGGTCGTCGCGGCCGCCCTCGAGCTCAACGCTCAGCAGCTGCGCACGTGGATCGCTATCCTCACGGTGCGGAACGCGGCCCTTGCCCCGCTGGCCGTGCAGGTTCAGCTACGCCGGCAAGCCCTCGCCGCCCAGCTCGAGAGCGGAAACCCCGATCCCAACGTCGTGGGCCACATCTTCATCGAGATCCACGCCCTCGAGGCCCAGGTCCAAGCCGTGCAGGCCGAGGGCCGGGCACGCTTCGGCGAGCTCCTGACTCCTCCCCAGGCCCGCAAGCTCGCTCTCATCCGGCAGGGGGCGGGAGTCTGCTCCGTGGTGCCGGCGTTCGCCGCGGTCAGCCTGATCCCCGACGCCCCGCTCGACTAGAGCCCGTACCGCTGCAGCCGCCGATAGAGGGCGCTGCGGCGAGAGGCCCAGCGCATCCGCGGCCCGGCTGACGTTGCCGTCGTAGCGGGCGAGCGCCTTCTTGATGAGGAAGCACTCCACCTCCTCGAGGCTCATGTCGTCCAGGCGGGTCTCGCGCTCGCCCCGCTGGCGCAGGCCCAGGTCGTCGGACTTGATCTCGGGACCCGCGGTCATGAGGACGGCCCGCTCCACCGCGTGGTCCAGCTCGCGCACGTTCCCCGGCCAGGGGTGCTCGGTGAGCGCCCGCAGGGCCGGCGGCCTCGAAGCCGGTGACGCGCTTCCGATAGCGCTGCGCGTGCTGGCGGAGGAAGTGCGCGGCGAGCAGCGGGATGTCCTCCCGTCGGTCGCGCAGCGGGGGGAGGCGGATCTCGATGGTGTTGAGGCGGAAGAGCAGGTCCTGGCGGAAGCGGCCCGTCGTCACCTCCTCGTGCAGGTCGGAGTTGGTGGCGGAGATGATCCGCACGTCGGCCGCGGCGCGTCTTGGACGAGCCCACGCGCTCGAACTCGCCCGTCTCCAGCACGCGCAGGAGCTTGGGCTGGAGGTTCATGGGGACGTTTGCGATCTCGTCGAGGAAGAGCGTGCCCCCGTCCGCCATCTCGAAGCGGCCCACGCGGTCGGTCTTGGCGTCGGTGAAGGCGCCCTTGACGTGGCCGAACAGCTCGCTCTCGAAGACGCCCTCGGAGAGTCCGCCCGCGTTCACGGTGGCCAGCGGCCGGGTGGAGCGGAGCGAGACCGCGTGGAGGGCGTGGGCCACCGTGCCCTTGCCCGTGCCGTTCTCGCCGGTGATGAGCACGTTGGCCTCGGACGGCCCCACCCGCGCGATCATCTGCAGCACCGGCTGCATGGAGGCCGACTCCGCGATGAGCCGGACCTTGCCCTCGTCGCGCAGGAGGCCGATCTCCGCCTCCAGGCGCTGGCCGCGGCGCAGGGCCTGGCCCAGCTCCATCTGGGTGCGGACGATGGCGAGGAGGCGCGCGTTCTCCCAGGGCTTCTGGATGAAGTCGCGCGCCCCGCGGCGCATGGCCTCGACCGCGAGCTCGATCGAGCCCCAGGCGGTCATGACCACGACGGGCAGGCTGGGGTCGAGCTCGCGGATCCGGGCCAGGAGGTCCAGCCCCTCCTGGCCGGAGGTGGTGTCGCGCGCGTAGTTCAGGTCCATGAGGACCGCCCCGAACTCCCGGGCTTCGAGCGCGGCCAGGATCTGGGCGGGGGAGGCCGCGGTCTCGATGGCGAAGCCCTCGCCCTTCAGGAGCAGGCGCAGCGCCTCCAGGACGTCCGGCTGGTCGTCGGCGATGAGGATGCGGGCGGTGGGTGTGGTCGTGACCTTGAGAGGCTGGGCGTTCATGACGGCTGCTTCCATCCTACGATGCCCTCATTCCTGGCGCAGCGTGGTGACGGGATCGAGGCGCGCGGCCCGGCGGGCGGGGGCGAAGCTGGCCAGGAACGCGACGCCGAGGAGGGTGAGGGCGACGGCCACGAAGGTGGCGGGATCGGCGGCCCCGATCCCGAAGAGCAGGCCGGCCAGGGTGCGGCCGAGAGCGAGGGCGAGGACCGTCCCCACCCCCACTCCCACGAGAGCGGGGGCCATTCCCTGGGCGACGACGTGACGGACGACGTCCTCGACGCGGGCCCCCAGCGCCATCCGCACGCCGATCTCCTGGGTGCGCTGGGCCACCGACCAGGCGACCACGCCCCAGATGCCGAGAGCGGACAGCACGAGGGCGAGGCCGGCGAAGCTAGCGATGAGCAGGCTGCGGAAACGGGCGCCCCCCAGCGCATCGTCCACGATCGCGCCCAGGCTCGCGACGCCGGTCACCGCGGTGTCCTTGTCCACCGCCCGCACCTCGCGGCGGATCGCGGCGGCGAGGGACCCCGGGTCGGTGGTCGAGCGCACGACCAGGAACTGCGCCGGGAACATCGCCTGCTCGTTGGCCACGTAGAGGTCGAGCCGGACGTCGTTCAGCTCGCGATAGCGCCCGTCCGCCACCACCCCCACCACCGTCGACCACTGCCAGCGGCCCTCCTTGTCCCTGGGCGTGCCCGCGGTGGCCAGGCGCTTGCCGATCGGGTCCTCACCGGGCCAGAAGCGGCGAGCGGTGCCTTCGCCCACGATCACGACGCTGGGCGCCCCCGCGACGTCGCGGTCGTCGAAGTCGCGACCGGCCCGCATCGGCAGGCCCATCGCCCGGAAGTAGCCGGGCGTGATGCTCAGGTAGTTCGTGGCGGGGTTGGTCTGGATCTTGTCGTCGCTCTCACCCTCGCGGAGCAGGAAGGCGTTGATTCCGATGGGCCCCAGCTCCAGCGGACGGAGGAGAACCGCGGCCGCCCCGTCCACTCCGGGCAGGGCGCGCACGCGATCGAGCACCGTGCGGAAGAAGCGGCGCTGATCGTCGGGCCTCGGGTACTTCCAGGACGCGGGCGAGACCTCCATGGTCAGCGTCCCCCGGGGCTCGTAGCCGAGGGGCACGCGCTGGAGGCGGAGGAAGCTCTGCACCACGAGGCTGGCCCCGGCGAGGACCACCAGGGCGAGGGCCACCTCCGCGGCCACGAGTCCACGCCGCCACTGCCGGTCGTGGAAGGTGCCCGGCCCCCGCCCCCCTTCCCTCAAGAAGACCGAGACCGTCTCGCGGGCCGCGGCGAGGGCGGGCAGCAGGCCGGCGAGGAGCGCGACCACTGCCGACAAGCCGATCGTGAAGCCGAGCACGCGGCCGTCGATCTGGATGCGGTCCAGGCGCGGGATCTCCGGGGGGGCGAGGGCGACGAGCGCGCCCGTCCCCCAGGCGGCCAGGAGGAGGCCCGCTCCCGCGCCCAGCAGCGAGAGCAGCAGCGTCTCCAGCAGACGCTCGCGCAGGATGCGCCCGCGGCTCGCGCCGAGCGCGAGGCGCACCGCGGTCTCGCGCCGCCGCTGCGCGGCCTGGGCGAGGAGCAGGGTGGCCACGTTGGCGCAGGCGATGAGGAGGACGACGCCCACCGCGCCCAGGAGCACGAGCAACGCCGGACGCGTGCTGCCCAGCATCTCCTCGGCGATCGGGGTGAGCTGTGCGCCGCGGCCTTCGGTGTTCTTGTCGTAGGCCCTCCGCGAGCTGCCGGACGATGCCCTGGAGCTCCACGCGGGCCTGTTCGCGGTCCACTCCCGGGCGCAGGCGACCCACGACCTGCAGCCATCCCGTTCGGCGGTCGGTCACGTACTGGGGCTGGGAAGGGACGATGGGCGTCCACAGCTCCGCTCCCCGCGGGTAGGCGAAGGCGGCGGGCATGACTCCCACGATCGTGAACGACGTGCCGTCGAGCGTGATCACGCGACCCACGACGCCGGGATCGCCGCCGAACTGCCGCTGCCAGAGCCCGTGGCTCAGCACCAGCACGCGCTCCGCCTCCGGCCGGTCGTCCTCCGCGCGGAAGCCGCGTCCGAGGACGGGCTTCGTCCCCAGCACGTCGAAGAACGTCGCGGAGACGGAGACGCCGCGGAAGCGCGCCGGCTCCGAAGCCCCCGTCATCACGAACTGCTCGGACACGGCGTTGGGCATCGCCGCGAGCCGCTCGAAGCTCCTGGCCTGCCGGCGCCAGTCGTCGAAGTTCGGGTAGCTCACCTCCGCGCGGGCCATCCCCCGCACCGTGTCCGTCTCCCAGATCACGAACAGCCGGTCCTGATCCGCGAACGGGAAGGGCCGGAGGAGGACGGCGTCGACGACGCTGAAGAGGGCGGCGTTCGCGCCGATGCCGAGGCCGAGGGCGACGACGGCGAGCACGGTGGCGAGCGGCCGCTTGCGCAGCGCGCGAAGACCGTGGCGGACGTCCATCGCGATCGTGCCCATCGGGCGCCTCCGGCGGGCGTGCGGGTGCCCGTGGCCCGAGAAGGGTCAAGTGTCGTGCCAGGCACGCCGCACCCTCCAAGGTCCGACGTATCAACCCCGTCGGTGGCGGAGGGGCGGGCCGGGTGGCACCCGGGGTGTCCGATCGTGGAACGCTCCCGTCCCAGGAGCGAAGGGAGGGCGCCCCGCGAGTAGAATGTCGCCTCTCGACAGGAGGTCGCCCATGTTCCTGCCCCTCGTCCTTGCCGGCCTCGTCCTCATCGACCAGGCCGCTCCCGCGCCCCCCGGCTCGTCCGCGGCCGCGGACGCCGACGCCGTCACCGACGCGAACCCGGCCCTTCCCGCGAGCCAGGAGGACGCCAAGGCGAGCCTCGAGAAGTCGCCGCGCCACGGCGAGTACGCGGACGTGAAGCTGCCCGCCGGGGGGACGCCCATCCGGACCTGGGTCGTCTACCCCGAGCGCAAGGACAAGGCGCCGGTCGTGATCGTGATCCACGAGATCTTCGGCCTGAGCGATTGGATCCGCGCGGTGGCCGATCGACTGGCCGCGGACGGCTTCATCGCGGTGGCCCCCGACCTCATCTCCGGCCGCGGGCCGGGCGGAGGGGGGACGGAGTCGACCACGAGCCGCGACGAGGTGGTGGGGCTCATCCGTGGGCTGAAGCCGGAGGAGGTCGACGCCGGGCTCGACGCGGTCCGCGCGTGGGCGGCCAAGCTGCCCGCGGCCACGAGCAAGAGCGCGACCATCGGCTTCTGCTGGGGCGGCGCCCGCAGCTTCGCGTACGCGGCGGCCCAGCCCGGGCTGAACGCCGCGGTCGTCTACTACGGCACGTCCCCGGAGATGCCCGCGCTCGCCGCGATCAAGGCCCCGGTGCTGGGTCTCTACGGAGGCGACGACGCGCGCGTCAACGCCACCATCGACCCCGCCGCCGCCGAGATGAAGAAGCTGGGCAAGGCGTACGAGACCGAGATCTACGATGGCGCGGGCCACGGCTTCTTGCGCGATCAGGCCGGCCGCGAGGGCGCGAACCGCCGGGCCACCGAGAAGGCGTGGCCGCGCACGATCGCGTTCCTCCGGAAGAATCTCGGATAGGCCGCCGGACGGCGCTCGTGAAGTCAAGGGGCGGGGACATGGATGGAGCTCCGATCCCGACTCTCGCCGCGATCGAGGAGGCGCGGGAGTGCATCCGGGGGGTGGCGATCCGGACCCCGCTCGTCCGACTCAACCTGTCGGAGGCTCCCGGCGAGATCTACCTCAAGCTCGAGAACCTCCAGCCCATCGGCTCGTTCAAGATCCGGGGAGCGGCGAATGCCATGGGCCGGCTCCCCGCGGACGATCTCGCCCGCGGCGTCCTCACCGCGTCCGCGGGGAACATGGCCCAGGGCGTCGCGTGGTGCGCGCGTCAGCGACGAATCCCGTGCACGGTCATCGCCCCGGACACGGCCCCCGCCACGAAGATCGCCGCGATCGAGCGGCTCGGCGGCCGCGTGATCAAGGTTCCTTTCGAGCGGTGGTGGGAGACCTTCGAATCGCGCCGCTACCCGGGGGTGGAGGGGACGTTCATCCACGCGTTCGACGATCCCCACGTCATGGCGGGCAACGGGACGATCGGCCTCGAGATCCTGGAGGACCTGCCCGAGGTGGCGGCGATCGTCGTCCCGTGGGGAGGCGGCGGACTCACGTGCGGGATCGCGGCCGCGCTCCAGGCCCGGAAGCCCGAGTGCCGCATCTACGCCGCCGAGGTCGAGACCGCGGCGCCGCTCTCCGTCTCCCTCGCCGCCGGAGAGCCCCGGACCGTCGCCTACCGGCCCTCGTTCGTGGACGGCATCGGGAGCAAGACCGTCTTCGCTTCGATGCTCGAGCGCGCCCGCATCCTCGTCGAGGGAGCGATCGTCGCCGGGCTCGAGGAGGTCACGGCCGCGGTACGGCTCCTCGCCGAGCGCAACCGGATCGTCGCGGAGGGTGCGGGGGCGTGCGCGGTCGCCTGCGCGCTGGCCGGCAAGGCGGGGACGGGCCCGATCGTGTGCATCGTCTCCGGCGGGAACATCGATCTCGATCGCTTCGCGGCGCTCGTCGGCGGGGTCGTCTAGCAGGGCGGCCGCACGAGCGGCCACTGCAGCAGGCGGATCACGCGAAATCGGTGGCCACGATACGGCTCGAGGAGGGCGAGCATGTGCGCATCGTCGCTCCAGGTCTCGCCGGCGAGGGCCCAGGCCACGAGCCGAGGCAGGTGCAGGTCGCCCACGGGGACGGCGTCGGGATCGCCGAGGCCGAAGCCCATCGTCATCTCGATCGTCCAGGGCCCGCAGCCGGACACCGCGCCGAGGCGCGCCCGCGCCTGGGCGCGATCGAGGTCGAACGCGGCGTCAACGGCCCGCGCGGAGCGGGCCGCGGCGCGGAGCGCCCGGGCTCGCTGCCCGTCGACCTCCGCGCGACGGAAGTCTTGCCCGGACGTCCGCAGCCAGTCGCGCGGGGCGGGAGGCAGGAGGAGCTTCAGCGGACCGGGGGCCGGCTCGCGGAGGGCCTGGGTCAAGCGGCGGAAGCCGCGGGCGGCGTCCCGGAACGTCACCCGCTGCTGCAGGATCGCGCGCACCAGCGCGTCGAAGACCCAGGGGCTGCGGGGAAGGTGGAGGCCGCGGGCGCGCCGGGCGAGTCGGGCCATCGGGCCGGGCGGGGGCCCGAAGGCGGCGGGCGAGTCGCCGAGGCCCAGCAACGCCTCGGCGCGTTCGAGCATCCATCCCGCCCCCGGGCCCCAGGTCCGCACGCGCACCGCCTCTCCTGCATGCGTCAGGCGAAACGCGACGGGACCCGCGGGCGTGCGGGCGGCCTTGTCCAGGACCGCGGGACCGAGCCGGCAGGTGGGATCGAAGCGGCCCAGGGGGACGAAGCGCAGCGATTCCTCGAAATCGTAGCCGCGGGGGAGGGCCAGCGTCCGCTCCCGCTCCGCCACCTCCTCGGACCGCGAGGGGGACGGAACCATGCTCACGTGACGGGCCCCGGCCCGCGGAGGTCGCGTTCGAGGAAGAGCGTTCCCGCGACCGGGTTGAAGCGATAGGGAGCGATCTCCCGAAAGCCCAGGAGACGGTAGAGCGCGATGGCCTCGGCCATGGAAGGCAGGGTATCCAGACGCATGCGAGCGTATCCGAGGCGGTGGCCCTCCGTGATGACGTGCTCCGCGAGCCGGCGGCCGAGGCCGCGGCCGCGCCCACGAGGGCGCACGTAGAGCCTTTTCATCTCGCAGGTCTCGGAATCGAGCGGGCGGAGGGCCACGCAGCCGAGGACGGAGACGGCGTCCTCGGCCAGGAAGAGCGCGCCGCGGGGCGGCGCGTAGGCCCCGGGAAGATCGGCGAGCTCGCGCTCCCAGTCCTGGAAGCCGAGGTCGATCCCGAGGGCGGCGGCGTATTCGCGGAAGAGCGTCCGCGCGATCTCGGTGTCCTCCGGTCCCGCCGCGGGCCGGATCCTCGTCTCGCCGCTCACCCGCTCTCCCCGCGGCGCCCGCGCCGCAGGGAGAGTCTACGCCGGGGCGCGACGCTCAGGCAGCGCCGAGCTCCGCCCCGACCTCGCTGGCCGACCGCGGGCGCAGCCCCAGCCGCTTCATCTTCTCGTGGAGCGTGGTGGGCAGCACACCGAGGAGCTGGGCGGCCCGGCGCTGGTGACCGCCCGTACCCTCGAGCGCCGACAGGATCAGCGATCGCTCGTACTCGTCGAGAAGCTCCCTGAGGCTGCGACTCCCGTGGTTTCCCTGCAACATGGGTCCTACCTCCCGTCGGGGATGACACCAAGCGGCGTGCCAGCCGCCTCCATCCGACTCAAGCCCTTCGTGGCGCGAAGGTTGGCCGTCCACGATCAATGATTTGGACGTCGCTTCCCGTCCGCGGGCGCACAAGCCCGTCCCAGGTCCGATCAGGGGATGACGAGGATCAAGGTCAGGGGACGATCCAGCCGTCCGCCATCTTGATGACGCGGTGGCCGTAGCCGGCGTTGGTCTCGGAGTGCGTGACCTGGACGATGGTGGTTCCTTCGCGGTTCAGGCGCTGGAAGAGCTCCATGATCTCGCGAGCCTGGCTGGAGTGCAGGTTGCCGGTGGGCTCGTCGGCGAGGATGACCTTCGGGCTGGCCACGACCGCCCGCGCCACCGCCACCAGCTGCTGCTGTCCGCCCGAGAGCTGGTTGGGGTAGAGGTCCTTCTTGGCCACGATGCCGAAGCGGTCGAGCACGTCCGCCACGATCGACTGGCGCTCGCTCTTCTTCACGTCGCGGTAGGAGAGCGGGATCTCCAGGTTCTCGTAGACGGTGAGGTCGTCGAGGAGGTGGTAGCTCTGGAACACGAACCCGATGCTGCGCTTCTGCAGCTCGGCTCGCTTCTTCCGGTCGAGCGCGTGCACGGGCTGGTCGAGCAGGTAGTACTCCCCGGTCCAGGCGCTGTCGTGCATGCCGAGCACGTGCAGCAGGGTGGATTTGCCGGCGCCAGAGGGGCCCATCACGGACACGAACTCGCCGTCCTTGACGTCCACGTCGATGCGGCGGAGGACCCAGACCCGGGTGGGCCCCTGCTCGAAGGATTTCTCGACTCCGCGTAGGGATATCACGTGGCCTGGAGACACCAAGCACTATGCCACATGTCAAGACGCGCGTTTGCAGGGGTTGGCTCGGCGCGGACAGGGGTCGGCGTCCGAGTATGGGAGAGCGCCTTCCCAGCAGCGAGACGCCGAGCCCGCCTTCGCGGGTGTCTTCAGATCGCGGTGGCGCTCGCGGGCTCCCGGCGGCGGTCCGCGATGCGCTCGCGAATCAGCTCACCGAGCCACGGCAGGCTCACCGGCTTGTGCAGGAAGGCGTCCACCCGAAGGCGAGCGGCCGCGGCGGCGCTCGTGGAAGCGCCGGTGAGGATCACCACCGGCGCGTCGTCCCAGAGCGCACGGATGTAGGCGGCGATGGCCAGGCCTTCCTTGCCCGCCTCCTCTTCCGACAAGGAGACGTCCGAGATCACGGCGGAGTAGGGGGTGGCGGCGAGCCGCGTCGCCGCTTCGGGGAGCGAGCAGGCCACGTCGACCGCGAAACCGACCTCCACCAGGTGGGAGCGGAAGACCTCGCGCACCGCTTCGTTGTCGTCGATGATCAGCACCCGCTCCGACATGTCTCGTTGGAGCGGCAAGCCCGATGCCAGCCGCGGGTCCTTCAGGATCAGTTAGTTACGGGCATGGGTTCTGCGCCGCCCTGGCCGAGAAGTGGCCAGCGACTGGAGACCGGCTCGCCCCAGCGCGGGGAGCGTGCTTGACGCGCTCGCTAAGATCGTTCCGGGGGCGCACGCGAAGGAGGTTGCCCGTGGCCGACGCCGCGGAAAGGGAATCGCTGATCCGGCGCTACGCGGAAGGGCCGGAGCGGCTACGGGAAGCACTGGCCAAGGTCCCGGAGGAAGCGCGACAGTGGCGGCCGGCTCCGGGCCGGTGGAGCGTGCACGAGATCGTCTGTCACTGCGCGGACTCCGAGACGAACGCCTCGCTGCGCATCCGCTTCCTGATGGCGGAGAAGGACCCCGTCATCTTCGGATACGACCAGGACGAATGGGCGGCCCGGCTCGACTACCACGCGCACCCGGTCGCGGCCGCCCTGGGCGCGGTCGAGGCCGTCCGCGCCAACACGGTTCCTCTCCTGCGCCGCCTTCCCGACGCGAGCTGGGGGAAGGTCGGTCGGCACACCCAATCCGGGACCTACTCGGCGGAGGACTGGCTGCGCATCTACGCCGAGCACCTGGAGAAGCACTCCCGGCAGATCGAGAAGAACCTGGAGCTCTGGCAGGTCCGGGCCCAACGTCCCTCAGGGACTCGTCCAAGTTCTTGAGTCATACGCAATTCGCTACTCAGCCCCAACTCAGCGGAAACACGTCCTCTACGCATGGTGTCGCGTAGCCGACTCCCCTACGTTGCGCAAAAGGGGCCGGGCTCGACTCGGGGGGGCTGAGCCCGGTCTGGGAGGAGTGGGTGATGCACGTACAAGCAGTGGTCGGCGAGCCGAAAGCCGGGCGACCCGTCGACGGCGGCGAGACGCAGCGGCCCGGCCTCAAGCAGCTGGTGGCGGACTACGAGCGCAGGCTGATCCAGAACGCGCTGGACGCCTCGGGCGGACACCAGCGCCGCGCCGCGGCGCTTCTGGGCGTGCTGCCCACGACTCTCCTCGAGAAGATGAAGCGGCTGGGGATGCACCGTACGCGCGCCATGGACAACATCCTCCCGCGCGCCCTGTCGCGCCCCTGACCTGTCCGGCGCTGTCCAGGTGGCTGGAGGATCAGGACTTGCTCCAGCCGCCTGGACATGTTTTCGTCCTCGTGTCTCCCTCAGCGTGATCCGCAAGTCATAGCATCTCGAGGGGCTTGCCACCTCAGGTGTACCTCAGGCCCCATCCATGGCTTCCCCGGGCGGTGTGAGTAGATTGAGGGCAGCCATGTCGGAGTCGGGTGTCGTGGCCAGGTCGGCGTTCATTGCACCCCGGTACTGCCGGGGTGACGCCCGCTCCGTCCTTTTCAGACCCGTCCCGCCGCGCCGCCCCCGCGGCCCGTCCGGCGGTGACGCTGCCCGTATTCTCCGCACCCGTCCGTTCCTCCGGGAGGAACCATGGAAATGAACCTGAACCCATCGCCCTGGCCGCCGGCCCGGGCCCCGGAGGCGCGGGTTCGGCCGGGTGTTTCCGAGAACATCGCCGCGTCCGCTCCGAAGAACCCACTGGAGACCACCCTGGAATGCATCGGGGACCGCTTCAAGACGCTCATCGTGTGGCACCTCTTCTGGAGTGCGCGGCCGTTCTGCGAGCTCATGCGCCTGACCAGCGGCATCAGCAAGAAGACGCTGCGTCAGGCCCTCGTGGAAATGGAGAGACACGGGCTCGTGCGACGAGAGGTTCGTCGAGGCACCAACCGCCGGGCGGAGTACGCGCTCACGCCCCTCGGGGAGTCCCTCAAGCTGGTCGTGGGGACCATGTACGAATGGGGCCTCAAGCAGCAGGCCCGCCCCCGGCTGGCGCCTCTCTCTCCGGTGCGGGAGCTCACGCCGCGCGCGTGAAGCCCTGATCGCCGGTCGCCGATAGCAAAGAAGCGCGGGTCGGGGGCCCAGTGGGCCGCGGCCTGCATGGTTTCCAGCGTCTGAGAAGGAGTGCTCGCATGCAGACATCCATCCGGCGGGGCCTGTGGCTCACCCTGGCCCTGCTCGCCGTCGTGACCGCGCCGCTTCTGGCCCAGGTTTCGACCGGCAACATCTACGGGACGGTGACGGACGAGTCCGGCGCGGTCCTGCCCGGGGTCAGCGTGACCGTGACCGGGCCCTACGGCACGCGCACCACCACCACCGGCACCCAGGGCGAGTTCCGCTTCCTCAACCTCGACCAGGGTCGCTACACGATCAAGACGGCCCTCACCGGCTTCGGGCACCTGACCCGCGAGGTCACGGTCAACACCGGCGCCAACGTCACCCTCGACTTCCGGATGAAGGTGGCCACGGTGGAGGAGACGGTGACCATCACCGCCGAAGCCCCGATCGTGGACACGAAGAAGGTCGGCACCTCCACCACCATCACCAAGGAGGAGATCGCCGACATCCCCAACGCGCGCGATCCCTGGGCCATGCTCCGCACGGTCCCGGGCGTGATCATGGACCGCGTGAACATCGGCGGGAACGAGAACGGACAGCAGGCCAACTTCGTGGGCAAGGGCGACAACGGCGACAACACCATGTGGAACCTCGACGGGGTCGTCATCACCGACAACGGCGCGGTCGGGGCCTCCCCCACCTACTACGACTTCGACGCTTTCGAGGAGATCTCGATCTCGACCGGGGGCAGCGACCTGCGCAGCCAGACCGGCGGGATCGGCATCAATCTCGTGACTCGCCGCGGCACCAACAAGTTCCGGGGCTCCGCCCACGGCTTCCTGACCCACGACGACTTCGAGGCCACCAACCTGCCCGCGGAGCTGGTCGGCGATCCGCGCCTCCAGGGCTCCGACCAGGGCGACCACATCCAGCAGATCTCGGACTACGGCTTCGAGCTGGGCGGACCCATCGTCAAGGACAAGCTCTGGTTCTACGGGTCGTGGGGCAAGCAGGACGTGCGGCTCGTCCGCATCACCCAGACCGCCGACAAGACCAAGCTCACGAGCTACAACGTCAAGCTCAACTGGCAGCCCGCCGCCAACGACATGGTCTCCCTCTTCTACTTCAACGGAGGGAAGGTCAAGGACGGGCGCTCCACGGGCATCGGGGTCCAGGAGGACGACAGCTTCCTCTGGGACCAGGACAACCTTTACGCGGGCGGACCCCATGGCTTCACGAAGGCGGAGTGGAATCACACCTTCAGCTCCAAGTTCTTCATGAGCGCGAAGTACTCGTACTACAACACCGGGTTCTTCCTGCACCCGCGAGGGGGCGACGTCAACGGTACCGCCGATTTCGACAACGGCGTGGCCCACGGGGCGTGGTTCCGCGTGGACAACACGCGCCCCGCGCACACCGTGAACCTCGACGGCAACTACTACAAGGCGGCCACGGGCGGTGGCCACGAGTTCAAGTTCGGGTTCGGCTACCGGAAGTTCAACGTCACGAGCACCACCCACTGGGGAGGCAACCAGCTCTTCTCCTACGTCAATGGGGGCACCGGCTACACGCACGTAGCCCGCGATGCCAAGAACGCCACCCAGGCCGAATACCTGAGCGGCTACGCGGGGGACACGTTCACCAAGGCCCGGATGACCCTCAACCTGGGCGTGCGCTGGGACAAGCAGTCGAGCAAGAACCTGCCCTCCAGCGTGCCCGCGAACGCGAGCTTCCCGAACATCCTCGGGCCCATCACCTTCGACGGCAACACGCCCGAGATCAGCTGGAACGACTTCTCGCCGCGAGCGGGACTGACCCTGGCGCTCGACGAGTCGCGCAAGACGGTGTTCAGGGCCTCCTACGCCCGCTACGCCAGCCAGCTCCCCGCGGGTCAGGCGGCCTTCCTCGCCCCCACCCCGTCGCCCGGGGCCTACTTCGCCTACCTGTGGGACGACAACAACCAAGACGGCTTCGCCCAGCCCAACGAGGTGCGGACGGACCTGGGCCTGCAGTACTTCAACTACGTCAACGTCAACGACCCCAACGGGCCCAGCCCCAACCACCTGGATCCCGACTACAAGGCACAGCACGATAGCGAGTTCATCGCCGGTCTGGATCGCGAGCTGGCCGCCGACTTCGCGGTGAGCCTCGCCTATACCTATCGCCACACGACCGACGCCACCGGCTGGACTCCCCGCACCGGCTTCACCGCCGCCGACTACACGACGACCAGCTTTGCCCGCAACGGCTACACCGCCACCGGCTACGTGCCGAATTCCGACAAGGTGCTGGCCAGCGGCGGCTCCCGGACCCTGATGAATCGCCCCGACTACACCCGGAGCTTCAACGGGTTCGAAGCATCGCTCATCAAGCGGCTTTCCCACAAATGGATGGCCCGGGTGGCCTTCACCTACAACAACCCGCTCGAGTACATCGACGGCCTCGGTGCCATCAGCAATCCCAGCCACACCGACACCGACCAGATCGGAAACTTCTCTCCGGTCTCCGGCCCCCTCGTCGACGCCGGATCGTACCCGACCCGTTCCAGTGGCTCGGGCAAGGGCGACTCCTTCATCAACGCGAAGTGGCAGATCATCGCCAACGCCATGGTGCAGCTCCCCGCGGGGTTCGAGTTCTCGGGCGCCTATTTCGGTCGGGAAGGCCACCCGCGGCCGATCGTCTTCCGCCGGGTGCTGGGCTTCGAGGGTCCCATACGCGTCATGGCCGACCAGAACCCCGACCTCGACACCGTCGTGCTGCCGAACGTGTACAACCTGGACCTCCGGCTGGCCAAGAACTTCAAGCTGGGTTCCACCTCGGTCCTGTTCAGCGCCGACCTGTTCAACGTGCTCAACACCAACACCGAGCTCAGCCGCTTCCGTCAGGCCAGCTCGGCGGCCTACGACAAGTCGACGGGGACCGGAGCCTTCAACCGGCTCGACGAGATCCTCAACCCGCGTGTCTTGCGACTGGGGCTGCGGTTCCAGTTCTAGATCTCAACGGCCCCGGGGCTTCTGCCGGCCCCGGGGCCGTATTTTTTTGTGGGCCATCCGACTGGCTGTTAGAGTGACGAAAGGACTCGAGTGGCGAAGAGCGGGCGCGACAAGAGGGCCACCGTACCCGGGATCCCAGCTCGCCCTCAGAGCAAGCGCCGCAGGCTCATCGCGATCGCCTTCGCGGCTCTGATGCTCGCAGGAGGCACCGTCTGGCTGGCGAGACCGTCCCGGCCGAGCCTCCTGCTCGTGACTATCGACACCTTGCGTGCGGACCACGTGGGCGCCTACGGATACTCCGGGGCCGCGACCCCGGTCCTGGACGCCCTGGCCCGCCGGGGGGCGCGCTTCGCGCACGCCACTACCGCGGCGCCCCTGACCGGGCCGTCCCACGCCACGATCCTGACCGGTCTGCTCCCCCCGCGGCACGGGGTTCGGGAGAACGTGACCTTCCTGCTCGATCCACGCCATGTCAGCCTCGCCACGCGGCTGAAGCGCGCGGGCTACCGCACCGCCGCCTTCGTGGCCGCCTATCCGGTGGCCAGAGCCTTCGGCTTCGGTGAGGGCTTCGAGGACTTCAGCGAGGGCCTGCACCCCAACCCCGGCATCGGGCAGGGCGCGGAGAGGCCGGCGAGCGAGGTCGCGGACGCGGTGCTCGAGTGGCTGGGGCGGACGCGCGACGCGCACGGTCCCTTCTTCGCCTGGGTGCACTTCTACGACCCGCACGCGCCCTATGCCCCGCCTCCACCCTATCGGGAGACGTTCGCGGGCCGCCCCTATGACGGCGAGGTCGCCTTCGCCGACGCCCAGCTCGGACGGATCCTGGACGCGCTGCGCGCGGCCGGGCGCGAGCGCGACACCGTGGTCGCGGTCGTCGCCGATCACGGCGAAGGCCTCGGGGAGCACGGAGAGGCGGGCCACGGGATATTGCTGTACCAATCGACGCTCCACGTTCCCTTCCTGCTCGCGGGGCCGGGGGTGCCGGAAGGGCGAGTCGTCGAGGAGCCGGTAGGAACGCTTGACGTGGCTCCGACGTTGCTCCGACTCCTCGGCCGAGAGGCGCCGGACCTGCCTGGGCGGGATCTGCGGCCAGCGCTTGCGGGGAAGCGCCTCTCGGCCGAGGGGATCTACGCGGAGGCGCTCTTCGGTCGCCTCAACTGCCGCTGGTCGAGCCTGCGCAGCCTCCGGGAGGGGGAGTGGAAGCTCGTGGAAGGGGCGGAGCCCGAGCTGTTCGACCTCTCGGTGGACCCCGGGGAGACGACGAACCGGGCGGCCGCGGAGCCGGAGCGGCGCGAGCGCCTGCATCGGACCCTGCGAGCCGCGGTCGTCTCCATGGCCCCCGGCGGAGACGTCGCCCGGCCGGTGGCCCTCACTGCGGAGCAGGAGGAAAGGCTGCGCAGCCTGGGTTACGCCGCGGGCGGAGGCGGCGGAGGGAGCCTGGACGAGCCGGGGCTTCCCGACCCGCGTCGCTTGGTCTCGCTCTACGAGCGATTGGAGGCGCTGCAGAGCGCGACCGGGCCGGCCATCGCCCCCGCGATCCGCGAGGTCGCCTCCGTCCTCTCGCAGGACCCGGGCAGCCCGTTCGCGCACTTCGTGATGGCGGCGGTGGCCTGGCGCGGCGGCCAGCTCGACCTCGCCGAGAAGGCATTCGAGCGCACGCTCGCTCTCGACCCCGACCGGCCGGTGATCCGACAGTACTACGGCCAGCTGCTGCGCGACCGGGGACGGCTCGAGGAGTCGGAGCGAGAGCTGCGCATCGCCGCCGAGCAGGCGCCCTCCTTCGACTACATGACACGGGTGAACCTGGCGGAGACACTCATCGCGCGAGCGAACACCGAGGAAGCGCAGGGGATTCTCGAGGACGTGCTCGCGCGAGAGCCCAACCACGAGAAGGCGCGCGGGGCGATGGGCCGGCTGCTCCTCACCCGAGGCCGCGCCCGGGAGGCGCTTCCCTACCTGGAGGGCGCGGCCGAGCGGGGGAACGTCGACTCCCTCCTCGACCTCGCGGCGGCCTACCTCGCCGCCTCCGATCCCGTCCGGGCGGCGGAGGCGGCCGCGCACGCCCTGGAAAAGAGCCCGGGCCACCCGCGGGCGCTGGGGCTACTGGGTCACGCGCTCGTTCTCCAGGGCCAGCGCCCCGAGGGCCTCGCCCTTCTCGAGCGCGCCCTCGCCATCGGCCCGCGACGGGCCGAGGTCTGGCAGGCGCTGGCCGCGGCGTTCGATGCCGCCGGCGACGCGAGGAATGCGGCCCGTTGCCGCCGGGAAACCACGCGCTTCGCGCGCTCCTGAGATCTCAGCGGAAGCGCGCGTCTCCGGGGAACCTCGAGCGGGCTTCCGCGAAGAGAGCCCGGGCCGCCTCCGGATCGCCGAGCACGGTGGCCGTCTGGACGGCCTTGAGGTAGGTCTCCGGGCGAGGCGTCGCCGCCACCAGCGCGGCGAGCGCGGCGCGCGCCTCCGCGTCCCGCCCCTGCGACCGGAAGAGCATCGCGAGGCCGATACGCGCGTCCTCGGAGTGGGGGATGGCGGCGAGCTCGGCTCGGAACTCCTGCTCCGCCTCCGCCTCGCGGCCCAGGCGGGCCAGGCAATCGCCCATCTGGGCGTGGAGGTTCCGCACCACCACGCGCTTCTGACGGTTCTTGGCCGCCTCCGCGCGGCGGAACTCCGCGACCGCCTCCTCGCAGCGCCCGGCGCTGCGCGCGGCCGCGCCCAGGATGAAGCGGCTCATGATGCGGTCGGGATCGGCCTCGATGCTCCGCCGCGCGTAGGCGGCGGCCCGCGCGAGGTCGCCCTTGTCCATCATGAGCTGGGCCAGGGCCTCGTTCCCCTGGGCAGGATTGTTGCCGGAGGCGATCTCCGCGTGCTTGCGGGCGAGCTCGTCCCTTCCCTCGAGGGCGTAGACCTTGGCGAGGGCGAGGTGCGCGGTGGTGCGGAGGGGGTCGAGGCGCAGGGCCCGGTCGACCGCTTCGATTCCTTCCTGGGTCCGACCCATTCGAATGAGCGTGTAGCCCAGCATCTCCCAGGCGTCGATCATGGTCGGGTTCTCGGCCAGCACCTTCCGGAAGGCCGCGACCGCGTCGGCGTCACGCTGCTCCTGGCGCAGGGCGAGCGCCCGCTTCAGGTCCTCGTAGGCGCCGATCTTGTCCTTGGGATCGGGCCGGGCGTCGGGCTGGGTGAGCGAGGGGCTCGTCCCGACGTAGCCGAGGGCCTGCAGCTTCTCGCGCGTCTCCGCGGGTACCTCCTCCGGAGCCGCGATGTCGCCGGCTCCCGATTGCCTTTCGAGCCATTCCGACATCCCGGCGACGGCTCCCTGCCTCGCTCCGGCGAGATTCGTTTTCTCGCCCGGGTCATGGCTCAAGTCGAAGAGCTCTGGTCGGGGGGCGCGAATGAATCGGAAGCGTCCCTCGGTCACGGCCTGGAGCTCGCTCCAGCCGAAGTGGTAGCGCGGGTAGAGTGTTTCCGAGTAGACCCGTCGCGCGGGCGGGTCACCCCCCGCAAGCACAGACCGCAACGAGACCCCGTCCAGGCCCTCCGCGGAGACTCCTGCGAGGTCGAGGAGTGTCGCCGGGATGTCCACCTGGGCCACGGGCGGAGCGACGCGCGTGCCCGCCCCCGCGTCCCCGGGCAGCCGCAGCAGGAGCGGCACCCGCAGCGCCTCGCGGTAGAGGAAGATCCCATGCTCGGCTTCCCCATGGTCGCCCAGGCCCTCGCCGTGGTCGGCGGTCACGGCCACGATGAGCCGCTCGCGGCCCTTCATCCGCTCGAGCAGCCGTCCCACGAGCTCGTCCGCGTAGGCGACCTCGCCGTCGTAGGCGTCCCCCCCGCGGAACCGGTCCGGCGGCGCGTAGGGCGTGTGGGGCTCGTATAGATGAAGGAAAGCGAAGAAGCGCGCTCCCCCCAGGGTCTCGACCCAGCGGGCGAGACTGTCCACCGCCACCGCCCCGTCGCGCTGCACGGCGGCCAGCGACTCGACCGCCCCCTCGCTCTCGAGACGATCGTCGTACTCCTCGAAGCCCTCGGCGATCCCCGTCTGGCGCCGCAGGACGTAGGCGGACACCGCCCCCCCCGTGCGAAGCCCGGCGGCCTTGAAGCGAGAGGCCAGCGTGCGGTGCTCCGGCTTGAGCGTGAAGCCCACGTTGTCGCGCACGCCGTGACGCGGGGGGAGGAGACCGGTCAAGAGGGAAGCGTGGGCGGGCAGGGTGAGCGGGCAGTGGCTGTAGGTCTCCTCGAACAGGATCCCGCGCCGGGCGAACGCGTCGAGGTTCGGGGTGCGACCCCTCGCGTATCCGTACGCGGGCAGGCGATCCGCGCGCAGCGTGTCGATGGAGACGAGCAGCACGGAGCAGTCGGAGCAGGTCGCGGTGGGGGAGGGTCGGCGACACGCCTCGAGGCCCAGCACGAGCAGGCCGGCCAGGGCCAGGCGTTCGAGAGGGGAGCGCTTCAAGGGAGGCGGGCGAGGAGCGGCGGGAAACCCGGATCACGTCGGAGCGAAGCGAGGTCGGCGTCGCCCTCGAGGCGCGCGCGGTCGGAAAAGCCGGCGTCGAGGGCGCGGCCGAGGGCGTCGAGCGCCTTCTTCGGTCGTCCGGCCCGGGCCTGGGCGGCGGCGAGGCGGTACCAGACCTGGGCGTCGTCGGGCCGGATCTCGGAGGCGATGGTCAGGAAGAGGGCGGCCTCCGCGTACGCCCCCCGCTGGGAGGCGTCACGGGGGAGGTAGAAAGCGACCTGGGACTGGATGGAGTTGAGCACCCGCTGCGCGGAGAGGCCTTCTTCTCCTTCCCCCCGGGCCCGGCGCCTCAAGTCGGCGATCTGCAGCGCGGAAAGCAGCGTGGGCAGCGCGGTGGGGTCGTTCGAGGTCCGGGCGAGTGCGATCGACTGTTGGGCCCGCTCGACCGTGGCCCGCTCGCGCTCGCGGCGCTTGCGCTCCGCCTTCTCCGCGGCCTTACGCGTGTCGGACGCGGCGAGTGCCGCCGCGTGGGTCCGGGCCTCGGTCGTGTCGCGTCGACCGGCGTAGTCCCGAGAGATCCACGACCAGAGGCGCCAGGCATCCTGCAAACGGCCGGTCGCTTCCATCTCTCGAGCCCGCCCGACATCCCGATTCCAAGACGCTTCGACGAGATCTTCGGGCGGGCTCGACTGGAGAGCCATCCATTCGAGGGCGCGCGTGGCCACCGCCTCCGGCATCCAGTCGTGGGGACCGGGGAAGACCTCGAAGCGGTAGGGCACGTCGAGATCGTGGAGCGTGCGGTCCAGCTCCTGCATCTCGTCGTAGTTGAAGTCCGTGTCGCCCACCGCCCCGTAGTACAGAAAGCCCAGGTCGCGCCGGGGCGCCTGGCTCGTCACGAACCCCGCGCCCGCGCCGATGACGCCGGCCACCGCCCCCTGCGCGGCGGCGGCGAGGGCGCATGCCGCCCGGGCCGTCCCCGAGAAGCCGGCCAGGAAGGCTCGCCGGTCGTCGAGGGCGAGCCGCGCGTGCGTGTCCGCCCACATCGCGCGCAGGGCGGGCGTGTTCGGGTCCGTGGCCTCGTCGCTTCGGGAGCGATAGGAGCTCGCGAGCACGAACCCCAGCGCCTCCGCGCCCGGGCGGAAGCGCTCCAGGGGCACGAGAGCGCGGCCGCGCGGGTCGAGGAGATAGACGATCGGTGCGGGGCGGGCGGGATCATGGGTCGAAGGCAGGTAGAGCGCGTAGGTCTGCTCGGGATCCTCGCCGTGCAGGCTCTCCAGCACTCGGCCCCGCGGGAGCGCGGGCTCGGCCGCGGGTAGCGCGAGAGCGGCGATGAGTAGGAGCAGGAGCGCTTCGATCATGAATCCAAGGGAGTGAACGCGCTCTGAGATCGCGCGTGCGCGATTGCTATTATCGTTCAATGTTGATCTCGGGCCGCGTCACGCTTGCGCTCTCCGCCCTGGTCGTCTCCGCGCTTGCCTTCGCGGCGTTCGTGCGCGCACGCGCGATGACGAAGCGTGAGGAAGGTTTGAGCGTCCTGCTCGTCACGGTGGACACGCTGCGGGCGGACGCGCTCGGCGCCTACGGTCGAGCGGGCGCTTCCACGCCCTGGATGGACCGCCTCGCCGCGGAAGGCGTGCGCTTCGCGGAGGCGCGCGCCCAGAACGTGGTGACGCTCCCCTCGCACGCCAACATCCTCTCCGGGCGCTATCCCACCGACCACGGCGTCCGCGACAACTCGGGCTTCCGCTTCCCCCCCGGCGCCGAGACCCTGGCCACGATCCTGAAGGCGCGCGGCTACCGCACCGGCGCCTTCGTGAGCGCCTTTCCCCTCGACTCCCGCTTCGGCCTGGACCGCGGGCTTCGACGTCTACGACGACCGCTTCGCCAACGTGGACACCCATACCGCGTTCGAGATGGAGGAAAGGCCGGGCCCGGAGACGGTCGCCCTCGCCCGGGACTGGATCCGCGCCCAGGGGGAAAGACCCTGGTTCTGCTGGGTGCACGTCTACGAGCCCCACTTCCCGTACACGCCGCCGGAGCCGCTCCGGTCGCGCTTCGCCTCCGCTCCGTACCAAGGGGAGGTGGCGGCCGCGGACCTGGCCCTGGGTCCGTTGCTCGAGGCGGTGATCGGGGCGGGCCGCGCCGGCCGCACCCTGGTCGTCCTGACCGCGGACCACGGGGAATCGCTGGGCGAGCACGGCGAGCCGACCCACGGCATCTTCGCGTACGAGGCGACGCTTCGCGTTCCCCTCGTGCTCTACGCTCCCCGCCTGCTGCGGCCGCGCGTGGTGAAGGAGCCCGTGCGCCACGTGGACGTCCTGCCCACCGTGCTCGATGCCCTGGCCCTCCCCCCGCCCGCGGGGATCGCGGGTCGCAGCCTGCTGCCCCTCGCCGCGGGGGGATCCCTGCCCCCACGCGACAGCTACCTCGAAGCGCTCTCGTCCACTCGCAACCGGGGCTGGGCGCCGCTCTTCGGCCTGGTCCGCGGGTCCATCAAGTACATCGACCTCCCCCTGCCCGAGCTGTACGACCTCGCCGCCGACCCCGGCGAGGCGCTCAACCTCGGCGCGCAGCAGCCGCAGCGGCTCGAGGAGATGCGCGCCGCCCTCACGCGGGCCCGCGAGGGCGATCGCGGGTGGGGGGGCGGAGCCGAGGACGAGGCGGTGCGCGAGCGCCTGCGCGGCCTGGGCTACGTGGCGGCGCCGCGCGCGTTCGGCCCGCGTCCGTTCACCGATGCCGACGACCCGAAGCGGCTCATCGGCCTCGATGCGGAGCTGCAGGGCCTGATCGAGCAATACCAGAAGGGGGACCTCGCGGGCGCGATCGCCCGCGGCGAGCGGCTCGTGGCCGGGCGTCCGTCGATGCCCCTGGCCTGGGTCCAGCTCGGCTTCCTGCAGCGCGAGCAGGGCGACCTCGCCGCGGCGGCCCGGAGCCTCCGGCGAGCGCTGGTGCTGGCCCCCGAGGATGCCGGGACGGCGGCCCTGCTCGGGGCCTACCTCACCGAGGGGCGGCGGCCGCGCGAGGCCCTGCAGGTGCTGGACGCGTATGCGGGGAGCGGCGATCCCGACATCGACGTCGTCATCGCCCGCGGGGTGGCCCTGGCCGCGCTCGGGCGCCCGCGGGAGGCGGAGCAGGCCTTCGTGGCGGCGGGGAAGCTGGATCCCACGAACGTCCTGCCCCTCGTCGACCTGGGCACCCTCTATCTCGGCGCGCACGAGTACGAGAAGGCGCGAGGCGCGCTCCAGGCGGCCCTGGAGCTGAACCCCCGGGTGGCCCGCGCCCACAACGCGCTGGGGGTGGTCGCGGCCGAGACCGGCGACCGCGACCAGGCGATCATCCACTGGAAGCTCGCGGTCGAGCTGGAGCCGAAGGAGTTCGACACGCTCTTCAACCTGGGCTCCCTCCTCGTCAAGTCCGGTCGCAGCGTCGAGGCCCGCCCCTACCTCGAACGCTTCCTGCGGGAGGCCCCGCCCGCGCTCTACGGCCGCGACTTCCCGAAGGTGCGGGCCTGGCTGGGCGCGCCTCCGGTCCCACCGGCATGAGGCGGCGGGGACCCTGGCTCGCGGGCATCCTCCTCGTCGTAGCGGCGTTCCTCGCCTGTCGCGGGACGGGCGGGCCCCGGCGCGAGGCGGGCCTCGACGTGCTGCTCATCACCATCGACACGCTCCGGGGGGACGCCCTCGGGGTGAGCGGCAATCCCAGGGCGGCCACTCCGTGGATCGACCGGCTCGCGGGCGCGGGCGTGCGCTTCTCGCGCGCCTACGCCCACAACGTGGTGACGCTGCCCTCCCATTCGAACATCCTCTCCGGCCATTACCCGTTCGAGCACGGCGTGCGCGACAACGCCGGCTTTCGATTCCCCGCCTCCGTCCCGACCCTGGCCACCCGCCTCAAGGCGCTCGGATATCGCACCGGGGCCTTCGTCAGCGCTTTTCCACTCTCTTCCCGTTTTGGCCTCGCCCGGGGCTTCGACGTCTACGACGACCGCTTCCTGAGCGGGGCCGGTCTCGGCCATTCCGACGAGGAGCGCCGGGGCCCCCTGACCGTGGCCGCGGCCCGGCGGTGGCTCGCGGAGGGGAGCGGGCCCACGTTTATCTGGGTCCATCTGTACGAGCCGCACTTCCCCTATGCGCCGCCTGAGCCGTTCGCCTCGCGATTCCGTGACGATCCCTACCTGGGCGAGGTGGCCGCGATGGACGCGGCCCTGGAGCCCCTCCTCTCGCCCCTGCTCGGGGCGGGCCGGACCGGCCGGACGCTGGTGGTGCTCACCGCCGACCACGGCGAATCGCTCGGAGAGCACGGCGAGAAAACGCACGGGATCTTCGCCTACGAGGGTCCGCTCCACGTGCCGCTCATCATCTATTGTCCGCGCCTCCTGTCCCCGGCCCGGGTCGAGAGCCCGGTACGGCACGTGGACATCGTGCCCACCATCCTCGACGCGATCGCCGCTTCCGCTCCGGAGGGCCTCCCGGGTCGGAGCCTTCTCGGCGCATCGCCGGACGGGGAGAGTCCGCCTTCGTACTTCGAAGCCCTCTCCGGGATGGTCAGCCGCCGCTGGGCGCCGCTCTACGGCGTCGTCCGGGGACCCCTCAAGTACATCGAGCTTCCCCTGCCGGAGCTGTATGACGTGACCGTGGATGCGAAGGAGGGGCACAACCTGGCGCCCAGCCGACCGCAGGAGCTGGAGAGCCTGCAGGCGCTCTTGGCGCGTCTCCGCGCCGGCGACGCGGGACCCTCGGCGCGTCCGGAAAACGCGCAGACGCGTGAGAGGCTGCGCGCTCTCGGCTACCTGGCCGCCGCGGACGCCGCTCCTCCGAAGGATCGCTACTCCCCGGACGACGACCCGAAGCGCCTCATCGCCCTCGACGCGGAGATGCAGGCCGTGGATGCCCGGCACAAGGCCGGCGACCTCGCGGGCGCGCTTCGGCAGTGCGAGGACGTCGTCCGCCAGCGGCCGAACATGCCCCTCGGCCTCGTGCAGCTCTCGCTGCTCCAGCGCGAGTCGGGCCGGCTGGGCGAAGCGCTGAAGACGGCCGAGAGGGCCCTCGCCCTCGCCCCCGACGACGCACAGATGGCGTCCAACCTCGGCTCCCACCTCAACGACGCCGGCCGGTATCGGGAAGCGGCGGCGCTGCTCGAGCCCTACGCGGCGCGCACCGACCCGAGCCTCGACGTGCTCTTGACGCGGGGGGCCGCGCTCGCGGAGACGGGACGGACGGCGGAGGCCCTCGCGGCCTTCCGCCGGGCGCTGGAGCTGGCGCCCACGAACGCCCCGCATCCTCGTCGACCTGGGCAGCGTCCACCTCGCGGCGCGCCAGTACGAGCCGGCGCGGGAGGCCTTTGAGGCCGCGCTCGCCCTGAACGGGGACCTCGCGCGCGCCCACAACGGCCTGGGAGTCGTGGCCGCGGAGACCGGCCGGCCGAGCGAGGCCATCGAGAGCTGGAAGACCGCGGTGCGCCTGGATCCGCGCGAGTGGGACACGCTCTACAACCTGGGCCGCCTCCTGCGCCAGGCGGGACGGGGGGAGGAGGCGCGGCCCTTCGTCGAGCGGTTCGCGCGCGAAGCCCCTCCCGCTCTCTACGCGCGCGACGTCCGGGAAGCGCGCGCGTGGCTGAGCCAGACGCGGGGCGGAGCGGCGCCGTTGCCCTGAGGGATTCCTCTATCCCTGCGATCGGGGCTCGAGCAGCAAGAGCTGCTCGCCGAAGCGACGAAGGTCACCCAGGAACTGCTCGACGGGCGGGGCGTCGATCCACCGGATGAGACCGTAGTCGGTGGAGGTGGCGCTCATCAAGCGTCGCGCCAGATCGGGCGGGAACAAGCCGGCCGCCTTGCCGTGGGCGCCCTCGATCGCGGCCGTGATGGAAAGACCCATCTTTCCGCAGAAGCCCCAGATGTCGGCCAGATCCTTCGGCTCCTGACGGTCGGCGAGGGCCGTGAGCTTGTTGGCCAGGATGTTCTCCGCGGAGTCGAGGCGACCGAGGACGGGATGGGCAGTGACCTGCCCGACGTGAGAGGGCACGTCGTTCACCAGCTCGACCTTGAGGTCGATCGTCTCCGTCGCTACTCCGAACCGCACGAAACGCAGGTCCCGAAGCCCCACATGGATCTGCCACGCCGGGTTGGCGGCACCCGCGGCCGTGACGAGCCTGTCCGCCCACAAGCCGAACTGCGGATCGTCGTTCACGAACAGGTCGAGATCGTCCGAGAAGCGGTGATTCAGATAGCCCCGCGACGCGGCGGTTCCCCCGGTGAGGTAGAAGCCGGTCTCCGTCCGTGCGAACGCGGCGAGCAGAACGTCCTGGAGGGGGTACAGCCTTTCGAAGTAGTCCGCGCGGTCCATCGAGCGACCGCTACAGAAGGTCCGGACGGTTCCGGGGCAGCCACTCCACCAGGAAGTCGAACCCGCGGCGACGGCTCTCGGCCCGGATGCGACGTCGCCAGTTCGGCCAACCGGCGACGAGCTCGCCGAGGCTGAGAAGCCTCCGAACCTCGGCGTAGGGTGCGTGCTCCAGAAGACGGACCGCGGCCCAGTCCCGGTCCAGGCTACCAAAGGTCTCCTGGCCGGACAGGATGGCGCGAAAAGCGGTCTCGTCGAGGTCGTAGTCCCAGACGTAGGGCAGCCGACTCGCGACCCCTCCGGACCGTGCGGGCTCGGACATGGAGTCACTGTAGCACCGGGTGCATCACTGGGCCCTATTTGTGGCAGGATCCGGGCGACTCTTGCTCGAGCGTGGCTTCCGTCCCGCGACACCGCGATGAGGGGTTGTTGAAGGCGGGACGAGAAGCGACCACCGCGCGTTTGGAGGGGAATAGAGTGACCCATGAAGAACGGATTCACCCTCGCCTGCGGGCTGCTCTGGTCCTGGCCTTCGCGTGGTCCTGGGCGGCGGCGGCGTCCGCTTCGGCGCAGGAGCAGGCTCCGCAGGCGTTCGGCGGCGTCTACGCCGATCTCACCCCTCGACAGAAGGCGCTCGTCGACGACCTGTGCGAGCGGTTCGGCGTCGTGGCGAAGAGGACGATCGACCCCCAGAGTACCTACGACAAGGCCCGGCTCTCCGTGCGCACGACCTTCGAAGCGGTCACCCACGCCCTCGGGAGCACGGACCTGACCGACGCCCAGGGGGATCCTCTGGGAAACGCCCTCGACCTCATCGAGCACCTGGAGGCGGTCCGCGGGAAGACGTCGGGCGCGGGAAGCGACCAGCAGTTCCGGATCTACGTCCGCCTCAAGGAGGGCGCCCTCGACACCCTGAAGCGGTGCCGACAGTTCACGCGCAAGGGCGACAACACCGTCTTCCACAAGGGCTACCCGACGAACTACCGGGGGGAAGGCGGCGTCCCCTCGATGCAGATTTCGATCGCACTGGACGGCCGGCGCGCGGACGTCGACGTCGACTACCGCTCGTCCAAGTTCCCCGCCGCGCTCTTGAACGGCCACCTTTCGAGCGCGAACTCCGACGTGCGCGCGGGCAACAACCTGGAGAGGCACGACCAGCGCTGGGAGGGCCTCTCGGACTGGTGGAGCGGGGTGCTCAACATCTTCGCCTCCTCCGAGGCGTACGCGGGGGAGACTCCGGCCCAAACCGAGATCGCGTTCGTGCCCCGGATCGGGAAGAAGGGGATCGGGCCCTCGGTCTCCGATTTCCTGACCGCCTGGCTGGTGGAGGGGAAGCCCGAGCAGGCCATGGGCTATGTCTCCGCGCGTGCCCTCTCCTGTCTCGCCCTCGAGCAGGACCCCGAGACGATCGACCATGGCGTGGCTCCCGTGAAGCTGCTGCTGGGCCTGCGCAACGCGAAGGGGCGCCTGGGAGAGGCGGCGAGCCTGGCCGAGGCCACGCTGGGGGTGCGCCTGACCAACACGGAGCTAACGGTCATCCCCCAGAAGCAGCACGCCCAGTTCGTGCTGTACGGCGTGCCCGACCCGGTGGCGGAGGCGTTCGACTGCGCCAATCGCGCCCGGCTGGCGGCCACCGGCGAGACGAAAGCGAAGCCGCGAGGGAAGCCGACCGACTTCCGCCATTACGGCGTCTCGCTCCGCCTGCGCTTCCGCCAGGGTCGAGGCTCCACCCTCCTCCTCCTCTGGGCGAAGGAGTCGGGCTACTGGAAGATCGTCTCCTACGAGGTGGAGGTCGACGCGGAGGACGACGCGGATCTCGCCAGCGTGTATGAGCCGCCCCCGACTCCGACGCTCGAGCGGGTGGCGGCGCCTCCCGGTCTGGTGGAGGCCAGCACCGCCTTCCTGGACGCCTGGCTGGTGCGCAAGGACGTCGAGACGGCTTGGCGCCAGGTGGCCCCCAGCTGCTACCCTTGCGTCGACCTCTTTCCGGACGAGGGAGAGCTACCGGCCGGTACCCTCGAAGAGCAGAAGCGGCGCCTGCGCTCGAAGATGGAGACGGCGGCAAAGCGGGTGGGAAGGGTCGCCCGCCTCGAGGACTTCCTGACCGCCGCCCCGGCCGTCGACCCCGAGAACAAGGTCGTGATGCAACCTCGGGATCAGGCGTTCTCGTTGGTGAGCCTGCAGGACCGCGTCGGAGTGGAGGCGGACTGTGCGCGCCGGCTGGGCAAGGCGGCGGCGACCGCTCCGGCGCCGGAAGGGGGCTACGGGACCTATTACGCCACCGCCTTCCGCTTCAAGACCGTTGCTGGCGAGCCGGCCGTTCTCTACCTGGGCTGGACCCGGGAGGGCTCCGAGTGGCGCATGTTCGCCTACGACATCGTCATCCCCTGATGCTGGAAAAGGTCCGGCAGTGACCGGCTAGTTCGCGGCCGCGGCCGCTTCCGCCGCCGTGTTCTCGTCCACCACCCGGCCGTCGAAGAGGTGGATGGTGCGGTCGGCGTGGCGGGCGAAGCGCGGGTCGTGCGTGACCATGCAGATCGTGGCGCCCGCGCGGTGCAGGTCGCGCAGCAGGTCCATCACCGCGTCGCCGTTCTTGGAGTCGAGGTTGCCGGTGGGCTCGTCCGCGAGCAGGATCGAGGGCGCGCCCACCAGGGCGCGCGCCACCGCGACGCGCTGCTGCTGACCGCCGGAGAGCTGGCTGGGCAGGTGCTTGGCGCGGTGGGCCATGCCCACGCGCTCGAGCGCCTCCGTTCGACGCGCTCCTTGCGCTCGCGCGGCCTTCATGCCGCGATAGGTGAGCGGCAGCTCCACGTTCTCGAACACGGTGAGGTCGCCGATCAGGTTGAAGCTCTGGAAGATGAAGCCGATCTCCCGGTTGCGGATGCGCGCCCGCTCGGAGAGGTCGAGCGACTGCACCGGCTTGCCCGTTCAGGACGTAGGTCCCGTTCGGTGGGCGAGTCGAGCAGGCCCAGGATCGAGAGCAGCGTGGACTTCCCGCAGCCGGAGGGCCCGGCGATCGCGACGTACTCGCCCTTCTGGATCTCCAGGTGGATCCCGGCGAGGGCGTGGGTCTCCACCTCGTCGGTGTAGAAGACCTTGGTCAGGCCGTCGAGGTGGATCAGGGATTCCGCGGAAGCGCTCATCGTCTCTCCTCCAGGCGTTGTCAATTCAGTCGAAGCCGGTCGAAGGCGTCCCAGGCCGAGGTGTCGGACAGCACCACCTGGTCGCCTTCCTTCAGTCCGGACACGATCTCCACGGTGTTGACGGAGGCGCGGCCGAGCTGGACCTTCACTCGCGAGGCCTCCACCCCGCCCTCGCCGAGGCGGAAGAGGCCGACCAGGCTGTCGGCCTGGCCCTGGGCGGGCCGCCCCACGTAGAGCACGTCGGCGAGGCGCTCGAGCTCGATCGTGCCGTCCACGGACAGCTCGGGGCGCGCGCCCTTGGGCAGGGGCCCGTCGAGGGCGACGTCCACGGTCACCGTGCCCTGCTGCGCGGAAGGATCCACGCGGGCCACGTGCCCGTCCACCACGCCGTTGCGGGTGTCGACGGTGGCCTTCTGCCCGATCTGCACGTCCTTGGCCTGGGTCTCCGCGATCCGGACCACTGCCTTCAGCTTGCCCGGATGCGCGACCCGCGCGAGGTTCGTCCCCGGCGTGACGCGCTGGCCCACTTCCACCGGCAGGAGCTGGAGGACACCCTCCATGCCCGCGCGTACCTTGAGGGCGTTGTACTGGGCGCGCCGCAATCGGGCGAGGGCCCGCGCCTGCTCCACCTGGGCCGCCTGCACCGCGAGCTGGGCCTGCACGGCTTCTCCGCCAATGGCGAGCCGCTCCTGCTCGACGCGGTCGCGGTTCTGCAGCTCGTCCGCGGAGACGCGCGAGGTCTTGACCGTGATCTCGGCCACGAGCCCGTCCTTGCCGAGCTGCTCGTCGGCCTCGGCCCGCATGCGGGCGGAGGCGTAGTCCGCGCGCACGCGCGCCGCCGCCGCTTCCTGGTCGAGGCGCTGGCTCTGCAGGCGCACGCGCAGCTCGGAGTACGTGGCCTCCGCGGCGCGGACCCGCGACTCCGCTTCCAGGGCCTGCAGCTCCACCTCGGGGTTGCTCAGCTCCAGGATCACGCTGTCGGGCTTGACGGGGGTGCCCGGGAGGATCACGTGCCGCTCCACGCGCCCCTCGGTCTGGGCGGGGATCCAGCGCACGTCCTCGGGGACCAGGGTGCCGAGGCCGCGGACCTGGCGCAGCATCGGCCCGCGCTTCACGGTGTCGATCCAGACCGTCGAGCGCTCCACGGAGGGGGCGGCGGGCTTGAGCCGGGACAGGCCCAGGGTGATCAGCAGGACGGCGACGAGGCCGCCGGCGCCCATCGCGATGCGCCGGATCTTCTTCTGCCTGGCCTGTGAGGGTCGCGCTATGTCCAAAGTTCCGTCTCCACGGCGGCCTTACGGGAGGCCGCCCCCAGTCCAGGGATCAAGGAACGTGCCGGCCGGCGTCGCATCGCTAACTGCCTTTGAAATCATGAATTGAGGGCCTCGGAGCCTCCCTGCTACCGGGCCAGGTGTTCGCTTGCGGCACGCAAGTGTCCCACAAGCGGTGTGACGCCCCGTCTCTCATCGTGGTTTACCTAGAAACGCTCGCATTTCCTTGATTGTTCCCGAGCTTGCCGCCTCCGACGCCAGATTCCGGAGCTCTCCCGGGTCGTCGAGGTGGTCGTAGAGCTCGGCCGGATACTCGGGCCACTCTGTATACCGATAGCGCTCGGTGCGAACGCTCGTGGCGAGCAACCCCCGCTTGGTGGCGCCCACCTTGCGCATGGTGAAGGCCGTGCTCTTGCCGGGCGCGCCGGGATCGCGAAGGATGGGCACGAGGCTCGTGCCCGCCAGGCCCTCGACCCGCGGGAGCCGGCACAGCTCGACGAGCGTCGGATAGACGTCCACGAGCTCGGCGAGTCGAGTCGTGGGCTCGCCCGGTCGGAGGAGCCCGGGCGCGGCCACGATCAGGGGGACCCGGGCCGATTCCTCGAAGAGGGTCATCTTTCCCCAGAGCCCGTGCTCGCCCGCGTGGAAGCCGTTGTCCCCGAGGAAGAGGACCACCGTGGTGTCCCAGAGCCGCCGCCGGTCCATCGCGTCCAGGATCAGCCCGAGCTGCGCGTCCATGAAGGCGATGGACGCATAGTACGCGGCGAGGGCCTCGCGCGCCTCGTCGGGCGGGATGTCCATCGAAGCGCCGCGGCGGGCCCCCAGCACCTGCTCGTCCGCGGGCACCACCGGCAGCTCCACCTTGTCGAGCGGGAACATCCGCAGGTACCTCTCGGGGACGACCCAGGGATCGTGCGGCTTCAGGAAGCCCACCGCGATGAAGAACGGCTTTTCGCGCGGGGTCTCCAGGAGCTCGACGGTGCGACGAGCGGCACGGCCGTCGGGCTCGTCCTCGTCGCGCCGCCCCGAGGGTCCCCAGGTTGTCCCGGGATTCTCCTCGGGGGCCTCGTCGTAGGTGTCGATGACGGTCGACCAGCGGAACTCGTCCTCGAAGCGGCTGTGGTAGACCTTGCCCACCCGCGCAGTGAAGTAACCCTGGGCCTCGAAGTGCTCCTGGAGCGGCGTCGCTCCGGCGAGGAGAGCGCGGGGCGGCCGCAGGTTGCCCCACACCTGCGTCCTCTCCGGCCGCCAGCCGGTCAGGAGCGACGTGCGGCTCGGGCTGCACAGCGGGTATTGGCAGTAGGCGCGGTCGAAGCGCCGCCCGCGGCGCGCCAGCCGCTCCAGGTTGGGGGTGGAGGGCCCGCCGCCGTAGAGGCCGATGTGGAACGAGAGATCGTCGGCGAGGACGAAGAGGACGTTCGGAGGCGGGATCGGCCGCGGAGGCCCGGCGCACGCGACGGGGACGAGGGCGGCGAGCGCCAGCGTGAGGACGGATGGCGCACGCGCTCGCATCGGAGTGCGAGTCTAGCAGGGACGCGAGAGCAACCCCAGCCCGGTCAGGGGAGGGACGCGCCGCGCTCCGGACCCGCGTGGGCCGCGGTGGTGGCGGCGGGGTCGAGCAGGGCGCGGAGGCTGCGCAAGAAAGCGCGCGCGCAGCCAGGGTCGACCGGTGTGTGCGCGCCGAGCAGGAAGGCCCGACCCATCGAGTGGTGCATCAGTCCGCTGCTCGTATGCGGCTCTTCGGGGGCCACCGCGTGGACGACCTCGTGGGCGACCACGCGCGCGAGGGCGAGGCCGAGCTCGTATCGCTCCCGAGGGAGGAGCGCCGCCGACTTCGGGTCCTGGCCGAGCGTCCAGCGCACGCTGGCCAGGAAGACCCAGACCACGCGCACTCCGTTCGCCCCCCGGGGGACGAGACCCATCACGCGGCGGGAAGCGCGCGCGGCCATGGGATCCTCGGGGAGGAGGATGACGGGAATGTCCAGCCCGTCGCCGTCGCCGAAGACGGTGTCGGAGTGGCCGCGCTCCCAGCGGATTCTCACCCCGACCTCCTCACGGAAGATCCGGCTCACTTCCCCCGACACCGGCCCGAACCCGTCCGGAAGCACGCCCTTCGGATCGAACCAGAAGAGCGTGAGCTCGGAGGCGGAAGCCTGGAGGGGAGGCGGGAGCTCGAGCGCGGGATCGGAGTCCGGGAGCGCGGGCGCGGCCTCGGGATAGCGCGGGTCGGTCCGGTCGGCCGCCCCCGCCCTGGCCACGGCGAAGGCGAGGACGAGAGCGAGCGTGGCCCCCGTCCCCCCACGGGCGGAGCATCGACGCCGCGCATCCGGCTTCCCGCGCTCAAGCCGCTGATCGCCGCGCATGTCGCTCGCTGCCTCCGCCGTTGAGGTCTCTGACGCGGCGGCGCGGGCAAAGGTTCTGACTTATGTTTTTGGACGAGCGTGCCTAACGCACTGCGGACAAAGCCTTGGACGCGACGGCTACAGGGGCTTGAACCGCGGTCGCTCTCCGCGAGCGCTCGCGGTCAGCGTGGGCGGGGGAAGCGGAAGGAGCTCACTCCGACGCGATGGCCGTCGGGATCGCGGAAGAAGAGGGTGTGCTCGGTGCGGTCCTCCACCGGCACTCCCCCCTCGCGCAGCCGCTCCTCCCAGCCGCGGAGGTCGTCGACGGCGAGGGCGAGCAGGTGTCCGGAGCCGGAGGCCTCGCCCTCTCCCCGGAGCTCGCGCTCGAGCATGAGCACGACGGGTCCCGCGTCCAGCCAGATCGCGCGGAGCCCCCTCGCGTCTTCGTGTCGTTCCCGCTCCGGGAGGCCGAGCAGGTCCGAATAGAAGGCGCGCGCCCTCTCCAGGTCGGCCACGCGCAGGGCGAGGTGGTGGATCACGAGGCCGTGCGGCGTGTGATCCGGCTGCCGTCCCTGAGGTTGTCGCTCGGGTGGACGACCACCTGATCGCCCTTGTCGAGGCCGGCCAGGACCTGGGCTTCGAGTCCGTTGCGGCGGCCGATCCCGACCGTGCGCAGCCGGGCCCGGCCCCCTTGCACGGCGAACACCGCCCAGGCGTCACCCTGGCGGAGGAGGCTGCTCGTGGGCACCTTGAGCACGTCCTCGCCCTGCCAGATCACGATGCGCACCTCCACCCGGTACCCGTCGCCGAGCGCCGTCCACGCGTCTTCCGGGTCCTCGAAGTCCACGATCACGTTGACCCGCTGCTCCTCGACCCCCAGGGCCGAGACCTTCATGAAGCCGGACGGCTCCACCACGCGCACCCGTCCCCGCAACGTCCGGTCGCCTCCCCACTGCTCGATCAGCACCGGCGCGCCGGGCTTGACCCGGACCGCGTCCGTCGACAGGAGGTCGGAGACGATCTCGAGCCGCCGCGGATCCCCCAGCTCCAGGAGGGGCTCGCCCGCGGGCACGACCGCCTCGCTTTCACGGTAACGCTTGAAGATCACGCCGTCGATCGGCGAACGAAGGACGATCGCCTGTCCCGCCCGGGGGCCGCCCGTGGCGTGCAGGAGGCGGGCCCGGGCCATCTCCAGCTGGTGGTCGGCGCTCGCCTCCGCGAAGGCGGCGGCGCGGAGGGCCTCCTCGGCGGCGCGGGCCTCCGTCTCCTTCGCCTCCAAGGCCTGCTGCGACACGATCCGCTGCCGAGCGAGTTCCCGGTGACGCTCCAGCTCGGAGCGGGCGAGGGCGAGGGTGGCCTCCGCCCGCCGCTTCTCCGCCTTGGCCCGACCGAGGACCGCTTCCGCGGAGGCGACCGCCGCCTCTGCCTCCGCGCGGCTGCGAGCGTCCAGGAGGACGGGAGCGGCGGGGAGCAGCGTGGCGAGCGTCGCTCCTCGCTTCACGGGGTCGCCGGGCTCCCGCTCGATCCGGAGCGTCTGGCCGGCCACCGGGGCGGAGATCACGAAGCGATCGCGGACCCGCGTCTCCCCCTCGTCCTCCACGGTCACGAGCAGGGCGCCGCGCTCGACGGTGGCGAGGTCGGCGGGGACGGCGGCCGGCCAGAGGGCCACCGCGAAGAGGAGGATCAGGAGGCCGAGCCCGGCCTGCACCTTGCGGCTCCTGAGATGGCGAAGCCCGCTCACCGCCGCTACTCCCGGGTCTTGAGGACGGCCACGAGATCGAGGCGGTCCAGCTTGCGCCGCACCAGGAGCCCCGAGATCGCGGCGGCCGCGATCACGGTGAGGATGGACCAGGCGAGGTTGGGAGGGGTGATGACGAGGGGAATCCGGTACACCTCGCTCTCGAAGCTCATGAGGACGAGGACGGACAGGCCCCACCCCACGAGGAGGCCGGGCAGGATGGCGAGAAGCGTGAGGAGCGCGAGCTCTCCGAGGAGGATGAGCGAGATCTCGCCGATCGTGAAGCCCAGCACGCGAAGGCTGGCCAGCTCCCGGCTTCGCTCGGAGAGAGAGATGCGCGCCGCGTTGTAGACCACGCCGAAGGCGATGATGACGGCGAAGGACACGTTGAAGGTCGTGATCAGCTCGAAGTTCTGGGCCATTATCCGGCGGAAGCTCTCGCGCGCGGCGGCGGTGACGGCGACGCCCGCCACTCGCGGCAGGGCCTTCAGCCGCCGGTAGAGGGCGGAGAGCTGGCCGGGATCGACGAGGAGTTGGGCGCCCGAGAGCGACCCCCCCTCGCGCATGAGCCGGTGCAGCGCGCCGATCTCCATCCAGGCCGCCACCCCCATGTAGTCGTCGACCAGCCCCGCCACCTCCACCTCTCGCACGGGCCGCGCTCCCTCTAGGACCTCGAGCACCACGCGGTCGCCCCGCTTCACGCCCAGGACCTCGCCGAGGATCCTCGACATCAGGAGCCCATCGGGAGGGAGGGTCAAGGCGCGGCCGGACACGTCCACGATGCGGCTCAGGTCGGGGGCGGCCGGCATTCCCGTCACCGCGAGGTTGCGATGGCGGTGGCCGTTGCGCAGGCGGGCGGGGACGGAGCGGACCGGCTCCACCGCCATCACGCCGGGCAGCGAGCGCACCTCGTAGAGGGCGCGCGCGGAGACGGGCTCCACGAAGGACACGCTCACGTCCTGGCGCTGCACGAGGGAGAACTGCACCTCGGCCAGCAGCTTCATGGCGTCCAGGAACACGAACCCGAACAGGAGGATGCCCACCGCGAGGGCTATGCCCACGATGGAAGCGAGCGCGCGCCCCGGCTGGCGCTCGATGTTCCGGAGCACCATCCGCGTGGCGTGGCTCAGGCGGGGCTGCACGCGGGGATGCTCGACCAGGCTCGTGCGGTAGCGAGCCGGGGGCTCCGGCCGCATCGCCTCCGCGGGGGGAATGGCCACCGCTCGGCGCACGGCGAGGAGCGCGCCCAGGCCTCCGGCACCGAGGGCGATGAAGGCGGCGGCCACCGCCACCCCGGAGGACAGCCGGTAGAGCAGGATGGGGAAGCGGAAGAACTCGTTGTAGAGGGAGATCATCCCCGCGCCCAGGCGCGCGCCGCCCGCGATGCCGACGGCCGCGCCCACCGCCGCGATGACGAGCGCCCACTTCACGTAGTGCCACCCGATCTCCCGGTTGGAGTAGCCCAGGGCCTTGAGGGCGGCGATCTGCGGCCGCTGGATCGAGAGAGCCCGGGTCATGGCCACGTTGAGGAGGAACGCGGCGACCCCGAGGAAGATCGCGGGCACGAGCACGCCGAAGCTCTGGAGCTGGGCGAGCTCGTTGTCGAGGGTCCAGTGCGAGATCTGGAGGCGCCGGGGGATGGCCCCGAGCGCGCCGTAGGGCTCGAGGATCCGGTCCAGCCGCGTGATCACCTCTTCCGCGGACGCCCCCTGCGCGAGGGCGAGGGAGACGTCGTTGAAGCCGCCCTCCATGTCGAAGGCGGCCCCGAGGGCGCGGCGCTCCATCCAGAAGATGCCGAATCGTCGGTCGTCGGGGATGAGCTCGCCGGGGGGGATGATGTAGACGTACTCGGGGGAGAGCCCGAGGCCGACGATCCGCAGCTCGCGGCGGCGGCCGTTGATGAGGGCGGCCACCTCGTCGCCGGGGCCGAGCCGATGGGCGTTCGCGAAGGCCTCGCTCACCACCACCTCGTCGGGGCGGCCGGGCTCGATCCAGCGCCCGCGGCGCAGGAAGACGTCGTTGAGGGGCGGCCTTGTGTCCGCGGGGACGGAGATGAGCCTCCCCGTCGCCGGCTCCGGAAACCCCGGCACGTCCAGGGTGACGTCCGCCACCACCCGCAGGCCCACCCGCGCCACCCCCGGGATCGCCGCGATCCGCTCCTCCAGTCGCAGGGGAGCGCGCTTGCACGAGGCGAAGACGTCGGCGAAGCGGTTCCGGTCGTAGTAGGCGGCCTGGGTGCGGCGCAGCGAGTCGAAGTTCGAGTGGTAGGTCACGAACATCGTGACCCCGGAGGCCACCACCGCCGCGATGGCGAGGGCCTGGCCCTTCATCTCCAGGAGGTCGCGCAGGAGCTTGCGGTCGAGGGCGGAAACCCTCATCGCCTGCTCACCACTGCAGCTCCCGGGGCGGGCGCTTGGTCGGGTTCGAGTGGATCCCCGCCACCTGCCCGTCGGAGAGCCGGATCACCCGGTCCGCCATGGCCGCGATGGCCGCGTTGTGGGTGATGACCGCGGTGCACGTGCCGAGCTCGCGGTTGGCGGTCTCGATCGCCTCCAGGACCACGATCCCGGTCGAGATGTCGAGGGCTCCCGTGGGCTCGTCGCAGAGCAGGACCTCGGGCCGCTTGGCGATGGCCCGGGCGATGGCCACCCGCTGCTGCTCCCCTCCCGAGAGCTGGGCCGGGAAGTGGTCGAGGCGGGCGCCGAGGCCGACGAGGCGCAGGGCTTCCTCCGGAGACATCGGGCTCTCCGACGATCTCGGTCACGAGGGCCACGTTCTCCCGGGCGGTGAGGCTCGGGATCAGGTTGTAGAACTGGAAGACGAAGCCCACGTGACGGCGCCGATAGGCCGTGAGGTCGCCCTCGTCGGCCTCGGTGAGGTCGCGCCCGTGGTAGAGGACGTGGCCGCTCGTGGGCACGTCCAGCCCGCCCAGGATGTTCAGCAGCGTCGACTTCCCGCTTCCCGAAGGGCCGAGGAAGACGACGAACTCCCTTTTCCGCAGCACGAGATCCACCCCGCGGAGCGCGTGCACGTCCACCTCGCCCATGTGGTAGACCTTCGTGATCCCGCGGGCCTCGAACACGAGGCCGTTCGTCTCCGGCACCGGGCCGTGGGGGCCGGCCATGCCTCTACTTGACGTAGACGGTCTTGATGTTCACGAACTCGCGGATCCCGAAATGCGAGAGCTCGCGCCCATAGCCCGATTGCTTGATCCCGCCGAAGGGGAGGCGGGGATCGGACTTCACGAAGGCGTTCACGAAACAGGATCCCGCCTCCAGCGCCTCCGCGGCCAGGCGCTCGCCGCGCGAAACGTCGCGGGTGAAGACCGCGGCCCCCAGCCCGAAGGGGGAGTCGTTGGCGATCCGGACCGCGTCTTTCTCGTCGCGGGCGGCGATCACGGGGGCGACGGGGCCGAAGAGCTCCTCCGCGTAGGCGGGCATGCCGGGGCCGACCGCGGTGAGGACGGTGGGCGGGTAGAACGCCCCGGGTCCCTCGGGCACCTCGCCCCCCAGCCGGACGCGGGCTCCCGCGGCCACGCTCCTCCGCACCTGCTCGTGCAGGTCGTCGCGGAGGTCGCGGCGGGCCTGGGGGCCGATGTCGACCCCTTCGCGCCGGGGATCGCCCATCGTCCGCGCTTTCATCCGCTCGACGAGGAGCTCCTCGAAGCGCTCGCGCACCGCCTCCACCACCACGAAGCGCTTGGCCGCGATGCAGCTCTGGCCGCCGTTGATGAGGCGGGAAGCGGCGCACGTCTCCGCCGTGGCTTCGAGGTCGGCGTCCTCCAGGACGAGGTAGGGATCGCTTCCCCCCAGCTCGAGGACCGTCTTCTTGAGAAGCGATCCCGCCCGGGCCGCCACCGCCTGCCCGGCGGGCGTGCTCCCGGTGAGGGTGACGGCGGCGATCTCGGGCGCCCCGATGATCTCGCCCACGCGGTCGGACGAGACGAGCAGCGCGCGGAAGAGCCCGGCGGGCGCCCCCGCGTCGCGAAGGATCCCCTCGATGGCGAGGGCGCACCCGGAGACGTTGCCGGCATGCTTCAGCACGCCCGCGTTGCCGGCCATGAGGGCGGGAGCGACGAAACGGAAGACCTGCCAGAGCGGGAAGTTCCAGGGCATGACCGCGAGCACGACCCCCAGCGGCGCGAAGGCCACGTAGCTGCGGGTGGCGTCGGTGGCGACCTCTTCCGGGGCGAGAAAGCCCTGGGCGTTCTCCGCGTAGTAGTCACAGACCCAGGCGCACTTGTCAGCCTCGGCCCGCCCCTGGGCGAGCGGCTTGCCCATCTCGATCGCCATCAGCTGCGCGAGATCCTCGCGGCGCTCCCGCAGGAGCGCCCCCGCCCGGCGGATCGGCAGGGCGCGCTCGGCAAAGGGAGTGCGGCGCCACTCGAGGAAGGCGGCGTGCGCCTCGCGGAGGATGCGGGCGACCCCCTCCCGGTCGGGCTCCGCGTACTCTTGGATCAGCCGGCCGTCGACGGGACTGAGCGAGCGGAGGGTCATGGGCTGCCGGGCATCTTAGCCCGCCGGCAAGCCAAATTGACTGCGGTGCTATGCTCGGCGGCGCGCTAAAACGGGGTGCTTCTTAGTTGTTGAAGAAGGGGCTCGCGGCCGAAATCCGGACAGGCGTGATAACGGAAAACGGCTCCTGAGGCGGGAAAAGCCTGCGTTACAGGGGGATAGGGCGTTCCCCTTCGTGGCATGTCCGTTGCACAATCGGGCGTGCGGACATAACTCGTCATGATCTGCCCCTCCTGTAAAGCGAAGAACGACGACGGGGCGGAGGCCTGCTTCACCTGCGGCCGGGCGCTCGCCGCCCTCACCCAGGGGGCGGTCATCGCCAACCGCTACGAGGTGCAGAAGCCGATCGGCCGCGGGGGCATGGGCATGGTGTATCGGGCCCACGACCGCATGCTCGACGAGATCGTGGCCATCAAGGTCCTGCGCGCGGAGCTCACGGGCACGGCCGAAGCGGCGAAGCGCTTCATCTCCGAGATCAAGCTCGCCCGCAAGGTCACCCACCGCAACGTGTGTCGCATCCACGATCCCGGTAAGGACGGCTCCATCTTGTACTTCTCCATGGAGTACGTGGAGGGCACGGACGTAAAGCAGATCCTGCGCGAAGAGGGCCTCTCTCTGGACGAGGCTTTCGACGTCTGCATCCAGATGGTGGACGGCCTGCACGCGATCCACGAGGTAGGCATCATCCACCGCGACCTCAAGACCCCGAACATCATGCTCATGCGCGACGCCCTGCGGCGGCCGGTGGTGCGCCTCATGGACTTTGGCATCGCCAAGATCGAATCGAGCGGCAGCTCCGGCAGCCTCACCAGCACCGGCCAGATCATGGGCACCCCCGAGTACATGAGCCCCGAGCAGTGCCTGGGGGAGAAGATCGACCACCGCTCGGACATCTACGCCGCGGGCATCGTCACCTACGAGATCTTCACGGGCCAGGTCCCCTTCAAGGGCGACTCGCCGGTGGCCACGCTCTTCAAGCACATCCAGGACCAGATCCCCCTGGACGGGACGCCGGCGGCCGCGCGTATCCCGCTTCCCCTCGTTCCCGTCATCCGGCGCGCCCTCGCCAAGAACCGGGCGGACCGGTTTGCGTCCGCGCTGGAGCTGGCGGCGGCGCTCCGGGAGGCTTACGCCCGGTTCAAGGCCGGTCCTGCCCCGGACGAGCTCCGCACCGGGCCGGTGCCGGTGGCCTCGCTCACGCCCGCCCCGCCTCCTCCCGAGCGACGGCGCGACACGAGGACCGACATCTACGCCAACTTCAAGCTGCGGCGGGTGGACAGCCAGGGCAACGTCCTCCAGGAAGAGCGCACGATCGCGGAGAACGTGGGCCGGGGGGGCGCGCGGGTGATGACCACGATGGCCTCGCTCGGTACGGGAGACGTGGTGCTGATCGAGGAAGTGGGGGGGCCCAAGGCGGACGGACCCTACTCGACGCGGGCGGAGATCCGCCATTCCTACGTAGGGCCCGACCAGATACGCCGCTTGAACCTGAAGTTCCTCGACCGTCCGGCCCCCAAGCATCTCGTCGTGGACGAGAACACGAGCAGCAGCTCCCGGCCGCGCTGAGAGCGTACCCTCTCGTCCCCTGATCCCGCCGTCCCCGTCGCGGCCCGACGTCCGGCATGGGATACTGGCTGCCGACCCGATGGACCCGATCTATCGCAGTGCGTTGAACCGCGACGTGCGCGCCGCGGGGCCGGGGGAGTTCGCGCCGGTCTTCATCGGCCCGATCCCGGTCTGGCCCCCGGTGGTCCTCGCCCCCATGGCCGGAGTCACGAACCCGCCTTTCCGGACCCTTTGCCGCCGGTTCGGGGCGGGGCTCTACGTGAGCGAGATGATCACCGCCCGCGCCCTCGTGGAGGGAAACCGCAAGACGCTGCTCCTCGCCAGCTTCGGAGCGGAAGAGACGACGCGCAGCCTGCAGCTCTACGGCGTCGACCCGCACTACGTGGGGGAGGCGGTTCGCCTCCTCGTCGGCGAGGATCGGATCGATCACCTCGACCTGAACTTCGGCTGCCCGGTGCGGAAGGTCACGAGCAAGGGCGGGGGCGCGGCCATTCCCCTGAAGCCGAAGCTGCTCCGCAACATCGTGCGCGCGGCGGTGAGGGCGGCGGGCCGGGTTCCCGTGACCCTCAAGTTCCGCGTGGGCATCGACGACGGCCACCCCACGTTCCTGGACGCGGGCCGCATCGGCGAGGAGGAGGGCTGCGCGGCGGTGGGGCTCCACGCCCGCACCGCCGCCCAGCTCTACGACGGCGAGGCGCGCTGGGACGCGATCGCGGAGCTCAAGCGCACGGTCACGCGCATTCCCGTGCTCGGCAACGGCGACGTCTGGGAAGCGGAGGACGCGCTGCGCATGATGCGCACGACCGGGTGCGACGGCGTGATCGTGGGCCGCGGCTGCCTGGGCCGGCCCTGGCTCTTCCGCGACCTCGCCGACGTTTTCGACGGCCGCGAGCCCGGCAACCCGCCCCCCTACGGGGGAGTGCTGGACGTGATGCTCGAGCACGCGCGGCTCCTCGTGGCCTGGGCGGGCGAGCAAGGCGCGATGCGCGCCTTCCGCAAGCACAGCTCCTGGTACACGAAGGGCTTTCCGGGCGGGGCCCCCTTGCGGCAGCGGCTCATGCAGGTGCGCACCCTCGCCGAGCTGGCGGAGGTCCTGGCCGGCGTCGACCGGGAAGAGCCCTTTCCCCCCGACGCCATGCGCATCCCTCGGGGCAAGAGCGGGGGGACTCAGAAAGTCGCGCTGCCCGAGGGTTACCTGGACGAGCTGGACGACGACACGCCTCCCGGAGTGCTCGCCGAAGCCGCGGACTCCGGGGGCTGACCGAGAGGAGCATCCCGATCATGAGATGCGGCTTTCTGCTGGCGGGGGCGGCGTGGCTCCTGGGTGCGGCCGCGGGGGCCGAGACGCCCCCGGCGCGCAAGCTCAAGGTCTACGTGTCCGTCGACATGGAGGGCGTGGCCGGGACCGTGACCGGCGACCAGCTCGGTCCCGAGGGCTTCGAGTACGCGCGCTTCCGCGAGTTCATGACCCGCGAGGTCCTGGCCGCGGTGCAGGCGGCCCGGGAGGCGGGGGCCACCGAGATCCTGATCGCCGATTCCCACGGCAACGGCGAGAACCTGCTGGTCGAGCTCCTGCCCGCCGACGTGCGCGTCGTGCGCTCGTGGCCCCGCCCCCTGTACATGATGGCGGGCATCGACGAGACGTTCGACGCCGCGATCCTCCTCGGCTACCACGCCTCCACCGACAACCCGCGGGGCGTGCGGGCCCACACCTTCCGGAGCGCGCTCTTCACCCACGTGGGCCTCGACGGCAAGCCGATCAGCGAGGGCTCGTTCGCGGCGGCGGTGGCGGGGAGCTTCGGGGTGCCCGTGGTCATGGTTTCCGGCGACGACGTGATGATCGCGGAGCTGCGGGCGCAGACGGGCGGGAATTTCGAGGCGGCCGAGGTCAAGAAGAGCCTCGGCTTCCATTCCGCGAACACCCTCACTCCCGAGGGCGCGCGCGTGCAGCTCGCGGCCAAGGTCAGGGCGGCGTTCGCCCGGCGCGGGGACTTCAAGCCCTACCGACTCGGGCCCGGACCCCTGGCCCTCGAGATCTCCTTCAAGCACTATCTCGCGGCCGAGGTCGTCTCCTACCTGCCCGGGGTCGAGCGGACGGACGCGCACTCGATCCGCTATCGCGTCCGCGACCTCGCCGAGGCCGCGAATTTCCTCACCTTCCTCGACGAGTACGACCAGGACCTGAAGCCCTAGCTCGTCGAGAGCGGAGAACTGACGATGGGCGATCCCGTCTTCCTGCACCGGCTCCAGTTCGCGTTCACCATCATCTACCACTACCTCTTCCCCGTCCTGACGATGGGGCTGGCCCTGCTCATCGTCGTCATGAAGGCGCTCGGCCTGCGTCGGGGCGGCGAGCGCTGGAACGACGCCGCTCGCTTCTGGATCCGCATCTTCGGGATCAACTTCGCGGTGGGCGTCGTCACCGGCATCCCGATGGAGTTCCAGTTCGGCACCAACTGGGCGCACTTCTCGCGCTACGCGGGCAACGTGGTCGGGCACACGCTGGCCATGGAGGGGCTCTTCGCGTTCTTCCTCGAGTCGAGCTTCCTCTCCCTGCTCGTCTTCGGGGAACGAGCGCCTGGGGCCGCGTCGGGCACTTCCTGGCCGCGGTCGCCCTCTTCGTCGGGAGCTGGCTCTCCGGCTACTTCATCATCGCGACCAACGCCTTCATGCAGCACCCCGTCGGTCACGCGCTCGGCCGCCGACGGCACGCTCCGGCTCGCCGACTTCTCCGCCTTCGTGCTGAACCCCTGGGCGATCGCGCAGTACGCGCACAACATGATCTCCACGGTCGTCACCGCGTCCTTCGTGGTGGCCGCGCTCGGCGCGTTCTACGTGCTCCAGGGCAAGCACCTCGTCTCGGCCCGGCTCTTCCTGAAGCTCGGCATCGACCGCGGGGCTCGTCTCCAGCGTGCTCGTGGCCTTCCCCACCGGCGACACCCAGGCCAAGCTCGTGGCGCGCCACCAGCCCGTCGCCCTCGCGGCCATGGAGGGGCGCTTCGAGAGCGGGCCCACGCGGCCAGATCAACCTTATCGGCCAGCCGAACGTGCGCGAGCGCAAGCTCGACAACCCGATCGAGGTTCCCGGGGTCGCTGTCCGTTCCTCGCCTACGGGCACTTCTACACCGACGTGTCGGGGCCTCGAGCGAGTTCCCCGAGCGGGACTGGCCCGACAACATCGAGCTGCTCTACTACGCCTTCCACATCATGGCGGGCCTCGGCACGATCCTGATCGCGATCATGGCCGTTGCCACCCTGCTCGCCTGGCTCGGACGGCTGGAGAAGAGCTGCGTCGATGCTGTGGGTCCTGATGCTCTCCTTCCCATTCCCCTACATCGCGATGACGGCGGGCTGGATGACGGCGGAGCTGGGGCGCCAGCCCTGGCTGGTCTACGGGCTGCTGCGGACGGCGGAGGGCGCGAGCCCCACCGTGCACGCGGGGCACGGTGCTCTTCACCCTGATCGGCTTCTGCGGCCTCTACTCCGTGCTCGGCGTGCTCTTCCTGTTCCTGATCGCCCGGGAGATCGACCACGGGCCCGGCCCACGCCCGGCCGCGGGGGAGGTGGCCCATGCATGAGATCTGGTACGCGATCGCGGTCTTCATGCTCACCGCGTACGTCGTGCTCGACGGCTTCGACTTCGGCGCCGGCGCCCTCCACCTCTTCGTCGCCCGCAACGACGCGGAGCGCCGGCAGGTGCTCGCCGCGATCGGCCCCTTCTGGGACGGCAACGAGGTGTGGCTGCTCGCCGCGGGAGGGGCGCTCTTCGTCGGCTTCCCGCGCGTGCTCGCCTCGGGCATCTCCGGCTTCTACTTCGCGATCTTCCTGGTGCTCTGGTGCCTCATCCTGCGCGGCGTCGCCATCGAGTTCCGCAGCCACGTCCAGGACCCGCTCTGGCGCACCTCCTGGGACTTCTTCTTCTGGCTGGCGAGCACGCTCCTGCCCGTGTTCTTCGGCGCCGCGCTCGGCAACCTCGTTGCGCGGCGTGCCCCTCGACACGCCGACGGATGGTTCGCGCTGGCCCTCTTCACCGACTTCTCGGCCCGGGAGCCGGTCGGGATCCTCGACTGGTACACGGTGCTCGTGGGGGTCTTCGCGCTGGCCGCGCTCGCCGCCCACGGCGCCCTGTTCCTCACCTGGAAGACGGACGGTCCCGTGCAGGAGCGAAGCCGCGCGGCGGCCGTACGGCTCTACGCGGCGGTGGCCGTGCTATGGCCGGTGGTCACGCTCGCCACCCAGCGCGTGGACGCGGGCTTCCTCTCCGCGCTCGCTTCGCGCCCCCTGGCCTGGCTGCTGGCGGCGGTGGCGCTCGGGGGTCTCGTCGCCGTCTTCGTGGGGCGGGCGCGCGGGCGCGACCTCGCCGCCTTCCTGGGATCCGCGCGCTTTCCTGGCCGGACTCTCGGCGGCGACCGCCGCCTGCGTCTTCCCGACCATGCTGCGGGCGACCGGGGACGCGGCCCTCTCCCTCACCGCCTACAACGCGGGGGGCGATCCGCAGGGGCTGCGCACGGCCCTCTCCTGGTTCGCGGTCGGCTTTCCGCTTGCGATCCTCTACTTCGTCATCGTCTTCCGCCTGCACCGTGGCAAGGCGGTAGTGGCGGCGGAAGGGGAAGGCTACTAGAAGCGATCAGAGGTCGCGGTGTGAGTCCCGTTGACTTCCGCCCTGAGTGCGCCTACCCTTCCCATCGCAAATCCCTCCGTCAGCGAAAGGGCTGCGTGCTCGATCCCGAATCGCCCGGCGTCGACCGCCTGCGCGAGGTTCTTGTGTCCCGGGGCTTCTTCCAGGAAGACCCGGACGGAGTCCTCGGGGCGGCCTTCGCTTCCGGCGGCCACCTGCGCAGCGACCTGCCTCTTTACCGGCGCCGGCTGGCGTCGCCCACCCCCGTGCATACGCTGGTCAAGCTCTTCGGTCTCTACGTGGACGTCAGCGAGGACGACGCGTGCGCCGCCTTCGCGCCGCTCGGGCTCGACGAAGTGGTGGCCATGGGTCTCGTCGAGCGGCGGGACGGCCTGGTCCGCTCCCGGGTGGGGCTCGTGACCACGGGCGACCTCGTGCTGGCCCGCGACCGCCTCTTGCCAGAGGGGGCCTCCCTCCGCCCGGACCACGTGATCGGCCTCAACCCGCCGGCCATGCAGCTCGCCGCCATCACCGTGCGGCGGCCCGTGCGGGCCGCCCTCGACCTCGGGTGCGGGGGCGGCGTGCAGGCCCTGCTCGCGGCCCGCCACGCCGACCGGGTGGTGGCGGTCGACGTGAACCCGCGGGCCCTCGAGTTCACCCGCTTCAACGCGCGCGTCAACGGAATCACGAACGTCGAGTGCCGGCAGGGGGACTTTTTCGCCCCCGTGAAAGGCGAGCGCTTCGACCTCGTCGTCTGCAACCCGCCCTACGCAATCTCGCCCGACGCCCGCTTCGTCTTCCGGGACAGCGGCCGCCCCGGCGACGCGGTGTGCGAGGAAGTCGTGAGTGGCATCCCCGACCACCTGGAGGAGGGCGGTTTCGCAAGCGTCCTCTGCAACTGGGCCCTGCGACGGGACGAGCCCTGGTCGGCGCCCCCGAGGCGCTGGGTCGACGGAAGGGGCTGCGACGCCTGGCTGTTGGGGAGCGACTCCAAGGACCCGCTGTCCTACGCCGCCGGCTGGAACCGGAACAGCGACCGGGCCGACTACGAGGCATCCATCGATCGGTGGCTCGCCTACTACCGGGAGCGAGGGATCGAGGCCATCGGCATGGGGGCGGTCATCCTCCGGCGGCGCGCCGGGGGCACGAACTGGACGCGGGCGGACCACCTCGCCGCAGATCCAGAGGGACGCTGCAGCGAGCAGGTCCTGCGCGTGTTCGTGGCGGAGGACCTCAACGCGGACCTCTCCGACGACGCCTTCCTCGATCGGGCTTTCGTGGGGGGCTCGGACCACCGCCTTTACCAGACGCTGGTCCGCCGGGACGGCGAGTATCGGTTGGAAGCGGCCGAGCTGCGCCTCACCGGAGGCTTCGGCTTTCGGGGCGTGGCGGACGGCTCCACCCTGGAGCTGCTGCGACGCTGCAACGGACAGCGCCCCCTGCGGGCGGCCCTGAGCGAGCTGGCGGAGCTGGCCGGGACCGACGTCAAGACGCTGACTACGGCCGCCGTCCCCGCGGTTCGGCGGCTCGTGGCCCTGGGATTCCTGTTGCCGGCAAACTTGCGGGCGGAGAGGAGGACGAATGATGGAGGCAATGGCGAAGTCACCACCGAGGAGGACTCTCCTGCAGAGGGGGTTCATCCTGCTGGCGAGCGGGTTGGGGCTGGGGGCCCTTGAGCGAACGGCCACGGCCGAGGAGGCCCCCGCCGCTCCGATCGGGCCCACGACCCTCACGCTCCACGGGCGGCGCCGGCCCACGCCCCCGCGGGGCGCCCTGACCGGGAAGGCGAACGCCGGGCGGATGATGCGCTACGGTGATCTGCTCGACGGCCCCGACGGGTCGCTGGTCGGCGAGTTCCACGCCAACAACTTCTGTCTGGAGACCGCCCTGGGGCTGCCGGCCCCTTCCGTTTCCAGCCTGGAGTTCCAGACTTTCCAGCTGCCCGACGGCACGCTCTTCGGGGCCGGGGCCTCGAGCGGCGCGGGGAGCGAGCGAACCTGGGCCGTTCTGGGAGGGACCGGCCGTTTCGCGGGAGCGCGAGGCACCTACGTGGAGCGCGAAGTGTCCGCGGCCCCGGTCGGCCGCGGCGCCGTCGAGTTCATCTTCACCTTGACCGCCTAGGAGGCGACCATGGCATTTGACGCATTCCTGAAACTCGCCGGCATCAAGGGCGAGAGCGCGGATAGCAAGCACAAGGACGAGATCGAAGTCCTGAGCTTCAGCTTCGGCATCTCCCAGAAGGTCAACTCGCACGGCGGCGGTCACGGGTCGGGCAAGGCTGCGGTGGAGGACCTGCGGGTGGTGAAGAACGTCGACACCGCCTCGCCCGACCTGTTCGATTCTTGCTGCTCGGGCAAGCACATCCAGGATGGAGCGTTGACCCTCCGCCGCGCGGGCAAGGAGTCGATGGACTTCTACAAGATCACGTTCGAAGACGCGCAGATCTCATCGGTTGTCCCTGGCGGCAACGTCAGCGACGGAACGGCCATGGAGAACGTTTCGTTGGACTTCGCGAGCTTCAAGATCGAGGTCCGGCGCCAGAACGCCGACGGCTCGCCGGGCCCGTGGGAAAGCACGCACTGCGATCTGGCGGGCGACAAGCCATAGAGGGTCAGTCGGCGACACGAAGGTCGCGGAAGAGCTTCTCCATCGTGGTCTCGACGAGGCTGGCCTTGGGCGGGTCGTAGGCGGTGTGGTTGAGGAGGCGGACGAGCACGTGCCCGTCTCCGTCCACGTCGAGGACGTTCAGGCCCGCGGGATCCTGCTCGATGCGGCCCAGGCCGGGGAGCCCCGCCCCCAGCGCGTCGAGGAGGATCACCCTGTTCACGCCGCCGTGAGCCACCACCAGCAGGTGGTGCCACGACGGGTCGGCGAGGAGCGCGCGGAAGCAGGGAAGCACGCGGTCCTCGAGCGATCCCCAGGTCTCCCCGCCCAGGAAGCGGTCCTCTCGCGTGACCGGACGGCGGAGCGCGGTCAGGAAGGTCTCCTCGAAGTCTTCCGGCGCGACCGCACCCGTGCGGCCGGGCCGGATCTCCTGGAGCGCGTCCCGCACCTCCAGGGAGACGCTCCGGCCCTCGAGCACGAGCCGGGCGGTCTCTTCCGTCCGGGGAAGCCCAGACGAGATCGCGCGGTCGAAGGGGATCGCGCGGAGGGACTCGGCGACGGCTCGGGCCTGGGTCCGGCCTTCGTCAGTGAGCGTCACCGAGTCGGGATCGACGAACCGCCCCGCCGCGTCCGCGTAGCGCACGTCGGCGTGACGCAGCAGGTAGAGCCGCCGCCGGGTCGTCACCAGACGGTCCGCAAACGACCCCACTCCTGGATCTCGCGGTCCCGGGTGATGAGGGGCAGGCCGAGGGTGCGCGCGGCCGCGCACACGAGGCCGTCGAAGGGGTCGCGATTGGGCGAGGCCTCGTCGGCCAGGTAGACCTGCTCCTGTGTCAGATCGAGGGGCTGGTAGGCCGGGTTGGTGAAGAGGTCCTCGAAGAACGTGCGCAGGCGGCGACGCAGGTCGACCCTGCCTATCCGTACGAGCAGGCTCGTCTCCCAGAGGACGGCGGCGGGCACGTAGATCAGCCCCTCGCGTCGCTCGCAGGCGTCGAAGTGCCCGGCCGCCCGTCGGCCGAGTCCGCGCCCGCCCGCGGCATGGAGCAGGAGGGGATGGGTATCCGTGACGAATGCGCGCGGCTCAGCCACGCGCGTCGCGCCGATCCTTCCCGCGGACCCGGGAGGGGGCCGGCCGGGCTGCGCCGGGGGCGCGACGGCGCTGGAGTGACCGGCCGAACAGGGAGCGAAGCTCCCGGTCGGCCGCTTTCAGCTCCGGATCCCGGCGGTCGACGGCGATGGTGCCCACCACGCTGCGGACGAGGGCGCGCCCCCCCTTTCCGCCACCACGCGCTTCCTGGATGAGCCCGTCGAGCAGGTCGCTGACGCTGCGTCGACCCGCTGCGATCACGCGGCCGCGGAGCCACGCGAGGTTGTCGGATTCGAGGCTGACGGAGATGGCCCGCTTGGACATACGATGAATATACGATGACCGGGGGGGACCCGCAAGCCTGCGTGGCGCCCCTCCGCTCCCCTCCCCCCGCTCCGCCGCCTCGCGGCCGGCACTTGGTCCTGGGTCGCGAGATGCCTATGATGACCACCAGCGGAATGCCCGAAAAGAAGTTCCCCCTCGAGCCCGAAGGCCCGGAGCGCCTCTCCCTGTCCTGGCGCGGGAATTTCAAGGAGATGGAAATCAGCGTGGACGGAGACCGGGTCGGCTCGTTCGACGACGCGAAGGCCCTGAAGGAAGGCGGGACGTTCGCACTTCCCGACGGCTCGTCGCTCGAGGTCAAGCTGGCCGCGCCTTTCCTGCTTCCAGAGCTGCAGATCACCCGGGACGGGGAGCCCGTCCCGGGCTCCCCCGGCCATCCCGTCACCCGCCACGCCGGCGCCTACAACATGATCTTCGTCATCGCCGCGCTCAACGTGGGGGTGGGGCTCCTGGGGGCCCTCACCGGCGCCGCCTTCTTCCTGAGCCTCGGCATCGGCTGGGCCTCGGTCCTGACCGGCATCGTGTACGCCATCCTCGGGCTGTTCGTGAAGCGAGGCTCGATCGTGGCCCTCGGTCTCGCCGTGGGGCTCTTCGTGCTGGACGGCATCGCCCTCCTCGCGAGCGGGGCCCCCGGCTCCAGCCCGCCCGTGGGAGGCCTCGTCGCCCGGTTGTTCTTCCTCCTTCCGATGCTGCGGGGCTTCTCCGCGCTCCGCGAGCTGAAGGAGGCCCCGCCCGCCCGGCCGACGCGCCGCGCGCGGCCGTCACCTGCCTCCGAGCGGCCGCCCGCCCGCGCCCCCGCGGCCGCATCCCCCGCGCCGGTGCGCACGCTGACCGGGGACGCGGAGAAGCGCCGCCTGCAGATGACCGAGCGGGTGGGGGCGACGAGTGCCACGAACATGCGCCGCCCCAGCATCGGCGGCGGCCAGCCCTCGACGGAAACGGTGGCCCAGGCCCTCCGCTTCACCGCCCACAAGTGCGAGATCGTCGATGGCGGCCTGCGGGTGACCTCGGCCCCCGGCAAGACGCGCGACGTGCGCTGGAGCGAGGTGGGGCGGCTGGTGGTACGCCAGCTTCCGCCCGATCCTCCCTGGGACGCGGCCGTGCTCCTCGACGTGGTCGCGCTCGTGGACGGGACGCGCTGGGAGCCGGTGCGCATCTTCTTGACCACCTTCGTCAACTACGCCGCGCTGGCCGAAGGCGCTTCCACCTCGCGCCTCGAGAACATCCGGAACCTCACGCGGCTCCTGCGCGACCGGAACCCCGGCGTGGCCCTCGATCCCGAGACCACGGCCTTCCTGGACGGCAAGGGCGCCCCCGCCCGCTTCGCGAACATGACGCAGTTCGCGGAGTACGACAGCCACTACCGCTAGGCGGTAGCCCTCATCGGCGATTCACCCGAGGGCAAGTCTCAACACTTGTTGCGCTCGGCCAACAATGGGGCCTCAAGCGAGGGCGATGATTTGAGATAGTATGCGACGCATGCGTACAGAGATGGACGCATCGAATGTTGCAGCAGTGGCCCCCCCCGCCCCGGTGCGCCTGAACGCCCTCGAGCTGCGCCTCGTGCGCCTACCCCTGCTCGAGCCTTTCGAGGTGAGCTTCGGGCGGATGGAATCGAGGCTCCTCTTCCTGCTGCGCCTCGAGGCGGGCGCGCATTCCGGATGGGGCGAATGCGTGGCCGGGGAGACCCCTCTCTACAGCTACGAGACGGTGGGCACGGCGCGCCTCGTCATCCGCGACCACCTGGCCCCCGCGATCCTGGGCAAGGAGATCAAGGACCTGGCGGACCTCGCGGGGCGCTTCGGTGCCTTCAGGGGCCACCCCATGGCCAAGGCGGGAATCGAGCTGGCCTTCGTGGACCTCGTGGCCCGGCTGCGCGGCGAGTCCATCGCCCGTGTCATCGGAGGTGTGCGCAAGACGATCGAGGTTGGGGTGAGCCTGGGCATCCAGCCTACCGTTGACGCCCTGGACGAGCGGGTGAGACGCTTCCTCGACCTCGGCTACCGCCGCATCAAGCTCAAGATCAAGCCGGGCGCCGACGTCTCGGTGGTCGGCGAGATCCGCACGCGGCACCCGCAGATTCTCCTCTCCGTCGATGCCAACGCGGCCTACACCCTGGGGGACGCCGGGCTCCTGCGCCAGCTCGACGCCTACGATCTCCTGATGATCGAGCAGCCTCTTGCCTACGACGATCTCGTGGACCACGCCCGCCTGCAGCAGACCCTGACCACCGCGATCTGTCTCGACGAGAGCATCACCAGCCACGACCGGGCCCGCCAGGCTCTCGACACCGGCGCCTGCCGCATCGTCAACATGAAGGTCGGACGCGTGGGCGGCTACAGCGAGGCGCTACGCATCCACGACCTCTGCGTCGAGCGCGGCGTGCCCCTCTGGTGCGGGGGGATGCTCGAGTCGGGGATCGGCCGCGCGCACAACGTGGCCCTGGCGAGCCTTCCCGGTTTCACGCCTGCCCGGAGACATCTCGGGCAGCCGGCGGTACTTCGAGCGCGATGTCATCGTGCCGCCGGTGGAGGTGGCGGCGGACGGCACGGTGGCCGTCCCGACTTCGGCCGGCCTCGGCTTCGAGGTCGACGTCGCCTTCCTGGAGAGTCGGACGGAGTCGGTCGAGCGCCTGGTTCCCTGAGGGCGGGCCCTCTCCGAGAGCTCCGCGTCTACTGGGTGCCGGGCCGACGGGGTCCCGGAGCCGTAACCGGTCTCATGTCCAGATCCTGGTAGTCGAAGCTGAAGTCCGCGAGCGGCGAGATCGCGCGCATGCTGACGCGGTCGATGCCGCCGTCCGCCTGGAGCGCGAACGTCACGTAGGCCGGTTCGATCAGGGGGTCGCGCCAGTCGACGCGAAACGTGTCGTACTGCCAGTGCGTGAGCTCGCCCGACATGCCGGGCGTCTGCTTGAAGTCCATCGTCAGCCGGCCATCGCGGTGCGCGATCGCGATCGGCCCGTACCAGGCATCGGCGAACTCGCCGGCGTAGCGCTCGAGCGGCAGCGACGGGCCGACTCGCGCAGGAGCGCTCGTCTGCTGGTTCAGGAGCGCCACCGCCCGCTCGTCGCGCTGACGCACAACTTCCTGCCAGGCGCCCCCCCAGTCGTAGCGAGGCTGCTCGAGATAGTGATCGAGCAACTCGTAGGCGATGCCCAGCGCGGCTTCGCCGTCTTCGCAGTTGATCATCACCGAAAAGCCGACGTCGCGATCGGGGATCAGGATGATGATCGCCTGCGCGCCGAACACGGCGCCGCTGTGCATGACGAGCCTGCGGCCACGGTAGTCCCGCTCCATCCACCCCAGAGCGTAGCCGCTGAATTGCGGCGTCGCCGCCGCGGTGGGCCCCGGCGAAGGAGCGATGGGCAGGTGCACGCGCGGCGTCCACATCTGGCGCGACACCGCTTCGCTGAACAGGCGTCCCGAGCCTTCGGGGAGCGCTCCCTGCGCGAGCTGGATGGCGATCCAGCGGCCCATGTCGTTCGCGCTGGCCGCGACGCCCCCGGCGGGCGCGGCGTTCTGCGCCCAGCTCGGGATCGAACTCGGCCTGTCCGCTGTCGTCGAGCGCCTGCTGCGTGCCCATGCCGTGCATCGGGCCGTCGCGGCGCGCGTGCGGCCAGGCGCGGTTGCGCGTGCCCCGGCGCTCGACACGGTCCGAGGTCGCCGTGCGCATGCCGGCGGGGATCAGGACCTCCTCGCGCATGAAGCGCTCCCAGCTCTTGCCGCTGACCTCCTCGATGAGCTGGCCGGCGACGACGTAGAGCACGTTGTCGTAGGCAAAACCGCTGCGGAAGCTCGTGGCGGGACGGATGTAGCGGAGGCGCCGCACGGTCTCGGCGCGACTGAGCGTCGAGCGCGGCACGAACATCAGGTCGCCGGCGCCGAGGCCCAGGCCGCTGCGATGCACGAGGAGATCGAGCACCGTCATCTCGCGCGTGACCCAGGGGTCGTACATCTGGAACCACGGAATGTGCTTGGTCACCGGGTCGTCCCAGGCGATCTGGCCGCGGTCCACCAGGACGGCGAGCGCGGCCGTCGTGAACGCCTTCCCGACCGAGCCCAGCTGGAAGATCGTGTCCGCGTCGACGGGCGCGCTCGTCGCCCAGCCGCCGGACCCCGTAGCCGCGCGCCAGGGTCACGCGGCCGTGCTCCACGATCGTCACGGCCATGCCCGGAACGCCGACCGCCGTTCGGATCTCCTCGACACGGGCGTCGAAGCCCTCGGGCGGGTCGGCCCGCGCGGCGCCGGCGAGACACCAGGCCGCGGCCGCGAACGTGACCGCTATCGACATCCGTTTCATGGCTTCTCCCCGCACCGACGGCATCATGAAGGTCAGTGACCGGCGGTCACACGAACCCGCAGGCGGAGACGCTCTCGAGCCACCGAGGCGGCGCTACGAGCCCCAGAACCTCGTCGCATACGGACACTCCGATCGTCCTCGGCCGGATCAGGCCCAGGCCGAGCGCACCATTGGGAAGGGGGCCGGCCGCGTCGATGGACGTGACGCCCATCTCGTTCGTCAGGTTCTTTCCGTAGAGCTCGACGGACCACCGACCGAGGTAGACGCCCGCGCGCAGGTTCAGGGTCACGAAGCTATCGGCCTGGCGAATGCTGCCGTCGGCCGCCCTGTTGTTGAACTGGACCGTTCGGTCGCCCGTGTAACCCAGGCTGCCGCCGACATAGGCCCGCGAGCTGCCCTTCACCGTCCATTCGTAGTCTGCGTTGAGCCCGAAGCTCCATTCCGGCACGTAGGGCAGCGGATCACCGTCCTTCCCGCCGACGACGGGATCGGTGTCCTGCGTGAGCTTGGCGTTCGTGTACGCTCCGTTCAGGGACAGAGCCAGGCCGCTCGTCGGAAAGACGCTGGCCGCGAGCTCGAAACCCTTGCTCACGGCGGTGCCGCCGTTGCCGTTGATTCCGAAGTTGTTCACCACCAGGAACAGCTGAATGTCTTCCCAATCGAGGTAGTAGGCGCTGAGATCGAACGAGAACTTGTCGGCGGGCCCGCCCCCCGCTTTGAGACCGAGCTCGTAGCTGGTCAAGCTGTCCGAGTCGTAGGTTCTGGGAACCGTCGCCGGAGCTCCCGGCGGAAGCACGTTGGGTCCACCCGGCCGGAAGCCGGTGGCGATGCGACCGTAGATCGACGAGTTCTTTCCCAGCTCGAAACGTGGCGCGAACGAATAGGTGAACGGGCTCTCCGAAGACTCCACGTCGTCGAACCGGCGAGCCCACCGGCCAGCGACGCCGTCGGAGATCTGTGATGCTTTTTGCTCGTTGTGACTGCGACGGCCGCCGAATGCGACAGTCACGCGTGGCGTGACGTGCCAGGTGGCGTTCACGAACCCGGCGAGCTCCTCGTACGTCGAGTCCAGCGAAACGTCGGCCAGCGTCGGAATGCCCGTGGCGATCGTCTCCGTTTCCGGCTTCGACCGCAACTATCTTCTGCTTGATGGCGGAGTCCTCGTTCGTGTAGTACGCGCCCACCAGCCACTCGAAAGACTGGCTCTTCCGTGAGAGCGAGGCGCAGCTCCTGCGAGAACTTGTCGGTGCTGGTCGTCTGCGGCAGGACCGCGCTCAGGGGGCGGGTCTGGGCATTGCCGAAGAGGGCGGTCACGAGCGAGGCCAGGGGCGGACCACCCGTCAGGTTGGTCGCGATGGTCAGGTCGACTCTGGAAATCCGACTCGAAGGTGCCGAAGCTCGTGATGGACTCGAGACTGGCCGGGCCGACGTCCCAGTCGATGGTGCCGCTGTAGACCCGATACTTCGTGTCGTTGAACTCCGATTGGTAGCGGGACTGCACCGGCGTGCTGTTCAGCGGCTCGACGGTCGTCCGGGTCGGCGTCGACGATGCTGGACGCGTCGCTGTCGATGTTCTGCAGTTGCGCCGCCAGGTTCACCGAGAACTTGTCGGAGGGCTTGAACAAAGCGGCGAAGCGCCCTCCGAACCTGTCGAGCGAGTTGAGACCGTCTTCGACGAGCGTGCCGTCGACGACGTTGATCGCCGGATTGCGTGAGGCTGGGGATCGGGTTGTTGCCGATCGAATCGATGAAGCCGCTGTCGAACCGATAGAATCCGCTGGCCCGAAACGCGACCTTGTTGCCGAGCGGCACGTTCACGCAGGCCCGTGAAGGAGTAGCCGGGGTCGCCGTTGTCGACGGTCTCCGCGCTTCCCAGGAGTCGCGTCTCGAACCTCTCGGTGCTGGGCCGGTTCGGAACGTACTTCATGACGCCGCCGATCGAGCTCGCTCCGTACAAGGTGCCTTGAGGGCCACGCAACACTTCGACCCTCGCGATGTCGAAGGTATCGAAGTCGCCGGACAGGATCGCTCCGTTGGCGAGGCCGGTGCTCGACCCGAACGGCACGTCGTCGAGGTAGACGCCGACGGTCGACGCGACGCCGCCGGTATTGACCCCTCGCAACGTGATGCGGGTGACCCCGGGCCGGGCGCTGGTGACGCTCAAGCCCGGGCACCAGCGGCACGAGGTCCTGGAAGTCATCGGCCCGCTGCTGTTCCAGCAGCTGACCGCCGACCACCGTGACCGACGCCGGAATGTCCGCGACGGCCTCCGTGCGCTTCTGGGCGGTGACGATCGACCTCCTCGCGAAAGGCCAGGGGTTTTCGACGGATCGTCCGCCGCGGGGGGTGGCGTCGCCTCCTTCGCCTGGGAAGACGGCGTCTTCTTCGCCTCGTCGGACGGGGGCGCTTCCTGAGCCCAGGCCAGGCTTGCGCCGAGGAAACCCGTCAGGGCGAGGACGCTCGTTGTCGAAGGACGCATGAACCACCTCCTGGTGTGCGTGCCACGTGCTGAGCGAGAGCGGATCACAGCATCAACTGTTGCAGGTGTCAAGCCTTCGCTCGAGTCGAGGTCGTCTTGGGCACTCGCGGCTCGCCGCCGGGTCCGCGCGGTGAGGGGCGCCACCTTGACGGCCTACCCGGAGAATGGGATAAGACCCCTGGAGCATCAAGTGTTGCAAGGGGCACGGAAGGGTCGGTGCCCGCTTCCTGTTTTCGGGGGTGAATCGCCATGACTGACTCGTCACGCCGCGGAACGATGTGCAGCCGGGCCGTCCTCACCTCGGCCATCGGTCTCCTGGCCGCGATCGTGGGAACGGCCGACACGCCCACCCGGCCCTTCGGCGCCGGAGGTGACCCGGCCTACCGGCCTGTCGAGGCAGCGGCGCCGCAGCCGCTGGCGGGCGGCGGCCTTCGCAGCCCCGAGGAACTGGAGGCCTTCGTGGACGGCTTCGTGGGCGGCGAGCTCGAGGCGTACGACGTGGCCGGCTTGACCGTGGCCGTGGTCAAGGACGGGCAGCTCTTCTTCGCCAAGGGCTACGGCTGGGCGGACGTGGACCGGCAGGTCCCGGTCGAGGCGGACAAGACGCTCTTCCGGCCCGGGTCGGTGTCCAAGCTCTTCACCTGGACGGCGGTCATGCAGCTCGTCGAGCAGGGAAAGCTGGATCTCGACGCCGACGTGAACACGTATCTGACGCAGTTCAAGATTCCCGCCACCTACCAGCCGCCCATCACGCTCCGGCACGCGCTCACCCACACGGTCGGGCTGGAGGACGGCGGCTTCGGTTACCTGATGGCGCGCAGCCCCCAGCAGATCGTGCCTCTGGCCAAGTCCCTGTCCGCGCACATTCCCGCTCGCGTGCGGCCGGTGGGCACGAGCGGCGACGGCCTGAGCTCGTCGTACTCCAACTGGGCGACGTCACTCGCGGGCCTGATCGTCGCCAACGTCTCCGGCGTGTCGTTCGAAGACTACGTGCAGGCCAACATCCTGCGCCCCCTGGGGATGGAGAGCAGCACGTTCAAGGAGCCGCTCCCGGAGGCGCTGGAGAAGCGCATGTCGGTCGGCTACACGTTCGAAGCGGGAGCGTTCAAGCCGCACGGCTACGAGTTCGTCGCGAACTTCGGCCCCGCGGGCTCCCTGGCCTCCACCGCCACCGACATGGCCCGCTTCATGATCGCGCACCTCCAGGAGGGAGGGACGGGAGACGCGCGCATCCTGAAGCCGGAGACCGCCCGCGCGATGCACGCGCGCGTCTTCAGCCCCCACCCCGCGGTCGGCGGATCCGGCCTGGGCTTCTACGAGATGTACGTGAACGGCCGACGGATCATCGGGCACGGCGGGGACACCAACTACTTCCACAGCGAGCTCGGGCTGCTCGAGAACGAAGGCATCGGATTCTTCGCCTCCGTCAACACGGGTGACAAGGCGGCGCTCGTGCCCCGGCACTTCGTCCGGGCCTTCATGGACCACTACTTCCCGGCGCGGCTGCCCGCGGTCAAGCCCCCCGACGACTTCGGCGCACGCGCCGGAAAGTACGTCGGACGCTACCGCGCGCTCCGCCATTCCTACACGCGGTTCGAGAAGGTCTTCGCCCTGTTGGGAGGGGCCACCGTCGTCGCGACCGGGAAGAACACGCTCGTCATCCCCGATCTGTTCGGGGAGAGCGCCCAGTACGCGGAGGTGGCGCCCGCGGTCTTCCGCGAGGTCGGCGGGGACAGGACGGTCGCGTTCATCGAGAACGGCGCCGGACAGGTCGTGGGAATGGTCGGCCAGTTCGCTTTCATTCCCTTCGCCAAGCTGCGCTGGTACGAGAGCTCGCCCTTCCACTTCGCGCTGCTCGGGCTCTCCCTCCTGTTCTTCCTGATCGCCCTCGTCTCGGCGTTGCGGCACTGGAAGAGCGACAAGGCGGGGCCGCCAGCCGCTCGCTGGGCCCGGCGCAACCTGGGCCTGCTCGGAGCCCTCAACCTGGCCTTCCTCGTGGCCTTCGCGGCGATCTTCGCCGCGGGCATGGACGACATCGTCTTCGCCCTGCCCAAGGGCCTGTACGCCGTGCTGACCTTGCCGCTGATCGCCCTGGCGCTCACCGCCCTTGCCGTGGTCCTGGCCGTGCGGGTCTGGCGGGACAAGTACTGGACGCGCGGATCGCGCCTGCTTCACACCGCGGGGGTGGTGGCGGCGGTCGCCTTCGTGTGGTTCCTGAACTACTGGAACCTCCTGGGCTACCGGATCGGATAGCGCGTTACTTCCGCGTCCGCGTGATGCGGCCGTGGTTCGACTTGTCCTGGTCGCGTCCGGGCGCCTCTTCGTACCAGCGAGGACCCGAGAGGTACTCCTTCTCCGTCTGGCGCAGCAGGGCGAGGGCGCGGCTCGGAGCGATCTCCGCGCAGGTCAGGACGATGGCGTTCAGGAGTGCCATGGGAGCCACGTAGGAGCCGCTGAACGTGGCGCCCGCGGTCGAGGCCACGAAATAGTCGTCGCATTCGCGGGCCAAGGGTGTGGTGTCGCTGTCCGTGATGGCTATCGTAGGAACCCCCCGGCTCCGCGCGAGCTTCGCCGCCTCAACGGTGACGCGGAGACAGCGGCCGAAGCTGATGGCGATGAGCAGGTCCTTCCTGGCGAGCAGTCGAACCTTGTGTTGAAGGTTGCCCCCGGTGCCCACCGGGGACTCGGCGTCGAACCCGAGGGGCAGAAGCGCGTAGGCAAAGAACGAAGCCAGCGATGTGGCGAGGTCCGACCCTACCACCAGGATGCGTCGCGCCTGGTGGATGCGGCGGGCGAAGCTCACCACGCGTTCGGAGTCGAGACCGCTCTGGAGCCGGTTCAGGTTCCCGAGGTCCCGCTCGAGGCTGTGCCGGACATGGTCGGCCAGGCTGCGCTTCTCATCGGTGGTGGCCTTGAGGATGCGGTAGGGGGTGAGCCGCGAGACGAAATGCTCGCGGAGATCGGCGGCGAAATCGGTGTAGCGCTGGTAACCGAGGGCCTGAACCGTGCGCACGATCGTAGCGGGGTCGACGCGGTAGCGGCGGGCCAGGGCCCGCGAGGAGAGGAAGAAAGTCTCGTCGGGGTTCTCCAAGGTGGCCTGCAGCAGCCGCCGCCGGTTCGGCGAGAGCCGGCCCTCGAAGCGAGCGATCCTTTTCTCGATGGCGGTGCGAGTCGGAATGCCGGGTCTCCTTCCTCTTTTCCCCGGGGCCTCGTTAGGGAGCGAGCCGTTCCGCGGCGGGTGCGGGACTCGTCGCGTCATCGGCAGGGAGCCGAAGCGGTAGCGGGGTGCATCAGCGCCATGCATTGATTCGTGAACGTACGAGTCGCGGGTCATGATCTCCGCTTTTGTCAGGAGACGCAAGGGATCGAGACCGCCATCCATGATTTCCCATCCATCAAGGTCTCCCGGCCCACTTCAGGATCTCCGGGAACGTCGGCCGCTTCCCGTACATGAGGATCCCCACCCGGTAGATGCGCGCGGCCACGAAGAGCACGCCGACCACGGTGGCGGCGGTGAGGAGCATCGACAGCGCGATCTGCCAGGCGGGAGGAGTGAGGACGGTGATGCGCAGGAACATGAGGATCGGAGCAAAGAACGGGATCAGGGAGAGGACGGTGGCCATCCGGCCGTCGGGCGATTGCAGGACTAAGGGGAAGAAGGTCACGGCGAGGACGAGGGGCATGAAGACGGGGAAGGCGAGGCTCTGCGCCTCCTGGGTGGTGTTCACGGAGGCGCCCACCGCCGCGAAAAGGGCGGAGTAGAGCGCGTAGCCGAGCAGGAAGAAGGTCACGAAGGAGAAGAGCACGAGGGGCGTCACCTCGGGCAGGTCCGTCCGGCTCGGTGCGTAGGCCGCCGCGGCGAGGGAGGCGAACAAGAGCGAAGCCGACCAGACGAGGAACTGGGTCAGTCCCGCCGCTCCCACCCCCAGCAGCTTCCCGGCCAGGAGCTTCACCGAAGGCACGGAGGACACGATCACCTCCACGACGCGGCTTGCCTTTTCTTCGATGACCCCGGTCATCACGGCTTGCCCCCACATGAGCACGGTCGTGTACAGGATCATCATGAGGACGATCGAGAAGATCATGGTCGCGCCCCGGTCTTCCCGCTCGCCGCCCTCCGTGATGCGGATGGTCTTCAGGTCGATCTTGCGGATCAGGTCCTTCACCCGGGCGGAGTCGAGCCCGGCATCGGCGAGGCGGCGGCCCACCAGGGTGTCGGACACGGTCGACTCGACGACGCGGAGGCCGATGGCGTTGCTCACGTTGCGGCCGTAGTAGACGGCCGTCCCCTTCTCGAGGACGTCCGCGGGCAGGTGCAGGTAGCCGTCGAGGCGCTGGGTGCGGACCTCGTCCTTGAGCCGCTTCTCCCGCTCCGCGCCCGACCCTTCGCCCGCGGGCACCACCAGGAAGCGGGGGCCCCCTTCCACCCTGTGGCGGGCGAGCGCCTCTTCCACCGGGCCGGCGAGCCCCCCCGCGTCGTCGAGCACGGCCAGACGCAAAGGCTTGCCCGCGCGCCCGGCGAGGATGGCCGGGATGACGGTGAGGCCGGTCAGGAGTATCGGCCCGAGGATGGTGGCGATGATGAAGGCCTTGGAGCGCACGCGCTCCAGGTACTCGCGCCGCGCCACCAGGAGCAGGCGGCTCACGCCACCTCCTGCTCGTGGCCGGTCACGCGCTCAACGAAGATGTCGTGCAGGCTCGGCTCCACGATCTCGAACCGGCTGAGGCGCAGGCGCGCGGCCGCCTCCTTGAGCACGGCCTGGGGGTCGGCCCCCTCCTTCAGCCGGATCTCGACGTAGCGGCCGAAGTCCGTGAGCCGGAGGACGCCGGGCAGGCCGGCGAGGAAGCTTCCGTCTCCGTCGAAGGCGAGGACGAGCGCGTTCCGCCCGTGCTGGGCCTTCACCTCCGCGACCGCGCCGTCGAGGATCTTCTCGCCTCGGTTGAGGAGGGCCACCCGGTCGCAGATGCGCTCGACCGCCTCCATCTGGTGGCTGGAAAGGACGAGGGTGGTTCCCTTGCGCCGCTGCTCGAGGAGGACCTCGCGCATCAGGTCCATCCCCACGGGGTCGAGGCCGCTCATGGGCTCGTCCAGGATCAGCACCTCCGGCTCGTGGAGCACGGTGGCGATGAACTGCGCCTTCTGCTGCATCCCTTTCGAGAGCTCGTTCACCCGGCGCGCGCCCCACTCGGCGAGGCCGAGGCGCTCCAGCCATACGGGCAGGCGCGCCGCCGCGTCGGCGCGCGAGGCGCCCTTGATCCGGGCCAGGAAGATCAGCTGCTCCGAGAGCACCATGCGCGGGTAGAGCCCGCGCTCCTCCGGCATGTAGCCGATGCGGTCGCGCACCGCGTGATCGGCGGGGCGGCCCAGGATCTCGACGCTTCCCTCGTCGGGGCCGAAGACGTTCATGACCATGCGGAGGGTCGTGGTCTTGCCCGCTCCGTTGGGCCCCAGGAGGCCGAACACGCTGCCGCGCGGGATGTCGAGCGAGAGGTCGCGCACCGCGACGTGTCCGGCGAAGGCCTTGCGCACCCCGGTCAGTCGGACGGCGGTCGTGGACACTCTGCCTCCCTCTACGGCGTGGGTCGATTCTATTCTCGGGTTCCCTATACTGGGACGCTCATGGCCACCCTCGGGAAGGGAGCCGCCCGTCCCGATGCGGTCCAGGGAATCGTCCTCATCCTGGTGAGCACGGTCGCGTACGGGACCATGCCCATCCTGGCCAAGCTGGCCTACCGCCACGGAGTGCGGACGGGCGCTTTGCTCTTCTGGCGCTTCCTCCTCGCGACCGCGCTCTTCGCGCTCCTCACGCGTCGGGGGCAGCCCCCGTGGAGGCAACGCGCCGTCCTCTGGGGCCTGGGAGCGGTCTTCATCGGCAACGCGCTCACGTACTTCAAGGCCCTGGAGACCGTGCCCGCGACCACGGTGTCCCTGGTCCTCTACACCTACCCGGTGATCGTCATGCTTGAGTCGGCGCTCGTGGGGCTCGAGATCCTCACGGTGCGGGGTCTCTGTGCCGCGGTGCTCGCCTTCTCCGGCTGCGCCCTCACCGCGGGGGCGGCGCTTGCGGGGGGTCCGGGGATCTACTACGCGCTCGCCTCCGCCTTCATCTACGCGACCTACATCGTCCTTTCCAGTCGTCTCGCGCGGAGCGTCCCCGCGGAGACCGCGGCCCTGCACCTGGCCCAGACCGCGGCCGTGGGCATGGGCCTCCTCGGCCTCGTGCGCGGGGAGCTGGCCCTTCCCCGGGCGCCGGTGGCGTGGCTCCTGGTTCTCGCCATCGCCATCCTGTGCACCGTGGTCGCCATGTACGCGTTCCTCGCCGGCCTCGCCCGGGTGGGCCCCGGCCGCGCGGCCGTGATCAGCTCCCTGGAGGTGGTGGTGACGCTGCTGCTCGCCTTCCTCTTCCTCGGCGAGCGACTCGGGCCGCGGCAATGGGCGGGGGCCCTGCTCATCCTCGGAGCGGTCGTGCTCCAGAACCTGGGCCGGCGAGCCCCGGTGGATCGACGGGCGCCGGCTGAAATATGATGGGCGAATGGTGATCGTCTCCGTGTCCGGCGCGTGCAGCCGGGCGGGCAAGACCGCGGCCGCGGTGAGCGTGCTCGAGGCCTTGCCCCCCGACTCCGCCGTCGCCGTCAAGTTCACGACCACCGAGGACGTGTTCAAGCGCTGCCCACGGGGCACGCCCTGCGTGGTGTGCGACATCGACGTCCCCTTCCGGCTGGTCGAGGACCCGGCGGTGCTCCGCCAGCCGGGTACGGACACCGATCGCCTCGCCGCCGCGGGGGCGCGGCGCGTGGTGTGGGCCATCGCCAAGCGGGCCCACGCGGAGGCGGCCTGGGCCGCGGTGCGGGGCGGCATGCGCGGCGACGAGCCGGTGGTGATCGAAGGCTCGACGGTGGTCGGAATCGCTCGCCCCGACGTCAACGTCTTCATGGTCCATCCGTTCCTCGCCCCGGAGCGCTGGAAGCCGGGCTCGGAAGAGCTCATCCGCTCCGCCGATCTCGTGGTGGTGAACTTGCACGCCAAGGAGCGCCGGGGGCCTGCGCAGTCCGTGATCTCGACCCTGGAGCGTCATCGCGGCAGTCGCGAGATCCGGATGGCCAACGTCACCCGGCCCCTCGGGGAGTGGGCCCCCGACGTCCTGAAGCACCTGGGCGGGCCGTCATCGAATGAAGATCTCGCTCGCGCATAGCCCGGATCAGCGACGACGCCTTCATGTTCTACGGCCTGGCCCGGGGCAAGGTGCCCACGGACGGCCTGGAGATCGCGCACGTCCTCGTCGACATCGAGACCCTGAACCGCGAGGCCGCGAAGGGGACGCACGAGGTCACCGCGATCTCCTTCCACGCGTGGCCCTACGTGGCCGACAAGTACGCGCTCATGCCGTGCGGGGGCAGCATCGGCGACGGGTACGGGCCCCTGCTGGTGGCCCGGCAGCCGCTCCCTCCCGCGGAGGTCGCGGGCAAGCTCGTGGCCGTGCCCGGCACCCTCACCTCCGCCTACCTGGCCCTCAAGCTCTTCGCACCCGACGTACGCACGCGCGTGGTCGCCTTCGACCGCATCCTCGACGAGGTGGGGGAGGGCCGGGCCGATGTGGGGCTCATCATCCACGAGGGCCAGCTCACGTTCGGGGGGCACGGGCTCGTCAAGGTCCTCGACCTCGGCGCCTGGTGGAAGGAAGAGACGGGACTGCCGCTGCCCCTGGGCGGCAACGCGGTGCGGCGCGACCTGGGGCCGGAGCTGATGGCCCGCCTGACCCGCCTCGTGCGCGAGACCGTCCGCTACTCGCTCGCGCACCGCAAGGACGCGCTCGAGTACGCGATGAGCTTCGCGCGGGGCATGGACCCCGCGGTCGCCGACCGCTTCGTGGGGATGTGGGTCAACGACATGACGGTCGAGTCCGGCGAGCGCGGACGCAGGGCGGTCCAGACCTTCCTGGACCGCGGCCACGAGGCCGGCATCATCCCCCGACGGGTGGTCGCCGACTTCGTCGAGGCTTGAGCGTGCCCGGCGTCCGCACCCAGGGTCCCTTCCCGACCCTCGCCCTCCCCGACCTCGAGGGCAGGACGCACCCGCTGGACGAGGCCTGGTCGGAAGGGGAAGCGCTCGTTCCTGATCGGTCATCGCAACTGCAAGACGACCCGGGAGACCCTGCCCTACTTCGACCGGATCCATCGCCGGTCCGGCCGGCGGACGCGCCGTCCGTCTCGTCCTCCAGGACGACGTGGAGACCGCGCGCACGCTCGTGACGACGATGGGTCTCGCGCGTGCCCGTGCTTCTCGAGCCCGACCCCTACCCGCTGGCCCAGGCGCTGGACCTCGTCACCGTCCCCACCCTCTTCCTCGTGGACCGCGGGGGAGCGATCGCCCACGTCACCGAAGCCTTCAATCGCGCCGACCTCGAGACCCTGGCCGCGCGGGTGGGGGTCGAAGGCCCGCTCTTCACCGCCGACGACCGCGCCCCCGCGTTCAAGCCCGGTTGACTGCCCAAGGAAGCCTCGGCGAGGTGAAATGTCCATCAGTCTCCTGACCCTGGCCCTCCTGGGGACCCTGGCCTTCCTGTGGTCGATCGTGGGGGGCTACGTGGTGCCCCACGCCCCGGCCACGATGAAGTCGCACTTCCTCGTCTCCCTGCTCAGCACGACCCTTCTCGTGGCCGCGCACTCCTTCATCATGTTCTTCCTCATCGCCACCGGCGTGGAGATGAAGAACATGGAGAAGGAGAAGGGCTGGGGCGACTCCTTCCGCCGGCGCACCGTGGCCATGAAGGGCCGCGTCTTCCCGGTGATGACCTCCGCCCTCCTCCTCGTGGTCGCCAACTTCATCCTGGGCGCGGCCACGCACACGCGGGTTCTCCCCGCGCTCGTCCACGAGGCGCTGGCCTGGCTCACCTTCGCGGTCTGCGTCCTCGCCCTCGTGCGCGAGTGGCAGGTCCTGGGCGACAACAACCGGCTGATCGAGGAGGCGGGCACGAGGCGGCGGGCGGGGGCCTGACCGCGGTCAGTCGCCGATGAGCGAAGGGCCCCGCATTCTCGTGGTGGGCGGGGCCTCCCTGGACCGGCTCCACTTCGCGGGACGCAGCGAGCGCTCGGCGGGCGGGGCCGGCCTGTACACGGCGCTCGCGGCACGACGGGCGGGGGCGCGGGTCACCATGCTCGGTCCGCGGCCCGAGCCCATGCCCCCGGAGCTGGCCCCGGCCGCGGAGCGGATCCGGTGGATCGGCGAGCGCGTGCCGCCGGAGGACATGCCGCATTTCGAGATCGTCCACGACGGCGAGGGGCGCACCACGATGCGGACCGCGATCTGGGGCGCCGAGGCCCGCCTCGTTCCCGCGCACCTGCCCGAGGGCGAGCTGCCCGAATGGGTCTATTGCGTTCCGTTCTTCGACGCGGAGCTCCAGCTCGACTTCCTTCGGGCGGCGAAGGCGCGCGGTTGCCGGACCGCGGCCGGCACCTACCGACGCGCGGCGGCCGAGCAGAAGGCGCAGGTTCGGAAGGCCATGGGGAAAGCCGACGTGTTCTTCTGCAACGAGGAGGAAGCCCGCTCTCTCTTCGGCACCCTCGACGCGGCCCGCACCGATCCCGGCCGGCTGCTCTTCGTGACCCGCGGGAAGTCGGGAGCGCGAGTCCTTCAGGGGAGTCACGCCACGGACGTGCCGGGGGTGGCGGTGCGGGAGCTCGATCCCACCGGCGCCGGCGACACGTTCTGCGGTACGACCCTGGCCCGGCTCGCCCTCGGTGATCATCCGGTGCGGGCCGCGGAGCGCGGGGTGGCGGCGGCCGCAGAAATGATCACCGCGGTCGGCCCCGCTGCCCTTCTCCAGGCGGGGCCGCTCCCGGCGGAGCCCGAAGACCCCCGCGTGCGCGTGGACGGCGAGCGGGTGAGACGCATCGCGGAGCTCCTCGCCGCCCAGCCCGACCTGCGGCCCTTCGACTTCGTGGGCGAGGACTCTCCGGAAGTGGGGGATCCGAGGGCCCTGGACTTCTTCTTCGCGGCCACGCTCCAGCAGTTCGGCTTCTGGGAGCTCGAGGACGACCGCTATGCGCGACCCCTCATCGCGTCATTGGGCGGCCGGCCACTCAAGGGCAGCGACTACCTGTGGGCCGTGTACCGGCGTTGGCTCCGCGACGACCCCGAGGGCCTGACCCCGCCCCGCCAGGCGTGTCTCGACGCTGCGGAGCTGGACCGCCGGTGTGCTTCGACGACGGGAGACAACCCGCTGCCCGCGTCCGACCTGCGGCTCCGCGCGGCCCGCGCGTATGGCCGCGACATGGAAGCGATGGGCTGGACTCCCGAGGCCCTGGTCGCCGGGTCGGCCGCGAGCCCTCGCCCCCTGCGAGCCTTCCTCGAGCGGCTCGATCACGTGGGCGGCTACAAGGAAGACCCGCTCCGGAAGAAGTCGGCGCTGCTGGCGATGATCCTCCGCGAGAGGCCGGAGCGCTGGCTGCCCGCGGAAGGAGACGAGGATCTTCCCGCCGATCGTGGACTACCACGTCCAGCGCGCCTGCCTTCGCCTGGGTCTCGTTTCCGTCGAGGAGGACTCGCTGCGCGGGCGGCTCGAGGCACGCCAGCGGGTCGAGGCGGACGAGGAACGAGCCGTGCGGCGGGCGGCGTTCGCGGCGGTAACGGAGCTGCACCGACGAAGCGGACGATCGATGGCCGCCTGCGACCGCTTCCTGTTCGAGATGCGGACCCGATGTCCGGAGATGACCGAGCCCGAGTGCGCGCGCTGCCCGGCCGACCCCGCCTGCGCGCATCGAAAGGAGCTCTTCCAGCCCGTCTTCCGGACCGCGTTCTACTGAGCGGCAGCTCTTCGCGACCGCCGCCTTCGCCTTCTGGCGAGCCTCGCCCTGACGCATCATCATCTGATACGCGAGGTAGTACTTGTAGATGTTGCTCACGTAGGTGACGGTCTCGCGGCCGATCCGCTTCGCCGCGATCAGCTCGACGTTGTTGAACCACTTGTTCGGGTCGAGTCCTTCGGCGGCGGCCTGCTTGCGGAGGCTCGACACCCGGCCCGGGCCCGCGTTGTAGGACGCGAAAGCGAAGAGGCCCTTGTCCAGGGGCGTCATGTCGGCGTCGGCGTAGAAGTTGTCCACCACCCAGCGGTTGTACTTGATCCCGGCGTGGATGTTGCTTTCCAGCTTCTCGATGTCCGGGATGTTGACCGCCTTGTCGCGCGCAGTGGCGGGCATGACCTGCATCACTCCGATCGCCCCCACTTGGCTCCGCTTCGTTCTGGTCGAGGGTCGACTCCTGGTAGCCCTGGGCGGCCATCAGCATGTAGTCGAAGTCGTACTTGCTCTCCGTACTTCTTGAACAGCTCGATCATGGAGAGGAAGCGCTGCCGGTCCGCGTCGCTGCGCGCGTTCTTCACCCACTTCGTCGTCTTCAGGTACTTGTTGACGAGCACGTTGCCGGCGAGCGAGCCCACCTTGTGCGTGCGCACGAACGCGTTCACCGCCTCGGCCAGCTTCGGGCTCCCCTTCCGGAAGGCCCAGGCGAGGTCTCCGGGGGGGCTCGCGATGTCGGAGTTCTTGCGCAGGTCGGGAAAGACCTGCGTGTAGAGGTCGGCGATGAAGCTGTCCACCACCGTGGCCGGGGCCAGTCTCGCGTTCACCATCTCGAGGATGTCGCCGTCCTCGAGGATCTCGGGAGCGGAGGTGATCGTGACCGGAGGCTTTCCCTCGGCCTTGAAGTGCTCGTTGAGCTTCTTGAGGTGCTCGGCGTAGCTGCTCGAGGGACGGACGTAGACCTCGTAGCCCGAGAGCTCCTCCAGGCCCGCCACCGGCGGGGCGCCGGGGCCGGTGACGAGCACCTCCTGGATGCCGGTCGCGACCGGGTCCGAGAAATCAACCAGCTTCTTCCGTTCCGGGGTCACGGTGAGCTGGGCCGCGGCGATGTCTCCCTCGCCGGCGAGGAGGCGGGGGATGAGCTGGTCGCGGGCCACGGCAATCGGCACCACGTGCACGGTCACCACCTTGTTGCCGAGCTTCTGGTTGAGCTCCTTCTCGAAGGCCTCGATGGCTTCGTACGTGATCCCGACCTCGCGCCCGCGGTCCACGAAGTAGAGGATCGGATTCTGGACGGTGAGGACGCGTATGACGCGCCGCTTCACCATGCCGTCCAGGTCACCCTTGAACGGCTGGGCGAGGGCGGGAACGATGTCGTCGGGCACGGGCGTCGCCTCCGGGGCCGGCTCCAGGGCCTCGTCCGAGGCCGGAGCCACCGCCGCGGCGGGACTGGCCGAGGGCGCCGGCTGGGGTGCGCGCTGGCAGCCCCCGACGAAGGACGACAGCAGCAACGCAGCGAGACAAATGCACTTCTGCTTCATCGTCTTGACCTCCATCCGTTGTCCCTTCACTTCCTCGGGCAGCCCGGGGGGAACCCTGAGCGGCTTCAATGTCCAACTCCTCATCGGTCCTACGACTGGCCGGGGAACGTGCGCGAGCTGCAGAACGGCGTATAGCGGGCCGTTATCTTATCGCGAGATCGGGTCTTGCGCGTCGAGGAGGCGGGTGGGCTCGGCGGGAGTGACAGGGGTCACTCCCCGCCTTGTCTTTGGCACGCCTTTCGCTAGTTTGTAGGTGTGCCCGGGAGGAACTCATGAAGATTCGCAACCTCGTTCCCTTCGCCCTTCTTCTTGCCGGCTGCCTTGCCGGCTGCCAAGGACCGAGCTTCCGCGAGACGAGCGCCCCCGCGGGGAAGCCGGCGGCGGAGGCTCCGCCCCCGACGACGGCCGTGGTGCCCCCCACGCCGGCTCCCACGCCGGAGCCGATCGTCGTGCCCGCGGGCACGACCCTGAGCCTGGTGTTCGAATCGACCGTCTCCTCGGCCACGGCGCAGGTGGGTGATGCGGTGACCGCGCGCCTCGGGGGGGACGTGAAGGAGGGCGACGCGGTCATCCTCCGCGCGGGGAGCGAGGTGCGGGGCAAGGTGGTTTCGGCAAACAGGTCGGGCAAGGTGAAGGGCCGCGCCGAGCTGCAGATAGAGTTCAACACGATCGAGGTGAATGGCCGCTCCTATACCATCGACACGACGTCGGTGGCGGAGACCGCCACCTCCGACAAGGGCCGTGACGCCAAGATCATCGGCGGAGCGGCGGGCGCGGGCGCCATCATCGGCGGGATCGCCGGCGGCGGCTCGGGAGCCTTGAAGGGCGTGGTGATCGGGGGGGCGGCGGGGACGGGCGGCGTCCTGCTCACGCGAGGCAAGGAAGTGGTGTTCGAGCAGGGCTCACGACACCAGGTGAAGCTGGAGAAGAGCCTTCGCCTGCGTTAGGCTCGGCGACTCCGATCGGAGAAGCGCCGGGAGCGGTCCCTCTCAGGCCTTGGCCGGCTTGTACACGGCGGCGGCCACGATCCCCAGGATCACGCACACCGCGAGGCCCGAAAGGAACCACTTGAGGGCCAGGCTGTACGGGATCGGGTAGATCACGTAGCTGTTGTACGCCTGGGGGATCCCGAAGAAGAGGCCGATGATGGCCCCGTAGCGCGCCCCCTCGGCCAGCCCCTTGCCCTCGTAGCCGCGCGCGAAGACGTAGCAGAAGAAGAAGCTGAAGATCGCGCCGGTCACGAACATGATCCACATCTTCGACTGCATCTCCGGCCCCGGCCGCCACACGCTGGCGAGCGAGGCGTAGGTGGGGGCCAGCCACTGCCCGTGGACGAGATAGTCGCAGATCTGCGCCACCACGTAGACGGCCACGAAGGCGATCAGCAGCTTCGTCCAATCCGTTTTCATTGGCTCGTCTCCTTTCGTCTACCGAAGGCGGCGCGCGGCGCGGACGCCGGCAATGCGGCCTTCGTCTTTGACGCCGGGACCTGAGCGGAAGGCCTCATTCTAGTCGCGGTCCCGCCCGGTGCAAGCCCGATTTGCGGGGGCGGCGAGACTACTCCCCGGTCTCCGGCACCACCGGGGCGGTCCGGGCCTGCATCCTCGCGCGCAGCCAGGCGATGAGGGCGGGGAGCAGCGAGAGGAAGATCACCACCGCCACCACGATGTGGATGTGCTTCTCGAGATCGGGCACGGCGAGGCCGAGGAAGTAGCCGGTCAGGGTCATGCTCAGGACCCAGCCGATCCCGCCCAGCGACGTTGTAGGTCGCGAAGCGGCGGTACGTCATCTCCGCCGCCCCCGCCACCACGGGGGCGAAGGTGCGGATGATCGGCATGAAGCGGGCGATGACGATCGTCTTGCCGCCGTGCCGCTCGTAGAACTCGTGGGTCTTGATGAGGTGCTGGCGCCGGAAGAAGAAGGAGTTGGGCCGGCTGTAGAGGGCCTTGCCCGTCCGGTAGCCGATCCAGTAGCCGGTGGCGTCGCCCAGGATGGCGGCGGCGATGAGGGCGACGTTCAGCCAGACGATGTCGAGGTCGCCCTTGGCCGCGAAGAGCCCCGCGGTGACGAGCAGCGAGTCGCCGGGGAGGAAGAAGCCGACCATCAGCCCGGTCTCGGCGAACACGACCACCACGAGGCCGAGGAGCCCGCCGAGCCGGATCAGCTCGGGGACGTTGTAGACGGTTCGGAAGAACTCGGTGACGAGGTCCTTGATCAGCTCCAAGCTCGCGCTCCCTCGCCCCGAAGGAGGTAATCGACCCTTCGGGAACTTTTGATCTTACCATCTCGGTCGCGCCCGGCCCGGCCGGTGCCCGCTGCCTTGCCGTCCCGCAAGCGGCCGGCGAGAATCGGCCGCCATGTCTCCCCGGCTGCGCAGGGCGGTGCTGCTGTTCGCCGTGGCCTTCCTCGCACGGGCCGCCTTCATCCTGCTCGAGCCCCCGACCCGGCGGGTGGACGACGAGCCGGTGTGGATCACGCTCGGCCAGGAGCTGGCCGCGGCCGGTTTCTCGCCGCTCGACCGCGGACAGGTCTTCCACCCGCCTCTCTATCCCTGCTTCGTCGGCGGGTTGAGCACGGCCTTCGGCAGCCTGACCGCCGTCAAGTGGGCGCAGGCGCTGCTGGGCGCGCTCCTCGCCCCGCTCCTCTTCCGGCTGGGCGAGCGGGCCTGGGGCGAGCGGGTGGGCCTCGTGGCGGGTGGGCTGGCCGCCCTCTATCCCGAGCTCGTCTGGTACTGCGCGCACTTCTGGTCCGAGATCCTGTTCGTGACGCTCTTGTGGTGGGCGTTCGAGCGGCTGCTGGCCAGCGAGGGCGGGAGCGCAGGAGCCGCCGGGGCCGCGGGCCTGCTCTGGGGTCTCGCCGCTCTCACCCGCGAGACCGTCCTTCTCTTCGTCCCCCTGGCCGCGTTGTGGCTGGCCTGGGGGCGAGAGGCCGGGCGGCGGCGGGCCCTGGCCTTTCTCTTCGCGGCCACCGTGGTGATCGCGCCCTGGACGCTCCGGAACTTCGCGCTGACCGGCGCCTTCGTTCCCGTGGCCACCCGCGGCAGCTTCAACCTCTGGCTCGCGAACACGGAGCGCCCGTGGGACGAGGTCTACCGCGACTACCACGCGGTCGAGGGCGGGCCGATCGCGCAGGAGCGGCAGGCGCGTCGCGAAGCGCTCAACGCCATCCTCGATCGCCAGCCGGGCTGGCTGCTGGACAAGATCACGCGCGAGATGCCGGCCTTCTGGGGGATCAACGACCAGATCGTCGTGCACCTGGAGCGCCGCGCCTACAAGCGCCTCCCCCTCGCGATTAACCGGACGGTGGCCCTCGTCACGGTCCTCCCCTACCTGGTCGTCCTCGGCCTTGCCGTGCCGGCTCTGGCGTCGCTGCGAGGAGACCGAGCCCCTCTGCTCCTCGTCGGCTTCCTGCTCTTCTACCTGGCGCTCCACCTGGTGGCCTTCGGCTCCCCGCGCTTCCGCCTGACCGTCCTGCCCGTTCTCTTCCTGCTCGCGGCGCAGACCCTGGGCAGGGGATTCGTCCGGTCGCTTCGAGAGCTGCGGGGACGACGGCGTCTCGTCGCCCTCACGATCGCGGCCGCCCTGGGCGCCTGCGTGTGGGTCTCCACCGCGCAGACCCTCCGTGATCCCGCTTTCGCGGTGGACGCCGCTCAGGGGACGGGATAGAGGATCGCCCGCCAGTCCCCGAACCGGTGGATCTCGGCGGGTGGGCCGAGCGCGCCCTGGAGCTCCGGGGTCTCGATTCGCTCGCGGCGCCGCGAGCTGACGAGTAGGAGGGGCCTCCCGAGCCCGCCGGCGAGTCCACGAACCTCGCGCAGCCGCCGCTCGTCGTCGGGCAGGGCCTTCAGATAGACGACTGCGCGCGCCGGGTCGCCGAAGAGCTGCGCGATGTAGTAGGTGCCCCACGAGGTGTGCACCTGGAGCGTGCTGCGGTCGAGACCCTGCTCGCGCACGAAGCGGAGGAGCCGGTCCTTTTCGGGCGACGCTTCGAGGAGGGGCGTGGCGCGCGGCAGGCGCAGGGCGAGGGAGAGCCACACCATGGCGACCACGACGGACGTCGCTCCGAACGCGCGCACGGGAAGCACGTCGAGGATGCGGGCGAGGGCCATCACGAGAAAGACGACGGCGAGGACCACGTGGTGGGGCCACTGCGTGAACGGGCTCGGGAGCGACAAGGCGAAGGTGAGGGCAAAGAGGAAGAGCCAGAGAAGAATCTCGCCGCGAGGAAGGGGCCGCACCCAGAGCCCCCAGAGGAGCACCGCCGCGCTCAGCAGGGCCGGAAGCGCGTCGGTGAAGGACGGCGGCATCTCGATCGTGCGCGCGGCGGCCTGGGACGCGTCGAGGAGAAACCGGGAGAGGCGCGCTCCGGATCCGAAGGATTGGCCGGGATCGGCGGAGAGGCGGGCTCGCGTGACCGACGCGTAGTAGGGCAGGCCTTGGTTGTCCGTCGAAGTCAGGAGGACGAGGGTGGGAAGACCGGCAGCCAGGGCCAGCGCGAGAAAGGCGACTGCGAGGTCGTGAGAGGAACGGCCCGCTGTGCGTGCCTCGCGCTGGCCCTGGAGCAAGAACGCGGGCAGCCACCAGGCGAAGACGAGCTTGGTCCAGAGTCCCAGGAAGAGGGTGAGGCCCGCGAGAACGGCCGCCACCACTCGTCGCGGTGGCGAGTCCTCCGCAACCGCGCGGCGCCAGAGAAGGAGCGCGGCCAGCAGCAGGACGACCGAGAGGCCGACCGGCCCCTCGTCGGCCAGGAAGCAGGCGGCCACGAGGGGGAAGACGAGCCCGGCCAGGATCACCGCCCGGGGGCGGACCCGGAGGTAGCGGGCGGCGAGCGCGCCCGCGAGCAGAAGGAAGAACGCGCCCTGGACGCGCGCGGCCACGGGGTCCGGGATCGCCTTCCAGAACGGATAGAAGACGACCGCGGGGAAGCTGCCGATGTAGAGATAGGAGCGCAGGGGCAAGGCGCTTTCGGTGAAGGGAAGCCGCAGGTCGTACATGTGGCACGACTCTCGAAAGACGCCGAGCCGTTCGCTGAAGGGCGCGGTGGCGCACCCGAGGGGCTGGTAGTGGACGAACTCGTCCATGTTGTAGGGAAGCCAGCGGGGGGAGGACCCGGCGAGGCCCACGAGCGCGAGGACAGCGAGGCCGGCTGCGCCGCGAGACCTCGCGGAAGAGGGGGGAGCGCTCACGATCACGCGGGTCTGGTGTCGGGCGCGACCGCTTCCAACCGTCGAAGGGCCCAGCGTGCGTGCTCCGCCACCACCGCGTCCGCGTCCGCGGCCAGCCGCTCCAGGACCGGGCGGTGCCCGGGATCGCCGGCATTGCCCAGCGCCACCGCGACGTTGCGGAGGAGGCCGCGCCGCCTGGTCCGCTTGACCGGACTCCCGCGGAAGCGCTCGCGGAACGCCTCCTCGTCGAGGCCGGCCAGCTCCGCGAGGTCGGGCGCGAGCAGGCCCGGCCGCACCTCGAAAGCCGTCCCTCCGCGGACGCGGCGCCGGCGATTCCAGGGACAGACGTCCTGGCAGATATCGCAGCCGAAGACGTGGCGGCCGAGGCCCTCGCTCCGCTCTTCCGGGAGGGCGCCCTTCACCTCGATGGTCAGGTAGCTGATGCACCGCGTGGCGTCGAGCACGTAGGGAGCGGGCAGGGCGCCGGTGGGACAGGCTTCCAGGCAGGCCGTGCAGCTTCCGCACATGTCGAGCCGCGGCGCATCCGCGGGCAGGTCGAGGTCGGTCACCGCCTCGCCGAGAAAGAACCAGGAGCCGTGCTCGGGATGCAGCAGGCAGGTGTTCTTGCCCCAGGCTCCGAGCCCCGCCTCCGCCGCCCACGCCCGCTCCACGATGGGGCCCGTGTCCACGTAGGTGCGGGCCTCGAAGGCCCCGGCCTCGGCGCGCAGGCGCTCCACGAAGCGGTCGAGCATCGCCTTCATCACGTCGTGGTAGTCGTCGCCCCACGCGTATCGGGAGATCCAGCCTCGGCCAGGAGGCACCTCCGTGGAGTAGGGCGCGGGGGTGTCGTACTGCACGCCCACGCACAGGACGGAGCGCGCCCACGGGAAGGCGGCGCGCAGGTCGGTCCGCTTCGCCACCTGCGAGGTGAGGTAGGCCATCTCCCCCGCGTACCCGCGGTCCACCCACCGCGCGAAGGCGCCGAGGTCCGGCGCTCTGTCCACTCGGGCCACGCCCGCGAGGTCGAAGCCGGCCGCGCGGGCCAGGGTCTTCGCGCGCGCGGCGAGCGGGGCTCCCTCCATCACGCGGCGGCGCCTCCGCGCAGCCCGCGCAGCAGCCGCAGCTCCTTCTTCCAGCGCGCGAGCGGACCCGGCGTCTCCAGGACCTTGGGGACCTCGCGGAAGCGGGGGTCGCGCACCACGCGCCGGAACGTGGCCACACCGAGATGGCCCCGCCCGATCGACTCGTGCCGGTCCCGGCGGCTGCCCAGGCCGAGCTTGGCGTCGTTGAGATGCATGGCCCGCACCCTGCTGAATCCCACGCGCCGGTCCAGCTCCGCGAGCGTGCGGTCGTAGCCGCGCGGGGTGGCGATGTCGTAGCCCGCCGCATAGAGATGACAGGTATCCAGGCAGACCCCCACGCGCTCCGGCTGGCGGAGAAGCGAGAGGATCTCGGCCAGGTGCTCGAAGCGGTACCCCAGGGTCGATCCCTGGCCGGCCGTGACCTCGAGGAGCGGCATCACGTCGAGAGCCGCGCCGCGCTCGAGCACGTGGTCGAGGCTCTGCGCGATGGTGGCGAGGCCGGCGGTCTCGCCCGCGCCCATGTGCGCTCCCGGGTGAAAGATCAGGTAGGGGATGCCGAGCGCATGGCAGCGGCGCATCTCGGCCAGGAAGGCGGCGCGGCTGCGGTGGAGCTGCGCGGGCACGGGAGAGGCGAGGTTCACGAGGTACGAGCCGTGGGAGAGCACGACCCGGATGCCGCTCGCGGCGAGGGCGGCGCGGAAGGCCGCGCCCTCCCTCTGGCCGACGGGCCGGCCCTTCCACTGCACCTGGTTGCGCGTGAACACCTGGATCGCCTCGGCGGCGATGGCGCGCCCGTTCTCCGGCGCGCGCGCGAGCCCGCCCGCGGTGGAGACGTGCGCGCCCAGCATGTCAGGTTCGGATGGGTACCTGACCCGCGCCCACCTGCAGGTAGAAGCGGCCGTCCTCTTCCGTGAAGTGCTCGAGCAGGAGCTGATGCGCGCCCCGCGAGAAGACGGCGCGGGCCCGGCCGCCGCGGACCGGACACTCGATGCGGCCGGTCTCCCAGACCATGAACGCCTCGTGGAGCGGCTCCTCGGAGCCGTCGTCGAGGAGGACGCGGGCCTCGCCATGCTCGGGGTCGAGCACGACGCTCAGCACCTCGAGGGGCGGGCCCTCCACGATCACCGGCAACCGCTGGGCGCCGTCGACCACGAACGCGCCGCCCTCTTCGAAGACGAGGCGGGCCTTCAGGTGGCGCAGGGACGGGGGGTGGACCACCGGGAACCCGCCCACGCGCCAGGCCCCGTCCTTCAGGACCCGGACGCCCTCGGGGATGGGCCAGTAGGCCGTCACGGCCCGAAGTATACGCCTCAGCCGCGGGAGATGAGGTGGGAGTATAGCCGGAGATTTTCGTTGACTGGTATACGCATTTCACTAAACTCCTCGCCACTCGGGGTTTCTTCCACGTTCAGTCGTCCGTACCCCGTCGACATGCCGGAGGCCTCCACATGCTCACACGCCCAGGTGTGGCGCCGACGAACCCGGATGCACCCCCTCAACCGCCCGCGCCACCGTGCGGTTGCGACGTGGATCCGGTCGCCGCCCTGAAGCAGATGTTCGTCGACTACTTCCAGGGCCGCTCGATCGCCGCCGGTCGTGACCCGGCCACTCGTCCGGTCTTCCTCCGCCTGCACGGCGTGGCACATGGCCGCTTCGTGGTGCGACCGGACCTCCCGGCGGAGCTACGGGTGGGTGTGTTCGGCCAGGCCGCCGAGTACGCGACGTGGGTCCGCTTCTCGAGCGACCTCCAACTCGGGCTCCCTGACTTCAAGGGCACCGTCGGCATCGGGATCAAGCTATTCGGAGTGAGCGGTCAGAAGGTGCTGCCGCCGGACCTGGACGCGGTCACGCACGACTTCCTGATGCAGAACTTCGACGTGTTCTTCGTCGACACCGCGCGCGACATGTGCGAGTTCACGTGCGCCGCCCTCAACGGCCGGTTCGACGAGTACGTCGCGCAGCATCCCATCACCGGGCAGATCCTCGACCAGATGGCGCAGGTCGTGGATTCCACGCTGGCCACCCCGTACTGGAGCGTCCTGCCCTTCCGGTTCGCGGATCGCTTCGTCAAGTACAAGCTGGAGCCCGAAGTGGTCCCCGCGGGGGCCGCTCCCGACTACCGCGATCCGTTCTACCTGCGCGCCGACCTACACGCGCGCCTGCGCGGCGGCGAGTCGCGGCTGCGCTTCCTCGTCCAGTTCCAGACCGACGAAGCGTCGATGCCCCTCGACCGCGCAACCGTCCGCTGGAGTGAGACGGCGAGCCCGCCCGTTCACTTGGCCACGCTCATCCTGCCGTCGCAGGATCTCGACACGCGCGGGCAGTCGGCCTACGGCGAGAGCCTGGCGTTCGACACCTGGCACTGCTTGCCCGTCCACAAGCCGGTCGGATCGATCGCCGATGCCCGGCGTGCCGCCTACCAGGCCTCGGCGACGGTCCGGCGCAACGTGAACGCGGCGCCGGTCGGCGAGCCGGTGTCTCCGCGGCCCGCAGAATGGCAGGAGGGCGTGCCCTACCCCGCGCCCCGCGATACGACGGTCGTGCGCGCGGCGATCCACCCCGGCATCGGCGTGGCGCGCGTCGGCAACAGCGCGACCGAGTACCTGATCGGTCCCGAAGTGCCCGAGCCTCCGCCGGCCGGCACGGCCTACCGCGACGCGACCGGGGCGCTGAAGCGACAGGCCGCGCGCTTCCGCCTCTACGGGTACAACGCCGCGGGCGCCGTCGTCCGCGAGTTGACCGCGGACTGGGCGCATGTCCGCTGGACCGTCCACGTCGCCAACCGCAAGGCCGCCTGGTACCGATGGGACATGGCTCTCGACGTTCCCGAGGCGGCCGGACTCAAGCTGCCCCTGCGCAACGCGCGCCTCACGGGCCCCGCGCGACAGGCGCTGGTCATCGACGGGGGGCCGCGCACGATCGAGGGCAAAGACACGCGCGGAGCCGCGTACGAATTCAACGGTACGTTCATGGGACAAGGCGTTTACCTGGGCGAGCTGCGCACGGACGAAGCCGGACGTCTCGTGTTCCTCGGCGGCCGCGGCCAGTCGGCCACGCCCACCGGGAGCCCGATCTACGACCCCAACGACGACAGCAGCTTCATCAACGCCGACGGCTGGTACGACGACATCTCCGATGGGCCGGTGACGGCGGAGGTGACCATCGAGGGGCGCACGATCCCGGCGGAGCCCGCGTGGGTGATCACGGCGCCGCCGAACTACGCCCCCGCGCTGTTCGGGACACGCACGCTGTACGACCTGCTGGTCGACCGCTTCGTCGAGGCCGGGCAGTTGCCGGTGCCCGCCCATGTCTCCTTCGCACGTGACGTGCTTCCGATCCTGCGGCGCCTCAGCCTCCTGCAGTGGGTCAACCGCGGGTACGCCAACCAGTTCGGCTGGGGCGGGCCGCACGACTTCCAGGATCCCGACTTCATCGCACGCCTCGCCGCGAAGCCCGCGCCCGGCCAGGACGACGTCAACGCGGAGCTGCGCCGCCAGGTCCTCAACGCCTTCCGCCCACCCGAGCCGACCGACAACAACCCGCTCCCCTGGCCCTGGCTCTACGGGGACGCGATGGACGTGCCGGCAGCGAACACGCCGCGGCAGAACGCAACTGTGTCTGCGCTTCAGTACCGGACCCTGCAGGCGTGGGCCGCCGGCCAGTTCGCGGCCGACTACGATCCCGGAGCCGTCCCGATCACCGAACTCGCCAACGTGCCGCTCGAGGATCAGCCCGCCACGCTCGACCGCGCCGCCCTCGAGTTCTGCCTCGCCGATGCCTTCCATCCGGGGTGCGAGCTGACCTGGCCGCTCCGACACGTGACGCTGTTCGAGCGGCCGTTCCGGATCCGTCATCGCCCGAGCGGCACCCCGGAGCCGGACTACGGTCGCGAGCTCACTCCGGCCGAAGCCCTCTCCCTGGCCGGCCCGCTCCACGCCCAGGGCCCGGGAGACCTGACGCAGTGGATGGGGCTGCCGTGGCAGGCGGACACGGCGTTCTGCCGATCCGGCTACAGCGCCGACTACGACCCGTACATCCCGACGTTCTGGCCCGCACGCGTGCCGAACCAGGTGCTCACGGCGGAGGCCTACGCGATCGTCATGAATCCTGCCCTGCCCCGGGAACAGAGGCTCGGCGCATTCGCTGGCCGCGCGTTGTGGACGCGGGCGATCGACGCCATCGGCCGGGACGTTGCTCAGCGGATGGAACACGCCGTCCAGATCTTCGGCGAACTGGGGGTCGTAGAGCCGCGCGACGGTCCCGCCGGCGACCCCGCGTTCCCGACGACGATGATGGTGGAGTCGACGGGCCAGCCGCCGGTGCCTCCCGCGCCGGTGGCGCGGCCGGTCGCCGCCGTCGAGCCCCGGCACGCGCTGCTCCAGATGGCGCTCCGCGAAGCGGGCGCCGAGACTCCGGAGGACACCCGGCGGTGGCCGCGGCCGGTACGTCACCCCAAGTCGAAGACATGAGCGGTCCCGTCGTGGTAGCCGGGGCCGGGCCGGCGGGCGCAGTGGCCGCGCTCGCGCTGGCCCGCGCCGGCCACACGGTCATCGTCCTCGACGCCGGCCTCCGCTCGCCGCGCGTGGGAGAGACGCTGCCCCCGGCCGCACTGCCGATGCTGCGCGACCTCGGACTGCTCGACTCGTTCCGGAGACAGCGTCACCTTCCAAGCGCCGGCAGTCTTTCCGCCTGGGGCTCGCCGGTCTTGGCGGCCGTCGACGCCATCGTGGATCCGCACGGCCCGGGCTGGCAGTTGGACCGGTGCTTGTTCGACGCCCTGCTCCTCGATGCCGCGCGGGCCGCGGGAGCCCGGGTCATCGACGCCGGCGTGTTGTGCAGCGCTCGACGGATCGACTCGCACGGCTGGCGGATTCGATTGGCGAGCGGCAGCGAATTGCGTTGCTCGTGGCTCGTCGACGCCACTGGCCGTCGCCGCACGCTCGCCCGCCTGTGCGGCGGACGTCTTCACCGGCTGGATCGGCTGGTCGCCTTCCAGGCACATCTGCATCCAAGGGAGGGGGACACGGCGACGGACGAGGAAACGCGCACGCTTGTCGAGGCCGTTCGCGACGGATGGTGGTATACGAGCCGCGCGCCATCCGGAGGACGGGTCGTTGCCTTCCTGACCGACGGCGACCTCGCTGACGCCGCCGAGTTCCTCTCCGTCGAGGGGTTCCGCGGCCGACTCGCCCGCACCGGCCACATCCGGAGTGCGATCGATTCCGGCGCGTGGCTTGAGAGGCCACGGGGTGGCGACGCGAGCACGGCACGCCTGGAGCGCGTCACCGGCGAAGGCTGGATCGCCGTCGGCGATGCGGCGCTCTCGTTTGACCCCCTGTCCTCCCAAGGCGTCTTCAACGCGATGTACACGGGGCTCAAGGGCGGGCAGGCGGTGGGCGCGGCCATCGCGGGAGATCTGCATCTCCTCACGGATTACAGGGAACGCTTGCGGACGATTCATGCCGCGTATCTGGCTCATCGCCGCTCCTATTACGCGCTGGAGCGCCGCTGGGCCGCCGAGCCGTTCTGGCGCCGGCGGACCCGGCACCTCGCCGGGACGCGCCGCACAGCCGCCCTCCCCCCGGTCGCACACGCGGCCGGAAGCGGAATTCGCCCCTGACCGCCTCGCGCTTCAGCCGTCCTCGCCGGGATCGGTTTCCACGGTGAGGGCCAGGCCGCACTCGGGGCATTCGCGGGCGCCTTCGGGAAGGGCAACCCCGCAGGCCGGGCAGCGCTCGTAGCCCCGTTCCGCCCGGAAGGCGGTCTCCACCGCGTGCAGGCGATCCGGATCGGCGTCGGCATCGAGCAGGGGGGCGAGCGTGCGCAGCGCCCGTGCCCCGTCCTCGTCGCGCACGAGCAGGCTGAACGTGGACGGGCGGCTCTCGTCGCCGGGGGTCTCGACCATGAAGAAGGCGAGGCCCGCCTCCCGCAGGGCCTCCGCGAAGGGGACGATGTTGCGGGCCTGGCTGGTGGAGAAGACGGCGCGGTGGCCGCTCAGATCCGGGGGCGGAGGCCCCGTCGGCGCCGGGACCCGGCGGGCGGGGGAGCCCGCGTCCTCCTCGTGCCGGTCCTCGAGCACGCCCCCGCAGTCGGCGCAGACGGTGATCTCCGGCCGGTACTCCTCGCCGCAGTCGCGGCAGACGCGCACCTGCATGGCCGCCGACCACTATAATCGACGACGGGGGAGGGTCCGATGCCCTTGCAGGTGGCGTTGCCAGAGGCGGTGAAAGCGGCGTCCCCGGCGGAGACGCAGGAGAGGATCGCCGCGGCGAGGAAGGCCCTCGGGAAACGGCTCGTCGTCCTGGGCCATCACTACCAGCGGGACGAGGTCATCCGCCACGCGGACTTCACCGGCGACTCCTTCAAGCTCGCCCAGGCCGCGGCGAGCAGGCCGGAGGCGGACTTCATCGTCTTCTGCGGCGTCCACTTCATGGCGGAGTCCGCGGACGTCCTCCGCCGCCGCACCACCAGGTGGTCCTGCTCCCGGACATGAACGCGGGCTGCACGATGGCGGACATGGCCGAGATCGAGCAGGTGGAGGACGTGCTGGGAGGACATCACCGCCGTCATCGGCGAGGAGATCCTCCCCGTCACCTACATGAACTCCACCGCGGACCTGAAGGCGTTCGTGGGCCGCCACGGGGGAGCCGTCTGCACGTCTTCGAACGCCCGCGCCGTCCTCGAATGGGCGTTCCGGCAGAAGCCGCGCGTGCTCTTCTTCCCCGACCAGCACCTGGGGCGGAACACCGGCTACCGAATGGGCATCCCCCTCGAGGCCATGCCCGTGTGGGATCCCTACGAGGATCGCGGGGGCTCTCGACGCGGCGAGGATCCGCTCGCGCGCGCGTCGTGCTCTGGAAGGGCCACTGCTCGGTCCACAACCGCTTCACGCCCGAGATGGTGGACCGCCGGCGGGACGCAGATCCCGGGCGTGAAGGTGATCGTCCACCCGGAGTGCCGCTTCGAGGTGGCCCAGAAGGCGGACGCGATCGGCTCGACGGAAGGGATCATCAAGACGATCCGGGAGAGCCCGCCGGGGACGAAGTGGGCGGTGGGCACCGAGCTGAACCTGGTGAGCGCCTGGCCCGCGAGATGGCGCCCGGCGCGGCCAGGTGGTCAGCCTCGACGACTGCTTCTGCGTCTGCAGCACCATGTTCCGCATCGACCCGCCCCACCTGCTGTGGGTGCTGGAGGGCCTGGTCGAGGGCGAGCGTGCGGAACCCGGTGCGCGTCCCCGCCGCGATCGCGCGCGACGCCCGGATCGCCCTCGACCGGATGCTGGCGATCAAGTGACCCGCGGAAAGGGAGTGAACGATGTCAAAGGAGCAGCCGGACCACCACGACGCCGACCTCGTACTCCGTGTCTACGAGCTGCGCCGCGAGGAAGTCATGCGGCAGTCCCGAATGGCCATCAACCGTGAGTTCTGGCCCAAGGCCTTCGAGGACGCGCAGGCGCTCTTGAAGCCCGACCACCCGCTGAACGCGGCCTACCGGCAGGTGGGCACCTACTGGGAGATGGTCTACGGCTTCGCCCGCCACGGCGTCGTGCACCCGGAGTTCTGGATGGAGAGCAACGGGGAGGGGATCTTCCTCTACGCCAAGGTTGCGGCCTTCGTGGACCGCCTTCGGGAGGTGGGGCCGCCCCTGGCCTTCCGCCACGCGGAGTGGGCGGCGAAGGAGACCGCTACCGGCCGGCGGCTCTTCGAGTTCTACACCGCGCGGGTCAAGGCGAGGCTGGAGCCGAAGTAGCCACGCCCCTCCGCGTTCCCACGTTCGTGGTCGTCGGGGGAGCCGAGATCGGCGCGGCCACCGTCCGCCGCCTCTTGCGCGCCGCCGCGGTGGGGCGGCTGGACACGGACCGCATCGTGGTCGTGGACCGCGACCCCGCCTGCCTGGCCGCGCGCCTCGACGATCCGCGCGTCTCCTTCGTAGCCGCCGAATGGTCGGACTGGCTCGACGCCCACCTCGGCGCGCTGGGACCCCACGATCATTTCGTCCCCTACCACTGGGCGCCGCATCTGCTGTCGGACTGGCTTCTCCGCCAGGTGAGGCGGGGGGGCGCGACCGCGGCCCGCGGAGGGGAGATCCCCTCGCACGGGGTGCCCGTGGATCGGCCGACCGCCGCCGGCGATCGCGCGCTGTCCTACGCCACCTGGATCTGCCCTCCGACCTGCATCGAGCCTGTCCTCTGTCCCCACACCCGGGGACGCAAGGATTGGAGCCTCGCCGGTGTCCTCGAGTCTCCCCGAGAGGGCGATCCCTTCGACGGACGGATCGTCTTCCGGTGCCTGCACCTTGTCTGGGGCGTGGGCACGGTGCCCGTGGCCGACATCCTGGCCGCCCGCGACCGCGTCCTCGCGGGGAGGGAAAAGGGCCCGCGCCGCTACCTCGTGGCCACCTCGAGCCACTGCCACGCCCTCGCCGCCGTTCTCGAGGTGCGACCGGCCTGACGGTTCGGACCGGGCCGTCTCCTGGGCTAAACTGATCGTCTCAACTGTAGGCCGTGGCCGGAGGTAATGAATGTCGGAGTTCGAGAGGGCAATGGCCGTGGCCGACCTGCCCCCGGGACAGGCCCGGGAGGTGGCAGTGGGGGGTAAGTCATTGGCCGTCTTCAACGTGGGCGGCGTGTTCTACGCGATCAGCAACACGTGCCTCCACAGGGGTGGTCCCCTGGGCCAGGGCTTCCTGGAGGGCCAGAACGTGACGTGCCCCTGGCATAGCTGGACTTTCGACGTGACGACCGGAGAAAACGTGGTGAACGGTGAGCTCAAGGTGGCCTGCTACCCGACTCGGATCGAGGACGGGCAGGTCTTGGTGAAGGTGCAGTAGGACATGACCCAGAGATCCCTCGCTTCCGGACTCATCCTCCTTCTCTTGCCCGGGCCGGGACGTCCCCAGACCCTGCCCCCGCCGCCGGCGCCGCCCGGCCATGCCGCGCGGTCGACCCCGACCCCGACTCCGACCCCCACCCCCGCTCCGCACGCGGACCAGACCCCGAGCTTCCCTGCCGGGGTCGAGCAGGTCACGGTCGACGTGGTGGTGACGGACAAGAAGGGCGTGCCCCTCACCGACCTGGAACAGAAGGACCTCCAGATCAGCGAGGACGGCAAGCCCCAGACGATCGTGAGCTTCGAAGCGATCTCCGTCCCCGCCGCCCCTTCCGCCACCCCCGCTCCCAAGCCCCGCGTCTCGACCAATTACGCCCACCAGGACACGCGGGGGCGGACTTTCGTGATCGTCTTCGACGACGTCCACCTCACCCCGCAGCACGCCCAGCGGGCGAAGGGCGCGGTGAACGAGTTCCTGAAGAACGGGGTGCGCGAGGGCGACCGGGTGGCCCTCATCGCCACCGGCGGCGGGGCGTGGTGGAGCACGCGCATGGAGGCGGGGCGCGACGAGCTGATCGCGCTCGTCAAGCGCCTGGACGGCCGCTACATCCCCGATACCGGCCAGGACCGCATGTCGGACTGGGAGGCGATGCGCATCCACACGTTCCGCGACGGCCAGGTCATCTCGCGGGTGTCGCGGCGCTACGAGCAGTACGGCGTGAGCCAGCAGCTGACGCAGAACCAGGACGCGCAGACCCAGGTGGGAGGACAGGAGAATCCCTACGTGACCGGACGGGCCGCGGACGTCTATTTCCAGGCCACCGCGCGGAACCGGATCACCCTGGAGGCGATGGAGCGCGCGCTGAACGCCCTCGTCGCCACCAAGGGCCGCAAGTCGATGATCCTCGTCTCCGAGGGCTTCATCTACGACCCCAACCTCGACGAGTTCAAGCGGGTCGTCGAGGCCTCGCGCCGCGCCAACGCCGCCATCTACTTCCTCAACACCCGCGGCCTGGAGGGGATGCCGATCTACATGACCGCGGAGTTCGGTCCCGCGCTCCCCGAGCAGGACGTCGGCTTCGCCTTCACGGAGAGCTACGAAGCGTCCGAAGGCTCGGACTCCGTGGCCGCGGACAGCGGCGGCTTCAGCGTGCGCAACACCAACGACCTGGGCGCGGGGATCAAGCGCATCGCCGACGAGAACCGCACCTACTACCTGGTCGGCTACAACCCCACGAACACCGCGCGGGACGGGAAGTTCCGCAAGATCTCAGTCAAGGTCCCCGGGCGCAAGGGGGCGGAGGTGCGCGCGCGCAAGGGCTACTACGCGCCCAGCGACACCGCCAAGACCGCCCTCACCCCCAAGCCCGGCACGGATCCCCAGATCCAGGCCGCCCTCGACTCACCCTACGAGCTCGACCAGATCCCCCTGCGCATGACCGCGTTCATCGGCGACGAGAGCGTCCTGGGCAAGGCCCAGGTCATGATCGCCACCGAGGTGGACGTCCGCACGCTCTCCTTCGAGCAGAAGGACGACCGCTTCCTCGACACCATCGAGTTCCTGCTCGTGACCGCCCACCGCGAGACCGGGGAGTATTTCCGCTACGACCAGAAGGTGGACATGAAGCTCCAGGCCTCCACCCGCGAGCGGATGGAGAAGTCGTGGCTGCCCATCACCCGCGACTTCGAGCTGAAGGCCGGAGGCTACCAGACCAAGATCGTGGTCCGCGACAAGAACTCGGGACGGGTGGGGACGGTCGTGCACGAGTTCGAGGTGCCCGACCTCTCCCAGTTCCGCGTCTCCACTCCCATCCTCACCGACACCCGCCAGGTCGAGAACGGACAGCCCACCGCGCGCCTGCAGCTCAAGGTCCAGCGGGACTTTGCCACCCAGGGCCCGTTCTTCTGCTCTTTCGAGGTCTACGGCGCGACCCGGGACCCGAAGTCGGGGATGCCGCGCGTGCTCATGGGCTACGTGGTGCGCAAGGAGGGCGGAGGCGCCGTCGCCCAGGCGGAGCCCACGGAGATCCGGCCGACCTCGCTCGGGCACGTCACCCGCCTCATCGGTTTCACCCTCGACACGGCGCCGCCGGGCAGCTACGAGCTCGTGATGAGCTTCAAGGACGACGTCAGCGGCAAGACGCTGGAGGTCAAGGAGCCGTTCGCCATCCAGGCCTCCGACGCACCGTTGCCCACCCCGGTCGCGGACAAGCCGACCGGGCCCTAGGCTCCCGCTTCTACTTGGACGCGGGGCTGGCCGGCGCGCCTGCCGGGGCCGGCGCCGCCGTTGGGGGAGCCGGAGCGACGGGGGCGGCGGAGGCGACCGGGGTCGGCGTCGCCGCCGGGGCGGGGACGCGGTCGAGTATCGTCGACTCGCGGTGCTTCAGGATCGACAGGCTGAGGCTCGTGACCATGAAGAGCCCGGCCAGGATGGTCGTGGCGTGGGAGAGCACGGTCGCGGAGCCGCGGGGGCCGAACGCGGCCTGGGTGCCCCCGCCGCCGAAGGCGCTCGCCAGGTCCTGACCCTTGCCCTGCTGGAGCAGGACCACCGCGATGAGGAACAGGCAGGCGACGACGTGCAGGGTCAGGACGAGGTAGTAAAGGAAGACCATGCCGATATCCGCTCTCTTCTCGCCGCACATGACGTCCGGCGGCAAACCCCAAGTATAGCAGGGCGGGGGCCCGGGCCCAACGCGGAGTCAGACCCTGGCCACGGAGCGCACCGCCTCCGCGATCTCCCCCGGCACCTCCTCCTGCAGGAAATGGCCGGCCGCGGTGCGTTTCACCGTCGCCCCCGGCAGCAGCTTCTCGATCCAGCTCCGGACACGGCCGAGGACGGGATCGCGGTCGCCCCAGACGATGGCGGCGGGACCGGCAAAGGCCTCGATCACCGCCTGGCATCGGCGGAGCGGCTCGATCGAGGGATGCGTGAGGGAGTTCGGAACCATGCGGGCCAGGGCCAGGGGGGCGGCGTTCCGGGCGAGGCCCTTCAGGGGGAAGCGGTAGGCGCGCGCGACGTCGCCCCGGATGCTCGCGGGATCGCCCTGGACGCGATGGAGCGCCCTCTGCGGGAATCCCAATCCGCGGAACAAGAGCGTGCTCACCACCGGCATCCGGGCCAGCCGGTGGAAGGCGGAAGGGCGGAAGCCGGGCCGGGGAGGTCCCACCACCGTGTTCAGGACGACCAGGCCCCGGAGCAGGCCCGGACGATCGGCGAGCGCGCGCAGGCCCACGGGGCCGCCCCAGTCGTGGGCTACGAAGACGAGGCCGTCGAGCCGTAGCTGGTCGAGGAGCGCGCCCAGCCAGAGCGCGTGCTGGTCGAGCGTGTGCGCGTCGGCGCGAGGCTTGTCCGAGAAGCCGAGCCCAACGAGGTCGGGCGCGATCAGCCGCAGGGGAGAGCCCTGGAGGGCGGCCACGACCTTGCGGTACAGGAAGCCCCACGTCGGGTTGCCGTGCTGGAGGAGCACCGGCCGGCCCTCTCCCCACTCCATCACGTGCATCCGCTGGCCGCCCACGTCCAGGAGACGGCGGGTCGCGCCGGGAGGGAGCTGCCCGGCGATCCAATCCGGGAGCGGGGGCGGCACGACACCTCAAGCCGGCGGGTAGTGGACGATCTTCAGGAAGGACGCGGCAGTGAGGGACGCCCCGCCCACGAGCGCGCCGTCGATGTCGGCCTCGGCCATCAGGGAGGCGATGTTGTCGGGCTTGACGCTGCCCCCGTAGAGGATGCGGACCGCCGCCGCCGACGGCCTCGCCGTGCGAGCGGTCCACGAGCCGGCGGATGAACGCGTGCACCTCCTGGGCCTGGGCGGGGGTGGCGGTGCGGCCGGTGCCGATGGCCCAGACCGGCTCGTAGGCCACGACCAGGCGCGCGACCTGGTCCGCCGTTGAGCCCGCGCAGCGCGCGCTCCGATCTGCCGCTGCGCGACCTCCATGGTGCGGCCCGACTCGCGCTCGGCCAGCGTCTCGCCCACGCAGACGATCGGGCGTGAGGCCGTGGCGGAACGCCGCCTCCGCCTTCCGGGCCACGCCGTCGTCGGTCTCGCCGAAGAGCTGCCGGCGCTCGGAGTGGCCGAGGATGACGTGGGAGCAGCCCGCGTCCTTGAGCATGACCGGCGAGACCTCGCCGGTGAAGGCGCCCTCGTTCTCCCAGTGCATGTTCTGGGCGCCCAGGGCCACCGCGCTCCCCTTCAGGACCGCCGCCACCGCGTGGAGGGCGGTGAAGGGCGGGGCCACGAGCACGTCGCGCTCGCCGTCGCCACCGGCGCCGTCGCGGATCTCGGTGGCGAGGGCCACCGGCCTCCGCCGGCCGTCTTGTACATCTTCCAGTTGCCGGCGATGAGGGGCCTTCGGGTGGGCATGGAACGGTCAGGATACATCGAGTGTCACCTTCCGTACTCGGTCCGGACCAAGTACGGAAGGTAACACTCGTGATCAGGCCTCCTGCAGGCAGGCGACGCCGGGCAGCGGGTCGCCGGCCAGGAACTCGAGGGAGGCGCCGCCGCCCGTGGAGACGTGGTCGATCTTGTCGGCCAGGCCCATCTGCGTGACCGCGGCCACGCTGTCGCCGCCGCCCACGATGGTCGTGCCCTGGGCAGTCGGCCAGGGCCCGCGCCACCGCCAGCGTGCCTTCGGCGAACGGCTTCATCTCGAAGACGCCCATGGGGCCGTTCCAGAGGACGATCTTCGCCTTCCGCGATCTCCTCGCCGAAAGCCATCGCGGTCGCGGGGCCGATGTCGAGCCCCATCCATCCCTCGGGCACCTCGGTGACGGGCAGGGTCTTCCGTGCTCGGCGTCTTCCTTGAAGGCCGCGGCCACCACGTGGTCGACGGGCAGGCGGATCTTGCCCCCGGCCTTCTCGAGGAGGTCCCTGGCCAGCTCCACCTTGTCCTCCTCGACCAGGCTCTTGCCGGTGGCGAGGCCCTGCGCGCGCGGAAGAACGTGTAGGCCATCCCGCCGCCGACGAGCAGCGCGTCGACGCGGGGCAGCAGGTTCTCGATCACCTGGATCTTGTCCGAGACCTTGGCCCCGCCGAGCACGGCGACGAAGGGCCGCTCGGGGGCCTCGAGGGCCATGCCCGAGGTAGCTTGAGCTCCTTCTCCATGAGCAGGCCCGCCACCGACGTCCTCACGTGGTGCGAGACGCCCTCCGTCGAGGCGTGGGCGCGGTGCGCGGTGCCGAAGGCGTCGTTCACGAAGACGGTGGCGCCCGCTGTCTGCGATCAGCGGCCCGGCGAAGGCGGGGTCGTTCTTCTCCTCCTCGGGATGGAAGCGCACGTTCTCGAGGAGCAGCACGCCGCCGTCGGCGAGGGCGCCGCGCCGCCTGCGCACGTCGGGCCCGACGCAGTCGGCGGCCATGGCCACGGGCCGGCCCAGCAGCTCGGACGAGGCGGGCCGCCACCGGGCGCGAGGCTGAACTCCGGGGCCGGGCCCTTCTTGGGCCGGCCGAGGTGCGAGGCCAGGACGAGCCGCGCGCCCGCGCTTCAGCAGATGCTCCAGCGTCGGGAGCGAGGCCCGGATGCGCGTGTCGTCCGTGATCCGGCCGTCCTTCACGGGCACGTTGTAGTCCACGCGCACGAAGACGCGCGTGCCCTTGAGCGTCCCGGAGGTCACGGACCGTCCGCTTGGGCATGACGCCCGTCCGCTTAGGCCGCGCGGTCGCGGCGGGCCATGTAGTGGAGCAGGTCCTTCACGCGGTTCGAGAAGCCCCACTCGTTGTCGTACCAGGAGAAGACCTTGGCCAGGTTGCCGTCCACGACCTTGGTGAGCGGCGCGTCCACGATCGACGAGTGCGGGTTGCCGCGGAAGTCGATGGAGACGAGCTCCTCGTCGGTGACCGTCGAGGATGCCCTTCATGGGGCCGGCCGCGGCCTTCTTGAAGGCCGCGTTGATCTCCTCGGCGGTGGCGGGCTTGCTCGAGCTGCACCGTGAGGTCCACCAGCGGACACGTTCGGGGTCGGCACGCGGATGGCCACGCCGTCCAGCTTGCCCTTCAGCTCCGGGATCGCGAGGTAGATGGCCTTGGCCGCCCCGGTGGAGGTCGGGATCATCGACAGCGCGGCGGCGCGGGCCCGGCGCAGGTCCTTGTGGGGCAGGTCCAGGATCTTCTGGTCGTTGGTGTAGGAGTGGATCGTCGTCATCTGGCCCTTCACGATCCCGAAGGTGTCGTGCAGCACCTTGGCCACGGGGGCCAGGCAGTTGGTCGTGCAGGACGCGTTGGAGACGATGTGGTGCTTCTTCGGGTCGTACTTGTCGCTGGTTGACGCCCATCACGATCGTGAGGTCCTCGCCCTTGGCGGGGGCGGAGATGATGACCTTCTTGGCGCCCGCCGCGAGGTGGGCCTTGGCCTTCTCGGCGTCGGTGAAGAGGCCCGGTGGACTCGATCGACGTACTCGACGCCCAGGTCCTTCCAGGGGAGCTGGGCCGGGGTCCTTGATCGCCAGCACCTTGACCTTGCGGCCGGCCACGTGGATCGTGTCGCCCTCGACCTTCACTTCGTCGGGCAGGTTGCCGAGGATCGAGTCGTACTTCAGCAGGTGGGCCAGGGTCTTCGCGTCCGTGATGTCGTTGACGGCCACGAAGTCCAGCTCCTTGTCGTGCAGGGCCGCCCTCAGGATGTTCCGCCCGATGCGCCCGAAACCATTGATCCCGACCCGGATAGCCATTTCGTTGTCTCCTCGTTCAGCCGGCGGCAGTGTATCCGACGCGTTTTCGGAGCGTCAAGGATCGGATGATCCAGTGCGGTTGTACACTTCGCACCGCTTCTTATATCTTTGCGCCCGATCTTCAGCCGTCGATCCTCAGGAGGAGCGATGTCCCACCGGATGCTCGCGTCCCTGGCCCTCGCCGCCCTGCCCTCTATCGCGTGGCCCCAGGGCAACGACGAGGCCTACACCAGGAAGATACGCGAGTACACGACGGACCCCATGTTCCTGACCGAGCTGGTGGACCACCTGCCCGCGTCGGCCAAGCCTGCGGATCCGGTCAAGACCCCGGAAAAGAAGCCCACGCTTTGAAGGCCAAGAAAAAAGCCCCCGCCCGCGGGAAGACGCGAAGCTCCTCCGCGGGCGGGGGAGCGAGGCAGTATCACCTCGGCGTGGGGCCCGAGGACGTGGCCCCGCGCGTGATGCTGGTCGGCGACCCCGGACGCGCGGACAAGGTAGCCGCGCACTTCGAGACGCGCCGCGGCGAGTGGCGCCACCGCGAGTACGTGAGCATCACCGGGGTCTACCACGGGCTGGACCTCACCGTTCTCGGCACCGGCATCGGGCCCGACAACATGGAGATCGCGGTGATCGAGCTGAGCCAGTGCCGCAAGGACCTGACGCTCATCCGGGTCGGCTCCTGCGGCGCCCTCCAGCCCGAGATCGAGATCGGCGACCTCGTTGTCTCCACCGGCGCGGTCCGCCTCGAGAACACCACGACCTACTTCGTGCCCGAAGGATTTCCCGCGGTGGCCAACTTCGAGATCACGCGCGCCCTCGTGGAGGCGTGCCGCGCGACGAAAGCGCCCCATCACGTGGGCCTGACCGCGAGCGCCCCCGGCTTCTACGGCGCGCAATCCCGGCACATCCCCGGCTTCCCCCCCCGCTACCCCGACCTGCCGGGGGACCTCGGGAAGCTGGGCGTCCTGAACCTGGAGATGGAGATCAGCTCGCTCCTGACCCTCGCCTCGCTCGGACGCCATCGGGCGGGTGCGGTCTGCGCCGTCTATGCGCAGCGCCCGCGCGGGATCTTCGCCGACGCGCGCCAGCGCGACGTCGCGGAGGCGCGCGCGATCGCGGCGGGCCTCAAGGCCTTCGAGCTGCTCGGGGCCTGACTCCGGGCGAATCATGGCCGCCCCCCCCACGGACGAGCCGCTCGCCGAGCTCACGCTGAAGGCGGTCGTGGCCGGCGTCGTCCTCGGCATCGTCTTCGGGGCGGCCAACGCCTACCTCGGCCTGCGCGTGGGCATGACCGTCTCCGCCTCGATCCCGGCGGCAGTGTTGACCGTGGCCGTCTTCCGCCTGCTCCGGCAGAAGGCCACGATCCTGGAGGCCAATCTCTCGCAGACGATCGGCTCCGCGTCCACCTCGCTCGCCACCGGCACGATCTTCACCATCCCCGCGCTCTTCCTGTGGGGGATGGTGCCGCCCTACCTGCAGGTGGTGGCGCTCGCCTTCCTCGGCGGCGTGCTCGGCGTCTCCGCCATGATCCCGCTGCGTCGGATGCTGATCGTGGAAGCGCACGACGAGCTGCCCTACCCCGAGGGCACGGCCTGCGCGCAGGTCCTCCGGGCCACCGCCGCCGGCGCCTCGGGCAGCGAATGGATCTTTCGGGGCATGGCGGTGGGGGCGGCGGTCAAGATCGCGCTTTCCCTCTTCTTCATCCTTCCGAGCGAGATGCACGCGGCGGTGCCCGTCCTCCCCAAGGCGGAGCTGGCCCTCGAGCTCGCCCCCGCGCTCCTGGGGGTCGGCTTCATCCTCGGCTATCGGCAGTCGGCGGTGTGTGTGGCCGGGGCCATCATCTCCGCCCTCGCCCTGACCCCGCTCATCGCCTTCTTCGGCGCCACCCTCACCTCGCCCCTCTACCCGGAAACCAAACGCCTCGTGGCGGAGATGGGGCCGGGCGACATCTGGTCTCGCTACGTGCGCTACATCGGGGCGGGCGCGGTGGCCACCGCCGGCATCCTGACCGTGCTTCGCGGCCTGCCCGACATGACGGGGGCTTTCCTCGCGGTGGCGCGGGGGGTCACCACGAGGAGCGGCCCGACGTCGAGTGCCGCGGGCCGCGACGAGCGAACCGATCGAGACCTGCCTCCCGCCTTCGTGCTGGGGGGTGTCGTGACCGTGGTGCTCGTGGCCGCGCTCGTCCCCGGGATCTTCGCGGGGAGGATGGGCGCGGTGCCGAGGGCGGTGTGCGCGGCCGGGGTGGGCGTGTTCGGCGTGCTCTTCGTGGCCGTGGCCGCCCGCATCGTGGGGATAGTGGGCGTCTCTTCGCAGCCCACCTCCGGGATCACGCTCGTGACCCTGCTGGGGGTGGCCTCCGTCTTCGCGGCCGCGGGCTGGACGGAGCCGGGGGCGCGGGCAGCGGTCCTGACCGTGGGGACGATCGTGGCCATCGCCGCCTCCAAGGCGGGCGACATCTCGCAGGACCTGAAGACGGGCTGGCTCGTCGGCGCCACCCCCGCGCGCCAGCAGCTCGGCCAGCTCATCGGGGCCGCGTTCGCGTGCTGGGCGGTGGCGGGGACCGTGCTCCTTCTGGGGACGGTCTACACGTTCGGCTCGCGCGACATCCCGGCGCCCCAGGCCACCCTGATGAAGACGATCATCGAGGGCGTGCTCGCGGGAGCGCTGCCCTGGGGCCTCGTGCTCACCGGGGCGGGGCTGTCGATCGGCGCCATGCTCTGCGGCGTCTCCGGCCTCGCCTTCGCCATCGGCGTCTACCTTCCGCTGTCCACGATGGCCGCGCTCTACGTGGGCGGATGCGTGCGCGCGCTCGCGGAGCGCGGACGTACGGGAAGCTCCGAAGCGGACCCGGGTGTCCTCGCCGCCTCCGGCCTCGTGGCGGGCGAAGGGCTGGCCGGGGTCGGCGTGGCCGGGCTCGTGGCCTTCGGCGTGGCCGCGCGGTCCCGGGATGCGCTCGTCCCGGGGCTCGCGGGACAGCTCGCGGCGGTCGCGGTGACGCTGCTTGTCTGCTATTTCCTGTACCGCGCGAGCCGTTCCGGGCGCGGCTAGCTGCGCAAAGGAGGCCCCGAAGCCGATCCCCCCGGGGGAAGCTGGCGCAGAGGACGAAAAAAGCGCCCCGAGTGCACACGATCGAAGTCGCCACCGAGCCTGGTTATATGATAGCGTATCTCATATGAAGCGTACGACGATCTTCATCGAGGAGGGCATCGAGCGGGAGCTCCGCCTGGTGGCCCGGCGGCGTGGCCGCTCGGTGGCGGCGGTCGTGCGCGACGCGATCGCTCGGGAGGTCGCCTCCGAGACGCGCCCGCCGCTCAGCTTCATCGGCGTCGGTGACAGCGGCCGGCGCGACGTCGCGGAGCGCCACGAGGAGTTTCTCTGGAAGGCACTCGAGCCTCACCCCCTTGAAGCAGCAGAGAAGCCGAGTGCGGCTGAGCCGCGCTCGCGCCCCCGGCGGCGAGCGGCGGGCAAGCCGCGCCGTTGATGCCACTCCTGCTGGACACCGGGATTCTCTACGCGCTGGCCGATCGGAAGGACGGTTGGCACCGCCGATCGCGGGACCTGATCAGGACAGCAAGAGAAGCGTTGATCGTGCCGGTGACGGTGGTGCCGGAGGTCTGCTACTTGATGCGCGAACGGCTGGGAGCGTCGGTGGAGCGGCGGTTCGTCGAGTCTCTGGCGGCGGAGGAGCTGGCGCTCGAGGACCTCGGTGTCGGCGATGTCAGGCGCTGCGCGGCTCTCCTCCAGCGCTATCCGCAGATCGGCTTCGTGGACGCCTCCGTGGTCGCCGTGGCCGAGCGGCTACGCCTGCGTGTCATTGCCACGACCGATCGGCGGGACTTTGGGTCGATCCGCCCGAAGCACGTGCCCGCCTTCGAGCTCGTGCCCTGAGGGCATCGATCTCCTGACCCTGCTAGTGCAGGATGAGCGGCGGGCCGCCCTCCTCCTCCGTCAGTTCGCGCAGCATGTGGACGAGCCAGTCGCGGAAGACGCCCTCGGGCGCGGCCACGAACCGGGCCGGGCGCTCGTCGGGCTCGGCCTTCCGGTCCCGGGGTCGTCCTTTGGTCAAGGGGGCCAGGCACAGCTCCTCCACGTGGCGGCGGCGGATGTTCGCGATCTTCTGGAGCACGGCGAGGGCCTTCTCGCCGCTGTCCGCGGCGGCGAGGGCGTCGGCCACGCTCGTGAGGATGGCCACCGCGTCCCCCTCGTTCCCGGCCTTGAGGAGAAGGTCGGCCAGCCGCAGGCGCATGCGCAGGCTCCATTGCGTGTCGCCGAAGTGGGCGGCGAGGGCGGCGTGCGCGCGCTCGCGGCTCTCCGAGGCTTCCTTGGGCAGCGTCCGCACCGCGGAGGCGGCGGGGTGGAGCGCGCGGGCCACGCACGCCTCCTCGAGAAGGGCCTGGGCCTCCGGCCGCCCCCGCAGGAGCGTCTCCAGCACGTCGCGGCGGACCTCGAGCAGCTCCGAGGGCGCGGCGGCGACGACGCTGGCCATGCGGGGCCGGCCCGAGATGACCGCCACCTCGCCGAAGAAGTCGTTCTCGTCCAGCCGCCCCACCTCGAAGCTGCGCCCGTGCGGGCTGCGCACGAATACCTTGACCGCGCCGTGGGCGATGAGGAAGAGGCTCTCCCCTGGCTCGCCCTCGGTGAGGATCACGTCGCCCGCGGAGAAGGTGCGCCGGCGGAGGCCGGGAACGAGCGCCAGCAATCGGGCCCGTGAGTGCCCGGCGAAGAGGGACGAGGCGAGAGAGTGCCGTCCCGCGGGGCTCGTCTCGCGGGCCGCCAGCTCCTGGGCCAGTCGCAGTCGCTCCTGCGCGCGAGCCCTGCCACCGTCCTCGCCCTTTCCGGGAGGAGCCGCGTTGGGGCGCGACGAGGGCGGGCCAGGGGTGGGGACGGTCTCCGGGACCTCCTCCGCGCCAGCATTCGCCTCGACGAGCATCTCGGGAATGCGGTAGCCGAACGGATTCGTGTCGCCGTCTTCGAACGAACGGGCGGCGATCCGCTCCTCCTCGGGGGGACCGAAGGAGGCCTCCACGATCGCCCTCGCCCAGGTGGAGGGATCCGACACGTCCGGGTCCGCGAGGACCGGCTCGTCTTCGGGCAGCGAGTCTTCGTCGTCGGGGCCGACGTGGGGAGGAACGGCTTCGGCCCGGGCCGGCGCCGGCTCCGCGAACGGAGTGTCGAGCGAAGGAAGGGTGACGGGCTCCTCCTCTGGCCGGGAGCCCTCCTCCGGTCGGGAGGCCCCGAAGGGCTCGTCGTGGTCGAGGACGACCGGCTCCACCCATTCCGCCCGCGCCGCCGCTTCTCCCTGGAGGGAGGCGCGCCGGCGCGCCACGTCCGCGCGCCCCGGCTGTATCGTCTCGATGCGGTCCAGCATCTCGAGGGCCCGGTCCGGGAAGCCGCGGCGGACGTTCTCGTCGGCGAGGCCCAGCAGGAGGGGGACGGCCTCCTCCCCGCGCCGGGCCAGCACCAGCAGGCCCGCGAGCTGCAGACGCTGGTTCGCGTCCGGCAGCTTCCTGGCGAAGCGGGCCCGGAGGGCCTCGATCGCCTGGCCATACTGCTTGCGGGCGACGAGACGGGCGATGTCCGCCTCGCCCTTCGGTTTGGCCAGCCAGTCGAGTCCCATCGCCCCAGGGAAGCCTATCAAGCCCCGTGCCGGCCCCACGGTGGACTATCTCACTCACGGGTGGTCATTTGCAGGGATTGGGGGAAGGCCCGGAGTGGCCGCTTTCCGGCCAGAACGGCTCAGGACCGCCGAGCCGCCGCCATGAAGGGCGTATTGCGAAGCGTGGCCACGCCGCCCGAAGCGTCCACGGAGATGAGCCCGGCGAAGCTGCCGAGCCTTTCGATTTCGGCCAGTGTCGCGGACGCCGCCTCGGCCAGCGGACGTCCCGAGGCCAGGAGGTCGGCCAACCGCTTCGCCGATGCGAGGACGAGGATGCGCTCGCCCACCCCGGTCATCGAGACCGCGACCTTCGGCGTGCAGTAGGTGCCGGCGCCGATGATCGCGCTGTCACCGATCCGCCCGGGGAAGCACTGGCCGGTCCCCCCGGTGGAGGTGGCCGACGCCAGGCCTCCCGTGGCGTCGAGGGCGACGCAGCCCACCGTGCCCAGCCGGGGATTCTCGTGTCTCCAGGACGCGGCCATGGCCGCGTAGTCGAGCCGGCGGCAGGCGTCGTCGAGGTGGCGCTCCCAGTAGGCGATCTTGCCCGGGGTGGCCACGACCGCGGCCTCATGCCCGAGGCGCAGCGCGAGCTTCTCGGCCTCGTGGCCGCAGAGCAGGACGTGGGCGTCCTGCTCCAGCAGGTAGCGCGCGAGCCTCACCGGATGGCGCAGGCCCGCTACCTGGGCCACCGCTCCCGCCCGGCCGTCGCTCGCCATGATGCTGGCGTCCATGCGCGCGACCCCGTCGGCCTGCAGGTAGCTTCCCGTCCCCGCGTTGAGCAGGGGCTCGTCCTCGAGCGCCCGGACTCCCGCCTCGACCGCGTCGAGGGCGCGACCGCCCGCCTCGAGGACCTTCCAGCCGGCGTCGGCCGCCCTCTCGCAGGCTTCCTGTCGCGGGGTTTCCTCTCCCGCGGGAGGCGTTCCGCAGCCGCCGTGCACGACCAGGAGGGGGCGCACGCCGTAAGGTAGCACGCGCCGTCCGGCCCTATAATCCTCGGATAGCCCGGCCCTTCCGAGCACGACTTGTATCACCTCTACAGCTTCATCCTCGCCCTCGGCTTCGCTCTCGCCCTGCCCTGGTTCCTCTGGAAGGGCCGCGCCACGGGCAAGTACTTCCGGACGTTCCGCGAGCGCATGGGGCGGCTCCCGGTCTACCTGAACCTCGACGGCGAACGCTCGATCTGGGTCCACGCCGTTTCCGTGGGCGAGGTGCTCGCGGTGCGGCCGCTCATTCCCGCGCTCAAGGAGCGCTTCCCGCGCCACCGGGTCTACGTCTCCACCACCACCATGACCGGCAACGCGGTGGCCCAGAAGAGCGTGCGCGGGATGGACGGGCTCTTCTACGCGCCGTTCGACTGGCCCGGCCCGGTCCGCAAGGCGCTGGCCACCGTGAACCCCGCGCTCCTGCTCCTGGTCGAGACGGAGATCTGGCCGAACCTGATCCACGAGGCGCACGCCCGTGGAACCCGGGTGGCCCTCGTGAACGGCCGCATCTCGCCGCGCTCCTTCGCGCGCTACCGGCTGGTCCGCCGCTGGCTCACCCGCGTCCTCTCCGAGGTCGACCTCTTCCTGATGCAGGGCGAGCCCCACGCGGAGCGGATCCGTGCGATGGGCGCGCCCCCGGAGCGCGTGCACGTGACGGGCAACATGAAGTTCGACGCGGTGGAGACGGGAAGGGCGCCGTTCCGGCTGGCCCGAATCATCACCACCGGGCTCCGGCGCCGGCCGCTGTGGGTGGCGGGAAGCACGGTAACGGGCGAGGACGAGCTGGTCCTTCGGGCCTTCCACAAGGTGCGGGAGCGGGTGCCCGAGGCGGCGCTCATCATCGCCCCCCGCCACCCCGAGCGCTTCCCGGAGCTCCCCGCGCTCGTGGAGGCGGCGGGCTTCCGTTGCCGCCGCCGCTCCGAGCTGGAGCGAGGGCCCTGGGCGCCCGGCGACGTCGTGCTCCTCGACACGCTGGGGGAGCTCGCGCAGGTCTACCTCTTCGCCACCGTGGTCTTCGTGGGAGGCAGCCTCGTCCCCTCCGGCGGCCACAACATCCTGGAGCCGGCGGGGGCGGGGAAGGCCGTGATCGTGGGCCCCCACATGGAGAACTTCCGGGAGATCGCCGAGCAGTTCCGCGCGGCGGACGCCCTCGTCCAGGTGTCGGGGGCGGAGGCGCTCGGCCAGGCGGTGACGGAGCTGCTCACCGACGAGCCCCGGCGGCGCGCGCTCGGAGCGAGGGCGCGGAGCCTGGTGGATGGCAACCGCGGGGCGTTGCGCGGGACCCTCGACCGGCTCCACGGCCTCGGCGCGTGAGGGGCCTGCTGGGGTCCCTCTTCGGCGCCGGCGCCGCCCTGCGAGCGGCCGCCTACCGGCGCGGCTTTCTCTCCCGGGTGCGCCTCGCCGGGCCGGTGATCAGCGTGGGCAACCTGAGCATGGGGGGCAGCGGCAAGACGCCGGTGGTGGCGCGCCTGGCCGCGCTCCTCCGCGACGAGGGCCTCCCGGTGGCCGTGCTGAGCCGCGGGTACGGGGGCTCCTTCCGGGGAGACGCGCTCGTCGTGGGCGACGGCACCCGCGTGCTCGCGTCCGCGGAAGCGGCGGGGGACGAGCCGGTGATGCTCGCGCGGGAGCTCCCGGGCGTGGTGGTGGCGGTAGGCCGCCGCCGGGACGAGGTGGGGCGCGTGGTGGAAGAGCACTTCGGCCCGCGCGTCCACGTGCTGGACGACGGCTTCCAGCACCTGCGCCTCGCCCGCGACCTCGATCTCGTCTGCCTGGACGTCCACGACCTCGCCGACCGTCCGCTGCCCGCGGGGCGGCTGCGCGAGCGGCCGGCCGCCCTCGGCCGCGCCGACCTCGTCCTCCTGACGCGGGTGGAGGCCGCGGACGAGGACCACCTCCGCACCCTCGAGAATCGGCTGGGACGGGAGCGCACGTTCCGCGTCCGCCGCCGGCTGCTCGGCTTCCGCACCCCGGACGGCCGGGAAGCAAGCCCGCCCGCCCGCGCGTTTCTCGTGGCGGGGATCGCCCGGCCCGAGCGTTTCCGTCAGGACGCGGGCGCGCTCGTGCCCGTGGCGGGGTCCCTCTTCTTTCCCGACCACTACCGCTACCGGACGGAGGACGTTCGCGAGGCAGAAGCGCGCGCGCGCGCCGCCGGTGCGGACTCGCTCCTCACCACCGCCAAGGACGCCGTGCGGTTCCCGGTCGAGGCGGCCACCCTGCCCGTGCGCGTCCTCGCCGTGGCCGCGGCGATCGAGGACGAGGATCGGCTGCGCGGGCGGCTCCTGTCCGTGGCCCGGAGGGCAGCCTGAGCCGCCACGCCTTCGAGGGCGGGGCCCTGGCCGCACTCCGCGCCGTGGTGCACGCCCTGCCGCGCCGCGTCGCTCTCGCGCTCGGCCGTGCCCTCGGCCGCTTCTGGGGCGACCTCGACCGCCGGCACCTCGCGATCGCCGCCGACCACCTGCGGCGCGCGTTCCCCGACTGGACAAATTCCCGCGTATGGCGCACGGCCTCGGACTGCTACGGGCACTTCGGGGCGGGCCTCGTCGACATCCTATGGCTCGAGGGCCGGCCGCGGGACGAGGTGCTGCGCCTCGTGGAGGTCGACGGCCGCGAGCACGTGGAGGCGGCCATGGCGTCGGGCCGGGGAGCCATCCTGGCCGCCTGCCACATCGGGAACTGGGAGGTGCACGGCCTCGCCCACGGCTGGGTCTTCGGGCCCATCGGTGTGGTGGCGCGGCCCTTCGAGAACCCCGCGTTCGACAGGCACCTCGTGGCGTTCCGCTCGTCGGGAGGGAACACGGTCATCTACAAGCAGCGCGCCCTCGGCCAGGTCCTGAAGCTGCTGCGGGCGGGGCGCGGGGTGGCGCTCCTCCTCGACCAGAACGTGGCTGCGGACGCCGGGATCTTCGTGGATTTCTTCGGCCGGCCCGCGGCGACCACGACGGTGGCGGCGGCCCTCGCCGCCAAGACCGGCTGCGCGCTCGTCCCCAGCCACACCCGGCTGCAGCCGGACGGACGCTATCGGCTGACCTACGAGCCCGCGCTCTTCTGGACGCCCGACGCCGACCACGACCGCGAGATCTTCCGGATCACCCAGTGGCTTACCCTGAGAGTGGAACGCTGGGTGCGCGACGCGCCCGAGCAATGGCTGTGGATGCATCGACGTTGGAAGACGCAGCCGACCCCATGAAAGCTTCCCCCGGTCGAATCCTGGTCCGCGCTCCCAACTGGCTGGGCGACGTGGTGCTGTCCCTCCCCGCCGTGCGCGACCTCCGGCGGAACTTCCCCGGGTCGCGGCTCACGGTGCTCGCCCGTCCGTGGGTGGCCGACCTCTACCGCGCGGTGCCGGAGGTGGACGAGGTGGTGGAGGGTCGGGGGGCGGGGCGGGACGTGGCCGCCCTTCGTGAGGCCTTCGACCTCGCCCTCCTCCTTCCGAACTCTTTCGGGACCGCGCTCACGGTCTGGCGGGCGGGCGTTCCCGAGCGCTGGGGCTACGCCACCGATGGCCGCGGCCCGCTCCTGACCCGCACCCTGCCCGTGCCCGCCGACGTCCGGGGCCGAAGCCAGGTGTACTACTATCGCTCGATGCTCGCCGGCCTGGGCCTCCACGTGTCGGGTGCGCCCGACACGTCCCTGCGCTGCCCCGATGAGTGGTCCCGGCGCGGGGGAGAAAAGCTGGCGGGGGACGGCCCGTGGCTCGGCCTGAATCCCGGGCGCCTTCTACGGAACGGCCAAGCGCTGGCTTCCGGAGCGTTACGCGGCAGTGGCGGACGTCGTGGCGCGGCGGACGGGGTCGAAGGTGGCGATCCTGGGGGGCGCCGCCGAGAGGGGGCTCGGGGAAGCGGTGGCGGGGATGATGCGCACCCCTGCGCGGGTCCTCAGCGGCGAGACGACGCTGCCCGAGCTCCTGGGCGTCCTCTCCCGGCTGCGGGCGCTGGTGACGAACGACTCCGGCCCCATGCACCTCGCCGCCGCCCTCGGCGTGCCGCTCGTGGCCGTCTTCGGCTCCACCGACTGGCGCGAGACCGCGCCCGTGGGAAGCCGGGCGCGCCTCGTCCGCGAGCACGTGGAGTGCGCGCCCTGCCTCCTGCGCGAGTGCCCGATCGACCACCGCTGCATGCGGAGGATTGGCGTCGACCGCGTCGCGGAGGCCGCGCTGGAGATCATGGCTTGAGGCGCGCCGTCTTCATGGACCGGGACGGGACGCTGTCGCACGAGGTGGGCTACGTCAACCACGTCTCGCGCTTCCGGCTCTACCCCTGGTCCGTGGACGCGGTGCGTCTCCTCAACCGCGCGGGCTGGCTGGCGGTGGTGGTCACGAACCAGGCGGGAGTGGCGCGGGGTTACTTTCCCGAATCGGTGATCCACGAGGTGCACGGCGCGCTCGGCAAGGCCATGGCCGGCGGGGGCGCGCGTCTCGACGGGGTCTACTTCTGCCCGCACCACCCGTCGGTGGGGGAGCCGCCCTACCGCCAGGACTGCGATTGCCGAAAGCCCCGGCCGGGCCTCTTGAAGCGTGCGGAGGCCGAGCTGGGGGCCGACCTCTCCCGCTCCTGGGTGGTGGGCGACCGCGAGGGCGACCTCCAGCTCGCCTGGAGCGTGGGCGCGCGGGGGGCCCTCGTGAAGAGCGGCTACGGGCTCGGGGAGTGGACGCATCTCGCCCCGCGGTGGCCCCGCCCGGCCGACCTCGTGGCCGAGCACCTGCTCGAAGCGGTGGAGCGCATCGTGGCCGGCGGAGAGAAGGCGTGAAGGAGCGGCTGCGCGAGCTCGTAGGGGCCTTCCGCGGCCGGCGCGTGCTCGTGGTCGCGGACCTCGTAGCCGACGAGTTCGTCTACGGTCGCGTGCAGCGGGTCAGCCGCGAGGCGCCCGTGCTCATCCTCCAGCACGACTCGACCGACGTCCGCCTGGGCGGAGGTGCCAACGCCGTCCACAACATCCGCACGCTGGGGGGGACGCCCCTCCCCTTCGGGGTGCTCGGCCCGGACGCGCACGGACGCGATCTGCGGCGCCTCCTGCGGTCGCGGGGGATCGGAGTCGGCCACGTGGCCACCCAGGCCGGCTACGCCACCCCGGTGAAGACGCGCATCCTGGCCGGAAGCATGCACTCCGCCCGGCAGCAGGTGGTGCGCCTGGACCGGGCCACCGCCCTTCCGCGGCGGAGCGAGGCGCGATCGGCGCTCGTGCGGCAGCTGCGGTCCTTCCGGGGGCCCCTCGACGGCGTGCTCGTCAGCGACTACGGGTTCGGCCTGCTGAGCCCGGAGGTCGTGGGGGCGGCGGTGGCCCTCGCCCGGCGCCGGCGCGTGCCCGTGGCCGTGGACTCGCGCTTCGACCTGCTGCGATATCGGGGCATCACCGCGGTGACGCCCAACGAGGCGGAGGTGGAAGCCGCGCTCGGGATCACGATCGGCCTCGATCGCAAGCGCCTGGAGGCGGCGGGGCGCACGCTGCTGCGCCGGCTGCGTGCGGAGGCGGTGCTCATCACCCGGGGCCGCGACGGGATGGCGCTGTTCGAGCCGGGGACGGCGCCTCTCCACATCCCGATTCACGGGACCGACCAGGTCGCGGACGTGACGGGGGCGGGCGACACCGTGATCGCCACCTTCACCCTCGCCCTCGCCGCGGGGGCGCGGCCGTCGGAAGCGGCCCGGCTCGCCAACTACGCGGGCGGGGTGGTGGTGACGAAGCACGCCACCGCCACCGTGTCTGCGGACGAGCTGCTCGCGGCGGTGGAGAGCGACGGGTGAGGAAGGCCGCGAGCAAGATCGGCACGCTCGAGGAGGTGGCCCGGCGCGTGGCCGAGGCGCGGGGCGCGGGGAAGACGATCGCCCTCGCCAACGGCTGCTTCGACGTGCTCCACGTCGGGCACGTCCGCTATCTCGAAGGCGCACGAGCGGAGGCCGACGTGCTGGTGGTGGGGGTCAACGGCGACGACTCCGTGCGCCGGCTCAAGGGGGAGGGACGGCCCGTGCAGTCGGCGGGGGATCGCGCCCTCCTCGTCGCCGCCCTGCGCGCTGTCGACCACGTGGTCGTCTTCGAGGAGGACGACGCGGGCCGGCTGCTCCTGACCCTCCGGCCCGACGTTCACTGCAAGGGGACCGACTACACGCCCGAAACCGTGCCCGAGCGCGACGTGGTCCGCTCCTACGGAGGGCGGGTGGCGATCGTGGGCGACCCCAAGGACCACGACACGCGAGCGTTGCTGGAAAGGTGGCGCCGGTGAGGGCTCTCGTCGTCCGCACGTCCTCCATCGGCGACGTGGTGCACGTGCTGCCCGCCCTCAGGGCGCTCCACCGAGCCGGCCACGAGGTGGGCTGGCTCGTGGAGCCGGCCTCCAGGGTCCTGCTCGACGCAAACCCGCTCGTCTCCCGGGTCGTCACGATCCCCGCGGTCAAGGCCTTTCGCGTGTCGGACGCCGGGGCGGCGGTCAGTGCCTTGCGCGCGCGCGCTTCGACGTGGCCCTGGATTTCCAGGGACTCTGGAAGTCTTCAGCCTGGGCGTGGCGTCTCCGGCGCGCGGCGCGTGATTGGCTACGCCGGCCCCTGGCGGCGCGAGCGCGCGTCTTCGCTCCTGCTCGACGAGAAGGTGTCGCTTCCCGCGGAAGCCGTACACGTCATCGACAAGAACCTCGCGCTGCTGCGGGCCCTGGGCATCGACGCGATCGGGCTCCGCGAGTTTCCGCTCCCGCCCGCGCCCGATGCCGGTCCCCGCGTGGAAGCGGGACTGGCCGGGCTGGGCCTCCGCGAGTTCGCGGTGCTCAACCCGGGCGGAGGCTGGGCGAGCAAGCTCTGGCCGGCCGAGAGCTTCGGCGAGCTGGCCCGGGGGCTGCGCGCGCACGGCCTCGCTTCGATCGTGACCTGGGGACCTGGTGAGGAGGATCTGGCGGGAAGGGTAGTGGCCGCTTCCGGCGGGGCGGCCATGCGGTCGTTCCCCACGAGCCTTCTCGACTACGTCGAGCTCGCACGGCGGGCTCGCGTGGTGGTGGCGGGGGACACGGGAACGCTCCACCTCGCGTGCGCGGTGCGCACCCCCGTGGTCGCGCTCTTCGGGCCGACCGACCCCGCGCGAAACGGCCCCTTCGACCCCGCGGACGTGGTGCTGCGCCGGGCCCCGCCCTGTGCGCCCTGCCACCGCCGCGTTTGTCCGCGCCACGACGGGATCATGGCCGGGATCCCGGTGGGCGAGGCGCTCACGGCGGTGGAGCGCCGGCTCGCCCTCCCTGCAGGTCGGCGGCTTGCCGTCTAGGCTGCGCGTCCCCGTCGGCTGGATCGCGGGGATCGCGGCGTTCGTCCTCGCGCGTCCCACCGCCCGCTCGCTGCTGATCGGCCTCTTCCTCGCCGTCCTCGGCGAAGCGCTTCGGCTCTGGGCGGCGGGCCACATCGATAAGACGCGGAGCCTGGCCACCGGCGGTCCCTATGCCCACACCCGGAACCCGCTCTACCTGGGCAGCGTGATCATGGCCGCGGGCGTGGCCGTGGCTGCGGCCAGTCCGTGGGTCGCCCTCGCCGCGGCCGTATATCTCCTGTCCTTCTACCCGTCGGTGATCCGCGAGGAAGCTCTCTTCTTGAGCGGCAAGTTCGGCACGGCCTACGCAGAATGGGCGGCGGCGGTGCCGCTCTTCCGGCCCCGCCTGCGCCCGGCGGGACCCCGCGCGTCGCGCTTCCACTCGTCCCGCGTCCGGAAGAACCGCGAATGGCGGACCGCCCTCGCGCTTCCTCTCGTGGCCGCGCTCCTCTACCTCCGCCCGCGCCTGCCGTTCTGACGGATCAGACCGAGACGCCCACCGTGAGGGTCGCGGTGTAGCCGCTGGTCGGGCTCCCCACGAGGCTCGCCAGCTCGTTCTGGACCCCGTCCGCGAACACGTTGTCCGAGGCGTTCGAGGTCGGGCTCTGGCCCTTCGGCGCGTAGACGCCGGTGGCGTAGACCGCCGCGGTCACGCTCTCCGGGAACGCGATCTGGGTGACCTTGACGGAGCGGCCGTTCAGCACCACCTCGACGTGGATATGGGTCGCGCGCCCCGCGTACCAGCCGGGAAAGATGGTGTTGAAGGTGACGCGCCCGCTCGCATCGGTCATCTGGATCCCGCGCAGGAACGACTGGGCGGTGCCGTTGTAGCCCTGCTGGTTGTACTGCGAGTAGTGGCCGTCGGCGTCGCACTGCCAGACCTCCACCTGCGCGTTCGCGACGGGGGCGCAGGCGTTGGCGGCGTTGACCACGGTGAGGGTCAGGGTGAGGGGCAGGCCCGGCTTGCCTTCCGTGATGTCGCTGCGGAAGAAGTCGCTCAGGCTGGGATAGGGACCGGCGGTCTCGTTGGGGGAGACCGCGCAGGCGCCGCTGGCGACGGGAGTCGCGGTCGAGGCCGGGCTGGTGGTCGTCGGCAGCTCGCCTGCGGTGGGCGACGAGCACCCGGCGGCGACGGCGGCTCCCACCGCCGCGCCCAGCGTCCCGAGCGCCTCGCGGCGACTCACCTCTTTCGAAAGCTTTCTCAAGATCACTCCTTCGCGTCCTCGCGCGTGCCGCTCGGCAATGCCCCTCGTCCGAATCAGGTCACGGGATCAGCAACGGTCGTGCCAGCATCCCGTGCGCTCAAGGGGCAGGGGTGACTCGCTGAAGGCGAAGGGATTCAGGCTTTCGTCGCCGAGCCGCGGCCCCGGAACGTCGGGCCCGCTGTCCACCGACATGTACGGGCCCGTCCCCTGCGGACGACGCGACCTCCCGCCACGACCCTGCTAGCATTCGGGCCTTCGTCCTGACGAGGAGCTGCCCATGCCCCGAGCCGTCGCCGTGTTGCTGTTCGCCACCGCCGCCGCCGCGGCCGAGCCGCCGCCCCGGACCCGCGAGCTGGAGCGGATCAACTGGATGGAGTTCCGCGAGTGGGTGCCGGCGCGGGTGCAGACCGTGCTCCTCCCCCTGGGCACTCTCGAGGCGCCACGGCGTCACCGCCAACGGCGCGGACATTCTGGCGCCGGTGGCGATCGCGCGCGAGATCGCGCCGCGCGTGAACGCGTTCGTGGCCCCCGTGATCCCCTACGGCTTCACCGGTTCCCTCGACGCCTATCCCGGCGCGTTCACCGTGCCCGAGGATGCGTATCGCGCCTACGTGAGGGCCGTGCTGGTAGGACTGGCCCGGAACCGCTTCCGGAACATCATCCTGATCAACGGCCATGGGGGAGGGCAAACCGCGCTCCTCTCGGCCCTCGCCCAGGACGTGGGCCGAGAGGAGCGCGTGAGGACGCTGGTCGTGAACTGGTGGTCGTACTGCTCGGACGTGACGGCGGAGGTCTTCGGGGAGGACGGGGGACACGCGGGCGAGAACGAGACCGCCTTCGTGCAGGCGATCGATCCCTCCTCCGTGCTGACCGAGCGCTACCGCCGGGAGCTGGCGACCGCCTATCCCGCGGCCGGCACCTGGAGCGCCTACCCGTTCCCGTCGAGCATCGGGCTCTACAAGGAGGGCCAGGGCTATCCGACCTTCGACGCGGCCAAGGCCAGGGCATACTACGCGAAGGTCAACGACAAGGTGGGGCGGCTCGTGGAGGATACGATCCGCAAGTGGGAGCTCGCCCAGATCTTCGAGGAGGGACGATGAAGCGATTGCTCGGACGTCGTGAGTTCGTCAAGGCGGGGGCGGCCGCGGCGGTAGCGCCGGTGGTGGCTCCGGTCGTTCTCGCCCCTCGGTCCACGCGCCCCGTGGTCGTGGCCTCGGCCAACGGCAACAAGTACAAGAACGGCGGCCCCCGGACGGCGGTGGAGGAGGCCTTCGCGCGGATCGTGAAGGGCGAGGACGTCCTCGACGCGCTGATCGCGGGCGTGAACATCGTGGAGCTCGATCCCGAGGACGACAGCGTCGGCTACGGCGGGCTTCCCAACGCCGACGGCGTCGTCCAGCTCGACTCCTGCTGCATGCACGGGCCGAAGCGGCGCGCCGGGGGCGTGGCCGCGCTCGAGGGCGTGCGCACGCCGTCGCTGGTGGCCAAGGCCGTTATCGACGACACCGACCACCACCTCCTCGTGGGAGCGGGCGCGCAGGGCTTCGCGCGCGATCTCGGCTTCAAGATCGAGGACGATCTCAACACCGAGAACTCCCGCCGGAAGTGGCTGGAGTGGAAGCGGCGGATCGACCCCGTGCACTACCTCGATCCCGCCAAGCGCACCGAGGCCGGAGATCGGGCCCGCGACCAGATGGTGAAGGAAGGGCTGCTCGATCCGCACCACGCCTACGGAACCATCAACTGCGACGGGGTCGGCCCCACCGGGGAGGTGTGCGGGGTGACCACGACCAGCGGGCTCGCCTGGAAGATCCCGGGCCGCGTGGGAGACTCGCCCATCCTCGGGGCGGGGCTCTACGTGAACGGCGAGGTGGGTGCGGCGGGGTCCACGGGCCGCGGAGAGTACAACCTCTACAACCTGTCCTCCTTCGCGATCGTCGAGAACCTCCGGCGAGGAATGTCCCCCAAGGACGCGGCCCTCGATGTTCTCAAGCGCATCCAGGCGAACACCGTGGAGAAGCGGCTCCTCAACAGCAAGGGCTTGCCCAAGGCCGGGGTCACCTTCTACGTCCTCGCCCGCGACGGCCGCCACGCGGGCGTGAGCTTCTACGCCAGCATGGGGGGCGAGCGCAGCGAGTACGCGGTCTGCACGGAGAACGGGCCGGAGACGCTCCCCTGCGAGAGCCTGCTCGGTGACGCTCCCGCGGAGTGACCAGGTAACAGAGTCGCGGGTTCATGGCCGCCTCGGACGACCGCCTCTTCACCGTCCGCTTCTTCACCATGTGCGGCTTCACCTTCACCGTCTTCCTGTCCGCGTTCCAGCTCCTACCCACCGCTCCCTTCCGCATCCTCGGCCTCGGGGGCAACAAGTTCGCGGCCGGCCTCTTCCTCGGCTTCCTGACCTACGCCTCTGCCCTCTCCGCCCCGGTCACGGGCGCGCTCGCGGACCGCGTGGGCAAGCGCCGGATGCTGATCACCACCAGCCTGATCATCGCGGGCTTCTTCGTGGCCTACGCCCTGAGCGGGAGCTACGTGGTCCCCCTCGTCCTCGTCTTCTTCCACGGGCTCGCCTGGTCCGGCCTCCTCTCCGCGTCCTCCGCCTACATGACGGACGCGATCCCCGAGAGCCGCCGCGCGGAAGGGATCGGCTACTGGGGCATGTCCACGATGCTCGCGGTGGCGGTGGCCCCGAACGTGGGCTTCTGGGTCATGAACCACCATGGCTGGGCCTGGCTGTGCGCGGAGGGAACCCTTCTCAACCTGCTCATGGCGGCCATCGCGTTCACCCTGCCCGAGACGGACGTGGCCGCCCGAATGTCCCGCGGGCGATTCTTCGGTCCCCACCTCGTGGAGTGGCGGGTGGTGGCGGTGGCCCTGTCGCTCTTCGTGGTGTCCTTCGGCTACGGGGGAGTGACGAGCTTCGTGGCGGTGTACGCGGAGCAGAACGGCATCGTCCCCAAGGGGATCTTCTTCACGACCTTCGCCCTCGTCGTCATCGTGACCCGGCTGGGGTCCGGACGCCTGGCCGACCGCGTCGGCTATCGGCGAGTGCTGCTTCCCTGCCTGGGCCTCGCCTCGCTCGGCCTTCTCCTCCTCCCGTTCGCCCGCACCCGCGGTCTGATGGTCCTGGCCGCGGTGGTGTTCGCCACCGGATTCGGCAACATGTACCCCTCCTTCGTGGCCCACGTCGTGAAGCACGTCGATGCGAGCCGCCGGGGCGCGGCCTTCGGCGGGATCCTCGCCGCCTTCGATACCGGGATCGGAACGGGCTCGATCACGATCGGAGGCCTCGCCCAGCACTTCGGCTTCCCGCGCGCGTTCGCGGTGGCCGCCGCGCTCTCCGCGCTCTCCATCCCGATCTTTCTATGGACGGAGAAGCGCTTCCTGAGTCGCCCGCCGCCCTGAGGCTTTCTCAGGCTTCGCCTTCCCCCCAGAGCCAGGCCGCCCCCCGGACACCGCTCGCCGCCCCGTGCCTTGGCGGGACGAGCCGCGTGTCCACGCGGTCGGAGAAGACGTGGGCGGCCCAGAGCCGCGGGACGTTGGCGTAGAGACGCTCGATGTGGGACACGCCGCCCCCCAGCACGATCACGTCGGGGTCGAGCACGTTGACGATCGACGCCAGGGCGCGCGCCATGCGGTCCTCGTAACGGACGAGCGCCTGCTCTGCCGCGCGCTCACCGCGGGCGGCGCGAGCCGCGATTTCCTCCGCGGGAAGAGCACCCGGCCCGCCGCCGGCCGCGTAGTCGCGGGCCAGGCCGGGACCGGACAGGAACGTCTCCACGCATCCCGTCTTGCCGCAGTAGCACGGCGGACCCGGCCATTCGCCCTCGCGGGGCCACGGAAGCGGGTTGTGTCCCCACTCGCCCGCGATCGCGTTGGGGCCGGTGAGGACCCGGCCGTCCACTGCCACCCCCCCGCCCGTGCCCGTCCCCACGATCACCCCGAAGACGACGCGCGCGCCTGCGGCCGCCCCGTCCACCGCCTCGGAAAGCGCGAAGCAGTTGGCGTCGTTCGCGAAGCGCAGGGGGCGCTGGAGCAGCCGGCCCAGGTCCTCGGCGAGCGGGCGCCCGATGAGCCAGGTGGAGTTCGCGTTCTTGACGAGGCCGGTGGCGGGGGAGAGGGCACCCGGCATCCCGATGCCCACGCTGCCCCGCTGGCCGGTCTCGGCCTCGATCGCGGTCACGAGATCCGCGATCGCCCGCAGGGTCGCATCGTAGTCCTGGCGGGGCGTGGGCACGCGCCGCCGTGCCCGCACCTCGCCGCCGCCATCGAGCGCTATCGCCTCGATCTTCGTGCCTCCGAGATCGACGCCGATGCGCATCCGAGCGTCCGAAGGCTGCACGGACTGTATGATCCGGGTTCTGCCGCCTGACCGCAATGAAGCTCCTTCCGATCCTGTCGCTGGCGATCCTGTCCGCCGGGTGCGGCCTCGCCCCGGCACCGGGTCCTTCACGTCGGCCCCATCGCGGCTGGCCCGCGTATGGCGGCGGGCCGGAGGGCATCCGCTACTCGGAGCTCGACCAGATCAACCGGGAGAACGTTCGCCAGCTCGAGGTGGCGTGGACGTACGACTCGGGCGAGGAAGGGGGCCTCCAGACCAATCCAATCGTCGTGGACGGCGTTCTCTACGTCACGACCCCGAAGCACAGGGTGGTGGCCCTCGACGCCGCCACCGGCGCCCTGCGCTGGCGGTTCGACTCCACGATCGAAGGCAGCGGGCCGAATCGGGGGGTGACCGGCTACTGGCCGAGCGGTGAGGCCGGCCGGATCTTCGCCGCCCAGGATCAATTCCTCTACGCGCTCGACGCCCGGACGGGACGGCCGATCGCCGGGTTCGGCCGCGAGGGGCGGATCGACCTGCGTGAAGACCTCGGAAGACGCGCGGAGGAGCAGTCGGTCCGGCTCACCACGCCGCCCATCGTGTACAAGGACCTCGTCATCGTCGGCGGGCGGGTGGGCGAGGAGCTGCCCTCGTCTCCCGGGCACGTCCGAGCCTTCGACGCGAGGACGGGGAAGCTGCGCTGGATCTTCCACACGATCCCCCACCCCGGTGAGCCCGGCTACGAGACCTGGCCCAAGGACGCCTGGACGTTCGCGGGAGGCGCCAACAACTGGGCGGGGATGGCCCTCGACGAGGAGCGCGGCGTTCTCTACGTACCCACCGGATCCGCGGCCGCGGACTTCTACGGCGCCAATCGCAGGGGCGACAACCTGTTCGCGAACTCGCTCCTCGCCCTGGAGGCGGAAACCGGAAAGAGGATCTGGCACTTCCAGGCGGTGCGGCACGACCTCTGGGACCGGGACTTCCCGGCCCCCCCGAGCCTGGTCACCGTCACCCACGGCGGTCGCCGGATCGCGGCCGTGGCGCAGACGACCAAACACGGGTACATCTTCCTGTTCGATCGCGCGAACGGCGACCCCCTCTTCCCGATCGAGTACCATCGCTTCCCCCCCAGCACGGTCGAGGACGAGGTGGCGGCGGACACCCAGCCCTTGCCCACGAAGCCGGCCCCCTTCGCGCGCCAGGCGCTCACGGAAGACGAGCTCACGAATCGGACCCCGAAGGCCGGGAGGAGCGCGCTCGAGAGGTTCCGCACGTTTCGCAACGAGGGACAGTTCGTGCCCTTCAGCGTCGGGAAGGAGACCGTCGTCTTTCCGGGCTACGACGGCGGTGCGGAGTGGGGGGGGCCCGCTTTCGATCCCGAGAGCGCCCTGCTCTACGTGAACGCGAACGAGATGGCGTGGACGGGGAGCCTGGCCCCGAACGTGGCGGGCCGCGGCAGCCAGCAGATCTACCTGAGGAGCTGCGCCGGATGCCACCAGGACGACCGGCGCGGGGCCCCCCCGCAGATGCCGTCCCTGGTCGGCGTCGCCAATCGCCGGCCCGACGGCGAGATCGTCCGGGCGATCCGGCAGGGCGTCGGGCGCATGCCCGGGTTCCCGGCGCTGTCGCCGGCCGAGGTGTCGGCCCTCGTGGACTACTTGAAGACCGGTGAGGACCGCGGAGTCGACCACGGGTCGCCGTCTCCGGTCGGCGTGAAGTACCGCTTCACCGGCTATCGGAAGTTCCTCGATCCGGACGGTTACCCGGCGATCGCGCCGCCGTGGGGCACGCTGACCGCCATCAACCTCGACACGGGAGAGCATGCGTGGCGGGTGCCGCTCGGGGAGTATCCGGATCTCGCGGCCAAGGGCCTGAAGGACACGGGCAGCGAGAACTACGGCGGGCCCATCGTCACCGCGGGCGGACTCGTCTTCATCGGCGCCACGAGCTTCGACCGGAAGTTCCGCGCCTTCGACAAGGCGACGGGCCGGCTGCTCTGGGAAGCCAACCTGCCCTTCTCGGGGACGGGCACCCCCGCCACCTACGAGGTGGCGGGCCGCCAGTTCGTGGTCACGCCCGCGGGCGGGGGCAAGGACGGTGGCCGCTCGGGGGGGACGTACGTCGCGTTCGCCCTCCCCAGGAAGCCTTCGGCAGGGAACCGAGGGGCTAGCCGCGGCCGAAGCGCAGGGCGCCCAGGACCACGAGGCCGAGGAGGGAGAAGACGAGAAGGCCGGCGTGGCGGCGGAGACCGACGAGGTAGAGCGCGGGGCCGAGAAGGACGTAGTAGAGGCCGATGCCCCCGGCGACCCGGCGGGCCACCGGGTCACCCTGGGCGGCGGGGGCGGAGACGAGCACGAGCAGGGCGCTCAGGCACAGGTTCGCGACCGCCGAGTAGGTCCAGGCCACGCTCAGCAGGTCCCCGAAGCGCTCGCTGAGCGCGCCCGCCGCCGCCTCCTGCCGGATCTTGGGGAGGCCGCTCACGAGCGTCATGGCGTTGGCGAGAAGCTGGACGACGCCCGTCCCCGCGATCAGCCAGCGGGCGAGGCTCGCCGTCATCGTTGCGTGCTCTTTTCGACCGGGGGCGTCGCCGGGACCTGGAAGCGTCCGAGCGGCCGCTCTTCCGCGCACAGGGCCTCGCACCGCTCGTCCAGCGCCGCGTAGTCCGATCCATGGTCGCGCTTGAACACCTCGAAGGACGATTCCGAGTCCCACCAATCGAGCGTGAGAAACCGGCCCGGGTCGGAGGCGTCCTGGGCGAGAGTCGTCTCGCGGTAGCCCGCGGCCTTCCGGAACAGCGAAACCCACGGGCCGTCGGATCCGTAGGCGTGCGTGAACTCCGCCTCCCGCCCCGGCGCCGGTCGGAACTGCCAGACGATGAGAAGCATATGGGTCTCGCCTACTTTCTGCGCTTGGCCGCGGACCGGCGGGAAGCTCGGGGCCGGCGCGGCGATCGGGACGGCGGAGGCGGGGATCCCGCGGGGGGCAGCGCCGCCACCAGCGACTTCGGGGCCACCGCCCGGTAGCTCTCGTCGATCCAGCGCATCAGCACCTCGACGGGCGGCCGATCCTTCGCGCCGAACGTGGCCGTGACCCAGCCGCTCTTGCCCAGGCCGTAGCCGGTGGGCTCGACGAACGGAAGACCCAGCGCCACCGCTCCCGAGGCCGGCAGCTTGACCGTGATGTGGAGCTCGCGGCTGGGGACGTGGAGGAAGACGAAGACCTTCTTCTTCACCTTGACCACGCTCTCCCCCCAGGGGTGGTCCTCGTAGGCCTGGGGATAGCCGAGGGCGAAGGCGAGCAGCGCCCTCTCGGCGCGCTTCAGCGGACCCGCAGTGGCCAAGTCCCGCGGCTCTCCGCTACTCGCATGAGGGCTCCTTTGGCTCGAGAAGGCTGGATTCTACAATGGACACTGAGGCGCGGAGCACGATCGAAGATGCCGAGCCGCCCCCTCGTGATCGCCGGAAGCGTCGTTCTCGCGAGCCTGGCCCTCTACATGGCCTTGTGGCTCGGGGCGTGGGCGTTCGACATCCGCCGCTTCACCACCCACGACACGCGCCTGCGCCGGCTCGTGCAGCAGCAGCCGTCGATGGATCGGGTGACCCGCGGTCTCGAAGACGAAGGGAGCCGGCTGGTGGCGGCTCCGGCGACGGAGGAAGAGCTGCGTCGCGTCGTGGCCGAGCGGGGAAAGGACAAGGGGCCGGCGATCCTCGACAAGGCCCGCCGCTATCCGAAGACCCGCATCCACGTCGCCGGGGACATGGTCTACTTCCTCTTCTACGACGGCGAGGGCGTGCTGCGCGACTATGTCCTCGTGACCAGGTGATCCGGCCGCCCCGGTGGATCAGCGGGGGCGGAAAGGAAGCACGCCCGGCCGCGGCGCGGGGCTCGCGAACTCGTCCATGAGACGGGCGAAGCGCGGGGCGAGCACGATCTCGTAGGTCGACTCCTTGCCCGGGAAGAGCTCGAGGGCGCGCTTGCGCGCGGCCGCCACCAGCTCTTCCGCCTCCTCGCGGCTGAGCCGGCCCTGCCGGAGCACGGCCGTGGTCAGGTCCACGACCATGCGGAGGTGGCGCGCGGCCTTGAGCTCCGCGGCCACCGCGCGGGCATGCTCCTCGGGGTCGGCTCCGGTCAATGGATCTCCGCGATCTTCTCGAGCTTCTCCCGCTGTCCCAGCCGGTAGAAGCGGCGCGCTTCGCGCGCGAGATCGGACAGCCGCGACGCGCGCAGGAACCGCGTCTCGAGCCAGCCGCAGTAGCGGTCGGCGAGGCTCGAGGCCACGCGGTAGCGCTCGGCGCTCTCGGCGGAGAGGCCGTCGGCCAGCCGGTAGCTCCGGAAGAGCAGGTGACGCAGCCGGGTGGAGAGGGCCCCCTCGTTCTGGAGGCTCAGGAAGAACGCGGCGGTCAGGTACTTGTCCACCTCCGCCTGCAGCTCGAGCTCGAGCCGGGTAGCGGAGCGGGAGGCGCGCGCGCGGTACATGAGGTAGAGGAAGTGGCTTACTTCCTCGGTCAGGGTCGAGAAGGCGCCGAGGTTGGTGCCGTCGAGCTTCTCCCGGGGATCGGCCCGGGCCAGGTCCTCGCCCACGCTCCGGTCGAGCACGACCGCCAGCGAGACCTCGTCCCCCTCCTGGCTCACCAGGGTGCGGCTGCCCCCCCCGGGCAGGTGCGCCGCCTCGTCCTGGGCGATCAGGAAATCGCTGACCGGCGGCTCCGCGGGAAGCGCGTAGAAGCTCTCCAGCCGGCGCTGCACCTCGACGAGCAGGGGAGTCAGGCTCAATGGAGCCGGTCTTCACCGGGCGGCACCGGGCTGATCCCCTGCGCCGCGAGCAGCGCGGCCGCGCGCCGGCTTCCCGTCTGCACCCAGCGCTCGTAGAGGCGGAGCACGGAGGCCGGGCTCGAGAGCCGGCTCTGCTCCGAGACCTCGGCGAGCACGTCCACGAACTGCCGGAAGCGCTCGGCCAGCTCCGAGAAGACCGCGGGGCCCGGCCGCCCTCGTCCCTCGTGCTCGCGGCTCAGGCGAGAGTACGCGCGCCCGCCGAGGATCGTGTAGTACCGGACGTCGGCCTGCGGGTCGCCCAGGCTCTCCGCGAAGAACCCGGAGACGAACAGCGCGGTATCGCCGGTGGCCCGCAGCCTTCTCGCGCGCTCGAGGGGCGAGGCGTCGAGGGCCCGTACGTACAGGAGAGCGAGGGGCACCTCGTCGTACCCCTCCTCGCGCCCGGGGAGGCTGTCGCCGCGCATGAAGGCGGCGAGCAGGTTGACGAGGTAGTACTCCGTGAAGGCCGAGGTGGAGACGCGCTGGTGCTCCATGGCCTTGCCGAGCTGCTCGCGAAAGAACTCGAGCGCCGTCTCCCCGCGTACGAGGCTATTCGGCATCGCGTTCCCTCCTCCCGGGCGCGGCCCGGGGGCTTGCGGACCTGTCTACTGCACGAACCGTGCGAGCGGTCGCCCGGCTCGACCCCGGGACACCCAAAGGATTCGCCCGATTGGCTTTGTCGGCCAAAACCGGGCGACGGCCGGCTCCCCGTGGATCGTCCCTTGGCGTCACTTCCCGGGACATTCCTTGTCCCTCAAGGCCGGACCCGCTCCCGGCCGAGCAGCCGTGCATGGTCGACCATCAGGCAGCGGTCCATGACCACCGTCACCCCGAGCTCCTGCGCGCGCCGCGCGTCGTCGAAGTCGATGCACCCGATCTGGAGCCAGAGGGCGGGAGCCCGGGCGGCGAGGGCGTCCGCGAACACGGAGGGCAGCTCCTCGCTGCGCCGGAACACGTCCACGAGGTCGAACGGGCCCGGCACGTCCTGAACGCGCCGGAAGGCCGGCTGGTCGAGGATCGTGTCCTCGCGCGGGTAGACGGGGACGACCTCGAAGCCGCGCGCGAGCAGGTAGCGGGCCACGCGGTTCGAGTCGCGATGCGGCTTGGGAGAGAGTCCGACCACGACGATCCGGCGCACGCGCTCCAGGAGGCCGCGGATCGCGTCGTCGTCGGGATTCTCGAAGGGTCCCAGGTTTTCCTCGGATCGCGATGGCGCGATCCTAGCACGCGCGTCGCGGCCCGGAGTGGCAGTCGCGCGGCGCGAGTGCCAGCGCGACCGGCGTCCGTGTGAGCGGCGGTCCCGGCTACCGCGGGGGCGAGGGCGGGGAGGAAGGCGACGCCGGCGGCGAGGCCGGCGGCGTGGGCGTCGCTCCTCCGATGTAGCCGATCGTCGTGAGGTCGCGGATCAGGTCCTGGTCGAACTCGGGGCTCCCCGCGTCGGGAGCGGCGTCGCGGGGCCGGGCCTCGTAGCTCGCGATGGTGCGGACGGGAAAGCGCCGCAGGTGTCCGGGGGAGAAGCCCGGGCGCAGCACCGTGCCGTCCATGTCCGCGGCCGTGGGCTGGCCCATCGCGTAGAGGATCGTGGGAGCGATGTCGTAGAGGGTCGCGCCCTGGAGCCGCTCGCCCCGGCGGATGCCGGCGCCGTAGAGGAACACGACCCCGTCCGGCGGCTTCTGCGCCGCGTTGGCGTGCGAGTAGGCCCCCTGGAAGAAGCGGAAGCCGTGGTCGGAGCAGACGACGAGCAGGGTGCGGCGGTCCATCCGCGCGACGTACTTGGCGATGGTCTGGTCCATGAACTCGTAGAGGGGCCGGAGCAGGCGGGCGAACGCCTCGTCCAGCCTCGCTTCCTCCTCCGCATCGAACGTCCCCGCGCGCTCGCGGGCCACCGCCTCGTTGTAGAGCTGGCGGTCGAGGTAGTGGTCGGCGAGGTGGCTCGTGACGTCCACGAGCCGGAAGTAGGTGGAGAAGACCTGCACGGGACGGTTCGACCAGAGCCAGTCGCTCGCCCGGTCGATCGTCATGTCCTGCGCGATGTAGTACCCGTACGACTGCAGGATCGAGCGGGTGTTCGTGATGGGGATGGTCGCGTCCCCTTCCCGCCACTCCGGGATCCCCAGCCGCTTCATCTCGGGGGCCACGTCGCCAGGGTAGTGCCAGCGGAGCGCGTTCAGGCTCTCGAACAGCTCGGGCGGGTGGACGGTGGCCGGGTCCTGCCGCGCCTTGAAGGCGTTGCTGACCAGGAAGCCGTTGGCCACGGGGAAGGGCGGGTGGGAGACCCACCAGTTCAGCGTGCCCGTGCGGAAGCCGCGCTCGTCGAGGATCTCCCAGTACGTCTTCACCCGCCGCTTGCGATCCTGGTAGGGGACTTCGAGCCCCTGCTGGTTGACGTAGGTCCAGTCGACGATGCCGTGCTTGATCATCGTCTTGCCGGTGGCGATCGAGTTCCAGAGGATGGCGCTCTTCGTGGGCTGGGCCGACTGGAGGGGGCCGTAGGCTCCCTCGTCGACGAGCCGGCGGATGGCGGGGAGCTTGCCCTCGGCCAGGAGGGGGGCGATGAGGTTGGGGGCGGCGCCGTCGAAGCCGAGGAGGATCACGCGCTCGATCCGGGGGTACCGGTAGGCGTCGCCCAGCACCCAGGCGAGCCCGGCCGCGACCACGAGGGCGGCGATCAAGAATCGGGGGAGCGGGCCATGCTTTTGGGGGTAGTTCTCCTCGGGGCGCGCGACGGGGCGCAGCGCGACCGTCCAGCGTAGCACGCGGCTCGGGCCCGGACCAAGGACGCGGGCCCCGCGGGCACGAGCCTCCGCGTTTGACGGCGAGCGTCGCCGCCGCGTAGCCTCGCACGGTGCGGATGCGACACGCGCCGGTGCTCGTCCCGGCCCTCGTCGCCCTCGCCTGCGAGGCGCCCCGCAGCCCCGCTCCCCGCGTCGATCGCCCCCACGTGCTTCTCGTGATGCTCGATCGGGTAGGGACCGAGATCGGTGTCTACGGCGGGGAAGCGGAGACGCCCCACCTCGACCGGCTGGCCGCGCGCGGGCGGCGCTTCGACCGCGCCTACGGCCAGTACCCGTCGCTCGTGCCCTCCCGCCTCTCGATCCTGACCGGGCGGCGCCCGGAGCGGACGAGGCTCTGGGACGAGCTCGCCTCGCGCGAGGGCCTCGGCGACGCGGTGCCGCTCGCGGAAGCCTTCCACGCGAAAGGCTACTTCACCGCGCGGGTGGGACGGCTCGTGGGGGGTACCTCGGACGCGCCCTTCCTCTGGGACCGCGTGGACGAGCCGGGGCCGGAGGTGGTGGGGAAGCGCGCGCAGGAGGTGCTGGCCGAGCGTCCGGACCGCCCCTTGTTCCTGGCCGTCTCGTTCGAAGCCGGAGACCCGCGCCGGCTGCCTCCCGCCGAGTTCGTGGAAGCGTACGACGCGCGCCGCGTCCGTCTGCCCCCGCCCGCCAATCCGGAGGGCCTGCCCGCTCTCGCCCTCGCCGACGCGGGGGCGCCGGCGCCGGCGCCCGCCGCCCTGCCCGAGGACCAGCGCCGCCGGCAGCGCGTGGCCGAGCTGGCCCGCGTCTCGCAGATCGACGCCCAGGTGGGCGCGCTCCTGGAGGGGCTCGATCGCGGCGGCCTGGGCGAGCGGACGCTCGTGGTCGTGGCGGGCGACACCGCCCTGGACCATGGGTGGCCCCGGAGCGACGTGCTCTTCGAGGAAGCGCTGCGCGCCTCGCTGATCGTGGTCGGCCCGGGAGTGGGACCGCCCGGAGAGCCCGTGGCCGAGGTGGTCGAGCTGGTCGACCTCTACCCGACCCTCGCCGAGCTGGCTTCGCTCTCGCCCCCCAGCGGCCTCGACGGTCGCAGCCTGGCCTCCGTGCTCGGGGGAGCACGCGGATCCGGAGCGGGGACCGCCTTCTCGGCGACGCAGCGCACGGCGGCCCCCCTCGGCCGAAGCGTGCGCGGCGAGCGCTACCGGTACACGGAATGGCCCGACGGGAGCCGCGAGCTCTTCGACCACTCGAGCGACCCCGGCGAGTTCACGAACCTGGCCCGGGCCCCCGGGCAGGAGGTCGTTCTCGCGGAGTCGAAGCGACTGCTCGACGGGGGGCCGGAGGCGGCGGCCCTCCCCGCGCCCTCTCCGGCCCCCGATTCCGCGGAGGCGAGGGTGGAGCGGCCCAACGTCCTCCTGGTGATGATCGACGACCTCGCTCCCCGCCTCGGGTGCTACGGGGCGAGCGTTCCCACGCCCGCCCTCGACCGCCTGGCGCGGGAGGGCCGGCGCTTCGATCGTGCCTACTGCCAGGTCTCGTCGTGCAGCCCGTCGCGCACGTCGATCCTCACCGGCCGTCGCCCCGAGCGCACGGGGGTGCTCGACAACCTCCAGTCCCCCCGGGAGAGGCTCGGAGGGGCGGTGCCCCTGCAGGAGCACTTTCACGCCCACGGCTACTTCACTGCGCGCGTGGGCAAGATCTACCACGGGCCGTTCGAGGACCAGTTCGCCTGGGATGTCGCGGAGCACACGCCCTACCTCCCCGAGGACGAGGCCAACGAGCCGCCGCCGCGGCGCGAGCGGCTGGCCCGGGGAGGACCGGCGCTCGCCTGGACCGCCACGAGCAACGAAGATGCGGACGAGCCCGACGGGCGCACGGCCCGCCGCGTCGTCCGCCTGATCGAAGAGCGGCAGGGCCGGCCGTTCTTCATCGCCGCCGGCTTCAACAAGCCCCATATCCCCTGGGTCGCCCCCTTGCGCTACTTCGCGGCGAACCCGGCGGACAAGGTGGCCTGGCCGGCGGAGCCCGGGGAAGACTGGAGGGACGTGCCGGAGATCGCGGTGGCGCGCCGCCCTCCGCCTCGCGCCGGGCTCCTGCTCTCCGCCCGGCCGGACCCGCGTGACGACGATCTGCGACGGCACGCGATCGCCGCCTACGACGCCTGCGTTTCCTTCGTGGACGCGCAGGTGGGCCTGATCCTGGACGAGCTCGATCGGCTGAAGCTGCGCGAGCGGACGATCGTCGTCGTCGTCGGCGATCACGGCTATCACCTCGGCGATCACGGGGGGCTCTGGCGCAAGAACACGCTCTACGAGGCCTCGCTGCGCGTCCCCCTCATCCTCGCCGCGCCGGGACTGAAGCAGCCGGGAGCGGCCGCCGGCGGTTTCGTGGAGTCGGTCGACCTCTACCCGACGCTCGTGGAGCTCGCGGGCCTGCCCGCCCCTCCCGGCCTCGAGGGCACGAGCCTCCGGCCGCTCGTCGAGGACCCGCAGCGGGTCCTCAAGAAGGCCGCTTTCTCGGTGGCGCCGCGGCTCCCGCCCGAGCTGGGCCGGAGCGTGCGCACTGCGCGCTGGCGCTACACGCTCTGGCCGGACGGCGGAGGGGAGCTGTACGACCTCGCTCCCGGTCCGTGGGCCCGGCTGCGCGCCCTCCTCGGGGGCGGGGAGCTGCATTCCGTGAACCGGGCCGGCCAGGCGGGCCAGGCCGACACCGTGGTGGAGATGCGGCGTCTCTTCGATGCGCTCGACGCCCGCTGATCTCCCGTCTTTCTTGGATTGAAGGAGCGACCATGAACCCTCCCGCGAAGCCCCTGTGCGACATCGTCATGAAGGGTGGGATCACGAGCGGCGTCGTCTATCCGCTGGCCGTACGCGAGCTCGCGCGCGTATACCGCTTCAAGAGCATCGGAGGCACGTCGGCGGGGGCCATCGCCGCCGCGCTGACCGCGGCCGCCGAGCTGCGCGCGCGACAGGGGAGCGACGCGGGCTTCGAGGAGCTCGCGCGGCTGCCCCAGGTTCTCGAGAAGAAGCTCCTCTCCTTCTTCCAGCCGGCGCCCGCCGCACGCCCCGCGTTCCGCGTGCTGCTCGCCCTGATCGGACCCGGTGCCGTGCCCTTCAAGATCACCCTCGCCGCCGCCGCCCTCCTCCGCTCGCACCCGGTGGCGTCGCTCCTCGGGGCCGGCCTCGGAGTCGGAGTGGCCGAGGGTCTGCTCGTCTTCCTCGGCGCGGCCCCTTCCCCGGTCGCGCTCGGGACGTGGCGGGCGGCGTCCGCCCTGCTGGGCCTTTTCCTGGTGAGCCTCGTCGCATTCGTAGGACGAGCCTGGCGCGCGCTGGGCGCGAACAACTTCGGCCTGTGCAGCGGAACCCGAGAGGGCCGCGAGGACGCGCTCGGTGAATGGCTGACGCGCCAGGTCAACGAGGTCGCGGGAAAGGAAGCGGGCGGCGACCCGCTCACGTTCGGCGAGCTGTGGCGGGGCCGCCCGGGCCCCGCGGCCGAGGACGAGAAGATCCCGCCCTTGCGCGACCGCGCGATCAACCTCGAGGTCGTGACCAGCAACCTCACGCACGGCCGGCCCTACCGGATCCCCTTCGAGAGCCGAGCCTTCCATTTCCGTCCCGACGAGCTGCGGCGAGTGCTCCCCGGCCCGGTGGTGGAGTTCATGAAGAGCCGCTCCACCCCCGCGAGGTTCTACCCCGCCGCCGAGGACAGCCCCTGGCGGCTGCCCGCGCCCGCCGACCTCCCGGTGGTGGCGGCGGTGCGAATGAGCCTGAGCTTCCCGCTCCTCCTGAGCGCCGTACCCCTCTACGCGGTGGACTGGGGACGGCCCGAGAACCAAGAGGGCCGCGACGACCGGCGGCTCGAGTTCGAGCGCTGCTGGTTCTCCGACGGCGGGATCGGCAGCAACTTTCCGATCCATTTCTTCGACGCGCTCGTCCCCGGCCGGCCCACCTTCGGCATCAACCTCCGGCCTTTTCCCCGCGACCAGAGGGCCGACCCTGCGGACCAGGCCAGGAACGTCCACTTCCCGCGCACCGCGCAGCAGGAGGTCATCCCCGACTGGAACCGCTTCCGGGGGCTGACGGGGTTCGTGCGCGCGATCCTGGAGACCATGCAGAACTGGGTGGACAGCACCCAGATGAAGCTGCCCGGCTACCACGACCGCGTGGTGCACATCCACTTCGAGAAGCACGAAGGGGGCCTGAACCTCGAGATGCCGAAGGACGTCGTGGGCGCCCTCACCCGGCGGGGCGAGGCGGCGGGCCGGATGCTCGTGAGTGAATTCGACTGGAGTCGGCACCGCTGGACGCGCTATCGAACGGCGTTCGCCGAGATCCAGGAGGCGCTGGAGGGCCTGGAGCGCGTGTGGGGGGACGAGTCCGGTCCCGGAGGCAAGAGCTTCGGGGACTTCCTCGCCGGCCGCGATTTCCACGCCCCGCCCTACGCGCTCGCTCGCGGCGATCGGGCGCTGCGGGTCACGCGTCAGCTCGTGGCCCTGGCCGAGAGCTGGAGGGACGAGGGGGTCGCCTTCACCTCCGGCGCCCCCCGTCCCGATCCCGACCTGCGGATACGGCCCCGGATCTGATCAGCGCGAGGTTCCGCTTCGGGCCGGGAGCGCGGCGGACCACCGCCGGGCTTCGCGCGGCGACGCGGTGCGGAAGGCGCGCGCGGCCACGAAGTCCTCGATCGTCCCCGCCATCGGCTCTGGCGCCTCCAGCATCGGGAAGTGGCTCCGAGCGACCACGGTCTGGGCGTCGAACCACGGCTGGCGTCGCGCGAACCAGAGTTGTCTCTCCAGGAAGCCGGGGTCGCTGGAGGACGCGAAGAGGTGCAGGGTCGGGACCGGGGGGTGGAACCCGGTGAGAGCGCGCAGCGGGCTTCCCGCCGCGTCGTAGGCTTCCCCGATCGCGCGGGCGGCGCGGGCCCACATCTCGAACGCGTAGGGCCGCACCTCCTCGGAGAGGTACCGGCCCACCTCGTCCGATCCGTTCTGCCACGCGGCCAGGAGCTCCTCGCGCGTCTTCAGCCAGTGGTCGGCGCTCTGCAGCCGCCGGAGCGCGTCCCGGAAGGAAGGCGGCGGCTCCAGGACCAGCCAGTCCAGGAGAACGAGCGCGGGCACGCGGGCGCCGAGCAGCCGGCGCAGCTCGAGGGCCACCCAGCCGGAGTGGGCGAGCGCGACCGGGACCACGGATGAAGCACCGCTCGCTTCCACCACCGCCCGCGCGTCGGCGGCGAGGGCCGTGGTGCCGAACTCCGCGCGCGGGGTGTCGGAGTCACCGTGCCCGCGCCAGTCGAGCGACAGGACGCGCCGCCAGCGGGAGAGGATGGGGGCGAGGCGCCGATAGACGGAACGGTTGACGCACCAGCCGGGCAGGAGCAGGAGGGCCGGCTCGCCCTCGCCCCGGTCGTCGTAATGGATGCGGAGCCCGCTGTGCGTCCGCGCCTGCATGCGGCCCCGCTCTCCGGATCGCGCGGCGATCCAGGCGTCCCCCACTAATAGGGACGAGATAGGCCGTCCTTTTGTTCAGGCTCGAGAGGGACGGCCGGGCACGCTCTCGTACCAGCGCTCGTGGTCCGACCACTCCCGGCAGCGCAGGCATTGCGTGTGCTCCCAACGGTAGGAGCAGCCCGGGCAGACGCCGCGGGTGTCGAAGGTGTTCCAGACCTCGCCGCAGGTGCAGGACCATCGCTCAGGCCGACCGGGTTGCCATGAACACAACGGACAACGGATTCTCCCGTGTCCGCGGTCTGGCTTTCTCTCTTCCTTCGGGCGGGTACGGCCCGGCGGCACCGCCCTCAGGAAGAGTGTGACCTCAGGCCACAAAGGTCACCTTGTTGATCTCGCGAAGGGTGGTGACGCCGGCGAAAACCTTCTCCAGCGCGGAGTCACGGAGGAAGGTCATCCCTTCCTCGCGGGCGGCCTGCTTGATCTCCGAGGCGGGTCGCCGCTCCAGGATCATCTGGCGGATGCGGTCCGACATGTCGAGGAGCTCCGCCACCGCGGTGCGGCCCAGGAACCCCGTCCCCCCGCACTCCTCGCAGCCGGCGGCGTCGTGGAAGACCTGGTCGTGGTAGACGTCGGGGTCGAGGCCCGACTCGCGGACGAGCGACTCCGGCATCTTCGTCTCCCGCCGGCAGCGCGGGCAGAGCACGCGCACGAGCCGCTGGGCCATCACGCAGTTGAGGGCGGAGACGAAGTTGTAGGGCTCCACCCCCATGTGGATGAAGCGCCCGATCACGTCGAAGACGTTGTTGGCGTGGACGGTGGTGAAGACGAGGTGCCCGGTGAGGGCGGACTGCACCGCGATCTGGGCGGTCTCCGCGTCGCGCACCTCCCCCACCATGATCTTGTCGGGGTCGTGGCGGAGGATGGAGCGCAGCCCGCGCGCGAAGGTGAGCCCCTTCTTCTCGTTCACCGGGACCTGGGTGATCCCCGGGATCTGGTACTCCACCGGGTCCTCGATCGTGATGATCTTGTCCTCGGGGGACGCGATCTCGGAGAGCGCGGCGTAGAGGGTGGTGGTCTTGCCGGAGCCGGTGGGCCCCGTCACCACCACCATCCCGTAGGGCTCGGTGATGTACTTGCGCAGCTTGCGCAGGTCGGACTCCGAGAAGCCGAGCACGTCCAGGCGCAGGCTGCGGAAGGCCGCGTTGAGCTGCTCCTTGTCGAGGATTCGGATGACCGCGTCCTCGCCGTGGATCGATGGCATGATGGAGACGCGGAAGTCGATGGTCCGGCCCTTCGCCCGCAGGCGGAACCGCCCGTCCTGGGGGACCCGCTTCTCCGCGATGTCCAGCTCGGACATCACCTTCAGCCGGCTGATGATCGTGTCCTGGTGCTTCTTGTCCAGGGGGTCGAGCGCGGGGTAGAGGACCCCGTCGATCCGGTACTTGGCCAGCACCTCGCGGTCCTTGCTCTCGATGTGGACGTCGGAGGCCCGCCGGTCGATGGCGCCGAGGATCAGCGAGTCCACGAGGCGCACGATCGGGCTGTCCGCGGGCAGGCTCTTGAGGTCCCCGCCCTCCCCGGCCTCGTCGTCCGCCACGAGCTGCAGGCGCAGGCCCTCGCTCGCTTGCTCGAGCAGCACGTCGCCCCCTCGATGGCGGCGCAGGAGGGCGGCCACCCGGCCCGCGGGTGCTATCGCCGCCTCGATCGGCCGCTCGAGCAGGAACTCCAGATCGTCGACCTTCGTGATGTCCTCGAGGCCACCGAAGGCGAGCACGAGGCGGGCGCCCTCGCGCCGCAGGGGCACGCACGCGAAGCGCACCAGCAGCTCGAGCGGGGCCTCCGACCAGAGGGTGGCGTCGTCCGGGGGAGCGTCCAGGGGAGCGAAGGGAAGTTGCCAGGCCTCGGCCTGGGCGCGGGCTCTCTCGAGGTCGCCGCGCGCGGCGTCGGCCGGCGAGAAGTCGCGCGGGCGGGCGGCGTCAGCCATCCCACGGATCGTAGCACCCACAGGGGCTCTTCGATTCGGATAACATCGCCCTCGATGTCACCGCGCAGCTCCCGTCGCGGCCGGCCCGGCCACCTCCATCGGGAAGCGGCGTGCTGATACCGGAATCCACGTACGGCTCCGACGAAGCCGGTCTCGTCTGCGGGTACGTCTTCGACCCGGACCGCCCCGGCCATGCGGTCGAGTCGAGCGAGGCCCTGGAGTTCCTGTCCGCGACACCCCCACCCGACGCGCCGCCCGGCCGCTTCTTCTGGCTGCATTTCAACGTTGCGAACACGGCGGCCGAGCCGTGGCTCAAGCGGCACGCCTCGCTCCCCGAGGCCTTCCACGAGTCGCTCCACGAGACGGTGGCCTCGACGCGGGTGGAGCAGGCCGAGGGCTCGCTCCTCGCCGTGTTGAACGACGTCCTCTTCGACTTCGGCTACGACGCGGCCCACGTGTCCACGGTGAGCCTCTGCGTCCAGCCCCGGCTGATGGTGAGCGCACGCGCCAAGCCGCTGCGTTCGAGCGACCGCCTGCGCGAGGCGGTGCGGGCGGGCGAGACCTTCCGCTCGCCGGTCGAGCTGCTCGCGCACCTCCTGCACCTGCAGGCCGAGGTGCTGGCCCGGATCGTCCGCGAGTCCACCGGGCGCGCGGACACCATCGAGGACAACCTCCTCGCGAACCGCCTGCGCTCGAGCCGCTCGGACCTGGGCCGGCTGCGAAGGGTGCTGGTGCGCCTGCAGCGCCTGCTCGCCCCCGAGCCGGCCTCCCTCTTCCGGCTGCTGAACCGGCCGCCGGCCTGGGTGGGGGAGGCCGACGTCCAGGCCCTGCGCGAGGCGGCGGAGGAATTCTCGACGGCGGTGGCGGACTGCGCCGCCCTCGTCGAGCGCGTGAAGATCCTGCACGAGGAGCTGGCGGCGGTGATCAACGAGCAGAACAACCGCAGCCTGTTCATCCTCACGGTGGTGACCGTGCTCGCCCTGCCCTTCAACGTGATCGCGGGCCTGTTCGGGATGAACGTCGGCGGGATCCCTTTCGCCGACCACCCGGGCGGGTTCTGGCTGGTCCTGGTCCTGGTGACGACCTTCACGGCCTTCGCCGCGTACCTCGGCCGGCGACGGCGGTAGCCGCTCCTCGCTTTCCGCGAAGAGTAGTCAGTCCGGCAGGTCGGTCTGCGTCGCCTCGCCGGCGGGAAGCACCCGCACGGCCATCCTCACGCGAGAACCCTCCGTTCTCGCCGAGTTCGAGAATCGCGTGGCCGGCACCCTGCGTGAAGGCGGCCGCGCCTACTACTACGCGCGTGCCTTCTCGCGGGAGGTGCTCAACCCGCACCCGTGGTGTCGGGAAGTGGAGGCGAGCTTCCGGGCGCGCCACCGGCTCGTGCCCGCGTTCGAGCTGCAACTGCCCGTGGACGAGGACGAGTCGGCGCGCGACCGCCGCATCGCGCGCTGGCAGCCGATCAACGTCTTCGAGGTGCTCGCTCCGGAGTGACGGCCGGCCCGGATGCGCCGGTCTCGGGGAGCGAGGCTAGGTAGCAGGGTGCGGAAAAACCCTCATCGCTCGCACGAATGAGACCGGGTATTTTTCCGCACCCTGCTAGAAGTCGATGCGGATCCCGCCCTGCTGCCGCCGCTTCTCGTAGGCGGCCGTGGGCAGGCCAAAGAGAGGCGACTCGCGTCTCGCCACGTAGCTGCTGCCGATGAAGTTGTCCGTGTTGAAGAGGTTGTACACCTCCCAGAACACGGCCAGCCGCAGCCGTTCTCCGATCTTGATCCCCTTGGTGGCCCGGATGTCGACACTCGAGAAGCTGTCTGCCCGGCGGGAGCCCTTGGGCTCCGGGCGATCGGCGAACGGATCGTCGTCGAGCTGCAGGCGCGTGGTCACGCTGAGGGGGGGAGCGCTCCTGCAGGCCCAGATGCCGGAGAGCTGGATGTCCCAGGGAAAGGTGTAGTTCCCGTTGACCACCAGGTTGTGGCGGCGATCGGTATTGTCCGGACCCTGGTCCTGGGACAGGTCGAGGGGGTTGGTGGGGGAGGCCCCGAAGATGCTCGAGCTGTTGTTCGACGTGGTCTTGGAGAGAGTGTAGGACACCTCGGCCGCGCCCTTGGCCCGGCGATAGCGGAGCGAGGCGAGCAGGCCGTTGTACGTGCTCGTGCCCACGTTCTTGAGGGTGGCGATGGTGGCGAAGCGCGGGTCGAGCTGTACGTATTCCCCGTTCACGAGCGCGATGTTCTCCTCCACGTAGAGGGGTATGCCCTTGCCCCGTGCGTAGACGTAGTCGAGGTCGGCCACGAAGCCATGGCCGAAGTCCCGGCTCACCCCGCCCGTGACCTGGTCGGTGTAGGACACCTCCAGGTTCGGGTCGTTGCGGTTGATGATGTTGGAGGGCGCGGGGGCGAGGGAGAGATCGGGGAAGAACGGGAAGCTCTGGGCGAGGAAACGACGCAGCTCGTCCGAGCCTCCGAAGGGGCCGTAGGAGAAGGGGTCGTTGGCGTCGAAGGAGATGAACTGCTCGGCGAGCAGGGTGTTGGCGTAGTAGATCGCGTTGAAGTTGTTGTGGTTCTGGTCGTAGAACCGCCCGAGGGCCGCGCGCAGGGTGGTGCGCTTGTCCCGCCCCGGGGTGAACACGACGCCCACGCGGGGCGAGAAGTTGTTGGTGTCGGCCTTGGCCTTGCTGAGGGGCGGCGAGCCTCCGTAGCGCGCCACGAGCTGGGCATTCTTCTGCTCCACGTACTCGTTGCCCGCCTTCACGCTGCCGTCGTAGTCGTAGCGCAGGCCCAAGTTCAGGGTGAGCGTATCGCTCACCTGCCAGGTGTCCTGGAAGTAGAGGTACCAGTTCCAGAGCTTGGTATCCACGTCGACCCGCCCCAGGTTGCCGTTGAAGAGATCGGGGTAGCTGTCCGGGTTGTTGATGTCGAACGCGATGTCATTCGGGAAGGTCCAGTACCCGTCGTGGAAGTTGGTGGCGTCCACCAGGGTCCGCACCTGATAGGCCTGGGCCCCCGTCTTGAACTGATGGCGGCCGGTGGTGAACGAGAAGTTGTCGGCGATCTGCAGCGTCTGCTCGCCCTCGAGGCCCGTGAAGATGGGGCAGCCGAAGGTCGCCCCGGGGTAGATCTGGGTGGAGAAGGTGCCGGGGCGGCCGAGCTCCAGGTTCGCCACCCCGCCCGTGCCCGACTTGTTGCAGATGATGGGCGGCTTGTTGGAGCCGTAGTTCACGCGGAGCTCGTTGAACTTCGTGTTGGAGAGCGTGCTCGTCCAGCTCCCCACGAGGTTCCAGATGGGTCCCCCGAAGGTGTAGCGCACCTCTTCGGTGTCCAATGAGCCCGAGACCTGGCTCTGGTTCGTGTCCGTGCGGTCCGTGCGGTCGTAGCGGAGGGACACGTGGTTCTTGTCGTTGGTGTTCCAGTCCAGCTTCAAGATGAAGGGGTTGTCCTTGCCCTCCACGGGCAGGACGGCGTTTTGTCCCCGCGCGCGCCAGTAGTCCGTGAGGGCCAGGATCTCCGAGCTGTCGCGCTTGAAGTACTCGTAGCCCGCGAAGAAGAAGAGCTTGTCCTTCACCAGGGGCCCGGAGAGGAAGCCGCCCAGGCGCTTCTGGGAGAGGGGTGGGGCCTCGTCGAGAAACTCCGGGTTGCCGTTCGCGTCGAAGCTGCCCGCGAAGGGCGCCGCGTCCAGGCTGTCGTTCCGGAAGAAGCCGTAGGCCCGCCCGGAGAACCGGTTGGAGCCGCTCCGGGTGATGGCATTGATGATCCCCCCGGAGGCGGTGCCAAACTCGGCGGGGTAGGAGTTCGTCATCACCTGGAACTCCTGGATCCAGTCCTGCACGAAGGTGGAGGACTGGCGCCCGTAGTACTGCCACTCCGCCGTGGCCCCGTCCACGAAGAACCCGTTCATGTAGCCGCGCTGGCCGTTGATGGCCAGGCTGTCCCCGTTGCCCCCCGCCCCCGTGGTCACTCCCGGCGACAGCTTGGCCAGGGAGGAGAAGTCGCGGTCGATGACGGGCAGGTCGTCGATCTGGTCCTTGCCGATGATGGTGCCCACCGTGTTGCGGGTGGTCTCGAGGATGGGCGCCTCGTCCGTCACCATGATCTCCTCGGTGATGCCTCCGACCTTCAAGGTGAAGTCCACGGTGCCTTCCTGGCCGACGCGCAGGACGAGGCCCGAGCGCTTGCCCGCTCCGAAGCCCGTGAGGGTGGCGGCCAGCTCGTAGCTGCCCGGGGGGAGATTGGGGATGAAATATTGGCCCAGGCTTCCCGTGGTGACCGCGCGGGTGGAGCTCGTGTCCGTGTTGCGGGCGGCGACGGTCACGCCCGGGAGGGCGCCGCCCTGCTCGTCGGTCACCCGGCCGCGCAGGGTCGAAGTGACGTTCTGGGCGGCGGCGGGGAGGGCGGCCAGGAGGCTCAGGGCCAGGAACGTCCGGAGGACGCTTCCGGGCCGGACGGTCCGGGAGCGGGACGGGGATGTCATGGGACCTCCTTCGTGCGAAGACGCGCCCCCTGGACCTGGCCGGGCCCAGCCGTGCCACAGACTCGACCCGCGTAGGCGGAGGGTCCGCCTAGTGTTCCTGCCGGCGCCTCTCCCCCCGGCTTCGGGCTGGGAGTGGAGATCTCCTATCGCGTCTACCGGCCGCGGGATTCCGAGACGACGGCGCTCTACGAGGTCGTGCGCGACAACCTCGAGACGCTGTACGGGGCGATCGGCGATGGGGCGATCGCGGTGCGCATCCCCAAGCACGCCCGCAAGGAGCTGGAAGCCTACCTCGACTGCGGGTTGCTGTGCCGCGGCTTTGCGCAGCCCACACCGGCTGGACAAATGACACGACCCCCCGCATCCCCAGCAAGAGGGAGAATCGCGGGCGCATATGACCTCCGAGAGCGCCCGAAGCATAAGGACCGGCAATCCCCCCAAGTCAAGCAAAAACCGTCAACGCCCAAAAACTCCAACGAGCGCAAACGCACCATCGTCACGAGCGGCGCAGGAGAACCTGCACCAGCTACACCGCCGCCGGCTCCTCGGACGTCCCCGACCACTTCAAGGTTGTCGCAGCCGGACTCGGTGACCGCGAGGGTGTCTTCGTGCCGGATGCCCACAGCTCGCCATAGACGTAGTTCCGCGGACCACGAGGCGGTGCGGTCTGCGCGCGGCGCGGGATAGGGGCGCGACGGAGCACTCCCCGGGCGGGGGCGAGCGAACGTGCCGGGGTGCGATCGGGGGGCTGAAGGTCCGGGATGGCCGCCCGCGACGATGCGGGTTGGCCGCCGAACCCCCCTTGTATTACCTACGCTCTGGCATCTCGCCGACCTGGAGACCGACGCTTACGCGGTGCGGATCCGGCGCATGCTCGAGGAGGACGACCCCGAGCTTCCGAGCTTCGACGGCGAAGCGGTGGCCGCGCAGCGGAAGTACCGGGCGCTCCGGCTCCGCGACGGCATCAAGAAGTTCACCGAGGCGCGCGAGCGAAACCTGGCCGCGCTCCGCGCGCTCGAGGGGAACGCGTGGGAGCGGACCGGCGTCCAGGAAGGCGTCGGCAAGGTTACGCTGCGGGACGTCCCGCGGATGATGCACGAGCCCGACCTCGCACACCGGGCGGAGATCGAGGCGCTGCTGGAGGAGATGGCCAGCCGTCGCTGAGAGCCGGCGTTCCCGGGCATCAGTCGAGCTTCAGGCGATGCACCAGGTCGCTCCAGCGAGGGTCGGAGCGAAGCGGTGTGAACTCCCATAACGTCTTCAGCCTGTGCACCTGCGGCGCTTTCGTCCGGTAGGCTTCCTCGAGCCGGGCGAACGCCGCATCCTTCTCGCCGAGGGCGGTGAGCAGCAAAGCGAACTCAACCGGTGAGACATATCGCTGTTGCCCTCGCTCGTGCAGCCGGCCCAGCAAGGCGCGCAGGCCCGACGGGTCGCCTCTCAGGGCTCGGATGCGCGCGATGCCTTCTTCCCATCCAATCCTCTCGAACTCCGCGAGCGCTTCCTGTTCGCGGCCCAGACGGAGGTACATCTTTCCGAGAATGGCCCTGGTCGGGCCGTCTTCTTCCACGATTTGCCGCGCTTCCGCCAGCGCTTCCTCGACACGGCCGAGCTCGAACAATGCAAAGGCGTGGTTCATCGAGAGCCACGGGTAGAAGGGGTCGATCCGCATGCCCTGGGCGCTCTGGGCGAGGGACTCGTCGAATCGCCCAACCATAAGCAGAAAGTAGCAGTACATCTGGCGGATCTGGGCATCGCCGGGGTTCGACTCGATGGCCCTTCGGTATTCCGCTTCCGCCCCCGCCCAGTCGAACTGAAAGAAGAAACTGGTCGCGAGGGCGAAGCGGCCTTCGGCGAGCTCGGGATCCAACTCCAGGGCTTTGCGCGCATGCATTTCTATCCGCGGTGTGGCCTCCCACGGTGGAAGGAGGCCAAAGTACGCGAGCGGAACGTAACAGGAGGCCAGCGTGGCGTGCGCTAGAGCGAACCGGGGATCCTTCTGGACCGCCTGTTGCAGGTAGCTCACGCACTTGAGCACAACGGTCTCCATGTCGTCGACCAGCAGGCGGTTGTAGAAGTAGCGGCCCCGCAGGTAGAGGTCGTAGGCCTCGGGGTCGACGTCGGCCGCCTGTGCGAAGCGCGCCTGCTCGGGCGCGGTCAGCTTCACCCGGACGCCGCTCGCGACGGCGCGGGCGATCTCGGCCTGCAGCGCGAGCATCTCGCCGGCCGCCCCTTCGAAACTCCGGGCCCAGAGATGCTCATCTCGAGGACCGTGGACGACCTGGGCGCTGACACGCACGCGGCTCCCGCTCCTTAGAACCGCGCCTTCCACGATCCCATCGACCCCCAGCTCCCGGGCGATTTCGGGCATGGGCTTGGCGCTGCCCTTGTACCGGATAACGGATTGCCGCGAGATGACGCGAAGCGAGCGGATCCCCGCCAGCTCCGTGATCAGCGCGTCGGTGATGCCGTCGGCCAGGTACTCCTGCTCCGGATCGGAAGACAGGTTGTCGAAGGGGAGCACGGCCAGCGAGCGGATGGGGCCGGCGTACGGCTGACGGGAGCGCCAGACCTGCCAGGCGACCGCCGCGAGGAGCAGCGGCGCGAGCACAGCCAGGCCGACGACGAGCGTCCGCCGCGAGACCCGGGTGGCAGCCGTCTCCGGGGACTTGAAGGGTAGAGCCGGGGTGATCGGGGGCACCGTCTCCACGGGTGCGATGAAGCGATACCCATGGCGGCCGACTGTCTCGACGAACTGCGGGCGGTCGGGGGCGTCCCCGAGCGCGGCGCGCACGCGGTTGACCGCGTTGTTGAGGCTGTTGTCGAAGTCGACGAAGGTGTCCGAAGCCCAGAGCCGGCCAACAAGCTCCTCGCGGGTGACCAGCTCGCCCGGCCGTTCCAGGAGCGCCGCGAGTAGGCGGAACGGCTTGTCCTGCAGCCTCACCCTGGCGCCCGCCTTGTGCAGCTCGCCCGCGCCTAGGTCCAGCTCGAACGTCGCGAAGCGAACAACGGGCGGCGGCGCGGTAGTGCCCATCCGGCCCCCAGCAAAACGACGAAAGAGCGTAGCACACAACGGCTGAGCAGCTTGCGGCGACAGCCGGATTTAAGCGGCAGAGGAGCGCTGCGTGATGGCGGTCCCGGGGGACCCCGCCTACCTTGAAAGTGATTCGGTTCCTTTTTGCATTTAGGAGGTGCAGCATGGTCCTCAGACTCCCGACTCCCCTAACCATCGTCGCTCTGGCTCTCGGTGTGCTCACTCCGTCGGTATCCGCGGCCGATGAAGTGACTGACTGGAATCAGGTTCTGGTCAGCGCGCTCACCGCCACCAACACGTCGCCGCAGAATGCCGGGCGAATCGCCGCGATCACTCAAGCAGCCGTGTTCGATGCGGTCAATGGGATCGATCAGCGGTACGCACCGTACTTCGTCACGGATGATGCGGGGCACCGTGCTTCTCGACGGGCCGCGGCAGTGCAGGCGGCGTACGTCGTCCTGAAGACTCTCTTTCCCGCAACACAAGCGCCAGGCCTCGAGCGGCAGCGCGACGCGTCGATCGCGACCATCAGGTCCGATGAGCGCAGCGAGTTAGTCGATCGCGGAATAGAGTGGGGCCAATTTGTCGCGAATGAGCTCCTTGCTGAACGGAGCACGGACGGGTTTCCGAATGGTGGCGTGCCGGACTTTGGCGACCTTGCCGTTGGTAAGTGGCGGCCCGAGGTCCCAGGCACGCAGGCCGTCACACCCTGGCTCGCGGTGTTGACGCCGTTTGCGATGCCGACGCCAGATCATTTCCGGCCCGACGGCCCCCCAGCGCTCACCAGCGATGCCTATACCCGCGACTTTCGTGAAGTGAAGACGTTGGGGCGCGCCACCGGCTCGTCACGCTCGGCCGAGCAGACGGTCATCGCCTTCTTCTGGACGGACAACACCATCTCCCACTGGAACCGAATCGCCGTCTCCATCGCGCTCGAGCGGCGCACCACCTTGTCGGAGAACGCGCGGCTGTTCGCGCTGCTGAACATCGCGATGGCAGATGCGGGCATTGCGGTCTGGGATGCGAAATTCCTGTACAGGTTCTGGCGACCGTTCAGTGCCATTCCGCTTGCCGAGACCGACGGCAATCCGTCCACCGCGGCCGATCCGGGTTGGACACCTCTGCTTTCGACGCCGAATCACCAGGAATATCCGTCAGGTCACGGCGGCCTCAGCGGTGCGGCGGCCCTCGTGCTTGCCCGTATCTTCGGCAACAAAACCACGTTCACGCACAGGACTGACACTGCTCCCTTCGCCCCGCGTACTCACCGGGGCTTCTCGGCCGCGGCGGATGAGGCGAACAACTCGCGCGTTTACGGCGGCATCCACTTCCGCTCCGCAGTCCGCGACGGACGCACGATTGGCGACAACGTCGGCAGGCTTGTCATGGATACGCTGATGCTGCCCCTTCACGATGATCACGATCGTGATTGAGGCGTGATGCGCCGCGGCCATGGTCAACGCCCGCATCCTCGAGGGCATCCACTTTCCTGCGGCCCCTCCACGGCGACGACGATGACGACGACGATGACGATCACCACGGCGCCGGCGGTGGCTGCGACGGCGACGACGATGATGACTGAGACCAACGGCTCTTGATCGTGAGGGCGGGCTCACACCCGCCCTCACTCCGCTTGCGCGACGGCTTCAAGATGGACGGCCTCAGCGGTTCAGCCAGTTCATCTCCACCGTGATCGCCTTCGCCCTGCGGAACCACCACCCTCGGGATGAGGAACCGCTTCCCGTCGCGCGCCTCCGTTTGCGGATCTGGGATGCCGGTGTGCGCGTGCGGACGCCCTGGCCCTACCGCCGAGCCCGCCGCGGGACGCGCCATCTGTGGCCACCCTTCCGCTTCTGACGTCCCGGTCGTCCTGGCACCGCCCTTGCTTCCCCACGGGGCGAGAGTTCCGTGGAAAACCTGATACAGGACGTCCGGCACGCCCTGCGGGCGCTGCGGCGCGACCTCGGCTTTGCGGCCGTCGCCCTCATCACCCTCGCCCTCGGGATCGGCGCCAACGCGCTGATCTTCTCCGTGGTGCACGCCGTGATCCTGCGCCCCCTCCCGTTCCCCGAGCCTGCCCAGCTCGTGAGGCTGAGCGCGGACTTCGAGCGCCCCGCCGTGCGCGACGCGGGACTCTCCGCCCTCGAGCTCTTCGACCTCCAGGCGCGCTCGGATCTCTTCACGGGGGTGTCGGGACTCTTTCCCATCAGCGCCAACATGACCGACGTCGACGAGCCCCAGCGGGTGGAGACCCTGCTCGTGGACACGAACTACTTCGCGCTGCTCGGCGTGTGCGCCCAGCTCGGCCGGGCTTTCACGGAAGCGGACTTCGCTCCCGGCATCGCCGAGGTGGCGGTGATCAGTGACGGCCTGTGGCGGAGGCTCTTCGGCTCCGACTCGCGCGCGGTGGGGAAGAAGGTCCGCATCGATGGAGACCTGTTCACGATCGTGGGCGTGGCCCCGCCGGCGTTTCGCCATCCCGGGCGGGGAATCATGAATGAAGTGGAGATGTGGGCCCCCTCCGGCTGGAAGGCCTCGCCCTACCCGGCTCCCACACGGGGAGGGCGCTTCCTGCAGGGGGCGCTGGCGCGGCTGCGCCCGGGAGTCACGCTTTCCGCGGCGCGCGCCCGCCTCGAGGGCCTCACCCGGGAGCTGCGCGTGGAGCACCCGGGCGACTATCCCGAGACCGCGGGCTGGTCGCTGCGGCTCGCGTCGCTCCAGGACGACCTCGTGGCCCGCGTGCGCCCCGTCCTCCTCACCCTCCTGGGGGCGGTGGGCTTCGTGCTCCTCATCGCCTGCGCCAACGTCGCCAACCTGCTGCTCGTGCGGGCCACGGCCCGCCGCCGGGAGATCGCGATCAGGAAGGCCCTGGGCGCGGGCGAAGGGCGCCTCCTGCGCCAGCTCGCGACGGAGGCGGGCGTCCTCTGGCTCCTGGGCGGAGCGCTCGGCCTCGTGCTGGCGTGGCACGGCCTCCCCGTGCTCCTCGCGCTCAACCCCGCGCCGCTTCCCCGCGGCTCGGAGATCGCGGTGGACCGCACAGTCCTCGCCTTCACGGCCCTGCTCTCGCTCCTGAGCGGGCTCCTCTGCGCTCTCTTTCCCGCGTGGCTGGCGAGGCGCACCGAGGTCCACCCCGCGCTCAAGGAATCCTCGCGCACGGCGGGAGGGGACCGCGGCGGGGTGCGCGGCGCGCTCGTGGTCGCGGAGACCGCGCTCGCCCTCGTGCTGCTCGTGGGGGCGGCGCTCCTCCTGCGCAGCGCGGCCCGGCTGCATGCCGTGGATCCCGGCTTCGAGGCCGCGCACGTGCTCACCGCCCGCCTCTGGCTCCCCCAGCCCAACCTGCCCGAGACCGGCCGGTACTTCCGGCACGAGACGCGGGGAGTTCTCTACCGACAGGTGCTGGCCCGACTGGCTGGCCTGCCCGGCGTGGAGCAAGCGGCCGGCGCGACCAGCCTTCCCCTCGACGGGTCGCGGTCGTCGGTGCGCTTCTCCGTGGAGGGCCGCCCTCCCCTGCCTGGAGAGGCGATGTCCGCCCGCAACGTGATCGCGAGCCCCGGCTACTTCCCGGCGCTGCGCATCCCCCTGCGGCGCGGGCGCCTGTTCGACGAGAGAGACGACGAGCGGGCGCCCGGAGCGGCGGTGGTCAGCGAGGCGTTTGCGCGAAAGTTCTTCCCGGGCGAGGACCCGATCGGCCGCCGCCTGCTCCTGCCCGCCCGCCGCGATCAGTCCGCGGACCCCCTGCTCACGATCGTGGGCGTGGTGGGGGACGTGAAGGCGGACGGACTCGACGTCGAGAGCCCGCCCGTGCTCTACCGCTCGCTCCTCCAGGACTCGATCCTGTTGCTGACCCTCGTCCTGCGCACCGCGGGCGAGTCTGGAATGCTGGGAGAAACGGTGCGCCGCGAGGTGAGGCAGGTCGATCCGGACCAGCCCGTCTACGGGGTGCGGACGTTCGAGGAGCTGGCGGCGACCGCGCTCGGACCGCGGCGTTTCGTCACCTCGCTGCTCGGCCTGTTCGCGCTCGTCTCGCTCGTGCTGGCCGCGGTGGGGATCTACGGGGTGACGGCCTATTCGGTGAGCCGGCGGACGGGGGAGATCGGCTTGCGCATGGCGCTCGGGGCCCGGCCCCGGGACGTGCTGCGCCTCGTGCTGGGCCAGGGCCTCGCCCTGACCGCGGCCGGGATCGGGCTCGGCCTTCTTGCCGCTGCCGCGCTCAGCCGCGCGCTCGGCACGTTCCTCTTCAACGTGAGCGCGACTGACCCCCTCGCCTTCGGCGGGATCGCCCTCCTGCTCGCCGGCGTGGCCACGGCCGCCTGTGCCATCCCGGCGCGGCGGGCGGCCGCCGTGGACCCCCTCGTCGCCCTCCGCGAGGACTGAGGGCCAGCGGCCGGCGGTGGCTGCGCCGCGGGATAGAATGCCTGGCGCCAGTTTGCATGATAGACGGGGTCTCCGCGTGCGGCACTCTTTCCGGAAGGCGGCGACTCGAAGGGCCACGCCTGACGGCTGCCTTCGTGCTCGCCCTGCTCGCGTCCGCGGCGGTAGCCGGGGCGGAGAGCGTGGCCCACTCCCCGACGGGTCCCGCTCTCAAGGTGGGCGATCGCATTCGCCTTCGGGGCGGCGCGGATGGCGGAAAGACGGTGGGCTCCCTCGAGGGAACACTGACCGCCGTCGATGAGCGCTCGCTGACGTTGGCCCCGCGCGGCGGTGCGTCGGGAACACCACGGATCCAGTTTCCCCGCGCCTCCCTTTCGAGCCTCGAGGTCGCGCAGGGCCGCCACGGTCACGCCGTGGCCGGAGCGCTGATCGGCATGGCGGCGGGAGCGGCGACGGGGGCCATCCTCGGTGACAGCGGCCCCGCCGTGAGTTGCCCGGTTCCCCCCCACCCCTGCGGCGGCTCGAGTCTGAAGTGGGGCTACGCCCTCTTCGGGGGCCTCGTCGGCATCCCCGTCGGTGCCCTCGCGGGCCACTTCATTCGAACCGAGCGCTGGACGAAGGTTGACCCCCGAAGCCTCAAGGTAACGGTGGCGCCGCCTCCGGGTGGTGGCGTTGGTATCACCGCGCGTTTCCGATTCTGAGCCGGTCCGTGGACGCCCATCCTGACCCTCCCGAGCCACTCAGGCCCGGCGCTGGCGCTCTTCGCGGCGGCTCGGCGGGCGTCGCGTGAAGCGACCTCCACGCTCGACGTAGCCGAGGGCCGCGACCACCGCCCCCGCTTCGGCCGAGGCCGTGGCCAGCAGCCTCGGGACCTCGCGAGGCATCGCGAACGGGCCTTCGCGGGACAGGCGTGAGACGAGCGACGCCACGCGATCCAGACGGTCCACGCGCACCGCCCGCGGCCCCGCCGCCTGGTAGCCGCACGCGGCGTAGAACGGGGAGGGCAGGGCGGGGTCGAGGGGCAGGGAAGGGATTCCGTCGGGCGCCGCCGCTGTCGGACCCCCGTGGCGCGCCACGAAGAGACGCGCCCGCAGCCGCAGGACCTCGGGTCGCAGCAGCGCCGGCATGAAGACGCTCAGCCGGCCCAGCGTGACCCCCAGGCCGGCCAGGGCGCGGCGGTCGTCGGGGGAGAGCGCCGCCACCTGGGCGGCGACCGCGCGCCGGGGCAGCGTGCCCAACGATTCGGCGAGGGCGAAGGCGAGGCCGCGCGCCGGCCCCGCGGGGGCGCCGTCGCGGACGGCGAGGAGCGCCCCCAGGTGGGTCCGAACGTGCGCTTCCACCCAGGCCGCGAGCCGGCGCCGCACCTGCTCCCGCAGCGGCGGATCGAGCAGATCCGAGGCGAAGACTTCGAGCGACGGCAGGAGCACGCTCTCGCCCGCGGCCAGGCGCCCCACCGGCGCCCCCCGCCACGCGACGACGCCCGAGGCCAGCAGCGCGAAGGCCCGCGTCCGGCTCCGCGGCGAGCGCGGCCACCCGGTCGCGGATCGCGTTGCGGAGCGAGCGGTTCGCGGCGGCGAGCAGGCCCTTCGCTCCCGGCCGGAGCGAGGGGTCGGGGCGGAAGCGGAAGCCCTCGAGGACGCCCGCGCGCAGGCCCTGCACGAGCACGTCGCCGCTCTCGGTGACGACGGTGATGAGCTCCGCGGGATCGTAGCGGAGCAGGATCGCCGCCGGGCGGTCCACGTACTCCTCGGTGAGCCGCTCGTGGAGGGCGTCGGAGAGGCGGTCTTCGACGGCGCGGGTCCGCTCCTGCCAGTGCGCGGCGTCGCTCAGCCAGCCGGAGCGATGGGACACGTACGTCCAGGTGCGGATGCCGGCGAGGCGGGCGAGGAGCAGGTCGAGCGGCCCGTCCACGCGGTCGAGGTCGCGGACGCTACCGGCCACCCACGACTCCGGGAGGCGGCGCGCGGGCCCCGAGAGATGCCGGAAGGCTTCGGCGAGGAGGTGCCGGTGGCCCTCGCTCCGGGTGCCCTGGAAGTCGGGGACCTGGCAGACGTCCCAGAGGAGACGGAGCGCGTCGGAGCCTTGCCCCCGAGCCGCGACCGCCGGGTCGGCCAGGAGGGCCCGGAGCGCCCGATGGTCGTCGGCCTCGGCCATGCGGCGCAGCCACGCCTGGGGTGGTCGCCGCTCCAGCGAGGCCAGGAGGGCCGCGCCCGACGCGAAGTCCAGCTCGGAGCTCCGCCAGTAGAGCGACTCCAGGGGCGGGAAGCGATGATCCTCCACGGCGCGCACGAGCCGCTCGTCGAGCGGCCCCAGCTCCAGCGTGGGGGCGAAGTGGCCGTCCTTCACGTGGCGGCCGGCGCGGCCCGCGATCTGCCCGACCTCCGCGGTGGTCAAGGCGCGGCGGCCGATCCCGTCGTGCTTGTCGAGGGCGGTGAAGATCACGCAGTCGATGTCCAGGTTCAGCCCCATCCCGATCGCGTCGGTGGCCACGAGCAGGTCCACCTCGCCCGACTCGTAGAGCCCGACCTGCGCGTTCCGCGTGCGGGGAGAGAGCGCGCCGAAGACGAGGGCGGCTCCCCCCTGCTCCCGGCGCAGGCGCTCGGCCACGCGGTAGAGCTCGGGGATCGAGAAGACGATGACGGCGCTGCGGCGGGGCAGGCGGCCGATCTTCTTGGGGGCGGCGTAGGTGAGCGTGGAGAGCCGCGGGCGCGAGAGGAACGCCGCGTCGGGGAGGAGCCGGCGCAGCAGCGGCCGGATCGTCTCCGCTCCGATCAGCATCGTCTCCTCGCGGCCGCGCGCGTTCAGGATGCGGTCCGTGAAGACGTGGCCCCGCTCGCGATCGGCGGCGAGCTGGATCTCGTCCACGGCCAGGAAGTCCACCCGCCGGTCGAGGGGCATCGCCTCCACCGTCGCGACCCAGTAGCGGGGCCGGGCGGGGACGATGCGCTCCTCGCCGGTCACGAGCGCCACCGCCTCCCGCCCCTGGAGCGCCGCGATCCGGTCGTAGTTCTCGCGGGCGAGGAGCCGCAGGGGGAACCCGATCATCCCGGTGCGGTGCGCGAGCATGCGCTCGAGCGCGAGGTAGGTGCGATCCGGTCGTAGTTCTCGCGCGCGAGGAGCCGCAGGGGGAACCCGATCATCCCGGTGCGGTGCGCGAGCATGCGCTCGAGCGCGAGGTACGTCTTGCCGGTGTTGGTGGGGCCGAGGAGGGCGGTGACCGAGGGCATGGGGGTCAGCGGGAGCTCGGGCCGGATGCCGTCCCTGGACGGCCAGCGTCAGCGGCCCGCCTGCGCCAGCGCGCGGCCTCTTCCCGGCGGCCGAAGGCCTCCAGGGAGGCCACCGCGGCGACGTAGGCCTGCGGATGGGGGTTCTGCTCCACCAGCTTCTCGAGGATCGCATCCGCCTGCGTTCTCTTGCCCTGCGCGAAGAGAAGCTTGGCCCGGTTCCCGTAGGCCAGCCGCCCCTTCCCGCCGCTCTCGGGAAGTTCAGGCCTGAGCGGGCTGCTCTTCTTCAACAGCGGCACCCCCTACTTCTCGCAGTCTACGCTCATCGACTCTCGGCCCTACGTCACGAACCCCGGCTACGCGACGCCCCGGGCCACCGTCTCCTACTACTTCCAGCCGCGCGATCAGTACAGGACGGCGGACCTCTGGCGGACCGACCTCGCCCTCAACTGGACGCGCCGGTTCGGCGTGCGCAACGCGGAGGTGTTCCTCCGGGCCCGCCTGCTCAACGTCTTCAACCGCGACGAGCTGACCAACTTCTTTGACGTCGATTGCGGAACGGGCGGGTGCATCGACACGACCATCCAGTCGAACCGCTCGAGCTCGACCCTCGCCCGCTTCAACCCGTTCACCGAGCGGCCGGTGGAGGGAGTGAACTGGCGCAAGGGGGGCACCGCCTACGGCCGGCCCTCCAGGCGCTTCGGCTACCAGACGCCGCGGACGTTCGACAGCTCGGTGGGATTCCGCTTCTAGCTGCTCATCTTGAACGCCACCCCGACGATACGTAACAAGTGCAAAGGGGCGCTCCCGTGAGGAAGCGCCCCTTCGGTCCGATGGCCGCCGCTCAGGCGGGCTCGAGTCGCTCTTAGAAGATGAACTTCGCGCTGAGCAGCACGCTGCGACGGCCCAAGTCGTTGGTGTTCTGGCCGAAGCTCGGGCTGTTCATCAGGTTCACCGGGTTGTCATACCGATCCTGATTGAAGGCGTTCATCAGGTCGGCACGCACGAGGAACTGGCGCTGGCCGATATAGAAGCGCTTGAGCACGCTCATGTCGGTCTTCCAGAACGGGGCGCCGCGCTCGCTGTTGCGGGGCGCGTTGCCGTTGCCGAGCGCGTTGCCGAGCGGCAGGTTGTTGGAGGCGAACGGCGCCGTGTAGTAGCCGTTGTTGACGAACGCCTTGTGGTCCTTGTCCCATACGAACGAGCCACTCGGGTTGATGTTGGGACGTTCGGAGCCGGTGTTGCCGTCTCCGTTGGAGTCGACACCGGTGAGGATCGTGAACGGGCGGCCGGACTGGAACTGCGTCACGCCGGAGATCTGCCAGCCGCCGAGCACCTGCCTAGGAACCCGGACTTGGGGCCCGGGAGTTCCCATATGTAGTTGGCGACGAAACGGTGCGGACGGTCGAACTGCGAGACGGTCCATTCCGACGCGATGTCGAAGTAGTCCTGCGGCCGCTGCGAGGAGCCCCGGGTCGTGCCGCCCTCGCCGAGCGAAGCGTCGTTGTTGCTGTTGAGCTGGCTGAAGGTGTACGAAGCGCCCGCCTGGAAACCGTGAGAGAAGCGCTTGTTCACGGTGATGTAGCCGGCGTTGTAGGTCGCCCGCGCCTCGGCGTCGACGCCGTTCGGCCCCACGTCGGAGGGAATGCGCGTCCGCGAGCCGAACTGCGGGAGCAGCCGCCGCGCCTGGACGCCGGGATGGCGTTCTGGTTCCCGTCGACCGCACGAGCGCCGCCTGCTCCGCCGTCAGACGTGCGCGGGATTGAGGTCCACTGGTTGATTCCGTGGTAGCTCCGGCTGCCCGTGTAGCCGACCTCGACGATGAAGTCGCCAAGCGCACGCTGACCGTGAGGCTGTAGATAGCGGCGCCTCGGGGTCTGCGTGTTCTCGGCGGAGTTGGTCCAGGCGGCGAGCGGGTCGAAGACCGCCGATCCGCTGACCGCGAGCAGGTTCGGATAGACGTTCTGCACGTTGAAGAGCTGGGGCACGACCACGCGCGGGAAGTTCGAGGCGTCCACGGTCAGGAGGTTGTAGAACAGCACGTCGTAGCCGACTCCGAATCCGCCCCGGATGACCGTCTTGCCGTCGCCGAGGAGCGAGTTGCTCGAGCGCGGGACTCCAGGCGAAGCCCACGCGCGGCGCCCAGTTGTTCGTGTCCTTCTTGACCGGCCCCGGCACCATGGCGGCCAGGCTCTGCGCGTCGGTGGCGCCGAAGAACCCGAGCGGAACCGTCGACATCTCGTAGCGGAGGCCGAGGTTCAGCGTGAGGTCCGGCGTCGACGCGGAAGTCGTCCTGGACGAAGAGGAACGTCTGCCACTGCTTGGCCGTGAAGCTCGCCGTCTGCAGCGCCTGCTGGAACGTCGCGGCGAGGTTGTTCATGTAGTCCTGCAGGTTGTTGAACGTGAACGTGCCCTTCGAGTCGAAGGCCGCGACGTTGTCCAGCTTGTTGTAGCGGACGTCCGCGCCGAACTTGATCACGTGCTGGCCCTTCGTCCACGTGACTGTGTCCGAGAACTGGTACGCGTTCGACACGCGGCCCTGGGGGAAGTTGCTGAGCCGCCGATCGTGAACAGGCCCGTGATGGTCGCCGTCGGGCTCGTCGGGTCGTTCTCCGGGAAGTCCAGGTCTCGCCTCACCAGCGAGCGCCGGAACTCGTTGAGGGAGGTTCGAGCTGAACAGTGTGCGTTCTCGCGCCAGGGCGAGGTTGGTGTCCTTGAGGTCCTGGCTTGCCGCAGAACAGCGCACCCGAAGGCGCAGTTGCTGATCGCGTTGTCGTCGACGCGGCCGGTGTACGTAGTAGCGGCACGTCAGGTTGTCGCTGTTGTCGAGCTTGTGGTCGACCGGACGAGGTGCGTCTTGTACGTGCTCGGGGAGACGATGTTGATGTTGGTCTGGCCGGTCTCGATGGGCACGCCGTTGACGAGCGTGTTCTGGAGAGCTCCTGAAGGTCGCGCCGCCCGAGTAGACGGTCTGGAGGAACGACGAGCGTCGCGAGCACAGCCTGGCGGCTGGCCGCCGTCTGCCCCGGCCCGAGCGGTACGGTCGCGAGCGCCGCGAGCCCGCCGGCAGTCGGGATGCGGGTCGTCGTGCTCGGCGCGGCGCCCGGCCGCTGGATGTCGTGCTGGTAGAGGCCGAAGAAGAACGTCCTGTCCTTGATGATCGGGCCGCCGATGTCGAAGCCGGACTGCTGGCGTCGGTAGAACGGGCGGGCTCGGTGAGGCCGCTCGCCTTCTCGAGGTTCGTTGAGGGAGTAAAGGTCACTGGTCGTGTAGTAGTCCCGACCAATCGCCGTGGAAGCGGTCGCTGCCCGACTTCGTGATCACGTTGATCTGGCCACCGGTGTTGCGTCCGAATTCCACGCTGTAGGCGTTCGTCAGCACCTGGAACTCCGCCACCGACTCCGGCACGATCTGCGCCGTCGCGATCGTCACCGAGATGTCGTTGTTGTCCGAGCCGTCGATCATGTAGTTGTTGTTCCGCGACCGCTGGCCGTTCACGATATAGGTGCCCTGGCCGATGTTGGTATTGCCGTTGTTGGCGGCGGTGACGTTGAAGGTGTTCGGCGTGAGCAGTATCAGGTTGTTGATGTTGCGGCCGGTGGACAGCGGCAGCTCCACCGCCTGACGCGCGGTCGACGTGAGGCCGATGGTGGGGTTGGTCTTGTTCAGCTCGACCGCGTCCCCCTTTCCGACAACCGTGATGGCTTCGGTCGTGCCTCCGACCTTCAGCTCGACGTTGAGGGAAGCCTCGCTGGACGTGCGCACCGGGATGTCCGGCGTTTCCACTGTCGAGAACCCGGTCAGCTCCGTGCGCACGCTGTAGCGGCCCGGGTCCAGAGCGCCGACCCGGTAGAAACCCTGTGCGTCGGAGACGGTGGTCTTGCTCTGGTTGGTGTTCATGTTGGTGACGGTCACGGTGGCACCGGGAACGACTGCGCCGTGGTGTCACGGACCGTGCCCGAGACGGCGCCGCGCGTCATCTGCGCCGCCGCCGGAGCCGCGAAGGTAAGGGCGAGTAGCAGGCATCCCACGACCGCACGCAACGCGGAGCTGGAGCGATCAGGCCCAGCGCGCCTAGTGGTACGGTTCATAGCTCCTCCTGTCTTGCGTTCTTCGTTCGACGCTTCGACATCAATGGCTATCGAGAGCGATGGGCGTCTTCTTTGAAGGGTGCACGTACAGTGAGCACACGGCGTGCCATGGAATACGGCGCTGCAAACTATTCCAGATCAACCATTTATGGTGTGGCTCGATCTTCAAACGCCGTGCACCATCCACTACGTTGAATCAATGTCCAATTGGTTGGATGGCCTTCGAACGATTCGAGCACAGGTAGGTCGGCTGTCGGGTCCCGTCCTAGAGAGGGGTGATCGACACCTTCCCCGCGAGCGTGGCGGAAGAGGGCCCTAGGCGAACCGGACGCTCACCAGCTTGCTCACCCCCGGCTCCTCCATGGTGACGCCGTAGAGCTGGTCGGCGATCTCCATGGTCTTGCGGGAGTGGGTGATGAGCACGAACTGCGTCTGCTCCTTGAGCCCCTCGAGCATGCGCACGAAGCGGCCGATGTTGGCGTCGTCCAGGGGGGCGTCCACCTCGTCGAGGATGCAGAACGGCGAGGGCTTGTACTGGAAGATGGCGAAGAGGAGCGCGATCGCGGTGAGCGCCTTCTCGCCGCCGGAGAGCAGCATCACGTTCTGCAGGCGCTTGCCCGGGGGCTGGGCCATGACGTCGATGCCGCTCTCGAGCAGGTCCTCCTCGTCGATCAGCGACGAGCCCGGCGGTGCCGCCGCCGAAGAGCTGGCGGAAGACCTCGCCGAAGTGCTGGTTGATGACCTGGAAGGCCTCCTGGAAGCGCTCGCGGGAGGTCTGGTCGATCTTCTTGATGGCCTGGTCCAGCTCCGCGATCGAGTCGAGCAGGTCCTGGCGCTGGGCGGTCAGGAACGGCGTGGCGCTCCTCGAGCTCCTGGGCCTGCTCGACGGCCAGCACGTTGACGGGTCCCATCCGGTCGAGCTTCTCCCGCAGCTCCTGGACCTGCGGCCTCGAGGGCGGCCATCTCCGCGGCCTTGTCCTCGTCGGTGAGCGTCGCCGCCGCCTCCGCGGCCGTCTGGCCCACCGCCTGGTGGCACTCGCGGGCGAGGTGGTCGAGGTCCGAGCCGTTGCGGGCCTGCGGCACCTCCAGCTCGCGCGAGGGCGTCGCGCAGCATCTCGCGCTCGCGGCGGCGCTCCTTGAGGGCCTGCTCGCGGCCCTCCAGCTCGTTGCGCACGTCGCGCACGCGGTCCTCGGCCACGGCGGCCTCGCCGGCGACGCGGTCGCGGGCCGGTCAGCGCCTCCGCGAGCAGCCGCTCGCACTCGGCCAGCTCCGCCTGCAGCGTCTCCCGGCGCGCGCTCCATCTCCTGGCCGCGCGCTGCGCGCCGCGGCGATCCGCTGGCGCAGCTCCTCGTGGTCCTGGGCCAGCCGCCGGCACTCGGCCTCGGCGGCCGCCGACGCGCTCGCGCAGCGCCGCCAGCCGGCTCCTGGCCTCGGAGGAGCGGGCCTGGGCCGCCTCCGCGGCGGCGCGCGCCTCGGCCACCGCCGCGGCGAGGGCGGCGAGCCGCTCGCTGCCCTCGTGCGCGCTCGGCCTCGGCCGCGCGCAGCGCCTGCTCGATCTCGGCCAGCCGCACGGCGGCCGCGCCCCGCTCCTGCTCGGCCTGGCGCGCGCTCGGTGTCGAGGACCGCGGCCTTGCGGGCGAGGCGCGCCAGCTCCTCCTCGGCGGCGGCCAGGTCGTGGCGGATGGCCACCAGGTCCTTCTCGGCGGCGTGGATGCGCTCCTCGAGCGATCGCGCCTCGCCGGCCGCGGCCTCCGCCCGTCCAGCTGCCTCCGAGGCCGCGCCGCGGCCGGCGAGGAGAGCCGCCTCGATCACCTCCCGGCGCGCCGACACCTCGCGGATCTCGCGCCGCGGGCGCCAGCAGGCCCTTCACGCCCGCGCCCGCCCTCGACCATGGAGCCGCGCAGCGTCTCGCCGGCGAGCGTGACGCAGGCCACGGGCCCGTGGCGCTCCGACGATCCGGAGCGCGTCCTCCAGCGTCTCGACCACCAGGGCGTCGGGCAGGGAAGCGCGGATGCGGTCGGCGTGCGGGCCCGGTGACGCGGTAGAGGTCGGACAGCAGGCCCCTTGACCTTGGGCTCCTCGCCGCGCGATCGTCGCGCAGGGGGCCGCAGTCCGCCCTGGTGCGGGCGGAGGCGAGGGGCAGGAAGGCGCCGCGGCCGGCGCCGGACTCCTCGAGGTAGCGGATCCCGCGCAGGGCATGCGACGGCGTCGGGGACGAGGACGGCCTGCAGGCGGTCGCCCAGGAACGCCTCGACCGCGCGCTCGTGAGACGGAGTCGGTCTCGAGGCAGTCGGCCACCACTCCCAGGACCTCGATGCCGCCGGGCTGCGCGAGCAGCGCGCGCACGCCCTCGTCGAAGGCGGAGTGCGTGGCCACCATCTCCTCGAGGGAGGCGAGGCGGCCGGCCAGGCTGTCGCGCTCGCTCTGCAGGACGTCGGCCTCGCGCGCGAGGGCGTCGGCCCGGGCCCGCGCGCCCTCGGCGCGCGGCGAGCGGCCTCGTCGCGATCGCGGACGAGGCCCCGCGACGAGCGTCTCCGCCTCGGCCCCCCGGCGCGCGGCGCCGTCCCGCAGGCGGCCGACCCGCGTGCGCTCGCGCTCCAGCTCCTCGCGTCTCCGCGGCCAGCTTGAGCAGGTCGGCCGACGCGCGCTCCGCGCTGCCCGGCGACCGACTCGCGCGCGTTCTGCGAGGGCGGCGATCCGGCCCATGAGGGCGACCTGGGCCTCGCGGGCCGCGCTCCTGCTCGCTCTCGGCCGCCGCCTGGCGCCGCGGCCGCCTCCTGCACCGCGGCCTCAGCCTGCGCGCCTCGCCCTTCGGCTGCGTCCAGCCTCGCCGCGCAGCCGACGCTCTTCCTCGCTGGCGCGCCACGAGTGTCTCCGCGAGGGGCCCCACCCGCGCCTCCAGCTCTTCCGCTTCCCGCGCGCGCCTGCTTCGGCGCGGTCCTCCGTCTCCGCGATCTGCTCCTTGGCAGTAGCCGCTGCGTGCCCTGGTGGCGGTCCACGGCCAGGGTCAGCTCGTTCAGCCGGCCGCGCACCTCCTCGAGCCGCGCCTCCTCTTCGTAGAGGGCGTGCCGGCGCACCTCCATCTGCGCCTCTTCGGTCTCCAGGGCGAGGGCGGCCGCGCGCTCGCGCTCGGCCCTCCGTCGCCGAGCCGCTCGTCCAGGGAGCGCGCCTGCTCCACGAGCTCGAGGAAGCGCCGGCCGTAGAGCACGCGCTCGACCCCCTGCATCTCCTCGCGCACGCGCGCGGTAGCGGCGCGCCTTGCTGGCCTGGCGCTTCAGGCTCTCGAGCTGCTTCTCGACCTCGTGGACGATGTCGTTCACGCGCAGCAGGTTCTGCTGGGCGGCCTCCAGCTTGAGCTGGGTCTGCCGCCGCCGCGCCTTGTACTTGGTGATGCCGGCCGCCTCCTCGATGAGGGCGCGGCGATCCGCGGGCTTGCTGGAGAGGATCAGGCCGATCTTGCCCTGCTCGATGATCGAGTAGGCCTTGCTGCCGAGGCCGGTGTCCATGAACAGCTCGTGGACGTCGCGCAGGCGGCAGACCTGCGCCGTTCATCAGGTACTCGCTCTCGCCGTTGCGGTAGAGGCGGCGCGTGACGACGCACTCGGGGTAGCCGTCGGGGCTGTTGCCGTTGAGGCCGGAGACCTTGAGGTTGACCTCGGCCATGGCCAGGGGCTGGCGCGACTGGCTGCCGGCGAAGATCACGTCCTCCATCGACGCGCCGCGCAGGCTCTTGGCGCTCTGCTCGCCCAGGACCCAGGAGATGGCGTCGGAGATGTTGCTCTTGCCGCAGCCGTTGGGGCCGACGATGCCGGTGACGCCGCCCTTGAAGGACAGTTCCTGCTTGTCGCAGAAGGACTTGAAGCCGACGATCTCGACCTTCTCCAGACGCATCGAACCCATTCACACCCCTAGATGTTGCGGACCAGGGGGAATGTAACACAATGGAGAGAGGTACCCCAAGCCTGGGGTTCCGACCGGGGGTTTCGGCGCGTGTCCCGCACCGTCTTGCCGATGCGGGGCCGGGCCCAGTTTCGGGCCCGATCCCTCGTCAGGTCAAGGGATTTTGGAAGGCGCTCATCGCGGGCCTTTACCCTGCGCTGTGTAGGCGAACGCGCTTGTCTCCGAGAATCGCGATCACCTCGATTTCACCACCAAGCGCCTGGACGAAGCGGGAGAGCGTCGAGAGCAGGTGATCCTCGCGGCGCTCGAGCGCGGAGACTTCACCCTGGGTCTTCTTCATCAGCTCGGCGACTTCCACCTGAGTCTTGCCCGCGAGCTCACGAATGCCTCGGAGATCCATCTCGAGCAACTCCGCGATGGCCTGGCGACGAATCTCCGCGCGCCGCTCTGGCGAAGCCTTGTGCTTCAAATCCTCCCAACGACGAATCGCCATATATCAGGTCCTCCTACCCTCCCACGACTATTCGAAAATTACTCCCCGGTTTCCCGGAGGTACTCCTGCCAGATCCGCTCGGCCCTTGGGATCATCTCCGCGTAGAAGCGATCATTCCCGCCCTTGTTGCCACCAATGAGGAGCACGGCCTGCCGCTTCGGGTCGAAGGCATAGAAGACCCGGTATGGTTGGCCGGCGTGCTGTATCCGCAACTCGCGCATCGCGAAAGGGCTGCCCTTGATGGCGCTCGAAAGCGGATGCGGGAGTGCGATCCCGGCCTGTTCAAGCTGGTCCACGCGAAGCTCAACTGATTCCTGCTCCTCCTGGGAAAGGCCCTCGTACCAGACCGTGAAGTCGCCGGTCACGATCACCTCAACCACGCGCCCAATATAGTGCTATAGTGATATCGTGTCAAGAGCATATTGGGCAAGCGGAGGAAGGAGCTGGCCCCGAAAGGTTGGTGCCCGCAAGACTCAGCAGGATGGCAGGTCAAACTGACCCACTACCCGGCGGACTCCCCCTCCACCTCAACCGGCATCCCGCTCAGGCGGGCGGTGCCCGAGAGCGGGTCCACGAGCGCCTCGTCCGTCAGGTCGTTGAGGCTGACCCCGGGCCGCCGACTCGCCACGCGCAGACGCACTCCCGCGCGGCCGTGGCCCCATCCGTGGGGCAGGCTGACGACCCCCGCCCGCATTTCCTCGCTCAGCTCCAGCGGCGCCCGCACGGAGCCCGCACGGGACGTCACGCGGACGGGCTGGCCGTCGCGGAGGCCCCGGGCCCGGGCGTCGGCGGGATGCATGAGCAGCGTGCAGCGCTCCCGGCCCTTCACGAGACGCTCGCAGTTGTGCATCCAGGAGTTGTTCGAGCGCAGCTCGCGCCGGCCGATGAGGGTGAGCGCGCCGTTCGCGGAGCCCCGAAGGGCGAGAACGAGCCGCTTCAGGTCGTCCACCAGCGGCATCGGGCAGAGCTCGATCCGGCGGGTCTTCGTGTAGAGCCGCTCCGGAAACACGGGCTGCAGCGGGCCGAGGTCGATGCCGTGGGGCTGGCGGCGGAGCTTCCTTAGCGTGAGCCCGCGCGCGAAGGGAAGGAAGCCTGCACCGTGGGGACCCTGGCGCAGCAGGAGGGCGAGCATCCCATCGGGGCCCAGGGAGGAATAGAAACGGGCCTTGATCCACGGCCAGAACCGCCTCCTTTCCCGCGCCGCCTCGAGTCGCATTCCGAGCTCGAGCAGGATCTGCCAATCGTGTCGAGCATCAGGCGGCGCGGGAAAGAGAGCCTGAGAGAACTTCGCCGTGTTGCGCACGGCGAGGGCGTGAAAGACGAGGTCGTAATGCGAGCGCTCCAGGGCGAAGGTCGGGGGGAGAACGAGGTGGGCGTGGCGCGAGGTCTCGTTGAGGTAGAGGTCGATCGAGACCATGAAGTCGAGCTTGCCGAGGGCGCGATCGAGCCGCGTGCCGTTGGGAGTGGACAGGACGGGGTTGCCGGAGCTCGTGACCAGGGCCCGGATCTGGCCCGGCCCCTCCGTCTCGATCTCCTCCGCGAGCACCGCCACCGGCCACTCGCCTCCGAACTCGGGGAGCCCGCGCACTCGGCTCCGTCCCTTGTCGAAGTGTCCGCGGTGGCCGATGCGGTCAGAGGTCGCCACCACGTCCGCCGCGGGCCGGGGGAACATGGCGCCGCCGGGCCGGTCGAGGTTGCCGGTGACGAGGTTCAGCGCGTTGACGAGCCACGAGGCGAGCCCCCCGAACTCCTGCGTGCACGTTCCCACCCGGCCGTAGGCCACGGCGGAAGGTGCCGACACGAAGTCGCGGGCGAGCGCGCGGATCGCGCCCGGGGCGAGGCCGGTCCTCTCCGCCACCGCTTCCGGAGCGAAGGGCTGCACCGCGTCGGCCAGCACGTCCAGCCCGTTCGTGAACTCCGCGAGCCGGCCGGGGCACAGGCGCTCCTCGGCGACGAGGGTGTGGATCATCGCGGCCAGGAGCGGCGCGTCGCCGCCCGGACGGATGGGGAGATGGAGATCGGCGAGGGCGGCGGTCTCGGTGCGCCGGGGGTCCACCACCACGATCCGACCCCCGCGGGCCTTGATCGCCTTCAGCCGCTTCTCGATGCCGGGCGCGGTCATGAGGCTGCCGTTGGAAGCGAGGGGGTTCGCGCCGAGGATGAGCAGGAGGTCGGTGCGGTCGACGTCCGGGATGGGCAGCAGGAGCTGGTGGCCGAACATGAGCAGCCCGGCCAGCATCTGCGGGAGCTGGTCCACGGAGGTGGCGGAGAACCGGCTGCGGCTGGCCAGGCTGCGCAGGAAGAGCTGGCCGAAGAGGAGCGCCCCGTGGTTGTGCACGACGGGGTTCCCCTGGTACACGGCGACCGCGTTCCTTCCGTGCGCCTCCTGGATCGCGGCCAGGCGAGACGCCGCTTCGTCCAGGGCCTCCTCCCAGCCGATCTCCTGCCAGCCCGACCCCGTGCGGCGCAGGGGACGCCGGAGACGGTCGGGGTCCTCGTGCACGTCCTGGAGCGCCACCGCCTTGGGGCAGATGTGGCCGCGGCTGAAGGGATCGTCGTGGTCGCCGCGAATGGCCACGATGCGGTCGCCCTCGAGCTCGATGGCGATGCCGCACATCGCCTCGCAGAGATGGCAGGTCCGGAAGTGCGTCCTGGACATCAGGCACCTTCCCGGGGAAGGACCTATGGTGGCACGCGGCCCCGCCAGACGGAAGCCCCGGCCCTTCTATTGACGGACGCGGGGGCGGCAGCCTACGATCCGTCCCGTCCTCGAACACTTCCAGTCAGTGCAGGGTCCCGCAAGGGACGGGAGGCTTCCATGAAACCATGGATCCCGGTTTTGGCCGCAGCGCTTCTGGTATCGCCCGCCGCAGCCCAGGACAAGGAAAGAAGGACGACAAGAAGAAAGACGACAAGAAGGCCGCGGCGCCGGTGGCCAGGGCGGCGACCCCCGACGACCTCATGAAGCAGGCGGAAGCCAAGGTCGCCGCCGGGGAAACCGACGCGGCCATCGACCTCCTCAAACAAGCGGCGGCGACGGACCCGACGGGGGAGGCGTCGCTGCGCCTGGGCCGGCTTCTGGAAGCCAAGTTCGACCTGGACGTCGCCATGGACGCCTACCAGGCGGCGGCCGCGAAGCTCCAGGGCCCGGCGAAGGGGGAGGCGCTGGGGCGGCTCTCCGTGCTGCAGGACACGCGCGGCCAGGCCGCGGACGCCGCCGCGAGCGCGCAGGCGGCGGTCGCGGCCGCTCCGGAGGGCGTGTGGCCGACGATCGCGCTCTCGCGCCAGCGCGCCCGGGAGGGCAAGGCCGACGAGGCCGTGGCCCTGGCCCAGAAGGCGGCGGCGGCGGGAGGGGGAATCGCGGCCGCGACCGCGCTCGCCTACGCCCAGGAAGCCAAGGGCGACCTCGCCGCCGCGGAGGCCACCTGCCGGGAGGCGCTGACGAAAGAGCCGGGATCGGTGACGGCCGCCATCGGCCTCGCTCGGGTCCTGCGCAAGACGGGCCGGGCGGAGGAGGCGCTGCCCCTGCTCCAGAAGGCGATCGAGACCGCCCCGGGAGCCATGGAGGCCTACAAGGAGTCCGCACTGTGCAAGCTCTCCCTCGGCCGTGCGCAGGAGGCGCTCGGCGATGCGAGCATCGCCGCGGCCATGGCCGAGAAGGATACCGAGGCCCAGGCGCTGGTCCTGGAAGTGAAGTCGGCGATGGCCCTGGACGCGATGCGCCAAGGTCAGGTGGACCTCGCGATCCAGGAGCTGACCGCGCTGCGCGACCAGAATCCCGACTCGGCCGCGGTGCGCCTCGCCCTCGCCAAGGCCTTCGTGGCCAAGCGCCAGCCCGACGCCGCCATCCCCGAGCTGACCAAGGCCGCCGAGCTCGATCCCAAGCTCGCGGAGGCACAGTACCAGCTCGGCTACGTGCAGCACGTCATGAAGAACAACCCGACCGCGGCCCTTCCCGCCTACGAGAAGGCGGTGGCGCTCGACCCGGGCAACGCGCTCTACCGGACAAACCTGGGCGCCGCCCTCGTGGCGGCGAAGCAGTTCGACCGCGCGATCGCCGAGCTCACCAAGGTCACGGCCCTCCCCGGCTACAATCGGCCGGACGCCTGGATCTACATCGGCCAGGCCTACCTGGGCTTGAAGAAGTACAAGGATGCGATCCCGCCCCTCGAGAAGGCCGCCCAGATCGCGCCCAACAACGATCAGGCCTACGCCTACCTCGGCTGGGCCTACTTCGGGCTCAAGGACGCGGAGAACTTCAAGAAGGCCGCGGGCAAGGCCCGCGCCCTCGGTTACAAGGAGCCGACCCTGCTGCAGTACCTGGGCCGGGTGGAGGCGGGAGAGGCGATCAAGTAGCGGCGGCGGGCCGCCGTCGGTGGAGGTTGTCCCATGCGGACAGTGGCGATCGTGGCCATCGCCCTCGCTTTCGCGGGCTGCAAGAAATCGGAGCCGGACCCGGCGAGCTCGACGGAGAAGATAGTCAGCGACAACCAGACCCTCGCGGAAGCCAACGCGGCCGCGGGCGAGGTGGTGCGCGCGGCGGGGGACTGCGACGCGGTCAAGGCCGCCCTTCCCGGCGCGCGGCAGCGTCTGGGCGAGCTGGAGGGCCGGGTCCGGACCGAGACCGGGCGCGTGACGTTCGGGGCGGTCAAGAAGCGGGTCGAAGACATCGCACAGATGTGCCCGTGACCCCGCCTCCGGCTCGCGCTCCTGTCGTGAGGCGTGAGCCGGAAGGCATCGTCCGGGCCCTCACGCGGGCCTTGCTCCGCGCGACCCCAGCCGACCGCGGCCTTGTGCTGGAGTTATCAATATGATATCATTATAATAGCTAAGGAGGCCCCGTCATGATCCGCGAACGGGTTCGTTCCACGGCGTCGGGATTCCTCGTCCTTGCCGTCGTCCTCGTCCTGATCCTCGCTGCCGGGTCCGGCTTTCGCAGGGCAGTGATGGCCCAGGACGCTCCCGGCGTGCTCGCCTGGGTCTTCGTCTTCGTCGTGGCCCTCATCGTCGCCCGGGGTGTCTTCGTCCTGAACCCCAACGAGGGCAAGGTCCTGCAGCTCTTCGGCGCCTACCGGGGCACGGCTCGCACCCCGGGCCTGCGCTGGGCCAACCCCTTCTACACGAAGAGGCGGATCTCCCTCCGGGTCCGGAACTTCGAGAGCGGTCGGCTGAAGGTCAACGACACGGACGGAAACCCCATCGAGATCGCGGCGGTGGTGGTCTGGAAGGTCGTGGACACCGCGGAGGCGGTCTTCGAGGTCGACGATTACGAGAACTACGTGAAGGTGCAGACCGAGGCCGCGGTGCGCAACCTCGCCACGCGCTACCCCTACGACGCCCACGAGGCCGACCATGTCTCGCTGCGCGGCAACACGGCCGAGGTGGCCAAGGACCTGAAGCACGAGGTCCAGGAGCGGCTGAGCAAGGCGGGGGTGGAGGTGATCGAGGCGCGTCTCAGCCACCTCGCCTACGCCTCCGAGATCGCCGCGGCCATGCTGCGCCGCCAGCAGGCGGGGGCCATCATCGCCGCCCGCCAGAAGATCGTGGAAGGTGCGGTGGGCATGGTGGACATGGCCCTGGAGCTCCTGGCCAAGAGCCACCTCGTGCAGCTCGACGAGGATCGCAAGGCGGCCATGGTGAGCAACCTGCTCGTGGTGCTCTGCGCCGACCGCGAGGTCCAGCCGGTCGTGAACACGGGGACGATCTACCAGTAGCGGGAGCTCGTGGCCGAGCGGAAGGCGTTCCTTCTCCGGATCGATCCCGCCGTGCTCACCGCCGTGCAGCGTTGGGCCAACGACGACCTGCGCAGCCTGAACGCCCAGATCGAGTTCCTGCTGCGGCGGGCCCTGGCCGCGGAAGGGCGTGCGAAGGATGGGCTCCCGCCGCGCGGGGAGGGGTGACCCTCAGCGGCGCTTCAGCCGGAGCCGTCGCGCGCGCACGACGGTGGGCCCCCATCTCACGGTCCGGTAGGGGACCACTCGGCGGCGCAAGCTCGGCCCGAGGGCCTCGGCCGCGGAGGGCGTGAGCAGCGCCTCTCCGGGCCGGGCCAGGTCCTCTCCGAGCTTGCTCGCGAGGTTCAGCTCCAGCCCGAAGAGGTCGCCCTCCACGTCGACGAGGTCGCCGTAGCCCACGCCGTAGCTGAAGCGCAGACGCTCGTCCGGGGGGCGTCCGCGATTCAGCCGGGCGAGAAGCCCCTCCAGCGCGTCCACCCCGCGACAGGCGGCATCCGGGTCCGCGAAACGGACGAGGAGGCTGTCCGCCTCGACCTTCACGAGCTCCCCGCCGTGTCGGCGAAGGAGGGGCCGCGCCTCTTCCGCGAGGCGATTGAACACCATCAGGAAATGGAGGATCCCATCGCGCGCGGTGCGCACGGTGAAGTCGGCGGTGTCCGTGTAGACCACGGCCTGTCGCCGGAAGAGACGGGAGAAGTGGGCGCAGTCCATCTCGGGACGGCGTCGGGGGCGGGCGCGCTCGCGCCGCCGCAGGTAGGCGAGCACGCGCTTCGTCCGGGGGCCGGTGCGGCGCAGCAACAAGGCTCCTCCCTGCCTTGGCCGGGGCCTGGATTATGGAGGAAAATGGTCGGGTGATCATCCCCACGTTCCGGGACGTCCACGAGCAGGTCGGCCGCATCCTGCGCGAGCAGGGCTGCCTGGCCGTGGTGCTCGTGGACCTCGGGCCCCTCGCCCACATCGAGAGGAGCTTCGGGGGCCAGGCGTTCCAGGCCCTGCACTCCCAGATCGACCCGCTCTTCGAGGAGATGAAGGACCGCTTCCGGCAGGGGGACCTCCTGACCCGCGACGAGCGCGAGGGGGACCGCTTCCTGCTCTTCCTGGGCGGGCGGCGGCAGGGCGAGATCGCCTACGTGGCCGCCGACCTGCGCAAGCTCGCGGACCGCGTGGAGGACTTCATGACCCCCCGCGTGGGCCGGCTCACCCTGCCCTACCTGCGGGAGCGGCCCATCATCGACGTGGGCTACGGCTTCGTGCTCTGGAGCCCGCTCGAGAGCGAGGAGCGCCAGATCCTCCGCCTGATCGACGACGCCAACCGCTCCGCGGAGCTGCGCAAGGCCCTGCGCGACCGCGACCAGCGCGAGCGCCTGACCGAGATCATCTACAACCGGCAGATCTGGACCGCGTTCCAGCCCATCGTGGAGATGGAGACGCGGCAGGCCATGGGCTGGGAGGGCCTCTCGCGCGGCCCCCGCGGCTCGGACCTCGAGCTGCCGATGGTTCTCTTCGGGCGCGCGGGCCGTCACGGCCTCACCGAGGAGCTGGAGCGCTCCTGCCGCCGCCAGGCCTTCGTGGACTGGGAGGTCTTCGGCGCCCCCGGCCGCCTCTTCGTCAACACCGTGCCCGCCACCATTCGCGACACGAGCTTCCTGGGGCGCGGCGTGCTCGACTACCTCGGGCCGCGCCTGTCCCCGCGCCTCGTGACCCTGGAGATCACGGAGCGCCAGGTGATCGAGAACCTCAACCTCTACCGGGAGGCCATGCACGCGTTCATCGACCTGGGCTTCTCGTTCGCCATCGACGACCTGGGAGCGGGCTACTCCGGCCTGGAGACGGTGGCCACCCTCAAGCCGAACTACCTGAAGGTCGACATGAGCCTGGTACGCGACGTCAACCAGAAGAGGGTCAGCCAGCAGGTGGTGAAGGCGATCGTCGAGATGGGGGCCGGGCTCGGGGCCACCGTGATCGCCGAAGGCATCCAGACCGTGGAGGAGGCCGACGTCCTGCGCACGCTGGGCGTCCGCTTCGGCCAGGGCTACCTGTACGCCCGCCCCGCCGACCCCTACGCCTCCAAGACCACGGCCGCGGGGAAGATCTAGCGGGCACCCTATTCGAGCGGCTCGGGGACCAGGCAGGTCGCGACGCGCGTGAACCGGGCGGGATCGAAGGCGGCGAGCAGCGTCTCCGCCGCCGGGCTCTTCGTCTCGGCGAAATGCTCCTCGAGCAGCGCGCGCACGAGGGGAACGTCGGCCTCGCCCAGGGGCGAAGGCCGCACGTACTGCCGGTTCAGCACGGTCTCCTCGAGATCGAGGAGGTAGACGACCCCCCCCGTCATCCCGGCGCCGAGGTTGAAGCCGGTGGGGCCGAGGACGAGGGCCGTCCCGCCCGTCATGTACTGGAAGGCATTGGCCTCCACGCCCTCGACCACGATGCGGGGCCCGTCCCCCTCGTGGCTCCGGCGCAGGCAGATGCCGAAGCGATTGCCGGCGCGTCCGCGGATGTAGGCCCACCCCGCCCGGGCGCCGTAACCGAACGTGTTCCCCACCACGGTCAGGGGGCGTCCATTCCCGTTCCCGTTCTCGGGCACGACCACGACCTTGCCCCCGTAGGCCGCGGTGAAGCCGGAGTCGGCCACGAGCCCCTGCACGTAGAACTCCATGCCGGCCAGGCTGTAGGCGGCGTAGAAGTGCCCGGCCGCGCCCTTGTGGCGCATGACGAGCTTGCCCACGGGGAGCCCCGCGTCGCCGAAGCGGCGAGCCACGTGGCCCGCCGCGGAGACGCCCACGCAGCGATCGATGTTGGTGAGCCGCCTGCTGGAGCTCGACCACCTCGCCCGCGATGGCGCGCTCCGCCGCTTCCGCCTCGCTCACCCGCGGCGGGGGCGTGTGGAGCTGCGTCTGCTTCAGGAGATGCCGCTCGCGGACGCGCTGGGGGGGCGCGCTCACCAGGTGGCCGACGTCGGCGAGGGCGGCCTTGCCCTGGAGGTCGGTCCTCTTTTCCAGGAGGTCGCGCCGGCCGATCACGTCGGCAAGCCGAGGGACACCCATGGCTGCGAGCCGCTGCCGGATCTCCTGCGCCACGTGCCGGAGGTAGGTCGTGATGTTGCGGCTCCGACCCGCGAAGCGGGCCACGTGGACCGGGTCCTGGGTCGCGACTCCGGGCGTGCAGCCGAGCCGGCGGGTGCCGGTGGTGTCCCCGGGCTGGGGCCCCGCGAGGTGGCACTGCCGCAGCATCGAGCAGCCGATCGACACGAGCACGGTGGTGCCGAAGCCGATGCGGTCGGCGCCGAGGAGGGCGAGCTTCAGGGCCTGCTCGCCGTTTTGCACTCCTCCGTCCACGCTCAGCTCGACGAGGTCGCGCACGCCCTCCTCGACCAGCATGTCGTGGACGGTGGGGAGGACCGCGGCCACGGGCACGCCCGCGTGCTTCTGGTCCACGCGCTTGGCCGCGCCGGTGCCGCCGCAGCCGTCGGAGAGGTGCAGGCGGTTCGCCCCCGCGTTCACGCCCCCCACGCACACCATCTCCACGCCGGTGGTCGCGACGTACTTGAGCGCGCAGTTGACCGCGGGATTCAGGTGACGCCAGCTCTCGAGCATGAGCTTGACGTCCTCGATCGAGTAGAGGTTGTGGTTCACCGGGGGGGAGACGAGCTCGTACCCGGCCGCGCATCCGCGCTGGTGGGCGATGCGGGGGGACACCTTCTTGCCGGGGAGCTGGCCGCCCTTGCCCGGCTTCGCGCCCTGGGCGAACTTCACCTCCGCCTCGTCCGCGCGGGCCGCGGTCATGGGCGTGATCGTGAAGCGGGCCCCCGCGTACTGCACGCTCCGGTTGCCGTCGCGCCCGCCGATCCGTGTCTTGTCGAAGCCGCCCTCGCCGCTGTTGGCCACGGGGCCGATGCCCTCGGGAAGGGGACGGCCCGCCCGCTTGAACTTCATCCGGCAGTAGCGGTGGAGCACGTTCATGGCCCGCGCCACCGCGCGATGCGCCGGCTCGGAGAGGGCGCCCTCGCTCATGCCCGGGGTCATGAATCGCCACAGCACGCCTTCCTCGGGCTCCACCCCGTCCAGGGGAATCGGGGCGGCGGCGTCCTTCACCCGCAGGAGGTCGAGCACGGTGACGGGATCGCGGCCGGAGACGATCTGGCTGAACGCCGCGTAGGCCTCCGGCGAACCGGGGGCGTGCAGCCGCGCCTTCTTCTCGTAGCCCGAGGCTTCGTGGAGCGCGCGAACGGCGTCGGGGCTGTTGAAATGCGGCCGTCCACCCGTTGCGGAAGCGAAACTCGCCGACGTCCCGCGGCCCCCTGGTATCGGGGTGAAAGGCCAGCTCATGGAACTCCAGCCACTCGCGGTCCAGGACCTCGGGGCCGAGGCCGCCCAGATGACCCGGAACGCCGGGGAACTCGGCCCCCAGGAACGTGGGATCGAGCCCCACCGCCTCCACCAGCTTGGCCCCGCAGTAGGCCGAGGCCGGGGTCACCCCCACCATCGACATCGCCTCCACGAAACCCGTGCGCAGGCCCTTCAGGTAGGTCTCTTCGTGCTCGGCGGCGGTCTGGATCCCGAGCCAGGGGCAGACCGCGTCCGCGCCCATCGAGACGAGGAGGGCGCAGTGGTGCACGTCCCAGATGCCGAAGTCGGCGACGAGGCCCAGCTTGTGCCGGAAGCCGGCCTTCACGATCGCGTCGTGGAGGCGGGCGACGAGGCGCAGGCCCGGCAGCGGCGCCCTCTCCGCGTCCACCGGCCGGTCGGAAAGGACGAGCACCGCGGCCTCGCGCCCCTGGACGAGGGCCGCTTCAACGGCGGCGGCGAGGGCGCGCTCCAGGCCCTCGGGTCCCTCCGCCGCGGGGAAGGTCGCGTCGAGGACGGCCACGCGCTCCTGGCCCCGCAGCCAGCACAGCTCGCCCGCGGACAGGATGCGCTCGGGGAAGACGTAGAACGGCCCCTGTCCTTCGTCCCAGAGGCCCGACCGGTCGCCGAGCGCCACCGACGTCTCGAAGACCCACGCGTCCCGGATCGGGTCGATGGGGGGCGAGGTCTCCTGGGCGAAGCGCAGCTTGAAGTGGTCGTCGAGCCGCCGCGGATGGTGGTCGAGGAGCGCGGCGGGCGGCGTGTCGTCGCCCATCGACCCCACCGCGAGCTTCCCGCCCTTGAGGAGCGGAGCCAGGACGACGTCCTGGTCCTCCTTCGTCATGCCGAAGGCGACCTGCAGCCGGCCCAGCTCGGCGGGGGACTCGATCGGGCTTCCGCAGGTCTGGCCTTCGACCCGCCCCTTCGGCACCGGGAAGCGCTGGCCGGCCACCTGCTTCCGCACGTCCTCGGTGAGCAGCACCTCGCCGCGTGGCGAGCCGCACGATCGCGGTGTCCCCGGGTCCGAAGATCCGCTGCATCTCGACCTTGCCGAGGTCGGCGGTGCCCGTGAGCTCGCTCGCGGCCAGCGCGTAGTCGCGGGTGGTGGTGATCCAGAGGGGCCGGAGGCCGTTGCGGTCGAGGTGCGCAACCGCCTCGTCTCCGTCGCAGGCGACGATCGCGGCGGGCCCGTCGCAGGCCCCGAGGAGCACGCCCATCGCCTCGTGGAAGGCGGAGAGCGCCGGGCTCGCGCTTGAGGAGGGAGGGCGACTCGGGCAGGAGGGCGAGGAGGGACTGGGGCAGGGATAGCCCTCCTGCCACGAGCGCGATCAGCATGTCGTCGAGGTTGGCGCTGTCGGAGCCGCCCGCGCAGACGACCGAGCGCACGCGCGAGGCCACCCGCCGCAGGCCGGGGTGGCGGTCCACGATCTTGCGGATGAGGTCCTGGCCGATGGCGTGCATCCAGGCCACGTTGCCGCGGATGGTCGCGATCTCACCGTTGTGGGCGAGGCACCAGAGCGGCTGGGCGCGCCGCCAGGCGGTGGTCGTGTTCGTGGAGTAGCGGCTGTGGAAGAGCACGAAGCGCGAGGCGCAGTGCTCGTCCCGCAGGTCCGGGTAGAGCTCGGCGATGCGCGAGAGCTGGGCGAGGCCGCGGTAGACCACGGTGCGGTTGGAGAGGCTGGAGATCGCGAAGTCGTCGCCCGCGCTCTCGCTCAGCGTCTCGTCGAGGGCGAGGCGGAGCAGGTAGCGGCAGGCGAACCAGCCGTCCTCACCGATCCCCGGCGGGCCGGCGGAAGAGGGCTTGCCGGACGACGGGCGCGGTGCGGCGCGCCGACGAGCCGGGGGGCAGGGCCTCCACGTTGAAGGGCACGTCCGCCCAGCCCAGCACGTCGGCCCCCGCCTGGGAGGCGAGCTCCTCCACGGTCTCGACGCACTGCCGGCGCTGGGCGTTGTCGAACGGCAGCATGAACATGCCGAGGGCGACGTCGCGCTGGGCGATGGCCCGGGTGTGGTCGGGGAAGCGGTCGAGAAGGAGCGGCCACGGGATGTCCAGGAGCAGACCCGCCCCGTGGCCGGGGGCCCCCCGGTGGTCGAACTGCTGGCAGAGGCCCAGGGCCATGCCCACCACCGCCCGCTCCGGCACTCCCTTGCGGGAGGCGAGGAAGCCGATGCCGCAGGCGGCGGCTTCGGGCTTGGCCCGGCGGGCGGGACGGGACCTCGTGACCATGTGTGGCCGTCCAGTCTAGAGGGCCGCCGGCTACAAGAGAATTAGAATCTTCTTCTAGGAGCCATGCGTTTCCGGCATAGGAGGCGAGCGGGGGCGGGCCCGCCTTGACACCTCCCGGCCCGACGGCGATCATGCCCTCGAGGAGGTGGCGTCATGAGCAATGCCCGCGCCGTGCGCCTTGCCGTCGGTCTGACGCTCCTCATGGCGGCTCTCGCCGTCCCCGTCTCGGCCTCGGTCATCCCCTCGAAGCCGGAAGACGCTGCGTCTGCCTCCCGCGCCCGCAGCCTCGAAGACGCCCGGCAGGCGCTCGCGCGAAACGAGGTGGCGCAGGCCCTGGCCGCTCACGGCCTTTCCGCGGAGGAGATCGACCAGCGCCTGAACCGCCTTTCCGACGAGGACCTGCAGCTCCTGGCTTCGAACCTCGACCAGATCCAGGCGGCCGGAGACGTGCCCAAGTACATCTGGATCCTCCTCGCGGTGTTCCTGGCCGTCTCGATCCTCGTCTTGATCTTCTGACCGCGGGCGTCCCGTTGGGCCGGCGCATCGCTCGGCTCGCGCTCATTGTGGTGACGCTCTTGCCCGGCTGCGCCACGCGTCCCCCGCGGTCTCGTATCCCTGGTCCCCAGGCGACGGTGGTGCCCCAAGTCCCCCTGCGGGTTTTCGGGGAGGACCGGTGCGGGCCAGGGAGCCTCGCCCTCGTGCTCAACGCCCTCGGCGACGCCGTCTCCGCCGACGAGCTCGAAACCGCGCTGCCGAAGGCTCCGAGCGGCGGGGTCCTCTCCATCGACCTCCTGCTCGCAGCTCGCCAACGCGGCTTCGACGCAGGCCTCGTCGCGGGCCGGGCGGAAGACGCGCAGGCCGAGATCGCCGCCGGGCGCCCCGCCATCCTCATGCTGAGGCTGCTCGACCTGCCCGGGGCCCGGAGGGACGTGTTCCACTACGTCGTCCTCGATGGGCACGATCCGGAACGGAACCTCTACCGTTTCCAGTTCGGCGACGGAAAGGGGCGGTGGGCAACCCTGGAGCAGCTCGAGAAGAGCTGGGCGGCCGCCGGCCATGCCCTGCTCCTGGTCCGGCCGAGGGACGAGACCGACGCCGAGCTTCGTCGCGCCGTGCTGCTGGAGGGCTCGGGTCGTCTCGACGAGGCCATGGCCCTCTACCGAGGCGTGCTCGCCGTGCGTCCGGAGTCGGTGCGGGCCTGGGTCGACCTCGGCAACGCGGAGGCGAGCGCCGGCCGCGGCACGCAGGCGGAGCAGGCCTACCGCCAGGCCCTCCGGATCTCGTCCGAGGAGCGAGACGCCCTCAACAACCTCGCCTGGCTCCTCCTGCGCGAAGGGAGGCAGCTCGAAGAAGCGGAAGCGCTCGCCACGCGCGCCGCCGCCGCTCCGAGCCCCGACCGGCCGCTGGCCCAGGACACCCTCGCGAGGATCCAGCTCGCCCGCGGCCGCTGCGAGGAGGCAGTCCGCACCTTCGAAGAGGCCCTCGCGTCACCGGACCTCTCGGAAGCGACGCGCGGGGAGCTCCAGGAAGGACTCGACCGGGTCCGTCGCGCGTGCGCCAGGATGAACTAGACCTCGGCGCGGACCCGTCCTGCACAACGTCCGTGATAGAAGCGAGCATGCCTAACGAACTGCTTGCTTCTCTCCGTCACCTCTCCGACGTCGTGTCCGGCCGTTTTACCGCGGCGACTCGCGACTCGTTCCGGAACGAGTTCGCGCCGAGGTTCGCTAGCGCCACTCCAGGGACAGGTTCCTCCGCAGCCCGCCGAGACTCCCCATCCGGGCCTCCAGGCGCCGGGTCTGGCCCGGCTCGAAGTTGCCCCCGATGGACTCCGTCTTGAGGCTGCCTTCCCACTCCACCTCGATCCGCACGAGATGCCGTCCGGGCGCGAGCTCGAGGGAGTCGCTGTGCCGGCCCTTCCGGAACTTGAGGCCGCCAATCTCCCGGGTCACGCGGCCGTCCAATCGCTCTTCGACGACGAGCTCTTCGTCGACCCAGACCTTCAGCGTGCCGCTCTTGAGAGAGTGCTCGAAGTCGATCATGAGCCGCGCGGGGGCGGGAGCGCCGAACACGCCCGGCGGTGCCCCCGGGGTTGAGATGACGGTTCGTGCGAGATAGACGGCCAGGAGGCCCGCGAGGAGCAGGACGACGCCGGCGATGGCCAGCCACACTGGAGGCACGACACGACGCTGCTCCGAAGAGGGCAGGGGGCGCGGAGAGACGCGAGTGGCCACGGCGGCCACCAGATCCGGCGTGCGGCACCCGACTGGCCGCACGCCGGTGAGGATGTCCGCGAGATCCTCGGCGAGCGTGCGGCCGTCGGGATAGCGCTGCGACGGCTCCTTGGCCAGGCAGCGGGCGATCACGGTGTCGACGTCTGCGGGAAGGCCGCTCAGCACCGTGGAGGGCGGCGCGGGATCATGGGTCGTGACCTCGAGCAGGATCTTGGGCACGCTCTCCGCCCCGAAGGCCTTCCTGCCGGTGAGGACCTCGTAGAGGACGCTCCCCAGCGAGAAGAGGTCGGAGCGGGCGTCGACGGTGCGGCCGAGAGCCTGCTCGGGTGACATGTAGAGAGGCGTCCCGAAGAGCTGGCCGGCCGCGGTGAGGGCGGAAGCCTCTACCTTGGCGATGCCGAAGTCCATGATCTTCGGCTCCCCGGACTCCAGCACCATGACGTTGGCGGGCTTGACGTCCCGGTGGACGACACCGTGGGAATGGGCCTCGTGCAGGGCCTCGGCCAGCCGCTGCACGAGGCGCAGCCCCTCCCGCCAGGGGAGGGGCCCTTTCTCCCGGAGGATCGTGTCCAGCGTGCGCCCGCGGAGGAGCTCGAGGGCCATGTAGGGGCTGCCCGTGGCCGAGTCCCGGCCCACGTCGTGGACGACCACGATCCCGGGATGGGACAGGCGCGCGGCGCTCCGCGCCTCCTGGAGGAAGCGCTTCTCGAAATCGACACCCTCCTCCCCGATCGCCGCGACCGCGGGATGGATGACCTTGAGGGCGACGTCCCGCCCGAGGATCGGGTCGTGGGCCCGATAGACGACACCCATCATGCCGCGCCCCAGCTCGGCGAGGATCTCGTAGCGGGAGATGGTGCGGGGAGGATCGGCCATGCGCGGGGACCGCGCGAGTGGGAGGTCGCCTAGCGCGAGGGCGGCCCGGGGACGATCCCGTGCTCCTTCTCGAGCCTCTCCAGGGCGGCGATCCGCACCGGCCGGCGCACGTCGTGGTCCTCGGGGCGGTATCCGGGTCCGTACTCCACGAGCTTGGCCCGGGCCATGAGCCGGTCGCGGTCGATGATCAGCTCCGCGCGGGAGGTGCCCACGAGGTCGTTCTCCCGGCTCATCAGGATCGCCTCCTCCGGGCAGGCGTCCACGCAGAAGCCGCAGTAGACGCAGCGCAGGAGGTCGATCTCGAAGCGCGTCGGGTATTTCTCGATCGTCTTCTCCGGACGCTCTCCCGACTCGATGTAGATGCACTCTGCGGGGCAGACGGTGGCACACATGTAGCACGCCACGCACTTGGGGGTGCCGTCCAGCGCTCGGTCAGGATGTGGATGCCCCGATAGCGGGGGGAGTGGGCGCGCTTCTCCTCCGGGAACTGGATGGTGGCGGCCCCGCGTTGGAAGACGGTGCGGAACAGGTTGCTCAGCGTGACCCACAGGCCGAGGAGGATGGGGCCGACCCCCGGCTTCTGGTCGCGGTCGACGGTGACGACGCGCGCGGACACTAGACTCGTACCTCGGGTAGAGCACCCTCGGCCTTCAGAGCCAGCGCCTGGCCCTGGGATCCGATCGTCCGGTAGTCGAGGCCGGCGTAGTCGGGAATCGCGCTGGTGACGAGGGCGAAGACCTCGCGGGCGGTTACGGCAGAGAAGGGCTGTCCCAACCGCTGGAGCAGGCCCGCCGCCAGCTCCCACCGGGGCTGGGCCTCGCCGGACGCCGGCACCGCCGCCTTGATCCGCTGGACGCGCCGCTGGTAGTTCGTGAACGTGCCGTCCACCTCGGCCCACACGGCCGCGGGGAGCACGCAGTGGGCGCGGTCCAGCTCCGGCCCTTCGTGTGTCGCCATGACCGCGACGAAGGGCACGCGCCCGAGGGCGTCCAGCGCGTCGGGCACCCGCAGGAGCTCGGGGCCTTGCAGGAGCAGCGCCTTCACCGTGCCCTTGCGGCAGGCGTCGAGGATCGCGCCCACCCCCGCCTTGCCCATCCCCTGGTCGAGGCAGCCCTGGGTGTTCGGGTTGCGGTCCTCGCGCAGGAGCACTTCGTCGGAGCGCAGGCGGACCTTGAGCTGCGGATCGCCCACGCGGAAGTCGAGCTTGCCCCCGAGGGCCTCCGCGAGATGCCGGAACACGAGCAGGTCCTCGTTCGTCCCCTGGGGCGAGGCCAGGAATGCGGACGCCGCCCCCGCTTCCTTGAGCCGTACCGGTCACCGTGTCGAGCGCCGCGGACAGGCTCAGGCCCTCCCAGTTCGGGCCCTTGACCCGGGCCCCGGAGACGCGCGTGGGGAGGCCGATCTCCTTGTACGAGGAGCGGCCGAGGTCGCACATCCACGACTTGTTCACGTCCGCGTTGCGCCGGGGCCGCAGGCGCTGGACCTCGCCGTCGCGCTCGTCGACGTGGACGTTGCAGCCGGTGGAGCAGCCGGGGCAGACGGAGTCGTGGGACTTCAGGAACCAGACCCGCATCTTGAAGCGGAAGTCGTGGCAGAGCAGCGCCCCCACCGGGCAGACGTCGGCCAGGTTGCCCGCGTAGCCGTGGGTGATGGGCCGGTTCTCGAAGGTGGCGATCTGAGGTGTGGTCGCCGCGGTTCACGAGCTCGAAGCTGTTGGTGCCCGTCACCTCGCGCTCGAAGCGGATGCAGCGCGTGCAGAGCACGCAGCGCTCCGCGTCGAGCATGATGGGGCCGAGGTCCACGACCTTGCGCTTGTGGACCTTCTCCTCGAGCTCCACCTTCGCGTCGTAGAGCCCGTGCCCCATGTAGTTGTCCTGGAGGTAGCACTCGCCGGCCTGGTCGCAGACCGGGCAGTCGATGGGGTGGTTGATGAGCAGGAACTCCAGCGTGGTGCGGTGCGCCTCCACCGCCTTGGGGCTCGTGGAGTGCACCACCATGCCCTCCGTCACCTGCGTGTTGCAGGCGATCTGGAGCTTGGGCATCTTCTCGATCTCGACCAGGCACATGCGGCAGTTGCCGTCCACCGGCAGGTCGCGGTGCCAGCAGAAGTGGGGGATCTCGATCCCCGCGTCGGCCGCGGCCTGGATGACCGTGGTCCCCGCCGGGACCTCGATCTCCCTGCCGTCGATCGTGAACTTGGGCATGCGCTACCGGTCCAGCTCGCCCGCGATCACGTTCAGCCCTCCGATGATGGCGACGGCGTCGGCGAGCATCGCCCCGCTTGATCATCCGGGGGAAGGCCTGGTAGATGTTGAAGCAGGGCGGGCGCACCTTGACCCGCCACGGGCACTTCGTGCCGTCGCTCACGACGTAGAAGCCCAGCTCGCCGTTGGCGGCCTCGGTGTAGCCGTAGACCTCGCCCGGGGGCGGCAGGATGCCCTCGTAGATGAGCTTGAAGTGGTTCATGAGGGCTTCGATGTTCGAGTAGACCTCGGACTTGGGGGGCAGGGCCACCCGCTTGTCGTCGGTGATGACCGGCCCCCCGGGGAGCTTGGCCAGAGCCTGCTCGATGATGCGCAGGCTCTGGCGCATCTCCTCCATGCGCACGAGGTAGCGGTCGTAGCAGTCGCCGACCGTTCCCACCGGCACGTCGAAGTCGTACTGCTCGTAGCCGGAGTAGGGGTGGTCCTTGCGCACGTCGTAGGCCACGCCCGAGCCGCGCAGGCAGGGGCCGACCCAGCCCCAGTCGAGCGCCTCCTCCCGGCCCATCACGCCGATCGTCCTTGAAGCGGTTCATGAAGATCAGGTTGCGGGTCAGGAGCTTGTTCAGAGGTCCCAGTTCTCCTTCACGCTCGCCAGCACCTTGCGGCAGCGCGCCTCGAAGTCCTCGGGCACGTCCTGGGCGAGCCCGCCGATGCGCACGTAGGACACGGTGAGGCGCGCCCCGCAGCAGGCCTCGAGCAGGTCGTAGATGTCCTCGCGGGCGCGGAACATCACGAAGAAAGGCGTGATCGCCCCCAGGTCCACCACGTTCGTGCTGATGGCGACGATGTGGTCCATGATCCGCGAGAACTCGGAGAGGATCACGCGGATCGCCTCCGCCCGTGGCGGCGCGGGGACGCCCAGGAGCTTCTCCACCGCGAGGGCCCAGCCGTGGCCGTTCATGAACGACGAGCAGTAGTTGAGGCGGTCCGTGTAGGGGATGATCTGCCAGTAGGTCCGCTCCTCCGCCATCTTCTCGAAGTTGCGGTGCATGTAGCCGATCTCGGCCTCGGCGTCCGTGATCGTCTCGCCGTCCATGAGGGCCTGCACGCGGAAGGTCCCGTGCATGGCGGGATGGGAGGGGCCGATGTTGACGAGGAGCGCCTCGGACTCCGGAGGCACGTGCAGGAGCCGCACCTTGGGCTCCTTGAGCACGTGACGGCGGGCGGTCGGGTAGTCCTTCCGCATGGGGTGCCCCACGAAGGCGTCGTGGGTGAGCAGGCGGCTCAGGTTGGGGTGCCCGTTGAAGACGATCCCGTAGAGGTCCCAGGCCTCGCGCTCGAACCAGTTCGCGCCCTTGAAGACGCCGGTCAGCGTGTCCAGCTTCGCCTCCGCCTCCGGGACGTCGGTCTTGAGCCGCACGTGGTGCTTCCCGGAGACCGAGTAGAGGTGGAGCGCTATCTCGAAGCGCTCGGGCTGGGCGGGCCGGTCGAGGTAGTCGATCGCGCAGAGGTCCAGGAACAGCTTGAAGTCGCACTCCGGCCTGTCCCGGAGCAAGGTCGCGGCCTTGACCCAGGCGCTCCGGGAAACCGTGATCGCGAGGTCGCCCCGGAAGTCCTCGACCTTCAGCACGTGCGCGCCCAGGGCCTCGCGCAGCACGCGCACGGCCGGGCTGGAGACGCCCGCCGGCGGGGGCGCTACTTCCGTGCTCGCCATGGGCTAGTCGTGCTCCGGATCCGGGAGGACGCGGAGGGGGATCACGCCGCGGGGGGGCAGCCCCTGGGCCCGACGGGCCCGGTCGTCCTCGCCCCAGGCGCGGCGGCGCTCCCGCCGGTCGATGGCCCCCGCGCCCGGCGCGCCCACGCGATGCGCACCCTGCGGCGCTTTCGTCTGCTCGCCCTTGCTGATCCGCTCCTGGATCTTCATGATCGCGGCGAGGAGGGCCTCCGGCGCGGGGGGGCAGCCGGGGACGTACACGTCGACGGGGATGATCTCGTCGATCCCCTGCATGACGTGATAGGACCGGTAGAACCCGCCCGAGGACGCGCACACGCCCATGGAGATGACCCACTTGGGCTCCGGCATCTGGTCGTAGATCGTCTTCAGGATCGGCGCCAGCTTGTCCGGGATCGTGCCCGCCACGAACATGAGGTCGGCCTGGCGCGGCGAGAAGCGCAGCACCTCCGCCCCGAAGCGGGCCACGTCGTAGTGGGAGGCGGTGAAGGCCATGAACTCGATGGCGCAGCAGGCGGTGCCGAAGGGCATCGGCCAGATCGAGGACTTGCGGCCCCATTTCACGACCGCGTCCATCGTGGTCGTGATGATGTTCCCGCCCCCGTGGACGCTGGCCCAGGTGGGATCTACGAACTTGCCAGAGAAGATGTCGAGGAGTCCCATGGGTGACAGGTAACTGGGAGCGGGATCATAACCCATCCCGGGGTCGTTGTCGGCCTCGCCCGCCGCGGATAGAGTCCAGGCCGATCCGTGGCCAGCCCCCCCACTCTCGCCCGGCGTCTCGGCCTCTTCGACGCCACCCTGCTCGTCATGGGCGGGATCGTGGGGTCCGGGATCTTCATCAACCCCTACGTGGTGGCGCGGCAGGTGGGGACGCCGGCCCTCATCCTGGGGGCGTGGCTCGTGGGCGGCCTCATCGCGCTCGCCGGAGCGTTCGTCTACGCGGAGCTCGCCTCTCTCCGGCCCCAGGTCGGCGGGCAGTACGCCTTTCTGCGGGAAGCCTTCTCTCCCGGCGTCGCGTTCGTCTACGGCTGGTGCCTGCTCCTCGTGACCCAGAGCGGAGGCATGGCCGCGGTCGCGATCACGTTCGCGCGCTACTTCCTCGAGCTCGCCCCCCTGCCCGTGTCCGAAGGTGCGGTCGCCGTGGCCGCCCTCGCCATCCCGACCGTCGTGAACTGCTTCGGCGTGCGATCGGGCAGCAACGTGCAGAGCCTCTTCATGGTCCTGAAGATCGGGGCCATCGCCGCGCTCGTGGCCTGCGGGTGGCTCCTCGCGGGCGAGTCACGGGCCTCCCTGACGCCCCTTCTCGACCGGCCGCCCTCCCCCGGTCTTCTCGCCGCGTTCGGTGCCGCCCTCATTCCCGTGATGTTCGCCTACGGGGGCTGGCAGACCTCCGGTTTCGTGGCGGGGGAGCTCAAGCACCCCGAGCGCGACATGCCGCGCGGCCTCGTCCTGGGCGTGGCGGGGGTCGTGCTCCTCTACGTCGCCGTCAACCTCGTCTGCCTGCGCGTGCTCGGCCCCGAGGGTCTCGCCGCGAGCACCACCCCCGCGTCCGACGTGATGCGCCGGGCGCTCGGCCCCCGGGGGGGAGCGGCGATCGCGGTGGGCATCGCGGTCTCCACGTTCGGCTTCCTGAGCCAGGGCATCCTGACCGCGCCGCGGGTCTACTACGCGATGGCGCGGGACGGACTCTTCTTCGCGGCGGTGGGCTGGCTCCACCCGCGAACGCGCGTGCCCGTGGTGGCGATCGCTCTCCAGGGCGTGATCGCGGCGGTGATCGCCCTCTCCGGCCGCTACGAGCAGATCCTGAACTACGTGGTCTCGGTCGACTTCATCGCCTTCGGGCTCACCGGGGTGGCCCTCATCGTCCTGCGCGGGCGGGGGGAAGCCGGACCCTTCCCCACGCCCGGCCACCCCTGGACGACCGCCTTCTTCGTGGCCAGCTGCTGGCTCGTCGTCCTCAGCACGGTCTACCGCTATCCCGCGAACACGGTCGTCGGCTTCCTGATCCTCGGCGTGGGCGCGGTGAGCTACTTCCTCTGGACACGCGGCGCGAGGGCCGCAGGCGTGGCGAGCTCGAAGTAGTCAGCGCCGCCCCGTTTCCTGGAAACGGGGCAAACGGTCACGGATCTCCGCCAGTCGGGGAGCGGCGGCGTCCTTGTCGGAGAGGATGGGCTCCCGGATGGGCCAGGCGATACCGATCTCGGGGTCGTTCCAGAGGACGCTGAGCTCGTCCCCGGGGTGGTAGAAGTCGCTGCACTTGTACTCGACGTCCACGCGCTCACTGAGCACGCAGAAGCCGTGGGCGAAGCCCGGGGGGATCCAGAGCTGCCGGAAGTTCTCGCCGGAGAGCACCACCCCCACCCAACCGCCGAAGGTGGGGGAGCCCCAGCGGATGTCCACGGCCACGTCGAACATCTCTCCCTGCACGGCCCGCACGAGCTTGCCCTGCGGGCGCTGGAGCTGCGCGTGCAGCCCCCGCAGGGTGCCCCGCACGGAATGGGAGTGGTTGTCCTGCACGAGAGGCCCCACGACGCCCACCTCGGCGTACTTGCGCTGATGGTAGGTCTCGAGGAAGAACCCGCGGGGGTCGCGGTGGACGTCGGGCTCGACGATGAGGACGCCCGGCAGCTCGGTAAGGATCGCCTTCACGCTCGTCCGGCCCGCTCCGAAAGGCCGAGCCGCTCCCGGGCGTATCGGCCCGCCTGGACTCCTTCGCACCAGGCGCGGTTCTTCAGGTACCAGCGCACGGTTTCCGCGAGCCCCGCTTCGAAGTCGTGCCGGGGACGCCAGCCGAGCTCCGCGCGAACCTTGGCCGAGTCGATCGCGTAACGGCGGTCGTGGCCGGGGCGGTCCTTCACGAACGTCTTGAGCTCGGCGTAGCTCTTCCGGCCGGCGAGGGCGGGGTTCTGGCCCGCCGGCAGCTCCCGGTCGAGGATCGTGCAGAGCGCGTCCACCACCTGGAGGTTCGTCCGCTCGTTGCCACCGCCGATGTTGTACTTCTCGCCGGGCCGTCCCTGCTTCAGGGCGAGCAGGATTCCCTCGCAGTGGTCCTCGACGTAGAGCCAGTCCCGCACGTTGCCGCCGTCGCCGTAGATGGGCAGTGGCTTGCCCTCCACCGCGTTCAGGATCATCAGGGGGATGAGCTTCTCGGGAAACTGGAAGGGGCCGTAGTTGTTCGAGCAGTTGGTGATGATCGCGGGCAGCGCGTAGGTCTCGGACCAGGCCCGCACCAGGTGGTCGGCCCCCGCCTTGGACGCCGAGTACGGGGAGTTGGGCGCGTAGGGTGTCGTCTCGGAGAAGGCCCCCGTGGGTCCCAGCGTCCCGTAGACCTCGTCGGTGGAGACGTGGAGGAACCGGAAGGCGTCGTCTTGGTGATCCCGGAGATGGAGACGCGCCGCCTCCAGGAGCTCGAACGTCCCCAGCAGGTTCGTGCGGACGAACGCGCTCGGGTCGTCGATGGAGCGGTCCACGTGGGTCTCCGCCGCGAAGTTGCACACCACGCCCACGGAGTGGGCGCGGAAGAGCCCGCGCATTGCCTCGCGATCGGCAATGTCGGCTTCGACGAAAGAGAATCTCTCGTGCCCCTTGACGTCCTCGAGGGTGAGGAGGCTGCCCGCGTAGGTGAGCTTGTCGACGACGATCACTCTCGCGTCTGTCCGTGCCAGAGCCATACGGACGAAACTTGACCCGATGAAGCCCGCTCCTCCGGTCACGATCCAGGTCGTCACGCGTCCTCCCGGCGCCCGAGTATAACCGGCGCTCAGCCCTTCTCGATCGCGGCCCGCGCCGCGCCGAGGCTCGCGAAGCGCGCCTCGTAGTCGAGCTGGCTCCGCGCGATGACCACGTGGGCCTCGCTCCGTCCGTACACCTGAGTGATCTCGCAGGAGGGGTGGGCCTCGTCCGGCCCCTGCTTGTAGGTGAGGAAGTAGTGCCGGAGGCGGTCGAGGAGGAGGGCGGGGAGCTCCGAGATCTCGCGCACGTCCCCGTAGACGGCGTCGCCGTGCAGCACGGCCACGAGCTTGTCGTCCACCTCGTTCCCGTCCAGCATGCGCAGGCCCCCCACCGGCTCCGCCTGCACCAGGATGTTGCCGTGGGGGATGTGCTTCTCGGTGATCACGCAGATGTCGAGGGGGTCGAGGTCGCCGACGAGGCCCGTCCGGCCTGTCTTCTCGGCGCACAGGGCGGCCACCGCGTCCGCACAGAGCGTACGGGGGACGAAGCCGTAGAGACTGGGGGGGACGTTCGAGTACTTCTGGGGACGGTCCACGGTGAGGAGGCCCGTCTTCTTGTCCAGCTCGTACTTCACGGTGTCCGTGGGCACCATCTCCACGTAGACCGTGACCCGGTCCGGCGCGGCCTCACCGATGGGCACACCGTGCCAGGGGTGGGAGGTGAAGAGCAGATCCAGGGCGGGTCCGATCGGATCGGGCTTGCCGGTCATGCGCGACCTCGCCGCGGAGCTACTCTCTTTCTAGAGAGAGCACTACCGTCCCGCGTACAGCGTGAGCGACGCCGTGGGCCCAGCCGCTCGACCGCGCCCCAGAAGAGCAGCGGCAGGACGTTGGCGAGCGGCGAGGGCGACCACCCAGGCGCTGTCGGCCGCGGGCAGGCGGAGCGGCGGGCTTCGTCTCGTTCCCCGCGTCGATGATCATCGTCTTGAGGACGCGGGCGTAGTAGTAGGCGGCGATCGCGGCGTTGACCGCGCCCACCACCGCGTACCAGTAGTACGGCGGTCCCTTCTCGATCACCGCCGCGAAGACGTAGAGCTTGCCCATGAAGCCCACGAGGGGCGGGATGCCCATCAGCGAGAGCAGGAAGACGGCCATGGCCAGGGTCAGGAGCGGGCGCCCGCCGGTAGAGGCCCGGGTAGTCGCGCAGGTCGAAGGTGCCGTCGTGGTTGTGGACCAGCGTGACGACCAGGAAGGCGCCCAGGTTCATGAAGAGGTAGGCGCAGCAGGTAGATCATCATCGCCGCGGGCGCCGTTCTCGGAGAGCGCCACCACGCCCATCATGATGTAGCCGGCGTGGGCGATCGAGGAGTAGGCGAGCAGGCGCTTCATGTTGGTCTGGGTGAGGGCGGCCACGTTGCCCACGGTCATGGTGAGCGACCGAGACCAGCATCAGGACCTGCGGCCAGTCGATCGTCGCCCGTCGAGGTCCCAGGGCCCGGGCCCGGCCACGGCCATGCCGCCGAAGAAGAAGCGGAGCATGATCGCGAAGCCCGCGGCCTTGGGCGCCACCGAGAGGAAGGCGGTGACCGGGCGTCGGGCGCGCCCTGGTACACGTCGGGGCACCAGAAGTGGAAGGGCACCGCGGCGGTCTTGAAGCCGAAGCCCGCGAAGATCAGGAGCGCGATCACGTAGACGGCGAAGCGGTTCTGCGTCGGAGAGCCCGCGGCCAGGAACTCGCGGATGCCGGGCAGGCTCGTGGTGCCCGTCATGCCGTAGAGGAGCGAGAGGCCGTAGAGCATCGCTCCCGGTGGAGACCGCGCCGAAGAGGATGTACTTCAGCGAGGCCTCGTTCGACATGCGGTCGCCCTTCATGTAGGCGACCATCACGTAGGAGGTGATGGAGACCATCTCCAGGGCCAGGTACAGCATCGCCAGGTCGTTGGCCGCGGCCAGCAGCAGGTTGGAGAGCGTGACGCGCGAGGAGCAGCGCGTAGAACTCGCCCTGGCCGAGGCCCTGGAGCTCCCGCGAGTTGCGGAAGGTGAAGACGAGCGACGACCAGCAGCGAGGCGCCGATCAGGAGGATCTTGAAGAAGACGGCCCAGGGGGTCGACGACCAGCATCCCGCTCGAAGATCTCCCCGACGGCGCCTCGGCCTGGAGCGTGAGGCACGAGGACGAGGGCGGCCACGCAGGTCGGCGCACGGTCAGGACGCGGCACGACGGCGTTGCGCCAGCGAGCCCCGCTGGCGTCCACGAGCACGACCAGCAGCAGGCCGACGGTGAGGGCGATCTCGGGCCGGAAGCGGCGGAGGCTCTGGGAGCACCTGCGTGCATGCTCAGCCCCTGCAGGATGTCCGCTTCGTCGAGGTTGGGCGTGCGGCGCAGGCGGTAGAGGGTGAGCACGATGGCCAGGGCCACCGCCACCTCGGCCGCGGCGATCACGATCACGAACACCGCGAAGAGCTGGCCCTGGAGGTTGCCCGCCCCGAAGCGCGAGAAGGCCACGAGGTTGAGGTTGGCGGAGTTCAGGATCAGCTCGATGCCCATCAGCACGTTCACCGCGTTGCGGCGGGTGAGCACGCCCAGGATCCCCAGGGAGAAGAGGGCGGCGGAGACCACGAGGTAGTGCTGAGGCGCGATCATGGCGTCAGGCCTCCTTCCTCCGTCGCACGATCATGGCCGCGCCGATCAGGGCCACGAGCAGCAGGATCGAGGCCGCCTCGAAGGGCAGCAGGTACGGGCCCAGGAAGAGCCTGGCCGATCTCCGCGGTGGTGGGCGGCGGGCGTCCGGCCGGGGCCCGCGGTCTCCAGTCGCGTGCGGCAGGGCGGTGAGCGACGAGGATCGACGAAGAGCCCGGCGGCCACGATCACGCCCGGGCGCGAACTGCGTGACCTCGCTCTTCAGGTCGAGGTCGTAGAGCTTGTGGGTGAGCATCACGCCGAAGAGCAGCAGCACCAGGATGCCGCCCACGTAGATGAGGAGCTGCGTGGCGGCCAGGAAGTCGGCCCCCAGCAGCACGTAGAGCCCGGCCACGCCGAAGAACGTGAAGAGCAGGGCGAAGGCGCTGTAGATCAGGCTGCGGGCCAGGACCACGACCGCGGCCGAGCCCACGGTGATCAGCGCGAAGACGTAGAAGACGACGGCCTCGGCGGTCATGCCTTCAGGCCTCCGGCCGGGCTCGCCGGCGGCGGGAGTGGCGGGCGGGGTCGTGGGCGGCGCCGTCGCCGGCGGCGTGCGCCGGCGGCCGGCCGCGGCGCTGCGTCTTCGGGTTCACCGTCAGGAACTTCGCGTCCTTCTTGGCGAAGTGGTAGAGGTGCTGGGTCAGGTCGGTGGTCGCGAACTCGTACTCCGGCGTCATGTAGATGCAGTCGGTCGGGCAGGGGTACGTGCACAGGTTGCAGTAGCAGCACAGCGACATGTCGATGTCGAAGACGTGCACGTCGAGCTTGATGGGCTGCCCGTTGGCCGCGAAGATGGCGGGCGACGTCGCGGGCGCGCTTCTCCGCCTTGATGTAGATGCACTGCACCGGGCAGGCGCGCGCGCACTGGCCGCAGCCGATGCAGTCCTCGTACTTCATGAAGAGGCGCATGCGGCTCTTGGGCGGGCAGCTGCCATCGCTCCTCGGGGTAGTGCAGCGTCACCTTGCGGCGTGAACAGGTGGCGCCAGGTGATGCTTCATCCCCACCAGGACCGTCCAGAAGCCCTCCCAGACGTCCGTCGAGCCACTGCTTCATCGCACCCGCCGTCAGGCGGCCATCTCCTGCACGCGCCGCCGGCTCCAGCGCACGGCCGCGCACCATCACCGAAGGCCAGGTAGCCGAAGAAGAGCGAGCGTCAGCGGCCAGCCCACGTAGCGGTCCCAGGGGAAGCCGTGGGCGGTGGGCTTCCACATCACGAGGCCGCCCACCACCACCACCAGCGCGATCGCGATCGGGCAGCAGCACCTTCCAGGCCACGTACATGAGCTGGTCCACGCGCAGGCGCGGCAGCGTCCAGCGCAGCCACATCATCACGAAGACCAGGGACCAGGCCTTGGCGATCAGCCAGAACGAGCCGAGGCCGAGTGGGCAGGCCCGGAGGCGAGGTCCTGCAGCGCCGGGAGCGGGCGCCAGGTAGCCGCCCAGGAAGAGCACCGAGGCGACCGCCGAGATCGACGAACATCTCGGTGTACTCGGCCATGAAGAACATCGCGAAGAAGAAGCCGCTGTACTCGGTGTGGAAGCCGGCCACCAGCTCGCTCTCGGCCTCGGGGATGTCGAAGGGCGTGCGGTTGCACTCGGCCAGCCCCGCCGTGAAGAAGACCAGGAAGGCGATCGGGCATGAGGGGGAAGTAGCGCAAGAGGAACCAGTTCTGGAGGCCCGCCGGCCTGGGCGCGCCACGATGTCCTGGAGCGACAGGCTGCCCACGATCATGACGACGCACGAGCAGCGCTCATCACCGCCGGGATCTCGTAGGAGACGATCTGCGCCGCCGAGCGCATGGCGCCGAAGAGCGCGTACTTGTTGTTCGAGGCCCAGCCCGCCATGATCAGGCCCACCGTGGAGAGGCTCGACACCGCCACCACGTAGAAGACGCCCGACGTTGAGGTCGGCCGTCTGCAGCTGCGCCGCCGAAGGGGATCACCACGAAGGACAGGAAGGCCCCCACGCACCACGAGGCAGGGGGCGAGCACGAACAGCACCTTGTCGACGCCCGCGGGGAAGATGGCCTCCTTGAACAGCAGCTTCACCGCGTCGGCGATCGTCTGGAGCAGGCCGTGCGGCCCCACCCGCTTGGGCCCGATGCGGTCCTGCATGAAGCCGGCGATCTTGGTCTCGGCGTAGACGTAGACGATCGGCCCCAGCGCCATGAACGGTGCACGATCACGGCGCCCGGGATGACCGCGGCCAGGGCCACGAGCAGCCAGTGCGGGGAGCCGTGGAGGCCGGGGGCTAGCTTCAGGAGGGTGTCGTAGATCAGATCCATGCGCTGCTCTGGGGGGCGGGAATGGTCAACGGGGCAGGAAGGGTCAACAACGACCTCTGATCGGATCGCTCCGTCATCGGTCGATCTCGCCCAGCACGACGTCGAGCGACCCGATCAGCGCGATGATGTCGGCGATCATCATGCCCTTGGCCAGGACGTGGAAGACGCTCATGGCCGTGAAGCAGGGGCTCTTGACCTTCACGCGGTACGGGTTGACGCCGGTGCCGTCGGCCACGATGTAGTAGCCGAGCTGGCCGCGCGGGGCCTCGCTGCGGAAGTAGACCTCGCCCTTGGCCGGCTTGACGCGCTTCGGCACCTTCTCGTGGACGTCGGCCCGCTCCATCTTCTCGAGCGCGGTCGAGGGCCTGGTGCAGGATCTTCGCGCTCTCGTGCCATCTCGACGGCACGCGGACCCAGTTGCGGTCGAAGCACGAGCCCACCGGCCCGAACTCGCCCCTTGCCCACCGGCACCTCGAAGTCGTAGTTCTCGTAGCCGCAGTAGGGCTGCGTCCTTGCGCAGGTCGCGCGGCGAGGCCGCTGCCGCGCAGGTTGGGGCCCGTGAGGTCGTAGGAGATCGCGAGGTCCGCGCGAGCAGACGCCCACCTCGGCCGTGCGCTTGATGAAGATCTTGTTCCCGATGAGCAGGTCCATCAGCTCCGGGTACGTGATCGCGTCGAACTCGCGGAGGAAGTGCGCGGCAGGCCCGGACGAAGCCCTCGGGCAGGTCGTGGCGAGACGCCGCCCACCCAGTTGTAGTTGTAGAGGAGGCGCGCGCCGCAGGTCCACTCGAAGAGGTCGAGGATCTTCTCGCGGTCGCGCAGCAGGTGCAGGAAGGGCGTGAAGGCCCCGATGTCCATGCCGTAGGTGCCGACCGCCACGCAGTGGGAGGCGATCCGCTGCAGCTCGGCCATGATCACGCGGATGGTCTGCGACGTACGGGCGAGACCTCGATCCCCATCAGCTTCTCGACCGCCAGCGCGTAGCCGAGCGAGTTGCCCATGGAGGCCACGTAGTCCATGCGGTCGGTGTAGGGGATGACGCCCGGGTAGTCGACGTTCTCGGCGTGCTTCTCGAAGCAGCGGTGCAGGTAGCCGATGTGGGGACGGGCCGCCCGCACCACCTCGCCGTCGGTGCGCAGCTCGAGGCGCAGCACGCCGTGGGTGGACGGGTGCTGCGGCCCCATGTTGAGGATCATCTCGTCGGTGTCGAGGTCCTCGGCGGCGCCAGCCGTGCCACGCGTCGGGGTCGCGCATCACTGATTCGTGGGCACGTGCGCGTTGGGCGGGGTGAAGTCGAAGGGCCCGACGCCGATCTTCTCGCCGCCCATCGCGCGCTCCGCCATCTGCGGCGTGGGCTTCACGTGCATGCCGTTGTAGAAGTCGGGGTCCACCCAGTCCTTGCGCAGCGGGTGGCCCGTCCCAGTCGTCGGGGAGCAGGATGCGCCGCAGGTCGCTGTGGCCGGTGAACGCGATGCCGAACATGTCGTAGGCCTCGCGCTCGTGCCAGTTGGCGACGCCCCAGACGCTCTCGACCGTGGGCACGCGCGGGCTCTCGCGGGGCAGGTGGACCTTCAGGACGAACGTGTGGTCGTGCGTGTAGGAGAAGAGGTGGTAGACGACCTCCATGCGCGGCGGCGTCTCCTTCGGGTAGTCGACCCCCGACAGGCACATCAGGTTGTCGAAGGCGCAGATCGGGGTCGCCCTTGCAGAAGGCGGCGACCTCGGCGATCGCGTCCGCGGCGACCACCGCGAACGGGCTGCGCCGCCTCGAGGTTCGACGGCCGTGATCTTCTCGCCGAAGCTGCGCGGCCAGCCGCTCGTGGATGCGCACTTGGCGATCCATCGACTACTTCGACCGCCTCCGGCGGCCATGGCCGCGCCCGCCAGGCTGCCCAGCGGTCTCGCCCTTGCGGCGCAGCACGCGGTCTTCCTGGATCTTCTCCTGCAGCTTCATGATCGCCGTAGAGCAGCGCCTCCGGCCGCGGCGGGCAGCCCGGGCACGTAGACGTCCACCGGGCACCACCTCGTCCACGCCCTTCAGCACGTGGTAGCCGTAGCGCCAGTAGGGCCCGCCGTTGTTGGCGCAGGAGCCCATCGAGATCACGTACTTGGGCTCCGGCATCTGCTCGTAGAGCCGCTTCACGCGCGTGGCCATCTTCAGCGTGACCGTGCCCGCCACGATCATGAGGTCGCTCTGGCGCGGCGTGCCGCGGGGGATGAGGCCGAAGCGGTTCCAGTCGTAGCGCGTGCCGCCGGTGGCCATCATCTCGATCGCGCAGCAGGCGAGGCCGAAGGTCATGGGCCAGAGGCTGGACTTGCGCGCCCAGTTGATGACGTTGTCGACCGTGGTGAAGACCACGTTGTCGCCGAACTTGTTCTGGATGACGCCCGCGATCTCGGTCATGCTAGCTCCGGTCCTCCGCCCGCACCCACTCGCAGGTCGCCCTTGCGCCAGACGTAGGCGAGGGCCACCACCAGGATCGCCGATGAAGACCAGCCCCTCGACGAAGGCGAGCAGCCCCAGCTGTCGGAAGACCACCGCCCAGGGCAGCAGGAACACCGCCTCCACGTCGAACACGATGAAGATGAGGGCGAAGACGTAGAAGCGGATGTTGAACTGGATCCAGGCGCGAGCCCGTGGGGTTCTCGCCGCACTCGTAGGTGGTGAGCTTCTCCTCGCTGAAGCGCGAGGGGCGGATCACCCACCAGAGGATGAGGTTCACGACGAGGAACCCCACGATGATGACCAGGAAAGTCAGGACGCTCGAGTGGGCGGCGAGGAAGTCGCTGCTCAGGGCGGTTGGCATCGGCTTCTCAGGTGGCGCGGACGATAGCAGAAAGCCGCCGGCCAATGCAAAGGCCCATCAGGGACCGCTTTCACGCCGATAGATGCGGATTTCCGGGTTCACCTTGTCGAGGTTCGACCGCAGCGGCTGGCCCGGGCGGTCGGCCAGGTCCTCGCTGCGTATCATCATGTATGGGGACCGGTAGCGGTAGCTCCAGGCCTTCCGATAGCCGAGGCTTCCGGCTTCCAGGCCGCGATAGAAAGCCTGCTCCTCGCTCCCCTCGTCCGCCCTTTCCGCATAATCGGCGTTCGTGACCACGAGATCCGGCGCAACCTTTTCCAGGCGGGCCCGGGCGGGGCCGATCGTGCGGGCATTGAGCCCCTCGGGCCGGGGCAGGTACTCGGGAGGGCCGATCATCGCAACGAGCGCTTCGCCGGAATTTTTTCGAAGCCATTCCTCAGCGGCGAAGCGCGAGTCCCTAGCGATCGTAACGTCGAGGGAGGAAGTCCTCGCCAAGCCATACATCAAGACAACCCCCGTAGCGACCTTCCCCCAAAGGTCACGTCGAGCCATCCGCCCCAGCACGTCCGCCGCGAAAAACGCGAGGAGGATCGCGATGGGCAGCACGAAGCGGTCGTAGCAGTAGAGCGCTACGCTCAAGAAGAAGAGGTAGTAGGAGGCGGCGGGTACGAGCACGGTCAGCAGGCGCCCATCCTTCCTCGGTGCCGCCAGAAAGACTCCGAGCAGGCTCGAAGCGAACGCGGGCACACCCATGACAAAGGCGGTGTGGCGGATCGTCGACACGAGAAGCCCGGCGTGGCCGGCGATCGTGTTCGGAAACTCGCGGAAGTCGCGGCTCGCGGGTCCGGTGATGAGCCGGAGGTGGGCCTCTGCACCGGCCGCGTTGCCGGGCAGCCCGTAGATCGCCTGCAGCACGAGAGCGCCCGCGGCCAAGGCCAGCATCAGCTCGGGAGCGAAGATCGCCCTCGCCCACCCCTTCCCGGGGTCGCGCCGATACCGCGACCAGACGAGCAGGGGCCCGACGAGCACGTAGAGGCCGTACGCCTGGTCCTTCGTGCCCACGGCCAACGCGGCCGTGATGCCGAGGACGATGCAGTCCCGGAGCCGATGGCTCGCGAGCACCCGCAGGAGGAACACCAGCGACAGCATCCACCAGAGGAGGTAAGGCACGTCCACGTTGGCCAGCTTCGCGTAGAAGACGAAGGGGGCCATCACCGCGACCAGCGCAGCCGCGATCAGGCCCCGCCCCTCGTCCATCAGCCGCCGACCGCAGAGGTAGACGAGAAGCACGACCCCGACGCCCATCGCGACGCTGAGCGCGCGGCCGGCCAGGAACAGGCGGTCGTACGTTCCGGGGGGCAGGGGAGCGCCCGCCCGTGCGTCCTCGGCCGCAAGGATCGGCGCATAGAGCCCGGCGAGCAGCTGGAAATGCAGCGGCGGGTACTTGTCGTGCCACCCACCCGAGAAGCGGCGCGCCTTCGCCTCGAGCACGGCCGAGGGCAGGATCTCGTCCGGTGCCCAGCCCGTCGTGCTGGGCAGGCCCCACGTGATCATCCAGGCATTCAGTCCGAGACTGGCCAGCAGCACCAGGCCGAGGAGGGCACGTGATCTCGGAGACGCCACCGGAACCGGACCGGCATCGCTCGCAGAGGCCATGGAGTCGCGGGATGCTAGCACGCGCACCGGAGCCGCCCTCTCCAGGGACCGCGTCCAAGTTTGGTGTCGTTTCTGCCTTCTGCTACGATTCTCGTTCGCGTGAGGAGCCGCCTCGCGTCCTTCCCCGGCCGGCGTAGCTCAGCGGTAGAGCAGCTGATTCGTAATCAGCAGGTCCTCGGTTCAAGTCCGAGCGCCGGCTCCAAATCCTCAACAACTGCCGAGACGAGCCGACTCGGCCGGAGGAGCGTGGGGTAACACCGGGGTAACAGCCGGACGGCCTCTGCCGTGCGCGAATTCCTCTGCGTCTACGGAAGGGCAGCGATCAGGTGGGACTGTTCTGACCGATAATCACCGGAACTGATCCGACCTGCGATTGAATCCGCACCTGCACCTGATCGTCCTCGATGGCACCCGCTCCTGCCCGCATGGAATCGGGGTCGCCCAGAACGTGGTGTCCACAAAGTGGACGAAGAAGGGCCGTTCGGGGGGACGGGCCATGTCTCCAAGTAGCTGACGAATAATGAAGCGCTCGACAGGGAAGGCCCACAGCGAGTGGCAAACGAGTTGCAACTCCTAGGCGACGCCGTGTTGGCGGGATTCACAGGGGGGGGCAAGAGACGTCGCCATGAAGAGGCCGCGCCCACGCAGACCCAGCCTCGCCGGCAAGTTCATCGCGCTGAGCGGCTCCCTCGTGCTGCTCACGTCGACCAGCATTGCCCTGTTCGTCGTCGGCAAGGCGAGCGACGAGGGTCGCCGGACGCTGTTGCGGCACGGGCTGCAGACCGCCGAGCTCCTGGCCCAGAACGCCGAGTATGCGGTTTACACCGAGGATCCCGGCGCCCTCGACGCGCTCACCTCGGTCACCGCCATCGACGGCGACGTTGCTTACGTGGTGATCACGAACGCGGCGGGCCGAACCCTGGCCCACAAGGAGCGAAGGGGCGTCTTGCCCTCCGCTGCCCGCCCCGAGCTGCATAGCGATCAGATCCTCCACGAGGAGCGAGTCGGTGCCGAGGACGGAAAGCGTTACATCGACATCTTCGCCCCGGTGAAGAGCGCTGGTGCCTCCCTTGGGCGCGTACCGGCCGTGGCCGGGCACGTGCGTCTGGGTCTTAGCCTCGCCGACCTGGAGCGCAGTGCAAGGGCCTTCATGGGGGTGGTGGCGGGGCTCACCTCCCTCCTGATCCTGCTCGGGGTCGCCATCGTCTACGTGATGGCGAGGAGGACCGTGGCCCCCATCGAGAAGCTGCGCCAAGCCGCGCAGGCCATCGGGGAAGGCCGCCTCGACGTGCAGATCGAGGAGACGGGCACCACCGAGGTCGCCGACCTGGCGCGCGCCTTCGAGGCCATGCTCAGGCGACTGCGTGAATCGCGCGTGGAGCTCGAGCGGCAGGCCGCGGACCTCCGCGAGAGCCAGGAGCGCTACGCGCTCGCCGCGCGGGCGGCCAACGACGGCCTCTGGGACTGGAACCTCGAGACTCAGGAAGCCTACTTTTCGCCCCGATGGCGGGCCATGCTCGGCCTGCCCGAGAGCGAGCGCCTGGCCGGCATCGAGGAGTGGTTCCCACTGGTTCACGCCGACGACAGGGCCGCCTTGCGCGCGGAGGTCGACCGGCACCTCCAGGGGGAATCGGCGCAAGTGTGGGCGACCTACCGCGTGAGCGGCCCGGATGGCGAGCGCTGGATGCTCTGCCGCGGCCTCGCGGTACGCGACGCGGCGGGCCGGGCCGTGCGGTTGGCGGGGTCGCAGACGGACATCACGGCCCAGAAGCTCGCCGAGGACCAACTGATTCACGACGCCCTTCACGACAGCCTCACCGGGCTGCCCAACCGGGCTTTGTTCGTCGACCGCCTCCACCACGCATTGCGGAGAGCCGGGCAACTCGCCGGTCGTCGGCACGAGCACCAGTTCGCGGTGCTCTTCGTGGATCTCGACCGCTTCAAGGTCATCAACGACAGCCTGGGCCACGTGATGGGAGACCGCCTTCTGGTGGAGGTCGCGCGGCGGATTGCCGGCTGCCTGCGGCCCGGGGACACGGCGGCACGCCTGGGCGGGGACGAGTTCGCGGTGCTGCTGGAGAACATCGACGAGGAGGTGGAGGCGAAGAAGGTCGCCGGGCGCCTCGTGGAGCGCGTGGCCGAACCCGTCGTCCTGGAGGGCCGTACGATCCACACCGGGGCCAGCGTGGGGGTGACCCTGGCGGGCGGGCACAGCGGGACACCGGAGGAGGTGCTCCGGGACGCGGATATGGCCATGTATCGTGCCAAGCGCCAGGGGGGAACTCTGGAGGTCTTCGATCCCTCCATGAGCCGTGAGGCGCTCGGGCGCATGAGGCTTGAGAACGACCTGCGGGGCGCCCTCGATGCCGGTCAGCTCTGCCTCCATTACCAGCCGGTACTCTGCCTGCGCACGCGCCGGCTCAAGGGCTTCGAAGCGCTGCTGCGTTGGCACCATCCCCGGCGGGGCCTCGTTCCGCCGAGCGAGTTCATTCCGATCCTGGAAGAAACGCGGCTGATCGTCGGGGTGGGGCGCTTCGTTCTGCGCGAGGCGTGCCTCAAGCTGCGGGAATGGATTGGCCGGAATCCCGGACGACGTGATCTGCGGACCAGCGTCAACGTTTCCGGTGCCCAGTTCACCCATACCTCCGTCGCCGGCGAGGTCCGCGCCGCTTTGCAGGAAACGGGCCTCCCGGCTGCCAACCTGGCCATCGAAATCACGGAAAGCGCGTTCCTCTCCAACCCCGATTCGGTGGCGCGCGAGCTCGCCGAGATCCGCTCTCTCGGAGTGGGCATCTACCTCGACGACTTCGGCACCGGGTACTCGTCCTTGGCTTACCTCACCCGGTTCCCCATCGACCACCTGAAGATCGATGGCTCGTTCGTCGGCCGCATGAACCACCATCGGGCCGAGCGTGAGGTGGTGCGCGCCATCGCCGCGATCGCCCACAACCTGGGCATGGGTCTGATCGCGGAAGGAGTCGAGCATGACGACCAGCTCACCACCCTGCGCGACCTCGGCTGTGAGCTCGGCCAGGGCTGGCTCTTCTCCCCCGCCGTGGACCCTCAACAGGCGGAGAGTCTGATCAGGACTTGGAGCGGAGATGCTGTGCCGGGGGCAGTCTCTCAGGGCGCGAGCGGATAACCGGGTTCAGCAGGCAGCCTTCCGTCGACCCGGAGCACGACTGTACCCCTGGCTCCCCGGATCGACGCGTTGTGGTCGCGGCGGCAGCGCGTCCGTGGAGTTGCTCCCGCTCGCGGGGCCCCATGAGCGTGCGTTTCTTCATGTAAAAGGTGAGCACTATTATTCGATATGGGCTTGCCAAAAGCCTAATAATCGGATACGTTAGGGCTCAACTGGCCTGGATGTCACACGCTGCTTCAGTGACGGCTCGCTTGATCCTGGCCTTGAGCACGGTGGTCGTGCCGGCGGCTGTCGACGCCCAGAGTCACGACCACGACACTCCCCAGGAGGAGAACGTCGGCCCCCGCTTCATTCTGCGTGGCTTCTCCAACGTGGACTTTGACGTGCCTTTTGGCGCTCTCGCCCCGGGCGAGACCGAGAATCGCCCCTCATTCACCCTTGGGCAGTTCGGCCTCTACATGGTCTCGAGGCTCTCCGACAACATCTCCTTCCTCGGAGAGGTGGTCTTCGAAGCGAACGAAGACCAGGAGATGGTCGTGGACGTGGAGCGGGTGCAGATCAACTACCTCTGGTCCGATGGCTTCCGGGTGGCCCTGGGGCGCGGTCACACCGCCCTCGGCTACTGGAACGAAGCCTACCACCACGGGGCCCTCTTGCAGCCCACGGTGGAGCGCCCGCAGGCCCTGAAGTTCGAGGACGACGGAGGGATCCTGCCCGTCCACTTCGTCGGCCTGGATGCCAGGGGCCAGTTCGGGTTGGGGGGCCGGGGCGCCTGGACCCTGGGCTACGTGGGCTACGTGGCCAACGGACGAGGAATCGAGCCCGACGTGGTCCAGGGCTTGTTCGACGCCAACAAGAATAAAGCGTTCGGCGGCCGGCTCCGCCTCACCCGGGAGGGTCGGGGCACCCTGATGTTCGGCCCCATGGTCTATCACGACGTCATTCCGCCCGTCGCCGGACAACCCGGCCGCGATGGCCCCATCAGCCAGACCATCGTGGGGGCCCACTTTGCCTACAAGAGCCAACGCTTCGACTTCTTCTCCGAGTACTATCACCTCGAGGACGACGTGCAACAGACGGGCCAGCACTTCACGAACCAGGCCGCCTACGGCATCGGGGTCCTTCATTACGGGAAGTGGAGCCCCTATGCCGGCATCGACTGGATGAGCATCGCCGCCGGGGATCCGTACTACGTGGGCTTCCCGGACCTCACCCGTGTCCTCGTCGGTCTGCGCTACGATGTCATCAGCTTCAACTGCCTGAAGCTTGAGTACCAGCACAACAAGTTCCCCTGGGGCGTATCCCAGGTGGTGGCCTTGCAAAGTGCGTTTACGTTCTAACATCGTCTTGCCAACCGCCTCCCTTGTCGCGGCCCTTCTCGCGCCCGCGGAGACGTCCGTGCAGGCCGCCGAAAGCTCTTACGCTGTGGTGGTGGCCCAGGATGTGCCGGTCGATGACCTCACTTTCGACGAGCTACGGCGCATCTTCCTGTTCAAGCGGGTCTTCTGGAAGCCCGGCCGGCCCGTCCGCCTCGTGCTTCCCGCCACCGGCTCCCCCGCCCGCACGTTCCTGCTCGCTCAGGTCTACCAGAGGACGGAAGGCGAGCTGCGTCGCTTCATCCTGGAGTCCGTGTACACCGGCGAGACCGACCAGCCACCGAGGGTGGCCGCTTCCGAGGAGGAGAGTCTGAAGCTCTTGGAGACGCTCCCGGGATCGGTGGCGCTCGTTCCGGCCGAGACGACGCTGCCCTCGGGCCTCAAGGCCGTGCGCATCGACGGCAAACGGTCGTCGGAGCCGGGCTATCGGCTCGCGCGCTGACGCGCGCCTCTCTCCTTCAGCGGCGGCGAGGTTGGCCTCAGCCCAGCTGCAGCCCGTCTCCGCTTGATGGGCCGATTCGTGACCCCGACGTAGAGGAAGCTCGAGGGTCGCCCCCTGGCCCAAAGCGTCGAGCACCTGCTGCTCGAGGGCTGCCGCATCCTGGACGAGGGCCAGCGCGGCTCCTCGGACGAGCTCACTCCTGCCTGACGCTCGCCGTCCCTCGCAGTTGACATCTCCTTCCGCTGACCTAAAGTCTTACTTGAGTGTTGACTGGAAAGCGGACGGAAGAGCCACACTGTGCCTCTTGGATCGCTGTGGCTCAATAACTTACGGGTGGCCCGCGTTTTGCTCTTCCAAGGCGCGTGGGGACTCTACAGGTACGTCTTCCGCCGAAGCCCGGCCATGAGGAGTCGCTAGCCATGTTCGACACCACCGAGGGGAGCCCGCGGGGAGCGACGCGGCGAGGCCTGCTGGCCGGCCTCGGCCTCGGCATCGCCCTGCTCGGCGGGCCCACGCCCGCCGAAGCCGTCACCTACGTCAAGTCGGTCGAGTACGTCGAGATCGCGATCGGCAACGCTGCCACCACGGCCTCGGCCAACCTCACGAAGGGCCAGATCACGGCCAACTGCGTGCCCTTCGCCAGCATGATGACGAGCGGGGTCGACGGCCAGTTCGATCAGTTCTTCAGCGACGTGTTCTTCCAGGCCGGGCCCACGCGTGTCACGGTCCAACGGTCCACCGCCGGCGGCGCCCTTTCCGTGGGGGTCTTCGTCGTGGAGTTCGATCCCGCGTTCGTCAACGTTCAACAGGGGACCTTCGCACTGCCCGCGGCGTCTGCCACGACCACGGCTGCCATCACGGCGGTGACCCTGACGAAAGCGGCGCTCGTTTCGTACTACCGGCACGGAGCCGTCACCAACAACTGGACCGACTACGCGATCGCAGGCCGGTTCTCCTTGACCACCCAGCTCTCCTGGCAGCGCAACACGAGCGCGGGTGCGGTCAGCGGCCACTACTACGTCTTCGAGGCGCGGAACACCGAGTTCAGCGTCCAGGCCGTGAGCTTCGCCATCGGGAACAATGCGACCTCGGCCAACCAGGCCATCACCGCCGTGGACATGGACAAGACGATGGTGATCGCGTCCTACCGCACGGCCTTGGTCAGCTCCGCCAACGAGAACGGCCAGATCGGCGTCTTCCTGGCGAATCCCACCACCCTCACCGCCCAGCGTACGTTCGAGGTCAACCCGAGCAGCACGATCGACGACGTACGCGCCTTCGTGGTCCAGTTTGACGACAACGTGAGGGTGCAGCGCGGGGTGCTCAACTACGCCGACGCCGACACCCAGCAGAACGCGGCCATAAGACTGGTCGACCTCGCCTCCACGATGGTCTGGAACGGATCCTCCATCGGTCCCGGCACCACCGAAAACGAAGCCACGGCCCTGTCGAACGGGGACACGGCCTTCCAGCGTCTCAAGCTCACGAGCGCCACCAACGTGCGGGGGGATCGCGACGGGACGTGTGCGGCCACCGATTGCCAGGGCATCGGCCACTTCGAGGTCGTGGAATTCAACCCGAGCGGCCAGATGCTCGTGAAGTCGGGCCTCTATACGGGCAACGGCATCGACAACCGGGCGGTCTTCGTGGGCTTCCAGCCCGACGTGGTCTTCGTGAAGCGCGACAACACCACCTATGAGGTAGTGCGCACCTCGACCATGGCGGGGGACGCGACCAAGTCGCTCAATATCGCCGGCGCCGCCTTCTTCCCGAACGGCATCCAGTCTCTCGATCCCCAGGGCTTCACCGTGGGCACCGACCTTACGGTCAACGGCGCGGGCGACGACTACTACTGGGTGGCCTTCAAGGCCGCGCCCGGGGAGATGAAGGTAGGGACCTACACCGGCAACAACACCGACAACCGGTCGATCACCGGAGTGGGCTTCCAGCCCGAGTACGTGATCACCCTTCCCGTGGTCGCGGGCGCGGCCGGGGTCCCGTTCCAGCGCTCCGCGAGCATGGTCGGTGACACGACCTACAACTTCGACGCCACCGAGGTGGGCCCCCCCGCCAACGCCATCCAGGCCCTGGAGGGAGACGGCTTCCAGATCGGCACCCAGGCCTCGATCAACACGAACCTCGCGATCTACCACTACATCGCGTGGAATGCCGTGCCCGGGCGCATGGCCGTGGGCACCTACGTGGGGAACGGCCTCGACAACCGCAACCTGGACATCGTGGGATTCATGCCGGAGTGGGTCCTCATCAAGAGGACCGGCGACCAGCGCCCCTGGATCCACAAGCCCGCCTCCACCGGAATCAACACGAACTACAGCCTCGCGACCTCCAACTTCGCCGGCCAGGCCGACGACATCCAGACCCTGCGGCCCCTCGGCTTCCAGGTCGGCTTCGGGCCGGAAGCCGCCCCCGACCGAGCGAACGAGGCCGGCGTGACGTACCACTGGATCGCCTTCGGCCCCCACCAGCCGCAGGTCAACTACCGCTCCATCGGCACGGCCCCCGCCTACGGAACAGGGACGATCACGGTGACGCAGAGCCTGGCGGACGTGACGGGCGTCGGGACGGCGTGGCGGACGAACAACCGCGGACGTGGCGACGTCCTCACCGTGCCCTGCCCCAACCCGCCCACCTGTACCGGCGGAGTGAACTACCCGATCTACTCGGTCGGCTCCAACACCTCCCTCCGCCTGGCCACTCCTTACACGGGAGCGACCAGCGCCGGGCTCACCTACCTCATCCGACGCCAGTTCCAAACCCTCAACGCCTGGGAGGACTGCGTCGACGGAAACCCCTGCGCGTTCTTTCCGGTCGGCAGCAGCGATCTCGTGGCCGACGACCGCTCCGAGGTGGGCATCGCCTACAAGGACAGCGTCTTCACCGAGCTACTCCTGATCGACGGCTCGACCACGGACGCCAGCCACACCATCACCCTGACCGCGGACCCCGGAAACCGCCACCTGGGCATACCGGGGAACGGAGTGGTCGTTGACATGGGCGCGGGCGCCGGCAATAACGACGGCATCCAACTCTCCGACAACTTCGTGACCGTCGAATGGCTGGAGATCCGCAACTCCCCCCCACCGAACGATGCCATCGAGGTCGCGAACGTCACCGCGCCGAACTACCGGGTCGTGCGCTACAACCTCATCCACAACGCGGGGTTGCAGGGAGTCCAGATCCACGGCGCCGACGTCGACGCCCTCATCTACGACAACATCATCTACAACATGGACGTGGGCATCCACGTGGACGACACGCTCAACCCGACCTCGACCGTGCGCATCCTGAACAACACCATCTTCAACACGAACCCGGGGGCCATGGCCGGCATCGGCTCCGTGGCTCCCGTCAGCGGCACCCCCGTGCTGGTCCGGAACAACATCTCCCACACCAGCGCCGGAGGCAACGACTACGGCGTGCTCGGGCTCGACCCGGCGAGCAGCCACAACCTCGCGAGCGACGTGACCGGCACCACCACCAGCCCGGCTGGAGGCGGGATCAATTCGGTCAGCCTCGCCGCCATGGGCTTCGTCAACACCACTGCCGGCTCCGAGAACCTGCACATCACCGCGGGCAGCGCCGCCGTGAACGTGGGCACCGACCTGAGCACGTACCTGAACACGGACATCGACACCGCACCACGCTTCGTGCCCTGGGACATCGGGGCGGACGACCTCTTTGCCACCACGGAGGTGGACCTCCTCTCGTTCACGGCGCGGGGCGCGCTCGGCCCAGCGGGCACGGGCGCCGTCGATCTCGAGTGGGAGACGGCGTCGGAGCTCCACAACCTCGGCTTCCACCTTTACCGGTCCACGTCCGAGGGGGGACCGTTCGAGCGGATCACGGCGTCCCTGATTCCCGGCCTGGGCAACTCGCCAACGGGACAAAGCTACGCCTGGCTCGACACGGTGGTGACTCCCGAAACGCGCTACTTCTACCTGCTCGAAGACGTGGAGACGACGGGTCGGACCGAGCGCCACGGTCCCGTGTCTGCCATACCGAACGGTGCGGGGGGCTCGGGCGGAGACGGAACCTCGGGCGGGGGATCGCCGGGCGGCAGCCTCTCTCCGGCAGGGACACAGTACGGCGATGTGGGCACGGCGTCGCTGCAGGAGGTGGAGCACGGCACCGACTACGTGGTTCTCGAGCTCGTGACCCCGGGCTTCACCGCGGTCCCGCAGGGGGACGGCACGGTGCGCCTCGACGTAGCCGGCTTCGACCACGCGGAGCAGCCGGGAGCGCCTGCGGTTCCGACGAAGGGAGCCGTCGTTGCGGCGCTGGCCGGCCGCCGCGTGCGCGTCGCCTCGGTGGTTCCGAGCGAAGTCCTGAGCGTCCCCGGCCTGCGCGTGTCCACGGCGGGAGCCCGGACCGTGGTGGTGACGGCCGACGGCATGGTGAAGCCGGGGACGTCACGCCGGACGCTCGAGCCGGCCTTTGCCAGGGGAGGCTACTACCCTCGGCTTTGGGCCCAGGTCCAGGGAGTGGCGTTCCAGGGAGAGACCAAGAAGGCCCGGCTGGAGCTTTCGCCCCTGCGTCACGATGCGAGGACGGGGAGCACGCTGCTGGCCCGGCGTCTTCTCGTACGCGTGGAGTTCGTGGGCATCGAGCCGGGAGAGAAGTCGCTCGGGGGTTCCCGGGGCCGCCGGCTGGTGGAGATTCCCCTCAGCCGCCGCGGAGTGGTCGCCCAGCTCGTCACGAGGGCCGAGGGCCTGTACCGGGTGGCCTTCGAGGACCTGTTCGGCACGACTCGAGGCGGCCTGCCTGTCTCGAGCCTCAGGCTTTCTCGGCGAGGCGTGCCGGTGGCCTACCACGTCGAACCCGACCGGGCTCTCTTTGCCCCGGGATCCTCCCTCTATTTCGTGGGCGGAGGAGACGAGAATCCGAACGGGGACATGGTCTACGAGGTGGATCTCGGGAAGGCGGGACTGCTGATGCCCGTGGTCCTCTGGACCCCGACGGGGCCGGACACCACGGAATACGAGGTCGTGCGGTCCTACGAGGAGAACAAGTACTACCAGGCGGGCATTCTGGAAGCTCCCGACCTGTGGCTGTGGGACCTGCTGGTGTCTCCGGTCAGCAAGAGCTACGCCTTCACCACGGAGGACCTGGCTTCCTCGTCTCGTCCGGGCCGAATCAAGGTGTGGCTGCAGGGAGCAAGCGACTTCGAGGCCGATCCCGACCACCACGTGCGGGTCTCCCTGAACGGCCAGCTGGTGGGCGAAGCCAGCTGGGACGGAAAGAAGGAACAGACGATCGAGGCGGAGATCCTGCCCGGCATTCTCCAGGAAGGGGCCAACACCTTGTCCCTGGAGAATGCCGGAGATACGGGTGCGGCCTACTCCATGGTTTTCCTGAACCGTTACGAGGTGAGCTACCCGCGTCGTCTCGTCGCCCAGGGGGGCCGGCTCGAAGGGACGTGGAGGGAGTCCGGGGTGGCAGAGGTTTCGGGCCTCGGTGTGCCAGGCGCGGTCGTGGACACGACCGACGGGGCCACGTGGGTCCGGGGGATACAGCCGGGAGGGAGTGGTCTGCGGTTCCGGGCAGAGAGCGATCATCGGTATCTGGCCACGGACACAGGAGCGATGCTCCTGCCCGAGATACGACGGTCGGTCTCGAGTCGCCTGCACAGCACCGCCCAGAGGGCCGACTGGCTGCTCGTGGCACCCCGAGCCTTCCTCGCGGCCGCCGAGCCCCTCGTGGCCCTCCGTCAGAGCCAGGGTCTCGCTACCCAGACCGCGTCCATCGAAGAGGTGAACGAGGAGTTTGGACAGGGAGAGGCGGGTCCTCAGGGCCTCAAGGCGTTCCTTCAGTACGCGTATCAGAACTGGCGCAAGCCCTCACTGCGTTACGTGGTGCTGCTCGGTGACTCGACCTACGATCCCAAGGACTTCCTGAAGACGCACGTTGCCGACCAGATACCCTTCCTTCCCCTGAAGACGAGCTATCTGTGGACCGCCTCGGATCCCAGCTACGCGGCAGTGAACGGAGACGATCTGCTGCCCGACGTGGCCCTGGGCCGGCTGCCGGCGGCGAGCGTGGAAGAAGCCCGGGTCCTCGTGGAGAAGCTCGTGACCTTCGAGACCGCGGGACGGACGCTCGAGGGCCGGGCGGTCCTGGTGGCGGACAACGCGGACCTGGCCGGCCCATTCGAGGCGCACGCAGACGAGGTGGCCAGCACGGTGCTGAGGGACCGCGAGGTGCAGAAGATCTACCTGCGTGATCTGGGGGAAGGGACACGGCCGGAGATCGTGGCTGCCTTCGATTCCGGCCCCGCTCTCGTGAGCTACATAGGCCACGGAGCCACCGCGGTGTGGGCCTCCGAGAACGTCTTCAACAACACCGACGTGCCTTCGCTCTCGGCCCAGGACCAGCAGCCGCTGCTCATGACCCTGAACTGTCTGAACGGATACTTCCATTTCCCACCCTTCGACAGCCTCGCCGAGGCCCTGCTGAAGGCCGAAGGAAAGGGGGCGATCGCAGCCTTCTCCCCCAGCGGCCTCTCTCTCGACGAGGCCGCCCACGTCTACCACAAGGCCCTCCTCACGGAGATCTCCTCCAAACGCCACGCCCGTCTTGGGGACGCCGTGCTCGCCGCCCAGTCCGCCTACGCCGACTCCGGCGCCTTCCCCGAGCTCCTCGCCATCTACCACCTCTTCGGAGATCCGGCCCAGAAGATCCGCTGATCGGCTACCGGAGTCTCCTGGCCGTCCGGGAACAGCCTCGCATGGCGGGCCTGGCACCGCCGTTACACACCCTTTTTCGGACAATTTACATTCTCCCCTCCTTGAGGCTCGGTTGGAGCTGAGAAGCCTGAGCGACGCAAGAACGCCGCATCCTCGATCCGCGCCGACTCAGCCGTCGAAGCGGCCGCGCGAGCGGGCGAAGCGGAAGGCCCGGACGAGGGCGAACGCGGCCTGAATGGGCCAGCGCGGCAGGTCGTCGAACGGGGCCGCGACGCCGGCCGTTGCTTCGATCGGGTTGGGCCAGTGGCGCTTCACCTCGCGCCAGAGGCCGTCCCGCCTCCTGAGCTGATCGGCGACCGGGATCCGGAAGCCCGAGCCGGTCCCCCACTGCTGCAGCACCGCGGGACGGAGCCAGCGAGGCGGATCGCGCATGGCCGAGGCGAGGGCGCTCGCTTCGGGAACGCGGGCGCCGAGCAGGTCGGCCGCCAGGCCCACCACGCAGGCGACCGCCCGCGCCTTTCGGCTCTCTCCGGCCAGCACGAGGTCCCAGTCGAGGGATGGCTCCGCCTCGACGACCGCAGCCACGTCGCAGAGCCAGAGCGGCCGCGAGGCGCCGTGACGCAGCAGGTGGAGGCAGAGCAGGCGCAGGTGGTCTTCGGAAGAGAAGACCTGGACGGTGACCCCGTTCACGCGCACCGTGGCGGCGCGGGCGGAGAGGACCGCGGCGCCCCGGTCGTCGAGCTCTGCGAAGCCCCCGTGCAGGTCGACGGGCAGGGGACGTCGGGCCCGCTGCAGCATCGCGAGCGCGGCCGACCGAGCTTCGCGCGCCAGGAAGAAATCGAGGTCACCGTAGGGTCGCAGCGCCGGCTGCGCGTAATGACGCGCGACCGCCCAGCCCTTGCCGAGCAATGCCACCGCTCCGGTCCCCTGGAGCACGGTGATCGCCTCGACGAGCTGCCGTTCCCGAACGGCCGCCTCGAGGGTGTAGGCGCGGTAGGTCTCGAAGAGCGGGGTGAAGGTGGCGGTCCCGGCCAGGGGGTCGCGCGAAGGCGCCACCAGCCGAGGGCACCCGCGCCGCCGGCCAGCAGCAGGGGCACGAGGCTCGCGACCTCGGTCTCGGGAAGATCGAGAGGCGGGGCCTCGGCGCGCCAGGCGCCGGCCAGAACGGCGGCTACGCGCCGGCCACGCTCACGGAGAGGCTCGCGGCCCGCGGCCGTCTAGCTCCCCTCGGCCATGCGACGGCCCTAGCAGCCCCCGACGCAGTTGCCCGAGCCGTCGCAGGTGCAGAGGCAGTTGGCGGGAGCCGTCGAGGAGCAGGGCGTGCCGAACGGCTTGCTCGTGCAGCTCGCAACGCAGGTAGCGGCCGCTTCGGCGGGCGTGGGGGCGACCACGGAAGTGATGGCGGGCAGCAGCAGTGCCGAGAGCACGGCGGCACGCCGGATGAGCTCACGTCGCGACAACGCCGGAGCGCCCTTCGGGTCGCGCAAGGGCATCTTGAGAAGGTGGGCCTCATCGAGCTTCTCGAGGGCCAGGAGGACGGCCGCCTCCGAGGCGGCGACCGGCTCGTTCGCGTGCAGCCTGCGGGCGATCTCCCGAACCGTCGTCCGGCCGTCGCAGCGACGGAACACGGCCGCGGCCGTCGGATTGAGGCAATGGGCGCGGTGGCGGTCGAGGTCGTAGACCAGGACCTCGTTCTCGAGTTCCGTCACCACCAGACCCTCGCGACGCTTCTCAGGCTTCATGCGGCACCTCGTTCTGAGCTCTCTTCCTGGCGCAGCGCCCGATCGGCTGCCTGCAGGAGAGCCTGCGCCACCTGAGCCGCCTCCCCCCGGGCACCCTTGAGGGCCACCGCGTGTGACAGCGAAGCCTGCAGCGCGTGGAGCGACGCCTTCGGTCGGCGACGCACGGGCACGGTGTGGGCGAGCAGGGCCAGCAGCGCCTGGCCGGCGGAAAGCCGGGTCGGACGCCAGCGGGCTCCGGGGCGATGATGCGAGAGCGCGAAGAGGATCGGCTGCAGCGGCTCCTCGCCTGCCCGACCGCCGAGGGCGGCCACGGGCGTGCTCACCGTGATTCCGCCGTCCTGACGGATCGAAAGCGGTTTTGCGAAGGGATGCACGCGCCCCCGGCGGTCCAGCACCGCAAACTCGTCGGAGTAGTAGGTCGCCCCGGCGCGCACCAGCTCGGCAACCAGCCTGGTCTTGCCCGCTCCGCTGCGTCCGGGCATGAGAATGGCGCGACCACCCCAACCCACGACCCCGGCGTGGACGAAAACCCACCCCCGCGCTGCCGCCGCAACCGCCTGCCGTAGCTCCGCTTCGAGGGCCTGAAGGGCCTCACCGCGGTCGAGAGTGCGGGCGCGGCGCAAGATGCCGGCATAGACGAGGTTGTAACGGCGAACGCGAGCGTCCCCACCGCCGAGAACGAGGGAAAAGAGCCGATCCACCACGGGCGTGGCCGCCGGCTGCCAGTCCGGCGGCAGGCGATTCTCGACGTCGTCGAGGACACCAGAAACGTTCACTCTTATCCCTATCCGGAGCCCGTAGGCGTCAACGCACAGCCCCTCGGCCCAGCCGAGGCGGTCGAGCTTCGCCATACAGGGGGAAGTGGTCTTGAGGTCGGGCATCACTCGGTGTCGCATGTCGGTGGTCCGGCTTTTGCCAATGAGTGTAGCAAGGGGCGGGCCAAACTCCCACCCTCGCTAAAGGACGTCCATCTGAAGGAAAGGAACGCTCGGAGAGCGGCTACTTGGCCCGCCGCGAACCTGATCGAGCGGGTGCTGCCGCCGCAGAGGGGGCTTCGGCAGTCATGCGCGCCGACCTGACCGACGTCGAGCTCGCGGACATGAACGGTGACGGCAGCCTCGACGCGGTGGGGCCAACGAACCCGACCGGCACGACCGCCACCGCCGCGACGGCCGCCAGGGTCACGACGGTCGCCACGGCCGCCGTTGCCGCTGCGGCGAGTTCGGCACCCGGGGTAAGCGTGCTTCTGAACGGCTCGACGCCCGGTGGCGCCATCACGCTCAGCGTCGGCAAGACCGGTAGCGGCCACGGTCAGGTGACGTCGAGCCCGGCGGGCATCGCCTGTGGCGCCACCTGCTCGTATTCCTTTGCTGCGGGCACGCTGGTGACGCTGACGGCCACCCCGGCGAGTGACTCGACCTTCACCGGTTGGTCAGGGGCCTGCACCGGCACCGCAGCGAGGTGCAAGGTGCGGATGACGGCGGCGAAGTCAGTCACTGCCAGGTTCACCAAGAAGAGAGATTAGCCACGACGCTCGGCAGGAACAGATCCACGCCCACCGCGGGCAGAGCCCTCAGGAGGGCGTCCCGTGACTGAGGATCGGCCTCGAGCAGGGGAACGGCAAGAATGAGGCGGCTACCGTCCCCGGGATCCTTGATGCCGTGGATCACATCGCGACCGAATTGGGCGCCACCCGACCCTCCTCGAGCACGATGCCCGCATAGCCGCGCTGCGGCCTGACATCCACCGCTTCCTTGATCATCTTGGCGGCGATGACGAGCGGCCGTTGCTCGATCATCTGCCGACGGTCCTCGTCGACGACCCTTCCCGCTGTCCGTGACTCACCAAGCCTGTCAACGCAACCCGTGCCGTCAGAGCGGCTGTGACCGGTGAGAAGAAGATCAACCACACGCTACGAGCCGGACTGCTCCGGCGCAACGTAAGTTCCGTTAAGTTAACCTCTCGCCGCTGAACCCATGGACATAGGGCGACGGGACGCCGCTGGGAGCCGAGCGCGCACCGCGGGTTGGGCGCACATTGCCGATCTTTGGCTATGTTCTTGTCGTCCTTAGGTTAAGAACACGCCGCGCACCGGTTAAATTAACCGCCGCTTACGTTGCTTTCCCCGGAGCCCGTCTCCTAACCTCTGCTCAACTGTTCGGCAAATGGCACCGGGCCCACGAGCGGGACTTGACGTTTCGGGCGCGCCGATATTCCTTCGACCGCAGCCCGTACGCTCGCACGTGGTCCGAAGGAGGATGGGCGTGAACGCAGCGTGGTCTCACGCGCCTGGACGCGCGATCGTACACGGGCTCCTGCTCACTGCAGCGATCGTCGGGGCGGCGGGCAGCGCGTCCGCGACGACCTTCACCGTCGTCAACAACTGCGTCTATACCGTCTATCCGGGCATCTATCCGGCCGTGTACCAGAACGGCGGGTGGGCGATGGCGGCCGGCACTTCGGTCAGCTTTGGCGTCTCCTCCGGGTTCATCGGCCGCATCTGGGGTCGCATCGGTTGCAACTCCGCGAGTCCGGCCCAGTGCACGACGGGGCAGTGCGGCGGGACGGGATTGCAGTGCGCGGGCACGACCGGCCGGGCGGGCACTTCGCTCGCGGAGTTCAACATCAACGCGGCCGGCACCGACTGGTACGACGTCAGCTACGTCGACGGCTTCGACAATCCCATCGGGCTCTCGGTCTCGAACGGGAGCTGTGTCTCTCCGAGCCGCTGCAGCAACGTGCCCCTCACGAACTGCAGCAGCGACCTGTGGACCGGGGCATCCTGCCTGAGCCCGTGCACGAAGTACAACACCGACCAGTTCTGCTGTCGCGGTGCCTTCGGCACCGCGCAGACCTGCGTCGTCTCGCAGTGGCCCGCTTCCGCGCAGTCCTTCGTGAACAACATCCACAGCGCTTGTCCCCAGGAGTATTCCTACGCGTACGACGACACGGTCGGGCTGCACACCTGCGCGACCGGCGCCAACTACACGATCACGTTCTGCCCGAGCGGAGGAGGCGGCGGCGGAGGAGGAGGCGGCGGCGGGGGCGGCATTTCCACGAGCGCCTGGTACACGGTGGTGAACCAGGGCAATGGCAAGTGCGTGGACGACAACGCCTGGGGCACGGCGAACGGGGCGTCCGTGATTCAGTGGCCGTGCGGCAACGGCCAGTTCAACCAGGAATGGCAGTTCCAACCGACGGACAGCGGCTACTACCGCGTGATGGTGCGTTATGCGTCGTGGTTGGGCTGGGACGTGACCGGCGGACCGGGGGCCACGGGGACCGGAACCAAGATCCAGCTCTGGGGCGTCGGCAGCCCGGCCGGGACGAACCAGCAATGGAAGCCGGTCGACCTGGGCGGCGGTTACTTCAAGTTCGTGGCGCGCAACAGCGGCAAGTGCCTCGATGTCCCCGGCCAGTCCACCGCGAACGGTGTCCAGCTTCAGCAGTGGGATTGCAACGGCACGGTCGCCCAGGCGTGGCGGCTGGTCCAGCAGCCTTAGCGTTCGGCCCGCGGCGTGGTTTCCTCTCGCCACGCCGCGGGCGCGTTTTGCCACGAGGGGCCGCCGAAACGAGGAGAGCCCATGGACCTGCGTGCGATGCGAACGCTTCTGCGCTGTCTGCCGTTAGGCGTCCTGGCCGCCGTCGCTCCCGCCGCTCACGCCCAGACCTGGAACCTGGTCTGGAGCGACGAGTTCAACGGAACGTCGGTCGACGGGAGCAAGTGGAATTTCGAGGTGGGCGGCGGCGGCTGGGGCAATAACGAGCTCCAGTACTACACCAACGGCAGCAACGCGTCGATCCAGGCTGGCGCCCTCGTGATCGAGGCGCGCGCGCAGAACGTCGGGGGCATGAGCTATACCTCCTCCCGCATGACGACGAAGGGCAAGCTCGAGTTGACCTACGGCAGGATCGAGGCGCGGATCGCGCTGCCCGCCGGCCAGGGGCTGTGGCCCGCCTTCTGGATGCTGGGGGCGAACATCGGGACGGTGGGCTGGCCCGCCTGCGGCGAGACCGACATCATGGAGCATGTCAACAACGACCCCGCGATCCACGGCACGATCCACTGGGATGCCGGCGGCTATGCGTCCTACGGCGGAGGCGCGAACGTTTCGAACGTGGGGGCTTATCACGTGTACACCGTCGAATGGACGCCCGCCTCCATCAAGTGGTTCGTTGACGGTACGCAGTACGTCGAGGCGAACATACAGAACAGCGTCAACAGCACGGAGGAGTTCCACCGGCCGTTCTTCCTCCTGCTGAACCTCGCCGTCGGAGGCAACTGGCCGGGCCCGCCGAACGGCAGCACCGTCTTTCCGGCGCGGCTGTTCGTGGACTACGTGCGGGTGTATCAGCAGCAGACGACCCCCCCGAGCACCGGCATCGATCCGACGTTCTGGTACAACGTGATCAACCAGCGCAGCGCAGCCTGCGTGGACGACTACGGCTGGGGGGCATCGAACGGGGCGGCCGTGGTTCAGTGGGCGTGCGGCAACGGCCAGTTCAACCAGCAGTGGCAGTTCCAACCGACCGACAGCGGCTACTACCGCGTGATGGTGCGCTATGCGCCGTGGCTAGGCTGGGACGTGATGGGCGGACCGGGGGCCACGGGAACCGGAACCAAGGTTCACCTCTGGAGCGTGGGCAGCCCGGCGGGGACGAACCAGCAATGGCGACCGGTCGATCTGGGCGGCGGGTATTTCAGGTTCGTGGCGCGCCACAGCGGCAAGTGCCTCGACGTGCCCGGCGCCTCCACCGCCAACGGCGTCCAGCTGCAGCAGTGGGATTGCAACGGCACGGGAGCCCAGGCGTTCAGGCTCGTGCGACGGCCGTAGGACGTCGACACTCGATGGAACCTCACCCGCGGCCCGAGCGCGAGCCGGGCCGCGGGTTTCTTCCGGCGTCTTCCAATGCATAATTGGCCAGAGGCCGTGACCCAAGCCGAGGCCCCGTCAATACCCACTCGGGAGGAAGAGCGGCAGGAGCTCACGCGTCTGCTCGCGCTCCCCGAGATCTCGCGCTCCGCGAATCTCGTCCGGCTGCTCTCGTTCATCTGCGAGAAGTACTTCGAGGGTAAGACGGATGAGATCCGCGAGTCCGCCATCGCGGTCCAGGCCCTCGGGCGCAAGAAGGACGGCTTCGACTCTCACGCCGACCCCATCGTGCGGGTGACCGCCCGCACCCTGCGCAAGCGGCTCGAGGACTACTACCGCAATGAGGGGCGCGGCCATGCCGTCCACCTGGAGCTGCCCACCGGTCAATACGTCCCGCACTTCGTCCGAAGCACGGCCGTTTTCGAAGGCGGGCTGCCGCTGCTCGAGGCGGACACGGCTGCCCCCGACGCACCGGAGCCCGGCATTGCGCTGGTCCCGCCACTCGTCAGGCCACGTCCGGCCACACCTCCGCGCACGGGCAGGGTCAATCGCCTGCGGCCCGTGGCTCTCGTGCTCGTGGTCGTGGCGGCGTCCGGGGCGAGCTTCTGGCTGGGGCGTCGTACGGCGCCGCGCGAGGAGCCGGCGCCGAAGCCGATCCTGGTGTGGAGCAGCCCGGTCTGGAGCGACGAGTTCAACGGACCCAAAGGCTCGGCTCCCCACTCGGCGGTATGGACGTACGACGTCGGGAACAACGCCGGCTGGGGCAACAACGAGCTCGAGGTCTATTGCGCCGCATTGTCCGCGATCCCCCCCTGCGACCCCGCGAACCCGAACGCCTTCCAGGACGGCGACGGCAACCTGGTGATCCGCGCGATCCGGACGGCGGGCGGACACTGGACCTCGGCGCGACTCAAGACCCAGGGCTTGCGCGAGTTCCAGTATGGCCGGGTCGAGGCACGCATGAGGCTACCCGTAGGGGCGGGCCTCTGGAGCGCCTTCTGGATGCTCGGCGCCGACATCGCGAAGACCGGCTGGCCGGGGTCAGGTTCGATCGATGTGGTCGAGAACGTTGCCCACGGCCTCGGGCCGTCGACGATCCGCTCCACGATCCACGGTCCCGGCTATGCCGGCGTGAACGGCCAGTGGCAGGACTATGCCTTGCCGGGCGCCGGGCGCGTCGACGACGCCGGCTATCACGCGTACGGCCTGATCTGGTCCCCCCGGATGCTGCAGTTCTACGTCGACGGTCCGACGAACGTGTTCTTCGTGCGGACGGCGGGCGACGTGCCCCCCGGCGGCCAATGGGCGTTCGACCACCCGTTCTTCCTGCTGCTGAGCCTCGCCGTCGGAGGCCAGTGGCCAGGACCGCCGGACGCGACGACGCCCAATCCGTCCCTGATCCTGGTGGACTACGTGCGCGCCTATCAGGCCGCGCCGGTTCCGGCTCCCGCCCTGGCCGCCCCGCCGATCAGGGTCACCGCCGGTCAGGCCGGCACGAGCAGCATCCGCCTGCGCGAGCCGATCGGCGCCGGCCGGGTGTACCTCGCGTGCTCGGGCGCGCCGGAGAACGCGACGTGCTCGCTGAACACATCGGTCGTCGACTTCACGACCACGGGCGTGGACACGGCCATCCTCACGATCACGACGAAGGCCTTGCGCACCGGCGGGCTCGTCACCCCTCCCGGCAACTACGCGCTCACGGTCACGGCGATCAGCGTCAGCGGAGAGACCTCGCACCTCACGATACCGCTGACCGTCTCCTAGGCCGCCGGCCGCCTCCCCTCAGTGGCTTTGCCGGGCGTGGCCGAGGTAGCGAAGCGGTTCAGGTCGGCACGGAAGAAGACGCTGACGGCTGTGATCAACGCGACGCAGGTGCCCCTGTACGATGAGCCGACGCCTCGCCCTCAGTTGCGGGGGCTGGCCGCGGCGGTCAGGGCACGGACCCGGCGGACGGCGCCCGGAGGGACTGGAAAACGGGCTCGCGGCTCGCAATCTCGCCTGTCGGTCAGTATCGCGGATACCCCCCGCCAGGGTACCGACAGGGGCCTTGCTTCGCCGCGGCACCACTCGCTGGTGCTCTACGGGTCCCCGGCCACACTCGTTCTCGGGCTACAACGCACCACTGTCGCGCCGACCTCTATACCGATGCCGGCCCATTCTCGCCCGTTTCATCCCTGCTGGTCGCCGCCGAAGGCGGCGGTGGAGCGCTCGTTCCAGAACGAGTACGAAAGGTAACACCGCTCGTGGCCGTCTCGACCCGTGTCGAAATCCCGCTCCATCGTTCGACGTGTCTGTAGGGGGGAGGAGGCCGGGGGATGGAATCCAGGGTTCTGGTCGGGGCGGACAAGGCGCGGGTCGCGAGCCCTCGGGCCGATGTCACGCTCCAGGTCGACCGGAAGCACGACGAGCCTCGGCCCCCGGCCGCCCGGACGCTCTTTCCCGAGATCGAGGGACTCGTCCTCCCCCGGTCTGAGGCCAGGGGGCACTGAAGCGAGGATCAGGTGGGTCGGGCCCGCGCGAGGGGAGGGAGCCGAGCCGGCCGCGTCCCTCGTCGCTCGGCGCCGAGGAGGGGCACATACCGGAGCTCTCGCCCCTCCTGCGCACAGCGGAGCATCAGCCCTCCCCGGCTCATGTCGCCCCGCCCGACGAAATCCGCGGGAAAGTGGAGCCGGGCTCCGAGAACCGACGTGAGGAGGTCGACGTATTTCGGAGAGGCGATGCTGCCCAGGAGGACGACCTCGGCCTGGCCCCAGTCGGGCGCGAGGGCCTGGAGATCGCGCATCAGGGGCTTCCGGTAGCGCTCCTCCTCGGCGTCGACGGGAACGCCGGCATAGCGACGGAGGTCCTGCAGGCGAATGGCCGATTCGGGCGCCCGGAGCCCGTCGCAGGGGGTGATGACGTGAATGCCGCAGAGGTCGCGGGGAGGCCGCGCAAAGGCCCGTGCGTAGGCGAGCTTGCCGCGAAAGTAGAGGCTGCTCACGAAGCTGAAGACCTCTCCCAGCTCCGCGCCGCCTCTCCCGCGCATTCGCCGCGCGAGCTCGTGATCGGCGCTCTGGAGAAGGCGGGCCCGCCTTCCGGAGCAGTCGGCCGGGGAGAGGAGGAAGATTCGGGACGGCGCCGGGGCCAAGGGGGTCACGAGCTCCTGCGCTTGCGCAGCCACGCGAGGAACTTCTTCCGGGGCCAGGTGTTGGCGACGCGGGCGGGATCGACCCAGCCGCGGGTGGCGTGGAGGGCCCCCCACTCCATGCGCGCGAGCTCGCGCGTGTGATGGGTGTCGGTGCTGATGACGAAGGTCACGGGCAGGCCGCGCGCGTGGAACAGCACCTCGCTCGACGCGTCCAGTCGCCCAAGCGCGGCGTTGATCTCGATCGCGGTGTTCGTCTCGACCGCCTTCCGCAGGACCGCGTCGACGTCGAGCTCGATGCCTTGGCGCCGGCCGATCCTCCGACCGGTGAGGTGCGCGATGGCGTCGACCGTGGGGTCCTCCATCGCGGCGAGGATGCGCCGGGTCTGCTGGGCCCGGTCCAGCTCGAAGAGGGAGTGGACCCCGGCGACGCACCAGTCGAGCCTTCGGCGAAAGGCCTCGTCGTAGTCCACGCTTCCGTCCCGACCGATGTTGAGCTCGGACCCGTGGAGCACGGTCATCCCCGGGTAGCGCTCCCGCAACGCGTCGATCTCGGCTCGTTGCTCGGTGAGGCGCTCCCGGCTCACCCCGTTGAAGGCGAGGTTCTCGGCGTGGTCGGTCACCGCCAGGTAGGCGTATCCCCTCTCGGCGGCGCTTCCCACCACCTCCTCGAGCGTGCTCTTGCCGTCCCCCGACAGGGACGTGTGAACGTGGAGGTCGCCGCGGAGGTCCTTCAGGCGAACCGTCGGAGGCAGCTTTCCCTCGGCGGCAAGCTCGATCTCCCCCCGGTCTTCGCGCATCGGGGGAGGGATGAGCTGGAGGCCCAAGGCCTCGTAGATCGCTTCCTCGGTTTCGGAGGCGATGAGCTCGCCGCTCTCGGCGTGGCTCAGGCCGTACTCGTTCAGGAGCCACCCCCGCGCAAGGGCGCGCTGCCGGAGCTTGATGTTGTGGGCCTTGGACCCGGTGAAGTACTGGCAAGCGGCCCCAAAGTGCCCGGGCTCGACGATGCGCAGGTCCACCTGGAGCCCGGTCGAGGTGAGCACCGAGGTCTTGGTGTCCCCGCTAGAGGTGACCTCGCGGACGGTCGGCATCTTGACGAAGGCCTCCGTCACGGAGGCCGGCTCCGGCGAGGCCACCACGATGTCGACGTCGGCGACCGTCTCCCGGAAGCGACGGAGGCTGCCGCAGTACTGGACGCACTCCACCGCGGGGAGCCCTTCGAGCGCGGCCACGATCTCCCGTGCGATGGGCAGCGCCTCGGCGATGGGCCGGCGCTTGTCCTTGCCGGTGGATCCCCGGCGGTCGAGGGCGTGGAGGAGCTTCTCTTCCATCTTCGGCCCGAGGCCCTGGATCCCCCGGACCTTTTGACCCTCGAGGGCGGCTCGCAGGTCGTCCAGGTTGCGCACGCCGAGCTCGTTCTTGAGCCTGAGCAGGGTCTTGGGGCCGAGGCCGGGGATCTTGGCCAGCTCCACGAGATCCGGCGGGTACTTCCGGCGAAGCTCCTCGAGCTTCGAGATCGTCCCCGTCTGGAAGAACTCCCGGATCTTCTTGGCGGTGCTCTCGCCGATGCCGTCGATCGCCCTGAGCTGCTTCTCGGAGAGGGCCGCGAGGTCGCCCCGGTAGGAGGAGATCGCCTCCACCGCGTTCTCGTAGGCGCGCACGCGGAAGGCGTTCGGGGACCCCTCGTCCAGGACGGTGAGCTGGGTCAGCTCCTTGAAAAGCGCCACCAGCGACTGGCTTGGGTCGGCCACCCCCTGAGTCTATAGTCGACTCCCGTGGCCAGTAGAGCGAATACCGAGGTCCTCGAGGTCGCGGGACGACAGGTCCCGGTCTCGAATCCCGAGAAGGTCTACTTCCCCAAGGCCGGCATCACCAAGCTCGACCTCGTCCGCTACTACCTCGCCGTCGGCGAGGGAGCGCTGCGCGGGATCTTCAACCGTCCGATCGTGCTGAAGCGCTACGTGCACGGAGTGGAAGGGGAGTTCTTCTTCCAGAAGCGGGCGCCGGAGAAGCGGCCGGAATGGGTGAGGACGGTGGGGCTCGCTTTCCCTTCCGGACGCACCGCGGACGAGGTGGTGGTGACCGACCTCGCCCAGCTCGCCTGGATGGTGAACCTGGGCTGCATCGACCTCAACCCCCACCCGGTGCGGGCCGACGACCTGGATCACCCGGACGAGCTGCGCGTGGACCTCGATCCCGGCCCCGGCGTCGGCTTTGGCGGCGTGCGCGAGACGGCGAGCCTCGTGCGCGAGGTGCTCGCCGACTTCCGCCTCGCCGGGTGGCCCAAGACCTCGGGCTCGCGGGGCATCCACGTCTACGCACGGATCGAGCGGCGCTGGGGCTTCGACGAGGTGCGGCGGGCCGCGCTCGCGCTGGCCCGGGAGGCCGAGCGCCGCGCTCCCGAGCTCGTCACCAGCAAGTGGTGGAAGGAGGAGCGCCACGGCGTGTTCATCGACTACAACCAGAACGCCAAGGATCGCACCGTCGCCTCCGCCTACTCGGTCCGGCCCACGCCCGAGGGCCGCGTCTCCGCCCCCCTCCGTTGGGAGGAGGTGCCGACGTGCGAGCTCGGCGATTTCACGCTCGAGACCATGCCCAAGCGTTACGCCCGCCTGGGTGACCTCATGGGGGGAATGGACGAGGCCAAGGGCTCGCTGGAGCCGCTCCTGGATCTGGCCGCGCGGCACGAGGCGGAGGGGCTGGGCGACGCCCCCTGGCCGCCCCACTACCGCAAGCAGAGCGGGGAGCCGCCGCGGGTACAGCCCTCGAAGCGCCGGGACATGCCGCTCGTCACCGTGGCCAAGGCGGCGAAGAAGGAGGATGCGCTCGGCGGGCTCGAGCGCTGGCGCGAGCGCCACCCCGAAGCCTCATCCCACATCCAGGAAGAGGACGTGCTCGTGGATGCGATGCGCGGCCGCTTCACGACCTGGACGCGGATCCGTGTGAACCTCCGCCACGTCCCCCCCGACCGGCGGCCCCCGGCGGAGCCGCCCGATCCCGACTACGATCCCTGGGAGAAGATGCGCTCCAGCTCGTAGGGCGGGGTCACGTCGAGCTGGGCGTAGGTGCACTGCGCGGGGCTCTTGTCCGGGCGCCAGCGCACGAAGTGCGCGGTGTGGCGGAACCTCGATCCCTGCATGTGATCGAAGGAGACCTCGAGCGCCCGCTCGGGCCGGAGCGGCTCCCATTCCAGGGTCTTGTCGCGATTCCACCGGCTGGTCATGCCCGGCACGCGCTGCTCGCCGGTGGCGGCGGCCCAGGAGCGCCAGGGATGGCCGGCGAGGGCGTTCTCTCGAAGGGGAGCGAGCTCGCCCACCAGCTTGCGGCGATCGGCCGCCGTGAAGCTCGCGGCCACGCCCACGTGCTGGAGCTCGCCCCGGTCGTCGAACAGGCCGAGCAGGAGCGAGCCCACCGCCTCGCCCGTCTCGTCCTTGTGCCACCGGAAGCCGCCGAGCACGACGTCGACGGTGCGTTTGTGCTTGACCTTGAGCATGGTGCGCTTGCCGGGCGCGTAGGCTTCGTCGCCCCGCTTGGCCATGACGCCATCCAGTCCGGCGCCCTCGAAACGCGCGAACCAGTCTGCGGCCACCGAGCGCTCGTGGGTGATCGGCGTGACGTGAAGCGGGGGGCGGACGCCGGCGAGGGCTTTCTCGAGCCGGGCGCGGCGCTCCGCGAAAGGCCGGGCGGAGAGATCCTCTTCCCCTTCGCACAGGAGATCCCAGAGCACGAGCGAGGCGGGGCTCTCGGCGGAGAGAAGCTTGACGCGCGATGCCGCCGGATGGATGCGGAGCTGAAGGGCCTCGAAATCCAGGCCGGCTTCGCCGGCGATCACGAGCTCTCCGTCGAGCACCGCGCGCGCCGGGAGCTGCTCCAGCACGGCGGCCTCGAGCTCGGGAAAGTAGCGGTTCAGGGCCTTGAGTTCCCGGCTCTGCAGGAGCCACTCCCGGCCGTCGCGGAAGAGCAGCACGCGGAAGCCGTCCCATTTCGGCTCGTAGAGCCATCCGTCACCGTGGGGCAGCTCCGCGCTGAGCTTGGCCAGCATCGGCGGAATGGGTGGCGGGAGCGGCAGTCGCACGGCGCGATATTACCGCGGGGCGGTGAAGCGGGCGCCCGCGACGTTCCTGAGGTTCGGCCGCAGTCCCTCGAGCCGCCGGTCCGCCATCCACATTCCGACCGCGAGGGCCGCCATCAGCCCGAAATAGAAGGCGCCCACCGCGACCCGCCTCGCCGGCGGCACGTTGAAGTAGCCCTCGCGGGGACCGCGCAGCGTCCGCGGCAGGCTGAAGAGCCCGAGCAGGAGAATCAGGAACAGCATTGGCGACCGTGTCGCGAGGAAGACACCTACCCCCACGGCGTAGCCCGCGAGCCACAGCCAGCGGCTGATCACCCCGACGACCCTGCCGCCGTCGAGCGGGCTGATCGGGATCAGGTTGAAGAGATTGATCAAGAACCCGGTGGACGCCAGCGAGAACCAGAACAAGGACCCGGTCGTCCAGCCGACGACCAGGCAAACCAGGGCACCCAGGCTCCCGAGCGCGGGACCGCCGATGCCGACGAGGGCCTCCACGTAGGCGTCTCGCGGCTGGCTCTTCATCGCGATGACGGCACCCACGAACGGGATGAAGACCGGCGCACCCGCGGGCAGACCCAGCCGCTGCATGACGAGCGCGTGCCCCGCCTCGTGGACGAAGATCAGCAGCACGAAGCCCACGGCAAAGGGCAGCCCCCAGTACAGGGCGTAGGCCCAGACCGACAGCAGCATCGTCAGCAGCGTGCCGAGCTTGGTGAACTTGATCAGGGGCAAGAGCAGCTTCAGCTTGCCCAGGCCGAGGGCGATCACTGCTCCGATCGGGCCGAGCGCGGCCAGACGCTTCTTCGCCGGCGGGGCGGAATCCAGGTCGCGGGTGGCTTCGGTCGAACCTCCGAGCCGGATGGGGGCCGGTATCTTCCAGGCCTCCCAGACCACGATGGCGAGGAACACGAGGTCCATGACGTCGAAGCCCGCGGTCACTACCCTGAAGAACTGGTCGGGCTCGGGCAGGAACGGAATGATCAGCGTCTCCCCCCTCTCGGCAAAGGCCCGCTGGATGAACGTGCGGTTCACCAGGAAGCTGGCATAGAAGTAGGCCACGACCGAGACCACGACGGAAAGGATCTGCAGGTTGAAGTGTCGCTTGTTGCCGGAAAGAAGCACGACGCCCTTGCCCACCGCCACCCCGATCACGACGGCCACGAGGCCGAAGGAGATGCGGGTGACGACGGTGAAGCCCCACCAGACCACGGCCCCCGCCACTCCGCCGAGCACTCCCCCCAGAAGCGCCGCCGGATAGTTGACGTCGGTCCCCTGTGCGGCGAGCGCCTGCCGCAGCTCGGCGGTCAGCTTGTCGAAACAAGTCCGGCAGAACGTGCCGTCGTCGGTCACCTCGCGGTCCTGCCCCTCGCGCAGCACGGTCCCGCACTCGGCGCAGGTGACCTCCGGATTCTGCCCGCTCGGCTCCACGACGTCCTCCCGGTCGAAGCGTCACGATTCTAGTGGACGGCGGGTCGGACCGGGAGTCTAATGGTCTCCCTCCCGATGGAGGCTCGTCCTGGGGGCCGGGCGTCGCTGGAGAGAGCGGCTCGTCCGTGGCTCGTGTCGTAGTGGCGGATGGCTCATTCGGGCCACGCCAGTGAATTCGATGTCGCGGTCGCCTCGCGCGCGACGCGGCTCTTCTCCCGAGAGGAAACGACGATGAAGGTGACGATGCTCCGCACAATGGTCGGGCTCGTGACGGGCGTGCTTGCGGCGGCCGCGATCGCGTCCGCACAGCCGGTTTCCCTGGGCCAGAAGACGAAGATGAGCGGCCTCATCGTCTCGCGGAACGGCGAGATGATGACGTTGCAGGGCGAGGACCGCGCCCGCATCGTGGTGGTGCTCAGCGACAACACGGACGTGGCCGAGAGCGAGGGAAAGTTCGGACTCAGGCACAAGGGGGCGGCGGCCGCGGCCCTCGTGCCCGGGCTCAAGGTCCAGGTGGAAGGGGTGGGCAGCGACAAGGGCCAGATCATCGCGACGAAGGTCCACTTCACCGTGAGCGACCTCAAGACCGCGCAGGAGATCCAGGCCGGGCTCAACCCGACGGCGACCAAGCTCCAGGCGACCGACAAGCAGGTCCAGGCCAACCAGCAGCAGATCCAGCAGGTCAAGGGGGACGAGGCCGACCTGGCGCATCGGTTCGGCGAGCTGGGCGACTACGACACGAAGGCCGAGGCCACCGTCTACTTCGCGGTGGGCAGCACCGCGATCTCGGAGGAAGGCAAGCGGGACCTCGCCAAGCTGGCGGCCACCGCGAAGGGGCTCAAGGGCTACCTGGTCGAGGTCGAGGGGTTCGCGGACAAGACGGGCAGCGCCGCGACGAACGAGAAGCTGAGCCTGGAGCGCAGCCAGGCCGTCGTGGAGTGGCTGGCCCAGAACGGCGGGATCTCGTACCTGCACATGCTGGCCCCGGGGGCCATGGGCACCGCCGAGCCCGCGGCCTCCAACGAGACCGCGCAAGGACGGGCCGAGAACCGCCGGGTCGTGGTCAAGGCGGTGGTGAACCGGGGCCTGGCGCAGCCGTAGCCCCGGGGCCCGCCCCGCTTTTTCGACGACGGCCCCCGCACCTCGATCCCTTCGCCCCCATTTCCGGCATGAGTCCTGCTGATACAACCGGGAGAGGGGCGGAGACTTCTTCCGCGAGGGGGCAGATTGGACCCGGAGAATCGATCCGAGGGTGCGATCTCGCAGGAAGGGCTGAGGTTCGCGCTGGGCGAGGGAGAGGTCGGGGACGCCGCTTCGTATCCTGACCACCCCGCCTGTCCTCGATCGCGACCACGGGGTGTCTCCGCGGAGGACGCCTGCCGAGCGGTCGCGGGGAAGCTGGTGGCCGTCCTTCTCCTGATGGCCCTGGCCGCGAGCGTCCGGGGAGAGGCCCCCCTGACCACCGCGGACGTCGTCCGGTTCCTGCGGGCGGGCATCAGCGAGCACACGATCCTCACCGAGCTGGGGGACCGGGGCTTTGCCGAGCCCCTCGACCAGGCGCGCGAAGCCGCCTTGCGCGACGCCGGGGCCAGCGAGACGCTCGTGGTGGCCGTGCGCCGTACCGCGCCGCCGGAAGTGGTCGTGGCTCCGGCTTTTCCCGCTCGTTCTTCTCCGCCGCGGACCGCCGCGGAGGGACTGTGGCTTTCGAGCCCGGGGGGGAACGGCCAGAAACCCACCTTCGCCGCGAGCACGCGCACCGTGAGGGTGCCTGTCTCCGTTCTCGACAAGACCGGTCAGCCAATAATGGGGCTGCACGGCGCGGACTTCCAGATCTCGGAGGAAGGGAAGCGGCAGGAGGTCACGCTCTTCAGCGGCGAGCGACAGCCCCTGCGCATAGCGCTGGCCCTCGACGTGAGCGGGAGCATGAAGGACAAGATCCGCCAGGTGGAGCGGGCCCTCAAGTACTTCATCGACCTGCTCGAGCCGGCCGACCAGATCCTCGTCATGACGTTCAACGATCGGGTCCGTGTGGTCCAGGACTTCACGTCCGATCGGGAGCTCCTGGGACGCGTCCTCGACATGCTGGAGCCCGAAGGGGCGACCGCGCTCTACGACGCCGCCTTCGAGGCCATCCAGCGTGTGGGCCAGGGCCCCGCCGAGAGCAAGGCGGTCGTCCTCGTCAGCGACGGGGTGGATACCACGAGCGGCACTCCCTTCAGGGACCTCCGCGAGCTCGCTCGCCGTTCCGAGGTGCCGGTCTACTCGATCGGCCTCGACGGGGGGCCCATGCTCCGCAATCTCTCGGCGCCGCCCCGCCGGCCGGGCGGGCCGGGCGGCGGGCCCGGGGGCTGGCCGGGCGGCGGGGGAGGGCGCGGGCGACCACCCGGCGGTGGTCCGCGTCGCTGGCCCGGTGGCTGGCCGGGAGGCGGACAGGGCGGCTGGCCAGGGGGCGGGCAGGGTGGCTCCCCCCAGGGTGGCTCCCCGCAGGGTGGGCAGGGCGGCTGGCCCCACGGCGGCGGCCCGGGAGGGATGGGTCGCACGGGCTTCGACGCGGGTCCGCTGCTCGAGCTCGCGGAAGAAACCGGTGGGCGGGCCGTGATCCTCAGCGGCCTCGAGCACTACTCGCCTGACGGCGACGCCCCGGGGAGCGGGCGCCTTCAGGCGGCCGTCGAGTCCATCGCCGTGACACTGCGGCACCGCTACCTGCTCGGGTACGAGCCCCCGCAGGGCAAACGCGGGTGGCGGACGATAAGCGTCGAGGTCGACCGCCCGACGGCCACCGCGCGGGCGCGGAAGGGCTACTACGCCGTCGGAGGTTGACGCGCTGTGGAACGGCTGTGCGTCCCCTGTAGACGAACCGTGGAAATCCTGTGGATGGTTGGGAAGGGACGCGGCCGCCGGTGGGCCCTACTTCAGGACCGTGAACGACAGGGTGTTCGTCATCCCGCCTGACGCGTCCGAAAGCGCCACCGCATAGGGACCGGGGGGGACGTTGGGATTCAGGTTGAGGAGCACCTTGATCAGCGTGGGATCCACGTACTTCTGGCGCGCCACGGAAATCCCGTCGGTGTTCTCCTTGATCTTCACGATGCGCGCCTGGTGATCCGGGCGTAGCCCGGTGCCCCGCAGGTCGAGCATCGTCGTTCCTCCGCGCCGCACGGTCAGTGGCGAGACCGCCGTGAGCAGCGCGGGCTCGGCAGGGGCTGTGGTCGGAGGCGGAGTGGGGGGAGGTGTCGCCAGCGTTACGACCGGAGGAGGCGTGGCCACCGGCTCCGGGGTCGCGACCGCGACCGTGACCCGTGGCGTCGGCGTGGGCACGGGCGTCGCGGCGGGCGTGGGCGTCGGTCCGGGCTTCGGTGTCTCGACCACCTTCGGCGTCGGCACTCCGGCCGGGGTCGGCGTCGCCTCCACCACCGGGGGCGGGGTGGGGGGAAGGGTCGGCTGGGGGCGCGTGGAGCCGACCTGGCCCTCCGAGCCCGACGACTGCTTGAAATAGAGCCAGTAGCCGGCCCCCGCGGCCAGCGCCAGGACCCCGACCGCGGCCACGAGCGGGAGGTTGCTCTTGGATCCCCCTCGCGAAGGCGCGCGCCGGGAGGGAGCCGCGGCCGACTTGGAAGCCGAGCGCGAGGGCTCCGGGACCCGGGCCGCGGAGCGCCCGCCGCCCTTGGCCCCGGCGCGCATGGTTCCGACCACCTGCAGCAGGTAGGAGAGGTCCTTCGGCCGCCAGTCGGGTCCCTTTTCCAAACAGCCCATGACCGCGTCCGTGAGATCGCGGGAAACGTCGGGGCGAAGGTCGGCAAGGGGCGTGGGGCGTTCGCCCGAGGGCATCCGGCCCGAGAGCATCTCGTAGCAGATGACCCCGGCGGAGTAGATGTCGGACTGCGGCGACGGAGAGCCGCCCTCGGACAGCTCCGGGGCGCGATAGGGCGGCGAGGACGATCCGGTCACTGCGCTCCCGATCTCGCATCCGCCGTCCGACTCGACCTCGACGTTGCGCGGCTCCAGGCTGCGGTGCACCACCCCGCGCGCGTGGGCTTCGTTGAGCGCCCGGCTGAGCCCCTCGATGACCTTGAGCTGATCCGGAAGCGAATGGTCCTGCCTCAGCCAAGCCTCGAGGTTCATGCGGCGAGGCTACCGGGAGGCCGCTCGCCGGTCAAGGGGCAGGGGCAGGGGGGGGCCAAGAGCGAGTAGAGCGCGGAGACGGGGTAGAGGCGCCGGCACGCCCTTCGAGCCTCGGCCGGACAATGGATCACGTTCGGAACGGACTGCACGCTCGTCAACAAAGGGAACCTCACGAGGGATCCAGTGGCCCCTCGACGCCCCACTTTTGCGGCCGGCTAGGTCTGGAAGGATGACGCAGGAAAGTCGGCGAAAGCAAGTCGCGTCACTTGGCCTTGGCCTCCGCCATGGGCGGAAAGCCCTTTGCCCGGGCCTCTTTGTCCACAGTGGCCACGAAGTCCTCGACTCGCGGCAGCTTTCGGCCGTTGATCAGCAGGGTGGGCGTGGCCTGGACGCCCACCCGCCGCCCCTCCTCGATCTGGGCGGCGAGCTGCTCCTTGGTGCGGGGGTCGGTGAGGCAGCTCTCGAGCGCCTCCGTGTTCAGCCCCGCCTCCCCCCCCAGCCGGACCACGTCCTGGGCCTTCGGCTCGTGGAGCTCAGCCCCGAACACGCGGTCGTGGTAGGCCTGGAACTTCCCCTGGTAGTTCGCGCAAATGCCACCCAGGGCCACCACGCACGCACCGACGTGGGCCGTGTGGTTGATCGCGGGGTTGCAGTCCTTGTCCAGCGGGTAGTTCTTGAAGTAGACGACCACGCGGTTGCCGGACTGCGGGATGAACTGCGCGAAGGCGGCGGCGATGTTGCGACAGAACGGACAGAGGAAGTCCGAGAATTCCACGACCTGGACGGGCGCGTTGGCCGGCCCCTTGAAAGGCGTGTCCTTCAGGTCGAGCTTCTGCACCGGCGCCTTTTCGTACTCCTTTGCGGCCTTCGCCGTGAAGTACTCGCTCAGCTTCTGCGGATCGTCGAGGATCTCCTGGAGGTGCCGGGCCTGCTCCTGGTAGTACTTGAGGTCGCCGCCGGGCGGAGGCGCGGTGCTCGCGGCGGCCACCGGCGTGGGGGACGCGACGGCGGGCACGGGGGGGCCCGGGGTCGTGGTCGTCGGGGCCGACGGAGCCGGCGCGGGCGCGGGCGCACCCAGCACGTTCGTCGCGCGCGTGGCCTCCCTCTGCACGAGAGCGCTTTCCGCGCCCAGCACCGCTCCCGCGAAGCCGAGCGAGCCCAGCACCCAGCCCGCGAGGGCGAGCCGGCCCTCCGGGCCCCGGACCGCGGGTGCTATCGCTCCGGCCGCGCGGCGGGCCGGCCAGAGCAGGGCGAGGGCGAGCGCGTTGAGCGCGTAGGTCACGAGGCAGAGCTTGCAGAAGGCGTGGATCGAGAAGGCCTGGAGGCCCAGCAGGAGCAGGTCGACCAGAAGGGCGAGCGCGAGCGCCGCCGCCACGAGGAAGACGAGCCCGTCCCGTGCCTCCGCGGGGGCGAGGGTCGCGAGGGCGAGCAGGAGGACGAGGGAGCAGTAGAAGAAGAGGCCGACGGCGGCCAGGGGAACCCCCCCGACCTTCGACCACGCGCTGCGGGCCACGGTCTCGCAGCCGCTCGTCTTCCCGTCGCCGCACACCTGGTTCACGGCCGACACCGCTCCCGCCTCGCCGTGGTGCTGCAGCAGGAGAAGCCCGGCCACCACCGCGCCCGCCAGGCAGAGCCCCAGCGCTCCCAGAATCCTCTTCCGCGCACCCTCCCCCAACCCCACCTCCCGGATGAGCGCGACTCTAGCCCACGCTCTCCGCGGCGCGCAAGCGTGCTCCGGGGAAGCTCGTCAGCGGAAGTAGCCGAACACGTCCACGATCAGTTCGACGGTTCCGGTGGCCTGGCCGCAATGAACGGCCACCGCCCCGGCTCCGCCCAGAAGGAGCACGGCGTTGTTGGCCCGCGTCTGGCCGGCGGAGTAGCTGATGGTGGAGATCGTGGGCAGCGGCGCGCCGGCGGGATAGAAGCGCAGGTGGCCGGCCGAGGACGGGCTCGTCACCGCGATGTTGGCCACCACCGCGCGGGCGTCGGACGGTACGCCACAGGCGCCGGCCAGCGTGAAGGTGCGGTTCTGGCCGGCCCCCAGGGAGGGGGCACCCTGGCCGGGGTGGCGCGTGTCGACGAGGCGACACGGGTTCACGGTGTAGAAGCTGGTGGGACCGGAAGGCGGGGGTGGCCTCATGAAGTACGCGCCGAGGGCCACGTAGGGTCCCTGATAGCCGATGGAGTTCTCGGTGATCTCCCAGGTGCGCGCCGTCCACACCGTCTGGTCGTTCCAATCGCGGTAGAAGCGGTTCGCGTAGACGGCACCGAGCGGTGGGCTGGCGTCGCCTCCGTAGCTCGCGTTGGGGCCGCCGACCAGGAAACCCGGAGCCGGCCCCAAGGTGGAGGTCTTGTTGTCGTTGATGCCGTGGTTGTCGACCCCGGCGAAGTAGGGATAGAACGGCTCCGCCATCCCGGGCGGCTTGCCGATGTGCTGGGCGCGGGAGTAGGCGCTGTCGGACAGTCCGAACCAGGAGTGGTAGAACTGCCAGGACGAGTGCTCGCCCCCCAGGCCGGACATGTTGGTCAGGTAGACCATGCTCATCGCGTTCTGGCCGTGGAAAAAGCGAAGGAACTCGAGGGCGTGGGCGCGACATTGGGCTGCGGTGTGGGCGCCGGTGAGGCCGAGGCGCGCGGCCGTCATCAGGAACACTCCGTAGCCGGCGCGGATGGCGTTGGAGCCCCAGTAGTACGACCAGCCGGGCATCCCGTTCCGGTACTGATCGTCCGAATCGAAAATGTAGTCCACCTGGCTGGAGACGCTGGCGCGCATGTTGTTGACGACGGCGGCGCTCGCTCCCGGAGTCTGGATGTAGGCAAGCGCGGCCTGGGTGTCGAAGGCAACCACGTTGAAGAAGACGCCGGACCAGCTCGACGGTTGGAAGCCCGCCACGTAGCTGCCGGCGGAGGAGACGGTGGGGTCCATGCGGAAGACCTCCGCCGCCGCCCAGGCTTTCTCCGGGCTGTCTCCCTGGGTCAACAGCCAGTTCCAGCTCGCCTGGGCCGCGGCCTTGAGCGTCGCCGCGTATGCCGCCTGGCCCGCCCCCTGGAAGGCGCGCGAGGCCACTGCGCTGACACCCGCCAGCATCGCCCCCGACTCCAACGTGGGGTCCTGGTAGTAGCGCACGGTCACATCCGCGCTCGGGGGCGAGGCCGTGGTGAAGCCGGCCGCCTGCATCCGGCCCAGGACGGACCCGTCCGGAAGCTGCATCTTGAGCACCCAGTTCAGCTCCCACTTCACCTCGTCCAGGAGGTCGGGGACGCCGTTGCCCGACTCGGGGATGTTCAGGTCGCCGTCCAGGAAGAAGCCGGGGTTGTCTTCGTAGGCCTTGAGCAGGAAGAGCACGGCCAGGCCGGTCGCTCCCCACATGTACTTGTTGTAGTCACCCGCGTCGTGCCAGCCGCCCCGAAGGTCCTTCGGGCCGTGGTTGACGTGGCCGGCTGCGGGGCCCGTGATGGCGTCCGCGCCATGGCAGGCCAGGGCATCGGCCCAGGGCCCGGCGAAGGCCGCCGGTTTGGCAACGCCGCACCGCTGGTAGTAGAAGCTCTTGACCGCCGCTCGCACGACGTCGTTGTAGACGTCGTCTCGGACGTCGAACGTGTAGGACTCCGCAGCCAGGAGCGGGCTGTAAAGGTGGTAGGTTCCCCCAGAGGTGAAGGGCGAGAAGTCGACCCACCAGACCTGGTCCCCCGACGCCGAGTCCAGGCCCCGACTGGTGACCGAGCCGCCGTTCGTGGGGACGGTGAAGATCACGGTGCCGTCGCTCGACCGCACTTGAACCGTCGGGCCCGGATTGGTCGTGAAGATCGCCACCTTCGCGTCGGCGGGCCGGTAGCCAAAATGGTCGAGCTTGATCGCGGTAGTGACGGCGGCCGACGCGTCCTCGGAGGCCCCTAAGCACAGCGCCAGGGCCAGCCGGTCGAAACGGACCCTACCCATGCCCGCTTCTACTCCCTCGGGCTGTGTGCGGCTGTGCCGCGTGTCACAAAGGGCTCCCCGGGCTCGATCCCAGGCTGGATCAGCTCCCTGCTAGGCTGTTGCCCGTGACCGCAGCACAGGAGGGGCGTCCCCACGTCGTGATCCTCGGCGCGGGCTTCGGAGGGCTCGAGGCGGCGCGCGCGCTTCGCGACGCGCCCGTGCGCGTGACGGTCGTGGACCGGCGCAACCACCACCTCTTCCAGCCGCTGCTCTATCAGGTGGCCACGGCCGGCCTCTCGCCCGCGGAGATCGCGTCCCCCATCCGGCGCATCCTTCGCGGCCAGGCCAACACGAGCGTGGTGCTCGCAGAGGCGCTTTCCGTCGACGTCGCCCGGAAGCGGGTCCTGCTCGCGGACGACGAGCTGGCCTACGATCACCTCGTGGTCGCGGTGGGCGCCACCCATTCCTACTTCGGCCACGACGAATGGGCGCACCTCGCCCCCGGCCTGAAGTCCCTCGAAGACGCGCTGGAGATCCGGAGGCGGGCCCTCCTCGCTTTCGAGGAGGCGGAGCGCGAAGAGGATCCCGACCGCCGGCGGGCCTGGCTGACTTTCGTCGTGGTGGGCGGGGGTCCGACCGGGGTGGAGATGGCCGGAGCTTTCGCCGAGATCGCGCGTCACAGCCTCGCCCGCGAGTTCCGCCGCATCGACCCGCGCTCCGCCCGCGTGATCCTGGTGGAGGCGGGTCCCCGCATCCTCCCCGCCTATCCGCCCGATCTCTCGGACCGCGCGGTCCGCCAGCTCGAGGCCCTGGGGGCCCAGGTCTGGACGGGCTCGCCCGTCACCGGCATGACCGCCGAGGGGGTAGAGCTGGGCAAGGAGCGCCTCGCCTCACGCACGGTGGTGTGGGCGGCGGGGGTACAGGCCTCGCCCCTCGCGCGCTCGCTCGAGGTTCCGCTCGACCGCGCGGGTCGCGTGCGGATCTCCCCGGAGCTGACCCTGCCCGCGCATCCCGAGGTGCACGTCATCGGGGACGTCGCGGCGCTCGAGCAGGACGGCCGGCCCGTGCCCGGGGTGGCGCCCGCGGCCATGCAGATGGGCCGGCACGCCGCGCGCAACATACTCCGTGCCCTCGACGGGCAGACGCCGCTTCCCTTTCGCTACGTGGACAAGGGCTCGCTCGCCACGATCGGCCGCCGCTCCGGGGTGGCGCTCTTCGGGAGGCTCCGCCTGTGGGGATTCGTCGCCTGGGCGGCCTGGCTCGCCGTCCACATCTTCTTCCTGATCGGCTTCCGCAACCGGTTCGTGGTGCTTTTCACGTGGGCCTGGGCTTACGCCACGTACCAGCGCAGCGCCCGGCTGATCCTCGGCGGCACGGACGCTGCGCCCGGACGGTCTCCGGCCGGGGAGGGCTGACACGATAACGATCCTGGCCGTCGCCGGGGACGAAGCCTGCTTCGCCCGCATGCGCTCTCCTCTCGACGGCGACGTGGAGCTTCGAGAGATGCCGCTGCCACGAGGCGAGCGCACCCTCCGGGGCTGCGCAGAGCGGCTTCTCGCCGGGATCGAGGCCCAACCCCGGCCTCGCGTCCTGCTCGGCCACGACTGGGGCGGGTCGGCTGCGCTCGAGGTGGCCCAGCTCGGCGCCGCGGCCGTGGACGGTCTCATCCTCCACGCGCCGCGAGGAGCCCGGCCGCGCCGGGGGCTCTGGCGGCTCCTGTCGAAGGGGCCGTCGGTCTCCAGCGAATGGCTCGCCTCGCTCCGGCCGGTGACCGTGCCCGCGGCCCTCCTGTGGGGTGAGAAGGACCGAATTCTCCCGGTTCGACAGGTCGAAGCGTTTCGCCCGCTCCTGCCCGGCGCGCTCGTCAGCCTGCCCGGGCGCTGGGGGCATACGCCGATGCTCGACGATCCGGCAGGTTACGCGCGCGAAATCTGCGCACTCGCCCGCAGGCTGGTGGGGGAGCGATACCCGGCGGCAGCCTGCTAGAATCAGCGTGCCGATGGGTCGCCCCGTCCGCCTCCTCCTCGAGCACGAGATCCGCGAGCTGATAGGCCCCCGCCAGGCGCTCCGCGAGGTCAGGGAGGCTTTCGCCCGCCTCGGGCGCGGCGAGGCGGCGTTGCCGGGGGTCATCACCCTGGACATGCCGGGAGGGACGGGCGAGGTGCACGTGAAAGCCGCCTACCTGCACGGCGCTCCCAGCTTCGTGGTGAAGGAGGCGTCCAGCTTTCCCGGTAACGCCCGGGAGGGCCGGTCGTCGGGCAGCGGCATCATGCTCGTGTTCGACGCGGCGACGGGGTTCCTGGAGACCGTTCTCTTCGACAACGGCTACCTCACCGACCTGCGCACGGCCGCCGCGGGTGCCCTCGCCGCGGATCTGCTGGCCAACCCGCTCGTGGCCCAGGTCGGGATCCTGGGCGCCGGCGTGCAGGCCCGCTGCCAGCTCGAGGCGCTGCTGCTCGTGCGCAAGCCGCAGCGGGTGATCGTCTGGGGTCGCTCGGAAGAAAAGGCCCAGGCCTACGCCCGGGAGATGCAGGAGCGCTTCGGGGTGCCCGTCGAAGCCGCGGTCGGCGTCTACCAGGCGGTGGAGGGGTCGGAGGTGCTGATCACGGCCACCCCCGCCTCCCAGCCGCTCGTACGCGAGGACTGGGTCATGAAGGGGACCCACATCACGGCAGTGGGCGCCGACGCGCCGGGGAAGCAGGAGGTCTTCGCTCTGGTCCTGGCCAAGGCGGACCGGGTGGTGGCCGACTCCCTCGCCCAGTGCCTTCGCTTCGGCGAGATCCACCACGCGGTGGAGAGCGGGGTCATCAAGCCAGAGGAAGTCTACGGAGAGCTGGGGGAGCTGGCCGCGGGCCTCAAGCCCGGTCGCGAGAGGCTGGACGAGATCACGGTCGCCGACCTGACCGGCGTGGGCATCCAGGACGCGGCCGTGGCCGGCTTCGTGGCGGCGGAAGCGGCGCGGGCGGGGCGGGGGCAGATGATCGAGGTCTGAAACCGCACCGACGAGACGGCCCGGCTGCTCGCGCAGACCGACCCGCATTCCCCCGGGCCCGATCGGGTGAACGGCGTCGTCTCCAGCATGCCGGAGTTCGGCCAGGCCTTCGGCTGCCGGGCGGGATCGCCCATGATGCGCGCGAACGCCTGCCGGGTCTGGTAGGCCCCACCCCGCCCGGACCCCGCAGCCGCCCCCGGCGGGGCGATAATCGAAAGACATGCTGGGTGAGACCGTCTCCCACTTCCGGCTCACGGAGAAGCTCGGCGCGGGGGCGATGGGCGAAGTGTTCCTGGCCGAGGACCTGCGCCTGCGCCGGCCCGTCGCCATCAAGATGATTGCCAGGCCGGAGGCGGCAGACGATCAGGCGGCCGCGAATCTCGTGCGCGAGGCCCGCGTGGCGTCCGCCCTCAACCATCCGAACATCGCGGTCATCTACGAGGTCGGCGAGACCGTCTGCGACGGGCAGAAGCGCACCTTCATCGCCATGGAGTACGTGGCGGGCCGAACGCTGGCCGCGCGCTCGGGCGAGCGCCGGCTGGAGGTGGAGGAGGCCCTGGAGATCGTCCGTCAGGTGGCGGACGCGCTGGCCGAAGCTCACGACCGGGGGGTCGTGCACCGCGACGTGAAGCCGGGGAACGTGATCGTCACCGACTCGGGCCGGGCGAAGGTCCTGGACTTCGGTCTCGCCAAGTACGTGGCCCCGGTGGGGGACGAGACCGCGACCTGGAGCGGCCGGCACCGCAGCTTCGAGACGCCGGGAGCGCTCCTCGGCACCCTCGCCTACATGTCCCCCGAGCAGGCGCGCGGGGAGGAGATCGACGCCAGGAGCGACGTGTTCTCCCTGGGCATCGTGCTCTACGAGCTGCTCGCGGGACGCCGCCCCTTTGCGGGCAAGACCGCAGTGGAGCTGCTCGCCTCCATCCTCCGCGAGGAGCCGCCGCCGCTGCGCCGTGACGGGGATCCCGTGGCTCCCGAGCTGGAGCGGCTCGTCGCCCAGATGCTGGCCAAGGACCGCGACCGCCGGCCCGCGAGCATGCGCGAGGTCCTGGAGAGGATCGAAGCGGTCACCGCGGGCCGCGCGCGTACACCGGCGTCGCCGCGCGAGGAGCAGAGGGTGGCGGTGATGAGCTTCGCGAACATCACGGGCCGCCCGGAGGACGACTGGCTGGGGACGGGCATCGCGGAGACGGTGGCCGCCGACCTCAAGTCCGTGCCCGGCCTCACCGTGGTGTCGCGCGAGCGGATCTTCGAGGTGCTGCGGAAGCTGGGCGGGGGCACGGAAGAGGCCCTCGCGGTGCGCCTGGGGCGGGAGGTGGGCGCGGGCCTCGTGGTCAGCGGCGGCTACCAGCGGGCGGGAGAGCAGGTGCGCGCCACCGCGCGCCTGACGGACACGGACTCGGGCACGGTGCTGCAGACGCTCAAGGCCGACGGGACGATGGACGAGATCTTCGCCCTCCAGGATCGCATCGTGTCCGAGCTCTCCGCGGGCCTGCGCCTGCGCGTGCCCGCGCCCGGCGCGGACGGCGAGGAAACGCAGAGCGTCGAAGCCTACGAGGCCTACACCAAGGGCCTCCTCAACTTCCGGGCCGAGACCACGGAGGCGCTGGATCGGGCCATCCTCTTCTTCGAGCGCGCGGTGGCGCTCGACCCCAAGTACGTGCTCGCCCACGTGGAGCTGGGGAGCGCCTACAACCTGAAGGCCGGGTACTTCGGCGTTCCCGAGCTGAACGAGCGCGCGGCCGCCTGCCTGCGGAAGGCCATCGAGCTTCGGCCCTCCTTCGCCCCCGCCTGGCGGGAGCTGGCCGCGCCCCTCCGGGATCTCGGACGCGACGACGAAGCCCTCGAGGCCCTGGAGCGCTCGCTCGCCCTCGATCCGGGAGACCCCTCGGCCTATTCGAGCCTGGGCCGCCTAGAGTTCATCGGCCGGGGTGACTTCGCCCGCGGGGCCGACGCCTACGAAAAGGCCCTGACCCTGAACCCGCAGGCGGGCTGGAGCGCCATGCAGCTCGCCCACTGCGCGGCTCTCCTCCGCGACTTCGCCCGCGCCGAGTCCGCGGCCTGGCGGGCGGTGGTGTCCCAGGAGGAATTCCTGTCGGGGAAGGCGGGGGTGGTGGTGGTCGGCGCCTACGTCCGCCTCGGCCAGATCTACGCCCTGCAGGGGCGATACGCCGAGGCCCGCCACCAGTTCGAGCGGGAGCTGGAGTTCCTTCGGCGGATCGACCACGCGCTCAAGCCCCGCATCTTCATTGAAGTGCACCAGCGCCTGGGGGAGGCGCACCTTCGGCTCGGGGACGCGGCCGCGGGCAAGGCGGCGCTCGATCTCGCCCTCGAGGCCTTCGAGCGTCGGCTGCGCACCGGCGCCGACGATCCCTTCACGCGCTACTACGCCGCCTGCGCCTATGCGCTGCGCGGCGACGTCGAGCCCGCGCTCGATTCCCTGGAGCGGGCCGCGGAGGGCCAGCGCCGCTTCACGATCGCGCGGGCCCGGATCGAGCCGGCCCTGGAGAGCCTGCGCTCCGAGTCGCGTTTCAAGGAGCTCGTCGGCGACTAGGGACCCGGCTCGGGGCGTCGGGCGTGCCGCTGCCGGAAACGCCGCACCTTCTCCAGGTTGCCGCAGTCGTCCATCGAGCACCACCGGCGCCGGCGGTTGCGGCTCCGATCGAGGAAGAGCCAGCCGCACCTCTCGCCCCCGCACTGCCGCAGGCGTGCCAGGTCCCGCGATGTGAGGAGGGCGGCCGCGGCGCGGACGACGGGCCACAGGGGCGCCTCCAGCCTCTCCGCTCCGTCCCGCCACTCCCAGCGCAGCCCCTCGCGTCGCGCCGCGAGCGCCTCGCGATTCCGGCAGGCCAGGACCTCCGCGTTGATCACCTCGAGGTCGGCTTCCGAGGGGCGTCGGCCCCGCATGACCGTCCGCAGGGTCCGGTAGAGGGCCTCCCGGAACGCGAGCGCCCGCTCCAGGGTGGCCCGGGCCGCACCCGGGCGGGCCTGGCCCCGCCTCAGCAGTCCGCGGCCCCGAGCCTCGCCCACGAGCCCGGCGTGAACGCCGAAGGCGACGAGATCGGGGTAGGAGACGAGCTTGTCGTCCCGCACGCGTGTCCCGACCCCGCCCCCGGCGGGTAGACGTCCCCCCACCGTGTTGACGAAGTCGAGACAGGGATCCCCGCCGACGAGCTTCATGGTTCCGGCGGGTAGCCCTCCCGTATCCAGGGGCATGGACCAATGGTAACCCGCGATAGGGCCTTGACAGGTTACGGAACTCCTCCTAGCCTGTAACCGTCCAATAGTAGTTAGATAGTTACAAGGGGGTGAGACCATGATCGCGCGAAGCTGGGACGGCCTCACGAAGTCGGCGCTCGCGGACACCTATTCCGACTACATCCGGGAGACCGGGTTCCGTGACCTCGCAGCCACGAGCGGCAACCGGGGTGCCTACGTCCTCCGGCGGCGCGAAGGCGAGAAGACGCGCTTTCGCGTGCTGTCGCTGTGGGAGTCGATGGAGGGGATCCGCCGGTTCGCCGGGGAGGACCCGGAGCGGGCCCGCTACTACCCGGAGGACGCGCAATTCCTCGACACGCTTCCCCCCGGCGTCGAGCACTTCGAGGTGGTGGCGTCCAGCGGTGGGCGTGCGGCCGGCTCGGAGGCCGCCGATCTCGGCCGGGAGCTCGAAACGCTCGTCCACGGTGAGACCTGGCACGGCCCCGCGCTCGACGAGCTGCTCGACGGGGTGTCGGCGGAGGCGGCGGCGGCGCGCCCCATCCCGAACGCGCACACGATCTGGGAGGTGGTGCTGCACATCACCGCCTGGACCGACGTGTTCCGTCGCCGGCTCGTAGGGGAGGCGGTGGAAGCCCCGGAAGCGGGAGACTTCCCCCCGCCCCCGCCCCCGACGGCCCCGGCGTGGGACCAGGCGAGACGGGCGCTGTTCGAGGCCCACGGAAAGCTCGTGGCCTGCGTGGCGGGTCTGTCCGATGCGGGCCTGGGCGCGAGAATCCCGGGCCGGCCCTTCGACGCGCGCTTCCAGGCGCGGTCCGCGATCCGTCACACCGTGTACCACAGCGGCCAGATCGGTCTGCTGCGCAAGGGTGCCCTATCACGCTAGCCGGCTAGGTCCGGTCGAGATGGCCCGCTTCGGAATCGCCCATCTCGACACCGCCCGCCGGAAAGTACTCGCGCCAGCGCCGGCTGACGGTGGCCGCGGTGTCGGGGTCGCACGACAGCTCCTTCGGGAACGACGGCTTCCTGCGCGCGTCGATCACGACCGGGGGCTCGTGGACGAGGTGGTGGCGGACGACGCGGGTGGCGGCGGCGTGGATGTCCGCCGCGGGCTCGAAGCGCGTGAACGTCGTCCAGAGGAAGTTCATGGGGCTCGCGGCCGCCCGCTTCGGCTCGTCGGTGAGGACGAGGAGAGGCCAGCCGCGGAAGGCGGGGTGGGCGGCGAGCCGGGAAGCTTTGTCCCCATCGCCCGCGTAGGGGGGGCCCCCGACCACCAGGCAGCCGCCGCAGAAGACGCGCACGTCCGTGACCTCGGAGGGGGGAGCGGTCGCGGGACGGAACTCGCGGGGAAGCTCACGCACGGGATCGCCTAGACCCAGCCACACGCCCTTCGAGCCCAGGTTCACCGCCGGCCCCGTGTAGTCGAGGGTGTCCATGGACAGGTTCGAGAGGACGTAGAGGTCGGTCTCCGGGTTGGTGCGTGCAAGCACGTGCTCGAGCGTCTTGCGGAAGTCGTGGAGGTCCACGGCCTGGTCGGTCAGGAGGAGGAACTTCGTGAGCGAGAGCTGCCCCTCGCCCAGGATTCGGAAGGCCGAGGCCATGGCCTCACGCGCATAACGCTGCTTCACCACCGCCGCCGCCAGCGAGTGGTAGCCGGTCTCCCCGTAGGACCAGAGACTCTCGACCGCGGGCATCACGAGAGGGAAGAGGGGGGAGAGCAGCTGCTGCAGGAGGTCGCCGATGAAGAAGTCCTCCTGACGCGGCTTGCCCACGACCGTGGCCGGATAGATGGCGTCCCGGCGCCGGCAGAGGTGCTCGACCTGGAGCACGGGATAGTCGTGGCGGAGCGAGTAGTAGCCGTAGTGGTCGCCGAACGGCCCTTCCGGGCGGCGCTCCCGCGGAGGTACCTGTCCCACGAGCGCTATCTCCGCGTGGGCGGCGAGGGGAAGGGGGCCGGGCCCCGGGGTGAGCCTCAGGCGCTCGCCCTGGAGCAGCGAGGCCAGCATCAGCTCCGGGACGTTCTCGGGCAGGGGCGCGATCGCGGCGAGGATGAGGGCGGGGGGGCCGCCGAGGAAGACCGCGGCCGGCAACGCCTCGCCGCGCGCTTCCGCGACCGCGTAGTGGAAGCCGCCGCCCTTGCCGATCTGCCAGTGCATGCCCGTGGTGCGCGGGTCGTGGACGTGGAGCCGGTACATCCCCAGATTGCTGCCTTTCCCGTCGGGGTGCTCCGTATAGACGAGGGGCAGGGTGATGAAGGGCCCGCCGTCCTCCGGCCAGCAGGTGAGGACGGGGAGGCGGTCGAGGCGCACGTCGCTCGTGGTCACTTCGGTGACCGGACCCGCGCGGCCCCGGCGGAGCCCGACGCGCAGAGCCTGGCCCAGAACGTCCCGCGCTCCCCACAGCTTGGCGGGCGTGGGAGGCATGAGCGTCTCTGCCAGCTCCACCAGCCGCTTGACCAGGCGCATCGGGCGCCGTCCGAAAGCCAGCTCCGCCCGGCGGGCGGTCCCGAACAGGTTGGTGACGAGCGGAAAGTCGGCCCCCTTGACCCGCGCGAAGAAGAGCGCCGGTCCTCCCGCCGCGATCACGCGCCGGTGGATCTCCGCGGCCTCGAGCCGGGGATCCACCTCGGCCTCGACCGTCACGAGGTCGCGGTCGCGGCGGAGCTGGTCGAGAAACGAGCGCAGGTCCGGGAAGATGGGCTCGCGCAAGCCGCGCCTCCTGTGCCGGCATTCTGTCGTGGGCGCGGTTGGCCGGCAAACTTGAACCCGGGGCCGCAACGGGGGAGACTGCCGACCGCCGATGCTGGAGCGGACGCTGGTCGTGGGAGCGGGGGGCTTCCTGGGCTCCGCCGCGCGCTACCTGGTCCAGGGAGTGGTCTACCGCTTCCTGCCCGCGGATTTTCCCTACGCGACCGTCTTCATCAACGTCAGCGGCTGCTACGCGATCGGCTTCCTGGGCGTGATGGCGCAGGAGATGTTCCTGATCGGCCCCACCGCCCGCCTCTTCCTGATGGTGGGAATACTCGGCGGCTACACGACGTTCTCGACGTTCGGGCTGGAGACGGTGGAGCTCTTGCGGGAGGGGAGCGGGCTCCTGGCCGCGGCCAACGTGGCCTCCCAGGTCGTGCTGGGCCTCGTCGCGGTGTGGGGCGGGGCGGCGACGGCGAGAGGTGCGCTGTGACTCTTCCCCGCGACGGCCAGCTCCTGCGCATCTTCATCGGCGAGGCGGACCGATGGGAGGGACGGCCGCTCTACGAGGCCATCGTGCAGGAGGCCCGCTTGCGCGGCCTCGCGGGGGCCACCGTCTTCCGCGGCTTCGAAGGGTTCGGCGCCCACAGCCGCGTCCATACCACGCGCATCCTGCGCCTGTCGGAAGACCTGCCAGTCGTGGTCGAGATCGTGGACACGGAGGAAAAGATCCAGGGGTTCCTTCCCCGCCTCGACGAGATGGTCAAGGAGGGCCTGGCCACGGTGGAGAAGGCCACGGTCCTCTTCTATCGCGCCGGGGATCGGCCGCCCGAGTGATGAGCTACCTCCTCGGGGGCCAGGACAACGAGCTGGAGAGGCGGCGCCTCCAGGCCCGGGTGTGGGAGCCGGAGGCCGAGGCCTTTCTCGATCGCATCGGCGTGCAGCCGGGGTGGCACTGCGTCGACCTCGGGTGCGGAGCGCTGGGAGTGCTCGGCCCCCTGAGCCGCCGCGTGGGCCCGGGAGGGCGCGTGGTCGGCGTGGAGAACGACCCGATGCAGCTCGCGGCCGTTCGGGAGGCGGTGCGCGAGCAGGGCTGGACGAACGTCGAGATCGTCGAGGACGATGCCTACCGCGCGCGCCTGCCCCGCGCCTCCTTCGACCTCGTGCACGTGCGCTTCCTGTTCGCGCCGGTGGGCCGCGACGACGAGCTGCTCGCGGAGATGCTCGGCCTCGCGCGCCCTGGCGGATTCCTCGCGGTGCAGGAGCCGGACACGTCGTCGTGGAGCTGCCAGCCCCCGAGCCCGGCGTGGGATCGCCTGACCGGCGTCATCCGGGAGGCATTTCTCAAGGGGGGCGGCGACCTGGACGCGGGCCGGCGCACCTTCGGGCTCCTGCGAAAGGCCGGAGTCGAGGATCTCCGGCTGCGCGCCGCGGTCGTCGGCCTTCGCGACCGCAATCCCTACATGCGCCTGCCTGCGATGTTCGCGACGTCCCTGCGGTCGCGCATCGTCGAGGGGGGCCTCCTGCCCGCGGGAGAGCTGGACGCAGCGATCGCGGCGGTGGAGGCGCTGGCCGACGATCCCGCCACCACCGGGCTCAGCTACGTGGTCACGCAGGTGTGGGGGCGCAAGCCCCGCTGACGCGATGCCGGAGCTGCCCGAGGTGGAGAGCGTGCGCCGCCGGACGGAGCGCGCACTGCGCGGCCGCCGCATCGCCGCGGTGAAGACGGCGCCGGACTCGATCGTGTACGACGGGGTGAGCCCCGGTCAGTTCGCGGACGCCCTGCGGGGACGGCGCGTCCAGGCGGTGCGGCGCAAGGGCAAGCACCTGTGGATGGAGCTGGACCGCCGCCCCTGGCCCCTCTTCCACTTCGGCATGACCGGCTGGTTCGAGCTCTATCGGCGCGAGGAGGACCGCCCGCGCTTCTGGAAGTTCGAGCTCCGGATGGACGACGGGACGCGGCTGGCCATGCCCGACGGGCGGCGGCTCGGCCGCATCCGGCTGCGCTACGAGCCGGAGCGGGAGGCCCCCCTCGACGGCCTCGGATTCGACGTGCTGCTCGATCCACCGGGAGAGCGGCACCTCGTCGAGCTCCTGGCCCGGCGCCACGCCCCGATCAAGGCCGTGCTCCTCGACCAGGGCGTTTTCGCGGGCGTCGGCAACTGGATCGCGGATGAGGTGCTCTTCCAGGCGCGTATCCGGCCCGACCGGGCGGCTTCCCGCCTGTCCGCTCCCGAAGTGAAGCGGCTGCGATCGCGGCTCCTCTCCATCGTGAATCGTGCGGTGGCGGTGGACGCGGATTCCGACCGTTTTCCCCGGGGCTGGCTCTTCCACCGCCGCTGGGGGAGGGACCCGGAGGCGCGCACCAACGGAGGGGAGCGCATCGTGCACCACACGATCGGCGGACGAACCACCGCCTGGGTCCCCTCGCGTCAGCGCTGAGCCGCCTCCCTCTTGTCCGGCTCGGCGAGGCCATGGGATAGTTCATGGCCGCAAAGGAGCTCTCCAAGACCCGGACCGTGATCCTGAAGGGCAGCGTTCCCACCGCCGAGCAGAGGGCGTCGGCGGAGAAGCTGGTCGCCGCCAAGGCCACCGGCTACAAGGTCGTCAACAACCTGGTGGTGGCTCCGAGGAAGTAGATCGAGCCCGGGCTCTCCCTCAGCGCCGAGCGCGCCAGGCGTCGGCGACGCCGAAGGCCCAGAGCCCCACGAGCACGAGCGTGATCGCGGAGAAGAAGCCGGCGTTGTCGTGCCGGATCGCCGCCGCCATCTCGAAGATCTTTTCGAGATCGAAGTCCGCGGGATCGGTAGGCATCCGGCGAAACGTCTCCCCGGCCACCCGCAGGCAGAGCCAGCCGAACGTGGCCAGGGTCCCCGCGATGATCAGCAGGCCCTTCCCGACCTGTCCGCTCACGAGCTGACCCAGGCCGGGCCAGACGAGCGCGGAGAGGAGCAGGGCCTTCGTTGTGTTCGAGGGTGGAGACTCGAGGCGGGCGTGCACGCGGCGCGCGACGGCTCGGGCTTCCGCGGGGTCGGCCCGGCGCTCGCTCGCGAAGAGACGGGGCCCGCGCTCCGCCTCGGGAAGGTCGGGAGGGCGCGCGACCACGTGGACGTGGCAGTGGTGCAACACCTCGGCGAAGACGGTGACGTAGACCTTGGCGCACGGCGTCTCCGCGCGCAGCGCCGACGCCACCTCCGCGAGCAGCGGACCCAGGGCCGTCCGCTCGCCCGCGTCCAGCTCGTCGATCTGCTCGACGTGCCGGACGGGGGCGACGAACAGCCAGCCGGGTACGGGTATGGGCTCGGGCCGTGCGTGCACCACGAAGGGCCCGCGTCGGAGCACGGGGCCGCCGAGCGGGGTCGTCCCCGCGCGCACGAGGTCGCACTCCGGGCAGCCCATGCGGGTCAGCGGGCGCGGGCGACGTCCCGGGGCGTGGGCGGGGTGTGGCCGAGGACGGAGTGGGGCTTGTAGGGAGCCTCCAGCCGGACCATGTCCTCGTTGCTCAGTCGCAGATCGACCGCCTCGGCGAGGTCGTCGAGATACTCGACCTTGCTCGCCCCGATGATGGGAGCGACCACCCCGGGCTGGGCGAGGAGCCAGGCCAGCGCCACCTGCGCCGGCTTGGCCTCGCGTACGCGGGCCACCGCGAGGCACGCCTCGAGCACGTCGAAGTCCTCGGGCTGGAAATACAACTTGTCCGCGAAGTCGTCGGACTGGGCCCGCGCGGTCTCCTTGGCCCCCCCCCGCGTGCGGCTCCCGGCCAGGAAGCCGCGGGCGAGCGGGCTCCAGGGCACGAGGCCGACCCCCTCGTGCAGGCAGAGCGGGATCATCTCCCGCTCCTCCTCGCGGTAGACCAGGTTGTAGTGGTTCTGCATGGAGACGAAGCGCTCCCAGCCGTGGAGATCGGCGAGGTGGAGGGCCCGGGAGAACTCCCAGGCCGCCATGCTGCTCGCCCCCAGGTAGCGCACCTTGCCCGCCCGGAGGAGCGAGTCCAGGGCGGAGAGCGCCTCCTCCGCGGGAGTTTCGGGGTCCCACCGGTGAATCTGGTAGAGGTCGATGAAGTCCGTCCCCAGGCGCTCGAGCGAGGCGTCGCAGGCGGCGAGCACGTGCTTGCGCGAAAGGCCGGACCGGTTCGGGCCCTTCTCCAAGGGGAAGAAGACCTTGGTCGCGAGCACGTAGTCGTCTCGCTTCGCGAACTCCCGAAGCAGCTTGCCCGTGACCTCTTCGCTGCGGCCCCGGGAGTACATGTCCGCGGTGTCGAAGAAGTTGATCCCCCGCTCGAAGGCGCGCCGGAAGTGCGGTCGCGCGGCCGCCTCGTCGAGGATCCAGGGACGCCACTCGGGGTCGCCGTACGTCATGCAGCCGAGGGCGAGGCGCGAAACCTTCAGGCCGCTTCGGCCCAGGCGAACGTGTTCCATGCCGATCCGCCTCCGTCGCGCGGCGTCCCGCCGGTGAGCGCCCGGGACTAAGATGCGCGAGGAATGAAGCCCCCGAGCACTATACCCTCGCCCGTCGCGCCGAGCATCTCCCCGCGCGAGGCGGAGAGGCTCGTCGCCGAAGGAGCGCACGTCCTCGACGTGAGGACACCCGAGGAGTTTGAGCACCTGGGCCACGTGCCCGGCGCCCGCCTCCTGCCTTCCGACCTCGTCGCCTGCGCGCCCGCAGTGCTGCCCGAGGACGGCAGGCCGATCGTGGTCTGCTGCGAGCACGGGGTGCGAAGCCGCCAGGCCGCTGCCTTCCTCGTCCGGGCGGGGGTGCCGGGCGTCGTGAACATGGCGGGGGGCATGTCGCGCTGGACGGGCCCGCGCGAGCGAGGGCCAGGTGCCGTCGACGGGCCATCCTCGTGGCTCCTCCTGAACGGCGATCTCCTGCCCCGTCGAGGACGCGCGCTCGACGTGGCCTGTGGGCGCGGAAGGCACGCCCTGCTTCTCGCCGGCGCCGGGTTCCGGGTGCGCGCGGTGGACAGGGACGCGGCGCGCATCGCCGCTCTCTCCGAGATGGCCGAACGCCTGGGCCTTTCCGTCGAGGCCGAGGTGCTGGACCTGGAAACGGGTGCGGCCGATCTCGGGACCGAGGAGTACGACCTGGTGCTGGTGGTGCACTACCTGCACCGCCCCCTGTTCCCGTCGCTGGTCCGTGCGCTCGCCCCCGGCGGCCTCCTGCTCTACGAGACGTTCACGACCGCCCAGGCCGCGCGGGGGAAACCCACGAACCCCGACTTCCTGCTCGACCCGGGCGAGCTCGTCCGGCTCGCGGCCCCCCTCGAGGTGCTACGTCAGCGCGAAGGCGAATTCGACGGGCGAATGGTGGCGAGCGTGGCCGCGCGGAAGGCTCGCGGATGATCGGAGGCACAACCTAGAGCGTCTCCTTCGTGACGAAGCTCCCGCCCCAGATGGCCTGGGTGTCCCAGCGGGCGAACGCGGCCGCGAAGGAATCCATGTCCTTCCGCTTGACTTCTCCGATGGGCGTGACGAAGTAGATCACGGTGACGCGGATCGGCTCCTCGGCACGCGCGCCGCGATAGCCCGCGCCCGTGCGGTACAGGCCCTCGGGCTCGCCGTGTCCGATGGCGACGCGAACGAGGCCGGCCTTCTGCTCGTCGTCGGCGATCTTCGCCGTGCCTTCGGGCTTCGGGGTGGCCGCTTGCGGAGGCGGCACGGGGGCGGGGACACCCCCGACCACCCCACCCACGACGCCGCCCGTCACCCCTCCCTCCATGCTGAGTGCCACACCGTCTTCCATCGCGAATGCGACGGGGGAGTCGAACGCGCGATACCAGGGAGGCGTGCCCATGTTCGAGAGCTGGACGCCGGGCGCGTCACGCCGCAAAGGGACCTGGATGAGGTAGTAGCGCTGCACGTCCACGTCCATACCTTGGGCCCTCAGTTGGCGCTCCAGCTCCAGGAGGTCCGGCCGCTCTTCGGGCCGGCTCGCCGTGAAGGGCGCCTTCTGCCCGTCCACGTTCGCGAAGAGCAGCTGGTGCTGACCTGGCCCCACGATGGCTTCGTGGCTGCCCTCGATGACGTCCGTGATCACGAAGTTCGTGGAGCCGTACGGAAAGATGCTGAACGTGAACGCGGCCCGTGGCGGGACCCCGCCCGGCCACGCCCCCTGCATGTCGCGCGCGGGCACCGGGACGATCGCGAACTGGTTCGAGACGATCACGTGGCGGTCGCGCGCCGCGCTCGTGAGTCCCAGCTCGGCGAGGCGAGCGGGCAGGGTCTTCTCGATCGTGCGGCTCCCGAGACGCTGGTGCACCTTGATCGCGGAGGCGGGGACCACCAGCACCTTGTCACGGAAGTTGCTGTCGCGGCGCACGGAGAGGGCGAGGCGGGCCGTCGCGGGATCACCCTCGTTCTGGCGCACCCAGATGCCGACGTCGCTGATGCGGTCTCCCCAGACGCTGCCCTCGTACCGCCCGATGTCCTCCCAGCTGATCTTCACCGGGTGGAAGCTCTTCTGCTCGACCAGGGAGAGGAAGGACCGATCGTGCCAGAGGCCCAGCGTACGGTCGAAGTAGAGGCTCCACCCTGGGGGCGCGCACGGCGGCCGCGTCGTCGGCGCCCCGGTGTAACCGCTTTCGAGCAGATGGCGGATGGCGACCACGACGTTGCGCACCGTGTTCGAGCCCGGCGAGATGTCCAGCCCGAGTCGCTTCGCGATCTCGACCGCGGCGAAGTCGACCTTGCTGTTGCCGATGCCGTGGGCGCGCGCCTCCTCGAGGGCCAACCGCACGTCGGCGCGGATGGCGGCGGCTTCGCTGGCATCGATGCGGATGCCCTGCTTGCCGAAGGCCGTCAGCACATCCTGGTCGGACGGCGGGGACCCGGGAGACGCGGCCACCACGACGCCCGCCATCAATCCCAGAGCCATCGTCACGACGGAGACACCACGCATGGCCACCTCCCCGGCGGCATCGCCTTCGGAGCGGTTACGGGCGACGTTGCCCCGCTATTCCCTCAGACCCCGGAAGGCGGTCGCGGGTTCCCAATATCGACAGGACGTTCGATCGAACGTATTCTTCAGACCCCGGTGCGACCTCGAGGGGCGAATGGTGGCGAGCCTGGCCGCGCGCAAGATTTCCGGATGATCCCCACCACGATCGTCTACCTGGGCCTCCTCGTCTCGGCGGCGGGGATCTTCCTCCTCTTCCGGGTGCTCCCGTTCCTCGGCCGACGAGGAGCCCTGGTCGTCCTCTTCGGAGGGCTCGCGCTGGCCGTCCCGGGCGCGCTCCTGCCCGTGCGATCGAGCCGGACGGCGGGGACCGATCGGATCGACGAGTTCCTTCCGAGCTGGCACTTCCACGAGGTGCACGAGACGACGGTCCAGGCCGCGCCGGCCCGCGTGATGCAGGCGATCCACGCCGTCTCCGCGCGCGAGATCCGCTATTTGCGCCTGCTCATGGCGATCCGTGGGCTGGGGCTCCGGAAGCGTGACCCCGCGGCGGAGGGACAACCGCTCTTGGGCGTGGCGCTGCGGGGCGGATTCCTCCTGCTCGCGGAGGATTCGGACCGCGAGCTGGTGCTGGGCACGGCCGGTCAGTTCTGGCGGCCCTCGGGGGCGCGCGTGCCCGTGGCCGGCCCGGAGGAGTTCCTGGCCTTCGAGCAGGCGGGCTGCGCCAAGGCGGTCATGAGCTTCCGGCTCGAAGACGCGGGCGACGGCCGGACTCGCGTGATCACCGAGACGCGCATCCTGGGCCTGGACGCCGAGGCCCGCCGGAAGTTCGGGATCTATTGGCGGGTCATCTACCCGGGCAGCGCGCTCATCCGGCGGAGCTGGCTGGCCGCGATCAAGGCCCGCGCCGAATCCGGGGGCCCCGAAGGATGAGACGGCTGCTCTCCGCTGCGCGCGCGGTGTCGGCGCTCGCCGGACGCCTCGAGGTCGCGGTCCTGCTTGCCGCGCTCGCCGCCAACGCGCTCGTTCCGCTCGTGGACACGATCGGCCGTCGCTCCACCGGCTTCTTCGTGCCCGGCGGCGCCGAGTACGTCCGCCTGCTCGTGCTTTGGCTGACCTTCGTGGGGGGCCTCTACGCGGCCCGCGAGGGACGGCACCTCACGCTGTCCACCGTGGACTTGATCGGCAGCGCCGAGGTCCGCCGGTGGGGGCGGATCGGGGCGGGATTCCTCTCCGCCGGCACCGCCGCCGTGCTCGCGGTGGCGAGCGGCGAGCTCGTCCTCGTGAACCGGGAGGAGGGGGTCCGTCTCCCCGGAGGCCTGCCCGTCTGGATGGGGGAGACGATCATGCCCGCCGCCCTCGGGCTGCTCGCGCTGCGCTTCGCGTGGCAGACCTCGTCCTCCTGGCGCGGAAGGCTCCTCGCGGGGACGGGGGTCCCGGTGTGTCTGGCCCTCATGCGTTCGCCGGAATGGCTCGTCAGCTGGGTGTGGCCCCTCGCCCTGCTCGTGCTCGCCGCCACCGTCCTCGGCGCTCCCGTCTTCATCGGGATGGGAGCGCTGTCGGTTCTCCTTTTCGTCAAGGAAGGCCTCGAGCCCACGGCGGTGAGCATCGAGATCTACCGGCTGATCTCGTCTCCGACCCTTCCCGCGATCCCGCTCCTCGTGGGCGCGGGTTACGTCCTTGCGGAGAGCGGCGCCCCTTCCCGGCTCCTGCGCTTCTTCCGCGCCCTCCTCGGATGGATGCCGGGCGGGCTCGCGATCATCACCATCGCCGTGGGCGCCCTCTTCACCACGTTCACCGGCGGCTCGGGGATCACGGTGGTCGCCCTCGGCGGGCTCACGTACCCGATGCTGCGCGAGGAGGGCTACCCGGAAGGCTTCTCCCTGGGTCTCGTCACCGCCACCGGTAGCCTCGGGCTCCTGTTCCCGCCCAGCCTCCCCGTCATCCTGTACAGCGTGGTCGCGGGGGCCCGCGACCACAACGTCCCGGTGGAAGACCTCTACCTGGCCGGCATGCTCCCCGGCCTCCTCATGCTCGCTCTCGTCGCCTCCTACGCGGTGCGCACGGGCCTGCGCCTCCGTCTGCCCCGCTACGCGTTCTCCCTGCGCGAGCTCTGGGCCGGGTTCTGGGCGGCGAAATGGGAGCTCACGGCTCCGCTTCTCGCCATCGGGCTCTTCGCTTCCGGCCTCACCACGATCGTGGAGACGGCAGCGGCCGTGCTCGTGTACGCGGTCCTCGTGGAGTCGATGGTCACCCGCGACCTGCCTCCGGGCCCCAAGCTGACCGAGGCCCTGCTCCATTCGTCCGCCCTCACCGGCGCCGTCCTCATCCTCATGAGCGCGGCCATGGGAATCACCAGCTACATCGTGGACGCGCAGATCGCGGACGCGTTCGTGGGCTGGGTGCGGACCCACATCGACTCCCCGGCCGTGTTCCTGCTCGCCCTCAACGCGATGCTCATCCTGGCGGGGGCGCTCCTCGACGAGTTTTCGGCGATCGTCGTCCTCGCGCCGCTCGTGGCCTCGATGGGGGCGGCCTTCGCCGTCAACCCCGTGCACCTGGGCGTCGTGTTCATCGGCAACCTGGAGCTGGGCTACCTCGTGCCTCCGGTGGGCCTCTGCCTGTTCCTGGCCGCCTCGCGCTTCGGAAAGTCGCTCGCTGAAGTGGTGCGCGCGACGACGCCCTTCACGCTGCTCATGGGCCTGGCGGTGCTGGTCATCACCTACGTGCCCATCCTCACGGTGGGGGTGCTGAAGGCCTTCGGCCGGCTCGGGCCGCCCTGAGACTTCTCGTGCGCCGCCGGACGCTTCTAGAGGCCGTAACCCTTGATGTAGTTCGTGGCGATGTACCGGCGTATGACGGGTGCCGGCGGGGTGGTGGCGGTCACGCGAAAGGCGTCGATCGGGCTTCCCGCGACTCCGATCCAGATCTCCTCGCTGTTGTTCGGGTTGGGCAGGCCCGACGGTTCGGGGGCGTACTCCACGCACAACCCGGGAATCTGGCGTCCCTGTTGGACGAAGTAGTCGTAGTAGGCCCTCTCCGTGTCCAGGCCGTTGTCCTTCAGGTGCGTCGGGTCGGGGGCTCCGTTCGCGTCCTTGGCGAAGAGCTCCGGATGCGCGGCGAAGATCCGATCCTGCACCGCGATCAACTGGTCCAGGAAGTGAGGGAACTCCTTCCTTCCGTAGCTCTGTCCCTCGACCCAGCGGACGGGCGGACAGCTGCTGGCCGCGGGCGTCGCCGTCGGCACGGGAGCGGGAGCGGGAGTGGCGGATGGCCCCGGGTTGGGGCTGGCGGGCGAGTCACCACTACAGCTGGCAAAGGTGAGTCCGGCCGCGACGACGGCGAGCAGGTTCCTGGGTCTCGACAAGATCATGAGTCCTTTCTCTTGTGCCCAAGCGGGCACGAATCAAAAAAGTCGACGCCGGATTCTACAGAATTCAGGCGCGAGCCGAAAGTCCTCTTGAATGAGTGCGTTAACGAGCAGTGAACATTCGTTCAGGTCGCCGAGACTCGTTCGCCTCGGCCCCTCGCGGTCTCGAAGAGCGGCAGGGCGTGTCGGCAGCGCAACACGACCTTGCCATCGCCCGCGGAAGATGATCTGCTGACGCGCCGCCCGCGGTGCGGGCGCGAGACTCGAGAAGTGAGGTCCCGACCATGAATGGAGCTGAGAGCCAACGTCGCCGCCGGGACCGTGCGCGTCTAAATCCTGAGCTTCGGCCCGGGAACCGAGTCGGGAACGCTCCCGCTCCCGCGGCAGCGGCAGTAGGGTAGCGATCGCCCGCGACCGCCCGGCGCCGAATGGACCCGACGAGCTCGATGGGGCGGGCAGCGGCGACCACGCTCATCCTCGTCGTGCTCCTCGTCCCCGCCCTCTACCTCGGGTGGGTGACGACCCGCGACCTCTCGTGGCCGCCGGACGTCGACCTCGATCGCGACATCGCCCAGGCCCGGACGATGGCGGACGGCGAGCTCCTCGCCGATCCGTTCTATCGGGGGGAGACCGTCTGGTACAACCCGCTCGTGCCGGCGCTGATCGCCGGCCTCTCGCGTCTCACCGGTGTCGCCGTGAACGTCCTCTACACGCGGGCCGGAGCATTCCTGAACCTCGCGGCTCCCCTCGCCTTCTTCGTCCTCCTCGACCGCTGCTTCGGGCGCGTCGCGGCCGTGGTCGCGACGTGCCATCTCCTCTACCTGCGCGATGCCGGAAGCCCGGCCTGGCTGTCGCCGTCCTATTCGCCGTGGCTCTGGAGCGCGTCGTTCACCCCCGCACTCTTCTACGCGACCGTGCTCGCCTACCGCTCCGCGCTCGCGTCGGCGTCGGCCCCGCGCTTCGTCCTGAGCGGCCTGCTCCTCGGCCTCACCTTCCTCGGCCACACCGCTCCCGCCCTGATCCTCGGCCTGGCGATCCTCGTGAGCGTCGCCGGCGAGGGCTTCGCGCGTCGCGGGCCCCACCTGCGCCGGCACGTGGTGCTCGTGGCCAGCGCGGCGGCCGCGGCTTCCCCGTTCCTGTGGTCGATCGTGGTCCGCTACCGGCTCCACATCCGCAACCGCGTTCCCCTGGACTGGGTGTGGCCCCCGATGAGGCTGGGCAACCTTGGCTCCTTCGTCGTGGATCAGTGCTCGCTCGCCACCGTCCTCGCCCTCGCCGCCCTCGTCGGGCTGGCCTTTCGCGATCCGCGGCGGCGGGAAGCCCGCCTGCTGACCGCGTGGGCCCTGGGCGCGGCTGGACTCCTCGCCTACGGGATCCTCGGCGACGCGTTGCCTCTTCCCGGCCTCGTGCCCCGGCACCACTTCTTCTTCTACTGGCGCGCGGCGGAGTCCGCGCTCGTCGGCTACGGGGCTGCCGTCGCCGTGACCCGGATCGCCGAGAGAAGGGCATCGTGGCCGGGGCGCCGCACGGCGTTCGTGCTCGTCGTGGGATCGGCTCTCATGATCGGCCTCGCCTGGCCGTCGTATCGCCGACGGGACGCGTTCGGGGCGGAGCGGCGCGAGGCCGAGCGGGACGATCTCCGGGCCAACCGGCAGCGAGCCCGGGAGTGGATCGAGACCCACAGCCGGCTCGACGACGTGTTCCTGGCCGCCGACGATCTCGCTCTGCTCGTGGTGGGACCGACCGGCCGCAAGACGGTGGCGGTCGATTCCTACTTCGCCAATCCCTACGTCGACGCGAAGCCGCGCCGGGAGGGACGCGACGCCATGATCGGCGCCCTCGAGCGTGGGGACGGGCCGGCGTTCGTGGCGGCCGCCGCGCCCTTCTCGGTGACCCACGTGATCCGCAAGAAGTCGGACGGGCCCGCCCTCGACCACGTGCCGGGTCTCGTCCCCGAGTTCGTGGACGCCCGGATCCGCATCTACCGCGTCGTGACGTCGTTGCCTTCCGAGCCCTGACGGCGGCCGTCGAAGGGCGTCAGGCCCGCCAGCCCATGCTCTGGTACTCCATGTAGCTCGCGGTCGCCTGCGCCGCATCGCGGCCGAAGTAGCGCTCGACCACGTGGAGGGCGAGATCGATCCCGGACGTGAGACCTCCGGCGGTCGCGAACCGGCCGCTCTCCACGAAGCGCACGCCGCGTCGGACTTCGACGTCCGGGAACTCGCGGGCGAAGCGGTCGAGGAAGAGGTGATGCGTGGTGGCGGGCCGTCCCTTCAGGAGGCCCGTCCTGGCGAGCGCGAACGCCCCCGTGCATACGGACATCGTGAGGTCGGTCGTCTCGCTCGCCTTGCGGATCCACTCCAGGAGCCGCGGGGACGAGCGATGGGCGGGGATCACGATGACGCGAGGGGCGGGGGCGTCCTCCACCGTGAAATCGGGGACGATCTGCATCCCGCCGCTCACCCGCACCGTTTTCGGGGCGTCGGCCACGGTGAAGAGCTGGAAGAGGTCGTCCTGGTCGGCGCCACCGCCCTCCACGTGGCAGTCCTGGAAGACCTCCCAGGGGCCCGTGAAGTCGATCATGGTCGCGTCGTTCGAGATCACGAACGCGACCGGGATCGTGCCCTTGGCGGGCGGGATGAGGCGGGCGACGGGCTGCTCGGAGGCCGGGGGCAGGGCGGAGGCCGCCGCGACCGCCGCCCCTCCGCCCAGAAACTGGCGACGACGGATGCTCATTCCGCGCGCAGGGCGAGCATGGGGTCGATTCCCGTTGCCCTGCGCGCGGGGAGAAAGGAGGCGACGAGGGCCACGAGGACGAGGACGATAGCGGAGCCGGCGAAGCACATCGGGTCGGAGGGGGCCACGCCGAAGAGCAGGCCCGCGACGAGCCGCGAGAGCCCGAGCGCGCCCACGAGCCCGACCAGGAGCCCGATCCCGACCGACACCAGGCTCTGCCCGAGCAGCATCTTGAGGACGCTCTCCGGGGCCGCGCCCAGGGCCATCCGGATCCCGATCTCGCGGGTGCGCTGGCTCACGGAGTAGGCGAGGACCCCCGCCAGCCCCGCGGCGCTGATCGCGAGGGCGACGAAGGCGAAGAGACCGAGGAGGAATGCGGTCAGCCGCGGAGAGGCGAGCGCCTCCTGGCGGATGGTGTCGAGGGTGCGGACGTTCGAGACCACCGCTTGGGGATCGAGGGCGCCGACCTCGGCGCGCACGCGGTCGGCGAGGGCTCGGGGGTCGCCGATCGTGCGCACGAACAGCGTGGAGGTGTAGCCGGGGAACTGCGCGAAGGGGAGATAGACGAGGTCCGGCGGGTCCTGGGCGAGGCCGGTGTGGCGGACGTCGCCCACGACCCCGACCACGCGGCTCCAGGTCTTGCCGTCGTCGATGGAGATCCGACGCCCGACGGGGTCCTCCGGGCCCCAGTTCCGACGGGCCAGGCCCTGGCTCACGATCAGCACCGGCTCCGCGCCTTCGCGGTCGTGCGGGTCGAACACGCGGCCGCGGACGAGGGGCACCCCCAGCGTCTCGAAGTAGTCGGTGCTCGCGCCCCGGAACTCCGCGCGGGGGAGGACCTGTCCGTCCTGGTGGAGGCCTTCGACCATGAAGGTGCCGTTGCTGCTGAAAGAGCTGTTGAGCGGGAACGTCCAGGCGGTGCCCGCGGTCACCACTCCGGGAATCCCGCGCACGTGCTCCCAGAGCGGCTCGAAGACCTTCAACACCTGCTCGCGGTCCAGGCGCCGCTCCGGCGTCGTGTACTTCGACCAGTTCAGGTCCAGGGTCATGGTGAGCACGTTGTCGGCGCGGAAGCCGGCGTCCACCTGCTGGAGCTTGGCGAAGCTGCGGAGCATGAGGGCGGCCCCGATGAGGAGCATGAAGGAGAGCGCGAGCTGGGAGACGGCGAGCGCGGAGCGGAGCCGCTGGCGCGAGCGGCCGGCAGTGGTGCGCCCGTCGCCGAGGGCGCGGGCCAGCCGCTCGAACGCGGGGAGGCCGGGGAGCGAGCCCACGACGAGGCCGGTGAGGACGGTGGCGACCAGCGAGAAGGCGAGCACGGCCCCGTCGATCCGGACCTCGTCCGCCCGCGGGGTGAAGCGGGCCGCGAACTGCACGAGCGCGTCGCGGGTCAGGAAGGCGACGGCGAGGCCGAGCAGGCCGCCGAGGCCGGCGAGGAGCGTGCTCTCGGTGAGGAGCTGCCGGAGGAGCCGTCCCCGCCCCGCCCCGAGGGCGGCGCGCACGCCCAGCTCCCGCCCGCGGTCGGAGAGGCGGGCCAGCGTGAGGTTGGCCACGTTCGCGCAGGCGATGAGCAGCACGAGCGCCACCGTGCCGAGCAGGACGAGCAAGCGTGGGCCGTGCCTCGCGGACCATCTCCTCGCGGACGGGCACGAGGGTCGTGGTGGGATCGACCCCCTTGGCATAGGAATCGGGATACTCCTTCTTCAGGCGCTCCGTGATCGTGGCCACGTCGGCCTGGGCCCGTTCGAGCGTGGTGCCCGGCTTGACGCGCGCGAAGGCCTGGTACCCGCGCGCCTGCCGGTTCTCCAGGATCGCGGGGCGCGAGCGGAAAGGGCAGGCGGAGGCGGGCATGTACACGTCGTTCTCGTCCGGATAGCCGGGCAGCGGCGGGGAGCACGCCCACCACGGTGTGGACGCGGTCGTTCATCTCGAACGTCCGGCCCACCACGCTCGGATCGCCGCCCGAGCTTCTCCTGCCAGTACGCGTGGCTGAGGACGAGCAACGCCTCCGCCCCCAGGGCATCCTCGCCATCGCGGAACGTGCGCCCAAGGATCGGCTCGACGCCCAGGACCCGGAAGAACTGCGCGGAGACGACGCCGGTGCGCACGCGCTGCGGCTCCGGCCCGCCGAGGAGCGTGAAGTTCATCGAGTGGTACTCGACCACGTCCTCCAGGCTCGGGGTGAGCGCCCCGTAGTCCTGGACCTCCTTGACGGAGAAGCCGAGGTCCTGGATGCCCGCCTGCGGAGGCGGGCTGGTGGAGGGCGACCACTTCCTGGCCACGCGCGTAGGGGAGGGGACGCAGGAGCACGCCCCGCACCACGCTGAACACGGCGGTGTTGGCGCCGATGCCGAGGCCGAGGGTGAGCGCGACCACGGCGGTGAAGCCGGGGTTGCGCCGCAGGCTGCGCGCCGCGTACTTCAGGTCCTGGGCGAGGGTCTCGAGGAACCGCACGCCCCACGACTCGCGGCACTCCTCCTTGACCCGGTCGACCCCGCCGAAGCTCAGGGCCGCCCGCCGCCGCGCCTCCTCGGGGGGGACGCCCTCGCGCTGCCGCTTCTCGGCCTCGAGCTCGAGGTGGAGGCGCAGCTCGTCGTCCAGCTCGCGCTCCACGCGATCGCGGGAGAAGAGGGCACGCAGGAAGTGGCGCATGCGGGCGATCGCGCGCATGGGCTCAGGCCAGCCGCAGCACGCGCGTGATGGCGCCGGAGAGGCGCTCCCAGTTCTCGGTCTCCTCGCCCAGCCGCTTCTGGCCGGCGCGGGTCAGGCGGTAGAACTTGGCGCGCCGGTTGTTGTCGGAGCTCCCCCATTCCGCTTCGATCCAGCCGTCGTGCTCGAGGCGATGCAGCGAGGGGTAGAGAGAGCCCTGGCTGACGCGGAGCACGTCGTCCGAGATCTGCTGGATCCGCTGGGCGATCCCCCACCCGTGCTGGGGGCCGGTGTGGAGCGTGCGCAGGACGAGCAGGTCGAGCGTGCCCTGCAGGAGGTCGACGTTGGGGGTGGGGGACATCCGGTCTCCTCTAGACAATCTACAAAGAGAATAGGCCGCTCTTGTAGATTGTCAAGGGGAAAGACGCCTCCCGCCGGATGGACGCGCGGTCAGCGCCGGTCGGCCACGACCTGGCCGGCCTTCATCACCCAGGCCGGGCGCGTCACCGCCGCGATGTCGGCGAGGGGGTCGCCGCGGAGGGCGACGAGATCGGCGGCGGCGCCCCGAGCGACGACGCCGAGCTTCCCCTCGCGTCCGAGAAGGTCGGCCGCCCGCGAGGTGGCGGCGCGCACGGCCTCGAGAGGACTCATGCCCTCGCGCACCATCGCCACGAGCTCCTCGGCGTTCGTGCCCGGGAGCTCGAACGTGTCGGATCCGAGCACGATCTTCACCGGCGTGCGGAGCGCCCTCCGGAACGTCTCCCCGTGCTCGGCGACCGTCCTCCGGAGCTTCGCGCGGGTCTCGTCCGACGAGCCGGGGAAGATCCTCCCGTCCCGCCACAGCTCGTAGACGAGGATCGTGGGCACGTAGGCGACGCCCTTCGTGGCCATGAGCCGGAAGGTTTCCTCGCGGAGGTAGAGCCCGTGCTCGATGGAATCGACGCCGGCCTCGACCGCGCGCCGCGCCGCCTCGTCGGAGTAGGTATGGGCGGCGACCCGGAGGCCGGCGGCGTGGGCCTCGTCGACGAGGGCGCGGATCTCCTCGTCGCTGTAGTTCCGCGCCCCGCTCAGCACGTCCGTCCGGGTCTGCTTCTTCTCGTAGCTCTCCATGTAGACCTTGACCACGTCCGCCCCTTGCTGGACGAGGCGGCGGACCTGCCGGCGCACCTCGAACGGGCCGTCCGCCTCGTACGACGAAGAGGGCAGCCGGAGGTACGGGGAGAATCCCACGAGGCCGTAGGCGCCGGTGGCGGTCACGGGCTGGATCGCCGCCTGGATGCGGGGTCCGGGGACCACGCCCCGGTCGATCGCGTCGCGGAGGGCGATGTCCGCGAAGCCCGCGCCTTCGTTGCCGAGGTCGCGGATGGCCGTGATCCCCGCCTCCAGCGTGAGCCGGGCGTTCCTCGTGGCGTGGATGGCCCGCAGCTCCGGGGTCTCACGCAACATCTGGTCGTCGTAGCTGCCGGGATGCACCGCGATGTGGGTGTGGGCGTCGATGAGGCCGGGCAAGACCGTGAAGCCGGACAGGTCCACGGTCCGGGCCCCTTCGGGGACGGGCAGGCGGGGCCCGAGATCCACGATCGTCTCGCCGCGCACGACGACGACCATGCCGTCCCGGAGACCGGCCGAGGCTCCGTCGAACAGCCGCCCGCACCTGACGTACAGCGCGGGCTCGTCCGCGGCCCCGGACGACCGGGCGGCGGCCATGACCGCGAGGAGCAGAAGCCGGGCCGCCGTGCGCATCGACACCCTCCTTGCGACCGGTCGGTCAGTCGTCGTGGCGAAGCGAGGCGAGCAGGGCCTGGATCTCGCCGCGGTGCCCGGCGTCGTGCTCGACCATCATCCGCGGCACGTCGGCGAGACGCACGCGCCCCACCCCCTCCTGGGTGCCCGCGCGTGACCACGCGTCGTCGGGCAGCGCGCGCAGGAGGGCGAGGTTGCGGGCCCGGGCGTCGGCGAACGCGCGCAGGCCTTCCGCGAACGAGAGGGTCCGGTAGGCGCGCTCGCGGGCGACGCGGGCGCCGTCGAAATCGGGGAGCGCGGGCTCGTCCTCGGTCTGCAGCCGCCGCAGGCGCTCCGCGTAGCCGCTCCGCTCCAGGTCCGCGAGGTGCCAGGCGTGCTCGACCAGGGAAAAGGCGCCGTCCGAGCCTGGTTGGCGGAGGGCCTCTTCGTCGAGGCCGGTGGAGGCGCGGGCGAGAAACGCCGGCATCTCCTCGAGGGAGGCGAGCAGGTCTGGGGCCGGCGCTGCGGCTTTCTCCGGAGCCGGGGGGCGGGCCGCGGTCGTAATCACGGCCGCACCCTCGGGCGGCGCGCGGGTTCGGGGGCTTTCGGGCGGTCGAACCGCGGCCGCTGTTGGAAGAAGCGCTGGCACGCGCGCTCGAAGCGCTCGGAGATCTCGCGGGCGGTCTCGCCGGGCACGGGCCCCAGCCGCTGCCAGGCCGCCTGGGCCGACTCCACTTCGGCCGTGGCCTCGTGCCAGCGGGTCTCCAGCGCCGCCCGCCCGCCCATCGTGTTGGTCGCGAGCGCGTCCTTGAGGCGCGAGGCCAGGTCCTGGGCGGAGCTCGCGTCCAGGTTGGGCGCCACCTGCTCGAGCACCGCCTCCACGCGCGCGCAGAGCCTCTCCATCTTGCGCCGGTTGGCTTCCGGGTCGAGATCGGAGCCTTCGAAGGCCTTGGGCCAGAGGACGATCAGGCGGTCGCGGGCGGCGTTGAAGCGGGCGAGCAGGGGAGCCACCGCGTCGCGCGGCGCGTCGCCGGCCTGCCGCCAGCTCGCCTGCGCGGCCTGCAGGCGGGCCATCAGGTCTTCGGGGGCCGGCCCCCCTTCGTCGGCGGGGAGGAGGCTCTCGATCTCCGCGCACGCCGCCTCGTAGCGGGCGAGGGCAGCCGCCCGCGCCAGCTCGTCCCGGTTCTTGTAGCGGTCGAAGAAGTGGTCGCAGGCCTTGCGGAAGCGCTGCCACACCGCCTCGGAGCGGGTCTTGCGCACCGCGCCCACCGTGCGCCACTCGGCCTGCAGGCGACGCATCTCGGTGGCCGTGGTCTCCCAGTCCGTGGAGTCCATCAGCGCTTCGGCCTGGGCGCAGAGGGCTTCCTTCCTCTCGAGGTTCTTCCCCCACTCCTGCTGGCGCTGGTCACGATGCTCGTGCCAGCGCGTGAAGAACCGGTCGCAGGGCTTCCGGAAGCGTTGCCATACCGCGTGGGCCTGGGTGCGAGGCGTGGGGCCGATCGTCTTCCATTCCTCCTGGAGCGCCTTCAGCTCCTCCGCCGTCTTCAGCCAGTCCGTGGACTCCGCGAGCGCCTCCGCCCTCGCGCACAGCGCCTCCTTGCGGCGCTGGTTGGCCGCCATCTCCTCGGCCTGCTTCGCGAAGTAGGCGTCGACCTTGGCCTTGACCGCGTCGCGCGCGTTCTTGAAGCGGTTCCAGAGCCCCTCGGACTTGTCCCGGGGCGCTTCGCGGGCCTGCTTCCAGCGCGCGTCCAGGTCGCGCAGCTCCTCCGCGGCCTTCTCCATGTCCTCGAGGAGCAAGAGCGTCTCCGCCTTCACGCACAGCTCCTCCTGCACGTCCTCGTTGGCCCACCGCTTCCACTCCGAGTCCTCGCGGAGCAGCTGCCAGCGCGGGTAGAGCTCCTTGCGCGCGGTCTCCAGGCGGTGGTGGAGACCGTCGCGGTCGCGCCGTGCGGGACCGGGATGCTCGAGGGCCTCGCGCAGCTCGTGGAGCACCCGGTCCACGTCGCGCAGGGTGGCGTTCTCGTCCCGGGCCAGCGCCGAGGCGCGTTGCCGCAGCGACTCCAGCCGATCGCGCTCCTGCTTCTCCCGGCGCTCGTGCTCCTCCCGCTGCTCGCGCTCGCGCGCGCCGACCCGCTCGCCCGCGGCCCGGAAGCGGTCGCGCAGGGGGCCGGGGTCCGCGCTCCCCCCCTCGGCGTCCCACTCGCGGGCGAGACCCGTCCAGGCGGCGCGGGCGGCCGCGAGGTCGGGCGAAGCGGCGAGGGCCTCCGCCCTTCCGCAGATCTCCTCGAGCTTCCCGCGGCGGAGGCCGTGGTCGCGGAACGCGGCGTGGCGGCGCTCCGCCGTCTGTACCTCTTCCTCGAACTGGCGCTCGAGGGTCTGCCCTTCCGGCGAGACGAGCGGGGCGAGGGCCGTCCAGGCGGCGCGCGCGGCCTCGATCGCGGCCGGGATCGCTTCGTCCTCGGCGCCGGCGAGCGCCGCGCACACCGCGTCGCGAGCGGCCACCGCCCGGGCGCGCTCCGCCGCTTCCCGCTCCTGCTCGGCTCGCGCGCGCTCGTAGGCGGCGCGCTCTTCCTCGTCGGCGAAGGTGGGGGGGGAGGGACGGGAACGGGAGGCCCGGCCTCGCCCTCCAGGCGGGCCCGCGCGCGGCGGGCCGCCGCTCCCACCCTGGCGCGGGCGGCGATGGTCTCGAGATCGGCGCGCTCCCGGACCCGCTCGACCGCGGCCACGGCCACGGCCTTGAGCTCGCTCTTGAGGGCGAGGGCGGCGAGCGTGGACTCGTCCTGGATGCGGGAGAGGGCGAGAAGGCGGATGCCCGTGTCCTCCGCCTCGCGGACGACGGCGGCGAGGGCGCGCGGGTCCTCGAGCCCGGCCACGGCCGCTTGCCGTACCTCGGGCCGGGCCGCGGTCTTGGCCACCTGCGCCAGGTGCCGGGCCTCGCGCAGCCCGGCCAAGGCGGCCTGCCCCGGCCCCGGCTCCTGCGCGTGTACCGCCGCCCCCACCAGGCGGAGCGCCGCCTCCTCGCGCACGCTCTCGTCCGCGTCGTTCCGGGCGAGCTCGACGAGAACGGCGTTGTCCTGGAGCTTCTTCGTCGCGGCCCGGCGAACCCGCGCGTCCTCGTCTCCCCGGGCGAGGCCCACGAGCGTATCGTGCTCGGCCGCGGGCAGCCGCAGGACGGCGTCCGCCCTCACGGCGGCGTCGGGGCTCTGCCACTCCGGCTTGGATCGCAACTTGTCGAGGATGCTCTTCAACGCGGTCTCCGGACGCCTCCGAGATCTCCCGACTATACTCCAAGGCCGACCCGCGCCGACCCGCCCCACCGCCACGTGCTACGATCGGCGCACCGGGGGCAGGTCAGGAAGGCGACCCATGGCCCCACCCGTGGCCGCCCTGCGCGCGGACTGAGGGAGCGAAGCTGCCGTTCCTCGATCTCGCGTCGTCGCCGCTCGCCCCCGGGGTTTCGCCGGTACGGCTGCACTACCGTCGCACCGGCGAGGGGTTCCCGCTCGTCTTCCTCCATTCGGGCTGGGGTCACGGCGTCTATCCCTTCGCCCGCCAGTCGCCCTACTTCGAGCGCGACTTCGAGGTCCTGATACCGGACCGCGCCGGCTACGGGCAGTCGACCCGGCTCGCGCACTTCGCGATGCCCCTGCACCGCCGGGGGGCGGAGGAGACGCGCCTCTTCATGGACGCGCTGGGCCTCCGTCGGGCGGTGCTGTGGGGGCACAGCGACGGCGCGGTCATCGCGGCGCTCGCGGGGGTCCTGTTCCCCGAGCGCGTGGCCGCGGTCGTGCTCGAAGCCATCCACTTCGACCGCCGCAAGCCGGGCTCGCACGAGTTCTTCCAGAGCCTCCTCGAGCCGGACCGCCTCGACGCGCGGCTCGTGAAGAGGCTCGTGGCCGACCACGGGTCGAAGTACTGGCGCGAGGTCGTGCGCATGGAAGGCGAAGCCTGGCTCGAGATCTTCGAGAAGGCGGGCGACCCCGCGCACGACCTCTACGAAGGCCGGTTGGGGGAGCTGGCCGTGCCCGCCCTCGTCGTCCACGGCGGGCTCGACCCGCGCACGGAGCCGGGGGAGCTGGACGAGGTGCGGCGGCGGCTTCCCCGGGCGCGCTTCCACGTCCTGCCGGAGGCCAAGCACTGCCCTCACCACGAGCGGGCCTTCGCCGCGGATTGCGGCCGGGTGGTCCGCGAGTTCCTGATCCAGGAGGTTCTTGACGCTCGGCCCGCGGTTCGCTAGCGTGGCGGTGATGTCCGTCCACGAAGTCGTCCTCCACCTTCCGATCCTGACCACGCTGTTCGCCGTGGTCTTCGCCGTCGAGCTCTTCTCGCGCTACCGGGTGCGAGGCGGTCCCCACCTGCTCTGGTGGGGGATCGGCATGGTGACCTACGCCGTCGGCACGTTCACGGAGGCCTTTACCACGGTCTTCGGGTGGGACCCCGTCGTCTTCCGCTTCTGGTACGTGGCGGGGGCCTTCTGCGGCGGCTACCCGCTCGCCCAGGGCTCGGTCTACCTGCTCACGAGCCGGCGCTTCGCGGATCGCTCCGCCGCGTTCTGGACGAGCGTGATCGTGGTGGGCGCGATCCTGGTCTTCCTCTCGCCCCTCAACGAAGGCGCGGCGGAGGCGCATCGCCTGTCGGGCAAGGTGCTCGGCTGGTCCTGGATTCGCGGGATCAGCCCCTTCATCAACCTCTACGCGGTGGCGTTCCTCGCGGGGGGAGCGACCTATTCCGCGTGGCGCTTCCGTCGCGAGCCCGCTCTCCGCGACCGTTACGCCGGCAACATCTGGATCGCGATCGGCGCCATCCTTCCCGGGATCGGGGGCAGCTTCACCCGCGCCGGCTTCGTCGAGGTGCTGTACGTGACCGAGCTGGTCGGCCTGCTGATGATCTACCGCGGTTATCGGCTCTGCGTGGCCTCGCCGCGGCCGGCGGCCGCCGCGCCCGGGACGCCAGTACCGGCGGGAGCCACGGCCGTGCCCCGCTGACGGCTCATCGCGCGGCCCCGACCGCGAGGAGCGCGAGGACGGCAGGCAGGGCCTGCACGAAGAAGATGCGGGACGAAACGGTCAGCGCGCCGAACACACCCGCGACCACGACGCACGAGAGGAAGAAGGCCGTGAGCAGACGTGCTCCAGCGCCACCACCAGGACGAGGATACGCGAGAGGAGTGTCATCGAGCCTCCGTTCGTCCGATGACGACCGAGGTCATCGAGATCGAGCTCACGACATCTTCATTGAAGAAGGAGGCCGGCTCACCCGGGCCCTGGAGGGCGAGCGCGTAGAGCAGCGGCAGGTAGTGCTCCGGGGTGGGCACCGCGAGCCGGCCGTGAGGAGAGAGCGCCTCCGGATCGAGCAGCGACTCGTGGTCGCGGGCGATGATCCGCGCCCTCACCTCCGCGTCGAAGCGCAGCGCCCACTCGAGCGGCTCGGAGCGGCCCCAGTCGAACCGGCGCAGGTTGTGGACGACGTTCCCGCTGCCGACGACGAGCACGCCTTCCTCGCGGAGGGGCCCCAGTTGCTTCGCCATCTCGTAGTGGAAGGCGCCCGGCTCCCCCGTGTCCAGGCTGAGCTGGACCACCGGGACGTCCGCGTCGGGATACATGGCGCGGAGCACGCTCCAGCTCCCGTGGTCGAGCCCGCGCGCGGGGTCGAGACCGACCCGCCGCGGCCCGAGAAGGCCCGGGACGCGGCGGGCGAGGGCGGGATCGCCGGGGGCGGGGTAGCGCACCGCGAATAGAGCGGGCGGGAACCCGTAGAAGTCGTGGATCGTCTCCGGACGTTCGGAGGCGGTGACCCGCACGCCATCGGTCTCCCAGTGCGCCGAGACGCAGAGCACGGCCTGCGGTCTCGGCAGCCGCTCGGCGATCTCGCGCCAGCCGCGGTGGTAGGCGTTGTCCTCGATCGCGTTCATCGGCGACCCGTGCCCGACGAAGAGCGCGGGCAGGGTCACGAGGTGACGACCAGCACGAGCTTGCCCACGTGCGCCCCCGACTCCAGCCGCCGGTGGGCGGCCGCGGCTTCCGCCAGGGGAAACGTGGCGTGCACGACCGGGGCCACCTTCCCCGATTCCAGGAGCGGCCACACCCTTTCGCGCAGCGCGCGGGCGATCGCCCCCTTCTCCTCGACCGATCGCGGCCGCAGGGTGGAGCCGGTGACGGTGAGCCGGCGCTGCAGGATCGGGAGCACGTTGAGGGTGGCCGTCACCCCGCCCTGGACGCCGATGATGACGAGCCGCCCCTCCACGGCCAGGCATTCGATGTTGCGGGGGACGTAGTCGCCGGCCACCATGTCCAGGACCACGTCGACGCCCTTGCCCCCCGTCTTCTCCTTCACGACCGCCACGAAATCCTGCTCGCGATACGGGATCGCGACCTCGGCCCCCAGCCGCAGGCCGGCCGCGCACTTCTCGGCGGAGCCCGCGGTGACGAAGACGCGAGCCCCGAACGCGCGGGCGAGAGAGATCGCGGCGGTGCCGATGCCGCTCGTCCCCCCGTGGACGAGGAGGGTCTCGCCCGCGGCGAGGCGTCCCCGCTCGAACACGTTCGTCCAGACCGTGAAGAACGTCTCGGGGAGCGCGGCCGCTTCCGCCGGGCTGAGCCCCCGCGGCACGGGCAGGCATTGGGGGGCCGGAGCCGGGCAGTACTCGGCGTAGCCGCCGCCGGTCACGAGCGCGCACACGCGATCGCCCACCCGCCAGTCTTCCACCCCGGCGCCCACCGCCACGATCTCCCCCGCCACTTCGAGCCCCGGGATGTCCGAGGCTCCGGGCGGGGGCGGGTACTGCCCGAGGCGCTGCATCACGTCGGGACGGTTGACGCCCGCGGCGGCGACGTGCACGAGCACCTCGCCGCGCGAAGGCGGCCTCACCGGCCGCCGCGCGGGAACCAGCACCTCCGGCGGCCCCGGCCGCGTGATCTCGACCACGAGGCCGTCCACGGGGATCACGGGGTCGCACCAACCCCGTCGAGCTTCTCGATCGTGGCCAGCGAGGCAGGTCGCGCGGCCTGGAGCCGGCGCGCGGTGGCCTCGGCCGAGCGCATCACCCGCAGGAGGTTCCCCTGCGCGAGCTTCACGAGGTCCGCATCGCTCCAGCCGCGGCGGATGAGCTCCGCGAAGAGCTTCGGATACCCGGACACGTCCTCCAGGCCCTCCGGCCAGCGGTCGTTGCCGTCGTAGTCGCCGCCGAGGCCGATGTGGTCGACGCCGGCCACGCGCCGCACGTGCTCGACGTGGTCCGCCACCTGGCCGATCGTGACCTTGACCGGGGGCATTCGGGCCGCCATCTCCTTGTAGAGGCGCTGGCGCTCCGCCGCGTCCGTGATCCCGTCCATCTTCGCCTTGTACTCGGCCCAGAGGGGTGCGCTGGCCTTCGCGTACTCGTCGGAGACGAAGGCGGCCACGAAAGTGACCATCACGATCCCTCCGTTGCTCGGGAGGAGGCGCAGAACCGGGTCGGGGACGTTGCGCATGTGATCGCACAGGGCCCGGGCCGACGAATGCGAGAAGATGACGGGCGCTTCCGCCACCCGCAGCGCGTCTTCCATGGTCGCGGGGGTGACGTGGGAGAGGTCGACCAGCATCCCCAGCCGGTTCATCTCCCGCACCACCTCCTCGCCGAAGGGGGTGAGGCCGCCGTGCGTGTCCTTGTCGCCCGCCGCGTCCGCCCAGTCGAGGGTCCGGGTGTGGGTGAGGGTCATGTAGCGCACGCCGAGGTCGTAGTAGGTGCGCAGCGCGGGCAGCGAGTTCTCGAGCGCGTGGCCCCCCTCCACGCCCAGGAGCGACGCGATCCGGCCCCTCTTCATGGCCCGCTCCACCTCGTCCGCGGTGCCGGCCAGGGCCAGACGATCCGGGTAGCGGGCGACGACGCGGCGGGCGATGTCGATCTGCTCGAGCTGGGTCCGCACGAAATCGCCCTTGGCCTCGGCGGGGGTGTAGACGGACCAGAACTGTCCGCCCACGCCGCCTTCCCGCAGCCGCTCGAGATCGGTGTCCCCGGCGGTCCGCTTGCGCAGGTCGTAGCCGTCGACGTCGCCGGGAACGCCGGTCGTCTCGCGGATCTTCCAGGGAAGGTCGTTGTGGCCGTCGATGAGCGGGTGCTGACGCAGGAGCTTCCGCGCCCGAAGCAGCGCCGGGTCGTCCTGCGCCGGGAGCGGTGAGGTCGCGAGCAGGGCGAGAGCGAGCGGCCCCACCCGGAGCAGGGTCGAATGTGGCTTCATGATTGGCCTCGCTAGCGGGCGGAGCTGGCAGCGGGGTGGGGCGCGGGCGTGCCGACCGGCGCCGGCCTCGGGGTCGACGGGGGCCGGCCCGGCTCCGCGAAGCCGAGGACGGGGTGGATCGGGGCCGGTTGCCAGGGCATGAACATCCGAGCGACGGCCAGGAGGAGGATCAGCACCAGCCCGACGAGGAGGGCCTTGACGTCCCGGCTCAGGGGAGCACGGGGTGTGGGCCGCGGCCGCGGGGTCCAGGCCCGGGGGGCGGGGCGCTTCGAGGCGGCGTCCTGCGCCGCCGCCACCTGATCGGCCTGGTCGCGCGTGGTCCCGCAGTGGCAGGTCGAGACCCGGTTGGGAACCCGGCGCTTGCAGCTTGGACACGCCCACGTCATTGACGACATCGGCCTTCCATCGTAATCCAGAACCGAGTCGTGCGGTGCGCCACCGGGGCCACCGGCCGGGGTACCATGGCCGGGATGTCCCGCGCGCTCCCCGCCCTGCGCCGCAACCTGGACGTGATGCTCTCGCCGGTGAGGGACCGACCCGGGCTGCTCATTCGCGATCCGTTCCGTTACACGGAGGACGTGCTGATCGTCCCCCCGCCCCTCGTCCCCTTCCTGCGACTGTTCGACGGGAGCCATGGCGAGGCCGACCTCGTGGCTGCCCTCGCGCAGGCCACGGGCGAGACCGGGATCGAAGGCGTGGCCCGGCACCTCGTGGAGACGCTCGACCGCGGCTTCCTGGAGAGCGAGGACTTCGAAAAGCGGCGCCACGCGCGCCACCACGGCTTCACGGGCGCGCCGCGGCGGGAAGCCGCGCATGCGGGCGCGGCCTATCCCGACGAGCCCGGGGCCCTCCGGCGCTGGCTCGAGACCGGCCTCGGTCCTCGTCCGGCCGCGGTGGACTCCTCCGGGCTGATCGGCCTCGCCGCTCCGCACGTGAGCCCGGAAGGAGGCTGGCGCTCCTACGCCGCCGCCTACCATGCCCTGCCCGCGCGCGACGGCGTGCGGACCGTGGTCGTCCTCGGCACGTCGCACTACGGCGAGCCCGAGACGTTCGGCCTGACACGCAAGCCCTACGTGACGCCCCTGGGCGAGGCGGGGACCGATCCGGAGCTGGTCGACCGCCTGGCCCGCAACGGGGGCGCGGCCGTGCGCATGGAGGACTACTGCCACGCGGTGGAGCACTCCATCGAGTTCCAGGTCGTCTTCCTGCAGCACGGCTGGGGGACGGACGTGCGCGTGCTCCCCATCCTGTGCGGCCCCTTCGCCCGCGCCACCGCCGACGGCGGCCGGCCGGAGGACGATCCGGGGGTGGCGCGCTTCCTGGACTCCCTCGCCGACCTCCAGGCCCGGGAGGGGGACCGGCTGCTGTGGGTGCTGGGGGTTGACCTCGCCCACATGGGGCGCCGCTACGGCGACGGGGATACGGCCCGGGCCGGTGAGGGAAGCATGCGGGGGGTGGCGCGGCGCGACCACGAGCGCCTGGAGCGCGTGACCTCGGGCGACGCCGGCGGCTTCTGGAGCCTCCTCCGCGAAGGAGGCGACGAGCTGAAATGGTGCGGCGCCTCCCCCCTCTACACCTTCCTGAGAGCGGCGGGCCCCGTGCGGGGTGCCGTCCTCGAGTACGAGCAGTGGAACATCGACCCCGAGAGCGTGGTCAGCTTCGCCGCCGTGGCCTTTCGGCGCGGGCCCGCTTCCTTCGGGAAAGGAGAAGCATGAGCGCGAAGGCGATGGTGTGGCTCTTCATTGCGGGAGCGGCGGGGCTCGCCGCGGGGGCGGGAGCGGCGGACGTGCCCGCCCCGTCCGGGGCGGTGGCGCGGGTGGGGGACGTGACGCTCACGGAGGAGCAGCTCGACGAGGTCATCCGGGGTCCCCTCACGGAGCTGCGGATGCGGGAGAACACGCTGCGCACGCAGGGCCTGGAGGAGCTGATCGCGCAGACCGTCCTCACCAAGGAGGCGGCGGCTCGGGGCATGACGGTGCCCGCCCTGCTGAAGGCCGAGGTGGAGGCCAAGGCCACGCCCTCGGAGGCCGAGATGCGCGCCTACTACGAGGCCAACAAGGACCGGTTCAAGAGCATGACCGAGGCCGACGCCTTCAAGCAGATCGAGCCCGGGCTGCGCCAGCAGCAGCAGCGCACCCGGCAGTCGGCGTACCTGCGCGAGCTTCGGCAGAAGTACGGGGTGAAGGTCCTCCTGGAGCCCGTCCGGATGGGGATCGACGTCACGGGGGCGCCGATAAGGGGGAACGTGAAGGCGCCCGTCACCATCGTCGAGTTCTCGGACTTCCAGTGTCCGTTCTGCGCGCGGGCCCGGCCCACGGTGAACCGCGTGCGCGAGGTCTACGGGGACAAGGTCCGGATCATCTTCCGCGACTTCCCGCTCCAGATGCACGCCCAGGCCACCAAGGCGGCGGAAGCCGCGTCCTGCGCGGGAGAGCAGGGCAAGTTCTGGGAGATGCACGACTGGATGTTCGCCAGCCAGGCCAAGCTCCAGGTCCCCGATTTGAAGCAGCACGCGGCGGACATGGGGCTCAAGGCCGACGCCTTCGGAGAGTGCCTCGACTCGGGAAAGTACACGGCCAAGTGGCAGCAGGGCCTGGCCGACGGCACCAAGTACGGCGTGACCGGCACCCCCGCCTTCTTCATCAACGGGCGGCCCCTCGTGGGGGCGCGGCCCTTCGAGGACTTCTCCCAGGTGATCGACGACGAGCTGGAGCGCGGGGGAGTGGCCCCGGGGCCGGCCGCGGACAAGGTGACGCCGCCCGCGGACCGGTAGGGGGCGGCTCATTGGAGGGTTGGACATGGCCCGACTGCTCGCGCTGCTGTGCGCGCTGTACGTCGCCCCGTCGTCCTTGAGCGCCGGCCCGCCGCAAGCACCAAGAGGCGAGGGCCCACAGAAGGCCTGGTGGAAGGAGGTCGTGGTCTACCAGATCTACCCGCGCAGCTTCAAGGACAGCGACGGCGACGGCGTGGGCGACCTGAAGGGCATCACTTCCCGACTCGACTACGTGAAGAGCCTCGGCGTCGACGTCGTTTGGCTGAACCCGATCTACGAGTCGCCGAACGACGACAACGGCTACGACATCAGCAACTACCGCGCCATCATGCCGCAGATGGGGACGATGGCCGACTTCGACGCGATGCTGGCGGGGATGCACCAGCGTGGCATCAAGCTCGTGATGGACCTGGTGGTGAACCACAGCAGCGACGAACACGCGTGGTTCAAGCAGAGCCGCGCCACCCGGGACAACCCCTATCGCGACTACTACCACTGGTGGCCGGCGGAGAAGGGAGTGCCCGCCAAGCGCTGGAGCTTCTTCGACGAGGAAGCCAACGCCTGGCGCTACGACCCGGTCACCAACGCCTATTACCTGCACTACTTCAGCCGGAAGCAGCCCGATCTCAACTGGGAGAACCCGAAGGTGCGGCGGGAGGTCTACGACCTCATGAAGTTCTGGTTCGACAAGGGGGTGGACGGCTTTCGCATGGACGTGATTCCCTTCATCTCCAAGGACACCACCTTCCCGCCTCTTCCCGCCGTCTATGGGGGCAACTACGTGGCGTACTACGCGAAGGGGCCCCATCTGCATCAGTACCTCCAGGAGATGAACCGCGAGGTGCTCGGCAAGTACGACGCGATGACCGTCGGAGAAGGAGCCGGCGTAGCGATCGAAGACGCCCTCGACTTCGTGGACGAGGACCGCAAGGAGCTGCAGACGTTCTTCCACTTCGAGGCGGCCGACTGGGGACGCCGGAAGAGCGACCCCCTGTATCCGGATCCCGACAACCGCAGGCTTCCGGACCTGAAGGACATCTTCACCCGCTGGGACCGGGTGTTCGAGCACAAGGGCTGGGGCACCGTGTACCTGGGCAACCACGACCAGAGCCGCATGGTGAGCCGGTACGGGAACGACACGCCACCGTATCGCGCCGCTTCCGCCAAGATGCTGCTGACGCTCCTGCTGACCATGCGCGCCACGCCCTACGTGTACCTCGGGGACGAGCTCGGCATGGCGAACATCCGATTCACCGACATCCGCGATTACCGCGACCTTCAGACCATCAACTACTACAACCGCCTCCAGAAGGAGGGCGGCGATCTGCAGGCTTTTCTCGCCGCCCAGGCCGAGGTCAGCCGCGACAACGGCCGCACGCCGATGCAGTGGACAGCCGGGGCCAACGCGGGCTTCAGCAAGGAGGCGCCCTGGATCCGCCTGAACCCCGACCACGCGTCGGTCAATGTGGAGGCCGAGGAGACGGACAAGGATTCCGTGCTGCACTACTTCAGGCGCATGGTGCAGCTGCGCAGGCGAGAGCCGGTCCTGGTCTACGGTGCGTATCGACTCCTCGACCGCGACAACGCCGACGTGTTCGCTTACACCCGAAGGCGGGAGGCGCGCACCGTGATGGTCGCCTTGAGCTTCAGCACGTCCGGGGGCCGCACGGCGTTGCCCGCGGGCTACGCGGCCGGAGACGTCCTGATGAACAACATCACGGCATCACCGGTGCGTGGCGCGGAGCTGGTGCTCGCGCCCTACCAGGCGGTGGTGGTGGAGTTGAACGAGAAGTAGTGGATTGGCTCAGGTCTGCAACGAGAAGGGCGTGAAGTTGGTCTGGCGGTCGAAGTAGTCCTCGCTCTCCGCCCGCTTCAGGAAGTTCACGATGCGGTAGGTGAAGGGCGTCATGACCGCTTCCCAGCCGACCTTGAGGGCGTAGTTGGCGAGCATGACGCTCAGCACGAGTTCCCCCGACCACACGCCGAGGAAGGCGAGCGGGTAGAAGATGAGCGAGTCGACCGCTTCGCCCACGATGGTGGAGCCGATGGTGCGGGCCCAGAGCCAGCGGCCCGAGGTGCGGACCTTCATTCGGGCGAGGACGTAGGAGTTGCAGAACTCGCCGGAGAAGTAGGCGACGAGGGAGGCGAGCACGATGCGCGGGGTGGCGCCGTACACGGTCTCGTAGGCCGCCTGGTTGGGCCAGCCCTCGGCGGGCGGGAAGGCGAGGATGGCCCAGCTCATGAACGACGCGAAGAGGAGAGCGGTGAAGCCGGCCCACACGACGCGCCTCGCCCGCGCGTAGCCGTAGACCTCGGTCAGCACGTCTCCAAAGACGTAGCTGATGGGGAAGAAGAGGACGCCCGCCCCGAACTTGAAAGACCCGATCTGCGCGACTTTGGCCGCCCCGATGACGTTGGCGCAGAGCAGCACCGTCACGAAGGCCGCCATCACGAAGTCGTAGTACCGGTAGACGCGGCGCGCGGGCTCCTGCGGCATGCCTCGGGGGCTCCTTTGCGCGCCGGGGATGGTGGGCGCTGTAGGATTCGAACCTACGACTTCCACCGTGTGAAGGTGGCACTCTACCGCTGAGTTAAGCGCCCGCGAGCGTAAGCCAGAAGAATAGACCGCCCCCTGGGCGTGGTCAAGACACGGCGGACCGGGGCCCTCCTCCAAGGCCGGTGATCTGATCAATTTTTCGTTGTCATAAGGCCCCATTAGATCTAGAATAGTGATGTTCTCTCTAAGGGGCCTCGTATGAACGGAAGAGCTTCATTTGCCGGTGCGGTCGCCATCGTCATCGCCGTGCTCGGGTGTCACACCATCACGGAGCTGCCCGGCGATCCCAGCAGCTCCGGCGCGTCCCCGACCCCGGCACCGATCACGGCGATCCAGATCCCCATCACGAACGTGCCCACCCCCGTCCCCACGCCCAAGCCCTCGCCTGCCGCGACCCCCGGGCCGAACCCCACTCCCACCCCGTCTTCGACGCCGCCTCCCGGGGGACAGATTCAGGTGCTCTGTTCGCCCGCCATACCGCCCGACGGATTGAACTGCCCCCGAAACCCGGCTCCGGCGTTCGTGGGTGCCGTGGAGGCGGCGATCCTGAAGCTCGTGAGGGACCAGCCGTCGCTCTTCAGCGGGTACACCGTGCTCGATCACGTCGCCTACCACAACGGGGTGTTCCAGAACCTCTACGACGCCGGCTACTGCGCGGCCCCCGACAGCGAAGAGGTGGCGGTGTCGACGCGAGCAAACCGGAAATACCGCGAGAACTACCAGATCCTGACCTCGGCCGGGAAGTATCGGACGGGAGTGAACAGCCACATCTCGGCCTGCCAGGTTCCGTAGGCCGTTGCCGTCCTCTCCCGAGCACGGTCCGCTCCGGGGAGACGGCGTGACGCTCGCTTCGCTTCTCGGCCTGGCCCTTGCGTACCGCACGCTCGCCGCGCTCACGCTGCCCGTGGTCTTCGATGAAGCCTGCGTGATGGCCTACGGCCTCTCCCGGGCCTTTCTTGGCGTTCGAGCCTTCCTCTTCGAGGTGCCCATCGCCGTCTCGAACGGCATCACTCCCCTCTGGTTCTGGGCACAGTCGGTCCCCGCCGCCCTTCTCGGCGAGACGACGAAGGCCGGCCTGCGCGCCCTGCCTCTCCTCCTCGGGCTCGTCGCGGTGTGGCTGACCGGGCGGGAGAGCGGAGCGCTGGCGGGGCGGCGAGCGGCCGCCGTGGGCGGCTTCCTGGCCGCGGTTCACGGTCCCTACCTGTTCGCCAATGCTCGCGGGGAATACTCGGAGTCGCTGCTCGTGGTCCTCGTGCTGCTCCTCCTGCGCGACCTGCGCCGGGCGGGAGGCGCGCTCCCCTCCTTCGCGTGCGCGTCCTGGCCGGCGCTGGCGCTCCTCACCTACCTCGGCAAGGGTCTGATCGTATGGGCCGCGTTCGCGGTCTACGTGGTGTTGTTCGCCGGCTTGCGCGCCTGGTGCGGACCACGCCGACGGCAAGAAGCCCTGCGCGCGGCCGGGCTCGTCGCCCTTCCCCTCATGCCCGCGCTCGCCTGGCTCGTGACGGCGCAGGCCGTCCTCTTCCCGCCGGGCAAAGCGCTCGTGACCGATCTCGGGCGGGTGGACAGCGTCTGGTCGAACCTGCACCGCCTGACCGCGGGCTACGGCTCGGAAGCGCAGACGTTCATGGTCGGCAGCTGGAGAGACGCGCTCTACGTCTACACCGACTTCGACGTCTGGCCAACCCTGGCCTTGCTCGCCGTTCCTGCTCTGTGGGTCCTGGCCCGCCTGGCCCTGGACCTCGCCCGGGCGATCCGGCGACGGGAGGTGCCGGCGGCCGCGGACGCCTTGCGGCCGCTCTGCCTCGTCCTCGTCCCTGCCTGCCTCCTCGTGGCGAAGGGCGCTCTCGACGTCCGTTTCCACCTGCTTTTCTGGCCCGTCCTCCTCGTCTACTGCGCGGTGGCGATCGAGGACTGGCTCCGGGCACTCGGCCCGCTCCGTCTTCGGGAGTGTCTCCTCGCGGGCCTCGTGGAGTGGGCCTACGTGGCGTGGACGCAGCGGGGATCGGCTCCCGCCCTGCGCGTGGCCTGGGCGGCCGTCGGGATCACAGTGGCGCTCCTCGCCGTCGCGTGCCTTCGCGGTGCGCTCCCATCGACGTCCGCGCGACTCGCAATCGTACCGGTGGCTCTCGCGATGCTCTGGAGCAGCGTCGCTCGGGGCCCGATCGACTGGGGACGGCGCTGGGCCTGGGAGCCGAGCCCGATGCGCGCGGACGTGCCGCGAGCGGTGACCACGTTCCCCAACGTGGACCTCCAGATCGTCCGGTGCGCCCTGGGTCGGGACGGGGTGGCGCGGGCCCGCCCCTACCTGCTCCGAGCGCTGGAGCGGAACGCCGGCGATCGGCAGACGGTGCTGGAGGTGGGGGAGGCCCTCCTCGCCGGCGATCCCGGGGACGCGCGGCTCCTCCTGGCCCCGCTCGGCGAGTGGAGCCGGCGCCACCCGGACGATGCGGAAGCACGAAGCCTCCTGGAGCGGGCGCTCCTCGCGGCGGAGAGCACTTGACCTGCCCTGATGGGTGTGGTCTCATTAGGGGTTTGTTTTGACGGCAAGGTTCGTAGCCGGGATTCATTGGAGGAGTGAGTGAGCAATATTCCCCGTTCTTTGGCGGTCGTGGCGTGCGTGAGCGGCGCCCTTTCGTTCCTGTCCTGCGGCGGTGGTGACCGGGCGGCGAACCCCAGTCCGCCCACCACTCTTTCGCCGGCCCCCGCGCCCGGCCCCACCCCCAGCACGACCCCCACCCCCGGGGCGACCTCTCCGAAGTCCTGCGGCGGGCCGGCCCCGACCGGCGGCCCGTGCGGCTCCCGGCCCGATCCCCAGCTTGCCACCGTCCTCGCCCAGGCCTTCGACGAGGTGCGCGGCCACAGCGACATCTTCTACCCGGACGGGGTGACCATCCGCTACCTCGACAAGGCGCGGGCCCAGCTCATCGCCGCCCTCGACGCCCGCGGCATCTGCGGCATCTTCGACTACGGGAACCAGACGGGGGACGAGATCTACATCCGCACCGCGGACGCCCGGATCAGCGAGGCCTACGACGTGCTCTCCGGCACCGGCCAGCTCCGCGTCGGCTACCAGAACTCCTGCGAGCCGGCCGGGTCCCCCCCCGACCCCCTGCCGAGCTACGGTCAGGAGGATCCGCAGTGCACGCTCGCCCCGAGCCGTGACTCGTTCTGCCTGGGGCGGAACTTCGAGAGCGAATACGAGGGCGACGTGCGGTCCTCGCTCGTGGCCCTCTTCACGGAGCGCCCCGAGCTGTTCGACATGAAGGACTCCCTGAACTCGGAGCTGAGCTATCGCCTGCTCGACCCCAAGGCCTACACCAGCGCCATGGTCGGCAAGATGCACGCCAAGGGCTACTGCGCGATGGAGGACGAGGAGCTGCTCGTGAAAAGGGACAACAGCATGAGCGAGAACTTCGACATCGTGCGCTCGCCCGGCGACCGGGAGGGCCAGTACTCGCTCTTCTCCTACAAGGGGCGCTGCCACAACTCGACCTTCTGACGCAAGGGGCGCCTCAAGGGGATCGTCCATGCGCCGAGCAGCGCTCCTGGGGCTCGGTCCCGGCGATGAACGCCTCTGAGATGACCTTCGGGCAGGAGGGGGTGGCGAGGAGGCCGGTGTCCTTGTCGATGTCGACGAAGACGATCCCCTCCATGGGCGCGAGGAACTTCTGCGTCTTCTTTCCCGCGAGAGCCCCCTTCATGAACTCCACCCAGATGGGGAGCGCCGCTCGCGATCCCGGGAGCCCGATCGGGGTGTTGTCGTCGAAGCCCACCCAGATCACGCACAGCAGATCGGGGGTGTAGCCGGCGAACCAGGCGTCGCGGAGGTCGTTCGTGGTCCCCGTCTTGCCCGCGGCGTCGAGGGTGAAGCCCAGGCCCCGGGCCGCCGCCCCCGTCCCCTCGTTGAGCACGCTGCGCAGCATGTTCGTGACGAGGAAGACCGTCTCCTCGTGGGCCACGCGCGGGGGCGGGGGGGCGTGGGGCTGCTCCAGGGTGCGGCCCTGGTCGTCGGTCACCCGGAGGACGGTCACCGGCTCCACCTTCAGCCCGCCGTTGGCGAGCACGTTGTAGGCCACCGCCATCTCGTAGGGCGTGGCCTCGAAGGAGCCGAGAGCGAGGGCGGGGTAGGGCTTGATGGGCGCGCCGACCTTGAGCTTGTTCGACCACAGGTCGGCCACCCGCTCGTAGCCCACCATCTCCGCGACCTTGACCGTGGCCACGTTGAGGCTGTTGGCGAGGGCGCGCCGGAGCGTCACGTACCCGAGGTACTTGTCCTCGTAGTTCTCGGGCATGTACTCCTTGTCTTCGTAGAAGAAGACGGAGGGCGTGTCCTCCACCACGGTGGCCGGCGTGATCGGGGGTAGCGCGGGGTCGTCGAAGGTGGCCTCGAAAGCGGCCAGGTAGACGAAGGGCTTGAACGTGCTCCCCGGCTGTCGACGGGCCTGGGTGACGCGGTTGTACTGGCTCGCCCCGTAGGATCGCCCTCCCACGAGGGCGACGAGGTTGCCCGAGACCGGGTCGAGGGCGATGAGGCAGCCCTGGACGGGCGGGTGCTCCTTGCGCTTGATCATCTTCTCCACCGCGTCGAGCCCCTTTTCGAGCGCGCCCTGGGCGAGCGCCTGGAGCTGCAGGTCGAGGGTAGTGTGGATGGACAGGTTCTGGGTGGTGAGGTCCTTCGGGTCGTAGCGCTGGGCGAGCTGGGCGCGGACCAGGTCCACGAAGTAGGGGGCGTCCGCGGTGTCCATGGTACCCCTCTCGACCTTGAGGGGAGCGGCGAGCGAGGCGTCCATGGTCGGGCCGTCGATGAAGCCGGCGTCGTTCATGGCCCGGATCACGACGTTGCGTCGCTCGGTGGCGCGCTGCGGGTGGCGGAAGGGGTTGTAGGGATTCGGGGACTGGATGAGGCCGGCGATGAATGCGGACTCCGGCAGGGAGAGGTTGGACACGTCCTTGTGGAAGTAGAGGCGGGCGGCCTGGCCCACCCCGTTGATGCTGAAGGAGCCGGCCTGGCCGAGGTAGATCTCGTTCAGGTAGAGCTCGAGGATGTCCGGCTTGCTCGCGCGGCGCTCCAGCACGAAGGCGAGGATCGCCTCCTGGACCTTGCGCTTCCAGGTCCGCTCCGGAGTGAGGAAGAAGTTCTTGCAGAGCTGCTGGGTGATCGTGCTCCCGCCCTGCAGGTAGGTGTCGGCGCGGATGTTCCGGAGGGCCGCCCCCACGATGCGGAAGGGGTCGAGGCCGGGATGGCTGAAGAAGCGGCGGTCCTCGATGGCGAGGACCGCTTTCACCAGGTGGTCGGGGAGCTCCTCGTACTTGACGTGCCGCCGCTTCTCGCGGCTCTCGTCGAAGAGGTAGGTGATGAGCTCCGGCTCCAGGGCCTGCTCCGTGTACTTCGTCTTCGTGCGCGCGCCCCGGATCTCCTTGACCTTGTCCTTGTCGAAGACGACCAAGAGCGGCTCGTCGGCCGCGCCCGGGATGGGCCGGGGATGGAAGACGACGCTCCTCTCGCCGGCCACGAACTGCCCGGGCTGCGGAGTCCCCTCCTTCTGCTGCTCGTACTTGAGCCCGTTCAGGGTCTTCACGAGGTCGCGGACGGAAAGGGGCAGCCCCTCCCCCAGCACGAGCGGGCGCGCGTAGATCCGGGAGGGGACCATCCAGCGCTCGCCCTGGAGGCGCCGGTCCACCATCACCCCGAAGAGCAGGTAGTAGTAGATGAGGACGGAAGACCCGATCACCACCGGGAGGGTGATGACGGTCAGGAGGATGAGGACCAGCCGGAGGCGCTCCTGGGAGTAGACCCGGCGGTTGGGGTCGGTCATCGGCGAGACTTCCAGTATAACGGGCGGTCTGCCCCGGACGGTTGGAGGCTCAGCCGCCCGCGCGCGCCGGGCTGCTCCTAGAGGCGACGAACGGCCAGGAAGACGATGCCGCCGCTCTCTTCCGCGAAGGTGCGGCGGTCCGCCACCTCGCGTTCGGGAAGGCTGGAGGAGAGGGCGAACATGTCGGCGGCGTTTCGGTAGTTCAGGTGCCAGTCCATGAAGGCTTCGAGGTAGCCCACGTCGCGGATGCCGTGGACGAAGTTGGTGACGAGCAGGAGCCCGCCCGGCTTCATGGTCTTGAAGAGGGCCTCGGTGAGGCGCGTGGCCACCCATCGGTTCAGATGGTCGTAGGGTCCGGCCGCGTAAACGAGGTCGAAGCTGCCGAGCCGGGGCGCGATGTCGATCAGCTCGTTGACCGTGCTCTCCGCGGTCTCCACTCCCAGGGGGCCGAACTTCTCGCGCACCACCCGCAGGCTGTCGGGATCCCGGTCCACGGCCAGGAAACGGCCCACCTTCCGGTGCTGCACCGCCGCGGAGATCTCGGCCTCCCGCAGGTGGCCGCAGCCGAGCGTCATGATGCAGGCGGGCTCCGTGGAGTCGGAGACGCGGTCGATGAAGGTGGCGAGGATCTCCTTCCGCCGGCGGAGGGCGCGGGCCGCGGTGGCGCTGCTCGTGTACCGGTAGATCTTCTGGCCGAGCTCGGTCGCGTCGTCGACGTAGGACTGCACGCCGTCCGCGCCGTAGAACAGGTCGAGGAGGATGGCGTCCCCGGGATACCCGCGGGGCTTGAAGAAAGCCCGCTCGGTCAGGGGGTCCTGGTGCACCTTGAAGCGCACGGGGTGGCTCACGCACTCCGTCCGGCAGAAGGCCTGCCAGTCGAGGGACGGGACCTTCCCGCGGAGATCCTGGAGCCCCCTCACGAGGTGGTCCATGGCCTCGTCCACACGAGGGCCCTCCAGCTCGTTGCTGACCTGATCGAGGAGGGCACGGCCCTCGAGAGTTGCCGCGTTCATGGGCAACCCCGATGTTACCGCAGTTTCCGGGGGCCTGGGGACTAGGGTCCCATCACCTCCAGGCGGACCCGGCCCGTGCCCGGCCCGATGAGGCCAATCGCGCGGGCCGCCCCCCGCGAGAGGTCGATGACCCGCCCCTTGTGGTTGGGAAAGCGGTCGTTGATGCGCACGATCACCGTCTTGCCCGTGTCCAGGAAGGTGACGCGCACCCGGGTCCCGAATGCCCAGTCGAAGTGGGCGGCGGTCAGCGCATCCTGGTCGTAGACCTCGCCGCTCGACGTGCGCTTGCCGTGGTAGCCGGGCCCGTACCAGGACGCGGTTCCGGTGACCACCGTCCCCGGGGGAGGGACGACCGGGGGGGGAACTGGACCTTGGGCGGGGAGTGGTGGGAGCAGGCGGAGGCGAGCAGGAGCGCGCTCGTGGACAGGACCGGGGCCGCGAGGGCAAGACGCCGTCCCCGTCTCACGCGATCACGTGCACGCGGAGCATGTTGGTGGCGCCCGTGGTATGGGTCTGGCCGGCGAGCATCAGGATCGTGTCCCCCCCTCGCACGAGGCCTCGCTCCTTCAGGAGGGCCTCTCCGTGCCGGATCATCTCGTCGGTCGTGATCTCCAGGAAGCCCGAATGCAGGGGCAGGACCCCCCACCAGAGGGCGAGCTGGCGGTAGACCGCGTCGTGGCGGGTGATGGCCACCACGGGGGCGCCCGGCCGGAAGGACGACACCAGCCGAGCGGTGGACCCCGACTCCGTGAAGACCACGATCAACCGGCAGCTCAGCTCTTCGGCCACCGTGGCCGCCACCCGGGCCAGGCTGCGCGGCACCACCGGGGCGACCGGATCCGCGGGCGAGGCGCGCCGCCGCAGGGGAGTCCGCCGCAGCGAGAGGTGCTCCTCCGTGTAGTCCGCGATCCGGGCCATGGTCTCGACCGCCGCCACCGGGAATCTCCCGGCCGCGGTCTCCGCGGACAACATGACCGCGTCCGTCCCGTCCAGGATGGCGTTGGCCACGTCCGAGGCCTCGGCCCGGGTGGGTCGCGGGCTCTCGATCATGCTCTCCAGCATCTGGGTGGCCGTGATCACCACCTTGCCCGCGGCGTTGGCGCTCTCGATGATCCGCTTCTGCAGCGTGGGCACCTCTTCCGTGCTCAGCTCCACCCCCAGGTCTCCGCGGGCCACCATGACCCCGTCCGCGACCTCTAGGATGGCGGGGAGCTGGTCGACCGCCTCCCGCTTCTCGATCTTGGCGATGACCGGGATCCTCGCCCCTCCCGCGGCCACGAGCGCCTTCACCTCCGCCACGTCCCCGGGCTGCCGCACGAAGGAGAGGGCCACGTAGTCGACGCCGTTCGCCATGCCGAAGGCGAGGTCACGGCGATCCTTCTCGGTCAAGGCCGGGGTGGAGAGACGAACGCCGGGCAGGTTCATCCCCTTGTGGGTATGGAGCCGGCCCCCGTGGACCACCTCGCAGTCCACGGTGTCGCCGCTCGTTCCCAGCACGCGGAGCTCGAGATTGCCGTCGTCGAGGAGGATGCGGTCTCCCGGCTTCACGTCCTGCGGAAGCGGGTCGTAGGTGGTGGAGATGAGCTCGGGCGTTCCTTCCACGGACTCGTCGGTGGTGATCTTCAGCCGGGCCCCGTCCCGGAGCTCGATCCCCTCCGGATCGCGGGCGCGGCCGGTGCGGATCTTGGGGCCGGAGAGGTCCTGGAGGAGGGCGATCGCCCGCCCCCGTCGCTGCGCGATCTCGCGCGCGGAGCGCATCACCTCCAGGTGCTGCGCGTGGTCGCCGTGCGAGAAGTTCAGGCGGATGACGTCGGCCCCGGCGTCGATCAGCCGCTCCAGGGTCCGCGGCTCGCGGGAGGCGGGGCCGATGGTGGTCACGATCTTGGTGCGGCGCATCGGGATGAGTATAAGGGCGCTCTTGCCGGTCCCGAACGGCCGGGATAGAGTGCCCCTCCGGGAAAGATGAGCGCATGATCCTGGCCCTCGTCTCGTTCCTCCTCCTGCAAGCGGCGGCGCCCGCTCCCTCTCCCCCGGCGAGCGCGGCGCCGGAGGCCGAGAAGGCGAAGGACAAGGACAAGAAGGACGAGGAGGAGAAGCCGGTCACGACGCGGCACGAGCTGCGGCTGGGGGGCCGCCTCCTCAAGTACTCCGTCACCACCGGCCTGCTCCCCCTGAAGGGCAAGGACGGAGAGACCGAGGCCCGGATCTTCTTCATGGCGTATGCGGCGGACCGCACGGGGGGGCCGGAGACGCGGCCCTTGACCTTCTCCTTCAACGGCGGGCCGGGCTCCTCCTCGGTCTGGCTGCACCTGGGCGCGCTCGGCCCCAAGCGCGTGAGCATGCTCCCCGACGGCGGGATGCCGCAGCCCCCCTACAAGCTCGTGGACAACGAGCACACGTGGCTGGACGCGACCGACCTCGTCTTCATCGACCCCGTGGGGACGGGCTACAGCCGGGCCGCCAAGCCGGAGCTCGGCAAGAAGTTCTGGGGCCTGCAGGGCGACGTCGAGTCGGTGGGGGAGTTCATTCGCCTCTACCTCACCCGGTACGAGCGGTGGGGCTCGCCCCTCTTCATGGTAGGGGAGAGCTACGGCACCACGCGCGCGGCCGGCCTCGCTGGCCATCTCGTGGAGCAGGGGATCGCCTTCAACGGCATCCTCCTCGTCTCCTCGATCCTGAACTTCCAGACCGCCCGTCCCGTCCAGGGGAACGACCTGCCCTACGTGCTGTTCCTGCCCACCTACACCGCCACCGCCTGGTATCACAAGCGCCTCGCCCCCGAGCTCCAGGCGGACCTCGGCCAGACGCTCGCGGAGGCGGAGAGCTTCGCGGCGGGGGACTACTCGCGCGCCCTCGCCCGGGGAGACGCCCTTGCCGGCCCGGAGCGCGAGGCGGTAGCCGAGCGCCTGTCCCGCCTGACCGGCCTCTCCAAGGTCTACGTGGAAGAGGCCAACCTCCGCGTGGAGCAGCCGCGTTTCTGCAAGGAGCTTCTGCGGTCGGACCGGCGCACCGTGGGCAGGCTCGACAGCCGCTTCAAGGGCATCGACGAGAGTGCTTTGGGCGATCGTCCCGGGTTCGATCCTTCGATGGCCGCCATCCGTCCCCCCTACACCGCGATGTTCAACGACTACGCCCGGCGCACGCTGGGCTACAAGTCCGACCTGCCGTACTACATCCTGGGCGGGGGGATCGGGCCCTGGGACTGGGGACCGGAGGGCAACCTGGCCACGGACACGAGCGAGGCGCTCCGCGATGCCTTCGCCAAGAATCCCTCCATGCGGCTGTTCGTGGCCTCCGGCTACTACGATCTCGCCACGCCCTACTTCGCCACCGACTACACCCTGACCCACATGGGTCTCGAGCCCATGCAGCGCGCCCGCATCACGAGCAAACGGTACGAGGCGGGGCACATGATGTACATCCACGAGGGCGAGCTGGCGCGGCTCAAGACCGACGTGGCCGCGTTCTTCCAGACGGCGCTCGCCCGCGACTGATGGATTTCCTGGGGGCGGCCGCGGTGGCTCTCGTCGCCGGGGTCCTCATCACGCTGTCGCCCCGGGAGACGTGGGGCCTCGCGCTGAAGGCGGCGGGGGTGTTCGCGGTGGTCACGCTCGTCCTCTCCCTCCTCCTTCCCCCCCTCACCGCCGCCCTCTTCGGCGCGCGGGACGAGCTGCGCGCCTACGTGCCCAGCCCGACGGGCGTGGTCGCGGAGGTCGTGGGCTTCGTCGTCCGGCGCGGGGGCGTGGCCCTGATCGTCGGTCTGATGCTCTCGCGACTGAGAGCGACGCCGTTGCCCCGCCCGCTCGCGATCGTGACCGCCGCCTTTGTCGCCAGCGCTCTCGAGGTGGCGCTGCAGGCGGACGCCATCCGCTCCCTGGCCACCGTGTTTCCCCCGGTGGTGATCGCGAACCTGCTCGCTCCGGAAGTGGCGCCACCTTTCTTCGCGGGTGCGTTCGCCGCCGTCTGGGCCACCCGCGACGGGCGATCGTGAAGCGCCGCGCGCCGGGGGGCGGCCTTCCCGCCTCCACTCGCCGACGGCTCGAGTGCCAGCTCCTGGCCCTCCCCGCGATCCTGGGCGACGCCACCACGCGCGAGATCGGGCGCCGTCCGCCCTCCGGCCAGTGGTCGGCCCGCGAGAACCTGGCCCATATCGCCCGTCACCACGAGGTCTTCCTGGAGCGGCTCGCGCGCATCATGAGCGAAGACGCGCCTCGGATCGACCGCTACCGGGCGGAGGACGACCGCAAATGGAGCCGCTGGTCGGGACGGTCCACGGCGGAGATCCTGAGAAAGCTGCCGATCCTCCGGGCTCGCGTGGTGGAGCGCGTCCGCACCCTGAGCGCGGCCCAGACCGCGAGGGTGGGGGTGCACTCCCGGCTGGGGCCCCTGAGCGTCGCCCGCTGGGTGGAGTTCTTCCTCGTGCACGAGGCGCATCATCTCTACGTGATCCTGGGGCGCCTGGCGGAGGCGCGGCAGGACTGACTCGCCGACGCGCCGAGATTGACCTAGGCTGCGGGGGACGTTATATTTCCCGCGCTTTTTCGCGTCGCCGGGCTCGCAAGCGCCAGAGGTCCTTCACCCCAGTCCGAAGCCCCGAGCATGCCCAACTACGTCCCCATCCTCATCCTCGCCGCGATCGTGTTCGGCTTCGCCGTCTCCACCGTGATCCTGTCGCGCGCCATCGGGAAGCCCCGCCCCACGGAGGCGAAGAGCGCGACCTACGAGTGCGGCGTCCCCCCCATCGGAAACGCTCGCGAGCGGTTCCCGATCAAGTTCTACCTCGTCTGCATGCTCTTCATCCTGTTCGACGTGGACGCGGCCTTCCTCTATCCCTGGGCGCTCGTGTTCCGGGACCTCGGCCTCTTCGGCTTCGTGGAGATGAGCGTCTTCATCATCCTCCTTGGCGGCGGGTTCGTGTACGCGTGGAAGGCGGGAGCCCTCGACTGGTAGCCATGGAGTTCACCGCCGAGAACAGGAAGAAGTTCGAGGAGCTGGTCGCGCGCTACCCCGTCAAGCGCTCCGCCCTCCTCCCCGTCCTCGCCCTCGCCCAGGAGCAGGCGGGCTGGCTGGGCACGGAGGCGCTCGAGTACGTGGCGAAGCTCATGGAGCTGAGCGTGGCCCAGGTCCACGATACCGCGAGCTTCTACACGATGTTCCGCCTCAAGCCCGAAGGGAAGACTCTCATCGAGTTCTGCACGACGCTCTCCTGCGCGCTCGGCGGCGCCGACGAGCTCCTGGGGCAGACCTGCCACAAGCTCGGGATCAAGCCGGGAGGCACGAGCGCGGACGGGAAGTTCACGGTGAAGGGTGTCGAGTGCCTGGCCGCCTGCGGGGGCGCGCCCGCGGTGCAGGTCAACGGGGAGTGGCTGGAGCACGCGACCGAAGCCGACATCGACAAGGTCCTCGCCGGCGAGAACGTCCGCCGCAAGTTCGACTGGCCGAAGAGCCCGGGGGAGGCCATCCTCTTCAAGAACGTCTGGACGAAGGACGCCACCTCGATCAGGGGCTACGAGGCCGCCGGCGGGTACAAGACCCTCAAGAAGAACCTCTCGAGGAAGCCCGAGGACATCGTCGAGGAGCTCAAGAAGTCGGGCCTGCGCGGGCGGGGAGGGGCGGGGTTCCCCACCGGGCTCAAGTGGAGCTTCCTCCCCAAGGACAACCCCAAGCCGCGCTACCTGTGCGTGAACGCCGACGAGAGCGAGCCCGGGACCTACAAGGACCGGGTCATCATCGAGAACGACCCCCACCAGCTCATCGAGTCCACGGTCGTCTCCGCCCACGGCATCAAGTGCAAGCTCGCCTTCATCTACATCCGCGGCGAGTTCCACGAGGGCTTCCGCACCCTCGACAAGGCGCTCAAGGAAGGCTACGCGGCCGGCTACGTGGGCAAGAACATCCTGGGCACCGGGGTGGACGTGGACATCGTGATCCACAGAGGGGCCGGCTCCTACGAGTGCGGTGAAGAGACCGCGCTCATCGAGAGCCTGGAAGGCAAGCGGGGCCAGCCGCGGCTCAAGCCGCCCTTTCCCGCCAACGTCGGCGTCTACGGCTGCCCGACCATCGTCAACAACGTAGAGACGCTCTGCAACGTCCCCCTCGTCCTCGACCGGGGGGCGGAGTGGTTCGCGTCCTACGGGACGGAGAAGAACGGCGGGCCCAAGCTCTACTCGATCAGCGGCGACGTGGCCCGCCCGGGTAGCTACGAGGCGCCGATGGGGAAGGTCACGCTCCGCCAGCTCATCTACGACTACGCGGGGGGGATGCGCCCGGGGCGGAAGCTGCGGGCGGTGATCCCCGGGGGCTCGTCGACCCCCGTCCTGGGCGCGGACGAGATCGACGTGCCCATGGACTTCGACAGCATCGCCAAGGCGGGGAGCATGCTCGGCTCCGCGGGCACGATCGTGCTCGACGACTCGCGGAGCATGGTGGCGGCGGCCCGCAACCTCACCTACTTCTACAAGCACGAATCCTGCGGCAAGTGCACGCCCTGCCGCGAGGGGACGGGCTGGATGCTGCGCCTGCTCGAGCGGCTGGAAGCGGGCAAGGGCAACGAGAAGGACCTCGACCTCCTGGCCAAGATCTGCGACTCGATCGCGGGCAAGACGGTCTGCCCGTTCGGGGACGCGGCGATCGCCCCCGCCCTTTCCACGATGGCGAAGTTCCGCGAGGAGTACGAGTACTACATCCGCGAGAAGGGGAGCTGGAAGCGGGCGGGGGCGACCTTCGAGGAGGCGCGGGCCCGGGCCACCGCGGGAGCGGCGCGGGGATGACGCCCCTCACGCTGGGGGAGGAGCTGGCGGCGGCGACGGTCAAGTGCCTCGTCGTCTTCGGCGCGAACTTCCTGCTCTTCGTCCACATGACCTGGATCGAAAGGCGGGTGCTCGCCTTCATGCAGTTCCGCCTCGGCCCGAACCGCGTGGGTCCCATCGGCATCTTCCAGCCCTGGGCGGACGCGATCAAGCTCCTGTTCAAGGAAGAGGTGATGCCGGCCGCGGCCAACAAGTGGGCGTTCCTGGCCGCGCCCGTGCTCTCCATCGGGGCCGCCTTCCTGGCCCTCGCCGTCATCCCCTACGGCCCGCCCTTCACCCTCTTCGGCCGCGAGTGGCAGCTCCAGGTCGCGGACCTGGGCGTGGGCATCCTCTACATCTTCGCCATCACCGCCCTCGGCGTGTACGGCATCGTCATCGCCGGCTGGGCCGCCAACAACAAGTTCACGCTGCTCGGCGGGCTGCGCTCCTCCGCGCAGATGTTCTCCTACGAGCTCGCCCTCGGCCTCTCCTGGGTCGGCCTCATCATGCTCGCCGGCTCCTTCCGGGTGGTCGACATCGTCAACCACCAGGGCGGATGGTTCTGGCACTGGAACGCGGTCACGCAGTTCCCGGCCTTCCTCATCTACGCCATCGCCGCCTGCGCCGAGGTGAGCCGCATCCCCTTCGACCTGCCGGAGGGGGAGACGGAGCTCGTGGCCGGCTTCCACACCGAGTACTCGTCGATGAGCTTCGGCCTCATGCAGATCGCCGAGTACATCAACATGATCACGGTGTCCGTGCTCGCCACGAACCTGTTCCTGGGCGGCTGGTACTCCGGCCTGCCCTTCCTGCCCTCCACCGGCCTCCTCGGCTTCGCCTGGTTCCTGGCCAAGGTGGGCCTCGTCCTCTTCGTCTTCATCTGGCTCCGCGGGACCCTCCCGCGCTTCCGCTACGACCAGCTCATGCACTTCGGCTGGAAGGTCCTGATCCCGGTGGCCACGCTCAACATCCTGGCCACCGCGGCCTGGATCACCTTCGTCCGATGATCGACCCCGGCACCCTCGACACGGCGCTCTTCTGGGTCTTCGCGGCGGTGGCGGTGCTCTCCGCCCTCGTGGTGATCCTCCAGCGCAACCCGCTCTACTCGGCCTTCGGCCTCATCGTCACCCTCTGCGCTCTCTCCGCGATCTACGGCCTCCTCGGCTCGCCCTTCATCGCGGTGCTGCAGGTCGTGGTCTACGCGGGGGCGATCATGGTGCTGTTCCTGTTCGTGATCATGCTCCTCAACGCCAAGCGCGAGGACCACGAGGAGAGCCAGGGGGCCTTCAAGGCGGTGGGCGCCACCCTCGCCGCGCTGCTCGTGCTGCAGGTGGGGACGGTGATCGTGCGCACCGGCCCGCGCCCGCCCGCCCCCCGCTTCGACGCCTCCACCTACCGGATGGCCCACGTCCTCTTCTCGCCCTACTTCCTCTACGTCTTCGAGGCCACCTCCATCCTCATCCTGGCCGCGCTGGTGGGGGCGATCGTGCTCGCTCGGAAGGACTCATGAGCGGCGGCGATGTCGTGTCCGGCCCCGCCTTCCTCCAGCCCGCCCTCCTCCTGAGCCTGGTGCTCTTCGCCCTGGGCACCCTCGGCGTCTTCCTGCGCCGCAACGTGATCACGGTCTTCATGTGCGTGGAGCTCATGCTCAACGCGGTGAACCTCGCCTTCGTGGCCGCGAGCCGCGCGCACGGCACCCTGGACGGACAGGTGCTCGTCTTCTTCGTGATGGTGGTGGCGGCGGCGGAGGCGGCGGTGGGCCTGGCCATCGTCATCGCCCTCCAACGCCACCAGGACACGCTGGACCTCGACGCCTTCAACCTCATGAAGTGGTAGCGATGTTCGAAGACCGCATCCTGCAGATCGTGCCCACCGCCATCCTCCTCCTGCCCCTGGCCGGATTCGTCGTGCTCGCCCTCTTCGGCGACTGGATCAAGCGCGACAAGGAGGAGACGGGGGCCGGGATCCTGGCCTGCGCTACCGTTCTCGCCTCCTTCGGCCTCTCGTGCTGGAGCACGGTCCGGCTCTTCGGCCTCGTGGGCGGGCTCGAGACGGGGCTGCGCTTCTTCCAGCCCTACCTCGGCTTCGAGTGGATCGAGGCCGGCGGCTTCCGCGTCCCCTACAGCCTGCTCCTGGACCCGCTGTCCGCGGTGATGATCCTGGTCGTCACCGGGGTGGGCTCGCTCATCCACATCTACTCGCTCGGCTACATGTCCCACGACGAGGACCGGGTCCGCTACTTCTCCTACCTGAACCTCTTCACGTTCTTCATGCTGCTGCTCGTCCTCGGCGGCAACCTGCCCCTCATGTTCGTGGGCTGGGAAGGGGTCGGGCTCTGCTCCTACCTGCTCATCGGGTTCTGGTACCGGAAGGACAGCGCGTCCGCGGCGGGCATGAAGGCCTTCGTGGTGAACCGGGTCGGGGACGCGGGCCTCCTCCTGGGCATGATCTTCATGTTCCACGCGTTCGGCACCCTCGACCTCGTGGACATCGCGGACAACGCGGGGGCGCTTGCCCACGAGCGCTTCTGGGAGTTCGGGCCGGCCACGATCGCCGCGCTCCTCCTCTTCGTGGGGGCGACGGGCAAGAGCGCGCAGATCCCGCTCCACGTGTGGCTGCCCGACGCCATGGAGGGCCCCACGCCCGTCTCCGCCCTCATCCACGCCGCGACCATGGTCACGGCCGGGGTCTACATGGTGGCGCGCCTGGCTCCGCTCTATCACGTCTCCGACACCGCGATGGCGACGGTGGCGGCGGTGGGAGCGGTGACCGCGCTCATGGCGGCCACCGTCGCCATCGTGCAGACCGACATCAAGCGGGTGCTCGCCTACTCCACGGTGAGCCAGCTCGGCTACATGTTCCTGGCCTGCGGGGTGGGGGCCTTCGGGGTGGCCGTCTTCCATCTCTTCACCCACGCCTTCTTCAAGGCCCTGCTCTTCCTGGGCTCGGGCTCCGTGATCCACGCGATGTCGGGCGAGCAGGACATGCGGAAGATGGGCGGCCTGCGTACCCGGATCCCGTGGACGTTCTGGACGTTCGTCGTGGGCACCCTCGCCATCGCCGGCATCCCGCCGCTCTCCGGCTTCTACAGTAAGGACGCGATCCTTCTGGGCACGCTCCACGCCGGCGAGCCCGTGCTCTTCGCCCTCGGCCTCTTCACCGCCCTCCTCACCGCGTTCTACATGCTGCGCCTGCTCTTCCTGACCTTCTTCGGCCGGTTCCGGGGGAGCCACGAGGCCGAGCACCACCTGCACGAGTCGCCCCGGACGATGCTCCTCCCGCTCGTCATCCTCGCGGTGGGCGCCGCGGTGGGGGGCTTCTTCCCGCTGCCCGATCTCATCCAGCCCGTCTTCCGGCTCCCCGGGGAGACGGAGCACCACCCGGCCTGGTTGCCCGGGCTCGCCACCGCCACCGCGCTCCTGGGGATCGCCCTCGCTTTCCTTCTTTATGTACGTCGGCCCGATCTGCCCGGCCGGCTGGGCGCGTCTTTCGCCCCCCTCCGTCGCGTCTTCGAGGGCAAGTACTTCTGGGACGACCTCTACGATGCCTTCGTTCGCGGTCCGGTCGTGAAAGGCAGCGCGCGGCTCCTTTGGAAGTGGTTCGACGCCGGTGTCATCGACGGCGTCGTCAACGGAAGTGCTTCGGTCGCCGGTGATCTCGCACAGCGCGTTCGGCACGCGCAGTCCGGCTACGTGCGCGCCTATGCGCTCGTGATCCTGGCGGGGGCGGTGGCGCTCTTCGGCTACCTGCTGTGGTCATGAGCCTTCTCGACGGCCGCATCCTCTCCGTCCTCGTCTTTCTCCCCGTTCTGGGCGCGCTGCTCGTGGCCCTCACCGCGCGCGGATCGGAGACGCTCCAGAAGTGGCTCGGCATCGGAGTCTCCACCGCGGTCTTCGTCTTTTCCCTGGACCTCGTGCGCGGCTTCCGCAGCGTGGCCGAGATGCAGTTCGTGGAGCGGCGCCCCTGGATCCCGGCCTGGGGGATCTCGTACCACCTGGGCCTGGACGGGCTCTCCCTCTGGCTCGTGATCCTCACCACCTTCCTGACCCCGCTCTGCCTCCTGGGCTCCTGGACCTCGATCGAGAAGCGGGTGCGCGAGTTCGTGGTGTTCATGCTGCTGCTGGAGGCGGGGATGATCGGGGTCTTCGTGGCCCTCGACCTCTTCCTCTTCTACGTGTTCTGGGAGGCCATGCTGATCCCGATGTACTTCCTGATCGGGATCTGGGGGCACGACCGGCGCATCTACGCCGCGGTCAAGTTCTTCCTCTACACGTTCGCGGGCAGCGTCCTCATGCTGGTGGCCTTCCTCGTCCTCTACAAGACGGCGGGCCGGGCCACCTTCGACATCCCGGAGCTGGTGGCGTCGCCCATAGACCCCGCGCTCCAGACCTGGCTCTTCCTGGCCTGCGCGCTCGCCTTCGCCATCAAGGTCCCGATGTGGCCGTTCCACACCTGGCTGCCCGACGCCCACGTGGAGGCCCCCACCGCCGGCTCCGTGATCCTGGCCGCCGTGCTTCTCAAGATGGGCGGGTACGGCTTCCTCCGGCTGGCCATCCCGCTCTTCCCGGACGCGGCCCTGCGCTTCGCGCCCCTCGTCGGGGTGCTCGCCGTGATCGGGATCGTCTACGGGGCCCTCGTCTCCCTCGTGCAGCCCGACCTGAAGAAGCTCGTGGCCTACTCCTCGGTCTCCCATCTCGGCTTCGTGATGCTGGGCATCGCCGCGTTCAACACCACGGCGGTGGTGGGCTCCGTCTACCAGATGCTCAACCACGGGATTTCCACGGGCGCGCTCTTCTTCCTGGTGGGCATGCTCTACGACCGTCGCCACACGCGGACGATCGCGGAGTTCGGGGGGCTGAAGACGGTCATCCCCTGGTACTCCGCGGTCTTCCTCCTGATCGGCCTCTCCTCGATCGCGGTGCCCGGCTTCAACGGCTTCGTCGGCGAGTTCCTGATCCTGATCGGCTCCTGGCCCTTCGACCCGCGGCTGGTGGTGCTGTCGTCCCTGGGGGTCGTGCTCGCTGCGGGCTACATGCTCTGGATGATCAAGCGCGTGTTCTACGGCGAGGTGACCAACCCGAGGAACCTGGGCTTGCCCGACCTGTCGCTGCGCGAGGCGGTAATACTCGTTCCCCTCGTGGCCCTCGCCCTCTTCATGGGCGTGGCCAGCCCCTACTTCACGAGCCGGATCGAGCCCGCGGCCAGCGCGCTCGTGCGACAGGCAAGGCCTCCGCGTCCCACTCCCCGGAGCCTGGCCGAGCACGCGGTGTTCCCGGAGGCGCGTCCGTGAGCGCCGTGATCGACCTGCGGCCGCTGATCCCCGCGATGCTCGTGGCCCTGACCGGGGTCGCCGTGCTCCTCGCCCAGGCGTTCACCCCGCCCGGCCGCTCCACGCCCTGCGCCCGGCTGTCCCTGGTGGGGCTGGGGGGGGCGCTCCTCTCCGTCTGGCTCCTCGCCCGCGGACCCGGCCGCGGCGCCGTCACCGGGGGGACCGTGGCCGCGGACGACTTCGCGCTGTTCTTCCACGCGCTCCTGCTGTCGATCGCGGTGGTGGTCGTGCTGCTCTCTCCCTCCTACCTGCGCGCGATCGAGATGGACCGGGGCGAGTACTACGCGCTCGTGCTCTTCTCGGTGGTGGGGATGCTGGGGCTCGTCTCCTGCCGCGAGCTCGTCTCCCTGTTCGTGGCCCTGGAGATCATGTCCGTCGCCCTCTACGGCCTCGCCGGGATGCGACGCACCCGCGTGGAGAGCCAGGAGTCGGCCCTGAAGTACTTCGTGACCGGCGCCTTCTCCTCCGCGTTCTTCCTCTACGGCGTGGCCCTCCTCTACGCGGTGAGCGGGAGCACCGCCCTCGATCGGATCGCGGTCGCGCTGGGCGCACTTCCCCCGGGCGGCACCTCGATGGCCGTCCTGGGGACGGGGCTGCTGCTCGTGGGTTTCGGCTTCAAGGTGGCGTCCGTCCCCTTCCACATGTGGACCCCCGACGTGTACGAGGGCGCCCCCACCACCATCACCGCCTTCATGGCCGCAGGGGTCAAGGCCGCGGCATTCGGCGCGCTCCTCCGGGTCTTCCTGAGCGGGCTTCCCGCGGTGGCCGACCACTGGCGGCCGGCCGTGGCCGTGCTCGCCATCGTCACCATGGTGGTGGGGAACTTCGCCGCCCTCGCCCAGACCAACCTCAAGCGCATGCTGGCCTACTCCTCCGTGGCCCACGCCGGCTACCTGCTCACCGCCCTCGTGGCCGCGCCCGCCCTCGCCGTGGAGGCCGTGCTCTTCTACCTCGTGGCCTACGCCGCGGTGAACCTGGGCGGCTTCGGGGTCTTCGCCGCACTCGCGCACCGCGGGCGGGAGCCGCTGTCGCTCTCCGACCTCGCCGGCCTGAGCGACCGACGCCCCGCCATCGCCGCCGCCCTCACCGTCTTCCTGGTGTCCCTGGCCGGAGTGCCGGTGTCCGCCGGCTTCGTCGGGAAGTTCTACTTGTTCGGGGCAGCGGTCTCGGGAGGGTGGACCGTCCTCGCCGTGGTGGGCGTGCTCATGAGCGTCGTCTCCGCCTACTACTACCTGCGGGTGGTGGTGGCCATGTACATGCGCGACCCGCTCGGCGAGGACGACTGGGGGGGTGTCGCTCCCGACTCCGCCCTCGCCCTCGCCATCTCGGTCGCGGTCGTGCTGATCCTGGGCGTGTACCCCGCGCCCCTCCTCGCCCTCGCCCGCCAGGCCGCGCAGTCCCTCCGTTAGCCCCCGTAACCCGTCGCCTCAGAAGCTCCCGAACACCTCGATCCCGCGTCTTCCGCGCGAGACGATCGGCGAGATCTTCCAGACCGCCGCCGTCTTTCCCGCCGGGGGATCGATGGGCTTGCCGTTCACGCGCACCACCGTGCGCCCGACGATGTAGCCGAGCGTGGCCCCCGCCACCACGTCGCTCAGCCAGTGCTTGTCCTGCTCCAGCCGCGAGGCGCCCACCACGGCGGCGACCGCGTACGCGGGCACGCCGAGCTTCCACCCGTAGTGCCGCTGCGCGACCGCGGCGAGCGCGAAGGCATTCGAGGTGTGGCCGGACGGGAACGACTTGTTGTCCTGCCCGTTCGGCCGCTCGCGTTGGACCGTGACCTTCAGCAGCTCGGTGTACGCCACGTTGATCACGCTGGCGTCGAGCATGTCGTAGGTCATGGCCCGGAAACGCGCACCGTGGGCGAGGCGCCCTCCCGCGAACATGCCGACCACGAAGATCGAGCTGTAGACGGGCCCGCCGCCGGTCTCGAAGGCCTGCCCCCAGCCGAACTGCTCGGTGACGGATTCACGGACGTCATCGTCGAAGAGGGACGACACGCTCGCCGCCGCCCCTCCGACCACGAAGGGCATGAGGTTGTCGCGATTGAACACACCGATGGCCCCACGGCCGAGGTTGGAGGGGAGTCGGCTCATCGTCCGCCGGCCGTCATCCTCGTGTTTGGACGTAGGTTCCGCGGCGGGGGCGGGCGCGGGTGCCGGCTCGTCGGCCGCCACGACAGTGGCCCCTGCCAGCACGAGGACGCCGCCGAGAAGCAGCTTCGTCAATGGCATGCTTGGAAGGCTATCGCCGGTCCGATCGACGCGCTATCCGGAATCCGCAAGCCCCCGAGACTCGGCCCGACCCTGTTCGAGGGGGCCGGCCTAACCCAGGACGAGGGCCAGCACTTCGGGGTCGACGCCGATGCCGTGCAGGTAGGTCCGCCAGTGTACCTGCGGGCTGGGAGCGATGCCGCTGTCGCCGGAGAGGCCCACGCGGTCGCGGGCCTGCACCCGGTCGCCCACGCGCACGTCAATCTGCTGGAGGTGGAAGAGGGCGCTCACCACCCCCTGGCCGTGGTCGATCACCACGGTGTTGCCGGCGAGCGTGAACGAGGCCGCGAAGAGGACGGTCCCTGCGGCCGGCGCCATCACCACCGTGCCCGTCGGGACCTCGAAGTCGCGCCCTCGGTGGCCTTCCCCGTAGAGGCTGTCCAGCATCGACTCCACGGGCGAGCCGCCGAGCCAGGTCTGCGGGCTGCCGAACCCGACTCCCGGGGCGATGGTGACGGGCGGGCGCAGCGCGCCGGGCGCTTCCGGGTTCTCCGTGCGCACCAGGGAAAGGAGCTGGCGGCCGTCGCGCACGACCGTCGGCTGCCTAAGGAGGGCCCGCTTGCCCTCCGGAATCACCACCGTACGCGGCGGGTAGAGGCGCGGCTCGATCGTCACCGAGAGCGGGATCCGCTGGCGGCCGCGCCGGCTGATGATCTCGACCCCCAGCGTGGTCGGGCCCGCCACCGCGGTCAGGGGGATGGGGACGAGGGCTCGGGGGCCGCCGGCCAGGTAGAAGGGGACGCGCCGGCCGTCGAGGATTGCGAAGGCCGCGCCCAGGGGACGCCGCGAGCTGAGCCGGACCACGACGAGCCCGCCGGGGAACGCCTGGCTCGGGTCGGCCACGAAGGTCACGTTGCCGATGCGCTTCACCACGTCCTGGGCCGGGGCGGGGACGGCCAGCAGCAGCACGGGCAGGGAGAGGGAGAGGCGCTTCATCCAGCCTCTGATGATGCCATCAGGGGGGCGTGCCACCAAGCACGCGCACGTCGCCCTTCACGGCGGACAGGAGGCTCTCTTCATCCTCCGGTTCCACCGTGCGCAGATCGAGGACGAGCCGGCCGCCGGCCACACGAGCCACGACCGGCGGGGAGCCCGTGCGGAGGGTGGCCGCGAGCGCGTCGGGGGACAGCGAGGGGTGGACGACGGTGACGAGGGCGGTGGGAATGCCGATGGTGGGCGCGGCCCCGCCCCCCACCACCGACTCCCCGGGCTCGACGGCGACGACGAGATCCGCGGCGTCGGCGGCGAGGCGGCGTGCAAAATCGCGGGCCCGGGTCTCGATCTCGAAAGCACTCGCCGAGAGCATGCGCACGACGGGAACGCGCTCCGCGGCCCGTCCCGCTTCGTGGTCGGCGAGAACGGCATCGAGGGCGGCCAGCGTCATCTTGTCCACGCGGAGGGCGCGATAGAGGGGATTGCGGCGCATCGCTTCGACGTACCGCCGCTTCCCGGCGAGGAGGCCGGCCTGCGGCCCCCCGAGGAGCTTGTCGCCGCTGAACGCGACCACGTCGGCGAGCAGGCACGAGCGCACGCCGGGCTCGCCCGCGGCCGGCCCCGGCAGCGGCTCGAGGAGCCCGCTCCCCTGGTCCTCCACCAGCGGGAGGCCCGCCGCCGCGGCCAGCTCCGCCAGCTCCTCGAGCGCGGGCTCCTCCGTGAAGCCCACGATGCGGAAGTTGCTGGGGTGGACCTTGAGGATGAGGGCGGTGGCGGGAGAAAGGGCGCTCCGGAAGTCCGTGATGCGCGTGCGGTTCGTGGTCCCCACCTCGCGCAGGCGCGCTCCCGACTTGGCCACGACGTCGGGGATGCGGAAAGAGCCGCCGATCTCCACCAGCTCCCCGCGGCTGACCAGCACCTCGCGCCCCTCGGCCAGGGTGTTGACCGCGAGAAGGACGGCGGCCGCGCAGTTGTTGACGACGGCGGTGGCTTCCACGCCGAGGAGGTCGCGCAGCCGCGACTCCGCGTGGACCTCGCGGTCGCCGCGCTCGCCGCGAGCGAGGTCGAGCTCGAGGTTCGAGTAGGAAGAGGCGATCGCGGCCACGCGGGCGGCGGCGTGGCGGGAGAGGGGAGCCCGGCCCAGGTTGGTGTGGACAACCACTCCGGTCGCGTTGATGACAGCAACCAGGGATGGACGGGACGAGGACTCCACCCGCTCGGAAAGCTCGCCTACGAGCGACCGGAGAGTCTCTCGGAGCCTCTCCTCATCTCCGTTTGCCGCGCCGGCCCGAGCCTCCTCTAGAAGCGCCCGCAGGTGGCGGAGCACGACGGCCCTCGGATACCTGGCGAGGAGGCCCGCCACCTCCGGGCGCAGCAGGACCTCGTCCACCGAGGGGAGCCGCCGGCGGAGGTCGGCGTCCGGAACCTTCGGCATGCCGGCACTATACACGGCCGGGCCCGTGGTATTCTGGCGGCCATGGGTCGGGAGCGCCCTCCGGACTTCGCCGATCGCTTGCCCCGGCTGGTCCCCAAGGAAGAAGAAGAGATCTCGCATCTCTCCGACGAGATGGCGGACATCCTTTATCCGGGCCGACGTGCGCGGCCGTTCCGGATCGGCCTCACCTTCGAGGCCTTCGACGGACCCGAATACGCGCGGGCGGTCGAGCTGGCCCGGCGCTCCCCCGTCTATCGAGAGACCGGGGGCGCCGCGGGCCTCGTCCACCACGCCGCCTTCGACGCCGCCTCCGCCCGTACCCTCCGCGACCTCTTCGATCTCGTCGGGCGCCAGCGGGGGACGGAGGTGGAAGTGGACGGCAAGCGGGCGCCCTACGGGCACGAGCTGTGGCTGCCGCTCTTCTGGATCTTCGTCGGCGCGGAAGCGCCCGCCCACCCGTAGACGATGGCCCTCGCCGACGACCTCGAGGCGATCGAGAAGCAGATCCGCCTGCTCCAGATCGAGTGGGACAAGTTCTTCTCGGGGATCGAGAAGAAGCCGCCCACGGACCTCAAGACCAAGGTGGAGGCAATCATCCGCCGCCACGCCAACGCGGAGATCCGCAACAACACCGAGCGCTTCCGCTACCAGAACATGGTCGCGAAGTACAACACGCTGAACGAGCTCTGGAGCAAGAAGCTCCGCGCCCGCGAGGAGGGCAAGGCCTTCGGCGTGCACGGCCTCAAGGCCGACATCCTGCCTCCGCCCGCTCCCGCGGCCCCCCGACCGGCGGGCCGCGCTGCCCGCGCGGGAGGAGGCGGAGAGTTCCGCGTGCAGAACCCGGAGCGCGACCTCGAGGCGGTGCGCGCCCTTTACGACAACTTCCTGGTCGCGCGGCAGCGGGCGGGCGAGAACGCGCCCGTGAAGTTCGAGAGCTTCCAGAAGCTGATCGGACAGCAGGCCTCGCGCATCCTCTCCGACAAGGGGGCCCAGGCCGTGGACTTCCGGCTCGAGACCAAGGACGGCAAGGTCTCCCTCAAGGCGAAGGTCGTCAAGTAGCACCGTGAGCCGCGCTCTCCTCCTGACGGGACTGCTCAGCGTCCTCGCCGCGGAAGCCCAGGCCTGGCCCGAGGACGTGATGAAGGCGCTCAACCGCGATGCGCGCCGGCTCCTGCCGCGGTCGCTGGCCCGGCTGCTCGCGGAGCGGGAGTCCCAGGTCCTGGACGAGCTCAAGCGCTTCCCGGCTCCGGTCAGCCAGGCGATGGCGGGCGACCTCCAGACCGGGCAGCTGAGCCCGGCGACCACCGCCGCGCTCGACACGGAGACGGCCCAGGTGGTGGAGATGCTGCGCCAGCAACGCGTGACGGAGGGCCTCGTGCGCCTGGGCAGCCTCCTTCGCATCCCCGCCGACTTCTCCGATCCCGTGCTCTCCGCCGGCCCCGAGGGCTATCCCGCGGGTGTCGTGCGCGAGTACTACGCGTTCGTCTCGGCCAACCTGAGCAAGATCCCGGTGGTGCTCGACGACCCGGGCTCGCTGAAGCTCGCGCGCCGCGAGCTGCCCGTCTACTGGCAGGGCCTGGTGGACCGCAGCCGGCCCCAGGCGCCGGTGCTCCGGACCGAGCTGTTCCACAACGGCAAGGTGGTCAGCTATCGTTCGATCGACTTCCGATCTCCCGTCTACGGGGTCGCCTCGCTCAGCTACTCGCGCGCAGTGACCGGCATCGCCGCCACGTGGCTCGCGATCTGGCGGGAGGCCCACGGCGATCTCACCCGCCAACCCCGCCCGCGCACGGTCACCCCGCAGAACGACGCCCCCCCCGTCCCCCTGCCCGACCGACGCTCGCCCCCTCCGGAGGAACCATGAGCAGCAAGAGAGCCCTCCTCTCCGTCCACCGCAAGGACGGGATCGCAGAGCTCGGCCGCGAGCTCGCCGCCCGCGGCTTCGAGCTCGTCTCCACCGGCGGCACCGCGGCCGAGCTGGTCAAGGCCGGAGTCAAGGTGACGGCAGTGGAGAAGGCCACCGGCTTCCCCGAGATCCTGGACGGCCGCGTGAAGACGCTGCATCCGAAGATCCACGCCGGAATCCTCGCCCGCCGCGACCTCCCCGCCCACACCGCCGCTCTCGAGGAGCACGGCATCGCCCCCGTGGACGTGGTGGTCGTCAACCTCTACCCGTTCGAGGACAAGGTCGCCAAGGGCGCCGCTTTCGCGGAGGCGGTGGAGAACATCGACGTGGGCGGGCCCTCCCTGCTCCGCGCCGCCGCCAAGAACTTCGCTCACGTGGCGGTGGTGGTGGACCCCGCCGACTACAAGCTGCTCCTCGAGCAGCTCGACCGCCCGGACGGGATCGACGCCCCCACCCGGCTCTACTTCGCGCAGAAGGCCTTCCGCCACTCCGCGCGCTACGAGGCGGCGATCGCCGGCTACTTCGCGCAGGTGGAAGCCAAGGACGGAGGCTTCGCGGTGGCGGAGTCGGAGGACGTCTTCCCCTATCGCCTCGGCCTCACCTTCGAGAAGGTCCAGGACCTGCGCTACGGCGAGAACCCGCACCAGCGAGGGGCGTTCTACAGCGACCTCGGCTCCACCCTCTACTCCGTGGCCGCGGCCCGCAAGGTGCAGGGGAAGGAGCTTTCGTTCAACAACATCCTCGACCTGGATGCGGCCTGGCGGCTCGTGACCGAGCTCAAGGACCCGGCCTGCGTGATCATCAAGCACACGAACCCCTGCGGCACCGGCCTCGGCGCCACGACACTCGAGGCCTACGAGCGCGCGTGGGCGGGCGACCCGGTATCGGCGTTCGGCGGGATCGTGGCCTTCAATCGCAAGCTCGACGCACGCCGCCGCCGAGAAGATCGCATCGGCCTTCGTGGAAGCGGTGATCGCGCCCGGCCTCGAGCCCGAGGCGCGCGAGGTGCTGGGCAAGAAGCCGAACGTGCGGGTCATGGACATGGACACCACCGGCATCCACAAGGTCACGGGCTTCGACCTGCGGCGGGTCATGGGCGGCCTCCTCGCGCAGCAGTGGGACCTGCACCGGCTGGAGCGCGAGAAGTGCGAGATCATGACCAAGCGCAAGCCCACCGAGGAGGAGTGGAAGGCGATGGAGCTGGCCTGGACGGTCGCGAAGCACGTGAAGAGCAACGCGATCGTGTTCGCCAACCCCGTCCAGACCGTGGGGGTGGGCGCCGGCCAGATGAGCCGGGTCGATGCCGCGCGCATCGCGGCCCAGAAGGCCCAGCTTCCGCTCAAGGGTACGGCTGCGGCCTCCGACGCGTTCTTCCCCTTCCGCGACGGCCTCGACGAGGTGGCGAAGGCGGGGGCGGTGGCCGTCATCCAGCCCGGCGGCTCCGTCAAGGACGACGAGGTCATCGATGCCGCCGACGAGCACGGCATCGCGATGGTGTTCACGGGAGTGCGGCACTTCCGGCACTGAGAGACACTTGCCAGATGAAGCGTGGCCCGGTCTTCAGCAGGCGACGCTTCAGCCCGACATAGCCCTGCCGGCCGAGCACGAGGTCGGCGAGCACCTCGCGCACCGCGGGGCTTTTCCGGCTGAAGGCGACCATCCGACGCGCGAATCCCGGCGCGAAGAAGCGCTCGCGCAGCGCCGCCGCCTTGAGCAGCTCGCGGCCGAAGTCCTCGAGCGCCCGCTCCGGATAGCGGGCGGGCGAGGCGTCCTCGCGCAGGGTCTCCGCGAGCACGAGTGCCGAGCGGAGCGCGTAGTAGATCCCCTCGCCGGTGATGGGATCGGCGAGCGCCGCCGCGTCGCCCACGAGCGCCCAGCGCTCGCCCGCGATCTCGAGGATGGAGGCGGGCTCGGAGGAGGGGGAGGGGATGGTGTGCGCGTAGCGGCCGCCCGCGTCCTCCTGCAAGGCGGGGAAGTGGCGGGCCACCTCCGACTCGAGGCGGGCGAGGAGCTGCGCGCGTGGGGACGGAGGCGAGGGGCGCGCAGATGCCCACCCCGACGTGGTCGGGGCGGGGGAAGAGCCAGAGGTAGCCGGCGAGGCCGGGCGCGAAGCGGACGAGCATGGGGGAGTCGCCGCGCGCGTACCAGCCGGTGGCCATGCAGAGACGCGCGGGCGGAGTGGGCCGAGAAAGGTCCGGCGCACCAGGCTGCCCGCGCCGTCCGCGCCCACCACGAGGTCGAAGCGACTCGTCGCGCCCGGCCGACGTGCGCAGCCGACCGGCCTCGTCGACCGCGACGACCCGCTCGGCGACGTGGTCGCGCTCCCGCCTCGACGGCGCGGCGCAGCAGCCAGGCGTCCAGGTCGCGGCGGGCGGCGACGGCGACGGGCGAGGCGAGGGCTATGTCCACCCACTCGCCCGTCCCCCGATTCGAAGCGGCAGGCCTCGACCTTGCGCGCGGGCAGGGGGTCGGCGGGCGGGGCGGGAGGGAGCAGGTCGAGCGCCTTGCCCGTGAGGCCGCCGCCGCACGGCTTCTCGCGCGGGTGCGAAGGATCGAAGACGGCGACCGGGGCGCCGTCCCGGGCGAGACGCCAGGCGAGGAGCGAGCCCGCGGGTCCCGCGCCCACCACGGCGACCTTCACGCGCCGGCCCCCGCCGCGGCCAGGACCTCGGCCGGGGAGGCCGAGGCCGTCCCCAGCTTGCCCACCACCACCCCCGCCGCGTAGTTGGCGAGGGCGGCCGCTTCGGGAAGGCGCGCGCCCGCGCAGAGCGCGAGGGCCAGGGTGGCGATCACGCTGTCGCCCGCCCCCGTGACGTCGAAGACCTCGCGGGCGGCGGTGGGGATGTGGACGGGCCGACGGCCGGCCTCGAAGAGGCTCATGCCCTGCTCGCCGCGCGTGATGAGGACGGCCTGGCAGCCGAGCCGACGCAGGAGCGTGCGGGCGGCGGCCGCGAGATCGTCGGGGCCGCGGATGGCGAGGCCGGTCGCCTGCTCCGCTTCGCGCTGGTTCGGGGTGACGAGGGCGACCCTCGGTAGAGCGCGAGGTGCCGCACCTTGGGATCCACGAGCACGGGGACTCCCCGGCGCCGGGCCAGGGGCAGGAGCCGCTTCAGGAGACCGGCCGTGACCACGCCTTTCTGGTAGTCGGAGACGACGAGGGCCTGGCAGGAGGCGAGGGCCTTCCGTGCCCGCGTCCAGTATCTCGTTCTCCACCGTGTCCGGGACGTCGCTCGCGCACTCGCGATCCGCGCGCACCACCTGCTGGTGGTGGGCGATGATGCGCGTCTTCACGGTGGTGGGGCGGCCCGTATCGGAAACGGCGAGGAGCGAGCTCGATGCCGGCCGCCGCCAGCCGCTTCCCGCACCCGCTCGCCCGCGGCGTCCCGTCCCACCACTCCCGCCAGCACCGCCTGTCCCCCCAGGGCGCGGATGTTGCGGGCCACGTTGCCGGCGCCCCCGAGGTGGAAGCTCTGGTCGGTGACCTCCACCACCGGCACCGGCGCCTCGGGCGAGATGCGGGCGACCCTGCCCCAGATGAACTCGTCGAGCATGACGTCGCCCACCACCAGCACGCGCTTCCCGCGCATGCCAGCCAGGAGTGCTCGGACCCGCCCCGCGCGCGGATGAGGCTCATGCCGCGGCGCGCCGCTCCCGGCGCAGCGCGTAGGGGAGGGCGGACATGAGCAGGATGAACATCAGGACCTCGGAGTCGCCGAAGTTGTACTCGAAAAGCCCGGCGACCATGACGGCCACGAGAACGCCCAGCGTGGCCGCCGCGCACCAGGCACCGCCCGCGCGCGGCCAGGATCGCGCGCGACGCGACTCGCGCCAGGCGTCGGCCATGACCGCGGCCACCCACCAGAGCCAGAAGACGAGGCAGGGGAGGCCGCGCTCGGCCGCGATCTGGAGCGCGTTGTTGTGGAGGTGCGGGGCCCGGGGGTTCGGCGCCTCGGCCCAGCGGTAGCGCGGGATAGCTGTCGAGGATCATCCCCGGCCCCTGGCCGAAGACGGGCCGGTCCAGGATCATGTCGATCCCGGCCTGCCACATGTAGTAGCGGTCGCGGCTGCTGTCGTCGCTCGATGGTGAGCCGGCCCGCGATCGCCGCGGGGCGCACGAGGAGCAGCAGGGCAGTGGCCGCGCCGAGCAGGAAGAGCGTGCGGGGGGCGCGGAGGATCGCCACCGTTCCGAGGCCGAGGAACGCACCCAGCCAGGCGTTGCGGGTGCTGGGAAGCGACGACCGCCCCGGCGGCCAGGGGCATGACGAAGAGGGCGAGGGTGGTGCTCGTGGACCGGGCCGGCCACTCTCCGCGCGACAGGGCCATGGCGCCGGCCGCCGCCACCAGGGAGGCCACGAAGAGCCGGACGGCCAACGTGGCCAGGAAGCCGCTCGCCTGGGCGGCGGAAACGAGGAGGAGCGCCACGAAGAGGCCGGCGAGGAAGAGGGCGTCGCCGCGGCGGATTTGCGGCCGGTCGCGCGAGAAGGCGATGCGGGCCGCGGCGAGGACGAGCACGCCCATGCTGAGTCCCGAGGCCGACATGTAGTGGCCGAGGAAGCCGGCGGGCCGGGCGTGGAGGGTGTCGAAGCCGAGGAGCGCGTACTGCAGGACGGTCAGCCCGGAGAGGGCCAGTCCTCCCACGAGGGCCGCGGTCGAGCACACGCTCGCGGTCCGCTTCGCGGGAGAGGGTCTCCACCCCCAGGTAGAACAGGGTGAAGAGGAGCAGCTTTCTCGCGTGCTCGTGGGAGACGAGCGGGTCCGCGGAGAAGGAGGCAGAGAGGAGCGTCCAGACGCAGAAGGCGAGGAGAGGGCCGTCGAGGGGAGTGCGGCCGATGCGGGCTCGGCCGAGAGCGAGCCGTGCCCCCAGGGCGAGCAGGCCCAGGACGAGCAGGGCTTCGCTGGCGAAGATCGAGAGGAACAGGGCGGCGGCGAGGGCCGCCACCAGAGCCAGTTGGATCCGCTCGAGGGGCGTTCTACTCCTCGATCGTGGCTTCTTCGGGGAGCATGATCGGGATGTCGTCCCGCACCGGGTAGACCCGCTTGCACTGGGCGCAGCGGAGCCCGGCCCCCTCCTTCACCACCGTGATCGGCGTCTTGCACACGGGGCAGGCCAGGATCTCGAGCAGCTCCGGGTGTATCGCCATGGCCGGGAGTCTATCAGATGGGGCGGGGGGTCGATGAATGAACGACTGGACCTTCCCTGGCGCCCCGTCATCGTAGGCTCCTCCTCACCGCACACGACCACGCCGGGTGGGACGATCCGCCCGGAAGCCCGCCGGTCCGCTCTCCCGCCGGCTACCAATTTAGTCACGACCGACGGAGGAGACCATGCGTGTGCAGTTCGTGCAGAAGGAGAACCAGCCGGAGAAGCTGGTGTGCGAGGCCGAGGTGCTGTTCGAGGAGGAGGGGCCGCTCACGGGCATGAAGCTCGTGGGCTTCTCGCTCTGGCGATCGCCGGAGGGCGAGGTCTACGTGACCTTCCCCTCCCGCGCGTTCGGGGCGGGCAACGAGCGGCGCTACTTCGACTACCTGCGCTCGGTGGAGGGGACGGCCACGGACGTGAAAAAGGTGAAGGCCTGGATCCTCGACGAGTTCCGCACCTCGTTCCGGCCGGCCTGAAGTCGCCTCGCGGGCGGCGTCCCTCCCGGCCGCGCCGGCGGGACGCCGTCCGTCTTCTTTGACTCCGGCGCGAAGCGCGTGTGAGAATCCCTTGGGGGGGTTCGCCACACCCCGAACATGCACGCCTTCGCCCTCGTTCTCCTGGCCAGCCAGGTCGCGCCGTCGTCCCCGGCCCCGCTGACCGGTGTGGCGCGCGACCGCGCCGAGGCCTACTACCACTTCAGCCTCGGACTGCAGGCTCGCTTCACCGGCGACACCCAGACCTCGCTGGAGGAGTACCGCAAGGCGGCCCGGCTGGACTCGGGCTCCGCCGCCATCCGCGTGGAGATGGCGCGGCTCCTTCGCGAGGAGCGCAAGTTCGACGAGGCGGTGGCGATGGCCCAGGAGGCGGTGCGCCTCGATCGCGACAGCGCGGACGCCCACCTGATCCTGGCCCAGCTCTACCAACTGCGGGCGGAGGGTGTGGCCGGGGACGAGGGCTTGCGCCGGGCCGCCGCGGAATACGAAGAGGTGGTGCGCCTGCAGCCGGGAGACCTCGGCACCCTGCAGAACCTGGCCGTCCTCTACGGCCAGCTCCGCGAGCACAAGGACGCGGCCCGCATCTGGCAGCTCTACCTCGCGCTCGATCCCGGCAGCTTCGAGGCCCTTCTCCAGCTCGGCTCCCACCAGCTCGCCGCCGGCGAGCCCGAGCGCGCGGCCGCCACGCTGAAGCAGGCCCTGGAGCTGCAGCCGGCCTCGGCCCGGGTCTACCAGCTGCTGGGGGACGTCTACAAGGAAGCCAAGCAGGCCGACCAGGCGATCCTGCACTACCGGAAGGCGCTCGAGATCGATCCCGCCAACCTGCGGGTGAAGCTGGCGCTCGGCGAGGTCCTGTTCCAGTCGCGCCGATACCCGGAGGCGCTGGCCACGGCCGACTCCATCCTGACCGCCGACGCCCGGAACCGCTTCGCGCTCGACCTGAAGGCCCGCACCCAGCGCGACCTCCGCGAGTTCGACAAGGCCGAGGCCACGGCGGACGCGCTCCTCCTCCAGGACCCCACCGACCTGAAGACCACGTACCTGAAGGTCACGATCGCGGAGGCCCGGCGCGACTTCGCCTCCGCGGCCTCCCAGCTCGAGACCATCATGACGCGCAACCGTTCGAACGAGCCCCCGGAGGAGAGCGGGAACAACGACCGGGTCTTCCTCGTCCACCTCGGGTTCGCCTACCAGCAGCTCGGGCGCTACCCGGAGGCGGCCAGCGCGTTCGGGCGTGCCAAGAAGGTGGGGGAGGACCCTCCGGATGCCAGCCTCCTCGGCTACCACGCGGAGGCGCTGCTCCTGGCCAAGGACCTGGAGCCCGCGCTCGCGGAGACTCGGGCGGCCCGGGTGCTCTATCCCAAGGACCCCGACCTCGCGAGCCTGGAAGCGACGATCCTCCGCGAGAAGGGCGATACCAAGGCGGCGACAGCGCTCGTGGAGAAGCTGCAGGCGGCCTCCCCGGACGACCCCAAGGTCCTGGCCCAGGTCGCGGACTTCTATCGAAAGGCCCGGCAGTTCCCGGAGGCGGAGGCCGTGCTTCGCCGTGCCCGCGAGCTGACGCCCAAGGACCTGGGAACGCTCTTCCAGCTCGGGGCCGTGCTCGAGAGGCAGAAGAAGTCCGACGAAGCGGAAGCAGTCTTCCGTGATGCGCTCCAGATCCAGCCCGACTCCCCGCCGATCCTGAACTACCTGGGCTACATGAACGCCGACCGCAACGTGCGGGTGGCGGAGGCGCTGGAGATGATCCAGAAGGCGGTGGCCCTCGACCCCGGCAACGGCGCCTACCTGGACAGCCTGGGCTGGGCGCTCTATCGAACGAACCGCCTGGACGCGGCCGAGGACACGGTCCGCAAGGCCCTGGTCACCCAGGCCTCGAACGCGGTGATCCTCGACCACCTCGGCGACATCCTGAAGGCCCGCGGCCGGGTCGCGGATGCGGTGCAGAGCTGGCAGAAGGCCCTGGATGGCGAAGACGATGAAGGCGAGCTCGACCGGGGCCGGGTCGAGCGCAAGATCCGCGAGGCGAAGGCGGCGCTGCAGGCGCAGCAGAGTCGGCAGTGACGCCGGCCGTGCATCCCCGATAGACGGGTGACCCGACACACGGCGTCCACGAGGGCGGTCGCGCCCCTCGTACTCGCCTTTCTCTGCGGCGCCTGCGCCTCGGCCGGCCTGCCCGGCCCCGGCGTCGCGGAGAGCGCGCGCGCCGCTACCACGTACAGCGCGAGCCTGCGGGCCTCGCTGCGCGGGCCCGATCTTCGCGGCCGGACGCGCGTGCTCCTCGCCTTCCGCCGTCCCGATGCCCTGCGCCTCGAGATCCCGGGCCCGACCGGGGCGCGCCTCGTGGCGGTGGCGGGTCACGGCCGGCTCGTGGCCGTGTTCCCCGCCGAGCGGGCGGTCTTCGAAAGCGAGGCCACGCCCGCCGCGCTGGATGCGCTCGTGGGAGTGGCGCTCTCGCCCGAGGAGCTGATCGACCTGCTCGTCGGCGTGCCTTCGCCGCGCCTGCGGTCGTATCGCGCGCGCTGGGGACCGACGCTGCCCCGCGAGATCGAAGCGGAGCTGCCGGACGGCAGCCGGCTCGTCGCGAAGGTCGACGAAGCCGAGGCCGATTCCCCGCTCCCCGCGGCCGCGTTCGCACCTCCGCCGCACGAGGCCTATCGGTCGATCGACGCCGACGAGGCCCGCCGGCTGTGGGGCTCGCGATGAGGCTCAAGAGCTTCGCGAAGATCAATCTCGGCCTCGAGGTGCTCGGCGTGCGGCAAGACGGGTACCACGAGCTGCGGACCCTCTTCCAGACGATCGACCTCCACGACGACGTGGTGCTGCGTGGGCACGGACGAGACGTGAGCATCCGCTGCGACCACCCGCTCGTCCCCCGGGACGAGACGAACCTGGCGGTGCGGGCGGCGGAAGCGGTGCGCCGCCACGCCGGCATCGAAGAAGGGGTCGCCATCGAGATCCGGAAGCGCATCCCGGTCGGGGGAGGGCTGGGGGGGGGCAGCAGCAACGCCGCGACCGTGCTCATGGGCTTGGACCGACTCTGGAAGCTGGGGCTCGGCCCCGAGGCTCTGCACCGGATCGCCCGCCGCCTGGGGGCGGACGTGCCGTATTTCCTCCTGGGAGGCACGGCCCTGGGGCTGGGCCGCGGGGACGAGGTCTATCCCCTCCGCCGGCAGCTCCGGGCCCACGTGGTGGTGGTGGATCCCGGCCTCCCCCTCTCGACCGCGGCGGTTTTCCGCCGCGTGGACGCAGGTTTGACACCCCGGGAAAACAGCAGTAGCATCTTCTACTTTGTATCGAGGGACTTGGAGGGGGATGAGGCATATCCTCTCCTGACCAACGACCTCGAGGAGGCGGCCCTGGAAGAAGCTCCTGCTCTGGCACGGCAGGTGCCGCGCATCCGGGCCGTGCTGGTCCGGGAGGGATCCCGTCTCGCGGCGCTCTCGGGAAGCGGCTCGACGTGCTTCGGCCTCTTCCAGGACGTTCGCCGGGCTCGGCGAGCCCAGGCCGCACTCGCGGCCGAAGGCTTCACGGCCCTGCGAGCGCGGACAATTCCCCTGGACGAGTACCGCCGTGCGTTGCCTCGGCGGCCGGGACCGTGAGGGGGCTCGCGAGGGACGAGAGGAGCGGACATCATGGAGATCACCGACGTCAAGGTCATCCCGGTGGACGACGAAAAGCTCAAGGCATTCGTCTCGATCGTCTTCGATCAGTGCTTCGTGGTGACCGACATCAAGATCATCCACGGTCCCAAGGGGCTGTTCGTCTCGATGCCGAGCAAGAAGCGCAAGGACGGCACCTTCAAGGACATCGCCCACCCGCTCAACAACCAGATGCGCCAATACCTGGAGGAGAAGGTCCTGGGCGTGTACAAGCAACAGGTGGCGTCGGGCGCGGCGGCGCCTTCGGCCGCGCCGGCGGGCGGCGGGGAGCCCGCGAAGGACGCCTCCCAGGGCTGACCAAGAGCCCCGGTTGGGGCGTGGCCAAGTGGTAAGGCACGGGGCTTTGGACCCCGGATCGAAGGTTCGAATCCTTCCGCCCCAGCCAGCCATCCAAGGCGTCCGCGCAGGGCGGGGCGCGGGGAGCGGGGGGGCGGTGGTCGAGGACGCCGGAGTCGCATGAGTCAGGAGCTGAGGATCTTCACCGGGAACGCGCACCCCGCGCTGGGGGCGTCCATCTGCCGGCACCTCGGGGTCCCCCTGGGCCGCGCGCACCTCGCGCGCTTCAGCGACGGCGAGGTCTGGTTCCAGATCAAGGACAACGTGCGCGGGGCGGACGTGTTCGTGGTGCAGCCCACGGGCCCGCCCGTCAACGAGAACCTGATGGAGCTCCTGGTCATGCTCGACGCCTTCAAGCGCTCGAGCGCGTCTCGGCTCACCGCCGTGATCCCCTACTACGGCTACGCGCGCCAGGACCGCAAGGACAAGCCGCGGGTGCCCATCTCCGCCAAGCTGGTGGCGGACCTCCTGAGCGCGGCCGGGACCGACCGCGTCCTGACCATGGACCTGCACGCCGCGCAGATCCAGGGCGTTCTTCGACGTGCCCGTGGACCACCTCTTCGCCGCCCCCGTGATCATGGACTACGTCTCGAAGCTGAAGCTGCCCGAGCTCACGGTCGTGTCCCCGGACGCGGGGGGCGTGGAGCGGGCCCGCGCCTACGCGAAGCGGCTGGACGCAGCCCTCGCCATCGTGGACAAGCGGCGCGACCAGCCCAACGTGGCCGAGGTCCACAACGTCATCGGCGAGGTGGAGGGACGGACCGCGCTCATCGTCGACGACATCGTGGACACCGCGGGCACGCTGACCAAGGTGGCGGTGGCCCTCAAGGAGGCGGGAGCGCGCGAGGTGCTGGCCTCCTGCTCGCACGGGGTGCTCTCCGGCAACGCCATCGAGCGCATCGCCATGAGCTCGCTCTCCAAGCTCCTCATCACCGACTCCATTCCCCTCGCCCCCGAGAAGCGCATCGACAAGATCGTCCAGCTCTCCATCGCGGACCTCATGGCCAAGGCCATCAAGAACATCCACGAGGAGAGCTCCGTGACGAGCCTGTTCGTATGATGAACACCATGCAGTTTTACGGAGTGACAAATGCCTGAATTCATTGTCCCGGCCGAGAGCCGGAACGACACGGGAAAGAACGCGAACCGCCGCCTGCGCGGCAAGGGCCTCATCCCCGGCATCCTCTACGGGGCCAAGAAGGAGACGATCGCGGTCTCGGTCTCTCCCCGCGAGATCGGGACCATCCTCAAGAGCGCGGCGGGAGCGAACACGCTCTTCGACCTGGACCTCGGCGGACAGCGCCACAAGGTGATCCTGAAGGAGTACCAGCGCGAGCCGCTCAAGGGCCAGATCCTGCACGCGGACTTCTACGAGGTCGCCCTGGACAAGACGCTCGAGGTCAAGGTTCACCTGGAGCTGACGGGCGTGCCCGTGGGGGTCAAGACCCAGGGCGGCGTTCTCGACTTCGTGACCCGCGAGCTGGAGGTCGAGTGCCTGCCCGCGGACATCCCGGAGAAGATCACGATCGACGTCTCGCACCTCGAGCTGGGCAAGCATTTCCGGGTCTCCGAGCTGAAGCTCTCCGACAAGGTGAAGCTCCTGACCCTGCCCGACGTGGTGATCGCCCACGTGGTGGTGCCGCGCGCCGAGGAGGTGGTCGCGCCGGCCGCGGAGGCGGCGGTGGCGGCGCCCGAGGCCGTCGAGCCCGAGGTCATCAAGAAGGGTAAGGCGGTGGCGGAAGGCGAGGCCGGCGAAGAGAAGCCGGAGAAGCCCGAGAAGCCCGAGAAGGGCGAGAAGCGGGAGAAGAAGTAGACCCGAGGCCGGATGCGGCTCGTGGTGGGCCTGGGCAACCCGGGCGAGCGCTACCGCCGCACCCGGCACAACGTGGGGTGGATGGTGGTGGACTCGCTCCACGCCCGAGGCGGGGCCCCGGGTCGCGAGCAGTCCGAAGCCTGGGTAGCCTCGGGCGTGGTGGGCTTCGGAGCCGGTCCTGCTTCGTCAAGCCCCTTAGTCGTTCATGAACAGGAGCGGCGGTCCGGTGGCGGCGCTCCTCTCCTCTCATCAGAGCCAGCCCCGGGACCTAGTCGTCATTGTCGACGACGTGGCCCTGGAACTGGGCACCCTCCGGATCCGCGAGCGGGGCAGCCACGGCGGGCACAACGGGCTGCGGTCGGTGATCGAGGCGCTGGGCAGCGACGAGTTCCCCCGCATCCGCGTGGGTGTCCGCCACGGCGAGCTGCCCGAGGACCTCGCCGAGTACGTGCTCTCCGACTTCCCGGAGGAGCAGGTGCTCGTGGTCCAGGAGATGGTCGGCCAGGCGGCGGAGGCCACGGAGTGCCTGGTGCGCGAGGGGGCGGCCGTTGCCATGAACCGGTTCAACGGCCCGCGCCGGGCCTAGGCCGTTGGTCAGGTGTTGACCGACTCATTCCGGAATGGGTAGAACGGTTACTCCGTCCAGACGGAGTTCCACGACGGGCCGTTTCCTGGCGGACTTGGTCGCGTCTTGGACAAAGCGCGAGCGCCCGCGTATAATTTGAGTCTCGCGCTCCCGCGGGGAGCGCGGCCGTAGAGACCCCTTGCTCCCGGTAGGGCCCCTCGGGCCCGCAAAGGAGCGAACCGGGGCGCCGCGAGGCCCCTCGGGATCCAGAAGGAGGAATAGCGCGAGTGAGCGACCGCACGTACGAGATCCTGTTCATCGCCGACCCCAACCTCGGGGAGACGGACGTGGACACCCTCACCACCCACGTCCAGGGCTTCGTCGAGAAAGAGGGGGGCCGCATCTCCAAGGTCGAGAAGTGGGGGAAGAAGCGGCTGGCCTACACGGTGGGCCGGCACCGGGAGGGCTACTACGTCCTCCTCGTGGCCGAAGGCGCCGCCACCCTCGTCAAGGAAGTGGAGCGGCGCCTGCGCGTCACGGACGGCATCGTCCGATTCCTGACCGTCCGCGTGGACGAGGACCTGCGCAAGGCCGATCGCCGCAAGGCGCGCCGTGCCGCGGAGGAGGCCAAGCGTCCCCGCCGCTCGGGTGATCGCCCGCCGCCGCCGTCGTACGATGTCGAGGGGGTGCAATCGTGAGCTTCGGTTCGGGCGGTCCCCGCGGGGGCGGCGGGCGCGGCGCCGGCGGCAAGGACGCGCGCGGGGGCAAGGAGCAGGGGAAGCGCTACTTCTTCCGCCGCCGGAAGGTCTGCAAGTTCTGCGCGGACAAGATCGACTACATCGACTACAAGGACGTGAAGCTCCTGGGCGGCTTCGTGCCGGAGCGGGGGAAGGTCCTGCCCCGCCGCATGTTCGGCACCTGCGCCGAGCACCAGCGCAAGCTGACCGTCGCCATCAAGCGCGCGCGCAACATCGCCCTCCTGCCCTTCGCGGCGGAGTAGCTCGCCGGGGCGGGCGGCCATGAGCGAGCAGGGACCGGTGTCCGCTCCCGCGCGGGTCACGGAGAAGGCGGAGCCTCGCCCCCACGGCGCGGTGGCGGCGGGGCTGTTCTCCGCGCTGCTCTTCTCGGCCTCGCTGGTCCTGCCCGTGCTCTTTCCCGCCGCCCTCGTCTCGCCGTTCCCGCTCCTCCTGCAGCGGCTGCGGGGCGGGCTCGGCGCCGCCGTGCTCGCGACGTTCATCGCCGCGAGCGTCCTCGTCGCGGCTTTCTCGCCCGCCCAGGCCGGGGTCTTCCTGCTCCTGCTCGTCGTCCCCGCCCTGTTGATCGCCGAGGCGCTGGCCCGGGGGCGCGGGCTGCTGCGCGGCTGCGGGTGGGCATTCGTGCTCGTCTCCCTGCAGATCTCCCTCGCCCTCGTCTTCCGGAGCGGTCCGATGGAGAGGAACTTCCTGGCCCCGCTCGACGAGTTCAGCTCCCCGCAGTTCCTGGAGGGGTTGAAGGCGAGTGGCCTCCCGCCGGAGAGGGTTGCGGACTGGAGCGAGCAGATGACGCTCCTGCGGAACGCGATGGCCATCGTCTTCCCCGGCGCCTACATCATCGCGGGGGGCCTGGTGGTGCTCGCCAACGCCGCCCTCCTGCGCTTCTACCTGGCCCGGCGCGATCCGGGCTGGCTGGAGGGCGGCGAGTTCGAGCGCATCCGATGGTCACCCCTCCTTGCCATGGTGTTCATCCTCGCCGGCGCGGCCGTCGCCGTCGCCGACCTCCGCCCCGCCGCGTACAACGTGCTCCTGGTGCTCGCGTTCTTCTTCCTGCTCCAGGGGCTGGCCGTGACCGCTTTCTACGCCCATCGCCTGGCCGGCCCGCCCCTGCTGCGGGCCGCGGTGGTGATCCTCGTCCTCATCAACCCCTGGGCGCCGCAGATCCTCAGCCTCCTCGGCCTCTTCGACACCTGGATCGATTTCCGCAAGTGGGCCGAGCCGCCGGAAGCGAAGCAGGGATGAGCGCGCCCGGAACGAACCGTCAGGGAGAATGTCCATGGAGCTGATCCTCAGGGAAGACGTGACGACACTCGGCCGCCGCGGCGACGTCATCAAGGTCGCCGACGGCTACGGCCGCAACTACCTCCTGCCGCGCGGCCTGGCCATGATCGTGACCGATTCCAACAAGGCCATGATCGAGAAGGAGAAGAAGGCCCACGCCGCGCGAATGGCCAAGGAGAAGGCGGAGTTCGAGACCCTGGCCGGACGTATCGCGGGCCTGCGCTTCATCGCTCCCCGCAAGGTGGGGGAGAACGAGCAGCTCTACGGCTCCGTGACCTCCGGCGACGTCGGCGAGTTCCTCCGGGCCAAGGGGATCGAGATCGACAAGCGCAAGGTCCAGATCGAGGAGCCGATCAAGCACCTCGGCGAGCACGAGGTGAAGATCAAGCTCCACCCCGAGGTGGTGGCGACGTTGAAGCTGCTCGTCACCAAAGAGGGATAGTCCGCACCGCTCGGGCGGGAGGATTCGCTTCGAGTCGGCTCTGAAGGAAGCGTTCGAGCGTCAGACAACGGGAGAAGACCTCAAGTAGCCTCTCAACCAACTCCGTCCGGACCGAGTGCGTCCCAGAAAAGAACTCGGTCCGGACGGTGAGGGGAGATACAATCCGCTCTCCGTGGCCACCGAGACCCCCGCCCGGGACAAGACGCTCCCCCACAACCTGGAGGCGGAGCGCACCGTGCTCGGGGCGGTGCTCGTGGACAACGCCGCATTCAACTCCGCGGCCGAGATCCTCACCCGCGACGACTTCTATCGCGAGTCGCACCGGCGGATCTTCGAGGGGATGGCCGCCCTCGCCGAGAAGAGCCAGCCCATCGACCTCGTCACCCTCAAGGACGAGCTCGCGCGCGGGTCGGCGCTGGAGGCGGTGGGAGGGGCGAGCTATCTCGCCGGGCTCGTGGACGGCGTCCCCCGCCTCACGAGCGTCGAGCACTGGAGCCGGATCATCAAGGAGCGCGCGGTGCTCCGGAACCTCATCCACGCCAGCAACCGCATCGCCCAGTCCTGCTACGAGGCGGAGGAGGACGCGGCCACCCTCCTCGACCGCGCGGAGAAGTCGATCTTCGACATCGCGGAGCGGCGGATCCGCCAGGGGTTCGTGGGAATCCGCGAGATCGTCAAGGAGAGCTTCCGCACCATCGACCAGCTCTCCCAGTCCAAGGACCTCGTCACCGGCCTCGCCACCGGCTTCGTGGACATCGACGAGATGACGGCCGGGCTCCAGAAGGGCGACCTCGTGATCGTGGCCGCCCGCCCGGCCATGGGCAAGACCTCCTTCTGCCTGAACATCGCCCAGAACGCCTCCCTGCGCGCGGGGGAGACGGTCGGGCTCTTCTCCCTCGAGATGTCGAAGGAGCAGCTCGTGCTGCGCATGCTCTGCTCGGACGCGCGGGTGGACGCGCACCGCCTGCGCACGGGCAAGCTCCAGGAGAAGGACTGGGCCCGCCTCGCCAAGGCCTACGCCGACCTCTCCGGCTCGCGCATCTTCATCGACGATTCCGCGAGCGTCACCCCCCTGGAGATGCGGGCCAAGTGCCGGCGCCTCAAGGCCGAGCACGGGCTCGGCCTCGTCATCGTGGACTACCTGCAGCTCGTGACCGCGGGCGGGCGCGTGGAGAACCGACAGCAGGAGATCTCCGCGATCAGCCGCTCCATGAAGGGCCTGGCCAAGGAGCTGAGCGTGCCCGTCCTCGCCCTTTCCCAGCTCTCGCGCGCCCCCGAAGCGCGCACGGACCGGCGGCCGCAGCTGTCGGACCTTCGAGAAAGCGGTGCGCTGGAGCAGGACGCGGACGTCGTGATGTTCATCTACCGCGAGGAGGAGTACAAGCCCACCGACGAGAACCGCGGGATCGCCGAGATCATCATCGGCAAGCAGCGCAACGGCCCCACCGGAAACCGCAAGCTCGCCTTCATCCGCGAGTTCACCCGCTTCGAGAACCTGGAGTGGAGGGGGTCCTCGTAGACCCCTCCCGGCGGCCGGACCTCCGCTGGCCCCCGCGCGGTGGAGAATCCGGGCGTGACCCGACTCAAGATCGTCTTCGCCTGCCAGGCCTGCGGCTTCGAGAGCTCCAAGTGGCTGGGCCGCTGCCCGGATTGCGGAGAGTGGAACAGCTTCATGGAGGAGAGGCCCGCGCCGGAGCCGGCGGGGCGGGGAAGGCAGGCCGCCCTCCCCATGGAAGGGGGCCGGCCCAAGGCCTACGAGGCGATCGACGTCGCCGAGGAGGCGCGTTCGTCCACCGGCATCGGGGAGTTCGATCGCGTGCTGGGCGGCGGCCTCGTGCCCGGCTCCCTCGTCCTCATCGGGGGGGAGCCGGGGATCGGCAAGAGCACCCTCATCCTCCAGGTCGCGCACCTGCTGGGCCGCACCCACGGGACCGTCCTCTACGTCTCCGGCGAGGAATCGGAGCGCCAGGTGAAGCTGCGCGGGGACCGGCTGGGCATCACGGGGGGCGGGCTCTTCCTGATGGCGGAGACCTCCCTCGAGCGCATCCTCGACGAGGTGGAGGAGCTCAAGCCCCGGGCCCTCGTCGTCGACTCCGTGCAGACCGTCTATTCCGCGAAGTTCCCTTCCGCGCCGGGCAGCATCAGCCAAGTGCGCGAGGTGGCGACCCAGCTCCTCTTCCTGGCCAAGGGCCGCGGGATCACGACCTTCCTCATCGGCCACGTGACCAAGGACGGCAACCTGGCCGGGCCCAAGTCGCTGGAGCACATCGTGGACACGGTCCTCTACTTCGAGGGAGAGAAGCGCCAGCACCACCGGATCGTGCGCGCGGTCAAGAATCGCTTCGGCGCGGTGTCGGAGATGGGGGTCTTCGAGATGACGGGGACCGGCCTGCAGCCGGTGGCCAATCCCTCGGCCCTGTTCCTGGCCGAGCGGAAGGAAGGCTCGCCCGGCTCGGCGGTGGTGGCGACCATGGAGGGCTCGCGGCCCATGCTCGTGGAAGTGCAGGCCCTCGTCTCCCCCACGAGCTTCGGGACCCCCCGGCGCATGTCTCTGGGGATCGACCCCAACCGGACGAGCCTCCTCCTGGCCGTGCTGGAGAAGCGCGTGGGACTGGAGCTGCTGGGCGACGACGTGTTCGTGAGCGTGGCCGGCGGGCTGGAGGTGGACGAGCCGGCCGCCGATCTCGGCGTGGCCGCCGCGATCGCCTCCTCCTTCCGCAACCGCCCGCTTCCCCCCCACACCGCGCTCTTCGGCGAGGTCGGCCTGGGCGGGGAAGTGCGGGGGGCGGGACAGGCCGCGCTCCGCCTGCGCGAAGCCGCGCAGATGGGCTTCACGCGCTGCCTGATGCCGGCCCGCAACATCCCCCCCGACACCCCGCCCGGGATCCGTCCGGTCGGAGTCAACACCCTGGACGAGGCCCTCGAGCACCTACTGGCCGGCGACTGAGTTATCATCTGGCCATCGTTGGTCTCCTGTTTCATATGAACAGACCTACGTCATCGCGGGGCTGCGGTCGCCGGTCCCCAGAGGTTCGCCCATGTGGCTCGTCGTGTTCCGCCTATTCATGGTGGCTCTCCTCGCCCACGCCGGGTATTTCTACTCCCCGTTCCCCGGCCGTCCCTGGGCGGGCGCCCTCCTCGGCGGCCTGGGGGGGCTCGGGGTCATCGTCCTTGAGCTGAGTCTCCGCCGCGTCCCCGCCCATCACCTGGTGGGGGCGCTCGTGGGGGGCGTCACCGGCCTCCTCGGGGCTCGCCTCCTGTGGGGGGCGATGGAAGGGCTCGACCTCGTGGCCGAGCACTTCGTCCACGCCCTGCTCATCGTCTTCCTCATCTACATGGGGATCGTGCTGGGGGCGCGCAAGGGGGAGTGGTTCGAGCCCGCGCGCATCATCGCCGCCTTCAAGGACAGCTCGCGCCTCCACCAGTACAAGGTGCTCGACACCTCGGTGATCATCGACGGGCGCATCGCCGACATCTGCGAGACGGGCTTCCTGGACGGAACGCTAGTGGTGCCGCAGTTCGTGCTGCGCGAGCTGCAGCAGGTGGCGGACTCCTCGGACTCCCTGAAGCGGAACCGGGGCCGGCGCGGGCTGGACATCCTGCAGAAGGTCCAGAAGATGGCGGGAGTGCAGGTGCAGATCGTGGAGACCGACTTCCCGGAGATCCGCGAGGTGGACCTGAAGCTCATCGAGCTCGCCCGCAAGCTGAACGGGAAGATCGTGACCAACGACTTCAACCTCAACAAGGTCGCCCAGCTTCGCGGGGTGGCCGTCCTCAACATCAACGAGCTCGCCAACTCCCTGAAGCCGGTGGTCCTGCCCGGCGAGGTCCTGCGCGTCTTCGTGATCAAGGAAGGGAAGGAGGCCGGCCAGGGCGTCGCCTACCTGGACGACGGGACAATGGTCGTGGTGGACCAGGGCAAGAAGGCGCTGGGCAAGACGATCGAGGTCACGGTCACGAGCGTCCTCCAGACCACCGCCGGCAAGATGATCTTCTGCCGCTGGGCCGAGTCCGGCCTCGCCTCCGATGCCGACCTGCGCCGGGAACCGCGTCCCTCGGAACGGCGGGACGAGCGGCGCGACGCGCGCGGCAACGGTCGCGAGTACCCGGGGGCCGCCCGCAGGGAGGGCGATCGCGCCCGCGACGAGCGGCCGCCCGGGGAACCCCTGGAAGGGGCTCGTCCGTCCGAGCCGGCCGTGCCGGTGGTCGCGCCCGCGCCGACCACGCCCGCGGAGGGCACCGGGGCCAAGGTCGAGTAGCTCACGCCCGCGGTGCTTCGCATCCTCCTCGCCGTTCCCCTGATTGCGGCCGACACCCTGGTGTGCGGCGTGGCCACCCTGGCCGCGGGCCTCTTCGACCGCAGCGGGCGGGCCTGCCGCGCGATCGCCCAGGGCTGGGCCCGCGTTCTGCTGCGCGGCCTCGGGGTGCGGGTGGACGTGGAGGGGAGCGACAACCTTCCCGCGGGCCCCGCGGTCTACGCGGCCAACCACGGAAGCGCCCTCGACATCCCCATCCTCTTCGGCTACCTGCCCGTGGACTTCCGGTTCATCCACAAGCGCTCGCTCTACCTCGTGCCCGTCCTGGGCTGGTCGCTCTGGGTGGCGGGGCACGTCGGCATCGACCGGGGCAACCCGTTCCGGGCGCGGAAGAGCCTGCACGCCGCCGCCCAGCGCATCCACGACGGGATGAGTGTCGCCGTGTTCCCCGAGGGGACGCGCAGCCCGGACGCGGGGGTACGGGCCTTCAAGAGGGGGAGCTTCGTCCTCGCCCTCGAGGCGGGGGTGCCGGTGGTACCGGTCTCGCTCCTGGGAGTGAAGGGCGTGGTGCCGCGGGGGCTCGCCACGCTGCGGCCGGGCACGGTGCGGCTGGTGATCCACCCCGCGGTCCCCACCGCGGGCCGTTCCCCGGAGGCGGCCGAGTCGCTGGCCGAGGAGGTTCGACGCGTCGTGGCCGGGGGCGCCGAAGTCGCGTGACCGGCCTCTTCGCGTTCTCGGTCCTGCTCGCGGCGCATCCCGCCCTCGCCGAGCCCCCCGCCGACCCCCTCGCCCGGGCCATCGACCGGATCGTGGAGCGGCCGGCCTTCGCGCCCGCGTTCTGGGGGATCGAGGTGCGGAGCCTCAAGAACGGCCGCGTCCTCTACGCGCGCAACCCCGAGAAGAACCTGCGGCCCGCCTCGACGCTGAAGCTCGTCGTGTCCGCCGCCGCCCTCGACGCCTTCGGGCCAGACGCGCGCTTCCGGACGACCGTGGAGACGGCGGGGCGCCTCGACGGCCGCGGCCGCATCCTCGGCGACGTCTTCCTGGTGGGCCGCGGCGACCCGAATCTTTCGAGCCGTTTCAACCCCGGCCGACCCGCGGCCGCCTTCGAGGAGCTGGCGGACGCGCTGCGGGCGGCAGGCGTGCAGCGCATCGAGGGCCGGCTCGTAGGCCACGAAGGGGCGTTCACCGGCGAGCGGCGCGGGGCCGACTGGGGCTGGGAGGACCTCGTCTGGTGGTACGGGGCCGAGGTCTCGGCCCTCTCGTTCAACGACAACGGGGCCGAGCTGCGCCTCCTCCCCGGGGAGCGGCCGGGCGATCCCGCCTTCCTGGAGAGAAGCCCGATCACCGCCTATTACTCCGTCGTCTCGACCGCGGTCACCACCCCCGCCGGCGTCAAGGCCGAGCTCAAGCTCGAGCGCGACCTGGGCACGAACCGCATCCGGCTGTCCGGGACGATCCCGATCGGCGACACCTGGGAGGGGCGCCCGGCGGTCGAGGACCCGGCCCGGTATGCGGCCACGGTCTTCGGGGAGGTGCTCCGGGCGCGGGGCCTCCTGGTGATGGGGGAGGTCGCCACCACCTCGGACCCGCTGCCCGCTGGCGTGCGCGTCCTCGCCGCCCACGACAGCCCGCCCCTCTCCGAGATGATCAAGGTCGTCAACAAGGAGAGCCAGAATCTCCACACGGAGATGCTCCTGCGCCTGCTCGGCCAGCGCGCCAAGGGGGAGGGGAGCGTGACCGCGGGCCATGAGGCGGCTCGCGAGTTCCTCGCCCGGATGGGTGTCCCGTCGCAAGCCTGGAGTCTTCAGGACGCGTCGGGCATGTCGCGCTCCGACCTCGTGGACGCGCACGGCCTGGTGGAGCTGCTCGTGGCCATGGACCGTCATGCCCAGGCCGTCGTTTTCCGCGACTCGCTCGCGGTCATGGGCGTGGACGGGACGCTCAAGGACCGGCTCCGCGGCACTCCCGCGGAAGGCAGGATCCTGGGCAAGACGGGTACCCTTCGCGTGGGCAACGGCCTCGCCGGCTATGCGACCGGAGCTTCCGGGGAGCGGCTCGCCTTCGCGATCCTGGTCAACAACCACACGGCGCCCTCCCGGGAAGCGGTGGCCGCGATCGACGAAATCGCCCGGGCCCTCGTCGGCCGCTGATCCGTCCTCGTCGGGGTGTCCACCGGGTGCGTGTCTTCGTCACCGACCGCGCTGACTACCAGAAGTGTTCGATCAGCATCAGGTCGGCACCCTCTTGGAGCCGGTCGACGCGGGTAAGATACCGGTGTGGACGGATCGGAGTTCGACGAGGCCGAGCTGTTCCGGGCGATCGCGGCGAGCGGGGCACGCGCGCTCCTGATCGGCCGCCGTGCGCTCGTGGCGCTCGGCATCCCCGTGCTCACGGCCGACTACGACTTCTGGATTCACATCGACGACATTCCGGCGTTCAACGCGGCCGTCGAGCCGCAGGGCCTCGTTCCCACGCGCACACCTGAAGAAGCGCGGGGCAGGCGTCGCTACGTGCGGGAAAACGACGAGCGGGTCGACGTTCTCGTCGCCCGGAGCGCGCCGACCGTCGACGGTGTTCGTGTCGCGTTCGACGACGTCTGGCCACGACGTCGGGCGCTCGAGACAGCTCCCGGCGTGCTGGTCGCCGTGCCGGCGCTCGACGACCTGATCCTGACCAAGCGTTTTGGGGGCCGTCCCAAGGACCTCGAAGACATACGCCTCCTGGAAGCGCTGCGAAAGGAGGGGGCGTGAAGCCCGCCCCTGCTCCGACCCCCGAGGCCCTCGCGCGCATCCGCGCGCTGTCCGAGCGGGTCCTGAGCCCCGCGGAAGTGCGGGCCGCCCTGGCCGTGCCCCTGGGCGAGGCCGAAGAGGCAGAGGCACGCTCGCTCATCCGCTGGTTCCGACGGCGCTACCCAACACCGGCGGAGCGCCTCGCCTACGTTCGCCGAGCCTATCGCCGCTGGCGGGCCGCCCAGCCGCCGGCCGGATCATCTGCGGAAAGCCCGGGTTGAAATCGCCCAGGGCATGAACCTCGACTTCCAGATCGCGGACGAGCTGCGCAGGCGGGTCCGGGTGGGCCTGGTCGTGCTGGAGGGGGTTTCCGTGCGCGAGGCCGACCCCTCTCTCGCCGAGGAGGTCGATCAGCTCTGCCGCGAGCTGCGCGAGCGCTACGGCGAGGGCAAGAGCGCCGAGGTGCCGGGCGCGGCCGACGCGCGCACGCTCTACAAGGCCCTCGGCCTCGATCCCACGAAGACGCGGCCGTCGAGCGAGGCGCTGCTGCGGCGGGCCCTCAAGGGCGAGGCCCTCTACCGGATCAACACGCTGGTGGACGCCCTCAACCTCTCCTCGCTGCGCTACCAGCTTCCCTTCGGGCTCTACGACCTCGACCGGGTGGAGCCCCCGATCCGTCTTCGCCGCGGGACCGCGGGCGAGCAGTACGAAGGCATCCGCAAGGGGCCGGTCCACGTCGACGGACGTCCCGTGCTCGTGGACGCCCACGGGCCCTTCGGCAACCCCACCTCCGATTCCGCGCGCACCATGATCACGCTCGAGACCCGGCGCGCCCTGGTGGTGGCCTATGCGCCGGCGGGCTACCTCCCGGCGCGGCTCGGCGACGTCCTGGACGGGACGGCCGCGGCCCTCACGCGCCACTGCGGCGGAAGCGAAACCGCCCGTGAGGTATTCGGGTAGGGCCTTCCCAGGATCTCAGGCCTCGAAGGCCCATCTCCCTCCCACCATCGTCCCCTGGATCGGAATGCCCACGAGCGATCCCGGAGGCTCCGCGAACGGATCACGGCCGAGGACCACGAGATCGGCAAGCTTGCCCACCTCGATCGAGCCCTTGAGCTGCTCCTCGAAAGACGCGTGGGCGCCGTTGAGCGTGCCCACGCGGATGGCCTCCTCGACGGTGACCCGTTGCCGGGCCCCCCACACGGTCCCCTTCGTGTCCGTGCGAGTGACCTGGGACTGCAGGGCCATCATCGGCTCGAAGGGGCCGGGCGGGTAGTCGGAGGCCTGGGTGACCCGCACCCCCGCGTCGAGGAAGCTCCGCACCGCGAACATCCACTCCAGGCGCTCGGCCCCGTACTCCTTCATCTTCTCGCCGTGCCAGTAGACGTAGGTGGAGAAGGGGGCGGGAATGGCGCCCAGGGCCTTGATCCTCTGCACGAGGGCCTCGTCGATGAGCGTGCAGTGCTCGAGGCGGAAGCGCGGGTCCCGGCGCGGCCACTCGCGCTGGAGGCGTTCGTAGACCCGCAGCACGGTATCGATGGCCTCGTCGCCGTTGGCGTGGGTGCCGATCTGCCAACCCGCGAGGTGGGCCTTCCTCCCGGTCTCGTAGAGCTCCGCTTCGGGGGTCACCACGATGCCGCGGTCGTCGGGTCGTCCCACGTAGGGCTCGCGCAGGCGCGCGGTGCGCTCGGAGATGGAGCCGTCGGCCACCATCTTGATGGCGCCGATGCGCACCCACTCGTCGCCCAACCCCGTGCGCACCCCCGCCGCGATCATGCGGTCGAGCGACCCGGCCCGGATGTGGCAATAGACTCGGAGGCGGAGGTCGCCGCTTTCGCGGGCGTCCTGGTACGCCTGCAGGTCCTCGGGAGCGCCTCCCGCATCGGTCACGCTGGTGAGGCCCGTCCGCACCATCATGTTCGCGATGAGCTTCACCCCCTCACGCTTCTGCTCGCGCGTGAGCTCCTGGGGGATCGCGGCCTCCAGCGCCTCGGTCGCACGCTCCGCCACGCGGCCGGTCAGGCGGCCGCTCGCGTCGCGGTAGAAGCGCCCGCCCGGCGGGTCCGCCACCGATTCCGCGATCCCGGCCCGCTTCAAGGCGGCGGAGTTGACGTAGGCGGTGTGCCCGCCGCGGTGCTCGACGAAGACGGGGTGGGCGGTCGACACCGCGTCGAGGTCGTCGCGGGTGAGGAAGCGGCCCTCCGCGGTCTTGGTGTCGTCGTACTTGAAGCCGAGGACCCAGTCCCCGGGCGCCGTCTTCGCCGCCCGGGCCTGGAGCGCGGCCACGATCTTCGCAATCGAGTCCAGGGCGCAGTCGACCTGGGTGAGATGGCGGTAGCCGGCATAGGCGGGATGCGAGTGGGTGTCGATGAAGCCGGGGAGCACCGTTCTCCGGCCGAGGTCCACCTTCTTCGTGCGTGCGGTGGCGAGATTCGCCACGTCGGCGCTCGTGCCCACGGCCAGGAAGCGCCCGCCCGCGAGGGCCACCGCCTCCGCGTGGGGCTGGGCCGGGTCCATGGTGACGATGCGTCCGTTCCAGAGGACGACCTCGGCCTCCTCCCGGCGCAGGGCGGGAAGGACCGAGAAGGCTCCGAGAGAGGACAGGAAGCGGCGTCGGCCGGGGGGGAGGATCATGGGGGCCGACGCTACCACGGTCCGACCGGACCCGGTGCGGTCCTGCCCCCGCCTATCATGGGCGGGATGGCGGAAGCGGGGGCTCTCCTGATCGCCGAGGATCGCGTCCTCCAGGGCCTCTCTCCGGCCCAGCGCGAGGCCGTGCTCCACGGGGACGGGCCGCTCCTCATCATCGCGGGGGCGGGCACGGGCAAGACGACGGTGCTCACCCGGCGCATCGCCCACCTCATCTCCAGCAAGCAGGCGCGGCCCGAGGAGATCCTGGCCCTGACCTTCACCGAGAAGGCGGCGCTGGAGATGGCGGAGCGCGTGGACCAGCTCATCCCCTACGGCTACGCCGAGACGTGGATCTCCACCTTCCACGCGTTCGGGGACCGCGTGCTGCGCGAGGCCGCTCTCGAGGCGGGGATGAACCCGGACTTCCGCGTGCTGACCCGGCCGGAGCAGATCATCTTCCTGCGCGAGCGCCTGTGGCAGCTGCCCCTCCGGCGCTTCCGTCCGCTCGGCGATCCCACCCGTCACCTGCACGCGCTCCTCACGCTCGTCAGCCGCGCCAAGGACGAGGACGTCTCGCCCGGAGGCCTACCGGGCCTGGGCCGAGGCCCAGGCCGCGGTGGCCGACCGGCGAGGACGCGCGGGACGAGGCCGACCGTCATCTCGAGCTGTCCGCCTTCTACGCGGCCTGCCAGGACCTGCTGGCCGAGGCCGGGCTCGTGGACTTCGGCGACCAGATCCACCGCACGCTGGGGCTGCTGCGCGACGCGGCCCGCGCTGCTCGCCGCGCCTGCGCGAGCGCTACCGCTACATCCTGGTCGACGAGTTCCAGGACACGAACCACGCCCAGCTCGAGATGCTGCGCCTCCTCGCCGGCGAGGGCGCCGCCCAACATCACGGTGGTGGGCGACGACGACCAGGCCATCTACCGCTGGCGGGGGGCGGCCGCCGCCAACCTGCTCGCCTTCCGCGAGCTCTATCCGGGCGCTCGCGCAGGTGGTCCTCACCGAGAACTACCGCTCGACGCAGGTCATCCTGGACGCGGCCGCGCGCCTCATCTCCTACAACAACCCCTAGCGGCTGGAGGTGATGGCCGGGATCGACAAGCGCCTCCGCTCGACGCGGCCCGAAGGGCCGCCCGTCGCGCACCAGCGCTTCGACACCGTCTCCGGCGGAGGCCGACGCGTGGCGGCGATGGTCGAGGCGAGCGCTTCTGCGCGGGCTATCGTCCCGCGCGACGTGGCCCTGCTCGTCCGCAGCAACGACGACGCCGATCCGTTCCTGCGCGCCCTGAACGTGAAGGGCATCCCGCACCGCTTCAGCGGCAGCCGCGGCCTCTACGCGCGCGAGGAGGTGCGGCTGCTCGTCTCCTTCCTGCGCGCGCTCGCCAACCCCGACGACTCGGTCTCGCTCTTCTACCTCGCCGCCTCCGAAGCTCTACCGCGGTGCCCGAGCCCGACCTCCTGCGCCTCAACCACTACGCGCGGCGCAAGAGCCGGCCGCTCCTCGAGGTGCTGCGCGGTCTGCCCGGACAACGAGGAGCTGGTGGGCGTGGGCGGGGCGGCGCGCGAAGGCGGCGGCGCGCCTGCTCGCCGACCTCGAGCGGGCCGCGGCCGACGTGCCGCGCCTGCGGACCGGGGAGGTGCTCTACAAGTTCCTCCAGCAGTCCGGGACTGCTCGCAGCGCCTCACCCGCGAGGCCACGCGCGGGTGCCGAGGCGCGGGTCAAGAACATCGCCCGCTTCTTCGAGACCGTGAAGGCCTACGGCGACGTGGCCGAGCACGACCGCGTCCCCGCCTTCGTGGCCCACCTCGACCTGCTGCGGGAGGCGGGCGACGACCCCGCGGTGGCGGAGGCCGACCCCGACGAGGACGCCGTGCACGTCCTGACCGTGCACAAGGCCAAGGGCCTGGAGTTCCCGGTCGTGTTCCTGGTGGGCTGCGCGGAGCGGACAGTTCCCGGTGCAGCGACGGGCGGAGCGCCTGGAGCTGCCCGCCGAGCTGGTGAAGGAGCGCGCTGCCCCGGCGGCGACGCCCACCTCGCAGGAGGAGCGGCGGCTCTTCTACGTCGCCATGACCCGCGCCCGCGACGAGCTGGTGCTCACCTCCGCCGCCGACTACGGCACGGCCCGGGCGCGCAAGGTTTCGCGCTTCGTGGTGGAGGCGCTCGACCTGCCGTCGCCGGCCCCGCTCGCGCGCCAGAGCCAGGCCCTGGAGGCGCTGGCCCGCCACCAGGCCGTCCCCGAGCCGCCGCCCGCGCTGCCCCCGCCGATGGCGGACGACCAGGTGCTGCGTCTCTCCTTCGGCCAGATCGACGACTACGAGACGTGCCCGCTCAAGTACCGCTACGTCCACGTGCTGCGGGTCCCGCTCCTCGCGCACCACCGCGTGGTCTACGGCAGCGCCATGCACAAGGCGGTGCAGCAGCACTTCCGGGCGCGGCTCGAAGGCCGTCCCTTCAACGAAGACGACCTGGTGCAGGCCTTCCGCAGCGCCTGGGTCTCCGAGGGCTTCCTCTCCCGCGAGCACGAGGAGCAGCGGCTGCGCGCGGGCGAGGAGACTCTGCGTCGCTTCCACCGCGCGGAGGCAGTCGACCCCCTCCACCCGACCGGCGGTCGAGCAGGAGTTCGCCTTCTACGTCGACCGCAACCGCGTCCAGGGCCGCTACGACCTGGTCGTGGAGCGGGACGGCCGGGTGTCACATCGTCGACTTCAAGACGGGCGCTCGTCGACGACCCGAAGAAGGCGCGGGAGCGAGCGAAGGACAGCCTGCAGCTCGACGTCTACGCGCTCGCCCACCTGCGCACCACCGGCCGGCTCCCCGACTGGGTGGAGCTGCGCTTCCTCGAGTCCGGCCTCGCCGCGGGCAGGAAGCCGACGCTCGAAGAAGCAGAGGCGGCGGAGGAGAGGATCCGCGGGGCGGCCGCCCTCATCCGTGGCCGCGAGTTCCCGGCCACGCCCTCCTACATGGCCTGCGGCCAGTGCGCCTTCCGCGACATCTGCCCCCACACCGCGCGTGGTCCCGAAGCCGACGACTGACCCGCCGCCTCGCGACTACAATCGCGAGATGAGGGAACTCCGAATTCTCGACGTCAACGGCTACTTCCAGTAGGGCGGGTGGATCCGTGGGTTTGGAAGCGAAGTGTCACGCGACCTTCGGCCAACAGCGGGGCGAGGGCAAGGCGCACCTCGAGCCGGAGCAGCTGGATTTCCGGGGCGACTTCCGCCTGCGGATCCCGGTAAAGGCGGTGAAGTCGGTCGAGGCGCGCAAGGGCGAGCTGCGGATCGACTGGCCGGAGGGTGTGGCCACGTTCCGGCTCGGCTCCCAGGCGGAGACCTGGGCCTTGGCGCTCCGCTATCCGCGCCCCCTCTTGGACAAGCTGGGCGTCAAGCCCGCGGCGCGGATAGCGGTTCTGGGCGCGTTCGAGCCCGCCTTTCTGGACGATCTGGCCCGCCGCACGCGTGACGTCGCCCAGGGCCGCGCCAAGAAGGATTCCGACCTCGTCTTCGTGGCCATGAGCGCCCGGAAAGACCTCGCCCGTTTGCGCGCTCTTCGCGAGCGGATCAAGCCCGAGGGCGGGATCTGGGTGGTCTGGCCCAAGGGGCGGAAAGAATTCCGCGAGGACGACGTGCGGGCCGCGGGCCCGTCGCGGGGCCTCGTGGACGTGAAGGTCGTGGCGTTCTCGGACACGCTGAGCGCCCTCAAGATGGTGATCCCGGTGAAACTCCGCAAGGGGAAATCATGAGCAAACGCATCGGATTCGCAGGCCTCGGGCTCATGGGGAGCCGCATGGCCGCCAACCTCCTGAAGAAGGGCTTTCCGCTCACGGTGTGGAATCGCACCCCCGAGCGGGCCCATGACCTGGCAGTGGCGGGAGCGCGGGTCGCGAAGACGCCCTGGGAGCTGGCCGAGGCCTCGGACGTGGTCGTGGCCTGCGTGGCCGATCCTCCGGCCGTCGAACGGCTCGTGTTCGGAAAAGACGGGATCCTGGGCGGGGTCAAGCCCGGCTTTCGCTACCTCGAGTGCTCCACCGTGGACCCCGGCTCGACCCTGCGCGTTCAGGCCGCCCTGCGGGAACGCGGTGGGGAAGCGCTCGAGGCTCCCATGACCGGCTCCAAGAACGGGGCGGCGCAGGGCACGCTCCTGTTCATGACCGGAGGGCCCAGGGCCGTCCACGACGAGCTCATGCCGGTCATGATGGCGATGGGAACGAAGGCCATCTATTGCGGCGAGATGGGCCAGGGTGCCATCACCAAGCTCATCGGCAACACCGTGATCTCGTTCATGCTCGAGGGCCTGTGCGAGGGCCTGGTGGTGGGTCAGAAGGCGGGCCTCCCGATCCAGACCATCCTCGACGTCATCATGGCCTCCGGCTTCGCTTCTCCGTACTACGCGTTCAAGGGGGGAGCCATCGCGAAGCGCGACTTCGACCAGCATTTCTCCGTGGACCTGCTCGTCAAGGACCAGACGCTGATGCTGGCGGAGGCGGCGGCTCGGAAGGTCGCCATGCCCGGCCTCGCCGCCATCCGCGAGGTGTGCCAGGCGGCGCGAGGGCAGGGGTATGGGCCGGAGGACATCGTCGCCGTGGTGAAGGCGTTGGAGCGCATGGCGGGCAGTTGAGGCTCACCGCGGTCCTGTCCGTTCTGGCCGCGGGAATGAGTAGAAGGGTTACTCCGTCCAGACGGAGTCGCTTGAGAAGCTACTAGAGGTGATTGACGGCCGCTTCCACGACCATGCGTGCCTGCGTTCTCCACGACGTCCGGTCTCTTGACGTGCGGGATGTCGGGAGACCCGAGCCGGGACCTTACGACGTCCTCGTGCGCGTGGGAGCCGTCGGCGTGTGCGGAACCGACCTCCACATCTTCGGCGGCGAAGCGAACTACAACACCGACGAGCGGGGGCAGGCCATTCCGCTGCCGCGGCACCCGCAGATCCTCGGCCACGAGATCGCCGGCGTCGTCGAGGCGACCGGGTCCGAGGTGGGCGATCTGCACGAAGGGGATCGTCTGGTCATCGACCAGGGATTGAACTGCGTGAGCCGCCGCCGAGGGTCGCTGTGCGAATACTGCGCCACGGAGGACTCCCACCAGTGCGAGTTCTTCGGCGAGCACGGCATCACCGGCCTCCCCGGCGGGCTCGCCGAGTATCTGGTCATCCCCGCGGTCAACGCGGTGAAGGTGGAGTCGGATCTCGACCTCGTGGAGGCGGCGCTCACCGAGCCTCTCGCCTGTGTGGTGCACTCCTCGAGCGCCGTCGCGCGGGCCTCCGGCGCGCGCTACGCGCTCGGCGCGGCGGAGGCCCAGCGTCGAGTGCGCGCCGTGTTGATCTTCGGTGCCGGTCCGGCCGGGCTTCTCTTCATCCAATATCTGCGCAAGGTCGCCGGTTTCGACGGACCGTTGCTGGTGGGCGAACCCAACGCGACCAAGCGGGCGCTCGCCACGGAATGCGGCGCGGAAGGGATCGATCCGGGCGCCGTCGACCTCGTGGAGATCGTCGCCGAGAGGACGGGCGGGCGTCGTGTCGAGTACGTCATCGACGCTTCGGGAGCGGGGGCGGTGTTCACGGTCATCCCGGGCGTGCTTCGAAAGCAAGGCACGATGCTGCTCTACGGGCACGGGCATCGTGGCGTCGATCTGAGCGCCCTCAATTCCGTCCAGTATCTCGAGCCGACGCTGGTCTCGCCCGTCGGCGCGTCGGGGGGCTTCGAAGCCGACGGGCGGCCGTCCGCCTACCGGAAGGCGCTGCGCTTGATCGAGGAAGGAACGGTCGAGGTCGCGCCCTTCATCACGCACCGCTATCGCTCGCTGGCGGCGGTGCCGCAGGCCTTCACCACGGACTACCACGACCCGGCCTACGTCAAGGGTGTCGTGGCGCCCACGTAGCTCGCGGGCGACGGCACGGTGGTGGGGATTGGCGACGCCATTCCGGACCTCGCCCGGCGCGTGGGCGTGCGACCCTGGGCGCGATGACCTCGACGGTGGCCCTCGGCCTGGGCATCTTCTTTGTATTGTCATTGGCCGCGCTGGTTCTGGCCCTGCGCCGGCCCGCCGACGCCTCGTCCCTGCAGGCGGTGGCGAACGGCCTCGCGAGTCTGCAGACGGAGGTCGCCCAGATGAGCCGCGTGCAGGAGACCCTGCGCCTCGAGGTGCACCGGGGGCGCGAGGCGTCGCTCCTCGAGCTGGCGGAGGCCGCGCAGGGGATTCGCGGCGAGATCGGTCAGGCCCAGCGCGCGCTCGCGGAGGTGAAGGCACTGGAGCAGGGGCGGGCCCGGCAGATGGACGTGGCCGCGGACAGCCTGCGGCGGCTGGAGGCGGTGATGGCCGGCTCGGGGAGCCGGGGGGCGGCGGGCGAGAACCTGCTGCTCCGGGCCCTCGCCCAGCTCCCCCCGGACCTGCTCGAGCTGAACGTGGCCTTCGGGGCGAAGGTGGTCGAGTACGCGCTGCGCCTTCCCGGAGGGCGCTACCTGCCCATCGACAGCAAATGGACGAGCGCCGCGCCCCTCGCGCGGCTCGCGGTGGAGGACGATCCGGCCGAGCGGCGTCGGATCTCCGACCAGATCGCACGGGACGTGCGCGGGCGCATCCGCGAGATGTCCAAGTACCTCGATCCCGAGCGGACGCACGCGCTCGCGCTCCTCGCCTTGCCCGATGCCGTCTACCTCGCGGTGCCCGAGGTGCACGGGGAGGGATACCGGGAGGGCGTGATCCTCGTCCCCTACTCGCTGGCCCTCCCCTACCTGCTCGCCCTCTACCGGCTGATCGTCCGCTTCGGTTCCTCGCCGGACGCGGAGACCGTGGCGGCCCGGCTCGCCGGCCTGGAGGAATCGCTCCGGAGAGCGGACGAGGAGGTGGAGGGCCGTCTCTCCCGGGGCCTGGCGCAGGTGGAGAACGCGCGGGACGCGCTGCGCACGCACCTGAGCGGGGCGCGCCGGGCGGCGGAGGGGGCGCGCGCGGGCCCGCTCCACGTTTGACCGCCGGACCGCGGAGCGGCTAGTCTCGTTCCGACGCCTCGCCTCCCGCGGGGCGCCAGCTCATGAACGCCCTCGCCATCATCGTCGCCGCGGGGCGGGGAGAACGCATGGGGGCCTCGCGGCCCAAAGCCTTCCTCGGCCTCGGCGGTCAGCCGCTCCTCTTGAAGTCGGCCCTCGTCTTCGACGCGGCCCCCTCGGTGGACGCGATCGTGGCCGTGGTTCCGGCGGCGGAGGTCGAGGCGGCGCGCGGCGTCCTGGGCCCCGTGCGCAAGCTGCGCGCGGTGGTGGCGGGAGGAAGCCGGCGGCAGGACTCGGTGCTCGAGGGGCTGAAGCAGGCCCCCGACGGGCTTCGTGGGTGTCGTGCTCGTGCACGACGCGGCCCGGCCGCTGGTGGACGTGCCACTCGTGGAGAGCGTCGTGCGGGCGGCGGCGGAGACCGGGGCGGCCCTCCCGGTGTTGAGCCTGGTGGACACCGTCAAGCGGGTTCGGGACGGCCAGGTGGTGGAGACGCTCGACCGCGGGGAGCTGGGGGCGGCCCAGACTCCGCAGGGGTTCCGGTTCCCGCTGCTCGTGGAGGCCTACGAGGCGGCCTTCCGGGACCGGGTGACGGTCACCGACGAGGCGATGGCCGTGGAGCGGCTCGGGCACAAGGTGGCCGCCGTGCCGGGCTCGTCGCGCAACCGCAAGATCACGACCCCCGAGGACCTTGCCTGGGCGGAAGGCGTCGTCACCGGAGTGCTCCGGGCGTGAGCCCGCGCGGGGAAGGACGGCGATGAACGGCCTGCGCGTCGGCCACGGCTTCGACGCCCATCGCCTGGTGGCGGGGCGGCCCCTCCTGCTGGGCGGCGTGCGTGTTCCCCACGAGCTCGGGCTGGAGGGGCACTCCGACGGCGATTGCCTCCTGCACGCGGTCTGCGACGCCCTGCTCGGGGCGGCGGCGGCGGGGGACATGGGCCGACACTTCCCGAGCAGCGACCCCCGCTGGAAGGACGCGAGCAGCCTGCTCTTTGTGGACGAGGTGAAGCGCCTGCTCGGCGAAGGGCGGTGGGCGGTTCAGAACGTGGATGCGACGATCATCGCCCAGGTGCCCGCGCTCGCCCCACACCTCGAGGCCATGCGGGACGTGCTCGCGGGGCACCTGGGCGTGGCGAAGGACGCGGTCTCCATCAAGGCCAAGAGCCCGGACGGGCTGGGTGCCATGGGCCGCGCGGAGGGGATCGCCGCCCAGGCCACCGTGCTTCTCTCGAGGAAGGACCCGGCGTGAGCGGCGCCCTTCTCGCCTTGATCCTGCTCACACCCCGGGGGGAGGCCACGTCCGCCCCCAAACCGCCGCGGCCGCTGCTCGTCGTGATGAACGAGGTGGTGGACCGCCTCGCCCCGAAGCTCCTGGGCCCCCCCGCGCCCGAAGCGCGCCGGCTGTCGCTGCGCGAGGGCCTCGTGGGTGTGGGCGCCTACGACCCGCGGGGCTGGACGAATCCCGGCTACAAGAGCCCTCCCCTCGAGCTCTTCCCGAGGGCGGGCGCGGGCAACAGCCTGAACGTCGATCCGGTGACGGGTCGCAACCTCTGGAACAACATGCCATGAACTTGATCTGCGGCATCAACCCCGTGCTGGAGGCGCTCGGCGCGGGCTCCCGGCACTTCGAGCGGCTGCTCGTGGCCAAGGGCCTGCGCAACCGGCGCATCTCCGAGGCCATCCACAAGGCCACGCACCTCGCCGTCCCCCTCCGCTTCGAGACCCGCGAGACGCTCGACCGGATCGCGGGCGAGGTGCCGCACCAGGGGATCATCGCGGTGGTCTCGGCCAAGCCCGCGATGAGCCTGGAGAGCCTGCTCGCCACGGTGAAGGACCCGGCGCTGCTCGTGGTGTTGGACGGGGTCGAGGACCCGCGCAACCTGGGGGCGATCCTGCGCACGGCGGAGGCGGCGGGGGTCGACGGCGTGCTCCTCCCGGAGCGGCACAGCGCCGGCCTCTCCGAGACCGTGGGCCGCGCGTCCGCGGGCGCGCTCGAGCACGTGAAGGTGGCCCGCGTGGGCAACGTGGTCCAGGCCCTGGAGGCCCTGAAGGCCCGCGGGATCTGGGTGGTCGGCTTCGACGCGACGGGAAGGGAGCGGTGGGACGCGGTCGACTACAAGCGGCCGGTGGCGCTCGTGGTGGGCGGCGAGGGCCGGGGGATGCGGCGGCTCGTGCGCGAGCATTGCGACCACCTGGTCTCGCTCCCGCTCTTCGGGCACGTCGCCTCGCTCAACGTGTCGGTGGCGGCGGGCGTCGCACTCTACGAGGTCGTCCGGCAACGCGGGCTGGTGCCGAGCCACGTGCGACCCATCCCCGTGCGGCCGCCGGGGGCCCCGCAGGTGCTGGGCCCCGCCCAGGACGACGCGGAGACCGACCCGGGTGCGCTGCGGCCACACGCCATCGCCTCGTCCCGCGATCCGGACGACGGTGACGAGGGCGAGAGCCGCTTCAGCATCGAGCTTCACGAGGAGGCGGCGTGGGCGGGACCGACGATGCTCAAGGCGATCGAGCACCGCCCGGGGCCACGCCACCTGCGTGGTCGCGATCGTGGCCGGCCGCACGGACGGCCCGAGGGGGGCGGCCCTCCGCGCGAGGGCCCCCGTGACGGCCGGCCGGATGAGCGGCGGGGTCGTCGTGGCCGGCGGCGTGGCCGCCGCGGGCCGGGCGCGCCGGGCCCCGTCGGTCCGCCTTCCGGGGATGCGCCGCCCCCGGCGCCCGAGGCGCAGGGCGGGGGCCCGGGACGCGAGAGCGACCCGACCCGCGCGGGCGACCCGACCCGCGGCAGCGACTCAAACGAAGCCCCCCCGCCTCCCGGGGAGGGTCGGCGTCGACGCCGGAGGCGCCGTCGCCGGCATTGAGGGGAGGAGGCGGTTGCCTTTTCCGGCATCCCCCTTGCAACGACTTTCCGCATTTGGTAATCTCAACGTTTGTCGCTGGCGTAGCTCAGCGGTAGAGCAGCTGATTTGTAATCAGCGGGTCGGGGGTTCAATTCCCTCCGCCAGCTCCAACCGCCGGAGTCAGCCCGGGCGCGGCACCCGGGGGGGCCGACGACGAGGTGGGCAGCGCCGGCGGCGAAGCGGGGAGGTAGCGAAGCGGTCAAACGCAACAGACTGTAAATCTGTCGCCCCTCGGCCTTCGAAGGTTCGAATCCTTCCCTCCCCACCATCGAGTTTCGTCCCAGGCTTGCGGGAAGGATCCGAGGCGAACGGGCGCAGGAACGAGGCGGGTGTAGCTCAGCTGGTAGAGCTCCAGCCTTCCAAGCTGGATGTCGCGGGTTCGAATCCCGTCGCCCGCTCCACTTCGGGCGACGGTGACGGGTGGAGACGACGGGCAGTGCGATGTCGATGCGGGGCCCACGTAGCTCAGTCGGCAGAGCGCGTCCTTGGTAAGGACGAGGTCACCAGTTCGATTCTGGTCGTGGGCTCCAGTTCGGTGTCGAGGATGATGATGCGTAGCGGGAATCATTCGAGATAGACGAGTCATTCGAGGAGACAGCATGGCCAAGGAGAAGTTCGACCGGACGAAGCCGCACGTGAACATCGGGACGATCGGGCACGTGGACCACGGGAAGACGTCGCTGACGGCGGCGATCACGAAGGTGCTGGCCGCGACGAACCCGAAGGTTCAGTTCAAGGCGTACGACCAGATCGACAACGCGCCGGAGGAGCGGGAGCGCGGGGTGACGATCAACGCGTCGCACGTGGAGTACGAGACGGCGAACCGGCACTACGCGCACGTGGACTGCCCGGGGCACGCGGACTACATCAAGAACATGATCACGGGGGCGGCGCAGATGGACGGGTCGATCCTGGTGGTGTCGGCGGCGGACGGGCCGATGCCGCAGACGCGGGAGCACATTCTGCTGGCGCGGCAGGTGGGGGTTCCGTACGATCGTGGTGTTCCTGAACAAGGTGGACATGGTGGACGACCCGGAGCTTCTGGACCTGGTGGAGCTGGAGGTACGGGAGCTTTTGAAGATGTACAAGTTCCCCGGGGACGAGATTCCGGTGATGCGGGGATCGGCGCTGAAGGCGCTGGAGGGGACGGGGAAGGACGACTCGGCGAAGCCGATCCTGGAGCTGATGGAGACGGTGGACAGCTACATACCGCTGCCGCAGCGGGAGTCGACAAGCCGTTCCTGATGCCGATCGAGGACATCTTCACGATCTCGGGGCGCGGGACGGTGGCGACGGGGCGGGTGGAGCGCGGGAAGGTGAAGGTCGGGGAGGAAATGGAGATCGTGGGACTTCGCAGGAGACGCCGAAGAAGGTGGTGACGGGCGTGGAGATGTTCAAGAAGCTGCTGGACGAGGGGCAGGCCGGGGACAACATCGGGGTGCTGCTGCGGGGGACGGAGCGGAAGGAGATCGAGCGGGGGATGGTGCTGGCGAAGCCGGGATCGATCACGCCGCACACGAAGTTCAAGGGCGAGGTGTACGTGCTGACGAAGGAGGAGGGGGGGCGGCACACGCCGTTCTTCACGGGGTACCGGCCGCAGTTCTACTTCCGGACGACGGACGTGACGGGAGTGGCGCACGCTGCCGGAGGGCGTGGAGATGGTGATGCCGGGGGACAACACGTCAGATCTCGGTGGAGCTGATCACGCCGATCGCGATGGAGAAGGGGCTGCGCTTCGCGATCCGCGAGGGCGGCCGCACCGTCGGGCGCCGGCACCGTCACCGAGATCATCGAGTAGCGGCAGGGTAACGAGCGATGCGCGACAACATCATCCTCCAGTGCCCGGACTGCAAGCGGCGGAACTACTCCACCACGAAGAACAAGAAGAAGACCACGGAGCGGCTGGAGCTGAGCAAGTACTGCCGCTTCTGCCGCAAGCACACGGCCGCACAAGGAAACGAAGTAGGAGAGCGAAGCGGTATCTGAGGGCGATCAGCGCGAGCTCGGGACGCTGGCGCGACGCGGCCCAGCTCAATGAATAACAGGCCAGTAGCTCAATTGGTGGAGCACCGGTCTCCAAAACCGGGGGTTGGGGGTTCGAGTCCCTCCTGGCCTGCCAGCTCGGGCCGGCGCCGAAGCTTCTGACTGGAGTCGATGTTCATGGCCGTCGCAGAGGCGAGAGAAGATGGAGAAGGCCGAAGAAGGCGGAGAGCTCCAGGCCGAGGCGGGGAGCCGGCTCGGCGGTGGCTGTCGGAGGCCCGCTGCGGCTGGACTGGCCCGCGCAAGCTCGCGCGAGCTCGAAGACCTTCTTCGCCGAGGTGCGGGCCGAGCTCAAGAAGGTCACCTGGCCCGGCCGCGCAGGAGGTCTAGTCCACCACCATCGTGGTCATCGCCACCACCGTCTTCTTCGGCTTCTACCTCTGCGGCCTGGACCTCGTGCTTCTCGCAGCGTCTTCTCGCAGGTCCTGAAGCAGGTAATGGTGAGCGCCACCGTCACGTCGAAGCAGTGGTACATCGTCCACACCTACTCGGGCTTCGAGAAGAAGGTGTCGGAGAGCCTGCGCCAGCGGGCCAAGGCCTACGGCCTCGAGGACCAGATCGGCCGCATCGAGATCCCGACCGAGGAGGTCGTGGAGATGAAGGGCGGGCAAGAAGGTCCAGACCGCCACCCGCTTCTTCCCCGGCTACATCCTGGTCGAGATCGAGACCGAGGAGGGCGCGGACGGCAAGAAGATCCCCGACTCCACCTGGCACCTGGTGAAGAACACGCCCAAGGTCACGGGCTTCGTGGGCTCGGGCAACCGGCCGGTGCCCCTCTCCCAGGAGGAGGCCGACCAGATCTTCGACCAGGTCAAGGAGTCGATCGAGAAGCCGAAGCCCAAGTACACGTTCGAGCGCGGGCGAGGGCGTGCGGATCATCGACGGGCCCGTTCTCGAACTTCCAGGGCGTGGTGGAGGAGGTCAACCTCGACCGCAACACCCTGAAGGTGATGGTCACCATCTTCGGCCGGTCGACGCCGGTGGAGCTGGACTTCCTGCAGGTGGAGAAGCTCTAGGATCAGCGCATGAAGAAGGTCGTCGGACAGATCAAGCTGCAGATCCCGGCGGGCAAGGCGACGCCGGCGCCGCCCGTGGGCCCCGCCCTGGGCCAGGCCGGGCGTCAACATCATGGACTTCTGCAAGGCCTTCAACGCCAAGACGGCCAAGGACGAGGGCCTGATCATCCCGGTGGTGATCACGGTCTACGCGGACCGCTCCTACACGTTCATCACCAAGACGCCGCCCGTGGCCGTGCTCATCAAGCGCGAGGCCGGGATCGCCAAGGGGAGCGGCGAGCCCAACAAGAACAAGGTCGGCAAGATCACGCATGAAGCAGGTCGAGGAGATCGCCAAGCTGAAGATGCCCGACCTCAACTGCCGCCGACCTGAAGGCCGGCGATCAACACCGTGCTGGGGCACGGCCCGCAGCATGGGCGTGGAGGTGGCGGTAGACAGGGCGCCACGACCGACCGACCGGGACGGGCCCGGCGAGGGTGGGCGCGCAGGTCGGGATCACGGGTCGGCGTCCAGGCTGATCGCTGATGCTGACTGCTGCCGGAGAAGAGGTCGAATGGGACGCGTCGGCAAGAAGTACAAGAAGGCCAAGGAGGCGGTGGCGCGGCAAGCCCCACTACCCGCTGCCGGAGGCCGTGGCCACCGTGGCGAAGGCCGCCTTCGCCAAGTTCGACGAGACGGTCGAGGTGGCGCTGCGCCTGGGCGTCGATCCCAAGCACGCCGACCAGATGGTGCGCGGCACCGTCATCCTCCCCCACGGGCTCGGGCGGCAAGAGCCAAGCGGGTGCTGGTGATCGCCTCGGGCGAGAAGCTGAAGGAAGCCCAGGACGCGGGCGCCGATCACGTGGGCGGCGAGGACATGGTCGACGAAGATCCAGCAGGAGAACTGGCTGGACTTCGACGCGATCGTGGCCACGCCCGACATGATGAAGTCGGTGGGCAAGCTGGGGAAGGTGCTGGGGCCGCGCGGGCTCATGCCCAACCCCAAGACGGGCACCGTGACCTTCGACGTGGGCAAGGCGGTGCGGGAGATCAAGGCCGGCAAGGTGGAGTACCGCGTGGACAAGACCGCGATCATCCACGCCCCCATCGGCAAGGTCTCCTTCGGCCCGGAGAAGCTGCTGGACAACGCCAAGGCCCTGATCGACAGCGTGCTCAAGGCCAAGCCGGCGGCGGCCAAGGGCAAGTACGTGAAGTCGCATCGCGCTGTCGTCCACCATGGGCCCCGGGGTGCGGGTCGACCTCGCCTCCGTGGAAGCCCACGCGTAGAGCGGGGACAGGAAGCATGAATCGGCACCGAGAAGCAGCAACTCATCGACGACCTCCACGAGGAGTTCGGGAGCTCGCCCCACGCGATCCTCGTGGACTTCCGGGGCCTCACCGTCCCCGCGGTCACCGAGTTCCGCCGCAAGGTCCGGCAGGCCGGGCTCGCGCTACCGCGTGGTGAAGAACTCGCTGGCCCTGCGGGCCGTCAAGGACACGCCCGCTCGAGAGGCTGGGCGCCGAAGTTCGAGGGGACCACGGGCGTCGCCTACACCGGCGACGATCCGGTGGCGCTGGCCAAGGTCCTGGTGGACTTCGCCAAGGACCACCCGGCGCTGGTCGCTCAAGGGCGGCGCTCGTCTCCGGCGACCAGATGCTGGACGCCGAGGGCGTGAAGGCCCTCTCCACGATGCCCGAGCCTGCCCGAGCTGCGGGCGAAGCTGCTGGGCCTGCTGCAGGCCCCGGCCGTCGCAGCTGGTGCGCCTGCTCAACACCCCGGCCGGGCAGCTCGCCCGGGTGCTGAAGGCCCACCAGGAGAAGCACGAGGGCAAGTAGAGGTTTCATGGATCGGAAGGCTTCGTACGGGCGGTTATTCGAGAGAGGAAGAAGGGAACAAATGGCTGACATTCAGGCGATCGCGAACGACCTGAGCGGGCTCACCGTGATGCAGGTGGCGGAGCTGGTGAAGATGCTCGAGGAGAAGTGGGGCGTCTCGGCGGCGGCGGCGGCTCCGGTGATGATGGCGGCGGCGGGCGCTCCGGCGGCGGGCGCGGCGGCGGCGGCCGAGGAGCAGACCGAGTTCGCGGTGCACCTCATGAGCGCGGGCGACAAGAAGATCAACGTGATCAAGGTCGTGCGCGAGGTCACCAGCCTCGGCCTCAAGGAGGCCAAGGACCTGGTCGACGGCGCGCCCAAGGTCGTCAAGGAGGGCGTGTCCAAGGACGAGGCGGCGGCGATCAAGAAGAAGTTCGAGGAGGTCGGGGCCACGGTCGAGATCAAGTAGCCGTTCTCGCGAGCAGGCAGGAAGCGGGTGGTCGCCGGACCTCTCTCGGCGTCGAGGTCGCACGAGCTCCGGGGGGACGTGTGTCCCTCCGGGGTCGTCCTTGTTCGGGAGCGGCGCTTCGGCCGCTCCCCGTGGGGTGGCTGAACGGATGTACACGGCTCCGAAGAACATCTATCGGGACCGGGTCGACTTCGCGAAGATCAAGACCTCGATCCCGATCCCGAACCTGATCGAGATCCAGAAGAACTCCTACGAGCGCTTCCTGCAGATGCGGGTGCTGCCCGGGGACCGGGAGGACGCCGGCCTGCAGTCGGTGTTCAAGAGCGTCTTCCCGATCACCGACCTCCGCGAGAACTGCTCCCTGGAGTTCGTCGAGTACTCGATCGGGAACTGGGAGTGCAAGTGCGGCCGCCTGGTGGGCCTCGACAAGCTGGGCCGCCCCTGCACCTTCTGCGGCGGCCACCCTCATCACCGACCCCCGCGGCGACCGCGAGATCCACTGCCCGAAGTGCGGCCACCTGAACGAGAACAAGCCGGTCACCTGCGAGACCTGCGACGAGCCCGTGGGCCTGAAGCTCAAGTACGACGTGGACGAGTGCCAGGAGCGGGGCATGACCTTCGCGGTGCCCCTGAAGGTCACGATCCGCCTGGTGGTCTGGGACAAGGACCCGGAGACCGGCGCCAAGACCATCCGCGACATCAAGGAGCAGGAGGTCTACTTCGGCGACATCCCGCTCATGACCGAGAACGGGACCTTCATCATCAACGGCACCGAGCGGGTCATCGTCAGCCAGCTCCACCGCTCGCCGGGGGTGTTCTTCTCCCAGCCCGAGAAGGGGCTCTTCGCCGCCCAGATCATCCCCTACCGCGGGAGCTGGGTGGAGTTCGAGTACGACTCCAAGAACCTGCTCCACGTCCGCATCGACCGCAAGCGCAAGTTCCTGGCCACGGTCTTCCTGCGCGCCCTGGGCCTCAGCACCGACGCCGAGCATCCTGAAGCCTTCTACAAGGTGGGACCGCATCCAGGTCCGCGAGGGCAAGCTCTACTGGAAGGTCTCCGAGAACCTGGTCGGGCCTGAAGCTGAGCAAGACCATCCACGGGCCCAAGGACGCCTCGGGCACAGCGCGAGGAGCTGCGTCCACGCCGGGCAAGAAGATCACCGCCGCGCTCCTCGAGCAGATGCGCGAAGCTCGAGGTGGAGGAGATCGAGGTCACCGAGGCCGACCTCGAGGGGGCCTTCACCGTCGCCGACATCGTGGACCCCAGGACGGGCGAGGTCGTCCTGGAGGCCAACGAGGCGCTCTCCCCCCGCGTCCTCTCCGTGATCCAGGACCGCGGAGAGCCAGGTCGGCGCGTTCGAGGTCTTCTTCCCCGAGCGGGACGAGATCGGCCCGATGCTGTCCCTGACCATCAAGAAGGACACCATCAAGACCCCGGAGGAGGCGCTGATCGAGATCTACCGCCGCATGCGGCCGGGCGATCCGCCGACCCTCGACTCCTCGCGGAACCTCTTCGAGGGCATGTTCCTGAACCCGCAGAAGTACGACTTCTCGCGGGTGGGCCGGCTCAAGCTCAACACCAAGCTCGGGCCTCGACACCCGCTCTCCGAGAAGATCCTGCACCTCGACGACATCACGGCGGTCATCGCCTTCCTGCTCAAGCTGCGCCGGAACCCCCTGGACGTGGACGACATCGACCATCTGGGCAACCGCCGCGTGCGCAGCGTGGGCGAGCTGCTCGAGAACCAGTTCCGGATCGGCCTCGTGCGCATGGAGCGGGCCATCAAGGAGAAGATGAGCGTCTACCAGGAGATGGCCACGGCCATGCCCCACGACCTCATCAACGCCAAGCCGGTCATGGCGTCGCATCCGCGAGTTCTTCGGATCGAGCCAGCTCGCCAGTTCATGGACCAGACGAACCCGCTCTCGGAGATCACCCACAAGCGGCGGCTCTCGGCCCTCGGGCCGGGCGGCCTGTCGCCGCGAGCGGGCCGGGTTCGAGGTGCGCGACGTGCACCCCACGCACTACGGCCGCATCTGCCCCATCGAGACCCCGGAAGGCCCGAACATCGGCCTCATCTCCAGCCTCTCCTGCTTCGCCCGCATCAACGAGTTCGGGTTCATCGAGAGCCCGTACCGGAAGGTGAAGAACGGGCGAGGTGCTCGACTACTACCAGGTCCTCGACGCCGGCGAGACCCACTACAAGGTGGGCGACATCGTCGAGCGCGACGAGATGGAGCGGGAGAACGCCGCGGTCAAGAGCCGGAAGAAGAAGCCGGCCGAGGTCGAGCCCTACTGCTTCTACCTCTCGGCCTGGGAAGAGGACAAGTACACGATCGCCCAGGCCAACATCAAGCTCGGCGACGACGGCGCCGATCGTCGAGGAGCGCGTCTCCGCCCGGAAGACCGGCAACTTCATCCTCGCCAAGCGCGAGGAGGTCGACTACGTCGACGTGTCGCCCAAGCAGCTGGTCTCGGTGGCGGCCTCGCTCATCCCCTTCCTGGAGAACGACGACGCGAACCGCGCGCTCATGGGCTCCAACATGCAGCGCCAGGCCGTGCCCCTGCTCCGCTCCGAGGCGCCGCTCGTGGGCACGGGCATGGAGCACATCACGGTGAAGGACTCGGGGGCGGCGGTGGTCTGCCGCCGCGCCGGGGTGGTCGACTCCGTGGACTCGCGCCGCATCATCGTCCGCGTCGAGGCCCAGGACGGCCCCGACAAGGGCAAGGAGATCGGGGCCGACATCTACAACCTGACCAAGTTCAAGTGCTCGAACCAGAACACGAGCATCAACCAGAAGCCGATCGTGAAGGTCGGCCAGCACGTGGCCAAGGGCCAGATCCTGGCCGACGGGCCCTGCACCGACATGGGCGAGCTGGCCCTGGGCCGCAACGTGCTCGTGGCCTTCATGCCCTGGCGCGGCTACAACTTCGAGGACGCGATCCTGGTCAGCGAGAAGCTGGTCAAGGAGGACATGTACACCTCGATCCACATCGAGGAGTTCGAGATCGAGGCCCGCGACACCAAGCTCGGGCCCGAGGAGGTCACCCGCGACATCCCCAACGTCTCGGAGTCGCTGCTCAACAACCTGGACGAGAGCGGGATCATCCGCATCGGCGCCAGCGTGAAGCCCGGCGACATCCTGGTGGGCAAGGTCACGCCCAAGGGCGAGACCCAGCTCACCCCCGAGGAGAAGCTGCTGCGGGCGATCTTCGGCGAGAAGGCGGGCGACGTGCGCGACGCCTCCCTCGTCTGCCCCCCGGGCATCGAGGGGATCGTGGTGGACGTGAAGATCTTCTCCCGCAAGGGCGTCGAGAAGGACGACCGCGCCAAGCAGATCGAGGACGCCGAGCTGTTCATGATGGAGAAGAACCTGAAGGACGAGATCCGCATCCTCCAGGACGAGCGCGACAAGCGGATCGAGGACCTCCTGGACGGCAAGACCGCCGCCGACCGACCTCGTCAACGCCCGCGGCGACAAGGTCGTCAAGAAGGGCCAGAAGCTCACCCGGGACGTGCTCGCAGAAGCTGCGCCACTCCGACATCCTGAAGCTCCGGGTGAAGGGCGCGACGAGGACGAGGTGCAGGAGGAGCTCAACGAGATCGTGGACAAGACCGAGCGCCAGATCGAGGTCCTGAAGGCGCTGTTCGCGGAGAAGGAGAGCCGGCTGAAGCGGGGGGACGAGCTGCCCCCCGGCGTGATCAAGCTGGTCAAGGTCTTCGTGGCCATGAAGCGCAAGCTCAGTCGGTGGGCGACAAGATGGCCGGGCCGCCACGGCAACAAGGGCGTGATCGCCCGCATCCTGCCCGACGAGGACATGCCGTACCTCCCGGACGGGACGCGCGGTGGAGATCGTGCTCAACCCCCTGGGCGTGCCCTCGCGCATGAACGTGGGGCAGATCCTGGAGACCCACCTGGGCTGGGCGGCCAAGGCCCTGGGCCTGCACTTCGCCAGCCCGGTCTTCGACGGGGCCTCGAGAAGGAGATCAAGGAGTACCTGGCAGCAGGCCAACGCAGCGGAGGAGGAGCGGAACCCGCTCCGGCCCAACCTGCTGGAGTCGGGCAAGATCACCCTCATCGACGGCATGACCGGCGAGCCCTTCGAGCAGAAGGTCACCGTGGGCTACATCTACATGCTGAAGCTCTCGCCACCTGGTCGACGACAAGATCCACGCCCGCTCCATCGGGCCCTACTCGCTGATCACCCAGCAGCCGCTGGGCGGCAAGGCGCAGTTCGGCGGCCAGCGCTTCGGGGAGATGGAGGTCTGGGCGCTCGAGGCCTACGGCGCCGCCCACATCCTGCAGGAGCTGCTCACCGCCAAGTCCGACGACGTCTACGGCCGGGCCAAGATCTACGAGGCCATCGTCAAGGGCGACACCGTGTTCACCCCGGGCCTGCCCGAGTCGTTCAACGTGCTGATCCGGGAGCTGCAGAGCCTGTGCCTGGACGTCGAGCTGATCAAGACGAAGCACTGACGGGTTGAATGGGAGCCATGAGCCTGATGATGCCCATGCGGCCGAACCTCGAGATCGGACGGACCGTGCATCGAGTTCGACGCGATCAAGATCCGCCTGGCCAGCCCGGAGAAGATCCGGTCCTGGTCCCACGGCGAGGTCACGAAGCCGGAGACCATCAACTACCGGACCTTCAAGCCGGAGCGGGACGGCCTCTTCTGCGCGAAGATCTTCGGCCCCATCACCGACTGGGAGTGCCTCTGCGGCAAGTACAAGCGCATGAAGCACCGCGGGGTGATCTGCGACAAGTGCGGGGTCGAGGTCACCCAGTCGCAAGGTGCGCCGCGAGCGGATGGGCCACATCGAGCTGGCCTGCCCGGTCTGCCACGTCTGGTTCTTCAAGGGGCTGCCCAGCCGCATCGGGCACCTGCTGGACATCAGCCTCCGGGACCTGGAGCGCATCCTCTACTTCGAGTCGTACGTGGTGGTGGACCCCGGGGACTGCCCGGAGGTGAAGCGCCAGGAGCTGGTCACCGACGACCGCTACCGCCAGCTCCGCGAGAAGTACCCGCAAGCTGCGCTGCGCGATGGGCGCGGAGGCCATCAAGGAGCTGCTGAAGCGCGTCGACGTGGAGAAGGACGCGGTCGAGCTGCGCGAGCGGATGCGGACCGAGAACTCGGTCCAGAAGAAGATCAAGTTCGCCAAGCGCCTGAAGGTCGTGGAGGCCTTCCGCAAGAGCGGCAACAAGCCGGAGTGGATGATCCTGGACGTGATCCCGGTGATCCCGCCCGAGCTGCGGCCCCTGGTGCCCCTCGACGGCGGCCGCTTCGCCACCTCGGACCTGAACGACCTCTACCGCCGCGTGATCAACCGCAACAACCGCCTGAAGAAGCTGATCGAGCTGCGCGCGCCCGACGTCATCGTGCGCAACGAGAAGCGGATGCTGCAGGAGGCGGTGGACGCGCTCTTCGACAACGGCCGGCGCGGCCGCGTGCTGCGCGGGGCCAACAACCGGCCCCTGAAGTCGCTCTCCGACACCCTGAAGGGCAAGCAGGGCCGCTTCCGCCAGAACCTGCTCGGCAAGCGCGTCGACTACTCGGGCCGCTCCGTGATCGTGGTCGGCCCCGAGCTGAAGCTGCACCAGTGCGGCCTGCCCAAGAAGATGGCGCTCGAGCTGTTCAAGCCCTTCATCTACAGCAAGCTGGAGAAGGAAGGGCTCGTCACCACCATCAAGGCGGCCAAGGAGATGGTGGAGCAGCAGCGGCCCGAGGTCTGGGACTTCCTGGAGGACGTCATCCGCGAGCACCCGGTGCTCCTGAACCGCGCCCCCACGCTGCACCGACTGGGCATCCAGGCCTTCGAGCCGATCCTGGTCGAGGGCAAGGCCATCAAGATCCACCCCCTGGTCTGCACGGCCTTCAACGCCGACTTCGACGGCGACCAGATGGCCGTGCACGTGCCCCTGTCGCCGGAGGCCCAGATCGAGGCCAGCGTGCTGATGCTCGTCCTCGAACAACATCCTGTCCCCGGCCAACGGCCAGCCCATCGCGATCCCGTCGCAGGACATCGTGCTCGGCTGCTACTACCTGACCAAGGAGAAGAAGGGGACGAAGGGCGAGGGCCGCGCCTTCGCGAGCATGCGAGGACGTGCTGATCGCCCTCGAGCACAAGGAGGTCGAGACCCTCACGCCCATCCGCCTCATGTACACGGGCGAGCTGATCGACCTCACCACCGTCTACGACGACCAGGACGTGATCCACACCGAGGTCCAGAAGGTCAAGAACCAGATCATCAACACCACGGTGGGCCGGGTCATCCTGAACGACCACCTGCCCAAGGGACTTCCCCTTCATCAACGGCCTGCTGCGCAAGAAGGGCCTGCAGCAGCTCGTGCAGTACTGCTACCTGCGCTTCGGCCTCGAGAAGACCGTGGAGATGCTCGACGCCATCAAGGACCTGGGCTTCACCTACGCGACCAAGGCCGGGATCTCCATCGGCATCGACGACCTGATCATCCCCGAGGGCAAGGAGAAGATGGTCGCTGGGCGCCCAGAAGGAGGTGATCGACGTCGAGAAGCAGTACCTCGACGGCGCCATCACCAACGGCGAGCGCTACAACAAGGTCATCGCCATCTGGTCCAACGTCACCGAGAAGGTGGCGGACGCGATGTTCAAGGAGATGGAGAAGCAGGACAAGGAGGGCAGGAGTTCAACCCGATCTACATCATGGCGGACTCCGGGGCCCGCGGCTCGCAAGCAGCAGATCCGCCAGCTGGCCGGGATGCGCGGCCTGATGGCCCGCCCCTCGGGCGAGATCATCGAGAACCCCATCACCTCGAACTTCCGCGAAGGCCTCACCGTGCTGCAGTACTTCATCTCCACCCACGGCGCGCGCAAGGGCCTGGCCGACACCGCGCTCAAGACCGCCGACTCGGGCTACCTGACCCGCCGCCTGGTGGACGTGAGCCAGGACGTGATCATCAGCGAGCACGACTGCGGCACCGTGGACGGCATCGACATCCGGCCCATCATCGAGTCGGGCGAGGTCATCGAGCCCCTGCGCGACCGCATCGTGGGCCGGGTGAGCCTGGAGAACATCAAGGACCCATTCGACGGCCAGGTCATCGTCGACGCCAACGAGGAGATCACCGAGGAGACGGCCAACGACGTCCAGGCCGCGGGCATCGAGAAGGTGCGCATCCGCTCGGTGCTCACCTGCGAGGCCCAGCGCGGCGTGTGCGCGCTCTGCTACGGCCGCGACCTCGCCACCGGGAAGCTGGTGGAGATGGGCATGGCCGTGGGCGTCATCGCCGCCCAGTCCATCGGCGAGCCGGGCACCCAGCTCACCATGCGCACGTTCCACATCGGCGGCACGGCCAGCCACACGCACCGAGCAGACCACGCTCGAGGCCAAGAACGCCGGCATCGTCAAGTTCCACAACGTGACCACGGTCAAGAACAAGAAGGGCGACCTGGTGGTCATGAACCGCTCGGGCGCGCTCATCATCCACGACCAGAAGGGCCGCGAGCGCGAGCGCCACGCGGTGGTGTACGGCGCCCAGCTCAAGGTCAAGGACGGGCCAGGAGGTCAAGCAGGGCCAGCTGCTGGTGGAGTGGGATCCCTACTCGTTCACCATCCTCACCGAGGACGAGGGCCAGATCGCCTTCAAGGACGTCATCGACGGCCAGACCGTGCACGAGCAGGTGGACGAGAACACCGGCATGTCCGCCCTCGTCATCATGGAGTCCCCGGACGAGAAGAAGCAGCCCCGCATCGAGATCAAGGACGAGCAAGGGGAAGACCACCGAAGTACCTGCTGCCCTCGGGCGCCCACCTCATGGTGGAGGACGGCGCCGAGGTCGCGGCCGGGCGACGTGCTGGCCAAGATCCCGCGCGAGACGGCCAAGACCAAGGACATCACGGGCGGTCTGCCGCGCGTGGTGGAGCTGTTCGAGGCGCGGCGGCCCAAGGAGCCGGCGGTCATCACCGAGATCGACGGCGCGGTGAAGTACGGCGACGTGGCCAAGCAGCACCGCAAGATCTTCGTGACCGGCGACGACGACGAGCAGCGGGAGTACCAGCTTCCCCGCGGCGCCCACATCAACGTCCAGGAAGGCGAGCGGGTGAAGGCCGGCGAGCCGCTGATGGACGGCCCCATCGACCCCCACGACATCCTGCGGGTGCGGGGCGAGAAGGAGCTGCAGCGCTACCTGGTGGACGAGATCCAGGAGGTCTACCGCCTGCAGGGCGTGAACATCAACGACAAGCACATCGAGGTCATCGTCCGGCAGATGATGCGGTGGGTGAAGGTCGAGGACGTGGGGGACACCGAGTTCCTGATCGACGAGGTGGTGGACAAGTTCCGGTTCATGTCCGAGAACGAGCGGCTCATCGCCGCCGGCAAGAAGCCGGCCACCGGCCATCCGCTGCTGCTCGGCATCACCAAGGCCTCGCTCTCCACCGACTCCTTCATCTCGGCGGCCAGCTTCCAGGAGACGACGCGCGTCCTCACCGAGGCCGCCATCAGCGGGAAGATCGACTACCTGCGCGGCCTCAAGGAGAACGTCATCATGGGCCGCCTCATCCCCGCGGGCACGGGCATGGAGTTCTACCGGCGCGTCAGGATCCCCGAGGAGGTCGTCGAGCGGCCGGCCGGCGGCCTGGAGGGCGACTACGAGGCCGAGTACCTGGTGGAGCCCGAGCACATCAAGGAGGGGCTGGAGGTCTGATCTAGACCCCGGTCATTCCGGATTCGAAAACGAGGGCCGCCCGTGCCGCGAGGCACCGGCGGCCCTTCGTATGTTCGTCGAGTACGGGCCAAGCGGACCCTGCCGGGCACCCGCCAATGCGAAACTGCGCGCCGGTATGCGGAGGCTTCGCCTCCTTATCAGGCCGGTGCCTCTCCCCCCGGCTTCGGGCTGGGCGTGGAGATCAGCTGGAGTCGCCCGCCATAGCCCAGCTCACCCCGCCCGGTCCCCAGGTGCGCCCGGGAAGCCCGTACCACCCGAGCCCCCCGGAAAGCCCCAGCTGAGCGGCGCCCCCTCTTCGGTCCCGAAGCACCAGATCCGGGAGCTGGGCATCTTCGTCGCGAAGAAGTAGCCGTCCTCAGGCGCCGAGGAGCTTGAGGAACTCGGCGTCGCCCACGTCCAGCCTTCGCCGCGGATGAAGCTACCTGGTTCTCCTGAGTCCCGCCGACCAATTGAGGATGACGCTGATGGGCGTGGACGCCGACTCTGCGGACGCGGGATTGGTGACGTTGATCAGGAACCGGCCATCGGCGGCTACGTCGTAATCCCGAGTGAGCCCGACACCCAGGAGGAGAGGCGCCTTGAACAGGGCTTTGGGAACGCCGGCCTCCAGTGAAGAGCCGGTGGACTTGATGGAGACGGCCATCAGCGTGGCGTCGGGAGCAAGGTAGAAGACTTCCTTGCCGTCTCGACTCCAGCGCGGCGTGCTTGCACCCTTCGTCGAGACCTGCCGCTTCGTGCCTGCTTGTGGAAACGACTGGATGTGGAGCTGGGCCTGCAGCTGGTCAGTGGACAGGTAAGCGATCCAATGGCCATCGGGTGAGATCCTGCCGGCTCTTTCGCTGAACCGAGACTCCGTCACACGCAGCGGCTTCCGCTCCTTCGAGTCGCCCGACACAGGAAGAGCCCAAATGTGCTGATTGGTAAGCGTCCCGTCCCACCATATGCCCGCGAAAGGCGGGGGTCCAACGACGGCAGCGGCAGACGGGACGGGTGTCCCGGTGAGATCCCGATTGGACTCCAAGGCAATGTAGCGTCCCTCACGTGACCAGTCCGTCGGCACGGCATCCATTTTCAGCAGCTGCCTTTCTTCTCCCACGACGCCGTAAGCAACCTCGTACAGGTTCCTCGAGCCATCTCGATCCGAGGCGAACACGATCGCTCGCCCATCCGGCGACCATATGGGAAGGACGTCCGCTGCCGCATGACGTGTGGTTCTGCTAGTCACACCTTTTTCGATGTCCAATACCCAGATGTCGGCCGGTGTGCCCCGCTCGAAGGCGACGTACCTACCGTCCGGTGAAAGCGCGGGGTTGCGATACTCGCCACTTGGGGCTGCAAGTGCGAGCTGCCTTCCTGTCCGAGCGAACCAGGCAAGCTGTGTGATCCCGGAGTTTGCGGCTGGCGGTCCAGGGTTGTAGGCAACCGCGCCGTTCGTCGAAACCGAAAAGAACAGCCCGGCGAGTACATCTCCGGGAAGCAACGCCGCTGACAGCGGAGTTGGGCGGGCGCTCACCTGGGCGACCGGGAAAGCCTCCCCAGACAGCTCCAGGCGATTCACGTCGAAAGGCTGAGCCATGAGCGCCCCGCCGCGGACGAAGAACAGGTAGCCGGACGGGGAGTACTGCGGTGCAGACGCGATGCCCGGCAACGCGTGACGTTCCTTGGAATCCAGCGTCCCGACATAAGCGGCGAGGCCGTGCTCGCTGCTACCGGTGAGAAAGAGGAAATGGCGGCCATCGGGAAGGAAGCCCGGAAAACCATGAAACGTCTCTCTACGTGCGGCATCCAGTTCCGTCGCGGGCGCCAGCTGACCGCCGGCCGCCGAGACACGGAGCAGCGGGGTACCCGGGTCCTGGACCACCTTCAGGAGAATCACACCTTCTGCGTTCCACGAGCCGAAGTAAGCCCTGCCTGCGGGCAGACTGCACACGACCTCGGATGGGCCGCCCGTGGCCGCAACCTTCTGGAGCTTGCCGCCGGCGAAAAACCCGATGTACTGGCTGTCCGCCGACCAGAAAAAGCTCGGGCCGGTCCCTTCGGTGCTGGTAAGTGACTCGGCGTTGGAAGCGCCGAGCGGACGAACCCAGATTCGCTGCTTGGATTCCGAGGCCGCCACGAACGCGAGCTTCAGGCCGTCGGGTGAAAGCTGAAACAAGCCGGAAGGAGTGGCGCCTTCGGGCGGAAAGACGTCGAATCGCACCGCAGGCGCGTTGCGCGCCGGCGCCCCGGACAACATGGATCGCAGGATCACACCGGCCGCCGTGAGGAGAAACAGCAGCGCAAGCACCGCCCATACGAACTCGCTGCGCCGTGAGGGCCGGGTCGCTACCGGCTGGACGTTCGACGCGGCTGGCTCGCTCCCGGCTTCCTCGATTTCAATCCGCGCATCCCCGATGTCGCGAAGACGGCGACGGGCGTCCTTGCGCAGGCAGCGTTCGAGAAGCGTGCCAATCTTGGACGGCGTGCCGGAGGGTAGGGCCTGCCAGTCCGGCTCGTGCTCGAGAATGGCGGCTGTCGTGTCGGAGATCGTGTCGCGCGCGAACGCTGCGCGGCCCGTGAGCATCTCGTAGAGCACGCAACCGAAGGCCCAGATGTCCGTGCGCTTGTCGACGGGCTGGCCCCGCGCCTGCTCCGGGCTCATGTAGGCCGCCGTGCCCACGATCGTCCCCTCGCGCGTCCCACCCCTGCTCAGCGTGGGGGACTGCGCCAAGTCCGGCGTCTTGACCGCCGCGACTTTCGCCAGTCCGAAGTCGAGCACCTTCACCGTGCCGTCCGGCGTGAGCTTGATATTGGCCGGTTTGAGATCGCGGTGGACGATCCCTTTCTCGTGCGCCGCTTCCAGCGCCTCGGCGATCTGGCGCGCGACCCTTAGCGCTTGATCCACCGGTAGGCCGGGTCCTTGGGACCCGGCTTGTGCGAGCCGATCGGCGAGCGTCGGTCCCTCCACCAGCTCGAGCACCAGCCCATTGACAGCATCCGTCTGCTCGAAGCCGTAGATCGCTCCGATGTGCGGATGATTCAGCGCTGCCAGCAGCCGCGCCTCGCGCTCGAGGCGCCGGAGCCGCTCTGGGTCGGCGGCGAAAAGCGCCCGCGGGACTTTGATCGCGACGTCGCGCCCGAGTCTCGTGTCGCGGGCCCGATACACCTCGCCCATCCCGCCCACGCCAATCAACGACTGGATCGAATACACCCCGATGCGGCGCCCGACCAACGAAGCCGCCGGCGCGCCCAAGGCGCTCGCTGCCACCGCGAGCGCGGGGACATCGGGGAACTCCGTCGCTTCGGCCTGCGCGAGCAGGGTCTCGACCTCCTGGCGCAACGCGTCATCGCCCGCGCACAGCTTGGCCAGCAGGCCCGCCCGCTCGGGGGCCGGGCTCCGCAGCGCCGCGTGATAAACCCGCTCGACTTGCTGCCAGCGTTCAGGCGTCATCGTCTTCCGGCCATTGGGGGAGGGCGGTTCTGCCCGCCAAGCTGTATACGATCAGCATGGACAGCGTACGCGGGCGCGACGGTCCAGCATCCGGAGCCCCTTTGCGCAGGGCCCGCACCGCCTGTCTCTGCATCCCCGGATCCAGGGTGGTGTAGACGCGCAGACCGCGCTGGTAGATGCGCTGGCTGCCGTACTCGCGCTCCAGGTACTTGCGCACGCGGGCACGCGAGCCGCGGAAGCCGCCATCGCTTCGATTATGAGGGCCCTGCGCCGTCTCCGCCAGGCGCGGGCGGTGGACTACTTGCGCTCCTTGGGGCGGGGCCGCGCTTGCTCGGGGGACCGGGAGGACGGGGCGCCGCCGGATCGCGAGGACTCCTGCCTCGGCTCTTGCCGCGGGCCGCGGGGATCGAGAAGGTGCGCATCCGCTCCGTGCTCACCTGCGAGGCCCAGCGCGGGGTGTGCGCCCTGTGCTACGGCCGCGACCTCGCCACCGGGAAGCTGGTGGAGATGGGCTTGGCCGTGGGCGTCATCGCCGCCCAGAGCATCGGGGAGCCGGGCACCCAGCTCACCATGCGCACGTTCCACATCGGAGGGACGGCCAGCCACACCACCCAGCAGACGACGCTCGAAGCCAAGAACTCCGGCATCCTGAAGTTCCACAACCTGACCACGGTCAAGAACAAGAAGGGTGACCTCGTGGTCATGAACCGCTCGGGCGCGCTCGTGATTCACGACCAGAAGGGCCGGGAGCGCGAGCGCCACGCGGTGGTGTACGGCGCCCGCCTCAAGATCAAGGACGGCCAGGAGGTGAAGCAGGGCCAGCTCCTCGTGGAGTGGGATCCCTACTCGTTCACCATCCTCACCGAGGACGAGGGCGAAATCGCCTTCAAGGACGTCCTCGACGGCCAGACCGTGCACGAGCAGGTGGACGAGAACACCGGCATGTCCGCACTCGTCATCATGGAGTCCCCGGACGAGAAGAAGCAGCCGCGCATCGAGATCAAGGACAGCAAGGGGAAGACCACCAAGAAGTACCTCCTGCCCAGCGGGGCCCACCTCATGGTGGAGGAAGGGGCCGAGGTCGCGGCGGGGGACGTGCTCGCCAAGATCCCGCGCGAGACGGCCAAGACCAAGGACATCACGGGCGGTCTGCCGCGAGTGGTCGAGCTGTTCGAGGCGCGGCGGCCCAAGGAGCCGGCGGTCATCACGGAGGTCGACGGGCAGGTGCGGTACGGCGACGTGGCCAAGCAGCACCGGAAGATCTTCGTGACCGGCGACGACGACCAGCCGCGGGAGTGCCAGCTTCCCCGGGGCGCCCACATCAGCGTTCAGGAAGGCGAGCGGGTGAAGGCGGGGGAGGCCCTGATGGACGGGCCCATCGACCCCCACGACATCCTGCGGGTCAAGGGGGAGAAGGAGCTGCAGCGGTACCTGGTGGACGAGATCCAGGAGGTCTACTGACTGCAGGGTGTCAACATCAACGACAAGCACATCGAGGTCATCACCCGGCAGATGATGCGGTGGGTGAAGGTGGAGGACGTGGGGGACACCGAGTTCCTGATCGACGAGGTGGTGGACAAGTTCCGGTTCATGTCCGACAACGAGCGGCTCATCGCCGCCGGCAAGAAGCCGGCGAGCGGCCATCCGCTCCTCCTCGGCATCACCAAGGCCTCGCTCAGCACCGACTCCTTCATCTCCGCGGCCAGCTTCCAGGAGACGACGCGCGTCCTCACCGAGGCCGCGATCAGCGGGAAGATCGACCACCTGCGCGGGCTCAAGGAGAACGTGATCATGGGCCGCCTCATCCCCGCGGGCACGGGGATGGAGTTCTACCGGCGCATCAAGATCCCGGACGAGGTCGTCGAGCGGGCGGAAGGCGGCCTGGAGGGCGGCTACGAGGCGGAGTACCTCGTGGAGCCCGAGCACATCAAGGAGGGGCTGGAGGTCTGATCTAGACCCCGGTCATTCCGGATTCGAAAACGAGGGCCGCCCGTGCCGCGAGGCACCGGCGGCCCTTCGCATGTCGCGTCGGCTTCTCCCGACGGCATCCACTCCCGCTACTCTTTGCGCAGGGCCTTCCTTACCAACGTCTCCGCGTCCCAAACCGGGAGGATGGCCTCGCGTTCGCGCACGTAGTCACCACCCCCGGCTTCGTACTCACGCAGGAATCGCACGGCGTTCACCCAACCCAGCTCCTTGACGAGCGCCTGGAATCCCCGACTCCTGAGCTCGACGGGATTGGTGATGGTAGACGTCATCACAGCACCTCCCTGGCGATTTGTGTCAGTTCTGCCACCCGCACTTTGATCGCGGGCCCGAGCCGCTGTGCCGCTGCCAACAGCCCGTCGTCGCAGGTGACGAAGACGTCGACGCCTGCAGACTCGGCACAGGCCAGATGAAGGGCGTCGAAGCCGTTCAGACCACCCTTGATCAGCTCCGAAGTTCTCGCCCGCAGCGGCTCAGCATCTGTGGTCGCGACCGGCCGGTTGCTGAGCCAACCCCTGACGCGTTCCGCCCGCCAGGCCAGCGGATTTTGGTCGTTCTCGAGGTCGTGGGCTATTGACCGGACGAAGGTGACTCGCGCGGCATCTGAGGCCAGGAGCCCGAGCACCGCCTCCGCCTCAAGGCGAATACGCGGCTGGGCCTGATCGTCGAACGGTCTCTTCAGGCAGCAGATATCGAGATAGACGACCATGTTGCATTATCGCGCAGTCTGTTCATGCGCAGGTGGATGGGAACACCGGCATGTCCGCCCTCGTCACCGAGGCCGCAATCAGCGGGAAGGTCGACCACCTCCGCGGCCTCAAGGAGAACGTGATCATGGGCCGCCTCACCCCGCGGGTACGGGGATGGAGTTCTACCGCCGCATCAAGATCCCGGACGAGGTGGTGGAGCGGGCGGAGGGCGGCCTGGAGGGCCGGAGTACCTCGTGGAGCCCGAGCACATCAAGGAGGGGCTGGAGGTCTGAACTAGACCCCGGTCATTCCGGATTCGCAAACGAGGGCCGCCCGTGCCGCGAGGCACCGGCGGCCCTTTTCGTGTCTTGACCGACCCGCAGGATCGCAGCAGCCGTTCGAGGGATGCCTTCAGCGGTGGGCCGAGGAAAAGACGTCCAGGCCGCGACCCTCATGGTGACCCGATAGGGCTGGGTGCCGCGAGCCTTGCCCGCGCGGGACCTGCCCTGACACGCCCCCCGGTAGAGACTCCCACTCGCCCGTGGTGGACGGGCCTGGGGGGGCAGCCGCCCCTTCCGTTTTTTCGCCGGTCGCTCTCCCACCGGCTTGTCGGCTGGTGTGGAGATCACCTGTCGGGTCTACAGGCCGCGGCGGGCTCGGGACACGCCCCTGTTCCGTATGGTCGAGCAGCACCTCGAGGAGTTTCTGCGCGTGTACGAGGAGCGGTCCGTCAAGGTGCACGGCCCCGGGCTGAGCATCTCCACAGCGGAGACGGACCTGGACCCGGGAATGTACGCCTACGAGATCCGCTGCCGGCTGCGCCGGTATTCGCGCTACCGGGATGCGCCGTTCGACCTGCTCTTCTGCGACGGCGAGGGCAGGGGGTGGCGCCTCGCCGGCTGAGGGTCCGCGGCGGCCTCGCGCCTGATACGGAAAGCCGGCGTCGCTGTCGTCCAAGCCCTCCTTCACGGAGATGAGCCAAAAAGACCATTGCTCTTGGGTGCCGCACGAGCCTATCAGCAGGGTGCTCGTTATGCAGAAAGCGTGGTCTGTGTGCTCCCAGACCAGCGCGTTTTGAGACCAGTTTCACCCTGATGGAGTCGATTAAATGAAGCGATTGCTGGTGGGTTTGTTTGCGTGCGCGTTCGTCTGGCCTCTCGCCGTGGCGGTTACTCACACCCAGGACTCGTCGGCCCAGACAGGGCAGGAGCTGAAGCCGATCCTCGTACGGGCCACAGGGTTTGCCGTTTCCCCACCGCTGTCGTCCTTGACGCCCCCCAAGCGCGTCTTAGCACCTCAGGCAGCGGTCGCCGTCGACGCCTACGAGACCGTCAACTTCCCCTTGCCCAAAGGTGAGGCCCGGGGCCAGAGTCCGCAGACCTTGGGAGCCGCCCCCCAAGCCCAGGCCGATCCCGTCGTTCAGATGTTCGCCCCGACGCTGGCGGCGCCGTCCCCCAGCCTGACGTTCAACGGGATCAACAACCTCGACAACGCCAATGCCTTTGGGTTCAGGGTCCTCCCACCCGATACCAACGGCGATGTGGGGCCCAACCATTACGTTCAGATCGTGAACCTCCTCTTCAGGGTCTACAACAAGTCGGGGACGCCCCTGACGGCCCCCCTGAAGTTGAGCAGTCTGTTCGCCGCCCTCGGAGGCATCTGCTCTACGAACGACAACGGTGACCCCGTCGTCCTGTACGACCCGCTGGCGGACCGCTGGCTGCTCAGCCAGTTCGCCTTCCAGACCGGCTTTCCGCCCCCCTATCACGAGTGCATCGCCATCTCTAAGACGCCCAACCCGACCGGCGCGTACTTCCTGTACGACTTTGTCACCCCGGGCAACGAGTTCCCGGATTATCCCAAGCTGGGCGTGTGGCCAGACGGCTACTACATGACGGTCAACCAGTTCACCAACGGGGGACCCTTCAACGGCACGGGCGCCTACGCGTTCGATCGCAAGAAGATGCTGCTGGGCAATCCGTCAGCGAGCCTGATCTACTTCAACCTCAACCTCGCCACGCATCCTGAAGGCATCGGCGGCGCGCTGCCGTCGGACCTCGACGGCCCGGCCCCGCCCGCGGGTACACCGAACACTTTCGCTTACTTCACGGCGGTCAACTTCGGGGACCCGGCAGACGGCCTGAGGCTGTTTGACTTCCACGTGGATTTCGCCGTACCCGCCAACTCGACCTTCACGGAAAGACCGGAAAGCTCCTACGCCGCGCCGGTGCCGGTGGCGGCCTTCGACCCGACACTCAATTCGCTGAGTGGCCTCTGTTCAGTCGGCACGTTCGACTTCAGGGATGACATCGATCAGCCACTGATCCCAGGGAACCCGGCGGCTTCCTGCAACGCCAAGCTGGATGGAATCGCGGACCGGCTGATGCACCGGATGCAGTATCGCAACTTCGGCACCTACGAATCGCTGGTGGTCAACCACACCGTGGACGTGAACTTCACCCCGTCAGTCTCCACCACCGGTCATCAGGCTGGGGTTCGCTACTACGAGCTGCGCCGTACCGGCGGCGGGCCGTTCAGCGTCAACGACCAGGGTACGTTCGCCCCGGACACGGACCACCGCTGGATGGGCAGCGCGGCCATGGACGGCAGCGGCAATCTGGCCGTCGGCTACAGCGTTTCGAGCACGATCACCTATCCGTCCCTGCGTTACGCGGGGCGCCTGGCCTCGGACCCTCCGGGTGGTTTGTTCCAGGGCGAGGCGACGCTGTGGGCGGGGGCAGGATCACAGGGAAACGCCGCGTCACGCTGGGGAGACTACAGCGGATTGACCGTCGATCCCACGGACCAGTGCACCTTCTGGTACACGAACGAGTACTACAACACCACGAACAGCGTGGGCCAGATCCCCTGCGGCATCCTGAGCACCGCCTGCTGGTCGACGCGCATTGGTCGTTTCCGCTTCCCGACCTGCATCGCCAATGCGTCCGTCACGCCTTCGGTGCTCTGGCCGCCCAACCACAAGCTCGTCACCGTCACGGTCAACTACGCGGCCGGTGCGGGGACGAGTTGCTCACTCGACGTGGCCAGCAACGAACCTGTCAACGGGACCGGTGACGGCGACACGGCCCCTGATTGGATCGTCCTGGATTCTCACCATGTCCGCCTCCGCGCCGAGCGCGCGGGCAACGGCACCGGTCGCATCTACACGATCACCGTCACCTGCTCAGACAACGCGGGCAGCAACAGTGCTGACGTCACCGTCAAGGTGCCTCACGACATGGGGCATTAGATTGAGTCGACCTGCCGCCTGATCGCTACTCGGCAGGCGCCGGGTCACGCCTGCAGGAGGGCCGGCCTCGGCCGGCCCTCCTGCGCTTTTCCCGGGTCAGTCACCCCCCCGCCAGCCCTGGAGCGTCAGCATGTAGTTGGCGCGCTCGTAGACCCGCGGATCGGGGCAGGCCCCGAGGCTCATGCTCCCCTGCGGACAGCAAGGGGAAGACCACCAAGAAGTACCTCCTCCCCAGCGGCGCCCACCTCATGGTGGAGGAAGGGGCCGAGGTCGCGGCGGGGGACGTGCTCGCCAAGATCCCGCGCGAGACGGCCAAGACCAAGGACATCACGGGCGGTCTGCCGCGAGTGGTCGAGCTGTTCGAGGCGCGGCGGCCCAAGGAGCCGGCGGTCATCACGGAGGTCGACGGGCAGGTGCGGTACGGCGACGTGGCCAAGCAGCACCGGAAGATCTTCGTGACCGGCGACGACGACCAGCCGCGGGAGTGCCAGCTTCCCCGGGGCGCCCACATCAGCGTTCAGGAAGGCGAGCGGGTGAAGGCGGGGGAGGCCCTGATGGACGGGCCCATCGACCCCCACGACATCCTGCGGGTCAAGGGGGAGAAGGAGCTGCAGCGGTACCTGGTGGACGAGATCCAGGAGGTCTACTGACTGCAGGGTGTCAACATCAACGACAAGCACATCGAGTCATCACCCGCCAGATGATGCGGTGGGTGAAGGTGGAGGACGTGGGGGACACCGAGTTCCTGATCGACGAGGTGGTGGACAAGTTCCGGTTCATGTCCGACAACGAGCGGCTCATCGCCGCTGGCAAGAAGCCGGCGAGCGGCCATCCGCTCCTCCTCGGCATCACCAAGGCCTCGCTCAGCACCGACTCCTTCATCTCCGCGGCCAGCTTCCAGGAGACGACGCGCGTCCTCACCGAGGCCGCGATCAGCGGGAAGATCGACCACCTGCGCGGGCTCAAGGAGAACGTGATCATGGGCCGCCTCATCCCCGCGGGCACGGGGATGGAGTTCTACCGCCGCATCAAGATCCCGGACGAGGTGGTGGAGCGGGCGGACGGGGGCCTGGAGGCGGGCTACGAGGCGGAGTACCTCGTGGAACCCGAGCACATCAAGGAGGGGCTGGAGGTCTGATCTAGGCCTATAGGTTATAGGTATAGGTTTATAGGTATAGGTTGGCTGGCTTTGCTCGTCGCTGGGGCGTCACGACGAAGCGCTCCGGGCGGTCCGGCGGGCGCGTGAGCTGGACCCGCTGGCTCACCGCTCGGACGTCGCTTCCTACCTGCTGCGCGCGGGTCGAGCCGAGGAAGCGCGCACGGAGGCCAGGCGCGTGATCGAGCTCGACCCTGGCTATTCACGCGGGCATTCGCTCCTGGGCTTTGCCGCGCTCAAGCTGGGGAGGGAGGCCGAGGGGGTGGCGGCCCTCGAGCGGGCGGTTGCCCTGTCTCCGGGGGGCACGATGTTCCTCGGCCAGCTCGGCAAGGCGTACGGCATGGCGGGCCAACCGGACAAAGCGAGGCAGGTGCTTCGGGAGCTGCAAGAGCTGTCAGCGAAGCAATACGTCGCTCCCTACCACTTCGCCTACGTGTACGCGGGCCTGGGCCAGGCCGACGAGGCGATCGACTGGCTGGAACGAGCTTACGAACAACGAGCGGGTGCGGTGTACGGGATCAAGGGCTCGTTCCTATTCGCGAGCCTCTGGTCGCACCCCAGGTTCACGGCGCTGCTGCAGAAGATGAACCTCGCGTAGGGGCTTCGTCGACCACCACGATCGTTCGAGCGGCGAGGTCGCCGAGGCGCTGCCAATTCTCCGTGAGGGCGACCAGCAGCGCTCCGACCAGGAAGTTGAAGAAGCCGTCGACGAAGGTCAGCAGGTTGCGCAGGAGCGCGCGCCCAAAACCGCACGGCTCCAGGTCCGTCCCGAGGACGCGGATGCCCAGGAGCCACTTGCCAGGCGTCTTGCCGAAACGGCCCTCGAAGTAGCTGAAGGCGGCCAGGACCAGCAGTCCCCACACGAAGGCTGCGGCGAAGAGGCCGAAGAAGAGCAACGGGAACAGGGGCCCGCGCTCGATGAGGCTTTCCGGGTCGGAGAACATCCGCCACATCGGCACCATGGGCACCAGGAATCCAGCCACGAACGGGACGATATCCACCAACTGCGCGAGCGCCCGCTGCCAGAGCGAGGCGAATACCCTCCGGTGCCCCCCGAAGACGTAGACCTGCACTCTGTGCCGACGCATCTGGACCGTGAGCAGAAAGGCCAGCACGATGGAGAGCAGGATCGGCAGGAGCTGAGGGATCGTCATGAAGAGCATCATGTTGGGCCCGAAGGGGAATGACCCTGCCTTCCTGACCGAGCGGACGACTCGGCCACTGACTATCTCCGCCAACCTCAGACTGCCCGGCATCCCCTCCGAGAGGAGAAGGAGGCGGCGGCCCTCCAGAGGAAACGCACGCCAACGGGCCCAGGTCAGGCGTTCTCGCTCCAGCTCGATGCGCGCCGTCTCCCCGCCGCCCTCGGTAACCGTTAGAACCCAGAAAACCTTCGCACGTCCCCTCTTTTCCTCCGAGAGAACCACGGTCGGGCCTGCCCCCAGGGCCATCACTGTCCAGCTCGCGAAGGAGAGCCGATCGACCCGGGGTGGACAGGTTTGGCCAGGCCGGCCCCAGTCGTCCTCGAGCATAGGACGCCATGTCGCGTGTTCCGGCTCGCGGTAGCTGAGCGAGCAACGCTCGGGCTCCTCGGTGCAGAGCTGGGCGAAGAGATGGAGGCCTCCGCTCGCTTCCACTGCCTGCAAGGTTCGAAGCGACCCGCGTTCGGGGGGTACACCCAAAGGGAAATCCTGACTGCTCCACTCCGCCCGAGCCCCTTCCGTCTGCAGAGTGGCCAGAGTGGGATGGGTCCCGAGGGAGATGACCGCGGGACGCCCCCCGTAGAGGAAGGGCCTGGTCGCGCGGGGAGGTCGCTTCGCGCCGCTCAGGCGCGTGAGGGACCCACCTTCGTAGTAGCTGACCCCGTCCGCTCCGATGATCCAGAGACGGTCCCCCGCGGGCAGAAGTGCCTGGCTCGAATCCCTCCCGCCCGGCTCCAGGGGGAGCGCGGGACCGGCATCCGAGAGGTCCGCAACGTACAGGTGCTTGAGAGCCAACGGCGTCACGGAGTGCTCGGGATCACGCCAGTTGACCTGGGTCGTCCGCTCGATGAGCCACAGCTCGTCGTGCCACAGCACCGCGTGGTCGACGTCCGCGCTGGAGAATTGGCTCCCCATCATCATCGGCATCATGAACATGAACATGACGAGCATGGGCAGCAGAAACTGGGCCACGAAGAACACGGCGCCGAGGATCCCGGCAACGAGAGTGAAGCGTCGTTTGGACTCCTCGGATAGGTAGCCATGAGCGGGCTCGCTGAGGGGACTTCCGGTGGACATGGACAGTTCCTCCGCTAGGACCGTGGGGCGATCGGCTCGTTCTCCCGCGCGTCACGCTCCGTCACTTCCGGATCCTGAACCTTCGCGAGCGATCGAATTCCCGCCCGCTAGGATAGGCTCTTGTGGGCTCCCCGAGTGACGGGCCCACCAAACCCCATCACAACGGTGCCGCGGGAGCCATCAGTTAGACTTGATCGGTGCGCAAGAGATCCGTCGCTTTTCTCGCCGGCCTCGCCCTCCTGACTGCCTGTCGGGAAAAGGAGGCAGGCCCGGACATCGCCGCCCTGGTCGCCGCCAACATCACCGCCCTCAAGAGCGCCGACCCTGACGTCAGCGGTGAGGCCAACCTAGCCCTGATCCGCATCGGCGAGCCCGCCGTCCCTGCCCTCATCGAGTTGCTCGGAAGCAATGACGCGCGGCTGAGGGCCCGCGCCGCGACCACGCTCTGGGGGATGGGACCAAAGGGCAAGGCGGGTGTGCCCGCACTGGCTTCGGGGCTCGCGGACCCGGACTTGGACGTCCGGTTGGCTTCGGCGATGGCCCTCGAGGGCATGGGCTCCGACGCCAGGGAGGCGATGCCGGCTCTCGTCCGCGCTCTCAAGGACAGGGAGGGCCGCTTGCGGCAGTGGGCGGCGAAGGCCCTGGGGAAGATCGGCCCCGCGGCGAAAGACGCCCTGCCCGCTCTCGCCGAGGCGGCCAAGTACGACCCGATCCGGCCGGCGGTCGAGGAGGCCATTGGCCAGATTCGGGGGGACCAGCCGGTCAACCCTGACTAAGCCCCCCAACTAGGCAATACCCCACTCCCCGTCCTCGCTGGGTCCACCACCTGCGCGGGCTCAAGGAGAGGCACCGGCGGCCCTTCGTATGTTCGGGGCCTGTTGGGGAACCCACTCTCGCTCAAGAAGCTCGTCAGCCCCCGCGCGCACTGTTTCGAGCGCCATGTCCAGCCTTCCCGAAGGTCCCTGCGATGCGGTGCCCCCCAATCCCACATCACCGCGGAAGGCATCGCCTATCGGTCCTTGTGGCGGAAGAGCTCTTCGCCCGACCGGCGTCGGGGCCGAGGGGAAGCCTCAAGCCGTCGCCGGCACCTCCAGCTCGGGCATCGGCTTCGCGGTGAACACCCGCCGGCAGGGCTTGGCGATCCAGCGGGCCAGTTGCCGGGCGCGTCCGGCACGGGCGCTATCCGTGGCGAGACCGCTATTCGCGAACATCTGGGGGAAGAGCTTCGAGATGAGGACGTAGGCCAGGCGATCGCGGAGGTTCGCGGCGTGGGCCGATCGCCTCCAGACCGCGGGAAGACGGTAGAAGCGGTTCCAGACCTCCAGGGTCCGGGCCCGGATCTCCTCGTGGGACATCGCCGGATGGGGCAGGAAGAGCTTCGGGCGCCGGTTCTTGGGAATGAGCCAGAAGCGACTCAAGGGGATGCCGTCGACGCTCAGACCCTGCTCGTCCACCGATTTCTGCCATCCCTGGAAGTCCACCGTTCCCGGGAAGGGGGTCATGGTCACGAACTGCGCGAAGTCGAGTCCCGCCTTCTGCGCGAGCGAAGCAGTGGCGTCGAAGGTGTCCGGACGGTCCGTGGAAAGCCCGAAGATGAAGGACCCCAGGATCCGGACGTCGTACTTCACGAACGCGCGGAGCTTCTCGACGAGATCATCCCCGGCGCTGTTGAATTCCTTGTAGACCGCCTTCAGCCCCTCGGCCGTGACCGATTCGATGCCCACCAGAGCGCCCTTGACCCGCGCCCGCCTCATCGCCTCGAGATAGTCCGGATCGTCCGCCGCTTCCATCGTGATCTGGGTGAAGAAGATCGTGTCGGGGGGAAGCCTGGACAGGCGATCCATGAGCTCGAATCGCTCGTTGCGGATGGCGCTCAGCTCCTGGAGCCGCGTAGTATCCCGGTGGCTCGCTGCAAGCTCGAGATCGCGCTTCGTGACGGGGTAGAAATTGTCGTCGGCGAGAAGGATGAAGCGGAATCCCATCCGGCGGAGCTGCACGACCTCCTCGAGGATGACGTCGGAGGCGCGTTGGCGCGGCTTCTGGCCGTCGGTGCGCCAGACCGAGCAGAACGAGCAGTGCTTGGGACAGCCCCGCACCGTCTGCACCGAGGCGATCATGTAGCGATCGGCGGGAAGAAGCTCCCACCGCGCCGGGAAGAAGAGAGCGGCATCGATCCGTCCGCCCTCGTAGACGCGTTGCCGCGTCCCCTGCGCGCCGTCCTCGAGAGCCTGGCCCCAGAGGACGTCTCCATCTCCCCGCACCACGGCGGAGGCCGCCCCTCGCTCGAACGGTTCCTCGGGATAGAGGGAGGCGTGGATTCCCCCGTAAATGACGTGGGCGCCGCGCTCTCTCGCGAGGCGTCCCACCTCGTACCCTCGCAGGGCGTTCAGGGTGTGGATCCCGATCCCCACGACGTCGCCGGGACGAATCGACGCGGGATCGATCGGGTCCAGGGTCTCATCGACGATCGAGGGGACGCCGAAGCGTTCGGGAGTGGCGGCGGCCAGGACGTACAGCCAGCGGGGGACGATGATCCCGATGCCGAAGGAGTTGTCGTTGGGGTTGACGAGATGGACAGTCATGGCCTCGATATCGGCTTTCTGGAGCGAGTAGCGGGACCCGAAGCTCGTTTGTGTGCGAGAGGATAGGGGGAGTTGAGCCCTCGTGTCAACGAGCATCGCCCGGAGGATCGTGCGATCCAACCCTCCCAGTTCCTCATGCTGAGATGAGTCGAGGAACTGGGAGGGGATAGGATGCCTGTCGAGGGAACATAGGATGTCGCGGGAGGTGGCTTCTCCGGCGGGCTTCGGTCTCCGCGTAGGCGGCGGCTCCCCGGGAACGTGAAGAGGGTCATCCGGGTCGCGATCGCGATGGCCGTGGCCGGCCTGCCCCTGGGCATGGGCTGCGGCTCTCCCTCCCCCCGGCCCACGCCTTCTCCGAGCGGGCAGGCGCTCCCCTTCGAGGTGGGCGGCTCCAACTACGTCATGTACTCGGTGGGCGAGTACATCACGGACCCCCGGGACGAGATCTGGGTCCGCGACGTCCGCCCCGTCATCGGCATGTACCACCTCGACCCCGACACCGTGAAGCAGCAGCTTCTGACCATGTTCGCCAACGGGCAGCGGCGCCTTTCTCTCGTCCTCTGGTTCGCGGACCTCTCGCCTTTCGCCGCGATCTCCCAGAACGAGACCTATGGGCACTCCGTGAACTCCCGGCTCGGGCGGCTCTTCCCCACGCAGGAGGCAAACCTGCGCAGCGTGCTTCGGCTCATCCGCGAAGCCGGCTACCTGGAGGTGGTGTTCCGCTTTGCCACCCAGGACGGGTCGGCTCCCTGGGAGTGGACGCAGTGGGACGAGGGCGCCTATCTCAAGAACCTGAGCTTCATCACCACGACGCGGGACGTCGTCGAACAGGAGCTCGGGGCGAGCCCCGTGGCCGTGACTTACGATCTGGACGCGGAGCTCGGGGGTCGAGTCGACGGCCAGTCACGACCGTACCTCGTGCGCCTCTGGCGCGACTACGTGAGCCGCTTCGGGACCACGCGGACGGTCGCCTTCTCGGTGGTGGGCAGTCCGGGTCGGTTCACGCAGCTCATCCGCGACCTTGACCAGGCGGGGAGCCGGCCCGCCGAGTACGCGGTCGACGTCTACGACAACGAGGCCTCGCGGCTGGTGTCGGTCGGGCAGGAGCTGCGCTCCGCGAACGACGGCGGCAAGCCCCTGATCGTCCTCGAGGTGTACTACAACGACTCCCTCGCCGCGGGCGAGGTCGAGCGAGCCCGATCGCGAGGTGCCCCAGATCCGCACCCTCTTCCAGTGGCCGCTCGCGCGGGGCGTGGCCCAGAATCACTTCTCCGTCCACTACCCCGAACGGTTCGAGAACTACCTCCCGCTGTTCAAGTGAGAGGCCGGCGCCGCCCCCGTGCTGGACTCGCTCCAGCCGGCGCTCGCGGGGTGGATCCGCCCCGCGGCGACGGCGTCCCCGAGGCGCACAGCGTCAACCGGAGGTCACGCGGATCGACATGATCCGGCCGGGCTCGCAGCGGCGCAGGAGCTCGGCGATCTGGGGGCCGATGCCCTCGATGATTTGGAGGTCGTCCAGGCGAGACGGCGCCGCCGCCGCGGCCACAGGGGCGGGGGGAGCGGGCGCGGAGATCAGGCCTCCTCCGCGCCCCCGTGGCGCCCCCGCGTGAGCCGGTAGGCGACCACTCCGAGCACCGTGGCCGCGAACATGAGGAGCAGCAGCAGCACGGCCACCCGCCACAGGGCGTAGTCGACGATATCCCGGAGACCGCTCACCGAGGCGTCCACGGCCCGCGTTTTGATCACGTCGATCTCCTTGAGGGACTCGATCCGCTCCCGTTGGAGGGCCTCGAGCGTGGCGATCCGCTCCTCGCGCACGGCGGCAAGGACGGCCTGGCGCTCCGCGGTCACGAATTCCAGGGTCTGCAGGCGCTGGACGTTCACTCCCTCGAGAACGGCCCGGCGCTCCGCGGCCAGCATCTCGCGGATGGGGGAGCTGGCGGCGCCGACGAGGCCCGGCACGTCGTCGAGCAGCTCGTTCGCGTGGCGGGCGGTCGTTCCCAGCGCGTGGACGTCGCCCAGCACGTCCGCGACCACCGGCTCCGCCGTCATGTCCGCCACCATCAGCTCCGCCTGCCAGCGCGCCTGCTTCGGGAGCTGGGCCGCGTAGGTGTTCAGGCGCTCCGAGACGTTCTCGAGCGTGTCCGAGACCGATCCCACCGCGACGAACGCGTCTCGATCGGCGCGCACGTCGGCCAGCGACGCGGTTATGGACGGGCGCGACGTGAAGTTTCGGTCGATCGGATGAGTCTTCGCCCAGTGTTCCACCCGGACGCGAGCCCTCGCGAACGCCTCCGGGGAGATCGTGATGCCCCGGATGACCTCGTCGGTGTCGGCAAGCACGTCGCGGGCGAGATCGCGAGCGAGGGGCTGCTGGGGTCCGAACACCTCCCGGCCCTCGCCCTCCATGAACTGCGCCATCTGGAAGGCGAGCGCCCACACGTCCAGGGCCGCTTCGAGGGGGTCGACGCGATAGGCCGCGCTGTAAAGGGCGGGGATGGCCTCGATCTTGGCGGTGAGGGCGCGACGGCGGACGACGGGGTCGCGCGACTCCCTTCGAATCCGATCGCAAGTCTCCTCCAACCGGCCGGCGAGACGATCGGCGAGGTCGTCCACGCGGGCGCGGAGCGCCGCCGCGCTCACGCTCACCGCCCCCGTCTTCTCCATGACGTCCGTCTGCCGCCGGGCGGCCTTCGGGGCGCAGGCCGGGGCCGCGGCGAGGACGAGGAGGAGGCCGACGGCTATCCGGACCTGCCCTGGGATGGTGCCATCGTTCTTCATCGCCATACCCTCCCCCTCGCTTCGCGCCGTGCGGCTCGTCCCGGACGGCTCGCCCGGCCCGATTATCAACTCTTTGTCACGGTCGTGTGCAGCTCGTGTGGCTTGACTCCTGGCCGCTATCCGAACCCTAATATGCCCGCCCGAGCGCCTCTTGGCCGTCCGCGCGCGGAGGACTCAGTCCCCTGGAGGGTTCCCCTGAAGCCAGCCGTCAGGCATCAGCTGGACCGCGAATCTTGTTCAGGTCGGCGGGGCCTGCGGCGGCCGGTACTTTGCTTCCAATCAGGAATGGAACGACGAGCGGTCTTGGGGACCGGAGTGGAGCCGAATGCCTGGGCCCCGGGGCGCCAGACCCCGGGACGCTCGTGGCGCCAGATTGACGACGGTCGCTGGCGAACATCCAGAGGAGATCCCATGAAAACGTTGAAACTCGCGCTCGTCCTGTCCGCGGTGCCGCTCGCAGCGGCCGCTCAGGACGCGGTGAGGGTCGACGCGGCACACTACAAGGTGCTGATCGACAACCCCTCCGTGCGCGTGCTCAAGATCGCGTACTCGCCCGGCGCGAAGAGCCCGATGCACTCGCACCCGGACTGCATGCTCGTTTCGCTCCAGGACTCGAAGGCGCGTTTCATGCTGCCGGACGGGAAGACCCAGGACATGGCGATCGGCAAGGAGACGGCGATCTTTACGCCCGCCACCACCCACGCGCCGGCCAACGTCGGCACGACTCCCATCGACGCGATCCTGGTGGAGTTCAAGGCGAAGGAGCCCGGCACGGCGAGCGTGCCCACCTCGCGACCGGGGATGGACATCAACGTGCTCGCGGAGAGCCCGCGCGCGGTCGCGTACAAGACGATGCCGGCGGTGGACTTCCACGAGGACCCGGGAACCACGCACGACTACGACCAGGTAGTGATCTCGATGGGAGCCAACGACCTGTCGCTCGCCATCGAGGGCAAGCCGATCGTGACCAAGTGGCAGCGCGGCACCGTTCAGTTCGTCGGACGCGGGGTCAAGCACGAGTCGAAGAACTTGAGCAACAGGCCGACCGCGTTCGTGATCGTCGCGATCAAGTAGACGGAACGGACGCCTGCAGACGGACCTGCAGGCGAGCCTGAGGGGGGCATCTCGCCCCCCTCACCTCGGCGCGTCTTCCCCTGCCCGCGAGCGGCATCTTAGTAGCCATCCGCGTCATGAAGAGCACGTTCGCGTCGAACGGCAAGTTGGCTATGTGGTTCGGCGAGAGGGCCTGGTGGCGCCGCTAGGCGGACGCTCAGCCGAGACGCCCTGCCGTGAGTCGATAGACGAGCGCCCCGAGCGTCGCGGCCGAGAACATCAGTATGGTGAGCAGCACGGCCAGCCGCCACAGTGTGTAGTCCACGAGACCCCGCAGGCGGACCAGGGCGGAGTCGACGGCTTGGATTTGAAGCGTCTCCACCGCCACGAGGGCCTCGATTCGCTCCTGGCGGAGGGCGGCCAGAGCCGCGAGGCGCTCGGCAGTCAGGTAATCGAAAGCCTGCTGGCGCTGGCAATTCACGTCCTCGATCACGGCACGGTGCTCTTCGGCCAGGACATCGCGGACTGCTTGGCCCGCGGTACCCAGTAGGCCGCGCGCGTCATACTCCTCTGCCAGCTCCGCGACCAGAAGCTCGGCCTGCCAGCGGACCTGCCGGGGCAGCTGCGCCGCGTACGTGTTCAAGCGTTCCGAGAGGTTCTGGATCGTGTCCGTCACCTCTCCCGCGGCGATGAGCGCGTCCCGATCCTCGGACCGCCACTTGGCCAGGACGGGGGCGACGGAAGATCGCGAAGAGAATGCATGCTCGATCGGATGCTTCGCGACCCAGCTCTCCATCTTGACGCGAGTAGCGTGGAACACTTTCTGCGAGACGGCCACTGTCTGCACGAACGCGTCGGCATCGGCGAGCAGGTCGCGGGCCTCCGCCCGGGCCAGGGGCTGCTCGGCTCCGAAGGCGTCTCGGCCCGCACCGGTCTCCACGTATTCCCTGATCTGAAAGGTGAGCCCCCACGTGTCGATGGCCGCGACCAGGGGATCGGCGCGATAGGCCGCGGTGTAAACCGCGGGGATGGCGTCTACCTTGAACGCGAGGGCGCGGCGGCGGACCTTGGGGTCGCGCGTCTCCGCGCTGATCCGGTCGGCCGTTCGCTCGAGACCGCTGGCGACGCGGTCGGCGAGGTCGTTCACCAGTGCCCGGAGATCGGCGGCACTCATGCTCACACCGCCGGTCTTCTCCATGATGTCCGTTTGCCGCCGTGCGACGCTAGGCGCGAAAGCCGAGGTCACGCGGCCGAGGAGCCCCTGACCGACCTTGAGCCAGGAAGTCTCGGGGGTGCCAGTGTCCTTCGTCGGCACGTCTACCTTCTTCCCCCGCCTTCGTCTGCCACCGGGCCTCTGGGCCTTGCTCCCGACCTGGACTGCGGTCCCCCCGGCGGTCCGAGCTTTGACGTCCGGCGTGGTCATCCGCCTCCACCTGCTTCTCGGTCATGACCTGGGGCAGGCCATGCCGTGATAAGGAGCGCCCGATGGTAGCGGCGCGGAGGTCATCCGCGGGGCGGCATCGCGCGCCCCCGAGAACGCAGTCCACTCTGTGATGTGGTGAGGCCCGAGTCAAGTAACAGCCGCGTAACTTACCTCACGGCGGGGAACCGCCCCGAGTCCTGCTCCGGAAAGGTTGCTCCGGTCAGAAGAGTTGGCTTTCTTTCGACTGGAGAAGCCACGCGAGCCGTCGAGCTAGCGTGCCCTCGCTGTCCAGGATTGACACTGTAAATTGGGAGCGATCTAATCCGCCGCGGTAGCACGAACATGAGAGTGGCTCAGCTAGCCTTCGGTCCGCCCGCACGACGCGCGCCTGTCCTCTGCCTGGCCGCGGCCGGACTCGCGGCCTCGCTGCTTGCCGCACCGGCAGCCCGGGCCGAGGACGCCAAACAACCCTGGCAGCCGAAGGCCCCGGAGGGCCTTCCCGCGGACTTCGACTGGATCCGGCTCCCGTCGGACGAGTGGCTCAAGGGCGAGATCGTCTCGATGTACGACGGGAAGCTCGAGTTCGACAGCGACGAGCTCGGCGTTCACACGTTCGACTTCGCCGACATCAAGGAGCTGCGCTCGTCGCGGGTCCTGCAGGTCGGGCTCGCCAACCGCCCGCCGGTCACCGGCCGGCTGATCGTGGACGGCACCAACGCCCGGACAATCGCTGACGAGGGCGAGACCGCCTTCACCCGGTCGGAGATCCTCACCATCGTCGTCGGCGCCAAGAGGGAGATCGACTACTGGTCCGGCTACGCCAACTTGGGCGGCACCATCCGCAGCGGCAACACCGACCAGATCGACTTCACGGCGCGGATCGGGACGGTGCGTCGGTCGGTCAAAGACCGGACCGGCATCGATTACATCGGCAACCTCACCCGTATCCACTCCGAGGACACGTCCAACAACCACCGGGTCACCCTGGGCTGGGACCGCTTCCTGAGCAAGCGGCTGTTCCTCAACCTGGTCGGCCTCGAGTGGTACCGCGACCCCTTCCAGAACGTCGCCAATCGCTGGACGGTCACCGCGGGTGTCGGCTACGATATCGTCGACAGTCCCCGCACGACCTGGACCGCGACGACCGGTCCCGCCTGGCAGTCGACCGACTGGACGAGCGTTCCCCCCGGCGACGACGACTCCGCCGGCAGCGTGGCGCTGCGCATCGGCACCCGCTTCGACCACGAGTTCACCGGGTCGATCGACGTCTACGCCTACTACAACGCGTTCTTCACCGACGAGGCGTCCGGCAAGTACACCCACCACTTCGACACGGGATTGAAGATCGAGATCGCCGACCTCGACCTCAACTTCTCCTGGGTGTGGGACCGCATTCAGGATCCGCGCCCGCTCGCGGACGGCAGCGTTCCCAAGAAGGACGACATCCGGCTCGTCCTCGGCCTCGGCTGGTCGTTCTGATATGGGACGACCTGTCAAGCCCTGAGTAGATCGCTCCAGGGCTCCGCCGTTTGGTTGGAGCCCTGGAGCACACCAGGCGGCGGTCGAGGCGGCGAGCGCGACGGTTGATCACTCTGATATTCGCGGATCGAGCGCGAGGCTCGCCGTCATGGTCGTGATCCGTCGGGAGCTGCCTCGGACTAGCTTCGTGGGTCTTGGCCGGAGCCGCGCCACATGGAACGAGCGAGGATTCTCCTATCCGTGTGCCGCTCGGCCGCCGCCTGCTGTGTTTCAAGAACCGTTTCCTAACCGCTTCCTTCAAGCCGCAAAGGCCGCCAGATTTCGCTTGACCACGTCCCCCGAAGGGGGAGTAGTCTGCCTCCGACAACCGTGACCACCAGAGGTGGAGACCCTCGGCGACCCCTCCTAAAGTCCCCGACCGCGGCGTCCGTCAGCGGTCAGATTCATTGGCCACTCTGCCTGACTGGCCGACTCAAACATGACCATCTCCTGAGTCTGCTCACCTTCTGGTGAGCAAAGGAGGAGGCGATGGCACGAAGCAGATCTGCAGGTGGAAGGGTGAAGGGGTCTGGGCGGGGAAAGCACGGCCGCGCGAACGGGATGAGCCGCACCAGGAAGACGCGCAGGGTGGCCCCGCCCACGCCAAGCGGACGGCGCCTGATGTCACGCGTCCCCACGGTCGGTGCCGTCCGAGGACATGTTGCGAGCGCGGCGAGAGCCGCGCCGACGGCCGCGGACTCAGGGGTACCGGAGGCCACCGTAAGTCGTACCAACGACCCGGTCATCGTGGAGATTGCCTTCGGTCAAGCACAGCATGGCAGCTACACGATTCAGCTCTTCGATCCTTCGGGTACCACGGAGCTGGCGCGCGAGGTGGGGCTCAGCACCGACGAAGTTCCAGACCGCTTCCAGCTCAAGCCGACCCCGACGCAGCTTGACCAGCACATCTTGCAGTGGTCTGGGGCGGTGGATGCGTTCACTCCGGCTCCCGGACAGCAGTTTTCGGTCATCTTGGACGTGACCCAGAGCGGCAAGACCGTCCCCGGCGGTCATGTGGAGAAGGCAGGGCCCCTCACGATCACGCAGGCCTTCCTCGGCATCTTGCGGCTGGTGGCGCAATGAGCGCCGCCTCGGTACGATTCGGGCCGATACGCGCCGCTCTGGTGGCCACATTGCTGGTCACGTGTCTCCAGGCCGGCCCGGCGGCCGCCAGCTCGGACGCGGAGGCGGTGGCGACCGCGGGAGCGGGACCGGCGACGGGAGCGCCCGTCAAGCTGATCTCGCTCGATTTGGAGGTTCCCGACTCGCCGGCATTCGCCATCCTCGGCCTCTCGCCGGAGAGCGTGGTCCGACCCGCGTCCCCTCGCGACCTCGCGACCACGGCGTTGAACGGCGTCGACCGGCGGGGAAACCTGCAGTCCGGAATCGCGGTGGACTTTGCGCCCCTCTTCCTGTTTTCCGGAAAGACGCTCACGTACGAGGATTACAAGAAGTCGTATGGCACCCGGCTCTATGGTCGGACGCAGATCTCGCTGGCCACGGCGAAAGGAGCCGGCGAGGGCGACAGGTCCCTGCGCCTGGCCCTCGGTCTCCGGGCCACGTTGTGGGACGACGGCGATCCGCGTCTCGACGAGACGCTGGTCGAGTGTCTGGACAGCATCGTGACGCCACCACCCACGACGGCGCTGCTGACGCAGGCGGCGCGCGACGCCTACGTCGCGAAAGCGACGGCTGAACGCCGGCCGGCGGTCGAGGGATGTCACCGGGCGTTCAAGGCGCAACGCTGGAACGCCTCGAGCTTCACGGTCGGTATCGCGCCGTCGTGGCAGAGCCCCACGGGCGAGTCCGCCGATTTCGTCTACGCGGGGGCCGCGGTATGGGCCTCCTTCGCGTTCGGACTCACGACGACCACGCCGGCCCGGAATGGAAACCCGCCGGTCGTACACCCCTTCGGGCAGGTCATTGTCCAGGCTCGCTATCGCAACAAGGAGTTCGTTCCCGACAAGAACGTGCAGGGAACGTTCTTCGAGCAGGACTCGGCGGGCGTGGGGGCGCGAATCCTGCTCGGGGCCGCCGATCGGGCCGTGGTGATCGAGAGCGAGGTCGCTCACCAGTCTCCGAAGGTCGGCGACAGCACGACGGCATTCAAGCTGTCCGTGGGCGGCCAGCTGAAGCTCGCCAGCAACGTCTGGATCTCGTTGGCGGTCGGGGGAACGCGCGGGGGAGCCGCGAACGAGCAACGCGGAGGGTTCGTCCTTTCTACGTTGAAGTGGGGGCTGTCGCGCGAGCCTGCGGTGACGCTACCGTGAGGAACGCCACGTTAGTTTCTCAACGAGAGGCTCGACTCCTCGCCCCGCTCTGCTTGCGGCGCCGCTTCGGCCGCGCCGTATCCGCGCGCAAGCGGCCGGGCGTGGACTTCGTGCCGAGGCGGCCCGCCCACTCGGTCGACCGTGTCACATCCTCGCCGCCGCGGCCGGTGGTCGGGAAGACAGTCGAGACGTAGCAGCTCCCGGAGAGCACGAAGTCCGTCTGCCCGCGGACGAGAAGCCCTTCAAGCTGGTTCGACTTCGCGCTGAAAACGGGCGATCCCGAGTTGCCACCATAGGTGTCGAGGTTGGCCACGAAGTAGGCGCGGGGGCCGTTGTTGCGCACCTCTGCACCTCCGGCGACCTTCTGCGGCAGGCCGCACGGGTGCCCGATGACGAACAAGCGCTCGTCGTTCGCGACTTTGCCGGTCTTGCGAAGCTTCACCGGCGTGCGGCCCACGACCGGGCGATCGAGGCGAACGAGCGCCCAATCCGTGCCGTCGTCGGTGAAGGCACGCCCGATCAGCGCGCTGCCCTGGTAGACGTCGGCGGTGGGGAACGTCGTGCGAGCCTGCGTGGCGCTTTCCATGCGAAAGCCGAACACGAACCGGACCTTCTTCAGGGCAGCGGCGTTGTCGACGCAGTGGCCGGCAGTGGCGATCACATCCGGCGCAACCAACACGCCCGAGCAGAAGCAGCCCAGCGGCTGCTCTGCGTACCGCTCATTGTCGCAAAGGCTGTATTCCTTCTGGAACGATGTGGTCCGCAGGCTCCACCCGCCGCCGGGCGCCGGGTCGAGATCGTCGACCTCGACGAGCGCGACCGACGCGCTGGCCAACGCGAGTTGCCGCTTGTTCGTCACGTCGCGCGTGTCCTTGCGGTCGTCCTTGCCGTAGATCGCACGCTGCCGCGCATTGAGCATCCGAGCCAGATCCCGGGTCGGGACTTCGCCGAGGCGCCGGTGCTTGGGAACGAGGCCGGGTGCCGACGTGGCCTTCGCGGCTCCCGCCCGCGCCCCTTTCTCGGCGACCACGGCCGTCGCACGCGCCGTCGGCTCGGCCAGCGAAGGGCGCGCGGTACGCTCGCGGCCGCGGAGCTCGGCCAAGAGCTGTTCGGGTGTCCAGCGGTCCTTGCTCATGATCATCTCCTTGTCGCTACCTGAGCTTGCCGGCGGTGGCCAGGAGCGTGACCACACTCGAATAGAACAACGCGACGGCGAGGCCGAGCCGACCGAGACCGAACCCATTCAGGGTCAGAGAGCCGATGTCGAGCACCGCCATCCAGATGAGGAATGCGATGACGCTGGTGGCGAGGATGGCAGCGCTGGCGTTCGCAAGCCAGCGCACGACGATGAGCAGGACGAGCGCCATGCCCCCCACCCACAACGCCTCCGTCGGGGGGATCGGTGCGGTCGGTGAAGGGCGAAGGAAATCGACGGCGAAGAGGTAGAAGCCACTCGCCTCGCCGGGAATGTGGACGAGCAGATTCTGGGCCACCTTGGCGACCGGCGTCTCGGCGTCCTCGGTGCCGGTCGTCCTCTTCTGGGCCTTCCCGGCCTCGGCAGCTGACGGCGCAGGTTCCTTCAGAGCCCGGAAGCGCATGCCCGACCTCCCATTCCAGAAGGAGCGGAATTCTCGGGCGACGCCACCGTTGCGGTCAAGCCTTATTCACTCCCCGTGTACGGGAAATGTTGCAGGCCCGGCAGCGATCGTCTATCAAAGGGCCTGCGGGGCGGTCTGGGATGGAGGTTCGAGATGGCGAAAAGCGACCGTTTCATCGTTCTGAGTTTCGAGGATCGTGAGGATGAGACTCCGAGGGGCGCTCGCGAAGAGGCCTATCGCCCACGCGGATTCCCCACTGGCCCCACTGACGTGACGCGGGGCGTGGGGACGGCGCGGGCGGCGGGGTCCGCAGCGCCCAAGGCCAAGGTGAAGCTCGAAGTCAAGAGGCTCGCCGCGAAGGACCGCGAGGAAATCGAAAGCAACCCGAAGCGATTCGCGGCCCGCCCGATGCCGGTCCGCCTCATCAAGCCGCTCGATCGCGGACGCGCAAAGGTGGCGAACGCGCCCAAGGTGGGGTGGGGCATCCAGGCCGTCGGCGCCGAGAGCACGGACGAGAACGCGGGAAGCGATGTCGTCGTGGCTGTCCTCGACACGGGCATTGCGAAGGACTACAAGACCCACCCCGCGTTCAAGGGTGTCAACATCATCGCCAAGAACTTCACCAGCGACGTCGGTCACGACATAGACGGGCACGGGACACATTGCGCGGGCACCATATTTGGTCGCGACGTGAAGGGAACGAGGATCGGGATCGCGCGCGGCGTGAAGAAGGCGCTGATCGGCAAGGTCATCGGCGAGGACGGTGGATCCACGGAAGCGATCGTGGAAGCGATTCAATGGGCGTACGACAACGGCGCCCACGTCGTCTCGATGTCCCTCGGAATCGACTTCCCAGGGCTCGTTGAGGAGCTCAAGGCCGACGGGATCCCCAGTCCGCGCGCGACATCGGACGCCTTGGCCGCATTTCGGGATACGGTTCGCCTCTTTGACAAGCTCTCAGAATTCCTGAACGCGCGCGGCTCGTTCGCGGGTCACGGAGTGCTCGTCGTCGCCGCTGCCGGGAATGAGAGCGCTCGTCCTCAGTACACGATCGACTGCTCACCTCCCGCAAACGCGGACGGTATCCTCCCGGTGGCTGCGGTGGACTCCAAGCTCAAGGTGGCTCCGTTCTCGAATACGGGGGCGCGCGTTGCCGCTCCCGGGGTGGACATCGTCTCGGCGGCGCCCAATGGAGGTCTCGAATCCATGAGTGGCACCAGCATGGCGACCCCGCACGTGGCGGGGGTAGCGGCCTTGTGGGCGCAGCAGCTCATCGCCGCGAACCAGTTTGATTCGGCCGGCCTGATGAACAGGTTGGTGGGCAACACGAAGCTGATCAAGGGGGCGGACTTCGTGGCGGTGGGCAACGGGCTGGTTCAGGCACCCTAGCAACGCTCTACAGCCTCGACACTCGCGGGTCAGCGTTTTGCCCCGGCGGGCTCAGTGCGACTTCGTGTGCGTGAGGACGGGAAACACCCCCGCACCCTGGGCCGAGACGGACGGCTGCGCCCCGCTCAGCGCGGCGCACGCGCCCTTGGAGAGCACGAACTGATACGAGATCGACTCGGCGTTCTCGCTGGGGGTCCCGATGAGCCAGCGATAGTTGCCGGCGCTGAAGTTTGGAACCGAGATCTTGCGCGGCTTGGGCGTGGTCGCAAACTCCGAGCGGACGAAGAAGGTACAGCTCCTGGTATTGAACTCGTCCAGCGTGCAGGTGTTGGCCGGCACCACGAAGACCCCGAAGGCGCTCGCCGGGTTGGTCCAGTCCAAGGTGATGTCGAGGCGGCCGCTGTCCGGCACCGAGAAATCGAAGAAGTACAGGGTGTCGCCCTCCACAGGTCCGGCGTCAGACTCGACCGTGGTCTGCGTGCAGATCGGGGGGGTCGGGATCACCGTGCAGTTCGGTGGGACGCCCGTCGTGCCGGCAGGACAGGTCCCTGGCCCGTCGGAACCGCAGGCGCCGAGCGACGCGGCCAGAGCGGCGGCCGCCAGGTATGAACGAGAACGCTTCCAATCGAGCATCATTCCTCCTCCCGTGACGCAGGCTCTGGTCACTCGATCGCCGCTCGCCGCAATCCACCCGGCGGCAACTCGTCCGCGTGGTCCTCGTGGCCGGCGTCGGTCTGGCACCGACATCAGCACAGGCCATGCCACGGCCTGAGCGGCGAGCTCACCGCGCGTAAGCTGAATCAGGAGGTGCCCTTGGGGGCTAGATCTGCCGTCGAGACGCGCGAACGGCTGCTGCGCAGTGGGTGCGCAGTCGCTGGCAGTTCGTGGGCAACACGGGAGGGTGGACGAGATCCTAGATGACGAAACTTCATGACACCCTCTCCGCGGTCCCTGATACTGAGCCTTTTAAGGAGCCACACATGGGACGGTGGGAGAAGCGGACCTGGGCTCGGCATTTGAGTGTCGTGATCACGGTCGTGGGACTGGCGGGAACGGGCCTCATCGCCGGGGAGGAGAACGCTGCGCTGCGGACGGAAGACGGCGTGGCCAGCCCGCACGGGCTCCGCGTTGCCATCCCGGACCATGACGGGCTTTGCGGTGGCGAGCCGTGCGACGCCGTCGTTCGCGGCCTTCTCCATTTCTTCGACCGCAGCCCGGATGGGCAGGGAAACGGGCGCTCGTGCAACGACTGCCACATGGTCACGGACCATTTCCAGCTCTCGCCCGCCGACGCGGAGCGGCGGTTCCAGTTCCTGGAATGGCGACGTCAGATTCAATCCGGATGCCGACGATCCGCTCTTCCGCCCGATCGACGCGGATGACTTCCGGACGAACGGCGACAACGCCAGCGACTTCAGCAACCTGCGCGAGAACGGCCTGATCCGGATCATCTTCGACCTGCCCGCCGAACTTCAAGCTCATCGATCCCGCGACCAACGAGCCGTCCGCGGAGACCTTCGTGGACGTGTGGCGAATGGTCCCGACCGTCAATGACGTCAAGCTCACGGGACCCGATGGGCAGAACCCGTGGCCGCGCGACCCGAATCGCAGTGGTGGATACCAGCTGGATGCGCGCCTCACGACGCTCCAGGAGCAGGCGCTGGGTGCGCTCACCAATCACGCGCAGGTCCAGTACGCGCCGCCCCCGGAGTTCCTGAATGACCTCCACTCCTTCCAGCGCGTGCTGTTCACGAACAACCGCGTTCGCGCTCTCGCCGACGCCATCGACGCGGGCACCGAGCCGTTGCCGGATCCCGATCCGCCGCTCAACGCGCTGGAGCAGCAGGGCAAGGTCGTGTTCACACGCGCGTGTACGCACATGCCATGGCGGTCCTCAGCAGTCGGCGCCGCACTTCCCCGTCGTTCGCTTCCACGATATCTCGACTCAGTGTCCCCGTCCGGTCGACACCGACACGCCTTCGCGCTTTGCCTTCGCCCCTTGCCCCCCGCGCCTTGCCCGCAACGCCCGGACGTACGAGATCACGCTGGCGAACGGCACGAAGGTCCGTCGCACGAGCTCCGATCCCGGTCGCGCGCTGTTGACGGGGTTCGTGGGGGGGCCAGCCCCCAGCGACGACTGGAACAAGTTCGACAACCACGGGCTTCGCGGGATCGGCAAGACCGCCCCCTACTTCCACAACAACAGCGCGGCCACGCTGGAAGAGGTCGTGGACCACTACATCGAGTTCTTCAAGCGCGTGAAGGTCAATGCCGCCCCCGGAGTCGTGCCCCCGATCGCCTCGACGGACGGCGTGCACTTCGATCGAGCCCCCACTCCGGAAGAGCGCCCGGCGCTGCTCGCCTACCTGCGGAAGCTCTAGAGAACTCACCCACGAGGGGGGGGTCACCCCCCGCGAGGCTCCGGCGGCCCTTTCGTGGCACACGGCTAACCGCCCGGCAGGCCTTTCGCGGGCCGAAGGTGCCGTTGCCCATTGACGCGGCGTTGTCGATCACATACAAGTCACCGCGTCCGCCACCGCTGCGACCGGCATTCCGGAGGGACCGCCCGTGTGGCGATGCCGAGGTTCTCATGGCCGGGTCCAACCGCAGAATCACACTCGCGAAGACGGCGAGGATCTACGAGGTCGGCCAGGTCTTCGTCATCACCCCTGTCCGTTTCAAGGGGGCCACGGGCTCGCCCGGCCGGCCGATCGCGGTCCGCTGATGGCCGAAGACAAGAGTCAATTAATTCGCGGTCTCACTCTCACCGACACCACCGCGCTGGTGATCGGCACCGTCATCGGCACCGGCGTGTTCTTGAAGACCTCGGTGATGGCGCAGCAGGTCGGCACCCCCACCCTGGTCATGGGTGCGTGGGTCGCCGCAGGCCTGCTGTCGCTCGCGGGTGCGCTCAGCTACGCCGAGCTCGGCGCAATGATGCCCCAGGCCGGAGGCGAGTACGTCTATCTGCGCAAGTCTTACGGCGAAGCGGCGGCGTTCCTCTTCGGCTGGCAGCGCTTCATCGTTGCCGGCAGCGCTTCCATCGCCAGCCTGGGATCGGGGCTCGCGATCTTCCTGGCGGCGTTCCTCCCGCTCAACGCCGTGTGGGCTGGGCACAAGTTCACGTTTCTTGGCCAGGCGCTCGATTGGCAGTTCGGACCAAGGCAGCTGGTCGCCGTGGGCGCGATCTGCTTTCTTTCGGGGCTGAACTGTCTTGCCGTTGCCTTTGGCGGCAAGGTCCAGTCGGTCTTGACGGTCCTGAAGATCGCGGGGATCGCGGTGGTCGTGCTCGGGATCTTCTTCTTCTCCCGGTCGGCGGACTGGTCGCACCTGGCCACCGCGGCGGGAACGCGGACCTGGAGCGGGTTCGCCGCCTTCGGCACCGCGATGCTGGCGGCGCTGTGGGCCTATGACGGGTGGAACAACATGCCGATGGCGGCGGGCGAAGTGCAGAATCCCGAACGCAACATCCCGCGCGCCCTGATCGGCGGGATGATCATCGTGATGGCGATCTACTGTCTGGCCAACCTATCGTACTTCTACGCCTTGCCGATCGAGGACGTCGTGACGAGCAATTCGACCGAGCACCGCGCGGCCCTCCCCGTCGCCTCGAAAGCCGCGCAGACCTTTCTCGGCGATTACGGCGGCAAGCTGGTGGCATTGGCCTTCGTCGTCTCGGCGTTCGGAGCGCTGAACGGCTCGATCCTTTCGAATGCGCGCGTGCCCTACGCGATGGCGCACGACGGCTTGTTCTTTGCGAGGATGGGCAGCCTGAGCGCCGGGACGCACGTGCCGGTCTGGTCGTTGATCGTCCAGGCGATCTGGTCGAGCGTGCTGGCCGTTTCCGGCACGTACGATCAACTGACGGATTGCCTGCTCTTCGCCTCGTGGATCTTCTACGGTCTGGTGACCTCGTCGGTCTTCGTCCTGCGGCGCAGGATGCCGGAGGCGGCGCGCCCCTATCGCACCCTGGGATATCCGCTGATGCCGCTCGTGTTCGTCCTGGTGTCGGTGTGGCTGGTCATCAACACTTTCGTGGAAAGGCGTGTGGAGTCGGTGACCGGGCTGGTGCTCATCCTGATTGGGTTGCCGCTCTACTTCCATTTTCGTGCCGCGCGACGCTCTCTCCCCGCTCCGGATCGAGGATAGCGCCAACGCGCGAGAAGCTGGCCATGGAGAAGAAGGGCGCGCGAGTACGCCTCCTAGGTGGCCCGGGCCTGCCCACCGGCGTATAGTTCCCGGCAAGGCATGCTCCACGAGGGAGATCGCGAGCGTGGCGCGCGTCACTCCCTCGGGCGAGGGTTGCGAGTAGGCTGCCCAGCAATGCACGGAGCCGCCGCCGACATGCGAAAGAGAACCCTCCTCCTCCCCTTCCTGGCCGTGGTCCTGCTGAGCGCCTGCACCACCCCCGAGAAGCCTCCCGATATCGCCGGCCTCGTCGCCGACCTCCAGGGCACCGATCCCCAGAAGAGCGGCCGGGCCAACCTCGAGCTGATACGTATCGGGGAGCCCGCCGTCCCCGCCCTGATCGACATGCTTCGGGGGAGCGACGCCCGCCTGCGCGGGCTCGCCGCCTCCACCCTCTGGGGCATGGGAGGGAAGGGCCGGGCCGCCGCGCCCGTCCTCGGCGAGGCGCTGGCCGACCCCGACCCGAACCTGCGCACCTCCGCCGCCATGGCCCTGGAGAACATGGGCCCCCAGGCCGCCGATGCCATTCCCGCCCTGGTGAAGGCCCTCTCCGACCACGACAACCGCGTGCGCCAGGCCGCCGTGAAGGCCCTGGGCGCCATCGGTCCCGCGGCCACTCCCGCCATCCCCGTTCTCACCCGGGCCCTCAAGAAGGGCTCGTGGCCGGAGGCGGAAGAGGCCATCCTGAAGATCCGCGGCCGCCCCTACGACTCCACCACCGACCAATGAGCTTCGCCGGGCGGCTCGAGGACAACGAGCTCCCCGAGCTGCTCCACTACATCTCCCTCAACAAGAAGACGGGCAAGCTCAGCCTCACCCGCCGCGACGCCCACGGGCTGATCGTGGCCCGCCTGGGGCGCATCCTCTACGCGGCCAGCAGCTCCTTGCGGGAGACCTTCGGGAACATCCTCGTCTGCCACGGCTTGATCAGCGAGGCCGTTCTCGCGGAGGCCCTGGAGCGACAGCACTCCCTGCCCGCGCCAAGGAAGCTGGGCCAGATCCTCATCGAGATGGGCCGGCTGGCCGAGAAGGACCTGACCGAGGTCCTGCGTCAACAAACGGGCCTGGTGGTCCTCGAGCTCTGCCGCTGGCGGGCCGGGTATTTCAAGTTCGAGACGGTGTCCATCGCGGCGGAGGGCGAGATCGGCGTGGACGCCGAGGATTTCGTGGTGGCGGGAGGAGTGAACACGGACGAGGTGCTGGTGCAGGCCCTCACCAAGCTCGACGAGGACGCGCAGGCGAACCCCTCCCCGCCGGAGCAAGCCGCGGGCCCCGAGCCGGTGGCGGAGCCTGCCCGCCTCCAGGAGATCGCGAAGGAGGGGCGCTCGCCCGCCCTGCGCGGCGAGATAACCCTGAACCTGATGCGGAGCGCGGCCCGGCTGGTGAGCCGCGGCCTGCTCCTGGTGGTGCGCGGCGACGAGGTCCAGGGCACCGTCAACTTCGGCCTGACCGAGGACGACCGGGAGACGCCGGTGCGGAGCATCCGCCTGCCCCTCGGGGAGCCCTCGGTCTTCTCCGACGTGATCGACCGGCGCGAGACCTTCCGCGGGCCCCTCCTCGACGTCCCCGAGAACCGGCGGTTCGTTCAGATGATCGGGGGGTCGAACCCTCACGAGGTCGTGGTGGTGCCCATGATCGTCCGGGACAGCGTCGAGCTCATCTTCTACGGCGACAACCTGCCCGACGGCAAGCCCATCGGTTCCACCGAGGAGCTGGAGTGGGCCATGACCGAGGCGAGCCTGGCCATGGAGAAGGAGGCGCTGGAACAGAAGATCCGGGACTTCGAGCGCGGGCGAGGGAGGGGGCCCTAGTCGTCCTGGTCGTGGCTAGATCTGGTCGACGGGCTGGGGACGGCTGAAGAAGAAACCCTGGGCGTGGGTGAAGCCGATCTCGCTGCAGACCTCGGCCTCGGCCGCGGTTTCGATCCCTTCGGCCACCGTCTTCACGAGCAGGTCGCGGGCCATGCCGGTCAGGGAGGTGAGCAGCCGCCGGCGCGCCGCCGGCGCCTTGTCGATGCCCTCCACGAAGCGGCGGTCGAACTTCAGGTAGTGGGGCGGGGCATCCCCGAGCTCGAGCAGGCGCGCCTGACCGGCCCCGAAGTCGTCGTAGGCGAGGCCGATGTTGCTCTCCGAGAGGAGCTGGCGCAGCTCTGCGATCGCCACCGGACCGGTGAGCAGGCTCTCGTGGATCTCCAGGGCGAGGTCGAGGTGCGGGGCCAGGGAGCGCAGCTCTTCCAGGGACTGGACGAGGCCGGGCACCGCCATCTCCGCGGGATGGGTGTTCAGGAACAGCGTCGGCATCTCCGATCGGCCCCGCAGCAGCTCGACGGCCTTGCGGCGGAACAGACGGCTCAGCTCCGCCGCTACTCCCGGCCCCAGGCTCTCCGCCACCCGGAACAGCTCGAGAGGGCTCTCCGGGAGATTGGGATGGCGACCGCGGCCGAGCGCCTCGTAGGCCGCGACCCGGCCGTCGGGAAGCCGGACGATCGGCTGCATGTAGACGGTCACCGAGCCGTCCCGAAGCAGCTCCTTCAGCTCGCGCGTTCCCGCCACGAAGTGCTGGGGCAGCAGTCCCGGGCCGATGGAGAGGGTGGAGTCGGCGAGCGCCTGCGTCGAGTCTGGACCGATGACCTTCGCCTCATCACGGGCCACCCGGTATTCCGCCTTGGCGAAGTGGACGACGTCCCCCTCGCGCAGGGGGGCGTCGCGCACGGGCTGTCCGTTCACGAAGGTCCCGTTCGTGCTATTGAGGTCGCGCACGCAAAGCGTGTTCTCGGAAGCGTAGATCTCCGCGTGCATCTTGCTCACGGACGAGGCGGGAAGGACGAGCTCCAGGTCCGACCGCCGTCCCACGCGGAAGGGAAGGGTGTGGATGGGCAGCCTTTGTATGCGGCTCCCCACGACGCTGTCGAGCCGCCAGCGTCCGGGTGCGGGCGCTTCCGCGTGGTGGGAGCGACCGCGAGAGGCCGACGGATACTCGGCAATCTCTCCGCGGTCGAGGCTGACGGTCTGGCTGAGCTCGGCCACGGGGGCGGCCCCCTGGGCTTGACGGGGGCTCATCGGCAGGCTCTCGAGTGCTTCAGCCGACGCGGGGGAGGGCCGCAGGAAGTCACGCTCCGGGATTAGCAAGACCCGGACCCGGCCTGTCCGGGCAATCAAGCGGCTTTGACTGTGCGACTTAGCCAATTGACCCCAGGTGGTGACGGGGTTCCGGAAATCGGTCATGCCCCATCTGGCCGCAGGCTTTCGGACACTCGCAAAGCAGCTATCCCCAGGCCCCGTTCGAGGTCACCCACGCCTTCAGGTGATCGGAAGTGAAGCACCTCCCGCCGGCCGAGGCGGGCACAACCGCTTGTCCCGCGGGGCCTTGACAAGGGCCCGCGCTTGTATAAAATTGGGGGGTTGCTCTGACGGGATGTGCGGCCACCGGGGTCGCGCGCCCGCGCTATCGCCACAACGGAGGAAGTCCTGCCTACGGTGAGCCAGCTCGTGCGAGTGGGTCGGTCGAAGCTTCGGTCGAAGACCGACAGCCCCGCTCTTCAAGGATCTCCCCAGAAGCGGGGAGTGTGCGTGCGCGTCTTCACCTCGACGCCCAAGAAGCCGAACTCGGCGCTCCGCAAGGTCGCCCGCGTCCGGCTCACGAACGGCATCGAGGTGACCGCGTACATCCCGGGGGTTGGACACAACCTCCAGGAGCACTCGATCGTGCTCATCCGCGGCGGCCGCGTGAAGGACCTGCCCGGGGTGCGGTACCACATCATCCGGGGGACGCTCGACGCGGTGGGCGTGCAGGGGCGGAAGCGGAGCCGGAGCAAGTACGGAGCGAAGCGGCCCAAGGCGTAGGGCCGCTTCCCATCGGCCGGCCCCGTAAGGGGACCGGCGGAGGTTTCGAGAAAAGCGTCCAGCGGGAGCGCTGGAAAGACACGGTCGGGGAGATCGGGGCTTCGGTCGCGGAAGACCGGAGGCCAGGATCCCCGAGGCGGGGCGGTCGTTAGGCCTCAGACGACGCCGGCGGGTCCGGGCTTCAATCGGGACTCGAGGCGCCGTCTGTTGCTTTTTCGGGAGTTGAGAGAGGGAGAAACGGGATGCCACGTCGGGGACTCATCGCGCGGAGGGAGGTCGTGGCCGACCCCCTCTACAAGAGCGCGCTCGTCACCAAGTTCATCAACTGCATGATGTACGGGGGGAAGCGTTCCATCTCCCAGCAGATCATGTACGGGGTGATGAACCTGGTGCAGCAGAAGACCCAGGAAGACCCGCTCAAGGTCTTCAAGAAGGCCGTCGACAACGTGAAGCCGTCGCTGGAGGTCAAGAGCCGCCGCGTCGGAGGCTCGAACTACCAGGTGCCGGTGGAGGTCAACCCCGCCCGCCGCACCTCGCTCGCCCTCCGCTGGATCATCAGCTTTGCGCGCAAGCGCCCGGAGCGGACGATGGTGGCGAAGCTGTCGAGCGAGATCCTCGACGCCGCCAACCTCCGCGGGGGCGCCTTCAAGAAGAAGGAAGACACGCACAAGATGGCGGAGGCCAACAAGGCCTTCGCCCACTATCGCTGGTAGGACCAGGAAGCCAAGGACGGTAACGTGCCCAGGACTACCCCACTCGAGCGGACCCGGAACATCGGGATCGCCGCCCATATCGACGCCGGCAAGACGACGACCACCGAGCGGATCCTCTACTACACCGGCGTCAACTACAAGCTCGGCGAGGTCCACGAAGGGACCGCGACCATGGACTGGATGGAGCAGGAGCAGGAGCGGGGGATCACCATCACCTCCGCGGCCACCACCTGCTTCTGGAAGGACCACCGCATCAACATCATCGACACCCCCGGCCACGTGGACTTCACGGCGGAGGTGGAGCGCTCGCTGCGCGTGCTCGACGGGGCGGTGGCGGTGTTCGACGCGGTGGCGGGCGTGCAGCCCCAGTCGGAGACGGTGTGGCGCCAGGCCGACAAGTACCGGGTCCCCCGCATCGCCTTCATGAACAAGATGGACCGGGTGGGCGCGAACTTCCTCCACTCGATCGAGACCATGCACGCTCGCCTGAACGCGAAATCCGCGGTGGCGATCCAGCTCCCCCTCGGCCAGGAGGAAAAGCACGAGGGGATCATCGATCTCGTGGAGATGAAGGCCGTCCGCTATCTCAACGAGGAGCTCGGGGCCAAGTTCGAGGTCATCGAGATCCCGGCCGACCTCCTGGATGACGCCAAGCTCCACCGCGACGAGATGATCGAGAAGGTGGCGGAGGCCGCCTCCGAGGCCGGCGACGACCACCTGATGGAGAAGTACGTGGCAGGCGAGGCCCCCACCGTGGCCGAGCTCAAGGCCGGCATCCGCAAGGCCACGATCGCGATGAAGCTGTTCCCGGTCATCTGCGGGTCCGCCTTCAAGAACAAGGGCATCCAGCCCATGCTCGACGCGGTCGTCGACTACCTGCCCTCGCCCCTCGACGTGCCCACGCTCATGGCCAACAACGCGAAGTCGGCCTCGGGGAGCTCGTCCCGCGTCCGCCCCAGGACGACGCGCCCTTCAGCGCCCTCGTCTTCAAGATCATGACCGACCCCTTCGTGGGCCAGCTCGCCTTCATCCGGGTCTACTCCGGCAACATGAAGACGGGCGACAGCGTGCTCAACACCACCAAGGGCCAGCGCGAGCGGATCGGCCGCCTCCTCAAGATGCACGCCAACAAGCGCGAGGAGATCAAGGAGGTCTACGCGGGCGACATCGCGGCCGCGGTGGGGCTCAAGAACGTCACCACCGGCGACACGATCTGCGACCCCGACCATCCCGTGGTGCTGGAGTCGATCAACTTCCCCGCCCCCGTGATCTCCCTGGCCGTCGAGCCCAAGACCAAGGGCGACCAGGAGAAGCTCGGCACCGGCCTCGCCAAGCTGATGCAGGAAGACCCGACCTTCAAGGTGGAGACGGACAAGGACACCGGCCAGACCAAGATCTCGGGGATGGGCGAGCTGCACCTCGAGATCCTCGTGGACCGCCTGAAGCGCGAGTTCGGCGTCGAGGCCAACGTGGGCAAGCCCCAGGTGGCCTACAAGGAGACGATCCGCAAGGCGGCCAAGGCCGAGGGCCGGTACATCAAGCAGACGGGCGGCCGCGGCCAGTACGGGCACGCCAAGATCGAGATCGAGCCCGCTCCCGGCCAGGGCTTCGTCTTCGAGAACGACATCACGGGCGGCTCGATCCCCAAGGAGTTCATCAAGCCGATCGAGACCGGGATCAAGGAGGCGCTGGAGCGCGGCATCCTGGCCGGCTACCCGATGGTGGACGTGAAGGTACGGCTCTACGACGGCAGCTACCACGACGTGGACTGCTCGGAGATGGCCTTCAAGATCGCGGGCTCCATGGCCTTCCAGGAGGCGGCGAAGAAGGCGAGCCCGGTGCTGCTCGAGCCGATCATGAAGGTGGAGGTCGTGACCCCCGACGACTACACGGGCGCGGTCACGGGCGACCTCTCGGCCGGCGCGGGCCACCTCGAGGGACAGATCTCCCGCGGGGGGACCCAGATCATCACCGCTCTCGTGCCGCTCTCCAACATGTTCGGCTACTCCACCGACCTGCGCTCGCGCACGCAGGGCCGGGCGACCTACACGATGCACTTCGAGAAGTACGCCGAGGCCCCCCGCAACGTGAGCGAGGAAGTGGTGGCCAAGGTCATGGGCAAGGCGGCCAAGGCATAGGCTATTCGAGGCAGAGGTAAGCGATGGCCAAGGAGAAGTTCGACCGGACGAAGCCGCACGTGAACATCGGGACGATCGGGCACGTGGACCACGGGAAGACGTCGCTGACGGCGGCGATCACGAAGGTTCTGGCCGCGACGAACCCGAAGGTTCAGTACAAGGCGTACGACCAGATCGACAACGCGCCGGAGGAGCGGGAGCGTGGGGTGACGATCAACGCGTCGCACGTGGAGTACGAGACGGCGAACCGTCACTACGCGCACGTGGACTGCCCGGGTCACGCGGACTACATCAAGAACATGATCACGGGGGCGGCGCAGATGGACGGGTCGATCCTGGTGGTGTCGGCGGCGGACGGGCCGATGCCGCAGACGCGGGAGCACATTCTGCTGGCGCGGCAGGTGGGGGTTCCGTCGATCGTGGTCTTCCTGAACAAGGTGGACATGGTGGACGACCCGGAGCTTCTGGACCTGGTGGAGCTGGAGGTGCGGGAGCTTTTGAAGACGTACAAGTTCCCGGGGGACGAGATTCCGGTGATTCGGGGATCGGCGCTGAAGGCTCTGGAGGGGACGGGGAAGGACGACTCGGCGAAGCCGATCCTGGAGCTGATGGAGACGGTGGACAGCTACGTGCCGCTGCCGCAGCGGGACATGGACAAGCCGTTCCTGATGCCGATCGAGGACATCTTCACGATCTCGGGGCGGGGGACGGTGGCCACGGGGCGGGTGGAGCGCGGGAAGGTGAAGGTCGGGGAGGAAGTGGAGCTGGTGGGACTTCGTCCGGAGAGCCCGAAGAAGGTGGTGACGGGAGTGGAGATGTTCAAGAAGCTGCTGGACGAGGGCGAGGCCGGGGACAACATCGGGGTCCTGCTGCGGGGGACGGAGCGGACGGAGATCGAGCGGGGGATGGTGCTGGCCAAGCCGGGGAGCATCACGCCGCACACGAAGTTCAAGGGGGAGGTGTACGTGCTGTCGAAGGAGGAGGGGGGCCGTCACACGCCGTTCTTCACGGGGTACCGGCCGCAGTTCTACTTCCGGACGACGGACGTGACGGGAGTGGCGCACCTGCCGGAGGGCGTGGAGATGGTGATGCCGGGGGACAACACGTCAGATGTCGGTCGAGCTGATCACGCCGATCGCGATGGAGAAGGGCTTGCGCTTCGCGATCCGCGAGGGCGGCCGCACCGTCGGCGCGGGCACCGTCACCGAGATCATCGAGTAAGGACGGCAGGGTTTCCCCATGATGCTGAACGAGAAGATCCGGATCCGGCTGAAGGCCTACGACTACCGGATCCTCGACCAGTCGACGAGCGAGATCGTGGACACCGCGAAGCGCACGGGGGCCCGGGTGGCCGGACCCATCCCCCTCCCCACCATCAAGAACCGCTGGACGGTGAACCGCTCGCCCCACGTGGACAAGAAGAGCCGCGAGCAGTTCGAGATCCGCACGCACAAGCGGCTCCTCGACATCTTCGAGCCCACGCCGCAGACCGTGGACGCGCTGATGAAGCTGGACCTGCCCGCGGGCGTGGACGTGGAGATCAAGGCATTCGGCAAGGAGCACGCAAAGTAGTCCGCTGAGGTAAGCAATGTCAGTCAAGGGAATCATCGGCAGGAAGGTCGGCATGACCCAGGTCTACGCCGAGGACGGGCAGGCCATCCCCGCCACCGTCATCCAGGCCGGGCCCTGCGTGGTCGTGCAGCGCAAGTCCAAGGCGCAAGGACGGCTACTCCGCGGTCCAGCTCGGCCTGGTGGAAGCGCGCAAGACGAAGCGCGTCACCAAGGCCATGAAGGGACACTTCGAGAAGGCCGGCCTTCCCCCCTGCCGCGTGCTCCGCGAGTTCCGGGTCGAGGACGGAGCCGAGGTCAAGGTCGGCGACAAGGTCTCGGTCGACCTCTTCGCCGCCGGGGACACGGTCCACATCACCGGCATCAGCAAGGGCAAGGGCTTCCAGGGCGTCGTGAAGCGCCACCACTTCCGCGGCGGCGCCGCCACCCACGGCTCGATGTTCCACCGCGCCCCCGGCTCCATCGGCGCCTCCGCCTTCCCCTCGCGCGTCCTCAAGGGGATGCGGGCGGGCGGGCACATGGGCACCGACCAGGTGACCGTGCGGAACCTCGAGGTGGTGCGGGTGGACGCCGAGCAACAACGTGCTGGTCGTGCGCGGCGCGGTGCCCGGGCGCGAGCGGCGGGTACGTCGTCATCCGGAAGAGGGCCTAGCGATGGCGGAGAAGAAGGCAAAGGCGCCGAAGGCGGAAAAGACCCCGCGGCCACGGGCCGGGAAGGCGGAAGCCCGCGCCGCGAAGGCGGAAGCCCGCGCCGCGAAGGCACGGAGAAGCCCGCCCCCAGGCCGGCGAAGAAGCGGACCCCTCCACCGTGGACGTGGTCAACGCCGACAACCAGAAGGTCCGCGAGTTCACGCTCTCCCCCGAGGTCTTCGGGGCGAAGGTCAACGAGCACCTGCTCTACGAGGCGGTGAAGCAGTACCGCGCGGGCGGCCGTCGCGGCACGCACATGACCAAGAACCGCGCCCTCGTCTCCGGCTCGGGCAAGAAGCCCTGGCGGCAGAAGGGGACGGGGCGCGCCCGCGTCGGCGAGACCCGGAACCCGCTCTGGCGGCACGGCGGCACGGTGTTCGGCCCCAGCCCCGCGACTACTCCTACCCGATGCCGAAGAAGGCGCGGGCCGCCGCCCTGCGCTCCGCGCTCTCCCAGCGCGCGAGCGAGGGGGCGCTCAAGGTGGTGGAAGCGCTTCCCCGTCGAGGCGCCGAAGACGAAGGTGCTGAAGGGCATCCTCGACAAGCTGGGCGTCGACGGGCAAGACGGTGCTCGTCGAGCACGAGCCCACCGACGCGCTCGTGCTCTCCGGGCGCAACATCCCCGGCCTGAAGGTGGTGGCGACACGCACCTCACCGTCTACGACGTGCTCGACTGCCGGCACCTGCTCGTCTCGCAGGAGGCCCTCGACAAGCTGGAGGAGCGGCTCACGCCGTAGGGCGGGAGAGAGAACGATGAAGAACCTCTACGAAGTGATCCGGCGGCCGCTGATCACCGAGAAGTCGACCGAGCCTCAAGGAGACCCAGGGCACGCTCTGCTTCGAGGTGCACCGGGACGCCACCAAGCCCGAGATCAAGAAGGCGGTGGAGCAGCTCTTCGGCGTGAAGGTGGCCGACGTGCGCGTCGGCCAACGTGCACGGCAAGGTGAAGCGCCAGGGCCGCTACGTCGGCCAGCGGCCGGACTGGAAGAAGGCCTACGTCGTCCTCAAGAAGGGCGAGAAGATGATCGAGTTCTTCGAGCAGGCCTGAGGGTAAAGATGGCACTCAAGCAATACAATCCGACCTCGCCGGGCCGGCGCTTCATGACCACCCTCACCTTCGAGGAGATCACGAAGGACCGGCCGGAGAAGGCCCTCACCGAGCCCAAGAAGCGCACCGGCGGGCGCAACAACCAAGGGCCGCATCACCATCTGGTTCCGCGGCGGCGGCCACAAGCGCCGCTACCGGATCGTGGACTTCCGCCGCGACAAGCGGGACGTCCCGGCCAAGGTGGCGGCCATCGAGTACGACCCCAACCGCTCGGCCCGCCTCGCCCTCCTGCACTACGCGGACGGCGAGAAGCGCTACATCCTCTGCGCCCGAGGGGCTGAAGGTGGGCCAGACCGTGGTCGCCGGGCGAGGGCGCCGACATCCTGCCCGGCAACTGCCTGCCCCTGCAGGATGATCCCCGCCGGCACCATGATCCACAACATCGAGCTCCGCCACGGCAAGGGCGGGCAGATGGTGCGCAGCGCCGGCGCCGCCGCCCAGCTCGTGGCCAAGGAGGGCGACTACGCCCAGGTGAAGCTGCCCTCGGGCGAGGTGCGCAAGGTCCACGTCGAGTGCATGGCCACCGTCGGCCAGGTCGGCAACATCGAGCACAAGAACGTCTCCTTCGGCAAGGCCGGCCGCACGCGCTGGCTGGGCCGCAAGCCCCACAACCGCGGCGTCGTCATGAACCCGGTGGACCATCCGCACGGCGGCGGCGAGGGCAAGACCTCCGGCGGCCGCCATCCGGTGACGCCCTGGGGCAAGCCCACCAAGGGCGCCAAGACCCGCAACAACAAGCGGACCCAGAAGTTCATCGTCAAGAGGCGCAAGTAGCCATGGCACGATCGCTCAAGAAGGGGCCGTTCGTCGACGACCACCTGATCAAGAAGATCGAGGCCGATGAACGCGGCCAACGACCGCAAGGTCATCAAGACCTGGTCGCGGCGCTCCACCGTCACCCCGGAGATGGTGGGCCACACCCTGGCCGTCTACAACGGCAGGAAGTTCATCCCCGTCTACATCACCGAGAACATGGTGGGCCACAAGCTGGGCGAGTTCTCGCCCACCCGCCAGTTCAAGGGGCACTCCTCGCAAGGTGGAGAAGGTGGCCAAGGTCGGCGCGGCGCGCCGGGCGCCCGGAGCGCGGCGCGGCGCACGGCCCCCGAGGCCGTCAGGGGAGCTAGAGCCGATGCTCGAGGTGAAGGCGACATCCAAGTACGTCCGGACGTCGGCCCAGAAGGCCGGGCTGGTCCTGGACCTCATCCGCGGCAAGAAGGCCGGCCGAGGCCCTCTCCATCCTGCGCTTCACCAAGAAGTCGGTGGCCCGCGACATCGAGAAGACGCTGCGCTCGGCCATCGCCAACGCCGTGCACGTGGCCGACAAGAACCAGAAGCGACGCCTGGACGAGGACGACCTCTTGGTGAGCGCGTGCTACGCCAACCAGGGGCCCGCCCAGAAGCGCGTGCGGCCCGCCCCCATGGGCCGGGCCTACCAGGTGCTCAAGCGCACCACCCACCTCACGGTCCAGCGTGGCGGAGAGGGAGAGCTAAGCCGATGGGTCAGAAAGTCCATCCCATCGGGTTCCGCCTCGGCTTCAACAAGACCTGGCGCAGCCGCTGGTACGCGGAGAAGGAGTACGCGAACCTGCTCCACGAGGACCTCGCGCTCAAGAAGGACCTCAAGAAGCGCTTCAGCCACGCCGGCGTGTCGCCGGGTGGAGATCGAGCGGGCGGCCAACAAGCTGAAGATCAGCATCTTCACCTCGCGCCCCGGCATCATCATCGGGCGCAAGGGCCAGGAGGTCGACAAGCTCAAGCAGGAGATCCAGAAGAAGACGGGCAAGGAGGTCTTCATCAACATCCAGGAGATCCTGAAGCCCGAGCTCGACGCCCAGCTCGTCTCGGAGTCGGTGGCCCTGCAGCTCGAGAAGCGCATCGCCTTCCGGCGCGCCATGCGCAAGGCGGTGGACGCCGCCCTCCGCTTCGGCGCCAAGGGGATCAAGGTGCGGGTCTCCGGCCGCCTGAACGGCGCCGAGATCGCCCGCTCCGAGTGGTACCTGCACGGCCAGCTCCCGCTCCACACCCTGCGCGCGGACATCGACTACGGCTTCCACGAGGCCCAGACCAGCTTCGGCCAGATCGGCGTGAAGTGCTGGATCTACAAGGGCGAGCATGGACGCGCTCCGGCCGGCCCGGGGCCTGTAGAGGAGACGTCATCATGTTGATGCCCAAGAAGGTCAAGTACCGAAAGCAGCAGCGGGGCCGCATGAAGGGCAAGGCCTGGACCGGGAGCTCGCGTCGCCTTCGGCGACTACGGGCTCAAGGCCCTGGAGTGCGGCTGGGTGACCGACCGCGAGATCGAGGCCGGCCGCATCGCCATCACGCGCTTCATCAAGCGCAACGGGCGCATCTGGATCCGCATGTTCCCGGACAAGCCCATCACCAAGAAGCCGCAGGAGACGCGCATGGGCAAGGGCAAGGGCGCGCCCGAGGGCTGGGTGATGGTGGTGAAGCCGGGCCGCATCCTCTACGAGATGGAGGGCGTCCCGGAGACGGAGGCCCGGGAGGCGCTGCGCCTGGCCGCCCACAAGCTCTCCATCAAGACCAAGTTCGTGACGCGCCGAGGCGGAGGTCGGCGTGTGAAGGCCGAGAAGATCCGGGAGATGAGCGCCGGACGAGCTCGAGCGCAAGGAGAAGGAGCTGCAGCGAGCAGCTCTTCCGCCTGCGCTTCCAGAAGTCGCTCGGCCAGCTCGACAACGCCCTGAAGCTCCGGGAGACCCGGCGCGACATCGCCCGGGTCAAGACCGTCCTGAAGAGAGAAGCAGGTCGGCGCGATGACGGTAAGAGATGGCAGAGCAGAAGAAGGCCGCCGCGGCCGGCGCCAGCGAGCAGGTCGGGCGTCGTGGTCAGCGCGAAGATGCAGAAGACGGTGGTGGTGGCGGTGGAGCGCCTGGTGCGCCACGACCTCTACCGCAAGACCATCAAGCGCACCTCGCACCTTCATGGCCCACGACGAGAAGGGCGCGAAGCGGGGCGACACGCGTGCGCATCGTGGAGACGCGGCCGCTCTCCAAGAACAAGCGGTGGCGGGTGGAGGAGATCCTTGGCCAGGTGCACCTGTCCGACGAGTCGTCGCCCGAGACCGCGGTCTAGGAGCGGAGAGGACGCCATGATCCAGATGCGAACGATCCTCGAGGTGGCCGACAACTCCGGCGCGCGGAGGATCTCCTGCATCCTGCCCCTGGGCGGCTCCACCGGCCGCTACGCCGGCCTCGGGGACGTCATCACCGCCAACGTGAAGGAGTCGGCCCCCGACGCCCCCGACCCCGTCCGCAAGGGCAAGGTGGTGAAGGCGGTGATCGTGCGCTGCCGCAAGGAGCAGCGCCGGCGCGACGGCTCCTACATCCGCTTCGACCAGAACGCGGCCGTGCTCATCAACGAGGCCGGGGAGCCGGTGGGCACGCGCGTGTTCGGGCCGGTGGCGCGCGAGCTGCGCGACAAGAAGTTCATGAAGATCGTCTCCCTGGCTCCGGAGGTGCTCTAAGCCATGGCGCAAGCCGGCCACGCCGGATGCGGATCCGCTCCGGAAGAACGACCTCGTGGAGGTCATCGCGGGCAAGGACGCCGGGCAAGCGGGGCAAGGTCCTGAAGGTCCTCCGCGACGAAGGGCCGGGTGATCGTGCAGGGCGTGGGCTTCATCAAGCGCCACACCCGGCCCAACCCGCAGCGCAACATCAAGGGCGGCATCGCGGAGCGCGAGGCCCCCATCCACGTCTCGAACGTGATGATCGTGTCCGGCGAGGACGACAAGCGCACCCGGATCGGCTTCAAGATCCTGGCCGACGGCCGCAAGGTCCGCATCGCGCCGCCGCGGCGGCGAAGTGCTGGACAAGTAGGTTAAAGATGGCGCACGCATCAAGGAGACCTACGTGAAGGAGATCGTCCCCCGCCTGATGAAGGAGCGGGAGCTACCCCAACGTGATGGCGGTGCCCCGCCTGAAGAAGGTCGTGGTCAACATGGGCGTGGGCGAGGCCACCCAGAACATCAAGCTCCTGGACGCGGCCATGGACGAGCTGGGCAAGATCACCGGCCAGAAGCCGGCGGTGCGGCGCTCCCGGAAGTCGCATCGCCGCCTTCCGGCTGCGCCAGGGCATGCCCATCGCGGCCACCGTGACCCTGCGCGGCGACCGCATGTACGAGTTCGTGGACCGGCTGTTCAACGTGGCCCTGCCCCGCGTGCGCGACTTCCGCGGCGTGCCCGACGAACTCGTTCGACGGCCGCGGCAACTACACCCTGGGCCTCAAGGACCAGATCATCTTCCCGGAGGTCGACTACGCCAAGGTCGACAAGCTCCGCGGCATGAACGTCACCTTCGTGACCACGGCCCGCACGGACGAGGAGAGCCGAAGCTGCTGCCTCCAGTACCTCGGCATGCCGTTCCGGAACCAGTGAGGAGGAAGGGTAGTGGCGAAGCCGTCTCTCATTGCCAAGGCCCAGCGGACGCCGAAGTTCGCGGTGCGCAAGTACACGCGTTGCCGCTCCGTGCGGCCGGCCCCGGGCGCTACCTCCGGAAGTTCGAGATGTGCCGCATCTGCTTCCGGAAGCTGGCCCTGGCCGGGGAGATCCCCGGCGTGATCAAGGCGAGCTGGTAGGAGCGAGAGGTAATCCCGATGAACATGACCGATCCCGTCGCGGACATGATCACCCGGATCCGGAACGGAGTCCGGGCCAAGCTGCCCAAGGTGGACGTGCCCTCCTCGAAGCTGAAGGTCGAGATCGCCCGCATCCTCAAGGACGAGGGCTACATCGCGAACTACAAGCTGACGCGAGGACGACAAGCAGGGCCGTGCTCCGCATCTTCCTGAAGTACGGCCCGGGCATGGAGCGGGTGATCACCGACCTGCAGCGCGTGAGCCGGCCCGGCTGCCGGATCTACTGCGGCAAGGACGCAGATCCCCCGCGTGTACGGCGGCCTCGGCATCAACATCCTCTCCACCTCCCGCGGGGTCATGACCGGCCGCAGCGCGGCCCGCGAGGGCGTGGGCGGCGAGATCCTCTGCAACGTCTGGTAAGGAGCTAGCAGCATGTCGCGCGTCGGACGAAAGCATCGCGGTGCCCAAGGACGTGAAGGTCACAGGTCGGGCGAGGCCGCCCTCGAGGTGCAGGGCCCCAAGGGCAAGCTCCAGACGCCGGTGCCGCCGGGGATCACGTTCGCGCTCTCGGGCACCGAGCTCGCCTGCACGCGCCGAACGACGAGCGCCAGCAGCGGGCCTTCCACGGGCTGGCGCGGGCCCTGGCCCAGAACGCCGTCAAGGGCGTGACGGAGGGCTTCTCGAAGGAGCTGGACATCGTGGGGGTCGGCTACAAGGCCGACGGTGGAGGGCAAGCAAGGTCGTGTTCGCGCTCGGGCTACTCGCACCCCGTCGAGTTCAAGATCCCGGAGGGGATCAAGATCGCCGTGGACAAGCAGACCCGCGTCACCGTGACCGGCATCGACCGGCAGAAGGTGGGGCAGGTGGCGGCGGAGATCCGGGGCCTCCGCAAGCCGGATCCCTACAAGCAGAAGGGGATCCGCTACGTGGGCGAGGTGCTGAAGAAGAAGGCGGGCAAGGCCGGCGCCACGGGCGCGGCGAAGTAAGGCACGGGGACGCCTCCGGGCCCGGCCCGGAGGGAACGCCCGTCGAGGTTGAGGATGAAGGTCAAGACCAAAGAAGACATCCGGCAGCGGATCCGGGACCGCATCCGGAAGAAGATCCACGGGTACGCCCGAGCGGCCGCGGCTGGCGGTGTTCCGCAGCCAGAGCCACATCTACGCCCAGGTCATCGACGACGACGAGGGGCGCACGCTGTGCGCGGCCTCCTCCCTCGACAAGGAGCTCCGGGCGAAGAGCAAGCGCGGGGCAAACGTGGCCGCGGCCAAGGCGGTGGGGCAGCTCATCGCCAGCCGCGCCAAGGACAAGGGGATCGCGGCCGTGGTCTTCGACCGCGGCGGCTTCCAGTACCACGGGCGGATCAAGGCCCTGGCCGACGCCGCCCGCGAAGGCGGCCTGAAGTTCTAGGAGAGGCATGCGAGGACCAATAATCGAGAAGATCGACGTGGGGAGCCTGGAGCTCAAGGACCAGGTCGTCTCCATCAACCGCGTGACCAAGGTCGTGAAGGGAGGCAAGAACCTCTCCTTCAGCGCGCTCGTGGTGGTCGGGGACGGCAACGGCCACGTGGGCTACGGGATGGGCAAGGCGCGCGAGGTCTCTTCCGCCATCAAGAAGGGCGTGGAGGCGGCCAAGAAGAACGTGGTCAAGGTGCCCATCACCGAGAAGGGCTCCACGATCCCCCACACCGTGACCGGCCACTTCGGCTCGGGAGCCGTGCTCCTGAAGCCGGCTTCCGAGGGGACGGGCGTGATCGCGGGGGGCGCGGTGCGGGCGGTCATCACCGCCGCCGGCATCCAGAACATCCTCACCAAGAGCCTGGGCAGCACCACCGCCCACAACGTGGTGAAGGCGACGGTGGACGCGCTCACGAGGCTGAAGCAGCCGGAGCGAGTGGCCCGGCTGCGGGGCAAGTCGGTGTCCGAGGTGACCGGGCATCGAGGAGAAGAAGCGGCGCCGAGCGCCGCCCCCGCGCCGCCGGTGGCCGCCTCGCCGGCGAGGCTGGATGAGACCGATGACCAAGAAGGCGAAGGCGGCCGGGAAGATCAAGGTCAAGATGATCGGCAGCGTCATCGGCTGCCCGGACAAGCAGCGGGCCACCGTGCGCGGCCTGGGCCTGCGCCGGATGCACCAGGTGGTGGAGCGCGAGGACACGCCGATGATCCGGGGAATGGTCAGCAGGGTCTCCCACCTCGTGTCCGTGGTCGAGTAACCGAACCGGAGGAGCAGTGGCACTTCACAATCTGAAGCCGGCCCGGGGCAGCGTGCGCGAGCGCAAGCGCGTGGGCCGCGGTCCGGGCAGCGGCCTGGGCAAGACCTCGGGACGCGGCGAGAAGGGCCAGAAGAGCCGCAGCGGCTTCGCCCGCAAGCCGGGCTTCGAGGGCGGCCAGATGCCGCTGCACCGGCGCGTGCCCAAGCGGGGCTTCCACAACCCGTTCCGCAAGGAGTACGCGGAGGTCAACCTCGGGCGCCTGGAGATGTTCGAGTCGGGCACCATCGTGACCCCGGAGGTCCTGCGGAAGCGCGGCATGGTGCGCAAGACGCTGTCGGACGGGTGAAGATCCTGGCCAAGGGCGACCTCACCAAGGCCCTCACCGTGCGGGCCCACAAGTTCAGCGCCAAGGCCCAGGAGCGGATCACCGGCCTCGGCGGCAAGGCCGAGGTCCTCGAGAAGCTAGGAACGAAGATGCTGCAGAGCCTCCGGAACATCTGGGACATCCCGGACCTCCGCAAGCGGGTGCTCTTCACCCTCGGCCTCCTCGCGGTCTACCGGCTGGGAAACCACGTCCCCACGCCGGGGATCAACGCCAAGGCCCTCATCGACTTCTTCGAGCAGAACCAGGCCAACTGGTTCGGCCTCGTCGACATGTTCTCGGGCGGCAACCTCGCGAAGGTCACGGTCTTCGCGCTCGGGATCATGCCGTACATCTCGGCCTCCATCATCCTGCAGCTCCTCACCGTGGTCTGGCCGTACCTGGAGAAGCTGACCAAGGAAGGGGAGCTCGGCAAGCGCAAGATCACGCAGTACACGCGCTACGGGACGGTGCTGCTCTCGATCGTGCAGTCCCTGGGCATCGCCGTCTACCTCGAGCGCATGACCCTGGCCAACCAGTTCAAGATCGTCGACACCCCGGGCTGGGCCTTCAAGATCATGACCGTCCTCACCCTCACCACGGGGACGGCCTTCATCATGTGGCTGGGCGAGCAGATCACGGAGCGCGGCATCGGCAACGGGATGAGCCTCATCATCTTCGCGGGGATCGTGGTGGGCTTCCCCCGCGGGCTCATCGACACGTTCACCATGATCCAGCGCGGCGAGCTCAGCCTGCTCGCCGCCCTCCTGCTGGTGGTGGCGATGGTCCTCGTGGTCGCGGCCATCGTGTTCGTGGAGCGCGGGCAGCGCCGCATCACCGTGCAGTACGCCAAGCGCGTGGTGGGGCGGCGCATGTACGGCGGCCAGTCCACCCACCTGCCGCTGCGGGTGAACACGAGCGGCGTCATCCCCGTGATCTTCGCTTCCTCGATCATCGCCTTCCCCCAGACCATCGCCTCCTTCTTCCAGGCCAACAACCCCTGGATGCAGGCGGTGTCCGAGCAGCTCCACTGGGGGATGCCGCTCTACAACCTGCTCTACGTCTCCTTCATCATCTTCTTCTGCTACTTCTACACCGCGATCGTCTTCAACCCCGACGACGTGGCGGAGAACATGCGGAAGTACGGGGGCTTCATCCCCGGCATCCGCCCCGGCAAGAAGACGGCCGAGTACCTGGACCACATCCTGGGGCGCATCACGTTCGGGGGGGCGCATCTACCTCGCCCTCGTCGCCATCCTGCCCGAGTTCCTGATCACGGGCTTCAAGGTGGCTCCCATTCCCGTGATCGGGCCACCCCTCGACATGTTCCTCACGAACAACAACCTGGGCTGGATCACGGAAGGCCTGCACCTGAACTTCTACTTCGGCGGGACCTCGCTCCTCATCGTGGTGGGCGTGGCCATGGACACCGTGGCCCAGGTCGAGGCCCAGCTCGTCATGCGCCACTACGAGGGCTTCAGCGGAAAGGGGGGGCGCAGGATCCGTGGCCGCCGCTAGTCCCCGGGGCGCTGCGACCCCGAAAGCCCGTATCATCTTCCTCGGCCCTCCGGGGGCGGGGAAGGGCACGCAGGCGGAGCGCCTCGCGGAGCGGCTGGGTGTGCCCCAGATCTCGACCGGCGACATGCTGCGCGAGCCCATCGCCGCAGGGCACCGCCCTCGGGCAGCAGGCAGGGCCGCTCATCGACCAGGGCGAGCTCGTGCCCGACGACCTTCTCATGGCCATGATCCGCGAGCGCATCGCCGAGCCCGACTGCAAGCACGGCTACATCCTCGACGGCTTCCCGCGCACGCTCGGCCAGGCCCAGAGCCTGGAGTCGCTCGTGCCCGGAGGGGCCTCCGACCTTCGACATCTTCGACATGGAGGTGCCGCGGGAGGAGCTGCTGCGGCGGCTGGGCAGCCGCCAGCGCATCGACGACGCGGGGTCCGCCGTGCTGCGCCGGCTCGAGGAGTACGACGAGCGCACCTGCCCCTCATCGACTTCTACACGGCCAGCGCCCGCTTCCACCGCATCGACGGCTACCGCGACGTGGACGTGGTGCAGATGGACCTGCGGAAGCGGCTGGAGAAGCGGCAGTGAGCGTCCAGAAGTCCTGGACGGAGCTGCAGAAGATGCACCGGGCCTGCCGCATCGTGGTGGAGACGCTGGACGCGCTCGCAGCAGGCGGCGGTTCCCGGCGTGACCACGAAGGAGCTGGACCGGATCGCCCGCGAGCGGATCGAGCAGGCCGGGGCCAAGCCCGCCTTCCTCGGCTACCGCGGCTATCCCGCCAGCGCTGTGCGTCTCCGTGAACGACGAGGTCGTCCACGGCATCCCCAGCGGGCGCAAGCTCAAGGACGGCGACATCGTCGGGCTCGACCTTGGCTGCGTGGTCGGCGGGCTTCTACGGCGACGCCGCGCGCACGGTGGCCGTGGGGCGCGATCAGCGACGACGCGCCGCCGCCTCATGAAGGTGACCGAGGAGGCCCTCCTCGCGGGCATCGAGGCCGTGCCGGCCCGGCAAGCGGGTGGGCGACATCGGCCACGCCGTCCAGCGCCACGCCGAGGACCACGGCTACTCGGTGGTGCGGGAGTTCGTGGGCCACGGGATCGGGACCAAGCCTCCACGAGGAGCCGCAGGTCCCGAACTACGGGCCGGCGGGCCGTCGCGAGCGGCTGGTGCCCGGGATGTGCCTGGCCATCGAGCCCATGGTGAACGCGGGCGGGCACGAGGTGCGAGATGCTGGACGACGGCTGGACGGCGGTGACCGCGGACGGCAGCCTGTCCGCCCACTTCGAGCTGTCACGGTGGCGGTGACGCCGCCAGGGACCCTGGATCCTCTCCGAGCCGTACCCGTACGCGGACCGGGAGGCGGAGGTGGCCCATGCCTGAGGCGGCGCTGGAGATGGCGGCGCACGGGTGACGGGAGGCGCTGCCGAACGCGCTCTACCGCGTGGAGCTCGAGGGCGAGGCCCGCGGTCCGGTCGCTGGCCCACGTCTCCGGGGGGCGGCGGCGCTCTTGCGGCTGCTCCCGGGGGACGCGGTGGTGGTGGAGCTCATGCCCTACGACATGACGCGCGGGCGGATCGTGCGTCGAAGGGATTCGAGGTAAGGACAGTGAAAGTAAGGTCGTCGGTCAAGAAGATCTGCGTGAAGTGCAAGGTGGTGCGCCGCCAGGGCGTCGTGCGCATCATCTGCGCGAACCAGAAGCACAAGCAGAGGCAGGGGTAAAGGAATGGCACGCATCGCAGGCGTCGACCTTCCGCGGCAGAAGCGGGTGGAGATCGCGCTCACGTACATCTACGGGATCGGGGTCTCGCGCAGCAACAAGATCCTGGGCAAGGCCGGGATCGACCCCAACGTGCGGGTGAAGGACCTCTCGGAAGAGGAGGCCAGCCGCATCGCCAAGATCATCGACGCGGAGGGCGGGGTGGAGGGCGACCTCCGCAAGGACGTCGCCATGAACATCAAGCGGCTCATGGAGGTCGGCTCCTACCGCGGGATGCGCCACCGCCGCAACCTGCCCGTGCGCGGCCAGCGCACCCACACCAACGCCCGCACCCGCAAGGGCCCGCGCCGGGCCATGATCCGCGCGGCCAAGAAGCCCACCACGCCAGGAGCGTAGGAAGATGACCGACAAGCCGACCGAGAAGGCGGGAGAAGGCCGGCGAGAAGGCGGGCGAGAAGCCGGCCGCCAAGAAGAGCAAGAAGGAGAAGCAGCACGTGGTGCACGGGATCGCCCACGTCCACGCCTCCTTCAACAACACCCACGTGACCATCACGGACCTGGAGGGCAACGTGGTGACCTGGTCCAGCGCGGGCACCCTGGGCTTCAAGGGCTCGCGCAAGGGCACGCCCTTCGCGGCCCAGCAGGCGGCGACGCGCGGCCGCCACCGCGGCCAAGGACTCGCGGCCTGCGGTCGCTGGACATCCGGGTCAAGGGGCCGGGGAGCGGGCGCGAGTCGGCCATCCGCGCCCTGCAGGCCGCGGGGGTGGAGATCAAGTCCATCCGGGACGTGACCCCGATCCCGCACAACGGTTGCCGGCCGCCCAAGCGGCGCCGGGTTTAAGGAGTCGATAGCGTGGCGAGATACATCGGTTCGGTCTGCCGTCTCTGCCGCCGCGAGGGGATGAAGCTGTTCCTGAAAGGGCGACCGCTGCTTCACCGAGAAGTGCGCGATCGAGAAGCGCAACTACGCCCCCGGCCAGCACGGCAAGGGCGGGCGCATCAAGAGCAAGCTGCAGGGCTACGGCCTCCAGCTCCGCGAGAAGCAGAAGACGAAGCGTCTCTACGGCATGCTCGAGGGCCAGTTCGCCCTCACCTTCGACCGCGCCTCCCAGGAGAAGGGCGTCGTGGGCGAGACGCTGCTCAGCAAGCTGGAGCGCCGGCTCGACAACGTGGTCTACCGGCTCGGCTTCGGCAGCTCGCGGGCCCAGGCCCGCCAGCTCGTGCGCCACGGCCACGTCCGCGTCAACGACAAGAAGCTGAACATCCCCTCGTTCCAGGTGCGGGTGGGCGACGTGGTCTCCCTGGCCGTCCGGGCCGCCAAGAACGCCCTCGTGCAGGCCTCGGTCGAGGCGGTGAAGGGCCGGGGCGTGCCCAAGTGGCTGGAGCTGGACGCCGCGGGCATGAAGGGCAAGGTCCTGTCCCTGCCCGCCCGCGACGACGTGAACTTCCCGATCCAGGAGCAGCTCATCGTCGAGCTGTACTCGAAGTAAGCGAAGAGAGGACGAGCAGAAGATGCTGTGGAAAGGGTTCCAGAAGCCGAAGCGCCTCGAGGTCGACCGGGACACGCCTGACCGACCACTACGGACGCTTCTACGCGCAGCCCTTCGAGCGGGGCTTCGCCACCACGGTGGGCAACGCCCTGCGGCGGGTGCTGCTCTCGAGCATCGAGGGCGCGGCCATCACCGCGGTGCGCGTGGAGGGCGTGCTCCACGAGTTCTCGCCCATCCCGGGGGCGATGGAGGACACGACCGACCTCATCCTCAACCTGAAGCGCATCCCCCTGAAGATGCACGTCGAGCACGCCGAAGACCCTGATCCTCAAGACCTCGGAGCCGGGCGAGGTGCGGGCCAAGCACATCACCCCCGATCCCGACGTCGAGATCCTCGACCCCGAGGCCTACATCGCCACCCTCGGCCAGGGCTCGACCCTGTCCGTGGAGATGCGGGTCAAGCAGGGCCGCGGCTACGTCTCCGCGGACAAGAACTTCGACGAGGACCTCTCCATCGGCTGGATCCCGGTCGACTCCGTCCACTCGCCCGATCAAGAAGGTCAACTACTTCGTGGAGAACGGCGCGCGTCGGCCAGGCCACGGACTACGAGAAGCTCACCCTCGAGGTCTGGGCCAACGGGGCGGTCACCCCGCGGGACGCCGTGGGCCTCGCCGCCAAGCTCATGAAGGACCACCTCTCGATCTTCATCAACATCGAGGAAGAGGACGACGAGACCGAGGGTGACGCCGGTCGAGATCTCGGAGCACGACCGCGAAGCGTGGTGGGAGAAGCTCAACAAGAGCGTGGACGAGATGGAGCTCTCCGTCCGCTCCTACAACTGCCTCAAGAACGCCAACATCCGGACCATCGGCGAGCTCGTCCAGAAGACCGAGGCCGAGATGCTCAAGACCAAGAACTTCGGCCGGAAGTCGCTGAACGAGATCAAGGAGATCCTGGCCAGCATGGGCCTCTCCCTGGGCATGAAGCTCGACAACTGGCCGACCTCCCAGCCGAGGGACTGATCAGGAACGACCCATGAGACATCGCGTCGCGCATCGCAAGCTGGGGCGCATCACGCCCCACCGGACGGCACTCCTCCGCAACCTCGCCACCGCCCTCTTCGAGCGGGAGCGGATCCGCACCACGCTCATGAAGGCGAAGGAGCTCCGGCCCTACGCCGAGCGGCTCATCACCCTCGCCAAGCGCGAGGACGACCGGCTCCACGCCCGGCGGCTCGTGCTCCGCGACATCCAGGATCCGACGGTGGTGAAGAAGCTCTTCGACAGCCTGGGCGCGCGCTACGCGACCCGTCCCGGCGGCTACACCCGCATCCTGCGCCTGGGCCCCCGCCGCGGCGACGGGGCGGAGATGGCGATCGTCGAGCTGCTGGGCTCGGAGTTCAAGCCCAAGACCAAGGACGAGAAGGGCAAGAAGAAGGAGGGCGAGGGGGCCAAGGCGAAGGCGGAAGCCAAGCCCGAGAAGAAGGGCAAGGCCAAGGAGAAGGCCGCCGAGTAGTTCGGGACCCTTCAGCAGTGCCGCTCGGCGGCGGGCGGCACTAGATCTGGGCTCATGCTGAGTTAAGTATGTTATTGCCCACACTAGGGTACATCGCCTTACGAATTCTCACCTTCACCACGCTCTACCCCAGCGTGGCGCGGCCGCGCCATGGAGTGTTCGTCGAGCACAGGCTCCGCCACCTCCTCCGGAGCGGCGAGGTGGAAGCCCAAGTGGTGGCGCCCGTGCCCTGGTTTCCTTCCTCGCACCCGCGGTACGGCAAGTACGCGGCCTTCGCGCGGACGCCGGAGCGAGAAGACCGCTTCGGCATCGCGATCACCCATCCGCGTTACCCGGTGATCCCCAAGATCGGCCACTCCCTGGCCCCCTACCTGCTCGAACGGGGGGCGCGACGGGCGATGCGCGAAGCGGAGCGAGGCCACGCCTTCGATCTGATCGACGTGCACTTTCTCTACCCGGACGGAGTGACGGCGGTCCTCCTCGGGAAGAGGCTCGGCAAGCCCGTCGTCGTGACCGCGCACGGCTCGGATGTCGACGTCCTGCCCCGCCACCCCCTGGTCCGCCGCTCGATTCTCTGGATGGCGTCACGGGCCTCCGCTCTGGTGACGGTCTCCGACGCCCTCAAGTCCTCCCTCGTCGCCCTCGGGGCCCCCCCCCACGCGATCACCGTCTTGCCCAACGGCGTCGACCTCGAGCTGTTCCGGCCGGGCAATCGGGAGGAAGCACGCCGCTACTGGGGGCTCTCCGGAACCGCGGTCGTTTCGGTGGGACACCTCATCCCCGACAAGGGGCACCACATCGTCCTCGCCGCCCTGGCCCGGCTCCCCGGCGTGCAGGCCCTCATCGTGGGCGAGGGCGGGCAGGGAAGCGCGCTCCGGCGGCTGGCCGCCGGCCTCGGAGTCGCCGATCGGGTGAGGTTCGTGCCCAACGTGCCCCAGGAGCTGCTGCGGACCTGCTACGCGGCCGCGGACGCTCTGGTGCTCGCCAGCGCCCACGAGGGCTGGCCGAACGTCCTGCTCGAGGCGATGGCCTGCGGGACGCCGGTGGTGGCGACCGCGGTCGGAGGCGTGCCCGAGATCGTCCGGACGCCGGCGGCGGGAATCGTGGTGGAGGCGCGGACCGCGGAAGCCATCGCCGGCGCGCTGCGCCGCCTCTTCGCGTGCCGCCCCGAACGCGCGAAGACCCGCGAGTACGCCGAGGGGTTCGGGTGGGAAGCGACCACCCGCGGGCAGATCGAGCTCTATCGCCGCGTGCTCGGGGGCGCCGGCTAACCCTCCACCAGCCGAGGACAGCCAGGGTCTGGAAACGCTGGTTCGCTACATGATGCGCACCCCGGTGCGCCTCTCCCGGCTGCGTTTCGCCCCCGGCTGTCTCCCGAAGCGGGGCCTTGCCCGGCCGACCCGCCGGGCAAGGCCCCGTGCGTCCTACGCCGTCCGGGAGCGGAGCGGCGTCACGGGGCGGTCATCTTCATCGGCCGCATCATGTCGTTGTCCTCGTGGTCCAGGATGTGGCAGTGCCAGACGTAGCCCGGGCCCGCGGTGGAGTCGAAGGGGAACGGGTTGAAGCCCGGCACGAGCGCGCTCTGCGGGGTGTACTGCGGCGCGAAGCGGATCAGGACGCGGGTGACCTTGCCGGGGGGCGCTACGAAGGTGTCCTTCCAGCCGCTCTCCTGCGGGGAGGGAGGCTCCGAGGGCCCGGTGAGGAAGTCGTGGACGGTGTTGGTCGCCGGATCGAACACGGCGTCCTCGACGTTGGCCCGGATGGTCGGGTGATCGAGGGGAAGAGTCGATCCGTTCAGGCTCTCCCAGTAGGCCTTGAAGCGCTCCACGTCGATGCTCTGCCGATCCTCGAGCTGGAACTCCACCAGGTGGACGTGGATCGGATGGGCGTCTTCGCTGAGGTTCTGGAAGTACCATGCCTCCGTCGTGCCCACCCGCGGGACCTCCGTGATGTCCCCGTCGAAATGCTGCCCGTCGATGAGGACCGCCACCGGCTCGCCGGCGTCGCTCTCCTGCTCGTTCAGGGTGAAGAGCTTGGGGTTGCCGATGCCCTCGGTCTCCACCAGGGTCGGGATGCTGATGAGGGGGGCGGGCAGGGGGCGCGGATGCACGGCCGTCGTGCTCCGAACCTCGAAACGCATCACCACGCCCGTCGTGTTCGGGTCGATGGGATCGCCGCCCGGGAAGGGTTGATTGGCGGTGTTCTGCAGGACGATCTTCGTGCCCGCGGGCACCCGTGAGAAGTCGATCAGGATGTCCGCCCGCTCCGCGGGGGAGACGAGAGCCTCCCTCAGGGTCACGGGGGCGGGCAGATAGCTCCCGTCGCCGCCGATCTGCGTGAAGGACTTGCCGTTCGACAGCTTCAGGTTGTAGAAGCGGGCGTTCGAGGCGTTGACGATGCGGAAGCGATACTGGTGCCGGTCCACCTTCATGTTCGGCCAGACCTTGCCGTTCACCAGGATGGTGTCGCCGAAGTACTCGGGGTCCCAGTACGGGTGGATGTCGGGATTGTCGCCGACCTGGGTGAAGTGGATGGAGCCATCCGAGTTGAAGGCCCGATCGACCAGGATCAGGGGGACCTCGTACTTCCCGGTGGGAAGCAGGGGGGCGATGGGGTCGTGGGAGTCACGGATGATGTAGGCGCCCAGGAGCCCGGCCGCCGTGTTGAGTCGCGTCATTCCGATGGTGTGGTCGTGATACCAGAGCGTGGCCGCGAGCTGCGCGTTCAAGTAGTGGAAGGTCGAGGAGCGGAAGGTCGGGCCCTTGAACTGCTCGTTGGCCGTGAACCACGAGAAGGGGAAGCCGTCGGAATCGGACGGGGTGACTCCCCCGTGCAGGTGGGTCACCACGGGGATGGGCCGCTGGAAGAGCGCATAGCCCGGCGGGAAGGGAGTGAAGGGCGGGTCGGGCATGGGCGCGTTGTTCGGGTTGGGCACCATGATCGTGGGGTCCACGGGGAAGATGTGGCTGCCCGTGAGGGCGTTCCGGTAGCGGACGAAGATGTCCCGTCCGCGGACCGCCTCGAAGGTCGGCCCGGGCATGGTGAAGGCCGTCTGGATGTCCGACGGCTGGCCCGCCTCGGCGAAGTTCACCACCCCGCCGTAGGCGTAGACCGTCGTTTTCGGGAAACCCGGCGGCAGGAGCTGCAGCCGGGTGGCGGCCGCGGTGACCGTATACCTCGCCTTGCCGTTGTGGAACACGGGGACGTGGACGGGGGGCTTGGTGAGCTGGTTGACGAACTTCGGGATGGTGTTGGGGTCCAGGGGGGACACCCCCGGGATTCCCGTCGGCTCCGCCATCCAGTTCTTCATGTGCATGTGACGGCGGCCGTGCGCGTGCGGCTCGGCCTGGGCCACGGCCTTCGGGGCCATGGGACCGGTGGCGCGCGTGGACCCCACGGCCACGATCGTGACGGCGAAGCAGAGGCCAGCGATGAGCCCCGGCTTCAAGACGGACCACAGGTGGTGCATGACTCGTGATTGGTTCATTGCGTCTCCTGGCGGGCACCAGCGGCCGCCCGCAGGCCGGGAGCGCCAGCCTCGGAGCGCACTCTTCCCAATGACCGGAGGGAGGGGCGAGGCCCAGACCCTCAGGCCGGAAGCGCGACGCCGGAGCGCAGCTTCCCGGAGGCCCGAGGGCAGGCCGGACCGGAGGCTCGAGGAGGGACGGTCCGACTTGTCCGCGGCCTTGCTTCGACGACCCCCCAAGAATGAAAGCGATTCCTCGGGGTCTGGCCTGCAGAGCCAGGAGCCTCTTCTGGCTCGATGCTGTTCGAAAACTGTGTCGGCGGGGCCGACTTGTCAAGGGGAAACCTCGGCACTTGCGCGGTCGTGATCCGGGTCACGTTTCTTGTCGCTTCGGGCAACCGTGGATGTAACCTTGGCCGGCGGCTGGTCGCGGGCCAGGCCCCCGCGCAGCTGCGCGTCACCCATGCAGCGGAGCCATCGGGCCCACGAACAACTTCGACACCATCGCCCAGAGCGCGGCGAGGGGGTGACCGACGCCGGGTGGGTGCAGATGACGGGCCCCTACGCGTTCGCGGGCAGCGATCCCACGGGGCTCCTGCTGCACGTGGAGGCGACCACGGCCACAACGGCGACGCGGCCCATGGACCTCCTCCGAGGCGAGTAGGCCGACAGGTCTGGTTCTCGGCGGTCGCTCCGGCTACGCCACGAAGACCTGGATGCGCCGGACCAGGTCGTCCCGCTCGGCCTCGCTCAGGACGCGGTCGGTGCCTGGGTAGAGGATCCGCTCCTCCTTGAGGTTGTGCTCGCCGAGTACCAGGTGCATGGCCCGGCGCGGCGTGTCCGGGTCGGCCGCCGGGTCGCCGATCGTCCCCTCGATCTCGGTCAGGTGGGCCTCGATCTCGCGGTGCTCGATGCGCATCACGGCCGTGGGGCCGGCGTTGGCGAAAAGGCCGGTCCGGTCCTCGAACTCCGGAAACAGGACCGCCTCCTCGAACCCGATATGGCGGCGCAGGCCGAGGGTGAACGTTCGATAGATGTCGGCGGCGGTCGCGTAGTCGCCTCGGGCGCGGGCGGCGAACGCCTCCTGCTCGAGGGTGTCGAGGCGGTCGTGGTCCCAGGCCAGGGCTTCCGACACGCTGCGGGGCGTGGTGTCGGCCCTCTTCGTGATCTCGGTCCGCCAGACGTCGGGGCCCTGCTCGAGGGGCGACCATTCGAACTGGCCGGGCCGCTCGTTCTGGAACCGGGGGAGCATGCACTTAGGGAAGTGGTCGGTGACGAGGACGAACGCCTCGCCCGGGGGGAGGGCGTCGAAGGTGGCGAAGACCCGGGTCGGGCGCTCGGTCTTGTCGACGATCCTCGTGTCGAAGATCCGGAGGGTGGTCGCGACTGGGGGCAATCTCGGCTCCTTTCCTCAGGCGGGCGCGCCGCCCGCGGACGGCCCATCCTCCCGCGGCGGGGGACGGTCGCGTATGACGGCCGTCATCAGGGGCGCGAATCCCTCGCCGGCTGTCGGGGGGGGAAAAGCCGCTTCCGCGTCCGTCCAATCACCAAAGGACCTGCGCTCCCGTCTCAAGGAGGTCACGATGACCCGCTCACGTTGGCGGTCGCTGTTCCTCGTCGGCGCCTTGCCGGTTTTCTTCCCGGCCTGCGGAATCGAGTCGGTGGTCGGGCCGGGCCTGAGCGGCCAACCGTCCGTCGTCACCGAAGGGTCCCAGTCGGGCATCACACCGTACCTCCAGACCAGGAAGTAGGGGCCGGGACATGACCGCCGTCATAGGCGGGTGGCCCATCCCGGATACGCTCCTCCAACAAGGAATCCGTGTCTCGAACGGACCCGGAAGGAGCGATCCATGAGAGTGCATCTCACGCTGGTGGCCGTCCCGGTTCTCGGCGTGGCGCTCGTGAGCCCCGCGATGGCCCAGCCCAAGGACATCGTGGACACCGCCGTCGCCGCCGGAAGCTTCAAGACCCTCGCCCAGCTGCTCACTGCCGCCGACCTGGTGACGGTAATGAAGGGGCCGGGCCCCTACACGGTGTTCGCGCCGACGGACGAGGCGTTCACAAAGGTGCCGAAGGAGGTTCTCGATGCCCTCGCCAAGGACAAGGCGAAGCTCCAGGACGTCCTGAAATACCACGTGCTCACGTCGAAGTGGACGACGGACGACATCAAGCTCGTTAAGCAGACCGGCACCGCGGAGGGCAAGCCGGTGACTTTCGGCCAGGCCGCGGGGGCAATCACGGTCAACGGGGCGAAGATCATCAAGCCGAACGTCGATTGCACGAACGGCATGGTCCACGTCATCGACGCGGTCCTCCTGCCTCCGCAATAAGCTTCAGCCGGTGCAGATGACGGACAGGGCGCGGGTCTCTTGCGAGAGCGGCGCCGGCTGCTGGGCGTAGAGCTTGTCGAGGACCGAGGCGCACTCGAAGGAGGGCGAGGGCGCCAAGGCGAAGTCCGAAGAGCGCCCTGTGACGTCCCGAAACAGCAAGGTCCTATCCCATTATCCGAGAACCATTCGCGCCCGAGCGGCGTCAGATGTCGAGAGGTCTTCGATGCGAATCCTCCCTGGCCTGCTTCGCTACGCTCTCCGACAGTTTCGGCTCTCGCCGGTCTTCACGGCGGCGGCCGTGCTGACGCTGGCCCTCGGGATCGGCGGCACCACGGCCATCTTCACGCTGATCCACGCGGTGATGCTTCGTTCTCTGCCGGTTGCAGATCCGGACCGACTCTATCGGATCGGCGAAGGCGACGATTGCTGCGTGGAAGGCGGTCCCCAGGACCGCTGGGGAATGTTCTCGTTCCCCTTGTACGAGCGGCTGAAGGCAGAAGTACCTGAATTCGAGGAGGTTACTGCTTTCCAGGCCGGACGCGGCCGGCTGAGCGTGCGTCGTCAGGACGTCGAAGCGTTCGCGAGGCCCCTCGTCTCCGAGTATGTCGACGGCCGCTATTTTTCGACGCTCGGTGTGCGTGCCTTTGGCGGACGCCTGTTTATCCCCGAGGACGACCAGCCCGCCGCGGCCCCCGTGGCCGTCCTCAGCCATCGCATCTGGCAGACCGCCTACGGCTCCGATCCTTCGGTCCTGGGCTCGACCTACGTCGTGGACGGCCATCCCGTGACGGTGGTCGGCGTCGCTCCCCCCGGCTTCTTCGGCGAGACGCTACAGAGCGACCCGCCCGATCTCTGGGTCCCTCTGCAACAGGAACCCGTGATCACAGGCGACGGCAGCTTTCTGCGGCAGCCCGTTTCCGCGTGGCTCCGCATGATCGGCCGGCTGCGGCCAGGGGCCTCCATCGAAGGCGTGGGTGCGCGCCTCACGGGAGTGCTGCGCCAGTGGATGCAGCACGATTCCGGATATCCGCCCAACTGGATGCCCGACGTGATCCGCATGCTCCCCAAGCAGGTCATCGGCGTGGTCCCTGCGGGAGCGGGCGTGGCCGTCATGAAGGAAGAGTACGGACGAAGCCTACAGATCCTCCTGGCCGTTTGTTCCCTCGTGATGCTGATCGCCTGCGCCAATGTGGCGAACCTGCTCCTGGCCCGGGGGATCGCACGCCGCGGGCAGACCGCAGTGCGCCTGGCCGTGGGCGCGAGCCGCGGCCAGATCGTTGCCCAGGCGCTCACGGAAAGCGTCCTGCTCGCCCTCGGCGGCAGCATCCTCGGCCTGCTGGTAGCGGTTGCGGCATCGCGGCTGCTGCTGGCCCTCGCCTTCCACAGCTCGCACTTCCTTCCAATCAGTGCGGCTCCGTCCTTCGTGGTGCTCCTCTTCGCCTTCGCCTTGGCCCTGCTGACGGGAGTCCTCTTCGGGGCGGCTCCCGCATGGCTCGCCACGCACGCCGACCCGGCGGACGCTCTCCGCGGATCGTCTCGCAGCACGGCGGATCGCTCCTCTCTTGCCCGCAAGGCGTTGCTCGTCGTCCAGGCCACGCTTTCGGTCGTCCTGGTCGCGGGCGCGACCATGCTCGCCCGCAGCCTGAACAAGCTCGAGAGCCAGGATTTCGGTTATCAAGTGCCGGGACGCGTCGTGGTGGACATCAACAATCCCCCGGCGAGCTACACTCTGCCCCGGCTGCAGGCGCTCTATCGTCAGCTCGAAGAACGGCTCGACGGCCTGCCCGGCGTGCGGGGATCCGGCCTCGCCCTCTACAACCCGCTCACCGACAACTGGAGCGAGATGGTCATGGTGGCCGGGCATCCGCCCGGCAAGATGAGCGAGGAGTCCGGCGCATCCTGGGACCGCGTGAGCGCCCGCTACCTCCAGAACTGGGGCATGACGATCTTGCGCGGACGCGGGTTCTCCCCCGCCGACAACGAGACCACGACACTCGTGGCCGTCGTCAACGAAGCCTTCGTGAAGCGCTTCTTCAAGAGCGGTGAAGACCCCCTCGACCAGCACTTCGGCCTGGACCTGCCCGAGTACGCCGGCACTTTCCGGATCGTCGGCGTCGTGCGCGACGCCAAGTTTGCGGGCTGGGGTCTGGACCGGCCGGCGCGTCCCATGTTCTACGTGCCTCTGGCCCAGACCGTCGAATATCCCCACCCGTTGATGGCGAAGATCGAGCTGCGCTCGCACTTCATCGGCGGACTCATGCTCGTGACCGACGTCCCACCAGGCGCGCTCGAGGCGCCGCTCACCCGGTTGTTGGCGGACCTCGATCCCAACTTGACCATCAACAGCGTCAGGACGATGCGCCAGCAGGTAGAGCTCTCGTTCGATCAGGAGCGGGCCGTCGCCACGCTCGCCGGGTTGTTCGGAATCGTCGCGCTCGTCCTCGCGGCCGTCGGACTCTACGGCGTCACCGCTTATGCGGTTGCTCAGCGGACGAGCGAAATCGGCATCCGCATGGCCTTGGGCGCCGACCGTTCGAGCGTGATGCGGCTCGTGCTGCGCGGGGCCTTCGCGCGAGTGATGCTCGGACTGCTCCTGGGACTGCCCTTGGCCGTAGGCGCGGGACACCTGATCTCCGGCAAGCTCTACGGCGTGTCTTCCTGGGATCCCTATACCCTTGCTCTGGCCGCCGCCGCGCTGGCCAGCTGCTCGCTGTTCGCGGCCCTCATTCCCGCGGGCCGTGCGGCGGCGATTTCGCCGATGAACGCCCTCAGAACCGAGTAGCGCAGGGTTGGGCGCTCGGCCCTGCGCATCTGTCGAGGAGAACTAGGCGGGCCCGGGCCCCTCTCCCCCGAGCCGCCGGTGGAAGAGATCGAGGGCGAGCCGATGGCAGGCGAGGGCGAGCGCGGGGTCGTAGCGCGGGCCCTCGTCGCGCACGAACGCGTGGGCGCCGTTCCACTCGTGCCAGGTGAGCTCCACCCCGGCCTCGGTCATACGCTTCTGGACGAGGGCCCGGCCGTCGGCCGGGATGTGGGGGTCCTGCCGTCCCCAGATCATCAACATCTCCCCCTTGATCTCGCCGGTGCGAACCAAGCTGTCGTCGCCGCCCCGGCCGAGGCTGCCCTCGTGGATGTCGGTCGCGTAGAAGCACGCCGCGGCCCGGATCTCGGGGTTCATCGCCGCGCGGTACGCGAGGTGCCCGCCGATGCAGATGCCCATGGCCCCGAGCCGGCCCGTGCAGGCGGGCATCGAAAGGAGGTGCGCGATCACGGCCCGCGCGTCGGCGTCGTAGGCCGCGACCGGCTTGCCGACCTTGTCCTGGTTCCCGCGGTCGGCCCCCGCCTCGTCGTAGGCGAGCACCGTCCCGGGGGCTTCGAGCTCGTGGAAGATCTCGGGCACCGCGACCACGAACCCGTGACCCGCGAGGAGCGCGGCCGTCCGGTGGATCGGCCCCGTGCGCTGGAAGATCTCGGAGAAGAGCAGCAGACCGGGGAACCGACCATCCGCCACCGGCCGGTAGAGGTAGGTCCGCATCGGCCCGCTCGGCGTCGCAATGTCGGTCGTCTCTTCTTGCAGGACCATGGCTACCCCCCTTGGATGAGATCCAACCACAGATTCTGGTGCTCTTCGTGCGGAGCCAAGCGGGCAGCGGAGCTCGGAGCCACATCGGCGTGCGCTGATGCTACGCCTTCCCCGGCCCCCTAACCGCTACGCGCGGGTCGCTCGAAAGCTACAGCGCTGGGAAAGGGATGCAAGACGCAATCCACCGCGGGCACGAGGCTGGTGATCCAACCCTCCTCGCAGGACAGCAAGATCCAATTCGTCCCCGCCCCGGGAAGCGGGTTGAGCGCGGCGGACACGGGCAGGATTTCAGCGCAGGTTCGCAAGGTGGTCCGGGAGGGGTTCACGCTCCTGCCCGTGGACCTGCCTCCGGATTTCCCGTTTGCCGACTTCAAGGGCCTGGGAGCCGGCGACGGCCAGGCCCTCGCGCTGCCGCTCCAGTTGTCGGGGGCGGGTCTGCCTCCCGGCGGGCTCCAGAGCGTCACCCAGTCAGTCATCGGCTCGAGCGGGTTCGCCTTCGCGGTCGGAAAGGAGTACGTTCAGAGCCTCATCGACATCGAGGCGATTCAGCGAGCGATCCGGAGTCGTACCATCACCATCGGGGTGCACCTCTTGTTCGGGTCGATTTCCGTCACGTACCACCTCCGCTACTCCTCCGGTCCGACCTTGACCTTCAAGAGTGGCGGCATCGAGATTGCTGGCCGGGTCGAGGTGGAAACCGACACGACCTTGGCGCCCAATGGCCACGTGACCTTCAAGCAGACGATCGCACTGGTCCTGGACGCATCGACGCAGGTCGTCAGCCTGCAGCGAGTCGGCGACCCGAACGTCGACGAATCATGGTTCATCCCGCATGGCCAGGCGGTGAACACCGTCAGGTTCGAGGTGGATAAGGCCTTGTTCTCGAACGCCGCTTCGATCAGGCGGACGTTCGATGACGCCCGGCGCAACCTGGTCAAGGGGTTGAAGACCTTCGATGGCTTCGCCACGGCGAGCTACACGGCAGTCGAGATGACCCCGGACGGCATCGTCGTTCGTGGAGAGATCGGCAGCGCCTCGCGCTCCGCACCCATCGTCGACATCGCCGAGACGGACCAAGGCGCGGCGTTCACCGCCTTTCAGAGCTGGATACCTGGCGGGCGCATCGAGCGCTTGACCTGGTCCTGGGTGGAGTATCCACACCTGCTCGTCACTCCGGGATAGTACTTCGCCATGAGTGCCTGCAGGTCGGCCTGGAGCTGGATGGCTCTGCCCCGGCCGCCGCGGTAGCACGTGCTCCTCACTCCCAGCTCGAAGACGCGGGAGACGACCCCGCGAGAGTTCATCAGGTCCACGTGGTCGCCGACGCCGGGGACCGTCCCCGCGCCATCGCACTCCTGGCTCGCGCCCAGGCCCCCCGCCACCAGGGCCGCGTCGGCGGAAATCCGGGACCGCTCCGAATCGGTGAGCGATCCGCTCACCTGGGCGCCGGTGGGGTCGGGCCCCACGGTGTAGCGTCCGTCGTTCATCACGGTGAATCCGTAGAGGCCCCTGCAGTAGCTCGGAACCATGGCTTCGCAACTGGTCTGTTCAGTGACCTGGATCCAGCTAGCGTCCGGGCCCCCGGGATTCTCCATCCCGCAGCCCGCGAGGCCCATCGCCATCGTCGTCGTGATCGACCAGCGAATCGTAGTCGGGCCGATCGCTGCCCACACCCTTTTCATTTAGTCTCCACTCGCCCCTGACGAGATTACGTCCTTTGCGAGGCCCACATCAAGATGAGAGAGACGATCACGACGGGCCTTCACCGGGCACGACGCGGGCGCGGGGCGCAACGGGACAGGACGCGGTCTGTGATCTCGTTCGACCGCGGAGGGTTCTCACCGAGCCCAAGGCTGTGGAGCATCTCGTGGATCAGCGAAGCCTCGGCATGTGCGGGGTTGCCGCCCGCGGCCTCGACGAACGCGGTCGGGCAGATGAAGACGACCCGGCTGCCCGGCTCCGTGACGGCGAGGGTTGCCTTGGTGCTGCACGCCTTGAGGCCCCGGCCGTCAGAGAAGACGATCCACCTGAGATACCCTCGCGCCGACACGTCATTGCCGTCCAGCACTTCTTGGAGCGTCCGCGCGGAAGCGTCGCGGAAGTCGGTCAGGACTTCCTGGCAGGCCGGCTCCGCGAGGAGCCGATCGGCACCCGCGAGCGCCCGCTTGACCGCCTGAGCGACGTCGTTGTACGGCACCCGTACCCGGAACGGTGCGGTCTCGGGGGTGTTGTCCGCCGCCCTGGCGTCTCGCGAGGCGGCAACCGGGCAGACCCAGGTCATGAGGAAGGCGACTGGACAGAGCCCTCCCCGCTTTCGACCGATGCTTCCCACTGGCGGCTCCTTCCGGCGAACCGCCTGGCCAGGGGCGTCCGGGAATCAGTTCAACGTGTCAGAATCAACATCGGCCCCGCCGGTACGGAGTTGGTTTCGGTACCGTTCGGGTTTCGTGACGGTTGGGTGAAAGGGTGCGCGCGCGATTCGCCGAGTTCGTCTTCGACTCCGGGACCCGCGAGCTGCGAGGCCGGGGCGGCCCCTGCCCCCTCTCGCCCAAGGCTTTCGCGTGCCTGGGGGCGCTGCTGGAGCGGCGTCCCCAGGCCGTGCCCCGAGCGCAGCTTCAGGACCGTCTCTGGCCGAAGACGTTCGTGGCGGACACCAGCCTTCGGCGCGTGATCGCCGAGATCCGCGCGGCCCTGGGCGACGACGAGCGCCGGCCGCGCTTCGTCCGAACGGTACGCGGCTTTGGTTACGCGTTCTGCGGCGTGGCGGAGGAGGAGGGGAGCGCGGGCCCGCCCCCCGCCGCGGAAGCCGCGGCCTGCCGCCTGGAGTGGGGCAAGCGGGAGATTCCGCTCCGCGAAGGCGAGAACATTCTCGGGCGCACCGACGATGCCGTCGCCTGGATCGACTCGCCCCGGGTCTCACGCCGCCACGCGCGCATCATCGTGTCGGACGGGTCGGCGACGATCGAGGATCTGGGCAGCAAGAACGGGACCTCGGTTTCTGGCCGCCGCATCGACCGTCCCACGCCGCTCGAGGGCGGCGACCAGGTCGAGCTGGGGCCGGTGCTGATGACGTTCCGGGCCTTCCACTCCACGGGGTCCACGGAAACGCAGCGGTCCCGCAGGTAGGGCGGCCGTATAATCGCGCCGGCTCATCTCAGGCGGGCCGTCATGCTCCCAGCCGGAACGCGCGTGGGCCCCTACGAGATCGTCTCCTGGCTCGGAGCCGGAGGCATGGGCGAGGTCTACCGCGCCCGCGACACAAAGCTCGGCCGCGAGGTCGCACTCAAGACGCTTCCCGAGGAGCTCGCGCACCAGCCGGAGCGCCTCGCGCGCCTGAAGCAGGAGGCCCGCATCCTCGCCTCCCTCAACCACCCCGGCATCGCCACCCTCCATGGGCTCGAGGAATCCGACAACGGTGTGCCCGTCCTCGTCATGGAGCTGGTCGAGGGCGAGACCCTCGGGGATCGTCTTCGCCGCGGCCCGTTGCCGCTCCGCGAGGCGATGACGGTCGCCCATGAGATCGCGGTGGCGTCGAGGCGGCCCACGAGAAGGGAGTGCTGCACCGCGACCTCAAGCCCGGGAACGTTCGCCTCACTCCTGACGGCCGGGTCAAGCTGCTGGACTTCGGCCTCGCAAAGGCGGTCCGGGAAGGCGCGTTCGACTCGCGGACTCCCACGGAGACCTCACCCCGCAGCGAAGCGGGCGTGGCGGTGGGGACGGCGCCTTACATGAGCCCCGAGCAGGCGCGGGGCCAGGAGGTCGACCGTCGCAGCGACGTCTGGGCCTTCGGCTGTGTGCTGTTCGAGATGCTGACCGGGAAGCGGGCCTTCGAGGGCGCGACTTTCTCCGACACGGTGGCGGCGATCCTGGATCGCGAGCCGGACTGGCAGGCGTTGCCGGCGGGGACGCCTCCCGCGGTGCTCCGGCTGCTGCGGCGCTGCCTCCACGCTCAGCGGTGGTGCGCCCACCACCCTGTGCGACGCGGGGGACGCTCGCGGCGCGAGCTGGGGTGAAGACGGCACCATCGTCTTCGCGCGCGATGGGGCCTCCGGGCTCGATCGAGTGAGCGCGCAGGGCGGGACGCCGGAGGCCTTCACGACACTCGACGCCAGCCGGCACGAGAGCAGCCATCGCCTTCCCGAGATCCTGCCCCGTGGTCAAGCCGTCGTCTTCACAGTCAAGACCGACGACGCGCTCTCCTGGGACGACGCGCGCATCGAGGCCGTCTCGCTCAGAACGCGCCAGCGCTCCGTCCTCATCACGGGCGGAACCAATGCCCGCTACGCGGGTGGACATCTGATCTATGTGCGGGCGGGGGCGTTGTGGGCGGCGACCTTCGATCCGGTACGGCTCGAGGTGGCCGGGCCCTCGGTCCTGGTCCTCGAAGGCGTGTCGAGCTCGGCAGGATACGGAAGCGCCGACTTCGGTGTCTCGCGCGACGGGTCGCTCGTCTACGTTCCCGGGAAACTGCGGGGCAGCGACCGGCGGCTGGTGCGGGTGAATAGGGCGGGGAAGGCTCGGCCCTTGATGGACTCCCGCCGTGCGTTCAGCTCGCTCAGCCTTTCGCCCGATGGCCGCCGTCTGGCTCTCACGATCGAGGCGGCCAACGATCAGATCTGGGTCTACGACCTGGAACGGAGCACCTTGTCGCCCCAGACGCTGCAATGGAACAACAACTACGCCATCTGGACGCCGGACGGCAGTCGGTTGACGTTTGGGTCAACCCGGGCGAGGCCGTTGTGGAACCTTTTCTGGCAGCCGGCCGACGGCAGCGGCCCCCCGGAGAGGCTGACCACGAGCGCCAATGTGCAGGGCGCCCAAGCGTGGTCGCCGGACGGAAAGACCCTCGTCTTCCTGGAGCAGGGGCCGACGTCTGACGTCTGGATCCTGCCCCTGGATGGCGACCGCAAGCCCCGACCGTTCCTTCACGGGCCCTTCAACGAGTCCCAGGCAACAGATCGCGCTGGCCCTGGAGGCGGCGCACGAAAAAGGCGTCCTGCACCGCGACCTCAAGCCCGGGAACATCCGTCTCGGTCTCGACGGCCGGGTCAAGCTGCTCGACTTCGGTCTGGCCAAGGCGGTCCGGGAGGCCGGGCTCGACTCGCGGGTCCCCACGCAGTCGTCGCCCGCAAGCGACCCGGCAGCGGTCGTGGGGACAGCCCCATACATGAGCCCCGAGCAGGCTCGGGGCCAAGAGGTCGATCACCGCACCGACGTGTGGGCCTTCGGCTGCGTGCTCTTCGAGATGCTGAGCGGAAAGCGGGCGTTCGAGGGCGCGACCTTCTCGGACGCGGTGGCGGCGGTCCTGGATCGCGAGCCGGACTGGCAGGCGTGGCCGGCGGGGACGCCTCCCGCGGTGCTCAAGCTGCTCCGGCGCTGTCTCCAGAAGGAGAAGGACAAGCGCCTGCACGACGTCGCCGACGCGCGGCTGGAGCTCGAGGAGGTCCTGGCGGGACCGGCTCCGGGAGGTGGTGAAGGCAGCGAATCCGCCGTCACCACCGGGCCTCGGACCGCGTGGCGCGGATTGCTCGGATCACGTTCCTTCTGGTTCGTCGTCGGCGGCGTGGCGGTGGCGGCGGGCCTGTGGGTGCTGGTGGCCTCTAGGCCCTTGGCTGAGCGTCCCGTCGTGCGCTTGGCCATCCCGCTCTCTCCGCCGGAAACCGTCTACGACGGGGACGCGTCCGCAGTGGCCATCTCTCCCGATGGCAGGCAACTGGCCTACGTCGCCGCTTCGGGCGGGCCGGTCGCAAATCTACTTGCGCACGGTGGACCGGCTGGAGGCCAGGCCGATCCCCGGGACCGAAGGCGGCCATATGCCGTTCTTTTCCCCCGACGGCCTCTGGCTGGGCTTCGTCGTCGACGACGAGGGCAAGCTGAAGAAGGTCCCGCTCAGCGGCGGCGCGCCCACCTCCCTGTGCGACGCGGGGGATGCTCGCGGCGCGAGCTGGAGTGCCGACGGCACCATCGTCTTCGCGCGCCATGGTGCCTCCGTGCTCGATCGAGTGAGCGCTGCGGGTGGGAAGCCGGAGGTCCTCACGACACTCGACGTTCCCCGGCATGAGAGCAGCCATCGCTTTCCCGAGGTCCTGCCTGGTGGCCAGGCCGTCGTCTTCACGGTCAGGACCGCCGAGACGCAGCCCTGGGACGACGCGCGCATCGAGGCCTTCTCGTTCCAGGACGCGCGAGCGCTCTGTGCTCATCACGCGGCGGAACCAATGCCCGCTACGCGGCTGGACACCTGATCTATCGAGCGGGCGGGGGCGTTGTGGGCGGCGCCCTTCGATCCGGTACGGCTCGAGGTGGCCGGGCCCTCGGCCCTGGTCCTCGAAGACGTGTCGAGCTCGGCAGTATACGGAAGCGCCGACTTCGGCGTCTCGCGTGACGGGTCGCTCGTCTACGTTCCGGGGAAAGTGCGGGGCACCGACCGGCGGGTGGTGCGGGTGAATCGGGCGGGCAAGGCTCAGCCGCTGATGGAGTCCCGCCGTGCGTTCAGCACGCTCAGCCTTTCGCCGGATGGCCGCCGTCTGGCTCTCACGATCCAGGCGGCGCAACGATCAGATCTGGGTCTACGACCTGGAACGGAGTACCTTGTCGCCCCAGACCTTGCGCTGGGAAAACAACTCGGCCATCTGGACCCCGGACGGCAGCCACCTCACGTTTTCATCGGACCGCGAGAGGCCGCAGAGCCTCTTCCGGCAGCCGGCGGACGGGAGTGGCCCTGCGGAGAGGCTGACCACGAACGCCCTTGGGCCGACCGCTCAAGCGTGGTCGCCGGACGGAAAGGACCTCCTCTTCGTGGACGGGTGGCCGACGTTTGACCTCTGGCTCCTGACATTGGACGGCGATCGCAAGCCCCGACCGTTCCTTCACGGGCCTTTCAACGAGTCTCAGGCCAGGCTCTCCCCGAACGGACGCTGGCTCGCGTACGTGTCGGACGAATCGGGTCGCGAAGAAGTCTACGTGGTGCCGTTCCCGGGCTCCGGGGGCCGCTGGCCGATCTCGACGAACGGGGGCAGCCGACCGCTGTGGGCGAGGAACGGCCGCGAGCTCTTCTACCGGAATGGCGACCGGACCATGGCGGTGACGGTTACCAGCGATACGACCTTCAGCGCGACGAAACCAGCATTCCTCTTCGAAGCCAAGGCTGTCTCGTACCTGTGGCTGAGCTGGGACGTGACGCCGGACGGAGAGTTCCTGATGATCGAGCCCGGCGAGTCGGACACGCCGCCCGCGCAGATCAACGTAGTCCTCAACCGGCTTGAAGAAGTCAGACAGCGCGTCCCTGGCCGGTAGCTACGGCTGGGGGCCCGCCGAGGGCTCTCGGAGCACGTTCGGGAGTCTACGGTATCACCTTCGTGGAGTTATACTATGGCTGTGAGGTAATACTTGAGCAATCGAGTTGGTCCGAAAGGCCAGGTCGTGATCTCCAAGCCCACCCGGGACCGGCTGGGCATCGCCCCCGGTTTCGAGGCCCTGGAGCGAGTGGTCGACGACCATGTCGAGCTCTACTTCCTTCCTCCTCCGCATGATCGCTCCCTCAAGGGACTCCTGGCCCCACAGCTGCGGCGGAAGCCCCGGCTCGGCCTGTCCGCGGCCCGCGGGAAGGCCTGGGCTCGGGCGGCGCGTGAAAAAGAGCGGCGAAGCGGCGGCTGATGGCCGCGCTTCTCGACACCAGCGTCGTCGTCCGCTACTTGACCGGGGACCCGCCCCGGTTGGCCGCGCGCGCGGCACGGATCATCGACAGCGGGGAGTCGCTGGAGATCCCGGACGTCGTCATCGCGGAGACCGCCTTCGTGCTCTCGAGTGTCTACGGAGTGGCGCGCGCGAAGCTCGTCGAGGGTCTGGTGGCGTTCCTTCAAAAGCGCAACGTCGCGGTCGTGCGGCTGGACAAAGGCAACGTCATCCAGGCCCTCCTCATGTGCCGCCCCTCGAAACGCGTCTCGTTCGCCGACGCCATGGTCTGGGCGGCCGCTCGCTCCACCCAGGCCGACGCGGTCTACTCCTTTGACGAGCGCTTTCCTGACGACGGCATCGTGCTCCGTCGGACTCTCGTCTCGAAATAGGCGCTCCGCAAACAGGCAGTGCTAGCATGGCCGCGCCTCGTGCGCCGGCTCAGGCGGCGGGCAGTCAAGGAGCCCCGATGGCCTCAAGCGAGTACCAGCACATCCGATTCGAGGTCGAGCCCAATGGCGTCGCCATCCTCACCTTCAACCTCCCCAAGATGGCCAATGCCATGGACCTGCTCGGCGTCCAGGAGACGCTCGACGCCCTGCGCCAGTGCGAGAAGCGGCCGGACATCGGCGCCGTCGTGCTGACCGGAGCGGGCGAGCACGCCTTCTCGGCGGGCTTCAACCTCAAGGAGATTCCCTTCGCCGACGGGAAGCCCGACGAGATCCGCTCCCACTTCGAGACGCTGGCGATGTGGTGGCACCAGGTGTTGCACAAGATCGTCCACCTGCCGCGGCCGGTCCTCGCCGCCGTCAACGGCGTGGCGGCCGGCGTCGGCCTGGGGATGACCCTCGCCGCCGACATGGCCGTGGCGGTGGACAGCGCCACCTTCCTGTGCGCCTGGCACTCCATCGGCCTGGCCAACGACGCCGCGACCAGCTACACGCTCGTGAAGATCGTCGGCTTCCGCCGGGCGATGGAGCTGATGCTCACCAACCGGACCCTGACCGCCGCCGAGGCGCTGGACTGGCAGATCCTGAATCGCGTCTACCCGCGCGCCGACTTCCGGAAGAACGTCGCGCAGATTGCCGCAGACCTCGCCGCCGGCCCCACGCACCTTCAAGCGATGGCCAAGTCGCGCTTCCATGCCGGCTGGCGCCAGTCGATCGAGGAGTGCACGGAGATGGAGATCGAGAACGTCATGGAGTCGATCGCCGATCCGTACTTCAAGAAGACCCTCGACCAGTTCCTGAGCAAGCAGACCCGGTCCGACAAGGTCCAGGTGCGACTGCCGCCGAGCGGCGGGGGCTCCGGGGTCCAGGGGAGGACTGACGTGGATTCGCGCGAACGCTTCCAGGAGGTCCTGAAGAAGTACCGGCTCGATCCGGTCGAGCCCGGCGGCGACGAGTGCTGGTCGCCGCAGCTCGAGACCGCGCCCCGCGGCCGGCTCCGGGAGATCCAGAGCGACAAGCTGGTCGCCGCGGTGGCCTTCCTCTGGGACCACTCTCCGCTCTACCGGCGCCTGCTCGAGCAGGAGAAGCTGCGGCCCGCCGACATCAAGAGCCTGGACGACCTGCACAAGCTCCCGCTCGTCACGCGGGAGGCCTTCGTCGAGAGCCAGAAGGCCTGCCCGCCCTGGGGCGACTACTCTCCCATCTCGCAGCAGATCTGGACCCGGGACGGGTGGCTGCTCTTCACGACCGGCGGCACGACGGCCGCGCCCCGCCCCTTCCGAATGACCCGCTTCGACCGGGACCAGGCCGGCTGGCTCTTCGCCCGGGCCTTCTGGGGCATGGGCGTGCGCCCTGGCGACGTGGGGACCTTCATCACCAACTACGGCGCGCACATCTTCTTCTGGGAGGCCCAACAGGGGATGCACCACCTCGGCTGCCCGGTGATTGCCCTGGGCGGCGCGGACCTGAAACGGCGCATCGACTTCCAGAGGAGCTTCCCGGCGACGGTGCTGGGGGCGACGGCCTCCTTCGCGCTCTTCCTGGGCGAGAAGATGAAGGCGATGGGCCTCGACCCGCGGCAGTCCGGCGTGAAGATCCTCTTCAACGGGGCCGAGCCCGGAGGCTGCGTGCCGGCGACCAAGCGGCGCGTCGAGGAGCTCTGGGGCGCGACGCTGCACGAGTTCTTCGGCGCCACCGAGACCGGCATGACCTGCCACTCGTGCCGGTTCGAGGCGGCGCAGAAGGACCGGGCCATGAACCTCCACTTCATGGAGGACAGCTGCATCGCGGAGGTCGTGGACCCGAAGACCTTCGAGCCGGTGCCCGAAGGCAAGGACGGGGTGCTGGTGGTGAGCGGGCTCTACTCCGAGGGCACCCCGTTCCCCCGCTACCTGTTGGGCGACTACACCCGGCTGACCACGGAGCGCTGCGGCTGCGGCCGGACCACCGCGCGCGCCGTGGGCGGGATGTACGGACGGATGGACGACATGCTGTCGCTGCGCGGCGCCCACCTCTACCCGAGCGCGATCGAGGACGTGGTCCGCCGCATCCCGGACATCAGCGAGGCCTACGAGATCGTCGTCGAGAAGCGGGACGGACAGGACCACGTCACGGTCCGCTGCGAGCCGCGCCCGGAGATCGCCCAGGCGCAGTGGGCCGAGGTCGGGGACAAGGTCGTGCGCGAGGTGTCGAGCGCGCTCGAGGTGAAGGTCGCCGTCGATCTGAAGCCCTACGGGACGATCTCGCGGGAGTTCAAGACGAAGCGGATCCACGACCTTCGCGGCGCGTAGGTCAGGCCCGGCGGATGGCGCCGGTCACGAGGATGGCGCTCATGCCAGCTCGATGTCGTGGAGCCTTCCCATGTCGATGCCCACGAGGCCGTCTTCCGTTTTCAGGAACATGTCGCGGAACTTCATGCCCCAAGCGACCTCGTGGGGCTTGTAGGACGAGCGCACGTGCACGGTCTGGAAGAAGGTCTCGTCCATGGCGGAGAGCAGGATCAGCAGCTCCGAGTCCTGGGCCGCGAAGTCCTCGGCGGTGACATCGCGCAGCGGGCTCGTTTCGTCTATGGGATGAACGACCACCCAGTGCAGGGGGAAGAACACCACCCCGGGACGGTCGAGGTTGAGGGCATGGAACCTGCGGACGCGCGCGCCCGCAGGTCCCTCGAGGCGGGACAGCATGACGCGGGCCTGGATGTCCGTGAGCTGGTTGCTCCGCTCGTTGGCCACCCGGAACATCAAGGCCTGGCCGCCCCGGAAGGGCGCCACCACCGCTTGCCGGCTGAAGGCGACGTGGGGAGTGGGGCGGGAGAAGCGCGAGAACAGCAGGCCGGTCACGAGGGCGAAGCCCATGAGGCCGAAGAGAGCCTCGACCGCGGACACCAGGTTCGCCGCCAGTCCGTTCGGGCTCAGCACCCCGTAGCCGATGGTGGCCAGGGTCTGCACGCTGAAGAAGAAGGCCTCGGCGAAGCGCGCGCCCACCGTGGTGGCCTTCGATCCCGCGAGCGCGCCCGGACCGCAGAGCAGATAGGCCACCGCAAAGAGGGTGTTGGTTGCGAAGTAGCCGAGGGCGCTCAGCAGGAAGAAGCGGCTCCACGAGATCGTGAGCATGGCGTGGTAGGCGGAGAGGGACCGGAGATAGCCAAGGCCCACCCGTCGCACGTTGAAGCTCCCGTCGCGGTTCAGGAGGCGCGGCCCCGTCTGGGAGGCCACGCGCGCTCCGAAGCCGAGGTCCCGGGTGTCCTCGGCCGGCGCGAGCTCGCGCGCCGCCTCGAGACGGGGCAGCGACGCGTCAGCCACGAGACTCTCGCTGCCGCCCGAGCTCGACGAGGGCCTCTTCGACGCCGCCTACGGCCAGGATGCAGCCCGTCATTGTCCGGTCAGTGTAGCAGGGAGACCCGCCGATCCCGCGGCGGCCCCCCGCCGTCTACCGCAGCAGCAACGATCGTGGGCGCCCGGCAAGGTCCTGTTGCGCTAGGCGGTCGGTTGGCGTTGATGGTGGAGTCCCGGCGCGGGGGCCTGGGCCTCGGTGATCCGGCGCCGGATCTCCTCGGCGTCACCCCTCTGGTGGCCGTGGCAGCGGATGGGCTGCGAGCCCCCGGTGGTCTCGATGATCACGTCGCCGAAGATCAGGCTCGAGTCGACGCTCACCGAGGCGACCTGGTCGATCGCGATCGTCTCCTCGAAGTGGCCGAAGAGCCGCGGCGTGTAGCGCACGACGCGGTTCGGGAACACGGCGACCTGCGTCGGCCAGATGCGGTTGCCCTTCGTCCAGCGAGAGGCGCGGAAGACCGGGACGTCCTTCGTGAAGGGTCGGTTGCGGCCGTGGTTGACGGCCCAGCAGAGGACCACGAGGCCCACCACGGCTGCGACGGTGAGGGTGATGGGGGTGATGAGTTCCACGGTTCCTATTCCCGCAGCTTTGCAACCTGCATGCCTGGATGGGCGGGGGCAGCGTCAAGTCTCAGCAAGATCAGGGCCATCTCGCCGCGCACGGAACCGCGGCGCGAAAGCGAGAGGGAGGGCCGGGCTCTCGGTCCCTGGCGGAAGGCGGGTTGCAGATTGTGCTTTTGTTGTGCGTCCCGGGCCGGACCATCCGGTCCGCCGAGGAGCCACACATTCCGGAGGACGCGTAGTGAATAGGGCCGCGTGGATCCTTGCGGTACGACGGTGGCACGGAGGTTGCTTCTGGAGGGTGACGTCAGTCCGACTTCGCCCGGAAAAAGGAGACCTCATGAAGTGGATGCAGATGTACCTGGTGGGGTACGGCATCGTCCTCGGCGGGCTCGTGGCCGCGCTGTGGAAGTTGGGCGTGATCCAGCGCATCGGGCCGGGGTGGACGGCGATCGGAGTCGTGATCGCCGTCGGGCTCGGCTTCATGATTGCGGTCGCCAACAGCGGGAACAAGGAAACGGTCGAGATCGATGAGAAGCGCTGAGCGGGCCAGTTCGGCCAGACGCTCTCCGTTCGTCGGGCCAACCTCAGGCCTTGGAGCCTAGACCAGTGCGAACTCCCTTCATTTTGACGAGCGTCCTCCTGGTCTTGGGGTCCGCCGCCGTTGCCGGAGCAGCGGGGGCAACCTATGCCGTGGTCGAATCGAAGAGTTCCGTCCGGATCCGGGTGGGAAAGAGCGGAGCCCTTTCTTTCGCGGGACACAAACACGAGGTGCAGGCTCCCGTTTCGGGGACGGTAACGGCCGACCCCGCGAACGTCTCGGGGTCGAGCGTCGACCTTACATTCGCCAGTGGCCGCCTGCGTGTGCTCCCAGAGGGCGAGCCCTCCGGTGATGCACCCAAAGTGGAAGAGGCCATGCACGGGCCGAAGGTTCTCGACGCCGTCCGCTTCCCCAAGATCCAATTCAAGTCGAAGAAGGTCACGGGCCAGGCGCCCTCGGGTGGCGGCTACGACCTGAGCCTCGTGGGGGAGTTGAGCCTGCACGGAGCGACCCAGGAGATCGCTGTTCCCGTCAAGGTCACTCTCGAGGGACGCACGCTCACGGCCGTGGGTAAAACAACCCTGCGCCATGACCAGTTTGGGATGAAGCCCGTCACCGCGGGCGGGGGCTCCGTGAAGGTCGCAAACGAGATCCACATCGATTTCAAGATCGTGGCGGAGAAGCGATGACTCCGAGGTCGACGGAGGCTCCTATACCCCCGCCGACTACAAATCCAAATTCGAACGTCCCTACGCCGCGCTCGTAAGCCCGTCAGGGCGTGGCGGTGGCCGGCGGCTGGGGCTTCACCGAGGCCGTCACCTTGTCTCCCTCGTACTGGAAGAGAGCCACCAGGTAGAGGCGCTCGACCTTGGTGCGCCGGAAGACCCAGGAAGAGACCGTCTGCTCCGCGGCGGGCCGCAAGAGGTCCGGACCCTTGACGGCCTGGATGGCGGTGATCCCGGAAGCTCCCACCGAGAAGTCGACCTCCACCTCGCCCTGGGTCCCGGTCATGCGCGCGAAGGGCGGCACCACCGGCCGGCGGCCCCGGGCGAGATCGGGCACTCCGGATTCCGCGAGCACGACGTCGCGCACCGCGGAGCTTCCCGTCTCGGCGGGCTCCGGGGGCGGGGGAGCCGAGACCACTTCGACCGGCGGCGGTGCGGCCTTGCCGGGCGGCGGTGCGGCCGTACCGGGTGGCGCTGCTGGTGTCGCCCCCCGTGTGGGCGTGGCCGCTGGGGCCGCGGCCGGCGGCGGGGCTGTGGCTCGACCGGGCGCAGCGGGCGGAGGCGTCGTCGATGGGGGCGCCGGTGCGGGAGGGGCGGGACTCGTTGCGGGCGTGGGGCGTGGCACGGGGGCCGCGGTGACGGGAGGCGCTGGAGTCGGAGCCGGTGGCGCCGAGGGAGGAGGCGCCGTCGGAAGCGGGGCCGGCAACGTCGCGACCGGTGCGGGGGGGGAAGTGGCCGGGGCCGCGGCGGGCGCGGTCGGTGGAGGGATCGCGGGAGCCGCGGGAGCCGTAGGAGGCGGGACGGACGTGCTCGGGGCCGGCGTGCTCGAGGCCGAGGCGAGCGTCTCGCTGCGACGCAGGCCGTCGAGGCGAAGCGCGACGCGCTGGGCGTCGCGGCCGCGCGCGGGGATGAACGCGGCCTGCACCCGGAAGGAGATCGATGCGTTGTCCGCGGAGGCCGCGAATCGCCACGTGCGCAGGGCCCGGAGCACCATGTCCGACCACGGCGCCTCGCCCTGGGTCACGCGGATCTCCGTCACCATGCCGTCCGCGTCGAGCGTCATTTCCGCCGCGACCTCGGCGGAGCCTCGCTCGCCCTCGGGGAAGGGGGGGGCTGCCCCCTGGCGGAGCTCCGGGATCCCTTCCTGCCGCGTCATCTCCGGCAGCCGCATGGCGAAGGTGATGGGCACGGTGAGGCGGACGCTCACCGGCTTTCCCCCCACCTTGGTGATCTCGTACTCCCACTGGCGGGCCGCCTCCACGGCCGCCTCGTCCAGCCCGGGCACGCTGCGGATCACGTTGACCGATTCGACCTTGCCCTGGGCATCGACCACCAGCTCGAGGATCACGATGCCGCGGATACCCGCGGCTTGAGCCTCCGGCGGATACACCGGGGGCACGGTCTTGCTGCGCTTGGGGACGGGGACTCCCTCGCTCCCCGCCTGGAGGGGGGCCTCCTTCGTCTCCTGGGCGTGGACCGTCGCGGCGAGGGCAAGGCCAAGCCAGACGGCGAAGACCGCGGCGGCGCTCAGGGCGCGAGGCTTCATGCGCGCCATGTTACTCCGCCTCCTTGACGTCGCCGCGCTCGGCCTTGGCGGCGGCGATGATCTTCTCCTGCAGATGGCCGGGGACCTCGTCGTAGTGGCTCATCTCCATGTGGTAGGAGCCGCGCCCCCCGGTCATGGAAGTGAGCTCGGCGTCGAAGGAGAGCATCTCGGAAAGAGGCACCTCCGCGCGGATGACCTGCTGGCCGCCCCGCGGCTCCATGCCCTGGGGGCGCCCGCGCCGGCTGGAGAGGTCCCCCATGACCGATCCCGCGTACTCCTCGGGCACCGCGATCTCCACCTTCATCACCGGCTCCAGGAGAGTCGGCCGGCACTTGGCCACCGCGTCCTTGTAGGCCAGGGAGCCCGCGATCTTGAACGACATCTCCGACGAGTCCACGTCGTGGTACTGGCCGTCGAAGAGCTCGACCTGGAAGTCGACCATGGGGAAGCCGGCCACGTAGCCGCGGGTGCGAGCGTCCTGGATCCCCTTTTCCACCGCGGGGATGAAGTTCTTGGGGATGGAGCCTCCGAAGATGTCGTCCACGAACTGGAAGTCGGAGCCCCGGGGAAGCGGCTTCATGCGGATCTTGCAGTCGCCGAACTGCCCGTGCCCCCCCGTCTGCTTCTTGTGGCGGCCGTGCCCCTCCGCCGCAGCCTTGATCGTCTCCCGATAGGGGATCTTGGGCTTCTTCAGGTTGACCTCGACCTTGTAGCGCTTCTTGAGTCGGCCCACCACGACCTCGATGTGGAGCTGGCCGATGCCGGAGAGGAGCATCTCGTGGGTCTGGGCGTCGCGCGAGAGGCGGAGGACCGGGTCCTCTTCCATGATCCGGTGGAGCGCGGCCGAGATCTTGTCGTCGTCGCCGCGGGTCTTGGGCTCGATGGCGAAGGTGGTGGCGGGCTCGGGGAACACGAGGGGCGGGTAGAGAATGGGATGCGCCTTGTCGCACAGAGTCTCCCCCGTAAGGGTCTCCTTGAGCTTGGCCACCGCCCCGAGGTCCCCGGCCTGGATCTCCGGCACCGGGGTCTGGGCCTTGCCCTGGAGGAGCTCCAGCGTGCCCACCCGCTCGGCCACGTCCCGGTTGGCGTTGTGGACGGTGCTGTCCGACTTGAACACACCCGAGTAGACGCGGAAGAGCGAGATACGGCCGGCGTGGGGATCGACAATGGTCTTGAACACGAAGGCGGAGAAGGGCGCGTCCGCGGCCGGCCGGCGCGTCGTCTCCGTCTTGGCCACGGGATCGGTCCCCGCCACCTCCCCCCGCTCCGCCGGGGACGGGAACAGGTCCACGATCGCGTCCAGGAGGGGCTGGATCCCCACGTTCCGCCCCGAGGATGCGGGGAGGACGGGGAAGAGCCGGCCCGCCACCACGGCCTGGCGAAGGCCCTTCACCAGGTCCTCCTGGGGCAGCGTTCCCTTCTCGAAGAATTCCTCCATCAGCGCTTCGTTGCCTTCCGCCACCATCTCCACCAGCTTGTCCCGCAGCGCCTTCTCGGTCGCCCGGAACTCCGCGGGGACCTCGACCGCCTGGAATTTTCCGCTCAGGTCGTCGGTGTAGACGTCGGCCTTTTCGGTGAGGAGGTCGGTGAGGCCTACGAAGCCCTTCTCCTCGCCCAGGGGGATGGCGAGGGGCACCACCCCCCGGCCGAAGGCCCTTTCCAGGGATTCGAGGGTACGCATGAAGGACGCACGCTCGCGGTCCATGCGGTTGACCACGATGAGCCGGGGGAGCGAATACTCCTCGGCGTAGCCCCAGACCTTCTGGGTCTGGACCTCCACCCCGGCCACGGAGTCCACCACCACCACCGCCGCGTCCGCCACCCGCAGGGCGGCCTGGGCCTCGGGGAGGAAGTTCGCGTATCCGGGAGCGTCCAGGAGGTTGACCTTGACCTTCCGCCATTCCCCGAAGGCGAGCCCGGTCTGGAGGCTGATCTTGCGCTCGATCTCGTCCGGGTCGAAGTCGGTCACGGTGGTGCCGTCGTCCACACGGCCCAGGCGGTTGACGGCGCCCATGTCGAAAAGCAGGGCTGAGGCCAGCGACGTCTTGCCGCATCCACCGTGACCGACGAGTGCGACGTTGCGGATGTTGGGCGCGTCGTAGACCTTCATGCGAGGATCCTCCTGGCGGAAGGGCTTTGGCCCGGGCGGGCCGGGTCGGGATCATACAACGGCCTCCGCCCCCCCGAAACCGGGGTGCTATGATCGCGAAAGGATGGGGTTGGCCCTGCGATCGGCGGTCTACGTGGGCTTCGACGCCGCCTCGTTGTCGGGCGTGGTGCTGGCGCGAGGGTTCGGGAGACGCCGCCTCCGGTCCTTCGTTCGCGTCCCCCTGGCCCCGGACGCCATCGCCCCCTCGGCGGTCTCCCCGAACATCCTCCGGCCCGAAGAGGTGCGCGAGGCCCTGCGACGCCTCCGCCAGCAGCTGGGCCGCGCGGGGTCGGCCGCGACCCTGGTCCTTCCCGACGGGACGGCCCGGCTGGCCCTCCTCGAGGTCGAGGGGGACAACTTGCGCGATTACGCGCGCTTCCGGCTCGGTCCCGGCCTGCCCTATCCGCTCGGGGAAGCGGTGGTGGACGTACTCCCGGCCGGCCCCGGCCGGGCGCTCGCGGCCGCGGTGCGGCGATCCATCGTCGAGGAATACGAAGAGGTCGCCACCACTGCCGGCTTCACTCGGGAGCGCGTGGACCTGGCACCGTTCGTCGGTCTCGCCGGGATGCTTCGGCGAGATCGGGCTCCTGAGGTCCATGCGCTGCTGGGGGAGGCTGCGCTCTCCCTGGCCGCTTTCGACGCCAGGGGGATCGCGGTCGTCCGCCAGCGGCGGCGTGATCCGGCCGCGGGCGAGGGGGAGCGCCTTTTCGCGGAGGCGGCCCGCACCGCTCGGCTGCTCGGGGACGGGGACGACTTCCGCCTGACCCTGTGCGGGGCGGGCGCGGGCGAGCTCGGCCGCGAGCTGGTCGCGGCGGGGCTCCCCGCGGAGATCCGCGGACCGGCCGAACCGGCGGGGGCGGGGGAGGCGGCCTGGCTCACCGGGCTCCTGGCTTGTTGAGCACGCCCGACTTCTCGAGCGTCCCCCGGCGCCGTGCGCGCGCCTGGGACCTGGCGCTGATGGCGGCCGCCCTCGTCCTCGCGCTCGCGTCCCTGCGCGCCGCCCTTTCCGCCCACGGTGAGCTCGCGAACGCGGTCTCCCGCGTGGCGGAGGTGAAGGCCGAGATCGACGCGGCTCGCGTCCGGTTGCGCGCCCTCGAGGTCCGGGCCGGCGCCGGCGAAGGTCCGCTGAGCCAGGCGCTCCTGACCACCGAGGCTCCCGCCGCGCGCGTGCTGGCCGAGCTCGCGGGGGTCCTCCCGCCCGACGTGAGGCTGGAGAGGATCGGTCTCGCCTACGGACGGGAGCTCGCCGTGGAGATGAGCGTGGTGGCCCGTGACCCGCGCGCCTTCGACCGTCTGCTCGAAAGCCTCGATTCCTTCCCCCGCCTGCGCGACGTGCGTCCGGGGGCGGAGAACCGAGAAGGCGAGGTGAGGACGACGGTACGCGCCACCTGGACGCCCCGCTCGTGAGCCTGCGCGTGGCGGCTCTTCTCGTCCTCGCCGTGGCCCTCGGCGTGTGGGTGGCGGCGGTCCGGCCCGCCACCCAGCAGCTTGCCCTCGCTCAGCAGGAGTTCGGACGCGCGCGCGGGGAGCGGGAGCGCCTGCGGTCGCAGACGACGGTCCTCGAGCGCAAGGTGGCGGCCCATGCGCGGCTGGTCGGCGCCTCCTCCGCCCGCCCGGGAGACCCCGTCAAGGCGCTGCGGCTCTTTGTCGTCGACTCCGTGTCCAGGGCGCCGCTCACCGACGTCCGGCTCGAAGCCAGCCCCGGCCGCGGCCCCGCCGTGGCCCGCGTCCGGCTCACCGCGAGCGGGTCCTTCCGCGAGATCCTGCTTCTCCTGGAGCGGCTCCGGGGCCCCGAGTCGGGCATAGCCCTCGAGCGTGTCCAGTTGACCGCGGGGGGCGCGGGCACGGTTCAGGCCGACGTCGAAGGCTTCACGCTGGGGGCGGCGTCATCGTGAGGTCCAGGCTCCTCCTGGGCCTCGCCCTGCTCGGCCTGCTCGTGCTCCTCGCCACCCGCGGGACCGGCCGCGCCGTCGTTCCGATGGAGCCTCCTCGTCCCGTCCCGCCCCCCGCCGCCGCTTCGGAAGCCCCCGAGCCCGTCGCCCTCGACTCGGTTCGAGACCCGTTTCGTTACGCGGGCGCTCCGCCCGCCGCCGCTTCCGTCCGCCCCGCACGGAGGGCACCCGCCCCTCCGGCTCCCTCCCCGCCGGCCGAGCCCGCCTTTCGGCTTGTGGGCGTGGTCAGGCGCGACGGCCGCCTCTGCGCCGCTCTCGCCATCGGTGGCGACGTGGTGCTCCTCGCTCCCGGCGAGTCCTCGGGAGGCGTGACCGTGCTCGCCGTCCAGGAGGACGGGGTCCGCCTGCGGGGCCCCGACGGACGCGACGAGGTCCTGGCCCTCCCCTGAGTCCGTTTCCCCACGCTCCCGTAAGCCACCGCACACGCTCCGGGCCGCCCCGCCTCGCAAGACGTTGAGCCCACCGGGCGACTCGTCCTGGCACGCGTCTCGCCTATGCCTCTTCGCGGGAGGTGGGTCATGCAGGTCGGGCTCGAGTTCGTGGTGGCGACCGTGGGGTGCGCGGTGGCCGCCCTCGCTGGTTGGCTGGTTCTCCAGACCGTCTTCGTCCTGACGTTCGGCCGCTGGAAGTGACCTCGCATCGGCCCGAGGCGGGGCCTCTCAAGGCAGCGTGGAGTCGGTGTTCCCCCGCCCTTCCGCGGCCTGCCGGTAGTAGGGGCCGAAGCGGGCCCGGATGCGGGCGAGGGCGGCCCGCCTCGGCTCGGTGGCGGGCGCCCTCTCGTCCGCCACCAGCACGAACGCCTGGCGGAGAAGCCGGGGGGCGCGCGCGGCATCGGGCACGCGCGGGCCCAGCGCGGCCACCACGTCCGCGATGCGCACGTCGCGCCGGATGCCGGTGAAGCTGATGCCGACCTCCGGAGTGGAGGAGAACTTGAACGCGCGGTTGGGTCGGAAGTTGTCCGGCTCCTCCACGTAGAAGAAGGGAGGCACCTCTTCCGGCGCCCGCAGCCCCATCGCGTACTGGTCGAGGGCGCTGTAGCCCCGCGTGATGTCCACGGTTTCGAAGCGGCCCCCTCCCCGGTCCGCGATCTGGTTCCCCTCCATGACCGAAGCCTGGGTGTCGAAGAAGAAGCTCCAGTGGACGAGACCCCGACCCAGGAGCGCGGTGCTCGTCCGACCCTGGGGGTCACGGAAGAGGAGCCGGGCCAGCCAGCGATGACCGACCTCGTGACCCAGGATCTCGAAGCCGTCGACCTCCAGGTACTGGTCGATCGAGTCCATGTAGGCCACGCTGGCCAGGACCCCCGCGCTGCCCCAGGCGGCCGACTCGTCGAGGGCGGAGGGAAGCCCGATGCCGCGCACGTCGTTGCGGGTGTTGACCTCGAACGCGAGCGAGCCGGGAAGCGGGTTGAGCGGGCGCGTGGTGTAGACGACGAGCTGCTCGAAGACGTCCGGATGCGTGGCCAGGAACCGACGACTCACGGAGACCAGGTCGGCCTTCTCCGTCTCGCTGAAGCGCTCCACGAGCGCGCCCGGTCCGGAGCCGGCCGGGCCCGCGGAGAGATCGACGGCGGTGAAGGTCGTGGTCCTCCCCGGGGACAGGCCGACCACCGCTTCCCGGGTCTGCATTTCGCTCCCGTAGACCAGGTCCACGATGCCGCTCGGGTAGAGCGCGATCTCGAACGTGTTGCGATTGATCTGCCCGCCTCCCGGCACGCTGTTCCAGGAGAAGACCGCCCGCTCGGTCGTGATCAGGGCGGTGATGGTGCCGGCCCGGGTGGGATCGAGGGAAGCGAGAAAGGGCGCCAGGCGCGGGGGGCCGGACAGGAAGCGGCCCAGTCCTCTCTCGCCGGGGCCGCTGTCCGGCTGCTCCAGCGTCAGGTTCCCGTCCGCGTTGACGAACACGCGAGAGGTCCGGGCTCCGAAGAACGGAAAGACGAACGGGAGGTCCAGGGCCTGCGATCCGCCGGTGGCGATCCCGAGGGGCGTGCCCCCGGAGGCGAAAGGCAGGGAGAGGTGCTCGACGTCGAAGCCCCCGGCCGGGGTGGGAGAGAGACGCAGCCCCGCCCCGTCGAGATCGAAGGGGTTCCGGCGCACCACCAGGTCACCGCGATCGTGCAGGATGGCCACGTGGGCCGCGTCCACGTCTTCGGCGGGGGCGGCGGCGAGCGGGCGGCGGCCCTCCTGCGCGGCGTAGAGGTGGAGGGCGAGGAAATCGGGGGCCGCGTCCTGCGCGGTGGCGCAAGCGGCGCGCTCCGCCGCCGCCGCCGGCTCCACCGACGTGGACGAGGGAATCGTGGTCGAGCATCCGCTGCCGAGCAGCAGGGTCGCCGCCACTCCGCGCATGCGCACGCGACGCATTCTAGTCGAAGCGCTTTTGTTGAAGTCCCGGAACGCGCGTGCTAGATTCGCGCGCATCGGCCTCTCGAGCCTCCGAAAGCGATCATGACCAGGAGAGAGAAGTTCGGGAAGCTGGTTCTCCTCGAAGAGACCGAGGCCACGGGCCTGGGGTCGGAGCACCGCGCGGCCAAGCTGGGGGCCACCGGTCTCGACAAGATCGTCACGATCCTCCGCCTGAAGCCCGCGATCTCCGCTCACCCCGAGTCTGGCCCGCAACCTCATGGACCAGGCGAAGGTCGCCGCGCAGCTCCAGAACCCGAACATCCTCAAGATCTTCGGCATCGGCAAGGTCGAGCACTCCTACTACATCTCCTACGAGTACGTCGAGGGCAAGAGCCTCCGGGCCATCCTCGACCGTTGCCGGCAGGAGTCCTTCCCGTTCCGATCGACCATGCCCTCCTCATCGCGAGCAAGGTGGCGTCCGCTCTCGAGTACACCCACGGGAGGCGCAACGACGCCGGGGCCCGCTACTTCCACGGGCTCCTCACCCCCGCCCAGATCCTCGTGTCCTACGAGGGCGAGGTGCGGCTCAAGGGGTTCGGCTTCTGGCCGAGCCGGATCAAGCAGGCGCAGGTCCTCCCTCCGGAGGAGATGCGATACCTCGCCCCGGAGCAGGCCGGGGGCGGGACGGGCGATCCGCGGTCCGACGTCTATGCCCTGGGGGCCGTTCTCTTCGAGACCCTCACCGGCGAGGCCCCGGGTGCCAACCTGGCCGCCCGCCTCGGCTCCGCCCGCCTCCTCAGTCCCACGGGGGACGACCCGTCCCTGCCCAAGCCCCTCGCCGACATCCTCCACAAGGCGGTCGCCTCCGATCCCGGCGAGCGCTACGGCGAGATGCAGGAGATGCGCAAGGCCATCGACACCCTGCTCTTCTCGGGCGATTTCACGCCCACCACGTTCAACCTGGCCTTCTTCATGCACTCGCTCTTCCGGGAGGACATCGAGCGTGAGGCCCGGTCCCTCAAGGAGGAGAAGGAAGCGAGCTACCAGGAGTTCCTGGGGGAAGAGCCGAGGTCCGCCGCGGGCCGGGCGGTTCCCGCTCCCGTGTCGAACAAGACAGAGCCGATCGACCCGAGGCTGATCGCCGCGGCGCGCGCGGCCGCGGACGCGGCTCAGTTTGCCCATTCCCAGCCGCCGGCCGAGGCCCCCGACGCCGCGAGCCCAGCCACCCACCCGGCGCCTCCGATCGTTCCTTCGGCCGCACATCCCCCGCACCAGAGCAGCCCCGGCCTGCCCCGTGATGCGGCCTCCGGCTTCACGTTCCACAAGGTCGGAGCCAAGGTCGGCCGCGAGCCGCTCCTTCTCGGTCTGGGGGCCCTGGTCCTGGTGGGGGGAGGGCTCGCCGCCTGGTTTCTGCTTCGCCGGCCCGAGGCTCCGGTCCCGCTTCCCCCCGTCGCCACCACCCTGAGTCCCGCGGCGGAGGCCGCCCTCGTGCGCGTCAAGGAGCTGGAAGAGAAGCTGGCCGCGCTGGAGCGCGAGAAGGTGGAGGCCGAGACCAAGGCGGCCGAGGACGCCAAGAAGAAGATAGTGGCCCAGGCGGCGGCCCGCGGGCAGTCGCTGGACGCCGCCGCCGTCGAGCGGGCCCAGGAAGAGGCCCGGCGCAAGGCCAAGGACGAGCAGGAGCGCCGGCAGCAGGAAGAGCTGCGCCGGCTGGCCGACCAGAAGAAGGCGGAGGAGGCCCGACTCGCCGAGGAGCGGCAACGGGCGGAGGAAGCCGCCCGCGCGGAGCAGCAGCGGCTGGAGGCGGCCAAGGCGGCGGAGCAGCAGGCCGCGGCGGCGCCGCCACCCACGACGATCGCGCCTGCCGCCGAGCCCCCGCCCACGACGGTGACGCCCGGCCTTCGTCCGGGCACGCTCGTCAACCTGACCGACCCCGGGGTCACGCCGCCCGTCGCGGAAAGGGCGCCGCCCCCCGTCTATCCGCCGATCGCCCTCCGCCAGCGGGTGGAGGGAGTGGTGGAGCTGAACGTGTTCGTGGACGAGAAGGGCAACGTGGTCGACGACCCAGGTGGTGCAGAGCGCCGGAGGCCGGGCCGGGCTCACCGAGGCCGCGATCGACAGCGTCAAGAAGAGGCACTACCGCCCCGCGACGAAGGACGGCGTGCCGGTGAAGGTCTGGCTGCCGGTGCGGGTGCTCTTCCAGCTGCCTCGCTAGGAGCTCACCAAGAGAAAAAGGGGTGCGGCGAACCGCACCCCTTTCGGACGTCGACGAGCGGCTAGAACCCGCCGTGGTGGCCGCCACCTCCGGGAGCCGCCTTCTCCTCCTTCTCCTCCGGGATCTCGGAGACGAGAGCCTCGGTGGTGAGGAGCAGCGACGCGATCGACGCTGCGTTCTGCAGCGCGGACCGCACGACCTTGGTGGGGTCGATGACGCCGGCCTCGACGAGGTTCTCGTACTCGTCGCTGAGCGCGTTGAAGCCCTCGTCGGCTCTTCATCTCGCGCACCTTGGCCACGACCACCGCGCCCTCGAAGCCCGCGTTGCCGGCGATCTGCCGGAGGGGCTCCTCGAGCGCGCGCCGGATGATGGCGACGCCCACCGCCTCGTCGCCCTCGGCCTTGATCGCGTCGACCGCCTTCTGGGCGCGCAGGAGTGCCACGCCGCCGCCGGGGACGATGCCCTCCTCGACCGCGGCCTTGGTGGCGTGCATCGCGTCCTCGACGCGGGCCTTCTTCTCCTTCATCTCGGTCTCGGTGGCGGCGCCGACCTTGATCACCGCCACGCCGCCCACGAGCTTGGCCAGGCGCTCCTGGAGCTTCTCGCGGTCGTAGTCGGAGGTGGTCTCCTCGACCTGGGTGCGGATCTGCTTGACCCGGCCCTCGATGTCCTTGGCCTTGCCGCCGCCCTCGACGATGGTGGTGTTGTCCTTGTCGATGGTGATCTTCTTGGCCTTGCCGAGGTCGTCCAGCTTGATGTTCTCGAGCTTGATCCCGAGGTCCTCGGTGATGGCCTTGCCGCCGGTGAGGATCGCGATGTCCTCGAGCATGGCCTTGCGGCGGTCGCCGTAGCCCGGGGCCTTGACCGCGGCCACGTGCAGGGTGCCGCGGAGCTTGTTCACGACCAGGGTGGCCAGGGCCTCGCCCTCGACGTCCTCGGCGATGATGAGCAGCGGCTTGCCGAGCTTGGCCACCTGCTCGAGCACGGGGAGGAGGTCCTTCATGCTGGAGATCTTCTTCTCGTGGATGAGCACGAGGGCGTTCTCGAGCACGACCTCCATCCGCTCGGGGTCGGTGACGAAGTAGGGGGAGAGGTAGCCGCGGTCGAACTGCATCCCCTCCACGACCTCGAGCGACGTCTCCATGGACTTGGCTTCCTCGACGGTGATGACGCCGTCCTTGCCCACCTTCTCCATGGCCTCGGCGATGATGCTGCCGATGGTCTCGTCGTTGTTGGCGGAGATGGTGCCCACCTGGGCGATCATCTTGCCCTTGACCGGCTTGCTGAGCTTCTTCAGCTCCTCGGTGACTGCGGCCACCGCCTTCTCGATCCCACGCTTCAGGGCCATGGGGTTGGCGCCGGCGGTGACGTTCTTGATGCCCTCGCGGTAGATCGCCTGGGCGAGGACGGTGGCGGTGGTGGTGCCGTCGCCGGCCACGTCGCTGGTCTTGCTCGCGACCTCGCGCACCATCTGCGCCCCCATGTTCTCGAGGGGCTCCTTGAGCTCGATCTCCTTGGCCACCGTGACCCCGTCCTTGGTGATCACGGGGGAGCCGAACTTCTTGTCGAGGACGACGTTGCGGCCCTTGGGGCCGAGCGTGACCTTGACCGCGTCGGCCAGGCGGTTCACGCCCCGCAGGATGGCCTGGCGCGACTCGTTGCCGTAAGTAATCTGCTTCGCCATGACTTCTTGACCTCTCCTTAAGGATGAATCAGCCGACGATGGCCAGGACTTCGTCTTCGCGCAGGATCAGGTACTCCTCGCCGTCGATCTTGATGTCGGTCCCGGAGTACTTGCCGAAGAGGATCTTGTCGCCGGCCTTGACGTCCAGCGCGAGCTTGGTGCCGTTCTCGAGGATCTTGCCGTTGCCCACCGCGATGACCTCGCCCTCCTGGGGCTTCTCCTTGGCGGTGTCGGGGATGATGATGCCTCCCTTGACGGTCTCCTTCTCTTCGATCCGGCGGACTATCAGGCGGTCGTGAAGCGGACGAACCTTCATCGCGAGTCGTCTCCTTTCGTCAGTGCTCTCTTGTTCTTCGCTCGCAAGACTCTCGAGCAGAAGCGTTTCCGGCCAGGCTCGCCTCACCAGGAGGGATCTGGAGGGGTGCCCGAGCCCTCACTTCCCGTTCGATCGCAAAGTATAGGCAGCGCTTAGCACTCTGTCAAGGAGAGTGCCAGCCCGAGGCGCGCCCGCCGGCCTAGAGGTTGTACTCCTCGATCTTCTTGCCGAGCGTGTTGCGGTGGATCTTCAGGTCCTTGGCGGCCCGGGACAGGTTGCCGCGATGCCGCTGAAGGACGCGGGAGATGAACTTCTTCTCGAACTCACGCTTGGCTTCGGTGAACAGGATCCCTTTTTCGACCATTTCCGAGACGAGTGATTCGAGCTGCTGCTTCACGGGATTGACTGCTCCCTCTTGGACGGCGCGACCACCCGGATCCACCTGCGTTCCCTTCGCGGCGACCGAAGATGCGCTCTCCGTCGCGTCGACGCGGTGACCTCCATCACCGCTGCCGGTCCCCCGAGGAAGACTCGTCCGAAGACTCCGAGCCGCACAACCGGACGAGCGCCTCCTCGTACTTCTGGCGAGTGCGCGCCACCACCTCGGCGGAAAGCGCGGGACCGGGCGGCCGCTTGTCCCAGCCCAGCGCCTCCAGGTAGTCGCGCACGTACTGCTTGTCGAAGCTCGGCGGGTTCGACCCCGGCGCCTACGCGCTCCGCGGCCAGAAGCGCGACGAGTCCGGGGTCAAGGCCTCGTCGATCCAGACGAGCCGCCCGTCCCGGAGGCCGAACTCGAACTTGGTGTCGGCGAGGATGATCCCGCGCGCCTCCGCGTGAGAGCTCGCCCGTGCGTAGAGGGCGAGGCTCGCGGCGCGGGCCTCCTCCGCGACCCTTTCCCCCACGCGCATCGCCATGCTCAGCGAACGTGATGTTCTCGTCGTGGCCCGAAGCCGCCTTGGTCGCGGGGGTGAAGAGCGGCGCGGGCAGGCGGTCGGCCTCCTTGAGCCCCGCGGGCAGGGGCAGCCCGCACACCGTCGCCGGTGCTCCGGTAGTCCTTCCATCCCGAGCCCGCGAGGTAGCCGCGCACGACGCACTCGACGGGCAGGGGATCGGTCCGGTGCACGATCATGGAGCGGCCCTCGAGCTGCTCGCGGTGGGCGCGCAGCTCCGGCGGGTACTCGTCGACCTCCGCGGTCAGGACGTGATGGGGGACGACGTCGGCGAGCAGGCGGAACCAGAAGAGGGAGAGCCGGGTGAGCACGACTCCCTTGCCCGGGATCCCCGTGGGGAGGACGACGTCAAAGGCGCTCAGGCGGTCGGTGGCGACCACGAGCAGCCGGTCGTCGCCCAGCTCGTAGACGTCGCGCACCTTGCCCCGCCGCCAAAGACGCAGCGGCAGTCGTGTCTCGAGGAGGGGCGTGCTCGTCGTGAGCGGGAGAATCGTAGCCACGCGGAAAAAGACTCCTCAGTCCGTCCACGAAGGGGTGTCGGAGGGGTCGGAGTCTACAAGAAACGTCAACCGCGAGGCAAGAACGAAAACGACCAGGCCGCCGGGTGCGACGCGGCGGTGCTAGAGCTCCCCGGACGCGGTGGCCGTGCGCTCCTCGACGGTCACGTCGCCGTCCGCGGAGAGCTTCACCAGGATCCCGCCGCTCCCCACCGAGCCGTGGGCGCGCCGCTTGTCCGTGCGGGTGAGGGTGAGCCCGGCCACCTCCACCTCCACGTCGCCGCGCCGCGCCTCCGCCTCGAGCTCGAAACGGCTGCCCGCGGGCACCTCGAGACGGATGCCGCCCCTCTGGGAACGGATCGTGATCGGCTCGGTCAGGGGGCCCCGGTACGCGACATGGACCGACCCGCGATCCGTGTCGACGTCCACCGCTCCCTGGACGCCCTCGAGCTCCACGTCGTTGCCGGAAGCCTTGACCTTCACGCCCTTCTGCAGGCGTTCCCCGCGCACGCCGCCGTGGTCGACCTTCACCTCCACCGGGCCTTCCACGTCCGCGAGCTCGACGTCGTTGTGGGTGGTCTCGGCCACGACGGAGCCCTTCACCTCGCGGACCTTGACCTCGCCGTGCTCCACCTTCACCCGGGCCTCGCCGCCCACCCGCACGATCTCGACGTCGTTGAACGTGCTCTCCACGGTCGCGTTGCCGGTGACCCCCTCGACCTTCACCCCCGCGTGCTCTCCTTTCACCCGGAGGTCGCCCCGCACGTCGTCCACCTCGACGTCGCCGTAGGCATGATCCAGCTCCAGGCCGCCGAGAGCGCTCGCCCTCACCGACCCGTGGCGGGTCTCGACCACGGCTCGCCCCCCCACGTTCTTCAGCTCCACATCCCCGTGGCGGGCGTTCAGGGTGAGGGCCCCCTCGACGTCGGACACGGTCACGTCCCCGTGCCGGCTCTTCACGTCCGCCGGCCCCTTCACGCGCTCCACGCGCACGCCGTCGAACGAGCTGTCCACGCTGGCCGCGGCCACGTCCGAGACGTCCACCTCGCCGTGCTCGTTGCCGACCAGAACCGGTGTTCCCGGCGGCACCATCAGGTCGAGGTGCGTCTCGAAGCCCACCCGGTCGTCCCGCCCCACCTGCTCGCGGTTGGTGGTGACGCGCACGACCCCGCCTGCGCTCTCCATCTGGGCGGCGATGCGGCCCGCGAACTCGCGGGCCTCGCTCTCGGAAGGACGGAAGACCACCTTGCGCAGGAGGAGCTTCACCTCGCCCGGCTCTCCCACCCTCACCTGCACGCGGCCGAAGGCATTCCTGACCTCGACGCGGGCCCCCGCGGGTGCCGCCTGGCTCGCCGTCTCTTCGAAGGAGTAGGAGGGCCCGTAGAACTTGCCGCCGAGCACGCGGCAGCCCTCGGGACCCACGTCCACGTGGCTGCGCACCACCCACGCGGTCTCCAGCGCCGAGCCCAGGCCGAGGATCAGGAGGAGCAGGCCGATCTTGCGCGCGCTCACCTCAGGACCTCCCGGAGAGCCGGCCCGCGTAGAACGCCGCGAGCTCGAGGCCGCCCCAGACCACGAGGCTCAGCGGCCACCAGGTGCGCAGCGTGCTCAGCAGCTCGAGCCGGCCCAGGTTGGAGAGCATCCACAGGACTCCCACCCCGACGAGGCAGATCCCGACCGCGAGCCCTTCCGGACTAAAGGCCCGAGCGGCCATCGCCGGTCTCCTCCGCCTTGCGCTTACGGATGGAACCGTAGATGAAGAAAGCGCCCGCCCCGATCAGGATCAGCGGCCAGAAGCGCGCCAGCCGGTCGAAGTCCACCCAGCCCAGGTTGTGGGCGAGGAAGACGAGCCCCAGGGCCACGAGCGTGATCCCCCAGGCGGGCGACTCGGAGGGCTTCTCCTCTTCGACGGCGGCGCCGCCGAGGAATCGCTGGTTGATCGCGGTCGAGCCCTTCCAGGCATCGATCAGGCCGAAGAAGAAGATGAAAGGAAGCAGGAAGGCGAACGGAAACGGGTTGCCGGCGGCGACCAGGCTGATGCTGCCCACGAAAGCCGAGAAGAAGACGAAGGCCTTGGCGATCTCGCCGTTGTAGACCTGCCCCAGGCCCGGGAAGACGAGCGAGAAGACCACGGCGAGCCAGGGGTTCTTCGGCAGGCGTGGCGGCGCGTAGGCCGGCGGAAGTTGCGGCGGCGGCGGCGTATGGAGTTCGGCCGGGTTGCTGCTCATTCGAGTCACTCCTCCGCGAGGGCCCTGCCCTCGTTCAATGGCTTCTACGCGACGCGCGGAACCCCGGTTCGGAAAGTCTCCGCGAAGAGCTGGGACACCGGCCCGCCGGTGCTCCGCTTCTTCTCCTCCTCCGACGCGTGGCGCCGCCGCTCCAGCAGCTGGCGGTAGTCGTTCATCCGGTCGTTCATGCGGTCGAGCCGCCCCTCGAAGGCGGTCCCGATCACGACCCCGAGGATGCGGACGTCCTCGACGAGGCGGTCCTTGCGCTCGAGAAGGAAGCTGCCCGCGATGACGGTGCGGTCGACGAGGCGGGTGGCGGCGCGCGTGGGGGCCTCGGGGCCAGTGACGAGCAGGAACGCCCCGCTGACGATGAGGGCGAAGCCGGCCGCGGCCGCCTGGATCCAGGAGGGAAGCACCAGGGGGCGCGGCCGAGGGAGGGGCCGTGGCCGCGCGAGGGCGGCGGCCGCGGCGCGGTCCGCGAGCGCTCCCCCTGGCTCGAGGACGGGGAACGCGTGCAAGGCCTCGACGACCTCGCCCAGGGCCTCGAGGAGTGTGCGGCATCCGACACACTCCTCGAGGTGTGTCTCGACCTCGATGCGCAACCGCGGGCTCAAGGAGCCCTCGTGGTGGTCGGAAAGCAGCTCTTCGACCCGGCGGCAGTCCATGGGCACCCTCACGTACCGGAGACGAGCGCGGCCCGCTGGCCCAGCAGGCGCTTGGCCAGCTCCAGGCGCGCGCGATTGATTCGGCTCTTCACGGTTCCGAGCGGCAGCTGCAGGGTGGTGGCGATGTCACCGTAGGGAAGGCCCTGCAGATCGCAAAGGATCAGGGGGAGGCGCAGGTCGGGGGGGAGGGCGCGCAGCCCGCGGTGCACGAGGCGCACGCGCTCCTCTCGCTCGAGCCCCGGGAGCGGCCCCTCTTCGGCGGAGGCCACTCCGTCCACGAGCTCGGGATCCTCCACGCGGCGGATCCGCTCCTGGCGGCGACGACGGTACTGGTCGATGGCCTGGTTCCGGGCCAGGGTCATGAGCCAGGCCGTGAACGAGCCGTCCCCGGCACGGTAGCGGTCGAGCGACTGATACACCTTGACGAAGATCTCCTGGGTCAGGTCCTCGGCCTCGTCGACCCGCCCCGTGAAACGGTAGGCGAGGGCGAAGACGCGACGGGTGTGGCGCGCCACCAGCTCGCGCCAGGCCGCTTCGTCGCCGCCCCGGCACCGGGGCAGGAGGTCGCTGTCGTTGTCGGTCAAGGCGTCCTTTGCAGGCTCCAGGCCGCAACCCCTGCCACCAGACCGAAACGCGCCCCGACGGGCGGGGGTTCAAGAAATGCCGTCCCGACCGGCGATCGACGGCCGGGAGCCGCGCGGTTTGACGCTCGAACACGCATTGTAGTAGAGTGCGCGTTGGCTATCAAGTCTTTGAAGAGAAAGACTTTGTGAGCAGGACAAGAGCGGTGTGAGCGTGGCGCAACGAGGCCGCCTTGCGGCAGGGGGCCTCCTCGCCCTCCTCCTTCTTTATTGGTTCTTCCGTGGAATGGACTGACCAAGCCCTGGGCCGGTCCCTGGCCGAGGCCCGCCCCGGTTACCTCCTCGGAGTGGTGGCCGTCACCGTCGTCCTCTACCTCCTCCGCTCATGGCGGTGGGGCTATCTCCTGTCTCCCCTCGCCCGTGTAGGACTCGCCGACCTCTTCTCCGCCACCATGGTGGGCTTCGGCTCGGCCATGCTCGTCCCGCGTGCCGGGGAGATCGTGCGTCCGTATCTCGTCTCCCGGCGCCATCCCGTGTCGGTTTCCGCCGGGTTCGCGACCATCATCCTCGAAAGGATCTTCGACCTCCTGACCGTGCTGTTCCTCTTCGGCCTCTATCTCTACGTCCTGCCCCCTCCCGCCGCCCAGACCCACGGCCCCCTGCTCGCTCTCCTCAAGCGGCGGGGGCTGGTCGTGGGCGCGGGAGCCCTCGCCCTCGTCGTCGTGCTGATCGCGTTTCACGTCCACGCGGATCGGGCCCTCGCCCTCTGCGACCGCCTCCTCGCCTGGCTCCCGGCCTGGCTCCGCAAGCCGCTCGCCGGCGTGCTGCGGTCGTTCTCGGAAGGCCTCGCCGTCCTGCAGGCTCCCGCCCCCCACCTCCTGGCCATCGTCGCGCAGTCGATCGCGATGTGGCTGCTCGTGGACCTCGGCTTCCACTGGATCCACCAAGCCTTCGGGATCGACCTTCCGTTCCACGCCACGTTCCTCCTGGTGGCGTTCCTCACCGTGGGCGTCGCGATCCCCACCCCGGGTATGGTCGGTGGCTTCCACGCCTTCTACCTGCTCGCCCTCACCGAAGCGTTCGGCGTGGACCGCGGCACGGCCGCCGCGGCCGGCCTCGCCGCGCACGCCCTCACCAACCTGCCCGTCCTCGTCCTCGGCCTGGCCTTCCTTGGCCGGGAAGGCATCACCCTCGGCCGGGTCGCCCAGATGAGCGACACGAGCCCCGCTCCCCAGGAGGTCCGAACGTGAAGTGCCCCTTCTGCTCGCATCTCGAAGACAAGGTCGTGGACTCGCGGGAAAGCAAGGAGGGGGAGGTCATCCGGCGCCGCCGCGAGTGCCTGAGCTGCGGCAAGCGTTTCACCTCCTACGAGCGGATCGACCAGATCCCGCACCTGGTGGTCAAGAAGGACGGGCGGCGCGAGCGCTTCGATCGCGAGAAGGTCCTGGCCGGCCTGCTCAAGGCCTGCGAGAAGCGCCCGGTGCCGGTCAAGACGCTCGAGACCATCGCCGACCGCGTGGAGGCCATGGTCCACGAGAGCCCCGACCGCGAGGTGCCGGCCGACCAGATCGGGGAGTTCCTGATGGAGCGGCTGCGCGAGCTGGACAAGGTGGCCTTCGTCCGCTTCGCGTCCGTCTACCGCGATTTCAAGGACGTGGACCAGTTCATGGCCACGCTCAAGGGGCTGCTGGAAACGACGCGGGACTGAGCCGCTCTCCTCTACATCCGCTCGGTGGGGCGGGTCTCCATCCGGAACTCCAGGCGCGTCTCCCCGATCTGGATCACGTCACCCTCGGCGAGGGCGTGCCTCCGGATCCGCCGGTCGTTGACGCACGTTCCGTTCGTGCTGTCCAGGTCGTGCACCACGAAGCGATCCCCTTCCGGGCGGACGCGGCAGTGCTGGCTGGACACGGCGACGTCGTCGAGCACGATGTCGTTGGCGCGGGCGCGTCCGACGGAGATCGTGCTGCCCCGCGACAGGGGAAAGACCTGGCCGGTGCGCGCCCCGCTCGTCACGGCCAGGACCGGCTTCTCCTGCAGCAGGAGGGTCTTCTCCAGCCGCTCCCGGGATACGTCGAGGGGCGCAGACATCGTGGGGGGCTCGCCCTCCTCGTGGATCGTGTCGAGCCGGCTCGGGCCCGAGGGGGCGGCAAGCCGCGGGGGTGTCTCCGAGCGCTTCCGGGCGGTGGCGAAGAGCGCCAGAGTCCCGGCCACGGCGAGGAGAACGAGGCCGGCACCCGCCCAGAGAAGGGGAGAGACGGGTGGCCGCGAGAGGGGCCGGAGCGGGGCGGCGGCCGGCGCCGCCAGCGGCTTCGCGGTGGCGGCGGGGGAAGGAGCGGGCCGCTGATCCGGCGCCTCCAGGATCAAAGCGGCGATCCCGGTCGACTCGGCCTCGCCTCCCGGCTGGTACTGACCTTCCGTGAGCTTCGCGATGCGCCGCAGGACCCGCTCTTCCACGCGACCCAGCCCCACGCAGAACACGGGTATGCGCCTCTGCTGGGCCACCGCGAGCCCGTCCTCCAGGTTCACGGCGCTCCTCTCGTCGCGCCCGTCCGTGACCAGGAGGATGGCGCGGCGCGACCCGGGGGCGTCCTGGAGGTAGCGGCTGGCATCGTAGAGCGCGTCGTAGAGCGCGGTACGGCTCCCGGCCATGTGCAGACCGTCCACGGCCCGCCGCACCGCCTCGGCATCGGCCGTACGGGCCTGCGCGAGGCGAGACTGGTCGTCGAAGGAGAAGACCGCCGCCTCGCTGCCCGCGGGCAACGCCGCGAGCACGCCCAAGGCCAGCTCCCGAGCCTGATCGAGGTCGGCGCGTCTCAGGCTGCCGGAGGTGTCGATCACGAGTGCCAGCGTGACCGCCGCGTCCCCGGCCGACGGCCGGGGAGAAAGGAGCAGGACGGCGGAGCCGGCCACCCAGCCGAATCGCCGGAAGCCGCCGCGGATCTTCCTTGCCGACAGCAGGCTACGCAGTGTGGCTCCCAAGCTACAATGATCGATAGTAGCGTCTCACGGCGGCCGAGAGGTGTCGAGGCCCCGTCGCCGTCACCTGGACCCGAGAATGCCCAGAGAGAAGTTCCGAAACAACGCTCGCCTCGTCCTGGCCACCACGGGGGTGGTCCTGGCCTCCTTCGTGGCGCTGGAGGTCCTGCTCCGCAAGAGCCGCGACTTCTCTCCCGATTTCCTCGCTTCCGTCCTGCTCTACGGGCTCACCGTCCTCAACCTCACCCTCATCCTCGTCCTGCATTTTCGTCCTCGGCCGCAACCTCGTGCGGGTGGTCCTGGATCGTCGTCGGGGGGTGCTGGGAGCGCGCCTCCGGATGCGGCTCGTTCTCGTCTTCCTGCTCATGGCGACGGCGCCCTCCCTGCTCCTCATCGTGGTCGGCAGCGACCTCATCCAGCAGACGGTGGACCGCTGGTTCAACGTGGACGTGGAGCGCATGCTCTCGTCCTCCCAGGCCCTGGGCACGGCCCTGCGCGGGAACGTGGGCTCGAGCACGCCGGATCCACGCCCGCGCCCTCGCTCGCGAGCTGGAGGCTCGCGGCCTCCTCGGGGGAGCCGCGCAGTGGCGGCTGCGCCGCACGGTGGAGGTGCGGGCCCGGGAGCTGGAGCTGGACGTGGTCAACGTCTTCGGCAAGGAGGGCGAGCTCCTGGCGGTGATGGACCCGCGGCTTCCCCCCGCCGCCTACGACCCGGCGTCGGGGGAGGCCCTCGCGGAGGCGGCCCTCGCCGGGCGCGAGGCCGAGCGCCACCGTGCCCTTCGCGGGAGGGGAGCTCGTTCGCGTCGCCGTCCCCGTGCATGGGCCGGACCGCGAGGTCCGGGGCGCGGTCGTGGTGGGTCGAGCTACCTGCCGGGGGCGATCGCGGCGGAGGCCCGCGAGGTCCAGGAGCGGTACGCGAAGTTCCGCCAGGCGGAGAGCCTGCGCGATCCCATCAAGGCCGTCTACCTCTCGCTCTACCTCTTCCCCGCCCTCCTGATCCTCTTCGGCGCGGTCTGGCTCTCCCTGTACCTGGCCCGCCGCATCACCACTCCCCTCCGCCTCGTGGCGGAGGGCGCGGAGCGCATCGCGGCCGGGGAGCGGGGGGTGCGGGTGGACTTTCCCGCGGGCAACGACGAGTTCGCCGCCCTCATCGCCTCCTTCAACCGCATGTCGGAGCGGCTGGCCCGGAGCGAGGAGGAGGTGGAGCTCAACCGCGCCGGCCTCACGCGCAAGAACCAGGAGCTGGAGGAGCGGCGCCGGCTCATGGAGACGGTCCTGGAGACGGTGGGGACGGGGGTGGTGGTGGTGGACAGCGAGGGCACGATCACCGCGGTCAATGCCGCGGCGTGCCGGCTCCTGGACGTGGACGCCTCGGCGGTGGGCCGTCCCCTCGCCGCGGCCCTGCGCGGCGGGGGACACGAGGAGATCCGCGAGCTGACCGAGCGCCTCCTCTCCGGGCGGGTGGTCCGCCAGGAGCGGGAGGTCATCGTGGGCACCCGGGAGCGGAACCGCCACCTCGCGGTCACGGTGGTGCCCCTCCCCGGCTCCCTCGGCTCTCCCCCGGGGGCGGTGGTGGTCCTCGACGACCTCACTCCCCTCATGCGCGCGCAGAAGGTCGCGGCCTGGGGCGAGGTCGCGCGCAAGCTCGCCCACGAGATCAAGAACCCGCTCACCCCCATCCAGCTCTCGGCGCAGCGCGTGCGCAAGGCCTACCTCAAGTCCGACCCCGAGTTCGAGCGGATCCTGACCGAGTGCACGCGCGCGATCGTGGACGAGGTGGAGGCCCTCAAGAACCTCGTGGACGAGTTCGCGCAGTTCGCCCGCCTGCCCGCGGCCAACCTCGCCCCCACCTCCCTAAACGAGGTCATCGACCAGGCCCTCTCCCTCTACGACGGGCTCTTCGCGGGGGTTTCCATCGAGCGCCGGCTGGGAGCGGCGCTCCCGATCCTCCGCCTCGACGCCGACCAGATGAAGCGGGTGGTGATCAACCTGGTGGACAACGCGATCGAGGCCACCGACAAGAAGGGACACGTCGTGATCGCCACCGAGTTCGACCGTGCCCAGTCCCGCGTCCGCCTCTCCGTCTCCGACGACGGGCCGGGGGTCGCCCCCGAGGACCGGGACCAGTTGTTCGTGCCCAACTTCTCGACCAAGCGGCGGGGAAGCGGCCTCGGCCTCGCCATCGTCAGCCGCATCGTGCAGGAGCACCACGGCCTCATCCGGGTGGAGGCGAACCCGCCGCGGGGGGCGAGGTTCGTGGTGGAGCTCCTGGCGGAGCCCGCGGAGACGCCGGGGGCCCCGGCATCGTTCGCGGTACGAGGAGCCTGATGCGCGAATCGATCCTGATCGTGGACGACGAGAGTGGGGTGCGGGCCTCCCTGGCCGGCATCCTCGGGGACGAGGGCTACCTCGTGCAGACGGCGGAGAGCGGGGAGGCCTGCCTGCAGGCCCTGGAAGGCAAGCGGTACGACCTCGTCCTTCTCGACGTCTGGCTGCCGAAGATGGACGGGCTCGAGACCCTGGCCCGCCTCCACACCCTCGACCCCGAGCTGCCGGTGGTCGTGATCTCCGGCCACGGCAACATCGAGACCGCGGTGCGCGCCGTGCGCATGGGTGCCCAGGACTTCGTGGAGAAGCCGCTCTCCCTCGAGAAGACGCTGCTCGTGGTGCGCAACGCCATTCGCCAACGGCGGCTGGAGACGGAGAACCGCACCCTCAAGGAGCAGGTGGAGCAACGGTACGTCATGGTGGGAGAGAGCCCCGCCCTCGAGCGGCTGCGGGCGGAGATCGCCCAGGCCGCGCCCACGAACGGTCGGGTCCTCATCTTCGGGGAGAACGGCACCGGCAAGGAGCTGGTGGCTCGCTCCATCCACGCCCGCAGCCTTCGCGCGAGCGGTCCCTTCGTCGAGGTGAACTGCGCGGCCATCCCCGAGGAGCTGATCGAGAGCGAGCTCTTCGGGCACACCCGCGGGGCCTTCACCGGCGCCCTCACCGCCAAGAAGGGGAAGTTCGAGCTGGCGGACGGCGGCACGCTGTTCCTCGACGAGATCGGGGACATGACGCTCAAGACGCAGGCCAAGGTCCTGCGCGTGCTGCAGGAGCAGAAAGTGGAGCCGGTGGGGGGGACGGGGGCGGTGACGGTGGACGTGCGCGTGATCGCCGCCACCAACAAGGACCTCGAGGAGGAGATCCGCCGGGGCGCCTTCCGCGAGGACCTCTTCTTCCGCCTCAACGTGATCCCCTTCTACGTGCCGCCGCTGCGCGAGCGCCGGGAGGACATCCCGCTTCTCGCCCGCCATTTCATGACCGCGCTCTCCGCGGAGCATGGGCGGCGGCCCAAGGAGCTGGCCCCCGAGGTGATGGAGCGTCTCGTCCAGCTGCCCTGGCCCGGCAACGTGCGCGAGCTGCGCAACGTGCTCGAGCGCCTCGTGATCATGACCGCGGGCGACCGCATCGAAGCGCGCGACCTGCCCGCCCCCGCGGGGGCGCCCGCGGGCACGGGGGGGAGGCCGGACCCGGCCGGGAGACGGAGGGGCCCGGCGACTTCCCGTCCCTGAGCGACGCCCGCGACGACTTCGAGAAGCGCTACATCCTCAGGAAGTACCGGGAGTGCGGCGGGAACATGAGCCGTACCGCAGAGGCGTTGCAGGTGGAACGGTCGAACCTCTACCGGAAGATGAAGGCCTTCGGGCTGCTGCCCGCGCGTCGCGGGGAACCGGTCTCGAGCTGAGCGTCTAGTCCACCTCCCCGATCTTCCGCTCCAGGACCTGGGACGGCCGGAAGCCCTCCAGCCGGAGGAAGTGGTCGGCGGCGTCGAGCAGGGCCTCCATGGGCACGAGCCCCACGATCTCGCTCCCCACGACGTTCACGCCGTGACGCGCGGCCTCGGAGCGGACCGTCTCGAAGACCCGATGGAGGGGCGTCTTCTTGAAGTCGGTCATGTTGATCGAGACCTGGGCGATCCCGCGCTCCTGCAGCATGACCCCCATTGCCTTGACGAAGCGGTAGCCGCCGCTGCTGTGGCGGATCCCCTTGGCGATCCGCCTGGCGATCTCGAGGTCGCGGGTCCCCAGGTTGATGTTGTAGGCGATGAGGGGCATTCGCGCCCCCACGACGCTCGCCCCCGCCGAGGGATGGGGTGCTTGAGGGCCGAAGTCCGGGGCCCACTGCGGGTCCTTCATCTTGTGGGCGAGACCCTCGAACTCGCCGCGCCGGATGTCCTCCAGGTTCCGCCGTTGGGGCGCGCTCGCCGCGTCCTCATACAAGAAGATGGGGACACCGAAGCGCTCGGCCACCGCCTGCCCCACCTCGCGGGCGAGCGCCACGCAATCGGCGGTGGTCACGCCTTCGATGGGTATGAAAGGGACCACGTCCACGGCCCCCAGGCGGGGATGCTCGCCCTGGTGGGAGCGCAGGTCGATCCGCGCGGTGGCCACCGCGAACAGCTCGGGGATCGCGGCGCGGAGTGCTTTCGCGTCGCCCACGAGCGTGAGCACGCTCCGGTTGTGGTCCTTGTCCGACTGCACGTCGAGGACACGGATGCCCGGAGTGCGCTTGAGGGCGGCCACCGCCTCCGCCACCACCTCCGGCCGGCGGCCCTCGCTGATGTTGGGGACGCACTCGATCGTCTGCGGCATGGCTCTTAGTACCACAGCCCGCGCCGGGCACGAACCGTCTTTCTCCTTGAAAGGCCGGTGACCTTTTCCCATAATGTGGACCGAGCGGGGGTCGAACGGCAGGGATGGAGCTAGAGACGGACCAGACCGAGCGCCTGCTGGAACGCGGCGCGAAGCTCCTCCGTCGAGGCCGTCCCCAGGAAGCTTCGCTGGTCTACGGCCGTATCCTCCTCCGTCACCCTGCCCACGTCCCCGCCCGTGCCGGCCGCGAGCGCGCGGAGGCGGCCCTGGCCGAGCGCGAGCGTGCGGCCCGCGAGAGCCTCGATCGTGCGGCCGAGGCCCTGGGCGCCGGCGAACGGGAGGAGGCCCGTGTCCTCATCCGGCACGCGCTGCGCGAAGGGGCCGATCCGGAGCGGGCCCATCACCTGCTCGACCGCCTCGACGGCCGATCCGGGCGCATCCGGGAAGTCTCGATCCCAGGGTCCGCTCCCCCGGGCGACGCCGCCCCCAGCCGGCACACCTTTTCGTGGTCGCGCCCGGCGCTCGCCTGCCTGTGGGTGGCCATCCTCGCCCTGGCCGCGGCTTCCGTGGCCTCCAGCTTCGATCCTCTCGTGGGCCGTCTGGCCGGGCCACCGGTCCCCGCCGCTCGCTCGGCGGCAGGAGCTCGGTGAGCTGTCCCGCCTGCGGAGAGGCCCTCGCCACCACCCGCGAACGCTGTCCCGCCTGCGGCGCCCTCCTTTCCCCTCCGGCCGAAGGCGCGCTCGCCACGCTTCCGTCGGCGGTGACGCCCCCGGCCCGGGGGAAGGACGCTCCGGGGCGTGAGCTGTCCGCGTTGAAGAAGCGCGAGCGGACGTGGCAGGACGAGGTCAAGGACCGCGTCCGCCACCGGCGGCTGCGGAAATCCGGGGGCACCGAGCTTCCCCTCTTCGCCGAAGACGAGCGAGCCGGCTCCTCCGCCCCGCCTTCCGCGGAGCCGGCTCCCCCGCCCGTCGCTCCCGAGCCGGAGGGCGCGGAGCCGGAAGCTCACGAGTCCCGAGCTTCCGAGGCACCGCTCTTCCCGCCCACCGAGAGCGAGCTTGCGGACCTGCCCTTGCGCCCGGCGGAAGCGCCGGCGTCGGAGGAGTCAGAGCCGTCGCCGTCGTTCTCCCGTCCGGAGAGCCGGGTGCCCCTGGACGAGGAGGATAGCGGACAGGGCGACCGCACACGCGAAGGCGGGGAGGAATGGCTCGAGCTGCCTTCCCGCCCGCCGGAGCCGCGTCCCGTCGAGCGGCCGGCCCTCCTCCAGGAGCGTCTCCAGGCCGCCGCGGTCGACCTCGCCCTCCTCGCCGCCGTGTGGACGGTGGTCGTCTACTTCGCGAGCCGTGCCGCTCACGTCCCCCTCGGCTCGCTCCGGCCGAGCTGGCCCTGGCTCGTCGGGTACCTCGCGTTTCTCGGGCTCGTCTACGCGAGCTACTTCACGGGCACCACCGGCCAGACCCTCGGCAAGATGGTCATGGGGCTGCGCGTGCTCCACGCGTCCGGTCGACCCCCCGGCTACTTGCGCTCGTTCCTCCGGGCGGCGATGGGTGGCCTGGGAATCCTGACCGTCGGTCTCGGACAGCTGCCCGTGATGTTCGACCCCGCGCGTCGGGCCCTGCACGACCGGCTGTTCGGCACGCGCGTCGTCAAGCGCTGAGCGGACCGAGCTGGATCTCCAGGGCCACCGGGGCGCGCGCGCCCTCGCCCCCGAGAACACGCTGGCCGGCTTCGCGCGCGCTCTCGGCATCGGCGTGACCAGCGTGGAGCTGGACGTGGGGATGACGCGCGACGGCGTGGTGGTGGTGGGCCACGACCCCCGGCTCAACGGCGACATCGTGCGCGGCCCCGACGGCGCCTGGCTCCGCCCGCCCACGCCCACGATCTACTCGCTGAGCTTTCTCGAGCTGCAGGGCTACGACGTGGGGCGGATCCGGCCCGGCTCGCCCTACGCGGAGCGCTTTCCTGATCAGGTCCCCCGCGACGGGGAGCGCATGCCCCGCCTCGCGGACGTCTATACCCTCGCCGCGCGGGCGGGCAACGCCGAGGTGCGCCTCAACGTCGAGATCAAGACCGACCCCACCTCTCCCCGGGACACGGCCGCGCCGGAAGCGCTGGCGGACGCGGTGCTGCGCCTGGTGCGGGAGGCGGGCGGCGAGAGCCGCACCACCATCCAGTCCTTCGACTGGCGCGCGGTGAAGCGGGTGCTGGCCACCGCCCCCGACATCGCCACTTCCTGCCTCACCTCGGAGCAACCGGGCGACGACAACATCCAGGCCGATCGGCCGGGTCGCAAGCCCTGGCTCGCGGGACTCGATCCTTCCCCCCACGGCGGACGGGCGCCGCGGCTCGTGAAGGCCCTGGGCTGCCCGTCCTGGTCGCCCCATTATCTCGACCTCACGCCCGATCGGATGGCGGAAGCCCGTTCCCTCGGGCTCCGCGTCGTGGTCTGGACCGTAAACGAGCCCGCGGACATGGTTCGCCTCATCGACCTCGGGGTCGACGCGATCATCAGCGACCGCCCCGACCTCCTCCGAGCGGTGATGATCGCCCGCGGGATGAAGGTGCCCGCGCCCACCCCCGTTCTTCCCTGACGGGGGTGCGACCGGAGGGCGTGGGGGGTCGATGATGGACGCGGTGACGCTCGACGGCCTCCTGGGCGAGCTGGCTCCGTCGCTGGTGGGACGCCACCTCTCGCGGCCGCGGCTCGTCTCCCCCGGGGCTGTCGTCTTCGAGACCTCGGGATCGCGCGAGCACCGCCTGTGGCTGGACGCGGAGCGGGGAACGGGCGGGCTCTATAGGCTGACCCGGGAGGAAGCGCGGGCGCTCGAAGCCCTCGGCGGGGCCGACGCCCCGGGTCGGGCCCGCCAGCTCCTCCTCCACCTCCGCAAGCACCTGGACGGCGCGCGCGTGGCGGCGCTGCGGCGGATCGCGGGCGAACGCGTGGTCGTTCTCGAAACCGGGGACGGCGTGCTCGCCCTGCGTCTCTCGGGACCCGCCCCCGCCCTCACCTTCGTGCACGAGGGAACCGTGCTCGGGAGCCTGGGAGACGGGCCCGAGGCCTGGCCCCTGCCCGATTCCGCTCCCGAACGCGAATGGGACCGCATCGACCCGGCGCGTGTGGAGGCCGCGGCCGGCGAAGGCGGCCTGCGCACGCGCGCCATCCTCACCGCCTGCCCCGGGCTCGGCCCTACGCTGGCCCGCGAGCTCGACGGGAGCGCGCTTTCCTTCGAGGGGCTGCGGGCCCGACTCGCGCGTCCGCGCCCGACCGTGCTCGCGACCGGGCCCGCGGAGTCCTGGCACGACGCGGATCTCGCGGCCTCCCCGGCGCTGCTCCTGCCCATCCCCCTCACGCGCCCGCCCCTCGTCGCTCTCTACCCCCCGTCCTGGACCGAGGCGGCCGCCCTCGTCCTTCGGGCCCGGCGCCGCGGCGCCGCCTTCGATCGGCGCCGCCGGCAGGCGCTGGAGGAGGTGCGCCGACGGGTCCGCAAGCACGTGCAGCTCGAGATCCACCTCCAGCGCGACTGGGAACGGTTTCCCGACGAGGCGGAGCTGCGCCGCGACGGGGAGACGCTGCTCGCCTTCGGCCCGACGCTCGCTCCCGGAGTGGCCGAGGTCGCCCTCGACGATCCCTACGCACCGGGGCGGACGCGGAGGGTCGCGGTGGACCCGCGGCTCTCCGCTCCCGCCAACGCCGACCGGATCTTCGAGAAGGCCCGCCGGATCGAGCGGGCGCACCGCCAGGTCGAGGAGCGGCTGCGTGACACGCGAGGGCTGCTCGCCGCGGAGCGCGCGCGCGAGCAGGCGCTCCTCGAGGTCCGGGACCTCGCTGACCTTCCCGCCCGCGACTCCGAGGGGGGCGGCGCGAGTGCTTTCGACGGGGAGCGCGGCGGTCCCCGCCACTACCTGACCGCGCGCGGGCTCTCCCTCCTCGTCGGCCGGGGCGCGAAGGAGAACCACCACCTGACCTTCGCGGTGGCCCGTCCCGAGGACCTCTGGTTTCACGCGCGCGACGTGCCGGGGGCGCACGTGGTCCTGCGCGACAACGAGGGACGGGCAGGGGCGGACGACCTCCGGGAAGCGGCGGAGGTCGCGGCCTTCTTCAGCGAGGGGAGGCGCGAGAAGGCGGTGGACGTGCACGTCACCCGCCGCAAGCACCTGCGCCCGGGGCGGGGCGGCCCCGGCCGGGTCCAGATCGCGCACTCGGACACGCTGCGCGTCGCTCCCCGCGATCCCGAGGGCCGCCTGCGCCGGCGGTAGTATGATCTCCTGATGTCCATGGCCCGCCTCGCCTCGCGGAGCGCGCTCGTCGTCGCCACCGGCCTCGGCTCCGGCTACTCTCCGGTCGCGCCGGGCACCGCGGGATCGCTCCTCGGTCTTCTCCTCTTCTGGCCTCTGGCCGGCCGGCCCCCGGCCCAGGTCTTCGCCGCGACCGCGATCCTCGTGGTCGTCGGCACCCTCGCCGCCCATCACGCGGCCCGGGCTCTCGGCGAGAAGGACCCCGGACTCGTGGTCGTGGACGAGGTGGCCGGGCAGTGGGTCTCCCTGCTCCTCCTGCCCTTCACGCTCGGAACGGCGCTCGCCGCCTTCTTCCTCTTCCGCGCGATGGACGTGCTGAAGCCCTGGCCGGCGCGCGACTTCGAGCGCTTGCCCGGAGGGCTCGGGATCGTGGCCGACGACCTGATGGCGGGGCTCTACGCCAACCTGCTGTTGCGCGCCGGCCTCACCGTGTGGCCGGTGTCGTGACGCGTCCGCTGCGGGCCGAGCTCCTGGCCGTGGGCAGCGAGCTTCTGGGCCCGCTGCGCTCCGACACGAACACGCTGTGGATGACGGGCCGGCTCCTCGAGGTCGGGGTGGAGGTGGGGGCCCGCATCACGGTCGCCGACGACGCGTCGCTGCTGGAATCGGCCTTTGGCACCGCGCTCCGCCGGGCGGACGTGGTGGTGGCGAGCGGCGGGCTGGGGCCCACCGAGGACGACCTGACGCGGGAGGCGGCGGCCGCGGCCCTCGGGAGGACGCTCCACCGCGACCTCGCGTACGTGGAGGCCCTGAAGGCCCGCTTCGCCCGGTTCGGGCGGCCCATGGCTCCCGTGAACGAGAAGCAGGCGGACCTCATTGAGGGGGCGGTGCTCCTGCCTAACGCACGGGGGACGGCGCCCGGCCAGAAAGTCGAGGCCGACGGCCGGCTGCTCTTCCTGCTCCCCGGACCGCCGGGGGAGATGAAGCCGATGTTCGACGAGCAGGTGCTGCCCGCGGTGCGCGAGCGCGCGGGGGGGACGGTGCTCCGGACGCGGATCCTCCGCATCGCGGCCATGGGGGAGAGCGACGTGGAGCAGCTCGTGGCCCCGGTCTACAAGACCTTCACCAACCCTCGCACCACGATCCTGGGGGGGGCGGGTCAGACCGAGTTGCACCTCGTGGCCACCGGCGCCTCCCCGGACGAGGCGGAGGCGAGGCTCGAGGAGCTGGCGGCGGGGATCCGCGAGCGCTTGTCCGGACGAATCTTCAGCGAGGACGGGCGCGAGCTGCCGGAAGTCGTGGCCGCGCTCTTCCGGGAGAAGCGGCTCACCCTGGCCGTGGCCGAGTCGTGCACGGGCGGGCTGCTCTCCGCCCGCCTCACCGACGTACCGGGGGCGAGCGCGTTCCTGGAGCGATCCTTCGTGACCTACAGCAACCGGTCCAAGGTGGAGGAGCTGGGGGTGGACCCGGCGCTCCTGGAGCGGGTGGGAGCCGTCTCCGAGGAAGTGGCGACAGGCATGGCTGCGGGGTCGCGCCGGGTGGCGGGAACGGACGTGGGAGTGGGGATCACGGGCATCGCGGGGCCGGACGGGGGAACACCCGAGAAGCCGGTGGGACTCACCTTCGTCGCCGTCGACGGTGCGGCGGGCACGCGCGTCCGCCGGGCCCACCTCCCCGGCGATCGCGAGCGCGTGCGCATGCAGGCGACACAGATGGCGCTGGAGATGCTCCGGCGCGGCCTGCTCGGCCTCGCGCCGCTTTGAAGGGCGAGCAGAAACTCCGCGCGTTCGTCGCTCTCGAGATCGGGGACGAGATGCATGCGCGCATCGCGTCCCTCGTGGCGGAGCTGCGGGACCGGGCTCCGGGAGTGCGTTGGGTGCGGCCGGAGGGAGTGCACCTGACGCTGCGCTTCCTGGGTGCGACCTCGGAGGCCCAGGTCGAGCGGCTGAGTCCGGCACTGGCGGCGGCGGCTTTGGGATGCCCGGCGGGAGAGGCGGCGGTGGGCGGCCTCGGGGTGTTCCCCGAGCGCGGGAGCCCGCGCGTGCTGTGGCTGGGTTTCGCCCTCCCCCCGCCCTTCGCGACGCTCCAGTCGGCCTGCGAGCGCGCGGCGGTCGCGGCCGGGTTCCCCCGCGAGGACCGGTCCTTCCGGGCCCACCTGACGCTGGGCCGCTGGCGCGACCGCGCCCGTCGTCCGGAGCTTCCGCCGGCCGACCTGGGGACGACTCGCCTCGAGACGCTCGTCCTCTTCCGGAGCGAGCTCGGTCCGGGAGGGAGCGTCTACACAGCGCTGGCGCGCTTCCCGCTGCAAGGCGGGCCGTGAAATAAGTCGCGGGGCTATACTTCGGGCCAACTTCCATGGTCCAGAGCCTCTTGATGCTCGCCGGTGCGTATCTCCTCGGCTCGGTCCCCTTCAGCTACCTCGTGGCCCGGGCCTTTGGGGTGGCCGACGTCCGGAAGGTGGGGAGCGGCAACGTGGGGGCGACCAACGTCATGCGCAGCGTGGGGAAGGGCCCGGGGATGGTCGCCCTCCTGCTCGACGCGGCCAAGGGCGCGGTGGCCGCCGGGGGGGCGACGCGGCTGTTTCCAGGCTCGACGTGGCTGCCTCCGCTCGCGGCGCTGGCGGCGGTGGTGGGCCATGTGTTCCCGGTGTGGCTCGGCTTCCGGGGCGGCAAGGGGGTGGCCACCGGGGCGGGGGCCCTTCTCCCCCTCGCCCCCGCCGCCACCGGGACGGCGGGGGTGGTGTTCGTGCTCACGCTCGTCCTCACCCGGTACGTCTCCGTGAGCTCGATCGCGGCGGCGGTCTCGGTGGCCGCGCTCGCCTTCCTGTGGGACAGCCCGCGCGAGGTGGCGGTCTGCGCGACCGCGGTGGCGGCGCTCGTGGTCTACAAACACCGCGCGAACATCGAGCGGCTCTTCCAGGGAACCGAGAATCGGCTCGGAGCTCGCCGGTGAGGATCGCCGTCCTCGGGGGCGGAGGTTGGGGGACGTCCCTCGCGTCGCACGCTGTTCGAGCGGGGCATGCCGTTCGACTGTGGGTGCGACGGGAGGAGTTGGCCCGTGAGATCCTCTCGCTTCATCAGAACCGTTCCCATCTCCCGGGCATCTCCTTGCCCGAGGCTTTGCTGGCCAGCACCGATCTCGGCTCTGTCCTGGAAGGTGCGGAGCTGATCCTGGTCGTGATTCCCTCCGAGTTCAGCCGCCTCGTCTACCGGGCCCTCCATCCCCTGGCCCCGCCCGGAGCGCCCCTCGTGTCCGCCACGAAGGGCCTCGAGCTCGAAACGTTGAAGCGCATGACCGAGGTCGCCACGGAGGAGGCCCCCGGTCGACGGCTCGCCGTGCTCTCCGGGCCCTCGTTCGCGCAGGAAGTCGCGCGCGAGCTGCCGACCGCCCTCGTCGCGGCCTCTTCCGACCAGGCCCTCGCGGAGGCGGTGCAGAAGGCGCTCTCCACGCGCGCGCTCCGCGTCTATCGGAGCGACGACGTGGTGGGCGTGGAGCTCGGGGGCGCCCTGAAGAACGTGATCGCGATCGCGGCGGGGATCGTGGACGGGCTCGGCTACGGCCACAACACCGTGGCCGCCCTCGTCACCCGCGGCCTCGCCGAGATCACGCGCCTGGCGGTGGCCCTGGGCGGCCGTCCCGACACGCTCGCCGGGCTCGCCGGCCTGGGAGACCTGGTGCTCACGAGCACGGGGGGCCTCTCGCGCAACCGTCGGGTCGGGCAGGCGCTGGGCGCGGGCCGCTCCCTGGAAGAGGCGACGAGGGGCCTTCTCGCCGAGGGCGTGCGCACGACGCTCGCGGCCTGTGCGCTCGCGGAGGGGGCGGGGATCGACATGCCGATCGCCCTGGCCATGCGGGGGGTGCTCTACGAGGGCAAGGGGCCGCGGCAGGCGGTGGACGAGCTCATGCTGCGGAGCCTCAAGCGCGAGTGAACTCCTAGAGCGAAAAGGAGTAATATGGATGGGATCGGGCAAGGTGTGCCCGGCGAACACGCATGTATCGCCTGCTCTATCAGGACGGTGACACCCCGCAGACCTACACCTTCACGAGCGGCGAGGTCTTGATCGGGCGCTCGCCCGAGTGCCAGATCGTCCTCAAGGACTTCGGCATCTCCCGCCAGCACGCCCGCATCACCGCGGACGACGACGGGCTTCGCATCGCCGACCTCAAGAGCAAGAACGGCACCCAGGTCAACGGAGTGGCGGTGGTGGAGGCGCCCCTCAAGGACGGAGACAAGATCCTCCTCGGCAAGTTCCAGCTCACCCTCAGCAAGGCCATCGAGAGCAAGGTCGTGCTCGACGAGGCCAAGCCGCTCTCCGAGGAAGCGGGGACGATCATCAGGAGCGTGGGCGAGCTGTCCAAGCTCCTGGAGGCGACCGCCCCCCCCAGCGCGGCCGCGATCACGGACGTCAAGAGGGCCCCCGACGTCCAGGAGATCGAGAAGAGCAACCGCATCCTCAAGGTCCTCACCAAGGTCGCGGAGACCCTCATCGCCGTCCGGCCCGTCGAAGAAGTCCTGCAGCAGGTGGTGGACATCATCTTCGACCACATCCCCGCCGACCGGGGGTTCCTGATGCTCATGGAAGAGCCCGACAACAAGCTCGTGCCGATGATCGTGAAGCACAGAAACCCCGCGAGCGCGGCCGAGGGCAGGATCACGGTCTCCAAGACGATCACGGACCGCGTGATCAAGGACCGGGTGAGCATCCTCACCTCCGACGCCATGGTCGACCCGCGCTTCGGGGCGGGAGACTCCATCCGCTTCCACGGGATAAGGAGCGCCATGTGCGCGCCCCTCTGGAACAAGGAAGAGGTCATCGGCATCGTGCACGTGGACTCGCCCATGCTCACGAATTGCTTCAACCTGAACGACCTCGACCTCCTGACCGCGCTCGCCAACTACGCGGCGGTGGCGGTGGAGCGGGCGCGCATGAACCAGAAGATCCTGGCCGAGGAGAAGAAGCGCGAGCGGCTCGGCCGCTTTCTCTCCCCCCAGGTCACGAGCCGGATCCTCGCCACCTCCGACTCGCTGGGGGGCGACCTCGCCGCCCCCGAGGAGAAGATCGTCTCCATCCTCTTCGCGGACATCGTGGGCTTCACGAGCATGTCGGAGAAGATGACGGCGAGCCAGGTCGCGCTCCTTCTCAACGACTACCTCTCGCGGATGACGGAAGTGATCTTCCGGTACGAGGGGACGCTCGACAAGTACATCGGGGACGCGATCATGGCCGTGTTCGGGGCTCCCCTGGACATGCCCGACCACGCCAGCCGCGCGATCAAGGCCGCCCTGGAGATGCAGGAGCGGCTCGTCGAGTTCAACGCCGACCGCAAGGAAGGCCCGCAGCTCCGGATCCGCATCGGCATCAACAGCGGCAAGGCGGTGGCGGGGGAGATCGGCAGCGTGAACAAGAAGGAATACACGGTGCTCGGAGACACCGTGAACATCGCGAGCCGCCTCGAGAGCTCGGTGGCCAAGCCGGGAATGCTGGTGGTCGGTGAGAACACCCACTCCATGGTCACCGGCCAGTTCGAGTGCAAGAGCCTCGGGAGCTTCACCCTGAAGGGCAAGGAGAAGGAAGTCAACGTGTACGAGGTGACGGGGCCCGCCCGCACCGAGGCCGTCGCCTCGGCTCCCGGGGAAGCCTGAAGGTGCCGACCACCGCGCCGCGACGGCGCCGGGGCCGGATCCTCCTCTACCTCCTCGCCCTCCTCTTCGTGGTGGGGGTGGTGCCTCTGCTCTTCACCTCCTGGAACCTCGTGGCCAAGAGTCGCGAGAGCCTGGTGCTCAACCAGAAGGCGTTGCAGCTCGACAAGGCCCGCGGGCTCAGCCAGCAGATCGCCATCTACGGGGAGAGCCTCCAGTCCCAGGTGCTGGCCATCGCGCGCACCCTGGAGGTGGATGCGGGCCAGACACCCTTCTCGATGCGGGTGAAGCGTATCAAGGACCAGCGCGCCCTCGAGCGCTACCTGGTGAACCAGAGCCGCTTCATCTACGTGAGCGTGGTCGACGCCACGGGCACCGCCGCCTATTCCGGGGTCCAGCTCCAGGAGGCTCCGATCCAGCAGAGCCTGCAGGAGGGCTTCTACCGCGGGCTGCAGGGAACGCCCATGATCGCGCATCCCATGATCTCGACGTCCCTCGCGGAGCCGGTGCTCGTCTTCGGTGAGCCGGTAAAGGCGGGAAACAAGGTGGAAGGTGTCGTGCTCGCGGTGGCGAGCCTGCTCCCGGTCTGGCAGATGACCCAGCAGATCGGCGAGCGCCTCTTCGACGTCTACGTGGTCGACTCCCGCGGTCGCTTGATCGCCCACTCCGATCCCAAGAAGCCGCTGGGCACCGACGTTTCCAACGTCGAGATCGTCCGCCTCTTCCTGGATTCGAAGGGAGTAACGGCCACCGTCCCCTTCGCGATCCCCGCGGAGGGGAAGGCGATCAACATGCTCGGGACCTACGCGGGGGTTCCCGACCAATCCGGCTGGGGCGTGATCGTGCAGGTGGACGAAGAGAAAGCCTATTTCGTCGCCTCCGACATGCGCCGCAAGTCCCTCGCCCTCGTCGCCTTCATCGCCGTGCTCGCCGCCGTCCTCGGCGTGCTCTTCGCCGGCCAGATCAGCCAGCCCATCCAGAAGCTGGCGGAAGGGGCGCGACGCCTGGCCGGGGGCGACTACGCCACCCGGGTCGCCATCAAGAGCGAGAACGAGGTCGGGTTCCTGGCCGACGCCTTCAACCAGATGGGGGGCGAGATCGAGAAGTCCATCGAGCAGATCCGCAAGGCGGCCGAGACCAACAAGGAGCTGTTCATGGGGTCGATCCGCATGCTCGCCAACGCCATCGACGAGAAGGACCCCTACACGCGCGGCCACTCCGAGAGGGTGGCCTACTACTCGGCCGTGCTCGCCAAGCACCTCGGGATGTCGCCGGAGGAGGTGGAGAAGGTCCACCTGTCGGGCATCATCCACGACGTGGGCAAGATCGGGATCGAGGACAAGATCCTGCGCAAGGCCGCCGCCCTCACCGAAGAGGAGTACGAGATCATGAAGCAGCACCCCACCAAGGGGGCGCACATCCTCCAGGGGGTCCCCCTCCTGCAGGAGATGGCGGGGGCGGGTCTCCAGCACCACGAGAACATGGACGGCAGCGGCTACCCGGACGGGCTGAAGGGCGACGAGATCCCGCTCCTCGGGCGCATCGTGAGCGTGGCCGACGCCTTCGACGCCATGACCACCGATCGTCCCTACTCGAAGGCCATGACCTTCGAGGCCGCGATCGCCCGCCTGAAGTTCCTCGCCGGCAAGAAATTCGATCCCGTGTGCGTGGAGGCCTTCGAGAAGGCGGCCTTGGCCGGCGACCTCACGCCGGCCAAGGCCCGCCGTGCCTCGGTCACGGCCCGCCAGGCCGGCGCCACCGAGGCCACTCCTCCCCCGGCCCCGGTCGGGGTCTCGACACCCACGGCCTGATGCGCGCGCTCCTCCCCACCGGACTCGTGGCGCTTGCGATCCTGCTTCCGCCCTCGGCTCCGACGTCGGCCGCCCAGAGCGTGGACGGGGAAGCCCGCTTCTCGACCGGCCTCACGCACTTGCGGGAAGGACGGATCGATCTCGCGCTCGAGGAGTTCAAGAAGGCGGTCAAGGCCGATCCCAAGAACCCGTACTTCCAGAAGGGCCTCGGCCAGGCCTACGCCGCCAAGCGGAAGTGGGCCGACGCCGCCGACGCCTTTCGCAGAGCCCTGGAGCTGAACCCCTACTACGTGGACGTGCGCAACGACCTCGGCATGGCCCTCATCCTCGGCGGCAACCGCGAGGCGGGCAAGAAGGAGTTTCTCGCCGCCTTCGGGGATCCCACGAACCCCACTCCGGAGATCTCGGCCCGCAACCTCGGCCAGGTCTACTACGAGGAGAAGAACTACGCGGAGGCGGCGAGCTGGTTCCGGACGAGTTTGAACCGCAACAAGGGCTACGGGGAGGCGTACCTCGGCCTCGCCGACTCCCTGACCGCGAGCGGCCGGCCCGAGGAGGCGCTCCTCCAGCTCGAGAGCGGAGTGAAGGAAGCGCCGGAGGACCCCTACCTCCTGGTCGCACTCGGGCAGGCCTACCTGAAGGCCGGCCGCTTCACCGAGGCGAGGACCCGGCTGGAGGACGCGGTGCGGAAGGATCCGACGGGCCCCGCCGGCCGCCGCGCCGCCACCCTCCTCAAGGAAGTACCCCGCTAGCAGGGTGCTGAAAAAGTCTCATTACGCTCCGCGCCGACGCGCCCGGGGTGGCGGCTGTTCTGTGAAGTCCTTCACCAGCCGGAGCCGCCAATCTGCCGTTCAGGCGCGAGCGACCGTCGATTTCGCTTTTTCAGCACCCTGCTAGGACCGTGCCCTATCTGGTGGTCCTCCAGCGGCTGCTCCAGGCGGTGGCGGGAGCCCAGGCTGCCCTCCTCCTCGACCCCTCGGGCGACGTGGTGGTGGAGGCGGGCGTGAAGGACGACCGCCACCGGCTGATCGGGGCCTATCAAGGCATCGCCTTCTCCGCCGTGCAGCGGACGACCGCGCGCTACGAAGTGGGCGCGCTCCATCTCATCGTCTGCCGTTACGTGTGGGGGAGCGTGATCCTGCGGCCGCTCAAGGACGGCTACTACCTGATCGTCTCGCTCACCCCGTCCGCCAGCCTGGCCGCGGGCGTGCACCACTCGGCCCGCGCGCAGACGAGCCTCAACGCGGAGATCTGATCGCCGGCGATGAAGACCGATCTCGCCGATCGCCTCCGGGCCGGACTCTCGCGCACGCGGGAGGTCCTGAACACGCCCGTGGAGGACCTCTTGCGGGGCCGGCGTCCCCTGGACGAGGCGGCGCTCCAGTCCCTGGAGGAAGCGCTGCTTGCCGCGGACCTCGGCCTGCCCGCGGTGGGCGAGGCGCTGGAAGTCCTGCGGCGGCGGAGCGGGGAGATCGCGGGCCGCGGAGCCGAGGGCATGCGCTCCGTGCTGCGCGAGGAGATCCGCAAGTCGCTGGAGCGCCCGGCGGGCCGGGAGCCCTTCTCCGTCCGGCCCTGGGTGGTTTTCGTGGTGGGGGTGAACGGGGCGGGCAAGACCACCACCATCGGCAAGCTCGCCGCCGCCTGGAAGGCCGACGGCCGATCCGTGCTGCTCTGCGCGGCCGACACCTTCCGGGCCGCCGCCGCTGAGCAGCTCGAGGTGTGGGCGGAGCGGGCGGGTGCTCTCTTCCACCGCGGCCCGGAAGGAGCCGACCCTTCCGCCGTGCTCACCGATGCCCTGCGGTCGGCCAAGGCCCGCGGCCTGGACGCGGTGATCGTGGACACCGCGGGCCGCCTGCACACCAAGACCAACCTGATGACGGAGCTCGCCAAGATGGCCCGCGTCGCGGGGCGCGAGGTCGAAGGCGCGCCGCACGAATCGCTCCTCGTGCTGGACGCCACCGTGGGCGGCAACGGGCTCGTCCAGGGGCGCGAGTTCGCCAAGGCCGCGGGGGTGACCGGCCTCGTGTTGGCCAAGCTCGACGGGACGGCCAAGGGGGGCGTGGCGGTGGCGGTGGTGCGCGAGCTGGGCGTGCCCATCCGTTACGTCGGCGTGGGGGAGACGATCGACAGCCTGCTTCCCTTCGAGGCCGATGCCTTCGCCGAGAGCCTGGTCGGGTAGCGCGTGACCGGCGATCGGGAGTGGATGCGGCGGGCCCTCGATCTCGCGGCGCTCGGCATCGCGGAGGCGAATCCGAATCCCGTGGTGGGCGCGGTGGTGGTGAAGAGGGGCCGGATCGTCGGGGAAGGCTATCACGCGCGCGCGGGAGGACCACACGCCGAAGTGGTTGCTTTGAGGAGGGCAGGACTCGCCGCACGCGGCGCCACGATCTACGTCACTCTGGAGCCGTGCGCCCACGAGGGACAAGCGCACGCCACCCTGCGCCCCGCTCCGTCGCCGCGCGGGCGTGCGGCGACTCGTGGTCGTCAATGCGCGATCCCAACCCGCGGGTGGACGGGAGGGGCGTGCGCTTTCTTCGGCGCGCGGGGATCGGGGTGACGGAGGGCGTGCTCGAGGACGAGGCGCGGCGACTCAACGAGCGCTTCTCCCTCTCCTGCCGCCTCGGCCGGCCGTTCGTCCTCCTCAAGGCGGGCCTCACCCTCGACGGACGCATCGCCACCGCCTCCGGCCGCTCGCGCTGGATCACGAGCCCGCAGCAGCGCCGGGTCGCGCGCCGGATGCGGCGCCTCTACGACGGGGTGCTCGTGGGCATCGGCACCGCCCTTGCCGACGATCCGCAGCTCCTGCCCGTCCCGCGCACGCGCCGTCCCTTCGTTCGCGTGGTCCTGGACTCGCGGCTGCGATTGCCTCTGGAGAGTCGCTTGGTTCGAACGGTCGGCTCGCGCGCTCCGCTGTGGGTGTTCACGACGATCGGCCAGGGGGCACGTCGGAAGCGGCTGGAGGCGGCCGGGGTATCCGTGATCACGGTCCCGAGCGAGGGCGGACGGCCGGCGCTCAGGACCGTGATGAAGGAGCTCACCTCCCGCGGCCTGCACAGCCTGATGGTGGAAGGGGGGTCGGAAGTCCTCGGCTCTTTCCTCGCCGCGCGCCTCGTGGACGAGGTGGCGCTCTTCCGCGCGCCTCTGCTGCTCGGGGGGCGGGGAAGCCGGCCCGCCTTCGGCGGCCGCGACCCCGCCCGCATCCACGACGCCTTGCGTCTCCGGCCCGCGCCGAGCGCCGGCCGGCGCCCCCTCGTCGAGTTCTGGTACCCCGCCTCTTCTCGCTCCAGGACGTAGCCGTTCACGGCCAGGATCAGCGCTTGGCGTCGAGAGCCTCGAAGGTCGCGGGGGAGGCCGGCCGCTCCTTCTGGAGCCGGGCGGCCACGGCCTCCGCGCCGCTCAGCGCGCGGATCACGTTGCCCCCGGCGAGCTTGGCGAGGTCGGCGTCATTCCAGCCCCGCCGGATCAGCTCGGCAAACAGCTCGGGAAAGCAGCTGACGTCCTCGAGGCCCAAGGGCATGGGCCCGCCGTAGAAGTCGCTCCCGATCCCGACGTGGTCGTGGCCGGCGACCTTGGCCACGTGCTCCACGTGATCGGCCACCTGGGCGAGCCTTGCCCGCGGCGCCGGGCCGTGGGTCTTCGCGTACTCCGACTCGATTCGGGCCATCTCCTCGGTCGTCTTCGCACCCTGGACGAGGAGCTCGACGCCCTCGCCCCAGGCCGCCGCCTCCGCGGAGACGAACGACGGGATGAAGGTGACCATCACCACGCCGCCGTTTCCGGGCAGGCGCACGAGCACGTCGTCGGGAACGTCGCGCGGATGGTCCACGAGGGCGCGCGCGCTCGAGTGCGAAAAGATCACCGGCGCCTCGGAGAGGTCGAGCACCTGTCGCATCACCGGGGGCGAGACGTGGCTGATGTCCACGAGCATGCCGAGGCGGTTCATCTCCCGCACGACCTCGCGGCCGAAGGGAGTGAGGCCGCCGTGGGCGGGCGTATCGGTGGCGGAATCGGCCCAGTCGGTGTTGCGGCCGTGGGTCAGGGTCATGTAGCGGACGCCCAGGTCGTAGTAGGCGCGCAGCGCCCCCAGGCTGTTCTCCAGGGCCTGCCCGTTCTCCATGCCGAGGAAGGAGGCGATCCTGCCCTCCCGCCGGGCGCGCTCGACGTCGGCGGCCCGGGTGGCGAACAGGAACACGTCGGGATAGGCAGCGATCATGCGGCGGGCGAGGTCGATCTGCTCGAGCTGGGTGCGAGCGGGCGCGGGGAGGCCCGACGGGATCCACACGCTCCAGAACTGGCCCCCCACGCGGCCCTCGCGGAGCCGCGGGATGTCGGTGTCGCCTTTGTCGCGACGCTGACGCAGGTCGTAGCGCGCGAGGTCGCCCTGGCCCTCTTCGCGGATCTCCCAGGGGAGATCGTTGTGGCCGTCGATGAGCGGGACGCGCGCCAGGAGCTCGCGGGCGTGCTGGAGGGCGGCATCCTCGGCGCTCGCGGCTCCCCCCGGCGCTACCGACAGGTACACGGCGAGAGCGACGGGTCCGAGGGTCTTCATGCAATGCCTCCGGTGGCTGAGCCTAACGCTTGGGCGCGTAGACCGCGGCGGAGCGCGCGGGAAGCGAGACGCGTAGGCGGCCGCCCTCGACAAGGGCCGGGTATCCGCCGGCCAGGCGGTCCTCGAACCTCTGCCCCTCGCCCAGGGCCAGGCGGTCGACCCCGAAGTCCAGCCCCGCCGTCTCGCCGCCGTTGTTGAAGGCCACGATCACCGTATCCTCCGGGGTGACGCGCGCGAAGGCGTAGAGCTGCTCCTGGGTGAGGAGGTTCACGGTGGCTCCACGCCGCAGGGGGACGAGCTCGGCGCGCAACCGGCTCAGCGCCCGGACCCACTCGAAGACCGATTGCTCGTCGGCGGTGCGTCCCGCGGCGTCGAAAGCGCTCCGAGGATCTTCCGGCCAGCCTCCCGGGAAGTCGCGCCGGTTGTCGGGATCGACGCCTCCCGGCATCGCGATCTCGTCGCCGTAGTAGACGAGCGGTATGCCGCGGGCGGTCAGGAGGAACGTGAACGCGAGCTTCAAGCCGGCCACGGTCGCGCCCGGCTCGTCCATGAAGCGCCGGACGTCGTGGAGACCCAGGAGCGTCACGAGCTCGCCCGGCCTCTCGTAGAGCCGGTCGCGGGCGAGCATCTGGGCCACCTCCCGGATCGGCTTGCCTTCCGCGAAGGCGCGCCGGAGCGGGTAGTAGAGCGGGAAGTCGAAGAGGCTGTCGATCCCGGTGTCGATGCCGTCGAAGCCGGCGGCGCCGCCCTGGTAGAAGGAGACGAGGGTGGGGTCGCCGTCCAGGAGCTCGCCCACCACGGTGAGGCGAGGGTACTCGCGCTTGATCGCAGCCATCCAGTCGCGCCAGAAGCGGCGGGGGACGTAGGGCAGGGTGTCCTGGCGGATGCCGTCGAGGCCGGTCGCGCCCGCCCACCAGAGCGTGTTCTGGACGAGATAACGCGCGACCTCCTCGTCGTCCTGGTCGAGGTCGGGCAGGATGTCGATGAACCATCCGCGCAGCGTTGCTTCCCTCGTCGCGGCAGTGGCGTGAGGGTCGGCCAGCGTCCAGGTCTGCCAGGTGTTCGCGAGATGCCGCTGCGCGGTGCCGCTGAACCAGGTGGGGGCGGGAGGGTCGTCGACCCAGGGATGGTAGGGCCCGGTGTGGTTGGCGACCTGGTCCTGGATGACCTTCAATCCCTGACGGTGCGCCGCATCCACGAGCCCCTGCAGCGTCGCGAGCGTGCCGAAGTGCTCCTCGACGCCGTAGAAGTCGACGGCACCGTAGCCGTGGTAATCCGTGATCGGCTGTCCGTCGTAACGCTCCTTCTCGTTCAAGTGGTTCACGTTGTCGTACCAGGGGTTGAGCCAGAGCGCGGTGACGCCCAGGTCCTTCAGGTAGGGCAGGCGGTCGACGATCCCCTGGAGGTCGCCCCCGTGGTAGTAGCGGGCGCGCTTGCGGTCGAGGAGGCCCCGCGAGGTCGGAGGGTCGTCGTTGGCGGGATCCCCGTTCGCGAAGCGGTCGGGCATGATGAGGTAGATCACGTCGTCGGGGGAGAAGCCCTGGAAGCGGCCCTCCCGCGGGAGCGGTGCCGCGATTTCGAAGGGCGCCTCCGCGGTGCCGCTCGGCGTACGCACGCGGAGACGTCGCGGGCCGGGCCTCGCGTCCGCGTCGATCTTCACGTCGACGAACAGGTAGCTCCCCGCCGCGTTGACGCGCACGAGCCCGATGCTGACCCCCCCGCCCTGCGCTTCGACGGTCGCCCCCGCGAGCCGCCGGCCACGGATCAGCAGCCGGACGGGGTCGATCGAATGTCCCGGCCACCAGCTCGGCGGCTCGACCTTCAGGACCTCGGGGCCGGCAGGGCGAGCGGGCGCGGCGAGGGCTGACGGGGCCGCCCACAGGAGCGCTCCCAGGACGGCGAGCGCGAACCGCTTCGAGAGGCCGTTCCGGCCCGTCATCAAGCGGCCTTCGTGGAGGGCGCCGCCGCGTCGTGAACGCGCAGCACGAGGATCGCGGCCAGGACCAGGAAGGCGCCCCCCGCCACCACCGCGGCCAGACGGTCGTTGTCGAGCAGGTGCAGCATGACCCACCCGAAGCCGAGGGAGGCCAGGATCTCGGGGATCACGATGAAGAAGTTGAAGATCCCCATGTAGACGCCCGTCCGCGCGGGGGGAAGCGAGGCGGAGAGGATCGCGTAGGGCATGGAGAGGATGCTCGCCCAGGCAATCCCCACCCCCGTCATCGACAGGAGCAGCCAGTGCTTGTCGTGGATCACCGCCACGGAGAGGAGACCGGCGGCCCCCGCGGCCAGGCACAGCGCGTGGGTGGCCTTGCGCCCCAGGGCGCGCGCGATCCGGGGGAGCGCGAAGGAGAAGGCGAAGCAGACCGCGGAGTACATCGCGAAGCAGATCCCCGCCCACTCCACGCCCTCGCGGTACAGGGGCGACGACTCGTCGGGAGCGCCCACGACGTTGCGGGCCACCGCCACCGGGAAGTACAGCCACATGCAGAAGAGGCCGAACCAGGTGCAGATCTGCACGGGAGCGAGCTGGCGCATGGCGGTGGGCATGGCGGCGATGGCCTCGCCGATCTCGCGCACCGCTCCCGCGAAGCCGGTCCGTTGCGCCTTCATCCGGCGGAAGGCCGGGAGGTCCTCGGGCGGGTATTCCTTCGTGCTCGCGATCGTCCAGAGCACGGCGCCCAGGAACGCGACCGCTCCCACGTAGAAGGACAGCTTCACGGTGAGGGGGATCGCCTGGCCGGACTCGCTCGCCACCCCCGCCACGTTCGTGAGCAGCCAGGGCAGGGCGGAGGCCACCACCGCGCCGAGGCCGATGAACAGGCTCTGCATGGCGAAGCCCTGCGTGCGCTGGTCCTCGGGCAGGAGGTCGGCCACGAAGGCCCGGAAGGGCTCCATGGACACGTTGATCGAGGCGTCCAGGATCCAGAGCAAGCCCGCCGCCATCCAGAGGGCCGAGGCGTTCGGCATCAAGAGGAGGGCGATCGAGCTCAAGATGGCTCCGACGAGGAAGTAGGGGCGCCGCCGGCCGAGCGGTCCCCACGTGCGGTCGCTCATGTTGCCGATGATGGGCTGGACGATGAGGCCGGTGAGGGGCGCGGCCAGCCAGAGCATCGGGATCTGGTCCGGGCGGGCGCCCAGGTACTCGTAGATCGCGCTCATGTTGGCCATCTGCAGCCCCCAGCCGAACTGGATGCCGAGGAAGCCGAAGCTCATGTTCCAGATCTGCCCGAAGCCGAGTCGTGGTTTGTCCATCGGTCGCCGGTCCTCCAGGGTCAAGCCTTCGCCGGGTCCGTCCGGGGAGCGCGATCGTAGAGCAGGGCGAGCTCGCCGAGGCGGTCCCGCAGCTCCGCCTTGAGGTCGTCCGCGCGGAACCGCCAGAGCCAGTTCCCGGTGGGTCGCCCCGGCAGGTTCATGCGCGCCTCGCTTCGGAGCCCGAGCACGTCCTGAAGGGGGATGATCGCGGTGTCCGCCACCGAAGCCATCACCGCGCGGATGAAGGCCCAGTGTACCTGGCCGTCGTCGGAGAAGCCGAGGTAGCGCCGGCAGAGGTCCCGCTCCCGGCGGACGTCCTCGGGCTTGCGGGTGCTGTCGCCGGCGCCCGCGCTCGTCCACCATCCTCGCGGTGGTGTCGTTGTCGTGGGTGCCGGTGTAGACCACGAGGTCGCGCGGGTAGTTGTGGGGGCGGAAGCTCGGGCCCTGGGGATCGGTGCCGAAGGCGAACTGCAGGATCGCCATGCCGGGGAAGCCGAAGCGCGTGCGGAGCGCCTCCACCTCCGGAGTGATCACCCCCAGGTTCTCGGCCACGATAGGGAGAGAGCCGAGCGCATCCTCGACCGCGCGGAAGAACGAAACACCCGGGCCCTTCACCCAGCGCCCGCGCATGGCCGTGGGCTCCGAAGCGGGCACCTCCCAGTAGGCCTCGAATCCGCGGAAGTGGTCGACGCGCACGACGTCGACGAGGGCGAGCACCGCCCGGAAGCGCCGGATCCACCATCGATAGCCGGTCTTCCGCATCTCCGCCCAGCGGTAGAGCGGGTTCCCCCAGCGCTGGCCGGTGGCGCTGAAGTAGTCCGGGGGGACTCCCGCGACGTGAGTCGGCTGCCCGTCCTCGGCGAGGTGGAACAGCTCTCGGTTCGCCCAGACGTCGGCGCTATCGTGGGCGGCGAAGATCGGCAGGTCACCCATGACCCGGACGCCGCGCTCGTGGGCGTACTGCCGCAGGGCGGCCCACTGGGCGAAGAACTGGAACTGTGCGAACCTCCGGCTCTGGATCGCGCTCGCCCACTGCTTGCGGGCCCGGTCGAGGGCGGACGGACGCCGCCGGGCGAGGTCACGCTCCCACTCGGGCCAGGCCCGGAGGCCGTGGGCGTCCTTGAGGGCGGCGAACAAGGCGTAGTCGTCGAGCCACCCCCTCTCTCGCCGGCAGAAGGACGCGAATGCGCTCCGCTCCCGAGCGCCGGCTCTGGCCTGGAAACCCTCGAAGGCCCGGTCGAGAAGGGGATGGCGAAAGCGGGCGACCGCGTCGTAGTCCACCGAGCGCTCCGGGAACGGGGGGGCGCCCCTCAGGTCAGAAGCCGACAGCCACCCCTCGCTGACCAGGGTCTCGAGGCTCACGAGCAGGGGGTTGCCCGCGAAGGCCGAGAAGCACTGGTAGGGAGAGTCGCCGTAGCCGGTGGGCCCCAGAGGCAGCACCTGCCAAAGGCCCTGCTTTGCCCCCGCAAGGAAATCGACGAAACGATAGGCCTCGGGGCCCAGGTCGCCGATCCCGTAGCCGCCCGGAAGCGAGGTGGGATGAAGGACGATGCCGGAGGTTCGGCCGCGCGTCACGGGGAGCGGCGCGCGGGAGGCGTCCCGCCCGCCCCCTCGAGTACGATCGCGAGGCCCTCGGCTCGATCGCGGAGTCGCACCTCGACGAAGCCGTCCTCGGTCAGGCGCCAGCCCGCGTCTCCTCCGGCCGCGGTGGAGCCCTGCCGGAGAAGGGGCGCTCGATCCACCAGGACGCGCGTCGGCTCGCCGTCCGCGCGGATCCTCAGCACGAGGTCGCGCGGCGCGGGGCGCCAGGAGCCCTCGACCGCGCTCACCTCCACGCTCGCGCGACCGCCTTCCCGCCGCTCGGTGAATCGCCGGCGTGAGAAGGCGCCCTGGCGGTAGGCCAGGCTCTCCCCGTCGTCCTCGTAGAGGCTGGCCTCGGAGCGTGCGGCGGGGTACACGGTCACGCTCAGTGGCTGTCCCGCCACCTGCCCGGTGTGCTGGACGACGGGCTGCCGGAAGAGGAAGGCTCCCTCCCGGACGAAGATCGGGATCGACTCCAGGGTCACCGGCAGACGGAGCCGGCGGCCCGCCGGCCACCAGCCGGCCCGTCCAGTAGTCGTACCAGTCCCCGGCGGGCAGGTAGACCTCCCGCTCGGTGGCGCCTTCGCGCAGGACGGGCGCGACCAGCAGATCGCGCCCGAGCAGGAACTGGTCCTCGATGCCGTAGGTCTCCGGATCCTCGGGGAACTCCAAGAAGAGCGGACGCAACGCCGGAACCCCGGTCTCGCTCGCCTCCTTCATCACCTGGTAGACGTGGGGGAGGAGCTCGTAGCGCAGCTCGATGGACCGCCGGTTCACCGCCTCGTGCCGGGTCCCGTACGACCAGGGCTCCTGGTCGGGCGTGCCGATCGACGTGTGCGTGCGCATGAACGGGTAGAACACCCCGGTCTGGAGCCAGCGCGTGTAGAGCTCGGCCGAGGGCGCCTGCTCGAAGCCGCCGATGTCGCTGCCCACGAAGGGGAAGCCCGAGAGCCCCAGGCCCATGAGGATGGGGATGGACTGGGCGAGGTGCCCCCAGTTGCTCACGTTGTCGCCCGGCCAGACCGCCGCGTAGCGCTGTCCGCCCGGCGTAGCTGGCCCGCGTGAGCACGAACGGGCGCTCCTGCGGGCGCAGGCGGGACAGGCCCTCGAACGTGGAGCGCGTCATCAGCATGCCGTAGACGTTGTGGATCTCGCGGTGGTCGGTCGGCTGCCCCTCGTTGTCGTGGCGCACGTTGAGTGGGCATGGTGTGGATGTAGGGCGTGAACACCGCGGGCTCGTTCATGTCGTTCCAGATGCCCGCGACCCCCACGTCCGTGAGGAGCTTGTAGAGCCCTCCCCACCACTCGCGCGCCGCCGGCTTGCTGAAGTCGGGAAAGACGCTGGGGCCGGGATTCACGGGCGCGTTCGAGGGCCAGACGGGGCCCTCGTACACGGAGCCGTCCGGGTTCTTCACGAAGTGGTCTCCGGCCAGCCCGCTGTCGTAGGGCAGCGGAGCCCGGCTCCTTCTTCGGGTGGGGGTCGAGGATGGTCACCACCCGGAAGCCCTGGCCGCGGAGGTCGGAGATGAGCTTCCTCGGGTCGGGGAAGCGCTCGCGGTCCCAGGTGAAGGGCTTGTAGTCGTCGAGGTAGTGGATGTCGAGCCAGATCACGTCCGCGGGGATCCTGCGCTCGCGGAAGTTGTCCGCGATGAAGCGGACCTTGGCGTCCGGGTAGTAGCTGTAGCGGCACTGGTGATAGCCGAGGGCCCAGAGCGGCGGCAGCGGCGTGCGCCCGGTGAGCGCGGTGTAGCGCTCGATCACCTGCCGGGGCGACGGCCCTTCGATGAAGTAGTAGTCGAGCTCGCCCGCCGGCACCCCCGAGGGCGAGCAGCTCCTGCGTCTCGTGGCCCACGTCGAACGTGCTCCGGAACGTGTTGTCCAGGAAGATGCCGTGGGCGTGGCCGCGGCGGAGCACCATGAAGAAGGGCACCGAGACGTAGATGGGGTCAGTCCCGGAATCGTAGGCGGGGGTGTCGCTGTTCCACATCGTGTAGGCGTACCCGCCGAGCCCCTGGCCGCGCTTGTCCAGCCGGCCCACCTTCTCTCCGAGGCCGTAGACGTGCTCGTCCTCCCGCAGCCGCTTCCAGACCTTGATCCGCGTGCCCGCGACCGCCGTCCCCAGCTCGGGGTCGTCCTCGTCCAGCGACTCGCCGGAGGCGGTGGCGAAGGAAACCCGGAAGGGGGAATGGCCGACGGTGACGCGCAGGGCGCGCGTGGTGATGACCGACTGGCCGCCGGCGGTCTCGAAGGAGGCGGCGGCGTCGCCGAAGTCGCGCGCGACCACGGCGTAGGAATGGTCGCGCCCGAAGGTCGGGGTGGGGGAGAAGCGGACGCGCACGATCTCGGGGGCGAGGACGCTCACCGCGACCACCCCCTGCTCGTTCTTGAAGACGAGCGACCGACTCTCGCGGGCGGGCGGCGGGAACGAGCCGAGGGCGGCCCACCCGGCCCCGGCCGGAGAGGCGAGAAGGAGGGCGGCCGCGCCCAAGACGAACCGAATACCCGGTCGTGTCATTACTGAGACCCCCGATCCTGAGCGAGACTCCGATCCTGAGACTCCCGATCCTGATGGGTCGGGATTCTACGCCCGCCCGCCCGAAATCAACCGTTGAGATCGGCGATGGGGTGGGTTAGAGTGCGCCACCCTTTCCCCCCAAGCAGGAGGTCCCATGCTCCTCGCCGTGGCGTCGGCCGTCAGCCATCGCACCCTGCAGCCGCTCGACATCGGCATCATCGCGGTCTACTTCCTGATCGTGTTCTCCATAGGCTTCTACTTCTCGATGAAGGAGCGCTCGTCCGAGGACTACTTCCTGGCCGGCCGCCACGTCGGCTGGTTCGCGATCGGGGCCTCCCTCTTCGTCTCCAACATCTCGACCGAGCACTTCATCGGGCTGGCGGGCTCGGGGGCGACGTCGGGGCTGGCGGTGGGCCACTTCGAGTGGCTGGCCTGCCTCATCCTCCTCATCCTGGGCTGGGTGTTCGTGCCGTTCTACCTGCGCTCCAACGTCTTCACCATGCCCGAGTTCCTGGAGCGCCGGTTCAACCGCAACTGCAGCGTCTACCTGGCCAGCATCTCGATCCTGGCCTACATCTTCACGAAGATCTCCGTCCACCTCTACGCGGCGGCGATCGTGCTGGAGCGCGTGGTGGGCTGGAACCCCATGACCGCGGCCATCCTCCTCGTGGTGGCCACGGGGATCTACACGGTGGCGGGGGGTCTGTCCGCCGTGATCTACACCGACCTCGTCCAGACCCTGATCCTCCTCGCCGGCGCCATCGCCCTCACCGTGATCGGCCTCGACCACGCGGGCGGCTTCGCTGGCCTCCGCGCGGCGCTCCCTCCCGACTACTTCCACATGATGAAGCCGATGAGCGACTCGGAGTTCCCCTGGACCGGCATCTTCCTGGGCGCGCCCATCCTCGGGATCTGGTACTGGTGCACGGACCAGGTCATCGTGCAGCGGGTCCTCTCCGCCAAGGACGAAGGCCACGCCAAGGCGGGGACGATCTTCGCCGCCTTCCTCAAGATCCTCCCGGTGTTCGTGCTCGTGCTCCCCGGCCTCATCGCGGTCGCCCTCTACCCCCAGCTCTTCACGATGACGAACGGCCGGGTGACCAACGGCGACATCGCCTACCCGACGCTGATCGTCAACCTGCTGCCCACCGGCCTCGTCGGCCTCATGATCGCCGCCCTCCTCGCCGCGCTCATGGGGGCCATGAGCTCGGTGTTCAACTCCGCCTCCACCATGGTCACCCTCGACTTCTACAAGCGCCTGCGCCCCCAGTCCACGGAGAGGCAGCTCGTGAACTTCGGCCGCGTGGCCACCGGGATCATGGTGGTCCTCGGCCTCCTCTGGGTGCCGTTCATCCATCTCCTGAGCTCGCAGCTCTACATCTACCTGCAGAGCGTCCAGGCCTACGTCAGCCCCCCCATCGCGGTCTGCTTCGTATTCGGGATCCTCTGGCCGCGGCTGAACGGGACGGGGGCGATCTCGTCCCTGCTCGTGGGATTCGTCCTGGGCTCGGTGCGCTTCGTCTACGAGGTGCTCGACAAGACCCGACACTTCGACTCCCCCGCCATCCGCTGGCTGGTCGACATGAACTTCCTGCACTACGCGATCCTGATGTTCGTGGTGTGCGCCGCCGTCCTCGTCGCGGTGAGCTACCTCGGTCCCGCCCCCGAGCGCCGACGGCTGGCCGGCCTCACCTTCGCGACCGTGGACGAGAAGATGGACATCACCCCGGTCCGGGAGGCCCCGAAGCTCGCGCACGAGACCGCCCGCGAGCACCAGCTCAACGTCGCCTTCAGCGTCCTGCTCGTGCTCACCGTGGTCAGCCTCTGGATCTACTTCCGGTAGGAGCACGATGGCCACCATCCAGAGCCTGAGGCCCAACGTCGGTCCCGCCGAAGCCCAGAGCGCCCTCGAGGGGCGATGGGCGGGGCTGCGACGCCTCATGGGCCGGGGGCCGCTGCGCGCGGTGGCCCCGGCCTACGTCCCGTTCCGGCTCTACGAGGTGGAGATCAGGAACGGAGGGACAAGCCGGCGCGCGTGGTTCGCCCTGGAGGCGGTGAGCGGCACCCTGGACCTCTATGGGTTCGAGCGTCCGCCCGCCGGGGGCGAGCTCGAGGAGATCGAGACCCGGAATCGGCTCGAGCCGCGGCTCGGGGATGGCCCCGCGATGGAGGCTCTGAAGGGCAAGCTTCGCCGTGTGCTGTTCCAGAGGGGCTTCTTCCAGATCAACGACCTGCAGTTGAGTGCAAGAGCCGCCGCTCCGGACCTTTACGTTCCGTACTGGATCGGTTTCTACTCGTCCGGAGCGGCGGTGAGGATCCGCGTCCTCGACGCGGTGCGCCGCCGCTTCGAGGGCGGCAAGGCCCAGGCACTGTTCGAGAGCTGGCTCAGCGCACCAGCGTAAGCTTCTTCGATTCCACTGGACTTACCCGGATCGTCGAGATGACCTCGTGGACGTCGTCGCGCTCGAGCGCAATCCGAACGGCGCGGGCGATGTCGTCGGGGGAGTCCACCCGGCCGGCGAGGGTGACCCGCCCATCCGTGGTGTCGACGCTGATGTCCAGGACGGACAGGTCCGGATCGGCGGCGAGCTTGGCCTTGATGGCCGCGGTCGTCCGCGCGTCCTCGGTGACCTCCGCCATCTTGTTGGCCGCTTGCGCGGCCTTGCTGCGCACGATCCGCCCCGTCCTCTTGAGCTCTTCGCCGATCTGCTGCGCGTCGAGGTTCAGGTGGAGGTCCTTGACCGCCTCCTTCGTCCCGCGCACGGCCGAGTCGATCCCCGCGCGAACCTCCTGGCCAGGCCGTCCGAAGCTGCGATTCTGGACCAGCCACACGACCGCGACGACGAGCAACACGACGACGATGAGCCGTAGGAGCATACGCATGGTTCGCCTCCGGCATGAGTGGAGCAAGAGTCGAGCCAGTGCCCGAAGCCAGGAAGCAGGGACTTGCGGCGACCCTCACGGCGCGCCTTGCCGGCAGTTTGTACAAAGCCGCGAAGGCTCGCCGCGGGCTTGACCCTGGTCTTCCCGCCGGAATAGCCTGTTCGGGAAAGCGGATCGCCCCTCGTGGCCTCATCTTCCCTTGTCTTCCTCTGGAGTCTCGTCCTGGTCCTTGCCGCCGAGGCGGTCCCCCCACCGCAACCGGTGAAGGGGGCGACGGCACGCCTGCTGGCCGAGGCCCGGCGCTTGCTGCAGGCGGAGAAGGCGGAGCTGGCGCGGGGCGTGCTCCAGGGAGTGTTGCAGGTCGATCCCGGCTCCGCCGAAGCCCACTACCTTCTCGGGACGGTTCAGGAGGGTGCGAGCGATCTCGAAGGGGCGCGGGCGTCGTACGAGGAGGCGATCCGGCTGGCCCCCACGATGGCGGCGGCCCACGACCGGCTCGGCTTCGTCCGGGGCCGCCAGGGCGCGACGGACGAGGCCATCCGGGAGTTCGAGGAGGCGGCGCGGCTCGACCCCCGGCTCTTCGACGCGCGGTACCACCTGGGGGCCACCCTCTGGTGGACACAGCAGACGGAGAAAGCCGTCCCCGCGCTCCGCGAAGCGGTCAAGCTCCGGCCCGAGCATCCCGAAGCGCGCTACTACCTGGGCCTGGCCCTCCAGCAGCAGGGGAACCTCGCGGAGGCCGTGGACGAGCTGCGTCGTGCGGTCAAGCTCGCTCCCCGCCTCGCGCTCGCCCACATGCACCTGGGCCTGGCCCTCCAGGAGCAGGGAGACTTGCCCGCGGCAATCGTTTCGCTGCGCGAGGCCGTCACCCTCGACCCCTCGCTCACCGACGCCGCCAACAGCCTCGGCCTCGCCCTCCTCCAGAAGGGTGAGTCCGAGGCGGCGCTCCGCACCTTCCGGAATCTCGTCCGCGACCACCCCGAGTACGCCGCGGCCCGCCACAACCTGGGCAGCGCGCTCATGCAGATGGGAGACCTCGAGGGCGCCATCTCCGTCTACCGGGAGCTGCTCGCCCGGGAGCCCGAGGACGCGGAATCCCTCTACAACCTGGGCATGGCCCTCAAGCAGAAGGACGATTTCGCGGGAGCGGAGGCCGCGCTCCGGCAGGCCACCGCCCTCGACTCCGCGCTTCCCGAGCCACCCTACACGCTCGGGGTCGTGCTCTGGCAGACCGGTCGGCCCGCGGAGGCGGTCCCGATGCTGCGCGCGGCCCTCGCCCGGAAGCCCGACTACGCCGACGCGCACTACATGCTGGGTACCGTGCTCCGGCAGCTGGGCGAGCCCGACGAAGCCCTCGCCGAGTTCCGGGAGACGATCCGGTGCCAGCCGACCTCCGCCGAGGCTCACCTGAGCCTGGGCCAGCTCCTCCAGCAGAGGAAGCAGACGACCGAGGCGGCCGCCGCTTTCGCGGAAGCGCAGCGCCTGACCCGGAAGAAGGCCGACGCGCAAGCCGCCACGTTTGCGGTGAGCGTCGGGCTCAAGCGGATGAAGGAAAAGGACACCGTGGGCGCCATCGAGCGGTTCCGGGAAGCAGTGCGGCTCGCCCCCGACTATCCCGAGGCTCACTACCAGCTCGCGCTCGCGCTCCAGGCGAGCGGCGCGCGCGAAGAAGCGCGGGCCCAGTTCGAAGCGGCCCGTCGCCTGGCCCCCCACCTCAAGCCCGTGGAAGCGCCCCGGCCGTGATCTCTCGGCCCCCGGCGCTCCGTGCCGCCGCGGTCTGCGCGGCGCTCCTGGCCCCGGCGGTGGCCCGCGAAGCCGCGGTTTCCGCCGGCGTCGACTCGCCCCTCGGCTTCTCTTTCCGCAACGTGGCCCGCGAGGCGGGCCTGGATGCGCTCACGGTCTTCGGCGGACGGGAGACGAACAAGTACCTGCTGGAGACGACCGGCTGCGGCGTCGCCCTCCTCGACTACGACGGCGACGGCTGGCTGGACGTCTTTCTCGTCAACGGCACCACCCTCGAGGGCTTTCCCCCCGGGCAGGAGCCCGTCAACCATCTCTACCGCAACCAGGGCGACGGCCACTTCGCCGACGTCACGAGGAAAGCCGGCCTCGCCGAGAGCGGGTGGGGACAGGGGGCCTGCGCCGGCGACTACGACAACGACGGCCACGTGGACCTGTTCGTGAGCTACTGGGGCCAGAACCACCTCTACCGGAACCGGGGAGACGGGACGTTCGCGGACGTCACCGCGAAGGCCGGCCTGCGCAACGCGCGCACCCGCTGGGGAACCGGCTGCGCCTTCCTGGACTACGACCGCGACGGACGGCTCGACATCTTCGTGGCCAACTACATCGACATCGATCTCGCGACCACCCCCACCCCGGACTCCGGCCTCTGCCGCTACAAGGGCGTGCCGGTGGCCTGCGGCCCGCCGGGGCTCACCGGGGGCAAGAACGTGCTCTACCACAACCAGGGGGACGGGACGTTCGCGGACGTCTCCGAGCGGGCGGGGATCACCCGGGCCAGCGGGACCTACGGCCTGGGCGTCAGCACCCTCGATTTCGACGACGACGGGTGGGTGGACGTCTACGTGGCCAACGACTCCAATCCCGCGGCCCTCTATCGCAACAACCATGACGGCACGTTCACCGACGTCGCGGTGACGAGCGGCTGCGCCTACAGCCAGGACGGGAAGCCCCAGGCCGGGATGGGGGTGGCGGTGGGGGACTTCGACCGTAACGGGACCATGGACATCTTCAAGACGAACTTCGCCGGCGACACCTCGACCCTCTACCGCAACACCGGGGACGGCTTCTGCGAGGACCGTACCTTCGCCGCCGGGATCGGGACCAACACGCGCTGGCTCGGATGGGGGACGGCCTTCGTGGACTTCGCGAACGACGGCTGGCTGGACCTGTTCCTGGTCAACGGGCACGTCTACCCCGAGGTGGAGCAGCTCAAGACCGAGGCCGGGTACAAGCAGCGGAAGGTCGTCTACCGCAACCTGGGCAAGGGCCGCTTCGAGGACGTGACGGAGCGGCTGGGCGCGCCCGCCACCACCCCCAAGGCGGGCCGGGGCGCCGCCTTCGGCGACATCGACAACGACGGGGACGTGGACGTGGTGGTGAACAACGTCCACGACACCCCCGACCTCTTCCTGACCGAGACCTCGGGCCGCAACCACTGGCTGACCCTCCGGCTGGTGGGCACGCGGTCGAATCGCAGCGCCATCGGGGCGCGCGTGCGCGCCCGGGCGGGGGGAGCCGAGCAGACGCAGGAGGTTCGGGGGGGCGGGAGCTACAACTCCCAGAACGACCTGCGCGTGCATTTCGGCCTCGCCGAGGCGGCCCGGGTGGAGCGCCTGGAGGTGCGCTGGCCGAACGGGCTCGAGGAGGAGTGGCGCGACCTCGCGGCGGACCGCTTCCTCACGCTCGAGGAAGGCTCGGGCACGCCGACGAAGGGCGGCGCCGCCTTCCTCAAGGAGCCACCGGAGGGGGAGCGGGCGCCTCCGTGACGACCCTGCTCACCGTGCCCCTGAAGACGTTCCGGAGCTGGTCGAAGCGCACGACACGGCAGCCTCCGAAGATGATGTTGTGGCGACCCTCGTAGACGCATTCCTGGGGGCTCGAGGCCGGACACCGGCTGAGGTCGACGCTGTCCCTCGCGTTCCAGACCTTGAAGGGATCGCCGACCTCCACACACCGAGGCTGGAGCTCGGCCTGGAGAAGAGAGAAGAAGGTGATCCGGTGAGCGGCGTCGCAGGCGTCCAGGAAGGTGGCGAGAGGGTCGGAGGTGCCGCGGAAGAGCCAGGGCTGCTCCTGGATCAGGCGCTCCGTGGCCGCCGCCTGCAGGTCCCAGGTCGTGTCGTTGTGGTCCGGGCCGGGCAGGTAGCACACGGACGAGACCTCGAGAGGGGCAGGGCGGGCCGGGAAGTCGTACTTGTGGCGATCACGGAAACGGCTCGGCTCTTCGGAGGCGCGATCCGGACGCGGGCTCACCCGGGTCGACCGGCCTCCTTCCTGCCTGAAGCACACGGCAGGGTATCGAGCAGGCAGGCCGAGGCGGACTGCCCCGGGGTGTACTGGACGGGCCGCCCGCCGTAGCTGGCGAGGAGCGAGTCCCAGTCCGCATCCGACATCGGTCCGCGCCAGATCGCCACGTAGGTGCCCGACTGCGCCTCGGTGGCCGTGACGAGGTTGCGCCACTCCTGGACCGTGTGGGGAACGTTGTCCGACTCGTTCAGGAGGCTCGGCACCTTCCGGCCGTCCGGGGCCGTCACCGGCTTCTGTATTCCGAATCCATGCTGCGCCACGTATTCGTAGAAGCGCCGCGTGGGCGAGCTCGTCTGATTCAGGTTGTAGTTGGTGCCCACCGGGCGGTCGGGATAGCCGAAATCCTGAAGCGACACCTTGATGAGGTCGTTGAGCGCGTCCTCCCAGGCGAGGGAGGGGTTGCACCTCCACCCCTCGTTGCCCAGGTTGTAGAGCACGGCGAGGTCCCCGGTCTTCCGCACCAGCTGCCGGACGAACTGGCGGTAGTGCACCGGAGGAACCGACTGCGTGAGGGCGCAGGTGTCGTCGTAGAGGTTGGGCTCCTGGTGGACGAGGGCCCAGACGTCGACCATGTCGACCTCGACGTAGAGACCCTTCGAGTTGGCGTAGTGGACGTTGGCCCGGATGCGGTCCAGCATCCCCCAACCGTAGCCCTGGTCGCTGTAGGGTCCGAGGCGGACGTGCGTCAGGTTGAAGCCGGCGCGGCCGAAGGCGTTGCTCCACTCGCGGGGGCAGAGGGGCCAGCTCTCCGCGAGGTCGTTCGGGGGCTGGCAGCAACAGCAGCCGATCGCACCGCGGAGCTTCGGGACGAACTTGCCGTCTTCGATCCGGATCGGGGCCAGGTCGGGGGGCGTGCGCGGCGGGCGTGGGGGTGTCTGCGCCGAGGACGGCGGTGGGTATGGGCGGTGAGGGCAGCGAGAAGCCCCAGCACCAGGAGGTCAGGCCTTTTCATTTTTCGAGCTCCGGTCGAATGGGCGCGTCTTTTCGAATTGCGAACCGCAGCCCTCGAGCCAGGAGCGTGGCGGGCCGCCACACGCTCGACTCCGGCCAGGTACCAGCCGGAAGAACTCTACTCCTTTGTGGGGCGGCGACACGAAAGAAAAACGAGCCAGGGTACACTGCGCTCAGAGTGGCGGCGAAATGAGCACGACGACGATCGCGGGCTTCCTCTGCGCCTCGGTGAGCCTCTTCGGGCCGGCCCCAGCCGCCTCGACCCCGGAGGCGGATGCGGTCGGTCCCGTCCTCGTCGCGGCCCGCGCGCTCGTCGACCAGGGCCGTCCCCAGGCGGCCATCGAGAAGCTGCAGGCCCTCGACGCCAACGACCCGCGCGTGGCCCAGGCGCTGGGGGTCGCCTACTACCACGCCGACGACCCCGTGCGCGCGATCGAGCTGCTGAAGTCGGCCCTGCCCAGGCTTCCCGCGGACTCGCTCGAGGGACGGGAGGCCGCGCAGGTGCTCGGGCTGTCCCTGTACGTCGCCCAGCACCTTTCGGAGGCCATTCCCTACCTCGAGCAGACGCGGGTGTGGGCGCCGGACAACGTCGAGCTGCTCTACGTGCTCGGCAACGCCTACATCCAGACACGCCAGCCGGACCGGGCCCGCGAGTGCTTCGCCCGCCTGTTCCGCGTTCCTGCCGACTCCGCGGCCGCCCACCTCCTCACCGCGCAGATGATGGTCCGCCTCGAGTTCGAGGAGTTCGCCGAGGCGGAGCTGAACAAGGCGGTGGCCAAGGATCCCCGGCTTCCCCAGGCCCACTTCCTCCTGGGCCAGGCTGCGCTCTTCCGGTCGCGCTGGGACGAGGCGGTGGCCCTCATGCAGAAGGAGCTCGAGGTGAACCCGGGGAACGCCATGGCCCTCTACCGGCTCGGGGAGATCTACACGCGGCAGGGGCGTTGGGACGAGGCGATCGCGGCGCTCCAGAAATCGCTCTGGATCAACCCCGCGTTCAGCGGGCCCTACATCCTTCTCGGCAAGGCCTACACGAAGAAAGGCCAGCCGGCCACGGCGGAAGGCATGCTGCGGCGGGCCGTGGAGTACGACCCCAACAACAAGTCCGCCCACTACCTCCTCGCGCAGCTCCTGCAGCAGACCGGCCGTCCCGAGGAGGCGAAGCGGGAGTTCGAGATCGCCGAGCGCCTGCAGGACGCGCCCGACCGGTAGCATGCGGACCGTCGCCGGCCTCCTCTTCGCGCTCTTCGCGACGCTCGCCCTCGCTCCCCGCGAATCGGGGCCGCCCTGGGCCGTGACCCTCGTGGACGTGGCCGCGCGCGCGGGGCTCACCCGGCCCTCCGTCTACGGGGGTCTCGAGCAGAAGCGCTTCATCATCGAGACGAACGGCGCGGGCGTCGCCTTCTTCGACGCCGACGGCGACGGGTGGGTGGACGCGCTCGTCCTGAACGGGACGCGCCTGCGGCAAGGAAGCCGCGAAGAGGAAGCCTGGCCGCCGGGCCGGGCGCCGGTCAGCCACCTCTACCGCAACCACCGTGACGGCACGTTCCGGGACGTCACGGAGGAGGCGGGGTTGCGGAAGACGGGCTTTGCCTCGTCCGTGTGCGTGGGCGACTACGACAACGACGGAGGGCTGGACCTGTTCGTGACCTACTTCGGCCGGAACGTCCTCTACCGCAACCTCGGCGGCGGGCGCTTCGAGGACGTGACCGCCCGGGCGAAGGTCGAGACGAAGGGGACGCGCTGGGGCTCCGGCTGCAGCTTCGTGGACTACGACCGCGACGGCCGGCTCGACCTCTTCGTCGCCCACTACCTCGCCTTCGACCTCGAGAAGGCGGCCGAGCCCGGCCAGGGCACGAACTGCCTCTGGAAGGGCATCCCCGTCAACTGCGGGCCCAAGGGCCTGCCCACCGACACGAACGTCCTCTTCCACAACGAGGGCGACGGGACGTTCACGGACGTTTCCGAGAAGTCGGGGATCGCGAAGGCGACGGGCAGGTACCCCATGACCGCCGCGGCCGCCGACCTGGACGGCGACGGCTGGACCGACATCTACGTGGCTTCCGACTCCACCGCCGCCATCCTCTACCGCAACAACCACGACGGGACCTTCACCGACGTGGCCGTCCCCAGCGGGGTCGCCTACGACGAGGACGGCCGGGCCCAGGCGGGAATGGGACTCGGCCTCGCCGACTTCAACGGCGACGGGCTCCTCGACCTCCTCAAGACGCATTTCGCCGACGACATCCCCGCCCTCTACCGGAACCTGGGACGAGGCCAGTTCGAGGACGTCGCCATCGCCGCCGGCCTGGGCGTGATGAATCGCTACGTGGAGTGGGGAGCGGGGATGCCGGACCTCGACAACGACGGCTTCCCCGACATCTTCTACGCGACGGGCAACGTGTACCCCGAGATCGAGAAGCACTTCGCGCAATACCCCCACCGCGGCCCCAAGATCGTCTTCCGGAACCGCGACGGGGCCCGGTTCGACGACGTGACCACGCAGAGCGGCCCCGGAGCCGCCGCCCCCCACTCCAGCCGGGGCGTGGCCTTCGGCGACTTCGACCACGACGGGGACGTGGACGCGCTGGTCATGAACATGAACGAGCCGCCGTCGCTCCTGCGCAACGACTACGCGGGCGGGAACGGCTGGATCGAGGTGGAGCTGCAGGGGACGCGGTCCAACCGCAGCGGCCTGGGCGCGACCGTGATCGTCTCCGCCGGGGGGCGCCGGCAGGCACGGGCGGCCCTCAGCCAGTCGAGCTACTACTCGCACGACGACCTGCGCCTCCATTTCGGCCTGGGCGCCCACGCCCAGGCGGAGGCGATCGAGGTGCGCTGGCCGAGCGGCCAGGTGGACGAGCTGAAGGACGTGGGGGGACGGCGCGTGGTGACGATCCGGGAAGGGTCGGCGGGGGCGGACCCTCCGCGCTAGCCCGTTCGCCTAACGCAAGGGCAGGGTGACTTCCCGGCGGACGTAGCCGTCCCCGGTTCCCGCGAAGGGAATCTGGAGCACCCAGTCCCGGGCGCTCGCTTTCCGGAGGGTCAGACCCGCGACCTCGCCCGGGACGCGCGGCGTTCGGAGGTGCACGTCGTAGGACCGGCCCGCCCGGCCCTCCAGGAGCAGGTGGAGGGTCCCCCCCTCCGCCCGGCTTCGCAGTATCCGCAGTCCCTCGCTCCGTGCCCCGGGCTCGGGAGTCTCCGCGCGCAGGTAGACGTCGGTGCCCTCGTCGTGGACGAACACGAGCTCGCTCCGGGCGGCGGCGCCGTTGCGAATCACTTCCGCCCGCTGTACGTCGCCCGCACGCTTCACCTGGAACCTCTCGCCATGCCCGTCCACCTGGACGGACTGGATGCGAGCGTCCAGGGGAAAGGCCGGGGCCACGACGAGGCGCAGGGGCCCTCCGTCGCCACGGCGAACGACGAGGATGGTCGTCCGCCCCGCCGACCGGACCACGGACAGGTCGTAGTGGGCGGCACCCAGGGCGACGTTGCGGACCGCCACCCGATCCCAGTCCGCGGGAAGGGAGGGTGCGAATCGCATCTCCCGGCCCCCCGCGCCCGTCTCGATCCCGAGCAGCCCGCGCAGGAGCGGCGTCACCACCATCGCCTCCGACCAGACCTGGTGGTCCGAGGATCGGCCGAACGGGGCGTCGAAGTCGCCGGAGAGAAGCTCGGTGACGTAGCCGAGAGCGCTCCGCGAGCGCAGGAGGGCGTTGGCCATGAGCGCCTGGTAGCCGACGTGGGGCCGCCCGTAGCGGTAGGCGCCCACGGACGCCCAGCCCGTGAAGAGCGGCCAGACCGATCCGTAGTGGTAGGACAGCGGGTCGTACAGCCGGCTCTGATCGGAAAGGATGCGTGCGCCCCAGTCCGTGGCGAGAGCGCCGCTCCCCAGATGGTCGACCTGCGACTGGGCGCGCTCGTCCTCGAGCAGGCTCCACCAGAGCGGGACCGCGGGCAGGACCGTGTCCTCGTCCACGAAGCGGACCTTCGCGAGCTCGTCGAGGCGGGCCTGCCGCCTCTGCCGGTTCGGACCGGGCTCGGCCTGCGGCGGCTTCTCCGGGGCCACGGTAGTGGCGAATCCGTAGAAGCCGCGATCCGGTAGCCAGAAGGTCTTTTCCACCGCGACCCGCGTGCGCTCGGCGGCCGTGCGCGCTTCCCGGGCCAGGGCCGGCTCGCCCAGGACTTCCGCCAGCTCGGCCAGGCTCCGGGCCGCCTCGATCCAGGTGCCCTGCAGGTAGATCTCCTCGTGAGCCGGGTAGAGCGCGCCCCCCTCCACCCAGCCGTGGCCGACCTTCGTGTTCTCGACGAGGCCGTTGCCGTCGGTGTCGGTGCCCGCCGTGAAGCGGTAGGCCTTGAGGATCGAGTCCCAGGCCGCCTTCAGGAACCGGGTGTCTCCGCTCGCGCGCCAGAGGTCGGCCTGGGCGATGACGTAGAGCGGCGTCGCATCCGCGCTCTTCCACGCGTACTCGTAGTCGGCGAACCAGGGGATGAGCGAAGCGCTCTGCGAGATCTCGTGGGGGATCTTCCCGTCCGCCCGCTGGTGCTTCCGCAGGAACTCGAGGGCGGTTTGCGCGGCCGCGAAGTCGCCCAGGGAATCGAGGGCCAGCGTCGTCCAGAGCGCGTCCCTGCCGAAGAACCAGCCGAAGCCGGGGCGCTCGCTGTCCCCGGACGTGCGGAAGCCGGCCACGAGCCCGGTGCCCAGGAAGGGATTCGTGGCCATCCCCTTCGCCACGCCCACCTTCGCCCAGGCGAACGATTCGTCGAGGCGCGGGTCGCCCGTCGTCACCTCCACCGTCCTCTCGCGGAGCCGCTCGTAGTGGGCCACGTTCTGCGCGTAGAGAGCGGGGGCTTCGGCGAGCAGCCGGTCGTAGACGTTCTTCGCCGAATCGCGCCCTTCCACACCGCCCGCCACCACGATCGGGACGTAGGCGGACCGCGTCGCCTCGGGACGCGCCTCGATCACGAAACGGATGGGGACGTCCCGGGGCTCCTCCTGGTAGGGCATGACCGAGACGTCGCGCGCGCCCGGCGCGCCCACGATCCCCACGAACCGCTTCGTCTCCTCGGTCACGTAGTAGACGTGCGCGTGATCGTCCCACTCGAGGTTCGGGGTCATGAGGCCCGCCGGCCACATCGGTCGCAGCCGCGGGCGGAACGAGCCGGTGATGGTCAGGGGCAGCACGCTGTCGACGTCGAGCAGCATCACGATCCCGGGCTCCTCGAGCGGCGCGTAGAGGATCTGCCGCACGGTGAACGCGGCGTGCGAGTACGTGAAGAGGGTGGCTTCGGGCCGGACCCGGATCTGCACCGCGATCTCGGGCCCGTCGATGTCGAGAGGATAGTCCTGGAGCCGGAAGGACAGCCGGAAGTCGTCCAGGATCTTCAGCGGGTAGACCCAGGCCTCCAAGCCGCCGTTCTCGTGGCCGAAGAGCGCGGCTCGCCGCCCGAGGACGTCGAAAAAGCGCCCGCGGCGGGTGGGCCGTTCCAGCTCCAGACCGCTCGGCTTCAAGGAGAAACGCGGCACGTCAGCTCCGCCGGACGTGCCCGGGGCGCTCGAGGCGATCGAGAGCACCAAGACAATCGGCGCGAGGCACCAGGGACGCATGAGGGCGGCAGCGTAGGCCCCGTGAGCGGCCACGGTCAAGCCACCGGAGCAGGAGCGCAACCCGATCGTAGGAAAAACGCACAAGAAAAGCCTTGACACATAAAAGATGCGTGCATAGCATTCGCGGCAACGTTTCTGCCGGTCACCGGGAGTGCCTCCCGCCGCGCCCCAGTTGTCGGGGAGGTAGATGAAGGAAGTGCTGATGACAAGGGTCGTACCGGGTCGTGGCACCGTTTTCAGCGGCAACTGCAAGTCGTCCATCCCTCCCGCCCTCAATCATGGCGGCTCCCAGAACGGACAACCGCGTTACAGCGGATGGACTCGGGTAATCGAAACGAGGGGGAACTATGAGTAGGGGTCTGAGTGCTTTCGGGCCGATGGTACGGCGTTGCGGAGGATGGGTCGCCGGAGTGCTGGTCGTCGCGTGCCTCTCTCCGACTCCACCCGCGATGGCCCAGGCCGTCTACGGGAGCATCGCGGGAATAGTCACCGACAGCACCGGCGCGGTCACGCCGGGCGTCACGGTCACGATCACGAGCATCGATCGCAAGACCGCCGATCACGTGGTGTGCGGTCCCGGGGGGACGTACCTCAAGGATCGGTTGCTGCCCGGGAAGTACGAAGTGAGGGCGGAGCTGTCGAACTTCAAGACGAAGGTGGTCTCGCCGGTGATCGTGAGCGTCGACACCCAGACCAAGGTGAACCTGCAGCTGGACCTGGGCGACGTCACGGAGACGGTCACGGTCAACGCGATCGAGGGCCAGCTCCTCAAGACCGACCGGGCGGACGTGTCCACGACCTTCTCCGAGACGCAGATCAGCGAGCTGCCGATCCTCGACCGGAACTTCACCAAGTTCATCCTGATCACCCCGGGGACGCAGCGCCTGAGCTGGAACCACGCCACCAGCGAGAACCCCCAGGGCTCGATCCAGACGATGGTCAACGGACAGCACTTCAGCGGGACGGGCTTCCAGCTCGACGGCACCGAGAACCGGGACCCCATCCTCGGCATCATCGTGATCAACCCCACCCTCGAGTCCATAGCGGAGAGCAAGATCACCTCCCAGAACTACGACGCCGAGTTCGGGCAGGCCACGGCGGGCGTCGTCTCCGTCCAGACGAAGTCCGGAACCAATGCCCTTCACGGCAGCGCGTTCGAGTTCCATCAGAGCGACAAGTTCCAGGCCCGGAACCCGTTCTCCCAGCCCGACGTCCCGAACGCGCTCACGGGCAATGTCCTGCCCGAAACGAAGCGCGACCAGTTCGGCGCCTCGATCGGCGGCCCCGTCATCAAGGACAAGTTCTTCTTCTTCGGCGACTACCAGGGGTGGCGCTACACGGACGGCGGCTCGAAGCTGCTGACCGTACCCACCGCGCTCGCCCGCACCGGAGACCTGAGCCAGTACGGCGTCACCATCTACGACCCCGGCAACTGCGGCCTGTCCGCGCCGAACGCACCGCCGGCGCAACGGGTTCCGTTCCCCGGGGCCCGCATCCCCGCGAACTGCCTTTCTCCGCAGGCCCAGAACATCCTCCAGCTCATTCCTCTCCCGAACAATGGCTCGGGCATCATCAACAACTTCATCTCCCAGGGCTCGGAGAAGTTCAACAGCGACGCCTTCAACGCCCGCGTAGACGGGCGGCTTTCACGACAAGGCCAACAGCTTCATCCGTTACAGCCAGGCGAAGTTCACGAAGTTCGGGCCCTCGGCCTTCGGCACCGGGGGCGGCCCCGGGGTCGTGGACCTGGGCGGCAACACCGCGGTCACGAACCAGAGCCTCGCCGTGGGTTACGATCACACGCTCTCCGCCACGTCGGTCCTGGACTTCCGCATCGGCTACTTCCGCTACAAGGTCGACGTGTTCCCCAACGACTACGGGACGAACCCGGCGCTCGACGCCGGCATCCCGGGCATGAACTTCCCGAACGATCCTTTCACCTCCGGCCTCCCCATCGGGTTCATCAACACCGGGAACTCCGACAACACCCCGAGCAACATGAGCTTCGGCACGGGTCTGGGGGACCGGGGCGGCCGCTGCAACTGCCCGCTCGCGGAGGACGAGAGCCAGTACCAGTTCGTCACGAACTTCACGAAGAGCATGGGCAGCCACACGGTGAAGACCGGGGTCGACATCCGGCGGGCCTTCAACCTGCGGGTGCCGAGCGACAACCACCGCTCCGGCGAGATCGACTTCAACTCCGAGCGAACGCAGGGAGCCGAGCGGGCGGCGGCCTCGGGCTCGCCACCTTCCTGCTCGGGGACGTGTCGGGCTATCGCCGTTACGTCAGCTCCAGCACCGACGCCCGCGAGCGGCAGTGGCGCTGGTTCTTGTACGCGCAGGATACCTGGCGGAACGGGTCGAAGTGGACGTTCAACTACGGCATCCGGCTCGAGGACATCGTGCCCCAGACGGTCAACGAGCCGGGCAACGCGGGCTACTTCGACCTGAACACCGGAGAGATGATGGTGGCGGGCGTGGGCGGGATCGGCCTCAACGGCGACATCGAGAACAAGATCAACATCGCGCCGCGGCTGGGCATCACCTACCAGATCAACCCGAAGACCGTCGTCCGCATGGGCTACGGCCGCAGCTACGACATCGGCGTCTTCGGCTCCACCTTCGGCCACAGCGTGACCCAGAACCTGCCCGGTCCTGGCGCGGCAGACCCTGAACGCTCCCGAGAACTTCGCGAGCGATCTTCACCCTGGCCCAGGGACCGCCGGCCCCGACCTTCCCGGCGGTGGGGGCGGACGGCCGGTTCAAGGCGCCGGACGGCGTCAACCCCTCGACCCTGCCCCCGCAGCAGCGCCTGCCCTACGTGGACGCCTGGAACTTCACGATCCAGCGCGAGCTCAGCTCCGAGGTCTCGGCCGAGATCGCCTACGTGGGCAACAAGGGCACCCACGTGTTCAACGGAGACGGTCCCGACATCAACTTCAACCAGCCCACGATCGTGGGCTTCGCCCAGGGCGTGCCTACGAGCGCCCGGCGGCCCTTCAACCTGGGAACCGCCTACGGCGCCCCCTTCGGCCTTACAACGGACATTCGGTACCTCTGCAACTGCTCCGACAACAACTACGAAGCGCTGCAGGCCAAGCTCACCAAGCGCTATTCCGGCGGCTACTCGCTGCTCGCGACCTACACGCTCCAGCGGATCCGCAACCACGGCACCGACCAGTACTTCTACGACCGCTCGCTCGAATACGGCTCGCCGCAATGGGCCCGGACCCACGGCGTCACCCTCGCGGCCACGGTCGAGCTGCCCTTCGGCAAGGGCAAGAAGTACGGAGGCGACGCTTCCACGGGTCTCGACGCTCTCATCGGCGGCTGGCAGTTCAACACCAACGCGTTCATCTACAGCGGCCAGCACCTCAACGTCGATTACCGCGACTCCGGCCAGGACCGCGACACGGGACCCAACCGTCCGAACGTGATCGGCGACATCACGGCGGGGGGAGGCAGCCAAGGACATGTGGTTCAACGCCACGCCCATCGGCACTGCGGGCAGCGCCTTCAGCCGGCCCGAGAAGGGCACCTTCGGCGACATGGAGCGCGGGACGCTCATCGGACCCGGCTTCTGGAACGTGGACGCGTCCTTGTTCAAGCGGTTCAAGTTCTCGAGCCGTGCGAATCTGGAGCTCCGCGCTCGAGGCGGTCAACGTGTTCAACCACGTCGCCCTCGGCAACCCCGACACCACGATCGGCGTGCCCGGCAACGACAACGCCAACGCGGGCCGCATCACCTCGACCGGCGCCGAACTGGCAGGCCCGGAACCTGCAATTCGGCCTTCGCTTCCAGTTCTAGGCTAGGAGACGGCCTGGAGGAGGGGCCCTGAGCCCCTCCTCCAGGTACCCAGGGCGCTCCTTAGTCAAGCACCGGGGCCTGGAGCGGCCACGCAGATCGCGTCATACCCCAAGCCCTCCTCCTTCTCTGTCCCTCCCGATGTTTGGTCCTTCCAGGATCGTGCCTCAGTATTCCGCTATCGTGACCACACGGCGGATCATGGCCGGGCTGCTGCTGATGGCGTGGCTGGTTTCCGCCCGCGCCGCCCATGCGGATGCGGCTGGCGCGCAAGGGCCGGTGAGCAGCCGCTCGCCGGTGTCCGAGCGGCTCCGTGGGAAGGACATCGCGACCCAGATGCCTCCCCTGGACAATCCCGAATTCCGTCCGGCGGGGAGCGCCACCCACATGCGCGACGAGGACACGGTCCTGGGGGTCGTGGTCGAAGGTCGCGCCCGCGCGTACCCGTGGTGGGTGCTCAAGAACTACCACGTGGTGAACGACACGATCGGCCGGACCGCGCTCGCGGTGTCCCTCTGCGAGCAGTGCACGGGGGGCGCGGCCTTTCGGCGGGACCTCGACGGACGGAAGCTCTCGATGCGGGTGGCCGGGGTCTACAACGGCACCATCGTCCTGGAGGACCGCGAGACGGGCACGCTCTTCTCGCCTTTCGGCGGCCGCGGGCTCGAGGGGCCCCTCGCCGGGAGGAAGCTCGAGCGCCTCCCCCTCATCTTCACCCACTGGGACGAGTGGGTCGCGCGCCATCCCGACACCGACGTCGTTTTCGCGCGCGCCGCGCAGCGCGGCGGGCACGGCGCCTGGTACACCCCCGGCGGGTGGGGAATCCTGAGCGAGATGGGGTCGACGATCGTGGACTTCGATCCCCGTTTGCCCGAAAACGCGGTCGTCTACGGGGTGGAGAGCGGTGGGGGAAAGGCGTATCCGCTCGCGGGAGGTCAGGGCCCGAGGCGGTGTCGTCAACGACGCGATGGGGACTCTCCCCGTGGTGATCGTGGCGCACGGTACCCTCGAAGCGGCGGGCTTCGAGCGCCGGCTGGACGGCCGTGTCCTCACCTTTCGGGCTTCGCCGGATCCCCCCGGCGCGATGCTGGACGAGGAGACGGGCAGCCGGTGGTCCATCGAGGGAGAGGCGCTCGCGGGGCCCCTGCGCACGAAGCGTCTCGCTCCCCTGGACGGCTACTCCGTCGAGTGGCACGTGTGGTCGGCCTACAACCCGCGGGCCGAGGTCTTCGCCTCGACGACTGCGACTCGGACGGGATCCGGGGCGAGCCCGCAGGTGGATGGCCTCGTGCTGCCCGCCATCGCCCTCGCCGACGCCCGGAACGGCGCGCCTCCTCAGCCCCTCCGGCTCGACGGCGAGCTCAACCTCGTCGTGCTCTTCGCGGCCTGGTGCCCGCCCTGCCGGGTCGAGATGCCGCGCCTGCAACGGCTCGCGGACGAGCGCGCGGCTTCCGGCCTGCGGGCCGCGGGCATCGCCGTGCTCATCCCGGAAGACAGCGAGCGTGAGGCCGTTCGTCGCTTCCTCGGCGAAACGAGCATCACCTTCCCCGTCTTCCTCGTCGACGACGCGGCCTACGCGAAGCTCGAAGACCTTGCCCGGAGGGCGGGAGGCCCCGGGCTCGTCCTGCCCACGGTGTACGTGGTGGACCGGGAGCGGAGGATCCTCGCGGTGCTCCGAGGCCGGGATGTGGAGACGTTGCCCGGGATCGTGACGAAGCTTCTCGACCGCATCATGACTACGAGCCCGTGAGGCCGGCCAGGAGCTCCACGAAGGCGCCATTGGTCCAGCCGAAGCCGACCACGTTCTCTTTGTACCCGAAGCGGATGTCGCCGCCGACCTCGGACTCCGCGCGGCGCACGTCGTACTTCTCCACGATCGTGCCGTGCTCGGCGAACTCCTTGGCGACGAGGGCGATGAACTTGCGGGCCACGCGGTCGGCGTCCTGCGGATAGCCGGCGCGGCGCAGGCCCTCCACCGCGATGAGCTGCAGCGGGGCCCAGCCGAAGGGGGCGTCCCACTGGTTGCCGGTGGTCTGGGTGCTGGTGAGGATTCCCCCCGCGGCCTCGAACAAGGCGAGGTTCTTCACCACCCGTGCCGCCTGCTCCGGGGATGCGATCCCCGCCCACAGCGGGTAGAACGTGGTCGCGAACTCGTAGGGACGCCGCTGGCCGGTCTTGAAGTCGTAGTCGAAGTAGAGGCCCGCCTGGGGGTCCCACAGGTAGCGGTCGATGCGCTGGCGGCGGAGCGCCGCCCGGTCTTTCCACCGGCGCACGGCCGCTTCGTCCTTTAGGGCGCCGTAGATCTCCGCCGCGTCCACCTCCATCTGGTAGAGGAGCACGTTCAGGCAGACGGGGGCGTAGTGGATGATGTCCACGCTGAAGGGCCCGAAGCGGTTCGAGGGGTCGAAGCCGGACTCCCGCATCGACCGGTCGCCCTTGTAGAAGAGGTCGGTCAGGCGGTCGCGAGCCTTGTCGTAGAAGAGCGCGACGTCGTAGTCCGTGACCGCGTGCTCGCGGTAGTACTCGCGGACGCGGTCGTAGTGCGTGCGGCCCCGCTCGTCCACCTCGTCGCTCACCACCTCCGGGGCCGGACCCTCCCCAAGGTCGAAATAGCGGGAGAGGCCGATCTCCGGGATGAGGTGGGGCGCGCTCGTCCAGAAGCGGTACTGCTTCTCGACGGCGGGCAGGGTGGAGCGCAGCCAGGCCCGGTCCTGCGTCTTGGCGTAGACCCCCAGGATCATCCGGGTCAGGAACGGCGGCTGCGAACGGCTCAGGTAGTACGTCCGGTTGGCGTTCAGCACGGTCCCGTAGTACTCGACTTCGTAGAGGAAGTTCTCGGTCATCTCCCGGGCCCGCGTCACCTCGTCGTCGCGCAGGAGGCCGACCAGGATGAAGTAGCTGTCCCACCCGTACATCTCGTTGAAGCGGCCCCCGGGCACGACGTAGGGATGGGGCAGGTAGAGCAGGCCGTGCTCCGTGATCCGCCCCCGGTCGGCGGGGAGCGTGCGCAGCTCGATCTGGGCGCGCCCGGCCGCGTCGAGCTCGCGGGCGAGCTGGTCTTCCACGCGCTTCTTGTCCTCGCGGGGCGACAGGTAGACCGGCCACGCCCCCCGGTGCGCCTTCATCTTGGGATCGGGCGCGGCCGCGGGCAGGTCGCGGGCGGAGCGCGTGAGAGTGGTCCAGGCCTGCTTGATGTACTTCCGCACCTCCGCGATCCGTTCGGGGGAGGGGAAGTCCTGGGCCGGGGAAGGGCGAACCCCGGCGAGGAGGATCAGGAGCGCGAGGAGGACGTTGCTCTTTCTCCGCATCACCGCTAGCCTTTCTGGGAGCGGAGACTAGCACAGGCCATGTTCAGCGGCATCGTCGAAGGCACGGGGACGGTCCGCACCGCGGAGCGGCGGGGGGACGTGCTGCGCGTGCGGATCGACGTGGGGGACCGCTTCTCCGGTCTGCCTCTCGGCGGCTCGATCGCCGTCGACGGCTGCTGCCTGACCGCGGTCGAGGCGGACAGCGCCGGCTTCACCTGCGAGCTGACCGAGGAGACCCTGCGGCGCACCGCCTTCGGGGAGCGCCTGCGAGGCGGAACCCGCGTGAACCTCGAGCGGCCGATGCGGGCGGACGGCCGCTTCGACGGCCACATCGTGCAGGGGCACGTGGACGCGGTGGGCCGCGTTCGCGAGCTCCGTCGGACCGGAGAGGCCGCGGAGCTCGTGGTGGAATGCCCGCCCGCGCTCGAGCGTTACCTGGTGGAGAAGGGCTCGATCGCGGTCGACGGAATCTCCTTGACCATAGCCGACCTGCGGGAGGGCGCCTTCACCGTGGCCCTGATCCCGTATACACTGGAAGTGACGAACCTGCGGGACGCGCGGGCGGGCGACCTCGTGAACCTCGAGGCGGACGTGATCGCGAAGTACGTGGAGCGTCTCCTCGCCACGCGCGGCCGCTAGCGACCCAGGGACCCGAGGAAGCCATGCGGTTCAGTCCCATCCCCGAAGCCATCGCCGACATCCGGGCGGGCCGGATGGTCGTGGTCTGCGACGACGAAGACCGCGAGAACGAGGGCGACCTGACCATCGCCGCCGAGAAGGTGACGCCCGAGGTCGTCAACTTCATGGCCACCCACGGGCGGGGGCTCATCTGCCTGCCCATGACCGGAGAGCGCCTGGACGAGCTGCGCATCCCCCTCATGGTGCAGGACGAGGAGAACAGCGCGCGCTTCGGCACCGCCTTCTGCGTCCCCATCGAGGCCAAGCAGGGCACGACCACCGGCATCTCCGCTCCCGACCGCGCGCGCACCGTGCTCGCCGCCATCGACCCCGCGACGCGCCCCCAGGACCTGGCGCGGCCCGGGCACATGTTCCCGCTGCGGGCGCAGCCGGGGGGGGTGCTGCAGCGGGCGGGCCAGACCGAGGCCGCGGTGGACCTCGCGCGCCTCGCCGGTCTCTATCCGGCCGGGGTCATCTGCGAGATCATGAGCGAGGACGGGACGATGGCCCGCGTCCCCCAGCTCGAGCAGTTCTGTGGCACCCACGGCATCCGGATGATCACCATCCGGGACCTGATCCAGCACCGGATGCGGCACGAGCGGCTCATCCGCAAGGTTGCGGACGCCAGCCTGCCCACGAGCTACGGCGCGTTCCGGATCCACGCCTTCGAGAGCCTGATCGACGGCGAGCACCACGTGGCGCTCGTGCTGGGAGAGATCCGGCCCGAGGACGACGTGATGGTGCGGGTCCATTCCCAGTGCCTCACCGGCGACATCTTCTCCTCCACCCGCTGCGACTGCGGGGGCCAGCTCCACAAGGCCCTGGAGATGATCACGGCCGAGGGCAAGGGAGTGCTTCTCTACCTGCGGCAGGAGGGGCGGGGGATCGGGCTCATGCACAAGATCATGGCCTACCAGCTCCAGGACCAGGGCCAGGACACGGTGGAGGCCAACGAGGCGCTCGGCTTCAAGCCCGACCAGCGTGACTACGGTATCGGCGCCCAGATCCTGGTGGAGCTGGGAGTGGAGAGGATCCGCCTGCTCACCAACAACCCCCGGAAGTTCGTGGGCCTCGAAGGCTACGGGCTCACGATCGTGGAGCGCCTCGCTCTCGAGATCCCGCCCTCGGAGGCGAACCGGCGCTATCTCCGGACCAAGAAGGAGAAGCTGGGCCACATCCTGCGGAGCGTGTAGTCGGGTGCCGGCCCTCCGGACATGATCCAGCAGACGCTCAAGACCGTCCCCATCTTTCGCGAGCTCGACGACGACGAGCTCGCGCAGGTCCTGATGGTGGGAATGGTCCGCCGTTTCCCGCAGGGGACGACCATCCTGAGGGAAGGGGAGCCCGGGGGCTGGCTTTACGTGATCACGGAAGGCCAGGTGCGCATCAGCAAGGTCGTCCCCGGGGTCGGGGAAGAAGCCCTGAGCATCCTTCCCTCTGGAGACCTCTTCGGGGAGGTCGAGTTCTTCGACGGAGCCCCTTCCTCCGCGAGCGCCATCGCCCACACCGACTGCGAGGTCCTTTCGCTCCCCCACAAGGAGATGGCGGGGCTGCTCCGCAGCCGGACCGGCCTCGCCGCGAAGTTCTTCTGGGCCTTCGGCCGGACGCTGGCCGGGCGCTTGCGGGAGTCCGACAAGAGGATGGCGGCTCTCCTCGCCATGTCCCGGCCCTTCTAGTCACCCCCTAAGCCCCGCTGGGGCTTGGGTTTGACACAACGTGGGCCTATCTGTAATATGCTCTATTACTTTGGGTTCGTCTGCGCGGGAGAGTCACCGCGGGACGGATCCTCTCGGCATTCGAGGCGCCTCCTTTGTTCGACACCCTGGGCGACAAGCTCCAAGGCATCTTCCGGTCGCTGCGCGGCCAGGGCACGCTCAACGAGGCCCAGGTGGACGCGGCCCTGCGGGAGATCCGGCTGGCCCTGCTCGAGGCCGACGTCCATTTCAAGGTGGTCAAGCAGTTCCTGGAGCGGGTCCGAGTGCGCGCCACCGGCCAGGAGGTCTTGAAGAGCCTCACCCCGGACCAGGCCGTGCTGCGCATCGTGCGCGACGAGATGGTGGCGGTGCTGGGAGGCGACGAGCCGCCCCGGATCGGCACCGCCTCCCGGCCTCCCTCCGTCGTCCTCATGACCGGGTTGCAGGGATCGGGCAAGACGACCACCACCGCCAAGCTCGCCCGGTGGCTGGTGGGCGGCGGCCATCATCCCCTGCTCGTCTCCACCGACGTGCAGCGCCCGGCCGCACGGGAGCAGCTCCGCGCGTACGGGACCGCGGCCGGCCTCAAGGTCCACCATCCGGAAGGGACGGAAGGCCCGGTGGAGCTCCTCCGATCGGCGCTGGACGAAGCGCGCTCGGTGGGGCACGACTTCGTGCTCGTGGACACCGCGGGCCGCCTGCACGTCGACGAAGAGCTCATGGGGGAGCTCGCGGAGCTGCGGAAGATCGCAGAGCCCAGCGAGGTCCTCTACGTGGCCGATGCCCTCACCGGCCAGGACGCGGTCCGCAGCGCGGAGGAGTTCCACAAGCGTATCGGGATCACCGGGATCGTGCTCACCAAGCTGGACGGCGACTCCCGCGGGGGGGCCGCCCTCTCCGCGGCCGCGGTCACCGGTCGCCCCGTGAAGTTCGCGGGCCTGGGGGAGAAGGTGGACGCCTTCGAGCCCTTCACGCCCTCGCGCATGGTGGGCCGCCTCCTCGGCCTGGGCGACGTGCTCGGGCTCATCCAGAAGGCGGAGGAGGTGGCGGACCACGAGCAGGCGGAGGCGCTCCTCAAGAAGATTCGTCGGAGCGAGCTCACGCTCGAGGACTACCGCGACCAGATGGCCCAGATGAAGAAGATGGGCTCGCTCCAGGACGTGCTGGCGATGATCCCCGGGCTCGGCACCCTGAAGGGCGTGGACGTGGACCAGGGCGAGCGCGAGATCCGGCGGGCCATGGCCATCATCGATTCCATGACCCCCCGGGAGCGGCGGGAGCCCGGGCTCATCAACGGGAGCCGGCGGAAGCGCATCGCCAAGGGGAGCGGCAGCACCGTGGAAGACGTGAACCGCCTGCTGAAGCAGTTCGCGCAGATGAAGAAGCTCACGAAGGGCCTGGGGGGCGGGGCCTCCGCGATGAAGCGGCTGGCCGGGCGCTTTCCACAGTTTCGCTAGTTCCGACGAGAGAGGACAGTCAAGAGAATGCTTTCGATCAGGTTGCGACGGACGGGGTCGACGAAGCGGCCGTACTACCGGGTGGTGGTGGCGGACTCGCGGTCGTGGCGCGACGGGCGCTTCGTGGAGGTGCTGGGTCACTACGACCCGCGGAAGAACCCGGCGGTGGTCAAGATCGACGCCGAGCGGGCGAAGGAATGGATCGCCAAGGGGGCCAAGGCCTCCGATACCGTAAAGAGCCTCCTCAAGCGCGACGCCGCGGCCAGCTAGGGCGCGGGCGGGAGTTCGGGAAGAGACCGTGAAGGACCTTCTGGCCGCGTTCGCCCGGGCCCTGGTGAGGGAGCCCGACGAGGTGGCGGTCCACGAGTACGAGGAGCGGGGCCGCACCCTGCTCGAGCTCGAGGTCTCTCCCGACGACCTTGGCCGCGTGATCGGCAAGGGCGGCCGCACGGCCGCGGCCCTGCGCACCGTCCTCGAGGCGGTGGCCGCGCGGCAGGGCCGCAAGTGCGGCCTGGAGATCCTGGATTGACCGAGCGCTTCGAGGAGATGGTGGGCATCGGCCGGGTGGTGAAGCCGCAGGGCCGGAAGGGAGAGGTGCTCGTAGCGCCCCTGTCCGACAAGCCGGACAGGTTCACGCACCTGCGTCGCGCCTATCACGCCGCCCCGGGAGGGGCGGCGCGGGAGATCCGGGTTACGTTCTGCTGGCCCCACAAAGGGCGGTTCGTGCTGAAGCTCGACGGCGTCGACTCGATCAACGATGCGGAGCGCTACCGCGGGCTCGAGCTTCGAATCCCCGAAAGCGATCTGCCCGCGCTCCCCGAGGGCTCGTACTACCACTACCAGCTCGTGGGCCTGCGCGTCCAGGACGAGGGTGGCTGCTCCATTGGCGTCGTACACGGTCTATTGGAAACGGGTGGCGGAACGCCGGTCCTGATCGTGCGAGGAGATGCCGGCGAGGTCCTGATCCCCCTCGCCGAACCTTTCGTGAAGCGCGTGGATCTCGCCGGTGGTGTGATGGTGGCGGAGGCCCCGGAGCTCGTCGATGCGGATTGAGGTTCTCACGATCTTCCCGCGGCTGGTCGAGGGCGCCCTCGCCGAAGGCATCGTCCACCGCGCGCGGGAGAAGGGCCTCGTGGACATTCGCGTCCACGACCTGCGCGACTTCACCGAAGACCGCCACCGCAGCGTGGACGACTCCCCCTTCGGGGGCGGCCCGGGCATGGTCATGAAGGCGGAGCCGTTCCTCCGCGCGCGGGAAGCGGTGTGGCCCGAGGGGCCGGGGGAGGGCGACGCGGTGGTGCTGCTCTCCCCGCGCGGCCGTCGCTTCGACCAGGAGACCGCTCACCGCTATGCCGGCCTGCACCGTGTCCTTCTGCTCTGCGGCCGCTACGAAGGGATCGACGAGCGCGTGCGGGCGGCGGTGGCCACGGAGGAGCTGAGCCTCGGAGATTTCGTGCTCACGGGGGGGGAGGTGGCGGCCCTCGCCGTGATCGAGGCGACGGTGCGGCTCCTGCCCGGCGCGCTCGGGGACGAGGGCTCGGCCGAGGCCGACTCCTTCGGCGACGGGATCCTGGACTGGCCGCACTACACGCGGCCCGCGGTGGTACGGGGCCTCGGGGTGCCCGAGGTGCTGCTCTCCGGCGACCACGGGCAGATCCGCCGCTGGCGCCGCAAGGAAGCGCTGCGCGCGACCCGCGAGCGTCGGCCCGATCTCCTGGGCCGGGCCCCGCTCTCCGCGGAGGACGAGCGCCTCCTGCGCGAGATCGAGGACGAGGACGGAGAGGCCAGACCCCTCGCCCTCCAGAACGAAATCGTACACAGATAGGAAGAGAGAGATATGAACCCCATCGACAGCATCGAGGCGAGCGACCTCAAGAAGGGCCTGCCCCGACTCTCCCCGGGCGACACCGTGCGCGTGCACGTGCGGGTCAAGGAGACGGCGGTCAAGGAAGAGATCAAGGGCAAGCCCAAGGAGACCGAGCGCGAGCGGGTGCAGGTCTTCGAGGGCCTCGTGATCGGCCTCCGCGGCTCCGGAGCCCGGGCCACCATGACCGTGCGCAAGGTGTCGTTCGGGACGGGGGTGGAGCGCATCTTCCCCCTCCACGCGCGCACCATCGAGAAGATCGAGGTCGTGAAGCAGGCGCGCGTGCGGCGGGCCAAGCTCTACTACCTGCGCGGGCGGAAGGGCAAGGCCGGCCGGATGCAGGAGAAGCGGGCGGAAGCCGCGTCGGACAACTAGCGGACGACGACGGGCCATCGGGATCGTTCCTTCCGGGGGAGGTTGATGGCGGCGAGCAAGGGTGCGTTGAAGCGGGGCCGGCGACCCCTGGTCTTCAAGGGCGTCGAGCTCCTCTGCGACACTCGGTACGAGGACGAGGCGCGGGCCGCCGGCCACGCCCTCGTGGCCGGGGTCGACGAGGTGGGCCGGGGCGCGCTCTGCGGCCCGGTGGCCGCGGCCGCCGTCGTCCTCGGAGAGAGCTTCGACTCCTCCGGGCTCGACGACTCCAAGCGCCTCACCGCCCGCCAGCGCGAGACCCTGGCCGCCCGCATCCTGGCGGAGGCGCGGGCGGTGTCCGTGGCCTTCGCGGACGTCGGGGAGATCGACCGCCTCAACATCCTGCGCGCGACCTTCCTCGCCATGAAGCGGGCTCTCGACGGCCTCGGCCTGCGACCCGACCTCGTGCTCGTGGACGCCCTCACCGTGCCCGGCCTCGACTGTCCGCAGCGGGGCATCGTCAAGGGCGACGCCCAGTGCGCCTCCATCGCCGCCGCCTCCATCGTGGCGAAGGTGGCGCGGGACGGTATCATGCGGGAGTGCGACCTGCGGCACCCGGGCTACGGCCTCGCCCAGAACATGGGCTACGGGAGCGAAGACCACCGGGACGCCCTTCGCCGTCTCGGACCCACCGCCATCCACCGCCGCTCGTTCTCGGGGACCCAGCCTTGGCTCTTCTGAGGACGGGAGAGTCCACCCAGGGGTAGCGTGGCCAAGCTCAACCCCAAGAAGGTCAAGGAGGACGCGGACAAGGAGGAGCGGGCCGGCCGCTACGACAAGGCCATCGACCTCCTGAAGCAGCTCGTCGCCGAGAACCCGGGCGACTGGGGCACCATCAACAAGATCGGCGACCTCCACGCCAAGGACAACAACCTCAAGGCCGCCAACGAGCAGTATGCCCGCGTGGCCCACATCCAGGCCAAGGACGGCTTCTACCTGAAGTCGATCGCGCTCTGGAAGAAAATCCAGAAGAACGATCCCAACGACCTCGCCCCCTACCAGAACCTCGCTGACCTCTACATGAAGCAGGGCCTCCTCGTCGACGCCAAGGCCCAGCTCCAGACGGTGGTGGACGAGTACATCAAGCGCGGGCGCGTGCGTGAGGCCGGGGACGCGCTCAAGAAGATGGCGGACATCGACCCCGCCGACCTCAAGGTCCGGAGCAAGCTCGCCGACCTCTACATGCGCGACGGCAACTCGGCCAAGGCGGTGGAGGAGCACGTCGCCATCGCCGAGGAGCTGGGGAAGAAGGGCCACCTCGCGGAGGCGGTCCAGGTCCTGGAGAAGGGCCTGAAGCTCGACCCCAAGAGCGGGCGCATGCGCGCCGAGCTGGCCCGCGTGCACCTCCTCCAGAAGAACTACGAGCGGGCGGTGCAGGTGCTGGAGGAAGCGACCCGGCAGGGGGCGGTCGACAAGGAGGTCTACATCCGCCTGGGCGAAGCCTACCTGGGGGCCAAGCGCATCCAGGACGCGGAAGCCGTGCTGCGGCGCCTGTTGCAACAGGACCCCAACGACCCTGATGCGCGCACCCAGATGGGCCGCGTCTTCCTGATGCAGGGCCACTACGACGAGGCCTACGAGCAGTTCCTCCCCATCGTCGAGCGGATGATGGAGCGCAAGGACGGGGAGCGGGCGGCGGGCGTGCTCCAGCAGATCGTCCAGCGCAGCCCGGGCCACATCAAGAGCCTGGCCAAGCTGGTGGAGTTGTACCGGCACCTCCGCAAGGACAACTACGTCACCCAGACCTACGGGCAGATGGTCGAGGCCTTCATCAACCAGGGCCAGATGGACCAGGCCGCCTCCATCCTCGACATCCTGGTCGGGCTGGACCCGCACAACGACCAGCACCGCAGCAAGCTCGAGTTCGTGCGCTCCAAGCAGAAGGGCGGAGGGACCCGCCCCGCTGCCCCTCCGCCTTCCCAGGCCCCGGCCGCCATCGGCGTAGAGGAGGACTTCGAGCTCGCGGGGGCCGACGAGATCCCCGCCCTCTCCTTCGACCGGGCCTCCGCGGGGGCCCCCGCCCCCGCGGCCCGCGCGCCCGGCCGCGTGAGCATCGAGCTCTCGCCCCCCCTCAGCGAGGACGACAAGGAGTTCATCAGCGAGCACCTGGCCGAAGGTCGCGTTTTCCGCAAGTACGGCCTCGCGGACAAGGCGCGCGACCAGTTCGACGGGATCGTCGCGCGCTTCCCGGACCACGCAGAGGCGCGCCAGGAGCTCCGCGACGTCTACAAGGAAAAGGGAGAGAACGAGCGGGCCGGGGAGCAGTGCCTGGCCCTGGCCGAGATCGCCCGCCTCAAGGGGGACAGCGCCGGAGCGGCGACCTGGGAGGCGGAGGCCGCACAGTTCCTGCCCCAGGCGGCGGCGCCGATGGCGGCGCCCGAGCCGATCGTCGAGGCGACGCCCGAGCCGATCGCTCTCGCCCCCCCCGCCGACGTGGAGCCCGCGGAGGAAGACATCCCGTTGGAGGTCGAGGAGGGCGGGCTCGAGGAGCCGGCTCCCGAGACCACACCCGGGGAAGAGCTCCAGATCGACCTCGGGGGCGAGCACGAGTCCCAGGAAGAGCTCGCCGATCAGTTCGTCGAGGAGGAGGCCGCTGCTCCCACCGATTTCGAGGCCGAGGTGGGAGCGCTGGCGGAGGACGCGATCGCCCACAGCCTCGAGGTGCCCGCGCCGGAGCCGCCCCCTCCCCCCAAACCCGCGCCCGCCCCCAGGCCCGCAGCCGCTCCCAAGCCCGTGCCTCTCCCGGCCAAGACGCTGCCGGCGCCGAGGGCGGCGCCCGCGCCCGCCCCCAAGCCGAGCCGGATCACGCCGAAGCCGGCCGCCCCCCCGCCCCCGCCCCCGCCCAAGAAGGCTCCCCTCGTGGCCAAGGCGGTGCCGGCCCCTGCCCCGTCGAAAGGCGGCATTCCCCCCGAGCTGCAGAAGATCCTGGACGAGGTCGAGTCCTACGTCTCGCTCGGCTTCGTGGACGACGCGAAGGAGGCGCTCGGCGAGATCGACCCCAAGTACGCCAGCCATCCTGCCCTGGTGCAGAAGCTGGCCGAGTTGGGCCTCGAGGTCACGGCGGCTGCCCCCGCGCCGGCGCCCAAACCCGTGGCCAGGCCCGCGGCGCCGGCCAAGCCTCCCGCTCCGGCCAAGCCGGCCGCTGCCGCGAAGCCGACCGCTCCCGCGAAGCCGGCGGCGCCCCCGAAGCCGGCTGCCGCCGAGAAGGCGCGGCCTGCGCCTCCCCCTGCCCGCCCCGCTCCCCGCCCGCCCGAGCCGGACTTCGACATGGGCTCGCTGGTCGAAGAGCCGTCGTTCGAGGAGCCCTCTCTCGAAGAGCCGGCAACCGACGGACCCGCGGTCGACGAACCGCTGGACCTGGAAGAACCCTCGGCGCCGATGCCGGAGCCCTCGCCGCTCGACGACGCGTTCGGGGAGCTCGGCTTGAGCGAGTCTTCGCCGTCGCCGCTGGCGGGGGCGCTCCAGGGCGATGGGGGCGGCATCGACCTCGGAGCCGAGCTGGGCGACCTCTTCGGCGCGCAGGCCGCGGTGGCCGAAGAACCGCCGCCCGCGGATGGGACCGACCTCGGGGATGCGGGCCTCGCCGACATCTTCAAGGAGTTCAAGAAGGGCGTCGACAAGCAGCTGGGCAAGGAGGACTACGACACCCGCTACAACCTCGGCATCGCCTACAAAGAGATGGGCCTCATCGACGAGGCCATCGCGGAGTTCCAGCTCGCGGCCAAGGATGACTCGCGCGTGCTCGAATGCGCGAGCATGCTGGGGATCTGCTTCATGGAGAAAGGCATGCCCAAGCTCGCCGTGAAGTGGTTCGAGAAGGGGCTGGCCGCGCCCGGACGCGGGGAAGAGGAGTACCAGGGCCTGCGCTACGACCTGGCCGTCGCCCTCGAGGTGTCGGGAGATGCGGATCGCGCCCTCGCCATCTTCACCGAGCTCTACGGGCAGGACGCCAACTTCCGGGACGTGGCCACCAAGGTCCGCGAGCTCCGGGCGGCGCTGCGGTAGTAGCCCCCGCGGCCGCGCTCGCAGTGGCGACATTCCTCATCTTCTGCACCCTGGTCGCGGGGTTGTTCCTGGCCGTGTGGCCCTGGACCCCGTTCTGGGAGGTGAACTACTTCCTCCAGCCCTATCCCCTCCTGCGCGGGCTGCTCCTTTCCAGCTTCACCCGAGGAGCGGTGAGCGGTCTCGGCATCGTCAACATCCTCCTCGCCCTCCACGACGCCCACCTGCACCGGACGGATCCCGGCGAAGGCTCCTGACGGCGTTGACGCGGAGGTCGCGTTGAGGACCGAGGCGGAGGAGGCGGCCCGGATCGACAGGCTGCACGGGGAGCTGCTGGAGGCGGGGGAGAGCCTGCCGCGCGTCCGGGAGGTGCTGGCGCGGCAGGAGCCGGACGACGAGATCGTGCTGGGGGTGCTCCGGAGGGCGGTCCCGGCGCGCTTCCTCGAGCACCTCGGCACCACTCCTCCCTGGTCGGAACGGCCGCGAGTCCTGGCCCGCGTGGTGCTCCACCCGCGCGCGCCGCGCGCCTTGTCTCTTCGGCTCGTCTCCTCGCTCCACTGGCGCGACCTCGCGGACGTGGCCGCCGCCCCCCACGTGTCCGCAGCGGTCCGGGTGCGCGCGGAAGCCACGCTCAAGGAGCTGCTGCAGGACATGCGGCTCGGCGACCGCGTGACCCTGGCCAAGGTGGCGACCCTGGCGCTCTTGCCCCTGCTGCTGGTGGACAACGACCGGAAGGTCACGGAGGCGGTTCTCATCAACCCGCGACTCCGCGAGGAGGACCTGCTGAACGCCCTGCGCCAGCAGGAGGTGCCGCTGGCCCTCCTCGACGCGGTGGTGGCTTCCCCTCGCTGGTCCGAGGTGTACGGAGTTCGGCTAGCCCTGGTCCTCCAGCCCCGCACCCCCCTGCCCGTCGCCCTCTTGCAGATCAGCTCGCTCGTGAAGCGGGATCTCGTTCGGATAGCGGAGGCTACGGGCCTCCGACCGCTCCTGAATGCCTCGGCGCGGGCCGTCCTGGAGCGCCTCTGAAAAAAGAGGCCGTTCCCGCCCGAACCCCCAGGGGCTCAGTGACATAACAAGTTGACAGCTTTGCCCGCGCTCGAATAGAATCGTCGCCCGCTTCCTCGGTGAGAATCGGAATCGGGAAAGGGAGCGGCGCGAGCGCCTCGAGCCACCATGGCGTCCTTCGGAGACAACCTGCGCAGGGAACGCGAACTCCGGGGAATCACCCTACGCGAGATCGCAGAAGCCACGAAGATCAGCCTCCGCTTCCTCCAGGCTCTCGAACAGGATCGTATCGACGTCCTCCCCGGTGGCCTCTTCCCGCGCGCGTTCGTAAGGCAATACGCGCGCCACGTCGGTCTCGATGCGGAAAAGCTGGTGGCGGAATACCTCTACCTGCACGGCGATGTGCCGGTGGTGGAGAGACGGCCTCCGCCGACGGGCCCTCGATTCAAGGTCTCGCCGGGCACGCTCTTCTTCGGAGCGGTGGCGGTGGCGGCGATCTTCTTCTCCGCGCGGCGCTCCACCGAGCAGGCGGGCCGGGCCCGGCTGGCCCCCCCCGCACCGACCGCGGCCGCCCAGCCCGCGGTCCTCCCCGGCGACCGCGTCTACCCCGCTCCGGGCGCCGTGGCCACGCCGCCCCCCGCGCAGGGGCTGGTGCTCACTCTCACCGCGCAGCAGAACTGCTGGGTGGAGGCACGGGCGGACGGACAGACCGTGATCAGCCGGGTGCTCTCCGAGGGCGAGACGGAGACCCTCGAGGCGGAAGGAGAGATCGTGCTCTCGGTAGGCAACGCGGGTGGCCTCGCCATCAGCGTGAACGATCGGCCGGGCATGCCCCTGGGGAAGAGCGGCGAGGTCAAGAAGAACATCGTGATCACCCGCAAGAACCTGCCCGACTTCGTCCCAGAAGCGGCAGCGCGCGACTCCCACAGCAGCTAACGCCGCATGTCCGAGGTCCGGGCCACCAACCCGCTGGTCGATCAGTTTCGCAAAGGCGGGGTCCCGAAGGACTTGCGGCTCATGGCCGCGCAGGGAGTGCTCCCGCTCAAGCCCGAAGACCTCCTCGAGCTGTGGACGGACCTCATCCACGACGCGGAGCCCACGGTGAAGGAGGCGGCCACAAGGTCGATCACGACCTTCGCCGTCGCCGAGTTCCTGCCCGTCCTGAAGAGCCGCGAGACCCCGCCCGCCGTCCTCGCCTGGGCCGTTACCCATCGCAAGGAGCGGGAGCTGCGGGAGGCCGCCCTCCAGAACACCTCGCTGACCGACGAGTCCATCCAGGCGCTGGCCTCCTCCCTCTCCACGGAGCTGGCGGAGCTCGTCGTCATCAACCAGCAGCGCCTGCTGCGCAGCACCTCGCTCCTGGAGGCGCTCGAGACCAACCCGAGCCTCAACAACGACCAGCGTCGGCGCCTGCGCGAGCTTCGCGAGACCTTCAAGATCGGCATGGAGCCCGAGGCGCCGCCCCCGCCGCCCCCCCCCGCCCCCCCGCCGGAGCCCGAGCCGGAGCTGGCGGAGGTGACGCTCGCCGAGCCGGAGATCTCGGAGGACGAGGCCCTCGTGCGCTACCTCTCCGAGGACGAGCGGCAGCAGGTGGAGAAGGTGAGCGCGGTCCAGAAGATCTACCGGCTGAATACCGCGGAGAAGATGATCACCGCGCTCAAGGGCTCGCGCGAGGAGCGGGCGATCCTCGTGCGCGATCCCAACCGTCTGGTGTCGGCCGCGGTGATCGGGAGCCCTCGCCTCACCGACCCGGAGATCGAGTCCTTCTCCGCCATGAAGAACATCTCCTCCGAGATCCTGCGCAAGATCGGGAGCCACAAGGAGTGGATGAAGAGGTACGGGATCGTGAACAACCTCGTGCGCAACCCGCGCACCCCGATCGGGATCTCCATGACCCTGGTGTCCCGGCTGACCCCGCGAGACATAAAGGCGGTGGCCTTCGACCGGAACGTGCCCGAGGCCATCCGCAAGGCTGCCCAGAAGTTCGTGCGCGGGCCCGAGTCGGGCAAGCAGAAGCACTAGACTAGAGGGAGATGGTCGATTATTACCAGCTCCTCGGGGTGGCGCCATCGGCGGGGGCGTCCGACATCCGCCAGGCCTACGTGCGCCTGGCCAAGGAGCGCCACCCCGACAAGTTTTCGGACCCCACGGAGAAGGAGAAGGCCCAGGTGTTCTTCCAGGACCTCACGACCGCCTTCAACACGCTCTCCAACGAGTCGCGCCGCCGGGAGTACGACGCGGAGCGGGAGCGGCCCAAGCCCCAGACCCCCGAAGAGGTGGCCCGCGACGCCTTCGAGCGGAGCGGCCCCGCCTTCGAGCAGGGGGACTACCAGGGAGCGGTGACCTTCCTGCAGACCGCGGTCCACAACGCCCCGGGGGAGGTCCAGTACCACGTGGCCCTCGGACGCACGCTCGGACGCTTCAAGGAGACGGCGCGCAAGGGCATCGAGGTGCTGGAGAAGGCGAGCCAGCAGTTCCCCACGAGCTCGGCGGTCTGGACCGAGCTCGCCGTCCTCTATCAGGGCCACGGCTTGAAGCTGCGGGCCCAGAAGGCCATCGAATCCGCGCTGCGCCTCGCCCCCCGGGACCCGCGCATCTCCCGCCTGGCCGCCGAGATCGGCGTCACCCGCTCATGACCGCTCGCATGAACATCTCCTGGAAGGCCCTCTCCGACGTCGGCAGGAAGCGCAAGGGGAACGAGGACTCCCTCTTCATCAACCCCGAGCAGAAGCTCTTCGTGGTGGCGGACGGGATGGGCGGGCACGCCGCGGGCGAGATCGCCTCCAAGGTCGCGGTGGACGCCATCAACGAGTTCGTCTGCCTCACCGGGGGCGACGAGGAGATCACCTGGCCCTTCGGCCTGGACGAGAACATCTCCTACGACGGCAACCGGCTGAAGACCGCGATCCGTCACGCCAACCGCAAGGTGCTGGAGGCGACCAAGGAGAAGACCGAGTACGAGGGGATGGCCACCACCGTGGTCGCGGTGCTGGTGGACGGGGACGTGGCCAACATGGGCCACGTGGGGGACAGCCGGATCTACCTGCTGACCGACGACGAGTTCACCCAGCTCACCAGCGACCACTCCTGGGTGAACGAGCAGATCCAGAGCGGGGTCATCTCTCCCGACCAGGCCCGCAGCCATCCCCTCCGCAACGTGGTCACGCGCGCGCTGGGGGGGCGTACCGACCTCGCGGTGGACATGCAGACCCGCAAGATGAAGGAGGGCGACCTCCTCCTCATCTGCTCGGACGGGCTCACCACCATGGTCTCCGACGAGGAGATCGAGCGCGTCCTTCGGGAGGCCGAAGGCGACGTGGAGAAAGGGGTGGCCGACCTGGTGGGGGTGGCCAACGAGCACGGCGGTGAAGACAACATCACGGTCGTGCTCGTGAAGTTCGAGGCCTAGGGTGTTGCCGGAGCAGGCGGAAGGCAGAGCCCGCGCGCGCATCGGCCGCTACGTGGTGCGGGGGCGCATCGGGAAGGGCGGCATGGGCATGGTGTACCGGGGCCTCGACGAGGCCCTGGAGCGGGAGGTCGCGGTCAAGACCCTCACCGGCGAAGGGCTCGCCGACGAGGAGAGCCGGATCCGCTTCCAACGCGAGGCCAAGGCTGCGGCCAAGCTGCAGCACCCCAACATCGTCACCGTCTTCGAAACGGACACGGACCGGGGGGTGCCCTACATCGCCATGGAGCTGCTCCAGGGGACGAGCCTCGAGAGCCTGCTGCGCTCGGGCGAAGCCCTCACCCTCGCCGAGAAGCTGGACGTCGTCATCCAGGTCGCCCGGGGCCTCGCCCACGCCCACGAGCACAAGATCGTCCACCGCGACATCAAGCCGAGCAACATCCAGATCCTCGACGACGGCACCGCCAAGATCATGGACTTCGGCATCGCCAAGCAGGAGGGGACGCAGCTCACCAAGACCGGGATGATGCTGGGCACCGTCCACTACATGAGCCCCGAGCAGGTGCGGGGGCAGAAGCTCGACGGGCGCAGCGACATCTTCTCGCTGGGCGTCATCCTCTACGAGCTCCTGGCCGGACGCCGGCCCTTCAAGGGCGAAGGCGCCACCGACGTGCTCTACAAGATCGTCCACGAAGAGCCGCCCCCCCTCGATCTCTCCGACCTCGGCGACCTCTCCCCGCGGCTACAGGAGATCGCGGGCCGGGCCCTGGCCAAGAACGCCCCCGAGCGGTACGCCACCGCCTCCGAGCTGGCCGACGACCTCGCTTTGGTGCTGGAGTCCTACCGGCAGGCGGAGGGGGCGGCGGCTACGCCCCCCAACGTGCAGGAAGCGCTGGCCGCCGCGCGGCGCCAGGTGAAGGAAGGCCGGGTGGACGACGGGCTGCGCCGCCTGCGCGAGCTGCAGGACGCCAACCCGCACTCGCTGGAGACACGGCGGGCCGTGCGCACGGCCCTGCGCGAGAAGAGCCGGCGCGACAAGCCGCCCGAGCCGGAGGCCACCGCCTTTCCGGAGCTCGAGGCCACCTTCCAGGCACAGCCCACGAGCCGGGAGCCGGAGACCCTGCTCCAGCCCACGAGGGTGCTGCCCGAGGCGGAGGGGGCGAGGGCCCGGCCCTCGCGGGTCCCGCTCCTGACCGGCGCAGCGGCGGTGCTCGTGGCCGCGGTGGGGGGCCTGCTCCTGCTCCGCAAGCCGGAGCCCGCGGCCCCCGTCGAGGCGCGCATCCCCGTGCGCTCCCAGCCCATGGGCGCGGCCGTGCTCCTCGACGGCAAGGAGACGGGGGTGGTGACGAACGGCGAGGTGATCGTGCCCGCGCCCGTGCCCTCCCAGGTCGTCCTCACTTTCCGGAAGGAAGGCCAGCGGGAAGAGAAGCGAGCGGTCAAGCTGCCGCTCGCCCAGGGCGAGGCCGTCTCCGTCGCCCTCCTCGCCGCGGCCACGACCCTCCCCCTGAAGACGGAGCCCCCCGGGGCGAGCGTGTCCCTCGACGGCAAGAAGCTCGAGACGGCGACGCCGCTCGAGCTCACGTTCGACCCCGCGGTCGAGCATCGCCTCACCGTGGCCCTGGAGGGTCACGTCTCCCAGGACGTGCGCCTCGTGCCCGGCCAGGTGCCGGCGGAGCTGAGCCTCAAGCTGGAGCCGGCGGGCCCCCAGGGAGCCATCGCGATCTCCTCCAGCTATCCCCTCGACGTCCTGTGGAAGGGGCGGGTGCTCGCCAAGGACCAGCTCTCCCCAAGGGTGAGCGTGCCCGGCGGCCGCCAGACCCTGACCCTCGTCTCCCCCACGTTCTTCCTCAAGAGCGACGTCACCGTGAGCGTGACGGGGGGAGCGGAGACGGCGCTCGAAGCCCCCGCGTTGGGCAAGCTCAACATCCGAGCCCTCCCCGACAACTGCCAGGTCGCGATCGACGGCACGTTCGTCGACTACCCGCCGATCCTGAACAAGGCGGTGGCGGCGGGAACCCACGTCGTATCCTTCACCTGGCCCGACGGGAAGAAGGCCCAGGAAGCAGTGGAAGTGGCGAAGGGGGCTGCCGCCTTCGTGACCGGGCGGAAGGAATAGGCGTGCCTTCCCGGCTCGCCGGCGCTTCCAGCCTGCTCGTCCTCGCCCTCGCCGTCCCCGCTCTCCCCCAGGAGAGCCCCAACGTGCAGGCGCGGCGGCTGCTCGACGACGGGCGCGCCTACCGGGCCAAGGGCCAGCTCAAGCAGGCCCTCGAGAACTTCAACATCATCACCACCAGCTTTCCCAACTCCGACTCCGTCGACCAGGCGCTCCTGGAGATCGGCCGCTACCGCATGGACGTCGAGGGCGACGTGGAGAAGGCGCGCGCCTCTTTCGAGCAGGTGGCCAAGCAGTACCCCCAGAGCGCAGGGGCGCCGGGGGCGTACTACTACCTGGGTCTCCTCAGCTTGAACCGCGCTACCACCGCCGCCGACCTCGACGACGCCCTCGCCCAGTTCACGCGCGTGCAGAATCTCTACCCGCGGAGCGACTGGGTTCCGCAGGCGCTCCAGGCCATGGGGCTGGTGCACCGCCGGGCCGGACGCCTGGCCGAGGCGGTGGACGTGAGCCGCCGGGTCTTCCTCGAGTACCCGAGCAGCGAGGCGGCGGCGGCCGCCCAGTTCCAGGTCGGCCAATGTCTCGCCCTCCTCGGCCAGCCCCGCGAAGCCATGGAGGAGTTCCAGCGGGTCCGCAACCGCTTCCCCCAAAGCGAGTGGTCGCCCCAGGCCCTCGACCGCATCACCGCCCTCTACCGCCTGTTCGGGTCCGGCAAGCCGAGCTTCGTCCTCGATCCCGGCTATGGGATCGGCGCCGGCGACGTGCTCAAGGCCGTGCGCGCCATTCTCATGGCCCCGGGGGGCACCCTCTGGATCGCCTCCGAGAAGGCGAAGTCGATCGTGCCCTACGACGCGGCGGGCAAGGCCGGCTCCAGCCTGAGCGCGGAAGAGCCGCGCGCCCTCTCCCTCACCCCCAGCGGGGAGATCGTGGTGGCGGTCAAGACCGCGGTGCGGGTGGGGGCGCGCGAGGTCAAGACGTTCAGCATCCCTTCCGACAAGCCGGGGGTACCCGAGCCCCTGGAGCGCATCCTTTCCGCGACGATCACCCCCGGCGGCGCCTTCCTGGTGGCGGACGAGAAGAAGAAGAAGGTGCACCGCTTCGACGCGAAGCAGGAGTACCTGGGGACCTTCCCGGAGAAGGACACGAAGGAGCGCGAGGTCACGCGCATGCTCCTGGACGGCGAGGGCGGAATCCTCTTCCTCGACAGGGAGGAGAAAACGGTCCGGGTCCTCGACGAGACGGGGAAGGTGCTGCGCACGATCGGGCCCACCGGACTCAAGAAGCCGGTGGACGCCGCCGTCGACCCCTTCCGCAACACCTACGTGGCCGACGAGGAAGGGCTGGTGCAGATCTTCAACGAGAAGGGCCAGCCCCTCGCCACCCTCACCGGCCCGGAGATGAAGCGACCGCGCGCCCTCACCCTCGAGGCCAACGGGGCCGTCCTCGTCTACGACGATCGCGCGGAAAAGGTGCTGCGCTTCCGCTAGCAGGTGCTCCATGTTCCCTCCCGGCGACTGAGGTGATGGCGATGCGGCGACGCGTGCCCTGGCTCCTGCTCGTCCTCGTGGGCGTGACCGTGACCGTCCGGGCCCAGACGGCCTCCGAGAGCGCGCAGCGCGAGGTCCAGGCCGCCCAGGACCAGCTCTTGCGGGCGAGAGACGAGTTCGCAGGAGCCCAGCAGCAGCGGTCGATCGTCCTCCTCGACGAGATCATCGGCCGCATGGAGAGCCTCCAGCGACAGGGCCTGCTCCCCACCCAGGGGCGCGACCTCCTCGCGGAGGCCTACGAGCTCCGGGGACGCGCCTACTTCAACATCGGCCTCCAGGAGAGGGCCTCGGAGAACTTCCGCCTCCTCGTGCAGCTCAAGCCCGACTACGTCCTGACCAAGGAGAAGGTCTCGCCCAAGATCGTCGACCTCTTCAACTCGGTGAAGAAGCTGCTGGTGGGCTACCTCGCGGTCTCCTCGAAGCCAGCGGGGGCGCGCGTGACCCTCATCGGGCCCGCGGGCCGGAAGGAGCTGGGGCTCACGGACTTCTTCCCCCAGGAGGAGCTGGCCGGCGAGTACACGGTGGAGGTCGCCCGGGAAGGCTACCGCACCGAGACCCTGCCTCTGAGCCTCGCCCCCCGCGCCACCGAGAGCCTGCAGGTCGAGCTGGTGCGGACGCTGGCCAGCGTGTACTTCGTCACCGAGCCGGCGGGGGTCGAGGTCTGGATCGACGGCGAGCCCAAGGTGACGACCGCGGGCAATCTCGCCCCCGACCTCTACGAGATGGCCCGGGGCAAGGGGCTGGACCCCGCCCGCGCCTCCGCCCGCGCCGAGGTGGCCAACCTCAACCTGGGGGCGCACACCGTCGAGTTCCGGCGGAAGTGCTACGAGACGGTGCGGCGCACGCTGGACACGAGCGTGGCCCAGGACTACGAGGCCGACCCCGTGCGCATGGAGGACTCGCTGGCCTCGCTGCGCCTCGTTTCCGATCCCCCCGGGGCCAAGATCTTCCTGAACGGGGAGGCCAAGGGCGTGACCCCCGCGGAGATCGAGGGCATCTGCACGGGCAAGGTGCGGGTGGAGGTCAAGCACGCGGCGGGGAAGTTCATCAAGGACCTCGTCCTGGGCAAGGACGAGGCGGTGAGCCTGGATTGCCCCATCCGTCCCACCCTCGCCTTCCTGGGCGTGGTGGCGGAGACGCCGGCGGGCGAGCGCAACCTGGCCGAGGCCGACGACAAGATCCGCGAGAACCTGGCGAGGATCGCGAGCTTGAACTTCATCCCCGCCCCGCGAGAGATCGTGGACCGGATCCTCGAGCAGGAGAAGGTCACCCGCAAGGGCCTCGTGGCCGGGGCGGGGACGGACGCGGATCTCGTGCGCAAGGTCACGGAGAAGCTGGCCGTCGCCCTCGACGAGGTTCAGGGTTTCCTGATCGCGGTCCTGCCCGAGGAGCGATTGCAGCGGAGGGCAAACCTGAACCTGCTCGCCGCGGGCAACATCGTCGCCGAGCCGTGGCCGGTGACCTTCGGGGAAGCCGCGTCCTACGGCCCCTTCCTGGCCCGGATCGACCAGAGGGTCACGAGCTACCGCCCCTGGAGCGGGCTCATTACCGTGGATACCCAGCTCTTTCCGGACGGAGTGCCCGTGCTCCGTATCGTGCCGGGCAGCCCCGCGGCCGAGGCCGGCGTCCAGGTCGGCGAGCTCGTGACCGCTGCCGACGGCAAGCCGGTCACGCGGACGACCGACCTGCTCGCGGCGGTGGCGGGCAAGAAGCCGAAGGACAAGCTCGCCCTGCACCTGAAGGGGGGTGCGGCTCCCCGCACGGCCGAGCTGACCCTGGGGCAGACGCCCCAGGAGATCCCGCTCTTCGACCCGAGCCTCTTCTACAACAAGGTGATGATGGACCTGCGGGCGCAGGTGGAGGGCTACCCGGGCACGGAGCAGGCGGCCTTTGCGGGCCTCAACCTCGCCATCGCCGCCATGCACTTCCAGGACTACGCGGCCGCCCACGACTACCTGATGAAGGTCAAGTCGGAGCTCCCCACGCGGCCGGGAGTGTCCCAGGGCACCGCGCTTTACTACCTCGGCCTGGCCCTGGAGAAGCTCAACTACAAGACGCAGGCGGTCGAGGCGTATCGCGCCGCCGCCGGCTTCAAGGACGCGACCCTCATCAACAACGACGGCCCCGCGGTGGCCCCGCTGGCGGCCCGGCGGGGCGGGTCCTGACCACGGGGGTGGCGGAGCCGCGGCTCGTCTGGGAGCGGAAGGACGGCTCGCGCGTCGACTTCCCGCTCGCCGCGGACATCCTGACCGTGGGCCGCGACGAGAGCGCCGACATCCGGGTCGACGAGCCCCTCGTGTCGCGCGCTCACGCCCGCCTCGAGCGGCGGGGCGGCGGCTACGTCCTCTTCGACCTCGGCTCCACCAACCTCACCCGCGTCAACGGCGAGGTCGTCCACGAGCGCGCCCTCGTCCACGGCGACGAGGTGCACTTCGGCCGCGCCCGCTGCCTGTTCGTTATGGGAGGAGCCGACCCGATCGCGGGCGGGGTCTAGAAGGCCAAAGCTCTCCTTCCGGTCCTTCGAAGTAGCCACTCGGTGCCGGTTCCTGCGTCGATTCTCTTGCAATACGAAACGCACCACCCTGCGACAGATATCTTCGCCGACCGCTCTGCCTCACCGAAGCAATCACTTGAAGAGGAGACACTTCCTCGAAATCGGCAAGCTACCCAGCCTGTGCTACCTTGCAGACGTCGCAGGGCCATCGGACTATCTTGGTAGTTTACTAAGTGTTCGGCAGACCTCAGGCGTCCGCCCGGGGAGGTAGACTCCCTGCGTGATTCTCGAGTGGGACCCCGAGAAGGCGGCGTCCAATCTCACGAAGCACGGAGTCGACTTTCACGAAGCGGGAACCGTTCTGCATGATCCACTTTCGACTACGTTCCCGGACCCAGCCCACTCCGTCGACGAGCAGCGCTACCTCACCATCGGTTCGTCCGTGACTGGGCGTATCCTTGTAATAGCGCATACCGACCGGGGAGAAGCAGTCCGTCTCATCAGCGCCAGGCCAGCGACCCCGACCGAGCGAAGGTTTTATGAGCAAGGCAGTTAAGCCCGAACCTGACGACGATCTCAAACCTGAGTACGACTTCTCGTCCCTGAGCGGCGGCGTCCGTGGCAAGTACTACGAGAGGTACCGAGCAGGAGTCAACCTCGCACTACTCGAACCGGAAATCGCCAAGGCCTTCCCCACGGACGCGGCTGTCAACGATGCCCTTCGCAGGGCTCTCCGAGCCACCAAGGCCCTGAGGCGTCCCACCAGGCTGCCGAACAAGCGTATCTGGACTCCTCCAGTCAAGAAGAAAGTAAAGAGAGTCCGTTAGACGTTTGAGGACGCTCGGCGGTGGCGACCGACCCGATTCCTTGCCAGGGTGTCGGCAGGAAAGGGTGGAACCAAGGGGCTGGGTGTTGGTGATAGAGGAGGGACGGCAAACGTATCTTCGGCCTCTTTGAGTGGAGCGCAAAGCTCCGGGCCATGATGGAATCCGCACGGGCGGAGCCAATCGGATGCTCGGCCTAGAGTGGCCGTGCTTGTTCTCGGCTTTTCCGCCCGTCGGTCCGACCTGTTTCACCATCACCGGGCTTTTCTTCTAGCCATCCTTGGGTGAGCTTGTGATCTCGATCTCGGAGCCGTTAGGCGGCAGCGGGGTGTGAGACGAACGTGGTTTCACGGGTAGCAACGGCCCAAAGGATACGAGCGAGTTTGTTAGCGAGAGCGACGGCCGCTTTGTTGTAGCCGTGCTTCTCGCGAAGACGCAGGGCCCACGAGCGGAGACGATCGGGCCTTGCCTTAGGAGTAGAAGCGGCGCGCAGAGCGGAGCGGGCGCCGTGGATGAGAAGGCAGCGGAGATAGACATCTCCTCTTTTGGAGATGCGGCCGAGGTGCCGGTAGGACCCCGAGGAGTACTCCCTGGGGACGAGGCCAAGGTAGCTCGCGAAATGACGAGCGGAGTGGAAGCGTCGGAGATCTCCGATGAAGGCGACGAGGGCGGTGGCGATGAGCAGGCCTACTCCCGGGACGGAGAGGTAGCGCTGAACCATCGGGATCTGCTTGGACAAGGCAGCGAGCTGACGCTCACAAGAGTCGATGCGGCGCTCCAGTTCCCGGATTTCTGAGCAGGCTTCGGCGAGGAAGGGACGAAGGGCATCGGGGAGTCCGGAGTCAGCGTCTCCAAGGGCCGCCCATACCTGGGGCAGCACGTTCCTGGCCCCCAAGGGGATGAAGATGCCGTGCTCTCTGAGAAGCCCGCGCAGGGTGTTGATCCGGGAAATTCGATCGTGGAGCCAGGTCGAGCGCAGGCGATGGAGAGAAGCCAGGAGCTGTTGGGTTGGAGTCTTGATGGGAACGGGTCGGATCTGGTCGTTGCGGTAGGCCTCGAGAATGCCACGCGTGTCGGTGCTGTCAGTCTTGTCGCGGAGGACGTAGGGCCGGACGTACTGAGGAGGGAGAAGCACGGCGCGATGGCCGAGCTTCTCGATCTCCCGAGCATAGAAGTGGGCGGATCCACAAGCTTCCATGACGACGGTGGCCTTCGGAAGCTGAGCCAAGTACTCAAGGAACTTGGGGCGTGGAATCCGACGAGGCTTCTCGACCCGGCCAGGCGGGCAAGACACCGCGACCTGCAAGTGGTTCTTTGCCAGATCGACGGCAACGAGCGTATCGTTCGACATGATGGGCTCCTCCTCTATTGCTAGCCAGCACGACTGTGGCACATCGATGCCGATTCAGTCGCGAGGAGGAGTCCATCTCATCAGATGCAGCTGACGAGGTCCGCGAAGGCGAGGCGGCGCGGCCCTCGCAGGTATAAGGGAAATGGCGTTGTTCCTCCGAGCCATGGCCCTGAGTTCGATGCGCGTCAGCGAAAAGGTCGAAGGAAGGGTCCTCGGTAGGACGACATCTTTCCTACAGTCCTCCGGAGGGGAGGGCTGGTATGGACCGATACATTGGGATCGATGCGCACGGGCAGAGCTGCACCCTGGGAATCGTCGGACCATCTGGGAAGCGTCTGAGGTCGATGGTTGTGGAGACGAACGGCCAGGCGCTGGTCGAGGCGGTGCGGAGTGTAGGGGGGCGACGGCACATCTGCCTCGAGGAGGGGACGCAGAGCGCTTGGCTGTACGAGCTGCTCTCCCCCTTTGCGGAGGACGTCGTAGTGACAGTGCCGCCCGAGAGCCGCGGGAGCAAGGACGACGTCAGGGATGCCTGGAGGCGGGCGGAGGAGCTACGGGTTGGCGGAATCCAGACGAGAGTCTACAAGGCGCCGGCGTACTTGGCAGGGCTGCGGAACTCGGTACGGGCGTACGTCTTCGCGGTCCGCGACGTAGTTCGCTCGAAGAACCGATTGAAGTCGGTGTTCCTATCGAGAGGAGTCTCCATCGACGCCGGCGTCTACGATCCCGACCGACGGGACAAGTGGCTCAAGAGGCTACCGACAGCTCACCGGCAGCTTGCGGACAGGCTGGCGCGTCAGCTAGACGAGCTCGAACCTCTGAGGGACGAAGCCGAGGAGTGGCTGCTGAAGGAATCAAAGAGTCATCCCATCATTCGGAAGCTGAATACGGCACCCGGAATGGGCGCGGTCCGAAGTGCGATTCTGGTTTCGGTAGTGGCAGACCCGCATCGGTTCCGAACGAGTCGGCAGTTCTGGAGCTACTGTGGGCTCGCCGTGGTGACGCACTCGTCTGCAAACTGGATCAGAGATCGGCACGGGAAACTCGTCCGTGCCGAGAACACGTACACGCGTGGTCTCACTCGGAAGCGCAATGCGTCGCTCAAGGCCGTGTTCAAGGGTGCGGCCACCACCGTGATCGCGCAATTGCCCGAGCATCCTTTGAGTCTGAACTACCAGCGCATGTTGACGGCTGGGACCAAACCCAACCTGGCAAAGCTGACGCTGGCTCGTCAGATCGCAGCGATCGTGCTCTCGATGTGGAAGCACGGGGAGGCATACGACCCGGAGAGACCGAAGAAGGTTGTGACCGACCAGGCATAGGCGCGCCGTCGACCGTAGCGAGGACGAGCGGGTGCGCACTCGGCGTTGCGCGTCAGAAAAGGTTCGAGGGAGAGCATCCACGGATCAGCTGGTCCCCTGGACGCGACGGGGAGGCCCCACTCGCAGACTATGCCCCCTCGGAGTACCGACTTAAGCGATGGCCAGAAGAGGCCCTATCGGGAGCATGGTACCCCCCGTTTCACGGGAGAGGTCACAGACGCTTTGAAAACGCGCTCGTAGTCGAGGCCGAGAAGCTCCGCCCAGCCGTCCCGTCAGGAACATCCCGTCGATTGCCGTCGCGTCCATCGACGGAACGGCGACAGCGCCATCATCGATGGATCACCAATCGCCCGTTGCTTGAATGCGGGTGTCCGGGAGACGATTGTTCTTGACAACTCATTTCTCGGGAGCTGATCCGCGGTGTTCTGCATTCCCTGCAGGGCTTGAGGCGATGCCACGTGGGAAGTGACCGGAGGTCGCTTGGTCGGGTGCTCTGTGTTCTCGCCCTGATTGGGACCGGCGCGGCACCCAGCCAGGCACAAGGGAATCTGCGCGTTGTTGTCGAAGGCAGCTTCTTGCCTATGGAGCAGCTGGATTCCCCCATGAGATTCTACTTCGACCGAGAGCCCTCAACCTGGCTTGCGCGTGTTGGCGTTGATTACTCGCTGGGAAGCGTAGTTTCGCTCGGGGTATCGGTCGGCTACTCATCCTTTCAACTGAAGAAGGGTTATCGGTGCGCTTCCGCGGCCTGTGATGTCTCGGCGGTCGTTGCTGATCCTGGCGACATCCAAATCGTGCCAGTCGAGCTCGTCGCGACCGTCTCGCTGGTGCCACAGTGGCGCGTTCGGCCGATCATCTCGGCCTCCTTTGGTCGAACCATGTGGAGAGTAGACTATCCGGCAGACCCGAGGCGCTGGAATCGTACGCAATGGGACTGGGGAGGCAGGTTGGGGGCGGGAGTCGAGATGACCTCCAAACGCGTATCAGTGGCGGCGCTCGGGGGATGGCAGTTTGTTGGTCAACATCTGTTCCCCGAGTCAGGGCATGTGTATCGGCAGGATCTTTCTGGTTGGACCTTTGGAGCTCGCGTCGGTGTCCGCCTTGGTGCCAAGTAGGCGTGAGGCTGCAGAACAACTGGATGCAGCGGAGGGCCCTCGCAGAGTTTGGGCCTGTCGAGCCCGTTCAGACGCTCGACGGTTGACTATGAAACGGCGACACTTCTCCGAGGCGCTCGCGGCCGCCGTCGCCGGCCTGGTGAGCGGTTCGCGCGCAGGGGCGCATGACGAACCCGCCGAGGAGTCCAGAAACCCCAAGCACGTGTGCCAGGGACGCAATGAGTGCAAGGGCCAAGGCGGTTGTGCGCATGGGTGCGGAAACCACGGCTGCCACGGAAAGAACGACTGCAAGGGAAAAGGCGGCTGCGCGTCGGAAACAGCCAAGCACGCGTGCAAGGGGAAGAATCGCTGCAAGGAGATGGGTGGTTGCGCCTCCGGTGATCGCGGCTGTGCGGCGCAGAACTCGTGCAAGGGTAAAGGTGGCTGCGCGGTGCCACTCAGGGTCGAACACAGCGCAGATCGCCGGAAGCAAGAGTTCAAGACTTGAGGCTTCCGGGGATTGACGGCGTCGTCATCCGGAAGTGCGACCTCCTCTCGCGCGACGCGCAGGCGCTCATCGCCGCCCTCGACGGTGAGCTGACGGACCTCTACCCTGAGGAAGGTGCGACACACTTCCGGCTCGACGCGGGCGAGGTTGCGGAGGGGCAGGGGAGCTTCCTGGTTGCCCTCCGAGACGACTTGCCCATAGGGTGCGGGGCGGTGCGGCGCATTAACGGGCACACGGGTGAGCTGAAACGGATGTACGTCTGCCCGGAAGCCCGAGGGCAGGGGGTGGGTGGCGCCCTTCTCGCCGCGCTCGAAGCCGAGGCCCGGCTGCTCGGTCTGGCCCGCGTGGTTCTCGAGACCGGCATTCGGCAGGTACGAGCGATATCCCTGTACGAGCGTGCCGGATTCACGCGCATCCCGCCGCTTGGCGGGTACGTCGGCTCGCCCTTGAGCGTGTGCCTGGCGAAGGACCTCTGACGCCCGTAGTGGGGCGCCTTCGTCTCAGCGGGATCCTCGCCACCGTGGTGTTCCTGGTGATGGTGGCATCGGACCTCCTCATGTTGACGAGCCTCGACTTCTCGCGGCCGTACCGGGGCTTCTGGACGGAGGCGCCTGGCACTGCCCAGGCGCAGGTCACCCTGGGCTACTACCTGGGGGAGCTCACGATCCCGTTCTACTGCATCGGCGCCTGGCATTTCTCCCTGGCCGTTCGGCCCGCCGGGGACTGGGCCTCCCGGCTGGTCCTCGTGGCCACCGCCTACGGAGCGTCGGTCCTGATGGTCTGGCACGCGTCGTTCGCGTTCATACGATCGCATCCTTCGGGCCGAGATCGCGGCGGGAGCCACCTCGGCGGGCCGATCCGGAAGCGCTCCTCGCCTTCTCGACCTACGCCGTGCCCCTCTTCCGCGTAGCCCTCGTGATCGCGGGGGTCGAGTCCCTCGTCGTGCTCGGCCTGATCCTGTCGGGGAGGACTCTCTATCCACGATGGGCCGGCGTGGCCCTGCCCGCGGCGTTTGCGGTCGTGGCTTTCCTGCTGCCTCCCCTCGTTCCGGTGGGGGCCGCCGTGGTCTTGACGGCGGGGGCGTTGAACGCCGGGGCAGCGGCGGTGTTCGCGCTATCGACCGCCCTCCTGTGGAACCGGGAGGCCTGACGGCGCGGGGGCGAGCGCCGACGCCTGCACCTCGCGGCTCTCCAGGCGGTCGTACCAGGTGAACTTCAAGATGAGGGCGGTGGCCGCGACCAGGCCGAAAGCGGTGAGGGCGGCGTCGAACTTCCTGATCACGATGCAGACCGGGATGAGGACCAGGCTCGTCTGCCAGCAGATCCCCACCACGATGTTGAACATGTCGCGCCCGAAGTCCTGGTTCGGCTCGAACGCGGGATCCTCCTGCCGGACCTTGGCGAGGATCGGTCCCCAGAAGCCCCACGGCCGGACGCGCCGGTAGAACGCCTTCAGGACCTCGTCGTCCTCGGCCTTCGTGAGCAGGGTCCCCGCGAAGCAGCCCACCAGCGAGACCACGAGGATGATGGGGAACGCGTTGAGCGCGGATAGGGTCGTGACCCCGAACCGCTGGGCCACGAGCAGGAGCAGCGACGCCCCGATGCCGGTCACCATCCCCCAGAAGTAGCCGTACCCGTTGAAACGCCACCAGTACCACTTGAGGACGTTGGACGCGGTGTAGCCGCCCCAGAGCGCCGCGGTGATCCACTGGATCACCTCGTTGATCGACTCGACGTAGAAGCCCACGGTGATGCCGACGATCACCACCGCGAGGGAAGCGACGTAGCTCAGCCGCACGTAGGTCCGTTGGCTCGCGTGGGGGTTGATGAAACGCTTGTAGATGTCGTTGACGATGTAGGGCGGAGCCGCGTTCACGGTGGCCGCGAAGTTCGACATGAAGGCGGCGAGGAGGCCGGCGATGAGCAGGCCCTGGAGGCCGGTGGGGACGAACCGGTCGAGCGCGTAGGGCAGGATCATCTCGAAGTCGATGCTCGTGCCCATGCCCCGGATGGCGTCGCTGTAGAAGACGAGGGCGAGGATGGTGAGGCCCGTGATCATGAAGTAGCGCGGGAAGATGAGGACCACGTTGACCCACGCATTCATCAAGCGAGGCTTCGCGCGGGCTGCGCGTGGAGAGGATGCGCTGCATGTCGTAGTTGGGGGCGGGTCCCGCCGCGCTCACCAGGACGCCCTTGAAGAGCAGCATCATGAAGAAGATCCCGAAGTAGCGTGTAGCCGTCCGCCGCGATCTTGGTGTTCACGGCGGGAATGAGCGTCGCCCAGTCGAGGTCGAGCTTCCAGCCGAAGAAGACGTGGTCCCAGCCGGCGAGGGACGACGCGGTGGAGCATCTCCGGGGAGACCTTGCTGCATCGCGATGAGGCCGAGCGCGATCGAGGCCGTGGACAGGATGCAGAACTGGATCACCTCGGTCACGACCACGCTGAACATCCCGCCCTTGACCACGTAGAACGTGGTGATCGCCATCAGGATGAGGGCGTACTCGTTGGCGGAGAGCGACCAGGGCAGGAAGTCGACGGCGAACTTGCCGATGCCCTTGAAGGCGTAGGAGAGGAAGCCGACCACGCTCACGAGGGCGAAGATCACCACGATCAGGTGGGAGAGCTGGGCGCCCTTGCCCTTTGCCGAAGCGCGTCTCGATCCACTCCGCGCCCGTCATCGCGTTCGATCGGCGCAGCCAGCTCGAGAGGTAGACCATCAGGAAGACCTGGTTGAAGACCGGCCACACCCAGGGGATCCACACGCTCTTCAGCCCGTACACGAACATGATGTAGACGAGCCACATCGTCCCCGCGATGTCGAACATCCCCGAGGCGTCGGAGACGCCGAGGACGTACCAGGGCATGACGTTGCCGCCCAGGAAGTAGGAGCGGATGTCCTTCGACGCGCGGTGGGACACCCAGTACCCCACGAACACGGAGAGGAGCAGGTAGACGACGACGATGGCGACGTCCAGCGTCTGTAGATGCACGGGCACCCTCGATGGAGATGAGCGGCGCAGTATAAGGTCGTCCCGCCCCTCCGGGCCAGACTTTTCCCGCCCGGACGCCTGCGAGCGGTTTCAGGCCAGGGGCTACTCGGTGCCGGCGTCGGGCCGGGCCAGGTAGTAGCCCTGGCCGAAGTCCACCCCCATCCCGCGCAGGGCCTGCGACTCGTCCTCGGTGTGGATCCCTTCCGCGATGACCGTGGCCCCGATGCCGTGGCCCAGGGAGATGATGGCCTTCACCATGGCCCGGTTGACCATGCTCACGTGCACGTCGCGCACGAGGTCGATGTCGACCTTGAGGTAGCTCGGCTTCAGGCGGGCGATCGCCTCCAGGCCGGAGTACCCCTTCCCCACGTCGTCCACCGCGAACGTCATCCCCAGGTCGGTGAAGTAGCCCATGCTGTCGCGGAACAAGGGGTAGTTCTCGATGACCAAGTCTTCGTTGATCTCGATGACGATGCGCTCGGGACGGACCTGCGACTTGCCGAGGAGGTCGATGAGGGGCTTGCCCCGGAACTGGGGGTCGTGCATGGTGGCGGGCAGCGTGTTCACGAAGATCTTGGCGTTGCTGGGCACCTTGCCGGAGTTGAGGAGGGCGCGGCGCCGGCACAGGCGGTCGAGCTCCACGAGGAGATTGTGCTCCTCGGCGGCGCCGAAGAGCGCGTCCGCGGTCTCGAGGCCCGAGCCCCGCGGGCCGCGGGAGAGGGCCTCACAGCCCATGATCGTCTGCTCCTTCATGCGTAGGATGGGCTGGTAGGAGGTGACCACGCGCTCGCGGAGCAGGATGTCCTGGAGCTGCTCCAGCACGAGCTGCTCGTCGCTCTTGCGCTGGAGGGCGGCCTGGGCGAGCGCCTCCTGGATCGCGCGCTCCACCATCCGCCCCGGGTGCAGGAGCGGGTTGTGGACGGCGACGCCGTAGCCCACGTCGAGCTTGGGCGCCGGCTTCAGGTAGGGGTGGGCGGCGCGCGCGACGTTGGCCACGAGCGAGGCCATGAGCCGCCCGCGGGCGGCCCGCAAGTCGGCCACCGAGGAGGCGACCTGCCGGCGGCGCTTGCGCTCCAGGAAGAACAGGAATCGCAGGCCCCGCGGGCGATCGAGGCCCAGGATGTCGCCCGCGCGGTAGTCCTTGCCCTTCTGCTCTTCGAGGATCTTGAAGACCCGCTGGCGGACCTCCTCGTAGGCGTCCATTCCGTACTGGTCTTCGATGGCGGCGAGGGGGGAGGCGTCGAGTACGAGCAGGCCGACGTGGCCACGCTCCGTAAGCTCTCTCTCGATCTCCGGCAGCCGCTCGTGATACGGAGGAATAGGCTCGGGCATCGGATCGACGCCGCGGAGGGAGCGAGCGTGAAGGGGATCATAGCCCAGGGAAGTCCGGGCCGCAAAGCAACGTGGTGGCCCGGGTTGCTAGAATAGGGGCCTTCTCTCGGAGGCGCTCTGCCCATCCTCGCCCGACTTCTGCGCGACCGCGGTGTCGTGACGGAGCGACAGCTCCAGGAAGCCATCCAGCACCAGGTCCTCTACGGGGGCCGCCTGGGGACGAACCTCTACGAGCTGGGCTACGTGACCGAGGAGCGCCTGAAGGAGGCGCTCAGTCGAGCCCACGGGGTCCCCGCCGCCGACACCCAGACGGTCCCCGAGGACGCGCCCGCCCTCCTGCCCAAGAAGCTGGCCGCCCGCCACAAGGTCTTTCCCCTGCAGCTCAAGGGGAAGACCCTCTTCCTGGGCATGGTGGATCCCGCCGACCACAGCGCGGTCGCGCAGGTCGGCTATTCACAGGGCTACATCGTGCGCCCCCTGGTGGTGCCGGAGTTCCGCATGATCCAGCTCCTCCTCGACCACTACGGCGTGGACGAGCGCTGGCGGTTCACGGACACCCATCGCGGAGCCGCGCCCGCCCCCCGCGAGGACCTCGACATTCCCACCGCCGCCGCGCGCCTCGACGCCGCCGAGAGCCGGGACGAGGTGGTGGAGACGGTGCTCGCGGTGTGCCACCGGTTCTTCCGCCGCGTCATCTTCTTCATCGTCCGCGAGCCGTGGGTGCTGGGCTGGAGCGGCCGCGGGGAAGGGATGGACAGGAGCCTGGCCTCGCGCCTGCGGATTCCCCTGGAGCCGCCCTCCGTCTTCCGCACCGTGACGCGGGACAAGAGCGTCTTCATCGGGCGCTTCGGGCCCGAAGAGGAGAACCAGCGCTTCCTCGAGCAGGTGGGGAAGCGGCCGGGGACGAACGCCGCGTTCTTCCCGGTGGCGGTGAAGGGCCGCGTGGTCAACCTGGTCTACGGCGACCAGGGAGCGGCCGCCAACGTGAAGGCCGACGTGGGGGAGCTGATCGTGCTCGTGCAGAAGGTGCCCCAGGCCTACCTGCGCATCGTCAAGGAAAGACAGGAGCAGACCCGCAAGATCGCCGGGGCCAAGCCCGGCGGAGAGGAGAAGACGACCGCATGATCGAGAGAGTGAAGGAGCTGCGCCGTCGCCGCCACCGGAAGGCCAAGACCCGAAAGGCCCGCAAGAGGGCGGCCATCGCCGCGGCCAAGAAGCCGGGGAAGAAGTAGCGGGAACGATGTCGGTGACGCGATGCCGATTCGCTGCCGCCCTCGCGCTGCTGCTCGCGGCTTCCGCGGAAGCCGCCGAGCGGCGGCCGCGGATCCTGCTCTCCAACGACGACGGCATCACCGCCCCCGGCCTGGCCGCGGCCTACGCCGACCTCGCCCGGCTGGGGGAGGTGACGGTCGCCGCCCCCGCCGAGAACCAGAGCGGAGTGGGCCACGGCCTGACCTTCCTGGAACCGATCATGATGCGGACGATCGATCCGCTGGTGAAGGCGGACACCCCGCAGGGGCCGTGGTACCGGATCTCCGCGAAGCCCGCCACCTGCGTCCGCCTCGCCTTGAGCGCGCTCCTGCCCGAGAAGCCCGACCTCGTGGTGTCCGGCATCAACCGCGGCGACAACGCCGGCCTCACGATCTACGTGTCGGGCACGCTCGGCGCGGCCCGCGAAGCCGCTTTCGACGGGATTCCTTCCATCGCGGCGAGCCTGGTCAGCTCCCCGAAGATGGACTACGGCCCCGGGGCTTCCGTGCTCGCCCGGGTGGCGGGGGAGACGCTGAAGCGGGGCCTTCCCCGGGGCACGTTCCTGTCGCTGAATTTTCCGGCTCTGGAGATCAAGGGGATCAAGGTCGTCCGCCACAGCCTGGAGGCGGGCGTGACCCGATTCGATCGGCGCGAGAACCCGGAGCACCAGATCTACTTCTGGAACATCTGGACGCCGCCGGCCGACATGGATCCGGAGACGGACGCGGGGGCGCTGCGCGACGGCTACGTGGCGATCACCCCCCTGCGCGTCGACGTGAACGACGCGGACGCCCGAAAGGCGATCGAGGCCTGGGGCCTCCGTTGAGCCGCCGCCCTTGACCGAGGAGGGGAAGCTCCCGGGTTTCCTCTCCGCGTTCGCGTTCCGGAGCTTCCGCCTCCTGTGGACGGGCGCGTTCCTCTCCAGCATCGGGACGTGGACCCAGGACGTGGCCATGTCCTGGCTCATCCACACCCGGCTCGGCAACCCCGTCTACCTGGGCCTGCGCTCCTTCGCCGCGGAGACGCCGCTCATCGCGTTCATGCTCGTGGGGGGTGTGGTGGCGGACCGCGTGAGCCGCCGGCGGATCCTCCTCACGTCCCAGGTCTTCCAGATGGCGATGGCCGCGAGCCTGGCCGGGCTCTACGCCTTCGACCGGCTCGGCATCGGGGCCATCCTGATCATCGCCTTCCTCACCGGCCTCGCCCAGTCCCAGTCCGCGCCCACCTACCAGGCCGTGCTCACGAGCCTGGTTCCCCCGGACAAGATCCCCAACGCGGTGGCCCTGAACTCGCTGCAGTTCAACCTCTCGCGCGCGATCGGGCCGGTGGTGGCGGGGCTGCTCCTGGCCCGTGCCGGAACGGGTGCGTGCTTCGCCGCGAACGCCCTTTCCTTCCTGGCCGTGATCGTCGCCCTCTGGCGGATCGAGTTCCCGCCCCCCGCGGCCGCGCCCAAGGGGAGCATGACGGAGAGCCTGAAGGCGGGACTGCGGCACGTGGCCTCGAGCCCCACCCTGTCCATCCTCACCTTGCTGGGGGCGGCGGGGAGCTTCCTCGCCTTTCCCCTCATCACCTATCTGCCCGTGATCGCGGGGGACGTGCTCCGGTCGGGCGCGGCCGGCTACAGCCTTCTCCTGACCAGCCTGGGCGTGGGGGCGATCGTGGGGGCGGTCACGACCGCCCATCGCGGCCATGTCCCCGGGCGCGGCCGCCTGCTGCTTTCGAGCTTCGTGGTCTACGGGGTGGCGACCCTCGTCGCCGTTCTCTCGCGCTGGCAATGGGTGTCCATGGCCCTCCTCGTCGTCTCGGGCTTCACGCTCGTGACCGCCTTCTCCACCCTCAACTCGCTGGTGCAGGAGAACGCCCCCGACGAGCTGCGGGGGCGCGTGCTCAGCATCTTCGGCCTCGCCTTTCGCGGGGGCGGGCCGGTGGGGAGCCTGGTCGCGGGCGGCCTCGTGAAGGGGCTCGGTGCGCCCGCGGTCATGGGCGCCTTCGCGGGGATCCTGGCCCTCCTCGCGGCCGTCGTCCGCGTGCGCAACCGGCGCTTGCGCGAGATGTGACCGGAGTCCGGATGTGATTTGAAGCGCTTGCCCGGGCCGGAGGCGGGGCGTAAGCTCGTGCTCGTGGCGTTCTCGTTTCGAACCCCGCGCCCGGCTCCGCCCCCGGTTGAAACGGCCGGGCGCCGCGCCGCCCGTGCCCCCTACGCCCCCGGCAACTACGTAGGCTGCTCGGCCTGCGGGCGGCTCCTGAAGATCGAATGGAAGGTGCGCAGCCTGGTCTGCTCCTGCGGGGCGCGCGTCGACACCTCCCCGCTCCGCGAGAAGTAGGCTGACCGCCGCCCTCCGGCGCCTCCCGGCGGACGCGGCCGTCGTTCCCGCCCTCCTCCTCCTGATCGCCCGCGATCTGGCGCTTCACGATCCGCCGCGCGTCCTCGCCTGGCGCCTGCTCCACGACGCGCGCTTCGCCGAGATCCCGGCCGCGCTCGCGCTTCTCTGGCCGCGGGCCGCCCCCGACCTCGACCGCGACCCCGTGGCCCTTCTCCTGTCGGCCCTGGCCGTGGCCTTCGCCCTTCTCTATCTCGTCCTCGGAGCTGCGGGGTGCCTCCCTGCGCTGCCGCGCGCGCGTCATCGCCGCGGCCAGCCTCGTCCTGGTGGTGGCGCCCACCGCCGCTTTCGTCGCCATGGGCGTAGCCACCGAACGCCCCTACGGGCAGGACGGCGGGGTCGTCCAGCTCCCCCTCGCCCTCGACAAGATCCTCTCCGGCGAGAGCCCGTACGGCGCCGATTACTCGAAGACCATGCTCGGGCGACAGGCTCGCGCCTCGAGCTTCTGGGAAGGCCTCGGGACGAACCCCATCCTCCACCACCACGCGTACCTGCCGGGCACGCACCTCGTGATGGCCCCGCTCTACCTGCTCGCGCGCGTCCTCGGCTTGCCTTTCGACCCGCGCTTCGTGACCCTGCTGTTCTACGCGCTCACCATCGTGCTCGCGGCCTGCCTGCCCGCGGAGGGACCCTTACGCTTGACCGCGGCGGGAGTGGCCGCCCTCAACCCCCTCGTCTACTGGCACCAGATCTTCGGCGCGAACGACCTGGTGTTCGTGGCCATGGTGCTGGGGGCGGTGCTCCTGGCGCGCGAGGGCCGGGCCAGGGCGGCGGGAGCTCTCATCGGCCTCGCCTGCGCCACCAAGCAGCTGGCCTGGCCCTTCGCGCCCTTCCTGCTCGTGGCCCTCTCCGGGGCCCACCGCTTCTCCGATCTCGCGCGCCGCGAGGCGTGGTCGCGGCTTCTCCCGCCGCTCGGGACCGCGGCCGCGGTCTTCCTGGGGGTCGTTCTCCCCCTGGCCGCCCTCGACTTTCGGGCCTTCTGGGGCGACATCGTGGTCTACAACGTCGGCCTCCCCGGGGCCGACAACTACCCCCTCGGGGGCACGCCCGGCTTCGGCTTCGCGAATTTCCTCATCTACTTCGGGCGCGTGAAGAGCCTGCAGGACTACTTCCCGTTCGGGGTCTCCTACCTGGTTCTCGTCCCCCTCGGCCTGCTCCTCCTGCGCCGGCAGCTCCGCGAGGGGACACCCGTGGCCGCGCTCTTCACGGGCAGCGCGGCCCTGCTCCTCTCGCTCTACTTCTCGCGGGTCGTGCATCCGAACTACCTCATCCCGGCCGCGGTCCTCCTGCCCGTGGCCTTTCTCGGGCTGGGGCGCCGTCCGGACGTGGCCCTCGTGCCCCTGCTGCTGCTGCTGCTCGCGGTGGAGATCGCGGAGAACGCCGTCTTCCGCGAGACGTGGGAGCAGGCGGCGGCCGCGGGTCTTCCCGCGCGCCTGGGTGGGATCGCGGCCGCGCTCGGTCCCCGCGCCGGTCCCGGCCTGACCCCGGATCCGCTGGGGCTCGTCTTCAGCGCGACCGCCGCGGGCCTGGCCGTGGCCTACCTGGTGGGGGCCGCGCTCGGAATGCGGCGCAAAGCGCGGATGGCGATGGGGGCGGCGGCGGCGCTCGTCGTGGTCGCCATCCCCGCGTGGGTAGTGCTCAGGGTCGGCGAGCGGACCGGCGTCGTCCGCGCCCAGGATCGCTGGACGGTGCAGGTGCAGGCCGACGCGGCGCTCCTGGCCCAGGGAAGAAGCCCCTACGTGCCGCCGGCCACCCTGGTGCCGATCGGTCGGGAGGCTTTCTCTACCAGCTTCCGCCTGGAGCCGCCCGCGGAGTTGATCCCCGACCAGCCGCTCTCGGCTCCCGGCACGATGACGCTGGTCGCCCTTCTTCGCCGGTTGGGCATGCGCGACCCGCGGCCGCTGCTTCTCGCGGCTCTCCTGGTCCTGGCCGCGGCGGCCGCACGGGTCGTCGCCCCGTCGTTTGCGCCGGCCGCGATCGCGCTCGTGCTCGTGCCCCCGCTCGCGATGGGATCGATCCTCGGCTCTCCCGTCGTGTTGCCCGCCGCCGCCCTCGTGGCCTCCTTTCTGGCGGTACGCCGCCGCCAGCCCGGCCTCGCCGGCTTTCTGGCCGGGATGGCCGCGGCCTTCGACGCTCGCGCGGCGCTCGCGGCTCCATTCGCGTTGCTCGAGATGCGGCCGGCCTGGCGCCGGTCGGCCGCCGGGTTCCTGCTGGGCTACGGGCTTCTCGTCCTTCCCGCGGCCTGGCCCGATGGGGGAGCCTGGCTCACGACCTTGTTCGCAATGCCTCCCGCGGAACCGGGAGTGGGGGTGGCCAACGTCTTCTTCTATTGGGGGGGGGCCGTGTCACCACCGGCGCTCGTGATGGCCGCGTGGCTCGTCACGGCAGCGCTCCTGGTCCTCGTCGCGAGAGGGCGGCTGGACGCGATGGCGGGCGCGGCGATCGCGGCCCTGGCCGCCGTCTTCCTTTCCGCGGGAGCCTCGCCGGAGGCCCTGGGCTTGCCGATAGTGCTCTTGGGGCTAGCCGGGCAGTCGCAAGGGGAAAGCTAGGATTCGTGCGAGGAGCGGGGCGGCAGAGGGAGTTGGTGCCGGAGGCGGGATTCGAACGCTTCGGGGGTATTGAGCCAACGTAAGTTACTGGAACTGCAGAAACGCCAGAAACGCCAGACCGTATAAAAATCCATACAAGACACACGTATCACACACACGCGCCCATGCCGGAATGTTGTCGGCAAACGAGTGATCTAGCAACGAGCCTTCCGAGAATAGCACGGGTGCCCGTAGTCTTCCCCACCACGTCGCCGAGAATGCGCTACAGCGAGAAACCGCACCGGCTCCGCGACAGCATGCGCCTTGGCTTGAAACGGGTCCGGAGTAGGCGTGCGTAGCCCGAGCGGCTGCGAACGAGCGACTCGAGCCCGTGAAGCGATCGTCTTGGGGAAGAGCCTTACGGTCGCGTAGTTACTGGGTTCGGGCGACGAGCTTGCCTGGACATCTTCCGAGCGAAGCGCTTGTCGCTGATCGGCCGCGTGCGGAGCGTAGGTGAAACAAGAGCGATTGCCCAGTCGAGCCGCGTCTTCGCGGGCGGCCAGCCCCTACCTATGGCCTCCGTGATCGTACCCCGGCACGTTCGCTCGTCCCGGTCCGGGGTGCTCGGTCGCGCCAACCCCGCGCCGCGCGCACACTCCACCGCACCGTGGTCCACCCACGCTCTCCGCCCGCGGCTACGCCACCTCCTCGCCTGCCCCGTGGGCATCCTCCACACCGTGCTGCGCAAGATGCTCGCGGGGCGTGACCGCGCTTACCCCGGGGCAGGCCGCCCGCGGGCGTGGCGCCGCTCACGCCCCGTTGACATTCCTCCACGTCGAGGACAGCATCGGCTTCCCATGGGGGAAGCGTTTTCGTTGGCTAATCGTTTCAGATCTGTGAGGAGGTCGCGGCATGTCCAGAGTATCGAAGATGGCAGTGGCCGTGGCGTTGGTCGCCGTGGGAGCCGGCGGCGCGAAGGGCGCGGACGGCGACGCGAGTGCCTCTAAGGCGATCGATCAGGCGGCGATCGAGCGGTCGTGGGCGATCCAGGCGGAGCTGGCCCGGATCGAGGGGAACAAGGAAGCGTTCGTCGACGAGCTGCTCGGGAGTTGGGCGGCGCAGCTCGACCGCGACCGCTACGATGTCCAGCGCGAGCTCAAGCCGATCGCGATGGAGGCGTACCCGTGGCGGCTCTACGGGGCATCGCTCGTCGGTGACTTCAAGACCATGGTCGGGGTGCTGCGCGGCAAGATCGGCGCTGCACAATATGTGAATACGTTGACCCAGCCCCAGCCGCGGGCGGGCGTCGTTCCCAATGCCCTGGGTGCCGGGACGGACTCGCTCGTATTCACTCCCATCGCGCCCTGTCGCATCGTCGACACCCGGGGCACGGGCGCGCGGACCGGCATCCTCAACCCAGGGGCGCCAAGGGTATTCGACCTGACCACGGACGGATTCACCGCGGGCCAGGGTGGGGATACGAGCTGCGCCGGGCTACCCGCCTTCAGCCACTACGGCTGGGCGGCCAACGTCTCCGTCACCGGCTTCTCCACCAGCGGAAACCTCAGGACATTCCCGTTTGGCGGGACGGTGCCCAACGCGAGCTTCCTCAACTTCTTCCCGGGTGCTACCGCCATCGCCAACGCCGGCACGCTCACCGGCTGCTTCGCTTGTGCCGGCGACGTAACCTTCCAGGCTTTCGGCGGCCCGACCCATGTGATCATCGACGTGATGGGCTACTACGAGCAGGCGACGGGGTTCTTCTCGCAGACGGCGGCCCTCACGAACATGGTTGGCACTACCACGACCATACCGATCAATACCGCCCAATTCGTCAGCGGCGGGATTTGTCCGGCCGGCACGACCGTGGTCTCTGGTGGGCAAAGCAACTCCGGTACTGGCGTCAACGCTGTCCTCACAGCCGACCACGTGGTCTCAGGCGCCACTTGGCAAGAGTACCTCCGCAACCCCAACACCGCTGCCACCGTGACCGCCACGGTGTTCACGCGTTGCATCGACAACTAGGCCGCGAAGCACGTAGAGGAGGCGAAAGCCGCAAGGCTCCAGCTCGCTGGCGTGGTCGTCCCAAACGGCCACGCCAGCATCCTTCTCCCCGAGAGAACACGCTCCTCGGCACCTTTTTGTGAAGGCCGTGATCGTGGACATCGAGAGCGTAAGTGAAACAAGGGCGGTTGGCCAGGCAACCCGCATCGTCGCGGTGGCCAACCCCTGCCTTCGAGGCACCCTGCACGTTCGCTCGTCCCGGTCCGGGGTGCTCGGTCGCGCCAACGCCGCGCCGCGCGCACACTCCACCGCACAGTGGTCCACCCACGCTCTCCGCCCGCGGCTACGCTACCTCCTCGCCTGCCCCGTGGCCACGCCCTGCGGCCTCGTCCTCGTCACCGAGCACCTTAAGGCGTAGCACGCGGCTCTTCCAGTACGGCGGACCGCGACCCGGCGACCGCTGGGGCACCTCGGTCGCCTCGCCCACCGTGGCGAGGTAACGGGCGATACTCGCGGGACCTTTGACCAGCGCGAGCAGCTTCATCCGCCCCTGGCAGGTGGGACAGGCGAGCACGTCCACCGCGAAGGTACGCGCCAGAAGCTCCGCCCAGGGACGGTAGCCCCCCGCGTGATCCGGCCTACCCGGCTCGTCGCTCGCGGCGGCGGCTTGGGCGGGCGACGTCGGTGCGAGACGCGACCTCCACAGGCTCGCCGGCGCCAGCACTCCCGCGTACTTCACGGTGTGGAACCGCGGTGGAGGTACGCTGGTGGCCAGCCGGCACAGCAGCGACAGCGGGTCCATGTCCACCGCGAGCAGAACTGCTTCCCGAGACCCGCCGGAGCGGGCGAGAGGAAGTCTGCACCGCGGGCGCGTCAGGGCGGGTCCGCAGGCCGGCGTTGCGGACCCCTCGGGACACAGGCAGGTCGGACGCACCCAGTAAGGAGCTCGAAGAGCCGAGGGGCTCAAGCCAGTTCATCGGCGACATCCCGACGCTTTTCCCCAGGTTCCAGCTCGTCCAACCGCTTCGTGGGGCCAGCCAACGCGTCTGCTCAGTACAACGCGGTCGTCGGCTACGAGTCGCTGCTCGATTCCCACATCGAGCCGATCAGCATTGACGTGGGATTGCGTGAACCGACCTTGACCACACCGCGCTGCTAATTCTAAAGGGTCAGAAATGGTGCCGGAGGCGGGATTCGAACCCGCACGGATTTCTCCACACGCCCCTCAAACGTGCGTGTCTGCCAGTTCCACCACTCCGGCACCGTCGGTGGGAACGAAGAAACGAAGCAACGAAGCAACAATACTAGTTGGCGCGGCCCGCGGCTGTCAACGCGCGGCCTCAGGGCGCGGGCGGCTTGTCTCGGAACCGGCCTCGCATCTCCCCGAAGACCCGCGTCATCTCGGTGATGGCGCGGGGGACGTAGTCGGACTTCAGGTAGACCCAGCCCGTCTCGCGGAAGAGGCGACGGCCCCGCAGGCGCGCGAAGGCCAGCCGCCGGTGCGCGCGCACGTCGCGGGCGATGGCGGCGTAGGGGACGATGGTCACGCCCAGGCCTGCCCCCACCATGGCCTTGATGATCTCGACGTTCTCGGTCTCCATGGCCACCCGCACGGGGACCCCTTCCTCCAGGAGAAACTGGTCGAGCACGCGCCGGGTGTTGGAGCCCGCCTCGTAGAGGATGAGGGGAAACTTGCCCAGGCTCTTGGCGTCGATGCTCCGCTCTCGGGAGAGGGGATGGCCGGGAGCGGTCACCACCACCATCTCTTCCTTGAGCACGGGCACGACCTCGAGGTCGTCCGCGACCACGGGGAGGGTGAGGAGGGCGAGGTCCACCTCCCGCGCGCGGATCTTGCGGAGGATTTCCTCCGAAGGCCCCGAGACCACCCGCAGGTCCACCCCCGGGTAGAGCCGGCGGTACCTCTTGAGCACCGGGGGGAGGATGAACATGCAGACCGTCATCCCTCCGGCCAGGCACAGGCTCCCGCGGCGCAGGGCGTGGGTGTCGGAGATCTGGGAGACCGCGTCCTCCACCTCACGGTGCACGCGGTGGGCGGTGCGCAGCAGCAGCTCCCCGGCCGGGCTCAAGGCCACCTTGCGCGCGCCCCGGTGGAGGAGCCGCCCCCCCAGCTCCTCCTCCAGCAGCTTCACCTGGCGGCTGATCGCGGACTGGGAGACGCGCAGGCGCTCCGCGGCCCGGCTGAACGTGCCTTCCTCGGCCACGGAGCGGAACATCTCGAGCTGGCGAAGATCCATTCCTTGCCCCTGTTCGATGACGGCCGTGCCTACCCGCGATTCGAGCCATCTCAGAAGCGCATGGCGGCGGGCGGCCGCCTCTACTTTACACATACTTCGGGCCAGGGCGCGGGGGTCCCGCCCCTCCGCCCCCCCTCGGCGCTAGAATGGCGCTCCGCGCGGGAGGTTCGATGGCCGAGGAGCGTCGCAGCCGTCAGATCCTGGAAGGGACGGGCCGATCCGGCAGCCGCGCCATGCTGCGCGCGGTGGGCTTCTCCGACGCCGACTTCGCCAAGCCCCTGGTGGGCCTGGCCAACGGCTACAGCAACGTCACTCCCTGCACCGTGGGGCTGAACGAGCTTGCCCTCCGGTCGGAGGCGGCCCTCAAGGCGGCGGGGGTCATGCCCCAGGTCTTCGGGACCATCACCGTGAGCGACGGGATCGCGATGGGCACGGAGGCGATGAAGTACTCCCTGGTGTCCCGCGAGGTCATCGCGGATTCCATCGAGACCGCGTGCAACGGCCAGGCCATGGACGGGGTCCTCGCCCTCGGGGGCTGCGACAAGAACATGCCGGGGGCGATGATCGCGATCGCCCGCATGGACATCCCCGCGCTCTTCGTCTACGCGGGGACGATCAAGCCCGGCCACCTCGGAGGACGCGTCCTCACGATCGGGAGCGTGTACGAGGCGATGGGGGCGCACGCGGCGGGCAAGATCGACGAGAAGGAGCTGCTGGCGATCGAACGCAACGCGTGCCCGGGAGCGGGCGCCTGCGGGGGCATGTTCACCGCGAACACCATGTCCTCCGCGATCGAGGCCCTGGGCATGAGCCTGCCCGGATCGTCGACCATGGCCGCGGAGGACGCGGAGAAGGCGGAGAGCGCGACCGCGTCCGCGCGGGTGCTGGTGGAAGCGGTCCGGACCGGGCTCCGCGCCCGCCGCATCCTCACCCGCGCGGCTTTCGAGAACGCGATCGCGGTGGTGATGGCGGTGGGGGGCTCCACGAACGCCGTGCTCCACCTCCTGGCGATCGCCCATGCGGCGCGGGTCCCCCTCGTGCTGGACGACTTCGAGACGATCCGGGCCCGGGTGCCCGTGCTCTGCGACCTCAAGCCGAGCGGCCGCTACGTGACCACCGACCTCCACCGGGCGGGAGGCATCCCCCAGGTGATGAAGATCCTGCTCGCCCACGGGCGCATCCACGGGGACGCGCTCACGATCACGGGGAAGACCGTGGCGGAGGCGCTCGCAGGAGTGCCGGAAACGCCCCCCGCCGGTCAGGACGTGATCCGCCCCTGGGATCGGCCGCTTTATGCGCAGGGACACCTTGCGATCCTGCGCGGGAACCTGGCCACGGAGGGGGCGGTGGCCAAGATCTCCGGCGTGAAGACGCCGCGGATGACGGGCCCCGCCCGCGTCTTCGACTCCGAGGAGGCTGCCCTCGCCGCGATCTTCGCGGGCAAGATACGGAAGGGGGACGTGGTCGTGATCCGCTACGAGGGCCCCAAGGGGGGCCCGGGAATGCGCGAGATGCTTTCCCCGACCTCCGCCATCATCGGGGCGGGGCTGGGCGACTCGGTGGGCCTGGTGACGGACGGCCGCTTCTCGGGCGCGACCTACGGCATGGTCGTGGGCCACGTGGCCCCCGAGGCGGCGGTCGGGGGCGGCGCTCGCCCTGGTGCGGGAGGGGGAGCCCGTCACCATCGACGCGGAAGCGCGGCTGCTCCGCCTCGAGGTGGCGGACGAGGAGCTGGCGCGACGCCGCGCCGCCTGGACGCCTCCGGCCCCTCGCTACACGAGCGGCGTGCTCGCGAAGTACGCGAAGCTCGTCTCCAGCAGCAGCCTGGGGGCGGTCACCGACCTCTGAGCTCCGACGTTCGCGTGGGCGGGCGGGGCCCGAGGACGACAAAATTGTCGTCCGATGGCCCCACTGCCCGAGGTCCGTCGCGCGAGGTCCCGTGAGCCGATCGGATGCGCACCCCCACGGCCCCGGCGTCCTGCTCCGGGCCGACAGCCCTGAAGGGGGCGCGCCAGGAACCAACAATTTTGTCTCGGATTCCATGTCGCGCCAGGCTTGAGCTTCGACAGCCCAACTAGCTTTCAACCCAGGCATTTCGACGTCGGTCCTCCGATCGCGGCCCGCGGTACGACGCTTGCTGCATGTCTCCCGACCATGGAAACCGAGCGGCTCGCCCTTTCCGGGCGCGATTCACTGGAGCGGCACGCTCTGGGCGATTCGCGCACCGGACAGGTCGAGGCCTTCCGGCGCTTCCTGAGGCTCGAGACCGAGCGGCTCCGCATGCGCCATCGCCTCGGCCTGGGCGGCGCCGAGATCGCGGGGGGTCGCAGCGACCAGGTGGACCTGGTCGTGACCCGCGTCTGCCAGGTGGCCGCGGAGGAAGCGGACCGCGCGGCTCGCCGGGAGCTGGTTCAGTGCGCAGTGGTCGCGCTCGGCGGGTACGGGCGGCGCGAGCTGGCCCCGTACTCGGACGTGGACCTGCTCTTCCTGCACGCGGGCCGTGTCTCCGACGGCCTGCGGCGGTTCGTGGAGCGGGCGCTCCAGATCCTGTGGGACGTGGGCCTGAGCGTGGGCCACGCCGTCCGCTCGGCTCGCGAATGCGTCTCGCTCGCCCGCACGGACCTGCACGCGCGCACGACCCTCACGGAGGCGCGCCTCGTCACGGGCAGCGCCGACCTGTTCGCCGTCCTCGCCAAGCAGGTGGAGGCCGGCCTGGGCGACGCCCGCGCGACCCGCGACTTCTTCGCCTTGATGCGGGCGGAGCTGGAAGAGCGGCACACGCGGTGGGGCCACGCGGTCGGGCTCCAGGAGCCGAACGTCAAGGAGGGCGTGGGAGGGCTGCGCGACCTGCACGCCGTGATCTGGCTCGGCCACGCGCTCTACGGGAGCCGCGGCCTCCAGGGGCTGCACCGTGAGGGCTGGCTGGGAGACGAGGATTACGTGGTCGCGCGTCGCGCCCACGACTTCCTCTCCCGCGTCCGCAATGAGGCCCATTTCGCCACCGGGCGCCGCGCCGATCTCCTCACCCTGGACCTCCAGCCGGAGCTGGCCAAGAACCTCGGGTACCAGGCCCGGGGCGGCCTCCTCGCCTCCGAGCTCTTCATGCGCGACTACTACCGGCGCGCGTCCGAGCTCTTCCAGCTCTCGACCCGCTTCCTGCTCCACCACGTGCCCGCCGCGAAGCCGTCGCGGTCGCGGGTGCGCAGCGGCTTCGAGGTCCAGGGCGGGGAGCTCTTCGCGCGGGGAACCGGACTTCAAGGGCGGGCCCTTGCGCGTCCTCGACGCCGTGGCCGTGGCCCAGGCGGAGGGGGCGCGGCTCAGCGACTCGCTCCGGCACGCGGTGCGCGAGCGCCTCCAGCAGGTGGACGTGGAGTTCCGCACCTCGCGCGGCACGAGCCGCGCCTTCCTGCGGTTCTTCGACCGGCCCGGGCGCGTGGCCCCCGCTCTGCGCGAGCTCCACGAGACGGGCTTCCTCGGGCGGCTCATCCCGGAGTTCGCGCGCATCACCTTCCTCGTCCAGCACGACCACTTCCACCGCTACACCGTGGACGAGCACACGCTGAAGGCGATCGCCGCGCTCGACGAGGTGGCGCGCGGGGAGGAGGGCGTGCCCGCGGCCTTCCCCCGGGTCTTCGCCGAGATCGAGAACCGGACCGCGCTCTACCTGGGGCTCCTGCTCCACGACATCGGGAAGGGCCGGGGGGGCGGCCACGTCGCGCGCGGAGTGAAGATCGCGGAGCGGATCGTGCGCCGCCTGGGGCTGGAGCCGCGCACCGCCGCGGACGTCCTGTTCCTGGTGGGCGCGCACCTGGAGATGTCGCAGCTCTCCCAGCAGCGGGACGTGACCGAGCCCGGGCTCGCCGAGGCCTTCGCGCGCCGGGTGGAGACGCTCGATCGCCTCAACCAGCTCATGATCCTGACCTACGCCGACCATCGCGGCGTCGGCCCCGGGATCTGGAACGACTGGAAGGCCTCGCTCCTCTGGAGCCTCTACGGCCGCACGCGGCCCCACCTGCCGGGCGGGGAGCGGCGCCGCCGGACGCGCGACGACGGGGCGGCCCGGGAAGGAGCGCGGGCGGCGCTCGCCGCGGAGTTCCCGGCGGCCCAGATCGACGAGCACTTCGCCCAGATGCCGCCCCGCTACCTGGGGACTACGGACGCGGCCCGGATGGCCCGCCACTTCCGGCTTCTCCAATCTCTCGGCGAGCGCTCCGCGCTCGCCGAGTGGCGAGACCCCGAAGAGGAAGGGGTGACGGAGCTGACGGTGATCGCGCTCGACCGACCCGGGCTCTTCGCCAGCCTCGCCGGCACCCTCACCGCGCACGGGCTCGACATCCTGAGCGTCGACGTCTTCACGCGGCGGGACGGGCGAGCCCTCGACACGTTCCGGGTCAGCGAGCAGCAGGCCCACCGTCCGGTCCTTCCGGAGCGGCGCGAGCGGATCGGCCGCGCGCTGGTGGAGGCGGCGGTGGGGCGATTGGACGTGGCCGCCGCGGTGGAGCGCTGGCGGGTGGGTGCGCGCCGCCCCCGCAAGCTCTGGGGGCGGGCGGCCAAGGAGCCGCGCGTGCGCTTCGACCTCGAAGCGTCGTCCACCGCCACCGTGGTCGAGGTGCGGGCGGCCGACCAGCCGGGCCTGGCCTACACGCTCTCCCACACTCTTTCCGGGCTCGGGCTCGACCTCCGCTTCGCGAGGATCGCCACCGAGAAGGCCCTGGCCCTGGACGTCTTCTACGTGACGGACGCGGAGGGTCGAAAGCTCGCCCCGGAGGCCCGCGCGGGAGTGGAAGAGGCATTGCTCTCCGCCCTGGGGGTGAAGAGCGGACGCGAATCTTGAGCAAGGAGGCGTGATGAAGAAGGTCGAAGCCATCGTGCGGCCGCATCTCCTGGAAGCGGTCAAGACCGCCCTCCAGGAAGTGGGCATCGTGGGGATGACGGTTACCGAGGTCAAGGGTTTTGGCCGCCAGAAGGGCCACACCGAGACCTACCGGGGCAGCGAGTACAAGGTGGAGTTCCTGCCCAAGATCAAGATCGAGGTGGCCGTGGGCGACGAGCTGGTCGAGCAGGCCGTGGACGCGGTCCTCAAGACGGCCAAGACCGGCAAGTTCGGGGACGGGAAGGTCTTCGTCTGCAACCTGGAAGACGTCGTGCGCATCCGCACCGGGGAGCGCGGCGAGGCGGCCCTCTAGGCCACGAGAAAGGTGAAAGAGATGACAGAGAGTCACTCCCGCGTGCCAAGAACGGTCCTTGCCCTGCTCACCGCCGGGCTCGCGTTCGTGTCCCTTCCCGCCCTCGCCCAGGAGGCGGCCGCCCCCGCGGTGAACTCCGGCGACACCGCCTGGATGTTGACGTCGACCGCCCTCGTCATGTTGATGACGGCGCCGGGGCTGGCCCTCTTCTACGGAGGCCTGGTCAGCCACCGGAACTACCTCTCCACGCTCATGCACAGCTTCTTCCTGTTGTGCCTGATCAGCGTCCAGTGGGTGCTCTTCGGCTACTCGTTGGCCTTCGGCCCGGACAAGGGGGGTTGGATTGGCGGGCTGGACTTCCTCTTCTTCGGAGGCGTCGGGCAGGATCCGATCACGGGCCAGACCATCCCCCACCTCGCGTTCGCGATCTACCAGGGGGTATTCGCGGTGATCACGCCCGCGCTCATCACGGGCGCCTTCGCGGAGCGGATGCGCTTCTCGGCCTTCGTGCTCTTCAGCCTGCTCTGGGCCACCCTCGTCTACGACCCCCTCGCCCATTGGGTCTGGGGCGGCGGCTGGCTCATGAAGCGGGGAGCCCTGGACTTCGCGGGGGGAACGGTCGTCCACATCAGCTCCGGTGTCTCCGCGCTCGTGGCCGCGATCGTGGTGGGACGGCGTCGCGGTCATCCCAAGGCGAGCTTCCCGCCGCACAGCGTGCCCATGACGCTCCTGGGGGGCTCGCTCCTCTGGTTCGGGTGGTTCGGATTCAACGCGGGCAGCGCCCTGGGGGCGAGCGGCCTCGCCGCGAGCGCGTTCGTGACCACCCACATCGCCGCCGCGGTGACGGGCCTCACCTGGGCGCTCGTGGAGTGGGTCCACCGCGGCAAGCCCACCGTGCTCGGAACGGTGACGGGGTCAGTGGCCGGGCTCGTGGCCATCACTCCCGCCGCCGGCTTCGTCACCGTGCCCGCCGCCTTCGCCATCGGCATCGGCTGCGCGCTGATCTGCTATCTGGGCGTCAATTTGCTGAAGCCCCGCTTCAACTACGACGACTCATTGGACGTGTTCGGGGTGCACGGCCTCGGCGGCACGTGGGGCGCCCTCGCCACCGGCCTCTTCGCGACCAAGGCGGTCAACCCCGCGGGCGCGGACGGGCTCTTCTATGGCAACCCGGGCCAGCTGGGCATCCAGTTCCTCGGGGTCGCCGCGGGCTGGGCCCTCGCCCTCGTCGGCACGTTCGTCATCCTCAGGCTCGTGAAGCTCGTGGTCCCGCTCCGGGTGGCGGAAGAGGACGAGCTCACCGGGCTCGACGTCACGCTGCACGGCGAGGTCGCCTACAACTTCGGGGGCGGATCGGCGCTCGGCATGAGCGCGGCCGGGACGCCAGAGACGAGACGGGGTTGAGAGTTCGGGCGCCGGGGGTCCGGCCAGGCCCCCGAGCGCCCTTGGTTGCGAGGTGAGAAGACGAACCATGGAGGTCGAAATCATGAGCGATAGAGCCAGAAGGCTGATGCGTGGCTTCGGGGTCGGGGCAGCTCTCGCGGTCGCCGTATTCATTGCGCGGTCCATGGGGGCGTCGGCCCAGGAACCGCCGGCCGCGGTCGCGGAGCCGACGGCGCAGGCCGCTCCGGCCCCGGCCGAGCCGCGCGGGCCAGACCCGACGGGGGCGGTGACGGGCACCGCCGCCGACGTTCCGGTGAAGGATCCGGCCAAGCCCACGCTGGCCGAGGTCATGGACACGGTCGGCCACAACAAGGTCTCGATCAACATCGTCTGGACCCTGCTCGCCGGCTTCCTGGTCATGTTCATGCAGACCGGGTTCGCCATGGTGGAGACGGGCTTCACCCGCGCCAAGAACGCGGCCCACACGTTCTCCATGAACTACATGGTCTATCCCATCGGCATGCTCGGGTACTGGATCTGCGGCTTCGCCCTTCAGATGGGGGGAGTGGGTGCGGTAGCGGCCCTGGGCGGAACCCCGCCGCTGACCAGCGAGTTCTCGGTCACGCTCTTCGGCAAGGCCTGGGACCTGTTCGGCACCAAGGGATTCTTCATGGGCGGCGACGTCTACGACGTGGGGGTCTACGCCCTGTTCCTCTTCCAGATGGTGTTCATGGACACCGCGGTGACCATCCCCACGGGAGCGATGGCCGAGCGCTGGAAGTGGTCTTCGTTCCTCGTGTACGGGTTCTTCATGTCGATGTTCGTCTATCCCCTCTTCGGAAACTGGGTGTGGGGCGGGGGCTGGCTCTCCGATCTCGGCACGAACTTCGGCCTCGGCCACGGACACGTGGACTTCGCGGGCTCCTCGGTCGTGCACATGGTGGGCGGGGTGGCGGCGCTCGCGGGGGCGATGGTGCTCGGCCCCCGTATCGGCAAGTACACGAAGGACGGCAAGCCGGTGGCGATGCCCGGCCACCACATCCCGATGGCCCTGGTGGGGACGCTGATCCTGGCTTTCGGCTGGTTCGGCTTCAACCCCGGCTCCACCCTGGCCGGGACCGACCTCCGCATCGCGGTGGTCGCCACCAACACGATGCTCGCCGGGACCGGCGGGGCCATCGCCTCGATGATCTTCATGATGGCGAGGTTCGGGAAACCCGACCCGAGCATGATGGCGAACGGAATGCTCGCGGGCCTCGTGGCCATCACCGCGCCCTGCGCCTTCGTGACCGCACCCGTCTCCGTCCTCATCGGGACGATCGCCGGCGTCCTCGTCTGCGTCTCCGTCTTCTTCGTCGAAGGGACGCTCAAGGTGGACGACCCGGTCGGTGCGATCTCGGTCCACGGTGTCAACGGCGCGTGGGGCGTCCTCTCGCTCGGGCTCTTCGCCGACGGCAAGTACGGCGACGGCTGGAACGGCGTCCCGGGCACGGTCACCGGGCTCTTCTACGGCGACGCCCGACAGTTCGTCGCCCAGTGCATCGGCACCCTGACCTGCTTCGTGTTCGTCTTCGCCTCGTTCTACGTCTTCTTCAAGGTGGTGGACGCCATCCTTGGCAATCGTGTCTCGGCGGAGACCGAGCTGCAGGGCCTGGACCTGCCCGAGATGGGCGCGCTCGCCTACCCGGAGTTCGGGCTGGCCGCGGGCTCGTCGGGATCTTCGTATGTCGAGGTCCCGGCGCCGGCTCCGGCGGCCAAGAAAGTGGGGGCGGCAGTGGAGTCGAATTAGGGAAGGAAATTTCCGGCGGCGCGCCGCGGCCACGGCGCGCCGCCCCGTTGTCACGTCAACGAACCATTGGAGTGAATGGATTATGACACGCAAGAGCCGACTGTCGAGACGATTCGCGTCCGCGGTCATGGCCTCGCTGGCCCTGGCCGCGGCGCCCGTCCGCGCCCAGGATCCGGCCCCGTCGCCCTCGCCTTCCCCAACGCCCGAGCCCGAGCCGTCCAAGGTCGAGGTGACGGGGTACGTGGACGTCTACTACGAGTACAACTTCAACAAGGTCGACCCTGCCTATCGGGCCTTCGATGTCCAGTACAACGCGTTCTCGCTGAGCGAGGCCGAGGTGGACTTCGCGAAAGGGGTTACGCCCGAGAGCAAGGTCGGCTTCCGGTTGGATCTCGCCTTCGGCAAGACTGCCGACATCGTGGCGTCCTTCGAGCCGGAAAAAGTCGTGGGCGAGGAGATCTACAAGAACATCCAGCAGGCCTATGGCAGCCTGCTCACCGGCAAGGTGCAGTGGGACCTGGGCAAGTTCGTCACCCCCCACGGGGCCGAGGTCATCGAGTCGCAGGACGACTGGAACTACACCCGGTCGATGCTCTTCACCCTGGCCATCCCTTTCTACCACGTGGGCATTCGCGCCACCGTGCCCGTGAACGACAAGCTGAGCTTGACCGGCTTCGTGGTCAACGGCTGGAACAACAGCAGCGAGATCTTCGGGGACGTTCCCTGCCTGGCCCTTCAGGCAACGGTGAAACCGAGCTCCAATTTCACCGCGGTCGCCAACTACATGTTCGGCCAAGAATCGCCCGACACGGACGACCGGCACCTCTTCGACACCACCCTGACCCTGTCTCCCTCACCGAAGCTCAGCCTGATGGCCAACTTCGACTACGGCAAGGAGGGAGACGTCTCCTGGTGGGGCATCGACGGCTACGCCAAGCTCCAGGCCAAGACGAACTGGGCTCTCGTGGGACGTTACGAGTATGTTGACGACACGGATGGCGGGTTCATGACCCTCGGTACGAAGGCCCAAAGCGTGACCGTTACCAGCGACCACGTAGTGGCCGAGCGCTTCCGGCTGCGGCTCGAGTATCGGACCGACTTTGCGGACGAGCCGATCTTCCCCAAGGACGACGGCTCTATGAAGAAGTCCCAGACGACCCTTGCCGTCGGAGTGGTTGTGACCTTCGGCGGCAAGATCTGACCCACTCGGGACGCCGGTCATGCGACCGGCGCTCCGTTAACACTGCCTGAAGGAGGCGGAATGACCCCAAGTGACGTTCTGAAATTGGCCAAGGAGAAGGGCGCGAAGATCGTGGACCTCCGGTTCATCGACATGCCCGGTCTCTGGCAGCACTTCTCGATCCCGGTGGCCGAGCTCACCACGGACCTGTTCTCGGAGGGCATCGGCTTCGACGGCTCCTCGATCCGCGGGTTCCAGGCCATCAACGAGTCGGACATGCTGCTCATGCCCGACGCCAGCACCGCCCAGATGGACCCGTTCACCACGGTGCCCACCCTCGTGCTCATCTGCGACGTGAAGGACCCGGTGACCGGAGCCAACTACGGCCGTGACCCGCGCTACGTGGCCAAGAAGGCCGAGGCCTACGTGAAGAGCACGGGCATCGCCGACACCATCTACATCGGCCCCGAGCTGGAGTTCTTCATCTTCGACGACGTCCGCTTCGACCAGGGCTACAACTTCGGCTACTACCACATCAACGCCGAGAGCGGCCACTGGTCGAGCGGCCGCGAAGGGACGCCGGAGAACCCCAACCTCGGCTATCGCGCGCGGGCCAAGCAGGGCTACTTCCCGGTCTCCCCCGCCGACCACCACCAGGACCTGCGCTCGGAGATGGTGCTGAACCTGGAGAGCGTGGGGGTGAAGATCGAGGTCCATCACCACGAGGTCGCTTCCGCCGGGCAGACCGAGATCGACATGCGCTACGACACCCTGGTGAAGATGGCGGACAAGGTGCTCTGGTACAAGTACTGCACCAAGAACACCGCGAAGAAGCACGGCAAGACCGTGACCTTCATGCCCAAGCCCATCTTCATGGACAACGGCTCGGGCATGCACACGCACCAGTCGCTCTGGAAGGGCGGGAAGAACCTCTTCTACCAGAAGGGCGGCTACGCCGACATCTCGGAGACCTGCAAGCACTACATCGGGGGAATCCTCAAGCACGCGCCGGCCCTGCTCGCGTTCATCGCGCCGTCCACGAACTCGTACCGGCGGCTCGTGCCCGGCTACGAGGCTCCCATCAACCTCGCCTACAGCGCGCGGAACCGCTCGGCCGCGGTCCGCATCCCGATGTACTTCAGCTCGGAGAACTCGAAGCGCATCGAGTTCCGCACCCCCGACCCCACCTGCAACCCGTACCTCTCCTTCGCGGCCTGCGTGATGGCGGGCCTCGACGGCGTCCAGAACAAGATCGATCCGGGCCAGCCGCTGGACAAGGACCTCTACGAGCTGCCCGCGGAGGAAGCGGCCAAGGTCAAGCAGCTTCCGGGCTCGCTGGACATCGTGCTCGACAACCTGGAGAAGGACTACGAGTTCCTGCTCAAGGGCGACGTGTTCACCAAGGAGTTCCTCGAGACCTGGGTCGAGTACAAGCGGAAGAACGAGGTCGACGCCATCCGCCTCCGCCCGCATCCGTACGAGTTCTCGCTGTATTTCGATATTTAGGGACGGGCATTGAGCTGGGGGAGCCGAGACGGCTCCCCCAGTGATTCCTTCAGCGCTTTCGCCAGCCCTTGACGGGCCCGGCGTGGAAGAACGCCTGGGGTGTCATCACCCCGTCGCGCTTGAAGACGAGCCCGTCCTTCATGACGAAGCGGACGTCGCGCAGGGCGTCGATGTCCTCGAGGGGATTGCCCCGGACCGCGATGAGATCGGCGGCGAGGCCGGCGCGGATGGGGCCCCGCTCCTTGTCCACCTGCGCGCACGCATAGCCGGTGACGGTCAGGGCCTTGAGGGTGTCGGGGGCGGGGATTCCCGCGTCTTTCCAGGTCGAGAGAAAGGCGATGGTCAGCTCGCCGCGGCTGCGCATGTCGCCCGTCCGCCAGTAGTCCATGTCCGTGGAGAACGTGACGCGGACGCCGCTCCGCCACGCGCTCTTGAGCTTGGCCACCGTGCGGGCGTAGTCCTCGGGGCTGCGGGCGAACTCCTTGGGGGTGTCCGTGGAGGCGAGGTAGATCCCCTTGGCCGCCATCTGGCGGTGGTGCTCCTCGGTGAGCGCGAACCCGTGCTCGATCGACCAGATCCCGGCCTCGATGGCGCGGGTCGCCCCCTCGGGGGTCTGCACGTGCCCGGCGACCTTGAGCCCGGCCTGTGCGGCTTCGCGGACGAACAGCCGCATCTCGTCCGCGGAATAGCCCCAGGGCTTGCAGTCCACGCAGATCTTGATGACCTTGGCTCCGAAGAGCAGGTTCTGGCGCACCGCCTTGACGATCTCGTCCGGGGTGTCGGCCTCGAGGTACTCCGGGTAGACGATCCCGTGCTGCTTCGCCATCTCCGGGGTCGGCCAGAACTGCCCGCCGAGGCCGCCGATGATCAGGCCCGAGTTGATCAGGGTGGGGCCGGGGATCCAGCCCTGGTCGACGGCCACGCGGTGGGCGGTGTCGGCGTAGAGGGCGTTGTTGCCGAGGTCGCGCACCACCGTGAAGCCGGAAGCGAGGAGCTGGATCCCGTTCGAGGCGGCCTGGATGGCGCGGAGCGGCGTCGAGTCCATCACGTAGGTGAGGTAGTAGACATCGTGCTCGGGGATGTCCTTGTAAGTGATTCCGAGGTGGGTGTGCGCGTCCACGAGGCCGGGGAGCACGGTGAGGTCGGAGAGGTCGATGACGGTGGCCCCGGGGGGGACCGCGACGTCGGCACCGACGGCCACGATCTTCTCCCCGTCCACGAGGACGACTTGGTTCGTGGCGATGGTGCCCTTCTCGGGATCGACGAGACGTCCCGCGCGGACGGCGGTCGGCTCCGCGCCTGCGGTGGGGGCGAGAGCGCAGGCGAGGACGGCCAGGACGAGGCGCTTCATCTTGGGCTCCTTTGAGGGGCAGGGGGCGCGATCGTGGCCCCGGCGTGGGGGGAAGTCAATGGACGGCGCCCCCTCACCGTACAATCGCTGCGGCATGAGCGCCCGCGACGTCCGCGACCTCCTGCTCGCCCCGCGGCTCGAGCCGGGCGAGGTCGAGGCCCTTCTCTCGCGCTACGGCCTCCGCGACGTCCCCGCCGCGGATCGCAACCTGCAGGCGATGGCCGAAGACCCGCTGGCCCGCGAAGCCCTGGCCGAGGTCCTGCCCGACCTACTCATGGCGCTCGCGCGCTCCGCCGACCCCGACCAGGGCCTGAACCTGCTGGAGCGCTTCGTGCGGGCGAGCCTCGGCACGAGGAGCCTCTACTCGCACTTCCGGACCGACCCGCGCTCCCTGGAGCTGCTGGTCCTGACCTTCGGGGCGAGCCCCTTCCTGGCCGAGATCCTGATCCGCGCCCCCACCTGGTTCTACTGGGTGGCGGATCCCGCCGTCCGCTTCCACGCGCGCGGCGCCCGCGACATCGCGGCGGACGTGGGGGCGGCGCTCCGCGCCGTCCCCTCGGAGCAGAGGCAGCGAGAGGCCCTGCGCATCGCCAAGCGCCGCGAGCTGCTCCACATCGGGGCCCGCGACCTGCTGCGCCTGTCCTCGGTGGAAGAGACGGTGGCGAGCCTCAGCGCCCTCGCCGACGTGCTCATCCAGAAGGCCTTCCACATCTCGGACGGCGCCCTGCGCGCCGAGCTCGGGCTGCCGCGGCGGAGGAGGGCCAAGGACGCCTTCGTCGTGATGGGCCTGGGCAAGCTCGGAGGCGAGGAGCTGAACTTCAGCTCGGACGTGGATCTCATGTACCTCTACGCCTCCGACGAAGGGGGGATGGGGCGGGGCCCCGGGGCTCCCTCCCGAGGCGACTTCGCGCGGAGCCTCGCCCGGCGGATCACCGCCGCCCTCGGCGACCTCACCGAGGAGGGTGCCCTCTACCGGGTCGACCTGCGCCTGCGGCCCGAGGGACGCGCGGGCAAGGTCGCCCACACGCTCGCGGAGGCCGAGGACTACTACCGCGACCGGGCCTCGACCTGGGAGCGCCTCGCCCTCCTGAAGGCCCGTCCCGTGGCCGGTGACCGCGCGCTCGGCCTCCGTTTCCTGAAGGAGCTCCGGCCCTTCGTCTTCGGCCGTCCCTTCGGGGAGGACGCGCTGCGCGAGGTGCTGGAGGTGAAGCGCCGCCTCGACCAGAAGGTGGCGGAGCGGGCGGAGACGGACCGTCACGTGAAGCTGGGCTTCGGCGGCATCCGCGAGATCGAGTTCGTGGTGCAGGCTCTGCAGCTCCGCCACGCCCAGCGGCGGACCGAGCTGCGCGAGCGCGGCACCCTGCCCGCCCTCCGCGCCCTGCACGAGGCCGGCCTTCTCCCGGAAGCGGAGCTCAGGGAGCTGGAGCCCGCCTACATCTTCCTCCGCGACGTGGAGAACAAGCTCCAGATGGTCGCGGACACCCAGACCCACACCCTGCCCCGCGAGCGGGAGGCCCTCCGCGCCTGCGCGCTGCGCCTGGGCTATTCGGACGGGCCCGACCCCGCGGAGGAGCTGCTCCTCCGGGACTACCGCCGCCACACCACGGCCGCCCACCGGGTCTTCCGCCGCGTGTTCGAGGAACGGCAACCGGAACCGGGCTAGGACGAGTCGCGGAACCGGCGGTCGAAGAAAGACGTCACCCGCTCCCGGTGGCGGGCGACGTCGGCGGCGAGGGCGCGTGCGCCCTCCGGCCAATCCGCCCCGCGGTAGCCCAGGCGCCGGGCCAGGAAGCGGAACTCCTCGGCGTCTTCCGGCGGTAGCAGCAGGTCGCGGGCGTTCCCCCGGACCATGCGGAGCGCGTCCGCGAGACGCCTCCAGAAGAGGTAGGACTCGCGGAGCTCCTCGTGCTCGGTGGGGGACACGAAGCCGAGGTCCCGCAGGGCGGAGAGCGCGGTCAGGGTCTGGGGCGTGCGCAGCTGCGGGTGCGCGTGCCCGTGCTGGAGCTGCAGGTACTGCACCGAGTACTCCACGTCCACCATGCCCCCCCGGCTGAGCTTCACGTTGAATCGGCCGGGGGGGACCAGCTCGCGGACCTGGCGGTCGCGCAGGTGCAGGGCGTCCGTGCGGTCCCAGGGTGCGCCGCTCCAGACGAAGGCGTCGCGCAGCCGCTCGACTTCGCGTCCGAGGCGCTCGTCGCCCGTCACGAAGCGCAGCTTGATGAGGGCCTGGCGCTCGAAAGGGGCGGCCCCTCCCCCCGGACGGTAGTAGTCGCGGAGGGCGGCGAGGGGGCTGGCGAGCGCGCCCTTGCCCCCGTGAGGCCGCAGGCGCAGGTCCACGTGGAAGATGCCGTCCTCGCGCGCTTCGATGAGACCGACGAGCTCCCGGACGAGGCTCTCGAAGAAGCGGCCGGCCTCGATCCCGGTCTTCTCCGTGCGCCCCGGGCCCGCGTAGGCGGCGACGAGCTCGATGTCCGACGCGTAGCCCATCTCGCCCCCCCCGAACTTGCCGAGGCCGAAGAGCGCGAAGCCGTACTCCTCCCCGCCCTCGCCGCGGGGAGCCCCGTGCTCTTCCTCGAGGCGGGCGCGGGCGAGGCCGAGGGCCTCCTCGATCACGACGTCCGCGAGATCGGTGAGGGCCCGCGAGAAGTCGGCGAGGGTCACCGCGGGATCGAGGAGGTGCTTCATGTCGATGAGCAGCATCTCCTCGTCCTTGTACTCGTTCAGCCTCCGCCGGCGCTCTTCCGGGCTCGCCGCCCCCGCGAGCCGGGCCCGGAGCGCGCTCCCCAGCGCGGCCCGGTCCGGGATCGGCCGTGCGCTCCACTCCTCGAGCAGCGGGCGGAGCTGCTCGAACTGCGCGCGCAGGAAGTCCTCCCAGAGAAAGGCGCTGCTCCCCAGGAGGCGCGCGAGCTGGCGCAGCCCCTCCGGGCTGCGGAAGAAGGCGAGGGCTTCGTCGCTCGCCCCTCCGGCGAGGACGCGGTCCAGGAGCTGGTCGAAGGAGCGCAGCGCCCGCACGGGGTCGGGCGCGGAGGCGAGGAAGAGCGTGAACTGATGGATGAGCACCACGGCCAGGCGCAGCGCCTGCTGGTCGGCGGCTCCCTCGATCTTGCGCCCCTCGCGATCGGTCACGGAGAAGCGGTCGTGGACCTCGGAGCCCCGGCTCTCGATCTGGACGCGGTGCACGTAGAGGCCGCGGGTGGCGAGGGCGTTGGCGAACGCGTAGAGGAAGCCGGGCGCGTCCCGCCCGCGCACGTCGAGGAGGGTCCAGGAAGGCGAAGACTCGTTGTCGAAGGCGATGTCCACCGGCTCGGGCGAGGGCGGGCTGCCCATCCGCTCCAGCGTCTCCACGAGGCGCAGGGTGAGCTGCTCGCGAGCCTCCGCGGCCCGTCCCTCGCCCACGAGGCGGAAGAGGGCCCGGAGCTCCCGCTCCAGCGCGGCCTCGTCGGGAGGAGCCCGCCGCGGCTTGACGCGGAAGACGTCGACAATCCTCCGCGAGGCCGCGGCGGGACGAGACCCCCGCGGCCTCGCGGACGACGATTCCCGCGGCGGGAGAGTGTGTACATGCCCCGACGTGATGTCGAGACCATGCACGGCCAGGAGTCCACAGAGGAGCGCGAACTCGCCGAAATAGTCGTAGGCCACCACCGCGACATCGTATCGGCCACCCTCCCGAGGTGAGGCTCTCACCCACACCGGCCGCTCCGGGGAAAGGGAGGTGATCAGGCGCAGGTGGGCGGCCACGTCCTCCGCCTTCTCCCGCTCCCAGTACTCGGCGTCCAGGCGGGAGAGGAAGTCGCGCGCCTCCTCCGTCCCCACCTCGGGACAGAGCCGGCCCAGGGACTCGAGGAGCTCCTCCGGGGGAGTGCGGGCTTCGGTCGGCCCCGCCATGACCCGCCGACTATACTGCGATCGACTCGGGACGAGGCCGGCGAACCCCGCACGCCTCCGAATAGGCGCTATCCTTGGGGGGTCGCGGGGCAAAGGTGAAGGCGGCTACCCTCCTTCTCGCGCTCGCCCTCCTGCTCGCCGCGGGGGGAGTCCACGCCGAGGTCATCGAGCGGGGCGGCGACATCGGCTCGCTGATCCTCCCGGCCGGAGCGGTCGCGGGGACGCTCTTCACCAAGGACTATCGCGGCCTCGCTCAGTTCACCGAGGCTTTCACCTCCGCGATGGGCCTGGTGTACATCCTCAAGCCCACGATCGATCGCACGCGACCCGACGGTGGCCGCCAATCGTTCCCGAGCGGGCACACCGCGAGCGCCTTCGCCGGAGCGGCCTTTCTCCAACGGCGCTACGGCTGGAGGCTCGGGGCTCCCGCCTACGGGATCGCCGCCTTCGTCGGTTACAGCCGGGTGGAGGCCAAGCGCCACTACACGAGCGACGTGATCGCGGGCGCGGCGATAGGGATCGGCACCAACTTCATCTTCACCCATGCCCGCGCGCACGTCTCGCCCGGGATCTCGCTGGAGCGGAATCGTGCCGGCCCCCTGGTCACGCTCACGTGGTGACCGAGGACGGCGCTTGCGGCTGGGCACGCTCCCCGCCCTGATTCTCGCCCTTGCCTTGCCCGGTGCGCGCACGCAGGCCGGGGTCGAAGGATCCGCCGTGCTCGTCCACGTCCTCGACGCCGACGGCCGACCGAGCCCGAAGGCCTCCGTCGTGGCGCGCTGCCCGGAAGGGCCGGTGGGGAAGGCGACGACCGACGCGGAGGGCTTCGCGGTGATCGCGGCCGTGCCGCCCTGTCCATTGACGATCGGGGCCTCCGCGGCCGAGCCGGGCGCCACCGTCCACGTCGACTTCGACCGACTCGAGGGCCGCACGGTCAGCATCCTCGGCGGCGGGAGCGCGCGCGATTTGCCGTCGGCTCGCACCCTCTGGTCGCTCCCCGAGACCGCCGAGCCGGCGGCCATCGTCGACCGCATCGACGGAGCCGGCCTCCACCTCGGCGAGCCCGGGCGCTTCTCCATGCGCGGCACGTCGTGGACGCAGAACGTCGTTCTCCTCGACGGGGTCGATCTCACCGATCCCCTCCGCGGGGGTACGCCGCTCGTGGATCCCGACCTCGACGTCCTCGAGAGGACGGAGGCGGTCTCCGGCCTGGCCCGGCCGGAGCAGCAGGGGCCGGGCGTCGCCCTCGATCTCGTGCCGCTCGTGCCCGCGCGGTCCTGGAAGGGGACGGTCGAAGGCAGCGCGCTGACCTCGAGCCTTCAGGCGGGGGAAAGGGCGGGCGAAGCGCCATCGATCGCCCGATTCGGCTCGCTCGTCGACGGGAGGGGCTCGGCCTCGGGGCCCTTGACCGACCGCCTGCGCGTCCTCCTATCCGCTCGCTTCGGCCGCGTGCAGCGCTTCGAGCGGGACGAGTCGGCGGCCCGGGAGGCGAGGCTTCTCTCGGGAGGCGCCCAGCTCCTCTATCAGCCCAACGATCGCGACGCGCTGCGGGTCTTGGCGTCGGTGCAGGCCGGGAGCCGTCCCCTCGTGGCCCCCTACCTGGGCGACGCTCCCCGCGAGACGGTGGAGGCTTTCGGGGGGCAGGCTCGCTGGACGCGCGTGGGCGCGCGGGCGACGGTCACCGCGTTCGCGGGAGTGTGGAGCGGCCGCTTCGAGCCGCCGACGGTCGGAGCACAGAACGGACAGCCCATCGAGCGCTTGCGCGACGGCCCGGTGCCCGAGCTCGTCTACCCCGCACGCAGCCGGCGGTCGAATGGGACGGTGGGGGCGAGCCTCGCGCTCGCGGCCTCGCGGCTGGGGGCGCTGTGGCACGCGCCGCGCTTCGGGATGGCGGCCGCGCGGGCATCCGGGGTGGAACGGGCCGGAACGGATGGCCCCATCGCGGAGACCGTAGACGGCTTGCCGGGACGCGTGTGGGAATACGCGTGGGCGGGCCCGGATTCGCATCGGCACGTACGGGACCTTGCGGTCTGGGCGGCGGACCAGCTCGTCCTCCGTGACCGGGTGCTCGTCGAGGCCGGCCTGCGGCTCGTGGCGTCGGCGGGCGCCGCGGAGGGGGCGGAATCGGGCGTCTCGTGGACGACGGTGTCGCCCCGCGTCTCGGGACGGCTCCGGCTCACGCACTCCGGGAGCCTCACCGCTTTCGGAGGGTACGCCGACTACCCTCACCGGCTACTGCTCGCGCCCCTCGCCTTCGGCGACCCGAACGGGCCGCAGGCCGCGGTCTACCTCTGGAACGATGCGAACGGCGACGGACGGTACGATCCCGTCGAGCGGGGAGTTCTGGTGGCGCGGGTCGGGCCCGGCGCCGCCGACCGCGCGCTCGCGGCCATCGATCCTGGCCTGCGTCCCCCCCGCACGCGGGAGCTCGTCGCCGGCCTCGAAGTGTCGCCCGGCCGCGACTGGATCGTGTGGGCCACCGCCTTCGATCGCCGCGAACGCGACCTCATGGAGTCCGTCGATGTTGGAGTGCCTCTTTCGGGTTATACGGTCCGTTACCTCCCGGACCCGGGGGGCGACATCCTCGGCCCCCAGGACGACCAGCTTCTTCCCGTCTACGACCGAAAGCCCGAGACGTTCGGCCTCGACCGCTACCTCCTGACCAATCCCCCCGACCATACCGGCCTCCACCAGGGCTTCGAGCTGCGCGTCGAGAAGAGGGTCGGTCCCCGATTCGCCTTTGCCGCCGGGGGCACCGTCTCGCGAACGGAGATTGCGGGGGCCAACCGCGGCTTCCGCGTGATGGAGAACGATCAGGGTCTCGTCGGCGAGCTCTACGACGATCCCAACGCCGACACTTTCGCGAATGGCCGAAGCTTCTTCGACCGGGCGTTCACGCTCAAGGCCGCGGCCGCCTACCGCGCCCCACGCGACTGGCGGCTCGGTGCGTTGGCGCGATACCAGGACGGCCAGCCGTTCGGCCGGCTCGTGGTCGTGCCCGATCTCGCCCAGGGGCCCGAAGCCGTGCCCGCCACCCCGCGCGGCCAGATCGTACGGGGCTGGGCCGTGGACGAGAGCGGCCGCTACATCGTGCCCTCCGGACACCGCTTCACCTACACGCTGACCGTCGACGCCCGCGTCGAGAAGGGATGGCGTCTGGGCGCGCGCCGGCTCGCCCTCCTCGCCGAGGCGTTCAACGTCCTGGGAACGCGCAACGAGGTCGAGGAGGACCCGGTCTGGGGCCCGCGCTTCCGAGCACCGACCGCGGTGCAGCCCCCCCGGGCGGTGCGCCTCGGCCTGCGCCTCGACTTCTGATCGCGCCCGGCCCGGCCGGCTAGTCTCGAGAAGGCGCGGCGAGCGCGTTCTCGCGGCGTATCAGGGACAGGATCGTCGGCACGAACAGCAGCGTGACCGCGGTCGACACGCTGAGCCCGCCGATCACGGCGATGGCCAGCGGCTTCTGCAGCTCGGCTCCGGAGCCGAGGCCGAGCGCGAGGGGCAGCAGCCCGAAGAGAGTGCAGAGTGTCGTCATCAGGATCGGGCGCAGCCGCACCGTCCCCGCTTCCAGGAGCGCCTCCGTGGGAGAAGCGCCCCGGGCGGCCACGAGGTCCGCGTAGTCGACCAGGATGATCCCGTTCTTGACGATGAGCCCGATCAGCAGGATCAGCCCCATGAAGGAGGAGACGTTCAGGGGCGTGCCGGTCACGAGGAGCAGGCCAAAGGCGCCCACGAGCGAGAGCGGCGCCGCGGAGAGGATCACGAGCGCGGGGGTGAAGCGCCGGAACTGCGCCACCAGCACCCCGAACACCAAAAGCACGGCGATGGCGAGCACGAGCATCATCGAGCGGAACGAGGCCTGCTGGCTCTCGCGCAGCCCGCCGATGCGGTACGAGTAGCCGACCGGCCAGGGATCGGCGCGAAGCGCCGTCTCGACGTCACGCACGCTGCGGCCGAGGTCCCGGCCTTCCAGCCGGGCCGTGACCGGCACCATCTGCCTCAGGTCCTCGCGGAAGAGCTGCGTCTCGCCCTGGGCGAGCTCGATCGTGGACGTGGTGGACAGCGGCACGATGTCGCCGGAGGCCGACGTCAAGGGAAACTCCCGGATCCAGTCGAGGTCGAAGCGGTTGCGGTCGGGAAACCGCACCCGCACGCCGATCAGGCGGTCTCCGCGCCGGAAGGACGTGGCCACCTGGCCGAGGAGGCCCGCCGAGAGCTGGCTCGCCACCTGCTCCACCGTGAAGCCCACTCGCGCGGCCCGGGTGGGGTCGATACGCACGTCCACCTCGGGGTTGCCGCGCTGGGGCACCACGAGGTCGACGAGGCCGGGGACCTTCTTCAGGCGCTCCGCCGTGCGGTCCGCGAGCGACGCGAGCTGGCCGAGGTCGTCCCCGAAGATCTTCACCTCCACCGGCTCCGGGGTGCCTTCGAGGTCTCCGAGTATGTCCTGCAGGAGCTGGACGAACTCGATGGTCATGCCCGGCATCTGGGCCGCGAACGTGGCGCGCTGCTCCTCGATGATCTGCTCCGCGTTCCGCTTTCGCGCCGACGGCGGCTTGAGCTTCACGACGATGTCGCCGCGGTTCTGCTCGGTGGCGAAAAGGCCGAGCTCGGTCCCGGTGCGCCGCGCGAAGCCGGCCACCTCGGGGGTAGCCGCCACCACCTCCTCGATGCGGTGCACCATCCGGTCGGTTTCCGGGAGCGAGGTGCCCTCGGGTGTCCAGTAGTCGATCACGTAGCCGCCCTCGTCCATCTGGGGCAGGAAGCCCGTCTCCAGCCGGAAGTAGAGGAGCGCGCCCAGAAGGGCGAGGGCGAGCGTCACGCCCGCCACCGCCCGGGGGCGACGCACCGAGGCCTGCAGCAGCGAGCGATAACGCTCGGTGAGCCAGCCGAGACGCGCCGTGTGCTCCCTCCGGTCCTTCAGGAAGCGGGCGGCCGCGTTCGGGATCAAGAGAAGCGCGTAGCCGAGCGAGAGCAGGACCGAGGCGGCCAGGGTCAACGACAGCGCGGCGAAGAACTGCCCGACGACCCCCTGGAGCAGGCCAAGGGGCACGAACACGACCACGGTGGTGAGGGTCGAGCCCACGACCGCGGCCAGCAGCTCCTGGGTGCCCTTCTCGGACGCCGCGGCCACCGACGCGCCGGCAGCCCGGTGCCGGTGGATGTTCTCTACCACCACGACCGCGTCGTCGATCACGAGGCCGATCGCGATCGCGAGCCCGCCCAGCGACATGAGGTTGATCGTCCCCCCCGCGAGGTGAAGGATGAAGAACGTGCCGACCATGGTCAGGGGCAGGGACACCGCCGCGATCGCGGTCACCCGCCAGTCGCGCAGGAACGCGACCAGGACCAGCACCGCGAGGAGGCCGCCGATCAGGATCGCGTCGCGCACGTTCGCCACCGCATTGCGGACGAACTCGGCGAGGTCGTAGACGACCTGGAGCCGAACCCCGGGGGGCAGCGAGGGACGGTACTCCCGGAGCGCCGCCCACGCCCCGTCCGCCACCTGGAGGATGTTGCCCCGGATCTGCCCCGCCACGTTCAGGAGCGCGGCGGGCTGCCCGTTCCCGGTAATGAGCGTCGTGCGGTCGACCACTCCCTCGCGCACCTCGGCGAGGTCGCCGAGGTAGAGCGGTGTCCCCTGGCGGAAGGCGACCACCACCTTTCGGACGTCGTCGAGGCTCGTCAGCTCGCCGGTGGTGAGCACGAGGTACTGCCGGTAGTCCTTCGGCAGGCGGCCGACGGAGACGACCTGGTTGGTCGTCTTCAGCGCGTCGCTCACCTGCTCGAGCGTCACCCGGGCCGCGTTCAGGCGGGCGGGGTCGACGACCACCGAGATCTCGCGCTCCTCGCTGGCCAAGACCTCGACGCCGGCGACCCCGGGCACGCGCACGAGCAGCGGCCGCAGCTGGTAGACGGCGAGGTCGCGCAGGTCGGCGGGAGGCAGCCCCCCGGTCACGTTGACGCTCAGGATCGGGAAGAGCGAGGGCGTCATCCACTCCACCACGAGCACGGTCCCCGCGGGCAGCTCGGGCTTCACCTCGTCGGCCTTCGCCTGCATGAGCTGCAGCGAGTACCGCATGTCGGCATCGGGGTTGAAGAGGACCGAGACCTCGCAGGCTCCGCGGATCGTCTTGGAGCGCACCCGCCGCGCGCCGAGCACCGTGCGCCCCGCCTCCTCGAGGGGCCGGGTCACCGCGAGCTGCATCATCCGCGGCGAGAGGTCGCCCGCGTGCGCCACCATCAGGATGCGCGGGAACCCCACCTCCGGGTAGATGTTGCTGGGCAGCGTGGCCATCGAGTAGAGGCCCGCGCCCGAGAGCAGCAGGATGCCGAGCAGGATGACCCGGCTGTTCCTCGAGGCGAAGCGCGCGACGTTCACGGCTGGGCGGCGAGCTTCGCCCGCTCGCCGAGGCCGTGGATCGCGGAGGTGAGGACCTTCTGGCCTTCCTTCACGCCGGAGAGGACCTCGACCGCCTCGGGGGTCTCCAGGCCGAGCTTCACCGGCGTCCGCGTCGCTTCGTTGCCCGACACCACGTAGACGGCAGCCCCTTCTTCGCCCTTGCTTATGGCCGAGGGCGGCAGCACGAGGGCCCCCTTCTTCTCCTGGAGACCGATGCGCGCCTGCGCGAACATGCCGACCTTCAGGAGGTGCTCGGGATTCCTCACCCGGATGCGCACGAGCGCGGTGTTGGTGGCGGGGTCGATCGCGGGTGAGATCGCGACCACCTCGCCGTCGAACGTGCGGTCCGGCCAGGCGTCCGAGACGATGGCGGCGGGCTGGCCCACGCGCACGCGGCCCAGGTGTTCGGCCGCCACGTGGGCGGCCACCTCGACCCAATCGACGTTCGCCACCTCCAGGATCGGCTGGGCGGGCGTGCCGTCCACCTGCTCCCCGACGCCCAGGAAGCGCCGGACGACCTGGCCCGAGATCGGCGATTGGACGTGGGCGCGCCCGAGCTGGCGGTCGGCGGTCGCGAGAGCGGCCTGGGCCTGCTCGAGCGCGGCCTCGGCCGAGGCGGCCTGGGCCCGCGCGTCCTCGACCTCCTTGCCCGCGGCGATCCCGCGCTCGAACAGCCGCTCGGTGCGGGCGAGGTTGAGCCGGGCGTTCTCGAGTCCCGCCTTCGCCTGGGCGAGGCCGGCCCTCGCCTGGCGCTGCAGGTCCTCGAGCGGAAGCGTCTCGATCTCCGCCACCACCTGGCCCGCCCGCACGCCGTCGCCTTCCGCGACGCTCATCGCCGTGACCCGGCCCGGCACCTGCGAGGCGAGCTTCACGTCCTGGTTCGGCAGGGCGGCGACGGCGCCCCGCACGACGAGGGGCTCGACCAGGTCGCGCCGCGCGACCGTGCCCGTCTCCGCCGTGATCGTCGGGACCTCGGGAGAGGCGATCTCCTCGTCACTCGCCGGGCGGGTGCAGGCGGGTGCCGCGAGGACCACCACCAGCGCGGCCCCGAGCCAGGGAGCGAGCGCCGTCCTAGTCGATCGGTCCACCGAGCACATCCTCCAGATCGGCGAGCGCCGATTGAAGCGACAGCAGCGACGCCAGGTACTCGCTCTTCGCGTCCCTCAGCGTGCGCTGCGCTTCCAAGACGGCGAGAACGGGGCTCCGACCCAGGCGGTAGCCCTCTTCGGCGAGCGACTCGATCGTGGTGGCGGTCGGGACCAGGGTGTCCCGGTACGCCGTCACCTGGGCCCGTTGCGCCTCCGCCCGCGCGTGGGCGGCGTAGGCCTTCGCCTCGACCGACCGGCGGCGGGCGTCGCGCCGGGTGCGCGCCTGATCGGCCAGAACGAGAGAGCCCGCAATCTGCCCCTGGTTGCGGTCGAAGATCGGCACCGCGAGGCTCACGCCCGCGCGGTAGCCGACGTCGAACTCGCCGGGGGCGTTGAAGACCGCGCCGAGAGAGAAGACAGGCGTCGGGAAGCGCTCACCCTTCAGCAGCCCCAGCCGGCGGTCCTCGATCGCGACCTCGTGCTCGGCGGCGCGCAGCTCGGCGTTCCCGGCCGCGGCCCGGGCGACCACCTCCCCGACCGGCGGCAAGAGCGCGGTCTCCGCCAGGTCGCCCGCCACCGCCAGGGGCTGCGTGGGCGGCCGGTTCAGGAGGCCGTTCAACTCCGCCTGCGCGGCGAGCCGCGCCGACCGCACCAGCTCGAGGTCGGCCTGGGCCCGGGCGAGGCCGAGCTCCGCCCCCATCACGTCGAGGCGCGGGGCGGCCCCCTCCTCGAAGCGGGCCTGCGCCACCTCGCGCACGCGCGTCGCCACCTCCACCATCGACTGTGCGAGGGTCGCGCCCTCTTCCGCCGCCAGGAGGCCATAGAAGGCGAGCCGCACGCTGCGCCGCAGGGCCTGCATCGCGGAAGCGTCGTCCACGTCCGCGAGCTTCAGCTCCTCGCGGGCGAGGTCGATGCGCCCGGAGCGCTTCCAGGGCTCGAACGGGATGTCGAGCGAGAGCATCTGGTGCGGCGTGTCCTTCGTCGACTCGAAGACGAGGTCGGGGTTCGGGTGCTGGCCGGCCGTCTGGACCTGCGCCTCTCGGACGGCCCGGCCGCGCCGGGCTGCGACGAGATCCAGGTTGTTCGCGATCGCGAGGTCGAGGGTCGACGAAAACGTGAGGGGCGCGTCCTGCGCGGCCACGGGAGCGGGTGCGGAAACGGCCAGCGTTCCCAGCAGGGCGGCACCCAGCAGTCTCATCCGCGAAGGCTCCTTCCGGGTGGAGGCGAGCGCCCGCGTTCAGGGGCCGGACGCGCCGGTCCGGTCGTAGACCACGATCTTGAAGGTGCCCGGGACGACCTGCGGACGCTGCGGCTTGCCGTCGGGGCCCGTGGTGGGCGCCCCGAACTCGGCGGCGGCCACGTACAGGCGGTGGGTGGTCGGGTCGAGCGTCATCGTCCTCGAGCGCTTCGGGGTGCTCAAGGTCTGCACGACGGTCAGCTTGTCGCTCCCCTCCGGCCGGGCCACGGTCAGGGTGCCATCGCCGCTCGACGCGAAGGCGAGGCCGGTGCCCGGGTCGAAGGCGTTCGCGTCCACCCCGGAGCCGATGGGCACGCTCGCGAGGACCTTGCCGCTCCGCGCGTCCACCATCAGCATCCGGTCGTTGCTGCACCCCACGAAGAGCCGGTGGGTCGCGGGATCGAGGGCCAGGCCCGAAGCCTCCTCCCCGGGCGCGATCGGCCAGGTGGCCACGACCGCGTGCCGCGCCGGGTCGATCGCGACCAGCTGGCTCGTGTCCTCGATGTTGTTGTAGATGCGCCCCGCCTTGTCGTCGAAAACGGCGAACTCGGGCTTGCCGGGCAGCGGGATGGTCACGCGGACGTCGCCCGTCTTCGCGTCGAAGACGGTCGCGGACTTGCCCCGGCCGTTGAAGGCGTAGACCTCCTTGTGCGCCGGATCGTAGAGGATGGCGTCCGGGTTCTCGCCGGTCTTCACGGTGCCGACGATCTGGAGCGTCTTCAGGTCCACGATGCTGACCGTCGCCTCGCGGCCGTTGCTGACGAAGCCGCGGCTCAGGTCAGGTGCGATCGCGATGCCGTGCACCCCGGGCGCGGGGGCGATCTCTCCGACCACGGCATCCTTGTCGATGTCGACGACCACCACCTTGGTGGCGTGCGACACGTACAGGCGTCGGGCCGCGGCGTCGACCGAGAGGTAGTCCCAGCCGCCCTCGCCGCCGATCGCGATCTCCTTCACCGGTCGGTAGAGAGCGTCGGCCGCGCGGGCCGGAGCCGAGCGGCTCAGCGCCAGAACGACGAGGGCGGTGGCGACGCGATTCATCCTCATGAGGACCTCTCTGCTGCCGCCGACTTCGCGAACGACGCAGCCTACTCCCCGCGCGCACCGCCTTCAACGGCCCCCCCTTGACAGCCCCCCCCATGTCCGTCTAACCTCCGCCATACTCGTAATGAGCCTCTCGACCCAGTCCCGCCTCACCGGTTCCGAGTTGGTCGCCGTACGACTGTCCCTGCTGCTGCTGTCCATCATTAGCAACGGGGGTTCGGTGACCTAGGCTGAGGCCAAAGTCGAGATCGACCGAGACCCCCGGGAGAGAAACCCGGGGGTTTTGCATTTCAGGGGGTTCCGTGGAACGGACGAGGAGACAACGGTGCAACTGACCGGCGCGCAGATCCTGTGGGAGTGCCTGGTGCGAGAGGGGGTCGACACCGTGTTCGGCTACCCCGGCGGCGCCATCCTCCCCGCCTACGACGCGATGCTCGACTACCCCGTGCGCCACGTACTCGTCCGGCACGAGCAGGGAGCGGCCCACATGGCCGACGGCTACGCCCGGGCCAGCGGCAAGGTGGGCGTGGCGGTGGCCACCTCCGGACCCGGAGCCACCAACCTCACGACCGGCATCGCCACTGCCATGCTCGACTCGGTCCCCACCGTCTTCATCACCGGCCAGGTGCCCTCCAAGCTCCTCGGCACCGACGCCTTCCAGGAGACCGACGTCACCGGCATCACCCTGCCCATCACCAAGCACAACTACCTGGTGACGGACGCGCGCGAGCTGGCGCGGACGATCCGCGAGGCGTTCCTCGTCGCCCGCTCCGGCCGACCCGGTCCCGTGCTCGTGGACATCTGCAAGGACACCCAGCAGTCGAAGGTCGAGTTCGAGTGGCCGGAGAAGATCGAGCTCCCCGGCGAGAAGGATCCGGCCCCTCCGCGGCCCGAGGACCTCCGTCGCGCGGTGGAGCTGATCGAGAAGGCCGAGCGCCCGCTCATCCTCGCCGGCCACGGGGTCATCCGATCCGGATCCTCGCGCCTGCTCCAGGAATACGTGGACAAGACGGGCACGCCCGTGGCCCTCGACCCTCCTCGGCCTCGGCGGCTTCCCGGCCAGCCACCCGCTCTCGCTGGGGATGATGGGCATGCACGGCGAGGCCTTCGTGAACACGGCCATCCAGAAGGCCGACCTGCTCCTCGCCTTCGGGATGCGCTTCGACGACCGCGTGACCGGCAACCTCAAGACCTACGCGCCCAACGCGAAGAAGATCCACGTGGAGATCGACGCGTCCGAGGTGGGGAAGAACGTGCCGGTGGACGTGCACCTGATCGCCGACCTTCGCGCGACCCTCGAGGCGCTTCTGCCCCTCGTCCCCGGCGAAGCGGCACGAAGATTGGATCCGGCAGATCGCCGAGGGGCGGGAGGACACCCGCTCCCGCGACATCGTCCACCAGCCGGACACGGGCCGGCTCCTCGCCGCCCACGTGATCCACGACCTGTGGAAGGCCACGAGCGGCAACGCGGTCATCGTCACCGACGTGGGCCAGCACCAGATGTGGGAGGCCCAGTACTACCCGCACGAGCATCCGCGGACGCTCATCACCTCCGGCGGCCTCGGCACCATGGGCTTCGCGCTGCCCGCGGCGATCGGGGCCAAGATGGCGCGCCCCGACGCCGAGGTCTGGGTGGTGGCGGGGGACGGCGGCTTCCAGATGACGCAGTGCGAGCTGGCCACCCTGCAGCAGGAGAAGCTCGACGTCAAGATCGCGGTGGTCAACAACGGCTTCCTGGGCATGGTCCGCCAGTGGCAGGAGTTCTTCTACGAGCGGCGCTACGCGGCGACCCCCATGCTCTCGCCCGACTTCGTCACCCTCGCCTCGGCCTACGGCATTCCCGGGCGGCGAGTGGTGCAAGCGCGAGGACGTGATCCCCGCGGTGGAAGCGGCCCGCGGCGCGGGCGGTCCCATGCTCATCGACTTCCGGGTGGAGCAGGAGGACAGCGTCTTCCCCATGGTCCCGGCGGGGGCGGACCTCCACAACATGATCCGGCGGCCGGCGGAGAGCGACGTGGAGGTGAGCCGATGAAGCACACGATCGTGGCGCGCGTGCAGGATCACCCCGGCGTCCTGAACCGGGTGGCCAGCCTCTTCCGGCGGCGGGCCTTCAACATCGACAGCCTCACGGTGGGCGGGAGCGAGACCCCCCAGTACTCGCGCATGACGCTGGTGGTGGACACCGCGCGTGTCCCCGCGCGCCTGGTGGAGGCCAACCTCCGGAAGCTCATTCCGGTGGTCGAGGTCACGGACGTGACCCACATGCCCACGGTGGACCGCGACCTCGCGCTCATCCGCGTGCGCTGCGCGCCCGCGGAGCGGGCGGAGCTCTCCAGCCTGGTCGACATCTTCCGGGGGAGGATCGTGGACGTGGCCCAGGACAGCGTGATCGTGGAGGTCACGGGAGACCTCGAGAAGGTGAGCGGCCTCGTGGAGCTGCTGCGTCCGCGGGGCATCCTGGAGATGGTGCGCACGGGCAAGGTCGCGATGATCCGGGGGACCGCCCAGAACGGCAACGGGAACCACAAGGAACAGGCCACCACGGCCTGAGTTCGGAGGGAGAGATGGCACGCATCTACTACGACGGCGACGCGGACCTCAAGGAACTCAAGGGCCGCCGGGTGGCGGTGATCGGGTACGGCAGCCAGGGGCACGCCCACGCCCTGAACCTGCGCGACAGCGGGGTGGACGTCGAGGTGGGCCTGCCCGCGTCGAGCCGCTCGCGGGCCCGCGCCCAGGCCGAGGGCCTGACCGTGCGCGAGGTGAAGGACGCCGCCGACCGGGCCGACATCGTCATGATCCTGACCCCGGACACGGGCCAGGCCAAGCTCTTCAAGGAAGAGATCGCGCCCTTCCTGCGGAAGGGCGACACCCTGATGTTCGCCCACGGCTTCAACATCCGCTTCGGGACGATCGAGGCCCCGGAGGGTGTCGACGTGTCGATGATCGCCCCCAAGGCCCCGGGCCACCGAGTCCGCGAGGTCTTCAAGGAGGGCCAGGGCACGCCGGCGCTCCTCGCCGTCCATCGGGACGCGAGCGGCCGGGCCAAGCAGACCGCGCTCGCCTACGCCAAGGGCCTCGGCTGCACCCGGGCCGGGGTCATCGAGACCACCTTCGCCGAGGAGACGGAGACCGACCTCTTCGGAGAGCAGGCGGTGCTCTGCGGGGGCGTGTCCGCCCTCGTGAAGGCGGGCTTCGACACCCTGGTGGAGGCGGGCTACCAGCCGGCCATCGCGTACTTCGAGTGCCTGCACGAGCTCAAGCTGATCGTCGATCTCATGTACCGGGGTGGCCTCTCCTACATGCGCCACTCCATCTCGGACACCGCCGAGCACGGCGACTACACCGGCGGTCCCCGCCTCGTCACGGCGGAGACGCGGAAGGAGATGCAGAGGATGCTCGAGGACATCCGTAGCGGGGCCTACGCCCGGAAGTGGATCGCGGAGAACGAGGCCGGCCGTCCCTGGTTCAACGAGCAGCGCAAGGCGGGACGGGACCAGCTCCTGGAGAGGGTCGGGGCCGAGCTCCGGGCCATGATGCCGTTCCTGGACGCGGTGACCGTCACCCCCGAAGGCGAAGTACGCAAGGCGGCCGAGAGGCCGGTGGAGGTCGCACGATGAAACCGAGCGCCCGAATTACCATATTCGACACCACCCTCCGCGACGGCGAGCAGTCCCCCGGCTTCTCCATGAACACCGCGGAGAAGCTGAGGCTGGGGCGACAGCTCGAGAAGCTCGGGGTCGACATCCTGGAAGCGGGCTTCCCGATCGCGTCTCCCGGCGAGGTCGACTCCGTCAAGGCCGTGGCCGAGGAGATCCGCAGCGTCAAGGTCGCGGCCCTCTGCCGGGCCAAGGACGCCGACATCAAGGCCGCGGGCAACGCCCTCCGCAACGCGGCCCAACCCGTCATCCACTGCTTCCTCGCCACCTCCGCCATCCACCTGAAGTACAAGCTCAAGATCACGGCCGAGGAGGCGCTGAAGCAGGCGGTGGACGGGATCCGTCTCGCCCGCACCTTCGTCAAGGAGGTCGAGTTCTCGGCGGAGGACGCTTCGCGCACCGACTACGGCTACCTGCGCGACCTGCTGCAGGCCGTCTTCGAGGCGGGGGCCACCACCCTCAACGTCCCCGACACCGTCGGCTACTGCCTGCCCCAGGACTACGCGGACATGGTCCGTAAGCTCGTGCGCGACATCCCGGACGCGGTCATCTCCGTCCACTGCCACAACGACCTCGGCCTCGCCGTCGCCAACTCCATCGCCGCCGTGCAGGCGGGGGCACGGCAGGTCGAGTGCACGATCAACGGCATCGGCGAGCGCGCGGGGAACGCGTCGCTCGAAGAGTTCGTGATGGCGCTCAAGGTGCGGGGCGAAACCCTCGGGGCCACCACCGGCGTGCGCAGCGAGCTCCTCAACCCGACGAGCGCCATGCTCGCGACCATCACCGGCGTCTGGCCGCAGCCCAACAAGGCCATCGTGGGACGCAACGCGTTCGCCCACGAGGCGGGCATCCACCAGCACGGGATCCTGGCCAACCCCCTGACCTACGAGATCATGACCCCGGCCAGCGTGGGGGTGAAGGAGACGCTCCTCGTGCTGGGCAAGCACTCCGGCAAGCACGCGGTGGAGTCGCGCCTGCGCAGCCTCGGCCTCCGGCTGGAGGGCGAAGAGCTGGAGCAGATGACGGTGCGCGTGAAGGAGCTGGCGGACAAGCAGAAGTTCGTCTACGACGACGACCTCCTGGCCCTCGCCGAGCGGTCGCCCGAACGGCGGGCCCGGCTCGTGCGCTACCAGGTGCTGGCCGGCAACCAGATCATGCCCACGGCCACGGTGGAGGTGGACGTCGAAGGCCAGCGGCGCACGGCCTCCGCGGTGGGGAAGGGACCGCTCGACGCCGCCCTCAAGGCGGCGGACCAGGCCATCGGCCTCGATCTCCAGCTCCTGGAGATGCACACCCGCGCGGTGAGCGCGGGCAAGGACGCGATGGCGGAAGTGATCGTGCGCGTGCGCCACGACGGGCACGAGGGCACGGGACAGGCGGCGAGCACGGACACGATCGAGGCCACGCTCCGGGCCTACCTCTCCGCGGTGGCGGCGGCGCGCGACGCGAGAGCCGCCGCATGAGGCGCGGGGCCCTGCGAGTCACAGCGATCCCCTCCCCCCAGGGGTGTCGAGACGGGGAGCAGCTTGCCGGCAAACTGCCAACTCCTCGTCTCGACACCCCTGCCTACGTGGGGAGGGATAGGGTGGGGGGTCGATGAACAAATGAGTCTGCGTACCCTTCTCGACAAGGTCTGGGACGCCCACGTGGTGTCCCCGGCCACGGCCGACACCCCGGCCGTCCTCTACATCGACCTGCACCTCGTCCACGAGGTGACATCGCCCCAGGCCTTCGCGGCCTTGCGCGAGCGCGGGCTCGCCGTCCGCCGACCCGACCGCACCCTCGCCACCATGGACCACGCGATCCCCACGGCGGCGGGGCCCCAGGCGGGGCGGGCCCCCGCCCAGGGCGAGGCGGCCGGGCAGATCCGGGAGCTCGAGAAGAACTGCCGCGACTTCGGAGTCGTGCTCTACGCGGTGGGCAGCGAGAGGCAGGGGATCGTGCACGTGATCGGCCCCGAGCTGGGCGCGACCCATCCCGGTATGACGGTGGTCTGCGGGGACAGCCACACGAGCACGAACGGCGCCTTCGGGGCCCTCGCCTTCGGCATCGGCACGAGCGAAGTCGGCCACGTGCTGGCCACCCAGAGCCTGCTGCTCACCAAGCCGAAGTCGTTCGCCCTCGAGGTGGAGGGCCGGCTGCCCGCGGGGGTGACGGCCAAGGACCTGATCCTCGGGCTCATCGCGCGCTTCGGCACCGGGGCCGCCACCGGCCACGCCCTCGAGTACCGCGGCAGCGCGATCCGCGCGCTCTCCATGGAAGAGCGGATGACCGTCTGCAACATGTCGATCGAAGCGGGGGCGCGGGCGGGGATGATCGGACCTGACGAAACGACGTTCGAATATCTGGCCGGAAGACCCTTTGCCCCCAAAGGACTGCAATGGGACCACGCGATCGAAGCATGGAGAAAGCTTCCGAGCGATGCGGGCGCTCGCTTCGATCGCGTGGAGCGTTTTGACGCCGCAAAGCTCGAGCCCATGATCACCTACGGCACGAGCCCGGGAATGGGGGTGCCCATCCACGGGGTCGTGCCCGATCCCGGGGGCGACGCCGGCAAGGAAAAGGCGCTCGCCTACATGGGCCTGCACCCCGGACAGCCGCTCCTGGGCCGTCCCATCGACGTGGTCTTCATCGGGAGCTGCACCAACTCGCGGCTCTCCGACCTGCGGCAGGCCGCGCGCATCTTCAAGGGCCGGAAGGTGGCGGCGGGGGTCAAGGCCCTCGTGGTGCCCGGATCGCAGCAGGTCAAGCGCCAGGCGGAGGCGGAGGGCCTCGACCGCATCTTCACGGAAGCGGGGGCGCAGTGGCGGGAGTCCGGGTGCTCGATGTGCCTGGCCATGAACGACGACCGCCTGGAGCCCGGGCAGTACGCGGTGAGCACGAGCAACCGCAACTTCGAGGGCCGGCAGGGCGCGGGGGGGCGTACGTTCCTGGGCAGCCCGCTCACCGCCGCCGCCGCCGCCGTCACCGGCCGCATCGCCGACGCCCGGGAGTTCTTCTGATGGGCGAGCCGATCGTGGTGATCCGCTCCCGCACGGTGGTGCTGCCCACCGAGAACGTGGACACGGACCAGATCATTCCCGCCAGATACCTGCTCGCCACCGGCCGCGCCGGCTACGGAAAGAACCTTTTCGCGAATTGGCGCTACGACGAGCACGGGAAGGCGCGGCCGGATTTTGTCCTGAACCGTCCCGACTCCGAGGGAGCCCAAGTGCTTGTCGCCGGGGGGAATTTCGGGTGCGGCTCCTCTCGCGAGCATGCAGTCTGGGCATTGCGGGACTACGGTTTCAAGGCCGTCATCAGCACGTCGTTCGCCGACATCTTCCGGAGCAATGCCCTGAAGAACGGGCTCGTGCCCGTCGTCGTCGATGCCACCACCCACCAGATCCTCCTCGCCCATTCGGGCGAGGAGGTGCGTATAGACGTCGCCGCTCGCACCCTTGCCACGTCCGGCGGTGCGAGCGTCGAGTTCCATATCGAACCGTTCGCCCGGTATTGCCTGATGAACGGGGTCGACGAGCTCGCTTTCCTTCTCTCGCGGGGGCCCGAGATCGCCGCGTTCGAGGCGAAGAATGGTCCCGTCCCCTGGAGGTTGTCGTCATGAAGCCCAAGGTTGCGGTTCTTCCCGGCGACGGGGTCGGCCCCGAGGTCACGGCGGCCGCCCTGTCCGTCCTGCAGGCGGTGTTCCCGGTCGAGGTTCGTGAGGGCCTGGTGGGAGGCATCGCGATCGACAAGGCGGGAGATCCGCTGCCCAAGGCGACCCTCGACCTGTGCGCGGAATCGCAGGCGGTGTTCCTGGGGGCGGTGGGGGGACCGAAGTGGGACGGCCTCGCCGCCCGCCCGGAAGACGGCCTCCTGCGCCTGCGCCGCGGCCTCGGCCTCTACGCGAACCTCCGCCCCGCGCGCTACCTCGGCCTGCCCACGCCGCTCCAGGAGGGACTCGCCCGCCACGCCGACCTCGTGGTCGTGCGCGAGCTGGCGGGGGGCGTCTACTTCGGCGAGCCGCGGAGCCTCACCCCGGAGGTCGCGATCAACACCTGGCGGCAAACCGCGGACGAGGTGCGGGCGGTGGCCCACGTCGCCTTCCGCCTCGCCCGCCAGCGCCGCGGACTCGTGACCTCGGTGGACAAGGCCAACGTCCTCGAAGCGTCGCGCCTGTGGCGGCGCGTGGTCACCGAGGTCGGCCGCGACTACCCGGGGGTCGTCCTCGAGCACCGGTACGTGGATGCGGCCAGCTTCGAGATCCTGCGCGCGCCCCGCCACTTCGACGTCATCCTCACCGAGAACCTCTTCGGGGACATCCTGAGCGACGAGGCGGCGGCGGTGGCCGGCTCGATCGGCGTGCTGCCCTCCGCCTCCCTCGGCCCCGGCCCCGGGCTCTTCGAGCCCGTGCACGGCGCCGCCCCCGACATCGCGGGCCGCGGCATCGCCAACCCCACGGGGGCGATCCTGACCGTGGCCCTCATGCTGGAGCACGCGTTCGGCCAGGTGCAGCTCGCCCGCGTGGTGGAGCGATCGGTGCTGGCGGCCCTGCGCGACGTCCGCACGCCCGACATCGGGGGCGGGGCCACCACCGCCCAGTTCACCGCGGCCGTGCACCGTCACATGTCCTGGACGCGCTGGGCAGACGAGCCGGACGAGGAGGCCCTGCGCGTCGGCGAGTGGGGAGTCTGAGGGCGGCCTTGACAGCGGGGACCCTCGTCTCCATAATCGCGGCCGTGACTCGAGGAGCCCTGCTCGCGGTGATGACGCACGCAGGGCGCCGTGTGTTCATGGGCCCCATGGCGATGCGAATTCACATTCGCCGGGGCCCTGTCCGCGCCCGCTAGACCGCAAGAGCGACGCGCGCACCACAGGCCCTCGGCGAAAGCCGAGGGCCTTTTGCTTTCTGGGGAGGTCGTGATGAGTCTCGTAACCGGTCTTCGGTGCCGGGCCTGCGGCAGGACGCGGGGCAAGGATCCCGTGGCCGCCTGCGAGGACTGTTGGGCCGCGCTGGAGCCGATCTACGACATGGACCGCGTGGGCCTGACGTTCACGCGGGAGGCCATCGCCGAGCGGCCGCGCGACCTCTGGCGGTATCGCGAGCTCCTGCCCATCGACGGCGAGCCCACGGTGGGGCGGGGGACCGGCTTCACGCCGCTCCTGCGCGCTCCGCGGCTGGGGGCGAAGCTCGGCATCGGCGACCTCTGGATCAAGTACGACGCGGCCTGCCATCCCACGCTCTCCTTCAAGGACCGGCTGGTCGCGGTGGCGCTCACCAAGGCCAGGGAGTTCGGGATGGACACGGTGGGCTGCGCCTCCACCGGCAACCTCGCCAACGCGGTAGCGGCGGGAGCGGCCGCGTCCGGCCTCCGGGCCGTGATCCTCGTCCCCCAGGACCTGGAGGCGGCGAAGATCGCGGGCACCGCGGTCTTCGGGCCGACCCTCGTCGGCGTGCGCGGCAACTACGATCGCGTGAACCGCCTGTGCGCGCAGATCGCGGACCGCCGGGGCTGGGGCTTCGTGAACGTCAACCTGCGCACCTACTACGGCGAGGGCTCGAAGACGGTGGGCTACGAGCTCGCCGAGCAGCTCGGCTGGAAGCTGCCCGGCCACGTGGTCGCCCCCATGGCCGGCGGAAGCCTCGTCACGAAGGTGCCGAAGGCGTTCTCTGAACTGGCCGAGCTCGGCCTCGTCGAAGACGTGCCTTGTGCGATCCACGGCGCGCAGCCGGCGGGCTGCAACCCGATCGTGGCCGCCCTCAGGGAAGGCCTGGCCGCGCCCCGACCGGTGAAGCCGGCCACGATCGTGCGCAGCCTGGCCATCGGGGATCCCGCCGACGGGCCGGCCGCGCTCGAGACGATCCGCCGCACCGGTGGCCGCGCCGAGGACCCGAATGACGAGGAGGTGCTCGACGGGATCCGCCTGCTCGCGGAGACGGAGGGGCTCTTCGCGGAGACGGCGGGCGGCACCGTGATCGCGGCCGCGCAGAGGCTGGCCGCGGGAGGCGCCTTCGCCGACGGGCGGCCCGTCGTGCTGCTCATCACCGGTCACGGGCTCAAGACCGCGGAGTCGCTGTCCGAGGTCCCGAAGTTCGACACCGTGATCGACGGCAAGCTGGACGAGTTCGAGAGCTTCTGGGCGGCGCGGGAAGCCGCGGCTTGACGAAGGAGGCGAGCCTGCCCAGCGTTACTGTTCTGCCCCTTTCCGGACGGAGTCGGCGGTCGGATTCATGACCGCAGGGGTCATGAATAGATGAGAGACTGGCGGCAAATGGCGGAGCCCGGTGGCGGCGAGATCGAGATCCCGGGCGAGTGAAGCCGCGCTCGGCTTCCGCTCGCACTCAGGCTGGGCGGCGCTGGTCGGGGTCGCCGGTCCTGCGGCGGAGCCGGTTGTGGTCGTGCGGCGGCGCATCGAGCTCTCACGACGGACGCCGCGGCAACCCTTTCACGCCGCCGAGGGACGCCCCTTCGCAGCGGCCGAAGACCTGATCCGCCGCGCCACCGACGAGGCCACCGCCCTCGCGGAGCGCGCGGTGCGGGAGGCGGCGGCTGAGCTGCGGGCGGCGGGGCACGAGCCCGTGGCCGGCGGCCTTCTCCTCGCCGGGGGGCGTCCGCTGCCCGGCCTCCGGGAGGTCCTCGCCTCCCACGCCCTCATCCATGCGGCGGAGGGCGAGCTCTTCCGCGATGTGCTCCGGCAGGCGAGCCGGGCCTGCGGCCTGCGCGTCGCCGAGGTGAAAGAGCGCGACCTGGACGAGCGGGCCGCGCGGTGGTTGCGGCGCTCGCCCGCCGAGCTGCGCCGTCGCCTCGCGGAGTGGGGAAAGGCGCTGGGCCCGCCCTGGACGCAGGACGAGAAGCGCGCCGCCCTCGTGGCCTGGCTCGCCCTGGCGGCGGGACCGGAAGCCCGCTGACCCGACGCGGCCGCGCGCCCCGCGTGGGGCGCGACCGTGCGCACCGGGCCAGTCGCGGTATGATCGTCAGGTGAGGCTTCGGGGCCTGTGGCTCGCCGCCGTGGTGACTGCCGTCGCTGCCGGCTGCGGGGGCGGGAGTAGCGACGGTAACGGTACGTCGACATCGTCGTCGTGGACCGCGGGTACGTACCAGCCGGCGTCGGCGTTCGTCGCGCAGTGTACGACGCCCCGAACCGGCACCGACCCCACCACCGGCCGGGCCTACCCGGACCGGCCGGGCTCGGCGGTGACCGAGAACAACTGGCTCCGGTCCTGGAGCCACGACCTCTATCTCTGGTACCGCGAGCTGCCCGACCAGAATCCCGCCACGTATTCGACCGCCGACTACTTCAACCTGTTGAAGACCTCCGCCACCACGCCGTCCGGCAATTCCAAGGACAGGTTCCACTTCACGTATCCGACGCCCCAGTGGGTAGCCTTGTCGCAATCGGGAGTCGAAGCGGGCTACGGCGCGCAGTGGGTGGTCATCGCGTCGCGGCCGCCGCGACTGGTGGTGGTGGCGTACACGGAACCGAACTCTCCGGCGACGGCGGCCAACCTCGCGCGCGGCGCGCAGGTGTTGACCGTGGACGGTGTGGACCTCGTCAACGCCGCCGACAGCACGAGCGTCAATACCCTGAACGAGGGCTTGTTCCCGTCGGCGCCGGGCGCGTCCCATTCCTTCTCCGTGCTGGATTCCGGCTCCTCGGCGGCGCGCACGGTAACCATGATCGCCGCCGACGTCACGTCGACGCCGGTGCAGAACGTGGGGACGATCGCCACGCACTCGGGCCGGGTCGGGTACATGCTGTTCAACGATCACATCGCCACCGCGGAGCGGCTGCTGATCGACGCGTTTGGCCAGCTCCAGGGCGCGGGGGTGAGCGATCTCGTGCTCGACATCCGCTACAACGGCGGCGGCTATCTCGACATCGCGAGCGAGGTGGCCTACATGATCGCGGGGCCGGGCCCCACGAGCGGCCAGGGGTTCGAGAGGACCGTCTTCAACGACAAGTACCCCACGACCGATCCCGTCACCGGCGACCGGTTGACGCCGGTGCCGTTCCACAACACCGCCCAGGGCTTCTCGGCCCCCGATGGACAGCCGCTCCCGACGCTGGGCCTGTCCCGGGTGTTCGTCCTCACGAGCCCGAACACGTGCTCGGCGAGCGAGTCCGATCGTCAACGGGCTGCGGGGCGTGGGCGTCCAGGTGATCCAGGTGGGGACGACCACCTGCGGGAAGCCCTACGGCTTCTATCCCCAGGACAACTGCGGCACGACCTATTTCTCGATCGAGTTCCAGGGCCTGAACGCCCAGGGCTTCGGCGACTATCCGGACGGCTTCTCGCCAGCGAACACCGTGAGCAGCCCCGGCGTCCTCCTTTCGGGCTGCTCAGTGGGCGACGACTTCAGCCGGCAGCTCGGCGATCCGGCGGAGGCCCGCCTGGCCGCCGCGCTCGGCTATCGCGAGAACCAGAGCTGCCCGGCGGCGGCCGCGAGCTCGTCCAACCCGGACATGGTCCGGGGCGCGTCGGCGACCGACGGGCTCACGCACAAGTCCCCTTGGCGCGAGAACAGGATCTACCGGCGCTGACCACGGGCGCGCGCGTGCTCGTGGTTGCCGGGTTGTGGTCGTGGGCAGCGGCATGCGCGACGGCCCCCCCGGCCCCGGACGTGCCCGCGGTGATCACGAGCCCGACCCCCGAGGGCCGCGCCGAGCTCGCCCGCGTGGTGAGCCAGGCCCTTCACGGAGCGCCGCTCACCCTCGCCGACGACGCGCTCACGCGCGAAAGCACGCTGATCATCGAGCGCGCCCGGGCCCGCGGCCCCGACGGCACGCCCCTGCTCGGACGCGACACCGGCCGGCCCGAGCGCTTCCGGCTGGTCAGGGACGGCTCCCGCTGCGTGCTCGTGCACGAGGGGAGCGGCCGACGCTTCGTGCTGCGGTCGGCCACTTGCGCCCCGAAGTGACGAGACCGTTCGTATCCTTCGTGACGCCGGTCTCGCCGCCGACATAGACTCCTTCCTTGATGTTGCAGCGGTTGGGTGAGCGGGCAGAGTGGAAGTTCTTCCGCGTCCTGCCCCGGGCGGACCGAGGGCTGGCCTTCGCCTGGTGGGCCGTCCTGATTCTGCGCGGTCTGCTCCCGGCGTTGCTCGCCATCGCGATGGGGGCCCTGGTGGGAGCAGTGCAGCGGGGGGAGAGCCTGGACTGGCCTCTCGGGGTCGTCGGCGTGGTCTTCGTCCTGCTGCAGGTGCTCGCGCCGATACACCAGGCGATCAGCGCCAACCTCGGGAGTCGGGTGGCGGCCTGGCTCTTCGACCGGTTGACCGAGGCGTGCGTGAGGCCGGCGGGGATGGGGCATCTCGAGGATCCGACGCTGACCGGGGATCTGACCGTGGCGCGGGAGTTCGACATGGGGATGACCGGGCCCCCGATGCACATCAACATGGACTTCATCGCCGGGGGGCTGGTCCAGTCGATAGTGGGGCTGGCGTGCGCGGTCGTGCTCTTCGGCTACTCGTGGTGGGCCCCTCTGGTGCTGTCCGGGGCGTGGCTCGCCACCCATTGGCTGCTGCGCGAGAGCGCGGTGTGGCGCGACCGCAACACTGCGGAAGTCCGCGCGGCGCAGCGGGACGCCGAGTACGCCTACCGGCTCGCCGTGGATCCGCCCGCGGCCAAGGAGCTGCGGCTGTTCGGCCTGGTGGACTGGGTGATGGAGCGCTTCGTCGGGCGGCGGACGCGGTTGCACGAGCTCCAGTACAAGGCCACGCGCCTGCGGGAGAAGCCGCTCGTCTGGAGCCTAGTGCTCGTCACTTCGGCCAACGTCGTCGTGTTCTGGTCGTTGGCCTCCGCGGCCGCGGCGGGCCGTCTCGATCTCGCGCAGGTGGTCGTCTTCGCGCAGGTGGCGGTAGGCGTGAGCGCGATCGCCTTCGGTGGGCTGAGCTGGGCGCTGGACGGGGCGGCGGCGCCGGTGGCCGCGGTGCTGCGGTTGGAGCCCGCGATGGGGGAGCGGGGCGCTCTCTCTGTCCCGTCCGCGCCGCAGCGCGCTCACGGCCTGCCCGCGCGCGAGATCCGATTCCGGGACGTGGTGTTCGCCTACCCGGGGAGCGATCGGCCAGTGCTCGATGGCTTCGACTTGACGGTGCCCGCGGGGTCGTCCTTGGCCATCGTCGGGCAGAACGGGGCGGGGAAGACGACGCTGGCCAAGCTCCTCTGCCGCCTGTACGACCCTCAGGGCGGCGCGATCGAGGCGGACGGGGTGGATCTGCGGGACCTCGACGTGGACGGCTGGCGGTCGCGGCTCACTGCCGTCTTCCAGGACTTCATCCGCTTCGAGCTGCCGCTGCGCGACAACGTCGCGCCGGGCGGGGCTCCGGACGAGGTGGTGCTCGCGGCCCTCGCCGAGGCGGGCGCGTCCGGGCTCGCGAAGCTCGACACACCCCTCGCCCGCGGCTACGAGGACGGCACGGACCTCTCGGGCGGGCAGTGGCAGCGGATGGCCCTCGCCCGGGCGCTGTGCGCGGTACGGATGGGGGCGGGGCTGGTGCTGCTCGACGAGCCCACGGCCCAGCTCGACGTGCGCGGCGAGGCCGAGATCTTCGACCGCATCCTCTCCGCCACCCGGAAGGCCACGACCATCCTGATCTCCCACCGCTTCTCGACCGTGCGCCACGCCGACCGCATCTGCGTGCTGGAGCACGGCCGGGTGATCGAGCTGGGCACGCACGACGAGCTCATGGCCCGGGGCGGCCGCTACCGCACGATGTTCGAACTGCAGGCCCAGCGCTTCGGCGCCACCGAGGACGAGGAAGGAGCGGCCTACGAGCGCCTCGCCTGACCGCCTGCCCCCCGCCTTCTCCTCGATGTGGCGGCTCCTGAAGCTCGGCTACCGCCACCAGCCCGGGATGCTCCTGGCTTCCTTCGCGCTCTCGCAGCTCGCCGCCTTGCCCGATGCGCTCCTCGCCCTGTGGCTGAAGTTCCTGGGGGACGGAGTGATCCGGGGCGATCGGCGCTTGCTCGTCGTCTCTGCTCTCGGCCTCGGCGTGTCTGCGACCGCGACCTGGTTCCTGAGCACGGTCAGCACCCGCGTCCAGCGGCGGTTCCGCGACAAGGTCACGATCGCGCTCGAGGCGCACGTGGCCCGGCTGCAGGGCTCGATCGCGACCGTCGCCCACCAGGAGCGGCCCGAGTACCTCGACCGCTTGTCCGTCCTTCGCGACCAGATCTTCGTGCTCGACCACATGTACATGTCGGTGTTCTCCACCTGCGGCTGGATCCTGCGCCTGGGCGTGGTGGTCGTGCTCCTCATGTCGATCCATCCCGCGCTCGTCGCCCTCGTCGTGTTCGCGCTGCCCACGGTCTTCACCTCCACCTGGAGGCCTGGGGTCGAGCGGGGCGCCGAGGAGCGCGGCGCGTCCTTCGCCCGGCTCGCCCGCCACCTGTTCGTGACGGCCACCACCGCCCCGCCGGGCAAGGAGGTGCGCGTCACCCGCATCGGTCCCCGGCTCGTACGGGACCGGCGCGAGGTGTGGGAGCGGTGGTACGGGCCGGTGTCGGCCGCCCGCTGGGGGAGCGCCGTCTGGCACGCGCTGGCCTGGATGATCTTCGGTGTCGCCTACGTCGGCGCGATCGTCTTCGTGTCGTCCGGCCTCCGCGCCTCGCCGGGCGACGTGCTCCTCGTGCTCGCCGCGGGCTCGCGGCTCTCCGCCTACATCGGGGCGACCGTGGGCGAGATCGGCTTCCTGCGCGGCATCTGGCTCGACGGGTCGCGACGCCTGGCCTGGCTGGAGGACTACGCGGCGTCGCTCGTGGCCTCGGCCGACCAGCCCGCGCCCTCGCGCCTCCACGAGGGCATCCGCCTGGAGGGCGTATCGTTCGCCTATCCCGGCACCGACCGCCTGGTGCTCGACTCCGTCGACCTCGAGCTACCCGCGGGAGCGGTGGTGGCGCTCGTGGGGGAGAACGGCGCGGGCAAGACGACGCTCGTCAAGCTCCTCTGCAAGCTCTACGAGCCGACGGCGGGTCGGATCCTCGTGGACGGCGCGCCCCTCTTCCGCATCCGGACGGACGAGTGGCGCAGGCACCTGGCCGGCGCGTTCCAGGACTTCTTCCGCTTCGAGCTCCTCGCCCGGCAGTCGGTCGGGGTGGGCGACGTCCCGCGCGTGGACGACCCGGGCGCCGTGGTCTCGGCCGTGGATCGCGCGGGTGCGGCCGACGTCGTGAACCGCCTGCCCGCGGGCCTCGAGACGCAGCTCGGGCCGACGTGGCCCGGAGGTGTCGAGGTGTCATTCGGCCAGTGGCAGAAGCTCGCGCTGGCCCGCGGGTTCATGCGCGACGAGCCGCTGCTGCTGGTGCTGGACGAGCCCACGGCGGCCCTCGATGCCGAGACGGAGCACGCGCTCTTCGAGCGCTACGCCGCGGCGGCCCGCGGAGGGACCCGGGCATCGGGCGAGGGCGGGGGAGCCGGCGGTGTCACGATCCTGGTGTCGCACCGCTTCAGCACGGTGCGCATGGCCGACCTCATCGTGGTGCTCGACGGCGCCCGCGTGGCCCAGGTGGGCAGCCACGAAGAGCTGATGGCGAAAGGCGGCCCCTACGCGGAGCTCTACGGCATCCAGGCCGCCGCCTACCGCTGAGGCGTCTCGGCGAGAGGCCGTCCCCCGATCAGAATCAGTTGACAGATCGGTATACAGATCCGTACACTCGAACGAGACACAATGGGCTACGGGACGACCCGAATCAGCGCTTCCGCGCACGGGATCCTTCGAGAGATGTCCAAGGCGGAGGGGAAGCCGATGCTGGCATTGCTCGACGAGGCCGTCGAGGGCTTGCGTCGGCAACGGTTCCTCGAGCAGGTCAACGCGGCTTACGCGACGCTGCGGGCGGATCCCCGAACCTGGAAGGCGATCGAAGCCGAGCGCCGTGCGTGGGATGTCACGCTCCCCGATGGGCTCGCCGTGGCTGAAGGGCGCGAGGCCTACGAGGCCCGATCCGGCCAGAGGCGGGGCCGGAAGCGGCGGTGAGCGCTCCCGCTCGGGGCGAGGTCTGGCTTGCCGATCTGAACCCCACGCGCGGGCACGAGCAGGCGGGTCGACGTCCCGTTCTGGTCGTCTCCGAAGACCTGTTCAACCGGGGCCCCGCGGGCCTCGTCATCGTCCTGCCCATGACCTCCACGATCCGAAACGTACCCAGCCACGTGCCATTGTCTCCGCCGGAAGGAGGGGTCAAGAACCGGACGGCGATCCTGTGCGATAGCGTTCGATCCGTATCGGTCGAGCGGTTGGTGGTCCCCTGGGGCACGGTGAACCGCCCAACGATGGTCGCCGTCGAAGACCGGCTGCACATCCTGCTCGGGCTGTAGAACCGGTTCCCCGCCGGGGTCTATACTCGGCGCTCTCGGCGTCCGACCGGGGAGGTGGACGAATGCGATCAAGATCGAGTGTGATGGTCGTGCTGTTGCTCACTACAGGAGCGCTCGTCCGCGCGGCGGTGGAGCTGGAAGTGGGCAACCCGGCCCCGGATTTCGCGCTCGCGGCCAGCGACGGTAAGACCTATCGCCTTTGGGACTTCCGGGGCAAGAAGGCAGTTGTCCTGGCCTGGTTCCCGAAAGCGTTCACCCAGGGCTGCACGGTCGAGTGCCGCTCGCTCGCGGCGAACGGAGACAAGCTCCGGCAGTACGACGTCGCGTACTTCATGGCCAGCGTCGACCCGGTCGACGGCGAGAAGGGGAACAAGGCCTTCGCCGAGTCCGAGAAGGCCGACTTCCCGATGCTGAGCGATCCCACGAAGGAGACGGCGGCCGCCTACGGGGTCCTGCATCCGGAGCGGGGCGTGGCCCAGCGCTGGACCTTCTACATCGATAAAGAGGGACGGATCGCCGCCATCGACAAGTCGGTCAAGCCGCCGACGTCGGCGGAGGATGTGCTCGCCCGGCTCGACGAGCTGAAGGTCGCGAAGATCCAGTAGGAAGCGCTACTTGAGGTCCCTGAGGATCTCACGGGCGGCGTTGGCGCCGGGGAGGCCAGTGACTCCGCCCCCTGGATGCGTTCCCGCGCCGCAGAGGTAGAGCCCGGGCACCGGCGCGCGGTAGCGGCCCCAGCCCAGGAGCGGGCGAGCCACGAAGAGCTGGTCGAGCGACGGCTCGCCGTGAGAGGGGTGGCCGCCCGTGATCCCGTACGTCTCTTCGAGGTCTCGCGGCGTCAGGACCTGCGAGCCCAGGACGAGCTTGCGCACGCCGGGGGCGTACTCCTCCAAGGTGGCGAGCACGGCCTCGAGGACCTCGCTCGCCCGTGCCCTCCAGTCGCCGGTCTTGAGCCTATGGGGCGTGTACTGGACGTAGACCGACATCACCTGCTTCCCGGCGGGAGCGAGATCGGGATCGAGCAGGGACGGGATCGTGGCGTCGAGATAGGGCCGGCGCGAGATCCCGCCGTACTTGGCCTCGTCGAACGCGCGCTCGAGCGCGTCGATCTCGGGGCCGATGTGAATGCGCCCGTGCAGCGCGGCGAGATCGTCCCCGGCCGCGGCGAACGTGGGGAGGGCGGAAAGGGCGAGGTTGACCTTGGAGGCCATGCCCGCGAGGCGGAAGTTGCGGACGCGGCGGAGGTCGTCGGGATCGAGCACGGCCGGGTCGAGCAGGCCCAGGCACGTCCGGTGGAGGTCGGCGCTGGAGGCCACGGCCCGCGCCTCGATCTCCTCACCGCTCTCGAGGATGATGCCCGCGACCCGCCCGTCCTTCACGACGACGCGCGCCGCCGTCGCCGACGGGCGCACCTCGACCCCGAAGCGGCGGGCCGCCGCGGCCAGGGCCTGGGTGAGGGCGCCCAGGCCCCCCCTCACGAAGACGCTCGCCCCCGCTCCGTTGCCGCCCGTGGTCGCGGCCTGGAGGAGGAGGTTGGCGGTCGTCCCCGCCGACCATGGCCCCGCGAAAGCCCCGTGGATGCCGCGAGCCGCGATCACGGCCTGGAGGAGCGGCGTCTCGAACCACTCCTGCGCGAAGTCGGCCACCGCCATCGGTCCCCAGCGCAGGAGGTTCTGGCCGTCCTTCCGTCCCAGCCCGCGCAGGTCCCAGCCGAGGCCGAGCAGCGGGAAGACGTCGCGCACGCGCGGATCGTCCAGGTCGGGCGGGGTGAGGGTGAGGGTGCGCCCGAGAACCCCCGCGATACGCTGGAGGGCAGCGTGGAACTCGGGCCAGCGCGCCGCGTCCTTCGCGGAGAAACCGGCGATCGAGGCCGCGGCCTTCGCCGGGTCGCCGTAGAGTCGGAGTCCGCGGCCGTCGGGAAGCGGGGCGAAGAGGCGTGGCTCCGGCTCGACGAAGGCGAGGCCGTTGCCGCCGAGGCCCAGATCCGCCACGAGCGACGCCCGGAAAGGGCCCGCGGTGTGGGCCACTGTGGAAGCCCGGTAGCCGGGATGGAACTCCTCGGTGACGGCCGCGCCGCCGAGTGTCGCCCGGCGCTCGAGCAGGACCGTCTTCAGGCCGCCCCGGGCGAGGAGGGCGGCGGCGGTGAGGCCGTTCGGGCCCCCGCCGACCACGACCACGTCGGCCTTCACGCGACCCTGCCCCGGTCCCAGTCCTTCAAGACCTCGAGGGCCGCGATGCGGCCGGGGGCGCCCATGATCCCGCCCCCAGGGTGCGTGGCGGACCCGCACAGATACAGGTTGTCGAGGGGAGTACGGTACCGGGCCCATCCCGGCACCGGCCGCAGGAAGAAGAGCTGCTCGAGGCTCAGCTCGCCCTGGAAGATGTTGCCCTCGGTCAGCCCGAACTCGCGCTCGAGGTCCAGGGGAGTGAGGACCTGGCGGTGGAGGATGATCTTCTTCAGGTTGGGCGCGTACTCCGAGAGCGTGTTCGACCACGGTGTCGCCGAAGGCCTCGCGCTTCTCGTCCCAGGTGCCCTCGCGCAGCTTGTAGGGCGCGTACTGGACGAAGCAGGAGAGCACGTGCTTGCCGGGCGGAGCCACCGAGGGATCGGTGAGGGAGGGGATCACGATGTCGATGTACGGCCGGCGCGAGAAGTCGCCGTACTTGGCGTCGTCGTAGGCGCGCTCCATGTACTCGACGCTGGGGGAGATGGAGATGGCCCCGCGCAGGTGCGGCGCCGGGGCCGGGCAGGCAGGTGAAGTCGGGGAGGCCGTCGAGGGCGAGGTTGACCTTGCCCGGACGAGCCGCGGAACTTGTAGCGGCGCACGTCGTCGAGGAAATCCTTGTCGAGCGCGCCCGGCTCGCACATCTTCAGAAAGGTCAGGTTGGGGTCGACGCTCGAGAGCACGACCTTGGCGTCGATCTCGTCGCCGCCGGGGAGCACGACCCCGGTGGCCCGGCCGTTCTTCGTCTTGATCTGGGCGACGGGCGCCTTGGTCCGGATCTCGACTCCCGCCTCGCGGGCCGCGGAAGCGATGGCGAGGCTGATCGCGCCCGTGCCCCCGCGCGAGAAGCCCCAGGAGCGGAACGCCCCGTCGATCTCGCCCATGTAATGGTGGAGGAGGACGTAGGCGGTGCCGGGGGAGCGCACGCCCAGGAAGGTGCCGATGATGCCGCTCGCCGACATCGTGGCCTTGAGCACGTCGGTCTCGAACCACTGGTCGAGCAGGTCGGCGGCGCTCATGGTCATGAGCTGGAGCAGGCTGTGCTGGTTCGTCCGCGAGAGCCGACGGAAGCGCTGCCCCATCTCGAGGAGGCGCGCGAAGCCGGGCACGTCGAAGGAATAGGGATCGGGCGGGACCATCGAGAGGATGGGCTTCACGAACTGCGCCATGTCCACCATGGCCTTCGCGTACTCGTCGTAGGCCTCGGCGTCCGTGCGGCGAGTGGCGGTAGATCTCGCGCCGGGTCTGCGCGTGGTCGCTCATGCGCCACAGGTGGTTCCCGTCGGGCATGGGGGTGAAGGTGCCGTCCAGGGGGAGGATCTCCAGGCCGTGGCGTGGCAGGTCCAGCTCGCGGATGATCTCCGGCCGCAGCAGGGAGACCACGTAGGAGCAGACCGAGAACTGGAAGCCGGGGAAGACCTCTTCCGTCACCGCGGCCCCGCCCAGGACGTGGCGGCGCTCCAGCACCAGGACCTTCTTCCCCGCCCGCGCGAGGTAGGCCGCGCTCACCAGGCCGTTGTGGCCGCCGCCGATGACGATCGCGTCGTAGGAAGAGCTCATTGAGCGCGGGCATTCTATCCGGGACTCGTTAAGGATGAAAAACCGCGGAAGCGGCGTCGATCATTGTGACTTGCGTCACAGCCGCGGGGACGAAAACTGCCTAGTTCTTGAACAGGACCTGCTTTTCGGCAGGGTCGGCTACGTGTCCTCCTCAGCCCGATACCGGCCCTCGGATGTCTCTAAAGCGTTCTTGACCAGAGTCGCGAGCGCGCCAAACCGGCGGCTTCGGGCCGCCGTCCCCGCTCGGGGGTTTCTCGGGGGCACCTCTCGCGGAGGCTCGATGAGGTGAACCCATGGGTGCCGCAGGCCATCCGTACCCCGGGCGCAGGGAAGCGCACCACCATCCCTCCCGGGTCGAGTCTTTCGTCCTCTTCTTTCGTGCGTACATGAACCTGGCTTCCGTCGTCGTGGCCGCCTTGCCCATTCCCGTGACCACGCTGGGTCTCATTCCTACCTTCTCCGCCCAGACCTACCTGCTGTCCACCTACACCTCGCTCTTCTGCTTCCTGGTGCTGGGCTTCGTCTTCTACGGGCGGCACCAGCTCGCGCACTACCTCTTCGAGGATGACTTCTCGAGCTGGCGAGATCGGGTGTGGTGGCACGTGCTGGCGTGGCTGCCGCTCGTGCTCACCGGAGTTTGTCTCCTGCTCGTGATCCTCTACCACAATACGCTCGACGACTCCCTGCAGATCCTGCAGGCGGGCCCGCCCGCGGAGCGCGCGGCGCACGCGGACGATGGACTGCTCCTCCTCACGCCCCTGCGCGACATCCCTCGCCGCTGGACGCTGCTCCTGACCTACGTGGGAATGTTCGTTTCCGCGGAGGCCGCCTTCGTGGTCATGGCCATGAAGGAGTACCTGCAGGATCTCCTGGGCCTGAGCGATCAGGCCCTCATCGATCTCGACCGAGCGACTACATCTCCTCCAGCACGGCCTTGATCAGCAGCGGCCACACCGTGGTGGCGTCCGCGTAGACCTCGGCGAACCGGCCCCCCTCGGCCTCGGGCACGAACTTGCCCCAGGACACGCCCTCCGAGTAGGTGCAGCCGGAGAGGCCGCCCCAGTGCGTGGGCTCGGGGCAGATGCGCACGGCGTACTGGTAGCGGGGCGCGTGGAGGTCGAGGCCCAGGCGGTGGTTCGTGATGTCCACGAACGGCCCCACCTCCTGTGCCCAGTTGCGGGGCACGCCGCCGCCGATGGTGAAGATCCCCAGGCGCTTGGCGCTCAGGGCGAAGCGGGCGTAGCTCGCGAGGTCGAGGAACGGGTTGAAGTGGGGCACGTTCGCCATGAGGGCGTCCGGCCCCTTCACCCCGCGGTTCTGCGCCTTCTTCATGGCCCAGGTGGCCAGGTCGAGGCCCAGCTCCGAGTCGGTGAAGGCGGGGACGTAGACGGGCACCTGCTTGAGGAAGGCGCTGCGCAGGACCCCGTTGCTGTGCGGGTCCTCGGAGAGGACCTCGCCCAGCGTGCGGCAGATGATCTCGCTGGAGAGCTCGCCCTTGCCTTCCAGCCGGTCCAGGGCCCGGCCGGTGAAGTCTTCGACGTAGTTGAGGTTCGCCTCCATCTCCAGGGTGTCGTAGACGCGGTTGTAGCCCTTCGCGAAGAGCTCCTCGTCCGACATGTCGGGGTCGTGGCGGTAGTGGACCATCCCCACCGCCTCGGAGAGGCCGTGGGCCATGAGCGCGCCGGTGGACACGACCGCCTGGACCATGCCCGATGTCGATCATCTTGGAGATGACCTTCCCCATCTTGGCGATGGTCATGGCGCCGGAGAGGGTGAGCACCACCTTGCAGTCGGGGTCCTTCACCATGGCCAGCGTGACCTCGAAGGCCTCGCCGAGGCTGCGCCCGCTGAAGGCGGTGCGGCCCATCGCGCGAAGGAGGGACGCGAACGACGTGACCTTGTCGAGGTCCAGGCTCTCCAGCGGAACGAGCCCATCCTCCCGCCCGTCGTGGAACGCGCGCTCTTTCATGATCGGAAATACTACCGCAAGAGCGCTCTCCCCGCCGCGGGTAGAATCGCGGAAGGGAAGATGAAGAGGGACGAGCTACGACGGCGACTCGACGCGCTCTACGCGCGCTACGACCATCGCTTCGTGGATCCCGACCCCCTGCAGCTCGTGCGCGCCCAGGAGGGCCGCGAGGACCGCGAGGTGGTGGGCCTCCTCGCTTCCGGCTCTCGCCTTCGGGAACGTCCGGCAGATCAAGCGCAGCATCGCGGACCGTGCTCGAGGCGCTCGGGCCGCGGCCGGCCGAAGCCGTCCGCGGGCTCGACCCCCGGGAGACCGCCCGGCGCCTCCGCGGCTTCAAGCACCGCTGGAACGACGGACGCGACGTGGCCTGCCTGCTCTTCTTCCTCCGCCAGATGCTCGAGACCGCATGGCTCCGTGGAGGGCTTCTTCCGAGCGGTGTTCCCGCCGGCGCCGGCGACGTCGGGCCCGCGCTCGCCTCCTTCGCGGCCCGCGCACTCGCCCTCGACCACGGCGGGCTCTACCGGGGCCGGCGCCTCCCCCGGGACGCGGGCGTCCGCTTCTTCTTCCCCTCGCCGGACGACGGCAGCGCCTGCAAGCGGCTCAACCTCTACCTGCGCTGGATGGTGCGCCGCGACTCCGTGGACCTCGGCCTGTGGACGTCCGTCTCCCCCGCCGCCCTCGTGATCCCGCTCGACACCCACATCTACAACGTGGCGCGGCGCGTCCGCCTCACCCGCTACAAGTCGGCGGGATGGAAGATGGCCGCGGACATCACGCGGCGGCTGCGCGCGTTCGACCCCCACGATCCCGTCAAGTACGACTTCGCCTTCCACCGCATGGGGCTCTTCAAGAAGCACGACGAGATACGATCCCTTTCGGGGTAGACTCCGGCCCCGCATGAGATCCGGAGGACGCCGAGCATGACGGCGACCCGCATCATGACCCCGGCCCCCGGCGATCTGCCCACGCGCGCCGATCTCGTGGTGATCGGCGGGGGAGTGGTGGGGGCGGCCAGCGCCTTCTACCTGGCCCGGGCCGGGCTGGAGGTCCTGGTCCTGGAGCGTCGCGTGGCCCTCGCCACCCTGACCACCACCCGGTCTCTCGAGGCCTTCCGCGCGCAGTTCGAGGAGCCCGAGGACATCCGGATGATGAAGGAGAGCATCGCCGTCTTCGAGCGCTTCGCGGAGGTGGTGGGGCTGCCCGGCTACGACCTGAGCCTCCACCAGCAGGGCTATCTCTTCGTCACGCAGGAAGCGGACGGTGAGAGGCAGGTGGCGGCCCGGGTCTCCGCGCAACGCGCCGGCGGGCTCGACGACGTGGAGGCGCTCGGTGGAGCGGAGGCTCGCCGGCGCTTCCCGTTCCTCGCTCCGACCGTCACCGCCGCCGCTTTCCGCGCCAAGGACGGCTGGCTGGCCAGCCACGAGCTCACCTACGGCTTCGCGCAGGCCGCGAGCGCGCGCGTGTTCGTGGAGACCGAGGCCACCGGCTTCGAGATCGAGAACGGCCGGCTCGTGGCGGTGGGCACGAACCGGGGACGGGTCCTGACCTCGCGCGCCGTGATCGCCGCCGGGCCGTATTCCGGCAAGGTCGCCGCTCTCGCCGGCCTCCTCGTCCCGCTCGTCCCGGTGAGGCGGCATCGGGCCGGGATCAAGGCCCATCCGCTCATTCCGAAGGACGCCCCCATGACGGTCAGCCTGGACACGGGTGCGCACTGGCGGCCCGAGGGTCCGGGAGCCTGGCTGGGGTGGTCGGGTGCCTTCCCCGAGGAGCCGCGCGAGCCGCGCGACGAGGTCAAGGCCGACTGGCGGTTCCCCGCGCTCGCCATGGACCAGGTCGCCCGCGACGCCCCCTTCTGGGACGAGATCGCGAGCCACCTCGCCCAGTCGAACGTAACGGTGGAAGCCGGCCTCTACGACATGACGCCCGACGCCCATCCCATCATCGGTGCCGCGGGCAAGGTGGAAGGAATCTTCCTCAACACGGGCTACAGCGGCCACGGGGTCATGGGGAGCCCTTCGGGGGGGCGCCGCCTCGCCGACCTGATCGTGGGGCGGGAGAAGGAGGAGACGAATCCATTCGGGCTCGCCCGCTTCGACCAGCCCCGCGCCCCCCTGCCCCCCCGCCGCCCCCTCTAGCGTGCGCGTCGTCAGCCTGCTCCCGAGCGCCACCGAGATCGTCTGCGCCCTGGGCTGCCGCGACCGGCTCGTTGGCCGCTCGCACGAATGCGATTTCCCGGCGGGGGTCGAGGGGCTGCCCGTCCTCACCTCGGCCAAGGTCGATCCGCGGGCGGGGACGGCGGACATCGACCGCGACGTGCGCCGGCTCGTCGAGCAGGGGCTCTCGGTCTACCGCATCGACGCCGAGACCCTGGAGCGGCTGCAGCCCGACCTCGTGATCACCCAGGACCAGTGCCAGGTCTGCGCGGTCTCGCTGGAGGAGGTCACCACCGCCGTGCGCCGGCTCGCCCGGCGCGACGTGCGCGTCGTCTCGCTTTCCCCGCTCTCGCTCTCCGACGTGCTGCGCGACATCGTGCGCGTCGCGGAGGCGCTGGCGGTCGAGCCGCGCGGGGCCGCGCTCGTGGACATCCTGCGCGCCCGGCTCGACCGGATCCGCCGCGCCGCTCTCCCTCCGCGTCCGCGCGTCGTCCACGTGGAATGGATCGAGCCCCTGATGGTGGGCGGACACTGGATCCCCGAGCTGGCGGAGGCGGCGGGAGGGGTCCACGGCCTGGGCGTGCGCGACGCGCGGACGGAGCCCGTGACCTGGGAAGCGGTCCGGGGCTACGACCCGGAGGTCGTGGTCATCGCCCCCTGCGGGTTCACGGTGCCCCAGTCCCTCCGCGACCTGGGGAGGCTGACGGGCCGGCCGGGGTGGAGCGAAATGACGGCCGCCCGCGAGGGCAAGGTATTCGTGGCCGACGGCAACGCGTTCTTCAACCGGCCGGGGCCGCGGCTCGTGGAGACCGCGGAGATCCTCCAGGCGGCGCTGTCCGGCCGCCGCGACTTCCACACCTTCCCGAGGGAGGCGTTGCAGCCGGCCTCGTAGGTCTATTGGGCGGGGCCGCCCACGAGGGCCAGGGGCGCGCCGTTCTTGAAGAGCCGGAGCGCCGTGTCGTTGAGCTGGGCCAGCGTGAGGGTCGCCGCCGTCTCTTCGTCGCCGTCGGCCAGCGTCCGCGCCGTGGCCACGGCGCCTTCGCGGCCCCGGGCCGCCTTGCCCTGGAGGTAGGCCTTCGCCTCCGCCAGATCGGCTTCCGTGAAGGCGCCTCGCGCCGCGTCTTCAACCACTTCTCGGATCCGCCGGAGGGTTTCCGGGGTGTCCTTCGTGGCGGCCGCGGTGCGGATCATCAGGAACTCCTCTTCGAGAGCCGCCACCACGTGGTAGACGAGGCCAGGCTCGACGAGCGCGCGCCCGAGCCGCCCCGCGTATCCCGTTTCGCCGAGCAGGTAGAGGAGTGCCTTGGTAGCGGCACGGTCGTGGGGCCGCGAACGGTCCCCCGGCCAGCCGACGCGCAGCTCGTTCTGGGCCGCGCCGGGCCAGGAGAGGCGCTGTTCCGTCCACGCCACCGGCCCGCGTGCCGGTGAGGACCGGAGGACCGGCACGCGGGCCTGCTTCTTGGGCAGTACCGCTGCGGCCTCCTGCACTTCCTCGGGCACGACGTCTCCAGTCACGACCAGGCGTAGAGGCCCCACTCCTTCTCGCCGGAAGAGGACGACGTCCTCGCGCCGAAGGGCGGAGAGGGCGGCGGCCGAGCCCCAGGGCGGTCGAGACGCGGGGACCGACGCCGGAAAGAGGTCGGCTCGAGTCCGGGCGAGAAGCGCCGTGGAGAGCGTCGCTTCCCTTTCCTCAGCTCGCCGACGGGCCGATTCGCGAAGCTGCTCCCAGGCGGCGCCTTCCGGCAGGGGGGCCTCCAGCCGGCCGCCGAGGACGCGCAGCAGCCCGGGCACGTCCTCCGGCAGCCCGGTGGCCATGACCTCGATCGCATGGCCGTTGACCGGCGACTCCGGCTCGTCGAGCAGCGTCCAGGAAAGCGCGGGAACCGTGGCGTCCTCTCCGGGACGCGGCTCGCGCAAGTGCTCGACGGCGAGCGCCATCACGCCATCCTTCGCCGAGGCCACGCTCATCCGGCCGCGGAGCGCCACCAGTGACGTCCCGGCCACTGGCGCGACGGTCACGACCGTGCCGCCCGTCAGTTCGAACGAGCGGGGCGTCGTGGCGAGGGGGGACGCGGGCGGAGGCGGGGAAGAGGGGATGGGCTCCGGGCGTCCGGCGACCGTGATCGCGGCCGAGGGAACCTCGCCCGCGGGTGTGGGAACGAACCAGCCCACCGTCGCCTGATCGGGCCGCAGCCGCTCGCGCACGTAGCGCTGGAGGTGGCTCGGGCCGACCTGCTCCAGGCGGTTGGGCAGGTCGACGAGCTCACGCCAGGAGCCCGCGATCTCGAAGAAGGCGAGCTGGTGGATGCGCTCCCTCTGCTCGTCGAGGTCGCGGGCCCACCCGCGCCGGATCTGGCGGATGGCTTCACGCCTCTCCGCCTCCGTCCATTGCCGGTCCGCCGATTCCGTGAGCATGCGGAAGAAGGCTTGCTCGGCGGTCCCGAGGCCCTCCGCGGAGGGGACGGAGGCAGAGAATGTGTAGACATAAGGATGGGGCGAAGCCTGCCAGGCCGTTTTCCCGTCGGTGATCAGGCCCTTCATTGCCTCGCCGAGCGGCGTCCTCGCCGGAGCCGGATACTCGTCGAGCAGCCGGAAACCCTTTCCTCCGGCGAGGAGTGAGTCGAGGAGCACCAGCGCCGGAAAGTCCGGATCGAGGAGGGTGGGCGCCCGGAAGGCCACGATGAGCTGGGCGTGGGGACCGGGCTTGCGCACGATCACCCGGCGCTGGCCGGTCTGCGCGGGCTCGATCGTCCGCACCGCCGTCGTCTCTCCCGCGGCGGGCCGCGCTCCGAACCGGTCGCGGATCCGCGCGAGCGTGGCTTCGGGCTCGAGGTCGCCGGCCAGCGCGAGCACCGCGTTGTTCGGATGGTAGAAGCGGCGGTAGAACCCGTAGGCCTCGTCCCGGGTCACGCCCTCCACGTCCGAGGGATAGCCGATCGTGTTGTTCCGGTAGGGATGGATCTCGAAAGAGGCGGAGAGGACGGCGTCGTAGAGCACGGACTGGGGGTCGTCGTAGGACCAGAGCTCCGCGAGGACGCTCGTGCGCTCCTGGTCGAAGTCCGCGGGGGCGTAGAGGGCCTCGGTCATGCGGTCGGCTTCGAGGGCGAGCAGGTGGTCGAGCGCGCCCTTCTGCAGGGTCGCGCTGTACCAGGTCTGGTCGATCCAGGTGTAGCCGCTCCATCTCCCGCCCTTCCTGGTGATGGACTCGGTGATCTCGTGGCCGGGGAAGTGCTTCGTGGCCCGGAAGTTCATGTGCTCGCAGAAATGGGCGAGGCCAGTCGTGCCCGCGGCCTCGTTCTTCGCCCCCACCCGGTACATCATCCCCACCGAGACGAACGGCGAGCCCGGCTCCGGGAGCAGCAGCACCGTGAGGCCGCTCGCGAGCACCTCGCGCCGCACTCCGTCGAGGGTCGCGGGGGAGGCGAGGGCGGGGAGGAAGGAGAGAAGGACGAGGGCGGCCCCCCTCAAGAGGCGGGGCCCCAGAGCCGGATGCGCCCGTCGCCCAGCGCGACCGCGATGTGGTCTTCGGCGCCGAAGAGCGCGAGCCCGACGAAGCTCTCCGTCGGCTGGCCCGGACAAGGCGGCGATTGCCTTGCTCGCTTCGAGGTCCCAGAGCTGGACCTCGTTCTCCTGGGCGACGGTCGCGAGGTGCGTCCCGTCCGCCAGGAAGCAGAAGGACGTGACCGGCTTCCGGTGGCCCGCTCACCACCGTCACCTGCTCCCGGCTGCCCAGGTCGAACAGCCGGATCGAGCGGTCCTGGCTGGCGACCGCGATGTGCTGGCCGTCCGGGGAGGGGAGGATCAGGCTGACCGGGGCCTCCGGTCCGCGCAGGCTGGCGAGGAGCCGGCCCGTGCGCGCGTCGAGCAGGCGCAGCACGCGGTTCGAGTGGCCGGTGATGAGCCAGTCGCCCCCGCCCGCGTAGGCCACGGCGGTGACGCTCGCGGGCTGGCGGTGCAGCTCGCGGCGCGCCTCGCCCGCGTAGGCGGCCGCTACGTCCCACAGCCGCAGGCTGGAGTCCACGGAGCCGGTGGCGAGTGTCGTGCCGTCGGGGGAGAAGGCGAGCGTGCCCACGACCGCGTCGTGGCGCAGCTTCACCGGCACCTCGAGGCCGCGCTCCATGTCCCAGAGGTGGACGCTCGCGTCCACGTGGGCGGAGGCAAGGAGCTTGCCGTCGGGGGAGAAGGCGAGGCAGAGGGCGAGCGCGTCGTGACCCGTCCGCTCGTGGAGCATGGTGCGCAGGATGTTGACCTCGGCCCGGGAGTAGAGGTCCCACAACCGGATCGCACCGTCGTTGCGGGCCACGGCCAGGAGGTACTTGTCCTTCACTGGAGAGAGGGACACGGACTGCGTGGCCGGCGGTCCCCCGAAGGTGGCGAGCTCGCGGAAGACCGAGGCGCCTCGGGTGCGCAGGTTGGTCAGGGTGGCGGTGCCCAGGCTGGCCGGAACCGACGTGGGCGTGGGCGTGAAATCGATCGTGGAGGTGGACATGTGGGTGGGCGGAGGTGCCCCCACCGGGCGCGTCGGCTCCTGCGGGCCCGGGACGGGAAGGCGCGGGGCCGGCCGTCGCACCGTGTCCGCGCTGCGGAGCTGCTCCTCGATGGTGGTGACCAGGGCCAGGATGCCCGTCCGGGTGGGGTCGAGGGCCTGGGCCCTTCGCGCCGCCTGGAGCGCACCGGTCAGGTCGTTGTCCGCGAGCCGCTGGCGCGCTTCCTCGAAGTTCCGCTCGTAGGCGCGCTGGCGCACCGCGGGGTCGAGGAGCGGCTCCGCAGGGGGGGTGGCCCCGATCGCGTTGAGCAGCGCTCGCGCCATCTCCGCCATGTCCGCGAACCGCTCGGAAGGGTTCTTCTCGAGCGTCCGCCGCGCGACCGCGAGCAGGGGCTCCGGCGCGCCGGTCGCGGAGATGTCGGGGAGGGGCTCGTGGACGATCTTGTAGACGAGGCTGGGGATGGTCTCCGCCTCGAAAGGGCGCTTCCCCGAGAGGATCTCGAAGAGGATGATGCCGGTGGCCCACATGTCGGCGCGGAAGTCCACGCGCCCCCCCTTCAGCACCTCGGGGGACATGTAGCTGGGTGTGCCCAGCAGGAGGCCGGTCGAGGTCAGCTCCGAGTCGGTGACGCGGGCGATTCCGAAGTCCAGGATCTTCACCACCCCCTCGTGAGAGATCCTCACGTTGGCCGGCTTCACGTCGCGGTGGACGACCCCCTGCTTGTGGGCGTAGTCGAGGCCCAGGCAGATCTCCGCGACTATCCGCACTTTCCGGTCGAGGGGGTAGCGGTCCGCGGGGTGCAGGGCCTTCCCCAGGTCGATTCCCTCCACCAGCTCCATGGCGATGAAGAGCGTGCCGTCCGGCTCCTCGCCCAGCTCGTATATGGTCACGATGTTCGGGTGTTTGAGCTTGCCCGCGGACTGGGCTTCCCGCAGGAAGCGCTCTTTCGCCAGGGGGTCCTGGAGGAGGGAGGGGGCCACCGTCTTGAGGGCCACCTCCCGCCCGATGGCGGGGTCGCGGGCCTTGTAGACCTTGCCCATCGCTCCCTGGCCCAGCTCTTCCAGGATCTCGAACTTGCCGATCTTCATTTAATGCGGACGTTCCGCTCCGGTCATGCTGGAATGACTATGATAAACGCCGTTTCAGCGCGGGCGGAGCGCGGCGAGGAGAGCGGGGCCGAACTCCTCCACCCTCCAGCGCCGGAGCCCCGGGATCGCCTGGAGCCCCAGGGCGTCGCGGGGGGCCGCCTCCGCGAGGCGGTCGATCAGCCGCTGGGGCAGCACTACCGCCACGTCCAGGCCCAGGGCCGCGGCTTTCTCGGTCCGCCAGGCCTTCAGGACGTCGATGCGCCGACGGACCTCCTCCCGGATGACGGGGCGGGGCACCCGGGGGAAGGTCGGGAGATCCGCCTCGGCGAGGTCGCGGGCCCGGCGCAGCGCGGCGAGGAGGGCTTCGGCTTCCCGCTCCAGGCGGGGGAGCACGCCCCGCACCGCGGCCAGCTCCTCGCGGGTCCCGGGGCCCTTCTCCGAGAGGGCGAGGAGCACCTCGTTGCCGAGCACCTTGAAGGCGGGCACGTCGGTCGCGGCCGCCCGACCCTCCCGCCAGCCGGCCAGCTCGCGCAGCGCGGCCAGCGCCCGCGGCTTGAGGTGCCCCGCCCCCTTGATCCGCAGGTAGGCGTTCGGGTCGCTCTCCCGCCGCGCGGCGGGCAGCGCGGCCACGGCCTCGCACTCCTCCCGCACCCACTCGAGTCGCCCCCGCTCGCGTAGCCGCGCTTCCAGGCGCGCCTGCAGGGCGAGCAGGTGGCGCACGTCCGCGAGCGCGTACTCCTCCTGGGTGGCGGTCAGGGGCCGGCGCGACCAGTCGTCCTTCTGGCTGTCCTTGCAGAGGGCGATGCCCAGCTCGTTCTGGGTCAGGGCTTGAAGCCCGATCTGGGGAAGCCCGAGGAAACGGGCGGCGATCATGGTGTCGAATACGCCCCCGAACCCGAAGCCGAAGTCCCGCTTCATGGTGGTCACGTCGTAGTCGGCGCCGTGGAACACCTTGAGCACACCCGGATCGGCCACGATCGGGGCCAGGGGCCCCAGGTCGCGCAGGGCCAGGGGGTCGATGAGCCAGCCCTCCCCGTGGTCGCTCGTGAGCTGGACCAGGCAGACCTTCTCGAAGTGGTGGTGGAGGCTGTCCGATTCGCTGTCCAGGGCGAGGGCGCGGGTACCGTCGAGCGACCGAACGAGGGCGGCGAGGGCTTCGGGGGTGCGGATCCAGGGAGAGCGGGGGCCTGAGGGGGGGCCGGTCACGGGCAGAGAGTATATGCGCCCCGCCGGCCTGTAACGTCCGGCCCCTCTCGCCGTCAAATGTACGAGGTGATACAAGTGAGCGAGAACGTGCGCGTGCTGACGGACGAGAACTGGGAGGTCGAGGTGCTGAAGGCCGAGGGCCCCGTCCTCGTGGACTTCTGGGCGCCCTGGTGCCCGCCCTGCCGCATGATCGGTCCCTCGATCGAGGCGGTGGGCGATCGCTTTGCGGGCCGGGCCCGCGTGGGCAAGCTCAACGTGGACGACCATCCCGTGACGGCCGCACGCTACGACATCCGGTCCATCCCCAGCCTGCTCGTGTTCCAGCGCGGGCAGGTGGTGGAGCAGCGGGTGGGCGCCCTGCCCCAGGGCGAGATCGAGGGCCTGCTCGAGCGGCAGCTCGTGGGCGTCCCCGCCCTTCCCTGATGGAGCCGGTCCGGGAGGGGCCGCTCCCGCCGTCGTTGCGGCGGGAGGCCCTGCACCGGGCCCTGGTCGAAGACGGAGACCGGCTCTATGCCCTGGCCTTGCGCGTGACGCGCGACCCGGACCTCGCGGCCGACGCCGTGCAGGAGGCGTTCGCCACCGCACTCGAGAAGGCGGAGGGCTTCCGGGGCGAGGCGAAGCTCGGCACCTGGCTCCACCGCATCGTCTACAACAAGGCCGTGGACCTGCTGCGCCGGCGCGGGCGCGAGGAGCCGTGGCCCGAGGAAGAAGCCGCGGAGCTGACCGTGGAGGACGATCGGCGGAGCCACGGACCCTCCTGGGCGCGCCCGCCCGACGAGATCCTGCTGGGAAGGGAATCGCGCCACGCGCTGGACGAGGCCATGGGCGCCCTCACGCCGCTCCAGCGGGCGGTGTTCGAGCTGCGCGAGGTCGAGGGGCGGCCGACCGAAGAGGTGGCGCAGATCCTCGACCTCACCCCCGGAGCGGTCCGCGTCCACCTGCACCGGGCCCGCCTGCGCCTGCGGGAGCGGCTGTTGCCGCACTTTCGACGGGAGCGCACATGAACTGCGACGAGCTGTTGCGACGGCTGACCGAGTACCGGGAAGGGGCCCTCGACGATGCGGTGTGCGAGGAGATCCGCCGCCACCTCGTCACGTGCGATCCCTGCGCCGACGTGCAGCGGGACCTGGAGGACCTGATCCGCCTCTGCGGGTGCGGCGAGCGACCCCGCATGCCCGAAGACCTGCGGCGGAGGCTGGTCGCGCGCCTCCGCGGGGAGGGCACGTCCTCCCGCCTTCGCGGGGAGGACACGTAGGCGCGTGTAGACTACGCGTCATGCGGAGTCGCGAGGTCCGCGCCCACAGGGAATGACGACACCGGCGACGGTCGAGGTCGAGCCGCCCGGGCCTGCGGAGGCGGCCGTGGTGCTCCTCCACGGCCTGGGCGCGGACGGCCACGACTTCGAGTCCCTGGTGCCCGAGCTGCGCCTCCCGGGAAAGCCACGGATCCGCTGGGTGTTTCCCCACGCCCCCGTGCGTCCGGTGACACTGAACGGCGGCGCCCGCATGCGGGCCTGGTACGACATCCTCGGCCTCGACCGCGGCGTCGCCCAGGACGAGCGCGGGATTCGCGAATCCGCGGAGATGGCGGCCGTCTCTCGTCCGCCGCGAGAACGAGCGGGGCGTGGCCTCGGACCGCATCGTGCTCGCCGGCTTCTCGCAGGGCGGGGCGATCGCGCTCTTCGCGGGACTGCGTCACCCCCAGCGGCTGGCGGGGATCCTGGCCCTCTCGACCTACCTTCCGCTCGCCGTGAGCCTGGCCGCCGAAGGGCATCCCGCCAACGCCGCGGTCCCGGTGCTCATGGCCCACGGGAGATTCGACCCCGTCGTCCCCCTGGCCCTGGGGGAGGGCACGCGCGACCTCCTGGCCGCGCGGGGCTACGACGTGGACTGGCGGACGTACCCGATGCCGCACAGCCTCTGCGCCGAGGAGATCGACGACATCCGGGCCTGGCTGCTCAAGGTCCTCCCGCCGGCCTAAGGCGCTAGACGGCCCCTGCCTCGGCGACCCTGTTCCGGGAACGCCGTCGGACCATCGTCTCCCTGCCGTAGTCATGCTCAGCCAGGTACGAGTTGTGGGCACGACACATCAAGCGGATGTTCTGCAGGCTGTGGTCGCCCCCCAGGCCGTAAGGGTGCCGGTGGTGATACTCGAGCCGGTCGCGCGCTGAGCAACGCCTCCCCTGCTCGTCCACATAGCGGCATCGGTTTCCGTCACGCGCGTGCACCGCACGCCGGACCGCGGCCGGGATGTGGCGCGAGCAGGGCGAGGTCTCGGTTTCAGCGAGTCCTTTGCGGGGAGAGCTCGTCTTCGCGAAACGCCTGGCCTCGAGCCGTTCGAGCTTCTCGGTGACGGCCTCCTCGATGATCGCGGCCAGATCCCCGTCGGGTACCGATCCGCGCATCAGGGCCCGGAGTCGCTCCAGCTTGTCGTGAAGCTCGGCGCTGGCCGTGAACTGGACCCCGTAGCGAGCGGGGGCCAGGGGCTGGACGACGGTGGCCGACACCGGAGCCGAAGAAGCGTCAAGTCCGTCCAGACGGAGTTCCACAGACGACGCGGCCTTGTCGGGACCTGGCGAGAGGCCGGGCGCGGATACGGTCCTCTTCTCGGGGAGCTTCCGTATCAGCGCCGGAGCGTCCGGCCGGGGCGCGAGCTCCGCCACAAGTTCCTCGATCTGGCGCTTCGACCGATGGGTGGCTCGCTTCAGGAGCGCGTCCCTGTTTTCCTGAGTGAGATGCGGGGCCAACTTGGCGATTCCGGTCAGGTGAAGCCGGCCGTCGCCGAGCATGGTCAGGAGCATCGGGTGCCTCCGCGATGCGCGGGCCGCTTCGATCCGCAGGTAAGCCTCGGCCTCCGAGAGGCGGAGGACCTCCGTGCAGTAGGCGAACATCGAGGGGCAGGCTTCGCGGGCGTAGAGCCTTCTCTCGTCCACCTCGCCGATGTGGGCGACGAGGTCGGACTCCACGACCCGGGACCGCTGCAGGAGCTCGGCGAGGCGGCGGAGCAACTCGTCGTCAGAGATCGAATCGAGCGGGTGCCGGTGTTCCATGAGGGGAATATAGGCGGGGGTTTTTCGATGGCCAGCGTTGGCGAAGAAAAGACGAAATCAACACGGTTGGTTTTCGAAGGCCTTTCATCCGATTGCGTCGCTTGCTGGGCCGTCCCGGGCCGTACGCACGCACTCACGCTGGCACCCGCGACGTCGTGCGAAGGCGCTCCCGAATTCTGTCAAGGGGAAAATTGAGGCAATCGAAAAATATCGTGCACCGAGCGAGCGCGCGCCGACAATACAGGTCTAGGCGCCCTTCTCCTGGCGCTTCGCTTCATTCCACAATGCGTCCATCTCCGGCAGCGTCGCGTCCGCGGGCTTTCGGCCCCGGGCGCGCAGGCCGTCCTCCACGTACCGGAAGCGGCGGCGGAACTTCCGGTTCGCCGCCTTGAGCGCCGCCTCCGGGTCGACGCCCAGGAGCCGCGCGACGTTGACGGCCACGAATAGCAGATCGCCGACCTCCTCGTTCAAGGCGGCGTGGTCTCCGCCGCCCGCGATGGCTCCCCGCAGCTCGGCCGCCTCCTCGTCCAGCTTGACCAGCGCCCCCTCCGCCTCGGGCCAGTCGAAGCCCACGCGCGCGGCCTTGGTCGTCATCTGGAACGCCTCCATGACCGCGGGGATGCTCCGGGAGACGCTGTCCAGCATCGACTCGTCCCCCGTCCCCTTCGCCGCCCGCTCCGCCGCCTTGATGGCCTCCCAGTTCCGGAGCACGGTGTCCGGGTCCTCCGCGGTCTCGCCGGCAAAGACGTGCGGGTGGCGGCGCACCATCTTGTCGGCCACCCGGGTCGCCACCTCCGTCACGGTGAAAGCCCCGCGCTCCTCCGCCATCTGGGCGTGGAAGACCACCTGCAGGAGGAGATCACCCAGCTCGCCCGCGAGCTCGCGGTCGTCCTTCTCGTCGATCGCCTCCACCACCTCGTAGGCTTCCTCGATCACGGTGGTCTTCAGGCTCTCGTGCGTCTGCTCGCGGTCCCACGGACAGCCGCCGGGGGCGCGCAAGCGTGCAATCAGCTGGACGAGCCGGGCGAAGGCGGGGCCGGGGTGCACGTCGGTCGGTTCGGGCATGCGTTATTCTCGCCCCATGAAGCTCTCCCTCTATCAGGTCGACGCCTTCGCCTCCCGCCCCTTCGCGGGCAATCCTGCGGCCGTCGTCCCCCTCTCGCGCTGGCCGGACGACGCCCTGCTCCAGTCGATCGCCGCCGAGAACAACCTCTCGGAGACGGCCTACCTGGTCGGTGGAGCTGGCCAGTACCAGATCCGCTGGATGACGCCCACGACCGAGGTGGACCTTTGCGGCCACGCCACCCTGGCCTCGGCCTGGCTCGTCTTCGAAAAGCTGGAGCCGGGCCGCACCGAGGTCACGTTCTCCTCGAAGAGCGGACCCCTGCGCGTGACTCGCGAGGGCGACGCGCTCGCCCTTGACTTTCCGGCGCGGCCGCCGGAGCCGGCGGAGGGGGCCAAGGACGATCTGGCCGCGGCCCTCGGCCGCGCGCCCCGCGAGTCGTGGGGGGCGTCGCGCGACTACATGGCGGTGTACGAGACGGAGGACGAGGTGCGCGCGCTCGCCCCCGACATGGCGCTGCTCACCGCCCTCGACGGCCACGCCGTGATCGCGACCGCGCCGGGGCGCAAGGTCGACTTCGTCTCCCGCTTCTTCGCCCCCGCCTTCGGCATCCCGGAGGACCCCGTCACCGGGTCCGCCCATTGCACGCTCGTGCCTTTCTGGGCGAAGCGGCTCCGAAAGAAGCGCCTCACCGCGCTCCAGGTGTCGCCGCGGGGCGGCGAGCTCGTCTGCGAGGACCGCGGGGCTCGCGTCTCGATCGAAGGGCGCGTGACTCCGTATCTGGAAGGGACGATCGAGGTACCGGGCTAGTTCCCGCGGAGGGGAATTCGGCGCACCTGCCCCGAGCCCACCTCCTCGAGGTCCACGGACTCGAAGCCGATCTTGGCGATCTTGTAGCGGTTGGCCACCACCTCGCCGGGCTGGCCGGTGAGGACCTCGTTGCGGTCCGTCAGGAGCACGGCCACGCGCACGCCCTTCGCGTTCTCGACGGAGCCGATGTACTTCAGGTTGAGGGGAGGCAGGCGCGACACCGGCGGGGGAGTGGGCGCCGTCGCTTCCGTCGCGGGCGGGGTGGTGGAGGGCGGCGGAGGCGTGGGGGGCGGCGTGGGCGGCACCCCGTAGTCGAAGATGTTGCGCCGGCCCGCGGTGGTCTCGGGACGCTCCTGGGCCAGGCGGGCGAGGTCGATCCGAGGCACGCTCTCGGGCGGCGAGTCGGCCGCGGAGCGCAGACGCGCGGACGCCGGAGAGAGGGGGCTCGAGCGCGTCCAGAAGTAACCGCCGACGGCGAGGAGCACGGCGAGGATGCCGAGCAGCCATCTCTCCCGCGGCTTCACGGCGAAGGCCACGAGGGCAGATTAGCACGAGGGTGTTTCGGCCGCTCCCGCGGAGCTTATACTCTCTGCGCTTCGGGTCGGAGGGAGAGCATGAAGGCCATCCGCATTGACGGCTTCGGGGGCCCGGAGGTCCTGCGCCTCGAAGAGGTTCCTTCTCCAGCTCCCGGGCCGGGCCAGGTCAAGGTCAAGGTCGAGGCGGCCGGGCTCAACTACATCGACGTCTACCACCGCACCGGCCTGTATCCCAACACGCTGCCCTTCACGCCCGGCCTGGAGGGGGCGGGAGTCGTGGAAGCAGTGGGGCCCGGCGTGGAGGAGCCGAAGAGGGGCGACCGGGTGGCCTGGACGAACGTCCTCGGCTCGTACGCGCAGGAGGTGGTCGGCCCCGCGGACAAGCTGGTTCCGGTTCCCGCGGGGCTAGAGCCGCGCACGGCCGCGGCCCTGATGCTCCAGGGCATGACCGCCCACTACTTGAGCGACTCGACTTTTCCCCTGCGGCCCGGCCACACCTGCCTGATCCATGCCGCCGCGGGCGGCGTGGGCCTGCTCCTCGTCCAGATGGCCCGCCGGCGCGGGGCGCGCGTCCTCGGGACGGTGTCCACGGAGGAGAAGGCCGCCCTCGCCCGTCAGGCCGGCGCCCACGAGGTGATCCTCTACACGAAGGAGGACTTCCTTCCCGCGGTCAAGCGGCTCACCGACGGCCGGGGCGTGGACGTGGTGTACGACTCGGTGGGCCAGACCACGTTCGACAAGAGCCTGGACTGCCTCGTCCCCCGGGGGATGCTCGTCCTCTTCGGCCAGTCGAGCGGCCCCGTTCCCCCCTTCAGCGCCGGGGTGCTGGCCAAGGGCTCACTCTTCCTGACCCGCCCGACGCTCTTCCACTACACCGCGGACCGCGCGAGCCTGCTCGCGCGCGCCTCGGCGGTCCTGGGCGCGGCCGCCTCCGGCGCCCTCCACGTGCGGATCGAGCGCACGTTCCCGCTCGCGGAGGCGGCGGAGGCGCACCGGGCGCTCGAAGGCAGGAAGACGACGGGCAAGGTGCTGCTGCTCCCCTGAGGCCGGGGCCTAACGCACGGAAGAGGGCGGCGGGAAGCGCTGGTGCCGGGGGCGGGACTTGAACCCGCACGGGGGGTGACCCCCAATGGATTTTGAGTCCATCGCGTCTGCCATTCCGCCACCCCGGCCGACCGCACCAGTGTATCGCGGGCGATGCGCCCGGTCTCGGTGGTCTGCGCGCTCGGGCGCCGCTGAAGGCTACTTGTAGATCTTCAGCGCCTTCAGGATCGCGATGAGCACCGCGGCGCCGGCGATGATCATCACGAGCTGGCCCAGCACCCCGAAGGCGGCGAGGCCCAGGACGGTGAACAGCCACCGCCCGATCACGCCGCCCACGATGCCCACCACGATGTTGGCCAGGATCCCCATCTGGGCATTCGTCTTCATGAGCAGGCTGGCCAGCCAGCCGCACACGCCGCCCACGATGAGGCTCATGATCAAGCCTTCCATGGCTCCTCCTTTGTCGAATCCTCGCTTCGGACGGGCCGCGAGTCTACTCCATTTGCGGTATCCTCTTCGTCCCGCCGATGGCCACCTCCTGGGACGACGTCCGTCGGGATTTCCCGGGCCTCGAAGGCAAGGCCTACCTGAACGCGGCCGCGGGCTCGCCCATCCCGCGCCCGGTGCGGGAGGCGGTGGACCGGTTCTATCGCGAGCTCGAGGACGGAGGCGACCGCGACTGGGATCTCTGGCTGGAGCGCCGCGAGGAAGCGCGGAGCTCGGTGGCCCGCTTCGTAGGGGCGGAGCCCGACGAGATTGCCTTCGTACCCAACGCCTCGGCCGGGATGAACCTCGTCGTCGACCTGCTGGAGGGCGACGGGGCCGTCCTCGCCGGCGAGATGGAGTTCCCCGGCGTCACCCTTCCCTGGATCCACCGGGGGGTGCACGTGCACTTCATGCCCGCGGTCGAAGGCATCCTGCGCCGGGAGGGCTTCGCCCTCTCCCAGGCCCCTCGCGCCGCCACCATCGCGGTGAGCCACGTGCAGTTCGGCAACGGCTGCCGCCAGGACCTGGACGCGTTCGGCGCCCTCAAGGAAGGCCGGCATCTGGTGGTGGCGGCCAGCCAGTCGCTGGGCGCCTTCCCCGTGGACGTGGGGAGGAGCGCGATCGACGCCCTCGCCGCCGGAGGGCACAAGTGGCTCTGCGCCGGCTACGGCGGCGGCTTCGTCTACGTCCGCCGCGGGCTGCTGCAGAAGCGGCCCCCGCGCGCGATCGGATGGCTGAGCGTCGAGGATCCCTTCGCCTTCGACAACCGCCGCGGGCGCGTGCTCTCCGCCAACATGCGCACGGAGATGGGCTGCCCGGCCTTCGGCCCGATCTTCGGGCTGGGGGCGGCGGTGGACTACCTGCAGGGGATCGGCAAGGACGCGATCGCGGAGCGCGTGCTCGCGTTGAACATGTACCTCACCTTCCAGCTCGAGCGCGAAGGATTCGAGGTGCTCTCGCCGGGAGGCGAGCACCGCTCGGGGCAGACGCTGGTGCGGGTGGAGGCGCCCGCGCGCGCCTGCCGCTTCCTGCAGAGCCGCGGCGTCTACGTGACCGAGAAGCCGGAGGGCGTTCGCGTCGCCACGCACTTCTACAACAGCGAGCACGACGTGGACGTGTGCGTCAAGGCCCTCAGCGCATGCCGCGCATCACTTTCGCCTTCCTGATGCTTGCCCCTGTGCCATTCGATTTGCCGAAGCGGCGTGCGCTCTGCTACACTTCGTCCAGCGGTTCCACCTCCCCCTACAGGCGGCCCCCGAGATCCTGAGAAAGAGAGGGCAACGTGGTGTTCCAGGTCGGCGAGAAGGTCATCTACCCCAATCACGGCATCGGGATCGTAGAGAGCATTCAGACGCGGCCCACCCCCGCTGGGAAGATCAGCCTCTACCAGCTCCGCATCCTCTCCAACGACTCACGCGTTTGGGTTCCGCAGCAGAACGCGGATGGCGTCGGGCTGCGTCCGGTCATCAGCAGCTCCGACGTTCGCAAGATCTTCACCCTCCTCGGTGACGGCACCGTGGTCCAGCCTTCCAACTGGAAGGGCCGCTTCAAGGAGAACTCCGACAAGATGCGCACCGGCAGCCTCTACGAGGTGGCGGTGGTGCTGAAGGGGCTCACCTTCCTGTCGCGCAAGAAGAGCCTCTCGTTCCGCGAGAAGCGGATGCTGGAGCGGGCCAAGTTCCTCCTCGTGAGCGAGATCGCCGAGGTGGAAATGAAGCCCAAGGCGACCGTGGAAGAGAAGGTGGACCGCGCGCTCGCGCGCACCAGCGTCGAGGCCAAGCCCACACAGAAGCCGGTGGGGCTGCGCAAGAAGTCGAACGCCTGAGGCTGCATCTCCCAAGGATTCCTTGACTTCGGCGGATTTTCCGGGCTAGAATCCGCCGATTTACAACGGTCTTCTCGCCCCCGGGATACCCCCCGGTGGCTTGGCCGGGAGACGCGAGGCCATGTCCGAGCCCTCCAGAACTGCGATGACCAAGGCCGACCTGATCAGCATTGTCGCCAAGCGCCTCGATATCACGCAGGTACAGTCGGGGATCATCGTCGAGGCGGCCCTGCGCAGCATCGTCTCCGCCCTGCAAGGCGGCCAGGAGGTCGAAATCCGGGGCTTCGGGAGCTTCCGGTTCCGAAATCGAGCGCCCCGCAAGGGACGCAACCCGAAGACCGGAGAGAAGGTCGACGTTCCGCCCAAGAAGATCCCTTACTTCAAGATGGGGAAGGAGTTGAAGGCCCTGCTCAACGGCGCCGCGCCGACCGAGGAGGCCAAGGCCCCGACCCCCGCCGCCGAGAGCTGATTCACCCGCTGGTCCGGCCGTCAGCCCTCCTCTCTTGAGCGTCCTCCGCACAGCCCTCGTCGTCCTGTTCCTGGCGCCCTACGCGATCCTGGCCAGCGTCTTCGGCTACCCCATCGCTCGGGCCCTGGGCTCGCCCGCCATCCTCTATTCGCTGGGACGCTTCGGGGCGCGCACCGCCTTCCGCCTCGCCGGGATCCGAGTCTCCTTCGACGGCCTCGACCGGCTCGGGGAGGCCCGGAACACCGTGCTCATGCCCAACCACGGCAGCAACCTCGACGCCGCCATCCTCTTCGGCCTCATCCGCGTCCCCTTCAAGGCGGTGGTCAAGCGCGAGCTCTACCGTTTCCCATTCGTCCACTATTGCCTGCGCTATGCCGGCTTCATCGACGTCGACCGGAGGGATCCGAGCCAGGCGCGCTCCGCGATCGCGCGCGCGGTGGCGTCGCTGAAGGGGGGAGGGGCCTTCATCATCTTTCCGGAGGGGACGCGCAGCCCTTCCGGCGAGCTCGGGGACTTCAAGAAGGGCGCCTTCGTGGTGGCGATGGAGGCGCAGAGCCGCATCGTGCCCGCCGCCATCCTGGACGCGGCCCGCCTCATGCCCAAGGGCGGCTTCCGGATCCGTCCGGGCAACGTGCGGGTGCGGCTTCTGGACCCGGTGGAAGCGGGCGAGTACAGTTACGACGACCGCGAGGCCCTCGTGTCCAAGGTGCGCGGCCGCATCGCCGAAGCGCTCGCGATGCATCGGCGGGAAGGGGAGGAAGGTTGGCGCGGGTGAAGGGAGCGGGACGGGTCAAGGAGAAGCGGCGCACGGAGCGGATCGAGCCGTTCGTGGCGCCCTGCCGGGTGGCCAAGGGGCGCACCCGCCTTGCCGCCTACCTCACCGACCTCTCGGCCCGGGGCGGCCGCGTGCACTGCGACGAGCGTGCCCCCCGCTCGGGGTCCGCCGTCGTCATCGAGATGCGCGTCGGGCGGCAGGTGACGCACCTGCGCCTGCCCGCGGCCGTGAAGTGGGTTCGCCCCACCCTCCGCGGCGGCGAGGACTTCGGATTCACGTTCGGGCGCCTGGGGCGCGCGGAGCGCCAGGCCCTGGAAACGGTGATCGGGGATTTCCGCCGCCGCGCCGCCGAGATCGCTTGAGCGGACCGATGGACGACGAGGACCCTTCCGAGCGCCGCCGGCCCCCGCATCCCCTCGCCCCCGTGGTTGGGTCGGGGGGCTGGCTCGCCCTCAAGGACGACGACCTGCTTTACCAGATCGAAGCCCTCGGCGACGCGCCCCACGACAAGGACCAGGCCCTGCTCGAGGTGCTGCAAAGCGACCGTCACTTCTTCATCCGCCAGGAGGCGGCCAAGAAGATCCGCGACTCCGAGCTGCTGAAGGCGTTCGCCACCGACCGCCACATCGGACAGATCCTGGTGCGGCAGATGACCCGGGCCGCGGACGTGGCCTACCTGGAGCGGATGCGCGACGAGAGCCGCTACCTGGAGGTGCGCAAGGCCGCGGACTCGCAGCTCCGGCTCATCGCCACCCTGCCGGGCAGGAAGAAGTAGCTCGGGCCGAGCCTTCGCCCCGCCCTGGAAGAGAGGTCTCGATGCGGTTCCGTTCAGGACGTCACGCTTACCCAGGGCTCGCCCTCGCTTTCCTGGTCTTCGCGGCGAGCCCGGCGACGGCCCAGCAGGAGACCTCGGCGGAGGTGTTGGCGCAATCCAACAATCCCCTTTCGGACCTCGTCGGCGTCAACTTCAACGAGTACTACTCGACCAGCCTGTACGACGCCGACGCGGTCGCCAACACCTTCAACATCCAGGGCGTGTACATCCCCGTCCGCCGCCACATGCATCTCTACCACCTCGTGCGGGCCACCCTTCCCGTCGCCACCGTGCCCACCGGCTCCTCCAGCTACGACTCGGGAATCGGCGACTTGACCGTCCAGGACGCGTTCAAGATCGGCCATGAGCGAGCGAAGACGGAGTTCGGGATCGGGCCGCTGCTCGTGATGCCCACCGCTTCCTCCGCCTCGCTGGGGGCCGGGAAATGGCAGGCGGGCGCGGCGTTCGTCGTCATCCGCCTGCTGGCGGGGGGCAGCGTGCTCGGGGGCCTCGTCACGTGGCAGACCGACTTCGCGGGAGATTCCGACCGCCCGGGCACGAACCTCGCCACCTTTCAGCCCACGATCGCCCTCGCGATGGGCCAGAGCGGCTTCTACATCTCGTCCACGCCGATCTGGACGTTCGACTTCGAGAACAGTCGCTACCTGGTCCCCTTCAGCCTCGGATTCGGGAAGGTGTTCACCGTGGGCAAGACCATCGTCAACGTGACCATGGAGCCGCAGTTCACGATCTACCACAAGGGCGAGCAGCAGCCGACCCTGCAGCTGTTCTTCGGGCTGACACTTCAGCGAAAGACGGGATTCAAGCCGAAGAAGAAGTAGCCGCCCCCCCCTGGCTGCGGCGGCCGCTCATCGCACCTTGGAATCGGCGGCCGGTGCTTGGCGGAAGGCCGCGACCTCGTCGGCGATCCGGTGCACGTCCTCGAGCGGCAGCTCGGGGTAGAGGGGCAGGGAGAGCACCTCGCGCGAGAGCTGCTCGGACACCGGAAGATCGCCCGGCCGTCCCCCCGCCCGGGCCATCGCCGGCTGCAGGTGGATGGGCCGTGGATAGTGCACGGCGGTGGCGATGCCCCGATCCTTGAGATGGGCCTGGAGCGCGTCCCGCTCGCCGGTGCGGATCGTGAAGAGGTGCCAGGCGGAGCGCGCGCCCACCCTCTCCCGAGGGACGCGCACACCCGGCACGTCCCGGAGCGCGTCGCTATAGGCTTGCACGCGCTCGCGCCGCTCCTCGTCCCAGTGCTTCAGGTGGCGGAGCTTGACCCGCAGGACCGCGGCCTGGAGCGTGTCCAGCCGGCTGTTCGTCCCCAGCACCACGTTGTCGTACCGGTTCTCTCCCGCCCCGTGGTTGGCGATTTGCCGCACCCGCGCGATGAAGGCCTCGTCCGAAGACACGACCATCCCCGCGTCGCCGTAGGCCCCCAGGTTCTTGGCGGGGTAGAAGCTGAAGCAGGCGGCGTGGCCCAGAGAGCCGGCGCGCCGGCCGTCCTCCTCGGCGCCGTGGGCCTGGGCGGCGTCCTCGAGCACGGGGAGGCCGTGGCGGGAGGCGATCCGGTTGATGGCGGCCATGGGCGCGGGATGCCCGTAGAGGTGGACGGGGAGGATGAGGCGGGTCCGCGGGGTGATCGCGGCTTCGAGGGCTTGGGGGTCCATCGTGAACGTCTCGGGATCCACGTCCACGAATACGGGTTGCGCCCCGTTCAGGAGGATGGCCTCGCCGGTGCCGATGAAGGTGTTGGCCACCGTCACCACCTCGTCGCCCGCCTCCACCCCGTAGGCGCGGAGGGCGAGGATGAGGGCGTCCGTCCCATTGGCGACCGCCACCGCGTGCCGGACCCCGCAGAAGGCGGCAAACTCTGTTTCCAGCAGGCCGCAGTCCTCGCCGTGGATGAACTGCATGCTCTCCAGGACCCGGGACACGGCCGCGTCCACCTCGGGCCGGATGCGCGCGAGCTGCGCCTTGAGGTCGACCATGGGCACGGGCCGCATGTCGACCATGCTAGCAACGGCCGCGGCGCAGATCCAAACGGCTCAGCCGAGGAGGCGGTCGACCGCGTCGGCGAGGCTCTCCACCAGGAGGTCGGGAGCCGCGGTGCCCAGGGCCTCCCGGTTCGGGAAGCCCCCCGGGATCCCGATGGCGTAGGCCCCCGCCGCCCGGGCCATCTCCACGTCCTCCGGGCTGTCGCCCACGTAGGCCGACTCGGGGGCGGCCACGCCCAGCCGGGCGAGGGCGAGCAGCAGGGGATCGGGATGCGGCTTCTTCCGGCTCGCCTCGCCCGCGGCGACCACCGTGCCGAAGAATCGGGCCACCCCGAGCGCCTCCAGCTCGCTGCGCACGCGGACGCCGTCCCCGCTGGTCACGACGCCCTGGGCGAGGCCGTGGGCGCCGATGCGGTGGAGGGCGGCCGCCGCGTCGGGCAAGAGCGCGCTCGCCTCCCGCGCGTAGGCTTCCAGCCAGCGACGGTCCGCCTCCTCCCAGTGCGCGCGGGGCAGGCCCACCGCCACGTACGTGCGCGTCCATTCGGGAGAGTAGGTGGCTTGGAATCGCGCGCGGTCGAACGGCAGGCCGTAGGAAGCGAAGACCTCGACGAAGCAGCGATAGCTCTTCTCCGCCGAGTCCACGAGCGTGCCGTCCCAGTCGAAGAGCACGGCGCGAAGGCGAGGCGGGCTCATCGCGGCGCCGCGATCGGGGAGGGGGCCGGCCGCTCCGCGAGACGCAGCGAGACGAACATGCCCGAGAACAGGACCCCGAGCACGAAGAGCGAGACGAATGCGAAGAGCCAGTCGCGCCCCAGGAAGAGCCCGAGGGTGAGGACGAGGACGCGTACCACCGGCGTGAGCATGAGGAGGAGGATGCCCCAGCGCAGTGCCCCCGCCCAGCCTCCGGCCAGACCCGCGAGCAGCAGCGCGGCGCTGGCCACGAGCCCGGCCGTGAGCGCGGCTTCGATCGCCCGCTCGAGGGGCCGTGCCATCAGAACGCCTTCCCGGCCATCTGGGCGCCCACGCCGAGCAGCACCAGGGCCATGAGGAACTTGAGGAATCGCGCCTGCACGCGATGGGTGAGGCGGGCCCCCAGCAGGCTGCCGGGTAGGGCCCCCAGGGCCACCGCGGCCGTCAAGGGCAGCACCACGTCGCCCCGGCCGTAGTAGATGAACGCGGAGGCGGCGGCGGTCACGCCGATCATGAACGCGCTGGTGGCCGCGGCCACGCGGATGGGCACCCCGCAGAACGTGTTCAGGATCGGCACCTTGATGATCCCGCCGCCCAGGCCCAGCAGTCCCGAGATGGCACCCGCGGCGAGGGACGCGAAGAGGGCCAGCGGCATCCGTTTCACCCGGTAGACGAACGTGGTCTGGCCTTCGAGGAGCTTGCCCCCCAGACGTCCGGGGTTCACGGCCAGGTCCGCGATCACGTTCCGCCGGCCCGAGCGCAGGGCGACCACCACCCCCATCGCCGCGAGGACGAGCCCGAACAGCAGGAAGAGCTGGCGCTGCGAGAGGAGGGCGGCGGTGAGACCCCCGGCCAGGCCTCCGACGGTGGTCGCCACCTCCAGGGCCAGGCCCAGGCGCATGTTCACGAGCCCGCGGTCCAGGTTCACGGTCGACGAGGCGGAGGCGGTGGCGATCACGGAGATGAGGCTGGCCGCGACCGCGGCCCGGAAGGGGACGCCGAGGGCGAGGGTCAGGAGGGGGACGAGGAAGACGCCGCCCCCGAGGCCGAGGAGCGAGCCCACGAGGCCGGTGGCGCCGCCCAGGGTGAGCAGCAGCCAAGGGGAAAGGTCGGTCAAGGCACGGGAATGCTAAGGCCGAAGCGAGCGGCATACAATCACGCCGCCTTCCATGAGCGGGATGAGCGGGACGCCTTGCCCCTGACCGCGGACCTCGCCGGCTTCGCCGCGCTCATGGCGCTCCTCCTTCTTCCCGGCCTCCTCCTCGCGCGCGCGCCACTTCTCTGCGTTCCCGCCCTCTCCGCCACGTTCTGGGTCGTCTCCGCCTGGTGGCTTCCCGCCGCCGTGGGCCGCGAGCGGTTCGTGCGGGCCCTCGTCGCCAGCTTCGGGGTCCTCGCCCTCGTCCGGCTGCGCGACGTTCGCGGAGGGCGGCCCTCGACTTCGGCGCTCGCCGTCGGCGTCGCGGCCCTTCTTCCTCTCGCGCTCTTCTTCGGACCGGCGGTCCCCGAACGTCCGGGGAGGAGCCTCGACTCGCTTTCGGTCGCACTCGTCGTCTGGAACGACGGCATTCCCGTTTCGTTCCAGCCGCTCCTCGACCTCCAGCCGTTCGGAGCAAATGCCCCCGCGTTGGCCACCCTGTCGGCGGACGTGGCGCTCCTCTCCGGGCTGCCCGCCCCCCGGTCCGTGTTCCTCGTCGGGCTCGCCGTCCACGCCCTTCTCGTTCTCGGTCTCTTCGGCTTCGCCCGGCGCCGGCTCGCCCCGCCGGCCGCCGCTTCCCTGGCCGTCCTCGCCTCTGCCGCCGCCTTCCTGCCTCGCGTCGTAGCACCGTTCAGGGGGGGCGTGTCGGCAGAGCTGGCGCTCGCTCTCGCCGCGGCAGTGGTGGTGATCCTCGAAGGAGGCGACTCCCGCCGGCGCGCCATCGCGGCCGGGTTCGTGCTTTCCGGGAGCTTCCTCGCCCAGACGGCCGTGGGCCTCGCCGCCGCCGTCTTCGTCGTGGCCCGGCCCCCCCGCTGGGGCTCTGCTCCGGGTCGATCGCGTGCGGCGCTCGTGGTGGGCCTTTCCCTCGCCCTCGCCGCCCCCCAGCTCCAGCGGTTGGGGCGTACGCTTTCCGCACTGGAGCTGGTCCAGCTCCTTGGAGGCGCGTGGGGATCGGCGGGCCGGCCGTGCCCGGATCTGCCCTGGATCTACCAGGAAGAGGCGTCGCGGGCCGCAAACCCTTGTGCCCTCACATCGTTTGACAAAGCATTGGGAAACCCGGGCTCGCCGTATGCGTACTAGGGATCAAGACGGAGAAGGCGTGGCGCTGTCGACGAGGTGACGGCGCGCCCGGGCTGATCGAGTGCCCCCAGAGAGGCCCCAAGGCGCGGCCGTCTTGTCGGGCGCCACGCCTTCCTCCGCCGAGTTGGCTCCCGGGATTCATCGATGCCAGGAAAGGACACCCCAAGGACATGCCCGGGTCCCCCCGCTCTCCACTGAAGACGGGGCCTCGGTCCGCGCGTCTCGGGCCTGCTATCATCGGCCCCGCCATGGTGGGGTACGGGGCCGCGAGGTGAAGCGCTGGTTGAAACGAGGGCTGGTCGCCCTCGGCCTCGCGATCCTGGTCTTTGTCTTCGGTTGGGTCCCCTACTTCCTCGCGGGTATCGCAACCACACGCCGGTACCAGTTCCCGGACAAGGAGAACGCGGGCTTCACACCCGCGTCGTTCGACCTCGCTTCCGAGGACCTGACCTTCACCTCTGCGGACGGGACAGCACTCTCAGGCTGGTGGGTGCCGGTCGAAGGGGCCCGGGGCAGCGTCGTCCTCGTGCACGGCCTGAACCGCTCGCGCATCGAGATGGTCCGCAAGGTCCCGTTCCTCCACGAGCACGGCTGGGACGTGCTCCTCTTAGACCTCCGCCACCACGGGGCGAGCGGGGGAGCGACCACGACTTTCGGCCAGCGCGAGAAGGACGACGTCCGGGCGGCGGTCGCGCTCGCGCGCAGCCGCGCCGATCTTCCCGTGGTCGTGTGGGGAGTGTCTTTGGGCGGGGCTTCGGTGGTCCTGGCCGCGGCGGACGATCCCTCCGTGGCCGGCGTCGTCTGCGACAGCAGCTATCGGAGCCTGCGCGACACCGTCCACCACCACCTCGTGCTCTTCCGCGGGTTCCGCTGGTGGCTGAAGATCGTCCCTTCCTGGCCGGTGGCGGACGAGATCCTCTTCTGGATGGGTCGGCGCGGCGGGTTCGATCCCGATTCCGTCGACGTAAGGGCGGCGGCCGCACGCCTGCAGGGGCGGCCCGCCCTCTTCGTCGCCAACTCCGAAGACCGGCGCATGCCCAAGGAGATCGCCTTCGAGCTGCAAGCCGCCGCCGGCGAGAAGGCGCAGGTCCTCGTCGTCCCCGGCAAGAGCCACGGGGGGGCCTGGCGTGACGGCACCGCCGCCTACGAGGCGGCGGTGGCCGCGGTCCTCGATGCGGCCGCCGCGGGCGCCCCCGCGACGCGGCTGGCCGCGCGATGACACGAAGGAGCCCGAGGAATCATTGCCGGGTCCCGGGGAGCGGGAGCCGGGGGAGTTGCCCGTGAGCGACAAGGACAAGCCGCACCACGTCCCGTTTCCGGAGGACGACAACGGGGACGTCCAGCCCCAGCCCACCTCCTACACGATGGTGGACCCCCGCTTTCGCCAGCACTACTTCTCCTTCTACAAGGAGACCTACAAGGCCTCGGTCATCGATCGCAAGACCAAGGAGCTGATCGCCATCGCGGCGAGCCTGGCCACCAAGTGCCAGGGCTGCCTCGAGGGGCACGTCAAGAAGGCGCTGAAGTTCGGGGCCACGCGCGAGGAGATCTCGGAAGCGATCGCCATCGCCATCGGGGTCAACGCCGCCGCGATCGTGGACCTGACCGACATCGCCGCCGAGAACATGAACCTGAAACTGTACTAGCCGGAATGGCTGCCACCCCTGCGCTTCGGAGGTACCGCATGCGCTTTTCACCGATCCTCGCCTTCGCCGTCGCCTTGCCCGCCACCCCCCTCGTCGCAGGAGGTCCCGTGTCTCCAGACTCGTTCTACTCCCTCAAGACCACCACTCTCTCCGGCCAGGCCGCCGATCTCTCCCAGTACAAAGGGAAGGTCGCGGTGGTGGTGAACGTGGCGAGCAAGTGCGGCTATACCCCGCAGTACACCGGCCTGGAGAAGCTCTACGAGGACTACAAGGACCGCGGGGCGGTGGTGCTCGGCTTCCCGAGCAACGACTTCGGCGGTCAGGAGCCGGGCTCGCCGGAGGAGATCGCCGACTTCTGCAAGAAGAACTACGGGGTCACCTTCCCCCTGTTCTCGAAGGTCGTGACCAAGGCGGGCGCGGAGCAGTCGCCCGTCTACGGCTTCCTGGGCGCGGGCGGGCAGCTTCCGTCCTGGAACTTCGGCAAGTACGTCATCGGGAAGGACGGCAAGGTCGTGGCTTTCTTCCCGAGCAAGGTGACCCCGGAGTCCAAAGAGCTGCGCGACGCCATCGACGGGGCGCTGGCCAGGTAGGGCCGCGCCGTCCCCCCGCTTGTGTCACTCCATCGCGGAAAGGAAGCGCTCGCGCAGCCAGTCCGGGACCGGGGTGGGCTTGAAGGTCTTCGCGTCCACCATGACCGCGACGTTGCGCGCCGCGAAAGACGGGCTTGCCGCCCACCGAGCCCTCGTAGCGGATCTGCACCGAGGAGCGCCCCACCCGCTCCACGATCACGCCCACGTCCACGTGGTCGCCGTAGTGGACGGGGGAGAAGAACTCCATCTCCACCTTCACGGACGGGAAGCTGAGGCCGGACTTGTGCACCTCGGGGTAGGGCCGGCCCACGTGGCCCACGAAGAAATCCTCGAAGGCCTCGTGGAGGAAGTTCACGAGGTTGGGGTAGTAGGCGATGCCCGCGCCGTCGAGGTCGCCGAAGCGGACGAGGATCGACGTCTGGAACACGCTGCAGGCCTTGCTGCCGAGGTGCTCCATGATGCTGAGGGCCAGGATGTCGGCGAGGGCCACGAAGAGGGCCTCGCCCTCTTCGACCGTGGCCGCGGTGGGGTCCCCGAAGTAGGCGTCCTCGCCCCCCGCCTCCATGAAGGTCTTGGCGCCCTTCTTGAGGGCGGGCATGAGCCCGTCCATGGGGGGAAGGCTGATGCGGGTCTTCTCCCGGACCTTGTCGGGAGCGGCGGCCATGACCAGCGAGGTCTCGAAGGCACCGGCGTGGTCGCCGGCGAGGAAGGCCGGGCCCAGCCGCTCCGCCCAGCGCTTCTTCGTGACGTCGGTGAAGCAGACGTTCGCTCCCGCCTTCGTCGCCTCGTCCACCGCCTTCTTCACCGACTCCACGTGCGCGGGCTCCAGGTGGATGTTGACGACGGCCACCGTGCGGAAGCGCTTGCCCACCGCCACGCAGAGGTCGCGGAGGAGCGCGGTCGCGGTCTCCGCGGGCAGGCTGATGGTGCCCGGGGAAGTCTGCGCCGAACTCGGCCACCGTGAAGTTCACCGGGGGCAGGATCAAGGCGGCCAGGCCACGCTCCTTGAGCTTCAGGGCCGTGCGCCGGGCCGTCTCCACGGCGATGATGCTGTCGGCGGTCAAGGGGAGGTGCGGGCCGTGGGCCTCGGTCGAGCCCACGGGAAGCAGGGCGATGGGGCGGTCTTTCATCGCCTGCTCGACCTCGGTCCACGTCATCTCGGACATCAGCACGTTGTCAGCCATGATCATCAAGAAGGATGCGCTCTCCTTCGCTCCTTTCCATTGCTTGCGCTCGTGTTTGAGGGGTTCTCGGACGGTTCTCCGATGCGTCCTTTATACTCGATCGCGTTCTCCCCTGCCACTCAATCGGGGGCGGGGCGGGTCTTTCAGGCCCGACCCGCCCGCCCCCGATAGAGTGCTGTCTGGCTGGCCAAGAGAGTGAGGCGGAGGCCGATCCGGCCAAGGACCACGGCCTGGAAGAGCACCAGCGTTACGAGCTGGCTCTTGTAGCCGGTGGTGATCCAGCGCCCGTCGAAAGCCGCCCACAGAGCCAGCACGAGCGCGCCCACGAGACCCACCACGAGGTACTGCCCGGCCACCGTCCCGAGGTTCCTTAGCGTGAACCCGAGGCTGGTGAGGAAGGCGAGCAGGGCACTCGAGCGCTCCTCGAGGACGATCGCCACCTTCGCGAACGAGGAGACCGCGTGGACGAACAGGATCGCGACGAGGAGGAGCGCGTGCCGGCCGAAGAGCCAGGCGAGCGCGGTCGCTTCGGAGACCGACTCACGCGCCCGATCGTCGACCCAGGCCGCGAAGGGGCGATTCAGGAGGAAGAGCAGGCCGACGGTGAAGAGGGCGAGGAGGGCCACGCGGGAGAGCCGTCCGAAGTAGAAGCCGGATCCGTGCACGAGGCCGCGGAAGGTCCATCCCCCCCCCGGGGCCCGGAACACCCCGAGGAGCCCCCCGGTGAGGAAGAGCTGGACGAGCCAGTAGATCGCCCCCAGGCCCAGGATCACGGGGTCGAGCGTGGGCACCCGATCGTCGCGCTCGTCTCCTGTCGGGGGGGCCTCGTGGTGGAAGAGGCGGAGCGGGAGGACGCCCTTCAGGAGCTGGTCGATGTTCTTGAAGACGAAGCCCGTTCCGAAGATGTCGGGGGCGAAGCTCCCGGTCCAGCCCTTCTGCGCCTCCGACCAGGCCTTCCACCAGTCGTAGTCGAAGCCGTTCATCATGGTGACGGACGCGCCCTTGTTGCGGAGGTCGCGCTCCAGGACCTCCAGGAGCGGCCCCGCCAGGAGCCGGGCGAGGAGGAGGTTCGTCAGGAGCAGGAGGACCACGAGCCCCCAGTTGCGGCGCACCGCTTGCCATCCTTCACGCAGCGAGTCGGTCATGGCGCTATCCCAGGAGCATGTGCAGCTCCATGAGGTTCTGGAGCCAGAACATCCAGCGCGCCGCCCATTTCGTGGCCGCGCGCTCCGCGGAGCCGGTCTCCGCGATCCAGGCGTTGTTGCCCCGGTCCACGTCCAGGGCGATCTTGCCTTCGGGATCGACCACGGCCCTCACGACCTTGGCGGGGCCTTCGTAGTCGAATCGCTTCCACCTGTCCTTCCCGTCCCAGGCCTCGAGCACGGAGCGGCCGTCGGCGAACTCGACCCTGACCTCCACCGGGAGGTGCCCCCCCCCCAGTCGCCTCACCGTGACCTTCGACTCCCAGGGGCCGCCCTCCTTCTCCTTGCGTCGTGCGCTCGGGCTCAGGCGGAGCGAACCGTCCGCACCCTCGCTCCACCCCTCGAGACGCCGCTTTGGGGCCACCTCCACCCCCACCGCGTAGTCCACGAGGTCGCTCGAGAAGAACGTCTCGTCGAAGAACCATTGGTAGTCCTTGCCCGTGACCTCGTTCACGGTGGCGATGAAGTCCGCGGTGGTGGGATGGGCGAAGCGGAAGCGCCGCGCGTAGGTGCGCATGATGCGGGTCATGGTGTCGTCGCCCACGAGGCCCTCGAGCGTCTGTAGGGTGAGGGCGGGCTTTCCGTAGGAGTTGATCGTGTAGGAGCCGGCCGTCCGGTACTCCCACCCCGCCCGTGCCATCGCGTCCGCCTCGCCGCTCTCGCGGAGGCCGGCGAGGTCGTCGCGGCCCCGGCCGATCCAGACGTGCGGCGCCACCACCGGCCAGCCCGTCCGCCCTCCACGTCCGGAGGTGAACCCGAAATAGCGGCGCCCCCAGCCCTGCGGTCCCAGTGCGTAGGCCATGGCCTTCCCCTGGGTGTAGGTGTTGAAACCCTCGTCGAGCCAGGCCTCCTCGAACTCGTTGTTGCCGACGAGCCCGTACCAGAACTGGTGGCCGCACTCGTGGATCGTCACCGACTCCGGGCTGTGGAGGGCGCGGGGAGCGAAGACGTAGGCCCCGCCCGTGAAGAGCGTGGGGTATTCCATCCCCCCCGAGCCGGAGCGCCAGGCGGGGTCGACCACCGTGATCTGCGGGTACGGGTAGGGAGCGGACCAGGTGCCGTAGGTCCGGAGCGCGATCTTCGTGGCCTCCAGGTACCGGTCGGCAAGGTGCGCGTGCTCGGGTTGGAGGAGAAGGCGTATCTCCACGGGCGGATAGCCGGGGTCGTCGAAGAGCGCCTTGCGCTCCAGGAAGCGGAGGCTGGCCGTCCAGGCGAAGTCGTGGACGTCCTCCTGCACGAAGCGCAGGGTCTGGGTGCCATCCCCGTTGTCCCTCTTCTGTTGGAGGCGGCCGGTGGCCCCCAGCACGTAGCCGCGGGGGAGGGTGAGGCGCACGTCGTAGACCCCGTAGTCCGCGAAGAACTCCGTCCAGGGATGGAACTGGTGGGTGTTCCACTTTCCCTTCCAGAAGACGCCGATCTTCGGGAACCACTGCACGATGAAGTTGTAGTCGTGCACCCAGCCCGCACGCCCCACCGACCCGTAGGGGACGAGCGAGGTCCACTCGATGCGGAAGCGGGCGGTCTCGCCCGGCGCCACCGCCCGCGCGCTCGTCACCTCCATGACCGTGCGGTCGTCGGCGTTGCCGTCGTCGGGGGCGACGTACCGCGGCTTCAGCTCCTCGTCGGGCCCCAGCCGGCGGACCGTCTTCACTTCCGTGTAGCCGAAGGTTCGGTCTTCTCCGCCCCCGAGGTTGGGCCGGCGCCGTCCTCCCCCGCCCCGCGAGGTCGTGGAGAGCGTGTTGCGGAAGGCGTTCCAGTACAGGTGGAAGGGGAAGCGGACGAGCGGCTGGTCCGAGGTGTTGCGCCACTCCAGGACGAGGCTGCCCTCGATCGTGTGCTTCTCCGGGTAGAGCCGCGCCTCGATCGTGTAGTTCGCGTTGCGGGCCGACTGGGCGGGCAGCGGGGGCAGCGTGCCGTCGGCGGGCAGGGGCGGCAGCCCGGGCCGTCGGGCCTCGCCGCGGGCGGAAGGCCACTCCCCGAACAGAAGAGCGCCGGCGACCAGCAAGGCGGCCGTTCGCAGTCGCATGTGTACCCTCGGCAGAATCCCGGGATTCTACACGCGGGGGCGGCCGATCAGAAGGTGATGGCGAGACCCCCGGTTATCTGGAACCACTGGGGCCGGAACACGATGGGTTCCAGCCGCTGCTGCACCTGGGCGAGCAGGAGCTGCTCGATGGCGCTGAGGGGGCGGTTGTCGCTGCGCGTCCAGGTCACCGTGTGCTCGGAGAAGCGGAAGTAGCGGGCATCGCCCACGAGCGCGACCTTCTCGTTGAAGGGGATGCGGAGGAGGACCCCCCCGTTGAAGCCCCACCGGCTCTGGCCCTCGCCTTGCGGCTCGACGACGAGGGCGGCGAAGGGAAGCGTCGACACCTCGAGCTGCTGGTTTCCGGCGTTGAGCGCGCTCACGCCCAGGGCGATCGTCTGGGTGGCCGAGAGGCTGAAGGACGGCAGATAGCTGATGCCTCCCGAGAAGCCGAAGGCAAAGCGGCCCGGGGTCTGGAGCTTCAGGTTGAAGGAGATGGGGGTCAAGCGGTCCACGTCCACCGAGCCCGTGCCCAGGTCGAGGTCGGCGTTTATGGGCGGGAACGGGGGCAGGGTGACGGTCACCAGGTAGCGGGCCCCCGTGGTCTTGATGTCCACCCCCGCGGAGTCGAAGCGCGCCTCGAGGCCGACGGACGAGACGAAGTAGTAGCAGCCTCCGAAGCCGTAGGCGGTGCCGCCCTTGGCGTCGAGGGAGAAGGTGCCCTCCTGCCGGATGGTGACGCCGGGAATCGGCAGCGTCACCGGTCCTGGGTCGTAGGTGAACGTCTGGCTGTAGAAGGGGAAGGTGACGCCGAAGTTCCCGTAGATCTCGAATTGTCCGGCGGACGCGGGCGTGGGCGCCGAGAGGATGGCGAGGAAAAGGGCGAGCGGGGGAAGGGCAGGCCGGGAAATCGACAAAAAGAGACCATTATTTTTCATATACACCAGTCTACGGGAGGGAGCGGTCAAGAGAGGTCCAGACTGCGGGAGTGAGCCGCCGTCGGTGGTCGCCGGGGGCCTTCGGCCAGAGGGTGCAGGTCACGAGGCGGTGGTGCTGGTCCTCGTCCTCGCAGAAAGGACAGAAGACGCAGGCCCGGAGATCACGGTCCGCGCCCGCGAGCCACTTCCGGGGGAGATCGGGGTCGGCGAGAAGAGCGCGGGCCATCCCTACTAGGTCCGCTCGCTCCTCCCTCAAGATCGACTCGGCCTGGGCGAAGGTATTGATCTTGCCCGCCGTCACCACCGGAATCCGGAACCCGGCGCCGCGTATTGCGTTCCGGATTCCGGTGGCGAGATGGGTATTCACCCCGAACGCGTCCTTCTTGTCGCGCGGGATGCACTTCCGCCCGCTCCAACCCGTGTAGGGATAGGCGGCCTCGCCCACCGGCGGCTGCTTGGCATCTTCGAACTTCCCGCCGCGTGAGATGGAGAGGAAATCGAGGCCCGCCCGCGCCAGCTCCACCCCGAGGACCTGAGCGTCCTCGAGCGTGTTGCCGCCGATTCTCCCGTCCTCGCCGAGGATGTCCTCGGAGCCCAGGTAGCGGCAGCCCACGAGGAACTCCCGGCCCACTTCCTCGCGAACGGCGGCGATCACCTCACGGGCCAGGCGCAGCCGGTTCTCCAGGCTGCCTCCGTACTCGTCGGTGCGGCCGTTGGTGACGGACAGGAACGACGCCATCGTGTAGGCGTGGGCAAAGTGCAGCTCCACCCCGTCGAAGCCGCAGGCCCGGGCTCGCCGCGCCGCCCCCGCGAACCAGCCGGGGATCTGCCGGATCTCGTCCCGCGAGAGATCCTCGATCGTCTGCCGGTAGCCGTGGAGGAAGTCCCGGCGGTCGCGGGCGCTCGGCAGCCAGCGCTCGAGGTCGCTCTCGAACTGCACATCGGTCCCCTCGAGAATCTCGGGGGAGGCGGCCCCGCCGGACCGCGTCCTCGAGGTAATCGCGCGTTTTCTTGCGCCGCGCGATCTTCAGGAAGTCGATGATCTGGGGGATCACGAGCGCGCTCGTCGCCGCCTTCATGTCCGCGACGAGGGCGGAGAGCGCGGGGAGGTAACGGTCGTGGGAGAGTCGGAGCAGGGGCCCGCTCGCCACGTCGCGGATGCCGATCGCCTCCAGCACGATCATGCCCGCGCCGCCCTGTGCGTAGCGGAGGTAGATCTCGCGCACGGCCTCGGTCACGAAGCCGTCCTCGGTGCCCCGCCAGGTGACCATGGCCGGGAGCCAGATGCGGTTGGGCAGGGTATGGCCGGCCCGGCCGATCGGGAATGGAGAGAGGACGAGGGAGCGGGCGCGCTCCGGATCGGACGCGGTCAATCCGGCTCGCCTTCTCCCTCGTCTTCGCCCCGCATCTCCTTCTCGATCCCCTGGTCCATGAGCCGGCGCTGGAGCGCGTCGAAGCCGCGTCGGTCGGGTCCCTTCTCCTCGCGGAAGGTGTCCAGGATCTCCTCCAGGCGGTTCACCCGGCGCGTGAGCTGGCCGATCAGGTCCAGGTCGAGCGTGCCCCCGGCCTCCACCACTCGCTTGAAGGCCTTCTCCTCGCCGAAAGCCCCCAGCACCTCCACCAGGCGGGCGCTCAGGCTGTCCGCGGCCTCCACGAGCTCGCTCTGCAGCAGCGAGTCGTGGACGAAGGAAAGGGCATCTTCGATGTCCTCGTCCGGCCAGTCCGCCCGCAGCCTCGCCCAGGCGTCGGGGGGAAGGACGAGGCCGTCCGCCCCCTCGTCCGCGTTGGCCGCGATCTCCGCGCACAGGTCCACGATCCGTCCCATCAGCGTTTCTCCTTCAGGACCGCCCCCGCGATGACCAGCTTCTGGATCTCGCTGGTCCCCTCATAGATGCGGAGGGCGCGCACCTCGCGATACAGCCGCTCCACCGTCGATCCTCGCATGACTCCCGACGCACCGTGGATCTGCACCGCGCGGTCCACCACGCGCTGGGCCATCTCCGTGGCCGCGAGCTTGGCCATGGCCGACTCGCGGGTGATCCGCTCCGCCCCCTGGTCCTTCGTCCAGGCCGCGTGACGGACGAGAAGCCGCGCCCCCTCGAGGTCCACGTGCATCTCGGCGAGGGCGAGCTGCGTGGCCTGGAACTCGACGAGGGTCTTGCCGAACTGGCGGCGGGCCTGCGCGTGGCGCACCGCTTCGTCGAGGGCCCGCGCGGCGAGGCCGCAGGCGGCCGCCCCCACGCTGGGCCGGAACGTGTCCAGGGTGGCGAGGGCCAGGCCCATTCCCTTCCCCTCCTCCCCCAGGAGGACGGCGGGAACTCCGTCCAGCCGGAGCTCCCCCAGGGGATGGGGAGCCATGGGCTCGAGGGCCTTGACCGTGAGGTTCGGGGCCTCCGCGTCCACCAGGAACATGGAAAGGCCCCTCGTGTCCGGGGCATCCGAGCTGCGGGCGAGCACCGTGTAGAGCCCGGCGATCCCCGCGTTCGAGATGTAGGTCTTGATCCCGTTGAGCCGCCAGAGGGCCCCGTCGCGCGCCGCAGTCGTCCGCACCCCGCCGAGGTCGGAGCCGGCCTCGGGCTCCGTCACCGCGAAGCCGCACAGCACTTCCCCCTGGACCACCGCGGGGAGCCAACGGCTCTTCTGGACGTCCGTGCCCGCCCGGCTCAAGGGGTAGGAGCCGAGTCCTTGCATGGCGAAGGCGGTGTCGGCGAGCGAGGAGAAGTAGGCGAGGGTCTCGCGCACCACGACCAGCGACCGCAGGTCCATCCGGCCGAACGGCTCCGGCACCGCCGCGGCCAGGATGTCCGAGCGGCCCAGGCGCAGGGCCACCTCGCGCGTGCGGCCCTGGGGGTCGCGCTCGTCTTCCGCGCCTGCGCGCAGGAATTTCTCCCCGAACTCCCGGACCCGCTCCGCGAGAGCGAGGTGCCGCTCCTGCAGGAACGGGTCCTTCACTCCGGCGCTCCTTCGAAGCGCGGAGGCCGGCGGGCCATGAACGCGGCGAAGCCCTCCCGGAAATCGGGGCCGGTCATCAGCTCGGCCTGGACCGCGGCCTCGTGGTCGAGGGCGGCCCACACGTCCATGTGCATCTCGCGGTTGAGCGCGTCCTTGGTGGCGGCGAGACCGGCGGCGGGCCCCTTGACCAGCTTGTCCACGAGAGCCCGCGTCTCCTCCTCCAGCCGCTCGGCCGGGACCACGCGGTGGTAGAGGCCGATGCGGAGGGCTTCCGCCGCCTCGAGGAACTCGCCGGTCATGAGCAGCTCGGTGGCCCGGCCCAGCCCCACCACGCGGGGGAGCAGGTAGGCCGCGCCCATGTCCGCCCCCGCCAGGCCCACCTTCACGAACAGGAACGCGATCTTCGCGCCCTCCGCGGCCACGCGGAAGTCGGAGGCGAGGGCGATGGCCGCGCCCGCGCCCGCCACCGTGCCGTTGAGCGACGCCACGATGGGCTGGGGGAGCGCGCGCATCGCGCGCACGAGGTCGCAGGTGAGGCGCGTGAACTCGAGGAGCCCGTTCGGGTCGCGGTGGAGCAGCTCGCCGATGATGTCCTTCACGTCGCCGCCGGTGCAGAAGGCGCGGCCCTTCCCGGTGAGGACCACCGCCCGCACGTCCTTCCGGCCGGCGAGAGCCCGGAGCGTGTCGGTCAGCTCGCGATAGACCTCGAACGTCAGCGAGTTCAGGGTGTCGGGCCGGTTCAGGGTCAGCCGGACCACCGGGCCCGCTTCTTCATGAAGGAAGCTGCGGGCGGTCATGGGGTCTCCAGGGCGTGGAGGAACCCGCCCAGGGCCTCCCGAAGGGCGGCGAGGGCGGAGGGAGGCACGCCGGCGAGAAGCCGGGCGAGCTCGCGCCGATGGCCCGGGAGGGCTTCGGCGATGCGGCGCCGCCCTTCGGGAGTGAGGAGGATGCGCACGGTGCGGCGGTCTTCGGGCACGGGCTGCCTCGTCGACCAGGCCTTGGCTCGCGAGCCGTTCCACGATCCCGGTGACGTTGCCGGCCGTGACCAGGAGCTCGCGCGTCAGCTCCTTCGGGGTCATGCCCTCGGGGCGCCGATCCAGCTGGGCGAGCACGTCGAACTGGGGGAGGGTGAGCCCCGCGGGCACGAGCCGCCGCACCTCGCGGAGCAGGAGGCCGTGGGCCTTGAGCAGTCGCACCCAGACGGAGACGGCGAGGGTCGGATCGGCGGGGAGTGCCCGCCTAGGTGCGCGAGGGGCCCGGCGCTTCACAGGATCGCCACCGCTTCGATCTCCACCTTGGCGTCGTCCTCGAGCAGCGCCTTGACCTCGACGAGGACCATGGCCGGATAGTGCCGGCCCATGCGCTTCCTATAGACCTCGCCCAGCGCCTTGGCGCAGCCCCGGTATTCGTTCTTGTCGGTCACGTAGATGACGAGGCGCGCCAGAGACTCCGGCCGGCCTCCTGCCGCCCACACCACCGTGAGCACGTTGTCGAGGGCCTGGTCGAACTGGGCCACGAGGTCGCTCGAAACCATGTGCCCCTCGCGGTTCCAGCCGATCTGGCCGGCCACGAAGAGCAGCTCTCCCTGCCCCTTCATGCCGTGGCTGTAGCCCCGGGGCCGGGCGAGTCCTTCGGGATTGACGGGGATGAGGGGCATGCGGCTACATCAACGTCCCGCCGTCGACGTTCAACCCCTGGCCCGTGATCCCCCGCGCCTCTTCGCGGCAGAGGTAGAGCACGAGGGCCGCCACCTCGTCGGAGCCGACCAGGCGCTTCTGGGGCGAGAACGACTCCAGGTGCTTGCGGATGTCGGCGGGGGCCTGGCCCGTCTTCTCCGCGATGCGGGCGATGCCGTCGTCGGTCATGGGGGTGTCCACGTAGCCCGGGCACACCGCGTTCACGGTCACGCCCTTCTGCGCCACCTCGAGGGCCGCCACCTTCGTGAGGCCGAGGACTCCGTGCTTGCTCGCGACGTAGGCCGCGATGTAGGGCATGGCGGACTTGCCGGCGATGGAGGCGATGTTGACCACCCGCCCCCATCCGCGAGCCGCCATCTCGGGCAATGCCTCGCGCAGCCCGTAGAAGACCCCGGAGAGGTTGACGGCCAGGACCTGGTTCCACGTCTCGTCGGATGTCTTCACCAGGGGAGCGGAGGGCGCGATGCCCGCGCCGTTCACGAGGACGTCCACGGCGCCCCGGGCTTTTCGAGCGGCCGCGAACAGGGCCTTCACGTCCTCGACGTTCCCCACGTCCGCGGTGACGGCCCAAGCCCGCCCGCCCACGGCGCGTACCTCCGCCGCTACCGCCTCGATCTCGGCCCGGGTCCGGGCGGAAAGCGTCACGTCCGCCCCCGAGCGGGCCAGGAGGAGGGCGACGGCGCGCCCGATGCCGCGCCCGCCGCCGGTGACCACGGCGTGCCGGCCCTGGAGGTCCATGATCGTTGAAATCTAAAAGAAGCCCCCGGCCCCGTCAAGCCCCTCCCTTCGTGCGCGATCACAAACCTCCCGCGAGGGCGGAGACCTCGTCGCCCCCCTCCCGGCCTACGCCGACGACGGGGCGATCCAGACGAAGATCGAATCCCGCCTGGCCAAACGTCAAGATCTACGGCGACATGAAGGGGGAGGCCCGCGCCCGCGCCGAGAAGAGCTGAGAGATCTTCGCGGGAGCCCTAACGTACGCCGCCCATCAGGCTTCGCACGGGCTTGACGAGGAGGAACATCAGCACCGCGGCCACGAGCGTGACCCCGGCCACGGTCCCGAAGAGTGTGGGCAGGGGCATCGTGCTGAAGAAGCCGGCGGCCCAGCCCGCGAGCTTGTTGCCGAGGGCGTTCGAGAGGAACCAGACGCCCATCATCAGGCCGACCACGCGGACGGGGGCGAGCTTGGTGACGACGCTCAGCCCCACCGGGCTCAGGCACAGCTCGCCCAGCTCGGAAATGAAGTAGGCACCCACCAGCCACCAGGGGCTGACCCGAACCCCGACCGCAGCCTGGGCGAGAGAGGCGGCGGGGACCAGGAGCAGGAACGACAGCCCCATGAACAAGAGCCCACACGCGAACTTTGCGGGGCTGGAGGGCTCGCGGCTTCCCAGACGCACCCAGAGCCATGCGAAGGCGGGGGCGAGGAGGATCACGAAGATGGGCTGGACGGACTGGAACCACGACGAGGGGAACGAGAGGCCGAGCACGGAGAGCCGCGTGTAGCGGTCGGCGAACAGGTTGAGGGTCGAGCCCGCCTGCTCGTAGGCGCCCCAGAAGAGCGCGGCGAACACGAACAGGATCACCACCGCGCCCATGCGCTTCCACTCGGCGGTGGTGAAGCCGCCCCCCGCACCCGGCGTGCCCGGAGCCGCGGCCCGGGGCTGGGCGGCCAGGCGGTCGAGGGCCGGCTGCAGCCCCTTCTTTCCCAGCACGTACTGCACGAGCCCGAGGGCCATCCCCACGCCCGCGCAGGCGAAGCCCGCGTGCCAGTCCACGCGCTGGGCGAGGTAGCCCGCGATGAGGGGCCCGATGAAGGCGCCGAGGTTGATCCCCATGTAGAAGATCGAGAAGCCGGCGTCGCGGCGGGAGTCACCCGGCTCGTAGAGGGAGCCCACGAGGGTGCTCACGTTCGGCTTCAGGAGGCCGGTGCCGATCACGATCAGGGCGAGGCCCGTGTAGAAGAAGGGCAGCGCCTTGAAGGCGAGCGTGAAGTGCCCGAGCGCGATCACCACCCCCCCCACGAACACGCTACGGTACTGGCCGAGGAAACGGTCGGCCACGATCCCCCCGAAGATGGCGGCCAGCCAGACGCTCCCGGTGTAGGTCCCGTAGATCGAAGCCGCGTCCTGATCGCTGAAGCCGAGGCCGCCCGCGCTCGCCGGCGCCACCATGTAGAGGATGAGGAAGGCGCGCATCCCGTAATAACTGAAGCGCTCCCACATCTCCGTGAAGAACAGCGTGGGAAGCCCCCGCGGGTGGCCGGCCCAGCTTCCGGGATCGCTCATGGAGCGGGATTGTCGCCGAAAAGCCCCTCCGAAGGGCAAGCCGGGCCGATTGACTTTTCCGTCCGCTTCTCTATGCTCCGGCCCCATATGGCCAACCAGCTCTTCACCCGCAAGCCGCTCGCGTTGCTCCTGGAAGAGATGCGGGGCGAGAACCGGCTGCGCCGCGTCCTCGGTCCCGTCCAGCTCACGAGCCTGGGCGTCGGGGCCGATCATCGGCACCGGCATCTTCGTCCTGACCGGCGTGGCCGCCCACGACAAGACGGGCCCCGCCCTCATGCTCTCGTTCGTGGCTGTCGGGGCTGGCCTGCATCTTCGCCGCGCTGTGCTACGCGGAGTTCGCGTCCATGACCCCGGTGGCGGGCTCGGCCTACACCTACGCCTACGCGACCCTGGGCGAGCTGTTCGCCTGGATCATCGGCTGGGACCTGATCCTGGAGTACGCGGTGGCGTCCGCGACCGTGGCCCACGGCTGGTCCACTACTTCCAGGACTTCCTCGGCCATCTTCGGGTTCCACTTGCCCAGGACCCTGGCCAACGCACCCTTCGACTACGACCCCGCCGCTCGGGCACTTCGTGAGCACCGGCAGCCTCTTCGACCTGCCGGCGGTGGTGATCGCCGGCCTGGTCACGTGGGTCCTCGTCATCGGGATCAAGGAGAGCGCCACCTTCAACACCACGATGGTCGCGCATCAAGGTGGTCGATCGTGCTCTTCGTGATCGGGGTCGGCGCTCTTCTACATCAACCCCGCGAACTGGCACCCCTTCGCCCCCTACGGGCTGCACCGGGCATCAGCTTCTTCGGCCACACGCTCTTCGGCCAGACGGGCACGGGCGGCGAGCCCCTGGGGATGCTGGCCGGGGCGGCGATGATCTTCTTCGCCTACATCGGCTTCGACTCGGTCTCCACCCACGCCGAGGAGGCCAAGAAGCCGCACAAGGACGTGCCCATCGGCATCATCACCTCGCTGATCCTCTGCACGGTCCTCTACATCGCGGTCTCGGCCGTCCTCACCGGCATGGTCCCCTACGACAAGATCGACATCGAGGCGCCGGTCTCGGACGCCTTCCGGCAGGCGGGCCTGCCCTGGGCGCAGTTCCTGTCTCGCTCGGGGCCATGGCCGGCATCACGTCCGTGCTCCTGGTCATGATGCTCAGCCAGCCGCGCGTCTGGCTGGCCATGGCTCGCGACGGCCTCTTCCCGCCGCGCTTCTTCGGGGCCGTGCACGAGAGGTTCCGCACGCCCTGGAAGGCGACCATCCTCACGGGCATCGTCGTCGCCATCGGCGCCGCTTTCCTGCCCCTGCGCATCCTCGCCGAGCTCATGAACATCGGCACCCTGCTTCGCGTTCGTGATCGTCTGCGCGGCCGTCCTCATCATGCGCGTGATCGCACCCCGAGGCGGAGCGGCCCTTCCGGGCGCCCTTCGTCGCCGGTGACGCCGGTCCTCGGGATCCTGACCTGCCTCGTCCTCATGTTCTCGCTGCCCGCCGGAGAACTGGTGGCGGCTCATCGCGTGGCTGGCCATCGGCTTCGTCATCTACTTCAGCTACGGGAGGAAGCACAGCGTGATGAAGAAGCTGATCGAGCAGGGGAAGGCCTGAGCAGGCCGCCTGGTCTTGACATCATGATGCCTCGTCCATAGCATCAAGATGTGCGAACCACCCTGACCCTCGACGAGGACGTCGCCAACCGTCTCAGGGCCGAGGTCCGCCGCTCCGGCAAGCCGTTCAAGGAAGTGGTCAACGACTGCCTGCGGCTCGCCCTTGCGAGCCGCCGCCGGGATCGGGACGCAGCGGCGCCATTTGTGATCCACGCCCGCGACCTCGGCGCGCTTCGTCCGGGCCTCAGCCTCGACAACATCGGCGAACTGCTCGAGTCCGCCGAGGGGCCGAAGCACCGGTGATCCTCGTCGACGCCAACGTCCTGCTCCACGCCTACCAGCCCCGCTCCGAGCACCACGAACGCTGCCGGGCCTGGGTCGAGAGGGCCTTCTCGGGCCAAGAGCCCGTCTGCCTGGCCTGGGTGACCATCCTGGCGTTCATTCGCATCGCCACGAACCCGAGGATCTTCGAAGCGCCGCTCACCGGGGAAGAGGCCATCTCGATCGTGGCCTCCTGGCTGGAGCGTCCCGCCGTCTCCGCCCTCGAAGCGGGCGAGCGGTGCTGGGAAATCCTGCGTGGGCTGCTGATCGAGGCCCAGATCAGGGGCCCCCTCGTCATGGATGCGTTCCTCGCGGCCCTCGCGCTCGAGAACGGCGCCACCCTCGTTACTACCGATCGCGACTTCTCGCGCTTCCCGAAGCTCCGGCTCGGCAACCCGGCAGGGTGACGACGTCCCGTCCGGCCCCTCCTCAGGCGGTGAGTTTGACTCCGGGAGCCCTCCCGACTTAGGCTCGACGGGTTTGCCGCGGCCACGGCGGCTCAATCTGAAAAGCCAGCGTAAAGGGAGGCTCGATGTCGGTCGATAGCGTGTTGCCGCTCGTCCTGGGTATCAGCGTGATGTCTCTGGGGGTGGCCCTCTTCCTGGCCCGTCAAGTCCTGGCCGCCGACACCGGCAAGCCGGAGATGCGCGCCATCTCCGACGCGATCCGCGAGGGCGCGGAGGCCTTCCTCTCCCGGCAGTACCGGACGATCGGGTGGCTCTCCCTGGTGGCCGCCGCCGCCATCTTCGGCTTCTACTATTCGAACCGCGAGGTGAAGAACATCGCGGAGATGGGGGAGGGGACCTTCTGGAAGGTCACGATCTCCTTCCTCGCGGGGGCGCTCTCGTCCGCCATCGCCGGCTACATCGGGATGTTCGTCTCCATCCGGGCCAACATCCGCACCGCGGCCGCAGCCATGACCAGCCTCGACAAGGCGCTTCGGATCGCGCTGCGCGGGGGGGCGGTGTCCGGGCTTTCCGTGGTGTCCATGAGCCTTCTCGGGGTGGGCGGGCTCTTCTGGCTCTTCGGGGGGATGCAGGACTACCGCCATGTGCCCCTGCAGATCGTGGGCTTCGGCTTCGGGGCCAGCTTCGTGGCCCTGTTCGCCCAGCTCGGGGGTGGCATCTACACCAAGGCGGCCGACGTGGGCGCCGACCTCGTGGGCAAGGTGGAGGCGGGCATTCCCGAGGACGACCCCCGTAACCCGGCCGTGATCGCCGATCTCGTGGGCGACAACGTGGGCGACTGCGCGGGCCGCGGGGCCGACCTCTTCGAGTCGACCGCGGCCGAGAACGTGGGGGCCATGATCCTGGGCATCGCCCTCTACCCGGTGTTCGGCATGGGGGGAATCCTCTTCCCCCTGCTCGCCCGCGCGTTCGGGCTCATCGCCACCATGGTGGGCGTCTTCAGCGTGAAGTGCCGCGAGGACCAGGACCCCATGAACGCGCTGAACCGCGGGTACCTCGTGACCACGATCCTGGCCATGGGCGGCTTCGCGGCCGCGGTCTTCCTGCTCCTCAAGCCCGTGGCCGGGGTGGAGGTGGCGGTGCGCCAGGGCTACCTGCTCCTCGCGGGCGTGATCGGCATCCTGACCGCCTACGCCTTCGTCTGGATCACCCAGTACTACACGGAGTACAAGTATCGGCCCGTGAGGTCCATCGCGGAGGCCAGCCGCACCGGCCCCGCCACCAACATCATCAGCGGCCTCGCCGTCGGCTTCGAGTGCACAGGGGCTCCGGTGATCGTCATCTCCGCCGCCCTCATGGGCGCCTACTGGTGCGGGAAGATGGCCCTCGGCAACCTGCCCGGGGGCGGCCTCTACGGCACCGCGATCGCGACCATGGGGATGCTCGCCCCCTGCGCCTACATCCTGGCCATGGACACCTTCGGGCCCATCACCGACAACGCGGGCGGCATCATCGAGATGTCGAAGCAGCCGGAGGAGATCCGACGCAAGACGGACCGGCTGGACGCAGTGGGCAACACGACCAAGGCCTTGACCAAGGGCTACGCCATCGGCTCCGCCGCCCTCGCCGCCTTCCTCCTCTTCAGCGCCTACCTCGACGAGGTCGCGAAGATCACCGGTCAGCACATCAAGGTGGACCTGACCCGGGTCCCGGTCTTCGTGGGCGGGCTGCTCGGGGCGACGCTGGTGTTCGTCTTCAGCGCCCTCGCCATCAAGGCGGTGGGGAAGGCGGCCCAGGTGGTCATCGGCGAGGTGCGCCGTCAGTTCAAGGAGAACCCCGGGATCATGCAGGGCACGGCCAAGCCCGACTACGCCCGCTGCGTCGACATCGTGACCCAGGGCGCCCTGCGCGAGATGGTGGCTCCCGGCCTCCTCGCCGTCCTCACCCCGGTGGCGGTGGGCTTCAGCTTCCGCTACCTCTCGCCCTACGGGCAGATCGGCGCGGAGTCGGTGGCCGCCCTCCTCATGGTGGGGACGATCGCGGGCATCCTCCTCGCCACCGTGATGAACAACGGGGGCGGGGCCTGGGACAACGCCAAGAAGTACATCGAGTCCGGCCTCTTCGTGGTCGACGGCCAGGTGGTGGGCAAGAAGTCGGAGCCCCACAAGGCGGCGGTCGTGGGCGATACCGTGGGCGATCCCTTCAAGGACACCGCCGGCCCCTCGCTCCACGTGCTCATCAAGCTGCTCTCCACGATCACCCTGGTGCTGGCGCCGCTATTCATCGTCTAGCCGAGGGGCGATGGGGCGGAGCCCTCTAGGGGACGTGCGCCCCGTCACGTCCTTTCCGGCGCGATCGCCTACAATGCCGGCAACGAGAGGTGCCGCATGCGGACCGCTTCCCTCGCGCTCGGGACGGGCATTGTGGCGTTGGCGGCGGTCGCTACCCCTGCCCGCGCCCAGGTGGTCTTCCTCCAGAACGACAGCTACGGGGGAGGGGCGGTGACCTGCTACACGGGGGTGGGCGACCTGGAGGGGATGGCCACCAAGTTCACGGCGGCGGCCGGCCAGTATCCCTACACGATCGACCGCGTTCGCGTCTTCGGCTGCGGCGGCGGGTCGAACCCCTATATCGTGGCGATCTACCAGGACGCCGCGGGGGCGGCGCCCGGCCCGCTGATCTGGCAGAGCCAGAACGCCTACCTGCTCTCGGGCGGGAACACCTTCAACGACATCCTGATGTCGCTGGAGCCGGTGCCCCCACCTCCCGTCACGAGCGGAAGCATCCGGGTGCAGCTCTTCAACATCCTCAACATCGACCCCATCGGCTTCGGGGCCGACCTCAACGGCATAACGCCCCAGACGAACTTCCTCGACACGGGCGGGGTCTGGAGCTTCGCGGAGAGCCAGGCCGTGACCGGAGACTGGATCCTGCGCCTGGGCATCGTCCCCCCGTCCTCCCAGCCCACCCTGTCCGTGCTCGACGTCATCGTGCCCGAGGGGAACAGCGGGACGAGCCAGGCCCTGTTCACGGTGACGCTGGCCCCGGCGAGCAGCCAGCAGGTCACCGTCGACTACGCCACCTCCAACGGCAGCGCGACCGCGGGCTCGGACTACGTGGCCACCACGGGGACCGTGACATTCATTCCCGGCCAGACCGTGGCCACGTTTCCGGTGACCATCAACGGCGACCTCGCCGACGAGGCCGACGAGACGTTCACGGTCACCCTCTCGAACCCCCAGAACGCGGCCATCGACGATGGCCTCGGGCAGGGGACGATCATCGACGACGACCCCTTGCCCCTCCTGAGCATCGACAACGTCTCCGTGACGGAGGGCAACTCGGGCACCGTCAACGCCAACTTCACCGTGAGCCTGACCGGGCTCACCAACCGGACGGTGACCGTGGCCTACGCGACCGCCAACGACACCGCCATCGCCCCCGGCGACTACACGCCCGCGTCCGGCACGCTGACCTTCACCCCCGGGCAGACCTCGAAGCCGGTCACGGTGGCCGTGATCGGGGACACGGCCGCCGAGGCCAACGAGACCTTCTTCGTCAACCTCACCCTCCCCACGAACGCCCAGTTCGCCGACAACCAGGGGCTGGGCACGATCCTCGACGACGACGGCTTGAGCTTCTACACCCTCACCCCCTGTCGGGTCCTGGATACGCGCAGCAGCCAGCCCCTGTCCACGGGCGTCGACCGGACCATTCCGATCGCAGGCTCCTGCGGCGTGCCCGCCACCGCCAAGGCGGTCTCGCTCAACATCGCCGTCACCGGTCCCACGGCCTCCGGCTTCGTGAAGCTCTTCCCGGCGGGAGGAAGCGCGCCCGTGACCTCGGCCATCAACTACTCCGCGGGCCAGACCCGGGCCAACAACGGCATCTACGGGCTGGGGACGGGCGGGGCGCTCGTCGGCCGCTCCGGCCCGGTCGCGGGCACGACGCACCTCATCCTCGACGTGAACGGCTATTTCGAATAGGCGATTCTGGGAAGGCCTCGTTCTGGGGGCGCTCGCGGGCGAGTTCGCCCGCGAGATGGACCTGCCCAGCCTCGTCTCGTTCTGGGGCGACCGGCAGTACCTCATCCTGGCCGGGGCCGCTCTGGGAGGCGTGCTCGCCCTCACCCGCCTGCGCCCCCTGGTCGCGATCACGGCCGCGGGGCTGGGCGTGCTGTGGCTGGCCGTGTGCTTCACCCCGCTCACGTCCTGGCTCGCCGAGGGCCTCGTGCGGCGCGACCTCGTGCGGCCGGCCGATGCCGTCTACATCCTCGGCTCCAGCATCCAGGAGGACGACGATCCCGGAGCGGGAGCGGCCAGCCGGCTCTGGCGAGGCCTCGAGCTTCTGGCCCAGGACCAGGCCCCGGTCCTCATCCTCTCCGAGCTGAAGCCGCCGAACGGCCGCTACGAGCCGGTCGCACGGAACTGGATGGCCGCCCTGCACATCGACCGCGAGCTGATCGTGCTGGGGCCCACCACGAATACCCGCCACGAGGTCCTGGTGGTGGCGGCGCTCAGCCGCGCCCGGGGGTTCGAGCGGCTCCTGGTCGTGACCTCACCCACGCACACCCGTCGGGCTTGCGCCGCCTTCGAGCGGGAGGGCCTGTCCGTCGTGTGCGTGCCCGCGATCGAGACCCAGTTCGACCTGGAGACCCTCGACCGCCCCACCGACCGGGCAAAGGCCTTCGGCTCCGTGATGCACGAGCGGCTGGGGCTCTGGGTCTACCGGCGCCGGGGGTGGATCCGGTAGCTACCGGGCGGTGAAGGGCGCCTTCATCGCCGTCGTTCCCCAGGACATCGAGAACTCGCCCTTGTCCTTGTCGCCCTTGAGCTCGATGGTGAACATCTCCACGGACGCGGGGAGCTTCGCGCTCGCGAGCGGAATCTCCGCGACCTTCGAGTCGCCCTTGCCCAGCACGTTGAGCGTCCACTTGTCCGCGTCCACCTTGGTGGCCTTGAGCACGTAGTCGCCCTTGGGGACCTTGACCCCGGAGAAGTCGAGGTCGGCCTCGGTCTTGAGCGTGGTGGCGGCGTCCTTCCCCATGCGCCAGGGCTGTCCCACCTCCGCCTTGCCCAGCATGTCCCGTCCCTGGAGAGAGGGCCGCCCGTAGTCGATGGTCACCGACTTGCCCGCCACCGTCGCCTTCGCCTCGCCCCGGTCATCCTGGGCGAGCCCGGGCAGGGCCAGGGCCAGGGAAACCATCGCCACCGCCATCTGCTTGCTCATCGAAATCCCTCCGAAGAATGGTTGCCCCCCCGCAACTACATCACGGCGCCCAGGGGCCAGGGCGCGAACTCGGCCTCGCCGAAGCCGAGAGCCTCGCTCTTCGACTTCTCGCCGGAGGCCACGCGCAGGATGAGGTCGAAGATGCGGCGGCCGCACGCCTCCACCGTCTCCTCCCCGTCCGCGATGCCGCCGCAGTTGACGTCCATGTCGTCGCCCATCCGGCGATAGAGGGGCGTGTTGGTGGCGAGCTTGATCGACGGCGCGGGTACGCAGCCGAAGACCGAGCCGCGGCCGGTGGTGAAGCAGACGAGGTTGGCCCCGCCCGCCACCTGGCCGGTGGCGGACACGGGATCGAAGCCCGGCGTGTCCATGAAGACGAAGCCCTTGGCGTGCACCACCTCCGCGTAGTGGTATACGTCGACGAGGTTCGTGGAGCCCGCCTTGGCCACCGCCCCCAGCGACTTCTCGAGGATGGTGGTGATGCCCCCCGCCTTGTTCCCGAAGGTCGGGTTGTGGTCGAGATGCCCCCCGTTCTTCGCGGTGTAGTCCTTCCACCAGTCGAAGAGCCGGAGCAGCTTCTCGCCTACCTCGCGGCTCACCGCGCGCCGGGTCAAGAGGTGCTCGGCTCCGTAGGTCTCGGGGCTCTCGGAGAGGATCACGGTGCCCCCGTGACGGACGAGGAGGTCGGAGGCGGCTCCCAGGGCCGGGTTGGCAGTGATGCCCGAATAGCCGTCCGAGCCTCCGCACTGCAGGCCCACGACGATGTGGGAGGCGGGCAGGGTCTGGCGGCGGACGCGGTTCGCCTCCGGCAGCAGCGCTTTCACCATGGCGATGCCGCGCTCGACCGTCTTGGCGGTACCCCCCGTGTCCTGGATGGTCATGGCCTGCAGCGTGCGCCCCAGGGTCAGCTTCTGCGTCTCCGTGATCTGGGTGATCTGGTTGGCCTCGCAGCCGAGGCCCACCATGATCACCCCCGCGAAGTTCGGGTGACGCGCGTACCCGGCGATGGTCCGCCGGAGGATCTCCATTCCCGCCCCGTCGCTCGCCATCCCGCAGCCCGTCTTGTGGGTGAGCGCGACCACGCCGTCGACGTTCGGGTACTCGGCGAGAGGGCCGTCGTCCGAGAAGGGGCGGCGCTTGAAGGCGTCGGCGATGTACCCGGCCACGGTGGCCGAGCAGTTCACCGAAGTGAGGACGCCGATGTAGTTCCGGGTCGCCACCCGCCCGTCCTCGCGCAGTATGCCCTCGAACGTCGCGGGGGGATCGGCGCGGGGCGTGGGCACGGCGAGGGTGGAGAACGCGTACTCCCGCGCGAAGTCCCCCATGGCCACGTTCCGGGTGTGGACGTGCTCGCCGGGGGCGATGTCGAGAGTGGCGAACCCGATGATCTGCCCGTAGCGGTGGATGGCCTCGCCGGTCGCGATGGTCCGGGTCGCGACCTTGTGCCCGAGGGGCACGAGGTCCCGCACCGTCACTCCCTCGCCCGGGAGGGAGGTGCCCGGCGCGAGCTCGGAGCGGGCGATGGCCACGTTGTCGAGGGCGTGGAGACGCAGGATGAGAGGCGGGCTCGCCGCCGGGTCAGGGGTCACGGCGTCTCCGAGATTAGCACGGCCCGAAGACGGGTCACTCGAGCAGGGCCCGGAGCTGCTGAGCGACCTGGTAGAGGCCCGCTGCGGAGACGGCGAGCGCCGACAGCCCGAGGCAGGCGGTGAACGCGCCCCCCGGGCGGAGGGCCGGCTCCGTCTGCCGGAAGCGGAAGTGAAGCGCGGCGAAGGCCAGGAAGGGCAGCATGAGCCCCTGTCCCACCGCGCCGACGAAGACGAGCGACACCGGTGCCCCGAAGATCAGGAACACGGTGGTGAAGGCCAGGGGGAGCAAGATTGAGCCGATGCGGACCATGCGTCGCTTTTCCTCGGGGGTTTCGTACCGGCGGAGGCCGAACACGGCGAGGGCGTCGGCGAAGAGGCGGGCGTTGGAAGCGGTGGCCCCGAACACGGTCGAGTAGAGGACGGCGAAGGCCCCGACCAGGAAGATCCACAGGCTCCATTCGCCGAACGTCTCACGGTACATGTGGGACAGGGTCTCGATCATGTTGCGGTCCTCCACCACCAGCCCCTTGCCGTGGAGGATCGCCGCCCCCAGCAGGTAGAAGGCGAGGGTGGCCGAGGTGTAGAGGACGAATGAAAACGACGCGTCGATCTTCATGATCCGGAGCCAGCCCCGCGCCCGTTCCCTCCAGGCCGGTGAGCCGTCGTTCGGTCCCACGCTCCGGCCGTAACCCTTCTCGAGGCACCAGTACGGGTAGTAGATCAGCTCGGAGGCGCCGACACCGATGATCCCGAAAGCCGCGAACGCGGTGTTGAAGGAACCCGGGAGCCGGAAGCGGAGTCCTTCGGCGATCTGGGCGGAGGTGATCGCGTAGGGGGTCGTCTGGAGTGCGAGGACCGCGACCATCGTGGTGACGGTGAAGGCGGCGACGAGCGCGGTGGAAAACGCCTCGATGAATCGGTAGCGCCCGAGCACGAGCAGGAGCGCGCAGGAGGCGCCGACGAGGACCGCGATCGCGGGGATGGGCAGGGGCAGCCCCGCGATAGAGAAGATGCTGGCGAGGCCACCGACCATCCCCGCCACCTGGAAGACCAGGGACACGTACATCGCCAGCCAGAGCCACACCACCCACGAGACGACGAGGCGGGGGCCGGGCAGGCCGTCGAGCGCTTCGAGCGTGGTGGTGCCGCGGGTGACCGCGTGCCGTCCCAGCTCCACCTGCAGGAACACCTTGAGCAGGCAGCCGAGGACGATGAACCACAGCAGCTGGAATCCCGCGCTCGCCCCGAGCTTGGGGGTGACGATGAGCTCCCCGGAGCCCACGACGATCGCGGTGAGGATGAGGCCGGGGCCGAGCTGGCGCGCGACGCTCTGCCATCGCGAGGGCGCTGTCTGGGGAGCGGACATTGCTAGACGGGTGTCATCGGGAGCCGCCGCGCGTGCGCGGATGCTAGCATGTGCGCCGGCAGACCCGGAGAATCGGTCCGGCTTGCCGCTCCTCGAGGGTCGAGCCGGGTGCGTGGCTCACGGCGAGCCACTGAGGAGGGACAAGTGAGCGAGAACATGAAGCTCGTCCGGTTCTACCTCGTGTTGCTGGCGATCTTCACGGTCGGCCGATGGGGACTGAGCCTGGCCGGCGCCGACTACGACAAGACCCACCAGGTCTTCAGCATCGTCATCCTCACCAACATCTCGTCGCTCTTCTACGGGCTGCTGGTGCGCAGCTTCGTGGGCGGGGGCGTCAAGCGCGCGATCGTACTGGGGGCCACGCTGGCCGTGGCCTCGCAGCTCGTGATCTTGGTCTCCACCGCGCTTTCCTACATGCTGGGCCTGAACACGTTCTTCAACCACCCGCGCGCCCTGAATGCGGTGGAGGCCGTCCCCTTCGCCCAGGCCATGGTCGGACGCTCGATCACGTTCGTGGCCAACATCGTCACGAACTCGATCACCGGCGCCCTCGGGTGGCTGATCGCCGGGGTCGTGCCGAAGAGGGCCTAGAGCTTCAAAAGGGTCCAGAGCCGCCGGGCAGACCGGCGGCTCGCCACTCCCCCGTCGTCATCGCCGTGGCGAGCGGCACCGGTGGTGGGGGAGTGGCCCCGAGATCCTGCAGCTCGAGCCGCCACCAGCCCAGGTCGCGCCAGGCCCCGAGCTTCCATCCCACCGCGGGCCAGACCCCCGCGGTTCGGAATCCCATCGCCTCGTGCAGGGCGACGCTCGAGGGGTTGGGAAGGGCGATGCCGGCCCACGCGCTCGCGTACCCCTGGAGGCGGAGGGCGGTGAAGAGCGCGCCGTAGAGGGCACGCGCGACTCCCCGGCGCTGGCTTCCCCGCGCGACGTAGACGGTCGTCTCCACGGTCCACTGGTAGGCGGGGCGGGTCCGCAGCCGGTCGGCGTAGGCGTACCCCAAGACCTCGTCTCCCTCCGCGGCCACGAGCCAGGGGTGGACGGCAAGGATGGCCTCGATGCGCCCGCGGAACTCCGACTCGCTCGGCGCGTGGTGCTCGAAGGAGATCCACGAGTCGTGCACGAACGGGGCGTAGATCCGGAGGAGGTCGGCAGCGTCCTCGGCCCGGGCGAGACGGACGCGCACGTCAGGGGCGCCGGACGAGCAGGAAGGCGGCCGCGGCGAGCGCCGCCATCTTCGCGAGGTCGGCGAGCACGTAGGCTCCGTGCAGCATCCCGAAGCGGCGGGCGAGGTCGGGGGGCAGCGGGCGGGGGAGGAACTCGATCCCCCGGCCGGTCGAGGCGATCGGCCCCGCGAGGCCGAAGGCCTGGACGAGGGTCAACAACAGCGCCGCCGCCGCGAGAGCGCGCGGGGCTCCGCCCAGGGGCCACACGAGCGCGGTGAACGCCAGGCCGAGCACGAGCTGGGCGAAGGATCCCTGCCGGAACATCCAGCGGTTGATCTCGGCGGCGAGGTGGCGGAGGGCCACGCGCCGATCTTCCGGGGAGACGCCGCCGAGCCGAGCCGCCAGCTCGGGACGCATGTCCTCGCCCAGCACGCGCTCCACCGTCCCCAGGTTCACGCTGGCCATCACCCAGGACGCGATCAGGAGGCCCAGCCAGAGGCCGGCCAGGAGGGTGGCGGCCCGGGCCACGCTACTCGTTGTCGAAGGGGTGGGGAGGGCGGGCGCCGGGGTCGGCTTCCGCCCGCTTCCGGGCCTCCTCGAATTTCTTGTCGAGGATCTCGCGCGAGTGGCGGGTCTGCTGGACCGAGCGCTGGAACTTCTCGTCGAGCTGGCTCTTCTGGTTGCGCACGCGGCTCACCAGGTCGTCGAAGTCCTTGGCCGGCGCTTTCTTCTTGTCCGCCCAGACGACGGCGCTCGTCTCGGGGTCGACCTTCAGGAGGGCCTGGCAGCAGGGGCAGGTGACGTCGAGCGCTTCCGGCATGCCCTCGATTGTAGCCCCCGGGCCCGTTCGCGTAGAAGTTGAAAATGGATTTCATTTTCAGGATAATCCGGCCGTGGGCGCGTCCACCGCCGTCCGGGGCCTCCCCGCCCCCGAGAGCCGCCGCATGACGCGCTGCGAGTGCGCGGAGACGGCCTTCGCCGCCATCAGGCACCTCCTCCGCGAGGAGAGGCTCTCCCTCGAGGAGATCGCCCGCCGCACGGGCTGCGGCCGCACGTGCACTGCCTGCCTTCCGGACCTCCAGGCCTACCTGCAGTCCCGCTGAGCCGTCCCCGCGCGGCCCTTCCGGAGTAAGATCCCGGGCAGACCGCGGCCGGAGGAGACATGAAGGGCAATGACGAGGTCGTCCAGGTCCTGCAGGACGTGCTCTGCGCGGAGCTCACCGCCATCAACCAGTACTTCATCCACGCCCGGATGTGCGAGAACTGGCGCTACCAGCGGCTGGCCGCGCACTCCCGCAAGGAATCGATCGAGGAGATGAAGCACGCCCAGATCCTGATCGACCGCATCCTGTACTTCGACGGCGCGCCCAACATGCAGAAGTACATGAAGATCAACGTGGGCAAGACCGTGCCCGAGCAGCACCAGTCCGACCTGCAGGTCGAGAAGGACGCGGTGGGCCGGCTCAACGCGGGCATCGAGCTCGCCCGGGCCAAGGGCGACAACGGAACGCGCGTCCTCCTCGAGGAGATCCTGAAGAGCGAGGAAGAGCACATCGACTGGCTGGAGGCGCAGCTCCACCAGATCCAGGAGATCGGGGTCGAGAACTACCTCGCCCAGCAGCTGGATGGGGAGTAGGCCTTCCCGAGCCCCCGCGGAGGAGCTCTGACCGGGCTCGCCGTCCTCCGGGACGGCCGCCGCTGGCTCCGCTTCGCCGAGCCGCGCGCGGTCCTGCGCGCCGATCGCCCCGCCGACGTCCTCCCGCTGCTCCGGGAGCTGGACGACGCGGTCGAGGGGCGCGGGCAGCACGCAGTCGGCTTCCTGGCCTACGAAGCGGCGGCAGGGCTCGGCTTTCCCGTGCGCCCTCCCGCACCCGATCTGCCCCTCGCCTGGTTCGGGCTCTACGCGGAGCCGGAGCCGACGGCGCCTCCCGACGCGCCGCCCGACTCGGATCCGCCGCTCCCCGCCGATGCCTGGCGCCCGGCGCTGGGTCCCGAGGAGCACGCGCGCGGCGTAGGCCAGATCCAGGATCGCCTCCGGGCCGGGGACACCTACCAGGTGAACTTCACCTTCCCTCTCACCACGCGCTTCGAGGGCGACGCCTTCGTCTTGTTCCGCCGGCTTCAGGCCGCCCAGCGGGCCGGATATGCCGCCTATCTCGACCTGGGTCGCTTCGCCATCGCGTCCGCCTCGCCGGAGCTGTTTTTCCGCGTGGAGGGAGACCGCCTCCAGGCGCGGCCGATGAAGGGGACGGCCCCGCGCGGGGCTTCCCTGGAGGCGGACGCGGAGCGCGCGCGGGCCCTCGCCGGCTCGGAGAAGGAGCGGGCGGAGAACCTCATGATCGTGGACATGCTGCGCAACGATCTCGGGCGGGTGGCGGCCACGGGCAGCGTTTCCGTATCCGCGCTCTTCGAGGTGGAGCGCTATCCGACGCTCCTGCAGCTGACCTCGACAGTGGCTGCGCGCAGCGAGGCCCCGTTCTCGGAGATCCTGGCCGCGCTCTTCCCCTGCGCCTCCGTGACCGGCGCGCCGAAGCAGCGGACGATGCAGATCATCGCCGACCTCGAGTCGGCGCCTCGCGGGGTCTACACCGGGGCGGTGGGCTGGATCGCTCCCGGACGTCGCGCCTCCTTCAACGTGGCCATCCGCACGGCGGTCGTCGACCGCGAGCGCGGGGAGGCGGTGTTCGGGGTGGGGAGCGGGATCGTGGCCGACTCGGTGGCGGGGGCGGAGTACGCGGAGTGCCTGCTCAAGGCCCGCGTGCTCTCCGAGCCCGCCTTCCGCCTCCTGGAGACGATGCTCTTCGATCCGGGCGAGGGTTACTGGCTGCTCGACGAGCACCTCGATCGCCTCGCCGCCTCGGCCCGTCATTTCGGGGCCGAGGGCCTCGACCTCGGGGAGATCGGCCGACTCCTGCTCGAGCGGGCGGCGGCCCTGCGGGCGCCCAGCCGGGTGCGGCTGCTCGTCGACCTCGACGGGCGTGCGGTGGTGGAGAGCGCGCCGCTGGCGGAGCGCGAGGCGCGCGCCGTCCGCGTGGGCCTCGCCGCCCACCCCGTGGATGCGGAGAGCCCCTGGGTCCACCACAAGACCACCCGCCGCGAGATCTACGCGGACGCGCTGCGCTCCCGGCCGGACTGCGACGACGTGCTGCTCTGGAACGCGCGGGGGGAGCTGACGGAAGCCACGCGCTCGAACCTCGCGGTGGAGATGGAGGGAACGCTCTTCACCCCGCCCCCCGCCTGCGGCCTCCTCCCGGGCACGCTGCGCCGCCGCCTTCTCGCCGAGGGCCGGCTGACCGAGCGGGTGATCCGCGTCGAGGAGCTCGCCGGGCGCCGTGTCTTCCTGATGAACTCGGTGCGCGGGCTGCAGGAGGCCGCCCTCGTGGAGGCGGCGGACGAGCCGACCGCCGGCCGCGTGTCGGCCCCCTCGCGTCCGGCGTGAAGCGCGCGGCGAGCTCCACCGGGAGGCGGGTCCAGATCCTCCGGGCCGCCGCAATCGTCTTCCGCCGTCGGGGGTTTCCCGGGGCGAGTGTTGCCGAGATCGCGCGCCACCTCCGCATGACCAAGGGAAGCCTCTACTACTACTTCCGCGACAAGGAGGAGATCCTCTACTTCTGCCACGACTACTCGCTCGACATCCTGCTCGATCTCCTCCGGGAGGTGGAAGCGGCTCGCCTGCCTCCTCCCGCCCGTCTCCGCCGCCTCATCGTGTCCTTCGTGCACATGATCATCGACGAGCTCGCGGGCACCGCCCTCACCCAGGACCTGCAGGACCTCTCTCCCGCGCACCTCCGCCGGGTGATCGCCAAGCGGGACCGTTTCGACCGCGGGGTACGGCGCGTGCTGGAGGAGGGGATGGCGGACGGGCGCTTCGCCCGCGGCGACGCCAAGCTCCTCACCTTCGCCATCCTGGGCGCGGTGAACTGGATCACGCGGTGGTTCGATCCCAAGGGCGCCGCGACCTCCCAGGAGATCGGGGAGACGTTCGCGGACTACCTGCTCGCGGGGCTGCTCAGGGGAGGCGCGTCGTCTGCCCGGCGACCAGGCGCCACCCTCCGTCGCCCGCCTTCGCGTAGACCCCGGTCAGCACCAGGCTGAGCGCCAGCTGCTCGTTGCCCCTCCATCGGGGCCCCGTCCTCGGCTATAATCCGGATTTGAACGATCGTTCAAATTCAGCCGGCGAGGAGGGGATGGAAAAGGCGCGACTCAGGCTTCGGGTGAACGGCGAGGAGCGGGAAGTGCTGGCCCCCGTCCACCACACGCTGCTGGAGGTGCTGCGGGAAGAGCTGGGGCTCACCGGGCACCAAGCACGGCTGCGAGCTGGGGGAGTGCGGCACCTGCACGGTGCTCGTGGACGGCCGGCCCGTGCTCTCCTGCCTGACCCTGCCCGTGGAGTGCGAGGGCCGCGCGATCACGACCGTGGAGGGGATGGCGGAGGGCGGCGAGGCTTCACCCGCTGCAGCAGGCCTTCGCGGAGCTGGGAGCCGCGCAGTGCGGCTACTGCACTCCCGGCTTCCTGCTCGCGTCCGAGGCGCTCCTCGCCGAGAAGCCGGCGGCCACCCGGCAGCGAGATCGCGGAGGCCCTCGCCGGCAACCTCTGCCGCTGCACGGGGTACCTGAAGATCTTCGAGGCGGTGGAGCGCGCGGCCGCGCGGATGCGCGGGGAGCCGGTGCCCGCCGATCGTCGAGCCGGAGGTGATCGCGTGGCTGACGAAGGCTTTCACGTCATCGGCCAGCCGCTGCGTCAAGGTCGACGCCGCGGCCAAGGTCACGGGCCAGACGCTCTTCGCCGACGACCTGGTGCTGCCGCGGATGGCCTACGCGCAAGCTCCTCCGCTCGCCCCACCCCCACGCCCGCATCCGGTCGCATCGACGTCTCGAAGGCGGCGGCCCACCCCGGCGTGCTGGCCACGCTCGTCGGCTCCGAGCTGCCCATCCCCTTCGGCATCCTGCCCGTGAGCCAGGACGAGCACGCGCTGTGCCCGGACAAGGTGCGCTTCGTGGGCGACCCGGTGGCGGCGGTGGCCGCGCTCGACGAGGAGACGGCGGAGGCGGCCTGCGCGCTCGTCGAGGTGGACTACGAGGTCCTGCCCCCGCTCATGTCGATCGACGAGGCCCTCGCCCGCCCGGACGCGCGGATCCACGACTACGGGCCGCACGGCAACGTCCACAAGGAGGTCTCGTTCGACTTCGGCGACGTGGAGGAGGGCTTCGCGCGAGGCCGACCACGTCCGCGAGGACACGTTCTTCTTCGAGGGCAACACCCACCTCCCCATGGAGCAGCACGCGGCGGTGGCCGCCTTCGGCCCCGACGGCAAGCTGACGCTCTGGTCGTCCACCCAGACGCCCCACTACGTCCACCGCGCCCTCGCCAAGGTGCTGGAGATGCCGCCCGCGCACATCCGGGTCATCGCCTGCCCGAACGGCGGGGGCTTCGGGGGCAAGAGCGACCCCTTCGGCCACGAGATCGTGGCCGGCAAGCTCTCCATGAAGACGGGACGGCCGGTGAAGATCACGCTCACCCGCGAGGAGGTCTTCTACTGCCACCGCGGGCGCCACCCCGTGAAGATGTGGATCAGGACCGGCCTCAAGAAGGACGGCACGATCACCGCCATGCACTTCCGCTCCGCCCTCGACGGCGGCGGCTACGGCAGCTACGGCGTGGCGAGCCTCTACTACACGGGGGCGCTGCAGACCGTCACCTACAAGATCCCCCGCTACAAGTTCGAGGGCGTCCGCGTCTTCACGAACAAGCCCCCCTGCGGGCCCAAGCGCGGCCACGGGACGCCCCAGCCGCGCTACGCGCTCGAGTGCCACATCGACAAGTTCTGCCACGACCTGGGCCTCGATCCCTCCGAGTGGCGGCTCCGGAACACGCTCGCCCCCGGGACGATCACCGCCAACCAGATGAAGGTGCGGACGATCGGGCTCCGCGCGTGCCTCGAGCAGGTGATCGAGCGGAGCGGCTGGAACGCGCGAAGCGCGGGAAGCTGGGGCCGGGGCGGGGGATCGGCCTCGCCGGCTCGGCCTACATCACCGGTGCCGGCCTGCCCATCTACTGGAACGCGATGCCGCACTCCGGCGTGCAGATCAAGGTGGACCGCGGCGGGGGAGTGGCGGTCTTCTGCGGCTCCACCGACATCGGCCAGGGCTCGGACTCGGTGCTCGCCTACGTGGTCGCGGAGGAGCTGGGCATCCGGCCCGGAGGACGTGCGCGTCGTCACCGCCGACACCGATCTCACGCCGGTGGACCTGGGCTCGTACTCGTCGCGCGTGACCCTCATGACGGGCAACGCGGCCATCCAGGCCGCGCGCAGGGTCCGCGCGCAGATCTTCGAGGCGGCCGCGAGAAAGCTCGAGGTGCCGGCGGATCGCCTCCTCGCCGCCGACCGGAAGATCTGGGACGCGGCCGATCCGTCGCGCGCGCTGCCGTTTCGCGGAGGCCGTGGTCCTGGCCGAGGCCGAGTTCGGGACGCTCGGGGCGGTGGGCTCCTACAAGCCGCCGAGGAGCGTCGCCCGCTGGAAGGGCGCGGGCGTGGGTCCGACGCCCACGTACTCGTACTCCGCGGCGGCGGTGGAGCTGAGCGCGGACCGCGAGACGGGGATCATCCGCGATCGACAAGGTCTGGATCGCCCACGACGTGGGCCGTGCCCTCAACCCGATGCTCGTGATCGGGCAGGTGGAGGGCTCGGTCTACATGGGCCTGGGCGAGGCCCTGATGGAGGAGCAGGTCTTCCGCAAGGGTCTCCACAAGATCCCGTCCATGCTCGAGTACAAGAGCCCGACGACACTCGACATGCCGCCCGTGGATTCGATCCTGGTGGAGACCCTCGACCCGGAAGGGCCGTACGGCGCGAAGGAGTGCGGCCAGGGGCCGCTCCTGCCCGTCATCCCCGCGGTGGCCAACGCGCTCTTCGACGCGCTCGGCGTGCGCATCGACGAGGTGCCGATCACGCCGGAGAAGGTCCTGGCCGCGCTGGAGGGCCGCTACCGGGCCCCGCGGATGCCGGCCTTCACCTGGCCGGAGACGGTCGTGGTGCCGCCGCTCGAGCCGGCCGCCGCCGGCTCGTCCGGAGGTCCGGCGATGATGCGCCTGCCGCCGTTCCGGTACGTCGTGCCCAGGACGGCGCGCGAGGCCGCCCAGGTCCTCGCCGACCACGGCCCCGAGGCCATGCCCGTCGCGGGCGGGACCGACCTCTACCCGAACATGAAGCGCCGGCAGTTCGAGCCCAAGGTCCTCGTGGGCCTGCGCGGGCTCGCCGAGGCGTCGGGCATCGCGGCCAACGGAGGCTTGCGGCTGGGGGCGCTGGCCACGCTCACGGAGGTGGCCGAGAGTCGCGCCGTCACGCGCCCGCTGGCCGGCGGTCGCGCGCGCGGCCGGGCTCGTCTCTTCGCCCGCCGCTCCGCAACGCGGGGACGATCGGCGGCAACCTCTGCGTGGACACGCGCTGCAACTACTACAACCAGTCCGAGTTCTGGCGCGCGTCCATCGGCTACTGCATGAAGAAGGACGGCGACATCTGCCTGGTCGCCCCCGGCTCCGAGAAGTGCTGGGCGCTCAGCTCGTCCGACACGGCGCCGGTGATGATCGCGCTCGACGCCGAAGTCACGCTCGTCGGCCCGGAGGGCGACCGCCGCATTCCCGGTGAAGTCGCTCTACGGCCACGACGGGATCGACTACCTGGCCAAGAAGCCGGAAGAGATCCTGACCGAGATCCACGTGCCCGACCGGCCGGGCTGGCGCGATGACGTACCGCAAGCTCCGGCGGCGCGGCTCCATCGACTTCCCGATCCTGGGCGTGGCGGCGGCGGTGAAGATGAAGGGCGACCAGGTCGAGGAAGCCCGGATCGTCCTGGGGGCGGTGCATGTGCACCCCGTCGAGGCGACGGACGCGGAGGCATTTCTGCGCGGAAAGCGCCTCGACGGGGAGACTATCGAGATGGCGGCCGGGATCGCCTACAAGCCGGCCAAGCCTCTCGACAACGCCGACCTCGTCTACGCTTGGCGGAAGCGCATGGCGCGGATCGAGGTGGCGCGCGCGCTCCGGGAGCTGGCGGGTCTGGCCACGGGCGACCTGCCGCCGGTCGCCGTGTGAGCCGTCAGCTCGTCGAGCACATCGGCAGGGCCGAGCGGATCCTCGTCTTCACGGGGGCCGGCATGTCGACGGGAAGCGGGATCCGTGACTTCCGGGGTCCGCAAGGCGTGTGGAAGACGAGAAGTCCCGTCTACTTCCAGCGGTTCCTGACCTCGGAGGAGGCCCGGATCGAGTACTGGGACCAGAAGCTCGAGGCCTGGCCGGCGTTCCGGGACGCCCGACCGAACGCGGCCCACGACGCGATCGCCGCTCTCGATCGTGCCCACAGGGTGGCCATGGTCGTCACGCAGAACATCGACGGGCTCCATGCCCGCGCGGGGATCCCGTCGGAGCGGCTCGTGGAGCTGCACGGCACGAACGGCGAGGTGGAGTGCCTCTCGTGTCACGAGCGGACGGAGCCGGGTCCTCACATGGCGAGCTTCGCGCGGACGCGGACCCCTCCCGTGTGCCACTGCGGCGGGATGCTGAAGCCGGCCACGATCAGCTTCGGCCAGGACCTGCGCCCGGAGGACCTGCAGCGGGCGAGCGACGCCGCGGCGAGCTGCGACCTCGTCCTGGCCCTGGGCTCCACCCTCGCGGTCTACCCCGCGGCGTCGTTTCCGCTCGCCGCGGCGGCGCGGGGCGTGCCGTACGTCATCATCAACCGGGGGGCCACGGAGCACGACGGCCAACCCGCGGTCACCCTGCGACTCGAAGGCGACGTGGTCGAGATTCTTCCCCCGGCGGTGGACGCGGCGCTCGCCGAGAGCGGGTGACCAGGGCGTGCTAGCGTACGCGCCGTGATCCCGTCGCTGCGGGCCCTCGGACTCTACGCGGTCCTCACCGTCCTTCTCACCTGGCCGCTCGCGGCCAACCTGACGATCATGGACCCGGGCGACTCCGCGTTCTTCGCCTGGGAGATCGGCTGGGAGCTGCACGCGGTGAAGACGGACCCCGCCCGCCTTCCCCACGGCAACATCTTCCATCCCCTGCGCAACACGCTGGGGATGGACGAGCCCATCCTGGGCACGACGCTCCTCGTCCTGCCCCTGGCCCCTTTCACCGACGACGCGGTTCTGCTGCACAACCTCGCGCGCCTGCTGACCTTCGTGCTGTCGGGGCTGACCGCGTTCGCCCTGGCCCGGGAGCTGGGGGCGGGAGAGGGGATAGCCCTCCTCGCGGGCGCCGCCTTCGCCTTCTCGCCCATCCGCACCGACCAGATCGCCCACCTCTCGACGCTGGGGACGCAGTGGCTTCCCCTCGTCACACTGTTCGCAGTTCGGTTCGCGCGCAGCGGCCGGGCGCTCCATGCCCTGCTGTCCGCGCTCTTCTTCGTGCTGTCCTTCTGCGCCTGCGGCTATCACGGGGTCATCGCCCTCGCCGTCCTGCCCCCCGCCTTCCTGGTCCTGCTGTGGGGACGGTGGCGGCTCTTCCGGGTTGCGCTCCTGGCCGCGGCTCTCGCCGGCGTCGCCCTCCTGCCCCTCTACCTGATGCATCGGGCCGCCCTCGAACCCGAGCGCTATCAGCGGGGGAGCGACGAGACCGCCTACTACTCGGCGGCCCTCGAGTCTTTCCTGGCCACGAGCCCCTGGAACCGGCTCTACGGCGAGGCCACGGATCCCTTCCGGACGATCGGGCCCAACAACCTGTTCCCGGGCCTCGTTCTGCCCGGCCTGACCTTGCTGGGCGCGATCCGGCTCTGGCGCCGAAGGGAAAGACCCGGCCGGGAAGCCCTTGCCCTGGCCGCGATGGCGCTCATGGCGATCGTGGTCGCGCTGGGACCACGCCTCCGTCTTTTCGGGGAGGACTTTGGCCCGGCGCCGTTCGCCCTGCTGCGCGAGGGGGTACCCGTCTTCCAGATGATCCGCGTGACGAGCCGGGCGGGCATCTTTCTGGCACTTCCTCTCGCCATGCTCGCGGCCAAGGCCCTCACCGACTGGCGGCCGAGGCGAGCGGTGCTCGCCGGTCTCTTCGTCCTCGCCCTCGCCGAGGGCGTCGTGGCTCCCATCCCGATGCCGGAGTGGGCGAAGGTCATCGATTCACGGCGGGAGCCACCCGCGGTCTACCGCTGGCTCCGCGCGCAGCCCCCCGCCACCCCGGTCGTGCATCTGCCGATGCTCGACGTGTACGGCCTGGAGCGGAGGCCGGCCTTCCACGAGAGCGTCTACATGGTCTACTCGACCCACCATTGGCTGCCGCTCGTGAACGGCTACGCGGGCATCGAGCCCGCCTCGTACCAACGGTACCGGGAGCTGGCCCGGTCGTTTCCCGCCGACGAGTTCCTGGCCGCGATGCGCGGGATCGGCGTCCGCTACGTGGTGCTTCACCGCGGAGGATACGGCCCGAACCAGTGGACGCGTCTCGAGCAGGCGCTGCCTGGAGCCGTGGGTCGCACCCTCCGCGAGGTGGCGTTCTTCGCGGGGGACACCGTGTTCGAGCTGCTCCCGGCCGAGCCCGGGTCGGCCGGCGCTACCTCGAATCGTTGAGGCGTGGACGATGATTGAATCGCCCCGGGCGGGGTGCTAGTCTGCCCCTCCCGAGCGCTCGGAGGCGGTCTTCTATGCCCAAGGACTCTCTCACCATCACCGACAACCGCACGGGCAAGACCTACGAGATCCCCGTCCAGGACGGGACCATCCGCGCGCTCGACCTCCGCCCGATAAAGGTCGCCGAGGGCGACTTCGGCCTCATGACCTACGACCCCGCTTTCACCAACACCGCTTCGTGCAAGAGCCGGATCACCTTCATCGACGGCGACCGCGGCATCCTCAACTACCGGGGCTATCCTATCGAGCAGCTCGCGGAGCAGAGCAACTATCTCGAGACGGCCTACCTCATCGTGCATGGAGAGCTGCCCAGCAAGCCGGAGTACGACCGCTGGATCTACAACATCACCCACCACACGATCGTCCACGAGAACATCAAGGAGCTGATGGGGGCCTTCCGCTACGACGCGCACCCCATGGGCATGCTCGCCTCGGTGGTGGCGGCCCTGAGCACGTTCTACCCCGAGGCCAAGGACGTCCGCGACAAGGTGGCCCGGGGGAACCAGATCTTCCGGCTCATCGCCAAGATCCCCACCATCGCCGCCTTCGCCCACCGTCACTCCGCGGGCCTGCCCTACGTCTACCCGGACAACGACCTCTCCTACTGCGGCAACTTCCTGCAGATGACGTTCCGCGTGGGCAACCGCTACGAGGTCAACCCGGTCCTCGAGCGCGCCCTCGAGGTCCTGTTCATCCTCCACGCCGACCACGAGCAGAACTGCTCCACCTCCGCCATGCGCGGGGTCGGCTCCTCCGAGGCGGATCCCTACTCCTCGATGGCGGCGGCCATCGGCGCCCTCTACGGGCCGCTCCACGGCGGGGCCAACGAGCAGGTCCTGCGCATGCTCGAGGAGATCGGCTCCAAGGACAAGGTGCCGGCGTTCATCCAGGAAGTGAAGACGAGCGGGGGCGAGGTGCGCCTCATGGGCTTCGGCCACCGCGTCTACAAGAACTACGATCCGCGCGCCAAGATCATCAAGCGGATGGCCGACCAGGTCTTCGAGGTCACCGGGCGCAACCCCCTCCTCGACATCGCCCTCGAGCTGGAGCGGATCGCCCTCGAGGACGAGTACTTCGTGAAGCGCAAGCTCTACCCGAACGTCGACTTCTACTCCGGCCTCATCTACCAGGCCATGGGCTTCCCGGTGGACATGTTCCCGGTGCTCTTCGCCATCCCCCGCACCTCCGGCTGGCTCGCCCAGTGGGAGGAGATGCTGGAGGACAAGGACCAGAAGATCGCCCGCCCCCGCCAGATCTACCTGGGCCCGCCCCGCCGCGACTACGTGCCGCTCGACCGCCGAGGCTAGAGCGCTCGACGCGGGGGACGCGAAGTCGTCCGTCTCCGCCGAGGCGCGACGTCCGACGTGCGATCCGGCACATGCACCAGGAACTCGGGAATGTCCGGAAGCGCGTCGATGAACGTCCCCTTCTTCTTCCCCTTCGCAGAGAAGCGCCGCACCCGCTGATCGAACCGTTCGGCCACGTAGAGATCGCCGTCAGGGCCGATGGCGAAGCCCGACGGGGCCTTGAGCTTGCCGTCGATGACCGTGCGCGCCTTGAGCTTGCCGCGCGGCGCCTTCGCGGGGATGTCGAAGGCGAGGATGCTGCCGGTGCCGGCGGCGCCGATGTAGAGGGTGTCGCCGTGCAGGATGAGGTGCACGGGCTTGGTGAGCTTGCCTCCCTTGATCCGCGCCACGAGCCGCCCCGACTTCACCTGGAAGACCTTGACCGCGTTCCCCGCCTCGTCCGCCACGTAGAGGTGCTTGCGGTGCACGACGAGCCCGCGCACCGAGTGCCGGGGCTTGCCGTGCACGTCGAGCCCCACCTTGAGACCCTGGGGCGACGGCACGTCCGTCGGCGCACGGTCGCCGCAGTCGGGGAGCTGGCCCTGGCTGGAGGCGACGAGCGTACCGGGAAGGAAGTTCCCGTCGGGATAGCTCTCGAGGAGGTGCGTCGCTACGGGCGCCGGCTTGCGCGATTCCGGCAGAATGGCGACGACGGTGTTGGTGTCCTGGCACGACACGTAGAGCCGGCCGTCTTCACCAAGCTCCACGTCGAAGGGGTGGACCATCGCCGAGACGTGCTCGGTGGCCACCACCACGTCGACGAATTGGAAAGTGTTGCCGTCCCGGCGGTAGCGGGCGACATGGCTGTCCTTGCGCCAGGCGTTGGCGATGTAGAGATCGTCGCCCACGAGCGCGAAGCCGCGGGGGATGTGCAGTGCGTGCGCATCGGTCGACGGGTCGAGGAGCAAGGGATGCTCCTTGCGCGGAGTGCCGTCATCCTCGAAGACGCCGATGTTGTCGAGGCCGTGCTTGCCCTCGCCTCTATAACTGATCCACCACACGATGCCTTCCCTCCGCGGTTACGGCGTGGCCTTTCCCCCTGGGGCCGCTCTACTTTGGCCCTGCCCTACTTTGGTTCCTTGGGAGGGCAGCGCGCGGTGTAGTCCGCCTGCATCCGCCTGAGCCTGAGGATCCCGTAGAACACGGTGGCGGCCATCCCCAGGACCAGCACTCCGGCGAATACCTGCTCCATGCCGAAGTCGCCTTGGCGATTGGCAACGGTGGCGGCCACGACCAGGCCGAAGATCCCGACGTTGATGGCCCAATTCACCGGCCTGGGAACGACGAAGTGCAGGGTGCCGAAGCCGGCGAGCTGGTAGAGCATGAAGGGCAGGATCGCCACCGCGGGCAGAAGCTGGGAGGCCCCCAGCTTGACCGAGACGGCGCCGGGCGCCCGGGCGTGCAGCAGCGTGCTCGTCGCGAGCTCATGGAACAACGAGGGCACGGCGCACAAGAAAGGCACCGCGGCCAGGAGCTCGAGCACCAGCGACCCGCTCCAGACGGCTGTCCGGGACGCATCATCGGCCCCTCCCCGGTCGGACTGGGTGCCGATGAACAGGCCGCCGACCATTGCCGCCACGCTGGCCAGCATCAACAGTTCCACCGTTATGCCGAAGCCCGTCGGCTCGCCGGTCTTGAGCAGCAGCAGGGCCAGGAAGCCCGGGGTGTAGAACATCACCCGGACCATTCGGGCCCACACACGCGCATCGCGTTCCGGCGGCAGGATCGGCAGCGGGTGTCCGTCGGTTCCGAGTGTCGATCTTCCTTTCGACATGTCCACGCCCTCCATGCGTACTGCGCCGCAGAGAATACCGCGTTGCCACCACGGGCGGAAGCACCCGCCGCGCGGTCTACCCCGTCCGTCGCCCCGCCGGATCGGGTGGCGCTGGTCGCTCCGGCCACATCAGGACGGCCAGCGCTGCCATCGCCGTGCCGATGCATGCCTCGACGAACCTCAGCGCGGCATTGCGAAACGGATGCAATGTCGGGTGCAGGCTCGAAACCACCATGACGACTCCTACGGCGAGCGCGGCCTGGCGCGCGTGATCGGGAATCCGCGACGCGTGACAGAGCAGCACCGCGGCAAACATCGCCACCGCCATTCCGACGGCACTGAAGGGAAGCGAGGAGAGGTACGCGGCGCTGATCATCGACCCCACGAGCGTTCCGAGAACCTGGAGGCGCGCCGAAGACCATGTCTTGCGTCGTGTCTCCTGGAGCACCATGTTCCCGGACGTCACGGCCCAGAGTCCCCCGATTCCTGCCGAGGCGCCATGAAAGAGGCCGGTGAACTGAACGCCGCACAGGTAGGAAGACAAGGATACGAGCGCGATCTGGGCCGCAAATCGCGCAGCATCTCGACTGATCATTCGTGTCGTGGCGTTCGAGTACTCCCGCTCCCATGGCGAGCAGGCAGGCTGGAATCGGGCCGAGTATACCCGCCACGTCGCGTCCTCGACCATCTTGGGCCGTAGCAAACGGGGCTGCGGGCGGCTATCCGAGAACTGCAGGGTGCCGTCTCCGGGCGGTTCTCGGAGCCAAACGGATTCGATCGGGGACGGGCGCCGGCCACCCGTCGTGCTGAGCCGGGCGTCCGCGATTTCAGTGGGGGCGGGGCGGCGACGGGCTTGAAGGGTCTGTATTAATTGCGATATACTGTATCGTATGAGATACAGCAGCCTGCGGGCCCAGGTTCGCGCGGCCCGCCGCCAGAAGGGCCTCACCCAGGCCGCGCTGGCTGCTCGGAGCGGCACCAGTCGCGTCACGATCGCCCGCGTCGAGGCCGGCTCCGTCCAGGAGTTCCGACTAGGCACGATCTCTCGCCTGTGCGAAGGCCTCGGGCTCGAGCTCACGGCCGTGCCCCGCGGGCAGCCGGATCCGGCGGCGCTCCTGGCGCGCGAGCAGGAACGGGCGCGCCGCCTGGACCGCCGCCGCCGCCATGCGGTCCTCGCCGCACGGCTGCTCGCGGCTCCCCGACCGAAGGCGGCCGCGCTGGTCGAGCAGGCGCGGGCGTGTGTCGACCGCTGGGAGCGCGAGCGCCTGTGCAGCCGGCACTACGTCTCGCGCTGGCGGGCGATGCTGGCGGGCGGGGTGGAGCAGGCCGCCCGGTCGCTGCTCGAGGCGGGCGAGTGGGCGGACGCTCTCTTCCAGAACTCGCCCTGGACCTTCGCCCTGGAGCCGCCCGCGGTGTGAGGCGCGAGGACCTCCGGCGCCTCTTCGCTCGGGCGCGCGACCTCTGCGGGGAGAGGGACTACGTGATCTTCGGAAGCCTGGCCGTGCTCGGTCTCGCCGGAGAGGTGCCACCGCGCATGGCCGCCTCCCTGGACGTGGACGCCTTCACGAAGAGGGACCCCGACCGCATCTTCGCGCTCGCCCCCGCCCTGGGGCAGGGAAGCCCATTCGAGGCCGAGCACGGCTACTACCTGGACCCGATCTCTCCACGCGTGGCCACCCTTCCCGACGCCTGGGAGGAACGGCTGCTGCGGATCCAGGTCGAGCCCGACCTCGCCTTGTGGTTCCTCGAGCCCAACGACGCCGCGGTTTCGAAGTACGCGCGCATGGAGCCGCGCGACCGCGAGTGGATTCGGCCCGGCCTGCGGGCCGGGGTCCTGTCCTGGGCGATCATCGAGGCGCGTTTCGCGGAGACCACATTCCTCGACACCGACGAGGCCGCGAGGTCGCGTCGGGCCCTCGAGGAGGACCGGAGATGGCTCCGTTCCTCCCGCGCGCGCAAGCGGTGAACACCACCCCCGCCCGACGGTCACCATCTGTGATTTGGCTGCCCCCTCGCTTCGGACCCGGTGCGAAGCCCCCCTCGACTACACTTCGCCGGTGGCCGAGCTGACCCCGCGCCTCCACGAGCTCCTCCGCGGTACTTTCCGGCTGGACGCCTTCCGACCCCGGCAGGAGGCCGTGTGCCGTGCGGTGGCGGAGGGCAAGGACGTCCTGCTCGTGATGCCCACGGGCGCGGGAAAGTCGCTCTGCTACCAGCTCCCCGGCCTGGCCCGCGGGGGTGCGACCCTCGTCATCTCGCCGCTCATCGCCCTCATGGAAGACCAGGTCACGAAGCTCCAGGCCCTGGGCCTGCGCGCCGAGCGCATCCACTCCGGGCGCGATCGCGCCCTCTCTCGCGAGGCGCTCCGCGCCTACCTCGACGGCGGGCTCGACTTCCTGTTCGTGGCCCCGGAGCGCCTGGGCGTCCCCGGGCTCCCCGAGCAGCTCGCGCGGCGACCGCCCGCCCTCGTGGCGGTGGACGAGGCGCACTGCATCTCGGAATGGGGTCACGACTTTCGCCCCGACTACCGCCGGCTCGGTTCCCGCCTGCCTGCGCTCCGGCCCGCTCCCGTCATCGCGCTCACCGCCACCGCCACCCCCCGCGTCCAGGACGACATCGCGGCGCAGCTCGGGCTCCAGCCGCTGAGGTTCATCCACGGGTTTCGGCGCTCGAACATCGCGATCGAGGTGGCGCGCCTGCCCCCCTCGCTTCGAGGCGACGCGGTGAAGCATCTCCTCGCGGATCCCGCGGGCCGGCCGGCGATCGTCTACGCGCCCACGAGGCGAGAGGCGGACGCGCTGGGGACGGCCCTCGCCGCCGACTTCCCGGCGGCCGCGTACCACGCGGGGATGGCCGCCCCCCGCCGCGAGCGCGTCCAGGCCGATTTCCTGGGCGGGCGGCTCGAGGTGATCGTGGCCACGATCGCCTTCGGCATGGGTGTCGACAAGCCGGACGTCCGCAGCGTGATCCATACCGCCCTGCCCGGCACGCTCGAGGGCTTCTCCCAGGAGATCGGCCGGGCCGGCCGCGACGGGCGGCCGAGCCGCGCGGTCCTTCTCCACTCCTGGAACGACCGCCGTACCCACGAGTTCTTCCAGGAGCGGGACTACCCCGAGCCGGAGTGGCTCGACCGCGTGTTCCGGGAGCTCGGGCCGCGGCCCGAGCCCGCCGACGAGTTCGTCCGCCGCCTGCGCCTGGATCCCGAGAAGCTGGAGACCGCGCTGGAGAAGCTGTGGATCCACGGCGGGGCGCGGTACTCCACCGAGGGGGGGCAGGCATTCGTGGCGCGGGGCAGCGACGGCTGGCTCGAGCCGTACCAGCGCCAGCGCGAGCACCGGCGCGAGCAGCTCGACCAGATGCAGCGCTTCGCGGACGGCCACTCTTGCCGCATGGTCGCGCTCGTGCGCCACTTCGGCGACCAGGAGGACCGGGGCGAGCCGTGCGGTACTTGCGACGTGTGCAACCCCGGGGCCTGCCGGATGCGGTCGGTGCGCGCCCCCCGGCCCGCCGAGCGCGCAGGCCGCGCAGGCGCTGATCGAGTCCCTGCGCCGCCGCGACGGTCAGGCCACGGGCCGTCTCCACGCCGAATGCGGGAGCGCGGGCCTCGAGCGCCGCTCGTTCGAGGAGATGCTGGGCGGGCTGGTCCGGGCCGGCCTGCTGCGCGTGACCCCGGACACCTTCGAGAAGGAGGGCCGGACGATCCAGTTCCAGCGCGCGTGGCTCACCCCGGCGGCTCGGAAGGCTTCGCTCGGGGCGCTCGAGTTCACTCTCGCCGAGGAAGCGGGGGCGCGGGGCGGCTCCGCCCCCCATCGCGGCAAGGGCAGGAGGCAGAGGGAGACGCCGGCCCGCGAAGCGGTGGCCGAGCCAGCGCTGGTCGCCGAGCTCAAGAAGTGGCGATTGTCCGAGGCCAAGCGAGCCGGCGTGCCCGCCTTCCGGGTGCTCCACGACCGGACACTGCTCGCCCTCGCCGCCGCCCGTCCCCGCGACGAGACGACTCTCCTTGCGGTGCCGGGCATCGGTCCCGCCCTGCTCGCCCGTTACGGGCGCCAGGTCCTCGGCATCTGCCGCGCTCGGAGCTGAGATGCAGGACCAGAAACGTCGCCCCCGTGCCCGCGGCGCTACCGGCCGTCGAGCGCGAGCTGGCCGGCCACGAGGACGAAGGGGCCGTCCGCGAGCACGTCTTCAATCTCCTGGCCCTCGCCCTGGAGCGCGAGCCGGTGCGCATCACGGCCCGGGACTTCACCACCGACGACGCCTACGTGCGGGGCACGGCGCTCGAGTACCTCGAAACGGTCCTGAGCCCGGCGCTCTTCTCCGCGCTCAAGCCGCGGCTCGCGGCGCCGGGCGCCCGCCTCGCTCCCGCGGGCGACCGCGGAGGTGCGCGCGGACCTGATGCGCGCGGGGGCAACGATGGTGAAGATGAGCCGGGAAGACGTGCGACGGCAGCTCGCCGCGACCGACCCGGACGACGAGGGGTGGGACTGCGTCGCTAACGCCTAACGCACTGGACCCAAGCGGGGCACGGCCTGGCCCGGCTCGCGCGGGATCTCGACGAAGGCGTGGCCGGAGGCGCGGTGACAGCCGTTGCAGGTGTCCGCGGCCCGGGCGTAGGCGCCCCGGAAGGCAAGCCCGTCCTTCGCCTTGAGCGCGGCCCCGAGCTCGGGAAGGTTGGTCTCCCGGAACGCACGGGCCACGCCCTCCAGGTTCACGCCCGCGCTCTCCCGCGGGGGCTCGGCCCGGGGCAGGTCCTCCTCGAACACCTCGCGCATCTCGTCCAGCTCGAACGCGGCCAGCTCGAATCGACGGGCTTCCTCCGCCCGCCCGAGGCGCTCGAAGCGTTGCCCCACCTCGGCCATCAGGGCGCCGTAGCGGGCCGCGGTCACGACCGGGGGCGCGCCCACGCAGTCGGCCGGCCGGTTCTCGACCCGCAGCCGGTCTGCGGGGATACCCAGACGTCCCAGCTCGCGTAGCGCCGCGTCGAGGCTGGCCCCGGTGGGGCAATAGGACTTGCTGTCCTGATCGACCCAGACCTTGGCAAGCTTGCCCCCCGCGTGCTCCACCCGGATCCCCCCGGCGGTGAGGACGGGCCCGCCCTCTCCGAGCACGGGGTGCACGTACTCGTTGCCGGGAGCATCCACGGGCAGGGGAGCGATGGCCAGCCGGCCGTCCGGCCGGGACACGAACCGGTAGCGCTTTCCGGACTCCAGCTTCAAGAGGTCGTCTGCGGACCGCGGCCGCAGGATGCGGCCGGGGTCGCCGCCGGCGGCCTTCAGCTTCGCGAGAAGCGGCTCCGCGGCCACCCGACAGTCGAACAGGGGGGCGACCGTCGACTCGCCCCGGCACGCGGCGAGGGCAACGAGCAACAGAGACGGCACGCACCTTCTCACCCGAGCCCTCCTCCCTGCTTCGGCCGGCAGAGGTGAGCCCAATCTACCGTGTCGTCTGGATGATGATCGTCTTCAGCTCGTTGGCGCAGACCCGGCAGAACTCGTGCTCCTGATACCTCATGCGGCAGCGCGCCATGGGCCGATGGAACGGAGCCCCCCGCTTGTCGACCTCGCTGCATCCTCCCGGACGAGGGGGGTGCGCGGCCGTCAGGTTGGGATCGATGTCCATGCAGCCCCAGTAGAGGCCGAGCATGCCGGTAAAGGCGGGCGCGACGATCGGAGCCCTCGGCTCGTCGATTCCCCTGGTCATCCTGTCTCCGACCTCGTGGACGGCTTTGAACCGACCTTGCGAGTCCAGCTCGTCCGGGCGAGCCAGAGCCCGCCACTTGACCGTCGGGTTCAGGGCCGTCTCCTCGGGCGTCTGCTGGTTCTTGTGCTGCTCCCCCACCGTGTGCTCGTTGCAGCTGATGTACTCCTCGGCGAGGTCGGCGATCGCGTGCCCGCACTCGTGGGCCGTGAACTGCACGAAATCGCGCTTTCGCTGCGCCGCCGGGACCGGCAAGCCTTTCTCGTCGACCTTGAACAGCGGCACGAACACCGTGCGGTCCGCGTGAGAGCCCCGGCCACCGTCGGCCTCGTAGTTGACGATCACGATCCTGACGCCCGGTGCCGCCTCGGGAGCGGCAAGGGCCGCCGCCGCGATGATCCGGTCCGGGTGCGGGGTTCCGAAGTATCCTGGAAAGTCCACGCCCCGGAAGTTCCCTTCGACCCCGTAGTGCGTGTTCTTCGGGGTGCCGGGGAACGTGACACCGGAATCCGCGGAAGGCGTGGAGACCTTCCACACGTTGATTCGCTCGGCCACGGCATCGAAGGGCTTGACGTTCAGCAAGCGGACCGCGATCAGCTCCGCGTATTCGTCGAAGGTCGAGAGCTCCGGCACCGGGAAGCCATCTCCGAGGACCACGACGTTGAACTTGTCCACGGGATCACCGTGCGTGACCAGCTTCTGGACCAGCGGGAAGGGCGGGGAGCTCATTCTGGGCGGCGCCGCGCCGGGAGCCAGGGCAGGGGGGCGGGACGCACGGGTCGGGTCGCCGGGATCGGGAGCGGGGGAGCCTCGAGGCTCCGCTCACCCGGCCTCGCGGTGCTGTAGAGCGCCACGTACTGCTGCTGGAGCTCGGGGCGCGTGACCTCATCCTGGCTCGCCAACGTCAGCTCGGACCGGTAGAAGTACAGGAACCTGACGGCCGCGGGCAGGGGCACACTGATCTCGCGCAGCTTCTGGGTCGGATCCCCGGTGTTTCCGGTGAGGCGACGGCGTCCCCGAGCCTTGCGATCGAAGAACACCGACGGCATCTCCGGGAAGCCGAAGCTCTCGACGACCGTGCCCTTCTCGTCGAGCAGGCTCAAGACGGTCTCCGCGCCCGGATAGGCGTAACGGGCGTACGTCTCCGGGGTCAAGATCGGGGCGCGCAGGAGCGCACGCGACCACCGGGGGATGAGAGCGGCCGCCTCGACGGTGACCGCCGCCTTCCCTACGTGAAGGCGTAGATAGAGTCCTGGGTCAGCCTCTTGCGTGGCGTCCTCCTCGGGCCGACTCCACGTCGATCCCCGTAAGGTGCCCGAGCTCTCCCATGAGCGTGGGGAGCGACACGGTGCCCATCAGGATCTCCCGGGCGTCGGGCTGCCGGGGGAACCGCTCCCGATACTTCAGGGACACCAGGTTGTAGGCGCACAGGAAGTCCGGAATGCGGCGGGGATCGTCGTTCCCCGGCTGGTGGCCGATCGAAACCGGACAAACGGCGCAGCTGCTGAGGAACCGGCACTCCCCGCAGCGCCCATAGGACGAGTACTTGTCCTGCTTGTCGTCGAAGATCCGCGCGGCACGGGCGGCCCGCGGATACGCCTTGAATCCCGCCGCGAGGTCCGGCCCTCTCAGGTCGCCCATCTTCATGGCCTCGAGCCGGGTCTTGAGGAAGGCCGTCGGGAAGACCTGGTAGGACTCCGCGAACATCACGCACCCGTGGACCTGCCCGTCCACGTCCACGGCGGGCGTCTCGCCCCGCCCGACACCGCACATCGCTAGCCCCTCGGGCTCGTGGACCGACGCCTCGCGACTCCGGCGGAAGAGCAGGAACGGCACCTCGCCTGTCCTCCGGAAGTGCCCGAGGGAAACACTGAAGATCCGGGCGTACTCGCGGTCCAGCTCGGCCAGACCCTCGTGTCTCCAGCCGGGTTGATGGGTGACCGCGGGAGCGACGGCGATCTGGGGCACGCGCTTCTCGATGAAGTACTCCACCGAGTCGGCGAGGGTGGGGAGCGTCGCGGCGGTGAGGGTCATGCTCACGCTGAGGTTCCTGGAAAAGAAGCTCGGCTGCTCGACCCGGAGGCGATCGAGCAGCCGATCCAGCACCGCGAAGGTTCCCTTGCCCCTCAGGTCCTGGGCCGCCGGCACGCCGTCGAAGCTGAGCTGGACCTCGAAGTCGTGCTCCGCCAGGAAGGCCGCCTGCTCTTCGCCGAGCAGGGTTCCGTTGGTGATCAGGTCGTAGTGGACCTGGAGGGTGGGCGGACGCCTCTCTTCGACGTAGGCGACGGCCCGCTGGATCATCGGGAACTCGAGCAGGGGCTCCCCCCCGATGAAGAGCAGGCGCACGCTTCGCTGGCGGGAGGCGAGCACGAGGTCGGCCGAGGCGCGCAGCGTCTCCCAGTCCATGCGCCGCGAGTTCTTGGTGTTCTGGTAGCAGTAGCTACACCGAAGGTTGCAGCCAGCGGTCAGGACGACGCTCAGCGCCTTGATGCCGGTCGGCTTCGCCATGGGGGATCACTTCTTCTTTTTCTTGCTGGGCTTCTTGTGGGGCGGGGGCGGACAGTCCTTCTTGACTCGGAGCGGGGACATGTAGAGTGGGGAGAGGCCGTCCACTGGTGGCAAGGGCATGCCGGGGGCGAGTCCTCCGAGGGCGACGCGGACCGCTCCGATCCAGCTCTCGATCTGGCCCAGGGTGTTCGTCACGTGCTCGACCGTCAACTCACCGGCTCCGGGTGTGGTCCCGAGATTCGGACTGGCCATGATCCATCCTCCTTGCTCCTTCGTTACGGACGCCGCCGACGGACCTCGCCGGCGGCGCCGCGCTCAGTAGGAGCCCTCCTGAGCCTTCAACAACCACAGGTCGCCCCGACGCTCCTCGCGGCTGAACGCGAGCCACTTCCCGTCCGGCGATGCGTCGAAATCCGAGTAGGCCTCCCGCCGCAGCAGGATCCCCGGGATCGGCTCGCCGTCGCGTCCATCCGCCGGCCGGACGCGACGGAGGGAGATGTCCTCCTCACCCCATTTGCCGCTCACGATCAGCAGGCCCGAGGAGCGCTCCCAGCGCACACGCTCTGCGGCCGCTCCCTGCGTCACCCGCCGTGCGGCCCCCCCTCCGTCGGCAGGCACGATCCAGACGTCAGCCCAGTCGCCCATCATTCCGATGAAGGCGATCGCCTTGCCGTCTGGAGACCAGGCGGGAGCAGTGTCGACGCCGGCCCCGGTCGTCAACTGGCGAGCCGCCCCGGCGGGCCGGCCCTGGGCGATCGGCTGCACCCAGATGTGGGACCCGCCGATTCGCTCCGACGCGAAAGCGAGCCGCGAGCCGTCCGGTGACCAGTCCGGGTGGATGTCCACGGCGGGATCGCTCGTGAACTGCGCGGCGACCCCGCCCTCCGTGGGCGCCACCCAGATGTCCCGCTGCCCGGCCAGCACCCGGTGATACGCGACCCAGCGCCCGTCCGGGGAGCAGGTGGGGTGGGACACCGAGCCGGGGTGGTCGGTCAGGCGTCGCGCCGCGCCCAGGGCCCCGTCGGGGCTGATCACCTGCAGCCAGAGGTCGAAGCGACCTCCCAGTCGATTCGAATTGAAGACGAGCGCTCGTTGGTCGGGGCAGAAGACGGGGCTGAACTCGTCCCGCAACCCTCCGATGCGCTGCTCCCTCCGTGTGGGCAACTCTCGGAGGACCACGTCGTCATTCTGGAGGAAGGTCGAGTACGCGAGCCGGCGACCGTCGGTGGAGAGGCTGGGATGAACCTCGGGGCCGCCTCCCAGCGTTACACGCTCGGCGGGCCCTCCCCCCGAGGGCACGCGCCACAAGGCCAGGGTCCCTTCCCGATACGAGGAGAAGTACACGTGACGTCCGCTGGGCGACCATACGCACTCCACGTCCACCTCGTCGTCACTGGTGAGCCTGCGGGCGGGACCGCCGGTGGAAGGCACGATCCAGAGGTCTCGGTGTCCCGAATAACAGAGGGTCTTCCCGTCCGGCGACCACGCCGGGTGGCGGTGCTCCCAGAGGCCGTCGCCGTCGGAGGTGATCCGGCGCGCGCTCTCGGGATCGCCGAGGGTCGCCACGAAGATCCTTTCCCCTTGGGGGCCGGGCCTTGCGAAGGCAATGCGCCGGCCGTCCGGAGAAACGGCCGGGTCAACCGCGTCTGCGACGAGCGCCATCGCCGACCCGCCGAGACGAGACACTTTCCAGACACCCGCTCGACCACCGCGCTCCGAAACGAATGCCACGGCCGTCCCGTCCGGAAACCAGGAGGGCGAGCGGTCCGCGGCGGGATCGTCGGTGAGTCGGAGCGTGCTCCCCCCGTGGGAGTCCACGAGCCAGATGTCCGGCTGGCCGGCCTCGTCGGAGGCGTAGGCGATCAGGCTGCCGTCGGGGGACAGCGCAGGCTCCGCCTCCCAACCCGGAGCGCTCGTGATCTGCCCCGGCGAGGATTTCGGGAGGGGAGGAGCCAGAGAGCGCAGGAGCAACCACCCGGCGAGGATGCCCAGAATGCCCAGGCCGGCGAGAGGGAAGCTCAAGACACGCCAGCGCCGCCAAGGAGGCACCTCGCGGTAATCCTCCTGCGTGGTGCCCGCGTCCACATGCCGCCTCAGGGCCTTGAGGTCGGCTACGAGATCCTGGGCGCTCTGGTATCGCTCGTCGACGAGCTTGGCCATGGCCTTCGTGATGATTCGCTCGAGCTCGGACGGCACCTCGCGGTTCAGGCCCTGGATGGCGACGGGCTGTTTGTGCAGGATGGCGTCGAACTGCCCCGCCCGATCGCTGCTGGGGAAGGCGCGAGCGCCCGTGCACATCTCGTACAAGACGACGCCCAGGGAGAAGAGGTCGCTCCGCACGTCTTGGGGCGCGCCGAGTATCTGCTCGGGCGACATGTAGCCGGGGGTCCCTCCGAACCGAGGCCCATTGACCTCCGAGCTGCTGGCGGTGGATCCGGAGGAGTCCGCGACCGCATCGAGGGCATGCGCGAGGCCGAAGTCCGTCAGCCGGGCCCGGCCGTCGGCGGCGACGAGGATGTTGCGCGGGGTGATGTCCCGGTGCAGCAACTGGTTGGAGTGGGCGCAGTGCAGCGCTTCGGCCAGGCCCTGGGCGTGTCGCAGGACGTCCTTCACGGGCAGCGGGACGCCGTGACTGATGAGCGTGGCCAGGTTGGAGCCTTCCACGAACTCCATGGCCAGCCACGGCCGCCCCGCCTCCTCGAAGACCTCGTAGATGGGGATGATGTTGGGGTGCGACAGGCGGGCGACGGCTCGGGCCTCGCGGAAGAACCGCCGCTGGTGCTTGACCTCGTCCGTGAGGGGGGTCTTCAGCGCGGTGACGCGCCGCAGCGTGGTGTCGCGGGCGCGAAACACGACGCCCATGCCGCCCCGCCCCACCTCCGAGACGATCTCATAGTGCGCGACCCTGGAGCCTGGCGCCACTTCAAGCTGCACGGGTTCGCTCAGTGTCCGCAGTTCCACGCCGAACCGCCCGGGAGGACTCGAGGCTCGAGTCCCGGCTCCAGTCGTACGCCAAGGATTCTCTTGTCAACCGCACTATACGCATAAGAGGGGTCGATAGCCACGCACCGTCTCACCCGAGCCCTCCTCCCCGCTCACCGGGCAGAGGCGAGGCTAACCCCGACGAGGGCGCCCAGCAAGACCAGCCAGGCGGAGTTCACCTTGAAGCGGAGCAGCATCCCCGCGCTGGCGAGGGCGAGGACGAGCGTCGGGAGATCGACGACGGCGGCCCGGCCGAGGTGCCCGGTCACCACCGCCATGAGCGCGAGCGAGGCGACGTTGACGCCGTCGAGGAAGGCGCCCGCGATCCGCGAGCGGCGGAGGCGCGGAACGAGGGGACCGCTGACCGCCACGAAGAAGAAGGCAGGCAGGAAGATGGCCACGGTGGCGACTCCGGCCCCCGAAGCACCTCCGAGCAGGTAGCCGACGAACGTGGCGGTCGTGAATACCGGTCCCGGCGTGACCTGTCCCACCGCGACCGCGTCGAGGAGCTGGGACTCGGTGAGCCAATGCCACCGGTCCACGAGGTCGGCGCGCAGGAAGGCCAGGAGCACGTATCCGCTGCCATAGAGCACGGCCCCGACCTTCAGGAAGAAGAGGAAGAGCGCGCCCAGGCCGAAGGGAGTCGCGAGCGCGCTCGCGCTCACGGCGGGCAGGCCGGGGAGAGCCAGGAGCGCGGGCAGCGCTCGTGCCGTCGGGCGAGTGCGCATCCATTCCCGGGCGGCCATGAACACGCCCGCCGCGAGCAGGAGGACGAGCTCGTGCACGCCGAGCAGGTTGAGCAGCGTCGCGACGACGGCCAGGGCGGCGAGCCACGCGCTCTTGACCGCAGTGCGTCCCAGGGCCCACAGGGCCTGGACGACCACTGCGATGACGACGGGCTTCACGCCCCGCATGAGCGCGCCCAGTTCCGGCCGCGCCTGGAAGTGAACGTAAGCCGCGGCCAGGGCCGTCACGATGAGGGCGGCGGGCAGGATGAAGCAGGAGCCCGCGACCAGCAGTCCCGGCCATCCCGCGCGGCGATGACCGATGTGGAGGGCCATCTCCGTGGAGTTCGGTCCGGGAACGAGGTTGGCCGCGCCGATGAGGTCGAGGAATTCCTCGCGCGTCAGCCAGCCCCTCCGGCGCACCACCTCGTCCTCCATCATCGCGATGTGGGCGGCGGGACCGCCGAAGCCGGTGACGCCGAGGCGCAGGAAGAGGAGGGCGAGCTCGCGAAGAGGCGGCGGCAGGAGCACGCCCCGGGGGGAGCGACCCTAGGACGCTCCGGCCACTCGCGCCGCCACCTGGCCCACGGGTCGCTCCTCTTCCGACCGGCTATCGGTCCGGTGGTCGGGGGGGCTCGCGGGACCGGTGGGCGTCTCCGCCCCTTCCCAGTCCGTGTGGGGAGCGCGGTTCAGCACGAACCACTGCCAGACGATCTGCCGGTAGGTGTGCTGGCGCAGGCCCAGCCGCGCGTAGAGCGGCCGCAGGGCGAAGTGCAGGCGCCGCAGGTGGTAGAAGGGCACGCCCGCGAAGTAGTGGTGCTCGGCGTGGTAGTTCGAGTAGAGGAAGAGGAAGTCCCACACGCGGCTCGGCTTCATGACCGTGGACCACTTCAGCGGGTGCGAGGGGTCGATGTTGTAGTGCTGGCCGAGGCGGTTCAGGGTGAAGGCGACCGGGAAGACGAGGAAGTAGGGCACCGCCCAGATGCGCGCGGCCACCCCCCAGCCCCCGAAGACGACGAGCGTGGCCGCCGCCGACAGCTGGATGACGATGGTGGCGATCCGCTCGCGGGCGATCGTCCTCCGCAGCTCCTCCGGGTACGACCGCGCCTCCTGCGCCGCCGCGCGGAAGTAGAGGGGCATGAGCACCGGCGTGCAGTAGAGCAGCTTGAACCAGCGCGCGTTGCGCTTGGGGGAGAGCCAATGCCGCTTGGGATCGTCCTCGTAGGAGCCCAGGTTGTCGTGGTGGTCCAGGTGCCAGCGCGTGAACTGGCTGGCGGAGATGCCGCTGGTGATGGCGTAGACGAGACCGAGGATGCGCTCCGGACGCTGCCGGCGGGTGGGGAAGACGGAGTTGTGGACCACCTCGTGGAGGAGCGTCGTCATGTTGAAGAACGTGAACCCCTGGAGGATGGCGAAGGGGATCCAGGAGAGCGGGTTCGTCAGGTGCCACAGCGCGAAGCTACAGACCGCGATGATCCCGAACTGCCGCCCGGCGTAGGCCAGGTGCACCCAGGCCCGCCGGTGGTGGAGCGCCCGCAGCTCTTCGGTGGGGATGGCTTCGCGGAGCAGGCCCTTAAAGGCGTCCACCTGCTTCCAGTAGTAGTGCGACTTCACCCCCCGATCTTATCAGGGTGCCGCCCGGCGCCGGTAGCCGGCCGGCGCCGGGCCCGAGTTCGTCCGATCAGCGGCGCCAGTCGCGGTCGTCGTAACGTTGCCGATCGTCGTCCCGGTACCGCTCGTAGGCGTAGTGGTCGCGGTAGCCGCGGGCCGCCGCGGCGTAGGCACGGCGGTACGCCTTCTCGTAGCCAAGGCGGTAGCCGCTCGAATACTCCCCGCGAGGGCCCATCCAGCCGCGGTAGCCCGCGAGGCCCTTGCGGTAGTCGCCCTCGCGCCAGAAGTCGAAGTCGTGGCGATGCCGCCCGTCGCTCTGTCCTTCCTCGGCGCCGTCTCGCAGCCCGCGATCGAAGCCGTACGAATAGGCGCCGCGGTAGTCGCGAGAAGCGGAGCCGACCGTGATGCCGATCCCGACCCGCGTGTCGGCACGCGCCGGTTCCGGCGCCGCCAGGGCACCCGCCGCCAGCAACAACAGCCAAGTCGCTCTCATGACTGCCTCCCGGTCCCCCAACTCCCGCACCGCGGAAATGCAACCGGCGTGCCTCCAGGGCCAATCGGCGAAAGGGCGTGCTTTCAACGCATTGACGCGTGTCTTAGGATGTGAACGTCCTTCCCTGAGGACAAAGGCAGCCGGTATACTCCCTGGGTTCCGGACCACCGAGGATCAAGTGGCATGGGCGAAGGCTTCTATCTCGGCAAGCAGGTCGACCTCAAGACGGGAAAGCTCGGAGACCGCGTCGATCTCGATCCGGCCGATCTGCTCACCCACGGCCTGATCGTGGGCATGACGGGCTCCGGCAAGACCGGGCTCGCCATCGCCCTCCTCGAGGAAGCGCTCCGCCAGGGAATCCCGGTCGTGGCCGTGGATCCGAAGGGCGACCTGGGCAATCTCCTGCTGCTGTTCGAGAAGCTCGATGCCGCTTCCTTCGAGCCCTGGATCGACCCCGAGGCCGCCCGCCGCGACGGGAAGGACGTGAAGACCGCCGCCGCCGAGGCCGCCGCCTCCTGGAGCAAGGGGCTCGAGCAGTGGGGCCTCTCCGCCGCGAACATCGCCGCCCTCAAGAAAGCGCACGAGGCCACGATCTACACGCCGGGATCGAAGGCGGGCGTGGCCCTCAACGTGCTCCAGTCGCTCGAGGCCCCTTCGGTGCCCTTCGATTCGGCCGAGGACGACCTGCGCGACGAGATCGCGGGAATCGTGGCGGGGCTCCTGGGCCTGCTCAAGATCGACGCCGACCCCCTGCAGTCGCAGGAGTCGATCTTGCTCGCGAACCTCATCGAGCACGGCTGGCGGGCGGGGAAGGGCTTCGACCTCGAGTCCCTGATCGCGGCGGTGGCCGATCCCCCCTTCGACAAGATCGGGGCCCTGCCCGTGGAGAGCGTCTTCCCGAGGAAGGAACGCCAGCGTCTGATGATGTCCCTCAACAACCTGCTCGCCGCGCCATCCTTCCAGGCCTGGCGCGAGGGCGAGCCCTTCGACGTCGCGAACATGATGCGCGCGGCCGACGGCCGCCCGCGGCTCTCCATCCTCTACACCGCCCACCTCTCGGACGAGGAGCGGCTGTTCGTGACCGCGATGCTCCTCGACAAGATCAAGACCTGGATGCGGCGGCAGTCGGGGACGACCGAGCTGCGGGCCCTCGTCTACATGGACGAGATCTTCGGCTACTTCCCGCCCCATCCCGCGAACCCGCCGACCAAGCGCCCGCTCCTCACCCTGCTGAAGCAGGCACGCGCGCAGGGGGTGGGGGTCGTCCTCGCCACCCAGAACCCGGTAGACCTGGACTACAAGGGCCTGTCCAACATCGGCACCTGGATGGTGGGGACGCTGCAGACGGAGCAGGACCGAAAGCGTCTCGAGGAAGGCCTCACCGGCGCGAACGTGAAGGCGGGGGACGTGGATCGCCTGCTCGACGCCACCAAGAAGCGGGTCTTCCTGCTCCACGACGTGCACCGCAAGGGGCCGTGCCTGCTGAACTCGCGCTGGGCGATGTCATATCTCCGCGGCCCGCTCACGCGCGAAGAAGTCTTCCGGCTCATGAAAGGGCGGGCCGCGGCGCCGGTCGCGGGCAAGACCTCGGCCGCGGCGAGCGCGTCCTCTCCGCCCCTGCTGCCGCCGCCACTCAAGAACAACTACCTTCCGAAGTACGGGGCCGAGCTGGCGGACGCCTGCGTCTTTGTCAAGTACGCGGTACGGTACAAGGGCGCGGAGGAGTCGGTTGGCCTGCGCGCCTGGCCCCTCGTCACCTCGAGCGCTTCGGAGTCCCTGGAAACGGAAGCACTCGACGTAGATGAAGCCCTTCTTCAAAGCCAACCCCCTCCGGGTCTTCGTTATGGTGACTTGCCCCCTTGGCTCGCCTCCGACGGAGCCAAGTCCCTCGAAAGGGCCCTCAAGGACCGCCTCCCCGACAAGCTCGCGGTGAGCCTGTTCACCGATCCCGTTACCCGCGAGAGCTCGAGACCAGGCGAAACCCGCGAAGCCTTCGCGGCCCGCCTCCAGGCCGTGGGAGGCGGCCCGGGTACGGAGAAGCTCCGCGACCAGCTCGACAAGAAGAAGCGTGACGTCGCGGTGCGCCAGCAGGACCTGACCGGCCGCAAGGGCGAGAAATGGATGGCCATCGGCTCCGCCGTGCTCCAGAACATCGGGCTCTTCACCGGACGCAAGCGGACGATCACGGGGGCGGGCGCCATCCTCAGCAAGAACCGGATGGAGGACAACGCGGAGGCGCGGGTGCAGGCGCTGCAGGCGGAGGTGGCCGAGCTCGAGGCGGAGCTCCAGGCCCGGACGACCGTGGACCCCGCTCGCTTCGAAGAGGAGAAGGTGGTCCCGGCACGCACGGGGGTGAAGGTACTGCGCTACGACGTGCTCTGGGTGTACTGAAGGGCGCGTGACGATGGCCCACTACACGCTGCACCTGCCCGACGGGACCGAGTACGGTCCCGTCGACCTGCCCACGCTGCAGGCCTGGCAGCAGCAGGGCCGAATCCCCAAGGAAGCGCTCATCTGGAAGGAGGGCACGCCCGACTGGGTCTCCGCGGAGGCGCTGCTCGGCGAGCCGGAGGGTGCATCGACGCCGGCGCCGGCAGCTCCCGCCCCCGCGAAAGCGGCGCCGGCCGCGGCCCGCCCGGCGGCCACTGCTCCCGCCCGAGCACGCCCGACCCCCGCGGCCGCCGCCTCTCCTCCCGCCGCCGCGGGACCCGCTCCCGCAGCCTCGTCGCCGCCTTCGCCCGAGCGGCGGACCCGGCCTCGGCCCGCGGCTCGCCCCGCGGAAGCGGCCCCGCCTTCGGCCTTGCCGCGGGCCCTCCTGCTGTCCGTGGTGGGGCTGGTGGTGGTGGGGGCGATCGTGGCCGGGGCGGTGGCCTTCATGCTTCCCGTCCTGCAGAAGCGGCGGGCCATGGCGGAGATCCAGCGCTACGCGCTGCCGGAGCGGACGGTCAGCGACCCGCAGACCGGCCTGACCATCGAGCTCGCCCAGGGCTGGGTGGCCCTGCGCCCGGACAACCCGCTCGTGACCGACGCCAACGCGCGAGTGAAGCTCGCGCAGCCCTCACTGGGGGCGGTCGCGGGCCTCACCTCGGAGTCGCTCCCGCGATTCACGGGACCGCTCGACGCCTACGCCGATCGCGTTCTCGCCCAGAAGCGCCTGCTGCAGCCCTCGATCAAGGAGACGGGAAGGTCCGACCTGCGCTTCGCCAAGGGCCAGGCGCGGCTCGTGCGCACGACCTCCGGAGACGGACCCCAGACGGAGTCGGGCGCCCTCGCCGTGTTCCAGGACGGCTGGATCTACTTCACGCTCCAGGCGTCGAGCCCCGCCGCGGTGGGGGACAAGTTTCTCCCGGAGCTGGAGGCGCTGGCCCGCGGGGTTCGCGTCCCTTCCGAGCGCGGGGACCGCGTGCAGCAGGCGCTGGACCGGACGGTCCGCGAGGTGCCCGAGCTGTCACGGGGCGCGGTGGAGGAGCTGGTGCGCGAGCGGCTGAGCAGGGGGGAGGGCACGGACGACCTGTCCGCGGCCGCGCTCCGCGTGGTGAGCCAGGGGCTCTACACCCTGCGCTCCGCGGAGACTCAGGAGCTCGGGGAGATCTACGCGCAGGTCTACGGGCCGATACCCGAGGAGGAGCGCGTCCGCCTCGCGCGCTACGTCCAGCAGGTGCGGGCGGGGATCCCGGTGGCGGGCGACGAGGCCCAGGCCGCCCGCCAGCTCCTGCGCCAGGGCATCGACAGCCTGCCCGAGGAGGCGCGGGCGCGTCTACAGGCCCTGAACGACAAGGCGTTCCGCGCCGGGCTGGGCCCGCCGTGACCGCGGAGCCCGCGCGCTCCCGCTTCGAGCGCCTGTCCGCGCGCTTCGGTCCGAAGCCGCGCGCGGCCCCCGCGCTTCAGGAATCCTACTGGCAGAACGTGCGCGAGCTGTTCACGCGCGACCTCACGCAGCAGGGTCTCCGGGAGCTCCTCAACCAGGAAGCCCAGGACACGTTCCGCTTCTTCACCCGGGAGGTGTCGCTCGACGATCTCCAGGGCCGGCCCTGGTACCGGCGATGGCCGCGGGCCGCCTGGCGGACGTTCCTGGCCATGGCCTACCGGCTGAGCCCCTGGCGTCGCATCCTCTTCGCAGTGGCGGTGCCGCTCCTCACCCTGGCCTGGCTCGGCTACCTGGTCCACGCCGCGGGCGCCGACGCCTGGAGCCTGCCTCCCCTCACCCTCGTGGGCGGCACCGCCCTCTTCTTCCTTCTCGCCCTCGAGCTGCGCGACAAGCTCTCGCTGAAGGGCGACCTCGAGGTGGCGCGGCAGATCCAGTTCGGCCTCCTCCCGTTCGAGCCGTTCGCCCAGGACGGGTTCGAGATCCGGACCGCGATGCGCCCGGCCAACACAGTCGGGGGCGACTATTTCGACCTCGTGGAGATCGGTCCCCGGCAGTTGGCCGTGGTCGTGGGAGACGTGGCGGGCAAGGGCATGCCGGCGGCCCTGCTCATGGCCCTCCTCCAGGGGAGCCTGCGCACCCTGATCGTGGCCAGCTTCCGGGGCGAGGAGCTGCTGCGCAAGCTGAACGCGCACCTCTGCGCCAACATCCCGGCCAATCGTCTCGTGACCTTCTTCTACGGCGAGCTGGATACGGCCACCGGCGCTCTCGCCTACGTCAACGCGGGGCACAACCCGCCCTTCCTGCTGCACCCGGGCGCCCCCGCGCGGTCGCTCGCCGCCACCGGGCCCGCCCTCGGCATCATCGAAGACGCGGCGTTCAGCGCCGAGCGCATCCGTCTCGAGCGCGGCGACCGGCTCTTCCTCTACACCGACGGGGTCACCGAAGCGGAGAACGCACGGGACGAGGCGTACGGGGAAGAGCGGCTTCTCGCCTACCTCGCCGCCCACCGGGCCGAGGACGGCCAGGCCCTGGTGGAGGGCGTCGTCCAGGACGTGCTCGCCTTCTGCGGAACGACCCGCACCCGGGACGACATGACGCTCATGTGCGTGTCGCGGGCCGGACCGGCCGCGGGATAGCGAAGCCTAGCTCCGGCTCCCTGGATCCGGGTCGCTCGTCGACAGGATGCGGAGCGCTCCCTCTTCCACCCAATGGGCGAGGGCGCGGCGGATGCGGAAGGCGTCCGCGGCCAGATCCTCTTCCAGGCGCCGGGGCGAGATGCCCGCGCAGGCCTTCTCCCAGAGGGAGACCACGAGCGCATAGTCGGTCTCCCCGGGCACCGAGGACGGGCGGCTTCCCGTGGCCTGCAGGGAGGCGTCGTCGGGAACGAGCGCGCTCGCCCGGGGCAGCACGCCGCTGCGCCGCACCGCCTCCCCGATGAGGGCGGTGACCTCGGAGAGGGGCGCGCCCCCCGCCGCCGGCGTGCCTCCTTCGAACACGAAGGTTCCGTCGAAAGGCCGCTCGAGGAGCTGGAACACCGCGTCCTCGCCGGTCAGGTGGCCGTTCTTGCCGGAAACGAGCGCCCCTTCGAGGAAGCCGAGCGTCGCCACCGGCCCCGAGGTCTTGTCGTGGAGGCTCAAGGTGCCGGTGGAGCGGCCCTGGTTGAGCCGCATGAGGAGGCCGGGCAAGGCGAGGGCGTCGACCTCGCCGGCGAGGCTCGGGGGTGCGGGGGGGGCGGGCGGAGCCGTGAAGGACTCGAGGACGCGCTGGGCCGCCTTGCCGAACGACGTGTGGGCATGGTCGTTCACCACCTCGGCGAGGGCGCTGCGAACCTCAGCCGTCGGCGTGCCGGCCAGGGCGTCGATGATGCATATCAGGTCGTGGTCCTTCCGGGAGAGCAGGCTCAGCACCCGGCGCGGGAGGCAGGCCTCCATCTCCGCCACCAGCCGGGTCACGACCTCGGGGCTGCCGGAGAGATCCTGGCTGGCCAGCTCCGCGAGCCGGCTCATGGTCACGCCCCAGGACGTCTCGCGGGTGAAGGCGTGGTCGAGGAGCGCCGTCCAGGCGCTGGGGGCGCCGAAGCGGGCGAGAGCGCCCGCGATCTTGTCGAGGGCGATCTGCCACTCCTTCTGCTGGGGCAGCGACACCGCGCGGCGGGAAAAGGCGCTCTCGTAGTCGTGGAGCAAGTCGATGAGGGCTTGCTTCGCCTTCACGTGCTTGTTCTGTCCCAGGTAGGTGATGGCCTCGCGCACCAGGAACGGGGGCTGTCCGGGAGCGGCGTTGCGGACCACGAGGGCGATCTCCTCGTCCGGAGACTCCTCCGGCGGGCGGGGAATGACGCGGAGCAGGTAGATCCAGTTGCGCTGGATGTGGGGCCCCGCCTCCTCGCCCTCGAAGGAGGCACGCAGGTGCTCGCGGGCCGCGATGCGGGCGGGAACGCCGTGGGCCTCGAGCATGTCCAGGAGGAAGCGGCGCCGGTCGCGGCGTGGCTCCCCCTGGAGCTCGTCGAGGAGGATCCCGTGGCCGAGGAAGGTGAAGAAGTTCAGCACCACCCGGAGCTGGAGCTGGCGGTCGGGCTGGCCCAGGTACTGCCGCAGCCTTCGCATGTCCAGCGACTCGTGGCCCTTGCGTCGGACCGTTTCCACGAAGCCGGCGTCGATCTTGCGCTCCTCGTAGAGGCTGATGGCCAGCTCGAACATGGGCACGGCCCGCCCCAGGTTGCCCTCGTTGAACTGCTCGATGGCGGCGTACACGAGGTGCCGGAACCGCCGCGCCATCTCGATGGGCTCTTCCGCGAGGGCGATGATGCGGCGCATCGCCTCCACCTCGATCCGCGGCACCCCCCGCCAGGGCGTGACCTCGGGAGGGACCACCCAGTCGGAGATGCCGCGGCCCAGGGAGCGGAAGACCTCGTCCGCTCCGGAGGCGACGCCCAGCGGGCGCAGCCGCCGCAGATGCTCCTCCAACTCCTTCTCGGTGGTGGCCTGGGCGGCGGCGGCGGCCAAGGTCTCCGAGATGAGCCGGCTGCGCGTGGGGTCATCGGCGCTCGGGGGAGGGCCGTCGGGGTCGCCCTGCTGCAGACGCTCTTCGAGCAGGGACAGCCGCCGCAGGTTGTGCTGCATGTCCTCCCGGCGCATGGTCGAGGTGGCGGAGCCTCCCGCGATCGTGGGATCGGGCGGGGGGCTGGGAGCCGGCTCGGGCCCCGGCCCCGGCGGCGGACCCGGCGGGCGCTCGCCCGGCTGCCGGTGCAGCAGCCCGATGGGGCCCGTGCGCACCATCTCCGACTCCCCGAGCTTGGCCAGACGCCGTTTTAGCCCGTCCCGCTCCTCGAGCGGGAAGAGATCGAGCATGGCGTCGCCCACCTGACGGATGTGCACGGAGAGCGCCTCCTGGTCGACGAGCTTGAACTCGCCGATCAGGTGGAGCTTGCGGAGGGCGTGGAACGCGAGGTCGGTGAGGGGAACCTCCCTTTGAGTCTCGCGCTGGCGCTCCGCCCAGGCGTAGAGGTCGGCGGCCACTGCGTCGGGCGCGGCATTCAGGACGAGGGAAACGGAGTCGGCGACCATCAGGGGCGGCGTCTTGTCCGCGAGGTACTCGTGGATCTCGCGGACCGCTTCCTTGATCGAGGGGTCGGTGTCGGCCGCCTCGGAGAGGGAAAGGGGCCGCGGCCGGGCCGCCTCCTCGGGGGCGGTGGGCTCCGGCCGCGGGGGACGCGGCGCGGAGCCGACGCCGGCCAGGACCTCGCGCGCTTCCCGCAGGGCATCCCGCATCTCCCCGGCGTCGCGATACCGGTGGTTCGCGTCCTTGGCCAGGGCCCGCTCCACGAAGGCGACGAGGGAGGGGGCATCCGGCAAATGGACGGCCAGCGGCTCGGGCTCGCGGTGGACGACGCTGAACAGGACGGAGGGGATGGAGTCGCCGGTGAAGGGGCGGCGTCCGGAGAGCAGCTCGTAGAACACCGCGCCCAGCGCGAACACGTCGGAGCGGACGGTGGCCCGCTCCCCCTGGGCCTGCTCGGGTGCCATGTAGTAGGGCGTGCCCATGATCACGCTCGTGCGGGCGGCGTCGTCCTCGACCCGGTGGGCCAGGCCGAAGTCCATGATCTTGACCTGTCCGTTCGGGAGGATGTGGATGTTCCCGGGCTTCAGGTCGCGGTGGACGACCCCCTTCTTGTGGGCGAAGGCCAGCCCCTCGCAGATCTGCTCGATGATCGCGAGCTTTTCCGGGAGCGTCTTGAGGGCCCGCTTCTCGATGAGGTCCCGGAGGTCGGTCCCCTCGAGCAGCTCCATCGCGATGTAGACGATCCCCTTCTCGGTTTCCTCGTTGTAGTCGAAGACGGTGATGATGTTGGGGTGGGCGAGCTTGCCCGCGGCGCGCGCCTCCCGCTGAAAGCGCACGCGGTGGCTGTCGTCGGTGTCGAGGGCCCGGGCGATCGTCTTGATCGCGACGAAGCGGTCGAGGACGCTGTCATGGGCCTTGAACACCTCGCCCATCGCCCCCTGGCCGATCTTGGCGAGGATCGTGTACTTGTGGATCCGGCCGAGTTCGGGTTCCTTCTTCTCTTCTGAGGACAAGGTCGAAGGGCAGTCTCTCCCGGAACGATCGTAGCATGCGCGCCGAGCCGTCCTCCGAGGACTATTCCACCCCGATTGGCGGGGTCATGAGCACCCCCGGCGGGTCCCAGAGACCGACCGCCTCGAGGCGGCGCGCGACCGGCCGTATCGCTTCGAGGGTACGGACGACGGCCGTGGCCGCGGCCGGGGGCTCGCTGTTCTCGCGGGAACCGGCCAGGATCTGCTCGATCGGGCTCCGGGGCCTGGGGAAGACCTGGAGCTTGACGTCTTCCGTCTCCGGGATCCCCGCCGCCTTCTTGGCGAGCCTGAGGGCGGTCGTCATCCCGCCCAGCTCGTCCACCAGGCCCAGCGCCTTCGCGTCCTCGCCCGTCCAGATCCGACCCTTGGCGATCTCCAGGACCTTCTCCTTGGGCAGCTTGCGGCCTTCCGCGACCTTGCTCGTGAAGTCCGCGTAGATCCGGTCGAGCGTGGCCTGGAAGCGCGCCCACTCCGCGGGGGAGTAGTCCTTGAGGGTGGACCAGATCGTGGCGTTGGCGCTGGTGTGGACCTCGTCCCAGCCGAGGCCCACCTTGTCCCAGAAGCCGCCGGTGAGGATCTTGCCTCCCAGCACGCCGATGGAAGCGGTGATCGTCGCGGGCTGGGCCACGATCTTGTCCGCGGCCATGGCGACGAAGTAGCCGCCCGACCCGGCGACGTTGCCCATGGAGACGATCACGGGCTTGCCCGCCTTTCGGGCCCGGATCGTCTCGCGCCAGATCGTGTCGGACGCGACGTAGGAGCCGCCCGGGCTGTCCACGCGGAAGAGGATCGCCTTCACTTCCTTGTCTTCGGTCGCGTCGCGGAAGGCGGCGGAAACGGAGTCGGAGCCCATGGTGAAGGAATCCCGCAGGGGGTCGTAGTCGTCCTTCCCCCGGGACACTCCCCCCACGCCGTAGATGAGCGCCACCGTCTTGCCCTTCTCGTGGAGCTTGCCCGCCCTCTCCAGGTACTGGTCCAGGAAGAGCAGCTTCGCGTCCTTGCCCGCCTTCGCCTTGGCCTTTTCGTAGACCTCGTCGCGGTAGGCGAGCCCGTCCACGAGCCTGGCCGTGACCGCTTCCTGGCCGAGGTACGGCCCCTTGTCGAAGAGCGTCCGCACCTCGTCCTCGCCCAGCTTTCGCCCTTCCGCGATGCCCCGCACCATCTGGCCGAAGATGGAGCCCACCAGCTTCGACGTGGCTTCCCTGTGGGCGGGCGTGAACTTCTTCTCGGTGAAGACGTTCATCGCGTTCTTGTACTCGTAGCGGTGGTCCATGCGGGGGACCATGCCGAGCTTGTCGAAGGTGCCGCGCAGGAAGGGGCTCTGGGCGATGAGGCCGGTGAGGCCGATGTCGCCCGAGGGCTGCAGGTAGATCGCGTCGAAGGCGGAGGCCAGGTAGTAGCCGCCGTTGCCGGGACCGAACTCGCCGAACGTCTCCGCGAAGGCCACCGCCGTCTTCTTCTTGGCGCGGAAGACGAGGACCGCATCGCGGACCTCCTGGGCCTGGGCGGTTCCCAAAGCACCTCCCCCCAGGGTGGCCACGAGGCCCGTCACCTTGGGATCGTCGCCCGCCTTCTCCAGGGCGTCCACCACCGAGCGCAGCGTGGGCTTGCTCCGGAGCATGACCTGGGCCAACGGGTCGTCGGGCATGCGCTCGAGCAGCCCCCCTTCGAGGTTCACTTCCAGGAGCGTGCGCGCGGGGACCCGCGGCTTGAGGATCTGCCGCACCCCCGCCACCACCAGGCCCACGAGCGCCAGCCCCACCACGAGGCCGCCCACGAAAGTCAGAAGCCGCCCCAGGAAATCTCTCATGGCCATCCTCTCCGTGCCGCCGTCTCTTTCGCTCGGCGTGAGATGTGATCTAAACTGCCCGCCGCCGTCTTTTCAAGCCCCGGAGGACTCATGCCCCAGGCCCAAGGCCAGGTGAAAGCCGCCCTCGACTACCTCGAGGCTCACACGCGGAACTTTCTCGCCACCCTCATCGAGATGTCTCGCATCCCCAGCGTCTCCGCCGCCGGCTTCCCGCCCGCCGAGGTCCGACGCTCCGCGGAGTCCGTGGCCAAGGCCCTGCGCGCGGCCGGCGTCGAGAACGTCCAGGTCCTCGAGATCCCGGGCGTGCATCCTTATGTATACGGCGACTGGCTGCATGAGCCCGGGGCGCCCACCATCCTCCTCTACGGGCACCACGACGTCCAGCCCGAGGGCCTGCTCGAGCGCTGGACCTCGCCTCCCTACGAGCCCACCGAGAGGGGCGGCCGCCTCTACGGCCGCGGCACCTCCGACGACAAGGCGGGGGTGATGGCTCACGTGGCCGCGGTGGCCTCCTACCTCAAGTCGTCGGGCCGCCTTCCCTGTAACGTCAAGTTCATCATCGAGGGCGAGGAGGAGATCGGCTCCGAGCACCTGGGCCTGTTCCTCGAGAAGTACAAGCAGATGATGGCCGCCGATTTCATCGTGCTCTCCGACACCGCCAACTTCGACACCGGCATCCCCGCGCTCACCTACCAGCTCCGCGGGATCTGCCAGGTGGACCTGGAAGTGCAGGGCCTGAGCCAGCCCCGCCACAGCGGGATGTGGGGAGGGCCCGTGCCCGATCCCGTGCAGATCATCTGCCGGCTCATCTCCGACCTCCACGGCAAGAACGGCGAGCTGAACGTGCCCGGCCTCTACAAGAAGGTGGCGAAGACGAAGGGCAAGCAGCTCGCCCGCATCCGCAAGCTGCCCTTCGACGAGGCCAAGTTCAAGCGCGAGGCGGGGATGATGCCGGGGATGAAGCTCTGGGGCGAGAAGGGGTACTCGCCCTACGAGCAGATGTGGACGCGGCCCTCGCTCACCGTGATCGCGCTCGAAGCCCGGCCCCTCAAGGGCTCCTCCAACCAGATCATCGACTCCGCCCGCGCCCGCCTCTCCCTGCGCATCGTGCCGAACATGGATCCGAAGGAGTCGGGGCGCTTGCTCGTCAATAAGCTGACCAGCAAGCCTCCCTACGGGATCAAGGTCACGGCCAGGGTCACCGGGGGCACGCCCTGGTGGACGACCGACCCGGAAGGTCCCGCTTTCGAGGCAGCGCGGCGCGCGCTCAAGGCCGGCTTCGGCAAGGAGACCGCGATGATCGGGGCCGGCGGCTCCATTGGCTTCGTCCAGCCCTTCGCCGATCTCCTCGGGGGCGCGCCCTGCCTGCTCATGGGCGTCGAGGATCCCGCCTGCAACGCGCACTCCGAGAACGAGAGCCTGCACCTGGGCGACTGGTCGAAGTGCATGAAGGCGGCGATCCACCTCTACGACGAGCTGTCGCGGACGCCCGTGCTCCCCAAGAGCAGGTCGAAAGCCTGACTACAGCTTGAGCCCTTCCAGGTAGGCCAGGCTCTGGGGAATGTGCCCCAGGGGATCCGTGCTCTCGTCTTCGAGGTAGTACATCGAGGTGCCGGCCTTCATCGCGGCGCGGAGGACCGCCGGGTAGTCGATCTGGCCGGTGCCCACCGGAACGTCCGCGTCGGGGGTCGCTCCCGGGCTGCCCGCCTCGACGGGAACGCCCTTCCGAATGTCCTTGAGGTGGAGCGACGTGACCCGGCCCTTGTACTTCTCGATGAGCCGGGTCGGATCGGCGCCGCCCCGATAGGCGTGGAACACGTCGATCTGGAAGGCCACGAGAGCGGCATCGGTGTTGACGGCCAGGGTATCGAAGAGCGTCCCCTCGGTCGCGGGGACGAACTCGTAGCCGTGGCAGTGGTAGCCGAAGCGCAGCTTCGCCGCTCGGGCCGCCTTCCCGAACCGGTTGAAGGCCTCGGCCGTCTGGAGCGCGTCGTCCCGCGTGAAGGCCTGGCCGTGCGGTGTCCACGGGCACACGACCCCGGTGGCGCCGACCGCCTTCGTTTCCTGGAACGCGCCCGCGCTGTCGTCCCTCAGGCGCTCGAAGCCCAGGTGCACCGACCCGCAGCGCAGGCCGGCCGCATCGAGAGCGGCCCGCAGCTCGGCCGCGCTGTGGTTCCAGAGCCCGGCGCCCTCGACCTCGCGGAAGCCGAGGGCCCGGACCCGGGCCAGCGTCCCCGACAGGTCCTTGGGCAGGTACTCACGCAGGCTCCAGAGTTGGAGGCCGATCGGACCGTTGAGCGGGCTCTGGATCGGGGACCGGTCCGCGGCGAGAGCGCGTGCGGACCGGAAGGCCGCGGCGCCGAGGCCGGCGGCCGCGGTGAGAAGGAAGTCTCGTCGGAGGAGCGCCGACATGGCCAGAGTCTATACCCGCCGTCGACGACGATGAGGACGGGTCAGCGGGGCTGCACCTCCACGAGGACGGGAAGAGCGTCCGCTCCCCCCGAGGGGGCTCCGACACCGGGCACCGCGCTCGCGAACGGCCGGAAGCGGCTGGGGAACCCGCGGAGGCGGGTGGTGTTGAAGATGCCCCAGAGAGGGCTCGGGTAGAGGGGAAGGCTCGGCGCGTTGTCGACGAAGAGCCGCTGCATCGCGTTGCTCAGGGCGTGCTGCTCCTTCTCGTCGGAGATGGTCTCGAACCGCCGCCCGAGCTGCGTCGCCTCTTCGCTGGCAAAGCGGTCGAAGTTGGCCTCCGCCCTTTCGCCGATGGGCCTGACCAGCGATCCATCCATCAGGCCCATGTAGAACGCGCACGGGTTCGGTCCCCGGTTTCCGAAGCCCATGCTCAGCGTGAACTTGCCGCGCCGGAGCGCGTTGTCCCACGAGTTGTAGTCGATCGCCTTCACGGTGACGGCGATCCCGGTCGCGTTCAATAATGAAATTGGATTTCAATTTCATTATAACTTGACACGGTCCCGCCGGTGACGGTAACCTCTGCACGGTGAAAATGAACATGAAATTCATGTTCATTTTGAGACGGGACCGCCCCGGGCCGTAAGGAGGCCAGAGGCCAGATGCCGACCTTCTTTGCTCTTTCCCTCGCCGCCAGCCTCGCCCTGGGCGACGCGGCGGAGGCCGGCTTCGTACTGCAAGGGAAGGTGTTGGACCCCACCCATGCTCCGGTTTCCGCCGCCCGCGTCACGGCGGTCTCCAGCGACCAGCGTTTCTCGCCCACCACCCAGACCGACGCGAGCGGCGAGTTCAAGCTCGCACTAACCCCCGGCCGCTACACCCTCAAGGTCGCGGCTCCCGGGTTTCTCGAGGTGTCCCAGGGCGTGACCGCGCCCGGAGCGGGCGGCGACACCCGCGAGTTCGTGCTGAAGCTGGCCCCCTTCGGCGAGACGATCACGGTACGCGCCCCGGGGGACTACGCGGTCGACGCGATCAGCAGCGCGACGAAGACCCTCACTCCGCTGCGCGATGTGCCCCAGTCCGTCACCGTGACCACGAAAGAGCTCATCCGGGACCAGCTGATGCTGAGCATCGGCGACGTCATGCGCTACACCCCCGGCATCCAGGTGCACCAGGGCGAGAACAATCGCGACCAGGTCATCATCCGCGGCAACAGCTCCTCCGCCGACTTCTTCCTGAACGGCGTCCGCGACGACGTGCAGTACTACCGCGACCTCTACAACCTCGACCGCGTCGAAGCCCTGAAAGGCCCGAACGCCATGATGTTCGGCCGAGGCGGCGGGGGTGGGGTCGTCAACCGCGTCACCAAGGAAGCCGCCTTCCGGCCCTTCCGCGAGGGGACGCTGCAGGGCGGCGGCTACAGCCACAAGCGCCTTGCCGGCGACATCGACCAGCCGCTGAACGACACGGTCGCCTTCCGACTGAACGGCATGTACGAGGACTCCGGCAGCTTTCGCTACGCCGTCGACCTGGAGCGCTACGCGCTCAACCCCACCTTGACCATCGCCGCCGGCCCCCGTACCCGGATCACGGTCGGATACGAGCACCTCCACGACATCCGGGTCGCCGATCGCGGGATCACCTCCTACCAGGGGAGGCCCGCCGACGTCGACGTGTCGACGTTCTACGGCAACCCCGCAGACAGCCATGTGCGCAGCACCATCGACCTCGGGACTGCCACCATCGAGCACAAAGCGGGCGCCCTCACCTTGCGCAACCGCACGATGTACGGCGACTACGACCGCTTCTACCAGAACTACGTGCCGGGCGCCGTCACCCCGGACAAGAGCCGAGTGGCCCTCACCGCGTACAACAATGCCACGCAGCGCCAGAACGTGTTCAATCAGACGGACCTGATCTATCCCCTGACTACGCGCAGGTTGAAACACACCCTTCTCGCGGGCCTCGAGGTGGGCAGCCAGGGCACGGACAATTACCGGAACACCGGCTTCTTCAACAATACGACCACGAGCTTCTCGGCCCCCTATTCCAATCCGACGATCAGCACTCCCGTGACCTACCGTCAGAACGCCACGGACGCCGACAACCACCTGAAGGCGAAGGTGGCCGCTGTCTACGCGCAGGACCAGCTCGAGCTGTCCTCCAAGGTCCAGCTCGTGGGGGGGCTGCGCTTCGACCGCTTCGATCTCACCTACGACAACCACCGCAACGCCGACACCCTGGACCGCGTGGACAACCTGGTCTCGCCGCGCGCGGGCCTGGTCTACAAGCCGCTGCCGCCGCTGTCCCTCTACGGCAGCTATACCGTCTCCTATCTTCCGAGCTCAGGCGACCAGTTCTCGTCGCTCACCACGATCACCGAGCAAATGGAGCCGGAGCAATTCGTGAACTACGAGGCGGGCGTGAAGTGGGAGCCGCACTCGGGCCTCGCCCTGACCGCGGCCCTCTACCGCCTGAACCGCACGAATACGCGCGCGACCGATCCCAATGACCCCACGCGCATCGTGCAGACGGGCAGCCAGCGTACGAACGGCTTCGAGGTCGGGGTCACGGGCCGGATCACCTCGGCCTGGCGGGTCGCGGGCGGCTACACCCATCAGGACGCCTTCGTCACCAGCGCGACCGCGGCCGCCCCCGTGGGCGCCCAGGTGGGTCAGGTGCCCCATCACACGCTGTCCCTCTGGAACGACTACCAGTTCCTGCCCCGGCTGGCCGCGGCGGTGGGCGCCCTTTACCGGAGCGACATGTTCGCGACCATCGACAACACCGTCACCCTGCCCGGCTACACGCGCGTCGATGTCGCGGCCTTCTTCGTGCTCACGAAGGACCTGCGCATCCAGGCGAACCTGGAGAACGCGTTCGACAAGAAGTACTGGATCAACGCGGACAGCAACACGAACATCTCCCCGGGCTTCGGTCGCGTCCTGCGGGTCGCCCTGACCGCTACGTTCTAGGCCGTAAGCGTTCCCGGCCCTATTCCTGGCGGAGCGCGACCATCGGGTCCACCGCAGCCGCGCGCCGGGCCGGGTGGTAGGTGGCGAGGAGGCCGGTCGCGACCAGGAGCGCCGCCGCGACCGCATAGGTCGAGGGGTTGGTGGCGGCGACGCCGTAGAGGAGGCCCGCCACCAGGCGCGAGAGGGCTGCGCCCCCCGCGAGACCGACCGCGACCCCGAGGAGGACGAGTCGGAGGCCCCCGCCCAGCACCTCGCGCTGGATGCGTCCGCGGTCGGCCCCCAGGGCCATGCGCAAGCCGATCTCGTGCCGACGCTGGGTGACGGCCACCCCCATGACCCCGGCGATGCCGATGGCGGCGAGGAGGAGCGCGGTGGCGGCGAAGGCGAGCAATAGCCGCGTCCGGAAGCGCTCGCGGTCGAGCGAACCGGTCACGATCTCCGGCACGGGAAGCAGGCGGCGGATCACCTGCTCGGGGTCGAGGAGGGCGACCTGGGCGCGCACGGCGGGAACGAGCGCGGCGGTGGAGCCCGCGCTGCGCAGCACGTAGCTCACCTCCCGGAAGGCGCCCCCCTCCGCCTCCGACGACTGCAGCCAGGAGTCGAAGGTCTGCGGCGGCGCTTCCTCGCCCAGGCGGTCGAGCTTCGCGTCGCCCACCACGCCCACGATCGTCTGCCAGGGGGCATCCGTATCCGGCATGCCGTTCTTGATGCGCCGGCCCACCGGGTCCGCCTCGCCGAAGACCTGGCGCGCGAAGGCCTGGTTCACCAGGATCACCTTCTCGTTTTCCTTGCGATCCCCGAGGCTGAACGAGCGCCCGCGGAGGATCGGGATGCGCAGGACCTCGAAGTAGTCGCCGGCCACGATCGCATGCCGGGTGAGCATGGGCTTGTCCCCGGGCTTGGTGATCCCCTCCGCGGAGTAGAGCTTCGTCCAGTTCGAGGTGAAGGGCGGGTTGGTGGCGATGCCCACCCGCTCCACGCTGGGGAGGGACGAGAGACCCTCGGCCAGACGCTGGTGGAAGGCGCGCGTGTCCGGCCAACCCTGGTATCGCGCGGAGGGCAGGGAGAGCGAGGCCAGGAGGACGTTGTCCCCTCGAAACCCGGGGTCGGCCGCGTTCAGGTTGGCGAGCGTCCGCACGAGCAGCCCCGCCCCCGTGAGCAGGACGAGGGCCAGGGCCACCTCGCCGACGACGAGCGTCCCGCGGAGCCGGCCCCGGGCGCTCGTGGCCCCTCGCCCGGATTCCTTGAGGGTCGGCGCAAGATCGGCACGGCCCAGCGCCAACGCCGGAGCGAGGCCGAAGAGGAGCCCGGCCATGACCGAGGCGGCGAGGCAGAAGATCAGTGCTCCCGCGTCGACCCGGATCTCCTCGGAGCGCGGCAGCGCTTCGCCGGCCAGCGCCCCCACGAGGTCGGTCCCCAGGAACGCGAGGCCGAGGCCCATCGCCCCCCCGAGGAGGGCGAGGACCAGGCTCTCGGTGAGGAGCTGGCGGACGAGCCGTCCCCGCCCCGCCCCGAGGGCGCTGCGCACCGCGAGCTCCCCCTGACGCGCGAGCGCGCGGGTGAGGAGCAGGTTCGCCACGTTCGCGCAGGCGATGAGGAGCACGAAACCCACCGCGCCGAGCAGGAGCAGGACGGAGGCCTTCGAGCCGCCGCTCACCAGGGGCGCGAGGGGCATGATGTCGGGCAGGATCTCCACGTTCGCGGGCATCGACGGCGGGTACTGGGCACGCGAGATCGCGAGCACACGCTTCGCGTCGGCCGCCTCCTGCTCCGGCGAGACCTCCGGCCGCCGGCGGACGATCACGGAGTAGTTGAAGTTGTCGCCGCGATCGCCGAGCTCCGGCTCCGTGAAGGACATGGGCACCCACAGCTCCGCGTCGCGGGCCCCGGGGATTCCGCGCAGGGGGAATCGGAACTCGAGCGGCATCACGCCGATCACGGTGTAGGCCACGCGGTCGAGGGCGAGGCCACGGCCGAGGGCGGCCGACGCACTCCCGTAGAGCCGGTTGGCGAGGCGCGCGCTCAGCACGGTCACGCGGTGGGCCCCGCGGTCCTCCTCGCGCGTGAAGATCCGTCCGGCGAGAGGGCCGCGTCCGAGGAGGGGGAAGAGCGACGGGGTGACCCGGGCGCCTTCGACCCGGAAGGGCTCCCCCGCCCCGGAAAGGTCGTAGGACGTGCTCTGGAAGGCGGCCACCGCGCTGTGCGAGCGGGTGTGCTCCTGGAAGTCGAGCACGTCCGCGGCCGAGAACGGGTAGCTCCCCGGGGCGAGGGCGGGCGCCTTCACGTAGACCATCTCCAGCTCTTCGGGACGCTCGAAGGGGAGCGGCCGCCACAGGACGGCGTTCGCCACCGAGTAGAGGGCGGTGTTGGCCCCGATCCCCAGGGCCAGGGTCACGAGGCAGAGCGCCGTGAAGCCGGGCGATCTCGCGAGGAGGCGCAGCGCGTGGCGAAGGTCGGTGAGCATGGCTACGCGCAGTGCAAACGATCTGCCAGCCGCAATTTGTTGAGCCACAAGAGGGGAGGGGTGAGAGTGGTCCCACTGCAGGGACGCGCCCTGACCGGACCCGGGAAAGTTCCAACTCGCGGCGGCAACCGTTGCCGACTGGCCTGGTGATGGGAGGTGCTACCGTTTGTCGGTGTATCCCGTAAAGACTGGTACAGCACGGGCTCAACGCCCGGAAAGGAGCCTCGTGGGCAAGGTCCTCTCTCCCCTGGGGTCCCTCCTCGAGGAGCTTCGCGAAGAACGCCGACTCACGCGGCGTGCCGACCAACCGGCCCCCCGCCCGCCCGCGGGGCCCGTCCCCGCACCCGACCTGAAGCTCACGGTGAGCGAGCCCCGCCCGCTCGTCGGTCTCGTGCTTCTCCCCGCCTCCACCCTCCTGCACGTTGGCCTCGCTCTCTCCGTCGTCGCGATGCCGATCCTCATGGCCGAGGGCCTGCCCACGCCCGCGTCCGGCACGCGGGTCTTCTTCGCCGAGCCTGCGTTGATCGCTCCGCCCCCACCCCCCCCGGCGCCCGCCGCCCCCGTACCGCGGGTGCGGAAGGAGCCGCCCCCGGCTCATCCGACTTCGTTCACCGCTCCTCTCGAGAGTCCCGAGGAGGTTGTCCCCGAGGAGACGGCCGCCCTCGGCGTCCCGGGCGGGGAGCCGGGCGGGGTGGAAGGAGGCGCGCCTGGCGGCGTGGTCGGAGGGATCGTCGGAGGGCTGCCGGAGGTCGTCGCCCCGCCCGCGCCGGTGCACGTGGGGGGCGGGGTCCGGGAGCCGACGAAAGTGCGGCACGTGGACCCGGTCTATCCCGAGATCGCCGTCCGGGCCAACGTCCAGGGCATCGTGGTCGTGGAGTGCCTCGTGAGCCCCCAGGGCCGGGTCACGGACGTCCGGATCCTGCGCGGGATCCCCCTGCTGAACGCGGCGGCGCTCGAGGCGGTCCGGCAGTGGGCCTACACGCCGACGCTCGTCGACGGCGTGCCTGTGCCCTTGATCATGACGGTCACGGTCCGCTTCTCGCTCAAGTAGCCTACTAGTACCGGCAGGCGGCGGGGTCGGCCTTCTCGAAATAGGGGCGGTAGTTCCGGGCCTTCCGGTCCATGCAGCCCACGAGGTCGAGCAGCTCGACCTTCCGGAACTCGACGGGGTGGCTCTCGGACTGGAGGGAGATCGAGCCCTCGGAGAGGAGCTTGCCGTCCTGCTTCGCCGCGGGGTCGAAGCCCGAGACGACCCCCCCGCCGATCTGGGGCTTCTCGTACTCGAGCACCACTTCGCCGTCGACCCGGTGCACGATGCGCCCGTCGCCGTGGACCTCCACCTCCACCCGCACCCAGGTGTCGCCGCGGTACGTCTTCGAGCGGGAGTTGACGCAGTGCTCGGTTACGAGCTTCCCGTCCATGACCACGTGCGTGCCGGGCGTGCAGAGGTTGGCCGTGCTGCGCTCCCCGGTCTCGGCGCCCCCGAGGAGCTGCACCTCGATCGAGATGGGGAAGTCCTGGTCCTTGCCCATGGTGGCCACGGGCTGGCCGTGGATCATGAGACCGCTGTTCCGGAGCGCCCAGCTCGGACCGCCCGGCGCCTGCTCTCCCACGAACCGGTACTCGGCGGCGAGGACGTAGTGGGAGAAGCTCCTTTCGTAGAAGAGATGACCGAAGCGGTTCTCGAACGGTCCGTAGGCGTCGTACGACACCTTGAGGACGCCGTTCTCGACCCGGAAAGTGCGGCCGAAGTTGTCGCCCGCCTCGTAGCCCTTGATCTTGGGGACCCAGCCCGCGAGGTCACGCCCGTTGAAGAGCTGGATCCAGTCACCACCCCGGGGCGCTTCCCCTGAATGACCCGGGGTGGAGAACAGGACGGCAACGACGAGGAAGGTGGCTGGCCATCGGAACCGCATTGTCATGGCCCTGGATGCTACTCCACCGTGGCCGGCTCAACGCGCGGTGGGGTTCTGCTTCCGGAACTCGTCCCGGTATCTCAGGGCCTCGTCGAAGGCCTCTGCGGGCACGATGGGCCCGCGCACTTTCGGGTAGATCGACTCGGTCAGCTTCTGCCACAGGGCGCGCTGCGCGGCCGTCACCGGCACCACGTTGAGCCCGCGCTTCTTCATGGCTTCGATGTCTTTCTGCTCGCTGCCCCTGATCTCCGCCTGCAAACGGGCGCCGGCCTCCCGGGTGGCTTCGAGGAGCGCGGGGTGCAGGTCCGCCGGTATCTTCTCCCAGGTCGACTTCGTGATGAGGGTCGCGCCCAGCAGGAGCTGCCAGCGCAGGTCGGTCATGTTCTTCGCGTGGTTGAAGTACTGGGAGATCACCGCCACCTGGGGGGGCGAGCCGAGGGCCTGGACGAGTCCGGTCTGGAGCGCGGTCGCGATCTCCGTCGAAGGAAGCGGCACGGGGTTGAAGCCGGCCGACCGCCACACCTCGACCGACTCGGGGTCACCGGCCCAGGAGAAGAGCTTCAACGGGCGCAGGTCGTCGGGGACCGCCACCGGCTTCTGGGCGAAGAAGTGGACCCAGCCCCCGTCCGCCCAGTTGAGGACGACGAAGCCCTTGGCCCCCAGGCCGGCTTCGAGCTTCGGGCGCATCTTCTCGAGGACGGAGTAGACCTCCTCGTACGAGTCGTAGGCGAGGGGGATTCCCAGGGCGTAGACGGACTTGTCGATCTCGCCCACGCCCACCGCGGTGAGGAGGCCGGCGTTGAGCGTGCCCAGGCGCATCTTGCGAACCACGTCGGGGTCGTCCCCGGCCACGCCCCCGGGGAAGAGGCGGACGACGACGCGACCGCCGGAGATCGTCTTCCACTTCTCCGCGGTCTCCTTGAGGATCTGGTGCCAGGTGGAGCCGTCCGGAACGAGGGTGGCCATGCGCACGATGAGGGGCGCCTGGGCGGAGGTACCGGGCGCCGACAGGAGACCGGCGGCGGCGAGAAGGGCGGCGCTCGCGAGGACGACGGCCCGTCGTCCGAGCTTCGGCGATGACATGGAAAACCTCGTGCCCCCCGGGCTCACTCGATGAACAGTTCGTCCGTTCGGCCCAGCAGCCAGCGCGCCCGCTGCTGCGAGAGCAGGTTCGCGGTCCGGTAGGGCGAGGGCCGGCTCACGTCCACGGCCAGCGCCTTGTCCAGCAGGTCCTGGAACTCCTTGCGGTTCTGCTCGCCCACGCTCACGCTCTCCGCGAAGCTCACGTAGGGAAAGGCCCGCTCGCCGTGGGCGAGGGCGAGTGCGCGCTCCAGGTGCCGGCGGGCTTCCGCCCGCGAGCCGCCCACGGAGGCCCGCGCCGACTCGTAGGATATGAAGAAGTCGTGGATGGAGCCGGCCTCGTATCCCTCGTCGAGCGCCAGGGCGCGGCGGGCCATCGACTCCGCCAGCGACTGGTCGGCGGTCAGGTCGGAGTCGTTGATCTTCAGGGCCATGGCCGCCGCCCAGGAAACCGCCGTCCAGTAGAGGAGCGGGGCGTGCTCCTTGCGCGTGACCGCGAGTGCCGCCTGCGGGTCCTGCCGCAGCTTCTCGCGGAAGCCGGGGAAGTCCACCTCCAGGCCGCGGAAGCCGTAGCTCAGCGCGCGGAGGTACAGCTTGCGGGCCCGGGCGCGGAGCTCGGTGGCGCGGGCGAGGCTCGTCGCCTCCGTGAAGTCCGCCTCCTGCTGCACCCACCCGTACGAGTACTGCGTGAATCCGCTGCAGGTCGCGAACAGGAGCTTCTTGTGGCGCGGGGCCGATTCGAGGAGGCCCTCCATGGTCTTGAGGCCGAAGGGCACGGCCTCACCGATCAGCTCGGGATCGTCGTCGGCGGAGTAGTTCGATCCGGTGTCCGCGACCGCGTTGCCGATCGCGTTCACGGCCAGGGACCGGCAACCGGCGAGGGCGAAAACCAGCGCAAGGGCGAGGATGCCGTCAGGGGTGGGGCGGATGCGGCGGATCATCGGGCTCCGGACAGGACGGGAGGATTCTAGCACCCGCCGAGGTCGTAGCCGGTTTCGGCGATCGCCCCATTCGCGGCCGGGTGCAACAGGACGAGAGGGGCGAGGCGCATCGTCGGGCCGTCATCCTAGCTCGGCCGGGCCGAAAATTGGGGTAGCCTTGCCGCCCATGAGTCCACGACACCTCGTCCCCACCCTCGGCGTCACGGCCATCCTGCTCGCCTCGGGGTGGCTCGGCCCCTCCTCATCCCCCGCGAGCGCGGAGAGCCCCCGCCGCGTGGTCATGGTCTCCGTCGACGGCCTCATGCCCGACTACCACCGGCGGGCCGACGCGCTCGGCCTCAAGGTTCCAATCCTGCGCCGGCTCATGCGAGAGGGGGCCTGGGCCAGCGGGGTGGTCGGGGTTCTGCCCACGGTCACCTACCCCTCCCACACCACGCTCATCACCGGGGTGACGCCCCGCGTGCACGGGATCGCGGGGAACCGTATTTTCGACCCCCTGGAGCGCGCGAACGGGGCCTGGTACTGGTTCGCCTCCGACGTCCGCGTCCCGAGCCTCGTCTCTGCGTCCCGCGCCCGCTGGCTCACCACCGCCTCGGTCTCCTGGCCCGTGAGCGTGGGGATCGGGACGGACTGGAACTTGCCCGAGTTCTGGCGCCCGAACTCGCAGCACGAGGTGGACTTGAAGCTGTACAAGGCGGTCTCCACCCCCGGGCTGGTGGACGACGTGGGCCACTACCGGGGCCGGGAGGTGGGATGGCCGCTCACCGACGACGACCGGACGGACGCCGCAGTCTTCATGCTGGCCGTCCACCGACCGCAGCTGATGCTCGTCCACATTTTCGACCTCGACGACGCCCAGCACGACCACGGTCCGATGAGCCCGGAGGCCCTGCGGGCGGTGGAAGAGGCGGACGCAAACCTGGGGCGGATCCTGGACGCGACCCTGAAGCCGGGCGCCGCCGAGACGCTCTTCGCCGTCGTCTCCGACCACGGCTTCCTGCCCGTGACGCGCACGCTCCGGCCCAACGTCCTGCTGAGGCAGGCGGGCCTGATCACGGTCGACAAGGACGGCAAGCCGACGGGCTGGAAGGCCTCGTTCGATGCGAACGGCGGAAGCGCCGCCTTGCGCCTGAAGGATCCCGGGGATCGGGAGACACTGGCCCGCGCGCGGGCCCTCTTCGAGGCCCGGCTCGGGGAGCCCGAATCGGGGATCCGTCGCATCCTCGGCCCCGCCGAGATCGCGGCCCTGGGCGGAGACGAGGAGGGGGCGTTCGTGCTCGACGCCCGTGAAGGTTTCTATTTCACCGGCGCACTGGACGGAGACTGGTCGAGTCCCTCCTCGTCGCGCGGCCACCACGGCTACGCGCCCGACCGCCCGGAGATGAACGCGTCCTTCCTGGCCCTGGGGCCCGGCCTGGAGCGCAGGGGAGACCTCGGGGTGATCCGGATGACCGCCATCGCCCCGACCCTCGCGCGATACCTGGGCGTCTCGCTCGGGCCCGAGGCCGATGCGCCCCTGCCGCTTTTCGCCGAAGGCCCGCCGGCTCGCTGATCCCCGAGCGCACTCTCCAGTTTTGCGCGGGCGGTAGAGCTTTGCGCACTTCCTGCGCGAGGAATCCGTCCAATTTTTCGCATTTCGGCCGCTCGAATCCCAGCCCGGCCCGGCCCCATCAGCACTTGCGGGAAATCGTCGATCGGAGCTCGACCGCTGGCACCCACCTTGCCTCAGGAGCAGGGCCAAGGGGCGGGAAAAATGGAGTCGTGTGATGAGCAGACTATTTGCGCTTGCGGCCTTCGCCACCCTCGGCGTCGCCTGCGGGTCGGCCGTACCGGTCGCTCCCGATCTCGCCTCGCCTACCGCGTCGATTGACTCCAGCAGCACCGCGGCCCAGACCTCGGCCGCGGCCTCCTTCCCCCTGTTCGAGTGTGCCGGGAGAGTGAGCGCGATCAAGATTTTGGACGTGCAGCCCGGCGCCGCGCGCCTCAGGGCCGAGGTGCAGGACATCGGGGAGGACACCGCAAGGTGCGCATCCCTCGTGTGGACGAGCGCTCCCAAGGGAGCGCGGATCACGCCCACCGTGGGCAGCGGTCAGGAGGCGTTCCTCACGGGCGACCGCGGCCGCTACAAGGTGACCGCCAACCTCGCGAGGGGCTCCCGCAGCGCGACTTCCGTGACCGTCCTGCTCCCCTAGTGCCATCCCGCGCGACCCCCACCGGTCCGAACCTGAACAACGCCTCGTCATCGTGAGCAGGGCCGCCTCGGCGGCCCTGCGCCTTTCCGGCCGCCGATCGGCTCAGCGGGGAATCGACTTCGCGAGGCAGTCTAGCCCAGCGCCTGTGCCTCCGCTTCTTCGGCGGCACGCCGCCCCCGATCCACGTTCACGAAGGCGAGGAGGAGGGCCCCCACGACGAAGAAGACGAGCAGGCCCAGGATCGCGGGACGGCTGGAGCCGGTGGCGGCGAGCACGATGCCGAAGACGAAGGCGCCGATGGCGCCCCCGAAGCGGTCGAACACCCCGAAGAAGCCGAACATCTCCGCCGCCTTGTGCTTGGGGATGAGGGTGGCGAAGAGGGAGCGGGAGAGGGCCTGCACCCCGCCCATGACCATCGCCACCATGAAGGCGAGGACGAAGAACTGGCGCGTGGTGTGGAGCCAGAAGCCGTACACGGAGATGACGCCGTATACGGCGAGGCCGACGAAGATCGCTCTCTTGGGCCCGATCCATCCGGAGAGGCTGCCGAAGAGGAACGCGAAAGGCACCCCCACGAACTGGATCATGAGCACGGCGGCGATGAGGGCGGGCTGGGGGATGCGCAGCTCGTCCCCGAAGCCGACCGCGAGCCGGATGATCGTGTTGACGGCGTCGTTGTAGATGAGGAAGGCGAGGAGGAGCAGGCCGGCGTCCTTGTGGTGGCGCAGCTCGCGCAGGGTCTCCTTCAGGCGGGTGACGGCGACCGCGAGGGGATTGCGGCCGGCTTCGCCCGCCACGATCCGGCGGGCCGGCTCCTTCACCCGCAGGAACAGGGGGATCGAGAAGACCGCCCACCACACCGCCACGCTCAGGAAGGACACGCGCGTGGCTGCGGCCGCGTCGGCGAGGCCGAACCGCTGCGGGCTCTGGATCATCAGGAAGTTGGCGGCGAGGAGCGCGCCCCCGCCCAGGTAGCCGAGGGCGAAGCCCGCGGTGGAGACGCGGTCCACCTCGTCGCGAGCGGCGATCTGCGGCAGGAGGGCATTGTAGAAAGCGAGGCTGGAGGTGACGGCCACGTTGCCGACCACGAACAGCCATAGGGCGAGCTGCCAATCGCCCCGCCCGATGAAATACATGCCGGCGGTGGCCACGGTCCCCGTCGCTATGAACAGGGCGAGCCACTTCTTCTTGTTTCCCTGGACGTCCGCGATCGCGCCGAGCAGCGGTCCGAGGAAGCCCACGAGGATGACCGCGGCCGAGGTGGCGAAGGCGTAGCGCGAGCGGGCCACGTTCTCCGGGAGGTTGGCGGCCGCGAAGCTCGGGAAGAAGATCTGGAAGAGCTGGATGACCGTGGTCATGAAAGCGGAGTTCGCGACGTCGTACAGGGCCCACGCGCGCAGCTCGGGGCGGTGGAGCCCCAGCCGATCGAGCCAGCCCTTCACCGCTCGGCCCAGAAGAGGATGCGCTTGTAGGGGAAGAAGTGCGGCCGGGTGTCGGGGAGGCGGGGCATCAGGATCTCGCGGTAGCGGGCCAGGAAGCGGGGGAAAAGGTCGGGCGACAGGCGCTTCTCGTAGTCGGTGAGCAGCGTCCCCTTCATCCACTCCACCACCTGCTCCCGCGACTCGAGGCGGTGCCCGTAGACCTGGAGGCGCACGTGCTGCTCGCGGTAGCCGAGCGCGTCCAGGAGATGGGCGTACTGCTCGGGGAGGAGCACCGGGGCGTAGCGGACATAGCCCTGGAGCGCGCTGCGGAACGGCTCCTCCTTGGCCACCTCCGCGGCCGCGAGCTGCGACGGATGGTCGTGGCTGGCCGGCACCTGAATCGCGATCTGGCCGCCGGGTTCGAGGGCCCGAGTGAGCCTCGACATGAGCTCGTCGTGCCCGCTGACCCAATGCAGCGCGGCGTTCGAGAAGACGAGGTCCCAGGGGCCCTGGGGGTCGTGGGCGAAGGCGAGGATGTCGCGTTTGTCGAAGCGCAGGCCGGCGCCGGCGTGCGGCTGGCTCTTCGCGAGCATGGCTTCCGAGCTGTCGAGCCCGAGCGTCTCGCGGGCGTAGAGGTGCCGGTGCAGGCGGCGGGTCAGCTCGCCCGTGCCGCAGCCCAGGTCCACCACCCGCATGCCCGGCCGGGAGCGCACGAGGGCGAGGAGGTCGAAGAAGGGCTGGCTCCGCTCCTCGCGAAAGCGCTCGTACTGCGAGGGGTTCCAGGTGTCGGCGGTCAAGCGTCCAAAGGCTATCGTATTTTGAGGCGGAGCGGAGGCGACGGCCGCGACACCGCCTACTTCCACCCTCGCTGGAACTCCCGCGCCACCGCGGCGGGCGCGCGGTGCCCACCGTCGACCTCGTGGTTCATGCGGCGCATCGCGTCTTCGGGAATGCGGCCCGCGAGCTCCCCGATCGCCGCCTGGAGCCCGGGATGGGTACCGAGGCTCGACGTGTTCATGACCGGCACCGCGTCGTAGGGCGGGAAGTAGCGGCGGTCGTCCTCGAGGACGACGCAGATCGTGAGCGGCGATGAGCCCGTCGGTGGCGCTGCCCACCACCAGGTCGACCTGGTCCTGCAGGAGCGCGCGATACAGCAGACCGAGGTCCATCTCGCGGGGCGCCGTCTGGAAACGGAAGCCGTAGGCGCGCTCGAGGCCCGGCATCCCGTCCGCCCGTTCCAGGAACTCGCCGAAGAGCCCGACGCGCAGCCGGGCCGCGTGGGAGGCGAGGTCGGAGATGCGCGCGACTCCCAGCCGATGCGCGCGGTCCTGTCCGCATCACGAGGGCGAACGTGTTGTTGAACCCGAGGGGATCGCCGACGGTCAGGCCGAGGGCGCCGTAGCCGGTTCGCACCGTCGCGCAGCACGGCGGCGGGATCGGAAGACACCGGCCGCTTGAGCACGTCGGTGAGGGCGGTGCCGGTGTACTCGACGTAGAGGTCGAGCTGTCCGGCGCGCACCGCCTCGTGGCAGAGGGCGGTCCCGCCGAGGTTGAGCCGGCGGTCGACGCTGAAGCCCCGCTGCTCGAGGATGAGCGGCGAGGATCTCGCCGAGGATCACCTGCTCCGTGAAGTTCTTCGAGCCGACCGACGACCGGTCGCGCGGCGCGGGGGACGGCCCCCGGTGGCGACGGCGAGGGCGAGCAGGGCTGCCCCCAGCACGAAGAGCAAGGACGCGCTCCCCGGCCGGGCAGCTCTTCTCCACGCGCGCGAGCAGGCCGTCCACGAGCAGGGCGAGGAGGGCGGCCGGGATGGCGCCGGCGAGGATGAGCCGCGTGTCCACGGTGGCGAGGCCCCGGAAGACGTAGGTGCCGAGGCCGCCGGCCCCGATGGCGGCCGCGATGGTGGCCGTGCCCACGGACACCACGGCCGCGATGCGCACCCCGGCGAGGATCACGGGCAAGGCGAGGGGCAGCTCCACCAGCCGGAGCCTCTGCGCGTCCGTCATGCCGAGGCCGGTCGCCGCCTCCACCACCGCCGGATCCACTTGCCGGATCCCCGTGTAGGTGTTGCGGAGGATGGGCAGGAGCGCGTACAGCACGAGCGCGATCACGGCGGTGCGGGCGCCGATCCCGCCCAGGAAGGGGATCGGGATCAGGAAGCCGAACAGGGCGAGGCTCGGGATCGTCTGGGCGAGACCGGCGGCGCCCAGGAGGACGCGGGCGAGCCGGGGCGAGCGGGTCATGGCCACGCCCAGCGGCACCCCCAGGATGACCGCGATCGTGACCGCGGCGAGCACGAGCACCACGTGCTGGCCGATGAGGACGGTGCAGCTCGGCCCGGCGCTCGGCCAGGAAGCGGAGGACGCTCACGGGAGGGCGGCGGCCAGGAAGTCGCGGACGAAGCCGGGAGCGGGCGCCTCGCGCATCTCGCGGGGGGCGGCTCGCTGCACGACCCGCCCCCGGTCCATGACCGCGACCTCGTGGCCCAGGCGCAAGGCCTCCGGCACGTCGTGGGTGACGAGCACGACGGTCTTGCCGAGCCGTCGACTGCAGGTCGCGGAACTCGTCCTGGAGCGCGCGGCGGGTCAGGGGGTCGAGGGCGCCGAAGGGCTCGTCCATGAGGAGGACGGGAGGATCGGCGGCGAGCGCGCGGGCCAGTCCGACGCGCTGGCGCTCGCCCGCCGGAGAGCTGGCGCGGGGCGAGGGACTCGAAACGGGAGGGCTCGAGCCGGCACGAGGGCGAGCAGCTCGCGCGCCCGCGCGCGCCGGCGCTCCTCGCTCCAGCCGAGGAGACGGGGCACGAGGGCCACGTTCTCGGCCACGCTCAGGTGGGGAAGGAGACCGACCTCCTGGATGACGTAGCCCATCCGCCGGCGGAGCGCGATCGGGTCCCACTCTCGCACGTCGCGGCCGAGGACGGTCACGCTTCCCGAGTCGGGACGCACGAGGCGCGTTGACGGTCTTGAGGGCGGTGGTCTTGCCGGAGCCGCTGGTGCCGAGGAGGACGAGGACGTGGCCCTCCTCCACGTCGAAGGAGACGCCGTCCAGGGCCAGGCCCGCGGGATAGCTCTTGCGGACGTCCCGCAGCTCGAGGGCGAGTGCTTTCACGAGCTCCAGCCGAGCTTCAGGTCCTTCTTGAGGAGCCCCGAGATCTCGGCGTAGAGCCGGCGCGTCACGCCGCTGGAGAAGGTCCCCTTGATCCGGCGCGAGCCGGCGAAGCCGTCCCCCTCCACCTGCACGCGGATCGTCCGGTCGCCGGGAGGCACCTTCACCGTTTCCTTGAGGGTGCCCTTGTGCTCCTTGTAGCTCAGGATCTTCTTGGAGACGTGGCCCTCCAGGCCTTCTTCCAGCACCAGCTTGTCGTCCACCCACACCTTGAGCACTCCGGTCTTCAAGGCATGCTGGACGGTGATCTCCAGCTGCCCGGGAGGCAGCATCGGGGCGAGAGAAGGGACGGTGAGGACCGCGGGCTGCCCGCCCCAGGGGACCACGAGGGCGGCGGCGAAGCCGGCCCCCAAGAGAACGAGAGCACCCAGGCCCAGGAAGATCATCCGGCGCCGCTGCCGGCCGGAAGTGCCCTCGCGGCGGAGGACGGAGGTCCCCGCCGCCGCCGCGAGCACGGTCTCCAGGCGCGCGGTTGCGTGCCCGGGGGAGGAAGGCAGGGGCGGCGGGGTGGCGGGAGCGCGAGCCGCCGGCCGGGGCGCCGACAAGCGTGTGGCCTCGGCGGCGTTGCCCGCGGTGACGCGCGTCTCCTCCGGGGCCCGCTCCCTCGCCGCAACGCTCGCGTGCCGGGGCGGCCTTTCCGCGATCACGTCTTCCAGGTCCTCCGCCATCGCCCTCCCGTCCGCGTAGCGCTGCTCGCGGTCCTTGGCCAGCGCACACGCCACCACGAGATCGAGTTCGGCGGGCAGGCCCGGCTGCACGCGCGAGGGCGGCGTGGGTGCTTCCTGCAGCACACGCATCAGGATCGCGGGGAGAGTGGGGCCGTCGAAGGGCTTCTTGCCGGTCAAGACCTGATGGAGCACGCAGCCGAGAGAGAACAGATCGGTCCGGGGATCCAACGCATCGCCCTTGGCCTGCTCCGGGGACATGTACGCGGGGGTGCCGAAGAACTCGCCGGTGGTGGTCAGGGTCGAGGACTCCAGGCGGGCGATACCGAAGTCCATGACCTTGGCCTGCCCGGAGTCCAGCACCATGATGTTCGCGGGCTTGATGTCGCGGTGGATGATTTTCTTCGAGTGGGCGTGGGAGAGCGCGTCCGCGAGCTGGGCCACGAGGGCGGCCGCCTTCCGCCACTCCATGGGCGTGCCCTCCGCCATGATCTCGGCCAGGGTCTTCCCCTCCATGTACTCGAGGGCGATGTAGGGCGTGTTCGTCCCGGGGTCCTGCCCGACGTCGTGCACGACCACGATTCCGGGGTGCGAGAGCCTCGCCGCCGCCTGCGCTTCCCGCTTGAACCGCTGCTCGAAGGCGGCGCGCTCGCCCTCCGGGATGGCGAAGCCGATCTGGATCGTCTTCAGGGCGACGCGACGCCCCAGCTCGGGATCCCGCGCGGCGTACACGATGCCCATCATGCCGCGACCGAGCTCGCGCTCGATCTGGTAGCGACCGAGGGTCCGGGGAGTGTCGGCGGTCATCGCCTTCTCTGGAGGGGACCCGATCTTATAACGACCGGCCTCTCCTTCCGTGTCGCGCGCAGCACGCCATCCTCCCCCGTCCGCTTGCAGGTCGAGGGGGGGAGGTTTAGCGTTGTTTCGTGACCCAAGCCGGCGAAGGCCCGCTCCTACGCTCGCTGGTCGAAGCGACCTCCGACATCATCACCGTCCACGACGAGCGGGGGACGATCCGGTACGCGACCCCCGCCCTCTACCGGACCCTCGGCTACCCGATCGGCGCCCTCCTCGGCAAGAACGCCTTCGAGCTGATCCATACCGAGGACGTCCAGGAGCTCCGCCGGGACTTCGCGGCGGTGGTGCTGGGGCTGAACCCGGGCACCCCCACCGAGTTCCGGTGCCGGCGCGCGGACGGGGCCTGGGTCCACCTGGAGTCGGTGGGCAACCGGCTGCTCGGTCCCCTGGGGGAGACGGAGATCGTCCTCACCTCGCGCGACGTGACGGAGCGCAAGCGGATGCAGGACGCCCTCGAGACCCGCGACGAGCGCTTCCGCGCGGCGGTGGAGGGCAGCCTGGACGCGGTCTTCTTCCTGCGCGCGGTGCGGGACGCCGAGGGCCGCATCGTGGACTTCGTCTGCGAGGAGATCAACCGCAACGGCGAACGGTTCCTCGACAGGCCGCGCGACCAGGTGCTGGGCCATCGCCTGGGAGAGCTCGTCCCCCTCCGCGGGTTCTTCGACCGCTACGCCCGCGTGGCCGAGGACCAGGTCCCGCAGGAGGAGGAGTTGGCGGTGGACCTGCCCGGCCGCGGCCAGGTCTGGCTGTATCACCAGGTGGTCCCCCTCGGGGACGGCGTCGCCATCACCGCCAGCAACGTCAGCGAGCGGAAGCGCTCGGAGGAGGCGCTGCGGGACTCCGAGGAGCGGTGGCGCTCGCTCGTCGAGAACCTTCCCGGCTACCTCCTGCTCGTCGACCCCGAGGGACGGATCGTCTCTGCGAACCGTCCCTTCGCGGGGAGGGACCTCGAGGACGTCCTCGGCCATTCCGCCCTCGACTTCGTCCGGCCCGAGCATCGCGAGCGGGCGCGGGAGACGTCCCGCGCCGTCCTCGAGCGGGGCGAGTCCGTGGAGTACGAGGTGGAGATGGGGACCGCGGATAGCACGCTCGGCTTCTGGGGGGTGAGGGCCGGCCCGCTCTACCGGGAGGGACGCATCAGCGGGATGATCCTGCTCGCCACCGACATCACCGGCCGCAAGCAGACGGAGGCGGCGCTCAGCCGCACGGAGGATCAGCTCCGCCAGGCCGCGAAGATGGAAGCGGTGGGCCGGGTGGCGGGAGGCGTCGCCCACGACTTCAACAACCTGCTCACCGCCATCCTCGGCTATGCCGAGCTGGCCCTGGGCCGCCTGGGGCCGGAGGAGCCCATCCGCCGGCACATCGACGGCATCGTGCGCACCGCGACCCGTGCCTCCGACCTCACCCGCCAGCTCCTCGCCTTCAGCCGGAAGCAGGTGCTCTCTCCGCGCGTGCTCAACCTGAACGACGTGATGGCGGCCTCCGAGGGGCTGTTCCGGCGGCTGCTCGGCGAGGACATCCGGCTGGTTTCCCGGCTGGGGTCGGGCCTCGGGGCCACCCGCGTGGACCGGGCCCAGGTCGAGCAGATCCTCATGAACCTCGTGGTCAACGCGCGCGACGCGATGCCGGAGGGCGGGGCCCTCGTGATCGAGACCCGCAACGCCCAGCTCGACGAGGCATGGGCCGCCACCCACCCCGGCTCCAGCGCCGGCCCCCACGTGTTGCTCTCCGTGAACGATACCGGGGTGGGCATGGACCCCGAGACGCAGCGTCACATCTTCGAGCCGTTCTTCACCACGAAGGAGCTGGGGCGGGGGACCGGGCTCGGGCTCGCCACCGTCTACGGGATCGTGAAGCAGAGCGGCGGCTACATCACGGTGGAGAGCACGCTCGGCAAGGGAAGCACCTTCCGGATATTCCTCCCCCGGGTCCAGGAGAAGGCGACGAGCGTCGAGGCCACGGCGAGCACGGCCGCCCCCGTTCGGGGCCGCGAGACCATCCTGCTCGTGGAGGACGAGGACGTGGTCCGCGAGCTCGCGCGGGAGGCCCTGCAGGAGGGGGGCTACACGGTGCTGGAAGCCCGCCATCCGGGAGAGGCCCTGCTCGTGGCGGAGCGGCAGGGAGACGGCCTCGACCTGCTCCTTACCGACGTGGTCATGCCCCACATGAGCGGGCCCGAGCTCGCCCAGCGCCTGCGGGACCAGCGGCCGGACCTGCGCGTGCTGTTCATGTCCGGCTACACCGACGACGCCACCCTGCGCCACGGCGTGCTGCGCAGCGAGGTCTTCTTCCTGCAGAAGCCCTTCACCCCCGAGGTCCTGGCCCGCCGGGTCCGCGAGACCCTGGACGCCAAGCGCTGAGGTCGGGCCCGCCCTTGCCGGCGGCCCCCGGTCAGTGCAGCTCGAACTCCGCGACCACCGGCAGGTGGTCGCTGGCCACGCGGGAGAGGGCGAGACGGCAGCGCCGAGCGGCGACGAGCCGCAGCGGGCCCCGGAAGTAGATGCGGTCGAGGCCGCCCTGGGGGAAGAAGGAGGGGAAGGTGGCCACCGCCCGCTCCTGTCGGCCGTCCCCCCCGGTGGCAGAGCGGAAGGCGAGCATGTCCACGAAGACGGGCCGCAGCAGGTACCGCCAGTCGTTGAAGTCGCCGCCCACCACGCAAGGGACGCCGAAGGGGAGGGACGCGAACTCCCGCGCCCGCATGAGCAGGCCCACCTGCCTCTCGCGCTCGCGTGCGGAGAGTCCGAGGTGGAGGTTGAAGACCTCCAGGCGGCGCAGCCGCCCGGCGGGGCCGGGCACGGCGATGAGCGTGTGCTGGCACCCGCGCCGCTTGCGGATGCCGATCGTGAGGTCGATGTTGCGCTCGCGGAGGATGGGGTGGCGGGAGAGGGTGGCGTTCCCGTAGCGGCCCTTCCGCAGCTTCACGTTGTGGCCGATCGCGTAGTGCTCGTAGCCCAGGGCCTGGGCGAGCTCGCGGCCGAGGTTCAGCTCGCGTGAGCGGGGGACGCCCTCGTCCACTTCCTGCAGGAGGGCGACGTCGGGGTCGTGGCTCTCGATGATCTCCACGATGCGCTCCGGGCGGAAGCGCCGGTCCACGCCGATCGCGCGGTGGATGTTGTAGCTCAGGATGCGGAGCTTCAAGCCGCTACTCGAGGCGCAGCCCGCGCCGCAGCTTCTCCCGCTGCTCGGCGCTGAGCGGCTGCGCGGCGAGGAGGGCGGTGAGGTGCTTTGCGTTCGGGGCTACCGCGCGATAGCCGCAGCCGGGCAGGAAATCCGGGTTCGCCTCCCAGAGCTGCAAGCGCGGATAGTCCCGGCACATGCCCGGTCGCGAGTCGTAGCTGTCGCAGGAGCGCGCGACGGGGTCGAAGTGGGTGCAGCGGAAGACGAACATTCGCGCGCCCGCGTCCGTGCCGGTGAGGACGAATCCGTTGATCCGCTCGTGCCACCAGAGGAAGAGCTTTCGCAGCAAGGGAAGATGCCAGACCACCCGGCTCCCCTGGACGGAGGGAGCTTCGCAGCACCGCGCACAGCGCCGGCAGTCGCCGCCGAGGACGAATGGCCGCTCGCCCCGCCCGCGCCGCCCGGCGCGGTGGACCCGGACGTTCAGCTCGAAGTTCCAGAGGGCGAGGCGCTTCAGCGCCCGCCGCCCGAGGCCGTCGCGCATGATCGAGCAACGTTACCAGAAGCGCCGCGTCTTGACGCAAGGGCTCCCGCCCGCTAGCGTGCGCTGGCCATGGCCCGCTTCCGCCTTCGCCTCGAGTACGTGGGGACGAGATACCGCGGTTGGCAGATCCAGAAGAACGCGCGCACGGTCCAGGGCGAGCTCGCCCAGGCGGTGGCCACGGTCTCCGGCCGCACGGACTTCGAGACCTACGGCTCCGGAAGAACGGACGCGGGCGTCCACGCCCTGGGCCAGGTCGCCCATCTCGACCTCGAGACGCGGCTCCCTCCGGAGACCCTGCGCCGGTCGATCAACGACGAGCTGCCCGCGGACATCCACGTGCTCTCGATCGAGAAGACGACCCGCCAGTTCCACGCGCGTCACCACGCCACCGGGCGCAGCTACCTCTACCAGATCTCGCGGCGCCGCACCGCCTTCGGCAAGCCCTTCGTCTGGTGGATCAAGGACGAGCTCAGCTCCGCCCGCATGGCGGAGACGGCCGCGCTCTTCCGGGGAATGCACGACTTCCGCTCCTTCACCGACGACGACCCCGCCCGCACCTCCACCCGCGTGCTCGTGGAAGGGCTGGAGCTGGCCGAGGAGGGAGAGCTGATTCTGATCCGGATGGTGGCCTCGCACTTCCTGTGGAAGATGGTGCGTCGCGTGGTGGGCGTCGTCGCGGAGGTCGGCCGCGGCGACCTGAAGCCGGACGACGCCGCCCGCTTCCTGCGCGGAGCCTCGGACGCGCCCGCGCGCCTGACCGCGCCCCCCTCCGGCCTCTTCCTCGAGCGCGTCTTCTACGAGGGCGACCGCCGGGAGCACCCGCTCCACGCGGTCCTGAGCGTCCCCGCGCCCTAGCCTGTCCGGTCTCCGAGCCTCACGATCCGGTTCGATGCGCGGGGTCAGGCGCCGCGGGGGGACGTCGCGCCGCCGCTGGATGCAGCATCGGAGCCTCGCGGGCCCCTTTTCGGGGCCGCCGGCACCGAGCCATCGCCTCCCGGCCGTAGTCGTGCTCGGCGAGATACGCGTTGTGGGCCTGACACATCAAGCGGACGTTCAGGGGACCGTGGTCGCCTCCCAGGCCGAACGGGTGCCGATGGTGGTACTCCAGCCGACGCTGCTCCGAGCATCGTCGGCCCTTGGCGTCCACATATCGGCAACGACCGTCGTCGCGCTCATGGACCGCCCTCCGAACGGCCGCGGGGATGTGGCGTGACGAGGGGGCGGTGTCGGTTTCCGACAGCCCTTTCCGAGGGGCTTTCGTCTTCGCGAAGCGCCGGGCTTCCAGCCGCCCGAGCTTCTCCGTGACGGCCTGCTCGATGATCTCGGCCAGATCGCCGTCCGGTACCTGGGAGCGCATCAGGGCCTGAAGGCGCTGCAGCTTGTCGTGCAGCTCGGCGCTGGCCGTGAACTGCACCTTGTACCGCGCCGGGGCCAGGGGGTGGATGACACCGGCTGGGGCCGGCAGAGGGGCCGGAGAAACCGCCGAAGAGGGACCAACTCTGTCTGGACAGAGTTCGAGGGGACGTGCGACTGCCGGCCCTGTTCCCTCCCCATTCTGCCTTTCCGCCAACTTTCGCATCACCGGGGGAACGTCCGGCTGGGGTGCAATTTCCGCGATCAGCTCCTCGATCTGCCGCCTGGACCGGTGGGCCGCTCGCTTCAGGAGCGCCTCCACGTTCTCCAGGGTGAAGTACGGGGCCAGCCTGGAGATTCCGGACAGGTGAAGTCGGCCCTCGCCGAGCATGGTCAAGAGAACGGGGTACTTCCGTGCGGCGCGCGCCACGGTGATCCGCAGATAAGGCTTCGCCTCCGAGAGGTGCAGGACCTCCGTGCAGTAGGCGAACATCGAGGGGAAGGCTTCGCGGGCGTAGAGCCGTCGCTCGTCGACCTCTCCGATGTGGGCGATGAGGTCGCCGTCGACGCGGCGGGACTGGCGGAGGAGCTCCGCGAGGTGCTGGAGCAGATCATCGTCCGAAACCGAGGCGAGCGGGTGTGGGTGTGTCATGAGAGGAAATGTACGTCCCCCGCCGGACAGGCGAGGTCCGCTCCCCTCGAGAATCTGGTGTGAGGTCGTTAGGCGAAGCCGGCAAGTGGAGCCCGAGCAGTGCCCCGGGCTCATGTCGTGGACGTCGAGGATGATGAACTCTCTCCGCGCGGGTTCGGGTGGTGGCCGCGGCCGCTAGCTCTCGGAGACGGAATAGTGGGTGACCACGAGGTCGATGTCGAGCGCCCCCGCCTGCCAGAGGAGGTCGGCGGGGAAGAGGTCGCTCTGGGCGGCTCACGTCGCGCCGGGCGATCCCGAAGTCGAGGCAGACCTCCTCCACCCCGGGGAAGCGCCCGAGGCGGCGCAGCTCGTCCTCGTGCTCCCGCAGGAAGTGGGTCGCGTCCAGGATCTGCGTGTCGAGATCGTCGAAGCCGGCCGTGCTCACCGGCGCGTTGAAGCCGGAGGCGCTGCGCTTCGCGCCCCCGGGGTCGCCCGGCGCCCGGGGCTCACCGCGATGGAAGATCGCATCGTGGGGGAGCGGGCTGTCCTTCAGGAAGTCGTCCACGTCGAACTCCCGGCCGATGGCCCGAAGCACGCAGCTCATCTCGGCGGTCGCGCCTGCTACCCGCGCAGGCCGCGCAGCCGCCGGAGCCCCTCCTCGAGCGTCTCCTCCTTCTTGCAGAAGGCGAAGCGGACGAGATGGCGGCCGGCCGCGGGGTGGGCGTAAAAGGCGGAGGCGGGGATGGCGGCCACCCCCACCCGCCCGGGCAGCTCCCGGCAGAAGGTCTCGCCGTCCTCGTAGCCCAGGGGCCGGATGTCGGCGAGCGCGAAGTACGTCCCCTCCGGCGCGCGCACCTCGAACCCGGCGTCCCGGAGGCCCGCGCAGAGACGGTCGCGCCGCGAGCGGTAGTCCGCCCCGAGCTCCCGGAAGTAGTCGTCGCTCGTGGTGAGGGCGGCGGCCATCGCGTGCTGGAAGGGGGAGGCGATGGTGAAGGTCACGAACTGGTGGACCATGCGCAGGGCCTCGGTGAGGGCGGGGGCGGCGCAGCTGTAGCCGATCTTCCAGCCGGTGAGGCTGAACGTCTTGCCGGTGGAGGAGATGGTGACCGTGCGCTCGCGCATGCCGGGACGCGCGGCGAGGGGGAGGTGGGCGCCCTCGAAGACGAGGTGCTCGTAGACCTCGTCGGTGACGGCCAGGAGGTCGTTCTCGACGCAGACGGCCGCGATCTCGTCCAGTTCCGCCGGCGAGAAGACCTTGCCGCTCGGATTGTTCGGCGTGTTCAGGAGGAGGACCCGGGTGCGGCGCGTGACCGCGGCGCGGAGCTCGGCGGCGTCGAACGTGAAGTCGGGCGCGCGCAGGGTGACCGTGCGGAGCGTCGCCCCCGCCATCGCCGCCCCCGCGGGGTAGGAGTCGTAGTAGGGCTCGAAGACGAGCACCTCGTCGCCGGCGTCGAGAAGCGCCTGGAGGGCCACGAAGATCGCCTCGGTGGCCCCCGCGTACACCGTGACCTCGCGGGCGGGGTCGTACTCGACGCCGTAGAAGCGCCGCTGGTGGTCGGCCACCGCCCGCGCCATCGCGGGGAGGCCGGTCATGGGCAGGTACTGGTTCTGCCCCGCGCGGATGGCCGCGATCGCGGCCTCCTTCACGAACTCGGGGCCGTCGAAGTCGGGGAAGCCCTGGCCGAGGTTCACCGCCCGGTGCTCGCTGGCCAGCCGCGTGTACTCGGCGAAGACGGAGGTGCCGAAGCCCTGCAGGCGCGAGGTCAGGAGCGGCCGGGACGTGCTCTTCACCGGCGGCCTCCCCGACGCGACCGGCGGGCCACCGCGCGTGGCCGCGTCTTCGGGCCCGCCGGCGCCGTGCTCACGGTCCCCACCATCGTCCCCGTCCAGCGGGCGGCCACGTCGAGATGGATCTCGAAGAGGTCGAGCACGCGCTGCACGGTGTGGTTCACCAGATCGTCGATCGACTGCGGGTGGTTGTAGAAGGCGGGCACGGGGGGCGAGACCACCGCGCCCATGCGCGACAGCTTCAGCATGTTCTCGAGGTGGATGTCGCTCAGCGGCGCCTCCCGGACGAGGAGGACGAGCCGGCGGCGCTCCTTGAGCACGACGTCGGCCGCCCGGTGCACGAGGTTCTCGGCTTGCCCGTGGGCGATGGCGGAGAGCGTCCGCATGCTGCAGGGGGCGATGACCATGCCCGCGGTGAGGAAGGAGCCGCTGGAGAGGGCGGCCCCCTGGTCGTTCTCCGAGTACGCGCGCGTGGCCATCGCCCGGACCTGCTCCAGGGAGTAGGGGGTCTCGTGGACGAGCGTCCGGGCCCCCCAGCCGCTGATCACGAGGTGGGTCTCCACGTCCGAGCCCCGAAGGGCCTGGAGGAGGCGGATGCCGTAGACGGAGCCGGTGGCCCCGGTCATCGCGACGACGAGCCGGCGCGGGCCGCGGTGGACCATGCACGAAGATCGTCGGCGAAATCGCCCTGGGCTTCAAGGGTGAGCCGTCCCGGTGCCGTATCATACGGGTCGCCTTGCGAGTACAGCTCGTCGACGACTACGAGGAGATGAGCCGGCGCGCCGCGTCGCACGTCCTGGACGCGATCCGGCGCCGGCCCGGCCTTCTGCTGGGGGCGGTCACCGGGGATTCGCCCCGCGGCACCTACCGGCGCCTGGTCCGGGCCCGCGCGAGGGCGCCCCGGCTCTTCCGCCGCCTGAGGGTGCTCGCGATGGACGAGTGGGTGGGCCTCCCGCGCGCCCACCCCGCGGCCTGCGAGACCTTCGTGCGGCGCGAGATCGCGGAGCCCCTGGAGCTGGACCGCTCGCGCTGGCAGAGCTGGCGGAGCGATGCCCGCGACCTCGTCGCGGAGACGCGACGCGTGACCCGGTGGCTCGACCGCGAGGGCCCCCTGGACCTGTGCCTGCTGGGACTGGGACGCAACGGGCACCTGCTGATGAACGAGCCGGGCCCGGCCCTCGATCCCGCGCCCCGCGCCGCCCGGCTGACTCCGAGCACGCGGCGCCACCCGATGGTGCGCGCCCTCACCCCGCGGCCGCGCTTCGGCTTCACCCTCGGCCTGCGCGACATCCTGCGGTCGCGGGCGATCGTTCTCCTCGTCTCCGGCCGCCACAAGTCCGCGCCGCTCCGACGAATGCTCTCCGGCGCCGTGACCACGCGTTGTCCGGCCTCGCTCCTGTGGCTGCACCCCGACGTGACCGTCTACTGCGACCGGGAGGCGGCCTACTGGATGTAGCCGAGGGCCCGCAGGCGCTCGAGCTCTTCCTTGGTCATCGCCTTCTCCGCGTCGGTGTCGGGCTTGAGGCGGGCCGCCTCCACCGTCCGCTGCCAGGCCGCGAGATCGCGGGTCAGGCGGGCCACGACGTCCGGGTGCGCCGCGGCCACGTCGTGACGGTCCAGCGGGTCGCTCCGATGGTCGAACAGCTCGTACTCGGAAGCGCCCGCCGGCCGCTCGGTGTTGTGGATGAGCTTGAACGGCCCGTCCACGATCGCGACGGAAGCGGTGTCGTGGGGCGGAGGAGAGCCCGACCCGTCGTTCGTGCGCGCCTTCTCGGAAACCGCGGGCCGGCCTCCGGCCGCCGCGTGTACGACGCCGGCCCCCGGGGCCATGAGATCCCACAGGCTGTGCCCCTGGGCCGCGGGGGGGACGGCGAGCCCGCTCGCGGCGAGGAGCGTGGGCATGATGTCGATCGTCTGCACGGTCTCCGTGACCTCGCGGCCCGCAGGCACGAGGCCCGGCTGCCAGAGGATGAGGGGGACGTTGTTCTGGTGTCCGTACACGTTCTGCCCGTGGAACATCCGCCCGTGCTCCAGGAACTCCTCGCCGTGGTCGGCGGTGAAGACCACGAGGGTGCGGCGGTCGAGGCCGAGGCTGCGCAGCCGCTCGAACAGCCGAGCCATCTCCGCGTCCATTCCGCGGATGGACCCGTCGTACCAGTCGCGGTCGAAGCCCACGTAGGCGTCGGCGTCGAATCCCGCCTTCTCCAGCTCCTTCCGGGTCGGCATGCCGAACACCTTCATGAGCGGATCGGCGATGAACTTCTTGACCTCCTTCGCCTGGCGCTCGTGCTCCTCCGCCCCGCTCGCGGGGGCGAACAGCGTGTCGTAGGGCGGGTAGGGCTTGTAGGGATCGTGGGCGTCCGTCACGTGGAGGAAGACAAAGAAGGGCGCGTCGCGGTGGGCCTCCAGCCAGACGGACAGCCGGTCCACGTAGTCGCGCGCCGTCTTGCTCGACTCCTCGTCGGGCAGGGAGCTCGCTTCGTGCAGCTCCTCGAATCCCTGGTGGAGGTTCGTGAACTTGCCGATGAAGATGACGGAGGACAGGCACACGGTGGCGTAGCCGGCCTCCCGGTAGGTCTCGGCGAGGGTCTGGGCCGAGGCGGGCAGCCGGTCCGCGAATTCCTTCACCCCGTGCGAGGTCGGGTAGAGCGAGGTGAGGAGGGAGGGGGTGGAGACCTTGGTCCACGAAGCCTGGCTCACCGCGTCGCGGAAGAGCGTCCCCTCGCGGGCGAGCCGATCGATGAAGGGCGATGTGGGCCGGGGGTTGCCGTAGACGCCCAGATGGTCGCGCCGCAGCGTGTCCGCCCAGACGACGATCACTCCCTGCGGGGGAGGGTTGGGCAAGCCCCCGGCGACGCGCGTGGGCGGCAGGACGCCCCGGCTCCTCACGGTGGGCGCGCCCCAGAACCCGAGGGTGCCCTTCTTCTCCGCCTGGAGCGCGAAGGTGAGGGTCACCGGCCGGCCCGCGTAGGCGCCGAGGTCCACGGGGACGCTCTCCCAGCGCTGCGGGCGCGTCACCGTTCGCTCGAGCAGCACCGTCTCCGGTCCTCCCCGCTCGGCCACCGCCACCCGAAATCCGATGGGGCCGTCCTCGACGGTGCCCACGGCGAGGTCGAGCCAGGGACGAGCGGGAAGAGCGAGGTCGACGCGGAGCTTCTCGGGCGAGCGCGCGACGATCGTTTCCCGGTAGATCTCCCCCAGGCCCTGCCAGCCCACCCCGGTGGGCACGCCCATCAGGTGCTCGCGCCGGGAGACGACGCGAAGCGACTCGATCTCGAAGCGCGCCCCCTTCACGTCGGTGGGACGCAGCAGCACGTGCTGGGCGCCCGCCCCCGGCACGGAGTAGCCGCTGCGGAGGTTGTAGGTCCGGACTTCCTTCCCCCCGATCACCGGGCTGCTGAACGACCACGTGAACACCTTCGTCATCTCCATGACCTGGGCGACGTCCACCTTCTTGTCGCGGAGGAGGCGCGCGGAGACGTTGCCGCCCAGGTCGACCCGCAGGCGCACCTCGACCTCCTGGACGAGATCGGTGTCGCCGATGGCCTTGGGCAGCGCGAAGTCCAGGATCGGGAAGTCGCTCGTGGTGCGGCCCACGAGCCGGCCGTCCCGGACCGCGACGTCGGCCACGCCGCTCAGCCCCTGCCCGCCGCGGGCGGGCTCCTCCTTTCCCGCCGCTCCGTCGAAGCGCCATTCCAGCCGGGGCGGAGGGGCCTCCGGGGCCACTCGTTCCAGAACGAGCTCGGGCTTGTACAGATCGACGAGGCGCTGGGTCACCGGGGGAGCGCCCCTGCCACACGCGGAGGTGGCCACGACGAGAGCGGCAACGAGTCGAAGCGGGCGAGCCTCCGTCATCGGGCCTCCTTGGATACTGCGCGGGCATTCTACCCGCAGGCCAAGGCAGGGAAGGGCCGCGGTGCCCTGCTCCGTCCAGACAGAGTTCCAGACGGGTACCGCTACACAGAACTCGCGACCTCCGGTAGCCTAGGGCCAGAGTGAACCTCCGGACCCTGGGCCCCGGTATACCCTTGGCCTTTCTGGCGCCCGCCGGAGTACTGCTCGCCGCCACCCTGGCCGCGGCTCCGAATCCCGTGGGCGTCCTCACCGAGAAGGCCAAGCTGACCGGGATCGGCGACGCCCGCGGCGATCGGTACGAAGCGTTCGGCTCCGCCGTCGCCGCCGATGGCGATACCTTGGTCGTGGGAGCCCCGGGCCACGACCTGCCGGTTCGGGACCAAGGAGCCGCTTACGTCTTCGTGCGCACGGGCGGCGTCTGGACGCTGGAAGCCAAGCTGAGCCCCTCTGACCCCGCGACCGACGCTCGATTCGGCCATTCCGTCGCGATCTCCGGAGACACGGTCGTAGTCGGCTCGGGTGGCTTCTACGCGAGCGAGGTGTACGTCTTCGTGCGCACGGGCGGGGTCTGGACCGAGGAAGGGCAGCTCACCGGGTCCGACACGGAGGGCGGGGACGGATTCGGCCAGGCGGTATCCATCTCTGCCGACACCGTGGTCGTGGGGGCGCCCGAAGACACCACCGGATTCGGCTTCCGTTCCGGCTCGGCGTACGTCTTCGTTCGGAACGGGGGCCTCTGGACCGAGCAACAGAAGCTGCTCCCCGCCGACCTTGCGGGGGACGACCACTTTGGTCAGACCGTTTCGGTCTCGGTGGACTCCCTGGTTGCCGGCTCTCCCAACGACGACACCGGGACCGGCATAGACGCCGGCTCGGCCTACGTCTTCGTGAGGACTGGGGGAGTCTGGGCGCAGGAGAGCAAGCTCATGGCTCCGACCGGAGCGGCCGACGACAATTTCGGCTCCGCGGCATCGCTCGACGGGGACTCGGTGGTCGTGGGGGCGCCGGGTGAGGACGCGAGCGCCGTCTTCAACGCGGGCGCGGCCTATGTTTTCGTGCGAACAGGCTCCTCCTGGTCGCTCGAGCAAAGGATCGTGCTCGCCCCGTCGAACTCGTTTCAATGGTTCGGGGCGGCGGTAGCCCTGGAGTCGGGCACCCTGATCGTGGGCGCGCCCGGGGAGGAAGAGAGCGGGGTGACGGGGGCCGGCGCCGCCCACGTATTCCTCCGCACCGGCACTGCCTGGAGCGAGGAGCAGCGGCTGACGGGCTCCGTCCCGGAGACCTTCGAGGGTTTCGGTCTTTCGCTGGGGCTTTCCGGAGACGTGGCTCTCGTGGGATCCCCGAATCGCGACGACGGATCCGGTTCGGCCTACGTCTTCCGGCGCGTGGGCTCGACGTGGTCGGATGAGGCTCGGCTCGACCCTCCCGGGACGGCCAGCTTCGATGCCGTCGGCTCCGCCATCGCCCTCGAAGGGGACGTCCTGGTGGTCGGCGCCCCCAACGACGATCTCCCGGCCGGACGCCGGGCGGGCTCCGCATACGTCTTCGTCCGGAGAGGCGCCGCCTGGACGCTCCAGCAGAAGATCGTGGCCAGCGACGCGACCATCAACGGCGGCTTTGGCTCGGCGGTCGCCCTCTCCGGCGACACGCTCGTGGTTGGCGCCCCCCAGGTGAGCTTCCCGGAGGGGGCCGCTTACGTCTTCGCACTAGTCGGAGGCGTCTGGCAGGAGCAGCAGAAGCTCGTCCCCGCGGTGAGAAGCGCTTTCGCCTTCTTCGGCTCCGCCCTCTCGCTCGATGGGAACTCCCTGATCGTAGGGGCGCCCAGGGAGGAGGAGAGTGGCGCTTTCGAGGCCGGCGCCGCCTACGTCTTCGTCCGGATCGGCTCCACCTGGTCGATGGAGCAGCGGCTCGTGTCATCCGTTTCCACCGGCTCCGCGGCCGCGGGCTCGTCGGTCGCGATCGCAGGGGACACTGCCCTCGTCGGCGTTCCCAACGATCCTGCGGGGGGAGCGGTCGTGGAATTCCGGCGCGTGTCCGGCCTCTGGGCCCAGGCCCAGGTGATCTCCCCTTCGGACGGGGCCTCCGGGGACTGGTTCGGCCAGGCCTTGGTTCTTTCTGCCGATACCCTGATCGTCGGTTCTCCCCAAAAGGCCTTCGGCGCCGGTGCGGCTTATGTGTTTGTCCGGGCCGGCGGTCCCTGGACGGAGCAGCAGAAGCTTGCGGATGCCATCCCCCAGCTACGCCAGTTCGGGACGGCCGTCGCGGTCGCCGGAGACACCGCTCTCATCGCTCCGCGCAGCGAGATTGCTGGCCCTTCTGGAGGGGAGGTTCTTCTTTTCGAGAGGGCGGGTGCGACCTGGACGCAACGTCAGCGAGTCACCGCGTCCGACGGCACCCAGAGCAACCGATTCGGCCAGGCGGTGGCGCTGTCGGGCGGCACCGCCGCCGTGGGCGCCCCCGGTTCCACGACATCCGTCGGCCTCGAGTCCGGGGCCGCTTACGTGCTCGTCCCCGCTGTCGCCGATCTCTCCCTCGGAATGGTGGGGTCGCCGGCCAGCGTGGTCCAGGGCGATCTCGTGACCTTCATGATCGTGGCCTCCAACAACGGACCGGATGCCGCGCCCGTGGTCGGCGTGATCAGCACCCTGGATCCGGGTCTGGTCGTGGATTCGGCGTCGGCCAGCCAGGGAACGTGCACGGTTACAGTGTCCGTCGCTTGTGACCTCGGAGTCGTGCCCGCGGGGGGGACTGCGACGGTAACCGTGGTGGCGGCGGCCGTCGGGGTCGGCATCCAGGCGAGCCAGGCTTCGATAGTATGGGCGGGGTCCGATCCGGTTCCTGGCAACGAGACCGGATCTGTGTCGACGACCGTGGGTGCCGGTGGCCCTGCGGACGTGTCGGTGGCCAAGTTCGGCTTCTCCCCCACGGCCGCCGTTGGCTCTTCAATTGGGTATGGGATCGACGTCACGAACCAGGGGCCCGCGACGGCGGCGGGCGTGGTCGTCCAGGACCCGACGCCGCCAGGCCTCACCCTCGTCCAGGTATCCGGCGCCTGTTCCAGTGGCTTTCCCTGTGTGCTCTCCCGGATCCCCTCCGGCGAGACTCGTATCGTCTTTGCGTTGTTCACGATCCCGGCGTCCTATCCGGGACCGGATCCGGTCGTCAACACCGCGACCGTGACGACCGCCACCCCCGATCCGGTCGCTTCGAACGACGCCTCCACGGTGCAGACCCCGTTCTTCGTTCCCGGGGGAAATCTCGATTTCCACACGGTGACGCCGTGCCGCATCCTCGACACCCGTGACGTCTCTCAGGGAGGCACGAACCCGCTCTCTGCCGGGAGCACCCAATCGTTCTTCCCGGCGTATGCGCCCTGCGGCGTGTCTTTCTCGGCCCGGGCCGTCGCCGTCAACGTGACCGTCACCCAACCCACGGCTACGGGCAACCTCCGCCTCTATCCCTCGGGGTTGCCCGTTCCCCAGGTCTCCACGATCAACTACAGCGCCGGCCAGACCCGCGGGAGCAATGGCGTCGTGTCCCTGGGCGAAAACGGGGGCCTGGCGGTGTACGTCGGGCAGGCCTCGGGCACGGTGCACGTCATCCTCGACGTGTTCGGCTACTTCCAGTAGGCCGGGCTCATGGCCGGCTGGACGGCCGCGCGGGCGGCGTCGAGCGTGGCCTCGATCGCCTCCTCGTCGTGGTCGAGGGAGACGAACCAGGCCTCGTAGCCGCTGGGCGGCAGGTGGACGCCGCGCTCCAGGAGCCCGTGAAAGAAGAGGGCGAAGTGCCTGTGGTCGGCCGCCCGCGCGTCGGCAAAGTTCCGCACCGGCTCTCTTCGGAAGAACAGCGTGAGCATCGAGCCGACGCGCTGGACGGCGCCGGGCACCCTCGTCTCGTCGATGATCCTCCGGAGCCCGCCCTCCAGCTCGGCCGACCGCGTCTCCAGCCGGCGGTAGGCGTCATCGTCCAGGGCGCGCAGCGTGGCGAGGCCGGCGGCCATGGCCAGAGGACTGCCCGCCAAGGTCCCCGCCTGGTAGACCGGGCCGGTGGGAGCGACGAGGTCCATCAGCTCCGCCTGACCGCCGTAGGCCGCGGCGGGCAGCCCACCCCCCACGATCTTGCCCAGCGTCGTCAGGTCGGGAGCGATCCCGTATCGCTCTTGCGCGCCGCCACGGGCGACGCGGAAGCCGGTCATGACCTCGTCGAAGACGAGGAGCGCGCCGTGCTTCGCGGTGAGCCGTCGCAGCGCGGGCAGAAAGCCCTCGGCGGGAGGGACGACACCCATGTTGCCGGCCACGGGCTCGACCAGGACGGCCGCGATCTCGCGGCCCCTTTCGTCGAAGGCCCTCTCGATTGCGGGCACGTCGTTGTAGGGCAGGGACAGGGTGTCGCGCGCGGCGCCCTCCGGGACGCCCGGCGAATCGGGAAGGCCGAAGGTCGCGACTCCGGAGCCGGCCTTGACGAGGAGGCCGTCGGCGTGGCCGTGATAGCCGCCGTCGAACTTCACCACGATCCGCCGCCCGGTGGCCGCGCGGGCCAGGCGCACGGCGCTCATCACCGCTTCCGTGCCGGAGCAGACGAACCGCACCTTCCGCATCGAGGGGACGCGGGCCACGACCTCCTCGGCGAGCTCGATCTCCCTCCGCGAGGCGGTCCCGAAGCTCAGGCCGTCGCGAAGCGCCTTCGCCACCGCCTCCTCGACCGCGGGATGGGCGTGGCCGAGGATCATCGCTCCCCAGGAGCCGACATAGTCGATGTAGCTCCGCCCGTCCACGTCCTCGAGGCGGCAGCCTCGGGCCCGCGCGATCACTCGCGGCGTGCCTCCCACCTGCTGGAAGGCGCGCACCGGCGAGTTGACCCCGCCGGGGAGAACGGCCAGGGCGCGCGCGAACAGGGCGTCCGACCGGGCGGTCATCCCCGGAGCCAGGAAGCGGCCTCCCGCGCGTAATAAGTAAGGATGGCGTCGGCCCCCGCGCGCTTGATCGCGGTGAGGGACTCGAGCACGGCCCGTCGCTCGTCGAGCCAGCCCTTCTCGGCCGCGGCCTTGATCATGCCGTACTCCCCGCTGACGTGATAGGCGGCGAGCGGCGTCTCCGGAAAGGCGTCGCGCACGCGCTGGAGCACGTCGAGGTAGGGCAGGGCGGGCTTGACCATGATCATGTCCGCGCCTTCCTCGAGATCCAGCCGGGCCTCGGCCAGGGCCTCCCGGGCGTTCGCGGGGTCCATCTGGTAGCTGCGGCGGTCGCCGAACCGGGGCGCGCTCTCCGCGGCCTCCCGGAACGGCCCGTAGAAGCAGGAGGCGTACTTCACCGCATAGGACAGGATGCCCACGGTCGTGAAGCCGGCCCCGTCCAGGGCCCGACGCAGGGCCCCCACCATCCCGTCCATCATCGCGCTGGGGGCGACGAGGTCGGCTCCGGCCCGGGCGTGAGCGAGGGCCGCTTCGGCGAGCCGGGGGAGTGTCGTGTCATTGTCGATCTCCTCGCCCTTCACGACACCGCAGTGGCCGTGGTCCGTGTAGCTGCACAGGCAGACGTCGGTGGAGACCACGAGGGGCAGGCCGCGCTCCTTGATGCGACGGATGGCGAGGGGGACTATGCCTTCCTCGCGGGCTGCGCTTGCGCCCGCGGGGTCCTTGTCGGCGGGCACGCCGAAGAGGAGCACGGCGGGGACGCCAGCCCTCGCGAGCTGATCCACCTCGCGGTCCAGCGTGTCGAGCGAATGACGGCGCACGCCGGGGAGAGATGCGATCTCTTTCGCGTCTTCCGCGCGCTCCGCCACGAACAGCGGCTGGATGAGGTCGGCGGGGGAGAGCCGGGTCTCCCGGACGAGCGCCCGGGCCGCCTCGGAGCGCCGCCATCGCCGCAGGCGGCGCGCGGGAAAGGCGCTCAATGTCGGTCCTTCCCGGCGAACGACCGCTCCACGACCGCGACGAGCGCCCGTGGCGTGGGCTCGGCCGCGACGACGGGCGCGCGCAGCCCTCCGCGGCGGGCCGCGGCCGCAGTGGTGGGTCCGATGCAGGCGACGATGGCCCGGGGCACGCGCAGCCCCAGGCGCGCGAACTGGCGCACCGCGGACGGGCTGAAGAAAAGCGCCGCGTCCGCCGCCTGCGCCGCGCGGCGGAGGGAAGCGTCGGGCCGCGGCCCCGGTACGGTGCGATAGGCCACGACCGCGTGCACCTCGTGCCCGAGGCGGCGGAGGCCGTCGGGAAGCGTCCGCGGGGCGAGGTCGGAACGCGGGAGCAGGAAACGAGCGGGCGGGCGACCCGCTCGCGAAAGGCGGACAGCAGGCCCCGCGCGGTCGACACCCGTGGAAGCACGTCCGGCCGGACGCCGCGGCGCCGGAGGGCCCGCGGCCGTGGCCGCGCCGACCACGGCGATTCGCAAGCGCCGTGGCCCGAAGGCCCGACGGCCCGGCGCGCCGGCGCCAGACCGCGGCCACGGCGTGAGAGGACGTGAAGACGATCCAGTCGAACGTTCCGAGCCGGCCGAGGGCCTCGTCCAGCTCCGGCGTGGCGCCGGGGCGGTCGATCGCGATGAGGGGCAGATCGACGACCCGCGCGCCCGCGGCCAGGAGCCGCCGCCGGACCTCGCTCGAGCTCTCCCGTGGCCGCGTCACGAGCACGGAGCGTCCGTGGAGCGGGTTCGCCGCCGAGCCGCTCACTGGGCGCTCGCCACGCGCCGGAGGCTCGATGGTGGCCGGGAAGGCGGGGTCAGGCGGCGCGAGGCCTCGTCCGCCACCCGCTCCGGCCGATCGCCGCGGACCCGTACGTCCCGCGCGGATCGGCCGTCCGCGCCCACGAGTCGCGCGAACAGATCGATCTCATCCCGTGCGACCGCGTGCGCGGCGAGGCTCCGCTCGGTCGACGGTTCGAACAGCCGCTGCAGCCAGCGCTCGGCGGCAGTGGCCCGGCGCAAGCCCGGGTCGTCGATCGTGGCCGCGGCACGAAGGGCGTGCCCGTCGCCGGCGCGGACCTGCACCGCGAGGGCGCCCTGTCCCGGCGCCGGCACGAAGGTCTCCAGCGGGAAGGTCTCGGCGATCTCCCCCTCCAGCCCCAGGCGGGCGAGGCCGGCCACCGCAAGCACGGTCGCTTCGAAGCGCCCGTCGCGCACCTGGCGCACCCGCTCTTCGACCGCGCCGCGAATGGGCACTGGCTCCAGGTCCGGACGGAGCCGCAAGATCTGCGCGACGCGCCGAAGGCCGCTCGTCCCGATACGTCCCCCCGGGGGCAGGTCGGCGAGCGTCTGGTCGTAGCGGGAGACGAGCGACTCGCGCGGGTCGGCCCGGTCGAGGATGGCCGCGGTGGCGAGGTCCGTAGCACCGTCCAGGGGCATGTCCTTCAGGCTGTGCACGGCGAGGTCGATGGTCCCGCTGCGCAGCGCGGCCTCGATGTCGTCGGTGAACGGCGCATCCGAGGGCAGGTCGTCGATGGGCCGGGTGAGGTCGCGGTCGCCGGAAGTCGTGATCCCGACCACCTCCACGCCCACGCCCTCACGCCGCAGACGCCCGGCGACGCAATCCGCCTGCCAGAGGGCGAGGGCGCTCGGGCGCGCGCCCAGTCGGAAGGTGCGGCTCACGCCGCGGCCTCCGCCTTGAGGCGCTCGATCTCGAGATGGAGCGTTCGCCGCTCTTCCCGGGAGGGGCGGGTGTGGGCGTGGTGGGCGCATCGCAGCAGCTCCGCAACCCGGGCCGCCGCCCTTCGCCCCGCCCGCCATCGCCGGAAAAGCACCTCTTCCTCCTCGACGATGGCCGCGGCCTTCGACACGTCCGGCGCGGCGGCGGTGGTCGTGAGGTCGTCGAGGACGGTGAGGCCCACGCCCGCCCATTCCGCGACCCGGGGGTCGACGTTCGGAGGCATGCCGAGGTCCACGATCGGAAAGCGCCGGCCGACTACCGCCGCCTCGTCGATGGGAATGCGGCCGTGGGTGCAGGCGATGAGCGCGTCCGCGCGGCCAAGGGCATCCGGGAGGCCGTCGTGCCCGACGGCTTCCGTGTCGAAGTGCGAGGCGAGCGCTTCCGCACGTTCCGCCGCGCGGCTGGTGATCACGACGCGCGCGGCGGCGGCATTGAGCGCGGCCACCGCTTGCGAGGCCAAGCTCCCGGTTCCCGCGACGATCACGGTCCGGCCGACCACTGTCCCCAGCGTCTCCCGCAGTCGGTCGAGCCCGAGGCCGACGATCGAGCTTCCCCCTCGGCCGAGGAGCGTCTCCCGGCGCACCCGGCGCCCCGCGTGCAGCGCGGCCCGCAGGAGCGCGTCCAGCAGCGGCCCCACGGCGCGGGCGGCCTGCGCTTCCTGGAAGGCCTGGCGCACCTGGCCGCGGATCTGGGGCTCGCCGACCAGGCGCGACTCGAGCCCCGCCGCGACCCGCAGGAGATGGCGGGCGGCCTCGTCGTCGCGGCGCAGCTCGACGTGCGGGGCCAGGCTCTGGGGGACGAGGTCCAGCCATCCGGCCACATGCCCAATCCACGCCGTTGCGTCCTCGATCCCACCGGCCGCGTAGACCTCGAAGCGCTCGCAGGTGTGGAGAACGAGTCGCTCTGAGGCGAGGCCGGAGAGCGCGTCGAGCAGTCGTCGACGATTCTCCGCTCCCGCCGGGACGCGGGAGATCACTCCGGCGGGAGCGGAGTGTATCGACATGGAGAGGAGGTCCGCGCTCAAGCGCTGCATTCGCCCTCCATCACCTCCATCTTGAACTCCGCCTCCTCGCCGAGGTCCACGTAGTCCGCGGGCAGGGCGTCTTCGGGAGCGAGCGCCTCCAGGTCGGCCAGCTGCTCCTTGACCCGGCCCAGCTCCAGCCGCCGGAAGAAGGCGGTCGCGCTCTCGCCTTCCGTGCGCTCCGCGCGGAAGAGCTCGAGCAGGCGCTCGAGGGCCTCGGGGACGCGCCGGGCCGGGACCTTCGCGGCCAGCCGTGCGAACTCCGCCCCCTTCTCGTCCACTTCCCCGCCCACCATCACGAAGTACTGGGGGACGACCCGCGACCCGAGCCGGCGTACGCTGCCCTGGAAGCCGAGGCCGGCGATGTGGTGCTGGCCGCAGCCGTTGGGGCAGCCGCTGATCTTGATCTTGAGGTCCGCGGCCGCGGACACGAGGTCGGGCCGCGAGCGGAGCTGGTCGCCCAGCAGTCGGCCGAGGCCCCGCGACTGCGTGACCGCGATGCGGCACGATTCCGCGCCGGGGCAGCTCGTCACGTCGGCTACGGTCCCCGCGTCGGGCAGGCTCAGGCCGGCGGCGGCCAGCCGCCGGTGGACGTCGGGCACGTCCCGCTCGCGGACCCAGCGGAGGACCAGGTCCTGGTCGTGGGTGACGCGCACCGCCCCGTCCCCGTAGGCGGAGGCGAGGTCGGCCGCGACGCGCATCTGTCCCGAGGTGATGTCGCCCAGGGGGAGGGTCAAGGCCACGATGACGTAGCCCGCCTGCCTCTGCGGACGGACGTTCGTGCGGCGCCAGTGCGTGAAGTCCCCGACCACGGGCAGCACGCGTGGCGTGAGCCCGGGGCCCTTCACGGGGACGGCGGCCGCGCGCTCTCCGGCCTCCTTGACGGAAGGTGCCATCAGGCGCGGGCCGACCGGCGCCTCCTCGACCGGCGGGTGGTCGGGGTCGAACGGCAGCTTCACCCCTCCTTCCCCGCGCACGGTGGCGAGCGCCTCGTCGACATGGGCGCGAAAGGCGTCCCAGCCCAGCTCCTTGATCAGGAACTTCATGCGGTTGCGCTGCTTGTGCTTGAAGTCGCCCCGGCGGTGGAAGACCCGCACCACCGCCTCCGCCGCGTCGAGCATCTCGCCCGCGGGCAGGAAGTCGTAGAGGACCGCCCCCGTGCGGCAGAGGATCGCGGTGCCGCCCCCGGCGGTCAGGCGGAAGCCGCGTCGGCCGTCCTGGATCCGCGCGCGCCAGCCGAGGTCGTTGATCGCGGTGAACACGTGGTCGGTCGCGCAGCCTTCGAACCCGATCTTGAACTTGCGGGGCAGGGACGAGCTCAGGCGGTGACGCAGGAAATGGCGGGTCAAGGCCTCGGCGTAGGGGGTGACGTCGAAGACCTCGTCCCCGGCCACCCCCGCGTACGGGCAGGCGGTCACGTTGCGCACGGAATTGCCGCAGGCCTCGCGCGTGGTGAGGCCGGCCGCGGCCAGGTGCCGCATGGCCTTTTCCACGTCGTGAAGCTTCACGAAATGGAACTGGACGTTCTGCCGGGTGGTGATGTGGCCGAAGCCGCGCGAGTACGTCTCGCCCACGTCGGCGAGGGCGCGGAGCTGGGCGGCATCGAGGACACCCTGGGGAATCTTGACCCGGATCATCGAAGAGTCGCCGGTCTGGCGCTGCCCGTAGGTGCCCCGCACGAGGCGGAAGACCCGCCACTGGTCGGGCGTGAGCTCGCCCCGCTCGAACGCCTCGAGCGTGCGCACGAAGTCGTCGATCTCCGCCACGTCGGCGAAGGAGAGGCGGGTGCGGCCGAGGGTGCGGGGGTCGTCCAAAGCGGGCATGGCTTCTCCTTCAGCGAACCTGGGCGGTCAGGGCCAGGTCCGCAGGGACTTCGCAGGCTCCCGCGAGGTCCACGACTTCGCCGATCGCGATCGTGCCGGGCAGATCGCCTTGAAGGACCGGCGCGTCCACGAGCTCGCCCAACGTGCCTCGCCAGGTTCGTGCGGCCGGCGTGGAGGCGGCGAGAACGACGGCGACCGGCGTCGCGGACGACCAGCCTCGCGCGCGCAGCCGCGAGGCGATGAGCGCGCGCGAGGAGAGGCCCATCAGCACGACGAGGGTCAGCGAGTGGGGCGCGATCGAGTCCAGGATCGGCCCGTACGCTTCCTCCGCGTGCCCGCTCACGACCGCGAATCCGGACGCGTACCCGCGGTGGGTGACGGGAATGCCCGCGAGCGCGGGCGCGGCGAGCGCGGTGCTCACCCCCGGTACCACCTCGCACGGGATCCCGGCCGCGGCGAGGGCGAGCGCTTCCTCGCCTCCGCGGCCGAACACGAAGGGGTCGCCGCACTTGAGGCGCACCACGCGCCGGCCGCGGCGCGCCGCGCGGATCAGCAGCGCGTGGATCGTCTCCTGTCGGATCGCGGGGCGGCGGGCGCGCTTGCCCACGGGGAACCGTCGGGCCCGGCCCGCGAGCGCGAGCGTCTCCGGGGTGACGAGCGCGTCGTAGAGCACGAGATCGGCCTCGGCCAGTCGCCGCGCGCCCTTGCGTGTGATCAGCTCCGGGTCGCCCGGTCCCGCCCCCACGAGCGAGACGAGCCCCACGCGCGCCGCGCTCACGGGCTCACCGGGAGCGGCCGGCCCTCGTCCCTGTCCGCGTACAGGCGATTGAGAGCGTCGAGCAGCAGCGGCCGCCGGCGCGCCATCGGAACGCCCTCGCGGCGCTGTGCCTCCCGCAGTGTCCGGGCCCGCGCCACCCAGGCCTCGATCTCCTCGGGAATCACGGCCTCCAGGGCCTCCCGGAGCAGGCCGGCGAGAGCGGGAGCGCGGCCCTCGGTGGAGACCGCGAGGGTCACTCCGCCCCGGCGGAGGACGCCGCCCGTGTACGCCGAGGCGCTTTCCGGATCGTCCACCGCGTTGACGAAGATCCGTCGGGACTCGGCGGCCACGCGCACCCGCAGGTTCACGTCGGGGGTGGCCGCCGCCACCACGAGCCAGACGCCCTCCAGGTCGCCTGCGCTGAAAGGACGCTGCCGCAGCGTCACCGGCCCCCGAGCGATCTCGTCGCGGATCTCGGGGGCGACGACCGTGATCGCGGCCCCGGTCTCGAGGAGGGCGCCGAGCTTGGCCGCGGCGACCGTCCCCCCCCCCACGAGCAGGACCTTCCGGCCGGCCAGCCGCAGGAAGACGGGGAAGAGCGTCTCCGCGCTCATGCCGGCGCCCCCACCGCCTCGCGCGCGGAAGCCCCCACGAGGCCGCGGGCAGCGAGGAGCTCCAGGATCCGGGAGAGGCTCGCCTCCACGGGCTCCCGATCCGTCCGCACCGCGAGGTCGGGCCGCTCGGGGGCCTCGTAGGGATCGGACACCCCCGTGAAGTGGAGGAGCTCGCCCGCGAGCGCCTTGCGGTAGAGGCCCTTCACGTCGCGCTCGACGAGCGCGGGCAGGTCCGCCTGCGCGAACACCTCCAGGAACGGGATCCCCTCCTGCTCCGCGAGGGCGCGCACTTCCGCCCGCGCGGCCGCGTAGGGGGAGATCGCGGCTCCGATCGCGGCCACGCCGTGGCGGGCGAGCAGCCGCGCGACGAAGCCGATGCGGCGGATGTTCGTGTCGCGATCCTCGCGGGAGAAGCCGAGGCCCTTCGACAGGTTGGTCCGCACCTCGTCGCCGTCCAGGATCTCGACGGGAGGGCCGTCCGCGAGCCGGTCCTTGAGGCCGAGGGCGAGCGTCGTCTTGCCCGCGCCGGAGAGGCCGGTGAACCAGAGGATGAAACCCGGACGGCGGGCCTTGCCGTTCCCGCGAGCGGCCGCGGGGAGCTTGCCGTTGCCATTCCCCGAAGTCCTCGCCACCGGCCCGTCGGCGCTCAGGAGGTAGTGCTCGCGCAGGATCTCCGCGACCTCCCGGCGCGTGAACTCCTCGGGGAGGGGCTCGCCCGCGCGCAGCAGCTCGCGCACCTTGCTGCCCGACAGCTCCAGCCGGTCCCCCGGGCCGTGCGGGCACGTGCGGGACGAGGCGAGCGCCGCGCAGGCGCGGCAGAAGAAGGTCGGCTCCAGGCGCAGCGGGGCGACGCCCACCTCGTCGGCGGAGAACCGGTCGAAGATCTCCTGGGCCTCGTAGGGTCCGTAGAACTGGCCGACCCCCGCGTGGTCGCGTCCGACGATCAGGCGGTCGATCCCGTAGTTCTTGCGGGCGATCGCGTGGAAGAGGGCCTCGCGGGGTCCCGCGTAGCGCATGGCCGCGGGGAAGGCGGCGAGCAGCGTCCGCTCCTTCGGGTAGTAGCGGGAGAGGAGCGCCTCGTAGGCGCGGAAGCGCACGGCCGCGGGCACGTCGTCGCCCTTGGTCTCCCCGACGAGCGGGTGGAGGACGAGCCCGTCCGTGACCTCGAGAGCGAGCTTCGTCAGGTGCTCGTGCGCGCGATGGATCGGGTTGCGGGTCTGGAAGCCGGCCACGTGCCGCCATCCCCGGGCGGCGATCTCGGCGCGAACCCTCCGCGGAGTGAGCCGGTGCTCGGCAAACGGCAGGCCCTCGAACGCGCTCGGCACCACACCGACATCGCCCGCCACCAGCCAGGCCGGGCGGGCGAGGAGGTAGGCCACACCGGGATGCGCGGCGTCCTCCGTGCCGTACACCTGGCGGGCCTCGCGCGCGGGATCGCGTCGATAGAGCTCGCGGACACGGAGAGTACCCCAGAGCCGACCCGAGGCGTCGCGGAGAGCCGCCTCTTGACCCGGCTCTAGTCGCGACCGCAGCTCCTCGTCCACGGCGAGCGTGAAAGGCAATGGCCAGACCGTGCCGTCGGCGAGGCGCAGGTGCTCCAGCACGCTCTCGTAGTCCTCCGAGCCGAGGAAGCCGGTGAGGGGGCTGGCCGCGCCGGTGGCGATCAGCTCCAGGTCGGCCGCTTCGCGAGGGTCGAGCACGATGGTCACGAGCGAGGGGGCGCGGGCGGCCAGCGCCTCCGCCGCGTCGGCGGGCAAGAGGCGGTCGACGAGCGCGCCTCCATGGGGCTCCACGAGACGGGTCGTCATTCGCTTCTCTCCTTCGGGCTCAGGCCCTGGCTCAGGCTCGGTATCGGCATCCGTGCGTGAAGTCCGCACTCCTTCTTCTCGCGTCCGCGCCAACGCCCGGCGCGCGCGTCTTCCCCGGGACGGACCGGGCTCGTGCAGGGGATGCAGCCGATGCTCGGGTAGCCGCGGGCGTGGAGCGGGCTCACCGGGACGTCGTGGGCCCGCACGTAGGTCCAGACCTGCTCGTGCGTCCACGCCGCCAGCGGGTTGACCTTGACGAGGCCGAAGCGCGGATCGCGCTCCAGAACACGCACCGTGGCCCGGTCCCGGGTCTGCTCGCGGCGGATGGCGGTGACCCACGCGTCGAGGCCCTCGAGGGCGGCGTCGAGCGGCGCGACCTTGCGGATCGCGCAGCACGAGTCGGGATCCCGCTCCCAGAGGCGGTCGCCGCGGAGAGCGGCCTGCTGGGGGAGGTCCAGCGCCGGCCGCACCGCGCGGATGCGCAGGCGGTAGCGGGCTTCGAGCTTTCGCCAGAGGTCGTGAGTCTCGGGGAAGAGCAGGCCCGTGTCCAGCGTGAAGACGTCGATGGGCAGCCGGTGGCGCCCGATCATGTCGAGGATCACGCAGCCCTCGGCCCCGAAGCCGGTGGCGAAGGCGATGCGGGGGGTGAAGCGGGCGGCGGCCACCGCGAGGATCCGCTCGGGCGGGTGTCCCTCGAGCCGCCAGGCGGCAGCGTCGAGATCGTCGGTTTGCGAGGGCAGCGGCGGGTTCAAGCTCAACGGGACTCCTTTTCACGGGGCGCGCCGGCGGGGCGCGGGGGAAAAAGCGAAAGGCCCGGGTTTGTCTCCCGGGCCTTCGAGTCCGTCGAGCTCGGAGCTCGCTAAGTGGTGCGAGCCGCGGTCGTGCGGTCGTCGGCGCCGGGGGTGACCCGGGCCTCCGTACAGCTACACATGACGAACCACACCGCGACCATGGAAGTGCTTGTACCGCACTCGGCCGCTGCGTGTCAAGCGTGCCCTCCGCCGCGCCTATCCAGCCGTCTGAATCACCATTCCGTCTCCAGCGCGGCCCGCGCCCGGTTCCACGCACGCAGGATCTTCTCCACGGTCTCGTTGGCCTCGATCTTCTGGCGCGTGACGTCGCTCTCGAGCCATTCGATCGAAGCCCGCACCCCTTCCGCGAACGGCACCCGCGCCGCCCAACCCGGCACGAGTCGGCGCGCCTTCGAGTTGTCGAAGATCGTGCTCCAGGCCTTGTCTCCGAGCAGGCTCGCCCCCCGGCGCGCGTCGATGCGGGCGATGACGTCGGTGGGCACGTGCACGATCCGCGGCTCGACCCCGAGGGACCGCGCGATCGTCTCGTGCACCTGGTTCCAGCTCAGTACCTCGTCCGACGTGAGGTGCACGGCTTCCCCGATCGCCGCCGCCCGGCCGAGGAGACCGACGAGGCCCCGGGCAAAATCGGAGGCGTGGGTGAGCGTGAAGAGCGACGTGCCGTCCCCCGGCACCACCACCTCCAGGCCGCGGCGCATCCGCCAGGCCACCGTGTAGTCGGTGCCGCTCGTGGTGGGGATCCACGTCTCGCCGTAGGTGTAGGACGGCCGCACGATCGTGACGGGAAAGCCGGTGGCGCGGTGGGCTTCGCGCAGCGCCTCTTCGGCCGCGATCTTGTTCCGCGCGTAGTCCCAGTAGGGGTTGGCGAGGGGCGTGTCTTCCGTGACCACGTGGTGGCGGGGCGGTTTCTCGTAGACGGACGCCGAGCTGATGAAGACGTACTGTCCGGTCCGGCCTCCGAAGGCGCCGATGTCCCGCTGCACGTCGTCGGCGTCGAAGGCGATGAAGTCTACGACCACGTCGAACCGGCGCGCGGCGAGGGAAGCGAGGAAGGCAGGGTCCGTCACGTCGCCCCGTACCGTGACCACCCCGTCGGGCAACTCGGCGGTGTGCTGGCCGCGAGTGGCGATCGTGAGATCGAGCCCCCGGCTCGCCGCTTCGCCTGCACAGGCCAGGGAGAGGTTGCCGGTGCCGCCGAGGAAGAGGAGCTTCACTGGCGTGCCCACGGTGTTACTTTTGGTACTCGTTCCGGAACGAGTTCGGACGCGGGCAGTCTCACCCTGTGCCCCTCGTGAAATGATCCGGCCTAGGCGGGGGTGAGGAAGATGCGGACTTCCCGCGGCCGCACGTAGAGCCGCTCACCCGGCATCGGGCGGAGCGCCTCGAAGCTCTCCCGCGTGGTCTCGACCTGGACAATCCGGTCTCCCTCCTCCAGCTCGAGCTTGACGATGGCCCCCGCCGGGTTGACGTGGCGGAGCGTAGCCCAGAAACCGGGTCCCGATTCCTCTCGCACCAGCTCGAGATCGTAGGGCCGGGCGAAGCCCTGGGCCGGGCGGGCCGTCGGCGCCGGCGTGCTCGGGGTACTCGACGCTCAGCGGGCCGAAATGGGCGCGCCCCGCCTCGACCCGTCCGTGGAACACGTTGACGTTGCCCAGGAAGCCCATCACGAACGGCGTGGCCGGCCGGTCGAAGACCTCCTGGGGCGTGCCCACCTGCTCGACCTTGCCCTGGTTCATGACCACCACCCGGTCGCTCACCTCGAGCGCCTCTTCCTGGTCGTGGGTCACGAACACGCTCGTGACGCGGATCTCGTCGTGCAGCCGCCGTAGCCAGCGCCGGAGCTCCTGGCGCACCTTGGCGTCGAGGGAGCCGAAGGGCTCGTCGAGGAGCAGGACCTTGGGCTCCACCGCGAGAGCGCGGGCGAGGGCCACGCGCTGGCGCTGGCCCCCCGAGAGCTGCGAGGGGTGGCGGTCGGCCAGCCAGTCGAGCTGAACGAGCTTGAGGAGGTCCGTGACCTTCGTCCGTATGACCGCCTCCGGGGGCCGGCGGGCCCGCGGCCGCACGCGCAGGCCGAAGGCCACGTTCTCGAAGACGGTCATGTGGCGGAAGAGGGCGTAGTGCTGGAAGACGAAGCCCACGCCGCGGTGGCGCACGTCGCGCACGGTGGCGTCCTCGCCCTCGAAGAGGACCTGGCCGCGGTCGGCGCGCTCGAGGCCCGCGATGATGCGCAAGCAGGCTCGTCTTGCCGGAGCCCGAGGGTCCGAGGAGGGCGACCAGCTCTCCGGTGGGCACGGTGAGGCTCACGTCGTTGACGGCCACGAACGAGCCGAAGGACTTGGTGACGTTTCGGACTTCAATCGACACTCGGGCTCCTCCGTGGGGGGCAGCGCGCTCGCCATTCCACGACGCTCTTGGCGACGAGGGTCACGAGGGCGAGGAAGGCGAGCAGGGAGGCGACCGCGAACGCGGCCTGGAAGTTGTACTCGTTGTACAGGATCTCGACGTGCAGAGGCAGGGTGTTGGTCTTGCCCCGGATGTGGCCGGAGACGACCGACACCGCGCCGAACTCGCCCATCGCGCGCGCGTTGCAGAGGATGACACCGTAGAGCAGCCCCCACTTGATGTTGGGCACGGTGACGCGCCAGAACATCTGCCAGCCCGAGGCGCCGAGAACGCGCGCCGCCTCTTCCTCCTCCGTCCCCTCGGCCTGCATGAGCGGGATGAGCTCCCGGGCCACGAACGGAAAGGTCACGAAGATCGTGGCCAGGATGAGCCCGGGCACGGCGAAGACGAGCTTCAGGCCGTGCGCCTCCGCCCAGGGCCCGAGGATCCCCTGCCGGCCGAAGAGCAGGATGAAGACCATTCCGGAGATGACGGGCGAGACGCCGAAGGGGAGGTCGATGAGGGTGATGAGGGTGTTCTTGCCCGGGAAGTCGAACTTGGCGATGGCCCAGGCCGCGGCCACGCCGAAGATCAGGTTGAGGGGGACCGCCACTCCCGCGGTGAGGAGCGTGAGCTTCAGGGCGGACAGCGCCATGGGCTCGCGCAGCGCGGCGACGTAGGCCGCCCACCCCTTCTCGAGCGCCTGGGCGAAGACCGCGAGCGAGGGGCATCACGAGGAAGAGGCCGAGGAAAGCCACCGCGATCGCGGTCAGCAGGACCTTGACCAGGACCGGCTCGCTCGTGGCCCGGGCGGCGGCCGGGGTCGCGGGTACGCAGGGGGAGCGGTGGCGGCCATGGCTACTCCGCGGTTCCCCGGCGCGCGCTCCAGGACTGGAGGCGGTTGATGGCGAGGAGCAGCACGAAGGACGCGACGAGGGTGACGGTGGCGATGGCGGTGGCCCCCGCGTAGTCGTACTGCTCGAGCTTGGTGATGATGAGGAGCGGCGTGATCTCGGTCTTCATCGGCATGTTGCCGGCGATGAAGACCACCGACCCGTACTCGCCCAGCGCACGGGCGAAGGCGAGGGCGAAGCCGGTGAGCCAGGCGGGGAAGAGGGCGGGGAGGACGACTCGACGGATCGTCTGGAAGCGGCTCGCCCCCAGGCTCGCCGCCGCCTCCTCCACCTCGGGGTCGAGGCTCTCGAGGACGGGCTGGAGCGTCCGGACCACGAAGGGCAGGCCGATGAACGTGAGGGCGATGGTGATGCCGAGGGGGGTGAAGGCGGCCTTGATCCCCAGCTTCTCCAGGGGCGCTCCCAGCCACCCGTTGGGGGCGTAGAGCGTGGTGAGCGCGATGCCCGCCACCGCGGTGGGGAGGGCGAAGGGGAAGTCCACGAGCGCGTCCATGAGGCGCCGGCCGGGGAAGCGATAGCGGACGAGGACCCAGGTCACGACGAGTCCGAAGACGCCGTTGACGGAGGCGGCCACGAGCGAGGCGCCGAAGGTCAGCTTGTAGGAGGCGACCACCCGAGGGGCGGTGACGGCCTGCCAGAAGCCGGAGGCTCCGAGACCCGTGCTCTTCCAGAAGAGCGTGGAGAGCGGGATGAGAACCACGAGCGACAGGTAGAGAAGGGTGAAGCCCATGGCCAGGCCGAAGCCGGGGAGGACGCTGTGGCGGCTTTGGAACGGCATGAAGGTCCTTCCAAAGACCCCGCTGACGCTCGACCGATCCGTTCGATTCTGCGTCAGCGAGGTGAGAGGCATCACCGAGGTTGATAGATTTGATCGAACAACCCGCCGTCGGCGAAGTGGGTCTTCTGCGCCTTCGGCCAGCCGCCGAAGACGTCGTCGATGGTGATGAGGCTGATCTTCGGGAAGGTGGCCGCGTACTTCCTCGCGATCGCGGGGAGGCGCGGGCGGTAGTAGTTCCGGGCCGCGATCTCCTGGCCTTCCGGCGTGTAGAGGTACTCGAGGTAGGCCTGGGCCACCGCGCGCGTGCCTTTCTTGTCCACGATCTTGTCGACCACGGCGACGGGCGGCTCCGCGAGGATGCTGAGCGAAGGGACCACGATGTCCACCTTGTCCGGACCCAGCTCCTTGATGGAAAGGAAGGCCTCGTTCTCCCAGGCGAGCAGGACGTCGCCGATACCGCGCTGGACGAACGTGGTGGTCGAACCCCGCGCCCCGGAGTCGAGCACCGGCACGTTCTTGAAGAGCGCGGTCACGAAGGCCCTGGCCTTGTCCTCGCTGCCTCCGGGCTGCTTCAGCGCGTAGGCCCAGGCCGCGAGGTAGTTCCAGCGCGCGCCTCCGGAGGTCTTCGGGTTGGGGGTGATGACCTGGATGCCCGGCTTCACGAGGTCGTCCCAGTCCTTGATCCCCTTCGGGTTGCCCTTGCGCACGAGGAAGACGATGGTCGAGGTGTAGGGCGCGCTGTTGTCGGGAAGGCGCTTCTGCCAGTCCTTCGCCAGGAGGCCGCTTTCGGCCACCGCGTCGATGTCGTAGGCGAGGGCCAGGGTCAGGACGTCGGCCTCCAGGCCGTCGAGGACCGCCCGCGCCTGCTTGGACGAGCCCCCGTGCGACTGCTGGACGGTGACGGTCTTGCCGGTCTTCGCCTGCCAGCTCTTCACGAAGGCGGCGTTGAGCTCCTGGTAGAGCTCGCGCGTGGGGTCGTACGACACGTTGAGCAGCTCCTGGGCGCGCGCGGGCGCGACGAGGGCGGCCGCGAGGGCCAGGGACGCGACGAAGGAAGCGCGGGACATGCTGGGCTCCTCCTGGCTCAGAAGGAAACCTGCGTGCGGATGAGGACGACCGGGCTCAGGACGCGCTCCCCATCCTCCATTCAGTCGTGTCTACAGGAGTACTAGACATTAGGACCTGCTTTCTGCTTCGCCGCCTTCGCGGAGCGCCCGCGCCGGACGAGGATCCGGCGGTTGCGCTCCACGAGGTCCTGGAGGCTCGTGTGGTCGAGGATGGCGGCGGCGGCGTTACGAACGTCCAGGAAGAGATCGAAGAGACCGGCATGGCGGGGCTCGGTCTTCACGCGATAGGCCAGCTCCACCGCGTCGCCGAAGGGGGCGAGGGGTCCGTCCACGGTGCGCACGACCTCCCCGATGAGGATCTCCGCGGGCGGGCGCCGGAGCCGGTACCCCCCTTCCCGGCCTCGCTGGCTGCTCACGAGCCGGGCGTTCTTGAGGGTCACGAGGATCCCTTCCAGGAACTTCTCGGGGATCGCCTCTTCCTGCGCGATGGCGTGGATCTTCACGAGGCCGTGGTCGTACGCCTCCGCGAGGTGGGTGAGGGCCTTCAGGGCGTAGAGGCCGCGGCTCGAAATCTTCATGTCTATCGAAATAGTAGGCTATTAAAGTGGACCGTGTCAAGCCCCCGGGGGTCGGAGCCTATTCCGCGCGGATCGCGGTCAGGGGATCGACGCGGCGGGGCCAGGCGAGCGAAGGGGCGGGGCTACCGCTTGGGCGCGGGCCGCGGGTCGTCGCCTTCCTCGCGCTCCCCCGTGGCCATGGCCTGGAGCGCGGCGCGGTTCTTGAGGGTGTGCTGGACGAAGGCGCGCGTCGACGAGGGCTGGAAGCGCCCCAGGGCGAGGAGGGCCACCGTGCGGCGCAGGCGGTGGCCCTTGATGCGGAGCTGGGCGAGCCAGCCCCAGCGGACCTCGTCGCGGACGGCCCAGGCGGGGAGGAGCGAGATCCCGAAGCCCCGCTCGACCATCAGCTTGATGAACGAAGTGTCGTTGGATTCGAGGGCGGTGCGCGGCTCGCCCCCGGCGCGTCCGAAGAACTCGTCGGTGGCGCGCCGGATGGAGTTGCCGCGCTCGAAGAGGATGAAGCGCTCGGCGAGGACCTCCTCCAGGGTGGCGAGGGGCCGGCCGGCCAGGCGGTGCCCGTGCCCGACCACGGCCACGAGTTCGTCCTGGAAGAGCTCCTGTACCTGGAGGGCGGGAGAGTAGACGGGCAGGGAAGCGAACCCGACGTCGGCCGCCCCGCTCTGGATGTCGGCGATCGTCTGGTCGGTGCTCGCGGTGGATCGGAAGCTCACCTCCACCCACGGGTGCGTGCGCATGAACGACTCGAAGAGGGGAGCGAAGAGGTGGACGAAGGCCTGGGTGGCGGCGGCGGCCCGGACCCGGCCCACCGGGGTGTGCTCGCCCCCGGCCAGCCGCTCCTTGAGGGCTTCGGCCTCGTCGAGGATGCGCCTCGCGTGATCGAGGGCCACGATCCCCGCGTCCGAGAGCCGGACCCCGCGCTTGGCCCGGATGAAGAGCGGCTCGCCCAGGTCGTGCTCGAGCGTCCGGATCTGGTGGCTCACCGCGGACTGCGTGAGGTGGAGCCGCTCCGCGGCCTTCGTGAAGTTCAGGGTCTCCGCCACCTCGCGGAAGGTGCGGAGCTGGAAGAGCTCCATGTCTCGTCCTCCGGTCGGATCGAGACATTAGCATGGCTCATGGCTCGGGCAAAGGAATGAGCCAGGCTCATGAATGGCCGGCCGCCGCAAACGCGGGCGGCCGGCCCGGGATCGGGGACGAACGACCTGGCGGGTCTAGCCGACCTTGAAGGTCCGGACGATCGCCGGCACCGCGGCGTCGCCCAGGAACACCTCGACCTTGTAGTCGCCCTTCGGCCAGCCGCTGGGCTTGGCGATGTGGAACTCGTTCACCACCGGCCCCGTCGACTCGAACTCGATCGTGGTCTCGTCCACCTTGGCCGTCTTGTCGCCCTTGACGAACGACCAGAGGGCGCGCAGCTTGACGTGTCCCGTCCCCTCGGTGTCCACGGAGGCGTAGATCGTGTCCTTCGCCCCGAACGTCTCGGAGGGCGCGGCCACCTTCTTGTCGGCGCCGATGGCGTTGCCGAGCGTGACCGCGCCCAAGCTCGGGGCGAGAGGCAGGGTGGTAGTGGGGGCGGCGGTGGTGGGCGGGGGCGGAGGCGGCTCCGCCTTCTTGCACGCCGGTCCGCCCACGAGGAGCAGGGGGAGCAGGCTGACGACGATTCTCTTCATGGATCTCTCCTCCCGAGAGGAATGAATCAGCTCTTGGCCGGGATCTTCAGCTTCTGGCCGGGGAAGATCTTGTTGGGATCGTGCAGCACGTCGGTGTTGGCCTCGAAAATCCTCTTCCACTCGTTGCCGTTGCCGTAGAAGTGCTTGGCGATTCTCGAGAGGCTGTCGCCGGACTTGACCTCGTAGGTCTGGTACGTCTGGGCTGCGGGCGCGGTCGAAGACGCTCCGCTCTTGACGTCCGAGAAGTCGGGCATGTCGTCATCTTTTTCAGGGGCCACGGGAACTCCTCTCGCAAGGCCGGGGTCGAGCGGACTCCGGCCGGGGCCACTCTACACCGAACCCGGGAGGAGCGTGCGTGTGGCATAGTGTCAGCATGAGCGAAAGCCGGCTCGCCTCCGACCTGGAGGCCCTCGCGCGCGATCCCGGCCCCCATGCCGGGCTGCGGATCTCGTCGATGGGCCAGGGGCTCGTCGGGTCCGAGATCCTGCGCATCTCCGCCGAGATCCGGGCCTGGAAGGCCACGGGCCGCGAGGTGTGCGACCTGACCGTGGGCGACTTCAGCCCCCGCCACTTCCCGATCCCGGCCCGCCTCCGCGACGGCGTCCGCGCCGCCCTCGACCGCGGGGAGACCAACTACCCGCCGAGCACGGGCGTGCCGGAGCTGCGCCAGGCCATCCTGCGCCTCTACGCGCGCGACCTGGGGCTCGAGTACCCGGTGGAGTCGGTGCTGGTCGCGGGGGGCGCCCGTCCGATCGTCTACTGCCTCTTCCGGACCGTCTGCGATCCCGGAGACGTGGTCGTGTACCCGGTCCCGAGCTGGAACAACAACCACTACGCCTACCTCGTGGGCGCGCACACGCGGGTGGTCCTCTGCTCTCCGGAGCGCCAGTTCATGCCGCGCCGCGAGGAGATCCTGCCCCTGCTGCCGGGGGCGCGGCTCCTCTGCCTGAACTCGCCCCTCAATCCCGCGGGCACCGTGATCGACCGCGACGAGCTGCGGGCGATCTGCGAGGCGGTGGTGGGAGAGAACGAGGCCCGGGCGCGCGCCGGCGAACGGCCGCTCTACCTCATGTACGACCACATCTACTGGATGCTGACCTTCGGGGGCACCGAGCACGTCACCCCCCCCGCGCTCGTGCCCGAAGTGGCCCGCTATACCCTGTTCGTGGACGGGATCAGCAAGGCTTTCGCCGCCACCGGCCTGCGCGTGGGCTGGGGCGTGGGGCCCGCGGACGTGATCGCCCGCATGTCCGCGTTGCTGGGCCACGTGGGGGCGTGGGCCCCCCGACCCGAGCAGGTGGCCACGGTCGGTCTCCTCGACGACCCCGCCGCGATCCGCGAGTTCAGGAAGTCCTTCAACGCGGGGGTCGAGGCGCGCCTCGCCGCCCTCCATCGCGGGCTGCAGGCCCTCAAGGGACGCGGGCTGCCCGTGGACAGCATTCCCCCGCAGGGGGCGATGTACCTGGCCGCGCGCTTCCTTCCTTTCGGACGGCGCACCCCGGCGGGGGCGGTCCTGCGCACGAACGAGGAAGTCCGCCGCTATCTCCTCGAGGCGTCGGGAGTGGCCGTCGTCCCGTTCCAGGCTTTCGGCGCGCCCGCCGACGACGGATGGTTCCGCTTGAGCGGCGGCGCCATCGGCCTGGACGACATCGAGGCCGCGATGCCCCGGCTGGAGGAGGCGCTCGCCGGCCTGGGCTAGGCGGGCAAGACCTCCCGAAGTGGGGCCAGGAATCCGCTCAAGTATTTGAACAGACAAGAGATCGGGGAATCTGCTATCCTCCCTCCCCGTACTGCGGCGTGACGGGGGCAGTGTGAGCGGAGGGGCGATGGAGCTGAAGCGGCTCGTCTGGACGGCCGGTCTCGGGTGGGCGCTCGCGGTGGGCGCGCCCGCCGCCGAGGCCGTCAAGAAGTACGAGTGGAGCACGAAATCGGAAGAGGCCCGCAAGGGGCTCATCGAGCTCCGGCAGCGGATCGAGAACTTCGGGGGAGGACCGGAGCTCGCCGAGAAGGTCGTGGCCGCGGATCCCGAGTGGTGCCTCGGCCTCTACTACCTCTCGGCGGTGACGCCGCCCCCCGACAACCAGAAGCATCTCGACCGCGCGGTGGAGCTGAGCAAGAACGGCTCCGACTTCGAGAAGCGCTTCGTCGAGGCGATGGTGATCGCCCGCGGCAACAAGCCGGAGGGTGCGATCGAGCCGCTCACCAAGCTGAACCAGGACTATCCGGAGGACCGCGTCCTCGACATGCTCCTCGGCCAGATCTACGCCGCGCAGGGCCAGAACGACCAGGCGCGGGCCGCCTACGAGCGGGCCAAGGCCCTCGACGCGTCGACCCCGCGCGTTCACGCCTTCCTCGCCAACCTGCTCATCCTGCAGGGCGACTACGACGGAGCCCGCCGCGCGTTCCAGAGCGCGCTGAAGCTGGTGCCGCCGGGCGGGGCGGCCGGGCCCATCCGCTACGGGGAGTCGTTCACGTACCTCTACGAGGGCAATGTCGACGCCGCCCTCCAGCCGCTCCACGCCTTCGTGGACGAGTACAAGAACGCGGGCGCTCCCTTCGGCCTCCCCGAGGTTTTCATCTGGAACTCGATCGCCCGCATCAACCTCGAGAACGGGCGCTACTCCGAGGCCATGAACGCCTACGAGAAGGGCTATGCCAGCGTCCCCGGCAGCGGGCTCGACGAGACGCAGAAGAAGATCTGGCTCGGCCGGCTCGAGCACGGCAAGGCCCGCACCCTCGCCCGCATGGGAAAGTCGGACGAGGCGTGGAAGGAAGCGCAGGTGGTGCGCAAGATGATCGACGAGGGGGGCGAGCCGGCCAAGCAGTTCGAGCCCGCCTGGAACTACCTGGCCGGCTATCTCAAGCTCGCGGCGGGGGACGCGGGGGCCGCGGTCGAGTACCTCAAGAAGGCGAACCCGACCGATCCCTTCCACGTGCTGCTGCTCGCCCGCGCGTACGAGAAGCTGGGGGACAAGGAAGCCGCGAAGAAGGCCTACCAGGAGGTGGTGGCATCGAACGCGAACACCCTGGAGCGCGCCCTCTCCTACCCCGAAGCGAAGAAGAAGCTGCAGGCGCTCTAGGCTTCGGCCGGGGTGAAGGCGTCTTCCTCCAGGCCGGGGGGCACCTCGGCGATCTCCGCCTCCGCGGTCGGCGAATAGCAGGGGAGGGCTTCGCGCAGGCCGGCCCGGATCGCCTGGCGGTCCGCCCGGGAGGCAAGGCGCTCGAGGTTCTCGATCCGCGTCAGCAGGTCGTCGGGCGCCCCCGGGCTGGGGACGGACAGGATCCCGTCCCTCACCCGCCGGCTGTCCCGGGCTTCCTCCTCGGTCATCAGCTCCTCGTCGATCTTTTCGCCGGGGCGCAGTCCGGTGAGGACGATCGGGATGTCCTGGTCCGGGACCTTGCCCGCGAGCGTGATCATGCTGCGGGCGAGGTCGAGGACGCGGATGGGCTCGCCCATCTCGAGGACGTAGAGCCCCCCCTCGCCTCCGAGCCCGGCGAGCAGGATCAGGCCCACCGCCTCGCGGATCGTCATCAGGAAACGACGGCAGTCGGGGTGGGTCACGGTCACCGGACCGCCCCTGGCGATCTGCGACTTGAAGAGCGGGACGACGCTGCCCGCGCTGCCGAGCACGTTGCCGAAGCGGACGATGGCGAAGGTCGTGCGCGACCGCCGCGAGAAGTCGCCCACCAGCATCTCGGCGAGGCGCTTCGTGGCCCCCATCACGCTCGAGGGGTTCACCGCCTTGTCCGTCGAGATCAGCACGAACCGCTCGGCCCCCCCGCCGTCGGCCATCTCCAGCACGTTGCGGCAGCCGACCACGTTGTTCTTCACCGCTTCCTCGGGGTTGCTCTCCATGAGCGGGACGTGCTTGTGGGCAGCGGCGTGGAGCACGTGGTGGGGACGATGCCGGTCCGCGAGCTGGCGCAGGCGCGCCGCGTCGCGCACGTCCACCACCTCGGGGATCACGGCCAGGGTGGGGTGGACGCGCTGGAGGTGCCGGAAGAGGAAGTAGAGGTCGTTCTCGTTGATGTCGGCGAGGATGAGGCTCGCGGGCTCGTGGTCCGCGAGCTGACGGCAGATCTCGCTGCCGATGGAGCCGGCCGCCCCCGTCACGAGCAGGCGCTTGCCCCGGACGTGGGCACGGATCTCGACCTGGTCGAAGCTCACGGGGCTGCGGAGGAGGAGGTCGTCGGGGGCCAGGTCCTGGAGCATCGACACGCTCAGGCGGTCGTGCAGGTAGGCGTAGGAGACGGGGAGGATCTTGTAGCCGAGCTTGAGGTCGGCGCAGCTGTCGAGGACGCTCCGCAGCCGGTCCGCGGGAAGGCGCGGGATGGCGAACAGGAGCTGCTCCGCCCGCCACCGGCGCGCGAGCTCGGGGAGCTTCTCGAGGGAGCCGAGCACCGGCCGACCCCCGATCGTGGTCCCCCACTTGCTGGGCGAGTCGTCCACGAAACCCAGCACGTGGTAGTTGTGCTCGTCGGACCGCTCGAGGTCGCGCAGGAGCAGCTCCCCCGCGCTGCCCGCGCCCACGATCACGGTCCTGACCCAGCCGTCTCCCCGCGGGCGGAGGCGGGTCGCGCCCCAGGCCTCGGACACGCGGAGCGAGAAGCGCGACAGGCCGATGAAGACCGTGGTGAGGAGGAACTCGATGACGATCACGGAGCGGGGAGGGCCGATGGAAAAGTCCTTGGCCGCCCGCTGGACGAAGTAGAAGGCGGTGGCGAAGCAGACGCTGCCGGTGAGGGTGGCGTGGACGAGGCGCATTCCCTCGTGGATCCCCGAGAGCCGGAAGGACCAGCGATGGGTCCCGAAGGCCACGCCGAGGCTCGCGCGGATGAACAGGAGGGGGGGCAGGCAGCGAAGGAACTGGTCGATCCGCTCCGGGGGGATGTGGCCCTCGAAGCGCAGGAGGAAGGCGAGGTAGAGGGCGAAGGTGGTGGCGACGGCGTCTCCGGCCACGATCACCGCGTAGCGACGCGAGCCGCCGACGCGCCGGAGCATCGCCACCAGGGACGAACGCGCCCAGGAGCCCCGGCGGCGACCGCCGTTCTCCGGCCTCGTCCCGTCGCCCGTCCCGGAATCAGTCATTCGATCGAGGCTCGTTGCTCGAGACGGCGCACCACCCGCCGCTCGAGGGCGAAGAACCCGGTGCCGAGCGCGAGCGCGGCCCAGGCGAACGCGGCCGGTCGGTGGCGCCAAGCGAGGAGACCGGCGAGCGTGGTCAAGGTCGATCCGACGGCGATCCAGGCCGTGACGCGTGCGTGCCCGGCGCCCGCGTTTGCCCAGCGTTGGTAGAGGTGCTCACGGTGCGCCTCGTACCAGCGCCCACCCCGTGCGAGACGCCACAGGAGGCACACGGTGGGATCGGCGAGGAACAGCCACAAACTGGTTCCGACCAGGAGTACCACCCCATCCCTCGTCTCCAGCGGAGCCAGAAAAGGGATCGCAGAGAGAGTATAGCCCAGTAGCCCGCTGCCCACGTCCCCCAGGAAGATCCGGGCGGGCGCCCAGTTGTAGGGGAGGAAGCCCGCGCTCCCTCCGGCGACGGCGGCCCCGAGGACGCTGCAGAGCGGATCCACGCCCGCCAGCGCGAGCGCCCCTCCCGTGATCACGGCTTGGATCGCGGCCAGTCCGTCCAGCCCGTCCATGAAGTTGTAGAAATTGACCACGGCCACGATCCAGAGGACCGCCAGCGGCGCCCCCGCGAATCCGAGCGGGAGGTCGAGCGGCGGCGGGAGTGGCAGTCGCACGAAGGGGCCGGCCACGCCCACGAGGATCACGGCCGCGGCGAGATGCACGGCGAGCCGGACGAGCGGGCTCACGCGAAAGCGATCGTCGAGCAGGCCGACCAGCGCCACGAGAGCCCCCGAGAGCACGAATGCCACTGCGTCGGGGCGGGGAGACCAGAGGGGCAAGGCCATGACGAGCACCGAACCCACACCGAGGACGATGGCGAGACCACCCGCCCTCGGGGTGGGGGACTGGTGCGAGGAGCGCGGACCGGGATGGTCGAGCAGCCCGAAGCGGCGCGCCGACTGCGACGACCAGGGGAGTGGTGGCCAGGGAGACGACAGCGGCGATCACGAACGCGTACCCGATTGCTGCAGAGAGAGTCATCTGGAGGGTCGACCCGTGGCTACGGGCGGCTCCGGCAGACTATCCGGCGGGTCCCCGGTCTGCAAGCAACGGAGAAGCGCCTAGAACGGCGGGACTGCGCAGACGCCGTTCGTGTAGTCGCCGTTCTCCACGAATGCGGTCGCGGGGGGCGCGACGTCCGTCGAGATCAGGAACGCCGCCGCCTGCGCCGCGGTGGCCGGCGAGGGAGACAGTCCCTGGAGTTGGAACGTGGCCGAGGGCGAGGTGAACCGGTGGACCTGGTAGTCTGCGACCGCCCCCGGGCCCCCGCTCATGTTGTTGCCGCCCACGTTCGCGCAGAGGCGGCTCGCTCCCCCGCCGTTTCCGATGTGCAGGAGGAGTCCGGCGAGCGAGGAGACGGCGGTGGTGGAGACCGTGTTGCTGCTGATCCGAGCGTCGACCTGGGCCGGGCCGCCACGTGCGTTCCACGTGGATGCCGCTGTCGCCGAAGCCGGCGACCGCGTTGTTCTCGACGTTGACGACGATCGTGCCTCCGCCGTCTGCGACCACCGAGATCCCCTTGCCGCCGGCGGCGGGGTTCAGCGCGATGTTGGGGTTGTTGCGGATGTGTCCTCGCATCACCGAGCCCGCGCTGCCGTTGTTCGCGATGTTGACCTGGGTGCGATCGCCGACCATCGTCGGGTTGTCGTGGACGTTGAAGTCGATGTTCGCGTGGCCGTTGGTCGCGAGGTCGACGCCGATGGGATTGCCCGTGAAGGTGTTGCCGGTGACCTCGATCATGCCCACGCTGCCCGTCCCCTCGGCGCTCACCCGCAGTCCGGTGGTGCGGTTGTTGGTGAACGTGTTCCCGGTCACGAGGACCGAGGCGAACGACGCGCTGCCCGTGGGCACTTGAAGGAAGACCCCCTCCTGGCCGTCGGCGGTGGCGCTGTTGTCCCCTATAGTGTTGCCCTGGAGGAGGAGGCTGGTCACCGTGCCCGACGTGTTGTGCAGGAACACGTTGCGCGCGCGGGAGCCGCTGATCGTGCTGTTCGTGATGCTCACGTTGCCGGTCAGACCCGTGAGGTCGATTCCGTCCTCTCCCGCGGCGTTGCCGTTGTTCGCGATCGTGCAGCGATTGAGGGCGAATCCGGCCACGCTGGTGCCCAGGATGCCGTGATCGGCGCCGTTCTGGACGTTCATCTGCGTCAGGCGGACGGGGCCGGTGGTGGTGAGCGAGATCCCGGGGCCCGTCGCCCCCTGGATGGTGCCTCCAGAGCCGTTGGCCGCTCCCCCTCCGTCGCCGGTGACCGTCAGCCCGCCCGCCCCGGTGTTGTTCAGCACGATGCCGCTCGTCGCACCGTTCGCGGAGACGCTCCTGAAGGCGAGGCCGTTCGTACCGATCGTCGTGTTCGTCACGCTGAGGGCGGTAGCGGTGGTGGTGGTGAGCGTGTTGACGAGCCCGCCCGTGGCGGGGGCGCAGGGGTTCTCGTCGCAGACGTTGATCGTGCCTCCTCCGGTCGCGGTGAAAGCGGGGTTGTCGCCCGTGTTGAGCACGAGGCCGCCGGAGAACGTGATGGTGGCCCCGCCGCCTCCCCCGTTGTTCGTCAGCGAAACGCCGCCGCCGTCTCCGTCATCGAAGTCGCTGATGGCGCCCGTGAAGGACACGGACGACCCGCCCGTCTTGTTGGCGACGGTGACGAGCGGGCCCACGTCGTCGGTGATCGTCCCCCCGTAGGTGATATTGCCCGTCCCCCCGTCGATGGCGAAGTCGGTCCCGGCCGCGTTCGTGATCGCGCCCGACGGCGCCGACAAGGTGCCGGCCACGCTCACCAGGGAGACCCCCGTGGTCACGCTGCTCAAACTGGAGAGCGAGGCGAGGGGCAGGTTCGCGGTCATCGAAGCGAGGTCGGCGCCGGGCCCGGCGACCGCGGCGATGGTGGCCACTCCCGCCCCCACCGAGACCTGGGTACCCGCCGATCCGGTGAACGCTCCGGTTCCGATGACGCGCAGGCCCACCCCGCCGTCGGCGAAGACGTCGAGGTCGGTGAAGGCGAGGTGGCCGGAGACGTTCGTGAGGACCATGCCCGCGCCGCCCATGCCGTTGCCGGGCACGCCGATCGCCGTCTGGCCTCCGGAGACCGGGTCGAAGGGGAGCCCGCCGGGGGTCGCGTCGAACGTGGCGACGTTGACGACAATGCCGGCGCCCACCGTGTTGGCATGACGACGTTGCTCGCGAAGCCGGTGATGATCGTGGAGCCGCCCCCGCTGCCGTCGATGAACACCGCGTTCGCCGAGGGAGAACACCGTGTTCGTGCTGAAGTCCACCCGGAGCTGACCGGGGGCCGAGGTGCGGGCGTCGAAGCCGTTTCCGCTGGCGACGATGGTGTTGCCCTGGACGATGGCGGTAAAGAGGCCCGTGGAGCCGGCGTTGAGGTCGATGCCTTCCTCTCCGGCAAACCGGATGGTGTTGCTGGTGATGGTCACATTCACCGCGTTCGCGCCGGAAGCCGTCACGTCGATCGCGTTGGCGCTGGCCTGGAGGTCGAGCCCGCGGATCTCCACCCCGTTGCGGTTGCCCGTGGTGGCGGGCACGGAGACCGCGTCGCCCCCGGCGTTGCGTTGTTGATCCGCGGCGGGTTCCCGGCGGGGACGATGTCGCCGAAGCCGCCCACGTTGAGGCCCACGCCTTCCCCGTACAGCTTCTGGCCGTCCTTCAGCACGATGCCCCCGGCGAGCGGGGTGGTGGCCGTGTTTCCCTCGAAGACGAAGACGTAGTGGTTGTCGCCCGAGGCGGTCTGGGCCGCGGCCAGGGTTTCGAACGCGTTCGTGGAGCGGCCGTCGCCCCCCGCGGGGTTGTTGGCGTCGACCACGTCCCGCACGTACCAGACCACCGACGAGACCGTCACGTTGACCGTGCCGATCACGGATGCGAGCGCGTCCGTCACCTCGTAGGTGAAGGAGTCGGTGCCCGCGAAGCCGACCGGGGGGACGTACGTGAACGATCCGTCGGTGTCGATCGTGAAGCGGCCGCCGTTCGCGCTCGGCCCGGAGGCCGCCACCACCGAGGGCGCCACCGGACCGTCGGCGTCGGTGGGAGAGCTCTTGGTCAAGGCCCCCTGCGGATCGGCGATGGAAGCTACGCCCGGCAAGGTGTCACCGGCCACGTGGAGCTGAGTGTTGCCCACGGTGAGGTAGGTGATCGGGTTCGTGGTCAGGATCGGCGGGTCATTGACGGGCACCACCTCGACCGTGGCCAGCGCAATGTTGCTGTTCACGCTCCCGTCGTTCACCGTGAAGGCCATGCTTCGAGGCGTGGGGTTGGGTGTGTCGGAGGCGTTGTTGTAGGCCACGGTGCGCAGGACCGCCTGGTAGTTGGCCAGGGTGTCCGCACCCGTCAGGGTCAGCGTCGGTGCGACGTAGTTCGCGACGATCGCGGTGGCCCCCGTGTTCACGGTCAGCACCTCGAACCCCGCGTCCACGACGTTGGTGATCGTCACCGTGGCCGAGGCCAGGCTCGTGTTGTCCACATCGGTCGCGAGAAGGCCCGAGGCCACCCCCACCGCCCCCGCGTCCTCCGTGAACGTCACCGTCCCCGTGCCCGCCACCGCCGGAGCGTCGTTGACGGCCACCACGGTGACGAGCGTGGTCACGATGTTGCTGAGGTCCGTGCCGTCGTTCGCGCGGAAGGCCAGGCTGCGCGGGGTGGTGTTCGGGTTCTGGGAGGTATTGGCGTAGGTCACGCTCCGGAGAACCGCCTGGTAGTTGGCGAGCGTGTCCGATCCGGTCAAAGTCACCGTGGGAGCGACGTAGCTGGCCAGGATCGAGGTGCCTGCGGTGTTCGCGGCGAGCACTTCCGCCCCCGCGTTGAGGAGGTTCGTGATCGTCACCGTGGCCGATTCCAGGTTCGTGTCGTTCACATCGGTGATGGTGAGGCCGTTGTCCACGACCACCGCGGCGCCGTCCTCCGTGAACGTGGGAGAACCGCCTCCCGCGGTCAGGACCGGGCCGTCGTTGAGGGAAATGACGCTCAAGGTTGTCGCCACCGTGTTGCTGTTCACCGTTCCGTCGTTCGCCACGAACTGGAGCGTCCGGGCCGTGGTGTTCGGACTCTGGGAGCTGCTGAAGTAGGTCACGCTCCGCAGGACCGCCTGGTAGTTGGCTCGGGTGTCCGTGCCAGTCAGGGTCAGCGTGGGTGCTGTGTAGGTGGCCGCGATCGAGGTCACGCCCGTGTTGGCGGCCAGAATTTCCAGGCCCGCGTCCAGGAGGTTCGCGATCGTCACGGTGGCCGATTCGAGGTTCACGTCGTCCACGTCCGTCACGAGGAGCGCCGGGTCCACCGTCACCGGGGGCCCGCTTTCGGTGAACGTGGGCGAGCCGCCGCCCGCGGTCAGCACCGGCGCGTCGTTCACCGCGGTGACGCCGACCGAGGTGGTGGCGGTATTGCTGTTGGCCGTCCCGTCGTTGGCCACGAACGCGATCGGGCGCGCGGTCGTGCTCGGGTTCTGCGAGCTGTTCAGGTAGGTCACGCTGCGCAGGACCTGCTGGTAGTGGGCGAGCGTGTCCGTGCCGATCAACGTCAACGTGGGAGCGGCGTAGCTGGCTACGATCGAGGTTCCCGTGGTGTTCGCCGCGAGCGCTTCCGCTCCCCCGTCGAGGAGGTTCGTGATCGTCACCGTGGCCGACTCGAGGTTCGGGTCGTCCACATCGCTGACGGTGAGGCCGGGATCCACGGCCACCGCCCCTCCGTCCTCGGTGAACGTGGGCGAGCCGCCCCCCGCGGTCAGCACCGGCGCGTCGTTCGCCGGCGTCACCGTCAGGGCCTTGGTGACCGTGTTGCTGTTGGCCGTCCCGTCGTTCGCCGTGAACGCAATCGAGCGCGGCGTGGCGTTCGGGTTCTGGGAGGTGTTGGCGTAGGTCACGCTCCGCAGCACCTGCTGGTAGCGGGCCAGGGTGTCCGAGCCGGTCAGCGTCAACGTGGGAGCGGTGTAGCTGGCCACGATCGAAGTGCCCGCGGTGCCCGCGGCGAGCGCTTCCGCTCCCACGTCGAGGAGGTTCGCGATCGTCACGGTGGCCGACTCGAGGTTCACGTCGTCCACGTCCGTCACGAGGAGCGCCGGGTCCACCGTCACCGGGGGCCCGCTTTCGGTGAACGTGGGCGAGCCGCCGCCCGCGGTCAGCACCGGCGCGTCGTTCACCGCGGTGACGCCGACCGAGGTGGTGGCGGTGTTGCTGTTGGCCGTCCCGTCGTTGGCCACGAACGCGATCGGGCGCGCGGTCGTGCTCGGGTTCTGCGAGCTGTTCAGGTAGGTCACGCTGCGCAGGACCTGCTGGTAGTGGGCGAGCGTGTCCGTGCCGATCAACGTCAACGTGGGAGCGGCGTAGCTGGCTACGATCGAGGTTCCCGTGGTGTTCGCCGCGAGCGCTTCCGCTCCCCCGTCGAGGAGGTTCGTGATCGTCACCGTGGCCGACTCGAGGTTCGGGTCGTCCACATCGCTGACGGTGAGGCCGGGATCCACCGCCACCGCCGGCCCGTCCTCGGTGAACGTGGGCGAGCCGCCCCCCGCGGTCAGCACCGGCGCGTCGTTCGCCGGCGTCACCGTCAGGGCCTTGGTGACCGTGTTGCTGTTGGCCGTCCCGTCGTTCGCCGTGAACGCAATCGAGCGCGGCGTGGCGTTCGGGTTCTGGGAGGTGTTGGCGTAGGTCACGCTCCGCAGCACCTGCTGGTAGCGGGCCAGGGTGTCCGAGCCGATCAGTGTCAACGTGGGAGCGGTGTAGCTGGCCACGATCGAAGTGCCCGCGGTGCCCGCGGCGAGCGCTTCCGCTCCCACGTCGAGGAGGTTCGCGATCGTCACCGTGGCCGACTCGAGGTTCACGTCGTCCACGTCCGTGACCGAGAGGCCGGGGTCGACGGCCACCGGCCCTCCGTCCTCCGTGAAGGTGGGCGCTCCGCCCCCCGCGGTGAGAACCGGGGCGTCGTTGGCCGGGGTCACGAGGACGGTGGCGAGGGCCTCGCTGCTGTCCAGGCTGCCGTCGTTGGCCACGAAGGCCACGAACCGGGGAATGATGTCGGGGTTGGCGGCCGTGTTCTGGTACGTCACCCGGCGCAGGACGAGCTCGTAGTTGGCCACGCTGTCGGTGCCGGTCAGGAGCAGGTTCGGCGCCACGTAGTTGGCCGTGACCGAGGTTCCCGTGGTGTTCGTGGCCAGGAACTCCAAACCCGAGTCGAGCAGGTTCGAGATCATCACGATCGCCGACTCGAGGTTCACGTCGTCCACGTCCGCCACCGTGAGGGCCGGCGCCACCAGGACGGGCGGGCCGCCTTCCGTGAACGCCACCGTGCCCACGCCTCCGAGCACAGGCGCGTCGTTCACGCAGTCGACCGTGACGGAAACGGTGGCAATGGAGGCCCCGGGCCACACGGTGTAAGTGAACGAGTCGGGCGCAGTCGCCGGCGGGGCATTGCAGTAGTTGGGGCTCGGCTGGTAGGTGAGATCGGCGCCCCCGTTCGTGATCACGACCGTGCCGTTCGCGGGCTGCGTGACCGACGAGACGGAGATCGGCCCCCCGTCGGGGTCGGTGTCGTTGGCGAGGACGTCGATCGTCGTGGCCAGCGCGTCCTCGGTCACCGTGTCCGAGTCGTCCTGGGCGGTGGGCGACGCGTCGTCCACGAAGTAGCCGAACACGTCGAGGATCACGTGCACGGTCGCCAGGGTCGGCATCGACGCCAAGGCGTCCACCTGCCCTCCCGGGGAGAGCTGGACGATGGCGTTGTTGCCCCGCGTCTGTCCGGCCGAGTAGTTGACGGTGAAGTACGGAGAGGGGGGAGGACCCGACGCGAACACGCGCACGAAGCCGGTCGCCGTGGGCTGGGTCACCGCCACGTTCATCGTCACCGAGGTGGCGCTCGCGGGCACCCCGCACACCCCGGCCACGTTGATCGTCCGCGCCACGCCGGGCGAGAGGGCGGGACCGTCCGCGGGCCGGCGGCTGTCGAACACACGGCAGGGCAGGACGGTGTTGTAGCTGGCCGGCGCGGCCAGCGCCACCGGAACGAGGGCGCCCTGCAGGATCAGGAAGGCGATGCCCCGACCCACGAGCGAAACGTTCTCGTTCCTGGCCATGGTTCCCTCCCAAAGGCCCGTGGCCCGGGCTCCCCAGCTGACGTCCAAACGTTGCCTGCGACCTGGGGCGCGCCAACCCGGGAGGGGGGGTAGCGCCAAGCCCAAAAGGCGTCCGGCCGATACCGGAAGTGTAGCATGGTTGAGCGGCGGGCCGATCGCGCCGCGGGAGCCGGAAAGCTAGGATGAGAGCGTTGCGGAGGTCATCCATGGAGAGACGTCCTTGCCGGCGCTGGACCCGTAGCCTCCTGGTCACGGGGCTGCTCGGCCTCGGTCCGGCCGGCGTGTGCACGGCCGAGCTGTCGGCGCTCATCCCGCGGGAAACCCTCTTCGGAAACCCGGAGAAGTACCGCGCGCGGATCTCCCCCGACGGCAAGCGGCTGGCCTGGACCGCCCCGGACAAGGCCAACGTGCTCCAGGTCTGGGTGAAGACCATCGGCAAGGACGACGACAAGATCGTCACCGCCGACAAGAAGCGCGGCATCCGCGTCTACCACTGGGCGGAGGACAGCCGGACGATCCTGTACCTCCAGGACGCGGACGGGGACGAGAACTGGCACCTCTACGGGGTGGACCTCGAGTCGGGAAAGGTCCAGGACCACACGCCGTTCCCGGGAGTGCGGGCGGACATCACGGCCATGGAGCCGGCCTTTCCCGACGAGGTGCTCGTCCAGATCAACAAGCGCGATCCGCGGCTCTTCGACGTCCACCGGCTGAACCTCAAGACCGGAGCCCTCGCGCTCGACACGGAGAACCCGGGCGACGTGGCGGAGTGGAAGGCGGATGCGCAGCTCCAGGTCCGGGCGGCCCAGGTGGCCACACAAGACGGGGGCACCGAGATCCGCGTCCGCGACGACGCGAAGTCGCCCTGGCGGAGCTGGCTCAAGGTGGGCCCGGAGGAGATCCTGACCTTCGAGGCGTTCACGGCCGATGGGAAAGCGGCGATCCTCACCTCCTCCGTCGGAAGCGACACCACCCGCGTGGTGGAGCGCGAGATCGCCACCGGGGCGGAGAAGGTCCTCGCTTCCTCCTACGTGGACGCCGACGGCGTCATGGTCCATCCCCGCAAGCACGCGGTCGAGGCCGTCTCCTTCGCGGCCGCGCGGGCCTGGTGGATGGTCGTCGACCCCGCGGTTCAAGCCGATTTCACGGGCCTGACCAACCTCTACGACGGGGACTTCACGGTCGTCAACCGGGACGCGCAGGACGCGACCTGGCTGGTGGCGTACAGCTCCGACCAGGCACCCGTGCGCTACTACACCTGGGACCGGGCGACCCGGAGGGGCACTTTGCTGTTCACCGCCCAGCCCAAGCTGGAGGGTCTGCCCCTGGCGATGATGCAACCCCTCCAGCTGCGGAGCCGCGATGGACTCAACCTGCCCGCGTACTTCACGCTGCCCTTCAACACGGCCGCGAGGAACCTGCCCCTGGTGCTGCTCGTCCACGGAGGGCCCTGGGCGCGCGACCGCTGGGGCTTCGAGCCCGAGGTCCAGTGGCTGGCGAACCGGGGCTACGCGGTGCTGCAGGTCAACTACCGGGGCTCCATCGGATTCGGGAAGAAGTTCCTGAGCGCGGGCTTCAAGCAATGGGGCGTCAAGATGCAGGACGACCTGGTCGACGCCGCGCAGTGGGCAGTCGGACAGGGCGTCGCCGACCCCAAGAAGATCGCGATCTACGGCGGCTCCTACGGCGGGTATGCCACCCTCGCCGGGCTCGCCTTCACTCCCGACGTCTTCGCGTGCGGGGTGGACGTGGTGGGACCGTCGAACCTCAAGACGCTCATCTCCTCGATACCGCCCTACTGGAAGCCGCTGCGTTCGCGCTTCGACGTGCGTGTCGGCAACGTGGACGACCCCCGGGATGCGGAGCTCATCAAGAGCGCCTCCCCGCTCTTCCGGGCCGACAGGATCGTGCGGCCGCTGCTGATCGCCCAGGGGGCCAACGACCCGCGAGTGAAGCCGGCCGAGTCGGAGCAGATCGTGACCGCCATCCAGAAGAACAAGGGCAAGGTGATCTACGTGCTCTATCCCGACGAGGGCCACGGCTTCGCCCGGCCCGAGAACCGCATCGACTTCTACGGGCGGGCGGAGGCGTTCCTCGCCGGCTGCCTGGGCGGGCCGAGCGAGCCGATGAGCGGGGAGAAGTACCCCGGCTCCACCGCCGTGGTGAAGGTGATCGGAAAGTAGCCGACCTCCGGCGGACGGCCGGGCGCCCGCGGTATGCTCGCCGGCGGCGATGCCCCTGATTCGGCGTGAGCGTCTGCGCGAAGCGCTCGGCCACGGCTTCGTCTTTCTCGCGTTCCTCGTGGTGCCGCTCGCCGCCTCTCCCCGCTTCGCCGACCAGTTCACCTCCGTCAAGTGGTACGCGCTCGAAGCCCTGGCGGTGGCGTGGTTCCTGGGGGAGCGCGTTGTCGGCCCCCGCTCGGGCGGTCCCGCCTTCCCGCAACGCACGGGCCTGGCGTCGTCCGCCCTCGTGGCCCTCGTCGTGCTCGGCAGCCTGCGCCGCGGCCCGGCCTGGGCGCTCGAGCCCTTGCTCGTCCGGACGAGCTTCGTGCTCCTCGCCCTCGCGGCGTTCTCGTACTTCAGGCGCGCGGGCCTGGCCCTCGCGCCGCTCCGGGCGGGGGTGGCCACTTCCGCGGCCATCGTGATCGTCCTCGGCCTGCTCCAGGGCACGGGCCGGCAGCCCCTGCCCTGGCTCATCGCGGGGGACCAGGTCTCCGCGACCTTCGGCAACGTCAACATGGCCGCCCAGTTCGTGGGCCTCGCCCTGACGGTGCTGCTTTCCTCCGTGCCCGCGGCCGAGGGCTCGCGTCGGCCCCGGCTCGCCCTCGCTCTCCGGGCCGCGCTCCTGGGAGCCGGCCTCGTCAATCTTTATTTATTGGGGACCCGCTCGGTCCTGCTCGCCCTGGCCGGCGTGGTCGTCTTCCTGCTCCTCATCGGTCGGCCTTCGACGCTCCTCCGTACGGCCGCCGCCGCGGTCCTTCTCGTCGCCCTCGTGCGTTTCGTCCCGTCGGCTCCATTCGAGGCCGGGGCCCTCAAGCGCGAAAGCGTGCGTCTGCGGCTCGCCGCGTGGTCCGACACACTGGACCTCATCCGCGACCATCCCCTGGGCGTCGGCGCGGGCAACTTCGAGCAGGCCTTCATCCCCTACGCGCTCGGCGGCCGCACCCGCCCGAGCGAGTCGCTCATCTTCCGCTCGCCGCACAATGAGTACCTCCGGGTGCTGGCCGAGGAGGGCCTCGTGACGTCGGCGCTCCTGACCGCACTGCTCGTCCACCTCCTCCGGTCGCTCCACCGCAGCCCGGTCATCGGATCCTGGCGGTCACCGCCGGGCCGGCTCCTGGGATCGGTCACGGTCTTTCTCGCGGTCGAGGCCTTCCTCCAGTTTCCTTTCGAGATGGCTTTTCCTTCGCTGACCGGGGCGGTGCTGCTGGGATTCGCCTGGGCCTGCCTCGAGCCCCCAGAGGCGGCCACGCCGTCGCCAGCGATCGCCGCCGGTTGGGGCCTGGCCGCCTCGGGGCTGCTGGTGGCGGGGGTGGTCTGGGGCCTGCTCCGTGTCGCCGGCGCCGAGTACCTCGCGGTCAACTCGAAGGGTGACGTCTCGGCCCAGGAGCGGGCCTGTCGTCTCGACCCGCGACAGCTCACGGCCTGCGTCGACGGCGCCTGGCTCCGGATCGACGGTGGCGATCACCGCGCGGGCCGCCGCGCGCTCGTGAAGGTTCTCGACCGCGCTCCCCACTACTTCCCGGCGATCAAGCTGCTCGGCGAGGACTCGATGGCCCAGGGGGATCTCGAGACGGGCTGCCGCTACCTCGGGCTCTACGACGCGCTCTTCGACGGTCACACCGTGCTTCACGAGCGGCTTCTCGGAGATTGCCCGCCGGGGTTCCAGGACGCGCTGCGGCGCGAGGTGCCGATTCCCTACTACCGTACGTTCCCCCTCACGTCCGTTGATCGGCGGGAAGCTCACTCCTCCACGCGTTGAGGACCGAGTATCCCGGAGCATTGCCGGATCAAGGCCTTACCGGCCTGTGCGGACCGTCACCCCCCCGCGCCCTGCCCTCGTGCCAGTCTCACGCCGTCATGAAGCTGTCCGCACTGCGTCTCGGCCTCGGCCTGGCGCTTCTTTGCACTCCGGCCTTCGCCCAGGCTCCCCAGCCTCCCGCGCCACTCCCGAGCCCCCTTCCCCTGTTTCCCCCGGACAACTGGTGGAACGTCGACATCAGCGGGGCCCCCGTGCAGACCGGGAGCGCGAGCTACATCAGCCTGATCGGCGGAGGGACCGGCCTGCATCCCGACTTCGGAGGCAACGACGGCACCCCCTTCGGCACGTACGGGATGATCTACGCGGTCGTCCCCGGCACCCAGGGCCTGCAGGTGGTCGATTTCAGCAACGGCTACCCCTCCGAGAGCGATCCGGGCGCGCCGGGACGTCCGCCCGGGTATCCGATCCCGGTCGGCGCGCGCACCGAGCCGAGATGGATAGAGGGCGGGCAGCCCGGGGGCGGCACCAGCGGCGACCGCCACATGATCGTCGTGGACCGCGACAACCGGATCCTCTACGAGCTCTACGCCACGCACTGGAACGCGGGAGCGGGGCGCTGGGAGGCCGACTCGGGCGCCATCTTCATGCTCGACGGCAACGGTCGCCGGCCCGAGGGCTGGACGAGCGCGGACGCCGCCGGGCTCGCCATCCTCCCCGGCCTCGTCCGGTACGACGAGACGTTTGGCTCGGGGCCGATCAAGCACGCCTTCCGCGTCACCGTCGACCTCACGAAGGGGCACGTGTTTCCCGCCTCCCACACCGCGAGCAGCAGCAACGATCCCTTCGCGCTTCCGATGGGCGCCCGCCTCCGCCTCAAAGCGACCACGGACATCAGCTCCTACCCCGCGTACGTCCAGAAGATCTTCCAGGCCATGAAGACCTACGGCCTGATCGTGGCCGACAACGGCAGCGACATGTACATCACCGGGGCCTACGACACCCGGTGGGACAACGGCGTTCTCAATCCCGCCTTCTCCAGCCTCAAGGCCTCCGATTTCGAGGTGGTGGAGCTGGGCTGGCAGCCGCCGGTGGCCACGAGCACCGGCGCCCTCAGCTTCTTCACCCTCACCCCCTGCCGGGTGCTCGACACGCGCCTCGCGTCCGGACCCTACGGCGGGCCCGCGCTCCTTGCCAACACCGAGCGGGTGGTGGTGGCGACGGGCCGGTGCGGCATCCCCGCGAGCGCCCAGGCCCTTTCCCTGAACGTGACGGCAGTGGGAGCCCCCGCGACGGGTCACCTGCGCTTCTATCCCGGCAACGCCACCCCTCCCCTCGTCGCGAGCGTGAACTACACTGCGGGGCAGACGCGCGGCAACAATGCCATCATCATGCTGGCCTCGTCCGGTACGGGGACGTTCGCGTTCAAGAGCTTCATGCCCACCGGGGCCGTGCACGTGGTCGTCGACGTCAACGGCTATTTCGAGTGAGGTAATCCCATGATGCGAACCGCCCGGGCCCTCGCCGCGGCGCTTGCGCTGGCCGCGCCGGCAGGCGCGGCCGTGCCCGCCGGATTCACGGACGCCCTGTTCGTCAGCGTGGGCTCCCCCACCGACCTGACCTTTGCCCCGGACGGGCGGATGCTCGTCACGTCCCAGGGCGGGTCGCTACGCGTCTACGGCGGAGCGGGGACCCTCCTCGGGACCACCACCATCCCCGCGGGCCAGATCTGTACGAACTCGGAGCGAGGGCTCCTCGGCGTGGCGACGGACCCGGCCTTCCCAGCCAACCCGTTCGTCTACGTCTTCTACACGCGCAACACGGGGAGCACCTGCGTCAACCGGGTCTCCCGGTTCACCATGACCGGCAACACGTTCGCGATGGGCTCCGAGCTCATCCTGGTGGACAACATGCCTTCCCCCGCCGGCAACCACAACGCAGGGGACGTCGCCTTCGGCAAGGACGGCTACCTCTACATCACGATCGGCGACGGAGGGTGCGACTACGCCGGGGGCGGCTGCGCGGGCGCCAACGACGCCTCCCGCGACGAGTTCGAGCTCACGGGCAAGGTCCTGAGGGTGGGGGTCAATCCCGCGGGCACCACCATCAACGACGCCACCTTCATTCCTGCGACCAACCCCTTCCAGGGCGCGGGCACCGCCCGCTGCCAGGTGACCGGGGGGACGACGCCGGGGAACAAGTGCCAGGAGACCTACACCTGGGGCCATCGCAACCCCTTCCGCTTCGCCTTCGACCCCAACGCGGCGGGCACGCGCTTCTTCATCAATGACGTGGGGCAGAGCACCTGGGAGGAGATCGACCTCGCACAGGCGGGAGCCGACTACGGCTGGAACGTGCGGGAAGGACATTGCGCCAACGGCTCCACGACGAACTGCGGGCCTCCCCCGGTGGGTATGACGAACCCCGTCTACGACTACGGGCGGGGGGGGATAGCGGGGACGACGGCCAACGGCTGTGGCTCGATCACCGGGGGCGCCTTCGTGCCCAACGGCATCTGGCCGCCCGCCTACGACAACAAGTACCTGTTCGCCGACTACGTCTGCGGATGGATCTTCCAGCTCTCCGGCACGGGGGCCGGTCCCGCCGCAGACTTCGCGACCAGCCTCGGGGGGAGCAGCGCCACGTCGCTCGCCTTCGGGCCCTACGGCGGCGGCCAGGCCCTCTACTACACGACCTACGCCGCCGGGGGACAGGTGCGCCGTATCTCCTTCGCGCAGCCCGGCAACAACCCTCCCATCGCGGTGGCTTCGGGCGCGCCGCTCACGGGCGGACCGCCCCTCACCGTCACGTTCAGCGCGGCCGGGAGCAGCGACCCCGACGCCGGAAACACCCTGACCTACTTCTGGAGCTTCGGTGACGGCAGCCCCGACGTCGTGACCACGAGCCTCACGGTGCCCCACACCTACACCTCGGCGGGGACCTTCACCGCCACCCTGCGGGCCCGGGACAACAACTTCGCCTTCTCCACTCCCGCGACCGTCCTCGTCCAGCCGGGCAACACGCCCCCCGTGCCCTCGATCCAATCTCCGGGCCCGACCGACACGTTCTTCGTGGGCCAGACGATCACGCTCACCGGCCAGGCCACCGACGCCCAGGAGGGCACGTTGCCCCCGAACCGGCTGAGCTGGACGGTGATCCTTCACCACGCCGCGCACACGCATCCCTTCCTGGGACCGGTCAACGGCAACAACATCCCGTTCACGGGTCCGGCCCCGGAGGACCTGGCCGCCGCCGCGAACAGCTACCTCGAGATCCAGCTCACCGCGACCGACCTTTCCGGAGCCACCGCGACGGTGACCCGCGATCTCCAGCCGAGCAAGGTCGACGTCACGTTCGTGACCGCGCCCCCCGGGCTGGCCGTGAGCGTCAACGGCACCCCGCTCACCGGGCCCCAGACCGTGACCTCCTGGCGGGCCTACGTGCTGAACGCGAGCGCGCCCTTCTGGCAGCCGAGCGGGCCCGACGTCTACGTGTTCTCGTCGTGGTCGAACGGAGCGAACAACCCGGTGGCGATCACCACCCCCGCCTCTCCCGCCACGTACACCGCGACCTACCAGCTCTCCAACGACGTGGGGCCGCAGGGCTTCTTCACGCTCCCGCCCTGCCGCCTGGTCGACACGCGCAATCCCACCGGGTCCCTGGGCGGGCCGGCCCTGGCCGCGGGGGCGAATCGCGACTTTGTCCTCTGGAACGTGTGCGGCATCCCGGCCACGGCGAAGGCCCTCGCGGTAACGCTCACCGTCGTGGGTCCGACCGCGGCCGGAAACCTGCGCCTCTATTCCGCAGACGAGCTGCGGCCCATCACGAGCACGATCACCTTCCGGGCCGGGCAGACCCGCGGCACGAACGCGTTGCTCGGGCTGGGGGCGGCCGGGGATCTTTCCGTGTACTGCGGGATGACGTCCGGCACCACGCATTTCATTCTCGACGTGACGGGCTATTTCCAGTGAGGGCGCGGAATAGGGGCGGGCTTGACTGTCCCGCCGGGTCTGCGATAAAGAGGAACGTCAACCGGTCCTTCGAGCAGGAGGTGTGACGCAGGCAACAGCCTGGCCCGGGGCTTTGGCCGTAAGGTTGGGCTGGACGACATGAGGGTGTTTGGGTTAGGATCCGGACCACAAGTCGCCGTTTACAGTCTGGACCTGTTGGTAATGACAGTGAGGTCTTGACATGAATAGCTCGGCAGTTCGCGTGTCGGTTTTGGCTGTGGCGGCGTGCCTGCTGGTGGTCGCGCTTCCGGCGCCGTCGTTCGCACAGGGGGGACCGTTCCAGTACCACTCCCTGACTCCGTGCCGCGTGGCGGACACGCGCGCCGCCCAGGGCCCCATCCTCACGGATGGCGGCACCCGCTCGTTCACCGTACAGGGTGTGTGCGGCGTGCCGGTGGGCGCCAAGGCGGTGTCGGTCAACGTGACCGCAGTCGGCCCCAACGGGCAAGGGTTCTTGACCCTCTTCCCCGCGGGAACCACGCAGCCGGTCGTGTCGAACCTCAACTACTCGGCGGGCGAGCCCGCGCTGGGTAATGGGGCCATCGTTCCGCTCGCTGTGGCGATTCCGGACCTGTCGGTGTTCTCGCGCGTCAACGTGGCGGGCGGCACCGTCCACATGGTCTTGGACGTCACGGGCTACTTCCAGTAGGGAAGAGCGCGTTCGCTCGGGCCCGGCGCCCCCGACCTGGGGGCGCCGGGATCAGTCCTATCGGCCTTGATCTCCCCTCTTCCAGCTATAGTGTGTTCATGAGCCTGAGCCGCTGGGCGCTGCTCCTGGTGCTGGTGACCCTCTGCCCAGACCGCGAGCTGGCCTCCGAGACGCAGGTGCGCGTCGAGGGCGGACGGGTGATCGTCCAGGCGACGGGCACGCCCCTGACCGAGGTGCTGAGCCGCTTCTCGGAAGCCACCGGCACCCAGGTCGTCTACGAAAAGGGGGGGAAGCCCCACCAGCCCGTGACCGTCGAGATCGACGCCGCATCGGCAGCGGAGGCCCTCTCGCAGCTCCTCGAAGGCCAGGGGCTCAGCTACGCCCTGCGCCTCGACCCGAGCGGTCGAGGTGTCGAGATGCTGTTCCTGGCGGCGAAGGGGAAGGGGCCGACGGCCCCATCGTCGACAGGGGCTGTCGAGCGGGCGGTCCCGATCGACCCTCCCGAGATGGAGCCGAGCCGCTCGCCCGAGATCGAGTCGGGCTCGAGCGAGCCCTCGATGGTGGAGGAGACCAAGGAGCAGCCGGTCGATCCGATTACCGGGGAGCCACCGCTGGTGTCGGGTCGTGTCCATGCCCCCAGTGGTGCCTCTGCCCCCGGCGGCACCCCGTCCTCGTTCCCCTGGCAGCCCGCCATCCCGTCGTACCCGGGGCCGGCTTCCTACCCGGTCTGGCGGTAGGGTCCCGAGCGGAAAGAGCCGGCCGGGAGCGGCCCCCGCGGGTCGCTCCCGGCCCGGAACGCCGGGCGGCTACTCGATGAAGTAGCCGGCGACGTCCACCACCGCGTGGGCCGTCCCCGACGCCTGGGCGCAGCGGATGTCGAATCGCCCGGTGGCGTCCAGGGCATAGATCCCGTTGTTCCCGCGCACCTGGCCGGTGGAGTAGTTGAGCGCGGAAACCGTGGGAACCGCCGCCCCCGTCGGGAAGATGCGCAGGTTGCCGGTCACGGTGGGGGAGACGACGGTCACGTTCAGGAAGACGGCGGTGGCGTTCGCCGGGATGCCGCAGTTGCCCGCGACCTGGAAGGTCCGGTTGGCCCCCGCCACGAGCGCGGGCCCTCCGAGCGGACCGTTCGCGTTCCGGGTGTCGATCAGCCGGCAGGGCGTGAGCGTGTAGTAGGCCCCCGGCGGCGTGTTGGTGTCGGTCGCACTGTTGTTGCCGGGGATGGGATCGTCACGTCCGTCGCCGCGGGCGATCGTCGCCGTGTTGGCGATGCTGCCGGTCGCGGTTGGGGAGACGGTCGCGTTCGCGGCGAACGTCGCGGTGCCCCCCGCCAGCAGGTCGACGGTGGTGTTGATGTTGCCGGCGCCGTTGGCGGGGCACGAGGAGCCGGCGCTGGCCGTGCAGGTCCAGGTGACGCCGGTCAGGCTCGCGGGGAAGGTATCCGCCACCGGCGATCCCAGCGCGGTGATCGTGCCCGCGTTCGTGGCGACGATCGCGTAGTTGAGGACCTGGCCCGGGGTGTAGTGCTGGACCCCGTCCGTCTTCGTGATCGACAGGTCGGACCCGTTGCAGCCCCCGAACGTGGTGCCGTTGAGGGTCAGGGTCACGCACTCGATGTTGCCGACGTCGGCGGGGCCGAGGTCGACCGCCTTGAGCTGCCAGTTGCCGTTCACCTGGGCCCCCGATTTTCCGCCGAAGGTCGACAGCGGCTCCTGGGGCCGGAACGAGCCGACGAAGGTCCCCGTGCCGGAGCTGATCGGCGTCGAGGCCGCATCGTCGAAGGTGGTGTCGTTGGCGTCGGCCGGGCAGTCCGTCCCGAAGCCGGGTGAAGCCCCCCCGACCTGGAACGCGAGGGTCACGACCGTGCTGTCCGGGCTGATGAGGCGGAGGATCAGGTCGCCGTCGTAAGTGTGCGTGATCCGCAGCGCCACTTTCACCTTGGAGAGCGTCCCCGTGAAGCCCGCGACCGGGATGTTCAGCGCGGCCCCCACGAAGCTGTTGTCCGGAATGGCCACCGGGCCCGTGGCCGCGAAAACGCTCGGCGCCCCTCCTCCCCCGGTAGCGAGATCGAAGGAAACGCTGAGGGGGCCGGACGCCGTGGTCAGGTTGAGGGTCAGCTTGATCGGCTTGCCCGCCTCCGTGGCGGCCGGGCTGCTCGAAAGCAGGAACGGCGTCAGGTTGGCGCCCGTCCCTCCGCCCGCGGCCAGGTTGGGGTAGGCCGAAGCCCCCTGGCTGATCACGACCCCAGGGCTGCTGCTGCTGAGCGTGGCGAGGATTCCCGTAGCGCCCACCGTGCCGGTGTTGACGAGGGTCACCGCGAGCGTGAAGCACTCCCCGAAGTCAACGACCCCGTTGTTGTTGCCGATGCTGTCGTTCACGGCCGTGCTGCTCACCCCCAGGATGGGGGCGGGGACGAGGGCCACGTTGGTGGTGGTGGCGCCGCTCGTGCCCACCACCAGCCCGGTCCGGGTGGCTGGGAAGTAGTTCGGCGCGCTCACGGCTATGTCGTAGTTGCCCGCGGAGAGGGGTATCGAGTAGGCCCCGGAGCCGCTCGTCAGCACGTGGGGGCCGCCCGACACTTCGACCAGCGCCCCCGCGATCGGGGCCGTGGTCACGGAATTGGTCACGACGCCCGCGATGCTTCCGCTGCCCAGCGAGAAGTTCTGGGTCGTGGTGCCCGAGCCGGCGACGACGACACCCGTGGCCGACGCCGTCCCGAAGCCGCTGCGCGAGGCGGTCACGGTATAGGTGCCGGCGGCGACGCTCATGGAGTACACGCCGGCCCCGTTGGTGATTGCGGAGTAGCCGTTGGCCTGCACGAGCGCGCCCGGCAGCGGGGCCGCGGTGGCCGCGTTCGTCACCGTGCCCTGCAGGGTCCCGAAGGTGGTGCTCGAGACGCAGCTCGGGAACTTGAAGCTGCCGATGCGGGTCTGCCAACAGGTGGTCGCGGAGCAGGCCGGCGGCAGGACCGGGTCGTAGTACTCCTGCGTGTACCAGAACGTGCAGTCGTCCGCGGGGTCGACCGACATCGCGCTGTAGTCCCCCCAGCGGGATCCGGTCGTGGTCTGCGAACGCCCGCCGTTCACGAGCGTCGCCTCCCCCTGGAAGAGACCGCCCGAGGGGTCGGAAGCCAGGCGGCCCGCATACCGGACACCCGGGAAGGTCGAGGTCACGTCGGAGACGCTGTAGCCGACGGCGAGGTTGCCCTGGGCGTCGAGGGCCGCGCTTCCCATCCAGCGGTGATTCGCGTCCGGCGAGAACGTGGCCTGCTCGAAGTTCACGAAGCTCCCCCCGGGAAGCGCGCGGCGCAGCTCGTAGTATCGGATGCCGGACTGGTGGCCGGTGCTAGCGCTGGGAGGGGTGTTGTTGACGTCGACCGAATGGGTGAAGACCAGCGACTCGTGGCTGCCGAAGTTGCGGTAGGCCAGCCGGTGCATCGGCCGGTCGCCGATCGCGTCCACTCGCTGGCCGCAGTTGGCGGGCGGCGGCTGGTCGATGTCGTCACGGCTCGTGAACGCGAAGCCGGAGCAGGTGCCGCTGACCTCGGTGAAGGTCGGGTCGTAGCTGGCCACGCCCACGGGGGGCAGCTCGGTGAGGGTGGACGCAGCCGGGTTCGCAAAGTCGGGCCGAACCTCGAACATGCGGATGCCGTCCCCCGCGTCCCCGAACTCGTCCGCGGTGAGCGCGGCGAGGTATCCGGGCGTCCCCGGGGGCGGGGGCACGCCGTCGACGTCGGCAGGCAGGAGCCGCTGCAGGCCCGGGTTCGAGAAAGTCAGGTCGAAGAAGACCATCTCCGCGGTGGGGTCCCCGGCGAGCATCTTGGCGCGGTTGAAGGCGAAAACGCCCTCACCGAAGGTCGCCACTCCAAAGAGCGGCGCGGTCATGTAGTAGGCGTCGGGCCACACAGCGAGCTTCGGGTAATCGTTGATGTAGTCCGGAACGACGTACTGGTAGAGGTTGTAGGCACCCGTCGGATCGCTGGTCTGCGAGACCGCGATGCACTGGTTGCCGGGCGGGTTGGGGAAGGTGGGGAGCGAGAACTGGCTGAGCTGCCAGCGATCGGCCAGCGGATCGTAGAGCACGATGGGGTCGCCGTCGTTCGTGGCCGCGCAGTCGCCGCCGAGCGGTGTGAACAGCGTCTGCATCGTGAAAGGAGGAGTCAGCGCCGCGCCCGCCTTGCTGAAGATCTGACAGGCCAGGTTCACGCACTGCACGTAGTGGTTCGGTCCCACGTCTCCGACCGTGTCCGGCGGCTGGACGAAGAACCCCGAGACCGCCCCCTGCGTCGCCTGGCTGAGACCCTGGAAATTGACGATCGGAGCCGGAGCCTCCGAAGAGGGCATGATCGATTGCAGCGCCCCGTCCGGCTTTCCGGTGTCCACGTACTTCCGGCCCCGTGTGTACTCCTCTCCGGGATCGTTCTCGATCTCGCGCACCTTGTTGGGGTCCGGCACCTTGGCGACGCGGGGCAGGTCCCGGACGGGCAGCGAAACCCCGCTCTTCACGGGCATCAGCACCTGCGGAGCCGGCTGCGCCGCTGCCGGGCCGCCTCGAGCCTTGACGGCGCGCTTGCCGCGTTCTTCCCTGTTTTCGCCCTTGTCGGCCGCCGTGACCCTGCCGCCCGCCGCGGCGAGTCCTGCGAAGACGAGACAGAAAACCACGCTCCGGGGGACCGCCAACTGTAGTGCTTTCATGGGACCTCGCTGTACCTGAAACGGTGCCCGAGAACACTACGCAACTTGGCCCTCATAGGCAAGCTCCTCTTGGAAATGGAATACTGAACCAGCGATGCTCACGAGGCCTGCCGCTTTGCGCCGGGTCCTGGTCTTCGCCGCCCTGAACGTCCTGCCTTCCCATTCGGCCCGTCCTGTTTTCGGTGCGAGCTCCAGCCCCGGCGCACCGACGACCGCGGCGACGGGGCTCCGCCCCGGGATGGCCTCGGGAATGAACCTCCTCGTCGTCACGCTGGACACCACCCGTGCCGATCGGCTGGGGTGCTACGGCTACGCCAAGGCGGCGACGCCGACCCTGGACGCTCTCGCGCGGCGATCCATCCGTTTCGCGAATGCGACGAGCGTGGCCCCGATCACGCTCGCGGCCCACGCCTCGATCTTCACCGGCCGCTACCCGTTCCAGCACGGCGTGCGGCTGAACGCCGAATACCGCCTCCCCCCGGGCGAGGTCACCCTGGCCGAGCGGCTTCGGGCCCAGGGATACGAGACCGCCGCCTTCGTGTCCGCGTTCGTCCTCGATGCGCGCTACGGCCTGGACCAGGGATTCGACCTCTATGACGACCGGGTCGAGGCAGGAGGCGGCACGGGCTTTCCCGCCGGCACCATCGAGCGTCCGGCCGATCGCGTAACGGACGCCGCGCTCCTCTGGCTCGAGGGGCGAAGTCCCGGACGGCCCTTCTTCGCCTGGGTCCATTACTTCGACCCCCACGCCCCGTACCAGCCCCCGGCCGCGCTGGCCGCGCGCTTCGCCGGGCGGGCCTACGACGGCGAGATCGCGTTCGTGGACCAGCAGCTCGGCCGGCTCCTGGCGCGCCTGGCCGCGAAAGGGCTGGAGAGCCGCACGGTGGTGGTGGCCCTCGGCGACCACGGCGAGAGCCTCGGGGACCACGGCGAGTCGACGCACAGCGTGTTCGTCTACGACTCGGTCATTCACGTGCCCTTCCTCCTGAGCGTGCCGGGAGCGAGCGGGGTTGCGGGGAGCGTCGAGGAAGGCGTCGTGTCGCAGGTGGACCTCGTCCCCACGCTGCTCCAGCTTCTCGGGGTGAAGGGCTCACCGGCGGGAAGCGAGCCCGCTCTCGACGGCCGCAGCCTCGTGGGATCGGCCCCGCCACCCGACCGCTCCGTCTTCTCGGAGAGCCTCGCGCCCTTCCTCGACTTCGGGTGGGCTCCGCTCTACGCCCTCCGGCGCCGGGACGACAAGGCCATCCTGGCCCCGCGGCCCGAGTACTACGATCTGCGCTCCGATCCCGCGGAGCTGAAGGATCTGGGAAGCGTGGACGGTCCGCCGCGCGCGGCGCGGGAGCCTCTCCTGCGCGCGCTCTCCGCCCTCGCCGAACGGGCGGCGCCGATCACGTCGCCCGCTTCTTCGGGGCCGGACCCGGATGTCCGCGAGCGCCTGGCCGCGCTGGGGTACGCGGCGGGAGCCGGCCCCGGCGGCCCCGCCGCCGGGGGAGCGCTGCGCGACCCCAAGGACATGATCGGCGTCTCCCAGAAGCTCATCCAGGCGAATGCGCTCCTCACCGAGGGCCGGGCTCGGGAGGCGCTGGGCCTCGTCCTCGAGGCGGCCAGGGACTCGCCCCGCGACCGCAGCGTGCTCCAGGCGCAGGGCAAGATCTACCTGCGGCTGGGGCGCATTCCGGAGGCGGAGAAGGCCCTGCAGGCGTTTCGAGAGATCCGGCCCAAGGCCGACGTGTCGCTCCTTCTCGCCCAGATCCTGATCCTCGACGGCCGATACGAGGAGGCGTCGGCGCTGCTCGACGAGGCGGAAGCCCTCGACCCCCGGCACGGCGGCGTCTTCATCGCCCGCGGGGACATGCTGGCGCGGCAGGGCCGGCCGACGGAGGCCCGTCAGAGCTTCGAGAAGGCCCGCCAGGTCGATCCCTACCGGGCGGCCAACCTCGCGGCGGCGCGCCTCGCCGCCCTGGAGAAGGCCGTTCCCTAGTTTTCGAGCAGCGTGCGAAGACCGGGGTCCGCCCGCGCCCGTGCCACGAGCTTCGGATCACCCGCCAGCGCCTCCGCCAACGACTTGCGGGCGGAGCCGGTACGGCCAGCGGCCAGCTCCTCCGCGGCCCTCCGGAACCGCGCCTCCGCGAGGTTCTCGACCACGACCGGATCTTTTGGACCCAGTCGCACCGCTTCGGCGAGCGCAGCCGCCGCCTCGTCGGTTCGCCGCGACATCAGCAGGACGGCGCCGAGGTTGGCCCAGGCCACCGCGCGGCGCGGCTGCAGGCGCGTGACGTCCCTCCACTCCTGGATGGCCCGCGCGGTCTGGCCGGAGCGGGTGAGGGCGTCGGCGAGAAGGAAGCGTGCTTCCGGCTGCAACGGGTCGAGGAGCACCAGCTGCTCGAGCCGGGGGACCGCATCGCGCGGACGGCCGAGGGCGAGGAGGGCGCTGGCGGAGCGGAGCAGGGCCAGGCGGCTCTTGGGCTCTTCGGCGAGGACCTGGTCGAAGCCCGCGAGTGCCGCCTTGTATTGCCGGCGGGCGAGGGCCGCGTCGGCTTCGGACAGCCGGGACTTGATGCCGAGCCGGTCCTTCGGGTCGGCGAGCCCCGAGGGAATCGGGCCGCTCGAGGACGCCCCGCCGACGTAGCCGAGGGCGCGAAGGCTCTCCGCCACTTCCGGGGCCGGCGCGGGCCGCGCCTCGAGGCCGGATGGCTCGCGGCGGGCGTGCAAGAGGCCCAGAAGGCGTCTCGCCTCGTCCGGATTCGCGGGAAGGCGGTTGTCGCGCTCCCCGGGGTCCTGGTCCAGCGCGTACAGCTCCCGCCGGGGGGCGTCGATGAGCTTCCATTCGCCGGAGCGCAGGCTGAAGAGCGGCGCCCAGCCGTAGCCGAGCCACGGCTGGTAGGTCTCGGCGTAGGCCGGGGGGAGGGCCAGGGTCTTGCCCGCGAGCAGCGGGGCAAGGCTCACGCCGTCGATCCGGGTGAGCGCGGGCTGCGCCGACAGCTCCAGGATGGTGGGAGCGAGGTCCACGAGGCGCGCGGGCAAAGCACTCTCCCCCGGGCGGACGCGGCCGGGGAAGTGGACGAGCAGCGGCACCTGGAGCGTGGATTCGTACACGAAGAAGCCGTGGGTCTGCTCGCCGTGCTCACCGAGGCTTTCGCCGTGGTCGGCGGTCAGGACCGTGAGCAGGCCGTTCGGCGGGTGCGATCGGGCGAGGCCCTCGCGGAGACGGCCGATCGCTTCGTCGACCGCCGCGACCTCGCCGTCGTAGGCTCCCCGAGGCCCGGGACGCCGGAACCGCTCCGGGGGCGTGTAGGGATCGTGCGGGTCGTAGTAGTGCACCCACAGGAACCAGGGGCGCGATCGCGTCGGCGAGGCCACCCAGGCGAGGGCCGCCTTCGTCGTCTCCAGCGCAGGCCGCTCGCGCCACTCGTCGCCCTCCACGGGCAGGCGATCGTCGTAGTGGTCGAAGCCGCGGTCGAGGCCGAACAATGCCCGCAGGGGGAAGCCGCTCACCACCGCCGCCGTCGCGTAGCCGCGCGCGCGGAGCGCCTCCCCCAGCGTGCGTGGACCGGGACCGAGGACCTGCCCGTTGTCGTGGACGCCGTGGCGCGGGGGATCGAGACCGGTGAGCAGCGAGGTGTGCGCGGGAAGCGTGAGGGGCACCGGGGACCGGGCCGCCTTGAAGCGGAACGAGTCCCGGGCCAGGGCGTCGATGTGGGGCGTTTCGTTCCGCCCGGCCACCCATCCGAGGGCGTCCGGGCGGAGCGTGTCCACCGTCACGAGGAGGACGTTCGGGGACGGCGGCCGGGAGGCGCCGAGCGTCAGGGCGAGGCCGCAGAGAGCCGCACCAGTGCCCGCGACGCGGGCGGCGGTCATGATCCGAAGAATAGCACCGCCGCCCGAGGCGTCCTCCGCGGCTTCGGCCGCTCGTTACTCCACGAAGTAGCCGGCCACGTCGACGACCACCTGCGCGGTTCCCGAAGCCTGGGCGCAGAATATTTCGAGCTGTCCGGAGGCGTTGACCGAGTAGACCCCGTTGTTGCCGCGCGTCTGGCCCGCGGAGTAGTTCAGCGCGGAAACGGTGGGAAGCGGAGTCCCGGTCGGGAAGATCCTCAGGTTGCCGCCCACGGTGGGAGAGACGACCGTGACATTGAGGAAGACCGCGGTAGCGGACGTGGGGATGGGGCAGGCGCCCGCGTTGACGTCGAAGGTCCGGGCGGCCCCTGCGTTGAGCGCGGGGCCCCCGAAGGCCCCATTGGGGTCTCGGGTGTCGATCAGCCGGCAGGGCGCGATGGTGTGGTAGGCCCCCGCCCTCCTGGTGTCGGTGTCCGTGGCGGAGTTGTTGCTCAGGTCGGGATCGGTCACGCCCGTCGGCGCGGCCACCGTCGCCGTGTTGGAGATGCTGCCGGCGGCGGCCACCGAGGCGGTCGCGGTCACGGTGAACGTGGCCGTACCCAGTGACAGGAGATCGACGGTCGCGTTGATGTTCCCCATCCCGCTCGCGCTTCCGCAGGCGGAGCCCGCGCTGGCGGCGCAGGTCCAGCTGACGCCGCCCAGGTCGGCGGGGAAGGTGTCGGTGACGGTGGCGCCAGTGAGGGTAGTGGAACCGAGGTTGGTCGCGGTGATCGTGTAGGTCAGGGTCTGTCCCGGGAAATAGGAGGTCTGGCCGTCGGTCTTGGTGATGCCGAGGTCCCCCCCTTGAGAGACGAGGCTACACCCGGTGCCGGAGATGGTCAGCGTGAACGGACCCTCTTCCCCGGGAGGCGCTCCCGAGGACGAATAGCCGTCGATGACGACGAAGTAGTCCGTCCCGCTCAGGGCATCGAGAACGACCTGCTCGTCGTTCCCGGCAGGATTGGTGGGGAAGCCCGTGTCGCTCACGCAGGCACAGTCGACCAGCTCGTTGGTGCACTGGGCCTGGTAGACCATCAGGCTCAGGTCATCCGCGGTCGCCGGAGGATCCGAGGGGTGCAGGTCGATGGTCAACGAGCAGTTCGCGCTCGTGCGGATCCGGTAGGCGCGATCCGGCCCCCAGCCTGTCCCGCTGTAGACCTCCCCGCGCCCCGACGGTGTTCCCGTGCAGTTCGTCGGTGCGCTGCAGGTCAGGGTCGAGCTCAAGGCCGGCTCGTAGTCGTCGGTCATGCCCACGGTCGTGTCGGACACGGGGCCGAAGGGCAGCGCCGAGCCTTCCGCCGTGGCGGCGGGGCACGTGTCGGCCGGGAGGTTCAGACCTCCGAGGATGGTGCGGCCCGCCCGCCGCGCGGCCGCGATCCTCCGCGCCAGGCGCTCCTTGCGGGCCTGGAGCTGCTCCGGGGTCAGGGTCTCCTCGATGGCCTTCCGGATGCGGATCTGGCTGGTATCGACCTTCTCTTCCTCCGCGCGCGCCGACGGTGCGGAAAACAGGGCAATAGATGCGGCCAACCCAAGCGCCACTGTCTTCATGATTTCTCCCTCCGAGGAACCTCGACGTCCAGCCATGGCTTGCGACGAGCGGCCGAAGAATCGGCCAATCGGGCGCCAAAGTCAACCGATCCGGGGAGAGACGGAGGGCTTATTCGATGAAGTAGCCGGCCACGTCCACGATCAGGTCGACGGTTCCCGAAGCCTGGGTCGCGCGGACGTCGAGCGAGCCGGTCGCGCTGAGCTTGAAGATCCCGTTGTTGCCGCGCGTCTGGCCGGCGGAGTAGTTGAGGGCGGAGACGGTCGGAGACGCCGCCCCCGTGGGCCAGAGCCGCACGTTCCCGGTAGCGCTCGGGTTCACGACGGTGAGGCTCAGGAAGACGGCGGTGGCGGCCGCCGGGACGTTGCAGGCGGCCGCGTCGATGTCGAAGGAGCGGTCGATCCCCGCGCTGAGCGCGGGGCCGCCGTACGCCCCGGCGGCGCCGCGGGTGTCGATCACCCGGCAGGGGGTGACCGTGTAATAGACACCCGCACTCACCAGGTTGCAGGTGCCGCTCGTCCGCGTGATCGAGAGCTGGAACGGGCCGGCATCCGCCGGAGGCGCCCCCCCCGTCGAATAGCCGTCCACCACCACGAAGTAGTCGGTGTTGGCCACCGCGTTCAGGACGACGGACTCGGCGCCGCCTCCGACATCCGTGTCGTCGACGCAGACGCAGTCGCTCAGGAGGTTGCTGCAGGTCGACTGGTAGACGATCAGGGCCAGATCGTCGGCGGCCGCCCCCGTATCCGTCGGATCCATCACGATCGTCAGGTCACAGCTCGAGTCCGTCTTGAGGTGGTACGCGCGATCCGGTCCCACCCCGGTCCCGGTGTAGATGGACCCGCGGGGAAGGCTTGCGGGCACCCCGTCGCCCGTGCAGCTGGTCGGAGCCGTGCAGGTGGGGGCGGCGTTGGCGGGGGGAAGGGCGTAGTTGTCCGCAGCGCCCACGGTCGTGCCGGGGATGGGGAGAAACGGCGCGGCCAAGGACGCGACCTCGAGGGTAGCCGCAGGGCACGTATCTGCCGGCACCTCGAGCCCCGGGGCGGCCGTGCGCGCGCGCCTGCGGTTGGCGATGTTCCGCGCGAGGCGTTCCTTGTAGGCCTGGAGCTGCTCCGGCGTCATCGTGTCGGCGATGGCCCTCTTGACCGCGATGTGGGTCGTGTCGATCTTCTCGTCCGCTCGACCCGGCGAGACGAGCAGCAACGGCAGGCACGCCGCCAACCCAAGCCTCGAACCTGTGCTCATGACCTTCCCTTCGGGTCGCTGTCTTCGGGCTTCATCAGAGAGACGGGCGGCGTGAGCTTAGCCAATGGAAAGCCAGAGTTCAAAGCCGTCTTCGACTTCCGGGGCCGGGGGCCGGGCGGGGGTTGGACACCGGGCCCCTCGTGGTAGCAGGATGCGGGCATGAGGTCCCGCGTCGCGAGGTTCGGAGTGCTTCCGTTCCTGGGCCTCGCATTCGTGGCGCCGGCTGCCGCCCTGACCCTGGCCGACAGTGTCGGCGGCTGCCTGGGCAACCCGCCGGAGCGGACGATTGGCGCCAACCCTTCGAACTACCGTGCCCTGTTGCCGACCCTCGGCCCCGGTGACCGATTGCTGCTGGCCGCCGGGACCTACACCCAGGGCCTGCCCATCGACAACCTGCACGGGCAGCCCGGGCGCTGCATCGTCTTCGAGGGGCCGGCCACGGGTCCGCGCGCCGTCTTCACCGGCCGCTCCGGCGACAACACGGTCTCGATCACCGACTCGAGCTACCTGGCCGTCCGCAACCTCGAGCTGGACGGACTGGGGGAGGCCGTGGACGCGGTCAAGGCGGAGAGCCCGTCCGTCGCCGTTCATCACGTCACGCTCGAGAACCTGGACATCCACGGCCACGGCGCCAACCAGCAGGTCGTGGGCATCAGCACGAAGTGCCCGGCCTGGAACTGGGTGGTGCGCCGCAACGTGATCGTGGGCGCAGGCACCGGTATGTACTTCGGGAACTCCGACGGCAGCGCCGAGTTCGTGGCGAGCCTCGTCGAGCACAACCTGGTCCGCGACACGATCGGCTACAACATGCAGATCAAGCACCAGGACTCGCGGGCCACCGGGCTCGGCATGCCCGCGAGCGCGCAGACCGTGATCCGCCACAACGTCTTCAGCAAGGCCCAGGGCTCCTCCACCGGCGTCGACGCGAGGCCGAACCTCCTGGTCGGCCATTGGCCGCTCACCGGCCCCGGCGCGAACGACGTCTACCTCGTCTACGGCAATTTCTTCCACGAGAACCCGTCGGAGGCCCTCTTCCAGGGGACGGGCCACGTCGCGCTCTACGACAACCTGTTCCTCAACGACTTCGGAGACGCGGTCAACTTCCAGTTCCACGAGGGCGGCTCCGTCCGCAACGTCGAGATCTTCCACAACACGGTGGTGGCCAGCGGGGACGGGATCCGCGTGACCGGAGTGGAAGGAGGCTACACGCAGCGCGCCCGCGCCAACGCGGTCTTCTCGCCCCAGCCCATCAGCGGAGCCGGCGAGTCGGACGACGTCACCGCGGGATACGGGGCCGCCCCGAGCTTCCTCGCGAGCCCCATGGCTCCGGTGGGGGCGGGGCTCAGCCTGTTCCCTCTCGTGGGAACCCTGACCGGCGCCGCGGCCGATCTCGCCGGGCTCTCGGGCTTTCTCGACTACGACCGGGACTTCAACGGCTCCACCATCGACCCCGTCTTCCGGGGAGCCTACGCCGGGCAGGGCACGAACCCCGGCTGGACGCTGGCCCTCGAGCGCAAGCCGGAGCCCCTCTCGCCGGAGAATCCCGGGACGAGCCTCTACACGCTGGTGCTCTGCCGCGTCCTCGACACCCGGAGCCCCAACGGACCGTACGGCGGGCCGGCCCTCGTCGCGGGCCAGTCCCGGATGGTCACCCTCGCCGGCGTTTGCGGCATTCCCGCGACCGCCCGCGCCGCCGCCGTGAACATGACGGTGACCCAAGCCACCGCGCCCGGGAACATCCGCCTTCATCCTGCGGGCACGGCGATGCCGGACGTGTCCGCCCTGAACTACTCCGCCGGCCAGACGCGAGGCAACAACGCGATCGTCGGGCTCAGCAGCACGGGCGAGCTGGCCATCCGCTGCACGCAAGTAACGGGCACCGCCCACCTGATCCTCGACGTCAACGGATACTTCCAGTAGATCGCCGATTCGACGAAGCCAGAGTCAGCCGGGCCCAGGGCGTGCTATGAAGCGATGGGCGAAGTGCTCGTCGAAGGTCCAGGCCTCTCGGATGCCGAGCTTCAGCATCACCACGAAACTGAGGCAATCGACGGCGCTGTAATCCTTGTCCTTGTGTTGCTTGAGGTAGGTGAATGCTTCGAGCTGCTCGTCGTAAGTCGTCCGGTAGATCCTGGCCAGCCTCTCGCTGTAGAGCCTCTCCCCGACGAAGGTGGCTCGGGCGTGGCCGCTACGCTTGACGGTTGTCTGGACGAGGGTCAGGGTCTCGAAGACGACGTGGTCGGTGGTGATCAGGGCCTCAGGGAGGCGACTCCCCGCGAGGCTCTCCAGCAATTCATTGGCTTGGCGGTGTCTCTGCTTCTCCTCGGCCGCAAACAGCGCAAAAAAGAAGCCCGTGTCGACGAAGATCACCTATCGCGGCGGTATATGTAGCGGTCGTGGTTCAAGGCAACATCCGGTGCGACGAGCTCTTCCGTGATACAGCCGACGAGCTCGCGGGCGGTCTTCCAGCCCGTTGGGTCTTCGTCACCTTGGGGAGCCGCGGGCGTCGTCTCGATGGTGAGGCGTACCTTGGCCTTCTCCTCGAGGGCGACCGGCTCCTCGGGCTTGAAAACGCCATTCTCGTAGACCGCGTTCACCGTGGTCGTCATCAGAGCTACCTCGTACTCATTGTACCGCCTGACAGCGCCTAGCCTGAGTGCCGCAGCTGTCATCCCGGGAACCGGAAGGGCCGTGGGGAGTATCCGAAGTCCCGCGCGGCGGGAGTGGCGTCGAACGTCAGGTCCTGGTCCATGCGGTCGGCCATGCCGGGCGTCAGGTGACGCAGCCCGGGCAGCCACGAGGCCGCGGCCAGGACCGCCGAGAGCACGGGCCGGGGGACGTGGACCAGGCGAGGGCGGCGGCCCAGGCCGCGGAAGACCGTCTCGACCATCTCCCGATACGTCAGGGTCGTTCCCCCGACGAGATCGTAGGCGCGGCCGAACGTGACGGGATTGTCCAGGGCCTGCACGCAGGCCAGGGCCAGGTCCTCGGCGTGGACCGGCTGACGGCGGCCCGTGCCACGCCCTGCGATGGGGAAGAACCCGGCGACCCTCACGAACCGGCCGATCGCGGACACGTTCGCGTCCCGTCCCCGGCCATAGATCAGCGTGGGGCGGAAGAGCGTCCAGGCGATCCCCGCCTTACTCGCGCGCGCGGCGAGCGCTTCCTCGGCGGCGGCGAGCCGTGCCGCGAGCTCCCGCTCCTTCGCGTTGCTCGAATCGGCCTTGGTGAAACGGCTGGTCGAGCCGAAGGCGATCAGCCGCTCGACGCCCCAGGCCGGAAGCTCGTGCACGAATGCCGGGAGCAGCCAGAGGGGTGCGACGTGGAAGAGATAGCGCGCCCGGCCCTCGGGCGGGCCGAGGCCTCGGGTGAGATCCCGCCGCTCCCAGGTCACCCCGAGGGCGGATGCCACCCGGGATCGGCTCACCGCGTGAACCCCGAGCCCTCGTGCGGCGAGCCGATCCCGGAGGCAGCCCCCGACGAGGCTCGTGGCCCCGGTGACGAGGGCAAGCCCCTCAGGCGGCACGGGAGGCGGCGCGCTTCAGGAGCGCCCACGACGCGAGGGCGGCGAAGCGCAGCCACACCCCGAGGAACACGAGCCACATGAAGGGGAGCGGAGTACCGGTCGCGGAAGAACTTGCGGTAGAAGCGCACCATCCCGCGATGCATGTGCCAGAGCACGCGTACCGGGCGGTCCCGGCTGGAGCGGCCCTTGACGTGAACCGCGGTGGCGCCGGGCACGAACAGGATCGCGAGGCCTGCCTGCCGGAACCGCTGGCACCAGTCGAGGTCCTCGCAGTGCAGGAAGTACCCCTCGTCGAGGAGGCCGACCCGGTCGAGCGCGTCGCGGCGCACCATCATGAACGCCCCCGAGATGGCTTCCACCTCGACGGGTCCGTCGGGCAGCGGCTGTCCGGCGAGGACGAAGTCCGCGCGGCGCCCGCTTTCCCCGAAGCGAGTGAGCCCGAAGGCCCGAGCGAACGCGCGGGCGGGCGTAGGCAGCCGTCGCCGGCAGCCGGCCTGCTCGGTGCCGTCCGGGTTGCGGATGAGGCAGCCGGCCATGCCCGCCCCCGGTCTTTCGTCGAGCGCCTGGCGCACCGCGGCCAGGGTGCCGGGCTCCACCGCGCAGTCGGGGTTCAGGAGCAGCACGTGCTCGCCGCGCGTCTCCCTGATCCCCGCGTTCGAGGCCCTGGCGAATCCCAGATTCGCGTCGTTGCGCAGGATCCCTACCCGGGGGTCGCCGTCGAAACGTTCGGTGAGCCGGGCCAGGCTCTCGTCGGTGGAGGCATTGTCGACGATCACCGCCTCCACCTCCACCGTGGAGGCGAGCGCCGACTCCACGGAGGCGACGAGGTCGTCCCCGGCGTTGAAGTTGACGATGACGACGGAGATCAGTCGGTCCACGACCGGGAGGGGCTCACGGCCAAACGATAGCACCGGCCCGCAGTCTCGCCTTGCTCGTGGCGGGCTCCGTCCGATATGCTAGATGACGCCGGTGCGAGCCCGTCTGTGAAGATCGCGGTCGTCATCGTCAACTGGAACGGCGGTGACGACCTGGCCGAGTGCCTGCGGTCGGTCGCGAGCCAGGAGCGGCGCCCTGACCGGGTGATCGTCGTGGACAACGGAAGTGTCGACGGCTCGCTGGACGTGGCGCTCCCCCGGTTCCCGTTCGTGGAGCCCCTCCGGCTCGGCGCGAACGTGGGCTTCGCCGCCGCCAACAACGTGGCGCTGCGGGCCTGCGACGACTGCGACGGGGTCGCCCTGCTCAACCCCGACGCGTTTCCCGCCCCTTCGTGGCTGGCCCGCCTCGCCGCCGCCGCGGAAGGGAACCCGGGCTGCGCGGCGTTCGCGAGCCAGCTCCGCTCCGCGACCCGTCGCGGCTTTCTCGACGGGATCGGCGACGTGTACCACGTGAGCGGCCTCGTCTGGCGCGCCGGCCACGGGGAGCCCCTGCCTCCGCCCGAGAGCCCGCGCGAGGTCTTCTCGGCCTGCGCCGCGGCCGCGCTCTACCGGAGGGACGCGCTCCTGGAGATCGGCGGCTTCGACGAGAGGTACTTCTGCTACGTCGAGGACGTGGACGCGGGCTTCCGGCTCCGTCTGCGCGGCTACCGCTGCCTCTACGTGCCCGACGCGGTGGCGCACCACGTGGGATCGGCCACCACCGGCAAGGGGAGCGCGTTCTCGACCTACCACGGTCACCGCAACCTGGTCTGGACCTTCTTCAAGGACATGCCGGCGCCGCTCCTCGCCCTCTACCTTCCCCAGCACCTGGTCCTGAACGTCCTGAGCGTCCTCTGGTTCTCGGCGCGCGGACAGGCCCGCGCCATCCTCCGGGCGAAATGGGACGCGCTCCGCGGCCTTCCCGCGGTGCTCCGCGACCGGCGACGGGTGCAGCGGGAGAGGCGTATCGGCGCTCGCGAACTCCGGTCCGCGATGGCGCGGGGCTGGCGGGCGCCGTATTCGGCCCGGGTGCGCGGCGGTGGCGTGCCCGCGGTCCAGGGGGTCGTATGAAGTCGAGCGTTCACGTCTTGTTCTTTGTCATGCTGGCCGGGCTTGGCCTCACGCCGCTCGCGGCGGCCACGGACGTCGTCGTCGGCACGGGCACGGCCGGGAGCTGCACGGAAGCGGCGTTCGGCAACGCGGTGGCCGTGGTCGCCGCGGTGGGGGGGAAGGTCACGTTCAACTGCGGCGGTCCCGTCACGATCACCGTGACCAGCCAGAAGGTCTTCCAGAACACGAGCAGCGTCAACCTCGTCTACACGCTGGACGGCGGGGGCAACGTCACCTTGAGCGGCGGCGGCAGCACCCGCATCCTCTACCACGGCACGGGCACGTTGAACGTCCAGAACATCACCTTCATCGGAGGCTGGGCGCAGGGCGGCCAGGACAACGCCAGCGGCGGGGCCCTGGCGAGCGACGCCAACATCGGCGCGGGCGCCGCCCCCCTGCACCTGAACCTCACGAACGTCGGCTTCTTCAACAACGGCACCAACCTCACGGTGGCCCCGCCGCCTCCGTTCAGCCCCTTCGACTACGGGGGCGGCGCGCTGTTCACGCGGTTCGGCATCGTGAACGTCACGAACTGCACCTTTACGAGCAACAGCGCCAACAACACCGCGGGGGGCGCGCTCCACGTCCGGTCCAGCACGGTCAACATCACGGGCAGCGCCTTCAACACCAACGTCTCCAACGGCGGGGGCTTCGGGGGGGCGATGCACGTCGACGGCCTGAGCCCCACCCCTTCGGCCGTGGGAGGAACCCTGCAGATCCTGGCCACGACGTTCACGGGGAACACCACCCGCAATCAGGGGGGCGCGATCTACTTCTACCTCTACCCCGCGAAATTCGAATCGGTCACCCTCAACACGGTGAGCGTGATCGGCAACAAGGTCCTGGACAGCAGCGGGACCTACCTGGGGACGCGCGCCTTCGGCGGGGGCGTCGGCGGCGACCTGGGAGACGTGACTATCATGAACTCGACGTTCGCCAACAACGTGGTGCACTCGAACGCCGGGGGCGGCGCCGGGGGCGGTCTCGCCTTGAACGGCAACGGCACCGTGACCATCAGCAATTCCACGATCACCAACAACCGGGCCGAGGGGACGACCTCGGACGCCAGCGGGGGGGGCCTGGAGCTCTTCGCGAACACCCAGCCCTTCCTGATCACCCACACCACGATCTCCTTCAACTTCGCCGGCTGGACGGGCGGCGGCATCCTGAGCGGGAGCAACGGCACGCTGCGCAACACGATCATCGCCAACAACGACGCCGCCCAGTTTGCCCCTCCCTTCGCGGACCAGTGCGCGAACACCCTCACGAACGGAGGCGGGGTGCTCCAGTTCCCCGCGGCCAACCCGTCCTGCGCCAGTGGCGCCCTCGTGGCCAATCCGATGCTGGTCACGCCCATGGCCTCGAACGGGGGCTTCACCCCGACGCACCTGCTGCAGGCCGGGAGCCCGGCCATCGACGCGGGGGCCTGCGTGCTCGCCACGGACCAGCGCGGGATCCCCCGGCCCCAAGGCCCGGCCTGCGACCTGGGCGCGGTCGAGATGGTGGTCCCCACCCCGGCCAACAACTTCTTCACGCTCACCCCGTGCCGGCGCGTGGACACGCGTTCCGGGGCCCCCGTCGCCTGCGGCGTCAACCAGGTGTTCACCCTGACCGGCGGCACGTGCGGCGTGCCCGCCAGCGCAAGGGCCGTCGCCGCCAACGTGACCGTGACGCAACCCTCGGCCCAGGGGAACCTCAACGTGTTCCCGGCGTCCGCGCTTCCCCCGGTCACCGCGGTCGTCAACTACGCCGCGGGGGCGACCCGCGGCAACAACGCGATCGTCCCCCTCAGCGCCATCGGGCAGGTCGCGGTGCGCTGCTCACCCGCCGGAAGCACGCACGTCATCATCGACGTGAACGGCTACTTCCAATAGGGTGCATTGCCTCTTCCCCGGTGTAGACTGCGCTTGTTGAGCGCATCCACATCGGGCCGGGCTGCAAATCTCCTGGCCGCCACTTTCGCCCGGCTGGTCCATCGTTGGCGCCGGATCAATGCCTCGAACGCGGCGGCGTTCGAGGAGCTGGGCTCTCCGTTGGCCGTCATGACCGTCCGCTTGGGCCTGGCCGACACCCAGCGGCCCTGGTGGGCCCGTCAGTACCTCCGGCTCTGGCGCGGAGTCTACGTCCGTCACGGCATCGCGCTGCCGGTTCCGCTCGCCTTGCTGAAGCGCTCTGACCGGTGAGCACGGGCCTGGACTTCGGAAGCCGCGCCGCCCTCACGGACCGCGAGTGGTTCGAGGAGATCCTGAGGGCCTACGAGCCGGATAGCTCTCCGCGTGACCTCTTGTGCGGCTACCCGAGCGCCGAGCTGCAGGTGAACACCGTCGGGTGCTCGGGACCGGCCACGCTCACCCACGCCTTCCGCTTCTGGGTGGATGTGAAGCAGGCCTGCGGGTCGCTGGGCACGGTCATAGGCCCCTCGACCCGCATCCTCGACTTCGGCTGTGGCTGGGGAAGGATCGCGCGCTTCTTCTTCAAGGACACGCGGCCCGAGAACATCGTCGGCATCGACGTGAACGCCGATTTCGTCGCGATCTGTCGGCGAATCATGAGCGGCGGAAGCTACCACGTGGTGCCTCCTCTGCCCCCGACCGACCTGCCCGACCAGAACCTCGATCTCGCAGTGGGCTATTCGGTTTTCTCCCACCTCGCGGAGTCCGCGGCGGCGGCCTGGATGAAGGAGTTCGCCCGACTCCTGAAGCCGGGGGGCGTGGTGGCGATCACCACCCGCGCGCGCCCGTTCCTCGACTACTGCGAGTCCTTCGCTCGCGACCGCCACGCGGGGCATCACCTGAGGATCCTGGCCACGATGTTCCCCGACTCGAAGGCGATACGACGCCGGAGAGTTCTTGTACGCGGGAATCGGCGGAGGGGGGGTTCGAGACGCCTCCTTCTTCGGAGAGGCGTTCATCCCGGAGGCATACGCCCGCCGCGCGTGGGCCCCCTACCTCGAGTTCCGGGATTTCCGGTTCGATCCGAATCGCCACGTCCTGGCGCTGTTCATCCTGCAGAAGCCGGGGGGGCCGCCTCCGCCGCTTCCGGGGCCCATCAAGAGCTAGGCCGAGTCGAGTCCCGCACCACGAGAACGGAGAGAGCGTGAGCACGAGAGACGAGCTGATCGCGGAAATTGCACGCCACGAGTGGCTCTACTCGGTGGAACTGGGAGGGGGCGTCGTCACTCCCGGCCGCTTCGGTCCCCCCAATCCGCAGATCAAGGAGGCGTTCGGACGCGTGGACTTCCCGGGGCAAGCAGGTGCTTGACGTCGGCTGCTTCGAGGGTCAGTGGGCGTTCGAGGCGGAGAAGCGCGGCGCCTCGGTCCTCGCCACCGACTACCTGGTGGGCGACCCGCGGGCCCGTCCCACGGAGAGCGGGGTCAAGGAGCTGCCGACCTTCCGCCTCGCCCACACCATCCTCGGCTCACGAGTGGAGTACCGTCCCGACGTCACCGTGTACGACGTGGCCCGGCTCGGCCGGCGCGATTTCGACGTCGTGGTCTTCTGCGGGGTCTACTACCACCTGAAGCATCCCCTGCTCGCGCTCACGCGCTTGCGCGAGGTGATCCGGGAGGGGGGGACCCTGATCGTGGAAGGACCGGTCATCGAGGGCCCGCGCGAGCCCTACGCGCGGTTCTTCTACGAGGACGTCCTCGCGCAGGACCGCTCGAACTGGTGGGTCCCCACGCTCTCCTGCCTGCTCGAGTGGATCGAGTGCTCCTACTTCGCGGTGGTGCGGACGTCGAGCGCGACGACCCAGGAGGTCCGCTCGAATCCGGCGGGCGCGAAGGAGACGATCGGGCGACGGACCGTCCTCGCTCGTGCGGTCACTCGAAAGGACCCGCACTACGTGCTTCCCGACGAGGATCTCGAAAGGTACGATCGCGGCTGATGGAGCAGGTGGCGGCGAGCGCCCTCAAGAGCGGCCGGCTCGGCGCCGTCCTCCGAGTGTGGCGCCGGGGGGGATGGCCGGGCGTGGCCTGGCGGCTGCGGGCGCGACTGGGGTGGCTCGGTCTCCCCGCCCCTCGACGGCTGCCCCGGCCCGAGCTGATCGAGATCACCCGCCCGCGGGAGGGCTTCACCGCCGGGATTCACCTGCCGGCGGCGCCGGCGCCGCTCGTGTCCGTGGTGGTGCCCGCCCTCGACCACGTGGAGTACACCCTTCTCTGCCTCGCCGCGCTCGCGCGTCGGCCCTCCGCGGCGTCCTTCGAGGTAATCGTGGTGGACGACGGCTCCACCGACGACAGCGCCCGGCTGCTGCCCACGGTGCCGAACCTGGTCTACCTGCGCAACGAGACCACCCTCGGCTTCGTGCGCTCGGTGAACCGGGCGGCCCGCACCGCTCGCGGGCGCTTCCTCTTCCTCCTGAACAACGATACGCAGGTGCAGCCCGGCTGGCTCGACGAGCTGGTGGCCGCATTCGACGAGTCCCGGCGTGGGGATCGCCGGGTCGAAGCTCGTCGATCCCTCCGGCCATCTGCAGGAGGCGGGCGCCGTGCTGCGCGCCGACGGGACCGTCGAGCTCGTCGGGCTCAACGACGACCCGCAGCCCGCCCGAGTACAACGTCGCCCGCGAGGTCGACCACTGCTCGGGGGCCAGCCTCATGATCCGGCGCGAGCTGTTCCTCGAGCTCGGCGGCTTCGACGAGGCCTACGCACCCGCCTACTTCGAGGACTGCGACCTGTCCCTCCGCGTGCGGAGCCGGGGCCAAAGGTCGTCTACGTCCCGGGTCCGTGGTCGTGCACCACCTGAGCGTGACCACGTCCCGTCTGGGGGCCAAGGAGCGCCAGATCGAGGGAACCGGAGCCGGCTGCGTGGAGCGCTGGGGCGAGGTGATCGCGCGGCAGGAGCGCGTCCGCGCCATCGCCTTCTATCTCCCGCAGTACCACCCGATTCCCGAGAACGACGCGCTGGTGGGGGAAGGGCTTCACGGAGTGGACCAACGTCACCCGGGCCATGCCCAGCTTCGCCGGCCACTACCAGCCGCAGCTGCCCGCCGACCTCGGCTTCTACGACCTGCGCGTGCCCGAGGTCGCGGAGGCGCCAGGCGGAGCTGGCCGCAGCGCTACGGGATCCACGGCTTCTGCTACTACTACTACTGGTTCAACGGGCAAGCGGCTGCTCGAGCGGCCGCTCGAGCAGATGCTCGCACCGGCAAGGCCCGGACTTCCCGTTCTGCCTCTGCTGGGCGAACGAGAACTGGACGCGGCGCTGGGACGGCCACGACGCACGAGGTCCTGATCGGCGCAGAGCCACTCGCCGGAGGACGACGTCGACGCTTCATCGCGAGCCTGCTCCCGCTACTTCGAGGACCCGCGCTACATCCGGGTCGACGGCCGGCCGCTGCTCCTGCGTCTATCGCCCGAGCTCCTGCCCGACGTCGCGCGCACGGCCGAGCATCTGGCGCGACTGGCGCGCCGCGGCCGGCATCGGCGAGCTCTATCTGGCCGCCGTCCAGAGCTTCGACACGGAGCGGGACGTCGACCCGAGGCGCCTGGGCTTCGACGCGGCGGTGGAGTTCCCGCCCGCACGGGCGCGCGGTGCCCATGGCCCCGCCGAGCGGCTCGCAGCGGCGCCGGCGCGAGGGCCGCTTCTTCGACTACGCGAAGAGCGCCGAGCGGTTCACTGGCCGCGGCCCGTGCCCCGGTACCCGCTGTTCCGCACCGTCATGCCTTCCTGGGACAACACGCCCGCGCCGTCGGGAGCGGGCGCACGTCTTCCGAACGCGTCGCCCGAGGCCTACAGGCCGTGGCTCGCAGGCGATCGTGCAGCAGACCCGCGCAGCTCCGGTTCGGCGACGAGCGGATCGTCTTCATCAACGCCTGGAACGAGTGGGCGGAGGGCAACTACCTGGAGCCGGACCAGGAGCACGGCCACGCCTACCTGGAGGCCACGGCGCGCGCGCTCGTCGCCCCACGGACTTGAGCGGCGTTCTCGACGCGCTCTGGCGACCGCTGGCCGGCCCGGGCACGCCCCTGCGACGGCTGGCGCGCAGGCTGGGCCTCTCGCGCTGGCGCGGCCGGTGGGCCCAACCGGCGCCCACATCCCTTGCCGCCTCCGGCACGAACCCCGGTGCCCTCCTCGTCGGACATCCGTACGGGGTGCTCGGCGTCGGCGAGTACGTACGCGCCTCGGCCGCGGCATTCGCGTCGGCGGGCATCCCCTTCCACATCCGGAACACCTACGGCTGGGGCGAGCACCTGGCCGAGAAGCATCCCGATTTCCCCTTCTGGGATCGGCTGACCACGGGCACTCCGTACCGGGTGAACGTGTTCCACATCAACGCCGACGAGATGGCGGAGGCGCGCCGTCAGCTGGGCGACGCCTTCTTCGCCGGCCGCTACAACATCGCGGCCTGGCACTGGGAGCTGAGCCGGTTTCCGGAGGCCTGGCTCCCCGCCCTGGAAGGCGTGGACGAGCTGTGGGCTTCCTCGCGCTTCATACAGCAGGCGCTGGCCGAGCGGGCGAAGGTACCGGTGGTGTGGATGCCGCATCCCGTAGAGGTCGGTGCGGTCCGGGCGGCCCCTACGGACCTGGGCCTGCCCGAGGGCCGGTATCTCTTCCTGGCCTTCTTCGATTTCACGTCGTTCGTCGCCCGCAAGAACCCGTTCGGCGCGATCCGCGCCTTCCTCACCGCCTTTCCTGCCCGCTCGGCCGAGCGCGTCGGCCTCGTGATCAAGGCGAACGGCGCCTCCGCGCGTCCCTCCGAGGCCAGGGCCTTTCTGGCCTCCCCCGAGCTCCGCGATCCGCGCATCGTCGTCATCAACGAATCGCTCGACCGCCGGAGCCTGATCGGCCTCATCGAGCGCTGCGACTGCTTCGTGTCCCTGCACCGCTCCGAGGGGTTCGGCCGCGGGATCGCGGAGGCGCTGCTTCTCGGCAAGCCGGTGATCGTGACCGGCTATTCGCGGCAACATGGACTTCACGAACCCCGAGAACGCCTGCATCGTGGACTACCGGCTCGTGGACGTGGGCCCCGGGGAATACCCTCACCCCGCGGGCCAGCGCTGGGCGGATCCGGACCTGGACCAGGCCGCCGGGTACATGCGACGAGTCGTGAGCGAGCCCTCGTGGGCGACGGCGCTGGCCCATAGAGGGCGAGAGCTGGTCGCGGCCCAGCACGGGGTCGAGGCCGTCGGGCGGCGCTGCCGCGCGCGGCTCGAAGAGCTGGGTTTCCTCTAGGGGAGCGCGGGTGCGCCTTCTCGACAGCGGTTGGTGGCGCCGACGCCTGCGGGCGCTTCTCCCCAACAAGACAGCCGCTTCGATCGGGCCCGGCGACTGGCCGACACCGGTGCCCGGGATCCGCTGGTTCGGGACCCGCGAGGATTACCGCCGCTACCTGGACCCGCAGCAGGCCGAGAGGCGTGCGCGCGAGCTGGAGGTCGGCCGGCGGCAGACGTGGCGCGCCCTGTGCGTCTACTGCCGGGCTCCACGCGATCTCATCGTGTCGCGCCGGGGTGTGGCTGGGCGAGAACGTGAACCTGCGCGAAGGGCCTCGTGTGCCCGGGGTGCGGCCTGGGCAACCGGGTGCGGCTGATCTTCAAGGCGGTCGAGGAGTTCGCGGGCTCACCCGGCGAGCTGCGGGAGAAGCGGGCCTACGTGGCGGAGCGCGTCACGACCTTCTACCAGAGGCTCGCCGACCGCATCGAGCACGTGGTGGGCAGCGAGTACCTGGACGCCCGCTGCCTTCCCGGCGAGAGCCGTAGGGTCGGCCTGCAGATGGTGCGGCACGAGGACCTCTGCCGCCTCTCCTTCCCCGACGAGTCCTTCGACCTCGTAATCCACGCGGACGTGCTGGAGCACGTCCCCGACTACCGGCGGGCGTTCGCCGAGCTCTTCCGAGTGACGCGCCGAGGGGGGGGGATGTTCTTCTCGGTGCCGTTCCTGCACGACCGGGCCGAGGACGAGGTACGGGCCACCGTCGAGCCCGACGGCTCGATCGTCCACCACCTGCCCGCCGTCTATCACGGGAACCCCGTCGACCCGAAGGGGGCCCTGGCCTACCGCACCTACGGCTGGTCCCTCCTGGAGACCCTGCGCGGTGCGGGCTTCGACACCGCCGAAGCGGGGGTGCTCGCCGACCTCGACCTCGGGTTCGCGTCCAGCAACAGCCCGGCCGAGGACTTCATGGAGCCCGTCGTGTTTCGCGCGCTGCGCCGGGGGTAGGCGGTCGCGGGCCGCTCAGCGGGACGCCGGCGGGCAGCGGTAGCCGCCGACCTGGGACGCGCCCACCTGCTCGGCGACGAACCAGATGCGGTCTTTCTCGAGGTCGCCCAGGTCGCGGACGTAGCGGAGGAGGAAGCCATTCTCCATCAGGAGGCGGACGAGATCCTTGACGGTCATCCAGAAGGAGCGCGGGGAAAGGCCGCTGAGCCCGTCGGGGCCTTCCTGGTGGAATCGGCCGCGATAGGGCCCCGCCCCCACGTCTTCGCTGGCGGCGTAGTGCGTGTCGAGATAGAGGAACCGGCAGATCCCGGCCAGCTTCGGGATGAGGACCCAGGGCTCGGGCAGGTGGTAGAGCAGGCCCGAGCAGAAAACGGCGTCCATGCCCTCGAACTCGGCGGGCTCGAAGCGCTCGAGGTTGTAGTGGCGAAACTCGACGTTCGTCGGTCCGAACGCCTCGAGGACGAGCCGGGCCCGGCGCACGTTGTCCTCGCGCCCTTCCAGCGCGACCACCCGCCGAACCCCCGGACGCGCCGCGAGCTGGAGCGTGTGGTTTCCCTCGTGGGCCCCCAGCTCCAGGATCGTCTCCACGCGCCCGAAGCGAAGCGCCCAGTCGAAGAAGAGGTCGACCTTGTTGGTGTCCCGGGGCACGCGGCCCCCGAAGGTGTGGCCGCCCGTCTCGAACGCGAACCACCAGGGGTCGAGCGCGCGAACGCGCGCGGCGAAGTCGGGCTCGCGGGGATCGAAGGCCATGGGCACAGTTTAACGGACGGGGCGTGCGCCTCGCCCGGGCCCGCGGCGTCTTCGCGATAAGATCCCGAATCCGATGAGGACCAAGACGCGCGCCGCCGGGCTCGTCCTCTGCGGTCTTTCCCTGGCCGCCAGCCCGGGTTGTCGGAGGGCTCCCGGGCCACAGGGACGCTTCATCCTGATCTCCCTCGACACCCTGCGGGCCGACCACCTGGGAGCCTACGGGTACGCGCGGCCCACGAGCCCGTTCCTCGATTCTCTCGCCGCCCGGGGGACGCTGTTCGAGAACGCGATCGTCCAGCTCCCCGGCACGCTGCCTTCCCACATGTCGATCTTCACCGGCCTCTACCCGGCCGAGCACGGCGTCTACCCCCCGGACGGGGTGCTGGCGCCCCAGATCCGCACGCTGCCCGAGGTCTTCCACGCCCACGGCTTCCGCACGGGCGGACACGTCGAGGGCGGCTACGTGGAGGGACGCTACGGCTTCTCTCGCGGCTTCGAGGAGTGGACCGACGACAGCCCGCTCGTCGAGAGGGAAGGCGAGCTGCGGAAGTCCACGGAGGCGGTGAAGCGGACGTTTCGGCGCGGTCTCGAGTTCCTGAAGCAGCGTCCGCACATCCGACTCCTTCCTGCTCTTCCTCCACACGTACTCGATCCACGACCCCTACGACCCGCCCGAGCCCTACCGCTCGCTCTACTGGTCGGGGCCCGCGCCGCCCGGCGCCTTCCCCCCGATCGGGACGGAGCTTCTCGCCGTCAACGACGGCCGGCGCTCGCCCACGCCGAAGGCCCGCGAGTACTACGAGGCCCTCTACGATGCCCAGATCAACTACACCGACGACGTCATCAAGGATTTCTTCAGGGGGCTCTCGGATCTCGGCCTCGCCGACGGCGTGACGGTGATCGTCACCTCGGACCACGGCGAGGAGTTCCTCGAGCACGGGAAGATGGTCCACGCCCAGGTCTACCAGGAGTGCGTGCACGTCCCCCTCCTCGTGGTCGGCCCCGGGCAGAGGGAGGGCCGGCGCGTGAGCGCGCTCGTCCAGAGCATCGACATCGCCCCCACCCTCTTCGAGCTGGCGCGGATCCCGCTGGGGGCCCGGCCGCGCGTCTCCGGGCGGAGCCTGGCCGCTCTCCTGGCCGGTACCCCCGCCCCTCCCACCGAGCGAGAGGCGTACGCCGAGGCCTTCACCAGCCGTGACCGCGCTCTCTATCGCCAGACCCGCGATTCGTTCTGGAAGCTCGTGCGGCGCGAGCCAGCGGGCGCCGAGGCGGGGACGTGGATCAGCCGCTCGGTCTCTTTCGAGGCGCGGGAGCCGCGGTTGCGGCTCTGGATGGCGAGCTACCGGGAGCCGCGCGAGGTGGGCGTGCAGGTGGACGGCGTGCGCCTCGGCTCGTATCGGCTCGACCCCGCGGGCCGATGGCTCGACCTCGAGCTGCCCCCGGGCGGACGCGAGCGACGGGTCGAGCTCCGATCCCCGACCTGCACCGTCCCCAAGGAAGTGGGGGAGGGCAGCGACACCCGGTGCCTGTCGTTCCTCGTCAAGGGCCACGACCTCTCGCGGCCCGAGCTCTATGACCTGGCCACGGACCACGGGGAGCGGCACGACCTCTCCCTGGAGCGGGCCGCCTTGACGGGGGATCTGGCGCGGCGCCTCGAGGCCTATCGGTGGAAGCCGATCGCGGCGCCCCTGACGAAGCCCCTCGACGCCGAAACCGAGGAGCAGCTCCGGGCGCTGGGGTACTTGCCCTAGAGCGTCGCCGGCGGGCGGGGCGCGATCGTCCCGCTGGCCAGGGCACCCGCGACGATGTCGTCGAGCTCGCGGCCCAGCGTCTCCGGGTCGAAGCGGCGGCGGGCGAACTCGAGCGCGTTCTCGCGCAACCGGCTCCAGAGCGCCTCGTCCGAGTAGAGCTCCACCACCCGCTGGGCCAGCTCTTCGGGCGTCCGGCCGACCAGGACCTCGCGCCCGTCCTCCACGCCGAGCTGCAGCGCGGTCAGGTCCGACACCACGGCGGGCAGCCCGCGCGCCATCGCCTCGCACAGCTTCAGGGGAATGCCGGCGGAGTAACGGTGCGGCACGACGAAGAGGCGGCACTCGTCGTAGTGGGGCGTGAGGTCCTCGGCGTAGCCCACGACCTGCACGCGGTCGGAGGCCAGGTGCCCGACCGCTTCCTGGGCGCCGTAGCCGACGACCCGGAGCCGGCAGTCGAGCCGCCGGGTGACGTGGGGCAGGACCTCGTGCACGAAGTAGGACAGCGCGTCCAGGTTCGGCGAGTGCGGGGCGAAGAAGCTGCCCAGGAAGAGCAGGTCGCGCCTCGCCGCGAACGGCCGGGGCGTGGGGTTGGCCTCCACCGGATGTCCCCACACCGCGACCTGCCCCTGGAATTCCGGAGCCGCCTGCTCGAGGAGCCGCTTCTCGCGTTCGGACACGGCCACCACCAGGTGGGCGAACCGCAGGAGGTCCAGCTCCTGCCGTCGCGCCGCGTCGTCCCCCGCCGTGCCCCCCACGATCGCCGCCTTCAGCTCCTCGCGTACGAAGAACAGCGCCTCCGCGTCGTACACGACGACCGCGCGGGGGAACGACCGCCTCAGGTCCGCCCGAACCGTGGCGAAGTTGTGGGGCCGGCTCACCAGGACCAGGTCGTACAGCCCGGCGCGACCCGCGGCGAATTCGGCGAAGGGCCGGCCCTCGCAGATCACCTCGACCCCCGCGCGCTGCAGGTCCCCCAGCCAGGGCTGGATGGGCGTCGGGTCGTAGCTGGGGAAGAACGTCACCGGGTACTCGTATCGACGGAAGAGACCGAGCAGGGCATGGGCTCGTGGGTATCCCGACCCCGCGTCGATGGACGGCACCCGGTCGTCGATGACGAGGACGCGGGGGCGGGTGACCCGCTCGCGAGCGCGCAGCCGATTCGCGATCGAGCGCGAATGCTGACGGGACAGGTCGTCTTTCCACTTTTCCACGAACCGGGCGTGGTTGCGCTCGGTGAGGTCCCTGGCCTCCCGGACCGAGCTGCTGCCGTGCTCCTGATGTCGCGCGGTGGCGGCCGGCTGGTAGACGACGCGGTAGCCGAGCCGTCGGATTCCCATGCAGAGGTCGGCGTCCTCGTAGTACGCGGGGGCGAAGCGGTCGTCGAAGCCTCCCAGCTTCTCGAAGAGCCCGCGCCGGACGAGCAGGAGCGCGCCCGAGCAGAAATCGACCTCCCTCCGGTACGAGAACTCCGATGCGAAGGGATCGAGGCTGCGCCCGTAGGACTCGGCGCTGCCGTCGTCCCAGAGGATGCTGCCCGCCTCCTGCAAGCGGCCGTCGGGCAGGACCAGCCTTCCCCCCACCGCGCCGCAGCGGGGATCGGCGACCACGGTTTCGAGGAGGGCGGAGAGGCAGTGGGGAGCGAGCTCGGCGTCGTTGTTGAGGAACAGCAGGTGCTCGCCCTGCGCGCGCTCGGCGGCCTGGTTGCAGGCCCGTCCGAAGCCGACGTTCGCCTCGTTGCGCAGCACCGTGACGTTCCGCAGGCGGTCGAGGAGCTCCGGGGTCCGGTCGCTCGAGGCGTTGTCCACGACGATCAGCTCGTAGGGGACGTCGGCGTGGGCGAGGAGGCTCTCCAGGCATTCGTACGTGTGCTCGACCTTGTTGAAGGTGACCACCACGATCGAGATCGCGGGGCGCTCGGCCCGCGGGAAGACCAGGTTCGAGCCGGGATCGCCCAGCAGCGTGCGCACGAAGGTCAGGGGGTGGGGCGCTCCCGTCTTCTCGTCCGCCGCCTCCGCGGTCGGCGCCGGGGCGGCCTCCGTGACCGGCTCCGGGGGCGCCTCCTCGGCCCCCGAGGGAGCCGTGCCTTCGTCGGGGTCGCCCTCGCCACGTAGCCGCTTCAGGAAAGCGCCGGCAGACCGCAGGGGCGCGGAGACCTTCCAGGAGGTGGATCGGAGTATCGCCTCCCGCTGCGCGTGGAGTTGCATGATGTCCGCGCCGAGGCTCTCGCGTTGCGCGATGAGGAGCGCGCGCTCCTCGTTGAGGGTTTCGATGTATCGCTCCAGAGCCTGGTGCGAGACCACCTGCTCCTGGACCACGGCCTCCAGCTGGGCGATGCGCACGCGCTGGCGGGCCCGGGCCTGGTGGGCGCTCCCGAGGCGGACCGCGGCTCCCAGCCGGCCGAAGAGGCGCCGGACCTCCTCGCGGTCCCGCTCGTCGAGGCTCGTGAGGCGCCGCAACGCCTCCGGCGGGCTCGCGCCCACGGCCAGGACCCCCAGGCCATGGCTGTGCGCGAAGGCGAACGACGGGTAGTCGCGCCGGACTTCTTCCCAAAACCGGAAGACGCCGAACCCCCCTTCCCGTACCTCGATGTCGTGGAAGAGCACGACCCCCGTCCGGCTGATCTTGGGCAGCCAGCTCGTGAAGTCGCGCCGGACGTCCTCGTAGGTGTGGGCTCCGTCGATGTGCAGGAGGTCGACGCTCCCGTCGCGGAAGTGCGACCGGGCCTCGTCGAAGGTGGAGCGCACGAGCGTGGAGAAGGGCCCGTAGCGGGGATCGTGGTACTGCCGCAGCTCTTCGTAGACGTCCTCCCCGTAGTGGCCGGCGTGGGGGTCGCCCTTCCAGGTGTCGACTCCGTAGCACCGCGTGTCGGTCGCGGTCTCGTCCACCGCCTGGCAGAACGCGCAGTACGAGTCCCCCCTGTGACACCCGAGCTCCACGAGGATGCGAGGAGCCAGCGCCTCGATGCACCAGAACGCGAAGGGAATGTGGCCGTGCCAGCTGTCCTGGTTGGTGAGGCGCCGGGGGACCCGCAGCATGCTCGTCCGGACGAGGTCCGCGGGAAAGGCGCTGGTCGTCTGTTCGCGCAACGCGAACATTCTACAACGGGCCCCGCGCGGGACCCTGAACCGCGGGGCGCGCGTGCGCGTCTGCGAGGCCTTCGATGTCAGAATGTCCGGGCGCAATGGAGTCGAGGCGCATCACCCCGCGTTCCGAGCCGCTCGCCCGGCACCTCCAGCCCCTCGCCCTCGTCGGGCACCTTTGGGGACACCGCAGCCTCATCTGGCAGTTCGCCCGCCGGGAGGTCGAAGGGCGATACCGCGCCTCCTTCCTGGGCCTGCTCTGGTCCTTCGTGCACCCCCTCACCCTGCTCGTGGTCTACACCTGGGTCTTCGGCATCGTCTTCCGGGCGCGCTGGCCCGCCACGCGGACGGGTGGCCTCGGAGAGTTCGCGCTCGTCCTCTTCTGCGGGCTGGTCGTCTTCAACGTGTTCGCGGAATGCTTGAGCCGGGCCGCGACCCTGGTCGTGGGCGTGCCCAGCTACGTCAAGAAGGTGGTCTTTCCCCTCGAGATCCTGCCCGTCAGCCTTCTGGCCTCGGCGGTCTTCCACGGGCTCGTCAGCCTGGTCATCCTGCTGGTCTGTTGCCGTCTCCTGCTGGGCGAGCTCCCCTGGACGGTCCTCCTCATCCCCCTGGTCGCGGTGCCCGCGGTGTTCCTCTGCCTGGGCCTGACCTGGCTCGTGGCCAGCCTCGGCGTGTTCCTCCGCGACCTCGGCCACCTGGTGCCGCTTCTCCTCCAGGTCGTCTTCTTCGCCACCCCGGTGATCTACCCGGCGGAGAGCGTCCCGGTGCGCTTCCGCGCGGCCGTGCTGCTGAACCCGCTCGCCTGGGTGGTCGAGAACGTCCGCCACCTGCTCTTCGTGGGGACGGCGCCGGACTGGGGGGGGCTCCTCGCGTGGTGCGCCGTGACCGCCGCCGTCATGGTGCTGGGATACGCCTGGTTCATGAAGACGAAACGGGGATTCGCGGACGTCCTGTGAGCACGATGACCGGGGAGCCTCCGCCGCCCGCGTCCGCCCGTCCCGACCCGGCCCTGGTCGTCACCGACCTGGGCAAGATGCACCGGATCTACGCCCGTCCCCAGGACCGGCTGAAGCAGATGCTCCTGGCCCGTTTCGGCCGGCGCTACGGCCACGACTTCTGGGCGCTCCGTCACGTCTCCTTCGAGCTGGCTCGGGGCGAGACGCTGGGCGTCATCGGCCGCAACGGCTCCGGGAAGAGCACGCTCCTGCAGATCCTCGCGGGCACGCTCGGCCCGAGCGAGGGCGAGGTGCTCGTGAACGGCCGGGTGGCGGCCCTGCTCGAGCTGGGGAGCGGCTTCAACCCCGAGTTCACCGGGCGCGAGAACGCGGTGCTGAACGGGGCGATCCTGGGAGTCTCGCGCCGGGAGATGGAGTCGCGCCTCCCCGAGATCGAGGCCTTCGCGGACATCGGCGAGTTCTTCGACCAGCCCGTGAAGCTCTACTCGAGCGGGATGTTCGTGCGCCTGGCCTTCGCGGTGGCGGTCAGCGTGGACGCCGAGATCCTCCTGATCGACGAGGCGCTGGCGGTGGGAGACGTGTTCTTCCAGCAGAAGTGCTACCGGCGGCTGCAGGCCCTGCGGGATCGGGGAGTCACCGTGATGCTGGTCTCCCATTCCATGCTCGACATCGAGCGGTTCTGCCAGCGGGCGATCGTCCTCGACGGGGGGGCCGTCGTCTTCCAGGGCGAGCCCCGGGAGGCGGTGCGCCGCTACTACCTGATCGAGCATGGGGGGGCCGTCCCCCAGCCCGACCCGGCGCCCTCCGGAGACCCCCTGCCGGCCTCCCCGGTGGTCCCGGAGGGGGGATGGGCCTGGCCCCCCCCCGAGGCCTTCCTGGACATTTCCCGGGTGGCCCAGGTCACGGATGGGGGGGCTCGCTGCACGGGGGTGGCCCTCTGCGACGCCCAGGGGAAGCCCCGGGGGATCTTCGCCCAGGGGGAAACGGCGCACTTTTTCTACGAATTCGAGATCCGGGCGGACCTGATAGGGCCAGTAGGTGGGTTTAGCATTTACAACGGGAAAATTGTGCTGGTACACGGCAAGAACACGCTGCAGTACGGGGTCGACCCACCCCCCCGCGCGACCCGGGGAGGCCGGGTGAGGTTCCGCCACGACGTCCGTCTCGATCTGGCCCCCGACCAGTACACGTTCGAGGTCGGCCTGGCCGCCCTGGGCCAGGGGCAACTCCGACACGTCTGTCACCTTCCCGCCGTTGGAGGTTTCGCCGTCAACCTTCCGCCGGGAGCCACCCAGGCGCGGCATTTTGGGGTGGCGAACCTGGCGGGCGAGTGTCGGGTCACGGTCCTGGAACCCGCGCGGCCGGGTGCCGCGGCGGCTCCCCACAGCGAGTGAGGCTCCGCAACCACGACGCTCGTTCGACCGCGCCGGCGATGGCGCCGAGGAGGAGTGGATGCAGGCTGTCCGTGCGTTCCATGAGCTCTACTACGACTTGCGGGACACCACGTGGAAGGACACGCGATGGCGTGGAGTGCGGGCCCAGAAGTGCCCGCTGGACCTCTGGGTCTACCAGGAGATCCTGCACGAGGTCCGGCCGGACCTGATCGTGGAGACGGGCACGGCCGAAGGGGGAAGCGCGCTCTTCCTGGCCTCCATGCTCGATCTGCTGGAACGTGGCCAGGTCGTCACCATCGACGTGCTGCAGAGTCCGGACTTCCCCCGCCACGCGCGGATCACCTACCTGCACGGTTCCTCGACCGACCCGGAGATCGTCCGTGAGGTCACCGGGCTCGTTCACGTCGGCGACCGTGTCCTGGTCATCCTCGACTCCGACCACAGCAAGGAGCACGTGCTGGGCGAGATGCGGGCCTACGCCCCCTTCGTGAGCCCCGGCAGCTACCTGATCGTCGAAGACACGAACATCAACGGCCACCCGGTCCTGCCGGACTTCGGGCCCGGACCCTGGGAGGCGGTGGAGGAGTTCCTGGAGGCGAACGACCAGTTCCTGGTCGACCGCTCGCGGGAGAAGCTGCTGATGACCTTCAACCCGATGGGCTACCTCAAGAAGGTCAGCTAGCGACTCCTCGGAGGCGAGGGAGTCGGGCTAGGCGCGCCGCCAGTAGACGCCCGTCCAGTCGATCTCGTGGATGGGGTCGTCGATGCCCTTCTCGGTCCTGAAGTCGGTAACCGCCTGCCGGCAGGCCGCGATCGCGCCGTAATCGTCCACGACCAGGTAGCCGCCCGGCGACAGCTTGGGGTAGAGCGCCTCGAGCGCGACGTGGGTCGACTCGTACATGTCCCCGTCGAGGCGCAGCAGGCTGAGCCGCTCGATGGGGGCGGTGGGAAGCGTGTCGCGGAACCAGCCGGGCAGGAAGCGCACCTGGTCGTCGAGCAGGTTGTAGCGCGCGAAGTTCGCCTTGACCTCGTCCAGGGAGACCACCAGCTCCGCGAACGTCCAGTGCGGGTCGCCCGCGTCGGCCTGGTACGTCTCGGGGTCGGAGCGGGGCAGGCCCGCGAAGGAGTCACAGGCCCAGACGCGGCGCTCCGTGTCCTCCAGGGCCTTGAGCACGCCCCGCATGAAGATCGAGGCCCCTCCGCGCCAGACCCCGGTCTCGAGGAGGTCGCCCGGCACCCCCCGTCGGACGACGTCCACGATCAGGGTCTCGAGGCTCTCCAGCCGCCGGAGCCCCACCATCGTCTCCGCCTGGGCCGGCCAGTCGAGGCCCTGCTCCCGCTTGGCGAGATCGAAGGGCGCGGGGCGGACGAGCCGCAGGCCCTGCCGGCGCAGGAAGCCGGCCAGCGGAGCGTAGAAGGCCCTGAGCAGCGTCCCCCGCCGCGGCTCGAAGAGCTGCCAGTCCTCGGCCCCCAGGATCGTGCGAGTGAGGCACTTCTTCAGGAGGTCGAGATAGAGCCGCTGGGCGTCGTTCAGGGGCGGGCTGGCAACAGGAAGCGTCCGGGGCGAGCTCAAGAGGGCGTACATCCTAGCATCGCCGTGCGCCCGCTCGCCAGGCGCGGAGAATCCCGCCCCACGTTGCCGCATACAAAGACGGGCCCCGCCCGGAGCGGGCGGGGCCCATCAACCCATCAGCGGTCGTGCGTCTAGCGACCCGGGATGCGACAGCAGCGAGCCAGGCAAACGTTGGTGAGGCTGGGGTTCACGGTGTAGTTCTGAACGCGGCAGACCCAGGCGCTGGCGCCACTGGGCGAGTTCTGATACCACTCCATGCCCGAAGCGAGGCTAGTGGAAATGAGGTTCGTATCGTGTCCGCCGCCCGTCACTACGTAGCCGGCCGGACAGGTCGCGGTGACCGTCGAGGTTCCGTTCGCGGGCACCGTGGCTGAGTTGGTCACGGTCGTGCAATCGGGGACCTGCAGGAACGGCGCGTGGAAGTAGCCGACGATGTCGATGACGACGTCGGTGTTCCCCGCCCCCTGGTTACGTACCGTGAGCTCGGGACCACAGGCCGTGCACGACGCGGTGACCGTGCCCGTCGAGATGGTCGTGCCCGCGGTGTAGGTCAGCATGGCCGCGGCGGGAACGGCTCCAAGGGTCGCGAACGTGCGGAGGTTCCCCGGGCCGGTGGGGCCGGCCGCGGTCAGGGTGATGGCGAGACCGGGGGGGTCGTTGTTCAGGTCCGGGACCGCGGTCCCGCATTCCGGGGTCGCACCGCCCTGCCCGAAAATATCGTTGACGCTGATCTGGCGCTCGGTACCCGGAGTCATCGGACCGATCAGGCCGACGGTAGTGGCTATGCGGGAATCGTAGATGCGGCAGGCGCTGATCGGGAAGAAGACGAGCTCCTGCGTCAAGCTGCCGAAGGTGTCCATCGTGTAGCCCTCGAAGACCAGCTTGTGGAAGGTGTCGAAGTCCCTGGCCCTCTCGCCGAGATCCCGCAGGTCCCGGGCGGACTTGGTCATGAGCTTCCGGGTGCCCTTGCTGAGGAATGCGTCGTATCCCTTCTCGGCCGCGGTTGCGGCGAAGCGATCGAGCAGGCCCGCCACGAAGCCGGCCTTGTCGGCCTCGATCGCGGCGATCTGCTGTGCGTCTTCCACCTTGGCCTGGAGCATGGCCTGCATGTCGACCGTCTCGGTGCCTCGAGCCTGGGCGAGCGCCGCGGGCGGAACGATCATCGTCAGCACGGCGAGGAAAACAGCCGTCAATCTACACACGTTCTTCATCAACCCGTCCTCCGGTCCGGCCACTGGACGTCGAGCCGGACATAAGGCTCAGCCCGGGGGCCAAGCCTGCCTCTGCCACTGCCTGCACCAGGATGCTCGCAACCGTCAACCCCGGGAGGGATCCGGGGATCTGCCGACTTATTCCAGGCCGAAGCGCCAATCACGCATCGCCCCGCCTCTCGAGGGGCGAGACGATCGCCGGTCGCCGAGCCCGATGTGTAACGTTGCGATGCAAGATACGCCTCAACGCGCCCGGACGCCAGTGAGGCGCGTCACTCCTCGGGCGCGTGCTAGCCTACGGTGATCCCATGACATCGCCGCGGCGAGCGCCGGAGCTCCTCCTCGCCGTCGGCTCGTTCTTTTTCGTGCTGGCGACTCTCGAGGGCGGGCTGAGACTCCGGTCCAAGGTCGCGGACGACCGGGGGTTCGAGAAGGCGATGCGGGCGTCGCGAATGCCCCGCACCGGGACCCTCGTGAGCCTCGGCGAGATTCTCCGCCCCAGCCGCAACCCCCGCATCGTCTACGAGCTGTGGCCCAACATGGACGTGGTCTTCGACACCCGTACCGGCCTGCGGAACGCGCTGCGCACGAACGCCGAGGGTTTTCGCAGCCGCGAATACCCGGTCGAGAAGGCAGGGCGCCGATTCCGTATCGCCGGTATCGGGGACTCCCTGATGTTCGGCTGGGGTGTCGCCCAGGATGCCGGCTACCTGGCCGTGCTCGAACGGCGGCTGAACGGTGAGCCCGGGAGTCCCCGGTGGGAGGTCCTCAACACGGCCGTTCCCGGCTACAACGCGGCGATGGAGGTCGAGACCCTCAAGACGAAAGTGCTCGAGTATCGGCCCGACCTCGTGGTCTACGGCTTCTGCCCGAACGACGCGAGCCTGCCCAACTTCATCCTCGCGCGGCGGAACCCGCTCTCGCTGCGCGAGTCCTTCCTCTGGGGGTTCGTGCGCGGCCGGCTCCGGCCGGAGATGGAATCCGGCGACGCTCTCGTGGCGGCGCCCCGGCGGGGCGACGACCGGGCATTCGAAGACGACCCTTTGCGGGCCCCCGAGCCCTATCGGGAGATCACCGGGTGGGAGGCCTTCGACCGCGCTCTGGCCGAGCTCCGGGACCTCGGTCGGGTCCACGGCTTCCGCACGATCGTCCTGGCCTTCGTGCCCGGCGCCGAGGACGCGCGGAAGGAGCGCGGCCTCCGGCGGGCCGCCGACCTCGGGTTCTCCATCGTGGACGTCGGGAAGACCCAGGCCGCCTGGATGCAAGCCCACGGGATCACCGGGTACGCGGGCTCGGCCCTGACCGTGAGCGCCACCGACCTTCATCCCTCCCCCGTGTCGCACGAGCTGGCGGCCGAGGAGCTCCGGAAGGCGATGGTCGACCTGGGGCTCGTGACTTCTCCGTGATTCGAGACCGTGATCCAAGACCTTGACCTCCGCCCGCCGGCTGCCTTAGCCTTGGCGGCGTCCCGTCGCATCACTCGCGTGCTGGGTCGGCCGGGCCCAGGGGTTTTCGTCGGGGGGGCGAGCGAAGGCGGTAGACATGACGAGATTCATTCGCCTGGCGAGCCTGCTGGCTCTAGGCTGGCTCCTTTGCGCCGGGCCGGCGCGCGCGGCCTTTCACCTGATGATGGTGGTCGCGGTCTTCCCGGGCTTCGCCTCGAGCCCGAACGCCCAGTACGTCGCGCTGCAGATGTACTTCCCCGGGCAGAACTTCGTCACCGGCCACGCGGTCCACGTCTTCAACGCGGCGGGCACGGAGATCGGGACCTTCACGTTCCCGGCCACCCTCCCGAACGGCGCCGACCAGGCGAGCATCCTCATCGCGACCACCGAAGCACAGGCCCTCTTCGGCGTCACCGCCGACCTGATCATGACGCCGCTGATCGCCGCGTCCGGCGGCAAGGCGTGCTTCGACGGCCCCACGCCCCCCGACTGCGTGGCCTGGGGCAACTACACCGGCTCCCCGACGGGCGTCGGCAATCCCTTCAGCCCCGGCGGCCTCACGTTGGGCCTGGTGGCTCATCGGAGGCTCGACCGGGGAACCCCCGGGATCCTCGACCTCGCCGACGACACGGACGACTCGGCCGTCGACTTCGTGGCGGCGGTCCCCGCGCCGCGCAACAACGCGAACGAGGTCGGGGGCCCTCCCGGCTACAGCTCCACCCCGGCGGCGCCCGGTCCGATCGGGTTCGGGTCGGCGATCGTGAGCTTCCCCACGTCGGCGAGCTTCCAGGTGCAGGAGACGGGGGTGGGGGCGCTGACGGTCAGCAACCCCGTGCTCGGAGGGACCAACCCCGGCGATTTCTCGGTGACAACCACGTTCCCCTTCACCCTCGCCAACGGCGCCCCCGCGCAGACGGTTCAGCTCGGATGCACCCCCCAGGCCGTGGGCGCGCGCGCCGCCACCCTCACCCTCACCACCAACGATCCCGCCCGGACCAGCGTGGCCTACGATCTCGCCTGCACGGGCCTGCCGGTGCCGCCCTTGAGCTTCTTCGCCGTGACCCCTTGTCGGGTCGTCGATACCCGCCAGGGGGCCGGAGGACCCGTCGTGGCCGGGACCGACCGGACGTTCACGATCGTGGGAGGCACGTGTGCCGTTCCGGCCACCGCCAAGGCGGTGTCGCTCAACGTGGTGGTGACCCAGCCGAGCGCGCCCGGAAACGTGCGGCTCTTCCCCGCGGGCGCAGCCGTGCCGATCGCGTCCACGGTCAACTACTCCGCCGGCCAGACGCGGGCGAACAACACCGTGGTCGCCTTGAGCGCCGGGGGCCAGCTGACCGCCCGGTGCCAGCCCTCGGGATCGACGCACCTGATCCTCGACGTGAACGGGTACTTCGAGTAGCGATCGTGTAGCCGGGCAAGCCGCAGATACCGGGGAGGGAGGAAGCCTTGAAGCTCCGCGTGCTGAAGGTGGCGTGGGTGCTGGCGGCGTTGGCTTCCGGGGCACCCGCGTTCGCCGCGGGCACCCTCTACGGCTCCGGGCCCGACGGGAACCTGATCCGGATCGACATCAGCACCGGCGCGGGCACGCTGGTGGCGGTGTTTCCAAATGTCTGCACCGCGAGCGCCAGCAACGCGGTCACGGAGATCGAGTTCAGCAACCTGACCCGCCGCGCCTTCGCCCAGTGTGGCGACGGGGACTTCAGCGGCTTCGAGTTCGATCTCACCGGCGCGGCCCCCGGTCCGGACATCCCGAACGGCCGGTCGTTCACCGGCCTCGAGACCATCGGCGGGATCTGGTACGGGTCGTCGATCACCGTTGCACTGGGCAATTCGGATCTGCGCACGCTCGACCCGTTCACGGGCTCGTCCACCTTGATCGGGCCCACCGGGGTGGCGCGTCCGATCTCGGGGATCGCCCACGACAAGCGTACGGGCATCGTTTACGGAGTCGCCGGCGGTGGAGGTCCGTCCAATCTCTACACGCTCGACCTCACGACCGGCGCGGCCACGGTGGTGGGCTCGACGGGTTTTCAATTAGGGAGCCTCGAGTTCGGGCCGGACGGACGGCTGTACGGGGGAGGAGGGGGTCCCAACGCCGGAGACCTGTTCGTCATCGATCCCCGGACCGGCGCCGCCACGCGGGTGGGGGCGACCGGCTTTGGCACCCTGAGCGGGTTGATGCTGGTCGAGCCCGATTGTAACGATCCCGCCAACCCGTTCCTGAACTGCGGGTTCGAGATGGGGAACTTCACGAGCTGGGTCACACAGGACATGACCAACCCGTACTTCCCGCTTCAGGTGGGAGGGGCCGGGCTCTCGCCCGGATTCGGCTTCGTGAGCGATCCCACGGAGGGGACCCTCGCCGCGCTCCACGGCTTCGATGGGAACGGGCCCAATCACATCCGGGTCGCCCAGGACATTGCGGTGCCCGGGGGCGGCCTGCTCGAGTTCGACTACCGGGGGGCGTGGACCATCTTCGCGGGGAAATCCAACCGCACCTTCGACGTGCTGATCGAGCCGGCAGGGGGCGGGACGCCGCTGGCGACCTTCAATATCCTGACCGCCATGGGAGGAACGGCCGTCGCCGATACCAGAGACCAGGTGGGAAGGGTGAACCTCGGGACCTTCGGCGGCCAGACCGTGCGTGTCGCGTTCGACTGGTTCGTTCCCCAAGAGTTCACGGGGCCGGCTTTCTTCCAGCTCGACAACGTCCGGGTGGACACCCCGACCGGTTTCTTCACCGTCGCACCCTGCCGCATCATCGACACGCGCAACGCGGGGGGGCCGCTGGGGGGCCCGGCCCTGGTCGCGGGCGTCGACCGCACGTTCACGCTCGCCGGAGCCTGCGGCATTCCGGCGTCGGCGAAGGCGGTCTCCGTCAACATCGCGGTGACCGCGCCCACCGCGGCGGGCAACCTTCGGCTCCATCCCGGCGGGACGGCCGTGCCCCTCATCTCCTCGATCAACTACGCGGCCGGGCAGACCCGATCGAACAACGCCGTCCTCGCGTTGAGCGGGACGGGACAGGTGGCGGCCTTCCCCGCCCAGGCCTCGGGGACGGTGCACCTCATCCTGGACGTCAACGGCTACTTCCAGTAGCCGAGCCCTTGCTAGAGGTCGGAAGCGTCGGCCGGGTCGGGTTGGCGGGGACGAGGATGGTCGGCTTGATCTGTCGGGCGTGTACGTCCGCCAGCCCCAGACGGACGATGGCCCCGTTGGCCCCCGAGGGTCCGGCGTTGACGTTGAAGCGGAAATTGACGAGGGTGCCGTAGTCCTGGCAGGCCGCGACGCTGGGCGCCGTCCAGGAAATCCAGCCCCCACTGACATTGGCTGACCAATCGGTGACGGCATCCTGGTCGGCGTCGTGGAAGCCGATGTTGGTGGGAACCAGGCCGGGCGGGAGCGGTACCGAGAACGACCTCACGAGCGGGTCGAAGTCGAGGTTCATCACGGCGTATTCGTAGTGCCACTGGCCGCCCCCGAGATCGGTGGCCCGCACCGCGACCTTCAGCTTGCCGCGGCGCATACCGACGAGGACGCTCTGGGCGTTGGGACCCGGGGCGGCGGGATTCACCCACTGGTCGATGACCGCTCCCGTGCCGAAGGAGGAGGGGAGACCGAAGGTCCAGGTCGTGCCGCCCACCGGGGTCACGCGCCGCCAGCCCATGGTGTTCAGGATGTTCACGTCGTCCCGAACGATGTACCAGGAGTCGAGGTAGTACTGGGCCCCTGGCGTCTGCAGGTCGCTCTCCAGGATCGGCATGCGGCGGTCCATGGGGTTGGCCCGCGGCGGGGGAGTGTTCTGGATGTTGTTGCAATCCGGGTCGAAGATGGAACCGCACCGCTCCCAGACCCCGGTATGGGCGGTCACCTCCGGCCGAGGCCCGATGTTGTTCAGGGAATCGTTGGTACCCGTGCCGTACGTGTCTTCGCAGTTGACCCACAAGACGTTGCCGCTGGCGCAGCCGCAGTTCGTGTTGAGGGTGAGGAAGGCGTGCTTCAGCGGAGAGACCCCGATCTGCTCGATGGCCCCGTTCGCGATCCGGTACATGTTCCAGACGAGCAGCGGGTGCTGGTCGTTGCTGTAGGGCGGGAACGTGCCGCTGAACTTCGCGTACCAGGGGACGTCGGTGGTGCCGACGTTCTTGAGCGTGGACGAGGGGGCCACCGCGATGCGCCCGGTGGGGAAGGTGCCTTCGCGGGCCATCTGCTGAACGGAGCCGATGTCGATGAGGGCCACGTCGTTGCTCGGCGCCCCCCAGCTCGGATTGGCGCAGGCCCCGCTCGGCTCGGGCCGGGAGCCGGGGGGGATGGAGACGGCCAGGCTCATTTCCAACACCCCCACCGCCATCCCGGCATAACGCGGCTCACCGAGAAGGTTCGCGGACTCGGGGGTGAGCCGCAGGTCGATGTTGAACATCCGGACGAGGTTCGCCTCGCGGTCCACGGCAAAATGCATGGAATCGCCGTCGAACAGCGCCCGCCCGTCGGCGCCGATGAGCGTGACCGTCCTTTCCTCCGGGCCGCGCTGCAGCGTCACCCCGCGGAGCGGGACCTCGGTATCTCCCAGCCGAAGAACGGCGGAAGTCTCGAACCGGACCGCCCCCCCGGCCAGGTCCCGAAACAGGGATTTCGGGGCGAAGAGCTCCAGCCGACCCGAGAGCTGCAAGGAGACCGCGAGGCGGCCCTCTGTGTCCTGGGTGGCCGGGGAGACCTCGATACCCAGGGTGCGGGTCAGATCGGCGTGAAAGGCGATGCGCCCTTGCCCCGACTCGACCGGCCAGAACTCCCCAAAGCCCGGCGTAGCGCCGGATGCCGCGATCACCGCGAGAACGACCCCTATGGAGGCTCGAGACATGATTCCCTCGTTTGGAAGTGGCTCCCAGGGAGGGCTGGGGAAGCTCTCCCAGTGTACATGCGGCCCAACCCCCGTCCAATGGCCTGGGCTCGGTCGTCCTCGCGGAGTGCATCCCCCAGGAATCAGAAGTAGCGCCGGAGGATGAACCCCAGGGAGTACGCGTGCATCCCTCCGGCGACGAGGAGGAGCCAGGCGGTGCGGGGGAAGGGCACGGCCGCGAGACACGAGGGGCGCTCGTCCCAAAGGGCCGCCGCGGAGCCCGCCACCGCCGCCAATGCGATGTGCCAGCTCGCCATGTAGCGGCCGGTCATGTTCATGGGGAGGCGGTGGATGGCGATGCCGTAGAGCACGACCGACGCGGCGGCGCCGGCGCCGAGGGCGAGGAGGAAGGCCGGCGGCCGCGGGTCGTCCGCGCGGCGAAGGTGGAGAAGGAGGCCCACGACGGCGGCGGCGAGCGCGATGCTCAGTCCGACCAGGAAGGGGGCAGGCGGGATCGTGTCCAGCCAGCCGAAGCCGCCCCAGAACGAGGAGAACGTGAGGAAGTCCGGCTCGCGGAGACGCAGGGCGGTGAGCAGGGCCGCCGCCGCCCGGCCCACGTACTCCGCCGTCGGGTAGGGGTTGGGGATGGGCACGAGCGGAAGCGACGGGTAGCGCAGGAGCAGCGACCCGAGGAGCGAGAGCCCGACGAGCGAGGTGGCGACCAGGGCCGCCGCGCGCCAGGCGCGTCGCCAACCCCCGGCGATACGGAGCGCGAAACGGGTTCGCCAGGGGGAGAGTCCCGCTTCCAGCACCGCGGCCAGGATGAGGAGGGCGAGGGCGGGCAGCGGGGAGCGCACTAGGCCCACCGCCACGGCCCCCAGACCGTGCGGTGCGATTGCGACGATCCGGTCCGAGCTCACGCCCCCCACGTAGACGGGGTCGGCGAGGAGGAAGAACGCGGCGACGCCCACGGCCTGGCCGCCCCAGAAGAGGGCCGCTTCCCGCGCGGGGCGCGCCGGCGCGCGCGGGCCGAGGACCACCCGGGCGAGGAGCACGGAGGCAAGAAGGGCCACGACCGGCCAGGGCGATCGTCCGCCGGCGAAGAGGAGCGCGGTGCCGATGCCGAGGGGCAGGCCCGCCCACGAGGAGCGCGGGCCGTCCAGGACGAGCGTGACGAGCCCCGCCGCGAAGAGCGTCGCCGCCGCGGTGAGGACCGCGAGCTCGGCGAGCGCGGTCGCGAAGAAGGGGAGCGAGGGGATGAGCAGGAAGGGGACGGCCAGGAGCTGGGGCCACCGCGCGGGGGCGGCCGCGGCCAGGAAGGCCGCGGCGAGCCCCACGGAGAGGGCGAAGAGGCAGCCGTTGGCGAGGCGGAGGCCCAGCAGCGTCCGCGGCGCGGACGCTCTTCCGAGGAGCGGGGCGAGGCGGAGCCAGAACGCGGCAGTGGCCGCGCTGCGGCTCCGCACGTCGGGGACGAAGGAGAAGGCGTCCCTCCGAACGAAGGGGTTTTCCACGTCCTCCGGCCGGAACCTCTGGTCGGGTTGGAAGCGCACGCGGGTCACGTGCGCGAGCTCGGACCAGCGCTGGACGTCGCCGTCCAGCTCCGGGCGATTCGTGAGCGCGGCGTAGCTCCGCAGGTGGTAGGGCTCGTCCAGGGCGGCCAGGGGCGGTACGAGGGTGGCGTAGGCCACGGCGAGGGCGGCCGCGAAGAGGCCCATGCCCAGTCCGGCCCCCGCGACGAGGCGCGGGCCGGAGGCGCCGCTCCACGGGAACAGGAGCGCGCCCACCATCGCGAAGAGCGCGCTCGTGGCCAGGGCGATCCCGATCTCGGCGGGGCGCAGCTCCTGCCACACGTGGGCCAGAAGCGCCACCCGGGGCTGGGGTGCCCGCGCCGAGGGCTCGACCGCGAACAGGCGCACGAGGAGTTCCTCGTTCGCGCCCTCGCGGACCCGGAGGAAGCCGGGCTCGCGGGGCGCGTCGTCGCGGGGCCGCAGCACGCCCAAGGCCACCGCACCCTCGCTCCGCACCAGGAGCGTCACCTCCGCGGGTCCCGTGCGGGTCTCGCCATCGCAGGTCGCCGCGCGGTCGAGCGGGATCGCGGTCTCTTCGTCGAGTACGAGCATCCCGGTCGAATCCCAGCTGCAAGTGCCGCCGAGCAGGCGCAGCTGGGCGCCGAGCAGCCGCGCCCGCCGGTCGACGGGACCCAGAACCAGGGCGAGGCGGGGGGCTTGCAGGAGATCCTCGACGGCGCCCGTCACCAGCGTCGCCCGACTCGGGGTCGAGCCGTCGGAGGGGTCGCCCGCGACCAGGGTCGGGAGGGGAAGGGTCCGTGCCTCTCCCCGGCCCCGCGGGAAGAGGGGCCGGCGCACGGGGGAGGACGCGACGGGAGCCCAGAGCACGGCGACGATGCTGGCGACGAGCAGGCCGACGGCCAGCGTCGCCGTGAGCAGCCGCCGTGCGAGAGCAGCCATGGCCGCGCCATTGTGGGCCGGACTCCCGATCCCGTCCATTGCGCGAATCGAGCCCGGGCGGCGGCGGCCGCTCGGTGGAGCCGCGTATCATTCCCGGGTGACCTGTCGCGGCCCGGTTCTGGGAGCGGTCTTGATCGGGATTGCCGCCACCGCGCTCGTCCGCTCCGGAGAGATCTCGACGGAGATGCGGGAGCTTCCCGATCCCCTCCCCTTCGCATCGTCCGTCAAGGACCCGATCTTCGCGATCCTTCTCGGCCTGCTCGACACCGACAGCTACGGCCTCCTGAGCCGCGCGCACATCGAGCGGGAGTTGAGCCGCCGGCGCGCGAGCACCCGGCTTCCCTACCAGAAGGTGGCCCAGGTCTGGCGGTCGCGCGCGTTGGGGCCGGGGCCGGGGTCGGAGATCGCTCTCGAGTTCGTCGGCCCCGTGAAGGTCCCGGTGCCGTACAGCATCCTGGGGTACCGCCCGGGCAAGGTGATCGCGAGCCCCACCTGTCTCCTGCTCGAGCGGAGGCTCGGCGACGTGGCCCTCGGCCTCCGCGGAGAGCGCTTCGAGGACGTCCGCCTCCTCACCCTCGAGGAGGGCGAGCTGCAGGTGGACATCGACGGCCTCGTCGATCTCCTCGCCGGCCCCGCCCTCGACGACACGCGCGTCACCGGTCTCGCCGTGCTGCGCCATCAGGGCCGCCGCCTGGGCGTGGCCTTCGGCTACAACGAAGACGCGCTCCCCCGCTACGGGGTCTTCGATTTCGCCGCGGACAAGATCCTGATCCCCCTTCCCGCCGCGCTCAAGGGCGTGCCCGGGGACCTGCGCCGCCGCTCCGAGGCGAGCCGGGGGGCTTCGGGGGGCGTGCCTCTCAGGGCCGGTTCTTGACGATGAAGACCTGGTGGGGGTCAAGCGGGCTTTCCCAGGAAATTCATGATCTTGACGGTCTCCCGCAAGTGGCGTAACCTCTCCGTTCAAGGTTTGTGAGACGTCGAGGAGGGCGCGAGGGGGTGGGGACTTGCCCCTTGACGTGCCCGGTAATTTTGGTTCGGACCAACGGGGGGTGTGCATGAGAATCACGCTGCAGCGTTTGTGGCTCGTCGTGGCGCTCGGGTCCGGAATGAGCGCCACGGTGGCCGAGGCCCAGCTCCAGATCAATGAGGACTTCGGTGTCGTTCCCCCGGCGAACTGGGTGGTGATCAACCACAGCGCGGTGGTCGGATCGACGAGCTGGTTCCAGGGAAACCCCGCGGTTTTCCCGGCCCAGGCCGGCGCGACCAACTCCTACGCCGGTGCTAACTTCAACAGCACGACAGGCACCAACACGATCAATACCTGGCTTCTCACACCGCAGGTCAACCTCGCCAACGGCGTTATCGTCACGTTCTACACGAGGACGGTCCCTGCTCCGGCTTTTCCAGACCGGCTGGAGCTTCGCCTGAGCACGAACGGTGCGAGCACGAACGTGGGGACGCTCGCCACCGACGTGGGCGATTTCACGACGCTCCTCCTCAGCGTCAATCCGACCCTCACGCTCGCCGGCTATCCGAACGTGTGGACCCAGTTCACCGCGACCCTCGCCGGGCTGCCGGCCGGCATCACTCCTGGGCGCGTCGCGTTTCGGTATTTCGTCACGAGCGGGGGCCCTACCGGCGCCAACTCCGACTACATAGGCGTCGATACGGTCACGATGACCGACCCCCCCGGGCCCCCAGCCACGAACTACTTCACGGTCGTTCCGTGCCGGGTCGTCGACACGCGCGGCGGCGCCCCCCTCGGTCCTCCCGTCATGACGGGCCAGGAGACGCGCACCTTTGCCGTGGGCGGCAACTGCGGCATCCCGGCGACCGCCAAGGCCATCTCGATCAACGTCACCGTGACCCAGCCGACCGCGACCGGCAACATCCGCCTCTTCGCGGCCGGGCAGCCGGTGCCCACGGTCTCCACGATCAACTACTCGCTGGGGCAGACCCGGGGCAACAACGCCATCGTCCCGCTCGACGCGACTGGCGCGATGGCCGCCTTCATCGGACAGGGGGTGGGCACCACGGTCCACCTGATCGTCGACGTCAACGGGTACTTCCAATAGATCAGGGCAGCCCGGGCGTCAGGTAGGACGGCTCCGGGCCGACGAAGGCCACCCACCGGCAGGTGGGTGGCCTTCGTCCATGAAGACGGGTTCTTTCGCCCTTCGTAAGCGCTTACGCGCTCCTTCATCTCGAGGCGGGAGCACCTCCCCATAACCTGCACGTTTCCAGTCTCTTCCCGCTCGGGGGGGCGGGCATGGCATCTGCTTAGCCAGACGGTGGATGCCGTTTGCCCGTGCAGGAGGCCCAATGTCTTCTCGCCGTCCGGTTTTTTCGATTGCCTTGGCGGTCCTCGCCAGCGGTCTTTTCGCGCTCTCGATCGGCAGCTGCGGAGGGGGGTCCAATCCCGTCTCCAACACGCCGCCGACCACCGTGGCCACGCCCGCGCCCACGCCGACCCCCACCCCCACCCCGACACCCACGCCCGGCCCGACGCCGACGCCAACTCCCACGCCAACTCCCACGCCGACCCCCGCGCCTACGCCTACACCCACGCCAGCGCCCACGCCCACTCCGGGCGCGATCACCATCAGCATCCGGGGGATGCTCGGCAACAATTCCTACTCGCCCAACCCGGCGAGCGTGCAGGTAGGCCAGCAGGTTCGGTGGCGCAACGACGATTCCGTCCCGCACACCGCCACCGGCAGCAGCTTCAATACCGGCGTGCTCAACCCGGGCGCGACGAGCGGCCCCTTCACCTTCAACGCGGCGGGCAACGTGAACTACTTCTGCACGCTGCACGCCAACATGCCGGGGACGCTCGTCGTCACGCAGTAGAGATGCGGTACTCGCCTTCGAGGATCGACATCAGGACGAGGTCCACGTAGCGGTCGTCGGCTCGGAGGGCTTCGCGCATCGTACCCTCGGGCACGAAGCCCTCCGAGAGATAGAGGCGCCGGGCGCGCTCGTTGTGGGCCATGACGTCCAGCCAGAGGCGGTGGGCCCCGAGCTCCTCGAACACGACCTTCTTCAGGAGGCGCAGGCTCTCCCGGCCCCAACCCTGCCCGCGCTCGGCCACGTTGATCCGTTTCAGCTCGATGCACCGGTCGGACATGCCGAGCCCGCGGAGGATCAGGTAACCCACGGGGCGGTCCTGCGCCTCGATGATCCAGTGGGCGGAGTGGGGGTCGCGCAGGAGGGCCCGGTGCTCTTCGGCCGTCCAGTGCCGGACGAAGGCCGTCGCGCCCTCCGTCTCGAGGACGAAGGGGAGGTCCGCCTCCGTGGTCGCGCGCAGCGTCACGCGCCCGAGGCGCACGGGGAGCACGACGGGGGTCACGAGGCCTGGCGGTAGAGGTCTTGGCGACGGATCTCCATGATGTTGGCGGGATCGACCGGCCGGAAGCCGTACCGGGCGTAGAGGCCGTGGGCATCGCGGGTGGCGAGCTGCCACCGGCGGAGCCCCTGCAGGTCGGGATGGGCGAGAACGCACTCCAGGAGCCACTTCGAGAGGCCCCGGCCCCGGTGCGACTCGAGGACGAACACGTCGGCCAGGTAGGCGTAGGTCGCGCGGTCCGTCACCACCCGGGCGAAGCCGACCTGCCGATCGTCGTCGAGGAGACCGAAGCAGAGCGAGTTGCGGATCGACCGGTCCACGATCTCGCGCGGGATTCCCTCCGCCCAGTACGATCGCGACAGGCAGCCGTGGATGACGTCCAGGTCCAGCCGCTTCGGGTCCGTGCTCACACGGTAATGGCCGCGGATCCATTCCTTGATCACGCGGTTCTCCGTCCCTTGACCGCGCGCAGTCCGCGCGCGCTCCCGGCGAGGTCCACCGCGTAGCGATGCAGCGCGCGGGAGCGCGTCAGCTCGGGATGGAACGTGGCCGCGATCACGCGGCCCTCGCGGACGAGCACGGGCTCGCCCTCGTGCCGCCCCAGCACCTCCACCTCCGGCCAGAGGGCGACGAAGCGAGGGGCCCGGATGAAAACGCCATCGACCGGTCCGCCGAGGGCCGGGGCGTCCACCCGGGCCTCGAAGGAGTCGACCTGGCGACCGTAGGCGTTCCGCTCCACCACCGCGTCGAGCAGCTCCAGGCTCTTCTGCCGCGGCCGCACCTCGCGCGCGAGCAGGATCGCCCCCGCGCAGGTGCCGAGGAGGACGCCCCCGTCCTCGTGGAACCGCCGCAGGGACTCGAACCAGGGCTCGTCATGCATGAGGTTCAGGAGCGTCGTGCTCTCCCCGCCGGGGATGACGAGGCCGGCGAGGCCGCGCAGCTCGGCCACGCGCCGGACCTCCCGGACCGGCACGTCCAGCTCGCGCAGGGCCTTCGAGTGCGCGGCGAAATCCCCCTGGAGGGCGAGGACACCGAACGGCCGCATCACCACCCCCGGGTCTGGAGCTTCTCGGCTTCCGGCATGGCGGCGGTCTCCAGCCCCGGCATGGCCCCGCCCAGCCCGCGCGAGGCCTCGGCCACGGCCTTGGCGTCCTGCCAATGCGTGGTGGCCCGCACGATGGCGCGGGCGCGGGGCGCAGGGTCGGCCGACTTGAAGATGCCCGACCCCACGAACACCGACTCCGCCCCCAGGCCCATCATCAAGGCGGCGTCGGCGGGGGTGGCGATGCCGCCCGCGGCGAAGTTCGGCACGGGCAGCCGGCCCGTCTGCCGCCACCAGGCGCACCAGCTCGTAGGGCGCTCCCAGGTTCTTGGCCTCGGCCATCAGCTCCTCGGGGAGGAGTGTCGTGAGCCGCTTGATCCCCGAGACCACGGTCCGCATGTGGCGCACCGCCTCCACGATGTTGCCGGTGCCCGCCTCGCCCTTGGTCCGCAGCAACGCCGCCCCCTCGCCGATCCGGCGTAGGGCCTCGCCGAGGTCGCGGCAGCCGCAGACGAACGGCACCTTGAACGCGTGCTTGTCCACGTGGTGCGCCTCGTCGGCGGGGGTGAGGACCTCGCTCTCGTCGATGAAGTCGACGCCCAGCGACTCGAGGACTCGGGCTTCCGCGAAGTGGCCGATGCGGCACTTGGCCATCACCGGAATCGTCACCACGGCCATGATCCGCTCCACGACCGCGGGATCGGCCATGCGCGCGACCCCGCCCTCGCGGCGGATGTCGGCGGGCACCCGCTCCAGCGCCATCACCGCCACCGCGCCCGCGTCCTCCGCGATCTTGGCCTGGTCCTCGTTGGTCACGTCCATGATGACCCCGCCCTTCAGCATCTCCGCGAGGCCGGTCTTGAGGGCCAGGGTCCCCGTCTTCTTCTCGCTCGTCATGATTGCGCTCCGTTGAGGACCGTCCGCAGGGTCCCCGTATCGATGTTCCCGCCCGACACCACCGCCACCACCCGGCCGCGGAGGCCCTTCACCTTCCCGTAGAGCACCGCCGCCACCGCCGCGATCCCGGAGGCCTCGGCCAGGGACTGCTCCGCGTCCACGAGGGCGGCGATGGCCTTCTTCATCTCGTCTTCCGTGACGAGCACGATCTCGTCGATGAGGTTGCGCGCCACCATGAAGGGGATCCTCCCGTAGCCGCCGGCGAGGCCGTGGGCCAGGGTCGGCTCGTGCTCGTACCGGACGATGGCCTCGCCCTTGCGGAAGGAGAGGAGCGCGGAAGGAGAGGCGGCGGCGTTCACGCCCACCACTCGAGCCTTCGGCCGACCCGCCTTGACCGCGACCGCGATCCCGGCGGAAAGCGCGCCGCCCCCCACGGGGACGACGACCGTGTCGACATCGCCCAGCTGCTCGAGGATCTCCAGGCCGCAGACGCCGTAGCCGGCGATCACGGCCTCGTCGTCGTAGGCGGAGACGAAGACCGCGCCCGTCTCCTTGGCGCGCGAGAGGGCGATGTCCTCCGCTTCCTCGTAGGTCGAGCCTACGAGGTTCAGCCGCACCGGGTACTCGCTGAGCTTCGCGATCTTGGCGGGGGCGGCGTTTCTCTGGACGAAGAGCTCGACCCCCTCGACCCCGAGCACTCGACAGGCGTAGGCCACCCCCAGCGCGTGGTTCCCGGCCGAAGCGGCCACGAGGCCGCGTCGCAGCTCGTCGGGCCGGAGCGAGAGCAGCTTGTTGAGGGCACCGCGGGGCTTGAAGGAGCCGGTGTGCTGCCGGTTCTCCTCCTTCAGCCACAGCTCCACGCCGGCCGCCCGCGAGAGGAGCGCCGAGCGCTCGAGCGGCGTCTGCCGCACGTGGGGGGCGATGCGGGCCCGCGCAGCCTTGACGTCGGCCAGGGTCACGCTCACGCGGCGAGCTCCTCTCCGAGACGCACGACCTCGCGCACCAGGAGGTCCAGGTCTTCGCGGCGGGTGCGGTGGTTGGTGATGCAGACGCGCAGCGCGTACCGCCCCCCGAGCACCGTGTAGGACGGCGCCGCGGTGCCGCTCTCGTGGAGGCGCACGAGGAGCGCCTTGTTGATGCGATCGAGGTCGCCTCCGCCGTCGCCTCGATAGCGGAAGCAGACGATGTTGAGGGGCGCGGGAGCGAGCAGCTCGAGCTCGCTCGTCTCGCGAACGCGCGCCGCGAGGTAGCCGGCCTGGTCGATGTTCTGCTGGATGAGCCGTCCCAGCTTCGCCGTCCCCTCGGCCTTCAGGCCCATCCAGACCTTGAGCGCCTTGAAGCCGCGGGAGAGCTGCAAGCCGAGGTCCGCGAAGCGGTCCGTGCGGCCAGCGATCCCCCCTCCGCCCGGGGCGAGATAGGCGGCGGCGGTGGCGAAGGTGGCGCGATGTCCCTCGCGGTGGCGCACGAGCACGCAGCCGACCTCGATGGGGAAGTAGCCCCACTTGTGCGGATCGAAGGCGAGGGAGTCGGCCCTCTCCATTCCCACGAGCCGCGCTTTCAGGTCGGGCGAAAGCGCTATGAGAGCCCCAAACGCACCGTCCACGTGCAGCCAGAGCCCTTCCCTCTCGCAGAGGTCGGCGAGCGCCGGGAGGTCGTCGGTGGCTCCCGTGTTGACGGTCCCCACCGTGCCGACGACGCAGAAGGGTTGGAAGCCCGCCCTGCGGTCGGTCGCGATCGCGTCGCGCAGCGCGGAGATCTCGAGGCGGTAGTCGGCGTCGACGGGGAGGAGGCGCAGCGCGTCGCTCCCCAGGCCGAGCAGCTCCGCCGCCTTCTTCACCGAGCTGTGGACCTCGCGCGAGGCGTAGAGGACCATGCGGCGCGGAGCCGCCCCCTGGCCGAGCCGGCGCACGTCGAAGGGGGCCTGCGCGTGCCGGGCCACGGCCAGGCCGACGAGGTTGGCCATCGACCCTCCGCTCACGAGCAGCCCACTCGCGGCCTCGGGGAATCCCATCGCCTCCTTGAACCAGGCGAGGACGCGGTCCTCCACGAGGCTCGCACCGTCGTCGAAGCCGCTCACGTTCGGGTTCAGGGTGGCGGCGAGCATCTCTGCGAGCGCGGTGAAAGGAGTCCCGGTGCCGATCACCCAGCCCCAGAAGCGCGGATGGATGTTGCCGGTGGGGTAGGGAAGGACGGCTTCGACGAAGTCCCGGTAGGCCTTCTCGTAGCCCTGACCCGCGCGCGGCAGCGGCTCCTGAAGGCGCGCGCGGACGGCGTCGGGGGGGCTCTGCCACACGGGGCGCTCACGCACCGTGCTCAAGTACGCCAGCACGTCGTCGACCATGCGGTGGCCGAGGTTTCGCAGTCCCTCCCAGTCCTGCGGGTCGAGACCCTCCTCATTCATCGACCCCGCACCCTGTCGCTCCGAGGGGAGGGGATCGCTGATCCTCGTCTGGCCCCGCGACTCCATTTCCATTGACTCCGTGCCTCCCATGGGATCAATTGCAATCTAGTCTTGACATTGGATGGTGTCAATACCTACATTGTCACCATGACAATATGGGCACCGCGGCTGCAGGGACGGCATGGATCACGCTATGTCGTCATTGCAGAGGCGCTTGCCGCCGATGTCGCCTCGGGGGTCCTGAAGCCGGGCACTCGCCTTCCCACCCACCGGGAGCTCGCGGAGCGGCTCGGGGTGACGGTGGGCACGATCAGTCGCGCCTATGCCGAAGCGGCCCGGCGCGGCCTCATCTCCGGCGAGGTGGGGCGCGGGACGTTCATCCGCTCACGGCCGATCCCGGCCGAGGCGCGCCCCACGACCGCCGAGCCCGGGCTCATCAACCTGAGCCAGAACCACCCGCCGTACCTCGACAGCGAGCCGCACCGGGTCGCCCTGGAGAGGACCCTGGCCGCCCTCGCCCGGCAGGAGGACCTGGCCTCGATCCTCGACTACCCGGCCGACGGCGGGAACCCGGCCGATCGCGAGGCGGGCGCGTCGTGGATCGCGCGGTCGGGCCTTTCCGCCCGCGCCGAAGACGTGCTCGTGTGCTCGGGAAGCCAGCACGGGATCATGACCGTGCTCGCGACGATCCTGAAGCCCGGCGACCTGCTCCTGACCGACGAGCTGACCTACCCGGGGCTCAAGGCCGTGGCCGGTCTCCTGCACCTGCGGCTGCAGGGCGTCCCTCTAGATAAGGATGGGATGCGGGCCGACGCTTTCGAGGAGGTCTGCCGGGGGGGTTGGGCGCGCGCGGTCTACCTCGTGCCCACGATCCACAACCCTACCGCCTCGGTGATGCCCGAAGCCCGCCGCAAGGAGATCGCGCGAATCGCGCGGCAGCACGGGGTACCGATCGTCGAGGACGACATCCACGCCCTTCTGCCGGCGCGCCGACCTCCGCCCGTGGCCGCCTTCGCTCCCGAGGGGAGCTACTACCTGACCAGCACCTCCAAGACGCTGGCTCCCGGGCTGCGTATCGCGTTCGTGCTCGCGCCCCCCGGGATGTTCGGCCGGCTGGCCGCGAGCCTCCGCGCCACCACCTGGGCGGCTCCGCCCTTGATGGCCGCGCTCGTGTCGGCATGGATCCGGGACGGCACGGCGGACACGCTCGTCGCGGACCGCCGGCGCGAGGCGGAGTCGCGGCAGGCTCGGGCCCGCGCCCTCCTCGGCGACGCGCGCTACGACGCCCATCCTTCCGGCTACTACCTCTGGCTGCACCTCCCCGCGCCGTGGCGCAGCGACAGCTTCACCGCGGAGATGCGCGCGCGGGGGGTGGCGGTGACGCCGGCAGAGGCGTTCGTGGTGGGGCGGGGCGCCGTGCCCCACGCCGTGCGTCTGTGCGTGGGCGCGACCCGCAGCCGGGCCGAGCTGGACCGCGGCCTCTCCGCGGTGGCGGAGGCCCTGTCCGTCGACCGCGAGGCGGGAGCGGCGATCATCTGAGCCAAGGGCGACGGACATGCGTCTAAGCTCACAGGGGGGGCAGTCGCTGGCGGGGGCTTGACGGCAGTGCGAGACTTCCTGTTGCCCTTCTGGACGCCGGGGATGATGTCCGCCGTGCTCGACTCTCCGATCCGTGCCGGCCCCCAGGCCCTCGAGCGCATCCTCGCTGCCGGCCGGCCGACCCTGATCGTCTTCGAGACCCCGGGGTGTGGGCCGTGCCAGGCGCTTGTCCCCGTGCTCGAGGACCTGGCCCGTCAGTACGCCTCGCGCGTGCTGATCGCGCGGGTCGACGCCGGCGAAGCGTGGTTGGCCGCACGCCATCATCTTTCTTTCGTGCCCACGCTCGTCTTCTGGGACCACGCGGGAGAGCGGGCGCGGATCAAGGGAAACCCGGGCGTGGCCGCCGTGCGGGCCTACCTGGAGTGCCTGCTGTCCGGGGCGGGACGGCTGGATCCCGCGGAGGGCCCCCGGCACACGCTCGCGTCCCGCTTTGGCGGCCCCCCGGCTTCCGCGTCGCCGCGCGCCCTGCTCCGGCCGTAGTAAAGTGATACGAGTAAGGAGGCGTCCCCTTGGAAGGCTCAACCGGGAAGGAACTCGGCCGCAACGATCCCTGCCACTGCGGCTCGGGCAAGAAGTACAAGAACTGCCACCTCGGCAAGGACGAGGAAGCGGCCCGGATGGCACGGGCAAAGGCTGCGGAGACGACGGCCGCGCCCGCGGCGGAGACGGAAGCCACGGCGGCCCCGCGTGCCCCCACCCCGCCGCCGCGGCACTCGACCCAGCAGCCCTGGAAGAAGGGCGCGACGAACACGCGTGCGTTCCAGCGCATGAGCTCACCGCGCAAGGTCGGGGGCTCGTAGACGGCGACTACGCTTCCTCGCCCAGCGCACGGAACAGGAAGCGATACACGTCGGCCTGCTCGTCGATCTGCTTGGAGACCGGCTTGCCCAGGCCGTGTCCGGCCCTGGTCTCGACCCGGATCAGCAGGGGGCGGCGCCCGCCGGTCGCGGCCTGCAGCCGCGCCGCCAGCTTCTTCGCCATGCCCGGCGCCACCCGATCGTCGGTATCGGCGGTCATCACGAGCGTGGCCGGATAGTCGACCCCGTCCCGGACGTTGTGCAGCGGCGAATAGCGGTAGAGAACCGCGAACTGGTCGCGATCCTCGGACGAGCCGTACTCGGGGATCCAGAAGCGGCCCACCGTGAAGAGGTGGTAGCGCAGCATGTCCGCGACGGGGACCTGGCAGACCACGGCCCCGAACAGCTCCGGCCGCTGGGTCATGACCGCGCCCACGAGCAGGCCCCCGTTGCTCCCGCCCTGGATGGCGAGCTTGTCCGCGCGGGTCCACCCGGCCGTCACCAGCCACTCCGCGGCCGCCACGAAATCGTCGAAGACGTTCTGCTTGCGGTCTCCCATGCCGGCCTCGTGCCAGGCCTCGCCGTACTCGCCGCCGCCGCGGAGGTTGGCCACCGCGAAGAGCCCCCCGCGATCCAGCCAGACCCGTGTTGCGGGGCTGTAGACGGGGGTGAGGCTGATGTTGAAGCCGCCGTAGCCGTAGAGGAGAGTGGGGCGCCGGCCGTCGGGCGCGAGCCCCCGGCGGTGGACGAGGAACATCGGGATCCGAGTGCCGTCCTTCGACGTGCAGAAGACCTGCTGCACCTGGTAGGCCGACGGGCCCTCCCGCCCGGCCGTTTCCTCGAAGCGCGTCAGGGCCTCCGCCGTGAAGTCCCAACGGTAGGGCGTGGCCGGCTGGGTGAAGGACGTGAAGCCCAGGAACATCTCGGGATCGTCCGGCTCGCCGGTGAGCCCGGAGACGGTGCCCAGCCCCGGCAGGGGAACGGCCCGGAGGAGCCGGCCGTCCAGGTCGTGAAGCTCCACCCGGCTGCTCGCGTCCTGCAGCCGGAGCGCCACCAGGGTCCGGTTGACGATGGCCACGCCCTCGAGCTTGTCCTTGCCTTCGGGCAGGACCTCGACCGGCGTCCGGCTCCGTGCGAGGTCGACCGCCACCACCCGGCCGCGGGGCGCACCTTCGTCGGTACGAAAGAAGAAGCGGCCCTCCACCTCGTCGATGTAGCTCACGTCGTGGGCGAAGCCGGTGAAGAGGGGAATGGGTCCTACGCCCGGCGCGCGGAGATCGCGCACGTGGATCTCGGCCTTGCCGCTCGCCCCCTTGCCCGTGGAAAGCACCAGGTACCGCCCGTCCCTCGTCACCGTGCCCGCGGGAAAGAGCTCCTTGTCCTCGGGCCGCTCGTAGACGAGCGCGTCCTCCGTCTGGGGCTGACCCAGCCGGTGGTAGTAGGCCTTCCCGAAGTAGTTCTCGTCCCCGGGAGGGACCGACCCCGGCTCCGGGAACCGCGTGTAGAAGAAGCCCTCGTTCCCCGGGGTCCACGAGATCCCCGTGAACTTGGCCCAGAGCACGCGATCCGGCAGGTCCTGTCCGGTGGTCACGTCGCGCACCAGGATCTCCTGCCGGTCGCTCCCGCTCCTGGAGATCGCATAGGCGAGGAGGCGGCCGTCCCTCGTGGGCGCGGCCAGGGTGAGGGCCACCGTCCCGTCGGAGGATAGAGCGTTGGGATCGAGCAGGACGCGTTCGTCCGCTCCTTCGCGCACGAAGAGCACGGACTGGTCCTGAAGGCCGGTATTCCGGAAGAAGAAGTATCGCCCGCCCCGATGCTCGGGGACGGACAGGCGCGGATAGTCGTAGAGCTCGGCCAGCCGCTCCCGGAGCGCGTCGCGCACGGGCCCGTCGAGGAACTCGCGGGTGAGCGCGTTCTCCTCGGCCACCCAGCGCCCGGTCTCGGGATCGTCGGCCTCCTCGAGCCAGCGGTAGGGGTCGGCGACCTTCGTGCCGTGGTAGTCGTCCACCACGTCCGCGCGCCGGGCCGGCGGGTACGGCCTCAGGGCCGGGGCTCGACGGGCGAGGGGAGCACGGGGGGCTCGTCCGCGAACACGACGCGGGCCCGGTAGGATCCCCCGTCGCTGAAGCCCCGGACGAGCCAGGTCTCGACGAACTCTTCCGTCTTCCGCCGCCCGACTTCGCGCACGAGGGCGACGTTCTGGCGGGCCTTGAGGCGCGCCATCTCCGTGAGGCCGGCCCGCAGGTTCTCGAGGGCCAGGTTCTCGTCCCGGAACACGCTGCCTTCCCGTACCTGGAAGCGGATCGCGGACGCGTCGATGGCGGGGGAGTTCCACTCGATGCGGGGGGCGGTGACCCACACCACGCCCTTCTCGAGCCGCAACGACCAGGGCTTGTTCAGGTCCAGGTAGTACGTGTACTCCACGGGCGCGCGCGCCTCCACCACCACGTCGGGGAGCGCGAGCTGTCCCCAGAGCACGGTGGAGGTGTCGCGCCGCTCGAAGGCCTCGAGCTGCTTCAAGGTCGCGAACTGGAAGAAGGCGCTCCCGCTCACCTCGGTGGCGTAGCTCGTGAAGGTCGTGGTCACGGTGCCGGTGCGGAAGGCCTCGGCGATCGAGTGGAGCTCCTTGAGCGCCTTGCGTCCCTCCTCCGCCACGTCCCCGGGCAGGTCGGCAGTGCGCTTCACGAGGTAGAGGGCGACGCCCGCGACGATCGCGGCCACCCCCAGGATGGCCACCACGATCGCCCAGCCACCGCGCGACGGGGGCCGCTCCATGCGGCCATGCTAACCCAGGAGCCGCGGGGGCGACGACGCGATACGATACCGCGCCATGACGCCCGCAGAATTCCGCCGCCTCGGTCACCGGATCGTCGATTACCTGGCCGACTACCGGGAGGGAGTCCAGGCGCTTCCCGTGATGTCCCGGGCCACCCCGGGGTCGGTCCGCGCGCAGCTCCCGTCCTCTCCCCCCGCGTCGCCCGAGGGCTTCGACGCGGTGCTGCGCGACCTCGACGCGATCGTCGTCCCCGGCCTCTCGCACTGGCAGCACCCCGCCTTCTTCGGATACTTCCCGTGCAACGGCGAGCTGTCCTCCGTGCTCGGCGACTACCTGAGCACCGGCCTCGGCGTGCTGGGGCTGTCGTGGCAGAGCAGCCCCGCCCTCACCGAGCTCGAGGAGGTGGTCACGGACTGGGTGCGCCAGATGGTGGGCCTGTCCGAGGCCTGGAGCGGCGTCATCCAGGACACCGCCTCCACCTGCACGCTCGTCGCGCTCATCTGCGCGCGCGAGCGATCGTCCGGCTTTTCCCTCGCCCGCGGCGGACTGCAGGGCGCGGGCGCGCCCCTGGTGGTGTACGTCTCTGCCCACAGCCACAGCTCGGTGGAGAAGGCCGCGCTCCTCGCCGGCTTCGGCCGGGCCCACCTCCGTACCGTGGCCACCGACGACCGCCATGCGATGCGCGCCGACGCTCTCGAGGCGGCCGTCCGCGAAGACCGGGCGGGAGGGAAGACGCCCTGCGCGGTGGTCGCGACCACGGGCACCACCACCTCCACCGCGCTCGACCCCGTGGAGGCGATCGCATCGGTCGCCCGCGGCCACGGCCTCTGGCTGCACGTGGACGCGGCGATGGCGGGCTCGGCCATGATCTTGCCCGAGTGCCGGTGGATGTGGCAGGGGATCGAGGGCGCGGACTCCCTCGTCCTCAACGCCCACAAGTGGCTGGGGGCGGCCTTCGACTGCTCGCTCTACTACGTGCGCGACGCGGACCACCTGGTGCGGGTGATGAGCACGAACCCGAGCTACCTCCGCTCCGGTGTCGACACCCAGGTCAAGAACCTGCGCGACTGGGGCATCCCCCTGGGCCGGCGCTTCCGCGCCCTGAAGCTGTGGTGCCTGATCCGCGAGCAGGGGGTGATCGGGTTGCAGCAGCGCCTCCGGCGCGACCTCGAGAACGCGCGCTGGCTGGAATCGCAGGTGAAGACCGCGCCGGGGTGGCGCGTCCTCGCCCCGGTGCCGCTGCAGACCCTGTGTCTCCGGCACGAGCCCGACGGGCTCGAAGGGGAGGCCCTCGACCGCCACACGCTCGATTGGGCGGAGCGGGTCAACCGCTCCGGCGCCGCCTACCTGACCCCCGCGATCCTGGACGGTCGCTGGATGGTGCGGGTCTCCATCGGCGCGATCGGCACCGAGCGGTCCCACGTGCAGGCGCTCTGGGACACGATGCGCCGGGAGGCGGAGCGCCTCTAGTCCGGTCACAATCCCTTCCCCTCGACGTCGCGCCTAACGCTCGCGGTTACTTTCATGGCTACGCTGCCGGCGTCACAACGACTACGAAGCGAGAGTCTACTCTGCGCAAGAGCGCAGCGCCGGGATCGTGCGAGAGGATGCCCTGGCGTACCGCACGCGGTCGTTCGAACCCCCGGCTCCAGCAACTCGTTCCGGAACGAGTTCATCACTTCGCGCGGGGGCGGCTTTCAGCCCGACTGCACCCGCATCCGTTGGTCGACCCGCAGCACCACGCTGAAGACCGCGGCGTTGCCCCGATGCCGAGGGCGAGCGAGAGGACGGCCACGGCGGTGACGGTAGACGTTCTGCCCTTGGCCACCTGTGCGAGACTAGCCGACCGTGAGCACCGTCGATTCCCGGGCGCCCGGCCGCTCCCGCTCGCTGCCCCTCCACTACCTGCTCCTCGTCGTCCTTCCCGCCCTCGCGATCCTCCTCGTCCTTCACCTGGGCTCGGAGCAGCGGCCGGCCGCTCCCCTCGCCGCCCCGCTTTCCGCGAGGGCGGCCCCCTCCGCCTCCATGCCGCATCTCGGGCTCCTGCTCGCCCAGCTCCTGGTCGTCCTGGTCGCGACCCGAGCCTGCGGTCTGGCCTTGCGTCCCTTCGGCCAGCCCCACGTCGTGGGGGAGATGCTCGCCGGCATCCTGCTCGGGCCATCGTTCCTGGGTCTCCTTGCCCCGTCGGTGGCGGAAGCGCTCTTTCCCGCCTCCAGCCTGGCCGTTCTCAGCTCCCTCAGCCAGGTGGGCATGGTCCTCTACATGTTCCTGATCGGCATGGAGCTCGACCCCGAGGCGCTGTCCGCGGGCCGCCGCACCGCGGTCCTGACCAGCCACGCCAGCATCGTGGTCCCCTTCGCCCTGGGCGTGACCCTGGCTCTCGCCCTCTATCGGCGTTTCGCGCCCCCCGGGATTCCCTTCCTGGCGTTCGCGCTGTTCCTGGGCGCGGCCATGAGCGTCACCGCCTTCCCGGTGCTGGCGCGAATCCTCGCCGAGCGCGGCATGCTCCGGACTCCCCTGGGGACGCTCGCCACCTCCGCCGCCGCCGTCGACGACGTGACGGCGTGGACGATCCTGGCCGGGATCATGGTGGTCGTGCGCACGGCCGGCGCGGAGAGTGCGCTCTGGCGGCCCCTGCTGGGCCTCGCCTTCTTCGTGGCCGCGGCCTACCTCGCGCGCAAGCCGCTCCGGCGCGCGATCACCGGCGCCTTCGAGCGGCGGGGGCGCCTCACGCACGGGCTGGGCGCGGCTCTCGTCGGGGTGGCCCTTGCGGGCGCCTGCATCACCGAGGCCGCGGGGGTGCACGCGCTCTTCGGGGCCTTCTTCGTCGGCTTGATGCTCTCCAGCGAGCGGCGGGTCGCCGAGGCCGCCCGCGCGCGGCTGGAGGACCCGCTCGTGCTGATCCTGCTTCCGTTGTACTTCGCCTTTACCGGCCTGCGCACGCGCCTGGGTCTCCTCCTGGACGACCGCACCTGGGGCTGGGCCCTCGTCATCCTCGCGGTGGCGGTGGCCGGGAAGCTGGGGGGCTCCGCCCTCGCCGCCTGGGTGAGCGGCGTGCCCTGGCGCGAGGCGGCCGCGCTGGGGTCCCTCATGAACACCCGCGGCCTGATGGAGCTCGTGATCCTGAACATCGGCCTCGACCTGGGCGTGCTGTCGCCGGCCCTCTACTCGATGATGGTCTTCATGGCGTTCGCGACCACCGTGATGACGAGCCCCCTCCTCTCCGCGCTCGGCGTTCCCCGCCGGGCCGTGGTCGAAGACCCGGGGTAAGGCGGGGGTGCGAGCCGGCCGAGCCGGCCCGCACCGGGGAACAGGCGGGATTCAGCGAGGACGTCGAAGCGGATGAGCGGCGCCGGTCTGCTCGGGGGCGCCAGGAGGGGATTCCTCGAGCGTGTTTTTCGAACTCTCTCGGATCGTCTCGTAGCTCCTTTCGGGGCGGGCAAACGATCAGGTGACGCCCGGAATCTGGAGGAGCATCGCGCCCCCGGGGGCGTGCGGGCAATCAGACCTTGGTCGTATCCCCGCCGTCGATGGGTTCGAGCCCGGGCTTCGGCCGGTAGCCCGACGGCTACGACCAAAGTCCCATTGACGCCGGGGGGAGAGTCGTCTAGGGTGCGGCGCACAGCAACATCGGACAGGAGGACACTCATGGAATGGCTGGTGACGATCGTCGTGGGCGGGATCGTCGGGTGGCTGGGCAGCATCGTGATGAAGACCAACGCCCAGATGGGCATCATCGCCAACGTGATCGTGGGGATCGTCGGCTCGTCGATCGGCTTCTGGCTAGCGGGGATCCTCGGAATCGCCGCCTACGGGACCATCGCGAGCTGGATCGTGGCCGTCATCGGCGCCGCGGTCCTGATCGCGATCCTGAAGGCGGTGGGGGTCTTCAAGTAGGCGGTGGGTAGACCGCCCGCGGGCCCGGCTAGAAGACCGTCGTGAGGGTCGCGGACACGCGGCGGGGCGAGCCGGCGAAGAACGCGGTGCCGGGGCCGGAAGAGACGTAGCGGGTATCGGTCAGGTTCTGCGCGGCGGACGTAGGACCAAAACCCAATTGACGTGGTCCCCCCCCGCGTCAGGAGGGCGCGGCTTCGCTCCGGGGCCAGGGCAGGTTGACGCGGAGGGTGAGGCCGCCCGTGGGGTTGCGCTCGGCGACGATGCGCCCGCCGTGGGCCTCCACGATCGAGCGGGTGAGGGCGAGCCCCATCCCGAGGCCGTCCGGCTTGGTCGTGTAGAAGGGCGCGAAGAGCTTCGCCACCATCCCCTCTTCGAGGGGAGGGCCGCTGTCGATCACCTCCACCACCGCCCCTTCCGCGCGACCCACCGTGCGGATGCGGAGACGCCGCTCCTCCCGGGGCACCGCGCGCAGGGCGTCGAGGCCGTTGCGGGTGAGGTTGAGCACGACCTGCTGCATCTGGACCGCGTCGCCCAGGACCCGGGGCAGGTCGGGGTCCAGCTCGAGAGACAGGTCCACGTCGTGCTCGAGGGCCCCCGCCCTCAGCAGCGGCTCGAGCCCGTGGATGGCCTGGTTCAGGTCGAGCGGCGCCTTGCGGGCTTCGCCTCGCCGCACGAGGTCCCGGAGGCGCCGAATGATCTCGCCCGCGCGAAACGCGTCGCGGGCGATGTCGTCGAGGGATTCCCGGACCTCCTGCGCCTCCTTCGGGCCGGCGGCCTGGAGGCGGCGCGCGGCCTGGGCGTTGCCGAGTATCGCGGTCAGCGGCTGGTTCAGCTCGTGGGCGAGCGCCGCCGCCAGCTCCCCGAGGGTGAGAACGCGGGAGGCGTGGGCGACCTGATCCTGCTGGCGACGGAAGGCCTCCTCGATGCGGACGCGCTTGGTGATGTCCTGGGCCAGCGTGAAGAAGCCGAGCACCGTGCCGTCGCCGTTGCCGTGGGGGATGAGGGTGGCGGCGATGCGGCGCTTCTCCCCCTTCGGGGACTGCGCCTCGAACTCGAAGCTCTCGTTGTGCCCCGCGAGGGTGCGGGAGATCCGGGCCTGGGCCTGGGCCAATACGTCGGCGGGGAGGATCTGCTCGAGGGGCTGCCCCGCGAGGGCGGCGCGCGAGCGCCCGAACCAGCGCTCGGAGGCCAGGTTGGCGAAGAGGCATCGGCGGTCCGCGGTCACGTAGCCGATGAGCACGGGGAGCGCGTCCGCGATGAGGCGCATCTGCCGCTCGCTCTGGGCCAGCGTCTGCTGGGCGAGCTGTCGTTCCCGGACCTCCTGCTCCAGCCGTGCCGTCCGCGCGGAGATCGCGCGCAGGCGCAGCCGATGGGCGGAGAGGAGGGCCAGCGCGAGGGCGAGGGCGGCGAGGGAACGGAACCACCACGTGCCCCACCAGGGGGGGAGGACGTCGAGGACCAGGGAGGCGCCCGCCTCGTTCCACACCCCGTCGCCGTTGGCGGCCACCACCCGGAACACGTAGGACCCCGGCCGCAGGTTGGTGTAGGTCACCTCGCGTCGGCCCGGCCGGAGGTCGTTCCAGGCCTGCTCGAACCCCTCGAGCCGATAGCGGTAACGGTTCCTGTCGGCAGCCCGGAAGCTCAGCGCGGCGAACTCGAGGGTGAGGGAGTGCTCCGAGACGGGAAGACGGACGCGCGTCGTCTCGGAAAGGGCCCGGGGCAGGAAGGGATCGCCCGGCGTGATCTCCCGTGCTCCGAGGCGCAAGCCGGTCATCACCACCGGAGGTGGGGTCGTGTCATCGCGGATCGTCTCGGGGGAGAAGGAGGTCAGCCCCTCCGCGGCTCCGAACAGCAGCTCGTCCTGCGGGGTCCGGAAAGACGCGCTCCAGCCGAAGCTGTCCCCGGCCAGCCCGTGGGCGCGATCGTAGAGCCGGACGGGTCCGCCCTCCGGATCGAAGTGCACGAGACCCCGACTCGTTCCCAGCCAGAGCGTCCCGTCGTCGGCCCGCTCGATGGAGGCCACGGAAGCCCCCTCCGGTGCCACCGCCCACATGCGAAAGTCGGGAGGACCTCCGTCCGCCCGGGGGAGAAGCTCGGCCACTCCCGATCTCGTGGTCACCCAGATCCGGCCGCCCGGGTCCCGCTTCAAGGCGCGATAGAAAGGAGGTCCGTCCGCCGCTTCCATCTCCGGCTCCGGCGAGAAGCGCACGCTCCTCCCGGAAGCGGGGTCCAGCCGGAACAGGAGCTGGTGGGCGCCGAGCCAGAGGTTCCCCGAGGCGTCGTCGGTGATGGAGATGACCGGGTCCACACCGGACCGCCGCGAATCCGTCTCCTGGACCGGATAGCGTGTGAACCGCCCGCTGGCCCGGTCCAGGAGGTTCAACCCCCGCCAGGTCCCTACCCAGAGGCGCCCCTGCCGGTCTTCGTGCAGCGCATAGACCGTGTCGTGGCTGAGGCTGCGCGGATCACCCGGGTCGGTCCGGTGATGGAGGAAGCGCCGGGAGGAGGGAAGGAAGCGGTCGAGGCCGCTGAACGTGCCCACCCACAGGGTCCCGTGCCGATCCTCGAGCAGGGCCCACACGTTGTCGTCGGCGAGGCTGCCGGGGTCGTCGGGGCGGTGGCGGAAGTGCTCCACGGTGCGCCCATCGCGGTCGATGCGGTTGAGGCCGCCGCCGGCCGTCCCCACCCAGGCGTCGCCGCGACGGTCCCGCAGGACCGCCCGCACGTCGGGAGCGCTCAAGCCCCCTGGCCCCGCTCCTACGGGATGCCGCCGGAACCCCTTGGGCTCGAGGTCCAGCATGTCGAGACCACCGCCGCTGGTCGCGATCCACAGGAGGCCGCTCTTGTCCTCGTGGAGCGCCGAGAGGTTGGCGTGGCTGAGGCTGTCGGGATCGCCCGGATCCGGCAGGAAGCGGGTCGCCGCCCCCGTCCTCGGGTCGAGCACGCTGAGGCCTCCGCCCCAGGTTGCGATCCAGATGCGGCCGGCGTGGTCTTCCCGCAGGTCGTAGATCCGGTCTCCGCCGAGGGTCGTCGCGTCATCGGCGCGCGATCGGTACCGCACGAACGTGCGGCGCTCGGAATCGAAGCGGTTGAGCCCCGCGTCCCAGGTGCCGACCCACAGGCGGCCTTCCCTGTCTTCGAGCAGGGCGCGCACGTCGTCGCTGCTGAGGGAGAGCGGGTTTCGGGGATCGTGCCGCCAGTGCTCGAAGCGCGGCCCCGCGTCCCCGACGCCGGGGAAGAAGGCGTTCAGTCCCCCGCCGCCGGTTCCCACCCACAACTTCCCGGCGCGGTCCCGCACCAGCGACGTGACCTGGCCGCTGCTGAGGCTCGCGGGGTCCGCGGGATCGGGGAGGAACCGCGTGAAGAGACCGCTCTCCGGATCCAGGCGATCGAGCCCGGTGCGGGTGCCGAGCCAGAGCGCGCCTCCCGGGTCCACGACGATCGCCTGCACGAAGTCGTTGCTCAGGCTGGCGGGGTCGGCGGGGTCGTGGCGGTAGCGGGTGAACCGTTCGGTCGATGGGTCGTAGCGGTTGAGACCCCCGCCCATGAGACCGATCCAGATCCGGCCCCGCGCGTCCTCGGTGAGCACGACGGGAACCCCGGGGCCGATGCTGCCGGGGACGGACGCGTCGTGCCGGAAGGTGCGGAACCGCAGCCCGTCGTAGCGGTCGAGGCCGTTCACCGTTCCCACCCAGAGGAAGCCCCGGCTGTCCTGGAGGAGGCCGCGCGTGCGCGCGTCGCTGAGGCCGTCGGCGACGGTGAAATGTCGGAAGCGGGCCGTGGGGTCCGGCGCCGTCTCCGCGAGCGCCGGAGGGCCCGGCGCGAGCTGGGCGACAAGGACGCACCCGCCCAATGCCGCGAGCCCCTCCCGACGAGCGAGATTCCCAAGGACCACGGTCGGGCTCCGTGGGGACTATACCCCTCGGGGAAGGGGTGTGTCCGCGTCCCTTACTTGTCGAATGGATAGATCCGCCGCCACTCCTTCTTCATGTCCACGACCGTCCAGCCCTTGACCCGAGCCTCGTCCCACGCCTTGTCCAGCTTCCCGATGGGCGACTCCCGGTCGTAGGCCCACTCGCGCTCGGCGTCGGTGTGGTGGACGATGCCCATGAACCGCCGCCCCGCCCCCGCGGCCGTCCACTGCAGCATCTCGTGGTCGCCGTCGGAGTTGCCGAAGGCGAAGACCGGGCGCCGGCCGATGAAGCGGTTGATGCCCACGGGCTTTCCCGGGCCGTCGTCGATGAACTCGACCTTGGCCTCCTTGAGCAGCACCGGCCCCGTCGGACGCATCACGAACAGCACGTCCGCGCTGCTGCCCACGATTTGCTCGGGCGGGATTCCGTACGCCTTCTCGGCCCAGGGCCGCATGAACTCGATGCCACCGCCGGAGACGATGAAGGTCTTGAACCCGTTGGCCCGAAGGTGGGCCAGCAGCTCGAGCATCGGCTGAAAGACCATCTCGGTGTAGAGGTGACCGAAGCGGGGGTGCTTCGCAGTGGCCACCCAGTCGCTGACCGTCTTCGAGAACTCCTCGGTGGTCATCCCGGTGTGGGTGGCCACCAGGATGGAGAGAATCGCCTTCTCACCCTGGGCGAGCGCCCCCTTGACGTCCCCGGTGAGCAGCGTCTTGAAGGGCTCGCTCGTCTTCCACTCCGGATGCTGGGGCGCCAGCACCTTCACTCGTTCGAGGGCGAAGGCGACCTGGAAGTAGAGCGGCTGCTCCGACCAGAGCGTGCCGTCGTTGTCGAAGGTGGCGATGCGCTCGGGGGGAGGCACGAAGTCCGGGGCGCCTTCCTTCGTCACGTCGGCCACGAACTTCAAGATCGCCTGTTTCGAAGGCCCGTCGTTCCACGATGGCAGGGGATCGGCGGCGCGGGCCGGAACGGCCCCCGTTCCCAGCGCGACCAGGGCGCAGGCCAAGAAGCGACGACGACTCCGCATCTCCATCACACATCCTCCTCTGCACAGGCGCGAACGCCGAGTCACGCCGGAGGAGGATAACCTACTGCGGCGACCGAGCCCCCGTCCATAAGACCTTGGTCCAGGGTGGAACTCCGTCGCGGTTCGTCGTCGTTCAACAGCAGACGCGGAGAGGGGAATCGGACCTTGGTCCCATACACCCCGCGATGCCGCGGAGTGGCGGAGTGGGCGGGCTGGCCCAGTTTGACCATAATTTGTGACCATGTTACGGTGGGCCATGGAGAGCATCCCGGTGTCGAAGTTCAAGGCGACTTGTCTCGCCGTCCTTCAGCGGGTGAAGCGTACCCGCCGGGCCGTGTTGATCACGCGCTTCGGCCAGCCGGTCGCAGAGGTGGTTCCACCTCAGCCGCGGACCTCCAGGTCGGATTGGCTGGGCGTGATGACCGGGCGCGTGAAGATCTCCGGCGACGTCGTGGGGCCGGCCACGCCGGCCCGGGCCTGGTCGGCGCTCGGCCGTTGAAGCTGCTGCTCGACACGCATATCTGGCTCTGGAGCCTGGCGGAGCCGAACAAGCTGTCCCGGCGCGTTCGAGCGGCCCTCACCCGGGTGCAGAACGAGATCTGGCTCTCTCCGATCAGCGTGTGGGAACTGCTCGTCCTGGCCGAGCGCGGGCGCGTGAAGCTGGATGACGAGCCTCGCCGGTGGGCAGCGGACGCACTCGCTCGCACTCCGGCCCAGGAGGCCACCCTGACCTTCGAGGTGGCGCTTCGCAGTCGCGAGATCATGCTCGGACACCCTGACCCGGCGGATCGCTTCCTCGTAGCGACGGCGATGGTGTACGACCTCACCCTCGTCACGGCAGACGATTCGCTCATCGACGGGAAGCACTGCCCGGTGCTGGTGTGTCGGTAGCCCCGGCTCCGGGGGGCCGCCGCTTCAGGCCCGCAAGCCGCGCTCGCCGAGCGCGCGCTCGATGGCGCCGAGGAGGATCGTCTCGTCGAGGGGCTTGAAGAGCACGTCGATGGCGCCCGAGGCCAGGGCCTGGGCCCGGACGTCCTCGTCGCCATGTCCGGTGATGAAGACGATGGGCAGGGCGCGGGTCGTGCCCGCGATGGCGCTCTGGAGCTCGAGGCCGCTCATCCCGGGCATCCGGATGTCCAGGAGGAGGCAGGCCGGCGACGCGACGGAGGCGGAGCACCTGAGATAGGCGGCGGCGTCGGCGAGCGACTCGACCTCGTAGCCGATGGTCCGGATCAGGCGCTGAAGCGCCTTGCGAACGGAGGGGTCGTCGTCGACTACGAAGACCTTGCCCGGCAGCATCGGTCGCCCCCGCAGTCATTGTCACGCAATCGTCGCACGACGGGAATTGGACGAAGGTCGTACGCCCCGGGCAGGCTCCTCGGGCCTTCTTCAGGTACCGCCACCGACGAGATCTCGGACAAGCCCGAGAAGAACATCAAGACGCTGGAGAAGATAACGGACAAGATGTTCAAGGGCTTCCCCCCGGGGAGCGCCAAGAAATAGCCGCGGGCGGGGCCGACCGCGGGCCGCCGCTCAGTGCAGGACGCCGACGAGCCGCAGGTCGCCCGCGGGACCGGGGCGAAGGTGGAACTCGGCCGGGCGCCCGCCCGTGGTCGACACCACCACGCGCACGTAGGCGTCGCTCGGCGGCCCGGGATCGAGGCGCTTCGACTCGACCTTGAACTCGGGGTCCCGGACCTCGAGCACGCGAGAGGGCTCGAGGTTGCGGCCATCGGCGTCCTGGATCCGGACCTCGACTCGCCGGACGGCATCCGGAGACAGGCTGGGGCGGCCGAGGTCGCGCAGGACGAGCGCGCCGGGCTCGAGCCCGACCTCCTCTACGGGGGTGACGCGCGAGAAGGCGGCGTCCACGATGCCCCGCCGGCGCTCCAGGAGCGTCTGGAGCACGTGATCAGCGGCCGCGGGCTCGGAGAAGGCGCCCGCCGCCACCGCGGCGCGCAAGTGATCCGGCGTGAAGCGGGCGAGGACCTTTGCCGCCCAGTAGTCGTCGGAGGGCCGGCTGTCCCGAATCGGCGCATAGCCCGAAGTCTCGCGCCAGCTCTCGAAGCTGAAGGCTTCGCTTCCGTAGACCCCCACGTCCACCCAGGGGGTGGGACCTACCTTTTCCCACGGCTGGACCCGAAGCCCGAAGGTGAAGAGGCTCTCCGCGACCTGCGCCGCGGTCAGGTAGCGGTCGTCCACGTCCTTGTCGCGGTCGGAGCCGACGGTGCGGGCCCCGAGCGTCTCGTAGAGCAGGGCCAGGTAGTGCCGGACGAAGCCCCGGCCGGGCGCTCCTTCGTATATGTCCATGGTCTGGCGGGGCTCGATCTCGGTCCAGTTCAGCCACGCCCCGAGCACGCGCAGCGAGCGCAGGGCGCGGCGGTTCTGATGGGGGATCCGGTCGTTGGAGTCGTCCTTGCGGACGCCCGACGGCGAAAAGGGGCCGAGGAGCAGGCCGTCCGGAATCCCCGTGGCCCCCGCCCGGTAGCGGCCCTCCACGGGCGCGGCGCTACCGGCGAGGGCGGCCTCGAGCTCCGAGGCGGAGGCGGTCGCGTCGAGGCGGAGCTCGTCCCGGCGGAAGTAGAACGCGTGCTGCTCCGGCGCGTTCAGGCCGAAGGCCCAGAGCAGGCGGCTGGACACGGCGGCGGCAGCGCTCTCCAGGCCGGGGTACCCGGGAGGGTCGAGGCCGACGTAGTAGCGGCGTCCGCGCGCGTCCCGGGCGAGGAAGCCGCGCCGCTGCCCTTCCAGCGTGTCGTAGACCGAGAGCGGGGGCACGGGCGCGGTCTCGCCGGGCCCCCGGCCGACGTCCTCCGGGGTGACGGCACCCCGCGCGAGACGCGGAGTGTAGAAGGTGGAGGCCACGGTCTCGTCGAGCGCGTTGACGTCCGCCGCGAGTCCCATTCGCGGGCCGTAGGGAAGGCGGTAGCGCGGGTAGCTGACTGTCGAATGGAAGTAGAAGCGGTTGCCGTCGCGCTCCGTGGCCCGGGGCACCGGGATCGGCTTCTCGTCGTCGAGCCGCGCCACCGGCTCGGCCAATCCGAATCGAGGGGGGCGCGCGGACGCGCAGCCCCCGAGGAGGAGGCCGATGAGCGCGACCACCACGAACGCCGCGCGGTCGGGCGGGGAGGGGTTCGTCAATACCAACGCCACCGGTCGTTGCTCTTCTCGACGATGCCCGCCTGGAACCAGATGTAGAAGCCGTTGCGGCCGTAGGCTACCCACGCGGCCAGGATCGGGACCTGCGGGGTGTGGAGCTCGACCTTCAGCCCGACGTCCCAGGGTGCTTGCGAGGCCATGAGCGTCCCCATCGAGCGTCCCACGAACACGGCCTGGGAGAAGAGGCCGGCGGCGAAGGATTTCGTCAGGGGCCACTGATACTCGACGGAGGCGTTGAGCATCACCTGGTCCTGCCGGAGGAGGACGACCGCGGTGTTCACGTTGCGGAAGGGGAGCTGCCGGGGGTAGTCCATGAACGGGAACGGCACGTCGTCGGCGAGGTTGGTCACCGTGTCGAGGATCAGCCGGGGGACGATCAGCCGGTTCTGTCGCACGACGGGAAGGTAGGCCACGACCTCACCGCCGAGGCGCAGCGAGCGGCTGTGGTCGCCGTCCACGCCGAAGGAGGCCCCCCCGTATCCCGATACCCCGAAGCCCGGCTCGAGCTGGGCCCGGTGCCGGCGCGTGTCGTAGTTGTAGGCCAACTCGCTCCAGACCTGCTCACTCGGGCTCTCGGCCCCGGGCAGCTGCGTGACGTCGAACACCTTGTCGAAGGCGTTCGGCAGCTCTTCGTCGGCTTCGGGGACGAGGGCGGTCTGGCGGATGTACTGGGTCGAGAAGAACGCTTCGGAGCGGGGGTTCAGCCGCAGGCCCACCACCGAGCCCACGCGGAAGGTCTTGTGCTGGTACACCCCGTATTCCGCGGTGGTGTCCGGCAGGAAAGCGCTGCGGGGGTCGGTCTGCGGACGGGCGCCGATGCCATAGAACTTGTGCTTCGTGTCCGAGAGGTCGAGGAGCTCGAGCCCCACCTTGAGCATGCGCGGTCCGCCCACCGGCTTCTGCCAGGACACCGAGACGGACCGCCCGTAGTCGTCGGAGCTGCCGAGGAGGAATCCCCCCGTGACCGCGAAGCGGCCCTCCCTCATGAAGACGTTGGCGCCGAGCTGCGGGGGACCGGTCCGGAACGAGAGCTTGGGCAAGAAGCCCCACTTGAAGGGCGTGGGCACGTCCTGTCCGGCCTGCTTGATGAAGCGCGGGTCGGCCTGGGAGCTCAGGCCGTCGGTGGTCTGGAGGGCGAGGCCATTGATGACCAGGGGGAGGAAGTAGAAGAAGCTCGCGCGCAGGCGCTGGCCGAACGGGACCGTCGGGGGCTTCTCGAGGCCGCGGGCCTCATAGCGGTCGGTTCGCTCGTCTTCCTTGTTGTCGGTGTCCTTATTGTTGTTGGCGCCGGTGTCGGACGGAGGGTCCGGCGGGGGATCGTCGCCCGGGCCCCCCGGCGGGGCCGCGAAGGCGCTGCACGAGAGAAGCAGAAGCACAACGCCCAAGGCTCGGGGGTGCCTCACGGATCCGCTCCCGGGGGGGAGGGTTCGCGGGCCCGTCGCGCGCCATCCGACATGGCGGACATTGTAGGCGCCCTTGGTGGCGAGTCCAGCGGATCGAGCTAACATGGCGCCGCAACGAGACGGATGGAATGAGCAACCGCCTTCCGCCGGACGGCGACGAGTTGCCCGACCCCACGTCCGTCTCCGACTGGACGAAGAGCGCCGGCTCCCCGGGATCGCGGTTCATCCTGGCCCTCGCCCTGCCCGTAGGAGGCGTGATCCTCGCCCGACGAAACCTGCGCCTGGGCCGGGGCGACCGCAAGGCTGCCTTCCGGGTAGCCCTCTTCGTCTTCGTCTCCTACAGCCTCGCCCGGATGTTGCGGGCCGACCACGTCTCCACCTTCGGAAGCGAGCTGTGGACGCTCATCAAGGTCTTCGCGTATCCCTCCTTCTGGGCGCTCCAGGTGTGGCTGCTCTACATGGCCCTCGAGCCGTACGCGCGGCGGCGCTGGCCGCACATGCTCATCTCGTGGAGAAGGCTGCTCGCGGGCAACTGGCGCGACCCCCTCGTGGGCCGCGACGTGCTCCTGGGCTGCGTGGTGGGCACCATCGCTCTCCTCATTCTCCTGGCCGCCTTCTTCGCGCCAGCCTGGCTCGGGAAGGCGCCGCCCCCTCCGCCCTTCGCTCTCGAAGCAAGCCTCACGTCATTCCGCGAGGTGGGCTTCCGCGTGTTCGTCAACCAGTACAGCGGCCTGCTCTTCGCCCTCGTCTTTCTCTTCATGCTGGTTCTGCTGCGCGTTCTCTTGCGGAATACCGTCCTCGCCATGGCCTTCTGGTGCATGCTCGTGGGCAGCCCGCTGGTCGATAGCCCGGCCTTCGGCTGGGCCCCCGGTCTTCTGCGGGCCCTGCTGCTGCTCTTCGCGCTCCGCAAGGGCGGCCTTCTCGCCCTGAGCGTCGCGCTCTTCGTGATGTTCAGCCTGCCCGAGGTCCCGCTCACGCTCGATGTGTCCGCCTGGTACGCGTGCCGAGCGCTGCCCATCGTGGCCGTGGTGGCCGGGCTGGCCCTCTACGGCTTCCATACCTCGCTCGGGGGTAAGCCCGCCTTCGGCCGCTCGCTGCTCGAGGACTGAGACCGAGGATCTCTACCGATGGTGGGGCGGGCACACCTACGGCCTCAACCAGGCAGCTCGGCAACGGTGGGGAACGGAGATGCGGGCTACTGCTTGTCGTAGACCGCGGTGCTGCTGACCTTCTTGCCGCTCGAATCGGTTCCCGTCACGCTGACGGTGCGGCTCTTGCCGTCGGCGGAGACGACGATGCGGCCGGTCAGGGTCACTCCTCCGCCCTTCTTGCCGGTGAGCTCCAACGTGTGAGCGTCGATCTTCTTGTACGACCGCACGTCCGAGGTCGGATCGCCAGTGACCGGGTAGTCCTTGCCATCGAACTTTCCCGTCCACTCGTTGTGGGCCGGCTTGCCCGCCTTGTCGACACCGTCCACGGTCACCTTCACGCCGTCGCCCGCCGCCACATAAACGACCGTAGTGTTCTTCGTCGCTTCCGGGTTGAGCTTCGATTTGGCTTCGTTCAGCTTCCAGGTGCCAATCTGCGGATCCGCCGCGAAGCAGAGGCCGTAGCCCGCGAAAAACACCGCCGCCGACGCCAGGATCGTTCTCGTTCTCATGTCTCCTCCCCGTCTCGAAACGGTTCTCGATTCCGACTCGTTATGTCGCATTCTATACGAGGATGGTAGGCCGTTCGCCGCGCCGGCGGCGCAGAAAAGCGCGCTCGGCGGCGTTGTCGGTGAGCTTGATCGCGGTCTCGTACGCCGCCCTTGCCTCGACGTCACGGCCCAGGCGGCGCGACGAGGTCGCGGTCCCAGAGGTCCCGATACTGCTCGGCCAGCCCGTGGCCCTCAAGTTCATGCGCGGTGCGCCGTCACCGGCGATGCTCGAACGGCTCTACGCCGAGGTGCGAGTCGGCCGCCAGGTTTCCCACTCCAACGTCCTCCCCTGGTAGGCCGCGATGTGCTCCTGGGCTGCGTGGTGGGCACCATCGCGGTTCTCCTCTACCTCCCGGCCCTCTTCGGACCGGCCTGGCTCGGAAAGGCGCCGGCCCCACCTCCCCCCTTTGCCCTCCGCGAGAGCCTCACCTCGTTTCGCGAAGTGGGCTTCCGCCTCTTCGTCCGCTCGCTGGTCGAGGACTGAGGCTCGGTCAGATCGGGAAGAACGAAGCGGTGATGCTCATGCGCAGGACGCGCAGGGTTTCGACGCCACTGAGAAGGGCGCCGCGGAACCAGAACGTATGGGTGCCGGCGGCGACCCCGATCACCCGCTGGATCGTGGCCCGTGGGATCGGCGCGTTCGTAACCGCACCCGGCAGTCGACCGGTCGCGTTATCGACGGCACCGCCACCGGCGGCGTTCGTGATCCAGAGGTTGTAGATCGTCGCCTCCGTGTCGTTGACGCACGTCAGGCAGAGCAGATCGCCGCTCGCGATGACGAGCACGTTGCCGGCGACGGGCGCAGTGATCGTCACCGCGATCACGTCGACGGCGGTGGTGGACGCGATGTCGGCAAAGGCGGAGTTGAAAGCGTACCCGGGTCCGGCATGGAACACGGTGGGATCGACCGAGAACGTGGTGCCTGTCAGCACGAGGCCGCTTCCCGCGGAGTAGGTCGTGTTGTCGTCCACCTCGCAGGTGACTGCGCCCAGGGCGTCGATCGCCCGAATCGACTGGCCGGCGGGGCAGGGAGCGGTGACCCGGGCCTGGAAGGAGGCGCTGCTCAGGCCGTCGAGCAAGTCCGCGTCGAGTCCGCTGCCGGGCCCGTCGTTCGCCAGCACCGTGGTCATGATGGCGGCGGTGGGAAACGCGGTGAAGTAGCCGGCGACGTCGACGACCACGTCGAGGCTGCTCACGGCGGCGAAGATGATCATGTCGAAGGTGCAGGTCATGCTGAGCGGATCGCACAAGGGCACGATGGCGCCGTTGGCGATGGCAGGCAGGCCGTTTACGGATCCGAAGTTGAGAACGGCCGCGGTCGGAGGGGCCGGCAACGGCTCGTCGTAGGCGTACGCCCTCAGGTTGCCGGGCCCCCCCGGCGTCACCGCCACGATGTTGAGGACGGCCGCGGTCGCCCCTACGGGTACGTGACAGCCTCCGGTCGTTCCCCCCTGGGTCGGAAAGCCGCTCGTCCCCGCGACGAAGAAGGGCCGGGCCGTGCCACCGACCATCACACCCCCGCCCAGGCGGGTATCGACGATGCGACAGGGCACGACGGGCGTGAAGACGAGGTCCGAGAGCGAGCTGCCGAGGCCGCCTCCCAGGATCGTGGGCGCTTCCGACGGGTGAGAGGCCAGGGTCTCGAGCTGCGGCAGTGAGAAGGACGACGCGAGCCGCCGGGTCACGTGCCGGCGATAGGCGGGATCGAAGCGCCTCTTGGCCACCCTCTCCCTTCCCGCCAGGAACACGTCGGCCGCTACTTCCCGCAGCTCGACCGATTCCGCGGCAGCTTGAAACGCCGGGCTCGACACCGGCGCGAACCCCACGCACAGGAATAGCCAGCCGACCACAGGCCCAGGGAATCGCATGGGTATCTCCTTCAGCAATCGAGGGAGGGACTGGCCGAGAGTATACGCCGCTACCTCTGGACGGGTCGGCGATTATTGGGAACGGCCTTCTGCGTAACGCCTTCGTCCAGGCGCTTCTGCCGGTCAAGACGTCGTAGCCGTATTAGCGACACCGTGGTTACCCGGCCATCGACTGCCGACGGCGGCGCAGGAAGGCGCGCTCGGCGGCGTTGTCGGTGAGCTTGATCGCGGTCTCGTACGCCGCGCTTGCCTCGACGTCACGGCCCAGGCGGCGCAACAGGTCGGCGCGGATGGCGTGGAAGAGGTAGTAGGTGCCGAGGTCCAGCGCGTCGACGAGGGCGAGCGCCGTCCCCGGCCCCTCGACCTCGGCCACCGCGACCGCGCGGTTCAGGGCCACGACCGGGCTCGGGTCGTAGGCGACGAGCTGGTCGTAGAGCTGCACGATCTGCGGCCAGTCGGTGGCCGCCGCGGAGCGCGCGTCGCTGTGCACGGCGTTGATCGCCGCCTGGATCTGGTAGATGCCAGGGTCGTTGCGCCGCAAGCAGTCGCGGACGATGGCCTGGCCCTCGGCGACGAGATCGCGGTCCCAGCGGTCCCGATCCTGGTCGGCTAGCGGCACAAGGTCGCCGCCCGCGGTCGTCCGGGCCGCCCGACGCGACTCGCCGAGCAGCATCAGCGCGAGCAGCCCCAGGACCTCCGGCTCGTCGGGCATGAGCTCGGCGAGCAGCCGGCCGAGACGGATGGCCTCGGCGCACAGGTCGGCGCGGACGAGCGCCGCTCCCGAGCTGGCCGCGTAGCCCTCGTTGAAGACGAGGTAGACGACGGCGAGCACGGACGGCAACCGGCCGGGGAGGTCGGCCGCGGCGGGCACGCGATACGGGATGTTCGCGTCGCGGATCTTGCCCTTGGCCCGGACCAGCCGCTGCGCCATGGTCGGCTCCGGCACGAGAAAGGCCCGCGCGATCTCCGCGGTGGTCAGCCCGCCCAGCAGCCGCAGGGTGAGGGCGACCTGTGCGCCGCGGCCGAGCGCTGGGTGGCAGCAGGTGAAGATCAGCCGCAGCCGCTCGTCCCGCACCGGTCCCTCGCTCCAGCGGTTCGTCACCGGCGTGCAGCAGGGCCGCTTGCGCGTGCCGGTCGGCGCGCGACGCCTCCCGGCGCAGCCGGTCGATCGCCCGGTAGCGGGCGGTGGTGATGATCCAGCCCGCCGGGCTCGGCGGCATCCCGTCGGCCGGCCACCGCTCGACGGCCGCGGTGAAGGCATCGGCTACCGCCTCCTCGGCGATGTCGATGTCACCGAAGACGCGGACCAGGACGGCCACCGCGCGGCCGTGCTCCGCCCGGAACACGCGCTCGATCTCCGACGCACGTTCGGGGTCCAACCGGAGTCAGTACTCGGGGCGGTCCTGGAACGGACGCACCTCGATCGGCAGGTTCGTCGCGCGGGCGGCCCGACCCGCCCAGCCGAGCGCGGCGTCGAGGTCGGGGGCGTCGACGATCCAGAAGCCGCCGATGTGCTCCTTGCCCTCGACGTAGGGGCCGTCGGTGATCAGCATGTCCCGATCGCGGACCCGTACCACCGTGGCCGTGCTCGGGGCGTGCAGGCCGCGGCTGAAGACCCAGGCTCCGGCCGACTTGATGTCCTGGTTCAGCGCGTGTAGCTCGCGGCCCACCGACTCCAGGACCTCCGGCGGCGGCGGCCCGCCGTCGGGCTGGTAGATCGTGATCATGTACTGCGTCATCGACGTCCTCCGTTTGCGTCGCTGCGGTCAGGATGAGGACGGCTGGTAGGTCGCGATCACCACGCCGGTGGTGGTGGTCACGCTCTTCACGAGACGGAGCGCCATGCGGTGCGCCTCGTCGTTGAAGAGCCGCCGGCCCCGCCCCAGCACCAGGGGGTGGATCAGCAGCACGTACACGTCGACGAGGCCGTGCCGCATCAGCGTCTGCATCAGGTCGCCGCACCCCAGCACCACCATGTCCTTGCCCGGCTGCTCCTTCAGCCGGGCCACCATCTCCGCCGCGTCGCCGGAGAGCAGTGTTGAATTCTGCCACGGCAACGGCTCCCGCAGCGTCCTCGAGGCCACGTACTTCCGGGAGTTGTCGAGCACCGCGGTGAACGGGTTGTCCTTGCGTCCCGGCCACACGGCGAAGAAGTCCTCGTACGTGCGCCGCCCGAACAGGAGATCCGCACCCTGGGCCATGCCCTCGCCCATGGCCTGCATCATGACCGCGTCGCGGTAGGGCTGGGCCCAGCCCCCGTGCTCGAAGGCGCCCCGTCGGTCCTCGTCGGGCCGGCCCGGCGCCTGCATCACTCCGTCCAGGGTCAGGCTGATGGTCGCGACGATCTTGCGCATGGGTGGTTCCTTTCCGGGTGTGCCGGTCCGCTTGCCGGTCCCTCATCCCCTATACGAACTGCGACCCCCCGAATCGACATTAGACGACCGTCCGCGAAAAAAATGGCACACCCGTCTCGGCCGATTCGCCGTCTCGCTAACTTGTTGCTGGAATTGGTGGAGCTGAGGGGGATCGGACCCGTAACCTCGTGAATGCCATTCCCTTGGTCTCCAGGGTGCGCCACCGGGCGAACCTCAGCCGAAGAGCCCAATGGTCCGCAGCGCTAAGCGTCGGGCTTCATCTCGCCGAGCATGGTCGGGATCAGCTCGGAGACGGTGGGGTGGATGGGCACCGCCCGCTGTAGCACGTCGTAGGGCAGGCCGGCGTTCATCACGTCCAGGATGCCGTGTATCGCTTCGTCGCCGCCGGTGCCGAGGATCGCGGCGCCGAGGATCTTGCGCGTCTCCGCGTCGACCACGACCTTCATGAAGCCGCGCGTGTCACCCTTCTCGATGGCCCGGGCGACGCGGGTCATCGGGCGCCGGCCGATCAGCAACCGGCGGCCGATCGCCCGCGCTTCGGTCTCGGTCTTGCCCACGCGTCCGAGCGGCGGGTCGATGTAGAGCGCATAGGCGGGAACGCGGTCGGAGACGCGGCGGTGCTCGCCATCCAGGAGGTTGGCGGCCACGATCTCGAAGTCGTTGTAGGCGGTGTGAGTGAAGGCGCCCCGAGCGTTGCAGTCGCCCAGGGCCCAGATCCCGGGGACGTTCGTGGCCAGGGAGTCGTCGACGGTGATGTACCCGCGCGCATCGGTCGCGACCCCGGCCTTCTCCAGCCCGAGGTCGTCGGTATTGGGGCGTCGACCCACCGCGAGGAGCACGTGGGACCCGGCGGCCGTGGGCTCGCCCTCCGCGCAGTCGAGGAACACCGCGACGCCGCGCTCGTGCCGGCCCAGGCGAATGCACTCGGCCCCCGTGCGCACCGTGACGCCCTCGCCGGTCAGGATCTCCCGGATCGCTTCGGAGATGTCGGCGTCCTCGCGCGCGATGAGGTGAGGGAGCCGCTCGACGATGGTGACCTTCGCCCCGAAGCGCCGGTGCATCTGGGCGAACTCGAGCCCGATGTAGCTGCCCCCGACGACCAGCAGGTGCTCCGGCACCTGGTCCAGCTCCAGAATCGTGCGATTGGTCAGGAAGGGAACGTCGTTGACCCCCGGTAGGGATGGCACAGACGGGCGGCCGCCCACGTTGATGAAGATGCGGGGAGCGGTCAGCAGATCGGTCCCCACGCGCACGCGGTCCGGCGCTTCGAAGCGTGCGTGGCCCTCGATGAGGGTGCAGCGCTTCATGTCCCGGAGCCAGCGGTCGAGACCGACGCGAGAGTTCGCCGCGACGGTGAGGGCGCGCGCCTTCACCTTCGGCATGTCCACGCGGATGGCGCCCTCGACGAGGACGCCGTAGTCGGCGGCGCGGCGGGCGGTGTAGGCGGCCTGGGCGCTGGCCACGAGAGTCTTGGTGGGCGTGCAACCGGTGTTGACGCAGGTGCCCCCGACGAGCTTGCGCTCGATGACGGCAACGGTCATGCCGGCGGCGGTGAGCCGCCCGGTCAGCGGCGGGCCGGCCTGCCCCGTCCCGATCACGATCGCGTCGAAGCGGTTCATCGCGACACCAGTACGACGGCGAAAGCGGCCCCGATGGCGATCGCGTCCTCCAGCAGGGCGGCGGGGCGATCGCCGCCGAAGGCCGCGGCCATGCGCGCCCGAAACGCACGTCCGCCGAGCGTGCCGGCCACGGCGCCGGCGATACCCACGATCGCACCGAGGAGCATGGATCCTGCGCCCACGGTGAGCGCGGCGCCGCACACCGCTCCCATGACGATGCGAGTGCCGAACTGGACGGGCACCGTCCGGCTTGGCGTCGAGGGCAACTGATCAGTGACCAGCTCCACCACGGCAAGGAGGGTGAGGATCCAGGGCGTCCAGGCGTAGCCGAGGAAGGCCAGCCAGGTGCCGGAGAGGTTCAGCTTGCCCAACCGGGCCGCCCAGCTGATCGCGGCGGGCGCGGTCATGGCGCGCATGCCGGCCACGATCCCGATCAGGAACGCCAGCAGACAGGGCACCACGATGTTTCCACTCATCTTCCCTCCGAGCCTCGGACCTAGACCAAAGTCCTATAGTTCTCCGCCCCTTGGATGGGGGACACTTGGCGGGGGCAGGCGGCAGCGTTCCTCAACGGCGACGACGGAGAGTACCGCGTTCTGCTTCCGTTCATCAAGGACGGGACGCTGTCTCGCCTGTATCGGGATCCGGGCGACTCGCAAATGCACGACGTACAGAGGAGGGTGAGATCGTGGACATGAAGCTCGAGGTTGTGGTGTTGCCCGTCGCCGATGTCGATCGGGCCAAGCGCTTCTACGGGAGCTTGGGCTGCCGTCTGGACGCCGATTTCGCCGCCGGTGAGGACTGGCGGCTGGTGCAGATGACCCCTCCCGGCTCACCGTGCTCCATCATGTTCGGCAAGGGATTCACGACCGCCGTGCCGGGCTCAGTTCAGGGAACGTTCCTCGTCGTCGATGACATCGAGACAGCACGCGCCAAGCTCATCGGATACGGCGTCGACGTGAGCGAGGTGTTCCATTTCGAGGGCCCCCTCCGTGCTGTCGGGACGAAGGGACGCGCGCCGGGCAAGGACCCGCAAGGTAACTCCTACCGCTCATGGGTCTCATTCAGTGATCCTGACGGCAACGGCTGGCTGGTCCAGGAGGTCAAGACGCGGCTTCCCGGACGAGGGTTCAGCAGCATGGATGTCGCGACGCTGACCGAGCTGCTACGAGAGACGGAAAAGCGCCATGGCGAGTACGAACCGACTGCTCCGAAGCACCACTGGTCCGATTGGTACGCCGCCTACATGGTCGCGCGCGAGCGCGGGAGGACCTCCGACGAGGCCGCCAAGGATGCCGCGGTCCACATGGATGCCTTCCGACGATGAGGGCCGACATCGTTCCGCAATCGGACCTTAGTCCTATGCTCCTGACGCCGTGACCGACGGCTGCCCGAGGACCAGACACGACAGACAGATCGAGCGCTCGATGGACGGTCACGGCAACCACCTGGGCGCGCGGTCGCGGAATCGAGCTTTCACCACTTCGCGGACTACAACTGGGATCCGGCGCATGGTTGCCCATCCTTTGTGACGGAGCCCGTGGGCGGCGCGCTGAAGAAGCACCCACGCGCCGCCGCCGACATCCGGCGCTATGTACGAAACCTTGCGTTTTGGCTCGCGCCCACATAGTGGAGAATAAGGGGCTGGGAGGAACGGATGGGAAAGCCGCGCATCTTCCTGGGCTCGTCAGGCAAACAGGCGAAGCTGCTTCAGGCACTGACGCGCGGCCTCGAAGACGTCGCGCACGTGGAACCATGGATGACATCGTTCAATCCCGGGACCACCACGCTGGAACGCCTCCTTGAGCTGACGCGCGAGGTCGACTTCGCGGCATTCGTGTTCGCCCAGGACGACTGGACGAGGAGCAGTTCGCCTGCAGCGACTGAGTCGACACCCGGTCAGGCATCGCCGCGAGATAACGTCGTCTTCGAGGCGGGTCTTTTCGGTGGAGTCCTCGGAATGCGTCGAACGTTCATCCTGCACGCCAGCGGCGCGAAGCTCCCGACCGATCTGCTGGGCCTCACATCCGTACGCTACGACGGATCGACCGCCGCCGCCGAGGTAAAGATCGTCTGCCAGAAACTTCGCAACGCGATCGAGAACGAGGGCCGCGTCACCCGCGTCGAAGGCATGTGGTGGCAGTTTTCCCTGACGCAGCGCACCGAGAAGGAGCCCTCGGCGTTGGGTCTGCTGAAGATTTCGCGGGACCGCAGCGGCGCGCTGGAGCTGACCGGCCGTGCGTGGCAGGAGGATGGCACCCTGTCGGCCAGGTACTGGAGCGAAGCAGTGAAAGAGAAGCCGGACTCTTCGGGCATCTTCTACTACTGGAAGGGCGAACGGCCGCTGCACGCGGACGCGCCACAGCTGGAGGGGACGGGTGAGATCCGGCTGGAGTCGGCCGATCGGGCCTCTGGATACTGGACGACGCGTGGGCCCGAAGTGAACGCGCGCACGTCCGGCGTCTACCTGCGCGCCGAGCCAACGGACATGAGCATCCTGGACGGCCGCGATGATCAGAAACGTGTGGAGCTGATCGCGGAGCGACTCAAGAGTTGGAAGTCGATCAAGAGCACGTAGCAGTCTGACACTCGGGGGGCAAAAGAAAGAGAGATGCGATGAACACGATCACCACCAAGGAAGGGACCCAGATCTACTTCAAGAACTGGGGCCCCCGGAACGCGCAGCCAATCGTGTTTCACCATGGCTGGCCGCTGAGTTCCGATGACTGGGACGCCCAGATGCTCTACTTCGTCGGCAAAGGTTATCGCGTCGTCGCCCACGACCGGCGCGGCCACGGCCGTTCGAGCCAGGTCAGCGACGGTCACGACATGGATCACTACGCCGCCGATGCCGCCGCGGTCGCCGAGCATCTCGATCTGCGTGACGCCGTTCACATCGGCCACTCAACCGGCGGGGGCGAGGCGACCCGCTACGTCGCCCGCCATGGCAAGGGACGCGTCGCCAAGCTGGTGCTCATCGGCGCCGTGCCGCCGATCATGGTCAAGACGCCCGCCAATCCGGGCGGCCTGCCCACTGAGGTGTTCGACGGCCTGCGACAACAGCTCGCCGCCAACCGCGCGCACTTTTACCGCGATTTCGCCGCCGGTCCGTTCTACGGCTACAACCGGCCGGGCGCGAAGGCCTCCCAGGCCGTGATCGACAACTGGTGGCGGCAGGCCATGATGGGCGGCGCCAAAGCGCAGTACGACGGCATCAAGGCGTTCTCCGAAACCGACTTCACCGCAGACCTGAAGATCATCGACGTGCCGACGCTCGTCATGCACGGCGACGATGACCAGATCGTGCCCATAGCCGACTCTGCGCCGCTATCGGCCAAGCTTCTCAAGAAGGGCGTCCTCAAGATCTACGAGAAGTTCCCGCACGGCATGTGCACGACACACGCCGATGTGGTGAATGCCGAACTACTGGCGTTCGTTAGCGGCTGAATACGGACCGGCCGGGCAGGACGGCTTGCGTGATTCGTGAGCGGGTTCGCGCCCGGCCAGCCGTTGTGATCCGTTAGAGGCGGCCTCATCTCATGAGGATGCCATACCGGCCTGCGGCTGGTGCGTACCGTGCTTCTCGGCCCACGCCAGTGCATAGTCGGCGATCTCCTCCCACCCCTGCTGGGCGGGCATTAGATGTGAGCGTCCCGGAAACTCCTTGATCTCTGTGATCGCGTTCGATTTGTAGTGCTTCGCGTTCGAGCGTTGGACGGCGGGAGGCATCAAGTGATCTTCGCTCCCCGAGATGAAGATAAGGGGCGGGCGGGCGTCGTTATGGTAGTCGACCGCGATGTCCTGGGGCCCGGGGATGAAATTCGCCAACACGCTGTCCCAGAAAATGCTCCCTGATGCCGGGACGTGATAGCGGTCGTAGGCGGCGCGCGCGTCCGGTTCGTCGAATGTGTTGGTGAACACGTAGCGCCATTGATCGTACGTGAATGCCACTGCCCTGTGGCGATTCGCGGGATTCTTCAGCACCGGGAACGTCGATTTGAGCTGCGACAGCGGCGTGACGCGCACACCTTCCGTAGGTGCGGAGTTGATCGCCACTCCTACCGCCCCATAGCCACGATCGAGGAGTAGCTGCACAAAGGCGCCACCCGCCGAATGACCCATGAGGATTGGTGGCGCCTCGAATCGCTTAACAACGACTTCGAGGTGCTCCATGATCGCGGGAACCGTGAGGCGCTCGATGGGCGATGGATCGCGGTTGAGCGCTTCGACCTCGACCTCGAACCCCGGATACGCTGGAGCGAGGACGCGGTAGCCTTGGGCTTCATAGCGCGTGATCCAGTGCTCCCAGCTTCGCGGCGTCACCCAGAAGCCATGAACCAGTACAATCGTATCGGGACGTTTCGATAGCGTGGGCATGGGCGTCTCCTTGTGGGGAGTGTAGGTAATACAAGGGTATTTCGCTTGTCAAACAAGCCTCCCCGGGCCGCGTGCGCGGCGCCGGCAGCGAGTTCGTGCTCGCGTGCGACATGCGCTTTGCCGCGCGGGAGTCGGCGATCTTCGGCCAGCCGGAGGCCGGTCTGGGTGCGCTCCCCGGCGCGGGCGGCATCCAGCACCTCGCACGCCTGATGGGCCGCGCGCGGGCGCGCCGCTGAGCATGCAGGAGTTCGCCAGGAAGAACGCGTCGGCATTCACCGCCTCGGCAAAACCGGCCTGAGTGCCTGAGGATGCACATCAAACAGATCTGCCTGCCGCCCGGGAGCGTCTGTTCGGAGCCAGGGGCGTCGCGCACCTCGCGCGTACCGAGGCCACCCTGAAGTGGGAGTACCTCTGTGCCGGGACGTTCCGGTGCGGACACAGGGCTCACGTCACGTACTTCGGCGCCTTGGCCAATCTGACGTGCTAGGGGCGGATCGGGCTTGTTCACACGACCCCAACCCGCGTCGCCCAGCGTGCATGGCCGCGCCCGCGGGCTCGCGCGAGGTGAAGGTGAGGGGGAGCTAGACAAGGAATAGACAAATCCGCCTGCCGGCGGATCCGCTACGTCGCTAAGTCGCTGTCGGGATTGGTGGAGCTGACGGGGATCGAACCCGTGACCTCGTGAATGCCATTCACGCGCGCTCCCAGCTGCGCCACAGCCCCACGCGAGGAATCTCAAAGTTACCAGAGAGGGGAGGGGAGGGTCAACTTCGATGGTGCAGGGCCGGCGGGGTCGCCCCTGGACCTCTGCGAACCGGGCACAGCGGTACAAGGTCGTACAATGCGTCTGCCCGACGACGGGCGGAAGTACGAGCTCGTCGACGGAGAGCTGGTCGTGAGCCCGGCGGGCGGCCGGCGCGGCCGGACGATCGTGAGGTTGACCGTTCGCCTCGGATCTATCCTCCCTCTTCGCCTAGCTCCAGGAGCGCCGTCGTGGTCGTGAAGTGGTCCCGGAACGCGAGGACGTCCTCCTCGTGCTCGGCCACGATGGCCACCGTCATCCCCGCCGAGCGCAGGAGCCGCACCTTGCGGCCCGCGCGCCTCCGTGGCGAACTCGTGGCCGGCGAGGCGGGCCGGTCCCGCGAGCACGAAGACCGAGAGGTGGCGGTCCTCGTCGTCGGCGTAGTACACGTGGGCGGCGAGGCGGTCGAGCAGCGAACAGTAGCGCGCGCCCACGAGGGAGAGTCCGCGACGCCCGTCGGGGAGGGGGGGAACCGAGGTGCCCTGGTCCTCGAACCAGCGCGCCACGTCCAGCGGGTCGCTGCTCCAGATCCGGGCCGGGAGACGGGCCTTGCCGAAGCAGTGCTCGTGATCCCGCGCGAGCTCCCAGGCCACGAACGGCGCGGCTCCGCGGCCCCAGAGGAGGAGGCCCACGAGGGCCGCGGCCAGGGGGAGGAGCCACGGCCGCCGCGGCCGGGCCGCGTCGAGCCGTCGGCGGACCGCAGACAGGAGCTCCGGCCGCGGCTCCGGCGGAAGCACGGCGCGCAGGCGGGGGCCCAGATCTCGCTCGAACGCGGCCTGGTCCCGGCAGGCGGGACAGGTGGCGAGGTGCTCCTCGACGGCGGCCCGATCCGCGGCGTCGAGCAGGCCGTCCACCCATCCCGTCACGAGCTCGGGCCGGCAGGTCACGGCTTCGGCTCCGCGAGCGCGCCCCGGAGGAGAGCGCGGCCCCGATGGATGCGCGACATCACCGTGCCCGCGGGCACTTGCAAGGCGGCGGCGATCTCCGCGTAGCTCAACTCCTCTACATCTCGCAGCAGGAGGGCGACGCGGAAGACCTCCGGGACGCGCCCCAGCGCGCGCTCGACCGCCTCGCCTCCCCAGACGAGCGCCTCCTGGGGCGGGGGCACCGCCGGGCCGTCGTCCTGCAGCTCCTCCGTCTGCGGACGGCGGCCCGCCCGCCGCAAGGCGTCGGTGCGGACACGCTGCAGGATCGTGTGGAGCCAGGCGCGGATGTTGGTACCGGGCTGGAAGCGATCGAAGCCACGAAAAGCGCGGTAGAGCGTCTCCTGCACCAGGTCCTCGGCGTCGGCGGCGTTGCCGGTCATGCGGTAGGCGGTCCCGTAGAGACGCTTGGTGTGGGGCAGCGCCTCCGCCTCGAACCTCTCTCGGTCCACACCTTGGGAGCGGCTCCTCGCGAGGAGTAACGCCGCGCTCGCCCTCCCTTATTCCCGGAGCCCTCCCGGCACGGGACGGGCGCCCGATTCTCCCACGGTTGGCGAGAGCCGGCGGGGGAGCCTCGACGCGCTCGCTTCGTTGACGGGCCGCAGGGGCTCGGGCGAGAATGCCCGCGTCCCCCCGGTTCCCGATGAAGTACCTCACCACCCTCGAGGTGGCCCACGAGCTGAAGGTGAGCAAGCAGACGCTGCTCAACTGGCTCTATGCGGGCAAGGTTCCCGGAGCCGCCCCGCAACCGCAAGGGCTACCGGCTGTGGAGCCCGTCGCGGGTCAGCCTCGTCAAGAAGCTGATCGGTGACGGCCGCCTGCACCGCCGCACGGTCGTGCACAAGGAGGCCTCGAACCGGCCGGAGGTGGTGGCGGAGTTCGCGCGCGAGGTGAGCCAGTTCCTGCGCGACGGCCAGATCGAGCTGAAGGCGTTCCTGCGCGAGCTGCACCGCGCGGTGCCCGTCACCCGGCGGAGTCGCCCCGTCTCGAGGCGACGCCCTCCAACGCGGGCCCGCCGCCGTCGGCGTTGATCCGGATCCGGATCACTCCCAGGGGATGTCGGGCATGAAGAGGCGCTCGAGCGGCCGCCCCTTGTCGAGGTGGTCGCCGCAGATCTCGGCCAGATCCTCGCGCTTGACCCCCGCGTACCACACGCTCTCCGGATAGACGGCCATGGTGATGCCGCGGCTGCAGTGCTTGAGGCAGCTCGTGCGGTTGACGATCACCCGGTCCGCGAGCCCGCGGTCCTTGACCATGGCCTTGAGCTCGTCGAAGAGGGCCTCCGCACCCTTCTCCGCGCAGGAGCCTTTCGGGTTTCCGGGCGGGCGCGCGTTGAGGCAGACGAGGACGTGGCGCTGGGGCTTGGGCATCGGAGACCTGGCCAGTATAACCCGCGTGCTATCCTGCCCCATTCGAAGGAGGACGCCCTTGAGCCTGATCCGCCGCGCGACCGTGCTCAGCACCCTCGCCCTCGCCGCGAGCTCCCTCGGGGCGCAGGACCTGACCATCGTCTCCAAGAGCACCCACAACCAGGACCCGCCCCAGATCACGACCAGCTACATCTCTAGCGACCGCATCCGCATGGCCAGCGCGGACGGAAACGAAATGCTGGCGGAGCCGGGGACCGGCAAGTTCACCATGATCGACAACAAGAAGAAGGAGTTCTACGTCGTGACCAAGCAGGACCTGGAGGCCTTCTCCGCGGCGATGGCCGCGCGCATGAAGGAGATGGAGCCCCAGATGAAGAAGATGCAGGAGCAGATGAAGAGCCTGCCCCCGGAGATGCAGCAGAAGATGGCCGGCATGATGGGGGGCTTCGCGGCCGCGGTCACGGTGACGAAGGGACCGGGCTCCCGGACGATCGCGGGCTACAAGTGCGACAACTGGACGATGACGATCGGCGAGCTGTCGCGCACCGAGCAGTGCCTGACCATGGACGTGCAGTACCCTCCGCAGGCCTGGGCGGCCTACCAGGACTTCGCGAACAGCATGAAGAGCGCCATGGCCGCGATGGGGCCGATGGCGCAGGGCATCCAGCAGATGCAGGAGAAGATGAAGGACATGAAGGGCCTGCCCCTGGCCAGCACGAACACGACGAAGGTCATGGGCAGATCGAGCATGGACTCGCAGGAAGTGACCGAGATCAAGAAGGGCCCCATCCCGGCCACGGCCTGGCAGATTCCCGCCGGCTACAAGCAGGTGGAATCGCCGATGTCCAAGATGGCGAAGCAGAAGTAGCGGGCGCGGGGGCGCGGCGCCCGTGAACGCGCTCGTCTCCACCGATTGGCTCGCCGCGCATCTCCACGATCCGGACGTGCGGGTGGCGGACGTGCGCTGGTACCTCGACCCCGCCCGCCGCGGCCGCGAGGCCTACGACGCCGGCCACATCGGGGGTGCCGTCTTCCTCGACGTAGAGCGGGACCTGGCCGCTCCCGGGGGCGGGCGGGGCCTTCCCGCGGGCCGCCACCCCTGGCCTTCGGAGGCGCAGGTGAGCCGCGTGATGGGCGAAGCCGGCATCGGCCCCCGGACGAAGGTCGTGGCCTACGACGACCAGTCGGGCGCGACGGCGGCGCGGCTCTGGTACGTGCTGCGCGCCCACGGCCACGACGCGGTCGCGGTCCTCGACGGGGGCATCACCCGGTGGCAGTCCGAGGGCCGGCCGCTCACGACCGCCGTCCCCTCGCCTTCGCCGGTGCGCTTCGAGGCCCGCCTTCGGCCCGGCTTCGTGCTCGACAAGGCGGAGATGACGCGCACCCATCGCGACCGTCTCGTGCTCGACGCGCGCGCCGGGGAGCGGTACCGGGGCGAGACGGAGCCGATCGACCCGCGGGCAGGGCACGTGCCCGGCGCGCGCAGCGCGCCCTACACGGGCAACCTGGGCCGCGACGGGATCTTCCTGACCCCGGCGGAGCTGCGCGAGCGCTACGCCGCGCTTGGCGCCGGCCGCGAGGAGCCCGTGGTGTATTGCGGCTCCGGCGTCACCGCCTGCCACGATCTGCTGGCCCTGCACGTCGGCGGCCTGGTCGGCCGCCTCTACGCCGGCTCCTGGAGCGAATGGAGCAGCGATCCCGGTCTGCCCGTGGCCACCGGCGATGACCCCGGCCCTCAGAAGCGATAGCCGAGCCCCAGCCTCACGATCCGCGGCCGCACGATCTCGCGCGGCCGGTCGAAGTTCGGCAGCTCGATGTCGCGCGCGACCTGGAGGGTGGTCGCCTGGTTCGTGAGGTTGAAGACGTCGACCATCCCGGTGAGCGTCCCCGGTCCGAGGCGGAATCCCCGGGACAGACGCAGGTCGACGAGCCACAGCGCGGCCAGCCGGTACTCGTCGAGGGTGGGGGAGATCAGCACGTCCTTCGCCCCGCCCGTGGCGTCGCCCGTGCTCGCCACCTGGAGGTAGGGGATGGGGAAGCCGTCGCGGGCGGTCACGAGCACCGCCGCCTCCAGGGCCCAGGGGAGTCGACCGCGGAGCGCGGCTCCCGCCATCCACCGCGAGTTCACGAAGAGGTCGCCCCGGCCGAGCCCGCCCGCCCGGACCGCGGCCACCCCCCGATCCTGCACCGGCTCCGTATCGAGGGGCGTCGGGTCCTGCACGGCGCGCTCGGGATCCGGGAAGCGCTCGCGCCAGTCGAGGGCGCCGCCCCAGAGGCGCCAGTCGAGCCTCTTTCCCACGCGCCCCTGCGCGGCGAGGTCGAGGAAGAGCGTCTCCTCGGCGTAGCCCTCCCGGTTGGTCAGGATCCGGCCGTTGCCGGGGACGATCTGCGACTCGGACGCGGGGGCGAAATAAACAGTCCCGTAGGGCCGGCCGAAGAGCTCGCCGCTCAAGACACCGCGCGCCGTGTAGTCGGCGCGGGCGAGGCCGAGGAGCGGCCGCCAGAGGGTGCGCACCTGCCGGCGGTAGCCGCCCTCGAGGTCGAGCTGCAGCCAGGCCCCCCGCGACCAGCGAAGGCGGCCCGCGACTTCGTGAGTGCGCGGGGACACGAGGCCGGGATCGATCTGGTTCGGGCTCTGCGGCGACGAGGGATCGTCGGGAGCGAACCCGGACGCCCCCAGCCGGCCGCGCGACGTGTCGAGCTCGCCGCGCTCGACGGTGCCGTCCCCGTTGGCATCGATCCAGTAGTAGGTGTACGAGGCGAGCGAGGAGAGCGGGTTGTCGAACACGACGTCGCCCGTCCCGAGGGGGGCGCCGTAGGCCGCGTAGCGCGCGCCGAGAAGCAGGGAGCCGCTCCGGTTCATCTGCCAGGTGACGCCCGCGCGGGGCAGCAGGTCGAGCCAGCGGAAGCCGGCTTCGCCGCCTCCGTAGTCGAGCGTGGGAAGCAGATCCGGGAACTCCGGGTTGGCGGCGGCGGCCGAGGGCTCGTTGTGGCCGGCGAGTCGGTCGAGTCGAGCCCCGAGCGTGACCGTGAGCCGTCCCCAGCGCGCGGTGTCCTGGGCCCACAGCTCGATCTGGTCCTGCACGGAGCGCGCGGAGAGGCTTCGGTAGAGAAGGGCGAAGCCGGTCAGGCGGAAGGCCCGGAAGAAGACGCCGCCCCGCTCGAGCCCCTGCGTGGAATTGCCCGGCCAGGACTGGTCGGTGGAGACCTCCGACCTCTGGTAGCCGGTGCCGAGCACGAGGTCGTGCGTCCCCCCCAGGAGAAAGCGCCGGGTCTCGCCTTCCAGGGCGGCCAGGAAGCGCGGCCGCGCCGTCTCGAACGTGAGGTACGAGCGCTGGGCGACGCCCCGGATGTCCTCGAACGCGCTCTGCTCCGAACCGCCCTGGGGCTCGAGCCGGAAGCCGGCGTCCATGTAGCCGAGGCGGGAGAGGAGCGACCAGCGTCCGAGCGATCGCGTGTCCTCGAGGGACACGAGGGTGGTGGGACCGGTCTGCTTCCAGCGGGCCTCGGGGGAGGCCTGGAGCGTGGGGTCGCGATCTTCCTGGACCTTCTCCGCCCGCAGCAGGAGGAGCGATAAAGCGCCATTCCCCAGCCGCAGGCGGCCGCGGCCGGTGAAGGAGCCGGTCCGCTGCTCCTCGCCGTGCTCCGTGAACGTCTCCTGCTGGAGCGCGTTGCGATAGAAGGCCCCCCACAGGAACAGCCGGCCCCCCTTCAGCGGGCCCCCCGCCTCCGCGCCCAGCTCCAGGAGCTGCTCGGTCGAGCTGCGAAAGAAGCCCCGGGAGAGCAGCGCGTCCGGCAGGTTGTCCGACTGCAGGCCGCTCGGGGCGTAGCGGAGGTGGGCCGCGCCCGCGAAGCGATCGCCGGGCGCCCTGAATTGGAGCCCCACCTGCACGCCCGGCGTCCGCACGCGCACGTCCGCGGTCCCGGTGCGCGCGACCACGCCGTCGAGCGCGTCCATGTCCGGGTAGACGGAGGTGAAGCCGGGAGCGGCGGGATCGGTCACGTCGAAGCCGTCGATCGTCCAGGTGGCGCCGAGGCCGGCGTCGCCGTGCGATACCAGCAGCGACTGCTGCGCGCTCTCCGAGCCGGCCACGTTGACGCGGTCGGTCACGACCCCGGGCACGTCGCGCAGCACGGACCAGGGATCGGTCGCGCGAGGCAGGGAGAGAAGCTCGGGGGACGGCCATGTCGTCGTTCCCTCCCGATCGCGGGAAAGCACCACGGTCGTCTCCTGAGTCGCCGAGCAGCTGACCTCCACCGACGCATCCGCGCCTGCGTCTACGAGGATCTCGCGGGCGCAGGGGACGGCGGCGGACGCCGCCGGCGCTTGGACGAGCTCGACGTGGTAGCGGCCGGGCCGGAGGTGGAAGAAGACGGCGCGTCCCCCGGTGTCCGTCACGGTTTCGGTGAGGAAGGCCGGCCCCGTGAGGCGCACGCCGCGGGCGGCGGGCAGGACCGGTCCGTCCCGGAACGCCACCTCGAGGGTGCCGAGCGTCTCCTGGGCGGCGGCGGGGGCGACGAGGGCCCGCCCCAGGGCGGTCGCGAGAATGATCCGGGACGAGCGGAGGGCCGACGTCAAGCCTTGCGGAGGATGTACAGGGGACGGCGTCGCCCGCTCACCTCGGCGGGAGCGAAGTCCGCGGCCGCGTAGCCCTGCGACAGGTAGTGGCGGAGCGCGGTCCGGACCTTCGTGTGCCAGCCTTCGGCCACGCGGGGGGCGGCCTGGCAAACCACGTCCCAATCCGGCGGGATCTCGAGCAGGATCTCCGGCGCTTCGAGGTCGAGGCGCGGCTCCGAAGATACCGGCCAGCCCGCCTGCCACTTCACGTCGTTGACGCGGGGGAGGGACGGGGTGGGAACCTTGCGGGGCGGCTCGGGCTTGCCCGCCCGTTCGCGCACGCGCTGCGCGTTCAGGTCCCAGCGCACGAGCAGGCGGTCGGTGGGGAGGCCGTGGTGCAACGAGGATGTCGTGATGCCGTAGAAGTCGGGCAGGAACTCGTTGGCCACCGCCCCCAGCCGCCGCAGGTTCAGGTTGGCGTTGCGGGCTTGCATGGGATCGTAGGTCCAGGTGATGACGGGGATGCCGCGGCGGAGCGCCTCCTCGCGCTGCGCCCACTTGAGGCGGGCCCCCACGCCCTTGGCCTGCTCTCCCGGCAGCACCGCCACCATGTCCGAATGGAGGTGAGGCACCCCGCCGCGCAGGGCGGGGAAGGCGTAGGCGAAGCCCACCACGCGGCCGTCCGGCCGCTCCGCGAGCTGGAGCATCCCGCCGGCGTGGGTGGTAGCGATGAGCTGGATCGCGGAGGTGATCTCGAGGTCGTCGAGGCGCCAGACCGCTTTCTGGAGGGCCACGCAGGCGTCGAAGTCGGAACGGCGGACCGCGTGACGGATGCGAACGTCCTCGTCCATCGGCGGGGAGTCTAACATGCAGGCGCGATGGTCTCCGGAGCCCGACTCCGCTAGAATCCGCTCTCCCCGCCCATGAACGAGCGCCCGGCCGCCGACGATCGAGGGCTAGAACGCGGCCTGGGCGTCGTCGATGCCGCGCTCGTCACCGTCGGCTCCGTACTCGGCACCGCCATCTTCATCACGCCCGCCGACGTCGTGCGCGCCCTTCCCCATGCCGGCCTGATGCTCCTGGCCTGGCTCCTGGGCGGCCTGGTCACGCTCGCGGGAGCCCTCTCCTACGCGGAGCTGGGCGCGCTCTTCCCGCGTGCGGGCGGGCAGTACGAGTTCCTGAAGGAAGCCTACGGGCGCTTCTGGGGCTTCCTCTTCGGCTGGGCGGCCTTTCTCGTGATCATGAGCGGGGGCATCGCCGCCATCGCCGTCGGCTTCGGCGAATACCTGGGAGCGTTCCTTCCGTTCTTCTCCACCGGGAACGCGCTCCTCACCCTCCACCTCGGGGGCTTGTCCCACACCCTCACCGGAGGGCAGCTCGCGGGGGCGCTCGCCATCGTGTTTCTCACCGTCGTCAACTACGTGGGGCTGAAGGCGGGCGCGGGCGTGCAGAACGCCGTGACCGTGGCCAAGCTGGGGTCGATCCTGGGCCTGGCCGGCCTGGGCCTGCTCGCATCCAACACCCAGGCCCCCGCACTCCTCGCTCCCTTGCCCGCGCATGGCATCCTCGCCGGGTTCGGAGTGTCCATGATCGCGATCTTCTGGGCCTTCGACGGGTGGTACGGCATGACCAACCTGGCCGGGGAGATGCGGCGCCCCGAGAAGGACCTGCCGAGAGGGCTGGTCCTGGGAACGCTCGCCATCACGGTCCTCTACCTCCTCATGAACGTCGTCTACCTGCGGGCCCTGCCCCTGGAGAAGATCGCGGAGAGCTCCCGCGTCGGGGAGGCCGCCGCCGCCGCCCTCTTCGGTCCCCTGGGCGCCCAGCTCCTCACCGCGGCCGTGCTCGTCTCCGCGTTCGGCTGCCTGTCCGCCACCATCCTCTATGCCGCCCGTATCTACCTCCCCATGGCCCAGGACCGCGTCTTCTTCCCCGCCCTCGCCCGCATCCATCCCCGCTATCGGACGCCTTCCGCCTGCATCCTCGCCCAGGGCCTCTGGTCCGTCATCCTCACCTTCTCCGGCCGCTACGATCAGCTCTACACGTTCGTGGTCTTCGCGGTCGTGCTCTTCCACGCGGCCACGGGGGCGGCGGTGTTCGTCCTGCGGCGGACGAGGCCAGAAGCCCCTCGTCCCTACCGCGTCTGGGGTTACCCGCTCGTCCCCGGGGTCTTCCTCTTGGGGTGTCTCGCCCTCCTCGTCAATACGCTGTTCGAGCGTCCGCTCGAGTCGCTCCTGGGCCTGGGGATCCTCGGGCTCGGCGTGCCCGCCTACCTCTGGTGGCGTGGGCAGGAGGCCTGACCATCGCGCGGAGAAAGGAGAGCGCGGGCCTCCTCTACCGGCTGCGGCGCGCGGCGGGGATGCTCGTGTCCCGCGAGATCGCCGTCCTCACCAACGCGGTCGCGTTCAACTTCCTCCTCTGCCTCTTCCCGCTTCTCCTCGTGGTGGCGTTCGCATCCGAGCAGCTCGCCTTCGGCCGGCGCGCGGGAACCGCCCTCCTCCTGCTCTTGCAGGAGCTGATCCCCTTCAATCGCGAGGCGGTGGCGGAGTCGGTGCGCGGCCTCACCCGCTTCTCGCGCGGGCTGGAGGTCGTCTCGCTGCTCCTGATCGTCTGGGGCTCTTCGGGCATCTTCATGCCCCTGGAGATGGCCCTGAACCGCGCGTGGGGAGGGAGCCTCCACCGGACCTTCTGGAAGAGCCGGCTCCTCGCCTTCTTCATGACGCTCTTCGGCGGCCTGCTCGCCCTGCTCTCGGTGGCCCTCACGGTGGCCGCGCGCAGCTACGGCCGGGACTGGCCGCTCGTCGCGGGCTACACGGTGAAAGCCACGGCGGTGCTCCTGACCGTCTTCCTCTTCTTCGTCATCTACCGGGTGATCCCCGACGCGCCGGTGCGGACGCGGGCGGCCCTGCAGGCGGCGCTGTGGGCGGGGGGCGCCTGGGAAGCCGCCAAGTACGTCTTCGTGTCGCGCCTGCCCGGCATGCGGCTCGAGGCCCTCTACGGCCCGCTCGCCTTCGCGGTGGCCCTCGTGCTCTGGGCCTACGTCACGAGCCTGATCCTCGTCTTCGGGGCGCTCATGTCCACGCCCGCCCCCGCTCCTACTCGAGGCGAGTAATCCCGGGTAGCCCGTCGAAGCTTCAGGCCCAAGGCCGGGCCAGCGCGGCCAGTCGGTCCAGCTGGGGCCGGGGGCCGAGGGTGATGAGCACGTCGTTGGCCTCGATCACGGCCTCGGGGGCGGGGTTGAAGAGCATCTCTCCCGCCGGCTTCTTGATCGCGACGATGATGATGCCGAGGTCCTGGCGGATCCGGCTGTCCTTCAGCATCCGTCCCGAGATCGTGCTCCCGGGGGCGATCTCCGTCTCTTCGATCTGCAGCTCCAGGTGGCCGCTGCGGGTGGCGAGCTCGATGAAATCGGTGGCGTTGGGGCGCAGGAGCGCCTGGGCCACCCGGTGGCTGCCCGTGACCCACGGGGAGACGACCCGGGTCGCTCCCGCCCTCTTGAGCTTCTTCTCCGCCGACTCCTCCTCGGCGCGGGCCACGATCAGGAGCTTGTCGTTCAGCTCGCGGGCGGTCATCACCACGTAGAGGTTGTCGGCGTCGGACGCGGCCACCGCGATGAGACCGCGGGCGCGGAGGACCCCCGCCTTGCGCAGGACCTCCTCCGAGGTGGCGTCCCCGGCGAGGGGGATGCCGTGAGCGAGGTCGAAATTGCGCAGGAGCTCCGGCTGGCGCTCCACGAGCACGAAGGGAGTCCCGCGCAACGCGAACTCCTGGCAGATGAGGCGGCCCATGCGCCCGAACCCGCACACGACCACGTGGTCACGGATCTCGGCCAGGTTTCTTTCCATCCGTTGTCTCCCCAAGACGCCCCGCAGCTCGCCCCCCACCACCGCGCGCAGGATCTCGGACGCCGCGAAGAAGAGCGTGAACACGCCCCCGAGGGCGAGCAGCATCGTGAAGGCCCGGCCCTCCTTCGAGAGCTCGTGCACCTCCAGATAGCCCACGGTGGTCACGGTGATGACGGTCATGTAGAGCGAGTCGAAGAGCGACCACCCCTCGATCCAGTGGTAGCCGACGGTGCCCAGGAGCACGAGAACGAAGGGGATGCTCAGGAATAACGCGAGCCGACTCACCGCGAGACGGCTCTCATCGCCGTCCAGCCCGCCGCCATCTCGGACCAGGGCGGGAGGAGGGGGGCGGCGTGGCTTCCGGGCACGCTGATGCGGGCGGCCAGGGGCTCGCGCGCCACCCACTCGGCAATTGCGGTGAGGTCGGCCGCGTCCTGCTCCCGGCCGTCCACCACGAGGGTGGGCACGGCCAGCGGGGAAGGAGCGCTTCTCGCCGCTTCCAGCGCATTGGGAACCCGGGCGACGGGCCCGAGCGCGAGCACGCCGGCGAGGCCCGGCGTGTCCGCCACCGCGAGGGCAAGCCACGCCCCGAAGCCGTGCCCGGCCACGACGGGCCGCAGGCCCTGGTGCCAGCGCCCGGGCAGGTCGGCGAGCAGGCCGCGCAGGTCCTGGACGACGTCCGGCCCGAAGCGCCCGCCGCTCCCCCCTGACCCCGCGGCTCGTACGCGATCACCTCCACGCGCGCGGCCAGGGTCTCGAGGAAGGCGGCGACCGGGGGATCGTCGAGGGTCGCCTCCAGGTCGGGATGGAAGATCACGCGGACCGCCGCCTCCTCGAAGGGGGCGAGGCGGCGGGCGCGAAGGCGGGGATCGCTCCCCAGCCAGACGTCCTGGACCAGCGAAGCCACAGGCGACCCGATTCCCCGCTGATGATAGCGCGGCTCCTGGCTCAGAGCCCGATCTCGTCGGCGATCGGCTTCAGGGCCTCGATCAGGAAGCCCACGTGCTCGGGCAGGGGCCGGCCCACCGCCTCCGCTCCCCCGTAGACGTAGGACCGGTCCACGGAGCGGGCGAAGGCCTTGTCCTTGAGCTTCTTCACTACCGAGTCCACGGGCAGGTCGGCGAGCTTCTTCGAGGGCCGCACCTTGACGCAGGCCCCGATGAAGCCCACGAGCTCGTCGCAGGCGTAGATCGCCTTCTTGAGAGGCGTGTCCCGCGGGATCTTCATGTAGTCGGCGTGGGAGCAGATGGCCTCCACGATCTCCTCGGGAAACCCGCGCTCGCGCAGGATGCGGCCGCCCACGTGGACATGGGTGTCCTCGGTCGGGTTCTGCTCGTAGTCGAAATCGTGGAGCAGGCCCACGATGCCCCATTTCTCGACCTCCGCGGGGTCGGTGATCCCGTACCAGCCCGCGTAGGCGCGCATGGCGGTCTCCACCGCCCGCCCGTGCTTGCGCAGCGCGTCCGACTTCGTGAACTCGAAGAGGAGGGCCTCGGCTTCCGCGCGCGACTTCATGCCGCGAAGGATAGCCTAGAATGCGCAGGAGAGACGAGGGAACGATGGGCACGGAGCGCGTCACCTACGCCACGCTGGCCGCCGGACAGACCGAGGACTTCTCGCGGAAGTACGACGCGGCGGTGGAGGGGGTTCGGGCCTCCCTCGGGGGCCGGCACGGGCACTTCATCGACGGATCGGAGGTCGCGGGCGCTGCCGAGATCGAGGACCGCAGCCCCATCGACACGCGAGTCGTGCTCGGACGCTTCGCCGCGGGTACGGCCGCCGACGTGGACCGCGCGGTGCAGGCGGCCCGCCGCGCCTTCCCGGACTGGGCGTCGCGCGGCTGGCGGGAGCGCGTGGCGATCCTGCGCAAGGCCGCCGACCTCATCGAGGAGCGAGGGTTCGAGCTGTCGGCGCTCGTGAGCCTCGAGGCCGGCAAGAACCGGCTGGAGGCGATGGGGGACGTGACCGAGACCGCGGACCTCGCGCGCTACTACTGCGACCAGCTCGAGAAGAACGAGGGCTTCGACCGGCCGATGGCTCGCTTCACCGAGAGCGAGGAGACGCGGTCGGTCATGCGTCCCTACGGGGTGTGGGCGGTGATCAGCCCGTTCAACTTCCCGGCCGCGCTCGCGGGGGGACCGGCGGCGGGCGCGCTCCTCGCCGGCAACACGGTGGTGCTCAAGCCCAGCCACGAGGCTCCGCTCACCGGCCTCGCCCTCTACCGGATCTTCCGGGAGGCGGGGGTGCCCGCGGGTGCCCTCCACATCGTCTTCGGCACCGGGGAGGGCGCGGGCGAGCCCCTGGCCCTGCACCCGGGAGTGGACGGGATGCTCTTCACCGGCTCCAAGGCGGTGGGGATGTCGCTCCTGCGCCGCTTCAGCCGCGAGTGGCCCAAGCCCTGCATCACGGAGATGGGGGGCAAGAACCCGGCGCTGGTCATGCCTTCCGCCGACCTCGACGCGGCCGCGGAGGGCGTGATGCGGTCGGCCTTCGGGCTCCAGGGCCAGAAGTGCAGCGCCTGCTCGCGCGTCTACGTGCACGAGGCCGTGAAGGATCGGTTCACGGAGCTGCTCCTGGAGAAGACGGCGGCGATCACGATCGGCGATCCCAGCCGGCCGCGAATCTACCTGGGTCCCGTCATCCACGAGCGCGCCTACCGCGGCTACGAGCGCTACACCGAGCAGGCGCGCCGCGACGGTCGCGTGCTCACGGGGGGACGGCTGCTCCGCGACGGCGATCTCGCCCACGGATACTTCGTCGCCGCCACGGTCGTGGACGGGCTGCCCCGGGACCACGCCCTCTTCCGGGAGGAGATGTTCGTCCCCATCGTCTGCCTCGCCCCCGTCTCCTCGCTGGACGAGGCGATCGCCCTCGCCAACGCGAGCGAGTACGGCCTCACCGCCGGGTTCTTCAGCCGGGAGCCGAAGGAGGTCCAGGCCTTCCTCGACCGCATCGAGGCGGGTGTCGTCTACGTGAACCGGCGCGCGGGGGCGACGACCGGAGCCTGGCCGGGCGTCCAGCCCTTCGGGGGCTGGAAGGGGAGCGGCTCCACGGGCAAGGCCTCGGGCGGCCTCTACTACGTCCAGCAGTTCATGCGCGAGCAGAGCCGGACGATCGTCCACTGAAAAGAGGCCGGGCTGAGCTTGCGCTACTCCTTCCCGTCGTCGTTCGTGTTCCACCGGCCCCTGGGCCGCGAGCTGCCCGCGATCGCGCGGGCCGAGGGGGCTCTTCTGTGGGACACGGACGGGAAGCGCTACCTCGACGGCGCCGGGGGCGCGGTCGTGGTCAACGTGGGCCACGGCCGGCGCGAGATCGCGGAGGCGATGGCCGCCCAGGCGGGAGCGGCCGCCTACGTGCACGGAACGCAGTTCACGAGCGACGTGCTCGAGGACTACGCGCGCCGCCTCGCCCGCCACGCGCCGGGCGACTGCAACCGGCTCTACCTGGTCTCCGGGGGATCGGAGGCCAACGAGACCGCGGTGAAGCTCGCCCGGACCTGGCAGCTCGCGATCGGTCAGCCCGGGCGGTACAAGGTCGTCCGCCGGTCGTTCTCCTACCACGGCAACACGCTGTCGACGCTCGCCCTCTCCGGCCGGCCCAACCTGCAGGCCCCGTATCGCCCCCTGCTGGCCATCACCCCGGAAGCGGCCGCGCCTTTCTGCCATCACTGCCCGCTGGGCAAGGCCTATCCCGACTGCGCCGTCGCCTGCGCGGACGACCTCGAGGCGGTGATCGAGCGCGAGGGACCGGAGACGGTGGCCGCGTTCCTCGCGGAGCCGATCCTGGGGGCCTCCGCGGGGGCCGCGGTGCCCCCCGAGGAATACGCGCGCCGCGTGCGCGCGATCTGCGATCGCCACGGCGTCCTCCTGATCGCGGACGAGGTCATGACCGGCTTCGGGCGCACCGGGCGCTTCTTCGCGACGGAGTGGGGGGGCGCCCACCCCGACCTCGTGACCTGCGGGAAGGGGATGAGCGGAGGCTACACGCCGGTGGGAGCCGTTCTCGCGAGCGAGCGGATCGTGAAGACGCTGGCCGGGGCGGGCGGCTTCACCCACGGCTTCACGTTCTCCCACAACCCGGTGACCGCGGCCGCCTGTCGGGCCACGCTGGACATCCTCGAGCGCGAGGCCCTGGTGGAGCGCGCCGCGGCCATGGGCGAGGTGCTGGGTCGTCTGCTCACCCCCCTCCGCGCGCATCCCCAGGTGGGTGACGTGCGGGGGCGGGGCCTCCTCTGGGCGGTCGAGCTCTGCGCGGACAAGGCCTCGGGGCGCCCGTTCCCGCGCTCCGAGCGCCGGGCGGAGGCGCTCTTCGCGCAGGCGTTCGCGAACGGGCTCGTGACCTACCCGAGCAGTGGCTGCGCGGACGGCACGAACGGCGACGTGGTGATGCTCGCGCCGCCCTTCGTGGTGACGGGGGAGCAGCTCGAGGAGATGGTGGGGATACTGGACCGCTCCCTCACCGCCTGCGGACTATAGGAGACGCGGATGGCCGTCGCCACGGCAGGGCGGGCGTGGCTCGGGTGCGGAGCCCTGGCTGCGTTAGCCTGCGGCCAGGAGCCGCTGCCGAAGCCCGAGGTGTTCCGCATCATCGAGGAGCCGGTGTCGTTCTCGCCTCCGCCCGCGGCCTGGCGTCGCGAGCCCCACACCGGCCTCCAGCACCTGGTCGGCATCAGCTTCAAGCTCGGGGACGGGCTGCTCGCCGAGATTGACGTGGGCGAGTACGACGCGCCCGGCCTCGTCCGCAGCCGCGAGTGCCTGCGCGCGTTCCTGCCGAAGTACCGCGAGATGTCGTACTACGAGGCGCAGGAGAAGATGCAGCGCTGCCGCCCGGGCCGCCATCCCCTGAACGACCAGGAAGCGGTGCTGATCGAGCGCTTCCGGGAGCGCTTCAGCGACGCCTTCGGCGCCCACACCCGGCAGGACGCCGCGCGGGCCGAGGCCTCCCTCAGGGACGCCCTCGCGGTCGCGGACCAGGCGACGTACAGCATCGACGACGTGCTGGTGGTGCCTTACCGATTCAGCCCCACGCAGTACGAGGACCCCAGCGTCTTCCTCGACCTGAAGGAAGAGCGCGTCGAGGTGGGCGGCCGCCAGGCGCTCGCGATGAGCTATCGAATCGAGGGCCGCCAGTCCGGGAGGACCTACCACGGGCGCTGGGTGTACGCGCTCAGCCCCAATCACCACCTGTTCGCGTTCCGCTACTACGGCCACGCCGGGTCGCTCGGAGTCTTCGAGCGCGTGATCGCGTCGGTGACGTTTCCGCCCGCGCAGCCACGGTGAGGCCGGTGCCCCTCGCGCACCGCGTTGCCGCCGTGATCGTGGCCGTGCTGCTCGGCGGCTGCGAGCGAGTGCTGCCGCGACGCACCGAGCTGCAGGTCGGCGAGCACCGGGTTTCGCTGCGGGCGCCGCGGGCATGGCGCTACCTGGATCACGGCCACGAGAAGCTGTTCCGCCACGAGGGGTCGCGGCTGCTCCACGTCGTGGATCTCGGCCCGATCACCGGCGCGGGATACGCGCGCGAGCTGGAGCAGGCGCACGACCTCATCGGGGAGGGCCGGTCGGGACTCGGCAACGAACGGATCTCGGCGTTTCGCGTGCCGCGCGAGCTGTTCGGGAGCAAGGAGGCGTTCGACCTGTACGACGAGCGTCTGAGCGCCCTGCGCATGGAGACCCGACGGGGTGACGAGGGGAAGGGGACCTCCGGCTTCGAGGCGCTTCACGCCCAGCTCGAGGGGCTCGCGCCGCCGGCGCCGGACGTCCTCGTCGAGCTGGCCCTGAAGCGCGTGGGACACGAGCCCTGGGAGAGGGAGATCGAGTCGGTCGCGGACGTGAGCATCGCGGGGAGGCCGGCGCGCGTGGTGACGACCTGGGACAAGAGGACTCACCGGGGCCGTCAGCGTCACGCGCTCGTGGTCCACGAGGGTCGGCTGCTGATGGTCCGGACCTCAGGCTACGGGGAGGGCGAGGAGGCTGTGGCCACGGCCTTCGAGGGCGTGGTGAGCAGCCTCGAGATCGTGGAAGCGGAAGCGGCCCGCTAGGGGGCGAGCCGCATCAGCTTCAAGGGTCCCTGGACCACGCGCTCGCCCGCCGTCCACGCGTGGGCGGCGTCGAGCAGGTCGAGCGCCTCGAGCTCGTAGCCTTCGACGTCCTGCTGCAAGCTCCAGCTCTCGCCGCCGTTCTCCGTGTAGAGGATCATGGACCTGTTCCAGCGCGGGACGAACCCCACGACGTAGCCGTGCTGCTCGTCCACGAACTTCACGTCGCGCAGCAGCGGAAACAGGTTGAGACCGGTCTTCTGGGTCTCCCACGTGGCGCCCCCGTCGCGCGTGCGCACGATCGTGCCGCCCTCCCCCACGGCCCATCCGACGAGCGGGGAGAGGAAGTGGAGCCCGGCGAACGCGAGCTCCGGCGCGGACGTGAAGTCCCAGCGCCGACCGCCGTCCGTACTCTTGAGGATCCCGTGGTGGCTCACGACGAAGCCGGTGCGCGCGTCCGCGAACTGAACGGCCGCGCACCCGAACAGGTTGAGCTCGCCGGTTCCCTCTCGCGACATCGCGCGACCCCCGTGCCAGGCCTCGCCCCCGTCCGTGGTCCACAGGATCCCGTCGCTCGTGGACGCCCAGCCGGTGTCCCGGTCCAGGAAGAAGAGGTCCAGCACGGCCTCCGGCCCGTGGCCGGTGCGCTGCGTCTCCCAGGTCCGGCCGCCGTCCACGGTCCGCAGGATGATGCCGTCGTCGCCCCCGACCCAGCCGCGCTCGCCGTCGACGAAGCGCACGGCGTAGAACGAGTAGCGCTCCGGGTGGAGGCGGTTCTTGACGACGTTCGTCTCCACGCGCCAGCTGGCGCCACCGTCACGGGTGACGGCAATCAGCCCGCCTCTCACCGTGTTCTCGCCCCCGACCACCCAGCCCTGGTTCTCGTCCAGGAAGAACACGTCTCGGATGTCGGTATCGAAGTCGAGCGTGACCGCCTTCCATGGACGCCGGTCGCCGGCGCCGCTCCCGCGGGAGCCGGAGCCACATCCTCCGGCGAGCACCACGAGTACGGCGACGACGTGGCGCGGGCGCGAAAGCCACATGAAGCCGAATTGTACGCTTGGTCGTTCCGCGTGCGGCCACGGCTAGAATGCCACTGCGATACTCTCCCGCTTGCCGACGTGGGGAGGGGTAGGGTGGGGGGTCGATAAAGGAGATCCGATGGCCAAGGACTATCCGAAGATCGCCGTCCCGCCCCCCGGGCCCCGCGCCCGCGCGGTGATCGAGCGCGACCTGCGCGTCATGTCCCAGAACTACAAGAAGGACTACCCGCTGGTGGCGGAGCGCGGCCGCGGGGGCCGATGGTGGAGGACGTGGACGGCAACCGCTACCTCGACTTCGCGGCGGGGATCGCGGTGGTGGCGACCGGCCACTGCCATCCCGAGGTGGTGGCCGCCATCCAGGCCCAGGCCGAGCGGTTCCTCCACATGTGCGCGACCGACTTCTTCTACGAGAACGTGGTCGAGCTGGCCGAGGGCCTGGCCCGCCGCGCCCCCGGGCCCGGCCCCTGGCGCGTCGTTCTTCGCCAACTCGGGGGCGGAGGTGGTGGAGGCCGCGATCAAGCTGGCCCGGCTGCGGACGGGCCGGGCAGAAGATCGTGGCCTTCTACGGCGCCTTCCACGGCCGGACCTACGGCGCGATGAGCCTGACCGCGAGCAAGCCGGTGCAGCGGCGGGGCTACGGGCCCTTCCTGCCCGAGGTCCTGCACTCGCACTACGCCTACTGCTACCGCTGCCCGGTGAACCGCGAGCCCGAGACCTGCGGCGTGCGAGTGCCTGGACCTGCTCACCGAGACGATGTTCGGGACCACCGTGGACCCGCGCGAGGTCGCGGCCGTGATCGTGGAGCCGGTGCAGGGCGAGGGCGGCTACGTGGTCCCGCATCCCGGCTTCCTGAAGCGCCTGCGCGACGTCACGCGGCAGCACGGGATCCTGCTCATCGCCGACGAGGTTCAGTGCGGGATGGGCCGCACCGGCCGATTCTTCGCGAGCGAGCACTTCGGCCTCGAGCCCGACATCGTGACCCTGGCCAAGGGGATCGCGTCGGGCATGCCGCTCGGCGCGCTCATCGCCCGCGACGAGGTCATGCAGTGGACGAGCGGCGGCCACGGCTCGACGTTCGGCGGCAACCCGGTGTCCGTGGCCGCCGCCCTCGCCACCCTGCGCTTGCTGGAAGGCGGCCTCATCGAGAACGCGGCGAGCCGTGGGGCGGTCGACCTCATCGGCGCTGCTGCGAGCGCGCCTCGGGCGCCATCGCCGTGGTCGGCGACATCCGGGGCCTCGGCCTCATGATCGGCGTCGAGATCGTGAAGGACCGGACGAGCCGCGAGCCCGCGCCCGAGCTGCGCGAGCGGATCCTGGAGGAGGCGTTCCGCCGCGGCCTGCTCCTTCTCGGCTGCGGCAAGAGCACGATCCGCCTCGCCCCGCCGCTGGTGATCGACGGCGAGGACGCCGATATCGCGGTCGGGATCCTGGAGGATGCGATCGGGGCCGTGGGCTAGAGGACGACTGGACAGACCGTACTCTTCTACTGCGTTTTGCGGTTATTAGCGCTGGAAGAGACATGCTAGGTGAGAAATTTCTTGACAGTCACTTTGTCTCGCGTCTAGATTCCGCCCCGAATAGGGACAACTGACCTAACGCCACATCGTCCCCAGCGGCTGGGATGGGGAGGCTTCTGTGACTCGAGATCGATGCTCCCGATTGGGCACCCTCGCCATCGCGATCGCGGCCGGATTGCTCCTGTTCTGTCCGAATGGGGCTCTTGCCCAGCAGTACACCTGTCCAATGGACCTTACGTGCTTTCCGAACCCAAGCGGCACTTGCGGCGGGGTGGAGGGGACCCAGGGACTGCCGCTTTGCATGTGCGGTGGAAGCGACCCCTCGACCGCCAACCTTTATTGGCACGACTGCCAATCGGGCAGTGGAGGAGGCGTCTGCCCGCAAACCGGAGAGTTGGGTTGTAACGTTTATTGCTGGGCCATAGAAAACAAGAACAGGCCCTGTTTTGGCTTCGAGGAGGTCGAGTGCTTTGAGTGCAACAAGAAGAACAAGGGCGGCGCTCCGCCACCGCCCTCCAGCGCGGGCAATCCGGTCAGCCTGACCACGGGAGCGGCATTCTTCACGCACACCGACGCGGTCGTCGGCGATCTCGTATTCTCACGCACGTTCCACAGTCGCCGCATGACCTACACCCTCAACGGTTCGGCTACGCCCTTCGGCGCCTTTGGCCCCGGCTGGAATTCCAGCTTTGAGGTACGGCTCGACCTCGCTCGATCGTACTTCGCGGCGGCGAGGAACGCGGATGGCAACCCCCAGTATTACTTCGACAAAGACGGATCGGGGGTAATGAAGTCCGTACTCCCCATCTCCTCGGAGTCGTGGGTCACCAGCACCACGTGCCCGACCGAACTGCCCCCTGGCTTCTGCTACAAGCGGGTCTTCCGGGCCGGGGGCTTCGAGACGTACTGGGCGTATGCGAGCATCGCCCGAGCATTCCTGATGTCCACTACAGACCCCTCGGGGGTCGTCACCACGTACAGCTACGATATGTACGCCCGCGTGTCCTCGGTGAGCCGTCTTGGTCGAAGCATCGTGCTGGACTACATCTCCGACTTCACCATCCAGCCGTGGCACGTGCGCGACGGAGCAGGCACCGTGCTCGCCACGTACGCGTACACCGGGGGATTCCTCTCCTCGGTGACCTACGCCGATGGCAGCGGCTACCAGTACATCCCGAACAGTTCCTTTCCTCCCCAGGTCGCCGCTGTTCTCGACCTCGCCGGAAAGAAGGTCGAGGCCCACGAGTACTATCCCGACGGAAGGGCCATGACGTCGGAGATCGGGGATGGCGTCGAAAAGCTCACCTTCTCGTACGGGACGCCCTTGCCTACGGATCCACCCGTGCAGGTGGGCAACGGGGTCTATGAATCGTACACGACCCAGACGAACACGGTGACGGACGCGCGCGGCAACGTGAGCACATACCTGGTTTCGACGCGCGACGGGATGGGCCGCGTGACGCAATCGACGGGACCCTGTTCGTCTTGCGGTGGGGGACAGGGAACGACAGGGACGTGGGCGTACGACGGGGAGGGACACATCACCAGCTTCACGGACGGGACCGGGAACACGTCGACCTATACGTACGACCCGGCGACCGGCGACCTCCTGACTGAGACGACGCCCGCCCCGGTCAACGGAGTGACCAGTTACGAATATTTCTCCGACGGTCGGGTCAAGAAACGAACCGATGCGGTGGGTGGCTCCGTGAGCTACACCTACGGCCCAGCAGGGCCGCTAACGATCACCGAGGCCGTCACGGCGACGCAGAACCGCACCACGACCCTCACCTACACCCCGCAAGGGTGGGCGGAGACGGTGCAGGACCCACGCGGTAAGGCGACGACGATGGGCTACAACCCTACGGGCGATCTGACCACCGTGACGAACCCGTTGGGCAAGGCCACCACCTTCGGGTACGACGCGCTGGGAAGGCGGACGAGCGTCAATGACGCGCTCTTGAACGAGACGGTCACGACCTACGGGGACGGCGTCCACGTCACGAGGATTACTCAACCGGACCTGACTCACACGGACTTCACCTACGACCTGGGCGGCCGGCGGACGAGCGTGACTGACCCGCTGGGCCACGTCACCGAATACGGCTACGACGCTTACGGGCGTCTCCGGACGATCACTACGAAGCCCTCGGCGGCCGGCCCTCCGAACGGCGTGACCGCCTACGACTACGACCTGATGTCGAACCTGACTTCGATCACGGACGCCCGAGGAAAGGTCACGAGCTTCACCTACGACGGCTTCAACCGGGTGGCGACGATCAGCTACCCGGGGAGCCCAGCCCCGGTGGAGAGCTTCACCTATAACGGAGCGGGACGCCTGCTCACCCGGACCGACCGCAAGGGGGTGGTGACAACCTACGGCTACGATACCCTCGGCCGGCTCACCGGCAAGATCTATTCGGACGGTACTCCCTCAGTGAGCTACACCTACGACACGGTGGGGCGTCTCCTCACCGCGGCCAACGGCACGGACACTCTCACGTGGAGCTACGACCTGGCCGGGCATATGCTGAGCGAGTCGAGTGCCAGGAACGGGTCCGCCCTGGCCTATACCTACGACCTGGGCGGGAACCGACTGACCGTGAGCCTCGACGGAACCCCATTCGTGACCTACGGCTACGATGACGCGAACCAGCTCGCCACAATCACCCGGGGCACCTTCTCATTCGGTCTCGGCTACGACGATGCCTCACGCCGAAAATCCGTCGCGTACCCGAACGGAGTGACGACCTCGTATGATTACGATGTGGCCTCCAGGCTGACCCAGGTCGCGGCCAAGCTCGGGACCCAGGGCATCACGAAGTCGGCCTACATCCTGGATGCCGCGGGCAACCGGACCACCAAGTACGGGGATTTCCGCGAGTTCTACACCTACGACGCGTTCGACCGCCTCACGGAGGTGAGCCGGGCGGCGGGCCTCACGGAGCAATACACGTATGACGCGGTGGGCAACCGGCTCTCATCCCTTTCGAGCCCGACCTGGACCTACGACGACGGAAATCGTCTGCAGAGCGCAGACGGCATGACCTTCGCATACGACGCGAACGGGAACGTCGTTTCCAAGACAGAGAGCGGTGGCGGCATCTGGATATACGAATGGAACGCGGAGAACCAGCTCACGCGCGTGCTCTTCAACACAATCGAGCGCTCGCGCTTCTTCTACGACCCGCTGGGAAGGCGGGTCGAGACCAGGAGCACCCACCCTCCCAACACGCTGCCCACCACGATAACTTACGACGGCGAGGACATCCTGCGGGCTTTCTCCGGAACGACCACGACCGCCAAGCGCACGTACTACATTCATGGACCGGGGATCGACGAGCCGCTGGGGAAGGAAGAGGTTTCGTACCCACCCGGGCAGCCCCCGCCCAGCAGCCCCGTGACCAGGACCTACCTCCACACGGACGGGCTGGGGAGCATCGTCAAGACCACGAGCTCGACCGGCACGGTCAACGGGACTCTCCGGACAGATGCCTTCGGCAACATCGAGCAGGGCTCGCCAAGTCCCTACTCCTTCATGGCGCGCGAGTGGGACGCCGCGACTGCCCTCTACTACTACAGAGCCAGATACTACGACCCGAAGCTGGGACGTTTCATCAGTGAAGACCCGATCAGCTTCTCGGGTGGCATCAACTTCTATGCCTACGTAGACAACGATCCGGTCAACATGGTGGACCCTACGGGGCTTGTTCCGTCATGCTCGTGCGTCATGACGACAACTCTTGTGGGTGCCGGTACTGGCGCAATGTACGGTTCTATGGGCGGCGCCGCCGCCGGGGCGTTGGCTAGCGGCGGGATTTTGACGGTGCCTGGAGGTGGGGCAGGAGCAGGTACTGGAGCCGCCATCGGCGGGGCGGCCGGCTTCGCGGCGGGTTTGTTGTTCTGCCCGGCCGAGGAAGGCGGGGACTGTGAGGCACAGCGAGATGCGGATGAGCAGAGATGTCGCCGGCAATTCACTAGTAAGAGGCTGCGGGCCCAGTGCTGGGCTAACGCGATGGACCGCTATGCGGACTGTATCGCGGGTCGGACGCCACGCCCCCACTTCCCTCTCGACTAGAGTTACACGCGAGGAAGCATGAAGGTCACGGAACTCGGGGAGGTCATCGCTGTACGTAGACTCCACATCGAAGGCGAGCCGACCCGTGAAGTCATTGTGCTGGTCGGCAAGCCACAACCCTTTTCGGACTCGGACGACTACTACTGCCCATACAAGATCGCCGGCATTGGGCAGGAGGCGATTCGCTACGCAGGTGGCGTGGACGCTGTACAGGCAATGGAGGAGGTCATCCGAGTGCTTCCTGTGGAGCTGTCTGCTCTCTTGCAGAAGCACCCCGGCCTCAGGTGGGAGGACGCGCCTGCGGGGGATTTTGGGTTTCGCGGCTCGGTAGTAGCCTAAGCAAGGGCGATGCGCGCACGACCGCGTCTTTCACGCGCGGTGCAGGTCACTTCCACAGCAGAAAGTGCTGCCAGCGCTGAACGCCTCATAACCCTTGGTGCGAAGCGTGCAGGAGAGCCGGATGCGGGAAATCCGCACGTCCGGTTCGAACGGGCGGGGGCTGCGCGGCGCGCCACGTCGCGATCTTCGAATTGAGTCACCCCCCGCCCGTATGGCTATAGCTGTCTCAGCAAAGGGCGTGCCGCGCCTCCCCGGCCTTGGTTTCCCCCCCTTCCGAGGCGCCCCCACCAGAAAAGGAATCGCCAGGGGGGAAACCAATCCCCCACGCGCTTATAGGCTGAAGTCGTAGAGGTGGAGCTTCCCGAGCGCCGTTGAACGCGCTATCTCCGGCGACCGCGTAGAACGATTGGTCTGACTTTCAGTGGCGCTGCGGGCGCGGGTAGTGCGCCTCCACCCAGGCTCGCACCTCCGCCTCCACTCCCTCGTCGCTCGGGCCCGTGATCTCCTGCACCGGCTCGCGGTCTCGTCCGGGCTGCATCAGGTAGACCGCGGCGCGGACCTCCTCGCCCTGCGAGTAGAAGTAGGCGTGGACCTCGCCCCCCGGACGTTGGAATTTCAGCAGGCGTCCCGTCTTCATGCTCGAAAACATGATACGCCCCTCCCGCGGTGGCGCGGATCACACTCCGCGGACCGCCGGAATCAGCGGGTGGGGCCGAAAAAGGGGACGGAGGCCGCCGACGAGGTGGACGTGACGGGGCGGGTGATGGCCAGGAACCAGGTCTGGGCCATGAGGGAGTAGCCTTGCTCGTTGGGGTGAATGAAGTCCGTGAAGAGCGGGGGGAGGCTGCCCTGCTTCGAGAACGCGTCGTAGATGTCCGCCACCGGGACGTGCTGCTCGCGGGCCATGGTCTTGATCCGATCGTTCATGCCCCGGACCCAGGCGTTGCGCGCCTCGGCGTCGCGGTCCACGTAGGCGGGGTTCACGGGGGGGATGGTGCCCAGGATGGGGAAGCTCGACGCGTCCCGCGCCTGCAGGACCATCGAGCGCAGGGAGTCGATGGTGTAGCAGGGGGGCGTGTTCCGGCACTCGTTGTCGTTCCAGTCGTTGGTCCCGTAGAGGATGAGCGTGTAGGCGGGCCGGTCGTGGTTGAGCGTCCCCCCGATGCGCTGCTCGCCGCGGAAGCTCCGGGTTCCCGGCTCGCCCTCGTTGAGCACGTGGGGGTTGCCGCTCCAGTAGCTCCGGATGTTGGCCTCGAGGTAGGTGCGGTAGCCGCTGCCGTCGTTGGAGCCGTCGCCCCACGAGATGCTGTCGCCGAACGCGATATAGACGTTGGGACGGTTGCCGCCGGTGGCGAGGGTCGCGGGGATCGCGAGATCGGTTCCCGCGGGCTGGGGGACCGTGACGGGCATCGCCGCCCCCGCGGTGTAGTAGGCGGGAAGGCTGTCCGGGCGCAGGGTGGCGGCCTGGGCGCCCGCGGGGACGTCGTTGACCATCACCCGGCCCCCGGCGGTCGACTGCCCCGTCTTGCCGCCCACGGAGACGCTCACCGCCGGGAAGCGCACGGTCTCCGACGGCTCCGGCGTGCCGTTGGCGTTCTCGTCGTAGAAGACGAAGCCGCTGACGGGGCTGCCGGGTGGGGGAGTGGGTTCCACCGGGTTTTTGCTGCCACCGCCGCACGCGCTGGCGGCGAGGGCGAGGAGCAGGAATGCGGTCCGCGAGAACTTCAAGTCCCGCCGATTCTAGCACACCCGTTCCTGCGCCTCGATTTGCCGTCGGCCTGGCTTCGGGCCTATACTCCGCAGTCCCTCCGGATCCCCAAGGCCTCCGATGACGAACGCCACGGCCCCGAGCCGAAGCAACCGCCGCCTCACCGCCCGCAAGGCGTGTCTCCTCACGGTGCGCTATCTCTTCAAGGGCGAGTGGCATCCCACGACCGCCATGGACCTCTCGCCCCACGGCTGCCGCCTGCGCGTGGGGGAGGACCTGCCGCGCGGGCAGGAGGTGACGGTGGCCTTCGAGGCTCCCCTGAAGGACGGCGCGCGGGCGGCCGCGGTCGAGGTGAACGGCCTCGTGATGTGGTCGCGCCTCGAGGGCTTGTCCTACCAGGCGGGCCTGCACTTCGAGGCCGTCCCCGATGCCCTCCTGGACGTGCTCGGCGCCCTGTCCTAGCCGGGCGCGGGCCGCCTCCTAGCCATCGAGGCGCGCGCGTGCCTGTCGACGACCTGCTGCGGGAGTTCCCGGAGCCCTCGCGCGCCCGCGTGAAGGAGGCCTGGGACGCGCTGCCCGAGGCCGTGCGCTCTCGGCTCGACGCCGCCCTCGATGCCCTGCCCTCGGGACTGTCCGGTTGGAAGACGCTGACGAAGCTCGCCCTTGCCCACCTGCGCCTGGCCGCGGGCGGCAAGGGGCGCGTCGCCATCGTGGGTCCCGCCAACGTGGGAAAGACGACGCTCTACAACCAGCTCGTGCGCGAGGAATCCGACCGGGCCGAGGTCTCCCCGGTGCCCGGAACCACCCGCGCGAACCGGCAGGCGGACGCCGGGCTCTTCGCGGTGGTCGACACCCCCGGGGCGGACGCGGTGGGGGAGGTGGGGGAGCGCGAGAAGGAGATCGCCCTCGCCGCGGCGCGGGAGGCGGACTTCCTGGTCGTGATGTTCGACGCCATCCAGGGGATCAAGCGGGACGAGCAGGCGCTGTTCGCCGAGCTCCTGGCGCTGGGCAAGCCGCTCGTGGTGGTCCTGAACAAGATCGACCTCGTCAAGGGGCACGCCGATCGCGTGGTGGCCCAGGTCGCGAGGAGCCTGCGCCTGGCGCCGGAGCAGGTCGTGGCCTGCTCGGCCCGGGACGGGAAGAACGTGGATCGCATCCTGCTGGCGGTGGCCAAGGCCGAGCCCGAGATCGTGGCAGCGCTGGGCCAGGCCCTCCCCGCCTATCGGCGCAAGCTCGCGCTCCAGGCCACCCGCCGCGCGGCGGGCACCGCCGCCGCCATCGCCCTCGCCCCGCTGCCCATCCTGGACGTGCTGCCCCTCCTCGCCGTCCAGTGCTCGCTCGTGCTCGGGGTCGCGCGGATCTACGACTACAAGATCACGATCCGGCGCGCGCGCGAGCTCGTGGCCACCTTCGGGCTCGGCCTCCTGGGGCGCACGCTCTTCCAGGAGCTGAGCAAGCTGGGGGGCCCGCCGGGCTGGCTGCTCGCCGCCGCCATCGCCTCGTCCACCACCGCGGTCATGGGCTATGCGGCCGCGCTCTGGTTCGAGCGGGGGGAGCGGCTGACCGGAAAGACGCTCCGCCGCCTCACGAAGTCGGTCACCGGTCACATGCTCGAGGCCCTCACCGGGCTGGGGAAGAGGCGGCCCGACCGCCGCGCCCTGGAGGAAAAGGTCGCCACTGCTCTCGAGGGCGCGCCCCTCCCCGACGAGCCTACCTCCACTCCAGAGACAGATCGCCGCCCAGGCGACTGATCCCGATCTCGAGCCGGCGGGTCACCCCGGAGCGGAACGTCCCCGAGATCCGGCGGCTCCGCGTGTTGTCATCCCACTTCACCTGGACCCGGACCTCGTGGCGGCCGGGCGTCACCTTGAGCGTCTCCTCCACGACGCCCTTGCGCAGCTCGAAGAAGAGGACCTTGCGGGTGACCTGGGCGTCCAGCTCCTCCTTGGCCACGAGCTGGCCGTCGAGGAAGACCTTGACCGTCCCGTTGTCCAGGCGGTGCTCCATGCGAAGGCTGAGGCGTGCGGGCGCGGGCTTGCTGCCCGTTCGGGGTGAAGGAGTCGCGGTCGGTCGCGGCTTGGGGGTCGGGCTCTCCGCGAGCGATGCGGGCGGCGGGGAGGGCACGGTTGATTCCACGACGGGCGGGGGCGTGGTCGGGGGAATGGGGGTCGCGGGCTCGGCGATGACGGTGGGGGGCGGCGGGAGCGGCGGAGGAAGAGCGTCCGGAGTCGGCCCGGGAGCGAGGATCACGGCCAGCACCTCGGCCAGGGGGTCATCGGGACGAAGGGAGAGGTAGTACGCGGCGAGCCCTCCGAAGAGCAGGACGAGGGCGAGCAGGCGGAAGCCATGGCGGCGGGGTCGGGGTCGCGCCGGGGCCTTCTCTTCGACCACGGGCTGCAGCTCGAGCTCGACGAGCGAGGGCTCCGGCGCGGACGAGGCAACAGTCCCCTCCGCGGGCGGGGGGGGCGTCCAGCCCGCACGGTGCCGAGGCGTGCGCGCCTTCAAGACGTCGTCGAGGTCCTCGGCCATCGTGCGGCCGTCGGGATAGCGGTCGGCCGGCTCCTTGGCCAGGGCGCGGGCGAGCAGGTAGTCCACCGCTTCCGGCAGCTCGGGTACGAGTGCCGTGGCCACGCGGGGATCGTGGTCGGCGACGCGGTTCATGATGCGGGCCACGCTCTCCGCCGCGAATGCCCGCGTCCCCGTGAGGAGCGTGTAGAGGACGGAGCCCAGCGAGAACAGGTCGGAGCGGCCGTCCAGCTTCTGCCCCTGCACCTGCTCCGGCGACATGAAGAGCGGCGTGCCCACCGACTGCCCGGCCACCGTCAGGTCGGCTCCGGCCTCGATCTTGGCCAGGCCGAAGTCCATGATCTTGGGCTCTCCCGAGGGCAGGACCATGATGTTGGCGGGCTTGATGTCGCGGTGGATGACGCCTTGGGCGTGCGCGTAGTGGAGGGCCCGGGCCACCGCGGCCACGATCTCCAGGGCCTTCCGCCAGGGGAGGCGTCCCTCCTCCGACGTCATCTCCGCCAGCGTGCGACCGTGGAGGAGCTCGAGGGCGAGGTAGAGCATCCCTGTCTGGGGATCGCGGCCCACGTCGTGCACGACCACGATGCCGGGATGCGAGAGGTGCCCGGCGATGCGGGCCTCGGAAAGGAAGCGCTTCTCGAAGGTCTCCTTGTCCGCGTCCGTCACCGCGAAGAGGAGCCGGACGACCTTGAGCGCGACCAGGCGGTGCAACGAGGGATCGAGGGCTTCGTAGACGACCCCCATCATCCCGCGGCCCAGCTCGCGCCGGATCTCGTATCGGCCGATCCGGGCGGGGACGCTCTCGGGGGACAAGGGGTGGGACCTCCGGGTGTCGGGTTCTGGTCGGCGAGAAGCTTACGCTCGGGCGGTCAGATCTCGGCTCGTTGGGCGGGAAGTGCGGCGTCTTCGACCACGAGCAGGGGGATTTCTCCGGGCTCCAGTCGGAAACGCACGCCCAGCACCGGCGCCGGCACCGACCCGTCGGCTTCGGGATCGGTCTGGACGTAGTGAGGACCCTCCCCGCGGTAGACCTCGGTTCTCTTGCTGTCGCGGTCGATGACGACCACCTCGCGCATGCCGACGGCGGCGAAGAAGGGGAACTTGTCGTACGTCTCGTCCCCGGGAGAGCGGATCTCGATCACCGCGTCCGGACCGCCGCCGCGCACGCCGTCCTTGGCGAGGATCGCTTCCCGCCCTGCGGCCACGAACGTCAGGTCGGGGATGCGGTAGTCCTCCTTCGGAGACTCCTCCCGGAAGACGTTGATGCCGGGTCGCAGCGTTCCCCGGCGGGCTCGCTTCAGGAGCGGCAGCAGGAAGGCCAGGAGCTCGCCGAGGATCCGCTGGTGCTCGTCGTACGGGGCCGGCGCCATGTGGAGCACTCCCTCCCACATCTCGTCCCACCGGTCGATTCCGGTGAGCTTGCGCCGGGCCAGCTCGGCTGGGCTGACTTCGGGGACCACGGCCTTCATGAGGGTATGTTACACCGCGGTCCGGGAAGGTCCGGCCGCAGCGCGCCTGCGGAGAGCGGCGAGGGCCTTGGCGAAATCCTCGGGCAGCGGGCTCTCGACACGGACGGGCTCGCCGGTGATGGGATGGGCGAAGGCGAGCGTACGCGCGTGCAGCATCTGGCGCCGGACCCGCACCGGCGCCGGGGCCTTGCCTCCGTAGACATCGTCGCCGAGGACGGGCAGGCCGACGTGCGCGAGGTGCACGCGTACCTGGTGCTGCCGGCCCGTCCCGAGGTCCACCTCCAGAAGCGCGCCTCGCGCGAAGCGCTCCACGACGCGCCAGCGGGTGAGCGCGGGCCGCGCGGGCTCGCCGCGGCGCGCCACGCCGCGTTTCCCGCCCTCGTAGGCCTCGCGCAGCGGCGCCTCCACGACCCCCTCGTCGGTCCGCGGGACACCGGCCACCAGGGCCAGGTAGCGACGCTCGATCCGGTGTTCCCGGAAGGCGTCGATCAGGCCCGCGCGAGCGTCGGACGAGAAAGCGAAGGCCATGGCCCCCGAGGTGTCGCGGTCGATGCGGTGGACGAGGCCGACGTACGGCCGGCGGGGGCTCTGGTGGCGCCGGTAGTCGCGGACACGCTCGAGGGCCGTGTCCTCGTCCCTCGCCTCCGGGTGGGTGGGGACGGCGAGGAGGCCCGCGGGCTTGTCCACCACGAGCACGTGCTCGTCCTCGTAGAGCACGGGCAGGGAAAGGCGGGCGCGGGGAAGGGCGGGCCGGTTCGGGTCCCAGGCGAGCACGGTGCCGGCGCCGACCGATGCCCCCGGCTCGCGCACGAGCCGGCCGTCCACGGTCACCTGGCCCTTCTCGACCACGTCCCGGGCCTTGCGCCGGGACAGGCCGGGATGCAGGCGAACGAGTGCCTTGTCGAGACGCACGTCTCCAGTGTACCGGCGACCCCGGCGCCGCCGCGCGACCGGGGGCGGGCCTTCGGTCCGAGGGCTACTTCGGCTGGGGGACGATGCGGATGTAGGGCTTCGGCGCCTTCCACCCGCCCGGGTACTTCTCCTTCGCCTCCGCGTCCGAGACCGCGGGGACGATGATGACGTCCTCGCCCTGCTTCCAGTTCACGGGCGTCGCCACCTTGTGCTTCGCGGTGAGCTGGCAGGAGTCGAGGATGCGCAGCACCTCGTCGAAGTTGCGGCCGGTGCTCATCGGGTAGGTGAGCATCGCCTTGATCTTCTTGTCCGGCCCCACCACGAACACCGAGCGCACGGTGGCGTTGTCCGCGGCGGTCCGGCCCTCGGACGTGGTGCCCGCGCCCTCCGGCAGCATGTCGTAGGCCTTGGCCACCTTCAGCTCGGGGTCGCCGATCATCGGGTAGTTCGGGGCGTGGCCCTGCGTCTCCTCGATGTCCTTCGACCACTTCTGGTGGTTGCTGACCGGATCCACGCTCAGGCCGATGATCTTGGTGTTGCGCTTGTCGAACTGGGGCTTGAGCGAAGCCATGTAGCCCAGCTCGGTCGTGCAAACCGGGGTGAAGTCCTTCGGGTGCGAGAACAGGATGGCCCAGCCCTCGCCGATCCACTCGTGGAAGTTGATGGCGCCCTGGGTCGTGTCCGCGGTGAAGTTCGGTGCCTCACCATTGATCCTCAACGTCATGTACGCCTCCCTTGCTTGACGCGGCGACTATACCACCCCCATGGGACCAGGTACGCGCCTCGGAAGGGGGAAGTTCAGCCCCTCGCCGAGCGCCGGGCCAGGCCTCAGTCGAGGACGAGGCCCCGCGCGTCGTCCCAGGCCGCGGGGTCCTGGCCGAAGTATTCGGTGAGTATCGAGTAGACCTCGCGGTGCCTCTTGCGCAGGGTGAGGGGCATCTCGAAGAAGGCCTCGACCGCCACCGCCAGGAACTCCACGGGGTGCTCCCCGCCGTAGGGATCGAGGGCCGACTTGCCTCGCCGCAGGCGCTCCATCTCCTTCTCCACGACCGCCACCCACTCGCGACTCCGGGCGGTCGGAAGCCCCTCCGGGATGCCGTCGAAGCGCGTCTGGCTCAGGTCCAGGAGATGCGCGAACTCGTGGATCCCCACGTGGTACCCATCGTCCGGGTCGTCGAAACTACGGCGCAGCGAAGGCACGGAGAGGATCACCGTGCCCCAGGGATGCGCCTGGCCGGCGATCTCGTTCACGCCGAGTCGGTAGTCCCGGTCGAAGTCCTGGGGGTAGAGCAGGACCTCGGTGAGCTGGCTCCAGTCGTAGTCGGGCCAGCCCAGGCTGACCGTGACCGCGGAGGCGGCCACCAGGAGCCGCAGCTCCTCCGTGACCTCGACCTCGACGCCGGTGACGCGCTTGTCGGTCAGGAAGATCCGGAGGTCGTCGTCGAAGCGGGTCAGCCAGTCGGGGGGGAGGCGGTTGTAGTGGTCGTAGCGCTCGCGAAGGAAGATCCGCGCCGACTCGGGAAGGGGGACGGCAAGCGCCGCCTGCCGCCGCACCTCCCGCCGATTCACGGCTTGGTTGAGGAGCAGGCCGATCAGCCCTCCGAGGACGCTGCCCACGAGGGCTCCATTCATTCCGGCCAGCCCGCTGCCGAGCGCGAGCCCGGCGACCAACGCGAGAAGCCCGAGCAGCCGGTAGAAGAGACGGTCCTGCGGCCGCGTGGTCCTCAAAGACCGTTCCCGGGGCCGCCTCCCTCCGGGCGGACCGGGCCCGCCGCCACCAGATCCAGACGGGGCTCCCCGCAGTGCTCCGCGATCACCGCGGCGACCGCGTCGCGCAGGGCCACCACGTCGGTCCATTCCCGGCCCGGCGCCCGCTGCGGCGGCCCGATCCAGACGTGTATGGGTCCGGGGCGAGGAAGCCAGGAGTCGCCGCGCAGAACGCGCCGCGTGCCGCGCAGGGCGAGGGGGAGGACGGAAACCCCGGCGGTGGCGGCCGTCCGGAACGCTCCGAGCCGGAAGGGCCGCAGACCGGTGGCGGCGGTGAACGTCCCTTCCGGGAAGAACAGTATGGAATCGCCCGCGAGGAGCGCGCGGGAGACCGCCCCGGCGTCGGCCAGGCTCTGCTGGGCGTCCCACCGATCGACGGTGGGATGTCCCGCCCGGCGGACGTACGTGCCCACGATCGGATAGGCGAGCGTCTCCCGCTTGGCCACGAACACGAAGTCGAGGGGGAGGAGGGCCATGAGCGCGGGCACGTCGGCGTAGGAGGCGTGGTTGCTGGCGAGGACGAAGGGACCGGACGCGGCGAGGTGCTCGAGGCCCTCCACCGTGAGGCGGCACCCGGTCAGCCACCAGCCCACGCGCACGGTGAGCCGGCCGAGCGCGAAGGCCACCCGCCGGCTCGGGACGAGCCGGACCACGAGCCAGGGTAGGAAGGCCACCATCGGCAGGGCCAGGACGAGGTAGCCGGCGTACGCGGCTCGCGCGAAGCGCAGGAGGCGCGGACGGGCCTCGCCCGCGACCGCCCCCGCGACGAGTCGCAGCCGCGCCCCGAGGGGAGTGCGACGGGCCCGGCCCAGGGCGCCCGCGAGGAACTGCTCCTTGGTGGCGGCGCGGCGGATCTTGCCGCTCGAAGTCTTGGCTACTGCGCCCGGAGGCACGAGCACGACGTCGTCGGGCGGCACCTCCACCGCGGCCGCCACCCGCTCGGTGACCGCCGCGACCAGGCGAGAGCACTCGGCGGGATCGGCGGCGCGCGTCTCTGCCACGACCACGAGGCTCTCCGTGCCCAGATCGGGCCGCTCCACGCCGAAGGCCACCACGCAGCCCTTCCGGATCCCGTCCACCCCGGCCGCGGCGTCCTCGATCTCCTGGGGCACCAGGTTGCGGCCGGCCTTGATGATGAGGTCCTTGCTGCGGCCCGTGACGTGGATCTCGCCGTCCGCGCGGTAGGCGAGGTCGCCGCTGTCCAGCCATCCGCTGGGGAGCGTGATGGCGGCGGTGGCCTCCGGCTTCCGGTAGTAACCCGGGGTCTGGGAGGGTCCGCGGAAGACGAGCCGGCCCACCGTGCGCTCGGGGACGTCCGCACCCGCTCCGTCGACGATGCGCACCTCGTGCTCGGGCAGCGCTCTCCCCACGGAGACGAAGCGAAGCGCGCCCGTATCGTCCGGCTTCGCGGCGAGGGCTCGGCCCTCCTCCTGGAAGGCGGTACGGGCGACGCGGTCGATCCGGGGCCCCCGCCCCACGGGCGGGAAGGCCACGCCCACCGCGTTCTCGGCGAGGCCGTAGACGGGAAGGAGCGCCTCGCGGCGGAACCCGCAAGGCGCGAAGCGGCGGGCGAAGCGGTCGAGGGTGTCCGGGTTCACGGGCTCCGCGCCGTTGAGCGCGCAGCGCCAGGACGAGAGGTCGAGGCCCTCCAGCGCCTCGTCGGGCACCTTGCGTGCGCAGAGCTCGTAGGCGAAGTTGGGGGCGGCGGAGAGCGTCGCCCGGTGCTGGTGGATGGCCCAGAGCCAGCGCTCCGGACGGGCGAGAAACGCGGTGGGGCTGAGGAGGGCGAGGGGCAGGCCCTCGTGGAGGCAGAAGAGCCAGGAGCCGATGAGCCCCATGTCGTGGTAGAGGGGGAGCCAGCTCGCGCCCACGTCGGTGGGCCGGACCTCGAGACCGGCCCCGATCGCGCGCATGTTGGCCATCAAATTGCCGTGGGTGAGGAGCACGCCCTTGGGGCTGCCCGTGCTCCCGGACGTGTACTGGATGAACGCGGGGTCCGCGCCCGTTCCCGCGGGGCCGGGGACCGTGGCCCCCAGAGAGGCGAGCTCGTCGGCGGTGGTGACTTCGCGGAGGGACGGGACCGCCGGCCGCAGGAGGCCCGCGATCGGCATCGCGCGGGGGATCGTGACCAGCACCGCCACCCCGGCGTCGGCGAGGATCGCGGCCTGGCGCAGGGCGTACTCCTCGAGCCGGTCCAGTCGCAGCGGCGGGTAGATGGGAACGGGCACCGCCCCCGCGGCCAGGATCCCCTGGAACGCGCGCAGGAAGTCGAGGCCGGTGGGGAGCATGAGGGCGACGGTGTCGCCCCGGCGCACGCCGCGCTCGCGGAGGCCTCCCGCCACGAGCGCCGCCTCCCGCCAGAGACGGCCGTAGGTGATCGCCTCCTCGGTGCCGTCGTCCTCCCGCAGGTAGACGGTCGGCCGATCGGGCTCGGCCTGGGCATGGCGGAAAAGCGACTCGTGGATGGTGCGCGCCTCGACCTCGCGAGCGGCCCCCAGCACCGGCCCGCGCGCGGGCAGGCGCAGCGGCATCGTCCCCGCCTCCTCGAGGAGGCCGCGGGCGAGGGCGGCCGGGCTGTCCATCTGCAGGAACCGGTCGTCGAGGGGCCGGTCGAACGTCCGTTCCAGGCGAACGAGCAACTCGACGCGCTCGATGCTGCCCAGCCCCACCTCGCGCTCGAGCGAGGAGTCGGCGGCCACCGCGCGCTGGGCCCGGCTTCCCCCCGATTCCCGGGCCAGGTCGCGCACGACGTCGAGGACGCGCACGAGCACGTCCTCGAAATCCGCGCGCGGGGGGTGCGTCGCCGCCTCCGCCATCCGGGCACTCTAGCAGGCCGGGGAGGACCCGGGAAGCGTCTTGACGTGGACGCTCCGTGCGGGAAAGCTACGGCGTCATGCTCAAGGAAGTGACGCTCCGCGAGATCGAGGCGATCTTCGCGGTCACCGACCCCATGGGGATCTCGCGCGAGGCGCTCGTGATCCCCCTCCTGCCCCGCCATCCCGGACGGGTGCGCCGGATGCCCAACGGGAAGATCGAGATCGTGGTGGACGCGGAGGCGGATTTCGCGGCCTTCGTGGCCGGCCTCGGGAGCGAGATCCGGAAGGTCCTGGGCTGACGGGTGGTCAGGCTTTCTCGAGCGCCCGTCGATAGGCCTCGAGGTCCCGCCCGTTGAAGAGGACCCACTTCACGAGGACGAGGGGCGAGCCCGCGAGGAGGGTGTCCCGCGCCGCGGAGGTGGCCACGGAAGCGGCCCGCTCGACCGGATAGCCGAACGCTCCGGTGGAGATGCTGGGGAAGGCGAGGGACCGGAGGTCGTGAGCCGCCGCAAGGGCCAGGCTCGACCGGTAGCAGCGAGCCAGGGTCTCGGCTTCGCCGCGTTCGCCGCCCTCCCAGATCGGCCCCACGGTGTGGATCACGTGGCGGCAGGGGAGGCGACCCGCTCCGGTGAGGACTGCCTCGCCGGGCGGCAATGGCCCGCGCGTCTCACGGATACGGCGGCATTCCTCGAGGATCGCGGGACCGCCCGCGCGGTGGATGGCGCCGTCCACGCCCCCGCCGCCCAGGAGCGACGAGTTGGCCGCGTTCACGATCGCGTCCGTGGCTTCGTGTGTGAGGTCGCCCTCCACGAGCTCGACGCGGGTGGTGCCGAAGGTACGCACGGAGAGGGAAGGGCGTCCGAAAAGAAGGCGCGAGGAAGACCCTCCTCGCGCCCCCGGGAGTGTCCCTCCTAACTAGAGGACTGCGTCCTTGGCGGCCTTCGCCACGACGAACTTGAGCCGCCGCCGGGCCGGGATCTTGATCGGCTCACCGGTCTGGGGATTCCGCCCCATCCGCGCCTTGTAGCTGCGCACCACCAGTTTCCCGATCCCCGGGATCGTGAAGCCGTTCTTGGCCTCTTTGTGGGCCAGGTCGGCCAAGGCCTCGAGGTAGGCCGCCGAGGTCTTCTTCGGGAGCGCGGTCTTCTCGGCCAGGGCCGCCACGATCTTGGTCTTCGTCAACATCTTTGCCATCTATGTGATTCCTCCTGAGAGTCGGGTCGCCTTGTCGGTCCGGGGATGGACTGTCGAAAGGCTGGCCATTCTACACGGGTTCTTCGCACCCCTGTCAAGCATGAACCTCGCGAAAGGCCCTTTTTATGCGGGTCCGGGCGGGGTCGGCCTAGGGACGACCACCGTCCGGCTCGTGGATCAGGAAGACGGTCTCGCCGGGACGCGCGAGCCCCAGCTCCTCGCGGGCCAGCTTCTCCACCGCCCGCGGGTCCGACTTCAGGGCCACGATCTCGCCGGCCAGCTTGCCGTTCTCGGCCCGGAGCTCCTCGATCTCCTGCCGAAGGGACTCCGTCCGCTCTCGTTGGGCGACCATCCGAAGGATGCCGCGGTCCCCGAAGAAGGAGCCGACCACCAGGGCGATGAGGGCGATGATCGAGCCCAGGGCCAGGGCTTTCTTCCGGAGGCCGGCTTCGTTCGGGCGGTCTTCGCGAGTCAGGACTTGATCCGTTTCTTTAAGTACTAATCTTAAGCTTCGATTATAGCTCACTTTTTCAGCCCATCGCCTGGGCGGCAAGGCCGACCCGACGCCCCCCCTGGCGTGACATCGCCTGCTGGTAGCGCCGCAACAGCGTCAGGAGCTCCACGTTGACGCGGCGAAGCCGGCGCAGCCCGGCCTTGAACTCACGGTGGCGCTTCACGAGCGTCCGGGCCTCCTCCGCGAGCGGCCCCTCGAGGTAGGCAAATCCCCCCTTCCCGCCGGTCCGGGTGGAAAGCACGTAGTAGGGGCCGTGCCGCTGCCCCGTGCGGCACGCGCAGTTCTCCTTGCCGCAGACGCCGTAGCGCGTGAACAGCGAGCCCCGGAGCTGCTCGCGGCGGCGGAGCAGGTCGCGCACGAGGGCCCGCTGTTCCTGGAGCCTCTCCTGCACCCGCCGGCGGATTGCGTCCGCGCTGAGCATGTATGTCCTACAGTCTTTATTAAAAAAACACTGTAAGACTAGCGAGCGAGCCCGCCGCTGTCAACCTAATTCCGGGGGGAGCGGAGGGGCAGGTGTAAGATGACCCGCGAAAGGGAGGAGCCCGAGATGTGGCTTCTGAAGACGGAGCCGTCGTCGTACAGCTATTCCGATCTGGAGCGGGAAGGGCGCGCGGTCTGGGACGGGGTCAAGAACCCCGTCGCCCTGCGGAACCTCCGGGAGATGAAGGCGGGCGACCGCGTGGTCGTCTACCACACGGGGGACGAGAAGGCGGCGGTGGGCCTGGCCGAGGTGACGAAGGCCGCCTATCCGGATCCGAAGTCCAAGAACCCCCGGCTCGTGGTCGTGGACCTGAAGGCGGTGGCGCGCCTCGCGCGCCCCCTGGCGCTCTCGGAGATGAGGGGCCTCGCCGCCTTCGCGGAGAGCCCCCTGCTGCGCCAGGGCCGGCTCTCCGTGGTGCCCCTCACCACCGCCCAGTGGGGTGTGATCGAGGGCCGGGGGCGATCTTGAGCGAGCGCCTGCTCGTGCTCACCACCGTGGCACGGGCCGAAGACGCGGAGCGGATCGCGGAGGAGCTGGTGGGTCGGCGACTCGCCGCCTGCGTGAACGTGCTGCCCGGCGTGCGCTCGACCTACCGCTGGAAGGGTGGGGTGGAGCGCGAGCAAGAGCGGCTGCTGCTCATCAAGACGCGGTCCGAGCGTCTGGAGTCGCTACGGCAGGCCCTCCTCGCGATCCACCCCTACGAGGTGCCCGAGGTCGTGGCCATTCCCATCGAGGCCGGACACCCGGCCTACCTCGAATGGCTGGACGAGAGCGTCCGCGAAGAATAAAGGCTCGGCTGCGCCTACTTGACGATCGGGACCTGGCTCGCGAGCTGCAGGTCGACCAACATGTTGATGCGGTTCTCCACCTGATAGTACTGCGCCACCTTCTTGGCGGGCAGGACCTTCTGCAGCTCCTGGACGAACTGTCGCTTGGCCGCGGTGGTCTTGTCCTCGACGGCGATCAGACGACCGAGGAGAACGCCGGCCTTCTGGTCGGTCATGGACTGATAGTTCGCGGCGTAGTCCTTGATGAGGGCCACCTTCTCGTCCCCCACCGCCTTCTGCGCCTGCTCGTACTGCTTGTAGAGGGGCCAGAACTTGGCGGCCTCGTCGGCGTTGAATTCCATCGTGCTCGCGATGATGTCGGCCTTTTCGGCACGGGTATCCTTGCGAAGCTGCTCGATGGCCGCGTCGGTCTGGGCGGCGGTGGGCGCGGCCGTGGTCGTCTGCGCGGACTGGGCAAAAGCCCGTCCGCTCGCCAGCACCACGGCGAGGGAGACTCCAACGGCAATCCACTGTCGGGTCATTCTTCTTCCTCCTTGGGGGGGTCGGGTCGGGAGCCGCCGGCGGCGACTCAGGGAGGGAATCATGCCTCCCCCCGCGCGCGCCGTCAACCCGCTCGCCGCCGCGGACGGCGGTTCAGACCTGGTCCAGCGACTTCCGGAGGTCGGCGACGAGGTCGTCGGCGTCCTCGCAGCCGACACTGATCCGCACCAGCCCCTGGCCGATCCCGAGCGCGTCGCGCTCGGCCTGGGTGTAGCCGGCGTGGGTCATGGTGGCGGGGTGGGAGATGAGGGTCTCGATCCCCCCCAGGCTCTCCGCGAGCGAGCAGAGCCGCACCGTCCGCAGGAAGCGCTGGGCCGCTTCCAGGTCGCCGAGGTCGAACGAGATCATGGAGCCGAAGCCGCGGGCCTGGCGCTTGTGCACCTCGTGCCCCGGGTGGTCGGGGAAGCCCGGCCAGTAGACCCTGCGGACCTTCTTCTGCTCGCGGAGGAAGGTCGCGATCGTCCGTCCGTTCTCCTCGTGCTTCGGCATGCGCAAGGCCAGGGTCTTCGTGCCGCGCAGGACCAGCCAGGAGTCGAAGGGGGAGAGGATGGCCCCCGCCGCGTTCTGCACGTACTGCAGCCACTGCGCGTGGGCCTTGTCCTTGACCACCGCCACCCCTCCCACGCTGTCGGAGTGCCCGTTCAGGAACTTGGTCGTGGAGTGCACCACGATGTCCGCGCCCAGGGCGAGCGGGCGCTGGAAGAAGGGGGAGAGGAAGGTGTTGTCGACGACGAGGAGCGCCCCCCGCCGGTGGGCGATCTCGGCGAGGGCCGCGATGTCGCAGATCTTCATGAGCGGGTTGGTCGGGGTCTCGATCCAGAGCAGCTTGAAGGCGCCGGCCGCCGCGTCGAAAACGCGTGGGTCGCTGGCCTCCAGGAAGGCGAACTCGACCCCGTAGTTTGCAAGGACCTTGGTGAACAGGCGGTGGGTGCCCCCGTAGACGTTGTCGGAGACGACCACCCGCTCGCCCGCCTTCACCAGCGTGAGCACCGCCTGGGTGGCGGCCATGCCCGAGGCGTAGCAGTAGGCGTCGTTCCCGCCCTCCAGCGCGGCCAGGTTCTTCTCCAGCGCGCGGCGGGTGGGGTTGTGGGTGCGCGCGTACTCGTAGCCCTTGTGCTTGCCGATCCCCTCCTGGACGTAGGTCGAGGTCTGGTAGATGGGCGTGCTCACCGCGCCCGTGGTGGGGTCGGGCTCCTGGCCGGCGTGGATGCAGTCCGTGGCAAATCCCATGGGGCGAGTATAGCCCCGCCGGAATCAGCGGCGGCAGTCCCGACGCCGGTAGATGCGGATGTGGTCGACCACATCGAGCGTTTCGTAGCGCAGGGCGACCAGCGCGGAAAGGTGCCTGTCGCCCTCGAGCGGGAATCCCCAGCGCCCGAGGCGTGCTCGGGCGGTGTCGAGGATGTAGGTGGGTCGGCGCCGCTCGAGGTCGGAAATGAGCAGGGCCCGGTGCTCGGGATTCACGAGGCCGAGGCCGGCATCGGGATCGCGGTTGCCGGAGACGTAGCCGACCAGGCTGAAGCCCACCAGGAGGAACCGGCTCGCCGGTGGCAGCCGCGTCTCAGTGTAGAACATCGGGGCGAAGCCCCAGACGAAGAGCGGGCCCTCGCCAAAGCAGGGGTCCTCGCGCAGACGCGCGGCCACGTGGGCGAACGCGGGGCGGGTCTCGGTGTAGACGTCGTCGCGCACCAGGTAGAGGTAGGCGTTGGCCGCCGTGAAGCCGGCGAGGAGTACCGCGGCCCAGCCGACGAAGACCCGAGCCGCGCGCGCCAGGGGCCGGCGCACGTTCTCTTCGACCCAGGGCGCAGCGGCCAGCGCGAGGGGGAAGTAGAGGGGGATGAGGTAGTGGGGGTAGAGGCGCCACCCGAGGAGCGCCGCCAGCAGGGAAAACGTCAGGAGCCCCGAGACCACGGTCGCTGCGTACAGGCCGAGCGACCGGCGCGAGCGCCACGCCGCCCACCACAAGGGCAGCGTGGCGACCAGGAAGGGAAGGAGGGAGGCCGCGGCCCGCTCTGCGGTCTCACCCAGCGACGCCGGATTGGCCGCGTAGGCCAGGTTGTGCGTCCAGTTCCAGTAGACGAAGGCCTCACCCGCGCCAAGGGCGACGAAGACGAGCCAGGCCAGGGCGGGGGGAACCAGGACGCCCACGCCGAGGGCGGAGAGCCGCGCCCGCAGACGCCCCCGGTGGTCGCGGCGTCCGGCGACGACGAGGCCAGCGGCGAAGGCGGGGGTCCACGCCGCCGCCTGGTACTTGAAGAGCGCCGCCACCCCCACCAGCAGGCCCGCCAGAAGCGCACGGAACCAGGAGCGCGCGGCCTCCTCGTCGCGCAGCGCCACCACGGCGAGCGCGAGCGGGCCCAGCGTCAGCAGCTCGCAGTTCACGGCGTGCATGTCGTGGCCGAGGAAGGCCGCGCTCCACACGAGGAACACGAGGCCCGCAGCGGCGCCGCGGCGGCCGTGGCCGAAGAACGCGGAGGCGCAGAACGCGACGAGGGGTACGAGGCCGAGCACGGTCACCAGCCGCACGGGCGGCATTCCGTCGCCCAGGAGCTGCGCGGCCGCGTAGTAGGCGAACACGAGGGGCGGCTTGTGGTCGGCGAAGTCGACGTAGGGCATGCCCCCGTGCCACAGCTCGCGGGCGCCGGTCAGGTAGACGGCCTCGTCGAGGTCCACGACGGGGACGCCCAGGAGCACGAGGCGGGTGAGGAGAGCGACGGCGGCGAAGCCGACGAAGCGGGCGAGCAGCCCCTCGCGCGCGAGTCTCCCGGAGCCCGCTCGCATCATCGTGACGATCGAGCGCTCGCCGCACGACAGTCGCGCAGCCTGTGGATGACCACGTCGTCGACCGTGTCCGCCACCTCGTACCGCCGTTGCAGCAGGTCGAGCAGCGCGGGGAAAGTCGTGAGGGGGAAGCGGTCCCACCGATGGAACCCCGAGGGGGACAAGTCCAGCACGTAGGTGGCCGGCTTCCGCTCGAGGTCGTCGATCAGGAGGGCACGATCCCGGGTGCTGCGCGCCTGCTCCGCCTCGCGTCGGCCCGGCCGGTACCCGCTGATTCCCTCCTGCGGCAGCACGAAGCGCGACGCCGGCGGAAGCCCCGCCTCGAGGTAGAGCCGGGGGGCGAGTCCCCAGACGAAGAGGCGGGCTCCCGGGTAGCAGGGGTCGGCGCGCAATCGGCGGGCGACGTCCCGGTGGAGCGGAAACGTGTCTTCGACGACGTCCGTTCGGACGAGGACGAGCCAGGCGTTCGCGGCGAGGAAGCCCAGGACCGTCGCCGCGAGCAGCCCCGCGGCGAGGCGGGCCTGACGGTCGAAGCGCGACAGGCCGCCCGCCGCGCCCAGGCACAGGGGGAAGAGCAGCTGAAGAAAGTAGTGGCCGTAGAAACGCCCCCCCAGCGCCACCGCGGGAATCGAGCACAGGACGAGCGCGTCCACGAGCCTTCCCCGCCCGCCGCTCGGCTCGCGGCGGCCGCGCGCGAAGGCCCACCACGCCCCGGCGGTCGCGACGAGCCACGGAAGCCCGCCCCGGACCGCACGCGCTGCCCATTCGCTCGCGGAGATCGGGGATGCGACGTACGACACGCCGGCGAGGAGGACTCTCTCGACGAGCGCGTCGAGGGCCTGCATGCGGGCGAAGACGAGCGCAGTGGCCACGACGGGGAGCGCGAAGCCGGCGGTGGTGAGCACCCCCGCCCGGAGGGCGGGCCGCGGGCCGCGGCCCGCGAGCAGGAGCGCGATGGGCGCGGCGGCCAGCCAGAAGATCGCGGTCGGCTTGCACAGAGCGGCCAGACCCAGGAGCGTTCCCGCGAGCGCGTGCCGGCGTCCCGGCAAGGCCCGGTCGTCCGCATCGGCGATGAGGGCGGCGGACCAGGCCGCCGGCAACAGCATCAGCAACTCGCTGTGCACGGGCAACGCGTCCTCGGGGAGCCCGGTGCCCGAAAGGAGGACGTACAGGAACCCGGCGGCGGCGCCGCGGCGATCGTGCGACCAGAAGGCCGAAGCGGCCAGACCGGTAAGCGGCACCACCAGGAGCACGGCGAACAGACGGACCGATCCCAGCCCGGCGCCGAGCACCCGCTGGGCGGCCGCGAAGGACCAGTAGAGCAGCGGCGGCTTGTTGTCGACGAAGTCGACGTAGAGCCGGCCGCCGTCGAGCACGGTGAAGGACCCGAGCAGGTGTGCGGCCTCGTCCGAGAGGGGCGGGGCGAACGCGAGGACAGGGCGCACGGCCGCGCTCGCGGCGGCCAGCGCGACGAAGAGGAGCAGGCAACGGCCGCGGAGCGAAGCCCGCGCCGCCGTCCGTTCTCGCGCCAGGAGCGACACCCGACGAATACTATCTCCCTCCACGACGGAAGAAGGGCCCCCTTGGAACCCCGCCCCGAATCAGGAGCGGCGGGCGAGGAACGCAGTGCAGGCTTCGGGGGGGACCGGTTCGCCCAGGAGGTGGCCCTGCACGCGGTCGCAGCCGCGGGCGGCCAGGAAGTCCCGCTGCTCCTCGGTCTCCACACCCTTCGCTACCACCTGCAGGTCCAGCGCGTGGGCGAGGGCGATCACCGCGGCCGTGACTCGTTCCCCCTCCTGCGTACCCAGTTCGCGCACGAACGAGCGGTCGATCTTCAGGGCGTCCACGGGCAGCCGCCTCAAGAAGGAGAGCGAGGAGGAGCCGACCCCGAAGTCGTCCACGAGGAGACGCAGGCCCAGGGCCTTGAGCTTCTGGAGCACCGCGCGCGCAGCCTCGCCGCCCATCATGGCCTGGCTCTCCGTGATCTCCAGGTCGAGGTGGCCCGGGTCGAGCCCGGTCTCGCGCAGCACCTCGGCCAAGAACGTCGGGAGGTCGGCCTGCCGGAGCTGGCGCGCGGAGAGGTTGACGGAGACGCGCAGGCCGGGGTGAGAGCACTTCTGCCAGGCGCGGGTCTGGGCGCAGGCGGTGCGCAGGACGAAGGCGCCGATGGGAACGATGAGGCCGGTGGTCTCGGCCACGGCGATGAAGTCGGCGGCGGGCAGGAGCCCGCGCTCCGGATCGTCCCAACGGAGGAGCGCTTCCACTCCCTCGATGCGGCCGCTCGCGAGGTCCACCACCGGCTGGTAGTGCAGGCGGAGCTCCCCCTCCCTGAGCGCGCGTCGCAGCCGGGCCTCCTGGGCCAGGCGCTCCGCCGCCCCCGCGTTCATGGACGAGGTATAGAGCTGGTAACGGTTCCGCCCGTGCTCCTTGGCCCGGTACATCGCGGCGTCCGCGTTCTTGATGAGTGTCTCCGCGTCCTCCCCGTCGTCGGGATAGACGCTGATCCCCATGCTCGTGGTCACGAAGAGCTCGTGCCCTTCCAGGACGAAGGGCTCCTTCAAGGCCTCGCAGATCTTCTCCGCCACCCGCGCCACCTGAAGCGGACGCTGCACGCCGGGGAGGATGAGGATGAACTCGTCGCCCCCCACCCGGGCCACGGTGTCGCCCTCGCGCACCGACGCCTGGAGGCGGGCGGACACGGTCTGGAGCACGCGGTCGCCCAGGCCGTGGCCCAGGGAGTCGTTGATCACCTTGAAACGATCGAGGTCGAGGAACAGGACGGCCAGCTTCTGGCTCGCGCGATGGGCCTGGGCCACGGCAAGGCGCAGGCGGTCCCGGAAGAGCAAGCGGTTGGGGAGGCCGGTCAGGGGATCGTGATAGGCGAGGTTCCGGATCTGCTCGTCCGCGCGCCGGCGGTCGGTGATGTCGAAGGCCGCGCCCAGGGTGGCGCTCTTGCCGCCGTACTCGATGGTGCTGGCGCAGAAGTCCAGCCAGCGCTCCTGCCCGTCCTTGCGCACGATCTTGAACTCGTGGTGGGTGGGGAGGCTGTCTTCCGAGGCCCGCGCCGCCCGCTCCCTCACCATGTCCTGGTGGTCGGGGTGCACCAGCTCGGCCAGGTTCATGCGCAGGAGCTCGCGGGGCGAGAAGCCGCTGATGGCGCCGGCGGCGGCGTTGGCGTAGCGGCACTCGCCGGACTGGTCGATGGTGATGGCGCAGGGCGCGGTCTCGGCCAGGGTGCGGAAGCGGGCCTCGCTCTCGCGGAGCCGGTCCGCGGCCTGCCGGCGATCGATGGCGGCGGCCACGTGCTGGGAGACGAAGGTGAGGACCTCCCGGTCCTGGTCCGTGTAGCGCGCGTCCTCGCGGTAGCTCTGCACGGCGAGGACGCCGAAGGTCCGGTCGCCGCGCTTCAAGGGCACCCCCAGCCAGTCCACGGAGGGGGCGCCCACGAGCTCGACCTCCTCCTCTTGGAGGAGGCGGCCCATGATGTCGGGGGTGGCGAGGAGGGGCGCGCCCGTGCTCAGCACGAGCTCGGTCAGGCCCCGCCCGGGGGCGCGGGGGGCGGGAGCCGGCTCGATCTCGTCCACGAAGTAGGGGAAGGAGAGCGCCCCCCCCTCGTCCTGGAGGGCGATGTAAAAATTGCGCGCGTACATGAGCTCGCCCACGGTGCGGTGGAGGGCGGGATAGAGGGCGTCGGTGTCGTCGACCGTGCTCGCGGTCTCGGCGATCCGATAGAGTGCGCCCTGCAGTCTCTCCGCCTGCTTGCGCTCCGAGATGTCCCGGACCACGCAGACGACGCCGCCTCCCTCGATGGCCGAGAGCGAGAGCTCCTGGGGGAACGAGCTCCCGTCGCGGCGCCGCCCCACCGCCTCGCCTCGCCAGCGTCCGTCGCGCCCGAGCGCGGGCAGGATGGAGCTCTCGACGCGCGCCTGCTCGTCCGCGTCGTAGAGGGTGCGCCAACTCCGGCCCAGGAGATCCTCCGGGCGGTCGTAGCCGTAGATGCGCGCGTGGGCCTCGTTCAGGTAGACGTACGTCTGGTCGGCGCGGAGGATGGCCATCCCGTCGATGGCGGCGGCGAAGGCCTGCGCCGTCCTGAGGAGCGCCTCTTCCGCCTGCGTGCGGTCGGAGAGCACCTCGATGCGGGCCGCTTGCTCGTGGCTGATGTTCTCGATGTCCACCGGCCCCCTCGCGCGGTCGGTTTTCTCCGGAACGAGGCCGGTAAGTCTACTCCAACACGGGAGTCAGTTTGCAAGACAAAATCCCACACGGTGGCCGAGCCCGATGCCCTCCGCGCGGAAGCCGTCGGTGATGCGGGACACACGCGTGGCGGGGCTGGGAAGAGCATCGGCGGCGCTCGTCCACGCGCGCGACCACGGCCTCCCCGAGGCGCACAGACAGCAGGATCACGTCCTCGTCCGTCCGCACCGCCACCCGCAGCGCGTCGCCGGGCGGGCCACCGTCGGCGCTTCCGGCTGGAGGTGGGGAGCGCGGATCCGCCGTGGGCGCAGGAGCGAGCGCGGCGCGGCGAGGATAACGGTGTAGGGCGTGACGAACTTGTAGCGCTTGGAAAGGGCGATCACCTCGTCCACCCATTCCCTCCGCTCGCCCTCGATACGCAGAAGCAGGTGGTCGACGCGGTCCCGGGCCCAGCGCCGGGGCAGGTCCCGGGCCTCGAGGGCCCGCTCGGGCAGGGGCGCCTCCAGAACCCCATCCTTTATTAATGGCGTCGAGGCCTGCCGGCGGAGGCCGGGGGGGGCTCCAAGTAGCGCCCGATCCAGCCCGAAAGTCCTCCGGGAGCAAGGGGTTGCTGCAGGAACTCCACGTCCGGGCGAAGGTGCAGGAGCCGTGCCGCCGGCGACGCGGGGCCTTCCGGGCCGCTCGACGCTCGCGACGGGGCCGACCGTGTCGGATCCCCCACGTGTTGCGTCTGCTTTGGGCCACGGGGCGGGGGGGCCGAGGGCAGCCTCGGGAGGGCGGCGCGCAGGGGCTCCCCTTCGGTTGTGGCCGCCTCCAGGCCCAGCAGTGTCGTGAGCGTCGGTGCGACGTTCGCTGCCGGCACCGATCCCAGGTTCTTCTCCGAGGCCACGCCGGGTCCCGCGAGGACGAACGACGTGGGCGTGAGCAGCGCGACCGCCGTGTCTTCCCCGATCTGTCGGGCGAGGTCTCCGACGAGCCCGTCGAGCGTCAGGAGGTACTGGTCCATGACGCGCCGCAGCTTCCTCAGGTTCGCGCCGTCCTTGCGCGCGTCGATCCGGCGACGCCACTCCGCGACCGCGGGGCCGGGCCCGGGGGCCTCGGCCATCAGCACCTGCCAGCGCGTGCGCTCCAGGCCGAAGGTGAAGAGGCGGCCGAAATCGTGGGCGGCGTTGGCTACGGTTTCGAGATAGCGTGCCTCCGCCGTTCCGTCCCCGCCGCTCCAGAGGACCGGACCGAAGTCGCCGCGCAAGTAGGCCTCGTCGCTCGCCTCCGTGAGGACCCCCGCCGCCGAGGCCACCCGGGGGCGGCTGGCGAGGAGGTCGTGCACGGCGGGCTGGTGCAGGAGGAGGGACTTGCCGTCGGGAAGGAATGACCAGAGCCGGAAGGAAACGGGCAGATCGCCGGCGGCGGTGGGCAGGACCACAGAAGCGAAGGCGCCTCCTCCGGGCGAGGGCGGGCGTGCCTTCAGCTTCACGCCCGCGGCGAAATCGCGCGACGGGGCGAGGAGGACGGTGTCGAGGCCGTACGCGGTGTCCTCGGCGTCGTCGTAGGCGAGGCCGAACAGCGAAAGCTCGCCCGTGCGCACCTGGAACTCGCGGGCCCCGGCGGGAAGCGAGCCCGTCCAGCCCTCCGGTTCGCGGAGGGCCGGGTCCCGCTCGCTCCAGGTGGCCGCGGGCAGCGAGAGCGCCCCCTCGGCGACGATCAGGGTGAGGTTGCGGCCGAAGTTCGCGCCGTAGCGCTTTCCTTCCAGGTAGGGGGCGAAGGGGTGCGCCTCGGGGAGGAGCAGCGCGGTGGCGGTCAGGCCCTGCCGCGCCGCGGACAGGAACAGGGGCTCGGGGCCGGTGGTGGGAAGCGTGTCGAGGCGGGCCGCGGACCCGCGCTGGCGCAAGCGGGCGAGCTGGGGGAGCTGACCGCGGCCGAGCGCGTCGTCGAAGGCGGCGTTCACCCGCAGCAGCACGAGCCGCGTCTCGCCCCTCACGTAGGGGAAGCGGAAGTCCGCGTCGAGCTCGGGCCGGCCCGCTTCCTCCCACGCGGAGAGCCAGAGCGAGCCGAGGGCGGTGGCGGCCGCGTCCAGTCGCGACACGAGGCTCTCGCCCTCGCGTTCGTAGAGACGCGAGTAGTACGCCTCGTCGTAGCGGTCGTCCTCCGGGGTGTCCGCAAAGTCGCGGGGTCCCGCCACCTCCTTGTCCGCGGCGAGGGTCTCCTGCGCGCGGGCGAAGGACTCGCGGAGCACGTCGAGGACGAGGGCGGCGGGGTCGTCGACGCGGACGGCCGCTCCCGGCTCCACCCGGGCCTCGATCTGCCGCTCGAAGCGGTCGACGAGCTCGCTCTCCCAGCGCGCGTGGACGCCCTTCTGTCCGCTGAGCTGCCCGTCGTAGTTGAGGACCGCGTGCAGGGGCACGTGGGCGTCGCCCACGTAGTGGCCGAGGACGGCGGCGCGCTCGAGCACGCGGGCGGGGTCTCTGGCCATGAAGGCCGCCACCAGCTCCCGGTAGACATCGGCTACCCGCCAGGGAAGGCGGCCGCTCTCCGCGGCGGCCGCCCCGAAGCGGGCGAGGTGCTCGGCCTCGGCGGCGGGCACCTCCGCGAACGGATAGGCGCCGAACGTGTCGAGGTTCAAGAAATGGTTGGGCAGCTCGCCTTCGCGTCCCGCGATGACCCACAGGTCGGGATCGATCGCGTGCTCGCGCAGCCAGGCCTCGTTCCCCTCGAAGAGCGTGCGCAGGGGCGGGGGCAGCGTGCGCACCGCCTGACCGTTCACGAGACGGTGGCCGGCAAAGCCCCAGGCCCCCGCCTCGGGGGCGGCGGCGAGCAGGAGCAGGAGGGCGCCGAGGAAGCGCACTTACTTGAGGTTGACGTTGAGCGTGAGAGGCACGCCGTTGCGGAGAACCACGGCGCGCAGCTCGCGGGCCCCCTGCAGCCGGGGGTAGAGGCCGATGAGAGTGGGAAGGCCGTCGATGACGGTGTCGTTGATCTGGGTGAGGATGTCGCCCGCGCGCAGCCCGGCCTCCGTGAGGAGGCTGCCCTCCGGGATGCGGGTGAGCGCGATTCCGGTCACGCGTCCGTTCTCCATCACCGGCACCGCGGTCGTCTCCGCCAGGATGCGGGGAATCTCCTGGCCCAGGCGGCGCTCCACGTCGCGGCGGTCCAGGGCCCGCGCCGCGGCGGGGACGTCTTCCGCCGTTGCGGTCTCGCGGGAGGGGGGGGCGGGGGCGACCGCGGAGACGACCGGGGCCGCGGACAGGGCGATCTCGACGCGCTCGCCTTCGAACTCCAGGGACGCTCCCCGCGGCCCCACCGCGATCAGGCGCCCGCCGAAGACGCCCTCGCCCGGCGAGGCCACGCGGGTCTTGCCTCCGGAGCGCAGGACCGCCACGCAGCGCTCCGGCGCACGGGCCACGACGAGGCCCACCAGCCGCAGGTCGGCGGGGGCGGCGAGCGTCAAGAGCATGAGGGAGGCGGCGAGCACTTTGAGCCTGGCCGAAACCTAGCCCGACGCGACGCGCACTGTCAACGAAGGGATGCTAGAGTCGCGAAGAATGGCCCCGCCGTTCGCGCTCCCTCCCTCCGCCTCGCCTCCGGGGCACGGCTTCCTGGGTCGTGCGCGCGCCTTCCTGCTGGAGCGCTGGCCGGGGCGCATCCTGCTCGGCGCCATCTTCCTCGCCCTCGTCGGAGAGGTCGGCCTTCGCATCCCCGTCCTGACCGGGGCCGCCCGCGTGCTGCTCTGGGTCTTCGGGCTGTGGGCCCTCCTCCGCCTCTCGTCCCTCGCCCTCCGCCGGCTGCTCTGGAGGATCCGGAGCAAGCTGATCCTCTCCTACCTCTTCATCGCCCTCGTGCCCGTGGTCCTCCTGACCCTGTTCTTCGGCATCGCCTCCGTCCTTCTCCTCAACCTGGTGGGCGCGCACCTCGTGACCGCGGAGATCGAATCGATGGGGCATACGCTGGAAGCGGAGGCCCGCACCAGCCTCGCGGGGCTCCCCGCCACCGATCCCGCTCCCGCCCTCAAGGAGCGGCTGAAGCCCGTGCGTGCGCGCCACCCGGGCCTGGGCTTCTCCCTCGTCGAGGGCGGTCGGGCGGTGATGTCCGCCGGAGGCGCCCCCGAGAGCCTTCCCGGGTGGTGGAAGGGCCCGGGCTTCACCGCGCTCGTGAAGAAGGACGATAGCGAGCGGCTGCGCGCGGGCTGGACGGAAGGGAAGAGGACGCTCCTGCTCGACGTGCCCGTCGACGGGCCTCTCTTCGCGGATCTCGAGCGCCGGATGGGGATCCATCTCCTCACCGTGGGAGGCCGGGTCAGCCGGATCGCCGACACCAAGGGGATAAGCATCGAGTTCGACGACCAGACGTCGCTCCCCTCGCTCGGCGGGGAGGAACGCCGCAAGGGATTCGCGTTCGTGGCCACGCCGGAGCGGGTGGACTGGGAGACGGGCGAGCGTGAGCTCGATGCCCTCTCCTTCCAGTTCCAGCCCTGGGACCTCCTGCGCCGCCTGCAGCCGGGCAGCCTCAACATGGCGGACATGCTGGTGGTGGCTCTCACCGCGGTGGGGGGCGTGTTCCTCGTGATGTACGCGGTCGCCCTCCTTCTCGGCCTGTTCCTGGCCCGCTCCATCACGCGCAGCGTGCACTCCCTTTCGGTGGGCACGCAGCGCCTGCGGCAGGGGGATTTCGGCCAGACGATCGCCGTGACCTCCCGCGACCAGCTCGGGGAGCTGGCGGAGTCGTTCAACCTGATGTCGCGCGGGATCGAGGATCTGCTTCGGGAGCAGGCGGAGAAGGAGCGGCTGGAAGAGGAGCTGCGCATCGCCCGCCAGATCCAGATGAGCCTCCTCCCCGCCCAGGGGTCGGTCACGGCTGCCCGGCCTGCGGGTGGCCGCGCTCTGCCTTCCCGCGGCGGAGGTGGGCGGCGACTACTACGACCTGCTCCCGCTCTCCGACACACGCATGGGCGTGCTCGTGGCCGACGTCTCCGGCAAGGGAACGTCGGCCGCTCTCTACATGGCGGAGCTGAAGGGCCTGGTGCTCTCGCTGTCGAGGATCTACGAATCGCCGGCGCGCCTGCTCACCGAAGCGAACCGGATCCTCTCCGCGAGCATGGACGCGCGGTCCTTCATCACCATGACCTACGCGGTCGTGGACACGGCCCGGAGGACCATGCGCTATGCCCGGGCCGGCCACAACCCGATCATCCACTTCGAGGCCGGAACGGGCACGACTCACGTCCTCGACCCCCCCGGGCCTCGGCCTGGGCATCGACCGCGGGGAGCGCTTCGAGAAGATCCTCGAGGAAGCGGAGGTGCCTCTCACGAGCGGCGACGTCTTCCTCTTCTTCACGGACGGGCTCTCCGAGGCCATGAACACGCGGTCCGAGCTGTTCGGGGAGGGGCGGCTGCGGAGGATCCTCGAGAAGAGCCGGGAGCTCTCGGGCGAGGAGCTGAAGGAGCGCATCCTGGCCGAGATCCGAGTGTTCGTCGGGGAGGCCGCCCAGCACGACGACATGACGCTCGTCCTGCTCAAGGTCGCCTGACGATGGGGACGCAAGCCGACCTTCTTTTCGGAGGAGGGGCCGTCGTCTACGAGCGCGCGCCGTGAAGAAGCCGCGGGAGGACGAGCTGCACGCCCTCGAGCAGAGGCTGGGGTATCGCTTCTCCGACCTCGACCTGCTCGACCGCGCCCTGACCCACAGCAGCCGCGCGAACGAGGAGGTCACCGGTCGGGGCCGTCACAACGAGCCCCTCGAGTTCCTGGGCGATGCCGTGATCGGCCTCGTGGTGGCGGACCTCCTCCACCGGCGCGATCCCGAGGGGACGGAGGGGAGCAAGAGCAAGGCGCGCGCCCAGCTCGTCTCCGCGGCGAGCCTGGCCCGGCGGGCCCGGGAGCTGGGGCTGCCGGACCTGCTCCTCCTCGGGCGCGGAGAGGAGAAGACGGGGGGCCGGCACAAGTCCGCGCTCTGGGCGGACGCCTACGAGGCCCTTCTCGCCGCCCTCTATCTCGACGGAGGCTTCGAGGCCGCCCATCGCTTCGTGCGTGACGAGTTCGCGCGCGATCTCGAGGCGGAAGGCGAGGTGCCGGACCCGAAGAGCGCGCTCCAGGAGCTGCTGCAGGGCCGGGGCGAGAGCGTGCCCGAGTACCGCGTGGTCGCGGAGGAGGGTCCGAGCCACCGGCGGCGCTTCCGGGTGGAGTGCTGGATCCAGGGGCGGGTGGTGGCGGAGGGCGAGGGCCACTCCAAGAAGGAGGCGCAGCAGGAGGCGGCGCGCCGCGCCCTCCTCCGGCTGCGCGCCGAGGCCGGCTAGGCGGGGGCCTCGATCCAGCCTCCGCCCAGGCAGACCTCGCCGTCGTAGAACACGGCGGCCTGCCCCGGGGTCAGCGCGCGCTGGGCAGCGTCGAAGCGCACGAGGACGCGGCCGTCGGGCCGAGGGCAGAGCGTGGCCGGCGCTTCCGGGTGGCGGTAGCGGATCTTGACGCGGGCTCGGATCTCGCCCTCGGGCGCCGGGATGGAGAGCCAGTTCACGTCCCGGGCGAGGAGTGCCTCTCCGCCGAGCTCCTCGGCTTCCCCCACCACCACCGTGCGCGAGGTCGGGAGCACCGCGAGCACGTAGAGGGGCCGGGGCGAGGCGAGGCCCAGCCCCCTCCGCTGACCCACCGTGAAACGGTGGATTCCGGCGTGGCGGCCGAGCGTGCGGCCCCCCCGGTCGACGACGGGGCCGGAGCGGTCCTCGGGGGGGGCATGGCGCTCCACGAAGCGGGCGTAGTCGCCGTCGGGCACGAAACAGATCTCCTGGCTCTCGCGCTTGTCCGCGGTGGGGAGGCCGAGGGCCCGCGCCCGCGTCCGCACGGCGCCCTTGTCCATGTGGCCGACGGGGAAGAGCGCCCGCCCGAGCTGCTCCTGGCTCAGGCCGAACAGGAAGTACGACTGGTCCTTGTCCGCGTCCTGGCCCTTGAGCAGACGAGGGCGTCCCGTGGCCGGATCGCGGTCCTTGCGCGCGTAGTGGCCGGTGGCCACGTGCTCGATGCCCAGGGCCCGGGTCTTCTCCACCAGGCTCTGGAACTTCACCTCGGTGTTGCAGCGGGCACAGGGCAGGGGGGTGCGCCCTTCGAGGTAGTCGCTCACGAAGGGAGCGATGACGCCGTCGTGGAACGAGCGCTCGAGGTTCATCACGTAGTGCGGGATCCCGAGCCGCGCGGCCACCGCCTTGGCGTCGTGGAGGTCGTCGAGCGCGCAGCAGCGTCCGAAGGATGGTCCCGTGCCTTCGGTCTGGTCGTGGAGCTGCATGGAGACCCCGACCACGTCGTGGCCCTCCTCCCGGAGAAGGGCCGCGGCCACCGAGGAATCGACGCCGCCGGACATGGCGGCCACCACGCGCATGCGGTCCCCCGATTGAAAAGACGAATCTAGCATGGCTTCTTGACCCCGGGGGCAAGGGCGGGCGTCCCCGGGTTAGACTGTAGGAGCCCATGAAAACCAGCGGTCGGCCCGACTCCGGCGGCCCGCCGGAGAACTACGGATCCCTTCGCCCCACCACTCCCTGGTGGCTGTGGGCCCTGGCCATCCTCCTGACCGCGGCCGCGGTTTTCACCCTCCTCGACGCCCTCAACACTCCGGAGCCCGGGAGTGTCGTCTTTCCCTACGTCGTGAAGTAGTCGGTTCGCCTCGGAAGAAAGGCGGCCTACTCGACCTCGGTGACGATGAACATCAGCACGTGGCTGCCGATCCGGAACTCCATCTGGTTGCCGAGCTGGTGCTGCTCGATGCGGTCCATCTCGATGAAGGTCCCGTTGGTGGAGCCGAGGTCGCGGAGGAGCGCGTTCTCTCCCATGATCTCCAGAGCGGCGTGGGAGCGCGAGGCCTCGGGATCGTCGAGGTTGATGTCGGCCCCCGAGCGTCCGATCGTCGTGCGCGACTTCGTGATCGGGTAGATCTGGCCCGTGGCCTCTCCCTGGATCACGGCCAGGGAAAAGCGCTTGTCCCGGGGCAGCTCGATGAGCCCCATCCGGTGCGCGTCCTTGCCGGAGACGGTGGAGCTGCCGTATTCCGGCTCGGGGGCGGCCGGCTCGACGGTCATGTTGCGCTTGGTCGAAAGGACCTCTCGGGGGGCCTCTTCCGCCGGGGGAATGACCGGATTGGGGCTGCCGGGGGGGAGCGTAAAAGCGCCGAGCAGCGGGTTCTCGATCTCGATGGCGCTCCCGCACTTGGCACACTTCGTCTTGGCTTTCGGCCGGTCACCCAGCTTGGTCTCGTCGAACTTGTACTTGGCCTGGCAGCTCGGGCAAACGATGATCATTTCAGGCGTTCCCTCCCGATCCGGGGCCAAGGCTCCGGACGGATGGAAAGAGGATAATACGAATCGGGGCGGGGAGGCGGGCCCCATTGGTAGAATGGCCGGACCCGCGGGCGGGGGCCCGGGGCGCCGTACACGGCTTCAACGAGGAGGGGACGTGAACAACGACGGGATCCTCTGGCTCGATGACGAGGAAGAGGACGACTACGAGGACGAGGAGGACGTGGACGACGACGAGGACGAAGACGACGACGATTTCGAGGATGAGGACGACGACGAGCTCGACGACGAGGACGAAGACGAGGACGAAGACGATGACGAAGACGATGACGATGACGACGAGGACTGGGACGACGACGACGACGAAGACGACGAAGACACCGACGACGAGGAACCGTGAGGCGCTTCGGACCTAGCCTCCGCTCGGCATGACCGCTTCCGTTCCCGTCCCTCTCCTGCCCCGGCCCGAGTGGATCCAGGCGCGCGCCCCCCTGGGGGAGCGCTACGAGCGCCTGCGCGTCCTGATGCGAGAGCTGGATCTCCACACGGTGTGCGAGGAGGCGCGCTGTCCCAACGTCGGCGAGTGCTGGAACCGGGGCACCGCCACCTTCATGATCCTGGGCGACGTCTGCACGCGGGCCTGCGGCTTCTGCGCGGTGAAGACGGGCCTTCCCGGCCGCCCTCCCGACCCCGAGGAGCCGCGCCGGGTCGCGGACGCGGTGGCGCGCCTGGGCCTCCGCCACGCGGTGATCACCTCCGTGAACCGCGACGACCAGAAGGACGGCGGAGCCGGCATCTTCGCGGCGGTGGTCCGGGAGATCCGGGCCCGCGTCCCGGAGTGCGCGGTGGAGCTCCTGATCCCGGACTTGAAGGGAGACTGGGACGCCCTGCGCATCGTGCTCGATGCCCGGCCCGACGTCCTGAACCACAACACGGAGACCGTGCCTCGCCTCTACCGCCACGTGCGGCCCGGAGCCAGCTTCCCGCGGTCGCTGGAGCTGCTCCGCCGCTCCCACGAAGCGGGCCTCCTCACCAAGAGCGGCATCATGGTCGGCCTGGGCGAGGAATGGGACGAGGTGCGGGATACCGTGGGCGCGATCCGCGCCGCGGGCGCGGACGTGCTCACCGTGGGCCAGTACCTGCGTCCGTCGCCTTCCCACCTGCCCATCGTCCGTTACTGGGCGCCGGAGGAGTTCGACCGGCTCCGCGCTTTCGCCCTCGGCCTTGGCTACCGGCACGTGGAGTCCGGTCCCCTCGTGCGCTCCTCGTACCACGCGGAGGAGCACGTCCCCGTTCGCTAGGCGTTCGCGGCCAGCCGCTGCCGCTCCACGCAGGTTTTCACGGCGTTCGCGGCCCGTTCCACGTCCGCTTCCCTGGTTCCGCGCCCCAGGGAGAAGCGCAGGGAGGCCTGCACGCGGTCGGGGGGGAGGCCCATCGCGGTGAGGACGTGCGAGGGCCGGGTGCCTCCCGCCGCGCAGGCCGCCCCGGTGGAGACGGCGATTCCCTCGAGGTCGAGGGCCATCACCAGGCCCTCGGCGTCCGTCCCTTCGAAGGAGACGTTGGTGGTGTTGGGCACGCGGGGGCCGTCGCCGTTCCGGAGCGCCCCCGGGAGCTCCAGCAGGGTCGCTTCCAGGAGGTCGCGCAGCATGGCCAGGCGCGCGGCTTCGCCTTCGCGCGACTCGCGGGCGAGGGCGGCGGACGCGCCCATTCCCGCGATGCCCGCCACGTTCTCGGTGCCCGCGCGCCGGTTGCGCTCCTGGGCGCCCCCCCGGAGGAGCGGCTGCATGGGCGTGCCCCTCCGCACGTAGAGCGCGCCCACTCCCTTCGGCCCGTAGAACTTGTGGGCGGAGAGGGACAGCAGGTCCACCCCGAGGGCGGCGACGTCCACGTCGACCTTGCCCGCGGCCTGCACGGCGTCGCAGTGCACGAGCGCGCCCCGCTCGTGGGCGAGGCGCGCCGCCTCCGCCACCGGCTGCACGACCCCCGTCTCGTTGTTGGCGAGCATGATCGAAAGGAGCGCGGTCCGCTCGTCCACGCGGTCCGCGAGGTCCTCGAGGTCGACGAGGCCGTCCCCGCTCACGCGCACGGTCTCTATCGGCCACCCTTCCTCGCCCAGCGCCTTCAGGGTGTTCACGACCGCGTGGTGCTCGATCGTCGTGCACACGATCTTGCGCCGCGGCTCGCGCGCCCGGGCCGCCACTCCGCGCAAGGCCAGGTTGTCGGCCTCGGTGCCGCTTCCCGTGAACACGACCTCGGCGGGAGCGGCGCCCACGAGCCGGGCGACCTGGTCGCGGGCCTCCTCCACCGCCGCCCGCGCCCGCTGGCCGAACCAGTGCAGGCTCGAGGGGTTGCCGAAGTCGTCGCGCAGGACCGCGACCATGGCCTCGAGCGACCCGCGGGTCGATCGGCGTCGTGGCGTTGTGGTCGAGGTAGATACGCTCCATGCCCGATTCTACAATGCCGGTCGTGGCCCCCCCCATCGCCCTCCTGACCGATTTCGGTCTCACCGACACCTACGTGGCGGCGATGAAGGGGGCGATCCTCGCCGTGTGTCCGGCCGCCACCCTCGTCGACATCGTGCACGAGCTGCCCGCGCACGACGTCCTCGCTGGTGCGCTCGCCCTGGAAGCGGTTCACGCGTACTTCCCTCCGGGCACGATCTTCGTGGCCGTGGTCGATCCCGGGGTGGGATCATCTCAGCGCGGCCTCGCCGCAGCGTCGGGCGGCCGGACGTACGTCGGTCCAGATAACGGCATTCTCACCCTCGTGCTGGGGACGGACGCGAGGGTACATGCGCTGGAGAATGCGGAGTTCTTCCGGAAGCCAGTGTCCGCGGTCTTCCATGGGCGCGACGTCTATGGACCGGTGGCCGGGCATCTCGCCCTCGCGACGCAGGCTGGAGGCACTGGGACCGGCTCTGAGCGACCCGGTTCGCCTGGAAGTCCCGACGGCACGGCGAACCGGGTCGGGGTATGAAGCCACCGTCCTCCACGTCGACCGCTTCGGCAACCTGATCACGAGCCTGACCGCCGCCGAGGTGGCCTCGCTCTCCGGTCCGCCCCTTCGCGCCTTCGTCGGCTCGCGGCCGGTTCCCCTGGTGCGGACCTACTCCGACGTGGCCGAAGGCGCGCTCCTCGCTCTCGTGGGGAGCGGGGGTCGGCTCGAGATCGCGGTCCACCGTGGCAGCGCCGCGGTGGTGCTGGGCGCGGGCCGGGGGACCGGGGTCCGACTCGAGCGCTGACGGCCTTCTCTTGGCGCGCGAAGCGTTGTGATACACTCCATAAGCCTCGACACTTCCGATGTTTGTGGCTCTTGGGCTTGGAGATGCGTGACGTCGTGATTGCCGGGGCGGTCCGTACTCCCATCGGGAAGTTCGGCGGCTCGCTCGCCTCCTTACCCCCAGGGCCGCTCGGCGCTCAGAGCGTCGCGGAGGCCCTGCGCCGAGCGGCCCTGGCCCCCGACCACGTCGACGAGGTCGTCTTCGGCTGCGCCCGCCAGGCCGGAGGCGGCCCCAACGTGGCCCGTCAGGTCTCCTACAGAGCCGGCATCCCCCAGGAAGTCCCCGCCTTCACCGTGAACATGGCCTGCGGCAGCGGCCTCAAGGCGCATCGACCTCGCCTCCCGCGCCGTCCGCGACGGCGACGCCGAGGTCGTGCTGGCCGGAGGCGTCGAGTCCATGAGCCGCGTCCCCTACCTGCTCACCGGCGCCCGCTGGGGCTACCGTATGGGCCACCAGCCGCTGGTGGACGGCATGTACCAGGACGGCTTCCTCTGCCCGCTGTCGAGCATGGTGATGGGGGAGACGGCGGAGCGGCTGGCCGGGAGCTACGAGATCGGCCGCGAGGAGCAGGACGCGCTTCGCGCTGCGCAGCCAGGAGCGGGCGGCCCGGGCCCTCGCGGAAGGGCGCTTCGAGGCGGAGACCTTCGCGGTGAAGGTGCCGGGGAAGAAGGGCGAGGTGGACGTTCGCGCGGGACGAGCATCCGCGGCCGAGACGACACTCGAGTCCCTGGCGCAAGCTCCCCCCCGTGTTCCAGGCCGAGGGCGGGACGGTCACCGCCGGCAACTCCTCGGGGATCACGGACGGGGCGGCGGCGCTGGTGGTGACCTCCCGGGAGCGGGCCCGGGCCGCCTCGCGTCCGGCCCATGGCGCGCGTGCTGGGCGTCGCCGCCGCCGGGGTCGATCCCCACGTCATGGGTATCGGCGTCGTCCCCGCGGTGAAGAAGCTCCTGGAGAAGCTGTCGCTGCGCCTCGACCGGACTTCGACCTCGTCGAGGTCAACGAGGCCTTCGCGGCCCAGGTCCTGGCCTGCGACCGCGAGCTGCACTTCGATCCGGAGCGGCTCAACGTCAACGGCGGCGCCATCGCCCTCGGCCATCCCATCGGGGCCACGGGCGCGCGCATCGTGGTCACCCTGCTGCACGAGATGGCCCGGCGCGGGGCCCGGCTCGGCCTCGCCACCCTCTGCATCAGCGGGGGCATGGGGCTGGCCGCGGCCTTCGAGGCCGCGTGACGGAGTAGAAAGGGGCGCTAGGGAATGGCCGAAGACCTCGAAGACCCGCACGACGCCGACATCTTCGCCCCCGCCCGGGACACGAGCTTCAAGCACATCCAGCTCGACACCGTGCAGGGCATCGCCCGCATCACCCTGAACCGGCCCCCCGCCAACGTGCTCTCGGATCGACATGATGGAGCGACCTGAACACCGCCCTGGAGTCGCTCGAGTACCAGCGGGACGTGAAGCTCGTGGTGCTGGCCGCCGCCGGCAAGTACTTCTCCGCGGGCTTCGAGCTCACCGACCACCTGGGCGACCGGGCCTACGTGATGCTCGAGGACTTCCGGCGCGATCTTCGAGAACCTCGCTGAAGCTGGACAAGCCCACGCTCGCGGTCGTGGCGGGCCCCGCGCTGGGGGCGGGCAGCATGCTCGCCGCCGGCTGCGACATGTGCCTGGCCGCGGCGAGCGCGGCCAAGTTCGGGCATCCCGAGATCAAGGGCGGGGTCTTCAACACCGTGGCCGCCGCCGCTGCTGCCCCGCCTGGTGGGCCGCAAGCGGGCCTTCGAGCTGATCCTGGGCGGCGGCAGCCTGACCGCCGCCGACGCGGAGCGGATCGGGCTCATCACCCGGGCGGTCCCCGACGACAAGCTGGAGGCGGAGGCGGCGCGCGCTCATCCAGCGCTTCCAGGAGGCGAGCGCGCCGGTCATGCAGTACGCCCGCCGGGCCATCGACGGGGGCCCTCGACCTGCCGTTCGCGGACGCGCGTCCGCCACGCCGAGGACGTCTACCTGAACCAGCTCATGGGCACCGAGGACGCGGAGGAGGGGCTGCGCGCGATCATGGAGAAGCGCAAGCCGGTCTGGAAGGACCGCTGATGGCCAAGGCGCCGTCCCACGGCGACTGGGAGACGGTCCGGGAGGCGGGGCAGGTGTACGAGGCGGAGCTCATCGCCCTGCGCCTGCGCGAGGCCGGGATCGACGCGCGGGTGATCGACCAGAGCTATCGGCAGGAGCCGATGCCCAGCGTGAGAGCGCTCTCGCTGGTGCGGGTGCTTGTTCCCGCGGAGCGCGCCGCCGACGCCCAGCGCGTGCTCGCGGAAGGTGCGGTCCTGCCCGAAGACGCGGAGTCCGCGCCGGAAGAGACGCCGGCCGCGAGCACGCAAGCCGAGGGGAAATCCCAATGATCGATTTCGAGCTGTCCGAGGAGCACAAGCAGGTCGAGAAGATGGTGCGCGACTGGGCGGCGCCGCGAGGTGGCGCCCAGGATCCACGACCTCGACCGGGAGCACCGCTTCGAGCGCGAGCTTCCTGAAGGAGATGGCCGAGCTGCAGCTCCTGGGCATCTGCATCCCCGAGGAGTACGGCGGGGCGGGCATGGACTACATCAGCCTCGGCCTCGCCTCGCGAGGAGCTCGAGTACGTGGACACCCACCTGCGCGTGATCATGTCCGTGCACGTGGGCCTCAACTGCATGACCCTCTGGTGCTGGGGCACGGAGGAGCAGAAGCAGCAAGTACCTCGTCCCCCAGGCCAAGGGCGAGAAGATCGCGACCTACGGCCTCACCGAGCCCAACGCCGGCTCCGACGCGGTGGGGATCCAGACGACCGCGGTGCAAGAAGGGCGACCGCTACGTCCTGAACGGCGAGAAGATCTGGATCAGCCTGGCCGACGTGGCCGACCACTTCCTGGTCATCGCCTGGACCGACCAGGAGAAGAAGAAGAAGCGCGACCACAGCGGGCTCTCGCGCCTTCATCGTGGAGCGCGCCTTCAAGGGCTTCAGCTCCTACACGATGAAGGAGAAGTGGGGGATCCTGGCCGGCAACACCGGCGGCTTCCACCTGGCGGACGTCGAGGTCCCGGCCGAGAACCTGCGTGGGCAAGGAGGGCGAGGGCTTCCAAGATCGCCATGTTCGCCCTCGAGAACGGCCGCTACACGGTGGCGGCGGGCGCCACGGGACTCGATCCGCGCCTGCCTCGACGCCTCGGTGAGGTACGCGAAGGAGCCGCAAGACCTTCGGCGTGCCCATCGGCGAGCACCAGCTCGTGAAGGAGATGATCGCGGAGATGGTCTCCGACTACGACGCGGCGCGGCTGCTCTGGCTGCGGGCGGGCTGGCTCAAGAACGCAGGGCAAGCGCAACACGCGCGAGACCTCGCTCGCCAAGTGGTTCGCCACCGTCAAGAGCGAGCGCGCGGCCTCCGACTGCGTGCAGATCCACGGCGGCAACGGCTTCTCCGACGAGTACCCGGCCGGCCGCTTCTACCGCAACTCGCAAGGCGGCCGTGATCTACGAGGGGACCCGCGAGATCCACAAGATCATGCAGGCCGACTACGCCCTCGGCTACCGGCAGGACAAGCCGCGGCGCGTGGAGCTGCCCGCGTACCGTCAGGCCGCCGTGACCCGGTAGGAGCCTCCAGCAGGATGCATCGCGACGACCTCTGCCGCTCGAGTTCGTGAGGGTCGTGGAGCGCGGCGGCCATCGCCGCCGCCCGCACCATGGGCCAGGGCGACCGCAAGTACGCCGACCAGGTGGCGGTGGAGGCCATGCGCAAGGAGATGGAGACCGTCGACATCGACGGCACCATCGTGATCGGCGAGGGGGAGCGTGACGAGGCCCCCATGCTGCTTCATCGGCGAGAAGGTGGGCAAGGGCGGGCACGCCCGTGGACATCGCGGTCGATCCTCTCGAGGGCACGAACCTCTGCGCCACCGGCGGCCAGCAACGCGATCGCGGTGCTCGCCGCCTCCGAGAAGGGCGGCCTGCTGAACGCCCCCGACATCTACATGGACAAGCTGGTCGTGGGCCCGTCCTCCAAGGGCAAGGTCGACATCAACGCCCCCGTGGAGGACAACCTGAAGGCCATCGCCCAGGCTCTGGACCGCGAGGTCCACGACCTGGTGGTGATCGTCCTCGACCGGCCCCGCCACGAGAAGCTCATCGCCGACATCCGCAAGGCGGGGGCACGCATCCGGCTGATCGGCGACGGCGACCTCTCCGCGGGCATCACGCGCCGCGGTCGTCGGGCACGGGCGTCCACGCGGTCATGGGCACGGGGGGCGCCCCCGAGGGCGTCCTCACCGCCGCCGCCATGCGCTGCCTGAACGGCGAGATCCAGGGCCAGGCTGGTGCTCACGAAGCCCGCGGACGCGGAGCGCCTCAAGAAGATGGGGATCGCCGACCTCGACCGGGTCTACCGGACGGAGGACCTGGCGCCCGGCAAGAACGTGATCTTCGCGGCGGCGGGCGTGACGGACGGCACGCTCCTCAAGGGCGTGCGCTTCTTCGGCGACGGCATGCGGACCCACACGCCTCGTCATGACCGACGATGCCGCACCAGGTGCGCTTCATCGACACGATCCACGCCAAGGACGATCCGGACGTCAAGATCCGGTTCTAGGCCCGCAAGCGACCCGACGCATCGCTCGCTGCGAGCGGGCTCAGTCCGTTTCGAGCTCCGACCGCCACAGTCACTGGTGCCTGTGTCCGTCTGGGGCTCGCTGGGGGCACCAGACCGCGCGTGGCGTGGGCGAAGGGGCCTCCGAAGGCCGAGTAGTCGAGTCTCCTCGATGAGTTACTTGACGCACCCTCATTTTTCGCTTGACATGAGGTTGGCCCTCTGCTAGCTTCAGGAAGCACTTTAACTATTTTTCGTAAGTCGTAGTCTCGTCTACGGTTCCGAATATGACCGCGCGTCGGCGAGGCCGGAGCGGGCGCGTGGCGGTAGGACGGGGTCGGACGAGCGGCCGTCATGTGAGAGAGAGGCGCCCGTGGCTCTGTTCGGCAAGAAGAAGGGACTCGTCGGCCTCGACATCGGCTCCTCGGCCGTCAAGGCCGTGGAGCTGAAGGCCGGGCGGCAAGGGCGGCGCCGAGTACCAGCTCGTCAACATCGGGCATGGAGCCGCTGCCGCCCGAGGCGATCGTGGACGGCGCCATCATGGACTCCGGCGCGGTCATCGACGCCATCCAGCGCGCTCTTCACCTCCCAGAAGATCAAGACCGAGCGACGTCGCCACCAGCGTCTCCGGGCAACGCGGTCATCGTCAAGAAGATCAGCCTGCCCCAGATGAGCCAGGAGGAGCTGGCGGAGTCGATCCACTGGGAGGCCGAGCAGTACATCCCCTTCGACATCCAGGACGTCTCGCTCGACTACGAGGTGATCGAGGGCGGCGGGTCCGGCGGGAACATGGACGTGCTGCTGGTCGCGGTCAAGAAGGACAAGATCAGCGACTACACCTCGGCGATCAGCCAGGCCGGCAAGACCGCCGCCGATCGTGGACGTGGACGTCTTCGCCCTGCAGAACTGCTACGAGGTCAACTACGGCGATCGACCCGGGCCGGGTGGTCGCGCTCCTGAACGTCGGCGCCTCCATCATGAACATCAACATCATCAAGGGCGGCACCTCGATCTTCAACCGCGACATCGCGGTGGGCGGCAACCAGTACACGGACGCCATCCAGAAGGACCTGAACCTCTCCTTCGACCAGGCGGAGGCGCTCAAGAAGGGCGAGCGGGTGGACGGGGCGGCCCCCGAGAACCTCCGCCCGATCCTCCAGGCCGTCTCCGAGAACATCGCGCTCGAGATCCAGAAGACCTTCGACTTCTTCAAGGCCACGAGCTCCGAGGACCGGATCGACCGCATCTTCCTGTCCGGGCGGCACCTCGAAGGTCCAGGGCCTGCAGCGACCTGCTCGCCGACCGCTTCGAGGCCGGGGTCGAGATCCTGAACCCCTTCAACAACGTGACCTACAACCCGCGGGACTTCGACCCCGACTTCATCAACGAGATCGGCCCCTCGGCCGCCATCGCCGTCGGGCTCGCCGTGCGAAAGGTGGGCGACCGATGATCCGCATCAACCTCCTCGCCGCCGAGCGGCCGACCGCAGAAGAAGAAGGCGGCCGGCGGCGGCGGCGGCGCCGCCGGGCGCATTCCAGGCCTACCTGTTCCTCGGCCTCTTCGCGGGCGGCGCCGCCGTCCTCTGCGCGGCCGCTCTGGTGGCTCAAGTCGGCGCAGCTCCGGACCTCGACCGGAGATCGCCGCCGACCGAGAAGCGCCAGCGCGAGCTGCAGGCGATCAAGGTGCAGGTGGACGCCTTCCAGGCCAAGAGAGGATCCTGCTCGAGCACAAGGTCAACCTGATCGAGCGGCTCAAGGCGGAGCAGACGGGCCCCGTCCACATGCTGGACGAGATCTCCAAGGCGCTGCCCGACTTCGTCTGGCTGACCGGCCTGGACCAGACCGCGGACCGGCGTGAAGCTTCACGGGCCAGAGCAACAGCCTCACCTCGGTGGCCGACTTCATCAGCGCCCTGCAGCGCAGCGGCTGGTTCCCGACCGTGGATCTGGTGTCGAGCACGGAGCCAACAACATCGTGACCTTCGACCGTCCAGGCCACGTTCAAGAACCCCGAGGTCGCAGCCAAGGCAGGCGGCCCAGGCCGCGGCGGCTCGCGGCGGCGCCCCGCGCCCGGCGGCGCCGCCCGCGGCGAAGCCGTAGGGAGGAGAGGAGCATGGCCGACAACAGCCTCACGCAGACTCCCCCTGGCCGGCCAGCTGGGCGTCTCGATCGTCCTCGCCGCCCTGATCTGCGGCGCTCTTCTACTACTTCTGGTACTCGGACGCTCTCGACCGAGGAGACGACCAAGAAGGCGCGGCTGGAGCAGCTCTGCAGAAGGAGATCCGGGCGCTCGAGGTCGACCGCCGAACAAGCTCCAGGAGTTCCAGCGCGAGGTGCCGCTGCTGGAGGCCAAGCTCGAGACCCTGAAGCGCATCCTGCCCCCCGAGAAGGAGACGCCCGACCTGATGCGGAAGGTGCAGTACCTCTGGCCGCGCAGTCGAACCTGATCATCAAGAAGTTCACGCCCGGGGCCGACGGTGAACAAGGAGTTCTACCAGGAGTGGCCGATCAACATCGACGTGGAGGGGACCTACCACAACCTCGGCATGTTCTTCGACCGCGTCGGCCGGCTGCTCGCGCCTCGTGAACATGGGCAACATCAAGATCACGGCCCACGGTCAGCAGACGGCCTCCAACACGATCACGGCCTCCTGCGTGGCCACCACCTTCGTGTACGTGGACGCTCGCCCTCCGGCCCCCGGCGCCGCCGGGCGCGCCGGGTCGATGACCGCGAGCTCGGATGGCCCCATGACGCGAGCGCCGCACGCTCGCTCCTGGCCGCGCTCGCTCCTGGCCGGCCTGGCCGGGCGCCGTCTCGGCCCAGGCCCCCGCCTCTGCCGCCGCCGGCGGAACCGCCGAAGACCGACGAAGCCGACCACGTCGATCCTCGAACAGGAGCTGGAGCCGCGCCGGGCGGTTACACCTACAACCCGCAGGGCCGGCGCGACCCCTTCGTGAGCCTGCAGAAGCCGGTGGCCGCCGACCGGGGCCCGAAGACACGGAAGCCGGGGATGGAAGGCTTCCTCATCCAGGAGGTCGCCCTCAAGGGGATCGTGAAGACCGGGGGAGGTGGCGCCGGCATCGCCGCCCGACCCGGCTACATCGCGATGCTTCCTGGGCACCGACGGCAAGTCGTACTTCGTGAACGTCGGGCAGCGGCTCTTCGACGGCGTGATCACCGCCATCGACGCCACCACCGTCACGCTTCCGGCAGGAGGTGACGGACCCGCTGTCGCCCGTCGAAGACCCGCGACGTGAAGAAGAGCCTGTATCCGTCCGAGGAGGCGAGGCAATGAGAGCCAAGCTCGCTGGGGTCATCCTGGCGGCGGTCGTCCTCGCGGCGCTGGGCGCCACGCGGACGCCCGCCCAGGACGACGCCCCGACGGCCATCACCGACATCCGCCAGGAGAGCACCGAGCGGTCGACGCGCCTCGTCGTGGAGTGCACCGGCCCGCTGGCGTACACCTACTACAGCCCCGACCCCCTCACCCTGGTGGTGGACATTCCCGAGGTGGACGCCTCGAAGGTGCCCTCGCGGATCAACGTGGGGACCCGCGAGGTCGAGTCGTTGCGCGTCACCAGCCATGGCCCGCGCCGACGGACGGCAGCCTGGCCCGCCTCGAGGTCCGCCTGGCCAGCCTGGTGCCCTACCAGATCTTCTCGAAGGGACAGGACCTGAACCTGGTCTTCGAGCGTCCGGCGAGCGCCGCCGCCCACCGGACCGAAGGCGCCGGAGCCCGCGGCCGCCGCCGCCGGCGAGCGCCCCCGGCGCCGGAGACGACCGCGGTCGGCCTCCGCGTCCCGCACGCGGTGGCGGAGAGCCGCCCCCGCGCGCCGCCCCCAGCTCGCCGAGAAGCCCAAGGGCCCGGAGACGCCTGCCCGCAGCGCGGCCAAGGCCACGCGGATCGTCTCCGTGCAGCAGGAGCGAGGACGGCGGCCAGCTCGCAGTCGACCGTCCGCGCGGACGGCCACCTGCAGTACCAGGACTTCTTCCTCGGCAACCCCGACCGCCTGGTGATCGACTTCACCGACGTGGTCGAGCCGAGCGCCCGTGCGCAGCCTCGACGTGAACCAGGGCCCCGTGCGCAAGGTGCGCCTCGGCCAGTTCAGCGCGGCCTCCCCCAAGGTGGCGCGTCTCGTGCTCGACCTGTCGGCGCGCGCGCCCTACCGCATCGTCGAGGGCAGCGCGACGGCGTGCAAGATCGTCTTCGGCGAAGGGCAGCGACGCCCGCGCCCGCCCCCCTCGCGGCCCTGCGACCGGCGCCGGAGCCGGCGCGGAGCGGCCGCGGACGCCGCCGCCGCGCCCTCGACCCCGGACCGCAGGCGCCCATCACGATCCTCCCTGCCCCCGGGCCGGGCGCCCTCAGCATGCCCGCGCTGCCCGAGCCGCAGATCGCCGCGCAGGGCCTCGAGCATCGACCCCGACCACCGGCGCCAAGAAGTACACGGGGCACGCCGATCAGCCTCGACTTCAAGGACGGCGACCTGCAGGACATCTTCCGGCTCTTCGCCGACATCAGCGGCCTCAACGTCGTGGTGAACCCCGGCGTCAGCCGGCAAGGTCACCCTGAAGCTGACCGAGGTCCCCTGGGACCAGGCCCTCGACCTGATCCTGAAGACCAACGGCCTGGGCTACACCCTCGAGGACAACGTCATCCGCATCGCCCGCCTGGCCGACCTCGCAGAAGGAGGAGCAGGAGACGGCGGAAGCTGGCCGAGGAGAAGGCGCTGGCCGGCGACCTCGTCGACTTCACGCAAGCGCATCTCCTACGCCAAGGCCGCCGACCTCGCCGGACGTCCTCAAGAAGGCGGGCGCCCTGTCCGCGCGCGGCCACGATCAACGTGGACGAGCGCACGAACACGATGATCATCACGCGACCTGCCCGAGCTACATCGAGAAGGCGAAGGACGCTCATCGCCGAGCTCGACCGCGCCACTCCGCAGGTGGAGATCGAGGCCCGCATCGTGGTCACGAGCCGGAACTTCACGCGTGACCTCGGCATCCAGTGGGGCTTCAACCAGCGAGCAGTCGCCGCGCTACGGCAACACCACGAACCTGGCCTTCCCGCAACTCGATCATCATCAACGGCACCGGCGTGCCGAGCACGGGCGGCATCCCCGCCGACCAGGGCGGTCAGGCCACCGCTGCCGGCATCGGCACTGCCCGGCCGCGGCTACGCGGTCAACCTGCCCGCCAGCGGCTTCAACACCGCGCTCGGCGTCTCGCTCGGCAACATCCTCGGCAGCTTCAACCTCGACGCCGCCCTCACCGCGCTCGAGCGCCAGGGCCGCGGCCGCCTGCTCTCGACGCCGAAGGTCACGACCCAGAACAACCAGGAGGCCGAGATCAAGCAGGGCGTCCAGATCCCGATCCAGACCGTGGCCAACAACACGGTCACGGTGACGTTCAAGGACGCGGTGCTGACCCTCAAGGTGACGCCGCAGATCACGGAGGCGGGCACGGTGATCCTGAACCTCGAACGTGGAGAACAACTCGGCGGACTTCGCGAACCTCGTGAACGGCATCCCGCCCATCAACACCCAGTCGGCCAAGACCATCGTCCTCGTCAGGGACGGGTCCACCGCGGTGATCGGCGGCATCTACCAGAGCAACGAGCAGACCTCGCAGTCGTCGACGCCCTTCCTGGGCAAGCTGCCGATCCTCGGCTACCTCTTCCGCAACCGGTTCCTGACCAACACGAACAACGAGCTGTTGCTGTTCATCACGCCGCGGATCGTCAAGGGGTAGATGGCCAATGAGTGCTTGTGAAATGAAGCTCCGGCAACCGACAAACCCTGGTTGGAGGCCTCTCATGAAGCTCATCCCCACCGTGGGGCTGGGGGCCCTGATCGCGTTCGGCTGCACCAGCGACTACGGGAAAGACGGTAACGCGACGGTGACGCTGATCGTCCGAGACATCAACGGCGGCGTCCCGATGGACTCGGACGTGCGGATCAGCACCGGGAGCATCTGCCCCGACGGCGTCACCCTGACGTTGAACGCCGTGCCCAAGAACTTCCACGCCACCGGCCAGGACACCTTCGGCGATATCTACGTCGAGAGGTACGAGGTGCAGTACTACCGCTCCGACGGGCGCGCCAACCAGGGCGTGGACGTGCCCTACACCATCAGCGGGAACCTGACCGCGCGCGTCCCCCTCAACGGAACCGCCGACTTTTCCATCGAGGTGGTCCGCCGCCAGGCCAAGGTCGAGCCGCCGCTCAGCCAGCTGGTGGGGGGCGGGGGTCCCGCGGTGGTCACGATGTTCGCGCAGGTCACGTTTCAGGGCCGGACCCTGGGCGGTCAGTCGACGAACGCGGCCACCGGCCGCCTTCAGATCGACTTTGCGGACTTCAACGACGACAAGACGACTTGCCCCGTTGTGGGCGGGTAATAGGGAGAGGCTCTCATGCGACTTCCCGCTCGGCACAGCACCCCGGCCCGGCAGTGGCCTGCCTGGGGGGCGCTCGCCCTCATCCTTGCCATGAACGGCTGTGGCCTCGACGACGTGCCCGTCCCCCCCCTGGTGGGCCCCAGCGAGACCGGCCTGTCCCTGCAGATGGCCGCGAACCCCGACATCGTCAACGCGGACGGGGTCAGCCAGTCCGTGGTGCGAATCACGGTCCGGGACCAGAACGGCCGTCCCGCGCCCGGCCGCCAGCTCCTGGTCAGCTTCAGCGGAGACGGGTTCATCGTGGCGGGGAGCGTCCTGGTCGGACCCCTGCAGGCGGCGATCTCCGTCAGCACCGACACCAACGGGATCGCCCAGGTGGTGTACGTCGCAGGCACGAGTGCGGGATCGACAGTGACCGTCTTCGCGATGCCCTACGGCTTCGACATCAACGGCCGGTTCGAGAACTCGGTCGAAATCCTGCTGATCTAGCGCCCCACGATGCCAGGGAGCCTCGCCCCGGTTCCAGGCCCGCCCGCCTCGTGTTAGCCTGATCTTCGTCTTCTGGAGGCAATGGGGCCCCTGGCCGCGAGGCGCCTGAGGCATCTTGGCTGAGAATCCGCGAATCGAAGAGCTTCGCCGGCGTCTGGAGCGCGAGCCGGGCTCCCGGCTCTTCGCTCAGCTCGCCGAGGAGCTCCGCAAGGAGGGCGAGCACGAGGAGGCGATCCGCGTCGCGCGCACCGGCCTCGCCCAGCAGCCCAACTACCCCTCGGCGCGCATGACGTTGGGCCGGGCCCTCCTGGAGTCGGGCGACCTCCCCGCGGCCCGCCTCGAGTTCGAGACCGTGCTGCGCGGGGCTCCCGACAACATCCTGGCCAGCCGGTTCCTCGCGGAATGCCTCGAAGGCGTCGGCGACCTCGGGTCGGCGCTCCTGCAGTACCGCGCCGCCCAGCGTCTCGCTCCCGCGGACAAGAACGTGGAGGCCCAGATCCGCGCCCTCGAGCAGAAGCTGAGCGCACCGACGATGGTCCGCAAGGGTCCGGAGGGCCATGCACCCGGTCCCGCCCCCGCTTCGCCTCCGCCCGCCGCGCCCGCACCGGTTGCCGAAGCGGCGGGGTCGGCGCGCACGACCGTCCCCCCGCGGCCGCCCTTGCCTCCCCCGCGGACGGCCAGCGCGACCGCCGAGTTCGAGGTGCAGGCTCCGGCACCGGCAGCGGTGGCCGAGCCTCCCCTGCGCCCACCCCTTCCGGCGCCGCCGGAGCCCGAGCCCCCCGCCGCCCCCACCCTCGTCGAGGAGAGCTTCGACCTCGAGGCTCCGTTCAACGTGCCCAGTCCGCTGCGGGCGGAACCGTCCTCTCTTCCCGGACGCTCCCTCCCGGACGAAAAGGAGGCGTCGGAAGCCCCGACGCTGCCCGCGACCCCGGCTCCCGTCTTCGACTTCACGCCTTCGTCGAGCCTCGCTTCCGAGCCCGTCCTCCTACCGGAAGCGCCGCGCCCGCAACCGGTGGAGGCGGGCCCCGTACGCATGGCGCCGCCGTCGTTACCGCCCGAGCCGCCCCTGCCGGCCCCGGCGATGCCCGCCCCCCCGATCCGGGTCGCACCGCCGCCGATTCCCATCGCGCTTCCGTCGACCGCGTCGGAGGGCGTTCCCCTGGGTGGTCCCCCGGCCCCGGACCCGGTGCTCGACACCGGCTGGCGGGCTCCGGCTCCGCCCCGTGTGCGCGCCCTGGAGGAGACCCAGGAGGTCGGCGCACGCGAGCGGGCGGCGTCCCCGGCCAGCGATTCCGTCGACACCACGCGCGTGCCCGTCGTGACCTTCCCGATCTCTCCGCCCTCCGCCGCTCCACCGCCGAAGCCGCCGCTCGACGCGATCCGTCTCGAGTGGGCACCCGCGCCGGACGCGCCGGGTGCTCCGGCGCCGTCCGCGGAAGCGGTGCCACCCGCCGCTCCTCCCCCGGTCCCGGCGGCGCCCGCGCCGGTGGCCCCGCTCGCTCCGTCGGCGCCCGCTTCCCCGGCCTCCGCGCCGGCGGAGCCCCTGCTCTCGCCCACCCTCGCCGAGCTGTACTTCGGCCAGGGCGCCCTCGACAAGGCGCTCGAAACCTACGAGCAGCTGCTGGAACGGGAGCCCACCAACGAGCGCTACCGCGCTCGCCTGGCCGAGATCCGCCGCTCGTCGCCCCCGGCGGCCGACGAGGAGCGCTCGGCGCGCCGGAGGGTGATCGAGGGCCAGATCATGCGCCTGGAGCAGCTCCTGGCCCTGGTGAAACGAGCATGAGCGCGGTGCCCGCCTTCGCGGCCGTCCTCCAGGGAATCTCCGATCGGGTGCCCGAGACGCAGGTGGTCATGATCATGGGAACGGACGGCATCCCCATCGAGAAGCTGGTGGTGCGTCCGGACCCGAACCTGGAGGCGGTGGCCGCGGAATATACGACCCTGCTGCGGGCCAGCGTCTCCGCGGCCAGCGACACCGGCCTCGGCGACCTGCGCGAGCTCTCGGTGGTGACGGAGAAGATGACGGCGCTCCTCGTGGGGATCACCGCCGAGTACTTCATCTTCGCCGCGCTTTCTCCGGGGGCGGTCACGGGGCGGGCGCGGTTCGCCCTGCGCCTCGCCGGGCTCGCCCTGCAGAAGGAATTCCAGTAGGCGCCGCCGTTGACAAGGCCGGGGGGGGCGCCAATAATACGGCCTCTCTTCCCGCAGAAAACCCGTTCCCGCCTGGAAGGAGCAACCTTGGACGTCCGGGAGCTCAAAGAGATCCTGCAGATCCTCGAAGAGCAATCGATCACGGAGTTCGAGCTCGAGCAGGAAGGCGTGAAGCTCCGCATCTGCCGACAGCCCTCGTCGAACCACGCGGGCGCACCGACGGGGGCGCCGTCCGTTCCGGTGGCGGCGGGTGCCCCCTCGAACCCGGTGGCGGTGGCCGCTCCCGCCCCCTCCGCCCCCGCGGAGGCGGAGTCGAACGACAAGGAAACGCTGGTGAAGAGCCCCATCGTGGGGACCTTCTACCGTGCCCCCGACCCGAACTCGCCCCCCTTCGTGGCCGTGGGCGACCGCGTGAAGGTGGGCCAGGTCCTCTGCATCATCGAGGCCATGAAGCTCATGAACGAGATCGAGGCGGAGGTGGCGGGGGAGATCGTGCGCGTCCATCCCGAGAACGGCCAGCCCGTGCAGTACGGGGAGCCCCTCTTCACCCTCCGCCCCGGCGCCTGAGCGCGGGCCGGGCCCCGCCGCATGTTCAAGAAGATCCTGATCGCCAACCGGGGCGAGATCGCCCTGCGGGTGATGTGGGCCTGCAAGGAGCTCGGGCATCAAGACGGTGGCCGTCTACTCCGAGGCCGACCAGGACAGCCTGCACGTCCGCTTCGCGGACCAGGCGGTCTGCATCGGGCCCGCCGCGGAACATCGACTCCTACCTCAACATCCCCGCCATCATCAGCGCGGCGGAGATCACGGGGGCCGACGCCATCCATCCCGGCTACGGCTTCCTCTCCGAGTCCAGCTACCTCGCCGAGATCTGCGAGGCCTGCAACATCAAGTTCATCGGGCCCGGGACCCCAGGCCATCCGCCTCATGGGGGACAAGAGCCGGGCCAAGAAGGCCATGATGAAGGCGGGCGTGCCCGTGCTCCCCGGCTCGCCGGGCGTGCTCGAGGACGAGGAGAAGGCGGTGAGGGTCGCCCGCGAGATCGGCTTTCCCGTGATCCTCAAGGCCTCGGCGGGAGGCGGCGGGCGCGGCATGCGCATCGTGCGCAGCCCCGGCGGAGCTGGCCCAGGCCTTCCGGGCCGCGCAGGCGGAGGCGGCGGCCGCCTTCGGCGTCCCCGACGTCTACATCGAGAAGTACGTGGAGGGCCCGCGCCACATCGAGATCCAGGTCATGGCCGACACGCAAGGGCAACGTGGTGCACCTGGGCGAGCGCGAGTGCTCGATCCAGCGGCGCCACCAGAAGCTGCTCGAGGAGGCGCCCTCGCCCGTCGTGACCGAGAAGCTGCGACGTCGCATGGGGCGCACCGCGGTGGAGGCGGCGGCGGCGGTCCAGTACGTGAACGCGGGGACCATCGAGTTCCTGCTCGACGCCGACGGCAACTACTACTTCATGGAGATGAACACCCGCATCCAGGTCGAGCACGGCGTGACGGAGCTGGTGACGGGCCGCGACCTCGTGAAGGAGCAGATCCGGGTGGCGGCGGGCGAGCCGCTCTCCTTCGCCCAGAAGGACGTGCGTGTTCAGCGGGCACGCCATCGAGTGCCGCATCAACGCCGAGGACCCCGTCACCTTCGTGCCCTCTCCCGGGCACGATCCGCCACTTCTACGCCCCCGGGGGGCCCGGGCGTGCGCGTCGACACCTTCGCCCACGAGGGCTGCGAGATCTCGCCCTACTACGACAGCCTGGTCGCGAAGCTCATGACCCACGGCCGCGACCGCGCGCGAGGCGATCGCGCGCATGCGGCGCTGCCTCGACGTGATGGTGGTGGAGGGGATCAAGACCAACATCCCGCTGCACCGCCGCATCCTGGACGACCCCGACTTCCTGGCCGGCCGGTTCGACACGCGCTTCATGGAGCGGTTCCTGCCCCAGAAGAAGGCGGCGCCGGCGCCTCTGATGCCGCCGGCGGGCCGGTGACGGACGCCCGACTCGCGCCCGTCGCCCGCGGCGAGCCGGCTGCTTCCCGTGCTCGCCGCGATCTCCTCGCTCCTCCCCGACCTCGGGGCCGCGCTTCCCCTGCGGACCTACTACTTCCGCGACTTCAGCGTGACCTTCTACCCGCTTGCGCGCTCTTCGCCGCGCGCGAGCTGGCCGCGGGGCGCTGGCCGTTCTGGAACCCCTACATCTACGAGGGCTCGTTCGTCCTGCCCGTCCTCTACCCGCTCGACCTCTTCCACGTCCTCTGTCCCCGGCCCGGTGGCCGCGTCCTGGCTGCTCACCCTGCACTTCCCCCTCGCCGCTCTCTGCGCCTACGCGCTCGCGCGCGAGCTGGGCGCCGGCGCGGCCGGAGCCTTCGCGTCGGGAGTCGTCTACGCCCTCGGGGGCCTGGCCGCTCTCCTCGCTCAACCTCTACGTGTTCCTGCAGGCCTTGGCCTGGGCGCCCCTCGTGGCGCTCACCCTGCGTCGCGCGGCCACCCGGGGGGGCCGCGCGATCGTACTCGCCAGCGCCGTCCTCGCCCTCGCCCTGTCGACGCTCGCTCTCGAGTTCGTGGCCCAGGCCGTCCTCCTGGGTCTCGGCCTCGGGCTCGCGGCCCGGCCCGGCGCCGTCACCGCCCGCCGTCTCGCGCGCGCGATCGTTCTCGGTGCGGGCCTGGCCGGGGTGCCGCTGGCGGTGACGGCCGGCCTCCTCTCCGAGACGGTGCGCGGCGCGGGCTTTTCCCAGGACGTCGCCCTGGCCAACGCGGTACCTCTCGTGGGCCTGCTCCAGGTCCTCGTGCCCAACCTCTTCGGTCCTCTGACTGCGCCGGAGGCGTGGTGGGGCGGCGCCTTCTTCAGCAAGGGCCTGCCCTACTTCCTCAGCATCTACCTGGGGCCGTTGGCGCTGGCCCTGGCCTGGGCCGGGCTCCCCGCCGCCGAGCCGAGGACGCGGATGGCACTTCTGGGCCTCTCAGGGCTCGCCCTCTGGTACAGCCTCGGCCAGGCCGGAGGCCTGGCCCCCCTGCTCCTGCGGCTCCCACTATTCTCGTCGCTCCGCTTCCCGAGCAAGGCTCTGCTCCTCCCACACCTGGCGGTTGCGCTGCTGGCGGGCCTGGGCGCGGAGCGGCTCCGCCAAGGCCTCGGGTGGACCCGCGTCGCGGCGGCCTCGGCCATCGCCGCGTCGATCACACTGGGGGTCGCGGCGGGAGTGACTGCGGGGGGGCCGAGGCTCGCGGCCTGGGCGGGAATCGAGATGCCCCGATTCCCGGCGGTGGTGGACTGGGTGGTTCAGGACGCGCTCCCGGTCGCCGCGGTTGCCCTCGTCACCCTCGTCCTCGCGGTGATCGTCGCCTGCGGGCGCGTGCCGGCGGAAAAAGCCCTGGCCCTCCTCCTCGCGCTCCTCGTTTTCGACCTCGCCCGGGCCGGTGTCGGCGTCAACCCCCAGACGGCGCCGTCGTTCTTCGCTCCCCTCCCCGAGGTGAAGGCCCTTTGGCCGGGCGAGGAGACGGGCGGGCGTGTCTTCTCCTACGGCCTCGACCACAGTCCCGCCGTCCGGGCCTTTCTCGCGCGAGGAGGGCCCAACCTGGGGCTCGCGACCTTCTTCGTCAACCGGCAGATCCTCGCGCCGTACAGCAACCTCCTCGACCGCGTGGAGGCGGCGGAGGCGACCGATCTCACGTCGTTCGTCCCGCGTCCCCGCGAGCTGGGGCCGGCCGACTACGACCCCCGCGCGGCGGGCGCGCTCGTTCCCTGGCTGCGCAACGCGGCGGTCTCGCACGTGCTGAGCCTCGATCCCCTGGAGCATCCGGATCTGGCTCCCCTGGCCGCAGTGGAGGTGTTGCCGGGAGCCACCGTGCACGGCTACCGGGTCCGCGAGCCCTGGCCGCATGCGCAGCTCGCCTGCCGGGTTGCGCTCGCCTCCGGTGCGGAGGATGCCCTCCGTCGTCCCTACGAGGTCGGCTTCGATCCGACGCAAGAAGTGGCCCTGGAGGAACCCGCCGCCGCTTCCTGCCACGAGGGCACGGCGCGGCTCGAGTCGTTCCTGCCCGGCGACGAGCGCTACGAGGTCACGAGCGATGGGACGGGACTGCTCCTGACCCGCTACAGCTTCGCGCGCGGATGGAGGGCGAGCGTGGGCGGGGTGAGCGCGCCCGTCCTCCGCGCCAACGGCAAGCATCGCGCGGTGCCCGTCCCCGCGGGCACCCACAAAGTGCGGCTGCAGTATCGGCCCCCCGGGCTGTTCGCGGGGATGACGGTCACCGCTCTGGCCTTGGCGGGGGCGGCGCTGACCTGGTTGGGGGGGAGACGGGAGGGCGCACGAGCATGAGCGACGGCGCCGCCTGGTCCGGACTCCCTCTCGTCTGCCCGACCTGCCGCTCGCCTCTCGAGTCGGCGGAGGGCGGCGCCCGCTGCCCGGCCTGCCCGCGGCTCTACCCCGCGGACGACGGGATCCTGGACCTCCGGCTCGGGAGCACGGGCGCTCCCGGCTTCGACCCCCACTACTTCGCGTTCCTGGCCGAGTCCGACCGGAAGCATTTCTGGTTCCGGGCGCGGCGCGAGGTCATCCGCGACGCGATCGAGCGCCTGGTGGGGAAGGGGGCCCCCGGCCGCCTGTTCGACATCGGGTGCGGGAGCGGGGGGCTCCTCCAGTTCCTCGCCGAGAGCGGGGTCAAGGTCGCCGGCGCCTGCGACGCCTACCCGGAGAGCCTGAGGATCGTGCGCGCGCGGGTGAAGACGCCGCTCGTGCTCATCGACGAGGGCCGGATGCCCCCGTTGGGGGAGGGGTACTCGCTCCTGGGGCTGTTCGACGTCCTCGAGCACCTCGACGAGGACGTGGAGACCCTTCGCTTCCTGCTCTCGATCCTGGAGCCGGGCGGGCACCTGGCCCTGACCGTCCCCGCCCATCCCTTCCTGTTCGACGAGATGGACGAGCTGGCCCACCACCGCCGCCGCTATCGGCGCTCGGAGCTGCGCGAGAAGCTCCTCGCCGCGGGCTTCGAGGTGCGACTCCTCTCGCACTTCATGAGCCCGCTCGTCCCCCCCCTCGTGGCCACGCGCGTGATCGGACGGGCCTTCTTCGGGCGGGGGCGTGCCCGCGAGCGCCGCACGGCGGAGCTCCGCGTCTTTTCCCCGATCAACGAGGCCTTGCGCCTGGTCCTGGGCCTGGAGCGACTGCTGCTCCGCCACGTGTCCCTGCCCTTCGGCTCGTCGATCATCGCGGTGGCGGCCCGACCCCGCGCGACCGAAAGCCGACCGTGAGTGCCGTGGCCGCTTCGGCTGACGACCGCGGCCGGCGGGGAGGGCGCTGGGCGCTCCTCGCGGTGGCGGGGAGCCTGCTCGGGGTTTTCTGGTCCGGCTACGCCAGGGTGGCGACCACGAACTTCGGCGGCCACGACGAGTGGCTGCTCCTCTCCCTCAACGACGCCGGAATCCTTTCCTTCCCCTACGCGAACCGCCCGCTGGTGCTCTTCTGGAGCCAGCCGGTGCGCCTTCTCGGCAGCTCGCTCCGAGGCTACTGGTTCCTCCACGGCCTGTATCTCTCCACCGTCGGGCTCGTGGTCTATGCGCTGGGCCGCCGGCTGGCCCCGTCGATGCCGGCGCTCAGCTTCCTCGCTGCGGCCTTCGCCGTCGTCTGGGCGCCCCTCGATTCCTCGCGGTTGGACACGGTTGCCCTGGCCGGCTATTCGGGAAACATCCTGGCCGTCTTCGTGGCCGTGCTCGTCTTTCTCGAGTCCTGGCGCCGATCGAGCCCCGCTCTTCTGGGGGCGGCGTGTGTCCTCGCCCTCGTCGCCACGCGCGCCGGGGAGCTCGCGATCCCCCTCCTCGCCGCCGCGCCCCTCTGCCTTCCCGTGCTCGGATGGCGTCCCGGGCGTCGGCCGCTCGCCTGGATGGGGGCCTGGCTCGCGATGATCGCCACCGCGGGCGTTCTCGCCGTGCAGCCGATCCTCTGGCCGTCCGGGGGCTCCTACCAGGCTTCGGCCCTCGGCTTCGATCCGCATCCCCTCCGGGTCGCGGAGCGCGTGGGGCGCTTCTTCGCCTTCCACCTCCTCCCCCTCGGCGGTCCCATTCCGGCCGAGGGGGTTCACGTGGCCGTGGCCTTGGCGCTTCTCTCGTTCGCGCTCGGCTACCTGGTGTCGGTGAAGGACCCGGAGGAACGAGCTCCCGATCCGCGTCACCTCCTCGGCATCATGCTCGGCGGTGTCCTCGCCGCCGCCCTGACCTACCTGCCCTACGCGCTCACGCCGGCCGTGTCCACGCCCCTGCGGACGCAGATGGCCTCCGCTCCGGGTATCGGCTTCCTCCTGGCCGCGGTGGCGACCGCCGTCGTGGGTCCCTTGCCGCGCCCCTGGCGGCAGGTCGTGCTCGGCCTCCTGGCGGGCTGGGTCGTGGCCCTGGGGACCGCGCGCACCCTCGCCCTCCAAGGTGCTTGGGACCGAGCGAGTCTCTGGCCCGCCCAGAGCGGGACCCTCCGTGAGCTCGTGCGGATCGCCCCCGATCTACGGCCCAACACCTTCGTCCTCCTCCTCGACGAGACGGACGCCTGGCCGGCCACGTTCACCTTCCGCCACGCCGTCGACTACCTGTACGGGGGACACGCGATCGGGGCGGTCGGGGGCGCCGAAGCGTTCCTCTACCCCTTCGCCTTCCTCCCCGACGGCGTACTCGTCGAGCCGTACCCGGTCATCCGTCGGCCCTGGCGCGTGCGGCCATCCTTCCATCGCTACGACGAGCTCGTGGTGGTCCGGCGGGGGGCGACCGGGCTCGAGCTCCTGACCCGCTGGCCCGAGGGCATCCTGCCCGCCTTCCCCGCCGGCGCGACCTACGACCCTTTGGCGAGGATCGTCCAGGGAAGGCCGGCTGCGGCCGCGCGGGCGATCCTCGCGGTGCGGTGAGGTAAGATCCGCGGGCGAATGACCGCCCAGCGTCTGGACGGCGCGGCCGTGGCCCGGGCCATCAAGGAAGAGCTACGGGGCGAGGTCGAGGAGCTCGCCGGCCACGGCGTGCGGCCGGGGCTGGGCGTCCTGCTGGTGGGGGACGATCCCGCCTCCGCGGTCTACGTGCGGAACAAGACCCGGGCCTGTGACGAGCTCGGCCTCCACCACGAGATGCAGCGCCTGTCCGCCGCCGCCACCACCGACGAGGTCCTGGCCGTGGTCGAGGGCTACAACCGGCGCCGCGACATCCACGGCATCCTCGTCCAGCTCCCGCTCCCCCCGCAGGTGTCGAGCGGGCGCGTGCTCGACCTCGTGGACCCGGAGAAGGACGTGGACGGCTTCCACCCGGAGAACGTCGGGCGTCTCGTCCAGAAGCGGCCCCGCTTCGTCCCCTGCACCCCCGCGGGGATCATGGAGCTGCTCGCGCGGAGCGGGATCGGTGTCTCGGGCCGCCGGGCGGTCGTGCTCGGCCGGAGCGACATCGTGGGCAAGCCCATGAGCCTGCTCCTGCTCCACGCCGACGCCACCGTGACCGTCTGCCATTCGCGGACGCACGACCTCGGGGCGGTCACGCGCGAGGCCGACATCCTGGTGGCGGCGGTGGGCCGCGCGGGCCTCGTCCGCGGCGAGCACGTGAAGCCGGGGGCGGTGGTGGTGGACGTGGGCATGAACCGCGTGCAGGACCCGACCCTGGCCCGCGAGCTGCTCGACGAAGACCGGTGGGGCGATTTCGAGAAGAAGGGCTACGCTCTCGTCGGCGACGTCCACCACCCCTCGGTCCGCGGCGTGGCCTCGGCCCTCACCCCGGTGCCCGGCGGGGTGGGTCCGCTCACCATCGCGCTGCTCATGAAGAACACGGTCCGCGCCGCCCGGAGCGGCTGATCCGCCCGTGCTCCGGGTCGGCCTCACCGGCGGCATCGCGTGCGGCAAGTCCCACGTGCTCCGGCGCCTGGCCGAGCGCGGCCTCCACAGCCTCGATCTCGACGAGGTGGCGCATCGCGTCACCGCTCCCGGGGGGCCCGCCCATGCCGCGGTGGTGGCCGCCTTCGGCCCCGGGATCCTCCTTCCCGACGGAGCCCTGGATCGCCGGAAGCTGGGCGCCCGCGTCTTCGGGGACGCGCGGGCCCGGGCGACCCTCAACGCGATCGTCCACCCGGTGGTGCGCGAGGAGGAGGCCCGCTGGGCCGCGCGCTTCGCGGCGGTCGCGGGGGCGGTCGTGGTCACGGACGCTGCCCTGCTCGTGGAGACGGGAGCTCACCTCCGCTTCGACCGGCTCGTGGTGGTCCACTGCGAGCCCGGGGAGCAGCTCCGGCGGCTGCGGGCGCGCGACGGGCTCGACGAGGCGGCGGCCCGGGCGCGTCTGGACGCCCAGATGCCGGTGGCGGAGAAGCGACGCTTCGCCCACCACGAGGTCGACACCTCGGGCACGCTCGCCGACACCGACGCGACCTCGGACCGCCTGGCCCACGATCTCCTCGCGGTGGCGCTCCCTCCCCGGATCGACGTGCCGAGCGAGCGGGTGCTCGGTTGCCTCCTGCACGGCCCGGAAGCGGGGCCACGAGGGCTCACCCCCGTGGCCGTGCTCGGCGACATCGTGGGGGCCCAGGGTCTCGAGATGGAGCGAGTGTTCCGGCTTCTCGCCCCGCCCGCTCCGGGACCGTGGTACCGCGCGCCGGGCGACGACCCCGTGCCTCCGGAGACGCTCGCCGGACCGCTCGCGCTCTGGGCGCTCGTCCGGGGGGGACCCGACCCCGCGTTTCTCGCCGGAGCGGCCTTCTCCCTGGCGCGGCTGACGCACCGCGAAGAGTCTGCGCTCGCCGATGCCTGCCTTTTCGCCCTCGTGCTGCAGGCGGTGGGGGTGGCCGGATCGCTCGGCGCGGGGCTCGAGGCCCGACACCGGGAGTGGGCCGACCTGGCTTCGCGCTGGGCAGGGGCGCCCCCCGCGGGGCGCGCCCTCGCCGCGTGGAAGGCGGCGGCGGCGCATCCCCGCGACCCGGGGACGGCGCGCGAGGCCGGCCGGGCCGCGGGAATCGAGCCCGGGCTCGCGGGGGCGCTCGTCGGCCTCGCCGCGGGGCCGGGTCGTGAGCCTTCGCCCCTCCTCGCCGGCCTCGGGCGCGGCCTCGAAGCGCTGCGCGGGGTGCGTTGAGCCGCGCTCTTTTGCGGACCCCGAGCCGCTGCGCTACCATCTCTCGAGGCTTCGGTGCGCGCCCTTCGACCGCGATTCGATGGCGGTCCGCGTCGGACGATGGACTTGCGGGAGTCGCCTATTGAAGTGTGTGATCCTCCAGCCGTCGTACATCCCCTGGCGCGGCTACTTCCACCAGATCCAGAAGACGGACGTCTTCATGTTCTACGACGACGTCCAGTACGACGACCGAGGCTGGCGCAACCGCAACCGGGTGAAGACCCCGGAAGGGACCAAGTGGCTGACCATCCCCGTGCTCAGCCAGGGCGTGCAGCTGGCCAAGACGCCCATCAAGGACATCCGGATCGCGTGGGACCGGCCCTGGGCCCGGAAGCACTGGTCCACGATCCAGCACTCCTACGCGCGCGCGCCCTTCTTCGAGCGCTATCGGCCCCTCCTCGAGTCCTTCTTCGCGCGCCGCGACGAGCGGCTCGCCGACTTCACGATCGACTTCACGGTCGCGCTCGCCTGGGAGCTCGGGGCCACCCGCACGAAGTTCATGCGCTCCTCGGAGCTGCCGGTTGAAGGGGCCAAGACCGACCGTCTCCTCGCCCTCCTCCGCGAGGTGGGGGCCGACCACTACATCAGCGGGCCGTCCGCCCGCGAGTACATCGACGAGGAGAAGGTGCGGGCGGCCGGCGTCACCCTCGAGTACATGACCTACGACTATCCCCAGTACGAGCAGCTCCACCCCCCGTTCGATCCCGAGGTCACGGTCCTCGACCTCCTCTTCATGAAGGGGCCGGAATCGGGGAGCCTGATCTGGGGGAGCCCTCGGGAGGGCGCGTGAGCGGAGAGGCGCCCGACCTCAGCATCGTCACCATGCTCTACCGGTCCGAGCCCTTCGTGCTCGAGTTCCACCGCCGGATCTCCGCGGCCGCGCAGGAGCTCGGGGGGAGCTTCGAGATCGTGTTCGTGGACGACGGCTCCCCGGACGGATCCGCGGCCGCGGTCCGCCGGATCGTGCAAGAGGATCCCCGGGCGGTGCTGGTGGAGCTCTCCCGCAACTTCGGCCACCACCAGGCGGCGGTCGCCGGCCTCAAGCACGCCCGCGGCCGGCGCATCTTCATCATCGACGCGGACCTCGAGGAGAAGCCGGAGTGGCTGCCCGAGTTCGCGCGGGATCTCGAGACCACGGGGGCGGACGTGGTCTACGGGCAGAGCCGGGTGCGCAAGGGGACGCTCGGCCGCCGGCTCTTCGGGGGCGTCTTCTGGAAGCTGTTCAACGCCCTCTCGGAGACGCGCGTGCCCGAGAACCCCTGCACCGTGCGCTTGATGAGCCGGCGCTACGTGGACGCGCTGCTCACCCTGCCCGATCGCAACCTCTTCCTGGCCGGCAGCTACGCCTGGCTCGGGTACCGCCAGGTGCCGCGCCCGGTGGAGAAAGGCCTCCGCCGCGGCGCCTCCACCTACACCGCGAGCCGGCTGATCGCCCTCTTCATCGAGGCCGTCACCTCGTTCACCAGCTACCCCCTGAGGCTCATCTTCGTGAGCGGGGTCTGGGTGGCGGCGCTCGCCCTCCTCGCCGGCGTAGGGCTCTTCACCTGGAAGGTCCTCGACCCGGAAAGGATCTCGCTCGGCTGGTCCTCGATCATGGTGTCGGTGTGGTTCCTGGGGGGGGTGATGATCGCCTTCATCGGGGTGATCGGCATCTACCTCTCGAAGATCTTCAACGAGGCCAAGGGCCGGCCGCTCTTCGTGGTGCGGGACGTGCACCGCCACGCGGGGACGGCGGGTCCCGTCGCCTCCTGAGACGAAGCCTTGGCCGATAGCGAGCTGGACCGCCACACCGGCTACCGCCCCGAGTTCAAGTTCCACGACGAGAACCTCCAGATGCTCTCCTGGTACGCGGACCGGCTCGTGGACGCGCTGAAGCGATCCGGAGCGCGGTCGCTGGTGAGCCTGGGGATCGGCCACCAGGTGGTGAGCCGCCGCCTGCTCGAGAGCCTGTCGGGGACGCTCGAGTCGTACACGATCGTGGAAGGCTCGGCCGCCCGCATCGCCGAGCTCGAGGAGACGACCCCCCTCCCCGCGTTCGTGCACGTCGTGCACTCCTACTTCGAGAGCTTTGTCGCCCCGCGCCCGGTCGACGCCATCGAGATGGGGTTCGTGCTCGAGCACGTCGACGACCCCGAGGTCGTCCTCCGCCGCTTCGCGGGCTTCCTCCGTCCCGGCGGCCTCATGGTGGTGGTCGTCCCCAACGCCCGCTCGCTGCACCGGCTCTTCGGCCACGCGGCGGGGCTCCTCGACGACGTCTACCGGCTGAGCCCGGAGGACCTCGAGCTGGGCCACCAGCGCTACTTCGACCTTCGCTCCCTCCGTCGCCTCGTGGAGGGCGCGGGCCTGCGCATCGTGTCCACGGAAGGCGTCTTCCTGAAGTGTCTCACCACGGGTCAGCTCCAGCGCCTCGCCCTTCCCCCGGAGATCGCGAAGGCCTTCTTCACCGTCGGGGCCTCCTACCCCGAGATTGCGAACGCGATATACCTCGAGACCACTCGTTGACTCCCGTCCTCACCGTGCTCGTTGTTTCGGGGGGAGGCTATCAGGGCCTGGGCCTCGTGAAGGCCCTTCGGGAATCTCCGCGGATCCGCATCGTCCTCGCGGATTCCCATCGTGACAACGTCACCCGGCACTTCACCGACCGCGCCTACACGGTTCCCGAGATCGCGCGGCCGAGCGACTTCGTGGCCGCGCTCCTGGAGATCTGCGCCGGAGAGGGCGTGGGCCTCGTCATGCCCTCCACCGGCTACGAGCTTCTGATCCTCGCGGAGACGCGGGAGCGCTTCCGGGAAAAAGGGGTGCCCGTCGCGGTGAGCGGCGCGCCGTTCCTCGCGCTGGTCGGGGACAAGCGCGCGCTCTATGCACGCCTGAAGCAGGCCGGGCTCCCCGTCCTGCCCGTGGTGGACGCCGGTCAGGGCGCGATCCCATTTCCCGTGATCGCCAAGCCCGCCTCGGGCTGGGGGAGCCGCGGGGTCGAGATCCTGAGGACGCAGGCGGACCTCGAGTCCCATCGCGCCCTCGCCGACACCCACGTCTTCCAACCGTACCTGGAAGGGGCGGAGGAGCTGTCCGCGGACCTCGCCATCGATTTCCGGGGCGTGGCTTCTTCCATCGCCCTGCGGCGGCGGGTGCGCACCTCCGGCGGTTTCGCCGTGATCTCGGAGACCGTCTCGCACCCCGCGGCCGAGGCGGCGGTGGCCGCCTTCGTCGACCTGGCCCGGGGCCTGGGTGCCCTGGGCGTTCTGAACGTCCAGGCCCTCACGCGCGGGCCCGAGGCCTACCTGTCCGACGTGAACGCGCGCCCGGGCACCTCCGCCACGCACTGGTGCGGCACCGGCTTCAACCCGGCGCTGCACGTCTGCGCTTCCGTCTTGCCCGAGGTCCGCGTGGAGGGGACTCCGGCGCGCGTCCATCGTCGGAGCGTGCGCTATCTGGAGGAGCTCCGCCTCGATCCCGAGGGAGGGCGGTCGGCCGGCGTGCGGGGCGTGGTGTTCGACCTGGACGACACCCTCGTCCCGCACAAGCGCTGGATCGCGGACAAGCTCGAGGCCCTGCACGCCGCCGAGGCGGCGGAGCTGCCGGAGCGCGACGTGTTTTTGCGGGAGGCCCAGCGTCTCGTGGAAGAAGGACATCGGTCGCGCCTCTTCGACGAGCTGGCGGCGGCCTTTGGCTTCGGCGCGGCACTGCGTGACCGGCTGATCGTGGCCTATAGGGCGATCCGGCCGGCGGAGTGCGCCGTCTTCCCCGACGTGCTCCCGACGCTCGCTACCCTGAAGCGCGCCGGCCTGAAGTTGTCCGTCCTCACCGACAACCCGCCGGCGTCCCAGCGGGCCAAGCTCGAGAGCTCGCCCCTGCCCGAGCTCCTGGATGCGGTCGTCTACGCGCGGGAGACCGGGGCCGAGAAGCCCGACTCGCGCGGCTTCGTCGAGGTCGCCTCCCGATTGGGAATCGAGCCGGCGAGCCTGGCCATGGTCGGGGACAACCCCTACCGCGACGTCCTCGGGGCGGCCCGTGCCGGCTTCGGTCGGGCCTTCCTCGTTAGGCGCGAGGGAGCCCTCGTCAGCTTCGACGCCGCGCTCTTCCGCCGGCTTCCGGGCAGCCCGCAGGAGTTCGTGGAGCTGGACGGCCTGCAGAGCCTGGCCCGGCTCCTCGGGTGAAGGGCGAGCCGTGCTATCATCGCGCGTGATGCAGGCCCTCGCGCGGCCCCCGGCGGCGCCGCGGTCGGGGATAGAGAAGGTGGCGGTGGCCTGCAACAACTGCGGCGCCGACGATGCGGTCGAGATCGGGCGCGGCCGCGACCACGAGTACCCGCACACCTCGAACGACGAGTTCGCCATGGTGCGGTGCCGGTGCGGGCTCGTCTACCTCAACCCGCGCCCGGCGGCGAGCGAGCTCGGCACGATCTATCCCCCCGACTACTACGCCTACCAGCTCGTCCAGAAGCGCACGGCCACCCAGCGGGCGGGTGACACCCGCCTGGAGCGGCTCTACCGCATGCGCAACGCGCGTCGTTTCCGTCCGTACGCGCGGCGCCTGGCCGGCCTCGGGCGGGACCGCTACGAGCTGCTGGACATCGGCTGCGGCGACGGCACCACCCTCGACATGTGGCGGGATGCCCTGGAGGGCCGGGTCGGGACCCACGGCATCGAGATGAGCCCCGAGGCCGCGGAGGTCGCGCGTTCCCGCGGCCATCGCGTCACCTCCCAGCGGATCGAGGATACCGATCTCCCCGAGGGCGCCTTCGACGTCGTCTACTCCTTCCACGTCATCGAGCACGTCGAGGACCCCTTGACGTTCATGCGCAAGGTGCGCCATGCGGTCCGCCCGGACGGCTTCGCCCTCATCGAGACACCCAACGTGGACTGCGTGGACTTCCGCCTCTTTCGCCGCCGGCACTGGGGGGGTTATCACTTCCCACGCCACTGGAACCTCTACACCCCGGAGACGTTCGCCGATCTCGCCCGGCGCACGGGCTTCGAGGTCTCGGACATCACCTACTATCCGGCCGCGGTGTTCTGGATCTGGACCATGCACTCGCTGCTGCGCGGGAGAGCTCCGCATCTCGCGGACCGGGTGTTCCCGCCGGTGGCGATCTACACCCGGGGCTCGCTCTGGAACTTCACCCTCCTCAGCGCCTTCACGCTGCTGGACTACGCGGCCATGCTCCTGACCCGCCGCACCAGCGTGATGCGGCTGCTGCTCAAGCCCGCGTGACCCACACGGCACCCGCGGGCTCCGACCTCTCTCGTCCCCCGACCCTCGCTCCCCGGCGGGAGCAGAGCGGGGGAGCGCGGGTCTGGGCCCGTTCCCGGGCCGCGCACGACGTGATGGGGGGCGTGGCCCTGGCCTGGGCCTGGGGACCGATGGTGGGGGCGATCGCGCTCTTCGGTTGGCGCCCGAGCCTGCTCACGTTCCTCGTCGCCTACGTCGTGGTCAGCGGCCGGCAGCACTCTCTGGACATCCTGGCGCACGAAGCCTGGCACTTCACGCTCTTCCGACGCCGGTGGCTGAACCAGGTCGCCGGGGCCTGGCTGTGCGCCTTTCCCACGCTGTCGCGCTTCGCCGCCCTCCGCAAGAAGCACTTCGAGCACCACCGCAAGGTGGGGACGCTCGACGACCCCGACCGCTACTACTGGGGCTGGCGTCTCACCGAGCGCAAGGAGTTCGTGCGGCACCACCTCTTCGTGCTCTCCGGACTCTGGTTCTTCCGTCACCTGTTCGCCCGGGCGCTCGGCAGGGGCGGCAAGCCCGCGGCCGACCCCGACCCCGGGGCGCGCCCGCGCGAGGTGGCGATCCCCCTCTGCCCGGAGGACCGGGCGGAGCTCATGGGGATCGGGGCCTGGCACCTCGCCGCGCTCGGCGCCTTCGCGGCCACCATCGGCTGGATCTGGTACTTCCTGCTCTGGCTCTTCCCGGTGCTCACCCTCCGCGTGCTGATGAACGACCTGCGGCAATTCCTCGAGCACCGCAACGGGCGGCTGCTCGTCTACAACACGTACCCGCTCGAGCGCTTCTTCTTCGGCCCCTTCAACTTCCACCTTCACGCCTACCATCACGCGTTCCCCCAGGAGCCGTGGTTCGTCCTGCCCACCCTCGGCGAGGCCGCCCGTCGCAAGTGTCCGGACATCGTGGACTACGGCACCTACCTCGGCGAGCTCGCCGCCTACCTGGGGGGCCGCGATCGGCAAGGCGCGGTCACGGAGCTTCCGACCGCTCCCCGCGGGGACGCCAGCGAGCTCCCGGTCTCGTCGCCCGATTAACGCTGGAAGGAGACGACACCGCAGGTGATCCAGGGGCGCGCCCGGATCTCGTCGTCGAGGGCGAAATCGAGCGTGAGGGTTCTGAGATGCACGTCCTTGCAGTAGACACGCACGGGCCCCGGCGGCCGTCCCTGCTGCTGGAACCAGGCGATCAGGTATCGTGACGCTTTCTCTTCCGCGCCTCCTGCGCGCATGCTGAAGCCCAGGCATTTCCAGTAGCGGTCACGGGTGGTGGGGCGCGCTTGCTCGTCGAAGGAAGGGATGGGCGACTCTCCTTCCGGGGTCATCGCGGCGAAGCGGTAGAGGGGCCCGGGGAGCGTGAAGTGCGAGTCCACGAAGATCAGCCAGCGCTGGGTGCCCGTGAGCCAGCTCAAGACGTTGCGATCCTGTTCGAAGTGCAGCCACACCTGGGACACCAGCATCGCCGTCGCGAGCGCGTAGCAGAGGTGCTCTCCCCGGGTTCGCGGGCGGCCCGCGGGGGCGGGAGCGGGGAGGGAGCCCCGCCCGGGGAACGGGACGAACAGGCAGAGCAAGCCGAGCATCACGAGGGCGAATTGCGGCAGCGGGAAAAAGAAGCCGCTTCCCAGGTGAAGGGTGAACCCCAGTGCCAACAGCGGCCCGCGCAGCGCCGGAACCACGATGAGCGGGAAGAGCCCTTCGTAGGCCAGGGCCACGTAGGTGGCCGTCTTCATGAGCCAGGCCACCTCCAGCCAGGCCGGCAGCGGATGCCAGGCCGTGAACGGGAGCGCGGCCCCGAGCCAGAAGGCCGCCCCCGACCTCCAGATCTCCGATTGCAGCTTGCAGTAGACGGAGTCCTCGTAGAGGAGCACCAGGGCCACGTATACGAGCAGCACGAAGGCCGGGGGCAGCGGGGCCCGAGGCTCCCGCGTGCCTTTCAGGGCGCTGTCCAGGGAGAAGGCTCGAGGCGCGGGGGAGAAGGCGAGCACCAGCGAGAAACACTGGACCACGTCGTCGACCGTGTAGGGGTCCTGGCAGAACCAGAAGAGGGTCCGCAGGAGGACGACGTTGGCCACCAGCAGGGGGCGGGTGAGCAGGCCCAGGACGAGCAGAAGGTTGATCGCCAGGCCGAGCGGAATGAGCACGGCCGCGACGTCGCGGTGGGCCGCGAAGGCCGAGGCGCGCCACGACCAGAGGTCCGCCAGCAACCAGAGGACGGCCGAGTGATACACCACGCGGAGGATCCCGAGGGACAGGTGCGTGGCCGGCAAGCTCAAGTGCTTTTTCACGACGGCGGTAGGGGGGCAGGCATGACGGATCCCGGGAAGAAGCCGGCAGGAGGGTAGCGCGGGCCCCGCCGCTTCTCAATGGGAAGGCCGCGGCGGGATCGTTGCCCGAAGAGCAGCGCCGGATCTATCATCGAGCATTGCCGGCAGCGACGACGCCGACGACGGGCATGCTCGACGATCTTCTCGACCTCCTCGCCTGTCCCGACTGCGGCCGCAGCGGCCTCGCCCCCGAGCCTGCCGCCCCGGCGGGAGCGGCCCTCCTCTGCGCGTGCGGTCAGCGCTTCCCGGTCGCGGAGGGCATCCCGCGTCTGCTCCCGCGCGACCTGCGCGAGCGCCTCGGGCCGCTGGGCGATCGGATCCCGGGCCTGGGGGAGATCGCCGCGGCCGACCACTCTCCCGGCAACGTCGCGCTCGCGAACCTGGCCTACCACGCGACCGAGCCCGAGGCCTACGGCGACGAGCCCCTGGCCTCGATCGGCATGTTCGACCCCGGGGGCAACGCGCAGCGTCGCCTCGCCGAGGTCGTGCAACGGATGGCCGCCACGGGCCCCGCGGACGTACTGGTCGACGTGGGCTGCGGGCCGGGCAACGTGCTGCACCACGTCCGGGGTCGCTTCCGCCGCCCCCTCGGCGTCGACCTGTGCCTGCCGATGCTGGAGCGGGCGGTCCGCAGCGGCTTCCGGGTACTCGCCGGCGATGCCTATCGGCTCCCCCTGCGCAGCGGGGTCGCCGACGCCGTGACCGCCTTCTCCTTCCTCCACCACCTTGCCGAGCCCGGCCGCTTCCTGGCCGAGGCGGTGCGGGTGCTGCGGCCGGGGGGATTCTTCTACTCGGACTGGGATCCCAACGGAGCGACGCGCGACCGCTCGCGCCTCTTCCGGGCGGGCCGCGACGGCCTCATCCACCTGCTGGATTGGATCGGCTTCGTGGAGAGGCCGCGCTACTATTCGCCCGAGGTGCGCCCGGTCGCGGAGCTCGCGGAGTTCGGCTGGCATCTGGGCGACCCTCTCGAGGGCGAGCGACTGGGCGCCGAGCTGCGGCGGCTGGGCCTCGTCGACGTGCGGGTCGTATACCACGACGATTGCCCCTCGCTCGAGACACCGCACACCAAGACGCTGGCCAAGCGTCTCCAGCGTGGCGCCACCCTGCTCCTGTCGGGGCAGCTCGACCTCATGCTTCGCGGGCCCGACGCGAGGGCCGAGTATCTGCTCCTGCTGGGAAGGAAGGCGCCGGGGTGAAGGGCTCCGATCACGGGGAAAGGGACCTCAGCGTGTCCCCGCGGCGGGGGCGAGCCGCTCCTCCACGAAGGTGTTCCACTCGTGGCAGTGCGGGCAGCGCCAGAGCATGTCGTCCGCGCGGTAGCGGCAGGCGGTGCAGATGTGGGGATCCACGTAGAAAGCGGACTGCTCCGCCACCGAGACGTAGCGGGCCTCGGCCTCTCCCAGCACTCCCAGGACCTTGAGGGTCCGCCAGACCTCGAGGTGGGCGAGGAGGGCCTGGGGGTTCGCCTCCACCGCGCGCAGGAGCAGGCCGAGAGCCTCTTCCGACTTTCCCTGGTCGCGGAGATGGCGGGCCAGCGCCAGGCGGGCCCGCCAGTCCTGGGCGTCCTGGCGCATGAGGCGCTCGCAAAGGGCCACGAAGCGCGACGGGCTCGCCGTACGCCGAATAGACGCGGGCGAGAGGCTCGAAGGCGAGGTAGGCGCGCTCCGGCGCCACCGCGATCGCGTCCTCGAGGATGGCGGCCGCCCGCTTCGGCTCGCGCTTCGCGTAGATGCCGGCGAGGCCGAGGTGGGCCGGGAACACGCGCCGGTCGAGGCTGAGAGCGGTCTTGAAGGCCGCCTCCGCGGCTTCCGACCTGCTCGCGCAGGAGGGCCTCGCGTCCCATCTCCGCCTGGAGGTGGCCGAGCACGAGGCTGTCGTTCGTCTTGCGCAGGCGGGAGATGCGCGTCTGCACCTCGAAGGCGGCGCCCCATTGGCGCTGCTCCTCGTGGAGCTTCTGCTGGCCCATGAGGGCGTGGATGTTCCCGGGATCGATGTCGAGGGCTTCCCCGTAGGTCTGGGCGGCCCGGTCGAGGAAGCCGGCCTTGCGGAAGTCGGTGCCCAGGCCGGCCAGCACGTGGGCCCGCTCCGCGCGCGTGAGGTCGGTGCGGGCGAGCAGGCGCCTGGTGGAGCTGGATCGCGCGCTCCACCTGGCCCGCCTCGCGCAGCGAGGTGGCTCAGGACCTGGAGCACCTCGACCGCCGCCGGGTCCTCCCGCACCACCTTGCCCAGCTCGCTCACCGCGAGCTCGACCTGCCCCGTGGCCAGGTAGTGCAGGCCCTGCGTGTAGTGCGCCGAGGCCGGGGAGCGGAGACGGCCGCGGATGCCCCGGGCCCGGCTGGTCGCCCAGGCCGCGCCCCGCGAGAAGGCCGGCCCCGGCGGCGACGGCCACCGCCAGGAGCGCGGTGTCGGTCATGCGCTCAGGTCGGCCATGCGCTCAAGGCAGTTGAACGCCGATGGCGGCGGCGGCCCGCTCCCAGTCCCCGCGGGCGCGCAGGATCGCCTCGATGAACTCGCGCAGGCAGCCACGCCCTCCGGCGGTCTCGATGCACCATGAACGCCTGCGACCGCACTTCGAGCGGCGCGTCCGCGGGAGCGGCGGAGAGCGCCACCTCCGCGAAGACCGGGAGGTCGTTGACGTCGTCCCCGATGTAGGCCACCTCGCGGGGCGGTGATCCCGAGCTCGGCCAGGATCTCGCGGAGCGCCGCTTCCCTTGTCGCGCACGCCCTGGCGCACCACCGCCATCCCCAGCTCGGCGGCGCGGCGCGCCACCGAGTCGGAGGCGCGCCCGGAGAGGAGGCCGGTCCGCAGGCCGGCCTGGTGGGCGAGCACGACTCGCCAGGCCGTCGCGGATGTGGAACGCCTTGGCCTCGCGCGCCGTCGGGCAGGAGAGCACGGTCCCGTCGGTCATCACGCCGTCCACGTCGCGTCAGGACGAGCTTCAGGGCGCGGCACCGCTCGGCCAGGGCCTCGTCCTTCATATCATCTCGGTCTTCCAGAGGTCGTGGAGGTGGAGGACGCCCTCGATGACGGCCGGCATCGCTCGCCACGAGGAGGGCGGTGATCTTGCGCGACTCCATGAGGTCGAGGGCGCTCGTGGCCAGCTCGCGGCGGCCGATGAGGACGGGCTCGCGGGTCATGCACTCCTCCGGCGGTGCGGTCGAGGAGGGTGTAGCCGTGCCGCTCCATCTGCCGGCGCAGGTCGCCGTCGGAGATCAGGCCCAGCAGCCGGTCCGTCGGCGTCGACCACCGTGGTGATACCCAGCCGCTTGCGCGTCATCTCGAAGAGCACGTCCTTCATCGCGCGTCCCCGGGAGGACGCGGGGGATCTGCTCGCCCGGTCTTCATCAGGTCCTCGACCCGCAGGAGCTTCTTGCCCAGGCGACCCCCGGGGTGCAGGATCGCGAAGTCTTCCACCGTGAACCCGCGTCGCTCCAGGAGGGCCATGGCCAAGGCGTCGCCCATGGCGAGGGCGGCGGTGGTGGAGGCGGTGGGGGCGAGACCGAGAGGACAGGCCTCCTGCGCGGATGGACACGTCGAGGTGCACGTCGGCGGCGGCGGCGAGCGCGGAGCGGGGGTTGCCGGTGAGGGCGATCAAGGGGACCCCCAGCCGCTTCACCCATGGGAAGAGGGCCAGGATCTCTTCCGTGTCGCCGCTGTAGGAGAGGACCAGGGCCACGTCCCCTTTCACGATGCGACCGAGGTCTCCGTGGATGGCATCGGCCGGGTGCAGGAAGAGCGAGGGCGTGCCGGTGGACGCGAGGGTGGCCGAGATCTTCTGGGCGATGAGCCCGCTCTTGCCCATCCCCGTCACGACCACCCGGCCCGCGCAGCCCACGAGCAGGTCCACCGCCCGGTCGAAGCGCTCGTCCAGGCCCGGGATGAGCGCGCGGATGGCTTCGGCTTCGATCTCGAGGACCTTGCGTGCGGTCTCGCGGGACATGCTGGGAAGATCCTATCAGCCCGGCGGGCTTCCTGCGGAGACGCCGAAGGGGTCCCGGAGGCGGTAGGTGCCGAGCAGCCAGCGCCAGTTCTCGACCTGCCGGGGCCGGATCCAAGCGGCGGCTTCCTGGGCCAGCCCCTCCGCGGCATCCCGCTCCCCGGCGAGGCAGAGGAGCAGGATGCGCATGAGCACGAACGTCTCCTGGTTCGCGTCGGGCTGGGCCGCCCGAAGGAAGCGCTCGGCCTGGAGGTAGTCGCCCTCCGTCAGCGCCGCGGCCGCGCGGACCCGGTCGATCTTCCAGTCGCGGATGCCCTGCGCGCTCGCGGCGCGGGCGGCCACCTCCATGGCGTCGCTGCTGGAGAGGAACCAGCGGATGGGCTCGCTCATGCGGGGCTTGCGCAGGAGCAGCTCGAGGTCGCGGAGTCCCGTGACGTTCAAGCCGAAGTAGGTCCAGCTTATGCGGTGGAGAGCCGCCTCCCGCTCGAAGTGCTCGAGCGTCGCCTCGCGGAGCGCGCGCGGCCAGATCGCGCGGATCCAGCCGCTACGGGCGAAGCGCTCCCGGGCCGCCTGCGGGTCCAGGAAGCCCCAGAAACGATCGGGAGCGTCGGCTCTCCGGCCGGGCTCGAGGCGATACGGCTGGTCATCCGTGAGCGGGGGCCTCCCGCCGATCCACTCCGCGAGCTGCGCCGCATCCGCGATGAAGGCGGCACCGAGCTGCTCCGGCCATTCCATCCCGATGGCGGCGAGGGAGGGCCCGGTCCGGGGACCCGCCCACAGCGAGAGGAAAGCCTCCGGCGGGACGGGCCCCAGGCCGTGGGTCCCCACGAGGATCAGCTCCGGGCCGAAGCCGGTCCAGAGCGAGCAGTCGGGGAAGGCGTCGCAGAAGGCCCGGGTGATGGAGCGCGCGTCGGAGACGGTCATGCCCAGCACGGGCAGCCAGTAGGTGGCCACACCCCCTTCGGCCAGCCGGTCGCGCAGCAGGTTGAAGTATTCCCGCGAGTAGAGGTTGACGATCCCCGCGTTCTTCGGGGGGGAGGCTCGCCGGTGATGATGTCGAAGCGGTCGTGCGTGGTGAGCAGGAAGAAGCGCCCGTCCTCGACGTGGGTGCGGACCCGCGGATCGTCGAGAGGGTAGGGCCGGTCCGGGAAGAACACGCGCCCCATCCGGAAGATGTCGCGGGAGACGTCCACCACGTCGATGGACTCGAGGCCCGGGGCCTCGGTCAGGGCCTCCGCGGTGGTGCCGACTCCATAGCTGATGAGCAGGGCCCGCTTCGCCTTCGGAAGCACGGCGAGAGGCCAGTACGCGAAGAGGCGCATGTAGCGGCCCTGGACGGTACGCCTCCCCGACATCGAGTACCCGTTCGTGAGGAGGCGGTCGTCGATGGGAGCTCCCCACATCTCGCTGCTCAGGTAGACGACGGTTTCGCTCGTCCCCTCGCGGGCGGCGAGGACCCGGAACCCGGTCGCCTCGGGGTGGACCCAGCGCCGGGTCGCCTGGTCCAGGTAGGCCGTGCGCATGAGCCCGAAGGGAAAGAAGAAGAGCACCGCGGCGAAGCCGGCGAGGGCGGCGAGGAACTCGAGCCGGCGCCGTCTCGGCGCGCCCGGCGGGAGGACACAGGCGGCGACCAGGCCGTAAACGAGCGCGAGGACGAAGAAGGAGCCCTCCATCCCCAGGCCCGGAATCAGCAGGAAAGCGCCGACGAACGAGCCGAGCATGGCCCCCACCGTGTTGCTGAGCGTGAGCAGGCCAGCGGCCCGCGCCCCCCCGCCCCGGATGTGCTCGCGGAGGCTCTGGCCGAGCAGCGTGAAGAGGAACCCGGAGAGGAGTGCCGTGGGCAGGATCAGGTAGGCGGCGAGCGCGGCCAGGCTCGACGGCTTGCCGCGGGGGAGAAAGCCGGTGAAGCGGAGGACGTGCCAGAAGCTCGCGTAGCCGAGGGCGACCGCCATCCCGGCGCCGAGGGCGGCCAGCGGCGCCGTCGCCGCGGCGCCCGGCCATCGCCGGAGGACGCGGGACGCGAGCAGCCCGCCCAGGGCGATTCCGGCCAGGATGACCGCGAGCATCACGCTGAAGGTCCGGCTCGTCGAGACCGCGTAGAGGAGCAGGAAGCGGAACCAGACGACCTCCAGGGCGAGCATGGCCCCGCCGGCGAGGAAGGTCGCGGCGAGCAGGAGGGCGGCCCGCGCTCCCGGCCGGAGAGCCACCGGGGGCGGGGGCGGCTCCGGCGCGTCCGGAGCGGGTACGACGCTCCGGTCGAGGCGCCAGGCGATGAGGCCGGCTGTCAGGTTGAAGCTGGCGGCGGCAAGACCCGATCCGCGGACCCCCAGGAGCTCGAACAGCGCGAACTCCCCGAGCAGTGCTCCCACCACCGCTCCGAGCGTGTTCCAGCCGTAAAGAAGGCCGAGGTCGCGTCCGAAGGCGCCCCGGTCCACCCCGGAACTGGAGAGCAGGACGGGGAGCGTCGCCCCCATGGCGCTGGAGGGGACAACCATGAGGGCGAAGGCAAGGCCCAGGCGCGAGGCGTCGAGGAGCCAGGGCCAGGACACCACGTGCGCGAGCCCGGGAGCGAAGAGCCGCGTCAGCCAGGGGAAGAGCAGCACGAGGACGAGGCCGGAGGCGCCGATCGTCCACTCGAGCCGGGCGTAGCGCCGGAGCGGGCGGTGGAGGCGGGTGCCCCAGCGGGCGGCCGCGGCGTTGCCGGCGGCCAGGCCGGCCATGAAGCTGCCGAGGACGATGGACGACGTCCAGACGGAGTTACCGAGAAGCAGGCCGGCCTGGTGGAACCAGAGCGTCTCGAAGAGGAGGGCGGCGCTGCCCGACAAGAAGAACATCGAGCAGAGGCGGACCCGCATCCGCTCCCCTGCTACTGCCACCTCCGTCGCCTCATGAAGTAGTACTCGTTGAGCGGGTGATCGTCGGTGAGGCCCGGAACGCCGGTCGGCACCAGGTCGTGGGGGGATCGCTCGTGAGTGAGAACCACCGCGAACTGCTCGACGGCGGTGGGCAGGGGTCCCCATTCCAGCAGGTCACGCACGGCCCGGTCGGGCAGGCGAGCGGCCAACGCATCGGCGGGCGTGCTCCCGAGGGGCTGGAGGCTGGCCAGGAGGTGGAGACCCCAACCCTCGACGGAGCCGAAGGTCCTCACGTAGGGGAACGACTCGGTGAGCGCCTTCACGAACGAGGCGACCGAGAGCGAGTCCCCGCCGGGGATCCATTGCTGAAGCACCCCGTCCGGGCGGAGCCTCCGCCGGGCCGCCTCGTAGAACTCCCGGCTGTAGAGCAGGCTCGAGCCCGCCGCCTCGATGGGCGGCGGTGGATCCACGATGATCACGTCGTAGGAGTCCGGAGAGCGCTCCAGGAAGCGACGGCCGTCGTCGATCACGATCCGGCCCCGCGGCGAAGCCAGGACCTCGGGAGCATCGGCGTGGAAGAACCCGAAGAACGTGGGCACGCTCGGGACCAGCTCGACCGCGGTCGTCTTCACGTCCCAGGACAGCGCGGAGCGATAGCTCGTGCCCATGCCCAGGCAGATCACGAGCACGCTCGCGGGCTGCTTGTCGAGGAAGGCCAGGGGGAGGTGGGCCATCATCTTGGTGACCGGGGTGAGGTTGGTCATGCCCACGCCGTTGACCAGGATCTGCTTTTGCATGCCCGTGCCGAACGCGGCCACGGTCGCGGTGGCGTCTCGCCGCACGATGGCGTCCGGGAACCGGCCTTCGAAGCTGCGCGTGCCGAAGAAGAGCGCGGCGGCGACCGCGGCGCCGCCCACGGTCCAGAAGACGCCCTCGGACCTACGGGGGCGCGCGGGCTCCCGCGACCCGGACAGGGCGCCCAGCACGAACAGGGGCAGCGCGAGGGCCAGGAGCGCGCCGCGCTCCCCCACGTAGACGAGCAGGAGGAACCCCGCGAGGAGCGGCCCCAGGATGCAGCCGGCCACGTTCAGCGCGTAGGCGGAGCCCACGGCGCGTGGATCGCCGCCGGACCATCGATCCATGAGGAAGGGCGTCACAAGGCCCAAAGCGGCGCAGAACGGGAAGGTGGCGAACAGGGCGCGCGCGAAGCCGCCCTCGACGCCGCCGGGGAACGGCGCCCGAGGATCGGCGGCCACGAGCGGAAGGAGCGCCAGCACCCCCACCAGCACCCAGAGCGGTGCCGACAGGATGGAGGAGGCGGTTCCTGTCCCCTTCCGCGCCCAGAGTCGATACAGCGCCGAGCCGATGAACGTGGCGGTGAGGTAGCCGGCGAGGATGGTGGCGAACGTGTAGACGACGTTGCCGAGGTAGGGCGTGAGCTGCCGAACCCAGACCACTTCCATGCCCATGCTCGCGAGGCCAGTGAGGAAGAGGGCGACGAGGATCCGGGGATCGCGCTCACGCTCGGCCCGATCGTCGACGGGGGCGGGGGAGGCGTAGGGTCGCTCGGCTCCGGCGGCCAGGCTCAAGCCGAGCGCGAGGGCTCCGAGCGACGCGTTGAGAAAGGCGGCCACGGCGAGCGTGCCGCGAAAGCCCAGCCGCTCGATGAGCACGAAGGCAGGGATGAGGGTCCCGGCGGTGGCGCCCACGACATTGGCCACGTAGAGATAGCTGAACGAGCGCGAGGAATCCCGGGCTCCGGTCCTCCGCAGGAAGGACAGCGCGAGAGGGAAGGTGGCTCCCATGCAGAAACAGAACGGAAGCATCGCGACGGCCACGCACAAGCCCGCTCCCGCGTGGTAGGCGGCGGAGCCCCAGCCCGCGTCGCCCCCCACGCCGAGCAGGAGAGAGCGCCCCCGCGTGAGCAGCACGGGTACGACCCACGCCGACAGGGCGATCAGCACCTCGGCCAGCCCGTATAACCGTAACGAGGTGACCGCGGGCGCCGCGGCCAGTCGCGGCGAAGCGCGGCCCGCGCCCCAGCTCCCCAGGGCCAGACCGCCCATGAAGGTCGAGAGAACGATGGAGACGAGGGCGCTGGTGACCCCGAAGGCGGCCATCGCCAGCCTCAGCCAGACCACCTGCAGGACGAGGCTGCAGAAGCCGGAGACCAGGAAGAAGCCAAACAGCCAGCGTCGCCCCATTCGATGCGGGGATTATCCCATGAGGGCTCGGGCCGGGATGACCGGTCAGGGAGCGATCCGCCCGCTCCAAAGGTTGCCCCCGACGCTCTGCCAGGCCACCCCCGGAATCACGGGGGGAGAGCCGGCCGCGCGAATGATCAGACGGTCCGCCGGCCGCATCCTCCGCACCCAGGGTGCGAAGGCCGACGGTGTGCGTTCTCGCCGGATCGCTCGCAAGACCGCCAGGTCGGCGGGCGGCATGAGGCCCGGCTCGTAGCCGACCATGTACCGCCACGGGGCGTTCGGTAACCGGAAGAAAGTCGAGAAGAAGAGGGACAAATCATCGCTGTAGAGGATGCCCCCCGCCTCGGGCAACGCCCCGGCCGCCGAGGGGGCGAGGAGCGGAAGGTAGGTCGTGTCGGGCTGGCTCCAGCGCCCGTTGATGTCGCTGGTGGTGGCGAGGAAGACGGCGACGGCCGCCCCTCCCACCCACGCGAAGCGGGCCCGACCGTGCTCGGGTGTCCACTGCTCGAGCGCGTCCTGCAGCTCGAGCGCGGCCCAGACCAACCCGGCGGGAACCCCCCAATCGATCCAGAAGCGGGTGGCCACGAACCCGGCCACCCAGCCCATGCCGGCCAGGATGAAAGCCGGGTGAAGGACCGCCTGATTCGTCCAGCGCCCGCGTACCGCGCGCAGGAGCAGCAGGTTCAGGAGCAGGAACGGAAATGCCGCTGGACCCGGGAAGGGCCGGAGCTCCGACACGAGATCTGCCGGCGACACCGCCCCCCGGAACACCATCCAGGGATGCAAGACGCTCTGCACCACGAACTCGACGGGTCGTCCGGTGGCGAGAGCGGCGAGGAGCACGCCCGCGGCGCTCACCAGGAAGAGCCGTCCCCCGGCGCGGCGGCGTCCCGCGAGCAGGAAGGCGGCGATGGGAAGAGCGAAGAGGTACCAGCTCGGAAACGCCCAGTGCGCGAGGCCGAAGAAGGCGGCGAGCAGGAGCAGGAGGCCCCGCGGCGCGCGCTCCGCATCGAGACGCGGGAACAAGAGCAGCACCGTGACGAGCAGGGCGACGCTCAGCTCGTACGGTCGACCCATGAAGAGGCGGCCGAGGACCTCTCGGTCGGAGACGGCGAGGGCGAAGAGAGCGAGGAGCCAGGCCTCGGGTCGGCGGAGGAGGAGGAGCGGCGGGAGCGAGACGACGATGAAGAGCACGATCACCGAGAACAGGACGAGGGCAGGGGCGCCGGCGCCCGTCGCCGCGCGAACCCAGCCGAGGAGAACGTGCCAGCCGGGATGGCTGTCGAGCCTCGCTTCCGGCCGCAGTATCAGGATCTCGTCCCAGGACTTGCCGGAGACTACCTTGGCCGCGTGGCGCAAGGCATCATCGGGCGGCAGCCAGCCCAGCTCGGTGACCCGGATGGGAATGAGGACGATGACGCCCAGGGCGACGACACGCGCGATCTTGGCGGCGTCGACTTTCAAGCGGGTGGCTCGGCTCCCCCGAGATTGTGGCCTGATTCACGCGAATTGACACGCGCCACGGTGGTCGGGTAGCTATGCACGGCAAGCGCATGGCCGCTGGGCTGGCTACCGGGAAGAGATGCCGATGCCGAGAGAGCAGACGACGCCTGCCGTCCTCGCCAACGGCGGGCTGGTGCTGGCCGCCTCCGCGGCGCTCCTGGCCTCGGGCCTCGCCGGCTCGGTGGGGTCCCTCCTTCGATTCCTGATTCTCGTGGTCGTGCTCGTGTGGGTGCCCGGCGCGATACTCCTCGATCTGGCCCGGGTACGGGCCCGGGTGCTCGACGATCTCGCGCTGTCGCTGGTGGCCGGCACCGCCGCCGCGGCCGCCGCCTACTGGCTGACCGCGCGGATGGGGGCGAGGAGCCTGTTCTTCCTCTGGCCCGCGGGCTGCGTAGCGGGGGCCTGCTGGGGCTGGCGGCGACAGGTCGAGCGCTTCGTGGGGCTGGGCACCGCCCTCCGTCGCTGGGCGACCCTGGCCGCGCTCGCGCTCCTGGCGCTGAGCCTCGCCCCGTACACCTTCCTCCCGCTCTTCTACTCGAACCTCGCGCCCCTGCCGGACGGTGGCCTGACCTTCTACCATCTCCCCGACCTCGTCCTTCATGCCTCGGTGGCCCAGGAGGTCTCGCACGCGATCCCGCCCGCGGTGCCGTTCCTGCCCGGCCACACCGCTTCCTACCACTACACGATGGACCTGCTCCCCGCGGTGTTCGGCGTGGGAGGCGTCGCCCTCGCCGACGGCTGCGTGCGCCTCGTCCCCACCCTGCTGACGGTCACCACCGTGCTGTGCGTCTACGCCCTCAGCCGCGATTGGCTCGGGTCGACGGGGGGCGCCGCGCTCGCCGCGCTTCTCACCGTCGTCGGCGAGGACTTCTCGTGGATCCCCGGCGGCCTGCTCGGGCAGGGCGTGCCCTGGGCCGCCGCCTACTTCGGCATGCCCACCACCGCGTCGCTCTACATGCTGAACCCGATGCTCCCCGCCCTCGGGGTGCTGGCCGCCGTCCTCCTCTGCTTGCGCTACTGGCTGCGGGGAGAGAAGGGGGCGTGGCTCGTCCTCGGCGCCGGGCTCGTGGTGGTGCTGGCGCAGTACAAGGTCTTCACGGCGGTGCACCTGCTGGCCGGCCTGGGCCTCGCGGGAGTGTTCGCCTGGATACGGGGGCGAGACCGAAGGCTGCTCGCCTTCGTCGCCCTCGCCGGGGCCCTGCTCTTGCCCTCGGCCTTCTTCCTCTGGTCCGGCGGGGCGCCGACCCGGGTACAGCTCCTGCTTCAGCCCTGGCCCTACATCCCCGGCTTCCTGGCTCGCGTCGGCCTGTGGGACTCGCCCTGGCTGGCCCCCCTGCGGGCGGCGCAGGCCGGAAGCTTCGATGCGCTGGGCCTCGCCCAGTACTTCTTCATCGGCGTGCTCGGATACCTGATCGGATCGATGGGAGTGCGGTGCCTGGCTCTCCCCTCGGTCCTGCGGGCGGGGAAGGAGGACCCGCTGCGGCTCGCGGTGGCCGTGTTCGTGCTCCTGGGCCCGCTCCTCACCTTGACCTGCGCGGTCGTCGTCCCGGGCCTGCCCCCTTCACAGCAGTACAACAACGCCGTGTGGTTCTACGTGCAGGCCAAGTACCTCATGTGGTTGTTCGTGGTGGAGGTGCTCCGGCGCTGGACGGTGTCCCTCGCGCCCGCGGCGAAGACGCTCGTCTGGGGCCTGGCCGTGGCCGCTTCGCTCGCCTCTGGTCTGCAGTACTTCGGATACCAACTGGCGGTGCGAGAGCAGGCCCGGCTCTCGCCCGCGCTGATGGAGGTCATCCACGCGCTGCGGAATGGGGCGCGCGCCGGGGATGTGGTCTGGGCCCGCGAGTACGTCACGGAGCCGGCCGTCTCGCTGGCGCCCGTGCACGGCCTCTCGCTGGACGTGTTCCCGTACCTCGTGCTCGACGCCGCCGCCATCGGCCGGGGGCGCGCCGAGCAGGGAGGGTTCTGGGCTCGCTGGCAGCGCGGACAGCTCGACACGGGGCCGCTGGCGCGCTGGAAGGTGCGCTACGTGGTCGCCGATCGCCTCGACGGCCCTGCCCCTCCGGCCGCGCCGTCGGGGCCCTCCCTCCGGCCGCTCCTGGAGAACCACGAGTTCGTGCTCTACGAAGTCGAGCCCGCGGGTGGCGGCTAGGGCCGATCGAGCTACGCGGAAACCGCGGCCTCGACGCGGAGCAGGCGCGCGAGGAGCCTCTCCAGCCGCGCCAGCCGATAGGCGTTCGGTCCGTCCGACAGCGCGCGCGCCGGGTTCTCGTGGACTTCCATGAAGAGCCCGTGCACGCCCGCGGCCACGCCCGCGGGGCCGAGGGTGTCGATGAAGTGGGCGTCGCCCCCCGGAGCGGTCGCCCAGGCCTCCCGGTCGCTGCACGCTGTGGGTGACGTCGAACACGACGGGGAAGCCGAAGCGAGCGCAGGGCGGGGAAGGAGCGCATGTCCACCACGAGGTTGTTGTAGCCGAAGCTGAAGCCACGCTCGGTGACCATGATCCTCTTGTTGCCGGTGGCGGCCGCCTTCTCCAGGACGCCCTTCATGTCCCAGGGGGCCATGAACTGGCCCTTCTTGATGTTGACGATCTTGCCCGTGCGCGCCGCCTCCACCACGAGGTCGGTCTGGCGGCAGAGGAAGGCGGGGATCTGCAGCACGTCGGCCACCGCGCGCCGCCGGCCTCGACCTGGGCCACCTCGTGGACGTCGGTCAGGATCGGCACGCCGTGCCGCGCCTCGCACGCCGGCCAGGATCTCGAGGCCGCGCTCCAGCCCGGGCCCGCGGTAGGAGCCCAGGCTCGAGCGGTTGGCCTTGTCGAAGCTGGCCTTGAAGACGTAGCGGGATGCCCAGCCGCCCGTGATCTCCTTGAGGCGCGCCGCCACCTGGCCCGGGTGGCGCGGGCTCTCGATCACGCAGGGTCCGGCGATCAGGAAGAGCGGCCGCCGCCGCTCGGGACGAGGGCGCGCCAGAGGCCCTCCGTCGTGAGCAGGGACTGTCAACGGGCCACGGTCACCGCCGTCGCCGTCTCGCCGCCGGCGCACCTGGCGGTTCTCGAGGCTGGCGCGCACGAAGTCGGCGAAGAGCGGGTGGGGGGTGAGGGGCTTGCGACTTGAACTCGGGGTGGAACTGCACGGCCACGTACCACGGATGGTCGGGCAGCTCGGCGATCTCCACGAACTTCCCGTCCGGGGTCTTGCCCGAGATCACGAGGCCGTTCTCGGTGAGGCAGCCCTCGTAGTCCTTGTTGAACTCGTAGCGGTGGCGGTGGCGCTCGCGGATCTCGGTCGCGCCGTAGATCCGCGCCGCCCGCGAGCCGGGCTTGAGCCGGCAGGGGTAGGAGCCCAGGCGCATGGTGCCGCCCAGGTCGTCGACGCCCAGCAGGTCCTGCAGCTTGTAGATGACCTTGTGCTCGGCGTTCTCGTCCACCTCGGTGGAGTTGGCGCCGGCGAGGCCGCAGACGTTCCGCGCGTACTCCGTCACCGCCCACTGGAAGCCGTAGCAGATCCCGAAGTAGGGCGTCTCCGTTGCGGCGGGCGAACTCGGCCGCCGCCACCATCCCTCCGGTGCCCCGGGTGCCGAAGCCGCCGGGCACGAGGATGCCGTCCACGCCCGCCGAGCTTGCGCCTCCGCGTTGCCGGCCTCGAGCTCCTCCGCCTCCACCCAGCGGCGCACCACCCGCACGTCGTTGCGCGAAGCCGCCGTGGGTCGAGCGCCTCGTTGAGGCTCTTGTAGGAGTCCTCGAAGGAGACGTACTTGCCCACGATCCCGATCACGACCTCGCCCTTGGGGTTCTTGATGCGTCTGCACGAGCGCTCCCACGCCGACATGTCGCGGCCCTCGGCTGCGCAGGCCCAGGGACTTGAGGACGATCGCGTCCAGCCCCTCCCCGGAGAGGACGAGCGGCACCTCGTAGATCGAGTCCACGTCCTTGGCGGTGATGACCGCCTCCTCGGGGACGTCGCAGTAGAGGGCGAGCTTGGCCTTGATGTCGGGGGAGAGGTAGCGGTCGGTGCGGCAGAGCAGGATGTGGGGATGGATGCCGATGGCCCGCAGCTCGCGCACGCTGTGCTGCATGGGCTTGGTCTTGAGCTCGTGGGCGGTCGCGATGTAGGGGACGAGGGCGAGGTGGACGAAGATCGCGTTGTCGCGGCCCACGTCCTGGCGGAACTGCCGCACCGCCTCCAGGAAGGGGAGGCTCTCGATGTCGCCCACGGTGCCGCCGATCTCCACGATCACCACGTCCGCGGTCGCTCGCCGCCCCCGTCGCCACCGCGCGGATGGCGGCCTTGATCTCGTCGGTGATGTGGGGGATCACCTGCACGGTGCGGCCCAGGTAGTCGCCCCGCCGCTCCTTGGCGATCACCGAGCCGTAGATCTTGCCGGTGGTGATGTTGGAGGCCTTCGAGGTGACGCAGTGGGTGAAGCGCTCGTAGTGGCCCGAGGTCGAGGTCGGTCTCGGCGCCGTCGTCGGTGACGTAGACCTCGCCGTGCTGGTAGGGGCTCATGGTGCCGGGGTCCACGTTGATGTAGGGGTCGCACTTCATCATCGCGACCTTGAAGCCGTGGCCCTCGAGCAGGCAGCCGATGGAGGCCGAGGCCAGGCCCTTGCCCAGGGACGAGACGACGCCACCGGTCACGAAGATGTACTTGGTGGCCAACGCTTCTCCTCTCCTAGCGCGGGCTCGAGGGCCAGCAGCGCCGCACGCGCTCCAGGTCCTGGGGCGTGTCCACGGCCACGCCCGCCCTCGCCCGTCATCGGGCACGACCCGGATCCGCATGCCGTGGTGGAGGGCGCGCAGCTGCTCCAGCCCCTCGGCCTCCTCGAGCGGGGACGGGGGCAGCGACGCGAAGCGGAGCAGGGCCTCGCGACGGTAGGCGTAGAGGCCCACGTGCTTGCGGGCCAGCCCGCGGAGGACCGCCGCTTCCGCGGCCGCGCGCGAGGTCCGCGGCCGACGCCGCCGCGCACGAAGGGGATGGGGCTGCGCGAGAAGTAGAGCGCGTCGCCGCGCGCGTCGGTCACCACCTTCACCACCGACGGGCGAGAGCATCTCCTCCGGCGTCGCGCAGGGGCAGCGAGAGCGTCGACATGGGGAGCGCCGGGTCGTCGCAGCAGCGCGCTCGACCGCGGCGTCGATCCCGGCGGGATCGAGCATCGGCTCGTCGCCCTGCACGTTGACGACGATCTCCGCGTCGATCGCCCGCGGCCGCTTCCGCGAGCCGGTCGGTGCCCGTCGGGTGATCGCGGCGAGGTCACGACGGCCTCGCCGCCGAAGCCGCGCACCGCGGCCGCGATCCGCTCGTCGTCGGTGGCCACCAGCACGCGGTCCAGGCGGCGCGCGCCCCGCACGCGCTCGTAGCACGTGCTGGATCATGGTCTTTCCGTGGATGTCCGAGAGAGGCTTCCCCGGTAGGCGTGTGGAACCGAAGCGCGCGGGGATGATCGCGACGATGGCCAAATGCGTTGGGTGCCCTCGTGTAAGAGTCGATGCTAGCCGGCCCCGTCGTCCGAGTCAACCCGCTCGCGCCCCTCGAGGTCCGCCTCGCCGTCCCCCTCCAGCTTGCGCAGGGGCCGGGCGGGCACCCCCGCGACCAGGGTGTGGGGGGAACGCTCTTGGTCACGACGCTCCCCGCGGCCACGAACGCGCCCGCTCCGATCTCGACCCCGGGCAGCACGGTCACGTTCGCCCCCACGAAGGCCCCTCGGCGGATGGTCACGGGCGCGGCCATCGCCGGGAAGTGCCGCTGCAGGGGATGGTCGCGGTAGCCCACGTTCGTGTGGGTGAGCACGAGCACGCGCTCGGCGAGCGTCGTCTGGCTCTCGAGGCGGACGCCCTCCGCGAGGTCGAGCAGGCACTCGTCGCCCAGGAAGCACTCGTCGCCGATCTCCAGGCCGGCGCAGGCCCGCGCCGGTAGAGGTTGAAGAAACGCACGTCGTGGAGGACGATGCGCGCCCCGATGCGCGCCCCCAGGAGCCGCAGCCAGAAGGACCGCAGGGGCGGAAAGAGGGCCAGGCGGTAGGGGAGCATGGCGAGGGTTCGGAAGCCGAAGCGCGCCGCCTTCTCGCCAGCCGATCTCGTCGAGCGCCTTCACGCCCGCTCCGCCTTCAACCGCCGGCGGAACCGCAGCAGCCGGACGAAGTAGTCGAGCGAGTCGCGGAGGCCGCGGACGGTCGAGATGCTTGTCGAAGCGCCGGATGTAGGCGCCCGGGATCTCCTCGATGCGCAGGCCGCGCCGCGCGGCTCGGACCATGAACTCCGTGTCCCAGAACCAGCGCCCGTCCTCGATGGCGTCGAGCACGGGGAGGAGGGCCTCCCGCCGGAAGAACTTGTAGCCGGTCTCCGTGTCGAGGAGCGGGACGTCGAGGAGGTGTCGCACGAGGAAGGAGTAGCCCCGGCTCATGACATAGCGGTCGAGGCTCCGGAGCTGGAAGGCGTAGATCCGGCGCAAGGTGGCGACGTCCGCTCCCTGCTCGATGGCGCGGACGAGGGAAGGGATGTAGCGGGAGTGCACCTCGAGGTCCACGTCGAGGTAGCCGGCGACGAAGCCCCGGGCGGCGCGGAAGCCGTCGGACACGGTGGTGCCTCGTCCCTGGTTGGTCTCGTGGAGGATGACCTTCAGGTCCAGCGCAGGGTGGGAGGCCACGAGGTCCCGGATGACCTCCCGCGTGCGGTCGCGACTGACGTCGTCCACGAAGACGACCTCGAAGGGCCGCTGCATCCCCTCCAGGGTGTCCCGGATCTCCGCGAAGCTCTCCCGGAGCGTCTCTTCTTCGTTGTAGCAGGCGAGGACGAGGCTGAGGTGGGGAGAGGGGGGCACCCTCAGGCCCTGCACTCCCGAACCGCCGCGATGACCCGCTCCACGTCGGATTCGCTCAGCCGCGGGTGCAGGGGCAGGCGCAGGAGGGTCGTCGCCACCCGGTCGGTCACGGGAAGCTCGCCGGGATCGGCGTCGAGCCTCCGGCCCTGGGGCGAGGAGTGGAGGGGGACGTAGTGGAACGTGGCCTGGACGCCGCGCGACTTCAGGTGGGCGAGGCCCGCGTCGCGTCCCGCCTCGGCGGGGAAGAGGAGGTAGAAGATGTGGTGGTTGCCGACGCGGTCGGGCAGCTCGCCGGAAAGGCGCACGCCGCGCTCGGCGGCCCAATCGGCGAGACCCTCGCGGTACCGGGCGCAGATCGCGGCCCGTCGGGCCTGGATCTCCGCGAACTTCTCGAGCTGCACCTCGAGGATGGCGGCGAGCACGTCGGAGAGGATGTAGCTCGATCCCTCCGCCACCCAGGTGTACTTGTCCACCTCGCCGCGAAGGAACGCGCTGCGGTTCGTCCCTTTCTCGCGGATGATCTCGGCGCGGTGGGCCACCTCGGGATCGGCGAGCACGAGCGCGCCGCCCTCTCCGCAGGTGACGTTCTTGGTCTCGTGGAAGCTCAGGCAGCCCGCGTCCCCCAGGGCCCCCAGCGGCCGGCCCCGGTAGGAGGCTCCCAGCCCCTGCGCTGCGTCCTCCACCACCTTGAGGCGTCGGCGGCGGGCGAGATCGAGGAGGGCGTCCATGTCGGGGGCGACCCCCGCATAGTCCACGGGGAGGACCGCGGCCGTTCGCTCGGTCACCCGCCGCTCGACGTCCCGGGGATCGAGGCCGAGCGTGCGCTCCTCGATGTCGGCGAAGACCGGCCGCGCCCCCACGCGAAGGACGGCGTTGGCGGTGGAGACGAACGTGAACGAGGGGCAGATGACCTCGTGGCCGGGTCCGATGCCGAGGGCGAGGAGCGAGAGCTCGAGGGCGTGCGTGCAGGAGGTAGTAAGGAGGACGCGCCGTCCCCCGAGCTTCTCGGCGAGCCGGGCCTCCACGCGGCGGCAGATCGGGCCGTCCCCCGCCGTGCGGCCGGCGAGCGCCTCCGCGATCCGCTTGCGCTCCCGTTCGTCGAACCAGGCAGCCGCGAAGGGGATGGTCTGGAGCTCGGCGGAAGCCGTCATCTCGAGGCATGTTAGCATGCAGGTCGGCGGGACCCGCGCACGCGACACGCGCGTTTGTGAGCCCGGTAACAGCGTGAGCCTGGTAACAAGGTCGCCTTGAGGATCCCCAGGTCGCGTTTCCTGGCCAGCGACGCTCCCCTCCATCTCGCCCACCTCGGCACGACACTCTGGCTGTTCTGGGGGGCGCTCTTCGAAGGGCGCCTCCTCTTCTTCCGGGATCTCTTCGCCGTCTACGCCCCGAACTACGCGTTCCTGTCACGGAGCCTGCGCGAGGGGGTGTGGCCGCTGTGGAACCCCACCTGCGATGCGGGCGGCCCCTTCCTGGTCGCCTATCCGGTCGACCTCCTGCTCGCTTTCGTCGGTGGCTTCCACGCACCGCTCTCGGTGGGCGTCGCTCTCCACGCGCTCCTCGCCATGTCCGGCGCGACGGTCCTCGCGCGGGCCCTGGGGATGGGGCGGGCGGGGGCCTGGACCGCGGGCGCCGTCTACGGGCTGAGCGGCTTCGTGCTGTCGCTCGTCAACCTGGTGCAGCTCTTCGAGGCCGCGGCCTGGAGCCCCTGGGTCCTGGCCGCCGGGCTGCGCCTGCTCGTCAAGCCGTCGTGGCGCGCGGCCGGGGTTCTCGCCGCGGTGGGCGCGCTGCAGGTCAGCACGTTCGGGCTGGAGATCATGCTCCAGACGGCGCTGGTGGGCCTGTTCCTGGTCCCGGACCGGAGCTTCCTCCGCGACCGTCGCCGGGTCCAACTGGCCGCAGCCCTGGCGCTGGTGCTGCTCGCCTCCGCGCCGGTCTGGTACGGAGCCAAAGCCGGGATGGAGGGGACCGCACGGGGCAAGGGGTTCACGAGAGAGGAAGCGCTCCTCTACTCGCTCGACCCGCACGTTCTCGTCGAGACGATGGTCCCGAGAGCGCTCGGCAACGTCCACGCCTTCTCGCACGTGGACTTCTGGGGGGAGCCCTACTTCACGCAAGGCTATCCCTACCTGCTCAGCCTCTACCTCGGTCCCGCGGTGCTCGTCCTCGCCCTGCGCGCCGGCCGACACAAGCGGCTGCTCGCGCTCGGCCTGCTCGGGGTGCTGATCGCGCTGGGTGCCCACGGACCGCTGGCCCGCCTCGGCGCCCTGCCCGCTCTCCCGATCCGCGGGCCGCAGAAGTTCTTCTTCCTGACGACGCTCGCCCTCGCCCTGCTCGCGGGCTTCGGCGTCGAGCGCGCACGCATCCGGCCGGCGCGGAAACGGCACCCGCTGCTGTTCGTGCCGGGCCTGGCCCTCGTCGGTGCCGCCCTCGCTCTACCCAGGTTCCCCGCCTTCGCGGCGCACGCTCTCTCACCCCTCCTCGAGCAGCTCGCCGACCCGGCAACGCTGGCGAGCGCGCTCGGGCAATGGCCCTCGGCGTGGTTTGCCACGGGCGTCCTCGCCCTCGCCGCCGCCGGGGGCCTCGTCGCGGGCGGCCGGTGGGCGCTCGTATCGGGCGTCGTCGCCGTCCTCGATCTTCTGATCGTCAACGGGCCCCTCAACCCGATGGTCGATTCGACGTTCTACGAGCTGCGACCCCCGGTCCAGGCCATGCTCCGGGCCGCGTCCGGCGAGCGGCCCTTCCGTATCTTCGCCTACGGCGCCGCCAACACGGCGGGGCTCTACTGGGAGCCGATGGCGATCCTGCGGGGATCCGACGTCGCGCTCTACTCCGCGGACCGCCAGTCGCTGCTTCCCCGCACCCACGTGCTCGACGGTCTCGAAGGCGCCTACGACGTCGATGCCAGCGGCTCCTCGCCCGTGGGCTCGACGCTGGCGATGTCCGAGGTATCGCCGCTGCGCTACCGGGAGCACCACGCCCGCCTTCGCCTGGCCAACGTGCGCTACGTGCTCTCCCTCAAGCCCCTTCCGGAGGATCTCGTCTCGCGGGTGGCCGAGGCCAAGCTCCTGGAGATCCAGGAGCCGCTCGTCCTCTACGAGCTGCGCGACCCGCTGCCGAGAGCCTTCTGGGTCCCGGGGATGGAGATCGCGGCGGAGGCGGAGCAGCGCGCCCGCCTCGAGTCGCCGGACTTCGACGCCCGCCGGTCCGTGCTGCTGACGGCGGAGCCGCCCGCTCGTCCTTCCCCCGGCTCCGGAGAGGGCGGGGCGACCGTCCACTACGAGCGCGCGGACGCCCACACGGTGCGGATCCGGGCCCGGACACCCCCGGGCTACGTCGTCGTGCTCGACGGCTTCCACCCCGATTGGCGGGTCCAGGGTCCCACCACGGCCTTGTTGGAGGCGGACGGCCGCTATCAGGCCCTGGTCACGCCCGGCGGCGATCAGGAATGGACGCTCTGCTATCGGCCGCGATGGCGGCTGGCCGCGCTCCTGGCCCTGCTCGTCGGTCTCGTGGGAATCGCCGGCTGCTTCCTGGCCCCGTTCCTCATCCGGGCCGAGGACGCCCCAGCCACGCAATGACGGCCGCGGAAAGGGCGCTCAGGAGAAGGCCGGCCCGGAGGCGGGGAGGACGGTAGGCGAGCACGACCTGGCTCCGTCCCGCCGAGACCGGCACCGCCCGATGGCGGCCGTCCGCGCGGAGGACGGGAGCGGGGCGCCCGTTGACGGTGGCCGTCCAACCGGGAGCGAAGGCGTCACGCACGACGACGACCGTGTCGCGGTCCGATTCCACCCCGAGCTCGACCCGGTCCGGGGCGTCCCGGCTCTCGAGGACGCGGCCGATCGCTCCCTCTGCGGGGCTCACGTTGCCCTCGACCACGGTCCCCCCCTCCGCCAGGAAATCGAGCTCGCTTTCCACGACCGATCCCGGAGGCACGGGGCGCACGTCGCGCGCCACCTGGCGCAGGGCCAGGGGCTCGCGGAGGCGGAACACGTGCACCGTGAGGGGTGCTATCCGCTCGGGCCGGACGTCCAGCCTCGGCTCGAGGGCAGGGTCGGACAGGGGATCGACGCTCACGACGTGCGCGACCCCCGCTCGGCGGAGGCGGGGCAGCACGCGAGCGAGCGCATCGGGCCCCGCGTCCCCCGGGGGAAGGATCCGGGTGGCCGCCGTGAGCATGGTCCGGTCGAGGCTCAGCGCGGTGGGGAGCCGCTGCTCGAGGTTGAACTCCGGCACCTGCAGCTCCATCAGGGCGGCGAAGCTCCAGAGCTCGTGCGAAGCACCCCGCTCCTGCCGCGCTCGTGCGTAGGCGGGACTGGCCTCGAGGTCGAGCGAGTAGAGGCGGCCTCCATCGGCCCGGAGCTCGCGGGCGAGCGCGCTCATCGGCGGGGAGAGCCTGAAGAAGCCAGGCTCCACCATGGGGTTGAGGCCGGCCCCGCAGCGCAAGAGGTCGGCGGTGGCAATGCCGACGAGGGCGGTGGCGGCCAGGGCCGGGGCCAGGCGGCGCGCCAGCACCAGGCCCGCGAGCAGCGCCGCGACCAGCACCAGGAGCCCGCCGACGCGGGCATCGGCGGCCACCGCGGCGAGCCGCTCGAATCGAAGGGGCCAGGGATAGTCCGGGGGAAAAAAGCCGGCGGCGACCCAGCGCGTCGACCCGGGGAAGACCCCGGGCACGAACGGCAACGCCGCGAGCACGCTCCCGAGCGCCGCGGCCAGCACGAGGAGGCGGCGCCATCCCGTTCCCGTGGCGAGGGCCCCGACACCGTAAGCGACGAGGAGGGCGGCCACGAGGTGCACGGTGAAGAAGGCCTTGGCGGGATATCGGAACTGCCGGAGCCAGGGAACGGCGTCGACCACCGGCTCGAGGCCGGCCCACCGTCCGAGGCAGAGCAACACGGCCAGCAGGGCGAGCGCCGGCAGGCGACGGGGGGCGCGCACGCAGCCCACCGCGACCAGGACCAGGGTGGTGGGGCCCAGGTAGAGGCTCAGGAAGTAGGGAAAGCCGCGCGGGAAGAAGTTCATCCCCCACCACTCTTCGGTGAGGTGGCGGAGGTTGCCGTGGAGATTGCCGACGAGGACCTGGAGGAGGGTCAGGGGATGGACCGAATGGGAGAGCGTCACCGCGGTCGGGAAGCCGGCGCCGCGGGCGCTCTCCGCGGTGAGCCCCATGACACCCAGGATCGTGGCCGCGCTCAGGCCGAGTCCCAGGCTGAGACTGGCCGCCGCCCGGAGCCAGAACGCGCGCGTCGGGCGCGCCGCGACCACGAGTCCCACGAGGAAGGCCTGCGCGACGATCTCGATGCCGGTGGTGGACACCGCGACCCCGATGAGCAGGGAGGCGAGCGCGACCTGGCGTCGTCCGCCATCGCCCAGGCGATGAAGGCCCAGGATCACCGCCGGGGCCCAGGCCGCCGCCTGGAGGTAGACGTACAGGTTCAGGGTCGAGAGCAGGAAGCCACCGAGGGCATAGACGAGCGCGCCCCCCGCCGCCGCCTTGAGGGGAAGGCCCAGCTCGCGGGCCAGGAGCAGGAAGGCGATGGCGGCGAGAGGGACGTGGAGGGCGAGGAAGAGCGAGAGGCCGGCCTCGTCGGGCCTCAGGATCTGGAGCAGGTCGAGCGGATACGACAGCTGAGGGGGAAAAGCGGGCGTGCCCTCGTGGGTGAAGGGGTTCCAGAAACGCGGCTCGAGCGCCCGCAGACCCTCGAGGGCGAAGCGCCTCTGGGGGAAGAAGAAGAGCGCCAGGTCGCGGAAATAGAAGCTGGCCCCGGAAACGAGCCCGCGCGCGAACGGCAGGAGCGAGACGGCTCCCACCAGGGCGGCCGCGACGACGGTCGGAAGGGGGCGCCCGCGCCAGGGGGCGCTCGGGGTCATGGGCGATCATTCTTCGTCCTCGCCCTCGCGTGGTCAAGGCGAGTGAGTGGGCTCACGCTCGCCCCGAATGCCCTTGACAGTCCTCAACCCGCGCGTTAGGATGCAGGACTAAATGCAAGAGAAGATTAGGGTTCTCTGGTAAGGCCTGATGCCCGTAAAACTCGGTGAGCTGCTGCTGAAGGAGAACATGGTGAACCCTCAGCAGCTCCAGGAAGCGCTCAGTCACCAGAAAATGAACGGGGGCAAGCTGGGGAAGGCTTTCGTGTCCCTCGGCTACGTGAGGGACGAGGAGATCACCAGCCTCCTGTCGCGGCAGTACGGCGTCCCTTCCATCAACCTAGACCACTTCGAGGTCGACCCCGCCATCATCAAGATCATCCCCGCGGAGACCGCCCGAAAGTACCAGATCCTGCCCCTCTCACGCTCCGGCGCGACCCTCACCATCGCCATGGCCGATCCCACCAACGTCTTCGCCATGGACGACATCAAGTTCATGACCGGCTACAACGTGGAGCCGGTCGTCGCCTCCGAGTCTTCGCTGGACGAGGCGATCGAGAAGTACTACGGCTCCACCCGGTCCCTGGAGCTGCGCAAGGACGGCGGCGGGGGCGAGCGCGGGCAAAGAGAGGGCGGGGGCTTCCCCATGCTCGGGGGCTCGCCCAGCCTGAAGGAGGTCATGGAGGGGCCCGGCCTCACCTTCGACGACATGGCCTCGGTCGGCCTCTCCGAGGTCGACCTCGACGCCCTGTCCGACGCCGAGGCCGACGTGGAAACGGTCAAGGAGCGAGGAAGACGAGATCGACCTCGGCGACCTCAGCAAGTCCGCGGAGGCCGCCCCGGTCGTCAAGCTGACGAACGTGCTCCTCATCGACTCGCTGAAGCGGGGCGCCTCCGACATCCACGTCGAGCCCTACGAGAAGGAGTTCCGCGTCCGGTTCCGCATCGACGGCATCCTCTACAACGTGATGGCCCTGCCCATGAAGCTGCGCGACCCGCTGACCTCGCGCATCAAGATCATGGCCAAGCTGGACATCGCGGAGAAGCGCCTGCCCCAGGACGGCCGCATCAAGATCAAGATGAAGATCGAGGACCGGAGCCGCGACCTGGACTTCCGCGTCTCCTGCCTGCCCACGCTCTGGGGCGAGAAGATCGTCCTCCGGCTGCTCGACAAGACGAAGCTCATGCTGGACATGACCAAGCTGGGCTTCGAGCCGCACTCCCTGGATCGCTTCAAGAAGGCGATCGCCAAGCCGTACGGGATCGTGCTCGTGACCGGGCCCACGGGATCCGGCAAGACCAACACGCTCTACTCGGCGATCGCCTCCCTCAACAAGCCCGACACCAACATCATGACCGCGGAGGACCCCGTCGAGTTCAACCTCCCGGGGATCAACCAGGTCCAGATCAAGGACAACATCGGGCTGAACTTCGCGGCCGCGCTCCGGTCGCTTCCTGCGCCAGGACCCGAACATCATCCTGGTGGGGGAGATCCGCGACTACGAGACGGCGGAGATCGCGGTGAAGGCGGCCCTCACCGGCCACCTCGTGCTCTCCACCCTGCACACCAACGACGCGCCCTCGACCGTCTCGCGCCTGGTGAACATGGGCATCGAGCCGTTCCTGGTGGGCACCGCCGTCAACCTCATCCAGGCCCAGCGGCTGATCCGCCGCGTCTGCGCCCAGTGCAAGGACGAGCTGACCGACGTCCCGGCCAAGACCCTGATCGAGATCGGCTTCCCCCCCGAGCAGGTGGGAACGTTCAAGCTCTACAAGGGGCGCGGGCTGCGGGGCGTGCAACGGCACCGGCTACAAGGGCCGGGTCGGCCTGTACGAGGTCATGGAGATCTCCGAGGGGATCCGCGACCTGATCATGGTGGGCGCCACCGCGGTGGAGATCAAGCGGAAGGCCCTCGAGGAGGGCATGCTCACCCTGCGCCTGAGCGGCCTCGAGAAGATCAGGAACGGGGTCACCACCATCGAGGAGGTCCTCCGGGAGACCGTGCTCTGAGCGCGTCCTTTCGCCCGCGCGCCGGCCATCACGAGGGCCCGAGGCCCTAAGGAGAGGAAACGTGGCTGTCAGTCTTCACCAGCTGCTCAAGACGATGACGGAGATGGGAGGGACCGACCTCCACGTCACCACCAACTCGCCGCCCCAGATCCGCGTCGACGGCAAGCTGCGGCCCCTGGACCTGCCTCCGCTCACCGCGGTCGAGACGAAGCAGCTCGCCTACAGCGTGCTCACCGACGCGCAGAAGCATCGCTTCGAGGAGAACCTGGAGCTGGACTTCAGCTTCGGGATCAAGGGCCTGGCCCGCTTCCGCGCCAACGTGTTCATGCAGCGGGGCGCGGTGGCCGCCGTCTACCGCACGATCCCCTACGAGATCCGCGGCTTCAAGGACCTGGGCCTGCCCCCGGTGATCGCCACCATCTGCGACAAGCCGCGCGGCCTGGTGCTCGTCACCGGCCCCACCGGCTCCGGCAAGTCCACCACCCTCGCGGCCATGCTCGACAAGATCAACACCGAGCGCCACGAGCACATGATCACCATCGAGGACCCCATCGAGTACCTGCACGCGCACAAGAAGTGCGTGGTGAACCAGCGCGAGCTCCACGCGGACACCCACTCCTTCGCCGCCGCGCTGCGCTCCGCCCTCCGCGAGGACCCCGACGTGGTGCTGATCGGCGAGATGCGCGACCTGGAGACGATCGAGTCCGCGCTGCGCATCGCGGAGACCGGCCACCTGACCTTCGCCACCCTGCACACGAACTCCGCGGCCCAGACCATCAACCGCATCGTCGACGTGTTCCCCGCCCACCAGCAGTCGCAGGTGCGGGCCCAGCTCTCGCTGGTGCTGGAGGGGATCATGTGCCAGTCGCTGCTGCCCAAGGCGAGCGGCACCGGCCGCTGCCTGGCCATGGAGATCATGATCCCCAACGCGGCCATCCGGAACCTGATCCGCGAGGACAAGATCCACCAGATCTACTCCTCGATGCAGACGGGCCAGGAGAAGTACGGCATGCAGACCTTCAACCAGTCGCTGGCCAGCTCTCTACTTCACCAAGCAGATCACGCTGCAGACCGCTCTCGGGATCAGCTCGAACCCCGACGAGCTGCAGGACATGATCAATCGCGGCGCCGGACTGTCCACACCCCAGTCCGGAGGCCGGCCGCCGATGCGTCCAGCGGGCCCGCTCGAGCTGGCCCGGGCGCGCGAGCTAGGAGGGCGCGATGCCGGCATTCGTCTGGAAAGGCAAGACCCGGGACGGCAAGGCGGTGTCCGGGGAGCGCATCGCCGAGAACAAGGAAGCGGTGATGGCGCTCCTGCGGCGCGAGCAGATCCTGGTCTCGTCGGTCAAGGAGAAGGGGAAGGAGATCGCGCTCCCGAAGCTCGGCGGCGGCGTCCCGTCCAAGGACCTGGCCATCTTCACCCGCCAGTTCTCGGTCATGATCGACGCCGGTCTGCCCCTCGTGCAGTGCCTGGAGATCCTCGGCACGCCAGCAGGAGAACAAGACCTTCGCCAAGATCCTGCAGCCGACCCGCATGGACGTGGAGGGCGGCGTCGAGCCTGGCCGACGCCATGCGCAAGCACCCCAAGGCCTTCGACGACCTCTTCACGAACATGATCGCGGCCGGGGAGGCGGGCGGTATCCTCGACACGATCCTGAAGCGGCTCGCCACCTACATCGAGAAGGCGGTGAAGCTGCAAGGCCCAGGTCAAGGGCGCGATGATCTACCCGATCGCCGTCATCTCCATCGCCGGCCTCGTGGTCGCCGTCATCCTGTGGAAGGTCATCCCCACCTTCGCCTCCATGTTCGAGGGCCTGGGGGCCGAGCTGCCGCTGCCCACCCGCATCGTGATCGCGGCTCAGCAACTGGTTCGTGCGCCTGCTGCCCGTTCCTGGTGATCGGGGCTGTCGCGTCCTCACCGTCCTTTTCCGCCGCTACTACGCGACCTACGGGGGGCGGCGCACGGTGGACCGGATCGATCCTCAAGCTGCCCATCCTGGGCGTCCTCATGCAGAAGATCGCGGTGGCCCGCTTCTGCCGGACCCTCGCCACCCTCATCTCCTCGGGCGTGCCCATCCTGGACGGCCTGGAGATCACGGCCCGCACCGCCGGCAACGCCATCATCGAGGACGCGATCATGACGGTGCGCAAGGCCGTGGAGAGCGGGCTCACGGTGGCGCAGCCCCTGAAGGAGAGCGGCGTCTTCCCGCCCATGGTCGTGCAGATGATCGGGGTCGGCGAGCAGACGGGCGCCCTCGACGCCATGCTCTCCAAGATCGCCGACTTCTACGAGGAAGAGGTCGACCAGGCGGTGGCCAACCTCCTGACCCTCCTGGAGCCGGTGATGATCCTGTTCCTGGGCGTCACCGTCGGCGGCATCGTCATCAGCATGTACCTGCCGCTCTTCGACCTCATCAGCAAGCTGAGCTGACGGAGCGTCCGGGCCCGCGCGGGCGAGGCCGGTCCGCGCGGCGCCCACCGGAAAGGACCATGGACTCCAACCTGGGGCTTCGCCTCAAGCAGCTGATGCTCTTCAGGGTGATGCATGGTCACCACCCTTCTCTTCATCGCCATCTACGTGGAGTCCGTCTCGGAGACCCTGCTCCCCGTGAACCCCCTCTACTTCCTGATCGCGGGCCACCTACGCTCTTCACGGTCGGTTCACGCCCTGGCCTGCTCCGCGTCCTGCCCGACCGCGACGCCCAGGTCTACGCCCAGGTCCTGGGCGACCTGCTCATCATCACCGGGCTCGTCTACGTCACCGGGGGCACCGGTACGCGCCGGCTTCATGCTCCTCTACCCGATCTCGGTCCTCTCGGGCAGCGTGCTGCTCTCCCGGCGCGGGGGCCTCGCCCTCGCCGGCCTCGCCACCTTCCTCTACGCGGGGACGCTGTGGGCGGTGAGGACGGGCCTGCGTGCCCGCCCAGGGCCTCTCCGACGTCCCCTGGCTGCCCACCAAGGCACCTCGTCTATCTCGGTGTTCGTGACCGGCGTCGCCTGCGCGACGGTGGCCCTCATCGGGTCCTACCTCTCGGAGAGCCTCCGCCACGCGGGCGAGAAGCTCGAGGAGGCGGCGGTGCAGGTGGCGGACCTCCGGGAGCTGAACGAGGTCGATCGTCAACAGCATCCAGAGCGGCCTCCTGACCACGGACGCGGACGGCCACATCCTCCACGTCAACCCGTTCGGCGAGTCGATCCTGGGCCTGCGCCACCGCTGTCCGTGCGGGGGCATGAACGTGCGCGACGTCTTCGACTCGTCGCTCCTCGAGCCCCGGCGGTCCAGGCGCGCGCGCGGCAGCAGAGCCCTGGCCCGCCTCGAGCTGGGCTACCGACCACCCGGACGGGCACGAAGCTCGACCTCGGCGTCTCGGTCTCGCCCCTCGCGCCCGGGGGGCCGCGGCAGACGCGGCTACCTGCTTCGTCTTCCAGGACCTGACCGAGATCAAGCGGCTCGAGCGAGGAGGTCCGCACCAACGAGAAGCTGGCCGCGGTGGGAGAGATGGCGGCCCAGCTCGCCCACGAGATCCGCAACCCCCTGGGCTCGATCAGCGGCTCGGCCCAGGTGCTCATGGGCGGGTCCGAACATCTCCGCGGAGCAGGAGCGCCTGCTCGCCATCATCACGCGGGAGTCGCAAGCGGCTGTCCGACACCCTGAACCAGTTCCTGTTCCAGGCCCGGCCCGCGCGGCCGTCCGCGCGGGCCCGTGGACATCGGTCCCCTCGATCGAGCGAGGCGGTGACCCTGCTGCGCAACGGGCCGGAGGTGGGACCCCAGCACGCGGTCGAGCTGGACCTCGAGGACGGGCCCTACCTCTGCCTGGCGGATCCGGACCAGATCACGCAGGTCTTCTGGAACCTCGCGCGCAACGGCCTCGAGGCCATGCCCGGCGGCGGCCGCCTCCACGTGCGCCTGCGCCGCTCCGGGCGACGAGCTCGTGCTGTCCGTGCGCGACCAGGGGCGGGGGATGGGGCGCGACGAGCAGCGGCGCATCTTCGAGCCCTTCCAGCTCCGGCACCCCCATGGGGACCGGCCTCGGTCTCGCCATCGTCTACCGCATCGTGCGCGAGCACGGCGGGGACATCACGGTGAGGAGCGCCCCCGCCCAGGGGACGGAGGTCGAGGTGCGCCTGCCCAAGGTGCCCCTCCCCGTGGAGGCCGCCACCCCGGCATGAAGAAGCGCATCCTGGTCGTGGACGACGAGCAGTCGATGCGCGAGCTGCTCGCGATCATGCTCAAGAAGGAAGGCTTCGACGTGGTGACCGCGGAGAGCCGGGCGGTGGCCGCGGCCGTGCTCGGCCAGGGCCCCGTGGGGATGGTGATCACGGACGTGAAGCTTCCCGACGGCGACGGGATCGAGATCCTCCGCCACGTCAAGGCCGCTTCCCCGGAGACGGTCGTGATCGTGATGACGGCCTACGGCAGCACGGAGACCGCGGTGGCCGCGCTCAAGCTCGGCGCCCACGACTACCTGCAGAAGCCATTCGACGTCGACGAGCTGAAGATCGTCGTCCGCAACGCCCTCGAGCGGCAGGAGCTCCGCGAGGAGAACCTGCGCCTCAAGGCCGAGCTGGGACGCCAGCACGGGCTCGACCAGGTCATCGGAGTCTCGCCCTCCATGGCCGCCCTCTTCGAGATGGTCCGCTCCATCGCCCCCACCGGCTCCACCGTGCTCATCACCGGAGAGAGCGGCACCGGCAAGGAGCTGGTGGCGGGGGCCATCCACGCCCTCTCTCCCCGCCGCGACGGACCGTTCGTGTCCGTGAACTGTGGAGCCCTCCCCGACACGCTCCTGGAGAGCGAGCTGTTCGGCCACATGAAGGGATCCTTCACCGACGCCCACCAGAACAAGAAGGGCCTCTTCGAAGCGGCCCACCGCGGGACCCTCTTCCTGGACGAGGTGGGGGAGACCTCCCCTTCCATGCAGGTGAAGCTGCTGCGGGCCCTCCAGGAGAAGAAGATCCGCAGGGTGGGGAGCACGGAGGAGGTCGAGGTGGACGTGCGCGTGCTGTCCGCCACCAACGTTCCCCTGGAGACCCTGGTACGCGAGCGGCGATTCCGCGAGGACCTGTTCTACCGCCTCCAGGTCATCCCCATCCGCACGCCGCCGCTCCGCGAGCGCCGCGAGGACATCCCGCTGCTCGCCGATCATTTCATGCGGCGCTATGCCCAGGAGATGGGCAAGAAGGTGGCGAAGATCTCGGACCAGGCCCTTGGCCTCCTCTCCCGCTACGCCTGGCCGGGCAACGTGCGCGAGCTCGAGAACGTGATGGAGCGGGCGGTGGCCCTGGAGGTGACGGAGGCCATCCTGCCGGAGCGTCTGCCCGAATCCTTGCGAGCCGGCAGCGCCGCTCCCCTTCTCGGCGTCGAGATCGGTCCCGGGTTCAACCTGGACGAGCACCTGCGCGGCCTCGAGGGCCGGCTCCTGATGCAGGCGCTCGAGAAGGCACGGGGAGACCGAGCCGAGGCCGCCAACATCCTGGGCGTCACCCCCCGCTCCCTGCGCTACCTCATTCAGAAGCACGCCCTTCCCGCCGTCAAGAATTGACCCGTGGACGCTTTTTGTCGCAGGGGATCCAGGCTGTCCGTTTATAATCAAAGACTTACTGATGTAAGCTCATGGCATCGACCTTGCTGCCTAAGGTAGCCAGCCATCGAAGGCTAAAGGAAGGTTAACCTTGAAGAAGAACCAAAAGGGTTTCACCCTGATCGAGCTGCTGATCGTGGTCGCGATCATCGGCATCATCGCGGCGATCGCGATTCCCAGCCTGCTCCGGGCTCGGGTGTCCGCGAACGAGTCGGCGACGATCGGAGACATCCGCACAGTGATCTCGGCCCAGGCGGCCTACCAGTCGGCGAACGGTGGGTTCTACTCGAACGTGACGAGCTGTCTGAACGTCCCCACCAACGGTGTCAACTGCATCCCCAACTACCCGACCAACGGGCCCACGTTCGTTGACAGCCAGATCGCCTCGCTCAATGCCAAGTCCGGCTACGCCCGTTCGTGGCAGACGGCTGGCGCCATTGCCGCTCCCAACACCAACGTCACCGGCAACTTCTCGACCGCGGCTTACGCCTACTTCGGGACCCCGGTGAGCTCCGGCCAGACCGGCGTGCGCGGCTTCGGCGGTGACCACAGCGGCGTGCTTTGCTTCACGGCCAACGCGACGGCCCCGGGCGCCACAGCCGGGGCTCTCAACAACAACTGCAACGTCCTGCAGTAGTAGAGACGCACTCAGCGCGGGGGAAGGCTAGCCCTTCCCCCGCCTGATATCGAGGCGAGTCCTCCACGCCTGCCGTGCCTGACCGCCGCTTGCCCGGTCATTCTTCAGTCGGCTAGACTCGTGCCGCTTCCCTTATGACGCCGCCCGGAGACGGTGCCATTGCCCTCGACATCCGTGGCCTCTCCAAGTCCTACCGCATCGGGCACATCTTCCAGAAGCGACGGCTGGCCCTCGACAACCTGAGCCTCCAGGTCCGTCGGGGCGAGATCTTCGGCTACCTTGGACCCAACGGCTCGGGCAAGACCACCACCCTCAAGCTCCTGACCGGCCTCCTGTACCCGGATGCGGGCGAGGCCTTCGTCCTGGGCGCGCCGCTCGCCAGCCGATCCTGGCGGTACCGCGTCGGCTACCTGCCCGAGCATCCCTATCTCTACGACTACCTGACCGCGGGCGAGTACCTCGACTACGCCGGGCGGCTCTTCGGGCTTCCGGCGGCGACGAGGCGTGAGCGCTCCCAGGCCCTCCTCGAGCGCGTGGGGCTCGGGCGGTCTGCGCGCATTCCCCTGCGGCGCTTTTCCAAGGGGATGGTGCAGAGGGCGGGGATCGCCCAGGCCCTCGTGAACGACCCCGAGCTTGTCATTCTCGACGAGCCGATGTCGGGGCTGGATCCCATCGGGCGGCGGCTCGTGCGCGAGCTCATCGTGGCCCTGAAGCGGGAAGGGAAAACGGTGCTGTTCTCCACCCACATCCTATCCGACGCCGAGACGCTCTGTGATCGGGTGGCGGTGCTCCGGGCGGGCCGTCTTCTCGATGTGGGGCCGCTCAGCCAGATCCTGAACCTCGACGTGTCCCATATGGAGGTCCTCGCCGCGGGGATCGACGGAGGCGCGCTCGTGGTGCCCGGGGTCCGCTCCCGCCAGGCCCTGGGCGAGCGCTGGCGGCTGGAGATCGAGGAAGGATCGCTGGGCATGGTGGTGAGGGCAGTGGAGGGAGCAGGGGGCCGCATCCTGTCCGTGCAGCCGGTGCGGCAGTCGCTCGAGGATTATTTCTTCAAGGAGCTGAGTGCAACCACGGGGGCAGGGGAATGGGCGGCGGAGGACTGAGCCGCATCCTGGCCGTGGCCGCCAATACCTTCCGCGAGACGGTACGGGAGCGCGTCCTCTACAACCTGGTGATCTTCGCGGTCCTCATGACCTTGTCGGGGATCCTCGTCGGGGAGCTCTCCATCCGGCAGGACGAGAAGATCATCAAGGACGTCGGTCTTGCCTCCATGGACATCTTCGGCATCGCGATCGCCCTCTTCATCGGCGTGGGCCTCGTGAGCAAGGAGATCGAGCGGCGCTCCCTCTATCCCCTCCTGGCCAAGCCCCTGAGCCGCGACGAGCTCTACCTGGGGAAGTTCTTCGGCCTCTCGTTCACGCTGCTCGTGAACCTGGCCGTGATGACGGCCGGACTCTTCCTGACCCTCCTGGCCACGGGCCGAGGGATCGACCCCCTGCTTTTCCGCGCCATCTACCCCATCTTCCTGAGCCTGCTGCTGGTGGTGGCGCTGGCCATGCTCTTCTCCACCGTCACTTCTCCTGTCCTCTCGGCCCTCGGCACCCTCGGGCTCGTGGTCGCGGGGAGGTTCTCGGACGTCATAAGGAACGCCAAGGAAGTGGCCCCCGGCGCGCCGGACTGGTTGGTGAAGGGGCTCTACTACGCCGTCCCCAACTTCCGGAACTTCGACTTCAAGGACCGGGCGGCCTACGGCGACGCCATTCCCCTCTCCACGCTCGGCGCGGTCACCCTCTACGCCGGACTCTACCTCGCGCTTCTCCTGGTAGCCGGACTCGCGTCGTTCCGGTCGAGGGACTTCCAGTGAGGGGGCGCGACGGCCTGCTGTTGCTCGGTCTGGGCGCGGGTATGGTCGCGACCCAGAGCCGGCTCGACCGGTCGCTCGACGCCCTCTCGGCCGAGGCCCCTTCGCTCTACCTCTGGACGGGCCGCCAGGTGAAGCGCATGGTGCCGGGGCTCGATGGCCTCTTCGCGGACATCTACTGGCTGCGCACCGTGCAGTACTTCGGCGGCCAGCGGGTCTTCGCGGCCGGGAAGCGCTTCGAGCTGCTCTATCCCCTCATCGACATCACGATTACCCTCGACCCCCGGCTGGAGATCGCCTACCGCTACGGGGCCATCTTCCTCTCGGAGCCGCAGCCGATGGGCGCGGGCGACCCGGAGAAGGGCATCGCCATCCTCGAGCGCGGAGTCGCGGCCCTGCCGACCCACTGGAGGCTTCGCCAGGACCTCGGTTTCTTCTACTACCTCTACCTCCACGACGCAGCGTCGGCGGCGCGGATCCTGAACGAGGCCGCCGACCTCCCCGGGGCGGCCTTCTGGCTGCGGACCCTCGCCGCCGACGTCCTCCTCAAGGGAGGGGAGCGCGGCGCCGCCCGCGCCATGTGGACTCAGATGTACGAGCAGGGGGAGGAAGGGGTCATCAAGGAGAACGCCCGGGTCCGGCTCCAGGTGCTGGACGCCGTCGACCGCGCGGACGCCCTCACCGCCCTCGTGGCCGAGATCGAGAGGCGCAAGGGACGGAGGCCCGCTTCCCTCGGGGAGATCGCGGCCGAGGCGCGGGGGCCGCTCGTGGATCCCAGCGGCTCCTCGTTCGAGTATGATCCAGGGACGGGGAAGGTGAGCGTTTCCCCTCGCTCGACCTTGTGGAGACCGGACGGCGGAGAGTGACCATGACCACCCCTTCCCAGACCCAGACGCTGGTGCTCGTTCTCATGGCCGCGATGGCCCTACCCCCGAAGGCGGACACGTTCCCCGGAGCCCAGACCCCGCCCGTCCCCGCACCCGCCGTCAGCCAGGCGCCCTCTCCGGGCGACGTGTTCATGCCCTTCGAGGCCATGGGTGTCGACGGCAAGGCCCAGTGGGTGGGATTCGAGAAGGGCACGACCACGGTCCTGCTCTTCTTCCTCCCCGGTTGTCCCGCGTGCCACAAGATGATCCCGGAGTGGAACCGCGCCTTCGAGCGCAAGCCCGTCGGCCTCACCGTCCTCGGCGTGATCATGGACCAGGAGCCACCCGGCTTCTTCTATACGACCCCGATTTCGTTCCCCGTCGTGCGTTCGCCCGGTCGTGCCTTCCTCCAGAACCTCAAGGTCCAGCGCGTCCCCTTGACCGTCCGCGTGGCGGCGGGGGGCAAGGTCGAGGACGTGACGCTCGGCCAGGTCGACCCGATCCGTCTAGGCGAGTTGTTCCGCCCGCCGGCGCCCGCGCCCAAGCGCTGACGCGATCGGGCCGCCCGCGGGCGGCCGCGTGGGAAGGGGGTAGCGCGGACGAGACTCGCACGAGGGGGCCGGTGAACCGCCGGACCTCCGCTCTTGCGCTCCTCGGGCTCGTGGCCCCGACCCTCGCGATGTTCCGCGAGATCGTGCTGGAGGGCCGCGTCCTCTACGAGCGCGACATCCACCTCGTCTGGGAGGCTTATTCGGCCGCGTTCGTGCGCGCGTGGCGGCTGGGCGCTTGGCCGCTCTGGGACGATACGCAGGGCTTCGGCCAGTCGCTCGTCGCCAACCCTGCGGCCCAGGTCTTCTATCCACCCACGTGGCTCGCCCTCGCTCTGCCCTTCGGGGCGTACTGCACGCTCTACGTCGTCGGCCACGCGCTGGGATCCGGGATGGGATTCTTCCTTCTCGGAAGACGCCTGGGGCTCTCGCCTCTCGCCGCGTTCGCGGCGGCGGCGCTCTGGATCGTCTCCGGTCCGTTCTCTTGCGCGGTCAGCCTCTGGCATCACTTCGCAGGCGCGGCATGGCTCCCCTGGGTGCTCCTCGGTCTCCTAAACATGAGGCGAAGGGGAGCCGCCACGGGTGTCGTTCTGGCCAGCCTGCCCTTGGGGGGGCAGATCCTGGCCGGATCCGCGGATCTTTGCGCCTTGACGTTGGTGCTCGGGGGGGCCCTGCTCCTGGTCGCACCGGAGGACGGTGCGCCGGGACGGTGGCGGGCCCTGGCGCTGATGGCCGCGGCCGTTCTCCTCGCGCTCGGTCTCACCAGCCCGCAGTGGTCGACCAGCCTGGAAGCCGTCCTGCAGTCACCGCGATCCGAGCTTGGACAGCAGGTACGGACCTACTGGTCCCTCCACCCGCTCGGACTGCTCGATCTCGTTCTCCCTGTTCCCCTGGCCGCGTGGCCCCTCCGCGCCGAGGCGCGGGCCGTGCTGTTCGAGTCGCGGGAGCCTTTCCTGCCTTCTCTCTACCTCGGGCTGGTCGGGCTGCCTCTCGTCGTGGCCGCTTTCGCTCATCCGAAGCGGCGGCTCCCCTGGCTCTTCGCGGGTGTCGGCCTCCTCGGGCTGCTCGTTTCGCTGGGGCGGCACGCGCCCTTCTACGGGGTGCTCACCGCCCTCGTGCCGCCCCTGCGGATCCTCCGCTATCCGGTCAAGGCCGTCTTCCTCGTCGCCTTCGGCTGGGTGAGCCTGGCCGGGCTGGGCGTGGATGTCTGGCTGGAGAGGGCGTCATCGGCAAGGAGGCGCGCCGCGGTCCTCGTCGGCCTCGCCGCGGCGCTCCTGGTCCTGGTGGCGCTGCTGCCCGCGATCAGTGCCTCGGCGGCGCGCTCTTGGCTGGAGCCGGGCCAACCCTTCCCCTGGATTCGCCTGCTCGGCCTGCATCTCGGTCTCGCCGCGGCCGCTTGCGCTCTGGCCGGCTGGGCTGCTTGGAGGGGAAGCCCGTCCCTGCGGCAGGGCGTCGCCGTCGTGATCCTGCTCGGCGCCATGACGGAACTGGTCGTCGCCCTGGCGCCGCTCAACCCGACCGCCCCCCGCGCCTTCTATGCCTACCGTCCCGCGGTGTTCCAGTCACTCACGAACGGGCCGGTCTCCCGCGTCTACGTGTACAACTACGCCGCGGTGGCCGGCAAGAGCCAGCTGCATCTCGGCCGGGTCTCGCCTTTCGCCCTCCGCACGGGGCTGGACCTTCCCGCGGGCCCGTTGGCCGGTGCTCTCTCGCTCCGGTCGTATCTGTTCCCCGCCTCGGCGTCGTCGTGGGGATTGCGCTACGGGTACGACCCCGACATGACCCGCCTCGCTCCGCGCGAAGTGGTGCAGCTCCACCTGCTCCTCTGGACGACGGAGGGCACCCCCGCCCAGCTCCGCCTGCTGCAGCTCGGAAGCGTGAGCCACGTCGTGACGCTCCACGACGTGCGCTCCGAGGGCCTCGAGCCCGCCGGCGAGTTCCCCGAGCTTCTCCCGGAGCCCGTCCGTCTATGGCGGGTCCCCGACCCCCTGCCCCGATTCCTGATCGTGGGTGGCGTACGGGGCGCGGGCCCGCTGGAGGCGCTGGCCCTCCTCGCGGACGGAAGCGTCGATCCGAGAGCGCAGGTCATCCTGCCGGAAGGGGTCTTCGAGGCGCCACCCGCCGACTTCCGGGGCACGGTGCGCGTGGCCGAGGAGCGCCCGGGCTTCCAGAAGCTGGAGGCGGAGGTGTCGCATTCCGGCCACCTCGTGGTCCTGGACGCGTTTGCGCCCGGCTGGCAGGCCCGGCTGGACGGGCGCGCCGTACCGCTGCTGCGCGCGGACGGCGCCTTCCGGGCGATCGCCCTGCCGCCGGGTCGCCACGAGATCGAGTGCCGGTACGTCCCTTCTCCGCTCCTGTGGGGGGGCGGGCTGTCTCTTGGTCTTCTGGCGGGGGTGCTGGCCGTTCTCGGGCGGGGGGTTGGAAGAGGAGCGATCCGGCCACCCTGACTATCTCTTGCGGGCCTGGATCAGCAGCGAGCCCGCGACCTCGCGCACCAGCGGGATCCGCTCCAGCCGCCGCCCCAGGCCGGAGATCGCTTCCACCCAGCGCGCCGGTGTCGAGGGGTGCAGGAAGTCGAAGGGTTCCACGCGGGCCTCGTCGAAGCCGGTCGCGCGCAAGACCGAGCGGGCGTGGAAGCGCGAAAAGGCCATCTCGTCGGGTGACACCCCGAAGTAACGCTTGGTCATGTCGAGATGGAACATGAGCGCGACCTGCGGATTGAAGATGTTGGGCTCGGCAAAGACCAGACGCCCGCCCGGCTTCAGCACGCGGTGGACCTCGCGCAAGGCCTGATGGAGGTCGAGGTGGTGGAGGACGGAGCTGCCATACACGGCGTCGAAGCGCGCGTCGGGAAAGGGCATCCGCTCGGCGTTGCCGCAGTGGAGCCGGACGTTGAGGCGGGTCGCGAGGCGCCGGCGAGCGTGGGCAAGAAGGTCGGTAGACAGGTCCAGCCCGTGCAGAGAGGCCCCGCTCTCGGCCACCTGGTCGAGAAACAGCCCCGTCCCGCAACCCAGCTCGAGGGCCTCGCGGCCCGGCCTCAGCGCGGCGAGCTCCACGAACAGCTCGGCGCGCCGGCGGGCACGCCGGCGCCCGGAGGGGCTGTCCCAGTTCCAGATGATCTCCGCCCGTTCCGCGATGCTGCGGTGGTGCTCGATCTCGCGGGCCTGCCGCCCTCCCGCTCCGGCTTCGCGCGGCACGTGTCCTGACTCAGGCAAGCCGGGGCACCCTACCATGCCTCGCCCACACCGCGCACGCGACCAGGGCGAGCCCCGCCGCGAGGAGCCCGATGAGCACCGAGCGCGGCCGGTAGACGAACTCCAGCTCGTGGCGCCCGGCCGGAACCTCCACCGCCCGGAAGATCTCGTTCGCCCGCAGGAGCGGAGCGGAGCGGCCATCGACCCTCACCTTCCAGCCGGGGTCGTAGGCGTCGGTCAGCACGACGAACCCGCGTGCGCTGAGCTCGGCCACGAGGCGCACTCGATCGGGGCGGTAGGAGGCGATCTCGACATGCCCGGCAAATGAGGGTGGGCTCCGGGACGGCTCGCCCTCCGGCAGCACGACCTCCCGGCGGGGGTCGAGCCCCGGATCCACGAGCAGCATCCGCGCCTCGCCCCCTTGCGCGACCCGCGCTCCCCCCACCGCATACGCGCGGGGCAGGCGATCCGGAACGCGGTAGACGCGGATGGCGAACTCGGTGAACGGGCTTCCCAGGGAGGCGACGGGCTCCAGGTCTTCGAGCCCTTCCCGGTGGAGCGCGATCACGTAGGACACGCTTCCGAGCTGCAGCAGGCGGCGAAAGCCGGGGCTGTCCTCCTGAATGAGGAAGAACGCGACGAGGTCCCGCCGGGGCGCGGGGGAGAGGCCCAGGAGATCCCAGTCGTAGCTGCCGAAGAGTCCGAAGCGCGCGAGCGTGCCCGTGGGAAGCAGGCCGTAGTTGGCCAGAGTTCCCCGCAGATGGCTGGGCAGAGGGAGCTGGGGAGGGAGGAAGGGGACCTGCGCCTCCGCACGGCGATGGGTCTTGCCGGGGATGGGGCGCTGGTAGTCGAAGGAGTAGAGGCGGGTGAGCCCCTCGTCGGGGCGCAGGACGCCGAGCACCGCGGGCGGCCGGGCGAGCACCTCTCGTGGTGCGCTCGGGTTGAGGGCCTGCGCGGCCAGCGTGAGGTCGAGAGCGACGACCAGCACCACGCTCGCCGCCGACCCTCTCCAGGCCGCGGTCAGGAGCAAGGCGGCGCCGACGAGCGCGAGCGTTGCCGCCATGACGAGGGCGCGCTCGACCGACGCGCTCGCCTCGCCGAGAGTGAGTTCGAGGGGGTTCGCCACCAGGAACCGGCTCGCCACGCTTGGCGCCGCGCCTCCGACCAGCAGGGCCCCCAGGCCGAGCAGGAGTCCGACCGCGGCCAGGATCTTCCCGAGCGCCTTCGAGGCGCGCCAGGCATCGAGACCGAGCCCCGCGAGGATCGCCCAGGCAAAAGTCGTGAGCAGCACGGCCTTCACCGGATAGCGAAAGACACGCAGCGGGGGCAAGAGCGCCACCGCCATTCCGTACACCGAGCCGTGCCGCCCGAGCGCGAAGGCGCTCGCGGCGAGGGCGACGGCACCCAGCGCCAGCGCCAGCCGGCGCCGCCGTCCCGCGAAGGCGGCGAGGACGATCGGGAGCGTCGTGAGCCCGAGGTAGAGCGAGTTGAGGAAAGGCTCTCGCCCCTCGAAGAGTCGCTCGCGTACGTCCGGGCGGAGCGGAAGATCCCGGGGGAGCACCGGCAGGAAGGCTTGCAGGAGGCCGAGCGGTGGGAGCGACCAGTAGGTGCGGTAGGAGCCCGGCAGGTCGGCGCGGCTGCTGGCCCTGAGCACCTCGATCGAAGGCCACCACTGCGGCGCGGCGAGCGAGACGGCGAGGAGGGCCGCGGGGGCGGTGGTGGCCAGCAGCATGCTCAGGCGAGCGCGGCTCCGGTCGCGGGCGAGGTGCCGGAGGAGGAGACCGGCCTGGAGCAGCAGGGTCATGGCCAACACGTCGGCCGATCCCGCCCAGCTCTGGAGGGCCACCGCTGCCCCCCAGACGATCGCGCGGCGCCGCCCGCCACCCTCCAAGGCCTTCTCCGACGCGAGGAGGACCCAGGGCAAGAGGGCCGCCCCCGTGAAGTGGTGCCAGAGGCTGACCAGGGAGAGAAAAGGGCCGGAGCTCATCCAGATCGCGCCGGCAAGGAGAGACGCTGCGGTCGACAGCCGGAGCTGCCGCGCTAGGAGGAACGTGCCGACGCCGGAGAGCCAGACGTGGCTCACCGCGAACACCGTGTAGTACGTCCCCGGAGAGAGGAAGAGGTTCAGCCACGTCCAGGGATAGAGGACCTGGGCGGACGGGCTTGCGAGAAGAGGCTGGCCGAAGCCGAGCCAGGGGTCCCAAAGGGGCCAGGAGCCGGAGGCGACGCACCGCACGAAGGCCTCCGCCTGGGCGTAGTAGACGCCCAGGATGTCCCGCTCGTAGAGAACGCGGCCTTTGAAAAGGACGTCGAAGAAGTGGCAGAGAACCGGGAGAAGGAGGAGCCAGGGAGCGGCGTGGGCGAGGACTGTTCCCCGGAGCTTCGACACGACTCGCCTACTCCGTCTTTTCCCAGACGACGAGGGCGCGCAGGCCAAGGTAGGCGGCGGCACCGCTGAGCCACGCGTCAAGGGCAAGGAGGAGCGATGCCCCGGCCGATGGCAGTAGAGACGCCTCCCGGAAGCCAAGGCTCAGCAGGTAGGCGAACCCATTGAAGGCCCGGACCCGGGGCCGCCGGAAGCCGAGGTCACGCCAGACCTCGCCCGGAGTCGACCGGACCAGCCGCCAGACGACCGCGGCATCGCCCGCGAAGGCTTCTTTCGAGGCTCCCGGAGCGAGAGCGAAGGGATTCCACGGGTCGAGCCCGAGCGTGCATCCCTCCTGGTGGAAGAAGCGATAGACGGGGTAGGACAGGGGCGTCACCCAGGGCTCCATGAACACCGCCCGTCCTCCCGGGCGCAGGACCCTTCCCGCTTCCTCGAAGAAAGCGCGCGGACGAGCGAGGTGGTGGAGGAGATCGAGGCCGGCGAGCACGTCGAAGCGCTCCGCCGCGAAGGGCAGCCGGAGCCCATCGGCGACGAGGTCGTTCCAAGGCGCCTCGAGGATGTCGGTGGCGAGCCAGGAGGCGTCGGGCCGCGCGCCCCGCGCGTAGCTCGACAGGAAGCCCGGGCCTGCCCCCACCTCGAGGGCACGGGCTCGCGGAGCGACCTCCGTGAGGATTGCGTCGAACCACGGCCGATAGACGCGGGCGAGGACCGGCTTTCCCTTCCAGATCCGGCGGTGATCGTCGAGGCGCGCGCGGCTCAAGCGGAGCCGGCGCTCAAAGGAACCGGAGCTTCCGGGCCGCGAAGAGGCTCATGCGCAGCAGGAGCAGGCCGTGGCGGAAGCGGGAGATGTTCGTCTCGCCGTAGCGTCGTTCGTGGTAGCGGACGGCCACGTCGACGATGCGCAGGTTCAGTCGGGAGGCCCCGAAGAGCAGGTCGAAGTCGCCGAAGGGATCGAAGTCGCCGAAGAAGGAGCGGTGTGCCGCGATCCGCTCGTAGTCCTCGCGGTAGAGAGCCTTGGTCCCGCACAGCGTGTCGCGCACCTGCTGGCCCAGGAGCCAGGAGAAGAGGAACGCGAAGAACTTGTTGGCGAGCAGGTTCAGGAAGCGCATGGCCCGCCCTTCCATCGGGTAGACCATGCGCGAGCCGTTGACCAGCTCCCCCTTGCCGTGCACCAGGGCCTGCACGAACTTGGGTACGTCCTCCGGAGCCACCCCCATGTCGGAGTCCAGGATGAGGAGCACCTCGCCGCGCGCCTTCGCGAATCCCAGGCGCACCGCGTCCCCCTTGCCCCGGCCCGGCTGCTTGAAGAAGCGCAGGGGAAGCTGGGGGTTCTCTTCGATGACCTCTTGGATCACCGCTTCGGTGTCGTCGGTGGAGTGTCCTTCCACGAACAAGAACTCGCTGTTCGGTCCCAGTCGGGGCAGGTTCTGGACGAGGGGGCGGATGTGGCCGGCCTCGTTCCGGCAGGGGATGACGACGCTCATGCTCGGCAGCGAGACCCGGCCGGAAGGATGACGCAGGGGGGCGGGGCGGGCGATGAGGCCGAACATCAGCGAGAAGGCGTCGAGGACGGGGAGGCGACCCAGGTAGCGATTCAGGAAGTCGGCGGCGAGCGGGACCCCTACCGGACACAGGATGTGCGCGTCCTCGCGCACGAGCTCGAAGTCGGCCAGGGAGATCATGTTCTTGATCTCCTCCGGGGGCAGCCAGGCCTCGGGGGGCTGGCGGTGCTTGAGCCCCAGGCCTTCGGCCAGACGCAGCAGGGGCTGCCAGAGGCGGCTGTAGCTGTAGATGAGGATGCGCGTCCGCGGGTGGCAGAGCGGGTGAAGGCCCTCCAGCGTGCGCTGGACGTCGGTGAGCTGGGTGACGATGTTCACGATCAGGATCGCGTCGAAGGGCCCGCCCAGCTGGGCGAGCAGCCGCCGGTCGGCGACGTCGCCCTCGAAGAAGTGCAGGTTCCCGCCGCTGTGGGCGGCGCGGGCCGCCGCCACCGCGCGCGCGGATACGTCGATGCCCACTCCCCGCGAAGGCTTGAGGGCGGCCAGGAGGTGGCCCGCCCCGCAGCCGAGGTCGAGCACGCGCTGCCCCTCGGCGACGCGCACCCGCAGGACCCGCGTGAGGTAGTCGTAGTAGTAGCGGTGGCGGCGCCGCGAGCGCAGGAGCGCGTCGTGGTTCTCCTCGTAGAACCGCCGGACCTCCTCGAGCAGGGGATCGCTCAGGAGGCGGTCGTCGGGGACGAGCGCTCTTTCCTGTACCACTCTATCGTCCTCCGGAGCCCGTCTTCGAAGCTGGTGCTGGCGCGGAAGCCGAAGAGCCGCTCCGCGCGCGCGGTGTCCAGGCAGCGGCGGGGCTGCCCGTCGGGCTGGTTGGGGTTCCAGACGATGCGGCCCGCGAACCCGGTGAGGCGCGCGATCAGCTCGACGAGGTCGCGGATCGTGATCTCGAAGCCCGCGCCCAGGTTCACGGGCTCCGCCCCGTCGTAGCTCTCCGCGGCCAGGACGATGCCGTGGGCGGCGTCCTCGACGTAGAGGAACTCGCGCGACGCCCGCCCCGTTCCCCAGACCTCGACGCTGTCCTCGCCGCGCGTCCAGCGCGTCCTGGCATTTCTTGATCAGGGCCGGGATCACGTGGGAGGAGCCGGGGTCGAAGTTGTCGCGCGGCCCGTAGAGGTTGACGGGCAGGAGGTGGACCACGTCCATCCCGTACTGCTGGCGATAGGCCTGGCCCTGGACGAGCAGCATCTTCTTGGCCAGGCCGTAGGGGGCGTTGGTCTCCTCCGGGTAGCCGTTCCAGAGCTCCTCCTCGCGGAAGGGAACGGGCGTGAGCTTCGGGTAGGAGCAGATCGTCCCCACGGTCACGACCTTCGCGACCCCCTGGAGCCGGCACTCCTCGACGAGCTGAACGCCCATCATCAGGTTGTCGAAGAAGAACGAGCCGGGGTTCTCGCGGTTGGCGCCGATTCCTCCCACCCGGGCGGCCAGGTGCAGGACCAGGTCGGGCCGCGTCTCCCGCAGGAGCCGGTGCGCGGCCGCGCGCTCCACGAGGTCGAAGTCCTTCTTGCGCGGGACCACGACCTCGTCCGCTCCGCGGCGCCGGAGCTCCTCGACGACGTGGCTTCCCAGGAACCCCGCTCCCCCCGTGACCACGATGCGCTTTCCCGCGAGGCTCATGCCGGTCGCGATCAAGGTAGCACGCCGGGTTCGAGGGCGACAACGCTGCTACTGATAGAACCAGTATTGGAACGACGCATAGCGACCGGAGAGCGTGAGCTCGGTCTCGCCGTTCGCGAGGGCGTCGCCGGGCACCCGGAAGACGTGCTCGTTCCAGCCCCGCCGGTTGGCGAAGGAAAGGGCGGGCAGGGTGCGGCCGCCCGCCCGCACCACGAATCCCGCCTGGGGGATCTCGATGAGGTGGGCCTGGGGTGTCTCGGAGCCGACCCCCGCCCGGGTCGTCCGTCCCTCCACCTCGGCGTGGGTCCGGAAGACGACCACGAGGTCCCGCCCTGCCGACGTCCTCACGCGGAAGGTCTCCCGGCCGAGGATGGGCCGGCCCCCGTCGGCCATGATCCCCGGGCCTCCCGGCTGCTCGTAGGAGTCGATCCGCACCGAGCCCCAGAGGAGGAGATCGCCACGGCGCGAGTCGCTGCGGTAGGCGTGGGCCGCCTCGTCGACGACGTCGCACACGTTGAGGCGATCGACCTCGGCCAGTCCCGCCACCGCGCGCAGGGCCTCGGGGTCGTACGGTTGGCGGTTCTTTCCCACCAGGTCCCAGCGCGACCGGAACACGAGCAGGTCGTCGCCGAGGCTGAACGTCCGGTAGAGCGGGTCACCGGCCACCAGCTCGCGCAGGAGGGCCGAGCCTTCCTGGGTGGCGACGCTCGTGATCAGGTAGGGCGGGAGGTCCGCGGCGGGCAGGCGGCCCAAGGCCTCGAAGAACCCCGCCTCCTTCTCCATCGTGCGCGTGCCGAAGAAGGCGGGGGTCGTGACCCCGTGCAGGTTCATGTTCCGGTGGCCGGTCAGGTACTCGATGCTGGTGACCACGTTGGCCATGGCCACGCCGCGGGGGAGCTGGGTCCGGATCCACTCCGCCGCCGGGATCTCGCGGCGGTAGATCTCGCCCGCCATCTGCCCGTAGAGGTTCGCGAAGCGAATGGTCGAGAGCAGGCCGAGGCCGAGAAAGAGGGCGGCCACGCCGACGAAGAGCCGGCGCTCGAGGGCCGCGTCATCCCGGGCCAGGAGCTGCGTGGCCACGCCCAGGCCGCCCGCGGTGAGGGCGAGGAGGCCGGGGAAGGCCCACATCAGGTAGCGGTTGAAGTGAATACCCATGAAGACGTTGGGCCCGATCAGCGCGAAGAGGACGGCGACCAGCCCCGCCCAGAGGCGCAGGGGGCGCGCGAGAGCGGCGGGAGGCCGGACGAGGACGAGCAGGACGAGCAGCAGGGCGAACGGAGGGAAACCGAAGGAAGCCCAGCCCCGGGCGAAGCCGATCGGGGCTTGGGACGGGTAGAGCCCGAGCAGGAGGCCCCGCAGGACGTCCACACCGTACTCGGCGGCCAGGCCCAGGCTGTCGGCGAGCGCGTAGTTGGCGAGGAGCGACTTCCCGGCCACGGACGACCCGAGCCACGCGCCGGTGAGCGCGCGTTGCAGGACCAGCAGGAGGACGGCGGCCAGCGACGGCACCCACGGAAGGAGCCGCTCCTTTCTCGTGGGAAGGGGTGGCCGTCTCCGGAAGGAGGCGGCGCCGATCGCGAGTGCGATGACCAGGCCCTCGGGCCGGGCGAGGGCGAGCAGGGAGCCGGCCCCGGCGAGGCCGACCCCCGAGCCTCCCTGCCACCACGCGAGCCAGCGATCCAGGAGCCAGAGGGCGAGGAACATGGAGAGCGCGATGTCGGAGCCGTAGAGGAATCCCCAGGCCACCGGTCCGCCCAGCGCCACGAGGCCCGCGGCCACGAACGCCTCGCGAGGCCCGCCCAGCCGATGGCCGATCCTCCCCGCCACCACGATCGCGGCGACGAAGAGGACCGCGCCGAAGACGATGGCGAAGGCGACGAGGCCTTCCCCGCGCGCGCCCCCGGCCCAGGCCAGGGCCAGGATCGCCGTATGAAGCACGCTCGTGGATCCGGTCGAAGGCGGCTCCCCGGGGTTGTACTGGAAGGGATGGCCCTCGGCCATGGCCCGCGCGTACTGGCAGACCACGTAGAGGTCCAGGACCTGGGGGACGAAGTGGGCGTCGGTCGCGGCGAGCATGAAGCCCACGAAGAGGATCGCGACCGCGATCCCGGCCAGGACGGGGGCATTTCTCGTCCAACGCGGCCCCTCGCGCGGGGCCAACGCACCATCGTCCATGGACGGCGCATTCTACTACTCGCGAGCCTTGACTCCCCGCCTGCGCTCCCCCAACATCACTTCGGAGCGTGATGCTGGCACTGCCCGACTATGGCGAGCTCCTCCGCTCGCCGCTCTTCGAGACGGTCGCCTTCCTGGTCGGGCTCATCGTCGGCAGCTTCGCCAACGTGTGCATCCACCGGCTCCCCCGCGACGAGTCGGTCGTCTCCCCGCCCTCCCGCTGCCCGTCCTGCGGGACGCTCATCCGGTCCTTCGACAACGTCCCCGTCCTGAGCTACCTCCTGCTCCGCGGGCGCTGCCGGTCCTGCCGCGCCCCGATCTCCGCGCGCTACCCCGCGGTGGAGGCGGCCAACGCCTTCCTCTACCTCGCGCTCGCCGTCCTCTGGGGTCCCCGCCTCCAGACCGTGGTGGCGATGGCGCTCGTGACCGCGCTGCTCGTCCTGAGCCTCATCGACCTCGATCATCATCTGCTGCCGAACGCGATCACGCTGCCCGGCATCGCGGTCGGACTCCTGGCCAGCTTCCTTCCCGGCTCGCCCGTCTCGCCGCTCGGCTCCGCGGCCGCGGCCGCGGGCGGCTACCTCGCCTTCTTCGCCGTGGCCAAGGCCTACGAGAAGGCGCGGGGGATCCCCGGTCTCGGCGAGGGCGACTGGAAGATGACGGCCATGCTCGGGGCGTTCCTGGGCTGGCAGAAGACGCTCCTCACCATCTTCCTCGCGTCGATCGCGGGAACCCTGGTGGGCTTCGCTCTCATCGCCTTCCGTGGCCGCGACATGAAGCACGCCCTGCCCCTCGGCACTTTCCTGGGGGTGGCGGGGATCGCGGTCCTGATCGCGGGGGACTCCCTGCTCGACTGGTACCGGGGGCTCTTCCATGGCTGACCGGCAACGCCCCTCGCTGCGCGTCGCCCTCGTCCTCGCTCTCGCCGCCGTCGCGCTCGTGGACAGCCTGTCGCTCCTGCACGGGCTCCGCTCGCAGCGCCGGCTGCGGGCGCGCGTTGCCGCCGACGTGCGCGCCCGCGTGGAGTCGGCGGTGCCGGGCCTGCGGGGACTCCTCGCCCCCGGCGGCTCCGCGGCCTGGAACGCCGCCGCCGCTTCCGCCCTCGACAGCGGCCTCGCCTCCGAGGTGGAGGTATTCGACGGGTCGGGCCGGCGGCTTCTGTCGCGGCCCACGATCCCGCCGGTGGGGCATTGGCCGGGACCCGCCGAGATGGAGAGGTTCCGCCGCGAGGGGGTGCTCACGCTGCCCCGGCAATCGGGGACGGTGGCGCGCGTGCTCACCTACCTCTCCGTCGTCTCGGGAACCGATCGTCTCGTGCTGCGCCTCTCCACGCGGGAACCGGATCTCGAGGACGACTCCCGCGAGCGGCAGGAGGCCTTCGTCGGCCACGCCCTCTCCCTGCTCCTCCTGCTCGTGGCCGCGACGCTCGCCTTCGTTCCCGCGCGCCCCGAGGCGAAGAATCCCGCGCCCCGGGTCCTGGACGCCTACGAGGAGGCCATGGGCCGGCTCAAGGAGCAGGGACGCGAGATACAGGCGCGACACGAGGCGGAGCGGCGGCAGCTCGAAGAGGTCATCCGCGACAAGGAGGCGATGGCCCGCGCGGGCGAGCTGACCGCGGGCATCGTCCACGAGGTGCGCAACGGGCTGGGAACGATCGTGGGCTACGCCCGGCTCGTGGAGCGCGATTCGCCGTCCCCCACGGCCGTGGACGCGGCCCGGGGAATCCTCACGGAGTGCGAGACCCTGGAGACGGTGGCCCGGCGCTTCATGGACTTCGTGAAGCGCGAGACCTTGCAGGTTGCGCCCCTCGACCTCGGCCGCATGCTTTCCCGGGTGGTCGCCCGCGAGCTCCGCCACCGCTCGACTCGCTCTCGGCTGAGCGGCCTGGAAGACGCGGGGTCGCTGCCCGGGGACGAGGAGCTCCTGGAGCGCGCGTTCGAGAACATCGTGCGCAACGCGGCGGAGGCGGCGGGGGATCGCGGGCAGGTGTTCGTGGACGTGGGGCGCAACGACGACGCGGTGGTGGTGCGGGTCGCGGACGACGGGCCGGGGATGCCGAAGGCGCAACGCGACGCCCTGCGGCCCTTCTTCACGACCAAGCCGGGTGGCCTCGGCCTCGGCCTGCCCATCGCCCTCAAGATCGTGCGGCTCCACGCAGGGGAGCTCGCCCTCCGCGACCGGTCGCCGAGGGGGCTGGAGGTCGCCGTGCGTCTCCCCCTGTCGGGGCCGCCGGTTTGAGCGCGGCGTTACGATACGTAGCAGGGGAGGCTCGTGGCCTTGCGATCGGAGCAGCGGGGAGGAGGCGAATAAGGTGTTTATTAATCAATGGCTTAATTCACTAAATCATGCCCAGGTACGGGCCTTGCTAGACAGGAGGGTGCCATGAGGCACGAGTCTATGAACCAGGAACGTGGGGAGGGCGGGTTCAGCCTCATCGAACTGCTGGCCGTGGTGGGCATCATCGCGGTCATGTCGGCGGTGGCCCTGCCCAATATCGTCCAGTACGCGAAGACCTACCGGCTGAACGGGGCTCTTCGAGAGGTGGCCGGCGAGATGGCGACGGCCCGCACGAAAGCGATCGTGGGCAACGTCAACCGGGGCGTGTCCTTCCTCATCGTCGATCGGAACACCTACCGGTACGTCCTCGAGGACACCGTGCCGCCCACCCTGGGCCCCCTCAAGGACCTCCCGCAGAACATCGTCTTCGACGTGGCTGGGGCGCACGCCCACCTCCACCGTGCGATTCAACCGTCTCGGGAACTACTGCAATCCCGCGGTAGGCGCGTCCTGCGCGGCTGCTTACGCTCGCGACGCCCTGGTGCAACGCGACCGAGGCGCCACGCGCTGTCTGCTCGGCAACGGCCCCGGGCGTGACCTACATGGACGCCGATCCGCCATGGGGTCGCCGGCGGATCTCGCATCGGCTCGTGAACGCCCGTCTCGGCACCCGCAGCCCACCGACGAACGCCGCACCGTCCGCATCACGCCGGGCGGACGCGATCATCTCCCAGCAGCAGTGAGGGCGACCATGCACAGGCAGAGCCGGATGCGTCCCACGGAGTCGGGCTTCACCCTGGTCGAAGCGCTGGCCGCCATCGTGGTCCTGGCGTTCGGCCTGATGGCGGTTACGAACCTCCTCGTCGTGTCCGCGAGCTCCAACAGCGTGGCCAACCAGAGCACCGCCGCCGCCGCCACCGCTTCCGCAGCCATGGACGCGATCAGGGCGGCTCCCTGGACCGCCCTGGTGCCCGGGGGGGACGTGACCGCCGATGTGGGCGCCACTGTCGCCTGCAACGCGCCCATCCCCGCGGGGGTGTACAACTGCGACTCCGCCATCTCGGGGGTCGGCACCATCCACACGCGCTGGGCGATCGTCGCCACCGCGGCCGGCGGCGTTCCCCCCGGCGATCCTCGCGTCTTGCTTCTGCGGGTCCGTTCCGAGGGGACGGGCGCGCTCTCGCGGGCCCGCTCCCGGGCCGAGTTCACCACCTTCCTGTCCTGCGGGACGTTGGGATGCCCGGCCGCCCCGTGAGCGGAGAAACAGCAATGCACGGCAAGATTCGCAAGTCGACGGCCGGCTCCGAGAAGGGCTTCAGCCTCGTCGAGCTGCTCGTGGCCATGGTGGTGACGCTCATCGTCACCGGGGCCATCTACGGGCTGCTCGCCTCCGGTCAGAGCGCGTTCCGCCGGGAGCCCGAAGTGGCGGACCGGCAGCAGAACATCCGGATCGCGATGGACCTGATCGCCCGCGACATCGCCGCGGCGGGCGCGGGCATGCCCCCGGTGTCGATGGTGTTCTCCCAATCGGACAACCCGGGCGGCCTGCCGCCGGTGCTGAACGGGGCCGGCCCCCAGGGCGTGCTCGGCGCCGCCGGAGTCGCGGCGCGTGGTGACGTCAACGACAACAGCGACTTCCTGGAAATGGTGGGCGCCGAGGAGTCCTGCCCCGTCTTCACCACGTGCGCGGGCGCCCTGGACGGAACGGCGAACACCATCTCCGTGCTGGAGCTCATCCCCAACCCTGGCTGCCTGATACCCGGGGTCGCTCCCACGCGTCGCGGGTTCGTCATGGTCACCGACAACAACCGGTTCTTCATCGCGCCCGCCCAACCCGGGGCGAGCGCGTGTGCGGCCGGCGGGCCCCGGGGAGTGGCAGTAACGGCCGCCCTCGCCAAGTACACCATCGGCGCCCCCGCCTTCGTCAACCCCTCGTTCGTCTACGCGGCCCGTGTCACGCGGTACATGATCGGGATCAATCCTGATCCGCGCGATCCCGTCCCCGCCCTCTGGAGGAGCGCGACCGGCCGTTTCGACAACCTGGGCGCGGCCACGGTCGCGCCCGCGCTGGTGCCCCCGGGTGTCGTCCCCGGTGCGAACTGGCAGCTCGTGGCCCGCGGAATCGAGGACCTGCAGGTCGAGTACATGAACGGCGGCGGCGCCTGGGCCAACAGCCCGGGCAACTTTGCGACCTGCGGGTTGAGCGCTCCCCTCTGCGCGGCGGCCGACTGGCCCAACGTGGTGCGCCAGGTGAGGGTCACGCTCTCCGCCCGCGCCCTGGCCCCCGGTCTCGCGGGCCAGACCGTAGTGGTGGGCGGGGGCGGGCCCAATGCGATCCGTGGCCAGCTCGTCACCACCGTCACCCCCCTGGCCGCGCTCATCGGGCTGCAGTCCGGCGGGCAGTTGCCGTGAAGGAGAAGGCCGTGAAGTGCCTTGGGCAAGAGTTTCTGGAGGAGCGTTCCGTCATGAGCGAGAAGGAACTGATTCGACCCGGACGGGCGGCGGACGAGCGGGGCTTCGCCCTCATCCTGGCCATACTGGCCCTCATGCTCCTGACGTTCCTGGGGCTGACCATGGCCGCCACGACCTCGACGGAGCTGCAGATCGCCACCAACTACCGCTGGAGCCAGCAGGCGCTCTACAACGCCGAAGCGGGGCTGGAAGCGGCCAAGGCCATCCTCGCCCCCCGGCTGGTCACGGACTGGTCGGGTTTCCTGCCTGCGGTGCGTCCCGGGAACTGGGCCTTCGGAACGGCGGCGTTCCCCCCCTTCCCGGTGGTGAACCCGCGGGACTACGAGGGGGGCGGCGCGGGGTGCACGGACCGGGCCGGCGTCGGCTACGGTCGGGTCCTCACCGTGGGCGGAGTTCCCTACGCCAACGTCAACAACTTCGGCGGGCAGAACCTGAACGGCGCCTTCACCATCTGGATTCGACGCGGCGTGCGGGTCGACGCGACGACCGGCAACTTCTCCGACGACCCCGACCAGACGGCCGCCATCATCACCGCCGAGGGCATTGCCCCCTTCACGGGCGTGTTCGCGGCCGCGAACGAACAAGCCTTCGCCCGCGCGAACCAGGCCACGCGGATCCTCGAGACCGGGTTCGGCCTCGTGACCGCGCAGACGAACCGGCGTTGCCAGACGGGTCTGGCCGGGCAGGAAGGACTCGCGGCCTCCGGCGAGAACTTCGACCCCTGCAGCCCGATCACGGCCTCCGGCATCGCCGGCGCGGTGGGCATAGCGAATCCGAACGACACCGGCGTGCGCTGAGCGGAGAGGATCATGAAGAGCGTTCTTGACGTGACGACGGGTTCCGAGCCTCGAGGGGGGAGGCAAGCCATGAAGCGGTTCTCTTTGCGGCGCGCGGGGTGCTTCGCGCTTGCCACCGGTCTCTTGTTCCTGATCGCCGGCGATCGCGGCGTGACCCAGATCCCCCAGGGGATCGACCCCCTCGAGGTCCTCGACCTCCAGATCAAGCCCAACGTCGCCATCCTCCTCGACACCTCGGGCTCGATGACGGAGACGCCCTACGGCAGCGGCACGCCTCGCCCCGACCACCCCGGGACCAAGATGTACCAGGCGAAGCAGGTCATGAGGCAAGTCGTGGCCTCCAACGAGAACAACGTCAACTTCATGTTCGGGGACTACCTGTTCTCCGCCACCCCGACCTGGACGCGCTGCCCGGGCGGCGGGTGCACCGGCGACTACCGGATCAACACCACCCTCACCAGCGCCAACAGCCGGTTCGCGTACTCCACGACGAGCTGGGGGGTGCAAGGGGCGCTCCCCGTCGAGGGACCCTCCCCGGCCATGGCCGTGGCCGCCACCGAGGCCAGCCTCAACAACCTCTACGCATGGCAGTGGATCCAGAACTCGCCCACCGTCCAGAACAACAGCCTCACCTTCAGCGAGAACGGCGGGCCGACCTGCACGGTTTCCATCACTGCAGGCTTCTACACTGCGACCACGATCGGGCCCGCGATCGCCGCCGCGATGAACACCTGTCCGGGACGTGCCAACACCTACGGTGTCACCTACACGGCGGGGACGGGAGTTTTCTCGTTCTCGAGGACCGTGGCCGCCCGTACGTTCAGCCTCCTCTGGACCAACGCCGCCACGACACTCGACGGCCCCATGCGCGCGACGGCCAACCAGGGCGCCGGCAATGGTCCTTTTGCCACCACCGACACGCGGATCAACCTCCTCGGCCGCGCCACGGGTGACGATTTCACCGACCCCGTGAACTACGATCCGGACGGCGCGGCGGGGCCGAGCCCCTCGCGGCCCGTGAGCACGTACTGGCTCTTCGCCCAGAAGGTCTGGAACGGGGAGACCATCCAGGTCGACGGGACAGGCAACGCCTGCAACATCATCGCGGGAGCGGCCACCGCGCCCGATCCCACCGTGACCTTGCAGAGGCTGGCGGCCTGCGGCGGCGCCGCCGTCTCCACCAACCTGTTCACCTGGTCGGGCGGGCAGTTCGGCGGGGCTGGCACCTGCCGAACCGGCTACAAGCAGCGCGTCCCCTTCTTCCGCTGCGACGCGCCTGCGAACAGCACGAGCCCGGTGATCCAGCCCTTCCTCGTCAACGCGCTTCCCCTGAACGGGACGGGCGGGATCTCGGGGTTCACGGAGAGTCCAGACGGCACCGGCGCCGTGCTGACCCTGCCCTCCCAGGGCGGAGTGACCGCGAGCGGGAACACGCCGATGGCCCAGTCGTTCGACGGATTCCGCTTCAAGTTCGGCGGCTATGCCGGGGCCCTGAGCGCCCCCCTCATTCCCCCCGGCCCTCCCAACGGCGCCCCAGGCCCCTGGACGGGCACGGGCCAGGGCATGTGGCAGGCGGGCCAGGCGCTCCCCTTCCCCCAGAACCTCTCCGCCATCAGCACGCACCCCAACCCGAAGGAGAAGACGATCGTCATCATGGTGACGGACGGTGACCAGAACTGCACGCCCTTCGTCCTGGGCGGCGCCGGCACGGGCGCTCCCTACAACCCGCCCACCATGATCCAGGATGACTCGGCCGCCCTCGGCGCGGCCATGGCCGCACAGAAGCTCTATGATCCCTCCGCCAACGGGACGGGAGCGGGGACCGTGAACGCCGACGGGACGATCAACGGCGATCCCGGGGCCTCGGTCAACACCTACATCGTCGCCTTCGGCAACGGGGCCTCGGCCACCCGGGCGAACTGGATCGCCTGGGGAGGCAGCGGCATGAGGCGGAGCGGCGCCAACGTTGGGGTGTTCAGCGGAGCGGATACCTGGACCACCGTCCCCACCACGGCCGAGCGCAACGCCTGCAAGACCTGCGTCGACGCCTTCATCGCTCCCGACGCCGCATCCCTCACGGACATCCTGACCAAGCTGCTGAACGCGGGCGCGACCTCGGGAGAGTTCACCGCCAACCAGTCGCTCTCCGACTCGGTGTTCGAGTACGTGGGTGAGGCCCCGCTCCCCGGGCTGCCCTTCCCCCAGGTCGCCTTCAACTCCATGAACCCGGGGACGCGCTACAAGGCCCTCTCCCCGGTGCGGATCGCCTCCACCTTCTCGATGCCGCTCTTCACCGGCCAGGTCCGCGCCTACACCAACGACGGGCCCAACGCTCTGGCCCAGGCCAACGCGCTGTGCACGCCCAACAACGCTTGCCAGCGCTGGGACGCCAACGCCCGCCTGGTCAGCCGCATTTCCGCCGGGATCACCTCGGTCTGCACCGCGGTGGCCGGAGCCGGCGTGACGGCCGGTCAGTGCGGCTTCAAGCGGCTGTCGGGAGCTCCGTCCGCCGATGACTCGAACATAGGGACCTCCCTGGCCGCCATCAAGCGGCGCATCTACACCACGTCCCAGAACGGAGTGTTCGGCCCCACCGTGGACCAGCTCCTGGCCGGCCAGAGCCCGTTCCGGATCGCCCTCTGGCCGCCACAGACGGCCTCCATCCCGACCCCCGTCGCTCCTGCGAACGACACCCAGGAGGGGCTCCTCGACGTGGCCATGGGCCTGCCCTCCAACTCGGCGCCGGCGGCCACCCACGCGACGCTCTTCACCGACCTGCAGACCCGGTTCAAGGCCTGCCGGGGCACGACCCTGCCCGGGACGTGCGGAGGCAGCGCCACCCAGCAGATGCAGCGGGCACGGCGGGAGGCCCGCGAGATGATCCTCGCCTTCCTGGCCGGCGCGCAGTTCATCCCCGATGTGAACGGCGATCCCCGGCGGGCCACGGCAACGGTCGGGCCCGACTACACCGCGGGCGAAATCCTGTACAACGGCCGCACGTCGGTCCTCGCCGAGTCTACGCTGGCCACGCCCGCCGTGATCGGCCCTCCGCAGGAGGAGGAGCCGGGCGGCAGCAGCTGGGTCGACGAATGGAAGCTCTACCGCGACGGGCCGCGCTGCGCGGGTGGCACCTGCCCCGCTTCGGGCGCAACCCTGGGAGGCTTCGGCTTCAACAGCGGCATCAACCCCGACAACGGCGCCTTCATCCGAGCGGGGTTCGGCCTTCGTAACCCCGACGCCGACGAAGATGCTCCGTCCAGCGGCATCGATTCGTTCGGCCTGAAGATACCGGCGCCCGACCTGAACCAGGACGTGAAGCCGGTCATGACGGTGACCTACGTCGGCACCAACAGCGGTCTCCATGCCTTCCGGGCGGGTCCCACGACCAACCAGCCGCCCATCACGCCCGACCCGGGCACGGCCTGCACCCCGAGCGCCACCGTGGAGTGCGGTGGCGAAGAGCTCTGGGCCTTCGTGCCCTTCGACCAGCTCGACAAGCTCCAGAAGCGGTACCTGACCAACCCGCAGAAGCGGTCGCCCCACGACTACATGATCGCGAAAGCGATCCGCTTCAGCGACGTGTTCGTCCCCAACCCGGGCACCGCCCCCAACCCTGCCGACCCCATCGGGCAGGTCGCCACAAAGTCGATCGGCAGCGTCAACGTCGCCATCCAGGGCGTGTGGAGGAAGATCATCTACTTCGGACGCGGCATCGGCGGCTCGTACCTGACCGCCATCGACGTGACGGTGCCCAACGCCTTCACCAAGCTGACCCTCGATGCGAACACCAGGGGTCCCATCGTGCTCTGGAGCCGCGGCAATCCCGATACGAACGACGGGCTGCCCAAGACCGGGAGCAACGTCTTGAACAATCCCGGGACGGGTAGCGGCACCGGATCCGACTACGACCAGTTCCTCCGCATGGGGCAGACCTGGTCGGTGCCCGCGGTGGCCTTCGTGGACCGCGCAAACGCGATAACCACCCGCAAGCCGACAGGGTCGGACTTCGTTCTCTTCGCGGGTTCGGGTTACGGCGCGGCCGCGGCCACCCCCGTGCAGGGGACGACCTTCTACACCCTGGACGCCCTGACCGGCGATTTGATCGCCGCGGCCGACGTCGGCTTCCGGTCGGGCATGGCCTACGAGAACGCGATCGTCGGCAACGCCGCCGTGTTCAACACGTCCCGCTTCGTCTTCGAGGGGGCGTCGAACGTGGCCGCCGCGAAGGCCACGCGCGCCTACGTCGGCGACCTCCACGGCCGCGTGTGGAAGATCCTGGCGGCACGGCCCGACGTGGCCATCCCCATGTCCGACCTCGGGTCCAACCAGGCGGTGGGCTCGGCCGTGGCCATCATCGGCCTGCCCCCGGACGTCCTCGGGGGGACGCCTCAACCCAAGAAGCCGCACGTCATGGTCACCTCGGGCAACGATCCGCGAGCCACCGGCCCCTTCCACAACTTCGGGTTCATCGACGAGGGCGACGACACGAACATCGCCACCCTGCCCGGCGTGCCGCTCAACCAGGTGGTCACCTTCCCGCCGTCGCGGTCGCTCTTCACCGTCGACTTCGCCACGAACTTCAGGGGCACGGTCCAGCCCCTGGTCACCTTGAGCGACATAGATCTCAGCACCACGGGCCAGAACCTCGTGGGCCGGGTGTTCTTCGGCGGCACCCGCTTCAACCCGGTGGCCAGCCAATTCGCGCCGCCTCCGGAGCCCTGCCGGTCGAGCTTCGACTCCCAGCTGTTCGCCCTCGGCGTGGAGTCGGGTCAGCCCGCGTACGACTTCGGGCCTTCCGTCATCTTCCAGAACAGCCGCATGGCCGCGGTGACCGTCGGCGGCTCGCCCGCCGGCAGCAAGCTCATCATCGACGAGGGCCTCGTGAAGTCGGGGCAACCCGTCCCGCCGCCGCCGCAGATGGGTGCGCCCCCCAGCACCACCACGAGCTCGGCCAACGTGGTCCCGCTGTTGAGGCCCGGCCAGCCCGGCCCGATGATCCGGTTCGGCTCGTCCATCTGCCAGTAAGCCATTCCCGCCCCTCTCTCCGCGGGAGGGAGGGGCGGATTCCTTCTTCTGCGAGCACTTTGGGTGTAAAATCTAGGCAATGGCGGCTCAGGTAGTCATCTGCCCCGCCTGCGGGGCGCGCAACAAGCCGACTTGGGAGTACTGCGCGCGCTGCGGAGAGACCCTCCAGGGAGAGACGATCCGGGTCGGGGCCGAGGAGTTCTTCGACGAGACCGGTGATCGCGAGGAACCGACGCCCTCCGCCGCTCCCGGCGAATCGTCCCTTCCCGCGTGGCTCGTCCTGAGTGTCGGCATCGTCCTTCTCGCCGCCAACACGGTAGCTTGCCTCCGCTTTGCGTCGGAGGCACCCCCCACACCGCCCCCGGATCCCGGCGTGTTCGCGGCCCTCGGCGGCGGTCAGCCGTCGGCGCCGCCCCCGGCGCCCGCGGTCGCGGGGCCAGGGGCCAAGGAGTTCGCCGAAGGGTATCGGCTCCTTTCCCAGAAGCGCGCCGCCGACGCGATTCCCCTCCTGACGCAGGCGGCGACGGCGGCGCCGGACAAGGCGGAGTTCCAACAGGCGCTGGCCACCGCCTACTGGGAGAAGGGATCCCGCGCGGAGGCCCTTTCCTTCTTCCAGCGCGCGGCGACGCTCGATCCCGCCCGCTACCGCTCCGACTACGCGCATGCTCTCGACGGGGCCGGCCGCACCGAGGACGCGGTTCGCGAGTACGAGTCCGTCCTCGCCCAGGACGCGGGGAACGCGAACGTGCAGGAGAGCCTGGGCCGGCTCTACGCGCGTAACGGGAACTTCGCGGCCGCCGCGCCCCTGCTCGAAAAGGCGGCGGCCCTGGCCAACGATCCCGTGCTGCTTCAGGATCTCGCGTACGCCCTGGAGAGGAGCAACGACGCCGCGAAGGCCACGGAGGTCTATCGGAAGGTGGTGGCCCTGGCCCCCGACGCCGCGGTCAGCCGGAGCCGGTTGGCCGAGAGCCTCGTCGTCCAGGGCAAGGCCGACGAGGCGCTCTCCGTCCTGAAAGAGGGGGTCACGCGGGCGCCCCAGGCGCCCCTCCTCCAGCGCCAGCTGGGCAGCGTCCTCGAACGCAGCGGCAACCTGTCCGACGCCGCGAAGGCCTACCGGCAGTACATCCAGCTCGCGCCGAACGCGGCGGACGCGAAGGAACTGGCCACGCGCGCCGACAACCTCGACGGGATCGTGGCGCAGAGGCAGCAGTGACGATCCTGAAGGCGGCCCTCGCCGCCGTCGTTCTCGCCCTCCTCTTCCCGGCGGTTTCCTCCGCCCAGAGCCTCGGCGAAGCGGCCGCCAAGGAACGCCAACGGCGCGAGAAGGCGGCGGAAAAGGCGCCTCCGCGCGTGTACACCGACGAGGATCTCCTGACGGAAGACGAGAAGAAGGAAGAGCAGAGGAAGAGGGACGCGCGGGGGACGTCGGCAGCCGCAGCAGCGCCGCCGGCCGGAGCCCGGCCCGCCGGAGCCAGCGAGCCCGGAGCCTCGGAAACGGCGGCGCCGCCCTCCGGTCCGGAGCCCGGCACTCCCGAGATCCTCGTGCAACCCACCCACGTCGTCCGTCGCGTCTACGAGGAGACCGGCGAGGAGACCGAGCAGGAGTTGCAGGCGATCCGGGCCCGGGAGGCCTCCGGGGGGTCGGAGTCAGTGGCGATCGACCCCACCGACGCTCGCCGCGCCGCCCTCCTGGGTCAGGCCGCGGAGGCGCAAGCCTCGCTGCAGGCGGCGCAGGACGTGGTCCGACCGCTCCAGGAGAAGATCGAAGCGATCCAGCACGAGCTCAACCCGATGACCCCGAACTTCAACCAGGACACGAACCGCATCCTTCAGCTCCAGGCCGAGCTGACCGACACGCAAAAGCGGCTAGAGTCGGCCAAGAAGCAACTCGACAGCGCGCAGCAGGGCTGGCAGGTCGTGCTCGACGCGGCGCGACAGGCCGGCGTGCCCGCGAGCGAGCTCGCCCGTCGCTGAGCGCGGTCCGCCGCCCCCCAGGCCCGTGGCCGACATCCTGGTCGTCGAAGACAAGGAATCGCTCCGCGCGATGCTGCGGAAGACCCTCGAGGCCCGCGGCTACAGCGTCGACGAGGCGGGCGACGCCTACGAGGCGCGGCGGCGGCTCCAGGGCTCGCGCTACCTGGTGGTGCTCACCGACCTGCAAGCTCCCCGCGGGCAGCGGATTCGACGTCCTGCAGGCGGCCCAGGAGGCGGACCCCGAGATGCCCGTGCTCGTGATGACCGCCTTCGGCACCGTGGAGGAGGCGGTCAGGGCCATGAAGGAAGGCGCCGCCGACTTCCTGACCAAGCCCGTCGACACCGACCACCTGCTGCTTCTCCTGGAGCGGGCCATCGACCGGCGCCGGGCTCCTCACCGAGCTACGTGCTCCTCAAGGAGGACTACCAGCGGCGCTTCGGCCTGCCCAAGGTCATGGGCGAGGATCCCGCCCTCAAGGAGACGATGCTCGCCCTCCAGCGGGCGGCCGCCACCGACGCCACCGTGCTCATCCTCGGCGAGAGCGGCACCGGCAAGGAGCTGATGAGCCGCGCGCTCCACCAGCTCTCCGCCGCGGGCCAAGGGCCCCTTCGTGGCCATCAACTGCGCGGCCATCCCGGAGGCCCTGCTCGAGAACGAGCTCTTCGGCCACGAGAAGGGTGCCTTCACGGGGGCGGGCGGGCGCAAGGTGGGCAAGGCGGAGATGGCCCACCGGGGCACCCTCTTCCTCGACGAGATCGGCGACCTGCCCCTGCCCCTGCAGGGCAAGATCCTGCGCCTCGTCCAGGAGAGGCAGTTCGAGCGGGTGGGCGGCGTGCAGACCCTGACCGTGGACGTGCGGGTGGTGGCGGCCACCAACCGCGACCTCAAGGCAGGCGGTGGCGCGCAAGGAGTTCCGCGAGGACCTCTTCTTCCGGCTCTCCGTCTTCCCGGTGGAGATCCCGCCCCTGCGCCGGCGCCGCGGGGACATCCTGCCCCTGGCCGAGGCCTTCCTCGCAGCGCTACGCGCGCGAGATGGGCCGCAAGGGCCTTCGGCTCTCTGAGGCGGCGCAGCGGCGCGCTCCTCGACCACTCCTGGCCGGGCAACGTGCGCGAGCTGCAGAACTGCCTGGAGCGCGCGGCCATCCTGTGCGACGGCACCGCCATCGAGCCCGACCACCTGCGCCTGACCGACGACACCGGAGGCGGGCCCACGCTCGCGGACGTGCTCGACCTCTCGGGGACCCTCTCCGAGGTCACGCGGCGGGCGCGTGCCGCGGGCGGAGGAAGAAACGATCGCGCTCGCCCTGCGCGAGACGGAGGGGAACCGAGCGGCCGCGGCCGCTCGGCTGGGGATCAGCCTCGCCACCCTCAACCGCCGGCTCCGGGAAGCCGAGCCCGCCCCCGGCAGCGAGCCGCCGACCCGCTAGCCCTCGGCGCGCCGCTTCGGCCGCACGTTCGCGGCGAGCACGCGCTTGCGCAGGCGGATCGCCGCCGGGCGTCACCTCCACCAGCTCGTCGTCGTCGATGAACTCCAGGGCCTGCTCGAGGTTCAGCGCGCGGTGCGGGCGTGAGGCGGATCGCCTCGTCGGCGGTGGAGGCGCGCATGTTGGTGAGCTTCTTCTGCTTCGTGACGTTCACGTCCATGTCCGCGGGCCGCGCGTTCTCGCCCACGATCATCCCCTCGTAGACCGCGGTGCCCGGCGCCCACGAACAGCTCGCCCCGGTCCTCCATGTGGGACAGGGCGTAGGCGGTGGTGTCGCCGGTGCGGTCGGCCACGAGCACGCCGGTGGTGCGGCGCGGGATGTCGCCCTGCCAGTCCACCCAGCCCTCGAGCAGGCTGTTCATGACCGCGGTGCCGCGGGTGTCGGTCATGAGCTCGGTGCGGACGCCGATGAGGCCGCGGGTCGGCACCTGGAACTCCAGGCGCACGCGCCCGGAGCCGTGGTTGACCATCTTCGCCATCTTGCCCTTGCGCATGGCCATCTTCTCGAGCACCACGCCCATGTAGGTCTCGGGCAGGTCGAGGACGAACAGCTCGAGCGGCTCCTTGCGCACGCCGTCCTCGCTCGTGGGTGATGACCTCGGGGTTCGAGATCGCCGAGCTCGAAGCCCTCGCGGCGCATGGTCTCGATCAGGATCGCGAGCTGCAGCTCGCCGCGGCCCAGCACCTTGAAGGAGTCGGCGGAGTCGGTGGGCTCCGACGCGGATGGAGACGTTGGTGAGCAGCTCCTTCTCCAGGCGGTCCTTGATGTTCCGCGAGGTGACCCAGCGCCCCTCCCGGCCCGCGAAGGGCGAGGTGTTGACGGAGAAGATCATCGACAGCGTGGGCTCGTCGATGCGCAGCGGCGGGCAGCGGCGCCGGGGTCTCGGCGGAGGTGATGGTCTCGCCGATGGAGATGCCCTCGAAGCCGGCCAGGGCCACGATCTCGCCGCAGTCGGCGCGTCGTCCGCCTCGACGCGCTTCAGGCCGTCGAAGACGTAGAGCTTGGTGATCTTGGTCGTCTCGAGCCTCCCGTCGCGCTTGGCGACCGCGACCGTGTCGCCCGACCCGCGACCCGGCCCGAGAAGATCCGGCCGATGCCCAGCCGGCCCAGGTAGTCGCTGTAGTCGAGGTTCGCGATGAGGAGCTGCAGGACCCCGTCCGGCGTCGCCGCGGGGGCGGAGGGATGTGGGCGAGGATGGCCTCGAAGAGCGGGCGCAGGTCCTCGCCGGGGCCGTCGGGGTCGGTCCGGGCGAGCCCCGTCTTCGCGTTGGTGTAGAGGACGGGGAACTCGAGCTGGTCCTCGGTGGCGTCGAGGTCGATGAAGAGGTCGTAGACCTCGTTCAGCACCTCCTGGCGGCCGGGCGTCCGTGCGGTCGATCTTGTTGATCACCACCACCGCGGGGAGCCGGGCCTCGAGGGCCTTGCGGAGCACGTAGCGCGTCTGGGGGAGCGGGCCCTCGGAGGCGTCCACGAGCAGCATCACGCCGTCCACCATCTTCAGGGCGCGCTCCACCTCGCCCCCGAAGTCGCTGTGGCCGGGGGTGTCGACGATGTTGATCTTGGTGTCCCGGTAGTGGACGGCGGTGTTCTTGGCGAGGATGGTGATGCCCCGCTCGCGCTCCAGGTCGTTCGAGTCCATGACGCGCTCGCGCCACCTCCTGGTTGGCGCGGAAGACGCCGCTCTGGCGGAGCAGGGCGTCGACGAGCGTCGTCTTGCCGTGGTCGACGTGGGCGATGATGGCGACGTTGCGCAGGCTCACGAGGAGGCCGCGCTCGGCCAGCTCCAGCCCACGGCCAGGTAGACGGGAAGGGCGGCCAGGAGGAGGGCGGAGATGCCCCAGCTCATGGAAACCGCGATGGCGACGACGGGGGCGAGGACGGAGAAGATCCCGTTCAAGCCCCAGGCCCAGGGGACGAAGGCGGGGGCCTCCCCCTTGAGGCGGTCGAGGGCGGAGGGGACGAAGGTGCCCAGGGCGATCCCGATCGGCATCACGAGGAGGAAGACGACGAGCACGCGGGCCACGATGGGCAGGCCTATCATCCGGGGCAGGTACGGGATCAGGACCAGGTGCTCGGCGAGCACCACGCCGCACAGCGCGTAGCTCACGAAGCGGATCCCGCCCAGGCTCTCCACGATCGTCGCCGAGAAGAGCGATCCCAGGCCGGTGGCGAGGAGGAGGGCGGCGAGCACGACGGAGAGGGCGTAGTTCGGGTGGCCGAGAAAGAGCCCGAACTTCTGCAGGAGTGCGATCTCGATGGCCAGATATCCGAGCCCCGCGCCCCCGAAATAGACGAGCCAGCGCGCGACCCCCGGAGTCCGGAGCCCCTGGCGCGCGAAGTAGCGGAGCGGGAGGTAGACGCTGACCAGGGCGGCGAGGCCGATCGCGACGAGCAGGAGGCCGAGGCTCATCTCCATGACCGGCACGTTGCCCCAGATCATGGGGTCCGCGGGGAAGAGGTGCCACCAGAACGAGTACTTGAAGAAGAAGGGCCGATCGTCCACGGTGGGGGAGATGTCGAAGGGATAGCCGGCCACGAACGCCCGCTCCTTGGCGGCATCGCCCTGGCCCAGGAACGCCCGGTAGTAGCTCTCCCCGGTCTCCCGTCGCGGCGCCGCCGACAGCTTCATGAACGGGCTTCGGGACGTCCAGGCCTCCAGCCGATCCAGCTCCGCGTCCGTGAACGCGGTCTTCTTGACGAGGAGGGCCGTGAAGGCGCCGTTGGTGGCGGTCACGGTCACCACGTGGTCCGCGGGCCGCGCGACCCCCGCCCGCCGCAGCGCTCCCACCGCCGTGACCAGGGCGCGCAGCATCTCACGAGGGGGCACGTACTCCAGGCGCATCACGTTCAGGACGCCCGGCTCGGTGAGCCGCGCCAGGTAGAGGTCGAAGGCCTCGGAGGTGTAGAGGTAGTTCTCCGAGAACACGTGGGCCGCGCCCGGCGTCCCGCTGTAGGAGTCGACGCCCGAGAGCTGTATCACGTCGAACCGCTCGGCGGTTGTGCTCAGGAAGTGGCGTCCTTCGCCCTGCACCAGCTCCACCCGCGGGTCGGACACCCAGCTCCGGAAGTAGTCCCGGTAGGTGCGGGTGAGAATCCCCACCGTGGCCGCGTTCACCTCGATCCCCGTGACGCGCGAGGCGCCGAAATAGAGGGCGTTCAACAGGTCGAAGCCGCCGCCCACTCCGATCACGGCCACGCGGGGCGCGTGAACCGAAATCGCCTGGTAGGCCGCCGAATAGATGGTCTCCTCGATGCCGGTGAGCGACGCGCGCTCGCCGTCGTAGTCCACCGCGTAGGTGTAGGCGTAGTTGTTCTGGGTGAGCATCCGCCGGAAGCGCCCGAGGAAGGCCCGGTTCTCGCCGACGAGGCAGGGGTAGAACATCCTCTCCGGGTCGGGCGGTGGGATCCGCGACACCTCGATCCGGGCGAGGGGATCCCAGGCCGCGTGTTCGAGCACGATGCCCGAAGCCGGATGGCGGGTGGCGGCGAGCATCGAGCCTTCGGGGTAGTAGAAGTCGAAGACCCGGTCTTTCGAGTAGGCGCAGCCGATGAGGACGAGGGCGGTGGCGGCGACCAGGCCCCGCACCCGGGACGAGGGGGGCGGAGCGAGCAGGCCGGCGCCGGCGAGGAACGCCGCGCACGCGACGAGCGTGCTCGTCTCCACCCCCAGGAGGTGGATGGCGGGGATGACGGCGAAGGCGCCGGTGGCGGAGCCCAGCAGGTCCCAGAAGTAGATGCGCCGGGCCGGGAGGTCCGGGGAAGAGAGCAGGGCGCCGAGGACGAGGCCGCAGAACGTGAAGGGGAGCGCGAAGAGCAGCGCGTAGGGCATCCAGCGGAAGAAGGAGAGCACGAACCCGGGGCGCGACAGCGCGAACTGGGCCTCGGCGTCGCTCTGGTAGAAGCCGTAGGAGGCGAGGAGCAGGCTGAGCACGAAGAGGGAGGCGCAGACGTTGGCCGCGTCCGGGAGCCGGTTCACGAATCGCGGGAGAGAGAAGCTCAGGATCACGCCGGAAAGGGCGAAGCCGAGCATGGTGAGGGATATCACCAGGAAGGCGTAGTTGTTGAGGAGCTTCGCGGAGACCATCCGATGGACGAGTATCTGGAGGAGGAGGGTGACCGCGGCGGTCAGGAAGGCAAGACCGGCGGCCCGTCCCGGCGAGAGCCGCATCGATGAGTTCCCATCTTAGACGAGCGTTCTGCCTTGTTCAATCGCGACCTCCATCCGCGTCAGGCGAGCCGCGCGCTATAATCGCGCGCCGTGACGCCGCCCGGGCGGCATCGGGTCCCATGCAACAGAAACACATGATCTCGCTCAAGGACTACTCGCGCGAAGAGCTCGAGGAGATCTTCGACCTCGCGGCCGCGGTCAAGGCCGATCGCCCCGCCTACGGGGGCGTGCTCCACGGGAAGAGCCTGGCCATGATCTTCCAGAAGCCCTCCACGCGGACCCGCGTCTCCTTCGAGGTGGGGATGTACGAGCTGGGCGGCCAGGCGCTCTACCTCGGGACGCGACGCGATCCAGCTCCAGCGCGGGGAGACGATCGCCGACACCGCGCGCGTGCTCTCCCGGTACGTGGACGGCATCGTGGCCCGGGTCTACGCCCACCAGGACGTCCTGGACCTGGCCAAGCTACGGAACCGTGCCCGTCATCAACGGCCTCACCGACCTCCTCCATCCCTGCCAGGCGCTGGCCGACTACTTCACGCTGCGCGAGCGGCGAGGCGGCCTCGAGGGGCTGAAGGTGGCCTACGTGGGCGACGGCAACAACGTCTGCCACGAGCTGATCTTCGGGGCGGTGAAGCTGGGCCTCCAGATCAGCGTGGCCTCACCGGACGGCTACGAGCCCGAACCAGCTCATCGTGAAGAGCGCGACCCGGGACGCCCAGAAGCTGGGCGCTCCGGTGCCCGACGTGGGCGGCGATCCCATGGCGGCAGTGGAGGGGGCCGACGCTCGTCTACACCGACGTCTGGACCTCCATGGGCCAGGAGGCGGAAGCGGAGGCGCGCCGCGAGGCCTTCCAGGGCTACATGGTGACGCCCGAGATGATGGCGGCCGCCGCACCGGAGGCCGTCTTCATGCACTGCCTGCCCGCCCACCGGGGCGAGGAGGTGGCGGCCGAGGTCATCGACGGGCCGCAGTCGGTGGTCTTCGACGAGGCCGAGAACCGCCTGCACGTCCAGAAGGCGGTGATGATGCTGCTGATGAGCGATCAGGCGGGCGCCTCAGGCCTTCCCGCATCCGGCGCAGCGCCCTGCAGGGCGGCCCGCACCTCGTCGCGCGTCACGTCGTCTCGGACCACCACCCGGCCGATCGCCGTGGGCAGCACGAAGACCGATGCGGCCGGCCCGCGCCTTCTTGTCGCGGGCGAGGGCCGCGAGCAGCGGTCGACGCCTCGAGGTCGGACACGCGCGGGCGCGGGCCGAGGCGGTCCACCGCCGCCGCGATCGTCGTCGAACGCCGGGCTCCGCGCAGCAGGCCCGCGCTCGCGCGCGATCCAGGCGGCGCCGACGAGGCCCCAGCCCACCGCCTCGCCGTGGGTGAAGCGCCGGTAGCGCGTCACCGCCTCCAGCGCGTGGCCCAGGGTGTGCCCCAGGTTCAGCACCCGCCGCAGCTCCGCCCTCACGCTCGTCCTTCTCCACGACCTCGGCCTTGATCCGGCAGGCGGAGGCGATCGCGTTCTCGAGCTCGGCGCGGCTCCCAGCCCGCGAGGCCGCGCGGGCGCCTTCGCCAGCGCCCGGAAGAGCGCGCGGTCGCCCAGGATCCGCCGCACTTCAGGATCTCGTAGGCCCCGCTCTGGCAGCTCGCGGGCGGGGAGCGTCTCCAGGAACGCCGGGTCGACGACCACGGCCCGCGGCTGATGGAAGGCGCCCATCAGGTTCTTGGCCCGCGGCGTGGTTGACGCCGACCTTGCCCCCGATCGAGCTGTCGACCATGGCGAGGAGCGTGGTCGGGACCTGGACCCAGTCGACGCCGCGCATGTAGGTCGCGGCCGCGAAGCCGGCGAGGTCGCCCACGACGCCGCCGCCGAACGCGACCACGAGTCCGTCGCGGCCGAGGCCCGCGGCCGAGGAAGCGCGTCGTGGAGCGGTCTCGAGGGTGGCCGAGCCCTTGTATCGCTCGCCGTCGGGGACGAGGACGCGCGCCACCCGCCCGAGCGCGGCGAGGGGGCGCTCGAGGGCCGCGCGCCGTGGAGCGACCAGACGCTGCCGGCTCGCCACCACCACGACCGTGCGCGCCGCGCCGGCGGGCGCCAGCAGCTCGGGCAGGCGCCGGGTCGCCCCGTGGCCGATCGTGATCGCGTAGCGCCGCGGCCCAGCTCGACCGGAATCTCGATCATGGGGCGGCGAGGGTAGCATGGCGTGAGCGCAGCCAGCCCGGGAAGCGCGCGCGCTCGCCGGGCGCGGTCCGCGAGGTCGCGACTCCAGCTCGCGCACCTGCTGCTCGAGCTGGCGAGCCGCTGCTCGAGCGTCGCGACCCGGGCCTCGCCGCGGGGCGACGGAGGCCGGAGCGTCGCGGCGATCGGACGGCGACGCGACCACGGCGCGGGGCGCGGGCGCTCCGGGCCTCGCGCAGCTCGCGCGGATCTGCCTCCGCCGCGCTCGTCGAGCGCGCGCACACGTTCGCGGACGCGGGCGGCCTCCCGCCGCCAGTAGCCTCTTCGCGGGGCGCGCGGCTCCGGCGGAGGCGACGGGCGCGCCCGCCGACGCGGGCTCGGAGAGGACGCCGGTCTGGCCGCGATAGGGCGACGACGCGCTCGAGGTCGTCGTTGGTGTAGACGGGGACGGGCTTCTTCTCCTCCGCGGCCGCCTCGCCGAGCACGGCGAATCCGAACAGCGTCACGACAACACGCGATCGTTTCACGATCGACGCCTTTTCCGGGAGAGACGGGGGCGGAGCGAGAGGGGGACTCCGCGAGGCACGCCGAAGGTACCAACGGACCCGCGGCCGAGGTCAAGCGCCTTCGTCTGCTAGAATCCGAAGCTTTGACCGTCAGCGAACGGAGCATGTCGAGGGAGACGATCCGCGACGGATTTCCTGGTCCTGGGCTCGGGCATCGCCGGCCTCCGGGCCGCCCTCGGCCTGGCGCGCCACGGCCGCGTCCTGGTCGTGACCAAGGACCAGCCCACCGAGAGCAACACCGGCTACGCCCAGGGCGGCGTGGCGGTGGCCCTGGGCGCGGACGACGACACCGAGCTGCACCTCGAGGACACGCTCGAGGCCGGGGCCGGGATCGTGTCTCCGGCCGGCGGCGCGCGTGCTGGTGGAGGAGGGCCCGGAGCGCATCCGCGAGCTGGCCTCCTGGGGCGCGCGCTTCGACCGCGAGGAGGGCCGGTTCCACTTCACGCGCGAGGGCGCCCACTCGCGCAACCGCGTCCTGCACGCGCTGGGCGACGCCACGGGCTGGGAGATGGTGCGCGCCCTGCTCGAGAAGACGCAGCGCACGCGAGGCGATCGAGGTCCGCTCCTTCGCCTGCTCGACCGACCTGGTCACGGCGGGAGGCCGCGTCGTCGGCTGCCGCTTCCTGGACCGAGGACGGGAGCGGAGACGCTCGTGCTGGCCCGGGCCACGCTGCTGGCCACGGGCGGCGCCGGCCAGGTCTTCGCGCGAGACCACGAACCCGCCGGTGGCCACGGGTGACGGCGTGGCCATGGGCCTGCGCGCGGGCGCGGCGCTGCTCGACATGGAGTTCGTGCAGTTCCACCCCACGGCGCTCGGCCATCCCCGGCGCCCCGCGCTTCCTGGTCTCGGAGGCGGTGCGCGGCGAGGGCGCGTGGCTCGCTGCAACGGCGCGGGCGAGCGCTTCACGGACGAGCTGGCTCCGCGCGACCAGGTGGCGCGCGCGATCGTCCGCGAGAGCCGCGCCGGCCGCGGGCCCGTCTGCCTCGACCTGCGCCACCTCGACCCCGAGCGCGTGCGCACGCGCTTCCCGCGCATCCACGCGACCTGCCTGCGCTACGGCATCGACATCACCCGGCGAGCCGGTCCCGGTGACGCCGGCCGCGCACTACGTGATGGGCGGCGTCGCCACGCGACCTCCACGCGCCGCGACCACGCTGCCGGGCCTCTACGCCGCGGGCGAGGTGGCGGCCACGGGCGTGCACGGCGCGAACCGCCTGGCCAGCAACTCGCTGCTCGAGGGCCTCGTGTTCGGCGCGCGGGCGGCGGAGGCCATGGCGGCCGACGCTACCACCATCGCCGCCGCGGCCACGGACGGTGCCGGCGAGGCCCGATCCGGCGCCCTCGCGGGAGACGCGGCCCCGCGCGCGCGGAGCTGCGCCGAGCGCGCCTGGGCGGCAGCTCGGCCTCGAGCGCGACGGCGCCGGCCTGCGCGGCTTCCTCGCCGGGATCGGTCCGCGTCCGGCGCCGAGGTCGCGCCGTCCCGCGCGACCGGGCCGAGGCCGAGGCCCGCAACCTCGCCGACGTGGCCTGGGCCATGGCCACCTCCGCGCTCTTCCGCGAGGAGAGCCGCGGCGCCCACTTCCGCACCGACTTCCCCGAGCCCGACGACCGGCGCTTCCGGGGCCACACGCTGCTCGAGGGCGGAGAGCCCCGCCTGGCCGACGTCGAGACCCCGCTCGCGGGTGCGCGGTCTGATGCCGCGCGTCGCGCTGTTTCCCGTTCGCGCGAGTACTGGTGGTTCTACGCGGGCTTCACCGCTGTTCGTCATGGTGCTGCTGGCGCGTCGACCTCGGGGTCTTCCACCGCAAGGCCCACGTGGTCTCCTTCAAGGAGGCCGGCCGCCTGGAGCCGTGGTGTGGGTGACGCTCGCCCTGCTCTTCAACCTCGCCTTCTACCTCTACATGCTCGAGCGGCTCCCGCAGGACCCGCGCCTCACCGGCCCTGCCCGGCTTCGATCCCGCGCTCGGCCGCGCGGACACGCGGCCCTCGAGTTCCTGGCCGGCTACGTGGTCGAGTACTCGCTCTCGCGTCGACAACATCTTCGTGTTCGTGGTGGTGCTCGGCTACTTCGCGATCCCCGTCCGGCTCCAGCACCGGGTGCTCTTCTTCGGGATCCTGGGCGCGCTCGTCTTCCGCGCCATCTTCATCGCGCTGGGGGCCCTCCTGCTGCAGTACCAGTGGGTCATCTGGTTCTTCGGGGCCTTCCTGGTCGTCACCGGCCTGCGGATGATGTTCGGGCGACGGACCCGGAGGTCCATCCCGAGAAGAACCGCGATCATCCGCCTGTTCCGCCGCTTCGTGCCCGTGACCCGGCGAGCTGCACGAGCAGTCGTTCTTCGTGCGCCTCGACGGGAAGATGCACGCCACGCCGCTCTTCGTGGCCTGCTCTTCCTGGAGCTGACCGACATCGTCTTCGCGGTGGACTCCGTCCCCGCGATCTTCGCCCTCACCCGCGAGCCCCTGATCGTCTTCACCTCGAACATCTTCGCGATCCTCGGCCTGCGCAACCTCTACTTCCTGCTCCGCAGACGCCATCGACACCTTCCACCTGCTGAAGTACGGGCTGGGAGTGGTGCTGGTCTTCGTGGGGCTCAAGATGGTCTGGCTGAACCAGGCCTTCGGCGGCCATTTCCCGATCAGCTGGTCGCTGGGCATCATCGTCGGGGTCATCGGCCGTCTCGGTGATGCTGTCCCTCCTCTTCCCGAAGACCAACACGGAGGTCCTGCAGTGCCATGGAGAAAGAGCGCACGTTGAAGGAGATCACCCCCAAGAGCGAGGACTTCTCCCAGTGGTACCTGGACGTGGTGCTGAAGGCGGAGCATGGCCGACTACGGGCCCGTGAAGGGCTGCATGATCATCCGGCCCTACGGCTACGCGATCTGGGAGCACATGCAGGCGGGACATGGACCGCCGCATCAAGGAGACCGGCCACGTCAACGCCTACTTCCCGCTCTTCATCCCCAAGAGCTACCTGGAGAAGGAGAAGGAGCACGTGGCCGGCTTCTCGCCCGAGTGCGCCTGGGTCACGATCGGCGGCGGCGAGGAGCTGGAGGAGCCGCTCGCCATCCGGCCCACCTCCGAGGCCATGATCTGCTCGATGTACGCGAAGTGGGTCCGCTCCTGGCGCGACCTGCCCGTGCTCATCAACCAGTGGGCGAACATCGTGCGCTGGGAGAAGGTGACGCGGCCCTTCCTGCGCACCACCGAGTTCCTCTGGCAGGAGGGGCACACCCTGCACGCCACGGAGGCGGAGGCGGAGGAGGAGACCCTCAAGATGCTCGACGTCTACCGGAGCTTCTCCGAGGAGATGCTGGCCATGCCCGTGATCACGGGCCGCAAGACCGAGAGCGAGAAGTTCGCGGGGGCGCTCCGCACCTACGCGATCGAGGCGCTCATGGGCGATGGCCGGCCCTGCAGGCGGGCACCAGCCACAACCTCGGCCAGCACTTCTCGGAGCGCCTACGGCATCGAGTACCTGGACAAGGACCAGCAGCGGGCCAAGCCCTGGTCCACCTCCTGGGGCACCTCCACCCGCATGATCGGCGGGCTCATCATGACCCACGGCGACGACTCCGGGTCTGATCCTGCCGCCGCGGGTGGCGCCCCACCAGGTCGTGATCGTGCCCATCCCGCCGCGCAAGGGCGACTGGAGCCGAGCAGGTGCTGCCCAAGGCCCGCGAGGTCCTGGCCGCTGCTCCGCGGCGCCGGGGTGCGCGTCCACCTCGACGACCGCGACCAGTTCCAGCCCGGCTTCAAGTACGCGGACTGGGAGATGCGGGGCGTCCCTCTGCGGCTGGAGCTGGGGCCCAAGGACATCGAGAAGGACCAGTGCGTGCTCGTCCGGCGCGACACCCGCGAGAAGCTCTTCGTCCCCCTGGACGGCCTGGGCGCGCGCGTGTCGGCGCTCCTGGAGACGATGCAGGGCGACCTCCTGGAGCGGGCGCGAAGGTTCGTCGCGGACAACACCACGCGCGTCTCGAGCTACGACGAGTTCAAGCAGGTCATGGCCGACAAGCGCGGCTTCATCCTCGCCGGCTGGAACGGCGATCGCGCGGTGGAGGCGAAGATCAAGGAAGAGACGAAGGCCACGATCCGCGTGATCCCGATGGGAGAGCCGCGGGAGGCCGCCTGCGTCGTCACCGGCGAGAAGGGTCGCGAGGTCGTGTTCGCGCAGGCGTACTAGGGCAGGGACCCGCGCGGGGGGAGGGATCGCGGGTCATTCGAGCCGCCAGCGGGTCTCGGCTCCCTTGTCGATGACCACCTTCTCCGCCGCGAGGCCGCTCAGGGACACCCGGATCTGGACCTGCGTCGCGCCTTCCCGGCGCGAGGCGACCATTCTCCCCGCGGGCTTCCCCAAGGCCGTCCATTCCTCGACTCGGTACTGCCACTTGTCCTCGACAGGATCGGCCCCGGGATAATGGGACAGCCGGGTCAGATCCTCGCTACAGGAACGTTCGGCCCGGACGCAGACCACCCGCACCGCGTTGGGGATCGCCGGCGACTTCGGCCCGGCTTCGATCGGGGACCACCGCCCTTCGATCACGACGCGGTCGTCCTGGACGAGGACCGATCTCGGGGGAGGCGAGATCTTCCCCGCGGGCACGGGGGGCGGCGTCGCTGCTCCACGGCAGCCCACGGCCAGACACGCGACGAGGGCAGCGTTCGGGATGCGCATCGTCGACCACTCGGCGTAGGCTACCATCCAAACTTCTCCGCGGCCGCGGAGCGGCGGTACAATGCGCGTCGGGATCGTCATGTCCTCCCTGGCGAGGGTCCTGGCCTTGACAGCGTTCTCCTGCGGCACCGCCGCCAGCACCGCCGACGAGGCGGCGCTGGCCAAGGCTCGGGAGGCGATGGTCGCGGAGCAGATCGCGGCGCGGGGAGTGCACGACGAGAGAGACGCTCGCCGCCCTGCGCAAGGTCCCGCGCCACCTCTTCGTCCCGCGCCAGTTCCAGCGCGAGGCCTACGGCGACAACCCCCTGCCCATCGGACAGGGCCAGACCATCTCCCAGCCCTACATCGTCGGCTTCATGACGGAGGCGCTCAAGCTGCGGGGGGGCGAGACCGTCCTCGAGGTGGGCACAGGCTCCGGCTACCAGGCGGCGGTTCTGGCCGAGATCGCCTCCCGCGTGTACACGATCGAGATCGTGACGGCCCTCGCCGACGAGGCCCGGGAACGCCTGCAGCGCCTGGGCTACGGCCGCGTCTCCGTTCGGGCCGGGGACGGCTATGCGGGCTGGCCGGAAGCCGCTCCCTTTGACGCCATCATCGTCACCGCCGCCGCCCCCCGCGTGCCCGAGCCCCTGAAGGCGCAGCTCAAGGACGGCGGGCGGCTCATCCTCCCCGTGGGCGAGGATGAGCAGGAGCTCATCGTGGTGAAGCGAAGGGGCGACACGTTCGAGGAGAGCCGCGTGCTGGGTGTTCGCTTCGTCCCCATGACGGGCAAGGTCCGACAGCGCTAGTCCCCGCCGCGGCGCGAGTCCGGGGGGTTTCTTGCCGGATCACCGTACTCGCCGCGGCGGCCACAGGGCCTCCAGCGCGGCGCGATGGCTGGGCTGGACCGACTTCACGACCGCGCTCGTGCGGCGCAGCTTCGCGCGGCGGACGATCGACGCGAAAGCCTCCGCGCAGGCGTCCAGGAGGGCCGGGCTTTCCGCGACGAGCGCGGCGAGCGCGGGCACGAACGTGGCGTCGCCCACGCGCGCCGCCGCCTGGAGCAGGGGCGGGAGGGCGCGCACCGGGCGCGCCTGCAGCATCTCGCGAAGATCGAAGAGCGCGATCCGGCTGTCCCGCACGGCGAGGGCGACGTGCAGGCGACTCTTGGCCACCGCCCGCGCCGCTTGCACCCGCTCGTCGTCCTCGGGCTGGGAGAGCCGCTCGAGGGCCCGGCCGAGCACGGGAATCGAGGACGTGCTTCCGATCCGAGCGAGGGCGTCGGCGAGGAGGCGAACCGACGCCGGGTCCGACGTCCGCTCGAGCTCGCGCTCCACCCGCTCGGCGTCTTCGGGCCCCAGGCGCTCGAGCGCTTCCCTCACGCGCTCGACGTCTTCTCGGGCGTTCCCCACGGGGCGGCCGAGGAGAGCCAGGAAGGCATCCTGGGGTGCGCTCTCCGCCCCCCGCCCGATGAGGGTCGCCGCGCGGTCGGCCACGGTGGCGTCGGCGGAGCCCCGCAGGCGCTTCAGGAGCGGCAGGAGCGTCCGCGAATCGAGCGGCGGGTCGAGCGCGGCCAGGGCGTCGAGGACGAAGAGCCGTAGCTCGTCGTCCTCGTGCTCGTCCATCAGGAGGTCGAGGAGGGGGTCGGTGGCCTCCACCATCCCCGCCGCCTGGAGGCGGACGAGCGCGTGGGCGGCGGCGCGTCGGAGAGGCAGGGGACCGGCGCCGAGCGCCTTGGCGAGGCCGGCGGCCGCCTTGGGCAGGGGGAAGGCGCCCAGCACCTCCAGGCCGCGCCGCGCCACCGCGGTGTCCGCGCTCTGGGCGAGGGCGAGGACCTCCGGGAGGGTGCGCGGCTCGCGCAGCCGCTCCAGCACCTCGAGGGCGGCCAGGCGGGCCGCGCCGCCGGCCGTGGGGAGCGCACGCAGGAGCGCCTCGAGGACGCGCGGACCGAGCAGGGTGAGCTGGGCCACCGCCGACTCGCGCTCGGCCGCGCGCGGGCTGCCCAGGCGTCGGATCAGTTCCTGGATGCGGCGCGCGCTGGATGGTACGATCGGCATCGATGTCGCTCTCCCCCTTTCCGGTGCTCGTCACCCTCGCCCTCGCGCTGGGCACCGCCCGCGCGGAGGCGAATCCGGCGGTCATCCCCCTGACCCTGCCCTCGGGAAAGGTGCTCCAGGTCGAGGTCATGGTCAAGGACGAGGATCGGGCCATGGGCCTCATGTTCCGCCCCTCGCTCCCTCTCGATCGGGGCCTGCTCTTCCTCTTCGACCCGCCCCCGGATTTCCACACCATCTGGATGAAGAACTGTCGCTTCCCGATCGACATCGTCTGGCTGGACGAGGAGAAGAAGGTCGTGCACGTCGCGGAGAGCGTCCCTCCGTGCACCGGGGACCCCTGCCCCATCTACCAGCCCCTGCGCAAGGCCAGCTACGTGGTGGAGCTGAACGCGGGGCAGGCGCGCCGGGAGAAGGCGGCGGTGGGCGCTACTCTCGCTTTCGTGCTTCCTCGGTGACGTTGTCGGCCTCGCGCTTCCGATCGCGGCCGAACAGCCAGGCCACCCCCACCCCCAGCAGGTAGAGCCCGATCATCGGGCCGGCGAGCGCGGATTGCGTCACCGCGTCCGGGGTGGGAGTCACGAACGCCGCGATCACGAACGAGCCCACCACCGCCCATTTCCAACCCCGGAGCAGCAAACGCGGGGTGACGAGCCCGATGCGGGCGAGCACGAAGATGATGACCGGGATCTGGAAGACGAGCCCGAGGCCGAGCAGGAACCAGGAGTAGAACGAGTAGTAGTCGTCGATCCGCGGCAGGAACTTCACTTCCGGTCCCCCGAACCCGCCCAGGAACTGGAAGGTCATGGGGAAGAGCAGGTAGTGGCCGAACGCCGCCCCTCCCAGGAAGAAGAGCGAGCCGAACACGATGAACGGCACCGCGTACAGCTTCTCGTTCCGGTAGAGGCCCGGGGAGATGAAGGCCCAGAGCTCCCAGAGCAGGTAGGGGCTGGCCACGAAGATGCCCACGAAGAAGGCCATCTTCATGTACAGGAGCAGGGCCTCCGCGGGGCCGGTGAAGATGAACTGATCCTTGAAGCCGGCCTGGCGCAGGGGCTGGATCATGAAGTGGAAGATCCGCTCGCGGAAGCTCCAGCAGAGCGCGAAGCCCACGCAGAGCGCGATCACGCTGCGCACGAGGCGCGCCCGCAGCTCCTCGAGGTGCTCGAGGAACGTCATCTTGTCGGGGTGGGGCCGTGCCATTCCGATGGGGCCGCGCGCCGTGCCCCGGGTCTACTTGGGCTCGAGGGGGGTGGCGGCGGGATCGCGGCCAACGGAAACGGACTCGGCGGCGGGGGAGCCTTCGGGGGCGCGAGCGGGAACCGGTTCCGTCGCCGTCGCGGCGCGAATTCGGTCGGCGGCGCCGTCGACGGAGCCGTGTCGAGCCGCGGCAGCTCGATCCGCATCGACTCCCGGATCTTGTCCGCCTCCACCTCGTTCTCGATCGTGCGCTTGAACTCGTTCGAGGCCTTGCGGAACTCCGCCATCATCCGTCCCAGGCTCTTGCCGATCTCGGGGAGCTTGCGCGGGCCGAAGACGATGAGGGCGACCACCAGGATCAGGAAGAGCTCGGGTCCACCGAGGGTGCCGAACATGCTCGCGATCTTATCACCAAGAGCGCGGCCCCACGATCCCTCACGGATGCATCATTGACAGGAAGCCTTTGATCCGTCTACATTTAGTCATGTCCGTATCCCGGCGCCTCGCCCTCGTGGCGCTCGTCGCGTCGGCGATGGCAGCACCCCTTCGCGCCGAAATTCCCGTCGTGGATCTCGACGGCGTCGTCCACGCGGTCAGCGGCGGGACACGTGGTGCGCGCCATCGAGCACGCGGACGAGCAACAGGCACCCCTGCTCGTCCTGCGCCTCGACACGCCGGGCGGCCTCGACACGTCGATGCGCCAGATCGTCGACAAGATGCTCAACTGCCGCACGCCGATCGTGGCCTTCGTGGGCCCCTCGGGGGCGCGCGCCGCCTCCGCGGGCTTCGTGATCACGGTCGCGGCGGACGTGGCGGCCATGGCCCCGGGCACGAACATCGGCGCCGCCCATCCCGTCTCGGGGATGGGGCAGATGGACGAGGTCATGTCCAAGAAGGTCGACCTCGGACGCGGCCGCCTACATCCGGAGCAAGGCGGAGCGGCGCGGGCGAAACGTGGAGATGGCGGAGAAGGCGGTGATGGAGAGCCAGTCCTTCACCGAGAAGGAGGCCCTGGACCTCAAGCTCATCGACCTCGTGGTCAAGGACGTCCCGGAGCTGCTCGCGAAGCTGGACGGGCGCGAGGTCAAGCGCTTCGACGGCACGACGTCGTGCGCCTGGCTCAAGGGCGAGAAGACGGTGGCGGTCGCGATGAACTGGCGCGCAGGTGATGCCTGTCGACGATCGCCCGCCCCGAGGTGCTGTTCCTGCTGCTGCTGGGCGCCCTGGCCGGGCTCGGGGCCGAGATCAGCCATCCCGGCATGCTCTTCCCGGGGATCCTCGGCGTCGTTCTGCCTGATCCTCTTCCTGTTCGCGAGCCAGATCATCCCCGTGAACTGGGCCGGGGTCCTGCTCATCGTGCTGGCCATCGGGCTCTTCGCGGCGGAGGTGAAGGTCCCGTCCTACGGGCTCTTGACCGTGGCCGGGCATCACCGCCATGATCCTCGGGGCGATGATGCTCGTGGACGTCGCCGCTCCCCGAGCTGCGCGTGATCGCCTGGACACGCTGCTCCCGGCCGCGGTCGCTGATGGCCGCCTGGGTCACCGGGCTGCTGGTGCGGCTGGTGGTGCAGGCCCAGCGGCGCGAAGGCCACCACCGGCGCCGAGGGCATGATCGGCCGGGTGGGAGTCGCGCAGACGGACCTCGACCCCGAGGGCTGGGTGCTCGTGCAGGGCGAGCGCTGGCGCGCGACCGGCGGACGGGCGGCTGGCTCCGGGCGAGCCGTGCAGGTCGTCCTCGCCAGTGGATGGCCTGCGCCTTGCGGGTCCGGAAGAGGGCGTGATGCCAGGCTATTCGTTCGTCGTCGGGCTGTTCGTCTTCTGGCTGCTGCTCTCGGTCAAGGTCCTGAACGAGTACGAGCGCGGCGTCATCTTCCGCCTGGGCAAGCTGCTCCCCGCGCGCCAAGGGCCCCGGGCCTCGTGCATCGTGGCCTGGCCCATCGACCGCATGGTGCGCGTCAGCCTGCGCACGGTGGTGCTGGACGTGCCGCCCCAGGACGTGATCACGCGCGACAACGTCAGCGTCAAGGTGAACGCGGTCGTCTACTTCCGCGTGATGGACCCCATGCAAGGCGGTGGTCCAGGTCGAGAACTACCTCTACGCCACCAGCCAGGAGGCCCAGACGACCGCTGCGCAGCATCCTGGGCCAGGCCCACCTGGACGAGCTGCTCTGCCGAGCGCGACCGGCTGGGCGGCATGCTGCAGGAGGTCATCGACCAGCACACCGATCCCTGGGGCGTGAAGGTCACCCAGGTGGCGGTCAAGGCCGTGGACCTGCCCCAGGAGATGCAGCGGGCCATGGCCAAGCAGGCCGAGTCGGAGCGCGAGAAGCGGGCCAAGATCATCCACGCCTCCGGCGAGTTCGAGGCCAGCAAGCAGCTCACCGAGGCCGCCCAGACGCTGCAGGAGCAGCCCGTGGCCTGCACCTGCGCTACCTGCAGACCCTGACCGAGATCGCGGCCGAGAAGAACTCGACGATCGTCTTCCCGCTCCCCATCGACTGGATGAAGGCGCTCATGGGCACGGGAGAAGTAGGCGCGCGATGAGCACGCTCCGGGATCGACCCCGTCGACGACGAGGACCTCACCATCCGGGGCAGCATCGAGACCTCGAGCGTCCCCGAGCTGCTGCGCTCCCTGCTCGGCAGCGGCGAGACCGGCATCCTCACGTTCCGCAACGGCGACGTCACGAAGAGCATCTACATGCTACGACGGGCCGCGTCGTGCTACGCCGCGAGCACCAACCCCGACGAGCGCCTCGGGGAGAGACCTGCTGCTCCGGGGCAAGATCACGGCGCGCCAGTACCTGGAGGCCAGCCAGCTGATCCGGCCCGGGCGGCGGCTGGGCGCGATCCTGGTGGAGCTGGAGGCCATCGACCCCGAGGAGCTGATGCCGCGCGGTGGAGCAGCAGGTGAAGGAGATCCTCCTCGACCTCTTCACCTGGACCCACGGGGACTACGAGCTGGTCATCAAGGACTGGAGCCCGCCGACGACGTGGTCGACGCTGAACATCTCCACGGAGAACCTGATCCTGGAGGGGATCCGGCGCACCCGGGCCTGGAGCCGGGTCTACCGGGGCATCGGCGGCGACATCGAGGCCGATTCCCGTGCCCACGGGCAACACCGAGGTCGCTCTACAAGCTGGAGCTGACGCCACGAGGAGCAGGAGGTCCTCTCCCACGTGAACGGCCGCTCCACGATCGAGCAGATCTGCCAGGTCTCCTACCTCTCGCAACTTCGAGACCTGCCGCATCCTCTGGGCCTTCCAGGTGCTGGGCGTGATCCGCGGGGGCAGCCCGGGGAGACCGCGCGCCAGGCGGAAGAGGGCCTCGCGCGAGCACGAGCAGGAGCTGGACCTCGAGGACGATCGTCGAGAAGTTCAACCAGATGTTCGGCCGCATCTACACCTTCCTGCGGGGCCGGATCGGCGACGACGTGGACGAGTTCATGGACGGAAGCGCCTCGACGCGGTCTCGCGCCAGTACGGGACGCTCTTCGACGGGGTGGACCTCAAGCAGTACGGGCGCGCCGACTTCGACCAGATGCTGGCCAACGTGGCCGACTTCCCGGCCGACCAGCGGCAAGCAGCCTGATGCTGGCCGGGCCTCAACGAGCTGGTCTACGCGATCCAGCTCGCGGTGCGCGAGCCGGCACGGGAGCCCAGGAGGAAGCCGTGGTCTCGGGAATCATCAAGGAAGGCTGCCGCAGGCTCGGCGCCGCCTGGGGCTGACCACGAGAGGCGAGCGAGATTGGCCCAGGACGACTACTATTACGAGATCCAGCTCACCAACAAGCAGCTGGTCTTCTACTTCCTGGCCGGCGCCACGGGGCTGATCCTGAGCTTCCTGGCCGGCGTGATGGTGGGGCGCGGCGTCGACAGCAGCGGCGCCGACGTCCAGGCCGCGCGGCCGGTGCGGGAGGAGCGGGTGGTCGCGGAGGAAGCCCCGAAGCCGGCGGCCCCGCCCTCTCCCGCCGACCTGACCTACGCGCAGCGCCTCGAGGCGGAGAAGACCGAGGATTCTCTCGAGCGCCCGAAGGCAGGAGCGGCCGCCGCCCGCGCCCGCGGGCAAGAGCGCGCCCGCCCCCGCCGAGAAGACGCCGGCTGCGCACCGCCGCCGCCGCGCCCCCGCCGGTCGTCCCCAAAACGGCCCCCGGAGCCGCGGTGCCGCCGCCCGCGGCCAAGGCCGTTCCGCCCCGCCGCGGAGAGCAAGCCCGTGGCGAAGACGATTCCCAAGCCCGACACGCCGGTTTCCGACGCCGCGTCCGCGGGGACAGGGCGTTCACCATCCAGGTCGGCGCGTTCAAGGACAAGGCCACCGCGGACTCCGTGGTCACGCGGCTCAAGGGCAAGGGCTTCGCGGCCTACGTCCTGTCGCCCGGGCGCCACCGAGGGCGGGCTGTTCATCGTGCGCGTCGGCTCGTACCCGCCGCGGGCGGATGCGGAGCGCGTGGAGGCGAAGCTCCGCGACGAGGAGAAGTTCAAGCCCTTCATCGTGAAGAACTAGCTCCCGCCCCTCCGCGCTCTGCTTCGTGACCTCGACCGCTCCTGTCCCTCCGCCCCTGCGCCTGCCCGAGTGGGCGCGCAAGGGGAGCCCCCTCGCTCCCGCGGCCCGCGCGCTGCGCGTGCTCCTCCGCGAGAAGGCGCTCAACACGGTGTGCGAGGAGGCCCGCTGCCCCAACCTCGGGGAGTGCTTCTCCCGGGGGACCGCCACCTTCATGCTGCTCGGCGACCGCTGCACGCGCCGCTGCGACTACTGCTCGGTGACCACCGCCAAGCCGCTCCCTCCGGATCCCGGACGAGCCCGCGCGGGTGGCCGAGGCCGCGGCGCGCCTCGGCTTGCGCTACGTGGTCCTCACCTCGGTGGCCCGCGACGATCTCCGCGACGGCGGCGCCTCTCACTTCGCGGCGACGGTGCGCGCGGTGCGACGGGCCTGCCGCGGCGAAGGTCGAGGTGCTGACCCCGGACTTCAAGGGCGACGCGAGCCGCACTCCAGGCCGTTCTCGACGCCGGGCCCGACGTCTTCAACCACAACATCGAGACCGTGCCGCGGCTGTCTTCCGCGCGTGCGCCCGCAGGGCGGCTACCGAGCGGAGCCTGGAGCTGCTCGCCGCGCGCGAAGCGCCTCGCGGCCGGGCCAGGTCACGAAGAGCGGGCTCATGGTCGGCCTCGGCGAGACGGACGAGGAGGTGGGCGAGGTCCTCCGCGACCTGCGCGGCGCCGGCGTCGACATCGTGACCCTCGGCCAGTACCTCCGCCCCACCCGCGAGCACGCTCCCGTCGCACCGCTACGTGACCCCGGAGGGCTTCCGCCGTCTCGAGGACGAGGCCCGGGCCCTGGGCTTCCCGACCGTCTACTCCGGCGTGTTCGTGCGCTCCTCCTTCAACGCGGAGGAGGTCTTTCACGGAGGGTCGCCGTCGCTGACGCCCGATCGCTCCGGCGGGAGGGCCTGGCCGTGCTGTCCGGCGTCCTCCTCGTTCTTCTCCTTCCCCAAGTTCGGGCACGGTGCGGTGGCCTGGGTCGCCCTGGCGCCGCTGCTCGTCGCCCTCCACGGGGCCCGCGCCGGCAGGGCTTCCGCCTCGGCTACGTGACCGGCGCCGTCTCCGTCCTTCGGGGCTCCTCTACTGGACCTCCCTGGTCGTGATCCAGTACGGCGGCCTGAGCCTGCCCGTGGGCATCGCGATCATGGTGCTGCTGTGCCTGGCCTTCGCCCTCTTCCCCGCCCTGTTCGCGCTGGTGCGTGTGCCGCTGGATCGGCGCGCGCTGGGGCCGCGCGGCGCTGCTCCTCGCGCCCGCTGGCCTGGGTGGCCACCGAGATCCTGCGCGCCCACACCTTCTTCGAGTTCCCCTGGTGCCTGCTCGGCTACAGCCAGCACGCCCACCTGCCCTTCATCCAGATCGCGTCCGTGACGGCGGTCTACGGCGTCTCGTTCCTGGTCGCGCTGGCCTCGGCCGCTGCTCGCCTACGCGGCGGTGGAGACGAGCAGGCCGCTCCGTCGACGCGCGCTCGGCGCGTGGCCGGCGCTGCTGGTGGCCTGTGGCGCGGTGGGGCTCGTGGACGATGAGTCGAGCCGCTGCCCGAGTCCGGCCGCATCCGGGTGGGCCTCGTGCAGGCCGGCATCCGGCAGGAGGAGAAGTGGGCAGTCCGAGAACGCCTGGCAGAACATCGACCGCCACGTCGCTGCTGACCGGACCAGGCGGCGGCCGCGGGGCGCGCCTCGTGGTCTGGCCCGAGTCGGCGGTGCCTTTCCTCTTCGACGAGAACCCCGTGCTCGCCGAGGCCCTGCGGACCCGGTGCGGCGGCGTGGCCTCTACCTGCTGTTCGGCAACGACGACCGCGACGACGCGCGGGCCGCACGTCGCACTGGGTGGGGGCCAAGATGCTCACCCCGGCGGGGGAGCTGCGTCTTCGCTACCACAAGATCCGGCTCGTCCCCTTCGGCGAGTACGTCCCCCTGCAGCCGCTCCTCACGCCTCGGAGGCCGGGTCGCGGCCAAGCTGGTCCAGCAGGTCGCCGGACTTCACGCCCGGGAGCGAGAGGCCACGGTGACGGAGGCCGACGGCCACCGGCTCGGGACGTTCATCTGCTACGAGGCGATCTTCCCGCGACCTCGTGCGTGCGCTTCACCGCGCGGGGCGCGGAGCTGCTCGTCAACATCACGAACGACGCCTGGTACGGCCGCACCTCGGCCCCCTACCAGCACCTGGCCATGGCCGTCTTCCGGGCGGTGGAGAACCGGCGGTACCTCGTGCGCGCCGCCAACACCGGCATCACCGCGGTGGTCGACCCGCGGGGCCGCGTGGTGGCCTCGACCGCGCTCTTCGACCGCACGGTGCTCGTGCGCGAGGTCGGCCTTCGTCTCCGGCCGGACCTTCTACAGCCGCCACGGCGACGTGTTCGCCTGGAGCTGTCTGGCCGCGACCCTCGGGATCACCCTCGCCGCCCTGAGGACCCGCGCGCCCGCCCGCTGACCGGCCGCGCACACTCTCCATTACAATGACGATCGGAGGCTGCATTTGACCGACGATCTTTCCCAGCGCTTCGAGACACTCGTCGCGAGGGCCGCGGACATCCGCGGCTATCTTTGAGGAGGACAAGCTCAAGGCGGAGCTCGCACGGCTCGAGAGAACGCATGGCCAGCGCCGACTTCTGGAAGGACCAGGCGGCGGCCCAGAAGGTCCTGCAGCGCCGGAAGCGCCTCGAGAGCGACCTCGGGCTGCTGAAGCGCCTGCGCACGCAGGAGGACGACGCCGGGCGTGCTCGTGGAGTGGCTGAAGGCGGGCGAGGACGTCGCGAAGGACCTGCACCGCCGCCCTCGCCGCCTTCGAGGCCACGATCGAGGGAGCCGAGTTCCAGAAGATGCTGGGGGGCGAGCACGACCGCGCCAACGCCATCCTCACCATCAACGCCGGGGCCGGGGGCACGGAGAGCCAGGACTGGGCGGAGATGCTGCTGCGCATGTACCTGCGCTGGTGCGACCGGAGGGGCTTCAAGCGCGACCTCACCGACATCCAGGCCGGCGAGGAGGCGGGGATCAAGAGCGCGACCGTGCTCGTGCAGGGGGAGTACGCCTACGGCTACCTCTCGGCGGAGGTCGGCGTGCACCGGCTGGTGCGCATCAGCCCCTTCGACTCCGCGGCCCGCCGCCACACCTCCTTCGCCTCCGTGTTCGCCTGGCCGGAGATCGACGAGGACATCGAGATCGAGATCCAGGAGAAGGACCTCCGCGTGGACACCTACCGCTCCAGCGGCGCCGGCGGCCAGCACGTGAACGTGACCGACTCGGCGGTGCGCATCACCCACCTGCCCACCGGCATCGTGGTCTCCTGCCAGAACGAGCGCAGCCAGATCCGCAACCGCGAGGTGGCCATGAAGGTCCTGAAGGCCCGCCTCTACGACCTGGAGCTGCAGAAGCAGCGGGCCAAGCTGGACGCCGTGGAGGCCGCCAAGAAGGAGATCGCCTTCGGCAGCCAGATCCGCTCCTACGTGCTCCACCCCTACCGCATGGTCAAGGACCACCGCACCAAGTACGAGGTGGGGGACGTGGACCGCGTCCTGGACGGCGACATCGACGACTTCATCAAGACGACCCTGTGGCCCGGGCCAAGGGCACCCTGGGCCAGCCGGTGGCCGCGGAGGACTGACGCCACGCCGGGCCACACTCCAGGCCGCTCTCCCCGTTCTCGCGGTGCTGCTTCTGGCCCTGGGCGGCTGCGAGCCGACGGGCGGCCTCGGCGCGCTCCGGCCGACGCCAGCCGTCACCGCCGCCCCCGGTCTTCGAGATCGTCTACGAGCACGAGGTCGGCGGCAACCAGGACCTCTACGTGATTCCCGGCGGGGGGCGGCGTCGAGCGCCGCCTGACCGACGACCCGCGCGGCGACGTGCTGCGCGCGCTGGACGCCCGACGGCGAAGCGGTCGTCTTCAGCTCCGAGCGCTCCGGGCGACTGGCAGCTCTGGGAGGTGCCGGCCGAAGGCGGCGAGCCGCGCGACGGCTCCGCACGAACGCGGCCCGCGAGTTCCAGTCCGACCCCTCGCCCGACGGCCGGCGGATCGCGTTCCTCTCGTACATCGAGGGCCCGGAGTCGCTGTTCGTCATGGACCGCGCCACCGGGCGAGCCCGCGTGCTCGTGCGCCACGGCGAGCGACCGATCCTCGGCAACCCGAACTGGAGCCCCGACGGGAAGCGCATCGTCTTCTCGTCCAACGTGGCGCGATCGGCCACCAGATCTACGTCGTGGACGTGGCCACCGGGAAGGAGGCGCGGGTCTCCGGCCTCACCGTCGGGCGGCTGCGAGCCGCGCTTCAGCCGCGACGGCACGAAGGTCGTCTACGTGAGCCGCGGCCACCTCCGGCCGCACGAGCCGCCTCGTCGAGCACGACCTCGCGACCGGCGAGGAGACGCGTGCTCGTGGACTGGCCGGCCCTCAACTACGACCCGGTCTACTCCCCGGACGGGACCGAGATCGCCTTCGCCTCGAACATCACCGGCGATGGGTGCATCTACCGCCAGCGCCTCTCCGACAGGCAGTCGTGGCGCGTGACCTTCGGCAAGGGCGGAGCTCGCGCTCCCGACTATCGGCCCCGATAGCCCCTCTGCCACCTCAGCCATTCGTGGCCACGCGAAGCCATCCCCAAGGCCCTGCCATTCGCATATCCTCCCCACACCACTGACCCGTTGGAGGGCTTAGATGAGAGTGCTGGTGGCCGACAAGTTCCCCGAAGGGGGCCTCGCGGCCCTGCGCAGCGCGGGCTGCGAGGTCGAGTACGCGCCCGACCTCGCGAAAGAGGGCCTCGCGGAGGCGGTGAGAAGCTCGGGCGCCGAGGTCCTCATCGTGCGGGGTACCGAAGTGCCGGGCGAGGCGCTGCGGGCAGGCCGGCTGGCCGTGGTGGTCCGCGCGGGCGCCGGGTACAACACGATCGACGTGAAGACCGCCTCCGAGCTGGGCATCTACGTGACCAACTGCCCGGGCAAGAACTCCGTGGCCGTGGCCGAGCTGGCCATGGGCCTGCTCCTCTCCCTCGACCGCCAGATCCCCGACGGCGTGTCCGACCTGCGCCGCAGCGTTTGGAACAAGGCGAGGTACAGCAAGGCCCATGGCCTCTTCGGCCGCACGCTGGGCATCATCGGCACCGGCTCGATCGGCCAGGAGCTGACCGCCCGCGCGCGCGCCTTCGGCATGCATGTCGTGGCCTGGAGCCGGTCGCTCACCGACGAGAGGGCGCACGCGCTGGGGGTTGTCCGCCTCGGCAGCCCGGTCGAGGTGGCGGCCGCGGCCGACGCGGTGTCCGTGCACCTCGCCCTGAAGCCGGAGACCCGGGGCCTCCTGGGCGCCGATTTCTTCGGGGCCATGAGGCCCGGCGCCCTCTTCATCAACACCGCCCGCGCCGAGCTGGTGGACGAGACGGCGCTCCTCGAGGCCGTACGCACCAAGAAAGTGCGAGCGGCCGTGGACGTGTTCTCCGGCGAGCCGGCCGGGGGCACGGGCAGCGTAGAGAACGCGCTCTTCAAGGAGCCGGGGGTCTACGGGACCCACCACATCGGCGCTTCCACGGAGCAGGCCCAGGACGCCATCGCCGACGAGAGCGTCCGCATCACCCGGGAGTACAAGGCCACCGGCCGGGTGCCGAACTGCGTGAACATCGCGCAGCGAACGCCCGCTACCCACCTGCTGGTCGTGCGCCACCGCGACCGGGTCGGGGTGCTGGCCCACGTCTTCGGGACGCTCAAGGGCGCCGGCATCAACGTCGAGCAGACCGAGAACATCGTTTTCGAGGGCGCCACCGCGGCCATCGCGCGCATTCAGGTGGGCCAGGAGCCGCGCCCGGCCACGCTGGACGCGATCCGGGCCGGCTCGGACGACGTGATCGCGCTGAGCGTGGTGCGGATCTAGGCGGAGGGAGCCCCGGGAGGGAAGCTCTCGCAGGGAGGGCTGCTCAGTTGGAGGAGCTACGCCTGCGGCCCGAGGGCGCGGCGGCCGCCAAGGGCTCCAGCCACTCGATCGACTGGTAATCGATCGGCCCCTCCTCGACCGAGTTGAACTTCACGATGCGGAAGTACGGGGAGAGATCGAAGTCGCGTGGCAAGACGAGCCGTGGATGCACACCACGCATGCGTCTCCCCCAGGGGAAGTGCCCCTCCTCCCTCTCCTGGCGCACGCTCGAGGGAAGCACCGGGAGGATCGGATAGTGCACGCCGTGGAAGGCCTGAGCGATAAGGCTCGAGCAGATCACCGCGCGCGAGTCGCTCTCTCCAGAGAAGAAGGCCTTGCGCCGCCAGCGCGCGGGCAACAGATGGAATGGCGTGAAATATCGCCCGAGATCGACGAGCTGTCGCTGGTCGTAGCGGTCGCCGAGGTGCGACACGACCTCATCGACCACCCGCTTCAGATGGTCGTCGCGGACGCAGTAGGGACGGCAGACCCGGATGTTGTATTCCGTGTACTTGCTGAGGGGCACGGCGGACACCCCCGAGGCCAGGTCGGCTTCCAAGACGAGGTGGCGCGCCTCCTCACCGAAGCGCTGCTGATAGTGGTCGCGGAGGGGATGATCCTCCCGGATCACCCGGTCGCCGACGTAGATGGTGGAGTGCGACCAGCAGCTCTGCGTCACGTACTTGATGATCTGGGCGATCCGGGTCTTGCCTTCGACGAGCAATACGTCGCCCGGGCGGATGTGCTTCCTGAGGTTGTCGAGGTCGTTGGGGATCCGGCGCTGGTAGTTCGTCACCTCCCGGTTGAGAAACCGGACCAGGGCGTCGGAAAGGACGCGCTCGAGCCTCACCGTCTCCCTCCATGCGACGACGGACAATAACACCTCTCAGGGCTCCTCCTCCTCGGCCTTGGGTGCGCTCGTGAGGGCCACCCTGGTCGCGCGCAGGAAGGTGACGCCGCCCGTGGCCTCGACACGGCCGGTCACCTGCAGCCACCGCGCGGTGTCGCTCCGGTAGTCGGGGTCGAGCTTGAAGCCCTTGCCTTCGGGCTTCTTGCCCGTGACCCACACCGCGTGCGAGCCCAGCTTGAGCACCCAATCGGTGGGAGTCTTCTCGGAGCCGGCCGGGAGGTCGCCGAAGAGGTTGCGGCCGGCGAAGAGGCCGACCACGGTCACGGTCTGGCCCAGGTGCGCCGTGGCGTCGGTGGCGAGCGCGGCCAGGCTGAGCCCGCCCCGGCCGGGGGCCCTGCCCTCGCCGGTCCCGACGTCGCTCATGCTGAAGAACGTGATCGAGACCGGGGGCCAGTCGATCCGCGCGTTGGGCAGCACGGGCAGCTCGGGGTCGTCGCACTGGCTCTTGGGGAGCATCTGTCCGCGGCAGGGCACGGTGTCTTGCTTGGCGGGCAGCACGCGTACCACCCCCGTGAGCTCGATCCGGCGTCCGAGAAGCTGGGACGCGGCGCGCTCGGAGTCCAGGGCCGGGATGAGAAGCACGCGCGCCGTGCCCTCGGCGAGGATGAAGTAGCTCAGGCTGGTCCCGAGCGCTCGAAGCTCACCGGTCGTGCTGACGTGCGTTCGGTGGTACTGCTGGCCGTTGTAGGCGATGAGCGCCAGCTCGACGGGCACGGGCGGGCCGTAGCTCGCGAAAGCGGGGGGCGGCTCCGGGGCCTTGACCTGGGCTCCGGCCACGGCACCGACGAGCACCAGACCGCAAGACAGGGCAGAGCGCATCGGTCGAGCTTCCGGAGAAGACGGGCGGACGCTAGCAGGCGTCACCGGCACTGTCAATGGCGAGACGCGGGTGACGCTCGAGAAGAACTACTCTTCCCGCTTCCCCGGCCAGAAGCTCTGCGAGGTCAGGTACTCGTCTCTGGGGAAGAGGTCGGTGTCGATCTCGCCGAGCGCCGAGCGGTCGAAGTCGGGCCCGATCGCCACCGGGGGGCGGTTCAGGGCGGGGGCGAGCAGCGCATCCAGATCGATGCCGGCGCGCGCGAAGCGGCCCCGCGTGAATGGATCGGTCATGCGCGCCCGGAGCGCCTCGGGGTCGTAGGAGAGGGGCTCGTTGCTCCCCACCATCGTGTCCGCGAACTGCAGGACGTGGGGGAACGCCTTGAGGAAGGCCCCCTTCACCCGGACCGTGGGGGCCCAGGTCACGCCGAGGCCGCCGGGGCGAAGCCGCTGTCGCAGGAGCAGGAAGTACTCGTAGGAGTACAGGTTCCCCACGTATGGAGTGCCGGGCCGGAGCGCGTCCGCCTCGATCACGTCGTAGCGCTCGCGGGAGCGCAGCAGGAAGGAGCGGCCGTCGGTGAAGGCGTAGCGGACGCGCTCGTCCCGCAGCAGCACCTCCAACCCCGGGTAGCGTTGCTGGCGGCGGAGGAGCCGAAGCGTCTCGAGCTGGGGCCGCACGATCTCGGCGCAGTCCAGGCGGCTCGTCTGCGCGCGCGCGCCCAGGCCAAACAGCGTGTCCCCCGAGCCGAGGCCGATGGCCATGACCCTCTCCGGCCGCGGATGGAGCATCACGGGCAGCGTCCCGAGGAAGGTGTGATAGCCGCCGTAGGGGAGCTGGCTCTGACCCAGCCCGTCCACGTACACGATCGTCTGGCCCTCCTCGTCCTTGAGGACCGAGAGTCCGGAGCCGTCCTCGGCGAACAGGATACGGTCGGCCACGGTCCCGTGCAGCGTGGCCCACAGTCGGGAAGCGGCCGGAACGAGCACGACCGCGGCCGCGGTGAGGGCGGCGGCCAGGAGGTATCCGGGACCTCGGCGACGGGCGGGCCAGCGTACGCCGCACCAGAGGAGAAGGAAGGCGCCGCTCAAGCCGGCGAGCAGGCGAAGCGTGCCCGGGGTGCCCATGCGGTGGAGCAGGAGCAGGCCACAGAGTGCGGACCCCAGCATCGAGCCCACGATGTTGGCGGTCTGGAGGCGGCCCACGCGGCGGCCCAGGAATCGAAGGTCGGTGTGGACCGCTCCCTGGAGGAAAGGGAAGCTCAGGCCCATGAGCAGCGTGGGGGGCCCGATCACGAACAGGGGGACGACCGCGTAGAGAAGGACGAGCTGCGCGGCCAGCTTCTCCGCGTAGGGAGCGATGGCTCCGCCCGTGCGCAGCCAGCGCAACGCCGAGCGGATCGCGTCGTCGAGGTCCAGGGTCTCGTACTGGCCGAGGTACTCCCAGAGCGGCCGCAGCAACGAGAGGCGATCGACTGTGGCCACGAGCAGCGCCACCGAGAGCCCGGCGTAGAGACCGATGCCGGCCTGGAGCAGCAGGAAGGTGGCGGCCGGGCGTTTCGTGCGGGGGGCCAGGCGACTGCCGAGGAGGGCTCCTCCCCCGACCCCGGCGAGGAAGATGGCGAGCAGGGTCGAGAACGTGAACGAGCTGGGCTTGTGAATCGTCCCCAGCAAGCGGAACCAGAGGATCTCCAGGGCGAGCGCGACGAAGCCCGAGAGGGCATAGATGACGGTCCAGGCCCCGAGGCCGAAGACGTGGCCGTCGGTCTCGGGGGGAGGGGAGGGATGGGGTGGGGGGTCGAGGACCGGCGATCTCTCGACGGGTCGCACCAGCATCAGGGCCGCCAGCGCGCAGGCGAGGTTCAGCAAGGCTCCCACCCGGAGCGAGGTGGCAAAGCCGACCGTCCGGGCCAGCCCCCAGACCGTGAGCAGCGCGCCCGCCGCCGCCCCCATCGTGTTCCAGCCATAGAGGGAGCCGATGCGCCCGGCGGCCCGGCCTGCGGAATCCGTGAACGCCCGCGAGAGCAGGGGGAGGGAGAGCCCCATGAAGAAGGTCGGCCAGAGGAGGGTCAGGAACAGGATCGTGGCCACCGCGGGAAGCGGCAGGGACCGCTGGCCGACCTTCAGGTAGAGTGTGTCGTACAAGATGAAGACGCTCAGGAAGGCAAAGAGCGAGATGGCCAGCTCGGAGAGGGCGAAGGCGACGATGCGCCGGTGCCGGGGGAGCCGGTCCGCGAGGTGACCCCCGGCCAGGCTGCCGAAGCCGAGCCCGCCCATGAACGCGGACACGATCAGGGTGATGGAGAAGACGTCCGCCCCGCTGAAGAAGGTCAGGAGGCGCTGCCAGACCGATTGATAGAGCAGGGCCGCGAAGCCGCTCAGGAAGAAGAGGACCAGGAAGAAGGGGTAGGCGCTCAGGGCTCGGGCGCCCCTGCCGCGGCGGCCAGGAGGGCGCGCGGCTCGGTGCCCGCCACGAAGGCCTCCATGCGCACGCCCGGCGTGCCCGGTCGGCCGGGGCGTCCCATCTCGTCCACGGGCACGAAGACGATGTTGCCGGGGATCGGGTACTCCTCGATGGGCGCGTCCTTGCGGACGGGTCCCCAGAAGTCCATCCAGATGGGGAGCGCGGCGTGGCCCCCCGTCTCGTCCTTGCCCCAGCGAGTCCTTCTTCTCGTCGAAGCCCACCCACACTCCCGCGGCCAGCGACGGCTCGTAGCCGATGAACCAGGCGTCGGTGAAGTCGTTCGTGGTGCCGGTCTTGCCCGCGATGGGCCGGTTCAAGGCGCGGGCCCGCACTGCCGTACCGCGCTCCACCACCCCCCGCAGCAGGTTGGTGAGGATGAACGCGGTGTCGGCCCGGATGGCGTCCCGGGCCTGGGGCCGCGCCTCCTCGACGATGTTGCCCTCGCGATCGGTGATGCGGGTGATGAGGAAGGGCTTCATGCGCAGCCCCTGGTTGGCGAAGGTGGCGAAGGCGGAGACCATCTCCGTGAGCGTGGCCTCTCCCGCGCCGAGGGCGATGGGCAGGTAGGGCGGGAGCTCGCCCGAGAGGCCCGAGCTTGCGCGCGTACTCGATCCCGGTCTCGATCCCCACCGCCTGCAGGGCTCTTCACCGCGGGGATGTTCCGGCTGTGTCTCGATGGCGTGGCGGACGGGGATGGGGCCCAGGAAGCGGAAGTCGTAGTTCTGGGGCGCCCACACCGTCTTGTTCCACGGGTTGGGGAAGGAGAGGGGCGCGTCCACGATGAGGGTGGCGGGCGTCCAGCCCAGCTTCTCGAGGCGGCCGCGTAGACGACGGGCTTGAAGGCGGAGCCGACCTGGCGCCAGGCCTGGGTGGCGCGGTTGAACTTGCTCCTCTCGAAGTCGTAGCCCCCGACCATGGCCCGCACCGCGCCCGTCTTCACGTCGAGCGCGAGGAGGGCGCCTTCCACCTTGGGCTCCTGCTCGAGGAGCACCTTCGCTTCCTTGCGCCCGCCCTCCTCGGAGAGCGACTGGACGAGGAAGGGGGCGATGGCGCCCCGGGGGAGCACGTCGGCCACGCTCGCTTGCCGCGTCCAGGCGATCTCCGCGGGTCCCGACCCGCGCCTGGTAGTCGCCCGATCTGGACGAGGGCGCAGGCCGCGCTCGGAGGCGAGCACGACGCCACGCACCGACGTCGCCCGCGGCGAACGGCCAGTCCCATTCGTCCAGGTGGATGGGATCGGGGAACTCGCCGTCCTTGAGGACGGTGGCCTCGGGCTTCACGAAGCCGCGGGCCCGCCGGTCCAGCGTCCGCAGCCCCTTGCGCAGGGCCCGCGTTGGCCGTCTCTCTGCATCGCCGGATCGAGGGTCGTGTAGACGCGCAGACCGCCCTGGTAGATGCGCTGGCTGCCGTACTCGCGCTCCAGGTACTTGCGCACCTCCTCGAGGAAGTGGGGGGCGATGGACGGCGGGTCCTTGCGCGAGGTGCAGGCCGAGGGGCTCGGCCTTGGCGCGTCTGCCGCCTCTTCCGCGCTGATGTACTTCTCCTCCGCCATGCGGTCGAGCACGTGGTTGCGGCGGGCGAGGGCCCGCTCGGGCTGCTCGATGGGGGAGAGCCGGGTGGGGTTCTGGGGCAGCCCGGCCACGAGCGCGGCCTCGGCCAGGGTCAGGTCCTTGATGGACTTGCCGAAGAAGAACTGGCTCGTCGCCTCCACCCCGTAGTTCCCGTGGCCGAAGTAGACCTGGTTGCAGTAGAGGGTGAAGATCTCCTCCTTGGTGAAGTTCTTCTCGATCTGGAAGGCGAGGATGACCTCCTTGATCTTCCGCTCGTAGGTCTTCTCGGGGGTCAGGAAGAGCAGGCGCGAGAGCTGCATGGTCAGGGTGGAGAAGCCCTGTCCGCGCCGGCCCGAGCGCAGGTTGGCGAGGGCCGCCCCCGGCATCCGCCAGGGGTTGATCCCGAGGTGCTTCCAGAAGTCCGCGTCCTCCACGGACACGATCGCGTTGCGGAGCACGGGCGGGATGTCCTTGAAGGAGACCACCACCCGCTTCTCGATCGCGAACTCCCCGAGCACGGTCCCGTCGGCCGCGAAGACCTGGGTGATGATGTTGGGCTGGAAGTCCTCGAGGGACGTGACCTGGGGCAGGTCGGACTCGAAGGCGAAGAAGACGCCGAGGAGAGCCCCCCGAGGATGGCCCCCGCGAAGAGGGCGGTCACGATCGCGCGGCGCAGGGTGAGCACCCGGGGCGCGGGCACGCGAGCCGCGGAAGCCGCCATCGCCTCGAATTATGACGGTCCCGCGCCGTCTCCGCCAAGCGCGGGGAGGCGGCTATTCGCGGTCCTGGGGGCGGGGCCGGGCGCCCCGGAGTAGACTCTCTCGCACGTGGAGGTCCGATGCGGGCAGCGTGGACGGCCTGGCTCCTGACCTCGTGCCTCGCACCAACCCTCGTGGCCGAGGACAAGACCGCGGCTCCCGCTCTCGTGCAAGGCGAGCGCGTCCAACTCTGGCTGACGGGCGACCCAAGAAGATCACGGGCACGCTTGAGTCGGTGTCGCCCCAAGCGATCGCCGTGCGGCCACGAGGAGCCTCCGCGGCGCCGATGACGCTGAAGCTCTCGAAGATCGAAAGGGTCGAGGTCGTGCGCGGCACTCGCTCGCGCGGGCGAAGGAGCGGCGATCGGGTTCGTCCCGGGAGCCGTGCTCGGCGGCGTCGCCGGCTACCTCGTCACCTGCGACGACTACAACGCCTCCTGCAACGGGGGGGCCGCGCTTGTCGGCGGCCTGGTCGTGGGCGCCGCCACCGCGGGCCTGGGCGCGCTCGTCGGCCTCGCGTTCAAGACCGACCGCTGGGTGAAGGTTCGCGTGCACGAGCCGCACGTCGCGCTGGCGTTCGCCTCCGCGCACGGCGGCTTCCGAGCCGGAGTCACCGTCCGGTACTGAAGCCACGGGCTGCGCGCGGAGCCTGATTCACCCGGGCGTAGTGCGCGGGGAGTCTGAGAGAGGTGGAAGCCGACGCACGGCCCGGGATCGTGGTCTCGGTCGCCACCAGTGGTGACCGTCCGTCGGCCCTCGCCTACTTCCCGGCCACGACCTCGACGGCCTTGTAGATCTCCACGGACTGGATCGAGCGGACCCGGTCGAGACGATTGAACGCCTCGCTGACGGCCGTCGTGGGGTGCACCTTCGACCAGAGCTCACTGACGGGCACGCCGTGCACCAGCGAGTTCCAGTCCGGGAAGATGTCGACGGTCTGGGCGTTGTAGGGCGTGCGGTCGCCAGCCGGCCTCCAGAGTCCGGTGACGTGCCACGCGCCCTTGCCGCCCGTCTTCAGCCACGCGTCCATGAGCGCCTTCCAGTAGGTCGTCTCCAGCCTCGTCCATTCGTCCATCTCGCCGTTCTTGACGTTGTAGCGGTTGAGTTGGACGTAGCTGCCCTTCGCCTGATCGGGGCCGATTCCGTCGATGTGGTACCAGATCTCGGCGCTGACGAGGTGGGAGAGCGCGTTCCGCTTGGCGATCATCTCGTCCGCGGTCATGGTCAGCTTCGCTCGCTTGAGACCGGCGGCGAGCACTTCTTTCGAGGCGGGTTCCGGGGGGAGGCCCTTGTAGCCGTAGACCATCCGGTAGTCGCACGGGGCCGAGGAGCCGGCGGGCACGACGCTGCTCTCGGCGACGAACCAGGCGAACTCTCCGGCCTCGGCGCGTGCCCGGGCGAGCGGGATGGTGACGTCGCGCACGAACGCTTCGTACTCGGCGTCCTTCCCTGGGGCGACCTTGACGCAGAAGTCGCGAACGGTCGGCGGCTCGGGCTGGCCCTGGGCGAAACTGGCGGTCCCCAGGGCGAAGACCAACGCGATCGACACGGCGACGAGCGCGAGCGAGCGAAGACGGGCGGACATGGATTCCCCCTTTTCATGCCGGGACGGACCTCGCCCGGCCTTGGTTGTGCGGCCAACGACACTTCTAGAATGGAACGGGCGAGCCTGTTTATCCCGTAGCCGGGCGACAGTCAAGCCTCCGCCAAACGGGGGGTCTGCTACCACGGGGGAGATCCCCCGCCGCACTGGCGTAGAGGAGCGAGCGCGTTCCGACTTGGCCTCCGCACTCTTACCTTGACGCCAAGATCCCCTTTTCCAGCCGGCGAGTGATCCATGCCACGATCGCCGCCCTTTCGCTCGGGGTCAGGCCAACCCAGAAGCCAACCGCACCAAGGACCACACCCAGAGCGCCGAGTTGAGCGATCGTCTCGAGAAGCGAGTGCGGACGCCACAACTGCCCGAGCCCTATTCCCACCACGAGCATCACCGCCAGGGCCGCGGCCGGCCGGAGCCAGACCTCACGGAAGTAGGTGAGTGGTCGCAACCCGACCGCCCGGCTCGCTTCGAACCCCAGCGCGATGTCGCACCACAGGACGACCGCGACCAGCGTACCCGCCGCGACGCCGACCAGACCAAGCCCGAGAACGCGGACGAAGAGCACACTCAACAGGAGATTCACCAGACCGGCCACCATCCCACCGATGGTGGCGAAGCGAAGGCGCGAAACGGCGATGAGCACCCGCGCGTTGTAGGGTCCTGGTCCCCAGAGAAGAGCGCTCGCGAGGGCCACCCACATCACCGGGACACTGCGAGACACGAACTGCTCTCCCACCCAGTGGCGTATGAACGGCCGGGCCACACAGGCCATGCCGACGGTTGGCACCATCCCCAGGAGCAGCAACTGTCTCGTGTGGGCGGTGACGTTCGCGCGGAGGCGGCCCCCCTCGCCACGCGCCGCCAGGCTCACCAGCCCCGGACTCCAGGCGAGGATCAGGGCCTCGACAAAGGGACGAACCACCCGTTGCAGGCGGGTACCCACATCGTATGCTGCAATCTGCGACACGCCCAGCTCGGGCATGGCGCTGATCACGAGAGCGTCGGTGTTGTCGAACAGTGCACCGCCCAGCATGCTGACCACGATGTAGCCGATGAACGGCAACGCCCTCCGTAGCTCGCCTCGGTCGAGGGCCACGGCGCGAAGATGCACCGGCAGCCCTCGCGCCGCCGCCGGCACGACGAAGCCCAGACTGAGGAGAAGGGGCAATGCCACGGCGAGGAACAGCCAGACACTGACCGAGGGGCCGATCCACAGAAACCAGACGACCACGAGGACGGCGCCCAACACCCTGGCGAGGATCTCGGCGTAGTTCTTCAGGTAGATGCGGCGCGACATGAAGACCGGCGCCTCCCACACGCGCACCACGACAGTCGCCACCGTTCCCAGTCCGATGATGAGGATTCCCGCGCGGGCCGGACCTACGAGATCGTCCGGCACCCGGAACAGCCGCTGCACGTCCGCCGCGCAGAACAGAACGGGCAAGGGGAGGATCAACATGGCAAGGAGGCTCAAGCCGAGGCTCGTGGCGAGCGTGCGGTTGATTGCCTCCGTCTCTCCCCGCTCGAGGTGCTCCGTGGCGTATCGGGATGCGTACGTCCCGATGGGGCTGCCGGCGAGCGCGCTCCAGGCCGCCACCGAAGCCCCGAGCGCGTAGACACCGTAGATCCGCTCGCCCAGGTGGTCGAGCAGGAAGCGCGTCATGAAGAACCCGACGAGGAGGCTCACGACGTTCGCGAGCCACGCCGTCACGGTGTTGAGCGCCGTTCGTCTGGCGGAGTCCGGATCGGGCTGGGCCGTCCCGTCACCCAATGCGGATCGCTCGATTCAACGGCTGCTCGAAGAAGTCGCCCTCAGACCGCCAGCTTGCGGCAATGGAACCCCTCCGCCCAGCCTTCGGGTGCGTTGGACTCGACGCCCCTGAGCCTCATGACGGCCTCGAACGTTTCGGAGCGAAACCAACGCCGCCCCGCTTGGGACGGAAAACTCCGGAGGATCAGCTCTATCTTGCGGCGGGCGACCGCGTCCCGAAGGTGAAAGAAGACGTTCGGCGCGGCGAGATCGCCCTCGTACTTGGGTATCTCGTATTCTGCGATGAGGTGGTCGCGGAAGGTATTCCAAGTCAAGTCGGCAATGAGACGGTGATCCTGATGCATGTCTCCCCGGTAGTGGGAGAAGATGAGATCCGGCACTATCTCGCGCTTGAGACCCTCGAAAGCGTCCTTGATCTCCGCCCCGACATGCGGGAAGTAGCTTTCGCGAAACCTCTCGATGACGACCCGCGAGCGAGTCGCCCCGCGCAGGAAGGCCGCAGCACTCGCCCGCGCCTCAGCCTCGCGCACGGGGTCGGAGGCGAAGATCCCCCAATGCACGGAACAGCCCGGGCGTTCGTCGAGAAGGCGCAAGAGCGTTCCCCCGCACCCGATCTCGATGTCGTCGCAGTGTGCGCCAAGGCAGAGAATCTGGAGCGGGCCGTCATTCCGCCCGAGGCCGAGCCTCAGCATCGCGGCGCCGCAGCAGGGCCGCGGACCCCACACGATCGGAACGGAAGCGTCGACATGGCCACTCACGGTAGACGAATCTCGTCTCGTTTGGCAAGCGGGCGAGACCGTCCGCTCTCCCGTGCCCGTGGTTAAGCCGTCCATCCTGTGGTATGAGAAGGGTCATGAGGATCCTCTTGACGGGGAGCCGCGGCTACATCGGAACGGTCATGGCTCCGATGATGGTAGAGGCCGGTCACGATGTCGTCGGCCTTGACACCGATCTGTATCGCCGTTCGACCTTTGGCCCCTGGCGGGAATCCATCCCTACCCTCGAGAAGGACGTGCGAGCCGTCGACCGAGCCGATCTCGAAGGACTTCGACGCGGTGATACACCTCGCGGCGTTGTCCAACGACCCGCTCGGGGATCTCAACCCGCAGCTCACGTACGACATCAACCACGCGGCCTCCGTACGCCTGGCCACCCTCGCGAAGCAGGCAGGGGTCGAGCGCTTCGTGTTCGCGTCATCCTGCAGCAACTACGGCGCCGCCGGCGACGCGCCGGTGAACGAGGAGTCGGAGTTGAACCCGGTGACGGCCTACGGCGAGTCGAAGGTGCGGTCCGAACGAGACATCGCTGAACTCGCCGACGGGACCTTCACCCCCACGTTCCTGCGCTGTGCCACCGCCTACGGCGTCTCTCCGAGGCTGCGTTTCGACGTCGTGCTGAACAACCTGGTGGCCTGGGCCTTCACCGCGGGCAAGGTGCTCCTGAAGAGCGACGGAACGCCGTGGCGCCCGATCGTGCACATCGAGGACATCGCTCGCGCATTCCTCGCGGTGCTGACCGCCCCGCGCGAGGCGGTACGGGCCCAGGCGTTGAACGTCGGTCGCAACGACCAGAACTACCGGATCCGAGAGATCGCCGAGATCGTGAAGGATACCGTCCCGGGTTGCGAGATCGCGTTCGCCGAGGGCGCGGGCCCCGACAAGCGCAACTACCGAGCCGACTTCAGCAAGATCGGCCGGGTGCTTCCGGGATTCCAGCCGCGGTGGGATGCCCGCAAGGGCGCCCGGCAGCTCTACGAAGCCTACCGCGCCATCGGCCTCAAGCTCGAGGATTTCGAAGGCCCGCGCTACCGGCGAATCGATCAGATCCGGCAGCTCATGGCCTCCGGAGACCTCGGCCCGGATCTCCGCTGGGTCAGGCAGCCCGCGACCCCATGACGCCGTCTCGCGACGTGCCGGAGGAACCAAACGTGAACGTGGTCGCTTCGACGCCGGGGGCTAGCTGCATGTCCTGCGGAACTGCGCTCCGCCACACCTTCGTCGACCTGGGGATGTCGCCGCTCTGCGAGAGCTATGTCCCAGAGGAGAAGCTGAACCAGATGGAGCCGTTCTATCCGCTCCACGTCTACGTCTGCGACCAGTGCTTTCTGGTCCAGCTCGAGGAGTACGTTAGCTCCGAAGGATATCTTCAGCGAGTACGCCTACTTCTCGTCCTACGCCGACAGCTGGGTGGAGCACATGCGCCGGTACGCCGACATGATCACTGAGCGCTGCCGCCTCGGACGGGACAGCTACGTCGTGGAGGTGGCGAGCAACGACGGCTACCTGCTCCAGCACTTCGTGGCCAAGGGGATCCCGGTGCTCGGGATCGAGCCAGCGGCCAACGTGGCCAGGGTGGCGGTGGAGAAGGGGATTCCGACCCTCGTCGAGTTCTTCGGAGAAGGGACGGCGAGGAAGCTGGCGACCCAAGGTGAGCAGGCGGATCTCATCTGCGGCGCGAACGTCCTCGCGCAGGTTCCCGAGCCCAACGACTTCGTGCGGGGGCTCCAGCATCCTGCTCAAGCCCGAAGGAGTCGTCACGATCGAGTTCCCGCACCTCCTGCGGCTCATGGCGGAGAACCAGTTCGACACGATCTACCACGAGCACTTCTCGTACTTCTCCTTCCTCAGCGCGGAGAAGATCTTCGCGGCCGCAGGGCCTGATGCTCTTCGACGTCGAGGAGCTTCCGACTCACGGGGGCTCGCTCCGTGTCTACGCCCGCCACGTCGCGGACGCGACGAAACCGGTCACGGAACGTGCCGCGCGCGCTGCGCCGGCGCGAGATCGACGCCGGGCTCCTGCAGCTCGAGACCTACGCGGGGTTCGGCGAACAGGTGAAGGAGACCAAGCGCAAGCTCCTCGAGTTCCTCATCGCCGCAAAGCGGGCCGGGAAGACCATCGTGGGGTACGGTGCGCCGGGCAAGGGCAACACCCTGCTCAACTACTGCGGGATCCGCACGGATTTCGTCGACTTCACGGTTGACCGAAACACCTACAAGCAGGGCAAGTTCCTGCCGGGCACGCACATCCCGATCCACAGTCCCGATCGCATCGGGCAGGCGAAGCCCGACTACGTGCTCATCCTCCCCTGGAACTTCAAGGAGGAGATCGTGCAGCAGATGGCCTTCATCCGCGAGTGGGGAGGGAAGTTCGTCGTGCCAATCCCGGAAGTCACGGTTCTTGGCTGACGGCGCCGACCCCTAGAGGCTCAGCGAAGGCCCCTATGCGCTTCGTTCCGACCGGTCTGGCCGGTGCTTATCTGATCGAACCCGAGAGGAACGCCGACGAGCGTGGCTTCTTTGCCCGCACATGGTGCGTGCGGGAGTTCGAGGAGCAGGGGCTAGACACCCGGATCGCCCAGTGCAGCGTGTCCTTCAATCACCGGAGGGGAACCCTCCGTGGCCTTCACTACCAGGCGCCGCCCTTCGCGGAGGTGAAGGTGGTGCGCTGTACGCGCGGAGCGCTGTTTGACGTCGCCGTGGACCTTCGCCCCGACTCTCCGACCTTTCGAATGTGGGTCGGCGTCGAACTCACCGAGAACAACGGCAGCGCCTTCTACATACCCCGCGGGTTTGCCCACGGCTTCCTCACCCTCGCCGATGCCACCGAGGTCACCTACCAGATCTCCGCGCCGTACAATCCGCTCGCCGCACGCGGGATCCGCTGGAACGACCCGTTCCACGGTGTGGTGTGGCCCGCCTCGGTGGATGTCATCGCCTCGCGCGACCGAGACTACCCTGATGTCGACGTCGACCGCTTCCAAGAACTCCACGGGCTCTAGGCGGAGATGACCAGCACGCCGGTAGCCGCGGGTCATTGCCCAGCCGACGGAGGCGCGGAGCCGATCCGCCGGCTGATCGACAGCCTGGACCCGCGGGCGCTGGGAGCGGAGATGCACGCGCTCATTCGCGATCTCTACCCCATCTGCCGCAGCATCACCGGCGACGGCCTGAGGCGTTCCCTGCGGATCCTCCAGGGCGTCGCACCCCTCGCCCTCCGAGAGGTTCCGACCGGCACCCCGGTATTCGACTGGGTGGTTCCGCGGGAGTGGAATCTCCGGGCCGCGCGACTCGTGGGGCCGGACGGAGAGGTCGTCGCCGACGCGGAGACCCTGAACCTCCACGTCCTGAACTACAGCGTGCCGTTCCGTGGCAAGGTCCGCCTCGAGGAACTCGAGAAGCATCTCCACTCGCTGCCCGAGCAGCCTTCGGTGGTCCCGTACCGAACGAGCTACTACCAGGAGGACTGGGGCTTCTGCCTCGCGCACGAGCTGCGCTCCAAGCTTCAACCGGGCGAGTACGATGTCCTGATCGATACATCGCTTGCGGAGGGATCTCTTACCTACGGCGAGGTCGTCCTGTCAGGAGCTTCCGCCGACGAGGTGCTCGTCTCAACCCACTGCTGCCACCCTGCACTGGCCAACGACAATCTCTCGGGCATGGTGCTCGCGGCAACCCTGGCCCGATTGCTCCTCGGGCTCGCCGTGCGTTACACGTACCGCTTCCTGTTCGTGCCGGGCACCATCGGCTCCATCACATGGCTGGCGGAGAACGAGGAGCGAGCGCGACGGGTGGCTCACGGCCTCGTCGCTGCCGGTGTCGGCACATGGCCGACTCACGTACAAGCGCAGCCGGCGCGGCAACGCCGAGATCGACCGGGCCGTCGTCCACGTGCTGACCCACTGCGGGGAAGACCACGAGGTCCGGGAGTTCAGTCCCTACGGCTACGATGAGCGCCAGTATTGTTCGCCTGGCTTCGATCTGGCCGTGGGTTCGCTCACCCGCACGCCTCACGGCGAGTACCCGGAGTACCACACCTCCAATGACAACCTCGACTTGGTGCGCCCCGACCTGCTGGTGGCGTCGTTGCGACGCTATCTGGAAGTCCTCGAGGTGCTCGAGGGAAACATCACGTACGTGAACCTGTCCCCGAAGTGCGAGCCGCAGCTTGGGAAGCGCGGGCTCTACGGATCGGTCGGCGGCCAAAGCCACGCCGTGGCCAGCCAGATGGCGATGCTCTGGGTACTGAACCTCTGCGACGGAACCCGGTCGCTCCTCGACGTGGCCGAACGATCGAAGCTGCCCTTTGTCGAAGTCCATCGGGCGGCGCGGAACCTGGAGGCGGCGGGCCTTCTGAACGCGGCGCGTCAGCCAGGAGGCTGAAGGCAGATACCACAGGGCACCATGACGCGAACCGTGGGCCGGCCCGGGTGAAGGCTCGCTCGCATCACTGGGACCGCGACCGGCGCGAACGCACCCGGCTAGTCACGCGCCTCAAGGTAGTCAGCGGGTTCAGCAGAAGCTCGAGGCCATAGAGCGCCCCGTACGCGGCCAGGCGCCATCTGTTCAGGGGAAGGTCGAGGTCGGCGAGTTTCCCCCGATGGAATGCCCAGAACTGTGGGTCGCGAAGTTCGAACAACTGCGTTGCGAGATAGCGATAGTACTCCTGGAGATTCTCTTGGAGCCGGCGTTTCTGCTCCGCCTCGGTGAGATAGCAGGGTCCGTAGGTCAGCAGCTCGAACAGGTGAGTGGGCAGGTAGATCTCGAAGCTGTCCGAGAACGACGTCAACGATGCCGCGCGTACCCTGTGGAAGGTGAGCACCTGGTGCACGAAGCCGAAATCCTGATGCTCCAGAAGCTCGAAGTTCACCTCCGAGTCGGCGTGCAGATTGGACTCGTTGTAGAACGAGGGACGGCTCCTTACTGCTTCCGCTCGGAACATGACTGCGGTCGGCGCACCGAACAGGTATTTGCCCCCCAGCAACCTCCAGCGGCATGCCTCGCGACCGTCCACGACCGTTCTCAAGTCGGGGATGATGTCGTCGTAGAACACCTTCTTGCCGGCCAGGCCATAAGCGCCGACCACCACCACCCGAGGGTGCTGCTCCGCCAGCTCGACCATTCTCTCGAGGCACTCGGGAAAGAGCCAGTCGTCCCCGGCGACCACCTTGCAGTACTTGCACTCCCGGGAGATCTGGCGGAAAGCGATATTGTGGTTCGCGATCGCACGGACGAACGTGGCGTTGTTGTGAACGCGGATCCGCCTGTCCTTGGCGGCGTACTCGTTGGCGATTCCCAAAGTGCCGTCGGTGCTGCAGTTGTTGACGATTGTGTAGTCCCAGTTGGTGTATGTCTGAGCCAAGACACTCTCGATACACTCGCGAAGGTGCTCCTCTCCGTTGTAGACGGGGGTCACGACGCTGACCAGGGGAGGCTCAGGCTTGTTCACCGTTGGCTCTCGGTTGCGGAGTCCCCACTGCAGGATCTACGCCGCGGTCTAGCTCTTGACGGTCGGACGAATGGTGATCTCAGTGACTTCCGCACGGTTCGGCACGATCAGGGCATCGACCACAGCGGCCGCCACGTCCTCGGGCTGCAGCAGGTTCGTAGGGTCGTAGGGCTTCGCCGCCTTCGCTTGAATCCGTTCTTGCATTGGCGTCGCCGTGCGTCCGGGGAAGACGCTCAGCACGCGAATCCCATCGACGTTCACTTCGGAACGCAGGTGGTCGGCGAGGCCCTTCAGCGCACGCTTCGTCAGACTGTAGGCCGCGACGCCCGGCTCCGAGCCAAACACCACCGTCGAGTTGATGAAGACGATCTGGCCCCGCGAGCGCCGGAGGAGAGGGAGCAGCTCCCGGGTCATGAAGTACGGTGCGCGGACGTTGGCAGCATAGAGCAGGTCCAGGTCGGCGACGGGGACTTCGGCGACCGGGCCCGCCACATAGGCCCCGGCGGCGTGGACGACGAGGTCGAGCCGGGGCGCATTTGTCCGCACCCGCTCGCCCAGGAAGCGAAGGTCCTCCTCTCGGGCCAGGTCGCATGGGCACACCGTCGCCTCTACCGAAGAACGCCGGACTTGGCGGGCAACCTCTTCGAGTCGCTCCAGAGACCGCCCGGAGAGCAGCACCGCCCCTCCCCGGCGAGCATACTCCAGGGCCACCGCGCGGCCGATGCCGCTGCTCGCCCCGGTTATGAGGGCCACCTTCCCCCGGAAGGAGTCGCTGCTCATGGTGTCAGGCCCCACACCGCGTCCCTGCCGCGCCCGTTGCGTCGAGAATGCTACCAGGAGACAGGGGCGCCTCAGCGTTTCCAGACCTGCCAGGGCGTGTCGCCACGGGCTTGCAGTTCGTCGAGCCGCTGCTTGTCCCTGAATGTGTCCATGTTGAGCCAGAAGCCATCGTAAGGATAGGCCAGGAGCTGGCCCTTTTCGATCAGCCTCGCGAACGGCTCGACCACGAGATCCTCTCCGTCGCCCAGATGGTCGAATATCTCGCGCCGGAAGGCGAAGAAGCCTCCGTTGATGCGGACCCGGGACCTGGCGACCGCCTCGAGCTTCTGCACCCGATGGTCCGGGCTCGCCTCGACGATATGGAACGTGTGGGGCGGGGCAACGCTCACGAAGGAGGCGATCTTGCCTCGCTCCCGGAAGTAGGCAACGTAGGCGTCAAGGTCGAGGTCGCTGACCGCGTCCGCGTAGTTTGCGAGGAACGTCTCCTCTCCCTCCAGGTGCGAACGGACGGCGCGGAGCCGCTCGCCGATCGACGAGTGCTGCCCGGTGTCGAGGAACGAGATCCGCCAGTCGTCGATGTCCCTCTTCAGCAGCTCGACCTTGCGCCCTCCCTCGGAAAGCACGAAATCGTTGGACACGCACTCGTCGTACTTCAGGAAGTAGTTCTTGATCGCGTTTCCACCGTGCCCCAGGCACAGCAGGAAATCCCGGTGGCCGAAATGCGAGTAGTAGCGCATCAGGTGCCACAGGATCGGACGAGAACCGATCTCGACCAGGGGCTTGGGGACGCTCTCCGAGTAGTCCCGCAGCCGCGTTCCCTGGCCACCGCAGAACAGAACCACCTTCATGTTCCCCCTTCCTGGCCGAAACGTCGATCCTTCGATAGCGCGGCGCGCAATGGCCGGAGGGAGGTACAGGTCAGCCCGACAAGCGACAGTAGACGGAGGGGTCCCCCGCAGTCAAGCGCCAGCGGCAAGACCCTTCGCTTGCCGGCGGCGACGGGCCGGGCGAAGGCGGGAAGGGGGCTATTCGCGGTCCTTGGGGCGGGGCCGGGCGTGCTCGGGGGATCGCGAGGGCGGTGGGCTCGTCCGCGAGGACTCCGGCTTCGGCTCCGGCCGCGGCGGAGGGCTCGTGCGCTCGCTGCGCGGAGCCGCGGACTCGCTGCGGGGAGGCCTCGGCTGCGGGTCGGGAGGCGGAGCCGCTTGGCGCCCGCGACCGTCGCCGGCGTCCTTGGAGCGTCCGTCTTCGCGCGCGCGCCCCTCGTCCCGCGAGCGCCCTTCGTCCCTGCTCTTGGTCCGAGGCTCGGAGAGCGGCTGGAAGAGCGGCCGCAGCACGTCGCGGTCGCGCTCGCTCTTCGCGCCGGGCTCGGCCCGGAGAGAGTCGTCGGGGCGCGGCCGGTATCGCGGCACCGCCCCCGACGGCTCGGAGCCGCCTTTCTGGGGAGACCGCGCGTCGGTGGGATGCTCGGAGCCGTGGGGGACCGCCTCGGAATCGCGCGGAGCCCGGACGCCGGCCTGCTCCTCGGTGGTCCGCTGCCGATCGTAACGGGGCACGTCCTCCCGGGGCGAAGGCCGGCTGCGTCGAGCCAACCCCGGGGTCGGAATCGTGATCTGGCGGTCGGCGGCCAGCTCGGGCACGGTGTCGGCCGGGGTCGGCTTGGTGCGGGTGGTGCGCGGTACGGCGACGTCACGGGACACGGTGACCTCGCGCAACTCGCGCGCGTCGCGGGTCAGCCGTAGGCGCGGCGAGTCCGCCACCCGCACCTCCCCGAGGACCTCGGGCCGTGGATCCACGCGGCGCATGGCGAGGTCGCGCGTGCCCATGTCCGCCCGCTTCACGAAGGCCCAGGCCGACGGAGCGCTGCCCTGACCCCGCGGCACGGCAAGGCCCAACGCCCGTCCGGGCGCGTAGGCCACCGGGCGGTCACGGGAACCGAGGGGGCACCACCCCACGTAATCGCCGGCCACGGCCCAGTTTACCCAGCCGGGTCCCCAGGTGCGCCCGGGAACCCAGTACCAGCCGAGCCCACCGGAAAAGCCCCAGCGCCCGTAATGGAAGGGCGCCCAGCCCCACGGCTCGTTGGGGGCCCAGGTCCAGCCGTACGGCGTCCAGACCCACCGTCCGTTCCAGTAGGGACGCCATCCCAGGGCCACGGTGGGCCGCCACACGTAGCCCACGTCCCCTTCGTAGTACCAGGTTCCGTTGGACTCGAACTCGCTCGCGTAGGGGTCGAGCTCGTCCGGCAGGTACTTGCGGCTTCCCGCCGCCCAGGCCTCGCGCCGCTCGCGGTCCTCGTCCCAGCGCGCGAACGCGTCGTCCTCGCCCCGGTCGAACCGCGCGGGTCGCTCCGGGCTCTCTCCGGGCCGGGCGTAGCTGCGCTCGCCCGCGTCCACGTCCACGCGGCGCCCGCCCGCTTCCAATGCGGCCCCGCCCTCGTAGACGGAGAGGCGCACCTCGCCGGACTCCACGTCGACCCGGTAGACGCCGCGCCTGCCCACGTCGACCAGGCCGGCGGGAGTCTCGACCGCGAACGTCTCGTAGCCGCCGTTTCGCACGCGCAGGTAGAGCCCTCCCGACCACAGTCGCAGCACGACCCTCTCGCCGCGCCCCTCGTCGTGGGCCGCGTAGTCGAGCTTGCTCCGGTTGTCCAGGCGCACGAGGGCCCCGCTCTCGAACTGGAACTCGACCCGGCCCCCGGCGTCGGTCCACACGCGGTCGCCGGGCAGGTAGGGGAGGTTGACCACCGCCTCTTCCGAGCCCGTTTCCGTCGCGCGCTGCAGCGTGACGCCGGGTTCGAGATAGCGAATCCGGCCGTGGCGGTAGTCCTCCTGGGCCAGGGCCGGGACGGCCAGGCCCACCAGAACGAAGATCAGTCTCAACCGCGCCATCGTCCTGTCCTTACAATCGGGTCCCCGCGGACCCACCCTGCACAGAGCAAGCTCCGTGCCTATTGCGCCATCGAATCAATCTCTATGAATCAACAACTTACAGCTGTAGGTCCCGGTCCTTGTCCCCGCGTGAGTGCGCCGCGTCCCCTCAATCGATGATCAGGACGGTGTTCGTGCGCGCATCGTAGACCACGTCACCCCGGGGAGCCAGGATTCGCTTGAGGAGCGGGGCCATCTCCTGGGCCCGTGCGTAGGAGAGTCGGAAGAGCGACAGGCGGCCTCGGGGAGCCTTCTCCTTCTCCTCCTCGAGGCGTCGCCGGGCGGCGGACTCCTCGAGAATCTTGGCCGCGGTCGCGACCCGGACCACCCCGCCTTCTTCCTCACGGGCCAGGCCGCAGGCGCGCAATGAGAGATCGAGGGCGGTGAGCCAGCGGACCTCGGTCAGCTTGAGCGTGAGCGTGCAGGAGGGTGACGGGTCCATGACGAGCTGGAAGCCACCGACCTCGGTGAGCACGCGAAGGACGTCCTCTACGGGTGCATCCTTCAGATCGAGGGAAACGCGCGCCTCTCCGGTGCCGGTGGCCAGGAGCCCGGCGAGAAGAAGCGCGCGCACCCTCCCATCATAGCCCTAGGGGCGCTTGACCCTGACCGCGACGTAGTTCGAGAAGATCCCGTCCACCTGGGCCTGGAGCACGACGTCTCCCGGGGAGACCGCGTCCACGCGCAGCACGAACGGGTTGCTGCTGTCCCGGTTCTTGAGGGCCCCGTTCGGGGATTCCGCGAAAGGGGTCACCGGCATGTTGCTCCAGGTCCAGGTCGGGTCCTGCTTCCACTGGCACTCCTCGCCCTGCACGTTGGATTGCCGGGAGTCGAACTTCACGAACTCGCCGGCGTAGAGGACGACGAAGCAGTTGTCGTCGGAGGTGCAGGGACCTTCCTGGAAGGGTTCCCGGAACGTCCGGCCCGGGTTGGCGGGATCGATGTCGATCGTGTGGACCTTGGCCCGGAGGCGCTGCACCGGCCCGGGAGCGAGCAGCGACCGGGGGTCGGGAGTGGCGGTCGGCGTGGGAGCGGGGTTCGGGGCGCTACCGGGCGGAGGGTTCGGCCCCGTCGAGCTGCCCCCTCCGCAGGCTCCGACAGTGAGGGTGAGGGCGGCGCACAGGACGAATTGAAACGACGGACTGAATCGCATTACCAGGAATCTCCTTGGGATGACGACGGGTCGAAGGGCAGCGAGGGTCTCGGCCCCGCCCCCGGGAGTCGAGCGGCCGCTCAGCGTGCGGTCGCCTCGGACTTACGGCACAATCTCGGCAACTCCATGCTCCTCAAGCAGCGGGTGGTGGGCGAGCACGTGCGCCGCCTGCGGACCGACGGCGGATTGTCCCTGCGCGCGCTCGCCGGCCAGACCGGCTTCTCGCCGAGCTTCATCTCCCAGCTCGAGAACGGCCAGGTTTCGCCGTCGATCTCCTCCATGGAGAGGATCGCGGAGGCACTGGGGGTGACCCTGGGCGAGTTCTTCGTCGCGGCCGCGGGGGGGAGGGCGGGCTCGTCGTACGGGCCCGCGAGCGACAGGGCCTGACCAGCTCCTGGTCGCGCGCCGAGGTCGAGGGGCTGGGCACGAAGCACGCCGGCACCCGGCTGGAGCCCGCGCTCATCACCCTGAAGCCGGGCGGCCGGAGCGGCAAGCATCCCTACGGCCTGCCCCGCGAGGAGTTCGCGTTCGTGCTGGAGGGCACCGTCGCCCTCACCCTCGGCCCGGAGTGCCATGTGCTCCGGAAGGGCGACGCCGTCACCATCCTCCCCGGCGAGCTCAGGATGTGGGAGAACACGACGCGACGCCCCGTGCGCATACTGACCGTGTCCTCCGGCCAGCGGAACCACGGGCTCGCGAAGCGATGACGCGCCGGGGAGAGGGGCCCATTCCGGGATTGTACAGTATTACTTAACGTCTTGTACAGCTCGAATTAACAACCCCGGACCGCGCTCCCGCGGTTGCCCCCGCTCCTGCTCCTTGCTACTATTCGAGTTTGTCCCGCCGCCGGAGTGGCGGAATTGGCAGACGCGCACGGTTCAGGGCCGTGTTGGCTTCGGCTAGTGTGGGTTCAAGTCCCACCTCCGGCACCAGATCAACCCGCCGGCCGTCTGGCCGGCACGACGTCCCTGACCTAGGCTCCTTCACTTCCCCCCGACGTCTCGACGTCTCTTCGACCAAAGGCTGAATGCCGCCCGACAACCTCCACGACCGGATCCTCCACTTCCTCGCCGACCACGGCAAGCCCGTCACCGTGCGCGAGCTCGTGCGCCGGCTGGGCCTCGAGAAGGAGGGGCGGCGCCGAGCTGAAGCCGGTCCTGCGGCGCCTCATCGAGGACGGGGAGGTGGTGAAGATCCGGGGGACGCGGCATCGGCCTGCCGTCGCGCATGAACCTGGTGGTGGGCCGGCTCATCTGCAACCCCGCCGGCTACGGCTTCGTGGTGCCCGAGCACCGCGAGAAGGGGCAGTCCGACGTCTACGTGTCCGCCGTCAACATGAAGGAGGCGCTGCACGGCGACCGGGTGGTGGTCCGCGTGGAGCGCACGACCCCCAAGGGACCGGAGGGGCGGATCATCCGCGTCCTCGAGCGCGGCCTGACGCGGCTCGTGGGCCGCTACGAGGAGGACGGGCGCTTCGGCGGGCACGTCGTCCCCTTCGACCGGCGCGTCCTCCACGAGCTGTTCATCCCCGCCGGGCGAGAACGGCGGGAGCGCGCTCCGGCGAGATGGTGACGGCCGAGATCACCCGGCCGCCCACGGCCACCCGCAACCCCGTCGGGCCGCGTGCTCGCGGTGCTCGGCCGCCTGGAGGACCCCGGCGTCGACCTCAAGGTCGTGATGGCCAAGTACGGCCTGCCCGACGCCTTCCCCGCCGAGGTGGAGGCGGAAGCGGCCCGCGTGCCCCGGGAGGTGCGCCGCGAAGGACATCGCGGGCCGCACCGACTTCCGGCCCTGGGCCGACCGTGACCGTGGACCCCGAGACCGCGCGCGACCACGACGACGCGATCAGCCTCGACCGCCTGCCCAACGGGCACTGGCTGCCTCGGCGTCCACATCGCGGACGTCGCGCACTACGTGCCGCGAGGGGACGCCCCCTCGACCAGGAGGCCTACCTCCGCGGGACCTCGGTCTACTTCCCCGACCGCGTGGTGCCCATGCTGCCCCACGCGCTCTCGCAGCCACATCTGCAGCCTGGTGGACGGCCAGGACCGCCTCACCCAGACCGTGGTGCTGGAGCTGGACGCGCGAGGGCAAGGTCAAGAAGGCCGAGTTCCACGACGGCGTGATCCGGAGCGCGGCGCGGATGACGTACCAGCAGGTCCAGGCGATCGTGGACGGCGACGCCGAGCTGCGGAAGCGCTTCGCCACCCTCGTCCCGCTCTTCGAGCGCATGGACGAGCTGGCCAAGCTCATGCGCAAGCGCCGCTACGAGCGCGGCTCGCTCGACTTCGACCTGCCCGAGCCCAAGCTGGTGCTCGGACGCCGCCGGAGAGATGACGGGCATCGTGGCCCACGAGCGGCTGGACAGCATGCGCACGATCGAGGAGTTCATGCTCGCCGCCAACGAGGCGGTGGCGGAGCGGCTCTCGCAAGGCGGGCGTGGGCGCCCTCTACCGCATCCACGAGCGCCCGGACCCGGAGCAGGTGGAGGAGTTCTGCGAGCTGGTGGCCTCCTTCGGCTACCGCGTGCCCGAGAGGCTCGAGGAGGTCCGCCCCGAGGACTTCCAGCTCGTGCTGCGCCAGATCGAGGGCAAGCCCGAGGAGAAGCTGGTCTCCTACGCTGCTCCTGCGGACGATGAAGCTCGCGCGCTACCACGAGGAGAACCTGGGGCACTTCGGGCTCGCCACCGAGATGTACGCCCACTTCACGAGCCCGATCCGCCGCTACCCCGACCTCGTGGTGCACCGGGCCCTGCGCGCCCTGCGCCACGGGGCGCGATCCGAAGCGCGAGGCGCGGCTCCGGGAGACGCTGCCCGGAGATGGGGCTTCACCTCTCGGAGATGGAGCGGCGGGCGGCCGACGCGGAGCGCGAGCTGATCGAGTGGAAGAAGGTCCGCTTCATGGCGGACAAGCTGGGGCGAGGTCTTCTCCGGCTACGTCACCGGGGTCCAGTCCTTCGGTCTCTTCGTGGAGCTCGAGGAGATCTACGTCCAGGGGCTGGTGCACGTCTCGTCCATGACCGACGACTACTACCGCTTCGACGAGAAGGCCCACCGGCTGCAGGGGCGAGAACACGAAGAAGGTCTACCGGCTGGGGGACAGGGTCGAGGTGCAGGTCGCTCGGGTGGACCTGGAGCGGCGGCAGATCGACTTCGCCCTCGTGGACGTGCGAGAGCGGGCGAAGGGCACGAAGCCCGGTCGCGAGCGCTCGCGGCCTCCGCGACGGATGGGCGGGGGCCGGGGGCGGACCCGACGCTGAAGCGGAGGCGCCGACGTGACGCCGCGCACTGCGACGGGCTACGCCGTCTGGACTAATATTACCATCCCGCGGAGAGCCCATGGCAAGAGAAGGCCCTATCCCTCCCACCACGAGGAGCCCCAAGATGCCCGAAGCTCGGACGGTGTCGCTGAACCTCAGCGCGAAAGAGCTCGTCTTCCTCCAGAAGGTGACGCGCCAGGAGTACCACTTCATCACCGACGACGAGCAGCAGGCGCGGCTGCGCCTGCGCGACAAGCTGGTGGAAGCGTCATTCGACCAGGAGATGAGCCGCATCATCCTGAACCTCAGCCGCGACGAGCTGCTCTTCCTGATCAAGGTGGCGCGCGAGAACTACTCCTTCATCGTGCGCTCGGAGAAGGAAGCGCGGCTCGCCCTCGCGGCCAAGCTGCACAAGACCGCGGAGTCGGTCTTCGGCGTGACCACCAAGGAAGACTGAGGCGCGCTCTCTCGTCGTCGGGACCGCCGGGCACATCGACCACGGCAAGAGCACGCTCGTCCTCGCTCTCACCGGGACCGATCCCGACCGGCTGAAGGAGGAGAAGGAGCGCGGGATCACCATCGACCTGGGCTTCGCCCACCTGGACCTGGGCGGAGACCGGGTCGCCTCCTTCGTCGACGTCCCCGGCCACGAGCGCTTCGTCCGCAACATGCTGGCGGGGGCCCACGGCATCGACGCCGTCCTCCTCGTGGTGGCGGCGGACGAGTCGGTCATGCCCCAGACCCGCGAGCACTTCCAGATCTGCCGGCTGCTCGGGATTCCCCGCGGCCTCGTGGTCCTCACCAAGTGCGACGTGGCCGACGCGGAGAGCCAGGCCCTGGCCGAGCTGGAGGTGCGCGAGCTCGTGGCCGGCTCCTTCCTGGAGGGGGCGCCGGTGCTGCGCGTCTCCGCGCGCACGGGGGCGGGCCTGCCCGAGCTGCGCACCGCGCTGCGAGCGCTTGCCGAGACCGTGCCGGCCCGGGCTGCGGAGGGCCTCCTGCGTGTGCCCGTGGACCGCGTCTTCTCGCTCCACGGGTTCGGGACGGTGGTGACGGGCACGGTCGTCTCCGGCACGCTGGCTCTGGGGGACGAGCTGGAGGTGCTGCCCAGGGGCCACCACACCCGCGCTCGCGGGCTGCAAACCCATGGCGATCCGGTGGAGCGCACGAGCGCGGGAAGCCGGGTTGCGGTCAACCTGGCGGGCTTGGAGACGGACGCCGTCGAACGGGGTGACGTGCTCGCGCACGTGGGTACGCTCCGAGCGACGTCGCTGCTGGACGTCGAGCTGGCCCAGCTCCCCAGCGCCAAACCCCTGCCCGATGGCGCTCGGGTGAGGGTCCACGTGGCGAGCGCCGAGGCCCTGGGCCGCGTCCGCCTGCTCGGGGGGCCTCCGGTTCCGCCCGGGGGCACCGCCCTCGCGCAGCTCCGTATGGAGCACGCGGTCGTGGCGGGACGCGGCGACCGCCTCATCCTGCGCTCGTACTCGCCGGCCACGACCATCGGGGGGGCGGTCGTCCTCGACCCCCTTCCCCCCAAGCGCCGGGCTGCGGACCGGCCGATCCTCGAGCGTGCGCGTGCGTGCACGGATTGGACCGAGGCGGCGGTGGCCATGGTGGAGGAGGCGGCGCTGGCCGGAATGGAGGCTCCCGCCCTGGCGGCGCGCCTGACGCTTCCGCTCTCCGGGCTCGTCGCCGGCCTGCGCGGCGTGGACGCCCTGGTCGGCGTCGGGCAGGATCCCCTCGTCTTTCTCTCGCTCCGGGCCCTTCGCGACCTCGCGGCCTCCTGTCGCGAAGAGCTGGCGCGTTTCCATCGAGAGCAGCCGCTGCGGGCCGCCCTGCCCCGCGAGGAGCTGCGCGAGCGCGTGTTCGCGCGGGCTCCCGGGGCGGCCTTCGACCTCGTGCTCGCGTCCCTCGAGCGGGCGGGAGAGGTCCGTCTCCTCCCGGACGCGGTGGCCTCGAGCCGCCACGTGGTGACCCTGTCTCCGGAGGAGGCGGCGGCGCGAGGGCAGCTCCTCGAGGCCGCGCGGCGGCGGACCTGGCCGGGATCGATCTCGGAGCAGCTGGCCGCGCGCGGCCCGGCCGCCCGGCCCCTGCTCGAGCGCGTTTCCCGGGTCCTGCTCGCCGAGCGGGTCGTGGAGCGCGTGGGCGACCAACTCGTCCTGCGCGAGTACCTGGACCGCTTCAAGGCCCAGGTTCGCGAGCGCTTCCCGGCCGGCTCGCGCCTGGACGTGGCCGCGATCAAGGAGATGACGGGTCTGACCCGAAAGTTCGTCATCCCCCTGCTCGAGTACCTGGACCGCGAGCGGGTCACCCGCCGCGCCGGGGGCGACCGCACGGTCCTCGGCTGAGAACAGGGTACAATCCCGACCGGTGCCGAGCCCAGGCGACAAGAAAGAGCGGCGCACCGGCGGCGCCCTCCGTGTCCCCTTCGTGCGGCGCTGCGCGATCGATTTCGCGGCGGGGTCGAAGACCACCGCCTTCATCGTGAACATCAACGTCCTGGGGGCCTACGTCGCCCTCGACGAGATGCCCGCCCTCGGCCAGGCGGTCACCTGCCGCTTCCAGATGCCCGAGAGCGAGCACGAGGTGGTGGTGCAGGGCGTCGTGGCCTGGACGAACCCCAGCCAGCCGCATCCCGTGCACAGCCTTCCTCCGGGATTCGGTATCGGCTTCCGCGGCCTCACGGACGAGAGCCGCGGGCGGATCGAGACGATCGTGTCGGACTACGTGGCCCGCCACGGACGGGGCTAGGCTAGCTCGCCAGAAGCACGAGGTCCACGCCGGAGAACTGCTTGAACGCAGCGTCGGTCGTCACCATTCGGTGTCCACCGGCGAGCGCAAAGGCGGCGAGGTAAGCGTCCATCCAGACCTTGGGAGAGGCGGTATCGCGTGACGCGAAACGCTTCCACTGAGCCTCCAGCCCGGTGGGTTCCTGGGCGAGAAAGACCACCCGGTCGTCGGCAAGCAGGGCGGCGTAGGCCTCCCAGGCCTGCCGGTTCGTCAACGGTGGATTTCCGTACGCGCCCAGTATGGAGGCGTTGGTGAGCAGTCGAAGCAAGGTCTGCTGAGTCGCCCGACAGAAGAGGACGGACGCGGCGTCTTCAACACAGAGAACCAACTCGCGCCTCGGCCTCTTCGTCGAGCAGGACCCTCGCTACGCGCTCCGGCGTCATCTCCTGCTCGGGCCGAGCCGCGCGAGAGCACCGCACGAGCGGGAGTTTGACACGGTGACGCGGCGCCTTTGGCGCTTTGGCTTCCCGGGAGAGCCCTTGTCTCAGGAGGTGCGCGATCGTGTCCTTGAGCTTGCGATTCTCCCTGATCGCTCGGATCTTGATGGTCCGCACCAAGTCATCGGGCAGGTCCAGAGTCGTCTTCACGCTAGCCAGAATATCGGAAAGCTGGTTTTCTGGGAATCCCGCCGCGTCGGGAACGAGCGGCCAGAGGCCATGCTATCGGAGCTCCTCGTGGAGGATCTCCGCGACGAACGAGTGACCGGTGGGCGTCAGGTGGCCGATGTCGTCGAACGCGATCCGCTCGTAGTCCAGCCCGGCCGCCCAATAGCGCTGTCACACCACCGGATCGACGAGAAGCAGCAGGGCATTGAAGAGGTGAGAGCGCTCCTGCAGGCGCAGCCCCACCTGGTCGAGCATGCTGTCCACGTAGTCGTTGGCCAGGTAGAAGTTGAAAACGACCACGTCCGGCTCCAGCGCGAAGCCCTCGCGCTCGAGCCGGAGCATCTCCTGGTCGGTCCCGTAGCCCGCTCACCGCCAGGTTCGCGACCTCAAGCCCCGACCCCATGCCCTGCAGAAGCTCGGCGAAGGTCTCCGAGTCGTTCGCGCCCCCGCGGCGAAGGCGATGGAATCGCCCAGGATCTGTCCCCGCCGCCGGGGACGGAAGCATCGCGGCCGCCGTCGCACCGCTCCGGCGGGACAAGGACTCGGCCGGGTGATCGAGACCCTCAAGACCGACGCCGCAAATCTTTTTTCGCGCGCCCTCCGGGTAAGAGTCGAACAGCGCGACGGAGCGTGAGCTGGCACACGGGCTGAGCTGGCTCACCGCTCCGATGCTACCCCGGGCCTACATAGATGCGTAGACGAGGTCCCGAAGGTTGAGTGAGGTCGGGACAGGTAGTGACTGGCCCGAGAGGGAACAGAGATTCCACGTCTGGGCAGGCAGCAGGGCTGCTAAAGGAGAAGGTCTGATGAAGAAGCTGATGTTGCTTGCCGTGGCGGCGCTCGCACTGTTTGTGGCCGCCCCGAAGGACGCTCGCTCGAGTGCCTACACCATCGAGCCGTGCATTCAGTCGAGGCTGTGCTCCGGCCTCGTCGAGCACTTCAACATGCAGGATCTCAGCGACTACGGGCGCTACGGGGCGTTCGGGTCGGTGCTTCACGAGCGAATCGGAAGCAACATCGGGAGCGGTACTGGCAAGATCGGAAACGCAGTCGATCTGCCCGGAACCTCGACCAGCTACCTCTGGTCAAGCACGTTTGTTCCGACGATGTCTGTGAACTGGAGCGCTTCCTTCTGGTTCAAGGCCGACACGCTTCCGAGCGTTGGGACCTACTCGGTATTCATCAGTCGTCACTCAAACGCCAACAACGGAACGGCCGTCAGTCTCTACAACGAGGCCGGGACCGTGAAGGTCACGATCTACACCTGGAACAAGGACTCGACGGCCATCACGACCACGCGGAATACAACGGCCATCAGTACTGGCACCTGGTACTTCGTGGCGGCGGGCGTTGGCGATCCCGACGACACCCCTGGAGGTCTTCAGCAGTGGGTGAGCGTCAATGGTGGGGCCAAGACAACAACGACTCTCAACTACATACCAAAGCCCGGCATTTCTCATCTTCGGGTGGGACAGAGCCCCAGCAACGGTAAGGCTTCTGACGGTGGAGAAGGCTTTGACGGCCTTCTCGATGAGCTCTCATTCTTCGGGCGAAACATCGGGGCGTCAGACATCGCGCTCCTCTGTAACGACCTTGGCGCTGGGTGCACCGGTCAGCCCTACCCGTTCGTCACCGAGTAGCTGAACCGAGAAATAGGAGGGCGAAGATGAAGAAGAAAATCGCATTCGTCCTGGCTGGGCTTCTCGCTCTGGCCGGCGTTTCCTACTCGGGTGCGCACTACCCCGATGTCTGCTTGCCCACGGGCGAGACAGGCTCGGTGCTCTGCGTGGGCCTGATCGAGCACTACGAGCTGACCGATCCGACGGACAGCCCGCGCTTCGGTGCAGGAATGTCGTACCTTCAGGAGAGGCCCGGCGTCGACGTGGCCTACGACGCCGGCGGGCCAGCGCTCAGCCTCAGTGGTGCGACGACCAACTACCTCTGGGCGAACATTACCGCGCCTGCGGACTCGTTCACAATCACGTTCAGGGTCAAGGTCTCTTCTCTCGGGACCAAACGGGTCAGAAGCAGAGCATCCTGTCCTGGCACAACAGCAACTTCAAGGGTCCGGACATCTACTTCGAGAACAACGGCGGGACGGGGCGGATCTGTCTCGGTGTCTACGAGGCTGAGACGAGCACGACCTCGCAGACCGTCTGCCAGAATGCCAGCGCAGCTACGTGGTACTTCGTCGTTGTCGGAGCGAGCCAGTATCACACCGGGAAGTCCAACATCTTCGTCAGCCTGAACAACGCCGCGCGGACGACCACTGCGGTGAACTACTGGCAGCACGGCGGCCAAAGCTACATGCGCGTTGGAGGCCGGCCGGTGACGGGTCCGTCGGACGTGAGTGATCAGGCCTTCACGGGCCTCCTCGCGGAGCTGGACCTCTTCTCGCGCCCGATCAGCGACTACGAGCAGACGCTGCTGTACAACGGCGGCAGCTCTCCGAGCAGCGCGCTCGCCTTCCCCTACGACACGAACTGAGCGGTTCCATGCTCAAAAGGTTGCTCGCCTTTTTCTTCATACTGGGGATCGCGAGAACCTCCGGCGCCTACTGCTGGAGGTGCGGCACGAACGACAACGGCCGTCCCGAGATGTGTTGCGACAACAACGCCGATCCTCCGAGCCTGGAAGGATTCCCGGTCTACGGCGGAGGCGGGGGGATGGATCCGACCCAAAGCTGTATGCTTGGAACCCAATGGGACTCCGAAAGCCTCGGGTGTGTTCAGGATGTTTGTCCGGAGGGGATGGAGTCTGATCCAGCGGCTCCCGGAGCGTGCATACCGATAACTCCGAAGCCTCCGACCACGACCCCCGCGACTCCCGGAGACTGCCCGGCGGTGGGGGCCGGGACGGCGTCAGGCGGGTTAGTGGTGGCGATGTTCGACGAATCACGATCCAGGGTGATACCAAGTGGCAATGCGACGACGATCGAGTGGCAACGACATGGGCCACGGGGGCGATCGGCATCGCCCGTGCAGTGCAGTTTGCTCGGTCTCCAGGCCTTCGGTGTTGATGGTCCCGAACAGCGCCTTCTGGTCGTAGGGGCCGGACTCATGGTTCTGGCCGCCGTCTACTTCCTGTATGCGAGCGAATTCATGAAGATCGACCGCTGTCTTGATGCGGGTGGTCGCTGGAATTACGAGCTTAAGCAATGCGAGTTTAGACGGTAGCTGCGCTGTTCTTCCCAGGAGGAGGCGGCACTTGGTGGGAAAGCAGTACCCACAGGTCAAACGCATACCGATACAATCAGGAATGGCAGGTGTTCCTGCGAGGAAACCCAACGAGAGAACAGACCCTCCAACAGGGACGCGACCTGGCCACGATTACGGGCAAGTGCGGCAGCTACAATGAACATCGCGCTGGACCGTTCGTCGCTGGCTCTCCAAACAGTACGATCGCACCTGGGTCTACGCTCCTCTTTGGTGAGGGCGCGGCAACCTCGGTGGCGAGCTGGGGATTGGCGATACCAGCCTTCTGGGGTGGTCTCTGGTCTGGGGCCGCACTGGAGGCGTGGTACGCTTCGTGCCCCGAGAGCAGCGGGTCGATGACTAAGACGTTTCTCGTCAGATCGGGGCAGAGTTGGAAATTGCGTGCGTTTCGTTGGCTAGCCTTCGCCGGCATTGCTGCAACGCTTACTTGGCGCGAGAGGCGCATGGCGTTGAGGCGATCTTCCCCGGACGTGCGTGGGCCTGCACTTACGCGTTGGAAGGCATTGTCGTAGGGCTCGCCAGGCCTCTGCTGATAGCACTTCGGCGTCAAATGCACGTCCTGCAACTCTGGCTCTTGGGCGGGCACTCTACCTCGTGTCGAATCGGTTCGTAAGTACACTGTCGGCCGCCGGATTCACTGGCTGGGCAACGTACCCCGTGTATGTCCTAGGAAGGGCAGGGGATGAAGTGGCAGGTTACCACGGGCTGTCTGTTTCGGGTCGCTGTGGGCCGCTCGACCCTGCCAGGGTTCAAAGAGTCATCCTCCCTGCACCCAGCGGCGGCATCGCTGGCCCAGGCTGGCGGGGCTTCTATTTCGATCCGGCCTCCTGGGATGGAAATGACGTTTTCGTTCCGGAAGAGACGGGCTATATCTTTGTCTTGGAACGCGTAAAGGAAGTCATAGAGCAGGCCCAACTGTCCAACATCGAATTCCAGCGAATTACGGAGATCGAGCGCCGCTTCCCTTGAGGACAACAGGTAGTCTCCGGCTGGAGATGCACGGGCTGAGCCGGCTGGGCTCCTCCACTAATCAGTCTAGACGAACAGGCTGACCGGGTTCTCCAGGAGGCGGCGGACCTCGGCCAGGAACTGCGCGGCGATGGCCCCGTCCACCACCCGGTGGTCCGAGCTGAGCGTGACCTTCATGCGGTGGCCGACGGCGAGAGCGTCTCCCGCCACCACCGGCACCTTGCGCACGGAGCCCACGGCCAGGATCGCGCTCTCCGGGGGGTTGATGATGGCGGTGAACTCCTCGACGTCGAACATGCCGAGGTTGGAGATGGTGAAGGTGGAGCCCATGTACTCCTCGGGGCGCAGCTTCTTCTCCCGGGCCCGCGTGGCCAGGTCCTTGACCTCGCGTGGCGATGGCGAGCACCGACTTCTGGTCCGCGTTGCGCACGACCGGGGTGATGAGCCCGTCGGGAATGGCCACCGCCACTCCCACGTGCACCTCGCCGTGGGTCACGATCTTGTCCCCGCCCCAGGAGGCGTTGACCATGGGGAAGCGGGTGAGGGCGCGCGCGCAGGCCTTCACCACGAGGTCGTTGTAGGAGACCTTGAGGTTCTCGCCCTTCAGGAGCTGCTCGCGCAGGGCCACCGCGGCCCCCATGTCGATCTCCACCGTCACGTAGAAGTGGGGAGCGGTGAAGGCGCTCTCGGAGAGCCGCCGCGCGATGGTCTTGCGCATGTTGCTGAGGGGGAGCTCCGCGCCGGCGGCGATCGAGGGAAAGGGCACGACGCTGGGAGCGGCCGCGCGGCGGCCGGCCGGACCGGTCGCGGAGCCGCGACGTAGCCTTCGACGTCCCGCTTCACGATGCGGCCGCCGGGACCGCTGCCCGCCAATTCCGCGAGGGGGACGTTCTCTCTCGCGGCCATTGCACGGGCTAGAGGGCTGGCCTTGAAGCGGCCGTCGGCGTGGCCCGTTGGGGCCGGGGCCGCAGCGACGGGTGCGGGCGGGGGAGCGGCGACGACCGGCGGGTGTGCGGGTGCTGGGCGGGGAGGCGCGCTGACCGGAGGCGCGGCCGGTGCTACTTGCGGAGGCGCCGCCCCAACGGGTGCGGCGGGCCGGGGTGCGGGCGGAGCGGCGGGCGCCGGCGTAGGAGCGGGCGGCGGGGGTGCGGCGGCGATTGGAGCCGTCTTGGCCTGGGCCAGGAGCGGCGCGATGTCCTCGTTCGGGTCCGCGATCACGCCGATGAGGGCGCCCACCGGGGCCTTGCCTCCCGCTGGCACGAGGATCTTCCGGAGCACGCCCGCGCCCAGGGCCTCCATCTCCATGTTGGCCTTGTCGGTCTCGATCTCGGCCAGGACGTCGCCGACCTTGATCGCGTCCCCTTCCTTCTTGGTCCACTTGACGATGGTCCCTTCCTCCATCGTCGGCGACAGCTTGGCCAGCACCACTTTCGTGATCATCGGTAAAGCACCTTGTGCACCGCTTCCACCACCTTCTCGGGCTGGGGCAGGTAGGCCTTCTCGAGCGTCTTCGCGTAGGGCATGGGGACGTCGGCGGCGGTGACGCGGATGACCGGCGCGTCGAGGTCGTCGAAGCACTCGCGCTGCACGCGGTCGGCGATCTCGGCCCCGAAGCCCGGCATAGCGCCAGCCCTCCTCCACGACCACGCAGCGGTTCGTCTTGCGCACGGAGTCGAAGATCAGGTCCTCGTCCAGGGGGCGCAGGGTGCGGGGATCGACCACCTCGGCCTCGATGCCCGTCCTTGGCCAGCAGATCGGCCGCGGCCAGGGAGGTCACCACGGATCGGCTCCAGGCCACGATCGTCACGTCCTTGCCCGCGCGCTTGACGTCGGCCGAGGCCGAGGGGGATGTGGTACTCCTCGTCGGGCACCTCGCCCTTCATGTTGTAGAGCACCTCGTTCTCCATGAAGATCACCGGGTTGTCGTCGCGGATCGCGCTCTTCAGGAGCCCCTTGGCGTCCTTCGGCGTGGAGGGCATCACGACCACCAGGCCCGGGATGTGGGCGTACCAGCTCTCGAAGGCCTGCGAGTGCTGGGCCGCCACCTGGGCCGCCGCCCCCGAGGGTCCGCGCATGACCATCGGGCAGCGGATCTGCCCGCCGGACATGTAGCGGTACTTGGCGGCGTGGTTGACGATCTGGTCCAGGGCCAGGATCGAGAAGTTGAAGGTCATCATCTCGGCGATGGGACGGAAGCCGATGAAGGCCGCGCCCACCGCGATCCCCGCGATCGCCTCTTCGGCGATCGGCGTGTCGCGCACCCGCCACTCGCCGAACTCCGCGAGCAGACCCTGGGTGATCTTGTAGGCGCCCTGGTAGGCCCCGACTTCCTCGCCGAGGAGGAACACGTTCGGGTCGCGGCGCATCTCCTCGCGCATGGCCTGGTTCAGCGCCTCGCGCATCGTGATGACGGCCATGGCTAGCTCCCCACCTTGGCCGGCGCGGCCGCGGCGGGAAGACCTCGGGCACGCGGTCCTCGCTCGCCGCGGCGCGCCAGGCGGGTCCTTCTCGGCCGCCTTCATGTTCATGTAGGGGGAGCGCACGTAGACGTCCTCGAAGAGCGACTCCGGGGGAGGGAGTGGGCTCTCCTCGGTGAAGCGCACCGCCTCGTCGATCTGGGCGAGGACGTCCTTGTCCAGGGCGTCCAGCTCGGCCTGGGCGACCCGCTCCTGCTCCATGAGCCGCTTGCCGAAGAGGTGGATGGGGTCGAACCGCATCATCTCCTCGACCTCTTCCTTGGTGCGGTACTTGCCGGGGTCGGACATCGAGTGGCCGCGGTAGCGGTAGGTCTCGGCCTCGATCAGGGTCGGGCGCTTCTCCTTGCGGGCGCGCTCGATGGCCTCGGCGAGCACGGTCGCGCACGGCGAGGAGGTCCATCCCGTTCACGTCGCGCCGCGGCATGCCGTAGGCGCGACCCGCGCTGGTAGAGGTCCTTGACCGAGGACGCCCGGTCGAGGGACGTGCCCATGCCGTAGCGGTTGTTCTCGATGATGTAGACGACGGGCAGGTCCCAGAGCGCGCTCACGTTCAGGGCCTCGTGGAAGGCGCCTTCGTTGACGGCGCCGTCCCCGAAGAAGCAGAGCACGACCTGGTCGCGTGCCGCGCAGGCGGATGCCGTAGCCCATGCCCGCCGCCACCGGCAGATGGCCGCCCACGATCCCGTCGCCGCCGAAGTTGCCGAGGGGGACGTCGTAGAAGTGCATGCTGCCGCCCTTGCCGCGGCTGATCCCGGTGGCCTTGCCGCACAGCTCGGCCAGGAGCGGGCGGGGATCGGTGCCGCGGGCGAGCGCGTAGCCGTGGTCGCGGTAGGAGGTGATGAAGTAGTCGTCGGGACGCAGCAGGCTCATCGCGCCCACGCCCACCGCCTCCTGTCCGATGTAGAGGTGGAGGAAGCCGCCGATCTTGCCTTCGACGTAGAGCTGGGCGCAGCGCTCCTCGAAGCGACGGATGAGGAGCATGGCCCGGTAGTGGACGAGTGCTTCTTGTCTGGTCATGGCCTCGATTCCCGCGAACGCGTGAAACGTACCTTTTTACTCTCTTGGCCGTGACGAGTCAACGACATCCGGGCGAGGCGGTCAGGGCGAACGCAGGCTCAGGCGTCGATGACGGCCAGATGCCTCGCGGCTTCGCCCTCGTGGGCCACGGCCAGCGCCAGGAGGTAGACGTCGGTGAGCTTTCGGTGGGCCACTGCCAGATCGAACCGCCTGGAGTCACGGAGCGACACATCGTCGGGCCAGAACCAGAGGTGGGCAGGCTCGTGATGGACGTGATCAGGATCGAAGAGGGCGATGAGCAGGTTGACGTCCAGTAGGGCCGGCGGATTCACGGCTCGTCGCGCAACCGGTTGACCAGATCCAAGGTCGGCTTCCGAGCTCCGGCGGGGCGCCGGGCCAGCAGCGGAACCCCGTTTCGCAGACGGGGGCTCCGTCGCGGCTCGAGCGCCTGTCGGGCCAGCTCCGAGAGAACCCTGCCGGCCGTGGTCCCACGATTGGCGGCGAGATCCTTGGCCGCCTTGAGGACGTCGTCGTCGATGTCCAGACTGGTCCGCACCGCCTGATCATCACACATCACGCATCAGATGTCCGCTCCGCCCCGATGGTCTAGGGAAGGCCCCGAGGTCCGTACGCGAGCCAGGCTCCGAGGCCGGAGAGGAGGACGCCCAGCCCCACCATGCCCAGCAGGGACAGGCTGAAGGTCAGCTCGGTGCCGCGGGCCGCTTCGCCCCGGCCCGGGACGGGACGACCCGAGAAATAGAGGCGAGCGTCCTCGCGGAGCATGTAGAAAAGGACGGTGGCCGAGGCCAGGGAGAAGGGGCAGAGGAGCAGGCCGAAGCCGGCGAGCGCGAGCTGCAGTGTTCGCGCCCACGGCCGTAGGGTGAGCAGGCCGAACGCCATCGCCCCCGACAGAAGAGCCAGGACGAATCCGAGCGCGGCGGCGGCCAGGGCCACCGGGCCGGTCCACGCTCCCCGCGCCGCGGTCAGGATCCCGCTTCCCAGGAAGACCAGGAGCGAGACCAGCCAGAGCCCGCCGAGGACCGTGACCGTGAGCGGACGGGCGGGAGCCACGCGGGCCCCCGCGGTGCGCAGGGCCTCGACGGGGCCGCGGACCGGAGCCGCCACCCGACGCGGTCCGTTCCGTTGCGCGGGTGCCATGGGCGGAGGGGGCTTGGGCGCTTCCTCCCGGGGTGGCGGGGGCCGGGTGTCGGAGTCGGAGGGAGGGTCGGGGCCCGGCTCCAGCTCGTCCGGTCCCATGACCACCGTGCCCGTGATCTCCTCGGGGAGCACCTTGATGATGACCTCGCCCACCCGGATGAGGTCGTCCGGCTCCAGGGAGGCGCGCTCCACCCGCTTCGCGTTGACGAAGATGCCGTTGGCGCTTCCCGTGTCGCGGATGGTCAGGCCGTGGGCCACGGCCTCGATGACCGCATGCCGGCGCGAGCACTTCGGGTCCGAAAGCACGAGGTCGCAGCTGGGATCGCGGCCCAGGGTGACCAGAGTGCCCTGTAGCTCGACCAGATGAGGGCTGCCCGTCGGGTATCTGATCTCGAATCGCATGTCGCTCCGGCCCGACGCCGCCGCGCAGATGGGGGTTGCCGCTCGCGGTGATTCTAGCAGGGTGTTCGCTCGACTTGGGGCGGCGCGCTCGTGTAGCATCGCCTCGGGTCGAAGACCGGAGGAAGGAGGCCATTGCTCTCCACGGATTCGCAGCTCCGGGCGGCGCGGCTGGTCGAGGTCATCGACATTCTCAAACAGAAGGCAGCGCCGGAGGACCGCGAGCTCGTCCTCGCCCTCGGCCCGGTGGTGCTGAGCGAGCTGCCCGAGCGCCTGGCCCTCGGCCTTCCCGCGCCCGCCCTCGCCGCGCGCCTGCTCTCCCACTTCAAGTTCATCGCGCGCGAGATGCCGCCCGCGCACCAGCTTTACCGGGGCCTGCCCGGCATCCACGTGGTGGCCAGGAACCCCGGGGAAGCGGAATCGGCGGCGATGGGCGGGGGCCAGGGCCTGCCCCTCGCGACCACGGTGGTGGAGACCCACACCGCGGACACCCCGTTCATCTTCGAGAGCCTCAAGAACTACTTCCAGAAGGCGGGGCTGCGCGTCTTCTCCGCCATCCATCCCGTCTTCACCGTGCGCCGGCAGTGGGAGCGGGTGGTCTGGATCGGGGCGTGCCTACGAAGAGGGCAACCGGGAGTGCTACTGCCACTTCCAGATCGAGCCGGTCGAGTCGAAGGAGCGGCTGCGCCGCATCGAGCACGAGGTCTTCTCGGTCCTGAAGGCGGTGTTCCTGGCCGTCGAGGACTTCCGGGACATGGGCCGGGTGTGCACGGAGCTGGCCGGCCGCTTGCGCAGCCGGCGCGGGAACGAGGAGGAGCTCGCTGTCCGCGCGCGCCTTCCTGAACTGGCTGAAGGACGACAACTTCATCTTCATGGGCACGGTGGCCTATCGGGCGGGGGCGGACGGGACGCTCGACCGCCTCGACGAGACGCGCCACCGGCGTCGTTCCTGGACGAGACGCTGCTGCCCGTGGTCTTTCCCGGCGTGATGGAGCACGTGGAGTCGCACCTCCAGCCCGCCCCCGGCCACGAGCGCATCGTCGACATCGACTACTGCAACAACGGCTCCGCCATCTACCACCTCGATCCGATGGAGGACATCGTGGTCCGCGAGTGGGGCCCGGAGGGACAGCTCCAGGGGGCGACCCTCCTCCTCGGGCGATTCGCGCGGGGGGCGTTCGCCCAGCGCGGGGACCGCATCCCGCTCCTCAAGGAGAAGCACGACTGGCTCATCCGGGAGAGCCAGGCCAGCCCCAACAGCCACGCCTGGCGGGAGATCCGGGCCGCCTTCAACCAGTTCCCCAAGACCGAGCTGTTCTACGCGGACGTGCGCGACCTGAAGCAGATCATCGACCGCATCGTCTACATGACGGGCGACGACGAGATCGCGGTCCACGTGCGCAAGGGCCAGGGCTACGAGGCGCTCTACATCGCCTTCTCGCGCCTGCGCTACGCCTACCAGACCGAGGAGGCGCTGCGTCGCGCCCTCGCCGAGAACTTCGGGCCCGTCTCCTACGCCACCTCCGTCGACTGCGGCGCGGTCACGCTCTTCCTCTTCTACTTCGACGCGGCCGGGCTCGAGCACCCGGTGGAGCCCGAGGAGGTGCGCAAGCTGACCGCGCCCCTCGTCACCAACTGGGAAGACCAGGTGGCGGCGGCCCTGGAGCGGAAGTTCGGGGAGCGCGAGGGGCGGCGGCTCTTCCGCCGCTTCGTGACCCCGGAGTCGCGGAGCGGCATCTACCGCGAGTCGACGCCGGCGGAGCAGGTCCCGGAGGACGTCGAGCACTTCGACAACCTGGAAGGGCGCCTCGAGATCCGGGTCATCCCCCGCACCGCGGAGACGGTGGCCCTCAACCTCTACTCGGTGCGCGCGCTCGGCCTCACCGACATCCTGCGCACCCTCCAGAACCTCGGGCTCACCGTGACCGAGGAGCTGCGCATCCCCATCGCGCTCCCCGAGGGCCGCAAGTGCTTCCTCTACCGCTTCGAGCTGGAGGCCCCGCAGTGGCGGATCGCGGCCCTCCACCTCGGGAAGGAGCGCTTCGTCGACGCCTTGCGCGCCCTCGACGAGGAGCGGGCCACCGACGATCCGCTGAACAGCCTCATCCTGCTCGCGGGGCTCACCTGGCGGGACATGGAGGTCCTGCGCACCCTGCGCAACCACCTGCTCCAGGTGCGCAGCCACTACAACGCCGAGACCGTCAACGGCGTCCTCACCCGCAACGGCCCGGCCGCGGCCGCGCTCTACAAGGCCTTCGCCGCGCGCTTCGACCCCACGACGCCGGGCGACGCGCGCGGTCGCCGTCTCCGAGGCCGACAACGGGGTGAAGACCGCGCTGGAAGCGGTGCGGAGCCTGGCCGAGGACGAGGTCCTGCGCGCCCTCGACAACCTCGTCCGAGTCCGCGCTGCGCACCAACGTCTACCAGCGGCCGGAGCGGCCCGTCTTCTCGATCAAGGTGGACAGCCGGAAGGTGGAGGGGATGCCCACGCCCCGCCCGATGTTGGAGATCTACGTACACTCTCGTCGGCTGGAAGGCATCCACCTCCGCGGGGGCAAGGTCGCGCGCGGCGGGATCCGCTGGAGCGACCGCCACGACGACTTCCGCACCGAGATCCTGGGCCTGATGAAGACCCAGATGGTCAAGAACTCGATCATCGTGCCGGTGGGGAGCAAGGGGGGCTTCGTCCTCAAGGGCGACGTGCCGGGACGACCGGCCCTCGACGACTACCTGATCGACCGCTACCGCGAGTTCGTCTCCGGCCTCCTGGACCTCACCGACAACCTCGTCGACGATCAGTGTCCTGCATCCCCCCGAAGTGGTGCGCCGGGACGAGGACGACCCCTACCTGGTGGTGGCCGCGGACAAGGGAACCGCGCATCTCTCCGACACCGCGAACAGCGTCTCCGCCCAGTACGGCTTCTGGCTGGGCGACGCCTTCGCTTCCGGGGGCAGCGCGGGCTACGACCACAAGAAGATGGGCATCACCGCCCGCGGAGCCTGGGAGTGCGTGAAGCACCACTTCCGCAACCTGGGAGTCGACGTCCAGAGAGAGCCGTTCACGATGGCCGGGATCGGCGACATGTCGGGCGACGTCTTCGGAAACGGCGCCCTCCAGAGCCGGGCCACGCGGCTGGTGGCCGCATTCAATCATCTCCACATCTTCGTCGACCCCGACCCCGACCCGGAACGGAGCTTCAAGGAGCGCGAGCGGCTGTTCGCCCTGCCGCGCTCGGGCTGGCGCGACTACGACGCTTCGCTCGTCAGCAAGGGGGGAGGCATCTTCGACCGCTCCGCCAAGGCCATCCCCGTATCCCCGGAGATGAGGAAGCTCCTCGACCTGGACGGCCCGGCCGTTTCCGGGGAGGAGATGATCCGCAAGGTCCTCGCCGCCCGCGTCGACCTCCTCTACAACGGGGGGATCGGCACCTACGTCAAGGCCACGAGCGAGACCGACACGGAGGTGGGCGACCGCACCAACGACCGCGTGCGCGTGGACGGCAAGGACGTTCGCGCGCGCGTGCTGGGAGAGGGCGGAAACCTGGGCCTCACCCAGAAGGGGCGGCTCGAGTACTGGACGCGGGGGGGAGCCTCAACACCGACGCGGTGGACAACTCGGGCGGCGTCGACACCTCCGACCACGAGGTCAACATCAAGATCCTCCTCGATCGGCTCGTCAAGAAGGGTGTGGTCAAGGGCCGGCAGGAGCGCAACCAGATCCTGGCCGAGATGACGGACGAGGTGGCCGCGCTCGTGCTCGCCGACAACTACAACCAGGCGCTCTGCCTCACCCTGGACGGCATCCGGAGCGCGCGCCGCTACGAGAGCTTCGTGGCCCTCGTCGACGACATGGTGGGGGCGGGGATCCTGAACCGCGCGGACGAAGCGGTGCCGAGCCGGGACGAGCTCCTGGCCAGCCCCGAGCGCAAGCGGGGCCTGCCCCGCCCGCTCCTGGCCGTGCTCCTCGGCTACACCAAGATGTACGCCTTCCAGATGGTCATGGAGACGGACTTCCCGGACAGCAAGGCGGGCCGGCCCTTCCTCGACGGCTACTTCCCGCGCCGGCTGCGCGAGAGCTTCGCCGAGCACTTCGAGGGACACGTGCTGCGCCGGGAGATCATCGCCACCGGCGCCGTCAACTACCTGATCAACAAGGCGGGCGTCTCCTTCCTGGAGCGGATGATGGCGGGGGCCAAGGTCGGCATCGGCGACGTGCTCGCCGCCTACGTCGACGTCGACCGCGAGGCCCAGGCCCAGGCCCTGCGCGAAGCCGTGCTCTCCGCCCCCTACAAGGCGGCGGACGAGCTGGCCCACCTGCTCGACATCGAGGAAACCCTCGAGGCATCGGTGCGCGACCGCCTGGAGGGCCGGAAGGGGAACGGGGCGGTGAAGGTCCTGAAGGAGCTCCGAAGCCGCCTGAAGCTATGACGGGTCGGCGGGCAGCGGACGCAGTCTATCCTCCGCCCAGGTCCGGATCACCCAGGAGGTAGTAGAGGGGGCCTTTCCGGTCTCCTCGGTCTCCTCGGGTTCCCGAGTCAGAGTGATCAGTGGTCGCCCTGTTGACGCAGAGCGAGACCGCAGTGGCGACATGATTGCGTGAGGATGTCATACCCTCCGAGGCGATGACGATGGAAGAGCTCACCGCATCGTGGGCAACGAGCAAGGCCCACGCGTGCAAGACAGGTGCCGAGTATAAGAGTCCAAAGAGCGAAGGTGACGTAGATCGAGACCGGAGATGGAATCCAGAGACTGGAAATCACGTTAGCAGGAAGGTAGCTGAGGAACACAGCCCAGAGCGATGTTCGCCTCCGCCGGATGGTCCGCGTACCCGCGCGCTCTGCCGCGGTCGCCGGATTCGTCATCACCTTTGCTGTACGGCGGGCTGTTCATGCATTCACTGTACGCATCGATTGGCATCAAGTATCAGTCCAGTAAGCCCTCTAGGTCCTCCCCATAGAAGGCCGGCCCTGGGGGCGAAGAGGGCATCCCCCGGCGTCATAGCGGTTGTTTTTCACGCAGCCGCAGACCGCAGTTGCGGCATGCTGCGGCCATTGGCCAAAACCATCCGTCAACCAATGTCATCCAGCCCGTCGTCACGATTCGATGATGGTAGGGTCTACGGCATCGTGGGCATTGCACAACCAACACGGCCAATGCGCACGGCGCGAAGATGATTCCCCACAACGCAGTCATGGCGAATATCGCCGAAGGTTCCGCGCCAAATCGCACGAAGATCGTCGCTGCCGGAAAGTAGGCAAAGACGACTGCCCACAACGCTATTCGCCTCCGGCGGATCTTCCGCAAGCCCACACGTTCTGCTGCCGTCACCCGACCCTGAAATAGCACTTGTGACGAGGTCATTCACTACACCACTTGTTGACGAACGCCTCGAATTGTTTCAGATCAGTTTGCAGTCCGTTGACCAGCCCAGGAAACGAGAATGCGCCCCCTGTCGTGAAACTCACATTGCTCGTTATCAGAGGAAACTGCCATATTGCCAATCCAGGCTGTTTCGATGCGAGCTGCGGCCGCGCTGATCCGGGTCTCAGACGTCTATAGCGACGTGCCCTGGGGACGACGCTCCGAACCGTCTCCGTACCACGCGAGCAGGCGTCTCACCTCCTCCGCGGTGGCGCCCAGTTTGGGAGCTGCCCGAAGCAGGTCCTCCGCGAGCACGGGATAGCGGTCGCGCCGGCGGCGGTCGCCAAGACCGGCCGCGTCGTAGGGCTCGATCGCCTCGTCGATCTGCTGCAGGAGCCGCTGACGGAGGGCGCCATCGGGACGGGCGGCCGCTTCGCAGCAGGCGCGGAGCGCGGGACCGAACCGGGGGTCGGCGTGCAGGAGGAAGCCGCGGGCCCGCTCGGGATGGCCCAGCCGCCGCACCGTCTCGCTGAAGCTGGCCGCGGCGAAGTAGAGAAGGCTCATCCGCTTGAACAGCTCGAAATCGGCCATGGCGGCGTAGAGCCCCCCCACGAGGCGCTCCGTAGCATCCAGCTCGTCGGTCGTTTGTTGCGCGTAGGTCAGGAGCGCCTCGTCCCTGGTGCGTCCGGTCGTCTCCAAAGCCTCCAGCAGTCTGTGGATTCCAAGCAGGTTCAGGGGAAAGCCCGTCGAGAGCAACGGATCGATCACGCCGGCCGCTGAAGGGAGCAAGGCCCAACCCGGGCCGCAGACCACCGCGCTGCGGAAGGCGAGCCCCGGTGAATAAACGAACGGCATCGTCGCCCGGGCTCGCGCGAACTGGGCCTGGACCCGAGGAAGGCGCTCGAGAAGGCGCTCCCACGCGGCCGCGCCGTCGGCGAGGCGGAGCGCGTCCGCGAGGGGGTGGGTCGCCGCCACCCCCGCGCTGGTGACGCCGTTGTTGAAGCGCAGGACCCAGATCCAGCCGCCGGGGAACACGTGGTGCACCGCCGCGTCGTCGATCGGGTAGGGCGGAGCGTCGACGGGAAAGAGCCGGTCGAACCGTTCGACCTCCTCGAAGTGGCAGTAGAGCCCCTGGGTAGCGGGCAGCCAGCGCAGCCCCGACTCGGGCAGGCCGAGCGCGCGGTGCAGGAACCCGCGGGGACCACTGGCGTCGACCACGAACCGCGCGGTCACGTGGACCGGCCGGCCTTTCCTTTGTCCTTCCAGCACCGCCCCGTCTTCCTCGAAGCGCACACCGTGGAGCGCGGTCTCGTCCAGGTAGAGGGCACCCTCAGCCTGGGCCTCCCGCACCAGGAAGTGGTCCACGTCGGGCCGGTACCAGTGCGTGTCGGCGACATCGTCGTGGGGGCTGGCCGCCACCAGCAGGGGCCGCTCGTCCCGGACGGGCTCGGCCTCGGAGATCGCGTGCGGGAAGAACGAGAAGCCTCGCTTGAGGCCGCACGCCACCTCGGGGTAGGTGCGCTGCCAGGGGCCCCACTTGGAGAGCGATCGCAGGCGGGGGAGGTCGTAGCGATCGGCAAGGTCCTCGATCAGGAGGTTCGCGAGCGGCGTCGACGACTCGCCGATCGCGAAGCGGGGATGCCGGCCGCGCTCGAGGAGGGCCACCGAGCGCCCGCGCCGGCGCAAGGCGAGGGCGGCGAGCGAGCCGCCGAAGCCGGAGCCGACGATGGCTACATCGACGCTCCTCACGCAGCGCCTCCGCCACAGGCGACGCAGGCCACCGGTGACTGGGGGCGCTGCGTGAGGTTCTGAAGACGAAGCCGTTCGGTGCGATCAGCAAAGCAATCCCGGCACGTGGCGAGGCGCTCCAGATCCCAAAGATCGGCGAACACCCGCCCTCGAGCGCGCGGCAGGACGAGAGAGGCCGCGCGCTCGAGATCGGAGAGACTCGGCCGCTCGAACAGGCCCAGGCTCTCCAGAGCCTCGACCGCCCCGTTCCCAGAGCGAGTGGGGATGAGGGACACCGCGGACGCTCCGCAATCCCAGGCAAGATCGACCGAGCGGGCGAGAGATTCCTCGCGCTCCGCGCGAGGAATGAAGGGAGGATGGACGAGGAGAAACACCCGGAGAGAGATCTCGCGCGCCTTGAGGTCGGCCGCCGCGCGCGAGAACTGTTCGAGTGTCATGTTCTTGTGAAGGCGCGCGAGTGAGTCGGGATGTGCGGTCTCCAGGCCCATTGCCACTTCCAGGCCGACGGGTGCACGGTCCGAGGGACGGTGCCGGGCCAGGGCTTCGCGGAAACGGTCGATCAAGGGCCCCACGAGGGCGGGGTGCGACTCGACGATCACGTGCGAGAAGCGCGCGAGCCGCCGGGCGATCGCGTCGTAGTCGGCGGGAGGCACCGCCCGGGGGTCGAAGAAGCTTCCCGCGTTGTAGAGCTTTATCACCGAGCTCGACGGCCGGTCTCGACGAGCGTCGAGCTCGGCCAGGACCTGGTCGAGCTGGGCGGGGATGGCTCCGGCAGGCGTGTCCGCCTCCGTGGTGTAGCGCCAGAGGTCGCACATGACGCAGCGCCAGGGACACTCCCGGCCGGTAAGGAACACCGTCGCCACCGTCGCGAGCGCGCCCGCGGCCGTCGGCTCGTCCTCGACGAGGAGGCCCTGGTACCGCCAGGGATCGTGGCGTCGGCGTGGCGGGCGCCGATCGAGCACGAAGCGATCGCGGGCGGCGTTGCCGTCCGGATAGCCGGCGGAGGTCGGTCCGACGGCGGAAGTCACGAAGACCTCAGGCCTGAAGCGCGAAGAAGCGGCGCCGGTAGGCGTCCTCGTCTCCGCCAAGGCGGCTCTTCAGGCTCGCCGCGGGAAGCGCTCCGTGCTGGAAGCGGCGCTTGGGGAAGACCGGCATGTCGAGGCCGGTGACCGCCTTGACCCCCCGCCGTACGACTTCGCCCTTGAGGGCATAGAGTGTGGGGACGTCGTAGCCGGTGAGGGCGGCGAAGGGAATCCCCTCTGCCACCTCGAGCACGCTCGGGCGCGTGTAGGGGCTGAAGCCGGTAAAGCCGTAGCGCCGCCCCGGCGCGTAGGTGCGGACGTAGCTCCGGCTCAGGCCCCCGCTGTAGGTGAGCGAGTGCTTGATGCGGCCGACGCCCCACCCCTCCTGGTACAGCATCGGGTTGTCCACGACACTGCGGATCGTCAGCTCCGCGTTCTCCTCGATCGGGTAGTCCTTCAGGTTCTCGTCGCCGCCGTCGCCGTCTGCGAGGTGCCGCCACTCGGGGTAGCGCCCGCGGATGCCGCGGCACAGCAGCAGGCCCATGGCCGCGCACTCCACGTCGAGCGGCTTGTAGTCCTCGAGAACGCGGAGCGTCTCGTCGACGTCCAGGTCCGAGGGAAGAGCCTCGATCTCCTCGAGGAAGAGCGACAGGCCGAGGCGCTCCAGGAACTCGCGCGCCTGGTCGAGGTCGGGGCCCCCGCCAAGGTCCAGCACGAAGGCCTTGAGGCGGGCGGGGGAGAGGCCGAGGCGCCGCATCGCGTCATACGTGACGAGGAAGACGGAGCCGCTGTCGATGCCGCCGGAGAAGCAGACGCCGACGGGGGCGCCGGGCTCCGCGGCCTCCACGCCCCTCAGCCACTGCGCCACCTCGTGGGCGAGCGCGCCCACGTATCGGCGGCCGATCTCGTCGAGGTCCGGAGGCAGGACGCCCCGGGCCGGACCGAAGAAGCGCAGGTAGGTCGGGTCCGGATCGGGGCAGCCCACGAGGCGCAGCTCGATCACGTGGTGGGCGGGCACCATGCGCGTGTAGCTCGGATGGAACTGTCCCTCCAGGCCCTCCGCCGCGAGGGCGCGTCGCAGCGCGTCGATGCGGTCGGCGACGAAGAGGGCGGGCCCGGCCTGGCGCTTGGCCAGGAAATAGCGGAGCGGGCGGTCGAGAGAGCGCGCCAGGCGCACCCGGATGCCGTCGCGGGCGACGAGGGCGAAGGAGCCGTCTATGGCGCGGACGGCGGCAGGATCGGGATCGAGGAGGCGCCGGCGCGCGTCCTCGACGCCCATGTTCCGGATCTGGTTCAGCGCGGGGTCGAGGAGGTCGACCACGCGCTCGACAGGTCGTTCCATGGCCGGGAGTCTACACCGTCAGCGCGCCCCGATCGGCTCGTAATCGAACGTACGGGGCGCGCAGAGAAACTACGGTGGCGGGCCGCGGTCGCCGCCCGGGCAGGGGGCTCGGAGCCGTGGCATCGCCCTTGCTGCTCCAGCCGTGCCATACTCTCGGGCGTCGGTGCTTCTGGTCGCACGGTACGCCGCGCGCCGACGCCCCGCATCAGCCATGACCGATACGAGCGCGACCAAGCGCGTGCCTCTCCTCGCCCTCCTGGGGCCCCTGGCCCTCGTCGGGGTGTGGGCGCTCGTGGCCTCGCTGACCGTGTTCCCGGAATCGATCTTCCCCCATCCCGCCGCCGTGGCGCGGGGGCTCTTCCAGGAGTTGCGGAGCGGCCGGCTCGTGGAAGACGCGATCGCCTCGCTCTTCCGCGTTTCCGCCGGCTTCCTGCTCGCCACCGCGCTGGGCGTGCCCGTGGGCCTGCTCCTCGGCCACTCCGCCCGCGCGCGCGAGGCCTTCCTGCCCATGGTGAACTTCTTCCGCAGCCTGTCGCCCCTTGCCTGGATCCCCTTCGCCATCCTGTGGCTGGGCATCGGCGACCCCCCGGCCATCTTCCTGATCTTCATGGCCGCCTTCTTCCCGGTCGTGCTCTCCACGAGCGCGGCGGTCGCGAGCATCCCCAGTGTCTACTTCCGGGTGGCCCGCGACCTCGGCATCGAGGGGGCGGGCCTCCTCCGCGAGGTGACGCTGCCCGCCATCGCGCCCCAGGTGATCACGACGCTCCGGGTCGCGGCCGGGCTCTCCTGGCTCGTGGTGGTGGCGGCGGAGATGATCGCGGGCCGCGACGGCCTGGGCTTCGCGGTGTGGGACGCGCGCAACGGCCTGCGCATCGACCTCCTGGCCGCGGCCATGGTCGCGATCGGCCTCATCGGGGTCGGGCCTCGACCGGTTGCTCGTCCGCCTCACGCGGATCCCCAGCGTGCGCTGGGGCTACGAGCGCTGAGGATGCGGCGATGAGCGAGGCCCTCGTCCGCTTCGATCGCGTGGACTTGGCGTTCGGCGAGGTCAGGGTACTGACCGGGATCGACCTCGAGGTCCGGCGGGGCGAGTTCGTGGCCCTCGTGGGGCCGTCCGGATGCGGGAAGACGACGCTCCTCAACCTCTGCTCGGGCTGGCTGAAGCCGACCGCGGGCAGTCGTGCACCGGCCGGAGCGTCTGCGCATGGTCTTCCAGCAGGACGGGCTCTTCCCCTGGCTCACGGTGGGCGAGAACGTGCGGCTCGGCCTGCGCCACGTGGCACGACGAGCGGGAGCGCGGGAAGCGGGGGGACGGGCTTCTCGACCTCGTCGGCCTCCGGGCCTTCGAGGCCCACTACCCGCACCAGCTCTCCGGCGGCATGCGCCAGCGGGTGGAGCTGGTCCGAGCCCTCGGAGGGGAGACCGACCTCCTGCTCATGGACGAGCCCTTCTCGTCGCTCGACTACCTCACCCGGCTCCGGATGCGCGGCGAGCTGGCGCGGCTCCTCCGCGAGCAGCCGCGCACGGTCGTGCTCGTCACCCACGACATCGAGGAGGCGGCCCAGCTCGCCGACCGCGTGCTCGTCCTCACCGAGCGGCCGGCCCGCATCCGCGACGAGGTCTGCCTGGTCGCGCCGCGCCCCCGCGACCCCACGCAGCCCGAGGTGGTGCGCGCGGTCCACCACATCCTGACCGAGCTGGGCCTCGAGGCCGAGGCCGAGGCCGAGCCCATGGCCGCCACGGGCGGCCGGGAGGAACGTCGATGATCCGCTCGCCGCTCGTGAGATACGCCCTCCTCGCCGTCGCGGCCGTGGTGGCCCTGGGCGTGCTGCGCGCGCGCCCCTGGCGCTCGGGGCCGTCCGCCTCGGAGCGGACCCGCGAGACGCTCGCCGTGGGCTTCCTCCCGGTGACCTGCCACCTCACCTGCCCGGTGACCGACTACGCGTCGAAGACGAGCCGCTCGACACGCTTCGAGTCGCAGCGCTTCACGGACTTCCCGACGGTGGTGGAGACCATGAAGAGCGGCCGCCTCGACGCCACCTTCATGATCGCGCCCCTCGCCATGAAGCTGCGCGAGCAGGGCGTGGGGGTCCACATCACGTACCTCGGCCATCGCGACGGCTCGACGGTCATGGTGCGCAAGGACCTCGACGTGAAGAGCCTGAAGGACCTGAAGGGGCGGACCTTCGCCATCCCCAGCAAGTACAGCAACCAGAACCTGGTGATCCGGAAGCTCATGAAAGACGAGGGCGTCTCCCCCGACGACATCCGCTTCGTGGAGATGCCCCCCCCGGACATGCCGGGAGCGCTGGCCAGCAAGGCCATCGACGCCTACTTCGTGGGGGAGCCCCACGCCGCGCGTGCGGAGCTGGACGGCACGGGGCGCGTGCTCTATCACGCCAAGGACATCTGGCCCCGCTTCATCTCCTGCGTGCTCGTGGTCACCGAGAAGCTCATCCAGGAGCGTCCCGCGGTGGTGCGGGACCTCGTGCGCGGGATCGCGGAGAGCGGGGAGTGGGCGGAGAACCACCGAACGGAGGCGGCGCGACTCGTCTCCCCCTACTTCCGCCAGGACGAGAAGCTCGTGCGCTACGTCCTCACCCAGCCGCCCGACCGCGTCAGCTACCGGATGCTGACGCCGGAGGACGACGAGATGCAGCGCATCGCGGACATGGGACTCGAGGCGGGGATCCTGGAGCGCCGGCTCGACGTGAAGGGCCTCGTGGACCGCCGCTTCATCCCGCCGGAGTTCGAGGCGGCCCGCATCGAGATGCCGGCGGGCGGGAAGTAGACGAGCCGGCGAAGAACGGGCCGGCTCGGCTCAGAGGTGTTGCTTTTCGTACCGGGCAAGAACGGGTACGAAAAGCAACAACTGGGTTACTTCGCGAGGATCCTCTTCTGATTCGCGAGGATCCGCTTCTGGTTGGCGAGGATCTTCGCCTGGTTCGACTGGATCTTCTTCTGGTTGGAAAGGATCGAGGACTGGTTCCTCAGGATCTTGTTCTGGTTGGCAACGGTGGCAGCGGCCATGGGGATCTCCTTTACGTGTGGGGACGATTGTTGGACGTGGGTTCAGGCGGGGGCGCGTGCCGCCGCCTGCGCCCGGGCCCGCCGCTGGAGCACGATCTCCACGAGGTTGGCGGCGGGACCGACCAGGAACAGCGCGTAGTACGGCGCGTGCACGAACTGGAGGAGGCGCAGCACCGCCTCCACCGCGGCGACGAGGAAGGCCACCAGGCACTGCGCCCACTTCGGGTGGACCGTGGTCTTGGGGTCCGTGATCATGAAGAAGATGAAGAGCTGGTACATGGGGCCCGTGATCGGGGCCACCTCCGCCAGCCAGGGATGGCCGGTGACGGCCGCGCGCAGGACGGAGAAGGCCAGGAACGAAACCACGTAGGTCAAGGTGATGTGGAAGCGGCCGAGGGCGTTGATGATGACCGTCCCGAAGGCCCACACCACGACCATGGCGAGGAGGTTGTTTCCCCACTGCACGGAGAGCCCCGCCACCCTGTCCGAGGCGAGGACGAGCATGGCCACCACCCCGAGGTTCGACGGGTTCCAGAGGTGGCGGCCGTCGACGCGGATCAGGTACTTGGAGGTGATGGAGAGGGCGGAGCAGAGGGCGTAGGGCCACATCTCGGGGGAGCGTACGAGCATGCCCACGCTGATGCCGGAGATGTAGGCGCTGGCCAGGTGCGGCCACGTTCCCCCGAAGAGGCGGCCCAGCACGAGCTCCACGAGGATCGCGGTGGCGATGGCGAGGAAGGTGCGCGACCAGCTCTCGAGGAAGCCGAAGGTGACCTGGCCGACGACGAGGACGATCGTGACCAGGATCGGGGCGAGGTAGCGCTTGTCTATCCCGAAGCTCCGGCCCTCTCTCGCCGCGGGGGCCGTAGGGGCCAGGGTTGCCTGGGTCGTCACGGGGGCTCCTTGAGCTTGTGCACGCGGTTTTTCTCCGGCCGCGCCAGCTCTTCGATCTTACCTGAAGGCCAGCGCACCCGCGCCCTCTCGACCAAAGCATCCTTTCCGAGGCCGAAGTGGAGCCGCCGCTGGTTCTGGGCGCAGAAGCCCGATCCTCCCGAGACTTCCTGGACCTGCTCCTGGCCGTTCCAGGCGAGGGCCACCTGGGCCCCGATCGCGCTGCGGTTCGTGCACGGAGCGGAGGGCGGTCGCCGACGCAGCCGCCCTCGAGGTCGAACGCGATCCAGTCGCGGTCCGGGCGCCACCTCGTTGCTGTAGAGCAGCAGCGGCCCGCGCTGGTTGGCGACGACCACGTCGAGGACGCCGCGGTCGCCGAGGTCGGCGAGCGCGACGGCGCGGCCGTCGTAGCGGTCGGTGGCGCCGACCACCTGCGCCACGTCCGGGAAGCGGCCCGCCCCGTCGTTGATCCAGACCTTCTTCTGCTGGTAGCCGGACAGGCTGCGGGCTCCCATCGCCGGCCAGTTCTTCGCGTCGGAGATGACGATCTGTGCCCGCCCGCGATCTTCGAGTAGTCGTACCAGTAGCTCTCTTCCTTCGAGGCCGAGACGTAGCCGTTCACGAGATAGAGGTCGAGGGTGCCGTCGTTGTTGAGATCGCCGAACTGCGCGCCCCAGCTCCAGCCGCCGAGGTCGACGCCCATCGCGGTCGCGAGGTTCTCGTACCGGGGCAGGCCCTTCTCGTCGCCCGTGGGCACCCAGAGATTGTTGCCCTGCACGAGGATACCCTCCTCGGAGATGTTCGACACGTAGATGGCGAACCGGCCCTCGTTGAACACGTCGCCGACCGCCGCGTTCATGCCGCTCTTGGGCGCGTAGCCGACGCCGGTCTCGCGCGCCGACCTCCCGGAACCGTGCCGCCCTCGTTCACGAACAGCTCGGAGACGCCGTAGTCGTTGGCGAGGAAGAGATCGGGATAGCCGGTGCCGCGGAGGTCGGCGGCCACCGCCGCCAGCGTCCAGCGCCGCGAGGTGATGCCGACCTTCGCGCTCGTCTCCTCGAAGCGACCGTCCGCCGAGGTTGTGGAAGAGGTACTTGCGGCCGCCGTTCTTCGCGTACTCGAAGCTCTCCGGCATGATCTTCGTGTCCGCGAGCTTCCAGAGATTGACGTCCTCGGCGCAGTAGCCGGCGAGGAAGAGGTCGAGGCGGCCGTCGCGGTCGTAGTCGAGCCAGACCGCCGCGTTGGCGTTGACCCAGGCGGGCAGCCCCGCGTGCTCGCTCACGCGCGTGAAGCGCTTGCCGCCGTCGTTGTGAAAGAGCTCGGGCCGGCCGTAGCGGTAGAGGAACAGGTCCTCGAAGCCGTCGTTGTCGTAGTCGCCCCAGACGGCGCCCATCGACACGCCGGTCTCGGCCCGATTGACGTCGGCGACGCCCAGCCGTCTCCGCCACGTCCTCGAACGTGCCGTCGCCCCGGTTGCGGTAGAGCCGGTTCTTCGAGCCTTCCTTGCTGTTGGTGACGTAGAGATCCTGCCAGCCGTCGCGGTCGAAGTCGACGACCGCGACCGCCGCGCCCATCGACGCCACCTGCGGCATGATGTGCTCGAGCTTCGGGTCGAACGTCGGCGCCTCGTGCACGAAGTCGAGGCCCGCCGCCTTCGCCGACTCGGTGAGGCGGAAGCCGTAGCGGCTCAAGGCGTCGGCCGCGTCCCCCGTGGACTGCGGGGGCCGGCCGAAGCCAGCGCACGAGGGAGGGCGTGGCCAGGAGGCCCAGGAACACGAGGGCGAGCAGGGGGCGGGCGAACCGCTTCATCGGGGCACCGCATCGATCGTAGCGCGAAGCGCGTCGCGCACGCTCTCGGGAGACACGTAGCGCGTGTGGTACTCCTCGAAGTCCCGCGGGTGCCGACGATAGACGGGATCGTCCTCCAGCCGGATCGGGGGCGTGGCGTAGCGCCCGGTCTCGTGGGTGGGCAGCGGGAGCACGGTCCGCGAGAACGTCGTGTTGTAGTCGCCGTCCTTGACCCAGCCGTCGCCCACGAAGACGAAGTCCCGCACGAGCCCGGGCGCGGGTGCCAGCGCCTCCGGGAAGACGAGCGCTATCTCGTCGCCGGCGTTCATGATCACGTAGCGGTCGTCGACTCGCCGAAGCAGCTCGCCGACCTCGCCGAAGCGCGTGTGGTAGCCCTCGAGGTCACGCCAGCGCGGCGCCGTCCCGGCCAGGACGTAGCGGGGCCTCTCCGGCGCGCTCGGGGCGTCCTGCCCGGTGACCGAGTAGCCGCGGTAGCGCAGCTCGGCGGCGGCGAGGTCGAGACGACGCGGCTCGAGGCGCACGTCGGGGCGCCCCTGCGCCCAGCCCAGGCGGTCCCAGAAGATCTCGAGGTTGGTGGAGAGCCGGAGTCGCCGCGGTCCGGTCGACGGGAAGAGGCCGGTCAGGTCGAGGAGCACCGTCTTGTCCTTGCCCGCGGGGAAGCCGAGCCCGCCACGTGCCTCGCGGAAGCGCCCGGCGGCATCGGCGATCTGGAGAGAAAGCCCGCGGGGCCCGGCGTGGGCGCCCTGGCTGATCGCGACGTTGACCGAGCTGTCCGTCGGGTGGACCCAGCCCTGGGCGACGAGCCAGAGCGGCCCCTTCCGCGGCGCCTGCTCCGGCAGCTCGAGCTCCACGAAGTGGTCGCGGGTCACGCCCTGGTAGGCGCCCCGGCCGGCGAAGATCGAGATGCCGGCCGTCGCGCGATCGCACCACTTCCGAGACGTCGCGGCCGCCGTCGTCGCGCGCCGCGCGCAGCGCCCCCACCGGACCGGTGGCGATCGACCTGGAGCTTCGGCGGGGGGACGGCGAAGCGCTCGTCCACGAAGACCTCGGTGCCCGCCGGGTGGTCCACCACGAGGAGCGACAGGAGATCGAAGAAGTGCGTCTCCCACAGCTCGGCGGTGATGCGGAGGTCGTAGACGCCGTCACGCGGGGCGAGCTGGTCGCCCGCGATCTTGACCCAGTCCTCGGTCATGAGGACGTCCGCGGTGGACTGGGCGTTGATGCGCAGGCCGAGAGGCGAGCGCCAGATGACGTCGGTCACGAAGGCCATCTCGCGTCCGTTCCAGGCGAAGAGCCAGGGGCACGAGCCCTTGAGCCGCTGGCTGGCGAGCACGGTGGTGTCCGCCGGCTTGTCGAACTCCGACTGCAGGACGCCGTTCGGCCAGGTGATGCGCAGGACGTCGGCGCGCGACGCCTCGCCCAGCCCAAAGTGGACGTAGGGCGTGGCGATCGTCTGCGTCTGCACGTGGAGCCCCGTGCGCACCTCGACCTCGCCGCCGATGCCGAAGGAGTTGATGCGCTGGTCGCCGGTGGCGGTGGCGGCGCGGGGCCGCAAGGACTGCCAGCGGTAGGACTTCGTTCCCCGGCTCTTCGCGATCGCCGCGCGTCCTTCCGCGTCTATTCCAAGAAGCTCGAGGCGACCGTCGCCGTCGAGGTCGGCGGCGGCGCGCACCCGCAGGCCGAGAGGCACGGCCAGCAGCGTGAAGGAGCCTCCCGGGCCGGCCAGGGTCACCGCCGACCGGGCGGCGCCCGCCACCACGAGATCGACGGCGCCGTTGTTGTCGAGGTCGGCGACGACGAGGCACGCCCGGCCGGGCTCGAGCCCCGGCGGGGGAGTGGGGAGCTTCGCGACCTCCGCCCATTCCCATCGTGGTCCCTCTTCTCGGTAGGACAGGCGCCCCACCGCTCCCCCTGCGGTCAGGACGAGGAGGTCCAGGAGCGAATCGCCGCTCGCCTCCGCCACCGCGAGGGCGGCGGCCCTGGGCAGACCCGTGAGCGTCGCCGCTTCCACGAAGACCCCTCCGCGCTGATTCAGGAAGACGCGAACGGAGCCGTCCCCCTGGAGGAAGGCGGCATCGGGAACGCCTTCGCCGTCGAGGTCCGCCCAGACGAAGCCGCGGATCGTGGTCGCGCCGCCGAATGGTCGCTGCTCTGTGAACGTGCGGTCGCCGTTGTTGCGGAGGATGAAGGGCGGACCCTCCACGGGAGCGACGACCACGTCGAGGTCGCCGTCCGTGTCGACGTCGGCGGCCCAGGCCCCGTAGGCCGCCGCACCCACGACGCCCGCGGCGACCCTGGCGGCGGCGGTGAAATCGGAGAAGCGGCCGTCTTCCGTCTGGCGCAGGAGGCGCAAGCCGCCCGCCCCGGCGAGCACGAGGTCGGTGCGGTAGTCGTAGTCGAGGTCGGCGGCCAGGACGCCGTCGGGTCCGGGGGGGTCGCGCTTCGCGCCGCCGGGAAACGCGCAGAGCGGGGAGCCTCCCGCTCCGGCGACGACGGAGGTGCCGTCGGCCGCGATCACCACCGGCGATCCCTCGCCCGTGAGCCACACCGGTCCCACCCAGGACGACACCCCCGTCCCGAGGGCCGTCGCCGGCTCGTGGGTGAACGAAAGGGCCGCGTCGGGCGCGGCCGGCTGCGGCGGGGGATTCTCGAGGGCCAGGAAGCGCACGAGCGGCTCGCCCACCTCGCCCCTCGGCGTGCTCACTGCCTGCAGGGCCCGCCGGTAGGCCGGCTCGCGGAGGAGGACGTTCTTGAGGAAGGCCACTCGCGGCGCGGCCGCGCGCGGGTTGGCCGCCGCCGCCTGCAGGGCCAGGAGCTGCTCCCGCGCCTCGGGCGGCCACGAGCGCGATGCCTCGGCGAGCGGGGCGATGGCCTTCTGCAGCGCGGCCCCCTCGCCGCGCTTGGCGCAGAGGCGCGCATAGTCGAGACGAACGGCCAGGTTCTCGGAGCGGCCGAGAAGCGTCTCCAGCACGCGCTGCGCCTCCGCCTCGTTCTCCGGGCCGCCCTGACGCTCGGCGTCCTGGGCGAGGGCGAAGGCCGCCTTCTCGTCGCCGGGATCCAGCGCGAGGGCCCGCTTCCAGTGGCCCACCGCTTCCGGAAGCTTCCCCTGGCGGCTCCGGGCGAGCCCGAGCAGCCGCTGGATGGCGCCGCTCCGGGGAGCGAGGGCCGCGGCCTTCGTGAGCTTCTCGAGCGCGGGCTCGACCTCCTGCTGCCGCAGGAGGAGCAGGCCGACGTCGGCCCAGCCCGCCGGCTCCTCGGGGACGAGGACGGTGACGCGGTCGAGCTTCTCCCGGGCCAGCACCTCCTGGCTCGTCTGCAAGGCGGCGAGGCCGGTGTAGAACGCGGAGACCGTCTCCCGATAGGTGGCCTCGGGCACGCGCAGCGGGCCCCGGCAACCGGCGCCGCCCAGGAAGACGACCACCGGGAGCACGACGGCGATCGAAGCCGCTCCCCCCCGGCTCATCCGCCCGAGACTCCGGCGAAGCCCTGGGCTCGCCGTCTCGCGAGCAGCTGCTCCGAAAGACCGGGCCCGCGCCCGGGCTCGCTCCACGGGCAAACCTCGATGCAGATGGCGCAGCCGCACGTCTTCACGAAATAGGGGATGCACTTGTCGAAGTCCACGTACCACTTCCGTTCGCCGCGTACGAGCTGCTTCTCTTCGAAGATGGCTCGGGGCGGGCAGTCGTCGACGCAGCGCCGGCAGACCGCGCAGAGGTCGTCGACCCCGATGTCCACCGGCCGATCGAGGGCGAGCGGCAGGTCGGTCAGCACGGCGGCCAGGCGGAAGTTCGAGCCGTATTCCGTGCCGATCATGGATCCGTGTTTCCCGAGCTCTCCCAGGCCGGCGCGCACCGCGAGGGGGATCATGAGGATGTCGGTGCTGTTGGGGTTGGCGTAGGCGCGGGCCGGCCAGCCCATGGCCCGGATGGCCTCCGCGAGCCGGACCGCCACCCTGGCCAACGCACGATAGGTCCGCATCACCTCCGCCGCGGCCCGGGGCTGAGGTGCGTGCTGCATCTCTTCCCAGTCCATGGGCATGCCGAGGCAGATCGCGTAGCGCAGGCCGGGGTCGCGTCCCTCGTAGAGCGAGTCTTCCCGCACTTCCGCCACCCCCACGAGGGGCGCACCCAGACGCCGGGCGAGGGCCTTCACCTCCCCGGTCATCGCGGCGGGGTCGGCGACCTCCCGGCGCCGGGGATGCACGGGCCCGTCGGACTTTCGGAGCTGCCAGGTGTTGAACAGCACGTGCCGCACCACCGGCCAGGGATTGATGATGCTGAAGAAGTCGTCGAGCGCCTTCCAGGCCAGGGGCTCCCCGGAGCTGCTGTGGAACACCTTGCGCGCCCGTGCCTTCGCGGTCTCGCCCAGGCCGTTGATCACGTTCCCGGAGACCGGCGGGGAAAGGTAGCCGAAGGCGTACACGGGCGGAGGCGGTGCCTTGGGCTTCATCCCGGCCTCCGCATCGCCTCTTCGCGGTGGCGGGTCGGTCCGCCCGCATCCACCCAGAAGACCTCGCCCCGCGCTTCCTTCCGGCGGTACTCCCGGCGCAGGCGGCCTCCCTCGAAGCAGTACTGGTACAGCATGGTCGCGATGCGCCGGAGGAGGGCGAGGTCGCGCCGGAGGCCCGAGGATCGAGCGGAGTCGAGAGTGCGCATGGGGCGGGCGATTCTACGACGGGCCGTCGGGGACGATCGGGCGAGCGGCCGGTCGCCTTCCCGGGGGCTTGGCGCGCCCCGCGACCGTGTGGCAGGATTCGGAGACATGGCTCATATCAAGCTGCCGGACGGTCTGCCGGGAATTCGCGGGCCCCTCGCTTTCCGCCCGGAGACGGCCAAGCCGATGGGCGAGCTGGCCGAGGTGCTGCTCCGCGGGGAGAGCACGCTCTCGCCGGCGGAGCGCGAGCTGATCGCCGCCTACGTGTCCGCACAGAACGACTGCGCCTATTGCGAGCGGAGCCACGGCGCGATCGCCGCCCACTACCTCGGCGACGAGGCCCTCGTTGCCCAGGTGAAGCGCGACCCCGAGCGCGCCCCGATCTCGGCGAAGCTCAAGGCGCTCCTCGCCGTCGCGGGAAGGGTCCAGCAGGGGGGCAAGAGCGTGCGCACCGAGGACGTGGAGCGCGCGCGGCGGGAGGGGGCGACGGACCGGGAGATTCACGACACCGTGCTCATCGCGGCCGCGTTCTGCATGTTCAACCGGTACGTGGACGGGCTGGCCACCTGGACGCCCGAAGACCCGGAGTCATACCGGGAGCGGGCGGCGGGCATCGCGCGGGAGGGGTACGCGGGCCTTTCCGATCGCCTGGCCGCGGCGGTGGCGCAGGCCAGGGGCACGCGCTGAGCTCGCCCGCCTCGGGCAGTCACGCTTCTCTCCGGCCCAGGACCCCGCGGCGGCGCAGCAGCAGGTAGAAGGGCGCTCCCAGGGAGACCACGGCGAGGCCGAGCAGGGCCTGCGTGGGCTTGCCCGCGACCAGCAGCGCCAGCAGCAGGATCGAGAGGCCCACGAAGACGGCGGGCGTGACGCGGCGAAGCGGGGTCCGGAATCCCTGCGCCGCGGGAGGCAGCCGATAGAGGCCGGCCACGCTGGCCGCGATGAAAGCCACCGTGACGAACACGAAGTAGGCCACTATCTCGGAGAACGTCCCCACGATCACGAGCAGGATCGCGAGGGTGGCCTGTACCGCGATGGCGGTGGCGGGCGTGCCCAGGCGCGGGTGGAGCCGGGCCAGCCGCGCGGGGAAGAGGCCGTCCCGTCCCAGGGCGACGTAGACGCGGGGCGAGGCGAGCATCACCGCGGCCAGGCTGCCCAGCACCGAGACCACCACTCCCAGGGCGAGCACGGTCCCCCCCGCCGGCCCGAAGAGCCGCTCGCCCACGCGCGCGGCGAAGGCGTCTGCATTGCGGGTCTCGCCGGCGGGGACGAGGCCGAGGAAGACAGCACTCGTGAGCATGTAGACGGCGGTGACGATAGTGACCCCGAGCACGAAGGCCCGCGGCAGGGTGCGCTGCGGGTCGCGGACCTCGCCCGCCATGCGCGCCGCCTCCCACCAGCCGCCGAACGAGAAGAACGCGGCGACGAAGCCTCCGGCGAGGGCGGCCACGAGGGGGGCGGCGTCGGGGGGGCGGGAGAGCGAGGGCAGCACGCGCTCCCAGGCCGACGCCGCTCGAGGCGAAGCCCCAGACGACGATCACGGCGAGGAGCGCGAGCTTCAAGGCCGTGACGAGCACGAGCGTGCCCGCGGCCACGCGCGTGCCCACCACGGTGACCGGGCGAGGAGAAGGATGACGACCACGGCCACGGCTTTCTTCCCGCCCGCGTCCAGGGGCACGAGGTAGGCGACGTACTCGGCGAGACCGGCGGCGAGCGCCGCCGTGAGCCCGGGGTCCATGACGAGCAGACATTTCCAGCCGTACAGGAAGGCGAAAGGCTCGCCCCAGGCTTCACGCAGGTAGACGTAGGCGCCCCCGGCCTCCGGGAAGCGGGAGGCCAGCTCTCCGTAGCAGAGGGCGCCGGTGAAGGCCATGAAGCCCGCGAGCAGCCACATCGCGTAGACGAGCCCGGAGGCGCCGAGGCCGCGCGCCATGTCGGCGGGCGTGAGGAAGATGCCGATGCCCACCACCTGCCCCACGATGAGGCAGGTGGCGGGCACGAGGCCGAGGGAGCGGATCAGAACTGGAACCGCAACCCGAGCTGGAAGGCTCGGGGTCCGCCCGAGCCGAACACGCCCCCCGCGGTGGTCACGGCCTTCCCGAAGCTCGAAGACCGGAGAAAGCCGGGATTCGACGGGTCCTCCGAATCGCGCGTGAGCGCATTGGCATATCCCGAGTAGTTGCGGGTGGAGACCCCGAGGATGTTGGTCACGTTGAACAGGTTGAAGACCTCCACCAGGGCTTCGAGCGACCGCTGGCCCCCTATGCCGAAGACCTTGGAGAGCCGCAGGTCGAAGGAGCTGAAGGTGTCGCTGAACTGCGCGTCGTCGCCCACGAGGGGAAGGAGCGTACCATCGACGCCCCCGCTCGCGTTGAGCCCGCGCAGGTAGGCGTTGAGCTCCGCGGCGGTGTCGAACTGCCGGGCCCCCGCGTTGCGGGACAGGGTGGGCACGCGGCGGCTGGCGTCGGGCATCAGGATGTCCATGGGCACGCGGGTCGACCAGGTGAGGAGCGGTGCTATCCGGAAGCCGGCGGGCAGCTCGAAGGATCCCGCGAGCGTGAAGCGGTGCCGCCGGTCGTTCGGGCTCGGGCCGAACTCGCGCTGCAGGTCGTTCGGGTCGATGGGGCCGTTCGAGAACGGGATCTGGTCGTCGTTCGAGTAGTTGTCGGCCTTGGCCAGCGTGTAGGAGGCGAGGAACTGGTGGCGCCCCCCGCGCCGCTCGAGGGACATGAGGAGCCCCTTGTAGCGCGTGCCCACGCTCGACTCGAGGTTGAGCACGCGGTCCGGTCCCCCCACCACGGGATTGAAGACCGTCCCGATCGGGACCCCGAGGATGAAGTGCGTCCCCTTGTTGTAGAGGCCGTCCGCGCGCAGGTAGAGGCTGCGCGCGAGGCGCACCTCCGCTCCCAGGTTCCACTGCTGGACCTGGGGGGTCTGCATGGCGTTGTCGATGATGTTGATGCCCGAGGCGCCGGCGCCGGGCAGGGGAAAGCCGGTGAAGGGGTTGGCGAGCGAAGGGGCGAAGGGCGGGAACTGTCCCGTGCTCGGGTCGAGGAAGAAGACGTTGCCCGCCCTCACCTCCACGGGCAGGGCGCGGCCGTCGAGGCCCTTCTCGAGGGAGGCGATCTCGAGGGTGATCCGGTCGTAGTAGATCCCCCAGCCGCCGTGGACGCTGAGGCGGCCACCCGTGCTCGCCCAGTTGAAGCCGATCCGCGGGCCGAAGTTGTTCTTGTCCCGCGTTCCGGTCGCCCACGTAGAAGTCGCGTACCAGCGGGTTCGTGTCGGGATAGCCGCTGATGTTCTTGACGTTCGTGTCCATCTCCCAGCGCAGGCCGAGGTTCAGGGTCAGCTCGGGGGTCACCCGCCAGTCGTCCTGGGCGTAGAAGGCGAAGTAGGTGTTGTCGCAGCCGTCCAGGAGCAGGTTGCGGTCGGGAAAGCCGCTCCGCAGCGTAACCGCGAAGAGCAGGTCGTCGTCGTTCACCTGCCCGTCGCCGTTGTGGTCGAACTCCGCGAAGTTCTCCACCATCTCGAGGCGGCCCGCCTGGAAGACGCCGAGGTCGAAGCTGCTGTCGATGCGCTGCACCTCTCCCCCGAACTTCAGGCTGTGGGCGGCCCGCACGACGGCCAGGCTGTCCGCGAGCTGCCAGCGGTCCTGGTTCGTGGCCTGGGGAACGCGGAAGGAGGCGCCGTCCTGGATGGAGGGAAAGGTGAGCTGGGGCGTGCCGGGGGCGACGGGCACGATGTCGTTCCGGTAGCGGCTGTAGCTGAGGGCGAGGGTGTTGAGGCTCGTGTGCGACAGCGTCTTCACCCAGCTCCCGAGCACCGCGTTGTAGACGTTGGTGCTGTCCTGGCGCTGGGTGGCGGAGCCGATCGACCGTTCGAGCGTGCTGGGGCCCGTGTCGTCCGCGTTCTCGAAGGCGTACCGGAGGGTGAGGCGGTCGCGGCTGGAGGGGCTCCAGTCGAGGCGGGCGGTCCCCAGCCAGTCGCTGAGCGGCGCGGCGGCGAACGTGTGGAGAATCGTGCGGGTGGGGACGTCGCGCTCGCCCACGAGCACGGCCCCGTTCTGGTCGCGGTACTCGAGGGCCGCGAACCAGTGGGCGGTCCCTTTCCTGATGGGCCCCCCCAGGGCGAGGGCGTACTGCTCGCGGTCGAAGGGCGGGGCTTCCTGCGTGCGGTCGTAGGTCGCGGGCAGGGCCTGGAGGCCCTTGTCCCGGAGGAAGAACGACGCGGTGCCACGGAGCTGGTCGGTGCCGGAGCGAGTCACGACGTTGATCGCGGACGCGCCGGAGCGGCCGCTTTCCGCGCCGTAGCGGTTGGTGGCGATCTGGAATTCCTGCACCGCGTCCTGGGGGATGTTCTGGAGCGGGCCGCCCACCGCGTCGTCGTTGTTCTCCTGTCCGTCGATCGTGATCATCCCCCCCCGTCCGAACTGGCCGGCCGAGGCCACGACCACGCTGTTCGTCTTGGTGGGATCGAAGTTGGGGGTGGGGACGTTGCCGGGGACGAGGAAGGCCAGCTCCATGAAGTTCCGGCCGTTTAGGGGCAGGCGGTCGATCGCGGTCTGGCCGATGACCCCGTCCACGGTCGAGGATCCGGCAGTGACGAGCGTGCCCTCGGCCACCGCCTCCACCGATTCCGCGAGGCCCCCGATCTGCAGGGTCACCTCCAGCCGATAGCTCTGGCCCACCGCCAACGCCAGGCCCTCCCGCTTCCGGGGCGCGAAGCCCTGGGCTTCGGCGACGAGGGTGTACGTCCCGGGGGGCAGCTCGGGGAGGGTGAAGGCGCCGGCCGCGTCGGTCGTCGTCTCGCGGTGGAGCGCCGTTCCCGTCTCCTGCACGACCACGCGGGCGCCCACGACACCCTTGCCCTGCGGGTCGAGCACGCGGCCCTGCAGGGTGGACGCGAGCGCCGTGCCGGCGAGGACGTCGCCGGCTAGAAACGGGACGAGGGCGGCGAGCAGCACACGAGGGTGAAGCCATCGGTCGAGCAAGGGTTCCTCCACTGGAATGGGTTTCTTGGACAAACGGAATCGCCTCTAGCCTTGGCAAGGGGCGTACCGGGATCCGGCGCTCGGGGTGCGGTTGGGCGATTTGGGCGATTCCCTTGGGCAGGAAGGGTTTGCGGAGATTGAGGGCCGGCGCCTTCAGGGACGCGTCCCTAGCGTCTACGGAGCGGCACGAATAAGTACGCGCATGTTCTCCGACTTCCCCGGGTTGCGCCCCATTTCGAACCCGTGCTCTCGATGTCCTCCCGGGGGCGCCGCCCGCGACCTGCGGGGATGACAATGGAATCGCTCCGGGACGCCACCATCGCTCCGCTCGCCGCAAAGAGAGCCTTTTCAGGCGAGTGGAGCGATGGAGCGGGATCGGCATGTCTCTTGCTTGAGTGATGATTGGCGGGTGAGGTGTTTACGACCCGCCGACCTCGGGAGGACCTGATCATGACCCTCTGGCGACGCACCCGCACGATCATCGTGGCCGCGGCATTCCTGGGCGCAGCAGCCGCGAGCCTGCCCACCGTAGCCGAAGCCCAGGGGCGCGGCGGCCATGGCGGCGGCCATGGCGGCGGCTGGATGGCGGCGGATACGGCGGTGGCTACCACGGCGGCTATGGCGGCCCCGTCTTCATCGGCGGCTATTACGGGTACGGCTACGGCTATGGCTTCGGCTTTCCCTACTTCGCCGCCGGCTTTGGACCTTACTTCGGCCCCTACTGGGGACCCTGGGGCTACGGCCCCCCGGGCGGCATCGACATGAGCGCCGCCTTCGCGTCCGGATACGGTGCGGTCGACCTGAACACCAAGCCGGGTGCAGCCGAGGTGTGGGTGGATGGCAGGTACTTCGCCGAGGCCCGTGACCTCGACGGCTATCCGTCGTACCTGTGGCTTCCCGAAGGCGTGCACCACCTCGTCGTCTACAAGGGCGGCTACGCCCGGTTCGAGGAGGACATCGACGTGCAGCGCGGCTTCCGCAAGGAGCTGAAGGTCCGGCTCGAGAAGGGCGAATCACAGCCGCCGGGGCAAAAGCCGGGGAAGGCGGAACCGGGCAAGACCGAGCCAGCGAAGCCGGATCCGGGGAAGATCCTCTAGCCCGTACCCGCGACCCACATCCGTCCCCTCCCCGCGGGGCCGCTCCGGCCGTGCTACCATCCTGCGCCGAACCGTGGAATTCGAATCGCTCGGGAAATACAAGGTCCTGGGGAAGATCGGGCAGGGCTCCATGGGGGTCGTCTACAAGGCCCAGGATCCCGTCCTCAATCGTTTCGTCGCGATCAAGACGATCTCCGAGAGCATGGGAGCGGACGCCGAGGCGCGCAAGCGCTTCCTCCGCGAGGCCCAGTCCGCCGCCCGGCTGAACCACCCCAACATCGTCACGGTCTTCGACCTCGGCGAGGAGGGGGGCCGCGTCTACATGGCGATGGAGCTGCTCGAGGGCAAGGACCTCCGCCAGCTCATGGGAGGCCCGGCCCTCGCTTCCCTCCCCGAGAAGCTGCGCATCATGGAGGAGGTCTGCGACGGCCTCGCTTTCGCCCACTCCAAGGACGTGGTCCACCGCGACATCAAGCCCGCCAACATCCACGTCCTGCCGAACGGGAGCGTGAAGGTCATGGACTTCGGCCTCGCGCGGCTCGGGAACTCCGAGATGACCGCCAAGGGCACGAGCATGGGCACGCCCAACTATATGTCTCCGGAGCAGGTGCGGGGCGGAAAGACCGACGCCCGTTCCGACGTGTTCTCCCTGGGCACCGTCTTCTACGAGATCCTCACCGACCACAAGGCCTTCGATGCGGACTCCCTCCACACGCTCTTGATGAAGGTGGCGGAGAGCGAGCCCGAGCCCCCGCGGCGCTGGGCGCCCGACCTGCCCCAGACCCTCGTGCGGATCCTGGAGCGCGCGGTGGCCAAGGACCCTGCCCGGCGGTTCCGCGATGCCGGAGAGATGAGGCGGGCGCTGGGGGTGGTGGAGCAGGTCCTTTCCGGACAGCTCGAGGAGCGCGAGGGCCTCGCCCTGCTCGAGTGGTCGGGGGACGCGGACGCGACGAGCATCCTCGACCAATCGCCGATCGCGGCCACCCTTCCGCCGGACCGGCTTCGGCCCGTCGAGGCGACGGGACCCCCGGGATTTTCTCGGCGCGGGACCCCTCTCGCGAGGAGTAGCTCGATTCCCGGGTCCGGGTCCGGCCGGGTCCGGCCGGCCCGGAAGAGCGTCCCCCCGACCGAGATTCCCCTGCGCCCGCCCCCGGCCCCGCGGCCCTCCTCGCGATGGCCGATCTACGTCGGCGCCGCCGTCCTGCTGGTGGTGGTGGGCGGGGCGCTCGTGTGGACCCGCCTCCACCCGACGCCGACTCCCTCGACGGGACGTGACATCGCCAAGGAGCAGATGGGCGCGCTCACCGACGCCCTCGTGACGAGCCAGGTCGAGCTGGCGCAGGAGAGCCTCAACGACAAGGACTACTCGCGGGCGATCTCCCTCGCGGAGAAGGCGCTCAAGCTGGACCCCGAGAACGCGGACGCCCGCCACGTCATCGAAAAGGCCCGCGCGACCCTTGCCGAGCTGGATGCCGCCGCCGAGACCGCGCGAAAGGCCGTGCAGGCCGGCGACACCGAGGCCGCTTCGCAGGCGCTTTCCAGGGTGCTGGCGATCAACCCCAACCACCCCGTGGCCGGCGAGCTTGCCGCCCAGCTCAATCGATACTTCCGGGGCCAGGCCGAGGAGGCGCGGCGGACGATGAGCGCGTCCCGCGCCGCGGCCGACCGCGGCAAGGCGGAGCCGCAGGCCGCCTACGCGCCCGCGGTGGCGGCGGCCCGTGAAGCGGAGCGCCTCTTCGGCAAGGGCGAGTTCGCGGTCGCCACCCGGAAGTTCCTGGAGGGCCGCGACGGCTTCGATCGTGCCCTTCGCGCCGCGGAGGCGCAGCAGGCGGCGGCAGCCCGTACGCCTCCTCCCACCCTGGCCGCGCTCCCCACGCCGCCGCCCCCCACACTACCCGCCACCACCTTTGCCCCCGCGACGCTGGCGCCGGTGGCGACCGCGCGGACTCCCCTCCCCTCGGCCCCGGCCCCGACCAACGACGAGCCCGCGATCCGCAGGGTGGTCGACGAGTACGCGCGGGCCATCCAGTCCAAGGACATCGACCTCTTCCGGGCCGTGAAGCCCAACCTCTCGGCGGAGGAGGAGAAGCGCCTCCGCGCGGTCTTCAAGCAGTACAAGTCCTACAAGGTGAGCGCCACCGTCACCTCGATCCAGATCGACGGATCCATGGCTCGCGTGCGCATCTCACGACAGGACACGATCGACGGCAATCCGGTTTCGCTCCAGCAGCAGCTCACGATGGTCAAGGGACCGGAGGGCTGGACGATCCGGGAGATCGGTCAGTAGGCGCGAGCGCCGTCTAGAAGCTGTACTCCAGGCCCACCATCGGCGTGACCGTGTCCCGGAGGCCGGACTCGTTCAGCTTCACGAGCACGTTGAGGTCGATGAGGAGCTTGCCCCCCGGGTTGAACTTGAGCCCGAAGGCTCCGGTGATCACGTCGAAGGAGTTGGTCGTGAAGCCGATGTCGGGCAGCGTCGTCGTGCCGTCGAGTCCGGTGAAGGTCTTGGTCTGGAGCTGGGGCGAGTCGATCACGTGCCGGCCCAGCACGTCCGCCACGAGAGTCAGCCGCTTCGCCAGGCCCGCGTCGAAGCCCGCGGCCCAGAGCAGCTCGTCGGGCAGGCTCGCCTCCGCTCCGGTCACGACGTTGCCGGCGAGAACGCTGTTGCCGTTCCAGGCGTAGGCCACGTTGAGGTGGGGCGCAGCCTTGCCGAGGGCGAAGGAGAGGGCGAGGAAGGGCTTGACCCCGGTCGCGCCCGAGCCCAGGAAGTCCTCCTCGTCCCCGGTGGGGAAGCGGAAGTCCACCCCGAGGGCGAGGCCCGTGTGGCTGCTCTTGATCGCGGTGCCCTTGAGGCGCATCACGACGTCCCCGAGGCCGTTCGCCGTCTCGGACTGCACGAACTGCTTCGTGTTGCCGAAACTCCCGGGGGCCGACGGGTCCGCGAAGTAGTGGACGGCGAGGCTTGATCCCGTGCCGATCCGGTTGATGGTGGCATCCGAGGTCACCGACATGTCGACCCGCACGAACGGCACGGCGACGGAAACGTCCAGCCGGCTCAGGAGGCCGTAGGTGAGGAAGAATGTCGTCTGGTCCACCGCGATGTCGATCGCGTTCGTGGTCGAGACCACGTCGGCCCGGCCCCCGGGCGCCGGGGCGTCGTGCGTGAAGACGGCGGGAACCGTTCCCAGGTCCTGCCCTTCGATCGAGTCGAAGGCGAAGCGCTGGAAGTTGAGGCCCAGGGAGACCTTCTTCTTTCCGATCGTCTCCGCGCGCTCGGTGTAGATGGGGCCGAAGCTCTGGGTCGAGCGCGTCATCACGCCGAGCCCGGGGTCCAGGGTGTAGGTGAAGCCGGAGGCCGGCGAGGGCAGGGGTATCGCCGCGAGCTGGCTCGCGAGCGAGATGTTGAACTGCGTGAACTCGGCCTGGAAGGCGCTGTTGAAATGGGCGGAGTGCGTCTCGCCGCTCGGCAACAGGGCCGCGCTGTCGACCTTCAGGCCCTGCGGGCCGTAGAGCCCGGGGATGAGGAACGCGAGTTTCTGCCGGCTCTGGGCGAAAGCCCCGGGAGCGGCAACGGCCCAGCACGCGAGAGCCAACATCAACCTCTTCGCCATCAAGCATCCCCCTTCCGCGTTTCGCGCCCTGTGGGCGCGCTCGCAAAGCCTTGATGCATCAGCAAGTAGTGTCCGCCCTCGGGGCTCGGGTGTCAACAATCCCGGGGAAGCCCGGCATTTGCCGCGTGAGCCACCAGGTCGCTGCGTGTTAACATATCTGGCCGTCCCGTCGGAGTCGTTCGAAGTCGTCCCGGCCCCCCTCCATCGAGCTGAGGCGGAAATGCAGATCGAGCAGATCGGCAAGTACCGGGTGCTGTCGAAGATCGGCCAGGGGGCGATGGGCGAGGTCTACAAGGGCCACGACCCCTTCCTGAACCGCGACGTCGCCATCAAGATGATATCGGCGAGCCTGGGCGCGGACGAGGACATGAGGAAGCGGTTCCGCCGCGAGGCCGAGGCCGCGGCCAAGCTGAACCACCCCAACATCATCACCGTCTACGACTTGGGCGAGGAGAAGGGCAAGTTCTACATGGCGATGGAGCTCCTCGAGGGGCGGGACCTCAAGGACCTCATCGGCCACCAGGCGCTCGGGGACCTGCACCAGAAGCTCGAGGCGATGGACCAGATCAGCGACGGCCTCGCCGCTGCCCACGCCGCCGATGTCGTCCACCGCGACCTCAAGCCCGCCAACATCCACGTCCAGCCCAGCGGCCAGGTGAAGATCCTCGATTTCGGCCTCGCCCGCTTCAGCTCGTCGGACATGACTCGGACGGGGATGGTCATGGGCACGCCCCACTACATGTCGCCGGAGCAGGTGAAGGGCGAGAAGGTCGACGCCCGCTCCGACGTGTTCTCCCTGGGTTCCGTGTTCTACGAGATCCTGTCCGGCCACAAGCCGTTCGACGGCGACTCCATGCACACCGTCCTCTTCCACGTGATGCAGGACGAGCCCGACCCCCTGCGAAAGTGGATCGACGTTCCCCCCATCGTCGTGGAGGTGGTGGAGCGGGCGCTCGCCAAGGATCCGGCGCGACGCTTCCAGAACGCGGGCCAGCTGCGAGACGCGGTGCGGGCCGCCCGCCACGCGATGGCGGAAGGTCGGGAAGCGGAGGCCTCGCTGGAATCCGAGCTGGGCGTGAGCGAGGCCACCATGGTGGTGGAGCCGGCCGCCGCCCCTCGGCCCGCAGCGTCCGCGCCCGCGGCGGACAAGCGCGTGGTGGGAGCGGTGGCTCTGGACCCCTCCCGCGCCCCCGATTTCGGCCAAGGCCTGCGCCGCACGCCGGCCACTCTTTCCGGTCGGTCGACCACGCAAGTGGACCCCTCGCGCCGGCCTTTCCCCGCCCCGCGGCCCCGTCCCCGCTGGCCGCTCTACGCGGGGGGGATGGCACTCCTCGCGGTCGCCGGCGGTGCGGCCTACGTGCTCGGCCCGGGCACGCCCGCGGCCGCCCCCGGGGCGTCCGCCCAGGAATCCGGCCAGGCGCAGATCAGCGCGCTCACCGAGGCGTTGTCGGCGAACCAGGTTCAGCTCGCCCAGAAGAGGCTCGAGGACAAGAACTACGCGGGAGCGGCCGCGCAGGCGGAGCGGGCCCTGAAGCTCGACCCCAAGAGCGCCGAGGCCAAGAAGGTGCTGGAGAGAGCGCGGGGCGCGCTCGAGGGCATGCAGGCGGCGGAGGCGGAGGCACGGGCGCAGATCGCCGCCCAGAACACGGAAAAGGCGTCCGACGCCCTGTGGAAGCTGCTCTCGGCCGACCCCAATCACCCCGCCGCCGGGGAGCTCGCCGCCGCCCTGGACAAGGGCTTCCGTGCCCGGGCGGAAGAGGCGCGGCGGCTCGAGGACGCCTCCCGCGTCGCGGCCGAGCGTGCCAAGGCAGGGCAGCTGCAGCCCTTCTCCGAGGCGCAGGGTCAGGCCAAGGAGGGAGAGGCTCTCTTCACGAGCGGAGCCTTCGCGCGCGCCGCCCAGAAGTTCCTGGCCGCGCGGGACGGCTTCGAGCGCGCGCAGCGCCTCGCCCAGCGCTGAGGCGCTCTCTCCGCTCTCCGCTCGATCCCCCGCTCAAGACGGACGCTTGAGCACGAGCCTCAATCCCGTTGTGCCCGCCTTCACATCGTCGACCCTCGCCTTCGGATCGGTGGGGGGACGCGTGGTGGGGTCTCCGTCCGCATCGAGCCGTGCCTCCACCAGGAGGTCGTCGGGGAAGGGCTGACCCGTCATCGCGTCGTCCTCGCCGATCTCGAAGGCCACGGGGAAGGACGACACGGGCAGCCGCCGGGCCGCGATGGGCGGGCCCGCCCCGAATCCCGCTTCTCGCACGAAGACGAAGAGCACGCCTCCCGGCGCGATCTGTCCCTGCAGCGACGGGTCGAGCACGACGGTGCCCGAGATCCGCCGGGCCGGCCTCGCCGCGGGGCTCGTGTTTGCGACCGCGCGGGACGCCCCGCCCTCGCCCGGAGTGCCGAGGCCCGCGTGGGGATCGGCTTCGCCCGCATCCGCGGAGGCGGCGGGCGCGGACGCCTTCTGGATCTCGGCCCAGAGTCGCCGCAGCGACGCGGCGCGATCGGGGAAGCGGCGGGAGGCCTCGGCCACGGCCTTCTCCGCGTCCTTCCGCCGGCCCAGGCGCTCGTAGACGAGAGCGAGGTTCACGTACGCGTCGATCAGGTTCGGGTCGCGGGCCCGTGCCTGCTCGAGCATCTCCACCGCCTTGTCGCCCTGCCCCATGGCGAGGCGGACGAGAGCCTGGTAGGCGAGGGCCTTGGGATGGCCGGGGGAGCGCTCGAGGACGAGCTTGGTCTCGTTCCAGACTCCCATCATGTCCTGACGGGAGAGGTGCAGGCGGGCGAGGTCCATGTGGGCGTCGAGGTCGTCGGGGTTGCGGGCGAGCCTCTCCCGCAGGCCCGCCTCCTCGGCGTCGGGGGGTCCGCTCGCGGGCTCGGACCGGGTGCCGCCCGCCCGTCCCATCGGCACCTCTCCGGTCACGGAGCCGCCGGCTTCCCGCGGCCGGGCCTGCGTGTAGAGGAGGAAGAGGAGCAGGCCGACCGCACCCGCGCTCGTCGTCCCCCACAGGAAGCCGCGGAGGGCCGGGCTGCCGCCCGCGGAAGGCGGGGCGCTCGCGGGAGCGGCGACGGCAGGCGCCCCCGGTCGGGGCCCGGCGGGGACCGCGTCCATGGCGAGCAGCACGCGGGCCGCATCCAGCTCCAGGGCATAGCGCTCGCGCGCGAGCTGCTCGGCCGTTCGCTTGCTCGCGGTGTCCTCCAGCTCGCGAAGCTGGGCGAAGAGTGCCTTCTGCTTGCCCTCGAGATCACGCTGGACCAGCGCTTCGCCGGGGTCGCCCGGGCGGACGGGGCCCGCGGCCCGGGCCCGAGCGAGGAGCGTCCACACGAGAACGGTGCCAAGCACGAGGCCGGCGCCTAGAACGCCGAGCGCGGTGGTCCAGTCGACGCCGCCGGGGCCGCTCACGGTGCGTTTGCCGTGGGGGGTCGGCCGCCGGGCCACCCGTAGGCCCGCTCGCGCACGCGGAGAACCGCCGCGGCCAGCTTCGGATCGTCGGGCAGCGTGTCCCGCGCGGGCAGCGGTCCCTCGGCCGGCGCCCCCGCCGCCACCGCGCGCCGCGACCGGCGCAGGGCGAGGACGACCACCGCCCCGCCGGCGAGGAGGCCGAAGAGGGGGCCCAGCCAGACCAGCCAGTTCACCCCGCGCAGGGGCGGCTTCAGGCGCACGAACTCGCCGTACGAGCTCTCGAAGTACGCGAGCACCTGGTCGCTGCTGAAGCCCCTGGCGAGCAGAACCCGTACTTCCGTCTTCATGTTCTGGGCCATGGCCGAGGGAGAGTCGGCGACAGACAGGCCTTGACACACGGGACAGCGCAGGAGAGCCGCCACCTCCTCCGTTCCCGCCTCGAGGGCGGGGCCCGCGAGCGGCCGGCCCAGGGGCGCGCCCACGACCGCGGCAGGATCGGAAGCCGTGGGAGGCGGCCCGCCCTGGGCGAGCGCGCCCACCCCGGTAAGAAGCCACAGGGCGAGCACATGCCTCACGGCGCGCTCTCCCGGGCACGCGCCACCAGCCGCGAGATCGTGGGCCCGTCCAGCGGGCCCACGTACTTCTCGACGATGCGGCCGACGGGATCGATGAAATAGGTCTCGGGCACGCCGTAGACGCCGTAGGCGATGGCGGTGCGGCCTCCTTCGTCGAGGAGCGTCGGGTAGGCGCTGCCCCGCTCCCCGAGGAACGCGCGGACCTTCGTTTCCTCGTCCTCGTAGATGACGCCGAGGAACTGGACGTCGTCGCCCATGGCCCGCGCCGCGCCGGTGAGGGCGGGATGCTCCTGGTAGCAGGGCACGCACCAGGTCGCCCAGAAGTTCACGACCACCGGCTTTCCCCGCAGCGCCTCCAGGCGCACGGGGTCGCCCCCGCCCACCGGGGGGAGCGCGAAGGTCGGAGCCGGGCGCCCGACCAGGGGGGACTTGACGGAGTGGGGATCGCGTCCGAGGTTCACCACGAGGATCGCGAGCAGCGGCAGCACCACTCCGAGGCCGAGGGCGAGGGCCTTGCGGTTCATTCGCCGGGGGACCACCGCCTGGGGTGGCGGTGCCGACATCAGCCCGACCCCTCGGGCACCACCGCCGAAGCGGACGCCGCACGCACCGTCGCGGGGGCCGCTGCGCGCATGGGCAGGAGCGCGATCACCCCGCCGACGGCCATGATCGCGGTGGCGATCCAGATCCACCCCACCATCGGGTTCACGAGGGCGAGCAGGCCCACGGTCCCCTGCGCAGGGTCGATGTTCATCACCGAGAGGTAGAGGTCCTCGCGGAGGCTCGTGCGCACGGCGGGAGTGCCGACGGGCTCGCGCTGGCTCTCATACTGGTTCATGCTCGGGTGGAGCACGCCCAGGCTCTTCCCGCCCCGCTCGATCTCGATGCGCGCCCGCACCGACACGCGGTGTGGCTCGCGCACCTCTTCCGCCCGGGCGAAGGTGAGGGTGTAGGCCCCGACGGTCGTGCTCTCCCCTTCGTGGAGCTGCACCTCCTTGGACGTGCCGAGCGTGCTCGAGACCGCGATCGACACCAGGATGAGCACGGCTCCCGCGTGCACGACGTAGGCGCCGAAGCGTCGGGGGGAGCGCCGCTGGGCCGCGACGAGCGCACCCAGGGCCCCCTCGGCGTGGGCGCGCATGCGCTGGCGCACGGGAACCGCGATCTCCCGGAGCGTGACCTGCGCGGTGAAGCCGCCGAAGAAGAGGGTGAGGAGAGTCCAGGCATTGCGTGCGCCGAGGGCGAGGCCCACGAGCAGGAGCACGGCACCCCCGGCGAGGGGAGGCAGGAGCGCGCGTTGCACCTGCTCGCGCGTGGCCCGTCCCCAGGGCAGCGCGGGCCCGACGCCCATCACGAAGAGGAGGGCCACTCCCAGGGGCACCGCCATGCGGTCGAAGTAGGGCCGTCCCACGCTCATCTGTGTGCCCCGCACCGCCTCCACCACCAGGGGGAACACGGTGCCGAGGAGCACGGTGAACGTGAAGAGCACGAAGATCAGGTTCTGCACGAGGAACATCGCGTCCCGCGAGAGGCCGGGCTCGAGACGTCCTTCCGCGGCCAGGCTGTCCACCCGCAGGGCGAGCAGGCCGACGCAGAACAGCAGCGCCACGGCCAGGAAGACGAGGATGGTGGGGCCGATCGCGCTCTGGGTGAACGAGTGCACGGAGTTGAAGACCCCCGAGCGGGTCATGAAGGTGCCGAGGATGGTGAGGAGGAATGTGGCGAGCACGAGGGTCGCCGTCCAGCCCTTGAGGATGCCCTTGCGCTCCACGAGGAGCGCGGAGTGCAGGGCGGCGGTGGCGGTGAGCCAGGGCAGGAACGACGCGTTCTCCACCGGATCCCAGGCCCAGTAGCCGCCCCAGCCCAGCACCTCGTAGGCCCACCACCCCCCGAGCACGATGGCGATGGTCAGGAAGATCCAGGGCAAGAGCAGGAAGTTCCGCAGGGGGCGGATGAAGTCGTGGCCCAGCCGGCCCACGAGGAGGGCGGCGCAGGCGAGGCCGAAGGGGATGGTCATCCCCACGTAGCCCGAATAGAGGAAGGGCGGGTGGATCATCATGAGCACGTGGTTCTGCAGCAGCGCGTTCGGCCCCGGTCCGTCCGCGGGCGGATGGGGCACCGTGAGGAACGGCTGCGCCGGCCCCGCGAGCAGGAACGCGAAGAAGGCACCGCAGGCGAGCCAGACCGCGGCCGCGTAGGGCATGTACTCGGGGTGCGAGTCGCGGAGCTTCCAGGTCGCGACCGCGACGTAGGCGCCCATGACCAGGCCCCAGAAGAGGATCGAGCCCTCGAGGGACGACCACAGGCTGACCACCGCCACCCAGTCCGGCACCGAGCGGGACCCCACCTGGGTCACGTAGCTGACGCTGAAATCGCGGGCGAGGAGGGCGTACACCATCACCAGGTTGGCCGCGGCCATGAAGGCGGCGAACGCGTAGGCCAGGCGGCGCGTGAAGACCCACCCGATCGCGCTGCCGCGCGACCCCGCCACGAAGCCGACGAGGGCGCCCGCGCTCGCGGCGGCGAGGGCGAGGAGGATGAGGGTGCGGCCGAGGAGGGGGATCATGGAAATGCCGGAGAAGTGCTATCCGCTCAGGGCCGCGCGGGGACCGCGGGCTCGGGCATGGCGGCGCCTCCCTCGAGTCCCTGGGTGGAGCGCATCAGTGTCTTGATGTCCACGTTCTTGTCCTGGGGCGTGCGGTACTGGTTGTCGTGGGAGACCATGAGCCGGCGGCTCTCGAAGTGGCCCGCCTTGGTCATCGTGCCCTCGACCACCACCCCGATCCGGTCCCGGAAGAGCTGGGGGGGACGCCCTTCGAGACCACGTGTACGGTAGCGGTGCCGTCGGTCACGTCGAACTCGAGGTCGGAGGCTCCTTCCCCCCACTGCACCGAGCCCACTGCCACCTGGCCCCCCAGCCGGATCGTCGCGCCCACCGCCTTGTCCCCCGCCGCGCGGAGATCTTTGGGAGCCCAGTAGTACACGAGGTTCTGGCCGATCCCGCCCACCGTGATCGCGAGAAAGGCGAGAAGGGCCACCCCGAGCGCGCCGAGGGCGAACCACTTCGTGTGGCCGCCCTTTCGCGCGGGAATCGTCGGCTCCGGCAGCTTCGTTTCGCTCATACCCGGCTCTCGAGAATGCTCACGATCACCATACACCATCGCTCCGCGGGCAGGCCAGGGGCCGAATGGCTCAATCGGCTCGGCCCCCGCCCCCGGGGCTCGACCCCGGCCGCGCGGCGGCCACGGCCTTGCGCCAGCGCACGACCACCGAGACCGTGAGCGCGACGAACACCGCCGCGGTCACGGCGTAGGCGGCGAACACGAACTCGGTGCCGCCCTGGATCACGCCGCTGCCGCTCACGAGGCACTTCCCGGCGAGGGTCGCGGCGCGCGCCCCGGGCTGGGCGCGGCCTCGGGGGGCGGCGCCGTCTCCTCCGCGAGGCGCAGGGCGGCGAGGCGGGCCCTCAGCATCACGAGCCCGATCCAGAGGAAGAGCACCCCGAACGCGTTCACGCGCAGCGGCAAATGGAACGCCTTGGACACGGTCTCCGGCGTCGACTGCATCTGGTGGAGCGAGTTCCACCACTTCACCGAGAAGTAGACGATGGGCACGTCCACGTAGGCGACGATGCAGGCCACCGCCGACCACACCGCCCGCTTCACCGGGTCGTCCACGAACGCGCGCAGGGCGAGGATGCCGCCGAACGCGAACACCATCACCGCGGTGGTGGTGAGCCGCGGGTCCCAATCCCACCAGACACCCCAGGTGGGCTTGGCCCACAGCGAGCCCTGCACGCAGAGCAGAGCGGAGAGCACGAGGCCCACCTCGATCGAGGCCTCGAGGGTGTGGTCCCACCCCCACCGGTTCGTGAAGAGGAACCCCAGCGAGCAGGCGAAAGCGAGGGTGAGCACGAGCATCGCGTTCCATGCGGTGGGCACGTGCACGTACATGATGCGCTGCACCTCGCCCATGTAGGCCTCGGCGGGCGCCCGGAAGAGGCCCCAGTAGGAGCCGGCCAGGAGCAGGGCCGCGCCCAGGGCGAGAAAGGCGGGAGAGGCTCCCGCCCTCGACGGCGTCTTCATCAATCCTCCACCACGCGGCCGAAGAGCAGGCCGCAGAGCGACCAGAATATCAGGGCGAAGGCGCCGAGGAGGCGCGTCCAGGGGCCGAGCTGTCCCATGGGGTCGCCCAGGACGAGAAGCGAGGTGGCCTTGACCGCCGCGATGAGCACCGGCACCACGAGCGGGAAGAGGAGCAGGGGCAGGAGCGTCTGTCGCGCCCGGGCCTGGGCGGTCATGGCGGAGTAGAGGGTGCCGGGCGCGGAGAGGCCCGCGGTGCCGAGCAGGATCACCCCGAAGAGGGCGGGCAGGCGCGAGGTGCCCGCGTCGTAGAGCACCACCATCCCCGGCACGAGGGCCACGCCCACGAGGGCGAGGCGTATCCAGTTGGCGACGGCCTTGGCATAGAACACGGCCCGCGGGCTCGTGGGCAGCAGGAGCACGCCCTCGAGGGCGTGGTCTTCGAGCTCGCGCTCGAAGCTCTCGGCCAGGCTGAGGGTGGAGGCGAGGAGCAGCCCGAGCCAGAGATACCCCGCGGCCTGCTGGCGCAGGGCCTGCGAGTCCGGACCCACCGCGAAGCTGAAGAGGAGCAGCGCGGACCCTCCGAAAGCGAGGATGGCGACACTCTGCGCGCGTTCACGCCACTGCAGGAGCAGGTCCTTGCGCAGGAGCAGGACGAGGGCACGGGCCTCCGAGGTCCCCTTCACAACCCGCCCTCCGCGAAGCCGGAGCGCCCGTCCGGTTGCGGCAGGTCCCGGGCCGGTCCCTGATACAGGAGACGGCCGCTCTCCAGGAGGAGGGCCTGGCCGCACAGGGCCTGGCCCCGCTCGATCAGGTGGGTGGCCATGAGGACGGTACGGCCCTTCGCGCGCAGGGCCTCGAGAATCCCGTCCACGAGGCGGAAGCCGGGCGGGTCGAGGTGGCCGTAGGGCTCGTCGAGCAGCACGACCGGCGCCTCCTTCAGCAGGACGCGGGCGAGGGCGAGGCGCTGGCGCATCCCCGCCGAGAAAGTGGAGACCGGATCGTCGGCCCGCTCCGCCAGGCCCACCTCGCGGAGCCGCTCGAGCACGGCCGGCCGCGAGGCCTCGCCCCCGATGAGGCGAGCGGCGAGGGTCAGGTTCTCGCAGGCGCTCAAGGGCTCGTAGAGGAACGTGCGGTGACCCAGGAGCGCGGTGGAGCGCCGCACCGGCTCGGGCTCGGTGGCCACGTCGTGGCCCAGGACACGTACCCCGCCCCGGTCGGGCCGCAGCGCGGTCGCCACCACCCGAAGCAGGGTGGACTTGCCCGAGCCGTTGCGGCCGGTCAGGATGGCCAGCGTTCCCTCCGGCAACTCGAAGCTCACGTCCAGCAGCGCGAAGCGCCGGCCGTAGCGCCGATAGAGCGCGGACGCCACGATCGCGGTCATCGGCGAGCATGCTACTCGATCCCGGGCGCCGGCCGCTGCAGGAAGAGCCGAACGTCGAACCGGCCGGGGGCCACCCCGTCCACGTGCCCGGTGAGGTCGGAAGGCGATCGTGTCGCCGGGTCTCCGTCGGCATCGACCCGCCCCTCCACGAGCACCCGCGACGGGAGGGGGGCCCCGTCCTTCGTGTCCTTCGGTCCCACCTCGAAGAAGGCGGGGAAGCTCGGCGTCTCCACGCGGCGGGTCGCGACCACTGGCCCCCCGCGGTGGCCGGCGGCGCGCAGCGTCACGAACACGACGACCCGGTTCGGCAGCCGCTCCCGAAGGGACTGGTCCATCTCGAGACGACCGGCCACGGTGAGCGGCTCCTCGGAGGGGCCCTCGCCGCCGGAGCCGAGGGCGGCGGGCACGGGCGGGAGAATCTCCGCGTGGGGATCCACAGCACCGGGGGAGGGCAGCGGGGCCTCGCGGGCCGCCTGTTCCTTCATCCGCGCGAAATCCCCGTCCAGGATCGCGGCCTGATCGGGGAAGCGCGCCTTCGCGTCGGTGATCAGGACCTCCGCCTCCGGCGTTCGCCCCGCCCGGACGTAGGCCATCGCGCCGTAGGCGTAGACGGCGATCGAGTCGGGTGCCCTGGCCCGTGCCTCCTCCAGCATGCGCAAGGCGGTCGCGGTCTGACCCATCTCCAGACGCACCATGGCTTGGTAGGTCAGGGCGCGAGGGTTCCCGGGATCACGCTCGAGAACGGTCTGCGTTTCCGTGAAGGTCGTCGTGTAATCCTGGCGGTCGAGCGCGCCCTGGGCGGCATCGAGGCGCGCTTCGACGTCTGGAACCGGGGGAGGCGCGGGAGGGGAGCGGAACCGACCGGACAGGGCGAGGGTCGCGAGGGCCGCGAGGACGACCACCCCCACTCCGGCGACGAAACCGCGAACCGCACGGGGATCCACGGGCTCCTCAGTCGCTGGCCAATGTGACCGCGCCGCTCATCGGCTTCACCCGCCCTTCCTCGAACATTCGCAATCCTATCCTCGTTCTCCTTCTTGATGCGCACGAGCATCTCGCGAGTTCGTCTCGTTTCTCCCCGAAGCGTTCGGGCCGCCGGAAAAGCGCTGAAGGTGGCAGCGGTCACTCGCGGGGGAGGAGGGGCCGCCCGTGATCCGCCGCTTCCGACGCCGGGATCACCCGCGGGCTGCGGGCCGGTCGGATCAGCGTGTCCGAGGGCTGGACGACGCCGACAGTGTGAGCGTCCCCTCCGTTTGCGCCTGTGACTCCCGTCACTGGACACGCAGAGACACCGCACACCGGCCTCGGCTTTTTCTGCTTGATGGCGGGGCCGGCCCGGGCATACAGTCCCCGTTCGGGCTGGGACTGATCCAGCCAGGACAACTCTCAGACAGCCAGGGGGGCGCCCGCTCGCGGGTCCCGGAGCGGACGGAGGTTCCAGCCGTGAACAAGCAGGCGACAGCCACACGAGGAGCCGAGGCCACCTCCGCCCTCGAGCTCATGGCCCAGGAGGTTCGCGAGGGCCTGCGGCGCGCCCTCCCCGAGCTGCCCAGCAAGTACTTCTACGACGACCGCGGCAGCCGCCTTTTCGAGGAGATCACGCGACTCCCGGAGTACTACCCGACGCGCACCGAGCTCGGCATTCTCGAGCGCGTGGCGCGGGAGGTCGTGGACCGGGCGCGTCCTCGTGAGATCGTGGAGCTGGGATCGGGCGCGGGCCGCAAGATCCGTCTTCTCCTCGACGCGGGACGCCGTCAGGGGACGAAGCGCCTCGTCTTCTTCGACATCAACGAAGCGTTCCTGCGCGTATCCCTCGCCCGGCTCCACGCGGACTATCCGGAGCTCGTGGGACGCGGTCTCGTCGGGGATTTCTCGCAAGGCCTCGCTCCCCTCGGGCCGGGCGGGGGCCGACTGCTGTTGTTCTTCGGCGGCACCCTCGGCAACTTCCATCCCGCCGTCGTTCCCGCCTTCTTCCGGGATGCGGCGCAGCGGCTGGCTCCCGGAGACTGCTTCCTGGTCGGGGTCGACCTCGTGAAGGACGTGGCCCGGCTCGAGGCGGCCTACAACGACTCCCGGGGCGTCACCGCCGACTTCAACCGGAACATCCTGCTCGTGATGAACCACCGGCTGAACGCGGACTTCGTCCCCGAGGCCTGGCAGCACGTCGCCTTCTTCGATCGGGAGAGATCCTGGATCGAGATGAGGCTGCGCGCCATATCCCCCCAGCACGTGCGGGTGCCGGCGAGCGGTCTCGACCTGGAGTTCGCCCGCGGGGCCGAGATCCGCACCGAGATCAGCTGCAAGTACACGCGGGGGTCGTTCGAAGGCATGCTCGCGGGCAGCGGCCTCGTCCGGGAGCGCTGGTACACGGACGAGAGGAACTTTTTCGCCCTCGCGCTGCTGCGCCGCGAGACGGTCGCATGAGCGCTTCCACCCCGGTCGGTTCCGCGACCCGTGCCCGGCTGGAAGCGGCGTGGAGCCGGTCGGACGCGCTCTTCGCCCTCATCGACGAGGACGCTCTTCGGGAGCGCCCGATCCGCCTTCGCCAGCCCTTCCTGTTCTACGTGGGTCACCTCGCCGCCTTCGCCTGGCAGCATCTCGGCCTGGGGGCCCTCGGGCGTGCGGCATTCCGGCCGGAGTTCGACGAGCTCTTCGCGCGCGGCATCGATCCTCCGGACCTCTCGATCGGTCCCGACGACGCCACCGCGTGGCCGGCCCTCGCGGAGGTGCGCGCCTATCGCGATCGCATCCGGAAGGAGCTGGGGCCCCGGCTCGACGAACCCGGGCTCGAGCGCACGTCGTTCCTGGTGGTGGAGCACGAGCTGATGCACCACGAGACGCTGATGTACATGCTGCTTCGCCTGGACCACGCGCGGAAGCGGCCGCCTTCCCTCGAGGCGCCCCCGCCCAGGCTCGCGGGAGGGGGCGCCGAGCCTCTGTTCATTCCCGCGGGTCCGGCTCGTCTCGGGGCCGACCGCCACGCGCTTCCCTTCGGCTGGGACAACGAGTTCCCGGCCCTGGAGGTCGCCGTGGAGGCGTTCTCGATCGACGCCACTCCCGTCCGCAACCGGGACTTCCTGGTCTTCGTCCAGTCCGGCGGCTATTCCGATCGACGCCTCTGGAGCGACGAGGCGTGGCGGTGGCTGCAGGGTGGCTCCCGACAAGGGCCGCCGTTCTGGCAGAAGGAGAGCGGGACCCACACCGTCCGTAACGTCTTCGGCGACGTGCCCCTCGAGAAGGCCCTGGACTGGCCGGTTTTCGTGACCTGGGCCGAGGCCTCGGCTTACGCACGTCTGCACGGAAGGCGGCTGCCCAGCGAAGCCGAATACCACCGGGCTGCTCACGGAACACCCGACGGCCGGTTTCGTCCCTTCCCCTGGGGCGACGAGCCCCCCCGCAGCGGCCACGGCAACTTCGGCTTCCGCCGTTGGACGCCGACGCCGGTGGGCTGCCATCCGGATGGCGAGAGCGCTTTCGGGGTCCTGGACCTCACGGGCAATGGCTGGGAATGGACGGCCACGCCCTTCGCGCCCTTCCCCGGCTTCGAGCCGCTCCCCGCCTATCCGGGCTACTCCGCCGACTTCTTCGACGGGCGCCATTTCGTCCTGAAAGGCGCGTCCTGGGCCACCGACGACGCCCTCGTGCGCCGCAGCTTCCGCAACTGGTTCCAGCCCCACTATCCTCACGTGTTCGCCCAGTTCCGGCTCGTGTCGAGCTGAAGCCGAAAGGAGGAGATCGTCATGGCTGACAAGAAGATCATCGCGGTCGTGGGCGCCACCGGCGCGCAGGGCGGCGGGCTCGTCCGCGCCATCCTGGCCGACCCGAGCGGCGGCTTCGCCGCGCGGGCGCTCACGCGGGACGTCAACTCCGAGAAGGCCAGGGAGCTGGCCAAGCTCGGCGCCGAGGTCGTCGCCGCCGACGTCGACGATCCGGAGAGCCTGAAGAAGGCCTTCACCGGCGCCTACGGCGCGTTCTGCGTCACGTTCTTCTGGGCGCACTTCTCGCCGGAGAAGGAGCTCGCCGAGGCGGCGGCCATGGCCCAGGCGGCCAAGGACGCCGGCGTCCAGCACGTGATCTGGTCCACGCTCGAGGACACGCGGAAGTGGGTGCCTCTCAGCGACGACCGCATGCCCACGCTCATGGGCAAGTACAAGGTCCCGCACTTCGACGCCAAGGGCGAGGCCGACCAGCTCTTCACCGACCTCGGCGTGCCGACGACGTTCCTGCTGACCTCGTTCTACTGGGACAACTTCATCCACTTCGGCATGGGTCCGAAGAAGGGCCCGGACGGCACGCTGGCCATCACGCTGCCCGATGGGCGACAAGAAGCTGCCCGGCATCGCCGCCGAGGACATCGGCAAGTGCGCCTACGGGATCTTCAAGAAGGGGCGCGAGTACATCGGCAAGACCGTCGGCATCGCGGGCGAGCACCTGACCGGCGACGCAGATGGCCGCGGCGCTCACCAAGGCGCTCGGCCAGGAGGTGCGCTACAACGCCGTGCCCGCCCGAGGTGTACCGGAGCTTCGGATTCCCCGGCGCCGACGACCTGGGCAACATGTTCCAGTTCAAGCGCGACTTCAACGACGACTTCTGCGGCGCGCGCAACCTCGGCGTTCGCGCGGAGCCTCAACCCGGCGCTGCAGACCTTCGACCAGTGGCTGGCCCGCAACGCCGGGCGCATTCCTCTCGAGTGACCGACCGTCCGGTCGTGTCGGGCCTCGCGGCGGAAGGCAGGTCCTGGTCAGGAGACACGAGCAGCCTGCACGAGGCATGATCGGAGCGAAAGAAGGGGCTCGCCATGGGTCAACCTCGGCCCCGCCTCGGGAAGAGGCTGCGAACGGTGCTGCACCAGATACGCTTGCGGCCGCGGCTCACGGCCGCGGCACTGGTGGGCCTGGCGGCTTACCTGGCGATGGCCGTGGCCCCCGTTGCGTTCCTATCCGACACGAGGGCACTCGTCGCCTGGGACGCCGGTACCGGGCTCTACGTCGCGCTGGCGTGGACGATGATGCTGCGCCCGGACGTGGAACGCATGCGCGCGCGGGCGAGAGAGCAAGACGACGGGGCCGCCGTGGTCCTGGCGCTCACGGTGGGCGCGGCGGTCGCGAGCCTCGCCGCCATCGTCCGGCACCTCGTCGGCCTCGCCCCGGCCCATCGGAGTTCGCATTTCGCGCTGGCCGTGGTCACGATATTCTTCTCGTGGTGCTTCATTCACACCGCCTTTGCGCTGCACTACGCCCACGAGTACTACCTGGATAGGGGGAAGAGGGGCCCCGGCCTCGACTTTCCGGGGGGAGATCCGCCGGACTACGCCGACTTCCTGTACTTCTCATTCGTCATCGGCGCGACCTCGCAGACCTCGGACGTGTCCATCCAGTCACCCTCCCTGCGCCGGCTTGTCCTCCTGCATGGCGTCATCGCCTTCTTCTTCAACACGACGCTCCTGGCTCTGAGCGTCAGCCTGGCGGGGACCCTGGTCTAGGACGAAGCCGCACCCGGAGGGGATTCGGGAGGCGAGGTCTGTGGAGGGGAGGCTTGAAGCTCCGCCTGGATCTCCCCCAGGTCCTTGTCGCTCAGGTTGCGAGAGAAGTGCTTGAGGCGCGGGACGATCTCGATCGTCTCGAAGTAGGCCTGCGCGCACGGCACGTGGAGGGAGCCGGCGGGCTCGAAACGGCCCTCCTCGTAGAAGACGAGGGGAATGCGCCAGGCTCCCTTCTCGATGGTGGCGCGGCAGGAGCGGCACTGGGCCCGTCCTGACGGCGCCCGCTCCGCGCCGTTGATCCGGGGGAGGCGGTGGTGGGCGATGCCGCGCCTCGCCTCCTCCGCCAGTCGCTCCCCGCCGTCGAGCGGCTCCGTTCTCGCCTCGAGCGTCTCCAGGAAGGGCTCGGGCCGCTTGAAGGCGGCGCAATCGAGGTGGAACCAGTGCGTGGTGTCGCCCTCGGCGAAGGGGTTGGGCACGCTCTCCCCGAACCGCAGCTCGCCCGCGGCGATTTTCTCGCCACAGCCTCGGCACTTGGCTCGGGCGCTCGTGGCCGGCTCGATCAGGTGGGCCATTGGCTCCATCGGCACGTCGTGGTCTGCAGGAGAATTCTCGACCCCGGGAGGATCGCTGTCCAGCGGCCGCACTTCAGTGCGAAGCGCCCATCCCGCCTCCGCCGCGCCGCGGGCTCCTCATGAGCAGCAGCAACGGCAGCATGGCCACGAAGAGCACGGACAACCAGCGGAAGATGTCCGTGAACGACAGCATCATGGCCTCGCGCTGCACCATCCCGAAGACGGCCGCGCGCGCGCGGTCGTTGGCGGTCACGAGGTCGGCCCCCTGGGCCATGAAGGCCGCGCGCATCTGCTCCAGCAGCGCGCGGACCTGCGGGTTGTAGAGGTCGATGTGCGAGGCGAGCGTGCTCGTGTGCTCCTGGCGGTGGCGCGTGAGCATGGTGGTGGCGGCGGCGATGCCCATGCTCCCCCCGATGTTCCGCATCAGGTTGAAGATGCTCGTGGCGTTGCCCATGTTCTCGCGGGGAATGGGGTCCATGGTGATGGTGGTGAGGGGGACGAACAAGAGACCGAGGCTCACCCCCTGGATGAACTGCGGCCAGAAGATGTCCCAGTAGCCGAGGTTCCGGTTGAGGGAGCCGAGCCAGAAGAGGGTGAGCGAGCCCACGACGAGGCCCGTGGCCAGGATCTTCCGCGCGTCGACCCTGCCCATGATCATCCCCACGAGGGGCATTGCGATGAACGAGCCCATGCCCCGCGGTGCGAGGGCGATGCCGGCCTGCAGCGAGGGATAGCCCAGGAGCGTCTGCAGGAGCAGGGGCAGGAGCACGAGGCTGCCGTAGAGCACGAAGCCCAGCACCGTCATCAGGAACACGCCCACGGTGTAGGTGCGGACCTTCAGGACGCGGAGGTCCACCACTGGATGTTCGGTGCGCAGCTCGCGGACGATGAAGGCCAGGAGCATGGCGAACGCGATCACGGCGAGCGCGGTGATGAAGCGCGAGGAGAACCAGTCGTCCTCCTGCCCCTTGTCCAGGAGGAGCTGGAGCGCCCCGATGCCCACGGCCAGGAGCCCGATCCCCCAATAGTCGATGCGGTCGGAGCGGCGCGTGATGTACGCGGGATCGAAGACGTAGAGGTGGATGAGGACGAGGGAAAGGACGCCCACCGGGATGTTGATGTAGAAGACCCAGCGCCAGCTGTAGCTGTCGGTGAGCCAGCCCCCGAGCACCGGGCCCAGGATGGGGGCGACCACGATCCCGAGCCCCCAGAAGCCCATGGCCCGTCCGCGGTCCTCGGGCTTGAAGGCCTCCAGGAGCACGGCCTGGGAGATGGGCTGGAGCGCGCCTCCCGTGAAGCCCTGGATCACGCGAAACAGGATGAGCAGGGGCAGGTTCGGGGCGAGGCCGCACAGGAACGAGGCGACCGTGAAGCCGGCCACCGACGACATGAGCAGGCGCTTGCGGCCGAAGAAGTTCGCGATCCAACCCGTGAGGGGAAGGATGATGGCGTTGGCCACGAGGTACGAGGTGAGGGCCCACGTCGACTCGTCGATGGTGGCGGAGAGGTTGCCCGCGATATGAGGAAGGGACACGTTGACGACCGTGGTGTCCAGCACCTCCATGAACGTGGCCGTCATCACCGCGATGGCGACCACCCACGGGCTGATGTCCCGGGGCCGAGCCTCGGCCAGGGGCAGGTCGGCCGTGGTCATCGGGCGAGGATGGTGGGCACCACCGACATCCCCGGGCGCAGCAGGTGCTCCGGGTCCTGGCCGGCCTCGAGCACGATCTTCACGGGCACGCGCTGCACGACCTTCACGTAGTTGCCGCTCGCGTTCTCGGGGGGCAGGATGCTGAAGCGCGCCCCGGTGGCCGCGGCGATGCTGTCGACCTTGCCTCGGTACTCGCGGCCACCGTAGGCGTCGACGGAGACCACCGCGGGCTGTCCGGGGCGGATGCGCTTCAGCTGGTTCTCCTTGTAGTTCGCCACCACCCACACGTCCTCGAGAGGCACCACGGCGAGCAGGGGCTGCCCGGCCTGCACGACCTGGCCGACCTCCACCGTCCGCCGGCTGACGATGCCGCTGACCGCCGCCTTGATCTCCGTGTGCTCGAGGTTGCGGCGGGCCTGGGCGAGGTTGGCGCGCGCGATGTCGGCCTTGGCCGATGCGGAGTCGGCCCGGGCTCTCTGGATCGTGACCTGCTCGGGCCCGGTGCGGGCCTGGACGAGGCGGGCCTTGGCCGCCTCCACCGCCTTCTCCGCCTCCCGCACGGAGGCCTCCGCCGACTCGCGGCTGGCGTGCGCGGCGTCGGCCTCCGAGACCGCGGCGTCGTACTCCTGCTTCGACACCTCGTCCTTGGCGAGGAGCGGCTTCAGGCGGGCCAGGTCCTGGGCCGCCTTCGTGGACTTGGCCTCGGCTTCCCGCAGGCGCGCGCGCGCGGAGACGAAACGTGCGTCCGCGCCCTCGAGGTCGCTGCCCGCCGCGGTCTCCTGCGACGACGACATCGTGGAGGTCATGGGCACGCCGGTGCGGGCGGCCCGCGCCGAGGCCTCGTTCTCGGCGAGGTCGGCCTCCGCCCGCGCCACCGCGATCTCGTAGTCCCGGGGCTCGATGCGCACGAGGGTGGCGTCCTTCTCGACGTACTGGTTGTCGTTCACGAGCACGGCGGCCACGGTGCCTCCCACGCGGGCCGCGACCGCGTTCACGTGGCCGTCGATCTGCGCGTCGTCGGTCGAGATCCGGACGGAGAAGTAGTTCCAGGTCAGGAGCAGGCCCAGGAGCACGACGATCCCCACGGCTCCCAGCGCCTGCACGCGTCGCTTCGTCATCTACGGTATTCCTCTCAGGAACTCGCGATAGCTCTTCTCGGCGACCCCCAGGGTCCGGGCGAGGGCCGCTTTGGAGACGTTGTGCTCGTAGAGGCTCTCGATGCGCTCCTCGCTGGCGCGGGCCACCGCCTCCTGGGCCTGGGTCACGTCGATGTTGCCCGCCACCCCCGCGGAGAACCGGTCTTGCGCCTGCTCGAGCTGCTGCTGCGCGAGCTCGAGAGCGCTCGTGGCCACCCGCACGCGCTCCTCGGTGGACGCCAGGTCGAGGAGGGTCGTCTGCACCTCGTAGTAGACGCGAGCCCTCAGGTCCTCGAGGCTCGCCTGGGCCTGCCGCAGCCGGGCCTCGGCCTGCTGCACCTTCGCCTGCACCTTCCCGCCCTCGAACAAGGGGACGCGCACGCTGGCCGCGACCGTGAAGGTGCCCTGGGCGCTGGCCGCGGTGTTGCCGATGAACCCGTAGTCGCCGTTCACCGCGAGCGAGGGCAGCCTGTCGCCCGCGGCCGCCCGGCGCTCCTGCTCCGCCGCCCGCACCCGCGACTCCGCGGCCTGGAGGTCGGCGCGGGCGGCGTAGGCGCGCGCGACCGCCTCCTCGGGCGAGATCGCGGGCACCGCGGCGAACGGCATCCCGTCCGCGAGCCGGTAGGCCTGGCCGAGGGGGAGGCCGATGGCGCGGGCGAGCGCGAGCTTCTGCTTCGCCGCCTCGTCCCTGGCCACGATCAGGCGCTGCCGCTGCGCGGCGAGCTGCACCTGCGCGCGGAGCACGTCGATTCCGGCCACGAGGCCGGCCTTCTTGCGGTCGGAGGCGATGTCGAAGAGGGCCTGCGCGGTCGCGAGCTGGGCCTGGGCGGCCGCGACGAGGCTCTCGCCCGCCACCGCCTGGAGGTAGAGGCCCGCGCAGACGAGGACCACCGCGTCGCGCGTGCTGCGCTGCTGCTGCTCCGCGGCCTTGGCCGCAAGGCTCTCGCTCTGGGCGTGGCGCAGCGCGTGGAGGTCGAACACGGTCTGCGACAGGTAACCGCGCGCGTCGACCACGTTGAAGGGGCCGATGAGCTCGGGGAAGTCGCCGAAGCCCGAGAAGCCGAAGGCGGCGAGGCTGATCTTCTGCCTCACCGCGAAGGCTCCCGCCCGGACGTGGGGCAGGAGGTCGGAGCGGGCCTCCCGATACCCGCCGTGGGCCTCCTGGATGGCCTCCTCGCCGAGGATGAGGCCGAGGTTGTGCTGGAGGCCGCGGTCGATGGCCTCGTCGAGCGTGAGGGGCAGGACCTCCGGGCTCGCGGGGCCGGAGGGCACGCCTCCCCGCAGGATCTCGCCGGCCACGACCTGGGCGGGCGCGGGCCGGCTGCCCGCCAACAGCAGGAGCGCGAGGAGACCGCGTCTCATCGACATCCCAGCGCCTTCTTCACGAAGTCCACCACGAACGCCACCTCCTTCTTCGCCTTCCGGGCATCGGTCCAGCCCAGCAGGCGTCGCACGATCACGCCCCGGGTCAGATCGAAGACGGCGTGGGCCGCCTCCTCGGGGGCGAGGGTGCGCGCGCCCCCGCCCTTCATGCCCTCGCGGATGGCCCGCTCCAGCAGCCGGAACTGCCGCTGCCAGCTGTCCCTGAAGTCGCGGTCCATCGGCCCGCACGCCGCGTTGCCGAACTCGGCCTGGTAGATGCGGAAGAAGTCGGCATGCTCTTCGAAGTACGCGACCTTCGTGCCCACGTAGGCATCGAGCCGCGCGGACAGCGAGGGAGCGGCTTCGAGGCTCTTCTCCAGCGCCTCGCAGAGGGCCACGAGCCCCGCGCGGAGAGCGGCGCGGTAGAGCTCGCGCTTCGAGGGGTAATAGAGGTAGAGCGTGCCCTTGGCGAGCCCCGCCACCTGCGAGATCTCCTCCATCGAGGCGTCGGTGAAGCCGCGCCGGGCGAACACCTGGCGCGCGGCGGTGAGGATCTCGGCCTCGCGGAACTCCGTGACGACGTCTTTTCGGGTCTTTCCCGCGACGGGCATGGACAACGGGTCAGTAGAATGACCCGCCAGTCAATATTCCACTTTCCGGGGCCCGTGTCAAACCGGGACGGCACCCCGGACGAGCGCTGTCCAGCGATCCATCATCGGGGTGCGTGTTGACGCTCGTGGGCGCGAACCGAGGGATTCCCGAGTGTCACCTTTCGTACTCGTTCTGGAACGAGTAGGTCGCGGGGCTCCCCCTCGGCGAACGGAACCTCAATTGATTGGGCGCGCGAGCGCTATTCGAAGTAGCCGTTGACGTCGAGGATCAGGTCGACCGACCCGCTGCCCGACACCGCCGCGAACACGAGCAGGTTGCCGCTGCCGTCGGCGGCGAGACTGGCGATCGCGTTGTTGGACCGGGTCTGCCCGGCCGAGAAGTTGATCGTGCTGACGGACGGCACTGGACAGCCGCCGGGGCCGAGCGTGACGTAGCCGTTGCCGGTGGGGCGGGCCACGGCCACATTCAAGGAGAGGGCCTTGGCGGTGGCCGGAACCGAGCAGGTCTGGTTGAGGTCGAGCGTGCGCGTCGCACCCGAGGAGAGCGCCGGTCCTCCGAGGGGGCCGGCCGCGAGCCGGGTGTCGACCAGCCGGCAGGGGTTCAGCGTGAAGAAGCGCAGGTTCGCGGCGGCGGCGGCGCACACCCTCCACTCGTCGCATCCGGCGTCCCGGCGGACGCCGAGGGGGCGCGCGTCACCGTCGATGTCGTCGGGAACCCCGGCAAGGGTCACCGTAGTGGCGAAGTCGACCGCGCTCGAGCCGGCGGCGAGGTGCGGGTTCAAGGGGGCGACCAGATCGGCCGCCGTCCCATTGGTCTTGTTCCCCTGGAGGCTCAGGCCGGTGTTGCCCCCCCGGTCCCAGACCGGCTGGCTGATCAGGCTGTTCCGCACGGCCACGACCTGGCTCTGCCCGATCTCCACCGCCCCCGGATAGCTGCCCGCCTGGATCACCGTGTTGTGGTCCACCGTGGTGCCGCTGCCCCCGCGGACGTGGATGCCCAGGTCACCGACGATCGTGCCCCGGGCGCCGGGCCGGCTGGCTTGCGAGCGGAAGACGAAGTTGTTCCGGATGGTCCCCCCCGGGTGAGGTGTCCCGTAGCCCACCGCGATGCCCATGAAGGACTCCACGATCCGGTTGCGCTCGATGATCGTGCCGGCGGAGTTGTTCCAGAACAGGATCGCCGGTCCCCCGCCCGAGAGATACGTCCCGCAGTCGATGTCGACCTCGCAGCCGGTCCCGTCGCCCCAGATGTTGTAGATCTCGTTGTCGCGGACGGTCCAGTTGATACCGTGGTGGATGTCGATCGCGTTGATGTAGTCCCCGCGGACGCCGCTCGCACTGTAGCCGATCCGCGAGCACGCCACGACGCCGTCGCCCACGCCGTCGCCGGGCGTCCCCTTGATGTGCTGCGTCCCGATGTCGTAGAGGTCGACGTCGTAGACGTGCGGGGCCTCGGCTCCGCTCTCCCCCTTGATCGAGATCGCGTGATTGCGGATCGCGGTCATGGTGAGGTCGGCGATGGTCACGTTCTGCGCGTGGACCATGAACCCTTCGCTGGGCACACCGTACCCCTGTCCCTGAATGCGGACGGCGGCGCGACTGCCGGAGGCGCCACGGACCGTGATCTGATGGCTGATCTGGACCGCGTATTGGTCGAGGTGGTAGACGCCGTCGGCGAGGAGGATCTCGTCGCCGTCCTGCGCCCCCTCGATGAGCCCGATCCAGTTGGAGGGGTTGGCCTGGACCTGACGGATACGGGGCCGGTAGATCGGCGAGGCGGTGTAGGCCGGGCAGAAAGGAGTGGTTTGCGCGAGCCCCTCCGAGGCGCAGAGCAGGCCTGCCGCGAGTGCCAAGGCGCGGGCCCGGGCGGGGTCGGCCGTTCCCGGACGCGGCTTGCCGGTGCTCTCCATGCTCCCGATCGTAGAGCCGGAGCCCCCAGGGCGCAGTGCGAACCCTCACGAAGGACCGCCGACAGCGATCTTCCGAAGCGGTGCCTCGGGGCGAGGCTCAGGGCGTCGCGGCCCGCTCCTCCACGCGACGCAGCATCGCGTCGAGGTCGGCCCGCGAGAAATAACGGCCGTTGGCCACCACCGCCCGGATCTTCCGCGTGTTGGCGATGTCCTCGAGAGGGTTTGCGTCGAGCAACACGAGGTCGGCGAGCTGCCCCTTTTGAACGCGGCCCAGGCGATCCGGCATCGACAGGTACGTGGCGGGTCCGATCGTCGCGGTCCGAAGCGCCTCGAGCGGCGTGAGCCCGGCCTTCACGAAGAGCCTCAGCTCCTCGTGCAAGCTGAAGCCGGGGAAGACGTAGACTCCGGCCGCGGTATCGGTGCCGGCCAAAAACGGGACGCCCGCGCGGTGCATGGCCAGGACCACCTCCAGCTCCTTCTCGACGAATCTCTTTCGGGTGGCGAGGTTGTCCACGTTGAATTCGTGGGTGATCTGCTCGATGAACCGCTTCCACGTCACGTCCTTCCAACTCGTCGGCGCGTACTTGGCGAGCGGATCGTGCGTGAGATCTCGTTCCTCGATCAGGTTCCCGCCGTGCTCCCAGACGAGCGTGGGGCACTGCCACGTCCGGTTCCGGGCGAGCAATGCGGTGAGGGCGGCGGCCCTCGCTTCGTCGAAGCTCCGGAGGAACTGCCCCGGTCCCTTGTCGCCCTTCAGGAACTCGTCTTCCCGGGTGGAGCTCCCCTCGAAGATCCCGGTGAGGTGTTCGATGCTCCTCTGGCCGGCCCGGGAGGCCTCGGACGCCCTCACGGCGTCCGGGACGTGACCCGCGAAGGGGATCCCGAGCTGTCTCGCCTCGTCGGCGATCGCAAACACGGCTTCCCGTGGGATGAGGGACTGGAGCTTGATGAAGTCGGCGCCCTGGTGGCTGAGGTCTCGCACCGCGCGTCGGCCGTCGCCCGGAGTGGAGATGGCGACGGAGCTGGGGAAGCGCGGCTTCGGACCGTCGAGCATGGGCCCGGAGACCACCATGCGCGGGCCGACGAGGGACCCCTGCGTGATCTCCTTACGCCATTCCTGGAGCACCGCGAGGTCTCCGCCCATGTCTCGGATACCGGTCACGCCGTTGGCGACGAAGAGGGGAAGGGCGACGTCCTTCGCTCCGGGGAACCAGTCGCCAAAGGCGACATGGACGTGCATGTCCCAGAGTCCGGGGATGAGGAACCTGCCCGCCGCGGCCACTACGCGAGCGCCGGCGGGGATCTCCAGGGCCGGCCTTCGCCCTACCTGTGTGATCCGGTCACCCTCGACGACGACGGTCGTGTCCGGCGCCAGGAGCCCGCTCTCGACGTCGATCACGGTGACGCCGTCCAGGGCGAGGGCTGGAGTCCTCGACGAGTCGGGAACCAGGGCGGCTACGGAGAGAACCGACGAGGCGCAGAGGAGGGCTCTCATTGCGGGGAGTCTCCTGCACGCCCACCGCCGCGTCAATTGCGGCGGCTCACGGGCTGCCCACAGCCACTACCCTCTTCCTGTGCTACTGGAAATAGCCGTTGACGTCCAGGATGAAGTGCACCGTCCCCGAGGCCTGGCCGGCGAACACGGCGAGCTCCCCGAGTGTGCTCAACCGCATGATGGCGTTGTTCGCGCGCGTCTGCGCCGCGGAGTAGCTGATGGAGGAGACGAGAGGCACCCCGGTCCCACCCGCATGGAGGCGCAGGTGGCCGGCCGCGGTGGAGCCGGTCACGGCGATGTTCACGGCGACGGCCTTGGCCGACATCGGGATGCCGCATTTGTTGGCGATGGTGAAGCTGCGCTCCATCCCCGCCGCCAACGCGGGTCCGCCCAGCGGCCCCGGGGGGTTGCGGGTGTCGACCACGCGGCACGGGGTCAGGGTGAAGAAGCGAGTGCTGCATCCAGGGCATCTCTCGTAGGCGCCCAGGTCGACACCCGCGCCCTGGGGCCGGGGAACGCCTTCGACGTCCAGGGGGGGTGCGAGACTCGGGCTGCCGGTGTCGACGGCGGCAGTGGCGGGCCGCAGGTGCAGGTCATAAGGCGGCGCGACGAAGAGGGCGGGCGCACTCGTGAACTCGATATTGTGGTCGGCGACGATGTTGTCTCCTTGCAGCGAAAAGTCGGTGGCGAGGTTGTTCCGCACCACCACGTTCTGGCTGGGGCGGCCGTCCTTGTGGGGAGCCACCATGATCCAGGGTGGGCCCGGTGAGACCTGATTGATGTCGATCACCGTGTTGTTGACGATCCGGGAGTCGCGCATGCCGAGGAAGCTGATGCCGTGCCAGTGGTCGGTGATGACGACGTTGTTCTCGACCACCCAGTTCACGAAGAAGCCGTCGAAGCAGCCGATGCCCTGCATCGAGCTGCGCAGGGGGTGGTTCGGGTCCCAGTGGTTGACGAAGACGTTGCCACGCAGGGTGACTCCCCGCACCTCGCCCGTGCCCACGCCGCCGGGGCCCACGGACCAGCTCTGGAAACCGTCGTCGTGGTTCCCGTCCGGTGGGTCGCCGACGTAGTTGTTCTGGATCCGGTTGTATTCGAAGAGGCCGTCGTCACCGAGCCCACGCAGGCCGTCGGCGGAAAAGCCGTCGATGACGTTGCCCTGGATGCGTGCGTCGGTACCGCTGACGCTGATCCCGAACCTCACGTTGCGCACGCGACAGCGGCGGACCGTGACCCGATCGGCGTCCACGGAAACGCCGCTGGACGCGATGCTCACCCAATCCGCCCCGCTCCACGAGGACGCATCGGCTACGGTGAAGATCTCGCAATCCTCGATCGTGATGTCCCACGCGGGCCCAAAAAAGTCGTGGTCACGGACGTTGGCCATCGTGATCTGTGCGAGGGGCGGGGCATGCGACGGGCTGATCGACAGTCCACGCAAGATCCAGTTCTGGGCCGCCTGCACGAGCAGGCTCCTCAGCCGCGGAACGTGTCCGGCCTGGGCCGCGATCGTGATCGGGATCGCGTTGTAGGCGCTCTGGATGACGACCGCGCCATGGTAGCCGCTGCGCAGCCAAAGCGTATCGCCCGCCTTGACCGGAGCACCGGCGTTGACCGTGACCAGATTCAGCCCGGGCTGATAGGGCAGCGACTGCCAGTTTCGGGTCTCGATCAGGTGCGCTTCGATCACTGCCTGCAGGGTCCGCCAAGGATTCGCGGGGCTGCCGTCGCCCCCGTCGCTGCCGTTCACGGGGTCGACATAGAAGTCCGTCGCCCACACCGGCGGCGCCACGCCCAGAAGAAGGGCCAGAACGTAGCAGCGCATGCCTCTCACCTCCGGCGGCGCGTCCCGGCGTCGCGCTTTCCCTCTTCGACCGGCCGATCCCAACACAGGCCGCCCGGCCGGGCAGTGACCCTGTTCACACTACCCGTCGGCGCTCTCGATCCCCCCATTGCAGCTGGCGATACTTGCCGGGTCCCATTCCGTCCCATCATGCCGTTCAAGCATGCACCCGCCGCGCGGGGAGGTCGCCTGTGGAGACGTGTCCCCACTGCGGGAAGGAGATCGGAGAGGCCGAGGCAGGCTAGAGCCGCCGCGCCGATGACTCCGCGAACGTTTGACACTCCGCTCGCCGGGCGCTAAAGTGTTGCAGCTTTGGCTTTTGCGCGGGGGGAACACAGATGAAGAGGGCGCCTTGGTTTGTGTGCGGCCTGCTGGTCGTGTCGATGGCGACCTCGGCCAGCGCGGCCGATAAGCTCGTCGGCGTCGTCGGTGGCGGGTTGTGGAATAGCATGCCGGCGCTGCAAGGATCGACCGTCATCATCAATGAACAGGTCTTCGCGCAGACCACGAACCAGAGGATCTTCGGCGCCCTCGGGGGCGTGATCTTCGAGTGGTCCTGGCCCACGTTCGGCGCGCTCCGCTTCGAGCCCAAGTACATGCAGAAGGGAACCGGGCTCAGGGCCCGTCTCTTCACGGGAGCTGAGGTGAGTGATAACGTCGACCTCGACTACGTGTCGTTCCCGATCATGTTCAGGAGCGCCCTCCTCAAGAAGAAGCCCGTGCAGATCGTCCTGATCTCGGGCCTCAGCGCCGATTACCTGGTGAGCGCAGAGTTCGATGGCCGGGACGTGAAGGACTCCTTCGAGTCGTGGGACTACACTGTTACTGCCCGCATCGGGCTTCAGGGCAGGGTCGGCGGCGGCGTGCTCGGCGTCCAATTCAACGTGGCCAGCAGCCTCGCGGGCATCGACAAGGGCCAGGTGGGCCAGGGAAAGCTGAAGAACACCGGGATCGGCTTCGCGGTGGAGTATACCCACTTGGTTGGCGGCACGAAGTAGGTCGCGTCGTCCCCGAGGAGGACACGCGCAGCGGTTCGCTCGCTCGCGAGCTTCGGCCGCGGCCATCGCGCCGCCGTCTCCCAAGGTGATCCGGCCATGGACGGCGCCAGAACGGAGACCGAGCGGAGTCGAACGGCCGACACGCGGATCTTTCAGAACTCCCCGAGCCCACGGACCAACCGTCACCACCGACCACGAAGCTTTCGTGGCAGACTCGAGGACGGGCATGTCAGGAGGATCAACGTGTTGAACGCAAGTTGCCTTCGCACGGCCCGAAGCCTTGGCGCCGTCTTCCTCGGCCTTCCGCTCGTTTGCGTCGGCGTCCCATGCGCCGCGGCCCCCGCTGGCGCGCTGGAGCTCGCCCTGACGTCGCTCGAGGGCCTCGACCCGCGCGGCGTCGTGCCGTCGGTGGTTGACCATCGGGGACGGCGCGCGGTGCGATTGGTCGAGGCCGAGGGCGCGCAGGGCGACAACCTCGCCCTCCTGAAAGGCGTGGAGCTGGGCGACGGCACGATCGAAGCCGAGCTGGCGGGAAGCCCGAAGCCCGGCGCATCCGAGGGGGCGCGCGGCTTCGTGGGCATCGCGTTCCACGTCCAGGGGGACGGGCGGCTCGAATGCATCTATCTCCGGCCTACGAACGGGCGTGCCGACGACCAGCTCCGCCGGAACCACTCGACGCAGTACGTCTCGCACCCCGACTTTCCCTGGTCTCGCCTGCGGAAGGAGCAGCCGGGCGTCTACGAGTCCTACGTGGACCTCGAGCCGGCGGCCTGGACGCGCGTGAAGATCGTCGTGGCGGGCGCGACGGCGCGGCTCTTCGTTCACGGAGCGGAGCAGCCGGCCCTCGTCGTGAACGATCTCAAGCTCGGGGCCGCCCGCGGCGGCGTCGGCCTGTGGATCGGCGATGGAACGGAGGCCTACTTCTCCAGCATCGCCGTTCGGCCCTTAGGGGATCGGCCGCTCCGAGTCTAGACCAGCCTCGCCACGGTCTCCAGGAACCGTCGTACCTCGGAGGCGGTGTTGAAGAGCGCGGGCGCGACGCGGATCTGGGTGCCCTTCTCGCGGAAGCTGACCTGGATGCCTTCAGCTTCGAAGAGCCTCGAGGCCTCCGCCTGCGCCCTGGGGTTCGCAAAGGCCACGATGCAGGAGCCGTTTTGCTGCGGCGTGAGCACGGTCAAACCGAGATCGCGCAGGCCGCGGTGCAACTCTCGCGCGAGACCCATCGTGTGGGCCTCGATGCGACCGAGGCCCACACGCTCCAGGTAATCGAGGCCTGCGCCGAGCTGCGCGACGACCCCGAAGGCGAGCGTCGAATACTCGTACTTCCGGGCGGTCTTGAACTCCTCGAAGCGGTAGCCGCCGAGGTCCTTCTCGATGTTGAGGGCTCCCTGCCGGTCGGGAGGCACGCTGTCGAGCCGCTCGCGGCGTACGTAGAAGGGGGCCACGCCGAAGCCGCCGAGGAGCCACTTGTAGGTGCCGCTCGTGACGTAGTCGACCCCGAGGGCGTGCAGGTCGGCCGGGAACATGCCCAGGGCCTGGATGCCGTCCGCGTAGAGGTGGGCTCCGTGCGCGTGGGCCAGGTCGGCGAGGGCCTTGAGGTCGTGGCGGTATCCGTTCTGGTGAGAGACCCACGCGACCGAGACGAGGCGCGTCTTCCCGTCGACGAGGCGCGCGAAGGCCGCGCTGTCCGCGGCGCCCGCGGTTTGCCGCACGATCCTGAGCTCGATCCCCCGCGTCGCCTCGAGGTGCCGGTAGAGCGCGTAGGTGGTGTTGTAGTGCAGGTCGTCCACCACCACGTTGTCGCCGGGCTTCAGGCCGACCGCGTCGGCCACGACGTTCTCCCCCTCGCTCGTGGAAAAGAGAAACCCGCATTCCTTCGGATCGGCGCCGAAAAGCCGCGCCATCTGCCCCCGCACCTCGTCGGCCTTCTCCTGCATCCGGTCGAGGTGAATCGGGTTGTGCGACTTCGCACGGTCGAACTCGGCCGCGGCCTCCACCACCTGGGTCGGCGAGGGTGTGATGTAGGCGGAGTTCAGATAGACGCCCTCGCGGGTCACCGGAAAGTCCGCGCGCACCCCCAAGGGATCGTCGGCTCCGCCCGAGGCCGCGACCGCCGCGAGGCCCGCCCCGACCGGAACCACGCCCAGGAATTCGCGACGATTCAGGACCATCGCGGAGACGCTCACGCGGTGGCGCGGCTCGCCCTGGCCTTCAAGGCTCCCTCCTCGACCCAGTGCGCCAGGAGCCTCCGAACGCGATAGCCGTCCGTCTTGACACTGGCCTCGCACTCCACGGGGGTCGTGCCGTTCGCGGTCGTGGACCAGACGAGCTGGACGAAGGTGTCGTTCTCGTCCGGCAGGGCGGTGGAGGGAGCGCCCGTGGGCTCGAGCAGGACCTGGTCCGGCACGAGCGCCGCCGCCCGCTTGAACTCGTCGTGCCGGCGGACGCCCTCGAGGAGCAGGCTGACGATGTCCCTAGGGTTCGAGGTCGCGCCCTGCCCCGAAAGGTCGGGGCGGCTCACGAAGGCGAACGTCCCCGGGAACGGCTTCTCGAACAGCTGATAGGCGGCCTCTTCGCCTCGCAGGGTGGCGAACTGGGCGCCCCGGAAGCGTCCACCCTCGAGGAGCAGCGAGGCCTCGACCTTACCCGGGACCTTGATCAGGCTGAGCACGCCGGTGAGCTGGGACTGGCTGAGGGTCTGGAGCACGCCCGGAAGGCCGAACAGCTCGAGGTCGCCGGAGAGCCCGGCCGCCGCCGGCGCTGCGGGCTTGACTCCGGCCTCTATCGCGGCCAGGGCCTTCGAGGCCGCCTCTGCGAAGGGCTGGTCGCGATGTTTGTCGAGGATCTCCTGCAGGACCGCCCGCACCTCGGGAAGGGGGGTACCGGAGAGGGCCTGGATGAGCCAGACGATCCGGTCGTTGTTCTTCCGGACCGTGAATCCCAGCACGCTCCGCGGCAGCTCCGCCCGGAGGGCCGCGATCACGCGCTCCACGAGGTCTTTGCTGCCCGAGAGGTCCTGCCGTCCTGCCTCCACGAGCCTGGCCATCGGGCTCCCGAGCCGGGGCTCCGCCTTCAACCCGTGGTCGACCAGGGCGCGCCAGGACCGCGGCGTCGCGTAGCGGGCGAGCGCGATGCACGTCCGGTCCAGGAGGGTCTCGATGTCGGCGGGCGAATACACCGCGGTCTCCGGCTGCAGGACCATGTTCTCGAAGAGCCGCAGATACGTGATGAGCGCGCGCTCCGACTTGTCGTGGCGCAGGGCGGCGAGGTAACCGATGACCTGCTTCACCAGGGGAGGCGGGCTGTCGCGGCCCGGCGTGCGCATCACCACGTTGACCTCATCCTCCACGGAGGCTGCGGCGGGGCGCGGGATCACGCGCAGCAGGTAGACGAGGTTCATCTGGAAGAACGGGTCCAGCGCCGCCTCGGGGCTCTCCACCGAGGCCTTGAGCAGCTCCCAGGCCTTGGCCCGCGCCGCCTCTCCGTGCGCTTCGAGCATGGCCAGGAGCTGGTGGCGCCGCTCGCGCCGGGGCTCGCCGTTGAGCTCGTGGAGCAGCCCATCCGGCCGCAGCATCACGAAGAACTCCAGGATCTTCTGCAGCCCCGGCCGCAGCTCGGGGCGCTCCCCGAACTTGCGTAGCCGCTCGGGATCGAGGTATTCGTGGCCGCCCTTTCGCAGAGGCTCCACGAAGGCCGGCTTGACCTTCTGCTCGACCGTGAGCTGCTCCGCCAGCTCGAACATGGTGACCGCGCGCCCCAGGTTGCCCTCGTTGAACTGCTCGATGGCGGCGTGCACCAGCTCACGGAAGCGCGTGGCCGCCTCCTCGGGGGCCTCCGCGAGGGACACGATCTGCCGCATCGCGTTGAGCTGCAGCCCGACCAGGGGCGGAGCGCTGCCCGCCGCCACCGGGAGGCTGCCCCAGCCGGGAAGGGTCCGAGCCAGGGTGCGCAGCACCTGGTCCATCGTGATGTCGACCCCGAACTGGCGCAGGGGAGCCAGGTGCTCCTCAAGCTCCTTCGCCGAGGAGGACTGGACGGCGGCCGCGGTCATGAACTGCGAGGCGACCTCGCGCCGCTGCTCGAGGGGAGCGAGGGAAGTGCCCCGGGCCGGGGTGCCGCCGGCCGAGGTGCCCCCGGCCGAGGTGCCCCCGGCCGAGGACCCCGCGACCGGGGCCTGCAGGTGCTCCAGGAACAGCGACAATCGCCGCAAGCCTCGGGTGGCCTCGGGCGTGAGGGTTGCGGAGGTGGCCTGGGCACGGGTGGCCCGGGGCGCTTCGGCGGCCGGCTGCCGGTCGAGGACCGGGATGGGCTCGGCGGCGGTGACGAGGGACGCGTTCCGCAAGCGATCGAGGTTCTGCCGCAGCAGCTCGCGGTCCTCCTCGGGACACTGCGGCAGGAGGCCTTCGGTAACGCCGCCGAGGCAGCGCGCGATGTCCGGCTTGGGGACCAGGTCCAGCTCGCCCATGAGGGCGATCTTCTTCGCCCCGTGGAAGAGCAGGTCGGCCACGGCAAGATCGGGTGCGGTGGGCCGTTGGTAGGCGACCCAGGCACCGATCTCCGTGGCCAGGAGCTGCGGCGGCTGCTGGACGAGGAGGACCAGGGAATCGACGACCATCAGGGGGGGGAGGCGGTCGGAGAGGTACTGCTGAAGCTCGAAGACCGCTTCCCGCAGCTCGGCGCTCCCCGCCGCCTCGCCGGCTCCGTCTCCCACCTGTTCCTACGACCCTCCGACCAGGCCGGAGGGCTCGTCACCAGGGCCGACACGGCCCGACGGAGGGACAACTCGAATCATCCGCGCAGGTTACGCCGCGGACCCTTCCCCGTCAAGGAAGGGGGCCCCACCGCACTCAAGGGGTCCGGGGCCCTCGCCTATTCGTAGCGCAGGGCTCTCAAGGGATCCGTCGCGGTGGCGCGGTGGGCGGGGAGGTAAGCGACCCGAGGAAGCGGGTGAGGCCCGCCGCGCCTGCGAGGCCCAGGGCCAGGCCCAGCACGATCCACTGCCGCCAACAAGAGGGCGAGCTGGGCGACGACGAAGGCATCGTTCAGCAGCCGGCTCCTTCCGCCTCGGGTCGTCCGAGCGCCCTCCTTGACGGCGTCCTGCAGATCGACGCGTGCGCCACGAGGGGCGGGCGCCAGGCCGAAGAGCATCACGGTGACGACGGTGATGCCGAGAGTGAAGAGCAGCACGGTGGAGTCGAGAGCGAGCTCATGGAGGTCCAGGCATCCCCGTGTTACGATCCGTGCCGAGATGTTCCGAAAGCCCGAGACGCCCCCGCCAGCACCCCCTCGGCCAGCGCCCCCCCCTGCCCCGCCAACCCCCGCGCGGCGGGGCACGGATGCTCCCAAGGTTCGGACGACGTTGATCGGCCCGGGAATGCAGATCAAGGGCACCCTGACCGGCGACGACCCCGTGGACTTTGCCGGAACCCTCGAGGGGGACTCGCAGGTGACGGGCCTCTACCTCGTGCGGGCGAGCGGCCGCATCGTCGGAGACGTCACCGCGGGGAGCCTCGTGGTGGAGGGCGAGGTGGCGGGGCGGACGCTGACGGCCGAGAAGGTCGAGATCGGGGCCGCCGGCCGAGTGCGCGCGAACCTGCGCGCTCGCCTGGTGGCCATTGCCGAGGGGGCCTTCTTCGACGGCCAGGTCCACATGGACAATCGCGAAGGTCCCGCCGACAGGGTGACCTTCACGGAGAAGCGAAAGCCTCGCGCCGCTCCGGACTCAACCGGCGACTAGACCGTCGCCAGGCCCACTTCCGAGCACCGACCCCGCCCCTAGAGCTGCGGCGTCGTGGCGACTGCGAAGTACACGGGCTTTCGCCGCTTCGAGGTCACGACGGACGAGGCATTTCGAAGTCCGGAACCGCCCCCGTAGCTAGCCGGAGACCCGAAGGGGCCGTGCTTCAAGGCTAGCCGAACGTCTGGCGCTCCTTGAACCGCACGCGGACCTTGACGCCGTTGACGTCTGCGGGCTCGTAGTGCCAACTCTTGACGGCCGTGACCAGCGCCTCGTCCAGGACCTCGCCTGCGGATTCCACGACCCGGGGATCGATGACGTCGCCGGTTTCGGTCACGGTCAGCTCGACGGTGACGCTTCCCTTGAGGCGCATGCGGCGGGCGGTCTCGGGGTAGGGCGCGGGCTCGCCCGCCACCCTTCGCGGCGGCGTGACGCCCGGACCCAGCGCGACGAGGTCGCCGACACGCACCCAGCTCTTGCGGAGGGCATCCTCGGTCCCCCCCGGGCCTCGCACGGCGCTGAGCCGCGCGTCGAGCCGGATGCTCTCGCCCGGACGCACGTCGACGGTCTGGATCCAGGGTCGGAACCCTGCGCGCCTGACCACGACGCGGTGCAGCCCCACCAGCACTTGCTGGCCGGGCAACGGCGTCGCGCCCACAGGTCGACCGTCAATCTCCACCTCGGCATCCGGGCTCGACTCGACCTTCAGGTTGCCGGTCAGCGGTTGGAGGGTGAAGCGCAGGGGAACGGGGGGAGCTCCCTTGCTGGTCTCCACCCCCAGCTCCGCGGGAGTGAAGCCTTCGTGCACGACCTTGACGACGTGGAGGCCGGGGGACAGGTTGGTCAGGAACAGCGGCGACTTGCCGACCTCGACGCCCTCGAGCAGGACGGCGGCTCCCGCCGGAGTGGTGGAGATCTGCAGTCCGGGAGGTGGGGGAATCACCCGCGGTCCCCACCAGGACGCGCGGAAGAGCGGCCCCAAGACGATCAGACCGAGCCCCGCGGCGAGCGCCGCCGCGCCGGCCCACAGTCGCCGGCGGCCCCAGCGGAATGGAGCCGTCCTCTCGGGAGAGGGCGGGCTCCTGAGGTCCACCGTGTCCGCCACCACGGGCTCCAGCTTCCGAAGCATCACCGCCGGCTGGCTCTGCGCGAGCGCGTTCACGAAGGCCTGCGCACTCTCGAAGCGCCCCGCCGGTTCCTTGGCCAGGGCGCGGAGGAAGATGTCGTCGTAGGCGGTAGGGAGCGCGGGATTGAGGCTCGTGGGGGGCCGGGCTGCGCTGTGGACCACCCTGTACAGGACCGGCGTCACACCGCCGCCCTCGAAGGGCTTGCGACCGGTCAAGGCCTCGTAGGCTACCACCGCGAGAGAGAAGCGGTCCGTGGCCGGTGTCGCCTCGCTCTGCTCGATCTGCTCCGGGGCCATGTAGGCGGGCGAGCCCACGATCCGGTCTTCGGAGGTCAGGGCCGGCGCCGAGGAAAGGTGGGCCACGCCGAAGTCCATCACCTTGGGACGGCCGTCGGCGAGCACCATGATGTTGCTCGGCTTGATGTCGCGGTGGACCGTGCCCTGGGTGTGGGCGTAGTCGAGGGCCTCCGCCACCGGCCCGAGAATGCGACGGACCTCGTCCGGCTCGAGCCTCTTCTTCTCGCGCAGGATCGCTTGGAGTGTCGTCCCCTCGAGCAGCTCCATGACGAAGTAGTCGTCGCCCACGTCGTAGATCGTGATGACGTTCACGTGGTCGAGACGAGCGGCGGCCTGGGCCTCGCGGCGGAAGCGCCGCAGGTACTCCGGCGACTCGGGCGCGTTGAGAAACTCCGGCTTCGGGCACTTGATGGCCACGGGACGCCGAGCGAGGGGATCGAATCCGCGGTACACGCGACCCATCGAGCCCTCGCCGATCAGCTCGATCACTTCGTAGCGCCCGAAGGCCCGGTCCGGGGCCGAGGCGAGCATCCGTCGCAAGCGATCGCGAGCCTCGTCCTCGAGTCGCACCAACTGGACGCCGATGCGGGGCGGAGGCCCGATCGCGGCCCACACGACCTTCCCGGGCGCGTGCAACTCCTCCGGGTGGTCAGGCAGGGTCAGGAAGATGTCGAGCAGCCGGCCGGGCTCGGGGAGCGCGCCGGCCGTTTCGAGAAGCACGCCACCCAGGCTGACGTCCAGGGCGAGGCCCTGGAGCAGCTCTCCCGGGGCGTCCTTCCCGGTGCGCGGAACGATGCGCGCGGGCAGGCCCGCTCGCACCCGGCGCGGGATGGCCAGCAGCCGCTTGAGCCCGTCATCCCAATGCGTGGGGTCGACGGGGCCCCGGAGGACCAGGTTCGCTCCGGCGCCGAGCAGCTCCTGGTCGCCGATTTCCGGCGCCGGGTCTACCAGGACGATCGACGAGCGGCGGGTGCCAGGACTCTCGCGGAAGAAGTGGACGATCTCGCTGGCCGCCTTCGCGTCGCAGCCGTCGATAACGACGAGGCTGGGGACGAAAGAGCGGACCACCTCGAAGGCCCCCGCGGGTGAAGAGGCGACCAGTCGCTCCACGCCGGGATGCCAGAGGATCGTGTCGCCCAGGATCGGCGCCAGGTCACGCGAAGACACGATGAGGACTCTCGCCATGTCCGGCCTGCTCCTTCCCCTCTCAGGCACAAGTGCCTGTGCCAGCGCAGCTTCGGTCGCTGGCTTTCTAACTGCCTAGAGGGGAGAGCTAGGCTCTCAATGCTAGCACGGTCGGCGGGCCCGCCAGATGATGCGGAACAGGCGGGGAGCACAGGATCGGTTCGGTGGATCCCAGAGCCGGCACTCATGTTGACGCTCCAGAAATCGAAGGGCCAGCCGGGTCAGGGCAAGCTGAAGAACAGCGGGATCGTCGCGCTCCCGGGCACACTCGTGCGGCACCGTATGGTCTGGCCACGCCACGGACACGGTCAGCGCGCCGTAGTGCCGCGTCCAGTATTCCGATGCGAGGTCGATCGTCACCGGGAACGATGCTGCGACGTGACCCCCTTCGACACAGCTCGCCTCCACGCCGCCGGCCTGGGGCGTCGGGTTCGCCGCGGCCGCATAGGGGCCGCGCGTCCAGGTGACGCTCGCCGTGCCGCCGCCCCCCGGGACGGTGATCGCCTGCGCGGCGACGCGACCGGCGAAGCCGAAGAGGGCGGCGAGGACCAGCCCGACCAGACGAGTGCATGTCATGTGCTCTCCTGCTTGACGCGGCGACCCGCGTGGTGCGCTGCGCGTGCGGGAGGGCACGCGGCCGCCGCGAGAGGGTGAAGAAATCGTACGCACACCGGTCCACGGCGGAAATGGCACGAGAGTGCGGTCCGACCGGCACCAACGTGCCAATCCCGATCTGCCCTTGCCGCGAGGAGTAGACTTGGCTTCCCCATACGATTGGCCGCATTGACGAGCGCCTGAGCCCGTCGACGACCAACCTGGGCCGACTCGAGGGAAACCTTGGAGCGCCCGAGGTCGCGATCCCTCCTCGGTCCTGTTGGGAAGGAGGTCGTGATGATGCGTGGGAAACAGGCCCTGATCACGGGCAGCTCGCGTGGCATCGGCCGGGGCATTGCGCTGAAGCTCGCCGACCAGGGCGTGAAGACGGCGATCCACTACTACGAGAACGAGCGCGCGGCCAAGGAGACGCTGGCCGAGGTTCGCAAGCGCGGATCCGACGGCATCGTGGTCCAGGCGGACGTGACGCGGCCGGAGGACATCGCGCGCATGTTCCGCACCGTCCGTGAGGCCTTCGGGAAGGTGGACATCTTCGTGAGCAACGCCCGGCCGGAGGCCCCGAAGTTCTTCCACCCGCCGGCGGAGATCACGCTCGAGCAGTGGGACACGGCGATGGACTCGCAAGCAAAAGCGTTCCTCGTCGGCGCCCGCGAGGCGATCGCCCTCATGCCCGACGGCGGCCGCATTCTCGCCATCACGTATGCGGAGGGCAGCCGCACGGGCGGGCTGCAGCCCTGGGTCGGCATGGGTTCAGCCAAGGCGGCAATGGAATCACTCGTCCGCTACCTCGCGGTGGCCGTCGCGAAGCGCGCGATCACAGTGAACGCAATCAGCCCGGGATGGACGGAAGACAGCGTGCTCAACTCGCTGCCTCCCGCGGTCCAGGACCTGATCCGCAGCTGGCACGAGCGCGGGTGGACTCCGATGCGCCGTCTGGGAACGCCCGCGGATGTGGGCGACGTCGTGGCGCTCTTCAGCTCGGATCAGGCCCGGTGGATCACGGGGCAGGTGATCTACGCCGACGGCGGCGCTTCGCTGATGACTGCCGCCGTCCCGCCCGAGATCCAGCTCGGCTAGAGCCCGATCACCGCCGGAACTTCTCGCTGGCGACGAGACCCGCGCGATGCGCGAGGAAACGGACGGCCGTGCCTAGAGTGCCGAGGCCGTAGACCACCCCGGCCCGAAACCCCACCGACGACATGGGCCTCGCAGACGAGGACGCGGAGGGCAGCAACGTGAGAGATCCGCAGCGCGTTGGGTTGGTGGCCTGGGACGGAGTCGACCGCAGTTGGTGGCCTGGGACGGAGTCGAACCGCCGACACGCGGATTTTCAGTCCGCTGCTCTACCAACTGAGCTACCAGGCCACTGAAGAAACGACGACGACAGCAAACGGCAATTCAAGCACAGCGGACGGTTCCGGTCAAAACCTGTGGGGAGAGGGCTGCCTCTCTCCGGGTGGACTCGATCGCGATCTGTCCTGGCGTGAGACCTCGAGTAGTTTCTCAAGCGACTCCGTCCAGACCGAGTTGCTCCTCTCGCCTGGACCGAGTTGCCTCACCGCCTCGGGTATACTGGGACTTGATCGGGAGGGGAAGAGCCCATGTCCGTGCCCGTTGGCAAGCTGCCCAAGGACTACGACAAGCTGCCGGTGCCGCAGCCGCAGGCGACGAGCGTGCGGAAGCGCGATCCCAAGCTCCTCGCCGTGATCGATCCCGACAAGTGCTTCGGGCGGGGCTGCGAGTTCTGCGTCGCGGTCTGCCCGGTGCCGGACTGCATCACGCTGACCACCGACCCCAACGCCCCCGACCTCGACGTGTGCACGGTGAACTACGACACGTGCATCGGCTGCATGGCGTGCGAGAAGTGGTGCCCGGACGACTACGACGCGATCCGGATGCTGCCGTTCGCCACGGTGACCGCCAAGCGCGAGACGTACGAAACCACGTCGTTCACCGCGGAGCTACCGGCCAAGAAGTAGACGTCAGGCCTTCTTCTTCTCCGGCATGGGCAGGACCGCCGCCTTCTCGCCCTTCTCCGGGCGGGCCGCGGCCGCGGGATCCTCGAGCACGGGCAGGCCCAGGCCCTTGCGCAGCCGGTTCTCGATCTCGAACCGGACGTCGACGTTGTCCTTCAGGAACTGGCGGGCGTTCTCGCGGCCCTGACCCATGCGCTCGCCGTCGATCGCGTACCAGGCCCCCGATTTCTCGATGACCTTGTGGTCGACGCCCAGGTCCAGGAGGTCGCCTTCCTTGCTGATCCCCTCGCCGTAGAGGATGTCGAACTCGGCCTCGCGGAAGGGCGGGGCCACCTTGTTCTTGACGACCTTGACCTTGGCCCGGCTGCCGATGACGGCCTCGCCTTCCTTCAGGGAGGCGATGCGGCGGATGTCGAGGCGGATCGACGCGTAGAACTTGAGGGCGCGGCCCCCGGTGGTCGTCTCCGGGTTGCCGAACATGACGCCGATCTTCTCGCGGAGCTGGTTGATGAAGATGAGGCACGTCTTGCTCTTGGACACGATGCCGGTGAGCTTGCGCAGGGCCTGGCTCATGAGGCGCGCCTGCAGGCCCATCTGGGCATCGCCCATCTCGCCCTCGAGCTCGGAGCGGGGGACGAGGGCGGCCACGGAGTCGACCACCAGCACGTCGACCGCGCCGGAGCGGATGAGGACCTCGGCGATCTCCAGGGCCTGCTCGCCGCTGTCGGGCTGGGAGACGAGGAGGTTGTCGGTGTCGACGCCCAGCTTGCCCGCGTAGGTCGCGTCGAGCGCGTGCTCCGCGTCCACGAACGCGGCCATGCCCCCGCGGCGCTGGGCCTCGGCGATGACGTGGAGGGCGAGCGTCGTCTTGCCCGAGGACTCGGGCCCGAAGATCTCGATGACCCGGCCGCGGGGCAGGCCACCGACGCCGAGCGCGACGTCCAGGGAGAGGGCGCCCGTGGGGATGGCGGGGACGTCGACCTTCTCGCGGCTGCCCAGCCGCATGATCGATCCCTTGCCGAACTGCTTGTCGATCTGGGCGAGCGCGGCCTCGATCGCCTTGGCCCGCTCGTTCTTGTCGTCTGCCATCTGTCCTCTCCTTGATTCGGATCTTCCCGAGACGCGAGATCGTATCGAGGCAGCCTGCCCTGTGGGGTCCACGGCGCGAAGAAAAAGCGGCAAGGTCTCATCCAATCGCCTGGATTCCGAGGAGCGAAACGCGGCCTGGCTCGGGATTTGTCCAAGGTCGATGACACTACTTAAGTCAAACAATCTAACTAAGTTAAAGATAAGTGACCGCTTTCGTGTCTTCCGACAAAAAAAGCTTGGAGGCCCCCGTGGGGGGTTGATACAATCTTGAGACGTGATGTGGGCCCCAGGGCGGATCTGAGCGCCATGTTCGAGGCGTGGGGCCGAAATCGAGACAAGGGGAAAGACTTGAAAGCACGGAAGAAGGCGCGCTCGGCCCGGTCGGCCGCGCGGCGGTCGAGCTCGCGGACGACGCGTCGCGAACGGCCTCGCCGGACCGGGAAATCCCGGCCCGCGTCCCGGCCGAAGGCCAAGGCTCCCGTGACGCGCGCCCGGGCCGCGAGCCCGGCGCGTAGCACGCACGGCGCGATGGCGCTGGTGAGACCGGTCAAACGGCGCAAGCCCCTCCCCTCGCCGCTGCCCACCAAGCACGTGGCCCCGCCGCGTCCGGTCGCTGGTCGTCCCCGGCGCGCTCGATGCCGCCCGTGAACCGGAAAGCCGCGGTCGCCGCCGGCGCCGAGCCGAGCCCCGGTGGCCGCGCCGGACTTCAGCGAGGCCGGCGTCCTCCTCGCGATCACGTACTCGATCCGGGAGGGACGCCGCGGCGAGTTCTTCGACCTCATGCGCGAGCTCAAGCCGCTGCTCGTCGGCATCGGCGGCATCGATGTCACGATCTACGAAGACCGCAGCCGGCCCAACTACCTGATGGAAGTCTTCCGGTTCAAGGACGAGGCGGAGTTCACGGCCTTCGACGACAAGTTCCACAAAGACCGCAAGATCGCCGCCATCTACGCGCTGCTCGACGATATCGTCGAGGCCGAGAAGAGCGACTTCAAGATCTTCGAGCGGCGGCTGTAGCTGCCCTCGCCGCTCGCCCACGCCCTCGCCGGTCTGACCGTTCACGTCCTCGCGTCGATCGACGAGCGCGAGCTGCGCGATCCCTGGCGGCTGGGCGTGACGGTGGGGGCCGCCTGCCTTCCCGACGTCGACCTGCTCTTCCAGTTCGTCGACGGGCGCAACCACCACAACAACGAGCTGCACGGGATCGGGTTCGCGATCCTGGCCACGGTGGCGGGAGCGGGCGTCTTCCGCCTGCTGGGGTGGTCGCGGCCCTTCGCGGCGGCGCTCGCGGTCGGCCTCGCCTATGCCACGCACCCGCTGCTCGACTACCTCAACGTGGACACGCACCCCCCCATAGGGCTCATGGCCCTCTGGCCGTTCTCGAACGGCTACTACAAGGTCCCCTGGCCCATCTTCATGGACATCGGGCGTACACTGGACTGGCATACCATCCGGCACGACGCCGTCGCGGCACTCTGGGAAACCATCCTCCTCGGCCCGATCCTGGTCGGGGCTTGGCGCTGGCGCAGACGACGCACTGGAGGCGGCCCATGGCGCGAGGGTTCGAGAGCAAGTCGGTAGCCGACCAGCAGGAATCGGCATTGCAGTCGCCCCGGACCGCGCGCAACGGCGACGTCGATCCCGCGGTGCTGCAGAGGAAGCGGGGGCTGGAGCTCGGCCGCGCGGACGTGCTGCGCCACATGGAGTCGGCGCGCGCGGAAGGACACGTCGCGATGCTGAAGAAGGCCCTGGACGCGATCGATCGGGAGCTGAAGCGCCTGGGCTAGTCGGGCCTAGACGAGCTCCACGGCCAGCGCCACGCCGTTGCCGCCGCCCAGGCAGAGGGTGGCCACGCCGCGCTTCTTCCCGCGGTCGCGAAGCGCGTAGAGCAGGGTGGTCAGGACGCGCGCGCCGCTCGCGCCGATGGGATGGCCGAGGGCCACCGCGCCGCCGTTGACGTTGACCTTGGCGGGGTCCAGCTCCAGCTCGCGCACGACCGCCACCGCCTGGACCGCGAAGGCCTCGTTCAGCTCGACGAGGTCCACGCTCGCCGGCGCTCCAGCCCGTCTTCTTCCAGAGCTTCCGCACCGCCTCCACCGGCGTCATCATCACCAGCGAGGGCTCGAGCCCGGCCACGGCCTGGCGCGACGATCCGGGCCATCGGCTTGCGCCCCAGGGCCTGCCGCGCGTCTCCGCCGAGGTCACGACCAGCGCGGCCGCGCCGTCGTTCACGCCCGGCGCGTTGCCGGCGGTGACCGTGCCGCCCTCCTTGAAGGCCGGCTTCAGCTTGCGCCAGCGCCTCGAGCGACGTGTCCTCGCGCGGGCGTCTCGTCCACGGCGAACAGCACCGGATCGCCCTTCTTCTGCGGGATCGGCACGGGCAGGATCTCGTCCTTGAACTTGCCGGCCTTGATCGCGGCGATCGCCTTCGGTGGCTGTCGAGCGCGTACTCGTCCTGCTGCCGCCGCGTGACCCCGTACTTCTCGGCCACGATCTCGCCCGTGCAGCCCATGTGGTAGTCCTCGTAGGCGTCCCACAGGCCGTCGAAGATCATGGAGTCGACGAGCTCGCCGTGGCCGAGGCGCAGCCCCTCGCGCGCCCTGGGGAGGAGGTAGGGGCAGTTCGACATCGACTCCATGCCCCCCGGCCACGACCACGTCGCGTCTCCGCCGCGGCGATTCCCTGGGCGGCCAGCATCACCGCCTTCAGGCCCGAGCCGCAGACCTTGTTGATCGTGAGGGCGGCCACCTTGGGGGGCAGGCCCGCGCGGATCGCGGCCTGGCGCGCGGGGGCCTGGCCCAGCCCCGCCGAGACCACGTTGCCCATGATGACCTCGTCCACGTCGCTCGGGCGAGACGCCCGGCGCGGACGACGCGCCTCCTTCACGACCAGCGCCCCGAGCTGGGGCGCGGAGAAGCCCTTGAGGGTCCCCAGGAACTTGCCGGTGGGGACGCGCACGGCGGAGAGGATGACGGCTTCACGCATGGCTCGACTCCTCCTCGTCGCCCCGTTTGCGGCTTCCGCCACCACGGCATGGCGGGCGAGGTAGCGCGCGGCCGTCTCGAGGAAGCGGTCGCGCAGCTCGCGGTCTTCGATGACACCCGCTTCGGCCACGAGGGAGGGCGGCGTCACGAGCGCGGCGGGGGCGGGCGTGGGGGCGGGGACTTCCGAGCGCGGCGCGAGGCCGCCCTCGGTGAAGCTCAGCCGATACGGGGTGAGCCCGCCCGCAATCTCGCGGAGTCGCGCCAGGATCGGCGCCGCGCATCTGCAGCAGGTGGCGGCGCCAGCTCGCGTCCGGCACCCGGAGGCGCAGGGCGCCGCCCTCGAGGGCGAGCACCTCCGTGCGCAGGGCCAGCTCCGGACCCACCGCCTTCGGCCAGGCGGCGCGCAGGAGGGCCAGGGTCCGGACCGGCGAGCCTCCGAAGAGCTGGAAGGCCGGGGTGCGCGCGGCCGCTCGCTCCATGGTCACGACTTTACTCTACGCTATACTCGCCCCACGGGCGATCCCGTTTGGGGAGCCGCGCACCTCCATGGAGTGTCCTCGCTGCCGTGCCCCGATCACCGCGCCGCCCGATCCCGGGGGCTTCATCCTTTGCCCGGGATGCGGCGTGCGCCTCATGACGAAGGCCGACGCCCTGCGCACGGGTGGGGGCACGACGTCCCCCGCTTCGGCTGCGTCACCTTCTTCGCCGCCGGCGGCGGCCCCGGCCGCGCCGGCCGCGACCCGCGTGAACCCTGCGCACACGCTGCCCCCCGGCACTCCCCTGAAGAAGATCCCCCGGCCCGGCGAAGAAACCGCCCGCACCGGGAAGGGAGTGAAGAAAGACGACAAGGGGGCTCCCCTGGAGGCGGGGGCCTTCGAGCGTCTCCTCGAGGAGATCCAGGCGGTGCGTGAGATCCAGGAGCAGATCCTGGTCTTGCTCCGCCGGGGAGCCTCCGCCCCCAGCGGCGGCGGGGAGCCGCTCGGGGAGGAGCTGAAGGAGCCCTCGTTCCTCGCCCCCGTGCGCAGCAGCCAACGCAAGCTCGTGCTCCTCATCGACGACGACCCCACCACTCGCGACGCCGCGGTGACGGAATTCCAGGGGGCAGACCTGCCCGTGCGCGCGGTCGCGGACGGGCCCGCGGCGATCCAGGCCATCGCCGAGGAGAAGCCGGACGTGATCGCGATCGAGCTCGCCCTCACGGGCAACATGTCCGCCAACGACGTGATCAACCAGATCAAGGCGACCATGGAGTGGGTGGACATCCCGATCCTCCTCTACACGCGCGCGCCGGTGGAGAGCCAGAAGGAGGCGCGGCAGGTGCACGGGGCCGACGACCTCGTGCTCAAGCGCGCCGGCCCCGCCGCCCTCGTCTCGCGGATCATCACGATCCTCCGCCGGTCTTCCTGAGGCGGGGGGGTGGAGCCGCGCCTCGTCCTCGCCTCCGCCTCTCCTCGCCGTGCCCACATCCTCTCCGAGCTGGGCATCCCGTTCCGGGTCGTGGTCTCGAGAGCGGACGAGTCGCGCCTTCCCGGAGAGGACGGGGCGGCGGCGGTCGTGCGGCTGGCCCGGGCCAAGGCCGCCGCGGTGGCGCCCGGGGAGACCCTGCCCGTTCTCGCCGCGGACACCGAGGTGATCTGCGACGGGCGCGTCCTCGGCAAGCCCACCTCGCGGGACGACGCTCTCGCCATGCTCGCCACCCTCTCCGGCCGCGCCCACGACGTGGTCACGGGCGTGTGCGTGATCGCGGGCGGGGCCACACGATCGGGAGTGGAGCGGACTACCGTCGTGTTCGCGCCCCTGAGCGACGCCGAGCGGGAGTGGTACGTCACGACGGGCGAGCCCATGGACAAGGCGGGGGGGTATCACGTGCACGGCCGGGGCGCCTTCTTCGTCGAGAGGATCACGGGCTCGCCTTCGAACGTGGCCGGCCTGCCGGTGCGGCTCGTCCTGCGTCTGCTGCGCGAGGCGGGGGTGGCCCTGGGGCCGCCGGCTCCGGATCCCGGGCCAGCTGAAATATAATCCTTGGTCAGAGAATCTCTTCGAGGTGACGCAGGCTAGAGAAGGGGGCGAGACACCGTGACGGGAGGCGGGGCAGACGACCAGCCGTCCCTGATCATCAAGGGCGGCCCCACGGACGGCCATACCCACACCCTGCAGAACGGGATGAGCGTCCTCGTGGGCTCGGGCCGCCTCGCCCATTTCCGGGTCGGAACCGAGGAGTCCGGGGTCGGCCTCGCCCACATCAAGATCACCTGGGACGACAGCGGCATCTCGGTCACCGACAACGGGAGCGCCAGCGGCACCTTCGTGAACGGCGACCAGGTGGAGACCGCCGTCCTGCTCGACGGCGACCGCATCTCCTTCCAGCCGGCCGACTCGAAGCTCCGGCCCCCGGAGGTCCTCGTCAAGATCCCGGCCGGATCCGTCATCCTTCCTCCGCCACCCCCATCCGAGCCGGAACCCGCCGCGCCGAGCGGACGCTCGACGGGCCCCTCGTCGCCCCGGCCGGGCGCGGCCCGCGGCGGACCGCGCCTCAACCGCGCGCGGAGGGGTGGGTTCAAGATCCCCGGGATCGGGGATTTCGAGCTCCCGCAGATCAGCCTCCCGGACATCAGCCTGCCCGGCGGGCCCGGCATGCCCCGGATGCCGAGCGTCAACCCCGTCCTCGCGGGCGGGGTGGTGGGCGGGCTCGTGGTCCTGGTCGCGGCTTTCTTACTGGTGCAGCGCTTCTTCTTCTCCGCCCCGGTGGTGAGCGGCGTCAGCCCCGCCGATGCCGACACGGGGGCGACGGTCACCCTATCCGGCAAGCGGTTCGACCCCGAGCCCACGCGCAACACGGTCTGGTTCGGCGACAAGTCCTCCCCCGTCTCTTCCGGAACGGAGGAGTCGCTCTCGGTGAAGGTGCCGGAAGCCCCCGCCGCCGGCGGCCAGGTCGAGCTGGCCGTGGAGACTTCGGCCGGGCGCTCGAAGGCGGTGCCGTTCACCATCCACACTACGCTGGGGGCGGGGGGCCTGGATCCGGAGGCGGCGCTGCCCGGCGACGAGGTCACGGTCAAGGGCCAGGGCTTCCTGGAAGGGCCGGCGAGCGTGACCGTGGCCGGCCGTCCCGCCCAGGTCGCGGGCGCGGAGCGGACCGGGTTGCGCTTCAAGATGCCCGCGGTGGGCCAGGAGCCCGGGAGCTGGGTCCCGGTGATCGTGCGGGTCGGGGGCCAGACCGCGAAGCCGATCGAGCTGCTCGTGGGACGGCTCCCGGTCGTCCTGCAGTTCAATCCTCCCCGCGGCTCGGCCGGCGACCGCGTCACGATCACGGGCCGCGGGTTTGCCGCCGAGCCGGGGGGCAACGCGGTCACCTTCGCGGGGACTCCGGCCCTCGTCCTCCAGGCCTCCCCGCGCGAGATGCAGGTGCTGGTACCGCCCGCCCGCGGCGACAGCGTCCAGGAAGAGGCCCTGGTGGTGGTGCGGGCGCTGGGCAAGGCATCGACCAACCGCGCCCTCTTCACGCTCGTCCGGCCCGCGGGCGGCGCCTATCTGCTGCGCTTCTTCCCGGCGGCGGCCACGGATACGGGCAGCCGGATGCTGTTCGTCGCTTCCGAGGCGGGACCGACGCTACTCCTCTCCTCGCCCGAGGGAGCACCTTCGGCCACGAGTCGCGCGATCAAGGTCGCGGCCGCGCTCAACGGTGCCTTCGACCAGGCCCGCAACGGCAACCCGGTGAGCTTCGAGGCTCGAAGAGAGCCCTTCCCGGGGGTGGCGCTCGCGGGTTCGAGCGAGCTCCTCGTCCAGGCCACCGCGGACGACAGCGCCGCCTATGCCGGCCCTCCGGGGCTGACCGTGCGCGCGGGTGTCCCCACGCTGGCCGCCCTCGCCGACCACTGGGCCGCGCTCTTGAACGACTGCCTGGCCGTCTTCGTCCAGAACGAGAAGCCGATGCGTCTGCTCGCCCTTTCCTCGCGCGGCCGTGCGCTGCTCGAGCTGCGCTCGGCCCTGGGGTGGCGGGGGGGCAGCGGGATCCCCACCGAGAAGGTTGCGACCCTTTCCGCCGACCTCTACCAGAAGGTGCGCGAGGCCTCGCTCCTCGTGGGGGGGGCCGGTCAGGGCGCGCCCGCGGCCGCGGTGGAGGGGACGTGGGAAGGCGAGATGGAGGACGCCGCCGGACCGCGGGCCATCATCGTGCGCCTGCGCGTGGAGGGGTCGGCGCTCTCCGGCCGGCTCACCAACCAGACGCGCGCCCTCTCCATGGACGTGGCCCTCCGGGAGATCTCTTTCCGCGGGAACGTGCTTCGCTTCACGCTCCCCGCGGGCAACGCCACCCGCGTCTTCGTGGGCAACGTGACCGGCTCGACGGTCTCGGGGACGCTGCACGCCACCGCCGACGGTCCCGCCATCGGCACGTTCACGCTGAAGAACGCGCCCTGACGGCGGAGCGGGACGGGGCTACCGGCCCAGGGCCAGGCGGTCGGCGAGGGGCCTCGGGAGCCCCGCTTCCAGGATCTTGCTCTGAGCCTGCTCCACGCGGTAGGGCACGCGGTGGACCGTGACCGTGCGCGTGTCGCTGTCGTAGATGGCGAAGGACGCGAGCGGGTTGCCGTCGCGGGGCTGGCCGATGGATCCGGGGTTGATCAGGTACCGCGCCCCCGGCCGGAGCTTGAAGCGGAACGACGGCGCCACCGACAGCACGGTGTGGATGGCGTCGGGGGTGAGGCCGAAGAGGACGGGGAAGTGCGAGTGGCCGAAGAAGCAGAGGGGGAACGTGGTCTGGCGGAACACGTTGAGGGCTTCGATCTCCCCGAAGATGTAGGCGTCCTCGTCGATGGGCGTGCCGTGCGAGATCGCGAACTGCCCGTCCACCACCATCGGGCCCTCGGGGAGCGAGCGCAGCCATTTCAAGTTCGAGGGCGTGAGCTTCCGGCGCGTCCACATCGCGGCCTGGAGGGCCACGCGATTGAAGAGCTCGCCCTCCTCGATCCCGGAGCAGACCTTGTCGTGATTGCCGCGGATGGCCACCAGCGGCTTGAGCTTTCGGACCATGTCCACGGTCTGGTTCGGGTTGGCTCCGTAGCCCACGAGGTCGCCGAGGAAGACGGCCTTGTCCCAGTGCTTGCGCCGGACGAACGAGAGCACCGCGGACAGCGCCTCCCGGTTGGCGTGGATGTCCGAGAGGATCAGGTATTTCACGTGTCCGATCGCCCCCCGAGAAGTCCCTGCTCCTGGAGGCCCGTGTGGACGCGGCGAGCCACCGTGGCGGGCGACCCGTCGGAGGCCTCTACCTCGAGGTCGGCGAGCGCGTAGGCAGGCTCCCGCAGGGCCAACAACTCCCGCATTATGTCACGATTCCCCGCGAGGGGGCGGCGGCCGTCCGTCGGTATGCGCGCGAAAGCGGTCTCCAGGTCCACGCGCAGCCAGACCACGACGGCATCTCTTCGCAGGGCCGCCCGGGTCTCCGGACGGGCGAAGGCTCCGCCCCCCGCCGCCACCACGTGCCGGTCGAGGGTGGCCGTCTCTTCCGCCATCCGGAGCTCGATCTCGCGAAAGGCCTCTTCGCCCCGCTCCGCGAACAGGGTGGCCACCGGCCGTCCGGTTCGTCGTTCGATGGCCGCGTCCATGTCCTGGAAGCTCCAGCCCAGGAGGTCCGCGAGCAGGGGGCCGACCGTGCTCTTGCCCGAGCCCATGAAGCCCACGAGGACGACCCGGCGGGGGCGGGGAGCCGCCTCAGTCGACACCCGCGGCCCCCTGGCCGAGCAGGTCCCAGAACTCGGGAAAGGAGACGGAGGCGCACTCGGCTTCCTCGATCTCCGTCTCCCCTTCCGCGGCGAGGCCGGCCACGGCCAGCGCCATGGCGATCCGGTGGTCGCCGTACGAGCGCACGGCCGCGCCCCGCAGGAGCGCTCCTCCCTCGATGACGAGACCGTCCGGCCGCTCTTGCACGCGCGCCCCCAGCCGGCGCAACCCTTCGGCCAGCGCGGCGATGCGGTCGCTCTCCTTGACCCGCAGCTCGCCGGCGCCCGCGATCGTGGTCGTCCCCTGGGCGTGGGCTGCCGCCACCGCCAGGGCCGGGACCTCGTCGATGAGGGCGGGCACGATCTCGCCGCCGATGGTCGTGCCCCGCAGCTCCGACGTGCGCGCCACGATCCAGCCCACGGGCTCGGGGGCCTCCCGGACGAGGCCCGTCTCGAGCCGAGCTCCCATGCTCCGGAGAACGTCGAGGAAGGCGGTGCGGCCCGGATTGAGCAGGACGTCGTCGATGCGCACCTCGGAGGACGGGAGAACGAGCGCGGCCACGATCAGGAAAGCCGCGCTCGAGGCGTCGCCGGGAACGTCGACGGGGGCGGCCTGGAGGGCAGCGCCCCCGCGGACCGAGACCGCGGGCCCGTGGCGCCCCACCGGCACCCCGAAGGCCTCGAGCATCCGCTCCGTGTGGTCCCGGCTCGGCTGTCCCTCGCGCACCGTGGTCAGGCCCTCGGCCTGCAGGCCCGCAAGCAGCACCGCGGTCTTGACCTGGGCGCTCGCCACCTCCAGCTCCCACGTGATCCCGTGCAACCGGCCGCCGTCGATCACCAGCGGAGGACGTCCTTCGGTTCCGCTCGCCGAGGCCCCCATGGCCCGGAGAGGGGCGGCCACGCGCTCCACCGGCCGGCGCCGCAGCGACTCGTCGCCGGTCAGCACCGACCGGAACGGGCGGCCCGCAAGCGCCCCCGCCAGCATTCTCAGCGTGGATCCCGAGTTGCCGGCGTCCAGATGGGCGCGGGGCGCCCGCCAGTTCTCGGGACCACGCCCGGCGATCACGACCGCCTCCGCTTCCCGGCGCACGCCGACCCCGAGCGCTTCCAGGCAGCCGAGGGTGGAGGTGCAATCGGCCGCGCTCGAGAAATGGCGGATACGCGTCTCCCCGTGCGCCATGGCCCCCAGGATCGCGGCGCGGTGCGAGATCGACTTGTCGCCGGGAAGGCGGAACCGGCCCCGGAAGGATGTCGCCCTGGATAGCCGCAAGTCAGGAGAGGATCGTACGAGGGCCGCTTCGACGCAAGCCGGGCCGAGTAGTGCCGCCTTGACGGCCCCTCCGCGCAGGTGCTAGCGTCGCGCCACTCGCCGTCCGCGGTCGAAAAGGCGAAAAGAGCCGAGCGCCCTCTGATGACGAAGACGCCCGCTACCCGGACGGTCAAGCTCGACATCGCCAGCCGATTCGAGATGCTGGACGTGGTCCAGACCGTCCTCTATCAGCTCGCCGGCCTCGCCGGCTTCGACGAGGACGCCAGCCACTACATGAGCGTGGCCGTGCGCGAGTCGGTGGTGAACGCGATCAAGCATGGGAACCGGATGGACGAGACGAAGCGGGTGGCGGTGGTGCTGAACCTCACTCCGGAAGCGCTCGAGGTCGAGATCCAGGACGAGGGGAAGGGCTTCGACCCCGGAGGGGTGGGGGATCCCCTCGCCCCCGAGAACCTGCTGAAGGCGGACGGGCGCGGGATCTTCTTCATGCGCTCCTTCATGGACGAGGTGAATTACTCGTTCCCCCCCGGCGGCGGGGCGCACGTGCGCATGGTCAAGCGCCGGCCCCACCCGTAAGAGGCCCCCGCCCTTGAACGGCACCCCCCACGTCCCCCCCATCCTGCGGAGCAAGTTCATCGCAGGCCTGATCATCCTCGTGCCCATCGTCGTCACTGTGAAAGCGCTGCTCTGGCTCTTCAGCTACCTGGACGAGCTGGCCCAGCCCCTGGCCACCGTAATGATCGGCCGGCCCATCCCCGGTCTCGGCTTCGCCCTCACCGTGGGCACGATCTTCCTGACCGGCGTCCTCTTCTCCGCCCGGCCCCTCCGCCGTCTTCTCGATGGGGTCGACGACGCGCTCGGCCTCGTGCCCGTCGTGGGCTCGGTCTACGGCACCACGAAGAAGGTGCTGGAGGGCTTCGGCAAGGACTCGTCGGATGCGGCCTTCAAGCGCTTCGTGCTCGCGCGTCTGCCCGGCCGCACGACTCCCGGCTTCCTGACCGGCACCTTCACCCTGCGCCGGCGCGACGGCACCGGGGAAACGCTCTGCACCGTCTACGTCCCCACCAACCACCTGTACGTCGGCGACGTGGTGGTGCTGCCGGAGAAGGACGTGATCGAGACCGACGTCTCGGTCGAGGACGGGGTGAGCCTTATACTGTCCATGGGGGCCTCCACCCCCGCGGTGGTTGTGGAACGGTGAGCCCGGTGGAAGCGGACCATCTGGCCCCGCGAGAGGGGTCGCTCGGTGCCGATTGTCGTCGTCGCGCAAGGAGCCCGTAGCCGCGCGGACTCAGGTCGTGACAGAGAATCCAGACCGATCGATCACGCGCTCGAGCGTCGATCAAGGGGACCCTCCACCGGAAAGCGAAGGACGGCAAGATGGGGATGCACCTGCCAACGCCGCTCGAGGGAGGCACGATCGCGAACCCGCTCAGTGGTCCCGCCTCGATCCGGCGGATTCGGCGGCAAATGCGAACCTTGGTGTTAGTAGCCAGTCTCGGCTTGGTCAACGCGGCAGCGGCCCAGGATTCCGCGGTTCCCGTCCTCTTCCACACCGACCTCACGAGCGGGCCGTCGACGGGCGGAGAGCGCAACAAGGGCGCCTTCGTGACCGTCTACGGAAAGAACTTCGGGAGCATACGGTGCACTTCGTTCGTGACGGTGGGCGGCGGGGCGGTCGGCAACTACCGGCTGTGGTCCGACACCAGGATCACGTTCCAGGTCGGTGCGGCCGCCCAGACCGGGAACATCGTGGTCAACGTCGGCGGGATCCCCAGCAACGGCCTGCCCTTCACGGTACGCTCGGGCAACATCTACTTCGTCTCCACCACCGGCAACGACGGCAACGAAGGCTCGTTCTCCTCGCCCTGGGCGACCATGGTCAAGGCCAAGAACACGATGGTGGCCGGCGACACCACCTACGTGATGAACGGCGTAACGGAGACCGCCCAGGACCCGGGCTGGAGTGGTGTCTATAGCTCGGTTCTCGTCCTCGAGGGGACCGGCACCTCATCGAACCCGGTTGCGCTCGTGGCGTATCCAGGGGCAACGGTGACGATCGGCTCGAGCACCGGCCGCCGACGCGGAATCCGCGTGATCCCCGATCCGGACGAGGACCCCGACTGGTGGATCGTCTCTGGCGGCGGTGGGACCCTGAATCTGCGCGCGGTCGAAGAGGCGGTCGAGATCATCGAGGTCCCGAACTTTCGCCTGGTCGGTGCGGACATCTCTTGCCCGGAGGGAAACGCTTCGACTGGCTGCATCATGGCGTATGCCGCCCCCGTGGACAACACCAAGATTCTCTCCAACTACGTTCATGACACGGGCAGGAGCCCGGCGAGCTCCAAGCTCTACCATGCGATCTACATCGCCGACGAAGCCGATCACACCGAGATCGGCTGGAACACGCTCGCGAACAACCGGACGTGCTACACGATCGTGTTTCACTCCAGCAACCTTCCCCCGCTCACGAACATCTCGGTTCACGACAACCTGATCCACCACGACAACTGCGCGGCCATCAACTTCGCGTCCGTGGACCCTTCGCGGGGCAAGGTCGAGGCCTACAACAACGTGATGTACGACCTGGGGAACGCGGCCACTCCCCCGAACGGGATGGGGGCGAACGGGTGCGTCTACGCCCCGGGGTACGCGGAGGCCGGACCCGCTCCGAGCGGAGCGATCGAGGTCTTCAACAACACCTGCTACAACGTGGGGAGCAACGGCGCGGCGGGCTGGGCGCAAGGGGCCTACTTCCGGGATACGAGCAACTCCCCCGATCTCTTCCTGAACCTCCGTGACAACGTGACCGTCCTCCTGCCGGGTCAGAACTACTACGCTCCGGATTCGGGCAACGGCAACATCACGGGCAGCAACAACCTGTGGTTCGGGGTGGGGAATGGTCCCTACGGCCTCACCGGCAACATCAACGCCGATCCCAAGTTCGTGGACGTGGCCTCGCGCAACCTGCGCCTGCTCTCCGGCAGTCCCGGTATCGACGCCGGCGTGAAGACCGGCCTCACCCGGGACTTCGATGGGGACCCCCGGAGCGTGATCGACGTGGGCGCGTTCGAATACGTGATCCCGGGTCCGCCCCTTCCCTCCCTGTCCGTGAGCGATGCCACCGTGACCGAAGGCAACTGGGGAACGGCGCTGGCCCAGTTCACCGTTTCGCTGTCCGACTACTCCTGCCGGACGGTTACCGTTACCTACGCGACCGCCGACGGCAGCGCCTCGGCCGGATCGGACTACCTGGGCTTGACGGGAACGCTGCAATTTCCGCCCGGTTCCACGGTGGCTACGATAACGGTGTCGATCAGAGGCGATCATATCTACGAACCGGACGAGTCCTTCACGGTCAATCTTGCGAGCCCGCTCAATGCGACGATCGCGGATGCCCAAGGTGTGGGCACCATACTGAACGACGACAGCCCCGGGCTCTCGATCGCTGATCTCACCATCGTTGAGCCTACGTCCGGGACACGGACGACGTCCTTCGTGGTGACGCTGTCTCCTACGAGTGGGGGAACCGTGACTGTCGAATACCAGACCGCCGACGGTACGGCCAGCGCGGGTGACGACTACGACAGTGCTTCCGGGACCTTGAGCTTCCCTCCCGGCACCGCAACCCAGCCGATTCCGATCACGGTGAAGGCCGATGGCCTCGTCGAGGGTGAGGAGACTTTCTTCGTGAACCTGGGAAACGCGAGCGGAGCTCCGATCACCCACGGTCAGGCCGTTGGCTCCATCTTCGATCCGGGCCAGTTCTTCACCCTCGTGCCCTGCCGTCTCCTGGACACCCGTAACCCCCCGGGACCGTATGGCGGCCCGCACCTGCTCGGCGGCGAGACTCGCACCTTTTCCCTCGCCTCGCGATGCGGCATTCCCGCGTCGGCCAGAGGGGTCTCGGTCAACGTGACCGTCACCCAGCCTACCGCGTTGGGAAACTTGAAGCTCTTCGGGGCCGGCGGTCCCGTACCTGTCGCTTCCTCCATCAACTATTCGGCCGGCCAGACGCGGGGCAACAACGCTCTGGTAGGGCTGAGCTCGACCGCTCAGCTCGCGATAACGTGCGGGCAGGCTTCGGGGACCACCCACGTAATCTTGGACGTCAACGGTTACTTCGAGTAACCGGCATCATCGCCTGTCGAGCCGGAGAAGCGAGTTCTTGCGGGGGCCCTCGGCCAGGAGATGGACGGTCACCGTAGGCAAGGCTTCGAGGCGTCGACGCTGCTCGGGCCCGGCCAGCACGAGGGTGGCGTCCCCGCTCGTCGAGGGCAGCACGTCGGGCAGGTCGGCCACCTCGCGAACCTTGCCGTCGTTGTAGAAGTAGCCGGCCATCCAGGCCGTCCGCCAGGCGCCCCAGGCCAGGACCTCGCGGCCGCGGGCGGGAAGGAAGAGGCGCCGCCCCGATTCGAGACGGTCGAGGATCGGGGGAGCGGCGAGGGCGACGAGCAGGAGCAGACCGGCGCCTCCCACGCGCAGCAGGCGCAGCGCCCCCGCCGGATCGGGGTCCACGCGCCGGGAGAAGAGGAAGCCCACGGCCAGAGCCCACCCGGCCGTGGGCAAGGCGAGCTTCCAGTCCGGCTCGCCTCTCGCCCGGAGGAACACCGGCAGGGTGGCGACGAGGCTGCCCAGGACGAGCGTCAGGAGAGCGGCGGCTCGCCCCCACCGGCGATCGTCGCCGAGTCGCACGGCGGCCCGGCCCATCAGGATCGCGAGGGGGGGTAAGGCGGGGAGGACGTATCCGGGCAGCTTGGAGCCGGCCAGCGAGAAAAAGACGACGGGCAGCGCGAACCAGAGGACGAGCAAGAGGTCCGTCCGTGAGGCTCGTGCCCGGAGCCCGGCGAGGGCGGGGACGAGCAGGCCCGACCACGGGAAGAGGCCGCCGAGGATCACCGGGACGTAGTACACGAGCGTGCCCGGGTGGTTGTGGACCGTGGTGGTGAAGCGCGCGACGTTGTGGCCCAGCAGGAAGACGTCCACGAAGGAGCGGCCCTGGTCACGGAGAATGAGCGCGTACCAGGGCCCCGCCACGAGCAGAATCACGAGCCACGCGACCGGCGAAAGGAGCTCGCGGAGCCACCTCCATTCACGCGTGGCGAGAAGGTACCCCGCCATGACGAGCCCGGGGAGCAGCACGCCGAGGGGCCCCTTTGCCAGCACCGCGACGCCCATCGCCGCGGAGGCCCCGTAGACCGCCCCCCGTCCCGCCACCCCGAGGATCCTCAAGGCCAGCAAGCCGATGGCGGTGGTCACGGTCGCGGCGAGCAGCATGTCCATGGCCGCGGCCCGACCGTAGGCGAACGTCAGGACGGACGTGCCCAGCACGAAGCCGGCATGGAGCCCGGCGGTGCTCCCGAAGAGGCGAGAACCGAAGAGCGCGGTCGCTCCCACGAAGAGCAGCGTGGCCAGCACCGACGGCAGCCGGGTCGCGGCCTCCGTCTCGCCGAGGACGGAGAAGGCCGCGCCGGCGAGCCAGTAGTAGAGCACCGGCTTCTCCAGCCAGGGCTGGCCCTGGAGAGTCGGGGTGACCCACTCCCCCGCGCGGTGCATCTCCACCGCGACGCGCGCGTACCGCGGCTCGTCGGGGCCGAGGAGCGGCACCGCACCCAGCCGGAAGAGGAGCAGGGCCAGGGCGAGGGCCAGGAGCAGGCCGGCCCCGCGTGGGGGCAGCGATTTCTCCATCGGGGCCGCCATCCTACAATCGCCGCTTCGGCGCGGGCAACGCGCGGTGCGCAAGAAGGGCGGCAGAGATGGCGAAGGAATACGACGTGGTCGTGCTGGGGGCGGGGCCGGGCGGCTATCCGGCAGCCATCCGCGCGAGCCAGCTCGGACTGAAGACCGCGATCGTCGAGAAGAAGTACTGGGGCGGGGTCTGCCTCAACGTGGGCTGCATCCCGTCCAAGGCGCTCCTGCGCAACGCGGAGCTCGTCAACCTCGTGAAGCACGAGTCGGAGACGTTCGGCATCCGCATCCAGGGCCTGGTCGACTTCGACTATGGCCGGGCGTATGAGCGCAGCCGCCGCGTGGCCGACGGGCGCACTCGCGGCGTGCGCTACCTGATGAAGAAGAACAAGATCGACGAGTACGAGGGGTGGGGGACGTTCAGCAGCCCGACGACGCTCGAAGTCGCGTTGAACGCGGGGGGGGGCGAGACGCTGCGCTTCCGCCACGCCATCCTCGCCCCGGGGGCGGTCACGCGGCTGCTTCCGGGGACGAAGCTCTCCGAGCGCGTCGTGACCTACGAGGAGCAGATCCTGCAGGACCGGCTGCCCGCCCGGATCGTCATCGCGGGGGCGGGAGCCATCGGCGTCGAGTTCGCCTACGTGATGAACGCCTACGGGGTCGAGGTCACGCTCGTGGAGTTCCTCGACCGCGTGGTCCCGCTCGAAGACCCCGACGTGTCGGCGGAGCTGCACAAGCGCTACACGCGTCGCGGCATCAAGATCCTGACCAAGACGCGGGTGGAGGCGATCGAGGACACGGGCTCGGCCGTGCGCGTCACCGTGACCGGTCCCGACGGGGCGCGCCAGGTCCTGGAGACGGACAGGGTCCTGCAGGCGATCGGATTCCGCCCGCGTATCGAGGGCTACGGCCTCGAGGCCACGGGCCTGCGCCCGAACGACAAGGGCGCGATCGGGATCGACGCCTACATGCGCACGAGCGTTCCGCACCTCTACGCGATCGGCGACGCCACCGGCCAGCTGATGCTCGCCCACGTGGCCGAGGTCATGGGCATCGTGGCCGCGGAGACGATCGCGGGCGCTCCCACCGTGGCCCTGGACTACGACATGATGCCGCGCGCGACGTACTGCCAGCCCCAGATCGCCGCCTTCGGATACACCGAGGCCCAGGCCCGGGCCAAGGGCAAGGACGTGGTCGTGGCCTCGTTCCCCTTCACGGCCAGTGGCAAGGCCCACGGCCTCGGGGACACCACCGGCTTCGTCAAGCTCGTGGCCGACAGGAAGTACGGCGAGCTGCTGGGCGCGCACCTCATCGGGCCGGAGGTCACGGAGCTCCTGCCCGAGCTGACCCTGGCCCGGCAGGCGGAGCTGACGGTCGAGGAGATCGCCCGCAACGTGCACTCGCACCCGACCCTGAGCGAGGCGATCAAGGACGCGGCCCACGGCCTGCTGGGCCACTCCATCAACCTGTAGCCGCCGCCTTACAATCTCCGTCTGGGCATGGCGGAAGAGGACGCGAGCGGGCGGCTCCTGGCGGTGGCGGCGGAGGCGGCGCTCCGCGCGGGCGCCATCCAGAAGGAGCGCTACGGCCAGGCCATCCGCATCGACTACAAGGGCGAGATCAACCTCGTGACCGAGGTCGACCACGCCTGCGAGGCGGCCATCCTCGAGATCCTGCGCTCCCGCTTTCCCGACCACGACATCGTGACCGAGGAGTCCGACCTGTCGCGCCGCGGCTCGCGCTACGTCTGGTACGTCGATCCGCTGGACGGCACCACGAACTTCGCCCACGGCTATCCCTGCTTCTGCTCCTCAGTGGGCGTGGCCCGCGACGGGGTGGTGGTGGCGGGGGCGGTGTACGAGCCGCTCAAGGGCGAGCTCTTCACCGCCGAGCGCGGGTCGGGGGCGCACGTGAACGGCCGCCGCCTCGAGGTGTCGGACGCGAGCGAGCTCCTGAAGAGCCTGCTCATCACCGGCTTCCCCTACGACCTCCGCGAGGACCTGCCGGGCAAGCTCCGCCTCTTCAACCGCCTCATGGGCGAGGCCCGGGCCATCCGGCGCGACGGCTCCGCCGCCGTGGACCTGAGCTACGTCGCGGCCGGGCGCGTGGACGGCTTCTGGGAAGAGAAGCTCCACCCCTGGGACATGGCCGCGGGCATCCTGATGATCGAGGAGGCAGGGGGCCGCGTCTCGCGCTTCGACGGCACGCCGGTAGGCCTCGTGGAGGACGAGATCGTGGCCACGAACGGTCGGATCCACGAGAGGATGCTCACGGTGCTGGGCTCGAACTAGAAGGGGTGTGCCCGGGGCCGGAGTCGAACCGGCACGAGCTCTCGCTCACAGCATTTTAAGTGCCGCGTGTCTGCCAGTTTCACCACCCGGGCATGGGGGCATCGACGCTTCGATTATCCCCCGGTTGCCCACGGAGAGGGCGGTCGGCGACCGGGGTGGGACTGAAAGCGCACGCGATCGGCCTACGCCCGAGTCCGCCCGGGCCACTCGTGCTAGGCTCTCCCTCGCCCTTCTCGATGAGCTCCTTCGTCCGTCCCGACCTGGCGGGGTCGCAGCCGCTACGCGACACCGCGCACGACCCCAAGCGCTCGTGGCGCACCTGGCTCTTCGGGCGTCCCCTCACCACGGCCGACGCGCCCCACCAGGCCATCGGCAAGACCGTGGGCCTGGCGGTCTTCGCGTCCGACGCCCTCAGCTCCACCGCCTACGCCACCCAGGAGATCCTGATCATCCTCGCCGCGGCGGGGGCGGCGGCCTTCGCCCACGCCTTCCCGATCTCCCTGGCCATCGTGGTCCTCCTCGCCATCGTCACGATCTCCTACGAGCAGACGATCCACGCCTACCCGGGCGGGGGCGGGGCCTACATCGTGGCCCGCGACAACCTGGGGGAGCTGCCGGCCCAGGTGGCGGCGGCCGCGCTCCTCACCGACTACATCCTCACCGTGGCCGTCTCCGTCTCTTCGGGCGTGGCCCAGATCGCCTCCGCCTTCCCGGTGCTGTTCGCGCACCGGGTCGCCCTCGCCGTGACCTTCGTCCTCCTGATCATGATCGTCAACCTGCGTGGGGTGAAGGAGTCGGGGGCCGTCTTCGCGGTCCCCACGTACTTCTTCGTCGCGATGATGTTCCTGACCGTGGGCGTCGCGTTCGTGCGACACCTCACGGGATCCCTGGGCCACGTCGCCGATCCCCCGCCCCTCGAGGCCGGGGGTACGCGCGCCGTTACCCTCTTCCTGCTCCTCCACGCCTTCTCCAGCGGCACCACCGCCCTCACCGGGGTGGAGGCGATCTCGAACGGCATCACCGCCTTCAAGGAGCCGCGCAGCCGCAATGCCGGGCATCACGCTGCTCTGGATGTCCGGGATCCTGGCCGTTCTCTTCCTCGGCATCACCTACCTGGCCGTCCCCGATCGGAGCGGTGCCCTCGGAGCAGGAGACCGTGATCTCGCAGCTCGCCCGCACCGCGTTCGGAGGGCGAGGCCCCCTCTACCTGGCCACCATCGCCGCCACCACCCTGATCCTGGTCATGGCCGCCAACACCGCGTTCGCCGACTTCCCGCGGCTCGCCGCGCTCCAGGCCGGGCGACGGCTTCCTCCCCCGCCAGCTCACCTACCGGGGCAGCCGCCTCGTCTTCTCGCGGGGCATCGTGGTGCTGGCCCTGGTGGCCTCGCTGCTCATCGCGGTCTTCGACGCCAGCGTGACGGCGCTCATCCCGCTCTACGCCATCGGCGTGTTCCTGTCCTTCACGCTGTCCCAGGCGGGGATGGCCCGCCGCTGGTGGAAGATCGGGCCATCTTCGGCCCGGGGCAGGAGGTCAAGGAGCGCGGCTCGATGCTCCGCCACGACCCGCGCTGGCGGGTGAAGATGGTCGTCAACGGCTTCGGCGCCGTGCTCACCGCGGTGGTGACGCTCGTCTTCGCGGTGACCAAGTTCCACGACGGGGCCTGGGTCGTGATCGTGATCATCCCGTCCTTGGTGTTCGTCTTCTTCGCGCATCCACCGCCACTACCTGGACCTGTCGCGGCGGCTCTCCCTCGAGGACTTCGGGGCCCCCGCCGCGCGGATCGCACGGCACCGGGTGATCCTGCCCATCAGCGGCGTGCACCGGGGCACGGTGGCGGCCCTGCGCTACGCGCGCGCCCTCTCCGACGACGTCACCGCCGTCTACGTGTCCATCGACGCCGGCCGACGCCGGAGGCGGTGCAGCGCAAGTGGGGGCTGTGGGGGAGCGGCGTCCGGCTGGTGCTCCTGAGCTCGCCCTACCGGCTGCTGCTGGAGCCGCTCCTCGACTACATCCAGGAGGTCGCGGACCAGCGGCAGCCGAACGAGGTGATCACGATCGTGGTTCCCCAGTTCGTGCCGCGCCGGCGGTGGCACAACCTGCTCCACGCCCAGACCGCGGTGCTGCTGCGGCTGGCCCTGCTCTTCCGGCCCGGCATCGTGATCACGAACGTGCCCTACCACGTGGCGAGCGCGATGGAGGAGGACCCTAGCTTGAACATCATCATCGTGGGCTGCGGCCGGGTGGGCTCGGAGCTGGCCTTCCGCCTCTACCAGCAAGGCCACCAGGTCACGGTCATCGACCACGTGGGCATCGTCCTTCGAGCACCTGCATCCCGCCTACCGCGGCCGGACCATCGAGGCGGAGGTGCTCGCGGAGGACGTGCTGAAGCGGGCGGGGATCGAGGAGGCCGACGGCCTGGCCGCGGTCACCAACTCCGACTCCGTCAACGCGGTCGTCGGCCACGTGGCGCGCGCGATCTTCAAGGTGGCGAACGTGGTCGTCCCGAAACTACGATCCGCGCTGGCGGCCTCTCCACGAGGCCTTCGGCCTCCAGGTCGTGAGCTCCACCGCCTGGGGCGCGCAGCGGATCGAGGAGCTGCTCTACCAGCCCCACGCTGCGCACGGTCTTCTCGGCGGGGAACGGCGAGGTCGAGGTCTACGAGCTGCGCGGTGCCCGAGGCCTGGAAGGGGCAGCGGCTCGGGCGAGCTGCTCGCCACCGCCGAGTGCGTGGCCGTGGCCCATCACGCGCGCCGGCCGGTCCGCCTTGCCTTCCGGCCCGACACGGTGCTGGAGGCGGGGGACGTGGTGCACGTGAGCGCCAGCATGCCTGGCGATCGAGGCGCTGCGCCGCCGGCTGGAAGCGGAAGGGGGCCTAGCATGTTCGTGCTCATCGCGGGGGGGGGGCGCACGGGGGCCCAGCTCGCCAGCTTCCTGGTGGCCCAGAAGCACGAGGTGCGGCTGATCGAGCACCGGCGGGACGTCCTGGTCGCACATCCACCGTGAGCTGCCCACCGAGATCATCTACGAGGGCAACGCCACCGACCCCCAGACCCTGGAGCAGCGCGGAGGTGGGTCGGGCCCAGGTGGTGGCGGCCTGCATGCCCACCGACGCGGAGAACCTCTCGCTCTGCTTCATCGCCCGTGAGCGCTACAAGGTGCCGCGCACCATCGCCACCATCAACAACCCGCGCAACGCCTGGCTCTTCGACCAGAACTTCCACGTGGACGTGGCCCTCAACCAGGCCGACATCCTGGCCAGCCTCATCGAGCAGGAGATGTCGCTGGGGGACATGATGACCCTGCTCAAGCTGCGCCGCGGGAGCTTCTCGCTGGTGAGCGAGAAGATCCCGCCGGGCGCGCGGGCGGCGGGGCTGCGATCCAGGACCTGCCCCTGCCCCGCAACTGCGTCATCACCGCCATCCTCCGGGGCGGGGACATCGTGATCCCGCGCGGGTCCGTGAGGGTCGAGGCCGGGGACGAGGTGCTCGCCCTCGTCGACTCGGAGGGGGCGGAGGAGCTGGCCGCGCTGTTCGGTCGGCCCGGGGGGACGAGCCGGGCCTGAGGCGCATCGCGCGCGGCCTGTGTCATGATGGGTTTTTTGGCATCATGTCCGCACGCGACCTGATTTCGCTGATCGAGCCCACCCCCATCCGCCTCCGGGCCTACTACCGGAGCGCGGGCGGGTTGCTGCGCGAGCTGGCGCGGGCGATGAACCAGGACCACACGAGCCTGCGCGCGGAGAGCGGCCTGCCCGTGGGCACGCGTTTGACCCTGGTCATGGTCACGGACGCGCTGCGACAGCCGATCGAGGTCTCGGGGACGGTCACGGGCTGCCGGCGGCGGGGCGCGCGCCACGAGATCGGCCTCCGCTACGACTTCGAAGCCGCGGCGAATCGGGCCCGCCTTTCCGAGGCCCTGGCCGAGCTCCGACGCGAGACGCGGAAGCCGCGGCGCGAGCCGCGCTTGCCCACCGTGCTCCGCGTGGAGGCAAGGGCCCTCTCGCGCGCGTTGCGGGCCTCCGTGAGCAACGTCAGCCGTACGGGCTGCCGCCTGGAGCTGGCCGGCCCCCGTCTGCCCCGGATCGAGGAGGGCAGCCGTCTCGTCATGGCTCTCTCCGGCAGCCGGCGGGGGACCCGCGCTGCCGTCACCCTCCTCCTCGACGTGCGCTGGGTGGGGGACGAGCGCCGCGAGGGATCCCGCCGCTCGGTGGAGGTGGGCGGGCGTTTCGCCGATCTCGCTCCCGCCCAGCGGGAGCGGATCCGGTCCATCCTGCGCCTCGAGGAGTTCCGGCCCGGGATCCGCATCCGGCGCGTCCTGCTCCCGGCGGCAGGGCGAAAGAAGCGAGGCTGAGCCTCCGCGTCCTCGTGGTTGCGGAGGATCCGCTCGCCCGCGGCGGGCTCGTCGCCCTCCTCGCCCACCAGCCGGGAATCTCCCTGGTGGCGCAAGCCGCGTCGGGGGAGCGCATCAACCGGCTGCTCGAGGCCGACGATCCCCAGGTGGTCGTCCTGGACCTCGGTCTGGGGGAGCCGGATCGGCTCCCCGGTCTCGAGCGGCTGGGCGTGCCGGTCCTCGTCCTGGCTCCGGACGGCGAACAAGCGGCGCAGGCCCTGGCCGCCGGCGCCCGCGGGGTGCTCTTCCGTGACGCGGACGGTCCGCGACTCACGGCCGCGCTCGCCGCGATGGCCCGAGGGCTGATCGTGCTCGACGAGGCGCTGCTGGAGACGCTGCGCCCGCGGCCGCTTCCCTCCGAGGCGCCCATCGAAGCGTTGACCCCGCGCGAGCGCGAGGTCCTGCAGCTGCTGTCCGAGGGTCTCCCGAACCGCCGCATCGCCGACCGACTGGGCATCGGGGAGCGCACGGTCAAGTTCCACGTCAACGCGATCCTGGGCAAGCTGGGCGTGGCCACGCGGACGGAGGCGGTCGTGGTGGCGGCACGGCTGGGCCTGGTCACGCTCTGACTCTCCTGGCCTGTCCCTTCGTACAGGGTCGACCCGTCCGGGAGGACGGCGCGACCGGGGGCGCCCCCGCGCTAGATTGGCGGCGTGCGCGGGGGCCGCGCGGGGAGAACGAGGATGAGCGACATCGCCCGGAGCCTTTCGAACGACCTTGCCGCGAGCGGGGAGCGCGGCGGGGCAAGCGTCGTGCGCGTGGAAGCAGGCCGCTATCCCGGTAGCGGCGTCGTCTGGTCGGCGGACGGCGTCATCGTGGCGGCCAGCCACTCCGTCGAGCAGGAGGAGGGGATCGAGGTGGGCCTGCCCGACGGCTCGACCGTCGCCGCCAAGCTCATCGGCCGTGACCCCACCACCGACCTGGCCGCGCTGCGCGCGAGCGCCTCCTCGCTCGCCGTCCCCGCCTGGGCGGACCCGGCCACGGCGAAGGTGGGCCATCTCGTGCTGGCCCTGAGCCGTCCCGGCCGCAGCGTTCGCGCCAGCCTGGGCATCGTGAGCGTGCGCGCCGACTCCTGGCGCACGCCGGGGGGAGGGCGCCTCGACCACTACCTCCAGACCGACGTCGGGCGCCATCCGGGCATCTCCGGGAGCCTGCTCGTGGGAGCGGGGGGAGACGCGCTCGGGATGAACACGGCCGGTCTCCTGCGCGGGGCCATCCTGACCCTCGCCGCTCCCACGCTGCGGCGGGTAGTGGACTCTCTACTCGCCCACGGGCAGGTGCGCCGCGGTTTTCTGGGGATCGGAACCTACCCGGTGCGCCTGCCCGCGTCCATGGAGGCGGAGGCGGGGCAGGGGACGGCGCTCATGCTCGTCTCGGTCGAGCCGGGCAGCCCCGCCGAACGGGCCGGCCTGCGCCTGGGCGACGCGCTCCTGACCTTCGACGGCCATTCCCTGCGCCATCCCTCCGATCTCCTGGGCCTGCTCGAGCCCGAGAAGATCGGGAGCGAGGTCGACGTCAAGCTCATGCGCGCCGGGGAGGTCAAGGGACTTCGTCTCCTCATCGGCACCCGCGGGGCTTGAGGATGCGGTATACCTAGCCCCTTGATGGAGGGCGCGAGGCCGATCGAGGAGCCGGTGCGCGGTCCGCTCGTCGTCTCGGACCCGCCCGGCCCTCCCGTGCGGCTGTCCCTGGTCATCCCGACGCTCAACGAGAGCGCAAGCCTCTCCGCGCTGGTCGGACAGCTCGACGGCCTGCTCGAACCGGTCCTCGGCGACGGATTCGAGCTGATCGTGGTGGACGACGACAGCCCCGACCGCACCTGGGAACTGGCCTCCTCGCTCGTGGGGCGCTTCCCGCGCCTGCGGGTGATCCGTCGTCAGGGCGAGCGTGGCCTCGCGAGCGCGGTCGTGCGCGGATGGCAGGCCGCCCGGGGCGAGGTACTGGCCGTGATCGATGCCGACCTCCAGCATCCCCCGGAGACGGCCCTCGAGCTCTGGAAGGAGATGGAGCGCGGCGCCGATCTCGCGGTGGCGAGTCGGCACGTCCGGGGGGGCGGTGTGAGCGACTGGAGCCCGGTGCGCCGGCTGCTTTCGCGCGGTGCGCAGCTCCTGGGGCTCGTCCTGCTCCCGGGCGTGCTCGGCCGGGTGTCGGATCCCCTCAGCGGCTTCTTCATGGTGCGGCGCTCCGCTCTCGCGGGCGTGGCCCTCCGGCCCGCGGGCTACAAGATCCTCATCGACGTTCTCGGTCGCGGGCGGGTGCGCTGGATCGCCGAGGTGGGCTACGTCTTCCGCGAGCGCGACGAGGGGCAGAGCAAGGTCACGGCCGGGATCTACGTCGCCTATCTTCGTCATCTCGTCCGTCTCCGTCTGGACACGCTCCCCCTGTCGCGCCTGTGGCGCTTCGCCACCGTGGGGCTGTCGGGCGTGGTCGTCGACATGTCGGTTCTCTACCTTCTGAGCGACCCGAGCACTCTCGGTTGGGGACTCACGCGCAGCAAGCTCCTGGCCGCGGAGCTCGCGATCGTGAACAACTTCGTGTGGAACGACTACTGGACCTTCCGCGACGTCGTCGCCCCCCAGCGGGGCGCGCGCGCGTGGTGGCGGCGCTTCGCCAAGTTCAACGTGATCTGCCTCTCGGGCCTCGTGCTCAACGTGGCCCTCCTGAACCTCCAGTTCAACGTGCTCGGGATGAACCGCTACCTGGCCAACGCCATCGCGATCGCGCTCGTCATGGGCTGGAACTTCTGGCTCAACGTCAAGATGGGCTGGCGGGCGGCGGAGAGGGAGAGCTGACCTGATGGAGGGGAGGGGCACCGCTTTTTTCCTTGACGCGGAGGGCGTGCAAAGGGCAAGTTAGGACGGGAAGACGATGAGGACGCGATCGCGCCGCCCCTCCCGCGACCGCCGGACACGCCGACCGCCCCGAGGGCGGCCGGTGGAAGATGCGCGGGTGGGCACATCCAACGGTTCCGCCTCTTCCGGCTCTTCTTCGGCCACCGCGGTGGCCGCGGAGGCCCTGCGCACCGGCATCGTCCGGGGCGCGGTCCGCCGGCGATCCGAGGTCTCGCGAGAGGACGAGACCATGCTCGTGGGGGACCCCGACGACCGCAGCCTCGACAACGAGTACGTCGGCGACGAGACGCCCGGGGGCAGCTCGCCCACGCCGGACCAGAGCAACGTGGACGAGATCGGCCGGGCGTACGGCCTGCAGGAAGAGGACACGGGCGCGCTCCGCAGCGGGTCCGAAGTGCTCGAGCGTCGCGACCGGCATCGCTCCGAGCTGCAGGCTCCGCGCCGCCCGCAGCCCTGAAGTCGATTACGCCTCCCGCCGGCTCCCGCCTCCCCTCCGAACAACCGGGTGCCCGCCCGTTCCCCCAGAGCCTCTGTCACCGGTGCGCGGCGCCGCCGCGCTACGTGACCAGCGACCGGGGATCGACCTTCGTGTTCTGCCCCGTTCTCGGCAAGTACCCGCCCCAGCCGGTCGCAGATTGCGACTCCTTCTCGCTCGCCAGCCCGTCTGGGACAGAAGAGCCGTCGCCTTGAGACCTGCCTTCAGCGAGAGACACCTCGGGGGGTGACGAGCGGTCCGTCCGCTGCATCACCCCCCGATTGAGGTGGTGCTACTGGAACGTCTTCGAGATCATGACATTGCCCAACGTCGCTCCCGTGTCGTAGAGGGCGGTGTCCACGAGCAGCGGGAAGGTGGGCGCCGTGGGGCTCGAGTAGAGGAGGGTGCCGTTGCGGTAGTAGTGGACGACGTTCCCCACGACCGCGATACGCAGCGTGTCGCCGGAGGCGTAGCTGCCGAAGGTGCCGCGGAAGGTCCCTTTCTCGTACACGGCGAGAGTGCCATCCGCCATGGGGTAGAAGCTGAAGTCGATGTCGTCCCAGTTGTTGTTGGAGTTGCCATTGCTCAGGCCGAGCATGCGGTAGGTGTTGGTCTCCTGGATGGTGTGCTCCACGTAGCCGATACCACCCATGAGGGACTTGGTGGAGACGGCGCCCGCATTGCCCCAGCCCGTTCCGACATTCTTCGTCAGGTTGTTGCCGGAGACCGCCACGCCCACCGCGCTCGCCCAGACCACCGGCTCGTTGTTGGGCTCGGTCCAGTTCCTGGAGATGACGACAGCGACCAGGGTCGCCCCCGTGTCGTAGAGGGCGGTGTCCACGATCAGCGGGTAGGTCGGCGCCATGGGGCTCGAGTAGAGGAGGGTGCCGTTGCGATAGTAGTGGACGACGTTCCCCACGACCGCGATGCGCAGCTTGTCGCCGGAGGCGTAGCTGCCGAAGCTTCCGCGCAGCGTCCCCTTCTCGTACACGCGGAGCGTACCGTCCGCCATGGGGTAGAGGCTGAAGTCGATGTCGTCCCAGTTGTTGTTCGCGTTGCCGTTGCTCAGGCCGAGCATGCGGTAGGTGTTGGTCTCCTGGATGGTGTGCTCCACGTAGCCGTCACCCGCAGCGAGGAATTTTCTGGAGGCGGCGCCGGCGTTGCCCCAACCGCTGGCGGCGGTCTTGGTCAGGTTGTTGCCGGAGACCAACACGCCTACCGGGCTCGCCCACACCACCGGCTCGTTGTTGGCAGCGGTCCAGCTTCCGGAGATGACGGCACCGACCAGGGTGGCCCCCGTGCTGTATAGGGCGGTGTCCACGAGCAGGGGGAAGGTGGGAGCCAGGGGGCTCGTGTAAAGCAGCGTGCCGTCGCGGTAGTAGCGGACGACGCCACCCGTGACCGCGACGCGCAGCTTGTCACCGGAGGCGTAGCTTCCGTAGGTGCCGCGCAAGATCCCCTTCTCGTACACGCGGAGCGTGCCGTCCCCCATGGGGTAGAGGCTGAAGTCGATGTCGTCCCAGTTGTAGTCGGAGTCCCCGTTGCTCAGGCCGAGCATGCGGTAGCTGTCGGCCTCCTGGGCGGTGAACTCGACGTAGCCGTCGCCGGATGCGAGGATCTTGTTGGAGGCGGCGCCGGAGTTGCCCCAGCCGATCGACGTGTTCTTGGTCAGGTTGTTGCCGGAGACCGTGACGCCTCCGGCGTTCGTCCACGCCACCGGTTCGTTGAGCGGCTGGACCGTGTCGTCATCATTGATGGTGCCCATGCCCTGTCCATCGGCCAGCGTGGCGTTCGTGGGGGCACTGAGGTTGACGGAGAACGTCTCGTTGGGCTCGACCACGGTGTCGCCGTTGACGGTGACGTTGATCGCCTGCTGGACGGAGCCTGGCGAGAGGGTCACGCTGCCGGAAGCGGCAACGTAGTCGCTCCCCGCCTGGGCGGTGCCGTTGGCGGTCGCGTAGTTCACCGAGACCGTCTGGGTGCTCGGGGCGGAGAGGGACACGGTGAACTGCGCCGTCACCGTTCCCGAGTTGCCCTCGGTGACCGTGACGTCGTTTATCGACAGCGTGGGCAGCGAAGCGGTATCGTCGTTCGTGATCGTGCCCACACCCTGTCCATCGGCCAGCGTGGCGTTCGTGGGGGCACTGAGGTTGACGGAGAACGTCTCGTTGGGCTCGACCACGGTGTCGCCGTTGACGGTGACGTTGATCGCCTGCTGGACGGAGCCTGGCGAGAAGGTCACGCTGCCGGAAGCGGCAACGTAGTCGCTCCCCGCCTGGGCGGTGCCGTTGGCGGTCGCGTAGTTCACCGAGACCGTCTGGGTGCTCGGGGCGGAGAGGGACACGGTGAACTGCGCGGTCACCGTTCCCGAGTTGCCCTCGGTGACCGTGACGTCGTTTATCGAGAGCGTGGGCAGCGAAGCGGTGTCGTCGTTCGTGATCGTGCCCACACCCTGTCCATCGGCCAGCGTGGCGTTCGTGGGGGCACTGAGGTTGACGGAGAACGTCTCGTTGGGCTCGACCACGGTGTCGCCGTTGACGGTGACGTTGATCGCCTGCTGGACGGAGCCTGGCGAGAAGGTCGCGCTGCCGGAAGCGGCAACGTAGTCGCTCCCCGCCTGGGCGGTGCCGTTGGCGGTCGCGTAGTTTACCGAGACCGTCTGGGTGCTCGGGGCGGAGAGGGACACGGTGAACTGCGCGGTCACCGTTCCCGAGTTGCCCTCGGTGACCGTGACGTCGTTTATCGACAGCGTGGGCAGCGAAGCGGTGTCGTCGTTCGTGATCGTGCCCACACCCTGTCCATCGGCCAGCGTGGCGTTCGTGGGGGCACTGAGGTTGACGGAGAACGTCTCGTTGGGCTCGACCACGGTGTCGCCGTTGACGGTGACGTTGATCGCCTGCTGGACGGAGCCTGGCGAGAAGGTCGCGCTGCCGGAAGCGGCAACGTAGTCGCTCCCCGCCTGGGCGGTGCCGTTGGCGGTCGCGTAGTTTACCGAGACCGTCTGGGTGCTCGGGGCGGAGAGGGACACGGTGAACTGCGCGGTCACCGTTCCCGAGTTGCCCTCGGTGACCGTGACGTCGTTTATCGACAGCGTGGGCAGCGAAGCGGTGTCGTCGTTCGTGATCGTGCCCACACCCTGTCCATCGGCCAGCGTGGCGTTCGTGGGGGCACTGAGGTTGACGGAGAACGTCTCGTTGGGCTCGACCACGGTGTCACCGTTGACGGTGACGTTGATCGTCCTCTGGACGGAGCCCGGTGAGAAAGTCACGCTTCCCGAAGCGGCGACGTAGTCGCTTCCGGCCTGGGCGGTGCCGTTGGCGGTCGCGTAGTTCACGGTGACGGTCTGGCTGCTGCCGGTGGAGAGGGAAACCGTGAACTGCGCGGTCACCGTCCCCGAGTTGCCTTCGGTCACCGTGGCGTCGCCAATGGAGAGGGAGGGCAGGGGCGGGGGGCCGGAACCCACGTATTCGAACGCGCCCACGTCGATCACGCTCCGGGGGTCCCCGTCGAAGTCCCGGGTGAGGGCGGTGTTCACGCCGGCGTCGATTCCGGGGCTGCCGGAGAGCAGGCGCAGGTTGCGCGAGGCCACGTCAACGAACTTGGGATCGGCGTTGATGTTGCCGGTGAGGCCGGAGGGACCATTCCCTCTCCCGAACCACAGGTTGTTGCTGCCCGTGATGTTGCCGTTGCCCGAATCCGGAGCGTAGTAGTTCTGGCCCGAGACGAGGACCGTCACGTTGTTGCGGAGGTTCAGGAAGAGACCGGGGGAGTTGCTCGTATCCCGGAAATAGGCCCCTTGCCCCGAGCTCGCCGCGCCGTTGCTCCCCACGTTGTAGCAGGTGTTGTTGAAGACCTCGATCGCTCCGCTCGGAGCGGGTCCGGCCTCCGCGTACCCCGGGGCGTAGACGCACCCGTTCGCCCCCATCCCGTTCGGGGGAGTGGCCGCGTTCCCCAGGTCGTACATCACGTTGTTGTAGGCCTCGACCTTGCCCCGCGAAGGGTCCACGGACGCGAAGTTGATGGCCGCGCAGTTGTCGTGGTGGATCAGGTTGTCGTGAACCGAGATGTTCGTGAGCGGGGGAAGGCTGCTGGAGAGAAACTGGATCGTGTAGCACGTCCGGTTGTTCGCGAGCGTGTTCCAGCCGATCTCGGTGTGATCGGCTTCGTCGGCGATGTAGATCGCATGGTAGAGCTTGGAGCTCGCCGGGCTCTTGCCCGTGTCATGGACGTAGTTGGAGAGAATCTTGGTGTTGTCCACGGGGGCGGTATACGCCGTGATGCAGCCACTCGCCGCGTTTCCTTCCGGGCAAGAGATGTCCGCACCGACTAGGCGAAAGTTCGGGACCTCGATGATCTCGACCGCCTCTTCGACCGCGCGCAGATTCAGAGTCCCACCGCCGCCAGAGACGATCCACCAGTCGGGGTCCTCTGCCGGATCGGGGATCACGCGGATTCCGCGTCGGCGGCCGGTGCTCGAGCCGATCGTCACCGTTGCCCCTGGATACGCCACGAGCGCAACCGGGTTCGATGAGGTGCCGGTCCCCTCGAGGACGAGAACCGCGCTATAGGCACCACTCCAGCCCGGGTCCTGGGCGGTCTCCGTTACGCCGTTCATCACGTAGGTGGTGTCGCCGGCCACCATCGTGTTCTTGGCCTTGACCATGGTCGCCCAGGGCGAGGAGAACGAGCCATCGTTGCCGTTGTTGCCGGTGGTGGAGACGAAGTAGATGTTGCCCGAGCGCACCGTGAAGGAGAGAGTGTTGCTTGCAACACCACCGACGTTCACCACGATGTTTCCCGTCGCCGCCGATGACCCTAGCTGCACCGTGATCCGGTTGTCACTCCAGAGGCGATAGCTCGCGACCTCGCCGCCGCCGAACGTTACCGTGGAGGATCCGCGCGAGGAGCCGAAGCGCTTCCCGTAGATCGTGACGAAGACACCGTTGTTGTTCTCGCCGCTGGTCTTGGGTCCGCTCGTGAGGTCGGTATGGAAGAGGACGGGAGCCGCGGAATCCTGGGCCGCCGCCGCATCGACGAAGCCGATGCTGGCGAGGACCCCGCCCAGGAGACCCACGCGAACGGCGACGCTCGAGAAGAAGGGAGGGAAGGCTCGAAGTGTGATCATGAGATCCTTGGAGGGCCTGGGACCGCACGCATCGGCGCGCGTTCCCCGGAAGGGCCTCGTCGTTGTCTGGCGTCGCCGAATCCGCCGCTTCGGCCGGCCAACCCGCTCCAGGGAGGAGCGTGAGGGCACCCGATCAGCTTTCTTCGCCGCCTTCGGGTCTTTTCGCCCGTCCCGGCAACGCAGGAGGATACGCTTCGCGTTCACCCTGCGAAGTGCGACCATTCACAGTGTGTCGCACATCACAAGCAAGTCTATGTAGCTGCGTCGGAACGCTTTAGGGGCGGGGAGACTCCTCCGGAAGAACGTCGGCCGCACGGCTCGGGTACCGTGCCGCGCGCGGACGGATTTCAGCCCCCACGGTTTGCTACGACGGGCGCCAGTACTGCTCGCCGGGCTTCGACCTGGCGTTGAGCGCCGCTCACCCGCACGGCGCACGGCGAGTACCCCGAGTACCATACCTCGGGTGACACTCCTGACCTCGAAGGTTCTCCGGTCCAGCCCGTCGCCCTCCGACCGAGCCAGCGCGTCCGTGAGATGGCGCAGGTGAGACACCGGTATCCGCGCCTTCTGCTGATCGCGGTTCTTCTGATCGCCGTGCTCGCGGGGGCGGCTCTCCTCCGCGGGCTGCCTCCTCGAGCGGTTTCGTTCACCCAGTCGGCGAAGGAGCTGAGGGCCTACGACATTCTCGAGATCGTCGCTCAGGTCTCGGCCCCGCACGCCATCAACCCTTTCACCGATGCCGCCATGCGTGGGACGTTCGAGAGACTGGCTGACGGCAACCGATGGCAAGTCCTGGGGTTTTGCGACGCCGAGGACGGGAGCATGCATCGGGTCCGATTCATGCCACCAACGCCGGGGGACTATGCCTACTCCGTCGAGTATCGCCAGGGGTGGTCGCGCACCGCCGGGACGGGGACGTTTCACGCGAGCGACGGCCGCCTGCGCGGACCGATCCGGGTCGATCCCAGGAACCGCTGGCATTTCATCTGGGAAGGCACCGGTGAGCACTATTTCTTCAACGGGACCACGGCCTATTGGCTCCTCGGCTGGCGGGACGACCGGGTCATCCAGTCCAGCATCGAACGGCTCCACCGGCTGAAGGTCAATCGCATTCGGGTGACGATTGCCGGGAGGAGCAACCTGTGGTTCGGCGAGCCGGTGAAACCGGGTCGTAGCTGGACGCCGTTCATCACCCCGTGGGCCACCGTGACCGGGATGCGGCACCTCCGTCTCCTGGGGCCAACGGGCGCCGCCGACGACCTCTATCATCCCGGCTTCGACTACAGCCGGTTCGACGTCTCCCACTGGCAGAAGCTCGAGCGGGCGCTTCGCTTTGCCCGCGAGCGGGACGTCGTCTTCTCGCTCGTCCTGGACATGGACGACAGCCGCGTTCATCCCGAGCCGGGAAGCGTGGACGAGCACAGGTTCATCCGATACGCGGTTGCGCGACTGGGCTCCTTCTCGAACATCACCTGGGACCTGGGTGACGACCTCGACGAGTACAGGGACGACGCCTGGACACGCGCCACTGGAACCCTCGTCAAGGAGTGGGACCCTTACCGGCACCTGGTGACCAGTCATCCCGTCGACAACGCGCACCAGGACCGGACGGCGGATTGGTTCGACTTCACGTCCTTTCAGGAGTGGTCCAGAACGCAGCACGTCTTCATGCTCGCCAAGCGCAGGGAGCAGGAGCGCCTGGGCCGGATCATCCCCCAGACCAACGAGGAGTATGGATACGAGGATCACTACCCCCTGTGGTCCGAGGGGCCGGGATCCGAGTCCGCGGACACCTTGCGGCGAATGGCCTGGGAGATCGTCATGGCCGGGGGATACCAGACCGCAGGCGAGACCGCGCGACGCGGAACGCACGTGTGGCCGGACACGGGGGGCGGATGGATCAACGGCCGAGGGGACGACACCATGACCATGTTCCAGGGGTACGGACACATGGTCGACTTCTTCACGAGCTTCGATTGGTGGGACACCCAGCCCCATGACGAGCTCGTCAGCACCGGCAACTACTGCCTGGCCAAGCCCGGCGAGATCTACGCGGTGTATCTCCCTCGTGCCGGCAGAGTGACCGTGCGACTCCCGCCGGGTCAGTACTCGGGGACGTGGTGGGAAGCCACGACCGGAAGGGAGAGCGCTCTGCCTGGCTTCACCGTCGCCGCACCCAACTGGACCTCGCCCCCGGCACCTGGAGGGGGTGACTGGGCGCTGTTGTTGAGGTCAACCACGACTGGTGGCTGGCTCAACTAGCGAAGGGCCCCGGCGTCTTGCGGCTCGGGCGGCCCTTTTTCGATTGCCGGATGGGGCGCCGCCTCCCAGACGTTCGATCAGTGGCTGGCGAAGAACTCGGGGCGGATTCCCCTCGAGTGAGGCGACCTCGACGCGTCAGTCGTCGCCGGCGCTAGCGGGCGCGAGGGGGACGGGCGTCGTTGCCCAAAGGCGGGCTTTCGCGTGGCGCGCCCATCTCCAGCATCGCGCCAACAGGCTGCGCGCCGCCCAGAGATCGAGGAGCGTCCGATCGCCGGTGCTCCAGCGCCGCTTGTAGTGCGCATCGCCGCCGAGGAAGTCGTACTCGCGGCAGCCGCGGGAGATCGCGAGCTGGAGGACCCTTCCGAGCGCCAGCTCCCCGAGCGAGACCTTCTCGTACTCCCGGAGCCAGCCTCCCTGGTAGCACCACGCCTTGCCGGCGTAGGCGAAGTCGTATCGAGCGGCGACCAGCTTGCCGCTCACGCGGAGGAAGAAGAAGAGCAGCGCGTCGCGCTCGTGCATCCGCTTCGCGAGCTTTCTGTGGAAAGCCAGGTAGTCCGGCGAGCGGAAGCTCTCGCCCGATTCTCCCCATCGGTCCCGGTTGAGGTCCACGAGGTGCTGCAGGGCCTCGTCGAGGGGGAGGTCCTGTCCGGCGACGACCGTCTCCACCGGCCCGTCGCGGGCCAGGACGTTGGAGCAGTACTGGTACCGCTTGCGGTACTTCTTCGAGCGGCTCTCGTAGAGCTCGTTCCACGACGCGGGCAGCGACGTGTACGGGCTCGGCCGACGGCGCCAGGTATCCACGCGCAGCCCCTTCTCCGATAGGACGGAGGCGAGGACCGCCGCGCACACCGAGTCGGACCGGATGTTCTGGACGAGCAGGGCGTCCCAGGGCTCGGCGAGGAGGTGACGGACGAATGCAGGCGCCACCTCTTCCTCCCGGCCGGCGGCGACCACGAAGTCCAGGTATTCGGACGTCACGTCCCCCTGCTGACCGATGAACATCAGGTGGCGGAGAAAGCGCGCGCGATTGGGGCCTGCCCCCAGCATCAGCGGCGCGATGCCGCAGGCGCTCCCGTCCGCGTCCCGCGCGACGAGGACGAGGGGCGAGAAGCGCGATCCGAACACCTCCCACCACGTCGAGATCCACTCCCAGCTCAGGAAGAGCCCGTCGGAGGCGCTCTTCGCCAGGAGAGCGCGCCACTCCGGCTCCAGCCGCAGGAACGACGGCGTGTCTCGGATGCACTCGATCTTCATGCCAACGCCCAGGTTGGGGCTCCTGCGGGAGGGAATTCGAGCAGTCTAGCAGAGGAGGGGCCTCCTCGCCGCGTCAGTTCGATGCCTCATCGCAACGCGCGCTTCGGGCTGGAGAGGCTCAAGTGCCTCGGGCTCCCCTGGCGGGGTCCTCCGGCAGGAACTTCAGGCCAAGGAATGGCCGTTGCCGAGTGGTCCGTCCCGAGCGGGAAGACCTTGACGAACAGTGGTGCACTGGCTATACATGCGCATGTTCTACTGAGGCCGAGTCAGTTTTTCAAAGCCTCCCTCAGTGGACAGCCCGTCCACAGCTCGCCGGACCTTGAGGTCCACCGACTAGTCAGGAGGAACAATGTCGTTTCCGACTAAGGACCGAAACACCCGGATCTGGAGCAGCCCTGACAGCGCCCGAACCTGGGCGGTCCAACAGGATCTCCAAGCTGCGGAAGCCGCCATCCTCCAGAAGTACCGACAGGTCCTGCAGGACGCGAGCGTGTTGGACGCTGGCTGCGGCGGCGGGCGCTTGACGCGGCCCTTGCTTGAATTGGGCTCTCGCTACGTGGGTATCGACTACTCGCCCGCGATGATCGATTCCTGTCGCAAGCTCTTTCCCGGTGTCGACTTCCAGGTTTGCGACATGCGCGACCTGACGATGTTCCCGACGGAGAGCTTCGATGCCGTCATATCCGCGTACAACAGTCTCGACAGCGTGGATCACAGCGACCGCCTCCGTGTCCTTTCAGAGGTTTGGCGAGTTCTGAGCTCCGGGGGACTCTTCGTATTCTCGAGCCACAACGCCAATTCGCTCGAAGGGACGATGCCCCCGCGCCTTCGCTGGAGTCCGCACCCGAGGCGAATGGCTTACTACCTGTGGATCTTCCTTCGGGAGAGTGTCAACCACAGAAGGAACCGCCGACTCGAGATACGAAGCAGCGAATACAGCATTCTCAACGACTGCGCGCAGTGGTACTCGCTCCTGAACTACTACATCGCACGGCGGCCACAGCACCGCCAGTTGGAGAGCCAAGGGTTCGAAGTCGTCGAAACCTGGAGCAGGAAAGGCGAAGTGTTACGGGGCGAAGATGACGCGGATTCGAAGTGGCTCTACTACGTCGCTCGCAAACCTCAGGTCGCTCGCAAACCTCAGTAGGAACAGCGATCAGCTTCCGGAGGCCCGCTCGACAGGCTCGCTATGCCGCTAGCGCTCGGCAGCGCGGCGAGGTTCTTCTTGTGCATTGCCGTCTTCGCGGGCGACGCGCTCCAGCCAGATCTCTCGCCAGTAGGGAACGATCGCTCGAGGACAGAAGAGCCTGTCCTTGGTGGTCTCGCCCGTGCAGTAGACGCCTTCGAGGGTCACGCACGGGTTGGTGAACTGCATCATCTCGCCAGTGCTCTCGTTGATGATGCGGCTGACGCGGCTCCTTACCCTGAAGGTCTGACCGCAGAAGAGTCGCATCTCTTGCGTGTCGAAGAAGAGGCCGCGGTTCCTGGCGCGCGTATCGAGGGTTGCGAGAATGTCGTCGAACGCCTTCACTCGGATCCGTTCCCCCGGGACGAGGTTCAGCTCCAGGTGGGGCGTCTTGGTCAGGCTGCCGTCCACGAAGGGGAAGGGCGTTCCCCCCCGCTTCCTCTGGATCCAGTTGTAGGCGGCGGCGATCGCGCGGTAACCCCTGCCGTGCTGGAGGTACGCCCGAAACGCCGAGAACGCCAGCCCACGCAGGAAGAGACGCAGGCCCACGTTGCCTGACGCCACGTCCTCGATGTACTGGCGGACGTCCCACCAGGGCAGGGTCTTGGCGAATCGCGGAAGGTCCGTAGCTTGACAACGGTACCGGAGTTCCTCGGCGGGGACATTGGGCCCGGTACGATACGACCACGTAGCGTCGAGCCGGCTCGGCTCCGGTCCTGCTGCGGGGGGTTGAGGGGGGCGGTTCGCTCGGTCCCTCGGCACTGGCCTCAGCCAAGCCTCCTTCCAGAACAGGAGACACGACGCCTGGCACCCACCATGCCCTTCCCCGTCGCAGCGGGCGTCCTCGAGATGAACGGCGCTCTTGATCCTGGCGCCCCCGGTGCGGTTCACCGTGTCGCACGTCTTGTGCGCGCGCTTGTAGACTCGAAGGCGCCGCCCGCAGTACTTGAGCATTTCCGGCATGAAGGGCATGCCCTCGAGGCATCCGTCGGCGTCCAACGTCGCCAGTATCTCCTCCTGGCTGCGCACCTCAACGAGCTGTCCTGGTCTGAGCCCCATGTGTTCCTCAGCGATTGTGCAGTCGCGACTGCGATTAGAGCCATCATAGTCTCACAACGCGGCGAGCGACACCTCGGGCCTCGCCACGCGCTCGGCAGCCGGACACGACTGAACGTATTGTGTCTAAAAGTGGCGTGGAGCGGCTGAAGCTCTGGACCCGGAGTCCCGATGCTCCGCGACGAGGCGTCGGAAGAGGGCGAGTTGTCCTCGGGTGGTTTCCCCCCAGTCGTAACGCTCCGCGTAGTGGCGCGTGGCTTGTCGGTTCGACTCGGCGGAGAGCAGGGCGCGCACCGCCACCGCCACGGCCTCGGGGGTGCGTTCCTCCACCAGTTTCCCTGCCTCTGGCGCCTGCACGATCTCCGGGATGCCTCCCACCCGCGTGGCAACGACCGGCGTTCCACACGCCATCGCCTCGAGCAAGACGTTGGGCCAGCCCTCGTGCGAGGAGGCGAGGACCAGGACGTCGGTCGCCGTGTAGTACATCGTAAGCTCGTCTGGGCTGACCCGGCTCACGAACCGCAGCCGTTCGAGGATCTTGAGTCGTCGGGCCAGGGAGCGAAGCGAGCCTGCCTCGACCCCGTCGCCGATGATGAGGCCGTCGGCTTCCGGAAGCAGGGCCAGCGCACGGAGGAAGATATCGTGACCCTTGACCGGGACGAGGTTCCCCACGGAAACGAGCGTGGAGCGGGTGAGGCCGAGTCGCTGACGCGCCGCCGCGCGGTCCACGGGGGCGAAGGCCTGGAGGTCCACGCCGTTCCGCAGCACGGTGATTCGCGGTTCGGGGGCTCCCAGGGCCACCAGCGAATCCTTCAAGGCTCTCGAGACCGTTACCACACCTCCTGCCCTCTCGACTGCCCACCGGATCATCCGTCGCGGCAGGCGGTGTCGGGCCACGATGTTGACATCCGATCCGCGCGCAGTAACGACCACCGGCTTGCCCAGGGACCGCGCCAGCATGACGGCCGCCACGCCATCGGGATAGAGGAAGTGTCCGTCCAGCAGATCGAAGTCGTAGCCGTCTCGAATGAAGCGACGCAAGACGGGCAGCAGCCAGCGCGCCATGAGAAAGGGTGCCAGACTCTCCCCGACCTTGGGGATCACCGGAAAGCGGGGATGGACCACGCTGATACCGTGCCGCTCCTCGTGCGAAGGGGCCCGTGCATGGAGGGCATAGCGCCCGAAGGAGGTGTGGCGCCAGGGGAACCAGGGGACGGGCGCAACCACTCGCGCCGTCACCGCGCCCGTTTCCACCACCTTTCGTAGCCGCTGCTCCACGAAGATGCCGTGGTATGGCCGTGCCGCATTCGGATAGAGGCTGGTGAAGGTCAGGATGCTCAGCGCTCGCGTCGCGGGCGCTGGAGGCGGCCCCAGGACGTTCTCGAGATGTCCGCTGGCTACCACTCCTTCTCCGAGGAGCCCGTGGGCAAGGACCTGGAGAGCGAGGCTGCCCCGCGCCGCGATAGCGGACCCCCAGGCTCCGGGGCATCCCTTGGAGGGAGCTTCTCGAAGGCAACGGCCAGGTAGGGAGTGAAGGCCCCGAGAGGGACGCCAAGCGGCCGGCATACCAGCCACTCCAGTGCCGAAAACGCAGCTAGAGCGACCTGGAGCTTCGCGCGCTCCCACGACGGGCGTTGCTGGTCCTTCGCCTGGTCTCGCCAACGCTCGAGGACCTTCGGACGACCGACCGGTTGGTGGAGAAGACGAGCGCGCCCTCGGGGAGCCAGCCCCAGGACCTCCCATGCCGTCACGCCCCGGGTGTGGCCGAGCCGCGCGGCGGCCGACGGCAACAGGTTGGACCACCAGCGCGTCGAGTGAGGCCCGCCGGGAAACAGCCCGTTCCCCGACCCGCTGACGGCGAGGCGTCCGCCGGGCCGCAACACACGGAAGACCTCGCGGATCAGAGCCTGCCGCTGCCCACGACCGGGCAGGTACTGGAGCACGCTCGCACACACGCACAGGCCGAACGACTCGTCGGCGAAGGGTAGCCGGCTCGTGTCGACGACGTGCTCCAGCCGGACGCGGTCACCGAGCCCATACGCTCGGACGCGACAGAGGCCAGCCTCGAAGTTGCGACGTTCGGGCTCGACGCCGACCACCCGAGCCCCGGCCTCCGCCATGGCCACGGCCAGGCCTGCGGTGCCCGCCCCGATCTCGAGGATCTCGCCGTCCCCGAGGCCGCACTCGGAGATGAGGAAGGGGATCGTGTACTGGCGATGGTGAGCGACGAGGCCCAGGATGAACTCCGACGTCCTTGGGGCTGGCACTGACGGCCTCTTCGAGGCACAGATCATCCCGGACACCGGCCCCGGCCCTCACCCGGGCCTGGAACTCCTCCCAAGCTCCCTGATCAACGACGGTCGCGCTCACGGCCGCACGCGACCCGATGTGCGCAGGCACCAGGTGCGCCGGTATCCGGGCCCGGAACTCGCTGATCGACACTCGAGGGTCCTGATCATCTCACGCTCAGGCGACGCTGGCCAGGCAGGTCGGCCAATGCGCCAATCTACGTTCTTGCTCAGCGCGGACGCAACTCGATCCGAGTGTGCCAGAACGTCCGCCCGGCGTGGGGGCCCACCATCGTCGCGGCGCCCTCAAGGCGTTATGCTACGCTCTCACGAAACCGTGGGCTGTTGAAGGCGGTGTAGGTGATGCTGGTCGACTGCTTCCAGAGGGCCTCCTGCGGCCGTCCGAGGCTTCGGGTGGGACTCTTGCTCGACGGCCTTGCGCTACCGCAATGGGTGGCGGTAGTCGTCGAACAGATCCGTGAGAGCGAGATTGCCGAGTTGTCTTTGGTGGTCTTGAATCGGGACTCGCCGATCCCACGTCCACCGGAAACCCTCTCCCGCCATGTGGGCCGGCTCCTTGCGCGCGGCTCGCGCTTCCTTTTTCGGCTGTACGCGAGCTGTGACTCTCGTCGGGGAATGCCGGTCCCCAACCCAGAGGCCCTCTGTGACTGTGCGGCGTTACTGCAAGACGTGGCGAGGATCGAGCTCGCGCCGAGCGCCGACCTCAACCCCCCGCGGTCGTCCGACCAGACCGTGGCCGAGGTCGCACGCCGCGGCCTGGATGTCCTGCTGCACTTCGGCGCCAGGACACCAAACGGGGGCATTCTCCAGGCGGCTCGATACGGCGTATGGTCTTACCACCATGGTGACGTCGAGTTCTACCGTGGAGACCCTGCGTGTTTCTGGGAACTGGTGGAGGGAAGCGCGACCACGGGAGTGGTCCTCCAGGTACTGGGCGAAGATGGCGACGCCCGCAGGATACTGAGGAAGGCCCTGTTCCAGACCGACCAGGGGATCTCGATGGCGCGAAACAGGATCCGCCCCTACTGGGGAGCCTGCCATTTCGTCATCGAATCGCTGCAGGAGCTGCACCGCCACGGCTGGGAGCACGTAGAGCGACGAACGTTGCCGAATCCACCCTACAAGGGCAAGCGGAATCCCTACCGGGAACCAACCAACGGCGAGATGGTCAAGTGGTTGACACCGCGGCTACTCGGCGGGGTTGCCCAACGGCTGGCCACGTCTCCCGGGCGATCGCACTGGCAGATCGCCGTACGCACCGGAGAGGGTCGAGCCGTCCAACCCTCGAAAGGCGTCGCCGAGGCGAGCGGATTCCGCCTCATCGAATCTCCTCCCGGCCGCGCATGGGCCGATCCCTTCCTCATCGAGCGGAACGGGATGACCTGGCTCTTCTACGAGGAGCTCCACTATGCCCTGGGGAGAGCGACGATCGCCTGCCGGACGGTCAGCGATGATTGCGAACTGGGGGAGCCGATCACCTGCCTGGATCCAGGCTATCACCTGTCTTATCCACAGGTCTTCGCCCACGCGGGCGAGGTGTTCATGATCCCGGAGTCTTCTCAGGCGGGGGCGGTCCACCTCTTCCGGGCGGCAGAGTTTCCCCGAGGATGGGTGCTCGAGAAGACGCTCTACCGCGGACGCGCCGTCGACACGACCTTGTGCGTGGAAGGCGGCGTCTACTACTACTTCACTTCCATCACGTCGGAGCGCGGAGATGGCCGCATTCTGTACCTCTTCCATGCCGACAGCCTGACCGGCGAGTGGAAGTACCACCCTTGCAACCCGATCTCGGCCGACGTCAGGTGCAGCCGCGGGGCCGGAGCCTTCTTCCGCGAGAACGGTCTCCTCTTTCGTCCGAGCCAGGACTGCAGCCGGACCTACGGCTACAGCATCGGCATCAACCGCGTCGACGAGCTGACGCCGGAACGGTACCGAGAAACCAGGGTCCTGGAGATTGAGCCCACCTGGAATCCCCGGCTCGTCGGGACCCATACCTACAACCGAGAAGGGAAGGTGGAAGTCCTGGATGGCAAGACGATCCGCCGCGCTCCGTCACCCCCGAAGGCCGCCGGTGCGAAGGCCAGCTACGCATGACGAACGCGCCGCCATCGTCCTGCTCGTGCCGCTGACTCCATCTCCGAACTCGTCCCTCGCTTCCCGCCGGTCTCCCGGAAAGGCATTCACCACTTGGCCAAGGTGACAGTCGTGACGCCGCTATTCAATGCGGCGCACCTCATTACCAGTGCTATCGAAAGCGTTCGCGCCCAGAGCTTCACGGACTGGGAGATGACCGTTGTCGACGACGGAAGCACGGACGGAAGCACGGAGGTCGTGGAAGCGTTGGCGGCGGGGAGCGGGGGACGCCTCCGGTGTCTGCGACAGCCCAACAAAGGCGCGGGCGCGGCTCGCAACCTTGCGCTGCGATCGGCCCGCACCGACTTCATCGCGTTTCTCGATGCCGACGATGCATTCCTGCCGTTCAGGCTGGCGCTCAGCGTGGAGATGCTGGAGCGCAACCCTGGAGCAGCGCTGGTGCACGGTCGGGCGCTCGAGTGGTTCTATCCGGACGGGCGCGTCGGGGTGGGCCCTGTCCATGCTTCGCGCTTGTCTGGACGAATCGCCAACGCCCTGTACACCCGGCGCACGAGTCTTAATTGTTCGACGATAACTCTCCGGCGAACCTGCCTGGAGGAGGTCGGGTACTTCGACGAATCGCTCCACACGACCGAAGACAGGGACCTGTGGTTGAGGATCGCGCAGAGGTGGGATGTGCTGTTCGTCGACGTGCCGGTCATCATCTGCCGGATCCGGGCCGCCTCGTTGAGCAGCGATCCGGACCGCGCGATGCAAGCTCAGCTCGCGTTCGTCGAGAAGAACTTCGGAGGTCAGGGTTGCGGCAGCGTCGCACGGCGCAGGGCCTTGGCCGGGATCCACCTGGAGCGAGGGAATGAGTACTTCAACGCGGGCCACAGGGACCTCGCGAGGCAGCAATACCTCCGGGGGCTGCTGGCCCACCCGTTCGAGAACGGCAACGCCTACATGATCCTCCGATCGCTCTTCCCGTGAATCGTCCCCGCGAGCCTACCGGGGCACGTTCATGTCCGTCTGTACCTCCGCCGGGGTCAAGGCCCGGCCGAACACGTGGACTTCATCGATGGTGCCCAGGAAGTTGTACGAACCCGGGTCGCCCGGCCTCTGGGCGATCTGGACCTCGTACGGCGCGTCGAACTGAGCGGCGGGAACCGTTCCCGACAGGATCCCGTTGTCGAGCACGCCGTTCACGTACATGCTCAGCGTTCTCGCACCGGCGTCGTACACCCCGGCGATGTGGTACCAGGTTTCGAGGTTCAGCACCGTTGCACTGTACCTCTGGATCGAATCGGAGCCGTTCGAGCTGACCTGGATCCCGGCCGTGCGCACGCCCGTATCCGGGCTGGTCTTGAGCTGCCAGCCCGCCCCTCCCAGCTTGGCCACGATCGCACCGTCGTCCCCGGGATTGGCGCTGATCCGGATCCACGCCGTCAAGGTCATGCTCCCGGTCAGCCGCAACGAAGCGCCGTTGCCGAGGCTGACGTAGTCGTTCCCGTCGAAACCGAGCGCGCCGCCGTACCTGCCCGCCGTCCAGATGGGCGCGTTCACCAGCGTACCGGTGTTGTTGTTCCCGGAGACGTCCGCGGCCGTGCCTCCCGATCCTTCGTTGAGCCTGTACCCGGCGACCAGGCCGGGGGGCAGCGGGTTCTGGCTGACGGTGTAGGAGGCCACGAACGAAGCGGGGGAGGCGGGCACGGTGATCACGTGCTGCTGCGCGCCGCCGTCGGACCAGGACGTGAACGTGTAGACGTTCTGGCCGCTCGTCTGGTTGGGTGCCTCGATCGTGTGGTTGAAGCCGATCAGCGTGTCGTAGACGAACGGGGTCGCGAAGGGAATGCCATCCACCTTCAGGCTCGGTCCAGTGGGGAGGGAGTCCAGGGTCAGGTTGACCTTGTCCGGGAAGATCAAGATCGAGTCCGAGGCCTGCAGCCCGTCGGAATCCGTCACCGTGAGGGTGATCCGGTATCGCGTGTTGCCTTGGAAGTCGTGGCCGCTCGTCGGTATGGCGAAAGTCCCCGAGGTGGTGCCGGTCAGGGGCAGCGCGGGATGGACGTGGTCTTCGTGGAGGAAGTCGATCGTCCACGTGAACGCGCTGGCCGGGAGGTTCCCGTCCTCGGCGTCCGAGGCATCGCCGTCGAAGGACACCGTGTCTCCCGCCCGGAACAGAAGGCCGTCGGCGGGCGTGAGGATGCGCGGAACCGGCTTGTTGCCCACGCTGATCGCGATGGGCAGGGAGAGCGTGCTGTTGGTGCCGTCCGAAACCCCCAGCCTGGCGGTGTAGCGTCCGTTGCTGCCATACGTGTGGACGGGGTTCGCCAGGCTCGACGTCCCGCCGTCGCCGAACGTCCACGCGTAGGAGAGCGGATCGGTCTCGGGATCTGACGTTCCCGCGCTGGAGAAGCTCACGGTCAGGGGAGCCAGCCCCGCCATCGGCTGCGCGGAGGCGACGACCACGGGAGGCTGGTTGTTCGAGATGAACCGGATCCGGCGTATCTTGCTCACTCCCACCTCGCCGGTCGTGTCCGAGTACCCGAGATCGACGTAGTACAACGCACCGTCGGGTCCCTCCGTGAGGTAGACGATGTCGCCGGTGGAGCCGTCGGGGGCTCCGTTCGGGGGCTCGAAGTTCACCAGGCCCGTCACGTTGCCGCTGCCGTCCAGGGTCAATCGCTTGATCCAGTTCTGCGAGTAGTCGGCGAAGAAGTAGCTTCCCCGGTACGCGGCGGGGAACTGGGTGCCGCGATAGACGAACCCCCCCACCACCGCCGCGTCTCGCCCGTTGTGCGAGTAGGTGTACAGGGGACTGGTGTAGGCAGGATTCCCGCCGCAGGAGAGACCCTCGCAGTCCGGCCATCCATAGTTGGCGCCCGAACGAGCGACATTGACCTCTTCCTCGGCGGTCGAGTAGTTATTGCCTCCGACGTCGCCGATGTAGAGCCGTCCCGTCACGCTGTCCACGGAGGCCCGGAACGGATTGCGAAGGCCGAGAGCCCACACGGCATCCACGTTGGGCCCGCTCCCGTCGTAGAAGGGGTTGTCGGTGGGAACCGTGCCGTCCTTGTTGAACCTCAGGATCTTGCCGCGGGGGCTCGTGAGGAACTGCGCGACCTCCGCGTCGAAGTGCTCTCCCGTCGTGATGTAGAGCTTGCCGTCGCTGAGGAAGTTCAGCGCGCCCCCATGGTGCTCGGCATCGGCAGCCTGCGGATCCTGATAGATGACGAACTCGCTTCCACTCACGGTGCCCGAGAGGTCGGGCAGGGCAGTGAAGCGCGACGCCCGATCCCGGTTCGGGGAGCCCAGGGTGTAGAAGACGTAGTAGTAGCGATTGGTCGCGAAGGCCGGATCGAGCACCAGGTCCATCAGCCCCTGCTGACCGTTCGCGGTGCCGATGTTGGTCAGGGTCAGGAACGGTGTCGGATCGACCTGCCAGTCGGTGGTGTCCACCCTCCAGATCTTCCCCCCGAGCTCCAGGACGAGCATGTGGCCGTCGGGCAGGAACTTCACCGCCGTCGGGAGGTTCATGCCGGAGATGAGGACCTCGTTCTGGAAGGAACCCGCCGAGCCCCCGGGCAGCGTCGTGAACACCGAGTCCCCCGACACCACGAGATGGCCTCCCCCGTCGACCGATCGCACGCGGTAGTGATACGTCGTGTTCTGGGTCAGGCCCGACAAGGCCTGCGAGTGACTCTGGGTCAGCCCGGCGTCGAGAGCAGTCAGGAGGCCGTAGGCCGCGGTCGCACCGTACTCGACCTGGCTGTTCGCCGGGCGGTCGGTGCTCCAGCCGATGACGGCGCCCGTCGAGGTGATCGAAGACGACCCCACACCGGTGATGACGAACGGCGGCGTGGTCACGGACACCGGTGCCGACGGGGCCGACACGTTGCCTGCGGCATCGCGTGCGGCGACGCGGTACGTGTAGGTGGTCGACGGCGCGAGCTCCGAGTCCGCGAACGACGGAGACGCCGACGAGCCGACGAAGCTTCCGTCTCTCAGCACGTCGTACTCGGTCACGGCGACGTTGTCCGTGGATGCGCCCCAGGACAGGCTGATCGCCGACGACGAGGTTGCCGTGCCCGCGAGGTTGGTGGGCACGCTCGGCGGCGAGGTGTCGACGCCGAGCGTCTTCAGGGTGGCGTTGGCGCCGATCCGCTCGTTGCCGGCGGCATCCTGCGACCGGACACGGTAGTTGTAGGTCGTCAGCGAGGCGAGGCCGGACAGCGGGACGTTGTGCGCCGTGAGCAGCGTGGCATCCAGGGGAGTCGACGAGCCGTAGGCCGTGGTGGTGCCGTACTCGACGCGCGAGGTCGCCGCCTCGTTGGTGGTCCACGTGATGGTCGCGGAGGCACTGGTCACGTTCGACGCCGCCACGGCCGAGATCGTCGGGGCCGTGGTGTCGTAGACGATCGTGTCGGTGAATGCCCCCGACCAGTTGCCCGCGGCATCCTTGAACTGGGCGTAGACCGTCTTCGTTCCGGCGCCGCTCGTCAACGTCCAGCTCTTGGTCGTGGCGTAGGCCTCGGCCGCCGAGTACGACGTGCCGGTGTTGGAGAACCGCATCTGCGTGACGCCGGTGAGCGTATCGGTGGCGGACAGGGTCAGGGTCACCGCGCGGGTGTTGGTGGCGACCGCTCCCCCGTTGATGAGGATGCTTCCGGTCGGAGGCTGGTTGTCGACGGTCACGTTGACGTCGGGAGCCACCGCCAGGTTCCCGGCCGCGTCCCGGGCCCTCGCCGAGAGCGCGTGCGGTCCTCCGGTGGTCGTCGTCGTGTTCCAGGTCAGGGAATAGGGCGAAGCGGTGTCTTCGTTTCCGAGGTTGGCTCCGTCCAGCAGGAACTGGACGCCCGCGACTCCCACGTTGTCGGCGGCCGTTGCCGAGACGGTGACCGCGGTGCCGGCGACGGTGGCGCCCCCGGCGGGGGCGGTGATCGAGACCGTCGGCGGCGTGGTGTCCGATGCGCTCGTGACGCTCAGGGAGAAGCTGGTCGTGTGAGAGACGCCCCCCCCGGTTCCGGTGATGGTGATCGTCGAGGTGCCGATGGGGGTGCTCGCCGAGGTCGTGATCGTTAGCGTGGTCGTGCAAGAGGGGCTGCACGACGAGGGCGAGAACGCGGCGGTCCCACCGGAGGGCAGGCCGGACGCCTGGAACGACACGGCTTGCGTGACGCCCGCGGAGAGCGTCGCGGTGACCGTGTTGGTGACCGCCCCGCCCTGGACGACCGACCGGTTACCGCCATTCGACACCGTGAAGTCGAAGGAAGGGGCCGGGGTGGTGATGGTGACCGCCGTCGACTGCAGCGAGGTGTTGCCGGCGGCGTCGTATGCCGCGACGGAGTAGGCGTACGTGGTCGCGGGGAGGAGGCCGGTGTCCGAGAACGAGGTCGAGCCGGACGTTCCGACCGACGTGCTGTTCCGGAAGACGCGGTAGCCGGCAACCCCGACGTTGTCCGTGGAGGCGGTCCACGACAGGTCGACCTGGGACGAGGAGACTGCCGTCGCGGAGACGTTCGTGGGAGTCGAGGGCGGCGTCGTATCACCGCCAACACCCCCCACGGGAGCGTTCATGTCCGCCTGGATCTCGGCCTGGGTGAGCGCGCGACCATAGACGCGGACGTCGTCGACGATGCCGTTGATGTTGTAGCCGCCCGTGCGGCGACCGATATTGGCGTTGACCGCGGACGCTCGCTGGGAGGACGGGACCGTGCCCGACAGCGTCCCATTGTCCAGGATCCCGTTGACATAGATGCTCAACGTCAGCGCCGATGCATCGTAGACGCCGGCCACGTGATACCAGGTGTTCAAGGCCCGGATCGTGTTGCCGTAGCGTTGGACGTGGACGCCGCTCGTGTTCGTGATGGCAATGGCGAAGGTCCGCACGCCGGTGTCGGGCGTGGACTTCAGCTGCCAGCCCGAGGTGTCGTCCGACTTGGCGACGATCTGACCGTCGTCGCCGACGTTTGCGGTTTCATAGACCCAGGCGGAGAGCGTCATGCTGCCGGTGAACTGCAGGACCGCCGGATTCCCCACGTCGACGTACGTGGAGGAACCGTTGAACGACAGGCCGGAGCCGGTCCGCCCGGCCGTCCAGAGCGCGCCGCCCACCAGGGTGCCGGTGATCCCGTTACCCGATGAATCGGCCGTCGTCGCGCCGGACCCCTCGGAGAAGCCGTAACCCGCGACCATGCCGGTGGCCGCCTGCGCCGACGAGAGAGGGAAGGGGGTCGTCAGGGCAATCGTCGCCAGCAACAGGCGGGCGATACGCGGAGTCTCCGCGGCCCGGCGCGATGGGAGGCGAGGCCTCGTCGGAGCGGCCTCGGAGTGGCGACTCATCGGCATAGACGACATCCTCCAAGCAAGGGCGACATGCGTTCCCGCTCGAACTCCCCTCGAGCCTCCGCAGCCGCCACTCTAGCGGCCACGACGACGCTCCACGGGAGGGGATGGAGGACGGTCGGCGTTCACGGACCTCGACGGGCACCCATCCCGCGACATGCGGAGCCGGCTCCCGCCGGCGGGTCCTCGTCTCCACACGGATCCGACATTCTCGACGATGGACGACGATAGGCTGGCCGGACGCGACTTGTCAACACAGGTCGAGGCCAGCCCTCGGCCTCGGCGAGCTCTCACCTCGTTGAGCCCTCGGGCGCCTCCGGCGCTCATTCGGCCGAACGCCGGAGGCCCTGACTCGGCCGAGGGTTACTGCGCTCCCTTGACCACGACGTTGGAGAGCGTCGCCTGCTGCGTGTAGAGGGCGGCGTCGACGAGCAGCGGGTAGGCGGGGGCGACCGTCGAGGTATAGAAGACCGTTCCGTTCCTCGAGTACCTCACGGTCCCGCCGACCACGGCCACGCGCAGAAGGTCACCGGTGGCGTAGCTCCCGAAGTTGCCCCGGAAGCTCCCCTTCTCGTAGACGCTGAGCTTGCCCTCGTAGTTGATGTAAATCCCGAAGGCGACGTCGTCGCGGGTGTTGCCGCTGTTTCCCTTCGACAGGCCCACGATCCGCGACCGCGTGGTCTCGGAGGCCATGAACTCGACGTAGCCCTCGCCGGAAGGGATCCGCTTGGTGGAGACGGCGCCCGCGTTGCCCCAGGCCACGGCGGCGGTCTTGGTCAGCGAGTTGCCGGCGACGGTGACCCCCGCCGCCGCGGTCCACACCACGGGCACCGCGGTCGAGGGAGGCGCCGAGTCGTCGTCGTGAATGGTCCCCGTCGCTTGCGCGCGGGCGAGGACGGCGCCGGCGGCGTTGCTGAGGGTCACGCGGAACGTCTCGTCGGGCTCCACGGTCACGTCTCCCTGGATGGAGACGGCGATCGTGCGGCTCGTCGTTCCCGCCGGGAAGCTGAGGGAGCCGGCGCTCGCGGTGTAGTCGGAGCCCGAGAGCGCGGTCACGTTCGCGGTGGTGTAGTTGACGGTGGCCGGGGCCGCGCTCGCGGGGAAGAGGGACACCGTGAACACCATGTTCTGGGTGCCGCTGTTTCCTTCCGTGATCGACGCGTCTGCGATGGAGAGGCTCGCGGTGGCCACGTCGTCGTTCGTGATCGTGGCTCGGCTCTGGCCGTCGGCGATGGTGGCGTTCGTCGGGCTCGCGAGGTCGAGATAGAAATCCTCGTTGGGCTCGGGGGCGGTGTCGCCGCTGACGGCCACGCTCACCGCGCGGCTGGTTGTCCCCGCCGGGAAGCTCAGGGACCCGGAGGCGGCGGCGTAGTCGCTGCCCGCCGTCGCCGTTCCGTTGGCGGTCGAGTACTGGACGGTCACGGTCTGCGTGCTCGCGGGAGTCAACGTCACGACGAACGTGGCCGCGGTCGTGCCCGAGTTCCCTTCGGTCACCACGACATCCGGCACGGAGAGCACCGGAGACGGGCTGCCGCCGTACGCTCCGTAAGCGGCGACCGCCGGGTTCAGCGTGTGGTAGTCGCCGGTGGCGGCGTTCACGAACTGGGGATTGGCCGTGACCAGCGTCCCCACGCAGCCGCCGGAGCCCGATGGTGCCGACGAACCGTTGAGGACGTTGTCCGTGAACTGGAAGCCGCGCCCCGCCGCGTCGTAGCAGCTGTTGATGAGGCGGTTGCCCGCGTTGAAGATGTTGCGGCGGAGAGCGGTGCCCGCTCCCGCGTCCGAGTCGTCCAGGTTGATCTCGGAGCGGGCGGTCGAGGTCGAGCCCGAGCCGTTGCCGTCGAAGGTGTTCTGAACGATGGAAACGCCGCTCGTCGCATCTCCCACGAACCGGATGCCCGAGTAGTAGTTCCGGTAGATCAGGTTCCGCTCGATCAACGCGTTGGTGATCGTGCCCGACCCGGTGGCGTTGATCACGATGCCGTCCTCGTAGTTCGCGTGGCCGTTCGCGTAGATCCAGTTGCCACGGATCGTGACATTGCTGAGCGTGCCGTAGTCCCCGCCTCCCGTGTAGAGCTGGATCCCCCGCGAGGAGTTGTTCCGGATGATGCTGTTGCTGACCGTGATGTTGGAGCCGCTCGCGAAGTACAGGCCGTGATCCTCGTGGCCGCCGCTCGCGCAGTGGCCGAACTTCTCGATGAGCGAGGAGTCGACGACGAGGCCGTTCACGTCTTCGGTCTCGATGTGGCCCCCCTTGAGGCCGGTCGCGCAGTCGCCGGTGAAGCTGACCTGGCTCACCGTGACGTTGGTGGCCGCGCCCACGGTGAGCGTGGCGAAGGACCCCGACTGCGAGTAGCCAGTCAGGTTGAAGGTCAGGTTGCGGATGGAGACGTTGCTGACCCCGCCCTCCACCGTGGCCCGCCCGCGGATCACCACCCCCTGGCGCGTGGCCCCGACGAAATGGCGACCCGTGGGGGCGGCGCCGCCCTTGGAGATCAGCATGAGCAGGGTGCTTCCGTTTTGCTGATACGTCCCGTTGGCGATGAGGTAGCAGGTGTTGGGCGGGTTGGAGGCGTAGGCCCCGATGCCGCGCGCGGCGTCCTCGAGCGCGCCCACGCTCGTGATGCTCACCTGGGTGGTGCCCGTGGGGCAGACGCCCACGGTGTTGGCCGGCTCCGGGGGACCGGGTTGGGCGAAGGACGGAGTCGCCGAGAGAAGGACGACGCCGGCGAGCAGCGCCCGGGCACGAAGGAAGGCGCGGCTCAGAACGCAGCTACAGACAAAGGACGTAGTGGAAGGCATGGAGGGGTGCCTCGTGTGATGGTTGTCGTTGGTGTCGCCGCAGTCGTCACGGCTCCTACCCGCCGGGAGGCGGGTCGGAAGGAGCCGGCGATCGGCCGGATCAGGCCCCGGAGAGCAGCTCGCTCAGGAGGGCCAGAAGCAGAATAGCGCCATCCACGGTCGGGGTGGCGCGGTCGACGGGCGAATAGTGATCTTGGTCACATTCGCCGTTTCGACGGCCCGCGCCGGGGCCGTCCTACTCGAAGTACCCGTTCACGTCCAGGATGACGTGGGCGGTGCCCGAGGCCTGGACGGCACGGATCGCGAGCCCCGTCGCGCTCAGGCCCACGATCCCGTTGTTTCCCCGCGTGAGCGCCGCCGGGTAGTTCACGGTCGCCGCGAGAGGCACCGCCCCTCCCGCCGGGAAGAGGCGCAGGTTGCCGGCCCCCGACGCTCCGGTGACGGTGACGTTCACGGAGATCGCGCGAGCGGTGGAGGGAATCCCACACTGCCCGGCGACCACGACGTTCCGGGTGGCGTTCGCGGCCAGCGCGGGCCCGCCGTACGGCCCGGTCGCGTTGCGCGTGTCCATGATCCGGCAGGGGACGATGGTGAAGAAGTTCCCGGGGTCGTAGATCGAGCCCGTGGCCTGGCTGCGGACGATCGGTGCGCCGCTCGCGTTCGTCAGGTTCACGAAGAACGTCTCCTCCCCTTCCGTGGCCGCGTCCGATCGGATCGTCACCGGGATCGGCTGCGTAGAGACGCCGGGGGCGAAGGTGAGCGTGCCCGAGGCCGAGTCGTAGTCGCTTCCCGCGCTCGCCGTGTCGGGAGCCGTCGCATAGTCGACGGTCACCGTCGCCCCGCTCGTCGGCGCGAGCGTCACCGTGAACGTCGCCACCCGCGTGCCCGTCGTCGGCTCGGCGATGGCGACGTCGGCTATCGTGAGGCCCTCGTTGTCGTCGTTGGTGATCGTGCCCGTGCCCTGCCCGTCGGCGATCGTGGCGTTGACGGGATTGGACAGGTTGACGGTGAAGGTCTCGTCGGGCTCGAACACGTAGTCGCCGTTCACCGCGACCGAGAAGGGAACCGAGATCGTGCCCGGCGGGAACACCGCGGTGGAGGCGAGGCTGACGTAGTCGCTTCCCGCGGCGGCGGTGCCCGCCGTGGTGGCGTAGGCGACGGAGACCGTCCGCCCGCTGGGCGCGGACAGCCCGAGCGTGAACGTCGCATAGGACGCGCCCGCGTCGCCCTCGAGGACCGCGGCGTCTCCGATGCTCACGCTCGGCGGCGGGTCGTCGTCGGTGATCGTTCCCATCCCCTGCCCGTCGGCGACGATCGCCCCGGTGGGGCTGGAGAGGTTCACGAAGAACGTCTCGTCGGGCTCGTCGAGAGCGTCCCCCACGACGGGCACCGTGACCGGCTGGACCACGCTGCCGGGTGGAAAGGTGAGGGTGCCTGTGGTCGTCGTGTAGTCCGAGCCCGCGGCCGCGGTCCCGTTGGCGGTCGCGTAGTGGACGGTCACGGTCTGGGCGCTCGCGGGGGCGAGAGACACGAGGAAGGTGGCGGTGCCCCCCGTCGCGCCGGTGCCTTCGGTCACCGTGGCGTCCGCGACGGTGAGCACGGGAGAGAGCCCGCCGTAGGCGCCGTAGGCGGCGACCACGGGGTTCAACGTGTGATAGTCGCCCGCCGCGGCATTGACGAACTGGGGATTGGCCATCACCACCGAAGTCACGCACTGGTTCGACCCCGCCGGCGCCGACTGTCCGTTGAGGACGTTGTCCGTGAACAGGAAACCGCGGCCGGCGGAGCCGTAGCAGTTGTTGATGAGCCGGTTGCCCACGTTGAAGATGTTGCGGCGTAGATCGGTGCCCGCTCCCGCGCCCGAGTCGTCCAGGTTGATCTCGGAGCGGGCAGTCGAGGTCGAGCCCGCGCCGTTGCCGTCGAACGTGTTCTGCCGGATGGTAAGGCCGCTCGTAGCGGCGCCCACGAACCGGATGCCGGAGTAGTAGTTGCGATAGATCAGGTTCCGCTCGATCAATGCGTTGGTGATGGTGCCCGTTCCCGTGGCGTTGATCACGATGCCGTCCTCGTAGTCGCCGTGGCCGTTCGCGTAGATCCAGTCGCCGCGGATCGTGATGTTGCTGAGCGTGCCGTAGTCCCCGTTTCCGGTATAGAGCTGGATCCCCCGCGAGGAGTTGTTCCGGATGATGCTGTTGCTGACCGTGATGTTGGAGCCGCTCGCGAAGTACAGGCCGTGGTCCTCGTGGCCGCCGCTCGCGCAGTGGCCGAACTTCTCGATAAGCGAGGAGTCGACGACGAGCCCGTTCACGCTGTCGGTCTCGATGTGGCCCCCCTTGAGGCCGGTCGCGCAGTCGCCGGTGAAGCTGACCTGGCTCACCGTGACGTTCGTGGCCTGGTACACGGTGAGCGTGGAGAAGGACCCCGACTGCGAGTAGCCGGTCAGGTTGAAGGTCAGGTTGCGGATGGACACGTTGCCGATCCCGCTCTCCACCACGGAGCGGCCCCGAATCACCACACCGAGGCGAGTGGCCCCGACGAAGTGGCGGCCCGTGGGGGCGGTGCCGCCCTTGGTGATGTACAGGATCGGGCTGCTGCCGGACTGCTGGTACGTGCCGTTCGCGATCAGGTAGCACGTGTTGGGCGGGTTGGAGGCGTAAGCGCCGTCGCCGCGCGAGGCGTCCTGGAGCGCGCTCACACTCGAGATGTTGACCTGGGTGGTGCCCGCGGGGCAGACGCCTACCGTGTTGGTCGGTTCCTGGGGGCCGGGCTGGGCGAAGGAAGGAGTCGCCGCGAAGCCGAGGGTGCAGGCGAGAAGCGCCAGGGTCCGACGACAGGTGGAGATCACCGTGCGGGAACGGACAAAGGAGGGAGAGTAAGGCATTGGAGGAGTGCCTCGTGCAAACCCATCGTTGATGCGCCGCTATCGTCGAGCTTCCCACCGCCGCGAGAGCGTCGGCAGGAGCCAGCGACCGGCTGGATCGCGTCCGTTCTCGAGAGCCCCGACTGAGCATACAGTGGGTGACGGCAGACGGCAGACGGGCTAGTGATCTACCTCACAATTCGGATCGGAACGATTCGCGGCCGTGCCCCCTCGGGATGATCGGGCCATGTGAACACTCCTCGTAGCGTCGCGGACCAGCCTGCCTCCCTGTGCCGACGCGCCGCGACGACGACGTCCGGTAGACCGCTGCGGACGTCCTAATGGAGAAAGGTCGTCGAGGACGCTCCGCTCCCGATGGCCTTTCTCGCCGAAGGGCTCGGGAGGGATCGTAGGCATGGTGAACGGGACGAGATGAACGCCGCCGCGCCGGTCGACACCCGAGTCACGCTGGGCGACGTCGGCGTGTATGCCGTCCTCCTGGGCCTGGGCGCGTTACAGGTCGCGCTCGTCCGGCGAGCCCCGGACTTCTTCACCGGCGACGTCACCTACTACGAGCTGGCGCGGTCCCTCGTCGAGGGCCGGCCCTACGGTTTCAACTCAGGGCTCGAGACGACGTTCCCTCCGGCGTTCCCGGCCATCCTCGCCCTCCTGTGCGTCGCGGTGGGCTGCGGCCACAATGCCCTGATCCGGTCGATGCCGGTGTTCGGCACCCTGGGATTCGTCGCCAGCTACGAGCTGCTACGCCGGGAGGAGGGCCGTCTGGTTGCCGCTGCCATCTGCCTGATACTCATGTCGTCAAGCGGGGTCTTCGAGTTGGCCACTTCGCAGGTGCTGTCCGACCTACCCTATTTCCTCACCAGCAGCCTCAGTCTCCTGCTCGTAGCCAGGTTGCAGGGCGCGGCGAATGGCCGCTTCCGGACCCTGAATTGGGTGCTCCTGTGTCTCCTCCTCCCCCTCTCGGTTCTGATTCGGTCCGCCGGCCTGACTCTCGTCGTCGGGCTGGCGGCGTGGCTGGCGATCTCCTGGGTCGCCGCACCGGGTGCCGCGGCCGGGCGGATTCGGACGCTCTTCCTGCCCTTGCTTCTCGGCCTCCTCGTCCAGGGCGCCTGGATGTATTGGGGGCATCGCCATGAGATCTCGGAGTGGCCGATCGGCGGCTATCCCAAGTCCTACTTTTCCCAGCTGTTCGTGAAGAGCGGCAACGACCCCGAGCTGGGGATGGCGACCCTCTCGGACGTCGGCGCCCGCGTCGCGCGGAACGCTGTCGACCGATCCGCTTACGTCGTCGAGCTGCTCTGCCGGCAGTGGGTCAGTCCTGAATGGTCCTCGCCGGCGGTCGTCGCGGCCACCGCCCTGCTTGTCCTGGGCCTTGCCGACTCCGTCCGGGACGGTGGCGCCTTCTACGACTGGTACTTCATGGGGCACGAGACGATGTATCTGCTGTGGCCGTGGGACTTCGAGGAGCGTTTCATCCTGCCCGTGTTGCCCCTCAGCTGCCTCTACCTGTGGAGAGGAGGACGCGTCCTCGTCCGGAGCGCGTTTCGAGCGCCGCGACCCTTCGCCCGCGGCTTCCTCCCCCTGGCCGCGGTCCTCGCCGTAGGCGCCTCGGGCTGGCTGCGTCGCACCGGCAGCCCGCAGGCGACGCTGTCGCTCGTGTTCTGGCTGGGCTCGGCGGCCCTGGCCGCCTGGCTGGTGTTGGCCGACCGCTGGCCGCGGTGGATCCTCGACTGGGCCGAGCGGGCCTGCCGGCGGAGGTTCCGGATCAACCGGCTGGAACTGAGTATTGCGCATGCCCTCGGCCTCGCCGGAGTCGCGGCCCTGGTCGGCCTCGGTCTGGCCCTTCAGCTGCGAATTGGCGCGGAGAAGAGGGACGTCGATCTGACCCGGTTCTCCTCCTACTCCGCGGTGCAGGCGGCAACGTGGATTCGGATGCACTCGGCCGAGACCGCGGTGGTCATGGCGCGGCACTACGACCTCGTCTATCACTACTCGGGGCGCCGGACCGTCTGGTTCCCTCCTATCAGTGATCCCGCCACCCTCATCGCGGGAATCCACAGATACGCGGTGGATCTCATCATCGTGACCGACGGACGGCTCGAATACTGGCTCCCCACTGACCGCAGTTGCTTCGACCGTCTGTACGCGGCGTATCCGGATGCGTTTCGGCTCGTGCACGAGGATCCGACGTACCGGATATTCTCGGTCACGGAGGCACACCACGTGTCACCGTCGGCGACTCGTGCGCAGCCTGGCCCGAGCCCGCGGGCCCCAGACGTCGGTGTGTCCCGGATCGGCCGGCGGCAGCGGCATGCCGCCCCCGCTGTGGTAGGGCCTTCGTCTGCACGCTCCGCCCTGCCCGTAGGGGCTGCGCGGGGTCAGGCGCCGAGGCGCCCGCGGCACTCGACGACTTCGGTGTAGACGCGGTCGTACTGAGTGACCATCGATTCCAAGCTGAAGTGGCGCCGCACGTGCTCTGCGGCCCGCATGCCGAGAGCGGTACGCGCGTCGGCATTCTCGCAGAGCCCCCGCACCAGGCGGGCCAACTCCTGCTCGTCTCCCGGAGGAAAGAGGAGCCCGGTGATGCCGTCCTGCACGACTTCAGGGTTCCCGCCGACACGGCTGACGACGGGGGGCAGGCCGCAGGCCATGGCCTCGAGGAGGGTGTTGGAGACCCCCTCGGTCAGGGAGGGGAGGACGAAGACGTCGAAGGCGGGAACGACCTCCGGAAGATCGTCCCGGTGGCCAAGGAAGCGCACAGGCCTCGCCGGCAGCAGGTCCCGCGCCAGGTTCTCGAGCTCAGCGCGCTGCGGCCCGTCGCCGACGAGCCAGACCTCCGTCGCCGCCGCCAGCTTGCGAGCCGCCCTCAGCAACGTATCGTAGCTCTTCACCGGCACTAGCCGGCCCACGGCGCCGATGACGATCGTGCCCGGCGCCACGCCGAGCCGCTCGCGCGCGGCTGCGCGCTGCCCGAGACGAAAGCGGTCACAATCGACTCCGTTGTAGACCAGCCTGACCGCTTCCCGGGGCATGCCCACCTCGTCCGCCAGCTGTCGCCGGAGGTCCTCAGAGACTGCGAGGTGGGCATCCACGAAGCGGGTCAGCAGGCGCTGTGCCCACCGCCGGCGCGGACGCGCAGGAACTCCCCAGCCGTGCTTGCTGTGCACGACTGCCGGAACTCCGGCGAGACGCGCGGCCAAGGCGCCGTACAGCAGAGCTTCGGAGTTGCGCGTGTGCACGAGTTCCGTCCGAGTCGATCGAAACAACCGCGCCAGGCGCCAGAGGAGTCCCGGATCCACGCCGGCGCCTCGACCCATCACCCGGACCGGTATTCCGGGGCTCAGCCTTTCGGCGAAGGCTCCCCCGGCGTCGAGGCAGCATACGGAGGACTCGAATCGCCCCGTATCGAGCGCGTTGACCAGGTTGACGACGCCATTCTCGAGACCTCCTGGCCGTAGCGACAGCACCACATGTTGGATGCGGACGGGATCAGCCACGCCCCGGGTCCGACACTTCCTGAAGGCGCAGAGCCTCTGACGGTGGATGAGTGGCCAGCACCTCCGGCATCGGAGCGAAGCGGAACGCCCTGAGCAGGTGTCGCAACCGATCCTCGGTTCGCTTCAGATTCGGCCGGTGGCGGACACCGCTCGGCTTCGCGGAGGCCGGAGACGTGAGAGCCGGATCCATGATCGTACGACCATAGCACAGCCCACCAAGGAGACTTGAGCTCCAGGGACGACCTCCGCCTCGATCCTCCAGAGGTTTGCGAGCTGCCGAGACGTCTGCTCCCGTCGACATCTACCGGATGGGCTACTATTCGGGCATGGGCGCCCGCACTCCGGCCGGTTTCCGGTGACCGCTCCTCTCACGGGAAGTCTGCGTCCGAGTGGCCCACGAGGTCGTCGATGAGAGACCTCGCGGAAGAGTACGCTTCCGGGCGCCGACGCCATGGCCTCCTCGCGCTGGGCTTCCGGCTGCGCTCTCGTCTGGTGCGGGAGCATCTCCGGACGGGTGCGCGCATCCTCGACGTGGGAGCGGCGGACGGAGCCATGCTCGAGCACTTGCGTCGAAGCGTTCCTTTCTCGCTCGCCGTGAGCATGGAAAAGGATCCGCGGCTGGCCGCGGTCATCCGCGGGAACGGGGTGTGCGCCAGCGGCCTTGGGCTCCCCTTTTCGTCCGAGACGTTCGACGTGGTCGTCTGCAGCGCGACCCGAAAGCACGTACGGGATTCGCTGGCCTTGACGAAGGAAGCGGTCCGCGTGCTGAGGCCGGGAGGCAGGTTGATCGTCGTCGACCCACACCCTTGGCTGCTGCGGCTCGGCCGTCGTATCGGAAAGTTCGATCCTCGCTACCTGTTTCATCTCTCCCGCGCGGCGGATATCGCTCGGGAGATGACCGAGGCCGGCTTGATCGTGGACTGCGCCCGGAACGGTCCGTTCGTGTGCTGCGTAGGACGAAGGGACGCGAAGACACCACGCGCCTGACGGACCCGGACCGGGCTTCAGGGGGCGTAGGCGCCGTAGGCGGCCGCCGCCGGATTGCGGGTCCGCAGGTCTCCCGCGGCCGCATCGAAGAACATGGGGTCGGCGACGATCGTGTCCTTCACGCAGCTCCCGGCGGCGTCGCGGGGGAGGGCGCCCTGCGCGAGGTTGTCGCGGATGATGAACCCCAGGGCGGCGGCATCGTAGCAGTCGTTGATCAAGCTGTGGCCGACCGAGAATATATTCCGGGAGGAGAGGGTTCCCGCCGCCGTCCCCCGATCGTCGACGTTGATCTCGGATCGGCCGCCCCCGCCCGAGCCCGCCCCGTTGTCGAGGAAGGTGTTGTGGATGACCTGGATGCCCGAGGTCGCGGGCCCCGCGAAGCGGATTCCCGAGTAGAAGTTCCGATAGATGAGGTTCCGCTGGATGGTCACGCGGCTGATCGTGCCGCGGTCCGAGCCGTTGATCACGATCCCGTCCTGGTAGTCGCCGTGTCCGTTCGCGTAGATGCGGTTGTTCTCGATGACGATGCCGTCGAGAGTTCCCGAGTCGCCACCCGCCGTGTAGAGCTGGATGCCGCGAGAGGAGTTTCCGCGGACCACGTTGTTGCGGAGGGTGATGTTCTGGCCCGAGGTCAGGTAGATCCCGTGGTCCAGGCGGCCCTCACCCGCGCACTGGCCGAACTTCTCGACGAGGCAGGCTTCGATCAGCAGCCCCTCGGTCCGGTTGGTCTCGACGTGGCCTCCGCTTCTGCCGGTGGCGCAGTCGCCGGTGAAGGTCACGTGGTCGACGGTGATGTCGCTCCCATTGCCGATGGTCAGCGTGCTGAAGGAGCCGCTCTGCTGGAATCCGGTGAGGGTCAAGGTCAGGTTGCGGATCGTCACGTGGCTCACACCGTCGTCGATCGCGGCGCGACCGACGATGGCTACGTGATCGCGTGACTCTCCGACGAAGTAGCGGGAGGCGCCCGGCAGCCCTCCTCGCCGCACGTAGAAGGCGAGACGGCTTCCCTGGCGGTAGGCTCCGTTGCGGATGAAGTAGCAGGTGCCCGGGGGGTCCGCGGCATAGGCGTCCTCTCCGCGCGACGCGGACTCCAGCTCGCCAATGCTGTGGATGTCCACGCGAGGGAGTCCGAGCGGACAGGTCCCCGGAGCGTCCGTCCATTCCCCGATCGCGATGCTCGCGCCCGTCACCGGCGGGCTACCACCGGCGTCGAGGTCGGTCGCGCTCGGCGCGCAGGCCGCACCGGCGATGACCAGGACGCCGAGGGTCCCCCCGACGAGCCGGAAAGCCCGGGGGACGCGGCGGGGGATGCCGAGGAGGCAGCTCATGACGCGGCGAGCAGCCGCTCGACGATGCGCTCGGCGGTGTGCCCGTCCCAAAGGGGCGGCCGGCTCGCGCGCCTCCCCACCGTCAGCGCTTCCGAGAATGCCGCACGGATCCGGTCGGGGTCCGTGCCCGCGAGCCGGTTCGTGCCGCCGTTCTCGACCAGGGTCGCCGGTCGCTCCGTGTTCTGACGCAGCGTGAGACACGGCGTGCCGACGACGCAGCACTCTTCCTGGAGTCCGCCACTGTCCGTGAGGGCGAGCCGTGCGGAAAGGGTCAGGCACAGGAAGTCCAGGTAGCCGAGGGGCGACGTGAGGACGAGTCGCGGGCTCTCCGCGAGCGCGGCCCACAAGCCGAATTCCTTCAACCGGCCCATGGTCCGAGGGTGGACGGGAAACACGAGCGGCAAGCGCTCGGCCAGCTCCAGGATGAGGCTCGTCATCCGGCCCAGAGCTTCTCGCTCGTCCACGTTGGAGGGCCGATGCAGGGTCACGATGCCGAAACCTTCCCCGCCGGGGGGGCGAGGGTGGTGCCCGTTTCCCAGCGCATGCGCGCGGAGGACCGCCTCCACGTCGCGGGCGGCGGCGACGGACCGCCGGGCCTCCAGGGTGTCGATCATGATGTTGCCGACCCGCGCGATCCGCTCCGGGAGCGCTCCCTCCCGCTCCAGGTTGGCGTCGGCGAAGCGGCAGGTCGTGAAGAGCAGGTCCGCGAGACGGTCCGTGACCACCCGGTTGATCTCCTCGGGCATCGACCAGTCGTTCGATCGAAGCCCGGCCTCCACGTGGGCGACCCGGACCCCGTGCTTCTTTGCGGTGAGCGAGCAGGCGCAGGTCGCGTTGACGTCTCCCAACACCACCACCCAGTCCGGGCTCTCGGATAGCAGCACCGTCTCGAACGCGATCATCGTCATCCCCACTTGATAGGCGTGGGAGCCCGACCCGATGCCGAGGTGGTGGTCGGGGGCCGGGATCCCGAGGTCGACGAAGAAGGCGTCCGACATGTTGACGTCGAAGTGCTGGCCGGTGTGGACGAGCACGTGCCGCACCTGCGCGCCGCCCTTCCGATTGTGCGCCTCCAGCGCGGCGATGAAAGGGGCGACCTTCATGAAGTTCGGGCGGGCGCCCACGACGGACATGATCTTCATAGGGCCGTGATCGAAGCGCGGGCGCGGGCCCGAGAGGGGGCTGATCGGAGCCGATTGTGCCCGGCTTCGCTCAGGAACGCAACCGCTCGCGCGCGGAGTGCAGCAGCCCGGCGGCGCTCGCGGCCAGCCCCGAGCGGGGAAGCTCCGACCAGGGAAGGGGCGAGCCGGGAAGGCTCGCCGCCGCCTCCGCCGCTTCGCGGGCGGAGAGGCTGCGGTAGCCGTCGCGCTCGAGGGCCTGGGCGAAGAAGCGCCGAAGCCGGGCCACGTAGTCGGGGGCGAAGGCGAACGCGGTTCGCGTCCGGTTGTGGCGCAGGAAGGAGAAGCTGTGCAGGGTGAGGATCAGGGGGTCGACGCGGAGCGAGAGCATCTGCGACACCTCGGTGAACGAGGTCCCGCCGAGGTCGACCCGACGCACGCGCCCCGTGAGGCGGTCGCGGTAGCAGGTGCCCACGGCGCAAAGCATGCCGTCGATGCTCTTCCAGCCGTTGCCGCGGATCGTCGCCGCGTCCAGGCCGCAGGCACGGCCCCACGCGCTGGCGGAGAAATCCGCACGGAACGCCAGGTCCCGGAGCGCGGCGAGCGTGTCGTGGTTCGCGGCCCAGTCTCCTGCCCGGTGGACCACCGCCCGTGCTCCGGTCCAGCCCTGGAGTCGGTCGCGGCCGAAAGAGAGGATCTCTCGCTGCTCGTCCAGGCTGTAGTCCTTGAGTCGAGGGCGGCCCGGGTCGAACGCGGGGCCAGGGTGCGTGTGCAGCTGCAGATCGTGCCCGCGGGCGGCGACGAGCTCGGCGGCGCGTCGTTGGTCGGCCACGTGGTCGTCCCGCTTGCCGTAGACGTCGAGGAAGAAGGTGGCCCTCGCCTGGAGCTCGTCGAAGGCCTGCAGCATGTACGGGAGCCCGTATTCCCGGTCGCCGACGCGCCCCCACAGGCCTTGGCCCTCGGGGAAGCTGGAGAGCTCGGTGTCGACGGTGAGGACGAGGGTAGGGGCCATCGCCGCAGGCTAGAGAGCCGTGCCCAGGGCCGACCGCGCGCAGCGATAGGCGTCGTCGTAGACCGCGGCCATATGCTTCCACTGACGCTCGGCCACCACCCAGCGCCGGGCACGCGCCCCCACCCCGGTCGCGTCGACCTCACCCCTCGCGACGCGGCCGAGCACGCGCGCGAGGTCGTCGACAGAGCCCGCCGCGAAGAGCAACCCGGTCTCCCCGTCGCGAATCAGCTCGCGAAGGCCGCCGACGTCGCTGCCGATCACGCAGCGCTCCATGGCCATCGGCTCCAGCGGCTTCAGGGGGGAGATCATCTCGGTGAGCGGGCTGCGGTAACGGGCGTACACGAGCACGTCCATCGCGGCATAGGTATCGAGGACGTCTTCGTGGGGGATCCGGCCGGCGAGCCAGGCCGCGTCCCCGAGGCCGAGTTCCGCGATCAGGCTCCGGATCCGCGGCGCGTCTTCCCCATCCCCCACCAGGGCCAGCCTGGCTCCGGGATGCCGGCGCCACACGGAAGCGAACGCCCGGACGAGGAGAGGCAGGCCTTCGAAGGAGAAGAAGGAGCCGACGAAGCCGATCACGAAGGAGCCCCCTCGCGCGCACTTTTCCCGCATTCCCGGGGGGGGAGCGCGAGGCACGAAACGGTCGACGTCGACGCCGTTGCCCACCACGAAGACTCGGTGGCCGGGAACGCCCATGGCCACGGTATGGATCTTGAGCGCATCGGTGATCGTGCAGACCGCACCCGCTTCGCGCGTGACGCGACGATCCAGCCGGCGCGCGATACGGTCGAAGGGCCAACGACCGGCGAGCTTGCCCCGCGCGCGCGCGCTCTCTTCCCAGAGGTTCCGTTTCTCGTAGACGAACGGGAGACCTCGGGCTCGCGCTTGGCTCAGGGCCGGCCCCGCCACCGTGAAGGGCGTGTGGCCATGGAGGAGATCGAAGGGCTCCGCGTCAAGCAGGCGTGAGAGGCCACGCGCGACGGCCCGGCCGAAGACGGCGTGCTTGGCCCCCACCCGAACCAGGCCCGATTCGAGGGGACCATAGGCGGTACGGAGGTAGCGGATGCCGCCTCTCTCCTCGTCGACGGACGTCGGGCCCTGGCTGGGACCGGTCAACACGGTGACGGAGTGGCCCGCCGCCACCTGCGCCTCGAGCAGGTACTTGGCCCGGATGGCGTATCCCGAAGCCTGCGGGAGGGAATGGTCCATGACGTGGAGCAGCCGCACGAGCTCCGCCTAGCGACTGCGGTCGCGTCCAAGAGGCGCCCGGCCGCGGACACCGTCGCCCGGGAATGAGCAGAGGGCCGCGAGCGCCGCCTCCGACCGCGGTCGGCAGAACTCAAGCGCGGGGGCGCGCACCACGTTCGAAAGACGCACGAGCCAGGCTACCACGCCCGACGGGACGCCGATCGACGAGCGGTGGTATCATGGGCGGCGTTCCCATTCCTCCAGCGTTTTCGCGCATGCCTGTTTCACATCTTTCGTTCTGGGGATGACCGGACGACGAGATGGCCTTTCTTCTGACCTTGTTCCAGCTGGTGCAGCCGGGGATCCTCTTCCCCTCGCTGCAGGAATTCAAGCCCGTCCTCGTGCTGTCGGTCCTGGCGTTGATCGTGGCGCTCGCCTCGCGACCCCTGGTCGTTCAGCTCGGCGCGCTTCGCCATTCGACCTTCGTCGCCCTGCTCTTCTTCGTGCTCGCCCAGGGCGCATCGGTCCACTACAGTGGCGTGAGCTCGGTCCTCGAGACGCTCGCGAGCTGGAGCATCTATCCCGCCTTCGTGGCGTTGGGCGTCCTCCTCATCGCCAAAGTTCGGGACCTGCGTGGCTTCGTCTGGGGCACGATCCTCGGCTCGGCGTGGGTGACGTCCTACGGCCTGTATGGCGCGTTCAGCGAGACGCGCCTGGCGAAGGACGTGGGAGCCTATGGGATGTACCAGAACCACAACGACTTCACCTATCCCATCATCCTCGCCATCCCTTTCATCTACCTGCTGCGCAGGTCGGAGGAGCGTGCGGGCATCCGCCTGCTGCTTCTGGCCCTGCTCGGCATCGCGGTGCTGGGGATATTTCTCTCGCTGTCCCGGGGCGGCATCCTGGCCCTGGTCTTGGAGATGGCACTTCTCGTCACCCAGACGCGCCAGAGCATCAAGAAAGTGGCGGCGCTCGCCGTATTGGGTTTGCTCGCGACCGTCGCCGTCGAGTACCTGTGGGCCAGGAGAGCCGAGGTCCAGGCGGACTACACCGCGGAAGACGCCGAGCGTTCGCGATTCGAGCTTTGGAAAGTGGGCAAGGAGATGTTCCTGGCCCACCCCCTGCTCGGAGTCGGCAGCGAGCGCTTCACCGAGTTCAACCGGCAATACGGTGAGCTCAGCCACGACTACTGGGGCAAGGGCCCCCACAACACCTACATCGAAGTGCTCGCGTGCAGCGGGCTCGCGGGGTTCGTTCCCTTCATGGTCTTCCTGGTGGCGAGCCTGCGCGAGCTGAGAGTGCCGGCGGTCCCCTTCGAGGACCCCACCTATGGCGCGATCCGCAACGGCGCCCGCATCAGCCTCTACGCGATCATATTCCGTGCCTTCACCAACGCCAAGTCGCACGACTGGAGCTTCTACATCCTGGCCGTGATCGCGATCTCGTGTGCCTCGCTCCGGGAGCAGGCCTCGTGGGAGGAAGAGGAGGAAGAGGAGGGCCTCTACCCACAATCCCGAGACGCCGCGTCGCTCGTCGAACGACACTCCTGACACCGTGCAGAGGGAGCGGTCGGAGCGGTCCTTGGCGAGCCGTCGGCTCGATCTCTGGTTGCCCAGCTATCTGCTGGGAGCCCCGGCCCGCCGGTGGCGCCGGTGGCGGACGAAGGGTACCCGGCACATCCTCTTCCTGATCTGCGACCACTTCGAGCCGCGCCACGGGATCGACCACTCGGGCCAGGACGTCGAGAGAGTCTCCACCTGGACACGCGAGTATCCCGCCTTCCGCGAGCGCTGCCGCCAGGCCTTCGGGCACGCGCCGAAGCACACCTGGTTCTATCCGCCCCACCACGGGTTGGAGCACCTCGCCCCTCTGGGCCGCCTGAGCTTCGAAGGCGCGGGGGAGGTGGAGCTCCATTACCACCACCACGACGACGACTCCAGCTCGCTGCGCGAAGGCCTGCGCCGTGCCATCGAGGCTTACCAAAGGCATGGCCTGCTCTCCGAGAGCGGAGTGCCGCCCCGCACCGCCTTCGCGTTCGTCCATGGCGACTGGGCGCTCGACAACGCGGGAGGGCGCTTCTGCGGGGTCAACGACGAGCTCACGATCCTGCAGGAGCTCGGCTGCTGGGGGGACTTCACCATGCCCTCCGCGAACGAGTGCCAGACGCGGAAGGTCAACTCGATCTACTACGCGGTGGACGACCCCCAGCGGCCGAAGTCGCACGATTGGGGACGGGATGCCCGCGTGGGACGGACCCCGTCCGGCGGACTGTTCATGCTCCAGGGCCCCTTGGCCCTCAACTGGCGATCGAAGCGGCTGCGGATCGAGAATGCGAGCCTGACCACCGCGAATTGGGGCCGGCCCGACCGCGTGCACCGATGGCTCGACTGCCATGTGCACGTACGGGGCCGGCCGGAGTGGGTCTTCGTCAAGCTCCACGCTCACGGAGCGGTCGAAGAAGACCACGATGCGCTGTTCGGGGAACGGGCTTTCGACATGCACCGGACGCTGAACGAGCAATTCAACGATGGGGTGCACTACCGGCTGCACTACGTGACGGCTCGTGAGGCCTACAACATCGCCAAGGCCGCGGAGGCAGGCCACGCCGGTGACCCGTCGGCCGTTCCGGGACTTCTCGATCGCTCCTTACGCCGCATCGCGGTACTGGTTGGGGGCCGAGCACCGTCTGCTCGCCTGCTCGCCGGTCCAGCTGAGCGTCGATCGAGTCTCCACCAGTCAAGCGGCGACACGTCTGCTCCTGCGCGACGGACCGGTGCAGGAGGTCGTCGGAGGATTCGAGGCCGCGGACGTGAACGGCGATGGTCATGGGTTGCGCCTTCGCTGCGCCCGACCCTCGAATCGACTGGACCTGGTGCTGACCCCGGCGGCGACGATCGAGGCGCTCCGGGGGGCCGAGATCGTCTCGGACGAGCGGGACCCCGTTCGCCGGCACGTCGTGCTTCGGCCGGGGCCGGGGGCCGACGTCTCCCTCACCCGGGCCTGATGGAGCTCGCGTTCTGGCTCGCGAGCCTCCTGATCGCATATCCCCCCGTCCTCTACCCGCTCGTAATGGGCGTGCTCGGCCGGCTGTGGCCACAGCGGATCGATCGTCGGCCCTTCTGGCCCGAGGTCAGCCTCCTCGTACCCGCCCACAACGAGGCCGGGACTGATCCGACAAACCATCGCAACAAGCTCTCGCTCGACTACCCCCGCGAACGCCTGCAGATCATCGTGGTCTCGGACGGGTCGGTGGACGGCACCGACGAGATCGTGCGGGGCTTCGGCGACCAGGGCGTCGAGCTCTTGCGGCAGGAGCCCCGCCGAGGCAAGGCGGCCGCCCTCAACGCCGCGGTCAAGCGCTCGCGGGGAGAGATCCTCGTGTTCAGCGACGCCAACTCGGTGTACGCCGCGGATACCGTGCGGCTTCTCGTCGAGAACTTCAGCGATGCGCGGGTTGGGTACGTGACGGGGACCTTGAGCTATCGGGACGACTCGGGGAACGTGAGCGGCAGCGGCATCCGCGCCTACATGGCCTACGAGGGCTGGGTTCGCCGCATGGAGAGCCGCTTCGGCTCGATCATCGGGGTCAACGGAGGGGTGGATGCGATGCGCCGCCACCTGTATTTCGACGTGCCGGAGGATCTGATCACGGACTTCGTCCTGCCCCTGCACGTGATGCAGCAGGGTTACCGGGTGGTCTACGATGAGCGGGCCTCCGCCGTGGAGCGCGCGAACGCCGAGATCGCGACGGAGTTCCGTATGAGGGTGAGAGTGGCCCTGCGCAGCTTCCGGGGTCTCGCCCACATGGGCCGCCTGCTCAATCCGCTGCTTCACCCCCGCGCCGCTTTCTGTCTCTGGTCGCACAAGGTCCTGCGATACTGCACGCCCGCTCTGCTGCTCGTGGCCCTGCTGAGCAGCCTGACGCTGGCAAGAGGAGAGTCGTTCTACGCGTGGGCGGCCGCGGGCCAGCTCGTGGGTTACGTCCTCGGAGGGCTCGCCCTCGGAGGGCGCCTTCCTCCCGTCTTGCGCAGGCCGGGAAACCTGGCGGGCTACTTCCTCCTGACCAATGCCGCTTTCGCCGTGGCGTTCCTGAAGTGGTTGCGAGGCGACCGCATGGCGACCTGGAAGCCTCGCGGCGGCTGAGGGTCAGGGCGAGTCGAGGGGGGACCCAAACTCGCCGGGACGAGGCGAGGCTCCGGGGCTCTCAGGCACCGGTGCCGCGGGCGAGGGACTCGACGGGAACCGTGGTCTGCGGCGGATGGGCCGCGAGCACCTCGCGAACCGGAGCGAAGGCGAAGCGCGAGAGCAGGCCGTGGAGGCGGCTCAGGCTGCGGCCGAGGTTCAAGCGGTGCCGTTGCGTGGCGAGCCAGCTCGTCTTCACGCGGGGCTGGTCGGGGTCGACCTCCCAGGGGTGGAGATAGAACACGACGGGACAGCGCTCGCGTGCATTGAGGCGCGCGAAGGCGAACGCGGTGAGCGGCAGCGGAAGGAGCCGGAAGTATCCGCCACCGCCCACGGGCAGATGGTGCCCCCACACCTTGAGGGTGGAGGGCGGGAGCTCGACGAGGCGGCCATCCCCACCGAGGTCGACGTTGTACGGCAAACGGGGTGCGTGGGCGATGCCGTAACGGTCGTGCCAGATCGGAAAGATGCTGGAGTCGTATCGGAAGCCCTCCTCGGCGAGGATCTCGAGGGCCCAGAGGGAGCGTTTGGTTATGGAGAAGGTCGCGGCCCGGTATCCGACGACCGGGGCCTGGACCTGCTCCTCGAGCAAGGCCTTGCACGCGCGACTTTCCTCTCGAAAAGTGTCGGGGCTCTGGTCGTAGATCAGGGTGTGGTTCATGCCGTGCGAGGCGATCTCGTGGCCGGCCGCCGTGATGCGCCGGACCAGGGAGGGGTAGCGCTTGGCCACCCACCCGAGCACGAAAAAGGTCCCGTGGACACCGTGCTCTTCGAGCGTCTGGAGGATGAGGTCGGTGTTCCTCTCCACGCGGGTGGGGAGGCTCTCCCACGCGGCTCGGGGTATGACGTCCGCGTAGACCTGAGCGTGGAAATAGTCCTCGACGTCGATGCTGAAGGCGTTGAGGAAGCGGTTGCGGGGGTCGCGAACGACGGGAGCGGGGGTCATGAGCTCAAGGCAATATAGCGCGAAGAGCCGATACGGGGATGCTCGCAACCCCCGAAGACGAGGGTCGATGAGCCTGGAAGGCAGCCGAATCCATATTGTGGATACCGACGGTCCGGATGCGGACGCCTATACATGCCCTGTCGCGGTTTCCTGTTGACAGAGTCGCGAGCCTCGACTACAAACAGAGACATTCAGATTACGTAGTCGGCACGTCGGGCAACAGTGTCGTTCCCTCCATGTTGCCCGCAGCCGCCCACTAGAACGGGAGAGGCTGTTGTCCCAGGTTGCGTCGTTCATTCGCCCACGGCTTCTGTCGAATCGGCTTGCCTGCCGGCGGGGATTCGTACTCGTCGCGTTGATCTTCGCTGCCGTTCTCGGGTCGGGGTCGCTCGCCTCCGCTCTTCCGGGCCAGGGCGTGAACCCCCAGAGTCCGCCTGCCGCCTCGCCCCCGGAGGACGACAACTATCGGATCGGACCGGGTGACCTGCTGAAGTTCTTCGTGTGGAAGGAGCCGGAACTGAGCGGCGAACTGCAGGTCCGGTTCGACGGAAAGGTGACGATCCCGCTGCTCGGTGACATGGAAGCGACGGGGAGAACTCCTGAACAGCTGGCCGGAGAGGTGCTCAAGGCACTCAAGCGCTTTCTCGCCGCACCGCAGGTGACGGTCAGCGTCACGAACTCCAACAGTGGACGGTTCTACGTGCTCGGCCAGGTCGCCCGGCCCGGGGACTTCCCCCTGCGGGGCCGCACCACCGTGCTCCAGGGACTCGCCCTCGCGGGTGGGTTCCGGGAGTTCGCCAAGACGGACAGCATCGTGATCGTGAGACAGGACAAAGGTTTCTTCCTGCCCAAGGGCAGGCCCTCCGAGACCTTCATCTCGATCAACTACAAGAAGCTGGAGGCGGGCAAGGACGTGGGTGAGAACGTCCCGCTGCGCCCCGGCGACACCATCCTTGTCCCATAAAAGGCGAGGTGGCGTCATGAGGTTGGGCGACGATTTTCGGCCCAGAGGGGGAGATCCGATGTCGACGCGAAGCCGTCAGACGGTACGGATAGACGCACTAGCGGACAGCGTCTATCGCCACATCGATCACGCCGTGGTGTGCATCGACGTGTTCCTGTCCAGCACCATGGTCGTGACGTCGGTGGCGCGGGGTCGGCGCACGCTCATGACCGTCACCCTCGACGAAGGTCGGATCCGGGCCCGAGGGCTCTCGGAGGCCATACTGTCCGGGGAGCCTGGCCTCCCGGCTTGCGACGACCTCGACGCCTGCAGCGGGCCCAAGGCGCTGGAGTCGCGGCAGGACGTCTCCCGGCCCCTGGTGATCGTCTCTCCCGCCGCCCAGCTGATGCTGAATGCGCACGGGTCGCCTGCGGTCTACGTGGCTTGCCTGCGCAACATGTCGGCCACCGCGGACCTCCTCGCCGAGCGCCATGAGAAAGTCGTCCTGGTGGGCGCGGGCTACGGAGGCGCGGTGCGTTGCGAGGACCAGATGACGGCGGCTTGGATCGCCGGCAAGCTGATCGAGCGCGGGTTCGAAGCCGAGGGTTCGAACACCTTGCGGGAGGTGCAGCGCTGGTCCCGAGCCGACGTTTCCCTCGCCGCCCTCAGCCGGGGCGCCGAGCACCTGCGGAGGACGGGCCGGCAGGAAGACCTGGAGTTCGTGCTCAACCGGATCGACGACCTGGACGTGACGTGCCGCTACGCCGGCGGCGAGCTACGGGGAGCGTGGCCTGCCCCCGTGCGCAGCGCCGTGGGCTCGCAGTGATGATTCGCCGGGAGGAGTAGCCGATGCAGGGGAGCCGGAGCCGTACCCACGAGCGCCAGATCAACAGCCGCGAGATCCTCGAGTACCTCGAGATCCCACTCCGACGGCCATGGCATGTCGCCATTCCCTTCGTGCTGGTCACGGGGGCGGTAGTGGGGGCGAGCTTCGTCCAGCCCAGCAAGTACGTCTCCTCCACCCTCATCCTGGTGGAATCCGAGAAGATGCCGGAGTCCTTCGTCACGAACGTGGCGACGGAACGGATCGGGAGGAAGCTCCAGACCGTCAAGCAGGAGATCTTGAGCCGGACGAGGCTCGAGGAGATCGTCAGCGAGCTCGATCCCTACGGGATGGCGGGCAAGGCGAGCGTCACGGAAATGGTCGACTGGATGCGCGCCAGCACCGACGTCAACATCCGGGGGAACGACGCCTTCAGTCTCGATTACATCCACCGCGACCCCCACATGGCCCAGAAGGTCTGCGACCGGCTGGCCCAGCTCTTCATCGACGAAACCGTCCGCTCCCGGAAGCAGCAGGTGGGTGAAGCGTACGCGTTCATCGAGTCGGAGCTCGAGGAAGCGAGGCGCCAGCTCGAGCAACGCGAGCAGGCGCTGCGGCGCTACAAGGAAGAGCACATGGGGACGCTCCCCGAGCAGCTCAACGCCAACCTCTCGACGCTGCAACGGCTGCAGCTCGAGCAGCAGGCGCTCTCCGAGGGCATGCGCTCGGCCATGGATCGAGTGGCCCTTCTGGAGAGCGGGTCCGCGCGAAGTGGAGCGGGGACGGATGGCCGGGCCGAGATCCTCCAGCTCAAGGCTCAGCTCGCGTCGCTGCGCACGCGCTACACGAACGAGCACCCTGATGTGCAGGCACTTCTCGGTCACATTGCGATCCTGGAAAGGACGCCGGCCCCTGCCGCGAGCGCCACCGCCGGGACGGACGGTCCTCTCGAGGCTGCCCGGGCCGAGGTGAGGAACCAGCGCGCACGGCGCGAGGAGCTGGACCACAGGATCGCGGTGTTCCAGGCCCGCGTCGAGCTGGCGCCGCGAACCGAGCAGGAGATCGTCACCCTCACCCGCGACTTCCAGAAGCTGAACGAGAACTACCTCGCCCTCCTCAACAAGAAGCTGGATACCCAGCTCGCGGCCAAGCTCGAGCAGCGTTGGCAGGGAGACCGCTTCCGCATCCTTGATCCCGCCAACCTCCCGGAGAGTCCCTTCTACCCCAACCGACTCAAATTCCTGTTCTGGGGTCTCGCGGCCGGGCTCGCAGTGGGGGTGGGGATGGCGCTCCTGGCCGACGTGCTCGACCACTCGATCCGCAGCGTGCGCGAGCTGGAAGACGCCCTGCCCTTCCCGGTGCTCGCCAACGTGCCCCTGATCGTGCCCCTGCATTCTTCTGACATGCGGCGTTCCCGCCGCCGGCGGCCGCCCGATCAGCCGGGAGGCGGAGACCCCGACTCGGAGAGCGGCTCGGGAGAGATCGCGCTCCTCAAACGGACCCCGCGCGAAATGAACGCGCGGCGCCAGGGTGGGCGATGACGCCGGATCGGCGCGGGGAGGCGAGCCCCCTCTTCGGAGACCAGGAGGTCCAGGTGCTGGCCACCCCCCCGGATCCGATCACGACCGCGATCCTGACCGGGCGCACGCTCGCGGTGGAGGAGCTGCGATTGCTCGTGACCCACATCCATGCCCTCAACGACACGCGCCCCGCTCGCTGCCTCGGGGTGCTGAGCGCGACCGCGGGGGAGGGAAAGAGCACATTGTCGATGGGCCTCGCCGCGATCCTGGCCGGCGAGCCGGACCGGCGCGTGCTGCTCATGGAAGCCGACCTCCGCAAGCCCGCGCTGGAGGCCTACTTGGGGCTGGCGCGGAGCAAGGGCCTCTCGGATTGGCTGAAAGGCAACGCGGGGCCGATCCCTCTGCGATGGGTCACCCCTCCGGGCTTTGCCTTCCTTTCCGGGGGCCAGACGAACCTGGACCGTCCGGAGCGACTCGGCTCGAGCCGCATGGCCGCCCTTCTCGAAGTCGCCCGGCAATCGTTCGATTACGTGATCGTGGACTGCCCCCCGGTGACCCCGGTGGCGGATGCGGTCATCTTGCAGGACTTGCTCGACGGGTTCCTCTTCGTCGTGCGCGCCCGGCATTCCCCCCGGGAAGCCGTCCTCCGGGCGGCGTCCCGATTGAAGCCCGATCGCATCCTGGGGACGGTCTTCAACGATCAGAGGGAGATCCTGCCGGGCTACGCCTCCTACGGATATCGTCGGTACGGGCATCACCCGAGTGAGTAGGGCGTGCGCTCAGTCTATCTGTTGAGCTCGCCGCTCCACCTGTTCGGGTGGGTGCTCGCGGAGACCGCCATCATCGTGGGCTCGTTCGTGGCCGCGGCATTCCTTCGGCTCGGCCCCGACGACGTCTGGACCTACCCTCTGCTGATACCCAAGGCGTTCTTGAGCGCGCTCGTGATCCAGCTCTGCTGCTACTACTACGACCTCTACGGGGAGTTCGCGACCCCGCGGCGTGCCGAGCTGGCCCTCCGGCTCGCCTGGGCCTGCTTGTTGGGGACGCTGGTGCTCACGCTGCTCTATTGGGGCCTTCCCGGGCTCCTCGTGGGCCGGGGCATCCTGCTCCTCCATCTGCCTCTCGCTCTCGGGGGACTGCTACTCTGGCGCCACCTGTGCCTCATTGCGTGGGGACATGAAGCGCTCTGCGAGAACGTCCTCATCCTCGGGACCGGCCAGACCGCGCAGCAGATCGCCCGAGAGATGCTTCAACGCGCCCCCCTCGGCTACCGGATCGTCGGCTTCCTCGGCGAGCACGCCCGGGAGGTGGGCCGTCGGCTCGTCAACCCTTCCGTGATCGGGACCCTCGCAGACCTGCCCATGGTCGTCCGCGCCCAACGCGTGACCTTCCTGATCGTGGCCATGGAGGACCTGCGGGGCAAGCTGCCGGTCGAGGAACTCCTGCAATGCCGTCTGGACGGCGCCAAGGTGGAAGACGTCACAACGTTCTTCGAGCGGCTCACCGGAAAGATCCTCGTGAAGAACCTTCGGCCGAGCTGGTTCGTTTTCTCCGAAGGGTTCAACAAGCCGCGGCTGTTCCGGCGGACGAAGCGGGTGCTCGAGTTCACGGTCGCGCTTCTGGGGCTCATCCTGTTCTCGCCCCTGCTCGCGCTTCTCGCCGCTCTGATCAAGCTGGAAAGCCGCGGACCGGTCCTGTATCGACAGGAGCGGGTGGGAGAGGGGGAGGAGCTTCTTCCTCATCAAGCTCCGCACCATGTGGGCCGACGCGGAGGCCAAGACCGGGCCGGTCTGGGCCCGTGGCGGTGGAGATCCGCGGATGACGCGGCTTGGACGTGCCCTGCGCTCCATGCGCCTCGATGAGCTGCCCCAGCTCTGGAACGTGCTGAACGGCGAGATGAGCTTCGTGGGCCCCCGTCCGGAGCGCCCCCACTTCGTGGAAAAACTCCAGCAGGTGATTCCCTTCTACGACGAGCGGCACTGCGTGAAGCCCGGCATCACGGGATGGGCGCAGATCAAGTTCGGCTACGGGTCGAACATCGAGGATGCGGAGGAGAAGCTCCAGTTCGACCTCTTCTACATCAAGCACATGTCCTGGGTCTTCGACCTGGCGATCGTGTTTCACACCCTCAAGGTCATGGCCCTCGGCCGCGGCGCACGATGAGGCGGGATCAGGGTCGAGCGTAGGTCCAGGTCAGTCCGAACTGGCCGCGGTGGCTGGTGATGGCGGGCCTGTTCTGCGGATCGTAACGGCGGAACAGATAGCCAAGAGACAGCCCCAGGCGGCGACGGAAGGTGAGCGAGAAGGAGGCGTTGGCGTCGTCGCTCACGAACGCGGAGGACCGAAGTCCGGCGGGATCCTCGCTCCAGGTATGGACGCCGCCCATGGCGAGGTTGATGTGGCGGCCGACGGGTATGCCCGCGGAGAGCGCGGCCCCGTAGGACAGGAGGTTGCCCCCGAGCCCGTAGGCGGGATTGATCGACCGCCGGAGCTGCAGATTCACGGTCGAGCGCCGGACCTGACCCGAGAGGCCGGCGGTTCCGTAGTAGTACAAGCGGTCCGCGCGCCGGTCGTCCAGGGGAGGCTCGAGGGCGTAGCCCGCACCGCTGGCCAGGGAGAAGGTCAGGCGACGGGTGAGGGCCCGCGACCAACCGAGGCTGGCCTGGTGGCTGTCGTAGCCGTATCTGATCGCGTTGGTCCTGATGAAGTTGTAGAGGAGCGACAACGAGCTTCGCGAGCTGTACCGTCTGGACAGGCTCACTCCGGCCGTTCCCGACTCCGTGTCGATGAGCTGGGGGTCGTCGAAATCGACCCGGTCGTAGCGGGCGTTCAGGCCCAGCGTCGTCCGCTTGCCCGTCGTCAGGTCGAAACCGACGCCCCCGCCATAGTTCTGCGTCTGGCTGCGCTCCAGCTGGAGGCCGGTGTCGACGAGGATCCTCGAAAGGTCCGTCGTGACGTAAGCCGCGTTGGCGTCGAATTTCAGGTTGGCTCGGCGGGAGAACTTGTGGCTGGTCGCGAGCTGAACCGATCCGTCGGCCGCGTTCGCGTCGGTGTGTTCGCGGTAGTACACGCCCCCGCCCTGCATGGAGAAGCTCAGCTCATTGCGGGGGCCACGATGGGTGTGTGAGACCGAACCCCGGCCCGCAATACCCGGAACCCCCGAGTCGTCTGGCCTCTCGAAATCGAGGTTCGTCACGTAGCCGCCGTACAATCCCAGGAAAGCACTCCAAAGCGAGGTGGGGACGGCAGCGTTCACCTCTTGCGATGCTCCTGCGGGCGGCTCTTCCTGGTTCGAGGGAGCCTGGGCCCGTACGGAAGCCCCGGGGAGCCAGACCAGCAAGCAAAGGGACATCAGCAGCACCGGACGGACCCTGAGAGGGCCACACGTCGCTCGGGAGCGCATCAAGTGAATCTTAGAGCATATTCGAAAAGCTCCCTTGTCTCAGGTGGCCCCCCCGGTTGCCCCCGCCGCGCCAAGAAAGACCTCATTCCAGGGCGAGCCACGCCTACCGTATAGAATGCCCCTCATGCAGCTCTCTCACGCCCTTGAGGTTGCGGCCGCGGTGTCACAAGAAGCGGGCGCCATCCTGCGCCGCGACTTGCACCGGTCAGGTGGTCCGCGCGGGCATACGAGCAAGGCGGAAGCCGACGGCGAAGCAGAGACTTGCGTTCGCGACCGGCTGCGGGCCGCCTTTCCGGAGTGGTCGTTATTGGGTGAGGAGCAGGGGCGTAGCGAGGGTGAGCCCGGCGCCCCCGTCTGGTTGGTCGACCCTAACGACGGCACGCGTGACTACCTGGAGGGCCGACGAGGCAGCGCCGTCTCCATAGGTCTCGTCCACGAGGGTACGCCCGTGCTGGGAGTGGTTTACGCTTTCAGTTACCCGGACGACCGCGGCGACTTGTTCACGTGGGCGGAGGGCTGCGGACCCCTGCGGCGCAACGGGCTGGCCATGGAAGCAGCGCTTCCCGGGAGCCTCACCAACGCCGACGTCGTTCTCGTGTCCAGCAAGGGCGACTGCGACCCTGCGGGCAACCTCGAGTGCGCGGCTCCCGCTCGCTACCGCACCGTGCCGAGCATCGCCCACCGCCTCGCGCTCGTCGCCGCCGGCGAGGGCGCCGCCGCCGCATCCCTCTACGCGCCCGGCGCCTGGGACTATGCAGCCGGGCATGCGCTGCTGCGGGCGAGAGGAGGAGTGCTCGTCAATGAAGAAGGCCGGCCCGTGACCTATACCCCCGAGGGCCAGAGCCAGAGCCGCCGCGCCTTCGGTGGCTCGAGCTCCGTGGTCCGACTCCTTCAGGAGCGGGCGTGGGACCATGTCGGGGACAAGGTTGCCGCCCCTTTCGTCCACCCTCGGCCCGGGGAGGTGGTGAAAGACGCCGGTCTTCTCTCGCGGGCCCAGGGCTGCCTGCTCGGGCAGGTGGCGGGAGACAGCCTGGGGGCGCTCGTGGAGTTCCAGAGGGCGTCCGAGATCGCTCCGCGCTATCCCGACGGCCCTCGCCGTCTCGAAGACGGCGGAACGTGGGACATCCTGGCCGGCCAGCCCACGGACGACTCCGAGCTCGCCTTGGCCCTCGCACGGGCGATCGTTGCGGCGGGCGCCTACGATCCCGAGGCCGCGCTCCGTAGGTATCGGGAATGGCTCCGATCGGAGCCGTTCGACGTGGGGGGGACGATCCGCGCCGCGCTTGCCGATCGCGCCAACCCGGCAAGCCAGGCAAACGGGTCCCTCATGCGGGTGAGCCCCTTGGCCGTCTTCGCCCACGGGGCGTCGCTCGAGAACACGGTAGAGATGGCGCGGGCGGATAGCCGCCTGACCCATCCGCATCCCGTCTGTGGGGATGCCGTCGCGGCTTTCGTCGTGGCAATACGCCACGCCTTGAGAGAAGGAGACGGGTCCGAGGCGGCCTGGCGGGCGGCGGTCGAGTGGGCGCGCGAGGCGAACGCCGCCTTCACGGTCGTGGAGGCTCTGGAGAAAGCCATCGAAAGCCCGCCCGTCTGCGACGGCGAGCACCAGGGGTTCGTGCTCGTCGCCCTCCAGAACGCGTTCCACGAGCTGCTCCACGCCCCCACGCTGGAGCAGGGCGTCGTGGCCACGGTTCGGCGCGGGGGCGATACTGACACGAACGCGGCGGTGGCGGGAGCGCTTCTCGGCGCGGTGCACGGGCGGGAGGCGGTGCCCGCGCAGTGGCGAAGCATGGTCCTGAGCTGCCGCGCCCATCCACGGGTCGCGCGGCGGCCCCGGCCGATGGCCTACTGGCCGATCGACGTCTACGAGATGGCGGAGTGCCTGTTGCTGGCGGGCGTCTCCGCGCGCCGCTCCTGAGCGGTACCGGGGCTGGGCTCGCGGTCAGGAAATCAGCGACCGGTAGTCCTCCTCGGTGTCGAGGTCGGGAGGGAGCGCCGCTTCGATGCGGGCGGTGTCATCCCAATGACGCGTCACGACTTCCCTGGCGCCTACGTCACCTCTCAGGGCGAGCAGCGACGGGAACAGGGAGCGGCTGAAGAGCACGGGGTGGCCGCGCTCCTCGCCCTGGACGGGCACTGCCAGCGGCGCACCACGGCGGTAGGCAGTGACGAGCCGCTTCACCACACCGGTCTCGATCCCCGGCTGGTCGCCCAGCGCGATCACGACCGCTTCCGCCTCGGCGGAAGCCTGGATGCCGCACCGCAGGGACGAGGCCATGCCCTCCTTCCAGTCCGCGTTCACGACCACCTCGACCCGCGCGTCGCTCGGGAGGCCCGCCCCGCACCGGATCGCTTCGGCGTCGTGACCGAGCACGACGACCACCCTTTCGAGTGGCGCATCCAACAGTCGCGAAACGACCGTCGACAGAACGGTGCCACCAGGGAGGGGCAAGAGCTGCTTGGGCCGGCCCATCCGCGTGGAGGCGCCCGCGGCCAACACGATGGCGGCGATCACGGCGTTGACATCAAGGGGCGCTCTTGGCGGTAGCCTCCGCCCGATCGCGGACCGGACCGGTTCGTGCGTTCCGCACCGCCACGATCTGCGCCATCACGGAGAGCGCGATCTCCTCGGGGCTCCGCCCGCCCAGGTCGAGGCCGATCGGGGCGTGCAGGCGCCCTACCTGGGCCTCGGTGAGGCCCGCCTCGAGTAGGCGGCGCCGGCGCTTCTCCTGGGTGGCCTTGCTGCCGAGGGCCCCCACGTAGAAGGCGGGGCTGGGCAGGGCGGCGCGGAGCGCGGGGTCGTCGAGCTTGGGATCGTGGGTGAGCACCGCCACCGCGGTGCCGGGGGTGAGCCCGATCTGGCCCAGCGCCTCGTCGGGCCAGGAGACGACGACCCGGCTCGCCTCCGGAAATCGCGCCGGATTGGCGAAGGTCGGGCGCGGGTCGACCACGATCGCCTGGTAGCCGAGGGCGCGGGCGAGGCGCACGAGGGCGATCGCGATGTGGACGCCGCCTACGAGGACGAGCGTGGGGGACGGCCGGAGCAGATCGACGAAGACCTCGATCTCGCCGAGCGTCGAACGACCGGGACGCCCCCCCTGCAGGACGTCGCGGGCCGCGGCCCGGAGGTCGTCGGGCGCGGACCCGATCTCCGCGCCCCCCGCGAGGAGCAGGCGGGTGCCGAGAAGAGGAGCGGGCCCCTTCACGACCGTCGGGAGGACGAAGCTCTCCTCCGCGCGCAGGGCCGCGCGCGCGCGCGTCGAGGACCCCGGCCGGCGGGACCTCCACGAACACCTCGATGGTTCCCCCGCAGGCGAGGCCGACGGCCCAGGCCGTCTCGTCCGCGACGCCGAAGCTGAGCAGTCGGGGTGTGCCCGACTTCAGGGTTTCCTGGGCGGCCTCGATGACCGCGGCCTCGACGCAGCCCCCGCTCACCGAGCCCGCGATGCGGCCGTCGGCGGCCACGAGCATGCGCGAGCCGGCCGTGCGGGGCGCGGAGCCCCACGTCTGCACGACGGTGGCGAGTGCAAATGGCTTTTTTTCGGCCCGCCAGGCCTCGAGCTCAGGCAGGACGTCGCGCATCGGATGGCCCTCCCATCGAATGGGCCCGCCGCCCCCGGCCGGGCCGGTGTGCAGGCAGGCGCTCCAGGTGCCGGGCCAGGTTTTCCAGGTTCGAGAGGTGGTGGACGGGCAGGAAGTCGTCCACGAAGGGCAGGGCCGCCTGGAGCTCGTCGATCGTGTTCAAGCCGGGAACTGTATTCCCGTGAAACATGGCTTGCAAGCACACACAAGCCCGGAAGGCCCCGCGTGGGCCGTGGCCTCGCGGTGTGCGCGCGATCACACTCCCTCGCGGCGCACAACGGGCGCGGGCAGCGGATGGAAGGATGGTTTCAACGGCGCCCCTCCCGCCCGAGCAACAGGCGAAGGAACTTCAGGCGAGGAGGCCATGAACAAACCGACCCGGCCGGCGCGCACCCTACTCACTCTCGTCTTCCTCGGTGCCGCCGCCGCCGCCCAGGCCGGCACCGTGGGCTACTGGCGATTCGAGGAGGGGGCGGCGGACGCGGTGGCCACCGGCGACGTGGTCGACTCGTCGGGCCACGGGGACCACGGCTCGCCCCTCGGATTTCCCACGTATCGCGCGGACGTGCCCCTGGGCGTCATCCCCCAGACGGGCGCGACCAACAACCTGAGCCTGGAGCTGACGAGCTTCGAGGACCTCGTGTCCTTCGCCTCGGCTTTCCCGCTGAACCAGCCCGGCGACATGACGTTCGAGTTCTGGCTGAAGTGGAGCAAGATTCACCACGGGGCGACCCTGTGGGGCCGTCCCGACAACCTGGAGGACGACAACCGCTTCTACTTCCACGGGAACTCCGACTTCACCCTCGGGCTCGAGTACCGGTCGCCCGACGGCGACCTGCACGTGCTCGCGGGCTCGGGCCTTCCCGACAGCGGGGTTCCGTTCTCGCCCGGCCAGTGGGGCCACATCGCGATCGTCCGCCAGGGCGACACCTACCGGGTCTACGTGAACGGCGTGCTGCAGTCGACCGTGACCGACACGAATCCCGACCTGCCCACGAGCGTGGGCTGGTCGCTGGGAGGACGGCTGGGCGAGCCCTTCTTCGGTTCCATCGACGAGGTGCGCGTCAGCGACGAGGCCCTGACCCCGGACCGCTTCCTCAATTCCGCGCCGCCGCCGCCGCCCGTGCTCTCGGTCAAGATCGACGTCAAGCCCAGCCGTTGCACGGGCAGCCTGAACATCGTCGATCCCCAAAGCCACTTCTCGCTCCCGGTGGCCATCCTCAGCGACGGCAAGTTCGACGCGAGGAACGTGGATGCGAGCACGGTGCGATTCGGCGTGCGCGGCACCGAGGCCCCGGGGTTCGGCATGAAGGTCCAGGACGCGGACGGGGACGGGGACAAGGACATGGTCCTCTACTTCCACATCCAGCAGACCGGCATCCGCTGCGGGACCCGACAGGTGTTCCTCACCGGCCGGACCAAGTCCGGCCAGGAGTTCCGGGGCACGGACCGGATCCGCACGACCTGCCACTGAGACTGGGGGCGTCGGTCGGCTCGCCGCGCCCCCCCCTGGCCTGATTCCCATCCGGGGGGGCTTCTTTCGTCTCCAGAACGGACCTCTCCCGGACTCCCCCCGCGCTAGACTTGCGGCGATTTGGCCGAAGGATCTCGTGCGCTCGCGACAACGCTAGTGGCGCTTCGCCGACAAGCTCTGTGTCGTCGTCCTGGAGGGGTGGATGCAAGAATTCGTTCGGGCACGTGTGTGGGCCGGTCTCCTGGCCCTGGGCCTGTTCGGCGCGTCGGTGGCGCCGTCGGAGGCGGCGGGGTTCGCCGTCGAGAATCAAGGGGCGCGGGCGATGGGCTTCGCGGGGGCCTACGTCGCCCAGGCGGTCGACCCCTCCGCCATCTTCTATAACGCGGCCGGCGTCGGCTTCCTCAAGGGGAAGCAGCTCTACGTCAGCGGAGGCTTCGGCACCTACAACACGGACTTCACGGGCGAGGGGCCCTACCCGGCGGCGGGCACCCTCGAGAGCACCAACCGGCCCTTGACCGTGCTGCCCAGCATCTACTACACGCAGCAGCTGTCGGACACCCTTCGCGTGGGAGTCGGGATCAACCAGCCGTTCGGCTACCGGGCCGAGTGGAGCAACCCCGACACCTTCACCGGCCGCTACATCTGCACGGACTGCGAAGTCCGGACCTGGGGGCTCAACCCCACGATCGCCTGGAAGGTCCGCGACCGCTTCGCGGTCGGCTTCGGCATCGACCTCCGCTTCTCGAGCTTCCGCCTGGACCGGCGCGTGCTCGCCGATCCCGCCCAGTTCCCGACGCCCACCGACGTGGCCTCCCTGGAGGTGAACAGCGAGAGCGACACCGAGATCGGCTTCAACGTCGGCATCCTCGCCAGCCCCTCGGAGTCGGTGTCCATCGGCCTCGCCTATCGCCACAAGGTGAGCGGCGACTTCGGGGCCACCGGCACGTTCACGCAGATCCGAACGGGCAACGCCGCGGTGGACGCGGCGGTGGCCCTCGCCCTGCCCCCGCCCCAGCCCGCCATCGTCAACTTCGAGTTTCCCGCCACCTTCGCCGCCGGCCTCGCCGTCAAGAAAGGCTACTGGACGGTGGAAGGGGACCTCGTCTGGACGTTCTGGTCCGTCTTCGAGGATGTCCGCATCCGCTTCCCGGGGGCCACCGGGTTCGACGCGAACCTCCCCATGCTCTACCAGAGCACCTGGCAGGGCCGCCTCGGGGCCGAGTACAACCTGAGCGAGACCTGGGCGTTGCGCGTCGGCTACGCGTACGACCACGGCCCGCAGCCGACCACCACCGTCTCGCCCTTCCTCCACGACTCGAACCGGAACGCCTTCGGCGGCGGCGCCACCTGGAAGCAGGGGAACTTCCACCTCGACCTGATGGCGCGGTACATCAACTACCGGCACCGGGACACCCGCGGCTCGAACCGCTACGGGTACGACGGCATTTACGAGACCGCCGGCTTCCAGCTGGGGGCCGGACTCGGCTGGAAGTTCTAGCGGGGGACGGGCATCCCCCGCATGAGCAGCGCGTGGAGGACGAAGGCCACGCCGAATCCCACGAACCAGGCGTAGTCGTACAGCGGCCGGAGCACGGGTAGGACCAGCCCGCCCCAGGCGAAGGCGCAGCCGGCGAGCGTGGCCACCACCGCCCGCCAGTTCCAGCCGCCCGCGTAGCGGTACGCACCCTGGGGAAGGTAGAGGTCCTCGAGGCGACAGCTGCCGCCGCCGCACGATCCAGTAGTCGGCGATGAGGACGCCGGCAATGGAGCCCAGCCCCCCGGAGTAGCCGAGGAGCCAGGTGAAGATGTAACCGGACGCGTCGGCCAGGAGCTTCCAGGGCTGCATGAGGATCCCGAGGAGGCCGGTGATGAGGCCGCCCGTCTTGAACGCGATCAGGCGCGGGAAGGCGTTGGCGAAGTCGTTGGCGGGGGAGACCACGTTGGCCGCGATGTTCACGGCCAGGGTGGCCACCACCGCGGTGAACATCGAGACCGCCACCACCACCGGCTGCTCGAAGCGTCCCACGAGCTTGATGGGGTCCCAGATCGCCTCCCCATAGATGATGACGGTCGCGCTCGTGATGAGGACGCCCATGGCCGCGAAGACGGACATGGTGGTGGGGAGGGCCACGACCTGGCCCAGCATCTGCTCGCGCTGGCTGCGCCCGAAGCGGGTGAAGTCCGGCATGTTCAGGGACAGCGTCGCCCAGTAGCCGATCATCGCGGTCAGGGAGGGGACGAAGACGGGGAGGAACTCGCCCAGGCTGTGGAGCTTGCCCGGCTGGCTCAGCAGGGGGCCCGAGGCCGTTCGCCCTTTGCACCGCCCAGACGAGCAGCACCCCCGTCATCACCAGGACGAACGGCGCCGCCCAGTTCTCGACCATGCGCAGCAGGTCCATCCCTCTATAGATGATGAAGACGTTGATCCCCCAGAAGAGGAGGAAGGACAGCCACTCGGTGGTGGTGTGGCCGCCGAGGCCCGGGCCCAGGAGGTGCGCCCAGCCCGGAATGATGCTCGCGAAGAAGACGTTCAGGGCCTCCCCGCCGATCCAGGACTGGATGCCGAACCATCCGCAGGCCACCACCGCGCGCATGATCGCGGGAAGGTTCGAGCCGACCGTCCCGTAGGCGGCACGGGCGAAGACGGGGAAGGGGATGCCGTAGCGCGTGCCGGGATGCGAGTTGAGCAGGATCGGGACGAGCACGATCGTGTTGCCGAGCAGGATCGTGATGAGCGCCTGCCACCAGTTCATGCCCGCGGTCATGAGGCCGGAGGCCAGCATGTAGGTGGGGATGCAGTGGGCCATGCTGATCCAGAGCGCGGCGTAGTTGTAGGTGGTCCAGCGCCGCCGGGCCACGGGGATGGGAGCGAGGTCCTCGTTGTAGAGAGGGCTCTTCTCGATGCGGGAGGTGTCCTGGAGCTCGACGCGGCCGTCGGGATGGACTGTCTCGTTCGGGCGGCTCACGGGACGAGCGGCCGGCCCGCCTGCCGCTTCACGAACTGACCCCGTCCCGGCTTGCCCCTGAACACCCCGTGGTCCACGAGCACCTCGCCCCGCGAGAGGACGACCGCGGGCGCGCCCTTCACCACCCGGCCCTCGTAGGGGTTGTAGTCCACCTTCATGTGGTGGGTCTTGGAGGACAGGGTGACCTCCTTCTCGGGGTCGAAGAGGACGATGTCGCCGTCGGAGCCCACCGCGATCGTTCCCTTCTTGGGCCAGAGGCCGAACATCTTGGCGGGGGAGGTGGACACGAGCTCGACGAAGCGGTGCACGTCGATCCGGCCCGCCCGCACGCCTCCGTCCCAGAGCAGCATGAGCCGCGTCTCGATCCCGGGGGCGCCGTTGGGGATCTTGGAGAAGTCGTCCTTGCCCAGCTCCTTCTGGGGCGTGGGCTCCTTCATGCAGAAGGGGCAGTGGTCGGTGGAGACGACCTGGAGGTCGTTCTTCTGCAGGCCTTTCCAGAGCGCGTCCTGGTTCCACTTCTCCCGCAGCGGGGGCGACATGACGAACTTGGCGCCCTCGAACCCCGGCCGCTCGTAGTCGTCGTAGGAGAGGAAGAGGTACTGCGGGCAGGTCTCGGCGTAGGCGGGGAGACCCATGTCGCGCGCCTGTTTGATTTTCTCGAGCGCGTCGGAGCAGGAGAGGTGGACGATGTAGATGGGGACCCCCGCCATCTCCGCGAGGGCGATCGCGCGCCCGGTCGCCTCGCCCTCCGCACGGGTGGGGCGGGTGAGGGCGTGGTACTTGGGCGCGGTCTGGCCCTTGCGGAGCGCCTCCTTGACCAGCGTGTCGATGACCCCCCCGTTCTCCGCGTGCATGCAGATGAGGCCGCCGTTCTCGCGGGTCTTGAGGAGGGCGCGGAAGATGGTGGCGTCGTCCACCATGAACACGCCGGGGTAGGCCATGAAGAGCTTGAAGGACGTGATCCCCTCGTGGCGCGTCATCTTGTCCATGTCGTGGGCGGCCTGATCCGAGAGCTCGCGCACGATCATGTGGAAGGCGTAGTCGATGGCGGCCTTGCCCTCCGCCTTCTTCATCCATCCCTCGAAGGCGGGGTAGAGCCCTTCCCCGAAATTCTGGATCGCGAAGTCCACGAGGGTGGTGGTGCCTCCGTGGGCGGCGGCGATCGTCCCGCTCTCGAAGTCGTCGGCGGAGTTCGTCCCCCCGAACGGCATGTCGAGGTGGGTGTGCACGTCGATCCCGCCGGGCAGGGCGAGCTTGCCGGAGGCGTCGATGACGTTGTCGGCGGGGAGGTTCAGCCCCTTGCCGATGAGGGTGACCACACCGTTGTCGATGTAGATGTCGCCGTCGTAGCGGTCGGAGGCGGTGACCACGGTGGCGTTCTTGACCAGGGTCGTGCTCATGGGACCTCCGGAGCGTTCGGCCGGGCGGCTCGAACAGATGACGGCAGCGGCGTGATGCGCGGATGCTAGCGAAGCGGTCGCGCGTGTGTCAACGCAAGCCGGGATAGACTGGCCGCGTGCTGCGCGCGCTGGTAGCCCTCTACGCGATCGTCCTCGTGGCCGCCCTCGTCCTTCTCTATCCCCTGGGTGATCTCTTCTGGCCCTCCACCCTGCTGCTGCTGGGCCCGCGGTGGGTCCTGGCCGTGCCCTGGCCGATCCTCGCCCTGGCCGCCCTCTTCCGCGACCGGCGCCTCCTTCTCGTCCTCGCCCCCCTCGGGCTCGTCCTGCTCGTCCCCATCCTCGGCTTTTGCGCGCCCCTGCGCTGGCCCCCCTTCCCCGAGCCAGACGTCCGCGATCTCCGGGTGATGTCCTACAACATCGGCGGCGGCCGGTTCGACAGGGCCGCCTTCCAGGACGTGCTGGAGGAGGCTCTACCCGACGTGGTCGCCCTGCAGGAGTGCAGCGGGGAAGACATCGACGTCGAGGGCCTGCCGGGCTGGGTGACGGCCACCCAGCGCGGCGGCTCGTGCCTTCTCAGCCGCCTGCCGCTCGGAGACGTCGCGGCCCGGCCCATCGAGGACATCTGGCAGATGGGGGGCAACGGGGTGATCGTCCGCCACGCCCTGGAGACGCCGGCGGGGACCGTCTACCTGATCAACGTGCACCTGGAGACCCCGCGGCAGGGGCTGGAGGAGCTGCGGAGCGGCCTCCACCGCGGCGTGCGCTTGCTCCAGGCCAAGAACGCACAGCGCGAGATCGAGGCGCGCCTGGCGCGCCGCTGGGTGGACGAGTCGCCGAGTCCGGCGCGGATCGTGACCGGGGATTTCAACATGACGGTCGAGAGCGCCGTCTTCCGGGAGTACTGGTCTGGCTACGAGGACGCGTTCTCGGTGGCGGGTTTCGGCTTCGGATTTTCGAAGCACACCCGGCTTATCCGCACCCGCATCGACCACATTCTGGCCGGACCCGGGTGGCTGGTCGTGAGGACGTGGATGGGGCCGTCGTTGGGCCACGACCACCGCCCGGTGCTCGCCGTCCTCCGCTGGGTAGGGCCCGAGCTTCCCAGGGTCCCCCGGCCCTCACCGTCGCCCCCCCAACCCGTCGGCTAGACGCTCGCCGACTCGGGCGCGAGGCCCTGCTCAGAACCGGAACACGCTGCCGAGCTGGTACTGGGTGGCCGCGCCCCGCCGCCCCGTTCCCCGAGCGGCTCCTGGGTACAATGGAGGCTCAGTGGAGGACAACGAGCGGGCTCAGCGGCGTCGGTCCTGGCCGATCCGCCGCTTTGCCCTTGGACAAGAGCCAGGTCCCAGCCTGGCCGCCACCACCACCGCCGAGGAGAGGCTGGCGATGATGTGGCCCCTCGCGCTCGAGGCCTGGAGCCTCGCCGGACGTCCCTTGCCGGACTACCCGCGCTCCCAAGCGCCGGTCCGGCGCCGCGCACTGTCCGGCGCGAAGGGCTGAGCGCTTGAACGAGGACTTCCGCGACATGCTGAAGCACCTCCTGGACTCAGGTGCCCGTTTCATGGTGGTAGGAGCGCACGCCCTCGCCGTCCACGGCGTACCTCGGGCCACCGGGGACCTCGACGTCTGGATCGCTCGCGACCCCGCCAACGCCGAACGCGTCTTCGGTGCGCTGCTGCGCTTCGGCGCTCCGGTGGCGGCCCTCGGGGTGACTTCGGCCGACCTCGCGCAGCCGGAACGGGTCGTCCAGATCGGCCTGCCCCCGCGCCGGATCGATCTCTTGACCGACATCACGGGCGTCGACTTCGAGTCGGCGTGGCCCAATCGCCTGTCGAGTCGCGTGGGCGACCTCGACGTGCCCTTCCTCGGGCGCGCCGATCTCGTCGCGAACAAGCGGGCCACGGCGCGACATCGCGATCTGGCGGACCTGGAAGCCCTGGAAGGCCAGAGCGAGGGCTGATAGAGTCCCTGGCGATCGCGAGACAGGAGCCCCGGTGAAGAACGTCGCGCCCAAGCTCGACGACGCCGCCTACGAGCGGAACTTCCAGGACATCAACCCCCGGCTCACCACCACCCAGGCCGTGGCCGAAGCCTCGCGCTGCCTCTTCTGCTACGACGCCCCCTGCATCCAGGCCTGCCCGACCGAGATCGACATTCCCGCGTTCATCCGCAAGATCACGACCGCCAACCTGAAGGGCTCGGCCCGCACCATCCTGGAGGCCAACATCCTCGGCCACTCCTGCGCTCGGGTCTGCCCGGTGGAGGCGCTGTGCGAGGGGGCGTGCGTTCTGAACCAGGAGCACAAGCGGCCGGTCATGATCGGCGCCCTCCAGCGCCACGCGACCGACCACGTGATGGACCGGGGGCTCCGGGTCCTGAAGGCGGGCGCTCCGAACGGGAAGCGCGTGGCCCTGATCGGGGCCGGTCCCGCCAGCTTCGGCTGCGCGGCCGAGCTGGCGAGGATGGGCTACGCCTGCCGGATCTACGAGAAGCGCGCGGTGCCCGGGGGACTCAACACCCACGGCATCGCCGCCTACAAGATGCGGGCGAGCGACGCCCTGCGCGAGGTCGAGCTCGTGCGCTCGTTGGGGGTCGAGATCCGGGGCAGCGTCGAGGTCGGGCAGCACGTCACCGTGGCCGACCTGCAGAGGGAAGCGGCGGCGCTCTTCCTGGGCATCGGCCTCGGCCCCACCGAGCCCATCCGAATCCCCGGGGAGGAGCTGCCGGGGGTGGTGGACGCGCTCCACTTCATCGACCGGATCAAGAACGAGCCCTTCCGCCAGGTCGACGTGGGCCGGACCGTGGTGGTGATCGGGGCGGGCAACACCTCGGTGGACGCGGCCACCCAGGCCAAGCGGCTGGGGGCGGAGAACGTGATCGTGGTCTACCGCCGCGGACCGGAGGACGTGTCCGCCTACCACTACGAGTTCGAGCTGGCCAAGTCCGACGGGGCCGTGTACGTGTTCTACTCGATGCCCGTGCGCTTCATCGGCAACGGCGGGCTCACCGGCCTCGAGTGCGTACGCACGGAGGTGGTCGAGGACGAGCGCGGCCGCCGAACCGTGCGGCCGGTCAAGGGGAGCGAGTTCCAGATCCCCTGCGACATGGCCATCACCGCGGTGGGTCAGTCGAAGGCGGTGGAGTGGCTGGGACGCAACTTCCCGGGCCTCGCCCTCGACGGGGGCCGGGTCAAGGTGGACGGGGAGGGACGGACCAGCGTGAAAGGCCTCTACGCGGGAGGCGACTGCGTGAACGGCGGCAAGGAGGTCGTGAACGCGGTGGCGGACGGCAAGAACGCGGCCCGCGCCATCGACGCGCGACCTCGGCCAGCCGCGCGCCTGACGGAGGAGCCATGGCCGACCTGAGCACGGACTGCGCGGGCATCAAGAGCCCCAACCCGTTCTGGCTGGCCTCGGGGCCCCCCGCCAACACCGGCGACCAGGTCATGCGCGCGTTCGACGCGGGCTGGGGCGGCGCGGTCTGGAAGACGATCGGCGAGCCCATCGTCAACACCACCTCTCGCTACGGCGGCGTCGACCTGCACGAGCTAGCGCATGATGGGCCTCAACAACATCGAGCTCATCACCGACCGGCCCCTCGAGGACAACCTCCGGGAGATCGCGGAGGTCAAGAAGCGCTACCCGAAGCACGCGGTGATCGCCTCGCTGATGGTCGAGTCCAAGCGCGAGGCCTGGCACGACATCGTCAAGCGCGCGGAGGACGCCGGCGCGGACGGCCTCGAGCTGAACTTCGGCTGCCCGCACGGCATGAGCGAGCGCGGCATGGGCGCGGCGGTCGGCCAGGTGCCCGAGTACGCGCAGCATGATCACCGCGTGGGTGAAGGAGGTGGCGCAGACGCCCGGTGCTCGTGAAGCTCACGCCGAACGTCGCCGACGTGACGCTACGTGGGCGCGGCCGCGCGCGAGGGCGGAGCGGACGGGCTCTCGCCTCATCAACACGATCAACAGCATCATGGGCATCGACCTCGACACGCTCGAGCCCGCGGCCGAACGTGGACGGCAAGTCGTCCCACGGCGGCTACTGCGGCCCGGCGGTCAAGCCCATCGCGCTCAACATGGTCTCCGCGATCGCCAAGCACCCGAAGATCGGCATCCCCATCTCCGGCATCGGCGGCATCGCCACCTGGCAGGACGCCGCGGAGTTCATGCTGCTCGGCGCGACGACGCGTGCAGGTCTGCACCGCGGTCATGCACTACGGCTTCCGCATCGTCGAGGACATGATCGACGGGCTCTCGAACTGGATGGACGAGAAGGGCTATCCGGACGATCGCCGACTTCCGCGGCCAGAGCCTGCCCCGCATGACCAGGACTGGGGCGACCTGAACCTCAACTACAAGGTCATCGCGGCGATCGACCACGCGAAGTGCATCGGCTGCCACCTCTGCTACGTGGCCTGCGAGGACGGCGCGCACCAGTCGATCCGGCTGATCGATGGCGGCAAGGTCCCGGAGATCCTCGAGGAGAAGTGCGTCGGCTGCAACCTCTGCATGCTCGTCTGCCCGGTCCCCGGCTGCATCACGATGAAGAAGATCGAGACGGGCCGGCCCTCGATGTCCTGGCGGGAGTATCAGGACAAGCTGGGCAAGGGCGTTTCGTGCGAGATGCCGGGGGAGAGGCATCCCCACTGAGCGACACGCCACCGGGCCAGGCAAGGGGGCTCATCCGGGGCGCGGCGTGGGCGGGCTTCTTCCTGCTTCTGGCCCTGCCCACCGCCGCCCAGACCCCGGCCGCCCCCCCGTCGGGCACGAAGTTCGTCCTCTTCCCCGCGGGCGATATATTCCCGGTGTACATCGCCGACCCGCAGCGTCCCGGCAACGCGGTGATGGTCCACTTCTACACCCGGACCACGATCTTCGACTCGAGCGACCATCGGACCAGTTTGAAGGGGGGCGGGCGCTTCGGCATCTTCCGCACCGAGCCCGCGACGGAAGGGGGCCGCTCGTGGCAGGCCAGCATCGACGCCGGGCTCGACGCCCAGTTCGACTCCGACCACAAGCTCGACAACGTGGGCTGGGACGGCAACTACGGGTTCACGGTCACGACCGCTTCGGGATCCCCCTGGTCCTTCAAGCTGGGCCTCCTGCACACCTCCGCCCACGTGGGCGACGAATACATCGAGCGCACGGGCCGCCAGCGGATCGACTACACGCGCGAGGAGGTCGCCTTCGGCGTTGCCTATCGCCTGGCGCGGGGATGGCGGGCCTACGCCGAGGGGGGCGTGGCCTACAAGGAGCTCACCGAGGAGCAGGCGCCCTGGAGGGCCGAGGGGGGAATCGAATGGGAGTCGCGACCCACGCTCCTCGGGGGGAAGTTCGGCTGGTACGCGGCGGCCGACTTCTCCGCGACCCAGGAGCGCGACTGGCGGCTCGACACCGCCGTCCAGGCCGGCTTCATGTCGAAAGGCCCGGGCGGCACCTGGCGGTTCGGCGTCGAGTACTACGACGGGCGGGTGCCTCTGGGGGAGTTCTTCCAGGACACCGAGGCCCGCTTCACCCTCGGCATCTGGGTGGATCACTAGTTTGATTAGAATGACGCCCGATGTCGCGGCCTGAGCGAGGCCGGACGGGTCGCAGCATCCCCCGCCGCGAGGGGCCGGAGAAGCTCTGCGGCCGGGCGCTCTACGTGGACGACCACCCCCTTCCGGGGGCGCTCTTCGGAGCCACCTTCCGCTCCACGATCCCGCGGGGGCGGATCACGAAGATCGACTTCGATCCCGCTTTTCCGTGGGGCGAGTTCGTGGTCGCCACCGCCCGGGACGTCCCCGGCTCCAACCACGTTGCGCTCATGGAGAACGACCAGCCGCTGCTCGCGGACGGCGAGGTGCGGCACGCGATGGAAGCCATCGCCCTCGTGGCCCATCCCGAGCGGGCCCGGGCCTACGAGGCCCTCGCCCACATCCGCGTGGAGTACGAGCCGCAGATCGCGGTCCTCACCCTCGAGGAGTCGCTCCTCCGCAAGCAGGCCCTCTGCGGAACGGACAACGTCTTCAAGCGCCTCCGGATCGAGAAGGGCGACGTGGAGATGGGCCTGAAGAGCGCCGACGTGATCGTGGAGGGCGAGTACCGCGTCCCCCACCAGGAGCAGGCCTACATCGAGAACAACGGCATGGCGGCCTGGGTGGAGCCCGACGGGACGCTCGTCGTGCTGGGCTCGCTGCAGTGCCCGTACTACGTGCACAAGGCGCTCAAGGCGATGTTCGACCTTCCCGATGCGAAAGTGCGGGTGATCCAGGCCACGACCGGAGGCGGCTTCGGAGGGAAGGAAGAGTACCCGTCGATGATCGCGGGCCACGCGGCGCTCCTGGCCTGGAAAGCGAAGCGGCCGGTCAAGATCATCTACGACCGGGCCGAGGACATGGCGGCCACCACGAAACGCCACCCCGCGATCGTCCGCCACCGCACGGGCGTCACCCGACAGGGCAAGCTCGTGGCCCAGGACATCGAGGTGGTGATGGACGGGGGGGCGTACGTGACGCTCTCCCCCGTCGTGCTCTCCCGCGGGACGCTCCACGCGACCGGTCCCTACGAGTGCCCGAACGTCCGCGTGAGGTCGCGGGTGCTGGCCACGAACACGCCTCCCAACGGGGCCTTCCGCGGCTTCGGGGCACCCCAGACGCTGTTCGCGGCCGAACTGCACATGGAGCGGATCGCGGAAGCGCTCGGGCTCGACTCGCTCGCGCTGCGGCGGCGCAACGCCTTCGAGGACGGCTCGATCACGGCCACCGGGCAGGTGCTGGGAGAGAGCGTGGGGGCGCGGGAATCGCTGGAGCGGTGCGTGAAGCGGAGCGAATACGTGCGCCGGCGCGCCGCGCATGCGCGCTGGAACCGCGCCCGGAACCCGACCTGGCGCGGGATCGGCCTCGCCCTCGTCCACCACGGGGCGGGCTTCACGGGCAGCGGCGAGACCTACCTCGCCAGCCGGGCCGCGGTGTCCCTCACCCGGGCCGGGGAGATCCGGGTCCTCGCCGCCTCCACCGAGATCGGCCAGGGCACGAACACGATGTTCGCGCAGATGGTGGCGGGCGTGCTGGGGGTGTCTGAAGAGCAGGTGATCGTGGAGACGCCGGATACCGGGCGCGTTCCCAACAGCGGTCCCACCGTGGCCAGCCGCACGTGCATGATCGTGGGCGGCCTGCTCGAGCGCGCGGCGGGGCTGCTCAGGAACGAGGTCATTGGGACGTTGGGACGGATGCCCACCACCCCCGCGGGCTGGCGGGAGGCCGGGCGCCGCCTCGCCGGGGGCGAGGCGGCGCGGCGTTTCGAGGTGCAGTACGAGACCCCCCGCGACCTCCGCTGGGACGAGCAGGCCTACAAGGGCGACGCGTACGGCGTCTACAGCTACGGGGCGGTGGCGGTGGACCTGGAGGTGGACCGCCTGACCTTCGAGATCAAGGTCAGGAAGGTTACGACCGCCCAGGACATCGGCAAGGCCATCCACCCGCTGTTCGTGGAAGGCCAGATCATGGGCGGCACCACCCAGGCCCTGGGCTGGGCCCTGCACGAGAACGTGATCTACCGGAACGGCTTCATGCAGAACGCGCAGCTCACGAACTACATCATCCCGACGTCCCTGGACACGCCGCCTCTCGAGGTCGAGATCGTCGAGAAACCCTACTCGCGCGGCCCCCACGGGGCCAAGGGCGTGGGTGAGCTGCCCATGGACGTCCCCGCCCCCGCCGTTGCTTCCGCGATCCACCAGGCCACGGGTCTCTGGATCACCGCGCTGCCCATCCTGCCCGAGAGGCTCTTCGAGGCACATGCTCAGGCTCAAGGTCAACGGTAAGGGCCGATCGTTCGAAGGGCCGGTCTTCACGCGGCTCCTCGACGTGCTGCGCGAGGACTTCGGCCTGACCGGCACCAAGGAAGGCTGCGGGGAAGGGGAGTGCGGGGCCTGCACCGTGCTCCTCGACGGCCGTCCCGTGAACAGCTGCCTCGTCCCCGTCTGCCAGGCCGCGGGCCACCGTGTGGAGACGGTGGAGTCCCTGGGGACCCCGGAGCGTCTCAACGTTCTTCAGGAGGCCTTCCTGGCCGAGGGCGGGGCCCAGTGCGGGATCTGCACGCCGGGCATGCTCATGACTGCCTGGTCGTGGGTGCGCGGAGGCGGCTCGGACGAGCCCGAGGCGATCCGCAGCGTGCTCGCGGGGAACCTGTGCCGCTGCACGGGCTACCAGCACATCGTGAACTCGGTCGTGCGCGCGGTGCGCGAACGAAGGAGGGCCGCCGCGCGGAGAGCCCGGCCCCGCAAGAGGAAGCGGTGAGGGGCGACCCCGCGAGCATGGAGGTGATCCGGCCGGGCACGGTCGCGGACGCCGTCCGTGCGTTCGGCCGCCGTCCCGACGCGTTGCCCCTCGCGGGCGGCACCGACCTCGTGGTGGCTTGGAACGCGGGCCAGTTGAACCGGCGAGCGATCCTCGATCTCGCCGGCATCCGCGAATGGATGCGGATCCGACCCGCCCGTGGGAGCCTCTTCGTGGGGGCCCTGGTCACGCACGCCCAGCTCGAGGAGCACGCGCTCGTCCGGAAGCACTTCCCTCTGCTCGTGACCGCCTGCTCGGTCGTCGGGGGCGTGGCCATCCAGAACCGGGGGACGCTCTGCGGCAACGTCGCCAACGCCTCGCCCGCGGGCGACACGTTCCCGCCGCTCGCGGTGTACGACGCGGTCGTCCACGCGATCTCGCCCGCGGAGCAACGGACCATCCGCCTGCTGAACGTGTTCGCGGGGGTGAAGAAGACGACGCTGCGCCCGGCGGAGCTGATCGAGGGGGTGGAGATCCCGTTCCTCGAGCGAAAGCCCACTCGCCAGCTCTTCCGCAAGATCGGAACCCGCGCGGCCCAGGCCCTCTCCAAGGTGGTGGCGGCGGGACTGCTCTGGAGGAAGAGGGACGGCCGGATCGAGGAGCTGCGCTTCGCCCTGGGCAGCGTGGCCCCCACCGTGCGTCGGCTCCGGCGGGTGGAAGCGCTGGTGGCGGGGGAGCGCGTATCCCCCGCCCTGCTGGACCGGGCCGCCCAGCTCGTCGACGAGGAGATCGCCCCCATCGACGACGTCCGCTCGACCGCCGACTACCGCCGGCACGTGTCGCGAGCGCTGCTGCGCGCTTTCCTGAGGGGTTCCAATGCCTGACGAAGGGATCTACGCACCGCCCAGGCACGTGACGGACATCGGCGAGTGCAGCTTCTACCACGTGACGGACCTTCCCGGACACGGTGTGGTGGGTTGGGGATGGGACCTGCGTGGTGGTGAAGAGAAGTACCTGGGGGGCGTCGAAGTTCGAGGCAAGCGTGTGCTGGAGCTCGGTACTTCGAGCGGATTCCTCTGTCGATACATGGAGAGCAAGGGCGCGGACGTCGTGGGTTACGACCTGTCCGACGAGTACACGTGGGATTTCGTGCCCTATTCCCAGTGCGACATGAGCAGCTACCTACTGGAAATGAAGAACTACTTGAGGCTGCAGAACAATGCCTGGTGGTTCGCCCACCGGCTCTTCCGCTCGACGGCCAAGGTCGTCTACGGCCACGTCTACGAAATACCGGAACAGATCGGCACGGTCGACGTTTCGACATTCGGATCCCTGCTGCTCCATGTCCGGGACCCCTTCCTGGCCCTGCAGAACGCCCTCCGCCTGACCCGGGAGTCCGTCGTGACAACGGATCTCCATCCGGAGCAACCCGGCGACTCGCCGTTTCACTCCGGCGGGGCCCGATCACCGCCCGGGCCCCGTGATGAGGTTCGTGCCGGATTTCAGGGTCGCCAAGCCGGCCACCAGCTCGACCTGGTGGGCGCTCTCCCCCGAGCTGGTGGTCGAGTTTCTCGGGGTGCTCGGCTTCGAAAAAACCGAGGTGAGCGTCCATTTCCAGAAGTTAGTCGTAGACCCCGGACGGCAAGTCATTAACTCGATGAAGCTGTTCACCGTCGTCGGGACCCGAACCCGGGATACGGGGATCTCCCGCTCTCACGCTCCCTAGGCTCGGCTCTAGGCTCCCGAGGATTCTCGAGTGTTACCTTTCGTACTCGTTCTGGAACGAGCTGGCGACCGGCCCACACTGCTCCTCGGCCCGCTAGTCGGGCAGCAGCCGCGCGAAGCGACTGCCCCGGAAGGCGCGCTCCAGCTCGTGCAGCCGCTCCTCCGAGAGCGTGTAGACGCCGTTCCGCAGCTCCGTCGATTCGATTCCGGGATGCTGCGAGCCCAGGTCGCGAAGGGCCTCCGCCCGTCGGGAGGCCGCGCGATCCGCGGCCTCCACGGGGCGGAGGCGCTCGCGCTCGCGCAGGGCCGCTCCCACCGCCCCCCGCAGCTGGGGGATGTCGAGGGGCTTGCGCAGGAAGCGGAAGACGGCGGCGTCGTTGATCGCGCGCAGGGCCCGGTCCGTGTCCGCGGCCCCGCTCAGCACGAGGCGGGGAATCCAGGGGAACAGCTCGCGCGCGCGCACGAGCAGCTCCACGCCGTCCACCTGCGGCATCATGATGTCGGCCACCAACACGTCGACGCCCTCCCACTCCAGGAGGGGCAGGACGCGGAGGGGCTCGCCCGTGGTCAGTACCCGCCAGGGCTCGTTCCTGAGCGCGCCCTCGACGAGAGTGAGGAACGTCGGGTCGTCGTCCACGAAGAGGACGGTGGGGGCGGTTTCTTCGGTCATGCCGGCTCCTCCGGCGGAAACGAGGCGAGGCCCCGATCGAGGTCCGCCCCGATCTCGCTCGCGGTCTGCGGGCGATCCTCGGCCCGCTTGGCCATCGCCTTCGCCACGAAAGAGACCACGACTTCCGGAACCGCTCCCAAGGGGCTCTCGAGGGGGGGACGGGACGCGTCATGTGCCCGGAGACGATGTCCATGACCGTCTCCCCCTCGTAGGGAGGGTGCCCCGCGATCATCCGGAACAGGATGCAGCCCAGGGAGTAGAAGTCGGTCCGCTCGTCGGTGGGGAGGCCGCGGGCCTGCTCGGGCGACATGTAGAAAGGCGTTCCCAGGACCACACCGTGTTGGGTCGCCGTGGAATCGGGCAGGGGCGAGATCACCTTGGCCGCCCCGAAGTCGCCGATCTTGACGCCGTCGTGGGGGTCGAGGAAGACGTTGGAGGGCTTCAAATCGCGGTGGATGACCCCGCGCACGTGGGCGGCGGCGAGGGCGGCGGCGATCCGCCTGGCGATAATCACCGCCCGTCGCGGGGGCAGCGCCCCCTCGGCCAGCACCGTCTCCAGGGTCGCGGCCTCCACCAGCTCCATGACGAGGTAGGCGCGGCCGGAGGGGAGGCGGCCGAAGTCGGTGACGTTGACGATCCCGGGATGATTGGCGAGGCTGGCCGCGCGTCCTTCGCGGACGAACTGCGAGGCGAGGCGCGGGTCGGCTGCGAGCTCCCGGTGGAGGACCTTGATGGCCACGTGCCGGCCCGTCTCGTCATGTCGCGCGTGGTAGACGACACCCATGCCGCCCCGTCCCAGCTCGCCGAGGACGGTGTACCCGCCCACCTTGCGCAGCGGCTCGGTGGGGTCCCGGACGGCGTGAGCCGCTTCGAGGTCTGCGGAATCCGCGATCCTCCGGACCTCCGCGGCGAGGCCCAGGGGAGAGCGATCCACTTCCACCAGGAAGTCGGCCGCGAGCGTTCCCACGCGAAGGCGAAGGGGGCCGAAGCGGGGCCCCCCCGCCCAGGGGTCGATCCCGGCCAGGATCCCGAGCCGCACCGCGAGAGCCTCCCCGAGCCGGTCCGCGAGAGGGAGACTGTCGCCGTGCCCGTCCCCGAGCGACACCACGTACCCGCTCGCGTCGGGCCGGACGCCGATGGAAACCGACCGGCGTCGCGTAGCGGCGGCGAGCAGGAGGTCGGCGAGGTCCACCGCGGACACCTCCGCCGCTCCAGGCTTGGCCTTCCGGTCTCCGTCGACGGCGGTCCAGTCGTCGGGAGGGTGTCCCATCGGGCTTGTCCTACTTACTATGCCAGCCGAAGGCCGAGCCGCGCAAAGAGTCCCGTCAGCGCAGGACCTCGGCGGGGGCGTGCTCGCGGTCGAGAGGCCGGTAACGGATCTTCACGGGCTGGCGGATCCGCTGGTCGAGGGGGGCGAGGTCGGGGCGGTCCGTCGGCAGGTCCTTCTCTACGCGCCCGTCGGGAAAGACCGTGATGCTGCTCTCGATGCGGAAGAATCCCTTGCTCGCCCGCGCCCGCGAGACCTGGAGGCCGTCCGCGGAGATCGCCATGCGGCTCCACTCGATCCGCCCCTCGCCGATGATGTCGAAGAGCACGCCGAGGAAGCCCTCGGTGGGCCGGCCCCGCAGCCCTTCCACCTCGTCGTAGGCCACGAAGTCGCCGAGGTCGAGGAGGCGGTAGGTGATGATCCGCTCGTTGGTGACCCTGAGGTCGGGTATGGCGAGCTTGTCGTCGTACGAGTAGCGGTCCTTCCCGCCTCGGGTGGCCGACCAGCCGATCCTCACGTTGGCGGCGAGCAGGGGGGACGGTCCCTCGATGACCCGCTCCACCACCTGTCCGGCGCGCGCGTCGACCTCGAGGTCCTGGCCGTACTGGTCCCCGAGACGCATGAAGAGCGGGGCGGATTCGGCGGTGAGGCCGGTGCGGTCGAGGTAGGCCCCGAACCACTCGGCGTGTCCCACGAACAGGATCGGCCCGCCGGGATCGTGCGACCGGTTCGTTCGGAGGAGCTCGAGCAGGACCTCGGCCTGGAAACGGGCCCCGTTGGTGGTGGCGGTGATGTCGTAGCCCTGGCGGGTGCGCATGGCGGCCAGCATCTCGGTGCGGGGAACGACCCGCGCGCGGGAAGGGGCGGCGCCCTGGATCGCGAGGGCGGCGACGAGAAGGAGCGCGGCGAGGCTGGACATGCTCCCGGTATGATAGGCGACCCGGAGGGCGGCTCCCCGGGAGAGGAACCCTCATGACGACGATCAAGACGTCGCTCCGGGCCGAGGCCACGCGGTCCATCCTCGGCCGCCTCAAGAAGGCCAACGTCGCCTTTGCGCGCGACTACCCCGGCGATCCGGTGGCGCGTCAGCCCGTGCACACGGTCTACGGGGGGGCCCAGCTCTTCGAGGCCGACTCCGCGGTCAAGCTCGGCGAGCTCGCGCTGCGCGCCCTCCGGGAGTATGCGCCCGGTCCCCGGACGTTCGTGGACGTGCTCGGTCTCGGCCCCCTCTCCCCGGTCGTGTACGAGCGCGTGGTCAAGAAGCTGGAGCGCGAGCCGGTCGAGGACTTCCGGATCGACTTCGAGGACGGCTACGGCAACCGCCCGGATGCGGAAGAGGATGAGGACGCCGCCCGCACCGCGGAGGAAGTGGCGCGGGGGATGGAGACGGGCTCGCTTCCGCCCTTCGTCGGCATCCGCATCAAGCCCCTCTCCGGCGAGCTCCACGTGCGCGCCCTGCGCACGCTCGACGTGTTCGTCAGCACCCTCTCCGCGCGGACGAAGGCGCGCCTGCCCGCGAACTTCGTGATCACGGTTCCCAAGGTCACCATCCCCGAGCAGGTGAGGGCGGCCGCGGACCTGTGCGCCCTCGTGGAGAAGAAGACGCGCCTGCGCGCAGGCTCGCTCAAGATCGAGCTGATGGTGGAGACGACCCCCGCCATCCTGGATCGCCGGGGTCAGGCCCCCCTGCGCGCGCTGGTGGAGGCCGCCCGCGGCCGTTGCCAGAGCGCCCACTTCGGCACCTACGACTACACCGCTTCCTGCAACATCACCGCCGCCCACCAGACCATGACCCACCCCGCCTGCGATTTTGCGAAGCACGTGATGCAGGTCACGATGGCGGGCACGGGCGTCACCCTCTCCGACGGCGCGACCAACATCATGCCGGTGGCGCCCCACCGCGCCGCTCCCGGCGGTCCGGCGCTGACCGAGGCCCAGCTCCGCGAGAACCGGGCCGCGGTGCACCGCGCCTGGCGGCTGCACTTCGACCACGTCCAGCACTCGCTGCGAAACGCCTACTACCAGGGCTGGGACCTGCACCCGGCGCAGCTGCCCACGCGCTACGCGGCCGTGTACGCCTTCTTCCTGGAGGGCCTGGACGCGGCTTCCCGCCGCCTCAAGGGCTTCACGGAGAAGGCGGCCCAGGCCACGCTGATGGGCGACGTGTTCGACGACGCCGCCACCGGCCAGGGGCTGCTGAACTACTTCCTGCGCGGGATCAACTGCGGGGCCATCACCCCCGAGGAGGCGCTGCGCACCGGCCTCACCCTCGACGAGATCCGCGGCCGCTCGTTCCTGAAGATCCTGCAGGCCCGCCGCGGATGACGAGCTGACCGGAGCTCAGGCCTTCTCGGCGCGGTAGTCGCGGGACAGGGCCGCTTCCTCCGCGACCATGACGTGGCTGTTCTTCCAGCAGTGGGGGCAGGCCACCGCCACCGTTTCCTGCGCGGAGTCGGCGGCGGCCTCGTAGGTCACGACAAAGGCTCCACCGCAGTACTGGCAGTCGTAGCGATCCTGGTGCTCGCCCGCCTTCGTGGGGCGCGAGGGAGCTCGGGCGGGCGCCACGGGCGAACGGGGAGGGGGAGAAGGAGTCCGGGCGACCGCGCGCGGGCTGAGGGTCCGGGCGGGCGTCGGCGCCGGCGTCGCGGCGGGAGTTCCTCGCGGGACCGGTGCGGGCGTGGTGCGCGTCGGAGGCAGCGGGGCCCGCGGCATCGGAGCGGCGGCAGCAGCGACCGGCGCGGGAGGGGGGGCGGCCGGCGGCACCATCTCCTGGATCGCCTGACGTATCCCGCCGTCGGGCACCATCATCGTCTTGTGCTTGATCTCGGGACCGTCGACGGTCACGGACCATTGCCTGCCGATCTTGACCAGGGACACGGTCCACGAGCCGGCCGCCTGGCCGAGGGCAGCCTTGACCGCGGACTCGGCGGGCTCCCGCTCGTCCTTGGCGCAGCCCGCGCACATGACCTTGAGGGGCAACGCCCCGATTATGTCCCGAGCGGGCCGACTTTGGCGCCTCGACTTGTGGTAGCTTCCGGCCCAACGCTCCATGGACGCCACCCTGAGCGAGTGGACGAACCTCCTCGTCCGGTGGTTCCACGTGATGACCGGGATTCTCTGGATCGGCCAGACCTGGCTCTTCACCTGGTTCGAGGCCCATTTCACCGCGCCCGAGCCGCCACGGGCCAACGTGGCCGGCGAGCTGTGGATGGTGCACAGCGGCGGCTTCTACCTCGTGCAGAAGCAGAAGGTGCCCGAGATCCTCCCCCGCACCTTGCACTGGTTCCGCTGGGAGGCCGCCTTCACCTGGATGAGCGGCCTCGTCCTGCTCACGGTCGTCTACTACGCGGGGGGGATCCTCCGCGACGAGCGGGTGTCGTCCATCGGCGAGGGGGCGGCGATCGCCCTCGGCCTGGGCCTGCTCCCGGTGGCGTGGCTGGCCTACGACCTCCTCTGCCGGTCTCCGCTGGGTCGGAGCGAGCTCGCGACCGCGGCGGCCGGCTTCTTCCTGATCATGGGGGTGGCCTGGGGTCTGCTGCACACGCTCAGCGCCCGCGCCGCCTACATGCACGTGGGGGCGACCCTGGGGACGCTGATGGCGGCCAACGTCTGGATGCGCATCCTGCCCGCCCAGCGCCGGATGGTCGCGGTGGCCCGGGAGGGCGGAGCGCCCGCGCCGGGACTGGCCGCGCAGGCGAAGCTGCGCTCCAAGCACAACACTTTCATGGTGGTCCCGCTGCTCTTCATCATGCTCAGCAGCCATTTCCCGACCGTCTCCTACGGCCACGAGCAGGCCTGGCTTCGCCTGGGACTCTTCGTGCTCCTGGGCTGGGGGGCGGCCAAGGTCGCACGGGGGCTCTAGAGCCCCTGCCCTAGCTAGCTCCCCCGATACGTCGAGTAGCCGAAGGGGCTCAGCAGCAGCGGCACGTGGTGGTGCTGCCGCGGCTCCCGGATCTCGAAGAGCACGGCCACGCTCGGGTAGAAGCTGCGCACGCGTCGCGCGCGGAAGTAGCGGGCGGTTTCGAAGGTCAGGCGGTACGTTCCTCGTCGCAGGGCGCCCTCCGGCAGGAGGTCGCCGATGCGGCCGTTCCCGTCGGTGACGCCGCGGGCCAGGACCCGGAAGCGCCCGCTCCCGGCGCGCGCTTCGAGGAGGACACGGAGCCCGGCCGCGGGGCGCCCGCGCGCGGTATCGAGGACGTGGGTGGTGATGGGGCTCATGGGTTCAGGAGCTTCTCCAGGCGAAGGCGGGTGATCTTGGCCTGCTCCGTCGCGGCGAGGAGCCGCTCGGTCTCGGGGTCGTTGCCCAGGCGCTGCTGGAGCAGGCCCAGCATCTCGTCGGCCCCCTTCCCGGTGGCGCATACGATGAAGATGTGGCCGAAGCGGGCCTCGTACTCCCGGTTCCCCCGGGCCAGCGCATCCAGGGTCTCTTCCGAAGCCGAGCTCGCCCCGGCCTGTTCTCCCGCCGCCCACTGCCGCGTGGTCGCGAAGCGGGCGCGCAGGGTCTCCTTGTCCCCGATGCGCGGGTGATGGGCGAAGGCCTCTGTCCAGTCGGAAGGACCCAGGGCCCCCCATTCCTGTTCCGCGGCCGCAAAGAGAGCGGCGGCATCGGGGAAGGGCCGCCGTGCCGCCATTGCGTCCACCCATCGCGAGGCGCCGCAGCACCGCCGCAGCTCCTCCCGGGCCTCGTCCCCGGGCAGGGAGTTAAGGCGCGACAACGCGTCCATGCAGGCGCAGACGGCTGACGCCGCCGTCGGGGAAGATGCGAAAGCGCACATGGGTGAACGGGCCGGGATCCGTGGGGCGAAAGAAGTGGCGGCGGTGCGGGTGCAGCTTGGTGCGGGGCCGGAACTCGCGCCAGCCCACGGCCTCCGTCTGCAGCTCCGCGAGGGTCGCGGCGGGGGCGCGACAGCCTTCGAGAGAGCAGCTCTCGGGGTAGTTGCCCTTGAAGTGGTTCGTGTCGATCTCGATCCGCCCGAGGGTACCGGGGGCGCCCAGCCGAAGGATGAGCCAGTCGTGCCCGGGCCCGCGCCGACGCCGGGTTTCCCAGCCGTCCCCCATGTTCGCGGAGCGGCCGGGCATGATCAGGTTGTCCCTGGACCCGAAGTGCATGTCGCTCGCGGCCAGGACGAGGCCCCCGTTCCGGATGGAAGCGAGATCGACCACTGTGCGCGAGCGGGCGAGGGCCGCCGTATCCACCCGCACGTCGCCGTAGACGCGCAGCCGGGCCACCCCCCCGTCCGGGTGGATGTTGAGGCGGACGTGCGTAAAAACCTGCTCGCTCTTCACGCCGAAGAGGTTCTGCGACCCGCCCCGGAGAGGCGAGAGGGGGAGGATCTCCGTCCATTCGATCCGGGGAGACGTGAGCGCCTGGCGGCCCTTCGCCCCCGGCCGGTGGCAGGCCTCGACCGACGCCTTCTCCGGAAAGTTGCCGATGAAGTGATTGGTGTCGATGTCCAGGCCTCGGATCGTCCCCGGCATGCCCAGGCCCACGATGCACCAGTCGTGGCCGGGCGTGCGCCGGCGGCGGGTCTCCCAGCCGTCCATCCACTTGCCCCGCGAGGTGAACTTGTCCGGGATGAAGACGCCCCGCCCCGGCTTGAGCAGGTTCTCCTTGGGGGCGAAGAACTCGTCGTTGGCCGCCATCGCCCGGCCGCCCACGCGCTCGGCCGCGAGGTCGGCCCGCTCGGTGAAGCTCTCCACGGGTCCTGAGACTACCATCGAAGGGTACGGTGCGAACGTTCAAGCCGTCCGTAGCAACAGCTCACCCCCGGGCGGGCCGATGAGCCGCCCTCGGTCGTAGACCAAAGCACCGCGCAGCAGGGTCGTCTCCACGACCCCGTTCAGGAGGCGGCCGCGATAGGGAGTCACCTTCCAGCGGTGCAGGATCCGCTCCGGCGTCACCTCGATCGTGCCCTCGGGGTCCCAGGCCACGAGGTCGGCGTCGTAGCCGGGAAGGAGACGTCCCTTGCGGCGGCCGAGGCCGGCGAGCTCCGCGGGACGCCGGCAGGTCCAGCGCGCGAGATCGGCCAGAGAAGCCCCGCGCCGCCGTGCTTCCGTCCACGTCGCGGGCAGGCGGAACTGCAAGGAAGCGATGCCGCCCCAGGCGGCCATGAAGTCGCCGGCTTCGAGCCCCTTCCTCTCCGGCGTGCAGGGCGAGTGGTCGGAGACGACCATGTCGAGGACGCCGGATCGCAGACCGTCCCAGAGGCGATCGCGATTCTCGCCTTCACGGATGGGCGGCGCGCACTTGAAGTCCGTGCGGCCGTCGGGGATCTCCTCGGCGGTGAAGCTCAGGTAGTGAGGGCACGTCTCGGCGCTCAGGGGCAGCCCCTGCTGGCGGGCAGCGGCGACGGCAGGCAGGGCCTCCGAGGAGGAAAGATGGACGATGTGGACGGCGGTCCCCATGTCCCGGACGAGCCGGACCAGGAGCTCGATCGCCTCATTCTCCCACCGCCGAGGACGCGAGGCGAGATAGGTCGCGTAGCGGCGCGGGTCCGGAGGCAGGGGAGGCACTGGAGACTCCAGCTCGGCGTGCACGAGGAGGGGCACACCGTGCGCGGCGAGCACGGGCATCGCCTTCCGCAGGTCGGCCTCGCCCACGTGACCGAACTCGTCGACCCCGGAAGGCACGAGAAAGCACTTGAAGCCGGCGACACCCGCTTCCACCATCGCCGGGAGCTCGTCCGCGTTGCCGGGGACGACGCCGCCCCAGAAGCCGCAGTCCACGTGCAGCCGGCCGCGCGCCGCGTGACGCTTGGCCTCGAGGGCGGCGAGGGTGGTGGTGGCGGGAATGCTGTTGAGCGGCATGTCCACGAGAGTGGTGACGCCGCCCGCGGCCGCGGCCCGGGTCGCGCTCTCGAACCCTTCCCACTCCGTGCGGCCCGGCTCGTTGAGGTGGACGTGGGCGTCCACGAGCCCGGGCATGAGCACGAGGTCGCCCAGGTCGCGGTGGGGAATCCCGGCGGGCACCGCCGCGGGATCGACGACGGCCGCGATCCGGTCGCCCTCCACGACCACGGCGGCCGGCCCCAGCCCCTGCTCGGTCAGGACACGGCGGCCGACGAGGGCGTGCGCGGACACGGGCAGGGTCAGCGGGCGGGCACCGGGGGGAGGTCGTTCCAGTTGAGGATCGCGTTCCAGACCAGGCGGAAGTCCGACTCCGTCTGGTAGCGGTGGATGGGGTCGAAGTCGAAGGCGATCACGCGGCCCTGGCCGGTCGGGATGTCGAGGAGGGCGGGCTTGCCCACGAGCTCGTCGCCGCCCTTGATCCCGCCGCTGATCACCAGGGGCGGCTCCTTCTTGGCGTCCTTGCCGTCCGCGGAGGCCTCTTCCTCGTCGTCCTTCGGGATCTTCGTCCCCCACTGCAGGACGATCCGGCCCTCGTCCACCCGCCTCACCGCGTAGACCGGGCCGCCGTCCCGGAAGACCGACGTCGTCTCGCCGTACCCGTAGGCGATCGGATGGTCGGGGCGGCGGAAGCGGGCGCGCAGCTCGCTGCCGGGGTTGACCAGGCCCTTGACGCTCGCCGGGCGCACGTCGCGCACGATGCCACCGTCGAGGGGCACCGTCGAGGCCCGGCCCAGCGTCACGAGCACGCCGCCCCGCCGCACGAACGTCTCCAGGTTCTGGAGGCCGGACCAGGAGAGGCCTCCCGTGATGTCGGGTGAGGAGGTCGGGGAGCCGTGGGTAGGGAACTCCGGCGTCTTCGTGAAGGCGAGCGGTCCGTTGCGAGGGTCGATGCCGGTCACGACGTCCTTGAGGCTGCGGGCGGTGTTGGGGTAGAGGATGACGTCGAAGCGCTCGCGCAGGCCGCCCCGCCGCACGTCCTCGTCCATGATGAGCGTGTAGGGGACCTTCTCGTCGTCGAAGATCATCCGCACCCAGCCCGCGGACTGCGTGTCGTTCCAGGTCTGCATCAGGGCGAGGCGGGGCAGGTCCACGAGGTGCCGCTTGACGTCGGGGGCGCCGCTCGCCGGCTCGAAGTCGAGGCCGAAATCCGTGGCCACCGCGTCGAGGGCGGCGCGCAGGCCGGGCGCACCCGTGATGATCCAGGAGCCGGCCGGATAGTCCTGTCCGCCCGAGCCGAAGCCCTTCTCGGCCGCCTCCACCTTGAACCGGGCGAGCCGGACCCGCGCGGCGAGCAGGGCCTCCTGGCCCGTGTCGCGGAGCAGGTAGAAGGCGCCGTCCCCCTCGACCTCGCCCTTGTAGCTCACGGCCTCGCCCACGGACGTCGTGGGCACCTGCCGCACGGCTTCGTCCTCGATCGTCTTGACCTCCACGCCCAGGCTCACGGGCAGGGCCCAGGCCACGTCGTCGTAGGCGTCGAAGGACGCCTTGTCCGCCGGGTACTTCTGGGGAGTGAGCAGGTCGAGGGCGAAGCCCCGGTAGGGCTGGTCCATGCGCACGAGGAACGTGCCCGCGGGGAAGTCTCCCTCCTTGACCTTGAACGCCGCACCCGCCCGCGAGACCTCGATGCCGTGCTCGCGCAGCAGGTTCACGAGGCGGGCGAGGCGGCGGCGGTCGTCCTGCTTCTCGGGGATGGCGATCGCGTAGGGCTTCTCGCTCGTCCCCTTCCGCACCGCGTTCGCGCCCCGCCGCCAGAAGTTGCGCAGCATCTCGGAGCCGTTCCGGGACGTGTACTGCAGCGCGGCGAGCACCGCCGTCTCCATGTAGTTCGTGTTGTTCCGGAGCGACCACTTGAATTTCTTCGGAGGCGGCACCATCCGGTACCAGTCGGCTTCCGTCACCGCCCGTCCCGTGTAGCGGATGCGCTCGGGGTCGAGGACCCGCTCCACCGTCTCCGCGGTGCCGTTGCCGAAGGTCTCGTAGCCCCGGGCGATCCCGTTGTGGTTGATGGCCACCGAGTCCTGGTAGACCTGGGCGAAGCCCTCGCCGAAGCCGTAGGTCCAGACCCCGGGCATGCCCATGGCGGTCAGGGTCGCGACCTCGTGGAAGGCGATCGTGTGCCACTCGCTGTAGATGCTGGGGTCGAGGTTCACGTTGTAGGGGCCGGTGCCCGTCCAGATCGACAGCAGCGGCATCGACTCGTGGAGGTCGTGGACCACGAGCGGGTGCCACTTCATGTAGGCGTCCTGGGTGGCGCGGGTGAGGGCGAGCTTCCTCTGGACGCCGTCGCGGTTGTTGTCGTGGCAGACGTACTTGCCCCAGTAGGGGGGCGAGATCGGCGGAAGGTTCTCGTAGTCCGTCTTGCCCTTGAGATGCCGGTAGAACCAGTCGACCATGCGGTCACGCCCGTCCGGCTCTGCCACCGGGTTGATGAGGACGATCAGGCGGTCGCGGATCTCGCGGACGTAGGGCGCCTCCGAGACGGCCAGCCGGTGCGCCAGCTCCATCAGCATCTCCGGGGAGCCCGTCTCCCCCGAGTGAAGGCCGCCGTGGAGCATGTAGAAGGGCTTCGACCCCGCGATCAGCTCGTCCGCGCGCCGCTCGTCGGTGCGGCGGGGATCGGCGAGGTCGGCCATGGCCTGACGATTCGCCTCCAGCGCGTCCAGGCTCTTCTCGTCGCCCACGATCACGAGCAGGATCTCGCGGCCTTCCTCCGACTTGCCGATCACCTCCACCCGGACCCGCCGCGTGGCCTGGGCGAGGGCACGGAAGTAGGCGTAGATCTTCGTGGTGCTCGACAGCTCGCCGGGCGCCCCCACGATGTGGCCCAGGAGCTTCGTGGGCGAGGGCACGTTCGGATGATGGGGCACGTAGGCGACCCACGGAGACAGGAATCTCGGCTCCGTGGTGGCGGCGGCGATCGCCTCTATGGAGCCCGGCTCGGGCGTGTCGGGCGACTGGGCCCCCAACCGGTCCGCCCGCACCAAGAACACGAGAACGACCGCGAACACCCATCGCGAGAACGTTCGCATCGAGATCCCCCCCGGCCGCGCGGACGGTATCTTTCCGCCAACCGCCCTGTCAAACTAGTCATCCGATGAGAGGCACGATCGCCGGTGTCCTCGTCCTCGTGCCGGTCCTCGCGTCCGCGCAGGACACCAATTACTGGACCGAGCAGTACGGCAACCGGGCCCGCCTCCTCGCGGGGGCCGTCATCGGCAGCGCCGACGACCTCTCCGCCGTGTACTACAACCCCGGGGCCTTCGCGCTCGTGAAGAAGCCCGAGCTGCTGCTTGCCGGAAACGTCGTCCAGTACGAGAGCCTCGACGTCCAGAACAGCCTGGGGACGGGCAACGACCTCAAGTCGAGCCACTTCGGGGGCGCGCCCTCGCTCTTCGCGGGCGAGCTGAGGCTCGGATTCCTGGGCCGGAGCCGCCTCGCCTACTCCTTCCTGACCCGTCAGGAGTTCAACCTCACCGCGGAGCAGCGGGGTCAGGTCGAGGGGTCGAGCCTCTTCCCGGGCGTGCCCTTCTACGAGGCGAACGTGAGCTTCGACCAGCGTCTGACCGACTACTGGGGCGGGCTCACGTGGGCGCACCCGGTGGGCGAGCGTTTCGGGGTCGGAGCGACGACCTTCTTCGCCGTACGCACCCAGCGGACCCGCTTCAGCAGCCTCGCGCAGGGTCTGGGGGCGAACGGAAAGGCGGCGGTGGCCGTCAACGGCCGCGAGTTCAAGTACACCGACTGGCGCCTGCTGGCCAAGCTCGGGTTCGACGCCCGCTTCCGGCGCGGGACGCTCGGGATCAGCCTCACGACACCTTCCGCGCATCTCTTCGGGAGCGGGGACACTGCCTACAACAAGACGGGCGTCGGCCAGGGGATCGACGCCGCCGGGCAGCCGCTCACGTTCGTGGCCACCAACTTCCAGCAGGATCTCCCCTCGAGCTTCACCTCGCCCTTCTCGGTGGGGGTCGGAGGGTCCTACGTCCTGGGTTCGACGACACTCAACGCCTCGGTCGAATGGTTCCAGGCGGTGGGGGAAAAAACCCTGCTCGACAGCGTTCCCTTCACGCCCCAGACCGGCGGCTCGCCGATCCCGACCGCGGTCACGTATCGGCTGGACAGCGTGTTCAACGTGGCCCTCGGCGTGGAGCACAAGTTCCGGTACGGCTGGCGCGCGTTTGCGAGCTTCCGGACCGATTACACCGGGGCTACGCCGGGGGAGCAGGGTGACTCGACCGTGTCCTTCTGGAACATCTACCACGTCTCGACCGGGGCCACGCTCACCGTGGGGCGGGCGGCGGTGACCCTCGGAGTGGTGGGAGCCTCCGGAAGCGCCACGACGGCACGGGGTCTGCCCCTCGTCCCCGGCCAGGACGAGATCGGCCTCCCTCCGGGGCTGGACGTCAGCTACTTCCGCCTCACCTTCATCCTGGGCTTCAATTTCAGTTTCAACTGAGCCCGGGCTGGCCCGACCGACCGCCTACGGCTGGACGAGCGCACCGTAGGCGTCGGGGCGCCGGTCGCGGTAGAACTGCCAGACCGACCGCACCTCCTCGATCATGTCGAGGTTCAGGTCGGCCACGACCAGCGCGTCCTTGTCGCGCGGCCCCTGGGAGACGATCTTCCCCTTCGGATCGCAGAAGTAGCTCTTGCCGTAGAACTCGCCCATCTTCCACGGCGCTTCCCAGCCCACGCGGTTGATGGCCCCCACGAAGTAGCCGTTGGCCACGGCGTGCGCGGGCTGCTCCAGCTCCCAGAGGTACTCGGACAGCCCGGCCACGGTGGCCGAGGGGTTGAAGACGATCTCGGCGCCGGCGAGGCCCAGGGCGCGCGCGCCCTCCGGAAAGTGGCGGTCGTAGCAGATGTACACCCCGACCTTGGCGTAGGCGGTCTCGAAGACCGGATAGCCCAGGTTCCCGGGGCGGAAGTAGAACTTCTCCCAGAACCCCGGCTTGCAGTGCGGGATGTGCGTCTTGCGGTACTTGCCCAGGTACTTGCCGTCCGCGTCGATGACGGCGGCGGTGTTGTAGTAGACGCCGGTCTGATCTTCTTCGTAGATGGGGACGACGATCACCATCTTGTGCTTCTTCGCCGCCTTCTGCATGAGGGCGATGGTGGGGCCCTCGGGGACGCGCTCCGTGAGGTGGTACCACTTCGTCTCCTGCTCGGCGCAGAAGTAGGGCCCGTAGAAGATCTCCTGCAGGCAGAGGAGCTTGACCTTCTGGGCCCCGGCCTGGTCGATGAGCTTCATGTGCTTGTCGATCATGGCCTTCTTGATGGCGGGAAGGCCGGCTTCGGGGCCCTTCACGTTCTTGGCCTGGATCAGGCCGGCGCGCACGACGCGAGGCATGGCGGCTCCTTTTCTGGGAGGAAGGCGATTATGCTACAGGTCCATGGCCTCGTCCCTCCCCCGTCCGCACCGGTCTCGGAGCCGGCTCCACGGGATCGCGGCCGTCATGATTCTCGAGGCTGCCGTCGCCTGCCGAAGCGGAACCGCCCCGAGGCCGGGGGCGCCCTCGGTTCCCCCGGACGTCGTCCGCCCCTATGTCGGACAGAAGGGCGTACTCCGTCATCGCGGCGACGAAACGAAATGGTCTCTGGACCGGAAGGCTGCGGAGCGCCAATCCGGCCGCTGCGACGTCGCGGTCGAGGTCAAGGCCGCGTCTTTCGAGAAGGGTGTCGTGCAGCTCCGACTCGAGTACCTGGGGCAGCCGCGGAGCGAAGCCTGGCGCAGCCAGTGCCGGCGCCAGGTGGCCGAGGTCGCGCTGCGGGTGACGGGCTTCCCCCCCGACGCGCCCGCGGATGCGGTCCGTTCGGTGATCGGCCGGCTGCTGCTGACCCCGGAGGCGTGGCTCGCCGTTCGCGGAATCCGCTTCGACCTCCCCTCGTCGCCCACCGAGCCGAAGGTCGCGGCGGACCGTTCCACGGTGGCCGCGGAGGCGGAGATGCGGCTCGCCCGGGACGTCACCCGCTGGCCGCACCGGCTGCTGTGGATCGAGCCCGCGTACTCCGATCCGGGCAAGATCAAGCACGAAGGCGAGATCGAAGTCGCGGGCATCGTGGGACCTGACGGGCGGATCTACCATCCGCAGGTCAAGACTCCCCTCGACGAGGCCCACCAGCGGCTGATCGAGCGCAGCTTCCCGCTATGGCGCTTCGAGCCCGCTCGCAAGGGGAACGAGCCGGTCGCGGCCCGGGTCACGGAGCGGTCGGTCTTCCGCATCTACTGACCGTCAACGCGCCGCGGGCACGTCCTCCTTGCGTACCTTGAGGGAGAGCGTAAAGGCATCACCCCTTTGCCCGACCGACGGCCTGGGTGAGCGCCCGTCGGGCGAGCACGGTGGCCAGGTGTGTCCGGAACTCGCCGGGGGTCAGCGCTGACGCGCGATCCAGTATTCGCGGAAGGCCAACAGGCGGGGGAGCGACTCCCGATCCTTCGCGCGGTTTGCGGCCTTCTTGCTGGCGATGATGTCGTCGGGGTGACATACCGGGAAGCCCTCCACGTCGACGCGGCGCTTCCAGGCCTCTTCGAAGGTTTCGATGCCGTCGGGGGCGAATGCCAGGTCCAGATCGAACGGGCCGTTGCGGAGCCGAACGAAGTCCTTTCCCCGGCCGATCTCCGCGGCTTGAGCGTCGGTCAGATCGAAGCCGAGCTCGCGCATCGCCCCCGATTTGCCGATGAACAGGTAGCGCACGCCACGTCGACCGAAGGCGTCCCGGATCTCCTCGGCCTGGGCGTATTCAAATGGCCGGGCCATAGCCCAGCCAGCTCGGCAGGTGAGCCTGACACCAGGCCCGGTACTCGGCCATCGTGTCGAAGGCTCGATAGGGTGCGTCGTCCAGCACCGGCTTGTAGGTGTGGATGAACGCATACCGGAGCCGCAGCGCCAGCGGACGGCGCGCCGCGGCCTCGAACTCGGCTTGCCACTCGCGGCGCTCTTCGGGCTCGGGCGCGCGAATCTCGGGACCCGTCATGAGTCCATCTTACGACAGGCGCGAAACCCCGCGGCTCGATCCGCCGATCTCGCCGCGCGGCGCGCCCCGCTCGGGCACGTCCTCCAGCAACCCGCCGTGGCCGAGGGCGACGAGGTCGGCGCGCTCCAGGCGGTCGCCGGCGAGGAGGCGCGGCAGCACGAGGTCGAGCACGTTCTCCTTGGCGCTGCGCGCGCAGCCGGGAGCGGCCACGAGGGGCACCGAGCCCAGCCGGGCGAGCAGGAGGAGCTGCCCGGGGTCGACGGGCGCGCCGAAGGCCACGATCTCGCCTCCCGCCCGCTCGATCGCACGGGGAGCGATGTCGTGCCGGTCGACGATCGCGGTCTCGCCGGCCAGGAGCAGCAGCTCGGCCCCCGCGTCCACCTGTCGGCGCAGGGCCGCGGCCAGCGCCGCTTCGCCCGCCTCGTCTTCCAGGGGGACGAACTCCAGCGAAGTGATCGCCGACCCGAGCGCGGTGAGCCGGGCGCGGAGCGGGGGCTCGAAGTCGCGGGCCACCCGCTCGCGCGCCGCGGGAGAGCCGCAGAGGAGCAAGGTGACGGCGCGGGGAACGAGCGGGGTCACGTGAAGAAGAGGGCAGCCTTCCCCCGCCGTGGCTTCCGCCTGTCGGACGGCATCCTCGGGAAGGGCGAAGGGGAGGACCTTGACCGTGGCCACGACCTGCCCCTCGCGCACCGGCCGGTGGCCCACCAGCGTGGCCACCGCGAAGCCCTCGGGCTCGTTGAGCCGCGCGAGTCGGGGCGCGTCCACGCGCAAGACGCCGAGGGTGGTGGCGACCAGGTTTGCGCGTCCCGCGCCGGGTCCGACGAGCTTGAGGCCCGCGCCCATCGCCGCCTGGGCCACGCGACGCGCGGCCTCGTCCTCGCCGACGTCCTCGGGACCCGGCTCCGCCACGTAGACCGACGTACGGCCGAGGCTGCGCAGGAGCGCCACCTCCTCGGCGGTCAAGGGTCGCCCCTTGCGCACGGCCACCCGGCCGTCCGCACCGGTCACGTTGTGGCCGAGGAGCATGCCCTCGGCTTCCGCGAGGGGCACGGGGCCGAAACGGAAGGCCCGGCCCCCCTCGATCCGCTTCTTCACTTCCTCGAAGAAGGCCTCGGTCAGCTTCTGGGTCGCACCGCCCATGAGCCGCGCGGCGAGGCTGGCGATGGAGCCCACCACCGAGATGTCGGCAGACCAGGCGAGCTCGGTGGCCCCGTCACCCCCGTCGCGGAGCGCCATCTCGCTCGTGGCGTCCACCGCGCTCCCGGGGGCGGTGCCATGGACCTTCATGCGCCCGCGCGTCGGCGGGTCAAGATCCACCCATTCCACGTCCGTCACGAAGCGGGCGTGCACGCTGCCGAAGCCCACGGAGGCCGTGGCGCGGAAGCGCTCGTTCGGCACGAGCACGTCTACCGATTCGAGGCCGGGCGCGCACCGGCCGACCTCCTCGGGGTCGGTCAGGAAGCGCCAGACCGTCTCCCGGGGCGCGCGAATTCTGACCGTTCCTTCGAACCGCATGGGAAGTGGCGGGAAGGGTAAGCAGCCATGAGACCCCGGTCAAGGCGTGGTCGACGCGTGGGGACGCTCGTCGCGCAGGCTCGGAAGCACCCAGGCGCTGCGGAGCCGGGCCTCCCGGATCGCGACGCGCCGTACGAAGGCGAGGACCTCCGGCCAGAGCGCGTCGGCGAACTCGGGGCGGAAGAATCCGAAGTGGCCGATGGCCGCCCGCCCGAGAGTGGTCGGATCGATCCGGCGGTGCTGGAGGCGCTTCGTGCCCAGGACGGAGAGCAGGTGGCCGACCGCCGCCTCGGGGGCCACTTCGTCGTCGGTGAACGAATAGGCGAGGACGGGCGCCGGGAAGCGCCGGAAGCGCTCCTCGGCAAGGGGCTCGTGGCCCAGCAGGTAGTCCGGGTGGCGGGCCCAACGGCTCCATTCGCGAGCCACTCCCGCGGGGATGTCGACCCCGAGTCCCGCCCAGCCGGGCAGGTAGCCGAAGACGCGGGTGAGCACCGGGATGAGCAGATACCAGAACGAAAGCACACGGAGCCGCCCCCGTCCTTGCCAGTGACGCCAGGGGGCGAGGGTCGAGCCGACGAACAGGGCACCCGCCGCCCAGCCCATCTCTTCCACGAGGCCGAGAAGCTGTCCCCCGAAGCTGTGCCCTACGACCACCAGCGGTCGCCGGCCGGCGGAACGGGAGGCGAAGCGCACCACGGCCCGGGCGTCCTCCGCCCAGCCGCCCAGGGTGGCGGGGAAGCCCCGCAGCGAGCGGGGGCGCGCCTCGCCCACCCCGCGGTAGTCGTAGGTCACGACCCGCAGGCCCCATTGGGCGAGCCATTGCGCGAAGGGGGCGTAGCAGCGCTGGGGGACGGCCGTGGCCGGACTCACGAGGACGACCGCCCACGGCTCGTCGGCGGTCTCGAACACGCGCACCGGCACCGCCACGCGGTCCTCGGTGCGCACGAGGAGTCGGCCCATGTGTCTCTAGACCTCCTTCGGCATCGACATCCCCCCCTCCAAAGGAGTACGGAGACGGCGATGACTTTCGCCCCAAGAAAATGTTGGTGTGCGAGCGGCGGGAACCCTCGCCGCTCCGCGACCGTACTCGCAGGGAGGCTCCCGGCGCTCAGTAAGGGAGAGTCTCCCGCCGCTCGAGGCCAAAGCCAGCCCGGCTCGAGTCGATAGAGGTGCCGTCGCCGGTCCATCGCCACCACCGGAGCGCCGAGGGCGTCGAGGGCGGCGTTGGCCGTCGGGTCGACCAAGAAGACGAAAAGACGCGGATAGCGCCCCGAGAATCGGACGTACAACTCAGTCAGCACGTCGCGGGTGAGGAGGCCCCGCCACAGGTTGTAGCCGTCCCGCCGCGCGAGGTACAGGTATTCGGCCCTGCCCGGCCAGGGGCGCGGGTATCCGCGCCGCCATCACCAGAAGAAGCGCTCCGAAAAACAGGGAAAGCACCGGGCGGGACCGCACGCGCGCAAGCCACAACACCCCCCACTGCGGCGCGTGCTCGAGGACGCGGACAGCGTGGTTAAGTGAAATCGAACGCGCGTGAAGCCCAGATGAACGGGCTCTAGTAAGGGGTGTCGCCTCCGTCGAGGTTGACGGCCTGGCCCCGGATGATCTGCGCGTGGTCGGAGAGGAGGAAGGCCACCACCCGTCCGACCTCGATCGGGCGAACGTGGCGGCCCATCTGCTTCGGCTTCATCTCCGCGTGGAGCCCTTGGGCGGTGAGTCCGAAACGCGGAGCGAGCCACTCCGCCACCGCCATGAGCATCGGAGTGTCCACCCCGCCCGGGCACACCGCGTTGACGTTGATCCCGCGGTCCGCCCACTCCGCGGCCAAGGAGCGCGTGAGGCTGATGACCGCGGCCTTGCTCGCGTTGTAGACGGACATGTTGGGATAGCCGACCTTCCCGGCGTTCGAGGCCACGTTCACGATGGCCCCGCCCCGGCCGGAGCGGATCATCTCGCGGGCTGCGGCCCGGCAGCCCGCGAAGAGGCCGGCCACGTTGACTCGCATCTGCAGGTCCCAATCGGTGGCCCGCACGTCGAGGGCGGGGTCCATGCGCAGCGCCCCCGCATTGTTGACCCATCCATCGAGGCGGCCGAGGGCCTGGACGGTCTCGTCCACTGCGGCATCGAGGCGGGTGGGGTCCGTCACGTCGAGAGAGAGGGCGAGGGCTCGCCGCCCCCGGCCCTCGACGAGCGCGGCCGTCTCGCGCACCGACTCGTCGACGTCGCCGAGAGCGACGTCGGCCCCCGCGTCCGCCAGGGCCTCCGCGATGCCGCGGCCGATGCCGCGGCCGGCCCCCGTCACGAAGACGACCCGCCTCTCGAGGAGCATTTCCCGCCGTTCCTCTACCATGGCATACAATCCCCGCCGGACGATGCTACTCAAGCAGGCGATCATCGGACAGCACATACGCAAGCTTCGCCAGCGTCTGGGGCTTTCCTCCCGCGCCCTCGGGGCCCGGACGGGCTTTTCCGCCAGCTTCATCTCCCAGCTCGAGAACGGGCTCGTCTCGCCCTCCATCGGCTCGATGCAGAAGATCGCGGGGGCGCTGGGAGTGACCCTGGGCGAGTTCTTCACGACCGCGGCCGAGGGCGCGAGCGGCACCATAGTGCGTGCGAAGGATCGCGTGGGCTTCCCGAGCCAATGGTCCAGCGCGGCCCTGGAGTCTGCAGGCACGAACCGGCGTCTGGAGGTGGTGGTCATCCACCTGGAGGCGGGGGGGCGGAGCGGAAAGCATCCCTACGGGCACGACACGGCCGAGGACTACGCCTTCGTGCTCAAGGGGCCGGTTGGACTGACTCTCGGGCCCGACCGTCACGTGCTGCGGACTGGAGACGCCGTCTGCTTCCTACCTGGGGAGTTGCGGCTCTGGGAGAACCCGGGACGCAGCCAGGCTCGTCTCCTCTTCGTTTCCGTCCGCCCCTGACTTCGGGACGCGGCGGAGCGGCACTGAACGCCGGCTCAGTTCTACTTAACAACGCTGAATCAACGACTTGCAGAAATGAGTCGAACGCCCTATTCTTGAGTCAGAACGTGCTCGGCCCGACTCAAGAACCGAGAAGAAAGGAGGCCCCAGGGATGAGGCTCGTTTCGAGACCTGTTCGTGTTTCGCTCGCCGCCGCCGCGATCGCTGCGGTTTTTTGCGCGTGCGGCTCCAACTCCAGCACGGCGCCCAACCCCGGTTCGCGCACGAGCCCGGCGCCCGCCCCGACGCCCACGCCTGCTCCCACTCCCACGCCCGACCCGCTCGCCGCCCTGAAGGCCCAGTGCGGAGAGCCCACGCCCGGCCCGCTCTACGGGATGAAGCTCTCGGTCCAGCTCGACAATGGGTTCCGGAAGCTTCTCGATTCCCGGCCCGTCATCGACAACACCGGCCGTGGCACCTCGGACAGCTACTGCGGGAAGGTCGGCTTCGACCCGGGGGCGCGCTTCTGCGACACCCGGCCCGAGGGGCACCCGCAGCGTGAGGCCTGCGACATCCTCGTCGTGGGCCGAGCCTCGGATACCGAGCGGTATGGCCCGACGTGGTCCAAGGACGGCAATCCCTGCATCGAACCGGGCAGCGAAACGGACCCCGGGTGCACGAACCACGCCCTCAACCAGTTCCTCGCAATCTCTCGGGGCCCGGGCGAGATGTTGGCCTGCGCCTCCGACGTGTGGCCGGCCACCGGCGCGCGCTGTGGGGGCTGCATGCTCAACAAGGGCGCGGGCCGCTGCGCGCAGTGACCGCCGCTCACCGCCTGCTCGCGGGCGCCTGAGGAGCTGAGGCGGACGGCGGCGGGAGCAGGTCGTCCAGGGTCGAGACGAGGACGTTCGTGGCGATTCGGTGGGCGATCTCGTTCGGGTGCTCGTCGTTCTCTCCGTCCACGACCAGCAGGCGCCAGTCGAGCCCGCGATAGGCAGGCAGCAGATCGAGCGGATGGGCCCATCCCGCCTGGGCGACCGCCATTCCCACATCGGCATGGATGTCGGCGAACGGGTAGCGCCGGTCGAGGGGATTGCCAAAGAGGGGGAAGACCATCACCACCAGCGGGACCTTCCGATCCTGGCTGAGCGCGGCCATTCGTCGGAGCGCTCCTTGCGCGGCCATCCAGCCCGCATAGTCGGGTGCGTATTGTGAGTGATAGGCCGCGACCCGACGGTGGCCTTCCCTCGTGGCCCACAACCGGCGGCTGACCATCCGGTAGAGGGCCGAGTGGTCGGCGAGCAGGCCCGGGTGCGCCTGTCGCGCCTCCCGTAGCGCCTCCCAGTCACGCGCCCGCCGCGTCTCCGCCGCCGTGTCGTCCTCGCTGTCGTTCAGGCAATACCCGAGCACCACGAGGTCGGGCTCGTAGGCGAATCCCTCCGTGGCCAGTTGCTCGGCTTCCTCGACGGTGTTCATCCCCGGCTTGGCGAGGCTCACCACCTCCCAACGCTCGCTTCGACGCCGGGTGAGCGCGCGCTCCAGGCGCTGTGGCCAGGCGTCCTCGAACTCCACGCCCACCCCCCACGTGAAGGAGTCGCCCAGCGCCACCACGCGTCGGGTCGCCGGGGGCTTGGCCAGCGGGTGCTCGTCGTCGCGGTAGCCCCGCGCGTTCGTCGGGCCGCGCCACCGACGCTTCGTGTCCACGGGCGAATAGCCCCTGCCCCTCCCGCCGTCTTCGAGGAGGCGCGCGGTGCCCTCCGCGACGATCAGTGAAAGGAGGAAGCCCACGAGGAGAAGGGCGGCCTCGCCACGTCCAGGAGCCCGCATTCCGCGCGATGATAGACGAGAAGGTGGAGAGCCCCGAGGGTTCCTCGACGACGCCCTATCGGCCTGGGCTCGAGCGGGTCTCCGGCGCGGCGTACGGCGGGTCCGTCCTGGTCGCGTCTCCCATGGCCGCATGGAGGGCCCAGTCGGCCGCTTGGCGGACGTCGGGATCAGGGTCGCGGCGGGCCGCGGCCAATGTGGGAACCACACGCTCCGCGCCGCGTCCGATGCGGCCGAGGGCACGTGCCGCCTCCCGACGGACCTTCCCGTCCTCGTCGTGGGCGAGCGCCGCGGAGAGAGTGGCCACCGCCGTCCCCGTATCGACGTGGATCTTGCCCAGCGCGCGGGCGGCTTCCCAGCGGTACTCCCAGCCCCGGTCGGCCAGGGCCCTCCCCAGCGCGTCGATGACCTCGGGCTCGGCCGCTCCGATCTTCCCTAGCGCCATCACGACCACCACGCGCACCGCGGGATCTTGGTCGCCGACGGCGGCGACGAGCGCGGGCACCGCGGGTCGTGCCCCCTCGACCATCTCTCCGAGGGACCAGGCCGCGAAGGCGCGCACGTGCTCGTCGCGGTGGGAGAGAGCCGCCGCCAGCCGGGGCCAGTCTGCGGAGGGGACGCCGATCACGGAGAGCGCGTCGGCCGCGCCCCAGCGCGGGCCCTGGCGAGGATCGTCCAGCCCGTCGAGCAGGGCCGACACCGCCGCGCGGCCGGAGGGGCCGATTCGTTCCAGCGCAACCGCGGCCGCCGTTCGTACGCTCTCGTGATCGTCCTTCAGGCGCCGGACGAGCGCGGGCACCGCGGGCTCGGCGGATGGACCGAGGCGGCCCAGGCTCCATGCGGCCTGGCGCCGGACCTCGGCGCGCGCGGAGTCGAGGAGGGCGGCCAGCACGGGAGGATCGGGCCGGCGGCCGGCGATCGCCTCCTGGAGCGCGGCGGTCGAGTAGCTCTGCGCGGGCACGAGCCCCGCCCCCACGATGGCGTCCGCCACCCGTGCGTAGCCCTCCCCCGTCGGATGGATGTGGTCGCCCGGCGTGAAAGCCCTCGGCCCCAGCTCTCGAAGGGTGGGCAGCACGTCCAGCACGCGGATCCCCTCCCGTGCGCAGAAGCTCTTGATCTCGTCTTGCGCGAGGGGCGGAGGGGGTTGACCCTCCACCTGCCCGGCGTAGGGGAAGAGCACGGCCGAGAAGTCCACCCCGTCCGCCTCGACCTCGTCCCGAAGCCGCCGAAGCTCCTGGAAAAACCGACCCATGCCCGCGCGCACCGCGAGCGAGTTCGGGGCCACGAAGAGCTGCTGCACGCTCGCGATCTCGCGCCCCTCGGCGTCCACGACCCAGCGCGCCAGCGCGGAGCGCTTGTAGAGACCGGTCAGCATCGCGGAAGGGCGGGCGAGGTTGTTCTGGAGCTCCTGCGGGTCGTTGAGGCAGATGCCGAGGATCACCTGGTCGGGTCGGTACTTGCGAGCGATGCGCTCGTACGCGATCCTCTCCTGCCGGGTGGACCAGGCCATGAGGGCGACGTTGAAGACCTCGACCCCCGGGCCCAGGGCCTCGAGCCGCGATTCGAGCACGCGCGGGTAGGCCTGTTCGGGCGGGCCGGGGTATCCCAGGGTCACGCTGTCGCCGAGACAGACCACGCGACGAGTCCCTTCCGGCTTCTCGAGGGGATGGAACCGGTCGCGCACGCCGTCGCGGTTGAACGCCTCGGAGCGTGGCCAGCCCGTGGACGGGAACTTGAGCACGTAGAAGTCCTCGCCCCAGTCCATCTCCCAGTTGAACGTGTAGTTCTCGGGCAGTCGGGGGCGGGGCGGACGCTCGAACCGGCGGGCCAGTCCCTCGGCCACGGCCAGGCAGCCCCCCATCACCACGAGGCTCAGCAGCACATTCACCGGCAGCGACTGCCGGGGTGGGGAGCGATTCTCTTCCATACCTGGGGCTGGCGTTCGAAGGGCAAGCGTACGCGGTCGCGTACGCAACGCAAGTCAATGGCATGGAGCTCGTTAAGCTTGAATTATCACGTGTTCAGTCTTTATGACCGCGAGGGGATGAACAGGCGTTCATATTGACTTAACATTTTCAGAATCATCAACTTGCCAGCTTGTCGGCTGCAGGGTATAGTGCGCGAGAAAGGGGGGTTGGAGAGAGAATGGCGAGTTCACGGTTGTCAGCCGTGAAGCGCGCGGTGAGACCGGCCCTCGTCCTGTCCCTCGTCTTCGGGAGTCTCGCGTGCGGCGGCGGCTACAGCACGCCCACTCCTCCTCCCACGCCCACGCCCACGCCCAGCCCCACCCCGAGTACCCTTCCCACGTTCACCTTTACGGGGATCGCTCAGAACCAGGCCGTCTTCACCGACGTCAACGTGGCCGAGCCATCGATCCTGGGCGCGGTGGCCGACTGGACCTCGGCCAGCGACGACATCGATATCGTGTATACCGATACCTCCTGCAACCGGTCCGACGCTCGGACGATCGTCCTGGGTTTTTGCAGCGTGCAGGCCCGCACCAACAGCGTCTCCGCCAAGCCAGAGCGCCTGACCGCCAACGTCTCGGCGGGAATCGTGCGCGTCTACTTGCTGAACTTCGGCCCGGCCACGGAATCGGGAACCGTGCAGCTTACGCTGCAACGACAGTAGCGGCGGAGCCGTGAGTTCATCCACGTCCCGGCTCTTCGGTACCTATAATCGAAGAATGCTCGAGAGTGAGCGCAGGAGACGGGCCCATGCGTTCGTCTCCCTCTTGTGTGCGGCCTCCCTCTGGCAGTGCGGCGGGGGCGCCACCCCTCCCACCACGGTGCCGACGGCGGCGCCCACCCCCACCCCGAACCTGGGTCCGCCCAACGTCGTCATCATCCTCGCCGACGACCTGGGCTACGGCGATCTCTCGAGCTACGGCAACCCCAGGATCAAGACGCCGAACCTCGACCGCCTCGCCGCCGAGGGGATCCGCTTCACGAGCTTCTACGTGCCCGTTCCCATCTGCGCGCCGTCCCGGGCCGGGCTCATGACCGGACGCTGGCCCTACCGGACCGGCATTCCCTGGAACCCTCCGGACCGGCTCAACGACGGCGAGCTCACGATCGCCGACGCCCTGCACGCGCGCGGGTACGCCACGGGCATGGTCGGCAAGTGGCATCTGGGCTGGGTGGCGGCGGACATGCCCATCCACCACGGGTTCGACTTCTACTACGGCATCCCGACCGGAGAGGACGAGAGCGACTTCATTCTCGGGGATCAGCCCACGAGGGACACCGTGGCGCCGGACATGCTCGCCCGGCGATACACCGACGACGCCATCACGTTCATCAAGGGCGTCCCCCGGGGCAAGCCTTTCCTCATGTACGTCGCCCATCGGTCGCCCCACCAACCCAACTACATAGCACCTCCCTTCGAGGGGAAGTCCGCGGGCGGCCTCTACGGGGACGTGATCGAGGAGCTGGACTGGACGGTGGGCGAGCTGCTGAAGGCGCTCAAGGACGCCGGCCTCGATCAGAACACGCTGGTGCTCTTCACGAGCGACAACGGGCCCGAGATCCCCCCCAAGGGCCCTGGTTCCGCAGGCCCGCTCTCGGGGGCCAAGGGCTCGTGCGAAGAGGGCGGCATCCGCGTACCCGGCATCGCCTGGTGGCCGGCCCGCATTCGCGCAGGGCGCGTGGTCCCGGACCCGGTTTCGACCATGGACCTCTTCCCGACCCTCGTGACCCTGGCGGGAGGCGCCCTGCCCACGGACCGCAAGTACGACGGCCAGGACATCAGCAAGCTGTTGACCGGCGAGATCAGCAAGCTTACCGGCCCCGGAGTCGACGGGGGACGGGAGATCGTGTTCTGGTACCAACGGAGCCCGGTGGCCATTCGGTCGGGGAAGTGGAAGTACCTTCGCGGCGGCTTCTGGAACCCGGCCCCGGCCCTCTACGACGTCGAGGCCGACCCCGGGGAGGCGAACGACCAGCGCAAGGCGCGCCCGGAGCTGGCGGAGCAGCTCGATCGGCGTATCGACGAGCTGCTGAGCGGCGGCTGATCAGCTCCCCCTCGAGCCGTTCGACCGCCCGTCCGCACAGTGTCACTGAACGCGTGTTATCCGTCACTTAACATGCTCGCCATCAACGGCTTGCCGCGGCCGTGGGGAGTGGCTACCCTGCGATGACTGCGGGCGCCCTTGCTCGAGAGAACGGCTCCTTTCGCGCCGGCCGAGACGAACTCGTCGGGTTCGACCGTTTCGGTGCGCCTTGCTCCCTCGGACGCCGCTGCGCTCGTTGCCCTGCTGCTCCTCCTGGCCTGGTACGTCCCCGCGCATGTGGACCTGCGCGGGCGACCGGAGGAGGACGCGGCGATGCTGCTCCGCTACTCTCGGAATCTGGCCCACGGCTACGGCATCGTCTGGAACGTGGGCGAGGGTCCGGTCGACGGCGCCACCGATTTCCTGTTCATGGTGCTGGTGGCGGCCGCGCATCGCCTCGGGGCATCGCTGGAAGGAGCCGCGCAGGGCATCGGTCTCTTCGCCCACGCCGCCGCCACCCTGCTCATCTATCTCGGCGGGCGGCGGTTCTTCGGAGCGTCGCCATCGGTTGCCCTCGTGCCCTCCGTCTTCTTCGCACTCGGTCCGGGTCTGCGCCACCTGGCCGCTTGCTACGGGACGCCGCTCTTCACCCTCTTCGCCGCCGTCGCCTGGCTGCTCGCCTTGGGTCTCGCCGAGGCGGAAGCCCGTCTCGACCGCCCCGCCTTGGCCTTCGCCACGGCCCTTCTCCTTCTCGGGCTCGCCCGGCCCGAGGGTGTCTTCCTCGGCGCGTTCATGTTGATGGCCGTCCTCGTGGCGCGCCGGGGCTCGGGGGCGCGTGCGATCCTGCGGCCCTACCTGGCCGTTTTTCTGACCGTGGGCCTCGCCTTTTTCCTCTGGCGCTGGACCTACTTCGGCTACCCGCTGCCCAACCCCTTCTACGCGAAGGGCGCGGGCCCGCTCCACTGGCACTCGTTCCGCGCGTCCTGGCGGGACCTCTGGAGGCTCACGTTTCCGCTGGGCGTTCTCCTCCCTCTAGGCCTCTTCTTCAAGGCGTCCCGCCGCTCGACGCTGCTCGTGCTCTTCCCGGTGGCGGCCTTCGCCTGCCTCTGGGTGCTGGTCTCCGACGAGGCCAACTACGTCATGCGCTTTCGGGCGCCGCTCCTCCCCCTCGTCCTCGTCTCGGGGTTGGCGGCCTGGCTTGCCCTCACCGCTCGTCTACCTCGGCCGAGGCCCGCTCTGGGGGTCACCCTCGCCCTTGCCGCCGCCCTCGCGCTGGGTGTGTGGCAGCACGAGCGCTACGACTCTGCGGTGCACCCGCGCATGGGTCTCTACGAAGCCGCGGTGATGCTCTCCAGCTACGCCCCGCGCGGTTTCAGCCTCGTCACCACCGAGGCCGGCCTCCTTCCCTTCTACTCGCAGTGGCGGGCGGTGGACGCCTGGGGCCTGAACGATCCCTGGATCGCGCATCACCGCGGGGTCACCGCCGAGTACCTGGACCGCTATCGCCCCGAAGTCATCGTTTTTCACGCGTACTTCTCGCCGGGAACGCCCGATTCGGGGCCGCGGATCGAGAACCGCGCCCTGGGTCCGCGATGGTACGAGATGGTGATGACCCTCAAGGGCTACGCCGAGTCGCACGGTTACGTCCGGGCGGCCGTCTTCGGTCGCAACGCCTACGACACGCATTGGTACTTCGTGCGGACCGGCTTCCCGCAGTCCGCCGAGATCGTCGCGCGCCTCCGCAGCCTCGACTACTGGTGGGACGGCGAGACCACTGTCGACTTGCGCGATGAGGACAAGGCGGCGGACTAGAAGGGGGGGCGGACGCTCACGCCGCCGTCCACGGTGAGGGTCGTCCCCGTGATCCAGCGCGCCGCGGGGGACGCGAGGAAGAGGCAGGCATCGGCCACGTCCTCGGGGCGGCCCAGGCGCGAGAGCGGCGCCGCGCCCTGCCAGCGGGCGACGCCCTCCGGCCACATCTGCTCGATGCCCTCCCGCCAGATCAAGCCGGGGGCCACGGCGTTGACGCGGATGCCGTGGGGCCCCAGCTCCTGGGCGGCGGCGCGGGTGTGCGCGGCCGCCGCCGCCTTGGTGGCCGCATAGTGGCTGTGGTGGGGAAGCGCGCTCGTGGCTTCGACGGACGTGACGTTCACGATCGCCCCTCCCCCTCCCTGCCCGACCATCTGCCGGGCGGCGGCCTGCGTGCAGAGGAAGACGCTCGTCAGGTTGGTGGCCACGACCTCGTCCCACTGGGCGGGGGTCATCTCGAGCACGCCGGCGAGGGGGTAGATCCCGGCGTTGTGCACGAAGGCGTCCAGGCGGCCGAAGTCACGGACCGCGCCCTGGACGAGCGAAGCCGCCTGTTCCGCCCGGGTCAGGTCGGCCTCCACCGCCACCGCCCGCCCGTGCCCGAGGCTCTTCACCAGGGCCAGAGCACCCGGGCCACTGGAGCGGTAGTGAACGACCACGCGGGCCCCCGCCTGCGCGAAACGGCGGGCGATGCCCTGGCCGAGGCCGCTGCCCGCGCCGGTCACGATCACGACGCGGCCCGAGAAGTCCAGCAACCGACTCACTTCAGGGATTTCCATGGGCTCCTCCTCGGCGGGCCGTTCGGCCCAAGCTAACCCGAGCCATGCCCGCGGGCCAAGGCGTAGTTGGACCGTGTGGATAAGCCTTGGAAGCCGGGGCTTCGTCTGATAACATCTATAGGTTTGGGTGGGCGGCGTGGAGCCCACGACTAATTGACACGCGATTCCATGGGGGGTGCCGTCCTGCCGAGGCAGTGTGCGGCGGTTCCCTTGAGGTTCTTGATGATTCGACTTGCACTCATTCGGCGGCCGGCTACGGTCGCCCTCGCCGTGGCCTTTGCCGTGTCCTGCGGAGGAAGCTCCACCCCGACCACTCCTCCGACCGCCCCTCCGGCTACGAGCGCGCCGGCACCGGCTCCGACCCCCGTGCCCGTGCAGGGCTGCCCGATCGGGCTCGGCAGCCCGCGCTACACTTGCCAGGGCGACGTGGCCGGCCTGCTCCCGCGCCTGAACGCCGCCATCGACAAGCTGGTGCAGGACCGGCCGCAGCTCTTCAATACCGCCGATGATCCGGGTGGCGATGGACGCTATCGGATCCTCGACGTCGACGCCTACTACGATGGGGTGATCGCGAACTTGACGGCCACGGGTCTTTGTGCCCAGCGCGACTACACGGACAAGGACCGGATCGTCATGAAGGAGGACAACTCCTACAGCGAGGCCTACTACGTCGTGGGCCGCCAGACCCGGATCCTGCGCGGCCCTGAGAGCTACGCCCTCACCTGCACCCCCGCCAACTTCCCGCTGAGCCCGGACGGCAGCGTGGCCCGTGTCTCCGTGTCCTTCTTCCGCTACACGGACTGCCCGGCCGGCACCGTGCTGCCGCCGCCCCACGAAACGATTCCCGTCGGCTGCCGGGGCACGATCACCGCCACGCCCAAGGACAGCCTGGGCAACAAGCTGCCCCCGGAGCTCCACGGCTCCGACATCAACTGGTTCGTCCAGGCCGGAGAGGGGACGACCATCTCCGCCGGCCCCTCTGCGGACGGAGTGCCGTTCAACCTGCTCCTTACGGGCCGGGAGGCCGGAGAGTTCAGCGTGTGCGCCACCGTCTCGGGAATCACGGGCTGCCTGAACGGCCGGGTCATCCCCTAAGGGGGGCCCTCGGCCACTTCTTTTGAGAAAAGAAGGTAAACGCGCGTCCGTTGGGGGTAAAATCCCACCGTCGGGGCGGGGGGGCCTTGTTCGGGGCCCCCCGGTCTGATAACATCCCGAGGTTTGCTGGGTGCTCGAACTGCTCTAGAGTGCCTGGCTACGCTACCGGGGCGCCGCCGTCGTTTGTTTTGGTCGGAAAAAGTGGCCAGCTCCGGGGAGGGAAGTGATGATTCGACGTCTCGCTCTATTTCGCCGTCCCGCCGCCGTCGCGCTCACCCTGGTACTCGCCGTTGGATGTGGAGGCGGAGGCGCCTCGTCGCCCACCACGCCCCAGCCGACCCCCATCGCCACCGCCACCCCCAACCCCGCGCCCACGCCCGTCCAGGCGAAGAGTTGCCCGCTCGGGCTCGGCAGCGGGCGATACAGCTGCCAAGGTGACGTCCCCGGCCTCCTCCCCCAGGTCGAGGCGGCGATCGACAAGCTGGTCCAGGACCGCCCGCAGCTCTTCAATACCGAGAATCCCCCGAGTGCCGGCGGCTACTTCATCCACGACGTCGACGCCTTCTACGACGGGGTGATCGAGAACCTGGTGGCCCAGGGTCTTTGTGCCCAGCGGAGCGTCGAGGACAAGGACCACCTCGTGGTCAAGGACGACAACTCCTACGACGAGACCTACGACATCGTGACCACGCAGCACAACATCCGCCGCGGCCCCAAGACCTACCTGATGAGCTGCACGCCCGCCCACTTCCCGCTCACCGCCGACCAGGCCGTGGCCAGCGTGTCCGTTTCCTTCTTCCGGTACACGGAGTGCGACAATACGACGCCGCCCCACAACAGCATTGCCGTCGGGTGCCGCGGCACGATCACCGCGACCCCGCGCGACGCGCTGGGGAACAAGCTTCCCGTGGACCTGCACGGCGCATTCGAGGGCTGGTTCATCCGCTCGGGCGAGGGAACGACCATCGTGTCCAGCCCCTCCCCGGACGGCGTGCCCTTCAACCTCGTGCTCGTCGCGCGTGAAGTGGGCGAGTTCAGCGTGTGCGCGACCGTGTCGGACCACATCGGCTGCATGAACGGGTTCGTGATCCCGTAGCCGAACCGCCCCTTCGCCCGGCGTGGGCTCGTTGCTCGTCGGGCTGGTTCTCGGACTCGACCTGGCGGGGGCCTTCGCCGGCGCGCCGCGTGCGGCCCGCTTCCTCCGCGTCGCCGCCGCCCTGCTGCTCTTCGGCGTCGTGGTCGGGGTGGCCTTCCGCCCCGCCTTCGACGGCTACGACACCGACCTCTGGACCTACCTCCTCATCGTCGAGCGAGTCGCCGACGGGCAGGACGTTCTCGCCCGCGACCACTTCCTGCTCGAGCCTCCCGCGAGTCCCCACGTCTCGCTCGTCTGGCTGGGCCTCGGCCTTCTGCGGCGCTTCACCGGCCTGTCCGCGCTGCTGTTGGTGCGCGTGCTCGGGCTTCTCTCCGTGGCCTTCCTTTCGTACGCCGCCTGGCGACTGGCCGCCCGGCTTCTGCCGGAGGCGTACCGCTGGCCCGCGGTCGTTCTCTTCTGGCTTTCCCTCCCCGAGACCTGGGGCGCCGCCCCTCTCGGGCGCTACCTGAGCCTGGGGTTCGTCCTGCTCGCTACCGGCTCGGGACTAGGCACCGCCAAGGAAGGCGTGGGAGAGCGTCTCCCATGGGGGGCCGTCTGGATCGCCCTCGCGTTCTACTCGCATCTCTTCGGTGGCGTACTGGCTCTGGCAGCGGTCGCCCTCGTTTGGGGGGCTCGGCAGGGCCATGCCGACGCGCCACGGGTACGCGAGGTCGCCCTTTCCGCGGCCCTGGGCCTCCTTCTCTCCCTGCCCTGTCTCGTCTATGCAGCGACCACGCTCGGCCTTCGCCGCGGGACCGCCCACCTCTGGCGCCCCGACCAGGTGGAAGTGGGTGCGTTTCGGATGCTGTCGCCGGCCAGCCTGCCCGACCTCGTCCCGTGGGCCGTGCTGGCCCTGGCCGCGGTTGGCCTCCTCGCCCCCGTGGTCCCGGGGTTCGCGCTCGCCCGACGGCTGGGGCGCCTGGGCACGGCCCTCGCCATCCTCCTGCTCTTCACGCCCCTCTACCAGCTCGGCGCGGGTGTGCTCGGGGGATGGATGATGGCGCGCGTCTTCTTCCTGGCTTTCCCCTGGCTCGCGGCCGCCGCGGGAATGGCCTGGCTCGCGTCGCCCGGCCGGGCTCCCGAGCTCCGTCGGGGCGTGGCGGTCGTGCTGGCGACGCTCGCCGCCAGCCAGGCCGTGGCCCGCGAGGCCGGGGAGTGGGCGGACCGCCGTTACGAGTTCCGGCCGGAGGCCCAGGCGGAGGCGCGGGCATTGCGCGATCGTCTGCACGGCCGGCTCTATCTCTCGCTCGACATGATCGGCTACGCCACGGCCACCCCCACGCTCGGACGGCCGCTCGCCGTTCCCCCGGGTCAGGCATCGCCCTTCGGCGATTTCGCCCGGGCCCGGCGCCGTGCGCACCGCGCCCTCGCCACGAACAACCCCGAGTGCTGGACGGCGCTCTTCGAGCTCTATCCCGATCTCGAGTACCTGCTGACGCCGGGACCGGACGCGAAGGTCGAGCGTGCGCTGTGGGAGGAACGGCTCGGGGGTGTGGCACCGGAGGCGGTTCGGGAGAGGCTCGGCGGGATGGGCGCTCTCACCCCGGTCACGACCGGCAGGTACTTCCTGCTGGACGCGCTTCGGCCGCCACCGGCGGCCGCGGGGCGCCCATCCCGCCGTGGGATGGGCCGGGGCGAGCTCTGCGAATAGCCGACAGCGCCCGCGGTTGTACAATCCCGCCGCCTTCCCCCTGAGAGGTGCGGACCATGAGCGACGAGGCGCGCCGTTACCGCTGGTTCGTGGTCGGGGACCTGAACGGGTTCTTCGGCCTGATGTTCGACAACCTGACCGTGCTGTCGTTCCTGGCCGGGATCCTGGTCTTCGCGTTCGGCTATCCCGGCCGACATCGTCTACACCCGGATGTTCCCGGGCACCGCGTTCGGCGTGCTCTTCGGGGACCTCGTCTACACCTGGATGGCCTTCCGCCTCGCGCGCAAGACCGGGCGCGGCGCGTCACCGCCATGCCGCTCGGCCTCGACACGCCCTCGACGATCGGCATCGCCCTCGTCGTGCTCGGCCCCGCCTTCGTGTCCCTCAAGGCGCACGGGGATGGCGGAGCGCGAGGCCGCGATGATGACCTGGTACATCGGCATGGCCACCATGGTCATGATCGGCGATCATCAAGCTGGTCCTCTCCTTCGCGGGGGCTGGGTGCAGAAGATCGTGCCCCAGGCCGGGCTGCTCGGCTCGCTCGCGGGCATCGGCCTCGCGCTCATCGGCTTCGCTGCCCCTGGTCGACATCTTCGGCATGCCGCTCGTCGGCCTGGTCTCTCTCGGCCTGCATCCTCTACAACCTGGTCGCGCGCATCCGACTGCCCGGGAACATCCCCGGCGTGCTCGCCGCGGTCGCGCTGGGCACCGCGCTCTACCACGTGCTCGGCCCGGCCGGGCCTGCTCGGGCGGCACCTACGCAGGCGCCGGTCGGCGGAGTTCCACCTCGGCTTCCCCACGCCCGACGCTCGACTTCCTGAAGGGCTTCGTGCCCGCGCTCAAGTACCTGCCCCTCGCCATCCCGTTCGCGCTCCTGACCGTGGTCGGCGGCATCAACGTGACCGAGAGCGCGCGGGTGGCGGGCGACGACTATCAAGACCCGCGACATCCTGCTCACCGAGGCGGTGGCGACGCTCGTCGCCGGCCTCTGCGGCGGCGTGGCCCAGTCGACGCCCTACATCGGCCAGCCCGCCTACAAGGGGATGGGCGCGCGCGCCGGCTACACGCTGTTGACCGGCCTCTTCATCGGCCTCGGCGGGATCCTCGGCTACGTCTCCTTCATCGTGGAGCTGATCCCGCGCGCGGTGCTCGCGCCGATCCTGATCTTCGTGGCCCTCGACATCATGGTGCCAGGCCTTCCTGGCCTGCCCGGCGCGCCACGCCCCGGCGGTGGCCTTCGCCTTGCTTCCCGACGGTCGCGCGCCTGCTCGCGATCAAGCTCGGCAACCCCGGCCTCGTGCCCGCCGAGCGCTTCCGCAGCTCCTGATCAGCACGCCGGGCAAGGAGCTGCCCGAGGTGCTGGTCACGGTCGCCCTCGGCAACGGCTTCATCCTCACCGCCATGCTGTGGGGCGGCGTTCCTCGCGGAGATGATCGACCGGCGGCTCAAGCGGTCCGCCCTCTACCTCGGGATCCTCGCCGTCTTCACCTTCTTCGGCGTCGATCCACTCCGTCGTCGCCCGACGGCAGCATGTACCTGCCCTGGAACGCTCGCCGGCGATCTGGCAGCGCGCGATCCCCTACCAGTTCGCGCTCGGCTACCTGGCGCTGGCCGGCCTGATCCTCCTGCTCTCGCTGACGAAGGAGAGCCGCGAGCCCGTGCCCGCCGACCTCGGTCACGTGGGTTAGGCGGGCGGCCACAAGAAGGGAGCGACCGCCGTGACGACGGTGAAGAGCGCTACTTCGCGGCGGGCGCGACCTGCAGCTCGTTCTCGACCTTCCGGACCCCGAAAACGCCGCTCGCCTTGAGCCCGGCCGCGGTCTTGTCGGCCTGGCTGTCCACCACCCCCGCGAGGAGCACCTTGCCGTTCCTCACGATGATGTGGATCGCGTAGTCGCCGAGGGGCTCCGGTCCCGGGAAGGTCCGCCCGGACCAGATCGGCGGCCGGAGGGGGTCCTGGCGGCGATAGCCCGGGCTCCAGGGTGAGAGGCGGGGTCGGGAGGTGGAGAGCTGTGAATCGGCCGCGCCATGACCCGAGGCGTAGGAGTCGTGGTAGATCTCGCGGTAGAGCTCGCGACGGAGGTCGTCGTCGAGAGGGGAGACGGGCAGCACCTCGATCTTGTCCTGCACCTCCCGGACGCCCTCGATCTTCTTGACCGCCTTCTCGGCGGCACTCGAGAGGCTGGCCTGATGGACGTAGCCTCCCAGGGACACCAACCCCTTCTCGTTGACCACGAAGGTCAGGAGGTCGAAGACCCCATAATTGGGAAGGGCCGCCAGCTCCTTTCGCACGAGGCGCGCGATCTCGGATTCCGCGACGTCGACGTCCTGGGCCGACGCGCGGGCGGAGGCGGCAGGCGAGAGGGCGAGGGCAACGGCAACGGAGATCGAAAGGAACGCCTGGTTCATCGCGGTCCTTGCGGCAACTCGGAGCCGGGACGATCGACGGCCCTCCTCAAAGATATCACCGCGACGAAGAACGAGGGGGAGGGCTTCTCGACGAGGTGAGCGCCGCCCGGATCTCCCGCAGCTCCGCTTCGGTCGAGACATCTTCCCGAAGCTCGCGCCGGCAGCGGCGGTACCAGTAGCGGGCGTTGTCGAGATCCCCTTCCATGCGATGGACGACCGCGTGAATCCAGCTCGCGATGGCATCCGACTCGTGGTCCTGGACGACGAGGTGCGCTCTCTCCCAGTCCCCCCCCAGGGCCCACTCGACCGCTTCGAGGAGCCGGGGCCCGAGGTCGGTCGGGCGATTCCCCGTCATCGGAGGTCCGTACTCGCGGGGGCCGTCTCCTCCGGCCCGGTCACCGGGCGGCTGTCCTCTATAATCAGCGGCATCGCTCCTCCCGGCACCGGCGGGCGCAGGCCAGAATTCTAGCAGGGTGACCTCGGATGCCCATGACCAGAGCCGCCGCCGTCGCCCTCGTCGCCGCCGCTCTCGCCGGGGGGCCGGAGCCGAACGATCTCGACCGCGTCCTCGCCGGCGTCCGCGGCAGCGCCTTCCGCGCCCACGTCGAGTTCATGGCCGACGATCTGCTCGAGGGGCGGGACACGGGCACCCGGGGGTACGACCTCGCGGCCCGCTACGTTGCGAGCGAGCTCAAGGCCATGGGCCTCGAGCCCGGGGGGGAAGGGGGAAGCTGGTTCCAGCCCGTGCCCCTCCGCGAGAGCCGGCTCCTGAAGGGTGCTCTCTCGCTGGCGCCGGTGAAGGGGGGCGCGGCCCCCCGGATCACCCTCGTCGCCCGCGAGGATTACCTGCAGTTCGGCGATCCCGTTCGCACGGAAGCGCGGGTCGAGGCCCCCGTGGTTTTCGCGGGATTCGGCATCACCGCTCCCGAGCTCGACTATGACGACTACGAGGGGCTCGACGTGCGGGGCAAGATCGTCGCCCTCATGAGCAACGCGCCCGCACGCTTCCCGAGCGAGCAGAGGGCTCACTTTGCGTCGCGCCAGTTGAAGGCGGAGAACGCCGTCCGACACGGCGCAGTGGGGCTCATCGGCTTCTTGAACGGCGAGGACGAGGGACGCTTTCCCTGGGCGCGCCTGCTGCTGGAGGACGACCGCACCGTGCGCTGGCTGCACCCCGACGGCACCCCCGAGGGCGCGGCGCCCGCGCTCCAGGGGGGCGTCCTCCTCAGTCCCGCGGGGGCGAGGCGGCTCTTCGTCTCGTCATCCGTCCCCCTCTCCGAGGTGTTCGCGCAGGCGGGGCAGGGCCGGCCGAAGGGCTTCCCCCTGGGCGTGACGGCCACGATCTCCTCGCGGAGCGAGCATCGGCCGCTGACGAGCGCGAACGTGGTCGGCCTCCTGGAGGGCTCCGATCCCGCCCTGAAGAGCACCTTCGTCGTGTACACCGCCCACCTGGACCACCTGGGTGTCGGCAAGGCCATCGACGGCGATCGCATCTACAACGGGGCCTACGACAACGCCAGCGGCTCCGCCGTCGTCCTCGAGGTGGCTCGTGCCTTCGCCGGCCTTCGCGTCCGCCCGCGGCGCTCCCTGCTCTTCGTGTTCGTGACCGGGGAGGAGAAAGGCCTCGTCGGGTCCGACTACTTCGCCCAGCACCCCCCGGTGCCGGCGGCGGGGATCGTCGCCGACGTCAACGTGGACATGCCGCTCTTTCTCTATCGGCCGGCCGACCTGATTGCCTTCGGAGCGGAGAACTCGTCCCTCGAGTCGGTGGTGGGCGCGGTCGTCGCCCGGGTCGGCCTCGCCCTCGGCCCCGATCCCATGCCCGAGCAGAACCTCTTCATCCGGAGCGACCAATACTCCTTCGTGCGCCGCGGCGTGCCCGCGGTCTTCCTCGTGCCCGGCTTCCGGTCGTCGGAGGCCGGAGTCGAAGGCGCCAAGGTCGTCGGGCAGTTCCTGCAGAAGAGCTACCACCTGCCGTCGGACGACCTCAAGCTGCCCATGGACCTCGATGCCGCCGAGCAGTTCATCCGAGCGAACGTGCTCCTGGGTCATGCGATCGCCTCCGATCCGGAGCCGCCGCGCTGGAAGCCCGGCAACTTCTTCGGCGCCACGTTCGGCAAGAAGGCCGGCGGCTCCTGAGTCGTCCGGTTGGCGATGCCGGGCTCAGGCCGAGCCGCGCGCGCTCGGCAAGGCCCCGGCCAGGAGCGCGATCGCCGCCGCGGCGAGGACGACGACGCCCAGGGCCAGGGGAAGGCTGGTCACGCCGGCGACGACACCGATGAGGGGGGGGCCGGCGAGGAAGCCGCAGTAGCCGACGGTGGTGGTGGCGGCGAGCCCGTAGCCCGCGGGGAGGCCCGGTACTTCGCCGGCCGCGCGAAAGACGACCGGGACCACGTTGGCGAGGCCGAGGCCCATCCCCACGCAGCCCACGAGGGCGGCCAGCGGGTGGCCCACGACGAGGGCCAGGCCCAGGGAGACGGCCGCGACGAGGCCGCTCGCGCGGAGGTGCGCGGCCGCCCCCTGGCGGGCCACCACGTGATCTCCGGCCAGTCGTCCGGCGGCCATGGCCAGGGAGAAGGCCGCGAAGCCGCAGGCCGCCACCGCCTCGCTCGTCCCGAGCGACCGGAAGAGCCAGATTGCGGTCCAGTCGCCCATGGCGCCCTCGGCCATCAAACCGAAGAGGGCGATGACCCCCAGGGTCAGGACCGGGCGGACGGGTTCGGCCAGGAGGAGCCGGCCTGGAGTCGTGGTCTCGGTCGCTCGCCGGCGCCAGACCGGAGAAGGCGAGAGCCCCGCCCACGCCCAGCACCGCCGCGCTCAACAGGAGATGCCGAGCCGGCGTGAGCCCGGCGTAGAGGGCAAGCGCGGCCGTGCCCGCTCCCACGAGCCCGCCCACGGGGAAGAGCGCGTGGAGCCTCGACAGGAACGGACGTCCCCGCGCACGCTCCAGGGCCACGGCATGCGCGTTCATGGAGACATCGAGCGCGCCGTTGAACGCCCCCAGGAGGACGAGGGAAAGGCCGAGCGTCACCGTCGAAGGGGCGAGCACGGGCAGGGGCAGTCCGAAGCAGAGCCCGAGCAGGGTGACGCCAATGAGCCGGCGGCTCCCCACGCGCGGGACGAGCCAGCCCGCCGTCGGCATCGCCCCGAGAGCCCCCGCCCCCATCCCCAGGAGGGCGAGTCCCAGGAGTCCGGGGCCGATGCCCAGGCGCGACTGAACGGCGGGGATGTGCGGATACCAGCTGGCGATTGCGGCCCCGTTGGCGAAGAAGACGTAGGCCAGGGCGGGGAGGTCGTACGTTCTACGGTTTCCGGAATCTCACGCTTGAGCCGGCCCTGGTCGTCCAGGTAGTCACGCCAGGAGCGCTTGGGCGCGAATCCGAGCATCCTCTCCGCTTTCGCGCACGAGATCCCGGAGGCGTCCTCGCGGGCCAGGGGACGGATCTCGACACGGTCGCCGTAGTACTTGCGCACCATCTCCGCGAAGGGGCGTCCCCCCACGTTGTCGGGGGAGGCGATGTAGAAGACCTCGTGGCCGGCCAGGGGGGATTCGACGGCGAGGACGATGGCGTCGGCCAGATCGTAGACGTCGACGTAGCTCCAGAAGTTGGGGCTCAGAGACGACGCGTCGCGGACCTGGGGCCCCAGGTTGCGCTCGTAGTTGCCCTCGTGCTGCACCCAGCAGGGCCGGATCGAGATGCAGCGGAGGTCCGACCGGCGCACGGCCGCGTCCATGAGCAGCTCGCCGAAGTATTTCGACAAGGCGTACGGGTCCTGCGGGCGGACGGGGTGGCTCTCGTCGACGGGAACGTAGTCGGGCAGGAAGGGGCGCTCGGGGAAGAAGAAGCCGGGCACGGTCTCGCTGGAGATGTTCACGAGCCGGGACGACCCCGAAGCGCACCGCCGCTTCCGTCACGTTGAAGGTCGCCATCAGGTTGTTCTGGAACACGGTGGCGGGGGGGTTGTGGGTGGGATCGGGAATGGCCGCCGCATGGACCACCGCTTCCATTCCCCGCACGACGGCAAACGCGTCGCCCGGCTGGGTGAGGTCGGCCTGGACGTACGCGGGCTCCCCGGGAAGGGGCCGCTCGAAGACGCCGCGCGCGAGGTCCGTGCCCGTGACCTCGTGACCGGCGCGGACGAGCGCGGCGGCGGTGGCCGTCCCCACCTTCCCCCGGGCGCCCGTGACCAGGACGCGCATCAGATCTCGGGTGCCGTCATCCCCATCCCGGCCCACTCCTCGTGGGCGGGACCGTAGACCCCGGGAACCTTGAGGCCGGCCTGGCGCATGAGGACCGTCATCTGGCCGCGATGGTGCGCCTGGTGGGTGATGAGGACGGTGAGGGTGAGGCCGCGCTTCCACTTGTCGCCGTACATGTCGTCGACCTGCTGGAGGGTCTCGTCGTTCCAGCTCTTCGAGATCTGCTCGGCGAGAGACTTCGCGACCGTCTCGTAAGCCCCGGCGATGGCCGCGGCCGAGGCGGGGAGGGGGGCGTGGGCGCCGGGACCAGCGAGCATGAAGCCCACGCGCTCCATCATCTCCGGCACCGATGTCGTGAGGTGCCATGCGATACGGCCGAGAGTCCTTTCCTGCGGCGCGACCGCCTGGGAAAGCGACGCGTCGGTGAGCGCGCGCAGCATCTTCAGCGTGTTGTCGCTCTCGAAGGCCCAGGCCCGCTCGAAATGCTTCAGCTTGGTGAACATGAGAAACCCTCCGCCGGGAGGCGGAGGGTAGCACGGGCTCGGGGGTGCGGCGACTGCTACCAGGCCGGAGGCTTGGCGAACCCGTCGACGCCTCGCTCGCGCTCGCGCAGGCGGTCGCGGCCGTACCAGGGCCGGGGCAGGATGCCGAGGTCCACGAGAGCGCCGCGGTACTCGTACCGGAGCGTGAGTCGCTCCGCGGGGGCGCTCTCGGGCTCGAAGCTCACGACCACGGCAGGATCATCGGTGCGAGCGCCCCAGCCCGTGCCGGGGAACGAGCGGCGGCTCTCGGGGGCTTCGCGCGATTCCAGACGGCCCTCGGCTTCCGCCGGCGCGCGCCGGCGCCGCCGGCGCCGACTTGGCCGCGGCCGGCGCGTCTTCGTCGGACCGGGCCGAGTCTCGAGGATCGGCGGGAGCCTCTTCCGGCCGGCCCCGGAGTCCGGGATCGTAGGGCGGGTAGGGCCGGTAGGCCCAGCGGCGTTGCTCCCGGTAGACCGCGATCTCGATCCACCCCATCTTCGCGTTGGCCTTGCCCGAGCGAGCGGCATAGCTCGTCCGCTCGTCCACGAACGTGAAGCGCCGGACGTCGGCGAGCGACGATCGCCAGCCGAGCACCGTGGTCTCGTCCCAGGGGCCGACCACGTACATGCGTCCCCGGCCGTCGTCGCGCTGGCCGCTGATCACGTTCAGGCCGTCGACCGTGATGACGGCCCCCAGCCGCTCCCCGGTCCGATTGGCGAGGCGGATCGCGTACCGCCCGCCCTCGCGCGCTTCGAAATAGAAGCGGCCCGAACCGTCGGGCGCAGCGTAGAGGGGCGAGGGCCTTCCCTCGATTTGCACGGAGACATCGAGGAACCGGCCGACCCCGCCGCCCCCCTCGTGGGCACGCACGGCGGGTGCGGCCAGGAGCCCCAGGACCAGGAAAGGAACCGCGTGCCGCCACGACATCGTGCCACCTCGCTCGTGAGGGCGGCGTGCCCGCCGCCATCTCGAATACGGAACGGGACGGGTCCTTATTCCCATGGGCCGCGGGTGTAAGCTGCGGCGGCGAGGAGGGTTGCGAGAACGGCCATGAAGGACGCTGCCCGTAGCCGCCCGATCATCCTGATCGTCAGCCTCCTCGTCGATCTCCCGATCCTGGCGTTCCTGCTGCTGGCGCTCTGGCCGTTCCCCCCCGATGAGCCCCCGCCCGGCGTGGTGTCCAACACGCCGGGCGACGGCGGCCTGCGCCGCCCGTTCCCGGCGATGGCCGTGCGCCCCGGCAACCCGACGACGCCCGAGCGCGTCGCCCTCGGGCGGCTCCTCTATTTCGACCCCGTGGTCTCGGGCGCGAACGACCTGTCGTGCGCGACCTGCCACCATCCCGACCTGGGGCTCACCGACGGCCGGGGGCTCAGCATGGGGCGGGGAGGCAAGGGCGTGGGTCCGGAGCGTGAGGGCGGGGCCATCGTCAAGCGCAGCGCGCCCACCGTCTGGAACGCGGGCTTCAACCACCGGCAGTTCTGGGACGGACGCGCGAGCGATCTCGAGGACCAGGCGCGGTTCCCGATCACGTCGCCGGCGGAGATGGACCAGAACCCGGACGAGCTGGTGCGCGAGCTCAAGGCCATCCCCGAGTACGTCCGCCTCTTCGAGGCCGCCTACGGCGGGCCGGGCGGCTCCGCGGTCACCTTCGAGAACGCGACGGGCGCCCTCGCCGCCTTCGAGCGCACGCTCGTCTCCGACGCGTCGCCGTTCGACCGCTACCGGATGGGGGACTCGACCGCGCTCACCCCTCCCGAGCGCCGAGGGCTGACTCTCTTCCGCTCCCTCAAGACGCGCTGCTTCGAATGCCACGGCTTTCCGACGCTCGCGAACCCGGACTTCAAGGTCATCGGCGTCCCCGACGTGCCCGGCCAGGAGAAGGACTTGGGCCGGGCGGAGGCGGGCGGGGGCCCGGCCTATGAGCGGGCCTTCAAGGTCCCGACCCTGCGCAACGTCGCCCTCACCGGGCCCTACATGCACAACGGGAGGTTCAAGACGCTGGAGGAGGTGCTCGCGTTCTACGCCAAGGGCGGGGGCAAGGGCGAGGGCCTGGAGCTGCCGAACCTGGACGACAAGATCCGGGTCTTCTCCCTGAGCACGGAAGAGCAGCAGGACCTGATCGCGTTCCTGAACGCGCTCACCGACGAGACGCGTCTTCCTTCAGTGCCGGATCATGTCCCTTCCGGCCTGCCCGTCGTTCCCCGCCGAAAGACGCTGCCCGCACGAGAGCGGAGCCAGGCCCGGGCGAAGGTCCTCCCCGCGAAGCCGGCCCCGGAGCGCCCGCGCACGCTCACGGTCGAGGCCGGAGGCTCGATCCAGGAGGCGGTCGACGCCGCCCGGGCCGGCGACACGATCGAGGTCGAGCCGGGGACGTACCACCAGGGCGTGCTCGTCGACGTGGACCGCATCACGCTCCGGGGCCTCGTGCGGGAGGGCCGACGCGCGGTCCTCGACGGCGAGGACTCCCTGACCGACGCCGTGATCGCTTCCGGCCACGGCTTCACCATCGAGGGCTTCGCGATCCGCAACTACACGAGCAACGGCATCACGGCGCAGGGCGCGACCGGGGTCGCTTTCCGCGATCTCGTGGTCGAGCGCACCGGCCTCTACGGCGTCTACCCGGTGGAGTGCAGGGGCGTGCTCGTGGAGAAGGTGGTGGTCACGGGCGCCCGCGACGCCGCGATCTACGTCGGCCAGTCCGCGGACATCGTGGTCCGGCAGAACGAGGTCCACGACAACGTGACCGGCATCGAGATCGAGAACTCCACGAACGCCCTCGTGGAAGACAACGACGTCCGCGCCAACACCGGCGGCATCCTCGTCTTCCTGTTGCCCAACAATCCCTCGAAGGTCGGCCATGACACCCGCGTCCTCCGCAACCAGGTGATCGCGAACAACCATCCGAACTTCGGCGATCCCAACGCGATCGTGAGCAAGGTCCCGCCGGGGGCCGGCATCTTCATCATGGCCGCCGATCGCACCGAGGTGGCAGGGAACGAGATCCGGGACAACGACTCGTTCGGGATCGCGGTGGTGAGCCTGGCCATGGCGTTCCCCGCGGGGGCGACCTTCGACGTGGGGCCGGTCCCCGAGGAGAACTGGATTCACGACAACGTCCTCGCCGAGAACGGCAAGAACCCCGCGGCCTCGGTCCGGGCGGTGACGGGCCGGGGAGTGGACCTTCTCTGGGACGGCAGCGGCTGGACCAACGCGTGGCACCAGCCGGGAGCGAGCCGCTTCCCGGCGCTGCTCCCCGACCGTTCCTGGCCCGACCTCTTCCGCAAGGCCTGGTCGCGCGTGGTCGCTGGACTGGCGCGGATGTTGGGATAAACTGCCGCGCCCGGGTACCCGTGTGACCGATCATCCCGACCTCCTCGAGCGCATCCGCCTCCGGCTGGACGAGAGCTTCACCGGCATCACGGAGGCGGTGGCCGAGCTTCCCCCCGCCGACCTCGCCGAGCTCATCAACCAGCTCCGTCTGCAGGAGGCGGCGTCGGTGATGAGCATGCTCTCCCTCCCCCGGGCGGTGGAGGTGCTCGACCAGCCCACGCTCCGGCGACGGAGCGAGATCGTGGAGAAGCTGGAGCCCGGGCGGGCCTCCCAGCTCCTGGAAGCCCTCTCCGCCGACGAGCGCACGGGGATCGTCCGCGGGATGGGGGAGATCTCCCGCCGCCGGCTGCTGCCCAAGCTCTCTCCCGAGGTGCGCGCCGAGGTGGAGAGCCTGCTCCGCTATCCCGAGCGCACCGCGGGCGGGATCATGACCACGGAGTTCGTGCGCCTCGATCCCGGAATCACGGTCGGGGAAGCGCTCCGACAGATCCGCTCGGTGGCCCAGGAGAAGGAGTCGATCTACGCCTGCTACGTGCTGGACGGCGAGGGGAAGCTCCTGGGCTCGGTCTCCTTGCGGGACCTCGTGATGGCCGAAATGGCCCAGCCCGTCAGCTCCGTCATGCGCAAGAAGCCGGTCACGGTGAACGCGCTCGAAGGCCGGGAGGCGGTAGCGGCCAAGATCGCCAAGTACAACCTGCTTGCCGTGCCGGTGCTGGAGGCGGACGGGCGGGTCGTGGGCTTCGTGACCGTGGACGACGTCATCGACGTGATGATCGAAGAGGGGACGGAGGACGCGTTGAGGATGGGCGCGGTCGAGCCCGGGGCCCTGGACGAGCCCTACGCCTCCACCCCCTTCTGGAACCTCATCCGCAAGCGGGCGGGCTGGCTCCTCATCCTCTTCTTGAGCGAGATGCTCACCGCCACCGCCATGGGCCGGTTCGAGGACGAGATCGCCCGCGCGGTGGTGCTCGCCCTCTTCGTCCCCTTGATCATCAGCAGCGGGGGCAACTCCGGCTCCCAGGCGGCCTCCCTCATCATTCGCGCCCTCGCGGTAGGGGAGCTCGGGGTTCGCGACTGGTGGAAGGTGATGCGACGGGAGATCCTGGCCGGGGTTGTCCTGGGGGGGACTCTCGGGGTCGTCGGCTTCCTGCGCATCTCGATCTGGTCCCTGATCTCGCCCGTCTACGGACCACATTGGCTGCTGGTCGCGGTCACGATCTGGCTCTCCCTCATCGGTGTCGTCCTGTGGGGGACCCTCGCCGGGTCCATGCTCCCGCTTCTCCTGAAGCGCCTGGGCATGGACCCCGCGGTATCTTCGGCGCCCTTCGTGGCCACGCTCGTGGACGTGACCGGGATCGTGATCTATTTCGAGGTGGCCGCGCGCATCCTGCACGGCACCCTGCTCTAGCGGGCCGCCCTCGAGACTCGTTCCGTGGCCGTTACCAGGACAATCCCACTGCTCCCTTTTCAGGAGTCCCGCCACTTGTTGTCGGAGCGCCCGCCTAGAGGGCGAGCGTGAGATCGAAATGTCGGAGTACCACGTCATTCTGGAATTCAATGGAGGACCATCGTCCGTATGGCTCATGCCGCTGATGCTCTTCGAAGGCGGCCGCGTCTTCATAGACCTCATACACGTAGAAAGCGTGGTCGGTTTCTGGGTCTTGGTAGACGTCAAAGCGGAGCGTTCCGCGCTCTCTTAGCATTGACTCTCCCCTGTCCCAATCCAGGAACTTGACAAGCTCCTGCCGCTTGCCTGGCTTGGCCGTGACGTGGAATAGGATAGCGACCATGGCGTCCTTGCCCAGGTTGGTCATGATCTCACCTCCGGTCTGACTAGATCGCGTCCAGATCCCGGAAGGTACCGATCCTCGAAAGGCGTCGGCGAGGCGCGTCGAGCAACCGGCCGGTCAGCCTTCCGCGGGAGCGTCCGGCCAAAGCGACCCCAGCTCCAGGACTATCGCCTCGAACGGCTCCGCTCGGGCCGCCTCCGAGCCGGTGAGGACCGCGGCGATCGTCCAGCTTCCCTCCCGGAGCCGCAACACCTCCAGCGTGTGCTCGATCGGGTTGAGCAGCCACGCATGAGCCACCCCCGCCTCGGCGTAGATGCGGAGCTTCCGGCCGCGATCGAACCTTTCCGTTGAGGGGGAGAGCACCTCGCACACGAAATCGGGTGCTGTGGAGAAGAAGGGCTCTTCAGGGATCACGGGCATCCGCTCCCGGCGCCACCCGCCGATATCAGGGACTACGACGTGCTTCCCGAAATGAAGCTCGGGCTCGCCCAGTATCCACCAACCGCCGGGCCCGTCGCGACCGTGGTCGAAGGCGTTGTTCAGGACCGCGCCCAGGCGTGCCGCCGCCACGGCGTGCCGCGGGGCAGGGCGGGGGCTCAGGAACAACTCCCCGTCCAGGATCTCTGCCACCTTGTTCTCGGGGGCGGCCAGCACGTCTTCGTAGGTCGCCTGCTTCATGCCCTCGAGGTCCGAGGCCTCCGCACGGCTCCAGTCTAGGCTCCCGCCCGAGCCCGCGGCAAGACTCCGATCACCCGTTCCCATGGCCACCTCCGGAGCCGGAGGATGCCATGGCGAATGGACAGCGAAGGTCCAAAGGGCTAACGCAGTGATCGGAAGAGCAGCTCCTTGAAGCGCACGACGTCGATCGACCAGCAGACCGTGACGTTCGGCTCTCGGGTGCCGCGCCACTCCCAGCCCACGGCGCTCGCGAGCCCGCGGCCCACCACTCCCAGCTCGTCCACCACCGTCTGGCCGCGGGTCAGGATGCCCTCGCATTCCACGTCCACCCAGTGCCGGCTCTTTCGCGTGGCGAGGGTCGGGTCGAGGGCGACCGCCATCGCCACCGGATCGGGGAGGGAGATCCCGGGCTCGCCCAGCAGCTCCCGATTGGCCTGGAGCGCGGTGGCGTTGCAGTCGAGCGTGAAGTGCGCGAAGGGAGTGTCGAGGGAGCGGCAGCGGGCGACGTCATCCTCGTCCAGGTTGGCCTCGCCGCGGCAGAGCTCCCATCCCACCATCTCGATGGGGAGCGCGGATCGAAAGCAGATGCGGGCGGCCTCGGGATCGCACCAGATGTTGTACTCGGCCGCGGGCGTGACGTTGCCGACCTGGCAGGCGACGCCGCCCATGACCACGCAGCGGCCGACCTTCTCCGTGAGGTCCGGCGCCTGCCGGAGGGCGAGGGCGAGGTTCGTGAGCGGGCCCAGGGTCACCAGGGTCACGCCCGGGTGGGCCCGCACGGTCTCGATGATCGCCGAGACGGCGTGGCCGGGCGCGGGCGGCGTGCGCGGAGGAGGATAGCCCTGGTCGCCCAGCCCGTCCTCGCCGTGGAAGAACGTGGCCGGAAAGGGCTCCCTCACCAGAGGCCTTCGTGCACCTTCGTAGACAGGCACGCTCCGGCCGCACAGCTCGACCGTGTAACGGGCGTTGCGGCTGCCCTGCCCGGTGCCCACGTTCCCTGCGACCACGGTGATGGCCAGCACCTCGACGTCCGGGGAACGGAGGGCCATGACCAGGGCCACGGCGTCGTCGGACGCGGTATCGGTGTCGATCAGCATCTTCTGGGGCATGTCTCACCTCTACGGGCGCTCTGGGCAGAAGCTACACCAGGCCGTGTCACCTTTGGCGCCCCTCGGACGTGAAGGAGATGAGGGGCGAATCGGGGAGGGGCCGATGAACGACGCGGTCGTGGTGGGGGGAGGTCTGGCGGGTCTGGCTTCGGCTACCTATCTGGAGTGCCTCCTGGACGCGGAGGGCCGCATCGCGGAGTTCTACTGGGTCTCCGCTTCGCGCAAGCTTTCGGCACTGCGGCTCGGCCGTGAGCCTGTGGAAAAGCCGTGAGAGCTCGTTCTGGAACGAGTTCGCCCCCGCCGTGCTAGTCTCCCGCTTCGTGGGCGAGAAGAGCAGACCCCCAGAAGCCTTCCGGCAGCTCGACGTCCGTCAGGTCTCGGAGACGATCGAGCACCTCTGCCGGCGGGTGGAGAGCCGCTTCCCGGGCTCCGGCCTGGCCGGGGTGGGCCGCCAGCTCGAGATGATCGCGGCCCGGGCCCGGGAGCGCACGGCCTGGATCTCCCGTCCCATCCTTCCCCTGCGCGTGGCCGTCGTGGCCCTCGTCGCCCTCATCGTGGCCGGCTTGCTGGGGACGGCGCTCCGACTGCGCCTCCCCGAGGAGCCCTTCGTCCTGTTCGATTTCGTGCAAGCCCTGGAGGCGGGGATCAACGACGTCGTCCTCGTGGGGGCCGCGGTCTTCTTCCTGGTGACGATGGAGACGCGGATCAAGAGGCGGAGGGCTCTCGAGGCGATCAACGAGCTGCGGGCCGTCGCCCACATCATCGACATGCACCAGCTCACCAAGGATCCGGAGTGGGTGCTCCACCGCGGCCGGGAGACCGGAGTCCTTCCGCCGCGGCGGCTCGAGCCCTTCGAGCTGAGCCGCTATCTCGACTACTGCAGCGAGATGCTTTCCCTCACGGGCAAGCTGGCCGCGCTGTACATCCAGGGCTTCGAGGACAGCGTGGCCCTCGCCGCCGTGAACGAGGTGGAGGACCTCACCACCGGCCTGTCCCGGAAGGTCTGGCAGAAGCTCATGATCCTGCACACCGTGCACGCGGCCGCCGTCGCCGGCGAGAGGAGCAAGCCGATGGAAAGCAAGGCCGAGGCCCGTTTCCACCGCTGGGAGGACCTCCCCAAGGAAAAGCTCAACGAGCTTCTCGACCGGAGGCTCATCACCGGGGAGCGCATGATGCTCGCCCACGTCTACCTTCGTAAAGGCTGCGTGGTGCCGAAGCATTCCCACGAGAACGAGCAGCTCACCTACGTGCTGGAGGGCGCCCTCCATTTCTGGCTCGGCGAGAACGGCGACAAAGAGCAGGTGGTACGCGCGGGCGAGGTTCTGGTCATCCCCTCGAACCTCCCCCACAAGGCGGAGGCGCTCGAGGACACGCTCGACGTGGACGTCTTCTCGCCCCCGCGCCAGGACTGGCTGGACGGTACCGACGCCTACCTGCGGCAGAAGTAGCCGATGGACCTCGGACTGCGGGGCAAAGTCGCGCTCGTCGCCGCCTCCAGCCAGGGGCTCGGGCGGGCGATCGCGGAGGAGCTGGCCTCGGAGGGCGCCTCTCTCGTCCTGTGTGCGCGGGGGGAGCCCGCGCTCCGCGCGGTCAGGGACACGCTCGCGAAGGCGCACGGAGTGCCGGTCACGGCGGTCACCGCCGATCTGACTCGGCTGGAAGACGTGCAGCACGTGGTCGAAGCGGGACGCCGCGACCACGGGCGCATCGACATCCTGGTCACGAACACGGGAGGGCCACCCTCCGGCCCCTTTGCGAGCCATGGGCCCGAGGCCTGGGACGCGGCCGTCCGCTTGCTTCTCCGAAGCGCGATCGAGCTCACGCGGGCGGTGCTGCCCGGGATGCAGGAGCGTGGCTGGGGCCGCATCGTCAACGTCACCTCCATGGCCGCGAAGCAGCCGGTGGACGGTCTCATCCTCTCGAACTCGATCCGGGCCGCGGTCACGGGCATGGCCCGGACCCTCGCCAACGAGGTGGCCGCCCAGGGGATCACCGTGAACAACGTGCTGCCCGGTTACACGCGCACGGACCGCCTGGTAGAGCTGTCCGAGGCGATGGCGGCGGCGGAAGGCCGTGCCCCCGCCGACGTGGTCGCGCGCTGGGAGGCGCTGACCCCCGCTCGCCGCCTGGGCGAGCCGCGCGAGCTGGCGGCGCTGGTGGCTTTCCTGGTCTCCGAGCGGGCTGCGTACATCACCGGACAGTCCATCGCGGTGGATGGGGGCTTCATCCGCGGGCTCCTGTGACCGCGGTCTGACCCCGTGAAACGAGCCACGGCTCTCCTCACGGCAGCCGCGCTCGTCGCTTTCGCCTCCAACTCCCTCCTCGCCCGCGCGGCCCTGCGACCCCGCCTCGTGGACGCGGGCACCTTCACGCTCGTGCGGCTCGCGGCGGGTGCACTCGCGCTCGGGCTCCTCGCCGGGCTGAGTGGCCGCAGGGGAGCGGCCGCGGGCCCGAAGCAGGGGGCGGGGAGCTGGACCGCGGCGGGCGCGCTCTTCCTCTACGCGATCGCTTTCTCCCTCGCCTACCTGCGTCTCGACGCGGGGACGGGCGCGCTCATCCTGTTCGGGGCCGTGCAGGTCACGATGATCGGGTGGGGGATGGCCGCCGGCCACCGACCGTCGCCGGCGGAATGGCTCGGGCTTTTCATCTCACTCGCCGGCCTCGTCCTGCTCGTCGCGCCCGGGCTGTCCGCTTCGGACCCGGCGGGGGCGGCGCTCATGGCCCTTGCCGGAGCGGGCTGGGGGGCCTACTCGCTGCGGGGACGCGGTGCTCCGGATCCCATCGCGGCCAATGCCTCCAACTTCGGCCGCTCGACCCCGCTCGCCGTCGTCGCGAGCCTGATTCTCGCTCGCACCGCGCACGCTTCGACGGCGGGGCTCCTCCTCGCCGCCGCTTCGGGTGCGATCACCTCCGGCCTCGGCTACGCGGTCTGGTATGCGGCGCTCCGCGGCCTCACCCCCGTGCGTGCGGCCGTCGTCCAGCTCGCGGTGCCGGTGCTGGCCGCGGCGGGAGGCGTGGCGTTCCTCGGAGAGTCGGTCACCCTCCGTCTCGTGGGGGCGGGCGCCCTCGTCCTGGGAGGCATCGCCCTCACCGTGCTCGCGGGCCCGGGACGGCAGGGCCGGGACGCGTCGGCCTCTCGCTAGCCGGCGTTCGTTCGCTTATCGGACATCGAGGCCCTCCAGGAGGTATGCCAGGGGGTCTAGTGGGCGGCTCCGAGAGGGGCGGGAACGGCGCGACGCCCGGCGACGAGGGCGGCCAGTCCTCCGAAGAGGCCTCCGACGATCACGGTGAAGGCCATCCAGAAGGTGAGCTGAGGCAGAAGGCCGATCCAGAACCACTTCGGCAGCGCGGCCATCTCCGGGAACCCCGGAGGCCCGAGCTCGTAGTGCGTTCCCCAGTTCGAGAGGATGGCCACGAGCATGACCACCACGACGGGGATGCGCGCGGCGAGCCCGTAGGCGAAGAGGGTGCGGGCGAGGGCGGGCCACGCGCGGAAGGCGACGAGCAGGGCCACCACGGAGCCCACGCCCAGGACGGCGACGCGGAAGGGCAGGTCGATCTTCAGGGCGACCGCGATCGTTGCCGGCAGCAAGAGCAGCGCGACGAGCGCGATCCCGATCGCCCGGCCCGCGCCGCTCGGCCCGTGGCCCATCCGGACGAGCTTGAGCGCGAAGTAGACCCCGAAGATCGGCACCAGCCAGACGATGCCCACGATGGCGCCCGCACCCCCGGCGGCGCGGCTGAAGAACGTGGGCGACCAGCTCAGGAGCTCGCCCCCCAGGCGGACCAGGGTCACGGCGAGGGTGATGATCGCGGGGACGAGGACGAGCGACCGCAGGGGAAGGTCTTCGCTTCGCTCCGTCATGGGATCCTCCTTCTTCCTTTCGAGGGCGGGAGCGATTCAAGCACGAGGCCCACGCCGAGGCAACGGGTTTGTTGCCCTCAGCGGGCCTCGTCCAACTCGCTGAACGTGAGGTTGAGGATCGGGTAGCGCCGCCAGTCGTGATAGTCGAAGTGCCACCACTCGGCTTCGTTCACGCTGAAGCCCTCGTCCTCCATGGCCTCCCGCAGCACGGAGCGGAGATAGCGCTCTTCCGAGGTGCCGCCGGGGAAGTCGGGATAGGACCGCTCCGACATCTCGTCGTAGACGCCGGGCATCTGGACGGGCCGGCTGTCGGCCCGCCGGTACATCGTCAGGTCCACCGCGCAGCCGCGGTTGTGGCGGGAGCCATTCGCGGGATTGGCCACGAACGTGTGCTTGTCCTCCGGGGTGGCCTCCCAGAAGACCCGGGTCACGTACCAGGGGCGGTAGGCGTCGTGGATGAGCAGGCCGTAGCCCTGCTCGGCGAGGCGGCGGTGGGCGCGGACGAGGGCCTCCGCCGCGGGCCGCTGCAGGAAGGCCCGGCCCTCGCGGTACACGGGGACGCCGAGGAAGTTGTCGGTGGTGGCGTAGCGCACGTCGAGCTTGATGGTCGGGTCGAGGGTCGTGAGGTCGACGAGGGCGGGGGGGAGCAGGTCAGCCGACTCCGCCGGAGGCCGTGCCCGGAGCGCTTCCTCGACCAGCTCGGAGACGGGGCGCAGGGGAGTGACCCGGAAGACGCCATCCTGCACCCCGGAGGCGCGCCGCACGAAGTCGATGCCGCTCAGGCTCACCCGGGTCGCGCGACCTCCCGGGTCCCGGGTGAAGCGCAGTGTCTCGCCGGGGTAGAGCCCGGTCGAGGGAAAGCGGAAGAGGTCGGGCGAGACTTCCTCCAGCGGGTAGGACGTGAACCACTCGATGAGGGCTTCCAGCCGGCCGCGCCGCTCGAGGATGAAGAGCGTGTTGTGGTCCCAGCCAAACTCCCCGACGAGCCCGGTCCAACGCGGGCTCGTCGGGGGAGGCGGCTCGGAAGCGACACGCGTGAACACGTCGTCGCCCACCCGCAGGTTCCCGCCCTCCGGCGCCAAAGCGAGCCCGTAGTCCAGCACGTCGTCCACCACGAGATCCCTGCCCCGCGCCCGTAGCCGAAGGCGCTCCGCCCCGTCGCTGCGCGTGAGGTGCAGTGCGCCCGCTCGCTCGTCGAGCTCTACCCAGGCGTCGCCCTTGACGTAGCGCCCAGCGAGGCGGCGCGCGAGCGCCCGATCCAGCCGCCCTGTCGTCTCCGCCTCGGGAAGCGGCCGGCCTTCGCGGCGGGCGAGCAGGAGCCGAAGGGCGTAGGCGGCGATTCGATCGGTCACGGCGTTCGCGCCGTCCTTGGTGGCCACCACCACCACCCCCAGCTTGTCGTCGGGGAGCGCTTGGAGCGAGGTCGCGAACCCGTAGATCGCGCCGCCATGGCCGACGAGACGCCGCCCCTCGAAGGTCGCGAGACGGAAGCCGAGGCCGAAGCTCGCGGCCCCCGCGGTCTCGGGAAAGGCCGGCTTCCACATGCGCTCGAGCGTCTCCGGCTTCAGGAGCGGGCCTCGCGGGCCGCGGCCGCGCGCGAAGAGGAAGGACAAGAACCGGCCGAGATCCCCCACCGTCGAGTAGAGGCTGCCCGCCGGGGCCATCCCCAGCTCGAACCGGGGAACGGGGAAGACGCGCGGATCGTAGGTCCACATGATCGCGTAGGGGACGCGGGGGGCGAGCGCGGGCTCGGGCGTGAAGGCGCTCGCGCGCAGCCCCAGCGGCTCGAGGACGGACCGCTTCACGTACGACGCGAAGCGCTCGCGCTGCTGGCGCTCGAGCACGCGCCCCACCACGGCGATGCCGGCGTTGGAGTACTTCGTGCGCTGGCCTGGTGGATAGACGAGGGTGGTGTGGTTGAGGCTGCGCACGGTGTCGGCGAGCGTGGCCGGCGTGGGGTCGAAGTAGTTGCCGACCGGGGGCTCACGCACGAGGCCAGAGCGGTGCGCCATCAGCATCTTCAGGGTGATCGTCCCCCCGAAGGGGTTCTCGGGCTGGAAGTCGCGGAGGTAGCGCATCACCGGAGCGTCGAGGTCGAGGACGCCCTTCTCCACGAGCTGCATGACCGCGACGTCGGTGAAGAGCTTCGAGACCGATCCCACGCGGTGGACGGTCTCCGCGGTCACGGGGATCGTCCCCTCCTCGTCGGCCCCACCGAACCCGGCGGACCAGACGACGTCCTGATCGTCCACGAGAGCGATCGAAAGGCCGGGGATCCCCTTGTCTTCGCGCTCGTGATCGGCGAAGCGCGCGAGGGCCGCCACGACCGGGCCGTAGTCGGCGCGGGGCCTGGCGTCTTCGGCGAGGGCGCGCAGCGGCAAGACGAGCAGGAGCACGGCGAGCGTCGATGGGCGCCTTCTCATCGTTTGTTATTCTGGCCCACCGGGCGCGCCGGATGCGCGCAGTAGACTAGGCGAGCGTGGATCCCGGACTCCGGACGATCGTCCTGGCTCGGCTCGAGGCCGACGACTCCGTCGACCGGGCCTGGGGCGCCCTCGTCCTCGGAGCCCTGGACGGGGACAAGGGCCTCGAGGCCGAGCTCTCGGGGAGTGGAGACTCCCCACGGCCGCTCCTCGCCCGCGCTTCCCCCCCCCCGACGGGCGCGTTCCTCCGCTCGATCGCGGTCGAAGGGTTCCGCGGCATCGGGCCCCGGCAGACCCTGGAGCTCACGCCCGGCCCCGGCCTCACCCTCGTGGTCGGACGCAACGGCTCCGGCAAATCGAGCTTCGCCGAGGCCCTCGAGGTCCTGCTCACCGGCGACAGCCTGCGCTGGAAGGAGCGCGCCGCGGTGTGGCGCGACGGGTGGCGGAACCTCCATCATCCCGCGGCCGGATTGAGGGCGGCCTTCCTCGTCGAAGGCGAGCCGGGCCCGTGCGTGGTTTCGCGGCGATGGGAGGCGGCGGCGCCGTTCGAGATCGCGGAGGTCGCGGTCGAGCTCACCAGCGGGACCGCATCCGACCTCGACTCCCTCGGTTGGGGGGGCGCCCTGCGCACGCATCGGCCCTTCCTTTCCTACAACGAGCTGGGCTCGCTGCTCGACGAAGGCCCCTCGAAGCTGTACGACGCCCTGTCCTCCATCCTCGGCCTCGAAGACCTGGTCCAGGCCCAGGGCGCACTTCAGGAGGCCCGCCGCTCCCGTGAGAAGAGCCTCAAGGAGGCGACCGAGTCGCGAGCCCGCCTCCTCGAGCGCCTGCGCGGCGTCGACGACGAGCGGGCGCGGCGCGTGGCGGCGGCCATCGAGGGGAGGGAGTGGGACCTGGACGCCGTGCAGGCCATTCTCGCCGAGAGCGCCTCCCTGGGAACGGGGGCGGCGGAGGTGGAGGTGCTGCGGGGGGTCGCGGGTCTCGAACCCCCCGACCCGGCCCGGGTGGCGGCCGCCGTCGCGGAGATGCGCGAGGCGGGCAAGGCGCTGACCTCGGCGGCGGGCACCGCGGCCGCCCGCTCCCGCGACGCGGCGCAGCTCCTCGACCAGGCACTCGCCTACCACGCCGCCCACGGAGACGGCGAGTGCCCGGTCTGCGGCCGCAAGGGGGCCCTCGACCGCGCGTGGGCCGAGCGGGGCCGGACCACGACCAAGCAGCTCCACGAGGCGGCGCGGGAGGCGGAGGCCGCCGATGAACGGGCGCAAGCGGCCCGGCGCCAGTGGGAGGGCCTGGCCATCCTGAAGGCGGACGCGCTGCAGCGGGCGAGCGAAGTGGGGCTGGACCTGGGCGAGCTGGTGGAAGCGCTCGGGCGCTGGGTGCAGGCGGGAACGATCGCCGACCTCGGCGCGCTCGCCGATCACGTGGACAAGGCCAGCGGACCGCTGCGCGAGGCGGTCGTCCGCCTGCGCGATGCGGCGCGAGCGGAGCTGGGGCGCAAGGAGGATGCGTGGCGTCCCGTGGCCGTGGAGATCGCGAGCTGGCTCCTCGGCGCCCGCGATGCCGTGAGCGGCGCCGGGGACCTGAAGCGCATCAAGCCGGCGGAGGCCTGGCTCAAGAAGGCGGCGGCGGGGATCCGTGACGACCGCTTCGGGCCCATCGCGGAGAAGGCGGCGCGGATCTGGGAGCGCCTCCGGCAGCAGAGCCACGTGGAGCTGGGGCGGATCCAGCTCACCGGAGATGGCACTCGTCGCCGCGTGGTTCTCGACGTCACCGTGGACGGCGTCGAAGGAGCCGCTCTCGGGGTCATGAGCCAGGGGGAGCTGCACTCGCTTGCCCTCAGCCTCTTCGTGCCGAGGGCCACTCTCCCCGAGAGCCCGTTCCGCTTCATCGTCATCGACGACCCCGTGCAGTCCATGGACCCCGCCCGGGTGGACGGCCTCGCCCGCGTCCTCGAGAGCGCGTCCGCGGACCGCCAGGTCGTGGTCTTCACCCACGACGACCGCCTGCCCGAAGCGGTTCGCCGGCTCGACATCGCCGCCGAGATCATCGAGGTGACGCGCCGGGAGGCCTCGGTGGTGGAGCTGCGCCGCTCTCTCGATCCCGTCGGGCGCTACCTCGAAGATGCGATTACCGTGGCGGGCACGGCCGAGCTCCCCTCGTCGGCGGCGGCCCGGGTGGTGCCGGGGCTCTGTCGCCTCGCCCTCGAGGCGGCGTCCATGGAGGTCGTGCGGCGCCGCCGGCTGAACCGGGGCGAGTCCCACGGCGGGGTCGAGCGGATCCTGAGCGAGGCCGGAAGCCTGACCGGTCTCATGGCCCTCGCCCTCTTCGACGACGCCGCGCGTGGCCCCGAAGTGACCAGGCACCTCGAGCGAGAGGCCGGACCCCCGCTCGCGGAGACGTTCCGTCGTTGCGAGGAGGGGAGTGAGGTCCCGGGGTCCGCGGCGCTCGATCTGGTGCGTCTGGCCAGCAAGCTCGTCGCCTGGCTCCGGGGACTCGGTTGACGAGGAACGCGGAAGCGCCGCGCGACGTCCTGGACATGGCCCGAGGCCTGCTCCGCCGACGAGACCCGTCGACGGCCGGCCTGTGGCCGCGTGCCTCGGCCCTCCTCGCGGGCCAGGCCCTGGCCACGACCCTGCACCGGCTCTGGGAGCGTCAGGCGCTCGACCTCCCGGGTTGCACGATGAGGACCCAGCTCATCTGCCTGCGCACCTACCTCGGGGACGCGGACCTCGCCGCCCGCACCAGCCACGCCTGGTCGGCCCTGAGCCGGGCCTGCCACCATCACCCCTACGAGCTGGCGCCGACCGCGACCGAGCTTCAGGCGTGGTTCCTGGTGGTGGAGGAGCTGATCCACAAGGTCGGCTGAGAAGCGGCTATCATTCTCGCCCAGCCGAGAGGAAGAGGCGCGATGTCGAGACGCTGGCTCCAGCTGTTCGAAGGCACCACCCCCCGGATCTGCTCGGACCTGGAGACCCTCGTCCGGATGGAGAGCCCGTCCGACGACTCGCCGCGCGTGTCCGCGCTCGCGAGCTGGATTCGCGACCGCCTGCGCGAGCGGGGAGTGGCCGCGGAGCTGCGCCCCTGCCCGCCGAGAGGAGAGGCGGTGCTGGCCGGCGTGGGCGCGCGAGACAACGCCAGCCTCCTCCTCGGCCACCACGACACGGTCTGGCCCGCGGGGACGCTGGCCACCTTCCCCTTCCGCATGCAGGGGGAGCGCGCCACCGGCCCCGGCATCTTCGACATGAAGGCGGGCATCGCGGTGGCCCTGGCCGTGCTCGCCGAGCTGGTGAAAGAGCCGCGGCCGCCCGCCGTGACCCTCCTGCTCGTCCCCGACGAGGAGGTGGGGACGGCCGCCTCTCGCGAGCTGCTGCTGTCCGTGGCCCGGCGCCACCGCCAGGTCCTGGTGCTGGAGCCCTCGGAGGACGGCGCGGCCAAGATCGCGCGCAAGGGAACGGGCACGTTCGAGGTGACGTTCACGGGCAAGGCGGCGCATGCCGGGCTCGAGCCGGAGAAGGGGGCGTCCGCTCTCGCCGAGCTCGCCCGCTTCCTCCTGTTCGTGGAGACGCTGGCCGACCGCGACAAGGGCACCACCGTGACCGCCACCGTGGCTCGGGGAGGGACCACGTCCAACGTCGTCCCCGAGCGGGCCACCCTCACCGTGGACGCGCGGGTGTGGTCCCGGGACGAAGGAGAGCGGGTCGAGCGCGCGCTGGCGGACTACCGCTCGGCCGACCCGCGCGTGTTCGTCAATCCCCAGGGGCACTTCGACCGGCCGCCCATGCAGCCCACGCCCGCCTCGGAGGCGCTCTACGAGCGCGCGCGCAAGATCGCGCTCTCTCTCGGCTTCGAGATGGGGGCGGTGAAGGTGGGGGGCGCCTCCGACGGCAATCTCACCGCGGCCGCGGGCCTGCCCACCCTGGACGGGCTGGGGCCGCGGGGGGGCGGGGCCCATTCCCGGAGCGAGCACGTCGACGTCGCCGACCTGTCGCGGCGGGCCGCGCTCGTCGCCGCCCTCGTCTCCGAAGGCTAGGCGCGCCCCTCGAGGGCCGCGATCCGCTGCTCGAGCGGGGGGTGGCTCGCGAAGAGCTGCAGGAAGCCCCCCCCGCCCGCGATCTTGAGGTTGGCGAGGGCCGCGTGACGTTTGTCCACGGTGTTCTGGGTTGCCATCAGCGCGCGCAGCGCCGACACCATGTTCCCCCGGCCGGCGAGCTCGGCCCCTCCCGCGTCCGCGCGGAACTCGCGCTGGCGCGAGAACCAGGCGGTGATGAGCGAGCCCAGGAGGGTGAAGGCGATCTGGCTGGCGATGTAGACGAGCTGGGCGGCGATCTCGCTGAGGAAGGAAGGCCGGCCGTCGTCGCGCGAGCTCAGGGCGGAGCGCACGATGCCCGCGACCACGTAGGAGAGGTAGAGCGCGAAGGCGTTCACCACGCCCTGGATGAGGACCATGGTCACCATGTCCCCGTTGCGGATGTGGGTGATCTCGTGGCCGAGGACCGCCTCCGCCTCGCTGCGCTTCATGGTGCGCAGCAGGCCGGAGGAGACGGCCACGAGCGTGCGCTTCTTGCTCGGCCCGGTGGCGAAGGCGTTGACCTCCGGCGAATCGTAGTACCCGACCTGGGGCATGGGCAGGTTGGCCTGCCGGCTGAGGTTGCCCACCGTGTTGTGGAGCCAGTCGAGCTCCGGGTTGCCGGTCTGCCCGTCGACCAGCTTCACTCCCATCGACCACTTGGCCACCTGGCGCGACATCAGGAGCGAGACAAACGACGCCCCCATGCCGTAGACGAGGCAGAAGACGAGGAGGCCGCCCTGACCACCGCCGAGGTTCAGGATCCCGGCGGCCCGCAGGATGCCGAGGACGATCGAGACCACGACCATGATCGCGATGTTGGTCGCGATGAAAAGGACGATCCTCTTTGCCATTGCCATGACTCGCATCTCCGGGAAAGGGGCGACGGTTCGAGTCTACAACACGCGCAGACCGCGCCGCCCTGGCGTGCCCGCTAGTCCTCCGAGTCTCGCGCGGCGTGGCCGAAGCCGCGCTTGGAGGACCGCACGAAGGCCACCAGCTCGTCGACCAGGGGGTCCTGGAGCGCCGTCATCTTCTCCAATGCCGCCTCGAGGAGGAGCCCCCGACGCAGGAGGAGGCGGTAGGCCTCCTTGAGCGTGCGCACCTGGCCCGCGGCCAGGCCCGCGCGGCGCAGGCCCACGAGGTTCAGGCCGCGGGCGCGGGCCGGGTCCCCGTCGGAGGTGACGAAGGGGAGGCAGTCCAGGCGCACGGAGGAGTGGCCCCCCACCATGGCCAGCCGGCCGATCCGCGCGAACTGATGGACGAGCACGCCTCCGGAGACGAACGCCCGCTCCCCGATCTCCACGTGGCCGGCGAGGGCGGTGTTGTTGGCGAGGATGGCCCGGTCCCCGATCCGGCAGTCGTGGGCCACGTGCACGCTCGCCATCAGGAAGCACTCGGAGCCGATGGTGGTCACGCCCCCTTCCTTCGAGGCGCGATGCAGGGTGACGTGCTCGCGGATCCGGTTGCCGTCGCCGATCACCAGCCGGGTCTCCCCGCCCTTGAACGCGAGGTCCTGAGGCTCTCCGCCGAGCACCGCCCCTTCGTGCACCTGGTTGCCCACGCCGAGGGTGGTGTAGCGCTTGACCACGGACGTGGGCGCGGACCTCGGTACGGTCGCCGATGACGGCGCCGTCTTCGATGACGGCGTAGGCTCCGACCGACACTCCGACGCCCAGATGGGCGCCGGAGCTCACGAGGGCCGTCGGATGGACGTTCGCCACGCGCGTGGGACTACTTGGCCGCGGGCGCCTCTTCCTTCTTCAGGCCGGCCTCCAGCGTGATCGTGATCTTCACGTCGTCGGACAGGATGTAGCCGCCGGCGTCGAGGGCCCGGTTCCAGGAGACGCCGTAGTCCTGGCGGTTGATCGTGGTCGAGGTCTCGAAGCCGATCTTCGGGGTGCCGCGGGGGTCCTTCATCTCGCCGAGCACGGTCACGGGGAGCGTGATCTCCTTGGCCACGCCCCGCATGGTGAAGGTCCCGGTGACGTCGTAGGTGTCCTTGCCCGTGGCCTTCATCTTGGAGCTCTTGAACGTGATCTGGGGGTTCTTCTCGACGTCGAAGAAATCGGCGGAGCGCAGGTGCTTGTCCCGGTCCGGCTGGTTGGTATCGATGCTCGACGTCTGGATCGTGAACTCCACCGAGGAGGCCTCCGGCTTCGCGCGGTCGACGTTGATGGTGCCGGACAGATCGCCGAACCTCCCGGTGACCCGGCTCATGAGGTGGCGCACCGTGAAGATCGCCTCGGAGTGGGCCTTGTCCACGACGTAGGTCTCGCTGGCGAGGGCGGGGGTGGCCGCGAGGAGCACGGCCAGGAGGGCGGGTCTAGGATTCATCGGTCATCGTCTCCTTGGTTTGCTGGAATTGGGTCTCTTGCCGTTGCCGGGCTCGGCCGCGCGCACCACGTCGAGGAAGCGGACGAGCTCGCGGGTGCGGGCGGCGCCCAGGGGCTCGAGCAGGCCGTCGGAAGCCCGGTCCACGGGCCGGTCGAGGGCGCCGAGCACGCGGCGGCCGGCGGGGGTGATGCGGCATAGCACCTGTCGCCGATCGCGGGGGCCGCGGGTTCGGCGCACCAGCCTCTTCTCCTCCAGACGGTCGAGGAGGCGGGTGATGCCGGGAGCCTGCTCGACCATCCGCTCCGAGATCTCGAGGGTGGGCAGGCCCCGGGCGCCCGCGCCGCGGAGAATGCGCAGGACGTTGTACTGCTGAAGGGTGATCCCGCGCGTCTCCACCACCGCGGCCAGCGCCCGGCGCAGGAAGTCGGCGGTGCGGAGAAGGGAGACGACCCCCTCCGCGGATGCGGTAGGGAAGGGCCGGCTCTGGCGGATCTCCTCCAGGATCGGGGCCATCGCAGAGCCACGACGATAGCGGGGCAATAGATGACTGGTCAAGCAAAAAGCCGTGAAATCTCGCAAGTCCGCCCGGGCCCACGGCCTTTCCGGACTCTGGGGTAGCATTCCGCGGATGAGACCGGCCAGCCGAGGACACCCAGACGGATGCTGACCGCCCTGGCCATGGTCATGTCCGCTCCCCGCCGCCCGCTCGAGGCTCGCCGCCTCGAGGTGCCCCCGCCCGCGCCGGGGGGCGCCCTCCTGGAGACGGTAGCCAGCGAGGTCTGCGGCACCGACGTGCACCTGCATCACGGCCGGCTCGCGGGCGTGCCCTACCCGATCATCCCCGGTCACGTGAGCTGCGGGCGGGTACTGGAGACGAACGGCGCGCTGCGCGACGTGGAGGGACAGGCGATCGAGGTCGGCCGGCTCGTGACGTTCTACGACGTGTACGGCACGTGCGGCTCCTGCTGGCATTGCCTGGTGGCCAAGGCCGCCACGCGCTGCCCGCACCGTCGGGTCTACGGGATCACGACGAGCGCCGCGGACGGCCTCCTGGGAGGCTGGGCGGAGCGGATCGAGCTCCGGCCGGGGGTGCGCGTCCTCCCCCTGCCCGACGGGATCGACGCCCACGACTTCATGGGGGGCGGTTGCGGCCTGCCCACGGGCTTCCACGCGGTGGAGCGGGCGGGCATCGCGCTCGGGGACACCGTGGTCGTGCAGGGGAGCGGGCCCGTCGGCTTGAACGCGCTCGTGTTCGCCTCGCTCGCGGGTGCCCTGCGCGTCTTTGTCCTGGGGGCGCCCGCGGCCCGGCTGGAGGCGGCGCGCCGTCTCGGCGCGGAGGACGTCCTCGACGTGACCGTGGAGACTTCGCCGGAGGACCGCGTGCACTGGGTGATGGAGAGGACAAACGGCCGCGGGGCGGATGTGGTGATCGAGGCGTCCGGAAACCCCGCGGCCGTGGGTGAGGGCCTGGACATGGTGCGGGACGCCGGGCGCTACCTGGTCGTGGGCCAGTACACCGACGCCGGCGACGTGACCCTGAACCCCCACCGCCAGATGAACCGCAAGCACGTCACGATCCTCGGCTGCTGGGGGTACGAGTACACGCACCTTCACCGGTCGGTCCAGCTCATGGCCCGACACAATGCGCGCTTCCAGTGGGCGCGGCTGATCACGCGCGAATACCGGCTGGAAGAGGCCGGGCAGGCCCTAGAGGACATGGAGCGGCTGGCCGTGGTCAAGGCCCTCATCCAACCGGCCCGAGGCTGAAGCATGGAGCAGCCACGGTTGGGCCCCTTCGTCTACCTGGTCGCGGCCGCCCAGTTGCTGCTGCACGTCCTCTCGCTCCGCGGGTACGGGATCTTCCGCGACGAGCTCTACTACCTGGCTTGCGCCGACCACCTCGATTGGGGCTACGTCGACCACCCGCCGCTCTCGATCGCCCTGCTCTGGGCACAGCGCGCGCTCCTGGGGGAGTCGGTGGGAGCGATCCGGGTCTTGCCCGCGCTGGTGGGGGTTGCGCTCGTATTCCTGACCGCCCTCCTCGCCCGCGAGCTCTCGGGCGGACGATTCGCCCAGGGTCTCGCGGCGCTGGCCGTGGCCATCGTCCCCCAGTACCTGGCCATCACCGGCTTCTTCTCGATGAACGCGTTCGACCTCCTGTTCTGGGCGGCGTCGGCGCTCCTGGTGGCGCGGATCGTGAACACGGGTGACACAAGCCGCTGGCTCGTCCTGGGCGCCCTCCTCGGCCTGGGTCTCCAGAACAAGATCAGCGTGCTGTTCTTCGGCTTCGGGCTGGCGGTGGCCGTGGTCGTCACCCCCCTGCGCTCGCATCTCCGGCGACCGCAGCTTTGGCTGGGCGGTCTCCTGGCCGGGGTGCTCTTCGTCCCGCACCTGCTGTGGCAGGTGCGCTACGACTGGCCCACGCTCGAGTTCATCCGGAACGCGAAGCAGTACAAGATCGCGGACCTCACGCCCCTGCAGTTCTTCGGCGCGCAGATTCTCGAGATCCATCCCCTGAACGCGGCGCTCTGGCTGGCCGGGCTCTTCTGGCTGCTCGCCACCCGAGACGGCCGCAAGTTCCGCGTGTTCGGCATCATCTATGGGGTGGCGTTCGTGACCATGCTCCTGCAGAAGAGCAAGCCCTACTACCTCGGGCCCGCCTATCCGATGTTGCTGGCCGCGGGCGCCGTCGCCTTCGAAGGCTGGACCCGGAGCCGCACCGCCCTCCGGCCCGTCGTTCTCGCGGTGCTCGCGGTGGGCGGGCTGCTCACCGCCCCCTTCGCGATCCCGCTCCTCCCGGTCGAGGCCTTCATCGCCTACCAGCGCACCCTGGGCCTGGCCCCGGTGCCGGCGGAGCGGAGCGCGCTCGGACCGCTGCCCCAGCACTTCGCCGACCGGTTCGGCTGGGAGGAGATGGTGGCGGCGGTGGCGGCGGTCTACGACGCCCTTCCCGAGAGCGAGAGGCCCGGGGCCCTCATCGTCACCTCGAACTACGGCGAGGCGGGAGCGCTGCGCTACTTCGGACCCCGCCACGGGCTCCCCCCGGCGGTCAGCCAGCACAACAGCTATTTCTTGTGGGGACCGGGACGGGACAAGGCGGATGTGGTGATCGCGGTCGGGATGGATGCCGAGGACCTGCGCGACACGTTCGAGAGCGTCAGCGAGGCGGGCCGCATCGAATCGCCCTACGCGATGCCCTACGAGACGCGCCGGCCCATCCTCGTCTGTCGCGGGTGGAAACGGCCGCTCCTCGAGGCCTGGGCCCGCGGCAAGCACTTCATATGATCGACCGGAGTCGTGGCATGATCTGCGGATGCTGAAGGCGTTCCTTCGCCGCAGGATCGTCTGGCGAACCGCCCTCGCCTTCGTCGTCCTGGGGGCGGGGGGCTTCGCGAGCTGGATGGCCCTGGTGCGCGCCGGGGTACTCCGCTACAACAAGTGGGACCGTCGCGAGCGGGGGACGCTGCGCGTGGGCGATCTCGCCCCGGATCTCGAGCTCGTGCGGTACGACGGCTCCCCCGTGCGCCTGGCCTCCCTCTGGGGCGAGAAGCCGCTCGTCCTCGTCTTCGGGAGCTGTACCTGACCGCCCTTCCGCAGGAAGATCGGGGATCTTCATCGAATCTACGACACGTACCGGGACCGGGCGAACTTCCTGACCGTCTACATCTCCGAGGCGCATCCCGCCGACGAGTGGCAGATGAAGTCGAACGCCGAGGACAAGGTCGTCTTCGATCAGCCGAAGACGGACGACGAGCGGAAGGCAGCGGCGAAGATCCTCGTCGACAAGCTCCAGTACCGGATCCCCGTGGCCCTCGACCCCATCGACGATCGGGTGGGCAAGGCGTTCGCGGCCTGGCCCGAGCGCATCTACGTCGTGGGGACGGGCGGACGCATCCTCTACAAGGGCGGGATGGGGCCCTTCGGGTTCAAGCCCGAAGAGGCGGAAGCCCCCCTCGCGGCGCACGTGGGCCCTCCCGGCCCGCTCCCTAGCGCTTCGCCGACGCCGCCTTCTTGATCAGCTTCGCCGCGTTCGCGGCGTCCGCCTCCGTGTCGAACCCGAAGACCATCGAGTACTTCCGGCCCGCGGCCTGGGCCACCAGGAAGTTGATGTTGATGCCGGCATCGCCCAGGGCGCGTGCGATCCGGTGCCCGACCCCCGCCCGGTTGTCGCCGCTGACGAGCAGCGACGGCTGGGCCGCGGGTCCTAGCCCGGACCGGCTCGCGGCCGCGGACGCTTTCGAGCCGGACACGGGATAGAGCTCCACCACGGCCTGGGCCTGCCCCGGCTCGCGGTAGCCCATCAGGACCTGGAGATCCGCCTTCGCCTCCGCCAAGGGCTCCAGGACCCCCGCCAGTGTTCCCGGCCGGTTGTCGATCCGGCCCCGCCAGAGCGTGATCTTCTTGATGGTGACGGCCATGGTCGCCTCCTTCGCGCTTATGCCGCGAGCCTAGGCCCGCGCCCGCCCTCGCGTCAATCACCGGCGGACGCCCGCCGATGGTATAAGGCGGTCGTGCCCTGGAGGCCTTCATCGAAGAGCGCCGCCCTGACGGTGGCCTGGCTCGCTTTCGCGGGGTTGCCGGGTGCGGAGGCGCGCGACAGGTTCGTCTGCACCCAGGTCATGGGGGTCTCCGTAACCGGAGACTGGTTCGGGGCCGGCTTCGAAGACGGCCTCGACGGCGACCACTGGCAGGCCCTCTGGCGGAGCAAGGCCTTCCTCGACCTCTGGGCCGATCCCCAGAGCGATCTCTGGACCCTGCCGCCGCAGTCCCCGTGCCGGGACCGCGTGCGCGACCCCGACCGCGTGATCTTCACCGCGGTCAACTGGGAGTACCAGACGAAGGAAGCCTGGGAGGCCAAGCTGCTCGAGGTGGTGGAGGTGCTGCGCCTCAAGTATCCCGGTCTCCGCCGGGTCGAGCTTCTGACCATGCTGCGCGGCCCGCGCAACGAGAGCTGCGGTAATCCCATGAGCGTGGTCGGGCCTTACGTCGACGAGGCCGTGGCCGCGGTGGCCGGGCGCTACCCCCGGCTCCTTGCGGTCGGCCCCAAGGTCGAGGCGGCGAGCTGCGACGTGTTCACCAAGGGCGGGCCGCACTTCACCGACGAGGGCATGAAGACCGTGGCCCGGCTCTATCGCCGGGCCCTGACCGGCCGCTGAGGCCCCGGGCCCCCGTCAGTGACAGAGGACGGGGAGGATGGGCGGTCCGCCCGGCCGGTACTCGCGCTCGAGGTGCGCCCGGACGTCCGCCTCCTCCAGGTAGGCCGGCTTGAGCTCGTAGCGGGCAAAGAGCGGGGCCTGGTCGGCGTAGTGGGGTGAGCGCTCGTCCGCGGTCGCGCTGCCGTACTGGTGGATCGAGCGTGAGGAGACGCGTCCCGCGCGGTCCCATTCCACGAGCAGCACGTAGCTGTCCCCGGCGATCCCGCGGCGCCGCCCGTCCTCGTCCCGGCTCGTGTAGATGGCGCGCAGCGTGTCGGGAGCGCCCCCCAGAGGCAGGTCGACCGCTCCGCGCCGCAGGCGATTCACCTCGCCCCAGGGCACGTCGAGACGGCCGAACACCGCCTGCAGCTCGCGGGCCGCGCGCTCCAGACGGCGGACGAGCTCGTCGGGGGCGACCGGTCGGGGCCGGTTGTCGAAAGGGGGGCTCAGGGTCATGACCGCGAGGGCGGCCGCGGGGTTCTGCGCGTCCGTCTCCAGGTCCCAGCGACGCAGGAGCTCGAAGCCCCGACGGGCGAGGGGGTCGTCGGGGGGCGGTCCGGAGAGGAGCGACTGGAGGCGAAGCGCGGTCGTCGAGCGCTTCGAATAGGCGGTGTCGAACTTGTAGCGCTCGAACTCCTCGCGCGTGATCTCCCGGTCGCCGCCGAAGAGCTCGAGGGCCCGCAGGCCGCGGTTCGTGAGGTGCGTCTCGATGCCGAACGTCTTCGAGTAGTCGGTGGGGTTCGGGTTGCCGGGACCCGCGGTGACCTCGAAGGGCGTGCTGTTCGCGTTGACCACGAAGCCGGCGGGCGGGTCCACCACGCGCGGCAGCTTGTCGAACGGCAGGTACTCCGTCCACAGCGTCTCGCTCGTGTCCCCGGGCAGGTACTGCTTCCAGTCGTAGCCCTCGGCGCGCAGGGGCAGCCGGGCGTTGTAGACGTACTCGATGTGGCCTTCCCGGTCGGCGTAGCCGATGTCGAAGCTGGGGATGCCCCCGATGCGGAGGGCCTCTTCCCACTCGCCCCGGCTCCGGGCCTTGTTCATGCGGAACCATTGCTCGATCGCGCGCACGTCGCCCATGTTCGGGAAGCGAAGAGCGTAGGTGCCGTGGGGCCGGCGGAGCACGGGCCCGTGCACGGACCAGAGGACCTCCTGCTCGAAGGCCCAGCGGAAGCTCCCGAAGAGCCGCACGTCGATGGGGACGCGGCGCACTTCCAGGTCTCGCCACTCGCCGTCGAAGCGGTACTGGTTCGGGTTCTCGGGGTTCGTCTCGAGCACGTACACGTCGACGAGGTCGGGATGGTTGACCACGAAAGCCCAGCCCAGGTCTGGGTTATGGCCGTGGAGGATCACGGGCGCGCCGGGGAAGACGCCGCCCGTCATGTCCCATCCTTCTTCGCTGTGGACGTGCGCCTCGTACCAGGCGAAGGGGCCGTCCCACGGCTGGTGCGAGTTGACGGCGAGGCGGGTGAAGCCGTCCGCCGAGCGGGACGGAGCCACCGCGATCGTGTTGGACCCGGTCGGGCTGTCCACTGGCTCGGAAGAAGCGGTGGACACGTCTCCCTTGCGGGACACGGGCCGCACGCGGGCCGGCCCCATCAGCTCCTGCAGGACCTTGTCGAGGTCGAAGAAGAAAGGCACGGCCTGAACGAAGCCGGCCACCACGTCCTTGCCGGTCACGGGATAGAGGGCGGGAAGGGCCTGGTCCGGATGGAGCGCGGCGAAGCGGTTGAGGGCCTCCGCGTAGGCCTCGCAGAGCGCCCGCGTCGGCGGCGACAGGTCGCTCGCGTACTTCGCGTCGACACTCTCCCGCACGCGCAGCAGCGCCACCACGTAGTCGTTCGGCGCGCCTTCCTGGCCCTGTACCGAGGCCAGCCGGCCGCGTGCGGCGAGGAGGCGGCTCTGGATCGTCCGGAAATCGTCCTCCGCGTGGGCCCAGGCCAGGCCGTAGGCGGCGTCGGCGTCGGTCTTTCCGAAGACGTGGGGGACGCCCCAGGTGTCGCGGAGTATTTTCACATCGCGCTCCGCTCCCGCCCCGGCCCAGATTCCGAGCCTGAGCCGGGGTGGGGAGGTGGACCCAAGCACCGTCAGAACCGCCAGGAGGACCGCGAGCGCCGCCAGGAACGTCGCGAGCCGGTGCCGTCTTTGCTTGGATTCCATCAGCTCGACGGCAACCGGAGAGGCAGGCGCATCGGAGTGATTGGCGACGATAGGACGTGCACTTGTACGTACAAGCGGCCACCGAGCAGCGCCTCGCGGTCCTGGTGACCAAGGGAAACGGTGCCGCTGCCCCCCGAGGCGCCCGCCTCGACGAGCCGGGCCACGATCGGTCCCGAGCCGCCCTCGCCCGCACGATGAAGGGCCACGAGCCAGAGACCCGCCGGAGAGGTAACGGTCACAGTGAACTTGAGCTCGCCCGTGGTCGGCTCGTAGGTGAACCGGCCGCGCAGCGCGGCATCGCGCACCGCAAATGAGACCGGGGAAGGCGCTTTCCCGTTCACGAGGGCGGGGGTGCTGAACGGGGCCCGGCGCAGCTTCGAGGCCTGCTCCCATGCGTAGCCGACCTTGAGCAGGTCGCTCTCGCTCCACTCCCGGCCCAGGAACTCCACGCCGATCGGCAGGCCGTCGTCGGTGAACCCCGCGGGGGCACTGAGCGCGGGGAGGCCGGAGGCCGAGCTGAGCTGACAGTTGGTCCCCGGCTGCGGCTCGCCGAATCGGGCGGGCTTCCGGCGAATCGTGGGATAGACGAGGGCGGCGAGGCGATGCTCGTCCATCGTCGCGAGCACCGCGTTGCGGATCGCGTCGCGCTTGATGAGCGCGCGGCGATACTCTTCGCTGCCCGGGCGCGGGGCCTTGAGGTGAGTGGCCAACCGTGCTTCCATCGACGCATCGTAGAGCCCCCGCTTCACGATCTCCTCGAGCGACCGCACCGGCGCGCCCTCGCGCGCCGCGAGGAAGGCCGCGAGGTCCGGCGTGAACTCCATGTTGATGACGCTGCTGTCGCGCAGGAGGTCGCCGAGGCCCGGCACGTCGACGTCGATCGTCTCCGCTCCCTCCTTCTTCATCTGCTCGATCGCCTTCGAGACGACGGCGGATCCGTCTTCGTCCTCGCCGAAGTAGAGCTTCAGCACGCCCAGGCGTGCGCCTTTCAATCCTCCGGGCTGGAGGGCATCGACATAGCTGTTCGGGATGTGCCCGGTCGCGGCCGCGGTCGTCGCGTCGCCGGCGTCGACCCCCACCGTCGCATCCAGCATGATCGCGAGGTCGCCGAGAGTGCGTGCGAGCGGCCCGCCGATGTCCTGGGTGCGTGAGAGCGGCACGATGCCGCTTCCGCTCGCGAGTCCCCTGGTTCCGCGCAGCCCGACGAGGTTGTTGCTCGAAGCGGGAATCCGAATCGACCCGCAGGTGTCGCTTCCCATTCCCGCGGCGGCGAAGTTCGCGGCCACCGCGGCGGCGGTGCCGCCGCTCGATCCGCCCGGGTAGCGCCCGAGGTCATACGGGTTGCGGGTCTGGCCGGCTAGGGAGCTGATGTTCGTGATGCCCGACGCGAGCTCGTGCATGTTCGTCTTGCCGACGATCACCGCGCCCGCCTCGCGGAGCTTCTGGACCTGGTACGCGTCGGCCGTCGACCGGTAGCCGAGAAGCGCGAGCGATCCCGCCGTCGTGGGCATGCCGACGGTCTCGTAGTTGTCCTTCACCACGATGGGAATGCCGTGCAGCGGTCCGCGCGCTCCCTTCGCCTCGCGCTCGCGATCGAGCGCCTCCGCGTCGGCCAGCGCATTCGGATTGAGCGCGACGATCGTATTCAAGCGCGGCCCCTGGCGATCGTAGGCGGCGATGCGCGCGAGGTACGCTTGCACGAGCTGGCGCGACGTGGCCTGGCCGCTCCGCATCGCGTCCTGCAGTTGAGGAATGGTCTTCTCGAGGACGTCGAAGGACGGCGGAGTCGCCCGGGCAGGAGGCGCCAGCGAAGCGGCGACGCAGAGGACAGGGGCGATGGCGCGCATGGGCGCCACTTATACCCCAAACGGTGTCCGGCCGAAGCGGGGGGCGCGACTTGCGGGTTTACTCCAGGCGATCGGCTCGGCGATACTCCGCCCCGGGGAGGCGCTCCATGGACTTCGCGATCCGGCCCGAGATCCGGGACTTGCGGGAGAAGATCGGGCGCTTCCTCGAAGCGCGCGTCCACCCCCGGGAGGCGGAATGGCTCCGCTGGGAAGAGGAGCACTTCCCGGAGTGCGTGGAGGACCACGCCGACATCCGGGAGCTCCAGCAGGAAGCGCGGGCGATGGGGGTGTGGGCCGGCCACCTGCCGAAGGAGGCGGGAGGCATGGGCCTCTCCGTCACCGACTACGGCCTGCTCAACGAGATCATCGGCCGGTCCTACTTCGCGCCGCGCATCTTCGGCTCGAACGCCCCCGACAGCGGGAACGCGGAGATTCTCTGGCATTTCGGCAGCGCCGAGCAGAAGGAGCGCTTCTTCTGGCCGCTGCAGCGGGCCGAGGTCCGGTCGTTCTTCGGCATGACGGAGCCGGAAGTCAGCGGGGCGGATCCCACGGACCTCAGGACCACCGCCGTGCGCGACGGCGGCGACTGGGTGATCAACGGCCACAAGTGGTACAGCTCGAACGCCAACGGCGCAGCTTTCGGGATCGTGATGGCCGTCACCGAGCCCGCGGCGCCCCCGCACCGGCGCTACAGCCAGATCATCGTCCCCGCGGGCACGCCCGGCCTGAAGCTCGTGCGGCCCATCTCCGTCATGGGCCACAAGGCGGGCCCCGGCCATTGGGACGTCCGATTCGAGGACGTGCGCGTGCCGCGCGGGGAACGTGCTGGGCGAGCCGGGGCAGGGGTTCGCGATCGCCCAGGCCCGCCTCGGCCCCGGGCGCATCCACCACTGCATGCGCTGGCTGGGGCAGGCCCAGCGTGCCTTCGAGCTGATGTGCGACTACGCCCGCACGCGGCACGCCTTCGGGGGCCCGCTCGCGGAGAAGCAGACCGTGCAGAACTGGATCGCGGACAGCGCGGCCGAGATCCAGGCCGCCCGCCTCATGACCCTGCACGCCGCCTGGATGATCGACGGGCAGGGAGCGAAGGCGGCGCGGGTGGACATCTCGCTCATCAAGTTTTTCGGAGCCAAGGTCCTGATGGACGTCCTGGACCGCGCGATCCAGGTCCACGGCGGCCTCGGCGTCTCCGACGACACGCCTCTCGCCTTCATGTGGCGTCAGGGCCGGGCCGCGCGCATCTACGACGGGCCCGACGAGGTGCACAAGATGGTGGTGTCCCGGGAGGTCCTCAAGGCGCGCAGGGACTGAGCCGGCTACCGGCGGAGGTCCTCCACCCTGCACCCGACCGGGCGCCCGGTGATCTCCGGATCACCGGTGAGCAGGACGGCTCGGTGGGCCGCAGCTCGTGGCGACGGCGAAGGCGTCTCCATACGCCAGGGGATGTGTCGCCTTGATGCGCGCGGCGGCCAACACTCGCTCCGGCGTCACCGCGTCGAGCGCGAGCATGGGACGGAGCAGGGTCAGCGTCGCGTCGGCCTCCGCCGCGCCCGCGGCCCGGTGGACCGTGTAGTAGACCTCGCCCAGGTTGATCCAGCTCATGATCGGCCGCCCGAGCCTCATCACCTGTCGCACCCGCCGCGCGGCCGCGGAGGAACCCTCGAGGAAGCGCAGCACAGCCCACGAATCGAGGCAGTAGGTGCGGGCCGCGGCCCGCCATCAGCGCCGCCGCTCGGCCCGACGATCCTTCTCCAGCGCCTCCACCAAACGATGGCCGGCGAGCCGGCCCATCAAGGCATCGGGCGAGACCACGCGCTCGACTCGGATGGCATTCCCTTCCCGCGAGAACGTGACCTCGTCTCCGGGCTCGAGGCTCACGGCGTTCCCGAAAGGCCTTGGGTATGACGACCTGCCCCTTGCGACCCACGCGATGAGTCATACCAGCTAGTATAACCGCATCCCCCGCCCGTGCCCCCCGCAGCTTCCACGTCTCCCGCCCGGCCGATAGGGACGCACCCCCCATGGGATCGTCCGCCGGCTACAATCGCGGCTTCAGGCGCTTTCCACGGACAGCCCCGCGTAGTGCTCGAGGAGGGCTCGGAAGAGACGATCGACGTCCGTGCCGACGAACGCCTGGACGAGGCGCGTCTCCACGACTACCTGCGGGGCAGGCTCCCGGGAGCGGAGCGGGCGCTGCGCGTCCGGCAGTTCGGGGGCGGGGCCGCGAACCTGACCTACCTCCTGGACTTCGAGGGTCAGGAGTACGTGCTGCGCCGGCCGCCCCTGGGGGCGGTCGCGCCCAGCGCCCACGACATGGCCCGCGAGTACCGCGTGCTCTCCGTTCTCCACCGGCTCTTCGCGCCGGCTCCTCGCGCTTTCCTGTTCTGCGAGGAGCCGGTTCTGGGCAGCCCGTTCTTCGTGATGGAGCGCAAGCGCGGAGTCGTGGTGCGTCGCACCCTGCCTTCCCTCTATGCCGGTCAAGAGGACTCTCCCCGCCGCATGGCGGAGGCCCTCGTCGACGCGCTGGCCGACCTCCACGCGGTCGACTACCCTGCGCTCGGGCTGGAAGGGCTGGGGAAGCCCGCCGGCTTCGTGGCCCGCCAGATCGAGGGCTGGCACGGCCGGTGGGAGAGGGCGCGGCTCGAGGACGTGCCGGACATGGATCGGGTCTCCGCCTGGCTGCTCGAGCATCGGCCGGCGGAGGGGAGGGCCACCCTCGTCCACAACGACTACAAGCTCGACAACGTGATGCTCGCGGCCGACGACCCCGGCCGGCTCGTGGCCGTGTTCGACTGGGACATGTGCACGCTCGGGGACCCGCTCAGCGACCTGGGGGCGCTGCTCACCTACTGGACGGAGCCCGGCGACCCGCCGTCCTTCCGGGCCATGGCCATGATGCCGACCGACCCCGGCTTCCCGTCCCGCGACGAGCTGGTGCGCCGCTACGCCGAGCGCTCGGGTCGCGACGTGTCGGGGATCGCCTTCTACCACGTGCTCGGGCTCTACCGCCTGGCCGTGATCGCCGCCCAGATCTACTTCCGCTTCCGCAAGGGCCAGACCCGGGACCCCCGCTTCGCCGCCTTCGGGCCCCTCATTCCCGTCGTGGCCGCGGCCGCGCGGGCCCGCGTCGGGATCTGACCGGCGATCTCTGGTACGATTCACGCGGGTCCGAAGCCTGAATGCCCGGTCCGCTTCGACCGACGCCCGCCACAGAGTTCGAGGTCTGGGGCTGCCGCGGCTCGCGCAGCTTCGTGCCTTCGCGCTCCACCGTCGGCAACCACACGTCCTGCTATTCGATCCTCCACGGACCGGAGCTGCTCGTCCTGGATGCGGGCCGGGGGATGCTCGCGCTGGGCTCGGCAGTGGCCCGCCGCGCCGCCCTGCGGCGCGTCCGGCGCGTCCACGTCTTCGTCAGCCACTCCCACCTCGACCACTGGGAGGGGCTCAAGGACGCGGAGTGGTTCTGGGGCCTGGCCCGGCCGCTCGAGGTGGTGGTGCTCGGCACCGCCCAGGCCCTGCGCGCGATCCGCACCGCCTACGCCCATCCCTTCTACGTGAGCCTCGAGCTCCTGGCCGCGGCCACGACCAGCCGCGTGTCCTGGGAGGAGATCGAGCCGGGAGACAAGATGCGGCGGGGCGCGTTCGAGATCCGCACCGAGCCCCTCTACCACTACAGCGGCGACGAGACGGCCCGCGAGTGGCTGGACACCCTCGGGTTCCGCGTCACCGCCCCCGACGGCGCCACCGTCGCCTACCTCTCCGACCACGAGCCCCACCCCGGGACGCGCGAGATCGAGACGAGGCTTCTCGACGGCGCGCACCTCGCGGTCTACGACGCGCACTGGCTCCACGCACGGCACCACGCGCACGGGCACGGCTCGCAGGAGCACGCGGCGCGGATGGCCGCCGATTTTCCCCGTACTGTCGTCCTCGCGGGCCACCATGGACCGTTGCTCGCGGACCGCGAGATCCGCGCCGCCCACAGGCGTTACGCCCGAAGGGCCCGGAACTTCCAGCTCGCGGTGGAGGGGGCCGGCTACCGCTTCGACCGCCGCCGCGCGGCGTTCGTGGGCCGCGGGCGCTAGACGGAGACGGGTGTGCCCGGTCCCGAGGACGAGGCCGGCGGCCGCACCGACGGCGGTCTCCGGGCCCTCCTGGAGAAGATCGCGGGAGAGGGGGGGCGGCTCCTCGACGAGGCGGACGGCCTTCCCAAAGCCCTCGCGGCGCGACTCGGCGCCCTCCGCTCGGCCGCCCGCGAGGCCCTGCGTCACCTCGACGCGGGCGCGCGACCGCCGGAGCCCGCTGCCCCCGTCGCCAGCGCCCCCGCCCGCCTCCTCGTGGTCGACGACACCGAGGAGATCCGCAAGCTCCTCGAGCTCCGGCTGGGGGCGCGGGGCTTCGACATCACGACCGCGGAGGACGGGTTGGTGGCTCTCCGCCACGTAGCGGAGGAGCCCTTCGACGCCGTGCTCCTGGACCTCATGATGCCCGGACTCTCCGGGCTGGACGTGCTGCGGTCGGTGCGCGAGCGCTTCTCGCCTTCGGCCCTCCCCGTGATCATGGCCACCGCCCGGAGCTCCGCCCGCGAGATCATCGAGGCCCTGGAGCTGGGGGCCAACGACTACGTGACCAAGCCCTTCGACTTCCCCGTGGTCATGGCCCGCCTGGAGGCCCAGCTCGCCCTCAAGCGCGAGCGCGAGGAGACGCGCCGCCTCGCCCAGGACCTCGAGGTGCGGAACCGGTTCATCCAGGCCACGTTCGGACGCTACCTGAGCGACGACGTGGTGCGCGCGCTCCTGAGCTCGCCCGAGGGGCTGCTGCTGGGCGGGGAGCAGCGCAAGGTCACGATCCTCATGTCGGACCTGCGCGGCTTCACCGCCCTCTCCGAGGACCTGCGGCCGGAGCAGGTGGTGCGCCTGCTCAACTCCTACCTGGGGGTGATGGCGGACGTGATCTTCGCGCAGGGGGGGATGATCGACGAGTTCGTGGGGGACGCCATCCTCGCCATCTTCGGCGCGCCCCTCTCCCGGCCCGACGACGCGCGGCGCGCGGTGGCCTGCGCGGTTTCCATGCAGCTCGCCCTGGGCGAGCTGAACCGCGGCAACGAGGAGCAAGGGCTGCCACGTCTGGAGATGGGGCTGGCCGTGCACACCGGCGAGGTCGTGGTGGGCAACATCGGCTCCGAGCGACGGGCCAAGTACGGGGTGGTGGGCCCGCCCGTGAACGCGAGCAGCCGCATCGAGTCTTTCGCGGTGGGCGGGCAGATCCTCATCTCGGAGGCGGCGCGGCGGGAGGCGGGGCCGGACGTGCGGGTGGGGGAGAAGCTGCTGATCGAGGCCAAGGGGACGCGGGATCCCATCGTGGCCTACGACCTCCAGGGCATCGGGGGGGAGTACGGGCTCTTCCTGCCCACGGAGCAGGACCGGCCGGTGCGGCTCGACCCGCCCCTGCCCGTGCGCTACCGCTTCCTCGAGGGGAAGTTCCTCGAGGGGGAGAGCCTCGACGGCGTCTTCGTGGAGCTGGGGATGCGGGGGGCGGCCCTCCGCACGGGGCGCCGCCTCCGTCCCCTGAGCACGCTCCGGTTCGAGCTGGCCGGCCCCCGCGGCGCGGTGCTCGAGATCTACGCCAAGGTGGTGGAGGTGCGCGAGGGGAGCGACGAGCTCTATACCGTGCGCTTCACCTCCGTTCCCGCCCTCCTCGAAGCGGGCCTCCGGGAGTTGCTGGCTTCGCGGGCGGCGAGCGGCTAGACCCGGGCCGCGCAGCGGCGCAGGCGGTCCATGATCGCCCGACCCAGTCCCTCTTCGCGGCACGGCTCGGCCAGGAGAAGATCGAGAGAGAGCGCATCGAGCCGCCGCAGTGCCGCGAAGAGATTCGAGGCAGCCACGCGGAGCTCGCCATCGGGAGACAGCACTTCGACCGCCTCAAAGCCGGTCGCGCGCGGATTGTCGCGGAGCGCGAGGAGACCGACTCTCCCCTCGGGCGCGCGACCGGCTTCATTGGCCAGTATTCGCAGGGGCGTTCGCGTCGCGTAGTGTCTCTCGAGCTGTCCGGGGGACTGCGGGCGCTCCGCGAGCGTGGCGAGCGCGACCTTCCGCCGAGCACTGCTTCGAGCTCCTCGCGCGAGATCCCGCCCGGCCTGAGGAGCACGGGCTCCCCCGCGAGGAGTGAGACGATCGTGGATTCCAATCCGACTCGGCATGGCCCTCCGTCGAGCACGAGATCGACCTTGTCACCGAGCTGGTCGATCACGTGCTCGACGGTGGTTGGGCTGACGTAGCCGAAGGGGTTTGCGCTCGGCGCGGCCACGGGTGTGCCCGCGGCCCGCAAGAGCGCCCGCGCCGCCGGGTGGTCGGGGAGACGAACGGCCACCGATTCGAGCCCGGCGGTGACGAGGTCGGGCACCACCGGGCGGCGAGGGAGGACGAGGCTCAAGGGGCCCGGCCAGAACCGCGCGACCAGTGTTTCCGCCCGCCGGTCGGGGACGGCCACGCGGCCGATCTCGTCCGGCTCCGCCAGGTGAACGATGAGGGGATCGAAGGAGGGCCGGGCTTTCACTTCGAAGACCCGCGCCACCGCGCGCACGTTGAAAGCATCCGCGCCCAGCCCGTAGACGGTCTCGGTGGGGAAGGCCACGAGACCGCCCTGCCTCAGGAGGCGCGCGCCCTCCTCGATCGCCCCTGGCTCGTCGGCCCGGAGCAAGCGCGCACTCAGGCCCGCGCTCCCGTGGCCGGCACCGCCACCCCGCCCTCGCGGCTCGCCGCGAGCATCCCGCAGGCGGCGCGGATGTCGGGACCGCCGGAGTACCGGCGCACGAAGCCGATCCGGTTCTCGGCGAGGGCGGAGAAGAAGCGGCTGCGCTCCTCGTCGGAGGCGCGCGTGAAGCGACCCTCGGGATCGTTCACGTCGATGACGGACAGGCGCACGCGGACTCCGGAGAACAGACGCCCGAGCTCGCGCGCTTCTTCGGGGCCGCTGTTCACCCCCCCCAAGAGCACCCAGGCCAGGTTCACGGGACCAGAGCGCTTCTCCGCGTGGCGGCGCATGGCCGCGGCCAGCTCGGGGATGCCGTAACGGGCGGTGATGGGCACGAGGGACGCGCGCTTGTCGGAAAAAGCGGAGGTCAGGGAAAGGATCAGACGGTACGGATGCCCTTCCTCGGTGAAGCGCTCGATCTCGGGCAGGAGGCCCACGGTCGAGATCGTGATGCGGTCGCCCCGGATCCGGCCTCCGCAGGGGTGGCGCAGGACGGCCGCGGCGCGGATCACGTTGTCGTAGTTCTGGAAGGGCTCGCCCTGGCCCTGGAAGACGACGCCGGTCACCGGTCGCTCCGGCCCTTCGCGCCTCACGGTCAGCACCTGCTCCACGATCTCCCACGGCTCGAGGTTGCGGCGGAAACCCACCCGGCCCGTCTCGCAGAAGACGCAGCCCAGCGCGCAGCCGACCTGCGAGGACACGCAGACGCTCCACCGGGGGTGCAGGAGGGGGATGCGGACGGTCTCGAACACGCGCCCGTCGGGCGCCCGGAAGAGGTACTTCACGAAGGGGTCGACGATGCTCCGGCGGCGGTCCACCACCTCGAGCCGCGTGGTGCGGCCGCGGGCCTGCACCTCGTGGGCGACGGCCGCGGGCAGGCCGCGGACGCCCTGGAGGTCGTCCCGGTCTTCCCCGACCACCCGTTGCACGAGGCGCCGGGCGAGGGCGGGATCGAGGTTCGGCCAGACCTCGACGAGGCTCTCGGGGGTATGGCTGCGCAGGTGGACGAGGCCCATGGGCTCCATGCTAGCGCGAGTCGTTCCTCGGAGCGCCTTGGTCAGAACCGGATCGTGCGGCGCTCGCCCTTGACCTCGATCTCCACGTAGTCCTCGCCGATGTGCACGATGCGCACCCCCTCGATCATGTCGCCCTCGCGCACGAGCCGGTCGTTGAGGAGGGCCACGGGATGGCCTTCGCGCGTGCTGATCGCGTTCAAGCGGAACTCCGGCTGCGGGGCGGCGGGGACGGCGGTGGGCTCGGACTCCGGGGCCGCCGCTTCGGCCGTCTTCGGCGGGGGAGCCACGGTGGGAAGGACGAGGCGGGGAGGAGGCGGAGGGACACCGGTCACAGCGCTGATCAACGGCGGGTCCGAAATCGGGATTGTGGGCATGCTCGCCGGCGGGGCCGAGGCCGCCGCGGGTGGGGGGGCGGGCGCCTGGAGCCCGGCGCGCGGCCGCAGGGCGAAGGCGCCCACGGCGAGCCCGAGCACGACGAGGAGGAGGGCGGCGAGCGTGCGACCCCGCGGCCGGGGCTCGCGCTCTCCCCAGGCTCCGGGGGCGACCACGACCACCCCGCGGTCGGGCGACTCCTTTTCGCGCTCCAGCTTCTTCAAGGCCTCGAAGATCAGGCTCACGAGGGTGCCCCCCCGTTCTTGAGCCGGGGCCGGGGATCGGAGCCGCGGCTGTAGAGCGTCATCAGCGTCCGGCTACCGACCACGCCGTCGGCGATGAGCTGGGAGTCGCGCTGGAACTCCTCCAGCGCCACGCCGAGGTCCGGTCCCCCCGCGTAGCCCAGGCCGTCCAGCGCCTCGCGAACCCAGGCCTCGGCCCTCCGGCGGTCGCCGGTGAGCCGCTCGGCGTCGCGCCAGAGCAGGATCGACTCGCGCGTCCAGAGCTGGTCGAGCTGGGCGGCGGGCACGCGCAGGGGGGCCTGCGCGCCGATCGCGACGATGGCGCTGTCTCCCTCCAACCCCAGGAGGGCCACGAAGCAGGTGTCCCTCCGCCCCGGGTGGAACATCTCGAGCACCGCGGGCAGGTCCAGGCGGCGGAGCTGGTCGAGGTTGGTGCGAAGGCTGGTGCGCTGCAGGTTGCCGCTGCCCCAGAGCCCCTCGACCCGGGCCAGCGCCTGGCGGAAAGAGGCGAGACGGTCGCTCTCTCGGACCCCGGCCTCGAACCGCTCGGAAAAGGGCGGGGCGGGGGTGGGAGTGGGCAGCACCGCGAGCGTGGGGGGGGGGACGCTTGGAGGGGCAGGGGCGGGGGGCGCGGTCGGCGCCTGCAGCGTCCGAGGCAGGAGGAGGGCCACGGCCAAAGCGCCCGCGAGCACCGCCCCCGAGCCCAGGAGCGCCACCCGCCGCGCTCTCCAGCCCTTCTGCTGCTCCTCCCCGCGCACCTCGGCGGCGGCGTTGCGCACCATCTCTGCCGTGATCGTCCGCGTCCCCGCCACGTACCCGGCGAGGAGCGATCGATCGCAGATCAGGTTCACGACGCGCGGGATTCCGCCGGAGATCTCGTGCACCGTGTTCAGGGCGGCGAGGGTCAGGCGCACCTTGCCTTCGCCCCCCGCCACCCGGAGACGGTGGCGGATGTACTCCTCCGTCTCCGCTCGCGACAGCCCGTCCAGGTGGTAGCGCGCGGTCACGCGCTGGGCGAGCTGCCGGAGGTCCCGCCGGGACAGCAGATCTCGCAGCTCCGACTGGCCGAGGAGGACGATCTGGATCAGCTTCTCGGTGTCGGTCTCGAGGTTCGAGATGAGGCGGACCTGCTCCAGCACCTCGGCGGAGAGGGCCTGGGCCTCGTCGATGAGCAGGATCACGTTGCGTCCCTGCGCGCGCGCCTCGAGCAGGAAGCGGTGCAGCGCGTCCACCAGGTCCTTGAGCGAATCGCTCTCCGCGGGGGCGTGCAGGTCTTCGAGGATCGAGCGGAGGAGCTCCGCGGCGGTGAGGGCCGGGTAGACCACGACCGCGGTAGCGGTGTTGTCGGGCAGCTTGCCCAGGAAGTAGCGGGCGAGAGTGGTCTTGCCCGTCCCCACCTCGCCCGTGAGCAGGATGAAGCCGCCCCGCTCGCGCTGGCCGAACTCCAGGTGGGCGAAGGCCTCGGCGTGCCGCCGCGAGAGGTAGAGGTACTTGGGGTCGGGAGTGAGGTTGAACGGCTTCTCGGCCAGGCCGTACCAGGCTTCGTACACGCTCGGCGCTCTTTAGCTCCGGTCCGAGTGTACCACCCGGCCGCGCGCAGGAGGTCCGCTGCTATGCTCGGGCGTCGTGGGCGATATCCGGATCGGCACGCCGGGCGGGGAGACGAGCGCCTCGGTCCATGGCGAGGGGGGGACCGTCCTCGTCCTCGGGCACGGCGCGGGCGGGGATCGTCGACGGAAGGCCCTGGTGCGTCTTCGCCGATGCCCTCGCCGGCACCGGTCGCCGCGTCGTGCTCTACAACTTCCTCTACTCGGAGCGGCGCCAGCGACGGCCCGATCCGCCCGCCGTGCTCGAAGCCACGACGAGGGCGGTCGCCGAGCACGCGCGGGACGCCTTCGGGGCAGACCACCTCGTCCAGGGGGGACGCTCGATGGGCGGTCGCATCGCCTCCCAGGTGGTGGCGACGGGCGCCCCCGCCGATGCCCTCGTCTTCCTGGCCTATCCCCTCCATCCGCCGGGCCAGCCGGACCGCTTGCGCGACCGCCATCTGCCCGACATCACCGTGCCCATGCTCTTCGTCCAGGGTACGCGCGACGCCTTCGCCCGACCCGACCTGCTGGACGCGGTCATCGCCCGCCTCGGCTCCCGCGCGCGTCTTCATCCGCGTCGAAGGCGGCGACCACTCTTTTGGCGTGCCGAAGAGCTCCGGACGGACGGCCGCAGAGGTCGAGGCGGAGATGCTCTTCGCCGTTCGTGACTGGCTCGACCAGAACGGGCTGTAAACGGCGAGCGCTGCTTCTCTCTCGAGTGTTACCTTTGGTACTCGTTCCGGAACGAGTCACCTCAAGTAGTTTCTCAAGCGACTCCGTCCGGACCGAGTTGCTCGTGATGCTACCGGATATCCGAGTCCCAGTTCGGCTATGCTGCCCGCGAGGTCTAACGCAAGTGGAAACACTGGTGGCCCCGGACGCGGGGCGGCGATCTCGTGGGCACCCTCACCGGCGAGGAGCACGCGCGGTTCCTCAAGGTCCTGGAGCCCTGCACCGCGGCGTCGGGCGACCTCGTCTTCCAGAAGGGCAGTCCCTCACGCAGCCTGCTCCTCGTGGAGGAGGGCCAGCTCGAGGTGTTCGACGAGTCGATGGGGGAGGCGGTCGTGCTGGGCGAGGTGGGGCCGGGAGGGGTGGTGGGGGAAGTCGGCTTCCTCGATGGCCAACCCCGCACGCATCACGTGCGCGCCCGCTCGGCGTGCCGCCTGCAGCGGCTCACTCGCGACGGCCTGTTCGGGCTGGCCGACGCCGATCCCGGGTTGTTCGCGAAGCTGACGATCGCCTTGGCTCAGCTCGTGGCCCGACGGTTCCGGAGCGCGGTGGAAGAGCTGGAGCCTGTGCGCGCCTTCGCGGCGTCCCTGCGCGAGCCGCTCGAGCTGGAAGGGGGGCTCTTCGACGAGATCGACGAGCCGCTTCCCGAGGAAGACCCGGCGGCGCCACCGAAGCCCCCGGCCGAGCAAGCGGTCAAGGTGCTGAAGCAGGTGGCTCGGAAGAGCCGGAAGAAGGGGACCTCGGCCGGAGTCTAGCCCGCCCTCCCGTGGGAGACGGCTACTGCCGCGCCTCCACCTCGTTCTGGAGCGCTTCCCACTGGTTCATGAGGTCGCCCACCTCCCACATCAGCTTCTTGTGGTCGTCGGCAGCCTGGGCGGCCCGCTCGCGCTCGTCGTAGAAGCCGGGGGAGGCCATCTGCGCCTCCAGGTCCTTCACCGCCCCCTCCTTCTCGGCGATTCGCTTCTCGAGCTCGACGAGGCGACTCTTCATGCGCTTCGTCTCGCGTTCCTGGGCCTGACGGTCGGGTGCCGCGGGCGGGCGCAGGCGGGGGGCGAGGGGGTCGTACGACGGCTTGGCCGGGGTGCCGTTCCGGCCCGAAGCGAGCGTGGACGGCGCCTTCGCGATCGTGGGCGAGGGCTTGGCGGCGGGAAGGGCCGCCGGCTTCGCCTTGACCTCCGGCTCGTGGGCCCGCTTCGGGCCGGGAACGGGGATCGGCGCCGCAAGGCCGTCCTCGCGCTGCTTCTTCCAGTAGAGGAAGTCCTCGTACCCGCCGGGGTAGAGGAGCGCTTCGCCGCCCCCGACCTCGATCACCTTGCTCGCGAGCTTGTCCACGAAGTAGCGGTCGTGGGAGACGAAGATCAGCGTGCCCACGTAGTCCGCGAGGGCGTCGAGCAGGACTTCCTTGGAGTCGAGGTCCAGGTGGTTCGTGGGCTCGTCGAGGAGCAGGAGGTTGCTCGGGTTCAGGAGCATCCTGGCGAGGGCCAGCCGGTTCCGCTCGCCTCCCGAGAGCACGCCCACCCGCTTGTTGACGTCGTCGCCCGAGAACAGGAACCCGCCGAGGATCGTCCGGATCATCGGGACCATCGTGGTGGGGCTCGCGGACGACATCTCCTCGTAGACCGTGCGCGCGCCGTTCAGCACCGCCGCCTGGTCCTGGGCGAAGTAGTCGATCACCACCCGGTGACCCTCGATCCGCGACCCCCTCGTCCGGCCGGTCCACGCCGGCCAGGACCCGCATCAGCGTCGACTTGCCCGCGCCGTTCGGGCCCACGAGCGCGATGCGGTCGCCCCGCTCCACCATGAGGTCGAGGTGGTCGGAGGACCACGTTCTCGCCGTAGGCCTTGCGCACGCCCTTGAGCTCGAGCACGACCCGGCCCGGCCGCGGCGCGTCGGGGAACTTGAAGCGGATCTTCTTCCGCTCGGGCGGGATCTCGATGCGCTCGACCTTGTCGAGCTGCTTGATCCGGCTCTGCACCTGGCGGGCCTTGGTGGCCTGGTAGCGGAAGCGGTTGATGAAGGCCTCGGCCTTCTCGATCTCCTCGCTCTGGCGCCGGTGGGACTCCCGCAGCCGCTCCATCGCGCGCGGCGTGCTCGACCACGTACTTCGAGTAGTTGCCGTGGTAGTCGGTGAGCGTGCGCAGGCCGACCTCGGTGATGCGCTTGACCGTGGCGTCCAGGAAGTAGCGGTCGTGGGAGACGAGGACGACGGAGCCCGGATAGTCGGCCAGGTACTCCTCCAGCCAGTTGCGGGCAGGGAGGTCCAGGTGGTTCGTGGGCTCGTCCATGAGCAGCAGGTTGGGGCGGGCGAGGAGGAGCTTGGCGAGGGCGATGCGCATCTGCCAGCCCCCCGAGAACTCCTCCGTGCTTGCGCTGCTGGTCGGCGAGGCGAGAAGCCCAGGCCCTTCAGCACGTCCGCGACCCGGGCGTCGATCTCGTAGCCGCCCAGGTGCTTGAAGCGCTCCGTCACCTCCGCGTAGCGCTCGAGGAGCTTGTCGTGTCGCTTCGCCGTCCTCGGTGGCGTGGGCGAGAGCGTCCTCGATCCGGTGCTGCTCCTCCTTGAGGGCGAGCAGCTCCTGGAAGGCGAGGACGACCTCGTCGTAGACCGTGCGCCCCTCGTGGACGATCCCGTCCTGGGGCAGGTAGCCGATGGTGGTGTCGGAGGCCATGCGGATCTGGCCGGCGTCGGGCTCCTCGAGGCCGGCCAGCATGCGCAGGAGGGTCGTCTTGCCCGCCGCCGTTCGGCCCCGAGAGGCCGATGCGGTCCCGCTTCTTGACGTGCCAGGAGACGTCCTCGAGCAGGACCCGGTCGCCGTAGCGCTTGGTCAGGCCTTCGACGTGGATCACGCCTCCACCTTCAGGAAGTCGAGGCAGGTCTTCTGGAGCATCGCCCGGTGCTCGGGCTCCAGGAAGCTCAGCTGGTACTCGTTGATGACCTTGACCTCCATGCTCTTCCCATTCCTTCCAGCAGTTGGCGCAGATGGAGGCCCGCACCTTCTCCTTGACGGCGGCCGGAAAGGGAACGCGATGGGGCGGGGGCGGGTCACCCGGTTGTCCGCAGCGGGTACAGGTCACGTCGGTTGCACCTCGGGCAATGGCGGAAGAGCGCTCTTCGGCCAACTCTTTATTATACAGGCCGGCTTGCGACCATGGCGTGCCGCCCCTGATAATGGGGGTTCATGGATACCGCGACCGCGCTGCGTAGCTTCGCCGCCCTCGATCTCTCCGCCGAGACCCTGGCCAGCCTGGAGGCCAAGGGCTACAAGGCCCCCACCGACGTGCCAGTTCGAGACGATCCCCACGGCGCTGAGCGGGAAGGACCTGGTCGTCCAGTCGCGGACGGGCACCGGCAAGACCGCGGCCTTCGGCATCCCGATCGTCGAGAAGATCGACGCCGAGCGCGACGGCGTCCAGGCGGTGGTGCTCGCCCCCACCCGCGAGCTGGCCCTCCAGGTCGCCCAGGAGATCGCCGAGATCGGCCGGGGCAAGGGCGTGAAGGTGCGAGTCGATCTACGGCGGCGACTCGATGGACCGCCAGATCGAGGGGATCCAGGCGGGGGCCCACGTGATCGCCGGCACGCCCGGCCGCGTGCTCGACCACCTGCGCCGGCGCACGCTGCGGTTCGACGGGGTGAAGACCCTCGTGCTCGACGAGGCCGACCGCATGCTCGACATGGGCTTCGCGGTGGAGATGGGCCAGATCATGGAGTACGTGCCCGCGGAGCGGCAGACGCTCCTCTTCTCCGCCACCGTTCCCCTCGGGCATCCGCGGCCTCATCTACCACTACCTGCACGGACCCGGAGTGGGTGCTCCTCTCCGAGGACCAGATCTACGTCAAGGAGGTCGAGCATCTCTACTGCCTGACCCCCAAGCTCCACAAGGAGACGACGCTCTACAAGCTCCTCGAGTACGAGAACCCCGCCTCCTCGATGATCTTCTGCAACACCAAGGAGGAGACGCGGCAGGTCTACACCTTCCTGCTCGGCAAGGGGCTGCCGGTGGCCATGCTCTCCTCGGACCTGCCCCAGCGGAAGCGCGAGAAGGTCATGGCCCGCTTCAAGGGCGGGGAGATCCGGCACCTCGTGACCACCGACGTGGCCTCCCGCGGCATCGACATCGAGGACCTGTCGCACGTCTTCATCTTCTCGACCCCCGACTCGCCCGAGCAGTACATCCACCGCGCGGGCCGCACGGGCCGGGTGGGGAAGAGCGGGCGCGCCATCAGCCTCGTCTCCGCGCACGACCTCATGAACTTCAACCGGCTCGTGAAGCGCTACCACGTCGAGGTGAGGGAGCTGACGCGTCCCCTCCGACGAGGAGGTGCAGGCGCGCAAGGTGGAGCGCATCGTGACCCGCCTCGCCGCCGAGGGGCAGAACCTCCCCCTCGAGGACTTCGCGGAGTTCTCGCCCATCGCGCGACGGGTGGCCGAGCACGAGCACCGGGACCGCGATCGTGGCCCTGCTCCTGCGCAAGTACTTCCAGCCGCCCCCCGTGGAGGCGGACGACGAGCCGCCCGTGCCCGCCCCGCCTCCCCGGCACGACGGGGGAGGCTTCCGGCACCGCCGCCGCCGGCGGTAGGGTCGAAGGGTCCGGGGGATTCCTCCTGAGACTCCCGCGACCCACGCTCGCCGAAGCGTTCCTCGTCGCCAACCTCTGCCTGGCCGCCCTCCTGGGCCTGCTCATCTACGGCCTGCGGGCGGGCTCGCGGCAATCGGTCCTCTCCACCTCGGAGCTCGTCCGGAGCGCGACTGCCGGCTTCATCGGCCAGCGCCTCCAGACGTACCTCGAGGGCGCCGACAAGATCATCGACAGCGTCGAGCGCCAGATCCGGCTCGGCCTCTCCGACCCCCGCGACCCCTCGTCGGTCGAGGCCATGCTCTTCGCCCTCCTCCTCGACCACCCCGGCGCGGGGGGCGTGAGCCTCACCCAGGGCCGCAGCCTCGGCTTCGACGCCGAGGGGCGGATGCTCCTGGCGCCCGGGGGAAGATCACAGCTCTCGGTCTATCGCGAGACCACCGCCACGGACGGTCCCCTGGTCACGGTATGGGTCCACTCCGAGTCGGGCCGCTACGTGAGGGAGGAGCGACGACGTCCATCGGGTGGCTCGCTCCGCTCGGCATCCTTCGTCCGAGTGGACGACCGTGAGCGATCCCACCGAGCACCTCGACGTTTGTGACGCCCGCTTCGCGTTCGCTCGTCGGCAGCGGACGCCCGGTGTGGAGCGATCTCAGCTACGCGGAGGTGGACGCCCAGCGACCGGAGCGGGAAAGTCGCGCGGTGGTAACGGCCATGCGCGCGATCGAGGACGGGTCCGGCCACTTCCTGGGGATCGTGCGGACGGGCCTGGTCACCGAGGCCCTCGACCGAATCGTCGGGCAGGAGCAGGAGCGCGCCCGGCCCAACCGGGTCGTGCTCTGCGACGAAGAGGGGCGGCTCCTGGCCCGGCTAGCGCCGGAGGACCCGATGGTCGAGCAGGCCGACGAGTCGCTCCGGGTGGAGCCGTCACGCGTGCCGCAGGAGATCGCCCAGCGCGCTCGCCGACCCCAGCTTGCGACGGATACGCCCCGGCCATCTCGAGGACGACGGGCGATTCGAGCTCTCCGGGCGTCCGTTCCTCGTCAGCTTCCGCGGCCTGCCCGACACCCAGGGATGGCGGGTGGGGGTGGTGGTGGCCGAGGACGAGCTGCCGGGCGTCGCCGAGCAGGCTCGGCGGGGCAATGTCTTGCTCGTTTTCGCGCTCGGGGTGAGCGCCCTCATCCTCGGCGGGGGAATCCTCACGTTGCGGACGGTGCGACGGGGCCTGGGCGAGGTCGAGGCTTCCTCGTCGCGCATGCGCCAGTTCGAGTTCGCCCCCTCCTCGCCGCGATCCGTGTTCCGCGACGTCCAGGGCGTGATGGAGGGACTGGAGCTGGCCAAGACGGCGATGCGGGCCATGAGCAAGTACGTCCCCGTGGACCTCGTGCGCCGCCTCTACCGGACCGGCCGCGAGCCCGTGCTGGGGGGCGAGCTGGCCCGGGTGACGCTGCTTTTCTCCGACATCAAGGACTTCACGACCCTCTCGGAGCAGCTCTCGCCGGACGAGCTCGCCCGGCTGCTGGGGCGCTATCTCGAGACGATGACCGCGGCCATCCAGGAGTCGCAGGGGACGATCGACAAGTACATCGGCGACGCCATCATGGCCGTCTGGAACGTGCCCACGCCCTGCGCGGACCACCCGCGGCGCGCCTGCGAGGCCGCCCTGCGCGCGCGGGCGGCCGGAGGAGCGCCTGTGCGCGTCGCCCGAATGGGCGGGGCGGCCTCCGCTGCTCACGCGCTTCGGCGTCCATACCGACGAGGTGATGGTCGGGCACTTCGGCGCCCCCGACCGGCTGAGCTATACGTGTCTAGGCGACGGGGTGAACCTCGCGTCGCGGCTCGAGGGCCTCAACAAGCAGTACGGCACCACCATCCTCGTGAGCGAGACGGTGCGCGAGGCGGCCGGGGAGTCCTTCGCCTTTCGTGTCGTCGATGTCGTGGCGGTGAAGGGCAAGCGCCAGGGCGTGCGCGTGTACGAGCTCCTGCCCAGCGAAGAGGCGAGGGTCAAGGCGGAGGTGATCCGCGCCTACGAAGAGGCTTTCGCCGCCTACCTGGCCGGCGATTTCCGGTCGGCCCTCTCCCGCGTGGACCCGCAGGTCGACGACGGTCCCAGCCGGGTGCTCGCGGAGCGCTGCCGGCGGCTGCTCGAGACGCCGCCGCCCCCGGGCTGGGACGGCGTATGGACGACGATGAGCAAGTAGGGCCTCTCAGAGTTGCTGACGAAACGGGCCTCCCCGCGCCGCACGTGCACGGGCTGCTCGCATCTCGGCAAGGAGTGCCCGGATCCTGGCACTCCACCCGCCGGGCTCTGGGCCTGCGGCCGCCCCGCGTCCGTGATGCTGGCCGCTGGACTATCCTCCGGGGTGTAGTCGAACCCAGACCAGCGTCACACCCGGCCAGAGAGTGGGCGCTCTGCCGACAGTTTGGCACCTTCGACGGGCGGAGGCGTTCCTGCCGCGAAATCTGGGCGCCCGCGATCGCTTGGTAGCTCGCTGATCCCTAGAGGATTGAGCCGCCGGAGCCCCGAGGGACACCCCAAGGACGGAGCCCTGGCATCAACCCTGCAGAAAGCCGATAAATAGGAAGTGCCCTGACGGGTGCTAGGGAGCCAACGATGCACAGGTGTTCGGGACGTGCTGCGCTGTCAGTGTGGACCGCGGTGGCGCTTTCCGCAGTTGCGTGCTCGAGCGATCCAAAGCCGGGCACACCGGCGGCGGCCGCCGAGGGCGAGCGCCTCATGCGCCAGATGAGCGACACTCTCGCCGGGGTCCCCGCGCTCCGGTTCACGACCGCGGAGACCCTCGAGGAGCCCGGGCCACCCTCCGAGCGGCGCGTGTTCCGCTTCTCGCGTACGGTCACGGTTCGCCGGCCGGACGCCATGTTCTTCGAACTGCACGGCGCGGGTGACACGGCGGTCGACGCGGCGGCCTATTACGACGGCAGGACCGTGTCGCTTCGCGACCACCTGCACGGGGTGTGGGCGCAGACCGCGGTGCCCGGGACCCTCGACGCGATGCTGGATGACGTCTTCAGGCGGTACGCGTTTCCGGTGCCCATCGCCGACGTGGTCTACAGCGTGCCCTACGACGCCTTCATCGGCCCGAGCACGAGAGGCGGGTTCGTCGGACGCGAGACCATCGACGGCGTCGGGTGCGCGCACCTTTCCTACGCCGACCCCCTCGTGGGCGTAGACGTCTGGATTCCCTCGTCGGGTCGGCCGCTGCCTCGCCGGGTGGAACTGGTCTACAACCAGACCTCGGGCGCGCCGAAAGCGCGCATCGACTTCACGAGCTGGGATCTCACGCCGCAGGTCCTCGACCCGACATTCACCTTCCAGCCGGACCCGGGCGCCACTCGAATCGCCATCGAGCAGTTCCTGGCGAGGCAGTTCTCCGGCCAACCCACGAACCCCGCAGCGCCGGCTCCGCCGGGGTCTGGCGACGCGGCGCCGCGATGAGGTACTCTGCTCCGGGAGGAAAGCCGATGGGTGCGACAGGACACACGATGAGAATCGCCCTGGCGGCCGCGATCGCCGCGACCGTGGTCGCCGCGTGGGCGACCCCGGTGGTCGAGGCACAGCGCGATCCCGGCTTCAACCAACCCGGGGCCGCGGGCAATCGAGGCGGCGGGGTCGATCCCGGCCTCAACCAGCCTGGCGCCGCCGGCAATCGGGGCGGAGGGGGTGCGGCCGCCGCAACTCCCGTTGGCTACGGGGGATCGGCGCGGCAGGTACGCGTGTCGGATCCGGGTTTCAACCAGCCCGGGGCTGCCGGAAACGCGGGTAGAGATCCCGGCCTCAACCAGCCCGGAGCGGCGGGGAATCGCCGGCGATGACGACGGCGGCCCGTCCTGCTCACGCGAGCTGACGCTCCACACCGCACCCACGCGAACCCGTCGTTAGAAGTAGATTGAGGACGTCACCCCAACCGCGTTGACATACCTGGGTGTCGATGTCCGGTTGTCGTCGCGCTCGAAATAGACCTGGACGTCGAAACGCTTGCCCAGCGGAACGTCCACCCCGCCCTGGTAGGTGGTCTTGTTCCAGGATCCAGGGGCACTGTTGTAGTAGAACTCGACCTGCGCATACGGGGAGGACGAGAAGCCTCGGATCTTGAAGGTCCGCTGCACGCTCGGACAGAATCGATATCGCCAGGACTCACCACTACCCTGAATGAACCGGATCTCGAATCGATTGCGAATTCCCGCCTGAAGTCTCCAAGGCAATGGGGCCTGAGCCTGAACCTCGAGTTGGATCCTGTTTTCCGAGGCCTGATTCGCCCCGCCCAGAAAGAGGTAGCCAATCCCAAAGGTCAAGAGGTGGGCCTTTGTCTCGTTGGGGGTCACCAGCCTGGGTCGAACGAGACGCCTGGCGAACATGTTGAGGGTGGTCCCAACCGCAATGGACTCGGGATTCTGTCCGTCGGTGGATCGAGAAGCGACGACCTTGAGGCGCAGCCTCGTGTTGAACGAGCAAAAGGCATCGAGCTCAGGCCAGAACTGATTACTGGTTGTCTGGGCGCCCGCGAGGGGGCCCAGCGCCAGACACAATACGGTGAGGAAGGCGCGGCGCGGCGTATTCGGGTTGTGCTTGGCTAAACCGTTTTCAGGTGGTTCCACGCGTACAGATAGTCCTCCATCCTCAGACACGTCACGGCGGCCGATATCGCTCGCGGTCAGCTCCGACCGCGTCCGTTCAGGTGACGGGCGTCGGAGCGCGGGGGACGAGCGGCCAGAGCTCCTCGAGTGAGCCACCGCCCCCGGCGCAAAGCGGACTACTGCGCGACTTTCTGGTAATTGCTGTTCGTGATCCGGACCTCGATCTGGTCGGAGGGGATGCTCAACACGATGGCGCCGGGGTAGCTCGTCCCGTCCGGCAGCGACTGCAGGTTCACCTGCAGGGTCACCGGCTTCGACGGATCGTCGAGCCAGCTGTTTACGGCGATCCCCTTCATCGCCTTGACCGCCGGGTCGAGGCTGAGGGTCAGGGAGTCGCCGGCCTTCAAGTAGTCGGCGAAGCGGAGGGCGGTCGCGCCCGCGGCGGGGGTGATCGTGACCTTGCCCGCGGTCACCACCGCCTGAATCTTGTCCGGCGACGGCGGCACGTACTGGTGCACGAGGGCGTTCGCGGCCTGCATCTCCTCCTTCATCTCGCCGGTCTTCTTCTCGATCATCCGGCCCTTCAGCCCGCGCTGCTGCTCTGGCGGCGGCGGCTCGGACACCGGGGTCTTCTGGACCGTGCCGTCCGGCCCGTACCGGCACGACTCGACCTTCGTGCTCTTCACCTCGCCCTTGAGGCTGAGCTCGGTCTTCTCGAGCCACGAGTACGACCTGAGGGCCTGCTGGTTCTGCGCGGCCGCCTGCTTCACCGCCGCGACCTTCTGCTGCAGGTCCTGGGCCTCGACCGGCTCCCCGACGACCAGAGCGAGCGCGAGGCCCGCCAGCGCGCATCCCGTCACTATTCCGTTCATCTCTAGCCTCCGTTGCCTCGAATCACCGCACGCCGTCATCCACCGCCGACCGTTTCAGCAGAAGCGCGACGTAGGGCGACGCGCCGCTGAGCCGCGCGCCCCCTCCCTGCAGCCGTCGCAGTGCCCGCAGGCCCGCCCCGTCGACCCCAGCCAGTTGCGCTAGGTCGATCCGCAGCGACGGGCCTTTCGCCACGACGACTTTGTCCAACTCGTCCACCTCCGCCGCGCTGAGCCAGCCGTGGAGCGCGACGACCGCCTCGTGCTCGTTGACTTCGTCGACGATTACAAGCGTCATGGAACGTCCACCCAGGACTCTGCAGGATCGGTGCCGCGACGGACCGTCGTGGCCGATCCGCCGCATCGAGCCGTCAGGGTTGAGGTTGCTTCGTCCGATCTTCCCGAGAGCCTTGTCGGCCGGGACCCGGCCTGCTAGCATCCCGGCGGCGGTGCCCGCGGGTTGGCACCGGCGGTTGCTGCGCGACATGGCATCCCCCCAGAGAAATCGCAGATCGAGGGCTCTGGAAGCCCGGCGCTCGAAGACAGCCTCCCGTTCGAGACGTTCCTGTCGAACCTGGCCGCCCGTCTAATCCCTCGACGAGAGGGAGGTCCTGTAGGGGAACCGTGCGCGAGGCGTGGGGGGACGCAGCGCCTGGCCGCGAACGGCTTTCCGGCTCTCGTCAGTTTTCGGCACTGGCGTACTAGATCGGCGGAGCAGTGTCGGTTCGCTCGGTGACGGTCATCCGGGTGCCGGGCACGTGGCTTTACCCCAGAAACGACTCGCGGTCGTACGCGGTCCAGCGGGGCGTCCGGAGGTTTGCGTAGACGTCCGGTATAATCCGCCCGGTCTGGTGTTTACTTGGTCGTCATTAGTCGAGCGAAGACGGTCGGTTGGGCTGCAGTAGTCGGTTGGCTCGCTGGCGCATCCCTCGGCCTTGGCCGAGGACAAGCCCACGCCGACGGCGCCGCCCGAGGAAGAAGGCCGTAGCACCGTAAGGGAAGTCGGCGGCCGGCTCGTGATCGACGGCGAGACGGTCGAGGTGGTGGCCGATCCCGACGCGCTGCTCCTCGATTCCTCCATCGCGACCAAGACCGATACGCCTCTCCTCGAGACGCCGCGGAGCGTCAGCGCTCATGGGTCGGCGAGACGCTCGACGACCTGCAAGTCGATCAACCTCATCGCAGGCCAACGACTACACGCTCGGCTTGTCCCACGAGGACGAGCGAGGACCAGGTTTCGCCCGCGGCTTCCGCGTCGGCTTCTACGACCTCCGCCGCGACGGCCTACGCACCTACTACCTGGAGCGTCCGGGAGCCGGTGGCCGCTCGACCGGGTGCAGTACCTGCGAGGACCGGCGGCCGTTCTCTACGGCGACGGCAGCCCGGGCGGCCTCGTGAACCTCGTGCTCAAGAAACCCCTGCCTGTGCCGCGCTCGACGGGGAGCGTGGGCGCCGGGGAACGGGATACCGGCGAGCTCACCGCCGACGCTCACGGGTCCGGTGACCGTGAGCGGGCGCATCGTGCGCTACCGGCTCGTGGGGGCCGGCGGAGGGCCTGGACAACGGTTTCGACAACGGCGAGTCGCGGCTGGAGCGTGCTCCCGATGCTGCCTTCGATCTTGGACGCGCGGACGACGCTCCACCTCGACGGCGAGTACTACGACCAGCACGGGCGGGGCTATCGGCACAGCGTGCCCGCGACGCCGGAGACGCAACGGGGAGACTTCGCCGGCCGTCCCGTGGGACCTGAACATCGCCTCGCCCGACGACGGCTGGCGGGGTTGGAACGCGTCGGGAGGCCTGCGGCTCGACGCGCGCCTGTCGGCCGCGGGCATCGTTCCACGCGGCCGGCCGCTACACGAGCATCGACGGAGAGATCGACGTCCAGGGCCTGGCCGGCCTCGCCGCCGACGGCCGGACCGCCCTGCGCTTCGCACTATCGACGAGCGGAGCGACTGGAAGGAGTACCAGTCGGACACGTTCGTGACCGTCGAGTCGGCCACCGGCCCCGTCGGCCACCGGATCGTGGCGGGCTTCGAGGCCGGGCTCAGCACCACGGACACCGAGATCGGGATAGGCCCTGCACCTTCCATCGACCTCTACGATCCCGTGTACCCGCCGCATCCTCCGGAGCCGGTCCTGCGGCCGACGAGCAACGAGATCGGACGCCTGGGCGCCTACCTCCAGGACCAGGTTCGCCTGACGAATGCCCTGACCTTCGTGCCGAGCCTGCGCTGGAGCCGGCTACGGGTGGAAGACCATCCCGCCGATCCCGCTGCCGCCGCCGCGCAAGGCGCGGAGGAGGTGACCTCGGTCTTCTCGCCGAGCGCGGGCCTCGTGTTCCTGGCCCGTCCCTGGATGTCGCTCTATGGGATCGACGCGGAAGGCTTCGAGGTCCCCGCCCCCGGCCAGTATCCTGGAGGGTGGGCGGCCGCTCGAGCCCGTCGAGAGCCGCTCGTTCGAGGCCGGAGTCAAGGCCGAGCTGCTGGGCTGGCGGCTGGGTCTGACCGCGGCCGCCTTCTGGATGCGGCAGACGAACGTGACCGAGATCCAGCCGCGTGGCTTCTATCTCCAGATCGGCGAGGGCGAGAGCGAGGGGATCGAGCTCGAGGCCGTGGGCAGCCCCGTCCGAGGTCTCGCGGTCCGCGGCGGCTACGCCTGGACCCGGACCGAGATCACCCGCGACACGGCGGGCTTTATGGGGCGCGAGTCTTGCCGAACGCGCCGCTCACACAAGGCCAACCTCTGGCTCCGGTACCGCTTCTCCGCTGGTTCGCTGCGCCGTCTCAGCGGTCGGGACCGGCCTCGTCTACGTCTCCGACCGCTTCACGAGCCGAGACAACTGTGGTGCGCGTGCCCGGCTTACACGCGATTCGACGCGACCGCGTTCTACGAGGTCGGCCGGCCGGGCCTGACGCATCGCGCTCGCCGCCGAGAACCTCGACGGACACGCGCTACGTCACCTCGGGAACGGGGCGGATCTACTTCGCGGGACCACCGCGCCGGCTGGCCTTGACCCTCGGCGCGCTCTTCTAGGGGGAGGGCGCTCAATCCCCGCCGCGCAGGGGCACGCCCGGCGGGCGGCTTCCGGGCCGCCAGATGCCGAGCTTGCGCATGCGGCTGCGGAGCGTGCTGGGGTTCATGCCGAGGAGCGCGGCCGCTCCATTCTCCCCGTCCAGGCGCCAGTAGGTTCGCTCGAGCGTGGCCACGATGTGGTCGCGCTCGAGGTCGGCGAGACTCATCGCGCCGCCCGCGGCCGGCCCAGGGGTGGACGCGGGAGGGACGGAAGCCTCGCCGTCCGCCGATGGGCCGCCGAGCCTTCCCGTGTCGCCGAGCCGCAGGGTGTGGCCGCGGCTCGTGATGACGGCCCTTTCGACGATGGTCTCGAGCTCGCGGACGTTGCCGGGCCAGTCGTGCGCCTGCAGGTCGTGCAGCGTTCCCTGAGTACCTGGAGAGGCTGGACGGCCGAGTCGGCGGCAGTGCTTCTCGACGAAATGATGGACCAGGAGCGGGATGTCCTCGCGGCGCTCGCGCAGCGGCGGCATCGTGATCGGGAACACGTTCAGGCGGTAGTAGAGGTCCTCGCGGAAGCGCCCGGCCTTCACTTCCTCGGCCAACCGGCGGTTCGTGGCCGCGACGAGGCGCACGTCGGCCTTCAGGGTCTCGCTGCGCCGACTCGCTCGAACTCCCCGTCCTGGATCACCCGCAGGAGCTTGGCCTGTAGCTCGAGCGGGATCTCGCCGACCTCGTCGAGGAAGAGGGTGCCGCCGTCGGCGATCTCGAAGCGGCCCTTCGGCGCGCGATCGCGCCGGTGAAGGCGCCCTTCTCGTGCCCGAACAGCTCGCTCTCGACCAGCGACGCGGGCAGCGCGGCGCAGTTGACCTTGATGAGCGGACGGCTCGCGCGAGGGCTCAGGCCATGCAGGGCGTGCGCCACGAGCTCCTTGCCCACGCCCGTCTCCCCCTGGAGCAGGACGGTGCTCGTAGTCGGGGCGACCTGCCGGAGCTTGGACAGGACGTACTCCAGCACGTTGCTCCGGCCGATGATTCCTTCGACACTGCCCTGCGGCTCGAACTGCTCGCGGAAGTACGTGTTCTCGGCCTCGAGCCGGTCGCGCAGCCGCTGGATCTCGGCGAGGGCTCGGCGCAGCTCGGTCTCGGAACGCTTCCTGTCGGTCACGTCCCGGTTGGAGCCTCGCACTCCGCGCAGACTCCCGTCGTCGCCGGTCACCGGGGCGCAGACGTGGTCGATCCATAGAATGCGCCCATCGGCATGTCGGATGTGGAATTCCAGGTGCGACGAGTCGTTGCCCGCACGGTGTTGCTCGGCGTGCTCCCGCCACGCGGGCCGGTCCTCCTCGCCCACGAGCTCGTCCAGCAGGGAGGGCCTGCGGTAGAACTCGTCGGCCTCATGTCCCGTGACCCGCAAGCACGAAGGCGACATGTACTCGAAGCTGCCGTCGGGTCGCATCCAATACTCCCAGTCGTAGGTGAAGTCAGCGAGCGTCCGATAGCGCTCTTCGCCCTCGCCCAGGCGACGCTCGGCACGCCTGCGGCTGCGGCGCGCCACGAGCAGCATTCCGATCAGCGCCGCCTGCCCGATGAGCAGGGCCGCCGTCCCCAGGACCTTCCCGCGGTGCTCGGACCAGAGCGTCCTCTCCCTGTAGAGGACAACGCTTCCCGCGGGCAGGCGCTCCTCGCTGATGCCCCAGCGCCGCAGTTCCCGCCAGTCGAACATCAGGCGGCTCTCCGGCTCCTCGGTCGGCGGGATGGAGGAGGCCGGCTCCCCGCGCAGGATGCGGGCGGCGAGATCGGCCGCCCTCTCGCCGAGATGAACGTCGCCGATCAGGTCCCCGCCCACGATCCCGAGCCCGAGAACGGAATCGGCGGCTCCGTACACCGGTGCGCGCGAGGCCTTCGTGACCCGGCGAAGGACATCGCGCGCGACCGTCGAGCGGCCTTGGGAGTCGGCGCGGTAGCTGACGAGACGACGACGCTGTCGCGAGGGAGCCGGGAAAGGCGATCGAGCTGGTCCTGGAGCGTCATCCCCGCCAGCGAGATCGTCTCCATGCCCGGGGCGCGAGCCCGGACCAGGCGGCGCGCGAACGCCTCGTTCTCCCTGTCGGCGCGGGAGGATCCGCACACGATCACCACGCGGCGTGCCTCCGGTTGGAGGTCGAGGGCCACGCTCACCGTCCTCTGCCCTTCGAGCTTCAGGAGCGCGCCCGTCACTCCTGGCAGGCGGCCGAGCTTCTCGACGCTTGCCCGATCGATCCAGGTGTACACGACCGGCACGTCGCCGAAGAGCCCCGCCTTGTTCTCGAGGATGAAGCGCAGGGCTTCCAGCCCCACGGCGACGACGAGGTCGACGTTCCGGTTCGCGTACTTCTCGCTCAAGAGGTCGAACAGGTGCCGGGAATGGCGAACGACGGACGCGTCCGGCAGGTCGAGGTACTCCACGTGGAGGTCGACGAACCCGCCAATCTCCGTCTCGAGCCGGTCTCGAAAGGCGTCTTCCAGCCCCACGTGCGACAGGATCGGGTAGGAGGACACGAGCACGACGGTGGGGGCAGAGCCGCCGGCGGTGGCCGGCTCTCCGGCCGATCGCGGCTGCGGCGACTCCGAGCGTCAGCCCGACGACGAATCCGATCCGGCGGCCCCGCCCTCTATGAGCCTTGTCGACCCCCTCCAACTCCCACCTCGCCGAGACGGATCTTAGCGCGGCGCGGCCCCAATCCGTCAAATGTCACGATTCCGCGAAGACGCGCGAGCGAGAGGGCCCTGCAAAACGGGCAACCCCCCGACCGGTTAGTCCCTCGACAACTCGCTTGACACGTTGGACTTCCGCAACCAACGCAGGGCCATCCGAGTCGGGTGGCCCGCCGCTTGCACTTGCGAGAGATGCGTCCGCATGCGCCCATGAGTGACGAGCTCGCATTGGAGACCATGGGCAATAACCATGACCAAGATGCTGTTTTCGGCTCATGTCGTCCCCCAGCCCTCCGCCCGGAGGGAGCTGCTGCAAGCGCTGCTCGGATGGGCGGGAAGCGTTCGAGAGGGGCCCGGCCTCGTGGGTGCGAGCGTGTACGAGGACGTCGAGAACCCCGCGGCCTTTCATGTCGAGACCGAGTGGACGAACGCCTCGGCTCTCGAAGACCACCTGCGATCGGGCTCGTTCGGCGCTCTGCTGGGTGGCTTCGAGCTTCTCGCTCAGCCCGCCCGGCTGGTGGTGACCACGATGACCGAGCCGTACGGAGCCGACCCCTTGACGGCGATCCGCAAGCTGCGGGAAGGCCGGCCGAGGGCGGAGCCCGAATCGAAACCCGGCGCGCGGGGTGAAGGAAGAATGAGCCGGGGGGAGGATTGAGGATGCTGGAGAGGTCAGCGGGAGATTCGATGCTCGTCGCGCTCCCGACCGGTAGCGCCGACCGAGGGAACGGCAGCGCCTTCCGGGTCGCAATCGGTGAGCGCGACGTCGAGGTGCACACGGACGTCACGCAGCTCCGGGAGGCGAAGGCGGCGCTGGAGGCGAGCCTTCAGGAGGTTCGCGAGCTCAAGGAGCGGCTGGAGGCGGAGAACGTCGTCCTCCAGCAGGAGGTCGCGCCGCGCGCAGGGCTTCGACGAGATCGTGGGGACGAGCGCCGCGCTCGACCGGGTCCTCGCCCAGGTCGAGCAGGTCGCCCCGACCGACGCGCCCGTGCTCCTCCTCGGCGAGACCGGCACCGGCAAGGAGCTCGTGGCCCGCGCGCTCCACGACCGCTCGCCGCCGCCGCGAGCGGCCCCTCGTCACCGTCAACTGCGCGGCGCTGCCCGGCGACGCTCGTCGAGAGCGAGCTGTTCGGCCACGAGAAGGGCGCCTTCACCGGCGCCGTCCAGCGCACGCTCGGCCGCTTCGAGGTCGCCGACGGCGGCACGCTCTTCCTCGACGAGATCGGCGAGCTGCCGCTCGAGGTGCAGGCGAAGCTGCTGCGGGTGCTGCAGAGCGGGGAGTTCGAGCGGCTCGGCTCGCCGAAGACGCTCAAGGTCGACGTGCGCGTCGATCGCCGCCACCAACCGCGACCTCGAGCGGGAGGTGCGCGAGGGGCGCTTCCGCGCCGACCTCTTCTACCGCCTGAGCGTCTTCCCGATCGCGCTGCCGCCGCTGCGCGAGCGGCGCGAGGACATCCCCCTGCTCGTGTGGCACTTCCTCGAGCGCCGGCAGGCGACGCTCGGGCGGGCGGTCAAGCGGGTGCCCGAGCGGCTGATGCGCGCCTTCGCCGCCTACGCCTGGCCGGGCAACGTGCGCGAGCTGGAGAACGTGGTGGAGCGCGCGCTCATCATGACGAGCGGGGCCGACGCTGGCGGCCGACCCGGCCTTCCTGGAGGCGGCGCCGGTGGTGCCGCCGGTCGGGCCCAAGGCGAGCCTCGCCGACGCGGAGCGCGCCCACATCCGCGCCGTCCTCGACGAGTGCGGCTGGAAGGTCTCGGGCAAGGACAACGCCGCCGACCGCCTCGGCCTCAACCGCTCCACCCTCCAGTTCCGCATGAAGAAGCTCGGTATCAAACGGCCTGCCAACGGTCGACTAGCGACGTGACCGCGTGGAGTTGGGCAGGTGCATGAAGCCACTACTGGAACGAGTCCTGGGCCGGTTGTCCCGGAACGAGCGAAAACCCGACCCCCTCGTGCCGCCGATGACGGCGGCCCGCGAGAGTCCTGCGTCGAACGACGCGGTCGAGGCTTCCGTTCCTGCAGATTCACGCGCGAGCGTGATCCAGGCCCTTCGGCGCCACGTCGCCGAAGGCTCGCACGGCCGGTTCAGTGTGGAGGAGATACATGAGGACGGGCAGCTATTCGACCGGGGCTACCTGGACTCGTTCTCCTACGTGGAGTTCCTGGTATTCATCGAGCACGCGTATCGCGTCCGGATCCACGATTCCGAGCTGGCCGGGCACTTGAACACGATTGCGGCCATGGCCGAGCACATACTTCAGGAGCAGACCCCTCCCACCGAGTGAGGGCCTGGGCGCCTTTCAGTGGGACTCCATTGCGCGCCAGCTCGGCCAGCGGGCACGCTCGCCCTCGACCGCTGACCAACCTGCTGAATCCGCGAGCGGCTATCCGCTCGAGCCAGACGCCTTCCCGGCCGTTCCGGCCTGGTAGTGTCTCAGCCCTCAGCGCCCGCTATGCGCGAAGACTTCACCGGCGGGGGCTCGCTGGAGCCTCTCGATGAACCTGCGCAGGCTGAGCGTGAGCGGGATGGCGACGATGGCACCCGCGGGCCCCAGGAGGAATCCCCAGAAGACCATGGAGAGGGTGATCGTCAGGAACGAGACGTCCACCGCCTTCATGATCCTCGGCGTGATCACGTTGTCCACGAACAGGTTCGTCGCGACCAGGCCGCACGCCACCACGAGGGCCCTCCGCCAGCCGAACATCAGCAGCGTGAGCAGGGTCGGCGGGACGAGCGCCATCATGAAGCCCAGGGTGGGGATGAAGTTGAGAAAGAAGTACAGGGTGCACCAGAGGACGGGGAAGTCCACGCCCATGACGATCAGCCAGACGAAGTTGGCTGCCGAGTTGAGGGCCCCCGTCCTGGCCGAGAGGGCGATGTACCGCTGAACGTCCCCGCCGTAGTAGGACAGCCTCTCCGCGAGCGGCCCCTTCTGGACGCCGGCCTCCTCCACCATCTCGATGAGGAAGAGCCAGGCCAGTATCGAGATCAGGAAACCGTTGGACAGGAGCGAGCCGACCTCCGGGAGGGCACGGCGCGCGAGTTCGAGGAGCCGGTCTGGCACGAGGACACCGGTGGGGGACAGGTTCGCGGTGTCGATACCTCGGGCCCCGAGGAATGCGACACCCTGCTGCCAGAGGACCCGCGTATGCTCCTCATAGACCGGCAGCTTCACCAGCAGCCGCAGGGTGGTCACCTCCAGCAGCCCGATCACGACCAACTGGAATGCCCCGAGAAGGGCGAGGCTCGCTACGATCGCCTGCCCCTTCTTCAGTCTGAACCGCTCCCCGAGCCACCCGGGTAGCGGCAAGACGCTGTAGGCGAGCAGCAGGGCGAGCAGCAGGGGTGCGAGTATGGGAGATGCGAGCCGCAGCCCCACGAGGATGATGATGCAGCAGGCTGCCCCTTGAAGAAAACGAAGGGTGGGTGACGTCGAGGGTTCGGCCAAGGTGCCCCCTTTCCTGGTCACGGGCTCTTCGGCAGGAAGCGGCCGGCTTGAAGAACCTGGAAGAGCTTTCCAGGCAATGGCAGGGCCCCAAGGCGCCCTAGGGCTGGAAGCCGCCGCCGCCCCTTGTACGAGCGAACCCGGTCGCCGCCACCAAGCCGCCTTCCGCCTCGGCCAGATGAACGCGGGCCGGGAGGCGGTGCGCAGGAAGCGCCCAGCCGCGCTTCTCAGGGCCCGGGCGGCGAGCTCGACGGCTCGAGCTCGCGCGCCCCCGCCCGCAGCAACGCCTCCCGGGGCAGGACGACATCGGCGCTCTTCTCCGTGATGCTCGCGAGGGCGAGGGCGCGACGGAGGCACACCATAGGCCCGGATCAGTCGCAGCCGCAGCCCGTGCCGCGGCCCTGCGCTTCGCGGCTTCCTGGACGTGGCCGTCGCCGTTCCCGTTGCCGTTCATGCCGCCCTCGACGGACACCACCGGCAGCTTGCGCTTGAGGGCGTTCGGCAGCGGGACGGGACGGTTCCCGGCGTAGATCTGGTGCCGGCCCTTCTCGCGGAACCAGTCCTGGGTGCTCGACACCTGGCGCATCTGCTCGATGATGTTCCGCCAGCCCACCCCGGTGTTGTAGGCGCAGAAGGAGATCTCGCCCTCCTGGGTACCGTAGGGGATGACGCACATCTCGGTCCTCCGGAAGTCGTAGTTCCAGAGGTCCTGGAACCACATGCTGAGGATCGTGGTCGTGCGCCAGTCGCTCTTCTTCGGCGGCCCCGCGGGGCCGGTCACCGACCCTCCGATCTTGCCGTTCAACATCTCGAGGATGCCCAGGGGGGTGAGCCCCGCCGGGGCCTTCCTCTCGTCGAAGTTGCGGAGGAAGGAGAGCCCGAGCTGGGTGAGGGTCAACGTGCGCCCGCGGGCGGAGTCGACGATCGTGTCGAGGTCGCGGAAGAACTGGTCCAGGTCGAAGAAGGACGCGAGCGTCGCCCATTGGCCGGTGCGCGCGTTCGCGACCATCAGGGTGGCCGCGCCGCAGTTGGGATGGCAGCCGCAGTTGAGCTGGCCGAAGCTCTGCTCGGGTCCCTGCATGTGGTCGGCGACCGCGGCGAAGGCGGTCGACACCCCGAGCGGGAACCAGTCGCGGTAGGGGTCGATCCTCCCGTCGTAGTAGCGGGCGAGGTCGTGGGCGAGATGCGAGGTGGTGTAGCGCTGGCGCAGCCGGACCTCGTCGCTCACCTCCTCGTCGCGCCCGGTGAAGGACACGGGCTGAAAGGCGGGGCCGCCCATCTTGTCGTGGTGGGAGAGGCAGAAGTCGAAGATCGGACCGACCTGGTGGTTGTTCACGCCGTTCACGATCGTGACCACGGGGGTGATGCGGACGCCGGCCGCAGCCAGGTTGTCGATGGCGATGGTCCGTACGTCGAAGAGGTTCGAGATGTGGCGGTGGGCGTTCGACTCGTTGGTGGTCCCGTCGAACTGGAGGTAGACCATGTCGAGCCCGGCCTCCTTCGCCTGGAAGGCGAACTCGGGCTCGAGGGCGAAGCGGATCCCGTTGGTCGCGGCCTGGATCAGCTTGTACCCGACCTTCTTCGCGTAGGCGCAGGCCTCGAGGAAATGGGGCGACATCGTGGGCTCGCCCCCGGAGAACTGCACCACCATCTGCCGCCGCGGCTTGAACGAGATCGAGTCGTCGAGGATCTTCTTCACCTCGTCGAGCGTCAGCTCGTGGACGTAGCCGACCTGGTTGGCGTCCATGAAGCACGGGTTGCACATCATGTTGCAGCGGTTGGTGAGGTCCACGGTGAGGACCGCGCCCCGGCCGTAGCGGACGGTCGAGGTGCCGTGGCGGTGCACCAGAGCGTCCCCGAGCGTGCGGAAGTCGCGTCCCGGGAAGCGGCGCTCGATGACGTGGTCGAACTCGATGTCGATCGAGCGGAGGTCGTCGAAGGTCCCGTGGTCGGGGCAGTTCTTGGTCACCCAGAGCTCCCGGCCCTTCTGGTAGAAGGTGGCCCTGATCTCGCCGAGGTGGCCGTTCACGAGGTCGGAGAGATCCCGCTCCCCGCTCAGGATCTGCTTCCGGGTCTCGATCACGCAGCGAGGGCAGAGCGAGTCGGTCTCTCGGGGGTAGCCGAGCGGCGGGCGGGTCCTCTCGTAGGACTTCGGTAGCGGGCCGGGCGCCCACTGCGGGTTCACCGGGAGCCCGTCGGCCACGCGGGTGTTCACGGACTGGAAGACCCGCCAGGCGAGATCGCCGACCTGCTGCAGCATCTGCATCGTCTGCCTCCTCCCCTCGCCCGTTTCCTCCGGACCCGGAGCGCCAGTCTAATCTAGTTCACGAAGGCCAGGTCGCCGGAGGCCCCGTCCCGGATGTCGAGGGTGATACCCGCCGCCGCGAGCGCGCGGGCGGTCTCGTCCGACACCGCCGAGCCCACCTCGACCCAGCGCAGCCTCCCCCCGACCCCGTCCTGCACGCGGTGGCGGGCCCAGCGCCGGTCGAGGCCGGCCGGCCACCGCGGGCCCCGACCGTCGCAGGCGGCGGTCAGCCAGGTTGCCGACGCCAGCACCTTGTGCGGCCGCAGCCCCTCGATGTCCTCGGCGGCGCGTCCCTCCCGCCCGAGGACCGTCGCGGTGTGCCCGTCGCCCACGAAGGCGGCCATGGCCAGGCGCTTCCGGAGGGTCACGCGGGGGCCGTCGATGTAGGCGACGTCGCCCTCGCACGCCGGGCGCGCCCGGAGCACGGGCGCCGTCTTCGCCATGGCCGCCCAGTGGGTCAGGCGGACTACGCCCTGCGGCCCGGCGTGCCACAGGGCGGGGCTCTCGGGGGCGACCTGGCGCGAGAACGCGCGGAAGGCCTGGGCCCGCTCGGAGGTGTCGAGGACGGCGGCCAGGTTCATCAGCTGAGCGATGGAGAGGAGGCCCTCCTCCTCGGTCAGACCCTCGCCCACGACGGTTGCGTCCCCGAGTCGACCCGTCCGTCGGAGCCGCTTCAGCCGCGTAGCACTCTCGGCGTCCGTCGCGAAGGCCGCCCGCGGCGCGGCCTCGGCGAAGACGGAGGCGACGGCGTCGTCGGGCAGGTCGTGCTCGAGGCCAACCGGCAACACGCCGAAACCCATGGCCGCGAAGTCCACGACCGGCCAGAGCCACCCGAGCCGGCCCAGGACGGCCACGCGCTCCCCCGGCTCCAACCCCAGCCGCTCGCGTCCGAAGAGGGCGAGGCGGATGGCGAGCCGGTCGAGCTTCCAGTCGGGCACCGACTCGGGCGTCCCGTCCGTCCACCACGTCATGGCCGCGGGGCGCACGTGATGACGCAGGCCGAGGTCGAAGAGGCCGGCCAACGTCGAAGGGATCGTGTGGAGCGGGCGCGGCCCCCGACGCTTCGGCGTGTCGCTCCCGAAGACGTCCTCGGCGGTGATGTAGAGGAGCATGGCGAGCTCAGCCCTGCAGCCGTTTCCAGAGCGTCTCGACGAGAGGGTCGTGGATGCCGTGCAGCTCCATCGCGTGGACGACCGTCCGCACGTACTCGACGCCCGTTCCCACGACGCCGTGCGCGGCGCGAAGGCGCGCCTCCACCGTCTCCATGTCGGCCCCGCCCGTCCCGTTCGGCGTCCGCGACACCCACACCCAGGCGTCCAGGGGTCCCTCGGGGGTCTCGGTCGTCACGGTCTCACGCCGTCGCTCCTCGGCGGCCTCGCGCTTCTCGACGGCGCTCTGCACCGCCCGGCGCTCCGCGTCCGGGATCTCGAAGGCCAGGCCCCAGCACTCGCCCCCAGGAGCGAGGCCGAGGATGGGGCAGGGAGACTCGGGCGTTCCCCAGCGCCGCCGGGACTCGTGCACGAAGGCACGCCGGTACTCGGGGAGCCGGGCCGGGCGGGCGCGATACCGCCTCAGCGCCGCGTCTCCCATCAAGCTCCCGTAGGCGAATACCCAGGCCACTCGCTAACTCCCGTTGCGCGCGATCCGCCGAGAAGGGTTGTCCCAAACCGTGCGCTGAATCTATACGAAAGAGTTCGAAATACGCAAGTCCTTTAGAACACTACAAGTCTCCAGGGTGGCGTAGGCGCGCACCTGGGAGACGCGGTCGTCGCGTTCGACGAGGAGCGGGTTGCCGTAGTGGCTCCGGCGCAGGAACAGCTCCCCTCGATCCCGACGCCGAACCGCCGGCTGATGGTGCGCGCAGCCCCAGCGCGGTGATCAGGAGATAGTGGTCCGCGCGCCGCCGACCCTCACACCGTGGGAACCGGCGGCGACCCCACCGCCCACCGCGAAAACAAGCGCGGGCGGGAGTGGTCTCCGCAATTCGGCGCGGATCATTGCATCTCCTTGAGAACCTTCGCCTTCGCCGCCTCGTAGTCGCTCTGGGTGATGAGCCCCTGCTTGTAGAGCGACTGGAGGTCCTGGAGCTTCTGCTGCGTCGTCTTTTCCGGGGCCGCCGGGTGAGCCGCGGCAGCGGCCGCCGCTTGACTGGCCGCCGCGGCGGATGCCGCCGCAGCCTGCGACGCTGCCGCGGCGGATTGCGCGGCGGCAGCCTGCTGGGCCGCCGCGGACTGCTGGGCCGCCGCCGACTGCTGGGCGGCCGCCGCGGACTGCTGGGCCGCCGCCGACTGCTGGGCCTCCGAGGCGCCTTTGGAGGCTCCCGCGGAATACGCCACGACCGCCGTCCTCCGCCGGGTGCCGAGGACGGCCGAGCTCGGAGTCGCGTACACGAGCAGGACGAGGACGACGAGCAGGGCCCTCAGGGGGAAGGACTTCCAAAACGGGTTTCTCATCATGACATTCCTCCTTGTTCGCGACTTCACGGCTTCGTGCGCGTGTACTGGAGCTCCATGACCTTGGCCATCTTGCCGGTCAGGTCCCCCTGCCACAGTTCGGTGACGTGATCGCCGTTGGCCGCGATGTTGAGCCTCATCTCGACGGGTAGGGGCTTGCCGGTGACCTCGTCGTGGACCGTTGCCGTCATTTTCGCGAGCTTGCCGGCTGCATCCATCGTTCCCGTGTACCACTCCATACCGGTGCTGCCCGAGTCCATGAAGGTCGCCACGTACTGCTTCGTCGTGTTGTCGAACCCCGCATAGCCGATGCCGCTCCAGGGCTCGCCCATGACGTATCCCGCCAGCATTTGTTGCACGTAGCGGTTGCCGAGCACCCAGGTGGCGACCGCCGTCGCCGTGGACTCGTAGGGGGGCTTGGAGGGATCGACCCACGTTCGGATCTTCACGTCAAACGTGCCCACCAGGAAGCTCAGCTTCTTCTGCCCCTCTCCCGGGGTCATCGCGTCGTTCAGGGCCTTCACGATCGCCGCGTCGGCCGCGGCCGTCTTCGCGTCCTGCGCGTTAGCGCCGAGCGCGACTCCGATCACCATGGCCATCGCCGCCGGAATACGGATGCGAGTTCTCATCGTTACCTCCTTCTTCAAAAAGCCTCCTGGACGGCAAAGTACACGGCGTGCTTGCCGTCCTTGCACCAGCCGACGTCGAGGCAGAGATTGGTCTTCGACCGCTTGTTGAGCATCAGGCGAAAGCCGAACCCGGCGCCGGTTGCGAACGAGTCGAAGAGCCAGAACCAGGGGGAGCAGGGCAGCTGCTGTAAGTGACTTCACGGTCGGCTCTCCTTTCACGTCTCCGGTCGAGCCGTCCGCCCGGCGAAACCCGGCTGCTCGCTCTCGCCGCGCGTGCGGATGCGGCCGAAGGTCATCGACTCCCTACGGCTTGAAGTTGCTGTAGGGCCCGCCCGCGCGATCGTAGGTGTTGCCGAAGTCGTCCTGCGTGATGTGAGCGACGCCGTCCTTGTCCGGGGTGAGGATCAGGTCCTGCTCGAGCACTGGCGCCCGGAACTTCCAGCCCGGGGGAAGCTTCAGGCGGCTGCCGAGGGTCGGGAGCTCCTCGAACTTCTGATCGGGATGGGTGATGAGGCTGAAGGACTTCATGACCCACGGGTTGCCATCCGGGTCGTCCAGGACGAATACCTGCTTGCCCATGTCGAAGCCGAACCTGGTGTGGCGCCCGACGGTGATGTTCTTGTAGGCGGCCTCACCCGGCTTCGTGCTGAGGCCCTTCATGTCCAGCCAGTTCACCCATCGTGCTTTCAAGCCGCCGAAGTCCAGCTCCTTGCCCATCTCGACTTCGATCCAGTCCAGAGCCCAGAGGCGGGGGCCGTTCTTGAACGCGGCAAGCACACCGTATTGCTCCTTCAGCGACTTGACGTCGACCTTGTCCAGCAGCGCGGCGGGACAGGAATCCCCCGTGGTCGTCGCTGCCGTTGAGACCCCAGGTGTTGTAGACATTCGCCTTGAGGTCCTTGGTGATCCCGTTCCCGCCGATGAGGAACATCTCGGTGTAGCGGTGCCCGCGCGTATCCTTGAACGTGAACGGCTTCGCGTCAGCGCCGTCGTTCGGCAGGGTCACGACCAGCGTGGGGTAGACGACGATGGCAGCGACGACGACGATGGCGACGACGATGCCGAGCGCCCATTTGATGTTCTTGCTCATTGCCATGGTTCTCTCCTCGCATCCGAAACGCGTTGTGCCCGCACCGCCAGCCGATTCGACTTCTCACGGGACGAAGCTGAAGGCCTTGCCGCCGTCGGAGCCCTGGTAGGCGTCCTTCAGGTCGTCCTGGAAGACGTGGGCGAGGTGGTTGGTCCGTTCCTGATTGACCACCAGATCGCGATCGAGGACCACGGAGCGGAACTTCCAGCCCGGCGGCATGTGGAGCTTGGAGCCCAGATCCCGGATGTTGTCGATGGTCACGTCTTTCTGGACGAAGTTGGTGAAGGACTGCATGACGAAGACCTCGCCGTCGGGCGCGTCGAGGAGATAGATCTCGCTGCCCTTGTTCCACTTGTATTGGTTGTTGCGGAAGATGTATCCGGGTACGTAATGGCCCTTGGTGACCCCTTTTTCCAACTCCTCGACCGGCACAACACCCATCCAGGTGAACTTGGCGGCGCCGAATGTGCGATCGTCGCCGGCCTCATAGACCCAGAACTGATCGAACATCCAGTGCCGCGACGGGTTGAGGAAGACCGCCCGTGAATCGGTCTCCTTCTTGATCTGCTCCTCGTTGAGGGCGGCGAACGCCTCGGGGGTGCAGTTGCCGGCCCCCGTCGAGTTGTAGAAGTCGGCGATGGCGTTGGACTTTGTGGTGCCGGTGATCAAGGCCACCTCGCAGAAGACGTAGCCCCGCATGTCCGTCAGGTGGATCTGCTTGTCGGGAACCAGGTGCTTCTTGCGCGAGGCGGCCATGTTGTCTTCCTTCGTGGCGCATCCGGCGAGGAACGCTGCGCCGAGCGCCACACAGCAAGCCAACTTGGCCGTGAAGGCCTTGTGAGCGCGATTCACGTAACGCCGCCTTTCGGTTGCCAGTAGCTCAATGGGTACCGGTCAAAGACACACACTGCTTCATCTCCCGCACGCTCACTGCACCTTCTTCACTGGCGGAAGCTTGTAGGTGCCGTCGAGCACTCCCGGCGTCGGCCAGTAGATGCGCACCGTGAGGTTGAACGGGCCGCTCGGGGGCGCGGGCAGCCAGTTGGCTTCCTTGTCCGGGCCCGGCGAGCTCGCCTGGATGTAAATGTCGAGCGAGCCGTCGGCGGTGTACTGGAGCGGCATCCACTTCGCGAGGTTGTAGCGATTGATGGCGTTCGGAACGTAGTAGCCCTGCGGGTCGTACATCGCCACCGACCAGGTGGCGTTGGTGGGGGGCATCCGGTCCTTGTCGAAATGCAGGACGTAGCGGTGGGCGGCATCGAGGGGCTTGTCGTCCCCGTCGAGGAAGGCCGTGGGGTACACCACGTCGTCCGGGCGGATTCCGCCGAGCCCGATCAGAGCGATGCCGGCCCGGGTCTCGTAGTCGGTGCCGTAGCTGGCGAAGTCCTTGGGGATGACGATCCAGCCGTTCTCGGTCTTCAGCTTCGTCACGCCTTTCTGCAGCAACCCGAATCCGCCCATCGCCCGCTGCAGTCCCTTGGCGGTGTTGGGGTCGACCGTGGCGATGTCGAAGTCCTTCCCCGGCTCGATGCCGACCGCCTTCAGCTTCTCGACCACCGGGGCGTCGGCGGGCGCCGGGGGGTTGTCCTTCATCAGCCGTGCCACCCGTCCGAAGAAGGCGCCCGCGTCCATCTTCGCAACCTGCTCGGCGGGCGGTGTCTTCGTGTCGATGCCGGCGGGAACCGGCACGTCGGTCGGCGTGTACGGTTGGCCCCACGCGCTGAGCGGGGTGAGCTTGTACTGCTTTTGCAGCGCGTTCACCGCGTCGTAGTCCTGCGGGCCGTTGGCCTGCATCTGCCCGTTGACCCACACGAAGCGCGTCGGGCGAGTGGAACACCTCCTTGACGTCGGCGGGCGGCGTGCCCTGCCAGCGGGGCCCGGCGATCAGGAAGCTCGCCGCGCCGGTGCCGGTGTTCCGCGTGCCGATCGATGTGAAGACGTTGCTCCACATGTCGAACAGCGCGATCACGTAGTAGCGTCCGCCCGTGTCCGGCACCGACAGCACCAGCGGTTCCTTGTCGAGGTCGGCCCACGCGGTCGCGAACAGCGTGTCGAGGCCGGTCCGTGGAACCGCCCGGAACGAGGCGTCCGGGTACTTCGTCATGACGGCAAACTGGTTGATCGGGGCCGCGATCTCTCCGGCGGATGCCACCGCGGTCCCCTGGTCCTTGGTGAGGTCCATCACGACGAGCGGGAAGCCGTACAGATAGGCCTGCAGGCCGTAGTACCACGCCCGGCCTTCCTGCACGTAGCCGCGGCCGAGGATGGCCGCGATCAGCAGCACGCCCGCGGCGGCGAGGAGCCACCGCTTCGCGCGCCCTCCGGATCGTCCTTCGTTGGTCATGGTCGATCGACTCCTGGGCGATGCGAAGCGCTACGGGACGCGCTTGACGGGCGGCGGCGTCCACGAGCCGTCCACGATCGTCGGCGGCGTCGCCTTCGGTCCGTACATCCGCATCACCAGCGCGAACTTTCCCTTCGGCGCCGGCAGCCAGTTGGGCTTCCTTGTCCTTACCCGGCGACTCCGCCTGGATGAAGAGGTCCACGGACCCGTCGGGGTTCGTGCCGAAGGTGTTGCGCTGGCTCAGCTCGTAGCGGTTGATCGGGTTCGGTACGAAGAAGAAGTCGGTGTCGTAGAGCGTCAACGACCAGAAGGCCTCGACCGGGGGCATCCCGCCCTTCTCGAAGCGCATCACGTAGGAGTGCGTGGCGCCGTCGTACTCGTGGCCCTCGGCGTCCTTCTGCGAGAGCGGGTAGATGGCGTCCTGCGGGCGGTTCCAGCCCGGTCCGAGGAGGTTGGCCATCCCGCGCAGCAGGTAGTTGGTGCCGAAGTTGCCGACGCCCGACGTGAAGTACAGCCACCCGTCCATGGTCTTCTGCTCCTTCAGGTACACGGCCATCTTCGCGAGCGCCAGCTTCGGGACGGCCTTGATGGCCTCCCGGTCGAGCGAGCCGAGCTGGCTGCCGTCGAAGTCCTGCCCGGGAATGATCCCGATCCGGGCCATGCGGGCGACGATCTCGGCGTCCTGCGCCTTCGGCGGGTTGGTCTTGAGCAGCGTCGCGAGGCGGTTGAAGTAGGTGTCGATGTCCAGGTCGTTGACCTGCTTGCGCACGGCCATCTTCATGTCGAAGCCGGGGTCGACGACACCCGGCGGCGGGGTGTACGGCTTGCCGTACGAGCTGAGGGGCACGACCGTGAACCGGTCCTGGAGGGCGTGGACGGCGGCGTAGTCCTCGGGCGTGCCCGTGCAGTAGATGCGCCCGAGGACCCACACCATCGCTGTGCGGGACTCCACCCGCGTCACGCCGTCCGGCAGGGCGCCGGACCAGCCGGGGCCGGTGATCGCGTACGCCTGGGCTCCGCCGCCGGTCGTGCGGGTGCTCGCGACCTGGAACACCTCGGAGAAGCCGTCCAGCATCGGCATGATGTAGTAGCGGTCCCCCATCTCGGGGATGCTGAACACCCACGGCTCCCTGGAGACGTCGAGCCAGGCGATCGTATAGAGCGTGTCCGCGTTGGGCGCGGCGCAGCAGTGGTTGTCCGCCGCCGGGTAGCTCCGCATCTTGATCATCTGGCCCATCGGGGCGTGCTCGCCGTCCGGCGCGGCCACGTTGGTCTGCTGCCGGCGCGCCGTGTCGAAGGTGACGAGGGGGTAGCCGTAGACGTAGGCATCGACGGCGATCCGGACCGCCTCTTCCGTGTGCAGCGAGGGTGTCCGCCTCACGATCAAGACTCCGGCCAGGGTCGCGAGGAGGACGACCGCCACGACGACGGCGGCGCGTTTCAGTGGCTTCATCGGTGCACTCCAGCGGGTGGCGACTTGTGTCTCCGAGGCGGCAGCGGACTCTCGACTCCTGCCTCGAATCGATGACCGGCCCTCCTGCAGGAAAGATGCCGGCTCAGGAGGTCGATCCGGCTAGGAACGTAGGTGCTTCCAAAGGCCTAGCTTCGGTGGCGCCTTCCGCTGATGCCGGAGCCGATCTTTCGCGCCCGACTGCCAGCATTTCGGCGGGGCGCCAGCACTTGGGCACCCGGTCCGGTCCCGAGCGTGGGGCCGAACCCGGCTTCTCGTTCATATCCATCGCGAAAGGCAGGGGGAAGGTCCACTGCCACTGGCACAGGTTCTGCTGGAAGATAGTCGGGCTGGCCTCGAAGCCAACTGCAGGCCGACCTACCGGCCGTACAACGAGGGCCTGCACGCTCGGCCGCTGACCTAGACTGTGCTGGACGAGAGCGAGACCTTGTAGTGCCCAGCGACGCAAAGATGGCGCGATGATCGGCGAGACGCTCTCCCACTACCGGATCCTGGGCAAGCTCGGGGGCGGGGGGATGGGCGTGGTGTACGAGGCGGAGGACCTGAGCCTGCAGCGTCACGTGGCGCTGAAGCTGCTGCCGGAGGGGGTGGCGGAGAGCCGGGAAGCCCTGGAGCGCTTCAAGCGCGAAGCCCGGTCCGCCTCTCTCTCAACCATCCCCACATCTGCGTGATCCACGAGATCGGGGAGGACAAGGGGCACACCTTCATCGTGATGGAGCTGATGGAGGGCGAGACCCTGAAGCACCGGATCGGCGGCAAGCCGATGGAGACGGAGCGGGTGCTGGACCTGGCGGTCCAGATCGCGGACGCGCTCGAGGCCGCCCACGCCAAAGGGATTGTCCACCGGGACATCAAACCGGCGAACATCTTCGTGACCGAGCGTGGGCAGGCGAAGCTCCTGGACTTCGGCCTGGCCAAGCAGACCGCGGGTCGAGCTCCCCTGAGCACGGATCAATGGACGGCGAGCCGTCCCGAGGAGCTGACCGGGGCGGGGACGCTGCTGGGGACGGCGGCCTACATGTCTCCGGAGCAGGCTCGGGAGGAGGAGCTGGACGCGCGGACGGACCTCTTCTCCTTTGGAGCGGTCCTCTACGAGATGGTGACGGGGGTTCTGCCCTTTGGGGGGGCGACGACGGGAGAGGTGCTGGAGGCGATCTTCAGCCGGGAGCCGGTGGCGCCGGTGCGGCTGAACCGGAGGGTGCCGGGGGATCTGGAGCGGATCATCGCGAAGGCGATGGAGAAGGACCGGACGCTGCGTTACCAGAGCGCCTCGGAGATGCGGGCGGACCTGCAGAGGCTGCGACGCGACACCACTTCGGGGCGGGTGACGGCGGCGGGCGGGTCGAGGGCGGTCGCGGCGGGCCAGCGGTCCCGGCGCGGGCTCTGGATCGGCGCGGGCGCCGCGGCGCTGGTGCTGGCCTTGGCGGCGGCTTCCTGGTTGGGGTGGCGCGCCAAACGACAGGCGGGGACGGCGGCACGGCCGAGACTCAATCGATCGCGGTGCTGCCCTTCGTGGACATGAGCCCGGACAAGGACCAGGAATACTTCGCCGACGGTCTTTCCGAGGAGCTGCTGAACGTGCTCGCCCACATCCCGGAGCTGCGGGTGGCGGGTCGAACGTCGTCGTTCCAGTTCAAGGGGAAGAACGAGGACCTTCGGGTGATCGGGCAGAAGCTCAACGTGGGGGCCATCCTGGAGGGAAGCGTGCGCAAGGCGGGGCGCCACGTGCGGATCACGGCTCAGCTCGTGAAGGTGGCGGACGGGTTTCATCTCTGGTCGGAGACCTACGACCGCACGCTCGACGACATCTTCGTGATGCAGGACGAGATCTCCCGCTCGGTCTCGAGCGCCTTGAAGGTCACGCTGCGGGTGGGTCAGGGCGAGCCCTCGGCGGCGCGCGGCAACGCCGAGGCCTACAACCTCTACCTTCAGGGGAAGTACTTCGCCGCCCGCCAGAGGCGGGAGGACCTGGAGAAGGCGGTCTCCTACTACGAGCAGGCGTTGAAGCTCGACCCCGCCTATGCCCGCGCCTGGGTGGGCTTGGCCCTCGTCCACACCTCGCAAGCGCGGCATGACTACATCCCCCTCGACGAGGGACGCCGGAAAGCACGTCGGGAGGTAGAGAAAGCTCTAGAGCTGGACCCGAACCTCGCCGAAGCTCACGCGACCCTGGGCCGGATTCGCAGGGTCTACGACTGGGACTGGGCGGGAGCGGACGCCGCCTACAAGCGGGCCCTCGAGCTCGGGCCCGGAGACGCCACGGTCGTCCTGGGCCTGGCCAGCCAAGCCGCCACGCTGGGCCGCTTCGAGGAAGCGCTCCGTCTGGACCGGCGCGCGGTCGAGATCGACCCGCTGAGCGTGGCGGCACGTACTACCCTCGTCCTTCACGCCTGGCGCGCCGGCCGGCTGGACGAGGCGGAAGCGGCCTTCCGCAAATGCCTCGACCTCGACCCCGACTACCCGGGTGCGCACCAACTTCTGGGCCGGTTCCATCTCGCGCGGTCGAGGCCGGAGGCCGCGCTCCAGGAGATGGAGCGGGAGCAGGAGCCTGCCCGGCGTCGTCAAGGCCTGGCCCTCGCGTATCACGCCCTCGGACGGAAGAAGGAGGCGGACGCGGCCCTGGCCGAGGTTCTCGAGAAAGACAAGGAAGCCTGGGCCTTCCAGATCGCCGGGATCTATTCCTTCCGCGGCGAGGTGGACGAGGCCTTCAAGTGGCTCGAGCGGGCCTACGCCGGTCGGGACGGCGGTCTCTCCGAGATGAAGGGACATCCCCTGCTCAAGAACCTGGAGGCCGACCCGCGCTACACGGCATTCCTGAAGAAAATGCGCCTTCCCCTGTGAGCATGATCGCTCAGGTGGCGGCGAGCCGATCGGAGAAATACAGCGTCTGCCACCGCCGCACCACCCGCCGATGGCGCCCAGACGCAAGATTCCAGGCAGAACAGAGAAGGAGGAAGGACATGAGAACGATGGCCCGCCCCGGAACGTCGATGGTTTTGGCCCTGCCGCTGGCCCTTCTTGTTTCGCTGGCGGTGACAAGGCCGGCTCTGGCCCAGGTGAGGGGGCTGTACACTCCTGGCATCCAGGCCACGAATTCCGGAACCCTCCCCGGCCCCGGACTCACCTACTCCAACCTGTTCCTGAACTATTCGTTCGACGAGCTGAAGGGTCCGATTGGCGGGACCATTCCCGCCAATGGAAATATCGCCGTCTTCATGGACTTCAACCTCTTCCTCTACGTGACGAAAGTGAAGGTCCTGAGCGCCAACCTTGCCTTCGGCACTGCCCTGACCATCACCAACAGCTCGCTGAGCGCGGCCAATGTCGGCCCCCTGGGCGGCGGCGGCGGATTTGGCCCCATGTGGGTTCAGCCCTTCACCCTGGGCTGGCAGCGCAAACGGGCCGACATCCAATTCACCTACGCGTTCATCGCCCCCACCGGTCGTTACAGCCCCGGGGCCACCAACAACGTGTCGCCGGGCTACTGGGCCAATTGTCTCGGCCTGGGCGAGACGTTCCACCTGACCAAGGACAAGAAGACCGCCCTGTCCGCCTACCAGCTCTACGAGTTCCACACCGAGCAGGAGGGAACGGGAGTCACCCCGGGACAGACGTTCAACCTCGACTACTCGCTGACGCGGATCTTCGTCATGGGCAAGAGCAAGACGACCATGCTGCAAGTGGGGCTGGCCGGCTACGGTCAGTGGCAGACCACGGACAAGAGCGGGCCGGGTGTGAATCCCGCCACGGCCGGGATCCACTATGGGGTGAACGCCTTCGGCGGGGCGGCGAACCTGATCCTTCCCCTCAGGAAGGCCAGCCTGGGGCTGAAGTACTTCGCCGAATTCGGCAACGAGGCGACCGTCCAGGGCCATTCCCTGCAGATCAGCGGCGCGATCACCTTTTGAAGCTCGACGCGGGGTATCGACTACCGGCCCGGACCAGGCTCGGCTTGTCGCCGGCGACCGTTTGGAACCTAACGCACTCGCAGTAGCCGCACCGCCAGATCCGCGAACACCCTGCCGCTGGCGGCTCTCCATGAACATCCAGGAGAGGATCCGCACGGAGAACGGCGGGTAGAACGATCGGTCCCGCTCCTGCCTCGGAGCGAGGATTCTGGCCAGGGTGGCCTGCGGCTTCTCCCGAAAGCCGTCGAGCATCGCCGTCTGGTGAACGCAGTTGACGGTGCAGTAGGGCGCGCAGGGCTTCACGGTGCGAGACTCGCGGTCGAGGTCCTCCTGGCCGTAGCGCTCCAGGGGAATGCCCGGGTAGCCTCGCTGCTGCGAGCACCAGTGCACGAGCCCGTCCTCGCAGACGTAGAGATAGCGGCTTCCCGCGCGGCATTGCCACTCGTTGGGCACGCCGGCCATGAGGTTCTTCTGGAACAGCTCGTTGTGCGCGAACGAAAAGAGAGATCCCTCCAGCCGGGTCAGCTCCTCGTAGATGCGCCGTTGCTCCGGCGACAAGGGCTGGATCTGGCCCGAGTGGTCATGAAGCAGGCCCACCGTGGCGGTGAAGCCCAGCCCGCGGGCCCGGCGCGAGACCACCAGCGCGTCCTCCGGGCTGGAATTGGCGTACCCCAGGACGGAATTGATGGTGACCTTGAACTCCGCGTCCTCGGCGAGCCAGGCGAGCTTCTGATCGAGGAGCCGGAGGCTCTTCTTCGAGACGGAATCGGGCTCCACGTTGTCGATGCTCAGCTCGAGGTAGTCGAGGCCGGCCTCGTTGAGTCGTCGGATGCGCTCGCGCGTGAGAAGGTAGCCGTTGGTGATGAGCGTGGCCATGACCCCGTGCCCGCGAATGCGGGCGACGATGCGCTCGAGCTCCGGGTGAAGCAGGGGCTCGCCGCCGCTCATGGTGATGATGGTGGTCCCCAGGGCGGCCAGACGGTCGACCCTCCGCAGCATCTCCTCGGTGGGGACGGGCTCGGAGGTGGAGTCGTACTCGTTGCAGTAGGCGCAGGCGAGGTTGCAGCGGCGGATGGGAATGATCTGGGCCAGGATCGGATGGCGGGCCGAGCGCATGGCCCGGGCGAACAGGCGCACCTCGCGCAGCAGACGGTGGAGGGACCGAATCGTCCGGTTGAGTCGCATCAGCCTCCAGGCGCTTCGAGAGCCTAGGCGCCGGTGGTGACGGTGGGCTTTTCCTCGGGGCCCACCGGCTTCCGGCGCACCTCGACCTGGAGGAGCGGCTCTGCCGGCTTCTCCCCCAGGACGTGCTCGCGGTAGAGCGCGGCCATGCGCTGGTTCTCGAGCTCCTGATTCCGCAGGGCGTCGCGGGCCTGGGCCTTCTCCTCGCGCGCGTTGCGGGCGACGCCCGAGCCTCACCAGGTCCTGCTGGACTTCCGTCGCGACCAGGTCCTCACGGATCTCCAGCGAGTGCTCGGTGGTGGGGAGACCCACGGACTTCCCGCCCGCGAAGATCTCGTGGCGGCCGTGCTCCTCGTACCACTTGGTGAGGGTCGCCGTCATGTGCATCTTCTCCACGATGTTCCGCCAGCCCACGCCCGTGTTGTAGGCGCAGAAGGAGATCTCCCCCTCCTGGGTGGCGTAGGGGATGATGCACATCTCGGTGCGGCGGAAGTCGTAGTTGAACAGGTCCTGGAACCACATGCCGGCGATGAAGAGCATGTTCCAGCGCTCGGCGCGGCGCTTGTCGATGTCTTCCCGCGTGTGGCCGGCGCCGACCTTGCCGTAGTCGCGGCCGGTGGCCCCGAGCTTCTTGTCGAACTTCTTGAGCAGGTCCAGGAGGGTGAAGTGCCTCGGGGTCTTGAAGGGGTCGTAGTTCCGGGCCGCGGCCAGGGCCATGCCCAGGACGGAGAGGAACCTCCCGCGCGCCGCGTCGTTGACCTGGGCCACGTCCTTCGCGAGGCGCGCCACGTTGAAGAACGCGGGCAGGGCCACCGCCTCCTTCGTCTCCTTGTCCACGATCACCGGGATCCCCACCCCGCAGTTGGGGTGGCACCCGCAGGAGACCTGTCCCCAGTCGGTGTCGGGCCCGTGCACGAGGTCGGACCAGTCGGAGAAGGTCCCCAGGAAGGAGATCGGGAACCAGTCGCGGGTGGGCTCGCCGATGCCGAGCTGGTTCTTCACGTCGTGGGCGAGGTGCGAGAGGGTGTAGCGCTGGGCCTGGCGGCGCTCGTCCGTGATCGCCTCGTCCCGCCCGGTGAAGGAGACGGGCTGGAAGGCGCAGACCGAGACCTTTCTCGGGTTGTCGAGGGCGAACTGGATGACGCGGCCCACCTGCTCGTTGTTGATGCCGTTCACGATGGTGATCACGGGCACGCAGTCGACCCCCGCCTCGTGGAGGTTCTCGATGGCCTGGAGCTTCACGTCGAAGAGGTTGCCCACCCGGCGGTGGCTGTTGGCGGCGTTGCCGATGCCGTCGAACTGGAGGTACGCGTAGCGCAGGCCGGCCTCCGCGGCCCGCCGGCAGAGGTCCTTGCTCTTCGCGAACTCGATGCCGTTGGTCGCGGCCTGGATGCTCTTGTAGCCGACCTCGGTCGCGTACCGGACCGCCTCCACGAAGTGCGGGGAGAGCGTGGGCTCGCCGCCGGAGAACTGCACCGAGAGCTGCCGCCGCGGCTTGATCGAGATCGCATTGTCCAGGAGCTGCTTGATCTCCTCCCAGGAGAGCTCGTGCACGAAGCCCACCTGGTTGGCGTCCATGAAGCAGGGATCGCACATCATGTTGCATCGGTTCGTGAGGTCGACGGTGAGGACCGCCCCCCGGCCGTGCTTGATCGTGCTCGAGCCGTGGTCGTGCAGGCGCTCGTCGGCGTGGGCGGCGATGTCGCGTCCCGGGAAAGTTTCCTCGAGGTGGCGGAAGAAGGCGGGATCGATCGCCATCACGTCCTCGAAGTGCCCGTGCTTGGGACAGTCCTTGACCATCAGGATCCGGCCGTCGCGCTCGACGATCTGCGCCTTGATCTCTCCCACCTTGCCGTTGCGGAGAACCTCGACGGGAAGATGCCCGTCCAGGATCTGCTGGCGCACCTCGGGCACGCAGCGGGGGCAGAGCGAGTCGGTTTCCCGCGGCCAGCCCAGGGGCGGCTTCGTCTTCTGCGAGGACTTGAGGAGCGGCTTGTCCGACCAGCGGGGCGTGAAGGAAGGGTTGGGCCGGATGCGATTGAGCGTGGAGAAGACGCCCCAGGCCGCGCCCGCGGCGAAGGTCAGCCCCTTCTCGAGATACTTCACGGGCTTGTGCATTGGACCCCCCTCAGGGTGCTCCCGATGGAGCGATCGTGGTCAGAAGCTACCAACGGTGTCAGGGGCCGTCAAGGGGGATCTCCCGAGAACCCTGTCTCGGCGCCTTGCCGAGGGCACAGGTCCATTGGACAATGCCGGCACGGTGGCTATGTTGGGGTTCCTCGTCGTGGGCACCGGCGTCGTGAGCGCGGGGGCGGCGCTTGTCTCGCTTCTCGGGAGCCTCCGCCACCTGGCCTATGCCGGGCGGGCGGCGACCGCGGGGCCGAGCGCTCCCCCGACGAGGCGGCCGGAGGTCACCCTGATCGTTCCCTGCTGCGGGGACGAGGAGGGGCTCGAGTCCAACCTCGAGGCGCTTCTCGGCCAGGCGTACGAGCGCTTCCGCGTACGCTTCGTGGTCCGGGGGAAGGACGACGTGGCGGTTCCCGCCATCGAGCGCGCGCAGAAGCGGTACCCCGGACGCTCCGAGCTGATCGTCGCCGGCTCGGGCCGCGGCCAGGGACAGAAGGTGCACAACCTGCTCGCCGCCCTCGACGCCATGCCCCTCGCGGAGGTGCTCGTCTTCGCCGACTCCGACGGGCGGCCGGGCCCCGGGTGGCTGGACCGGCTCGTCGACGCGCTGGAGGGACCCGGCGTGGGCGTGGCCTCCAGCTACCGCTTCTACCGGCCGGTGCCCGCGGGTTTCGCCACGCTCCTGCGGTCGGTGTGGAATCTCTCGGTCCTGGCGCTCCTCGGGGACCACGACGGGAACTTCGCGTGGGGCGGGTCCATGGCGATGCGGCGGGACGTCTTCACCGAGGCCGGGGTTCGAGAGGCCTGGCGCGGCGCCCTGTCCGACGACTACGCGCTCACCCACGCCGTGCGCCGAGCCGGTCTTCGCGTGGCGTTCGTCCCGGGGGCCCTGGTCGGCTCGGAGGGCGCCGTCCGTCTCGGCTCGGTTCTTTCCTGGGCCGCCCGCCAGATCGCCATCACCCGCGTCTACTGGCCCATGCTTTACTGGCTCGCGGCGGTCAGCAGCCTCTGCTCCGCGGCGTTCCTCGTCCTCGCCCTTCTGGCGGGGGGGACGCTCCCCCTGGCCCTCCTGATCGCGAACCTGGGCCTGGGCGGCGCGGCCGGCGGGCTGCGGGGCGTGGCCGTGGGCCGGCTCGCCCCCCGCTGGCGCCCGGAGGTCCATCGCCTCCTCTGGGCCTACGCGCTCCTGGCGCCCCTGGCGGGACTCGTCACCGCCTTCGGGGTCCTCCGCGCCCTCGCCTCGCGCCGCATCGAGTGGCGCGGGACGCGTTACGAGATGCGCTCGCCGAACGAGACGCTGGTGCTGGAACGATGAGAGCCCCCTTCCATCCCCGGACGTCCCCTCTCCCCCTCGACACCCTCATCTTCTTCGTGACCTCGACCTGCAACTCGAAATGCCGGACGTGTTTCTACTGGAAGGAGCTGAACGCCTCGGACGACCTGACCTTCGCCGAGATCGAGCGGGTGTCGGAGACGATGCCGCCGTTTCGCGAGATCTGGCTGTCGGGCGGAGAGCCCACCCTTCGCCAGGAGCTCCCCACCATCCTCGCGCTCTTCTACCGCCGGAACGGGGTCCGCTCCGTCAACTTCCCGGCGAACGGGCTCCTCCCCGACAAGCTGGCCGGCGTTGTGGAGTCGACGCTTCACGCCTGCCCCGACCTCCGGATCAACCTCAATCTCGCGCTCGACGGCATCGGCCCCACTCACGACGCCCTCCGCGGGGTGCCCGGCAACTTCGACCGGGCCCTGGAGAGCCTGGAGCGCCTGCAGGCGCTCCGTCGGCGCGAGCCCCGCCTCCGTCTCCACGTCAACAGCGTGGTGTGCCGGGCGAACCTCGAGGAGATGGTGCCGCTCGGCGAGATGATCCGCGACCGCTTCGACCTCGACGGCCACTACTTCCAGATCATCCGCGGGGAGCCGATGGACCCGGGCCTCCTGGAGGTCCACAAGGAGGCGCTCGAGCGCCTGTATCACGCGCTCGGGCCGCTCTATCGCCACTACGCGGACAAGATCGGCCGGCGCAAGGGATGGCTGGGGCGGGCCGGCTACCTCGGCGTGACGAAGCTCTACCACGAGATCCAGGCCGCCAACCTGGATCGGCACCACCGCTGGCCCATGCCCTGCACCGCCGCCCAGAACATCGCCGTGCTCGACGCGAACGGCGACATCCGCGCCTGCGAGCTTCGGCAGCGGCTCGGGAACGTCCGCGACTACGACTGCGACTGGGGTCGCTTCTGGTCCTCTCGCGAGCGACAGGACGAGGTCGACCGGATCCGGCGCGACGGCTGCTGGTGCACCCACGTCTGCTTCATTCACGCGAGCCTCAAGGCCAGCGCCAAGGCGAAGGTGATCGACGTGCCCCGGGCGTACCTCTCCGGGCTCGGCTGAGGCCCGACGCGAACACTGAGCCGTCGAGCAGGTCCGCAGCCCATCCTTAGGTCGCAATTTTCGAGGCCACGCCGCGCAAGACTTGCGCCAATGCGCCAATGAGCCCGACCACCCTGTACCGCAGATTCAGCGCCCAATCGTGCGCCGATCAGGCGCCAGATTCGGTCAAGCAGTTTTCGGATAGACGCTCCGAACCCAGGAGGCTATCGTGCTGGGACATTGCACGGAGGCGATTGCTAGCATCTCGACCTTGGTGCCAACGGCAGGGCACTCGTTGACGGGCGTCCGCATGGCCTCCTGTCCCGGCTCGAGCGTCACACCTAAGGACTCGAGCGTCACACCTAAGGAGACGAAGCATGATCAAGCGTCCTAGCCTGCTCACACTGCTCCCCGCGTTGCTCCTCGTCGGCTCCGCTCTGGCCCAGCAGGCCCAACCTCAATACCCGATCCTGGAAGAGGTCGCCCAGAAGGTCATCACGAAATACCAGACTTCGACCTGCGTGCAGCTGGCCACCGAGAAGAGCGAGAAACCCACGGGCGAGCAAGCGGAGATGAAACAGCGAGTCCTGCAGGTGTTGAAGACCGATCCCCAGATGCGCAAGGTCTTCATCGACAAGGTAGCGGCCCCCATCGCCAACAAGATGTTCGAATGCGGCATGATTCCGTAGGCCACCGCCCGCCGAGAACCGGCACTGATCCCGTCACTCCATCGGGAGGCCTCATGATCCAATCCAATTCTCTTGGGCGGGCGGTGGCGTTCGGCCTCTGCCTGCATCTCGCCGGCGTGGGCGCGGCGGCCCAGACCGCCGCCCCCACCCCGCCCGCGTCGAAGAAGAAGGCGGCACCCAAGGCCGCCCCCGCCCCCGCGCCCCCGCTCGAGCCCAAGGCCATCGAGATCCTGAAGGCGATGAGCGAGCGCCTGGCCGCCGCCCGCTCGCTCTCGTTCACGGCGGTCGCCACCTACGAGAGCCCGAGCGCTTTCGGTCACGTCCTCGCGTACAACACGGGATTCGAGGTCACGCTGCAGCGGCCGGACAAGCTCAAGGTGATCTCGGTGGGCGACGGTCCCCGCTCCGAGTTCTACTACGACGGGAAGACGATGTCGCAGCTGGCGCCCGCCGAGAACATGATCGCCACCGCGGAGGCCCCCCCCACGATCGACGGCCTGCTCAAGGCGGCCTACGACTCCGCCGACATCTACTTTCCGTTCACCGACTTCATCGTCGCGGACCCCTACGGGGACATCGCCGAGGGACTGCAGCTCGTCTTCTACATCGGCCCGTCCATCGTCGTGGGCGGAACGACGACCGACATGGTGGCTCTCGAGAGCGACGGCGTGTTCCTCCAGATCTGGGTGGGCCGCGAGGACAAGCTGCCGCGCATGGTCCGGGCGCAGTTCGATTCCGATCCCTGGCAGCTGCGTCATCAGGTCGAGCTGTCGAACTGGCAGGTCGACCCCTTCGTGGCCACGGACGCGTTCGTGTCGTCGCAAGCCGCCGGCGCAAAGCGCATCGAGTTCGTCCGCCGGGATGAGAAGCAAAATCTCCCCCCCGGCGCCCAGCCCGTCGGCGCATCGATGAAGGCCGCGCCGAAGGCAACCCCCAAGGCGACACCGAAGCCGCAGTAAGGAGGCAGGAGCGTGAAGAAGAAGACGACGATCGAAACCGGCCTTGCCTGTTGCCTGATCACCGCCCTCGCCGGCGGCCCGGCTTGGGCCTACTCGCACTCGAACCGGTACGGCGGCAGCTCGTCGGGCACCTACGGGTCGGGCGGGACCCACACCAACACCTACGGTGGGAGCACGTCGGGCAAGTACGGGTCGGGCGGGACCCACACCAACACCTACGGTGGGAGCACGTCGGGCCAGTACGGGGAAGGCGGGACGCACACGAACGTCTACGGTGGGACCACGTCGGGCAAGTACGGGGAAGGCGGGTACCACAGCGGCTCCTACTACGGCGGTGCCTACTACCATCCGCCCACGGCCTACTACCACCCGCCCGCGGCCTACTATCCGTACCACCCGCCGGCGGTGGTGCCCTACTACCAAACCACCTGCACGGGTTGCGCGGTGGCGGCCGGGGTCGTGATCGGCGCGGCGGTGGCGTCGTCCAAGTCCTCCAGCTCCAGCTCGCAGTCCAGCTCCAGCTCCTCCTACAGCTCGGGATACGCTGCGGGCTCGGCGAACACGGCCGCCGCCTACCAGGCGGGTGCCGCCACGGCCACGGCGAACACCACCGCGGTTTACCAGGCGGGGGTCGCCGCCGGAGCGGCGAGCGCCACCTACGCGGCGGGCGCCACTTACGCCGCGCTGCCGGCGGGGGCCGTCCACACCACGATCAGCGGCAAGACCTACTACGTCGCCAACGGGGTGTGGTTCCTGCCCGCCGCCGGCAACGGCGGCGTGTACTACACGGTCGTACCCGCCCCTTGAGGGCCCATCCAGTCGATCGAGGCAAATTGAGAGGACGAGGATGAAAACGAACCGCGCTCTCGTCGTCGCCACCGCCGTTCTCTTCTCGGCCAGTCTCGCCTTCGCCCAGGGATTGGCGGGCGAGCTGCAGGAGCTGCTGACCGCAGTGGGGATCTCGATGGCGCTCAGCAAGCAGAACCTGGCCCACTACTCGTGGATCCAGCAGACGCAGGTGCTCAAGGACGGAGAGTCGAAGGGCACCACGGTCGAGCAGATCCAGTTAGGACCGGACGGCCAACCCATCAAGATCACGCTCTCCGCCCCTCCGCCCCCCCAGCTCAAGAGAGGCCTGCGCGGCCACATCCAGGAAGAGAAGATCGAGGAGACGAAGGAGTACGTCCAGCAGATGATGGCGCTCGCCCAGAGCTACCTGAAGCCTTCCCCGGACGTCCTCCGGCAGCAGCTCCAAGCCGGCAAGGCCTGGCTGAGCCCGGCGGGAAACCAGCTGCAGCTCAGGTTCAGCGACGTCCAGAAACCGGGCGACTCCCTGACGATCTCCATCGACAAGGCCAGCCGGCAGATCCGCGTCATCGCGGCCACGAGCAATCTGGAGCAGGATCCGATCACGGTGAACTCGGCCTTCCAAAGCCTGCCCGACGGGACCGATCACATGGCCCAGATGACCGTCGCCTCCCCGAGCAAGAACCTGCAGGTCCAGGTCGTCACCCTGAACTACACCCCGACCGGCCATTAGGCGGGACGCAATTGTCTATCGACGTGCCGCACGAACATTGGCCGTGCTGACCGCTCCGGCGGCGCTCCTGGGCGCCGCCGTCTCGGGCCACGCGGCGAACAGGAGCTTCGCATGAAGGCAGTCAAGCGGGTCGTCGCCACGGCGGTGTCCGGTGTCGCCTTGGCGTTCTGTGCCTCGGCCGCCATCGCGCAGGAAGCGGGCGACGAGCCGGGTTCGCCCCACGCCACCACCACTCTCAGCGGAAAACAGCTTCCGCCGCCCGATCCGCAGTTCGGCGGGGTGATCAAGGAAAAGGCGTCGGAGTCGAAGGCCTGGTGGGCGCCGCGCGTCGTGCCGCCGAAGGGCGCGCCCAACGTGCTGCTCATCATGACGGACGACGCCGGCTTCGGCGCGCCGAGCACTTTCGGCGGCGTCGTTCCGACCCCGGCGATGGATCGCATCGCGGAGCACGGCTTGCGTTACACGAACTTCCACTCCACGTCGCTCTGCTCGCCCACGCGCGCGGCCCTCATCACCGGGCGCAACCACCACGTGGCCGGCTTCGGGGTGGTGGGCGAGATCGCCACGGGATTTCCGGGGTACGACTCGGTCATCAGGAGGGAGAACGGCACCATCGGCGCCATCCTGAAGGAGAACGGGTACGCGACCTCGTGGTTCGGCAAGAATCACAACACGCCCTTCTACCAGACGACGGCGGCCGGGCCCTTCGACCAGTGGCCCGGCGGCATGGGCTTCGAGTACTTCTACGGCTTCGTCGGCGGCGAGGCCAGCCAGTGGCAGCCCCACCTCTACCGCAATACCACGGCCATCTACCCCTTCGAGGGCAATCCGGCCTGGAACCTGACCACGGCCATGGCCGACGAGGCGATCCAGTACATGAAGGAGCTCAAGGAGGTCGCGCCCGACAAGCCGTTCCTCGTCTATTACGTCCCCGGCGGCACGCACGCCCCGCATCACCCGACGCCGGAGTGGATCAAGAAGATCAGCGACATGCACCTCTTCGACGGCGGCTGGAACAAGGTGCGGGAAACAATCTTCGCCAACCAGAAGCGGCTGGGCATCATGCCTCCGAACGCCCAGCTCACCGCCTGGCCGAAGGAGCTGCCGCTGTGGGACTCGCTCAGCTGGGACGAGAAGAAACTGTTCATCAAGCAGGCCGACGTCTACGGGGCGTACCTCGCGTACACCGACCACGAGATCGGTCGGGTCATCCAGGCGGTCGAGGACATGGGCCAGCTCGACAACACCTTGATCATCTACATCGGCGGCGACAACGGCGCGAGCGCCGAAGGCATGGTCAACGGCACGCCGAACGAGTTCACCACGTTCAATGGCGTGGCCGTGCCGGTCAAGGACCAGTTCCTCTGGTACGAGTTCTGGGGATCGGATCGGACCTATCCGCACTTTGCCGCCGCCTGGTCGTGGGCGATGGACACGCCGTTCCAGTGGACGAAGCAGGTGGCGTCGCACTTCGGCGGGACGGCTCAGGGTGTCGCCATGTCGTGGCCCGGCCACATCAAGGACGTAGGCGGCATCCGCCGCCAGTTCCACCATATGATCGACATCGCTCCCACCATCCTCGAAGCGACGGGCATCCCCGCCCCGGAGATGCTGAACGGCATCACGCAGCGCCCCATGGACGGCGTGAGCATGGCCTACACGTGGGACAAGGCGAGCGCCAACGCCGCGTCCCGCCGCACGACGCAGTACTTCGAGATGCTCGGCAACCGCGCCATCTACAACGACGGCTGGGTGGCGGCGACGACCCCGGCCACCATCCCCTGGGAGCTGAGCACGGCCACCCCGCCCGACGTGATCACCGGGTACAAGTGGGAGCTCTACAACGTCAAGGACGATCCCACCCAGTCCACCGACGTGGCCGCCAAGATGCCGGCGAAGCTCAAGCAGATGCAGGACCTCTTCTACGCCGAAGCGAGGAAGCACGACGTGCTGCCCCTCGACAACACGTCGCTTTCGCGGTGGAACGGGCCGAGGCCGAACCTCACCGGGGGACGAAAGATCTTCACCTACTCGGGAGCACTCGTCGGCGTGCCCAACAGCGGCGCTCCGAGCATCCTGAACAAGTCGTACACCATCACCGCCGACGTCGAGATCCCCGCCGGGGGCGCGGAAGGCATGATCGTCACCGACGGCGGGCGCTTCGGCGGCTATGGACTCTTCCTGAGCAAGGGCGAGCTGGGAGTTCGTCGGGGCAAGCCTGTGTTCCTCTACAACCTTCTCGACCTCAAGCGCACGGTCTGGGCCGGGCCCGAGCTGGACGCGGGCCGGCACACCATCGTCTTCGAATTCAAGTCCGACGGCCCCGGCCTGGGCAAGGGAGGGACGGGCGTGCTCTACGTGGACGGCAAGGAAGTGGCCAGGAACTCCCTGGAGCACACCACCCCGATCACGTTTCCGGAGGACGAAACCTTCGACATCGGCCGGGACACGCGCGGCGCCGTCGCGATGGTGGAGTATCGCTACGAGGCTCCGTTCACGTTCACCGGCAAGATCAACAAGCTCACCTTCAACCTCGAGCCGGACAAGCTGACCGCCGAGGAACGCGAGGAGGTGCAGACGAACCTTGCCCGAGCACGCGACGAGCGTTGACCTCGGCCCGCCGCGGTTGACGATGAAGAGAGCGCTCGTTCTTGCCGCTTTGGCCGAAGTCGCAACTGGCGTTGCCGTCCTAATGTTTCCGTCGCTCGGGGGGCGGTTGTTGTTCGGCGAGGCGCTTGCGGGTGTCGCCGTGGTGGTGGCGCGCGTGACCGGCATCGCCGTGATCGCGTTGGGAGTGGCTTGTTGGCCGGATCGCAACACGCTCCGGGCGTTCCTCGGAATGTTGACCTACGGCTTGTTCGTAATGATGTATCTCGCTTACGTGGGTTTCAACGGCTCACGGGGGATTCTGCTCTGGCCGGCCGTGGCCGCTCACGCAGGGCTGTCTGTCCTCCTCGTCTGGGCGTGGCGGAAGGAACGACAAGCACCGGAGGCAACCCCGTAAGACATCCGGGCTCCGAAGGGGCGAGCACTCAGATCCCAGGGCGAGAAGGGAGATACTCGATGGCCCTCCAGTTTCCGAACCGGTGCTCGGCGGCAGGAGGGCCGAGCACGGCCTCGACCACGTCGGCGCGGAATCGCTCGGGCTCGCAGGTCAGGAGCAGGATCCCGCGTCCCTGCGACTCCGCGAGGCCTCGCGCCGCCTCCAGGTAGTCCGGCTCCCGCGCGAACTTCCGGCTGAAGAGCACGATCTCCTCGGACGCGCCGAACAGGTGGGCGATGTAGTACGTCCCCCAGGAGGCGTGGAGCTGGACCGTCCGGCGGTCGAGCCCCTGCTCGCGGACGAAGGCCAGGAGCGCGTCCTTGGCCGCGTTGCTGTGGGGGTCGACACTGGCCGCGGGCGCGCGGAGGACGAGCGATCCCCAGAAGATGAAGATGAGCGCGCCCGCGGCGCTCAGAGCCGGACCCGGGACGTCACGGAGGGCCGCTCCCAGGGCCAGGACGAGGAACACCAGAGCAAACGCGAGGTGATGACTCGCCAGTGCCCGTCCGCTCACGACCGTCGCCGCGAACGTGAGAAGGGCCGCGGCCAGCCAGACGCCCACGTCGCGACGGCGCGGGCTGGACGAGGCCGGCGAGGAGTATCCCGCCGGCGAGGGCGAGGGGCAGGCGGTCGATCAGGCTCGGGGGGAAGAAGACCGAGCGCGGGGCGAGGGACGAGCCGTTCCAGAGGTAGGCGAGGAGGCTCGCGGCCACCGTGCCCAGCGACTCGGGCGCCAGCGAGAAGCGGCCCACGCTCAGGACCTCGTAGTAGCGGGCGCCTTCCGCGGTTTGGGACAAGAGAAGAAGTGACGAGGGGAGGGCGAGACTCGCGAGAAAGGCGAGGGCGGCCTTGAGTGAACGCCGCGGCGGTCGCCCGACGGACTGCGCGACACCGTAGGCGACCGCCGCGGGGAGGGACCAGGCAAAGACGGGCTTCGTCCAGACGCCGAGGAAGCAGAGGAAGCCGGCCGCGCCCGCGGCGAGGGCGGACCGCGAGCCGGACCCCGCGGCGTGGCGAACGAGGATCAGGGCCGAGAGCAGGAGCACGAGGGAGAGGCCCACCGGACCGGTGTCGACCAGGAACGAGCCGGGAAAGAGCGGAAAGACGAAGGCGGCGAGCGCGACCGTCGGCAAGGGGACGGCGAGCAGGCGGGCGGCCAGGAAGAGAGCCACGAGGAGGAAGAGGGCGCCCTGCACGCGCACGGCCACGGGATCGTCGAGGATCCGCCAGAACGGATAGAAGGGCAGGACGGGGAGGCTGCCGATGTAGAGGTAGGAGCGCAGGGGCAGGGCGACGGGCAGGAGCGGCGGCCGGAGCCCGTAGGCTTGGCAGCCCTCGCGAAAGGCCTGGAACTGGCGGCTCAGGGGATGGGCGGCGCAGCCCAGCGCGTGAAAGGGCGCGAACTCGTCCATGTCGTACGGGATCGCGCGGGGGGACAGGAAGGCGGCGGCGAGGAGGAGGACGGCGAGAAGGGCGGCGAGGGCGCGGCGGCGGACGGCCGGGCTCAGGTCAGCTTGCCCTTGGCGATGGCGGCCTGCACGGTGTGCATGGTCTTCTCCATGAGCGACGCGCAGCTCTTCGTCCTGCTCCAGGTGGGGAAGGCCCTTGGCCAGGACGTCCGCGTAAGGCACTTTCTTCCGCCAGAGCACCGCACCCTGGTCGTAGACACGCACCTCGAACGCGGCCTGACCCTCGCCCAGGTCCTCCACCTGGATGTGGTAGTCCTTGCCCCCGTGCGCGAAGACGCGGTTGACGCCGACGATCATTGGACCGTCCGCGGCGCGCGCGCGGTCACGGGCGCGCTCGCTGGCGCGCGCGGCGGAGACGCGGCGCAGCCAGCGCTCGAAGAACCAGTTGCCCGAGGCGGTACTCGCCGTTCTCCGCGGAGAGGTAGCCCATGCGCGTGAGGCCGAAGAGGAGCGGCTCCACCGCCTCCTCGCTGCGTCCCGCCACCTGCGCGAGCTCGCGCCGGGCGCGCCGGCCCTCCCGGGCCACCTCCTCCAGGATCGCCCGCTCCGCGGGATCGAGGGTCTGGAAGTCGACGGAGAAGAAGTTCGCGACCATCTCGTCGGCCGCGACCTGGTCGAGGGTGGCCCCGAGGTCGCGGCTCTCGAAGAGGCGGCTGGCGATGAGCTGGACCAGGAAGGGATGGTTGGCCGTGCGCTCCATGATCAGTCTCGACCTCGGCGGGCCGAGAAGCGGCCGCGGGCGAGGAGGGCGCGGCACTCGTCGGCGAGCGAGGGGGGTCAGGTAGAGCGGGGGGATGAAGCCCTGGAGGAAGGGCGAGGTCGCGAAGTCGGTGCGCTCGTCGAGGCGCGCGAGCGGCGGGTGGAGGTGATCACCGTGCGCACGTCCGGCGCCCTTCTGGAGACGCGCCGCAGGCGGGGCAGCACCGCGGGTCGCTCCGGGCGACGGTCAGGAACTCCTCCGCCTCGTCCACGAGCAGGAGCAGCCGCCAGCCGCTGCGCACGGTGCGGCGGACGAGGGTGGTGAGCATGTCCGTCGACGGACAGGCCCTCGAGGTCCTCGACCGAGATGTCGGTGGCGCGCCGGAAGGGCTCGCTGTCCTCCACGCTGCCCAGGAAGGCTCTCGGCGAGGCCGCGGGCGTCGGCGCTCCCCTGCAGGTCCCAGTAGAGCGCGACGAAGGGCGTGTCCTGGCTCTGCTGCACGCGGCAGCTCGAGCTCCTTGAGGAGGCTGGTCTTGCCCAGGCGGCGCGCCCCCACGCACCCACAGGGAGTGCCGCTCGCCCTCCAGGACCTCGCGCAGGAGTGCGGCGCGGCCGAAGAAGTTGTCGCCGCGCACCCAGCTTCCCGGCGATGAAGGGATTGCGCATGCTCCGTCCTGCGAAGGGCCCCTAGTCTGCCACAGCTTCAAGCGGACGCGCGCACTCCGGTGCGGCTCGCCCTCCGCGGAAGCGGACGCCTCCTGGGAGGCGGTCGTGGCGCACCGATCTCGACGTCCCGCGGTGCCGATGGTGGTGCGGCCCTCCTCCAGCATGTGGTTGACGGCGTGGATGCAGAACTTCTGGATGAGGTAGGGCTTGAGCTCGCTCAGCTCGAGGATCGCTCTCCACCGCTTCCGGCTGGTAGCGGAAGACCCCCGCCACCGGGGTCTTGATGAGCGCCTCCGCCTCCTCGCGCGTGAAGACCGGTGATCTCGATCTCGTCGAAGAAGTTGTACCAGGGGCTGACCTCGCTCTTCCAGCGTCCGCTTGATGCCCACCCCGCTCATCACCGCCACCAGGTTCTCGGAGAACGTCTTCATGAAGATGCTGCGCAGGCGCTGGTTGACGCGCTCGGAGTACTCGTTGAGGACGTCCACCTCGTCGATGAGGAGGGCGAGCTTCACCTTCTTCGGCGTGCGCGTCTTCAGCTCCTCGATCACGCGCTGGAGGTCGTGGCTGAAGTCGCGGCCGTCGTACTCCTCGCCTTCGGGGCCGAAGCGCAGGTCGGCCCGGGTCGCGGGGGAGAGGTTGAGGTCGTCCACCACGTCCCCCATGAGGGCGTGGAAGAACGACTGCTCGGGGACGCCCTGGAGGTCGGTGAAGACCGGGAAGAACCGGTAGTCGCCCCAGCTCGTCCGCGATCGAGGACCTTCTTGAGGTGATAGAGGAACGTGGTCTTCCCGATGCGGCGCTCGCCCGTGATCATGAGGCTGTTGTGGTGGAGCACGTTCAGGATGCGCGCGATGAGCTTCTCCCGACCGAAGAACATGTCGTCGTCGAGCACGGGGGCCCCCGCGATGTAGGGGTTGAAGCGGCGGCGCACGAGCCCGCCGCCGTCGCATCCGCTGGACGCCGAAGCCCGCGCCCACGATCGCCCAGCGCTCCCGCCGAAGGCGGCGGGCAGGAAGAGTCGACGTCTCGTAGAGGCGGAGCCGGCGCGTGATCTCGAACGTCTGGGTCCGGCTCAGGCCCGCCTCGTCGAACGCGGTCACCACGAGGTCGTTCCGCCCCGGCTCCAGGGGGAACTCGCGCTGGAAGCTCAGGAGGCGCGCGGACGCCACCGCGTCCAGCGAGGGCAACGGGCGCTGCTCGGCGATGAGCTTGCCCCCGAGGTGGAACTCCACCCGGTCGACGCCGCGGTCGTCGGTGGCCACGCCGGCCACGGACGCGGTCCGGCCCAGGGCCTCGGTGACCGTCCGCCCCTCGGACTCGCGGCCCCGGGGCGCGAAGAAGCTCAGGCCGGGACCCTCGTTGGGGAACCACCGGATGAAGAAGGCCTCGCCCGTCTTCCGCTCGGCCAGGGAGAGCCGATCCTTGGCGTGCGCCTGGCCGGGGTCGAGCCGGAGCACGCCCTCGAACGCCACCTGGGCCTCGGGGAACTGTCCCTCCTGGAGCAGGCGCTCACCGCGGGCCATGAGCTTGTCGATCTGGGCCTGGATCTCCTTCTGCTTGCGCATTCCCTCCACCACCTGCCGGGCCTTCTCCAGCAGGTCGCGGGCCTGCAGGTTCTGGGCATCGGCGGCGGCGTCGGTGAGGGGAGCGAGCGCCTGCTCGTACTGGCCGCGCCTCGAAGAGCGCCTTGCCCACGCGGAAGCTCTCCGCCCGGCTTTGGCGAGTGGTAGCGGCGAGGATGCGCTCCTGCGCCATCTTCTTGCCCTCGAGGGCGCGCGCGTTCTGGGGGTCGAGCTTGAGGACGTCGTCGAAGGCGACCACGGCCTCGGTGGCCTTGCCGTCCTCGAGGAGCCGGCCCGCTTCGGCGAGCCGCTGCTCGATCCGCTGGGTGCGCGCCGCCGATTGCTGGACCTCCTCCTGGGTGGCGCGGATGCGGTCTCGCGACTCCGTGACCTGGCGCAGGATCTCCGGGTCGAGGCCCTGGCCGCCACCTCCGCCTGGGCGAGCTTGGTCAAGGCCTCCTCGTAGCTCTTCTTCCGCACGAGCTCGGCGGCCTCCCGCAGGAGGCGCTGGGCGTCCGCCGCGAAGCCCGCGCGTCACCCGCGCCTGCTCCTGGCCCATGGCGTCCGCGCGCAGGCGGAGCAGCTCCTTGTACTCCGACGACTTCTTGATGGGGCCCCGCTCCTCCTCGATCTTGAAGTCCTGGAGCGCCCGCGTGTAGTCCTCTTCCTTCAGGTGGCAGCGTCCGCGCTGGTAGTAGGGCAGGTAGTCGATGAACTGGAGGCCGTAGGTCTGCTCGTTGAGCGCGGAGCCGGGCTTCATGCTGATGGCCTCGTCGAGCTCCTTGATCGCGTCCGCGCACTTGCCGGCGGGGATGAGACGGTCACGGGCGTCGAGGTAGTAGTCGTACCACTCCCGGGCCGCGGAGGCGGGCCGGGGCAGGGAGAGAACCAGGGTGAGGATCGTCAGCAGGCCGGCCTGGGAAAGACGCAAGCCGCGGCCGATCGGGGCGCCGGGCGATCGGTCGGGCACGGGCACGCTCGGGGCGCCGGCTACTTCTCGTACATGGCGGCGATCAGGGCCCCCCGCGCAGTCGCGGTCAGGGGGTCCCTCGCCATGCGGATCTCCGCCATCTCGATGGGCAGCGGGCGGGAGCGCAGCGTCTTCTCGAACAGCTCGCGGAAGCCGCGGGGCTTGGCGGTGCCGCCGGAGAGCACGATCGGCAGCGGCCGCTCGGTCTTGGGCAGCTTCTCCGCCTTGGAGAGGGCGCGGCGCAGCGCGTCCACCAGCGTGTCCACGAGGTCCTCGTAGTAGATGTGGAGCGCCTTCTCGAACTTGTCCTTGGGCGCGCGGGAGAGGTCGAGCCCCTCCTCCTTGAGCACCTTCACCCGCGTGGCGTGCTCGTTCACCACCGCGCCCACCGACGCGGTCGATGTAGTCGCCGCCCTTGGCGATGCAGAACATGATGGAGGGGATCGACAGGAAGGCGAGGGTGCCGTTGCACATGCCGCCGCCGCAGGAGATGCCGATGCCGGTGAAGTTCTGGTCCTCGAGCTCCGAGAAGATCACGGCCAGTCCCTCGTTGATGGCGATCGCCTTGTAGCCGATGCTCTGGAGGTACTTGCGCAGCGTGGCCTCGTGGTAGGTGAGCTGGGCCTCGTGGCCGGGGAGGGCGGCGGGGACGGAGAAGGCGAGCGATCTCCCCGGCCACGCGGGCCTTGGGCACGAGGTCTGCCGAGGATGGCCTCCAGCACCGGCCAGGCCTGCTTCTCGCCCGGGTTCAGGAGCCCGTCCGCCATCGGCCGACGGCTCTCCGCGTTGAACATGTTGGCGAACCGCTCGGTGGCGCTCCCGTAGATCACGATGCTCGTCGCCTTCGCGGTAGTAGGGGATGTCGCTCTGCTGCTGGATCGTCCTCTCCGTGAACGGCGAATAGGGGACGGTGATGAACGCGTTGAGCTGGGCCGCGGCATGGATCTCCTTGCCCGACCGCCTCGACGCGACGACCTTGCACGTGCCCACGTCCAGGCCCATCGGGTTGGTGCCCGCCTTGACCAGGTCCTCGATCTGCTCGTTGGCGTCGTCCGCGACCTTCCAGAGCTGGTCCTTGTTCTCGGCCATGTCGCTCATCCTCCGTTTGCCGGGGGGCCGGGACGCCGGGTCTTGTCGGCGTTCGCCCGCTTCGCTTCCGCGGCCAGGAGCTTCGCCGCCTCCTCCTGGTCGCGGGTCTGCTCGGCCAACCAGCGGTCGAAGAGCAGCTGCTTCTCCCGCCGAACGTCGGCCACGGCGATGCCGCGGGTCGCCGCCTCCGCCTGGAGCGCCGCCTCCGCTTCGCGGACGCCCAGCCAGGGCTCACCCAGGACGTTCAGGAACGGCTCGTCGTACTCGAACCCGAAGAGGGCCACGCTGGGGACGACGCGCGCGTACTGGTTGGGGAGGCCGAAGGCCTCGAAGGGGAAGCCGCGCGACCAGTCCATGTGGTGCCCGATCAGGTGCTTCTTGGGGTTCATGCTCGTGAGCCCGTGGGCTACGCACATGTCGGGAGCGATCTCCCATTTCTTGCGCAGGTAGTCGGTGAGGGTGCGCCCGGCGGCGAGCTGGGCCTGGGTGATGGGCAGCGCCTGCCCGCCTTCCCATCGGGTCTCGAAGGAGACCCCGAGGAAGGCGTTGTTGAGGCTCATGTACACGTTCTCGCCCTGCGTCCACACCCCGCTTCCGGCGTGGTTGGCCTTGCCTTCCTCGTTCACGACGCGGAACACCCGGCCGAAGCGGTCGATCAGGTAGTTGTAGACGTGATTGCGCTGCAGGTAGCGCAGGAGCCCCTGGCTGCTGTCCCGCAGCTTCTCGTTGAAGGACTCCTCGAGCGGCCAGATGTCGCTCTCGGACGTGTGGAAGACGATACCGGTGGGCTTCGTGTGCACCTCGGACTGAACGCCCGAGTGGCGGTCGAAGAGCCGATAGCGGCGGGGCTCGCCCGTCACCCCGTAGCTCGTGTCGATGCGCAGGCCGTTGCTGAAGAGCTCCCAGGTCTCGCCTTTCTCGACGAGCCATATCCGCGCGGGGGCGACACCCTGGGGCAGCAGGGGGAGGCTCTCCGCGACCGGCATGCGGTTGGGGTCGGCGGCCGCGGGGGCGGCGTCGACCGGGCGGGACATCCGGTAGGCCCCCAGCGCGACCGCGGCGGCTCCCAGGAGTGCTACCGCCCAGCCCGCGCCGGATCCCGCCCGCACCGGCGTGCGTGCGGCGGGGGCTTGCATCGCGCCGTTGGGATTCGTCGTGAAGAGCGGCCGAAGGTGATCGAGCTTCGTGAGCCGGTAGAGGAGCCAGCGCAGGGGCGAGAGGGGCACGGCCTGGACCTTGCGGTCCGCTGCCTCATAACGCGCCAGAGACTCCCGGATGTAACGGAGCTTGGCCACAGGATCTCGGATCGTGCGGCTCCTCGCGTCGAGATCGGTCATGAAGTTGTCGGCACGCGGCAGTGGACGCGCCGAGGGGCCGACCGGGGAGGGTTTCCTCCCGCCTCGGCCCGAACCGTAGCGCACGGCAGTGCCCGACACTTCTCCCTCCAAACGGTTCTGCTCATTCGGATTATACGGGAAGGCCGCGGCCGCCCACAAGGGTGCGGCGTCAGCGGCCGAAGAGGGGCCGGGGGAAGAGGCGGGAGGCTTCGGGCGAGCGGAGGAACGGAAAAAGGAGGGCGCACGACGGCACCTGGAACGTGCTGAGCACCACGACCGAGGGAGGAAACCGTACGGGTTCCTGCAGGAGGGCCATGGCGAGCACCACCGCGTAGGTCACCACCGTGGCCACGCAGTAGATCATCGCGATCGAGCGGCACAGGGCCAGTCGGGACCAGAGGCCGGCGGCGAGCAGGAGGCACAGGAGGCCGCGCCCCAGTGCTTCCCATATCGGCCAGAAGGTCAGGGGGCGCGGCGCTTCGAACACCCCGAGGACGATCTCGAGGAGCCCGGACATCGCGAAGAACGCGGCGCTCGTCCAGATGCCGCGAGGGATGGCCATGTTCGCTCCATGGTAACGGAGCGAGCTAGAATCCTGATCAGATGCCCTCGAAACCCACGCCACGCGGAAAGGGCAACGACACCGGGCGGCGCCGGGCCCCTCGCCTGGCCGTCGCGCTCGAAGCCTCGCTCTCCGGAAGAGCGCCGCGCGGGGTCACCGTCATCGACCTCGCCCTGGGCGGTTGCCTCGTCCGGGGCGACGCCGCCTTCGACGTGGGGGCCATCTTCGACCTGACCCTGCAGCTCGAGGGCGCGCCCCTCGCGGTGAAGGTCCGGGTGGCGGAATCCAGCCTCGACGGCGACTCGCTCTCCGAGAGCCAGCCGCGCTACCTGGGCGGCCTGCAGTTCCTGAGCCTGACCGCCGCCGACGAGCTGAGGCTCCGTTCCTTTCTCGAATCCGAGGGCCGACGGAGGAGGAGTGCGGACGCGCCCCCTGCATGAGATCCCGACGCGGCACCTGCGCCCCCTGCTCGAGGAGGAGATGGGGCACTGGGAGCAGGAGCTCCTCTGGGACTACAAGGAAGTCTCCTCCGCGGTGGCGAGCGGAGTGGAGCGCCGGTCCCTCACCGGGCGCGTGATGGAAGAAGGGCAGCGCGCCCTCGCCTATTGCTACTACATGCTCGACTCGGGACGCGCCATCGTGGGCTCGCTGTTCGCCACGGAGACGGCGCGGGGAAGGGGGCTCGAGGAGGAGCTGCTCGACGCGGTGGTGGCGGAGGCCCAGGCCCAGCCCGGCAACGACCGGGTGGAGTGCCAGACGCTCTTCTCCACCGCTCCCGGCGCCAACCGGCGCTTCGAGCGCGCCGGGTTCAGCAGTCGCGCCCGGCACTACCTGGTGCGCGACCTGCGCGAGCCCGTGACCGTGCCCGCCCACGGCTTCAAGCTCCGCACCGTGCGCCGCGACGACCTTCCCGCGGCGGCCGAGATCATCCACGAGAGTCATCGGGGGAGCGTCGACGCCGCCCTCAACCTGACCTACGCCACCCCCGCCCTCTGCCGGGGCTTCGTGGACACGCTGGTGCTCCGCGCCGGCTGCGGGCGCTTCGACGCCGAGGCCTCGCTCCTCGCCGAAGGGCCGGAGGGGCCCCTGGGCGTGCTCCTCGCCAGCCATCTGTCGAACCGGAACGGCCACGTGTGCCAGGTCTCGGTGCGACCGGAAGCGCAGGGGCAGGGGCTGGGGACCGTGCTCGTCACCTCCGCCCTCCTCTCGTTCCGCCGGCAAGGTCTGTCCTCGGCGAGCCTCTCCGTCACCGTCGACAACACCCGCGCTCACCGGCTCTACACCGCGCTCGGCTTCCGGCTGCGCAAGGAGTTCGGGGCCCACGCCTGGGTGCGCCCCCCGGCGCGTATCGAGCTGCCCGCGTGAGCTGGATGTGGGCCCTCCTGCTGGCGGCGGCGCCGCCGGCGGGCGTGGTCGTGGTGGCTCCTCCGGAGCCGGTGGGAGAGACTCCCGTCCCCTCCGCGTGGATCGCGCAGGCGGTCGCGGACGCCCTGCCGCGCGCGCTGGGTCTCCTCGGCGTGCCCGCGGTGGAGCGGAGCGATCGCCTGCGCGCCCAGGAGGCTCTGGGCCTTCCCGCGGGGGCGGCGACGAGCCGCGCCACCGCCATCCGCCTCTCCGAGGCGCTGGGAGCGTCGCGCCTCGTGGTGGGGACCTACGAATGGAACGACCCCCAGCTCCGGCTCTCGCTCCGGCTCCTCGACCTGGAGCGGGCGGCGCTCTCCGCGCCCTTCATCGCCCAGGGGCCGCTCGTGACCCTGGGCGATCTCGTCAACGCGCTGGCCTGGGACATCGCCCTCTCCGGGCCGAGCGCGCCCACGCGTTCCCGCGAGCAGTTCCAGGCACTGCAGCGGGGCGTTCCTTTCGACGCCCTCCGCGCCTACGCCGAGGGCCTGGCCGCTCCCGATCCCGCGGCCCGCCTCAAGCTCCTGCGCCGAGCCCTCGCCCTCGATGCCGGCTACGACGAGGCGCGCCTCACCCTCGGGCGGACCCAGCTCGAGACCCGGGAATGGACGGCCGCTCTCGAGACGTTCGCGCGGATCGACGCGGCTTCGCCGCATGCCCGCACGGCCCGCTTCCTCCAGGGGGTGGCGCTCCTGCAGCTGGGCCGATACCGCGAGGCCGCCCTTCGCAGCGCCGCGCTCGTCCGCGAGGAGGCGACCCCGGGCGCCCTGAGCAACCAGGCGGCCGCGCTTCTCCGGCTCAAGAGCACGAGCCCGCGAGCCTCCGCCGTCTTTCGCCGCGCCGTCGACCTGGAGCCCTCGTCGGCCGACCTGCCCTTCAATCTCGGCTGGGCCCTGCTGGTGGAAGGGGACAGCGAGGCGGGGGCGTTCTGGCTGCGCGGCGTGGTGGACGACCAGCCGCAAGACAACCAGGCCCGGCTGCTGCTCTCCTGGGCGCTCCGCAAGTCCGGGCGCGAGGCCCAGGCCGACGAGGAGTGGAAGGCGCTCTCCTCCGCGACTTCGTCCTACGAGTCCCTGGCCGCGCCCGATCTGTCGCGCCGGTTCGAGCGTATCCAGACCTCCGAGCGCGCCCTCCTTCTCGACCGCGAGAGCCGGAGCGACGCCGAGCTGGCGGCCACGCACATGAGCCGGGCCGCTTCTCTCGCCGAGGCCGGCGACCTGGAGGGGGCGGAGGCGGAGCTCACCCGAGCCGCCTATCTCGACCCGCACGCGCCGCGCGTCCATCTGCTCCTCGGCCGCGCCCGACGTCGGCGCGGAGAACGGGAGAAGGCGGTGGGGGAGCTGCGCATGTCGCTGTGGTGCCGCGACGACCCCGCGGTGAGGCTGGAGCTGGCCGGGCTGCTCAAGGAGATGGGCCGCGACGGCGAGGCCCGGGCGGAGGCGCGGCGGGTCCTGGAGACGGACCCCACGAGCGAGGCCGCGCGGAAGCTGGCCGCGGGTTCGTAGAAAGGCGGAGTCCACCGGTCCACCGGGCAACCCGCGGCGAGGGCCGTGCGTATACTGGAACGTGGGGAGGGACGGGGTGTGCGGTCGATGAACTGTCTGGCCATAGTGGGCGTGCTGCTGGTGGGACCGCAGGCGGCCCCCCCGCCGAGCCCGCGTCCGGCCCCCCCGCGTGCCGGCCTCAGCTGGGAGGACGCGGACACGCTCGCCCGCAAGATCCAGGAGGTCGAGGACCTCCGCCGCGCGGGCAAGAAGGTCCCGAAGCAGACCGTCCTCGTGACGGAAGGGCAGCTCAACTCCTACCTGAACCTCAGCCTCGGGGCACGGATGCTGAAGGGAGTCACGGACCTCGACATCCATTTCGAGCAGGAGCGCCTGGCCGCGCGGGCGCTCCTGGACCCGGAGAAGATGCCGGTCAAGGGCTCGCTGGGCCTGTTCGGGCTGCTCGGAGGGGCGATGCCCGTCGAGCTGCGCGGGCGCCTGCCGAACCGGGACGGCCAGGGGACGATGGAGGTCGAGGAGCTGCGGCTCTCCGGCTACTCGATGCCGCTCGCCATGCTCGCCCAGATCGTGAGCGCTTCCACGCGCTCTTCGGCGAACCCGGCCGGCTTCGACATCACCGCGCCCTTCAAGCTCCCCTACGCGGTGCGGAGCGTGCGCTTCGAGCCGGGAAAGGCGTTCGTCGAGTTCTAGGCCAGCCTCGCGGTCAACGCCGGCCGCTCGCTTCGAAGAGGTCGTCCACGGGAATCCACCAGCCGGGAAGGGCGGGCTCGGCCTCCGCCCGCTCCCCGCGCCGATAGACGCGGGGAGCGCCGGGCTTGCCGGCGTCGTACACCCGCACGACCTTCTCGCGGAGCACGTCGACGTCCCAGACGATGCGCGTTCCCGCCGCGAAGTAGTCTGCCCGCTTCCGCGCCATCCTCTTCTCCGCGGCCGGGCCGTAGTCGTCCTCGCTTCGCACCTCGGCCGCGAAGATCGGGGCGCCCTCGAGGAACCGGCCTCCGGTGGGCTCACCCACGTGGAATGCCGCGTCCGGGCTGAAGGAGCGGCGCCGGGGGAGACGCACTACGAAGCCCACGTTGTCCCCGATGGCGAACCCGAGTCCGGTCTTCCTCTCGTATTCACGAAGGCTAGCGGCGATGGACAGGCTGGCCCGCCCCGGAAGAAACCCGGTGGGGGACATCAGGACCAGCTTCCCGTCGACCAGCTCCGCCTTGCCGTTCTCGGGAACGCGATAGAGATCGGCGACGGTGGCGGTCCACCTGAGCCGTTTCTGGGGTGCCGGTGTCGCCATCCTGTGCGTCTCGACATGAGCGTAAGACTTGCGGTCAAGACCGGTCAAACGAGGCCGATAGGGGGAAGGGACCTCGTTTGACCGGTGGCATGGGATGATCGGACCGGCGATGGATCTGCTCGCGCCGGTGCAGTTCGTGAAGGGCGTCGGCCCGCAGCGGGCGGCCTCCCTCGGCCAAGCTCGGGATCGCGACCGTCGAGGACCTGCTCCTCCACGTCCCCCTGCGCTACGAGGACCGGACGCCGCTTCGCGCGCATCGCCGACCTGCGGCCGGGCATGAAGGTCTCGGTCTCCGGCACGCGTCGCGGTGGCCGGCCTGCGGCGGGCGCGGCGCATGACGCTCTACGAGGTCGCGCCTCGAGGACGGCAGCGGCCGGCTCAAGGCGCTCTGGTTCAACCAGCCCTTCCTCAAGGACGTGCTGCCCGCGGGGACGCGGGTCGTGCTCTTCGGGGCGGTCGAGCGCGACGCCTACGGCTGGCGCCAGCTCGTGATGAGCGTCGCCGCAGTACGAGGTGTTCGAGGACGAGGACGCGCCCGGCATCCACACCGGCCGGATGGTGCCGGTCTACGAGAAGCTCGGGCCGCTCACGGGCAAGGCCCTGCGGCGCGTGCTCTTCCATCTCGTCGCAGCAGGTTCCGGACGACGCTCGCGGACCCGCTTCCCCCGAGGTGCGGCAGCGACTCGGCGTGATCGGCCGTGCGGAGGCCCTGCGCCGTGTCCACGTCGCGGCGCCCGAGGACGAGCTCGACGCCCTGAACCGCTTCCGCAGCCCCGCCCACCTGCGGCTCATCCTGGAGGAGCTCTTCCTCTTCCAGCTCGGCCTCGCCCGCCGCCGGCACGGGCTCCGGCGCGAGCGCAAGGGCACGCGCCTTCGACGATCACGGACGCGCACCCGCGAGGCGGTCAAGCGGATCCTGCCCTTCCCGCTGACGGGGGCCCAGAAGCGCGTGCTGCGCGAGATCGCCGACGACATGCGCTCGTCCGCACCCCATGAACCGGCTCGTCCAGGGCGACGTCGGCTCGGGCAAGACGATGGTGGCGCTGCTCTCCATGGTCGTGGCCGTCGAGAGACGGCTACCAGGCCGCGTTCATGGCCCCCACGGAGATCCTGGCCGAGCAGCACTTCCTGACCTTCCGGCGCCTGCTCGCGCGCTGCCCTACGCGTCGAGCCTGCTCACCTCGGCCGTGAAGGGCAAGGACCGGGCAGTCGGCGCGGGCCGCGCCTCGCCTCCGGGGAGGCGCCAGATCGCGGTCGGCACCCACGCCCTCATCCAGGAGGGCGTCGACTTCCACCGGCTCGGCCTCGCCGTGGTCGACGAGCAGCACCGCTTCGGCGTGCTCCAGCGCGAGGACCTGCCGGACGCAAGGGCTACGACGTGGACGTGCTGGTGATGACGGCCACGCCCATCCCGCGCACCCTCGCCCTCACCGCCTACGGCGACCTCGACGTTTCGGTGGTGGACGAGCAGCCCCCCGGCCGTACCCCGATCCGGACCGTGCCGCGGACGCGCCTCCGATCGGCGGGAGGTGCTGGACCTCGTCGCCGCGCGAGCGCGCGGCGGGACGCCAGGCCTACGTCGTCTACCCGCTGGTCGAGGAGTCGGAGAAGCTGGAGGACGTGCGGGCGGCCACCGAAGATGGCGCGAGGAGTGGCAGGCGGCGCTGCCCGAGGTGCGCGTGGGCCTCCTCCACGGCCGCCTGAAGAGCGCGGAGAAGGAGCGAGGTCATGGGCGCCTTCGCCCGCGGGCGAGATCCAGGTGCTGGTCGCCACCACCGTGATCGAGGTGGGCGTCGACGTGCCCAACGCCACCGTGATGGTGATCGAGCACGCGGAGCGCTTCGGCCTCGCCCAGCTCCACCAGCTCCGCGGCCGCGTCGGGCGCGGCGCGGTCCGCTTCCACCTGCGTGCTGCTGAGCCACGGGCGGCTCTCCGAGGTGGCGCGAGCCCGGCTCGACGTGATGGCGCGCACCGAGACGGCTTCGTGATCGCGGAGAAGGACCTCGAGATCCGCGGCCCCGGCGACTTCTTCGGCACCCGGCAGTGGGGGATGCCCGAGCTTCCGGGTCGCGCCACCTCTTCCGCGACCGCGACCTGCTCGAGCGGGCGCGGGCCGAGGCGTTCCGCTGCGTGGAGGAGGCGGAGACGCCGGCGCGGCCCTCCGCGCTTTCCTGGAGAAAGGGGGCTGGGAGCGGCGCTTCGGCCTGGCCCGAGTGGGATGAGCCCCGGTGAGCCGGATCATCGCCGGCCAGGGCAAGGGGCGGCGGCTCAAGGCGCCCCGCGGGCTCGAGACGCGGCCCACGGGCGCGCGGGTCAAGCAGACGCTCTTCGACATCCTCGCCCCCGCGTCTGCCCGGCTGCCGCTTCCTCGACGCCTTCGCCGGCAGCGGCGGGATCGGCCTGGAGGCGCTCTCCCGCGGGGCGGCGCGCGTGGTGCTCGTGGACACGAGCGCGCGCCGCGGTCGCCGCCATCCGCGAGAACGTCGCGAGCCCTCGCTCGCCTCGGTGGCGAGGTCCAGGTCTTCCGCCAGGACGCGCGCGTCGCTCTCGCCGCCCTCGCCGACGCAGGGACGGCGTTTCGACGTCGTCTACCTCGACCCGCCGTACGCGGGCGATCTCTACGAGCCGCTCCTCGCGCAGATCGGCCGCTCCGGCCTGCTCGCGGACGGCGGGGTGGCGGTGGCCGAGCACTTCCACAAGCGACGCGCTCCCGGAGACAATAGGGGGCCTCGTCCGGGCCCGCGTCGGTCCGGGTGGGGGACCACCGACTCAGCTTCTACCGCCGAGCATGACCTCCGGGGAGCCCGCCCGCCAGGGAGGGCGGATTGAAGCGCAAGTCCGCTCGGCCGTCTTCCCGGGCTCGTTCGACCCCATCACCAACGGCCACCTCGACATCATCGCGCGCGGCCTCTCCGTCTTCGACGAGGTCATGATCGCGATCCTGGTGAACCCGGAGAAGCGCCCGCTCTTCACGGTGGAGGAGCGGGTGGAGATCATCCGCGAGGCCTTCCGGGGCAACCGGCGCGTCCGGGTGGACACGTTCTCCGGGCTGCTCGTGGACTACGCGGAGAAGATCGGGGCCTCGGTGATCGTGCGCGGCCTGCGCGCCATCTCCGACTTCGAGTACGAGTTCCAGATGGCCCTCATGAACCGCCGCCTCAACCCGCGGATCGAGACGGTCTTCATGATGCCGGCCGAGAGCTACTCCTACCTCTCGTCGCGCCTGGTCAAGGAGGTCTTCCAGCTCGGCGGGCGGGTGACGCGACCTCGTGCCGCCGGTGGTGGAGCGGCGCCTGCGCGAGAAGTACGGGCCGGCATCGCCGGAGCGCGGCCCGGCGGCGGACGGTCGCGATGAAGACGAACAGCGCGACGGCGTCGGCCGCGATCTCTCGCGCCGCGTCCGGCGTCTCGAGGTTTCTCCCACCGTCGCCATGGCCGCAGCGGGCGGCGCGCGCTCAAGGCCAAGGGGATGCGCGTCCTCGACTTCAGCGTGGGCGAGCCCGACCAGCCCACGCCCTCGCACGTGGCCGCCGCGGCCAAGGCCGCGCTCGACGCGGGCAAGACCCGCTACACGCCGGCGGCCGGCCTGCCCGAGCTGCGGGCAGCGGTGGTCGCCCGCTACCGGAAGGACTTCGGCGTCTCCTTCGCCCCCGAGGAGGTGGTGATCACCGTCGGCGGCAAGCAGGCGCTCTATCTCGTCGTGCCAGGCCCTGCTCGACCGGGGCGACGAGGTGGTCGTCCCCGCGCCCCACTGGCCGACCTTCGCCGAGGCCGTGCGCCTGGCGGGGGCGACGCCCGTCCTCGTGCCACGCCCGGGAGAAGGACGGCTTCCGGTCACCGCCCGCCATGATCGCGCGCGCGCTCTCGCCGCGGACCAAGGCCGTGGTCCTGAACACGCCCTCGCAACCCCACGGGGGCGATCGTCGAGCCCGAGGAGCTGCTGGTGATCGGCGAGCATGGCCCGTCGCCGCGAGCTTCACGATCCTCTACGACGACACCTACGCACGCCTCGTCTTCGGCGCGAGGTCGAGCCCGTGCTTCAGGCCGCTCCGCGACGCGGTCGGGCGACCGCTTCGTGGTCCTGGGCACCGCTTCCAAGACGCTACTGCATGACGGGCTGGCGCATCGGCTGGGTGCTGGGACCGCGCGCCCTCGTCGACGCCTGCGCCGCCCTCGTGCTCGCACAGCACCCAGTGCCCGGCCACCTTCGCCCAGGTCGGGGCGGTGGAGGCCCTCACCGGCCCCCAGGACTTCGTGCGCGAGCTGCGCGCGGAGTACCGCCGGCGCCGCGACTTCGTCCACTCCGCGCTGCGCGCCATCCCGGACGTGACCTGCGTGGAGCCCGCGGGCGCCTTCTACGTCTTCCCCAACCTCGAGCGGCACCTGACGCGGGCGGTGCCCACGACCCTCGCCCTGGGGCTGCGGCTCCTCGAGGAGAAGTCGGTGGCGGTCGTGCCCGGCGAGGGGTTCGCCGCCCCCGGCTATGCCCGGCTTTCCTTCGCCCGCTCGCTGGACGAGCTGCGCGATGGGCTGGCGCGTTTGCGGGATTTCCTGGCTTCGCTGCGGGAGGGCCCGGCGGCGCGCACGGCATGAGCCCGCACGACCTCCTTCCCGGGACCACGGTCGTGCTCTACCTGCACACGCCGCAGCGAGAAGGTCTGGGGGATCCTGCTCTCGCTGCAGCCCGCGGGGGTCACCCTGCGCGGCCTCGACCTCGTCGTCTTCGACGACTGGATGCGGCAGGAGGCGCGCGGCGAGGACACCGGTCTCGGCCTGAGCACGCTCTTCTACCCGATGCATCGCGTGGAGCGGCTGGAGCGGGACGAGACGCTGGGGCCGATCGAGAGCTACGCGGATCGCTTCCGCCGCCTCGTGGGCCTGAGCGTGCTCGAGGCGGCGGGGATCAAGTCGCCGGAGACCGGTGCGGAGAGCTAGTACCCGAACGCCCCCGCGAGCGGACCGATCGGGGCGAGGAACACCGGCGCGAACAGGAAGAGGTCTCCGTTCTGGCCGATGGAGCGGCGGTAGCCGGCGGTGAGCCCCGGCCGCGACGCCCCGTAGCCGCCCGTCCAGAAAGCCGAGTAGCCGTACCCGCCGGGGAAGTAGCCGCCCTGGCGCGAGCGGTAGTAGCTGGCGATCGGGTAGCGGCTGGCCAGGGCATCCTGGGGGGCGTAACCGAAGTAATCCTGACCTTGCGAAGAGCGATAGAAGGAGGCGATGTCGTAGGGGTTCTGGAGCACCTTGATGTGCCGGGTCGGCTCCGAACGGGGCTGCTCTTCTTCGGCTTCCTGGGCCACGGCCCCACCCGCCAAGGCCATGGCCAGGACCGCGAACGCCGCCTTTTTCAACATCACAACTCCCTCCTCACGAAGAGCCTACGGAAATGGCCAGGGAACAACTGTGATCGTGCTTACAGGCTCCCCTCGGCTCCAGTATGCTCCTCGGCGTGAGGCCGATCTATCTCGATCATCACGCCACGACGCCGGTGGCACCCGAGGTCTTGACCGCGATGATGCCGTACTTCTCCGAGCGCTTCGGCAACCCTTCGGGGAAGGCCCACGCGTTGGCCCGGGAGGCCGACGAGGCCGTGGAACGGGCACGCGGCCAGGTTGCCGCGCTCGTGGGCGCTTCGCCGGAGGAAATCGTTTTCACGTCCGGAGCCACGGAGGCGGACAACCTGGCGGTGCGCGGCGCGGCCCGCGCCGCCGCCTCGCGCGGCCGCCACGTGGTGACCAGCGTTCTCGAGCACTCGGCGATCCTGGAGCCGTGCCGTTCCCTCGAGCGCGAGGGGTGGGAGGTCACGCGTGTGGAAGTGGGACCGGAGGGGGTCGTCGAGCGCGCGGCGGTAGCCGCGGCGCTTCGGCCCGACACCGTCCTCGTCTCCCTGATGGCCGCCAACAACGAGATCGGTACCATTCAGCCGCTGGGAGACGTCGGAGCGCTCTGCCGCGAGCGCGGCGTCCTCCTGCATTCCGACGCCGTCCAGGCCATCGGACGCCTCCCGGTCGGTGTGGGGGAGTGGGGGCTCGACCTCATGAGCCTCTCCGCCCACAAGATGTACGGGCCCAAGGGCGTCGGTGCGCTCTATGTCCGGCGCGGGCGACGCCCTCCGGTGCGCCTTCAGCCCCAGATGGAGGGTGGGGGACAGGAGCGCGGCCTGCGTTCCGGGACGTTGAACGTCCCCGCCATCGTCGGCTTCGGCGAGGCGGCTCGCCTCGCGGGCGAGGCGCTCCGAGAGGGCGAGCCGGATCGGATCCGGGCGCTCCGCGACCGTTTGCTCGCGGGCCTGCGCGACGCGGTCGGGGGGATCGAGGTGAACGGCTCGCTCGAGCCCCGGCTTCCCGGCAACCTCAACGTGTCGATCGCCGGAATCGAGGCCGAGACCCTGCTCCTGTCCGTCGGAGAGGAGATCGCGGTCTCTTCCGGGGCGGCTTGCGCCGAGGCGGGAGGGAAGGGCTCGCACGTCCTGCGCGCGCTGGGGCTCCCCGACGCGCGGGTCTACGCCTCGTTGCGCTTCGGCGTGGGCCGCTACAACTCCGGGGCCGAGGTGGATCGGGCCGTTCGCGTTCTCGCCGCCGCGGTCGCCGCCGCTCGCACGCGATCGGGCGCGGCGCGATCCTGATCCGCGCCCCGCGCCCCCGCTCGTTCTCGCGTCACGCAAATCGCGTGCCTCGGTCATGCTGCTGTCACAGAGTGCAGATCGCTCCAAGCCACTCGACGTCAACGATTTGAGATGAGCCCTCGCGACTCTTTCCACAGGGTTTTCCACAGTTTCTGTGGAAGCCTCGTGAGCCTCGCCCGCGCATGGTTTAGAATCGAGTTTTTTGGGGTGATCCGAGCTTGAGCTACCGAGTCCTCGTCCTGGAAGGCATCACCGATCGCGGTCTCGAGATCCTGCGGGCCGAGGGCTGGACGATCGACCAACAGAAGGCCCTGCCTCCCGCGGACCTGGCCAAGATCGTCGCGCCGTACCACGCGATCCTGATCCGGAGCGGGAGCCAGATCACCGCCGAGGTGCTGGACGCGGCGAAGAGCCTCAAGGTCATCGGCCGCCCGGGCGTGGGCGTCGACAACGTGGACCTCCAGGCCGCGACGCGCCGGGGGGTCATCGTGATGAACTCGCCGGGAGGCAACCTCGTCTCCACGGCCGAGCTCGCGATCTCTCTTCTGCTCTCCGTCGCCCGCAACATCCCCCAGGCCGACGCCTCCATGAAGGCGGGAAAGTGGGATCGCAAGTCCTTCGCGGGGGCCGAGCTCGCGGGCAAGCGGCTGGGCATCGTGGGGCTGGGGAGGATCGGCCGGGAGGTCGCGGCGCGCGCCCGCGCCTTCGGGATGGAGGTCACCGCCTTCGATCCCTTCGTGGCTCCCGCCGTCGCGGAGTCCCTGAAGGTCACGCTCCGGACCTTCGACGAGATCCTCCAGGGCTCCGACTTCATCACCCTGCACACGACACTCACCCGGGAGACCCGCCACCTCCTGGGCCGCGAAGCCTTCGCCCGGATGAAGCCGGGGGTGCGGCTCGTCAACGCCGCACGGGGCGAGCTGATCGACGACGAAGCCCTGCTCGCCGCGCTGGAGAGCGGGCGGGTCGCGGGGGCCGCCCTCGACGTCCACACCCAGGAGCCGCCCGTGGACTGGCGCCTCGCCAAGCATCCTCGCGTGGTGGCGACGCCCCACATCGGAGCGTCGACGAAGGAAGCCCAGGAGCGCGTGGGCACCGACATCGCGATCCAGGTGCGCGACTACCTGAAGGGCGGGGTCATCCAGCAGGCCGTCAACTTCTTCTCCCTGTCCGGCGACCTCTACGATCAGGTGCGGCCGGCCATGGACCTCGCGGAGCGCCTGGGTCTCTTCCTCGGCCAGGTCTGCCGCGGCTCGCTGGAGCGCATCGAGCTCGGAGTCTACGGCGACCTTCGCGAGGTGGACCTCAAGCCGATCCTCTCCGCCGCGGTCAACGGCATCCTGCGCCCCCTCCTCGCGGAGGGGGTGACGCTCGTCAACGCCCTCGCCATCGCCCAGGATCGCAAGATCGAGATCCTGGAGTCGACGTCCTCGGCCAGCGTCGCCTTCGCGAACCTGATCGCCCTGCGCCTCAAGACGAGCGAGGACGACCTGTCGGTGGCGGGGACGCTCTTCGGGCGCAACCACCTGCGCCTGGTGGACGTGGACGGCGTGGAGGTCGACACCATCCCCCAGGGCAACATCCTGCTCGTGAAGAACGACGACACCCCCGGCATCGTGGGGCGCGTGGGGACGCTCCTCGGGGCCCAGGGCGTGAACATCGCGCGCATGGGACTGGGGCGGAAGCCGGGGAGCGGCCGGGCCGTCATGCTGATCGAGATCGACAGCGAGGCGCCGGCCGCGCTCCTGGCCGAGCTCCCCAAGATCCCGGGGATCCGGGAGGCGCGCTTCCTGAGGCTCGGATAGGAGCGACCTTGCGATTCGAGACCCTGGCCGTCCACGCCGCCGCCGATCCGGATCCCGTGACGGGGGCCGTGAGCCCTGCCCTTCACCTCTCGACCACGTTCGAGCGGGCGCCCGACGGCTCGTTCCCTTCGGGCTACGGCTACATCCGCGACGGGAACCCGAACCGGAGCGCGCTCGAACGGGCCCTGGCCCAGATCGAGGGAGGGAGCCATGCGATCGCCTTCTCCTCCGGGATGGCCGCCACCATGGCCGTCTTCCAGGCCCTCGCCCCCGGCGACCACGTCGTGGCCCCGCTCGACGCCTACTTCGGAACACCGAAGCTCCTGAAGGAGCACTTCCTCCGCTGGGGGCTCGAGGTCTCCTTCGTGGACATGACCGATCTCGCGGCGGTGGAGGCGGCCCTCCGGCCCACCACCCGTCTCGTCTGGACCGAGACCCCTTCGAACCCGACGATCGCGGTCACCGACCTCGGCGCGGTCGCGCGCCTCGTCCGGGGAACGCGCGCCCGGCTCGCCTGCGACAACACCTGGGCGACCCCCTTCCTGCAGCGTCCGCTCGCCCTGGGCTACGACCTCGTCGTGCACTCGACGACGAAGTACCTGTCCGGCCACTGCGACGTGATGGGCGGGGTCGTGATCACGCGCGAGGGCGGGGAGATGACCGACCGCATCCGTTCGCTGCAGGCCGACGGAGGCGCCGTCCCTTCGCCCTTCGACTCCTGGCTGGTCCTCCGCGGCGTCCGGACGCTGCCTTGTCGAATGCGAGCCCACTGCGCCAACGCCGCGGCCGTGGCTGCGTTCCTGGCCGGGCATCGGCGGGTGGAGCGAGTCCACTACCCGGGCCTGCCCAGCGACCCCGGCCACGAGGTCGCCTCGCGGCAGATGGACGCCGCCGGGGGAATGCTCTCGTTCGTGGTCGGGGGAGGGCGCGAGGAGGCGCTCGGGCTGGCCGCGCGGCTCCGCTTGTTCACGCGGGCCACCAGCCTGGGGGGACCGGAGAGCCTGGTCGAGCATCGCGCCTCGGTGGAGGGACCGACCACGCGGGCGCCGGAGGGCCTTCTTCGCCTTTCCATCGGCCTGGAGCATGCGGACGACCTCGTCGCCGATCTTGCCCAGGCCCTCGATCCGCCCGTGACGGAGCCTACTCGAGCAGCTCCTTGAAGTAGTGGTGGGCCAGGAAGAACACTACCACCCAGGTCGCGAGGGCCAGTATCGGCGCGACGATCCCGAGGCCGAGCGGCTTGAGCAGGCCGTCGACGAGGAAGGCGACGACCCCGGCGAAGATCAGGGGAATGAGTATGTGCATCGCATCGTTCGCGCGCCGTGCGCTCCCGGCTAGCCCATGTGGGCGACGATGGCCGAGGCGAACTCGCTGCACCGGACCTCCTTCGCCCCTTCCATGAGCCGGGCGAAGTCGTAGGTCACGGTCTTGCTGCCGATGGCCCCGTCCATCCCCTTGAGGATCAGGTCCGCCGCCTCCGTCCATCCCAGGTAGCGCAGCATCATCTCCCCGGAGAGGACGACGGAGCCGGGATTGACCTTGTCCTGGTTCGCGTACTTGGGGGCGGTGCCGTGCGTGGCCTCGAAGACCGCGTGGCCGGTGTCGTAGTTGATGTTGCCGCCGGGGGCGATGCCGATCCCGCCGACCTGGGCGGCGAGCGCGTCGGAGAGGTAGTCGCCGTTCAGGTTCAGCGTCGCGATCACGTCGAAGTCGCGGGGGCGGGTCAGCACCTGCTGGAGGGTGATGTCCGCGATCGCGTCCTTCACGAGCAGCGGCCGGCCATCTCCTTGTCCGCGGCCGCCGCCGCCTCCGCCCCCTTCTCGGCCTTCAGCCTCTCCGCGCGCTCCCAGCTCCAGGTCTGGTCCGCTGAACTCCCGGTCCGCGAGGTCGTAGCCCCACTTGCGGAAGCCGCCCTCGGTGAACTTCATGATGTTGCCCTTGTGGACGAGGGTCACGCTCTTGCGCTGGTTGGCGATGGCGTAGCGGATCGCCGCCCGCACGAGCCGCTCCGTCCCCTCGCGGGAGACCGGCTTCAAGCCGACGCCCGACGTCTCCGGGAAGCGGATCTTCTTGTACATCGCGGGGAAGGTGTCCTTGAGGAAGGCCAGGATCTTCTTCGCGTCCTCCGAACCGCTCTCGAACTCGATCCCGGCGTAGATGTCCTCCGTGTTCTCGCGGAAGATCACCATGTCTACCGCCTCGGGGTGGAGCACCGGCGAGGGCACGCCCTTGAACCAGCGGACGGGGCGCAGGCAGACGTAGAGGTCCAGGAGCTGGCGCAGGGCCACGTTGAGGGAGCGGATGCCCCCTCCGATCGGGGTGGTGAGCGGGCCCTTGATGCCCGACCAGGAACTCGCGGAAGGCCTCCACCGTCTCGTCGGGCAGCCAGGTGCCGAGCTTGTCGAACGACTTCTGGCCGGCGCAGCACCTCCATCCACTGGATCTTGCGCTTCCCGCCGTAGGCCTTCTGCACCGCCGCGTCCATGACGCGGACGCTGGCTCGCCAGATGTCGGGTCCGGTGCCGTCGCCCTCGATGAAGGGGACGACGGGCTGGTCGGGCACCTGCAGGCGTCCCTCCCGGATGGAGATCTTCGCGCCCGCGGGCGGCACCTGGCTGTGCTTGTACTCCATGACGAACGCCTCCTTGGCGCCGCCAATTCTATGTTGAAAGAGCGGTGACGCTCTCGGGGCGCCCCGAGGTAGAATCGCGGCCCGCGAAAGGAACGGCAAATGAACAGGAAAGTCACGGTGGTGGGTGCGGGCAACGTGGGGGCCACCCTGGCCCAGCGCCTCGCCGACCGCGAGCTGGCGGATGTGGTCCTCATCGACATCATCGAGGGCATGCCCCAGGGCAAGGGCCTCGACATGATGGAGGCGACGCCGGTGGAGGGCTCGGACGCGCGGGTCCTCGGGACCAACGACTACAAGGACACCGCGGGCTCGGAGATCGTGATCATCACCGCCGGCATCGCCCGCAAGCCGGGGATGAGCCGCGACGACCTCCTGAACACGAACTACAAGATCGTCAAGGAGTGCACGGAGAACGCGATCAAGCACTCGCCGAACGCGATCCTGATCGTGGTCGAGCAACCCGCTGGACGCGATGTGCCAGGTGGCCTACAAGGTCTCGGGCCTGCCCAAGCACCGCGTCTTCGGCATGGCGGGGGTGCTGGACAGCGCGCGCATGCGCACCTTCATCGCCATGGAGCTGGGCGTCTCCGTGGAGAACACCCACGCCTTCGTGCTCGGCGGCCACGGCGACACCATGGTCCCCCTGCCGCGCTACTCCACCGTCTCCGGCATCCCCATCACCGAGCTGCTGCCCGCCCGAGCGGGTGGACGCGATCGTGAAGCGCACCGCCAACGGCGGGGCCGAGATCGTCTCCCTGCTCAAGACCGGCTCCGCCTACTACGCGCCGTCCTCCTCGACCGCGGAGATGGTGGACGCCGTCCTCAAGGACAAGCACAAGGTCCTGCCGTGCTGCTGCTACCTGGAGGGCGAGTTCGGCGATCCAGGGCCTCTACGTGGGCGTCCCCGCCCAGCTCGGGGCCAAGGGCGTCGAGAAGATCTGGGAGATCAAGCTCACCGATCCCGAGCGGGCCGCCCTCCACAAGTCGGCGGCCGCGGTGAAGGAGCTGGTGGACGTCCTGAAGCTCTGAGATGAGCCCGCGGCCATGACGGCTCGTCGCATCGTGGTGCTCGACGACGACCCCCTCATCCTCCAGCTCGCCCGCCACGCCCTCACCCTCCCCGAGTTCGAGGTGACCACCTTCTCGGATCCCCGGGACGCCCTCATGCGCCTGCACGAGCTGGGTCCGGAGCTGATCATCTGCGACGTCACCATGCCGGGCATGGACGGCCGCACGTTCTTCCAGGTGGTCAAGCGCTCGGAGTCGCTCCGCCGTGTGCCCTTCATCTTCCTCTCCGGGCTGCCCGACAACGAGGAGATCCTCTCCATCCTCGACGCGGGGGCGGACGACTTCCTGAGCAAGCCCTTCCCGGTGGCGCGGCTCGCCGCCAAGGTTCGCGCCCTGCTCCGGCTCACGCAGCGGGTGGCCGCGGACGCGGGCCAGGCGGGCGCGACCGCCTCCGGGCCGATCGGGCCCTCGGGGACGATCCCGCTCCTGAAGTTCTGCGAGGACTACCGCCTCACCGGCCGCCTCACCGTGGAGAGCGGGGGACAGAGCCGCTGGGCGGAGTTCCGCGGCGGCGACCTCGTGCAGGCCGGGGGCGAGCCCGCCCCCGCCGGCGAGGATGCCCTGGACGCGCTGCTCGCGATGAGCGGCGGGGCCTACCGCATCGACCAGGCCCGGCTCGACACCACCGCGCTCCAGGAGCTGCAGTCCCGGTTGGGGGAGGCTTCGGCCAAGCCCGCGGAGCCGGCGCCCGAGACCCCGCCTCCCATGCCCCCGGGAATGCTCTCGATGGTCGAGGCGGGCGGCGACAAGCTCCAGATCCAGACGGAGGCCGACAACAAGCCCTGCTTCACGGTGACCACGGTGGTGGTGCGCGAAGGGCAGGTGCTGCGGCGCATCGAGAACGCCTGGCACCACCCGCTCCAGCGCCGCGACGACCTGGAGCTGGCCCTCTCCCAGATCCACCAGCAGCACGAGCGGGTGGAGAAGAGCGTCCGCGAGCTGAGCCTGGAGGGCGCGCCTCGGGAGACGGTCCGGCCTCCCGGCCTGCCCGGCGTCGAGGCCTCCCTCCTCGCCTGGGCGCTGTCCTTCATCAGCGAGCAGGCCCAGAGCCATCTAGGAATGGCCACGACCGTGGCCATGCTGCGCCGCACGCAGAGGGACCTCCAGCCCCGCCACCCGCCCCTTCAGCACTTCCACGTGGCGGAGAACGGGCGGGTCGTCTCCGACCTGCCCGCGCGCTCGGAGCTGCTCCCGGAGGCGGTGGCCTCGATGGCGGCCTGGGCCAAGAGCTTCCTCGGCCTCGCGGGCACGAAGTCCGAGGTCCTGGCCAAGCTGCCGATACGACACGTGACCAAGATGATCGAGGAGCCGCTCCAGAAGGCCGGGTTCTACTCGGCCTTCGAAGCGGGGGAGCACTAGGATGGGGAGCCGCCGAAGGGTTAGGTTGGGGGGTCGATGAAAGGAACGAGCGTGAGACTGTTGATCCTGAGCGTCGTGTGTGCCGCGGCCGCCCTCACCACCCCCGTTCGGTCCGCCGATCCGCCTCTCCTGGGCTCGGTCGCGGTCTCCTGGGAAGAGATCCTGGCCAAGGTCCCCGAGGGCAAGCGGGCGGCGCAGGTCTTCCGCGATCGGACCGCGACACTCGAGGAGCTGGAGCTGCACGTGACCTTCCTCCCCGCGGGGCAGGCGTCCCATCCCCCTCACACCCATACGAGCGAGGAGATCATCATCATCAAGGAGGGCACCCTGGAAGCGCTGGTGGGCACCGAGACGCGCCGCCTCGGTCCCGGGGCCGTGATCTTCGAGGCGTCGAACGTCCCCCACAACGTCAAGAACGTGGGGACCACCACCGCGGTCTACCACGTCATCAACTGGCGCTCGGCGGCGACGCCCAGGGACGAGAAGAAGAACTGACGGACGGACGGATCAGCCCTCCCGCTTCCCGTCGTCTCCACCGCGGGCGGCGGCGCGCTCGAGCGCGGCCGCCGCTTCCGCCACCATGAACTCGAGCGCGTCGACGGGGCCGATCGGTCGGCCCTCGGGCAGGTTGTCCCCGTAGAGCACGACCCGGACCTGCCCGCCGACACGTACGGGGACGGCCACCACTTCGGGCGGCTCCTGGCCGCCGAGGCGGTCTACCAGGTACGCGTTCCAGCGCGTCCGTGCGAGGGGGCCGCGATAGGTCTCGCCCCGCACCACCACGTCCTTGAGAAGGGAGGCTTCGCCCAGGGGGACGATCGTCTCCTTGACCTGGTCGTTCGCGGAGCGGCCCGGGATGCTCACGCCCCACTGGCCCATCCCCCGTGCCTGTTGAGCCGCCACGTGAAAGAGGACGCCGCGGCTCATGATCTGGGCGGCGTAGCTCATGAGCCGGAGAGTGATCTCGGCGGTGAGAAGCACGGCCGGCACCGCCGCGGGAACGTAAGGGGCCTCGCCGGAAGCGGCCACTTCCACCGGCGACTCCGGCGCCCGGGGCGCCGCCGGGCGCTCCGTCCGCGCGCCCTCGAGGGCGGGAAGGACCTTGAAGACGACCTCCTTGGGGTCGAAGCCCTCGGAGAGCAGGAAGTCCTTCACGTCGACCTCGACCTCGCCGCCCTCCCTCACGCTCAGCGGCTGGAACTCGAAGAAGCCGGTCTTCCAGCGCAAGACCTCCCCGAAGACGAGCTCGGTCTGCTGGCGGATGACGTCGCGCAGCGTCTTCTCGTCGATCTTGCCCATCTCCACCAGCACCGCTCCCAGGCGACGGGGGGGCGAGGCCGAGTGCTGCCAATCGAGGGCGGCGGTGAGATCGGCCTCGCTGATGAGCCCGCGCAGGAAGAGGATGGTGCCGAAGGGCACGCGCAGGGAGCCCGAGGACGCGTAGATCACCCGGCCGCTGCGGAAGACGAGGAGGGCGTGGCCGTCCGAACGGGTCAGGGTGAGCTTGCCGGTGGACCAGTTGTCGGCGAGGGTCTGGAGCAGGGAGGGGAGCCCCGCGTCTTCCAGCCGGCCGGAGAGGCTCACGGCGCGTCCTCGCGGCGCGCGGGAGCCTTCGCCGCGGAGACCCGCGTGGCGAACAGCGCCTCGCAGGCGGAGGCGGGCGCGGGCGAACTCAGCAGGAACCCCTGTACCTCCTCGCAGCGGAGGCGGCGCAGGAGGGCGAGCTGGGCCTCGTTCTCGATCCCCTGGGCGAGAACGCGCAGGCGGAGGCTGCGGGCCACCGCCACCACCGCGGTGAGGAGCGAGGCGTCGTCGGGATGCGCGGTGGCGCTGCGCTGGAAGGCGAGGTCGAGCTTGACCGCGTCCACCGGCAGCTCCGCGAGCTGGCTCAAGGAGGAGTAGCCGACGCCGAAGCGGTCGAGCACGACGGAGAGGCCCAGGTCCTTCAGGCTCTGGAGCGTCTTGCGCGAGCGAGTGAGGTCGCGCATCACGTGGCTCTCCGGGATCTCGATCTGGAGGTGGCGGGGGGCGAGGCCGCTCTCCTCGATCGCGTCCTCGACCTGCGCCACCAGGTCGTGGCGGAGCATCTCCGGGGTCGAGAGGTTCACGGCGAGGCGCAGGCCGCGATGGCGGCGCTGCCAGGCCCGTGCCTGGAGGCAGGCGGTGCGGAGGATCCAGGGGCCGATGGCGAGGATGAGGCCCGCGAAGTCGGACTTGGAGAGGAAGTCCTGGGGGAAGACGAGCCCCAGGTGCGGGTGCTGCCAGCGCAGGAGCGCTTCCACCCCCGCGACCTTGCCGGTGGCGAGCGAGTAGAAGGGCTGGTAGAAGAGCGTGCCCGGCTGGGCGGGCATGCCGTTGATGTACATCTGGCCGCGGGAGAGCGCGGCGCGCAGGCCGACCTCCAGCTCCATCGGGTCGACTCCCGTTCGCGCGGAGGGGCCGGGCGAGGCCTGGAAGCGGTCGCCCCCCGCGCTACGGGCCGCCTGGAGCGCGCGCCCCGCGCTCTTGATCAGCGCCTCCGCGTCCTCCCCGTCCTCGGGAAAGACGGCGAGCCCCACGCTGGCCGTGACCTTGGCCACGCGGTCGCGCAGGGGGAAGGGCTTGCGGAGCGCGCTCACCACCTTCTCGGCCACCGTGTTGGCGTCCTCCGCGTGGCGCAGGCCGGGCAGCACGAGGAGGAACGCGTCGCTCTCGCTGCGGGCCACGGTGTCCCCCTCGCGCACCAGGTTCTGCAGGCGTCGCCCTGCCGCACGCAGGAGGCGGTCTCCGGCCGGGCGCCCGAGCGTCTCGTTCACCTTGCCGAAGGCATCCAGGTCCACCCGCACCACCCCCACGCGGGCGCGGTTGCGATAGGCCTGGGCGATGGCCACCCCCAGGCGATCGCTCACGAGGGCGGCGCTGGCGAGGCCGGTGAGGGCGTCCTTGAGCGGCCCTTCCACCGCCTGCGCTTCGGCGGTGGGATCCCTCAGCAAGAGCTGGATCGCAGACAGCCCGCGGTGGACCATGGGGCTGGAGGCACCCTCCAGCTCGATCGCGCTGCCGTCCCCCCTCTGCAAACGCCAGGTGAAGCGCGCGGCTGCCCCCTTCGAGCCTTCCATCTCCTTGATTCGCCGGTACACGGACACACGGTCGTCGGGAGCGGCAAGCTCCTCGACCGGCTTGCCCGCGAGGGGAGCGGCGGGAGGCACTCCCAGGAGACGGCGGCAGGCGGAGTTGGCGAAGACGATGCGCCCGCCCGCGAGCAGGACGAGCGCGTCGGGCAGGGCCTCGGCCATGCGCTCGTAGCGCTCCTCGCTCTCCCGCAGCGCCTTGGCGGCCTGCCGGCGCTCGGTGGCGTCCTGCACCACGATCTGCAGGCGCCGGTCGGGGAGCCGGCGCACCGACAGCTCCGCCTCGATGATCCTCCCCTCGCGCGAGCGGAGCCGGCACTCGCGCTTGCGGTTCCCGGCCAGGTGCAAGAGCGCGTCCCACTCGCGGTCGCGGTCGGCCTCGTCCGCGAGGAGGTCGCGCACGCGCTTGCGGAGGATCTCCGCGCGCGGCCACGAGAACAGCGCGCAGGCGGAGACGTTGGCGTCGGCGATGCGCCCGTCGGGAGCCACGAGGAGGACCCCGTCCGCGGCCTGCTCCGCGAGCAGCCGGTACTGCTGGGTGCGCCGGCGCAGGGCCTCCACCGCCGCCTTCAGATCGGCGCCGGGCCGGGGCGGCTCGCCGCTCAAGCCGTACGCCCTTCGCGCACCTCGGCCGGGGGGAGGCGGGGCCGGGCCGGGCGAAGCAGGAGCCGCAGCAGGATGCTCTGGAAGGTCGGCTCCCGGTAGATCCCGTGATGATCGGCGCTGCCGAAGAACGCGTGCGAGACCTCGGGCAGCCCGCTGCCCGTGTCGGACTCTTCCGCCCCCGGCAGATGCGACGCGAGGACGCTCGCGCGGCTGACCCGTCCGTCCCCCGCCTCCATCATCGCCGCCGCCTCCTGCTCCGACCTCGGGACGAACCGCGGAAGCACGCCCTTCTGGCGCGCGAGCACGGCGCGCGCGAGGGTGGGGAGACAGTCCCCGCCGAGGACGATCACGCGCGCCGGGCAGGGGGTGTCGGGACGGCGCGCCAGCGCGCGGTGGAAGGCGCGGGCGCGGGCGAGCGCGGCGGCGAGGAAGTCTCGTTGCTTCGAGCGGTCGGCATCCGGCTCCGGCTCGTCGTCCGCCCGTCGCATCGCGGTCTGGTAGGGGCCCCATCCGAAGCGCTTCCACGTCTCGGGATCGTGAAGGTCCGCCGGCACCGGCTCCCCCCGAGGATCGACGAGCGAGGTGGTGCCCTCCGGGGGCAGGAGCTGGTAGATCGCGGGCATCCGGGCGATGACGTGCGCGGCCAGCGTCGTGTACGAGAACCCCACGCGGTTTCCGTTGAGGACCGCCTCGAAGGAGTGGATGCTCCCCCCGTTGGGCACCGCCACCAGCACGAGGTTCTGGATGCGGCGCGCTCCCGCCCAGGTCACGGGCGCGTCCTCGGAGGGCTCGGCCGTGCCGTAGCGGAGGTAGTAGCGGGCGACCAGGCCGCCCATGCTGTGGCCGATGAGGTTGAAGTGGGCGTGGGGATCCCCCCGGGCCTCGGCCAGGGTCTCGAGCAGGGCGTGGAGCTCGCGGGCCGACTCCACCAGGTCCCGGCGCCAGTCATAAGAGAAGATGTGGTAGTCGGGGGTGGGCCGCCGCCGGCCGCGGCGGAAGCCCGCATCCTCGAGAAGGTCCACGAGGTCGGCGTACTCGGTGAACCCGAACATCCTCGGTAGGATGCGGTCGGTGCCCAGGAGGAGACCCGGACGCAGGTCGTCGCGGCTCTGGGAGAGGGGGAGGGCCAGGGGCAGGCCTATGTCGTGATAGCCCAATGCGTTGCCGAGGTTGAGCCAGGCCTCCGTCCCGTCGGGTCGCAGGAGCTGGCTGCCGAGGATGCCGGGCACGATGACGGCCCCCGGCACGGCAGGATCCTGGCGGGAATGCCGGATCAATCGGGGATCGAGACGGCGGCGGGGCAGGAGGGAGGCGGCGAGAACGGCCCCCGCCCCCCCGGCCAGGATGCCGGCCAGGAACGGCCAGACTCGGCTGTCCTCCCGGCGCGCCATGGCAGGTGCTTCGACCCTCCTTCTAGTGTATCAACAACACCCTAGGTGCCCTTCGTCTACCTTCTGGCCTGCCGCGACGGATCGTTCTACGCGGGCGCGACCAAGGACGTCGCGGCCCGTCTCCGCGCGCACCAGGCGGGCCGGGCCTCCCGGTACACGCGCTCCCGGCGGCCGGTCGAGCTCGCCTGGTCGCGCGAGGTCGCCACCTGGAGCGAGGCCCTCCGCGAGGAGCATCGCATCAAGCGGCTCACCCGACGCGCCAAGCAGGAGCTCGTGGCCGAGGGGCGTGTCCGACGCCAAAGGAGCGCTCGCCGTCGGAAGAAGCGGACGCCGGCTCAGCACCGACTCTCGGCCGGCTCGCGCAAGGGCAAGGGCGGTGGGCATTCGAGCATCAGGCGACGGCCCGTCGACGGGTGATCGAGCGCCAGGCGGAGGGCGTGGAGCCGATAGCCCCCTGCGCCGGGCAACGCCGGGTCGGGAAGCGGGTGGCCGCCCTCGCCGTAGAGGGGATCGCCGACCAGGGGGTGGCCGGCCACCGCGAGGTGGATCCGGATCTGGTGCGGCCGGCCCGTGGCGATGCGCACCTCGACGACCGAATGGTCGTCGAGGATCTCCAATACCGACACGTGGGAGACCGCGGGCTTGCCTTGAGGAGACGCGGCGTACACGTGGCCTATTCGGGGATGGGGAACCGGACCGATCGGGACGTCCACGACAAAGGACTGCGCCCGCGGCAATCCGGTCACGAGCGCACGATAGACCTTTTCCACGCGCCCCTCGCGCCACGCCGCGGACACCGCGCGACGGGCGCATGGTGTCAAAGCGAAGAGCACGATCCCCGACGTCCCTCGCCCGAGCCGATGCAGGGGGACGGCCGCCGGGGCCAGGCGTCGCACGAGGTGGAAGAGCGTGTGCTCCAGGAAGCCGCCGTTGGGCACGGTGGGAAGACCGCGAGGCTTCGCGACCGCCATCAGCTGCTCGTCTCGGTGGAGGACGGCAAAGGCGAGCGGGACGGGCGGCTCCTCCCACGGAGGCCGCTTCCAGACGAGCCACTGGCCGCGACGCAGGACGGCCTCGGGCTCGGCCGTCGCCTGCCCGAGGAAGACCTCTCCCGCGTCGATCCGTTGACGCCACTCCGCCTCGCCCGTGTGCCGGTAGCGGCGGGTCAGGTAGTCGAGGACGGTCTCGCCCTCGGCGTCCGGGCCGATGCCGTCACGGTAATCGAACCCGGAGTTCATGACGAAGAGTGTGCCGCCCCCTGATCTCGTCCTGCAACCCGAGGGGCTCTCCGCGGAGCCGCGGGGGTGGGTGTGCCCGTGTTCGAGGATCGTTTGTAGTAATGTACTAGTACATTATACAAACTCCTTCTCCTTCATAGGGGCCGCTCCGGAGAGCCGGCCAACAGCCCTCCCCTCGAGGCGGGCGAGACCTTGACGACGCGGCTTACCGCCCCTCGGTGAGGGCCAGCTCCAGGGGGCCCATTGGGGCCTTCACCACCCGCGTGTTGTAGCGCTCCATCAGCGCGCGCCGCTCCGGGGTCATCGGGTAGGCCTCGGGCGGATCGTACGGATACTTCGTCATCGCGTGGAAGGGGAGGGGCCCGAGCGAGTCGGGGGTGGCGGAGTTGATGTCCATCTCCTTGCTGTAGCCGTCGGCATGGAGCAGGAAGGTGCGGCGCCACCCCCTCTCGAGGGGGGGAAGGGAGTTGGCGTCGAACGAGAGTGCGATCTCGTCGCCCGGACGCGAGATCACGAAAAGGTCGTCGCCGTCGTGCAGCAGCTCCTTGACGTCGCCCTCGCGCGTGTATCTCCCGGGGAAGGCCTTCCAAGGCGAGACCGGGCTGACGCGCGCGTAGTCGTAGCCGAAGGGCTCGCGGCCGTCGGGGGTCACCTCCGCCGAGAAGCCGCGCTCGCGCAGGTCGGCCACCACCGGGTCCAGGGAGGTCGGACCGTACCCCTGAGTCGCTCTCGTCGGCGACGAGCGCCTGGTCCCAGTAGATCCGCATGTTGGTGACGATCCGGACCCGGCGGCTCGCCCCTCGCCAGAGCCCGGAGAGCGGGGCGACCACGGTCTGCGGTCGCCCCACCGGGATGCCGATGTCCTCGATCACCGTCTGCCAGCGGCCGGCCTCGTCCTCGACCTGCAGCGCCGGAGGCTCTAGAACCAGGCCGCGATGGCTGGCCGCGAGGTTGTCGCTCGAGAAGGCGTAGTCCGTCCAGCCCGTGAGGAGCAGCAGCGGCCGCTCTCCCGCGGGGCCGAGGTCGAGGGTCAGTGTGTGCTCCTCGGCGTAGCCGCGGATGTCCAGAAGGGGGAAGCCGTCCACATGCTGGCGGTCCCGGTGGCGGAGCTGATCGAGGACGTCGCGGCCACGATCGTCCAGGGCGCGGCGGGGCGGCCGCGCGTCGCGCGCCGCATACAGCCGGAAGGGCCGCCGGGGCGCGCCGGCCAGGCCCTCGTTGGGGAACACGTCCACCCCGTCGGGATGGGTGACCGCGATCAGCTCCAGGCGGTCGAAGAAGACGACCTCCTCCAGCTCGTTGGTGACGCGCAGCTCGTAGCGGCCGTTCCGGGCCACGAGCTCGTCCCCGCGGAGCCGGACGTACTCCTCGGGGATCGGGGTGTTCCACTGCCGGGGACTCTCGCCGTAGCCCATCTCGCCCCCGCCCATGAAGTCGGTCACGAACTCGAAGGCGCTTCCGTTCCAGGCGTAGAGGAACGGGCACGAGGAAGGCTTCCGGTCCAGCTCCACCACGGGCGTCCGCGCGGTGAGGCTGGGATCCACCTCGGCCTGGAGGGTGCCCGAGGGCCAGAGGATCCGGACCGTGTCGGCTCGCGTGCGTGCCCCGAGACCGAAGAGCACCGGGTCGGGCCCGAGCGGAGGCGTCGTGGCCGCGGTCTCCAGCCGCTGGCGCAGGCTCCCCGAGCGCATCTCGATCCTCGCCCCCACTCCCTGGCGATTGCTGACCCGGCCCTGCAGGTCGACGCGGAGCGAGTGGTTGCGGTTGCCGCCCTCGTTGCGCGCGATCCGGATCTCCCCGGAGGAGCTGCGGAGAACCAGGTCCACGTCCCCGTCGCCGTCCACGTCGCCGGACGCGAACGAGCGGAAAGAGCCCGGGATCGCGGCCGGGCCCGCTTCCGACCACCGCCCTCCGCCGATGTTGCGGAAGACCTGGACGCCGCGGTCGGTGAGCGCGACGAGATCCAGGAGGCCGTCGTTGTCGTAGTCGACGAACTGGGCCGCGGCCACGCCCGCCACGGGGCCCGGCGTCCGGCGGAACCGCTCGGCGCCTTCGCTCCAGGCGAGCGTTCCCGGGCCCGCCGCCGTCCCGAAGAAGAAGTCGATGCGGCCGTCCTTGTCCACGTCGGCCGCGGCCACCGAGGTGAATGGCCCCTCCCCGGGGAGGCCCGCTTCCCCGGCGCTGTCGCGGAACGTCCCGTCGCGCAGGTTGCGGAGGAGGGTCGGCCCGCGGTCCGCGTCGAGCACGAGCAGGTCAAGGTCGCGGCGGTTGTCGTAGTCGGTGGGCACGAGGGCGAGTCCGTGGCCCGATCTTCCCCCCACTCCGGCCGCCTTCGTGACGTCGGTAAACGTTGCGTTTCCGTTGTTTCGGAAGAGGCGGTTGGGTGCGGCGAATCCCGCCACGAACAGGTCGAGGTCGCCGTCGTGGTCCACGTCCGCGAAGGCGGCGGAGAGCGCCATCGAGCGGTCGGTGGGAAGCCCGGCGGCGGCGGTGGCATCGGTGAAGCGCCCCCCCTCGTTGTGGTGGAGCGTGTTCCCGCCGGAGCGCAGGACGAAGAGATCCACGCGGCCGTCGTTGTCGTAGTCGGCGGCCACGGCCCCGATGCCGGCCCCCGTCGGATCCAGGCCCGCCTCTCGCGTGACGTCGACGAAACGGCCGTTCGCGTTCCGATACAGCCGCTGGCCGCCGGGGCCCACGTCGAGAAAATCGAGCGCTCCGTCCCCGTCGTAGTCGAGGAGGGAGACGCGGCCGCCCGGGCCGCCCGCCCCCGCCAGGGTGCCGCCCGCGACGAACTTGACGTCGGGTGTCTTCGGGTCGACGAAGGCCGCCTCCGCGCCCGTAGTGGCCACGGCCACTGCATACCGCCCCTGCTCACCGTAGGCGGTGCCGATGGCCGTGCCGTAGCCCTTCTCGCGCAGCTCCTGGAAGCTCGTGAGCGCCTTCTGCCCTTCCTCGCGCCGGCCCGCCCGGGTGAGGGCGAGGCCGAGGTTGTAGAGGGCGGTGCCGTTGTAGGGCTCGGCGGCGAGCGCTTGCCGGAAGTCGGCGATCGCCTCCTCGTAGCGCCGCTGCTGGACGTAGAGCTGCCCCCGATTCACGTGGGCGCCCACGTCCGCGGGATCGAGGGCGAGGACGCGCTCGAAGGCGGCGATCGCGTCCTCGACGCGGTTGTCGCTCTTCGCCACGAGCCCGAGAACGTAGGGCGGTTGGGGCGCCTCCGGGAGGCGCAGCGCGGCCGTGGTCGCCTCCCGGCGGGCTCCCTCGAGGTCGGGGACGTTGAGGAGGGCCACCGCGAGGTTCACCTGCGCGATGGCGAGGCCGGGATCGATTTCCAGGGCCCGCCGGAACCGCGGTGCCGCCTCCTCGGGATGGAACTGCTCGAGCAGGGCCACCCCCAGGTTGTTCTCGCGGCACGCCTCCTCGCGGCGGGCGAAGGAAGCGGGAGGCGCCATGTCGGCGGCGACCGCCGCGAGGAGCAGAGCGGCGACCTTGGGTAGCGTCATCGGCCGGGCACGACCCCCTGGCCTTCCTTGATCACGACCGTGCGGTCGGCGGCGAGATCCGCCACCTGGTCGGTCTTGCCGCTCGGCCAGGCCACCTCCGCCTTCGCGACGCGGGTGGCCGCTCCGAGCCCGAAGGTCAGGGGGAGCTCGCTCTGCGAGAGATAGCTGGATCCGGTCTTCACCATCCCCTGGAGCTTTCGTCCCCCGTCCAGGGTGAGCGTGACCCGGGCCCCGATGCCGTCACGGTTCGAAGTCGTGCCCACGGTCCGGACGCGGAGGTAGTGGTTCCGGTTGCCTCCGTCGTTGCGGAGGAGCACGGCGGGGCCGTTGTTGACGGAGACCAGGAGGTCGAGGTCGCCGTCGCCGTCGAAATCGCCGTAGGCGGCGCCGCGGGCCACCATCGGCCGCTGCAGCGCCGGTCCGAGGCGAGGCGTCACCGCTTCGAACCTCCGCTGGCCCAAATTGTGGAAGACGTGCGGCGCCTGCGCGTACTGCACCTTGGGCTGCACGCGGCTGATGTCGTCGGCCACGTGGCCGTTGGCGGCGAAAATGTCGAGGAGGCCGTCGAGGTCGTAGTCGAAGAAGAAGCAGGCGAAGGTCAGGGTGAGGAGTGTCGTCTGACCGACGGGGGAGCTGGGCGCCTCGTCGACGAAGAGCCCGGTTCCCTCGTTGTGGTAGAGCCCCATCATCTCGTTCGAGAAGTTGCCGATCACGATCGAGGGTCGCCCCGAGCCGTCGTAGTCCGCGGCGTCGACGCCCATCCCCGCTCGCGCGACGCCGGCCTCGCTGAAGGCGACCCCCGCGGCCATGCCCACGTCGGTGAAGGTGCCGTTGCGGTTGTTCCGGTAGAGCTTGTTGGGCTGGGTGTCGTTGGCCACGATGAGGTCGATCCAGGAATCGCCGTCGTAGTCGAGCATGGCCGCGCCCAGTGCCTTTGACGCCGCATTCTGGAGTCCGGCCTTGGCCGTGGTGTCCTCGAACGTGCCGTCGCCCCGGTTGCGGTAGAGGAGGGCGCTCAGCCCCTTGTACGACTCCGGCGTGCAGTACGACTTGTGGGTGCCGTCGAGCGTGCAGAACAGGTCCTTCTCGAGCTGCCACTCCACGTAGCGGGTGACGAAGAGGTCCAGCCGGCCGTCCTTGTCGTAGTCGAACCAGAGGGCGCTCGCGGAGAACCCGCCCCCGGCCACCCCCGCCTTCTCGGTGACGTCCACGAACGTCCCGCGGTCGTTGCGGAAGAGGCGATTCCGGCCGAGGGCGGTCAGGTACACGTCGACCCACCCGTCGTTGTCGTAGTCGGCGGCCGCCACCCCCATTCCGTAGACCTCCACGGCGAGGCCCGACTCCCGCGTCACGTCGGTGAAGGTGCCGGTTCCGTCGTTCCGGTAGAGCGCGGGCAGGGCCTTCGTTCCCTTGCCGGGCGCCCACTCCATGGAGTTCACGAGCAGGATGTCCTGGTCGCCGTCGTTGTCGAAGTCCAGGAACGCACAGCCGGAGCCCATGGTCTCCGGCAGGTACTTCTTGCCCGAAGCGCCGCTCGTGTGCTTGAAGCGCAGCCCCGCGGACGCGGTCGCGTCCTGGAACACCACCGGAGGCGCCGCGTCCGCGGCGAGCAGGGGGAGCGCGCACAGGGCGACGAGGCCGGCTCCGGCCAGGGACGAGTTGAGGGACGCGATCGATGGTGTCTTCAAGGGCTCTCCGGTCTCGCTCAGGGCTCTTCGAGGTCGAGGTCGTGCTTGCGGAGGTAATAGGAGAAGTTCCGCGGGTCGATACCGAGGAGGTGGGCCGCGTCCTTCCTCACTCCCCCCGCGCGCTTGTGGGCTTCGAGGAGCATCTCGCGCTCCAGCCGGTTGAGGGCGTCGCGCAGGTTCAGGTCGCGCCCGGCCTCGTTCTCCGCGGCGGGCCGGTTGGCCCCTCCGGGCAGGAGATCGAGGTTGTCGAGGCCGTGGACGGGGTCGAGGATGAGGGCCCGCTCGATGACGTTGCGGAGCTCGCGCACGTTTCCCGGCCAGGGATAGGCGCGCAGGCGGGCGAGGGTCTCCGGAGAGACCCCGGGCGCGGGCCGGCCGAGCCGCACCGCGATCTCCTCCGCGAACCGCCGCGCGAGCAGTGCTATGTCCTCGGCCCGCTCCCGCAGCGGAGGGACTTCGATGCGCACCACGTCGAGCCGATAGAAGAGGTCGGCCCGGAAGCGCCCCGCCTTCACCGCCGCCTCGAGGTCGGAGTTGGTGGAGGCCACGATGCGCACGTCCACGCGGATGGGCTGGTCGTCGCCCAGGCGGTTCAGCTCCCCTTCCTGGATCACGCGCAGGAACTTGGCCTGGGCCTCCCCGGAGGTCGCGCCCACCTCGTCGAGGAGGAGCGTCCCGCGGTGGGCGAGCTGGAAGCGGCCCTCGCGATCGGTGCCCGCCCCCGTGAAAGAGCCCTTCCGGTGCCCGAAGAACTCGCTCTCCCACATGTCGTAGGGAACGGAGGCGCAGTTCACGCGCACGAAGGGACCGGCCGCGCGAGGAGAGAGGGCGTGGAGGCGCCGGGCCAGGAGCTCCTTCCCCGTGCCCGACTCCCCGAGGAGGAGCACGGTGGAGTCGGTGGGCGCCGCCGCCTCCGCCATCGCCATGACCTTGCGCCAGGCCGCGGACTCCCCGATCGCGTCGGACCCCGCGGCGGCCGCGCTTCGCAGGTAGCGGACCTCGCGCCGGAGCAGGCGCGTCTCCTGGGCGCGGTCGAGCGCCACCTCGAGCGCCTCGGGGTCGGCCGGCTTCAGGATGTAGTCGCTGGCCCCCGCCTTGAGGCACTCCACCGCGGAGGCCACGGTGCCGTGGCCGGTGAGGAGCACGACCGGGATCTCGGGCCAGGCGGTCTGCATGCGCTTGACGAGCTCCACCCCGTCCGCCCCCGGCATCTTCAGGTCGGAGAGCACCACGTCGAAGGGCGAGCGCGAGAGCGCGGTCAGGGCCTCGGCCACGGAGGGAGCGGGGGCGACCTCGAAGCCGCGGGAGCGGAGGATCTCGACGAGGGATTCGCGCACGTAGGCCTCGTCCTCCACCACCAGCACCCGGCCGCGGGAGATGGTGCGCGGGCTGCTCATGCGACGGGCGCCTCCAGCGCGGGCAGCTTCAGGCGGAAGACGGCCCCCCCGCCCTCCCGGGGGGCGACGCTCAGCTCGCCCGCGTGCTGCTTCACGATCGAGTGGCAGATGGAGAGCCCGAGGCCGGTGGAGTCCTTCGTGGAGTAGAAGGGCTCGAAGATCCGCGCTCCCTCCGCCTCGCCGACGCCCGGTCCCCGGTCCGCGAACTCCGCCACCACGTTGCCGTTCTCACGGCGGGCGCTCACCCGGACCTCGCCCCCCTTCGGCTGGGCCTCGCAGGCGTTCAGCATCAGGTTCACCGCCACCTGGCCCAGCATCACCGGGCTGCCGCGCACCAGGAGCGGCTCCTCCTCGAGATCAAAGGCGAAGCGCACGCCGCGGAACTCCTTGCGCGAGGCCATGAACTGCCCGCTCTCGCGGAGGATCAGGACGAGGTCGAGCGGCGTGAGGGGGGCCTTGGCCGGGTCGGCGTGGGCGAGCACCCCCCTGACGATCCCCGCCGCGCGCTCGAGTCCGTCCTTGACGCTGGCCAGGTGGCGCTGCGCGCCCTCGGTGTCGCTCCGGGCGAGAGCCTCCCGGGCCAGGGCCAGGTAGTTCGCCATGCCCTCGAGAGGGTTGTTGATCTCGTGCGCGATGCCGGCGGCGAGCCGGCCCACGGTGGTGAGTCGCTCGGCGTGAAAGAGCTGCCGCTCCAGGTCCCGCACGCGGGCTTCTTCGTGCGCCGCCGCCTCGAGCCCTACCCGTCGCCTCGCCTGCTGGACGGCGAAGCCGCCGAGAAGGACGGCGAGGGCCATGACGCCCAGGTTGAGGGCGAGGGTCGCCCGGTAGCGGGCGGCCACCGGCTCGACCAGGGCGAGGGCCGATTCCTCGCTGCGCACGCAGCCCAGGGCCCACGGTCCCGGGGCCGACCAGCCGTCGGTTCCGATTTCCGACCGCGCCGCCACCTCCCGCCCCGTGCCGACCGGCGCCGGGCGTCCGGCGGGCGAGCGGGTGAGGATCCGGCCTGAAGCGTCCCGAAGCTCGCAAGCCCGCGGGGCCGCCGCCTCCACGGGCGGGAGGAGCAGGGAGGGCTCGACCTCCGCCTCCACCGCGAGCTGGCCCGAGCCCGCCCTCCCCTCCGCGTCGATCGCGAGCACGGTGGTGAGCCGGGGACGATCGGGGGCCACCGCGGCTCCTTCGAGGCCGGTCGGGCTCGAAGAGACCCAGAGAACGGGGATCCCGCCCCGGCGGCCGGTGTGGACGATCGGCTCACCGGACGCGCTCCGCACCACGACCCGCACCACCTCCGGATGCGTGCGCAGGAAGAGGAGCAAGGCACTCTCCGCCCCCGCTCGTCTCCAGGCGACCTCCGCCGCCTTTCCCTTTTCTCCCAGCCGGCCCACGGGAGAGGAGGCGGCCAGGAACGCGAGGTCGGCCCGCACCCCGGCGAGGGTCTTCTCCAGGGAGCGGGCCCGCGCGGAGGTCACGTCCTGGAACTCCCGGCGGGCTTCGTCCATGGCTCCCCGTCGCGCCACCGCGATCGCGCCCAGGCCGGCCAGGTTCACCGCGAGAACGGCGGCGAAGGCGAGGCCAGTCAACCATCCGGTGCGAAGGCCGAGGGGGCTCATGCGCGCGATCACTCTATCCCACCGACTATACCGTAAGCCCCCGGAGCCCCTCGACGTCGGCCCCCCCTGCGCATCGGCCGGTTGTCAACGGGGCCGGGCCCGCGTAATGTTCCCGCCCATGAAAGCCAGACTCCTCTCCGCATTCCTCGTCCTGATTCTCGGGGCGTCCGGTCTTCTCTCGGCGCCCTCCGCGACACCCCGCCGGTCCCTCCGCGACTACGACGACCGGGCGAATGCAATCCTCGGCCGGATGACGCTCGAGGAAAAGGTCGGCCAGATGACCCAGGCCGACGAGGACACGCTCATCGAGCCGGCGGACATCGCCGCGTATTTCCTGGGCTCGGTCCTGAACGGCGGCGACTCGGAGACGGGGGCCAACCGCCTGGAGGACTGGCGGGAGATGTACGACCGCTGCCAGACCCAGGCCCTGCGGACACGCCTGCGCATTCCGCTCCTCTACGGGGTGGACTCGGTGCACGGCCACAACAACGTGCGGGGGGCGGTCGTCTTCCCGCACAACGTCGGCCTCGGCGCCACCCGCGACCCGTCGCTCGTGGAGGAAGTCGCGCGCGTCACCGCCCTGGAGACGAGGGCGACGGGGATCCAATGGACCTTCGCCCCCGCCGTGACCGTGCCTCGGGACGAGCGGTGGGGCCGGACCTACGAGGGCTTCTCCGAAGACCCGGCGCTCGTGGCCGAGCTGGGGGCGGCCGCGGTGCGCGGCTTCCAGGGGGGGAACCTCGCCGATGCGAAGCGCGTGCTCGCGTGCGCGAAGCACTACGCGGGCGACGGCGGCACCGCGATGGGAACGGGCCAGCCGCTCGCCTCCGACCCCGCGAAGCGCGGCCTCGACCAGGGCGACACCCGGATGGACGAAGCCACGCTGCGGAAGATCCACCTGCCAGGCTACGTGACCGCCATCGCCGCGGGGGTCGGGTCCATCATGCCGTCCTACAGCAGCTGGAACGGCGAGAAGTGCTCGGGCAGCCGCCGGCTCCTCACGGAGATCCTGAAGGAGGAGCTGGGCTTCGAGGGCTTCCTGATCTCCGACTGGGCGGCCATCGACCAGCTCCCCGGCGACTACAAGAGCGACGTGCGCCAGTCGATCAACGCGGGGATGGACATGGTGATGGTCCCGGAGAAGTACCGCGAGTTCTTCGCCACGCTCAAGGGCCTCGTCGAGGAGGGGGCTGTCCCGATGTCGCGGGTGGACGACGCGGTGAAGCGCATCCTGCGGGTCAAGCTCGCGATGGGGCTGCTCGACGAGGGACGCTCGCCCCTCGCCGACCCCGCCCTCGCCCGGAGCTTCGGCTCCCCCGAGCACCGCGCGGTGGCGCGGCGCGCGGTGCGGCAGTCGATGGTGCTCCTGAAGAACGAGGGGGGGGTGCTTCCCCTCGCCCGGACCGCCGCCCGCATCCACGTGTCGGGCAAGAGCGCCAAGGACATCGGCAACCAGTGCGGGGGATGGACGATCACCTGGCAGGGCGTGAGCGGTGCGATCGTCCCGGGCACCACGATCCTGGAGGCCATCCGCGCCGCGGCGGGGAAGACGACCCACGTCACCTTCACGCGCAGCGGAAAGGAGGCGGCGGGCGCGACCGTGGGGGTAGTGGTGGTGGGGGAGACGCCGTACGCGGAGGGCCGGGGCGACCGCGAGGATCTCGCCCTGTCCAAGGAAGACGTGGAGGCGATCGCCAACGTCAAGAAGGCGGGCGTCCCCGTGGTCACGGTCGTGGTCTCGGGTCGTCCGCTGATCCTCGGCGAGGCCCTGGGCCTGAGCGACGCGATCGTGGCCGCGTGGCTTCCGGGCACGGAAGGGGAGGGCGTGGTCGACGTGCTCTTCGGCGACTACAAGCCCACGGGCAAGCTTCCGCACAGCTGGCCGCGGTCCATGGCCCAGCTCCCGCTCAACGTGGGCGACGAGCCCTACGACCCGCTCTTTCCCTACGGCTTCGGGCTCAGCTATTGAGTCCCCAATCGTGAGCCCCAACGTCACCGTGGCCCTCGTGTTCGCGTGCCTCTTCGGGGCCGCGCTGCTGGGGATGCGATTGCGGGTAGCACTTCCCCAGCATCACCTGGGCTCCGAGTCGAAGGAAACGGTGAGGGTGGGCATGGGGTCCGTGGCCACCATGTCCGCGCTGGTGCTCGGACTTCTCGTGGCCTCGACCAAGAGCGCCTACGACACCGAGAAGAGCGAGGTCACCCAGATGGGGGCCAAGGTCGTCTACCTCGACCGGGTGCTGGAGAACTACGGGCCGGAGGCCGCGGAGGTCCGCCAGGTGCTCCGTCTCTCGCTCGAAAGCGCGATCGGCACCATGTGGTCGGGACAGAAGTCCGGTCACCCGGTGGAGCCCAGCGTCCTGTGGACCCAGACGCTACCCAACTCCATCCAGAAGCTCTCGCCGAGGGACGACCGACAGGGCTCGCTCAAGGCCCAGGCCGCGCAGATCGCGGGAGCCCTGGCGGAAACGCGCTGGCTGCTGTTCGAGCAGGGTGAGACGTCGATCTCCACACCCCTGCTCGTCATCGTGATCTCCTGGCTCGCGATCATCTTCTTGAGCATGGGCCTCTACTCGCCGGCCAACGCGACCGTCGTGGCCGCGCTCTTCCTCGCCGCCCTGTCCGTGACCGGCGCGATCTTCCTGATCCTGGAGCTGGACATGCCGTTCGACGGGCTCATCCGGATCTCCAGCGAGCCCTTGCGCAACGCGCTGCAAGAGCTCGGCCGGTAGTGTCCATTCCTCGCGAGGAGGGCTCGATGATCTCCACTGCCCGCCGCCTTGTCGTTCTCGTCGTCGTCCTCATGGCCACCGCCCCGGCCCGCGCCGGCGCCGACAAGGCCCCCGAGCCCTTCATGGGGATGAAGTACCGCCTCGTCGGCCCGTGGCGCGGCGGGCGCGCCATGGCCGCGGTGGGGACGACGGGTGACGCGCACACGTACTACGCCGGTTACACCGGAGGCGGGGTGTGGAAGACCATGAACGGCGGGGGCTCCTGGACGAGCCTGTTCGACAAGGAAGCGGTTTCTTCGATCGGCGCGATCGCGGTGGCCGCCTCCGACCCGAACGTCGTCTACGTCGGCACCGGCGAGGCCTGCATCCGCGGCAACCTCTCCCACGGGGACGGCGTCTACAAGTCCACCGACGCGGGGAAGACCTGGACGAACGTCGGTCTGAAGGACTCCCGCCAGATCGGCGAGCTCCTGGTCCACCCGAAGAACCCCGACCTCGTGTACGTGGCGGCCCTCGGCCACGCCTACGGTCCGAACGCGGAGCGCGGCGTCTTCCGCTCCCGGGACGGCGGGAAGAGCTGGGAGAAGGTCCTCTTCAAGGACGAGAGGACGGGAGCGATCGACCTGGCCATGGATCCCCGGAACCCGAACATCCTGTTCGCGGCGTTGTGGGAGGCCAACCGCACGCCGTGGAGCCTGACCAGCGGCGGCCCGGGCAGCGGCCTGTATCGCTCGACCGACGGCGGCAGCTCCTGGAAGAAGGTCGAGGGCAAGGGCTGGCCCGAGACCGTGCTCGGCAAGATCGGGGTGAGCGTCTCCGGCGCCGACGGCAACCGCGTCTACGCGATGCTCGAAGCCGCCGACGAGAAAGGGGGCCTCTATCGCTCCGACGACGGGGGGGAGAGCTGGAAGCAGGTCACGGACGACCACCGACTCCGCCACCGGCCCTGGTACTACACCCACGTCGCGGCCGACCCGCGCGAGGTGGACACGCTGTACGTGCTGTGCGTCGGCCTCTACCGCTCCCGCGACGCGGGCAAGACCTGGACCCCGATCGAGTCGCCCCACGGCGACTACCACCAGATGTGGATCGACCCCGGCAATTCGAAGCGGATCGCCCTGGCCAACGACGGGGGCGCGACGATCAGCGTGGACGGGGGCGAGACCTGGAGCCGGCAGGACAACCAGCCCACCGCGCAGTTCTACCACGTGAGCGTGGACGACCAGTGGCCCTACATGCTCTACGGCTCGCAGCAGGACAACTCGTCGGTGGGCATCCGCAGCCGCAGCGAGCAAGGGACGATCGGCCGGGCAGACTGGAACCCCGTGGGGGGCGGGGAGGCCGGCTATGTCTCCGCGACGCCGGACGGGAACACGGTCTACGCCGGCGAGTACTTCGGGATCCTGACGCGTCTCGACCGGCGGACCGGCCAGGCCCACAACGTGAGCGTCTGGCCCGACAACACCGACGGGCACGAGGCGGCGCGCCTGAAGTACCGCTTCAACTGGACCGAGCCCATCCTCGTCTCACGCCACGACCCGAGCGTCGTCTACTACGCGGGCAACGTCTTGTTCCGGACGACCGACGGCGGGATGGGCTGGACGCCGATCAGCCCCGACCTCACCCGGAACGACAAGAGCAAGCAGCAGCGGTCGGGGGGGCCCGTCACCGGCGAGAACATCAGCATCGAGTACTACGACGTGGTCTTCAGCCTCGCGGAGTCGCCCCGCCAGAAGGGGCTGCTCTGGGCCGGCACCGACGACGGCCTCGTCCACCTCACCCGCGACGACGGGAAGACGTGGAGCAACGTCACTCCCAAGGACCTGCCGGAGTGGAGCCTGATCAGCCAGATCGATGCCTCGCCCCACGACCCGGCGACGGCCTACCTGGCCGTGGATCGCCACGAGCTCGACGACTACAAGGCCTACGCGTGGTCGACCCACGACTACGGCAAGAGCTGGCAGAGGATCGCCCCCCACGGCATCCCCGACGGCAGCTTCGTACGCGCCGTACGCGAGGATCCTGGCCGCAAGGGCCTGCTCTACGCCGGGACCGAGACCGGTGTGTTCGTCTCCTTCGACGACGGCGCCCGCTGGCAGCCCCTCAAGCTCAACCTCCCCACCGTCCCCATCCACGACCTGGTCGTGAAGGGCGACGACCTCGTCCTCGCCACCCACGGCCGCGCCTTCTGGATCCTCGACGACCTCGCTCCCCTGCGCCAGTGGAACGACACGGTGGCCGGGGCCGAGGTCCATCTCTTCACCCCCAGCACGGCCTACCGCTTCCGGGGCGGCAGCGGGAGGGGCTCCTTCCTCGGCAAGAACCCGCCCGCGGGAGCGATCCTCTACTACCAGCTCGCCAAGGCCCAGTCGGGCGTGAGCCTCGAGGTGCTCGACGGCGGCGGGAAGGTGATCCGGACGTACAAGAGCGAGGAGGAGGTCGTCCCCGACAAGCCGTTGCCCGAGCGCCCGGAGCCGGAGGAGAAGCCCGAGGTGATGCCCAAGGAGGCCGGGCTGCACCGCTTCGTCTGGAACCTGCGGCACGACAAGCCGAAGCTCCTGGGCTCCGCGATCTTCGACATGGGTGCTCCCGACATGCCGATGGTCCTGCCCGGGACCTACCAGGTGCGGCTCACCGCCGGCGGTCAGAGCCTGACCGCGCCCGTGGAAGTCAAGCTGGACCCGCGCGTCACCACGTCCGCCGCCGACCTGCGCCAGCAGTTCGAGCTGATGGCCCAGATACGCGACCTCCTGGGGCGGGCCCACGGGACGATCCTCGAGATCCGCGCCCTGCGGGGCCAGCTCCGGGCCCTCAAGGACCGCCTGGGCGACTCCCCCCGGGGGAAGGCCGTGCTGGCCGCAGCGGACGCGCTGGACGCGAAGATGTTGCCCCTCGAGTCCGAGCTGATCCAGCTGAAGGCGCGCTCCTCCCAGGACATGTGCAACTGGCCGACGATGCTCAACAGCAAGATCGCCTGGCTCTCGAATGTGGTGGACAGCGCCGACGCGGCGCCCACCCGTCAGGCGCAGCAGCTGTTCGCGGAGCTCAAGGCCCGGACCGAGGCCCAGATCGACCCGTGGAAAGAGGCGTTGGCCAAGGACGTGCCGGCGCTCAACGAGCTGATGCAGAAAGAAGACATACCGGCGGTGGGGCCCGTCGCCGGCCGCTAACTGGAGGCGAGGCGGCGCGCGATCGTGACCGCGCCCAGCACGGGATCCGCCACGTAGCAGACGGGCCCGACTTCGTCGGCGATCCGGGAGAGGAGCGCCTCCTGCAGGCTTCCGGAGAACAAGCCCCCGCCGAGGGCGAGGGGTGGCTTCTCCAGGCCGAGCCGGCGCACCGCGGTTCGGACGTGATGGGCGAGGCCGTCCGCGCCGTGGCCCAGGATCGCGCGCGCGGACCCGTCGCCCTTCGCGGCCAGCTCCAGGACCACCGGGGCCAGGGTCGCGATGTCGGCCGGGCTCGTCGTCGCCGCGTGGACGAATCGCATCAGGGCCGGGATGTCGGGGAGCGACCATTGCCTCAGCGCCGCCTCGAGCACGGCGGGCGCCTCCGCCCGGCCGTCGAAGGTCCGGGCGGCGACGCGCAGGGCCTGGAGGCCCAGCTGGTATCCGCTTCCCTCGTCGCCGAGGAGCGTGCCCCAGCCGCCCACGCGAGCAGTCCTTCCGTCCCGGGAGCGGCCCAGGCAGTTGGAGCCGGTGCCGCTGATGAGCGCGACACCCCAGCCCTCGGGGGTGCCCCCGGCGAGGATCAGCTCCACGTCGTTGACGACCAGGAACGAAGGCGCCACCTCTTGCTGCCTCACCCAGGCCGAGACCGCGGCCTCGTCCTCGGGGCTGTCCACTCCCGCCATCCCGAAGCAGGCGGCGGCGATGCGGCCGCTGGCCCCGCCAATGCCGTCCGCTGCGGGGCCGAGCACGGGACGCAGCGCGGTCTGCACCGCCTCCGTCACCGCCTCCGCGAAATGGACGAAGCCCACGGTGTAGGGGTTGCTCCCGGGGCCGAGGCCGCGCCCCAGCACCTGGCCCTCGAGATCGGCCACGACTGCGAGCGTCTTGGTTCCGCCGCCGTCCACCGCGAGCAGCAGGTCGCGGGCGCTCATCGCGTGAGCGTGACCTTGCGGAGGCCGTGGGGAGCGTCGGGGTCGAGGCCACGCGCGAGGCAGAGCCCGAGCGCGAAAAGCTGGCCCGGCACCACCGCCACCAGGGGGGAAAGCCATTCGGGAGTTCCCGCGGGCAGCGGCATCGCGACCTCGGCCGCGTCCAGGATCTCCGGGCGCTCCGAGATCGCGATGAGGGGCGCCCCGGTCTCTCTCGCCAGGCCCACCACCGCGTCGAGATCGTCGAAGGCCCGCGGCCCGGGCGCGGCCAGGAGCACGGGAAGCCCGCGCAGGAGGATGGCCATGGGCCCGTGGAGGAAGTCGGCGGACGAGTAGGCCTGGCCCATGACCCCGGTCGTCTCCTGGACCTTGAGTGCGATCTCGGAGGCGGTGGCGAGGTTGTAGCCGCGGCCGAGGACGACGAGGCGGGTGTGGTCGCGGTAGCGGGCCGCGTCCGCGGCCGCGGCGGCGTTGCCGTCGATCACGGCCGCCACCTGGCCGGGAAGCGCCCGCAGCTCGGCCCAGGCCAGCTCGTCCCTGCCCAGCGCGGCGCTCAGCATGGCCACGGCCAGGAGCTGGGCAGTGTAGGTCTTGGTCGCGGCGACCGCCCGCTCCTCCCCCGCGTGCAGCGGAAAGAGGAACTCGGCCGCTTGCGCAAGAGGAGAACCGGCTTCGTTGGTCACGGCCAGGGTTGGGGCTCCCTGGCGGCGCGCCTCCCGGAGGACCTCTACGATGTCAGGAGACTGTCCGGACTGGCTAATGCCTACCACCAGCGCGCCGGCCAGGGAGGGCGTGGCCCGGTACTGCGTGAAGGCGGAGGGCGTGGCGAGGGCGGCCACCAGCGAGTTGTGGATGCCCAGCACGTACTGGCCGTAGCGCGCCGCGTTGTCCGAGGAGCCGCGCGCGGCGAGCACGGCGAAGCGGACTTCCCGGGCGCGGACTGCTTCCGCGATGGCCTCTGCGGGGGCCCGGCCCCGCTCGAGGAGCCGGGCGAGGACCGCCGGCTGCTCGCGCAGCTCGTTCTCGTAGAGCGTCATGCTACTCCGGCGGCAGCTCGAAGGACACGAGGCTCTTGCGGAACCCCCGCGTCTTGACCGCTCCGTAGAGGATTCCGACCAGCAGCCACAAGCCACCAAACAGCTTGGCCTGCCATCGCAGGCTCAGCCAGATGTAGAGGCAGATCAGGAAACCCAAGAGGGGGAGCACGAAGTCGAGCCAGGTCCTCTTCGCCTTGTCCCCCCGCACCCAGTAGTGCATGAAGGCCGCGACGTTCACGCCCATGAAGGCGATGAAGGCCCCGAAGTTCAGCATCTCCGCCCCGAGCTGGTAGGTAAGGAGGAAGCCACCGATGAGGGCGAGGGCGCCGACGAGGAGGACGTTGTTTTGCGGGATGTTCCGGCGCGGGTCGATCTTTCCGAAGAACGACCGGGGCAGGGCGTCGTCGCGCCCCATGCCGTAGAGGAGTCGCGCCGCGCCCAGGTGGGCGCCCGTGCCCGAGCCGACGTTCGCCACCAGGAGGGCGGCGTTGACGACCACGAAGAGCATCGCTGCCCCCGGCCTTTCCCGACACGTGCACGAACGCGGTGTCGACGTCGGGGAAGCCCTTCCAGTCGCCCCAGACGAGCTGGGCGGCGTACACGTGAGGGCGGAGATGATCCCGGTGACCAGGCAGGTGAGGACGGTGGCGAGCAGGATGTTCCGCCGCGGGTTCTCCACCTCCTCCGAAAGCGTGGAGATGCCGTCGAAGCCGATGTAGGTCAGGCAGGCGATCGACGTCCCGGTGAGAACCACCGGGAGCGAGAACGTCTCCGGGTCGTAGAAGGGCCGTGAAAGGTCCGCCGGGCTGAGATGGGCGCCGAGGATGTAGCGCAGCGGCGTAGCCCAGGAAGAGGAGCACCACCGCGGACAGGGCGCCGGCCAGGATGTTGTTGGTGCGCGCGCTCGCCTTGACGCCGCGGAGGTTGAGGCTCGTGAAGAGGCAGGCGAAGAACACGACCCACACCGGGTAGGGGATCGCGGGCAGGAAGTTCATGGCCGCCTTGCTGCACCAGATCGTGCAGATGATCGGGTTCAGGATGTAGTCCATGACCATCGACCATCCCGTGGCGTAGCCCAGGGCGGGATGGAGCTCCCGACCCACGTAGGTGAACGCGGAGCCCGCCGCCGGGTAGGCGCTCGCCATGCGTGCCGTAGCTCATGGCGGTGAGCAGCATGGCGAACATGCCGATCAGGATCGTGGTGACGACGTGCCCGCGGGCCTCCATGCTCACCACCCCGTAGATCCCCATGGGCGCGGTGGGCTGGATGAGGACGATCCCGTAGATCACGAGGTCCCAGAGGGTCAGGGACCGCTTGAGCCGGGGGGCGGCGGCGGGAGCGGCCACGGCGTCCGTCACGGGCGGGCCGCGGCTGCGGACTTGCGCCCGGCGAGGAACGACTGGACGAGGTCGCGAACCCCGTCGCGGCCGAAGACGAAGAACAGCTCGTCGGAGCGCGGGCCGCGCCGGAGGTAGTCGACCTCGGGCAGGCGCGGGTAGTCGTCGCGCTGCGGTGTCGTCCCGGGGGGCAGGCACCTCGCCTGCTCGGCGGGGGAGAGCCGAAGGTCGTGCATCGACTCGAGGGCGAACAGCTTTCGTCGCTGCATGTCGGCGCTGACCGGCTGCGAGTAGATTCCTTCCACGGGCAGCTCGCGCTCCCGACCAGGGAGGCAGCGGACATCCCCGCGCCCGCGGGACCGAAGGGGTAGAGGTTCCGGTAGGCGTGGTTCGTGTAGAGCAGGAAGACGGCGCTCCCCTTCGCGCGCGCGAGCGCCTCCACCGCCGCCACCGTCGTGAACTGGTGGTCGGGTGGGTGTCGAGCTGCGGATAGGGCATGACCACGATCGCGGGCTTGACCTTGCGGAGCACCGCCTCCAGGTCCTCGACGAGGTGGGCCCAGGTGTTGGTGCGCGAGCCGTTGGGGAGCAGGCGGCTCGACGTTCGCCCGGCGGTAGGGGGCCACGTCCTGGTTGGGCCCGTACATCTCGGGGACGACGTCCGTCGGCTTGTCGTGCATCTGGGCGAGGCGGGCGTCGAAGTAGCCCAGGTTGTAGCAACGGTCCGGCGGGATCCCGCCCTGCCAGGGCACGGTCACGCTGTCCACGGCCCGGAGAAAGCCCTTGAAGAGGTAGTGGTCGGCGGGGTCGCTGACGTTGTCGCGGTAGTTGAAGTCGCCCGCGTTGCCCGAGGTCACGGTGACGATGGTCGCGTTGCGGCCGGCGTAGAGACCGAAGGCGGCGATCTCGGCGTCGTCGGGATGAGGGGCGAGGATCAGGATCGGCCGCGTCAGGTCGAGGCGGTTGGCGAAGACGCGCAGGGTCGCGGGGCCGGGATCGAAGGCGAGACCGTGGCGGAGATCGCCACCTCCGCCCCCTCCGTGAGCTGCGGCCGCAGGCCGCTCAGGTTGATCCAGCGGAGGCCGCGCGCGCCCGGCTCGAAGTACTGCCGGCCGCGGGCGGACCCGGCGGCGAGCTCGACCCACGGGCCCCCCTCGGCTCCGGCGTCCACTTTGACGCCGAGGAGGGCCGTATCCCAGGCCGGACTCGCAGGCTTCGGCCATGCAAAGCGCACGCCGGCGTCGCTGCGTGAGAGCTCCACGGGCGTCGCGGTGCTCGCCGCGGAGAATTTGTAGTTATCTCCCTGGGCCTCCTCGGCCAATACGGGCAGGCCGCCGAGGAGGCCCAGAGCTATCAAAGCCGATCCGGCGCGTCCGCCTCTCCTCTTCGCCATCGCTCTCCTTGCCTTACCGTACGGACGGCGCGTTCCAGGCGTCCGCCGTGACCGAGGACCGCCCCGCCCGGCGTGGGAACGCGACCCGCACCTCCCGCTTCTCGCCCGGGAACAGCTCGAAGTAGTTGTCGTCCCAGAAGACGGGAAGGACTCCTCGCCGCCGGCGGCGTCCAGGACCTGGAGGTGCATCAGGAAGGCGAGCGTCCGTCCGGTGTTCTCGACCACGACGCGTCGCCGCCCCTTCGGGCCCCGAGTCGTCGAAGCGGCTCGAAACCGCGAGCGTCGTGGCCGGCAGCCGCGGCGAGCGCGGTCAGGTCCGCGTGGACCTTCGTGGGCGTGTAGTACCACTTGGTCTTCTTCCAGTCGAGCACGTCCTCGCGCGTCGAGAGCCAGTAGAAGTTCCGGCTCACGGGCGTTGCCCGCCGCGTCCTCGAGCCGTCAGCCGGAGGAAGTAGGTCGTGCTCAAGCCCGTCGGTATTCGGGCACGACGAGCGCCCGCGCGACGCCGTCCGCGCCGACGTCCACGGTGGCCGTCCTGCGAGAACTTGCTCACGAGGCCCAGGTCGAAGACCTGGGCCGAGACCTTGAGGCCGCAGAAGGGCGTCTGCAGGTCGTTCACCACCACGACCGACCGGTCGTCGTAGGAGTACTGCACGTGCAGCGGCTCGCAGGCCTTCTTGGTGCCGAAGTAGCCGCCGCCCGGCCGCAGGTAGTAGTCGTAGAGGTGCCAGATCAGCGACGGCCAGGCGTTGTTGAGCATCCACTGGATGACGCCGGTCGACGTGTACTTGTTGCGGCCGTAGGCCTCGAACATGGCGCGCTGGCCCTCGTAGGTGAGGGCCTGCGCCTTGCGCGCGTAGTCCGCCGACGCCCGTGGCCTTGCCGTAGCGCGCCTCGAGCGCGTCCGTGAAGCGCTTGAGGTCCTTGAACTCGTCGCCCCCCGCGTGGAAGTTCCAGACGTCGTCGATCGGCCAGAGGTGATCGGCGGGCAGCATCTGCTTGCAGGCTCTCGAGGGGCGGCACGGCCGCCGCCGGGCCCGATCTCGGTGGTGAAGCCGAAGGCGCCGCCGTTCTTGATGTCGGTGAGCCAGTAGGACGGCGGGACGTAGTCGTAGGGGCCCGTCATCTTGACGCCGCTGGGTCCGCTCACCGGCCCCGGCGCGTCGGTGGCGCTGGAGAGGATCGGCTTCGACCACTCCAGCTCCTTCAGGACGTCGAGGTACGCCTGCTCGACCTCCGCGGGCGGCGGGAAGTCGCTGCCGTTCATCCAGACGAGGACGCTCGGATGGTTGCGCAGGCGGAGGATCTGGTCGCGCAGCGACGCGGGGGCGACCTCGTGGTCCTCCGCGTCCCACTTGTCCCACGTGCTCCCACTGGTCGCAGCAGCACCAGCCGGGCATGACCAGGATGCCCGTAGCTGGTCGGCGAGGTCGTAGAAGTGGTCGCTCTCGAGCTTGCCCTCGAGGCGGATCGTGTTGAGGCCCATCTCGCGCACGTAGCGCAGCTCGGCCTCGAGGCGCTCGCGGGAGGCGGGACGGAGCATCATGTCGGAGGCCCAGCCGCCGCCGCGGATCAGGATCGGCTTGCCGTTGACCTTGAAGAGGCGGTGGCCCTTCGGCGTCAGCTCGGACGTCATCTGCTGGATGCCGAAGCGGACCTCCTGCCGGTCGGAGATCGTCGCCGTCCGCCTCGACGTCGAGGGCGAGCGTGTACAGGTTCGGGGCGCCCCATGCGGTACGGCCACCAGATCCGCGGGTTCTTCACGGTGAGGGCGGGCACCTCCTGCGGGCGTGAAGCGCACGGTCGACCGTTCGCGCGGGCCCGAGGCTCACGCGCCTTCGAGAACCGGATCGCCTCGATCGCGCCCCGCACGATGCCGCTCACCGGCCGATCGGTCGCGTTCCACACCTCGGCGGTGACGGTGAGCTGCGCCGGTCTCGAGGGAGGGGAGGTCGAGCGTCGTGACCACGTGGGGGTGGCGCAGGGCGAGGGGGCCGCTGTCGGTGAGGTAGACGTCGCCCCAGAGCCCCATGTTCTTGTCGGCGGGCGTCGGGTTCCAGTCCACCCACATGAAGGCGAGGTCGTGTGGGCTCGGGTGCGAAGACCTCCACCGCGAGGGCGTTCGCGCTCGTCCGGGACGGACGAAGGCGGGTCACGTCGAACTCGTAACGGCGGAATGCGCCCGCGACCTCCTTTGCGCCTGCGATCCTGCGTGCCGTTCACCCAGACGTTCGCGCGGTAGTTGATGCCGTCGAAGTGGAGCCAGAGCGTGCGGCCGGCCAGGCCCGCCGGCACCGCGAACTCCGTGCGGTACCACCAGGAGGGCTTGAACGGGCTGTCCTCGGGCATGGGCAGCAGCGTGAACCGCTGGCCGATCGGGTAGGTCGTCCCCGGGATGCGAGCGCAGGTTCATCCCGAAGTAGGGATCCTTGTAGATGCCCGTTCTCGACCAGGGCTCCCACCACCGTGTTGGGGACGGTGACCGAGTACCAGCCTTCCGGCTTGAAGCCCGGCCGGGACAACGCATCGCCCGCCGCCGCGACCTTGGCCGAGGATTGGATCGTCCAGCCGCTGTTGAGGGCGATCGGAGCCGCGGCGGCGGGCGTGGCGACCACGATCAGGCTCGCCGCTGCCGCCCCGGCAATCCAGGAATGGGAAGTCCGATCGTATCCGGAGCGGGCCGGACACGCGGAGACTCCGGCCGGTGGTGGCGTGCCGTGGTCCATCGCTCTTGACGCGCTTATCGTCCGCCGGATGCTAGAAGTGGTCTCTCCTTGTGTCAAGAACTTTCTTAAGTGAGTTAATTATGCCCCCCCGTCACGTTGCGAGCCGAGAGTTTCCCTTGCTTTCCCCTTGCCAAGCCCGAGCCGACTTACTTAGACTCTCTTCCGAACAAATTGAACTCGATGACTCCCGGAAGGCCTGCGGTCACCACCACGCTGCGGGCAAGCCCCGAGGCCAGGGGCGGCAGCGCCGGGCATCTGCGGCAGCAGAACCTGGAACGGATCCTGTCGGTCGTCATTGAGCGCCCGGAGCCTTTCACCCGGGCGGAGCTGATCGACGCCACGGGCTTGTCCGCCCCGACGGTGGGCAGCCTGGTCTCGGACCTGATCCGGATCGGCCTCGTGAAGGACCTGGGAGCCGGACCCTCGCGGGGAGGGCGACGACCCTCCTTCATGGAGTTCAACGCCCGCCACGGGTTCGTCGGGGGCATCGATCTGGGACCGACGAAGACGCGGCTCGCCGTCGCGGACCTGCGCGGAGAGCGACTCGCCCATCACGTGATGCCGACGCCGTCGAATGTGGGGCCCGACGCGCTGCTCGCGCGACTCGCGGCCGCCCTGCGCTCGCTTCTCCGGGAAGTGCAGATACCCTTCGACCGCCTCCTGGCCGTGGGCGCGGGGGCGCCGGGAGCCGTGGATCGCGATCGGGGGATGGAGGTGGCGCTCGCCCCCAACCTCGAGGGCTGGTCGAACGTGCCGATGGCCGCGATCCTCAAGCACGCTCTCGGCGTTCCCGTCGTGGTCGAGAACGACGTGAACCTGGCCGTGCTCGGCGAGCACTGGCGGGGCGCCGCCCGCGGCCACGATACCTGCGTGTTCGTGACGGTGGGGACGGGGATCGGGGCGGGGATTCTCGTCGAGGGCGAGCTGCACCGTGGCCATCACTTCCTCTCGGGCGAGATCGGCCTCATGTGCATGGGGGCCCAGTACGCCGACCAGGATTTCGGCACTCGGGGCTGCCTCGAGACCCTGGCCGGGCTCAAGGCGCTCTCGGCCCGGTGGCCCCGGTCGGACGGCCGCGACACCGAAAGCTGGGTCGCCGAGCTGCTGGAGGCGGCGAAGGCCCGGGACAGCCGCGCGCAGAGCGCGGTGGCGGAGGAGGCCGTGCTCATCGGCATCGCGGTCGCGAACCTGACCCTCGTCCTCGACCCCTCCCTGATCGTGCTCGGAGGCGCCCTCGTCACCCAGGGCGAGTCGCTCGTCCAGGAAGTGCGGCGGATCGTGGGGCGGATCGTGCCCACGCCGACCGAGATCGTGGTGTCGGCGCTCGACAAGGAGGCCCCGCTCTGGGGGTGCCTCCTCGAAGCGACACGGCAGGCCCACGAGCGGCTGCGGCGGCGGCTCCGCGAAGCGCGGGTCGCGGTTTGAAAGGGGCTCTCCTCCTCCTCGTCGGCCTGTTGCCCGCGTCGCCCGTGGCGGCGCAGACGGTGCAGGAACGCCTTGGCCATCCCGCCAGCGCCCGCCTCCTCGTGCTCCATGCCGACGACCTCGGCATGTCGCACTCCGTCAACCGCGCGACCTTCGAGGCCCTCGAGAAGGAGTGGATCACCTCCGCGAGCATCCTCGTTCCCTGCCCGTGGTTCCCCGAGGTCGCGAGGTTTGCGAAGTCGAACCCCGAGGCCGACCTCGGCATTCACCTGGCCCTGAACAGCGAGTGGACGACCTACCGGTGGGGGCCGGTGAGCCCGGTGGACGCGGTGCCGAGCCTGCTCGACCCGGACGGGTACCTGCCCCTGCTGGAGACCGCGGTCACCCAACGCGCTCGACCGGCCGAGGTGGAGCGCGAGCTGCGCGCGCAGATCGAGCGCGCGCGGTCGGCGGGTATTCGCCTCACGCACTTCGACTCGCACATGGGGACGCTCCTCCGATCGGCGAGCCTGTTCGAGATCTACCGCCGGATGGGTTCTGAGTACGGCCTGCCGGTCCTCCTTGAGCGACTGGGGGAAGGAGGCGGGCAGGAATCGCCATGGACCTCCGCGGTCGCGACCGAATCGCTCATCGACCGCGTACTTTCCATCTCTCCCGGGGTCGCGACCGCGGAGTGGGGCGCCGCCTACGAGAAGATGCTCGCCCCCTTGCCTCCCGGCGTGTACGAGCTGATCGTCCACCTCGGCTACGACGACGAGGAGATGCGGGGGGCGACCGCGGACCACCCCGACTGGGGTGCTCTCTGGCGCCAGAGCGATCTCGACCTGGTCAAGAGCCCGGCCTTCCGTGACTTCCTGCGCAGCCAGGGCTTCGTGCTCGTCACCTGGAGGGATCTGGCTCGCGCGGCGAAGAAGTAGGCCAACTACTTCGGAGACGGAGCCCGTCTACGGCTCTTGACGTACCGCGAGCACCTGGTTCGCCTTCACGGCCTCGAGCTTGGTGACCTTGCCGTCCGGCCACAGCACCTCGACCGAGTCCGCCTGCGCCGCCGCGACCGAGGCCGAAGTGCTGGCGCATGTCGTCCTGCGAGAGGTAGCTGGTGCCGCTGCGCACGTTGCGCGTCTGGGTGAGCCGGCCCGCGCGCACGGTCACGACCGCTCCGATGGCGTCGGTGTTCTTGCCCTTGCCCACGAGCTTCACCAGCAGCCAGTTGCCGACGTCGGCCGCCTCGTTGCGCAGGACCTGGGGGCTGCCGTCGAGGTCGTTGACACGATCAGGTCGACCCGGCCGTCGTCGTCCAGGTCGCCCATGGCCAGCCCGCGGCTCACGCGCTCTTCCGTGAAGCACCGGCCCGTACTGCGCCGCCACCTCGTCGAAGGTGCCGTCGCCCCGGTTGTGGTAGAGGAGCTTCCGCTGCCGGTAGCCGGCGGACGCGCCCCGAGCGCGTCTTGTCGAGCTGCGGATAGACGTGGCCGTTGACGGCGATGAGGTCGAGCAGGCCGTCGTTGTCGTAGTCGAAGAAGGCCGTGCCCCAGCCGACGTAGGGCAGGCTGCTCGCCGCGGTCTTCGAGCGGAACGACACGTCGCGTGAAGTGGTCGCCGTCGTCGTGGTAGAGGGCGTTGTACTCCTCGGCGAAGTTGGTCACGTAGATGCTGCAGGCGCCCGGAGTTGTCGTAGTCGCCGAGCGCCACTCCCATGCTCCCCTGCTCCCCGCCGTCCTCGCTCACCGCCACTCCCATGGGGAAGCCGACCTCCTTGAACGTGCCGTCCTTCTGGTTCTCGTAGAGGAAGTTCGGCCCGGAGTCGTTGGCCACGTAGAGGTCGGGCCAGCCGTCGTGGTTGAAGTCGAACCAGGCGAGGCCCATCCCGAAGTAGCTCGCGCGGGTCGTGGACGCCGGCCTTGACGCTCACCTCGGTGAAGTGGCCGTCGCCCTCGTTCCGGAAGAGGAAGTCCGACTCGCCGGGCAGGCCGCGGGGCCCGCACTGCACGGCGACGCCGCGATAGATGCAGGTCTTTCCCTTGCCGAACTCCGGCAGGTTCGCGAGGTCGATCTTCACGTAGCGGCTGACGAAGAGGTCGAGATCGCCGTCGCGGTCGTAGTCGGCGAAGCCGCAGCCCGCCGACCAGCCCCCGCCGAGGAGCCCCGCCTTGTCCGCGATGTCGGTGAACGTGCCGTCGCGGTTGTTGTGGTAGAGGTAGTTCCGGCCGAGGCCGGTGACGTAGATGTCCTCCCCGCCGTCCCCGTCCACGTCCGCCGTGCACACGCCCATCGCCCAGCCCGGGATGGCCGACGCCCGGCTTTGTCGGTGACGTCCTCGAACTTCCAGCCCCCCAGGTTGCGGTAGAGCGCGCTGCGCGCGGCCTTCGGGTCCTCGGCCGTGTCCACGGTGAGGGAGTCGATGAGGTAGATGTCCAGCGCGCCCGTCGTTGTCGAAGTCGAACAGCGCCACGCCGCCGCTCATCGACTCGACGATGAACTTCTTGTCGGGCGCGGCGTGGTGCAGGAAGGTGATGCCGGCTTCCGCGGTGACGTCGCGATAGAGAAGCCGGGCCGTTCCCGGGACCTGGGCGAGGGCCAACGAGGCCAGGAGGGCCAGGGCGGCCGAAGCGAGCGGCTTCTTCAAGACTTCGGCTCGCCCGTCGAGAATCCCGTCAAGCGCCGGACCTCCCGCACCCGATCCTCCCTTTCCCTGGCCTTCTGGCGAGCCAGCTCCTCGTGCCTCTGTGCCCGGACGGGGTCGTCGAGCTTCGCGTAGGCCCGGCTCAGCTGTTCGTGAACGACGGGCAGGTCGGGGTCGGCCTTGAGGAGCGCGTCGCGCGCCTCCGCGTAGCGTTCCTGCTCGAGCCGCAGGCGACCCAGGACGAGGTTGGCGGTGGGTTGCGTGCTCGTTCGGCCGAGGACGCGCAGGGCGTGGGCCTCCGCCGCGTCCCGCTCGCCCAGCCCCTCTTCCGCTTCGGCGAGCGCGGCGATCGCATCCACGCTGTCGGGGTCGAGGGTCGAGGCGCGCAGGAGGACGGCCTTGGCCTCCGCGGGGAGCCCCTGCCGGTCGAGCGCGCTGCCCAACGCAGTGAGAAGCGCCGCCCGGCCCGGATCGAGGCGCTCCGCTTCCCGGAGCGAGGCGATCGCCGCCTCCGTGTCCCCCAGCCGGAAGAGGGTCACGCCCTGCCGGTAGCGGTATTCGGCCACGGTGGGAAAGATCCGCACCAGCGCCTCCAGGACCGTCACCGCCTCGAGCGGGAAGCGAGCGGCGAGCGCGGCCTCGGCATGCGTGGACAGCACCTCCTCCGAGTTCGGCGCGATCGCCCGGGCGCGGCGTAAGGTTTGGAGAGCGCCGGCGGCGTTCTTCTGCTCGAGCTGCGTGCGCGCGAGCTGCAGCAGCGCCTTGACCGACTTGGGGCCGGGCGGGGGCGTTGGGGCGCCCGACTGTGCGGCGAGGAGGAGGACGGCGAGCCCGACGAGCGTCACGGCTTGGCCTGGTGCTTCTTCAGCTCGGCCTGGGCCTCGCCCACGAGCGCGAGGAGCTCCGCCGTCTCGCCCTGCCGGGCGAGGAGGCCGGCCAGGACTTTCTCGGCCTCGGCGGGACGGTGGCTGCGCAGGAGGGCGAGGCCGTAGGCCATCTGCAGCGCAGGGTCCGTCGCGCGCTGCGGGTCCTCCTGGAGCAGGGGGAGGGCCTTCTCGTAGGCCTGGGTGTTGATCAAGGCCAGGGCGAGCATCCGTTTCAGGCCGACATCCGCCGGGTTGGCGGTCACCGCGCGCTCGAGCGGCCCCGCCGCCTTGTCGAACTTCCGGGCGTTGAAGTAGGCGACACCTAACGAACCCTGCACCTGCGGGAAGTCCGGGTCCACCGCCGCCGCTCTCTCGAAGAAGGCCGCGGCCCGGGCGAAGCGCTCCGCGGGTGAGGCTCGGCTCGGGACCTGGGTTTGGAGCACGCCCAGGTTGAAGTAGGCACGGGCGAGCCCTTCCTCGACCCGGCGCCGCAGCCCCTCGCGCTCCGCGGGGGGGAGGTCCGCGAGCGGGGAGGTCTCGCGGGGCCCGGAACCCGCCCCCCCCTCGCGCGCATTCTCCGCCGTGCGGGCCGCGACCTCCCGCGCCTCGGCGAGCTGGGTGGCCGCCTCCGTCGTCGCCCCGACCTTCCGGAGCGCGAGGCCGAGCTGGTAGTGGATCTTCTCGAGATCGGCGCCCGTCACTCCCTGCGCCTTGGCCATCTCCAGCGCCCGGCGCGACGAGGCGACCGCCTCGGCCGGCCGATCGAGCGCGAGCTGGGCCCGCGCGACGTGCTGGAGGTAGCGGGCGCGTGGGTCTTCACGCGCCGCGGTCTCCAGCGCCGGCAGGGCCTCCGCCGCCCGCCCGGCATCGAGGAGGGCCAGGCCCAGCTGGTCGCTCGCCAGCGGGTCCTGGGGGGCCAGCTTCAGCTCCTCCTGGAACTCCATGATCGCCTTCTCCAGGCGATCGGCGTTCGTGGTGGCATCGGCCTGGAGCACCATTCCCAGGTAGTAATGCGCGCGGCGCACGCCCGGGTCCTGGGCGAGGGCCGCCCGCAGCTCGGTGGTCGCTCGCGCGTACTCGCCGGCGTCGCGGTAGGTGCGGCCGATGAGGACGCGCGTCTGGGGGATGGGCCGGGCGGCCACCACCCGCGCGAAGAGGCGCTCCGCCGCCTCGACCTTCTTCAGCCAAAGGTACTCGGTGGCGACGAGGAACGTCTGCTCGGGGTCGTCGGCCGCGGCGGCCCCGGCCTCGTTCAGCTTCTCGACCGCGTCGTCGAGCTGTCCGGTCGCGGCGAGCGCTTTGGCGAGCAGGCGGAGGGTCTCCGGATCCTTCGGGGTCTTTCCCGCGATCTCGGTGAGGATCTCGACGGCCTGACCCGCCTCCCCCATCTGGAGGTATTCGACGGCCAGCGCGCGGAGTGCCGCCGGGCTCTCGACCCGGAAGAGCGACGCGTTGCCAAGCGCCTCCCGCGCCTCCGCCCGCCGCCCATCGGCTCTTTCGAGCGTCGTTTTCAGGAGCCAACCTTCGAAAAGCGCCCGGCGATACTCGCTCTCGGCTGCGGCCAGATCGCCGTTGTTCAGGCGGCTCTCGGCGGACGCGATGGCTTGCACGAGAGCGGCTGCGGAGTCCGATCCCGTCTGGGCGACGGCGTCCGGGGCGACGGCGCTCGCCAGGAGAAGGCTGGTCAGGAAGCAGGAAAGGAGCGCGCGACTTCGGGCCGACACGAGGACTTCATTCTAGTCCGGCAAGGCGGACGGACGCGCCATCCCTTGACGCGGGCTCCGCTCGAGGCGTAACGTGCCCGCGCACGGAGCGAGGACGAGGAGACCGGACACGATGGTGCGGCCGCGGATAAGTCACCACGTCCTGATCGCCCTCCTCGCCCTCGCGGTTCTCGGCATCGGGCCGGGAGGTGGAGGCGGAGCCCAAGAGGGCCCCCCCGTCCGGGTCCGCTATCCCGATCCGGACATCGGCGTGGAGACGCTGGCCGCGCGCAGGACGGCGCAGATGCAGAGCGCGGACCAGTTCAGGGTCTTTCATGAGTTCCAGTTCACGGACAAGCTGAAGGAGAGCGGGATCACGTTCGTCCACAGGGCCGTGGACGACGTGACCCGGCACTACCGACCGGTCCACTACGATCACGGCACCGGAATCGCCGCCGCCGACGTCGACGGCGACGGGCTCTTCGACCTCTACTTCGTCAACCAGGTCGGGGGCAACGAGCTGTGGAAGAACCTGGGCAACGGCCGGTTCCGGAACATCACCCGGGAAGCGGGGGTCGCTCTCGCGGGCCGAATCAGCGTGACCGCGTCGTTCGCGGACGTCGACAACGACGGCGATGAGGACCTGTTCGTCACCACCGTCCGCGGCGGCAACACGCTCTTCGAGAACGATGGCCGCGGGCGCTTCAAGGACATCGGCAAGCAAGCGGGAGTCGATCTCGTCGCTCATTCCTCGGGCGCCGTCTTCTTCGATTACGACAAGGACGGGCTGCTCGACCTGCTCGTGTGCAACGTCGGGGTGTACACCAGCGACGAGAGAGGACCCGACGGGGAGTATGTCGGGCTGAAGGATGCCTTCTCGGGGCATCTGCATCCGGGCCGCCAGGAGTTTCCCGTCCTGTACCGGAACCTGGGCCACGCCCGGTTCAAGGACGTGACCGCATCGGTGGAGCTGTCGCCCGAGGGCTGGTGCGGAGACGCGAGCTTTGCCGACCTGAACGGAGACGGCTGGCCCGACCTCTACATCCTGAACATGCAGGGCGACGATCACTATTTCGAGAACGTGGGCGGGCGGAAGTTCGTCGACAAGACCCCCCAGTACTTCCCGAGGACTCCCTGGGGAAGCATGGGGATCAAGTTCTTCGACTACGACAACGACGGGCGGATGGACCTGCTCGTGACCGACATGCACTCGGACATGAGCGAGGACATCGGGCCCGAGCGCGAAAAGCTGAAATCGCGCATGCAATGGCCGGAGAGCTACCTGCAGGGCGGGGCCAACAACATCTTCGGCAATGCCCTCTATCACAACCTGGGCGGGGGCAGGTTCGAAGAGGTCTCCGACCGCCTCGGGGTCGAGAACTACTGGCCCTGGGGAGTGAGCGTGGCCGACGTGAATGCCGACGGGTGGGAGGACATCTTCATCACCTCCGGGATGGGCTACCCCTTCCGCTACGGCATCAACACGATGCTCCTGAACGACCGCGGCGAGAAGTTCCTCGACGCCGAGTTCCTGCTCGGGATCGAGCCGCGGAGGGACGGTCGTACCCACACGCCGTGGTTCGATGTGGACTGCTCCTCCGAAGGGAAAGGCAGCGCCCCCTGCCAGGGGCAGGACGGGGAGGATCACCGTGATGAGCCCGCTCTCCAGCCGCTCGTCCGTCATGTTCGATCTCGACGGCGACGGCGATCTCGACATCGTGACGAACGAGCTGCATGCCGAGCCGCATGGTCCTGGTGAGCAACCTTGCCGAGGTCAAGGCGATTCACTGGCTCAAGGTCGCGCTCGTCGGAACGGTATCGAACCGCGACGGCCTCGGGCGCCGTCGTGCGAGTCCGCACCGGGGGACAGCTCTATACCCTGAACCACGACGGCAAGTCCGGCTACCTCTCCCAGAGCGCTCTGCCCCTCTATTTCGGGCTGGGGGATGCGCCCAGCGTCGATCGCGTCGAGGTCGATTGGCCTTCGGGCCGCAAGCAGGTCGTGACGAAGGGAATCCGCGCGAACGACACCCTCCGCATCACCGAGCCGAGATAGAAGCTCGGACTCGGACGGGATGCCCCGCGCTCTCCTGGGACTAGTGATCGCATTGTCGGCGATCACATCCCTGGCCGCCCTCCTTCCGTTGCCCGCCGGTCCCGTGGTGTTCGACGAGGTCGCGGAAAAGAGCGGCGTCCGCTTCGTCACGAACTCGGGGCGGACGAGCCGCCGGCACCAGCCGGAGACCATGGTGGCGGGCGTGGCCGTGCTCGACTACGACGGCGACGGCCGCCTCGACATCTACGCGGTCAACGGCGCCCCCATCTCCACCCTGGAGAAGACGGGCCCGGAGTTCTGGAACCGCCTCTTCCGCAACAACGGCGACGGCACGTTCACGGACGTCACGGAGAAGGCGGGAGTGGCCGGGCGCGGCTACGACCTGGGCGTGGTCACCGGGGACTACGACAACGACGGCCACCCCGACATCTTCGTGGCCGGCCTGCGCCGGAACACGCTCTTCCGCAACAACGGCGACGGCACCTTCAAGGATGTGACGGAGGCCGCGGGCCTCGCCGCGCGCGACCCCAAATACGGCACCCTCTGGGCAGTGGCCGCCGCCTTCGTGGACTACGACCGCGACGGCTGGCTCGACCTCTTCGTTTCGAACTACGTCGTATGGGACCCGGCCACCGAGCCCCGGTGCGGCAAGCCGGAGGCGCCCGACTACTGCCACCCCAAGGAGTACCAGGGGCTCCCCAGCTCGCTCTTCCGCAACAACGGCAACGGGACCTTCACCGACGTCTCCGTCCCTTCCGGGATCCGGTCCCACGTGGGCAAGGGGATGGGCATCGGGGTCGCCGACTTCGACGACGACGGCTGGCCGGACCTGTTCGTCTCCAACGACACCACCCCGTCCTTCCTGTTCATGAACAACCGCAACGGTACGTTCACGGAAGCGGCCTTCGAGCGGGCGGTGGCCTACACCGAGCGCGCCGAGCCCGTGTCGGGCATGGGGGCGGACGCGCGCGACGTGGACAACGACGGCCGGCCCGACGTGTTCCAGACCGCGCTCACCAACGAGACCTTCCCCCTGTTCAAGAACCTCCGGGGGGCGATGTTCGAGGAGGTGACCGCCCGCTCTGGCCTGGCCGCGCTCTCGCGCCCCCTCTCGGGCTGGGGCAACGGTATCTTCGACCTGAACAACGACGGTGCAAAGGACCTGTTCGTGGCCTGCGCGGACGTGATGGACCGGGAGGGCGACTTCCGGGCGCGGGTCCCCATGGCCAACGCGGTCTTCGTCAACCTCGGGGACGGGCGCTTCGCGGACGCAAGTCCCGGGGCGGGGGAGAAGTTCGCGCGAAAGGCCGTCCACCGCGGCGCCGCCTTCGGCGACATCGACAACGACGGCCGGGTGGACGTGGTGGTGACCGCCCTCGACGGGGCGCTCGAGCTCTGGCACAACCTGTCGCCGGGGCCGCGCCATTGGCTGCTCGTCGATGCGGTGGGCGGAAAGAGCAACCGCGACGGCATGGGGGCAAAGATCCAGCTCGTGACCGCGTCCGGCACCCAGTACAACCACGTGAACACCGCGGTGGGCTACGGGAGCGCCTCCGACCGCCGGGTCCATTTCGGGCTGGGCGCGGAAACCGTGATCAAGGAGCTGACGATTCGCTGGCCCTCGGGGAAGACCCAGACCCTCAAGCAGGTCCGGGCCGACCAGGTGCTCACGGTGCGCGAGCCCGATTAGTCGTCGCTCAGCGCTTGGCCTTGAGCTGGCGGAAGACCTCGAACTCCTGCTCGGCCCGGTCGCGGCGGCCCAGCTTCTGGTAGGCCTGTCCGAGCTGGTAGCGGATGTTGGCGTCTTCCGGGGCCAGCCGCGCCGCCGCCTCGAGCTGCTCCGCCGCCTCCGTGGCCGCGCCCTGGGAGAGGAGGATCTTGCCCAGGAGGTAGCGTGCGTCCGCGGAGTCGGGCCTCGCCTTGAGGAGGCTCCGCAGGAGCGGGATCGCCTCCTGCCCTTTCTGCGCCCGATCGAGGACGAAAGCGAGGTTCTGTTGCGACGAGAGTTGGTCGGGGTGGGCCCTGAGCTCCGCGCGCAGCGCCTGCTCCGCCTCCTCCAACCGCCCCTGCTTGAGGTAGATCTCACCCAACGTAGCATTGGCCTCGGCCGCCGTGGCATCGATCCGCAGGGCGCGCTGGAGCGACTCGATGGCGGCGTCGAAGTCTCCCTGCTGGGCATGGGCCTGGCCGAGGAAGACGTTCAGCTCGGCCGAAGCCCCGTGGCGGGCGATCAGGCCGCTGAAGACCCGCTCCGCTTCCGCCGCGCGGTCGCTCTTCACCAGGGCGAGGCCGTAGGCGAACTGCAGCGACGGGTTCGTCGAGCGCTCCGGGTCGTCGCGCAGGAGGTCCGCCGCCTTGTCGTAGGCCTGGCTGTTGAGCCAGGCCATGGCCAGCATCCGCTTCAGGCCGGCGTCCGCCGGGGCCGTGGCCAGCGCGCGCGAGAGGGGGGCCGTGGCCTTCTCGAATTGCCGGGCGTTGAAGTAGGCGACGCCCAATGAAGACTGGACGTTCGGGAAGTCGGGATCGACGGCGGCCGCCTTCGAGATGAGGTCGGCCGCGCGGGAGAAGCGCTCGGCCTGGGCCTGGAGCACGCCCAGGTTCAGGTAGGCACGGGCCAGCGCTACCGTGGCCCGGCGCTTCAGCTCGAGGCGCTCGGCGGGGGGCAGCGCGGCCAGTGGAGAGGCTTCGATGACGGGCACGAGCGGGCCTGCCGCCGCTTCCGCTTCGGGCACGTCGGCCAGGTAGCGGGCCATCTCCGCGCGCTCCGTTTCCGTGTTCTTTTCGGAGAAGCGCTGTGACTCCGCGAAGTGCTTCGCGGCCTCCTCCGTCTCGCCCACCTTCCGGAGCGCCTCCGCGAGCTGGAGGTGGAGGGCGCGGAGCGCGGGTGTATTCGCCCCCTGCTCCTGGGCCATCGCGAGTGCTCGCTTCAGCGAGGCCACCGCTTCGGGGCCGCGATCCGCGCCGAGCTGCGCGCGCCCGAGGTAATAGAAGATGCGCGCGGAGGGAGGGGCCGAGCGGGCGGCGATCTGCAGGGCGGGCAGGGCCTCCGCCGGGCGCTGGGTCTCGACCAGCGCCACCCCCAGCTCCAGGTTGGCCAGCGGATCCGTGGGCGTGAACTTCAGCTCCGCCTGGAACTCGGCGATGGCGGTCTCCAGTCCCGCCCGCCCGCGCTCCTTCAAGGCCACGATTCCGAGGTAGTAGTGCGCGCGGGGGACGCGCGGGTCGAGCGTCAAGGCGGCCCGCAGCTCGGCCCGAGCACGGTCGAGTTCGCCGGCGTCCCGGTACGTCCGTCCGATGAGGACGTGGGTCTGCGGGATCGGCCTTGCCTTTGCGATCTCGGCGAAGAGGCCCGCGGCGAGGTCGGTCTTCTTCACCCGCAGGTACTGAGCGGCCAGGGCGAACGCCAGCTCGAGGTCGCGCGGTGCGCGGGCCCGTGCTTCCTCCAGCACCTGGACCGCATCGGCGTCCTGCCCGCGGGCGACGAGCGCCTGCGCGAGGAGCCGTCGGGTCTCGACGTCCTTGCCGTCCCTTGCCGCGAGCCGCCTCAGGAGGACGACCGCGTCGCCGGCCTCGCCCCTCTGCAGGTCGACGAGCGCCAGGGCCTGGAGCGCACGCCGGTCGTCGACCGCGGAGGTGGATGCGTTCCGGAAGGCTTCCCGCGCGGCGGGAAGAGCCCCGTCGATCCTCTCGAGCGTGCCCAGGAGCATCCAGCCCTCGAACAGGGCGGAGCGGTACCGGCTTTCCGCGGCCTGCGGCTCGCCTCCCTGCAGGCTGCTTTCCGCGGCGGCGATGGCCTGCTCCAGGGGCGCGAGCGCGTCGAACGTGGGCTGGGCGCCGGCCTCGTCCGCGAACAGGTCCCCGAGCAAGCCAACGATGATGATGATCAGCAGCGTGTGAAGGCGCAATCGTCTGAAGACCGCAGGTGCGATTCTACCCGGCGAGGCCAAGGAACACGAGGACGGCGCGATTGACGCGCACGATGTCTTCAGCCGAGAGACGTCCGATGCGCTTCTCCAATCTCCTTTTCGCCACCGTCGTGACCTTGTCGATCATCAACTGACTCGCGGCTCGGAGCCCGTTTCCCTCCGAGGGCTCAATTGCCAGGCGCATCAGGGGCGCGTCGATGGAATGAGTGGTGAAGGGACAGATCGTGATCGAGGCCGTGACGTCGAAGGCATCGTCCTGGAGAATCACGGCTGGCCGTAGCTTGCCCGCATAGTCGGGCCCGCCGGCGACGGTCCACACGTCCCCGCGTTTCACGCAGGGGGCCAGTCCGAGACGGCGTCAACGAAGTCCTGATCGTCACTCTCGAGCGCGTCGCTCGCGACGAGGTGCGATTGGCGATGCGCCTCGCGCGCAAACCCCCGCGAGCGGACGTCGGGGACCCAGATCTGGATCGGCCGCAAGCCACGACGGCGCAGGCGTTCCCGATGAGCGCGCACCTTCTCTCGGGACTTCAACGGCCGGGTTGCGGGCATCGACTCGCTCCCATCAGTTACATGTAACCTACCACAAGACCATGGCAAGCCGAAGACGGATGCAGATTCGCTTCCGCTCGTGAGACGATTGGGGCCCCGATTGACCATTCCCGAGAGAGGTGGACCATGACTTCACGCCGTGACTTCCTCACCAAGGTGGCGGTGGGCGCGGCTGCGTTGCGACCCGCCTGGGGGGCCGACCCGCCGGAGGTGAAGACCGCGCTCAATGGCCCGGTCGGGCTCCAGCTCTACAGCGTGCGTGAGAGCCTGAAGAAGGACGTGCCGGGGACCCTGGCCAAGGTCCGGGCGCTCGGGATCCGCGAGGTCGAGACCGCGGGCACCTGGGGCCAGTCCGCGGCCGACCATCGCGCCGCGCTCGACACGGCCGGCCTCGTCTGTCGGGCCTCGCACGTGGGACTCGAGAATCTGCAGGCCGATACTCCGCTCGCCTTCAAGGAAGTCAAGACGCTGGGGACGAGCTGGGTGGTCTGCCCGTGGATCCCGCACGACAAGGCCTTCACGCGGGACGACGCGCTCAAGGCGGCCGCGGCTTTCAACCGCCTGGCCAAGGCGGGGAAGGAAGACGGCCTCCGGTTCGCCTACCACTGCCACGGCTACGAGTTCGTGCCGTCGGCGGAGGGGACGCTCTTCGACACCCTCGTCGGCGCCACCGACCCCGCGCTCGTGTCCTACGAGATCGACGTGTTCTGGGCGAAGGCGGGCGGCGCCGATCCCGCGGCGGTGATCGAGAAGATGAAGGGCCGGGTCCCGTTCCTGCACGTGAAAGACATGAAGAAGGGTCTCACCTACCCGGCGGGAAGCAGCAGCAACTCGACGGACGACGCGAACGTGCCGGTAGGAACCGGCCAGATCGACTGGCCGGCGGTCCTGCGGGCGGCGATGAAGTCGGGGGTGCAGGTCTACTACCTCGAGGACGAGAGCCCCGACCCCTTCGCCCAGATACCCGTGAGCCTGCGGTACCTGTCGGGCCTGAAGCTCTGATCCGGGCTAGGACGCGAGGGGCGGCGCGGTCGAGGCGCGAAGGACGAGGTCGGTCTTGAAGGTGGGGAGGACGAACCCGTGCCCGCGCAGCTCGTCGACCACGGCACGGGCCGCGGCCACTCCCATCTCCGTCGTGGGCTGGCGCACGGTGGTCAGCGGCGGGCACGCGTAGGCGGCGCTCGGCTGATCGTCGAAGCCCACGATGGAGACGTCGCGGGGCACCTGGATGCCGCGGCGGAAGAGGGCGAGGCGGGCGCCGTAGGCCATCTGATCGTTGCTCGCGAAGATCGCCGTGAAGAACGTGCTCGTGGCGAGCAGCCTCTCCGTCGCCGCGAGGCCCGATTGCTCCTCCCAATCTCCCTCGAGCACCAGGGTGGGGTCGACGGAGACCCCCGCCTCCGCCAGCGCCTTCTCGTAGCCCTGGCGCCGCGCGATGGCGTCGACGTGCCACTGCAGGCCGGTGATGTGCGCGATCCGGGTGTGGCCGAGGTCGAGCAGGTGCCGGGTGGCCCGGTACCCGCCATCGTGGTTCTCGACCTTCAGGCACCGGTGCTCCAGCCCTCGGATCGTGCGCCCGATGGCGAGGATGGGGACCCGCGCCGACACTTCCACCAGGTCCTCGTCCGGCATGTGGCCGCCCATCAGGATGAGGGCTTCCACGCGGTGCGAGAGAAGCAGGTCGAAGGCTTGCGCCTCCTCGATGGGTTGCTCGCCGCTCGACACGAGCGGGTAGTAGCCGCTGCCGCGGAGGCCCTGTTCCAGGCCCTTGAGCAGCCGGCTGTAGAAGGGATTGGAGATCCCCTGGGGGAGGACGCCGATCGCCTGGGAGCGGCCGCGCGCCAGCTCCTGGGCCAGGACGTTCGGGCGATAGCCGAGAGCCTCCACGGCATTCAGGACCGCGACCCTCTTCGTCCGGGCCACGGGCACCGTGTTGTTCAGGACTCGGGACACCGTGCTCAGCGAAACCCCCGCGTATTCGGCGAGGTCCCGCATCGTGACTTCTTGCGGCTCGGTCCGTGCCGGCATGCGTGTCTTTTGTCGTCCCCGACTGTTTCGAGGACATTGTCACAAAGTGAAAACGCTGTCAATGTCTGGTGTGCTCAATTCATGAACTTCATGCTTTCGAACCGGGCAAACTATTTTCCAGGATTTGCCTATATAACATCAAAATTTTCAATCACTTATGTTTCAAGCACGCAGTCCAAAAGAATGTCGACGATCCCGGTCCGCGATCGGCTCTTAAAAAACTTCTCATCACCCCTTGACATGCGTTTCACGACCGCCGTAGACTCCCGTCACTTGCTCAGTAACTTGCGCAAAAACAAGGACGGGAGCGCCATCCAGGTCTTGACGGGAACGCATTCGCAAAAAAAACGCTTGACACATGGTCACCTCGTTTCTTATAAGTGCGCAGGCTTTGTAAAGCAGTTTAACTAATTAGCCCGGAGGCGTACCCAATGCGGAAGCAGTGGCTGGTCTTGGCCGCGTCTCTATTGGTGATGACGGCGGTGCCCGCCTTCGCCCAGCGGATCACGGCAACGATCCGCGGTACGGTGTTGGACCCCCAGGGGGCCGTCGTCGCAGGCGCGAAGGTCACCGTCAAGAACGAGGACACCGGTCTCACCCGGACGTCCAGCTCGAACAAGGACGGGAACTACTCCTTCGCCGAGCTGCCCGTCGGCAGCTACCGGATCGACGTCGAGCAAGCCGGGTTCAAGGCGGCCTCTCGAAGCAAGATCGTGGTGAACGTCGCCGACGTGCGGGCGGTGGACATCATGCTCCAGACGGGCGACATCTCCGAGCAGGTGAACGTGGAGGTGGCCGCGGTGGCGGTGAAGACGGTCGGCGCCGAGATCGCCGGCGTGATGACCGGCGAGCAGGTCCGCGAGCTTCCCCTGAATGGCCGGAACTTCGTGCAGCTCACCCTGCTCCAGCCCGGCGTCACCGCCCAGCAGGGGCTGAACACCGTGGACAAGGGTCTGGGGGGCGCCGCCGACGTCTCGGTGAGCGGAGGCTCGACCACGGCCAACCTCTGGCTGGTGGACGGCGCCAACAACAACGACGTCGGCTCCAACCGCACGATTCTCGTCTACCCCTCGGTCGACGCTATCGAGGAGTTCAAGATCCAGCGCAACAACTACGGGGCCGAGTTCGGCCAGGCCGGCGGCGCCCAGGTCAACCTCGTGACCCGCTCCGGCACGAACGAGTTCCATGGCAGCGGCTACTACTACGCGCGCCGGGACTCCTGGAACTCGCCCGACTACTTCCTGGAGCAGGCCGGCCAGCCCGCGGCACCCCTGCACTGGGACGACTACGGCGGAACCTTCGGCGGCCCGGTTCTCAAGGACAAGCTGCACTTCTTCCTTTCGTACGAGAAGAACAAGAACGACTCGGCCAGGGTCAGCAACTCGTTCGTGCCGACCCAGGCCGAGCGCAACGGCGATTTCAGCGGGCCCGGCGTCCCCGGTTGCTCGGACCCCAAGCCGATCGATCCGCTCACCGGCCAGCCCTTCCCCGGCAACATCATCCCCGCGAACCGGATCGATCCCGGTGGCAAGGCGATGATGCAGCTCATGTCCCTGCCCAACGTGACCCCGAGTGCCGGGAGCTGCAACAACTGGGTCACGGCTGTCTCCGCGCCCGTCAATTGGGACCAGATCAACGGCCGCATGGACTGGACGATCACGAACACCACCCGCTTGATGGTGCGCTACACCAAGGACAGCTGGTCCGCCATCAACGGCAGCAGCCCCACCACCATGTGGGGCGACGACTCGTTCCCGGTGGTCACCTCGAACTGGGACCAGCCGGCCAAGATCCTCGTGGCCCAGCTCAACAAGAACATCGGCTCGAGCATGGTGAACTCCCTCTCCTTCTCCTACTCGGCGAACACGATCACCGTGACCCGAGGCGGGGACAGTCCAGAGCTGGTCCAGACGCTCACCTCCGCCATCCCCACGACGTATCCGGCGGACATCAAGGCGGAGGGAGGCCAGGGTCAGCCGATGGCGAACTGGGGCTCCCTCGGTCCCTACGGGGGCGGCGTCCTGTGGAACCAGGCGCCCTGGACGAACAACGAGGCCCTGTACAACCTCAAGGACGACTACTCCGCGGTCTTCGGCAAGCACTTCGTCAAGGCCGGCTTCCTGTGGAGCTACAACGAGAAGAACGAGGAGCCCGCCAACACGTCGCAGGAATCGGTCCAGGTGAACGGCACCGCCGGTATCCTCGGACCGAACGGCTACATCTCCGGGGTGAACACGGGGAACACGATCGGGAACTGGCTGCTCTCCGGGATGGTGTGGAACACCAGCGAGATCCGGGCGAATGTGCCCGTCCAGCAGCGCTGGAAGGACTTCGAGTTCTACGTGGCCGACTCGTACAAGGTGAGCCCCCGGTTTACCGTCGACTACGGCGCGCGCATGAGCCACTTAATGCCGACGTACGATGCCCAGGACAGAACGGGGAGCTTCGACCCCTCCACTGCCAACCCGGCGCTGGGCAACAGCTCGTGCAATGGCATGACCTACCCGCCGGGAACGAACCCCTGCCCGGCCCTGGGCGTGCCCGGTGGGAGCGACGGTGTGAACCGCTCCCTCACGCCCATCAAGTTCCTCTTTTTCGCCCCTCGCCTCGGCCTGGCCTGGGACGTCCACGGCAACGGCAAGACGGCCGTCCGTGTCGGTGGCGGTCTCTTCTACCAGCGCGAGCGGGTGAGCCCGGGGCTGGGCCTCGGCGGGAACCCGCCGTTCGCGGGAGTGGCCAACGTGACGCGGACCCTCGCGGCGGCCACCCCTGTGGTCGGTGGCGCCTCCGCAGCCTATGGATCGCCCGGCGCCGGCCTCGCGCAGGACGATAGCAACTCGCACAACTGGCAGTACAACGCCGCGTTCGAGCACGAGATCGTGCGCAACACCGTGCTGGAAGTCGCCTACGTGGGCTCCCGGGGTGCCGACCTCCTCGGTAACACCAACATGAACGAGGTCCTGCCCCAGAATCGCCTGGCCTTCGCGCAAACCGGGAACGCAGCGCTGCGGCCTCTCAACAACGTCGCCGGCCTCGGCGCGGGCAGCAACCCTATTCTCTGGACGCACAACCGGTACTCGACCTACAACGCTCTGCAGGCCGCCCTCCGCGGTCGCTTCGGCAGCGGCTCGCAGTACTCCCTCGCCTACACGTGGTCCAAGTCGATCGGGAACACTGGACTCTCAAACGCCGACTCCGGACTCAGCGTGCGGAACACCTACACGGACAGCACCCAGCCCGACCTGGACAAGGCGCGCGGCAACAACGACCGCCGGCACATCTTCAACGCCAGCCTCGTCTGGGCCCTGCCCACGTTCGACGACAAGTCGGGCTTCCAGAAGCACGTGCTGGGCAACTGGGAATTCACCAGCATCGTCCAGGCGGGCTCGGGCTACCCGATCACGGTGTTCGTGAGCAATCCCACCGGGCTCGACGGAAACGCGGGCATCACGGGCACGGGATACACCGGAAACCAGCGGCCCAACGTGGTCGAGGACCAGCCCTGCCACATCGACAGCGACAACAAGGCGGCTTGGCTGAACCCGGCCAAGTTCACGATCGACGGCTTCCAGATCGGGACCAACGGGAACGCCGGCCGCAACATCTGCGACGGGCCCAGCTTCTTCCAGTGGGATGCGGCGCTCTACAAGAACATCAAGCTCGGCAAGAGGGTGCAGCTCCAGTTCCGCGCCGAGCTGTTCAACGTCCTCAACACGACCAACCTGCTCGGTTTGTTCGGCGGGAATCAGGAGACGCAGTGGGTGCCGAACAACACCGTGTACGACACCGGCAACGGGGCGACGGCCACCCGGGTTGTCAGCTCGACGCCCGCCGGTGGTTTCGGTCAGCTCTCTCAGGCGGCAATGGCGCGCCTGCTGCAGCTTGGAATCCGGCTGAGGTTCTGAGGCCGGCTCTTCGCGACTCCATCACGGGCTGCGGGCCTTCGGGCTCGCAGCCCGTTCGTTTTGTCCGGGGCGCGCCGACGGGCCCCTCAGGCCGGATAGGGCTGCGGCCGGGTCAGCGCCTGAAGGGGCAGCGGACGTCCCTTCTCCCAGAAGGCGCGCAGATGGCGGATGGCTTCCCCGGTGTTGGCGGGCGTGACGACACTGGCCGTGAGCCGGCCCGAGTCCACGAGCTTGCGGCCGTAGTCGGGGCAGGCGTCGACGCCCAGGAGGGGTGCTCTGAGCAGCATCTCCCGGTGGCCGGGATCGGCGACCGCCTCGCACGCGCGGCGCACGCCCATGGCCAGCTCGTCGCTCTGGGCCGCGACCACGTCGACCCGGAAGGACCGCTTGCGGTAGATGCCGTACCAGCGGTCGAAGGCGGCGGCGCCGTCGGATTCGGTCCAGTAGCCGGCGGCCGCCTCGTAGAGGGGGTGCTCGCCCAGGGCCGCCTTCAGCCCTTCGAGGCGCTGGACCGCGGCCGAGGAGCCGGGAGGGCCGGTGACGCAGAGCACTTGTCCGTCCTTCGGGAGGAGCGCCCCCACCTGCCCTCCCTGGATGCGACCGATGCTCTCGTGGTCGGTGCTGACGGTGCCGAAGGGAATGCCGGCGCCCCAGTCGCGTCCGTATTCCTCCACTTCCGGGGTCCAGGCATTGAGGAGGACGAGGCCGGTCGTTCCCTTGAGCTGCTTCAGGAGGAGGCCGGCGGAGGCGACGCTGGACGGCTCGACGATCACCGCATCGAGGCGGGTCCCTTCCGCCTCGCGGAGGCGCTTCTTGATGACGCGCAGGTGGTCGAAGCCGCTTGCAAAGACGATCTCGAGTTGCAGACCCGCGGCCGCCGCCTCCGAGCGCGCTTCCTGCTCCTGGAGGACCTGGTAGTGGTCGGTCTCTCCGCTCGGATCGCCGGTCAGGACCAGGAGGATCGTCTTGCCCATCACACGCACCTCGCCCAAGCTCTCCCATGATATCCCGCGCTCGTCGGCCCGGAGGCACCGTGTCGTTAGGCTTCGCAGCGTTCTCGCGTGCGCGATCGCGCTTTCATTGATGGAAACCGCTTTCAGCGAAGAACGCGGACCCGCACCCGATCGCCGCGACACGCAGCGGCCCCCACGGGCCGCGATATTCAGGGCCCCCGGCTTCCCCACGGTGGATGCACCCCCCATCGACGGGGAGACTCTGGACGAGGCGCTCCGGGACCTTCCCGTGGCGGCCCTGACTTCCTCCGGCGACCTCGCGGAGCGCCTGCGCCTCCGCGAGTTCGACGTCCTGGTCCTCCCGTACGGAAGCGCGTTTCCGATCGAGGCCTGGCCCGCGATCCGCAGCTTCGTCCGGGGCGGCGGGGGACTGGTGGTGCTCGGAGGGGCCCCGTTCCACCAGCCGGTGCGCGCCGAGCCCGGGAGCCCGCCCCGCTACGTCCCTCTCCTGCGCCAGCCCACGTTCGCCCACGAGTTCCTGATCGGGCCCGTGGACGCCCTGGAGGCGAGCGCCTTCGGGCCGGGTCCCGCGCGGACGGTGAGCGTGGCGGAGACGGGATGGGAGAGCGGCTGGCCCGAAGTCTCGCGGGCCTGGGCCCTGACCGTGCGTCTGACGCGGAGGAAGGACATGGAGCGCGAGGACGGCTCCTCCGGCCCTCGCGACGGCGTGCTGCGGCCGCTGGTGCACGTGCTCGACGCAGAAGGAACGCCGCGGCTTTGCCCGCTGCTCGAGATCGACCGCCTCCGCGCGGCGGAGGCGGGGGCGCGCTGGGTGCTGGCCCCCACACACGCACGGCTTCCCGCCTCCGTGATCGGGGAAGCCGTGCGGCGCGCCCTCGAGGGTGCGGTCGAGCTCGTGGCGCGGCCCGTGCGGGCTTCGGTAGCGCCTGGAGAGCCTGCGATCTTGCGTGTGATTCTTTCCCGGCCCATGCCACACGCGGACGAGCGCACTCCCGGACGGGCGCTCGTCCGCGTGCGTGACGACGCCGGTCAGAACGTGTTCGCCGGCGAGGTAACGCTCGACGGTCCGGCCGAACTCCGAACCGGCCAGATCCTGATCCGCACGACCCCGCCCCTTCCTCCCGGCCTCTATCACGCCGAGGTGGCGACCCCCGACGCGCCCTGGCATCCCCGGTCGGTCACCACCGGCTTCTGGGTCAAGGACGAGAAGCTGCTCCTGTCGGCACCACGGCCTCAGCGTCTCGCGCGACTGGATCCGGCGGGACGGCCAGCCGTTGCCCATCGTGGGGACGACGTACATGGCTTCGGACGTGCACCGCAAGTTCCTGTTCGAGCCGAACCCCCACGTCTGGGACCGCGACTTCCGCGAGATGGCGCGCCAGGGTGTGAACCTCGTGCGCACCGGCCTCTGGACGGCCTGGTCCCGGGCCATGCTCGACCCCGGGGCCGTGGACGAGGGTGTGCTCGCCGCGCTCGAGGCCTACGTCCTGACCGCGGCCCGCCACGGCATTCCCGTGTGCTTCAACTTCTTCGCCTTCCTGCCCCCCGCCTACTCGGGAACGAACCCGTACCTGGATCCGCGGGCCCTCGAAGGCCAGCGCGCGCTCCTCACGCTCTTCGCGACCCGCTTCCGCGGCGTGGGATGGATCCATTGGGACCTGATCAACGAGCCGTCCTACGCTCCTCCCGACGGCCTCTGGAGCAACCGGCCGATCGGCGATGCCCACGAGCGTCGCGCCTGGCTGGAGTGGGTGCGGAAGCAACACGACGCCGACGAGCCTTCGCCTCCGGGACATCTGGCGCGACGCGAGTGAGGACGTTTCAGAGCTACCCGCTCTTCCGGAGCTGAGCCAGTCGTTCCTGCGCGAGGAGCGGCGGCCGCGCAAGGCCCGCGACTTCGACGAGTTCTCGCAGGCGGTGGTGGCGGGCTGGGCGGCCACGCTGCGCGACGTGCTGAAGGCGGCGGGCGGGGACGTGCTCGTCACGCTCGGCCAGGACGAGGGCGGCACCGGGGACCGCGCCCGCCCAGCAGCTGCACTGCCGAGTCCGTCGACTACACCGCCGTCCACACCTGGTGGAACAACGACGACCTGCTCGTGGGACGGCGTCGTGACCAAGGTGCCGGAGAAGCCGAACCTCCACCAGGAGACCGGGCATCATGCGCTCGAGGACCTGGACGGCAATCCCTGGCGCACCCCCGAGGCGGCGGCGCGGCTGCTCGAAAGGAAGTTTGCCTACGCCTTCGCCGCCCGCGGGGCGCGGGGTCGTGGAGTGGGCCTGGAACATCAACCCCTTCAGCCCGATCGAGAACGAGGCGATGATCGGCCTCTTCCGTCCCGACGGCACGGCCAAGCCCGAGCTGAGGGCCCTGCCCGCGCTCGCCGCCTTCTTCCGGGAGGCCGCGGCCCTACCTCGACGACTTCGAGCCCGATCCCGTGGTGCTCGTGATCCCGCACTCGCGCCTCTTCGCGGGTCGTCCGGGCGGGGTCGACGCCACGCAAGCGCGTGGTGCGCCTGCTCGCCGAGCGCTTCGGCGTCGTCCCCACCGCACTCTCCGAGCTGCGTCTCACCGCCGAGCGCCTGCGCGGGAGCGAAGCTCGTGCTCGTTCCGGTGCCCGAGATGCTGGGAGAAGACGCGGCGCGGGCGCTCCTGGAGGCGTCGCGCGCCGGGACGCGCGTTCTCGTCACGGGCGCAGTGGAGGGCGACCCCTACGGGCGCGTCCCCGAGCCGCTGCGCGCGCTCGGGATCGTCGACGCCGGCCGTCCGGTGGCCCTTCACGAGGCGACGCGGTGGGGCGCCACGGGGGGCGAGGCCTGGCTCGCCTTCGAGGGGCTCGCCCAGGAGTGGCTGCGCCGGAGCGGGAAGCCGGAGCCCGCGCGGCTCGTGGGCAACGATCTGGCACGAGCCGCTGCCCCTGGAGTTCGCCCAGGAGGAGGAGCCGCTCGCCGCCCTGCTTGGAGCCGCCCTGGAGGCGGCGGGAGTGGAGGTGAACGCCTCCAACACCCGCGTGGCCGCGCGTCTCCTCGACGCTCCGCGGGCGGTCCTCGCCGTGTGCGTCAACGAGACGCCGGCTCCGGCCCGAAGGCGCGTCCGCGTCGAAGGGCGCGCCTACGAGATCCCCGTGGAGCCCCTGAGGGCGCGCCTCGTCCTCTTCGAGCGGGGCACGGGGCGGGTGGTCGCGGCGACGCCGGGAGAGCCGGTCACATCCGCGCGCTGACGCGCGCGGTGATTCAGTCGACCTCCGCCGAGTTCCCCTGGATGACGCGGCGGTACCAGAGCGCGGTGTCCTTCGGGATGCGCCGCTGGGTGGGATAGTCCACCCAGACGATCCCGAAGCGTTGCGAGTACCCGCGCTCCCACTCGAAGTTGTCGAGGAGCGACCAGACGAAGTAGCCCTGGAGCGGCACCCCCGCCTCCACCGCCCGACGGGCGGCCCGAAGGTGCTCCTTCACGAAGATCCGCCGCCGCTCGTCCGGACGCGGCCGCTCGGCTCGGGGACGTCCGTCCAGCTCGCGCCGTTCTCGGTGACGAAGATCCGCCGGGGGCCGTACTCGAAGTACACGCGGCAGAGCGTCTGGTAGAGCCCGTCCGGGTGGACCTCCCAGCCCATCTCGGTCCACTCCGATTCCGGGGCGAGGAACACCGTGCGCGGGAGGTTCTCGGCTTCCGGGACGTCGCTGCGGACGACCGCGCGGTTGTAGTAGTTCACGCCCAGGAAGTCGGTGGGCGCCGCGATCGTCTCGAGATCGCCGGGTCGCACGAGGTTCTTCCAGTCCCGGGGGAGCCGGCCCGCCGCCTCGTAGTCGGCGACCATGTCCGCCGGATACTGCCGGCCATGGATGGGATCGAGGAACCAGCGGTTGAAGTAGCCGTCGAAGTGCCGGCAGGCGTCGCGGTCGGCACGGCTCGGGGAGGCGGGCTCGGCGGGCGTGAGGTTGAGGGTGATCCCGACCTCCGCCCCGGGGCTGTGGGCGCGCACGATGGGAACGGCGGCGCCGTGGGAGAGCAGGAGGTGATGGCTGGCGGCGAGGGCGGCCGGCCAATCGGTCCAGCCGGGAGCGTGCCGGCCCACCTGGTGGGACAGGAGGCTCGCGCACCAGGGCTCGTTGTGCGTGATCCAGTGCCGTACCCGGTCGCCGAGGCGGCGGGTCACGGCCTCCACGTAGTCGAGGAACGCCTCCGCGGTGGCGCGGCGCGGCCAGCCCCCTTCGTCCTGCAGGCGCTGCGGCAGGTCCCAGTGGAAGAGCGTCGCGAAGGGGGTGATGCCGGCGTCCAGGAGCGCGTCCACGAGCCGGCTGTAGAAGTCGAGCCCCTTCTCGTTGACCCGCCCGCGGCCCTCGGGGAGGACACGGGGCCAGGAGATGGAGAAGCGGTAGGCCTGGAGGCCCAGGTCCTTCATCAGGGCGACGTCTTCGCGCCAGCGGTGGTAGTGGTCGCAGGCGACGTCGCCGGTGGCGCCGGTCTCGACCTTGCCCGGCGTGCGGCAGAACCGGTCCCAGATCGACTCGCCGCGACCCTCGGCGTCGAAGGCCCCCTCGATCTGGTAGGCCGAGGTGGCGGCTCCCCAGAGAAAGCCCTTGGGGAAATCGGCCGGGCGCGACCCGTTCGAGTTGTTGTTTGCCCCCACTGCCCTTCCCTTCGCGGTCAGAGCCTCGCGATCCAACCCGTAGACTAAGAGTCCACTCCCGCTCCTGTCAATGCCAAACTCAAGCAGGCGTGAGAGTTGCGCTGAGAGCGCTTTCGCGCGGGGGGAGCCCTTGGGGCACCGTCCGGCGGACCTCTATTAATGGGCCTCGTGGCCCCCGGGGGGGCCCGCGGCGCCTTCTCAGGGGCGCACGACCTCCAGGGTGGCCGTGGTGAGGCTGTCCAGGCTGCTCCCGACCATCACGTCGAAAAGCCCCGGCTCGACCACCCGCACCATCCACTCGTCGTAGAGGGCCAGCGCTTCCGGACCAAGCGTGAAGGTGACGGTCTTCTTCTCCCCAGGAGCCAGGCCCACGCGCTGGAAGCCGCGCAGCTCCCGGGAGGGCCGGGTCACGGAGGAGACCCGGTCGCGGATGTAGAGCTGGACGACCTCGTCGCCGGCGCGGGCTCCGGTGTTGGCCACGTCCGCCGTCACCGTCGCCCGGCCCCCCGGGCCGATCTTCGCGGGGGCGACCCCGAGGTTGTCGATCCTGAAGGTCGTATAGCTCAGGCCGTGGCCGAAGGAGTAGAGCGGCGCCCGCGGCATGTCGAGGTAGCTCCGGAAGGAGCTCGGCTTGCGCCCGTAGTACACCGGGAGCTGGCCCACGTGGCGGGGGAACGAGATCGGGAGCTTCCCCCCCGGGTTGACCTCGCCGAAGAGCGCCTCCGCGAGCGCCGTGCCCCCTTCCTGACCGAGGTAGAAGCCTTCCAGGATCGCGGGGACCGTCTCCGCGATCCGGGGGATGGCGAGCGGGCGGCCGTTGATCAGCACCACCACCACCGGCTTCCCGGTCCGGCGCACGGCGTCCACCAGCTCGTCCTGCTGCGAGGAGAGCCGCAGGTCGGCCACGTCGCCCAGATGGTCGTCCGCCCACGCCTCGCGCGACGTGGACTCGTTCGTGCCCACGACGACGACGGCGAGGTCGGCCTGGCCGACCACCGCCACCGCCTCCGTGATGCGCTGCCGGTTCTTCACGGGGTCGCCGAACACGACCTTGTCTCCCGTCCAGTCCGGCTCGTGCTCGGTGATGCGCACCCCCTCCGCGTAGAGCACGCGGACGCCCGGCCCCGCCTTCTCGCGGATCCCCTGGAGGATGTCGATCCCGCGGCCGGGGTCGCTCGAGTAGCCGCCGAGCCGGACGCCCTTGGCGTTCGGTCCGACCACGGCGATCGTCCGGAGCTTCTTGCGGTCGAGCGGCAGGAGCCCCCCGTCGTTCTTGAGCAGGACGAGCGATCGCCGCGCGGCTTCGAGGGCGAGGGCCTGGTGCTCCGGGGCGTTGCTCACCCGGTCCGCGCGCTCCGGGTCCGCGTAGGGGTCCTCGAAGAGACCGGCCAGGAGCTTCGCGCGGAGGATGCGGGCCACCGAGCGGTCGAGGGCGGCCTCGGAGACCCGGCCCGCGCGGATCTGCTTCACGAGCGTCGCGTAGGCCTTGGGGTCGGGAAGCTCGATGTCGACACCCACCTCGAGGGCCTGGCGCGCCGCGTCCGCGAGGTCGGCCGCGACCGCGTGGCGCGTCTGCATCTGCTCGATCGCGAAATAGTCGGAGACCACGAGCCCGCGGAAGCCCCACTCCTGGCGCAGGACCTTGTCGAGCAGCCAGCGGTTCTTGTGGGAGGGGACGCCGTCGATCTCGTTGTAGGAGGGCATGACCGTCATCACCCCCGCCTCCACCACCGCCGCCTCGAAGGGAAGGAGGTACTGCTCGCGCATCACCCGCTCGGAGAAGTTGCTGGGCGCGGTGTTGATCCCGCCCTCGTTCGGCCCGTGGTCCGCGAAATGCTTGGCGGTGGCGAAGACCTTGTCCTTGGCCAGGGTCTGGCTCCCCCCCTGGTAGCCGCGGATGGCGGCGACCCCGAGGCGCGAGACGAGGTACGGGTCCTCACCGTAGGTCTCCTCCGTGCGGCCCCACCGGGGATCGCGGGCGAGGTCGAGGACGGGGGAGAGCACGTGGTAGGTCCCCCGGGCCCGCGCCTCGAGCGCGGCCACGCTCATCACCCGCTCGAGGAGGGCGGGGTCCCAGCTGCTGGCGAGGGCGATCGGGATGGGGAAGTGCGTCCCCCGGGGCGCGGTCAGGCCGTGCAGCGCCTCTTCGTGGGTGAGGGCCGGGATCCCGAGCCGGGTCTTCTCGACCAGCCATTTCTGCACGGCGTTGACGAACACGGCGTTCTCCCGCGGGCCGGGCCGGATCTTGCGGGGAGCGTCCCGCAGCTCGCTGGGCCGGGCGAGCTCCCCGATGCCCTCGGGAATCTCCTTGGCCGCCTTCTCGGGAGAGAAGCTGCCGTCCTCGTCCGTGATGCGCTCCTTGTCCTTCCACAGGCCCAGGGTCTGGGCGACCTTTTCCTCGAGCGTCATGCGGGCGAGCAGGTCGGCCACGCGCGCGTCGACGGGCTGGCTCGGGTCCCGGTAGAGCGGGCGGTCCGCGGGCGCGGCGGCGAGGAAGACGACGGGACCGGCGAGAGCGAGGGTCAGGCGCATCGTGGACATGAGCGCGGATTCTAGCACCGCGCCCTCCTCGCCTTGACACACCCGAATCGGGCGTGTTGGAGTCCTCGCGCCCATGATCCGCCCGCTCGGCCTCGCCGCCTGCCTGCTCGGGGCGGCGGTGGCGCACGCCCAGCCCGCCAACCAGCCGCCCCCGCTCCTGAGCGATCTCGTGGACGTGAGCCGCGACTTCCGCGACTACACGAACGCCTACTACCTTGCCGACAGCCTCGCCCGCTTCGACCCCGCCGCCGCCTCGGGCGAGGTGACGTGGAAGCGGCATCACCTCTATCCGCGCCTCGCCTTCGACAACATGGAGGCGGTGCTCCGGCCGTTCGAGGGCGAAGTCTTCCCGGGGCGCGAGTACCCGACGAACCCCGACCTGCCGTTCTCGCTCCAGTTCGTCACCCCCCGGGCGGTGCGCCTCCGCATGCGCACGGGCGTCGAGGTGCGGCCCGCCGCGGCCTCGCTCATGCTCGTGGCCGAGCCGAAGAGCGACGGCTCCTGGAAGCATGAGCCGGTGCCGGGTGGGCATCGCTATGCCAGCGCCTTCGGCTCGGTCACGGTCACGGAGAAACCCTGGCACGTAGAGTTCCGCGACGCGCGGGGGCGCCTCCTCACCCACACCCAGCACACGAGCGACTACGCGAACACCCTCGTCCCCGCCCTCCCCTTCTGCTTCGTCCGTCGCTCCTCGGACTTCTCGCGGAGCGTGGGAGCCGTGTTCTCCCTCTCCTCGGGGGAGAAGCTCTTCGGCACCGGAGAGTCCTTCACCCGCCTCGACAAGCGCGGCCAGCGGGTCGTGCTCTGGACCAACGACGCGAACGGGGCGGAGAACGAGCGGATGTACAAGCCGATCCCGTTCTTCCTGAGCAGCCGCGGCTACGGGATGTTCGTGCACACCTCGGCTCCCGCCACCTTCGACATGGGGGCGACCTTCCAGGGCAGCAACGCGCTCCTCCTCGGCGACGACGAGCTGGACCTCTTCGTGTTCCTGGGCTCGCCCAAGGAGATCCTCGACGAGTACACGAAGCTCACGGGCAAGGCCCCCATGCCGCCCCTGTGGTCCTTCGGCCTGTGGATGAGCCGCATCAGCTACTTCTCCGAGGAAGAGGTGCGCGCGGTGGCGGCCCGGCTCCGGCAGGAACGGATCCCGAGCGACGTGATCCACCTCGACACCGGCTGGTTCGAGACGGATTGGCGCTGCGACTACGAGTTCTCGAAGACGCGCTTCCCGGACCCCGCGAAGATGATCGCCGACCTCAAGCGCGAGGGCTTCCACATCTCGCTCTGGCAGCTCCCGTACTTCGTCCCGAACAACAGACTATTCCCGGAAATCATCTCGAAGGGACTGGTCGTGCGGGACGGGAAGGGAAACCTGCCGTACGACGACGCGGTCTTGGATTTCTCCAACTCCGAGGCGGTGGCCTGGTACCGCGAGAAGATCGGGGCGCTCCTCCGTCTCGGAGTTGGAGTGATAAAGGTCGACTTCGGGGAGGCGGCGCCCCTCACCGGGCTCTACGCTTCGGGGCGGAGCGGATTTTACGAGCACAACCTCTACCCGCTGCGCTACAACCGGACGGTGGCCGAGATCACGCGCGAGGTGAGCGGGGAGAGCCTCATCTGGGCGCGGAGCGCGTGGGCGGGGAGCCAGCGCTACCCGGTGCATTGGGGCGGCGACGCCGGCAAGATGGACGCGGGGATGGCGGCGACGCTGCGGGGCGGCCTCTCCCTGGGCCTCTCCGGCTTCACGTTCTGGAGCCACGACATCGGGGGATTCTTCGGAGACAGGGCGGAAGAGGTCTACCGCCGCTGGGTCCCCTTCGGGATGCTGACCTCGCACAGCCGCAGCCACGGCACGCCCCCCAAGGAGCCGTGGGAGTTCGGCCCGCAGTTCCTCGACGACTATCGCCGGGCGGCGGAGCTGAAATACCGGCTGATGCCGTACGTCTACGCCCAGGCCCGGGACGCGTCGGAGCGCGGACTGCCCATGCTGCGGGCCCTCTTCGTCGAGTACCCGGACGACCCGGGGGCGTGGGGCGTCGAGGACGAGTACCTGTTCGGCTCGGACCTGCTCGTGGCCCCGCTCCTGGAGGCGGGGGCGAGCGGCCGCGAGGTCTACCTGCCGGGCGGCCGCTGGGTGGATTACCAGACCGGCCGCGTCTATGGCCGGGGCTGGCAGCGGATCGAGGCGGGCCCGATTCCCGCTGTTGTCCTGGTGCGCGAGGGCGCGGTCCTGCCGCACATCACGCTCGCCCAATCGACGGCACAGATGGACTGGTCGAAGCTGGAGCTGGTCGCCTACGGCGAGGTTCCGGGAAGGGCCGAAGCCCTGGTCGGCCTGCCGTCGGACGACGTGCTCCACCGGATCGCTCTCGTCCCCCGCGGCGGCCGCCTCGCCCTGGAGCGCGATCCCCTCGGGGGCCGGGTCCGCTTCAGCGTCCGGAGGGCAGCTGCCGGCGGGCGGTGACGACTCTCCACCTGATATTCGCCGGCCGCGCGTTGCGGTCGTTCGCGTTCGGCTGGCTCTCCGTCTTCATCGCCCTCTACCTCGCCCGGCGCGGGCTCGGGGCGGGAGAGATCGGGCTCGTCTTCACCGCGACCATGGTCGAGGACGCCTTGCTCACCCTTTTTCTTTCGACGATGGCCGCACGCTGGGGCCCCGCACGCGTGATGGTCCTGACCGCGCCCCTCATCGCCCTCGGCGGGCTCCTGCTCGCCACCGCGGAGAGCCGCGCGCTCCTCCTGGCCGGGGCGGTGCTGGGGACGCTCAGCCCGAACGGGCTGGAGGCGGGGCCGTTCGCGCCCATGGAGCAGGCCCTGCTCCCGGGGGCCACGCGCTCGGGCTCGTCGGTGAGGGTGTTCGGCTGGTACAACGTGTTCGCCTTCTTGCCCGCGGCCGCGGGAGCCGCCGCCGCGGGGGCCGTTCTCGGCGGGGCGGTTCGACATGGCCTCGACGAGCTGCAGGCGCAGCGCGGGATGTTGCTGGCCTATGCGGCCGCGGGCGTCCTCCTGACTCTTCTCTACGTGCGGCTCGCGCGACAGAGTCCCGAAGCCACGGCCTCGGTCCGCTCGCTCGGGTCCCTCGGGCTCGGCCGGTCGCGGGGTGCCGTGCTCCGGCTCGCGCGCCTCCAGGCCCTCGACGCCTTCGCCGGCGGCTTCATCATGCAGAGCCTCCTCGCCTACTGGTTCTACCTTCGCTTCGGAGCGGGCCCGGAGGCGCTGGGGGCCCTCTTCTTCGGCACCAACCTGCTCTCGGCCCTGTCCTTCTTGGTCGCGGCGCGGGTCGCGGAGCGGGTGGGCCTCCTGAACACGATGGTCTTCACCCATCTCCCCTCGAACGTGCTCCTGCTGATCGTGCCGTTCATGCCTACGTTCGGGGCCGCGGCCGCCGTCCTCCTCGCGCGGCACGTGCTGTCGCAGATGGACGTGCCCACCCGACAGGCCTACACCGTAGCCCTCGTCGCTCCCGAGGAGAGGCCCGCGGCGGCGGGGTTGACGGTCAGCGCGCGCGCGCTCGCCCAGGCGTGCGCCCCCGTCGTTTCCGGCCTGACCATGGCCCTAGCCGCCACCCCCGCGCCCTTCCTCCTGGCGGGGGGGCTGAAGATCGTCTACGACCTGCGGCTCTACTTCGCCTTTCGCGGCCTGCCACTCGCGGCCGAATCGCCGGTCGAGGCGCGCCGCGCGAGCTCGGATTCTTCGGGATAGGACGGACGCTTGGGTCTACGCGGTCGTGACCTGTAATAGTCGGAGCCGCCTTCCGTTGACGTAACGATGCCGGCCGGCGTTCTCGAGGTCGTTCCGCCGCTTCATGACCCCGTGGGCATCGCGGACCCTTCCCGGGAGCGCACATGCCCCCGCCGCTCGCGCGCCTCCTCGATGGCCAGGTAGAGGACGGGAATGAAGAAGAGGTTGAGCAGGGTGGAGGCGATCATCCCGCCGAACACGGTGGTGCCCACGGAGTGGCGGCCCCCCTGGCCGGCGCCCCCCGCGAGCACGAGCGGGACGACGCCGAGGATGAACGCGAAGGAGGTCATGAGGATGGGGCGGAGGCGGATGCGGGCGGCCTCCACCGCCGCCTCCACGATCGACAGGCCGCGCTCCCGGAGCTGCTCCGCGAACTCCACGATCAGGATCGCGTTCTTGCTGGCGAGGCCCACGAGCATGACGAGCCCGATCTGGCAGTACACGTCGTTCTGGAGTCCGCGGACCCACTGCGCGAGGAGGGCGCCCAGGAGGGCCATGGGCACCGCGAGGAGGACGATGAAGGGCAGGACGAAGCTCTCGTACTGGGCGGAGAGGGTCAGGTAGACGACGAGCGTGCCGAGGCCGAAGAGGAGGGCCGCGGTCCCCGCGGATTCCAGCTCCTCGAGGGACAGCCCCGTCCACTCGTAGCCGAAGCCCAGGGGCAGCGCCTTCCGGCTCAGGGCCTCCATGGCCGCGATGGCCTCGCCCGGAGCTGCGTCCCGGGGGCGGCCGCGCCGTCGATCTCGGCGGAGCGGAAGAGGTTGTAGTGGGCTGATCACCTGCGGAGTGGTCGTCTCGCTCCATCCGCACCAGGTTGTCGAGGGGGACCATGGCGCCCTCCGTCGGACCGGACGTAGAACTCGCGCATGTCGCGGGGCTCGGAGCGGAACTGCTTGTCGGCCTGGACGTAGACGCGATAGGAGCGGTTGTTGAAGTCGAAGTCGTTGACGTAGGCCGAGCCCATGTAGATCTGCAGGGTGTCGGTGATCTGCTGCAGGGGGACGCTGCATGGCCTTGGCCCTCTCCCGGTCGATGGTCACCACGAACTGGGGGTCGTCTCGCGGTGAAGCTCGTGAAGAGGCCGCTCGAGGGTGCCGCTCGTCGTTGCCCTGGCGCACCACGTCCTGCGCCACCCTCGCCAGCTCGTCCAGGGTGTGCCCGCCCTGGTCCTGCAGCACGTACTGGAAGCCGCCGAAGTTGCCCGAGGCCCTGCACGGCGGGAGGCAGGAAGGGGATCACCAGCGCTCCCGTGATCGCCGCCGAGCGGCGCCGCGCAGGCGGTTGATCACGGCCTGCGGCCGAGTGCTCGCTGCCGCGGCGCTGCGGCGTACGGCTTGAGGCCGAAGAACAGGAGGCCGCGGTTGGGGGCGGTGCCCGCGAAGCTGAAGCCGGTACCGCGAACACCGTGTCCATCTCGGGGGTCTTCATCAGGATGCGCCTGGACCTGTTCGCCGATCTTCTTCGTGTAGTCGAGAGAGGCCCCCTCGGGGGCCTGGACGGCCACGATGCCCCAGCCCTGGTCCTCGTCGGGCACGAACGCCCTGCGGCACCCGCTGGTAGACGAGGTACGGTCAGGCCCAGCCCGACCAGGAAGAGCACCAGGGCGAGGCGCCGGCGGCCCAGGAAGCGCCGGAGCACGTCGCCGGTATCCATCGGTGGAGGCGCTGGATCGATGCGGTCCACGTGGGTGAAGAACCAGCCCTTGCCTCCGTGCTCGCCGGCCCGAGGAGCAGCGCCGAGAGCGCCGGCGTGAGGGTCAGGGCGTTGAAGGCGGAGATGGCGATGGAGAACGCGATCGTCAGCGCGAACTGGCGGAAGAGGATCCCGGTGGTGCCCGGGAAGAGGGCCACGGGCACGAAGACCGCCACCAGCACGAGCGAGGTCGCGATCACGGCGCCGGTCACCTCCTTCATCGCCGCCGAGGCGGCCTTGCGGGCGCGTTCTTCTCCCCTTCCGCGATGTGCCGCTCGATGTTCTCGATCACCACGATCGCGTCGTCCACCACGAGCCCGGTGGCGAGGGTGATGCCGAAGAGCGTCAGGGTGTTGATCGAGAAGCCGAGGAGCTTCACGAAGGCGAAGGTGCCGATCAGGGAGACGGGGATGGCGGCGGCGGGGATGAGCGTGCTGCGCCAGTCCTCGAGGAAGACGAAGATGACGAGGATCACGAGGGCGATGGCCGCGGCGAGGGTGAGGAGGACGTCCTGGATCGATTCGTGGACCACGTCGGTGGCGTCGAAGGCGAGGCGGTACTTCATCCCGGGAGGGAACCGCTGGAGAGCCGCTCCAGCTCCGCGAGGGCCGCGCGGTCGACCTCCAGGGCGTTGGCGTTGGAGAGCTGGGTGAGGCCGATGCCCACCGCCTCGCTGGCCGTTGAACTGCAGCTCGGAGCCGTAGTCCTCGGCGCCCAGCTCGACCCGGCCCACGTCCCGGAGGCGCACCGAGGGTGCCGTCCTCGGCGGTCTTCAGGATGATGTTCTCGAACTCGGCGGGCTCGGTCAGGCGGCCCACCGCGCGCACGCTGATCTGGAAGGTCTGTCCGGCCCGGGCCGGAGGCTGGCCCACCTGCCCCGCCGCCACCTGCACGTTCTGCTCGCGGAGCGCCGCGACCACGTCGGAGGCGGTGAGCTTGCGGCTGGCCACGCGCGCGGGGTCCAGCCAGAGCCGCATCGAGTAGCGGCGCTCGCCGAAGATGAACACGTCGGCCACGCCCTTCACCCGCTTGAGCGCGTCCTGGACGTAGAGGTCGAGGTAGTTGCTCATGAACGAGGTGTCGTACCGGTTCGTCCTCCGAGAGACACGGCGGCCCCGAAGACGAAGTTGGCGGAGGTCTTGGTCACGACCACGCCCGGTCTGCTTGACCTCGTTGGGGAGGCGCCCCAGCGCGAAGTTCACGCGGTTCTGGACGTCCACCGCGGCGAGGTCGGGATCGCGGGTGAGGTCGAAGGTGGCGGTGATGAGGCTGACCCGTCGTTGCCGCTGGTGGAGGTCAGGTACTTCATCCCCTCGCGCGCCGTTGATCTGCTGCTCGAGGGGTGTCGTGACCGCGGTCTCCACCACCTGGGCGCTGGCGCCGATGTAGGCGCTCGTGACGACCACCTGGGGCGGCGCGAGGTCGGGGAACTGGGCGATGGGCAGGGTGGGGATGGCCACCGCCCCCGCGAGGATGATGAGCAGGGCGCAGACGGTGGCGAAGATGGGCCGCCGGATGAAGAAGTCGACGAACATGTGTCCGGCTAACCCTGGGGCTGACCGGGACGCCGTCCACGAGGAACTGCGTCCCGGAGACGATCACGCGGTCTCCCGGCTTGATCCCCTCCAGCACCACGTAGTCGTTGCCCACGATGTCCCCGAGGCGGATGGCCTTCTGCCGTCGCCACCAGGACCCCCTTCTCTTCCACCGCCACGAAGGCGAAGGACCGCCCGCCGATCCGGGACACGGCGAGGACGGGCACCACCGGCCCCTCGTGCGTCTCCCAGACGATACGGGCCCGCACGAACTGTGCGGTGCGCAGCGTGCCCTCCGCGTTGGGAATGAGCGCCTTCACGAGCACGGTCTGCGTCGCGTCGTCGACGCGGGGCGAGATGAAGGCGATCCGGCTGCGGGCGAGCTCCGTCGCCCGTGCTGTCCAGGATCTGCACGGGGAGACCCATGCGGAGACGGGGGGCGCGTTCGAGGGACACGTTGACGTAGGCCTCGAGGCCGCCGGGGCGGTCGACGGTGGTGAGCATGGTCGAGTTGGTGACCCGGTCGCCCACGCGCACGGGGATGTCGCCCACGATCCCCGAGGTCGGCGCCGCCACCCGGTGGTAGCGGAGCTGGACCTGCTGCTTCCCGGACCTGCGCCTCCAGCGACTGCAGCTCGGCCTGGGCGGAGTCGAGGGCGGACCGGGCCTGGTCCAGGTCCGCCTGGCTCGCGATGCCCGTCGGCGTGGAGGCCGCTTGACCCGCTGGTATTGCTGCCGTGCGTACTCGAGGGCGGCGCGCTTGGCCGCCCGCGTGTCCTCCTGGCTCTTGACCGTCGCCTGCTGCTTGGCGGGGTCGATCTCCATGAGCACGGTGCCGGCCGCGACCCGCTGGCCCGAGCGCACGAGGATCTGGGTGACCTCCCCCTCGACCTGCGGCATGATCACCGCGGAATCGCGGGACTTCAGGGTGGCCACGTACTCGGTCGAGTCGTCCACCGGCACTACCCGCGCGGTCTCGATCTTCACCGCCACTGCGGGGGGAGCCCCGCTCCCCTTGGCCCCGCCCGCGCAGCTCACCCCGGTGAGGACGAGGGCCGACAGGAGCGCGGTCGCCCAATTCCACGATGGCCGGGAGCGAGAGCAGGCAGGCGCAAGTCGCATGAACGGTTGAGATTAGTTCACCCACGGGATGGCCGCAACCCCAACCCTGCGTGAAGCCGGCCGGGGTAGACGCGTGGCATACTGAGGGTGTGCTGACCACGCCGCACCTCTCGATCCTGAGGAATCGATCGATGTCCGAGACGACACCCGATCTGCGGCTTCTGGAAGATGTGGTGGCTCCGCGCGTGCTGGCGGCGATGCGGAGCGCCTCTCGGGCTGTGACCTCATTGGGTGTCCGGCACGCCGTCGCGGACCTCAAGCTGAAGTCGCCGCGTCTCAAGGACCGGGCCGACGTCGTGGAGCTCGTCAAGGCCGGCCTCTCTGTCGAGAGCGTCCGCCAGTACCTGGAGCGCTACGCCCCCCCGCTCGTCGCCCGGTTCGATGAATGCATCGCGCAGGTCCGGGCCGAAGAAGAATAGCGACCAGCCCCGGAGCTTGACAGCGGAGCCACCGGAAGGATAAATCCACAGTCCACCGAAGGCGCGGTCGGCACGTGGGGCACGAGCGCGCGGTTCGGGGTGCGGGGGATTCCTTGATGCAAAGACTTGCCAGGCCGGCAGTTTTTCTCGCGGTCATCCTGCTCGCGCGCGCGGCGGGGGCCCAGATCACGGGCTCCATCGTCGGCACGGTGCGCGACGAGAGCGGCGCCGTCGTCACCGGCGCGACCATCACCGTGCGCGGCGGCAGCCTCCCCCCGGGGGGCCGCACCGCCACCAGCATCGCCTCCGGAGCCTACCGGGTGCCGCTCCTGCCCCCCGGCCGCTACGACGTCGAGGTTCGCATGCAGAACTTCCGCAGCGCGGTCACGAGGGCCGTGGAAGTGGCGCTCGACGAGGCGACCCGCGTCGACTTCACGCTGGGGGCGGCCGGCGTCGAAGAGGCGGTGGAGGTGGTGGCGGAGCTCCCGTTCGTGGACCCGAGCAAGTCGGAGACATCGACCCGCATCACGCAGCAGGCGATCGAAAACCTGCCCCTCAACGGGCGCGAGTTCGTCGACCTCGTCAAGCTCGTGCCCGGCGCCACCCCCGTGACCGGGGGGAACCAGGGGGGCAACCTCGACCAGGTCTCGATCTTCGGCGAGCGCTCGGCCGGGCTCTCCTTCCTCGTGGACGGCGCGGACAACAACGATCCCCTGAACGGCGGTCCCTTCATCCGCTACACCCAGGACTCGATCAAGGAGTTCGAGGTCATCACCACCGGCTACGAGGCCCAGTACGGCCGGGCCCAGGGCGGGGTGACCAACATCGTCACCCGCTCCGGCGCCAACGAGCTCTTTGCCTCCGCCTTCCTCTACGGCCGCGACGACTCCCTCGACGCCTCCAACGTCGAGAACCAGGACCCGCCCAAGCTGCAGCGCTACCAGTGGGGCGCCACCATGGGGGGGCCCATCGTGAAGGACAAGGCGTTCTTCTTCGGCACCTTCGAGAAGCTGGACGAGTCGCGCGGGGTGAACATCGACCGCTCGAAGATCCCGGCCTTCGTGGCCCAGGGCCTCGCCACCCCCGGGGGCGTCGAGGACTTCAGCATTGCCCCCGACACGAATCGCCTCAACGGGATGATCAAGTTCGACATCAACCTCGGAACGAAGCAGCGCGTCCTCGTGCAGGCCAACCGCAGCAACCAGGACGTGGGGGGCGAGATCAGCTCGCCCATCCTCGGCACCCTCGCCCTTCCCAGCACCGCCTCCAGCGTGACCCGCACCGCCAACGCGGGCATCCTGCGCCACACCTTCCTCATGAATCCCAACACCTTCCTGGAGACCTCGGCCTCCTGGCTGAAGGGCCGGCTCGGCGACAACATCGACCGCGAGGGCCGCTTCGAACCGATCCTCGTCCTGCTCGCGAGCGGCTTCCAGCAGACGGCCGCCCCCTTCAACGGAAAGCGGGACCGCACCACCGAGCGCATGCAGTTCGCCCAGGGACTCACAAGGAGCAAGCCGAACTGGGGCGGCGACCACGAGTTCAAGCTCGGCTGGGACTACAACCACATCACCGTGAACGGCTTCAACGACGTCCTGAACGACGTGGAGTACTCGGCGGCCTTCCTCTCGCCGAGCGCCCACGCCATCAACGAGGACCTCTTCACCCGTCTCGGCTTCGCCCAGTCGGCGGCCCGGTTCTTCATCACCCTGCCCGAGCCCGGACAGGACCTGACCGTGGACTCGACCGACAACGACTGGGGGGTCTACCTCCAGGACACCTGGAAGGTGAGCCACGGCGTGACCTTGAACCTCGGGCTGCGCTACGACTACGCGAGCCTCTTCAGCGGCGACAAGAACAACCTCGGACCGCGGCTGGGCGCGACCTGGGACGTGAAGCAGAACGGCCGCACGCTCGTGCACGCCAACTGGGGGCGCTTCTTCGACCGCAACCTCCTCCTCGCCGCGGTCCACGGTCCCGGAGAAGGGCGGGATCTTCACGCGCTCCGCCTTCGACGTGACGCTGCCGCGGCTGGGGGCGGACTACACCGACTCCCTGATCGACCTCGTGATCACGTCCGGCTTCCCCACGGGACCGGGCACGCGGAGCCCGGCGGAGAACCCCGCCTACGCCCAGTTCGCGAACGACCTGCGCCGCGACCCCCTCGCCCTCTATCGCCTGCTCGGCATCGCCGTGTCCAACCCCTCCGTGCCCCCCGTGGTCAACGCGGACAACATCCAGCAGCTGAGCGGGCTCTCCGCGGCCCAGGCCCTCGCCCTCCTCGAGCGCACCTATCCGGGAACCGACTTCGAGTTCTTCGACGTCCCCGGCGGGTCGATCGTGGGCAACCGGGTCCTGTCCTTCTTCCCGCGCGGGCCCCTGTCGGTGACCCGGGACGTCAGCAGCTATACGGAGGACCGCACCCCGGTCACGGACGCCTTCAGCTTCGGATTCGAGCAGCAGCTCTTCAAGGACTTCGGAGCCTCCGTCACCTACGTGCACCGGCGCAGCGAGGACCTCCTGACCCGGCGCATCGTGAACCTGTACGACGCCCCCCAGGGCAGCCCGAACTTCGGCAAGACCACGGACGGCGGCCCCCGGATCAACCAGTTCACCTACGACGGCCAGATCAAGTACGACGGGGTCGCGGTGGCGGTGCGCAAGCGCTATACCCACGGCTACGCCTTCCTCGTCTCGTACACCTACTCGCACAACAACGACAACCTCCTGACCGGCTTGGTGGGATCGAGCTTCAGCAACAACAACCACCCCGAGATCGACTACGGCCCCTCGAACCAGTCCGTGCCCCACAACTTCACCATGAGCGGCCTCGTCGGCATCCCGCTCGGCTTCAAGCTCTCCGCAATCTTCAGCTGGCGCAGCGGCCTCGCCTTCAACCCGCGCGGCATCCAGGACCTCGACGGGGACGGCCTCGTCGACCAGCGCGACACCACGGTGCCGCGGAACTCGTACCGGACGGATTCGTATCGCTCCTTCGACGCGCGCCTGGAAAGGGCCTTCAAGATCGCCCACCGCAACGAGCTCTCGGTGCTCGTCGAGGGCTTCAACATCTTCAACAACGCCAACGTCAAGAACATCACCGACGTGTCGGGGGCGAGCTTCGGCACCCCCACCGAGTACTTCCCCGGGCGCGAGATCCAGTTCGGCGTGCGCTGGCGCTTCGGGAGCTAGCGGGCGGCCCTCAGACCCTTCGAAGCGACCAGCCCAGGAGGAGAAGCCCGATCGCCGCGATCCAGCTGCCGGCCACGCGCACCGCGATCCGACCCCACGGTGCGCGAATGGCCACCACCAGGGCCGCGGCGAGGGCCACGACGACGAAGAGCGTGCTCACGATGCCCACGAGCCCGAGGGCGCCCAGCTTCGCCGCGGCCATGGCGGAGCCGTTGAGATAGCCGTGGAGGAGGCCGACCACGAGCGCGAGGCCCGTCACCCACTCGGGCCGGAGGCGCGCGTCCGCGGCCACCAGGCCCCCGAGGGCGAGGAACGAGACGGTGGTGAGGACCGTGCCCGTGCTGATCGTCGGGAAAGCGAGGCCGGCGAGGCCGCCGAGGAGCCACGCTCCGGGCAGGGCGAAGAGGGCGAGGCGCCCCGTGCGCGCGCCCTTCTGCCCGGCGAGGAGGGCCATGGCGATCGCGGGGAAGAGGTCCTCCGGGGTGAGCGCGAAGTGCGACACCCCGTCGTAGAAGGGCCCGAGGCCGGTGTTGACGAGGTGGGCGTGCGAGGTCGCGGGCAGGAGGAGCAGGCCGAGCGTGCCCAGGGCGACCCGGCTCCGCCGGGCCGTCACGCGAACGCCCGCCACAGGAAGTAGGCCCCCGCCGAGGCCACGAGTGCGCCCGCCGCGCGCAGCGCCACGCGGCCCCAGCCCCAGCGGTGGATGACGCCGACCCCGATCCCGGTCGCGTGGAGCGTCCCCGTGGCCATCACGAACCCGATGCTGTAGAGCACCCCGCTCGCCCCCGCGGGAAGCTCGGTGCCGTGGGCGTGGCCGTGGAAGATCGCGAAGAAGCCCACGAGGACGGCCGCGGCGGAGAGCGGCGGGCGCCACTCGGTGAGCACCGCGGCGCCGAGCAGGACGCCGGAGAGTGCTATCCCGACCTCGACGCCGGGCAGGGGCACGCCCATCAGCCCCAGCATCCCGCCGAAGGCCATGACCACCGGGAACGTCACCGGGAGCAGCCAGACGGCCGGGGCCCCAAGCTGCGCCCCCCAGAGGCCGACCGAGACCATCGCGAGCACGTGGTCGAGGCCGGACATCGGGTGGTGGAGCCCGGCGAGAAAGCCCTCGGCACGCCCCTCCTCGACGTGGGCCCAGGCGAGGGCCGGCCAGAGGGTCGCGGCCAGGGTGAGGGCGGTGCGCGGAAGGCGGGAGTGCTTCATCGCGTCGCTCCCAGGAGCACGAGCGTGCGCTGGATCGTCCAGTAGGCCCCGAGCGTGCCCACCGCGTAGCCGGGCAGGTGCTCGACGAGCCGCGGCCAGCGCACCTCCAGCTCGCGGAACGAGCGCTCGAGCAGGATCACCAGCAGCACGAACGCCACCTGGCCCAGCTCGACCCCCACGTTGAAGAGGAGCAGGGCAAGCGGGATCTCCGCCTTCGGCAGCCCCATGGCGGTGAGGCCGCTCGCGAAGCCGAACCCGTGCAGCAGGCCGAAAGCGAAGGCCACCACCCAGGGGTGGCGGATCGTGAAGCTCGATTCTCCCCGCCAGGTGCGGGCCACCTCGGGGCCGAGGAAGAGGATGCTGAGCGCGATCGCGGCGTTGAGCGGGGGCAGCGGTGCGCTCGCGTACCCGAGGGTCGCGATCGCGAGAGTGATGCTGTGGGCCACCGTGAACGACGTGATCGTCTTCACCAGCATCCAGCGGTCGGACACGATCAGCATCAGGCCCAGGACGAACAGCAGGTGGTCGACCCCGAGCAGGATGTGCAGGACGCCGAGCTGGACATAGCTGAGGGCGCGCGCCGTGGCCGTGGTGATCCCCCCGAGCGTCACCGAAGGGGTGGCCGGCCGGAGGAGGTGGCTCTCCAGGCGGCCGTCCGCGTGGTGCAGGCGCACGAGGACGTCGGTGATCGTCGCCTCGAGGCCCGCGATCGCGATCGTCTTGCCGGCCAGGCCGTCCGGGCAGGTGAGGGTGCCGCGCACGACGACCGCGCCCGGCGTGGGCTGCTGCCGGTCTTGGGTCGCGAGCCGACAGCCCTTCGGGATGACCGGGGTGATCTGGATCTCGACCTCGCCGCCGCTCGGCTTCTTCCAGAGGAAAGACCAGGTGTCCGGCCCGGTCTCGCGCAGCTCGAGGAAGCCGGGGCGGGCCTCGTGAGCGAGATTCGGGGCCGCTCCCGCGAGCAGGAGGCCCGCGCCGAGCAGGACGACGAGCCTCGGCCTCACCGCGACCCGCCGGCTCCGGCCGGGGCGCCCGGCGTCGCCGTCGGCTTCGGCTTTTCGATCGTGACCGTGTATTTCTGCAGGAGTCGCTCGTAGAGGGCGTCGAGCTCGGTCTTGCGCCGTTCCGCGAGCACCTCGCGCTCGACCTGGGCGCGAATCGACGCGAGCTCGGGAGGCTCGGGGGCCTTGCGCTCGCGAACGAGCACGAGGTGCAGCCCGAACGGAGACTCGACCGGGCCGGACCATCGGCCGGGATCGAGCTTGACGATCTGCTGCGCGAAGTCGCTCCCGAACGAACGCGTGACTTCGCGCAGGGGCAGGAGCGGCTGCTCGGCCGGCAGCATCGACGCATCCCCGAGGCCGTCGGTCGCCACGTCGGGGCCCTTCGCGCGGAGCCGGACGAGCAGCTTCTCCGCGTCGGCGCTGGTCGACGTGCCCCGACGCTCCGGGCTCACGTAGACCTGCCGGAAGGCCACCTGGGGCTCGGCCCGGAAGGACTCGGGGTGCTTTCCCAGCCAGGCCGCGAGCTCGGCGTCCGTGGGCGGAGACGAAGTGGCGGCGTCCTCGACGAGGAACTCGAGCTTCTGGCGCAGGCGGCGCCGGATGATCGTGTCGTCGCGGTCGAGGCCCATGCCCACCGCCTCGCGGGTGGCGATCTCCTCCTTCACGTAGTCGTCGATCAGGCCCTTGAGCTCGGCGTCGGTGGGGGGCCGCTGCCACGTGCGGGCGAAGCCGGAAGCCAGGTGCTCGACGAGGCCGGGCGTGATGGCAATCCGGCTGGAGCCCGGCCCCCCCGACCCTCCCCGCCACTGGAAGTACAGGAAGAGCAGCCCGCCCAGCAGCAGGAACTGGACGAGCGGCTCGCGGAGGACGGACTTCATCGATCGATCAGGAAATCACTTTGGACGGGCTCAGTCAAACTCTCGAGCGAGATCCGGCCCCCGTTGCCCGCTACTTCGCAGGCGTGTACCGGATGGGCGAGCTCCACGCCCGCTCCTGGACCGTCGCCGCCACGTCGTTCGGGAGCGGCAGGCCCGCCCGCAGCGCGCCGCCCCCGCTAGGCCTCGAGCAGGCTCCTGAGCATCCAGGCGTTCTTTTCGTGAACCTGCAGTCGCTGGGTCAGCAGGTCCATCGTGACCTGGTCGCCGGCCTGCTCGGCCAGCGGAAAGAGCCGACGAGCAGTTCGGACCACCGCCTGCTGCCCTTCGACGAGCTGGCGCACCATCTCGTTGGCGGGCGGCACCCGGGTCTCTTCCGTGACCGAGGAGAGCCGGGAGAACTGGGTGAAGCTCCCGGGCGCGGGGTGGCCGAGCGCGCGGATCCGCTCTGCCACGAGGTCGACGGCGAGGGCGAGCTCCTCGTACTGCTGCTCGAACAACAGGTGCAGCGTGCCGAAGAGCGGCCCCGTCACGTTCCAGTGGAAGTTGTGGGTCTTCAAGTACAGCGTGTAGCTGTCGGCGAGGAGTCGGCTCAGGCCCTGGGCAATGGCCTGGCCATCCTCCGCCTCCATCCCCATCTCGATGGGCGGTGCACTCAGTTCGTGCGTTTTCGGCATGATCGCAAACCTCCCCTCGGGGGGGAGGCAAGGAGCGCGCCAGTTCGGAGGAACGCCCCACCGTGCGGAGAGCCGCGAAAGGCTGCGCTCCCTGCGTACGCTGTTCCCCGGCCGGCGGAAGGCGTCGGCAAAGAGTGCGTCCCTCCGGCAGAGCCGGAAGCCATTTCCGCCCGGGCAGAGCCCCTGGGTTGACCCGGCGTCGGCAGACGCCGTACGCTGGCCCTCCCCCCGGTCCAGGCATGGACATCGCCCTCCTCCGCGACGTGTCGTCCGAGATTGCCCGATGCGAGCTGACCTACCTCGAGCGGCAGCCGATCGACTACGACCGGGCGGTGGAGCAGCACCGACGGTACCGGGACACCCTGCAGGCCCTAGGCCTCGAGATCGTGTCCCTCCCCGGCGAAGCGGCCTTCCCGGACTGCTGCTTCGTGGAGGACGCGGCGGTCGTGCTCGACGAGGTGGCGGTCATCACCCGGCCGGGGGCGGAGACGCGGCGCGGGGAGACGGCCGCGGTCGCCGAGGCCCTCGCTCCCTACCGGGCCCTCGCCGCGATTCCGCCGCCGGCGACGCTCGAGGGGGGCGACGTGCTCCACGTCGGGAAGAGGCTCTTCGTCGGGCTCTCGCCGCGGACGAGCGAGGCCGGCGTGACGGCTCTGCGGGACATCGTCTCTGCCTACGATTACGAGGTCGTGCCCGTGCGCGTGACCGGCTGCTTGCACCTGAAGAGCGCGGTGACCGCTCTGGACGACCAGACCGTCCTGGCCAACCCTGCCTGGGCGGACCTTACGGCCTTCCATGGCCTCGAGGTCGTCAGCGTGCCTCCGGCCGAGCCCGACGCGGCCAACGTACTCTGCGTGCGCGGCCAGGTGATCATGCATTCCGGCTTCCCGCTGACCCGCGCGTTGCTTGAGAAACGCGGGTCAGCGGTGGAGCCGGTGTGTGTCTCGGAGTTCCTGAAGGCGGAGGCGGGCGTGACCTGCAAGAGCCTGCTTTTCCGTCGCCGCGTCAGCTCCTGATCCGCGATCTCAGCCACCGGAGCGGCACGAACATGGACACCCGCTGCTGGTAGGCGGTGTAGGCGTCGCCGAACTCGTGGACGAGCTTCCGTTCCTCGAGGACCGCTCCCACGACGATGTAGGCGGTGAGGACGCCGTTGACGACGAGGCACGCGGGGTCCAGGTCGCGCGCCCAGAGGAGCAGCACCACCGCGGTGTACCAGGGATGCCGGACGAGGCCGAGGACGCCGCTCGAGTCGATCCCTCCTCCCGTCGCGAGGCCCCCCGCCGATCCTTCCCGCAGCTGGCTCGTCCCCAGGAACTGCCCCATGCGGTAGCGGCGCCCGCCCGCGACCAGGAGGAGCACGCCGCCCGCGACGAGCGCGTAGCGGACGGGCCGGAGAGCGCCCGCCCACCGGAAGGACGGCTCTCCTTCGAACGATCTCGTGTAGATCAGCAGCGGTACCAGCGTGAGAATTGCGACGGCGTTGAAGAACAGCCGGTAGAAGCGGAAGGAAGCCCCCAGCCTGCCCTTCAGGAAGCCGATCGCGGTCTCGGAGATCATCGCGCTGTGGAGGGCGCAGTAGGCCGTCCAGGCGGCGGCCAGGATGAAGAGCTCCACGAGACGATCTTCCTCCTTCCCTGAGCCTCCAGGCCAGCGCGCCGCGGTTTGCCTCCCCGCGCGGGCACGGATAGGATCACCGGATTGCCGTCAACGGGAAGGCCTCCTCCGGGAGCCTCCGAACGAAAGGACCGAATGCTTCGAAAGACCGTGGTGCTCGCCGTCGCCCTCGCCTTCGCCGGGGGATGCAAAGCCAAGGAGGGATCGGCTACCGCGGGGGCGGCGAAGAAGGGGGCCGAGGAGTTCAAGACTGACGACGAGAAGGTCATCTATGCCTTCGGCGCGATGCTGGGCACTCGTTTCGCGTCGCCGCTCCAGCTGACTCCCGGCGAGCTCGAGATGCTGAAGAAGGGGATCACCGACACCGCGAATGGGGGCCAGCCCGCTTTCCCCGTGGACACCTACGGTCCCAAGCTCGACGCACTGGTCAAGGCCCGCGCCGCGTCCCGCGCCGGGGGAGAGAAGGTGAAGGGCCAGGCCTTCCGGGATCAGGCCGCGCAGGAGGCGGGGGCGGTGAAGACGGCCTCCGGTCTCGTCTACAAGTCGGTAAAGCCCGGCAGCGGCAAGAGCCCGGCCGCCACCGACACGGTGAGGGTCCACTACCAGGGCAGCTTCCCGGACGGGAAGGTATTCGACAGCTCGATCCAGCGGGGCCAGCCCGCGGAGTTTCCGCTGAACGGCGTGATCCCCTGCTGGACCGAGGCCGTGCAGAGGATGAAGGTGGGGGAGAAGGCGCGCATCGTCTGCCCCTCGGAGATCGCGTACGGAGACAACGGCCAGCCCCCCACCATCCCCGGCGGGGCCACTCTCGTGTTCGAGGTCGAGCTGCTGGGGATCAAGGGCAAGTAGCGTGAAGATCCACGAGTACCAGGGCAAGGCGGTGCTCGCCCAGTTCGGGGTGCCGGTGCCCCGCGGCAAGGTCGCCTACACCGCCGACGAAGCGGTGGAGATCGGCAAGGAGCTGGGCTTCCCGGTCGTGGTCAAGGCCCAGATCCACGCCGGGGGCCGGGGCAAGGCGGGGGGGGTGAAGCTCGCCCGTACCGCCGACGACTGCGAAAAGGTCGCGAAGGCGATGCTGGGCACGACCTTGCACACGCACCAGACCGGGCCCGAGGGCCGGGTGGTGAGGCGGCTCCTCGTCGAGCAGGGGATGGACCTCGAGGGCGCGAAGGAGATGTACCTGGCCATACTGGTGGACCGGTCGACGGGACGCCCGGTGTTCATGGCCTCCGCCGCGGGAGGCATGGACATCGAGGAGGTGGCGGCCAAGAACCCCAAGGCCATCCTCAAGGAGCAGGTCGACCCCGCGGTCGGCTTCCAGCCGTTCCAGGCGCGAAAGCTCGCCTTCGGCCTGGGCGTCCCCGGGGCGCTCATCGGCAAGGCGGTTCCCTTCATGCCGTCCCTCTACCGGGCCTTCGAGGGGACGGACGCCTCGCTCCTCGAGATCAACCCCTTCCTGATGACGAGGGCCGGCGACCTCATCGCCCTCGACGCCAAGGTCAACTTCGACGACAACGCGCTCTACCGCCATCCCGAGCTGCGGGAGCTGCGGGACTTCGACGAGGAGGACCCGCTGGAGGTGGACGCCTCCAAGTACAGCCTGAACTACATCAAGCTCGAGGGCGGCAACGTGGGCTGCATGGTGAACGGGGCGGGCCTCGCCATGGCCACCATGGACATCATCAAGCTCGCCGGAGGCAGCCCCGCGAACTTCCTGGACGTGGGGGGCGGGGCGAACGCGGAGCAGATCCGCAATGCCTTCCGCATCCTCCTCGCCGATCCCGACGTGAAGGCCGTCCTCATCAACATCTTCGGGGGCATCCTGCGCTGCGACGTGCTCGCCGAGGGCGTGATCGCCGCGGTGCGCGAGCTGAAGGTCAAGGTCCCGGTGGTCGTGCGCATGAAAGGAAACAAGGAGGAGGAAGGCAAGGAGATGCTCCGCACGTCGGGGCTGAACTTCGCCACCGCCGACGACATGAAGGAGGCCGCGCGGCAGGTCGTAGCCGCGGCGGGCGGCGCCAAGTGAGCGTCCTCGTCGGCCGGAACACGCGGCTGCTCGTCCAGGGGATGGGGAAGCACGGCACCTTCCACGCCATCGGCTGCCGCGATTACGGCACGAAGGTCGTGGGCGGGGTCACCCCGGGCAAGGGCGGCACCAGGGTCGAGGGGTTTCCGATCTTCGACAGCGTCGAGGAGGCCGTCCGCAAGACGGGGGCCAACGTCTCCGTCGTGTTCGTCCCGCCCCCGGGGGCGGCGGACGCGATCATGGAGGCCGCGGACGCGGGCCTCCCCCTCGTCGTCTGCATCACGGAGGGGATCCCGACCCTCGACATGGTGAAGGTGGACGCCTACCTCAAGGGCAGGCCCACGCGCCTCATCGGCCCCAACTGCCCGGGAATCATCTCCCCCGGCGAGAAGTGCAAGGTCGGGATCATGCCCGGTCCACATCCACCTCGGGGGGAGCGTGGGGGTGGTGAGCCGCAGCGGTACGCTGACCTACGAGGCCGTCCACCAGCTCACGACGCTCGGCATCGGCCAGTCCACCTGCATCGGCATCGGCGGCGACCCCATCATCGGCACGAACCACACCGACGCCCTGGAGCTGTTCAACAAGGACCGGGGCACGAAGGCCATCGTCATGATCGGCGAGATCGGGGGGAGCGCGGAGGAGGAGGCGGCGGCTTACGTCAAGAAGCACGTGAAGAAGCCGGTCATCGGCTTCATCGCCGGCCAGACCGCGCCCCCCGGCCGTCGCATGGGCCACGCGGGGGCCATCATCTCCGGGGGCAAGGGCACAGCGGAAGAGAAGATGAAGGCGATGAAGGCGGCGGGCATCCACGTGGTGCGCTCGCCCGCGGACATCGGGGCCGCGGTGGCCAAGGCCCTCAAGAAGAAGGGGTGAAGGACCGATCGTGAAGGAGCGAACCTTTTCCATCATGAAGCCGGACGCGGTCAAGGCGGCCCGGGCCGGGGACATCCTGGCCCGGATCGAGAAGGCCGGGTATCGCATCGTGGCCCTGCGCATGCGGCACCTGACGAAAGCGGAGGCGGAGGGCTTCTACCACGTCCACCGCGAGCGGCCGTTCTTCGCGAGCCTGTGCGCCTTCATGTCCTCCGGCCCCTGCATCACGATGGTGCTGGAGCGCGAGAACGCGATCGCCCACCTCCGGGAGATCATGGGGGCCACCGATCCCGCCAAGGCGGCCCCGGGGACGATCCGCAAGGACTTCGCCTCCTCGATCGAGGCCAACTGCATCCACGGCTCCGACGCCGCGGAGACGGCCCGCTTCGAGATCGGCTACTTCTTCCCGGGGATCGAGCTCGCGCCCTAGAGGACGCCGATGCGCTACTCGCTGGCCGTGGCCGCCGCGCTCGTCCCCTTGGCCGCTTCCGCCGCGTCCCCGCCCACCGCGATCAAGGCGGGCCGGGTCCTGGACGTGGCCCGCCAGCGGGTCCTCGAGGACGTGGTGATCGTGGTGGAGGAGGGGCGCATCAAGGAGCTCGCCTCCGCGGTTCCCCCCGGGGCCGCCGTGATCGACCTCGGCGGCCGTTACGTCCTTCCCGGCTTCATCGACGCGCACACCCACGTGCTGCTGCAGGGTGACGCCACGAGCGAGGAGTACGACGCGCAGCTCCTCAAGGAGTCGCTGCCCTACCGGGCCCTCCGGGCCACCGGGGCCCTGAAGATCGCCCTCGAACACGGCTTCACCACCCTGCGCGACATCGGCAACGAAGGCGCGGGCTTCGCGGACGTCGACCTCAAGCGGGCGGTGGAAGCCGGCGTCATCACGGGGCCGCGGCTCTTCGTGGCCACCAAGGCCCTCGCCCCCACCGGCGCCTACGGCCCGTCCGGCTACTCCTGGCAGATCGACGTCCCCAGGGGCGTCGAGATGTGCGACGGGCCCGACGCCTGCCGCCGCGCCGTCCGGGACCAGATCGCGCACGGGGCGGACTGGATCAAGGTCTACGCCGACCGCTCCTACTACCGGCAGGACGACGGGCAGATCCGCAGCCTGCCCAACTTCACGGTCGAGGAGATGACGGCGATCGTGGACCAGGCGCACCGCACGCGGCGGAAGGTGGCCGCCCATTCCATGACCCCCACCGGCCACGCCATCGCCCTCGCCGCCGGGGTCGACTCCATCGAGCACGGGGACGTGTTCGACGACGCCACCATCGCGGCGATGGCCGCGCGGACGGTCTACTGGTGCCCGACCCTCACCGTGTCCGCCTTCGTCGCGGGTCCACGCAGCGTCACCAACCCCATCTGGGCGGACCTCCTCGCGGCCACCAAGGACTCCTTCCGGCGCGCGCTCAAGGCGGGCGTTCCCGTGGTCCTGGGCACCGACGCCGGCGGGTTCGACTGGGACAAGCTGAACCAGGCGGAGGAGTTCCGGCGCTACGTGGAGCTGGGCATGACTCCCTGGCAGGCGCTGCGCACGGCCACCGTGACCGCCGCGGCCATGCTCGGCCAGGAGGGCAGGCTCGGCGTGATCGCGCCCGGGGCCTGGGCCGACATCGTCGCGCTCTCCGAGGACCCGCTGAAGGACATCACCGCCACCGAGCGCGTGTCCTTCGTGATGAAGGGTGGGGTGGTGGTGCGCGGGGACGCCCGCTAGCGGGAGCGCTTCGCGGACAGGATGGGGACGGGCGGGGTGAGGCTCTGGCCGTCCGCGGGCTGGAGCTGGGTCTTCCGCACCACGTCCATCCCTGTCACGACCCGGCCGAAGGCGGCGAACCCCTGGCCGTCGGGGTTTCGCTTGCCGCCGAAATCCAGCTCCGGCTGGTCGCCGATGCAGATGAAGAAGTCGGAGGTGGCGGTGTCGGGGCCGTCGCGGGCCATGGACACCGTCCCGTCCCGGTGGCGGAGCCCGGTGTCCTTCGTGCGCTCGAGAAGGATCGGCTCGAAGCCGGGCCGCGCGGGGGTCGGGTTCGCCCCCGCCTGGACGACCTCGATGAGCACGTTCTTGCCGGGCTGGTTGTCGAGGCGCACCGTGCGGTGGAAGCGGCCGCCCTCGTAGTAGCCGCCGTCCACGTAGCGGAGGAAGTTGGCGGCGGTGATCGGGGCTCGGTCCCCGTCCACCTCCACCTCGATATCTCCCAGGGTCGTGCGCAGCACGACCCTGGTCGTGGCGGCGGCCAGCGGACGCGCGAAGAGCGTGCCGGCCAGCGCGTGGAGCATCGCTCGCCGTTTCATGGCTGGACCTTAGTTGCGGAGGCGTCCGCGGGTCAAGGCCGCCCCAGTTGCGGCCCGCGTTCGCTCGTGGAATCCTTTGGGACTCGCGAAGGAGGCAGGGATGTCCGTGAAGTCGGACCGCTGGATCCGCCGCATGGCGCAGGAGCACCGGATGATCGAGCCGTTCTCCGAGAAGCAGGTGCGGGAGGGTGTCATCTCCTACGGCGTCTCCTCCTACGGCTACGACGTGCGCATCGGCGACGAGTTCAAGATCTTCACGAACATCAACTCCACTATCGTCGATCCCAAGAACTTCGATCCCCGCTCGTTCGTCGACTTCAAGGGCGAGGTCTGCATCATCCCCCCGAACTCGTTCGCGCTTGCGCGCACCGTCGAGTATTTCCGCATCCCCCGCAGCGTGATCACGATTTGTGTGGGCAAGTCGAGCTATGCACGGTGCGGGATCATCGTGAACGTGACCCCGTTCGAGCCGGAGTGGGAGGGGATCGTCACCCTCGAGGTCTCGAACACCACGCCCCTGCCCGCCAAGATCTACGCGAACGAGGGGATCGCCCAGATCCTCTTCTTCGAGAGCGACGAGGTGTGCGAGACGTCGTACGCGGACAAGAAGGGGAAGTACCAGGCCCAGAAGGGCCTCACCCTGCCCCGGATGTAGGGGAGGACGACGACCATGACCCCGGTACACGAGACGGTCGTGATGGAAGGCCACCTCATCGACTCCGACCAGCTCCGGCGCGCGTTCAACCGGATCGTGGAGGAGGGGGGCGAGTTCGAGGTGCTGGAGTTCCGGGTGGGGAAGACCAACGACGAGCCGTCGCGGGCCACCCTTTCCGTGGGCGCCCCCGATCCCCACGCCCTCGACCGCATCCTGGAGAGCCTCGCCTACCTGGGGGCCACCCCCCATGCCGCGGTCGACGCCCAGTTCGGCCCCGCCGAGGCGGACGGCATCCTGCCCGACGAGTTCTACTCCACGACCAACTTCGACACCGTGGTGAGGATTGGCGGCCGCTGGATCCCCGCCCTCGACCAGAAGATGGACTGCGCGCTCGTGCTGCGCGAGAGCAAGCCGCGCTGCGTGAAGCAGGGACAGGTGAAGCGGGGAGAGAAGGTGGCCCTGCGCGGTCCCGGGATCCGGGTGCGGCCGCCCGAGCGCAGCCGGGACTACTCGGTCTTCGGCTTCATGTCCAACGACGTCTCCGCGGAGGTCAACAAGGGGATCGCGATCGCGGGCGCGGCCCGCGAGATGCACCGCGTGCGGGCGGCGGGGGAGAAGATCGTGGTGGTGGCAGGCCCGGCGATCGTGCACTCGGGGGGCGACGTCCACCTCGCCCGCCTCGTCCGCGAAGGCTGGGTGGACGTGATCCTGACCGGCAACGCGTTCGCCGTGCACGACCTGGAGAAGTCGATCCTGAAGACGAGCCTGGGGGTCTGCCAGATGAGCGGGCGGGCGGTGGAGGGCGGCAGCCGCCACCACCTGTTCGCGATCAACGCCGTGAACCGCGCGGGAGGGGTCGTCGCGGCCGTGCGCTCCGGGCTCGTCACCTCCGGGGTCATGTTCGAGGCGGTCCGGAAGGGCATCCCCTTCGTGCTCGCCGGCTCCATCCGCGACGACGGCCCGCTCCGGGACACGATCACGGACATGATCGCGGCGCAGAAGGCCTACGTGGAGGCGCTCGCGGGGGCCGGGATGTGCCTGATGCTGGCCTCGGCGCTCCACTCGATCGCGGTGGGCAACCTCCTGCCCGCCCGGGTACGGACGGTGTGCGTGGACATGACGGAGTCCGTGCCCGTCAAGCTCTCGAACCGCGGCACCCTCCAGGCCATTGGCCTGGTCACGGACGTGGGCTACTTCCTGGAGCGGCTGGCCGAGGAAGTTCGCGCGGTGAAGGCGGCCCCTAGGGCTGGCAGCCGTTCTCGCCGGGGACACAGGCGACGAAAGTGATCAGGAGGTCGTTCGACCCGACATCGTCGAAAGTGACGAAGAGCTTGAACTTGCCTGCCTGCTTGACCAGATACTTGTGCTGCCAGGCGCTCGGGGTTCCCGCCGGCTCCACCAGGCTGGGGTCCGACAGGTACCAGACGATCCCCGTTCCGTCTCCGGTCGGACCCAGCGTCTCCTTGTTGTCCTTGTCCCGGCCGGTCACGTCGAACAGCATGGTGAAACCCACGGGGATGGGCTCGAGGACGACCTGCCTCACCGGATCGGGGAGGTTAGCCGGCCCGCCCCGGTTGTCGAAGAGCCGGTAGAGCCGGAGCTGGGCCCGCGTCACCGGGGCCCTGTTCGTCGAGCAATCGCCGCCGGGGAGGCAATCGCTGCTTCCGGGAGGGGGGGTGGGCGTGGGTGTGGGTGTGGGCGCGGGCGCGGGCAGCGTGGTCGCGGGCGGCGTTGTGGGCATGTTTGCCCCGCCTCCGCAGTGCACGAACGTCAATGCCAGCGGCAACACGGCCAGCAGGGGGCGAACCAAACGAACGCGGATCATGAAGCCTCCTCGACGAACTGAATGAACACTCGATAGTAGCGAGCCCCGCGCGGCGCTGTCAACGGACGGGGGGCGCTCCGCTCCGCGATGCCTTCCGCTCGTACACCTCGGCGAGGCCGCGGGGCGTGGAGGTGGCGACGAGAAGGAAGCGCTCGTCGAGGTGGCGGAAGATGGCCTCCGTGCAGGGGTGGGCGCGGTCCGCCGTGCGGGCGCCCCAGACGAGGACGAAGTCCATCGGTCGGGGCGCGAGTCGGTCGTAGCGGTTGAGGGGCAAGCACGGCGGCCGCGTCTCCAGGCCGGCGCGGAGGAGCCGGTAGGGGTTGGCTTCCGGGCGGAACCGGACGGGGAAATAGCCCAGGTCGGCCTCGTAGTTCAGGAGGTCCACGACGCCCCGCTCGGCCGCGATCCAGGAGGCGGCGTGCAGGAAGGGAAGGACGCGCAGGGACAGTGGGCTCCCGTCTTCTCGCAGGCCCTCGGGGGCGAAGCCGATCGGAAGCAGCACCGCGTCCCGGGGCAGCATCGCCCCTGCGGAAACGTATTCGGCCAGGTACTCGTTCAGCTCGGCGTAGCGCGGCAGGCGCACGGCCAGGAGGCCCACCGCGGCGGCCAGGGCCAGGGCGGCGAGGGCCCGCTCCGCCCGCCGCCCCAGAGGCGGGACCGCGATCCACAGCGACAGGGAGAGGAACACGAAGAGGCTCACGCGGTCGTGGGTGGTGCCGCCCCCCGGCGAGCTGCCCGGGCTCTTGAGCACGGTCACGCGGGCCGCGAAATAGATTCCCGCGATCGCGGCCGCGAGCAGGACGAGGGCGTCGTCCCCACGCCAGTCCCGTCGTCGGGCCTTGGCCACGAGCAGCGCGGCCGCCGCGCCCAGGAGGCCCACGGCGAGGGCCGTCGAGAACCACTCCTCCCGCAGGTCGTACGACACGAGCTCCTTCAGGCCCACGAGCTCCCAGAAGCGCACCCGGAGCGTGGGGCCCGGCTCGTAGGCGACCTCGCCCTGGGCGAGGAGGAAGCGGGCGAGGAGCCACAGGGCGGGAGCCGAGGCCGCCCCCGCCACGAGCAGTCGACGCGCCGCCGCCCGCGGATCCGTCCGCAGCTCGAGCAGGCTGGCCGCGCCGGCCAGGACCGCGAGGCCGACCACGGCGAGGACGAGACCGACCAGGTGACAGAAATAGAGCCAGACGAGGAGGAGGGCCAGGACGAGCGCCTCCCGGGGCCCGCCGCGTGCTTCGTGCCGGAGCCAGAAGCCGATCACGACGCAGAAGGGGACCGCCGAGAAAGCCAGGTTGTAGAAGCCGAGATGGAGGAATTGGTTGTAGACGAAGGGCAGCACGAGGAGCAGGCGCAGGCCCGCGTGGGGCCGCCGCGCGGTGAGCGCGTAGCGGAAGGCCAGGGGCAGGGCGAGGACGTAGAGAGTGAGGAAGAGCTTGTCCGCGCCCACCGGTCCCGCGATCGGGAGCACGGCGGCCAGGAAGAGATGGGAGAACCAGTTCGGCACGGGATCGAGGCTCCGCTCGTAGAAGTCGCGGAGCGCGGGCTGGTCCGGCCGGCCGTAGTCCAGCAGGATGCGCGCGTTCTCGACGTGGGTCGGCCCGTCCTGGGAGGGAAAGTACTTGAAGGCCCAGATCGGGACGAGGAGCACGGCGAGCGCCGCTCCGGCCAGCCACCGGGGCAGGGGCGGCGACTCGTCCACTGGGGAGGCTCTACTCCTCGGCCATGAACGGATAGCGGTAGTCGAGGGGAGGGTTGAACGTCTCCTTGATCGCGCGCGCGCTCACCCAGCGCACGAGGTTGAGCTTGGAGCCGGCCTTGTCGTTCGTCCCCGAGCCCCGCGCTCCTCCGAACGGCTGCTGTCCCACCACCGCGCCCGTGGGCTTGTCGTTCACGTAGAAGTTGCCCGCGGCCTGGCGCAGGGCCGACGCCGCCTGGCGGACCGCCGCGCGGTCGAGGGCGAAGACCGCGCCGGTCAGCGCGTAGGGCGAGGTCTCGTCGACCACGCGCAGCGTGTCCTCCCACTTGTCGTCCGGGTAGACCCACACCGTGACCACCGGTCCGAAGATCTCCTCGCACAGCAGGCGATAGCCGGGGTCCTTGGCCTCGACCAGCGTGGGCTCGATGAACCAGCCCTTCTCACCGCGTGCGCCCCCGCCCTGGACGATCGTGGCGTTCTTCTTCGCGTCGGCCAGGCATTCCGAGATCTTGTCGAAGGCCTTCTGGTCGATGACCGCGCCCATGAAGTTCCGGAAGTCGGCGATGTCGCCCATCTTGATGTCGCGCATGATGGCCACGGTGCGGTCGCGGACGTCCCCCCAGATCGAGCGGGGCACGTAGACGCGGCTGACCGCCGAGCACTTCTGGCCCTGGTACTCGAATCCCCCGCGGGCGATGGCCACGGCCAGGGCCTGGGGGTCGGCGGAGGCGTGGGCTACGATGAAGTCCTTGCCCCCCGTCTCGCCCACGATGCGGGGGTACGATCGGTACCGGCTCATGCTCTCGCCGATGGTCTTCCACATGGCGTTGAAGACGTCGGTGGACCCGGTGAAGTGCACGCCCGCGAGGTCGCGGCTCGTGAGCACGACGTCGGAGATGGCGGCCGCGTTGCCGGGGACGAAGTTGATGACCCCGGGGGGCAGGCCCGCCGCCTCCAGGATGTTCATGATCTGCCAGGCGCTGGGGATGGCGCTCGACGCGGGCTTCCAGACCACGGTGTTGCCCATGAGGACGGGGGCGGTGGGGAGGTTGCCGCCGATGGACGTGAAGTTGAAGGGCGTCACCGCGTAGACGAAGCCTTCGAGGGGCCGGTACTCGAGCTGGTTCCACATGGCGCTCGTGGAGAGCGGTTGCTCGGCGTAGAGCTCCTGGGCGTAGTGGGGGTTGAAGCGCCAGAAGTCCACGAGCTCGCAGGCGGAGTCGATCTCGGCCTGGAAGGCGGTCTTGCTCTGGCCGAGCATGGTGGCGGCGTTCAGCGTCGACCGCCAGCTCGTGGCCAGGAGCTCCGCCGCCTTCAGGATCACTGCCGCGCGGTCCTCCCAGGGCCAGCGCGACCACTCGCGATGGGCGGCGCGGGCCGCCCCGATCGCCTGCTGCACGTGCTCGGGCGAGGCCTTGTGCCAGTCCGCGAGCACGTGGCGATGGTCGTGGGGCATGACCGCCTGGGCCTTGACCCCGCTCCGGACTTCCTTGCCCCCGATCACCAGCGGGATCTCGATCCGCTCCGCGGCCATGGCCTTGAGGCGCGCCTTCAGCTCGGCCTTCTCGGGAGACCCGGGGGCGTAGGACCGCACCGGGTCGTTGACGGGGGGAGGGACGCGGCGGGTACCGGTGAATGCGGATTCGGGGCTCATGACGGGCACGATAGCCGAGGGCCCGCGAGGGGGTCAATGGGCCGTTATACTCGGCCGTTTCGATGAGCGTCGCACTACGTCGCCTCCTCGCCACGCTTGGCCTCCCTCTCGCGGCGGTGGTCCTGAGCCTGCTCGTCCTGGAGCTGGCGTTCCGCCTGGTGGGGGTGTCGGTGGGGACGGTACAGATCAACCGAGGCACGGTCCAGCGGAGCTCCAACCCGCGTCTCGCTTTTGAGCTCCGCCCGGGGGCTTTCGTTCGTGCGGAGGTCGACTACCGGATCAACTCGGGAGGGCTCCGCAACCCGGAGGTGTCGTTGACCAAGCCCCCGGGCGTGGGGAGGATCGCCGTCCTCGGCGATTCCATCGCTTTCGGCTATTGGGTCGCGGAAGAGCAGGCCTTCCCGCGGCAGCTCGAGCGGATGCTGGGCCCGCAGATCCAGGTCCTGAACTTCGGCGTGCCCGGCTACAACCTCGACCAGGAGATCGAGGCCCTGCGGACCAGGGTCTTCGAGTACTCGCCCGATCTCGTGGTCGTGGCCCTCTGCCTGAACGACCTCGAGGGTATCTTCTCTTATGAGTACGGCCTCACCGTCGACCGCTCCGCCCGGTCCGCCCGCCTGAGCGGCCGGCTGCGGGAAGGTCTGCTGCGCCGCTCGGTGCTGGCCGCCTGGATCGAGTATCGCCTGGCCGAGCTGGAGGCGCGTCGCCGCTTTGCCCAGGCGCGCAACCCCCTGGGCGGCCCCCTGTATGAAGAAGCGGTGGGGGAGCAGAAGAAGGCGCTCCTCGCCCGGTTCGGGACGCTGCACGCGCTGCTCGCTGCGCGGGGCCTCCCTGGCCTGGTGGCCGTCTTCCCGACGTTCGGGAAGCGCTTCTCGAACTACCCCTACCGCGACCTCCACGCGGCCGTGGTCGAATCGGCTCGCGAATCGGGTCTCCTGGCCGTGGACCTCCTCGATTGCTTCGCCGGCTACGACCTCTGGGACGTTCGCGTGGACGTGGTGCACCCGAACCCGATGGGCCACCGCATCGCCGCCCACGGCATCCGCGACGCGCTCTGCGCCCAGGGCCTGCTCTGCGATGGCGCGTCTGCGCAATCCGTACCCTGCACGGGCTACCGCAAGGAGGACTTCCCGCAGGTGCGCGGTTACTGAAGCGCGGGGCCGGGGGCCTTCCCGCTCTCCCCATCGGTCGACCGATGCGCTGCGATGTCCTCGCCGTCCGCGGGGGACAGTGCCGCCGCCTCGAGCTCGGCCGGCGTGATCGGCCGCTCCAGCGTGGCCTGGGCTAGTCCGAGGTACTGCTGGACGCGGTCCGTCGGGCCCGCCTCCACCCCCGCTCCTCCCAGGACGGCGGTTCCGAGACGGGCCCCGAGCGCCTTCGTCCCGTGACGCCTCATGAGCGACCAGGATCGCATGAATCACGGATCAGGTTCGCCTGCGCTGCGACGGCCACTGACCGTGAGGCGTGCCCCGAAGCCAATCCAAGGAACGGAGGGCAGCCCTCGAAGCGAAGGCTGCTCCCCTACGGCAGATCGACGGAGACGGTGCCGGCTACTCGGTTCTACGGGCCACTTCCCCCAGGCCCTCCTTGACGGCGGCTTCGGCCTTGGGGTCGACGTCGCGGACCTCGATCGTCACCTTTGGAATCCTGCCCGTGAACTTCGACCGGGCCTCGGCGCCGACGCTCTCGATCACCGGGGTTCCGAGGTCGATGCCGACGTCGGCCGTGTCGTCCACGGAGAAGATGATCGGCTGGGTACGCTCGATGCGTCCTTCCGCGACCTTGGTGCCGTTGACGTAGAGCGTGCCGTTGCCTCCCTTGCCCATGCCGCCGCCGTCGTAGGCGAAATCGAACTTGATCGTCGCCTTGCCGGGGGGGAGCGCCTGGGAGGAGGCGATCGTTGCGTGGGTGAGGCCGAGCCAGTTGTAGTCGTAGGCCGGCTTGCCGTCCTTCATGTAGAGCGCCCAGCCGCCGAATCGCCCGCCTTGCACGAGGATCGCTCCGTTGGCGCCTCCGGACGGAATCTCGACATCCGCCGTGATCGTCATCGACTTGTTCTTGACGTTGAGGAAGACGTTCTCCTGCATCCCGACCATGCCCTCCGCGAGCGTGAGCGAGGTGCGGCCCTGCATCAGGTCCGGTCGCCCGGCCAGCGCCGCGACGCCACGCTCGAGGGAGCGATCGTCGAGCGGCAGAACGTGATTCTTCACCGCCTCCTTCATGAAGAGCGCCTGCAGCTCCTTGAGCTTCGCCGGCTTCTTGGCGGCAAGGTCGTTCACCAGGCTGAAGTCGGCCCGGACGTCGTAGAGCTCCCAGATGTCCTCCTCAAGCGGGCGGCGCGGCTTGGCCTCCCAGGGCGCCTTGTGAACCGTGCCGGCGAGCCAGCCGTCGTGGTAGATGGCGCGGTTGCCCAGGATCTCGAAGTACTGCGTGAGGTGCCGGTCCGGAGCTTTCGCGTTGTCGAACGTGTAGACCATGCTCACGCCCTCGATCGGCGTCTGCGGCGTGCCGTTGACGATCTTCGGCTCGGGGAGCTTCGCCGCCTCGAGGATGGTGGGCGCGATGTCGATCACGTGGTGGAACTGGCTGCGCGTCTCGTTCTTCGACCTTGAACCCCTTCGGCCAGCGGATCGCCATGCCGTTCCGGGTGCCGCCGAAGCTGGACGCCACCTGCTTGGTCCAGGTGAAGGGCGCGTCGAACGCCACCGCCCAGCCGGCCGCCATGTGCGGATAGGTCTCGGCCGAGCCCCACTCGTCGAGCACCTTCAGCATGTCCGCGACCTGCTCATGGACGCCGTTGAAGTAGGTCATCTCGTTGAACATGCCGTTCATCCCGCCCTCGGCGCTGGTGCCGTTGTCGCCGGCGATGTAGATGAAGAGCGTGTCGTCCAGCTTGCCGGTGTCCGCGATCCCCTGCACCAGGCGGCCGATCTCGTAGTCGACCATCTCCGCATAGGCCGCGTAGACCTCGGCCTGGTGCGCGAAGACCTTCTTCTCGTCCGCGGTCAGCTTGTCCCAGTCCTTGATCGCTTCGGGCTTCGGCGCCAGCTTGGTCCCGGCCGGCACGACACCCAGCGTGATCTGTCGCGCCAGCGTCTCCTCGCGCACCTTGTCCCAGCCCTGGTCGAACTTCCCCTTCCAGCGGGCGATGTACTCCGGCGGCACGTGGTGCGGCGCGTGCGTGGCGCCGGGGGCGAAGTAGACCATGAACGGTCTAGCCGGCGTGAGGGCCTGCTGGTACTTGACCCAGGCGACCGCCTGGTCGGTCATGTCGGTCAGGAAGTGGTACTTCGGATCGTCAGGGAAATCGGCCAGAATCGTCCCGTCGTAGATCTGCGGGGCCCACTGGTTCGTCTCGCCGCCGAGGAATCCGTAGAACTTGTCGAACCCTCCGCCGACGGTCGGCCAGCGGGCGAAGGAACCGGAGACGCTCGTCTCCCAGGTGGCCAGCTCGTGCCACTTGCCGAACGCTCCCGTGCTGAAGCCGTTCAGCCGCAGCATCTCGGCCAGAGGCGCGACGCTGTTCGGGATCTGACCGGTCTGGCCGGGAAAGCCGGTGGCGAACTCGGTGATCGATCCCATGTTGTTCACGTGGTGATTGCGTCCCGACTTCAGCGCGGCGCGGGTCGGAGAGCAGAGCGCCGTGGTGTGGAAATTGTTGTACCGGAGACCCTCGCGCGCGATCCGGTCCATGACCGGCATCGGGACCGGGCCGCCGAACGTGCTCGGGACGCCGAAGCCCATGTCGTCGATCAGCACGATCACGACGTTGGGGGCGCCCGCCGGCGCCGTGACGTCGACCCAGGGGGGCGTCTTCACCTTGTGCACGTCCAGTTCGGTGTAGGTCGGAGGGGCCGGCATCTGGATCGGGAGCACCGTCCGATCGAACTTCGTCGCCCCGGAGGGCGCCGCTCCTTCCGCCTTCGCCCGGGCATAGGCGCCACCCGCCAGCACCAGGGCCGTGAGCAGGATCCCGACGGACAACCTCCAGGCCGGCACGCCGGACACCCCTGCATCGGCTCGATGGTTCATCTGCCTACGCGTTCTCATGAGAGAGCTCCTCACTAGGTTCGGGTCCCCGCCCGCAGCTACCAGGCCAACCGCGGCGTGAGTCCTCCGCCAAGTCTCTTTGGTTCCATAGAGGTGTTTCGCGAGGTGAGCCTAGCCCGCGTAGAGCCGGGGTCGCTATCCGGAAACTGCAGCGGAGCCGGACACGTGGCCCCGCGACCGGTCACCGAGCGGGTTCCACCAGGGGCCGGAGCAGCGAGGACAGAGCGCGCAGTCGGTAGTCCCCCTGCTCCGGGTTGTGGTAGCCGATCGCCCGCTCCGCGGGCGAAAGGTCCGCCGCATCCTTCATGGGCTCGAAGGCATGGCCTTCGTGCCATTCGTTGAAGGAGTTGATGTAGACGAGCAGGAAGCCCCGACGCGCGCTCTCGAGAGTGGGGTCGGCCTGGACGTCGAGGGTGGCGCGGAACGACTCGCCGATCCGCTGCTCGGAGCGTCGTGCGGCGAGCTCCCGGCCCTCAGGCCGGGACCAGTCGAGGCCGGGAGTGGGCGGGGCGAAGGGCCGGGGCTCGTAGGGGCAAGGTCCCACCGGGACCTCGCGCGGCTCGATCTGGTCGTAGCCCGGGTTCACGTTGAACGAGAAGACGAGCCCGGCGCGGGAGGCCCCCACCGCGTAGCCCGCGTAGTCCGCGGGCGGAACGAAGTTGTCGTAGATCCCGATCCCGTCGAAGCCGGAGGCGGGGGTGCGCGCGAACTCCAGGGAGTCGGCGAGGAGGGTGATGCGGTCGAAGTCGGAACGCAGGGTGTTGCGCAGGGTGTCCGTCTGCCTGCGCCACACGTCGTCCGGCGTGTAGTCGGGGACGTCGTAGACCCGCCCCCGGCAGTCCGTGGTGGTCGGAGGGAGTATGCAGCGGAAGCCCTTGAACACCGGACCCTGCCGGCCGTCGGCGTCGCGCACGAGGAGGAACGCGTCCCAGCGCCGCTTGTCGCCGTACTCGCGCAGCAGCCAGAGTATGTCGTCCGCGTAGCGCGTGCCCCGATCGTCCGCGTAGGGCTCCATCGCGAACGTCACCTTCACGTCGTGGGCGCGCATCACGTCCATGATCAGCCCGACCTGCTGGTCCTGCCAGCTTCCGCGCCCCCACCACGAGAGGGCGATGGCCCCCGCTCCGGCTTCGTTGATCCAGCGTGCGTGCTGCTCGAGGATGGCCGCGCTCCGGACGTCGTAGGCGCCGAGCCGGGGCATGTAGGGCGATCCGAGGTCGACCGGGGGCTGCCGCCCCTGGTAGTCCCAGTGCTCATAGTCCGGGGGGCCGCCGTACCAGGGGTAGTACTCGAAGACGAAGTGGCGGCGCAGGTCGGGGAAGCGGCGCAGCAGATCCGAGCCGGGAGGGGCGGGAGCGCCGGGCGCGCTCGGCGTTTCGAGCGGGGCTCCCGTGCGGCAGCCGAGCCCCAGCAGGGGCACCGCCAGCCCGGCTCGAACTCCCGTGGCGAGGAAGCGCCGGCGCGGGACGACCATGGACTCATGTTACGGCCGACAGAGCCCTTGGTGCCCGGAAACCGCCTGGGCTACGCTAGTGGAGTGGACTTCGGTCGCGTGCTCAGGTTGGTCACGGGCTTCTTGGAGGAGCGCGGCTTCCCTTGCGCCGTCTGCGGGGCTTTCGCGCTCCAGGCCTACGGGTTTTCGCGGGCCACCCAGGATTTGGATTTCGTCGTCCCGGTGGAGGCCCAGGAGCCAGTCGTGACTGTCCAGGCGATGAAGAACGATCCCGGAAGGACGTTCCAGGAGATGGCGGACATCCAGTCCCTCCTGCGTGTGCCCGGAATCGACGAAGAGGCGGTTCGTGGCCACTTCGAGCGGCACGGACTTCTGGAGCGGTTCGATGAGCTCAAGCGACTCTCCGGCTGACTTCGACCTCGAACGCGACCTCCCCGCGACGCCGGCGGACGTGGCCGCCCTGCGACGCCTCGCCCGACCCGCCCTCCCGGACTACGACGCCTACCTGCGCTTCCTGGCGAGCTTCCCCCCGCCTTCGCCCGAAGCGCTGCGGGCCCGTCGTGGTCCGCGCGGCCGGCCCTTCGAGCTCGTCGAACCCGACCGGAAGCCCTGATCGGCCGCGCCCGCCCCGGTTTGCCGGCCTCCTCCGCACCCTGATAGACTGCCCGTTTTCGGAGGACCGCCGTTGATCCGCTCCTACAAGGGCATCTGGCCGACGCTGGGCGAGCGCGCCTACGTGGACCCCTCCGCCCAGGTCATCGGGGACGTGGAGGTGGGCGACCACGCCAGCGTCTGGATGAACGCGGTCCTGCGCGGCGACGTCAACGGCATCCGCGTCGGCTCCCACACCAACGTCCAGGACAACTGTGTCGTCCACGTGACGGCAGAGCAACCGACCGTCTTGGAGGATCACGTGACGATCGGGCACTCCGTGGTGCTGCATGGGTGCCACATCGGCCCCTTCGTGCTCGTCGGCATCGGGGCCATCGTCTTGAACGGGGCCGATGTGGGACGGGAGTCCGTGATCGCGGCGGGGACGCTCGTTCCCGAGGGGATGAAGGTCCCGCCCCGCAGCCTGGTCATGGGATTCCCGGGCAAGGTGCGGCGCGACGTGACGGAGGCTGAGCGGGCCCACGTCCGGGAGCTCGCGGCCAGCTACGTGGAGTACAAGGAGACGTACCTGCGCGAGCCGGCCGCCCCCCGATGACGATCAAGGCCGTCCCGGGCACCCGGGACATCCTGCCCGAGGAGATCCCGGCCTGGCGACGCATCGAGGAGGCCGCCCACCGGCTCTTCGCGCGTTACGGGTACCGTGAGATCCGCACCCCGGTGTTCGAGGAGACCGAGCTCTTCGCCCGCGGCATCGGGGGCGAGACCGACATCGTGGCCAAGGAGATGTACACGTTCGAGGACCGGGACGGGTCTTCGCTGACCCTGAGGCCCGAGGCCACCGCGGGGATCGTGCGCTCCGTGATCGAGAACCACCTCTTCCAGAGCGATCCCGCCCTCAAGGTCTACGCGATGGGCCCGATGTTCCGCCGCGAGCGGCCCCAGAAGGGCCGCTATCGCCAGTTCCACCAGGTCGACATCGAGGCCTTCGGCCTGCAGAGCCCACAGGTGGACGCGGAAGTGGTCGAGGTCGCGGTGGCGTTCCTGGAGGCCTGCGGGATCGCGGAGTACGAAGTCGTGCTCAACTCCGTGGGCGACGCGGCTTGCCGCCCCGCCTACGTGGAGACGCTGCGCCAGGCTCTGCGCGCGAACCTCACCCGGCTCGGCCCCGACAGCCAGCGCCGCACGGAGACGAACCCGCTGCGGGTCCTCGACTCCAAGGTCCCGGAGGAGCAGGAGCTGATCGCCACCTTGCCCCGCATCCTCGAGCACCTCTGCGCCCCGTGCCGCGAGCACTTCCAGGAGGTGCGCCGGCAACTGGACCTCCTCGAGATCCGCTATCGCATCGACCACCGGCTGGTGCGCGGGCTCGACTACTACACCAGGACGACCTTCGAGGTGACGAGCGGGGCCCTGGGCGCGCAGAACAGCCTGCTCGGAGGCGGCCGCTACGACGGGCTCGTGAAGGACCTGGGGGGACCGGACCTCACCGGCATCGGCTTCGCGGCGGGGATGGAAAGGATCGTCCTGGCCATGCCCCCCGCGGACGGGGAGCGACGTGCGGACGTGTTCCTGCTTCCCCTGGCCGCGGCGGCGCTCGACGAGGCCCTCCGCCTCCAGCGCGGGCTTCGGCAGGCGGGGGTGCGCGTGCTCCTCGATCCCGAGGGACGCAGCTTCAAGTCGCGGATGAAGCTGGCGGACAAGCTGGGCGCGCGCTACGTGGCCATCCGCGGCGAGGAGGAGATGAAGAAGGGCGTGTGGACGGTCCGGGACATGGCGGGCTCCACGCAGGAGGACGTGGCCGAGGCCCGCGTGGCCGAGCATCTGAAGGAGAAGATCGATGGCTGAGACCCAGGGCGACCTCGCGCGGACGCACTACTGCGGGTCGCTCCGCGAGGAGCACGTCGGGAAGACGGTCACCCTCATGGGCTGGGCGGCCACCCGCCGCGACCTGGGGGGCGTCGTCTTCCTCGACCTCCGGGACCGCGAGGGGATCTGCCAGGTCGTGGCCCGTCCCGAGGTCTCGAAGGAGGCCCACGCCGCCGCGGACAAGGTGCGCAGCGAGTACGTGGTCGCGGTGGTGGGGGAGGTCGCGCGCCGCTCCGCGGACACCCTGAACCCGAAGCTCCTCACGGGCGCAGTGGAGGTCCTGGCCCGGGAGATCCGGGTTCTCTCGGAGGCAAAGACGCCGCCTTTCCCGATCGAGGACGAGGTCCAGGCCGGGGAGGATCTGCGCCTCAAGTACCGCTACCTCGACCTGCGCCGGCCGAAGATGCATGCGAACCTCCGCCTGCGGCACCGGGTGACCATGGAAGTGCGGCGCTACATGGACGAGCAGGGGTTCTACGAGATCGAGACCCCCATGCTCACGAAGTCCACGCCGGAAGGGGCACGCGACTACCTGGTGCCGTCGCGCGTTCACCACGGCCAGTTCTACGCGCTGCCCCAGTCCCCCCAGATCTTCAAGCAGATCCTGATGATCTCGGGGATGGACAAGTACTTCCAGATCGTGCGCTGCTTCCGCGACGAGGACCTGCGCGCCGATCGCCAGCCCGAGTTCACGCAGGTCGACGTGGAGATGTCGTTCCCGCGCATGGAGACGGTCTTCGAGCTGATCGAGCCGCTCTTCGTGCGCCTGATGCGCCTCATCGACGTCGAGGTGCCGCGGCCCTTCCCCCGGATCGGCTACGACGAGGCCCTGCTCCGTTACGGCTCGGACAAGCCGGACCTGCGCTTCGGCCTGCCCATCGCCGACGTGACCGAGGAGATGGCGACCCTCGGCCTCGACACCTTCCCCGGCCTCGTCGTGGAGGGCGCGCGGGCGCGCGCCCTCGCCCTGCCTGCCGCGGGCGGGGTCTCGGGGACACGCCTCCGGAAGATCAACGAAGAGTCGTGGCTGGGCCGCATCGTGCCCGACGCGCGCGGGGCGAAGCGGAACCTCTTCACCCTCAAGGCCACCGACGAGGCCATCGCCAACCTCGGCAAGAAGGGGGCGAGCGAGACGATCGCCCGCCGCCTGCTCGAGAAGGCAGGCGCCCGGAAGGACGACACCGTGCTCGTGGGGGTCGACCAGCCGGAGCCGGTGGCCATGGCCATGGGGATCCTTCGCCTGGAGATGGGCCGCGAGCTGAAGCTCGTGGACACCGCGGCCCACCGCTTCCTCTGGGTCACGGGCTTCCCGCTGATGGAGCACGATCCCCACGCGCGGCGGTACGTGAGCCTCCACCATCCGTTCACCGCCCCCGTCGACGAGGACATCCCCCTCGTCGACACCGAGCCCGGGAAGGTGAAGGCGAAGGCCTACGACCTCGTGCTCAACGGCTACGAGGTGGGCGGGGGGAGCATCCGTATCCACGACTCGGCGCTGCAGGCGAAGATCTTCAAGACGCTCTCGCTGTCCGACGAGGAAGCCCGGGAGCGATTCGGGTTCTTCCTGGATGCGCTGCAGTACGGCACGCCTCCCCACGGGGGGATAGCGCTCGGGGTCGACCGCATGGTCATGATCATGGCCGGCGAGTCCTCGTTGCGCGAGGTCATCGCCTTCCCCAAGACCGCGAGCGCCAGCGACCTCATGAGCGGCTCGCCCTCGACCGTGCCCGAGGACCAGATCCGGGAGCTCGGGATCCTGGTGGTCAAGAAGTAGGCTTGTGCTAAGCTCCCCCCATGACGACGGACTCCTCCCCTCGTCGCCCGCCCGCCCATCCTTCCGCCGCCTGCTGACCCGCCCATGAGCAAAGTCTCCGTTCCCGAACGGGGCGTGGAGACCCTATTTGGCACACACGACGAGAACCTCCGCTTCCTGGAGGACACGTTCAAGGTCCGCATCAAGAGCCAGGGGAGCGACCTCCTCGTGGAGGGGGACGAGGAGGGCGCTTCCAAGGTCACCCAGATCTTCGAGCAGCTCGCCGCGCTCATGAAGGACGGCTACTCGCTGTCCGCGGGCGACGTGCGGGTGGCCGCCCAGCTCTTCGTCCAGGACGGCCAGACGCGCCTCCGCGACTACCTCATGAAATCGGCGGTGCGCGGGGGGAAGAAGACGGTGGTGCCCCGCAGCCTGAACCAGCGCCACTACCTGGAGCAGATCGAGAAGTTCGACATGGTCTTCGGCATCGGGCCCGCGGGGACGGGGAAGACCTACCTGGCGGTGGCCCAGGCCGTCTCCTTCCTCATGAACAAGCAGGTGGCCCGCATCGTCCTCGCGCGGCCCGCGGTGGAGGCGGGGGAGAAGCTGGGGTTCCTGCCCGGCGACCTCCAGGAGAAGGTGGACCCCTACCTGCGGCCGCTCTACGACGCGCTCTACGACCTCCTGGACTACGAGAAGGTCTCGCGCCTCCTGGAGCGCAACGCGATCGAGGTGGCCCCCATCGCCTTCATGCGCGGGCGGACGCTGAACGACGCCTTCGTGATCATCGACGAGGCCCAGAACACCACCACCGAGCAGATGAAGATGGTCCTCACCCGCATCGGCTTCGGCTCCAAGGTCGTGGTCACCGGCGACATCACGCAGATCGACCTCCCCGCGGGCAAGACGTCGGGGCTCATCGAGGCCATCTCCGTGCTCTCGGGGGTGAACGGGATCTGCTTCAGCTACTTCGACGAGAAGGACGTGGTCCGTCACAAGCTCGTGCAGGCCATCATCAAGGCCTACGAGGCCTACGGGGCGAACCGGGCCCCGGAGCGCTGAGCCGCCCATGGCCGCGGCGACTGTCCTCGACGTCGTGCTCTTGAACCGGCAGCGACGCCGGCGCGTCGACGCCTCGCGGGTGCGGCGCGTCCTGCGCGAAGCGGCCCGGCAGCTCCGGGTTTCCGGCGAGGTGGCGCTGGTGCTGGCCGGCGACCGCACCCTGCACCGTCTGAACCGCGACTACCGCGGAATGGACAAGCCCACGGACGTGCTCTCCTTCCCCGGCGAGAAGGCGGGGCTGGGGGACATCGTGATCAGCGTGGAGACCGCGGCGCGCAATGCCCGCCGCCTCGGGCGCACGCTGCCCCAGGAGATCGACGTGCTGGCCCTCCACGGCTTCCTCCACGTGCTCGGCTACGATCACGAGACGGACGACGGGACCATGGACCGCCTGGAGCAGCGGCTGCGCCGGAAGCTGCTGGAGGCCCCGTGACCATCCTGGTGAAGGTGCTCCTCCTCGGGGTCCTCTCCGCAGCCTCGCTGTTCCTCGCCTGCGTGGAGGCCGCCTTCTACCTGCTGAAGCGTCGCCGCCTCAGCCACCTCGCCGTCCAGAACCCGCGGGCGGAGCTGGTGAACCGCTACCTCGACGACCCGCCCACGCTGCTCATGCCCGTCCACATGGGGACGTACACCGCCCACGTGGCGATGGCCCTGGTCATCGCCTCCCTCTTCCTTTCCCTGGATGCGCGCTGGGCGCTGGTGGTGGCGTTCCTGGCCATGGTCATCTACCTGCTCGTCTTCCGCCTGACCGTGCCCTATGCGCTCGTGCGCCGCAACCCCGAGCGCTCCCTCCTCCTTCTCCTGCCCGGCTTCCACGCCTACGCGCGGGCGCTCAGACCCCTCGTGAGCGCCCTGCGCAAGCGCGCCGCCCCCGAGCGGGAGCAGGAGACGGAAAAGCCGGCGCCGGCGACCGCCCGCGAGGTGCCTCCCCCGCCGGTCCAGGACACGAACGAGGGGCGGCTCGTGGACGCGCTCAGCCGCTTCGCGGAGACCCTCGTGCGCGAGGTCATGACCCCCCGGCCGGACATGGTGGCCATCGGGGCGGACCAGAGTCTGCGCGAGCTGCGGGACCTGATGCGCGAGACCAAGTACAGCCGGATCGTGGTCTACGGCGAGAACGTCGACGACATCCTGGGAGTGGTCGAGGTCCGGGACCTGATCGACTACGACGGAGACTCCGACGCGCCCTTGCGGCCGCTCCTGCGCCCCGTGCCCGTCGTGCCTGCGACCAAGCGCATCGCGGACCTGCTGCGCGAGCTGCAGCAGCAGCACACCACGTTCGCGGTGGTGGTGGACGAGTACGGAGGCACCGCCGGCCTCGTCACGGTGGAGGACATCGTCGAGGAGCTGGTGGGGGAGATCAAGGACGAGTTCGACGTGGAGAGCGATCCCATCATGGTGGAGCCGGACGGGTCGGTGCTCGTCGCGGGTCGGGTCAACGTGGAGCGGCTGGAGCAGGCGCTGGACACTCCGCTCGCCCAGGACGAGGAGGTGGGCACGGTGGGCGGGTTCGTCACCTCGCTCTTCGGGCGCATCCCGCGCCCGGGCGAGCGCATGGAGTATCGCGGCTTCGAGGTCGAGGTGGTGGACGCGGAGCGGAAGCGCGTGAACCGGGTCCGCTTCCGCCGCGTCCCGGTGGCCAAGCCCGCGTGAACGAGACCGCGGAGGCCGTGCCCCGCCCCGCCTTCCGTGCCGGCTTCGTCACCGTGGTCGGCCGGCCCAACGTGGGCAAGAGCACCCTCGTCAACCGCCTGGTCGGGCAGAAGGTCGCGATCGTCTCCGACAAGCCCCAGACCACCCGCAACCGCATCCTCGCCGTGCTCAACCGTCCCGACGGCCAGGTCGTGCTCTTCGACACCCCGGGCATCCACAAGCCCCAGCACGAGATGAACCGCCGCATGGTGGACACCGCGATCAAGAGCATCGGCCAGGGGGACGTGGTCCTCTGGCTGGTGGACGTGGCCGAATCCTACGGCCCCGGGGACCGCTACGTGCGCGACCTGCTCAAGCGCTCGGGGAGGCCGGTGATCCTGGGGATCAACAAGATAGACACGATCGCCAGGCCGAGGGTACTACCCGCGATCGCGGCTTGGAAAGACCACCTCGACTTCGTCGAGGTGGTGCCTCTCTCCGCCCTCAAGGGCGACAACGTGGACCGCCTCGCGGATCTGCTCGTCCGTCACCTCCCGGAGGGGCCGGCCCTCTATCCCGAGGACTTCCTGACCGACCAGCCCGAGCGCTTCTTTGTGGCGGAGATGGTGCGGGAGCGCATCCTCCACCACACCCGCGAGGAGCTGCCGTACTCGGCGGGGGTGATGGTGGAGTCCTTCAAGGAAGAGGAGAAGCTCGTCCGCATCGAGGCCACGATCTACGTGGAGCGGGACGGGCAGAAGGCCATCGTCATCGGCAAGGGCGGGTCCATGCTCAAGAAGATCGGTACGGAGGCCCGGGAGCAGATCGAGGAGTTCCTGGGGGCCAAGGTCTTCCTGGGCCTGTTCGTCAAGGTGCGGGAGAGCTGGCGGGAGAACGAAGGGCTGCTCGGGGAGATGGGCCTGGGGAAGACGGGGGAGTAGCGCGCGACCTTGCTCGCCCTCCTCTACCTGGCCGGCCTGCTCGCTCCGCAAGCCCCGTCCGTGCCCACCTTCACCACCGGGGTGGAGCTCGTCACCGTCGATGCCGTCGTCCTCGACGACCAGGGCAACCCCGTGGCCGGCCTCACCCGGGACGACTTCGTGGTCACCGAGGACGGCCGCCCGCAGGAGATCGTCGCCTTCGAGGCGTTCGGCTCGTCGTCCGCCCCCGCCCCCGCCGAGCCCTCGCCCGCCTCCCTCCGTCCGTCCGCGCCGACCGCGACGGGCCGCGCCTTCGCGATCGTGCTGGACGACGTCCGCATGGCGCCCGCGCGGGCGGACGGCGCCCGGCAGGCGGCCCGGAAGTTCGTCGAGCAATCGCTCCGGGACGGAGACGAGGTGACGCTGGGGACGACGAGCGGCGACGCCTGGTGGAGCGTACGACTCCCCGAGGGACGCGAGGACCTGCTCGCCGTGATCGCCCGCGTCAAGGGCCGCTACGTCGAGTCGAACTCGCTGGACCGCATGACGGAGTACGAAGCCTACTGGATCAACACCCACGAGAGCGCTCCCGCGATCGGGGCCCTCCAGCCCGACGCGCCCGCGGCCGCGGCCACCCCGGACCCCAATCCGGCCGGGGCCAGCCTCAAGGAGCGCGTGAAGGAGCGCTGGAAGGTGGCGAACCTGTGCACGGGCACCTCCTGCGACGGCATGGTGCGGGACCGTGCGGCCGACCTCGACGCCCAACGGAAGGCCCGCGCCCGCCAGGCCCTCGAAGCCATCCGCCGGGGCGTGGAAGCACTGGCGTCCGTGCGCGGGCGCAAGTCGCTGCTCTTCCTCACCGAGGGGATGATCGACGAGTCCACGTCCGAATCGCGGGCGGTTGTCGGGACCGCTCGCGAGACCAATACCGCCGTCTACTTCATCGACGTGAGGGGCCTCATCGCGCTCAGCGGCGGGTCCGCGGCGGACCCGGAGGCGTCCACCCAGCCCCGGGATCGCTTCATCATGGACTTCGAGAATCGCGTGCTCGAGACCGCGGGGGCCGCCTCCCTCGCGGAGGACACGGGGGGGTTCGCGGTGCGCAACACCAACGACTTCGCGGCGGGGGCCGGGCGCATCGCGGAGGAATCCCGCGTCTTCTACCTCCTCGGGTTCCACGCCCCGGAGGGCAAGGCGGTGGACAAGTGGCGGAAGCTCAAGGTGGAGGTGAAGCGGCCGGGCCTGAAGGTGCGGGCGCGCCGTGGCTATACGCTGCGCGCGGCTCTGGGAACGGAGGGGCCGAAGCCGTCGAAGAAGGCGAAGAAGCCGGGCCTCGAGCCCGCGGTGGCGCGGGCCCTGGACTCGGCACACGATGCGGCCGGCGTCCGGGTCCGGGCCATGGCCTACGTGTTCGAGCCGCGGCCCTCGGGGGCGACCCGCGTAGTGGTGACGGCCGAGTTCGACGCACGCTCCCCCTCGTCCGGGGGCCCGTCGCGTGGCGGGCGCTTCGAGCTGAGCATGGTCGTCACCCAACGCGACACCGGACGCGAGTTCCCGTTCGATGGCGCCCTCGCGGTCAAGGTGGGGGAAGGCGACGCGCCGGCCTGGCGGGCGCTCGCGCGCGAGTTCGACCTGCCGCCGGGCGTGGCGCAGGCGCGGGTGGTGGTCCGGGACACCGCGAGCGGCGCGCTCGGGTCCGTCTCGCAGCGATTCGAAGTGCCGGCCCCGGAGACGTTTCGTCTCTCTACGCCGGTCCTGACCGACCGGGTGGAGCCCGACAAGGACGACCCGTCCCATCCCCGGCCCGTCCTCACCGCGCAGCGTGTCTTCCGCCCGGAGGGCCGGCTCTATTGCCAGTTCGAGGTCTTCGGGGCGGCCCGGCCCGGGGATGCGCTCGCGCGTGTGGCCGCCGGCCTCGCCCTGCTCACGGCGGACGGCCGGATCGTGCTCGAGGCTGCGCCGACGCCGATCGTGGCCGGCGGGGACGGTCGCCTGGTGCGTCTCGTGGGGCTGCCCCTGGACGGGCTGGCCGAGGGAGCCTACGAGCTCCGCCTCGATGTGCGCGACGAGACGAGCGGCGCGCACATCGAGCGCCGCGAGCTGTTCACGCTCTCCGGGCCCTAGAGTCGATCGCACGGGCACCCGGGTCGAGGCACTCCGGGCCCTTCCCGTTACAGAACTATGACATTGCCCAGGTGGGGGCCGATGCTATGTTCGGCGCATGCCGTCCGTACGACTTCGTCGTTCGTCCCCCCGGCCCCTCATCCCCTGGGCACGAGGGCCCGCATGCTGCTGACCAGCGTCTTCCTTGGTGGCCTCCTGGGCCTGACCGCGGCGGCCGCCGCCGAGACCGCGGCTCCGCCGCTCGCGCCGAAGCCCGCGCCGTACTCGCTGCCCTGGCTGTTGCGCCCGGTGGTCCCCGCTTCGGTGGTTCGCCTCGACGAGACGATGGCCTTCTATCAGGACCCCGCTTCCCGGACTTCGGGGAGCTCCTACCTGACGGGCCTCATCGCCACCTACAAGGCCAGCCCGAGATGGGTGCCGCTCTTTCGTGAGATCTGGGTCCGCAACGACGCCGCCCTCCGGGGGCAAAGACCCCTCGGGCAGCGGCTTCTCGAACCCGCTCCTCGGCATCAACTATCTGAAGCCGCTCGGCCATGGATGGCGCCTCTCCGTATTCCTCGCGACTGCGATCCCGATCGGCAGCGGAGGAGGCGACTCGCCGAACACGGGAGCGGCGGCGGCCATGGCCGCGGCCATCCCGGCGCGCTCGGCCATGGACAACGCGCTCTTCGCCGTCAACTACTGGACGGTCATCGGTGGCGTGGGCCTCGCGCGCATCACCCCGGTCCTCACCCTCCAGGCGGAGGCCACCGTGCTCCAGCTCACCCGCGCGCGGGGCCCCGAGACCCAGGACGGCAGCCGAACGAATCTCACCGCGGGTGTGCACGCCGGCCACTTCTTCTCGCCGCGAGTCTCGGTGGGCGCCGAATTGCGCTGGCAGCGGTGGATGACGAACGCGGCGCCCGTGGTCAAGGACGCCGCAGCCCGAGAGCAGCTCACGTTCGCCATCGGTCCCCGCGTCCACTTCAGGGTGGCGGGCCGGCACTGGCTGCGGCCGGGCGTGTCCTACACCCGCGCCCTCGACGATCCCATGGCGCGGAAGGGCTACGACATCGTCCAGCTCGATGTGCCCTTCGCGTTCTAGCCTCGCGAGGGCAGGAGCGCGCCGTAGACCTCGGCGCAGCGGGCGCACCGGCCGTGCTCGGGGCGCCAGTCCGGATGGTCGCGCTCGATCGCGCGCAAGACCTCCCGGATCGAGACCCTCGGGCCCGCGCTCGAGAGCGCGCGCGGGCAGCCGGCAGAGCGGGCAGCGCGCCTCGTCGGCGGTGCCCGGCCCCCGGGGCTCCTGGATGAACGCGACGATCGCCGCGTGAGTCGGCCGGGGCCCCTCGAACCACGGCGCGAAGGCCGCTTCCGCGCTGTCGCCCAGCATCGGGAAGGCGCGGGCGAACTCGGAGAGACGAGCGGCCCGCGCTCGCGTCCCCAGGAGGCCCTCGCGGCAGAGGCGCCCGTCGATGGTGGCGTCCCACAAGACGCGGTAGCGCTCCCGGAGCAGGTTCACGAGGGCGGGGTCCGCTGTCGAGGCCGGGCAGCTCCTTCCGGTAGCCGAAGGCGGGGTCGAGCATGTCGGCCACGTGGAGGAGCTCGCGGCGCAGCAGCGTGCGCAGCGCTCTCGGGATCCAGCAGCGACTGCGGGCGCAGGCGGACCACGATGGTGGGCGCCGCATCCGCGGGCGCGCCGACCTCTGCCCGCACATCGGCCATCTCCTCCAGGCGGGAGACGGCGGGCAGGACGCGGCACCCGCGAGTGCGGAGCAGGAGCTCGGGCCGCTCGGCCAGCACCTCGTGCAGCGGCCGGTCGAGCCCGAGCTGGAGGAAGAAGCGGCCGTGCAGCTCCTCGAAGCGCAGCCTCCCGCTCGTCGGGATCGTCGACTTCGTAGATGCGATCGCGCTCGGCCCGGAAGGCCGCGGCCTCGTCGGCGGAGAGCCGTCTCTCCGCGAGCAGCACGCTCTCTTCCACGAGGACCGCGTCGTAGGCGATGCGGAACTCCGCGACGAACCGGAGTCGGCGTGCTCACGCTCGCGGCCTGCCTCGGATCTGGATCAGCTCGTCGTCCGGCCGGCCGCAGGCCATGGGGCGTGTCGTCGGGCACGGGCGGCCGCAGCTCGAGGGAGGGTGGGCCGGGAGGCAGGCCGAAGCGCCCGCACTCCTGGGTCAGGAAGCGAAAGAGCAGGGCCCCGAGCGCGCCGTGGAAGCCGTCCGCATCTTCCCTCATGAGGCGCGAGGCGAAGGCCCGGCCGAAGCGGCCGAGGTGCTCGCGCAGAAAGCCGCGAGCCGCGCCCCGGACCGTCGCGAGCCACTCCGTGGCCTCTTCCTCGTCCTCGCCCGTGCGCAAGGCGGCCCAGCGCGAACGCCTCCTTGCGCGCCAGGAAGTCCATGAACTCGCACTCACAGGCGGCATGATCCACGCGCTCGTCCCCGCCCTCGGGAGGCCTCGAGGCCGAAGGCGAGGTAGGTGCCGGCGATGTCCGCCAGCTCCTGCGGCTGGCGGAAGGCGTCGGCCGCACCGTACTCGGTCTCGAAGGGGCAGACGAGGCCACGGCTGTGGCCAAAGAGCCGGGCGTGGGCCGCGAGGCGATCCGCCGGGGAGGCGGCGCGGCCGCAGAACGGCTCCACCACCGGCGGCAACGCCTCGCCGGGCGAGCCCTGGGCGTCCAGGAGCGCGGCGGCTTCCCGAATCGCGGTTCGCCCGGCCGGGACGAGAGGGAGCGGACGGCATCCTCGGCCGGTGGTCGCAGACCGAGGGTGACGGCGTGGTAGAGCACGCTCCGCGCCAGGGCCACGTCGATCGCGGCGTCGAGGCGCGTGGCTTCGGTCGGCGATGGGAAGGGCGCTCACGGTACTCCTAGATCGAGTTGGCGTGGATGGCCGGGCGCACGTGCACCGGCTCTTCGACCGTGGTCCGGAAGAGCTCCTTCCCGGTCTTGCCGTAGGCGATCACGGTGTCGTTGTAGACCGTGACCGGCTTGCCGTGGAGCGTGCCCTCGTAGACCTTCGGGCCTTCCTTCATCTCGTACCGGAAGATGATCTTGTTCGAGCGGCGGAAGAGCTGCAGCACGGCCCGCAGCTCGCGGTCGGGGTCGGTGTAGCGCTCGATCGCGCGGTCGACGCCCGGGCCCGAACATCTGCCGGAGATACGGTCGCGGCACCCAGCGCGGCGGGATGTAGTAGCCGTTGGGCTGCGTGCCGAGCTGGGGATAGAGGGGCAGCGCCACCTTCGCCACGTGGACCAGGTAGTAGAGCGGGTTCTGCCGGTCCTCCGCCCAGGTGCCGTCCTCGGCGATCTTCACGAGCCCCTGCATCCGGATCTGGCCGATGCAGGCGGCCATGCAGCGCGTCTCCATCGGCTCGCCGCCGCTCTCGGGGTCCTTGCCCTTCGACGCGCGGATAGCAGGCGATGCACTTCTCGCTGGTGCGGGTGTTGCCCCGATACATCGTCTTCTTGTAGGGGCAAGCCTCCACGCACTTGCGGTAGCCGCGGCACTGCTCCTGGTCGAGGAGCACGATGCCGTCCTCCGGCCGCTTGTAGATGGCCTTGCGGGGGCAGGCGGCCAGGCAGGCGGGGTACGAGCAGTGATTGCAGATGCGGGCCAGGTAGAAGAACCAGGTGTTGTGGACGGGCAGCTGCTCGCCCGTCTCGCTCAGCTTGTTGCGGACGCCCTTCTGGCCCACGGGGTTGTCTTCGTAGATGTTCGGCGAGTTCCACTCCTCGTCGGTGGGCAGATAGCCGAGCACGCGAGCGCTGTCGGGCGTGAGCGTGCGCTCGCGCGGCTTCGAAGATCGTCTGGCCGTCGAAGGTGCCGTAGGGCTTGCTCTTCTCCTCGGAGACGGCCTCCCGACCAGGTCTGTCCCTCCGGGGTTGGCCTCCTCGAGCTTCTCCAGGATCTTCATGTCCCAGAACTTCGGGTAGCCGCCGTAGGGCTTCGTCTCCACGTTGGCCCACCACATGTGCTCCTGGCCCTTGCTGAAGGTCCAGGTCGACTTGCAGGCCATGGTGCAGCTCTGGCACGCGATGCAGCGGTTGATGTTGAAGACGAACGCGAACTGCCGGTCGGGATAGCGAGCCTCGTAGGGGTACGCCATCTCCCGCCCGAGCTGCCAGTTCTTGACGGATGGCATGTTCGCTCCCTCGCCTAGAGCACCCGGAGCGCGCGCTTGCCGCGCAAGGCCTCCGGCTCGTCCGGCTCTTCGTCTTCGACGCCGCGTCCAGAACCGCGTACACCCGGCCCCCGTAGACGCGCAGGCTCTCCTCCACGATGCGCGCGATCTCCGCGTCGCCGAGGAGCTGCCGGGCCGCATGGGCCCCGCGTAGAAGGGGTTCGCGAAGAGCCGCGAGCAACCGCTCGCGGTCGAAGCCCATCTGCGCGAACTCGTCGGCGAAGGCTTCGGCCATCTCGCGGGTGGCCGTCTCGTCGCCGGGCAGGCTCGACGCCCACGAGCACGTGCGGATCGTCGGGGTCGGCTTCGTCGTAGGGCATGGCGTCAGCCCTTCACCTTGATCAGCTCGCCCGCGAGGTAGCGCTTCATGAACTCCCCCTCGTTGTCGGGCGTGTAGCCCGTGGTGGCGGGCGCCCAGATGCCCTTGCCCCCGAGGCCGCCGTCCTCGGCCTTCGTGATCGCGCACGAGCGTTTCCTTGGGCACGGTGTTGACGGCGTGGTTGTCGGCCTCGCCCCCGAAGATGAAACCCATGAAGGCCTTCGCCTTGTGGAACAGGCTGTCGGTCTGGTGCATGGGCATGTGCCAGTTGCGGGTGAAGGACTGCTGCGAGCCGTAGCGGAGGTTGGCCTGGTAGCCGGTGTTGGCGGAGAGCGCGCGGCCGTCGGGGCGCGTCTCGTGGGCCTTGACGCTCTTCTCGGTGGCGATGAAGGGGGCGTGCTTCATCATCACGATGTTGTAGGGGTAGGCGTGGTTGTACTTGACCCGCAGCATGCAGCGGGCCACGCGATAGAACGGATCGTCGGGCTTGGCCCCGATGTACGGCCGGTCGGCGGGGTTCGCGTCGACGTACACGTAGTCGCCGTCGTTGATGCCGAGGTCGCGCGCCGCCTGCGGGATTGATGTGGAGCTGGTGCTCGCCCACGCAGGGCGCGCGCTTGTCGAGCCGGTAGGGGTCGCCGAAGTTCGAGTCGTAGAGCATGTGCCAGTCCACGTTCGACCAGCCGCTGTGGACGCGGTGGCGGGTCTTCGGGGTCAGGCAGTAGAACTGGTAGCCCTTTTCCCAGAGGAAGTTCTTCGACTGCTTGACCTCGCGGCCAGGGCATCTTGACGTTGCGCACGGTGCGGTCGTCCCAGTGCTCGGCGCCGCGCGAGATGCCGTAGTCCTCGGGCCGCACCAGGGGGTTGGTGCTGACGATGACGTTGGGCAGGTACGGCGTCGCTTCGGGCCCCTCGCGGTGGACGATGAAGTTCTCGCCGTACTCGATGGCCTCGGGCACGTCGGCGTAGGCGTGCATGCCGGCCGGTGTCGGTGTGGAAGGGCTCGTCGTCGTGCACCTGCTCGTAGAACGGGATGCGCGGGTAGGTCCGGAAGTTCAGGAGGGCGCCGCCCGGCGGCCCGTACTTGCCGGCCATGATGTCGGCGAGCTTGTAGCCCGAGGTCGTGGTGCGAGGTGTCGAGCAGGCGCTGCAGGTAGACGTCGCGCTTGCCCTCGTGCTCGAAGTGGAACATGTCGACGAAGCGCTTGTCCCCGGTGACCTCGGCCAGCGCCTTGGCGATGCCGGCCAGGATCGTGAGGTCGTCCTTGCTGTCGAAGACCGGCGGGATGCCGCCCTTCCAGATCTGGAGGAACGGGTTCGAGCAGCTCGCCGTGACCTCGAGGCCCTCGAACTCGAGCCAGGAGTTGGCGGGCAGGGCAAGGTCGGCGTACTCGATCGAGGCCGTCATCTGGATGTCCATCGAGACGATCATCTCGACGTTGGGGTTGACGTTCTTGATCATCTCGTACGCCCACTTGGCGTTGTTGATCAGGTTCACGTTGTTGAAGATCAGCGCCTTCGTGGGCGAGGGCATGTGGGTCTCGCCCGTGAAGTTCTTGCGCCCGTGCTTCGGGGTCTCGACGATCAAGCGCCTTGTCGCCGTGGTTCCAGTAGGCCGGCTCCTCGTCCTTGGTGTAGGCGTGGGCGTGGACCTCCTTGCCGGGCACGCTCGCGTCGAGGGTCAGGTGGAACGGGTCCTCGGCCACCCAGCCCTTGAAGCCGGGTCCGGTCCAGGGCGAGCCCTGGAAGAGCGCGGCCTTGTAGTTGCCGGCCCAGGTGTGGCAGCCCGCGCCCGGCTTGCCGATGTTGCCGGTGAGCATGAGCGGCAGGTAGGCCGCCCGGTTCATCTCGGTGGCGTGGAACCAGTGGTTGATGCCCTCGCCCTGGTGGATGGCCACCGGCTTGATGGTCGCGATGTCGTCGGCCAGGCGCTCGATCAGATCCTTCGGCGCAGCGCGTGATGTCGGCCACGGTGTCGAGGTCGTAGTCCTTGAGGTGGACCTGGTACAGCGTCCAGAGGGTCGCGCACTCCACGGTCTGGCCGTCGGCGAGCTTGACCTTGTACCGGCCTTCGAGCGCCGGGGAGATCCCGCTCGTCGCCATGCGCTTGCCGACGTCGTCGCGGGTGACGGCCCGGGGCGTTCGTCCTTCTCGTCCCAGACGACGTAGTCGCCGAGCCTGCGCGTGCTGCTCCTTGGTCAGGCCCTGAATCTTGATCGAGGGACCGTCCGGCGAGAGCGTGTCTGCGTAGCCGGGAAACACCTCGTGCGCCCGGAGTCGCTTGAGCGTGTCGGTGCGGACGAGGAGCGGGAAGTCGGTGAACGCCTTGACGAACTCGGGATCGAACTGCTTCTTTTCCATCATGAGCCGCGTGATGCCCAGGAAGAGCGCGGCGTCGGTCTGGGGCCGGATGGGGATCCAGTAGTCGGCCTTGGTGGAGGGCGGGCCGTACTCGGGGGCGATCACGACGATCTTGCCGCCGCGCTCCATGGTCTCGATGAACCAGTGGGAGTCGGTCAGCTTGTTCTCCACCAGGTTCTTGCCGTCCATGATGATCAGCTTCGAGAAGCGGAGGTCGTTGAAGTCGCAGTCGGAAGCCTGCAGGCCGTGCACCCAGGGGTGGCCGGGGGCCTGGTCGCCGTGCCAGGTGTAGTTCGAGAAGTTCCGGCCCGCCTTGGCCTCTTCGGGGGAGACGCCGCGGACCTTCGCGTCGAGCAGGGCCATCGAGTTGTTGAGCCGGTACATGCCGTACTTGCCGAGCACGCCCAGCAGGCCCATGCCCCCGCGCATCTTGATCGTGCGCGTGCCCGCGCCGCCCATCACCTTCACCATCTCGGGCTGGTAGCCCTGGGCGAGCAGGCGCTTCGCGCCCGTCGTCGCCGCTGTAGCGGCGGGCGATCGCGTCGAGGGCGCGCGGCGATGTTCGTGAACGCGTCCTCCCACGTGCACTGGACGAACTCGTCCTCGCCGCGGCGGTCGAACTTGAACTTGGCCTTGTTCTCCGGCGTCAGCTCGGGGAAGCCCGCTTCCGCCCAGGCCTGCCAGCCCTTGCGGACGATGGGATGGCGGAGCCGGTAGGGACCGTAGAGCACGCGGTGGAACGTGTAGCCCTTCGCGCACTGCCGCGGGTTCCAGTTGTTCGTGGCCTTGTTGCCGTAGAGGTCGCCGTACGTCTGGTAGTCGTAGGTGGCGCCCGCGCGCACGACGATGCCGTTGCGCACGTACGACGCGGATGCGGCAGGCGTGGGTGTCGTTGGGCGAGCAGACCCAGTCGAAAGTCGAGTCGTAGCGGTACTGGTCGTGGTAGATCTTCTCCCAGTCGCGCGCGACGTGGCGGGACAGGGGGTTGCCGTCGTCGGCCGGGTGCAGGAACGTGCAGCCGTGCTCCAGGGCGAGGACGGTGCCCGCCGCACCGACGCCCAGAAACTGGAGGAAGAGCCGGCGGGGGACACCGGCGGAATCGTAGCTATTGCCGGTCATTCATCGACCCCCCACCCTGTCCCTCCCCACGTAGGGGGAGGGGATCGCTGGCCTCGGCTCCGCGGTCGGTCTACGGCGTCGCGTCTCCATTACTCGACCAGCAGCTCCTGCCAGATCGTCACGGACTTCTTGCCGTCGCGGTCGCCCGCGGCTCCGTTCCAGACGGCGAACGAGACGGGCGTGCGGGAGCCGGGAGCCAGCGACACCGCGTCCGTCTTCCCGCCGCGGAGAGCACGGCGGAGCTGCACGTGGTAGGCGCCGGTCTCGTAGACGCCGAGGGCGTCCACGGCCTGGTCGGTGCGCGGCCGCGCCCGGAGCGTGCCGAAGCCCTGGGCGGTGAGGTCCTCGGTCGCGCTCTTGCGGGTGGGATCGGCCACGATGTTGCCGGCGCCCCAGGCCGTCACGTAAGTCGGATCGGACTGAAGGGTGAGGGCGTTGCGGGTGGGCTGCTCGAGCGGCGAGCGCAGCAGGTTCGGGTAGGAATCGATGCCGATGTTGGGATAGACCTTGTCGATGTCCTGGAACGCGGGCTCGAGGTCGGCCTGGCGCTCGGCCTTCCACATCCAGATGTTCACGGGCCCTCCCGGCTGACCCATTGCGAAGAACGGTGGCTCGGGGGTGAGGGAGAAGGCCACGGCCGCGGCGTCGCGAAAGTCCTGGGGCCGGATGGCCGTCGCGTCGTGACTCGTGTCGGCCCAGGAGAGGAGGAGCGCCAGGTCCTTCCCGTCGTGGAGCGCGCGCACCGTCAGCTCCTCCGGCCGCTCGGCCCGCCACCATAGGGGCATCAGGTGGAGGTCCACGGGCGGGGCCGTCTGCCAGAGGCCCGAGTCGGGGTGGCTCGGCAGCTCGGGCACGCGGGCGGCCACGATGCGGAACTTCTTCATCTCGACCTTGGCCCGTTGCTCGTCGCTCGAGAGCGACCTCACGAAGTGGACGAGGTCCCAGGCCTGCTCTCCGTGCAGGTAGGCGCTTTGGGGCATCGGCGACCCGGGGAGGCCGGCCACGATGCGGCAGTACACGCTCGCGGGATCGGGGCTGCCCTTGTAGACCCCGAGGGTCAGGTCGCGCGGACGAGTGGCAAAGCCCTTGGAGTCGGTCTGCTTCTGCTGGCCGTCGCCCTTGCCCGTAGGGCCGTGGCAGGGGGCGCAGCTCTTCACGAAGGTGAGCGCGCGCCCTCGCTTCGCCTTCCTTCGTGTAGGGCGGCTCCCTGGGCACGGAAACGACGCCCGAAGCATCGTTCCCGTCCGCGTCGGGCTCCCGGCTCGGAGCGATCGTGAGCGGGCGCTTCGAGAACGACTTCACGTAGTGGACGAGCCCCCAGCGCGTGCGCTCGGGCAGCTGGCTCCACGAGGGCATGGCGGAGCCGGGCATGCCACGCGAGATCGTGCGGAATATGTCCACGTCGGTGGGCACGTTGTCCCAGGTGGAGACCAGGCGGAACTGACCCCTCGTGAAATCTCGAGGGCGCGGATAGAGAAGGTAGGCCGCCTCGCCTTCGCCGTTGCCGTCCTTGCCGTGGCAGGCCAGGCATTCCTTCTCGTAGGTCTTCCGGCCGAGGGCGACGAGGTCGGGCGAGGAGGGCAGCGTCGTGGAGGGGACGAGGGCGACGGGGATCAGGCCGGGCCGATCCGCCTCGGTGTCGCCCGCGCCGTGGCAGGAGCAGAGCAGACACCCGGCGACGGCGGCTGCGAAGAGCCTGTGCGCGGGTGCTGGCATGGCGCCCCCCTGGCTATCGCTGCAGACTGCCATCGCCCTCGCGAGCGGCTTATGACGGCCGTCATACGGCGCTTCGAATTGTGGGCGTTGGCGCCGGGGGGTCCGATCGGCCGGAAGGGCACCAGGGGCCGCGGGCGTCAGCGGCCCAGTCGGTAGAGTCCCTCCTCCTGAGAAACGAGGGCCTCGTGAGGCCCGTTCCATGTCGCGATCCCGACGAGGCTGGCGAGGCTGAGCCCTTGCATCAGCTCGGCGGTGCCCTCCTTCGACAGCCGCCATGTGCCCGGAAACCACCAGGCTCCGCCCTCTTTCGGGGCGACCAACAGCGCGGTTGTGACGCCCCCCCCATCGCCCATGGGCCCTCCCATGGGTCCGATGATCGAACTGACCAGTAACTCCCTGATGAATTCCGTGATGCCTTCCCCCAAGGCATCCGAGGACCTTCCGGCGTGGGGAGGCGGTGCGACCAGCTCCAGCACCGGCCTGAGCCTCTGGCCGTCGTACAGGTAGAGGCAATCCGCGACGGCTCGACCGCCCCTCATCTTATGGACGTGGAGGAGGATGAATGGCTCGTCTTGCGAAAGGAAGAGCGCGCCCTGGACCTCGATCTTGTCTGCGTGCTCACCGCCCGGCGGCAACCTCCCCGTGTCGAGCACGGTTTGAAGCTGGCCCTTGTGATGGAGAAGAAGGTGAGAACCCAACCCTCCCACATTGACGAGGTAGCTGCCGGGGCGAGCCGCCACCAATGCGAAGCCTTCGAGCCCCGTGGATCGATCGAGATGCTCGGAGCCGAAGACTTCATCTGCCCGATCCGGAGTGAGCCGCCAAAGGGTCGCCCGGGGGCCGCGGGCGTCATCGGACGCGCGGACCACGACGAGCGCGGAATCCTCGAGTAGGACGGCTTCCTCCGTGCAGAACGCGCTGGTTGTCACCGGCGACGACTCGGACCCGGCTCCCCCCGGCATGCGGAGCGGCGTCAGCCGGGAACCATCGTGAACAGCCCAGCCACATCCGGTCTCCAAGCGATATCGGATCAGGGCCCGGCGGCCGGGCCCCATCCTCACCACCGATGCGGCAAGAGCGTTCTGCACTCCGTCGGCCGCGACTCGGTCTCCCGGGCCGAGCACGGGCATGAAAGCCGTCCCATTCCAGGCTATGACCCTCTGCCTACCTGCAGGACCGAGGTCGAGATAGAGCACCCCGCGCCCGCCTTTGAGGTTGGTGTGAGGTCGGCCGGCACGCCGCAGAGTGCCCTCCCCGATCCCGGCCTCGATCGCCAGGCGCTGGCCGTCGAGCCCCACCTTTGCGCCCTTGCCGCCCTTCACGGAGAAGAGCCCCCATTTCTTGCTGTGGCCACGCTCCACCCGAGCCCAGAAGGCGAACGCATCGCCGAGCCCAAAGATCTCGCCGAACTCCTGGAAAGACCCGAGACCCTGCGGTGCGGGCGCGCCTTTCATGACCAGGGGCTCCTTCCGCCAGGACGTCTCCGCCGGGGCGGGGGACGAGTCCTTCGCTCTGGCCGCGGTGGCGACAGAGGTCGGCGCCGGCAAAGCCAGCCGGAGGTCCTTGCCCACCTGAAGCTCGAGCCCTCGCGCTTCGGCCGGCACCGCGAAAAGCAGGTAGAGAGTCTCAGTGGGGCGATCCAGTCGGATCTGATGTACCCCGAGGTCGAGCGAGACGACGCAGTGATCGAGGAGTTCCCGGGGTGGAAAGGTCTCCCCATCCAGATAGCAGGCCACGACGGGTTTGAGCTGCTCGAGCGACGTGTCGAGTCTTGCCTCCGACGTCCAGGCGTGGCCGATGACCAGGCGGCGATCGAGAAAGGGGGAGAACCCGAGGATTCGCCGGCTCTGGTCGAGATCCTCGAAACGGACGAACTGCGGCGCGGGGCCGGCACCGGGATCGTCCATGGCGATCGCGGGGAAGGCGTTTCCAGCCGGATCCACGATTTTCAGGGCATCGAAAGCCAACGACATCTTCGGGTCCGTCGGCATCGCCTGAAGCCGCAGGACCAGCCATGTGCGACCGGCGGGAGGAGAGGTTGCATGCTCCCCGGCGAGCTCGATCTTCTGCGGCTCCAAGGCGTCCGCGATCTTCGCTTCCCAGGCGTGCTCTGTCGGGAGAACGGGCGCCGGCGTCGCCCCGGGCGATCCGCTTGCGACCGCGAAAACGAGGCCGCAGGTCAAGAGATCCATCGAGCCTACTTCGCTCGCGCGAACGATCGCAGTGAATCCCCCCGAGTCAAGGGTTTGAACGTCCGAGCACGCTCCGAATCCGATTGCGGCGCTTGTGGGGCGTCTCCGGGCCGCACGCACATGATTTCGCGCGCTCGGATTGCGTCATACGAAGACGCTCCCGAAACCTGTCAAGAGGAAAATCGAAGGAATCGTGCAGTCAATGGGAAGGTCTATCATCGGACCCAGAGGTCCCCGCCGGATGGACGACTCTCGGGCCGAGCCCCGCCTCCTGGCCTCCGTGCCCTGGCAAGGAATCTTGCTCTTTGCCGCGGGGTACTACCTCTCCGGCCGGCTCGGCCTCCTCTTCGTGGGTCCTCCCGAGTACATCGCCGCGGTCTGGCCGCCCGCGGGGGTCGCCCTCGTGGGCGCGCTCTTCCTGGGCCGTTGGGCCTTCCCGGTCATCTGGATCACCGTGCTCCTGTCCGGGACGCTGTGGGTCACGGCGGCCAGGGGCGACGCGGCCACGGCCGCGCTCGTGGCCGTGGTCAGCTCGGCGGGGGGCGCGCTTCGCGCCGTCCTCGGCGCCTTCCTGGCGCGGCGCATCGCGGGGGGGCCGCTCTCCCTGGGGCGGGTGCGCGCGATCCTCGGCCTCGTCCTGGCCGCGATCGTGGCCAGCACCGTGGCGGCCACGATCGGCCTCGGGGCGCGCGCGCTGGGGGGCTTCGTGGAAGGCGACCTGCGGGCGCGCTGGCTCACCTGGTGGCTGGCCGACGCCGCCGGCGTGATCCTGGTCGCGCCCGCGATCCTCGCCTTGCGGGAACCGCGGCCGCCGGTTTCCTGGCGCTCGAGGGTCGAGCTCCTCCTCCTGGGCGCGACCGCCGTCGTGACCACGCTCGTCGTCTTCGGGGCGGCCCTGCCCGTCGAGGTGTCGCGACCGCTCAGCGCCGTCCTGCTCCCCCTCGTGGTCTGGCCCGCCTTTCGGTTCGGTCCCGCCGTCACCTCCTTCCTGGTCCTCGGCGCCTCCGGGGTCGCGATCTGGGGGGCCATCCACGGGGTGGGCCCCTTCGTGGCGAGCACGCCCACGGGGACGCTGCTCCTCGTCCAGGCCTTCCTCATCGTGCTGGGCGCCACCGCCCTCACCCTGGCCGCGGAGACCGAGGAAAGGCGCGACGTGGGCCGCCGACTGGAGGAGACGAGCAGCCTCCTGCGCTCCGTGACCGAGGGGACGACCGACGCGGTGTTCGTGAAGGATCGTGAGGGGCGTTACCAGATGATCAACACCGCGGGGGCGACGTACGTCGGACGCCGGGTGGAGGAGGTGCTGGGTCGCACCGACGACGACATCTTCGCGCCCGAGATGGCCCGGGCCATCCGCGAGTACGACCGCGCGATCCTGGAGACCGGGGAGACCCGAACCGACGAGTACGCCGAGTCCGTGGGCGGCCATCGGCGGACCTACCTGGCCATCAAGGGGCCCTGCCGCGACGCGCAGGGACGCGTGACCGGCGTCTTCGGCATCTCCCGCGACATCACCGACCGCAAGGTCGAGCGCACGCTCCTGAACGGCATCCTGGAAGGGACGCACGACATCGTCTCCGCCCTCGACCGCGACTTCCGCTTCGTGGCCTTCAACTCCGCGCTGAAGCGCGTGTACGCCGAGGCCTTCGGGGTGGACCTCGCGGAGGGCGCCCGGCTCACCGACGTCCTCGCCGACCATCCGGAAGAGCTGGCGCAACGCCTCTCCGCCCTGGGCTCGGCCCTGCGCGGGGAGGAGTGGCGAGCGACCTGGAGGGTGGGAAAGCCGCGGCCGAAGGCCCGCTGGTACGACGTGCGCGCGAGCCCCTTGCGCGACGAGGCCGGCCACGTGATCGGGGGCGCCCTAATCGGCCGCGACATCACGGAAATGCTGGAGGCCGAGGGCCAGCTCCGGAGGAGCGAGGCCCGCTTTCGGATCCTGGGGCTCCAGGCCCCGGTGGGGATATTCGAGGCGGACGCGGGCGGCCACTGCACCTTCGTCAACACGCGCTGGTGCGAGCTGACCGGCCTGTCCGAGGAGGAGGCCCTCGGGCAGGTCTGGAGCCGCGCCGTCCATCCCGACGACATCCCACGGGTCGCGTTCGCGTGGGACGCGGCGATCGAGCGGCACGGGGAGTTCCGGGCCGAGTACCGCCTGCAGCGGGCGGACGGGCAGGACGTGTGGGTGAGCGGGGGAGCGGCGCCCCTGGTGGACGCGACGGGCCGGCACGGCGGCTGGCTGGGCACGGTGACGGACGTGACGGAGAGGCGACGCAGCGAGGAGGAGCTGCGCCGCCACCGGGACGAGATCCGGGGGCTCAACGAGCGCCTCGCTTCCCGCGCGGCCGCGCTGCAGACCGCGAACCGGGAGCTCGAGTCGTTCAGCTACTCGGTCTCCCACGACCTGCGCACACCCCTGCGGGCCATCGACGGGTTCACCCGGGCCCTGGAGGAGGACTACGGGCCGCGGCTGGACGAGGAGGCGCGTCGCTACATCGAGCGGGTGCGGCGGGCCACCCGCCGGATGGCGCAGATCATCGACGACCTGCTCCTGCTCTCCCGGGTGGCGCGGGGCGAGCTGAGGGGCGAGCCGGTGGACCTCACCGCCCTCGCCGGCGAAGTGGACGCGGCGCTGCGCGCGGCCCAGCCGGAGCGGGAGGTGGAGTTCAGGGCCGCCCCCGCCGTCCGGGCCTTCGGCGACTCCCGCCTTCTCCGGATCGTCCTCGAGAACCTGCTGGGGAACGCATGGAAGTACACTTCACGGCAGCCCCGGGCGCGGATCGAGTTCGGCGAGGAGAACGGGGCGGGAGAGCCGGTCTACTTCGTTCGGGACGACGGAGCGGGATTCGACATGGCCTACGCGGACAAGCTGTTCGGCGCGTTCCAGCGCCTGCACGACGCTTCCGAGTTCCCCGGCTCGGGCATCGGCCTGGCCACGGTCGCCCGCATCGTGCAGCGGCACGGAGGCCGGGCCTGGGCGGAAGGGGGCGTGGGCCGGGGCGCCACGTTCTACTTCACCCTGGGGAAGGGAGAGACCCCTTGAGCGAGCCCGTCATCCTGCTCGTCGAGGACAGCGAAGACGACGTCGAGCTGACCCTGCGCGCCCTCCGGCGGAACGACGTCCCGAGCCGGGTGGAGGTGGCTCGCGACGGCGCGGCCGCCCTCGAGTACCTGCTGGGGGAGGCGAAGCGCCCCCTCCCCGCCGTCGTCCTCCTGGACTTGAACCTGCCGAAGCTCTCCGGGCTCGAGGTCCTGGAGCGCCTGCGCGCCCACCCCCGCACCCGCCTCCTGCCGGTGGTGATCCTCACCTCTTCGCGCGAGCAGGCCGACCTCGCGAAGGGCTACGCGCTGGGCGCCAACAGCTACGTCCGGAAGCCCGTGGACTACGACGCCTTCCTGGAGGCGGCGCGCCAGCTCGGCGCCTACTGGCTCCAGGTCAACGAGGCGCCGCCCCCCCCCGCGGCGGGCTGAAGTGGGTCCCGTCCTCCGCGCGCTCGTGGTCGAGGACCGGGAAGAGGACGCGGAGCTGATCGTCCGCGAGCTGCGCCGCTTCGGCTACGACCCCGCCTTCGTGCGCGTGGACGACGCGGAGTCCATGAAGACGGCGCTTCGGCGCGAGAAGTGGGACGTCGTGCTCTCCGATTACTCGCTCCCGCAGTTCAGCGCCCCCGCCGCCCTCGCCGTGCTGCGGGAGACCGGGCTCGACCTCCCCTTCATCGTGGTCACCGGCTTCATCGGCGAGGAGCAGGCGGCCTCCATGATGAAGGCGGGGGCCAACGACTTCCTGGTGAAGGACCGCCTCTTCCGCCTGGGGCCGGTGATCGAGCGCGAGCTGAAGGAGACGCGCCTGCGGCTGGACCGGGAGCGCGCGCTCCGGCAGAAGCAGGAGGAGCTGGTGCGGGCCCAGAAGATGGAGGCGGTGGCGCGCCTGGCCGGGGGCATCGCCCACGACTTCAACAACCTCATGAGCGTGATCCTGGGCTTCGCGGACGTGCTGGAGCGGCGGCTGCCCGCCGAGGACCGGCTGCGCCGCCCGGCCGCGCAGATCCGCCTGGCCGCGGAGCGCGCCGCCGACCTCACCCGCCAGCTCCTGCGCTTCAGCCGCAAGGAGGTCCCCCAGCCCCAGGTCCTCGACCTGAACCGGCTCGTGAGCGGCGTCCACCAGATGCTGGAGCGGGTGATCGGCGAGGACGTCGAGCTGCGGCTCTCCCTGGGGGACGCGCTCGGCCCGGTGTTCGCCGACGCCGGCCAGGTGGAGCAGGTCGTCATGAACCTCGCCGTCAACGCGCGCGACGCCATGCCCCGGGGTGGCCTCCTCCTCCTCGAGACCGCCGGGGCCTGCCTCCACGGCGAGGGAGGGGTGGAACGGCCGGCGGTCCGCTTCACGGTGGCGGACACCGGCACCGGAATCGCCCCCGAGGCCATGGCCCATCTCTTCGAGCCCTTCTACACGACGAAGAGCCCGGCCAAGGGCACGGGGCTGGGACTGGCCACGGTCTACGGGATCGTGAAGCAGGCCGGGGGGCGGCTCGACGTGGAGACGGAGCCGGGGAAGGGGACCGCCTTCCACGTCCTCCTCCCTTGCGTGGACGCCCCCGCGGTCGCCGCCCTCGCGGGTCGGCGCGAAGCGACGCCGCTCGCGACGGGAACGGAGACGATCCTGCTCGTCGAGGACGAGGCCGCCGTGCGCGCGCTCCTCGACGAGGTCCTGCAGGAAGCCGGGTATCGCGTGCGCGAGGCCGGCACCGCGCGGGAGGCGGAGAAGGCCTTCGCGAACGGCGAGGGGATCGACCTCGTTCTCACCGACGTCGTCCTCCCGGACCGGAACGGACGCGAGCTCTTCGAGTCGCTGGCCGCCCGGCGCCCCGGCCTGCGCGTCCTCTTCATGTCCGGCTACACCGACGACGAGGTGCTGAGGCAGGGACTGCCGGAGGGGATCCCCCTCGTGCGAAAACCGATGCGGCCGGACGAGATCCTGCGCATGGTCCGGGGGGCCCTCGACCGGCGGTAGCGGGGCGACGCTCGCCGATCGAGGCGGCTACTTGCCGAAGGCGAAGACGAGCTTGCCCAGGGCCGTCCAGCCGCCGATGTCGTCCTCGCCGTAGACCTGCGAGACGCCCCCCACGCCGACCCCGTTGGGCGCGGTCGAATAGCTGCCCTCGACCGCGAAGCGGAGGGGGCCCTTTCCGTACTCCACTCCGGCCTCGCCGAGGAACGTACCCACGGTCCGGCTCTCGGTGCGGACGTCGCCCGTGACGTCGCTCTCCTCGCGGAAGAGCGTGACCCCGCCTCCGATGCCGACGTAGGGGACGAGCTTGCGGGTCCGGCGGAAGCGATAGCCCACGGCCCCCGTGATGGGGACGAGGCGGAGGCTCAGGGGGAAGCCCAGCCGCTGCACCGGTCCGGTCGGGCTGGCCACGAACACGCGCTCGCCGTCCTTCGACCAGGTGCGGGCTCCCGCGGTCAGGTAGAAACCCTTGTGGTGGACGAAGCGCAGGGCGCCGCCGAAGGTCGCGCTCCCGGTCGAGCCGTCGAAGACGGCCTGGGCCGACTTCGCGGCCCCGGAGAGTCCGAAGTATCCGCCCTCCAGCTCCACGCCGAAACGCTGGGCCCGCGCGGGAGTGGAGAGGGCCACGAACAGAAGCCCGGCCAGGACCGTCCTGCGCGTCTTCATGAAGGTCAGTTGGGGCCCTGGTTGAAGCCGAGCCCGGCGAGGGCCGCCGCCGGCTGGATGAGGCCGTTGCCGAACGTGTCGTTGCGCCCCCCGGCGGGGGCCCCGCCCAGGCGCTCCGCCGTCTGCTCGATCGCGGCGCGCACCGCCGCGGGGTCGGTGAAGCCCTGGGAGAAGAGGAGCGCGGCCAGGGCCGCGACGTGGGGCGTCGCCTGGCTCGTCCCCTGCAGGCCGCAGTAGCAGAACGTGTCGTACCGTCCCTGCTGCAGCGCTATCGGGTCCGTCATCTGCTGGAAGACGCAGTCGGCAAAGCCGTCGCCGTCCGTGTCGCGGCGGCAGTCGCCACCGGGGGCCACCACCGAGACTCCGGGTCCGAAGTTGGAATAGGAGGCCTTGGCCTTCTGCCTGTCGACAGCCCCCACCGCGATCACGTTGGGCAGGGAGGCGGGGAAGTCGGTGGTGGCCTTGTTGTCGTTGCCGGCGGCGGCGACCACGACGATCCCGGCGGCCACCGCCCGGTCCACGGCGCGGGTCACCGTCTCGCTGGGGGAGGAGCCTCCCAGGCTCAGGTTGATCACCCGGATCCTCGTCTCCCCCTGGCTGAAGTTGGTCGCGAAGTCGATGCCGGCGGCCACGTCGAAGAACGACCCCGCGCCGTCTGCGTCCAGGACCTTCACCGGCATCAGGCTGACCCCGAAGGCGAGGCCAGTCACCCCGAGGGTGTTGTTCGCGGCCTCGGCGACGGTGGCGGCCACGTGCGTGCCGTGGAACTCGTCGTCGTTGGGATGGGTGTCGTCGTTGACGAAGTCGAAGCCGGGCAGGAAGGGGGTGTCGCCCCAGTCCGGCGCCTTGACGAACTGCTGGGCGGGGACCACCGTGCCGTCCGGGCGACGGACGGGGGGCTGGAGGTAGGTCTCGTAGGCGATGCCGGTGTCGAGCACCGCCACCCCCACCGTGCGCTTGCCCTGCTGGATTCCCCACGTGCGCTCCGCCCCGACCTGCTTCATGTTCCATTGGAACTTGAAGAACTGGTCGTTGGGCTGGAGGGTCTGGGCCTGCGACTTGTGGACGACGCCGTTGCGCTCCACGTACTCCACCTCGGCCAGGTGGGCGAGGCGATCGAGGGCGCCCGGGACGCTCGCGTCCCCGTCGACGCCCACGAGGTAGGCTCCGCGCGTCGGGCTGCGGCGGGCCGAGAGGGGATGCACCTCGCGAAGCGCGCGCTCTTGAGTGAACTCGTCGGTGCTGGGGCGGAACTGGACGATGAGCTCGCCCGCCCGGAAGGGCGCCGCCTCCACGGAGGTGGGGGCCGACTGGAAGACCGCGCGCAGGACGTCCTGGGCGCGCGCGGGACCGAGCGCGGGAAGCGCAATCAGTGCCGCCGCGAGCCCGAGGAGGAGACGGCGCCACAGCCGTTTCATGCGGAGCAGTCTAGGCGGCGGCCGGACGAGCGTCAACGCCGCGCAGGCGGCGCAGCAGCAGGAATGTCACGGCGAGGCCGCCCGCGAACAGCGCCGCTCCCAGCAGCGGACGGGGGTCGGGCATGGGCTGCGTGGGATCGTCGAAGAAGGGGGCGGCGACGAAGGTCAGGGCGTTGAGGGCGGCGTGCGTGATCATGCTCGGGCCCAGCAGACCCGTGCGCAGGCGAATGACTCCGAGCACCAGGCCGGCGACGAACGTGAAGAGGAAGCGATAGCCGTCGAGGTGGAGGGCGGCGAACACGAACGCCGAAGCGACGACCGCACCGGCGGACCCCAGAGCGGGACGGAAGGAGGGGAGGTCGATGCCCCGCACGAGCAGCTCCTCGCACAGCGCGGGCACGAGCGCGATCGCGGCCAGGGACCAGAGCCAGTCGAGAGGCCCCGAAGAGCGCAGGGCGGCATGCAGCGCGCGGAAACCCTCGATGTAGCCGGGGGGAGGGGGCCAGGCCGCGAACTGAAGCTCGAGGAGCCCGAGGCTCAGTATCCAAAGGCCGACGCCGAGTCCGAGGGCCAGCCCGCGCTCGCGCGGCCCGCCGACGCCGAGAGCCAGCGCCCGCCTCCAGGGCAGGCGACGGGCCGCGACGGCAAGGAGCCCGGGGAGGACGAGCAGGAAGGAGCCGACCACGAGGCTCGTCCGCACGGGGAGGCGGACGGTCCGTGCCGCAACGAGGACACCGCCCACCATGGCCGCCACGCCCAATCCGGTCGCGACCAGTGCCACCACGGGCGAGAGTGCCTGCGGTTCCTGGGGGGCGGGCGCGTTCATCGGGGAGGGCTATTATGCCAAGCGCCCTGTCCGGCTGCTTGGCGGTCGTGGGAACCGGACCTCCGCGTGCCCGTGGGCGTGCGATCATGCCCGTCCGCCGCGGCCGCGCTTGAACGGGCGGAGAAGCACGCATAACATCGAACGTTTCGACCGAGTGGAAGGATCGATGACCGTGTTCCCCCGACGTCCGGCCGTCTCCGAAGGGCCTCCGACGGCCCCCCGCGCGGCCCGGCGTGTGCACGACCTCCCGCCCGAGGAGCGGCCGCGGGAGCGCCTCCTCCGCCACGGCGCCGCCGCCCTGTCCAGCCGCGAGCTCCTCGCGCTGCTCCTGGGCACGGGGACGCGGCGGGCCTCGGCCCTGGACCTCGCGGACGACCTGCTCCTTTCCGGCCTGCGCGGTCTTCCCGCCCGCTCGCTCGCGGAGCTGGAGGGCACGCACGGCCTGGGCCGGGCCAAGGCCTCGCGGGTGCTGGCCGCCCTGGAGCTGGGGGCGCGGCTCGCCGGGCCGGGGCCGGAGGGCGCGCCCGTCTTCCGCTCGCCGGCCGATACCGCCCGCTACCTGCTCCCCCGATACAGCTTGCGGCCAGTCGAGACGTTTGGCCTGTTGGCCCTGGACGTGCGTCGACGGCTCAAGCACGAGGCCGTCGTCTCCGTGGGATGCCTGACCGCCAGCCTCGTCCACCCGCGCGAGGTCTTCCGCGAGGCGGTAGCGGCGCGGGCGGCCGCCCTCGTCCTCTTCCACAATCACCCCTCCGGCGATCCCGAGCCCTCGGCCGAGGACCTGTCGTTGACGCGCCGTCTCGTGTCGGCGGGAACGCTCCTCGGAATCGAGGTCCTGGACCACCTGGTCCTGGGGGCGGGCCGCTTCGTGAGCCTGAAGGAGCGGGGGATCGTATGACCCGGCTCGCCTACTTCGACTGCGCGAACGGCGCGTCGGGCGACATGCTGCTGGGCGCGCTCGCGGACCTGGGCCTGCCCCTCGACCACCTGCGGGCCGAGCTCGGCAAGGTGCCCCTGCACGGGTACCACCTGGAGGCTCATCGCGTCCACCGCGCCGGCCTCCACGCGACCAAGGTGGACGTCCGGGTGGACGGACAGCACCACCATCACCGCGGGCTGCGAGACATCCTCGACCTGCTGGAGAAGAGCGGGCTCGACGGTCCGGTGAAGGAGCGCTGCGCCGCCCTCTTCCGGCGCCTCGCCGAGGCGGAGGGCGCCATCCACGGTGTCTCGCCAGAGGCCATCCACTTCCACGAAGTGGGGGCGGTGGACTCGATCGTGGACGTGGTGGGCGGCGTTGTGGGGCTGGCCTGGCTGCGGGCCGACCGCATGGTCTCCTCCCCGCTGAACGTCGGGACCGGCAGCGTGACCATGTCGCACGGGACGTTCCCCGTCCCCGCCCCGGCCACCGCCCGCCTGGTACAGGGCGTGCCGATCTACGGAGCCGGCGACGGAGAGCTGCTGACGCCCACCGGAGCGCTGCTCGTGACCGGCCACGCGACTGCCTACGGTCCCCTCCCTCTCATGCGCCCGCAGGCGATCGGGCACGGCGCGGGATCGCGGGAGACGCCCGGCCGCCCCAACGTCCTGCGCCTGATCGTGGGGGAGGCCGACGCGGACGCGGCCGCGGAGACGGTACTCGTGCTCGAGACCGAGGTGGACGACACCGCCCCCCAGCTCCTGGGCGCCGTTCTCGACCGCCTGCTCGCGGCCGGGGCCCTCGACGTGTACTACACGCCCATTCACATGAAGAAGGGCCGTCCGGGGATACTGGTCACGGTGCTCTGCTCTGCCGATCGGCGGGAGGGGCTGGAGGAGATCCTGTTCACGGAGACCACGACGCTGGGCGTGCGGCGCCAGGAATGGGCGCGCAGCGTGCTCGAGCGCGAGATCGTCCCCGTACTGACCCCCCATGGCGAGGTGCGCGTGAAGGTCGGCCGGCGGGCGGGCAAGGTCTACAACGTCCAGCCCGAGTTCGAGGATTGCGAGCGCCTGGCCGCCGCGAGCGGGGCGGCCCTCAAGGAAGTGTGGACGGCGGCCCTCGTCGCCTACCGGGGGCGCCCGTGAGCCGCGGTCCCCTCTACCTCACGACGCCGATCTACTACGTCAACGACGTCCCCCACGTGGGGCACGCCTACACCACGATCGCCGCCGACGTGATCACCCGCGCGCGCCGGCTGCGCGGGGAGGACGCTTTCCTCCTCACCGGCACCGACGAGCACGGGCAGAACATCGAGCGCATCGCCCGCGAGAAGGGGATCCCGACCCAGCAGCACTGCGACGAGATCGCGGCGCGCTTCAAGGACCTCTGGGAGCGACTGGACATCCGCTACGACCGCTTCATCCGCACCACCGACGACCTGCACAAGCGGGGTGTCGTCGCCCTGTGGGCGCGCCTGGGCGAGGCCACGGCTCCCGGCGGCGAGAAGGCGATCTACCGGGGCAAGTACACGGGCTGGTACTGCCCGAACTGCGAGGGCTTCAAGACCGAGGAAGAGCTGAAGCAGCCGGGCAACCTGTGCGCCATCCACGAGCGGCCCTGCGAGTGGACGGAGGAGGAGAACCTCTTCTTCCGGCTCTCCGCCTTCTCGGGCTGGCTGCAGGACGAGATCGGGAGCGGCCGGCTGCGCATCGACCCCGCCGGGCGTCGCAACGAGGTCCTGGCGGTGGTGAGGGACGGGCTGCAGGACTCCTCGATCAGCCGTACCCGCGTGAAGTGGGGGATCGCCGTTCCCAACGAGCCCGGGCAGGTCTTCTACGTCTGGATGGACGCGCTCGCCAACTACATCACCGCCCTCGACTATGCCGACCAGGGCGAGCTCTACCGCAAGTACTGGGAGGGTGCTTCGGAGCGCTTCCACCTCGTGGGCAAGGAGATCATCCGCTTCCACTGCCTCTACTGGCCGGCCATGCTGAAGGCCGCCGGCCTGCCCGTGCCCACGCGGGTCTTCGCCCACGGCCATCTCACCAAGAACGGCAAGAAGCTCAGCAAGACCACGGGCAATGTGATCGATCCGGACGCGCTCGTGGCCCGGTACGGTCCCGACCCCGTGCGCTACTTCCTCTTGCGCGAGGGCTCGTTCGGCCAGGACTGGGACTTCACGGACACCGCGTTCCTGGGCCGCTACAACTCGGACCTCGCCAACGACCTGGGGAACCTGGTCTCGCGGGCGCTGACGATGGTCGAGAGATACTGCGACGGCCGCGTCCCTGCACGATGGGTCGACGCGGCCGTCGCTTCTGGACCTGTCGTTGGGCCGGCAGTGCCCCAAGACTTCACGGAGGCCTTTCACTCCGCTGTGACTTCGCCGATCCATGGCTGGGCCGCCCGGATCTTCGGCCGCTACGAGGAGGCCGACTTCGCCGGAGCCCTCGCCGAGATCTGGCGCACGGTCGGCTCGCTCAACCAGGCGATCGTGGTCGTGTCCCCGTGGAACCTCGCCAAGGACCCCGCCCGCAAGCCGGAGCTCGACGCGTTCCTCTATCGTCTTCTCGAGGCGGTGAGGCTCGTTGCGGTGCTCGCGTCGCCCGTGATCCCCCGGGCCTCGAGCCGGATCCTCCGCATGCTCGGCACACCGGGAGATCCACAGCGGGCGGACCTGGGTTGGGGACGGCTGGAGGCGGGGACGGCCCTGGGCAAGATCGAGCCGCTCTTCCCGCGTCTGGAAACGGCCCGCGAGGGGCAGAAGAACGAAACGGAGAAAAGAATCGTGAACGAAGCAGCTCCGCCCCCCGTCCCTTCTCCCGTCCCTGCGACGGGGGGCGGTGAGAAGATCGACATCTCCGAGTTTGCGAAGGTGGAGCTGCGCGCGGCGCGCATCACCGCCGCCGAGAAGATCGCGGGCTCCAAGAAGCTCGTGAAGCTCCAGGTCGACCTGGGCACCGAGGTGCGACAGGTGGTGGCGGGGATCGCGGAGTCCTACGCGCCGGAGGCGCTCGTGGGCAAGACGATCGTGCTCGTGGCGAACCTTAAGCCCGCGAAGCTCATGGGCGTGGAGTCGAACGGGATGGTGCTCGCGGGCACGGTGGACGGTCGGGCCGTGCTTTGCTCCTTCGACGGTGACGTCGCCGCGGGGACCAAGGTCAAGTAGGGCCGACTCCGTCCGGAATGGGTAGAACGGTGACGTCCAACTCGTTCCGGAACGAGTTCGCGCTCGTCGCCGCCCTGGCCCTGGCGAGTTGCGGCTGCCCGTCCGCACCGAAGTCGGTCGTCTACGACCTCGCGCGCCGCGCGTCCGTAGCCGAGCGCTGGTCCGTGCCGGAGGTCGTGCTCTTCGGGACGCCGGCCGCGGAGCCGCAGCAGGCCGACGGCTTCTACCGCGAGGCCGCCGCCGGGCCCGGCGATCCCTTCGTCTGGTCCCGGGAGGAGGCGGAGGTCGCTCTCGCCTGGCCGAACGTGCGGGCGCGCTCGGCGGTGCTCGACATCGCGCCCTACCGGGGCGTCCGCGACCAGGCGGCCGAGGTGCGGCTCAACGGCACGGCCGTGACCCACCTTCGCCTCAACGACCAGCGCGCACGGTATCGGGTGCCCCTCCCCGAGGAAGCGCAACGACCGGGCGAGAATCGCCTCCGCTTCGTGTTCAAGGCCACGGCCTCGCCGGCGGACGAGGATCGCGGGAACCTGGATCGGCGCCGGCTCGCCGCCGCCTTCTACAGCCTGGTCGTGGGAGATGCCGGAGACGCCGGCCTCGACGACCTGCTCTCCCGTGACGCCCCCCATCCCTTCTCCGTGACCGAGGGGGGGGGTCTTCCCACGCTGAACCTCCTCGGGCCCGCCGTGCTGCGCTTCGCGCTCAAGCTCCCCCGGGGAGGGGAGCTGCGCTTCACGCCCGACCTCCATCCCGCCGCCCGAGCCGCGGCCGCGTCGGCCTCCTTCCGGATCACTCTCGAGGAGGCGGGCGAGGCGCCCCGCGAGCTCTGGAGCCGGGTCATCCTCCCGCGCGATCCCCGGGGGCGGGAGGTGGTCGTTCGGCTGCCCGGAGTCGCCGGTGACATCGTGCGCCTCGGACTGGAGGTCGGAGCGGCTCCGGGTGCCCGCTTCGCCTGGGGGACGCTGACCGCACCGCGGGTCCTGGGCGTCTCGGGATCGGCGCCGCTGGAGCCGGTGCCGTTCTCGGCCGAGGAGAACGCCCGGGGAGACGCGCTCCGCAAGGCCTCGGCCGGACGGAACGTCCTCTTCGTGATCCTGGACGCCGCGCGCGCGCAGGAGCTCGGCGCCTACGGCTACGGGCGCTCGACCACGCCCGAGATCGATCGCATCGCCTCGGAAGGGATCGTCTTCGAGAAGGCCTTCACCCCGGCCGTCTACACGCTGGCGCGCCATGTCGTCGGTCTGGACGTCCCAGTACCCCGACCGCCATCACAGCGAGGTCAGCTTCTCGTCGCGTCTTCCCAAGGACCGGCTCACGCTCGCCGAGCTGCTCTCCGCCCAGGGCATCGAGACCGCCGGCTTCGTGGCCAACCCGGTCGCGGGCACGGCCGGGGGGTTCGAGCGCGGCTTCGCCCTCTTCGACGAGGTCTGGCGGACCATGGGCAGCGGGGGCGGCGCCTTCCGCAAGGTCGTGCCTCCCTGGATCGCCGCCCACCGGGGGCAGCGCTTCTTCGCCTACGTGCACTTCCGCGAGCCGCATTTCCCCTACGACCCCGATCCCCCCTTCGACGCCCGCTTCGGGGCGGTGACCACCATCCCCCGGGCCGCCCGCCGCGAGATGGGGTGGATCACGGACGTCAACCAGGGCCGGCGATCACTCTCCGCGGGCGAGCGCGAGGATCTCGTTCGCCTCTACGACGGCAACCTCGCCTTCGCCGACCAGGAGGTGGGGGTTCTGCGCCGGGCGCTGGAAGCGGAGGGGCTCTGGGACAAGACGGTGGTGATCGTGGCCGCCGACCACGGCGAGGAGCTCTTCGAGCAGGGCTGGATCGGCCACAACGTGCATCTTCATGAAGAGAGCGTGCACGTGCCCCTGATCGTGCGGGTGCCCGGGGGCCCGAAGGGGACGCGGGTGCGGGAGCTCGTCGACCTCCTGGACGTCGCCCCGACCATCGCCGACGTTTTCGGCGTCCTGGGCCGCGGCGGCTCCGAGAAGGCGTTCCAGGGGCGGAGCCTCCTCCCGGTGGTCGGAGGGGCGCCGGGCAAGGCGGCCGTGCTCTCGCGCACCGTTTGGGATCGCCCGCGCTACGCGCTCCGCGACCAGCGCTACAAGTACTTCTACGACACGCGGACCGGGGAGGAGAGGCTATTCGACCTCGAAGCCGATCCCGGGGAGGAGCGCAACGTGGTCCAGGCCGAGTCCCTTCGCGCCGCCTACTACCGCCAGGCCCTCCACCACTGGACCCTGGCCCTGGGCGAGCCACGCGCTTCGGGCGAGGAGGCGGCCAGGCTCACTCGCGAGCAGTGCGAGAGCCTCCGGGCCCTGGGGTATCTCACCTCGCCTGAGTGCAACTGAACGTGGGTCCCTTCAGGGACGCGGACCGACCTTGCCCGCAGCCGGCCGTCGCGCGATGACCGCTCCGCGGGACGGGTTCGAGAGGTTCACGAAGAACGTCTCGTTCGGCTCGTCCAGCAGGTCGCCGTTGATGACGACGGAGACGGGCTTCGAGGTCTGGCCGGGGTCGAAGGTCAGGGTCCCCGACGTGGCGGTGTAGTCGGCGGGGGCGGTGGCGGTGCCGTCGGCGGTCGCGAAATCGACGGTGACGGTCACGGGGCTGGCGCTGGAGAGGGTCACGGTGAAGGTGGCGATCGTGGTGCCGCCGGAGCCTTCGGTGACCGTGGCATCGCCGATGCTGATCGCGACCTGGAACTCGTAGCTGCCGCGGTCGGGAGGGCCCACTCGCGGGACCCCGCGGGCGTCCGTCGGCGGAACTTCGGGGGTGGTGACGCCAGTGTCGCGGGCGGGGCTCGCCGAGGTCAGGGCGATCGTGGGCACCGCGCCGCCGTTGTCCAGGGCCGCCGCGGCCAGGAGGGGGTTGGCGAACACGGTGCTGGGCGTGGCCGGCGTCTCCGCGCCCCCGCCCGAGGGCCGGGTGGCCGGCCACTGCATGTTGCCGCCGCCGTCCTGCGACGCCGGGCTCTGGATGTTCCAGTTCACGAAGATGTTGCCCCCGGTGTTGTTGGCGAGGATCACGTTGGTGAGGCGCAGCTGGTTGGGCGTTCCCACCGAGATCCCTCCCGCGAAAGCCATCGTCGAGACGTTGTTGGCGATGGTGGTGTTCACGATCGAGACCGGCGCGTTCTGGCTCACGGCGAGGGCGGCGCCCAGGCCCTGGCGCGCGATGTTCCCCACGAACGTCGCGTTGCGGATGGTCCCGCTCGCCCCCGGGCCCACGAACAGCCCGCCGTAGCCGTTCGCCTGGTTGCGCAGGAAGCTGACGCGCTCGAACGCGAAGGGGCCGCCCTGCACGTAGGCGCCCCCGGTGTGCTGGGCGCTCGACAGCTGCTGGTTCCCGTCGAAGGTCGTGTCCTCGAAGCGGGTGCGGCTCGTGTTGTCGTACATGACCGAGAAGAAGCCGGCCCCGTGGGCGTTGCTCGTGTTGTTCACGAAGCGCGTCCGGCACACGTCGACCTGCCGGTCCGCCCCGTCGATACCGAGGGCGCCCGCGTTGCCCCCGTTGCCCGGGTTGCGCACCGGTGCCCGTGGCCTGGTTGCCGGTGAACACCGAGTCCACGATCGTCACCGTCTTGCTGCCGAGCGAGTAGACGGCCCCTCCGTTGCTGCCCCGGTTGTTCGTGAAGGTGCAGTTGCCGATCCGGACATGGTCCATGCCCGTGGCGTAGAGGGCGCCCCCGCCGTCGTCCTGGCCCGCGAGCATGGCCGCGTTGTCCTGGAACGCGCAATTGACCAGCTTGAGGCTGACCGCCTGCCAGGGACCGCCCGGTGTCCTTGAAGATCGCAGCCCCGCGGGCGGTGGGGGTGGTCGCGTTCGCGAAGGAGATGTTCTGGAGCGTGATCGAGTAGACCTGGTTCAGCGTGTTCGTGATCTGCAGTATCCGCCGCGCGTTGCCCCCGGAAAGGGTGACCACCCCGCGCCGTCGAGCACGACCGCGCGGTTGATGACGAGGGTCGCGGTGAGGGTGATGGTGGTCGGAGCGGCCCCCACGTTGAAGCGGATGGGACCGCCGGCGTTGAGCGCGGCCTGGATGGCCGCCGTGGTCACGCTGCCCGGCGTCCCGTTGCCGAGGAGGGTGGGGCCGACCAGGGTGTCCGGGGTGACGACTTCGCAGAAGGACTGTGCGTGCAGCCGGACGGGGGAGAGAAGTGCCATGGCCCAGAGGATGCGGGCAGGTTTCATGGCCGCGAGTGACTCCCCGGAGACGGCACTTGGCTAGATGGTACGCGGCCGCGGCGAGAGCGGGAGGACGGGTGTGACACCGCGCACACCCGGTCGCTTCCTCGATCCGATGACGTGGATTGCCACGGACGCCCGAGTCGGGTCAGACTCGGCCGCATGACCGTGAACGTGACCGAAGTCGAGCGCGGGGACATCCTGGAGATCGACGGGGATCCCTGGCAGGTCACTGAGATCACGTCCCAGACCCCCTCCGCCCGGGGCGCCGCCATGATGGTCAAGGCGAAGCTCAGGAACCTGCGCACGGGCCAGGGCCTGTCGAAGAACTGGCGCGGCGGCGAGACGGTGGCTACCGCGGACGTCGACACCCGCGCCGTTCAGTACCTCTACGGTCGGGACGACGCCTTTTCCTTCATGGATCTGCAGAGCTACGACCAGTTCACGCTGGACGCGGCCCAGGTGGGGGAGGCGCGCTCCTACCTGCTGGACAACCTCGAGCTGCGCGCGGTCTCGTTCGGGGGCCGCGTGATCGCCCTCCAGCTGCCGATGACCGTGGACCTGCAGGTCCTCGACACGGCGCCCGCCATCAAGGGAGCGACCGCCCAGGCCCAGCTCAAGCCCGCCACCGTCGAGACGGGGCTGCAGGTCATGGTGCCCTCGTACATCGAGCCCGGCGAGCGCATCCGCGTCGATACCCGGGACGGTCGCTTCGTCGAGCGGGCTCGATAGGGTTTGCACGGACGGCGGGGGTGCCCAATGTACACGAAGTCTGATATCATGTACATCCGGAGGCCGGAGAGATGGCATCGTCAGCCCTGCGTCACAAGCACGTCCGAATAGACCAGGCCAAGCTCGAGAAAGCCAAGCAGGTTCTCGATGCGAGAACGGATACGGAGACACTCGACCGTGCCCTCAGCCTCGTGGTGACAGAGGGAGAGGTAGACTCGGCTCTTCGCGCCGTACGAGGCAAGGCGAAGCTCAAGAAGCTCTTCCGGTGACATGCGGCGCGTGGTAATCGACACCAATGTCTACGTCGACTGGATGAACGCCGGCCGTCACGAAGAAGTCCTCTTCGAGGCTCAGACCATCAAGTACCTGAGCTCCGTCGTCCTGATGGAACTGCGAGCCGGAGCGTCTTCCGAGCGCGACCGGCGGCTCCTGCGGCGACTGGAGAGGGCATTCGCGCGCGCGGGCCGGGTTCTCTTGCCTACCCGCAGCGTGTTCGCCGAGGCGGGCGACGCGTTGCAGCGGTTGCGGGCGGACCGGGGCTACAACATCGGAGCCAGCCATTCGATCGCGAACGACGTCTTGATCGCGCTGTCGGCCCGCTCGATTGGAGCCACTGTCGTAACGCAGAACGAGAGAGACTACAGCGCAATCCAGGCGGTAAGGGCGTTCCGCCTGGAGATCGCGTCGTCCCCCTGAGCTGCTCTTCCAGCGTATCGAGCCCCGGCTCGATCCGTGCCCCGCGGGCATGGGAGGACGCACGAAAGAAGTTGGTGCACGCGACGACTGGAGGCCGGTTCCGACCTCCCACCGGGACCCGGGGACCCTTCGCCTGACCCCCGTCGATGCCTACGTGCTCTCCCGGATCGACGGAGTAACCAGCGTGGCCCAGCTCGCACTGATCAGCGGAATGTCCGCTGAGTCCCTGCAACCCATCCTCGAGCGGCTGGCGCGCGAAGGGGCGATCGAGCCGCCTCCTCCGGCGGGCGACGTCCCCGGAGGGGCCGGCCCCCGGCTTGCGGCCGCCCCGGAGCCTGCCGAGAGTGACGCCTCGGGGCCGACACCGGCGGCAGCGACGCACCGACAGCTGTTCGAGACGAAGCTGCACCCGCTGCGGGAAGACGAGCGAGAGGCGCTCGCGGTCACGGCGGAGGAGCCGGAGCTGTCCGCCCTCTGTTTCGATCCGGTACCGCGGGTGGTCCGGGCCGTGCTGGAGAACCCCCGGACGGGCCTGCCTCATGCCCGCCTCATCGCCGCGCATCACGGCAACGCCGTCGGTCTGGACGCGCTGGGTGAGAAGGCCGCCTTTCTCCAGGACACCGAGGTCCAACGGCTCTTGCTCCGCAACCCGCAGTCCCCGGCACCTCTGCTCCAGCGCCTCCTGTCCCGGCGCCGGCTCGCGGACCTCTACCAGGCCACCCACAGCCACGAGCTTCCCGAGCGCAACCGGCGCACCGCGCTGGACACTCTACGGCGGCGCTTTGCCGAGACCACGTCCGAGGAGCGCGTCGAGCTCATCCTGCGCACCGAGGGCCGCGCCCTCGCCGCCCTCGCCGGGCTGTCCCTCGACGGCAAGGCCGCCGCGCTGCTTTGCGCGAGAACGCTCACCTCCGTGCTCCTCGTCGAGAACCTGGCCCGCTGGCCGGCCACGCCGCCGGCGGTGATCGTCCACCTGCTGAAGCAGCCCATGGTCCTCCGGATGCCGCAGCTGCGGAACCTTCTCAAGCGGCATCCCAACTGTCCGGCGTCGGAGAAGTAGCGGCCGGGCACGCGGGCGCGGATCCTGCGCGACATGCGGCGCAGCGCTGATGTATATAGTCTTCGCGAGCCTAGAAGGATCCGCCGCAACAGCGGCTTTGCAATACTCGGAAAGAAGGACCAGACATGACATTCGAGAGCGTCGTCCGCGGGGCTTTGGCGGTTGCGCTCAGTGCCGGCTTGTCGGTGACGGCACTTGCCCAGGACGCCGGCGAGCACGACCCGGCGGCCGCGGCCAAGGCCTTCCCGCAAGCGCCCGTACTCGCCCTACGCGGGACGCAACTACCCCACGCGCCCGTTCTTCGGCGACACGCACCTGCACACGGCGTTCTCGATGGACGCGGGCGCGTTCGGCGCGCGGCTCGGCCCGCGCGACGCCTACCGCTTCGCGCGCGGCGAGGAGATCACGGCCTCCAGCGGGCAGCCGGTGAAGCTCTCGCGCCCGCTCGACTTCCTCGTGGTCGCCGACCACTCGGACAACATGGGCTTCTTCCCCGACCTCTTCGCGGGCAAGCCCGAGATCCTCGCCGACCCGACGGGCCGCAAGTGGTACGACATGATCAAGTCCGGCAAGGGCGCGGAGGCGGCGATCGAGATCATCGTCGCCTTCTCGCAGGGGACGTTCCCGAAGGACCTCATGTACTTCCCCGGCACGCGCGCCTACAGCGGCGCGTGGCAGGAGACGATCGCCGCCGCCGAGCAGTACAACGAGCCGGGCCGCTTCACCGCCTTCATCGGCTACGAGTGGACGTCGAACACCGGCGGCAACAACCTGCACCGCAACGTCATCTTCCGCGACAACGGCGACAAGGCGAGCCAGGTCGAGCCGTTCACCGACTATGCCGCCGCTCGGCAGCGACAACCCGGTCGATCTGTGGAAGTGGATGGACGCCTACGAGAAGAAGACCGGCGGCAGCGTGCTCGCCATCGCCGCACAACGGCAACCTCAGCAACGGCCTGATGTTCCCGATGGTCGAGGCCTTCGGGCAGACCAGCTCGACCGCGAGTACGTCGAGGACGCGCGCGAAGTGGGAGCGGCTCTACGAGACCACGCAGACGAAGGGCAACGGCGAGACGCATCCCTTCCTCTCGCCCGAACGACGAGTTCGCCGACTTCGAGCTCTGGGACAAGGGCAACCTCGACGGCAGCGTCGCCAAGAAGAAGGAGATGCTCGAGTTCGAGTACGCCCGCTCGGCGCTCAAGAACGGCCTGAAGCTCGAGCAGAAGCTCGGCACGAACCCCTACAAGTTCGGCCTGATCGGCAGCAGCGACGCGCACACCGGCCTCGCCGCGATGGAGGAGGACAACTTCTTCGGCAAGACCACCCCGCAGGAGCCGAGCCCGGAGCGCCTGACCGCCACGTTCTTCGACGAACCCGCAAGACCGGCATCAAGATCATGGACTGGGAGGTCGGCGCCTCCGGCTACGCCGCCGTCTGGGCCACCGAGAACACGCGCGAGGCGCTCTGGGACGCGATGCAGCGCAAGGAGACCTACGCCACCACCGGCCCGCGCATGGTCGTGCGCTTCTTCGGCGGCTGGGACTTCGAGGCGAAGGACGCGCAGCGACCGGATGCCGGCGCGGATCGGCTACGCCAAGGGCGTGCCGATGGGCGGCGACCTGCGCAAGGCCCCCGCGGGCAAGGCGCCGACCTTCCTCGTCGGCCGCGCTCAAGGACCCGATCGGCGCGAACCTCGACCGCATCCAGATCGTCAAGGGCTGGCTCGACGCGAAGGGCGAGCTGCACGAGAAGGTCTTCGACGTGGCCTGGTCGGGCGACCGCAAGCCCGACCCGAAGACCGGCAAGCTGCCGTCGGTGGGCAGCACGGTGGACGTCGCGAACGCGACCTGGACCAACACGATCGGCGCGCCCGAGCTGATCGCGGTCTGGAAGGACCCGGACTTCGACCCCGCCCAGCGCGCGTTCTACTACGCCCGCGTGATCGAGATCCCGACGCCGCGCTGGACCGCCTACGACGCGAAGCGCTTCGGCATCAAGCCGCTGCCCGGCACCCGGATGACCATCACCGAGCGGGCCTACACGTCGCCGATCTGGTACACGCCGAACTGAGGAGCCATCGTGGCTGAGCCGAGCGTCGCGCTCGTCGACAGCCACTGCCACATCGACATGCCGCAGTTCGACGCCGACCGCGAGGCGGTGGTGGCGCGGGCGCGGGAAGCGGGAGTCCGCGAGATGCTCGTGGTGGGGGGAGTGGACCACGAGCAGGGCCATCGGCGGGCGGTCCGGGTCGCGGAGTCGTCGGGCCTGCCCGTCTCGGCCGGCGTTCACCCCCACGAGGCGAAGCGGGCCGAAGAGGCGATCTACGACGAGCTGCGCGGACTGGCCCGGGAGAAGAGGATCGTCGCGGTGGGGGAGATCGGCCTCGACTTCCACTACGACTACTCGCCCCGGCCGCAGCAGCGCGAGGCGTTCCGGCGGCAGGTGCGCCTGGCCCGGGAAGTGGGCCTGCCCGTCATCGTCCACACCCGCGAGGCGGATGAGGAGACGGCGGCGCTCCTGGAAGAGGAAGGCGCGGGCGAGGTGGGTGGGGTCATCCACTGCTTCACCGGAGGCCGGGAGCTGGCGCGGCGGGCGTTGGCGCTCGGCTTCTACATCTCCTTTTCCGGCATCGTGGCCTTCCCGCGCAGCGAGATCATCCAGGAAGTGGCTCGAACCGTCCCGCTCGACCGCCTCCTCGTCGAGACCGACGCCCCCTTCCTGGCCCCCCCGCCTCATCGCGGCAAGCGCAACGAGCCGGCCTTCGTGGTGGACGTGGCCCGGCGGGTGGCCGCGTTGCGGGGGGTGGGCCTGGAGGAGGTCGGACGGGTGGCCCTCGCCAACTACGCGCGTCTGTTCTCCCGGCCGGTCTGACTGGGGCCGCGGCGGGACCCGCGCCCCGTTTGACAAAACCCAACGAATCCGTCAATTTACCGGCTGACGTCCGATCCGGACGCCTCAACCACAAAGCCCTTTTTCATCATGGCCGACAGTTCGTTCGACATCGTCAGCAGTGTGGATTTGCAAGAGGTCAAGAACGCGATCGCCCAGGCCATGAAGGAGATCACCACCCGCTTCGACCTCAAGAACTCTGGCTCGGAGGTTGTCCTCTCCGGCGAGGAGATCGTGCTCAGCTCGGCCGACGAGTTCAAGCTGAAGGCGGTGCGGGACGTCCTGGAGGAGCGGCTGGTGAAGCGCAGCGTCCCCCTGAAGGCCTTGACCTACGGCACGGTGGAGAAGGCGCTGGGGGGGACGACGCGGCAGAAGGTGTCGATGCAGAAGGGGATCCCCTCCGACAAGGCGCGCGAGGTCGTGAAGATCATCAAGGGGACCAAGCTCAAGGTACAGGCCGCCATCCAGGGCGACCAGGTGCGCGTCACCGGCAAGAACAGGGACGATCTCCAGGCAGTCATCCGCACCCTGAAGGGGACCGACCTCGGCATCGACATGCAGTTCACCAACTACCGGTAGGTCGCTTGGCCGCCGCGGATCCCGTGGAACGTCGCAGCGTGGCCGATCTCAAGGAGATCGTGGCCCTCGTCGAGGACGAGCTCGCCCAGGTGGAGGAGCTCTTCGAGAGGCAGGTCCGCTCCGACGTGAAGCTGGTGGCGGAGATCGCGCGCTACATCCAGGAGGGCGGGGGGAAGCGGATCCGGCCCGCGCTCCTCCTCCTCGGCGCAAACGTGTGCGGCTATCGCGGCGAGCGGAGCATCCTCCTCGCCTCGGTGGTGGAGTTCATCCACTCCGCCACCCTCCTCCACGACGACATCATCGACGAGGCCACGGTGCGCCGCGGCCGGCGCAGCGTGAACAGCCGCTGGGGGAACGACATCACGGTCCTCCTCGGGGACTTCCTCTACACGAAGTCCATGGCCATGGCCCTCTCCCAGGACAACCTGCCCATCCTGCGCCTGCTCTCCGACGTGACCCTGCGCATGATCGAGGGCGAGATCCTGGAGATCGAGCGCAACGGGGACCTGGACGTGACCGAGGCCGACCACGTCGACATCATCCGGAGGAAGACCGCCGACCTCTTCTCCGCCTGCCTGCACATCGGGGCGATCCTCGGCCAGGTCGGAAAAGAGAAGGAGCAGGCTCTCGCCCGCTACGGGCTGAACCTGGGGATCTGCTTCCAGATGGTGGACGACCTCCTCGACTTCACCGCGGAGGAGAAGACGCTGGGCAAGCCGGTGGCGAACGACCTGCGCGAGGGCAAGGTGACGCTCCCCATGATCTTCCTGCTCCGCAAGGCGGGCCGGCCCGGTATCGAGAAGGTCCGCACCGTGCTCGCGGACCGCGGCTTCGGGCGCGTCTCCCGCGACGAGATCGTGCACCTGGCCCGGGAGAACGGGGCGCTCGACGAAGCCCGCGCCCTCGCCGAGCAGTACGCCGAGATGGCGCGGCGCGACCTCCTCGTCTTCGACCGCTCCCCCTACCGTGAGGCCCTCGAGATCCTTCCCGACTTCATACTCGCCCGCGACCATTAGGCCGGCGCGCGCGCCCCTCCGGCCGTCGGCGGCGCGGCGGGCGCTCGCCGTCGCGGGACGAGTGCTGGGAGGGCTCCTCGTCCTTCTCGTGCTCGGCCTGCTCCTCGCTCCACGGGTGCTCGAGGCCCGCTGGGCCCTCGCCTGGACGACGTGGCACGCGGCCCGGGTCGGCAACTCCCGGCCAGGCGAGCACGTGCGCCAGGCCGGCCACTGGGCGGCGCGGACCGTGGAGGCGGCGGCCCCCCTGCCCTGGGCGGCGGACGCGGCCAGCCTGGCCTTGCGCGTGGGCGAATCGGTGGAGGACAAGGAGCGCGTGGCCGCCCTCGTCGCCTACACGGAGGTCCGGGCCGCCCTCGACCGGGTCCGGGCCACGCGGTGGCGGGGGATCGGCCTGGGGCCATTGGCCCTGGAAGCCCGGCGGCGGGAGGAAGCCGCGCGCGCCAAGAAGCGATGAGCGCGCCCGACCCCGGGAGGCGGCTGCGCGAGCTGCGCGACCAGGTCCGCCGGCACGAGCACCTCTACTACGTCCTGAACACGCCCGAGATCTCGGACGAGGAGTACGACCGCCTCGAGCGCGAGCTCCGCGAGCTGGAGGCTGCAGCATCCCGAGCTCGTCACTCCCGACAGCCCCACCCAGCGCGTGGGAGAGAAGCCCTCGGAGGAGTTCCCGAGCTTCACCCACCGCGTGCCCATGCTCAGCCTCGACAACACGTACAGCGAGGACGAGCTGCGCGAGTTCGAGGAGCGGATCTTCCGCATCGTGGGCAAGCGGGAGATCCTCTACATGGCGGAGCTGAAGATCGACGGGCTGTCGATGGCGCTGCACTACGAAAACGGACGCCTCGTGCGAGGGGTCACGCGCGGCGACGGGGTTCGCGGCGACGACGTGACGCCGAACGTGCGGACGATCCGCGCGGTTCCCCTCAAGCTCCGAGGACACGAATTGCCTGCGGAGCTGGAGGTGCGGGGAGAGGTCTTCCTGCCGCGCTCGCGCTTCGAGGCCATGAACCGCGAGCGGGAGGAGGCGGAAGAGGAGCCGTTCGCCAACCCGCGCAACGCCGCCGCCGGCACCATGAAGAGCCTCGACTCCCGGGTGGCGGCGAGCCGTGGCCTCGACATCTACCTCTACGCGGTCGCGCACGTGAAGGGCGCGAGCCTGGGCAGCCAGTGGGAGGCCCTGGAGCGGATGCGGGCCTGGGGGCTCAAGACGAACCCCACCTCCCGGCGCTGCCCGCGGCCTCTCCGAGGTGCTCGACCTACTGCGCCGAGTGGCGGGAGAAGCGGGACTCCCTCGAGTACGACATCGACGGGGTGGTGGTGAAGGTCGACGACTTCGCGCTCCAGCAGGAGCTGGGCTTCACCTCGAAGTTCCCGCGCTGGGCCATCGCCTACAAGTACCCGGCCCGGCAGGCCGCGACCGTGGTGCGCGACATCGACGTCCAGGTCGGACGCACGGGCAAGCTCACGCCGGTGGCCCACCTCGACCCCGTGTTCCTCGCCGGGTCCACCGTGAGCCGGGCCACGCTCCACAACGAGGAGGAGGTGGCGCGCAAGGACGTGCGGGTGGGCGACACCGTGCTCATCGAGAAGGGCGGCGACGTGATCCCCAAGGTCGTGCGGGTGGTGGAGGAGAAGCGGCCGGCGGGCACGCGCCCCTGGACCCCGCCCTCGGCCTGCCCCGTCTGCGGCACCGAGGCCGTCAAGCCCGAGGGCGAGGTCGACCGCCGCTGCCCCAACGCTCCTGCCCGGCCCAGGTCGAGGAGCGGCTCAAGCACTTCGCCGGGCGCCAGGCGATGGACATCGAGGGCCTGGGCGACGGCGCTCGTGCACCAGCTCGTCGAGAAGGGGCTGGTCGAGGACTTCGCCGACCTCTACCACCTGACCTTCGACCAGCTCGTGGGCCTCGAGCGCATGGCCGAGAAGTCGGCGCAGAACCTGCTGGAGCAGATCGAGGCGAGCAAGACGCGCGAGCTGCGCCGGCTGCTCTTCGGCCTGGGCATCCGCTTCGTGGGGGAGCGGGCGGCCATGCTCCTGGCCCGCCACTTCCGCAGCCTGGACGCGCTCGGCCGCGCGTCGGTCGAGGAGATCGACGCCATCTACGAGATCGGACCCGTGGTGGCGGGCTCGGTCCACGACTGGTTCGCGAGCCCCGCCAACCGGCGCCTCGTCGAGCGACTGCAGGAGGCCGGCGTCCGCACGGACGAGCCCGCGAGCGAGGCGGACGTCGCACGCCTTCCAGGGGATGCAGTTCGTGCTCACCGGCGGCCTCGAGAGCATGACCCGCGACGAGGCCAAGGCCGCCATCGAGGCGCGCGGCGGCCGCGTGACTTCGTCGGTCTCGAAGAAGACCTCGCTGGTGGTCGTCGGGCGGGACGCCGGGTCCAAGCTGCGACAAGGCGAAGGAGCTGGGCGTCGAGTGCGTCGACGAGACCGAGTTTAGGCGGCGACTCACCCTGGCTTGAGGGCGGGGAGGTGACGGCGCTCCGGGGCCGGGGGTATACTGACATGATGTCGCGCGCGGTCCTCACGTTCTCCTTCGCTCCTCGTGGCTTCCGTGGGCGCGCTCCTCGGCCTCCTCGCCGGAGGGGGCGGGGTCGTGTCCCTGGCCTCGGCCCCGGTGCGCTCGCGGGGGCCCGCCCTCCTTCGCGGAGATCGTGTCCCAGGTCAACCCCGCCGTCGTCCACGTGGACGTGATCGAGGAGGCGCGCCGCAACGTCCACGAGGACGTCGAGAACGCCCCCGAGATGGACGTCCCCGGACGCGGCGAGGGCTCGGGCTTCGTCGTGGACCCCGCCGGCTACATCCTCACCAACCACCACCTGGTGCCGGGACCCGCCCGCGATCCGCGTGCGCCTCGCCGACAAGCGCGAGCTGCCCGCCCGCCTGGTGGGCTCCGACCCCTCGACCGACCTCGCCCTGCTCAAGGTCGATGCGCCCGGGCTGCCCGCGGTGCCGCTGGGCGACTCCGACCGCGCTCCGGGTCGGGGACTGGGTGTGCGCGATCGGCAACCCCTACCGCTTCGACCACTCGGTCACGGTGGGCGTCGTCTCGTCCAAGGGGCGCAAGATCTTCGACGCCTCCTTCGACGCCTACATCCAGACCGACGCCGCCATCAACCCCGGCAACTCCGGCGGGCCGCTCATCAACGTCGCGGGGGAGGCGGTGGGCATCAACGCCGCGGTGAGCAGCGAGGGGCAGGGGATCGGCTTCGCGATGCCCATCAACGTGGCCGAGAGCGTGCTCGAGCAGCTCCGCGCCACCGGCCACGTGACCCGCGGCTACCTGGGCGTCCAGCTCCACGAGCTGGACCCCGACCTCCAGAAGCTCCTGGGCCTGAGGGAGCCGAAGGGCGCGGTGGTCCTGGACGTGTTGAAGGGCGAGCGCGGGAGAGACGGCGGGCCTCAGGCGCTACGACGTGATCACGGCGGTCTCCGGGCGCGGATCGAGGACGGCGACCAGCTCGTGCGCACGATCTCGGCCCTCAAGCCGGGGACGCCGGTGACGCTCGGGGTCTTCCGCGACGGCCGGGCCCTCGCCTTCGCCAGCCCGCCTCGCCGAGCGGGAGGCCGACGAGGAGCGAGGCGGGCCCGGTCAAGCCCCCCGGCCACGCCCGCCGCGCGCGGGCGACGCCCTCGGCCTCGTGGTGGCCGAGCTGGCCACGCGGGCCCGCAGCGAGCCCGGCCTTCCCGCCGACCGCAAGGGGGTGGTGGTCCAGGACGTGGTCGGGGCTCGTCCCGGCATCGACGACCTGGCGGACGGCGACGTCGTCGTGGAGGTGAACCGCCTGCCCACGCCCGACGTCGCCGCCTACCGGCAAGGTCCTGGCCACCCTCGCTCCCGGGCAGTCGGCCTGGCTCTTCGTCTACCGGCCGCGCCCCTCGGGATCGTTCCTGACCCGGGTGGAGGTCGAGAAGCGGAAGTGAAGCCCCGGGTCCTGATCATCGACGACGAGGAGGGCATCCGCTCCGTCGCTCAAGATGATCTTCGAGTACGAGGGGTACGAGTGCTCCTCGCCGCCAACGGCCCCGCGGGCCTGAAGATCGCCGAGAAGGAGGACGCCGACCTCGTCTTCCTCGACATCAAGATGCCGCAGATGGACGGCATGGAGGTCCTGAAGCGGCTCAAGGCGCAGGACGGGTCGCCCGCCGGTGGTGATCCTCTCCGGCCACGGGACCGTGAAGACCGCGGTGGAGGCCACCAAGCTCGGGGCCTTCGACTTCATCGAGAAGCCGCCGGAGAGCGAGCGCATCCTGCTGGTGGCCCGAAACGCCCTCGGCTCAGAGAAGCTCGCGCGACGAGAACCGGCGCCTGCAGCCTCAGCTTCGACGACCGCTACCGCATGGTGGGGCAGAGCGCGGCCCTGGAGAAGGTGTGGGACGCGGTCCGCCGGGCCGCCCCCACGAACGCCACCGTGCTCATCACGGGCGAGAGCGGGGTGGGGAAGGAGCTGGTGGCCCGCGCCATCCACCGCAACAGCCTGCGCAGGGACGAGGCCTTCGTGCAGGTCAACTGCGCGGCCATCCCCGAGGAGCTGATCGAGAGCGAGCTGTTCGGGCACGAGAAGGGCTCCTTCACGGGCGCCACCGAGAAGCAGATCGGCAAGTTCGAGCTGGCCCACAAGGGGACGATCTTCCTGGACGAGGTGGGGGACATGAGCCTGCGCACCCAGGCCAAGGTGCTGCGGGTGCTCCAGGAGGGCGAGGTCGAGCGCATCGGCTCGCAGAAGACGATCCAGGTGGACGTGCGCGTGATCGCCGCCACCAACCAGCGGCTGGAGGAGCTGATCGAGAAGGGCGAGTTCCGCGAGGACCTGTACTTCCGCCTCTCGGTGATCCCGATCCGGGTGCCGCCGCTGCGCGAGCGGCCCGAGGACGTGCCCGTGCTCGTCGAGCACTTCGTGACGCAGTTCTCCGCCGAGAACAACTTCCGCACCCCGGACCTTCACCCCCGCCGCCCTCGAGGTGCTGAAGCGCCACCCCTGGCGCGGCAACGTGCGCGAGCTGAAGAACACCGTGGAGCGGCTGCTCATCATGGTCGAGGGCGACGAGATCCGGCCGGAGCACCTGGCCGAGGTGCTGCGCCGGCCCGGCGAAGAGCCGGCGTCCGCGGCGAGCGCGGGGACGCTGCGCGACTTCAAGGAGTCCGCGGAGCGCGCCTTCCTGGTGCAGAAGCTCCGGGAGAGCGGCTGGAACATCTCCGCCACCGCCGCCGCCATCGGCACCCCGCGCTCCAACCTCTACAAGAAGCTCGAGCAGTACGGGATCAGCCAGGAGAAGGACGGCTGAGAAACGAGGGAGTCATGAAGCACGCGGGAGCCGCCCTGGCCGCCGTCTTGTGGTCCCTGCCCGTCGCTCGCGCAGGAGGCGCCGCCCAACGCGCCGCACTACGTCAAGAGCCTCCAGGCCCCGGGCCTGGACGTGCGCTACCTGGATTTCCGATGGGACCCGGCCGCCTTCTCCGCGCTCACGAAAGGAGGCGCGCACCCGGTGGGCGGGCGGAGCTGGGCGCTGGCCCGCCTGCTCGTCACCATGGACCCGTTCAAGTGTCAGGGAGCGGTCCTCCCGGTCGGTCCCGCCCTCCTCATCCTCAACCCCGCCCAGGGAAGTGCGGGAGCCACGCTCGAGCTGCGCAGCATCGACATGCGCGAGGTCTTCGTGGACATGAACGTGATCGCCGAGCCTCCTCCCGGGGACAGCTACTTCAAGGTGCCCGCGGCCTTTCGCAAGGTAGCCACCACCGCGAATCGACTCGAGATGACCCTCGCCCAGGGCAGCAGCGGGAGCCTGGACCTGACCGTGCACTACGGCGATCAGGCGATCGGGATCACCCTCATTCCTGACTAGCGATAGCTGGTACCGGTCCAGGGTACGGCGTTGGATCTAGAGGTTGGAACTTCGTTGCGAACGTTAACGATGGCGTGGTTACAGGTAAAGTTATCCCGCCCGTTACGTTGTGGGCGTGCATGCGGGTCTACTAACCTCGTCTAGGCGAGAGAGGTGCCCTCATGTCGCTACGCCGGTTGTCGTTGGCCGCAGCAGTTCTCGTCTTGCTTCCTTCCCTTGTCGTCCGCGCTTCCTTCGATTCCGCTCTCGTCGACGACTTTTCGACGTACCCGTACCTGTGGCAGTTCTCCGCCCGCCTCGCCCTCGACAACCCCGAGATCCTGGCCACCGATCCCCTCGCGCTGCCCGGCCAGACCGCGCCGGAGCGCGTTCTGAGGGTGACGACTCCGATCCGCGCCTCGAGCGACCGCGTCGGTCGTCTCGCTCGCCCCTACGTCGCGGGCAGCGACTGGAGCCACGCGGACGGTCTGCGCTTCTGGTACTACGGGCGCAACACCGGCGACCAGGTCGCGCTCGAGCTGCGGGACAACCGCGTCCCCGATCCCGGCCCTGCCGGCTGGCCGCTCACCTGGTCCGAGGAGTTCGACGGTAGCGCGGGCCAGCCCGTCGATCCCGCCCGCTGGTCCCACGAGATCGGTGACGGCACGGCCCAGGGCATCCCCGGCTGGGGCAACAACGAGCGCGAGTACTACACCGACTCACCCGCCAACGCCTCGCTCGACGGCCAGGGCCACCTGCTGATTTCCATCCGGAGGGCCGACGGCTCGCTCTCCTGCTACTACGGCCCTTGCGAGTACACCTCGGCGCGGCTCATCTCGAAGGACAAGGTCGAGATCGGCCACGGCCGCATCGAGGCCCGCATCAGGGTCCCGGCCGGCGCCGGCCCCTGGTCGGCGTTCTGGGCGCTCGGCACCAACATCGGCCAGGTCGGCTGGCCGGGCTGCGGCGAGATCGACATGATGGAGCACGTCGGACTCAACCCGAACGACGTCCTCGGCACGCTTCACGGTCCCGGCTACAGCGGCGGGAACGGCATCACCGGGGACTACACCCTGCCCGGAGCGGTGTCGGACGACTACCACGTCTTCGCCATCGAATGGCAGAGCGACCGCATCGACTGGTACGTGGACGGCACGCTTTACCACACCGTGACCCCGGCCGACGTCGGCACGAACCAGTGGGTGTTCAACAAGCCGTTCTTCATGATCCTCAACCTCGCCGCCGGCGGTTTCCTGGCCGGCCCCATCGACCCCACCCTTTCGTTCCCGCGCACGATGGCGATCGACTACGTCCGGGTCTACGCCGCCCCCGACACGGCCGAGCGGTTCGAAGCCGGCTTCGGAGACGACTTCACGGGATGGCGGGAGGTCTCGCTGCCGTTCTCCGACTTCGTCCGCAGCGCTCGCCAACCGATCGGCGCTCCCAACGACGGCCTGACCCTCGACGAGGTGTGGGGATACGGCTTCCGGCTGCCGGGCGGGGTCCTCGAAGCGCAGCCGCTCTACCTCGACAAGGTGCGCCTGATCCGGCCGGCTTCCGTCGTGGTGCTGAACGCGCTCGACCAGGGTCCGGGCTCCCTGCGCGACGCGGTCGCCGCCGTCGCCGACGGGGGCACGGTCACGTTCGATCCTGCACTGGCGGGGGCCACGATCACGCTGGCGTCCGGGCCGATCTGGCTCTCGGCTAAGGCGGTCACCATCGATGCGACGACGGTCCCCGGCATCACCCTGCAGGGGACGGGCAGCGACCGCCTCCTGATCGTCGACCCCGATGCGCGCGGCATCGTGCGCGGCCTGACGTTCGCCAACGGGTTCGGCTGGCAGTTGGCGGGAGCGATCCTCGACAACGGCGGGCTCGAGCTCGACCACGTCGTGGTCCGGAACAGCACGGTCGCGGCCGGGACCGGGGAGTGGTGGATGGGGGGCGGCGGCATCTACGTGGGCGGCGGGGCCACGCTCAGCCTCGAGGACAGCACGGTCCGCGACAACGTCACGAGCAACGGCGTCGACGGCGGCGGGATCTACGTCTTCCAGGGCGGCACCCTGAGCGTCGAGCGCAGCACGATCAGCGGCAACGTCGCCGCCAATGTCGGCGGTGGGTTGCGCATGCTGGGGAGCGGTGCCATCACGAACAGCACCTTCAGCGGCAACGCGACCGTGGGCTGGCACGGCAGCGCCCTCTTCGTCACGGACGGGGTCCTGAGCGTCGTCAACTCCACGATCAGCGCCAACACGGCGCCCGCCGGCCTTGCCGCCGTCTTCGTCGGCACCTTCACCGACGCGAGCGCCACGCTCAGCCTCGCCAACACGATCGTCGCCCAGAACCCGGACGTCGGCTGCTTCGTGGCGCCCTTTGGGGCGGGCGTCGTCACGCTGAGCTCGGGCGGCCACAACGTCTTCAGCGACGCGACGTGCCACTCCGTCTCCAGCGACCTGATCGTCGGGGCCGCGGGCGTCGCGGCCCTGGCCGACAACGGTGGACCGACCGCGACGCAGGCCCTGCTGCCGGGATCCCCGGCCGTCGACAACGCCGACGGCGCCCTGTGCCCGGCCACCGACCAGCGGGGCGTGGCGCGCCCGCAGGGGGCGGGTTGCGACGTGGGGGCGTTCGAGCTGATCCCCTAGATCGTTCCGCGGCAAGACATCCGGCGCCGGACTTGATTCCATCGGAGCGCGGCCGTAGTCTCTGCCGATCGCTCTAGCCGCGAGGAGGAACGTGGGTTCTGTACGCCGTCTCGCCGGGGTTGCCCGGTGGCTGGTTCCGCTCACGGCCGCCCTGGCCGTGGTGGGATGCGACCGCCGGCCCACGCCCATCACGATCCGACTGATCGACCAGTTCAAGCCGGAGCTGGTCCTCGGCCGCTCTACCGCGCCCCCATCACCGGGGCATCGGACGGAGTGGCGATTCGACGCTCCCCCGGCCGGAGCGGGCCCGGGGCGTGCCTGGGAGGCGGGCCCCGGCGTGGCCGCGCTGGAGGTGCGAGACGGCCGCCTTCAGGGGCGCACGACCACCAGCCTGCCCCTCATCCACCTGATGGGGAAGCCGGGTCCCGACGGCAGCGACGTCCTCGAGGAGGTGGAGGTCCGCCTTCGGGTCTCCGCCGGCGCCAACCTCTATCTCGCCCTCTCGGGCCAGGAGCGGGTCGACCTCGCCGAGATCGCGCAGCCCAATCCCGTCTTCTGGTCGTTCACCACCCCGATCATCGCCGACGAGGAGGCGCGGACCTATGTCCTGCGCAACGCCCGCGGGATTCCGCTCTCGCGGACCCGTCACATCTTCATCCGGCCGACCGACGTGGCGGGGGCCCGCTTCGAGATCGAGTCCCTCCGCATCGTCTCCCGGAAGGAGCACCTGGCCGCGGTCCCCTCGGGGATCGCCTGGCAGGGACTCTCGGAGTTCTATCGCGAGACGATCGTGGCGCGGACGCCGGAGACGGTCCGCGTCTCCCTGACCCTTCCCGAGAACCCGTGGCTCGACCTCGCGGTCGGCACCCTCGAGGAAGAGCCCGTGACCTTCCGGGTCGCAGTGGGCGATCCGGGAAGCGAGGCCGTGCTCCTGGAGCACACGGTCACCGTGCCCCACCGCTGGGATCTCGCGCCCGTGAACCTGCGCGCCTACTCGGGGCGCAAGGTGTCGCTCACCCTGTCCCTCGCCGGCGGCCGGCCCGGGCTCCTGGGCCTCTGGGGCACGCCGATCATTCGCAGCCTCGGCGTGATGCCCCGGCACGCTGCGGCCGCCGGGGTCGCCGGCGACGCTCCGCAGGGGGTGGTCCTGATCTGGGTGGACACGCTGCGGCGCGACCATCTCGACGCCTACGGTTACGGCCGGCCGACCGGGCCCACGGTCCGCCGCATGGCCTCGGAGGGGACGCTCTTCCGTGACGCGGTCGTTCAGGCGACGTGGACGAAGGTCTCGACGCCATCAGTCCTCACCTCGCTCTACCCCGCGACCCACGGCGTCCGCGACTTCAGCGACCGCCTGCCGAGCTCCGCGGTCACCCTGGCCGAGGTCTACCGGGAGGCGGGCTACGCGACCCTCTCGATGTCCTCGGGCCTGTTCACCGGCCGCTTCACGAACCTCCATCAGGGGTTCGAAGAGGTCCAGGAGAACGGATCGATCAAGGGTGAGCAGCGCACGAGCAAGACCACCCGCGTTTTCGTGGATCGCCTGCTGCCCTGGCTAGAGGCGCACCGCGACGTACCCTTCTTCGTCTTCCTCCACATCCAGGATCCCCACGACCCCTACCGGCCCAATCCGCCCTACGACACGATGTGGGCCGATCGTGCCGGCGAGGCCGAGCACGAGCGGCAGGCGACGGAGGTCCGGAAGTACGTCGCCGACCCCCTCATGAGGGCGTTCGGGATGCCGAGCCGGGACGACCTGCAGAGGGCCGGCTTCGACCCCGAGGCCTACGTCGACTACGAGCGCGCCTGGTACGACGGGGCGATCCGGGGGATGGACGCGGAGATCGCCCGCCTGCTGGAGGCCCTGCGCAACCTGCGACTGGATCGCCGGACCCTCGTCGCCTACACCGCGGACCACGGCGAGGAATTCCTGGAGCACGGGAAGATGTTCCACGGCCAGAGCACCTACGGCGAGCTATCGAACGTGCCCCTGATCCTGTGGCGTCCAGGGACCGTCCCCGCCGGGGCCGTGGTCGAACAGACGGTCCAGGCCATCGACGTCATGCCGACCCTGCTGGAGATGAGCCGCCTTTCCCTGCCCGGGAGCGCCCAGGGCCACAGCCTGGTGCCGCTCGTTTTCAAGACGTCGTCCTCGTCGGGAGCGGCTCACGCCGCGACGGCGTCGGCGGCATGGCCCGCGGTGATCGAGAAGGAGTCCACGCGGGAGGGCGGCGGGCCGCCGCCGAGGGACTCCGAGTCATGGGCCATCATCCTCGACGGCTGGAAGCTGATCCGCAACGCGACGCGGCCGGCCGGACGCCCCGAGTTCGAGCTCTACGATCACCGGACGGACCCGCTGGACAAGGCGGATCGGGCCGCCGAGCACCCCGAGGTCGTCAAGCGTCTGGCCAACGAGCTGGAACAGTGGCGCCGCATGGCGCAAGCCGCCCGCCTCCCGCCCGACGCGCAGTCCCTCGAAGGGCTGGGAAAAGAGGAGCTGGAGCGCCTCCGCGCGCTGGGCTACATCCAGTAGATCGCACCTCCTTCTGAGCCGGCCCGGGGCCGGGTGGCGCGGACCCCGAGAGCACCGCAGACTGGGCTCAAACAACTCATCTTGGCGAGTTCCTTGTCGTCCTTGTGTTAAGAAACACGGCCCCCCCCGGTTAAATTAACCGCCGCTTACGTTGCTTTCGCAGGAAGCCGCCTGCTACCTTGCCCTCACCTTTTTAAGGAACTTTTCCTAACTCATGACCATTGGTGGAACATCCGGGAACAGGCCCCAAGCGGGTGTGGTCGCGCTTGGCCTTCCAGAGGGGAGAGCAGCGAATGTCCGACCGACGACGATGGTTCCTAGCCGCACTCGCCGTGGGTGCGGTCCTGTGCGGCCTTGCCGCGCCCGCGCAGGCGCAGACGTGCGCTCCGGCCTGGAGCGCGAGCCAGGTCTATACCGCCGGTAATCAAGCCAGCCTGAACGGCATCAACTACCGGGCGAACTGGTGGACCCTGGGTGAGAATCCCTCGACCCACAACGGCGGTCCCGGGAGCGGTCAGCCATGGACGAGCATCGGGGCCTGCTCGGGAGCGGGCGGGTGCACGGTGATACCGAGCGTCCCCACCGGCCTCGGCGCCTCGAACGTGACGTCGAGCAGCCTGACCCTGAGCTGGAACGGCTCGACCGCCGGTGCGAGCTGCACCATCCAGTACCGCATCTTCCAGAACGGCACGGAGGTCAACTCGGTGTCCGGCACGAGCGTCACGATCCAGAACCTCTCCCCGAGCACGACGTACAGCTTCTCGGTGGCGGCGATCGACCAGGCCGGTACCTCGGCCCAGAGCGGACAGATCTCGGTCACGACTCCGGGGGGAGGCGGGACTCCGATCGTGCAGCTCTTCCAGCACTGCAGCTTTGGCGGCTGGGTGGCCAACTTCACCGGCACGGGAAACTTCAACACGGCTGATATCGTGAGCCGGGGCGGAGTGAACAACGACGCGTCCTCGATCAAGATCGCCGCGGGCTTCAAGGTCACGGCGTTCGACGGCAACCAGCAGACGGGCGCCTCGGTCACCTTCACCGCCGGAAACACCACGTGCTTCGTGGCGAACAACTTCAACGACGTTCTCTCTTCCATGAGGATCGAGACCGACAATGGCGGCGGCGGCGGGGGGCGGCGGTACGGCTCGCTCCGCCCCCTACATGGACATCAGCCTTGGAATCGGTTCGCAGGTCGCGGCCAACGCCGCGGCGGCCGGGCTTTCGGGCATCACGCTGGCGTTCCTGGTCGACGGCGGCTGCACGGCGGTCTGGGCGGGTGGGCTCGGCAACGTGTCGAACGCCACGTTCCCGAACGGAACCACCGTCAAGTCGGCGATCGACAGCATGGTCGGTGCGGGAAGAAAGGTGATCATCGCCTGGGGAGGCGCCAACGGATCCGCGCTCAGCTCCTGCGGCAGCGCCAGCCAGGCGCAAGCGATGTACCAGTCGGTCTTCAATGCCTATCCGAACATCACCGGCCAGGACTTCGACATCGAAGGCGGGGTGAACACGACCATCCTGGGCCAGGCCCTGGCCGGACTGAAGTCGGCGAATCCCAGCAAGTCCATCTCGGTGACGCTGCCGGTTCTGCCCACGGGCCTCGTGGCCGCCGGCCTCGCCGTCGTGAACGGCTGCCATGCTGCCGGCTTCCATCCCGACACCGTCAACGTGATGGCGATGGACTATGGCTCCGCGAACGACAACGGCGGCAACATGTTGCTCTCGGCCCAGCAGGCGGCGCAGTCGACGCGCAACCAGACCGGCGACATGATCGGCATCACGCCGATGATCGGCATCAACGACACGAACACCGAGTTCTTCACGCTCGCGAACGCCAGCGCCCTCGTGACCTGGGCGAAGGGGCAGAGCTACATCAATCGCCTGGCGTTCTGGTCGCTGGCCCGCGACAACGGCAGCTGCCCCAACCAGGGCTTCGCGTCGCCGATCTGCAGCGGCATCGCACAGAGCACCTGGCAGTTCTCCTCGATCTTCAACGGCTTCTAGGTCGTCGGAACTCTCAACGAGACACGTTGGGCGGCCTCCTCGTGGAGGCCGCCCTTGTAGAACGCCGACCGATGCATCTACGGTCGTGACGGCTCGGAGGAGGCACCGCTGCCGACTCCAATACGCAGGCGCTCTTTGCCGCCGACGCGACCTGGGCGTCTCAGGGCACCGCCTGCGCTAGCATGGAGGCGGATGCCGCGTGGGCGGTCGCGCACCGGCGCCCGCAGCCCAATCGCGGGTGTCAGGCGCACTGCTTTGGGAGGTAGCGGATGATAGGAAGACTCGGCAGGATCAGCCGCACGCTTGTGCTGGTCGTTACTGGTCTCCTGTCAGTTGTGTCCACGTCGATGGGCCAGAGCTCCCCACAGAACGATAGAGCCGCTGACCGGGAGCAGATTAGATCCATCATCCGACGCTGGGAGGAAGCGTGGAACAGCCATGACATGCATGCGTTCGCAAGCTTGTTTCACGAGGATGGGATTTGGATTCTGTGGACGGGTCAGGTCTGGACCGGGAGAACCGCCATCGAAGAGGGTCATGCCGCGGTTCACAGGACCGTCTTTCGGGATAGCGTTCAGCGCGAGCGCCTTGAGGAGTTGACCTTCGTCGGCCCAGATGCGGTAGTTGTAAGGTTCTATAGCACGCTAACGGGAGACGAGCGCTCGCCCGGCAAGGTCATCCGAAGCCGCAAGTTCCTGGTCGTGACAAGGCGCGACGGCGCGTGGAGAGTGGGTTGGGGTCAGAATACGCGCCTGGCCGACGCTACGCCCGACTGAGAGGGAACGCGCCTAACGAGGGGAACCTGACGGAGTCGGCGGTATGGGTGCGGTATGAGGGATGGAGGAGGTGTGCAACTCAGGGCGGGCTCGACGGTGGTCCGGGAGTGGCGAGAGGCCGATGCGGAGTCTCTCGCCCTGCAGGCCGACGATCGTCGCGTCTGGCTCGGCCTGAGGGACGCCTTTCCGCACCCGTACGGAATCGAGGATGCCCGGCGCTTCATCGGATTCGCCCGGCAGAAGTCGCCGCCCACCTACTTCGCGATAGAGGTGACGGGCAAGTTGGCGGGAGGCATCGGGTACACCCAGCACTCGGACGTCGAGCGGATCGGTGCGGAAGTCGGCTACTGGTTGGGCTGCCCGTTCTGGGGGCAGGGAATCGCGACGGCGGCCTTGCGTCTCGTGACCGAGCACGCGTTCAGGGCGAACGTCGAGCTGCGGCGTCTCTACGCGGTTCCCTATTGCTCGAACCCCGCCTCCGCGCGTGTCCTGGAGAAGGCGGGGTATGAGTGCGAGGGCACACTCCGGCAGAGCGCCATCAAGGACGGCCAGGTCCTCGATCAGTGGATGTACGCCATATTGCGTGATGCGGTGGTCGGGATGCCGGGGGCATCCTACTAGAGGAACCAGCGCTCGCGGCGCCGGGCCGCTTCCCAGTCCCGGCGCGCTTTCTGGACGGCCTCGCTCGTCGAGACCTCGGCGGGGGGCACGTCCCACCAGGACTCGTAGCCGCCCACGCGCGCCTCGCGGTCGGTCTCGATCGTGACCACGGTGGTGCGCGCCTGCCGCCGGGCCTCGGCGAGGGCGGTCTTGAGCTCGGCGATGGTGCGGGTGGGGATGACGTGGGCGCCGAGGCTCCGGGCGTTGGTCGCGAAGTCCACGCGCACGGGAGGACCGGAGAGCTGGCCATCCTCCCCGCGCTCGCGGTAGCGCGTCCCGAAGCCGCCCGACCCCAATGACTCCGACAGCCCCCCGATGGAGCCGAAGCCGCCATTGTCGATGAGCACGACCATGAGCTTCACGTTCTCCTGGAGGGCGGTGACGATCTCCGACGACATCATGAGCCAGGACCCGTCCCCGACCATCGCGAACACCTCGCGGTCGGGGGCGGCCATCTTCACGCCCAGGGCCCCCGCCACCTCGTAGCCCATGCACGAGTAGCCGTACTCGAGGTGATAGCCCTTGGGATCGCGGGTGCGCCAGAGCTTGTGGAGGTCGCCGGGCAGGCTCCCCGCCGCGCAGACCACCACGTCCCGGGGCGCGGCGACGGCGTTCACCGCGCCGATGACCTCTCCCTGGCTGGGCAGGGGCCCGTGCCCGAGGTCGTAGAGGCGCTGCACCTCCGCGTCCCACTCGCGGTTGAAGCGCGCCGCGCGCTCCCGGTGCGCGGCGTCGACCTGGAAGCCGGCCAGGGCCTCGGCCAGGGCCTGGAGGGTGGCCCGGGCGTCGCCGATCACGGGAAGGCCCGCGTGCTTGAAGGCGTCGAACTCGCATACGTTGACGTTGACGAAGCGGACGCCGGGATCCTGGAACGCGGTCTTGGAGGCGGTGGTGAAATCGGAGTAGCGGGTGCCCACGCCGATGACGAGGTCGGCCTCGCGGGCCATGACGTTGGCCCCCGGGGTGCCGGTGGTGCCGATGGCGCCGAGCGACTGGGGATCGTCGAAGGGCAGAGCCCCCTTGCCCGCCTGTGTCTCCCCGACCGGGATGCCCGTCGCCTTGGCGAATGCGCGCAAGGCTTCGGTGGCTTCCGAGTAGAGCACGCCTCCCCCGGCCACCAGAAGCGGCCGCTTGGACGCGCGGATCATCTCCACCGCGCGCGCCAGCGCCTCGGGGTCGGGCCGGGGCCGCCGGATGCGCCAGACCCGATGCGCGAACAGCTCCTCCGGATAGTCCCAGGCCTCGCTCTGCACGTCCTCGGGCAGGGCGAGGGTGACGGCGCCGGTATCGGCGGGACTGCTGAGGACGCGCATGGCCTCCAGGAGCGATGTCACGAGCTGCTCCGGCCGGTTGATGCGGTCCCAGTAGCGCGACACTGGCTTGAAGACATCGTTGACGGAGATGTCGGGAGTGGCGGGGGACTCGAGCTGCTGGAGCACGGGCGCCACCCGGCGGGTGGCGAAGATGTCGCCGGGGAGGAGGAGGACGGGGAGGCGGTTGATGGTCGCTCCCGCGGCCCCCGTGACCATGTTGGTGGCGCCGGGCCCGATCGACGTCGTGCACGCGAGGGTGGCGAGACGGTTGGCCATCTTCGCGTAGCCGGCCGCGGTGTGGACCATCCCCTGCTCGTTCCGGCAGAGATAGAAGGGCAGGCGGTCCCCGGCCTGCTGCAACGCCTGGCCCACGCCCCCCACGTTGCCGTGGCCGAAGATCCCGAAGACGCCCGGGAAGAACCGGCGCTCGGCGCCGTCCCGCTCGGTGTGCTGTTGGGCGAGGAACTCCACCAGGGCCTGGGCCACGGTGAGGCGTCTCGTCTTCATCGCCGCTCTCCTTGGGCCGAGGTCAGGGGCACCCGCGGATCGGCGGCGGTTCGCGTCCAGCCCTCGCGTACCCAATGGTGATCGGGATCGTCGCAAAAGGCCATGGTGCGCTTCTCTCCCGGCCCCGCGAGGACGTTGAGGTAGTACATGTCGTGGTCCGGGGTGGCGACGCAGGGCCCGTGGTATCCACGAGGCACGAGGAACACGTCGCCGTCGCGCACGGTCACGGTGGCGTCGATGCTGCCGTCCTTGGTGTACGTGCGGTGAAAGCCGAAGCCCGCGGGGCCCGCGATGCGGAAGTAGTAGATCTCCTCCAGGATCGCCTCACCGTCCCTCTCCTCGTCGTGCTTGTGAGGCGGGTAGGAGGACCAGTTGCCCGCGGGGGTCAGGAGCTCGACCGCGACGATGCGGTCGGCGGGGAAGGCGTCGGGCGCGCAGAAGTTCGAGACCTGGCGGGTCGAGGCGCCCGCGCCCCGGATCTCCACGGGCACCGCATCCGCCGGGCCGTAGGCGGGAGGGAGGCGGCGGCGCGCGCGCGCGGTGGGCAGCGCGAACTCCCCCCCCGCCGCGCTGGAGATGCGCACGCGCGAGTCGCGGGGGACGTAGGCGAAGTCGGTGACGCGCTTGAAGACGGAGGCTCGGCCCTCGAGCTCGAACCGCTGCTCCTCGCACTCCACGAGGCAAGAGCCGGACAGGGGGAGCACCAGCATCTCGTCGGGACCGGTCTCGAGGGTGCGGGCCCCGCCGGGGGCGAGGCGGATCACGCGCAGGCCGGCGAAGGACCAGCCCGCGGTCTCGGGAGTGACGACCACGGGATCGTCGGCGGACGCCCCGCCACCCGCGGGATGGAAAAGTTGCTTGGAACGTTCCACGTCGGCTACCCTAGCCAGCGCAACCAAGGACTGTCAAGTGGCTTCGCGGGGGCGCCGGGGGAAACCGACCATCACCGACGTCGCCCGCCGGGCCGGGGTGTCGAAGTCGCTCGTCTCCCTGGTCATGCGGGGGGCGCGCCACGTCAGCCCGAAGCGACGCGCGGCGGTACAGGCCGCGGTCAGCGCTCTCGGCTATCGCCCCAACGCGATGGCCCGCGGCCTCGTGCAGCGCCGCACCGGGATCCTGGGCGTGCTGTCCTCCGACTTGCACAACCCGTTCTTCGCGGATGTGGTGGAGGGCATCCACGAGCAGGCCGCCCGCGCGGGCTACCGCGTGCTCATCGCCACCGGCAGCCGCATCCCCACCCGGGAGGACGAAGCCATCGAGACCCTGCTCCAGCTCCGGGTGGACGGCCTCATCCTCGCCGGCCTGCTCGTGGAGAGCCGGCTCATCACGGACGCCGGGCGTGAGCTTCCGGTCGTGCTGGTGGGCCGGACCGCCCGGGCCCCCACCCTCGACAGCGTGACCAACGACGACTGGGCGGGCGCGGTCGCGGTCGTCCGCCACTGCGCGTCGCTCGGCCACCGCGCGATCGCCCATGTGGACGGCGGCCAGGGCGCGGGTGCTTCCGCCCGCCGGCGCGGGTACGAGGACGGCATGCGCCAGCTCCGGCTGGGGAAGTACATTCGGGTCGGGCCGGGAGCCTTCACCGAGGAGGGCGGGCACAGCGGGGCCCTCGTGCTGTTGGAGCAGCGTCCCCGACCCACGGCCATTTTCGCCGCGAACGACCTCGCGGCGATCGGGGCCCTGAACGCGATCGAGGAGCGCGGCCTGGACGTGCCCGACGACGTCTCCCTCGTCGGCTACGACAACACCTCCCTCGCCGCCCTGCGCCACCTCTCCCTCACCACGGTCCACCAGCCCCGGCTCGAGATGGGGCAGATGGCGGTGAGCATCCTCATGGAGAGGCTGGACGAGGGGCGGACACGGCCCCGGCGGGCGGTGCTGTCGCCCAGCCTGGTGGTCCGGGGCACGACGGCTCCGCCGCCGGACCGGGCGTCCTAGGGCCGGCTCAAGGACCGCTTCGAACTTCCGGCCCCGCTCGCAAACGCCGCGGCCCGCTGGAGCAGGGCGGCCACGTCTTCGTCGGAGACGGGCGGGAAGCTCTCGTAGTACGCGCCGACCGCCCGGAAGTCCGCGTCCACCCGCGGGCAGACGAAGCGATCGCCACGCCGGCGCAGCAGGCGTTCCATCTCCCGGGCCGCCTCCTCCGCCGCGCAGGGCACGGCCACGACGGTGGCGGTGGCCCCGTGGCGCTGTGCGTAGGCGATCGCGGTGCGCATGGTGAGTCCGGTGGCGAGGCCGTCGTCCACGAGCACCACGACGCGGCCGGGGAGGCAGTCGGGCAGGCCGCCGCCCGGGTAGAGCGCGCGGCGACGGGCGATGTCGCGCCCTACCTCCGCCTCCACGAGAGCGACGTCGGCGTCCCCGAGCCCCAGGGCGACCACGGCCCGGTGATCGACGAGCGCGCGTCCGTCCTCGTCCATGGCCCCGAAGGCGTACTCGCGTGCCGAGGGCGAGGACAGCTTGCGGGCGTGGATGGCAACGAGAGGCGCGCCCAGCCGCGCCGCCACCTCCCCGGCCACGACCATCCCGCCGCGGGGAATCCCCGCGACCACACAGGGCCCAAGCTTCAGCCGATGGATGCGGCCGGCGAGCGCCTGACCGGCCTCCACGCGTCCCGTGTACTTCATGACCGCTCCTCTCCCCCGGGGGGGCCCTGCCAGCAACTGCAAGTCGAGTGCCGTTGGCACCGTTCCTTGGCCAGGGGCGGAGCGCCGACGGGCGACGGAGACATCGAAAAAAGGCTGCGGGCCACGGGGCGCCGGCCGCATTCTGTGCGCGCTCGATCGGCAGGGCGCGCGCGATTCGTGACCGCCCGGCCCGCGGGGGACGGCACCCCGCTTGCATCGGAGATGGTCGCGGCGACTTGTCGCCGGGAAGGTGACCCATGACCGCCACCCTGACCTCCATCACGCACTCCGTGCTGGAGGGCCACCGCCACCTGCAACGGGCCGTTACTGCGCTCGGCGAGCTCGTCGGCGACGCCGGGAGGTTTGCCGCGAAGCGGGGCATTTTCGCGGCACGCGTCGTCGACCTGCGGCACCAGCTCGCCCGCCATTTCACCGGGGAAGAGCAGGATGGTCTCTTCGAGCAGATTCAACGCTTCGCACCGGAGACCGCGGACGCCTGCGCGCGGCTGCGGGCGCAGCACGCCACGATCCTCGCCGGGCTGGACCGGGCCCGGGATGAGCTGCCCCCCGCCTCCGCCGGTCCCGCCGTGATCGAGAAGTGGGTCGGGTCGGTCCGTGCCGTGCTCGCCGAGGTGAAGGCCCACGAAGAGCACGAGGACACGATGCTTCTCGCCGCCCTGGAGGGTGGGTCGGGCGTGCCCGACTGAAGACACCCGCGCCGGCGCCGGACGCCTACTCCAGGACGTGGATGTCCTTCTTGCCGCACATCTCCTTGAGCACGCGGGGCCACACGCTGACCGTCACCTCTCCCAGGTGCGCCTTGCGGAGGAGCAGCATCTGCACGCGCGATTGCCCGATGCCGCCGCCGATGCTGAGGGGGATCCGGTCGTTCAGGATGGCCTGGTGGTACGGGAAGCGGAGGAAGTCGAGCTGGTCCGTGAGCTCGAGCTGGCGGCGCAAGGTCTCGGCGGTCACCCGGATGCCCATCGAGCTCAGCTCGTGGCGTCGTCGGGTCACCGGGTTCCAGACGAGGATGTCGCCGTTCAACCCGTGCATGGGCCGCCCCTCCCTGGACCGAGTCTCCGTGACCCAGTCGTCGTAGTCGGGAGCGCGCAGCTCGTGGGGGAGGCCGTCCTGGAGCGTCCAGCCGATCCCATAGATGAAGACGGCGTCTGCTTCCTTCAGGATCTCCGTCTCCCGTGCCTTGCGCGGTAGGTCGGGATACCGATCCAGCAGCTCCTCGGCGTGGATGAAGGTGAGGCGTTCCGGGAGGCGAGGGTACTTCTTCGCGCGGAGGGCGGGGTAGCGATCGTGGACGAGGGTCTCCGCGCCCTTCAGGACCTTCCAGATCTTCTCCACCACCCGGGTCAGGAACGCGAGGTTCCTCTGCTCGGGCGTGATGGCGCGCTCCCAGTCCCACTGGTCCACGTAGGCGCTGTGGTCGTGGTCGAGGAAGTAGTCCTTGCGGATGGCCCGCATGTCCGTGCAGAGGCCTTCTCCCGGGCCCATCCCGAACTGTCGGAGGGCCATCCTCTTCCATTTCGTCGCGGCCTGGACCACCTGGGCGTCCAGGGGGTGCCGCTCGCGGTCGTTCGAGATGTGGAACTGGATCGGGGTCCGCGAGCCGTCGCGGTCGAGATAGTCGTTGACCCCGCTCTCCGCGTCGACGATGAGGGGCACCGCCACCATCATCAAGTTGAGCTCCTGGCAGAGGTGCTTCTCGATGTAGCCCTTCACCGCGAAGATCGCCTCCTGGGTCTGCCGGGGATCGAGGAGCGAGCGGTAGCCTGCGGGGAGGACCTTCTCGAGCTCGTCGTAGTCGCCGATGCCCGGCCCGGCGAGGTCGGCCTTCTTGTCCAGCTCTGCCGTGACGCTCATGGTCATCTCCTCTCTTGTATCCGCTGCCTCGTGTAGGGAACGAGCCCGCCGGCCTCGACGATGGCCGCGCGCGCCCGCGGAAGCGGCGTCACCGCGAAGCTCCGGCCACTCGTGCGGTCCACCACGCGATCGTTGCCGATCTCCAGCTCGTCTCCCTCTGCGGCTTCGACTTCGGGGGCCACCACCACCCGCAACCCGAGGTTGATCGCGTTCTGCAGGAAGATCCGCGCGAAGCCGCGGGCCACGATCGTGAGCTCGTGCCCCTTCAGGCAGGAAGCGGCCTGTTCGCGCGACGAGCCGCACCCGAAGTTGCGGCCGGCCACGATCACGCTCCCCGGCGGGACCTGCTTCGCCTTCAGCCGGGCGTTGAAGGCGGCCTCGTCGGCGAAGGCGAAGGGCGGCGTCTCCGCGGGGAGCACCGTGGCCATGTAGCGGCCGGGATAGATGGCGTCGGTGGAGACGTCGTCGCCGAGAGTGCGGACCACCTGGGGCATCGGCCTGCTCCTTCCCCGGTCTAGGCGACCCGGCGGGGGTCGCTGATGACGCCCGTGATCGCGGAAGCCGCCGCCACCTCGGGCGAGCAGAGATAGACCTCGGAATTCGGGTTTCCCATCCGTCCCTTGAAGTTGCGGTTCGTCGTGGAAAGGGCGACCTCGCCGTCGCCGAGCGCACCTTCGTGGATGCCGAGGCAGCACCCGCACCCCGAGTTCATCACCACGGCCCCCGCCCGCATCAGCTGGCCCACGTATCCCCGCTCCACCGCCTGTCGGAAGATCCGGGCGGAGGCGGGGAAGACGAGAAGCCTCGTGCCCGCGGCCACGCGACGGCCCTTGAGGATGCGCACCGCCGCCTCGATGTCCTCGAGCCGGCCGTTGGTGCAGGAGCCGATCACCACCTGGTGGACCTTCACCCCCTCCACGACCTCCACCGGCCGGACGTTGTCCACCGTGTGCGGGCACGCGACGAGGGGTACGAGCCCGGACACGTCGAGGGCGATCGTCCGGTCGTAGGCGGCGTCCGGGTCGGGGACGACGGGGAGGAGCGGATCCGAGACGCTGGCCTCCTCCCGCAGGTAGCGCACGGTCTCTTCGTCGGCGGGGACGATCCCGGAGGTGGCGCCCGCCTCCACCGCCATGTTGCAGAGGACGAGGCGCCCGGAAGTCGACATGTCCCGGAGGGCGGGCCCGTGGAACTCGATCACGCGGAAGTCCGCCCCCTCCGCTCCGAGCCGGCCCACGATGTGCAGGATCAGGTCCTTGGGGCCGACGTGCTCGGGGAAGCGTCCGCCCACTTCGACCCGGATCGTGGGGGGCACCTCGACGTTGAGGGCGCGGCCGAGGGCCCAGACGCTCGCCATCTCGGTGGCCCCGATGCCGAAGGCGAAGGCGCCGAGGGCGCCGTGGCTGGTGGTGTGCGAGTCCGTTCCCACCACCACCGCCCCCGGCCGCACGTAGCCGTTCTCCGGCAGGACCTGGTGGCAGATGCCGCCCTCGTCGCCGCGGATGTCGTGGAAGCGGCGGATGCCGTGGGCCGCCACGAACTCGCGCACCTTCTTCTGGTTGGTGGCGGTCTTCGACGATTCGGCGGGGACGCGGTGGTCGAAGACGATGACGATCTTCGAAGGGTCCCAGACGCGGGGAGCGAGACCGGTCCCCTCGAAGATCTCGAGGAACTGGTTGATCACCAGGGCGGCGTTCTCGTGCGACATGGCCAGGTCCACCGCGGGCTCCACGACCTCGCCCACCCGCACCGACGCCCCGCCCCGTCGCGCGAGCCAGGATCTTCTCCACCACCGTCATGGGCACGGCTATCTCCTGCGCTCGCCGGCGGAGGCGCCGACCGGCGTCTGCTCCTCGCCGTACTTGGCGGCGAGGCGGGCCACGGGCAGGTACTCGTCCTCCAGGGCCCGGTACTCGGGGAAGGCCCACGAAGTCGGTGTACTCCGCGAAGCTCGCCGCCCACTCGTGTCTGTCCCGCGAGGTTGCCGGTGGGCGACGCCTTCAGGGCGCGGAAGAAGCGCAGGAGCGCCTTGTGCGCGACCATGATCGAGGCCACCGGAATCGAGACGCGGCCCACGCCCAGGCGCGCGAGCTCCGGGATGGGGATGAGCTCGCGTCTTCACGCCGGTGATCGCGTCCATCAGGTTGACGGACAGCGGCCCGTTCAGCTCCCGAACCGCCCGCTCGATCTCGGCCCGCGTCCTGATGCCGTCGATGAAGGCGAGGTCGGCGCCGGCCTCCAGGTACAGGTTGCAGCGCCGGATGGCCTCCTCGAGCCCGGCACCGCGAACACGTCGGTGCGGGCGTTGATGACGAAGTCCGGGTCCAGCCGGTCGCGCACCCACGGCGCAGGCGCGCACCTTGCCCGCCATCTCCTCGGCGGAGATGACCTCCTTGCCCGCCATGTGCCCGCAGCGCTTCGGGAACACCTGGTCCTCGATGTTCATGCCCGCCGACGCCCATCGCGATCAGCCGCTCGGTGATCGAGAGCAGCGTTCACCGCGTTGCCGCCGCCGGTGTCGACGTCGGCCATCACCGGGATGGCGACGGCCTGGGCGATGTTCCAGGTCACGTCGAGGACGTCCTTCATCTGCACGAGGCCGACGTCCGGCTTGCCGAGCAGCGAGCCGGCGAGGCCGAAGCCGGAGACCTGGATGGCCTCGAAGCCGCACGATCTCGATCACGCGGGCGCGAGAGCGCGTCGTGGCAGCCCGGGAACCACCAGCGCGCGACGCTCCATGATGGCCTGCCGCAGTACGGTCGTCTTCTTCATGTCTCGCTCCTCTCCGGATCTCCGCGCCCGCCTACGGCACGGCCAACGCCGGCTGTCGCTCGCGCACCAGCGCGGCGATCGCCCGTCCCATGTCGAGGGTGGAGGCGCTGCCGCCCATGTCGTAGGTGCGCACCCGCCCCTCGCGGATCACCGCGGCGACCGCCGCTTCCACCCGGTCCGCCTTCTCCGTCTCGCCCAGCCAGCTCGAGCATCATCCGGGCGGCGAGGATGGTCGCGATCGGGTTGACCTTGTTCGAGCCCGGCGTGCTTGGGCGCCGAGCCGTGGGTGGGCTCGAACACGGCCAGCTTCTCGCCGATGTTGCCCGAGCAGCCGAAGCCGAGGCCGCCCACCATCTGCGCGCAGAGGTCGGAGATGATGTCGCCGTAGAGGTTGGGGGCGACGAGGACGTCGTAGTTGAGCGGGTTCTTGAGCAGCCACATCCCGATCGCGTCGACGTTCGCGTCGTCGGACGCGATCTCGGGATACTCGCGGGCCACCCGCCGCGCCTCCTCGAGGAAGAGCCCGTCCGTGGCCCGCACCACGTTGGCCTTGTGGACGATGGTGACCCTCCGCCGCTCCGTGCTTGCGCGCGAACTCGAAGGCCGCGCGCGCGATGCGCTCCGAGCCCGCCTTCGTGTTGATCTTGCAGGAGACGGCGTACTCGTCCGGCCCGAGGCCGGCGAAGGCGGCGAAGGGCGGCGAGAGCCGGCCCAGCGTCTCCGCGAGCTCCGGGGGCACCGGGGAGAACTCCACCCCCGCGTACAGGTCCTCGGTGTTCTCCCGGAAGATCGTGAGGTCGATGCCTTCCCGGTAGTTGAGCGGGATTGCCGGGATAGGCCTCGGCAGGGCCGGAGGCAGACGTAGAGGTCGAAGAGCTGCCGCATCCGCACGATCGGCGAGCGGTAGACGCGGCCGCTTGCCTCGAAGCTCGCGGCGCCAGCTCCAGCTCGGCGGCGCGCGCCGGCTTGGAGGTGATCGCCCCGAACAGGGCGGCATCCACGCTGCGCAGGAGCTCGACGGTGCGGCCGGGGAGGGCGTCGCCCTCGCGTGCACCAGAACTCCCACCCGATGTCGCCCGTGCACGTACTCCGCGTCGAGCTCGAGCGCGTCCAGCACCAGGCGGGCGGCTTCCATCACTTCCTGCCGATGCCGTCGCCGGGCAGCCAGGCGATCCTGTGCTTCCTCATCTCACGCCTCCCCGCGCAGGACTTGCGCTCGTTCGGCGTCTCCCTCAACAATCCAGCGCACGCTGCACGAACGCCTCGGCGTCGAGGCGCTCTTCCTCCTCTCGCAGCTCGCGCAGGGCGTCCTCCTCGCGGTGGGCGAGGCGCTCGAAGAGGGCCCGTTCCCCGGGGTCCCGCGCGATGCGGGCGGCGGTTTCGAGCAGTTCGTGCGTTTCGCGTTCCGTGGCCAGCAGCTCCCGGAGCCTCTGCTCGCGGGTCATTTCGGCGGCGACGGTGTGGCCCATGAGATCCCCGGAACCGACCGCTGCAAGCGAGGGGCCAGGGGTACAAACGACCCATTCCACACACCCTCCCGCTCGCGTAGTATCGGCCGTCATCTCGAATCGCCGACCCGGGTCCCACTCGCCTTTCGGGGGGCCGATGGACGAATACCGCGATCCGAGCGGCCGGGACGTACTCGCTCGGGAGCTGGAGGAGATCCGGCGTCGCCTGGACCAGCTCGAAGCCCGATGTGCCGGGCTCGAGGGGGCGTCGCCGCGGAAAGGCCCGGAAGGGCAAACTGGATGGCCCGGCGAAGCGGGAGCGGTGGGTGGTGGTTCCTCGCTCCCCGCCTTCCCGGCGGCTGCGCTCGCTCACGTCGGGCGCACGTTCCTCGTCCTCGGCGGCGCGTTCCTGCTCCGGTCCCTCACGGACGCCGGCGCCATCCCCGGCCGCGTGGGCGCTTTGGCCGGGGTCGCTTACGCGGCGGCCTGGCTCGTCGCCGCCGACCGCGCGGCGAGGGGGGGAGGGCGGGGGAGCGCCATCTTTCACGGCTTCGCGGCCGTCCTGATCGCCTACCCGCTCCTCTGGGAAGCGACCGCGCGATTCGGATGGCTGTCTCCCGCCGCCGGCGGGCTGATCCTGCTGGCCTTCCTCGGGCTGAGCCTCGCGGTGGCCTCGCGGCAAGGGCTGGGAGAGGTGGCCTCGGCGAGCGTGCTCCTGGCCGTGCTCACGTCGATGGGCCTCCTCGTTCGGACCCGCGACCTGGTCACGTTCATGGCCGTCCTGCTCCTCACCGCCGCCGCGGTCGAGCTCCTCGCCTTCCACGACCGCTGGCCCGGTCTGCGTTGGCCGGTTGCCGTCGTCGTCGACCTCGCGATCGTGATGGTGGCGATGGTCGAGCGGCGCGAGGGCGGTCCCCCCGAGGGCTGGCCCGTCCTGTCCCCGACCGTCCTCGTCACGATCGGTCTCGCCCTGGCCCTCGTCTACCTCGCCGGCGTGTCGGCGCGGACGCTGCGCCGGGGACGCCCGGTCACCGCCTTCGAGATACTGCAGACGGTGGCCGCCCTCGCACTGGGATACGGCGGAGCCGTGAGCGCCTGGGCGGCGACCGGCCACGACGTCGCCGCGCTGGGGTTGCCGGGCCTTCTGCTCGGGGGGGCCGCCTACGCCATCTCGTTCGCCTTCCTGGAGCGGCGCCCCGAGTTCGGACGGAACTTCTACTTCTACAGCACCCTCGGCGGCGTCCTGACCCTCGTGGGGAGCTGGCTCCTCTTTCCGGGCACCCCCGCCACCGCGGCCTGGAGCGCCTTCTCGGTGGGCGCGGCGTTCCTGGGAGCCCGCTTCGAGCGGATGACGCTCAAGGTCCACGGCGCGCTCTACCTGATCGCCGCGTCGGCGGCGGCTGGCCTCCTCGCCCACGCCAAGGACGCCCTCCTGGGCGCCCCGGACCAGACCTGGCGCGCCCTGTCTCCGGCGGGGGGAATGGCGCTCGGGGCCGCCGCGGTGTCCTACGCGATCCTCGCCCTGGGGGGCGCGGCGTCGGCGTCCCCTCGCCGCCGCCTCCCCGCCGCGATCGTCGCCGCCACGCTCGGATGGAGCCTGGCCGGAGTGGTCGCGGGTGGCCTCGCCCGGGCTCTGGCCGGCGCGCCCGGACCGGACGCGAACGCGCCGGTGCTCGCCGCCGTGCGCACCGCGGTGCTCGCGGGGATGGCGGTCGTCGTCGCCGGGGTCGCTGGACGGCGGTCTTTGCCTGAACTAAGGTGGCTCGTCCATGCGACGCTGGCCGCCGGAGCCGTCAAGCTTCTCGTCGAAGATCTCGGGCAAGGACGGCCGATCACGCTCTTCGTCGCCTTCGCCCTCTACGGGGGAGCGCTCGTCGCCGTCCCTCGGATGATGCGGAGCGAGTGAAGCCGATGGGCGACCATGTGCCGGACCCCGAGCGACCCGCACCCGGCGGAAGGTCGCCGGGGAGACGCACGTTTCTCGATTGGCTACTCGGCTTGTCGGCGCTGGGGACGCTCGGCGCCATCGGCTACCCGGTCCTCAAGTTCGTCTTCCCGCCCCCGCGCCCGAAGGGACGGGCCAAAGGCGCGGTGCTCGCCGCCCGGGTGGACGAGCTGCCGCCCGACCACGGCAAGGTCTTCGCGCTCGGGACCCGGCCCGCCATCCTCGTCCACACCCCCGATGGCAAGTGGCGGGCCTTCGGGGCGCGCTGCAGCCACCTGTCCTGCACGGTGCGCTATCGGCAGGACCTGCACATGATCTACTGCCCCTGCCACGACGGGCGGTTCGACCTGACCGGGAAGAATGTCGGGGGCCCGCCTCCCCGACCCCTCCCCGAGCATTCGGTGGTCGTGAAGGGCGACGAGGTCTACGTTACGGAGACGGAAGTTGGATAGCGTGCGCCGCTGGCTCGACGAGCGGCTGGGTCTGGAGCCCCTGCTCCACCTCGTGGCGGAGAAGGTCGTCCCCCGGCACCGTTTCTCCCTCTTCTACTACCTGGGGGGGATGGCCCTCTTCCTGTTCGTCGTGCAGCTCGGGACCGGCCTGCTCCTTCTTCTCTACTACGAGCCGGGGGTTTCCACCGCTTATGAGAGCGTCAAGCGCATCTCCGCCGAGATCCCCTTCGGATGGCTGATCCGGTCCATCCACCGCTGGTCGGCCGACATCTTCATCGGAGTCCTGGCCGTCCACCTGTTCACGGCCTTTCTCATGAAGGCCTACCGGCCCCCGCGAGAGCTCACGTGGCTCACCGGGGTCGGGGCCTTCGGCCTGGCCCTGGGCTTCGGCTTCTCCGGGTACCTCCTGCCTTGGGACGAGATCGCCTTCTTCGCGACATCGGTGGGGACCGCGGTGGCTGGAGCCTTTCCTTTCGTGGGCCAGGCGCTGCTCCAGCTCCTGCGCGGCGGCGAGGACGTGAGCGGGGCCACCCTCGCCCGCTTCTTCGCGCTTCACGTGGTCGTCCTGCCTTTCGCGGCCGCGCTGCTCGTGGGCGTCCACCTCCTCCTCGTCCAGAAGCACGGCATGAGCGTTCCCCCCGGCGTGCCCGAGCGGGGACGCCCCCGGCCGTTCTTCCCCGACTTCCTTCTCCACGACATCGTGGGCTGGACGCTCGCCCTCGCCCTTCTCGCCGCCCTCGCCGCGCTCCTCCCTGCCGAGCTCGGCCCCAAGGCGAACCCCTTCGCCTCGGCGCCCCCCGGCATCAAGCCCGAGTGGTACTTCTACGCGCCCTTCCAGCAGCTCAAGATCATCCCGTCCCACGTCGGGCCCTTCGAGGGCGAGGCGGTAGGGGCCGTGGGCCTGGCCGCGCTGGGGCTCGTCTTCGCCCTCGTCCCCTTCCTCGACCGAAGGGCCGCCCGGGGCGAGCACAGCCGCGGGTTCACCCTCGCCGGCTTCCTGGTCGCCGGCTATCTCGCGGCTCTCACATGCTACGCCTGGCTGCACTGATCTCCGTGACGTTGGCCCTCGTGCCTCGACCGGGGGAGGCGGCCCCCCCGGCGCATCCAAACACGTGCGTGAATTGCCACGGCGACGTTCTCGAGGAGCAGGCTTCCGACGTTCACCGCTCGGCGGGTCTCACCTGCGTGGACTGCCACCGCGGGGATCCCTTGAGCGAAGACCAGCAGAAGTCGATGAGCCCCGCCCGCGGATTCATCGGCAAGCCGATGGCCATTGCCGTCGCGAACCTCTGCGGGGGGTGCCACTCCGACATCGAGCACATGCGGGTCGTGAACCCCCGCCTGCCCACCGATCAGCTCGCCCAGTACCGCACGAGCCAGCACGGGAAGCTCGCGCTCAAGGGCAACACGAAGGTGGCGACCTGCGTCTCGTGCCATGGCTTCCATGGCGTCCGTTCCGTCAAGGACCCCGCTTCCCCCGCGAGCAAGGGCCGGATCATCGAGACCTGCACCGGATGCCACAACGCGGACTACATGAAGGGGTTCTCCATCCCCACCGACCAGCTCGAGAAGTACGAGCAGAGCGTCCACGGCCAGAAGCGGCTGGTGGAGCAGGACCTCGCCGCCCCCGCCTGCAACGACTGCCACGGCAACCATGGGGCCGCGCCTCCCGGCGTGTTCGCGGTCACCCACGTCTGCGGCCGGTGTCACGTGACCCAGGCGGAGCTGTTCGAGGCCTCGAGCCACGCCGCCCACTTCCGCGAGCTGAGCGCGCCCCCGTGTACGACCTGCCACCAGCACCACGACATCCTCGCCACGAGCGACGACCTCCTGGGCACCGGCGAGAAGGGCACCTGCAGCGCCTGCCACCAGCCGGGCGACCGCTGCGACCAGGCCACCCTGCGCATGAAGGAGGAGCTGACTCACCTGACCACGGCCAAGGCGTCGGCCCGGGAAGCCCTCGCCCGCGCGGAACGGGTGGGGATGGACGTCGAGCGCCCGACCTACGATCTGGCCGGGGCCGACGACGCCCTCGTGCGCGCCCGAGTCGAGGTCCACGCCTTCTCCGAGGAGCGGTTCGCCAAGGTCGTCGCGGACGGGGCGGAGGTGGCGGCCGAAGCGGAGAAGGCGGCCACGGCCAAGCTCGCCGAGTACCGGTTCCGGCGCCAGGGCCTCGCGGTGGCCGCGGCCATGCTCCTCCTGTTCGCGGGCCTCCTCGCCTTCAGGGCCCGGCAGCTGGAGCGGAGCCGCGAAGCGGGCCCGAGGTAGCGATCAGGCCGCGGCTTCGCCCCCCGCCTCCTCCGGGCTCTTCGGCCAGGGAGGCAGGAGCTTCAGGAGCCCCCAGAGGAGGACCAGGGGGAGCACGAGCAGGAGCACCGAGGGCAGGAGCCCCTCGCGGGTCGCGAAGCTCATCTTGTAGGTCGTGTAGCCGAGGAAGCTCTTCGAGAAGAGCTGGCCCCCGATCACCACGTTCCAGCGCATCGCGAAGATGCCGACGAGGGTGAGGCCGCCCGCGAGGACGTAGATCCCCTTCCTGGCCGCGGCGGTGAGCTCCACCACCTGGGTGAGGGCGAGGAGGGCGATCGGCATCAGCGTGCCCATCACGATCTGGAGGATGACCTGGGACGTGTAGAGGCGGGTGTGGACCATGAAGTCCAGGCTCTTGAAGGATTCGTCCGCCTCGTAGACGCGATGGATGAGGTCGAGGAGCTCCAGCGAGAAATCGATGATGAACGCGAAGAGGAGATACCGCGCGATCGTGTCCAGGCACTTCATGTCGAGCGCGACGCCCTTGAGCGAGAAGGCCAGCATGTAGACGAGCAGGACGAGGGCGATGCCGGAAACGATGGCGGAGAAGAGGAACACGATCGGCATGAGGGGAGTCGACCACCAGGGGTTCGCCTTGACCGAGCCGAAGATGAACCCGACGTAGCCATGGAGCAGGAAGGCGGAGGGGATGCCGACGAGGGTGATGAACCAGCCGACCTTCTCGTCGACCCGCAGAGAGCCCTCGCTGATGTTGTGCGAGCCGAGGGTGAGGGCCTTGTAGACGACTCGCAGGGGACCGGTGCTGGTGCGCGCGAGGAGCACGATGTCGCGGCGGTAGTCGAGCCAGATCTCCAGGAGCAGGACGACGAGCAGGTACCACAGATACACGAACCCGAACATGGCCATGGCCGAGGACGTGTGCGGGGTCAGGTACATCTCCAGCGACCGCTCCGGGTGGCCGAGGTGGAGCTGGAGGGGGAGGGGAGCCACGAGAAGGAACGCGAGCGCGGTGAGGAGGGCCAGCCGGTAGGTCGGCTTGACCGCCTCCACGCGGAAGACCCTCTCCAGGGAGGCGAGGATGAAGGCGCCGGCCACGAGGCCCGTGATGAACGGGTAGAGGACGATGAGGACGCTCCACTGGAGCTCCATCTCGTTCGGGTACATGTAGCCCTCGACGGCATGGAGGACGCTCTGGGCGCTTTCCACGAGATTCCTTCCTCCTTAGCGGACCGAGCCGTCGAGGCCGTTGTAGTAGGTCTTGGAGCCGGTGGCCATCTGCGGCTTGAGCACCTGGACCTTGTGGGTGCGCAGGAACTCGTGGATGGGGTCACGGGGGTCCTTGAGGTCTCCGAGCTGCCGGGCCCCGGTGGGGCAGGCCTCGCAGCAGGCGGTGGTGAGCCCCTTCGTGATCCGGTGGTAGCAGAGATTGCACTTGTCGACGACGCCCTTGTCGGGATCGATGTAGCGGCAGCCGTAGGGACAGGCCTGCACGCAGTACCGGCAGCCCATGCAGTACTTCTGGTCGACGAGCACGACTCCGTCGGGGCTCTCGAAGGTGGCGCCCACCGGACAGACCTGCACGCAGGGCGAGTGCGCGCACTGGTTGCAGAGCTTGGGGACGAAGAAGCTCTTCGCTCCGTCGCCCGCCGGGTACTTCTCCGGGAAGCCGTCGTAGCCGCCGTTGGGAGAGTCGACCGCCGGGTGCTCGATGTCGCCCTCGGGAACGTGGTAGCGCTCCACCCAGGTCCGGAAGTAGAAGGGCTCCTTGGGGACGCCGTTCTCCTCCTTGCACGCGCGGACGCAGTTGCCGCAGCCGATGCACTTCTCGACGTCGATGACCATGGCCCACCAGTGGTCGGTGAGCTTGTAGTTGCTGGCCGTCTCCGGCGCGCCCGCGAGGACGGCCTCCCACGCGCGGGCGGCCCCCGCGGTGAGGAGGATGAACTTCCCCGAGGAGACGAGGAATTCCCTGCGGTCGACGCTCATGGCTTGGCCTCCGGAGCCGCCTCGGGATTGTGGGCGGTGTGGCAGGTGAGGCAGGGCTCCGTGCCCGCGTGGTCCTCGACGGAGATCGCGGGGAAGCCTCGCGGCTTGGCCACGTTCGCGATGTGGCACACCGGACAGAGCCTCGCTGCGTCCGGGCGCTGGGCCTTGCTGGTGGAGGGATCGGTCGCGTGGCCGGCGAGCGGGCCGTGGCACGCCTCGCACGACACGCCCCCGTGCTTGCCCCCCTTGCGGACCTCGGCCACGTCCGAATGGCACTCCTCACAGGTCGAGTGGCCCGCGTAGGACAGGGAATGGGCGCGGTTGTCGTCGAGAGCCCCCGCCCGGAAATGCCCGTACACGCCGAACCCCGGGGGCACGAAGAGCGCCTGCACGACGAGGAAGAGGATCACGCCGGCCAGGAAGAGCCCGGCCACCCGGGCCAAGTGCTCCCAATCCCCGAAGCGTTCGATCATGGCGCTCCTCCGCCTCGTTCCCCCGCCGATCCGCCCGCGGGGAACCCGGGCCTTTACGGGCGACGTTGGCGGGGTTGGAGCAAGCGCCATTCCAGCCCCTCGGCGGGGCCGGCCGGGGGAGATCGCGGGATACGCGGACGTTGCGGGCGGCGACCCCGCAGCGCCTGCGCGCCGCCCGCAGGTTTTTCGGTCGGCGCCTCCCGGTCAGGAGAAGAGTTGGGCCATCGCCCAAGGCCTCACGGCCCGTCGTCGTCCCGAATCGTCCCCTGCCCATTGTCGTCGAGGGTGGCGTTCGTGCCCGCGGGCACCACGATGCTCTTGCTCAGCACGCTCTGGCTCGGGTTGAACGTGTATTGCGACCGCAGGATGTTCACGATGGTCAGGGTGTAGAGGCCCTGACGGCCTTGAGTGGTGAAAACCGCCACGCCCCTTAAGCCGGTCCACACGTCCTGGTCCTCGCTGCTGCCGTCCGGCTGGGTCCACCGGCCGACGACCAGGGCCCCAGAGATCGGGGCCGCGTTCTCGTCTCGGACCTTGACCTGGCCCTTGATCGCGTATCTCCCCCGGCTGGGCAACGCCTCGCTTCGCAAGACGATGCCGGTGGAGCGCAGGCACTGGAAGGTGCACTCGGGCGGCGACGTGCCCGCGGGCTGCAGCCTCACCGCGTGCGTCTGCCCGGTGAAGTTGTTGAACGCGTGACCCACGATCTGTCCGGCATCGTTGATGTCGTTCGCGGCCAGGAGGACCCAGCCCAGCGACGGATCTATCAGCGTATTGATGTCCTGCAGCCCGGTCTCGTCGGTGTGCAGGAGGGCACGCGTCTGGGTTCCCCCGCGAGTGCCCACCACCTGGCCCAGAACGTTGATGCCGAGGGCCACGTTGTGCTCGCCCGTGCCCCCCAGGTTCTGGAGACCACTCCCGTCGGTGAAGCGGAACAGTCGCTCGCTGTTGCCCGAGGCCGAGGTCGAGTTGCCCGTCATCTGGCCCGAGGCGTTGATGGCCCCGCCGAAGCTGTGTGCGAATCCGGGAAGCACGCCCAGGTCCACGAAGGTCCCCCCCTGCCAACGAAAGGCGTGATAGCCGCCGAGCGCGGTCTTGTACCCCGTCACCTGACCCGAGTCGTTGATGTCCCGGGCCGAGCCCGTGTCGCTCTCCGGTGTGAGGTCGACCAGCCCCTCCGCCTGGCTGTACAGGAAGCCGTGCACTCCCTGCAGGCCGCTGCCCCCGTTCGTGTAGGACCAGCCGACGACCTGGCCGAGGTTGTTGACGGCCCAGGCCTCGCTGTAGAACCCGGTGCCGAGCGTTCCGAGATCTTGAGCGGGTCCGTCGCTCCAGAGCACCGCATGGCCGAGGTCGGTGCCGCCCGCGTTGGCCGAGCCCACGATGACGCCGGCGTCGTTGATGTCACGGGCCACCGTTCGGGGCTTGTCGGGCAGGCCGGGCAGCGCGACCATGCCGCCGGCGTTCGTGTACAGGAAGGCGCGCGTACCGGCCGGGCCCATGGACCAGCCCACCACGTCACCGTTGGCGTTGATGGCCCAGGCAACGCTGCTGGCATCGCCGGCCAGCGCTCCCAGGTCCTCTACGACGTAGCTGGTCTGGGCCATGGCCGGCCGGACCGCCACGAGAACAAGGCCCAGCAGGCTCGCCAGGCGGAATACCTGCAGGGATCGCAACGCCAGCTTCTCGCGCATAAAAGGTGACCTCTGGGCACGAGCGTGCAAGAGCGATGCCGAGGCCAGGCTCTCCAGGCGCGGGCCATGCCACCACGGCTGCGCGCGGGGCCTTCAGGCGAGGCGGTGCCACAACATAGGGGATGACCCACCTCGCTCGATGGGACTCGAGCAATACCGGCCGCGTCGGTGACGGAGCGGCGTGCGTGCGGGATGTGCCGAGGCGTCAGTCGAGGTAGAGCGCGCTCGTCACCGCCAGCAGCACGTCTCCTTTCGGGCTCCAGAGCTCGGCGCAGCACCAGGAGTGGCCGGGGTCGGCAGGCACGGCGAGGCGTCCGTGCCCGGTCACGAACTGCCGCGCCAGTACCTGCCCGTTGGCGACGAGGCGCAGCTCGGCGGGCGGACGCCCGTGGCAGCGTGCCTCCAGTATCGGGCGCGAGGAACGCTCGACCGAGTCGCCCACCTGGGCCAGGACCTGGCCGCCGCGAAGGGCCCGCACCTCCAGGAAGGGTCCGCTGCTGACGTAGGTCCGGCCCGCGCGCAGCCCCTCGAGGATCGCGGGCAGCGAGGCATCGGTGGCGCGGACGTAGGTCAGGGGCACCGGTCCTTCCCAGTCCTCGGGCCGGTGGGCGTCGGTCGCCCCCGTCGCGGTGAGGCGGTGGCCCGCGTTGAGCCAGCTCCGCCAGAGGTCGAGGCAGCCCTGGTTCCGCTCCTCCGGGCCCTCCCAGAGACCGCCCCAGACCTCGACCGCGTCCGCCCCCGACGGATCGAAATCAGCGTGCGTCCAGCGGCAGCCGGTGCACACGTCATCGGGGGGCGCGTCGGGGTGCGCGACCACGAAGAAGGCGCCGGCCTCGCGGACGTCGCGCGCCACGTCGTCGGCGCTGCGCCCGCCGAGGCCGGTGCGCCAGTCGAGCCATCGGTCGGCGCCGAGGGCGAGCGCATGCCCGTGGTAGGTCGTGAGCTCGATGCCGGGATGCACGGCGACCGCGTCGCCCAGGCGCGCGCGCAGCAGGTCGACACCGCTCGCGGTGTTGTGATCGGTCAGGAAGAGAAAGTCGAGGCCGCGGCAACGTGCCCTCTCTGCGATGTCGGCGACCGTCCACCGCCCGTCCGAGTGTTCGCTGTGGATATGCAGCTCGCCGGGGAGCCATCGCGGCGGCTCCCCGGCGAGCCGGCGATTCGCTCCCGCGGGTGGCTTTTCCTCTTGCCCACCGGGGGAAGGCGTCTGCGTCTCAAGACCCTCGACGGTCAGTCTGTATTCGTTGGCCTTTCCATCCCCCCGGGGAATCACGCAATGCACGTCCACCTCGACCATCCACTCTCCCGCCGCGAGCGGACCGGGCACGAATCCGGGCGTCGCGTGGTCGGCCCCGATCTCAATCGTCTGCCGCGGCGCGAAGCGATGCGCCGCCCCGCGGCATTGGCGGGGGTCGAAAATCTGCAGCGTCACCAGGCTGTGGGGGAAGTCCCCGCCGCGGTCGTACGTGAAGCCGATGCGCAGGACCGCGACTCCCTCGGGGACCCGGAAGGCATGATGGCGATAGGTCTTGCCGTCGGATCGGACGAGTGCGCCCGTGACGTTGAGAAGGTCCATCAGTCTTCCAGGATCGTGTAGCGCCGAGCGGAAACGGTGACTCGTACGCGCTTGCCGGCGAGCTCGCGGGGGAGGGCCAAGGGGAGGGTCGTGCCTCCCGCGAGGAGGCTTCCGTCGTCGGTCGCCCGACCCTCGACGACGGCCGCGGCGCCCAGGAAGGTGGCGACCTCCGACGAGGCGGGGCGCTGCCACACCTCGTCGGGAGGGCCGGCCTGGGCCACGCGCCCCTCGTGCATGACGACCACGAGGTCGGACAGCTCGAGTGCCTCCTCCTGGTCATGGGTGACGAACACGGTGGTGATGCCCACGCGTCGCTGCAACCCCCGGAGCTCGCGGCGCATCTCCGCGCGCAGGCGCGCATCGAGGTTGGCGAGGGGCTCGTCGAGGAGGAGGACGTCCGGCTCCAGCACGAGCGCGCGGGCGAGGGCCACGCGCTGCTGCTGCCCTCCGGAGAGCTGGCCGGGCGGTCGTCCTCCGAAGCCCTCGAGGCCGACGGTGGCGAGCATGCCCTCGACCTGGCGGGCGATCTCGGGGCGGGGGAGGCGCCGCAGGGTCAGGCCGTAGGCCACATTGTCGAACACGCTCATGTGCGGCCAGAGGGCGTAGCTCTGGAAGACGAAGCCGATGCGCCGGCGCCAGGGAGGGGTCGCGGTGCGGTCCTCGTCCCCGATGAAGACCTTTCCTTCGTCGGGGGCGACGAAGCCCGCGATCGTCCGGAGCAGCGTGGTCTTGCCGCAGCCCGAGGGGCCCAGGAGAGTGGTCAGGCTGCCGGCGGGGAAGTCGAGCGTGACTCCGTCGAGGGCGGCCGAGGAGCCGAAGCTCTTGCGGACCGACTCCACACGGACGGGGATGCGCCGCGGGGTGCCCACGGTCAGGCGGCGACCGCGAGCCGCGTGTAGCGGCGGCGCACCAGGAAGAGGGGGACGTAGACGGAAACCATCATGGCCACGGCGGTGCTCGCGGCGAGGCCGAACTGGCCGCCCACGCCCAGCGCGGCCTTGAAGATCACGATGCTCATGGTGGTGGTGGCGGCCCCGTAGAGCATGAGGGTTGCGCTCAGCTCGGTGAGGGTCATGAGGAAGGTCAGGGTCCCCCCGGTGACGAGGCCGGGCAGGATCAGGCGGGCGGTTACGTCACGGAGCGCGCGACCCGGCGTCGCCCCCACGCTCTGGGCGGCTTCCTCCAGGCTCGGGTGAACCTGGTAGAGCGCCGCCTCCGCGGCCTTGGTGGCGTAAGGCAGCTTCCGGATGAGGTAGGCGACGAGGAGGATCATCCAGGTGCCGGTCAGCCGGAGAGGCTCGCGGTTGAACGCGACGATGAGGCCGATGGCGAGCACGGTGCCGGGGATGAGGTAGGGGAACGTGGCGAGGGCGCTGAGCGAGGGCGAGAGCAGCCGGTAGGAGCGTCGCACGGACACGTAGGCGAGGAGGGTGCCGAGGAGGACGGCGAGAGCGGTTGCTCCCGCGGAAAGGGCGTAGCTCGTGAAGACGGGCCGGAGCGATCGGGCGACGAGGGCCTCGTAGTTGGCGAGGGTGAGGGGCAGGCTCGGGATGTCGGCGCGCCAGGTGGCGAAGGACGAGCCGAGGATCACGAGGTGAGGGGCAAACGTGAGGAGGAAGAAGACGGCGGTCGCGGTGAGGGCGAGGATGCGCGCTCCCGAGGAAAGAGGGAGCCGCTCCGTCCGCCGCGTGCCGGAGACCGCGTAGCTGCGCCCGGCGAGGACGAGGCGCTGGAGCATCAGCAGGCCGGTGGAGAGGCCGACGATGAGCAGGCTGCCCGCGGAGGCCATGGTCGGGTTCTGCCCGGCCTCGCTCAGGAACTCGTGGTAGAGGAGGACAGGCAGGGCGTCCACCGGTCCTCCCACGATGCGCGGCGTGCCGAAGTCGGCGAGCACGCCCATCATCGTGAGATAGGCCGCGGTGAGGATCCCGGGAGCGGCCAGGGGGAGGGCGATGTGCAGGTGTGCCTTCAGGCGGCTCGCCCCCGTGCTCTGGGCCGCCTCCTCGAGGTCGGGATCGACGTTCACGAACGCGTCGTGGGCGAACAGGAACACGAGGCCGGCCGCACCCCACAGGGCCACCCAGCAGATGCCGCCGAAGCCCACGATGCTGCCGAAGGGAATCCCCGCCTCGCGCAGCGCGCGGCTGAGCCAGCCGTTCCAGCCGAGGAGGAGGATCCAGGCGTAGGCCCCGAGAAAAGGAGGGGAGGCGGTGGAGAGCGTGGCCAGCGTGAGGACGGTGTCGCGCCCCGGCAGGAGGTAGCGCGCGTGGAGGAAAGCGAGGGGGACAGCTACGATCAAGGACGCGGCCGTGGTGATGAGACCGAGGGCGAGGCTGTTCAGGAGCGCCCCCCGGTAGCGGCGTGCGGTCAGGTAGCGGACGAAGCCCTGGAGCGTAAAGGAAGCGCCGTCGGGTTCGAGGACGCTCGCCCGGACGAGCCAGAGCTGGGGGAGGAGCACGATCCCGAAGAGGAGGATCCCGAGCACGAGCGCGACCACGAGCCACGGGTCGCGGGCGAGCCGGTCGCGGAAGGTCAACGGCCCTCCCTCGCCTCTTCGAAGCGCGCGAGGATCAGGGCGCGGTCCCGGCCGAGCCAGAGGGGATCGGGGCGGATCAGGGTGCGGCCCTCGAGGTCGAGCAGTCCGTCCGCGGGGGGCACGTCCCGGCGCGCCGATCGCCGTCCGGCCGTCTCGCGCGCGATTCGGGCCGCCTCTTCACCGGCCAGGAACCGGAGGAAGGGGAGGGCCGCGTCCGGGTGCGGCGCTCCCGCGACCAGCCCGAAACCGTCGATCTGGGCGATCAGGCCCTCCTCGGTGAGCACGGGCGCGAGGGGAGCGCCGGCGGCGAGATAGTCCCGGAGCGTCATCTCGAAGAGGAAGCCGGTGGCGGTCTCGCCGTCCTTCACCCACTTGAACATGGAGTCCGAGCTGTCGGTGAGCCAGGCGTTGCGGAGCAGGTCCCGGACGAAGTCCCATCCGAGGGTGCTCGCGAGGGCGGCGGCTATCGTGTAGCCGGTTCCGGAGACTACGGGGTTGGAGAAGCCGATGGGGCCGAGACGCTTCCAACGCGGATCGAGAAGGTCGGCGAAGCGGGTGGGGAGGGGGCCCGGCGCGCGAGCGGTGTTGACGACCAGATAGATCACGTTCAGGCTGAACGGATGCCACTTCCGCGTGGGGTCGTGGTCCAGGTACGCCGACTCTTCGCCCGTCTCGAACGGGGCGAAGAGATCGGCGTTGAGTGAATACATCTCCGGCGAGCCGCCCCAGATGAGATCGCCCAGCGGCCGCTCGCGCTCGGCCCGGATGCGGCTCAGGAGCTCGCCCATGCCCCCGTGGACGACGTCGATGTCGACCCCGGTCCGCGCGCGCCAGGCGTCGAGCATGGGCCCGGTCAGCTCGGGCGCCTGGGCCGAATAGACGGTAAGGCCCGCGCGCGCGGGCCGGGCGGCCGGCGAGGAACACCCGGCGAGGAACACCCCGAGAGGAAGGATGAGGGCGGCGGTGACGCCCGCCCGCCCGGTCATCGTTTTCCTGGCTGTTCCTTCACTTGGTGGTGGGGAACCCCAGGTCGGCGCCCCGGTGGCGGGGATCGGGCCAGCGGCTCGTCACCACCTTCGGCCGCGTGTAGAAGCGCACGCCCTCCATGCCGTGCACCGACATGTCGCCGAAGAGGCTCTCCTTCCATCCCCCGAACGAGTAGAAGGCCATGGGCACCGGGATGGGTACGTTGATCCCCACCATGCCCACCTGGATCTCGTTCTGGAACTTGCGGGCGGCCCCGCCGTCGTTCGTGAAGACCGCCACCCCGTTCGCCCGGTGGTTGGTGTTGATGAGGGCGATGGCCTCGTCGTAGGTCTGCGCGCGCACCACGGAGAGCACGGGCCCGAAGATCTCGTCCTCGTAGAGCTTCATGCCCGGCTTCACGTGGTCGAAGAGAGTAGGGCCGAGGTAGAAGCCGGAGGGCCGGCCCTCGACCTTGACCTTCCGGCCGTCGTCGAGAAGGGAGGCGCCCTCCCCCGGCCCGTTGTCCACGTAGGAGCGGACCTTGGCGAGGTGCTCGCCGGTGACGAGGGGCCCCATCTCGTTGCCCGGCTCGAGGCCGTCGCCCACGCGGATCCTGGCCAGCCGCTCCCGGACCTTCGGGATGAGCTTGTCCGCGGCGTTGCCCACCGTGAGGAGGACGGAGATGGCCATGCAGCGCTCGCCCGCGGAACCGTAGGCGGCACCCACCGCGGCGTCCGCGGCCAGCTCCATGTCCGCGTCGGGGAGGACCACCATGTGGTTCTTGGCCCCCCCCAGGGCCTGCACGCGCTTGCCGTGGCGGGTCCCCGTCTCGTAGACGTAGCGCGCGATCGGGGTCGAGCCCACGAAGCTGACCGCGGCCACGTCCGGGTGCTCGAGCAGCCGGTCCACCGTCACCTTGTCGCCGTGGACCACGCTGAAGACGCCCTTGGGCAGGCCGGCCTCGGCGAGCAGCTCGGCCGCGAGGTTGGCGGCGCTGGGGTCGCGCTCGGAGGGCTTGAGCACGAAGCAGTTCCCGCAGGCGAGCGCGATCGGGTACATCCACATCGGGACCATGGCCGGGAAGTTGAAGGGCGTGATGCCCGCGACCACGCCCAGGGGCTGGCGGATCGAGTAGCTGTCCACCTGCTGGGAGACGTTCTCGGAGAACTCCCCCTTCATGAGGTGGGGGATGCCGCACGCGAACTCCACCACCTCGAGGCCGCGCGCGACCTCGCCCTGGGCGTCGGTGAAGACCTTGCCGTGCTCGAGGGTCAGGAGCCGGGCGAGGTCGTCGCTCCGCTTCACGAGCAGCTCGCGGAAGGCGAGCATGATCTTCGCCCGCCGGCCCAGGGACGTCTCGCGCCACTCGGGAAGGGCCTTCTTGGCCGAAGCCACCGCCCGGTCCACCGTGGCCACGTCCGCGAAGAGCACCTCGGCCCGGCGCTCGCCGGTGGCGGGGTTGTAGATCGGCCCCCGGCGATCGCCCCCGTCCGCGGGGCCCCCGTCGATCCAGTGCCGGGTCAGCGTTCCGCTCCCCGCGGCCTTCGGGGCCGAAGCCTCGGTCCGATCCTTCACCACCGCCATGGGGCTTCCTCCTTGACTCCCCGCCCGCCGCTTGACAGTCGGATTGCCCGGATTCTAACTTACGCGCTCTGGAACGTTCCAGGCAAAACTCAAGCGGCCGATCGGAGGGATCGGGATGAAGCGAGGCGGTGCCTTCGCCGTGGCCGGTGTCTTGCTGGCGGCGGCCTGCCAGCGCAACGGCCCCGTCGAGCCGGGCGCGGGGCCGCGCATCGCGCTCGTGCTCAAGACGCCGAACAACCCCTTCTTCATCGACATGCAGCGGGGGGCCGAAGAGGCGGCGCGCCGGCTGGGGGTGCGCCTGGTGGTGCAATCCCCGGAGCGCGAGATCGACGTGGAGAAGCAGATGCAGATCGTGGAGAACCTGGTGGAGACGGGGGTGGCCGCCCTCTGCATCGCCCCCGCGAGCTCGAAGGGGATCATCCCCGCCCTCGCCAAGGCCAACGCCGCCCGCATCCCGATCGTGGTCGTCGACGACGAGGTGGACGCGCCCGCGGCGAAGGAGGCCGGGGTCCGGACGGACAGCTACGTCGGCTCCGACAACGTGGAAGGGGGCCGCCTCGCCGGGCGTCATCTCGTGGAGGCGAGCGGAGGCCGGGCGAAGGTCGCGGTGCTCGAGGGCATCCCCGGCCACGAGACCGGCGACTCGCGGCTGCGCGGGTTCCACGAGGCGATCGAGGCCGCCCCCGGCGTGGCGGTCGTGTCCTCGCAGACCGCGAACTGGGAGCGCGACCAGGGCTTCACCGTCTTCCAGAACATGCTCCAGGCGCACCCGGACATCGACTCCGTGTTCGCCTGCAACGACATGATGGCGCTCGGGGCCGTGGAAGCCATCGCCGCGGCCGGGCGGACCGGCAAGATCCGGGTGATCGGCTTCGACGCGGTGGACGACGCGCGCAAGGCCATCGAGGCCGGCACCATGGACGCGTCGATCGCGCAGTTCCCCTCGGAGATGGGCCGCCTCGCCGTGGAGACCGCGGTGAGGCTCGTTCGCGGAGAGAAGGTACCGTCCGACCAGCGGACGAAGATCGGCCTCGTCACTCGGGCCTCGAGGTGAAGATGAGCAAGGACACGAAGCGGGCGGTGGCGGCGGAGTTCCTGGGCACCCTCGTCCTCCTCGCGTTCGGGACCGCGGTGGTGGCCCAGGTGGTGCTGAGCGGGGGCAGCCACGGCGGCTACCTGTCGATCAACATCGGCTGGGGACTGGCCGTGATCATGGGGGTCTACGTGTCCGCCGGCGCTTCCGGGGCTCACCTGAACCCCGCGGTCACCCTCGCCCTCGCCGTTCACCGACGGTTCCCCTGGTCGAGAGTCGGGCCCTACTGGCTGGCCCAGGTCGCCGGGGCTTTCGCGGGGGCGGTCATCACGTTCCTGACCTACCGCGCGGCGTTCGACCATTACGACGGGGGCGTCCGCCAGGTCGCGGGGGTGCAGGGCACGGCGGGGATCTTCGCCACCTACCCGCAGTCCTTCCTCACCCTCGGGGGCGGGATGGTCGACCAGGTGGTGGGCACCGCGTTCCTGCTGATCCTCGTGTTCGCCCTCGGCGACCCGCGCAACTTCGCCCCCGAGCCGCGGCTCTCCCCGGTGCTCGTCGGCCTCGCCGTCGTGCTCATCGGCATGACCTTCGGCTTCAACGCCGGCTATGCCATCAACCCCGCGCGCGACTTCGGGCCGCGGCTGTTCACCTACCTCGCGGGATGGGGAAGCGAGGTGTTCCGCGCCGGCGACGGCTGGTGGTGGGTGCCGATCGTGGGACCGCTGCTCGGGGGCGTGCTCGGCGGCTACGTCTACGACGCGTTCATCGCGCGGTGGCACCCCAAGGACGCCTGATTCGTAGGGCCGCACGTCACGCCAGGCGACTCGTTCCGGAACGAGTTTTCACAGGTTTTCCACAGGTCGATCGCAACAGCCCTGCCCGACGACCCGCTACCGCAGCATCCGCTCCCGGACGATCGCGAGCAGGTCGTGATAGCCGCCGATGAACTGGCTCAGGGTGTGGATCGTGGCCCCGTAACGCACGAACTCCTCCGGGGCGAGGCCGTTCTCGTCGTAGGCGCGCCGGAAGTCCAGGAACTTGGCGTAGAGCGCCTCCACGATGCGTGCATCCACCGGACGGTCGAGAGTCTCCGTGACCTCGATGTCGGAGGCCTCGAACTGCTTCCACCAGGCATAGGGCATGGACAGGACGACGCCCGGCCCGATGAGCTGCGACCAGTGCAGGTGATGGCGGTAGGCGGCGGCGAGGAGCGTACCCCGGTAGCCCCGCTCCCGGAAGATCCCCCGGGCTTTCTTGAAGACGGCGATTCCCGCCCAGTGGAGGTACCCGGGATCGATGCTGACGCTCTCCTTGGCCATCACGCGCTGCAGCAGGTCGTCGAGGCGTCCGACCATCAGGGTGACGTAGGGATGGAGGCGTTGCATGTCCACTCCCGCCGCCTTCGCGCGATCGAGGGCGCCCTCGAAGGCCTGGGCCACGTAGAGGGCCTGGGGGAGCGTGAAGCTCACGGTGGCGTTCACGTTGATGCCGGAGGCCACGAGCTCCACGCCCGCGGTGATCCCCGCGGGGGTGGCCGGGACCTTGATCGCGATGTTGGGGGCGAGCGCGGCCAGGGTGCGCCCGTGCTCGAGCATCCGCGCCGAGCTCCGATAGAGCTTGGGATTGACCTGCATCGACAGGAAGCCCTTGCGGCCGCCCGTCTCGCGATAGACGGGCTCGAGCAGAGCGGCCGCCCGCCGGCCGATCGTCTCGATGAGCCGCCAGGCAATGTCGTCCTCGGTCGCCTCGGGTAGGGACACCACGAGCTCGTCCATCACCGGCGTCCAGGTCCCGGGGTCCGCCTTGACCGCGCTGGAGACGATCACGGGGTTCGAGGTGGCTCCCACCGCCCCGTTCTTGACCGCCTCCGCGAGCTCATTCAGCGCACACGAGTCGTTCCAGAAGTCGGCCCCCCGCTCCGTGGTCAGCCGCATCTTCGTCGCCTGCAGCGTTTCGCTCTGCGTCATCGTTCGCCTCCCGTCACCATCCGAGCGCCGCCCCTTCGCGGGAGAGCGCCTCCGAAAGAACACGCTGGTCCACGTCGACCCGATACTGGATTCCGAGGAGCGCGGCCAGCGTGGGGGCGATGTCCTCCGGTCCGCAGGCGGCCACGTAATGGCCGGCCTTGATCCCCGCTCCCATGAACGCTACCGGAACGTGCCGGTCGTAGTCCTCCACCGTGCCGTGTCCGGTGCCGCCGACCCGGTTGCTCACGTAGATGTAGCGCTTGAGAGTGGCGATCACCTGGGGGCTGCGCGGCTCGAAGTAGGAGTTGCGCACGAGGGGGAAGTCCGGATCGTCCGCGGGAGGGTCGCCGAGGAGATCGGCCTGGGTGTAGACGCGCCGGACGAAGCCCGTGGCGAGGAGCGCCTCCTTCACGAGCCGTTCGACGTCGCTCCGCTTCAGGCCCCGGCGAGAAATCGCATCCAAGTCCAGGTACACATGCGGCTCGTCGATGATCTTGACGAGCTCGCCCGCGCCGGGGAAACGCGCGGCCAGCGCCTGGCGCACCGGGTCCGCGATCTCCTCGGGCTTGACCCGCCGTGCGTCCACTCCCCGCGCCTGGAGCAGCTCGACCAGGGGCATCGAGCTGTGGTCGGCGGAGAGGGCCACCACCACCCGGCCTTGTCCCGCCCGTGCCTCGGCGGCGTCGAGCAGGCGGCCGACCGTCCGGTCCAGGCGGAGCATCTGGTCCATGGTCTCCTGGCTGTCCGGTCCATAGGTGTGACCGATGACGTCGGTCGCGGAGAAGCTCACGGCCAGGATGTCCGTCGCGTCGTCCCGCCCCAGATCGTGCGCCGCCATCGCCCGAAGGGCAACGTCCAGGGTCAGCTCGTCGATGAAGGGCCCGCGCCGCAGCTCGTCATGGAATTCCTTGCTGTGGGCCGCTCCCCGGATCTTGTGGGGGAACACGGTGTCCACGTTGTCCCATTCGCCGTGCACGTTGTCGGGACCGGCGAAGCGAAGGTAGGGCGCTTCGTCCGGAAGGAGGCGCGTCCAGATGCGGCCAAAGAGCGCGTCGACAGGACCGGCCGCGTTCCAGTCCGCGAGCCAGCGGGGGAGCTGCCGCATGTAGTAGGTGCTGCTGCCGAAGGTCCCCGACTCGAGCTCGTACCAGTAGGCGGCGTCGGCGCGCGGGCCAGCCATGAGAATGGCTGCCCTGTCCTTCATGGAGACGCCGACCACGCGGGAGGAGGGCGAGGCCTTCTTGAGGAGGTCGCCCAGCGTGGGCCCGATGAAGTGCGCGGGAGAGGCGCCGCGGCCAGGCCCGGGGAGCGGAGAGCACGCGGGATCGTCGACTACGTTGACTTCGCCGAGGAGGCGGTCGTACCAGTCGTTGGCCACGATTCCGGTGTCGCGGGGGTGGCGCCCGGATAGCAGGACGGAATGGCCGGGGCCGGTCTCGGAGTTGGCGTGCCGGTAGGAGGCGTTCGAGAAGACTGCTCCCCGCTCGTTGAAGCGCTTGAACCCCCCCTCGTAGAGGGAGGCGAAGCGGTCCAGGTAGTCGGAGTGCATCTGGTCCACGGAAACGAACACGACCAGGCGGGGCCGGGGGACGGCCGCGGCCGGGGCTCCCGCGCCGAGGAGCGCCACCGGCCCCAGGCAGGAGGCCGGCGGCCAGCAACGAGAGGCGCCTCAGAGGGCCAACCACCGATGATGCTCCTCCTGGTCCGACCGTTCCCGCGTTCCGCGATCGTACCGCAGCGGATCGGGGGCCAGGCTCGGCAGCCCCGGCGACGCTCTGCTAGACTTGGAACGTTCCACAGCGGCGTACGCTACCGGGGCGTGAGCCGAGCTGTCAAGGGGTCCTGGGCGAGCCCGTGCCGGCCCCGCGAGCGGGAGCGGATATGATCGGCCCTCGCGCCGGATCGTGCCCGCACGCACGATGGGGCGCGAGGCGACCGGGAGGCGATGGAGTGAAGCACGGCGAGGACGGTCGGCGCGGCTCCTCCGGCCCTGCGCATGCGGGGCATCCGCAAGTCCTTTCCCGGCGTGGTGGCCCTGGACGGCGTCGACCTCGAGGTGCGGAAGGGCGAGGTGCACGTCCTCCTCGGGGAGAACGGGGCGGGGAAGTCGACGCTCATGAAGATCCTGAGCGGCGCGATCCGGAGCGACGCGGGAGAGATCGAGCTCCTCGGGCAGGCGGTCGAGATCCAGGGCCCCGCCCACGCCCAGACCCTGGGGATCCGGATCATCTACCAGGAGTTCAACCTGGTTCCCCAGCTGTCCGCGGCCGAGAACATCTTCCTGGGGAAGGAGCCCACGCTCGGCCTCGGCTTCGTGGATCGCGGGCGGCTCCAGGCGGAAGCGGGGCGCCGGCTCGCGGAGCTGGGCGTGACCATCGATGCCACGCGCCCCGTTCGCGAGCTCGGGGTCGCCCAGCAGCAGATGGTCGAGGTGGCCAAGGCGCTCCACGGGGAGGCCCGTCTCCTGATCATGGACGAGCCCACCTCCGCCCTCACCAAGAGCGAGATCGACGCGCTCTTCGCGGCGATCCAGGGGCTGACCGCCCAGGGAGTGGCCGTCGTCTACATCTCGCACCGGCTGGAAGAGGTCGAGCGCATCGGCACGCGGGTCACCGTCCTCCGCGACGGCAAGCACGTGGCCACGCACCGGGTGGGCGAGGTCTCGCTCGCGGAGCTGATCCGCCTCATGGCCAACCGCGAGCTGAAGGAGCACTACCCGAAGCGCCGGGTGGGGCGCGGCGAAGAGCTGCTGCGCGTCGAGGGCCTGCGGGGAGGCCTCCTCCAGGACATAGCGTTCTCGCTGCACCGCGGAGAGGTGGTCGGCCTCGCCGGCCTCCTCGGCGCCGGGCGCACGGAGGTGGCGCGGGCGATCACGGGGGCCGATCCCGCGCCCGCGGGTCGCGTCACGATCAAAGGCAGGGCGGTTCGCCCTCGTGAGCCGCGGGACGCGATCCGCTGGGGAGTGGGATTCCTCCCCGAAGACCGAAAGACCGCAGGGCCTCGTCCTCGAGCGGTCGGTGAAGGAGAACCTCGCCCTTCCGAGCACGTGGCGGCTTTCCCGCTTCGGCTGGGTGGACGCCGCGGCCGAGAAGGCGCTGGCCGTGCGCGAGGTCGAAGACCTGCGCATCCGGACGCCCGGTCTCGACCAGAGGGTCGTCCTCCTCTCCGGCGGGAACCAACAGAAGGTCGTGCTCGGCAAGTGGCTGGCCGCCGACGTGGACGTGCTGGTCATGGACGAGCCCACGCGGGGGATCGACGTGGCGGCCAAGGTCGAGATCTACGAGGAGATGAACCGCCTCACCGCGAGGGGCGCGGGCATCCTCATGATCTCGTCGGAGCTTCCCGAGGTGCTGGGGATGAGCGACCGGATCCTGGTGATGCGCCAGGGCCGGATCGTGGCCGAGATGGACGCGGCGGGGACGAGCCAGGAGCAGGTGCTGCGGGCCGCGCTGGGGCAGCCGGCGTGAGCTTGGGGGCCGGGCTGGCGAAAAAGGGCCGGCAGGTCGGCACCCTCCTCGGGCTTCTCCTCCTCGGGGGGCTGCTCTCGATCCTGAGCCCGCACTTCCTCACCATCTCCAACCTCCTCAACGTCCTCGAGCAGACCGCCATCAACGCCGTGATCGCGGTGGGCATGACGTTCGTGATCATCTCCGGGGGGATCGACCTCTCGGTGGGCTCGATCGTGGCCTTCTCCGGCGTCCTCCTCGCGAGCTGCCCTCCAGGCCCCGTTGCCCGTCCCCCTCGCCATCGCGCTCGGTCTCGCCGCGGGCGCCCTGTGCGGCCTGGTCAACGGACTGCTGATCACCCGCGGCCGGCTGCCTCCCTTCATCGCCACCCTGGGGATGATGAGCGTGGCCCGGGGAGCCGCCCTCGTCTTCACCGCGGGCCGGCCGGTGTCCGGCTTCGAGGGCGGCTTTCGCTCGCTGGCCACCTCGCGCGTGCTCGGCATCCCCGCCCCCGTGCTCGCCGCGGCCGTCGTCTACGTCGCTCGCGCACCTCCTCCTCACGCGCACGCGCTTCGGCCGCTACGTCTACGCGATCGGGGGCAACGAGGAGGCGACGCGCCTGTCGGGAGTGGCGGTGCGCTTCCACAAGACGCTCGTCTACGTGCTGTGCGGGGTGACGAGCGCCCTCGCCTGCGTCCTCCTCACCGCGCGGCTCAACTCCGCCCAGCCCATCGCGGGGATCATGTACGAGCTCGACGCCATCGCCGCCACCGTGATCGGGGGGACGAGCCTGCTCGGGGGCTCGGGCTCGCTCGGGGGGACCCTGGTGGGAGCGCTCATCATGGGCGTGCTCCGGAACGGGCTCAACCTGCTCGGCGTCTCCTCGTTCCTGCAGCAGATCGTGATCGGGCTCGTCATCATCGTGGCCGTGCTGGTGGATTCCATGCTCAAGCGACCGGGGAGATGAAATGATGAAGATCGCGCGACCGACTTCCGTCTCGATGCTCCTGGCCGGGCTCGCCCTCGCCGCCTGCACCCGGCCGGCGCCCGAGCCGGGGACGAAGGCCAAGCCGCGCGTGGCCCTCGTGCTCAAGACGCTCAACAATCCCTTCTTCATCGACATGCAGAAGGGCGCGGAGGAGGCGGCCACGCGCCTGGGCGTCGACCTCGTGGTGCAGGCCGCGGAGCGCGAGGTGGACGTGGACAAGCAGATGCAGATCATCGAGAACCTCATCCAGACCCGGGTGGACGCGCTCGCCATCACCCCCAGCGGGTCGAAGGAGGTCGTGACCGCGATCGCCAAGGCGAACGCGGCCAAGATCCCGGTGGTGATCGTGGACACGCGGGTGGACGAGAAGGCGGCCACAGAAGCGGGCATCCGCCTCGACGGCTTCGTGGGCTCCGACAACTACGAGGGGGGCAAGGTCGCGGGGGAGTACCTGATCCAGGTCACGGGGGGAAAGGCCCGGGTCGGGCTCCTCGAGGGCATCCCGGGGCACGAGACCGGAGACTCGCGGCTCAAGGGCTTCCACGACGCGATCAAGGACTCTCCGGGGGTGAAGGTGGTGGCCTCCCAGACCGCGAACTGGGAGCGCGACCAGGGCTTCACCGTCTTCCAGAACATGCTCCAGGCCCACCCCGACATCGACGCCCTGTTCGCGTGCAGCGACCTCATGGCCCTGGGCGCGGTGGAAGCTATCGCCGCCGCGGGCAAGACCGGGAAGATCCAGGTCATCGGCTTCGACGCGCTGGACGACGCGCGCAAGGCCATCGCCGCGGGGACGATGCTCGCTTCGGTCGCCCAGTTTTCCTCGGAGATGGGCAAGCTCGCGGTGGAGGACGCGGTCCTCCTGATCCACGGGGAGAAGCCGCCTCCGGAGCAGAAGGTGAGGATCGAGCTCGTGACCAAGGCCACGGTGACGGGGAACTGAGATGGCGAGCCCCCGAAGGAAGCTCGGCATCGGCCTCATCGGCCTCGGCCGCCTGGGCCGCGTCTACGCCCGCGATCTCGCTACCCGCATCCCGGAGACCCGCCTGGTGGCGATCGCCGACCCCGATCCCACGGCCCGCACCGAGGTCGCGGCGGAGTACGAGATCGCGTCTGCGTTCGCGGACCCGGAGCAGGTGCTGGACACCCCCGGCGTCGACGCGGTCGTCATCGTGGGGCCCACCCACACCCACCGCGGCCACGTGATCGCGGCGGCGCACCGCGGCCGTCCGATCTTCTGCGAGAAACCCCCGGCGCTGACCCTGGCCGAGACCCGCGAGATGAAGCAGGCGGTGGACGGTGCGGGCGTCTTCTTCCAGATGGGCTTCATGCGCCGGTTCGACGCGGGCTACGCGGCGGCCAAGAAGCGAGTGGAGGCGGGAGAGATCGGCACCCCCGTGGTCTTCAAGTCGTCCTCGCGCGATCCCCACCGCACCACCCTGGAGTACGCGAACCCCAAGAGCAGCGGCGGCATGCTCCTCGACATGGGCATCCACGACTTCGACCTCGCCCGCTTCTTCATGGGGGAGGCCAGGTCCGTCCAGACGATGGCGGGCACGCTTGCCTACCCGGAGCTGAAGACGGTGGGCGACATCGACAACGCGCTCGTGACCCTGGAGTTCGAGGACGGGCGGCTCGGGGCGGTCGACCTCTCGCGCAACGGGATCTACGGCTACGACATCTCCACCGAGATCCTGGGCACCGCGGGGACCCTCCGCATCGGCTACCTGCGGGAGACGCCGCTCTTCGTGATGACCAAGAACTCCGTCGCCCACGACACCGTGCCCTACTTCATGGAGCGCTTCGCGGGGGCCTACACCACCCAGCTCCGGAACTTCGCCCAGAACGTGCTCGAAGGCCGGAAACCCCCGGTCACGATCGATGACGGGATGGCCGCCCTCCGCATCGCCATCGCCGCCCACCGCGCCTACGAGACGGGTCAGCGGGTGATCGTGGCCTCGGTCACGGAGTAGGGGGCAGGGAAGCCGGACGGGGCGGCGGCGCGGTCGAGGACGGCACCGGCTGGCCGTCCACCGTGTTCGGCTCCATGAGCTCCACCCGCGTGCCGTCCGGGTCGAAGAGGTTGAGCTGGCGGCGGCGGTTCGTCCCGATGCGAACCTCGAGGGGACGAGTGTACGACACGCTCGTCGCTCGCTCCTGAAGGCGGACCCGCGCCGCTTCGACGTCGGTCACCTCGAGACAGATGTGATGGGGAGTGCCCCGCGCGTCGGGAGCCGGCTTCTCGGCGTAGAGCATGAACTCGACGTAGTCCGTGCCGTCCGGGACCCTCATGTTGGTCCACGAGAGCACCGTCCCCGATCGGCTGCCCCGCCAGGTCTCGCGGAAGCCCAGCACGTCTTCGTAGAAGCGCGTGGCCGGCTCCAGGTCGCCGACCAGGACTCCCGCGTGGAGGATGCGCCCTGAGATGGGCGCGTCCCCGGCGACGGCTCCCTTCGCCGGCCACCCTCCAGCCGGGTGGGACACGAACCCGATCCGGTGATCTTCGGTGTCCTCGATGAGGAACCCGCGGGTGCCCATGGGACCGGGGGGAGTTGGCCGAGAACCCGAGGGCGCGCGCGAGGCGAAAGTCGCACGCGCCGCCTCCACGTCGTCGACCTGAAACGCGACGTGGTCGAGTCGATCCTCGTCGGGGACGAGGCCGGGCCGCAGCTCGATGTACTGACGGTCACTGACGACGACGAAGACGGGCGCCGAGGGGTCCGGAGAAGGGGCGGCCTGGAGCCAGCCCATGCCCAGGAAATCCTGGTAGAACCGGCGGGAGGCAGCGACGCTGCTGACGCGGAGGGCCACGTGGGAGAGACCCAGGACGCGCGGACGCGGTGGCGTGTCCGCGGCGGCCGTCATCCCCAGCGCGAGCGTGAGCCCGAGGGCACAGCGGAGGGACCTCACGCGCGTCATTTCCCCGGCGGCCTCGCCTGTCCGCGAACCGCGGTCCGGATGCGGTAGAGCGAGGAGATCGTGGTCACGTATAGAACGTCACGCCGGGGGCCGCCGAACGTGCAGTTGGTCGGATCCTCGGGGATGTCGATCACGGTCACGAGCCGGGCGGTGGCGCGCTTCACATCGGGCGCAAGGGGAGCATGGGCGAGAGGATATTGTACGAGCGAGCGTCTGTCAGGCCCGGCGACGGTTGGATCGCTTCGAGACTCGCGGGTGCGGCCGGGCCGAAGCCCGAGACGGGCGAGCGGGCACGCGGGCCATCGGCGGCGGGGGCGGCAGGGCGCGCGCGATGGCCTGGATCCAGCGCGCGTCGCCCACCGCGTCCTCGATCGAGGTCTCGGGCTTCTTGTTCTCGCGCACGCACTGCCGGAAGACGTGAAGCTCCACCCGGAAGGCCTCCTCGTGGGAGACCGTACGCCGTTCCTCCACGAGCTCGGCGCCGTCCATGCGCTCGACGACCAGGGGGGTGGGGAAATGGCGCAGGTAGGGAGAAGGGAAGACGAGGGCGAGGCGCTTCTCGGGGCTCGCGAAGAGGAGGCGCTCCTCGTAGTGCTTCAGGCCCGGCAGCGAGACCCAGGTCAGCAGGACGCGGACGTTGCCCGGGAAGCGCGTGAGCGAGGTCTGGGCGAGCCCGCCTCGCCAGGTGTAGGCGGAGAGGACCTCCTCCGGCTCGCCGAGGATGCCGCGCAGGGCGTTCACGTCGTGGATCAGGCTCTGGAAGAGCATCGACGTCGCCACGAGGCCGGCCGGCGAGGCCGTCCCCGAGGGTCTCGCGAAGGCCGGCCGAGAACGGTCCCGCGATCGCTTCCGCCTCCGCGCCGTGATCCATGACGTCCTCCGGCGTCTCCGGTCCAGCGGGCGGGGCGGGAGGACCGCATGATGCGTTCGATACGACGCCGTCGTCCGGATGGAGCACAGTCGCTTCCACCAGGCGCAGGTCGCGCATCCCGCGTACTTCCTCGCGGGCGCGCCGGTAGGCCGGGTCGTAGCGCTTGTGGTAACCGACCATGAACACGCGGCGGCTGCGGCGGGCCGCGCGCGCGACCTGCTCGGTCTCCGCGAGGCTGAAGCCCACGGGCTTCTCCACGAGGACGTGCTTGTCGGCCTGCAAGGCCCGCAGGGCCGCTTCGCGGTGCGAGCCCGAGGTCGCGACGAGGACGGCCTCCACGTCCTTCCGGACGAGCAGCTCCCGGTAGTCCGTGGTGCGCACCGCTACCCCGTAGCGCGTGCCCACCGCGTCGAGCACAGAGCGGTCCACGTCGGCGAGGCCCGCGATGCGGAAGAGGTCGGGACGCTCGGCGAGGTGGGGCAGATGCATCATCTGGGCGATTCCGCCCGCGCCCACCACCGCCACGCGCAGGGGGGCGCTCACAGGCCCGTTCTCTCCCGCAGGTAGGCGCGGCTCTGCCGCGCGCTCGCCAGGGGGTCGGGGACGAGGCGGCCCTGCGCGTCGGGGACGATGTCCTGCTCCACGATGAGCCAGCCCGCGTACCCACGCTCGCGAAGCGCGTCGATCGTGGCCGGGAAGTCGACGACGCCGTCCCCCAGGGGACAGAACACCCCGCGCTTCCACGCCTCCTCCATCGTCACGTCGGTCGTGCGGACCCGCGCCAGCTCGTCGGCCCGGGCGTCCTTCAAGTGGACGTACCAGATCCGGCTCCCGTGTCGCCGCACGAGTTCGAGGGGATCGGCTCCCCCGTAGACGGCATGGCCGGTGTCGAGGAGGAGGCCCACCCGCTCCGGGTCCGTCTCCGCGAGCAGGCGGTCGATCTCGGCCGGGGTCTCCACGAAGGTCCCGGCATGGTGATGCAGGACGACACGCATGCCCAGCTCGGAGCGCAGGGCCTTGGCCACCGCCTCGAGGGTGAGGCTCGCCTCGTGCCATTGGGCGTCGCTCCATCCCGCGCGTCCGTCCGCAGGGACTCGGCCCGCCATCTTCTGCCGGCCCGCGTCCTCGTCGTCGGCCAGGATCAGCTCGCCCACTCGCTGGGTGGAGAGAAGTCGCGCCACCGCGAGCGCCTTTTCGACGGAGCGCTCGCGGTGGGAGGCGTCCTCGAGTGGCAGGGGAACGAAAGACGATCCCAGCGCGAGGCCCCTCAGGGCCAGCTCCTTCGCGAGCAGGCTCGGATCCGTCGGCAGGTACCCGTAGGGCCCCAGCTCCGTCCCCTCGTAGCCCGCGGCCGCGATCTGGTCGAGCACGGTCGCAAAGGGAGGGTTGGGGCGGTCGGCCTCGTAGACGGCCCAGCTCACGGGCGCGTTGCCGACTCGGGGAAGGGTCATGGATGAAGGCAGGGAAAAAAGGCCCGGCGCGCCGACAGTGGCGCGCCGGGCCTGACGAGGCTCCTGCGTCTTAGAACTGGAGGCGGAGGGAGAGCTGCATGATCCGGGGGTCGCCGGCTAGTGTCGAGATCGTCCCGATGGCGGCGCTGGCCCGGTCGCGGGTGGGCAGGCCGAAGTTGTCCCGGTTGAAGGCGTTGAACACGTCCCAGCGGAGAAGGGCGGCAACCCGGCTGCCGAAGTCGAGCTTGCGCTGGAGCGTGAAGTCGAAGGTCGACCACCCGGGACCGACCAGGATGTTGCGGCCGGCGTTGCCGAAGGTGCCGGAGGGCACCGCCACGAAGGCGGCCACGTTGAACCACTGCTGGACCGTCTGCGGTCCCTCGGGATCGCCGACCAGGTTCGGCATGCCGGTCATGCGCGTCCCCACGTTGTTGTTGCCCTGGTTCACGGTGAACGGGTGTCCCGAATGGGCCGTGTAGATGCCGCTGAAGGTCCAGTTACCGAGGATGGCGGCCCCGACGCCGTCCGTGGCCCACTTCTTACCCTTGCCGAACGGCAGCTCGGCGATGAAGTTCCCCACGAACCGGTGCCGGGTGTCGTAGTCGCTCGGTCCTTCCCAGTCGTCGAGGTTGCGGGAGTTCTGGGGGAAGCTGTTGGAGCCCAGGGTCGTGAGGTGCTCGCTCGTGTTGTCGCGCGACTCGCCGAGCGTGTAGGCGAGGCCGAACCCGTAGCCCTTGGAGAAGCGCCGCTCCACCGTGAAGTCGATCCCCTTGTAGGTCGATGTGCCGTTCTGCGCCCGCCACTCGATGAAGCTGCCGAAAGCGGGGTAGGGACGGGGCCCGAGCGCATTGGCGCCGCCCGCGAGACCGGTCGGCTGGTTGAGGTTGACCAGGCTCGCCAGGTTGTGGCCCCAGGTCATGATGCCGTCCAGGGTGACCACGAAGGATCCGAAGAACTCCCTCTGCACGCCCAGGCTCGTCTGTTGGATCGACGACTTGGGCGCGTTCTCCGACACGGCCCGGAGCTGGACCCGCTGCTGGAGGCCCGGGGCGTTGGGGTCCAGGAAGTTGGTAGGGAAGCCGTTCTTCATCAGGAAGAGCGGGTTCGTCCTTTCCGCTCCCGCGACGTTGAGGACGTTGTTGATGAGGGATGGGATGTTGAGCGCGATCTGGTCCTCGCTCCCCACGCGGTCGAAGATGTTGTAGAAGATCCCGTAGCCGCCCCGGATCACGGTCTTGCTGTCCACCTGGAAGACGATGCCGATGCGCGGCGCGAAGTTGTTCGTGTCGGGGTTGACGAGTCCGCGCTCCGACAGGGAGCCGTCTTGCGCGAAGACGAGGGTGCCGCTCCCCTCCGGCCGGAAGTTGGTCTGGTTGTTGTTGGCCTCCAAGGCGGGGGTGATGAAGTCGTAGCGCAGCCCGAGGTTGAAGGTCAGCTTGCTGTTGACCTTCCAGTCGTCCTGCACGAAGAAGGAGGTCGCCCAGTGGCGCTGGTCCACCACGAAGACGTTCGTGAGCTGGGCGCCCGCCACGTACCCGAGCAGGAAGTCGCCCACCGCCTGGCCCGTGAACTGGGTGGAGTAGCTGAGCTCGCCCCGGGTCGCGGGGACGTCCATGTACTCGTTCGCCATCGGGGAGAGGATGTCGAAGCCGAACTTGAAGGCGTGGCTCCCCTTGAGCCAGGTCGTGGTGTTGAGGAACTCGTACTGGCTCGTGTGCTGGAACTTGGGGAGGAAGTTCGGGGACCCGATCCGGGCTCCGTTGATGAAGTAGCCGGCGATGTTGACGCCGGTGAGGCCGCCGGCCACGAGCGGATTGTCGGGCACGCCGGGCACCACCGCGCCCGCCGGAGGCGCCTGGCCGAAGGGCTCCTGGAAGCCGTCCGACTTGGCCCCGTTCCAGGAGAAGCGGAACTCGTTGACGACGGCCGGGCTGATGACCCGGGTCCAGCCGGCGACCACGCTCTGGGACTTGATCTTCTGGGCGCCCCCGGAGGAGCTGGCGAGCCCGTCGAGGATGCCCCCGAACCAGCCGGGGATGAAGCGGTCGCGGGTGCTGTAGATGTAGCGCGCGAACACGTTGTCCGAGTTCGTGAGCTTCACGTCGAGCCGCCCCAGGATCCGGTCGGAGTTGTCGGTCAGCTCGGCCCCCGGCCGGGAGTAGTTCGTCGTACCGGCCGTGTTGGGCGCGGGAATGAGGTTCATCATCGCCACCGCGACCGGGTCCATGCGGTTCGCGGGGATCGTGTTGTTCGGGAAGGGCTGGCCGGTGAGGGGATCACGGACCGCGGACGCGAAGATCCCCTGCCTCTCCCCGGCGGTGGGCACCCGGGTGAGGCGCGTCACTCCCCGGTTTACCCGCAACCCCTCGTAGTCCGCGAAGAAGAAGGCCCGGTCCTTCAGGATCGGTCCGCCCAGGTTGCCGCCGAACTGGTTCTGCTTGTTGGCGAGCTTGGGCTGGTTGGTCACCTTCGAGAAATAGTCGATGGTGTCGAGGCTGTCGTTGCGGAAGTAGTCGTAGGCGGTGCCGTGGATCTGGTTCGTCCCCGACTTGGTGGTCACGCTGATCGCTCCGCCCGGGGCGCGGCCGTACTCCGCCGAGTAGGGGCTGGTGACGATCTTGAACTCCTGGATGGCGTCGATGGAGGGGCGCGAGATCTGGGTGGTCAGCTCCTGGACGTTCTCGGAGATCGTGTTGTTGTCGACGCCGTCGAGGGTGAAGTTGTTCTGGAGCGAGCGCTGGCCGTGGACGTTGACGCCGCCGGTGCGCCCGAACGAGGTGCCGCCGCCCTGGTCGGTGATAGCGGTCGCCCTGCACTCCGGCCACGAGGAAGAGGAGGTCGTCCCAGTTACGGAGGCCAGGGGCAGGTTGGCGACGGCGGTCTGCTCGATGACCGAGCCCAGGGCCGCCTGCTCGGTGTTGAGGACGCGCCGCGTGTCCTCGACGGTCACGGTCTCGGCCACGGTCCCCGACTCCGAGGGAGAAGTCCGCGCGGGCCCTCTGGCCGATCTCGAGGACAATGGCCTGGCGTGGCCTTCTGGAAGCCCGCCGCCTCGGCCTCGACCAGGTAGCGGCCGGGACGGAGGTTGACCGCCGTGTAGTTGCCCTCGGCGTTGGTCTTCGTCTGGTTGGCCAAGTTGGTGGCGGTGTTGGTGACGACGACGCTGGCGCCCGCGATGAGGGCGCCGGACGTGTCCCGGACGGTGCCGCTCAGCGTCGCACGATCGACCTGGGCCTGTGCCGCGGCCGTGAAGCCGAGCAGCAGCGCGCAGGCAGTCAAAATTCGCTTCATCGAGTTCTCCTCCCGGCGAGCCTGGACCCCCAACCTGTGTTCCGAGCCCTCGATCTTTCCGAGGTTGCGCCGTGAAATCTTTGTAACGTTCCAAGAAACTACGCGCGGCGCACCCTGGTTGTCAACCGGTTTCAAGAACGCGCTTTCAGGAAGCGGCGATGGCACGGTCGATGGAGTGCGAGATCCGGCCAGTTGGATTCCGGTCTGGGCGTCGAACAGCAGAGCGCGCCCGGCGGCGAACGGAAGAACAGCGGCGCGCCGGGAGCCGCGTCGAAGTCGGGAGCCGCGCGCGCCACCACGCGCGGCCCGAGGCGTCGAGCGTCACGATCGTCTCGTTGCCCATCGGCTCCGCGGTCAGCGAGCCGCGCCGGAGCGAGGCCGTCGGCCGCGCGCCGGCGCGCGACCTCGACGTCTTCGGGCCGTATCCCCACCTCGATCGGGGGGAGGGTCGCCGCGGGGAGGAAGGCATCTCGACCGGCGCCCCCGCAGCGCGCAGCCGGCCGCGGGCCGTCGGGCGTCGCGGGCAGGAGGTTGATGGCCGGGCTGCCCAGGAACCCGGCCACGAACCGGTGACCGGCCGGCGGTACAGCTCGAGCGGCGGCCCCACCTGCTCGACCGTCCCCGCCCGCAGCAGGGCCACGCGCGAGCCCAGGGTCATGGCCTCGCCCTGGTCGTGGGTGACGTAGACCGTGGTCGTGCCCAGCTCCTGCTGCAGGCGCTTCAGCTCGCCGCGCGTCTGGACGCGGAGCTGGGCGTCCAGGTTGGACAGCGGCTCGTCCATCAGGTAGACGGCGGGGTGGCGCACGATCGCGCGGGCCAGCGCCACCCGCTGCTGCTGGCCGCCGGAGAGCTGCGCCGGGCGCCGGTCGAGGAGCGCCCCCGAGCTCCAGGCGCCGCGCGGCCTCGCGCACGCGCCTCTCGATGTCCGCGGCCGGCGCCGCGGCGCGCGCGCAGCGGGAACGCGATGTTCTCGGCACGGTGAGGTGCGGGTAGAGCGCGTAGTTCTGGAACACCATGGCCACGTCGCGATCCGCGGGGGGGACGTCGTTCACGAGCCGGTCGCCGATGAAGATGCGGCCCGCGTCCACGCGTCTCGAGCCCGGCGAGCAGGCGCAGCAGCGTCGTCTTGCCGCAGCCGGAGGGGCCGAGCAGCACCAGGCACTCGCCCGGCTGCGACCTCGAGGTCGATCTCGCGCACGGCCGGATGCGCGCCGAAGCGCTTGCTCACCTTCTCGAAACGCACGCGCACGATGCTGGCCCTCCGGGACGTGCCTTTATACTCCCGTCGGTCGCGCATGGCCATCCCCGCCCTTCTCGCCCTCTCTCTCACCGCCTCCGCCGCGCTCCGCGAAGGAGCCGTTCACCCGTCGCGCGAGCCCGCGGAGGTGGTGGCCACGCTCCTCGCGGCCGGCGCGCGCTACGTCCTGGCAGGCGCGCGGCCGCGAGGCGGCCGTTCTCGTCCTCGAGGTGGACGGCCGGTACTCGCAGCACCTGGTGCTCATCCGGGGCGAGCGCCCGCGGAGTACCCGGTGGCCCTGGGCGCGCTCGCCGGCCGGTCCGCATCGACTGCGCGTGACCCTCGACCGGCGACGCGACGCCCCGCGGCGTCGGGCCCGGTGTCGATCGACGCCATCGCTGTTCCGCACGGTCGCCGTCGGAGAGCCGGACCACTCGGCCCTCGCGCTTCGCTCCGTTCGTCTACGCCCGTCCCGGCACGCTGAAGCGCTTCAGCGACCTGCCGCTCCTGACCTGGTACGAGACGGACGCGACGCGCGCGGCGGCCGGCGCCTCCGCTACTCCGTCATCTTCACGCAACGAGGACGGCGGCACGCCCGTCGATCGGCTGATGGCCACCTGGGGCCGGACCACGGACGTCGAGTTCGTCTACGGCGTCGAGCTCGACGGCGACGGCCGCGATCGCTCGACGGAGACCTACCAGGGCAAGGACCACAAGCTGCTGCCGTTCACCGGCCGTCGGGAGGGACGGCATCCCCTGCTCTAGGTCGTCACCGAGAACAACATGGTGGGCGATCGCGGCGCGGCACGACGTGCGCTTCGCGCCGGCGCCGACCCGTCGACCTCGCCGGCGGTCGCGCGAGGCGGTGATGGACGCGCATCCCTGGACCTATCGCGTGAGCACGCAGGAGGTGCGCCGGGAAGGACGGGTGGCGGCGGACGCGCTCCCGGGCTCGCGAGCGGATACCGGACCCGCGCCGCTTCGTCTTCCTCGAGGCGTGCGCGCCCGCCGAGGACGCGACCCTGGCGTTCGCGGTCGGCGTCGGCGGCCGACGAGGGTCTGCGCTGGCACGCCTCGGACGCGGGCGGACCGCGAGTTCCGCGTCTCGCGTCGAGCCCCACAACTTCCCGAACGGCTGCTTCCAGGCGGCGGTGGCGCTGCCCGCGGGCGTGGAGGCGTCGGCGATCCGGGCCGTGCGCGTGCGCGCCTTCACGCGGGCCGCGGGAGAAGGAGACGCCGCTCCCGCCGGGCACCGGGCCGCGCGCGCCTGCTGCCGCGTGAACCGGCTCTTCATGCTGGGCCCGGACGACGAGCCGGGACAGAACCTGCTGTCCTGGACGGGTGACGTGTCCCTCGTGGGCGAGGGGCCGCCGCACGAGCTGCCGATCGGGCCTACTCGTTAGGCACGCACGACTCGTTCCGGAACGAGTTCCATCCGCAGTGCCTCACCGTGGACCCGTCCTGTCTGACGCCTGTGATAGAAGCAGGCATGCCTAACGAACTGTTCGCTTCACTTCGTCGGCTCTCCGACGACGAGCTGGTCGCGCGGGTCGAAGAGCCTCGCCGCTCGCGAGCGCGACGCGACGGCCCAGCTCGTCGCCCACCTCGCCGAGCTCGATACGCGTGACCTGCACCTGCGGGCCGGCTACGGCTCCCTCTTCGTCTACTGCCGGGACGCGCTGGGCCTCTCCGAGCACGAGGCCTACAACCGCATCGAGGCCGCGCGGGCGGCCCGCCGGTTCCCAATGATCCTCGAGATGCTCGTGGAGGGCTCGGTCAACCTCACGACGGTGAGGCTCCTCGCCCCGCATCTGACCGCCGGAGAACTACGTGGGTGTGCTCGAATCGGCTCGGGGGAAGAGAAAGTCGGAGGTCGAGGAGATCGTGGCCGGGCTCTCGCCTCGGCCCGATGTCCCGCCTTCTGTTCGCAAGGTCCCGGCGCCGAAGCTGGCGCCGCCGGCGGTGGCGCTTCTTGCCGCGTCGCTCCCGGGCGCCCTGCGCAACCAATGGCCTCGGCTGCGCCCGCGATGTTCGGCCGAGGCCACCCCACTCTCACCGAACCGCTACAAGCTCCAGCTCACGATCGGCGGCGACACCCTCGAGAAGCTGAAGCTCGCGAAGGACTTGCTGCGCCATGCGATCCCCTCCGGCGATGACGCGGCCATTCTCGACCGGGCTCTCACGGCCCTCCTCGCGGATCTGGCGAGGAAGAAGTGCGCCGCCACCGACCATCCCCGGCCTCCGCGCGGGACGGCCCCGGGGTCGCGCCACATTCCCGCCGAGGTGAAGCGCGCGGTCTGGCTGCGCGACATCGGGCGCTGCGCGTTCGTCGGAACGAACCAGCGCCGCTGTGGCGAGAAGGCGTTTCTAGAGTTCCATCACGTCCAGCCGTATGCGGCGGGCGGCGGGGCCACCGTGGAAAACGTCGAGCTGCGCTGTCGGCGTCACAACGACTTTGAGGCGAGGACCTACTTCGGGCAGGGTCGCTCCAACGGCCTTGGCGAGTTCGAGTGCGCGGGCGCCGCCCGGAGGCTGTCCGGCCCTTCGCCGTCGACGACTCGTTCCGGAACGAGTTCGATCTCCGGCGCCTTGCCGTGAAGGACTAGCTGGGCTTCGCGCCCGCCTCGCGCTCCCGCTCCTGCTGCACGAGCACCCGCCGGAGGATCTTCCCGGAAAGGGACTTCGGGATCTGCCCGATCACCTCGACGCGCCGGAGGCGCTTGTGGGGCGCCACCCGCTCGGCGACCCAGGCCACGATCTCCTCGGGCGTGGCTTCGCCCTTGAGCACGAGGAAGGCCTTCGGCACCTCGCCCGCCTCCTCGTCGGGGCTGGGGACCACCGCCGCGTCCGCCACCGCGGGATGCGAGAGCAGCACCGCCTCGATCTCCGCGGGGGCCACCTGCATGCCCTTGTACTTGATCAGCTCCTTCACGCGGTCCACGACGTGCAGATACCCGTCGGGGTCGGCGTAGCCGATGTCCCCGCTGTGCAGCCAGCCCTCGGGGTCGATCATGTTGGCGGTGGCCTCGGGCCGGTTGAGGTAGCCCTTCATGATCTGCGGCCCGCGCATGCAGACCTCGCCGAGCTCGCCCGGTCCCACGTCGTTGCCGGTGACGAGGTTGACGATCTTGCACTCCGTGTTCGGGATGGGCGGCCCCACGGTGCCCGGCTTGTTGCGGTCGGGGTCCGGAGGGCTCGTGTGCGTGACCGGGCTCGTTTCCGTCATCCCGTATCCCTGGGTGACGGCGCACTCGAGCCGCTCCCGGGCCGCGAGGGTCACCGCCTCGCCGAGCGGCGCCGCCCCCGAGAGGAGCAGGCGGAGCTTCGAGAGGTCGTACTTGTCGACCGCCGGGTGCTTGGCGAGGGCGAGGGCGATCGGAGGGACGACGAAGGCGATGGTCACGGCGTACTTCTGCATCGCCTCGAGGAACGTCTCCAGCTCGAAGCGGGGCATGGTGACGGTGGTCGCCCCCAGCAGCAGGCCCTGGTTCATGATCACGACCAGCCCATAGATGTGGAAGAAAGGCAGCACGCCCATCACCACGTCGTCTTCCTTCGCCCAGGACATGGCGCCGATCGACTGGTGCATGTTGGCGACCAGGTTGTAGTGGGTGAGCATGACGCCCTTCGGGAGGCCGGTGGTGCCGCTGGAATAGGGGAGCGCCACCAGGTCCGTGCGCGGGTCGATCTTCACGTCGGGCAGGGGTCCGTCCTCCTCGAGGAGGGCGGAGAAGGCGGTGGCGCCCGGGGCCTGGCCGAAGACGAAGAGCTCCTCGATGCCCGCGCGGCGTGCCGCCTCCCTCGCCTTGTCCAGGAACGCGGGCACCGTCAGGAGGAAGCGCGCCCGACAGTCCCGGAGCTGGTTGTCGAGCTCCTCCACGGTGTACGTGGGGTTGATCGTGGTCACGATGCCGCCGGCCAGGGCCACCGCGTGGAAGGCCACCGCGTACTCGGGGCAGTTGGGGCTGTAGATCGCGAACACGTCCCCCTTCTTGAAGCCGCGGGCGGCGAGGCCGTAGGCCCCGCGCTTCACGGACCGCGCCCAGTCGCCGTACGTCATCACGCGGCCAGTGGGCCCGTCGATGAAGGCGGGCTTGTCCGGCCGCTTCGCCGCGGAGTCCAGCAGCACCTGGGTGAGGGGGGCCTCGGGAATCCCGACGTCGGGCAGGGAGCTCCTGAAGATCATGGGGCGCAAATTACGCCGTCCCGAGGTCACGGGTCAACCCTTGACCGCGCCCGCGGTGAGGCCGGCGACGAAGTAGCGCTGCAGGAGGACGAAGGCCGCCATCACGGGCAGGAGGCCGATGACGCTGGCTGCGGCCACGAGCTGCCACTCCGTCTCGTAGCCGCTCTGGAAGCTGAAGAGCCCGATGGGGATGGTGAAACGGCTCTGCGAATCGAGGAGCACGAGGGCGAGGCCGAACTCCGCCCAGTACGGCGGCGAGGTTGAAGATCGTGGTGGCGGCGAGCCCGGGGCCGACGAGGGGCAGGGCGACCCGCCGCCAGGTGTAGGCCCGCGAGGCGCCGTCGAGCCGGGCCGCTTCGAAGAGCGAGGGGGGGAGGGCGTCGAAGAACGCCTTCAGGACGACGATGGTGAAGCGGGAGCTGGATGGCGGCGTAGACGAGCACGAGGCCGGTGTGGGTGTCGAGGAGCCGCAGGCCGCCGACCAGCTCGTAGATCGGCACGAGCAGGATGATGGGCGAGACCATCTGGACCACGAGGAGCCCGGTCAGCAGGGGCCCGCGCGAGCGGAAGCGCTCGCGCGACAGCACGTAGGCCGCGGGCAGGCCGAGCAGGAGCGTGAGCAGGGTCGCGAGCACGGCGACGCGTCCGCTGTTCCAGAGATACGTCGGGACCTGGGTGCGCTCCAGACGAAGCGGTAGTTGCCGAGGGAGGCGGTCGGGCCGACCAGTCGCGGCGGATACTCGAACACGCCGGACTTGGTCTTGAGCGAGACCGAGAAAAGCCAGAGCTGGGGGAGCAGGAAGGCGGCCGCCGCGGCCAGGAGGAGAGCGGTACGCAGGATGCGCGCGCGGCCCCTCACGCCGCCTCTCTTTCCCGTGCGGTGAGGCGGGCGGCCACGAGGGCGAGGGCGAGGTTCAGCAGCAGCATCACCACCGCCACCGCGGCCGCGCGCCCGGCCTCCAGGCCGAAGAAGGCGGAGCGGTACATGTAGAGCGAGACGACCTCGGTGCGGCGGGCGGGGCCGCCGCCGGTCAGGGGCAGGATCGAGGTCGAAGGTGTTGAGCGTGGAGATCGTGACGAGCGCGAGGTTCAGGGCGAGCACGGGGGCGATCTGCGGGAGCATCACCACCCGGAGCCGGCCCCACGCGGACAGCCCCTCGAGATCCGCGGCCTCGTGCAGCTCGCGGGGGATGCGCTGCAGGCCCGCGTACTGCAGGATCATGCTGAACGCGCACCCCCGCCAGACGTTGGCCACCACCACCGAGGCGAGGGCCCAGCCCCCGACGGAGAGGAAGGGCAAAGGGCCGAGGCCGAAGAGGGAGAGGGAGTAGTTCGCGATCCCGGCCCGGTTCTCGACGAGCAGGATCCGCCAGAGAACCCCCACCAGCACTCCCGGGATCACCCAGGCCCCCACCACCGCCAGCCGCGCCAGGAGCGTGCCCGGCGCACGCCGTCGTCGCGCGGAGTCGATGAGCACGGCGAGGAGGAGGCCGATCGCGACCTGGAGGCCGACGGAGGCGAGGACGAAGACGAGCGTGACCCCCACCATGCCCGGGAAGTCGGGGTCGCTCCCGAGGGTGCGGAAGCTCTCGAGCGTGTAGCGGTAGGCCGCCTCGTGCGTGCGGCTGTCCGTGAAGGAGAGTCGCACGAGGTCCAGCATCGGGTAGAGGATGACGGCCCCCACCGCGACGAGGGCGGGCAGGAGCCAGGGCACGAGGCCGCGGCGGGCGGCAGGAACGAGCGCGAGGGCCACGAGGATCATGGCCAGGATCGCGGGGAGGGCGGCCAGAGCGCGCGGTGGCTCGGTCGGTCGGTCCCGGCGGGCCGCCTGCCGCGCTGCGATCGTCTGGACGGCTGCCCACGCGTCGTGCAGCGCCGTCTCGGGGGTCTTGTCCCCCGCCACCACCGCCCCGATCGCGAGCTGGAGCTGCTCGGAGATCGCCGGGTAGAGGGGCACCGCCGGGCGCGCGCGAGCGTGGGCGAGGAGCTCGCCGTAGCGCGCGTGAAAGCGGTCCTCGCGGAAGAAGGGCGCGTCGCGGTACACGCTGCGTCGCACCGGAAGCTGATGCGTGGGCAGGCTGATGCGGGCCACGTTCTCCGGCGACTCGATGGCGCGAATGAGCTCCACCGCGGCCCGGCGACGGACGGGATCGCGCGAGAACGTCACCCAGACCCAGCCTCCGGTCCCGGTGGAAACGGTGCCGGCGTCCGCCTGGGGGATGGGGGCCACGTCCCACTTCGCGTACTCTTCGGGGGCGAGGTTCGTCTCCAGCTCGCGGAGCTGCCAGCTCCCTCCCAGGAACATGGCCACGTCGCCCGCCACCGCGGCGGAGCTGAGCTGCTGGTAGTCGTTGTTGGCGAGCACGGACCGCGGCGACGCCCCGCTCTCGATCGTTCGCCGCAGGAAGGCGAGGACGCGCAGCATCTTCTCGCGGTGGGGCGGCTCCCCGAACACCGGCCGACCCGCGGCGTCCACGAGCTCGCCGCCCTGGCCCCAGAACATGGGGAGGTGGTCGAACACCGCCGCCTCCCAGCGGCCCGCGTTGTAGAGGTACCCGGCCATCTTGCGCTCGCGCGCGATCCGGCTCGCCGTCTCGATGAGCTCGTCCCAGGTGCGCGGCGGGGTGGGGACGAGGTCCTTGCGGTAGTAGAGGACGCGGCAGTCCGTGCCGTGCCACAAGCCGTAGACGTTGCCGCTCGGGTCCGAGAGGGTGTCGATGGTGAAGGGCAGGAAATCGGCCCGGTCCTCCGCGGGCCAGTCCGCGTTCATCGGCTGCACGTGTCCGCCCTGCAGGAAGAGGGGCATCCAGAAGCTGTCGACGGAGGCGACGTCGGGCAGGCGCCCGGCCGCGGCCGCGAGCAGGAGCTTGGCCTTGTGCAGCTCGAGCGCGGGCATCACCGAGATCTCGAGCCGCACGTCGGGATGCGCCTCCGCCCACTTCTCGAAGATGTCGCGGAAGATCGCGGCCACGTCGGTCCGGGCCGCGAGGTGGGAGTACTCCTGCTGGGCCCACACGCTCAGGACGAGGGGGGCGTCGGCGCGGCCGACCCGCGTGGGCGTGACCAGGGACTCGTCCGCCGCCGCCGGGAGGACTCCCAGCATCACGCCGAGCGCCGTCGCCCGGAGCGTTCGGACCCTCACGGACCCCCCGTGGTCACGAAGATGGGATTGGTGAGGGCGACCGTGGCCCCGTCGGGGCCCCGGACCTCCACCCGGACGTAGCCGTCGCGCGGCGGGCGGTGCTCGAAACGAACGGGATCCCGGCCCAGGACCAGGCTCCCGACCTTGTCGCCGCTCCAGACGACGTCGGCGCGTCCGCCCGCCCATTGAGCCGCCTCTACCTCGACGGCGAGGGCCTCGCCGGAGCGGACGTACAGGGAGTCGCCGACCCTGGCGGTGTGGCCGCCGGCGCGCAACGTGACCATCGGCGGTGGGGTCATCCCGTCGCCCATCACGACCACGCGTCCCTTGCGGATGGCCTCGAGGATTGCCTGGGTGCTCAACTCGGGCGCCCAGACTCGGACGCTGCCGCGTCCGAGTGGCGCGGGCCGGCGGTGGAAGTCGCTCGAGCCGATCCCCGTGATGCGCCGGCCGCTCCGCAGCAGCCGGTCCCAGAGGGCGATGGCCGCCTCCTGCGGCCCGTCCCACCGGTTCCATATCTCGAGGCCGACGACGCCCTCGGGCACCGCGTGGTCCCACGAGCACTGCGGGCAGTCGGCGAACGGGTGGTTGATCGAGAACAAGGCGCCCCGGGCGGCGACGCTCCGCACCAGCCCCTCGATCTGCCCGTCGCCGGGGAGCACGCGAAAATCGACGAAGTCCCGTGGGCCCAGGCCCCACACGTTGGCGTGGCCGCCCGGAGTCGTGACCTCTTCGCCCACGATGGTCAGGAGAGCGTCGTCCCGGACGCCGTCGGCCTGGTGGGCCGTGTTGTTGTGGTCGGTGATGGCGATGAACTCCAGCCCGGCTTCGCGCGCGGCCTGGACGAGCTGAGCCACGGTGAGCTCGCCGTCGCTGTGCACGGTATGCACGTGGAGGTCGCCCCGGTACCAGGCGGGACCCGGCCGGAGGGCGTCGCTTCGCGGAGGGGCGACCGCGGGTGCCGGAGGCTGCGGCTCCCGCCCCGTCTCCAGCGTCAGCTCGACGTCGACGCCGCCCGGCGCGACCCTGTAGAGACCGAGCTGGACGTGCCACCGGCCGGGGGGAAGCGGCCCCGGCCAATAGCCGGGCGTCGCGCTGCCCGTGGTGACGGTGACCTCCGACCGCTCGCCGCCCGTCCAGCCCCGGCCCCGGGCCTGGCCGAAGTCGAGCGGGCCCGGCTCGAAGAGCCCGAGGTCCACCACGTTCTGGCCGCCGAGCTTGTCGTAGGCGTAGGCCACGTAGAGACGGGTCGTCCCCTCCGGCACTTCCACGGGCAGGTACTGGTAGCGGCCGGTCTCGCGGTCCTTCGGATCGTAGTGGAGGCGGAGCACCTGCCGGGAGGGGGCGGCGTCGGCCAGGGCAAGGACGGCGAGGGCGAGGGCGCCGGCGCGTGGCATCATTAATTAATTAAGGACGGCGCCCTTCGAGCGACGCCAACATGTCCAGGACGAGTGCCGTCCACGAGAAGCCCTCCGCCCCGAAGCCGGCGCCGGTGTGGGGATCGTAGTACTCGCGGAAGCCTGCCTGCTCCACGAGGGCGGCCGAGCGGTCCTCGATCGTGCGGGCAAGGTCCTCCCGGCCGTGACGCCGGAGCCCGCGGGCGATGTACCAGTTCGTGTTGATCCAGGTGGGCCCCCGCCAGAGCAGCCGCTCCCCGGGCACGGCCTTGCGGTAGGAGGGCTCGTCCATCGCGACCGAGGGCACCGGGTAGGTTGCTTTGTACTCGTGAGGATCAGCCAGGTGGGCGGCGAGGGCCCGGGCCATGGCCGCGGGCAGGTCGGTGAGCAGGATGGGCATGAGGGACGAGACCGTGCTCACGCGCTGCGGCTCCTCGCGGAGCCCGGCGAGGTCGAAGAAAAGCCCCCGCTCGGCGTGCCAGCACTTGCCGACGAGGGCCGCCGTCGTCCGGTCGGCCCGCCGGTCCATCTCTCTCGCCCCTTGCGTGTCGCCCACCTCCCGCAGCAGGCCGGCGAGCACCCGCTCGTTCTCCCCGTAGATCGTGTTGACGAGCACGTCCTCCATCACGAAGCGGTCGAGGGCAAACATGCTTGTGTGATCGCGTCCCACCTCCGCGTAGGGCCCGGCCACCCGCTCCCAGGCCGCCGTGAACTGCTCGTGCTCGGTGCCCGAGATCCCGAGATACGCGTCGTACTTCGGGGTGTGGTCGAGGCCGGACTCGTCGGGTTGGAGGGTGGCGATGAGGCCGTCCTGGTCGGGGTCGCGCATCCGGTCCAGCCAGTCGAAGAATCGCCGGGTCTTGGGCAGGACCTCGTCCAGGAAAGCGCGCCCCCCTTCGCCGCGGGAGGCGGCGTGGACGGCCTCCGCGAGGACCGGGGGCTGGATGCAGTCGGAAAGGTACGGGGTGCGGTAGGCGATCGAGTAGGTGGCGAGCATCGCCTCGTAGGCCTCGCGCTGCCAGAACGTGACGTGGGCCACGAAGCCGTCGGGCTGGGCGTTGGCGAGGAGGCTGCGGACCTCGGACCGGGCCCGCGCCCGGTCGAAGTGCGAGAGGACGACCGCGTGGAAGCAGGAGTCCCAGAGCCATTGAAAAGGGTAGGTCCCGGTGGAGGGGCAGACGAAGTCGTAGTCGAGCCCGCACCAGGGGGCCCTGCCCCGCTGCCGGTTCCTCTCGTAGAGGGCGGCCACCGCCTCCTTCATCCGCTCGAAGCGCGGGGAGTCGCTCATCGTGCCCGACTACATACCACGCCTCGCGATCGGGGACACGCCGCCTCTGGGACTTGACCGCCAGCGGTCGCGCCCCTTAATCTGAGATTGTTCGCAGAGTGGGTCGGGCGGTCGCCGCGGTCCGACGTCAGGGCCGGGGAGGAAAGTCCGGACTCCATGGGCAGTGTGCTGGCTAACGGCCAGCGAGGGTGACCTCAGGGAAAGTGCCACAGAAAACACACCGCCGAACTCCCGGTGCGACCGGGGGTGGCAAGGGTGAAAAGGTGCGGTAAGAGCGCACCGCCGGCGTGGTGACACGACGGGCAGGGAAAACCCCACACGGAGCAAGGCCAAATAGGGGGGCGTTCGAGGCTGGCCCGGCTGAAGCCCCCGGGTAGGTCGCTGGACCCCGCGGGCAACCGCGGGGCTAGAGGAATGATCGCCACCCGCCGTCCCGCGAGGGCCGGCGGGGACAGGATCCGGCTTACAGGCCCACTCTGCGGACACTTCTCACCGCGTCGGCGAGCCGACGCGGCAAAGCCGTAAGCTCGGAGAGTCCTAGTTGAAGATCCTGGTCACGGGCGGAGCCGGCTTCATCGGCAGCCATCTCGTGGAGGCCCTCGTGCGCGCGGGCCACCGCGTGCGCGTGCTGGACGACTTCTCCTCCGGCCAGCGCGCGAACCTGCGCGGCGTGCAGGGACGACGTCGAGGTCCTGACGCGGCGACTGCGCCGATCCCGGCGCCGCGGCCCAGGCGCGCCGTGAGGGCATCGAGGTCGTCTTCCACGAGGGCGCCATGCCCAGCGTGGCCCGCTCGGTGAAGGAGCCCGCCCGGTCTCCCACCGCGCGAACGCCACGGCGACCCTGACCATGCTCGTGGCCGCCCGCGACGCCGGCGTCCGGCGCTTCGTCTACGCGGGCTCGTCCTCGGTCTACGGCGACACGCCCACGCTGCCCAAGCACGGAGACGATGCCCCCGCGGCCGCTCTCGCCCTACGCCGTGGGCAAGCTGACGGGCGAGCACTACCTGCGGGTCTTCGCCTCGCCTCTACGGCATGGAGACCCTGACCCTGCGCTACTTCAACGTCTTCGGGCCGCGCCAGGACCCGGGCTCGCCCTACAGCGGCGTGATCAGCCTGTTCGCGACGGCGCTGCTCGCGCGGCAAGACGCCGGTGATCTACGGGGACGGCCGGCAGAGCCGCGACTTCACGTACGTCGACGAACGTGGTGGACGGCCAACCTGGCGCGCCTTGCGGGCGCGCGGCCTGCGTGGACAGGCGGTCAACGTGGCCACGGGCCGCCGCGATGACCCTGCAACCGCTGCTCGCCGCGCCTGGCCCGTGAGACTCGGCGGTCCGCCCCGGGCGCAGCACCGGCCGCCGCGCGCCGGCGACGTGCGCCACAGCCTCGCCGACATCCGCCTCGCGCGGAAGCTGCTGGGCTACCGGCCGGTCGTGGACTTCGAGACCGGCCTCCGGCGCACCGTGGACTGGTACCGCGGCCTCGTACCGCTGAAGCGGCGCCGCGTAGAGCGGCTTGGCCTCCAGGGCCGCGCAGATGGTCCTCCCAGCTCTTCTGGAGCTCGGAGTAGCTGAGGGCGATGGCCACGGGCAGCGCCTCCTCGGCGGGAAGGCGATCGGAAAGGGCGGCCAGCAGCCGCAGGAGCCCGGCTTCTCCGCGCTTGCGCAGTATGTGGGCCACCGCGGAGAGGCTCTCGGCGTAGGCGATGCCGGCCTGGGACTCGCTCAGGTTGCTGGAAGGGGCCCTCGAGCGTGAAGAGGTTCGGCAGCCGGCCGGTGCGGGCGAGGGGAGCGAGGCGTGACGTCCTCGCGCGCGGGGTCGCCTCCCTCCAGCCACTGCGCGATCCCTTCCTGCAGCCAGATCGGGCAGTTGTTCCCCGTGCGCGAGGCCACGAAGGAGTGGGCGAGCTCGTGGCGCAGCACCTGCTGCAGGCGCGGGTTGGGGAGCTCCAGCCCGGCGGCGGGGATCCGGATGGTCCCGTCGTTCCACCCCTCCGCCCACTCCGGGGCGCGCGTGGTGTCGAAGAAGGAGTTGTCGGTCTGCAGCACGACCGTGATCGGCGAGTCGGGGGCGAAGCCAAGACGCTTCTGGTGGTCTGCGTAGGCCTCGGTCAGGATCTTCAACACGGCCACGCCTAACGACTCGCGGGGGCTTCCCTCGTAGCGGATGCGGAACCTCACGTCGCCGAAGGCGGGGGCGAGGCCGAGCAGCTTCTGCTCGACCGCGGGGTCGGCGCGCAGGGTGAGGCTCCGGCGGTATTCGTCCTCGGCCCGCATCCGCTCGCCGAGGGCGAGCATCGTGTCGCCGAGGAGGGAGCGGGCGGCGGGATCGCGCTCGTCGAGGCGCACCGCCTGCTCCGCGCTCTCGCGGGCGCGTCGGGGGTCGCCGAGCGCGAGCTGGGCCCGGGCCAGCGCCTGGAGCGCGGGCCCCGACGCCGGGTCGCGGAAGAGGGCGAGCCGCGCGTAGCGCAGGGCCTCGCCGGCATCCCCCGCGGCCAGGTGCTCGCGGCTGCGCAGGACGTCGGGGTCCAGCACCTGCCCGCCCCCGGAGCGCTGCACCACCTTCTGCACGAGGTCGCGGGGCAGGCCGAAGATTCCGCCGTCCTTCTGGTACCGCACCTCGGTCCCCTCGAACCAGGCGCGGTCGGCATCGATCACGCGGCCGTTGGTGAGGGTGATGGTGTCGGAGAGGACGGGGGGGACGAGGAGGAGACAGAAGGCGACGAGCAGGTGCGGCGGGCGCACGCGCGGCACGCTCAGGGGAGCAGCGCCGCGGCGGGGGACACCTTGGGGGAGGCTCCGCCCCGGCGGAAGTAGTCGGGGAGGGAGAGGAGAGCGGCGGTGGCCCGATCCTGGCTCTCGTAGAGGCCCCAGCAGAGGCGGTAGCAGGCCTTCCCGCGGTAGTTCACGGGCAGGATGAACAGCTCCGGCGAAGCGACGTTGTCGAGGGCTTTCTGTACGGTCTCGCCCGAGCAGGCCACCAGCACCTGTACGCTGAAGCGGGATCCAGCTCGCTTCACTTCCGTCGTGAATCCGCGGGCGGCCTCGGGGAAGTCGCCGCGCCGGAGCAGGCGGCGCGCGTCCGCACCGGCGGTTGCGGGGGAAGGGGCGGACGTAACCGGCCGAGCGGTCACGGGGGGGGCCGTGGCCGGCGGGGCCGTGGACGGCGGCGCCGTCGCCGGGGGCGCCGTCGCGGGAAGGGTGGGCGGCGCCGCGCTGGCCGGTAGCGGAGTCGGCGCCGCGGAGACGGCCGGCGCCGGCGTCGCCGCGAGTGTCGTGGGGGGAATGGGGCTCGGGCGCGGTCGGTTCGTGCTGACCGGGGCCGATTGCGGAACGCGCACGAAGAGGAAGTAATAGCCCGCGGCCGAGACCCCCAGGATCAGCAGGCCCGCGAGGGCGAGAGGCAGCACCGACCTTCGGGCCGCGCGGGCCGGGCGCCGGGCGCCGGAGCCTGACGACAGGGGGCGGAACTGCGGCTCCCAGCGCTGCCCCTGGGGCCGGGGCGTCGAGGCGCGCATCCGCATCGATGCCGACGGGTTCAGGCTCGCGGAGGGGGGATGGGACGGGGCGGGCGTCGTTCCCGAGGGATTGAGGAGCGCGTCCAGGGCGGCCAGATCTTCCTTGCTCGGCCGCGAAGGCGGGACCGTGACCGCGTCGTCCGGCTCGTGAGGCGGGCCCGCGATCTGGATCTCGGGGCCGCCGGGGGGAGGGCTCGGCGCGGGCACCCGGAAGCCCGGAACGGTCTGCGAGTCCATGGGGGCGCCTAACGCCGGGAGCTCCGCGGTGGTGGGGGGCGGGGGAGTCGGAGACGGCGAGGACGGAATCGGGACGGACGGCTCCTTGGTGTCGAACGCGAGCTCGTGACCCGCGGCCAGGGCGAATCCGGCGGGCTCCGACGGCGCGGAAAACCCGGTCGGCCCCGGCGCGGAGGCAGAATCGATCGCGGGCGTCACCACGGTGGCGGCCGTCGGCTCCGCGAGCAGCCCTTCGATGGGCGGGCTCTCGGTGTCGTCCGATGCGAACGACGGTCTCTCCGGGTCCGGATAGGGGATGGACGGCAGCTCCGGCGACTGGTTGGGCTCGGGGAAGGGGGATTCGTGCGTGAAGAAGGGAGCGTCGGTGTCCGGAGCCGTTACGCTGAGGGTCGCGGCCTCGTCCTCGGCCCCGGGCGTGAAGGCGCCGCGCGCGGTTTCACCCAGGTCCAGCTCGTCTCCCCCCGCCACGGCGGGGACCGCCGACTTCGTGGCCAGACCGAGGAAGAGCAGACCGCAGGCGAGCTTCGCCCCCTCGAACTCGTCGAAGCGCGTGAGGGCCACCGCTTCCTTCAGCGAGCGCTGGCCGTCCAGCCGCTCCAGGAGCGCGCCGACCTCCGGCCGGATCTCCGAGATCTGCGATTCCCATCCGGGAGCGGCGGTGAGGACGACCCCCAGGCTGTCCAGGTGTCGAAGCACGAAGCCGCGGTCCGTGATGCGCGCCCCCGCCGCGAGGAGGAGCTTCTCGGTGGACAGCTTGAGGTCGACCGCGCCCTTGGGCAGCACCCCGTCCTCGAACTCGAAGCTCCCGGTCTCGTAGGCGATGAGGTCGGAGAGGATGCGCTCGACCTTGACCCGGGCCGCCTCGCCGAGCTCGCGCTGGTTCACGTAGCCGCTCTCCGCCAGGACCTTGGCCAGGGGGTTCCCGGGCCCCACCTTGGTGTTGACGTCGTCGAGCTGCTCCTGGGTGATCTTGCCGTTCTCGATCAGGATGGCGCCGAGCTGGTCCTTCGGGTCGTTGGAGGACCCGAAGAGCACACGGCCGGTCCGGAAGTAGAGCGCCTTGGGGTGGGTGGGGCCTTCCACCTTCAGGGAGCCCGTGGCTCCGCGCCGGTAGAGGTCCACGAGAAGGAAGGGAAACGTCTTCGGGTCTATGTTCCCGCTCAACGGGAACGTGTCCGCCATCACACCCCCGGGGCTGCCCCGCGAGCCTCAGGCAGCTTGGGGCGCATCACGCGCGGACTCAGCATATTAGCGTCCAGTTTATCATGAGCGCCGCCGGGTTTGACAGCCCTTCGCGGGCGTCTGTTACACTGCCCGGACGCGCGCGCGGCGCGTCGGCGGGGGGTCCCTTGGAAGAGCAGGATCGCAGGCGCGAGGACGAATGGTTCCGGCAGAACGAGCGGCAGCTCCTGGAAGCGGCCAAGGTCGCGCGCGAGAAGCGGGAGCGGGGGCGGCAGGCGAAGGAGGCCGAGGAGACGAGGCGCCGCCTGAAGGAGGCCCACTTCTTGAAGTGCCCGAAGTGTGGCCACGACCTCAAGACCGAGAACCTCGACGGCATCGAGATCGACCGCTGCTCGTTCTGCGAGGGGGTTTTCTTCGACGCGGGCGAGCTGGACCGGCTCTTTCTCACCAAGAAAGCCTCGGAGCGCCAGGGCATCCTGAGGCGTATCCTGGGAATCTGACCGCGCGCTCCGCGGCGGTCCGAGCGGCCGTGCCCTACCTGATCGACGGCAACAACCTCCTCGGCTCCTGGGGAGGGCCCCGCGGGCAGGACGACCGGCGCGCCGAGGTGGTGAGACGGGTGGCGGCATTCTGCCGGGCCCGCGGCGCCAAGGCCACGCTCGTATTCGACGGCCATCCCCTGCGCCCGGACATGGCGACCCAGCAACTGGGGCCGCTCTCCCTGCGCGTGCCTCCTCCCGGAGAGGACGCGGACACCGTGATCCGCGAGCTGCTCGATCGCGCCCCCCGCGCCGCCGACTACGTGGTGGTCACCTCCGACAAGGCCCTCTACTCCTACGCGCGGACGATGGGGGCCCAGGTCCTCCGCGCCCACGAGTGGAACGCGATCGAGCGGCGGCTCCCCGCCGCGCCGGGCTCCGGCACCTCCGAGAAGCCGGAGCGCGAGGACGACGTGGAAGGCTGGCTGCGGCGCTTCCGCGGCGAGTGAGTTCGGCGTGCTACGCTGTCCGGGTGACGCTTCATCGGAGCGCGTGCTCCGCGCTCCCGTTCATCGCCCTCCTCTGGCTCACCCTGCCGGCAGGGGGGGACGAGACCCAGAAGAAGGACGGCAGCGCGAAGACACGGCGCGGCGCGGAGAAGCTCGTCGAGGCGGGGCAGTCGGCGGGCAAGGAGTTCGGGCACGATGCCTCGGAGGCCGGTCGGGAGGCCTGGGCGAAGGCGCAGGGGGCGTCCGCCACCGCCGCCGAGGAAGTCCGGCGGGCCACCCGCGACTTCTGGCGGGACGTCATCGAGGAAAAGGAACGGCTGCTCGCGAAGCTCCGGCGCGAGAACCGAGAACTGCGGGCTCGGCAGGCCAAGTGAGGCGGCGCTCACCCTTCGTCAGTCCCTGGAGCGCATCCGCGACGAAACCGACGCCGAGATGATCGGCAGAGTCCAGGCTCTCGACGCCGAGATCGAGGCCCTGCGCCGCGAGAACGAGGAGTTGGGGCGGAGCCTTCGGGAGCCCTGAGTCGCACGTACAATGTTTGCGCGCCGCGGTCGCTGATCGCGTGACCGGTGCGGGGGAAGGATTGGCCCAGGAAGGCGAGGCCCCGTGACGGGGGTGGCGCCCAAGAGGATCGGCCGCTACGAAGTCCGCAAGGAGATCGGCCGCGGAATGATGGGGGTCGTCTACCAGGCCCACGATCCCACCCTGGGCCGGACCGTCGCCCTCAAGACGATCTCGCTGGCCTTCGCCGTTTCCGACGAAGACCGCCGGAGCTTCGAGAAGCGCTTCCTGACCGAGGCCCGCGCGGCCGCCGCCCTCGCCCACCCCGGGATCGTCGTGGTCTACGACGTCGGCGCCGATCCGGAGAGCCAGCTCCTCTACATCGCTCTCGAGTACTTGCGCGGCAAGACGCTCGATCAGCTCACCGCACAGGGCCACCTGGAATGGCGCGCGGCCCTGGGTATTGCCGGCCCCGTCGCCGAAGCCCTCCACCATGCCCATTCCCACGGGATCGTCCATCGTGACATCAAGCCCGCGAACCTCATGGTGGTCGAAGCGGGGCCGAAGATCATGGATTTCGGAGTGGCGAAGCTGGAGGCCGGCGAGCTGACCGCGGGGAACCGCGTGTTCGGCAGCCCCTCCTATATGTCCCCCGAACAGGCGGGCGGCGAAACGGTCGACAGCCGGAGCGATCTCTTCTCGCTGGGGGCCGTGCTTTACGAGCTGCTCACGGGAAAGAAGGCGTTCCCGGGTTCCGACATTACCGCGATCGTGATGCGCCTTTTCCACGAGGATCCGGTCCCGCCCAGCACCCTCGTGCCGGAGGCGCCGGAGTCGGTCGATTACATCGTGTCCCGCGCCCTCGCGAAGGCCGTGGACCGCCGATATCCGACAGGCAAGGCGATGGCGGAGGACATCCATGACGTTCTCGAGGGCCGGCCCCCTCGCCACCGCCGGGGGTCGGCACCGCCCGCCGCCGAGCCGGTGACGGTCAGGACGAAGGGGCCCCCTCCGGGGCCGCCCGTGGACGAAGGCGAGCGTACGGCGCGGGGCGGCGCGGGGGGGCCCTCCCTGGCCCTGCCCGCGGGCAAACGCGTGTGCCTCGCCATCACCGCCGGCGCACGGCAGGGGGAGACCTTCGAACTCGAGCGCCCGCGGGCCGTGATCGGGCGGGCGGGCGGCAGCGCCAGGGCGGACATCGAGATCCCCGACCCGGAGATCTCCAGCGTCCACGCCGCCGTGGAGTGCCACGGGCCGACCTTCGTGCTCCGCGACCTCGGGAGCACCAACGGGACCTTCCTGGGGGAGGAGCGGATACGCGACGAGCGGCCGATCGAGAACCACACCGAGTTCCGCGCCGGGCAGACGCATTTCATGCTCATCGTGTCCGACCGGGACTGAGCGACACGGCCTGCCGTGACCGGGAGTCCTCCGACGAGGATCGGCCGTTACGAGATCGAGAGCGAGCTGGGCCGCGGAATGATGGGCGTCGTCTACCGGGCCCACGATCCCGCGCTCGGACGCGCGGTGGCCCTCAAGACGGTGAGCCTGGCTTTCTCGGTGACCGACCCGGCGGAGAGGGAGGGCTTCGAGAAGCGGTTCCTGGTCGAGGCACGCTCGGCCGCCGGTCTGTCCCACCCCGGGATCATCGTCGTCCACGATGTCGGGCGCGACCCCGAGACGGGCGTTCTCTACATAGCGCTGGAGTACCTCAAGGGGCGTACCCTGGCGGAGCTGACCTCCGACGGCCGGGCCTTGCCCCTGCAGGAGGCGCTCCGCCTCATGGTGCGGGTCGCCGAAGCGCTCCACCACGCCCACACTCACGGCGTCGTCCACCGGGACGTCAAGCCGGCCAACATCATGGTCCTGGAATCGGGTCAGCCGAAGATCATGGACTTCGGCATCGCCAAGGTGGAGAGTGCGGGCCTCACCATGGCCGGGCAGTTCTTCGGCACGCCGCGGTACATGTCTCCGGAGCAGGCCCTGGGGCAGCCCGTGGACGCTCGGACGGATGTCTTCGCCCTGGGCGCCGTGCTTTACAGCCTCCTCACGGGCCGGGCGGCCTTCGACGCGAAGGAAGTGCCGATGATCTTCACCCAGGTCGCTCGGCACGATCCCCCGCCCCCTTCACAGGTCGTCCCGAGCATCCCTGTGGATGTCGACTACGTCGTCGCCCGCTCGCTCGCCAAGGCCCCCGCGGACCGCTATCCGACCGCCCAGGCCTTCGGCGAGGACCTCGAGGACCTCCTCGCCGGGCGCCCACCGCGCCACCGGCCATCCTGGAACGCGCCCACCACTCCGACCGGCACCGTCGTGTCCACGCTGCAAGCAATCCAGGGTGGCGCCGCGCCCGTCTTGGGAGGCCACGGCACCTTCACCGAGCCCGCGATACCGGCACCCAAACGGGAGACCTCTTCGGTCTCCGCTCCCGCTCCCGGGCTCGCCCGGCGTGCGGCGACGGCATCGCCTGCGCCGGCCACTACCGGCGTGCAGCGCTCAGCGTCCGTACGTCCTCCCCGTGACGCGAAGCCGGTCGGCCCGAGTGCTGTTCGACCGGGCCTGTGGGCCCTTGCCTTGCTCGTCGTGGTCGGGCTGGGCGCGTTCGCCCTCCTGCAGCTGCGGGGCCACGGGCCCTCCGATGTCCCGGTAGCCCCCCCGTCAACGGCGGTGGCCGGGACCGCGGTCCTTCCCGATACGCTGACGCGGCTTCCGGACCCAGGGCCCGATGCCCCCAGCGCGGCGCCGGTTCCGCCGGCGACGCCGTCCCTCCAGTCGACCCGCGAGACAGCAGCTCCCGCCCGGAAGCCGCGCGCGGCCGCGTCCCCCACACGCTCCGCCACCGCCTCGCCGAAGCCGGAGGCGGCACCGCCCTCGGCTCCCACCTCGGCGACACGGGCGCAGCTGCGCATCGACTTCGAGCACCCGCTGAAGAGCGGGATCGTGCGCCTCTGGCTCGATGGCGCGCTCCTCATCGAGGAGGATCTCGAAGGGCGCGTGACGCGAAACGTGGCCGGCCTCAAGCTCCGCAAGGGCGGCTTCGAGAAGGAGGTCGATCTGGAGCCGGGAAAACACACGGTGCGGGTCCAGGTCAAGTGGGAGGACTACGACAAGGTGGAGGCACTCACCGGCACGTTCGACCCGGGAGAGAGCCGGGTCCTCGAGATCCGGGTGGGCCGACTCCGCAAGAACCTGTCCGCGGAGTGGAGGTAGCTTCGCGCAGGCGAGGAGCGCCAGGCTACCTCCATCGTGTTAGGGCAGCATTCCCGGTCGGGTGTTACTCCAAGACCGCTCGATCGGGTGATGCGCGTGGGAGCGCGAAGCCGTATCGTCTGCATGTTCACTTGCACCTCTCGGGGGCGGGCACGGACTGCGGATATAGCGGAAACCGAGACAAGAAGTGAGGAGTGAGGCCATGACCAGACAGAAGTCGCCCGCGAGTGCCGCTCCGTCGCGCCGCAGCGTCGTGCCCGGCCGGGAGTGGATTCCATGAATACGATCACGACCAAGGACGGCACGCGGATCTACTACAACGACTGGGGCTCGGGACAGGCCGTCGTCTTCAGCCACGGCTGGCCCCTCTCCGCGGACGCCTTCGAAGACCAGATGTTCTTCCTGGCGTCCCGGGGGTTCCGGTGCATCGCCCACGATCGCCGCGGCCACGGCCGCTCCAGCCAGCCCTGGAACGGCAACGACCTGGACACCTACGCCGACGACCTCGCCGAGCTCGTCGAACACCTCGACCTGCAGAAGGCGATCCACGTCGGCCACTCTACGGGCGGCGGCGAGGTCGCCCGCTACATCGGCCGCCACGGCACCCGGCGCGTGGCCAAGGCGGTGCTCATCGGCGCCATCCCGCCGCTGATGCTCAAGACCGCGGCCAACCCGGGCGGGCTGCCGATCGACGTCTTCGACCAGCTCCGCGCGGGCGTCCAAGCCGATCGCTCGCAGTTCTGGAAGGACCTGAGCATGCCCTTCTACAGCTACAACCGCCCGGGCGCCAAGATCTCGCAAGGCGTCCGCGACTCCTTCTGGCTCCAGGGCATGATGGCCGGTTTCCCGGCCTCCTACTTCTGCATCAAGGCCTTCTCCGAGACGGACCTGACGGAGGACCTCAAGAAGTTCGACGTGCCCACGCTCATCCTCCACGGCGACGACGACCAGATCGTGCCCATCGCCGACTCGGCCATGCTCTCCTCCAAGATCGTCAAGGGTGCGACGCTCAAGGTCTATCCGGGCTACCCCCACGGCATGTGCACGACCCACAAGGACCAGATCAACGCGGACTTGCTCGCGTTCATCAAGGCCTGAGGGGCACGCGATACGACGTGTCCTGCGAGACGACGAAGCGAAGGAAGAGCGTCGCTATCTGGTGATCGTCCCCGGCACCGCGGACAAACCCGTACCCCGGTTCAGGTGCAAGTCCCATGAGGTACGCGGCCCGTCGATCTCGATCGAAGGGGAAGGGAATTGTTCGCGGCCGCGCCCGCCCTCGCTACTGGTCCGAGTACCGCCGGGCCGCCGCGAGGTCTCTGCGCAGCTCCTCCGCCGTGCGGCGCGGACCGTAGCCCGGCGTATCGCGCTGAATGCGCCAGCCCTCCCTTAGCGGGCCCGCATCCACCGTGTCGAAGCCGAACTCGTCGAGCAGACGCGTGACGGTGGCCTTGGCCCCCGCATCGTCGCCGGCGATGACCAGCGCGCGGCGATTCTTCGAGCCCGCGGGCCGCCCATCGGTGGTGAGCTGTGCGGCATAGATGTGGTTGAATGCCTTGACCACCTTCGAGGTGGGCAGGTGCGCCTGCAAGAGTTCGGACGTGGTGGTCGACTCGTTGTCGAGTTCGGGGATATGGCCGTCCCGCTGCGGGTAGTAGTTGTTGGTGTCGATCACGACCTTGCCCGCCAGCGGCTCGACCGGCACCGCCCGGTAGTTCTTCAACGGCACGGTGACCACGATGACCTCGCCGGCCTTGGCCGCGTCGATGGCCGTCGCCGCGCGGGCTTTCGCTCCGAGCTCGGCGACGAGCGCGGACAAGGTCTCCGGCCCCCGCGAATTGCTGATCACGACGTTGTACCCGTGGGCCACCGCAAGTCGCGCGATCTGGCTTCCAATGTGCCCAGCACCGATCAGTCCAATGGTTTTCATAGCGGTTCCATTGTCTACGACCACGACCTTGAAGAGTGAGGCGGCCTCCGCAAGTCCTTGCCGATCTCTCGGGTCGGCTGACGCAGCGTCGTCAGCGGTACCGGGTGGCCGAGATCTCGGCGGCCGGCGGGCGAGGGCTCGCCGTCCGGGCTGACGTTGCCAAGGCGGAGGAGGTGGACCCGCTATCGAGGACCGGCTCTCGCCGCGGATCGTGGGCTGAGGGAGGAAGTCAGTCGCCCTGAATGCCGTCGGGGGTCATCGCACAATGTCCATGCACGTCCCCTTCGTCGGCTTCTCTTCGTCGCCCTCGAAAAGGAAGTTGCAGACGTCCCTGTCGTTCGTGTCCTTGATGGCATATTCGAAGCGCTTCATCGGGTAGATGCCGTTGAGTATCGTGTGGGACGTAACCGCCGACTGCCATGCTCGCTGAGCGAGCACCGTCTCCGCGATCTGCTGCCCGTCGAGGTCGATGGCGTATGTGATCACATACGTGGCGCTCTCGTGATCTCCGGTAAGTGAGACAGATTGGATGTACCGACCGCACGCCCGTTGGATCTGAGTCTCGAACTCCGCGATATCCGTCGTTGCTTTGCACTCGGAATTGGTGGCCAGCATGATTCCAAGAAGGAGGACTACACCCATATCACCCCCCTAGTCCCTGTCCTCGTGTGTACGCACCCGAGCCGACAGGGCTCGCATTCACCGCGAGGAGAAGGTGCAAGATCCGAGCCGGTGCTCGGGATCCTGCGAACGTTCTGACGCACAAGGAGAAGCGGGGGGCGCCCCCCCCCCATCGAAGGGGTGCCAAGCCGGACGTGGCCGCATTCCGGGCGGGTCGCCGAACGGAGGCGCGCGGTACCCGAAGCGGCGGCATCCAGACCGCGCGGGGCGCTTGCCATCGCCTTGTGGGAGGGTCCACAATCCTGCCCCAGAAGGTATCGGGCCTCTGGCTTCGGGCACGAGGCCGACCGACGGGAATGCCTTCGGCCTCAAGCCGCACACGACTTTTGGTGATCGCGCCCCCTCGCGGGGTCCAAGCAGGAGCGAGGACCAATGCGGACACGGGTTGCCCTTCGCAGGTCGAAGAGGCCAACGTCGGCGAGCCGGCCTGGGCCTGTCTTCAGGCTCGACGACGCCCGGCTGACGATTCTCGGCCTGGTCTTGCTGATCCTCTCCGCGGCATTCGCTCCTCCCGCCGGAGCGCAGCCGCCGGAGCCGCCGGTCGAGCCCGCCGCGGGCGGGAGCGTGGAAGGTCTCGTTACGACCGCCGACGGGCGAGCGGTGGCCGGCGCCCGCGTCGGTCTGGTCGGCCTGCCCGAGCCCGCGACCACGGCTGACGTTGACGGTCGCTTCCGACTCTCCAACCTTCGCCCCGGCAACTACAGGCTCTACGCGGAACTCGATGGCTTTGGCCGGAGAGAGCGGCCGGTGGAAGTGCGCGAGGCTTCGACGACCCACCTCAGGGTAACGCTCCCCTTCCTTCCCTTCTCGGAAACCGTGACCGTCACCGCCACCCGCAGCGAGCGGAAGCTGGGCGACAGCCCGGCGGACCTTACGGTGCTGACACGGGAGGATCTGCAACGCTGGCCGGCACCGGCCATGGACGACGCGCTCAAACAGGTCCCCAGCTTCAGTCTCTTCCGTCGCACGAGCAGCCTGGTCTCGCACCCCACCACCCAGGGGGTCTCGCTGCGGGGAGTGGGCGCCAGCGGGGCCAGCCGCACGCTCGTGCTGGTCGACGGCGTCCCCCACAACGACGCCTTCGGGAACTGGGTCTACTGGGACAGCATTCCCCAGCTGCAGGTCGAGTCGATCGAGGTGGCCCCCAGTGGCCTGTCCCACCTCTACGGCAGCTCGGCCATGGCCGGCGTGATCAACGTCGCGACCCGGCGCCCGGAGGCCAGGACGGCGTCTGCGCGCGCCTTCGGGGGAAGCCGCGGCACCGTGGATGCGGAGCTGTTCGGAAGCCACGCCTCCGGTCCCCTGGCCGGATCCGTGGGGGGGAGCTTCTTCGATACCGACGGCTACAACCTGGTGCGCGAGGACCAGCGGGGCCCGGTGGACATCGAGGCGGCCTCGCGTCACCGCACGGGCAACTGGCGCGTGGAGTACTCCCCGTCGCCGGGGCTCATGCTCTTCCAGAACGGCCGCCTCTTCGCCGAGGATCGCGAGAACGGCACCCCCCTCCAGACCAACTCGACCCGGGAGACCTTCCTGGGCGGCGGGTTGCGGGCCACCACCGCGGAGAGCGGCGCCTGGCAGGCCAACGTGTTCGCCCACCTGGACGACTTCAACAGCACTTTCAGCGCGGTGGCGGCGGATCGCGCCTCCGAGACCCTGAGCCTCGTCCAGGCGGTCGACTACAAGGACGTGGGCGGCAACCTGCAGTGGTCGCGGCGGCTCGGCGCATCCAACGAGCTCGGCGTCGGCGGCGACGTGCGCTGGATCGAGGCCGACAACAACGAGGACGTGTACATCGCCCCCGCCTTCAACGTTCGCGACCGGCTGATCCCGGCGAAGCAGATCTACACGGGCGCCTACGTCCAGGACGTGGTGACGGCGGGGCGGCGGGCGGTCTTCACGCTGGGCCTGCGGGTCGACTACTGGCGGAACTATGAGGCCTCGCAGACCGAGATCGTGAACGCCACCGGGGCGACCACCGTCACCCCCTACTCCGACACCTCCAAGACCACGGTCACCCCGCGCGGCGGGGTGCTCGTGCACCTCGGCGACCGCTTCGCGGTGCGCGGCGCCGCCTACGGTGGCTTTCGCGCGCCGAGCCTGAACGAGCTGTACCGCCCCTTCCGCGTGGGCAACGTCCTCACCCTCGGCAATCCGGACCTGGGGCCCGAGCGCCTCCTCGGGGGCGAGCTGGGCCTGAACAACACCTTGAGCTCGAAGTTCTCCTGGCGGGCCACGGCCTTCTGGGACCGAGTCAATGATCCCATTGCCAACGTCACCGTCTCCGTCACCCCCGTTCTCATCACCCGCCAGCGGAAGAACCTCGGACAAACGCGCATCCGCGGCGTGAGCTTCGACGCCGACTACCAGCCCGCCCACGAGCTGAGGCTCGAGATGAGCTACCTTCTCTCCGACGCTCGCGTCTCCGAGTTCTCGGCGGCGCCGGAGATCGAGGGCAACCTGCTTCCCCAGGTCCCTCGCCACCGCGCCAGCGTGCGGCTCGACTACCTCCATCCCAAGGTGCTCAACGTGAGCCTGCGCGGCCGGTTCGAGAGCTCCCGCTTCGACGACGACCAGAATCGCCTGGAGCTCGGCAGCCTCTTCGTGGCGGACATCACGCTGGACCGCCCGCTCGGAGAGTCTTGGGGGGCCTTCGTGTCGGTCGAGAACCTCTTCGACGCCCAGTACCCCCTCCAGGCCACCCCGGTCGAGCTGCTCGGCACGCCCCTCACGGTCACCGCCGGTTTGCGCTTCGACCTGGGGCCACGCTAGGTCGACCGAGGGGCCCGCCCACCGGCCGATCGAGAAGCAGCCATGGCGAGCCAACACACCGTCTACTTCGGTCTGGGTTCCAACCTCGGAGACCGTCCGGCCAACCTCGTCGACGGAATCCAGAGGCTGCGCACCCAGGTGAGCGGGTTGCGGCTGTCCTCGGTCTACGAGACGGAGCCCGCGTACGTGGCCGACCAGCCCCGCTTCCTCAACCTGGTCGCGAAGGGAATCACGGCCCTCGATCCCCACGCGTTGCTCGCATTCCTGAAGCGCATCGAGCAGGGGATGGGCCGTCGCGACAAGATTCGCTATGGCCCGAGGCCGATCGACATCGACATCCTCTTCTTCGACGATCAGGTGATCCGATCGGAGAGCCTCACGGTTCCCCATCCCCTGCTCGCCGAGCGGGGCTTCGTCCTGGTTCCGCTCAACGAGATCGCGCCGGACCTCCAGCATCCGGTCCTGGGGCGGACGGTCGCCGAGCTGCTGGACCGCCTCGGGAAAACGGACGGTGTGGTCCGGGTCGAGCGAGGGCTGACCAGCCGCCTGGAGCGTGACCTGCAGCACGAGCCGCCGCCGGTGCCGCTTCGCCTCGATCGTGTCGGTGTCACCGGCCTGCGCCGTATCATCCGCCTGGCCAAGGGGCACGGGCTCTTCTACGCGACCCTCGACCTGTCCGTGGAGCTGCCCGGGGAACAGAAGGGCGCACACATGTCGCGCTTCAGCGACACCGTGGAGGAGGTGCTGGACGAGATCGGGGGCCAGGAGGAGCCGGTCATCGAGTCGCTGGCCGAGCGCATCGCGCGGCAGCTCAGCGCGGGCCATCGGGCACGTCGGGTCGACGTGGAGATCCGCGCCCACTTCCCCCTGACCAAGAGGGCGCCCCTCTCGGGCAAACCATCGCAGGAGCTCTACACCCTGATCGGTCGGGCGGTCGCCACCCCTGACCGTTGCGTGCGGCTGGTGGGCGTGGAGGCCGAAGGCATGATGGCGTGCCCCTGCGCGCAGGAGATGGTTCGCTCCCACTCCCGCGAGCGGCTGATCGAGGACGGCCTCGACGGCGCGCTCGCCGACCGGGTGCTCGAGCTGGTCCCGCTCGCCACCCACAACCAGCGCGGGCGCGGCCGATTGATGGTGGGCACCGACCGGCCCCTGCGCGCGGAGGACCTCGTGGAGATCGTGGAGACCTCGATGAGCTCGGAGACCTACGACCTCTTGAAACGGCCCGACGAGCTGTTCGTCGTGGAGAAGGCGCATCGACACGCGCGCTTCGTCGAAGACGCGGTGCGGGAGATGCTGTACAACGTCATGGGGGTCTACCCGGATCTGCCCGACGATGCCTACGTGCACGCCCGACAGGTGAACATGGAGACGATCCACAAGCACGACGTGTTCGCCGAGCGCGGAGGCACGGTCGGGGAGATCCGCGCGGAGATGACGGAGGGGGCGCCGTCCGGGGCCACCACCCTGGCCGCCTGGCTGGCCACGCAACTGGAGCGCTAGGCAACGAGTGCGGTTTGGCCGGAGACGCGGAGCAAGGGAGCGGGGGGCGCAGTTATGGCGGCACTCCTGGCCGCCGGCTTGGGCTGGGCTCCTGGGCGCGAGAGCATCGACGTGCCGACGGGCAGCTCTTCCTGGTGCGACCCGGTGGAGATGGTGGCCGTGCCCGGTGGTGACTTCCTGATGGGCTCCGACGATCCCGAAGCGGATGCGGACGAGCGACCGGCGAAGCGCACAGGCGTCGAGGCGTTCTGGATCGACCGCGTGGAGGTGACGAACGCCCGCTACGGGGCCTGCTTGGAGGCCGGCGCCTGTTCCCTGCCCTCGGGCACCGCTGTGAACGACGCCACGAAGACGGACCACCCGGTGACCATCGTCAGTTGGGCTCAGGCCGCCGCGTATTGCCGGTGGGTGGGCAAGCGCCTCCCCACGGAAGCCGAGTGGGAGAAGGCGGCCCGCGGCACAGACGCCCGCCGCTATCCCTGGGGCTGCCGCTTCGAGCCCGAGCGGGTGAACGCGGGATACACAGCGGGGACGGCCGCCGTCGGCAGCTACGAAGGCGGCGCCTCGCCCTATGGGGTCCTGGACATGGCCGGCAACGTCTGGGAATGGACGTCCTCCCTGTACCGGCCGTACCCCTACGACCCGGGCGATGGCCGTGAGGATCCCTCGGCCCGGGGCGCCCGCGTCAACCGCGGGGGGAGCTGGTACTACGGGGCCGCGTACGTCCGGACGACGTACCGAGCCACTGCGAACCATATCTATCGGCGCATCGCGGACCTGGGATTCCGCTGCGCCAGCTCCCACGCCCCGCCCAAGCCGTGAGCCTGTTCTTGCCGAGAGGCGACGCCGACCGAAAGGCGGTTCGAATGACTCCAGTGAAGCGTCCATTCTTTGGGGCGCGGCACATCGCCACGGCGGCCATGCTCTTCCTGCTCGCAGTCCAACCCGCTCTCGCAGAGTCCAGCGGCCCCGGAGCCGATCTCGTCGGGCTCTGGGGGAGCGAGACGATCTTCGGTCCCAAAGTGCGTGGTCCGGTGGTGATGGGGGGCTCTGACGCGGGCTGGAGCGCGCGCATCGCGGGGTTCGAGGCTTCCTCCGATGCCCAGTTTCGCTTCGTGCTTCCCGACGGACAAGGTGAGCTGGATGCGGCGGCCCCGCGCGTGGGCCGGTCGTTGCACGGGTTCTGGATCCAGCCGTCCGGCCGCCTTGGACGCTTTGCGTCTCCGGTTCTGTTCAGCATCACCTGGTCCCCCGGTCCCGTCCTGCGAAGCGACGTCGTTCCACTCGACGACCGACTCTCGCTGTATCTGAACATCCGACGCGCCGACGGCGATTCCCTGCGCGGCTCGTTTCGGAGCCCGGAGGCCGGCTGGAACGGGGGGCGGCCCTGGTTTCGCATCGAGGGCAAGGGCGACCGCCTCGAGTTGAGCGACCCGACGACGGGGAGGGTGCAGTTCGTTCTCCCGTATGACTCCGGTCGACGGCAGATCACGATGGACTTCGGCGCGCCGGTCATCCTGACGCCGCGCACCGCCGATCAGGCGCTCGGCTATCGGCCGCGCCCGCCGTCGGCATCCGAATACGCCTATCGCGTCCCCGTCTCCGATGGCGATGGTTGGCAAACCGCATCCGCCTCCAGCGTCGGCCTCGACGAGGGGATGTTCGTGGCGCTCGTTCGGCGCATCGTGGCTGCCGATCCCGGCGAGCCGGATGCGCCGCTCATCCAGTCATTGCTCGTGGCGCGCCGCGGCAAGCTCGTGCTCGACGAGTATTTCTTCGGCTTCACCTCGGAGCGGCCCCACGACCTCCGCTCCGCATCCAAGACCTTCACCGGTTTGATGACGGGGATCGCCATCGACCGGGGCGGATTCGAGATCGACACGCCGGTCTACAGCCTGCTTGGCGCGGACGCGGGGGGGCAGGCCGGAGACGCGCGCCGGAGCCAGATCACGGTGGCGCATCTGCTGACCCACAGCTCCGGCCTCGCGTGCAACGACAACGACGACGACTCGCCCGGCAACGAGGACCGCATGCAGCAGCAGCGGGATCAGAACGACTGGTATCGGTTCACGTTGGAGCTGCCGATGGCGCATGACCCCGGCACGACGTACGGCTACTGCTCGGGCGGGATCAATCTCCTCGGAGCGGTCATCGCCAAGGCGCGCGGCACGTCGCTGCTCGAGTTCTTCGACGAATTCGTCGCGGGACCACTGGAGATGCGTGGCTGGCACATGAACCTCATGCCCACCGGCGAAGCCTATGCGGGTGGGGGCATCTACATGCGGCCGCGCGACTTGCTCAAGCTCGGGCAGGCGTTCCTCGACGGCGGCAAGTGGAACGGCAACCGGGTGGTGAGCAAGCGCTGGGTCGAGCAGTCCACCCGCCGACAGGTCGACGCGCCGGACGGATCGGCCGACGGCTACGCCTGGCACCTTCAGCCCCTGGAGCAGGGTGGTCGCCGGTGGCGCGAGTACCATGCGAGCGGCAACGGGGGCCAGTTGCTGATCGTGCTGCCGGAGCTGGACACGACGGTGGTGTTCACGGCGGGAAACTACAACCGCTATCCGATCTGGCGAAAGTTCCGGGACGACCTGGTCCCTCAGTACATCATCGGAGCGGTGAAGGACCAGCGAAGGTGATGGGGGCGCGATTGGGCGGGCGGTGATCTCCGTACTTCCGCAGGAGGAGGCAACCAATGAAAACCAAGACTCGCTTCGCCCTCTCCCTCTCCATTACCGCGCTCGGGCTGCTGCTGGCCGGATACGGAGCGCCGTGTCTTTCGCAGGGTGCAGGCGCCGCTTCATCGAAGGCGCAGATCACCATCTTGTACGACGCCTTTGGCAAGCCATCGGCGATGGAGAAAGACTGGGGATTCGCTGCGCTCATCGAGTACCGCGGCAAGCGCATCCTGTTCGACACCGGCGACAACCCTGACATCCTGGCCACCAACGCCAAGGCCAGGGGCGTGGACTTGTCGAAACTCGACTTTGCGGTCCTGTCCCACCGGCACGGCGACCACATGGGGGGTATGGAGTACCTGCTAAGCGTCAAGCCCAAGGTCAGGATCTACGCCCCCAAGGAGAACTTCGGGGTATATGGCTTCTCACTGCCGAGCAGCTTCTATCGCAAGGACGAATCGCTGCCGCCGGAGCAGCGCTACTACGACGGTGCGCCTCCGTCCGTGATGAAGTTTGGTAGCGCCTGGCCTCGAGCCAGCTTCGAGTTGATCGAGAAGACGACTGAGATCGCCCCCGGCATCCATCTGATCGCGCTCGTATCTGACAAGCCCACCACGTTGGAACTGCGAGAGTTGTCGCTGGCCATCGATACTCCCGACGGCATCGTACTCGTGGTCGGCTGCTCGCATCCGGGAATCGACAAGATCGTGGAAGCCGCGGCCTCGATCAACCCGCGCATCCATCTCGTCGCCGGCGGGTTTCATCTGGTCGTGGCCGAGAACGGGGAAATCGAAAAGATCGTTTCCAGCCTACGCGACAAGTGGGGCGTGCAGTACGTGGCGCCCGGCCACTGCACGGGTGAGCCCACGTTCGTGGCGCTCAAGCGGGCCTTTGGCGAGCGTTATCTGTACGCCGGGCTTGGCACCACGATCGCGCTGGGGGTCACGCCGCGTCCACTCGCCGGATCGGATCCGCGTGCAGCAACGGCGCTGAAGGAAGCAGCGAGCTACCGCAGCGGGTCTAGTTCCGCGCGAACACGGCGAACAGCCACTGACCAATGAGCCCCATGAAGGGCGGCAGCAGCACGCCGGGGATGAAGCGGGCGAGCGTGAGGGGCCAGCCGAGGAGCGGTGCCTCGTACGTCAGCATGCGGATGGGGCTGACCAGCGTCTTCGCCGTCACCAGCGCGATGAGCGGGCCGGGGGCCGCGCCGTTCCGGAAGAGGTTGGCCACGGCAGGAAAGACGAGGTAGGGCCCACCCGGGATGATGAGACCGGCCCCCCAGCCGACCAGGATGCCGCGCACGGGGTGCTCGGCGCCGAGCCATCGGGAGATCACGGGCTGAGGCAGCAACACCTCCAGCAGTCCCGCCAGCAGGAAGCCGAGCGCCAGCTCGATCCAGACTCCGCGGAAGAGCCGGGCGCTCGCGGCGAGACCCTGCACCGGCACGGTCGGGCCTTTGACGAAGGCGACGACCACGGCGACCCCCACCAGCACCAGCAGGATCCAGAGGCTCGTGTCCACCCTCGTCCGCCTCGTCACGCGCGGAGGGCCGGCGACGCCGTCCGGTATTGAAGGTCCACGGGACTCTCCGCCTCCCGGTCCGCCCGTTCTCGCGCTTCTTCGACGATCCGGTGCCGGGGCGCGAGGGAGCACGCGGGGTCGGTCGCCGCGGCGTCGCCGGTGAGGTGGAAGGCCTGGCATCGGCAACCGCCGTAGTCGATCGCGCGACGGTCGCAGCTCCGGCAGGGCTCGGGCATCCACTCCTCGCCCCGGTAGCGGTTGAATCCGATGGATTCCCGCCAGATCTCCTCCAGCGGGCGCGCGCGAACGTTGTCGAACGTGATGCCGGGAAGTGTATGCGCCACGTGGCAGGGAAGCGCCAGGCCGTCCGGGCTCACCAGGATGAAGCGGCGGCCCCACCCGTCCATGCACGCCTTCGGAAACTCCGAGTAATAGTCGGGCAGGACGAACAGCACTTCCATCCGGCCCTTGAGCCGCTCGCGGGCCGCGTCCGCCGCCTTCCGCGCGCGATCGAGCTGCGCGCGGGTGGGCAGGAGCGCGCGCCGGTTCAGGAGCGCCCAGCCGAGATACTGCGTATTCGCCAGCTCCAATCGATCGGCCGCGAGGGATTCGGCCAGCGCGACCACCTCCTCCACGCGGTCGAGGTTGTCGCGGTGCAGGACCGTGTTGAGCGTAAGCGGGAAGCCCAGCTCCTTCACCCAGCGGGCCACTTCGAGCTTCCGGTCGAAGGAACGGAGGCCGGCGATGCGGTCGGACGCGGGCGCGGCGACGTCCTGGACGGACACCTGGACGTTGTCCAGGCCGAGCTGACGGAAACGCGTCAGGCGTTCCCGGGTGAGCGGGATGCCGCTCGTGATGAGGTTGGTGTAGAGGTCGAGCCGGCGCGCCTCCTCGATGAGCGACTCGAGATCGCTCCGGACGAGGGGCTCGCCCCCCGTCAGGTTGACCTGCACGACGCCGAGCGCTTCCGCCTCCCGCAAGACCCGCCGCCAGGTCTCCGTGTCCATCTCCTGATCGTGGCCCGCGTAGTCCAGCGGGTTCGAGCAATAGACGCAGCGGAGGGGACACTTGTAGGTCAGCTCGGCGATCAGGGTGTAGGGCCGGTAGGCCCCGTTCATGCCTCGTACCGCACGAGGCCTCGCTCCCCGAGAACGGCCAGGAAAGCCCGCATCTCGCGCTCGATGTCCGGCCGCGGCTGCTTGGGGTACTTGTCCACGAGACGCTCCACCATGTCCGTGAGCGTGTGCTCTCCCGTGCACAGACGGGCGATGTCGGCCGCCGTGGGGTTGAGCTCCAGCCCTTTCTCCGGGTAGAGCAGCAGGTAGCGCTCGGTCTTGCGATCGAAGCGGATGCGCGCCTTGCTGGCCAACCGCGGCCGGGCGTCCGGGGGGATCACGGCCGGGCCCCCCACGCGGGCTCGACGTAGGCGGCGTAGAGGCAGTCGAGCAGGTGCCAGAGAACCTCGGTCTTCCGGATGAGGGCGTCCACGCAGCGCTCCTGCGCCGCCCGGGTGGTGGCGTTCCCTACCACGAATTCGATGGCCTCCGCGGAGTCGTGGCGCGCCCGGGTGACGCGGGCGCGGAAGTAGGCGAGCACCTCGGGGCTGACCCACGGGTAGTGCTTCTCCCACGCGACGATGCGCCGGGACATGAGGTCGGGGGCGAAGAACTCGGTGAGTGACGAAGCCACCGCCTCCACCAGGGGGCGCTGGCGCACCAGCTCGACGTAGCTGTCGCACGCGAACCGCACGCCGGCGAGCACCGAGCGGCAGCTCGCCACCTCTTCGCGATCCAGCCCGACCCCCACGGCGAGCCGCAGCCAGAGGGCGAGGCCTCCTTCGGTGTCCTCGGTGCCGTCGTGGTCGTGGATCCGGTGGATCCACAGGCGCCGAAACGCCGGGTCCTCCGACTTGGAGAGGATGATCGCGTCCTTGATGGGGATGCGGGTCTGGTAGTAGTAGCGGTTCCGGACCCACTCCCGGAGCTGAAGCGGCGTGAGGCGACCCTCGTGCATCATCAAGTGGTACGGGTGGTGATCGTGATAGCGGCGCTCGCCCTCGCTCCGCAGCCGTTCGATGAACTCTTCCCGGCCGAGCGGCGGGGGGGCCTCGGTCACAGGTCGATCTCCATGCCGTCCCAGGCGACCTCCCAGCCCGCGGCCTCGGCCATCGCGCGCTGGGGCCCGTCCTCGCACAGGAGCGGATTCGTGTTGTTCACGTGGATGTAGATCTTGCGTGCGGCCCGGAGGCCGCGGAGGCCCTCCAGGCTGCCGGTAGCACCGCCCACGGGGACGTGCGCCATCTCGTCGGCGCGCTTCGTGCCGAGGCCCCCGGTGATCAGCTCGTCACCCGACCAGAACGTGCCGTCGAAGAACACGCAATCGGCGTCGGCGAGCGCGGCGCGGACCGCCGGGGTGATCCGACCGACGGCCGATGCGTACGCGAGTACCCGGCCCCGGGCCGGCTCGCGGAGGAGCAAAGCGACGTTGTCCGCGGGTTCGGCAGAGCGCAAGGCTTCGAGGTGGAGGGGGGCCTTGCCGGGAACCGCGATCGCCTCGACCGAGAGGCCGCTCGGCCGGCCGTCCTCGAGCTTCAGCTCCTCCTCCTGGCCCAGCTTCAGGCTGCGCCACGTGACCTGGCCCTCGAAGCGTTCGAGAGTCCGATAGAGCACGTTGCCCTCGGTAAACCCCCTCCGGACGCCGTCGGTCGCGTAGACGGTGATCGGGTGCGACTCGCGAAGAGACAGGAGCCCGAGACAGTGATCGAGGTCCCCGTTGGTCAGGAGGATCGCTCGAATCGGGCTCTGACGCGGGGCGCGAGGATGCAGGGCCGGAAAACCCTCGATCTGTTGGCGGATCTCGGGCGACGCGTTCAGGAGGAACCACCCCGCCCCGTCGGCCGAGAGGGCCACGGACTCTTGCGTCCGCGGCGTAGCCTTGAGCGTCTTCTCGCGGGCGCCTCGGCAATTGGGACACCCGCAGTTCCACTGGGGGAAGCCGCCGCCGGCCGCGGAACCCAGGACCCGGACGAGCAAGAAGGCGGCCTCCAAGAGAGACACGTACGACAGCCCTTCACCCCGCCGCATCGACCAGGGCGAAGGGCTGCTCCGGGCTTAGTCCTCAGCGACGATGGGGCTGTTGTCGTCCTGCTGATACCGACCGATCTCGGCGTCCATGCTGATCTCGGTGAACTCGGGGGTCGTCCATTCCATGCGTGTCTCCCACACCCCTTTCGGGGTCTACTAGATAAGGTGGACCCCAGCATAGGCCGTGCCACGTCTTCAGTTGACTAAGTCGTTGATGCGGCTCGGCGACCTCAATTGACACACGTGCGCGATTTCACCCGAATGGGGGATAAGCCCCACCCACGGCTCGTCTCGGGATCAAATCGTGATCTTGGACTTCGCCATCCGGTAGCGGAGGGTATCTCGGCTGATTCCGAGCAGCCTGGCCGCCTTGGTCTGGTTCCCGTTTGCTTCCGCGAGCGCGCGCTCGATCATCGCGCGCTCTCCGTCCGCGAGGCTCAGGCCCGTCGGGGGAACGCGCCCCCCGGCGGCGCTCGCTTCTGCGACGGGCCGCGCGGCCGCGTTCCCGATCAGCAGGCCGAGCGCGCCCTCGTCCAGCTCGGTCGCGGCCGGCGAGGAGGCGAGCACGGCGCGCTCGATCGCGTGCCTCAGCTCGCGGAGGTTGCCGGGCCAGTCGTACTCCCCGAGGCTGGCCACAGCGGCCACGCTGAGCCGCGAGACGCGCTTGCCGTACTTGGCGCGGAAGCGCTCGAGAAAGAATTCGGCGAGAAGCCCGATGTCCTCCGCCCGCTCCCGCAACGGCGGGAGATGGATGCGGACGACGGCAAGACGGTAGTACAGGTCCTTCCGGAAGGAGCCGGCGGCCAGCATCGCGGTGATGTCCTTGTTCGTGGCCCCGAGGATCCAGGCGTCGACCTTCAGGTCCCGCACGCTCCCGACCCGCCGCACGGTGTGCTCCTCGATGGCGCGGAGCAGCTTGCCCTGGAGCGCAAGCTCGAGGTCGCCGACTTCGTCCAGGAAGACGGTCCCTCCCTCCGCCGCCTCGATCAGCCCGATCTTGGACTCCCGGGCGTCCGTGAACGAGCCCTTTTCGTAGCCGAAGAGCTCGGTCTCGATCAGGCTCGGGGGCAGGGAGGTGCAGTCGACCTCGATGAACGGGCCGTGCGCCCGCCGGCTCCGCGCGTGGAGCGCGCGCGCGACCAGGCTCTTTCCCGTGCCGGTCTCGCCGGTGAGGAGCACCGCCGGGGCCTGGGCGTGGGAGGCGAGCCGCTCGATCTCCCGGAGGACCTGCTGCATCGCCTCGCCGCGGCCGAGGAGCGACCCGCTCTCGAAGTCCCGGGCCTCCTTCTCGCGGTAGTACCGGACCTCCTGGCGGAGGCGGCGGTCCTCCTGCGCCCGCTCCACGATGAGCTTCAGCTCGTCCAGGTCGATGGGCTTCGTGACGTAGTCGAAGGCTCCGAGCTTCATCGCCTCGACCGCACCTTCGATCGTCCCGTACGCCGTCATCATGACCGCGGCCACCGAAGGATCGTGCCCACGGATCCTCTTCAGGAGGTCGAGGCCGCCCACCTTGGGGAGCCGGAGGTCGAGAAGGACGAGGTCCGGGTGCATCTTCTCCAGGAGCTCGAGGGCGCGGTCGCCGTCGCTCGCGACCTCGGCTTCGTAGCCGTGCTCCTCCAGGAACAGCTTGATCGAACGCGCGAGGGTTTTTTCGTCGTCGACGATCAGGACGCTGAAGCGCGGCATCAGGGTGCCGATTCGGGGGCCGGCCCCACGGCGGGCAGGGTGACGGTCACCACGGTGCCTTTTTGCTCCACGCTCGAGATGGCGAAATCGCCCCTGTTCTGCACGACGAAGCGCTTCGCGATCGCGAGGCCGAGCCCGGTCCCGTCGGCCTTGGTGGTGAAGAAGGGCTCGGTGACCCGAGCCAGGTCCGGGGCCGAGATGCCTTCGCCGGTATCCTCGACGGTGAGCCGGAGGGCGCCGGCATCGCGCCCGGGCGCCGGGGAGCGCACCGCGACCGCGAGCGACCCGCCATCGGGCATGGCCTCCAGCGCGTTGCCCATGACCTCTATGATCGCCTGCTCGACCTGCGCCGCGTCGACCCAGGCCTCCGGAAGCGAAGGATCGAAGCCGACGGTCAGATGCACGCCCTGCTTCGAGATCTTCTCGCCGAAGACCGCCACCACCCCCTCCACGAGACCCTGCAGCGAGGTCGGCGCCGGGGCAAAGGCCACCGGTCTCGTGAAGTCGAGGAGGTGCACGATGCGCTTCTCGAGGCGATCGACTTCTTCGATGACGGCCGTCAGGTGCTCCCGCAGGGGGCTCTCCGACGGGAGGCGGCGGAGGGTCAACTGGGTCGCCGCCCGGATGCTGGCCAGGGGGTTGCGGAGGCCGTGGGCGACCGCGGCCGCCATCTGGCCCAGCGAAGCGAGCTTCTCGGACTGGATGAGCTGGGACTGGGTGTCCCGCAAGGTATCGATCTTGCGGCGGAGCTCTTCCTGCGCGTGCTGGAGCCGCTCCGACATCCGCACGAACGCCCGGGCGAGGTCGCCGATCTCGTCCTTCCCGCTGACGTCGAGGGTCTGCGCCCGATCGAAATGGCCCTCGCCGAGCCCGTCCATGGTCGCCTTGAGCTGCTCGACGGGGCGGGCCAGAGTGCGCGCGATCACGACGGAGAACGCGGCGATGGAGATCGCGGAGGCGGCGATGATGATGACGAGGAGGAGGGCGGTCGAGCGCGCGCTGGCCTCGACCTCGCCGAAGGCGCGCTGGACATTGCGCATCCGCGAGCTCGTGGAGATGGCCGTGATCGTGCCGTCGAGGGCGGGAAGCAGGCGGCCGTTCAGCTCCTCCTGCACGAGCCGGAGCGCCTGCTCCCTCTTCCCGTCGTCGAAGAGGGAGAAGAGGTGGGCGGCGAGGAGAACGATTCGCCCGTCCAGCTCCTCGTAAGCGCGCACGAGGCGGAGATCAGCGGGATCGTCGGTCGCCGCCCTCCACTCCACGAGCTTCGCACGGGACAGCCGGTCGAGCCCCTCGAATTCCGCCCTCGCCGTGGGGGCCTGGCCGCTGAGGTAGTCACGAATCTTCCGCACTTTGCGGTAGGTCGAAGACTCGACCTCGGCGAAGATCCGCGCCCGCTCGAGGCCGAGCTGCAGGCGTCTGAGCGCCGCCGTCTGCTGGTGAACGCTCCAAAGAGCCTGCGCCCCGATGACGGCGAGGGGGATCGTCAGGGCGGAGAAGGCGACGAGAAGTTTTCGCTTGAACGTCACGATCGAAGCCGATCGTAGGGAGCGTCGACCGTCCAGCAGCGAGCGCCGCGGTTGTCGAAGCCGGTGGCGAGGACGACTCCGTGCCCGTCCAGGCGATCCTCGACACGGCGGGCCAGGCTTCGCGCCGCCTCCTCGCCCCGCACGAGGCCGTACACAGCCGGGCCCCAGGAAGACTGGCCGGCCCCCGAAGCACCGCCGGCCAGGAGCTCGCCCACGAGCTCGGCCACCCGGGAGTGGGCGAAGCGCTCGCCCTGCACCGGCCGGAACATCTCGCCGACCAGCCGCTGGATCTCGGTGAGGCCGAACCCGAATGTCGTCAAATCCTCTTCCACCAGCGCGGGGAGGAGGACCATCAGGATCAAGTGGGCGACCCGTCCCGCCATCTCGGGGGGCGGCGGGGGGAGGCTGCGGAAGGCCTCCTCCTCGTCGGAGCCGCTCCGCCCCGGCGGGACGTCGGGAATGGCGACCACGCAACGCCATTCGGCGGGCATGGGGCGACGGAGCAGGAGCGGCGCCGGCCCGTCGCCCCGGAGGGAGCGCCCCCCCTCGAGGAGGAACCCCCCTTGCTCGAACGCCCAGGTCCCGATGGCGGAGCGCTGGGCACGGCCCGTGGCCTCGGCCAGCTCCGGCGCGGCGAAGGGCCGGTCGAAGAGCGTGGCCAAGGCCCGGGCCGTGGCCAGGGCGAGCTGGGTCCCCGATCCCAGCCCCGAATGAGCAGGGATCGCGCGATGGACCCGCAACCACGCCCCCCCTTTGATGCCGTGCCGGTCCAGGAACCGCCGGGCGTAGAGAAGCAGGCGCTCGGCCTCCTCCCCCTCCGCGGACAATCGTCCGGCCGGTCGAGCTTCGAGGAGGAGGGACGGGGTTTCGAGGGCGGCGCCGATCCCGCCGAACCGGCGGCCGAACTCCCCCCGGAGGTCGATCAGCCCCATGTGCAGCCGCGACGGTGCTTCCACGAAGACGGCCCGAGAATCGCTCATCGGGCTCCGTCCTTGAGAGCCACCGCCTCGGACCGGACGAAGTCGCTCAGCAGGGCCATCGCTTCCCGCTCGGAAGGTCCCGCCGTCTTGTCCACTATCACCTGGAGCCGCCGATATTCCGCCAGGATCTCGTCGATGGGGAGAAACCGCGTGCGCGTGGCGAGGATCGTCGCCTCCAGCACCGCGCTTCGTGCGCGGTTGTAGCCCAGGAACTCGCGCCTTACCCCTCGGTGCACGACGTCGCAGACGAACCGCGCCCGCGGTTCGTCGGTCTCCGCCTCCCGCACCTTGATCTCCCGCCAGGAGCAGGCGCCCTCGAGCACCACGCCCCGGACTACCACCGCCGGCACCGAAGGAAACGTGGGGGAGCCGAGCGCGCCCCTCACGAAATAGAGGACGTCATCGACGAGGTTCACGACCGCCTCCCCGGTCTCGAGCAGGTTCTGGCAGGTCGTGGTCTCACGGTACGGCTTGACGACGATCTCCTCCTCGCCCCAGACCACTCCCATCGGGGCGAAGTTGGCTCGTCCCTCGCGGTCCTGGGTCGTGATGATGCTCTCGATGATCATGGCCACGACCTTTGGGTCACTTCCATCCCCGGCACGCCGCAAGCACTCACGCGGCTCTCGCCGACAGCGACAGGAAGTTGCGCAGCAGCACGTAGCCGTGCTCGGTCAGCACGGCCTCGGGGTGGAACTGCACGCCCCAGAGGGGCAAGGTCCGGTGCCGGAGGGCCATGATCTCGCCCTCGGAGGTCCTGGCCACCACCTCGAGGCACGCGGGCAGGCCTTCCCCCGCCACCAGCAGCGAGTGATAGCGCGTGGCCGGGAAGGGGCTGGGCACGCCGGTGAAGATCCCCTCGCCGGAATGGTGGATGGGCGACGTCTTCCCGTGTCGCGGGCGTCCCGCGCGAACCACCTGGCCCCCCAGCGCCGCGGCCAGGCACTGGTGGCCCAGGCAGACCCCCAGGATCGGCACCTGCGGGCCCAACTTCAGGATCACGTCGTTGGAGATCCCTGCTTCGCGTGGCGTGCAGGGGCCCGGGGAGACGATGATGTGGCTCGGCGCCAGGGCCGCGATCTCCTCGATCGTGATCGCGTCGTTGCGGTGGACGGCGGTCGGCTCGCCCAGCTCCCGCACGTAGCGCGCCAGGTTGTGGACGAACGAGTCGTAGTTATCGATCAGCAGGACCAAGAGCGCCCTCCAGCGCCGCCACCATCCCCCGTGCCTTGTCGAGCGTCTCGTCGTACTCGCGCTCCGGATCCGAGTCGGCCACGATGCCTCCGCCCGCCTGGAAGTAGGCGCGACCCGGTTTCGCAATGAAGGTGCGGATGGCGATGCTCGTGTCCACCGCGCCCCCGAACGAAAAGTAGCCGACGGAGCCAGTGTAGACGCTGCGGCATGTGGGCTCCAGCTCGGCGATGATCTCCATCGCCCTCACTTTCGGCGCGCCGGTGATGGAGCCTCCGGGCCACGTGGCCCGGAGGAGATCGACGGGTCCCAGGCCGGGTCTGAGACGTCCCACCACCGTGGAGACCAGATGGTGCACGGTGGCGTAGCGCTCGACCTGGCACAGCTCGGGGACCTCGATCGTGTGGTCCCGGCAGACCTTGGAGAGGTCGTTGCGGAGGAGGTCCACGATCATGACGTTCTCGGCCCGGTCTTTGTCGCTCTCGGAGAGGGCTTCCCCCAGCGCCGAGTCGTGCCGCGGAGTCCACCCGCGGGGGGAGGTGCCCTTGATCGGCCGCGTCTCCACGGAGTCGCCGGTGAGGCGCAGGAAGCGCTCGGGGGAGGCGCTCACGACCGCGGCGGGGCCGAAGTCGAAGTAGGCCGCGAACGGGGCGGGGTTGCGACGGCGGAGGCGCGTGTAGAGCGCGAAGGGATGGTCCTCCACGGCCGCCTCGAGGCGCTGCGAGAGGTTGGCCTGGAAGATGTCCCCGGCCAGGACGTACTCCCTCGTCTGCTCCACCGCCCGCAGGTACCCGTCGCGGGAGAACGTGGAGGAGACTCCGGGCATCCCGTGCACCGCGTAGGTCTGCGGGCCCGTGGCGGGAACCGGGGAGGCTCGCCGGTCCCGCACCGGCTCCTTCGGCTTGGCGGGGCCCGCGGCCAGTCTCTCCAGGACCATGCGCGACCGCACCTGCGCCCGCTCGGAGCTCTGCCGTCCGTCGCGGTGGGGAAGGCCGGTCGAGAAGAGCCACGCTCGGCCAAGGGCGTGGTCCCACGCGATCGTCCAGTCGTACAGGCCGAGGCACATCTCCGGCAGGTCCAGGTCGTCGAAGCGCGGAGACGGAAGCCGCTCGATGTGGTGGCAGAGATCGTAGGCCAGGTAGCCGGCGGCCCCGCCCTGGAAGACCGGCAGGCCGGGAAGGGCGTCGAGCGCGTGCTGGGCAAGAACCGTCTGGAGCGCGGCGAAGGGGTCTCCCGTCGAGCGCTCGACTCCCGCCGCGGAATGCCATGCGAGCGCCGATCCCTTGCTCTGAAGGACGAGCCAGGGGTCCGCCGCCAGGTACGAGAATCGGCCGAGCTTTTCCGAAGTAAGAGCGCTCTCGAGGAGCAGGGGAAAAGGCAGGTCCAGGAACCGCGCACAGGCCTGGGCGGGGTCCGGCGCATTGTCTAGCTCCTCGACGAGGATGTCGGCCATGAGGATCCTAGCCGCGGGACGTTTGGCGGCGGCCCTCCCACCCGGCGGTGGAAGGCGCCGTTGGTCTTACCAATAGGCGACCTGAAACCTCAGGTGGCGCCGAATCACCTCGAAATCACTCTTGTTCGACGTGATGAGCGTGGCTCCTATGCTTCGGGCCGCGAGAGCTATCAGCACGTCAAACGCGAGTCTCGTGACTTTCTTCGCGTCGTAATGCTCGCGGCGTTTCACGGCCCTCAGCACCTCCGCAGCTTCGTGCCAGTGCTGCTCGGTCGGCGTCAGAAGCCGGCAGTTCTTCGTGAGCCCGCCCACGAAAGCTTCCTCCTCGCGGGTGCGCGCTCCGCGAAGCAGCTCGTGCAGCACGACAGATGAGCACCGGGGGACGTAGGGCGACCCGACAATCGCGCTCGTGAATCGGCCCGTCCGGAAGTTCTCGATGTAGATCGACGTATCGTAGACGGCAAACCTAGTCTTCTCTGAAGGCATCTCGAGAGCCGACGCCACTGAAGCGCTTGACAACCTGATCATGGAGGGCCTTCTCGGTCACGAGGCCAAGCGCCTGGCGAATCACTTCCGACGTGGTCCGCGCGGCCAGCAGCTTCTTCGCTCGGCGCAGTTGAGCCAGGTTCACCCGAACCGACACCTGCTTCGAGGTCATGGACTCCTCCGTCACCCAATCCTATTGCAGTTGTCCGACAGCATCAAAGCGTCCTAGCTGCGGGGGGCCTGGCGGCGGCTGGCCGCGCGCCGGCGGTCGGCGCGCTCGCGGGCCGCGCGGCGGCGGCTCTCCCGCCGGGCCGGGGAAGACACGTCCTCGGGTTCCACAGGCGTCAGGTATCCCCAGGAAAGCTCCCCTTCCTGCCGGTACGTCTTCCCCAGGGTGACGGCCAGGCTGGCCTTCAGGAGCTCCTTGCCCAGGTAGAAGGCGTGCGTCGCCTCCTCCACGTCGAGCTGGGCGAAGATCTCGGAGATGTCGGTCCCGCTCACGAAATGCTCCGCGTTGAAGACGTGGATCCGGTCGCGGTCGGTGAAGATGCGGTAGTCCAGGTCCGTGATCTGCGCCTGCATCTGCCGGAGCTCCGTCTCGGTGTAGGCGGCCACGGAGGGGTCCTTGGCGGTGAGGAGCCGGCTGTCCACGTGCTTGGGCAGGCTCTTCTTGCCGACCGCGTAGTGCATGAGCCGGCGAGCGATGTCGGTCTCGCGCACGGCGCCTCGGGCCCAGGGGATCTCTTCCGTGGTGAGCACGTAGCGGATGCCCAGCTCCTGACAGTAGCCGAGGAGCAGCGCCGCCATGCCGGTGGTGTCGGCCTCGGTCAGCTCCGTCAGGTTCGCGGTTCCCATCAGGATCTCGGCGTCGGGGTAGCGCTTGCGCACCTCGTAGTAGCGGTGGAACGACTCGGCGAAGCCGAAGCCGATGGGCTCGAGCACGGGGTCCAGGATGAAGCGAACGCCCCAGCGCTCGAGAGCGTCCACGTTGCGGTACAAGCTCTCGAGCCCCGCGCCGAAGTCGGGGATCACGACGACGGTGGCCCCGAGCTCTCGCGCCAGCTCCAGGTTCGAGCCGTTGACGCTCAGCACCAGCTCGGCGCCGGCCCGGACCGCCGTACGGATCTCTTCGGTCTCGAAGCTGTCGATGCTGACCCGGTGTCCGTTGCCGCGCAGGGCGGAGACCACGTCGGGCAGGGCCTCGAAGGGCCGGCCCTTCGTACAGCCCACGTCGATGATCTCCGCGCCCGAAGCGGCGAAGCTCGCCCGCTCGGCGGAGGATCTCCGGCAGGGGCAGGCTCGGCGCATTGTTGATCTCGGCCAGGATCTGGACGTCATAGGCTCCGTAGTCCGCCCGGGCCGCGGCCATGCCGAAGTGCTCGGGGATCTGGCGCAGGTCCTTGGGACCTTTCTCGGCTCGCACCCCGAACCGCTGCTCGAGGACGTCTAGGTCGCCCTGGACGTGTCCCGGCAGCAGGATCAGGTCCACGCCGGGGGGCACCGCCAGGAACCGGGCCACCCATTCCGTGGTCATGAGCGCGGCCACGCTGATCCCCAGGACGGCGACCTCGTAGTCGAACTCGGCCCGCATCCCCTCCAGGGTGTCGCGCAGGAGCGGCGCTGCGAGCTTGCCGGTGACGAAAAGGACCGTCATGGCACAGCGGGACCCTGCTTCAGCTGCCCGCTTTGCCGCTCATCACGAACTTGTTGGGCGTCCCTTCGAGAGCCGAGCCTTCCCCCGGCCGCCAGAGCACGATCTCCTCGATCTTACGCGCCAGCTCGAAGTCCCGGCCCGTGATCCCGTTCTCGGAGTGGGTCTTGAGCTTCACCCCGACCTTGGCCCAGGTCACCGTGAGGTCGGGGTGGTGATAGGCCGCTTCCGCCAGGTAGCCGATCTGGTTCACGAGCATCAGCGTCGTGGGCCAGCCATCCGTCGTGTACCGGCGGCGGATCCAGCCCTCCTCGTAGTACCAACCGGGCAGCTTCTCGAGCTTGCTGCGGATCTCGTCCTCGCTGTAGGTCCCGAGCTTGGCCTTGGTCATGGCCGCCTCCTTCCCCCGCAGGGCAGAAGCTACATCACCGTGCCGCCGTTCACCAGCACCGTCGCCCCCGTCAGGAACCCCGCCTCCCCCGAGGCCAGGAAAAGCGCGGCCTGCGCCACGTCCTCGGGGGTGCCCCAACGCCCGAGCGGCGTCGCCTCGGCGATGCGCACGCGTTCGTCCTCCGAGAGACCGGCCGCGAAGGCGGTGGCGATCCAGCCGGGGGCCAGCACGTTCACGCGGACCTCGGGGGCGAAGGTCCGGGCCAGGCTCTTGCTGAACGCGAGGATGCCCCCCTTGGCCGCGGCGTAGATCTCCGCTTCGCGCCCCGGGGCGCCGGTGAGGACGTGATCCCAGGAAACGTTGAGGATCACGCCGCCCCCCTGGGCGCGCAGACGAAGCGCCGCCTGCCATGAGCAGAGGATCGTGCCCCGCAAGTCCACGCCGAGGACACGGTCGAGCTTCTCGACATCGGAGCGCGAAGCGCCCTCTCCCGTGAGGATGTCCGCCCCCGCGTTGTTGACCCAGACATGCACGCGGGAGAGGCGCCGGAAAGCCTCGTCCACCAGACGGTCCACCTCGGCCTCGCGCGAGAGGTCGACCTCGATCAGGGAGACCTGACTTCCGGCCCCCCGGATCTGGTCCGCGACCTCCTGCGCCCCTTCCGCGTTGCGCCGGTACGTGAGCAGGACCTGTGCCCCCTCGCGCGCGAAGGCGAGCGCCACGGCCCGCCCGATGCCGCTGGAGGCGCCGGTCACCACCGCGCTCTGGCCCGCGAATCGGCCCCGCGCGTTCATCGACGGGCTCTATTCATGCAGAGAGGTGCCAGGGGGGTTCGGTCCCACTATGATAGCGCCGTGCCCTCGATGAAACGAGCCTTGTCATGCGCCCTGGTCACCGCTTCCTTTTGCAGCCTGACAAGCGCTCGGGCCGCCACCCGAGGCATGGCGGACGGAACGATCCAAGGCAAGAAAGTGACGGTCGAATACGGGCGGGCCGAGCTGAAGGGCCGCTCCCTCGAATCCCTGATCGCCCAGTTGCCCGACGACCGTGTCTGGCGGGCGGGCGCAGACGAAGTCACCACCCTCACGACGGAAGGCGACCTCTCGCTCGACTGCCTCAGCGGGAGCAGCTGTAGCCGCAACCGACGCCCCGGCGGGGGAAGGAGAGTCCCCGCCGGCAAGTATTCGGTCTACGTCTCCGCCCCGCAGGAGGGTGACTGGCTGCTCATTCTGAACTCGGACCCCGGGATCGAGCTCGGAGCCCTCGCGAACGCCATGGGGTTCTCGGTTCCCGCGACGGCCGCGAAGCGTCTGTGGCCCCACCTCGAGGGTTACAACATGAATCGCGCGCAGAACGTCGCCGGAATCGCGAATACGGAGGTCGCCCGGGTGATCATGAGGCCGGGCACCGCCAATCCACCCGTCGATCCATTCTCGATCAGCCTCACGCCCTCGGGCTCCAATGCCCTGACCCTGACCCTCGCCTGGGCCGACCGGACGTGGTCGGTCGACTTGAGCGGAGCTCGCTAGACGCCGATCAGTTGAGCGGAGGCTGCTTGTCCGGGTGCAGGTAGATGAAGCTCTTGCCCAGCCGGCCGCCATAGTTCCCGGCGGAGATTCGCACCAGGTCGGGTGTGTCCAGCGTCGCCGCGATCGCCGCCTGGGTGGCGTCGATGATGGACTTGAGATCGCGGCCGTCGATGATGATCTCCATCACCGAGCCGACGCCTTCGGGCAGCCTGGACGTCTCGCCCAGTCTTTCCCGCAGCGTGGGGCAGAAGTTTTCGTAGGTGCTGGCGACGGAGAAGGAATACTTGCTCCCGGCTTTCGACCCGCTGCTGGCTATGCCCCCGGGAAACGGCATGATCACACCGGGCATGTCTTCGACCGCGCGCACACCGCGCTCGGCCGCGGCGAGGGCGGAATCCACGTCCTTGCCGAAGTACCAGATGTTGCCGCCCATCAGTCCCTCGCGGTAGCCGAAGCGCCGGTCCACCACGAACTCGCCGCCGAGGATGGGAATCACCCACACTCGCCGGCCGTGACGCACGTCGCGGAACTGGTAGCCATCGCCGAAATAGGCGATCTTGCGCCCCAGCTTGTAGTAGGGATCGGTGTCGAGCAGGTTGAAGCAGGCCGCGGTCGCACACGTGAGCACGTTCTGGCTGATGCGCACCAGGAGCGAGCGCTCCAGGGCTTCTACCCGGTCCTTGCGGAAGCGCGGCACGTGGAGCTGGATGATGGCCCCCGGGCGGCCATCCGGCGTCGCAAACGATTCGTCGCCGCCGGGGCCCACGTAGCGGTCGAGACCCGCCTCGCAATCGCAAAGGATGCTGGAGGAGCCGTTGCCGGTGGTCGCGTTGACCGCATGGTCGAGCCAGGTGCGATCCCGGGCGGTGATCAGGACCTCGGCGTACAGGCTCTTGAACGCCTCGGCATAGGTGTCCTCGACACAGGCGCGGCTCATCGCGGCCTTCGCCCGTGGCCTTCGTAGACCGCCTTTTCCGTGACCACCTTGTCCATGCTGATGTCCTGGGGGCCGACCGCCAGCTCCGGAAACATCTGGCATTCGTAGGCCAGCGCGATCAAGGGCGCGTCCGGCCGCACCTGATCGAGGAGCCGATCGTAGTAACCCTGGCCGTTGCCCATGCGAGCACCGTCACGGGCAAAGCCCACCCCGGGCACCATCACCAGATCCAGGTCCCGGGGCTCCACCTCCTTGCCCGTCTCTCCCCATCGCTCCCGGGGCGGCTCCAGGATCTTCCACTTGCCCACCACCAGCTCGTCCATGCTGGTGAGATGCCAGAGTCCGAGCTTGTTCGCCCCGCTCTCGTCCACGGTGCAATAGGGCACGATGATGCGTTTGCCCCCGTTCAGGGCGTCCGCGAGCTGATGCCGGGTGCGTACCTCGGAGCGCACGTCGAGGTACCACATCGCGGTGTGGGCGGCGGCGTACGCGGGCAGGGCGATGAATCTCTCGATGATGGTCCTGGAGACCTCGTCCTTGTTTTCCTGCGCGTTGCGCGCGTCGTAGGCTTGGCGGCGCAGCTGGGCCTTTCGCTCCAGCAGCAGATCGGCGGCTTCGTCAGTCATGACGATTTCCCCTCGTGGTTTCCAGGGGGCGGCGGTCCCACTATGATAGCGCCGTGCCGAACGAACGTTCCGTGGCGGAGGAGCGGGTGGTGCGTCTCCTGGTCAGCGTCGTGACTCCCGACGAAGTGGAGGCGGCCATCGCGGGCGGTGCCGACATCGTGGACGTGAAGAACCCGGCGGAGGGGTCCCTGGGGGCACCGGCGCCCGCGCTGCTGCGCGCCGTGCGCTCGCGGGTGACTCCGCCCGTGCAAGTGAGCGCCGCCCTGGGCGATGCGCCTCATCTCCCCGGCACGATGGCGCTGGCGGCGGCCGGGGCCGCGGCCTGCGGAGTCGACTATCTCAAGATCGGCCTGCTCGGATCGGCCCGACGCGAGCAGGCCCTGGAGCTGCTCGCCGCCGTGCGCCGCGCGGCGGCGGATGTCGATCCGCGCACGCGCCTGGTGGCGGTGGCCTACGCGGATGCATCGCGCGTTTCTGCCCTGCCCCCCCGCGAGCTGCCATCCATCGCGCGCCAGGCCGGGGTTCACGGCGTGATGCTGGACACCGCCGTCAAGGACGGCGTCTCCACCTTGACCGCGCTCGGCGAGGTCGGGGTGGCCGCGTTCTTCGCGGAGGCCCGGGCCCTCGGGCTCATGACCGGGGTGGCCGGCGCCCTGGGTCCCGCGGAGCTCGGGCGCGCACAGCACCTCGGCGCCGACATCGTGGGGGTCCGGGGCAGCGCCTGCGAGGGAGGCCGCGCGGGAACCGTGAGCGCAACGCGAGTGCGGGCCCTCCGCGCCGCCCTCGCGCTCAGCGCAGGCGTGTCCCCGGCGTTGGGCCACCCTTGAGCAGCTCGGGGGCGGGAGGGGCTGGCGCCCGCTTAGGGAGGGGGTACAGGACATGCAGATGAGGCTGTCGGTGCCGGCAATGGCGGCGGTGATAGGGCTGGGGATGGCCCAGACGGCAGAACCGCAGAAAGGACCTAGCCCGGTCGAGGTGAAGGTCGAAGTCGGCACGAAGAGCAATGCGCTGCGCTTCGTTCCCGACCATCTCCACTTCGAGCGCGGGGTGTACTACAAGCTGGTCATCCACAACCCCAGCCCTCAGGCGCACTACTTCACGGCGGACGCGCTCTCGACGCACGTCTTCACGCGCAAGGTCGAGGTCATGAGCGCGAGTGGGGAGTCGCTCGCGGAGGTACACGGTTCGATTCACGATGTCGAGTTGCCGTCGGGGGCAACCGTCGCGTGGTATTTCTATCCCATGACCAACGGAGAGGATCTGCCGCTCTCCTGCCACAAGGAAGGCCACCGCGAGGGCGGCATGGTCGGCACGATTACTATTTCCGGGCCCCCGCCGTTCCAGACGCCGTCGGCCAAGTGAACCCGTGACTGTGCGAGGAGGCAGGGTGCGCAGCGACTCAGTAACCGACCGCCACCGCCTCGTTACCGATGAACGCGCCATTGCGCCACGTGTTAGGACATAGCGGATGCGTAAACACCGATGCGCCGTCGGCTGAGGAGTAAGTGATGTCGTCGACGTTTGGTCCGCCGGGCGGGTTAAGGCCGGCCTGGTTCCGGACGCGCTTGGCGATCTCGTGATCAGTGCACGAGGTGTCGCCGCTGATGCCCAGTCCTCCGATGATCTTGCCGGAGTTGTTGTAGAGCGGAACACCGCCGCCGAAGAAGATCAGACCTCCCACGATTTGATGCCTGCCACCACCCGTGCCGCCGGGAGGAGCAAGAAACGTCGGGTTGAAGAGGTTTGATTGGCCGAGGCTCCACAGCGAATGACCCGGCTGCGTAAAGGTGTAAAGAAGGGCCGTGGAAAGAGCGAGTGCATCGAGACTGAAGGCGTTGGCGGTGTAAGCCTTGGCCTTGGCGATCGCCTGGCTGCCCGGCCAAACCTGTGCCGGATCATTGGTCGAGGTCGCGACGGAACAGATCTGTCCGTCGCGGTTTACGACGGCTCCCCACATCCGTTGACCATGAAAGAGCCCCCCGGCATCACCGTCGACGCCGGGCGCAGCCGCCAGGAACGCAGCAAGCGCACCCTTTGATGGAAGGCCACCACAATTTGCCCCTCCCTCATTATCCGCGATTGCGACGCCGGCCGCGGTAGGAAGAAGAAGCACGGTCAGTAGCGCAGTTCTGTACTTCATATCGGTTCCCTCCTCTTGGCGGGAGAGCTCGCTCGCCCCGCTCCTGGCGGCCACTAAACACACGCTCCCCCCGCTGTCAACAGCGAAGTGGGCAGGAAGAACAATGGGCTGCGCTTCGTTCCCGACCAACTTCGATTCACGACGTCGAGTTGCCGTCGGTGGCAACCGTCGCCTGGTATTTCTATCCCATGACCAACGGAGAGAATCTGCCGCTCTCCTACCACAAGGAAGGCCACCGCGAAGGCCTTGTCCAGGCACGCGCGCACGCGTGCCTTTTCCGCCTCGTTCCATTGGCGATCGAGCTTCACTGTGGACACGACTCGACAGTCCGGTTGCAGACCACCGCCCGAAGAGCTTCTCGCGCCCCACAACCCACTCTCCTCGCCGGCCATTGCTGACGTTGGGGCAAACACTACCCCCGTTCGGGGCGAGCCTCGAGGTCGCGAAGCCGCCGTCGCGATTGTATCCGGGTTGCCGGCGGCGGGTGGGCCTCGCGGCGAGGGGAGGCAAGGCGGCGGCGAGCCCAGCGTGGGTGCGGCCCGGGCACTCAGCGCAAGCGTGTCCCCCGCGTTCGACCATCCCTGAGCAGCTCGGGAAGCCGCTGAGGCTCGCGCCCGCTGAGGATCCAGCATTCCAGGCCGGGTTCCACCGCTTGCGCGAAATACTCGTCCACGATCCCGTCCAGGGCCGGCGAGCGCAGGGGCACTTCGGCGAGGATGTCGCCGCCTTCTCCCGGCACGCCGTCGAGCGACTTGAGAAGCACGAGCCGGCGCGCTGAGAGCCTCGCAGCAACCCAGGCGGCGATGCTGTCCGAGGTGACGTGCCAACCGTGGGGAAGCGGATCCACTGCCTGGAGCCAGCGGAAAGGTGAGAGCACGGGAAGCAGCCCCTCGGCCAGGACGTTTGCGATCTCATCCGGGCCGGTGACGAGGCGCGCCGTCGGCCGCAGGCCCACAAGAAGATGCGCGTGCTGGTCCATCGCGAGAACCGCCATCCAATGCGCGGCGCTCGCGCCTGGGTCGTGGAGCGAGCTGACCTCGCGCACGGCGTCTGCGCAGAGGTCCGCCGCCCGGCACCACGACCAGACGGTGCGCTCTCGCCAGCTCACCCAGGGTGGTCAGGAGGGAGGGCAGGTCCCCGTCCACGAGCAGGCTCCCGCCCACCTTCACGACCGCGTCCGTGGTCATGCTCCGGCCGTATCGGCCAGCAGGTACGCCACGGCGGCGGCGGGCGCGGCCCGCGCCGCGGCCGACCCGACATCTTCGGCCATGTCGTGGGTCGCGAGGCCGACCTCCTCTGCGGCGGCCCGCGCCAGGAAGGCGCCCTGTCCCGCGAGAACCGCCAGGCGGGGACAGGCCGAGCCCAGGCGGCGCATCACCTGCCGAATCCCGCCCGCGATCTGGCGCACCTGGGCCCGCGCCACGTGCTCCGCGATCGCCGTGATGTCGTCGGGGCCGAGCATCTCGAGATCGGCGCAGACCATCCGGGCCAGCCGGGCGCCGGCCTCCGGCCGACCTCGGCCCCGGCCGTCCGGGGTCTCGCAGGTGTAGTCCGCCCTCCTCGATCCGTCCCCGCCAGAGATGGACGTCGGCCACGATGGCGAAGTGCTCGGCGGCCACGCGGCACCGCCGGCCCCGCAACGGGACCGAGCGCACGATGGCGCAGACCGGCGTTCGCAGCGCGCCCGTGTAGACGAGCTCGCCGGTGCGGAGACGGGCCGGGTCCGTCCTCCCCCGGGCGGCCACGCGGCCCCCGACGATCGGGATCACGTCGGTCGTGGTGCTGCCCACGTCGAGGAAGAGCGCGTCGGGAAACGTGCGCGCCACGAGGGTCGCGCTCGCCATCCAGTTGGCGGCCGCCACTCGGTGAGGTCGTCGCCGCGCCGCCTCCGCCGATCGGAATCGTCCGTCGACACCGTAGACCCACGGCTTCACGTCGGGGAACGCGGTGCGAAAGGCGTCGAGCACGAAGACGACACCTTCCCGCTTGGTCGCGAAGCAATCGGCCAGCTCGGCGGTCATGGTGACGGCCATCGTGCGCGCGCTCCCCAGGCGGTCGGCCGCCTCGGCCAGGACCGTCGGCAGGAGGTGCGGTTCGCGCCAGAGGGCGAAAGGGCGCTCGAGCACCCTCGGCTCGGCCTGCCCGTCTTCCCCGATGCGAGCGACCTTGAGGTTGGCCCCGCCCACGTCCCAGCCGAGGATCGGACCGTTCATGAGCGCTCGAGCTCGGAGGACCGCGGGCCCGTGGCGACGATCCGGCCCCCTGCCGTGTAACGCACCTGCCGCCGGGCGAGCGGGGGCGCGGGGAGGGCGCCGGCACAGGCGGCGAGCGCCAGGGCGGCGACGTTGCCTTCGAGCGCCAAACGCACGCCGAGGTAAGACGTCGTGAGGCGGGGGTTCACCTCGATGACGACCGCTTCCGATTTCGTGAGAACTACGTCCACGCCGACGTAGCCACGGAGCCCCGGCAAGGCCTGGCACGTGCGCAGCGCAGCCTCCACCGCCCGCCCCGCGAGAGGATGATCGAGGGGCGTCGCCCCCCCGCGATAGGCGAACGGTCGCGAGGCACGCACCCACTGGAAGTTCACCGTCAGGGCCACGGCCCTCCGGCCATCGGCCAGGAGCGACACGCTCGCGGCCACGCCCCGCAGGTAGCGCTGGAGCAGCAGTCGTCCTCTTCCATTGGCCCGGCGAGCCATGTCCACGGCGCGGCGCAGCTCACCCGGGTTGCGGGCGAGGCACACCCCGTGGCAGCCGGCTCCCCGAGCGGGCTTGACGACGACCGGGTAGCCGACCTCGCGCGCGGCGATCCCCCAGTCCGCCTCCGGGCGGAGGACACGCGTCGGGGGGTGGGGCACGCCGTAGCGGGCCAGGCGGCGGGGGAGACCCGCCTTGTCGGACGCCCGGCCGATCGCCGCCGCGCCGGGACCCAGGAGCGTCTTTCCCTTCTTCTCCACCCTCGTCGCCAGGCGCTCGAGGCAGCCATCCGTCTCCGGTGCCACCAGCCAGACGGCGTCGGCAGACGCCATGAGGCCGTCGAGAAGTGCTCCACCTCGGGGTGGCAGCGCCACGACCTCGACGCCGGGCGGCGCCCGCAGCGGGAAACGGGGGTCCACGGTGGTCACGATCCGATGCCGGCAAATCGCCGCGAGGTCCGCGACCAGCGCGTCCCGCATTGCCGCTCCCTCGCGGCCGAGGGAGGGCGGAACCGCTCGCCCCGCCAGCCCGCCCCCACTCACGAACTCGTGCACCAGAATCCGCATCGGGCCACTCGTGGCCGGAAGCGCTCAATCCCGCATGCGTTCCCGGCACCATGCGGACTGCCCGAACGACTCCTCCACCTCCACCGCCAGCGCGCTCAGCCTTCCGGCTCCCGCGCCCTTGAGCTCCTCCTTGACCCGTCCGGACAGATAGCGGGCCAGCATCTCGGCGGTCGTGTTGGGGATCGGCAGGAACACCACGTCGCTCCGGGGGAACAGGTACCGGCGCTCCTTGTAGACGACCTGGACGTGGTTCCCCTCCTCGGTCACGCGAAGGGAGGGGTTGTGGAGCGGCAGCAGCATCCTGTGGTCCAGCTCGTCCACAAGCCGCCGCATCAGCCGCTTCAGGCTGACGAAATCCAAGAGCAGGGAATCGTCGTCCAATTCGCCCTCGACCTCGACCCGCGCGCGGTAGTTGTGGCCGTGGAGCGTCTCGCACAAGCCCCCGTAAGTCAGGAAGTGCCCGGCGGCGAAGACCAGGTAGTCCTTCTCCACGATGACCTTGTATTCCGCCATCGGATCCTCCTTCAGAGGTCCTCGCTGAGCGCCACGAACAGCGCGGCCGCCACGAGGTCCGCCGTGGTGCCGGGATTGAGCGGGTTGGCGTCCCCCCGCAGCTCGGAATCGAACGCCTCCGTGGCCCGCGCGCGCTCGGGGCTCCCCGGTTCGCCCGCGGCCAGAACCGCCCGGGCGCGCTCGCTCACCGCACGCGTCGCCGCGAGCCCTCGCTTGCGCGCAATCAGCGTATCCGGCACCTCGGCGAGGACGCGGAGGTAGCTCTCGAGCGTCGCGGTGGACCAGTCGAGGCCACAGCCGCGCGCTCGCCGAAGGGCCGGCACCGCCAGACCGAAGGTCACATCATAGTCCGTCACGTACTCCCGGGCGATCGTATCGCGATCGGCGGCCAGGGACATGGCCTCGTGGAGGGTCACGGTCGGCTCCTCGCGGACGTCCTGCGCCTCCACCTGCCCCAGCCCACCGGGGTCGGCGGCACGGATCGCCGCATAGACGGCCCGGGCGTCGGCCACGGTCAGCGTGGCCAGGACGCGGGACAAGCGGCTGCGCAGCGGCCCCGCGTCCCCCGCGGCGGCCCGGGCGAGGGGAGCGAGAAGGAGGATGATCCCGAGGTTGGTGTTCACTCTCACCCAACGGCGCGTGTCGCGGACGGCCCTCACGACCGTCTCCCCCAGTCCGGCTTCGCCGGCCGCGCCGAGGGCGGCCCCGATGGCCACCGCGCTCAACAGGAAATCCTCGAAGCGCGTGTCGCCGAAGTCGTGGTAACGCGACACGTTTCCCGGCTTGGGAGCGGCGACCTCGAGCAGGCAGGCCGCCTGAGCGCAGAGAGCGATCTCGGTTGGCGACAGGGCTCGGCTCAACCGCGGCTCCGGACGAGATTCTCCAGATGTCCGACGATAGCCCCGGCGACGTCGACGTCGGTCGTCTTCTGAAGCCCGCGCCAGCCGGGGATCCCGTTGACTTCGAGCACGTGGAGCTCGCCGGTTGCGGTAGGAAGGAGGTCGACGCCTGCGTACTCCGCCCCCACGGCGTGGGCGGCGGCCAGGCTCAAGTCCTCCCAGGCCCGGGGCAGGTCCGCTTTCTCGGCCCGTGCCCCCCGCGCCAGGTTGGTGCGCCACCCGTCGGCCAAGCGCCACATCGCGGCGAGGACCCGCTTTCCCATGACGAAGACACGCAGGTCCCGGCCCGGGTGAGGGAGGGCCTGCTGGACGTAGTACACCGCCCGCTCCAGCTCCAGGGCCCGGAACACCCGGTAGGCAATCTCCTCGTCGCTCACGCGCACGATCCCGCGACCGTTGGAGCCGAAGAGGGGCTTGACGATCACGTCGCCCATGGCGTGGAAGGCGGCCATGGCATCGTCGAAGCGCTCGGCCACCACCGTGCGCGGCGTCCGGAGCCCCGCCTCCTCCAGCAGCGTGGAGGTGTAGAACTTGTCCACCGTGCGCTCGATCACGTGGGCCGGGTTCAACACGGGGACGCCCATGCGCTCCAGCCGGTGGAGGGCATCCACGCGGAAGATGGTCTGCTCGAGGGATCCCCGCGGGATGATCCGGAGGAGGACGCCATCACACTGGTCGAGCGCCGTGCCCGCCGCGGCCAGGCGCGGGGACTCGCCCACGCGCGCGGTCAGGGCCTGGATGGGCAACAGGAGCGGCTGGTGGCCTCGCGCCTCGACGGCGCGTTTCAGCTCGTCGGTGTGCCAGCCCTGGCCCGCGCTCAGGATGGCAACGTTCATCCGGCGGTCACGAGATGAGCGACTGGCGAAGGACCGCGCCGTTCACGCTCCCCGCCTCGAACGTGCGCCCGCTCTTGACGTTCGTCAGCGACACCTGGGCCGGGCTGAACAGATGGGGGTCGACCTTGTAGAAGTCCCCGCCGTACCGCTGGAAGATGTCGTAGAACGGCGTCCCGTAGTCGCGGGATGCCGAGGAAGGGATGCGGGGGGCGAGGGCCTGGAGCTCGTCGTCTTCGGCCCGGACCGTGAGGTGGACGACCCCGCCATAGAGCACGCAGTCGTTGGTGCGGCCGATCGCCCTCGTGTCGTTCTTCGCCACGGGGGCAAGCGGCGCCGTCCCGAAGGCGGTGAGGATCTTGCGCACGTCGAAGCCCAGCTCGGACATCTTGTGGAGCGCCGTCTCCACGACGCGCGCGGAGATCTGGACCCCGGCGGCGGGCGTGGCCGTGGGAGCGATCAGGAAAGTGAGGTGGTCGGGGGGGAGGCCGGCCTTTCCCGCCACGTAGGCCGCCACCGCGACGTCCGGCGCGGTCCGCCCCTCCAGGACGAGCACCCCCCGGCCCGACCGCGGCTCGCCGTAGCCGAGCCGCTCGAAGAGCTCGGTCTCGACTCGGGCGATGGCTCGGAGCGGCCCCGAGCCCATCGCGAAGTAGCCCTCCGGCTTGATGGCCCAGCCGGCATACTGCGAGCCCAGGCAGGCGAGGGCCGGGTGATCGGTCTGGACGTGCACGCCCGGCAGCCGCAACCCGTCGAAGTCGACCGACGTGAAGCTGATCCGCCCGGCTCCGCCCATGCAGATCTCGGCGAGGAGGCGCCCGGCCTCGAGCCCGCCCGGCGCCTCGATGCCGCAGTCGATGAGCCGGGCGCCGCTCTCGAGCGTCGTCGCCGCGATGCCCAGCCCCGCGGCGTCCGCGATCATGGCGTCGGCGATCGCCGCGGCGCGTTCGTTGAGCCCCAATGACCCGCCCGTCGCCCGCTCGTCCATTGCCGGATCTCCCCTCAAGCACTTAGACAAACCTACGCTCCTCAGCGCCCTCACGGGAAGCAGCCGCGCCGGCGAGGCACGGTGTCGAACCAGCCAGGCAGCTGCATGCGCGAGTTGGGCAGCGGCCCCGTACGGGTGCCGTGGGCAAGGCGAAGCCAGAGCGACCGCGGCGGCTTACGGCTGGATCTGCCTACTTGGGAGCGGCAACGAACAGAGCACCTGTCAAACGACCGTCGCGGTCGGTGAGCGGGGCATAGTTGGCGTCGTAGCGTCTGCCGAACACGGTGGCATCCCCCGTGTAGGAGTGCTTTTGGATTAGGGCCTTGTACGCCGGGGTGTCACGATCAAGCTTCGTATTGACCGCTGACTTTCCTGCCTCGGTGAGCAAGGTGCTGCGAGTCCGAACAAAGTCGTGGCCATCATAGCTAAAGATAGTGGCTTCGAGTGTGGCTGTTGTCTGAGCCGCGAGCCGAGAACCGCCAGCCACTTCGATAAGCGCGACCAGTGCGCCTGCGAGAGCAAGCAGCAGGGCGAAGGCGATCCAGTTGCGACTCCGGGTGACGGTGGAAGGATGTGAACGCATAAGTTACCTCCCCTCTTTTCTGAAGAGCTCCCAGCGGATACCTATGGCGGTCGCGACAATCGGAGTGCCTCCAATCTGTGATAGGGACACCGTGCTTGGGGCCCGCACCATCATGAGGCCGAGTATACGCCTTCGGCAGGGTGAGGCCAGAGGGAGAGCGGAGCGTAGAAGTCGCCTCCGAGCTTTGGCCCGAGGACAACCCCTCCCGTCACGACGAGCCGAGCCTCGGTCACGAGGCGGCCTCGGAGAGGAGGGCGTGCAGGCGGAAATGGTGCTTCCCGAGCCTACCCCCGTAGTTCCCGGCCGTGATCTCGACGATGCCAGGACGGCAGGCCGCATCGATGCCGACGCGCAGCGCCGTCTCGAGCGCGGCACGATCCAGGCCGTTCGCCACGATCTCGAGCACCGAGTTCACGCCCTCGGGCAGCTCGCTCGTCACGCCGCTGCGTCCCCGCAAGGTCGGACAATACGCGTCGTTGGTGGAAGCGATCATCTTCTTGTAGTTCTTCGCGCCCACCTTGCTGCCGCTGCGGACGATCCCGCCGGGGAAGGGGAGAGCGACGCCGCGGACAGTGCGCATGACGGCGACGGCGGCCTCCGCGGCGGCGAGGGCCGCGTCCGGATCCTCGGCGAGGATCAGGAAGTTGCCGCCGCCGATGGCCTTCTGGACGCCGAAGGTCTCCTCGACGAGGAATTCCCCCTCCATCACCGGGATCCGCCAGTAGCGGTGACCGTCCAGGCGCTTGCTCGACTGGTAGCGGTCACCGAAATGGCGCAGAAGGCCGCCGACGTTGACCCGCTCGCTCCCTTCCCGCAGCCCGTCGAAGCAGGCCGTGGTCGGGCAGGTGAGGACCGTCTGGCCCACTCTTTCGAGCAGCCGCTTGGCAAGCCCGTCCGCGTCGAAGGCGAAGAGCAGCACGCTAGCTCCCGGCCGCCCGTCGGGCGTCTCCTGCGGGAGGAGATCGGCCTCGATCCCGGCCTCGACCTTGCACCCGATGACCGAAGTCGCGAAGCCGGTCATGGACTCGGCCGCCGTCCGCGCCCAGGCGGGGGAGTGGGCGGTGATCAGCAGGCGCGCGGCGCGCATGTCGAAGGCCTCGGCGAAGGTGTCGACGATCCTCACCCCGCGTCGCTCCATGCCCGCGAGTCCGCCCTCGCCGGTCATGCTCTGGAGATCACCCTCGGCTTCCATACGAGGATCTCCCCTTTGCCGGGAACCGAAGCGTCCCCGGTGTAGCGTTGATAGGCCCCGTCCCGCTCTTCACAGGGGATGGTGAACCCCAGCGCACCCAGGTGCCTTGCGTACAGGCGCAGGAACGTGGGGTTGTACGTGGAAGCATACGAGAAGGTCGGCAAGAGTCGGATCGGCGTCAGGGAGACGATCGTGCCTCGGAGCATCCAGGCGCCGGTCCGAAGCTCGGCTCCCGCCGCGCAGGACGATGGTCCCGCCCTTCATCTGCAAGCCGGCGAAGTCTCTCACCAGGCCGCCGACCGCGATGATCCCCCGTTTCATCCGCATCCCGACTTCGAGGCCGGCCGAGCCTCCGATGAGGATGGTCCCGTCCGTCATCCCGGAGAGACTTCCCCGGTAGGCCGCCCCGACCTGCCCGCCGGCGTTCCCGCGAACACGGATGAGTCCTCCGGACATCTCGGCGCCGAGCCAGTCCGAGACGTTTCCGGACACCTCGATGGTGCCCCCCTTCATGTGGGCTCCCAGGTGCATGCCGGCGTTGCCGCTGATGGTGATGCGGCCACGCGTCATGCCGCGGCCGATCCACTTGACCTTCCCCACGTCGCCGCGGATCTCCAGCTCGTCGCTGGCCGCCCCTTCGACCGTGAAGAAGTCGTCCACGCGGCACTGCCGCTTTCCCAGATGGACGGGAAGGGCCCGGATCGCGTCGTTCGCCAGGGCCGCCGTCACGTCCGGGCGAGAGGGCCTCGGCTTCGAGGGGGACCGTGGGCTGCTCTTTGAGGGTCAGGGTGATCATGCCCGTTCCCAGGCCGCCGTCATTTGCAGGCCTGTACGTCGGGTCGGGCGATACGCTCCAGCTCCACCGGATAGTTGTCGAAAGACATCGTGTAGACCTTCTGGAACAGCGGACGCAGGTATTCCTCGATCTGCTCGTCGAAGGAGGGGCGGACGATGAACTCCCGGCCGTCGGCTCACCGCGCGGATCTCTCCCTCCTCGACCACGATCTCTCCTCCCTTGATGACGTAGCGCGGGTACCCGAACATGAGGCCGCCATCCGGGCTCTGCGTCATAGATGGCCACGTCCGCGTCCGCGCCCACGCCCAGGTGCCCTTTCTGCGGCCAGGCCGAGCGCGCGCGCCGGGCCCGCGGAGGTGATGATCGCGATCTCGGAGAGCGTGTACTGCCGGTCCAGGTCGGCAAGGACGATTCGTTTCCGCGCTTTCTCGGGCAGCTTGTTCAGGCACTCCCGCCGGTGGTCCGCGTCCATCAGGAGACGGATGAGCTCCGGGTACCGCCAGAAGCACGGCCCCGTTGGGGTGGTCCGTGGTCAGGAAGATGCGCCAGGGGTCGTCGATGAGCAGCAGCAGCTCCAGGCCCACGGCCCACTGCACGGCGTTGACCAGGTTGCTCCCCTTGTACACGTAGGGGACGATTCCGCACCCGGTCTCGTTCTCCACGTCCACGTTGCCCCACTTGTGCCCGGTGAGCTGATAGAGCAGGTGCTGCCACGGACCGTCGGCGGTGATCGTCACGGCGTCGCCGAAGAGGATGGCCCCGGCGTCGGTGGTGAAGGTGGTATGGGCGTTGAAGTACTCGGCGAGCGTGGCCGCCTCGGAGCGCATCGTGCCCCAGTCGTCTCCACCGTAGGCGTGGAATTGCAGATGCGCCAGGTGCGCCCGATGCCCTTCCAGGACCTTCATGGTCTCGAGCGTGGTGGCGACGTTGCCCGGGAGGCCCAGGTTGTTGCAGTGGAGGTGGAGCGGATGCGGCAACCCCAGATCGTCGACGATCCCGGCAAGGCTGGAGATGATCGTGGCCGGCGTCACCCGGCTGTAGCCGTCCACCGGGTCGGAGAGCACGTTGGCGTTCTTCCCGCACTTCCAGGCGACGACCCCTCCGGGGTTGACCGCCTTCACCCCGTAGGCCTTGGCGGCCCAGATGAGCCAGGCGACGACGTGCCTGGCCCGCTCCACCTCGCCCGCCTCCAGGAGGTCCAGCACGATCTCGTTGTTGGCCATCAACACGAGGCAGGACTTGTCCACGATGGGGGTGTCGTGCAGCTCTTCGTGGGTGTGCTTGGCCGACAGGATCGGGACGGCGGCCTCGTTGACGGTCGTCCAGCCCATCCCCGCGTACAGGTACCCGGTCGCGAAGGTGGTGGGGGTGATGCCGCCGAGACCGGCGCGGCGCTCTGACGTGTGCACGAACGGAACGGCCCGCCGGTAATTCTCGGGGGTCAGGCCCCGGGCGAAGTTGAGCGCAGCCCCGGCGACGTGGGTGTGGATGTCGACCCCGCCGGGGAAGACGACCATGCCGCTCGCGTCGATCGAGCGGCCGCCCTCGACATCTTGGACGATGCGGCCATCCGCGATGCAGACGTCCTTGACCACGCCGTCGATCCCGTTGGCCGGATCATGAACCTTGCCGCCGGTTATCCGCAGCATGGGCTCATGGTAATCGAGATCCGTCCCGCCTCCCCAGCCTTGTGGTATGTCGCTGCGGGTGTCGAGCCGTTCGACGGGTACGCTCTCCGGCCTGCCTTACGCGATCGCCGTTCTTGCGTCCGAGGCAGGAGACCATGCCGGCTTCGCCGCCACCGCCCGGTTGATGCGCCGGATGATGTCCTCGTCGGTCGGGTAGGGCGATTGGAGGGCCGGCCGAAGCGGCAGGGGTATCTCGTCCATGCGGTACACGGTCCCGGGTGCGCTGATCCCGGTGGGGGCCGTGGTGATGTGCACGCGGGCCAGGCGGCTCGTGTGAGTCACCTTGGGATCCAGCACGATGGTCGGGATGCGGGCGAGGTGGTCGATGCCCGGCTGGGGCATCGTCGCCCCCGGATCCGCGCCCAGGATGAGCGCGGCGTCGTTGTCCCCTCGGACCAGCAGGTCCACGGTCGAGAACTCTCCGGGATTGAACCGGGGGTAGCCGCGGGACAGGTTGATCCCGAACGGATACCCCGTGGTCCACCGCAGGACCATGTCCGACCCGGTCACGTTGCCGTGCCCCCGCATCGGCATGCACACGAACTTGGTGAAGGCGTTCAGCTCCGCGGCCAGGGTGAGGACGGCCGCGGAGTTCATGTGCTTCCCGCGGGTCATCGAGACGCCCATCCCGAAGAACAGCACGCCGAAGCGCGCGCGCTTCATCCGGTCGACGAGATCCTGGAGCTGGTCGACCGTCAGCCCGGTTTCCGCCACGCTCTCCTTGTCCACCCGTTGGCCCTTGACGAGAGCGCGCAGCGTGGTCAGGACCTCGAAGTCCTTGCCCGGCCGTATCTGGAGGAAGAGGTCCGCGGCCTTCGCGCTGGGGGTTTCCCGAATGTCCACCAGGACCATGGTCCGGCCCTTGCGCCCCTCGGGCACGAAGCTGCCCTTCTGGGTCAGGGTGTACTTGGTGAAATGGCGGGGGTGGCATTCCGCCGGATTGCCGCCCCAGTAGACGATGAAGTCCGCTCGATTCTTGACTTCGCCCAACGTGCACGTGATCTTGCCACCCAACTGGGCGGCTATCTCAGTGGGGCCGTGTCAAAGGGAGGTGTGGCTGTCGATCACTCCTCCGATCATCTCGGCCAGGGCCACGGCCTCCCGCTGGGCCTCGCACGTGATGTTGCTGAGCCCGTAGACCAGCGGCATGTTGGCCTGGTACAGGAAGTCAGCCGCGGCCTCGACGGCGGCCTCGACGGTGGCGGGTTTCCCGTCGATCAGCGCGTCGGGATACAGGCGCTCCGCCGTATGGTTTCGAAACCACGCCTCCCCGAGGCTGCAGGCGTTCTTGGCCTTGACGATTCGATCGCCCTCGGCGTGCAGCTCGATGTCGTCACAGACGCAGCCGCAGAACGTACACGTGGCGTTCGGCACGACGTTGAGGCTCATCGCATCCCTCGCTTCACTCGGTCTTGCTCCCGCCCGAACCGGGCGGCACGACGAATGTTCAGCCAAGCTCCCGGCCGCGGAAGCTCCCCCGGATGCGGCGCGGCATGTACCGTCCGGCCTCGACCAGCTCCCACGCCGGGACATTCTCTCCCGCCGCTTCCGGGACGATTCGAAGGATCGAGCTTTCCTCGGCTTCTCTGTTAGTTTCGGCAGTACGCATGCTTCTCTTCTCCCGACGAAGTGGACCTCAGGAAGCCACCCCTGGTGGCGAAGGCGCGATCGGTTCGACCTCGACTTCCCAGCCCTTGGACGTGGGCATTCCGGTTCCATCGGTATCTCGGCCCATGAGATGGCAGGTGGGCGGTCCATAAGGGACGAAGATCATTCCCGGGGGGACCTTCCCTTCGACGCACTTGAAGGTGGCCTCGCCGTACTCGGACCGGACACGAACGATGCTGCCGGAAGGAACCCCGACCGCCTTCATGTCCTCGGGATGCATGCTCATCGTGCTCACGGTGGCCTGATACTCGGGGCTGTCCTTGCCCATGTTGATCTGCTGGCCCTGCTTGGTCGTGCGGCCCGCGTTCATGATGAATCGCTTGTTTTCCATTGGCTCCGTCCCGTGCGCCCAGTCCGAGGATGCACTATAGCAGGCCGCTGGGCCAACCGATAGATGAGACGAAGCGGCGGCGCTCCCGGGTAGGCGTCCTTGACAGAGCGATGGCTCGATGTGTATATTCACAGTCGTGAGGGGGGAGCCGAGCCCGGCTGATCTCCAGGAGATGAACGGCTGCGTGTGCTTCGCCCTCCGGCGGGCCACCCGGGCCGTCACCCAGTTCTACGACGGCGCCCTGAAACGGCATCGCCTCCGGGCCACACAGTTCCCGATCCTGGTGGCGGCAAGCGGCCAGGAGTCGGTGCCTTTGGCGCCCCTGGCCCAGGAGCTGGGGATGGACCGGACGACGCTCCTCAGGAACGTCCGCCCCCTCGTTCGCCGGGGGCTGGTGAGGGCCGCGCCGGCGGCCGACTCACGGCGGACCGAGATCCGGGCAACCGCGGCCGGGCGTGCCCTTCTCGCGCGGGTCTACCCCGACTGGAAGCGAGCACAAGCGCAGGCTCTCCAGAGCCTGGAGGGATTGGACTGGTCGCGAAGCCTGGACACGCTCAGCCGGATGGCTCGTGCGGCCGCGAGATAGCGGTCTCCCTTGGGAACAAGTGTGCATATACACACGTACAGGCCATCAGGAGGGCTCGAAGCCATGAGCCCCAAGGAGAATGCGATGATGTCTCGAATCACGGTCCTCGCCCTTGCCAGCCTGGCCCTCGTCCACGCGGCCCACGCGCAGACGGTGGGTGCGGAACGGGCGTTGCTCAACAAGACCCAGGCGCCCTCCCGTGTCTCGGAGACGAAGGCCCCTCCCGTCGTCGACGGCGCGCGAGCGTTGCTCGGCCAGCCGGGTGGGGGTGAGCGCTCCCCGGGTCTACCGCCGGAGGGGACGAGCCGCCTGACCCTCGGAGGTGCCTATCGGATCGACGGAGAGCGCGCGCTCCTCGGGGGGTTGCTCGGACGCAAAACGACGCACGCGCATTCGGCGCTACGGAACTGAGCCGTCCGGATCATCAGAAGGCGCGGCGGGTGGCGTCCGCCTCATGCCCCTGCGAGCTGCTGCTCCAGGGCCGAGGCCGCCGCCACCAGCCTCGCGTAGCACGTCACGCTGTCGGCGCCGCGCGCGAACACCGTACAGACGGGGTGCCCCCGCTGGACGCGTTCGCCGGGGAACGGCACGTCGCGCAGGTCGTCACGAGACAGCCAGCGCCCGGTGTCGCCGACGACCACGTCTCGTCGGGCGTACAGGACGGCCTTGCCGAGCACCTCCGGCATCGGGGCCGCGTCGAAGGAGGGGAGTGCCCCGCCGCATGCGGCGACGTGCGCTTCGAAGACGTTGAGCCGGCCGCCTCGCTCGATGAGCTCCATGGACGCCGAGTAGCGCGGGTTGATCTCCAGTACGTACGGCTGCCCTTCCCTCAGCACAAAGTCGATGCCGTTGAGGCCGACGAGGCCGAAGGCCTCGGTCACAGCACCCGCGATCGCGCTCAGCCGTTCGAGCAGGGCCGGCTCGGCGGAGAAGGGATACACGCTGCCACAGTACCGGTGCCCCCGTGCCCCGAACGCGGGATCGCCGGCGAGTCCCCTCGAAATCCCGAGGAGGGCGGCTCGCTTGCCGTCGGCCACGAACGCCACCGAGGCCAGCAGGCCCTCGATGCGTTCCTGGACCAGCTCGTGCGGGCCGAGGGGCGCCCCGGGCTTCCACTCCTTGACCCCGCTTCCCCCGCCCCCGCGTCGCGGCTTTCGCAGCCAGGGCACTCCCTCCGAGGCGCTTCGGGTGTGACCGGGCAGGAGCGTCAGGGGGACCCGGCCTCCCGCTCGTCGGACCACCTCCCCCAGGGCCACCGGGTCCCGGGCGCGGACCAGCGTCGCCGGCGTGTTGCCCAGGAGCTGCCGCCCGAGGGCCAAGCGTCGTACGGCCGATGGGTGGTTCTCGAGGTTGCCCACGTAGGCCGCGGACGCGGTGGCCGAGCGCCGGCCGATGGCGACCACCGCCGCCGCGCTGTAGGGGCGGCCCAGGTCCCGCCAGAGGCCGATGTTCTGCACTCGCGACTTCTGGTCGAGGTCTCCGAAGGCGTCGACGCTCCGGCACGAGTAGCCCGCGCGGCTCGCGGACTCCGCGAGGGCGCGGGTCGTGACGCCCACGATCAGCACTGAGCCGGGGGAAGCGCCCACCTCCGCACCTCGTCGGCTCCGGTCAGGTAAAGCTGGTCGAGGACCGTGCCCTGCGCCTCCCGGAGCCGCATCACTTCGACCAGTTCCCGGTAGCGGCCTCCCGCCAGGCCGTCGGCGATCATGGCGGCGCCCTGGGCGGCCTCCTTCACCGTTCCTCCGACGGCCAGGCACCGCACCGGCCCCAAGTGGGACAGGGCCTGGACGACGGGTTCGCGGAAGCCGGGAATGCGGGAGAGCCGGCCCGAGAGGAGGATCTCTCGCGCGCGGGAGGCGGCCGCCAGTTCCCCGGCCACCGCTTTCACAAGGCCCTCCACGAAGGCCTCCCTCGCCAGCCGCCAGGCCTCGTCCGCCCGAGACGGGAGCGCCTCCGGCTTCGCCTCGGGGCTGCCGGCGACGAAGGCGACTCCCCCGGAGAAAAGGACTTCCTTCGTCACGCTCCCGAGCAGACAGGCCACCTCGCCATCCAGGGCGCCGCACGCCAGGTAGCCCAGGGGGCCGCTCGAGCCTCCTTGCCCACCCACGATGCGGCCACCCTCGACCGAAAGCACGGCCGTGAACGCTCCCCCCAGCTCCACGAGCACGAACGAAGCCTCGGCGTAGGGGATGTCGAGCCGTCGCCTCTGGTCCTCGACGGCGGCCACCGCCGCGCACACCTTGTCCGCGGTGCCGAGGTCGATGCGGTTGACCTTGCGGTGCGCCGGCACCGTGGGCAGGTGGATCACCCCGGGAGTGAAGATCACGGGCAGTCGCGCCTCGCGCAGGAGTCGTACGAGCGCGCGCAGCCCCCCGACGCCCGCCCCCTCCCCGGGCTGGGCCAGACAGATGAGCTTCAGCTCGCGCTCGCCCACGGCTTCGATCGGGACGAGAGGCAGACCATATCCCGAGGGCCCCGCGATCAAGTCGAGAGGCAAGGCCCCTTGCAGGACGGCCAGCAGCCTCTCCGGGCGACGGGCGACCTCGGAGGTGGGAACGCTACGGTCCAGGAAGGCGACACCGTCCTCGAGGCCATGGATGTCGAAGCTGACGGTTCCCGGATCGATTCCCACGACCCGCGGCATCAGAGCGCCGCGGCGAGGTCGTAGATCTGCTCCGCGTCCAGGACGAGGTCGTTGCGCTCGAAGAGCTGGGCGACCGCCGCCCTGTGCGCCTTCATCTTGAAGCCCCCGATGCCCAGTGCGCCGAATGCAGGGATCCCCTCCCGCAGCGTGCCGTCGTCCGTCGCTTCCACTCCCTCGATGCCCATGGGGGGCACGGCGTTGACGTCGGCGACGGCGCGCAGCGCGGGCCGGCCGGCCCAGATCTCGCGCGGAACGAGCGTGACGCCGGAAGGGCCCGTGGCCAGGAGCAGCTCGGCCCACGCCATCACGCCCTGCACATCCGAGGGGTTCCGGGCAGTGACGTGCTCGACCCGACCCCCGAAGCGCTCGCCGATCTGCCGCGCCGCCAGGGCGCCGCGGGCCTCGTCGCGCGAGGTGATCTTCACCTCGGCACCAAGGCGAAGCAGGAGCCCGCCGGCTCGCGCGCCCACCGGCCCCGTTCCCGCCAGCACCAAGGCCCGCCGCCCGCGCACGTCGCCGCCCGCCGCCCGCACGAGCTTCACGACCGCAGCCGCGGCCGTGGTGTTCGAGCCGTTGGGGTCGAACATGACCGAGACGCGAAACGGACCGAAGAAGGCCTCCCGGGCCGACACGAGCAGGCCTTCGGCCACCGGCATGCTGGAGCCGCCGATGAACAGGGCCGTGTTCTTGAGGTCCTTCGGTCCGCGGGTGAAGATGGCACCGTGGACGAGGGCACGGACATCCGCGTCGACGACCCCCCCATAGCTCAGCACGTCGTCGGCCGCGGCATCGTGGGCCACGATGCGGTCGAATGCGCTGGGCAGACGATCAGCGTCCAACTGGACGAGCAGTCTCCGCATTTGATTGCGCCTGTGCCCCTCGCCTCGTCGAGCCGGGCCGGCGAGGCGACCGGCGTGGAGCTTACTTGTCGGCGCCTCCGGCGAAGGGGTGTGTCGCCGTCTTCGACCCGCTCAGCACTTCGTCCACCGTCGGCTTTCCCTTGAGCGCTCGCTCGATGGACTCCTTGACGGCCTGGTAGTTGAACTTGTAGATCTTCTTGTCGTCCGCGGCCTCCCAGTGGATGAAGACCCCCACGAGGATGCAGTAGTCGTCCGCCTTGCCCTTGGGGATGACGCCCGCGTTGACCGAGTCGACGACCGCGCGCGCCACCGCCGCCTGGGCCGGACCGAACATCTGCACGGCCTGCTTCGCACCCTTGATCGTCACTTTATTGAAGAGGAGGGTGTCGGGCTTGGCCGGGAGATTCGGGGCGACCACGGCGAGGAGGGTGGTGAACCCGTCCTTGTTGTTCGACAAGGCGTTCACGAATGCCTGTCCCGCCGGGCCGCTCTTCGACCCGATGATCAGATCGACGTGGGCGACCTCGTTGCCCTCGCCGACCAGGGATTCGCCGATGAAGAAATCCGCCATAGCATGCCTCCCAAACTCTCGTTGAACGGTTGAACGTCGCCTCTCGAGGCGCACTGACGCGAGCGGTCAAGCGTGAGGCGTTCCATACTATTCGATGGCCGAGCCGCCTTGTCAATACCAATAGCAAGTGCTCTGCCATCGCCGGGGGACGACAAAGCCTCTACTTGACGAGAGATCAGGCACCTCGTGAGGTGCGGAATGCAGCTTTGGCGTGGCTGATCGCACCCGGGCGGGCCGTCATCCACAGGAAGCCATCCGATCGAGGACGACCTCACCTTGAAAAACCGTGAACAAGCGGATGATCTCGGGAATATGTGATGTACTGAATGCTTGTCGTCAGCCCTGTTCCGCGGCCAGGAGTGTGATCGATGAAACGAGACTACGCGGTCCTGGCCGCAGCGCTCTCCGTCCTTTCCGCGTGCGGTCGGGGCGAGCCACCGGCCGCCAGCCCCCGCGAGCCGAGCGTCGCCGTCAGGCCCCCGTCACCCCCTGCCGTGGGCGTGTACGTCACGAATGAAGCGTCCGGCGACCTCTCGATCATCGACGCCAGCTCGCAATCCCTGGTCGCGACGGTGGCGCTCGGGAAACGGCCGCGTGGGATTGCCGTCAGCCCGGATCGGACCACGTTGTACGTGGCCCTCAGCGGCTCACCCAGCGCGGGGCCTGGCGTCGACGAGAAGACGTTGCCACCGCCCGATCGCCAGGCGGACGGGATCGGCGTCGTGGACGTTCGTCAGCAGAAGCTGCTGAGGGTGCTCCCCGGCGGCACGGATCCCGAGCAAGTGGTGGTGAGCAGGGACGGCACTCGCCTGTTCATCGCGAACGAAGACGCGGCGACGGCCAGCGTCATCGACGTGGCCGGCGGACAAGTCGTCGAGACGTTCAAGACCGGCGCGGAGCCGGAAGGCGTGTCCCTGGAACCGGGGGCGGACCGCCTGTGGGTCACGTCGGAAGACGACGGCGCGGTGTTCGTCATCGACCTCGCCGCGCACAAGGTGCTGAAGGCAGTGAAGGTTGGCCCCCGGCCCCGGTCGATCGCATTCCTGCCGGACGGGTCGAGGGCCTACGTGCCGTCCGAGAACGGCGGCACGCTCTCCGTGGTGGACACCAAGCGGCTCACGCTCGTGAAGACGATCCATCTCGGAAGCGACATGAGGCCAATGGGGACGGCGATGGGGCCGGGAGGCCGCTTGCTGTACGTCACGACCGGACGCAGCCAGATGGTCTTGGTCGTGGACACGGCGACGAACCGTGTCATCGCCTCCGTTGAAGCGGGACCACGACCCTGGGGCGTGGCCCTCAGTCCGGATGGCAAGTCGGTGTACACGGCCAACGGCCCATCGAACGACGTGTCGGTCATCGACGCGGAAACCCGACGCGTGACGACGAAGATTCCCAGTCGGTCGTGGGCCATGGGGCGTCGCCGTCGTGGAGCGGCCGTAAATCGTGCCGGGCGCTGGGAGCAGGTCGGGCTTTCGTCTGGTCGGGGCTCTCGCCGCTCTCGTCGTTCCGGCGTTCGCGCCACCGTCTCATGCGCGGGCGCAAGCCTCGCCTGACCCTACGCAGGCGGGATCGCCGCAGCCTGCCCCGTCCCCGACACCGCCCCCCGCGGGCTTTCAGGTCACCGTGGACGTGATCGAGACCGCGCCGTTGGCCGGCATCGACCTGCCGCTTGGCGAAGTCCCCTCGCCCGTCCAGACGGGGACGGCACGCGACATCGAGCAAAGCGGGGCGCTGGACCTTGCCGAGTTCCTGAATCGACGTTTCAGCGGCGTGTACGTGAACGAGGTCCAGAACAACCCCTTCCAGCCGGACATCAACTATCGTGGCTATACCGCCTCTCCGCTACTCGGCACTCCGCAAGGTCTGTCGGTGTACATGGACGGCGTCCGCCTCAACCAGCCGTTCGGCGAAGTGGTGAGCTGGGACCTGATCCCACGCATGGCCATCGCGTTGACGACGCTGATGCCGGGATCGAATCCGATGTTCGGTCTGAACACACTGGGGGGCGCCCTGTCGATCCAGACCAAGGACGGCCTGAATAATCGTGGCACCACCGTGCAAGGGATCTACGGCAGCGACGCGCGCCGGGCCCTCGAGGTCGAACATGGAGGCCGCGCCGCCAGCGGACTGCACTGGTACCTCGCGGGCAACCTCTTCGCCGACGACGGCTGGCGCGACGACTCGCCCTCGGACGTCCGGCAACTGTTCGGGAAGCTCGGGTGGCAGCGCGAGAAGCACGACGTCGCGCTCACACTGGCGTACGCGAACAATTCGCTCACCGGCAACGGACTCCAGGAACTGGGCTTCATCGAACGGGACTATGCCAGCGTCTACACGAAGCCGGATACCACGGACAATCGCTCGACGTTCTTCAATCTGACGACACGGCACGGCGTGGGCTCGCGCGCGACCGTTTCCGGGAACGCGTACTATCGGGACATCCGCACGGAAGCCTTCAACGGCGACATCAACGAGAACTCGCTCGACCAATCGGTCTACCAGCCGAGTCCCGCGGAGCAAGCCGCCCTCGCCGCGGCCGGCTACACGGGCTTCCCGACCAGCGGCGCCAACGCCACCAACACCCCGTTTCCGTCCTGGCCCTGTATCGCCAACGCTCTCCTGAACGACGAGCCGGCCGAAAAGTGCAACGGCTTGAACAACAGCACGGAGACGGAGCAGCACAACGCCGGGGCCTCGGGACAGGTCACCTTGCGCGGCTCGTTCCGCCACGGCCACAACCAGTTCTCGGTGGGCGGCGCCTATGACGAGAGCAGCGTCGGGTTCCTGCAGTCCACGGAGCTCGGCTACCTCAATCCCGATCGAAGCGTGACCGGCGTCGGCGCGTTCGGCGACGGCGGCCTGACCGGCGGCGAGGTCGACGGCGAGCCGTACGACACGCGTGTCGATCTGGACGGGAAGATCCACACCTGGAGCCTCTATGCGACCGACACCGTATCGATCGGTGAGGCCTGGCATCTCACCCTGTCCGGGCGTTACAACGAGACGACGGTCCGCAATAGCGACCGCATCGAGCCCGGTGGCGGTTCCGGCTCCCTCGACGGCGATCACTCGTTCGGCCGATTGAATCCAGCGGTGGGCCTGACCTTCACTCCTTCGCCGATGCTCACGGCCTATCTGGGGTACAGCGAGGGCAGCCGTGCCCCCACGTCCATCGAGCTGGGCTGCGCGAATCCGGACGAGCCGTGCAAGCTCCCCAATGCGATGGCCGGAGACCCGCCGCTCGATCAGGTGGTCACGAAGACGTGGGAAGCGGGCGTGCGCGGCCAGCATCGCGGCGTGCATTGGAACGCCGGGGTGTTCCGCTCGGAAAACCGCGACGACATCCTGTTCGTCACGTCCGAGCAGACGGGCTTCGGCTATTTCAAGAACTTCGGTGAAACGCGCCGGCAGGGGCTCGAGATCGGCGCCAGCGGCAGAGTGGGACGGGTCACGTTCGGCACCGGCTACACCTATCTCCACGCGACGTTCGAAAGCGAAGAGACCGTCAACGGCGAGAGCAACAGCACGAACGACGCCGCGGAAGCGGGCGCCCTCGGACTGGAAGGCACCATCGAGATCGCGGTGGGCGACCGGATTCCCCTCATTCCTGCGCACGTACTGAAGGCGTATGCCGACGTGCAGGTCACGTCGGCTTTCTCGCTGGACCTCGATCTGATCGCCGTGTCGCGTTCGTACGCGCGCGGCAACGAGAACAACCGGCACGAGCCGGATGGCACCTACTACCTCGGTCCCGGCGACTCACCCGGATATGCGGTCTTGAACCTCGGGGCAACCTATCGGCTCAAACCCTGGGTCTACGTGGTGGCCCAGCTCAACAACGTGTTCGATAACCACTACTACACGGCCGGGCAGCTCGGCCCCGCTGGATTCACGGAGAGCGGCGCCTTCATCGCGAGGCCGTTTCCCGCGGTGAATGGGGAGTTTCCGGTTCGGCAGGCGACGTTCTACGCGCCGGGCGCGCCGCGCAAGGTGTGGGTCGGAACGCGCTTCAAGTTCTGACCGGCCGCGGGCGCTGACCGACGAAGCCTGCGCCGGTGGCCGAAATGAGCGAGAATCCCGTCTTGATGGCGCTGCCTCCAGATCTGACCCTGTCGCTGCCGCGCGCACTCGCCGCGGGCGAGGGCCGGGCGCCATCCCTGCTCGAACAGGAGGTTATCGACCTGTTCGGGGACCTCCGCGAACCGCTCCTCCGATACGTGCTCGCTCTCGGCATGTCGGTTCCGGACGCCGAGGAGATCGTGCAGGACGTCTTCATCGCGCTCCTGCAGCACCTGCGGCAGGGGAGGCCGAGGTTCAACCTGCGGGGCTGGCTGTTTCGCGTGGCTCGCAATCAGGCTTTGAAGCTGCGCCAGAAGACCGGATTGCGCACCTTGTGGTCGATCGAATCCGTCGCTCCGGAAGCGGCCGCGGCCTCGGATCCGGCGCTCGATCCCGAGCAGCTGGTGGCCCGCGGGCAGAGGCGCGGCCGATTGCTCGCAGTGCTGCGCGCCTTGCCCGAACGGGACCAGAGCTGCCTTTTCCTGCGTGCCGAAGGCCTGCGCTATCGGGACATCGCCGAGGTTCTGGGAGTTTCGGTGGGTGCTGTCTGTCTGTCGTTGAAGCGTGCGCTGGAGCGCCTGGGGCGCGCCGACGGAGGCTGAATCATGCTTGCTGAGGATTCCCACGTCCCCGATCAGGAGTTGCTGCTCACGGCCGACGGAGAGTTGGCCGCGGGCCAGACCGCTCGCGTGCGCGCCCACCTGGCCGCGTGCGGGTCCTGTCGCGCCCGGATGGCCGAGCTGGAAGGCACGATCAACGAGTTCGTGCGGCTGTACCGCGGCGAGTTGGATGCTCGGCTCCCTCCCGGAGGCGGACCGGCCGCTCGACTCAGGGCGCGAATGGCGGAAGGTGAGCCAGGACCTTCCTTGGGCCAGATGCTCGTGCGACTCTGGCTGCCTGCCCGGCCCGGCCTTGCCTACGCCGCCCTCCTGGTCCTCGTCGCAGGCAGTCTGCGTCTCGCCCCGGATCGACTCGCGCCGGGAGCTCCCGCCCGGGCGGAGGCCGTCCCCCGGCGGGGCCTGACGCCGGGCGCGACAAGCCCGGTGACCGTGCACGACGTCTGCCCGGTCGAGCGCAGGGCCCCCGTGCCCGAAGTGCCGGCCTCGGTGAAACAGCAGGTGTTCGCCGCGTATGGGATCACGAACCCGTCGCCTGACGCCTACGAAGTCGATTTCCTGATCACCCCGGAGCTGGGCGGTTCCACCTCGATTCGGAACCTGTGGCCGGAGCCGTACTTCGAGACCCGCTGGAACGCTCACGTGAAGGACGCGCTGGAGGATCGGCTGCATCGGCTGGTCTGCAACGGGGACCTCGATCTCGCGACCGCGCAACGGGAGATCTCGGAGGACTGGATCTCCGCGTACAAGAAGTACTTCAATACCAAACATCCGCTGCCGGCGCCGGCGGGCGCGGGTGAGGGCCAAGAAGGCCGAACCCGCCCAAGCCTGCGCACGGGCTTGACATGACTCGTGTCCTCGATCCAAGATTGCGCGCAATTCGGATGGTCGCTTCGACGTAAGGCTGATCGCAGGCGGACAACAGCGTCCTGCGTGAGCGCGCCCATCGTGGTGTCGCGTCTCCGGCCGGGACGAGGGGTCTCTTCATGGGGATCGGGAGCACGAGCCCGGCTGAGATGCCGGTTCCCGTCACTCAGATGCCGGTTCCCGTCACTCATTCGAAGGCCGCCCGGGAGATCAGCCGGACCTGGGAGGCTTTCCTCTCCTCGGGCGAGCTCACCGGGCCGCGCCTTCGACCGCTCATTGCCGAGCGGTGGCTGCGCTGCCGTGAGCTCGGGATCGATCCCCTGCTGCAGCGCGCTCCCACCGTCCTGACCTCCGAAGAGATCGCCATGATCCTCGCTCGTGAGGATCTGGGGCGGGCGGGCCGGTCGGTCCTCGAAGATTTCGGTCGGGTGGTCGAGGGAACCGGGCATGTCATCGTCCTCGCGGACGAGGAGGGGCGGATCCTCCACGCGGCCGGTCACTCGGGGGTCCAGAGCGTGCTGGAACGCGTCAACCTCGCCCCGGGCGGACTCTGGTCGGAGGCGGCGGTGGGCCCGAACGGCATCGGTACCCCCATCGCGCTGGGTCGGCCGGAGATGGTCTTTGGCCCGGAACACTACTGCCAGGGCTGGCAGTCGTTCTTCTGCTGCGGCTCTCCGGTCCGGGACCCCGCCTCCGGACGGATCCTCGGAGCGGTGGACCTCACGGGTCCGGCCAGCAAGGCCCATCCCATGGCTTTCGCCCTGACCCTCTCGATCGCGCGCTGGGTGGAGCGGAACCTGACGGTCTTCGGCCTCGAGCGGCGCAACGCACTCCTCACGGCGTTCCGTGGACTCGAGCGCAGATGGCCCCTGGACCCGGTGTTGCTGGTGGACATGAACGGGAAGATCGTGGACATGAACGCCCACGCCGCGAATGTGCTCGGACTGTCTTCCGTGTCGGATCAGGCGCGCCTGGCGGAGCTCGCGCCTGTGCTGTCGGGCCCCGTTCGGCAGGTCTCGGAGAGCGGAAGTGGCCGTGAAGAGACGGTGGTCCTCAAGAGTCCGGGCGGGCGCGCACGGACCGTGCTCTGCCGGATGGAGCCCGTGACCGTCGACGGACGGGCGGTGGGGTCGGTGGTCGTGCTTTCCGTGCGTTCCCCGGGAACCTTGGCCAGTCGTGCTGACGCCCGGATCACCGACGCGCCGCGGGGGGGCACGCGTGCATCGCGTCCGAGGTATAGCTTTGCGGACATCCTCGGGGATTCTCCAGAGCTGCAGGCGGCGCTCAAGCTCGCACGGGCCGTGGCTCGGGGCCCCTACCTGAAGCCCGTCTTGATCCTGGGCGAAACCGGCACCGGCAAGGAGGTCATCGCCCACGCCATCCACTCCGAGAGCGACCGCGCTCACAAGCCTTTCGTGCCCGTCGACTGCGGCGCCCTGCCGAGGGAGCTCGTGGAGAGCGAGCTGTTCGGCTACGCCTCCGGAGCATTCACCGGGGCTCGGCGGGAAGGGCAGGCGGGCAAGTTCGAGGCGGCCCAGGGTGGGACGGTCTTTCTCGACGAAATCGACTCGATGCCCATGGAGGTCCAGGTGAAGCTCCTGCGGGTCATCGAGACGAGCGAGGTGGTGCGCCTGGGCTGCACCAACCCCATCGGCCTCAACGTCGCGATCATGGCTGCCTCCGGACCGGAGGCGCGGCGACGAGTGGAGGAGGGCCTGTTCCGCCTCGACCTGTTCCACAGGCTGAGTGTGGTCGAGATCGTCATGCCTCCCCTTCGGGAGCGTCGGGGCGACGTTGCGCTCCTGGCGGCTGCTTTCCTGGATCGGGAGTGTGCGGAGTTGGGGCGGGAGCCTCTCGTGCTCTCCAGGGAAGCCGCGGATCATCTCGAGGCCTATCACTGGCCCGGCAACGTCCGAGAGCTGCAGAACCTGTGCGCTCGGTGGGCCATCACCGTCGCCGGCAATGAGATCCACTCCGAAGACGTCCCCCTGCATGTCCGGGCCGGCGCGGGTTTGGGGTCGGAAGCCGCGCTCGGGGAGGGCCTCCGAGGGAGAGAGGACGCGATCATTCGCCAGACGCTCCTCGAGACCGGTGGCCACGTGGCCGCGGCCGCCCGCCGGCTCGCCATAAACAAGACGACCATCTATCGGTGGATGAAACGCAGCGGATACCGCCAGGGAAGTTGCAGCATGCAATAGAGGTGGCTGATTGCCTCTATTTCAGGTGAGACCAGCACGGCTCATCCGGTGACCAGCAGCACCCGGAGGGAAGGGGTTTCGTCTCCGCAATTTGTTGATAACACGACGTATAGGGCTCCCTCGTGCACGGCCTCGAAACGGCTCGGGCAGCCGTCCGGAGGGAGTTGGAGAAGCAGCTTGACGGCGGCAGCGATGTTGCCAGGAGAAAGCCATAGCAGATGGCGCATGGTGGCTGTTCGACTGTCCTGGCGGAGGCGCCTCCCAGTGCCGGGCGATGCAGGCCTTGGCGCCCGGCGCCCATCCGAATTCTCCGTCTCGAATATCCGTTCATTTCAGGAGGTGTCGATGAAACGCGGTAGCTGGATCGTACTCGTGGCGGCGCTCGCCACCGCAGGGATGGCGTTCGCGTCGGATGAGCTGCTGACCCTGCAAAAAGACGACAAGCAGTGGGTCATGGCGGGCAAGAACTACTCCGCCAACCGCTACAGCACCTTGGCCCAGGTCACTACAGCCAATGTGAAAACGTTGAAGGAAGCGTGGTCGTTCTCGCTCGGGTCCCTCCGAGGCCACGAAGGCGCGCCGCTCGTGGTCGGGAGCACCATGTACGCCCATTCGTCCTTCAGCGACAGCGAGTCGAGTCCCGGTCCCCACATCTACGCCCTGGACCTCACCAAGGAGGGGGCGCCGATCAAGTGGCTCTACACCCCGAAGACGGACAAGCGGGCGGTTCCGGTAGCGTGTTGTGACGTCGTTCAGCGCGGGCTCAACTATGCCTCCGGCAAGATCCTGTTTTCCACGCTGGACGGTCAGGTGATCGCGCTGGACGCGGCCACGGGAAAGGAAGTCTGGAAGATCAAGAACGCCAATCCCCTGAACGGCGAGACGATGACGATGGCCGGCCTCGTCGTCAAGGACAAGTACATCGTCGGAGTCTCGGGCGGTGAGTTCGGCATCCGGGGCTGGGTGGCCGCCTACAACGTCAGCGACGGGAAGCAGGCCTGGAAGGCCTACAGCATGGGGCCGGACGAGGACGTGAAGCTCGCCCCGGACTTCAACTCCGCCAACCCCCACTACGGCCAGAAGGGAGTAGGCACGAACACCTGGCCCGGCGAGCAGTGGAAGATCGGCGGAGGCAGCACCTGGGGCTGGTACTCCTACGATCCCGATCTGAACCTTTTCTACTATTCCACCGGGAACCCCGGCACCTGGAACCCGACTCCCCGCAAGGGCGACAACAAGTGGTCGATGACGATCTTCGCTCGCAACCCCGACACGGGAGAGGCGAAGTGGGCCTACCAGATGACGCCCTGGGACGCTTGGGACTATGACGGCGTCAACGAGCATCAGCTCGCCGACCTCACCATCGGCGGCAAGAAGGTCAAGGCGCTCGTCCACTTCGACCGCAACGGCTTCGGCTACACGCTGGACCGCACCAACGGGACCCTGCTCGTGGCCGAGCCCTTCGTGTACGTGAACTGGGCCAAGGGGATCGACCTGAAGACCGGCCGTCCGATCGAGGACCCGGCGAAGCGCACGAAGCAGGGCGAGGACACCAAGGACATCTGCCCCTGCGCCATGGGCGGGAAGGACCAGCAGCCCTCCGCCTACTCGCCGAAGACGGGCCTGTTCTACGTGCCCACCAACAACATGTGCATGAACTACGAAGGAGTCGAGGTCAAGTACCAGTCCGGGGCTCCCTACGTGGGCGCCAACGTCCTGATGATGCCCGGCCGGGCCGACATGGCGGGTACCAAGTCGGACGGTCACGTCGGAGATTTCATCGCCTGGGACGCCACAACCGGGAAGAGGGTCTGGACCCTCAAGGAGGCGCAGCCGGTGTGGAGTGGCGCTCTGGCCACCGCCGGGGGCGTCGTCTTCTACGCGACACTGGACGGATGGTTCAAGGCCGTAGACGACAAGACCGGCGCCCTGCTCTGGAAGCACAAGCTGGCCGCCGGGTCGATCGGCAACCCGATGACGTACGTCGCGCCTGATGGCAAGCAGTACGTGGCCATCTACTCGGGTCCCGGTGGCTGGTACGCCGCGCCGGTGGCGGCGAACCTTTCCAAGGACGACCCCTTTGGCGCGCTGGGCGCCGTCGGTGTCGCCTTTGGGGCCAACCTGGACAAGGCCACCAGCGTCGGTGGCACTCTCCACGTGTTCTCTCTCCCGTAGAGTCGCCGATCGAACGCGCAGGCCCTGACGGATGTCCATGATGATCCGGAAAGCAGCGGTTGGAGGCCGGTGGCTACCATCCTCGAGCGTGCTGCTCCTGGTGTGCGGCCTCGCGGGCGCCGCGTCCGGAGAACAGGGCGAGCCGATCAGGGTCTGCGCGGATCCCGATAATCTTCCGTACTCGAACGACGAGCGTCAGGGTTTCGAGAACAAGATCGCAGAGGTCATCGCCCAGGAGCTGGGGGTGAGCCTCGACTACTACTGGTGGCCGGCCCAGATGGGGATGGTCCGGAACACGCTCCAAAGGGACCGCTGCGACGTCCTGATCTCGATCCCGAATGGATTCGACCCGGTCCTCTGGACGAAGCCGTACTACCGTTCAGCCTACCTGCTGGTGTATCGCAGCGATCGGAAGCTCGGGGTGCGCACGCTGGACGACCCGGCTCTCAAGAGGCTCCGGATCGGCGTGCACGTGAACACCCCCCCTTACGACGCGCTTGCGAATCGGGGGCTCGCCGAGAACATGTTGGGTTACCGGCTCTTCTTCGACCCGCATGATACCGATCCGTCCCGGCGCCCCGACAAGATGCTCCAGGACGTCCTTTCCGGTGCCATCGACGTGGCGATCGCCTGGGGGCCGATGGTGGGCTACTTCGCCCGGGAGCATCCGTCGCCTGCCCTCGAGATGGTTCCCCTCGGCGACGACTCCTCCGAGGCCATGACCTTCGAGTTCTCGATGGGCGTCAGGAAGGGCAACCGGGAGCTGAAGACGCGACTGGAGGGGGCTCTCGACAGGAGAGAAGCGGACGTCAGGAAGATCCTGGAAGACTACGGCGTCCCGCTCCTTCCCTTGAAGCCGCCCGGCCAGTCAGCCGATGAGAAGCCACCGCCGGTGGGGAGCCACCACCACGATGCCCATCCGTAGGAAGCCACAAGGGGGTCCAGAAGAGCATGCTCGGGAGAGCCATGGGCGTGCGTGCGAGTTGGGTGTGCTTCGTCAGCCTGCTGACCGCGCCCGCGTGGTCCGCGGAGCCCGAAAAGAAGATGTTGAATCCGTTCGCGGGCGATGCCGAGGCGGTCAAGGAGGGACGGAGGTTGTTCCAGTCCTACGGCTGTCCAGGTTGCCACGGCCTGATGGGCGGAGGCGGCATGGGCAAACCGATCCTGGACGACACCTGGATCTTCGGGAGCGACGACGAGACGCTCTACAAGCTGATCAAGGGACAGATCCCCCAGCAGACCATGCCCAAGACCTTCGCGAACATTCCCGAGGATCAGGTGTGGAAGCTGCTCGCCTACGTCCGCTCGCTCTACAAAGGCGACCCCAGCCTGATCGACTGGCCGCTCACGCCTCCGGCGGATGCCGCGGCCCGAATCGCCGCCATGTCTAGGCCCTCGGCTTCCGCCTCGGCCTTCAGGGCCCCGAAGGGTTTGCAGGACATGGAGATCCCCGTCCCTGCCGACAACCCGATCACGGCGGGCAAGATCAAGCTCGGCGAGCAGCTCTTCTTCGACAAGCGCCTCTCCAAGGCCAAGGACATGTCCTGCGAGAGCTGCCACATCCCCGAGAAGGGCTGGACGGACGGGCAGGCCTTCTCCAAGAAGTTCGACGGGCGCCTCAATGAACGTCACACGCCAACTCTCTTCGGTGTCGGCTTCTATCCCGAACTGTATTGGGACGGGCGGGCACAGGGGCTCGAGGTGCTGATTCCCGACGTGATGAAGTCACAGATGGGGGCGGACCCCGAAGAGGTTGCGACGGAGCTCGAAGCGGTCCCGGCCTACAAGTCGGCCTTCGAGGCGGAGCTGGGCGGACCGCCCACTGCCGACCGCATCGCCAAGGCGGTGGCCACGTTCGTCCGGACCATCCACGCCGGAGACACCCCCTACGACAACCTCCCGGAAGGGGCGGAAGATACCGAGCCCGCCAAGGGCTTCAAGGTGTTCTCGGAGGTGACTCACTGCACGCTGTGTCACCTGCCTCCTCTCTTCTCGGACACGCTCTTCCACAACATGGGCGTCGGGTCCGACCGCAAGAAACGCGATCCGGGGCGTGGCAAGGTCGTGGCCGACGCCGCCCTCGCCGCGGGCAAGCCCGTTCCCCCGGAGGCGAAGACCTTGACCGGAGCCTTCAAGACCCCCAGCCTGCGAGGCTTGTTGCCGAGAGCCCCGTACTTCCACGATGGCCGTGCGAAGACGTACGACGAGGCGGCCGCGCTCATGCTGAAGGGGGGGATCCCAAACCCCCATCGAGACGAGAAGCTCAAGGCCTGGCCGTTCACGCCCGACCAGCGGGAGCAGCTCCTGGCGTTCCTCCGGAGCCTTTCCCCGGAGAGCAAGCCGTACACCCGACCCGAGATTCCCTGAGGTTCCGCGCATGAGTCGCCGGCCTTCCCTTCGCGTCCTTCCAAGTCGTTGGTCAATCCGTCCCGTTTCCACTCAGGAGGAGAAGTCATGAAACGCTTCGCTTGTGTGTTGGGGGTCCTGGTGCTGCTGCTGGCTGCAGATACTGCTGACGCCCAGCTCACGATGCAGATGAGCAACGGCTGGAGTTTCACGTTTTCCGGCAACGTGAACGCGTTCCTGACGTACGAGAAAGAAAGCTCGGACGGCAGGACCGCGACTCCGTTTGGCGTGGTGGGAGTCACCGCCAATCAAACGCGCATCCAGACGGGCCTGCTGCCCGCGTTCGCGGTGTTCGAAGCCAAGGGGAAGGAGGGGGACACCGACCTCGCCGTTCACTTCGGCTTCGCCCCGGAGATCCAATGCGGCCGAGGCGTCCACGACTGCTTCGGCGGTAACAACGGCAACCAGATCGACATGCGCCAGGTCTACCTGACCGCGGGCGGGGGCTGGGGCCAGGTGCTCGCCGGCCGCGAGTTGGCCCTCTTCGGCCGCCAGAACATCCTCACCGACCAGACCCTTTTCGGCGTCGGCGCGACCGGCGCGGGCGGGGGCGGGGTCGGCAGCGGAGTGGGCACGACCCTCGGTCGGATCGGCTTTGGTTACATCTATCCGCAGTTCGTCGCCCAGTTCACCTACTCCACCCCATCGGGTAGGGCCTCTTCGCTCTCGATCGGGCTGTTCGAGTCGGACGCGGCCGCCCTCACCGGGGTCCTCGTGAGCCCGTACAGCAAGACCAACATACCGCGGCTCGAGTTCGAGTACGTCTACGCCAAGAAGAACTTCAAGGGCTGGCTGAACGGCGCGTTTCAGAGCACCAGCAATCCCATCACCGACGACAGCGCCACGGGCACCGGTGTCGGCGGCGGCCTCCGCTGGGACAACAAGAGGCTTTCGTTGACGGGTTCCGGGTACTACGGCAAGGGGATCGGCACGACCCTCATGTTCCTGGGCGCCTCCTGCACCGACGGGACCTGCGGCACCAACGGCGGCGACGACCTGCGCACGTCCTACGGCTACATCGGCCAGATCACCTACACCGCCGGGAAGGTCACCGTCGCCGGCAGCTACGGGGGGAGCCTCATCGAAGCCTCGGACACGGAGAAGAGCTCAGCGAGGCTCAACACGACGCTCCAGGGCTCGTTCAAGACGGTCAACGCTCTCGCCTCCGGCGGCATATACTACCAGACGACCAAGTCGTTGAAGTTGTGCTTCGAGCTCAACTACGCGACCACAGAAGACCAGGATTCGAATGCGAAGAAGAACAGCTCCATCGCGCCGGCGGTCGGCATGATGCTGTTCTTCTAGCCTGGGGACTTCGACGAAGACGCGTGAGCCAGAGGGGGGAGCCTTGCGCGAGCCGGCGCGGAACCTCCCCCCATCCTCCGCGCTGAAGGCGGGCATGCCGCGGCTCTCTGGCCTCGCCGTGACGACATTGCTGCTGTTGCCTGCCGCTTGCGGGGGCACGCTCTATCTGACGATGAACGGCACGTCGCCGCGCCCGCCGACCGAGGTCTTCGATTGCCTCAAAGGCCAGATCCCGCTCCTCGGCTACACCCAGACCTCCTACGACGCCGACGCGCAGCGGCTCACGGCTCAGAAGCGCGACGACAAGACTCGCATGGCCGATACGCAGTTCTTCTACATGAGGGACCGTCTCGTGATCGAGGTCGGAAAGCCCTCCGGGGGAGGTGCGCGCCTGAAGATCGAGGCGCGCACCTTCGCGGAGAAGTCGACCTATCGCGGCCCGACGGAGGTGGAGCAGAGCGCGTCACCGGCGGTGAAAGAAGCGGCGCAGAAGCTCCTGGAGGCGTGCGGGAGCTGACCGGCGAGCAGCTTCTGCTTCAGATGCCAGCCAGGCCCGGCTCGATCCGCATGAAGCCCTCCTGGGCGGCCCACAGGTCCATGCCCAGGGAAACCAGGTCATCTACCTCCGGGATCGCACGCCCGTCCAGTGTCAAGTCGATCGACTTGACGTAGCCATGGCAGGCTTCGCAGGCCTCGATCCGCACCGTGGGATGGGTCTCGCTCTGGAACGAGGGGAGCTTTTCGGGATCCTCCTGAAGGCAGGAGGGGCAGCGGATGCGCGTGAAGGGCCACTCCCCGCCGCACAGGGAACAACCCAAGTCACGCTGAGCCCCGTCCGCCTCTGATGCGGACCGGCGGGCTGCGATCCAGGGAGGCCCGCCGCAGAAGGGACAGTGTCCCGGCGGCCGAGGGCGATCGGGCGTGATCCCGAGCCCGGCCAGGACCTCCACGTAGGGGCGGAGCAACGCTCGCGAGAGGTAGTCGTCTCGGGAGTGCGGATCGCCCCGCCAGAAGGCGAGCAGCCGGGAGCCGGCGTGCGACGGGTCCTGTTCACCGAGAGCCCGCGCGCCCTCCGCCAGGCCGGGGGGGCCACACTCCGCCACGAACCTGAGAAGAGCATCGCGGCCGCGGCCGACGCGGTCGGCGTCTTCCTCCAGCCGCCCGCTGAGGGGCCCGCCCTCTTCGAGGAGGGCCGTGGCCAGACGACCCTGGACCCGGAAGAGCCCGGCGGCGAAGCGAAGCGGCTCCCGAGCCGCCTCGGACGTTGCGACCAGGAGGTCCGCGCGCGCCGCGCGGCGCGCGAAGGCGGCTTCCGCGACGACCTCAGGAGCGGTGCGCGTCTCCATTCGTCACTTCGCGGAACCAGCGCGGATGATGGAGGCGCGCCCAGGCCCCGGTCACCGTACCCCGGATCATCGCGCGGTACGTGCCCGGTTGGGCCGCGGGCAGGTAGATGTGCAGGACGACGGCTACGGCGAACAGGATGAAGGTCAGGTCGTGGAGAAGAATGCTGGCCAGCCGGATAGCCTGCGGGAAGCTCTCGGGCCACCAGAGCACGAGGCCCGAAACGAGGAACCCGACCGAGCCGAGCGAGGCCGCGAAGAAGAAGAGCTTCTGGCCGCCGTTGTACTTGCCGACCTCCTCGTCATGCTCTGCATAGGTCACGTAGGCGAGCACCTTCGGGCCGATCCACTCCCAATCCTCGGGCGTGAACCGCATGTCCTTCAGCCAATGGACGAACATGGCCGACACGGAGGCGAAGAACAGGAGGCCCGCCCAGGGATGGAGCACGCGGCAGACGGCGAGCCCGCCGAGCAGGCCCGCCATCCAGCCGAAGACGGGCGTCCAGATCGGCAATCCGGAGAGGAGGCAGGCCAGGAAGAGAACCCCGACCGCCCAGTGGATCACGCGTGAAGAGAGCCGGTGGCGGACGAGCTCGCCGCCGACGGCGATGTCCTCTTCGGTGCGGGCGCGAACGATCGCCTGCTCGGCTAGCGACACTGCGCGAACCCTCTCCTCAGACACCTTCCCCGTCGGTCTCTTCGGGTCGCTTCGGTCCGTACGTCATGAAGTGGCCCAGAGCGGCGAGTACCGTCCCGAAGATCGCGAACGCGCCCAAGGGCCGTAGCACGCTTTTCCAGAGCCGCACGGCCATCGGGACGTGGGGGTCGCGAGGCAGGTCGTACCACTCGGGATGGTCGCCGTGGGCGAGCACCGTCACCACCCCCGTGCCGCCGACGCCCGGCGGGTCGTAGAGCGCCGCTTTCTCGAAGCCGTGCGCCTTGAGCTGCTCTACCCGCGTGTTGCCCAGCGCCACCATGTCTTCTTTCGTCCCGAACTGCAGGCAGGCGGTCGGGCAGGCTTTGACGCAGGCGGGCTCGAGCCCAACCTGCACCCGGTCCACGCAGAGCGTGCACTTGGCCATCTTCCCGGTCTTCTTGTGGAAGCGCGGAACGTTGAAGGGGCAGCCCGTGAGGCAGTAGCCGCAGCCGATGCAGCAGGTGGGGTCCACGTCCACGATGCCGTTCTCGTACTGCACGATCGCGCCGGGCGCGGGGCAGGCGGCGAGGCATCCGGGATCCTCGCAGTGCATGCACTGGTCCTTGCGCATGAGCCAGGCGAGGGTCTCGTTCTCCGTCTCGCGCTCGCGGAATTGAATCAGGTTCCAGAACTCCGCATCGAGCGTGGGCAGGGTCTGGTAGGTTCCCGTCTGCTGGGTGGGCACCACCCGGAGGTCGTTCCATTCCTGGCACGCGACCTCGCACGCCTTGCAGCCGATACAGGTCGAGGTGTCGATGTACTTGGACACCACGGGGAGGTGGCGCATCCCCGTTTTCTCCCCCCAGAGCGAAGCGGACGAGCGGCGGATCTCGAGGCTGGGGCCGCTCATATCAGGCCTTCTCCAGGCGCACCAGGAACGCCTTGTACTCGGGGGTCCAGGTATTGGGGTCCATGGCCGAGGAGGTCAGCATGTTGGCCAGCGGCCCCGCGTGAGCCGGGTCTCCCGAGAAGCCCCAATGGATCGGGAAGCCGATCTGCCAGGTGAGGCGGCCATCCACTTTCATGGGCCGAAGGCGCTTCGTCACCATTGCCACCCCCTGGATCTCGCCTCGCGCCGAGACGACCTTCACCCGCGAGCCGTTGGCGATGCCTTTCTCGCGAGCGAGGGCCTCCGGGATCTCCACGAAGAAGCCTGGTTGCAGCTCGTTCAGGCGTCCCTGCTGCTGGTGCTTCGTCCAGTAGTGGAAGTGCTCGGTCAAGCGGTACGTCGTGCAGATTATGGGGAAGTCTTCCTTGCTCCCGTAGACATCCTTGTCCGAGGTGAAGTGGGAAGCGACAGGGTTGGAAGTCACCTCGGGATGCAACGGGTTCGCGATGGGCGCCTCCTGCGGCTCGTAATGCTCCGGGAACGGCCCATCCTCTAATGTCGGAGCGAAGAGCCGGGCCACACCCTCGGAGGTCATCATGAAGGCCCCAAAGGTTCCGGGAGGGGCGTCGGCCTTGGTATCAGGCACGTCGCCCACCCATCGGTCGCCGTTCCAGCGGATGCCGGCGCGCGTGGAGTCCCAGGGCCGGCCCTCGGCGTCGGCCGCCGCCCGGTTGTACAGGACCCGCCGGTTGGCGGGCCAGGAAAAAGCCCAGTTGTGGAACATCCCGAGGCCCGTCGGGTCCGCGTTGTTCCGGCGCTGGGCGTTGTTCCCGGCCTCGGTGTAGACGCCGGAGTGCACCCAGTTCCCGCACATCGTCGAGCCATCGTCTTGAAGCTCGTGGAACCCGTCGAGCTGCTGCCCCGCCAGCTTGCGGACCCGGGCCGGGTCCTTGGGGTCCCTGAGGTCCTGAAGGGCCTTCCCGTTCATCTCTTTCAGGACCTCGGCCAGATCGGGCCGGACCGGGTTCGTGTAGTTCCAGGAGACACTCGCGACCGCGTCGGGAAGCGCGCCGCCCTCCTTCTGATAGAGGTCGCGGACGGCCAGGAACAGCCGGGCCAGGATCTCGTGATCGGCTTTGGCCTGGCCGGGCGCATCGAGCGCCTTCCACTTCCACTGCAGCCAACGGGCCGAGTTGGTGAAGGTCCCGTCCTTCTCCGCGAAGTTGGCGGCCGGGAGCAGAAAGACCTCGGTCTGGATCTGCGCGGGGGGAGGCCCCTCCAAATCCTTGGGCGCTTTCCAGAAGATCGCGGTCTCCGTCTCTGCGTTCTCCACGACCACCAGCCACTTGAGCTTCGAGAGGGCGGCCACCATCTTCTTCGAGTTCGGGCCGGTGCCCACGGGGTTCATGCCGAAGCTCATGAGCCCCTCGGGTCCCGCCTCTCTTCCCCCGACCCGCTCCGAGCTGCCCCGGTACATGTCGTCGAAGATGTACATCCAGGAGTAGTTGCCGTCGACCTTGGGCAGCCACGCATAGCCGAAGTCGTTCTGCTTCGCGGCTTTCTCCCCGTAGGCCGCCTTCAGGAGCGAGACCATGAACTTCGCATAGTTCTGCCAGTAGTTCATGGAGGCGGCGGCGAGGGGCTTGGGGGTGAGGGCGTTGAGGTAGTCCTTCAGTGTGGCCCACTCGCCCCTCGGCGTCTTCAGGTAGCCCGGCAGGGTCTCGAAGGTCCCGGCGGTGTCGGTCGCGCCCTGGATGTTGGAGTGTCCGCGAAACGCGTTCACGCCGCCCCCGGGCCGGCCCACGTTGCCCAGGAGGAGCTGGAGGATCGCCCCCGCCCGGATCATCTGGACAGCCGTCGAGTGCTGCGTCCAGCCCAGGGCATAGGTCACGGTGCCCACGCGCTCGGCGTTGCCGGTAGAGGTGACGACTTCGGCCACCTTGAGGAAGGTCTCCTTCGGCACGCCGCAGATCCGCTCCACCATCTCGGGGGTGTACCGGCCCACGTGCTTCTTCAGGAGCTGGAAGACGCAGCGCGGGTGCTGGAGCGTGGGGTCCGTCTTCGCGAAGCCTTTGGCGTCGAGCTCGTAGGCCCAGGTGTCCTTCGCGTACGCGGTCTTTTCCTGGTCAAAGCCGGAGAACAGACCGTCCTCGAAGCCGAACTTCTCGGCGACGATGAGCGGCGCGCTCGTGTGGATGCGGACGTACTCCTCGTGGAAGCGCCCGGTCTCCAGGGCGTAGCGGACCATGCCGAACAGGTAGGCGATGTCGGTCCCGACGCGGATCGGCGAGTAGAGGTCCGCCACCGCCGCGGTGCGCGTGAAGCGTGGGTCCACGACCACCAGCTTCGCATTCCGCGACTTCTTCGCCTCGATGAACCACTTGAAGCCCACCGGGTGGTTCTCGGCGGGGTTGCCCCCCATGGCCAGGATCACGTCGGCATTCTTGATGTCGACCCAGCCATTGGTCATGGCCCCCCGACCGAGCGTGGCGGCCAAACTGGCCACCGTGGGGCCGTGTCAAACACGGGCCTGGGTGTCCCGATACGGGACTCCCCAAGCCGTCACCGCTTTCCATTGCAGGAAGTTGAACTCGTTGGTGTCCGTGCAGCCGCCGATCATGGCCATGCCCGGGTTGCGGTTGACCACCTGGCCCCGGGCGTTCTTCGCGACGAGGCAACGGTCGCGCGTGTCCTTGATGAGCCGGGCGATCCGGGAGATCGTCTCGTCCCAGGAGATCTCCTCCCAGTGGTCGGACCCCGGCCTCCGCACCCTCGGCGCGAGGAGCCGGCCCTTGTGCGTGATGTCGTCCTTCAGCGACGCCCCTTTGGGGCAGAGGGTGCCGCGGCTGATCGGGTGATCGGGATCGCCCTCCACGTGGACGACCGCGGGAGTGACGTTCTTTGCCCTGTCCCCGAGCGTGTGGATGATGACGCCGCAGGAGACCGCGCAGTACGGACAGGTGCTGCGGGTCTCGGTCGTGCGCGAGATCTTCAGCTCGCGCATCTCGGCGTGGGCCCGCGACAGATCGAAGCCGAAGGCCACGCCTCCTCCTACGACCGTGGCCTTGACGAACGTCCGGCGGTTCATGACGCCTCCGGCAGGTGGCCTAGTCTCGTCCGCTCGGGATCGCCCTGTCAACAGTAGCCGTGGCGGGGCCGCGAGTCACTTCAGGTCCTGCACCTTCTGCTTGTCGAAGTTGTAGCGGGGCACTTGCACCCACACCCCATCCTCGTTCTTGGGCTCCTTGTGGATGCGAACCTCGTTCACCTCCAGCTTGCCGTCCTTCTCCGTCAGCCAGAAGTCGATGTCGTAGAACTTGTCCTTGCTGTCGTGCTCGCGGAAGTCGCTGCAGGCGAAGTAGCTCCTCCCTCGATCCGGCGCAGCGGCCGGTGGATCTCCACGAAGTCGAGGGTCCGCTGCTCGCCGGTCTTGTCGTCCTTCAGCACCAGGACCCCGTCCTTCGCCAGCGCGGCAACGTATTCGTTGACGGCAGACTCGACCTGCCAGCTCTTCTTCTCCTCCGTCTCCCCGGGATGCTCGGTGGCCGGGATCCACCACCACGGCACCGGGTTGCGCGTGACCAGCTTCCACGCGTCGCCGTCGCGTTTCGGCGCCTTGTGGATGCGGACGTCGACGATCTCGAGCTTGTCCTCCTTGAGCCAGAAGTCGAGGTCGTAGGGCTTGTCGGGCTCGCCCTTGGCGTGGAAGTCGACGCTCACGAAGTAGCCGTAGCCGTGGATGCGCCGGACCAGTCGGATGCGGTCCTCCTGTAGCTCGAGCAGCGCATCCGCCTGCTGGTCCTTGTAACGGAACGTGCCCTCTTTCTGGACCTTCGCGTCGATGTAGGCCTGGACGGCCGAGCTCGCGTCCTGCTGCGAGAACTCCTGGTCGCCGGCAGGACCCGAGCGGGCCGCGAGCAGGCCGCAAGCGGCAAGGAGTACCGCCGGTTTCATCTGCATAAGACCCCAATCCACAGCGGCGAAGCTGCGCGAAACGACTCGCCCTTCAGCCTACACCCGATGCACCTCGGGCGGTGCACAATCTACGAGCGCGGACCGGGGCGGACGGTCGGGGCGGCGGTCCGGGCGCTGCGACCGATCGTGGAATCCATTAGAGTGAGAGCCGTCTTGAAGGGAGCCAGGGCGCGCCGTTCCAAACCGCGGAGGTCCCGAGGGTCGGCCATGCCGAGGAGCGCCGCCGTGGCCCAGCGGCTGCTCGCCGTGGCCGAGGAAGAGATCCAACGGATCGTCCTGGACCTCCACGACGGCCCTGTTCAGAACATCTTCGCCGCGCTCAGCCAGCTCACATCGCTGCGGGCGCGGATGTCCACCGTCGACGTGGCCGCGGAAGCCTCGGTACTCTCGCGCGCGATCGCGGCCCTGGAGTCCTCCCTCCGGGAGATCCGGGGCCTGCTCAGCACACTGCGCGCGCCGGCCTTTGCCGAGCGAGAGCTACGAGAGCTGCTCGCGGAGCCCGCCGTCGAGCACGAAGCCCTGACCGGCACCTCCGTCCGACTCGATCTCGGCGCCGCGCCCACGGTGCCTATCCGGGTCAAGATCGGACTGTATAGGATTCTGCAGGAGGCGCTGTCGAACGTGCGACGGCATGCCGAAGCGGCTGCCGCCAGCGTGCGCCTGCGCACCCGGAACGGGCACATAGTTCTCGAGATATCCGACGAAGGGCGGGGCTTCGACCCTCCTCCCCTCATCGGTCCCGAAGCCACCCAGCGGCCCGAGCACATCGGCCTCCGTGGCATGCGAGAGCGCGCCGTGCTCTTGAACGGCACGCTCAGGATCCTTAGCCGACCCGGCAGGGGGACCCGCGTGCGGGTCGACATACCCGTCGATGCCTGACGATCAGCCCCTCCGCATCGTCCTCGCCGACGACCACGCCCTCCTCCTCGAAGGCCTCCGGGCGCTGATCAGCGCCGAGCCCGATCTGCGTGTGGTCGCCACCGCCACCGATGGAGAGCGCCTTCTGGACGCGGTTCGGCGGCTCCGCCCAGACGTGGCGGTGGTGGACCTCAAGATGCCTTACATGGACGGCCCGACCTGTATCCGGAAGATCCGGTCCGAGGGCCACGCCGTCCGGGTAGTGGTCTTGAGCGCCCTCGGCGATGCGCTGTCGATGCGGGAGTCGATCGAGGCGGGCGCCGATGGGTTCGTGCTCAAGACCGACCCCCCGCAGGCGACCCTCGCGGCGATCCGCCAGGTGGCCTCCGGTCAAATGCTCTTCCCCCAGGGAGCGCGCCGGTGGCTCACCCGCGGCCCCGAGCCCGAGCGGCTGAGTGAGCGGGAGGCCGCTGTGCTCGAACTGTTGGCCGACGGCCGCACCAACGCCGACATCGCCCGAGCGCTCCGCATGAGCCAGAACACGGTCAAGTTCCACCTCCGCAACCTCTACTCCAAGCTGGGCGTGGCCAACCGCACGGAGGCCGCCGCCCGCTACCATCGCCGGAGTTAGAGAGCACGTCCTCGCGCCGCGCGAATCGGCCCCACCCGATCGGGCAGGCGCGACCCACCCGATCGGGCCGCGACTTTCCACCCACAGGGACGTTGTCCGGCCTTCCCGACCGCATTATCTTGCTGCACGTTCAGCCTGCGGGCCCCAAAGGAGGAGGAGATGACCACCGTGAACCGTGAAAAGGAGAAGAAGGACCGGTGGTCCGCGGGCGTCACTCCTTATGCCGACATGGGCTACTACCAGCCCGACTACGTTCCGAAGGACACCGACATCCTCTGCGCCTTCCGCTTCGTCCCCCAAGAGGGGGTCGAGCCAAAGGAGGCGGCGGCGGCCGTGGCCGGCGAGTCCTCCACCGCCACCTGGACGGTGGTCTGGACCGATCGACTGACCGCCCACGAGCACTACCAGGCCAAGTGCTACCAGGTGAGCCCGCTCCCGGGCACCGACCAACACATCGCGTACATCGCCTACGACCTCGACCTGTTCGAGGAGGGGTCGATCGCCAACCTGACTTCCTCGATCATCGGAAACGTCTTCGGCTTCAAGGCCCTGCGGTCTCTTCGCCTGGAGGACATGCGGCTCCCTCCGCACTACGTCAAGACCTTCCACGGTCCCCCCCACGGGATCGTCATGGAGAGGGAATACCTGAACAAGTACGGCCGCCCGCTCCTCGGAGCCACGGTCAAGCCGAAGCTGGGCCTCTCCGCGCGCAACTACGGACGCGTGGTCTACGAGGCGCTTCGCGGGGGCCTCGACTTCACCAAGGACGACGAGAACGTCAACTCCCAGCCGTTCATGCGCTGGCGGGATCGCTTCCTCTTCTGCATGGAGGCCGTGAATCGGGCCCAGGCCGCCACCGGCGAGATCAAGGGTCACTACATGAACGTGACCGCGGCGACCATGGAGGACATGTACGAGCGGGCGGACTTCGCCAAGGAGCTGGGCAGCGTCATCATCATGATCGACCTCACGATCGGCTACACCGCCATCCAGTCCATGTCGAAATGGGCCCGCCGTAACGGCGTGATCCTCCATCTTCACCGCGCCGGCCACAGCACCTACACCCGCCAGAAGACGCACGGAGTGAGCTTCCGGGTCATCGCGAAGTGGATGCGCCTGGCCGGTGTCGACCACATCCACGCGGGCACGGTGGTGGGCAAGCTGGAGGGCGACCCCCACTCCGTGCGCGGATACTACGACAGCCTCCGCGAGAACAGGCTGCCCCCCAACCCGGCTCGCGGCCTCTTCTTCGAGCAGGACTGGGCGTCGATGCCGGGCACGATGCCCGTGGCCTCCGGGGGAATCCACGCCGGCCAGATGCATCAGCTCCTCCACTACCTCGGCGAGGACGTGGTGCTCCAGTTCGGCGGCGGCACCATCGGCCATCCGGACGGCATCGCGGAGGGGGCCACCGCCAACCGGGTAGCGGTGGAGGCGATGATCCAGGCCCGCAACGAGGGCCGCGACTACTTGAGCGAAGGCCCGGAGATCCTGGCCAAGGCCGCCCGCTGGTCCCCGAGCCTGGCCAAGGCCCTCGAGATCTGGAAGGACGTGAGCTTCGAGTTCGAGTCCACGGACATGCCGGACGTCGTCGTGACCCCGACCGTTTGAGGGGATGGAGAGTCGACATGCGCGTGACCCAGGGAACCTTCTCCTACCTGCCCGACCTCGACGACGACCAGGTCCGGGCCCAGATCCAGTACTGCCTCGACAATGACTGGCCGGTGGCCATCGAGCACACCGATGATCCGCATCCCCGCAACGTGTACTGGGACATGTGGGGCCTGCCCCTCTTCGATCTCAAGGATCCCGCGGGCGTGATGCAGGAGGTCGCCGCCTGCCGGAAGGCCTTTGCCGATCACTACATTCGCGTCAACGGGTACGACCGCCGCCTGGGGCGGCAGACGGTCGGCCTCAGCTTCATCGTGAACCGGCCGAAGCGCGAGCCGGGCTTTCACCTCGAGCGGGCGGAGGGAAAGGATCGCCGCATCCAGTACACGATCCGTTCCCACGCCACCCCGCCGCCGCGCGGCGACCGCGACTCCTCATGAGCGAGCGGGAAACGAAGGCCGCGGCCGCCGAGGAAGCCCTCATCGATCTCGACGCGGCCTCCCGGGAGGCGGGGATCGAACCGCTCATCGAGGATCTCGAGCGCGAACTGATCGGCCTCATCGCCCGTCAAACGCCGCATCCGGGAGGTCGCGGCGCTGCTGCTGGTGGCCCGGCTTCGCGCAGGAACTCGGGCTCTCCGCGGAGAGGCCCACCCTTCACATGAGCTTCACCGGCGGCCCCGGCACCGGCAAGACGACGGTGGCGATGCGCATGGCGATGATCCTGCACAAGATGGGCTACGTGCGCCGGGGCCACCTCGTGGTCGTGAGCCGGGACGACCTCGTCGGTCAGTACGTGGGCCACACCGCGCCCAAGACCCGGGAAATCATCAAGAAGGCCATGGGCGGCGTGCTCTTCATCGATGAAGCCTACTACCTCTACCGGCCGGAGAACGAGCGCGACTACGGCCAGGAGGCGATCGAGATGCTGCTGCAGGCCATGGAGAACCAGCGGGAGGACCTCGTCGTGATCCTGGCCGGGTACAAGGAGCGAATGGAGGTCTTCTTCCAGTCCAACCAGGGCTTCCACTCCCGCATCGCCCACCACATCGACTTCCCCGACTACAGCCCTCGAGGAGCTGATGGCGATCGCGGAGCTGATGCTTCGCCAGCCAGATGTACCGATTCGACGACGCGTCGCGCCAGGCCTTCGCCGAGTATCTGGAGCGCCGGACCCGCCAGCCCCACTTCGCCAACGCCCGCAGCGTGCGCAACGCCCTCGACCGCCTCCGGCTCCGCCAGGCCCAGCGCCTCGTGGACCAGGGCGGCCAGATTCCACGCGAGGAGCTGTCTCGGATCGATGCCGAGGACGTCCGCCGGAGCCGCGTCTTCGCCGAGTCCCCCGAACCGGAGGCGCCGCCGACCCTGCGGCGAGGCCCCGGAAGGAGAGCTAGACCATGTCCGTCGCGCAACGTCGACCGATCATCCTCGGCCTGGTGGGCGACAGCGCCGCGGGCAAGACGACACTCACGCGCGGGACTGATGAACATCCTCGGTCCCGAGTGCGTGACCCACGTCTGCACCGACGATTACCACAAGTACGACCGGCAGGAGCGGGCCCGCAGAGCGGGATCACGCCGCTTCGTCCCGACTGCAACTACATGGACATCCTGGAGCTGCACGTCGAGCGGACTGCATTACGGCCAGCCGATCCTGAAGCCGGTCTACGATCACTGCGACCGGCACGCTCGTCCGTCCCGAGTACGTCCAGCCCCGTGACTTCGTCATCGTGGAGGGCCTGCTCGGCTTCTCGACCCCGGTGCTGCGAGCAGTTCTACGACGTCAAGGTGTATCTCGACCCCCCGGAGGACCGTGCGCCGCGTCTGGAAGGTCAAGCGGGACACGGCCAAGCGCGGCTACACCGAGGAGCAGGTGCTCGCCGAGCTGGACCAAGCGCGAGAAGGACTCGGAGCAGCTTCATCCGGCCGCAGCGGGAGCACGCCGACATCGTGGTGCGCTTCTTCCGCCCAACGGCAGCGACCCTGGACGATGCCGGGCCCCAGCTGAACGTCCGGCTGGTCCTGCGCCCGACGATTCCCCACCCGGACCTCAGCTATCTCGTCGAGAAGGCGCCGAACGACGGACCGGCGATCCGGCTCGCCCTGGGGCGGGACGAGGCCGCCCCGTGGACTTCCTGGAGATCGACGGCAACGTGACCGCCGAGCACGCCGCGGAGCTGGAGGCGACGATCTGGCAGCACCTGCCCGACCTGCGCGCAGGTGCGGAGGACCAGTTCGGAGACTACTGGATCGCACCGTGACGCGCCACAGCCATCCGCTGGCCCTCACGCAGCTTCTGCTCACGTATCACTTGCTGCGGAAGCACTCTGACCCCACCCGCCTGCCGTTCGCAGCGCCGGTCGCCGCCCTGAACCGCGTCGGCATGGCGGGACGAAGCCGGGCGCGCGGTTGGCGGCCGTCGGGCGTGACGTGGTCGAAGAGAGGGGGAGGTAGAGATGTCCGGTGGCACCCGCGAGACCCCGACCATCGAGGCGGGCGGCACGCCCGCGCAGCGGCCCCGGCTGGCCGCGGACACGCTCCGCGTCCTGGCCATGGACGCGGTGCAGAAGGCGAACTCCGGCCATCCCGGCATGCCCATGGGCATGGCGGACGCGGCGGTCGTGCTCTGGACCCGCTTCTTGAAGTTCGATCCCGCCGATCCCGTGTGGCCGGATCGCGACCGCTTCGTGTTGTCGGCGGGCCACGGGTCGATGCTGCTCTACGGCCTCCTGCACCTCTCCGGGTATGACCTGCCCCTCGCGGAGCTCCAGGCCTTTCGTCAGTGGGCGAGCCGGACGCCGGGCCATCCCGAGCACGGGCTCACCCCCGGCGTCGAGACCACCACCGGTCCCCTGGGCCAAGGAATCTCGAACGCGGTGGGGATGGCCCTGGCGGAGCGCTGGCTGGCCACGCGCTTCAACCGCCCCGACTTCCCGGTCGTGGACCACCACACGTATGTCATCGCCAGCGACGGGGACCTGATGGAGGGAGTCTCCCACGAGGCCTGTGCCCTCGCCGGACACCTCGGCCTGGGCAAGCTGATCGTCCTCTGGGACGACAACGGCATCAGCATCGATGGGCCGACTTCGCTGGCCTTCAGCGAGGACGCGGTGGCCCGCTTCGCCGCATATGGCTGGCAGGCCTGCCGCGTCGATGGCCACGACCCGGAGGCGGTGGACGGCGCGCTCCGCGCCGCCAGGGCCGAGGCCGCTCGCCCCTCGCTGATCGCCTGCAAGACCCATATCGGCTACCCGAGCCCGAACCGCCAGGACTCCGAGAAGGCCCACGGAGAGCCGCTCGGCGTCGAAGAGGTGCGCCTCACCAAGGAGCGGCTCGGCTGGCCCTCGGACGCTGCGTTTCACGTTCCGGAGGAAGCACGGGGGCTCTTGCGAGAGGCGGCGGCCGCCGGCTCGGCTCGTCGCGCCGAATGGGTTTCCCTGCTCGCGCGCTACGCTAAGGCCTGCCCGGAGCAGGCCTCGGTCTTCGCGGCCGCGCTCAAGGGTGAGCTGCCGTCAGGGTGGGATCGCGACCTGCCGAGTTTCCCGCCGGGCAAGCCGCTCGCCACGCGCGCGGCCTCGGGGGCGGTGCTGGAGGCGTTGTCCGCGCGCATCCCGACGCTCATCGGGGGATCGGCCGACCTCACGCCATCGAACCAGACCCTGCCCAAGCGCGAGACCTCGGTCACCCGCGACGACTTTGCCGGCCGTTACATCCGCTTCGGGGTGCGGGAACATGGCATGGGGGCGATCCTGAACGGGGTCTCCCTCCACGGGGGGCTCCGTCCCTACGGCGGGACCTTTCTCATCTTCTCCGACTACATGCGTCCCTCGATCCGGCTGGCCGCGCTCATGGACCAGCCGGTGGTCTACGTCTTCACCCACGACAGCATCGGCCTCGGCGAGGACGGCCCCACCCACCAGCCGATCGAGCAGCTCACGGCCCTGCGTGCGATCCCCAACCTCTACGTCTTCCGGCCCGCAGACGCCGCCGAGACGGTCGTCGGATGGCGCCTCGCCCTGGAGCGACGGAACGGCCCGACGGCCCTCGTGCTCACCCGGCAGGCGTTGCCGGTCCAGGACCGCGAGCGGTACGCCCCCGCCGAGGGCGCGGCGCGGGGGGCCTACGTCCTCGCCGACGCCGAGAACCCACAGGTCATCCTCATCGCCACCGGCTCAGAGGTGGCGATCGCCCTGGAGGCCGCCGAGCAGCTCTCCGCGGAGGGCCAAAGCATCCGCGTCGTCTCCATGCCCTGCCGTGAGCTCTTCGAGGCGCAGCCCGCCGCCTATCGCGAAGGCGTCCTGCCCCCGCGGATCCGGTGTCGAGTCGCGGTCGAGGCCGGGCACGACACTCGGCTGGGGCGGCTACGTGGGCCTGGACGGCGCCGTCGTGGGCCTCGACCGCTTCGGGGCCTCCGCTCCCTACCAGACGCTCTATCGCGAGCTGGGACTCACGGCGGAGGCGGTCGTCGGGGCCGTCCGGAGCGTGCGGGCAAGGCTATCGGAGCGGGTGAGCGACACGCCGCGTCCGTGACCATGAAGCAAAGAAGGGGAGGCCTCATGTCCTCGAATCCGCTGCTGGCCATCAAGTCCCTCGGGCCAGTCCATCTGGCTCGACAGCATCCGCCGCGGCCACATCCTCTCGGGCGACCTGCGGCGCCTGGTCGAGGAGGACGGCGTCTCGGGTGAGACCTCGAACCCGGCCATCTTCGAGAAGGCCATCGTCGGCAGCTCCGACTACGACGCGGCGATGGCCGACGCTTATCGCCGAGGGAAAGAGCGCCCTCGAGGTCTATGAGGCGCTGGCGGTGGCGGACGTCCGGATGGCCGCCGACGTCTTCCGCCGCGTCTACGACGAGACGGGAGGGGCGGACGGCTTCGTCAGCCTGGAGGTGTCGCCACGGCTGGCCTACGACACCGCCGGCACCATCGCCGAAGCGAAGCGGCTCTGGGCCCGGGTCGACCGTCCCAACCTGATGATCAAGATCCCCGGCACGCCGGAGGGCCTGCCGGCGGTGGAGGAATGCCTCTACCAGGGGATCAACGTCAACGTCACGCTGCTCTTCGCGGTCCCGGTCTACGAGGAGGTCGCCTGGACCTACATCCGGGCGCTCGAGCGACGCGTGCGCCGAGGGCCAGCCCGTCCTGAACCTGGCTTCGGTGGCCAGCTTCTTCGTGAGCCGGATCGATACCCTGGCCGACACCTGGATCGAGGAGAAGAGGCAGGCCACGAGGGACGCGGTGTGGGCGACGGAGCTTCTCTCCCTCGAGGGTCGGCGGCCATCGCCAACGCGAAGCGGGCCTACCAGCGCTTCAAGTCCATCTTCGCCCACCCCCGGTTCCGGGCGCTGGCGGAGAAGGAGGCGCGCGTGCAGCGGCCGCTCTGGGCCAGCACGAGCACGAAGAACCCGAAGTACTCCGACGTCCTCTACGTGGAGACACTGATCGGGCCGAGACACGATCAACACCCTTCCCTTCGAGACCATCGACGCCTTCCGCGACCACGGGCGGGCCCGGGCGACGATCGAGGAGGACGTGGAGAAGGCGGAGCGGACGCTCAACCGGCTCGAAGAGGCGGGGATCTCCTTGAACGCGGTCACGGACCAGGTTCTACGCGAAGGAGTCCAGAAGTTCGCCGAGCCGTTCGACAAGCTGATCCAGGCCATCGAGGCCAAGCGGGCGGCCGTCGCCGGATCCGCCGGCGACGGCCGTCCTCACCCGCCGGGAGCTCAGGCGCCATCCCTGAGAAGATCTGCGCACCTGCCCTGACGGCTCCCGCGGCGGTAGGCTTGCATCCGTGGGCGATAGGCGGAATCATCCCTGTCGAGTTGGCGGGGAGGAGGGGGAGGTTTGGCTCAAGATCCTGGGAGGAGTTTGAATATGATCCCGAGAGGGCTGTTGACTGTCGTGGCCACAGGGGCCGTCGCGGTCTTTGCGTATAGCGGCAGAGCCGCGCTCGATCCGGCTCCGGCGGCTGCTGGCCCGGCCGCCACCGCGACCCCCGCCGGCGACACCGGTTCGGGCGCGATCGCCGGCAAGGTCTCCTTCTCCGGCGAGCTCCCGGCGACCCGGAGGGTCAAACTGTCCGCCGACCCCAGGTGCGCCGCCCTCCACCCGGGCGGGCTCGAGCGTCAGCCGGTCAAGGTGAAGGACGGCGGCCTGGCCGACGTGCTCGTGTACGTGAAGTCAGGGATTGCGGCATCGTCTTCCCCGCCCGCCGAACCCGTCCTGCTCGACCAGATCGGCTGTGACTACATCCCGCGCATGGTCGTGGTCATGGTGGGGCAGCCTCTCCGCATCCGCAACAGCGACGACACCCTCCACAACATTCACCCCCGGCCCACGGTCAACAAGGAGTTCAACATCGGCCAGCCCCGGAAAGGGATGGAGGTGACCAAGACCTTCGAACAGCCCGAGCTGATGATCCCGACCAGTTGCGAAGTCCACCCGTGGATGCGTGCCTATATTTCGGTACTCGCTCATCCCTTCTTCGCCGTGACCAAAGAGGACGGAACTTACGAGATCAGGGGTTTGCCGGATGGGGAATATGAGGTCGAGGCCCTGCACAGCGAGCTCAAGAGCGTGAGGGGCAAGGTCAGCGTGAAAGCCGGCAAGACGAGTGCTCTGGATCTGGGGCTCAAGGGCTAGCCTGGCCGCATCCCCTCATCCATCCTCATCCTGAGCCGCGCCCTCGGGGAGACCCAGGAGCGCGTCGACCGCCGCCCGGTCGATCCTTCCCCGGTGGAGCGCGGTGGCCACGAGCGCACCGCCCACACCGAGGACGGCCAGGCTCTGGAGGTCCTTCCCGTCGCGGATCCCGCCGCCCACGAGCACTTCCGCGCCGGCACAGCGGGCCACCACCGCGCGAGCGGCCTCGACGGGCGGCCCTCCCTCGCTCCCCACGCACGCCAGGTCCAGAACGAGAAAACGCCTAGTGTTGCGCGCGAAGGCAAACGCGGCGATGCTCGCGGCGTCGCGCGGGCCCCAAACCCGCGGATCGCCCATGGGCGCCCCCCCACGCAGATCGAGCCCGAGCACAACGGACGGCGCGCCCAGGCCCTGGACCAGCTCCGCGATCTGCTCTGGCCCCTTCAGCGTCTCCAGCCCCGCGACCACCGAGCGCACGCCCGCCTCGCGGAGCGCGAGGGCCAGGTGGCGATCCCGCACGCCCGCGTCTACCATGAGTGAAAACCCGTCTCCGAGGAGCGCGCGGTACAGCTCCCACTGCGGCTCGCGGCCCCGGATCGCATCGAGGTCAGCGAGGTAGAGCTCGCTCAGGCCGAGACGATCGCGGAATGCGGCGGCGAGACGGAGGGGATCGGCCGACGGCGTGAGGACACTCTCCACCGCACGGTACCGGGTACGGTCTCCCCCCCGGGCGTGGACGGCCGTCCCCCCGGAGACATCCAGGACCGGGACGACTCTCATCGGCCTGGGTTCTGGTTCACGAGCAGGAGGGAGCCCCGCCGCCCACGCGAAGAGCCGGGAGCGTCGTGCATGGAGGCCACTCTACCGCGGCAGGACGCCCACGACCTCGAGATACTCGGCGTCCACGATCGTGCGGGCTCTTTCGCCGGCTTGGTTATGGGACGCCCACAAATCCACGAGGTCCGCGCGAAGCGCCGCCCGATCGGCTTCCCCAAGGCTGGCAAACGCCCGCGTGGTCGGCCCGTAGTACTTGCGGAAGAACTCCACCACCTCGGCCGGGGCAAACGGATAGTCGAACCGATAGCTGACACGGGTCAACCGCAGCTCGGAGACACCCACTCCGAACCGCTCACGCACGACGCTCTCGTCTCCCCAGAGGACCGGGGCGGGCATGCCCGACGGCGCGATGAAGCGGGCGAAGGTCTTGAACATCCTGCCGATGAACCCTTCCTTGGTCCAGTTGCCCATGGCAATCGTCCCCCCCGGACGGCACACCCGCACGAGCTCGGCCGCCACCCGTTCGGGGCGCGGAGCGAACATCGCGCCGTAGAGACTGGCTACCACGTCAAAGCTGGCATCCGCGTAGGGCAGCTCCTCCGCATCGCCCTCGTCGAAGCGTGAGTCGAGTCCCTCGGCGGCGGCCCGGCCTCGCGCAGCGAGGATGGAGTTGGTGGCGATGTCGACCCCGGTGACCCGGGCGCCCTTGCGCGCGGCGAGGAGGGCGAGCTGACCCGAGCCGCACGCCACGTCGAGCAGAGAGGCTCCCGCCTCGACCCCCAGCCGGTCGAGGAACTCGACCGCGCTCGACTCCATGTATCGGGAGAAGTAGTCGTAGTTCCCGTCCATCCAGGTGGCCTTGAGACGGGTCTTGAGAGCGTCGATGTCCGTGGTCGTAGCCGTAGCCATTGTCGTCATGTCGTCTTTCCTTGCCCTTTGCCCCCCCTTCCATCGACCGTACGGCCGGCGCGCGACACCCGACTTGACCCGTCGTTCCGGATTCTTTGCCGAGACGCTGGAAGGCGGCTGCTACACTTCGTTAGATCGATGGATGCGCTCTCGGAAGTCCTCCGGGTCATCAAACTCGACTCGGCCATCTTCTTCAACGCGGAGTTCTCCGAGCCGTGGCGTCTCATCTCGCCAGAGTCGCGCACCCTCGCTCCCCTCGTGGCGCGAGGGGCCGGGCACGTGATCATCTACCACCTTCTCTGCGAAGGACGGGCCTACGCCCAGCTGCAGGACGAAGAGCCCGTCGCACTATCCGCCGGTGACCTCGTGACCTTTCCCCACGGCCATGGGCATGTGCTCGGCAGCGGTCCTCGCGTCACCCCCATCGACAGCGCCACCGCCCTGCCTAGCCTGCTCGAACGGGGCCTGGCGCTGCTGCGCATGGGGGGTGGCGGTGCGCCTTCCCGGTTCATCTGTGGCTATCTGGCCTGCGAACCGCAGCTCAGCCCGGCCTTCCTGGGCGGCTTGCCACCGCTCATCAAGGTCAGGATCCGCGACGATCCGTCGGGAGAGTGGCTGGAGAATTCCCTGAAGTTCTCCGTCACCCAGGCCGCGAACCGCGAGCCCGGATCCAGCGCGATGCTGACGAAGCTGTCGGAGGTCGTCTTTGCCGAGACGCTTCGGCGGTACGTTCGTGAGCTGCCTCCCGGCCAGACCGGGTGGCTCGCGGGCGCACGCGATGTGGAGGTGGGCAAGGCGCTGGCCCTCCTTCATCATCGGCCCGCCCATCCGTGGACGGTGGCCGCGCTGGCGCGGGAGGCCGGCTTGTCACGGACGGCGCTCGCGGAACGCTTCCGGCACTTCCTGGGGGAGCCGCCCATGGCGTATCTCACGCGATGGCGACTCCGGTTGGGAGCCCGCGCGCTCACCGCCACGAGCCACAGCGTGGCGCAGATTGCCTACGAAGTCGGCTACGAATCCGAAGCCGCCTTCAATCGGGCCTTCAAGCGCGAGTATGGCCTGCCCCCCGCCAGATACCGAAGGGACAAGGCCGGTCGGGGCACCGGCGCCCCGTCGTAGGTTCCCCTCCCGCCGGCATCTGTCGCGGAGGGGGCGACTCTTTCAGGCGGCGGCGACGCCGACGCGGGTGCTCGCGACGCAGTCGGCAAGGGCCAGGAGCAGCCCGCGCCCGTCGCCCTTCCACGCCGAGCCGTGGTCGATCGCCTCGAAACCGATCGGCGAGGAGATCCTCGCCACGGGCATCGTCGCGAGCGTCTACGTCAACGCTGATCCCCAGCGGCTCGACGTCCCGGTTGAATGGTCGAGACGCTACCTGCCCGCATCCAGTGGTTGACGGCACGTCAACTTGTTTTGTCGTAGGACAAGTCACTGAGTCAGCGACGGCTTCGCCTCCAAAGGGGAGATACCCGACAACCGCGGTTGACGCGGCCGCAGGGGGCCAGAGCCGGCCTCAGCCCGCAAGTCGCGCGTAGTAATCGCGCTCCCCGGCTACGCACCACGCGGGCAAGGGGATTGCCATAAGGACGAGCGTGTGCGGCGGACCGGCGCCCGGGCTCGATAGGGAGAGTGGGCTCGGGCGCCGGGTTTTCAACAGGACAACGAGGAGGCGTTCTCGAGAGACGGTCCGCGAGGCACGTGAGCCCGTCTTCCCGCCGCACGCATGACCCGCCGCGAACGCGGCATCTTGAAGGAGAAGAACATGAGGATCAGCCGTTTCGTCGCCACCGGACTCGCCGTTGCCCTGGCCTGCGTGCTGTGCGCCGGTCCCGCCGTGGCCGCCGCCCCGCCCGCTCCGCCCGCGAAGATCAACCTCAACACCGCGAGCGCCGACCAGCTCACCGCGGTGCCCGGAGTGGGACCCAAGCTCGCCGCCCGCATCGTCGAGCACCGCCAGAAGGAAGGGGCCTTCCGTTCCGTGTCCGAGTTGATGAACGTGAAGGGTGTCGGCGAGAAGAACCTCGCGAAGATCCAGGGCTACCTGAGCGTGGGGGACGCCCCGCGCCCCGCGGCGACCAAGTAGGAGAGGCGGGGGCGGCCCTTTTTCGCGGGCCGTCCCCGCCACGCACTGTGCGCGAGCGTGGGGTTACGTACCTCGAGATGCTGGTGGTCGTGGCCCTCGTGGGCTGCGGGCTGACGGTGGCCGCTCCCGCCATCCGAGCCTATTCGGTGGAGGTCCACATCCTGGGCGCGGGCCGTGCCTTCAAGGAGGAGTTCTTGAAGGCGCGCTCCATGGCCGCCCGGCGCGGTGTCTACACGGCGATCCGGTTCGAGCGGTCGGGCGACCAGCCCTCCTTCTCTGTATACGCGGACAGGAACGGCAACGGCGTGCGGTCCGCCGATATCACGGCGGGGATCGACGAGCGCGTGGCCGGCCCCTTCGCCCTCACCGGACGCGCGCCTCGAGTGCGGGTGGGGTTCAATCCCGGCGTCCTGGCCGTCCCCCCCGACAGCGGCTTCCTCGGCGGAGACCCGATCCAGTTCGGCCCCGCCGACATCCTCTCGTTCTCTCCGCTGGGTACGGCCACTCCCGGTACCTTCTACCTGGCGGGCGAGGGCATTCAGGCGGCGGTGCGCGTGAACCCGGGCACCGCCCGGGTCCGGCTGCTCCTCACCCGGGGCTCGCGATGGGTGGAACGGTGAGGCCGTCCCGCCCGGACGCGACGCCGTACGTGGTGTGGGTGGAGCCGGAGGACGGGGCGGAGGGCGTTTTCTGCGACCCGGTGGTGCTCGTTCGACTCTCGCACGCGTTCGATCCCTCGATCCTCGCCCGCCTTCGCGTCTGCGACCCGGCCGGTGAGGTGCCGGCCCGTGTGGAGATCAGCCCGGACCGCCGGGTCCTCATCTGGCGTCCCGAGAGGCGGCTCTGTCCCGCGACCGAGCATGTCGTCGTGCTGGAAGGACTTCGCGACCAGCAGGGGCGGGGGCTGCCCGAGCTGCGGAGTCGCTTCGTCAGCGGCACCCTCGTCCGCTCCGACCTGGTTGCGGTTTGACAGGAAACCTCTGCTTGGCATAGCATTACCTGTTTTCTGCGTCGCGTACGAGCCTCCTTTCGGGGCCCGTCGCCCCGGAAACTAATCCAAGCCCTGGAGGTCTCGTCCGACTTTATGCCGGAGACTGAGAAGAGCGAGAAGACCGCCGCGCCCATCGCCCGGAAGGCCGCCGTTGCCGAGCCTCCGGCCCCCCCCGCCGCCGATCCCGTGACCGAAGGACCCATGGACTCCGAGGAGTACGAGCGTCTCCTCGACATGTACGACGTCAGCTTCAAGAACTTCGCCGAGGGCGAGGTGGTGAAGGGCGTCGTGCTGCAGGTCTCGGAGTCCGAGGTCATCGTCGACGTCGGCTACAAGTCGGAGGGGATCATCCCCATCGAGGAGTTCCGCGACGAGACCGGCCAGCTCGCCGTGAAGCGTGGCGACCTCGTGGACGTGCTTCTCGAGAAGACCGAGGACAAGGAAGGCTACGTCGTCCTGTCCAAGGAAAAGGCCGAGAAGATGAAGGTCTGGGACGACGTGGAGCGCGCCTACCAGGAGCGCCGCGTGGTCACCGGCCGCGTCATCGAGCGGGTGAAGGGCGGGCTGGCGGTGGACATCGGCGTCCGCGCCTTCCTCCCCGGCAGCCAGGTCGACATCCGGCCCGTGCGCAACCTGGACAGCCTCAAGGGGCCAGGAGCTCCGGATGCGCGTCATCAAGGTCAACAAGAAGCGCGGCAACATCGTCCTCTCCCGCAAGGCGGTCCTCGAAGAGGAGAACGCCGAGCGCAAGACGCGAGACCCTGGAGACGCTCGAGGAGGGCAAGGTCCTCATGGGCACGGTCAAGAACATCACCGAGTACGGCGCGTTCGTGGACCTGGGCGGGATCGACGGCCTGCTCCACATCACGGACATGTCCTGGGGCCGCATCAACCACCCGAGCGAGGTCTTGAACGTCGGCGACGAGATCAAGGTCATCGTCCTCAAGTTCGACCGGGAGAGCGAGCGGGTCTCGCTCGGGCTACAAGCAGCTCAAGGCCGATCCCTGGACCACCGCCACCATCAAGTATCCGGTGGGCGCCCGCGTGAAGGGCAAGGTCGTGAGCCTCACCGACTACGGCGCGTTCGTGGAGCTCGAGCAGGGCGTCGAGGGCCTGATCCACGTCTCCGAGATGTCCTGGTCCAAGAAGGTCAAGCACCCTTCGAAGATCCTGAACGTGGGCCAGGAGGTCGAGTGCCAGGTGCTGGGCATCGACCAGGAGGCGCACCGGATCAGCCTCGGCCTGAAGCAGGTCGAGCAGAACCCCTGGGAGCAGCTCGTCGGAGAAGTACCCGGTGGGCTCGAAGATCAAGGGCAAGGTCCGGAACCTCACCGAGTTCGGCGCGTTCGTCGAGGTGGAGGAGGGGATCGACGGCCTCATCCACATCTCCGACCTCTCCTGGACGAAGCGCGTCAAGCACCCCTCGGAGATCCTGAAGAAGGGCGACGTGGTCGAGGCGGTCGTCCTCAACATCGACGCCGAGAACCAGCGGCTCTCGCTGGGCCTGAAGCAGCTCGCCACCGACATCTGGGACGAGTTCTTCGCCCACCACAAGGTCGGCGACATCGTTCGAGGGGCAAGATCGTCCGCGTCACGAACTTCGGCGCGTTCGTGGAGCTGGCCGAGGGCATCGAGGGCCTCGTCCACGTCTCCGAGCTGGACGAGAAGCGCATCGACAAGCCCGAAGAGCAGTTCAAGCCGGGCGACGTCTTCGCGATGAAGATCATCAAGATCCAGGAAGGCGACAAGAAGATCGGGCTCTCGATCAAGGCCGTGAAGCAGGACGAGTACCAGCAGGACCTCGAGGCCTACCGCGAGGCGGCGGGCACCTCTTCCACCACCCTGGGCGACGCCTTCCGGGCCGCCCAGGCCGCCGCGCGGGAGAAGGAAGAGGAGTAGCCGAGCATGACCAAGGCGGAGCTGGTGGAGGAGGTCGCGAAGATCTCGGACCTCACCCGCAAGCACTCCGAGGTCATCGTGGAGGCCGTCTTCACCTCGATCATCGACGCCCTGCAGAAGGGCGACAAGATCGAGCTCCGGGGCTTCGGGAGCTTCCGCGTGCGGCGGCGGGACAGCCGCACCGGGCGCAACCCGAAGACCGGGGCGGGGGTGCTGGTGCCCGCGAAGAAGATCCCGCACTTCAAGCCCGGCAAAGAGCTCCGGGAGCTGATCAACCGGCGCTCGCAATAGCCCGCCCGGGATGGGGCCCGCTTCTCTCTTCCTGAAGGACCCGTCGGGCTCCCGCTTCGTGGCCGGGGGCCTCGCGGAGGCTGGAGGCCCTCCTCGGCGCGCCCCTCCCCCTGCTTCCTCCCCCCGAGCGGGACGGCAACCGCGAGGTCTTCTTCGTCAACGTCCAGCCCAAGCTGCGCACGCAGCTCCGCCGCCACCTCCAGGCCCTCTTCTCGCAGATCGGGGTCTCCGCGGCGGACTCGCGCATCGACCTCGTCCGCGAGCAGTCCGACTACGAGCAGGCCCTCTCCCGCATCCTCCGGTCGGTGCGCGCCTCGGACCGCCGCCAGGGGCTGCTCAACCTCTTCTGGCTCGCCCACAGCAAGGACGTCGCCGAGTACCTGCGCGAGATGGAGGCGAAGCAGCCCGGCGGTCCGCAAGCGCAAGTACTCGCTCCACCCCTGCTCTCCTCGTTCTACCGGCGCCTGGACCAGGAGGCGCCGCGAAGGAGAGACGAACCGGACGGCGGCTGCTCGGCGTAGCGAGAACCCGGCCCTCATCGAGGCGATCATCGAGGACGGCTTCGCGTTCACGGAGACCTCGATCGGCGAGCTCGACTTCAACCAGTTCCTGGCCGACAACAAGCGCTACCGGCTGTCCGCCGACGTCTTCTTCGAGATCCACGCAGGTGCTGGTGCGGGAGACGGAGCGGCGCCTGCGGGAGGGCGATCGCGGGCTGCTCTCGCGGGTGGCCCGCCATCTGCCCGGGCTGCCCCGCGAGCAGTACCTGAAGCCGCAGAGCCTCGTCAAGATCATGATGAACGCCCACGTGCTGACCTACCTCCTGGGCGACGCGTGGACGACGGGGAGCCGCCTCCTCGCTTCGCCCACGGTGAAGGCGGAAGCGGAGCGGCGCAAGCCCGCGGAGATCATCGACGCCTTCCTGGACGTGGTCACGGGGGTCAAGCGCTTCGAGGTCGTCTGCCAGGTGCGGGACCGCGTAGAGCTGATCGGCGCCTTCGGCCGGGAGCTGGACCTCGAGGACAAGGCGTCGCGGAGCCTGCGCATCTACGAGTTCGGGGAGTCGGCCCAGGTCCTGAACAACGCGGTGAACGCGACCGTGCTCTTCCTCGACCTCCGCGGCTTCACCCAGACCTCGGAGGGCCAGATCTCCGAGCGCGACCTCACCCGCGAGCTCTACGCGGTGTTCGACGCGTTCGTGCCCCTCGTGCGGCGCTTCGGGGGGACCGTGGACAAGTTCCTCGGGGACGGCATCATGGTCACGTTCGGCACCGCCCACGCCGATCCCCTCGACGCCCTGAACGCGCTGCGCACGGCCATCCTCTGCCAGGAGAGCCTTCGGCAGAAGCGCGAGGAGGGGAAGACGTACTTCCAGATGGGAGTCGCCATCCACTACGGCCGCGTCTACCTGGCCCGCTTCATCGCGGACGAGGAGAACGTCCAGAGCACGGTCATCGGGCGCAACGTGAACCTGGCGGGACGGCTCTCCTCGGCGGCCAAGAAGCCGATCGAGGAGGACGAGGCGGAGGCGCCGCCTGCCCCCGGCCCCGCCCACGCCTCCGGGATGCGCGTGGTCGTGGACGCCAGCGGCACGCTGTTCAACGAGGGGATCGCGATCAGCCGCGACACCCTCGTCCAGCTCGAGTCCCACCTGCGCCCTCATCCACGCGGAGGGGGCTCATGGAGTACTTCGACGAGACGATCGACAAGCGGATCCTGATCCGCTACGCGGGCGACGCGAAGTTCAAGGGCGTGCGCTCCAGCCTTCCCGTCTACGAGGTCGACTACGAGAACCGCCCGTGAAGCAGATCTTCACGCCCTGGCGTCACGCCTACGTGACGCGAGGGCGCGCGGGCCGCGGGCTGCGTGCTCTGCCGGGCCCAGGAGCGGGGCGAGGCGGAGCAGCCTGGTCGTCCACGTGGCCGAACGCGCAACTTCGTGGTCATGAACCTCTTCCCCTACAACGCCGGCCACGTGATGGTGGCCCCCGGCGCCACGTGGGCTCGCTCTGCCGACGCGACGGCGGAGGAGCTGGCGGAGATGATGGCCCTCGCCCGGCGATTGGAGGGGATACTCGGCGAGGTCTACATGCCGGACGGGCTCAACCTGGGGATGAACCTGGGCCGGGCGGCGGGGGCGGGGGTCGCCGATCACATCCACCTCCACGTGGTGCCGCGCTGGAACGGCGACACCAACTTCATGACCGTGGTCGGCGAGACGCGGGTGATCCCCGAGGATCCGGTGGCGGCGTGCGCGCGGCTGCGCGCCCGCTTCGTCCCGTGAGCGGGCGGTCGCCTGGCCGTGCTGGCCACGGCCCTCTTCGTCCTGCCCGCGGCCGCGCAGGTCCCCGAGCCGACCCCGGCTCCGCTGCCGCCCTTCGTCACGAGCCTGACGATCTTCGCGGGCACCGGGGAAGGGCTCTGGCGCTCCCTCGACTGGGGCCGGAGCTGGGAGCTCGTCCGCGGTCGCTCGTCCGGCGTCCCGCTCGATGCCCTGGGCGCGGCCCGGAGCATCCTGCCCCTCGGACCGCAGGTGTTCGTCGCGGGCAAGGGTGGGTTCTTCCTGTCCAGCGACTTCGGCGAGACCTGGCAACGGCGCGGCCCCGCGTTCGATGCGACCTGCCTCCTGATCTCGCGCTATCCCCAGTCCGATCCTACGGTCTTCATCGGGACCGCCGAGGGCCTCCTGAAGTCGGTGGACGCGGGCCAGACCTATCGGCCCACCGGGCTCGTCGACACGGCGATCCACCGGCTGGAATGGCCGGGTCCCGCCCTCGTGGCCGCCACCGGCGGAGGGGTACGCGTCTCGCTGGACGGGGGCGGGAGCTTCTCAGGGCCCGGCACGGGCATGGAGGGCGGTGCGGTGAAGGCGATAGCCCTCTCGTCCTTCTTCGCGGTCGACCCCGTGATGTTCGCGGCCCCGGCCGCGGGCGGCGTCTTCCGGTCGGGCGACGGGGGTCGAACGTGGGCTCCGGCGGGGCTCGCGGGAGAGCAGGTCTACGACCTCGTCTGGCTGGGCCCGTTCCTCTACGCGGCGGGCGCGGGCGGCTTCTTCCGCAGCGAGGACGCGGGGAAGAACTGGACGCGGCTGAGCGACTCGCCCGGGCGCCCTTCACGTCTGCTGTTTCCGCTGGCTCCGGCCGCGGGCCTGGAAGCGTTCCTGTCGACCGATCGCGGGGTGTTCCGCACCGCGGACGCAGGCGCGCACTGGCATCCGGCCGGTCTCGAGGGAAAGGAGGTTTTCCTGGTGGCCACTTTCCCGCCCCCCGAGCCGATGACGAAGAAGGGCAAGAAGCCGCGCCGATGAGGTTCGTCAAGGCGCACGGTCTCGGCAACGACTTCGTGCTGGTGGCCTCGGCGGATGCGCCCGTGGAGATCGGTCCCTGGGCACGCCGGCTCTGCGACCGGCATCGCGGCGTGGGGGGCGACGGGGTGATCCTGCACGCGCCGGCCGAGGGCGGGATGTCCTTCCGCCTCGTCAACGCCGACGGCACGGAGGTGGAGCTGTCCGGGAACGGGCTGCGCTGCCTGGCCGCGCTCTCGGTGCGCGCGGGCTGGGCCCCCGCGCGTCACACGATCTTCACCGTCTCCGGCCCTCGTCCGGTGGACGTGCGCCTCGTCGCCGGCTCCCGTTACGCGATCTTCACCGACCTCGGCCCCGCGATCCTGGAGAGTGACCGCATCCCGGTGGCGCTCGACCCTCCCCAGGCGAGCGTGATCGATCATCCGCTGGAAGCGGCTGGTCGGTCGGTGCGCGTCACCGCGACCTCGCTCGGCAACCCGCATTGCGCGGTCTTCCTCGACGCGCCTCCCGACGACGCCCTCGTCGCCTCGCTGGGCCCCGCCCTGGAGCGCCATCCGTTCTTCCCGCGGAAGACGAACGTCGAGTTCGTCACCCCCGTCGCGCGCGACGAGATCCGCGTCCGCTTCTGGGAGCGGGGCGTGGGCCCCACTCAATCCTCGGGCACGGGCGCGGCGAGCGCCGCGGTCGCCGCCATCCTGAACGGCCGGGCCGACCGCAAGCTGCGGGTCGTCTGCGACGGGGGAGTCCTGGAGGTCGAATGGCCCGAGGGCGGCCACGTTCGCCAGGTGGGCGAGGTCGAGATTCTCTTCGAGGGAGACTGGCTGGCCTAGCAACCAAGGGAGTTTGGCGGCGGACTACAAGACGCTACTTCGAGTAGTGCCCCTAGGGCGTGGGATAGTTTGTGTCGTCGAGCCAATCTTGTGGGCACACGGGAACGCCGCCCAACGGCATTCCGGTCGCGCATGGTCTGCCCCGAGAAGGCTGACTTGACGCGACTGCGGGAAGTCTGTCTCGCCCTCGCTCTCGCTGTCGTAGGGCGTGATGCGGTGGCGCTGCCGATCACGGTGGGGACGCCCGTCCCTCTCGGGGTCTCCGGTTACGAGGCCTACTCCATCAGTCCCGTAGGCGACGCGAATGGTCGCTTCGTCGTGGCGTGGGTGACCGAAGCCCCGCGGTTTCTCTATGCGCGCGTCTTCGAGTCCTCCGGACAGCCGTCCCTGCCCGCCATCGAGGTGGCGTCTGGCGCCTTTTCACCCTCTCCCCGGGTCGCTTGCGTCATGAACGTCGGAGGGGATGTTCTCGTGGCGTGGATCGATGGGGCGGGGCCGGGGAACCTGTGGGCGCGACGCTACCGGAGCGATGGGTCGCCCGCGACGGCCGCCATGCTCCTCTCCAATGGGGCCACCCCGAGCTTGGGCGCGTGGCGGCCGATCGCGCTGGCCCTCCACGCCGACGGATCGTTCGGCGCCGCGTGGGTCACACGCGACGGCGGCCCCGATCGCCTCCTGTTTCAGTCCTACGACCCGAGCGGCCATGCCACTCGACTCCCCGCGACGGTCGCGGAGTCGCCGGCCATCCGCGTCGTGGCCCTCGACTTCGACCCGCAGGGTCGCGCCGCTCTCGCTTACTCGCGATCCCCCGGGGGCGACGACGAGCCGTTTTTCGGCGCCGAGGTCTGGGCCCGGCTCTACGACGCGGCGGGAGTGGCCCGATCGGCCGAGCTCAGGCTGTCTCCCCCGGCGGTGGGGGCGTCTTCCTACTACAGACTCGTCGGACTGAGTGTCCGCCCGGACGGAGCTTTCGAAGCGGGCTATCAGGAATGCGATCCGGTGTGGTTCGAGATATGCCGAGCCTCCTTGCTCGCAACGTTCAGTCCGAACGGCGATCCCCAGGGGGTGGTGAATCTGTGGCCCGCGGGTGCAGTTGCCAATGATGTCGGCACGGTGATGAGCTCCGATCGCGGGAGCAACCTGGCGACATTCGCCCAATACTCGGTGGACCAGTCGGGGGCGACGCCTCACAATGGGATATTTCGCCTGGCGAACCCGACGGGCGAGGTCGGGACGGCCACCGTGATCGGGCCGCAGGTTGCCCAGGGCCCGTCCGAATACGAATTCCCATTGAGCCTGGTTGCCCTGGGCTCGGGGTCCTTCGCCGTGGTCTGGCAAAAGTATCAGACGGCGTTCCCGCCCACGCTCGAGCTCTACCTCCAGCCTTACATCGCGGGTGGCGAGAGCGGCCCGGCCAGCTCGCTCTATCTGGTGAAAGCCTGCCGTCTCGTCGACACCCGGGTGACGAATGCGCCGCTGGTGGCGGGCACGGACAGGGTGTTCCCGGCAACGGGCCTCTGCGAGATCCCCTCCGGTGCGCGGGCTCTCGTCGCGAACGCGGTGGCCACGGAAGCGACGCTCGGCGGGCATCTGAGACTCTACCCCCCCGACCAACTCGTTCCTCAGACCTCGACCGTGCCCTACAAGGCCGGGGACACGCGCGGATCCTTCGTCACCGTCCCCCTGGACCCGGCCGGCCGGCTCGGCGTACGGTCGTCTCAGGCGAGCGGAACCGTCCATCTCGTGATCGACGTGATGGGCTACTTCAAAGAATAATCCCGGCACGATGCGGTGGACCTCCAGGGTGCTGTTTGGCGGGCTTGCCTTGCTGGCGCCTTCCGGTCTGCGGGACGGGGCGGGGGCGGCGCGCTCGACCGGATCGGGCGCGGCCGAGCTTCGTGTCGCCCGCGCCCTGGAGCGACAGCCGCTGCACTTCGAGCGCCGCGAGAGCCAGGGTCCGGGGTCCGTGCGCTACGTCTCGCGCGGACGGGGCTACGGCGTTTCCGTCGGATCCGCAGAGATGGTCCTCTCTCTGGAAAAGGGGCGGAAGGGCTCTAGCCTTCGGGTCTCGCTCGCGGGGGCGCGGACGGACGCCGAGGTGGAGGGCCTGGAGGAGCTGCCCGGCAAGGCCAACTACTTCATCGGGAACGATCCGAAGAAGTGGCGGACGAACGTTCCCGCATACGCCAAGGTGCGATGCCGCGGGGTCTACCCGGGTATCGACCTCGTGTACCACGGCCGTGAGCGGGAGCTGGAGTACGACTTCGTGGTCGCCCCCGGTGCCGATCCGTGGCCTGTTCGGTTGAGATTCGAAGGGGCGCGGAGCCTGCGCGTGGACGGGGAGGGGAGCCTCGTCATCGGGCTCGGAACGGGCGAGCTCGTCAAGCGGGCGCCTCGTCTCTACCAGGAGCCGGGCGCCGGGCGGGAGGTCGTAACCGGCCGATGGGTCCTGCACGGCGACAAGGAGGCGGGGTTCGTGGTGGGGGAGTACGACAGGAAGCGCACCCTGGTGATCGATCCCGTATTGAGCTACTCGACGTACCTGGGAGGCAGCGACGAAGACGTCGGGTATGCGATCGCCGTCGACGGCTCGGGGAGCGCCTACGTCACCGGCTACACGCGCTCGATCGACTTCCCGACCCAGGGCCCCTACCAGCCGAACCAGTCGGGTAACGACGTGTTCGTCACGAAGTTCTCGCCATCCGGCAACAGCGTGGTGTACTCGACCTACCTGGGGGGCAGCGACGACGACACCGGGTTCGGAGTGGCGGTCGACGGCTCGGGAAGCGCCTACGTGACCGGCTTCACCCCTTCGACGGATTTCCCGACCCTGAACGCCTACCAGTCGGATCAACTGGATGAGGACGCCTTCGTGACGAAGCTCTCGCCCTCGGGAGACAGCCTCGTGTACTCCACCTACCTGGGCGGCAGCGGTCTCGACATCGCTTTCGCGGTGGCGGTCGACGGCTCGGGAAGCGCTTACGTGACCGGCTCCACGAACTCGGCGGACTTCCCGACCCAGAACGCCTACCAGGTGGGCCCCGTCATCTTCAATGAGGCGTTCGTCACCAAGCTCTCGCCATCCGGAAGCGGCCTCGTGTACTCGACCTACCTCTGCGGGGACGGCGGGGACATCGGCTCCAGCCTTGCCGTTGACGCCCAAGGGTACGCCTACGTCACGGGCACCACGAGCTCGACGAACTTCCCGACCCAAGCCCCCTATCAGCTGGACCAACCCGGGGAGGATGCGTTCGTCACCAAGCTCGCGCCGTCGGGGAGCAGCCTCGTGTACTCCACCTACCTGGGCGGGGGCGGCGATGACAGCGGCAACGCGATCGGGGTGGACACCCTCGGCAGCGCCTACGTCACCGGCTCTACCCTGTCAGTGGACTTCCCGACCCAGGGTCCCTTCCAGGTGGACCAGCCGGGGGGGGATGCCTTCGTGACCCGGCTGTCAACCCTCGGCAACAGCCTGGTGTATTCGACCTACCTCGGTGGCAACGACACCGATATCGGGCACGGAATCGCGGTCGACGGCCTCGGGAACGCCTACGTCGTGGGCGACACGGCCTCCACGGACTTCCCGGTCGAACATCCGTTCCAGTTGGACCAGGGCCAGGGCGACGCGTTCGTCACGAGGATCTCCCCGACCGGAGACGACCTGGCCTACTCGACCTACCTCGGCGGCAACAGCAGCGACGAAGGCCACGGCATCGCCGTGGACGGGGTGGGGAGCGTGTACGTCGTGGGCGCCACCCTCTCGTCCGACTTTCCCACTCGGAATCCCTACCAGGGGGCCCAGCCCGGCTTCAACGTCTTCGCGGCGAAGCTCGACCCCCCGCGCGAGTTCTTCACGATTCCTCCCTGTCGGCTCATCGACACGCGGAATGCCGCCGGACCGCAGGGCGGACCCGCCCTGGCCGCGGGGATGGATCGGATGTTCACGCTCGCCGGACTGTGCGGGATCCCGGCGGCAGCGGGAGGGGTCGCGGTGAACGTGACGGTGACGGCCCCCACCGCCGCCGGCAACCTGCGCCTCTACCCGGCGGGAACCCCCCTGCCCCTCGTCTCTTCGATCAACTATTCGGCCGGGCAGACGCGGGGGAACAACGCGATCGTTTCCCTGAGCGCGTCGGGGGCCATAGCGGTCCGTTGTACCCAGGCCTCGGGGAGCACGCACTTCATCCTCGACGTCAGCGGCTACTTCGAGTGAGGTCGGGTGTGACCGCACCCACAGCTTTCGGCCCCTGGTTCCAATAGAACGCACTCCGTGCGCCCGCTCGCCGCCACCCTGGTCGTCTCCGGGCTCGTCGGGCTCTGCTCGGTGCCCGCGCGTGCGCAGGGCCCCTGCCAGTACTACGTGGCTCCCCCTCCGGTGGGCAGCGACTCCAACCCGGGCACCCCGGCCCAGCCCTGGGCGACCCTCAACTGGGCTTCGGCGAGAGTGCTGGCCCTCGGTGGCAGCAACTGCACCGTCTTCTTTGCCGACGGCGTCTACACGGGAGGAAACAGCCTCTACGAGCGCTTCGACACCCCCACCACATTCAAGGCCGCGAACACCTATCGGGCGGTGCTCCAAAACAGCTTCACCGCGGTGAGCCTGTTCGGTGCCCGCAACATGATCTTCGAGGGCTTCGAGTTCCGGCACACCGGGCCGGGGGCGGGGGCGCTCGTGGTACAGGTCCAGCAGGACGGCACGGACTGGGCCGAGAACGTCGACCTTCCGCAACAACATCTTCCACGACTCCTGGAACAACGACATCCTCAAGATCAACAACGGGGCGCCGCTTCATCACGGTGGAGAACAACGTCTTCTACAACCAGACCGGCTCCGACGAGCACATGGACGTCAACAGCGTGACCGACGTGGTCATCCAGGACAACATCTTCTTCAACGACTTCGCGGGCAGCGGCCGCGTCAACAACAACGACACGTCCTCCTTCATCGTGATCAAGGACAGCAACGGCAACGACGACGGGCTCGAGGGCAGCGAGCGGATCACGGTCCGGCGCAACGTCTTCCTGAACTGGCAGGGGAGCACCGGCGCCAACTTCGTGCTCATCGGCGAGGACGGGAATCCCTACTACGAGGGGAAGGACATCCTGGTCGAGAACAACCTGATGCTCGGCAACTCTCCTAACGACGATGCGGGCCGCCTTCGGCGTCAAGGGCGGGCTGAACGTGACCTTCCGCAACAACACGGTCGCGGGAGACCTGCCATCGCTCGCCTTCGCCTTCCGCCTGAACCAGGAGGGTGCCAACCCGCCCAACGAGAACATCCGCTTCCACAACAACGTCTGGTCCGACCCGACGGGAACGATGGGAGCGGGCGGTGGGGGCGGTAACGACTTCTCGGACGGGGCTCCTTCCGAGACCACGAACCTCGTCCTCGACCGAAACCTCTACTGGAACGGCGGGGCGGCGATCCCACCCGGGGACCAGGTGAATCCCCTGGTCGACGACATCCGCCGCATCGTCGCCAATCCCCTCCTGAACACCAACCAGGCGGGCATCGTTCTCCCGCGCTGGAACGGAGCGGGGTTCGTGAGCGGGAGCGCGACGCATCAGGGAGGAGTTCGTGCGCCTGGTCAGCCTCTACGGCGCGATCCCGTCGGGCAGCCCTGCGCAGAACCAGGCCGACCCGGCGCTGTCCCCCGTGGACGACATCCTCGGCCGCGTACGGACCACCCCGGACCTGGGGGCCTTCGAAGCGACGACCCCGATGCTCTCCATCGAGGACCTCGCGGTCGTGGAGGGCGACGCGGGCTCGTCGAACGCGGTGTTCACGGTCCGGCTGTCCGCGGTAGCGGGCGCGACCGTCACCGTCAACTGGGCCACCGGCACCGATACCGCAACCCCCGGTGCGGACTACACGACCTCCTCCGGCGCATTGGCCTTCTCTCCCGGCATCACCAGCCAGACGCTGTCCGTTCCCATCCTCGGGGACACCCTCGCGGAGACCGACGAGACGTTCACCGTGAACCTGAGCGGGGCCGTCAACGCCCCGATCGCCGACGGGCAGGCCGTCGGTACGATCCTGGACGACGAGTCGCTCGCCTATCACACGATCGCCCCGTGCCGTCTGGCCGACACGAGGGGCGCGGCGGGGCCCTCGGGGGGACCGGGGCTGGGGGCGAACACCACCCGCGCCTTTCCCGCGACTGGCCGCTGCGGGATCCCCGCTACGGCCAAGGCGGTGGCGGTCAACGTCGCCGTGACCGGTGCGACGGCCGCCGGCAACCTCCGCCTCTACCCGGCCGACCACCCCCTGCCCTTGGCCAGTACGATCAACTTCGCGGCCGGACAGACTCGAGGGAACAACGCCATCGTCCGGGTGGGCACCGCGGGATCCATCGGGGTGCGGTGCGTCATGTCGCCGGGCCCGGGCGCCCAGACGCATTTCATCCTGGACGCGTTCGGCTACTTCGAGTAGGGCGGATCGCCGTGAGCGGCATCATTGCCGAGCTTGGACCGTTCCCAGAGGATTCGGTCCATGCGAAAAGCCTCGCTCTTGCTCGTCCTGGCCGCCGTTCCGAGCGGGGCGCAGGACACGGTAACGCTGGTTTCCGTCTCGGGTTACGGGACCTTCCACGCCGGCGGAGTGGTGGCCACGATCAGCGGGGACGCCAACTCTAACGCTACGGCCGCCCTCGAGTGGCGGGCCAGCCCCGGTGGTAGTTTCCAGGCCGCCCATCCTCTCTCGCGCATCGACCCGACCCACTTCGCGGGGAGCCTGTTCGACCTGACGCCGGGGACCGGCTACGAGGCGCGGGTCACGCTCGCCGATCCCAACGGAGTCGTGGGACCGCCTTCGGGTATGGCACCTTTCTCGACCCGGGTGGACAGCCTGCCCGAGCCCAGCCTGCGCACGTTGTACGTATCCCCCTCGGGCAACGACGGGAACCCGGGCACGAGCCCCGGAGCGCCGCTCCGCACCATCCAACGTGGGGCGACCCTGGCCCAGGCCGGCGACCTCGTCCTGATCTCCCCCGGCGTCTACCGCGAGAGCGTGAGCGTGCCCCGGTCGGGGACGGCCACCCAGCCGATCGTCTTCCGGGGCACCGCGCCGGGAGCGGTGCTGGACGGCGCGGACGCCACGATCGCGGCCGGGGTGAGCTGGACCGCTGCCGGGAGCGGCGTCTACACGCGGGTGCTCGGGTTCGCCACCGGGCACGTGGTGAGCGAGCTGGGCCGACTCTTCCGGTACTCGAGCGTCGCCAGCCTGCAGGGGCTCGGTGCGGGTGCGCCGGGGGGTTTCTACTTCGACGGCACCACCCTCCACGTCAAGTTCGCGGACTCGAGCTCGCCGGCCGGTCACGCGATGCAGGTCGCCCGCTTCGAGGACGGGATCGTGGTCGACGGCCGCTCCTACGTGCGCGTGGAGAACCTGGAGATCCGCCATTACGGCGCGGGCGACTACGGCAAGGGGGTCTACCTCCGGTATTCCGCGGACTCCGCGGTGCGGAGCTGCCGCATCCACGAGGTGGGCTCGGCCGGGATCTGGGTCAAGGGCGGGGACCGCCACGTGCTCGAGGACAACGAGATCTGGGACAGCTCGATCTTCGGCTGGCCCTGGCCCCTGACCAAGGGGAGCAGCGCCGAGAACAACGCCATCACGTTCACCGACGACGTCGGGCGCGGCCACGTCGTCCGGCGCAACAACGTCCACGGCACGTTCAACGGCATCGGTCCCTGCGGCTCCCTTCCCCCTCCCGCCGGGATCACCACCGAGATGGACCTCTACGACAACGTGCTCTACCAGCACACCGACGACGGCTTCGAGCCGGAGGGGTACTGCGCGAATCACCGACTCTGGAACAACCGGGTCTCGGACGTGCACATGGCGTTCGCGGTGGCTCCCGCCGCTCCGGGGCCGGTCTACCTGCTGCGCAACGTGGCCTGGCGCTTCGGCAACACCCGCACCAGCCAGCTCGACGGCTTCACCGCGAGCGCGCTCAAGATCAACAGCGGCTACCCCACGCCGATCGGCCCGCTCTTCCTCTACCACAACACCTTCCTGACCGACGCGCCGGGCACGGACGCCCTCGCCCTGCTCAACCCGGGCAACTCGACCTTCATCCGGGCCCGGAACAACGTCTTCGCGGGCACGCACTACGCGCTCTACAAGGTGAACCCGATGGTGTGGGACGGCAACGGCAACGACCTCTACACGACCGATTCCACCCGGCTCGTCTACTGGGTGGGGGCGCACTACGACACGCTGGCCGCGTACCAGGCGGCGCTCGGTCAGGAGGCTCAGGGCCTCTCGGCCCTGCCCCTGCTCGTCTCGCCCACGAGCGGGAACTTCTCGCCCTTGCCCTCGAGCCCGCTGGTGGACGCGGCCATTCCGCTGCCGGGGATCAACGATCTGTATTCCGGAGCCGCTCCCGACGTGGGGGCGGTGGAGTGGACCGGACCCCCTCCCGCCCTTTCCTTCTTCACGGTGGCCCCTTGCCGGCTCGTCGACACCCGCCTCCCCGCGAACGGACCCGCCCTCGCCGCGGGCCAGACCCGGACGTTCACCCTCGCCGGCTCGTGCGGAATCCCGGCGAGCGCCCGGGCCGTGTCCCTCAACGTGGCGGTCACCCAGCCCGGGGCGGCGGGCAACCTGCGGCTCTTCGCCGCGGGCAGCGCGGTGCCGCTCGTCTCCGCCATCAACTACGGAGCGGGCCAGACGCGAGGCAACAACGCGATCACTCCCCTCAGCGCCGACGGCCGCCTGGGGGTCCGCTGCGTCCAGGCCACGGGAGGGGTTCACGTCATCCTGGACGTCAACGGCTACTTCGAGTGATGCACAACCCTGGAACTGCTTTGGGAGTCTGGGCTTGGCGGAGTGAGATCACGCACAGGGAGGGCGGGCCGGTCGATCTAAGCTGACGCCTGCACGATGGCGTCGCCCGGGCATCGGTCCGTCTGGCTCACCGTCGCGGTCTTGGCGACCGCGACCCGGTCCTTCGCCGCCGTGCCCGCGCCGACCCTCAAGTGGTCCTACGGGGGCTGCATCACGGGGCCCTACTGCCAGACCGGCTGGTACTCCTCGCCGGCGGTGGCCGACATCGACGGCGACGGGCAGGCGGAGGTGGTGTGGGGCGCCTATGACGTCGTGTCCCTGAACGGGGCCACGGGCGCCCTCGAGTGGCGCGCGCAGAGCGGCCAGCGCGTGTGGCCGGGAGTGGTGGTAGCCGACCTGACTGGCGATGGCACCCTGGAGGTCGTGGTCGGGCGCAGCGGCAACCAGCTCACCGTCTACAACCGCTTCGGAACCGTGGTGTGGACCCGAAACCCGTTCGACGACGGCGAGGTCCGCACGCTCGCCGTGGCCGACCTCGAGAACGACGGGACGCTCGAGATCGTGGTGGGCCGGGCGAGCGGCGGCGACACGCGCCAGCTCAACGTCTACGAGCCCGACGGCTCGGTGCGCCCGGGCTGGCCGGCGCGGCGTGACGGGGAGCCCGGTAACGGCTGGGGGATGTACAACGAGAACGTGGCCGTGGCCGACATGAACGGCGACGGCTTCCGGGAGATCCTCGGGCCCACCGACACGCACTACATCACCGCCCTCGACCGTGGCGGAAACCAGCTCCCCGCGAGCGCCATCTACGGGCTGAACAACGGGGTGAACAAGGCCTGGAGCGAGGTCGGGGTCCACGTGGACCACGCCGTCGACCTGCGGGGCTTCGCCATCTGCGGGGTCGAGCACCGCCCGAACTTCGCGGACAGCGCCCCCGGCTTCGCGGACGTCAACGGCGACGGCGTGCGCGAGTGGATCGTGGTCGGGAACGTGTACAACTGCGACACCAGTCCCTACACCTCGCTCTATCGCATGGCCTACATCCTGCGGAACGACCGGACGCGCTGGAGCGGCAGCGGGTTCGACTGGACGGCGATTCCCGTGCCCGGTCCCGGGAGCGGGCCGCGCTCCGAGGACTACAACGAGATCGAGACCGCGGTGCCGAACCCGGTGGCCGCCGACCTCGACGGGGATGGCCGGCTCGAGATCCTCTTCCCCTCCTACGACGGCAAGATGCACGCGTACTGGCTGGACAAGACCGAGCACGGGAGCTGGCCGTACGTCGTCCCCGTGACCGGCGTGGGGGGGGACACCTTCCGCTTCGCGAGCGAGCCGGTCGTGGCCGACCTCGACAACGACGGCCAGGCCGAGGTGATCTTCACTTCCTGGCCGCGGAAAGGCGGGGGCCGCGTCGGCCATCTGCACATCCTGAATTCGATGGGAATCGAGCTGCACCGGGTGAGCCTTCCCGCTCCCGCGATCGGAGGGACGTGGAACGGGGGACTGGGCGCGCCCACCCTCGCCAACGTCGACGCCGACGCCGACCTCGAGGTGATCGTGGGCACGACGGCGAGCGGCGTCGTGGCCTACGACCTGCCCGGCTCTTCCAACGCGCGCGTGCTCTGGGGCACGGGGCGGGGCGGCTATCGACGGACCGGCGGCGTCGAGCAGCCTTCCCTGACCATCGACGACGTGTCCGTGGCCGAGGGCAACGCGGGAACGACGAACGCCGTCTTCAACGCTCGCCTTTCCGCGGCGAGCGGACAGGCGGTGACGGTGGCCTTCGCGACCGCGAACGGAACGGCAGCGGCGGGGATCGACTACACGTCGACCTCGGGGATCGCCACCTTCCCGCCGGGGAGCACGACGCAGCCGGTCACGGTACCGGTTGCCGGCGACCTGCTCGACGAGGCGAACGAGACCTTCTTCGTGAACCTGTCCGGCGCCTCCGGGGCGGTGGTCACGGACGGGCAGGGTCTGGGCACGATCATCGACGACGACCCCGCGCCCTCGATCGTGATCAACGATGCTCTCGTTCCCGAAGGCGACTCGGGCACGACTCTGGCGCCCTTCACCTTGTCGCTGTCCGCACCCAGCGGGCAGACGGTGTCCGTCGGCTACGCTACCGCCGACGGCACGGCTTCGGCGGGGACCGACTACGTGGGACTGAGCGCGACGGCGGTGTTCCCGCCCGGCTCGACCACGTCGCCCCTCGCGGTGACGGTGAACGGCGACCGGGTATTCGAGCCGGACGAGACGTTCAGCGTGAACCTCGCGAGCCCCCAGAACGCGACGATCGCGGACGGCCAGGGCGTCGGCACCATCGGAAACGACGACAACGCCGGTCTGTCCATCGCTGACCTCGCGATCGTGGAGCCCCTCTCCGGAACGCGCGTCGCGACCTTCCTGGTGACGCTGGCCCCCACGAGCGGCGGTACCGTGACCGTCGACTACCAGACCGCGAACGACACGGCGACCGCGGGCAGCGACTACCAGACGGCCGCGGGCACGCTCACGTTCCCGCCCAATACCCCGACGCAGCCGGTCTCCGTCACCGTGAACGCCGACGTCGACACGGAGGGCGTCGAGACCTTCTTCGTGAACCTCAGCAACGCGAGCGGTGCGTCGATCGCCACCAGCCAGGCCACCGGGTCCATCTTCGACCCCGGCAGCTTCTTTGCGCTGGTCCCGTGCCGGGTGCTCGACACGCGCAACCCGAACGGCCCCTACGGAGGGCCGGCCCTCACCGCCAATCAGACGCGGAGCTTCGTCGTCGCCGGGCGATGCGGCATTCCCGCCTCGGCCCGCGCCATTTCCGTAAATGTCACGGTGACGGGGCCCACCGCCGCCGGCAATGTGAGGCTCTTTGCCGCGGGCGCTCCGGTTCCGCTCGTGTCTTCCCTCAACTACTCGGCGGGCCAAACCCGGGGCAACAACGGTGTCGTGGGTCTCAGCGCGACCGGCCTGGCCATCCGGGCCGTGCAGGGCGCGGGCACCACCCACGTGATCCTGGACGTGAACGGCTACTTCGAATAGCCGGCAGCAGGGAAGGCAGCCCCTACTCGAAATAGCCGCTGACGTCGAGTATGAGGTGCACCGTTCCCGAAGCCTGGACGCAACGCGCGGACAGGCTCCCCGTGGAGGAGAGCCCGACGATCGCATTGTTGGAGCGGGTCTCACCCGTGCCGTAGTTGATGGCGGAGACGAGCGGGACCGTGATTCCCACGGGGGAGAGGCGGACGTGGCCCGTGGCGGACGGCTCCGTCACCGCGACGTTGAGGGACAGCGCCTTGGCGGTAGCGGGCACGCCGCAGGAACCTACGACAGTGAACGCGCGATCGCCTCCCGCGGCGAGGGGCGGGCCGTGGCTCGGGGCACGGGTATCGACGAGGCGGCACGGTGTCAGCGTGAAGAAGTCGAAAGGCGCGGGCCCGAACACGAGGTCGTCCAGGTTCACGATGTGGCTGGGGTCGTCCGCGAAGACGGTGTAGCGGGCGATCGGCAGGGCGGTCGTGACGCTCAACGTCCCCAAGAGCGGGAAAGATCCGGGAGAGGGGTGCGAGAGGACCGACGTGGCCAGGACGGCGTTGCCGGCATCGTAGGCGGTGAGGGTCGCGGTCCAGAAGGAGTTCGACTTGATTGCGATCTTCCGTACCGGTACCGAGAACGCGCCCGCGGAAAAGGTGGACGAGATGAAGTGGGTCCCGGGCGGGAACAGCGCTCCGTAGTACAGGAGCTCCTGGCTGAAGGTGACGCCCACCGACGTGAATTGGCCCAGGAGAGGCTCGATGGGGCAGGGAGAACAGGAGGTAGGCGTGGGCACGTCATCCCCCGTCCCCAGCACGCCATCGGGTCCCGGGTAGTGCTCGAAGTCGATGAGCACGTCCTGTGCCCCGAGGTGAGCCGAGAGCGCCGCCGACAGCCAGAGTCCCAAGAAGATCGTGGCCGGCCCGCGAGTATCCACAGTCCCCGTTTCTGGACGCACCTCCTAGTTTAGCGCCGTGGGCACGGCCAGCGAGAAGGGCGCGATCACCGCATCGAAGCGCTCGCCCCGCGCCGAGACCATCTGGTAGGTCCCGTGCATCGAGCCGATCGGGGTCTTGAGGGGGCAGAAGCTCGTGTACTCGAACGACTCCCCGGGCCCCAGGATGGGCTGCTCGCCGACCACGCCCGGCCCCCGCACCGTCTCCACCTGGCCGTCGGCGTCGGTGATGATCCACTCCCGGCTCACGAGCTGGACCGTCTCTTCTCCCTCGTTGGCGATGCGGACGCGGTAGGCGAAGAAGTACTGGTGCTCCGCGGGCGCGCTGCGGTCCGGCACGTAGGCGCTACGGACCTGGACGCGCACTCCCCGGGTGATGGTGTCGCTCACGGCGCCGCGATGCTACGCGGGGGGTGGCGAGGCTGTCAACGACCGGGGGGCACTGAGGCGCCTTGCGCCACGGCGGTGACGGCGGCGGCTTCGGGCCGCGGCGGGACGAGCACGAGCACGAGGGCGCCCGCCAACATGAACAGGTTGCGGGTGACCAGGAACCACCCGACCCCGCTCGTCCAGCTTCGCTCCTCCGACTTGGCGACCGACGTGCATCCGCAATTCTCCACGTCGATCCCGCGGGCGATGACCGAGCCCGCGGCGAGGAGGAAGACGACGAGAAGCACTGCGATCACGGTCGCGGCCTCGCGTTTCCAGATCCCGGCGATGAGCAGCGCTCCCGCGATCGCTTCCAGCCAGGGCAGGATCACCGCCACGAGGTTGGAGGGGACGGGGGGCGTGATCTGCCACTGGTAGACGACGCGGGCGAACGCGGCGGGGTCGGCGATCTTGGGGAGGGCTGCGTAAAGGAAGAACCCGCCCAGGAAGAGGCGGAGGAAGAGGTGAAGGACCGGGTGCTTGAGCAAGCTCAGGGCTGGCCTCCCTTGGAGACCGGGTAGCCCGCGTCCGTCCAGGCGGGCCAGCCTTCGTTCAGGATGGCCGCGTGGACGCCCTTGTCGCGGAGCTTCCGGGCCACGATGTGGCTGGCCTCGCACCCGTATCCGCTGCAGTAGACGACGAGGTTGAAGGTGCTGCGCAGGCGCGGCTCCAGCTGTGCGAACGCAGGGTCGAAATCGTCCTCGGGCAGGCTCAGCGCGCCCGGGATGTGGCTCATCTTCCAGAAGTCGGCGGGCCGGGCGTCGAGGAAGAGAGCCCCGCGATCGAGCCGGGTCTTGGCCTCCGCGGCCTCGATCACCTCGTCCCCCGACTGCACGAACACGCTCCGGCCGAGGGCGAACCCTCGGGGGCTCACCGCGTTCCAGAGGAGCCCGGCCGTGATCCCCGTGGCCGCGATGGCGATGATGCGAAGGGCGCGCGTACTCATGAGGCGAAAGTAGCACGGCCCTTCCCGAGCTGGCAAGAAACGCGGGGCGGCTCGTGCTAACTTACTTCGTTCACTCACGACTGTTGCCACGGCCATGGCCCTGCTGACTACCGATGCGCTTGTCCTCCGTACCTACGACCTCGGCGAGACGAGCAAGGTCGTGGTGCTCCTCACCCGGGAGCGGGGCAAGGTGCGGGCGGTGGCGAAGGGGGCGCGCGGGGCCCGGCCCCGCTACCGGTCGGCGCTCGAGCCGCTGAGCGAGGTCAGCGTCACCCTCTACGGCCGCCAGGGAGCCGAGCTCCTGCGCCTGGGTGACTGCGACCTCCTGCGCTCCGCGTTTCCCATCGCGGCCCGCGGCCTGGAAACGGTCCTCTTCCTTTCCTATGCCGCCGAGCTGCTGGACGGCTTCGCGCTCGAAGGGGAGGCCGAGGACAAGGTCTACCGCCTCGCGCTGGCCACGGTGCGGGCCACGGAAGACGGCGCTCCACTGGGCCCGCTCGCCCGTTACCTCGAAGCCTGGCTGCTGCGGCTCCACGGGCTCTACCCTCCCCTGGACCGATGCTCCGGCTGCTCTCGGGCCCTTCCCCCCGGCGTCCGGCGCTACCACCGTGCGTCCCACGGCTTCGTGTGCGATGATTGCGGGCCCGCTTCGGGACCGGTGATCCCGGAGGGGGTGTGCTCGTTCCTGGGCGACGTTTTTCGCCGGGCTCCCACCGAGCTCGGCGGCCCCCTTCCCGCGGAGGCCGGCGTCTTGGAGCCGTTCCACCTCGACCTCATCTCCCGTCACCTGGAGCGGGCTCTCCGCTCCCAACGCGTCCTGCGGGACGTGGCCCGGGAGGTCGGGGGATGACGCTGCAGGAGATCGTCTTCACGCTGGAGCGCTTCTGGTCGGACCGAGGGTGCCTCGTCCACCAGCCCTGGGACGCGGAGGTGGGGGCGGGCACCATGCACCCCGAGACGTTCTTCCGCGTGCTGGGACCCAAGCCCTGGAAGGTGGCCTACGTCCAGCCCTCGCGGCGGCCGGCGGACGGCCGCTACGGCGAGAACCCGAATCGCCTCTACAAGCACGAGCAGCTCCAGGTCATCCTCAAGCCGCCGCCCTCCGACATCCAGGACGTCTACCTGAAGAGCCTCCTCGCCCTGGGCATCGATCCCGCCGTGCACGACGTGCGGTTCGAGGAGGACAACTGGGAGTCACCCACCCTCGGGGCGTGGGGGATCGGCTGGCAGGTCCTCCTGGACGGGCAGGAGATCACGCAGTTCACGTACTTCCAGCAGGCGGGCGGACTCGACCTCGCGCCGATCTCCGGCGAGATCACGTACGGCCTCGAGCGCATCGGCATGTACCTGCAGGACGTGGACGACGTGTACAAGCTGCGGTGGTCCGCGGACACGACCTACGGAGAGGTGCGCAAGGAGGAGGAGTACCAGCTCTCGCGGTACTCCTTCGAGCTCGCGGACGCGGATCTGCATCGCAAGCTCTTCGAGAGCTACCTGGCCGAAGGCTGGCGCGTGCTCAAGACCCCGGGCGGCCGCTCCATGCTCGCCGCCTACGACTGGTGCCTGAAGTGCTCTCACGCCTTCAACGTGCTCGACGCCCGGGGGGCCATCTCGGTCACGGAGCGGGCGGGCATGATCCTGAACATCCGGAAGCTGGCCTGCGCGATAGCGGCCGCTTATGTCACCCCGCCGGAGGCGGAGGGCGCCCCCGCCGCAGAGGCCGCGAGTGGCTGAGTTTCTCCTGGAAGTGGGCTTTGAGGAGATGCCTGCGCCCTGGCTGGAGGGCCTTGGGGGGCAGCTGGCCCAGAAGCTCGCCGACGCGGCGTCGCGCGAGTTTCTGGATCCCAAGGGCGTGCAGACCTGGTGGACGCCGCGTCGGCTCGTGTTGAGAGCCGAGGTCCTGGCCCGTCAAGCCGACCGTGCCGAGTCGGTCTGGGGACCGTCCCTGAAGGCCGCCAGGGACGCCAGCGGGGGATGGACGGGTGCGGCGCAGGGGTTCGCCAGGAAGAACGGCGTGGGCGTCGAGGCCCTCCAGCAGGGGGCCAAGGATCCGGCCAGGCCGGAGGAGCTCAACCTGCTCTTCATCAAGAAAGTCGCCGGCCGCGCGGCGGGCGAGGTGCTGCCCGGCGTCATGGCCGCGACGCTGCGGGGGCTGAACTTTCCCAAGCGCATGAGCTGGGACGCCTGGATCGACGACGGCAAGGGCGCTTTCCCCTTCGGGCGGCCCATCCGCTGGCTCGTAGCCCTGCTCGACGGCACCGTGATCCCGTTCGTGATCTACGAGCAGGCGGACGGCGCGAGGGGCAAGGCGCGCGTCGCCAGCGGTCCCACCACCCTGGGACACCGCTTCCTGCCCAAGGGGGCGGCGGGCCGCGCCCAGATCGTCCGGACGCACGCCGAGCTGCAGGAAGCCTTGCGGCGCAACTTCGTCCTCCTCGATCCCGCCGAGCGCGCGAAGAAGATCACGGGGGAGCTGGACCGTTTGGCAGGGGGCGCTCTCCTGCCCGACGACTACGGTCTGCGTGCTGAGTGGAGAGACCTGGTCGAGTACCCGACGGTGGTGTCCGGGAACATCCCCGCCGAGTTCCAGTCGCTGCCCCGTGAGGTCCTGGAAACGGTGCTCGTCCACCACCAGAAATACATCCCCCTGCCGGGGGAGCGGGCCAAGGTGGCCCGCTTCGCCGCCGTGATCAACGGCGACGGGATCGCGGCGACGGAGATCGTCCGGGGAATGGAACGCGTGGTGGTCGCCCGGCTGCGCGACGCGTCGTTCTTCTATGAGGAGGACCGGAAGCGGCTGCTCGGCGATCGCATCGTCGATCTGGCCGGGGTGACGTTCCACCAGGGACTGGGGTCCTACAAGGACAAGACCGAGCGCCTCGTCCGCCTCGTCGGTCAGATGAGGGAGCTCGGACTCCTGGGCGAGGCCGACGCGGCGGCGGCCATGGAGGCCGCGGGGCTGGCAAAGGCCGACCTGACCACGCTGATGGTCCGCGAGTTCCCGGAGCTCCAGGGGGCGATGGGCGGCCTCTACCTGGAGGCGCAGGGCGCGCCGGCCGAGGTGGTCAAGGCCGTCTACTGGCACTATCACCCGATCCACCTCGGCGAGGACTGCGTCCCCGCCGGCGCGCTCCAGGGTCGCGAGAAGCGGGTCTTCGCGGCGGTCTCCCTGGCCGACAAGCTCGACACGCTGGCCGGGTACTTCGGCCTCGGCCTCGTTCCGACGGGGAGCAGCGACCCCTTCGGTCTGCGGCGGGCAGCGCAGGGCGGCGCTCCGAGCGGTTTTGGATTTCTGGGGAGCCGGGACGGGCGAGAGGCGGCTCGATCTGCAAGCGCTGGTGGCGTGCCGCGGTGACTGGCTACGCGAAGCGCCAAGCGACCGGCCGCGGATGTCGGCAAGGATCTGGAGAGCTTCTTCCTCGACCGGTTTGCCTACCTCCTCGCGTCGCGCGGATTTCCGGTCGAGGAGGTTGAGGCGACCGTCCAGACGCCGGGCGTGAGCGCCCTCGCCGATCCAGCGGACGCGCTGGTGCGGCTTGCAGGCCCTCCATCGGGTGCGTGCGCAGTCGCAGGAGGACTTCGCGCACCTGGCCGTGGCCTTCAAGCGGGCCAAGAACATCCTCACCCAGCAGAGCGCGTCCAGCTCGATCGAGCCCGGCCTGTTCGAGCACGAAGCCGAGCGCGACCTGCACCGCGCGGTCGCCTCGCTGGACGGCCGGAACGGCGACTACGACGCCCGCTTGCGCTCGCTGGCCGGGCTGCGAGAGCCCGTGGACCGCTTTTTCGACGACGTGCTCGTGATGGCCGAGGACCCCAAGGTCCGCGGCAATCGGCTCGCTCTCCTCAAGGAGACGCTCTCCCTCTTCTACCGCATCGCGGACATTTCCAAGCTCGGAGGCCAGTCTTGACTCAATACGTGTACTTCTTCGGCGGCGGCAAGGCGGACGGCAACAAGGACATGAAGGACCTGCTCGGGGGTAAGGGGTCGGGGTTGGCGGAGATGACGAACGCGGGCCTGCCCGTGCCCCCCGGCTTCACGGTTTCCACCGCCGCCTGCAACGCCTACATGGAGACGGGGGGGAAGCTGCCGAAGGAAGTGGACGACCAGATCGACAAGGCCCTGGCCCGGCTGGAGGGCCTCATGGGCAAGAAGCTGGGGGCGGCCGACAATCCGCTGCTCGTTTCCGTGCGCAGCGGGGCCAAGTTCTCCATGCCCGGCATGATGGACACGATCCTGAACCTGGGTCTCAACGACCGCTCGTTGGAAGGCCTGAAGAAGAAGACGGGTAACGGGCGCTTCGCCAAGGACAGCTACCGGCGCTTCCTCCAGATGTACGGCAACGTGGTGCTCGGCATCGACAAGGATCGTTTCGACCACGAGCTCCACGCGGTGAAGAAGAAGTACAAGGTCACGGCCGACGTGGACCTGACGGAAGCGGCCTTCGACGACGTGATCGGTCGCTTCATGGCGCTGGTGCAGAAGCACACTGGCCATCCCTTCCCCCAGGAGCCCCGTGAGCAGCTCCAAGGCGCACGGAACGCGGTCTTCGAGTCCTGGATGAACCCGCGGGCGGCGACCTACCGCCGGCTGAACGACATCCCCCACGACCTGGGGACGGCAGTGAACGTCCAGGCCATGGTCTTCGGCAACATGGGCGACACCTCGGCCACCGGGGTGGGCTTCACGCGCAACCCCTCGACGGGCAAGAAGGAGTTCTACGGCGAGTTCCTGCAGAACGCGCAGGGCGAGGACGTGGTGGCGGGCATCCGCACTCCGCATCCCATCGCCGACCTCGAGAAGGTCCTGCCCGAGGCCTACCGCCAGCTCCGCGAGATCACGACGCGCCTGGAGAAGCACTACAAGGACGTCCAGGACTTCGAGTTCACCATCCAGGAGAACAAGCTCTTCATGCTCCAGACCCGGAACGGGAAGCGCACCGGGCTGGCCGCCGTCCACATCGCGGTCGACCTCGTGGACGAGGGAATCCTCACCAAGAAGGAGGCGGTGCTGAAGGTCGAGCCCCAGGCACTGGACCAGCTCCTGCATCCGATCTTCGAGCCGAAGGCGCGGGCCAGGGCCGAGATCGCGGCCAAGGGCCTGCCCGCTTCGCCGGGCGCGGCGAGCGGGTCGGTCGTCTTCACCGCGGACGAGGCGGTGGCCTGGTCGCACAAGGGCCAGCGCGTGGTGCTCGTGCGCATGGAGACGGTGCCCGACGACATCCACGGGATGAGCGTGGCCCAGGGCATCCTCACCGCGACCGGAGGCATGACCTCGCACGCCGCGGTGGTGGGCCGGCAGATGGGCAAGCCGTCGGTCGTGGGCTGCGGCGCGCTCCACATCGACGCGAAGGCCAAGAAGCTGAAGGTCGGGGGCCGGACGATCTCGGAAGGCGACCGCATCTCCATCGACGGGTCCACGGGGGACGTGATGCTGGCCGAGGTGCCCACGAGCCCCTCCGAGGTGCTGCAGGTGGTGGAGGGGCGGCTCAAGCCCGAGAAGTCGCCGCTCTACCAGAAGTTCGAGAAGCTCCTGGGCTGGGCGGACGAGGTCCGGCGGCTGGGCATTCGCGCCAACGCCGACATCCCGCGCGACGCCAAGGTCGCTTTCGCCTTCGGGGCGCGGGGCATCGGCCTCTGCCGGACGGAGCACATGTTCTTCGCGGAAGAGCGCCTGCCCTACGTGGTGAAGATGATCCTGTCCGCGGCCCGCGGGCAGCGCGGGCTCGACCTCATCGCCCGGCTCAAGGACCGGCTGAAGGAGGCAAAGGGCGACCAGGGCGCCGGCATCCGCAAGGAGCTGGCCAAGGTCCAGAAGGAGCACGGCAAGTTCGTGGCCGCCTACACGGGCGCCCTCAAGAAGCTGCTGCCCATGCAGCGGGCCGACTTCGCCGGGCTCTTCCGCGAGATGCACGGCCACCCCGTGACCATCCGTACCCTGGATCCGCCCCTCCACGAGTTCCTGCCCAAGCGCGAGGAGCTCATGGTGCAGGTGGCGACGCTACGCGCCAAGGGCGAGGCGAAGAACAAGAAGGCGATCGCGGAGAAGGAGAAGCTGCTGCGGGCGGTGGAGGAGCTGCACGAGTTCAATCCCATGCTCGGCCACCGCGGCTGCCGCCTCGGGATCACCTATCCCGAGATCACGCGCATGCAGGCGCGGGCCATCTTCGAGGCGGCCCTGCAGGTGGCGAAGAAGGGCATCCCGGTGAAGCCCGAGGTCATGATCCCGCTCGTCGGGCACGTGGAGGAGCTCCGGCGCCAGAAGCAGATCGTGCTCGAAGAGGCGAAGAACGTCCTGGGCAAGGACGGCGCGGGCGTCGAGTACCTGGTGGGCACGATGATCGAGGTGCCGCGGGGGGCGCTGACCGCGGACGAGATCGCGAAGGAGGCCGAGTTCTTCTCCTTCGGCACGAACGACCTCACGCAGATGGGCTTCGGCCTGTCCCGCGACGACGCCGGGAAGTTCCTCCTCTACTACCTGGAGCACGGGCTGCTGGAGAAGGACCCGTTCGTCTCGCTCGACGCGGCCGGCGTGGGCCAGCTCGTCCACATCGGGGTTCAGAAGGGGCGCAAGGTGAAGAGCGACCTCAAGATCGGGGTGTGCGGCGAGCACGGGGGTGACCCCGCCTCGATCCGTTTCTTCCACGAAGCGGGGCTCAACTACGTCTCCTGCTCGCCCTACCGTGTGCCCATCGCGCGCCTTGCCGCCGCCCAGGCCCAGCTCGAAAAGCCCGTGGGGGACTAGCCCGGGCGTGCTGACCTATTTCCGCTCCGCGGGCGGTCGCATCGAGCAGCTCGATTTCGAGCCGCGCCTCATCAGCGAGGGGGGCGAGGCCATGCACTGGATCGACCTCGAGGATCCCACGGTGAAGGAGGCCACCATCCTCGAGGATCCGTTCCACTTCCATCCCCTCGCCATCGAGGACTGCCTCTCGGACGTCAACCTGCCGAAGGTGGACGACTACGAGAGCTACCTGTTCCTCATCGTCCACGGCATCCGCTTCGACGCCCCCACCGACAAGTTCTTCACCCGGGAGCTGGACGTGTTCCTGGGCAAGAACTACCTGGTCACGCACCACAAGGGGCCCATGCGCTCCATCGCCGGGGCGAAGGACCTCTGCAGCAAGAACCTCCTGACCGCGCTTCCCCGAGGCGTCGACTTCCTGCTCCACCACATCCTGGACCGTATGTTCGAGCACTACTTCCCGAACCTCGACGCCATCGAGGACAAGATCCAGCTCGTGCAGGTCGAGGTGTTCGAGAAGCCCACCCAGGACACCCTCGACCGGATCTTCATCCTGAAGCGCGACGTGATGCAGCTCCGGCGCATCTGCACGCCCCAGCGCGAGATCGTCCACCGGCTCTCGCGTGGGGAGTTCTCGCGTGATCAGCCCCAAGGCCGTCGTCTACTTCCGCGACATCTACGACAACCTCTATCGGATCGTGGATGCGTCCTACGCAGTACCAGGACCTGATGCAGGGAACGATCGACGCCTATCTCTCCGCGATCAACAACCGCCTGAACGAGACCATGAAGCGCCTGACCGTGGTCACGGTGGTCCTGGCCAGCCTGACCGTGATCACCGGCGTCTACGGCATGAACTTCGAGCACATGCCCGAGCTGCAGTGGCGCTTCGGCTACGTCTGGGCGCTCGGGCTCATGGTCACGGTCCCCCTCGGGATCGTCTACTGGTTCCGCAAGACGGGGTGGATCTGAGGCCGCGTCCGGCGCCTCCCCGACGACCTCGTCAACAAGATCGCGGCCGGGGAGGTCGTGGAGCGGCCCGCCTCCGTGGTGAAGGAGCTGGTGGAGAACGCGCTCGACGCGGGGGCGCGGACCGTGCAGGTCGAGATCGAGGCCGGGCGGCAAGGGCCTCATCCGCGTCCGTGACGACGGGCACGGGATGGGCCGCGAGGACGCCCAGCTCGCCCTCGAGCGCCACGCCACCTCCAAGCTCGCGACCCTGGCCGACCTCTCGGTCATCGCGACGCACGGCTTCCGCGGGGAGGCCCTGCCCTCGATCGCCAGCGTCTCGGACCTGGTGCTGCGCACGCGCGACGAGGGCGAGTGCTTCGGGCACGGAGGTGGAGGTCCGGCAGGGACGGCGGCAGCACGTGCGCGACGCGGGCCATCCGCGGGGGACCACGGTCGAGGTCCGGGACCTGTTCGGCGGCGGTGCCGGCCCGGCGCAAGTTCCTGCGCGCCGATTCCACGGAGGCGGCGCACGTGGCCGAGGCGCTGACGCTGCTCGCCCTCGCCCGGCCCGCCACCGGCTTCGCGCTGCGCTCGGGCGCACGCAGGGTGCTCGAGGCGCCCCCGGTCGATCGCTGGGGCCCCGTCTCTTCCAGGTCTACGGGGCGCGCTTCCTCGAGGATCTCGTCCCGGTCGAGGGGGGCACGGAATGGGCGCAGGTGAGCGGGTTCGTCTCGCGGCCGGACCGGCCGCGGCCCCCCCGGCCCAACCTGCGTCTCTTCGTGAACACCGGCCGGTGCGCGACCGAGCCGTGAACAAGGCGGTATTCGAGGCCTATCGCGGGGCCGGGGGCGGGGAGCGCGGGTCCGAAGCCTTCCTCTTCCTCGATGTCCCCGCCCACCTCGTGGACGTGAACGTGCATCCGGCCAAGACGGAGGTGCGGTTTGCGGACACGAGGACGGTGTGGACGGCGGTGGAGAGAGCCGTGCGACAGGCTCTGTCGAGGGGAGCGAAGGCGATGGCTCCACGTGCCGACACGTCTCGAGTGGAAGGGGCGTTTCAGAGGAGCCTGGACAGTGTTCCGGACGCTTCGGCCACCGCTACCCAATACCGCTACGACGCCGGCGAGCTGCCTCGAGTGGCCGAAGCGTCCGGTGGTGAGCCGCTCGTGCTCGGACAGCATCGTCAGGTCTACATCGTGGCCAGCGACGGGGAGGAGCTGATTCTCGTCGACCAGCACACCGCCCACGAGCGGATCCGTTTCGAGGGACTGCTCGCCGACCTCGCGGGCCGAGCGATCGCGTCCCAGCGGCTGCTCGCCCCCGCCGTCGTCGAGCTGCCCCCGGAGCTCCGGCCGGTGCTGGAGGCCCATGCGGCCGGGCTCGGGGAGTTCGGATACGAGGTGGACGCGTTCGGGGCGGCCTCCACCCGGCTGGCGGCGGTCCCCGCGGTCCTGGGCACGCGGGAGCCCGGCCCCGCCCTGGAGCGCATCCTGCGCGACCTCCGGGATCGCGAGGCGAGCGACTGGACGGTGGGCGGAACGCGCGAGCGGCTCGCCGCCACCCTGGCCTGCCATTCCGCGGTGCGCGCGGGCCAGGTCCTGGCCGCGGACAGCATGGCCGCGATCGTGCGCGACCTCTTCCGCACCGTGCACCCGACCTTGTGCCCGCACGGCCGGCCGACGATCGTGCGCCTCCCCCGCGAGGAGGTGAGCCGGTGGTTCGGGCGCACGGGCTGGAGGCGCCAGTGAGGGCTCGCCTCAAGCCGAAGCCCCGGGCTAGGGGGGTGACGGCCGCCTGGCTCCGCTATTTCCTCGGGCGGCTCCTCCAGGTGATCGGCCTCATGACCACGCTGGTGGCCGCGACCGCCTTCTTCGGAACGCCGAGCACCGTGGCCATGCTACGGATGATGCTGGTGGGGGTTTGCATCTTCCTCCCCGGCTGGCTCCTCGCGCGCCAGGACCCGCGAGGGGAGTGAGTCAGGCGCAGTGACGGGGCGCGTAGGCGCGGAAGGCTTCGAGGATGCGGAGCGTGATGGGTCCCGGTCGGCCATCGCCCACCGGGTGGCCGTCCACGCGGCGGATGGGCACGACCTCGCGCGTGCTGCTGGTGAGGAAGGCCTCCTCGGCTTCGCGGAGGTCGTCGGGGCCCAGGGGGTCGTCGCTCGCGGGAAGGCCGAGGCCGGACGCGAGCTCGAGCACGATTTCGCGCGTGATGCCGGCGAGGATCCCCGCGGAGAGGGGGGGAGTGCGCACGGCGCCTCCACGGACCAGGAACACGTTCGTGCTCGCCCCTTCCGCGAGCCGGCCGTCCTGATTCAGGAGCAGCGCTTCCTCGGCCCCGCGGGCCTGGGCCTCCCGCACCGCGAGCACGTTGTTCAGGAGGTTGCTGGACTTGATCGCGGGATCGAGGGCGCGCGGATGGTTCCGTCGCACGTCGACGAGCGCGACGTCGACGCCCTGCGTGTAGTGGGCGTCGGGGTAGGGGCAGGTGGGGCTTGACCACCATCACCACCGTGGGACCCTTGACCCGCTCGAAGTGGTAGGAGATGTCGCCCACGCCGCGGCTCACGATGAGACGGATGTAGGACTCGGGATTCGCGCGCCCGGAGGAGCACCGCGTCCAGCCGCTCCAGGAGCTCCGCGTTCGAGGGGGGGATTCCGAAGCCGAGCCGCGTCGCGGAGGCGCGCAGCCGCCGGAGGTGCCGCTCCCAGCTCGAAGGGCCGGCCTCCGTAGGTGCGGAGCGTCTCGTAGACGCTGTCCCCGAAGGTGAAGCCGTTGTCGAGGACGGAGACACGGGCCTCCTCGGCGGGAACGACCTGGCCGTTGATGGAGGCGAAGAAGCCCATGAATGACGCGGACGCGGCGGACACGCTACCAGACGGGGCGCGCGACCGTCAATGAACCGGCTGGAGGCGTTCGTGCTCGGGGTCGTGCAGGGCCTGGGCGAGTTCCTGCCCATCAGCAGCTCGGGCCACCTGATCGTGGTGCCGTGGCTCCTCGGCTGGCCCCCCCACGGCCTCGCCTTCGACGTCGCCCTGCACCTGGGCACCCTCGTCGCGGTAGCCGCGGCCTTCGCCCCGGACTGGGGCCGGATGCTCACCGCCGGCGTGCGCGGCCTCGCGCGCGGCCGCCCCTTCGCCGACGGCGGAGAGCCGCCTCCTCTGGCTCCTCGCCCTGGCCTCGATACCGGGCGCCCTCGCGGGCCTGCTCCTCGACCACTGGGCGGAGACCGCGTTCCGATCGCCCGCCCTCGTGGCCGTGACCATGACCCTCCTGGGGATCGTCCTCTGGTGGGCGGATCGCCGGTCGGGAAGCGGGAAGGCGGTTTCCTGGCGTGACGGCCTCCTGATCGGCCTGGCCCAGGCCCTGGCCATCGTCCCCGGCGTGTCGCGCTCGGGGGCCACGATCAGCATGGGCCTCTTTCTCGGATACGAGCGCGAGGAGGCGGCGCGCTTCAGCTTCCTCCTGGCCACTTCCCATCACGGCGGGGGCGGCCCTGGTCAAGGTCCCCACCCTCCTGCGCGAGACCTCCGATCCAACCGCGGTCCTGGTGGGGATGGGCGCCGCCGCCCTCTTCGGCTTCCTGGCCATCCGCTTCCTCTTGAACTACGTGCGCACCCGCGACTATCGGCCCTTCGTCTACTACCGGCTGCTGTTCAGCCTCGTGGTCGGGGCCGTGCTTTTGGCCCGCCGGGGGAACCTGGGCTAGAGTCGTTACGTGCTCCCCGTGCTCACCGCCGCCGAGATGCGGCAGGCGGACCGCTACACGATCGACGAGATCGGCCTCCCCGGCGTCGTCCTCATGGAGAACGCGGGGAGCGCGGTGGCGGAGGCGATCCGGAAGCGCCATCCCGCGGCCCGGCGGCCCGCCATCCTCTGCGGGCGCGGAAACAACGGGGGGGACGGCTTCGTGGTGGCGCGGAAGCTCCGGGACCTCCAGCCCGAGGTCTACCTCATGGGCATCCGCGAAGACGTGCGCGACGACGCCAAGCTCCACCTCGACGTGTTCGAGAAGGGCGGGGGCAAGGTCTTCGAGGTGGCGGACGCCCAGGCCTGGGAGCGCTCGCGCGAGCGTCTCCGGCGCGCCGACCTCGCGGTGGACGCCCTCCTCGGTATTGGGCTCAAGGACGAGCCCTCCGGCCTCGTGGCCGACGCCATCAAGGAGCTCACTCGCCTTCGCGAGCTGGGTGTCCCCGTGGTTGCGGTGGACCTCCCTTCCGGCGTCCCCTCGGACAGCGGCGACCTGCCCTGGCCGGCGGTGCCCGCTACGCTGACCGTCGCCCTCGGGGCGGCCAAGTACGGCCACGTGCTCCCCCCCGCCTGCGACTGGGTGGGCGATCTGGTGGTGGCGGACATCGGGATCACGCGGGAGGCCCTGGACAAGCCGGGGCCGAACCTCTTCCTGCTGGAGGCGGCGGACGTCGTCCGGGTCTTCGACGAGCGGGCCCCCAGCTCGCACAAGGGGACCTACGGCCACCTGCTCGTGGTCGCGGGCTCGGTGGGGAAGACGGGGGCCGCCGTCCTCGCCGCCACCGCCGCCCTGCGTGCCGGCGTGGGCCTGGTGACCGTGGCCACCCCGGCTCCCGCCCTCGGCATGGTGGCCGGGGGCCGCCCCGAGCTGATGACCGAGGCCATCCCGGTGAGCGCGGCGGGGAGCGTGTCCCGCGAGGCCTGCGACCGGGTGCTCTCCCTGGCCGCGTCGCGGGACGCGGTGGTGATCGGGCCGGGCCTGGGCCAGGACGCGGGCGTGCGCGAGTTCGTGCGCGAGTTCGTGCGACGGTGCCCGGTGCCGCTGCTCGTGGATGCGGACGGGCTGAACGCGCTGGCCCCGCCCGCGGGGGGCCGGATCCGGGGCGCCCTCGACGCGCTGGAGCTGGGGAGGGCCACCGTCCTGACCCCACACCCGGGCGAGATGGCGCGGCTCGCCGGCCTGCGGCCCGACGAGGTCCAGAAGCGTCGCCTGGAGACGGCGCGAAGCCTGGCCCGGGAGACGGGCGCGATCGTCGTGCTGAAGGGCCACCGAACGCTGATCGTCGATCCCAAGGGCCGGGCCGCCGTCAACCCCACCGGCAATCCGGGCATGGCCACGGGGGGAACGGGCGACGTGCTCGCGGGCCTCGCCGGTGCCCTTCTCGCCCGCCACGACCCCTGGGAGGCCTGCAGCGCGGCGGTCTACCTTCACGGGCGCGCCGGGGATCTGGCCGCCGCTCGCCGGGGACAGGTGTCGCTCCTCGCGGGCGACGTCCTCGAGGCGCTCCCGGACGCGGTGCGATCCATCCTCGAGCCGGAAGCGGGAGGCCGGGCATCGGCGACCACCTGACCCGGACCGAAGGGGAGACGGCGGCCCTCGCCGCCCACCTGGCCGCGGGATTCACGGGCGGAGAAGTGGTGTTGCTCTCCGGCGAGCTGGGGACGGGCAAGACCGCCTTCGTCCGCGGACTCGCCCGGGGCCTGGGGGTGGACCCCGACGAGGTGGCGAGCCCCACCTTCGTGCTGCTCACGCGGTACCCAGGGCGCCTTCGCCTCCACCACGCGGATCTGTATCGCCTGCGGGGCGACGGCGACGAGCGCGAGCTGGGTCTCGAGGAGCTGCCGGGTGCGAAAGGAGTGCTGGCGGTGGAGTGGGCGGAGCGGCTGTCGGGATGCACCCTGGCCGCGGTGCGTCCGGGTCCGCCTCGAGCATGCGGGGGACGATCGCCGCCGCCTCTCGATCGATGGCGCGCCGTGAAGCGGGTCCTGCTCGTGCTCGCCGCTCTCGGCGGGGCCTGCTCGGCCGGGAAGAGCACGCCCGTCGCGAGCGCTCGCCGGCGGCGGGGAACCGGCTCAACGTGCTCCTCATCACGATCGACACCCTGCGGGCCGATCATCTCGGGATCTACGGTTACACGCGGAACACGAGCCCGCGCATCGACGCGCTCGCGCGCAGCGGCGCCGTGTTCGAGCAGGCCTACACCTACTGGCCGAAGACGCGCGGCAGCTTCGTGGCCCTCATGACGGGCCGGCGCGCCGTCCCAGACCGGCTACGGCAAGACTCATCCCGTGCTGCTGGGCATGAACCCCACTCTGGCCGCTGTGCTGAAGGCCGCCGGCTACCGGACCGCGGCCACGGTGGACAACCCGAACGTCGCCCGCTCGCTCGGCTACGCCCAGGGCTTCGACACGTACCGCGAGACCTGGGAGGAAAAGGACCTCGCGTCGGAGATGGACCGCACCCGGGCCATCACCGACGACGGCGTGCGCTTCCTGCGGGACGCGCGGCCCGGCCCGCCGTTCCTGCTGTGGCTCCACTACGTCAACCCCCACGCGCCCTATACGCCGCCCCCACCCTTCGACGCGTCGTTCCTGGACGACGGCGTCGAAGGGCGGGTCACTCGTCCAGCCCGTTTCGGGCTTCCACGGTGGCATCCCCAGAGCCTGGGCTGTACCGGGAGAGGATCGACTGGGCTACTACGTCGCCCAGTACGACGGGGAGATCGCGGCCGCGGACCAGGAGGTCGGCCGCGTCCTCGACGCTCTCGCCGCCTCCGCCGTGAAGGCGGAAACACTCGTGGTGCTGACCTCGGACCACGGGGAGAGCCTGGGCGAGCACGACTACTTCTTCGACCACGGCGAGGACCTCTTCGATCCGTCGCCTGGGCATCCCGCTCGTGCTCGCCGGACCCGGGGTCAAGGCCGGCCATCGGAGCGCGCTCTTCGCCTCCACCCTCGACCTCGTGCCCACCGTGCTCGACGCGGTCAAGGTCTCGTACCCGCCCGACCTCGCCGGGGAGAGCCTCTGGCCGGCGGCCCGGGGGATGGAACGGCCCGACCGCGAGCGGCTCTACGCCCAGAACGACCGGAACCTCGTCGCGACCTGCGACCGCCGGTACAAGATCGTGGCGACGCCGGAGGGCGACAAGATGCGGTACACCCTCTATCGACCGGGCCAAGGATCCGGACGAGACGCGCAACCTCGCGGCCACGCAGCCGGAGGAGCTACGGGCCGCACGCCGGGAGCTGGAGCTGCTGCGTCGAGCGCATCGACCAGGAATGGGCACGGACGCGTCGGCTCCTGGAGGGCCAGTCCGGGAGAAGAGAAGCTCAGCGCCGAGGCCTGCGAGAAGCTGAAGGCGCTCGGTTACGTCCCGCCGGGGTGCAAGTAGGCGGGAGGTCCGTGACCGCTCCGACACGGAGGACGCCGATGGCGCGATCGTTCGCGGGGGCGGGCGTGGCCCTGGTCACGCCCTTCACGAAGGACGGCGTCGCTCGACGAGGCCGCGCTGCGGCGCCTCGTCAAGCGCCAGGTCGACGGCGGCATCGACGTGCTCGTCCCCTGCGGCACCACCGGGGAGAGCGCCACCCTCGACGGGGACGAGCAGACGGCGGGTCATCGAGATCACCCTCGAGGAGGCGGGACGCGTCCCGGTGCTCGCGGGCGCGGGCAGCAACGACACGCGAGCGGCGGTCGAGAAGTCGAAGGCGGCGGCCGACCTCGGCGCCCACGGCATCCTGTCCGTCGGGCCGTACTACAACAAGCCGACACCCGAGGGCTTCTACCGCCACTTCGCGGCCATCGCCGACGCGAGCACGGTGCCCGGTGTCGTCTACAACGTGCCCGGCCGCACCGGCAGCAACATCGACACGAAGACGCAGCTTCGCCTGGCCGCCCACCGCGAACATCCACGGCGGTCAAGGAGGCCTCGGGGAACCTCGGGCAGATCATGGAGATCCTGCGCGACCGGCCCGAGGGCTTCGAGGTCCTCTCCGGGGACGACGCCTTCACGCTGGCGGTGATGGCCCACGGCGGCGGAGGGCGTCATCTCGGTGGCCGCCAACCAGGTCCCGGGTCCGATGCACGATCTCGTGGCCGCGTGCGCCCGCGGGCGACTTCGCGGAAGGCGCGGCGGATCCACAACCGGCTCCTCCGCCTCATGAACCTGAACTTCGTGGAAGTCGAACCCGATCCCGGTGAAGGCGTCGCTCGCCCTCCTCGGCCTGTGCGAGGAGAGCTACCGGCTGCCGCTGTGCCCGCCCACGGAGACGACCCGCGAGGCTCTGCGCGCGGCGCTTCGAGAGCTGGGGCTGCTCTCGTGAGCTCGGCCGACTCGCGATCGATCGAGGGCTGGCTGCGCTCCCCGACGAAGAGCTAGACTGGCGACGAAGCGCGCGCGGCCTTCGACGAGCTGCTGCGCGCGCTCGAGCGCGGGCGAGGTCCGCGCGGCCGAGCCCGGCCCCGACGGCTGGCGCGTCAACGGCTGGGTGAAGAAGGGCATCCTCCTGGGCTTCCGCCTGGGCCGCGTCGTGGAGACGGCGCCCGCGGGCCCGCTGCTCCTTCCTGGACAAGGACACCTTCCCGCCCGCGGCGGCTCGGGCTCGCGGACGGCGTGCGGGTCGTGCCCGGGGGTACGGCGGTGCGGGCGGGCGCCTACGTCGGCCCCGGGCGTGGTCATCATGCCCCCCGCCTACGTGAACGTCGGGGCCTGGGTCGGCGAGGGCTCGATGATCGACTCCCACGCGCTCGTGGGCTCGTGCGCCCAGGTCGGACGACGCGTCCACCTCTCGGCGGGCGCGCATGCTCGGCGGCGTGCTGGAGCCGGTGGGGGCCCTGCCCGTGATCGTCGAGGACGAGGTGCTCGTGGGCGGCAACTGCGGCGTCTACGAGGGGACGATCGTGGGCGCGGCGGGCCGTGCTCGGCTCCGGGGTGATCCTCACCGGCTCCGTGACGGTCTACGACCTCGTCCGCGGAAGACGACCTACCGGCGGACCGCCGAGGCGCCCCTGCGCATTCCCGAGGGGGCGGTGGTGGTGCCGGGCTCGCGACGCCTCGCCGGCCCCTTCGCGGAGCAGCCACGGCCTCGCGCTCTACGCCCGCCGGTCATCGTCAAGTACCGCGACGAGAAGACGGACGCCGCGGCCGCGCTGGAGGAAGCGCTCCGCGAGCAGGGTGCCCCCGGAGAGTGACTCTCACTGACACCCTGCGTTAGGATTCGTGACCGTGGCGGACCTTCGGCACACCCTCCTCGTCGACGAGATTCGGGAGCTGAATCGGCGGCTCTGGTCGGGGGTGGTGGCCCTCGCCGCCGGCGACGTCCGCAAGGGCATCTACCAGCTCAAGCTGGTGCTCGCGACCGACCCTTCGCACGCGGCCGCCTGGCGCGACCTGGGCGAGCTGGAAGCGTCAGAAGGCGGCCCGGGCCGCCCGCGGTCGCGATAGGGGAGCGTGGCGGTGGCGGGGCCGAGCCCGAGGCGCGACGTGGCCCGGCGCGAGGTCCAGGGGATCACGGCTCCCCTCGAGCGCCGGGCGCTCCTCTGGCTTGCGGAGCGTATGCCGCCCTGGGTCTCGCCCGACGGCCTCACCGCGCTGGGCTTGGTGGCCCAGATCGGGGCCGGTCTCGCCTACGCCCTCGCCGCCGGCGATCGCCGGTGGCTCCACGCCGTGAACCTCTGCCTGCTCGCCAACTGGTTCGGGGACAGCCTGGACGGCTCCATCGCCCGCTTCCGCAACCAGTCCCGCCCCCGCTACGGCTTCTACCTCGACCACATGGTGGACGCGCTCGGGGCCTTCTTCCTGCTCGGAGGGATGGGTCTCTCCGGGCTCCTGGAGCCTCGGCTCGCGGTGGGCCTCCTGATCGTCTACTTCCTGATGAACATCAACGTCTACCTCGCCACCCACACCCGGGGCGTCTTCAAGATCTCCTACGGAGCCTTCGGGGGGACCGAGCTCCGGATCCTGCTCGCCGCCGCCAATGTTGCCGCCTTCGCCTGGCCCCACGTCCACGTAGCGGGTTTCGAGATGCGGCTGTTCGACGTCTTCGCGCTCGTCGGCCTCCTCGGCCTGGGGGTGGTGCTCACACGCTCCGTGATCCAGAACGTGCGCGTGCTCGCGGAGGAGGAGCGGCCGGGGAAAGCTACTTGAGCCCCTGGCAGCGGGCGCACACGTCGAGGAGGCGGCCCTCCAGCATGTCCCGCTTGCGCTCCCGGAGCACGTCGCTCCGCCAGACCCCCTCGATCGAGCTTGCGAAGACGTTGGCGGTCTTCGTGCGTCCCTCGTAGTCCGTGCAGCAGGCGGCGACGTCCCCGTTCCACTGCACGACGAACTGGTCGTAGGGGGCGGGGCAGTAGGTGTCGGGGACGTCCCACACCTGGTGGCCGCCGACCACGTTGCCCCAGGTGTGGCAGCGTTTCCAGATGAGGTGCACGCCGTCGAGCAGCGTGTAGCGGCTGCCGTTCTCGTCCTGGTCGAGGACGTGGGCGGCACGGATCTGCTCCCAGTCGTGGGGACGGGGGGGCAGGCCGTGCTTCCTCTCCAGCTCCTGGGCAAAGGCGATCCAGTCGGCGAGGAAGGCCAGGGCCTGCTCGTCCTCGCTCACGATCGAGTACCCGTCCGCGTGCTTGGTGTTCATGATGTCGATCTCGAGGTTCGTGCGCGCCCCCATCGCCACCTTGCGCTCCACGGCGAGGCGGACCTTGTCGCGGTACTCGTCGAAGACGAGGCGGGGCGCCTTGCGCGTCTTGAACGACTCGAGGTCGGGGGTCTGGTAGGAGAGGATCAGGTTGGTGAGCCCGGCCCGGTAGAGTCCCTCCACCCTTTCCCGCGTGATCAGGCCGCAGTTCGTGTTGAGCTCGATGGGGACGCCCCGCTTCTCCGCGCGCTCCACGATCTCCACGAGGTCGGGGTGGAGCATGGGCTCGCCCATCTGGTGGAGCTTCACCGGGTAGAGCGGACCCAGCCAGGGTCGCTTCTCCGCCACCTCGTCGAGGAGGCGGAAGACCTTCTCCTTCTTCATGAAGCCGCGGCGGCGGTCCATGATCTCGTCCGGGCACCACGTGCACTTGAAGTTGCAGGCGTTGGTGATCTCGATGAAGAGGTAGTTGATGGGATAGAAGCGGCCCGGCATCTTCCGGAGCTCAGGCAGCGGCGCCACCGCCGGGAAGTGCTCTCGGTCTTCCGGGACTGGCCGTCGAACGGTCACCCGCGCGACGAGCACTTCCCGGCGGAACTCGATCCGGAAGGAGGCGTCCTCATTCTGCACGCGCCGCGGGTCGAAGTCGGGGAGCGGGAAGAGGGCGCGGCGCGTGCGGCGGAGCCCCACCGCATCAGGAAGCCATCGTTGCTCCGCGGCCTTGTAGAGACCATCGCCTTCCGCGGAGCGGTCGGTGGACGCGTACTGGACCCGGAACTGCGCGTAGCGATCGCCGAGGTACTCGACTTCACACATAGCACCCGCGAAGCGGGCGCGGAACGCTTCGGGAATCGTAAAGTAGAGGTAGTACGAGGACTCGTCGGGCCGGAGGTAGGATCGCCCCTGGACCGTCTCGATCTCCCAGACGCCGTCCCCCGCTCGGGGCACGCCCAAGGGGCCCTTCGGTCCCTCCGGGCCGATGGTCGTCTCCATGCGCTCGGGCCGCACCATCCGGCCCAAGGCTTCGCCCCAGCGGGCGAGGGTCGTGCTCACATCACTTCTCCTGCTCCGGACCCGTCTTCAGGGTCGAGGCGATGAGATCGTACCACCTCGCGACGCGGGGGAAGACGTCGTCGCGCGCCTCGAAGGACAGGGAGTACCCGCGTCGGCCCTCCACCCGGTAGAAGCGCTTGACGTCGGAGATGGCGATCGGCGTCTCCGTGCGCATGACGTCTACGTAGCCCCCCTGCCAGCGCTCGTGCTTCAGGATCGCGAAGTTGTCGCCGAGCCTCTTCAGGTTGGCCTCGTAGTAGCTCTCCGCCGTGGTCCCCTCCTCGAGGGGCTCCACGGTGAGGGTCAGGGAGGCATGGACGGTCTGCCGGCTGCGGTCCGCGGCGAGAGGCGGGCTCGTGTACTGGAGGAGCAGCGTCCCCTTGCCGGAGAAGTGGCGAGTCTCCCGCCAGGACGGAGGGATGCGCAGGGAGAAGGAGAAGTCTTCGTCGCGGTGCTCGGGGTAGCTGGAGAGGCGCTCCAGGGTGAAGCTCCGCGCCATCTCCTCGAGCACGGGGAAATGGCGCTCGAACAGGGGAGAGGCGCCCTGGGCATACAGGCCGTACACGCGGTCCTCCTCCCGCAGGAGGAGGAGCGAGTAGCGCGTCGCCCCGTCGGCGGAGCTGAACAGGTACGAGCGGCCCGGCCGCCCCTGCCGCGGTTCTCCGGGCGCGAGGAGGCGACCGTGTTCCCGGCCAGGTAGGTCTGGGCGTAGTCCTCGACGCTGCCCGCGGAGCGGCCCGGCGAGCAGCGTCACCGAGACCGCCGGCTTGTTCTGGGGCCCGGCCGGCGGGCCCAGGAAGTAGCGATACCAGACGCCCTCCTGCTCGGCCTGCTCCGTCCGCCAGCTCGCGGGGTAGCGCAGGGAGAGGCCGTACTCGCCGTTGAAGTAGGTGAGGAGGGGCTCCCGGGCGCGCCGCCGCAGCCAGCGGCGGCGAGGAGGGCGGCCGTGAGCGCGGCGCGCCAGGGCGCGCGGCGCGGGGCCCTACTCCAGGCGGTAATTGGGCGCTTCCTTGGTGATGATCACGTCGTGGACGTGGCTCTCCTTGAGGCCGGCGGCGGAGATCCGGACGAAGCGGGCGCGGGCCTGCAGCTCGCCGATGGTGCCGGCAGCCGCAGTAGCCCATGCCGGCCCGCAGCCCGCCCACGAGCTGCTGGACCATGGCCGAGAGCGGCCCCTTGTAGGGGACCATGCCCTCGATCCCCTCCGGCACCAGCTTCTCGGCTCGCCTCAGCTCCTCCTGGAAGTAGCGGTCCCGGGAGCCCTCCTTCATGGCCCCGATGGAGCCCATGCCGCGGTAGCTCTTGAAGGAGCGGCCCTGGCGCAGGATCAGCTCGCCCGGGCTCTCGTCGGTGCCCGCGAAGAGCGAGCCGATCATCACCGAGGAGGCGCCGGCGGCGATGGCCTTCACCATGTCGCCCGAGAACTTGATGCCGCCGTCGGCGATGATGGGGACGTCGGCTCCGGCGGCGGCGCGGGCCGCCTCGGCGATGGCCGTGATCTGGGGCATGCCCGCGCCCGAGACCACCCGGGTGGTGCAGATCGAGCCCGGACCCATGCCCACCTTGACCGCGGTCACGCCCGCCGCGACGAGGTCGGCGGCGCCGTCGTGGGTCCCCACGTTGCCCGCGATGACCTCGAGGTCCGGGAAGCGCTTCTTGAGCGCCTCGACCGTGTCGAGCACGCCCGTGGTGTGGCCGTGGGCGGTGTCCACGACCACCACGTCCACCTTGGCCTCGACGAGGGCGGCGGCGCGGTCGAGCACGTCCGGGGTGACGCCGACGGCGGCCCCCACCCGCAGCCGGCCCAGGGAGTCCTTGCAGGCGTTCGGGTACTTGATCTGCTTCTGGATGTCCTTGACGGTGATCAGGCCCTTCAGGTTGAAGTCCGGTCCACCACCAGCAGCTTCTCGACCTTGTGCGGTGGAGGATCTCCTTGGCCTGCTCCAGGGTGGTGCCCACCGGGACCGTGATCAGGTTCTCCTTGGTCATCAGCTCGGAGACGGGCAGGCTCGTGCGCGTCTCGAAGCGCAGGTCGCGGTTGGTGAGGATCCCCACGAGCCTGCGTGCCCACGGTGACCGGGACGCCGCTGATGCGGTAACTTGGCCATCACGTCGAGGGCGTCGGCCACCCGGGCGTCGGGGGCCACGGTCACCGGGTCCACGATCATCCCGGACTCGGAGCGCTTGACCTTGTCCACCTCCGGGGCCTGGGCCGCGATGGACATGTTCTTGTGGATGATCCCGATGCCGCCTTCCTGGGCCATGGCGATGGCGAGCGGGGCCTCGGTGACCGTGTCCATGGCCGCCGACACGATGGGGATCTTGAGCGACGATGCGGCGGGTGAGGCGGGTGGAGACGTCGACCTCGGCGGGGAGGACGTCGGACTTCTGGGGGACGAGCAGGACGTCGTCGAAGGTCAGCGCTTCGGGGATCCGCTCGTCGAGCATTCCGAGGCTCAGCCCCCCATGGCACTTCTTGTACTTCTTGCCGCTGCCGCAGGGGCAGGGGTCGTTGCGGCCGACCTTCTTGCCCTCGCGCCGGACCGTCTGGACCTCGTCGCTGCCGCCCTGCGCTTCTCGGGCTGCCGGCCTTGGCGAAGGCCGAGCGGCGCCTCGGTCGGGATCGTTGAAGGTCAGGTTCCTGGGCATGGCGCGGGCGCCGGCGAGGGCCAGCTCCGGCTCCCGGTCGCGCTCGCCGCCGCGCGGATGGGCTGCTCGGCTCGGCGGGGCGGCGAGGGGACGTTCGTCGGCCTCCTCGTTTCCGCGCCCGCTCCCGGCGACTGCGACCGGCTGGTACAGGAAGATCCAGCGCAGGATCTCCTCGTCGATCCGGTCCATGAGGGCCTGGAACATGCTGAAGGACTCCTTCTTGTACTCGACGAGCGGGTCGCGCTGGCCGTAGCCGCGAAGCCCGATCCCCTCCTTCAGGTGGTCGAGGGAGTAGAGGTGGTCCTTCCACTGGGTGTCCACGATCTGGAGCATGATCATGCGCTGGTGGAAGAGCATGCAGCTCCGGGCCGACCAGCGCGCTCCTTCTCCTCGTACTGGCCTCGGGCGCGCGCTCACGAGCCCCTCGAGCATCTCCGGCCGGCCCATGCTGCCGCAGCTCGGTGAGCGAGCGCTCGAGGCCGAAGGTCTCCTTGAGGGCGCGCTGCAGGCTCTCCAGGTTCCAGTCGCCCGGGTCCTGTCCTTCTCGGGGCAGTAGTTGTCGAGGTACCAGTCGAGGACCTCCTCGGCCAGGGTGAGGACGTGCTCGCGGGTGTCCTTGCCCTCCAGGACCATGCGGCGCATGTCGTAGACGGCCGTGCGCTGCTTGTTCATCACGTCGTCGTACTCGAGGAGGTGCTTGCGGACGGCGAAGTTCTGCGCCTCCACCTGCTTCTGGGCGCGCTCGATCGAGCGCGTGACCATGCCGTGCTCGATGGGGACGCCCTCCTCCATGCCCAGCTTCAGCATGAGGCCGCTGATGCGGTCGGAGCCGAAGATGCGCATGAGGTCGTCCTCGAGGGACAGGTAGAAGCGGGAGGAGCCCGGGGTCGCCCTGGCGGCCCGCGCGGCCGCGGAGCTGGTTGTCGATGCGGCGGGCCTCGTGGCGCTCGGTGGCCAGGATGTGGAGGCCGCCCAGGGCCACCACCCGCTCGCGCTCGTTCGCGTCCAGGAGCTCCTCGACCTTCGCGAACTCCCGGGTGCCCGCGACTGTCCTCGAGGGCGGCCTTCAGGGGATGGACGGCCAGGAAGTCCACCGGCTTCTCGATCTGCGGGTAGAAGGCTTGGCGATCTTCTCCTTGTCGCGCGGGGGAGGTCGCGCACGGTGTCGAGGTAGGCGGCAGGAGCGGGGAGTCCTTGCCGCGCGAGCGCCCGCACCGCCTCCACCGACGGGTGATCGGGGGCGAAGCGGCCAGGAGGCCCAGGTAGCGCTTGGCCAGCGTCTTCTCGCTCCTCGGCGGTGGGCTTGCGCTCGGCGAGCGCCTTCTTGAAGTCCCCGGCCATCTCCCGGACTGCGCCTGGTCGGCGGCGGCCTGGCGCGCTGCTCGGGCGTGGCCTGCTCGGGGTCGATCTCCTTCTCGAGCGAGGATGGCCTTCGCCCGGTGGTCGGGCACGCCGCCCAGGATGATGTCGGTGCCGCGGCCGGCCATGTTGGTGGCGATGGTCACGGCGCCGAAGCGGCCGGCCTGGGCCACGATCTCGGCCTCGCGCTCGTGGTACTTCGCGTTCAGCACCACGTGCTTGATCCCCGCCTTCTTGAGCAGGGTCGAGAGGTGCTCGGACTTCTCGATGGAGATCGTGCCCACCAGCACGGGCCGGCCCGACGTCGTTGAGCTCCTTGATCTCCTCCACCACCGCCTCGAACTTCTCCGCGCTCGGTCCGGTAGACGACGTCCGGGTTCTCCACCCGGATCAGCGGGCGGTTGGTGGGGATGACCAGGACCTCGAGCTTGTAGATCTTGTCGAACTCGGCGGCCTCGGTCTCGGCGGTGCCGGTCATGCCCGCGAGCTTCTTGTACATGCGGAAGTAGTTCTGGAAGGTGATGGTGGCGAGGGTCTGGTTCTCGCGCTCGATCTTGACCTTCTCCTTGGCCTCCACCGCCTGGTGCAGGCCGTCCGACCAGCGCCGGCCCGGGCATGAGGCGGCCCGTGAACTCGTCGACGATCATGACCTGGCCGTCCTTGACCACGTAGTCCACGTCGCGCTGGAAGAGCGTGTGCGCGCGCAGGCCCTGGTTGACGTGGTGCAGGACGTCCATGTTGGAGGGGTCCCAGAGGTTCTGGACGCCCGAGGAGCTTCTCCGCGTGGGCCATCCCCTGCTCGGTGAGGGTGACGGTCTTGGCCTTCTCGTCGACGATGTAGTCGCCGGTCTTCTCCAGCTCGGCCCGCTCCTCGGCCTTCTTGTCCCCGGTGATGCGGGCCCCCGGCTTGAGCTTGGGGATGATGCCGTTGATCCGGTAGTACTTGTCGGTCGACTCCTCGGCCGGGCCGCTGATGATGAGCGGGGTGCGCGCCTCGTCGATCAGGATCGAGTCCACCTCGTCCACGATCGCGAAGTGGTGGCCGCGCTGGACGTAGCTGCCGAGGTCGAACTTCATGTTGTCGCGCAGGTAGTCGAAGCCGAACTCGTTGTTGGTGCCGTAGGTGATGTCGGCGCCGTAGGCCACCTGCCGCTCCTGGTCGCCCAGGTGGTGCTGGATGACGCCCACCGAGAGGCCCAGGAAGCGGTAGATCCGGCCCATCCACTCGCTGTCGCGCTTGGCCAGGTAGTCGTTGACGGTGACGACGTGGACGCCCTTGCCGGCGAGCGCGTTCAGGTAGGCGGCGAGCGTGGCCACCAGGGTCTTGCCCTCGCCCGTCTTCATCTCCGCGATCGTGCCGCGGTGGAGGGCGATGCCGCCGATGAGCTGGACGTCGAAGTGCCGCATGTTGAGCACGCGGCGGCCGGCCTCGCGCACCACCGCGAAGGCCTCGGGCAGGAGGTCGTCGAGGGGCTCGCCCTGCGGCCAGGCGCTCCCTGAACTCGACGGTCTTGGCGCGCGAGCTGGGCGTCGGTCGAGCGCCCGTACCGCCGGCTCCAGCTCGCCGATGCGCTGCACGAGCGGGCGGATGTCGCTTGAGCTCCCGCTCGTTCTTGGTGCCGATGATCTTGGTGAGGATGGTGTTGATCATTTCCGCGCGCCCCCGGTCATCGCCTCAGGCGCTCGTTTCCCCCGGGGCGCGTGGTCTCCTGCCCTTGATTCGAACAGGATAGCAGCCAGGGGGCCGGTTTTCCAGGGAGCGAGCGCTCGCGTCCGAGCCCGGCGTTTGCGCGAACGACGCCGGCCGTCCGAGCGTGCGATGAGTTGCGGCGGGCGCGAGCAGTTAGCCGAAGCTGCGGTACTCGTCCAGGATGTACTGGATCGGGTTCTGCGTCCTGGTCGTTGACCCAGACCTCGTAGTGCAGGTGGGGCGCGGTGGATCGGCCGGTGTTGCCGACGAACGCGATGACGTCGCCCCGCCGCACGCGCTGTCCCGGCTTCACGTTGTAGGCGTCGAGGTGCGCGTAGCGCGTGACCACGCCGTAGCCGTGGTCGATCACGATGGCGTTGCCGTAGCCGCCCTTGACCCCGCAGAAGATCACCACGCCGTCGGCGGGCGCCTGGACCTTCGTCCCGATCGGCGTCGAGATGTCGATGCCGGGGTGGAAGTCGCGGAGGCCGGTGAAGGGATCGATGCGGTTGCCGAAGCCGGCGGAGAGGTAGCCGCGGACCGGCCAGACGGACGGCGTGGACGCCAGGAGGACCTTCTGGTCCTCGAAGAACTCCTCGAGCTTCGTGGATTTCTCCGTGAGATGGCTGACCGTCTGGTCGAGGCTCTTCAGGGACTCGGCCACGTCGAACGAAGGAGCCGTCGTCTCCAGGCCGGAGATGCCGCCCACGCCGCCGATCTGCGGATCGGGCAGGCTCTTCTCCAGCCCCGCCATCACCCCCAGCTTGGTCACCATGTTCTGGAGGGCCAGGACCTTCGCCTGCAGCTTGGCCGCGTTCTGCTCGTAGGCCTGGGCCTTCGTGGCGAGCGCGCGGTTCTCCGTCCGAAGCCGCTTCAACTCAACCACTTGAACCGAGATCCAAGCGTAGTGGACCAGGAGGGCGACGAATCCGAGGCCGAGAGCCGCCGTCGTTCCCAGCACCCACTTCGTCAGCCGCACCGACACCTGGAACTTGCGGAACCGGGCCTTCGCGTGGGGCACGACGATGAGGGTGTAGAACTCGTTGGCCATCAGTTACCTCTCCCACCTTCAGGGGCCCTGTCGGCCTAATCACCGACTCCCGGAGACACGAAAGACGTCGACTCGACCGCCCCGAGCAAACCTTCGAACCTTAACATGCCCGTAACACCGCAGTCAAGGACGACTCCAACTTCTTGGAAGTCAGGGGTCAATTCGTATCGTGAGTGCAACGCCGGAACTGGAGGGCTTCGGCTACGTGCAAGGCCGTAACTGACTCCGAGGAATCGAGATCGGCAATTGTTCGGGACACCCTGAGCACCCGGTCCAGGCCGCGCAAGCTCAACTGCAGGCGCTCGACCGCAACGCGCAGGAGCCCCTGACCCTCCACGCTCGGGCTGGCCACCCTCCGCAGGGCTCGCGAGTCCATCCGGGCGTTCGTACGGGCTGCCGTATCGGGGACACGGGCCAGTTGTCGCTCTCGGGCGGCCAGCACGCGCTCGGCCACGGGGGCTGACCCCTCTCCCGGCGGGCCGGTCATCTCGTCGAACGTCAGGCCGGGCACCTCGACGTGCAGGTCGATGCGGTCCAGCAGCGGTCCCGAGAGGCGTCGGCGATAGAGCCGTGCCTCGCGAGGCCCGCACTCGCAGGGAAGGTGGGCCGCAGGCGCAGGGGTTCATGGCTCCCACGAGCTGGAAGCGGGCGGGAAGCCGCCAGCAGCCCCGGGCCCGGGACACGGTAACCGCCCCGTCCTCCAGCGGCTGACGCAGCGCCTCCAGGACGTGCCGCCGGAACTCCGGCATCTCGTCGAGGAACAGGACCCCGTTGTGGGCCAGGCTCACCTCACCCGGGCGCGGCACCGGACCACCGCCCACGAGGGCGGCGTCGCTGGCGGTGTGGTGGGGGCTGCGAAAGGGCCGGGTACTGAGGAGCGCCTCGAACGGCACTCCGGCCGCGGAATGCACGGCCGTGGTCTCGACCGCCTCCTCGGGGGTGAGCGGGGGCAGGATGCCCGGGAGGCGCCGAGCGAGCATGGTCTTGCCCGCTCCCGGGGGACCCACGAGCAGGAGGTTGTGACCGCCGGCCGCGGCGATCTCCAGGGCGCGGCGCGCGAGCAGCTGCCCGCGAATGTCGGCCAGGTCGAGAGCGGTCGAAGGCGAAGCGGCCGGGAGATCGCGTGGAGGAGGCGGGGGAAGAGCGTCGGCCGACGCCAGATCCACGGCCTCGGGCAGGGAGCGCACGGGACGGACATCCAGCCCCGTGACCACCGACGCTTCGCCGAAGTTCGCGGCGGGCACGATCGCCACCAGCAAGCCGCGCCGGCGCGCCATCCAGCATCATCGGCAGCACCCCGGTCACGGGCCGGACGGAGCCGTCGAGCGCCAGCTCGCCGACGAGCAGGCGGTGCCCCAGCCGGAGCCCCGGCAGCGAGCCGTCGGCGGCGAGCAGGCCCACGGCGGTGGCAAGGTCGTAGGAAGAGCCGACCTTGCGCAGGCTGGCCGGCGCGAGGTTCACGGTGATCCGCCGGTCCCACTTGAACTCGTACCCGCAGTTGCGCAGGGCGGAGCGGATGCGGCCTTCGCTCTCCTTCACCGCCGAGTCGGGAAGGCCGACCATGGTGAACTTCGGAAAGCCGGAGGCAGTGTCCGCCTCGACGCGCACGAGGTGGGCGTCGACGCCGAGGACGGCGGCCGTCAAAGACGTGGCGAGCAAGAAGCCTCTCCCCCCCGCGGCAGCGCAGGGTCGGCGGCGGTGGGAGAGGACCGCGCGGAGGTGAGGATACGGGAGAGACGTGCCCCCCGAGGTCCGCCGTCAGTTCTTGGCGGACTCGGTGTAGATGGTGAGCGTGGAGCCGGCGGCGATGACCGAGCCCCGGAGCTTGTTCCAGCTCCGCAGCTCGCTAACGGTGACGCCGTACTCGGCCGCGATTCCGGTCAGGGTGTCGCCCGGCTTGATCCGGTAGCGGACCCGGCCGCGCGGGTCGGCGAGGGCCTGCGAGGTCGGGGCGGGGCGTGTCGCTTCGCGCGAGGCCCGGCGGGTGGGCGCGGCCTGGGCCGGGATGGGGATGATGAGCTCGGTGCCGGGACGGAGCCGCCCCGTGGGGGAGAGGTTGTTGGCGTCGGCGATGTCCTTGACCCGCACCCCGTTGGCCCGGGCGATGGTGGCCAGGGTCTGGCCGCGGGCCACGACGTGCGTGCGGAAGCGGACGCGCTTCTCCGCAGGCAGTGCCGCCAGACACAGCTCAGGAGCGACTCCCCCTTGCCGGCGGGGACCCTCAGGTCGAAGGTCCGACTGGCGGGCGTGGCCAGCCGGCGCAGCTCGGGGTTCAGCGACTGGATGTCCTCCACCGGGGTGTTCGACGCACTCCGCGATCACCCGCAGGTCGACGGCCCCTTCCACGGGGACGTTCTCGTAGACCAGCGGCGGCTCGCGGGCTCGACCGTCGAAGCCGTACTTCTCGGGGGCCTTGGCCACCACGATCGCGGCGTGGATCAGGGGGACGTAGTTCCGCGTCTCCCGCCGCAGGGCGCGCGTCTGGCGCAGCTGCCAGAAGTCGTTCGTCTCGTAGCGGTCGATGCCGCGCTGGACCTTGCCCTCGCCGGCGTTGTAGGCCGCCAGGGCCAGGTTCCAGTCCCCGAACATGGCGTAGAGCTCCTTCAGGTAGCGCGGCGGCGGCCCGGGTGGCCTTCTCGGGGTCGCTGCGCTCGTCCACCCACCAGTCCTGCTGGAGGCCGTAGCGCTGGCCGGTGGCGGAGATGAACTGCCACACGCCCTTGGCCTTGGCCCGGGAGTAGGCCGCGGGCTTGAAGGCGCTCTCCACCAGGGCCACGTAGGCGAGGTCCTGGGGAAGCCCCTCGGACGCGAAGACCTCGCGGATGTGGGGCAGGTAGCGCTGGCCCCGGTTCAGGGCGGCCTCGAACCAGTCGCGCAGCCGGCCCTGGTAGAGGTCGATGCAGGACAGGACCGCGTCGTTCAGCTCGACGGGAAGGTCGTGCGTCTCCTCCTGTACCGCCTCCGCGGCGCGGGTCCGCGTCTCCTCGCTGGCGGCCTGCTCGTCCACCGGCAGCTCGCGCGACCTCGTCGATGGCCGCGGGCTCCGCCGGCGCTTCGGTGAAGCCGTCGCCCGCGGCCAGCGCCTCCATCTCGCGCAAGTGGATGGCCTCGAGCGTGCGCCGGTAGGCGTCGGCCAGGCGTGGGTCGCTCGACGCGCCGCCCGGGAACGGTCGAGGTAGAGGTCGACGGCGCGGTCGAACTCCTCGCGCGCGCGCTCGAGGTGGCCATCCTTGGCGCTCGGCCATGCCCGCGGCGAGGTGGGCATCGGCCTCGGCGATGAGGCGGGCGACGGGATCCTCGGGGCGGCGCGGCTCGGGGGACGGAGCCGGGGAAGAGACGGCGACCTTACCGCTGTGGGCGCAGGCGGCGAAAGGCAGCGCTAGCGACGGCAAGCAGAACACCACGAACGGCCCCAAGCTCCCCAAACGACACCCCCGGGAGTCGATCCAGGCAGGGCGATCGTAACACGGGCTCCAGTGGCCGGGCTTCGGTCGACGGCGAGCACGTCCTTGCCGGCCGCGGCAGGTCCCGCGCCGACGGGCGTACGATGGCCGCTTGTGCGGACACCCGCAGGACCGCGCCCTTCCCGGAGCGCGCGGCGCACGTCGTCCTCGCAGACGAAGTCGAGTGTTTCCGTGGGGGCGGAAGGGGGTGGGACCTGGACCGGCCTGGGGGCCGCCAGCCCGGAGGCGGGCTGAGCACCTACGCGGCTCTCCACGAACGCGGCGACCCTCGTCCGAAGATCACCCTCGCCGGCCGCCCCCGCGCCGGCGGTGCGGGGCAGCTCGTAGGCCAGCCGCTTGATGTTGATGAGGTGCAGGGGCGTGATGTTGTCGGAGGTGATGTTGCCGGCGTAGGCACCGCAGCCCAGGCTCATCGAGGGCGCGAGGCCGGTCGTGTAGCCGGTGGCGCCCATCGAGGTCTGGGTGTTGGCGATGATGCGGTAGACCGGCTTCTTGAGGGCGAACTCGCGGATCACGGCGTCGTCGCGGCTGTGGATCCCCAGCGGTGTGGCCGGTGCCCGCCGTAGCGCAGGAGCTGCAGGCAGCGCTCGCAGCCCTCGTGCCAGTCCTTCACGACGTAGAAGGCGAGCACCGGCGAGAGCTTCTCGATCGAGAGCGGGTAGTCGCGGCCCACCCCGGCCAGCGGGGCCACCAGCACCCGCGTCTCCGGCGGGACCTTGATCCCGGCCTTCTCCGCGATGTACGGGGCGGGCTTGCCCACGATCTCGGGGTTGGCCAGCCGCTGGGGCGTCACCACCACCCGCGCCACCGCGGCCGCCTCCGCCTCGCTCAGGAAGTAGCCGCCGTTCGCCTTCACCTCGGCCACCACCTGGTCCGTGATCGCCTCGTCGCAGACGATCGACTGCTCGGAGGAGCAGAGCGTCCCGTAGTCGAAGGTCTTGCCCGCGATCACGTCCCGCACGGCCTTCGGCACGTCGGCCGTGCGCTCGATGTAGGCGGGCACGTTGCCCGGGCCCCACGCCGTAGGCGGGCTTGCCCGGAGGAGTAGGCCGCGCGCACGAGCCCGATGCCGCCGGTGGCCAGGATCACGCCGGTGTCCCGGCTGCGCATCAGCTCCTGCGTCCCTTCGAGCGTGACCTCGGTCAGGCAGGACAGGGCGTCCGGGGGCAGCCCGGCCGCCACCGCCGGCCCGTGCATCACCCGGGTCGCCTCGAGGATGCAGCTTCGGGCCGACGGGTGCGGGCTCATCACGCACCGCGTTGCGGGCCTTGACGGAGATGAGGGCCTTGTAGATCGCGGTCGAGGTCGGGTTGGTGGAAGGGATGACGGCGGCCACGACGCCCATCGGCTCGGCGATCTCCACCACGCGCCGGGCCGGTGTCCTCGCGCAGGATACCCACGGTGCGCAGCGGACGGATGTAGGCGTGGACGTCGACCGCGGCAGAACAGGTTCTTGCGGGTCTTGTCCTTGACGTTGCCGAAGCCCGTCTCCTCGTGGGCGAGGCGGGCCAGGCGCTCCGCCTCCGGCCGCGCGGCCGCGGCCATGGCGTCCACGATCCGGTCCACCTGCTCCTGCGAGAAGCCGGCGAGCGCCTTCTGGGCCTCCTTCGCGCGCGCCGCGAGCGCTGCGCGCTTCCTGGATCGAGACGCAGGTCGGCGTCCGGAGTGTCGCCATTCAGGACGTCCGGGGGATCAGCCCTTCTTCGTGCCCGGAGTAGGGCGGGAGGATCTTCTCGACTTCCTGGCGCGGGTCGCGGGATCACGTGCACGGAGACGAGCTCGCCCACGCGCCGGGCCGCGGCCGCCCCCGCATCGGTGGCCGCCTTCACCGCCCCCACGTCGCCCCGCACCATCACGGTGACGTAGCCGGCGCCGATGTACTCCTTGCCGACGAGCACCACGTTGGCGGCCTTCACCATGGCGTCCGCGGCCTCGATCGAACCCACGAGGCCCTTGGTCTCGACCATTCCCAGCGCTTCCATCGACATCGACCCTCCTGGCGCGTCGCCGATGCTCGTGTCTCGCTTGCGGCGAGAGTGTAGTATCCGCTCGAGCAGTGGTCAATCGGGGGTGGGGGTGGCCGATCCGCCGGCCTTGCCGCGCGAGCTGATCGTTCGCCGGGGGCGAAGCCGGTTTCGTTGACACTCCCGCAGCGGCTCGCTAAAGTGTAGGGTTTGGGCCGCAACACTGATTCCTTCCGTCGCCATTGAGGAGAGCGAGATGAAGTTTCGAAGTGCATGGGGGACGGCGGCGGTCCTCGCCCTGGCGGGGATCGTCCTACTTCCTGCTTGCAGCCGGCGCAAGTCGGCCGACATCAACCCGATCGTGCCGTCCTTCAAGGTCAACCGCTCGCGCGCGCCCCTGGGCAGCGCCATCGAGGTGACCTGCACCTGGACCGTCGAGGCCGGGGCCAAGAAGATCCCCCCGGGCTACCGGGCCCTCCTCCATTTCCTCGATTCGCACAAGGTCGTGCTGTTCACGGACGACCACGTCACCACGCCGGCTCCCGAGACCTGGGAGCCCGGGCAGACCTACAGCTACACGCGGACCGTCTTCATCCCGGTCTACCCCTACGTGGGCGAGGTGGACGTGGTCATGGGCCTCTATCCCTCGGTGGGCCGCGGAGAGCGGATCGTCCTCAAGGGAGAGGACATGGGCCTGCGGGCCTACAAGGTGGCGCGGATGGAGTTCCTCCCCCAGACCGAGAACATCTTCCCCGTCTACAAGGAGGGCTGGCACAACCCGGAGTCCCACCCCGAGAACCCGGCGATCGAGCGCACCTGGACGAAGAAGGAAGCGCTCATGTCCTTCAAGAACCCCAAGCGCGACGTGATCGTGTACCTCGAGGCCGACACCTGCGTGAAGTGTTTCAAGGAGACGCCGGTCCTCACCGTCTCCGTCAACAACAAGGTCGGGATCACGATGCCCATCCAGGACCCCAACGTCTTCCTGAAGAAGATCAGGGTCAAGGCTGCGGACCTGGGCGGCGAGGAGTGGGTGGACCTGCGCCTCGCCATGAGCCAGTCGTTCGTGCCCAAGCTGCTCACCCCGCCCCTCAACAACGACGACCGGGAGCTGGGCCTGCTGGTCTACCATCTGTACGTCGGCGAGGCGGACCAGCTCGGGAGCCCCGGCGAGGTGGTGGACGCCGCTCCGCTCCCCCCCGTGGCGGTGGCCAAGAAGTAGGGCCGGACCAGGCGCCGCCGTTCACCGAGGGAGACGGGGCGACCCCGTCTCCCTTTTCTGTTTCCAGAGAGGCCGGACGCGATGGACGAGATCGAGGGGAAGGACGGTCGGGTGGACGTGGCCCAGGTCATGGCCGGCATCCGCGAGAAGATCCGGCGGAAGCGCGACCAGGGCCAATACGGCGACGACGAGGTCGAGGAGATGACCGCCCTCAAGCTCCAGGCGTTCGCGGACGAGGCCGAGATCGACCCCGAGCTGCTGGCCCGCCTGATGGCCCCCAACCACAACTGGAACATCTCCGTCGACTACCGCATCCAGACGCACCGCACCGGCTTCGGGGCCCGGGCGATCGTCTTCGTCAAGAAGCTCGTGCGGCCCGTGGTCCGCCTCTACACCGACCACATCCTGAGCCGCCAGGCCCAGCTCAACCTCTACATGGTCCACCTCTGTCACAACACGGTCCGAGAGCTGGTGCGCCTCCAACTCGACCACGCCGCCCTCCGCAACCGCTGCGAGCGGCTGGAGAAGGAGCGGGAAGACCGGAGGACGTCCAAGTGACGCGAGCCGGCGCGGAGCCGGCTTGAGGCTCGGCTTCGTCGTCCAGCGCTACGGGCCCGAGGTGGTGGGGGGGGCCGAGCTGCACTGCCGATGGGTGGCCGAGCACCTGGCGGAGCGCCACCGGGTCGAGGTCCTGACCACCACCGCCACCGACTACCTGGCCTGGGAGAACGTCCTGCCTCCCGGCGTGTCCGAGGGGGGTGGGGTCACGGTGCGCCGCTTCCCGGTCGCCCGCCTCCGCCGCGCCGACCGCTTCGACGAGATTGCCAACAAGGTCTGCTTCTCCGAGCACACGGACGAGGAGGAGCGGCGCTGGCTGGAGGAGCACGGTCCGGTCACCCCCGCCCTCGTCGAGTACCTCCGGACGCACCAGGGCGACTACGACGCCCTCGTCTTCTTTTCGTACCGTTACTGGACGACCTACCACGGCCTCCAGGTGGCGCCGCGGAAGAGCCTTCTTGTCCCCACCGCCGAGCACGACCGCGTCCTCTACCTGCGCCTCTTCGCTCCCTTCTTCCAGCTCCCCGCCGCCCTCGTCTACAACTCGCCGGAGGAGCGCGACCTCATCCAGCGGATCACGAAGAACGAGGCGGTGCCCGGCGACGTGGTGGGGACGGGAATCAACCGGCCCCCCTCGATCCCGGTGGACGAGGTCGCTCCGCGCCTCGACCTCCTCGGCGACTACCTCGTCTACGTGGGTCGGATCGAGCCCGAGAAGGGCTGCGCGGTGATGCTCGACCACTTCCTGCGCTGGCAGCGGGAGACGCGCCGCGGCGTGACCCTCGCCCTCTTCGGCAAGGGAACGATGGAGATCACCGAGAACGTCCACGTGCGGCCCATGGGTGTCGTCACGGAGGCGGAGAAGCTGGCGGGCCTCAGCCGCGCCCGCGCCCTGCTCATGCCCTCGCGCCACGAGAGCCTCTCCATGGTCGTGCTCGAGGCCTGGATGATGAAGCGCCCGGTGCTCGTGAACGGCGACTGCGAGGTGCTGCGCGGCCAGGTCCTGCGCTCGGGGGGCGGGCTCTACTACCGGCGCTACGAGGAGTTCGCGGCCGCCCTCGACCTGCTCCTCGACCGGCCCGATCTCGCGGACACCCTGGGCGCGCAGGGCCACGACTACTTCCAGGAGCACTACACCTGGCCGCGGATCATGGAGAAGTACGAGCGGCTGCTCGCGCAGGTCACTGGGGTGGGAGGGCCGTCTTGAAGCTGGCCTTCGTCATCCAGCGCTACGGCCTCGAGATCGCGGGGGGGGCCGAGCTGCACTGCCGCTGGCTGGCCGAGCGGCTGTCTCGCCGCCATGAGGTCGAGGTCTTCGCCACCCGCGCCCAGGACTACCTGGAGTGGAAGAACCAATACCCGGCGGGCACCGAGACCGTGAACGGAATCCCCGTCCACCGCTTCGCGGTGCGCCGCAAGCGCAGCGCGCGCGAGTTCGCCTCGCTCTGCAACGTCTGCTTCTACGAGCCTCACACGCGCGAGGAAGAGGAAGCGTGGGTGCGGGCCAACGGACCCTATTCGCCGGCCCTCGTGGACGCGGTAGCCGGGGCCTACGGGCGCTTCGACCGCTTCTTCTTCTATTGCTACCGCTACTACCAGAGCTACCATGGACTCCCCCGCGTGCGCGACCGGGCGATACTCGTCCCCACCGCCGAGGAAGACCCGGCCATCGGCCTGCAGATCTTCAAGCCGTTCTTCCGGTCCCCCCGGGGCATCGTCTACCTGACCCCCGAGGAGCAGGCCCTGGTCGAGGACGCGAGCGGCAACCGCGACGTGCCCAGCGTCGTGATCGGGAGCGGGCTGAACATGGTGGAGCCTTCGCCCGGCCTCGACTTTCGCGCCCAGCACGGCCTCACGCGACCCTTCCTTCTGTACGTCGGCCGCGTCGACAAGAACAAGGGCTGCGTCACCCTCCTCGCCTACTTCCGGAAGTTCCAGGAAGAGACGGGAGCCGACATCGACCTCGTCCTGGCCGGGAAGGCGGTCATCCCCGTCCCCGAGCACCCGCACATCCGCCACCTGGGCTACGTGAGCGAGGAAGAGAAGGTGGCCGCGCTCCGCCAGTGCCGGCTCCTCGTCATGCCTTCGCCCTACGAGAGCCTGTCCATCATCACGCTCGAGGCCTGGAAGGTGGGCGTGCCCGTGCTCGCCAACGCCCGCTGCCGGGTGCTCATGGGCCAGTGCCTGCGTAGCAACGGCGGGCTCTTCTACCACGGCTATGCGGAGTTCGCGGAGGGCCTGACGCTGCTCCTCGACCGGCCGGAGGTGGGGCGCCGGCTCGGCGAGCAGGGGCGCGCCTACGTCGAGGACGAGTACTCGTGGGAGCGCGTGGAGTCGAAGGTGGAGGGCCTGCTCGCCCGAACCGGCGATGAGGGCACGCGGGTGCGGGGAGGCGTCGCTTGAGCGGGACGCTCCTGGCCCTGTTGCTCGCGGCGCCCGCGCCCCCCGGGATCGACGCCGCCGCGGCCGGGCGGTTCGCCGCGTTGGCCCTATCCTGCGTTCACAAGGAATACCCGAACAAGATCGCCCACGTGCTCCAGAGCGATGCGGATGTGAAGCCCCCGCGCGATCTCACTCCGGCCTTCTACGGCTGCTACGACTGGCACTCCGCCGTGCACGGGCACTGGCTACTGGCGCGCCTCGCGCGAACCTTCCCTGAAGCGCCGTTCGCCCAAGAGGCGCGCCAGTCTCTGAGCCGGTCCCTCACTGCCTCCAATATTGCCGCGGAGGTCTCCTACCTGGCCGGTCAAGGCCGATCGTCCTTCGAGCGCCCCTACGGCCTAGCCTGGCTACTGCAGCTCGCGGCGGAGCTGCGCTCCTGGCCGGACGACGACGCGCGTGCCTGGTCTGCCGCGCTCGAGCCGCTCGAGCGGGCCGCAGTCCAGCGCCTGACGGAGTGGCTCCCCAAGCTGCGCTACCCGATCCGGATCGGCGAGCACGACCAGACGGCCTTCGCCTTCGGCCTCGCCTGGGACTGGGCCCAGGTGGCGAAGGCCACGGCCACCGCTTCGCTCCTGGAGTCCCGCATCCGCGATTTCTACCTTGCCGATCGGAACTGTCCGCTGGCCTACGAGCCTTCCGGCCAGGACTTCCTCTCGCCGTGCCTGGCGGAAGCGGACCTCATGCGTCGCGTCCTGCCTCCCGAGCGCTTCGCCGGGTGGCTTGCCACTTTCCTGCCGGGGATTCCGAGCCGGAGCACCACGGCCTGGTTGCCGCCCGCGGAGGTCACCGATCGTGCCGATCCCAAGCTCGCTCACCTCGACGGGCTGAACCTCAGCCGGGCCTGGATGTTGGAAGGGATCGTCCGAGGGCTGCCTCCAGGCGACCCTCGGCGACCGGCGCTGCTTGCCGCCGCGGGTGCACATCGTCAAGCGTCGCTGCCCGTGGTGACGGGTGAGCACTACGAGGGCGGCCACTGGCTGGGGACGTTTGCGGTCTACCTCGTCACCGCCGAACACGTTCGCTAGGGACGCGAAGGCCTGAAGGAGCCTCAGCGGGGTAATGCTCTACGGGGTATCACCAAGGGGCTGCCGATGCGGGTCACCACCAAGGGCCAGGTCACGTTCCCGGTCCAGATCCGTAGGGATTAGCTGGTAAGGTGGACGGTGCGGCAATGCGGCACCGTCGAGGAGGAACAGGAAGGATGAGCCCTGAGACTGACTCCTGCCCTTGGAAGACCCGTGTATCGATCCTCGGGCTCATGTTCGCCCTGGCGGGCCAAGGCGACCTGTACGCTCAGACTCCGTACCTGGTCAAGGACATCGCAACGTCGTTTGGATCGAATCCGAGCGACTTGATCACGCTTGGAGATGCCCTGCTGTTCGACGTCACGCCCGACACGGGGGAGCAAGGCCTCTGGCGCAGCGACGGTACTGCGCAGGGCACGCTCCTCCTCAGGGCCTTTCCGGAAGGTATCCCCATTCACGCAACCTGCCGAACCCGCGCCGTCGTGAACGGACGGCTATTCTTCGTGGCCGGCAGTCTCTCGCAGCTCTGGCGGAGCGATGGCACGGCCACGGGGACAGTCCTCGTCGGTGACCTGGAGAATGAGGCCGGCGTGACCGGTCTGTGCGACCTCGTCGGATCGAACGGGACGCTCTTCTTCCGAGCAAGCACGGGCCTGTGGAAGAGCGATGGAACCGGGGCAGGCACGACGCAGGTGAAGAACGTCATTCCCTATGACCTCACCGACGTGAACGGGACATTGTTCTTCTCGGCGGAGAACAAGCTGTGGACGAGCGACGGCACGACGACGGGCACGATCGTGGTCGCGGACATCAAGCCCGGCGCGGGGGGATCGTCCACGGGCTGGCTCACCAATGTGAACGGCACGCTGTTTCTTTCCGCCGACGACGGCATGAGCGGCTTCGAGCTCTGGAAGAGCGACGGGTCGTCCGCGGGTACCGTGCTGGTCAAGGACATCAACGCCACAGGCTCCGCCAACCCGTCGGAGTTCACGGAGGTCGACGGGACCGTATTCTTCCGGGCTACGGACGGAGCGCACGGAGACGAATTGTGGAGAAGTGACGGGACGCCGGCGGGCACCATGATGGTGAAGGACATCCTTCCGGGCGTCGATGGCGCATATCCCAATGGCTTTCAAGGTTTGGGCCTGAGGGTGTTCTTCTTCGCGTTCGACGGCAATCAATACGTGCTGGCGAGCAGCAACGGCACGGAACAGGGCACTGTCACCGTCGCCGGTTTCGACCCGGGTGTCGGCGGGCCTCCTCCAGATTCGCTCCTTTACCAAGCCGACAGGCTGTACTTTTCCGCCGACGATGGCTCTACCGGAAAAGAGCCTTGGGCCAGCGATGGCACCCCCTCGGGGACGGGAAGGTTGGCGGACCTGCTCGCGGGTCCGGCGGGTTCGTTGGCGATACCGGAGTTCACGTCGGCCGGCAACCGGGTCTTTTTCGCGGCGAATGATGGGACCCACGGCTTCGAGTTGTGGGCCGTGGGCGTGAGTCCGAAGGCCACGGACTTCTACACTGTGGAGGCCTGCCGAGTCCTCGACACGCGTCGCCTTCCCGGGCCGTCTGGCGGTCCTCCGCTCGCGGCGAGCGCAACGAGGTCGTTCCCGATCGCCGGCCTTTGTGGGATACCCCCCACGGCCAAGGCGGTGGCTTTGACGCTCACCGTCGTGGGGGCGACGGGAATCGGGAACCTTCGACTCTTTCCGGCTGGCACAACCACCTACCCGAGCGCCAGCGCCCTAAACTTCCTGCCCACGCAGGCGAGAGGCAGCAACGGCATCTTTGGTCTCGGAAGCTCAGGGAACTTGTCGGTGAGGTGTGACATGGCTACGGGGGCGGGCGGGGTTGCCCACTTGATCCTCGACGTCCGAGGCTACTTCGAGTAGGCGGGCGAGGACGGCCTAGCCCTTCCCCTTGAGCTCCAGGTCCAGCCGCAACGTCAGTCGCTCGAGCCGGCGGGTGCCGACGAGCTTCACGGCGAGGGCCTCCTCGACCACGTCCTTCTTGCCGTCGTGCTCGAAGACGAGCTGGAGGCGCAGGTCGGAGAGGTTCTTGAGGTAGCGGGCGGGGACTTCCACGCTGGCCTTGCGCTTGACCTCCTGGCGGGCGTCCTTGTCGGAGACCATGAGGTCCTGGAAGAGCTTGTCTACGACGGGATCGCGCACGGCGGTGGCGGTCCGGGCGGGGGTGGCGAGCGCCATGGTCCGGAGGTTCTCGAGCTCCTGCTGGATGTCGACGTTGCCTTTCGTGGCGACGGCCCGCACCTTGTGCTTGTCCGTGTCCTCTTCGGCGAACTCGACGCGCAGCGGCTCGTCGCTCTCCGGGACGAGGCCGGCCAGCGGGTTCTCGGCGGGAGCCGGGGTCGGGGTGGGCGCCTCGGCCGTCGCGGACGCTCGTACCGCGGGCGCCGGCACAGGCGCAGGGGCGATGGCGACGGGGGCCGCGGGGGCGGCGACCGCGGGTCGTGACGCGGGGAGGGGGGCGGACGAGTTCGCGGAGACCCCGAAGGCCAGGCTCGGAGTGATGGCCGGGACTCCCATCGCCGGTGTTCCTCCCTGCCTGCGCTCCTCCGCGATGCGGTTGCGGATGGAGGCGAGCGCGAGGCGGGAGATCTCCTTCAACGTCTCGAAAACGCCGACGCCGTGGATCGCGGCCGCCTCGAAGGCGGGGGCCTTGCCGGGGTTGATCACGGCCTGCAGCTTGTCGACCGGCATGATGTTGCGCAGGTCGCGCTTGTTGTACTGGTAGACGACGGGGATCTGGTCCACGCCGAGGCCCAGCTCCTCCAGGTTGACCTTCAGGTTCTGGATCGACTCCTCGTTGGGGTCGAGCGCGGCGGCCTGGCTGTCGGCGACGAAGACGACGCCGTCGACGCCCTTCAGGACCAGCTCGCGGGTGGCGTTGTAGAAGACCTGGCCGGGCACGGTGTAGAGCTGGAGGCGGACCTTCATGCCGCCGATCACGCCCACGTCGAGGGGAAGGAGGTCGAAGAAGAGGGTGCGGTCCGTCTCCGTCTCCAGGCTCACCATCTCGCCCCGCGAGCGGGGCGCGGTCTTGTTGTGGATCCACTGGAGGTTCGTCGTCTTGCCGCCCAAGCCGGGCCCGTAGTACACGATCTTGGCCGTCATGGCCATGGTGGTGTAGTTCAGGAAGACCATGGGCTAACGAGTGTAACACGAGGACTTGGGCGGATTCGGCGGGAAAGTTGTGTGATGTCGCGCGTCCTAGAACGATACGCCCACCCCACCCGAAAAACGATCATCGAATGGGATGAGCGGTGTTCCCGCGAGACCCAGTTTGCGCCACTCCGCCCGCAGCACCAGGATCCCTGCGAGCTTGAGCTTGGCTCCCACGATGAAAGCGCTGTGGGTACCGTAGTCGCTCGCGCTGCCGACGTTCTGGCGCTGGAAGCCGACGCCGAGGCCGATGAAGGGAACGAACGCGCCGAACGAGGGCGCGAACAGCGCCGCCCCCGTGAGGCTGGTCATGCCCGAATCCAGAGCCTCTCCGGGCTGCCGCGCCACCTCCGCCTCGAAGGCGGCCAGCTTCAGGAAGCCGAAGCCGACGGTGGCGCCGTAACCTCGACTCCAGCGGATCTCGGGGGAGGCTTCCGAAAGGAAAATGACCGCCTCGAGGGCACGGGCCGGCGGGGCCAGGCTCGCGAGTGGGAGGGTGAGGAGGAGCAGACGAAGGGGGCGGACGGGCGATCTCAGCATGCGACTTAAGCCTATTAATTACAACGGCTTATGTCAAGACAATCTGGGACGTTGACAGCCTTCCAGGGGGGTGCCTAGAATCTAGAAGGCGGATCGCAGCTCGAGTTTCTCCCTCTGAAAAACGAGACGAGCCGAACATGACGGCTTTCATCTCCCAAAACGCCTTCTGGGGTCTCCTGATCTCGGCGGTCGAGGTCTACAAGCGGGAGTGTTTCGGCCTGCTCATCGGCTACCGCGACCAGAAGGAAGACGAGGACCGCTTCATCATCGAGCACGCCCTGCCCTACCAGACCGCGGGCCGGCGGCACAAGGGAGTCGTGAGCAACCCCCGGGCCCACAAGCGGATCGAGCGGTTCCTGGCGAACATCCCCCAGCTCTCGGTGATCGGCGACTTCCACTCCCACACCATGTGGGGGTACAGCAAAGCCGCCAATGCGCTCAGCGACATCGACCTCGAAGGCATGGAGCCGGACAACGTCTACATCGTGGTGACGTCAACGATCGTCTCCGCGAGGTGCCCTGGAACTACAACGACGACGGCTCGCTCTCCGGCACCACCGACGAGCACCACTTCCGCCTCACCGCCTACAGCGTCACCGATGCCGGCGAGCCGCGGAAGATGCCGATCCACTGCCCTTACGCGATCGGGTTCGACGTCAAGCCCCTCCGCGCCGTCAAGTAAGAACACCCGCGGCACGCTCGGCGCGTCCCGGTTTTCCGCAGAACGCTGTGGAAAAGCTGTGGAGGAGGACCCTGGAAGCCGCATCCGAAGCCGCCTCCAGCGGTTTGCACAATTTTGCAGCAGCGGCGTGACGGTTCCGCGATGCTCGGAGCTACTCGACCGTCACCTTGCGCGCCTTCTTGCGGTCCGGGGGGGCCGGCTCGCCGTCCATGCGCGCGAGCTGCCACTGGCACAGGAGGACGATGCCCTCCAACACCTGCCGCCGCACCCTGCGTACGTGTTCGCGGTCCAGCCCCGCCTCCTCGAGGATCTCCGACACGAGGCAGCAGGCCTTCCGGGGACTTCCTTCAGCTCGCGCCATGGGCCTCCTTGTCTCCGAACGCCACGCGTAGCCGCTCTTCCTTGAAGGCCGCCCCCAGCACGGGGCGGGAGGTCAGGCTGCGGGGCAGCACGAGGCGCCGCCGCTGGTTGTCCACCTGCACCACCAGCTCGTCTCCCCGCGTCCAGACCTGGAGCCGGTCCTTCTCCACGAAGGGCAGGCGGATGTAGAGGGCGTAGGAGCGCCCTTCCTTCTTCATCTCGATCGGCCTTTCCCGATGCATGACCGCCGCCGGATCCTTGTCCCCGAAGACCTTCTGGCCGAAGAGGTCGAGCATCTCGGTCCCCACCATCTCGCGGTCGAAGAGCGGGGCTTCCAGGAAGGGTAGCGGATCGAAGGCCTCGCGGGCGTCCTTGAGGTGGCCGGCCTGGATCTCGAACCAGCGGTCGAAGTACTTCGAGCGGGCCTCCGCGGGCAACACCCGGTTGGCCACCACTGCGTCCACCGGGAAGCCGAAGAGGTTCAGGTAGGTGTAGAGGCGCTGGGACTCGTTGATCACCATCTTCTCGGGGTTCAACACGATGCGGATCGAGCTTCGCTTGGGATCCTGCAGGAACGCGCCCATCCCCTCCATCTGCCCGTGGAGAGCCTTCACCGCCCCGAAGACGTCGTCGCTGGGGATGGGCATGTCGGTCATGCGCTGGGCGACCGGCCGGACCGTGCGCACCACCCGGCGCTGGATGGGGAAGATCCGCGAGAAGTAGAAGTTCAGGACCTCGGGGACGCCCAGCATGCGCACGGTGTCCCCGGTGGGGGCGCAGTCGATGACGATGAGGTCGTAGCGACCGCTGTCCGCGAACCGCCGGACGCGGAGGAGGCTGAGCAGCTCTTCCATGCCGGGCAGGATGGCGATCTCCTCGGCCACCGTCTCGTCGACGCCCTGGAAGGCCATGAAGCGGGTCAGGAAATCGTGGATGACGCCCCAGTGGCGCGACAGCTCCTGGTTGACGTCCACCTCCACCGCCTCCAGCTTGGGCACGACGGGGACGGGATCCCCTCCCAGCTTCATGTCCAGGGCATCGGCGAGGCTGTGGGCCGAGTCGGTGGAGACGACGAGCGTACGGTAGCCACGCCGCGCCGCCCGGATGGCGGTGGCGGCGGAGAGGCTGGTCTTGCCCACGCCGCCCTTGCCTGAATAGAGGATGAGTCGCATGGTCAGGACGAGGCGCGGCGCTCTCGGCGGGCCGTCGCCCCCGCGAAGAGGGCTTCCGCGACCTCGCGAAGGCCCCGCAGGTCGTGCACGTCCTGCTCCAGCTCGGGGACCAGGATCGGCCGCTCCCCCGTGTCGACCTCCAGTCGGCCGATGGCCCTCTTCTCCGCCCGGAACAGCGTCTGCTGGTCGCGATAGCACTCGAGCAGGCGCTCCGCGAGCGCCGGCTCCACGCGAACGGGTGAGCCCCCACCCTCCGGGGCCGCGGGGTCGGGGTGGACGCGGTTCACGACGAAGCCCAGGAACGGCATCTTCTTCTCGTCGAGGCGTCGGTGGAAGAAGAGCGCTTCATCCAGGGCGAGCGCGGAAGGGCCGGCGACGAGCAGGAAACCGGAGCATGGATCGCGGAGCAGGGCGTGCACGCGCGCCGCCCTCTCCTTGAAGCCATCGTACATCCCCCCGAAGGCCAGGAAGAACTCGGAGAGGTCCTGCAGGAACTGCAGCCCGAGGAAGCGGTCGGCCAGCTTCAGGGCGAGCGCCCCCGTGCGCGTGGCCACCTTGAGGGTGAGGCGGCCGGCCACGAAGTAGGGTCTCAGGAACCAGCGGAGGATGCTCGTGTCGAGGAAGCTCATGAGTCGATCCGGAGCCTCCAGGAAGTCGAGGGCGTGGCGGGTGGGAGGGGTGTCCAGGACCACGAGGTCGAAGCGCTCGTCTTCCGACAGCTCCAGCAGCTTCTCCATCGCCATGTACTCGTGGCTCCCGGCCAGCGCCGCCGAGACCTGCCGGTAGAAGCGGTTCTCGAGGATGCGCCGGCGCGAGGTCTCGTCGGGCGCATAACGCACCACGATGTCATCAAAGGTGCTCTTCGTGTCCAGGACCATGGCGTGAAGGGAGCCTCCCGGTGTCGGCCGAAAGCGGGTCAGGTCCAGGGCGCGCGGCTTCCCGGAGAGTTGGTTCAGGCCGAGGCTCGTGGCCAGGCGTCGGGAGGGGTCGATGGTGCAGACGAGCACGCGCCGTCCGGAGAGGGCCACGCGCAGGCCGACGGCGGCCGCGGTCGTGGTCTTGCCCACGCCTCCGGAGCCGCACACGACCAGGATGCGCCGCTCGTCCAGCTCGGCGAGGAGGGCCCCCGCCGGATTCCTTCCCCGGCGCGCCATCAGGCCGCCTCCAGGCGACTGGCCAGGAAGCGCAGGTCCTCGAGGTCGAGAGCCTCGCGGAACAGGAAGGGAAGGGAGATGAGGGGGAGGGGCAGCGACCGCTTCAGGCGCGCTTCGTAGAAGCGCGTGAGCTTCCGGCGCCGGATCTGCCGGCGCGCGGCCACGACGGCCGCGGCGAGGGAGACGCCCCCTTCGAGCCGCCCCCCCGGTGACGACGCGGACAACCGCAGCACCTCCGCCTCCTCGGCCTCGCTGAAGCGGCGTTCGTGGCAGGCGTTGAGGATGAGCGCTCTCGGCCGCAGCCCGAGGTCGTCGACGGCGAGTCGGTGGAACTGGACCGCTTCCACAACCGCCATCTCCTCGGGGATCGCCACGATGGCGAGCGCGGTCTTCTCGGGGTTGCGCAGGAGCCGGAGGATGCGCCGGGCGTTGTGTCCCACCGGGCCGACGGGCACGGCCTGGGAAGCGGCGAGCGGGACCTTGAGGAAGGACAGGCCGTGGCCGGTGGCGGGAGCGTCCACGACGATGAGGTCGTACCGCGGGCGCCGTGAGAAGCGCTCCCGCGCCTCTTCGAGGACCATGATCTTGCCCAGGAGCATGAGCTCCTTGAGGCCGGGGGCGGCGGAGAAGAAACGGGAGTAGACGGGGCTCTCCAGGATGCGCCGCGACAGCATCTCGATCCTCACCGTCTGCCGGACGTACTCGTCCATGGCTCCGGTAGGGTCGAGGTTCACGGTGTGGAGCCCGGGAAGCGCCTCCGTCTCCCGGGGACCCGCGGGGGGGCGCCCGAGGTAGCGCGCCGCTTCGAGAGGAGCCGCCACCTCGACGAGAAGAACGCGCCGTCCCCGATCGCGGGCGGCGAGGGCCAGGGCGAGGCCCACCACGCTCTTGCCCACGCCCCCCTTGCCCGAGAGGAAGACCAGCCGCCGATCCAGGAGATCGTCGAGCACCATCGCGGGGGAGACTAACACGCCTCCTCCGGAGGCTACGGGACACGATAGAATAGTAGATCCAGATGAGCGAGACGGCCGCGTCGGCGGGGGGCCCCTCCGCCCCTTCGACCACGGACAAGGTCGTCATCGTCATGCCCGCGTACAACGCGGCCAAGACGCTCGAAGACACCTTCCGTGCCATCCCCTCCGGCTACTACGACGAGGTCGTGGTCGTGGACGACTTCAGCCACGACGACACGGTGGCGCAGGCCCAGCGGCTGAACCTGAAGGCGATCCGCCATCCCCACAACGTGGGCTACGGGGGCAATCAGAAGACCTGCTACATGGAGGCGCTGCGGGACGGGGCCACCATCGTGGTCATGCTCCATCCCGACGGCCAGTACGATCCCGCCATCATCCCCGAGATGCTGAAGCCCATCCGCGAGGGCCGGGCGGACATGGTCCTGGGCTCGCGCATGATGATCCCGGGCGGAGCCGCACGGGGGGGGATGCCGCTCTGGAAGCGCATCGCCAACCGCTTCTTGACGTTCTTCGAGAACCTGGCCATGGGCCGGCGCTTTTCGGAGTGCCACACCGGATATCGGGCCTACAGCCGGCGCTTCCTGGAGACGGTCCCGTTCCTGCGCAACTCCAACGGGTTCGTCTTCGATACCGAGGTCATCTTCCAGGCCGTGCACTTCGGCCTGCCGGTGGTCGAGGTGCCGATCTCGACACGGTACTTCGACGACGCGTCGTCGGTGGGGTTTCGGGCGGGGGTCGTTTACGGCCTGGCCACGCTCTACACGGCCTTGCGGTTCCGCCTGCACCGGTGGGGGCTCTTGCCCTGCACCAGGTTCAAGCCGGTCGGTCGCTGATCCTCCGTCGTGGCCGTCGGGCTAGCGGCCCCCGAGGATCCGGGATCGGGCCACGCGCGGCCTCCCGAACGAGCGCGACTTGCGGGGACGGGTCTCCATGAGCCACGTGCCGCGGAACAGGGGATGCTCGCTCAACCGGTGCCAGCCCATCCTCTCGAGCTCCTGGGGGGCGGGCATCCCATGCGCCCCGCTCTCGGACGCCCACTGAAGGAGCAGGGCGCCGGAATCGCTGGTCGACTGCGATTGTGCCGTCATGCGTCTCATCGCGTTCTCCCCGTCGGCCGCCCCGGGTAAGCAAGTCCGGTGGCAAGCCAGGTTGGTCCGAGCCAACCGGGGAGGAGGGACCCCGGAACCGGATTGTATAAGAAGTATACTCGTAGTGACCGGGCTGTCAAACGAGTTTTCGGATACTGGGTAAGGCGCGGCCTCAGCTAAGGGCCAGCAACGCCTCCAGGGGCCGCTCCAACAGGTCCTCGATCACATGGGCGGGAAGGGCGGCGCTGAGCAGGTGCCCCTGGACGAAGTCGCAGCCCCGCCGTCGCAGGAAGGCGAGCTGCTCCCGCGTTTCGACCCCCTCCGCCACCACCCGGAGGTCGAGGGAGTGGGCCATGGCGATCACCGCGCAAGCGATGGCCGCGTCTCCCGGGTCGTCGGGTCACGTCCCGCACGAACGACTGGTCAAGCTTCACCGTATCCACCGGCAGGGTCTTGAGGTAGCTCAGGGACGAGTAACCCGTCCCGAAGTCGTCGAGCGAGATCCGTACCCCCAGCCCCCTGAGGGTCCGCAGGATCTCGACCGTGCGGGTCACGTCGAGCATGGCCGTGCGCTCCGTGATCTCGATCTCGAGGGCATCCGGGGGGAGGCCGGTCTCGTCGAGGCAGCGGGTGATCTCGTTGACGAGGTCCGGCTGGCGGAACTGCCGGGCCGAAAGGTTGACCTCCACTCGCAAGTGGCGGCGGCCGTGGTCGTGCCAATCACGGAGGCGGGCACAGGCGGTGCGCATCACCCAGGAATCGATGGCAACGATGAGGCCGGAGGACTCGGCGAGGGCGATGAACTGCTCCGCGCCGAGGAGGCCCCGCTGGGGATGCTGCCAGCGCACGAGCGCCTCCGCCCCCCCCGCCCGCCCGCTCTTGAGATCGAGGAGGGGCTGGTAGTGGACGAGGAGCTCCTCCTGGTCCAGCGCCCGCCGGAGCGCGCTCTCCAGCGCGAGCTGGTCGAGCGCCCGGTCGTTCATGGCCGGGGCGTAGAGGCGGTAGGTGTCGCGGCCCTCGCCCTTGGCCTGATGCATGGCGGTATGGGCGTTGTTCAGGAGCGGCTCGGCGGCCTTGCCGTCGCTGGGGTAGAGGCTCGCCCCCACGCTGCCGGTGACGAACAGCTCCCTCTCCCCCACGGCCACGGGATTGCGAAGCGCTTCCAGCAGCTTGCGGGCGACCCGAGCCGCGTCCTCCTCGTGCTCCACCTGCCGCACCAGCACCACGAACTCGTCCGCCCCCAGTCGGGCCACGGTATCGCCCTCCCGGATCGAAGCCTGGAGCCGATCCCCGACCGTGCGCAGGAGCTGGTTGCCCGCGGAGTGGCCCAGGGAATCGTCGACCACCCGGAAGCGGTCGAGGTCGAGGTACAGCACCGCCAGCTTCTCGCCGGAGCGGCGGGCCTGGGCCAGGGCCATGCCCAGGCGGTCGATGAAGAGGCGCCGGTTCGGCAGGCCGGTCAGGGGGTCGCGGTAGGCGAGCGCGTCGCGCATGCTGCGGAAATGCAGGGCGACGCTCTGGATCTCCTCGATCGGGTTCTTCTCCAGCTCCGCGAGCGGCTCCGGGCCGGGGAAGCGGCCGGCCGCGATGTCGCTGGTGGCCTCGTTCACCGCCAGAAGGGGCTCGGAGACGCGCTGGGCGAACTTCGCCACGACCGCGTAGAGGGCCAGGAGCATGGCCACGAGCAGGACGAGGATCCGGTAGGCCGAGGGCATCATCTGCGCATACAGGTGCGACGCCGGGAGATCGGCGAGCACGTTCCAACCCGAGGTGGCCAGGCGTCGGGAGGCCGCATACCGCAGGGTGGCGGTATCGGGTCCTGTCGGGGACCCGAGGCGATAAGAGAACGGAGCGGGCTCGTCCTGGCTGAGCAGACCGGCGGGGAGGACTCCCCGGAGGCTCGTGCCGGCGGGAGTCCGTTTATCGAGGGAAGCGATGACGCGCAGTTCCTGGTCCAGCAGGGTCAACCGCTGCGGGTCTGAGACACCACCCCGCGCGGCCAGGTCGTCGCCCCTGAGGCTGGCAAAGAGGGCGCCGCGGAAGCGCGTGTTGCGGCTGAGGATCGGCCGAGCCATGAGCAGAGGGGCGTCCGCATCCGGGGGAAGAGCGGAATAGGCCACGCGCAGGGCGTCCCGCGTCCGGCGGAAGAGACCGGCATCGATCCGGGCCGCGGGATCGTCGACCGACACCGCGGCGTGGAGACGGCCAGCCTCGTCGGCCAGGGCCACCCCACCGAACTCCGGGTGCTCGCTCGCGAAAGAGGCGAGCAGGCCGACGGGGGAGGCGCTGCCCAGCGCCCATTCGATCTCCACGCCGTGCGCGAGGTTGTCGAGGGCGGCCTCTCGTCGCGCGAGCACGTCGCGCAGGGCGTCGCGGCCCTCGGTGGCGGCGCGCTCGACGCCGGCGTAGGCCTCGTCGATCTTGGCCTGGTAGGCCGACCGGGAGTAGAGCACGGCCAGGGCCAGCGCGGGGATCATCACCACGAACAGGATGCGGTTGAAGACGTACTGCCGCAGCGTGGCGGGCAGGATCGAGTCGCGGGAGGGGAGGATGCGGGCCACGAAGGGCAGCCGGAGGAGGGCCTCGGCGATGAGGGCGTTCGAGATCCCGTTCAGGACCTGGCTGATGAAGAGCAGGGTCAAGAGGTCGCGGGTGAGCCCCAGCAGCGCACCGTGGACGGCGAGGTCGAGAAGGCCGCCGGCGGTGAACCAGAAGATCGCGACGGAAAAGACGAGGCTGCCGAACCGCCGGTAGAGCAGGCAGGATATCCAGGCCTCGAGCACGTAGAGAAGGGCGGCCAGAGCCTGCCCGTCGAGGCGGGCGAAGGACGAAAGCTGCGAGATGGCGGCGGCCAGCAGGCCCGGCCCCGTACCGAGGCCGACGAAGGCCGCGAGCACGGGAGCGGCGCCGAAGAAGAAGGGCGGGGTCTCACGCGTCAGCAGGTAGACGGGGGCCTGGTTCAGCCAGAGGCCGAACACCCCCAGCGACACGGCGAGCCAATACGGACGCCGGAGCAGGAGAGGCACGGTATCCGAGAGCCTAGCCTGGATCCTGACTAACCGCAATTTGACCCCTCTTCGCCGCGGGGGTTTGCGACCCCTGCGCTGATAGACTCCTTGACCGGAGGCCTGCCGTTGGCAAACCGCCTGGCCCGGGAGTCGAGTCCCTATCTGCTGCTCCATGCCGAGAACCCGGTGGATTGGTATCCCTGGGGTGAGGAGGCCTTCGCGAAAGCGCGGAAGGAGGACCGTCCGATCTTCCTGTCCATCGGCTACTCGACCTGCTACTGGTGCCACGTCATGGAGCGCGAGTCGTTCTCCGACCCTCGGGTCGCCGAGGCGCTGAACGAGGGGTACGTCTGCATAAAGCTGGATCGTGAAGAGCGGCCCGACCTGGACGAGATCTACATGGCGGCCACCCAGCTCCTGACCCGATCGGGCGGCTGGCCCAACTCCCTCTTCCTGACGCCGGACCTCAAGCCCTTCTTCGCCGGAACGTACTTTCCGCCGCGCGACGCGATGGGCCGGCCCGGGTTCGGGAGGATCCTGGCCAGCCTCCGCGAGGCCTGGGCGCTGCGGCGGGCCGAGGTCCTGCAGCAGGCGGAGACCATCGCCGAGGCCATGCAGGAGCACCTGGCCTCGTCCCAGGGCGGCCCCGGGCCCTTGCCCGACGCGGGGCTCGTGGCCGCGACCCAGACCGCGCTCTCCGCGCGCTTCGACGCCGTGCACGGCGGCTTCGGCCGGGCTCCCAAGTTTCCGTCGCCTTCGAACCTCTTCTTCCTGCTCGAGCAGGCCCCGGACGCCGAGGCTCGCGAGATGCTGGTCACCACCCTCGACCGCATGGGGCGCGGGGGAATCCAGGACCACCTGGCCGGGGGATTCCACCGCTACTCGACGGACGCCCTCTGGCTCGTCCCCCATTTCGAGAAGATGCTGTACGACAACGCCGCCCTCGCCCGGCTCTACGCGGAGGCGGACGCGCTCGCCCCCGGCCGCGGCTTCGCGGCGGTGGCGCGCGCCACCCTGGACTTCGTCCTCGCCGAGATGACGGGTCCCGCCGGGGAGTTCCACTCCGCGATCGACGCGGAGACGGATGGCCACGAGGGGGCCTACTACACCTGGACCGCGGAGGAGCTGCGCTCCGTCCTCGCTCCCGACGACTTCACCCTCCTGGCCCGAGTCTACGGGTTCGACGGGCCACCCAACTTCGAGGGGGGGCGGTACGTCCTCCACCTGCCCAATCCCCTCGCGGAGGCCGCTTCCCCGCTCGGCCTCCGCGAGGAGGAGCTGCGAGGGAAGCTGGCTCCCGGTCGTCACGCCCTCCTGGCCGCACGGAACCGCCGCCCCCGGCCACTCCTCGACGACAAGGTCCTCGCCGACTGGAACGGGCTCATGATCGGCGCGTTCGCGCGGGCGGCGGGCCCGCTCTCGGAGCCCCGCTACCTCGAAGCGGCGCGGCGTGGGGCCAAGTTCGTGCTCGGCCAGCTCGTCCAGTCCGGCTCCGGCCTGCTCCTCCACGCCTGGCGCAACGGCCAGGCCCGGATCCCCGCCTTCCTCGACGACTACGCCTTCCTCATCGACGGGCTGCTCCGGCTATGCGAAGCGACCGGGGAGGCCCTCTGGAAGCAGGAGGCTCTCCGGCTGCAGGCCGAGCAGGACGAACGCCTGCTGGATCGGAAAGGCGGCGGCTACTTCGCGGCCGGAGAAGATCCTCGGCTCCTCTTCCGGGCCAAGCCCGCCTTCGACGGGGCGGTGGCGTCGGGCAACGGGATCGCGGCTCTCAATCTCCTGGACCTCGCGGCCCTGACCGGCGACCCCGCTCTGCGCGCGCGGGCGGAAGACCTCCTCCGCGCGTTCTCGGAGGGGATGAGCGCGGTCCCCCTCGCGCATGTGACCTTGGTACGCGCCGTGTCCCGCCTCGGCCGCGCGCTCGTGAAGCCGGCGGCGCCGCTCGTGGCCCCTCCCGTGACCCCGGCTTCCGGGAAGGAAGCCCTCGAGGACGAGGCGCGCGAGGTCGTCGAAGTCGGAGGCCGGCTGGGCTCCGGCGAGGAGTGGAAGCCATTCACGGTCGAGCTGAAGGTTGCGAAAGGCTGGCATCTCTACGCCAACCCCGCCGGACATCCCTCCGTCGTCGCCACCTCGATGGCGCCGGTGCTCGGGCGCCTGCGCGGGCTGCGCTACCCGGCCGGCGAGGCTTCCGGCCCGGCCGGGGACCGCGTGCACGTCTACCGGGGGAGCGTTCGCCTGGAGGGCGAGATCGAGCACAAGGGCGGCGGCGCTCCGTCGCTGGAGCTGACCTATCAGGCCTGCGACGAGAGCCGCTGTTTGCCTGTGATCGCCCGCCTCGTGCGGCTACAATAGCGCGCGTCCGGACCCCTCCTGAGGCAGTGGCCACCTTCGTTCCGTTCGGCGGTGGCGCGAGACCTGATCTGACCCGGACCGAGAGTAGCCTGAGCCATGATCGTCGCCCGCCTCGATGAGCTGACGCGATACGACTGCCTCTTCGTCTCGCCCCACGCCGACGACATCGCGTTCTCGACGCCGGCGCGGCTCCGCTGGGAGGTCGAGCGCGGGCAGCGGGTCCTCGTCCTCGCTCTCTTCGAGTCGCTCGAGGGTGCCACCGCGGGGGTGGCCGCGGTGGAGCAGCTCGGCGCGGACTTCGCGGCGGCGGGGCTCGATCCCGCGCCGCGTCGGGTCTCCGGCGCTTCCTTCGGGACCCTGGCCTTCGGACGGCAAGCCGAAGACGACGAATGGCTCGTGCGCGCGGCCCGCCTCCTCGCGGACGTCGAGCCGCGGGTCCGCGCGCGGCAGGTCTACGCGCCCCTCGGCGTGGGGGGGCACATCGATCACCGCCTCACCCACGAGGCGGCGCTCCGCGCGTTTACGAGCGGGGAAGGCCGCAACGTGTATCTCTACGAAGAGCGGCCGGAGGCGCTCGTGCCGGGCGCGGTGCGCGTCCGGCTGGGCCTGCTCGGGGCGCGCCTTCCTCCCGCCGCCGCCAACGCCCCCGACCGCGCGGGACTCACCCGCTACCTGCTGAACGTGCACATGCCCCCCTCGCTCCGCGGGGACCTGCGCGGGCTCTCGGACCGTCTCCGCTCTTCGGGCGGGGCCGCCCGCGAGTGGAGGATGGCGAGGGTCTGGAACCCGCAGAAGGCGTTCGGCCCGCGCCTCCAGCCGGTGCTGCACCCGGTCGACGCCCAGGCCCTGCCCGCGGTGCACGAGGCCGTGCTCACGCTCCTCCCGCCGGACGCCCGCGGTCGTGCGCGAAAAGCCCGCCGCTTCGAGGCCCTGAGCGCCGCCTACGCGCGGCGCCTGGGCGTGCCCGGCCACGTGGAGCGATTCTGGCTGCTGCTGCCCTCGAAGCACGGGGCGCGGGAGATGGTCCTGCCCACGGCGGTCGGGCAGGACTGAGGCGCGCGCGCGGCAGTGACGGAGCCCTCCTTCCTCAGAGCCCTTCGACCACCTTGGGGAGGACCGCCCAGTGCTCGGGGTCCTGCAGCCAGAGCGTGTTGAGGTACGTCTCCACCTGGGCCGGGGGGAACGCGGTGAGAGCGGCGACGCCCCTGCGGACCTGACCCTCGTCGAGAGGAGCGGCATCGCCCTCTTCCTTGAGCACGCCGTTGTCGTGGGGCAGGCCGAGCGCGTCGAGGAAGGCGCCGAGCAGCGGGCGGCGCTCCGCGAGGTGGAGCGCGACGAGCAGGGAAGCGCTGAGGGCCTCGCCCGGATCGAGGACGGTGGCCAGGATGCGGGCCTGCGCTTCGGGTGCGAGCGCCCGCGCCGCCTGCGGTCGCATGTGCCGCGCCCGGACGATGGCGCCCAGGGCCATCCCCACCACCTCGGGGGAGGGCTCCTGGAAGAAGGCATTGGCGGCGGCGAGCCGGTCTTCCGCGCTCAGCTGTTTCCAGAGGCGGGCGGTCGTGGTCTGGAGGGGCATGCCGCTCCATCTCAGCACAAGGCCGCGCGGGAGACAAAGGCCCTCCCTTGACACGGGCAAGGCCGGCCTCGACCATGGAAGCCGATGACCGCCCTCGCGTGGCTGCTCCTTATCCCGGCCACCGTGGTCTCCGCGGCTCCGAAAGCCACCCTCCCCCCGCGCGTGGAGCGAATCATCCTGCACACACTTGGGGGGCCGTTCTACCGCGACCCCGCCCGGCGGTTCCGCTTCCTCCCGCCGCCCGAGACCTTCGCGCTCTGGAAACCTCATTTCGGCGCCCACTGGATCGTGGGGACCGACGGCTCGCTTTGGCCGCGCCATCCCCGGCCGGGCGAGGCCCCGTCGCGCGTGCCGCCGGACGGCGCTTCCGTGGATGCCGTCTGGGGGGAGCGCCTCGTCCGTGAAGCCGCTCCCGTCTATTCGCACGTCCACGGCGCGAACGAGGACTCGGTCGGGATCGAGATCGCGCACTCGGGCCGCAGCGCCGACCCGTTCCCCCCGGAGCAGGCGCGCACGGTGGCCTGGCTCGTGCGCGCGCTCCTCGCGCTTTCCCACGGCCGGCTCGGCGCGGCGTCGGTCGTCGGCCACAAGGACCTCGACGAGCGTCCCGCCTACGAGCCGGACTCCTGCCGAGGCGACTGTCCCTTCTATGCGGACGACGCCGGCCGTCCCTACCGCCGGCGCGTGGACCCGCCCGAGGGCCTCTTCGCGGCCCTCGCCGCACAGGGGCTGCTCGTGCCCCGCGAAGGACGGGACGACCGGGAGCTGCTCCGTGCCGAGGCCATTCCCAGGGACCGTGTTCCGAGGTTGATCCGATGAGCCTGCTCGATGCGTCCGGCTGTCTGAGCGAAGCGGGGATCACGGCGGTGACGACGGCGGTTCCGGGCCAGATCGCGCCCGAGGTGGCCGCTCACCTGGCCGCCTGCGCTCGTTGCCAGGAGCGCGTGTTGTCGGGCGGCGCGCCGCGCCCCGCGCGGAAGGCCGCGGCCCCGGCTCCGCCTTCGCTGGGCCGCGTCGCTGTCCTGATGGGGCTCGTGATCCTGTCGATCGCCGTGTTCTACTGGACGCTCCGGCGCCTGCTCGGCTAGACGGTCGCCGCCTCCGGGGTCCGTGGGGGCAAACTGGAAAGCAAAAAAGGAACGCCGATGCTGGCGGGTGGACAACTCCGTCCAGACGGAGTTGCTTCAAGTACCACTTGAGCTTCTTTGCCGTCGAGCGGCAACCCGCTGTTCGATGGAAAGAGTATCGAGTCGGCGGTCAGCGCTCGGCGGCCCGGCGCTCGTCGGCCGTCAGCTCCCGCCCTTCGCGCAACGCGCGGACGACGGCGCGGAGATGGGAGGGATCGGCGAGCGGGTCCTTGTCCAGAACCACGAGATCCGCGGGCTCCCCGGGGGCGAGGCGCGCCCGGCGGTCCCGAAGCGCGGCGAGCAGCGCTTCCCGGAGGGGCGAGCCGGCCCGGACCTTCGCCCGCAGCGCATCAACCGCCGCCTCGGACCAGGGAGGGCCGGGGACCACGTAGAGTCCGCGTCCGTCCTGGAGCCGAACCCCTTTCGGGAGGCGCACGTGGGAGCGGGGACCCACGGATTCCACCCGCCCCTTTGCGATGACCACTATCGCGTCGGCCAGGATCCCGGACGCGTCCACGACCGTCGCCCCCACGATCGCCAGACCGTCCGCGGCTGCGACGGTCGCGGACGTAAGGAAGGACGCCGCGAGCGCGAGCTCAAGCCGGTGCATCGACGGGCACGAGGGCGCCGGTGGTGGGGGCGGACTCGGGAGAGAGCAGGAAAGCGATCACGTGTGCGATCGCCGCGGGGGACGTCCACTTCGACGTGTCGGCGTCGGGCATGGCCCGGCGGTTGGCGGGGGTGTCGATGGTGCCGGGGAGCACGCAGTTGAAGCGCACGCCGCGGTCTCGGTTCTCCAGGGCGAGGACGCGGGTCAAGGCGGAGACCGCAACCTTCGAGACCGCGTAGGAGGCCACGCCGCTTCCTCCCGATTCGGCGGAGCGCGAGCCCACAGTCACTGCCGCGCCGCCCTCCTTCAGGAGGTGGGGGAGGGCGGCGCGGCAGAGGTTGTAGACGGTGGCGAGGTTCGCCCGCATCATGCGGTCCCACTCGTCGGCAGGTGAGCTCTCGAAGCGCGTACCTCCGGCAAAGCCTCCGGCGAGGAGCGCGATTCCGTCGAGACCCCCCAGCCACGCCGCCGCCTCGCCGACGAAGGAATCCACGGCGGCGGGGTGGCCCAGGTCGACCTGCCAGCCTCGCACTTCAGGCCCGAAGGTTTGCAGCTCCTTTACTCCGGACGCGTCCCGGTAGGGCACGGCCACACGCGCGCCCCGCTCCCGCAACGCCGCCACCACCGCCCGCCCGAGGGCTCCCGTTCCCCCCGTGACGATCACCCGCGTCCCGCTCAACGCTTCTTCAACTCCTCGTAGGACCGGCCGGCCTCCGCCTGGGTGGCGGCGGGCAGGCCCTTGGGTCCCCAGCCCCGCTCGGGCCGGCCCGACGCGTCCAGCCCTCCCGTGAAACCCGAGCGCTGGTCGATCACGTTCACGTAACCCGAGGAGATGAGCATCATGGCCGCCTGCAGCGACCGCCCTCCCGACTTGCAGCCGACCACGAGCTTGCTGTCCGTGGGGAAGGTCTTCTGTACGACGGTGAGGAAGTCGAAGTTGGGCGCCATGCCTCCGGCCGCGAGGTGGGCGAGCGGGATGTTGTAGGCCCCCCGGGGGTGCCCGGCCTCGAACTCGGGGACGGAGCGCACGTCGAGGTAGGCGTAGCCCTGCTCGTCCATGAGCGCGCGGGCCTCTTCGGGCGAGATTCGTTTGACGGCCATGAGGGTCCCTCCGGGCGGTTATAGCACGAGCGAGTCGAGGATCCGCTCCACCCCCAGGTCGAACGCGCCGGGACGGGGGAGCAGGCTGAGCACCAGGTAGGCCTCGCGGGGGAAGTCGAAGAAATAGCCGGGATGCACGAGCACGTTGCGCTCGGCGAGGAGGCTCTCCACGCGCTGCGACTCGCGCAGGGTCGCGGGGACGCGGAGAACGGCGTACCAGCCTCCCTCCGGCTCGAGGAGGCTCGCCGGGCAACCGGGCAGGAGGCGCTGGCGCAGCGAGGCGAGGTTCGAGGCCACGCGCTCCGCGATCGGCTCTTGCAGCTCCGCCCGCCGGGCGAGAAGAGCGGGCAGCGCGCGCTGGACGGGGGTACCCACCGAAAGGTAGGTGTCGGCCACCACCTCGAGGCGGGCGAGGGCCTCGCGACGCCGGCTCTCCGGTCCCGCGACCGCCATCCAGGCCAGCTTGAGCTGGGGCAGACCGCAGCTCTTGGAAAGGCCCCCGAGGGCGAAGGCGAGCGCCTCTCCGTCGCGGGCGACGCTCCCCGCGCGCCGCGGGTCCGCTCGGAAAGCGTAGTCGGCGAAGACCTCATCCGCCACGAGGGCGAGGCCGCGCTCGGCGCAAAAGGCCTCGAGGGCCTCGAGCTCGGAGCACTTCAGGAACGCGCCGGTGGGGTTGTTGGGGCTGACCACCACGAGCGCACGCGCCCGGGAGGTGGCCCGCTCGCGCAGGGTCGCGAGGTCGAGGCGCCATTCGCCGTCGTGCTCGAACGGGTAGGCGACAGGACGCACGCTCTCCAGGCCGGCCAGATACTCGAACAGGGGATAGCCGGGGCGGGGGACGAGCACCTCGTCCCCCGGATCGCAGAGCAGCTTGAGGAGGAAGGCGTAGGCCTCGCTGGTGCTGGCCGTGAGCATTATCCGCGAGGATTCGATCGCCGTGCCGCGGCGCGCGAAGTCCGCGGCCACCGCGTCCCGGGCGGACGGCAGGCCGAACGGCACCGGCTCGTAACGGAGCCCCCCCGCGTCGGCGAGGGGTGCGAGAAGGTCCTCCGGGTAGTCGAGCCCCACGTTCGTCGGGTTCGACTCGGTGAGGTCGAGGACGACCTCGCGCGCGGCCCGCTTCTCCTCCCGGATCGCCTCCAGGCGATTCGTCCGGAGGTCCCAGCGGGTGCGCGCGGAGAACATGGAAGCACTCTAATGCAACGCTGCGTTCCTTGACTCGCGTGGGGAAGGGGTCCTAGCCTTTGTACCAATGCCTGCACTCCGCCTCGGCCTTCTGCTCTTGCTGCTCTCCGGCTGTTCGCCCCCGGCCCCCGCGCCTTCCCCCTCCGCCTCCGCCGGAGCGGCCGCCCCCGGGTCCCCCGAGTCTCCCCTGCCGAGCCCGCTTCCCGAGATCGTGGCCCGGCTCGACGGAGAGCCGATCTACCTCTGGCAGATCCTCCCTCTCGCGCGGGCGAAGCTCGACAAGGCGGCGGACCACGACAAGGAGAAGCCGGCCATCCTGCGGGACGCGCTCCGGCAGTACATCGACCGCGAGCTGCTCCTGAAGGAGGCGCTGGCCCAGGGGATCCAGGCGGACACGCGGACGGTGCAGCAGCTCTACGACGCGGCCCACGCGGACTTCCCGGACGAGGAGCAATGGAAGGCGAGTCTCTACTGGCGGGGCTTCACCCCGCAGACCTTCAAGGCGGAGCTGCGGGCGCAGCAGACGCTCGACGTCTTCCTGGCCAGGGAGTCCGGCGCGCGGGAGGCGGTGGACACGGAAGACCTGGCGATGCGGCGCGCGGAGACGGCCAGCGCCCTCCTCGAGCGCCTGCGGGCCAAGAGCCGGATCGAGACCTACCTCTGAGGCTCCCGCGTCGGGCCCGCCCATGAACTCCACGCCAACCCTCGCTCGGACCACGGTCGCGGTGCGCGACCTCCGCAAGAGCTACGGCACCGTGGAGGCGGTGCGCGGTCTCTCCTTCGAGATCCGGGCCGGCGAGTGCTTCGGCCTCCTGGGGCCGAACGGAGCGGGCAAGACCACCACCATCGAGATCCTGGAGGGACTGATCGCCCCCACCGCGGGTGAGGTGAGCGTCCTCGACCGCCGCTGGGGTCGGGACGACCGCGAGATCCGCGAGCGCATGGGCGTGTGCCTGCAGCAGACCCAGCTCGCGGACAAGCTGGAGGTGGGGGAGACGGTGGAGCTCTTCCGCGCCCTCTACCGGCAGGGCCGCGAGCCGGAGAGCGTGATCGCGGAGGTGGGGCTCGTGGAGAAGCGCAAGGCCCGGGTGGCGACACTCTCGGGAGGCCAGAAGCAGCGCCTGGCCGTGGCCTGCGCGCTCGTGGGCGACCCCGAGCTGCTCTTCCTGGACGAGCCCACGACCGGCCTCGACCCGCAGTCGCGCCGGCAGGTCTGGGAGATCGTCAACACCTACAAGGCCCGGGGCCGAACGGTGCTCCTGACCACGCACTACATGGACGAGGCTGAGCGTCTCTGCGACCGGATCGCGGTGGTGGACCACGGGCTCGTGATCGCGGAAGGCACGCCGCGCGAGCTCGTCCGCTCCCTGGGCGGCGAGCACGTGGTCGAGATCTCGGTGGGGGAGGATGGCCGCGGCCGCCTGGAGCCCGCCCACCTCGAGGATCTGCCCGGAGTGCGCTCGGTGCACGCGGAGGGCGGGCACCTGCTCCTCACCGTGACCGAGCCCCACTTGGCCATCCCCCCGCTGCTCGAGCGCTTGCGCACGGGAGGGCGGAGCCTGGCCTCGCTCACCACGCGGCAGGCCAGCTTGGAGGACGTGTTCGTGTCCCTCACCGGGAGGCACCTGCGGGATGAGTGAGCGCCCGCGGCTGCGCGCCTTCCTCGCCCTGTGCCTCGCCCGCTTCCGCGAGTTCTACCGGGAGCCGGAGGTGGTCTTCTGGGGCTTCGTCTTTCCCATCCTGCTCGCGGTGGCGTTGGGCCTGGCCTTTCGCAATCGGCCCCCGGAGAAGCTGGGGGTGATCGTGGTCGAGGGCAGGGACGCGGAGGGGGTGCAAGCGGCGCAACAGGCGGTGGGCGCGCTCGGCGAGTCGGCGCTGCTGAAAGTGCGCACGGCGAACGCGGAGGAGGCGGCGCAGGCGCTGCGCCTCGGCAAGGTCGAGGTCGTGGTCGTCCCCCGGCCCCCGGGATTCGAGTACCGCCTCGACCCTTCGCGCCCGGAGGCGATGGTGGCGCGGGCGCGCGTGGACGACGCCCTCCAGCGGGCCGCGGGCCGGACCGACCCCGTGGCCAGCCGGGACGTTCCGGTGACCGAGCCCGGCGGCCGCTACATCGACTTCCTCGTGCCCGGCATCATCGGCATGAACCTCATGAGCGCGGGTATGTGGGGGATGGGCTTCGTGCTCGTGGACATGCGGATCAAGAAGCTCCTGAAGCGCCTGCTCGCCACCCCCATCCACCGCGCCGACTTCCTCCTCGCCCAGATGACGACGCGCACGCTCCTGACCTTCGTGGAGGTCAGCGTCGTGCTCCTTTTCGCCCGCCTCGCCTTCCGCGTCCCCGTGCGGGGCAGCGTGCTCTCCGTGCTCTTCGTGGGCGTGCTGGGGGCGCTCGTCTTCTCCGGCCTGGGCCTCCTCGTGGCCTCGCGGGCGAACCGCATCGAGACCGTGACCGGCCTCATGAACGTGGTGATGGTGCCCATGTTCATCGCGTCCGGCATCTTCTTCTCCGCCGATCGCTTCCCGGACGCGCTCCAGCCCCTGGTGCGCGCGCTGCCCCTCACCGCGCTCAACGACGCGCTGCGCGCGGTGATCCTGGAGGGCGCCTCCCTCGCGTCCCAGGCTCCGAGGCTCCTGCTCCTCGCGGCCTGGGGCGGCGTCAGCTTCCTGCTCGGGCTGCGCCTCTTCCGCTGGAGCTGATCCGGGCTCAGGCCTCGGGAGCGGAGGCGGGCGCGTTGAGGGCGCCCGACGCCACGACGCGGTTCCGCCCCTGCTGCTTGGCCGCGTAGAGCGCGTGGTCGGCGAGGGCGATGAGGTCTTCGGGCTTGAGTCCGTGGCGGGGGATGAGCGCGGCCACCCCGAAGCTCGCGGTCAGGAAGGCCCCGAGCCCGGAGGAGCGGTGGGCGACGTGGAGGGACTCGATCCGGACCCGCATCTTCTCGGCGAGGAAGACGGCTCCTTCGAGGACCGTGTCCACGAGGAGGACGACGAACTCCTCCCCCCCGTAGCGGGAGGCGAGGTCGGCGGGCCGGTTGACCACCTCGGCGAGGGCCCGGGCAACGCGATGCAGGCAGTCGTCGCCCGCCTGGTGCCCGTAGCTGTCGTTGTAGCCCTTGAAGTAGTCGATGTCGCAGAAGATGAGCGAGAGCGATCCCGCGTCGCGGGCGGCCCTCCGCCACTCCTGCTCCAGCGCCTCGTCGAATCGGCGGCGGTTGGCGAGCCCGGTGAGGGTGTCCAGGGTGGAGAGGCGCTCCAGCTTGCGGTTGTTCTCCTCGAGCTGCTGCCGGATCTCGTTGAGCTCGAGGTTGGCGTCCTCCACGTCCTGCGCGTAGCGCTGGAGCTTGCGGTGCTCCTCGGCGAGGGTGTCGAGGTCGTGGCGGGAGCGGTCGGAGAGCGTGCGCAGGAGCGCGAGCAGGCCCTGGGGGTTCTTGGCGATGTACCCCAGGTACTGGGCCTCCTGGATCTCCAGGACCACCGCCGACCCCAGCGCGCAGAGCGTGGCCGAGCGCTCCTTCTTCTCGATGAGAGCCATCTCCCCGAAGTACTCGCCGGGGCCGCCTTGGGCGATCCGCTTGCCCGCCTTGGTCACCTCGACGTCGCCGGAGAGCACGACGTAGAGCGAGCCCCCCTCTTCCCCCTCTTCGAAGATGATCTCGCCGGGCTCGAGCGTGATCTCCGCACACTCGTCCACCAGGTGGTGCAGATCGCTCTCGGAGAGCGATCCCAGGAGGTCGGTGCTCCGAAGCAGCGCCAGCTTCGCCTCCAGGTCCACGGCTACCCGCACCAGTCCTCCCGCTCCACGCGGAGCCTCCTGCGAGCGTAGCATAGGCGGCGTGACGACGCGCGAGCACGAGCGTCTGGCCTCCGTCTCCGACGATCACTCGGGCTGGCGTCGCTGGGGACCCTACGTCGCCGACCGCGCCTGGGGCACGGTGCGCGAGGACTACAGCGCCGACGGCGACGCCTGGGCGCTACTTCCCGCACGACCTCGCCCGCAGCAAGGCCTACCGCTGGGGCGAGGACGGCATCGCCGGGCTCTGCGACCGCTACCAGCTCCTCGTGCTTCGCGCTCGCGTTCTGGAACGAGCGCGACCCGCATCCTCAAGGAGCGCCTCTTCGGCGCTCGACCCCGACGAGGGCAACCACGGCGAGGACGTCAAGGAGTACTACTTCTACCTCGACAACACGCCGACCCACTCGTACATGAAGTGCGCTCTACAAGTATCCCGCAGCGCGGCGTTTCCCTACGCGCGAGCTGATCGAGGAGAACCGGCGCCGCGGCAGGGCAGGGGCCGGAGTTCGAGCTGCTCGACACCGGCATCTTCGACGACGACCGCTACTTCGACATCGTTCGTCGAGTACGCCAAGGCCGACCCCGAGGACATCGCGATCCGGATCACGGCGCTACAACCGCGGGCCGGAGCCGGCGCCGCTCCACCTCCTGCCGCACCTGTGGTTCCGCAACACCTGGGCCTGGGGCGGCGAGCCGCGGCGCGGAGCCGCTACATCCGCCTGGGCGCGCCGGGCGCCGGGCGTCCTCAGCCTGGTGGCCGACGACCGGCCGGCCGAGCCGCTGCGCGAACCTGCCCTTCGCCTACCGCCTGGGCCCGCGGTACCTCTACGTCCCGGACGGGCGGCGCGCGCTGTTCACCGACAACGAGACGAACGGCGCCGCGCGTCTTCGGACCGCAGGCGACGCAGCCGCACGCCCTACGTCAAGGACGCGTTCCACCGCCACGTCGTGCAACGGCGAGGACTGCGTCAACCCCGACGAGATCGGGCACCAAGGCCTGCGCTGCACTACCGGCTGCGTCGTCGCCCGCCGGCGGCTCCGTCGGTGCTCCGGCTGCGTCTCACGCCCGAGCGGCTCGAGCGATCCCGCTCGCCGACGTGGACGCGGATCGTCGCCGAGCGGCAGGCCGAGGCCGACGAGTTCTACGCGGCCATCCAGCCGCCCGCAGGCCAGCGCCGACGAGAAGCTCGTCCAGCGCCAGGCGCTCGCCGGGCTGCTGTGGACCAAGCAGATCTACCTCTTCGACGTGCGCCAGCTGGCTCGACGGCGACGATCCCCGGCTGGCCGCCGCCCGCCTCGCGCACGCACGATCCGCAACAGCCACTGGCGCCACCTGAACTCGATGCGCATCCTGTCGATGCCCGACAAGTGGGAGTACCCCTGGTTCGCGGCCTGGGACCTGGCCTTCCACTGCGTCGCCCTTCGCGCTCGTCGACGCCGCAGTTCGCCAAGGACCAGCTCTGGCTGCTGCTGTTCGAGCAGTTCCAGCACCCCAGCGGGCAGATCCCCGCCTACGAGTGGGAGTTCTCGCGACCTGAACCCGCCGGTGCACGCCTGGGCCGTCTGGCGCGTCTACAACATGGACCGCATCCGCACCGGCAAGGCCGACCGCGCGTTCCTCGAGCGCTGCTTCCACAAGCTGCTGATCAACTTCGCCTGGTGGGTCAACAAGGTCGACCGCGAGGGCAACAACGTCTTCGAGGGCGGCTTCCTCGGCCTCGACAACATCACCGTCATCGACCGCAGCGAGCCGCTGCCCGACGGCGCCGTGCTCGAGCAGTCCGACGCCACCGGCTGGATGGGCATGTTCTGCCTGAACCTGATGCGCATCGCGCTGGAGCTGGCCAAGGAGAACCCGGTCTACGAGGGGCTGGCGACCAAGTTCTTCCAGCACTACGTCTACGTCGGCGCACGGCCATGAAGCAGCATGGGCGGCCGCGACTACCAGCTCTGGGACGAGGAGGACGGCTTCTTCTACGACGTGCTGCGCTACCCCGACGGCAGCTTCGAGAAGTTCCGCGTCCGCTCGCTGGTCGGCCTGATCCCGCTGTTCGCGGTCGAGCGGCTCGAGGACGACTGGATCGCAGCCGTTCACGGAGTTCCGCGACGAACCTCGACTGGTTCCTCGCGCAACCGCCGCGACCTCGTGCAGAACGTCGTGCCACACCGTGCGAGCGCGACGGCCAGCGCGTGCACGTGCTCACCATCGTCGACGAGGCGCAGCTGCAGCGCATGCTGACGCGCGTCCTGCGACCCCGACGGAGTTCCTGTCGCCCTACGGCATCCGCAGCCTGTCGCAAGTACCACGAGGCAGCATCCGTTCCGCTTCGGCGGCCGCGCGGTCGGCTACGAGCCGGCGGAGGCCGACGCCAAGATCAAGGGCGGCAACTCGAACTGGCGCGGGCCGATCTGGTTTCCCGACCTCGTTCCTGATGATCGAGTCGCTGCGCAAGCTCGGCACGGCGTTCGGGCCGACGTTCACGGTGCCGCGTCGGGCGGCGACGGCGGCCGCGAGCTGGACCTCTCGGCAGGTGGCGCGAGGACCTGGCCGACCGCCTGATCCGCATCTTCACGCGCGACGCCGACGGGCCGGCGGCCGGTGTACGGCGGCAGCCGCAAGTTCCAGGAGGACCCGCACTGGCGCGACCTGATCCTGTTCTACGAGTACTTCCACGGCGACACCGGCGCGGGCCTGGGCGCCTCGCACCAGACCGGCTGGACCGCGCTGGTGGCCTCGCTGATCGACGAGTGGCGGCGTCCGCCCGGCTAGTGCACGCCCTCCACGACGTAGAGGTCGGCGAGCCGGCGCGCGTAGGAATAGGCGTAGGCGTTGCCGCTGCGCGAGACGACGACACGGCTGATCCTGATCACTCCCGAGATGTCGGGCGGCCGCAGCTCGGCCCAGGGCTCGGCCTTTCCCGTCTCCGGGTCGACGCGGGAGACGATCTCCGTAGGGACGGAGCCGCTGCGGCAAACGTAGAGGCGGCCCGCGTCGTCCCAGCCCGCCACCCTCGCCCCCGGAGCCAGGCCCGGCACGGGCCGGGGCTCGCCCCCGCCCACGGGGTAGATGCAGAGGCTCTCGCTGTCGGAGTCCGGGCAGAGGCCGGCCGCGAGCCGGCCGTCGGCCGAGAAGGCGTTCCCGCCCACCCAGACACCGTCGGGGAGCGCGGGGCGAGGGGAGCCGCCGGCGAGATCCTGCACGAACGCGCGCGACTTGCCGTCGTTCCGGCGCTCGGTGAAGAAGATCGTCTCGCCGTCGCCCACGAACCCGGCGCCGTCGTAGGAGGTGATCCCGGGGTTGCGCAGGGCTCGGATCTCTCCGGCTCCCGTCGGCATGAGGTCGATCCGGCCGGGATCGAGGAGCGGGATGGAGAGGGCCCACTTCCCGTCCGGCGACAGCCCGTTCGCGCGGCCGGGCCCCAGGCGCACCGGGAGCGACCCGTCGGTCTTGCGGAGGAATATCGAGTACTCGGGTCCTCCGCCCTCGCCGCTCTCGTAGAAGAGCAGCGTGGAGCCGTCCGGCGACAGGTCGGCGATGTCGGAGAGGTCCAGCCAGGAGAGATCGCGATCCTCCTTCTCCGACAGCCGACGGAACCGGATCTCGTGGCGGAGGGTCGTGCGCTCGATCAGCAGCCGTCCATCCTGCGAGATGTCGTGGAGGACGAGCCGGCCCATGGCGGGAAGGACGGTGCGCAACCGGCCCTCCAGCGTGACCGCGTGGAGCGAGGCATCCGCGCCCACCTTGGCCGCGGTGAAGTAGACCTCGTCGCTCCGGGGCGACCAGGCCAGGCCCGTCGCGCTGGCGAAGTCCTCGGTGAGGGTCGTGCGGCGCCCCTTGCGGTCGATCACGACCACGCGGCCGCGGTCGTCGCCCGCGAGGGGACGCTCCAGGAAGGCAATGCGCTGTCCGTCGGGGGAGATGCGCAGGCGCCAGGGCCAGACGGCCTCGCCGAGCACGGTGCCCACCGGGAACTCGATCTTGGACGGGCTGTGGCGGCCCCGCACGACCACGAATTCGGAGCCGTCGGGGCTCCAGTCCGCGCTCTGGACCCGATCCAGGATGTCCTTGGCGGGACCGCCGGCCACGGGCGCCCGGGCCAGGGTCCCCTTGCGCAGGAAGGCGAGCTCGCCCTGGGGAGAGACGCCGACCAGGTAGGTGGCCTCTAGCGGGAGAGCTCGTGTATCCCGCGTTTCGATTCGCGAGAGGAAGGTGACGGCGGGCTCGCCTTCGAAGGCGGCGCTAAACACCACCTGCCCGTCGGAAGCGAAGCGCGCGGACTCCACCGACCCGCGCCGGTAGGTGAGGCGATGGAACCGGGCCGCGGCCTCGGGTGCGCGCGGACGCAGGGTGAGGAAGAGAGAGAGGGCGAGCGCGCCCAGCGCGAAGGCCCCGAGGGCGAGAAGGAGCCCGGGGCCCCACCGCGCGGGGGGATGAAGGCCCGCTTCCCGCCGCTCCTCGGCGGTTTCGTGGGCGAGGAGGGGCGCCGGGTGGCGCCACTCCAGGATCGCGCCCGGGGCGCGGATCGTCTCCACCGGGCCGAAGTTGAAGCGGTAGCCGCGGCGGGGCAGCGTCTCCACGAACCGGGGCGAGAGCGCCGAGTCGCCGAGGGCGCTGCGGATCTGCCGGATGCAGAAGTTCAGCGATTGCTCGAAGTCGACGAAGGTCCCGGCGGGCCAGACCTCCTTCTGGATGTCCTCGCGAGTGACCAGCTCGCCGGGCCGGCCCGCGAGGAGGGCGAGGACCTTGAAGGGCTGGGGCTGCAGTCGGACGAGCACGCCCGCACGGCGCATCTCCCCGCTGCGCAGATCGAGCTCGAAGGGCCCGAAGCGCAACGCCACCACGTCGTTCCCCGCGGTGGGGGAGGCGACTGGGTTTGTCTCGGTTCCCATGGAGGCGTCTTCAATGAGTGTAATGGAGCGCGCAAGGCCCCGTCGATCCAGCCCTTTGAACGGGGCAGGATGCTCGTTCAGCGGCGCTTGCGGATGGTCAGGCGCACCCAGTTGCCGGGCGGCTCGATCTCCATCTGGTCCACGAGCCGACGCATCAGGAATACCCCGCGGCCTCCGGGCGCGAGCAGGTTGCGGTCGTCCGTCGGATCGTGCAGCTTGGCATGGTCGAAGCCGCTCCCCGAGTCTTTGACGGCGACGCTCGCCTCGCGCCCCGGAACCACGTGCACGGTGATCTCGACGTGGGAATCCGGCCGCAGCCCGTTGCCGTGCACGGCGGCGTTGGAGAGGGCCTCCGACACCGCGACGGCCAGGTCCAGGCGCCGTCCGTGGGAGAGGCCGGCTTCCTTGACCGCGGCCAGGATGCGGTCCACGGTGGGGGCGATGGCGTCCCGGCGGCTGGGCATGCGGAGACGGCGACGGATGACGGAAGGGCGGACCGCGCGGCGACGCCGCGATGCTCGTGAAGTGGCCTTCCGGACGGTGCCGGGCATGCGGGGTTCCGGAAGGATTCTAGCCGCAATGTCCAGAGGCCTTGTGGGGGCTGGCCCACAAGCCCGGATCACGGGCTTGGCGTTCCCGGTCGGAGTGTGTTGAGCTACGCATCCCTGGAAGCGATTCGGGTCTGGTGACCTGCGCGGCCTTCAAAGCCGTCCGGCCCCGGGCTGACCCCCGGGGCGGTGGGTTCGATTCCCACCCGCTTCCGCCAACTCTCGCCTGCAGATTGCTGACCGCCCGGCGGAGTCGCCGTCGTCCGGTAGCTTCTCCTTCGGTTACGATGGCCGCGATGCGGCGCCTGCCCTTCTCCCTCCCACGCGCGCTGGCGCTGCTGGTCCTCGCCTTGCCGTTGCTCGCCGGCCAGGTCGTTTCCCCGACGGCCTCCCGCGAACGGGACGATCCGCTGCCCGGCATGCCGAGAGTGTCGGACCCGAGGGACATCTACGCGGCAACCCGACCCGGGCTGCTCAGCCCGGTCGTAAAGGGCTTCCCTTCGCGAGTCTATGTGCCGAACAGCGGCAGCAATACGGTCAGCGTCATCGACCCGCTGAGCTTCAAGGTGATTCGGCAGTTCCGCGTGGGACGCCAGCCGCAGCACGTGACGCCGTCGTTCGATCTCAAGACGCTGTGGGTACTGAGCGATCTGGGCGACAGCGTCACCGCCATCGATCCCGCGACCGGAGCCAAGCAGCGCACGGTGAAGGTAATGGATCCGTACAACATGTACTACACGCCCGACGGCAAGTACGCGATCGTCGTCGCCGAGCGCCTCAAGCGGCTGGACTTCCGCGAGCCGGGCAGTATGAAGCTGGTCAACTCCTTGCATGTCCCCTGCCGCGGGGTCGACCACATGGATTTCTCCGCCAACGGACGCTACTTGTTGGCCAGTTGCGAGTTCACGGGGCAGTTGGTCAAGGTCGACGTGTTGGAGCAGAAGCTGCTGGGTGTCCTCGATCTCCCCAGGGACCACGTGAGCACGGGCGTGGCCCCGCACGCCGCGTCCGCGCACGAGGGCAAGCGCCACCAGGCCGCGCCCGATCTACACGACAGCATGATGACCGGCGGGCCGATGCCCCAGGATGTGAAGCTCTCGCCGGACGGAAGAGTGTTTTACGTGGCGGATATGGCGAGCGACGGCGTGCATCTGGTGGACGGCGAGAAGCTGGAGGCGATCGGCTTCTTGCCCACGGGGCGGGGCGCTCACGGGCTCTACACGAGCCGCGACTCGAAGTTCCTGTACGTCTCCAATCGCAACGAGGGCTCGGTGTCCTTGATCGACCTGCAGCAGCGCAAGGTCGCCCGCAAGTGGACGTTGCCCCGCGGCGGCAGCCCCGACATGGGCGGCGTGTCGGCGGACGGCCGTGTGCTCTGGCTGAGCGGCCGCTACAACTCCGAGGTGTATGCCATCAGCACCGAGGACGGCTCGCTGCTCGCGCGGATCAAGGTGGGGAGGGGACCGCACGGCCTGTGCGTCTACCCGCAGCCGGGGCGGTACTCGCTCGGCCACACGGGCGTTTTCCGATGACCTTCTTGCGAACGTGCCCAGTGCCCCCGCTCAGCCAAGCCGGAGGAGGGTACAGGACATGAGTGTCCTAGTTGAATGCATCAGTGTCATCGTGCGGCGCTCCGTGATCGAGCGTCGCTACCCGGGTGGCCTGGCAGGCTACAAGGCGGCCTGCCCGAACCGTACCTTCTGCGCCGACGAGCATCTGGTGCGTATCGGGTTCCTGGCCGAGCGCGACCCTGGCATGTTCTTGCTGAGCTGTCTCGGTCATGTTGGCCTCGTTTCCAGCCCCACCGGCCGTCTCGAGGACCTCGAGGTTCAATCAGCTTTCGTGGCAGTGGTCGAGCAGCGCCTCGGTCCCTGGCACCCTGAACACTCATCTTGGCTCGAGTACGCGGAACGGCCCGATGGCGTTTCCATCTGCTGGCTGGCCGGCGAGCCACAGGGCGAGCTCGTCGCGCCGCCCGGATGGAAGCCCGAGGATTCCCGTTCCAAGATCAAGCTGGAGGGCGTCCACGGCGTAAAGACGGCGACCTCGCTCGGCGAGCTACCGCCCGTCCCGGAGGGGCACGTCCGCCTCTTCACGACGCAGGTCTACGGGACCAAGGACTACTGACCTAAGCCCCTCCGGTCTGTCCCGAAATCTCGGAAGAGCACGCGGGGGCCCGCTCTACCCCAGGCGGAGTGGGAGCGGGCGTGATCCCGGGCCGGCGCCGTCCTGAGTCCTGCCTTCGCTAAGATAGGGGAGTGGCGAAGTCCGGGCCGCAGACCGGCGACGAGGTCCTGGAGAAGCCGAAGGAGCGCACGAAGCGGCCGAAGCTCTTCCACGTGATTCTCTACAACGACGACTACACGACCATGGAGTTCGTGGTACACGTGCTGGAGGCCGTCTTCCAGAAGGGCCCGGCGGACGCCTTCCGGATCATGCTGGACGTGCACCGGCGTGGACGTGGGGTCTGCGGGGCGTACACTTATGAGGTGGCGGAGACCAAGGTGACGACGGTGCACGACATGGCCCGGAAGGAAGGCTTTCCCTTGCGAGCCGGGGTCGAGGAGGCCTGAAGGCCATCATGTTCACGGCATCCCTCGAGCGCGTCCTGAACGTAGCGGCGCGCGAAGCGCTGGCCCGGCGCCATACCGACCTCACCCTCGAGCACCTCCTGTTCGCGGCCGCCCACGATCCGCTGGGCGAGGACATCCTCACCGCGGCGGGGGCCGACGTGCTGAAGCTCAAGAAGGAGCTGGAGACCTTCCTCGAGCAGACGCTCGACCGGCTGCCCGCCGGCTCGCGCAAGGCGCCTCAGCAGACGGTGGCCTTCCGGCGCGTGCTGCAGACGGCGGTGGTGCACGTGCAGAGCGCGGGCAAGGCGGAGGCGGACGTGGGGGACGTGCTGGCCGCGCTGCTGCGCGAGCCCCGATCCCACGCGGTGGACCTCCTGGGCGCGCAGGGGGTGACGCGCCTGGACGTGCTCAACTACATCTCCCACGGCATCCGCAAGAACCCCGAGGGCGACCCCGACCTCGCGCCGGGGGGGGAAGGCGAGGAAGGCCGTCTCGGGTCTCGCGACCCGCTCGCCGCCTATGCGTCGAACCTCACGGAGCGGGCGCGCCTGGGCAAGCTCGATCCCGTGATCGGGCGGATGAAGGAGATGGGCCGCGCCCTCGAGGTGCTGTGCCGGCGGCGCAAGAACAACCCCGTGTTCGTGGGGGAGCCGGGGGTGGGCAAGACCGCGATCGTGGAGGGGCTGGCCCAGCGGCTGCTCCAGGACGACTGCCCGGAGGTGCTGAAGGGGGCCGAGGTCTTCGCCCTCGACACGGGCGCGCTGCTCGCGGGCACCCGCTACCGCGGCGACTTCGAGGAGCGCTTCAAGGCCGTGATCAAGGCGCTCAAAAAGCGGGAGAAGCCCGTTCTCTTCATCGACGAGATGCACACGATGGTGGGGGCGGGGGCGACCACGGGCGGGACCATGGACCTCGCCAACCTCATCAAGCCCATCCTCACCGAGGGCGAGGTCCGGCTCATGGGCTCCACCACCTTCGAGGAGTTCAAGCACGTGGAGCGGGATCGCGCGCTCGCCCGCCGCGTGCAGCGCATCGACGTGGACGAGCCGAACGAGGGCGACACGGTGAGGATCCTCTCCGGCCTCCGCGCGCGCTACGAGGAGTACCACAAGGTCACGTACACCGACGACGCGCTGGAGGCGGCGGCCCGGCTCGCCCGCCGCTACCTGCGCGACCTGCGCCTGCCCGACAGCGCGATCGACGTGCTCGACGAGGCGGGGGCCGGCCTGCGGCTCAACCCCCCCGAGGACGGCAAGCGCATCGTGGGGGTGCCGGAGGTCGAGCGCGTGGTCGCGCGCATGGCCCGCATCCCGGAGTCGCAGGCCTCGAGCAGCGACCGGGAGCGGCTGCGGACCCTCGCGGAGTCCCTGAAGCGCGTCGTCTTCGGCCAGGAGGACGCGGTAGAGACGGTGGCTTCCGCGATCAAGCGCGCCCGCGCCGGCCTGGGACCGCCCGAGCGTCCCGCCGGCTCCTTCCTGTTCACCGGTCCCACCGGGGTGGGCAAGACGGAGCTGGCCAAGCAGCTCGCCCGGCACCTGGGCAACGAGTTCCACCGCTACGACATGAGCGAGTTCGGGGAGAAGCACGCGGTGGCCAGACTCATCGGGGCCCCTCCGGGCTACGTCGGGTTCGAGCAGGGCGGGTTGCTCGTGGACGCGGTGCGCCAGCACCCGTACTCGGTGGTGCTCCTCGACGAGATCGAGAAGGCCCACCCGGACCTGATGGGCATCCTGCTGCAGGTGATGGACCACGCGACCCTCACCGACAACACCGGGCGCAAGGCCGATTTCCGCCAGGTCGTCCTGATCATGACTTCCAACGCGGGCTCGCGCGAGATGTCGGCGGCCTCCATCGGCTTCGCCGGCGACCATGCGCGCGACGCCAAGTCGCGGGGCAAGCACGCGATCGAGAGGATCTTCACCCCGGAGTTCCGCAACCGGCTGGACGCGATCGTGAATTTCAAGGCCCTGACCCCCGAGGTCATGGAGACGATCGTGGACAAGTTCGTGCTCGAGCTCGAGGCCCAGCTCCGGGAGCGGAAGGTCGCGATCGAGCTGCGTCCGGAAGCGCGGGCGCACCTGGCCCGGAAGGGCTTCGACCCGGTGTTCGGGGCGCGTCCGCTGAACCGGCTGGTCCAGACCGAGGTGCGCAACCCCCTGACCGACGAGATCCTCTTCGGCGAGCTCGAGAGCGGGGGGACGGTGGTGATCGGGCTCGAGGGTGAGAAGCTGACGTTCGTCTACAAACCGAGCCCAGCCCCGGCGGCCACACCCGAGAGCGCGCCCACCGCCTGAGCCGTGCGCGAGCTCTATCCCCCCATCGAGCCGTTCGATGACGGCTTCCTTCAGGTCTCCGACCTGCACCGCGTGCACTACGAGCAGGTGGGCCACCCGAAGGGCAGGAAGGCGGTCTTCCTCCACGGCGGTCCGGGGGGCGGGCTGGATCCCGACTATCGCCGCTACTTCGACCCCGCCCGGTGGCACCTGGCCCTGTTCGACCAGCGGGGCAGCGGCAAGAGCACGCCGCCCGCCGAGCTGCGCGAGAACACGACGTGGGACCTGGTGGCGGACATGGAGCGGCTGCGCGAGCACCTGGGCATCGACAAGTGGCTGGTGTTCGGGGGGAGCTGGGGCAGCACGCTCGCGCTGGCCTACGCCCAGACGCACCCCGAGCGCTGCACCGGCCTCGTGCTGCGCGGCATCTTCCTCCTGCGGAGGAAGGAGCTGCTCTGGTTCTACCAGGAGGGGGCGAGCTGGCTCTTTCCCGACGCCTGGGACGAGTACCTGAAGCCCATCCCCGAGGTCGAGCGCGGCGACTTGATGAGCGCCTACTACCGGCGCCTCACCTCGCCGGACCCCGCGGTGCGCGCGGCGGCGGCGAAAGCGTGGTCGGTCTGGGAGGGGACCACGAGCAAGCTCCTGCCCGATCCCGACTACGTCGCCAAGTTCGGCAGCGACTCCTTCGCGGACGCCTTCGCCCGGATCGAATGCCACTACTTCGTGCACGGGGCGTTCCTGCGCCGGGAGGGGCAGCTCCTGGAGGACGCGGCGAAGATCGCGCACCTGCCCGGGGTCATCGTCCAGGGCCGCTACGACGTGGTCTGCCCGGCGGCGAGCGCCTGGGAGCTGCACAAGCGCTGGCCGAAATCGAAGCTGGTGCTCGTCCCCGACGCCGGCCACAGCATCAAGGAGCCGGGGATCCTGAGCGCGCTCGTCCAGGCCACCGACGACTTCGCGAATCTCTGACTCGTTCCGGAACGAGCACGAAAGGTAACACGGGAGGCGGACTCCATCCGCACGGAGTTCCGTCCTGCTAAACTAGTTGGATGGCCGGTACTGCGAAGGACCGTATCGACGCGCTGCGGGCGCTGCTCGCGGAGCGCATCGTCGTCATCGACGGGGCGATGGGGACGATGATCCAGGCCCGAGGCCTGCTCCGAGGCGGACTACCGCGGGGAGCGTTTCCCGGACCACCCGAAGGACCTCAAGGGCAACAACGACCTCCTCTCCCTCGACCCGGCCCGACGTCATCGAGGCGATCCACCGCGCAGTACCTGGAGGCCGGCGCGGACATCATCGAGACCAACACCTTCACTCGACACCGCATCTCCCAGGCCGACTACGGGCTGGAGGCGCGTGGCCTACGAGATGAACCTGGCCGCGGCGCGCGTCGGCGCGAAAGGCCGCGGACGGGGTCATGGCGGAGACCCCGGGCCGGCTCGCTTGGTGGCGGGCGCGCTCGGGCCCACCACCAAGACGCGCGTCGCTCTCCCGCGACGTCAACGACCCCGGCGCCCGCGCCGTCACCTTCGACGAGCTGGAGGCGGCGTACCACGAGCAGGCCCGGGGCCTCCTCGACGGCGGTGTCGACCTCCTGCTCGTGGAGACGATCTTCGACACCCTGAACAGCAAGGCCGCGCTCTTCGCGCATCGAGCGGGCTCTTCGAGGCGAGGGGCCGCCGGGTGCCGGTGATGGCCTCGGTCACCATCATCGACCGGCGGGCCGCAACCTCTCCGGCCAGACCGTCGAGGCCTTCTGGATCTCGGTCTCGCACGCGCGCCTCTTCTCGGTGGGGATCAACTGCGCGCTCGGGCCCAAGCAGATGAGGCCGTTCATCGAGGAGCTGGCCGCGGCTCGCGCCCGTCTTCGTGACCTGCTACCCGAACGCGGGCTGCCCGAACGCGCTTCGGCGGGCTTCGACGAGACGCCCGACCGACATGGCCGCCGACCTGCGCGAGTTCGCGCAGGCGGGCTTCGTCAACATCGTGGGCGGCTGCTGCGGCACCACCCCCGCCCACATCCGGGCCATCGCCGAGGCGGTGCGGGGCCTGCCGCCGCACGCGCTGCCCGACGGTCGAGCCCTTCACGCGCTTCTCGGGCCTCGAGCCGCTGACGCTCCGGCCCGACTCGAACTTCGTGAACGTCGGCGAGCGCACGAACGTCACCGGCTCGCCGAAGTTCGCCAAGCTCATCCTGGCCGGCCAGTACGAGGAGGCGCTGGCCGTGGCCCGCCAGCAGGTGGAGGGCGGCGCCCAGATCATCGACGTCAACATGGACGAGGGGATGCTGGACTCCGAGCAGGCCATGACCACGCTTCCTGAACCTGGTCGCGGCGGAGCCCGACATCGCCCGCGTCCCGATCATGGTCGACAGCTCCAAGTGGAGCGTCATCGAGGCCGGGCTGAAGTGCCTCCAGGGCAAGGGCATCGTCAACTCGATCTCGCCTCAAGGAAGGCGAGGAGGTCTTCAAGGCAGCACGCGCGCTGGTCCGCCGCTACGGCGCGGCGGTGGTGGTGATGGCCTTCGACGAGAAGGGCCAGGCCGACACCGTCGAGCGCAAGGTCGAGATCTGCACGCGCGCCTACCGGATCCTGACCGAGGAGGTCGGCTTCCCGCCCGAGGACATCATCTTCGATCCGAACATCCTGACCGTGGCCACGGGCATGGAGGAGCACAACGACTACGCGGTGGCCTTCATCGAGGCCACGCGGCGCATCAAGGCGGCGCTGCCCGGCGCGCAAGGTGAGCGGGGGCGTCAGCAACATCTCGTTCTCCTTCCGCGGCAACAACGCCGGTGCGCGAGGCCATGCACTCGGCCTTCCTCTACCACGCGATCCAGGCCGGGATGGACATGGGGATCGTGAACGCGGGCCAGCTCGCGGTCTACGAGGAGATCCCGAAGGACCTGCTGGAGCTGGTCGAGGACGTGCTCCTGAACCGCCGTCCCGACGCCACCGAGCGGCTCGTGACCTTCGCGGAGTCCGTGAAGCAGAACGGGCAAGGCCGCGGTCCAGGAGGACGCCTGGCGGCAGGGGCACGGTCGAGGAGCGCCTGACGCACGCGCTCGTGAAGGGCATCGTCGACTACATCGACGCCGACACGGAGGAGGCGCGCCAGAAGCTACGGCCGGCCCCTCGCCGGTGATCGAGGGCCCGCTCATGGCCGGCATGAACGTGGTGGGCGACCTCTTCGGCTCCGGCAAGATGTTCCTGCCCCAGGTGGTGAAGAGCGCGCGCGTGATGAAGAAGGCGGTGGCCTACCTCACGCCGTTCCTGGAGGCGGAGAAGGCGGGGGAGGCGCACAGGCGGAGGCCAAGATCGTGCTCGCCACGGTCAAGGGCGACGTCCACGACATCGGCAAGAACATCGTGGGCGTCGTCCTCGCCTGCAACAACTACGAGGTCATCGACCTCGGGGTGATGGTCTCCTGCGAGACAGATCCTGCAAGGCGGCCCGGGAGACGGGCGCGGACATGATCGGCCTCTCCGGGCTCATCACGCCGTCGCTCGACGAGATGGTGCACGTGGCCCGCGAGATGGAGCGCGAGGGCTTCACGGTGCCGCTCCTGATCGGCGGCGCGACGACCAGCAAGGCGCACACCGCGGTGAAGATCGCGCCCGCCTACGGCCAGCCGGTCGTCCACGTCCTCGACGCGTCGCGGGCGGTCGGCGGTGGTGGGCCAGCTGAAGAGCGCAGCAACCGCGCGGCGATCTTCGCCGCCGAGAACCGGCTGGAGCAGGAGCGCCTGCGCCAGGAGCACGAGGCGAAGCGCGACGGCGAAGCCGCTCCTGCCCGCTCGAGGAGGCGCGGCGGCGCCGGACCAGGATCGACTGGGACGCCTACGAGATCGCCGCAGCCCTCCTTCACCGGCGTGCGCGTCGCTCGACGGTGCCCCTGGCGGAGATCGTCCCCTTCATCGACTGGTCGCCTTTCTTCCACACCTGGGAGCTGAAGGGGACCTATCCCGCGCATCTTCGAGAACCCGGATTGGGGGGCGCGGGCCCGCGAGCTGTTCGACGACGCCCAGCAGCACCTGCGGACGCATCGTGGACGGAGAAGCGGCTCACCGCCCGCGCGGTCTACGGCTTCTTCCCCGCGAACGCGGTGGGCGACGACATCGAGGTCTACACGGACGAGTCGCGCTCCGGGCTCCTCGCCACGTTCCACACCCTGCGCCAGCAGACGGACAAGGGGGAGACGGAGCCGAACCAGGCCCTCGCCGACTTCGTCGCGCCCCGCGAGAGCGGGCCGCCTCGACTACCTCGGGGCCTTCGCGGTGACCACCGGGATCGGCATCGAGCCCTTGGTGCAGGCCTTCGAGAGGGACCACGACGACTACAGCGCGATCATGACCAAGGCGCTGGCCGATCGCCTGGCCGAGGCGCTCGCCGAGTGGCTGCACCAGCAGGCGCGCATGGACTGGGGCTACGGCGCGGGCGAGAAGCTGAGCCCCGACGAGCTGATCCGCGAGCGGTACCGCGGCATCCGCCCCGCCCCCGGCTATCCCGCCTGCCCCGACCACACCGAGAAGCGCGCTGCTCTTCGATCTGCTCGCCGGCGGAGAAGAACGCGGGCATCCGGCTCACCGAGACCTTCGCGATGCTGCCCGCCGGCCTCGGTGAGCGGCTTCTACTTCGCCCATCCGGAGGCCCGCTACTTCGCGGTGGGCAAGATCGAGCGCGACCAGGTGCTCGACTACCAGCGACGCAAGGGCATGGACCTGCGCACGGTGGAGCGCTGGCTCGGCCCCCACCTGAACTACGAGCCCGATGCGCAGGGTCCGCCCTCCGCGGGCGAAGGGGCGACGGCCATCGCCGAGCCGCGGGGTGCCCTGGCCTGACGAGCCGGCCTTGAAGCTCGAGCTCCGATTTCCGGCGACTCCCGAGACGGCATCCGACCATGCGCAGCTCGCGGTCAGGCTCGCGAGCGAAGAGCACGACCTGGAGCTGGACTTCTCCCCGCAGAGCCTGGAAGGGCTGGACGCCCTGGTGGACGGCCTGCGAGAGGACGGGCTCAGTGGAGAGGAAGCCGCCGAGGCGCTCTTCGTCATGGGCTGTTACCTCGGTGAGGTCCTGGCTGCGGGGCCTCGGCGGGGCGTGGATCCCCACCGCGCGCTCCCCGCTGCGCGACGTCTCGCCGTGGCCGATGGTGGTGAACCTCCCCGAAGGCTCCGCCTGGGACGCGATCGGCAAGGTCTTCCGTCGGCTGGAGCTGGGAGACAGCGAGTACCTGCCCGCTTTCTACGCGGCGGCGCGAGCCACCCGGCGCGGATGACCGAAGAGGACGAGCCGATCGAGATTCCGCTGACCGGCGAGCTGGACCTGCACGCCTTCGCTCCCCGCGACATTCCCTCCGTGGTCGAGGAGTACGTGCGGGCCTGTCGGGAGCGCGGTGTCCTCCGTCTGCGCCTCGTGCACGGCCGCGGCCGCGGAGTACAACGGGCCGCGGTGCAGCGTCTCCTCCGCGGGCTCGAGGGGGTGGCTTCGTTTTCCGACGCTCCGCCGGAGGCGGGGGGCTGGGGCGCGACCGTCGTCGATCTCGTGAAATGATTGCGATCCGCGCTCGTCCGCCTGTGCGCAACGTCACACCGCGCCGGAAGCTCAAGCGTTTTCTCAAGTCGCTCTAGAAGCGGCTTGGGATGCGGCTTCCAGCGGGTCGTACCCTTCGTCCCCGCGCGGGACGGGACGAATCCAAGTCTTGACAAGGGAGAGCGCGCTCACTAGATTTCTTTTTCTCGACGGAGACGGAGCGCCGGGCGAGCGACGGGACACAACTCGGGAAGGGCGGTCAGCCACGGCCTCCATGCGCAACTTGACCTTCGGGTTCTTCGACGACAGCGGACTCCCGCGCGACAGCCGGGTCCTGATGTTCTACTCGTTCGAGACCGACGAAAACCTCTCCCGCTCCGGCATCCTCCACTATCACCTGATCGAAGGCCGCTTCGTGGGCCCGCGCCACGACCGCGAGCTCACGTCCGCCGCTCTGGAGTTCCTGGCCAGCGCCGGCCGTATTCCCATCCAGTCCTGAGGCCGGGCCGCGGGCGAGCCCGCGGCCGGTGTGATAGGATCCGCATTTCGCGCCGGCCGCTCCGCGCGCCCAGGGGGGACGATCCATGACGACGGGGAAGGGACGGGCCATCGCGCCCGCGGAGGGCAGGCTGGGTGTGCTCCTGCCCGGGATGGGAGCCGTGGCCACCACCTTCATCGCGGGGGTGGAAGCGATCCGCAAGGGCCTTTCCCGGCCCATCGGCAGCCTGACCCAGATGGGAACGGTGCGGCTGGGGAAGCGCACCGAAGGGCGCAACCCGCGCATCGCGGAGTTCGTTCCTCTCACCCGCCTCGAGGACGTCGTCTTCGGAGGCTGGGACATCTTCGAAGACGACGCCTACGAGGCGGCGCGCAAGGCGGGAGTCCTCAACCACGAGCACCTGGACGCTCTGAAGCCGTTCCTCAAGACGGTCCGACCCTGGCCCGCGGTCTTCGATCCCGCCTACGTGAAGAAGCTGCGGGGCGAGAGCGTCAAGAAGGGGAAGAACAAGCGCGACCTCGCGGAGCAGGTGACCGCGGACATCCTCCGCTTCAAGAAGGAGAACGACCTCGCGCGCCTGGTCATGGTCTGGTGCGGCTCCACCGAGATCTACAAGCAGGCGGGCGAGGTGCACTCGACGCTCGAGAAGCTCGAGCGGGGCCTGGAGCGGAACGATCCCGAGATCCCGCCGTCCATGATCTACGCCTACGCGGCGATCAAGGCGGGCATTCCCTACGCGAACGGCGCGCCCAACCTCTCCGCGGACGTGCCCGCCCTCGTGGAGCTCGCCCGCAAGACCGGGTCGCCCCTCGCGGGCAAGGACTTCAAGACCGGGCAGACCTTCATGAAGACCCTGCTCGCGCCGGGCTTCAAGGCCCGCCTGCTCGGCCTGGACGGCTGGTACTCCACGAACATCCTCGGCAACCGCGACGGGGAGGTGCTGGACGACCCCGAGTCCTTCAAGACCAAGGAGGTCTCCAAGCTCGGCGTGCTGGAGCACATCCTGCAGCCCCACCTCTACCCCGACCTCTACGGCAAGTTCCACCACGTGGTCCGCATCAACTACTACCCGCCCCGGGGCGACAACAAGGAAGGCTGGGACAACATCGACATCTTCGGGTGGATGGGCTACACGATGCAGATCAAGATCGACTTCCTCTGCCGCGACTCCATCCTCGCCGCGCCCATCGTGCTCGACCTCGCCCTCTTCCTCGACCTCGCGTCGCGGGCGGGGATGAGCGGGATCCAGGAATGGCTTTCCTTCTATTTCAAGAGTCCCATGACTGCCCCCGGCCTCTACCCCGAGCACGACCTGTTCATCCAGCTCATGAAGCTCAAGAACACGCTGCGCCACCTGCGCGGCGAAGACCTGATCACGCACCTGGGCCTCGAGTACTACGACTAGCGACGGACACGCGAGAGGAGACGAGCATGGCCGAGCTGCAGGGCCTCGCCGCGGGGACGCCCCTCAAGGAGATCGCCATCCGGGACCACGTCTGGCACAACTGCTCCGTGGTCCGCTCGGACCTGGTGGGGATCGTGTTCGAGGTGCAGCGGGCGGTCACGGAAGGGGGCGACATCGAGAACGTGGTCAGCCACATCTTCGTCCCCTGGTCCAACGTGAACCACATCGTCCTCCGCGAGGAGAGGAGCTAGGATCGTTGCACTAGTCCACGTGGCGGCCGCTTTCCTTTGGCTGGCGGCCGCCACGTCGTATCCCGTGCTCGTCCTGCGGGCGCGCCGGCGGGGGCCGGCCGCCGAGCTCGTAGCCCGTCGCCGTCTCCAGAGCCTGATAGCCTTCCAGGCCGGCTCATTCGCTCTCGTGCTCCTCTCCGGCTACGCGCTGATGCGCGCCCACGGTTGGAGCCTCGCCTACCCACGCTGGCTTGCCCTCAAGATCGGCCTGGTCTTGTTCCTCTTTCTTCCCATCGAAGCCTTCCTGGCCTACGTGGGCGCCGCCTGGATCCGCCCCGGACTCCACGCCGCGTCCTCGTCGGCGCTCCCGAAGGAGCTGACGCGGGGGGCCTCCATGCAGGAAATGGTCTGGGCGATCGCGGTCCCCCTCGCCGGGCTGGCGCTGCCCCTCGTGCTCTGGCTTTCCCTGACCCGGCCGTTCTAGCATTGATGCGAACGGTCCATTGCCGTGCGCGGCCCGGCGGCGCGATCGTAAGCTGACGAGCGCGGTCGCGTCATCGCGCGGAAGGAGGAAGCATGCCCCAGGCATGGCCTCTCGTCCCCATCCTCCCCGCCTTCGTCGTGCTTCTCGGGGGAGTGCCGGAAGAGGCCGAGCAGTCCCCCTCGCCTACCACCCGGCGAGCGACCTACATGACCTATTGCGCGGTGTGCCACGGCACCGACGGTCGAGGCAACGGCATGCTCGCGGAGCGCCTGCGCGTGCAGCCCCCGGATCTCACGCTGCTCACCCAGCGCAACAAGGGGACCTATCCGAAGGAGATGGTGCTCCGCATCATCGATGGCCGCGAACCCGTGAAGGGCCACGGAGGGGCGGACATGCCGGTGTGGGGCGACGCCTTCAAGGACTCCGGGGAGGGCTACTCGGAGAAGAAGGTCCAGGAGAAGATCGAGGGGCTCGTCGAATACCTCAAGTCGATCCAGGTTCCTTGAATCCCTCCACGTGCGCCGGCTTCTTCAGGTCGCGGGGGGCGGGTTCTCTCTAGAGCCTCCGCAGGAAGATCAGGCGGAAGCCGGGGGGGACGGGCAGGGCGCTGGCCAGGTGCCAGCCATCCAGGCCGAGCTGGTTCAGCTCGTCGACGTTGATCTCTTTGGTGTCGACCACGCGGTACTCGAAGTGCTGGAGGGGCGAGGGCTCCGGGCCGGGCGCGAACCCCTCCTCCGAGAACTCGGCGAGCCGCCGCTGGATGGTGGGATCGAGGCCGACGAAGCGCACCGCCACCCCCGCGGGTCGACCGGAGGGGGCGTCCAGCTTCTCGCTCGTCCAGACCACCTGGCAGGGGATCGTCACCTCCCGACCGTCGCGGGGGAGCACGGTGCGCAGACGCACGCGCTCGCCGTCCTGCATGGCGAGGCGCGTGGAGAGGAAGGCCCCGTCCGCGCTCAGGTCCTGTACGGCCACGATGTGGTTGCGGCCGCGCACCTCGAGGACGGCACTGCGTACGAAGGGGACGTTCCGCCGCCGCGTCTTGCGCCGGTCGTCGGTCACGAGCCTTGTGTCCCCCGCCGTCGCTCGCTCTCGAGCAGCAGGGCGACGAGGGTCTTGCCCTCCCGCACCTCGCCGCTCCGGATCATGGCCAGGGTCTCGGCGAGGTCGAAGGCACGCGGCTCGATCCGCTCGTCGGCTTCGGGCCGCGCCGGCACCTCCGCGAGCGCGGTGGCGCGAAAGACGTGGATCCGCTCGTCGCAGAAGCCGGGGGTGGTGAAGAAGGTGACGAGCGGCTCCAGCTCTCCCGCGCGGAGGCCCACCTCCTCCTCCAGCTCCCGTCGCGCCCCCGTCTCCGGCGTCTCGCCCGCGTCCAGGCGGCCGGCGGGAAGCTCCCAGACATCCGCGTCGACCGCGTAGCGGTACTGGCGGACGAGCACCACCCGACCATCGGCCCGGACGGGCAGCGCGGCCACGGAGCCGCGGTGCCGCACCACCTCGCGCACCGCGCGCACGCCCCCCGGTTCTTCCACCTCGTCCACGTCGAGGGCGAGGACCTTGCCCTCGTACACGCGCCGGCTCGCGAGCCGGCGAGCTCCTCCCATGGTCGTCATGATAGCAGGCCGGCTCCGGCGGTGGCGGCGCGGAGACGGTCGAGGACGTCCACGAGGTCCTTGGGCAGAGGGGCCTCGAAGGACATGCGCTGGCCGGACGCGGGATGAACAAAGGCCAGACGAGCCGCATGAAGCGCTGGCCTTGATAGCTCGCGCAGGGCTTCCCTCGCCGCAACCCTGCGCGAGTGGGATGTGCCCCCGTAGGTGGCGTCTCCCGCCACCGGATGACCCAGGGAGGCGAGGTGGACGCGGATCTGGTGGGTGCGCCCGGTGTGGATGCGCACGCGCAGGAGGGCGGCGCCGTCGAAAGCCTCTTCGAGCGTCCAGGACGACCGGGCCTCGCGACCGCGGGTGGCCCGCACGGACATGCGCCTCCGGTGCACGGGGTCGCGCCCGATGGGCGGCAGTGATCGTCCCTTGCCGGGCGCGCGGCACCCCCAGCACCAGCGCCAGGTATTCCTTCTCCACGGTCCGGCCGGCGAACTGGGCGACGAGTGCTCTGTGAGTGGCGTCGTCCTTGGCCACCACGAGCAGCCCGGAGGTGCCGCGGTCCAGGCGGTGCACGATGCCGGGGCGAAGCACGCCCCCGATTCCCGACAGGTCCCGCACGTGTCGCAGGAGGGCGTTGACGAGCGTGCCCCCGGGCGCCCCCGCGCCGGGATGGACGACGAGGCCCGCGGGCTTGTTCACGACGACGAGGTGGGCGTCCTCGTGCACGACGTCCAGCGGGATGTCCTCGGGCCGAGGCACCGGGTCGACGGGAGCGGGGACGACGACCGAGACCGTCTGGCCGGCCCGGACGCGCATGGACGAACGCGTCTTGCTCCCGTCGACCCGGACCTGACCATTGCCGATCAAGGTCTGCAACCGCGCCCGGCTCAGGTGGGGGAGAGCTCTGGCGAGCCAGGAGTCGATCCGAAGGCCCACGTCGGGGGCCTTGACCACGAGCTCGTACGCCTCTTCCTTCCCCATCGCCCGCGCCCTCGAGCGGCCGGGGTTAGGCGGGCGCGGGCGCTGGGGTGATGGGCTGGCGGCGGAGCCGCGGGTAGAGGGCGGCTGCGGCCAGGACGAGGACGATCGCGATGATCTGCGAGGTGGAGACGCCGTAGATCCCGCCCCGATCCGGGTCGCCCCGGAAGAACTCGAGGGTGAAGCGGGCCACCGAGTAGAGGACGACGTAGGCGAGCACGACCTGGCCGTCGAAGCGCTTCCGGGGGGCGAGCCAGAGCAGGAAGAAGAAGATCAGGAAGCAGGCGAGCGACTCGTAGATCTGGGTCGGGTGCACCGGGATGTCCAGGGGCGTGCCCACGTGGCGCATGGCGTAGGTGTCGGTGAACGTGACCGCCCAGGGAACCGTGGCCGGCTTGCCGAAGCAGCAGCCCGCGGCGAAGCAGCCGAGGCGGCCGATGGCCTGGCCGATCACGACCCCGGGAGCCAGGACGTCGGCGGTGGCCCAGCCCGGCAGCGCGTAGCGGCGCACGTACCACCAGGCCACGGGCATTCCGGCCAGGAGGCCGCCGTAGAAGACGCCGCCGCTCTGGAAGAGCGACCAGAGGTCTCCGCAGGTGCGTCGAGTAGTAGCGCCAGTCCACGACACGAGGAGCATGACCTTCGCGCCCAGGAGCCCCGCGATGAGGACGTAGACCGCCATGTCGGTGACGCGGTTCGCGTCGAGGCCGGCCCGCTTCGCCTGGCGCGCGGCCACCCAGAGGCCCGGCGAGGAAGGCCACGGCCAGGAGGACGCCGTAGGTGTGGAGCGTGAAGGGCCCCGACTGCGCGGCCGAAGAGGTCGAACGGCGGGAAGCGTGAAGAGGCGCGGATGCATCTCAGTCGGTCCTCCCGGCGGACGAGGCCATCTCCGTCATCCCGGCCGGGCGCGCCCGCTCCGCATGCGGCGAGCGCAGGATGTCGAGGATGAGCAGGGCGACGCCGATCGTGATGGCGGAGTCGGCCACGTTGAAGTCCGGCCACTGGTATTGCCTCCAGTAGACGTGGACGAAGTCGACGACGTAGCCGAGGCGGAGCCGGTCGATCAGGTTGCCGAAAGCGCCCCCCAGGACGAGGGAGAGCGCGGTCCGAGGGAGCCGGGCCGCGGCGGGGAGCCGGTAGGCGTAGACGGCGATGGCGAGGAGGGCGAGCAGGCTCAGGACGGAGAAGAGCAGCGGCCTGGTAGGGCAGGTCGGCGTCGGAGAGGATGCCGAAGGCCGCCCCCCGGTTGCGCACGTGGCTGAGGCTCAAGAGGCCGTCCACGATCGGGCGGATACTCGTGGAGGTCCAGCTTGCGCACGACCAGCCACTTGGTGAGCTGGTCGAGGGCCACGACAGCGAGCCATGAGAAGGATGTGGGGCAAGCGCCGTCTCACGCCGCCTCCAGCACGGCGGCGCAGCGCTCGCAGACGCCGGGATGGACGGGGAAGCGGCCGACCTTCTCGGAGTAGGTCCAGCAGCGCTCGCACTTCCCGCCGGCGGCGCGGTCCACCTCGACCGCGACGCGCCTCGGACCTTCAGCGAGGTCGACCTTGCTCACGATGAACAGGTTGGCGAGGTTGCCCGGGAAGACGCGGCTCTCGTCCTCGTGGCGGCGCAGGGCCAGGAGCGTGGCCGCCGGCGCCCGCACCGTCACCCGCGCCTCCAGGCTCGACGCGATCAGCTTCGCGGCCCGGGCCTCCTCGAGGGCCTTGGTCACGACCGCGCGCACTTCCAGGAGCGTCGCCCAGCGCTCGAGCACGCCTCGTCGGCGCGTCTCGGCCCCGGGGAAGACGGCGAGGTGCACCGACGACTCCGCGCCCCCCGGGACGAGCGGCCAGACCTCGTCGGCGGTGAAGGGGAGCACCGGAGCGATCAGGAGGGCGAGGTCACGCAGCGATCCGGTGCAGCACCGTCTGGGCGGAGCGGCGCCTCGGGCCCGTCGGCCGCGTCGCAGTAGAGCCGGTCCTTCAGGACGTCCAGGTAGAAGGACGACAGGTCGGCGGCGCAGTACTGGACGAGCTGGTGGTAGACGACGTGGAACTCGTAGGCGTCGTAGCGCCTCGAGCACGCGGGCCACCACCTGACGGTGCCGGTGCGAGCGCGTAGCGGTCGAGCTCGTCCAGGTCGGCCTCCGCCACCGCGTCCTTCGCCGGGTCGAAGTCGTAGAGGTTCGAGAGCAGGTACCGGCAGGTGTTGCGGACCTTGCGGTAGGCCTCGGCCACGCGCTTCAGCATCTCGTCGGAGAAGCGCATGTCCTCCCGGTAGTCGACCATGATCGTCCACAGGCGCAGGATCTCCGCGCCGTAGCTGGGCGATGAGCTTCTGGGTGTCCACGTCGTTGCCCAGGCTCTTGGAGATCTTCTTGCCCTCGGCGTCGACGGTGAAGCCGTGGGTGATGACCTGGCGGTAGGGGGCCTCGCCCCGGGTGGCCACGCCGATCAGCAGCGAGGAGTGGAACCAGCCGCGGTGCTGGTCGCTCCCCTCGAGGTAGACGTCGGCCGGCCAGGGCAGGTCCTTGCGGTGGCCGAGGACCGCCGCGTGCGAGGAGCCGGAGTCGAACCACACGTCCAGGATGTCCTTCTCCTTCTCGAAGTCGTCCTCGCCGCACTCGGGGCAGGCGAAGCCGGGGGGCAGGAGGTCCTTCGCCTCCCGCTCGTACCAGGCGTCGGCGCTCTCCTTCTCGAACAGGTCGGCGACCCGGCGGCAGAGGTCCGCACGCGATCACCGCCTTCCCGCAGCCCTTGCAGTAGAAGGCGGTGATGGGCACGCCCCACAGCCGCTGGCGCGAGATGCACCAGTCGGGACGGGTCGGCGATCATGTTGCGGATGCGCTCCTCGCCCCAGGCCGGGAACCAGCGGACGCGCTCGATCGCCTCGAGGGCCTTCTCGCGGAGCCGGCCCTCGCCGTCGAGGGCGATGAACCACTGCTCGGTGGCGCGGAAGATGATCGGGTTCTTGCAGCGCCAGCAGATCGGGTAGGAGTGCGTCTCCTTGCCGCGGGCGAGGAGCGCCCCCTTCTCCTCCAAGAAGCGCGACGATCTCGGGGTTCGCGTCGAAGACCTGCTTGCCCGCGAAGCGCTCCACCTCGGGCAGGAAGAAGCCGCCCTCGTCCACCGGGCAGTAGATGTCGAGGCCGTAGCGCACGCCGGTCAGGTAGTCGTCCCAGCCGTGGCCGGGCGCGGTGTGCACGACGCCGGTGCCCGTGTCCAGGGTCACGTAGTCGCCGAGCACCCCCGGCGAGTCGCGGTCGATCCAGGGATGGCGGAAACGCACTCCCTCGAGCTCCGCGCCCTTCGTTTCGCGCGAGCGGAGGCTCGAGCCGGAGAGCTCTGCCATCGCCGGGCCGCCGTTTCGGCCAGCGACGTCGCGATCAGAACAACGTCCTTCGTCCCCTCGATCGGGTAGAACGCGTAGTCCGCTTCCGGATGAAAGGCAAGGGCGAGGTTGGCGGGAAGCGTCCAGGGAGTTGTCGTCCAGATTACCGCCGCGACATTCTTCCCCGCGAGCCCGGGATGGCGCGCCTCGAGCTGTCGGCCGATCGGCCTCGGACAGCGGAAACTTCACGTCTATGGAAGGACTCACGTGGTGCTCGTCGTACTCGACCTCCGCTTCCGCGAGCGCCGTGCGGTCGGAGATGCACCAGTGGACCGACTTCTTGGCCTTGTAGACGAGGCCCTTCTCCACGAAGCCGGCGAGCTGGCGCACGATCGTGGCCTGGTAGCCGGGAGACATGGTGAGGTACGGCGTCCTCCCATTCCCCCTGCACGCCCAGGCGCTCGAACTCCGCGCGCTGGATCTCCACGAACTTCTCCGCGTGGGCGCGGCAGGCCTTCCGGAAGGCCACCGCCGACATCTCCCTCTTCTTCGACCCGAGGCTGCGGTCCACCTGCAGCTCGATGGGCAGGCCGTGGCAGTCCCAGCCGGGAAGGTAGGGCGCGTCGTGACCCGCCATCGAGCGGCTGCGCACCACCACGTCCTTCAGGATCTTGTTGAGGGCGGTGCCCAGGTGCATGTGACCGTTGGCGTAGGGCGGGCCGTCGTGGAGGACGAAGGTCGGGCGGCCCTCGCGCGCCTGGCGCAGCTTGCCGTAGAGCCCCTCGGCCTTCCACTGCTCCAGCCGGCGCGGCTCCGCCTGGGGCAGGTTGGCCTTCATGGGGAAGTCGGTCTTAGGCAGGTTGAGGGTCGACCGGAGATCCATGATCGTGGTCATCGTTTCGAGTTCAGTGATTCGCCAAAACCACTAAGTTACACGCCCGCGGGGGGGACCGTCAAACACTGGCGGCAGAGCGATTTCCCGCTTCCCCGGAGCCGGGAGCGCCCTTAGAATAGGAAGGAGGAGCGAACGCTTGTTAAGGAGCCCGAAACGGATGAGCCTCTTTCGCAAGTCTCTTGCCGTGGCTGGTCTCGCCCTGGCCATCCTGCCTCTCGCGGGCTGCAGCAGCGGCGGTGAATGCGACACGTGTACCGTGGACGCCGACTGCCAGTCGGGGTTGTTCTGTTCCCGGTTCGACGACGGCAGCATGCGCTGTGGGTCCGGCACGGGCTCCACGCAGTGCCGGGTGAGGTGAGCCTCGGCTAGTCCTGCGGGAGCGGGTCGGGCGAGGACGGAGAGACGGCCGGCGACTGGGGGCGTCCCCAGGCCGCCATCACGATCCGGGCCAGCGCCACGCCAAGCAGTCCGGCGAGCACGGTGTAGATCGGCCAGACCACGAGCTGGGGCAGGATGGCGACGTTCCTGATCTGCTCGGCGCTGCCCGAAGCGAACGAGTAGGCCTGGCCGGTCATGGGGTTGACCACGAGCGTCAGGGGCGAGACGTCGTAGTGCGAGCCCAGCCGCCAATGGGTGGCCACCACCATGAGGGCGGCCACCGCTCCCCTCGCCGCGAACGCGTACAAGACGAGCGCGCCCAGGAGCGCCCGGAAGCTCTGCTTCTCGGCGCGGAAGTGCAGGGCCAGGTAGGCCCCGACCATGGGGGCGATCCAGGTGATCCCCACCGCGTGCGTCCAGCCGGCGGGGGCCGCGGCTTTCTCCAGCAGGAAGCGCACGGCGGTGATGAGGAGGCTCAGGGCCACCGCGATGGCCACGGGCCGGCGCCGGAGGCGTCGCGCGGCGTCGTCCCCGAGCGCCAGTCCCGCAACGCCGAGGAAGAGCAGCACGCCGGTGAGGACGTAGTAGGGCAGCCCCGCGGAGGCGGCGGTGTTCTCGAGCACGTAGGGTCGGCCGAGGAGGAAGACGGCGACGGTCGGAGACTCCCGGAAGCCTTCCGTGCTCATGGCCAGGATGAGCGAGACGACGGCGCCTCCGCTGGACAGGAGGGCCAGGCGACGGCGCCAGGGGCCCGGCAGGTGCGGCCAGCCGAGCAGGACGGCGGACACCGCCCACGCGCCCAGGAGAGCGACCGCTTGCGAGAGCATGATAACTTCCAAGCCTATCACGGGGCACGTTGCGCATTGACCGTTCTCGCGCCCGGCGAATACACTCCGCTCTGGTCCTGGCTCCCGCCTTGACGCCTCCGAGCGCGAACCACATCGCCCCTCCGCCGTCCGCCGCCCGCGACGCCGCCGAGGCCACGAAGGGCAGCGCCATCAAGCTCGGCACCGAGGTGCTGGCGCGCCTCGTCGGCCTGCTCACCACCCTCCTCCTGGCCCGCCGGCTGGGCGCCGCCGACTTCGGGCTCTTCGGCCGGCTCTCCGTCATCGCCGTGGTCCTGGCCGAGGCCGCGGACCTGGGATTGCAGGGGACGGCATCACGGGCCCTCGTGGCAGGGACGCTCTCGCTCCGGGCCATGACGCGGGCCAAGCTGGTCATCACCGCGGGGGTGGTCGGCCTGGCCGCGGTCGCCCTTCCCGTCGCCCCGGTCCTCGTTCCGCTCGTCCTGTTCTTCGTGCTCGCGGGTTGGAGCGAGTTCCTCGGCGTAGCGCTACGGGCGCGGGGCGACCGCGGGCAAGAGTCGGCGGTCATCTTCGGCCTGCGGCTCGCCGGCCTCGTCCTCGTAGGCGGCGCGCTCCTCCGCGGGGCGAGCCTCGCCGGAGTGGCCTGGGCCCACGCGCTCTCCGCCCTGCCCGCCATCGCGCTCGGCCTCCTTCTCCTCCGGCGCAAGCCCGCGCCCGCCGGTCCGCCCGATCCGCCCCTCCGGTCCATCCTCCGGGAGTCCGCGCCCCTCGCCGTGAACGGCGGGCTCGCCCTCCTGAGCCTGCGCGTGGAGTTCCTCGTCCTCTCCTTCCTCCGCGGCGGGCGCGAGGCCGGCCTCTTCCTGGCCGGCCTGCGCGTGGTCGAGTTCCTGAACCTGGTGCCGAGCGCAGTCGCCGCGGGGGCCATGCCCGCCCTGACCCGCGAAGCCCTGCGCGGCGAGGGGCCGGTGCGCCAGCGCACCGCGGCCACCCTGGCCTTCCTGGCCGTGCCCGCCGCCTGCGGTCTCCTCCTGGTCGCGCCCGGCCTGCTGCAGCTGCTGTTCGGCGGCGGGTACGACCCCGCCGCGCCGTCCCTCCGCGTCCTCGCCCCCGCGCTCGTCCCGCTCTTCCTCAACGCCCTCCTCGTGAGCGCGCTCGTCGCCGCCGGCCGTGCCCACTGGCTGCCTCGGCTCACCGCGCTCCGGGTCGCCGCGGCCGCCGGCCTCGCCTTCGTCCTGGTGCCCGCGATGGGAGCGATGGGCGCCGCCCTCGGCTTCCTCGCTTCCGAGCTGCTCCTGTTCCTCCTGGGCACCCGCGCGTGTCGGGTCGCGCGGTTTCCGGTGGCGGTGCGGGGTGCGGTCGCGCGCGCTCTTCTCGCCTCGCTGCCCATGGCCACCGCGGTGTTCTTTGTCCCCGGCTTTCCGTTCGCGGTGGTCGCGGGCCTCGTCGCCTATGCCGCTACCCTCGTCCTGATCGGGAAGCGGTGGCCGGGGTTCGTGCGCGACCTCGTGGACGTCCGCTATCCTTGAAGGACGCCATGCGCGACGAGCAGCTCGAGCCGTCCCCGGCGCCGTCCGAACAATGGGTGGGATGGTGCTGCTCCTGCTGTGGCGCCCCGCTCGTGCCGCGGGGGCGCGGGCTTCTCTGCCGCGTGGAGCAGCGCTGGTTCGCCACCCGCGACGGCGTCCACCTCCTGTTGCCGGAGGAGAGGCGGCAGACGATCCATGCCTTCCGCGAGATTCGCCGGCGGGTGCCGCGGGTCCCCGCGCGATCCCTCCGCGAGGAGGAGGAGCGGAGCCGTTGCCTCGCCGAGGGTCTGGCCCTCGCCGGCGACGCGCTCGGACCGGGCCCCTGGGACACGCTGGTGGTGGGTGGTGAGCCGGGCCGGCAGTTGATCGAAGGCGGCCACCGCCTCGCGGTGGTGGACTCGGGGCTCGAGCCCGGAGGGGGCCTCGCCCCGGCTCCCGAGCCCTTTCCACGCGCGGAGGCGGAGCTCGACGCGCTGCCCCTGGAGCCGGGGCGGTTCGATCTCGTGTGGGCGGCGGGTTCGCTCCACTGCGGGCGGTCGCTCTCGAGGTCGCTCGTGGAGCTGCGGCGCGTGACACGGCGCGGGGGAGCGCTCGTCGCCTTCGACTCGCCGGTCTTTCGCAAGCGAGCGGACGGAGAAGCACAGGTGTCCCGCGCGATGAAGGAGGAGCGGGCGCTCGTGGGGATGGCCGTGCCGCGAGAGGCGAGGCCCGGCTACCTCGTGCGCGACGAGCTGCCCGAGCAGTTCCAGGGGGCCGGGTGGTCGCTCCGGCTCCTCGGCTGGCCGCGGGCGGTGCGCGAGCTCGGGGAGGACGTCCTTCGCCGGCTGCGCGGGAAGGGCCCGGACGGGCGATACCCGGTGCTCTTCGCGACCCGCGATGGGTAGCGGCCCGCAAGCGCACGGGGCGAACCCGGTGGAGCGGCTCTACGACCACGTCCTGCACGAGCGACAGATGGAGGTCTTCCCTGCCGGTGCGCGCGTGCTCGACCTGGAGCAGGGAGAGCCGGAACGCCCGTGCGGCGCGGCCTTCGTGGCCCCGGACACGGTCGCCCGCCTCGGACTTGCGGAGGTCGGGCACCGGCTGAGGCGTTGGCTGCCCGCGGGTGCCGTCGTCCTTCTCGGGTTTCCGGGAGCGCGGCCCTTGCCCGCCCTGCTCGAGCGCGCGCTCCGCGCGTCGGGCGTCGGGCTCAAGGGGGACGCCGAGCCGCCACTCACCGTTCGCGAGGTCCGCACCGCCCTCGGTCCCGGCCTCGAATGGCGCGCGATCTTCGCGCTGGGGGTGCTGCTCCCCGGCCGAGACCGCGGCCGCTGGGCGGCGGCGCACCCGCAGGCCTTCGGCGTCCTCGCCGCCGCCGAGGAGCTCGTTCGGGGCTGGCCCCTGTTGAGGGTGTCGGGTGAGATCACCGTGCTCGAGGGTGTTCGGCGGTGAAGGGGTGAGGATCGCCGGTCCCGTCATCCTCTATCACCCGCGCGACCAGGACCACGTCCTCCCTCTCGGCCTCCTGCATATCGGGTCGGCCTTGCCCGGGCAGCCGGTGGTCGTCATCGACGGCCGCCTCGACCTCGCTCCCGAAGCGCGCGTGGCCGAGCTCTCGCGCGAAGCCCTCTGCCTCGGCGTCACCGTGCGCACGGGCACCCCGATCGCGGACGCCTTGCGCGTGACGCGGGCGGCCCGCGCGGCCCGGCCCGGCTTGCCGGTCCTCTGGGGCGGCGCCCACCCCACCCATCGAGCGGGGGAATGCCTCGCTCCGGAGGCGGCGGACATCGCGGTGGTGGGCTGGGGAGAGCGAACGCTCCAGGAAGTCGTTGCCGCCCTCCGCGAGCGCGAGCCGGTGGAGGGGCTCGACGGCCCCGGCGTGGCCCGGGGACGGGAGGGAGCGATGGTGGAGGGCCGCGTCCGGGAACGCGAGGACATGGGCCACCTCCCGCCCGTCGACTACGGGCTCATCGACCTCGAGGTCTACTTCCGCTGGAGCGACGCCCGCCGCCTCGACTACTGCTCGAGCCGCGGCCGCCCCGGCTCGGAGGCGAGCCCCTGGACCGCGCTGCGCGCGGAGCGGGTGGTGGCCGAGCTCGTTGCGCTCATCCGACGGCACCGGCTGGCCGAGGTCGCGTTCCGGGACGAGGACTTCCTCGGCGAGCCACGGCGGGCGGAGGCGATCGGCCGCGCCCTGCTCGAGCAGGGCGTGCACGTGGCCTGGTCGGGGACGGGGGCCGCGTCGACCCTCAGCCGCCAGCCCCCCGAGCTCCTGCGCGCGCTCGCCGGCAGCGGCTGCCGGCAGCTCCGGGTGTCCACCGCGGGCGAGATCGCGCTCGAGGGCGAGGCCGCGGCTTCCCTCCTGGAGGCGGCGGAGAGGCTGCACCGCGCGGGGATCGGCGGGCGGTTCTCGTTCACGGCGGGTGCGCCGGGCCGCGAGCCGGGCGGCCTCGCCGCGATCCACCGCATCGCCCGCTCGATCCGACGGATCGATGCGAGCTTCGAGACGCCGATCCGCCTCTACGCGCCCTATCCCGGCGGCACCGGGCCCGCGCCCCCCGGGTTCGTCCCCCCGCAGCGGCTCCTGGACTGGGCGGAGGCCAGGCTCGAGACCGGGGCCTTCGTCCCCCCCGCGGTGGCGGAGAAGGCGCGCCGCTACGACTTCTTCCTCGCGGAGGCCAATCGCCCGCGGGGGCGTCGGATCGGGAAGCGGCTCCTTCGGAGGCTGGCCAGGATCCGGGTGGGGCTCGGCTTTTACGCCCTCGACGTCGAGCGCCGCCTGGTGGAGGGCCTCGCGCGCCTGCGCGGCCGCGCGCGTCGCGCCGCGGGCGAGGACTGAAGATTGCGGTGGTGGCTCCGTCGGGCCCGGGTGGGGGAGGACACCGGGCTTCTCGACCTGCTCCTCGATCAGGGCCGCGTAGCGGCGGTGGCACCGGCGGGCGGCGCGACCGGAGGCGGCCCCGAGGTGGACCTCGAGGGTCGAAGCCTGCTTCCCGGTTTCGTGAATGCCCACGACGTGCTCGATCTCGCCGCTTTCCCTCCCCTGGGCCGTCCGCCCTTTCCGAGCCTCTACGCGTGGACGGCCTCGGTCGAGGAGGCGGCCGGCGATCTGCGCGACGTGCTCGCGATACCGGTCCCCGACCGGCTGTTCCTGGGAGGGCTGCGCAACCTCTTCGCGGGCGCCACCGCGGTCGTGCACCACGGCCCCGACCACCGCGCGCTCGGACGCTCCGACTTTCCCGTGCGGGTGCAGCGACGCTACGGCTTCGCCCCCTCGCCCGGGCAGAGCCCGCGCCTGCGCCGCACCTACCGCACGACCGACCGCCGGATCCCGTGGTTCGTGCGGGCGGCGGAGGGCACCGACGAGCGCTGCCGGGCCGAGCTGGACGTGCTCGCCGCCGCCGGAGTGCTGCGGCAGAACACGGTGATCCTTCACGGGACGGGCCTTCGCGTGGAGGATGCGCCCCGTCTGGCCGCGGCGCGCGCCTCCCTGGTCTGGTGCCCGGAGACGGACCGCCGCCTCTACGGTGCGACGGCGCCCGTGCGCGAGCTGGTGGCCGCGGGAGTGCGCGTGGGGCTCGGGAGCGACAGCGCCGCCGCAGGGAGCCGTGACGCCCTCTCGAACCTCGCCGCGGCCCAACGGGAAGGAGTGTTCCCCGGCCCCGAGCTCCTGCGTATGGCCGCGGGAGCCAGCGGCGAGGTGGCTCGACTGCCCGTCGGGGGCTTCACCGTGGGCGCGCCCGCCGACTTCCTGGTCACCGAGAATCCCGAGCGTCTCCTGTCGGGCGAGCGATCGGCGATTCTCCTGGTCGTCCAGAGGGGGCAGCCACTTTATGGCACTTCGGAGTACATGAGCGAGGCGGGGATAGGGAGCGCGCCCATCCAGATCGACGGAGCCGAGCGAGTCCTCGAAGCGAGCCTTTTCCGGCGTTTGCGGGCGATCCTGCGCCGCCATTCCCGCGCGGCGGATGCTTCGTGGCTCGCCACCGTGCGCTTTCCGGAGCCGGGTGCTCAGTCGGATGCCGTATAATTCGGGGCAGAGCATGAAGGAGCTCTACGACATCCTCGGGGCGATGGCCGGGCAGAAGGCCAAGGTGCCCGATCCGAAAGAGCTCCTCCTCGACATGTCCGACCGGGTGGTGAAGGCGGTGAGCGCGGCCTTCTCCTGCAAGGCGGACGAGGTGGCGATCCTCCTCCTCACCCACGACAACAAGCACCTGCGATTCCTCTCCCCGCGGAAGTTCAACGAGCTCGGCACCATCCCCGTGACCAAGCGCGATTCCATCGCGGTCAACGTGCTCGGCAAGAAGCAGGGGGAGGCCATCAACAACGTCCCCCTGGTCAAGCACGTGTCCTTCTTCGAGAGCATCAGGCTCCGCGATCGGCCCGCTCCCATCCAGAAGATGATCACCGTGCCCATTCTCTTCCGTGGCACACCGGTGGGCGTCGCGCAGATCAGCCGCAAGGGAGACACGCCGGGGGAGGCGGGCGCCGATTTCACCCCCGCCGACGTACGCAAGGCCCAGGAGATCTTCGAGGGGGTCGCTCCCTACCTGGCCCAGGCCCGGCCCGACAAGTTCTGACCGCTACTCCGTGCCGGGTCGGATGATCCCGGAGTCGTCACCCAGGAAGAAGCGGCCGCCGGTGAGCGGGGTGGCCAGCACGCGGAAGCTGTCGTCCCCCAGCTCCACCGTGATCCGGTAGCCGGGCTTCATCACTACCGCCCCCTGGTGCGGGGCGTCGAGGAAGAGGACCTGCCCGCTCACGAGCTCCGCGAGGGTGCCGTAGCGGCGGTTCTTGGTGTGGAAGGCCTCCTGTGCGTTGACGATGAGACGGAGTGTCCCCACCGCGGGCCTCTCCACGGGGGCGAGCTGCGTGGGAGTGCGCTCGCGGCGGCGGGTCGCGCCGCCGGTCCCGTAGCTCGTCCCCGGGCTGCCTTGGTGGCTGCTGTACTTCGAAGCAACGCTCTCCCCGGCGGCCCGACCGTCCAGGGGCGCCTCCTCGACCGGGACTGCGGCACCTCGTTCGCGGGCGGGGCCACGGGGGTCACGGGGGGTGGAGCCGTCTCGGTCGCGGTCCGGGCCCCGCGCGTCGCCACCGGGGGGGCCGGTCGGGTTGCGGGGACCTTCGCACCCGGTGCGGGTTCCGCCTGTACCGTCGGCGCGGCGGTGGGGGCGACGCTGGGAGGCGTCGGCAGCGTGGCGGCCGCCACGGAGGCCGGAGGAGCCGTGGCCGGGGCCAGCGTGGGCTCGGTCGTGACCGCCGTCGGCGACCGGAGTGGTGGCGGGCTTGCGCAGGAAGAAGTACCAGCCGGCACCCGCGGCGAGGGCGAGCAGCACGAGGCCGGCCGCGGCCAGGCCGATGAGCAGCCCCGCGCCGCTGCCCGACTTCCGCGCGGGAAGCGCGGCGGCCGGCTGGGGTCGCGCGGATGGCGCCGGCGGCGCGGGCTTGGGAATGGGCGGGGGGGCGACGCGTGTCGGCGCGGCCACGGTCGGGGTCTCGTGCAACGTGGGGAGCGCGCCCTGCACGGTGGGCGCGCTTCGGATCGTGGGGCTGGCGAGCGGCGACGTCCCTCCGGGGGCGGTGGGGGTCTCGACCTGGCGCACGGTCGGGCTCGACCCGGCCCTGGTCAGGGCCAGGAGGTCGTCGACCATCTCGCGCCCGGACTGGTAGCGGCGTCCGGGCGTCTTGGCCAGCGCCTTCGCGATGATGCGGACGCATCTCGTCGGGCACGTTCGGGTCGAGCTCGCGGATGGGCGGCGGCTCCTCGGTGATGATCTTGAAGATGAGGGCGGTGATGGAGTCGCCGCGGAAGGCCTTCTTGCCCGCGACCATCTCGTAGAGGACGCAGCCCAGACGAGAAGAGGTCGCTGCGCCCGTCGATCGCCGCCGCCGCGCGCCTGCTCCGGGCTCATGTAGGACGGCGTGCCGAGCAGGCTCCCGGTCATGGTGAGGTGCTCGCCGGAGTCGGTGACCTTGGCGATGCCGAAGTCCGTGACCTTCACCCGGTCGCCCGCCTCGATCATGATGTTGGCGGGCTTGATGTCGCGGTGGACGACGCCGTGCTTGTGGGCGAAGTCGAGCGCGTCGGCCACCTGGGCCCCGAGCGAGGCGGCCCGCTCCACGGGCAGGCGGCCGGCGCTCGGCGATCACCTTGTCGAGGCCCGACGCCGTCGATGAACTCCATGGCCAGGTAGCTCAGGCCGTCCGCTTCGCCGATGTCGTAGATGGTGACGATGTTCGGGTGCTTGAGCTGGGCCGCGACCTGCGCCTCGCGCTCGAAGCGGTCCAGCATCTCGTCGAGGCTCGGCCCCCGCGGCGGCCAGGCCCTCGAGGCGGATGGTCTTGATCGCGACCATGCGGCCGAGGACCTTGTCCTTGGCCTTGTAGACCGTGCCGAAGGCGCCCGCGCCGAGCTTCTGGATGACCTGGTAGCGGCCGGCGATCTCGGTGGGCTCGGGCGAGGCCGGGCCTGGCTCATTCAGACAGTCTACACCGGCCCGGCTTCAGGAAAGCTCGGCGGTCCAGGGCGGCCAGGAGCTCGCGGATGTTGCGCGCGTTCTGGCCGAAATCAGCCGGGCCGAGTCCGCGACCGGGAGCGGACGCTCACCCTCGTCCTGTCCCCCTCCCGCCAGATCCGCACGCTGACGTCGTCCTTGAGAGGCAGGACGGGTGTGGTCGTGGACGGCCTGGAGGTGAGTGGCTGGCCTGCCCGTGCCCGCTTCCCACCGCCTCCCAGCGCGGCAGCCTGCGCGAGCGCCTGGTCCAGCGGCCTTCGCCACGCGGTCGGGGCTGGCCGCGTACTCCTTCACCCGCAGGTCCGGGTACTCCGGCGTCTTGCCGGTCTCCACGTCGTTGATGCGCGGCCAGGTGGTGAGCGCGCAGGACGAGCGCCGCGACCACCGCCACCGCCGAGGAGCCGCTTGAGCAGGGTCTTCATGTCTGTTCGAGCTCCAGCGGGAGCTGGGGCGCGCGCAGCCCGCGCAGGAGCTTGCGGGTCAGGGACGACACGGGCAGGGAGCCCAGCTCGTCCGGGCCGGACCCAGCGGAAGCGCTCGGGATCGGCGGGGCGGCGTCGCCGCAGGCGCGCCCGATAGCCCTCGAGCCGGATGCGCCGGAACGTGATGGCGTGGCGGGCCCGGACGGCGAGCGCGCCCGGGAGCCACGTCGCAGCCCGTGGCGCTCGCGCAGCTCGCGCGCGAGGTCGCGGCAGCCCGCGCGACTCGAGCGAGGTCTGGGGCACCTCCCACATGCGGCCGAGGAGCCGGCCCTCCTCGCCGACGCACGAGGAGGACGCGGCCCTGCTTCTCGACGAGGGCGGCGGCCACCGTCACGTCCACGCGGCGCGCGTCGCGCGCGGCCCTCCGGGAGCTCGCTCGACGAGACCCTGCGGCGAGGGCCCGGCAGGCCGCGCGCAGCGGGCAGGCCGGGCACGCGGGCTTGCGCGGCAGTGCAGACGGTCGCCCCCAGCTCCATGAGGGCCTGGTTCCAGTCGCCGGGCCGCTCGCGGTCGAGCAGCTCCTCGGCGCGGTTGTAGAACGCGGCCGTCGCGCCGCCACTCGGGGCCGCGCAGCGCGAAGAGGCGCGCGAGCACGCGCCGCACGTTGCCGTCGACGACGGGCAGCGGCAGGCCGTAGGCGATCGAGAGGACGGCGCTCGCGGTGTAGAGCCCGACGCCGGGGACGGCGAGCGCCGCCTCCAGCGTCTTCGGGAAGCGGCCGCCGTGGCGCTCGACCACGTGCCGGGCGCCGCGGTGCAGGTTGCGGGCGCGGTGGTAGTAGCCGAGGCCGGACCAGGCGGCGAGCACGTCCTCCTCGCGCGCGCTCGGCGAGGCGCCGCGAGGGTCGGGAAGCGGGCGAGGAAGGTCTCGTAGTAGGGCGACGGCCGTCTTCACCGTCGTCTGCTGGAGCATCACCTCCGAGACCCAGATCGCGGTAGGGGTCGCGGGTGCGCCGCCAGGGCAGGTCGCGCCGGTTGCGCGTCGTACCAGGCCGAGGAGCGCGCGCGGCGCGAGCGCCGGCGGGCCTCAGCGTGATCCTCTCGATGTCCGCGCCCAGCCCGCGCAGCTTCTCGTCGATCCGGTAGTAGCCGCGGTCGAGGTGGTAGACGCGGTCGACGATCGTCTCGCCCGGCGGCGGCGAGGCCGGCCAGCACGAGGCAGGCCGAGGCCCGCAGGTCCGTGGCCATGACCTGCGCGCCGGAGAGGGGCGTCGGGCCGCGTCACGACCGCGGTGCGGCCGTCCGACCCGGACGCTGGGCGCCCATGCGCTGCGAGCTCCGCCACGTGCATGAAGCGGTTCTCGAAGATCGATCTCGGTGATCGTGCTGGCGCCCGTCGGCCTGGGTCATCAGCGCCATGTACTGGGCCTGCATGTCGGTGGGGAAGCCGGGATGGGGCAGCGTGGTGACGTTGGCCGGCGCGCACGCGTGCGCGGGGCGCGCACGCGCAGGTTGTCCGGGCCCTCCTCGATGCGCACGCCCGTCTCGCGGAACTTGTCGATCACCGCCCGCAGGTGCGGCGGGATGGCAGTCGCGGATCTCGATCGTCGCCGCCGGCGATCGCGCAGGCGGCGACGAAGGTGCCGGTCTCGATGCGGTCGGGGATCACGCGCGTGCCGGGCGCCGTGCGAGGCGAGTCCACGCCCTCGACGCGGATCGTCGGCGTGCCCGCGCCCTCGATGCGCGCGCCCATCGCCGCGAGCAGCGTCGGCGAGGTCCTCGACCTCGGGCTCGCAGGCGGCGTTGCGGATGCACGGTCTCGCCCTCGGCCGCGGCAGGCCGCCATCATCACGTTCTCGGTGCCGGTCACGGTCGACGGTGTCGAAGTAGATCTCGGCCCCGCGCAGCCGCTCGGCGCGCGCCTCGACGTAGCCGTGCTCCACCGCGATCGCGGCGCCCATCTTCTCGAGGGCCGCGAGGTGCAGGTTGATGGGCCGGGCGCCGATCGCGCAGCCGCCGGGCAGCGAGACCCGGGCGCGGCCCTCGCGGGCCAGGAGCGGGCCGAGGACGAGCACGGAGGCCCGCATGGTCTTGACGAGGTCGTAGGGGGCCTCGACCGAGGTGAGCGTCGCTGCGCGCGATCTCGACCGTCCCGCCCACGCGGAACTCGACGTCCGCGCCCAGCGCGGCGAGGACGCGGCCCATGGTGCGGATGTCGCGCACCTCGGGCACGTTGCGCGAGGACGCACGGGCTCGTCGGTCAGGAGCGCGGCGCAGAGCGTCGGGCAGCGAGGCGTTCTTCGCCCCCGAGATGCGGACGGTGCCCTCGAGGGGCCGGCCGCCGACGACGCGGATCTTGTCCATCGGCGAGCAGTCTATTCGGCGAGAGCGCGGGCAGGTAGGCGGTGGCCGACTCGTTCCAGAACGAGTTCCACAGCTTTGCATGAGTCCTAGGCGGGCCGTCGAGCGACCACGGTCCGGGATGCCCTGGAGATCCGCGATCACCTCGGCACGACGAAGCCGGCCGCTTCGCAGAGTCGCCTCACCTGCCCCGCCATGCCGCGTCCGACCTCCAGGAGCCAGGCAGCCGCCCGGCCGAAGCAGCGTGGAAAGCCTGCGGCGATCAGGCGCCGATAGACGCCGAAGCGCGTCGCCGGGGGCGAAGAGCGCCACCGCGGGCTCGTGGTCGCGGACCTCGGGCGACGAGGCCCGAGTCGCCTTGCGTCGACGTAGGGGGGGTTGCTGACGACGAGGTCGACGCGCCCGGCCAGCTCGACGACGGGCTCGAGCAGGTCGCCCTGGACGAAGTCGCACGCGTCGCCTCGAGCCCGAGGCGTGCGCGATTCCTCGCGGCCACCGCGAGCGCGGCTCGGGCGAGATGTCGATCGCGCGCGACTTCGGCGTCCGCGCCGCTCCGCGGCGAGCGAGAGAGCGATGCAGCCGGTGCCGGTGCCCACGTCGACGATCAACGGCCGCGGCACCCCGCGCAGGAGCTCGAGCGCCGTCTCGACGAGCCGCTCCGTCTCTGGCCGGGGGATGAGCACGTCGGGCGTGACCACGAACTCGTGCCGCCAGAAGGCCTGCCGGCCGGTCAGGTGCTGGAGCGGGCGTCCGGCTCGCGCGCTCGTCGACGAGCGTGCGGAAGCGCGCTTCGCGTCCGGCTCCCCGACCTCGGCCGCGCCGTCCGCCACGACGTTCGCCCGGTCCCAGCCGAGGACGTGGCGCAGGAGGACGCTCGGCGTCCGTGCTCCGGGGATCGGGACGCCGGCGGCGCGGAGGCGAGCGGTCGCCTCCTGCAGGAGACCGGTGACGGATCGGACAGTGCTCGGCGAGGCGGGTCCTTGCGCCGCACACTAACACGGGTAGAAGGGTACTCCGTCCGGGCGGAGTACTCATCTGCCCGGAGCCAACTACCTGTCCCGCGGTCAGCGAGCAGCGGGCTGTGGTTCCTTGAGCTTCTCGGCCTGGTGGTGGGCGATCGAGCGCGTTCACGATCTCGTCCAGGTCGCCGTCGAGGACCTCCTGCAGCCGGTGGATGGTGAGGCCGATGCGGTGGTCGGTCACGCGGGCCTGCTGGAAGTTGTAGGTGCGGATCTTCTCGCGAGCGGTCGCCCGAGCCCACCTGGCTCGCGCCGGTCGCTGGCGATGGCCTTCTGCTGCTCCTCGAGCGCCACCTCGTAGAGGCGCGCGCGCAGCACCTTCATGGCCTTCTCGCGGTTCTTGATCTGGCTCTTCTCGTCCTGGCAGGAGACGACGGTGTTCGTGGGCAGGTGGGTGATGCGCACCGCCGAGTAGGTGGTGTTGACGCTCTGGCCGCCGGGGCCGGAGGAGCAGAAGGTGTCGATCCGCAGGTCCTTGGGGTCGATCTTGACGTCGACCTCCTCGGCCTCGGGCAGCACCGCCACCGTGATCGCGGAGGTGTGGATGCGCCCCGAGCCTCGGTCGCGGGCACGCGCTGCACGCGGTGGACGCCGCTCTCGAAGCGCAGCTTCGAGTAGACGCGGTCGCCCTCGACCATGGCGATGACTTCCTTGAGGCCGCCCTGGCCGGTGCGGTTCATGGAGACCACGTCCACCTTCCAGCCCTGCCGCTCCGCGTAGCGCGAGTACATGCGGAAGACCTCGGCCGCGAACAGCGCGGCCTCGTCGCCGCCGGTGCCGGCGCGGATCTCGAGGAGGACGTTCTTCTCGTCGTTGGGGTCCTTCGGGGACGAGCAGGGGCGGGATCTCGGCGTCCAGGGCGTCGCGCCTCGCCTCCAGGGCGCGCAGCTCCTCGTGGGCCATCTCGCGCAGCTCGGGGTCGGACTCGGCCCGGGCCATCTCCTGGACCTTGGTCAGCTCCTGGCCAGCGTGTCCTTGTAGGCGCGGTAGCGCTCGACGATCGGGGCGATGTCCTTCGACTCCTTGGCCAGCTTCTGGTAGGCGGACGGGTCCTGGACCACGGCGGGGTCGGACATCTGGCCCTCGACCTCGCCGAAGCGGGCCTCGATGTCGCGCAGCTTCTGGAAGGTGATCGCGTCCATCGATGGGCGGTCAGGCCTGGACGATCAGGCCTTGGCGGCCTGCCTTGGGAGGCGGCCTTCTTGCCGTACTTGCGGGTGAAGCGCTCGACGCGACCGGCGGCGTCGATCAGCTTCTGCTTGCCCGTGAAGAACGGGTGGCAGTTCGAGCAGATCTCGAGCCGCAGCTCCTTCTTGGTGGACCGGGTCGTCCAGGTCGCGCCGCAGGCGCAGTGGACGTTCGACGTTCACGTAGTCGGGGTGGATGCCAGGCTTCATGGGTGCTCCTCGACGGGCCTCGGCGACCGGCCCGAACTTTCAAGTATAGGCGGACCTAGGGTTTGACGGCAAGGTGTGACGGTCGTTACGGAGAGGCCACGTTAAACCTTGTTACGATCGGCCGGTCCAAACCTCTGAGCAACAAGAGGATGAGCCTGCCCCCCCGGGATCTCGGCCTGCGCGCGGCGGTCTACCTCCTGAACCGCCTCGGGTACGGGCCCCGCCCGGGAGAAGCGCAGCAGATCCTGGAGCACGGGCTGGACCGATGGGTCCGCGAGCAGCTCGAGCCGGGGCCCGACCCCGAGCTCGACACCCGGCTCGAGCCCCTCTCGACCCTCGGGTACCCGGTCGCGCAGGTCATCGCCCTCTATCTTCGCGACCAGAGCTCGATCGGGGTCATCCTCGACCAGTTCGTGACCGCCAAGATCATCCGGGCGGTGCACGGCAAGAACCAGCTGCGCGAGGCGCTCGTCGACTTCTGGTTCAACCACTTCAACGTCTTCATCGGCGGGGACGAGGAGCGCTACTCGATCTCCTCGTACGAGCGGGACGCCATCCGTCCCCACGCGCTCGGCCGCTTCCGCGACATGCTGGGGGCGGTGGCCGCGCACCCCTCCATGCTCACCTACCTGGACAACTACCTGAGCTCCGTGGTGCGGGTGGTCAACGGGCGGCAGACCGGCGGCCTGAACGAGAACTACGGGCGGGAGCTGCTCGAGCTGCACACGGTGGGAGTGGACGCCGGCTACTCGCAGCAGGACGTGATCGACGCCGCCCGCGCCTTCACGGGGTGGGGGATCGACAACCTGCGCGCCGGCTACAACTTCCTCTACCGGCCCCTGAGCCACGACCCCGCGGCCAAGAGCGTCTTCGGGCTCTCCCTTCCCCCAGGGGGAGGCCAGGACGACGGGACGAAGCTCCTCGACTACCTGGCCGTGCATCCGAAGACGGCCCTCTTCGTCTCGCGCAAGCTGGCCCAGCGCTTCGTGGCCGACGAGCCGCCCCGCTCGCTCGTGGAGAAGATGGCGGACACGTTCGTGCGCAGCGACGGCGCCATCGCCGAGGTGGTGAAGGCGATGGTGGGCAGCAACGAGTTCTGGGTGCCCGCCTTCGACGGGGGGCCGGGGAAGACGAAATCGCCGGTGGAGTTCACGTTCAGCGCGCTGCGGGCGGCGGGGGCGAACGTGACCCTCGCGCGCGGCCTCACCGCCGTCCTCAACCAGATGGGCATGCCCCTCTACGGCAGCCTGCCTCCCACCGGCTACAGCAACCGCGGTGACGACTGGGTCAACCCCTCCTCGCAGCTGGCCCGGATGAACTTCTCCATCGACCTCGCCCAGGGCGCGATCGTGGGCGCCTCCGTCGATGCGCGCGCGCTCGTGCGCACCGCGGGCGGCAATCCCGAGGACGCGCGCTCGGCGGCGGCCGCGCTGTCCGACCACGTCTTCGGGGGCACGGTCTCCGGGGAGACGCTGGCCACCGTTTCCCGGGTGAGCCCCGGCGGAATCGTGAGCGTGGCGTCCCGGGTGCTGGGCCTTCTCCTGGCCGGGCCCGAGATGCAGTCGAGGTGAGGCGATGACCGGGGACCTCTCGCGCCGCGTCTTCATCCGGAACACCGGTCTCGCCGCCGTGGGGATCGGCTTCCACCCCACGTCGCTCCTCGTGCGCACCGCGGAGGCGGCGGCGGGCCCGAGGGTGCTCGTGCACGTCTTCCTCCGCGGGGGCGCGGACGGCCTCAACCTCGTCTGCCCCTACGGCGAGGCCGAGTACTACGACCTCCGGGGCGGCATCGCCCATCCCCGACCGGGCCAGGCGAACGGGGTGGTGAACCTCGACGGCTATTTCGGGATGCATCCCGAGTTCGCCCCCCTGGAGCCCCTCTGGCGGGACGGCCGCCTCGCTTTCGTCCATGCGGTGGGGAACCCGCGCCTCACCCGCTCGCACTTCGACGCCCAGGACTTCATGGAGTCCGGGACCCCCGGCGACAAGACGACGAACACGGGCTGGCTCGACCGGGCAGTGGCGAGGATCCCCGGCTCGCCCGTGACCGAGGCCGTGGCCTTCTCCGCCCAGCTTCCCCGCTCGTTACTCGGGGGAGAGCCCGTGCTCGTGGCCCAGTCGCTGGCCGCGTTCGACGTCCGGGCTCCCCGCTGGAAGCCGGAGGCGGACACGCTGCTCCGGGCCCTCTACCAGCCGCCGAACACCGATGTGGGCCGGGTGGGCCGCGAGACGTTCGCGGCCATCGCCGCCATCGCCCAGATGCCGGCCGCGGCGGGCACGCCCGCCAACGGGGCGGTCTACCCGAGCGCGGCCGTGGGCAACGCGCTGCGGCAGGCGGCCCAGATCATCAAGGCGGGCCTGGGCACGCGCTGTGTCTTCGTCAACGTCAACGGCGGGTTCGACACCCACGCCAACCAGCTCGCGGCCAACACCAACGACTACCGATCCCTGGCCGGGGGCCTCGCCGCCTTTGCCACGGACCTGGGCGGGCTCCTCGACGACGTGGTGCTTCTCGTCACCACCGAGTTCGGGCGCACCGCACGGGTGAACGGGTCCGCGGGCACCGACCACGGCACCGGCTACGCCATGGCCGTCCTCGGGGGGCGCGTGCGCGGCGGGCGCGTGCTGGGTCGCTGGCCGGGCCTCTCGAGTAGCCAGCTCTTCGAGAACCGTGACCTCGCCGCCGCCACCGATTTCCGCGACGTCTTCCAGGAAGTGGCGCGGGCCCAGTTCGGACTCTCCGAGTCCCTGTTTCCGGACTACAGCCCGGGCCCGGGGGTCGGGGTCGTCTGAGCCCCTTCCCGCAGGAGAACCACCGAATGAAGAAGCTTCTGCTCGTGGCGGCGCTCGGATGCGCGTCGGTGCCCGCGCTGGCCCAGGAACCGAGCCGGTCCGACCTGTTCTTCGGGCCGTCCTACCTCAACACCGACGACCAGAGCCTCTACGGAGGCGGGGTCGCCTACAGCCACTACTTCAAGGGGTCCTTCGGGCTCGTCCTGGACGCGAGCCTCCACTTCGGATCGAGCGAGGGCGTCGACCTGCGGGAGCTGAACCTCCTCGTGGGTCCCCAATTCGCTTTCAACCGCAAGGGCTCCGCCTCGTTCTTCGTGCGGGCCCTCTTCGGCCTGCGGCGCGACACCGCGGGCCTCACCGTGCTCGGCGTATCGATCTCGGAGAGCGACAGCGGATTCGGGATGGCGTTCGGCGGCGGCCTCGACCTCCGGCTGTCGTGGCGCTGGGCGCTGCGCGTGCAGGGTGACTACCTGTACGCCAAGCGGGACGGCGAGACCGTCGACGGCGTCCGGGTCTCGGTGGGGACGGTCTACCGGTTCGGCGGGGGCGCCCCCAAGCAGCCGTGAGCCGCTATTCGAAGAGCTCGTCCACACGGAAGCGCCAGCCGGGCACCGCGGGCTCGGCTTCCGCAATCTCTCCCCGTCGGTAGATCGTGGGTCTGTCGGGAGCGGTCGAGCGATAGACCTTGATCAGCTCCGGGCTCAACAGGTCCACATCCCAAACGACAAGGGTCCCCGCGGCAAAGTAGTCGGCTCGCTTCGCCGCCATCTCCCTCTCGGCCCTGGGTCCATGGTCTCCCTGGCTCCGCACCTCGGCGGCGAAGGCGGGCGCCCCTTCCGCGAACTCCTGGCCCCGAATCGCACCGGTGTACCAGGCCGCGTCGGGGCTGAAGGACTGCCGGTGCGGAAGGTCGACGAGAAAGCCGACATTGTCGCCCACTCCGCGGCCTCCTCCGTGCTCGCGCTGATGAGCGCGGAGGCTCGTGGCGATGGCCAGGGAAGCCTCGCCGTGCCGGAATCCCGCCGGGCTCATGCGGACGATCTGTCCATCGACGATCTCGGCCTTGCCCTTCTCGCGGTAAAGGGCTTCGATCATCGCCGAGGGCTTGGTCGTGGCGGGTCCGCTCATTCGATCGAAGGTTAGCACAGGGCCGGCGGCCGCCGGGGGTGACTTGACGCCGGCTACTCGTTCCGGAACGAGTTCCTAGCCCGACGACATCGACTCCAGGAACTCGCGGTTCGACTTCGTCTTGGCCAGGCGCTCCAGCATCAGCTCCATGGCCTCGACGGGGGAGAGCGGGTTCAGGACCTTGCGCAGGATCCAGATCCGGTTCAGCTCGTCCTTGGGGAGGAGCAGCTCCTCCTTGCGGGTGCCGCTCCTGTTGATGTCGATGGCGGGGAAGATGCGCTTGTCGCTCATCTTCCGGTCGAGGACGATCTCCGATGTTGCCGGTCCCCTTGAACTCCTCGAAGATCACGTCGTCCATGCGCGAGCCGGTCTCCACGAGGGCGGTGGCGATGATGGTGAGGGAGCCGCCGTCCTCGATGTTGCGGGCGGCGCCGAAGAAGCGCTTGGGCCGCTGCAGCGCGTTGGAGTCGACGCCGCCGGAGAGCACCTTGCCCGAGGGCGGCACGATCGAGTTGTAGGCGCGGGCCAGGCGGGTGATGGAGTCGAGCAGGATCACCACGTCGCGCTTGTGCTCGACGAGGCGCTTGGCCTTCTCGATCACCATCTCCGCCACCTGCACGTGGCGGGTGGCCGGCTCGTCGAAGGTGGAGCTGACGACCTCGCCCTTGACCGAGCGCTGCATGTCGGTGACCTCCTCCGGCCGCTCGTCGATGAGCAGCACGATGAGGGCGACCTCGGGGTGGTTGGCGGCGATGGAGTTGGCGATGTTCTGCAGGATCATGGTCTTGCCGGTGCGGGGCGCGGCCACGATCAGGCCCGCGCTGCCCCTTGCCGAGGGGCGTCATCATGTCCAGCACGCGCGCCGTCAGGTTGTCCTGGGTCGTCTCGAGGCGGAGGCGCTCGCTCGGGTAGAGCGGGGTCAGGTTGTCGAAGAGGACCTTGTCCTGGGCCGCCTCGGGCGGCTCGAAGTTGATGGCCTCGACCTTGATGAGCGCGAAGTAGCGCTCGCCTTCCTTGGGCGGGCGCACCTGGCCGGACACGGTGTCGCCCGGTGCGCAGGTCGAACTTGCGGATCTGGGAGGGCGAGACGTAGATGTCGTCCGGGCCCGGGCAGGTAGTTCGACTCCGGGGCGCGCAGGAAGCCGTAGCCGTCGGGCAGGGTCTCCAGCACGCCCTCCGCGAAGAGGAGGCCGCTCTTCTCGGTCTGGGTCTGGAGGATCTTGAAGATCAGGTCGTGCTTCTTCATCCCCGCGGCGCCCGTCGACGCCCAGCTCGCGGGCCAGGGCGTTGAGCTGCTGGATGGTCATCTCCTTGAGGTCGGAGAGGTCCACGGCGCTTCGCCGTGCTCTCGTCGGTGTGTCGACCGGGGTTTCCTGTTCTGCTTCCATCAGTTCCTCGCGTCCGGCGGCCGATGGCCGCTCCTCACCGGTCCGACGGTGCGGCACAGGCCGCACGGATCGCCTCCAGCAGTTCGTCGATGCCGGCGCCCGTCGCGCGCGCTGACGGGCAGGACCGCGCGCGCGCCCCGGCCCAGGCCCGCTTCGAGGGCGGCGTGCCGGCGCACCGCCTCCGCCCGGCCCAGCTTGTCCGCCTTGGTGGCGGCCACCACGTAGGGCAGGCCGTGGTGGTCGAGCCATGTCCGGAGGGTCAGGTCGCCGTCGGCTCGGGTCGTGGCGGGCGTCCACCAGGAAGACGCAGAGGGCCAGGGGCTCGCGCCCGAGGAGGTACGACGTCGACCAGCCCCTCCCAGCCCTCGCCGCACCGCCTCGGGCGCCCGCGCGTAGCCGTAGCCGGGCAGGTCGACGAGGTAGAGTCGGTCGCCGTGCCCCACGCGGAAGAAGTTCACGAGCCGGGTGCGGCCCGGGCGTCGCGGAGACCCGGGCGAGCCCCGAGCCCCCGCGAGGGCGTTCAGCAGGCTGCTCTTGCCCACGTTGGAGCGCCCCAGGAAGGCGACCTCGGGCAGCCCGTCGCGCGGGAACTGCGTCGGGGGAGGCGGCGCTCCCGGCGAAGGTCACGGTCGTCTGGCTCAAGGTCTTTCCCACGAAGGCGAGCGCCCGTGCCGGGACCCGGCGTCGTCCCGGCCTTCAGGACCTCGTCAGTGCGTCATCCCGTCGGGCACCGCCCCGAGGCTCGTCTCCGGCGGCGTCCGCGGCCTCCTGCGGCTGCGGGCGCCGCCGGCGGCACGAGGGCGATCTTCAGGACCTCGTCGATGTGCTCGACCAGCTCGACGCGTCAGCGCCTCGAGCACGTTCTTGGGGACGTCGGCCAGGTCCTTCTCGTTCTCGCGGGGCAGGATGATCGTGGTGACCCCGATGCGGTGGGCGGCCAGCAGCTTCTCCTTGACGCCGCCGATGGGCAGCACCTTGCCCCGGAGCGTGATCTCGCCGGTCATGGCCACGTCGCGGCGCACCGGCATCTTGGTGAGGGCCGAGACGAGGGCGGTGCACATCGTGATGCCGGCCGAGGGGCCGTCCTTGGGGATGGCCCCCTCGGGGACGTGGATGTGGACGTCGAGGCGGCGGTTGAAGTCCTTGGGGATGCCGTACTCCTCGGCCCGCGAGCGCACGAAGGACATGGCGGCGTGGGCCGACTCCTGCATCACGTCGCCCAGCTTGCCGGTCAGGCGCAGCGCCCCCTTGCCGGGCATCAGCGTGACCTCGATGGGCAGGATCTCGCCGCCCACCTCGGTCCAGGCCAGGCCGGTGGCCAGTCCCGATCTCGTTCCGCTCCTCCTGCCGCGAGGAGCGGTAGCGCGGCACGCCCAGGTACGTCGGTCAGGTTGTCGGCTCGTGATCGCGACCTCGTAGTCCTTGCCTTCGAGGACCACCTTGCGCGCCACCTTGCGGAAGATGCGAGGAGATCTCGCGCTCCATGTTCCGGACGCCCGCCTCGCGCGTGTAGCGCCGGATCACCTCCTGAAGCGCCTCGTCGGTGAAGGCGACGTTGTTCGTCCTCGAGGCCGTGCGACTCGATCTGCTTCGGGATCAGGTGGCGCTTGGCGATCTCCACCTTCTCGCGCTCGGTGTAGCCGGGGAGGCGGAGCACCTCCAGGCGGTCCTGCAGCGCCTGGGGGATCGTGTGGAGCACGTTGGCGGTGGCGATGAAGAAGACCGAGGAGAGGTCGAACTCCACGTCGAGGTAGTGGTCGGTGAAGCTGTGGTTCTGCTCGGGGTCCAGGACCTCCAGGAGGGCCGCCGAGGGGTCGCCCCGGAAGTCCATGGACATCTTGTCCACCTCGTCGAGCAGGAAGACGGGGTTGCGGGTCCCCGCCTTCTTCATCATCTGGATGATCTGGCCCGGGAAGGCGCCGATGTAGGTGCGGCGGTGGCCGCGGATCTCGGCCTCGTCGCGCACGCCGCCCAGGGACAAGCCGCACGAACTTGCGGTTCGTGCAGCGGGCGATGGACTTGGCCAGCGAGGTCTTGCCCACGCCCGGGGGGCCCACGAAGCAGAGGATCGGGCCCTTGGGGTTGTTGACGAGCTGGCGCACGGCCAGGAACTCGACGATCCGCTCCTTGACCTTCTCCAGGCCGTAGTGGTCGTCGTTCAGGATCTTCTCGGCGGCCAGGAGGTCCTTGCGCTCGCGGGTCTTCCTGGCCCAGGGGACGGCGATCAGCCAGTCCAGGTAGTTGCGGGAGACGGTGGCCTCGGCGGACATGGGGGGCATGGCCTCCAGGCGCTTCAGCTCCTGGAGCGCCTTCTCCTCCGCGTCCTTGCGTCATCCGGGCCTGCTCGATCTTCTTCCGGAGCTCCTCGATCTCGTTGCACGCGGTCGTCCTTGCGACCCAGCTCCTTCTGGATCGCCTTCATCTTCTCGTTGAGGTAGTACTCCTTCTGGGCCCGCTCCATCTGCTTCTTGACGCGGCCCTGGATGCGCTTGTCGACCTGGAGCTTGTCGACCTCGGCCTCCAGGATGCCGGCGATGCGGCTGAGGCGCTCCTGGGGCGAGAAGATCTCGAGCAGGTTCTGCTTCTCCTCGACGCCGCAGCACCAGGTGGGAGGCGATGGTGTCGGCGAGCTTGCCCGGGTCCTCCACGCGCACCGCCGCCAGCATGGCGTCGTAGTGGAGGTTGTTGGAGAGCTTCACGTACTGCTCGAAGCAGGGCGATGACCTTCGACATCAGGGCCTCGATCCCGCTGCCCGGCTCCTCGGCTGGCGCGGGATGAGCTTGACCACCACCTTCAGGAAGCCCTGCTCCTCCTTGAACTCGAGGGCGCGGCCGCGGTCCAGGCCCTCCACCAGCACCTTCACGTTGCCGTCGGGCAGCTTCAGGCTCTGCACGATGTTGCAGATGGTGCCGAGGGTGTAGATCTCGTCGGGCCCGGGGTTGTCGCGGGTGGCGTCGTGCTGGGCGGAGAGGAAGATGCGCTTGCCCTTGACGCAGGGCGTACTCGAGGGCCTTGATGGAGCTCGGGCGCCCGATCACGAACGGGATCATCATGTGCGGGAACACCACCACGTCCCGCAGCGGCACCATGGGCAGCGTCTCGATCACGTCGATCTTTTCCTTGTCTCGCCCGAACATGGCTCGGATCCCGCTCCGCTGACGCGAGTCAGTCGCCTGTCACGCGCGCACGCCGCTATCGAGACCGACCTCTGATCCGCGAAGAGGCCGGCTAGCCGACCTTCTCGATGAGGGTGATCGGCTTCTCCCGGTCGAGCACCACTTCGCGGGTGACCACGCACTCCTTGACCTTCTTCATCGAAGGCAGGTTGTACATGAGGTCGAGCATCAGGTCCTCGATGATCATCCGGAGGCCGCGGGCCCCGATCTTGCGGGCGATGGCCAGGTCGGCGATGGCCTCGAGCGCGTCGTCGGTGAAGCGGAGCTTCACGTTCTCGTACTCGAACATCCGCTGGTACTGGCGGATGATGGCGTTCTTGGGCTGCGGTCAGGATCTCGACCAGGGCGGGCTTGTCGAGGTCGTGCAGGGTGCCGATGACCGGCAGCCGGCCCACGAACTCGGGGATGAGGCCGTAGCTTGATGAGGTCGGTGGGCTGGACCTGGCCCACGGGCGCGGCCTTGGCGCCCTGGGCCGGAGCCGCCTTGGGGACGTCGGTCCGGAAGCCCAGGCTCTTCTTGCCCGACGCGGCGCTCGATGATCTTGTCGAGGCCCACGAAGGCGCCGCCGCAGATGAAGAGGATGTTCGTGGTGTCGATCTGGTAGAACTCCTGGTGGGGGTGCTTGCGCCCGCCCTGGGGCGGCACGTTGGCCACCGTGCCCTCCAGGATCTTGAGGAGGGCCTGCTGCACGCCCTCGCCGGAGACGTCGCGGGTGATCGAGGGGTTCTCGTCCTTGCGCGAGATCTTGTCGATCTCGTCGATGTAGATGATCCCTTCCTGGCACTTCTCGATGTCGCCGCCCGCCGCCTGCAGCAGCTTCAGGATGATGTTCTCGACGTCCTCGCCGACGTAGCCGGCCTCGGTGAGGGTGGTGGCGTCGACGATGGTGAAGGGGACGGAGAGCAGCCGGGCCAGGGTCTGGGCCAGGAGCGTCTTGCCGGTGCCGGTGGGGCCGATGAGCAGGATGTTGGACTTGGTCAGCTCGACGTCGTTCTTGCCCCGCTGCTTGGTGATCTCGATCCGCTTGTAGTGGTTGTAGACGGCGACGGCCAGCTTCTTCTTGGCCTGGTCCTGGCCGATCACGTACTCGTCCAGGAACTTCTTGATCTCGTGGGGGGTGGGGAGGCTGGACTTGTAGGTGCGGCCCTCGACCCGCCGGTCGTCCGCGATGATGTCGTTGCAGACGTCGACGCACTCGTCGCAGATGAAGACCGTGGGCCCGGCGATGAGCTTGCGGACGTCGTTCTGGTCCTTGTTGCAGAACGAGCAACGGAGGATTTCGCTGTCCCCGTTCTTCTTCATCGCTCTCTCCTGCTGATCACCTGGTCGACGATACCATAGTCCTTGGCCTGGGCCGCGTCCATGATGAAGTCGCGGTCGGCGTCGGCGGCGATCTTCTCCAGCGGCTGCTTCGTGTGGAAGGCGAGGATCTCGTTGATCCGGTCCTTGATGCGCAGGATCTCCTTGGCCTGGATCGCGATGTCCGAGGCCTGGCCCTGCGCGCCGCCCCAGGGCTGGTGGATCAGGATCCGCGAGTTGGGAAGGGCGAAGCGCTTGCCGGTGGTGCCCGCGGCCAGGAGCACCGCGCCCATGGACGCGGCCTGGCCCACGCAGATCGTCTGCACGTCGGGCCGGATGAGCTGCATCGTGTCGTAGATGGCCATGCCCGCGTGGTGGAGCCGCCCGGGCTGTTGATGTAGACGTGGATGTCCTTCTCCGGGTCCTCGGCCTCCAGGAACAGGAGCTGGGCGATGATCAGGTTCGCGACCATGTCGTCGATGGCGGTGCCGATGAAGACGATGTTGTCCTTGAGGAGGCGGGAGTAGATGTCGTAGGCGCGCTCGCCGCGGGCCGTCTGCTCCACGACCATCGGGACGAGGGTGCCCGCGAACGGAGGTCGCGGAGGTCATTCTAAATCCAGTCTAGCATTGGCCTTGATCAAGTCAAGGGTCTTCTCCTCGCGGATGCGCGCGCGCAGCGGAATCGATGTCGCCTTCCTTCTCCATCTGCCGCCGCATCGCCTCCTTCGACTTGTTCATGCGCTCGGCGAAGCGCGCCACCTCCGCGTCGAGCTCCGCGTCCAGGACCTCGATCCCCTCGCGCCGCGCGATCTCGTCGAGCAGGATGTCGGCCTTCGCCGCCTTCACCGAGTCCTCGCGCTGGGCGTCGCGGTACTCGTTCCAGTCCACGCCCACCTTGCGGGGGTCGATGCCCTGGAAGGCGAGGCCGCGGGCCGCGTTCTCCGTGCGCGCGGTCATGTGGCGCTCCACCAGCGCCTCCGGGACCTCGAAGCTCGCCCGGGCCACCAGCGCCTCCACGAGCGCGTCCTTGACCTCGCGGTCGATCTTGCGCTCCTCGGCCGCGAGCAGGCGCTGGCGCAGACTGTCCCGGAGGTCCGTGAGGCTGTCGAAGTCGAGGTCCTTCGCGAACTCGTCGTCCGCGGCGGGCACGATCTTCTCCTTGACCGCCTTGACCGTCACCGTGTAGTCGATGGTCTGCCCGGCCAGCGCGGGATGGTCCTCCGGCCAGGTGAGGCGCACCTCGCGGGTGTCGCTCACCGACATCCCCTCGAGCTTGGCCGCCATCTCCGGGTGGTTGCCCTCGCCGCCCACCTCGATGAGCGCGTTCTCGTCACGGCCGCCCTTGCCTCCCGCCGCGGGCCGCCAGACGAGGTCCACCACCGCGAAGTCCCCGCGGCGCACCGCTCGTCCCTCGACGGGGTCGAAGCGCGCGTTCTCCTCGCGCAGCCGATCGAGCTCGCGGTCGACGTCGGCGTCCTCCACCTTCGCCCTGCGGGTGGGGACGGCGAGCCCGCGGTACTCGGGCACGTCCACGAGGGGGAGCGTCTCGAAGACGGCCCGGAACGTCATCGGCTGATCCTCGTCGATCTTCAGGTCGGAGACCTTGGGCATGGCCAGCGGCTGGAGGCCCCGCCCCTCCAGCTCCTCGAACACCACGCGGTTGACGATCGACTCGGCCACGTCGTCCAGGACCTGGTCCTTGAACCGCTTGCGGATGACTTCCGCGGGGATCTTGCCCGGGCGGAAGCCGGGGAGCTTGACGCTGCGGGCGTAGTCCTTGACCCGCGCCTCGATCTCCTTGCCGACGACCTCGGGCTCGATCTCGAACGCCAGGGCCTTCCGGACCGCGGTCTCTTCGATGTACTCGACTTTCACGCCGACCTCGTTCTCGTTTGGGATGGGCGTCCCCGGAAGGGCCCGCCTCGCGGCCGCCAAGAAACCAGCATAGCATGGCCGCCCGGTTACACTTGTCTCGTGCCCGGTGCGGAAGTGGCGGAACGGCAGACGCGCACGGCTTAGGACCGTGTGCCCGAAAGGGCGTGGGGGTTCAAATCCCCCCTTCCGCACATCACCCCTCCGTCCGGGCGGAGCGGTTCTCAGGCCCCTCGCTCCGTCCGGACGGAGTGGAGTTGGTGTTTTCTCGCCTCCGTTCCTTTCTTGCCCCCCAAAGCCATCTCGATCGTTTCTCTACTTCAAGTCGTTTCTCAACGAACTCGTCCGGGCCAAGTTGTTGCTCTCTCCAGCCCCTCCGTGCATAATCCCTGCGATGCAGCCGACGGCGAAGGCGGCCGGATTCGTCTTTACCCGCTCCAGGAGAGCGGGCCTCGGGATGGCGTAGACACCCGAGATCGATCGGCCGCGACAAAGGCCCGCTCCCGGACCAACCGGGGCGGGCCTTTTGGTTTTCAAGGAGAAGGAGCGGGTCATGGAGAACGGGCAGGGAATGAAGGTCGCCATCCAGGGGGAGCGGGGCGCCTTCAGCAACGAAGCGGCGGTAGGGGCGCTGGGGCCGGCCATCGAGGTGGTGCCCTGTCCCGGCTTCGACGAGCTCTTCGCCGCGGTGGGACAGGGCCGCGCCGACCGCGCCATCGTGCCCATCGAGAACTCGCTCCACGGGTCGATCCACGAGAACTACGATCGGCTCAAGGCGAGCGGCCTGCACATCACGGGCGAGACCCAGCTCCGGATCCGGCAGTGCCTGATCGCGCGGCCGGGGGCGACGCTCGCGATGATCCGACGCGTCGCGTCCCATCCCGTGGCCCTCGCCCAGTGCCGACGCTTCTTCGCGGAGCGTCCGCAGGTGGAAGCGGTGACCGCTTACGACACCGCGGGCGCGGTGCAGGATCTCCTGCGCGGCGGTCTCCTCACCCAGGCCGCGATCGCCTCCCGCCTCGCCGCCGAGCTCTACGGCGGCCAGGTGCTGATGGAGGGGATCGAGGACGACCCCGAGAACTACACCCGCTTCCTCATCCTGGCCCGTGACCCGGGGCCAATCGAGGAGGCGAGCAAGACCTCGGTGGTCTTCGTCCTCGAGAACCAGCCGGGGATCCTCTACCGCGCCCTCGGCGCCTTCGCCTCGCGAGGGGCGGACCTCTGCAAGATCGAGTCGCGTCCGCTGCGTGGTCACCCCTGGGAGTATGCGTTCTACCTCGACGTCCTCGGCGACCCGCGGGGAGCTGCGGGGGAGGCGCTCGACGAGCTCAAGGCCATGGCCCGCGAGATGCGCATCCTGGGCTCTTACCCGCAAGGGCCCGGGAAAGCCGCGGAGCGCGCTTGACGACGGGGCCCCGGGCCCCTAGTCTGGCCTCGGCTTGCCCGGGCGCCCCCTGAGTGAGCACTCACTGCGCACTGCCTGAGCGGAGGACCGCAGGAAGGCCGTCAAACCGCCCGAACCGAGCCCGGCCGGTGCCCGGCACGTGGGTTGCTTCCGGTATGAGCGCGGCCTCCATGGTCGCGAGCGGAGGTAGCTGATGCGCCCAGACGCGTCCCGTCTCGGCTTGGTGCTCATGTTCTTGTCCGTGGCGCGCCTCGGGGCCGAGGACACGCCGGGCCCGGCGCCGGCGACACTTCCGTCCGGCGCCCGGGCGCGGCTGTCGTCGACCGCGGTCCCCGGCTCCATTCGCGGCTTCATCGTCCGGAACGACGCCGAGTCGGTCACTCTTCTCCTGGAGAATCTGGGCGAGCAGAGGGTTCCCGTCGCATCCCTCACCCGTCTGGACATCTCGGTCTCGAAGAAGCGCCAGTGGCTGAAGGGCGCCGCCATTGGCGTCGGGGTGGGCCTGGCCCTGGGCTTCGCCCTTCCGGTCGACTCCCAGAACTGCGACTACTACAACTCGGACAACTTCTGCTCCCGCGGAGAAGCGGTTCTGGGAAGCGCGCTGGCCTTCGGCTTCATGGGGACGATCATCGGCGGCCTCGTCCAGACCGACCGCTGGACGGCGGTCGATCTCGAAGCGCTGCGCCGGAGCGCGGCGCCGGTCGCGCGCAATCGCCGCCGTCCGGTGTCGTTCCAGTTGGCTTTCCGCTTCTGACCTTGCCCGTTCCGGAGAGGGCGAGTCGCGTCCCCTGCGCGGTCACCCGTGGGGGTACTCCGTCTGGACGGAGTAGGCTGCATGCAGACCACGCCACCACGCGACCCCCGAGACCCTACTCAGGGGCAGCGGATGGTGAAGGTGCCCTCGCTGCCCGCCCCGACGTCACGGTCGCTGTCCGGGAAGCGGTTTCCTCCTCGGCGCTCGAGCATGAGCTGGATGGCGAGAGTCTCCCGGCTGCCGAACCGCACGCTGCGGGCCCCGCTGAACGTCCCGAACATGAGGTCCCGGTCCCTCGGCGAGTGCCGGAGGCCGAAGGTGTGGCCGAGCTCGTGGGCGGCAGTCGGGGTTCGCGCGGCGTCCAGCGAGCAGAAGACCATGCGGCCTCCGGTGATCTCGGACGAGGACACCGAAACCGACGTGTAGGCCCGGGTCCGCGGCTCGCACTCCGGATCGCTGGGGTCGATGCGCGACTCGAACACGACGCCGTCCGAGGGCCGGGTGGGCGAGAGCGCGTAGACGATCCGGCCCTGCAGCGCCTCGTTGATGGCGTCCACCGCCGCCGCGTGCGCGGCGTTGGCGCTGTCGTCGTCGCGGATCTGGTCCGAGACCACGACCCAGGCGTGGGTGGTGCCCCGCCGGGGGCGGAGCATCGGTGAGGAGCCGGCGCCCGTCGTGTACACGAGCTCCGCGGTGTAGGCCTCGTCCATGCCCGTCGGGCTCGTCCTCGGCCAGAGGACGTGGCGCGTCAGGCCGTCCGACCTCACGAGGGTCTGTCGGTCCAGGAAGCCGGTGGCGACCACGTCCACGAGGGCGCCCGGGGTCGCCGGCTCCGCCAGCGTCACCTGCCCGCGGGAGTCCGTGGGCAAAGTGCGGCCCGAAACCGTGACCACCGCCCCTTCCACCGGCGTTCCCGTCTCCCCGGAGACGACGGACAGTGTAGCTCCCGCGCCCAGTCCCGCCGGCGGCGTCGTCGTCACCGGCCCGGACGCCGTGGGGGGGCCGCTCGAGCCGCCACAGCCGGCGAGCGTCAAGAGTAGGAGGGCCGCCCCCGCCTGTCGGCCGTGGCAGGCCGTCGGGAAACGCACGTCCTCACCCCGGCGGTTCATTTCGAGAGCCGATTCTAGCGGATGTGGAACTTCTCCTTCACCACCCGCCCGTCCTTCCGCCGGCAGCGGTACCAGGCGGAGACGTCGTTCAGCGGCACCCACCGCCGCTCTTCCTTGCGGTAGTGCCAGTCCTTCTCCACCTGGTAGAAGACCTGCAGGGCGCGCGCCTTCCAGGATGTTCGTGATCTCGTTGTCGTGGTGGTTCGCCTCGTCGTAGTCGGTGATGGCCCGCTGCCCCATCTCCGAGTAGAGGAGGTTCAGGTCCTGGAGCAGGCTGTCCAGCCCCGGCGTCGATGGTCCCGGACGCTTCAGGCCCAGGCGTCGGGCCTCGCGGCTGGTGATCGGGTACTGATGCGCGGGGTAGGACGAGTTCAGGCGGCGGCTGATGCGGTCGGCCCGCTTCGCGTCGCGCATGTGGTAGCCCAGGATCTCCCGGCAGAGCATCAGGGAGAGGCTGCTCGCGCGGTCGAGGGCGCCGATGACCAGGGGGTGCAGGTACTTGTAGAGCTCCTGGTAGGGGTTGACGCCGTCGCCCCGACCGCGCACGGTCTCCTTCCACAGGCGGATGACCCGGTCCACCTCGTCGTTGCTGACGGCGACGAGGTTGTTCGTGTGGTCGAGGGGCGAGAGGTCGTGCTCCAGCGACGTGTCCACCGCGGTCAGGTAGGACAGCGGGCCCATGGCGATGGTGTCCGCGCCGAGGGCGAGCATGGTGGCGGCGGAGGCGCAGTTGAGGGGGGCGACCACGGTGAGCCGCTTCGTGTACTGCCGAAGCAGGTGGATCATCCGGAGCGCGGCCATGCCGCTGCCCCCGTCGGACTTCACGAAGAGCGTGATCGCGGGCCGCGGCCCCGCGGCCTCCAGCAGCTCGTGCAGGGCCATCACGTCGTTGTCGCAGACGGAGCCGCTCGTGGACGTCCAGTAGGTGAGGAACGTGCCGTCCACGCGCCGCTGGATCCGGGACAGGAGGTCCTGGGTCTTGTCGAAGAGGAGGGGCGGGGTCTTGACGCGCCGCTTCGAGCGCGGACCGACGCGCGCGGCGCGAGCCAAGGCCATGAGCCGACTCTACCTCATCCCAGGGGCGCGATGCAGGACGGGTCGTCGAACCGCGCGTTGTTGACGGCCAGGCCCACCCGGTAGGCGGCCATCGCGGGCGCGGGGTAGGAGCGGAGCAGGGGCTGGAGGTCGGCGGTGCTCTTCCGGCGCGGATCGAGCCAGGCCGCCGCATCCCCGGGGGCCAGGATCACGGGCATGCGGTCGTGGATCCGCCCGATCAGCTCGTTCGGCGCGATGGTGAGGAGCGTGCAGGTGCCGAGTCCCTCCGCCAACCGCGGCGGCTCCCAGAGCCCCGCGAAGCCGAAGGGCCGGCCGTCGCCCAGGCGCACGTACCACGGCTGTCGCCGCTTGCCGGTTCCTTCCCATTCGAAGAAGCCGTCCGCGGCGACCAGGCAGCGTCGCTCCGCGAAGGCGTCGCGGAAGGAAGGCCGCTCGCCGGCCGTCTCCGCCCGAGCGTTGATGAACGGCCGATCGCCCTCGAGCGACCCCGGGGGCAGGAAGCCCCAGGTGAGCGTGGAGAGACGGCGGGCTCCCGCCGGGTCCAGCCGCACCACGGCCACCGGCTGCGACGGGGCGATGTTGTAGCGGGGGGCGAGCGCCGCCACCTCGTCGAGGTCGAAGGCCTCGGCCAGCTCCTCGCCGGAAGCGGTCAGGGTGAAGCGCCCGCACATGCCCTCGATCCTACCTTGGGGGCGGGCGATCGCCGGCCGGCGTCCGCCGCTCGGCCAGCAACAGGTCGACGACCCGGCCGTAGCTCTGTACCCCACCGGCCTGGCCCTCGGCCTTGAGGTACACGTCGTTGACGCGCTCGGCGAGCTCCCGGCCCGGCCCTTGGTAACGGTGGGACCAGGCCTTGAGCGCCCTCAGGTCCCTTTGCACCCCCGGGGAACGTATCTTCTCTATGGAGTCCCAGGCCGCGCGGCGCGCCCCGTAGACGGCGTGCTGGGCGTAGACGCTGGCGCTGAGGAGGCCCGAGTACCGGAAATCCGGGTGGGGGTGGAGGCGGCAGGCGAGGTAGCCGAGGTAGTTGGCCTCGTCCTCCCGGGCGAAGCCGCGCTGGTGCGCGATCTCGTGGCTGGCCGCAAACGGCAGCTCCGGGTCGGGCACCCCGACGTTGACGTTGGGCTCGCCGGTGAACGGCGAATAGATCCCGGTGATGCCCAGGCGTGAGGCGAGGGACGAGAGGAGGAGCTTCTTGGGGTGTGCGTCGAAGCCGCCCAGGAAGGGGTACTGGCGTGCCGCCTCGGCAAAGCCCGCGACCGCGAGCTCGAGCGTGGCGTCCCGCCCCGGTCCCAGGCGCATCACGCCCGCCGCGTCCTCCGCCACCGAGAGACGAGCCCGATTGGCCTCCTCCACGAGCGCGCGGGAGAGGTCGAGGAGCTCGTCGGCCCCGGCCGGTCGCATGTCCAGGCCCGCGGAGGCGCCGAAGGGTTGACGGGCGTAGTTGAGGCCCCAGGCGAGAAGAAAACCCAGGTACAGGACTCCTGCCCCGAGGGTCGCGGCGGAGGCCAGGCGAAAGGCCCGGAGGGGCAGGGGGACGCGCATCCGCAGGGTGCGCAACGAAAAAGCGGCAGCGGCAGCCACGAGGGCGACCAGCAGGATCTCCCCCAGGGAGAACGGGACTCGGGCGCTCAGGCCGCCGAGGGCCCCCTGGACCCGGGGGAAGAAGGCGCGTGCGTAAAGGCGCTCCACGACGTCCGGGTGGCGCGCGGCGACGAGCTGGACCGCCGCTCCCGAGGCGAGCAGAAGGGCCCCGGCCGGGGCCCGGCGGAAGGGGCGGCGGGAGGCGGCGGGCCGAGGGGCCGGGGAAACCGCAAATTCTGCTTGCAGGTTGGGCAAATTCTGAACCAGAATACGACGTCTTTCGAATGACTTGAAACTCAGCCTCCGCCCGGGGGTGTAGAAGCGGCGGCTTGGGGAGGAATAATGGAGATTATGAGCGAAACTCTCCGTCACGTCGGAGAGCTCGGCTGGAGCGCTTTCCAGGCCATCAACCGCCGCATCGCCGAGTCGCAATCGGCGCAACCGGATTGGGCGCCCGGTCCCCTGCTCAAGAGCCATGAGCGCACCCGCCCACCCCTGGGCTTCCCCCGGCGGACGGACTCGCTGTGCCCGAAGTGCGTGGTCGAGACGCGCAACGCGATCATCCGCGGCGAGCGCGCGCTCTCCGTGCTCGTGAACGGGCACGAAGGAGAGATCCCGGCCACCCTCGTCGAGGAAGACGGGAAGATCTTCATCCGCAAGACCTGCGACAAGCACGGACCGTTCGAGGACCTGCTCTCCGTGGACGCGGAGTGGAGCCGGACGATCGAGGGGCGCTTTCCCGGCCGGGACTTCGGGACCCTGGGCGACCAGCTCGTCCACCGGCACGGGACCTCCACCATCAAATACGGCCGGGGCGCGGTCCTGACCATCGACCTCACGAACCGCTGCAACATGATGTGCAACCCCTGCTTCATGGACGCCAACCAGGTCGGCTACGTGCACGAGCTGACCATGGACGAGATCAAGAAGATCCTGGACGACTCGGTGTCCTTCAAGCCGCGCCGCCAGATGTCGGTGCAGTTCTCCGGGGGCGAGCCCACGCTCAGCCCCCACTTCCTCGAAGCCTGCTCCTACGCGAAGAAGGTCGGCTACTACCAGGTGCAGGCGGCCACGAACGGGCTGCGCTTCGCCCTGGAGCCGGAGTTCGCCTTCCAGGCCAAGGACGCGGGCTTCGACATGGCCTACCTGCAGTTCGACGGGGTCACGAACGAGAGCAACTCCCACCGCCACATCTCGAACCTCTTCGACGCCAAGCTCCTCGCGATCGAGAACCTCTTCAAGGCCGGGATCTCGATCACGCCGGTGACCACGGTGGTCAACACCGTGAACGAGAAGGGCGTGGGACCCCTCCTCCAGTTCATCATCGACAACTCGGACAAGGTCGGGGGGATCAGCTTCCAGCCCGTGAGCTTCACGGGGCGGGACGAGGAGATCTCCGACGAGGACCGCCACCGCCAGCGCTACACGATCTCCCACCTCGCCCACGAGTTCTCGCGCTACTTCGACGGCAAGATCGATCCCTACCGCGACTGGTACCCGCTGAGCGCGATGGGCTCCTTCACCGCGCTCGCCGACCACCTGCGGGGACCGCAGGAGCCGTTCGGCGGCATCAACTGCTCGTGCCACCCCAACTGCGGCTCCGCGGTGATGATGCTGGTGAACACCAACACCCACGCCTGGGCGCCGATCAGCGCCTTCTTCAACGTGGACCAGTTCGTCAAGGACATCACGGTCGTCTGCGACACGGCGCGGGGTCGGGCCCTGAGCCTCACCCAGGTGGGGCTCTCCTTCCTGCGGAACTACGACCAGAAGAAGGCGCCGGCCGGCCTCACCATGGAGAAGCTGCTGAAGCTCGTGAACCGCCGGATGGGAGGCGCGCTCACCCAGGGGGAGAAGCCTCCCCAGGAGGAGTGGAAGCTCCAGTGGATCGGGGGGATGTGGTTCCAGGACCTCTGGACCTACGACTTCCGGCGCACGGAGATGTGCGTGATCCCCTACGCCACCCAGGAGGGCGAGATCTCGTTCTGCGCCTACAACACCGGGGTGGGCTGGCGGCAGATCGTGGAGAACATGCACATGGTCGCCACCACCAAGGACTGGTTCGCGCAGAAGGGCCGCCACACGATCTACGCCGGAGACCGGCCCATGCCCCTGCCCAAGTCCCTGAAACGCCAGATCCCGGTCGTGGTCGAGTCTTCGGGGGCCGATGCGGAGCCGTCCAAGAGCGGCTGCGGCACCGGCTGCGGTTGCTCGCACTGAGCGGGCAAGTTTCCATGCGGCTACTTCTCGTACAGCCCCCCCAGGGGACTCGCTTCGGTCTGAGCCGCATCCTGACCGGCGAGCCCCTGGGACTGGAGTGCGTGGGGGGCGCGGTCCGCTCGCGCGGCTACGACGTCGAGCTCATCGACATGCGCCTCGACACCTGGGAGAGCCTGGACCGCGCGCTCGACGACCCCCCCGCCGCCCTCGGCATCAGCTGCGCATTCACCACCGACGTGTACCCGACCTACGAGATCTCCCGCTTCGTCAAGGAACGCTGGCCGCAGCTCCCCATCGTCATCGGCGGGCACCACGCGTCGCTCGTCCCCGACGACTTCCTCTATCCCGGCTCCCACGTGGACGCGATCGCGGTGGGGGAGGGGGAGATGACGGGGATCGGGATCATGGACGCGCTCCGGGAGCGCCGGTCGCTGGAGTCGGTCCCGGGCGTGCTCACCCTGGCCAACAAGGGGCACGGGTTCGAGGAGCGCGCGTTCTCGCGCGAGCTCGACGAGCTGCCGGAGCCCGACCGGTCGCTGAGCGCGCGCTACCGGAGGTGGTACCACCACGGCCCCAACCCGCGGGCCGCCTACGTGGAGACCTCGCGCGGCTGTCCCTTCGACTGCAACTTCTGCAGCGTCTGGGTCTTCTACAAGCGGCGGGCGGGGCGGCGCTCGCCCGAAGCGATCTGCCGCGAGCTGGAGCGGCTGCCCGAAGAGACGGTGATGTTCACGGACGACATCGCCTTCCTGAACCACGAGTCCTACAAGGAGCTGGGGGAGCGCATCAAGGCCTCCGGGATGAAGAAGAACTTCTCCTGCGAGACCCGCTGCGATCTCGTCGTGAAGTATCGGGACCTCTTCGCGAAATGGAGGGAGATCGGCCTCAACTCCATCTTCCTGGGCGTCGAGAAGGTCGACGACGAGGGCCTGGCTTCGATCCGTAAGCGGATGAAGGGCGGAACGAGCACCAGCGTGGAAGCCATCCGTACCCTGCGCGACGTGGGCATAAAGCCCATGACCATCTTCATCACCGACCCCCAGTGGGACGAGGCCGACTTCGACCGCCTGGAGGCCTTCATCGACGGCATGGAGCTGCCCTCCACCGCCTACACGATCATGACTCCCCTGCCGGGCACGGAGATGTACAACCAGCGGAAGCACGAGATCGTGAACCACGATTACGGCTACTACGACGTGGTCCACACGGTGATGCCTACCAAGCTGCCGCTCGAGCGCTTCTACGAGCGCTTCGCCAAGCTCTACACGCGGACGACGCAGGAGATCCGTCCGACCTGGACCATGGCCCGGCAGGCGGCAAAGATGGCCCTGCAGGGCGATCTGTGGGTGATCCGCAAGACCTACGGCGCGGCCAAGGAGATGCGGGACCCCAAGGCCTACCTCAAGGGGCCGATCCGGGTGCGCGCGCCGCACCGGGGTCCCATGTCGAGGCCCTTGTCCGACGTCCCCGCGGGCCGTCCCGCGGAAGAGGCCGGTCCCCCGAACGCCTGACCGGGGGACGGCGGGCGCGGAGTTGGCTTTCCTTCGACGGGTCGACCAGCCAGCTCGAGCCTGACCGAGCCGATGACCACCTTCATGCGCGCGCGGTAGGGCAGAGCGCGTTCGTCGTCCGAGATCCACAGGGTCGTGGTCCCGGACAATCCGCCGGGCCCCTTGTAGTCGCCCACCACTTCCACTCGGACGGTCGGTACGTGCTGGTTCTGCCAGCGGATCCACTCCTTGCCGGCCGAGCGGAGGTGGGTGCCCTTCCACGTTCCGTCGGTGGCGGTCAGGACGGCGAGCGATCCCCCCCGGCGGGCCAGGGCGCGGGCGAGCTGGGTTACGGACACGCCGTCCTGCGCTCCCGGAGGCAAGGGGAGCCGGTCGTAGCCGAAGAAGTCCTCCGAGACGCTGCGAATCGTGCAGATCCTGCGGTCCTGGTCCATTTCGTAGGTGATCGCCTGGCGGGGCGCGGTTTCGTCGGCGGTCGCGTTGGTATGGCGGAGCACGAAACCGGCGGCCGCCAGCAGACTCTCGAACGTGCTGTCGATGTGCAGCAGCCCCTTCCCGAGGATGTGGAAGTGGAGCCGGTTGGCCCAGGATCCCCGGTAGAGCACGCGTTCCTCGTTCGAGATCGTGAGGTCGGCCAGCGAGAAGAAGAGATACTTCGCGTGATAGAGCAGGACTTCGCCCGCCTCGGATGCGGGATAGGGGATGGGCCCCTCCGCGAGGGCGGAGAGCTCGGGGAGCATCCGATGAATCTCCGCCTGATGGGCGGCGCCGGCGGGGGAGGCGAGGGCGGCCTGCAGGAACCGCCGCGCCTCCTCCTTCTCCCCCTGCTCCCAGTGGTCCCGGCCCAGCAGGAACAGCTCTTCGCCGCCCCCGTAAAGGTCGCGCGCGGTCAGCCACGCCTGCCGGGCCGCCGTTCGATGGCCGAGCTCGGCTTCCGCCTGGCCCAGGCCGAGCCAGCCGAGGTACAGCCCGGACTCCTCGTCGACCGCGCGGGCGAACGCGTCGCGGGCCTTCGCCCAGTCGGCTCGCTCCGCGAAGAAATGGCCGGCCCAGAGGGCGTCTCGGGAATCGGCGTCGGGCCGGGCGAGGAGGGAGACCGCGCTGTCGGCGGCCTCGGGTTGACCGCGCATGTACTGGGCGCGCGCGAGCCAGCGCAGCGCCGGGGTCCAGCGCGGGTCCTGGGCCCGGAGCTGTCGGAGGAGCGATTCCGCTTCGTGGGGCTGCCCGAGGTACAGGAGGACGACCGCCCGGTTCAGCCGGCTCAGCCGGTCGGAGGCATTTGCGGACTCCAGCGCCCGGAGCGCTTCCGGGGCATCCCCGAGCAGCCAGGCCCGCACGCCGGGTCCGCTCGACGGCACGAGAGGCGGGGAGGGCGTTGCCGCCAGCGCCAATCCCAACGAGAGGGCGGCCAGGCGGGAAGACGGGTGTTCGAGTTGCGGGAGGTGCACGTCGTCCTCCATGGGCAACCTTCGTGCCAGCCCCCGAACCGGCGACGGCGCGCGACAAATGCTGACATGTCGTAGGTTGAGCGGTCAAGACACTCAACCTGCCCCACGCGATCGCCCAGTCGCTGCGCGGGGGCAACAACGAACCGGGCAGGGCCGCTCAGCGTCTTCAGGGATAGCCGATCGCGAACGTGACGAGCACGCCTCCTCCTCGCCGCACCCCGGCGTTCGCGGTCACGGGTCCGATCCGGGTCGGGTAGTACAGGCCCAGCCCGAACCCGTAGGGAAGCGCGTTCAGGGAGATGTCCTCCCGGCTCGGCCAGACGTTGCCCGCGCCGGCGCGAGCCACGACCTGCAGGCTCCTGAACACGCGATAGCGGAGGCTCAGCGAGGCGGCGAGGGCCTCAGGGCCCCAGAGCTCGGCGATGTGGTAGCCCGGGAGCAGCACGGGGCCGCCGAGCCGAAAGAACTGGTAGACCGGGACCTCCCCCCCGGAGAGGCCGCCCATGCCGTCGACCTGAACGGTGAGGCGGTCGCTGCCCGGGATCGCGGCGCGCGCGAGAAGCGCGGTCCGCCAGTAGTCGTAGGTGGCCCCGAGGCCGGGGAAGCTCCAATCGCCCTTCGCCTCGAGCCGCAGGCGGCGGGACGGGTAATGGCGGTCGTCGAGCGCGTCCACTACTCCCCCCACCTCCAGGGTGCGCACCTGGTCCGTGCCCACCGGAAAATCGAGCCCGGCTTCTTCATAAGTTCGCACGCTCCCTACCCGCAGCGCGGACTCGAAGGCCCAGCTCCGCTTGATCCCCCGCTGCAGGGCGAACCGCACGTCGTCGCGGCGGAAGCGGGCCCGGTTGACGTCCTCTCCGTCCACGAAGTAGCGGGGCTTGTCGTACAAGGTGCGAAGCCCGACGTCATAGCCCACGACCGTGGAGATCAGGCGGTCGCCGAGGAGCCGGGCCAGGAAGCCGCTCTCGCCGTCGCTGGCCACGCCCACGAGCTCCGTCTGCTCCCCGAAGCCGAGAGTGTTGCGGTTCTCGAGGCGGACGATCCCGCGGGCCCGCACCTCCTCGTCGTAGCGGGCCCCCACCTCGATGCGATTCCGCGGTCCCTCCCGGACGCGGAGGACGACCCGCAGCCCGGTGTCGATCGGCTCCAGGTCGAGCCACACGTAGTCGAAGAAGCCGGTGGCGTTGATCTTGTCGAGCGCGTTCAGGCCCTTCGTCAGGTCGAAGGGGGGGCCCACGGGGACGTTGAAGGTCCGGCGGATCAGGCCCTCCGAGTAGCGCTCGTTGCCCTGGACCTGGATCTCGACGATGGGCGTGCCCTCGAGCGTGCGGGCGGGGGAGGGTCGGGGGGGCGGCGGACGGCGAAGGGCCTCGCCCAGGCGCGCGCGGATCTCGGGGATCGCCTTCCTCGCCGCCTCCTTGCCCTGCTCGATGAGCTTCTCGAGGCCGGTGTAGTCGTTGAACCCGTGCGCGTCCAGGTCGGGGTGGATGAGGACGTCGGGCTCCGCCTTGAACTCCAGGTTGGCGCGCCTGGTCAGGAGGCTGCTGGCCTGGGAGGCCACGCCGAAGGCGCTCTCATACTGCTTGGGGGTGAGGGGCGGGCTGGAGAAGTCCACCGCCACCACCACGTCCGCCCCGTAGGCGCGGGCCTCGTCCACCGGCAGGTTGTCCACGATCCCCCCGTCCACCAGCGGCCGGCCTTCCCACTCCACCGGGGGAAAGGCCAGGGGGAACGACATGCTCGCGCGGACCGCCCGCGGCAGGTTGCCGCGAGTGAGCACCACCCGCTCGCCGTCGTCGAGTGCCGTGGCCACCGCACGGAAGGGGCGGGGCAGCTTCGCGAAATCGCCTTCGAACGCGTAGCCGGCCGGGGAGAGCGCTTCGATGAGGAAGCGGTTGACGCGGTATTCGGAGAGGAGGCCCCCCGGCCAACGCAGGTCCCAGAAGTCGAAGCCGACGCCCGCCACCGTCCGATACTGGTCCTCCCGGCGCATCACCGGGACGAGGCGGCGGTCGGGCTGGCCGCTGAAGATCGAGTTCCAGTCCAGCGACTTCACGACACCCTCGAGCTGCTTCGCGGTGCGGCCGGTGGCGTAGATCGATCCCACCACCGCCCCAATGCTCGTTCCCGCGATGGCGTCGACGGGAATGCCCTCCTCCTCGAAGACCTGGAGCACGCCCACGTGGGCGATCCCGCGGGCCCCGCCGCCGGAGAGGGCGATGGCGAGCCGTGGTCGGGGAGGGGCCGGGGGCTCCTGGGCGCGGGCGGGGGTCGCGATCGTGGCGACGACGAGCGCCGCCCGCGCGAGCCGCGTCATGGGGTGCTCGTCGGGAGCGGACGACGGCTCAGGCCGTGACCGCCCGCTTCCCCGGGCGAACTGCCGCCACTATGCCTCCAGACAACATGCCGCCCGCCACCGTTATGGCGATCCAGGTCGTGAGCTGGGGCACCACGCCGATCCAGAACCACTTCGCCATCGTGCCCATCGGGGGCAGCTCTGGGGGCGCCACGTCGTAGTGCGTGCCCCAGTCGCCGAGCATGGCGACGAGCATGACGATCACCACCGGGATGCGCGCGGCGAGCCCGTAGGCTACGAGCGTGCGGCCCAGGGCCGGCCAGCCTCGCAGGCCGACGAATAGGGCCACGATCGAGGCGATCACGAAGATCCCGAAGACGGCGGCCATCGGGAGCTTCAGGGCCTGGGCCGCGGCGCCGGGAACGAAGATGGTGAGGAGGCCCAGGAAGCCGTGCGAGAGAGGGCGCCAGCGGGCCTCCGGAGCGTGCCCTGCTTCGAGGAGCTTCCAGGCGAACCAGGCGCCGAAGAGGAAGACCAGCCACACAATCCCCACCACCGCGCCGCCCCCGCCGGCCTGGCGGTTGAAGAGCGCGGGCGACCAGCCCTGCAGCTCGCCGAGGAGCCGCAGGAGCGTCACCGCGAGGGTGATGACGGCGGGGACCAGGACGAGCTGCCGCACGGGTACGGCATCCTTGTCGGGCATCGAGGCCTCCTGAAGGTATCGAGGCCGCTACTCATATCACGGTCAGCTCGCAGGGGGGGAGACGAGGAGCCGGACACGGGCCAGCAAGGGCCGCAGGCTTTCCACGAAGCCGCGGTCGCCCGCCTCGGCGAGCAGGGAGTAGGCGACCGGCGTCACGAGGAGGGTGAGGACCAGGCAGAGGGTCTGACCGCCGATGATGGTGACGGCCACCGCCGAGCGCTGGGCGGAGCCGGCCCCGAGGCCGATGGCGGTGGGGATGAGGCCGGCCACGATCGAGAGCGTGGTCATCAGGATGGGGCGCAGGCGCACGTTGTTGGCGCGGAGGATGGCCTCGCGCAGGGGGATTCCTCCCTCCCGGAGCTTGTTCGTGTAGTCGACCTGCAAGATCCCGTTTTTCTTCACGATCCCGAGGAGGAGCAGGACCCCGAGCGCGCTCCACAGGTTCAGGGTCCGGCCGGTGATCCAGAGGGAGAAGAGGGCGAAGGGGATGGAGAGGGGGAGCGCGAGCATGATCGTGAAGGGGTGGACGAAGCTGTCGAACTGGGCGGCGAGGACCATGTACATGAAGATGGAGGCGAGAAGGAAGGCCAGGATCAGGTTGCGGGTGGTCTCGTCCAGGATCTTCACGGAGCCGCCGAACTTGAAGGTGTAGCCCACGGGCACGCCCACCTCCCGGAATGCCTGGTTCACCGCGCGTGCCGCGGCGTCCAGGGGGAAGTCGGGGGTGGTGTTGGCGTTCACCATCACCTGGAACTGGCGGTTGAACCGCTCGATGCGCGCGGGGCCCAGGCCGCGCTGGATCGAGGCCACGTTGTCGAGGCGCACCTGCCCCACCTTGGACGACGGGATCATGAGCCGGGCCAGCCGCTCCGGGTCCTTCTGCTGCTCGGGGACGAGCTGGAGCGTGACGTCGTACTGCTCGTCCTCCTCCTTGTAGGTCGAGATCTGGTCTTCGCCCGCGATCATCAGGCGCACCGCGCCCGCCACGTCCGCCGCCCGCACCCCGAGGTCGCTCGCCCGTGGGCGGTCGATCTTGACCTGCAGCTCGGGGCTGTTCAGGCTGACCATCGGCTCCACGTCGAGGAGGCCCGGCACCTGGCGCAGCCGGTCCGCGAGTCTGCTTGGCGAGCTCAGCGGTCTTCGTGAGGTCGGGCCCGAGGACATTGGCCCGCACGGGGAACCAGGTCTCCCCTCCGCCGAGGGCGGAGGGAATCACCACCTTGTAGCGCAGGTTCGGGACGTGCGCGCAGAGCTTGCGGAGGTCGGCGGCCACCTGGAGGTTGCTGCGCCGCGCTCCCCCGAGGTCGACGAGGCGGACGTAGATGTGGGAGTGGCTCGTGATCCCCTCGTGCACGTAGGGGTTCACGAAGTCGACTTCCTTGATCTTGGCGATCCGGTCCGCGAGCTCGGTAGCCACCCGCGAGGTCTCGACGAGCGCGGTCCCTTCCGGCAGGTTCAGGGAGAGCGTGAGCTCGCCCTGGTCGTCGGGGGGGATCCAGTCGCGGCCCACCAGCATGTTCAGGGGGAAGGTGCAGGCGAAGACGGCGAGGGCGATGCCCATGACCCGGCCGCGATGGTCGAGGGCCCAGGCCAGCAGCTCCCCGTACTTGCGGGCGGTCCACTCGAAGAAGGGCCAGCCCTTCGTCTTGCGGCCGCCCTCGTCGTGCTTCTTCAGGAAGCGGGAGCTGAGCATGGGGGTGAGGGTGAAGCTGATGAGCATGGAGACGAGGATGGAGAAGGCCATGGTCCAGCCGAACTCGTTGACGTAGCGCTTGGCGTACCCGGTCATGAAGGCGATGGGCAGGAAGATGATCACGAGGGAGAGCGTCGTGGCGAGGACGGCGAGGGTGATCTCCTGGGTGGCGAGGATGGCGGCCGCGAAGGGGGGGACGGTCTTCTCCTCGATGAAGCGGACGATGTTCTCGAGAACGACGATCGCGTCGTCGATCACGATCCCCACGGCGAGGGTGAGGGCGAGGAGCGTCATGTTGTTGAGGGTGAAGCCCATCACCTTCAGGAGGGTGAAGGTGGCCACGATCGAGGTGGGGATGGCGAGGGAGGCGATGATCACGGAGCGCACGTCGCGGATGAAGAGCAGCACCACCAGGCTGGCGAGGATGCTGCCGAAGAACAGGTGCTCCTCGAGGGAGTCGATGGAGGCGTTGATGAAGACCGACTGGTCCTTGATCACGCGGAGCTCGACGTCCCGGGGCAGGGAGCGCTGGATCTCGGCGAGGCGCTTCTTGATCGCCTCGATGATACGGACGGTGTTGGTGCCGGCCTGGCGGCGCACGTCGAGGGAGACCGCCTCCCGGCCCTCCAGGCGGTTCCAGGTGCGCGGCTCCGCGTAGGTGTCTTCCACTCGTCCGAGATCTCGCACCCGGACGGGGGTGCCCGCGACGTTGGCCACGATGATGTCCCCGAACTGCTCCACCGCCCCGATGCGGCCGAGGGTGCGCACGCCCAGCTCGCTCGCCCCGCGCGTGATGCGGCCGCCGGGAATGTCGACGTTCTCCTCGCGGATGGCGTGCTCGACCTGGGTGATGGTGAGGCTGTGGGCCTGCAGCCTGTCCGCGTCCACGAAGACGCGGACCTGGCGCTCGCGGTTTCCGGTGAGCGACACCTCGCCCACCCCGTCCACGGTCTCGAGCACGCGCTTGACCTGCTTGTCCGCGATCTCGCTCGTCTCGCGCAGGCTGCGCTTGCTCGCCACCACCACCGTGATCACCGGGTCGGAGTCGGGATCGGCCTTCTGGATGACGGGGGGGAGGATGTTGGGGGGCAGGGCGCGCAGCGCTCCCGAGACCTTCTCCCGGACGTCCTGGGCCGCGTCCGCCATGTCGCGCTCGAGGACGAACTTGACGGTGATGCGGGTGGCCCCCTCGGTGGTCATGGCCGAGAGCTCGTCGAGGCCGCTGAGCGTGGACAGGGACTCCTCGATCGGCATCACGACCTGGGTGGTGACCTCCTCGGGGGTGGCCCCGGGGAGGCGGATCGCGATGTTGACGGTGGCGGGGTCGGCCTTGGGGAAGAGGTCCACCCCGAGATCGCGGAAGGAGAAGATCCCCAGGGTGACGAGGAAGCTGACCAGCATCACCGCGAAGACGGGGCGCCGGACGCAGAGCTCGGCCAGGCTCATGGGTTACCGGGCGGCTTCCACGGGCGCGCCGTCCGCCGGTTCCTGCCCGTCGAGGGGCACCGCGATGCGCTGGCCGTCCTTGAGGCCGTCCACGATCTCGACCTCGTCCCCGCTCCGCTCGCCGAGCTTGACCTCCAGCTCCTTGAGGGTCTGGCCTTCCACCGTGAAGATCTTGTACACGCCGAACACGTAGCGGACGGCGTCGTGGGGGACGGTGAGCACGGACTCGACCTGGCCGGAGGCGATGGTGGCGCGGGCGAAGAAGCCCGGCTTGAGCAGGCCCTCCTCGTTCGTCAGCAGAACCTCGAGCTCCAGCGTTCGCGTCTCCGTGTCGAGCGAAGGGCTCATGCGGGAGATCTTGCCCGTGAAGCGGCGCCCGGGATAGGCCTCCACCGTGACCGTGACCGTCTGGTCCACCGCGATCCAGCCCGCGACTTTCTCCGGCACCTTGAGCCGCACGCGCAGGGGATCGATGTTCACGATCACCATCACCGGGGTCTGGACCCGGAGGTACTGCCCCTGGGTGACCATGCGCGCCTTGACCTGGCCGGCGAAGGGGGCCCGGATGAGGGTGTCGGAGAGCTTCTTCTCGGCGAGCCGGAGGCCAGCCCGCTTCTGCTGCAGCTCCGCCCGCAGGTTCTCCACGGACTGGCGGGCGAGGTCGTAGGCGGCGCGCGCCGACTTGTAGTTGGCCTCCGCCTCGTCGTACGTCCACTTGGAGAGCAGGCCCTCGTCGAACAGGGATCTCGAACGCTGGAACTTCTGCTCGGCGTCCTGCAGCGCGGCCTGGGCCCGCTTCACCTCCGCGGTCTCGCTCGGGTCGCCGAGCTCCGGGCCGCCTTCGGCGAGGCCCAGCCGGGCCCGCGTCTGCTCGTAGGCCGCGCGCTGCTGCTCCGCCCCCAGCTCCAGCTCCAGGGGGAGGACCTTGACCAGGGCCTGGCCCCGGGCCACCCGGTCGCCCACGTCCACCAGCACCCGCTCGACCTTGCCCTCGACCTCCGAGCTGACCGCGACCTCTTCGTAAGGGAAAAGCGAGCCCACCGACTCGACGTCGCGCCGCACTTCCTTGTGCTCCACGGTGAAGACGCGGGCCTTGACCGGCTTCGGGCCGCGGGTGGCGTTGGCCCCTCTCCCGCAGGCGGGGAGAGAGGCGAGGGCGATCCAGGCGAGGGCGGTGGCCGTGCGCATCGTCGTGGAATTCCCATTCTCGGGCCCCCGGTCCACGGAGACAAGCGGGGAGGTACCCATCACTCGACGATCAGATCTGCGAGTAGTCGGTGGGGCGGAGCAGCAGGTTGCTCGTGTTCGTCAGGATCTCGGCATTGGTATAGCCGGGGGTGGAGCGCAGCTTCACCCACTCCGGGTCCTCGCGGAAGACGCCCCAGTTCTTCTCGCGGGCGGCCAGGTCGGGGAAGACGAGCATGTAGGTCAGGCTGGGCAGGGGCGCCCCCGCGATGTTCCGTCCGAAGAACACGGGGTTGAGGCCCACGCGGCGGAAGATCCCGATCTCCCCCGCCTTCACGAACATCTCGATCTTCTTCGCGCCCGCCGCCTCGTTGTGGCTCTCGTAGACACGCAGCTCGAACACCCGCGAGGGCACCGCGAGGGCGCCGGCCGGGACCTCGACCGTGGGTGTCGTCTCGAACGCGACCATCAGGGAAGACTCGCGCCGGACGTAAGGGGGATCGCTCGACGGGAGGGTGCGGAAGGCGGCGGCCCCGCGCACGTACTCGGGGTCGGCCGCCAGCCGGGCGGCGACCGTGGCCACGGCGTCGACGCCGGGAAGGGGGAGCAGCAGGTAGACGGACGGGTTGTCGGGGCCCACCATCACCGTAAACGCGCCTACCGGCTTGACCCCGGCCCGGTTCAGGGCGGGCACCAGCACGTTCTTGGCGTATTCACCGAAGCGCGCCTCCATGGGCCCGAAGCGGAGGCGATAGCGCCGGAGCTCCAGGAGCCGGGGGGGCGGCGCCAGCGACCCTTCGCCCGTCACGCCGCCCTGCAAAGAGGGCGCGGAGGCGCGGATGGGAACGAGGGAGGCTCCGAACGAGGCGGCCACGAAATCCCGACGGTCCAATGGTCCCTCCTTGAGCGTGGCGAGGCTATACGGCGGAAAGGGACAGGTCAATCCGCCATCGCGGCCTCAGCCGCCGGGTGCGCCCTCGGTATTGACGTACAGCGAATAGAGCGAGGTGGAGCCGCACATGAACAGCCGGTTGCGGTGGAGGCCGCCGAAGCAGAGGTTGGCGCACCGCTCCGGCAGGTCGATCCGGCCGATCGGCTTCCCCCCGGGATCGAAGACGGCGACACCGTCCAGCCCTTCCTCGCCCATGCCCCAGCCCACCCAGAGGTTGCCGTCCACGTCCACGCGGAGGCCGTCCGGAGTCCCCGGCCCCGCGTCGACGAGCTGTCTCTTGTTGGCGAGCCGGACGCCGTCCACGACGTCGTAGGCGTGGATGAGGCGGGGCGAGACCCCGGCCTCGACGACGTAGAGCTGCTTCTCGTCCGGCGAGAACGCGAGGCCGTTGGGCCGATTGACGTCCCCGGCCACGACGGTGAGCCGTCCGTTCGCTGGATCGACGCGATAGACGTTCGTAGGCAGCTCGGGGCTCGCCCGGTGTCCCTCGTAGAATCCGAGCACGCCGAAGGGCGGGTCGGTGAACCAGATCGACCCGTCCGACCTGCAAACCACGTCGTTGGGGGAGTTGAGGGGCTTGCCGTCGTAGCGGTCGGCGACCACGGTGATGCTTCCGTCGTGCTCCGTGCGCGTGACCCGGCGCGCGTCGTGCTCGCAGGTGACGAGCCGGCCCTCGCGGTCTCGCGTGTTGCCGTTGGCGTTGTTCGAGGGCTTGCGGAAGACGCTGATCGCTCCCGTCTCCTCCTCCCACTTGAGGAGGCGGTTGTTGGGGATGTCGCTCCAGAGCAGGAAGCGCCCGTCGCCGAACCAGACGGGCCCCTCGCACCAGCGAAAGCCGGTGCCCAGGCGCTCGACCTTGGCCAGCGGCACCCGGTACCTGGCGAAGCCGGGGTCGAGGATCCTGATCGCGGGATCGGGGTAGCGGGGGCTCGGCTGCCAGTCCCCGAAAACGGGCCGGGCCAGAGCCCCGCCCGCCGCCGCCATGCTCGCCACCAGAAAACCCCTCCGGTCGAACTCCATTCCCTTCCTCATACGAAGAAACAGCGGCGCCAAGTATATTGCTCACGGCGGCGCGCGGGGACGCCCTTACGGTTATCCTCTCGCTCACGAGGCGGAGACCCATATATCCGCGATTGCCCCGTCGACCGAGTTGGAGGAGGAAGAGCCATGAACCATCCCCGCGGTGCCCGGTCGACGTTCCTCGCGTTGTCTCTCACTCTCGCCGCGGGAATAGAGAGCTCCGCGGAGGCGCCGCAGATCGCCTTCCCCGGCCAGTACGCGCCCGCCCCCGCGAGCTGGAGGTACCCGGTGTGGCCGATGGGGTGTCACCGCTTCCCCGGAGAGGAGAAGGCGTGCCTCGAGTTCGTCGCCCTCGACTTCGGAACGCTCGCGCGGTACGCGGCGGCCAATGCCGCCCTGGGTCCGCCCTCGGCCGGGGAGGCGCGGGTCGTCTTCTTCGGCGACTCGATCACCGACAACTGGTCGAAACCGGGCTCCGGCGGCTTCTTCCCGGGCCGGCCCTACGTGAACCGCGGCATCGGCGGCCAGACCACGTCCCAGATGCTCCTCCGCTTCCGCGCGGACGTGATCGCGCTCGAGCCGCGGGCGGTCGTGATCCTGGCCGGAACCAACGACGTCGCCGGCAACTCGGGGCCGATCACCGCCCAGGCCATCCAGGACAACCTGGCGACCATGGCCGAGCTGGCGAAGCTGCATCGGATCGCGGTCGTGCTCGCCTCGATCCTGCCCGTGTCCGACGACAAGCGCGACCAGATCGGCCAGGCGCTCCCGCGGACGAACGACCGGCCGCTCGCCACCCTGCGCGCACTGAACGCGTGGATGACCGACTACGCCAAGGCGAACGGCCACGTCTACCTGGACTACTCGTCGGCCATGGCGACGGAGAGAGGCACCCTCAGGCCGGATCTCAACGACGACGGCCTGCACCCCAACGCCGCCGGCTATGCGGTCATGGCGCCGCTCGCGGAGAAGGCGATCGCCCAGGCCCTGGGGGCGACTCGCTGAGGCGGGCAGTGCAGACTCGAACTCGTCAATCCGAGGGAACGCCATGAATCGATGGAGGGGCGGAGCGTGGTCGGTGCTCCTCACCGTGGCGGTGGCCGCGTGCGGGAGCCGGACGGAGCCTCGAGCCGCGGCGGGCTCAGGGGAGCCCACGCTGCGGTCGTACTTTGGCGCGGACACGGGCGTCGACGCGGCCGGCGTACGCCTGATCCCGATCCAGACGCCGAAAGGCGCGTTCAAGGTCTGGACCAAGCGCTTCGGCCGCAACCCCCGCATCCGCCTGCTGCTGCTCCACGGCGGCCCGGGCGCGACGCACGAGTACTTCGAGGCGCTCGAGCGGTCCCTCGCCGCCGAGGGCGTGGAGTTCATCTACTACGACCAGCTGGGCTCGGCCTACTCCGACCAGCCGAAGGACGAGTCGCTCTGGACGATCGAGCGCTTCGTGGACGAGGTCGAGCAGGTGCGTCAGGCGCTCGGGCTCACGAAGGACGACTTCTACCTGCTCGGCCACTCGTGGGGCGGGATTCTCGCGACCGAGTACGCCCTCGCTCACCAGGAGCACCTCAAGGGGCTCGTGATCTCGAACATGATGATGAGCATTCCCGACTACAACCGCTATGCGAACGACGTGCTCGCGAAGGGCATCGACCCGGCGGTGGTGAAGGAGATTCGGGACCTCGAAAAGAAGGGTGCCTTCGAGAGCCCGCGCTACATGGAGCTGCTGCTGCCGAACTTCTACGCGAAGCACATCTGCCGGCTCGAGGAGTGGCCGGACGCGATCATGCGGGCCTTCAACAAGCTCAACAAGCAGCTCTACGTGACCATGCAGGGCCCCAGCGAGTTCGGGGCCTCGGGGCGCCTGGAGAAGTGGAGCCGCACGGCGGACCTCGGGAAGATCACGGTGCCCACGCTCGTGGTGGGGGCCACCCACGACACGATGGACCCCGAGCACATGCGCTGGGTGTCGAGGCAGGTGGCGCAGGGCAGCTTCCTGCTCTGCCCGCAGGGGAGCCACATGGCGATGTGGGACGACCAGCAGACCTATGTGTCCGGGCTCGTCCGCTTCCTGAAGGGAATCGACGCGGGAGAGACGTCGGTCACGTTCTAGGGGCTGCCCCGTACGCGGTGCGCCGAAGCGGGCCCGTCGGAAGATCTCGATACTGATCGACGGAGGGTGGACGGCACGATAGCCCGGTCCCGGGGTCGGACACCCTCTACCATCCGCTCTCGATGGGTCATTGGGATCATGGAATTGCCCGGCCAAAAAGCCTCATCGTGACAAAGACCGCGAATAGTCCGAGGAGGACGCCATGCCCCAACTGACCGCCACTCGGCCCGGCCCCGGGAGCGAAGCCCCGGCTTCCGGGCGCAAAGATTCCGTGACCCTCGTCGACAACCGGACGGGGAAGAGCTACGAGATCCCCGTCGAGAACGGGACCGTCAAGGCCATGGACCTGAGGCAGATCAAGGTCTCGCCCGACGATTTTGGCCTGATGAGCTACGACCCCGCTTTCATGAACACCGCCTCCTGCCGCAGCCGGATCACCTTCATCGACGGCGACAAGGGGATCCTGCGCTACCGCGGCTACCCGATCGAGGAGCTGGCGGAGAAGGGGACCTACCTGGAGATCGCCTACCTCATCCTGAACGGCGAGCTGCCCACCGGGGCCCAGTACGACGACTGGGTCCACGAGATCACGCACCACACGATCGTCCACGAGAACATCAAGGACCTCATGACCGGGTTCCGCTACGACGCGCACCCCATGGGCATGCTGGTGTCCACGGTGGGGGCGCTCTCTACCTTCTACCCGGAGGCCAAGGAGATCCACGACCCGCTCGTCCGTCGCAAGCAGGTCCACCGGCTCATCGCCAAGATCCCCACCCTCGCTGCCTTCGCCTACCGTCACTCCATGGGCCTGCCCTACGCCTATCCCGACAACGACCTGAGCTACAGCGGGAACTTCCTCCAGATGATGTTCCGGGTGGGGGACCGCTACGAGGTGAACCCCGTGCTGGAGCGGGCCCTCGACGTGCTCTTCATCCTGCACGCCGACCACGAGCAGAACTGCTCCACCTCCGCGATGCGGGGGGTGGGCTCCTCCGGCGTCGACCCCTACTCGGCGGCGGCCGCGGCGGTGGCGAGCGCTCTACGGGCCTCTCCACGGCGGCGCCAACGAGCAGGTCCTGCGGATGCTCCGGGAGATCGGCGGCAAGGACAAGGTCCCCCAGTTCATCAAGGACGTGAAGACGAGCGGCGGGGAAGTCCGGCTCATGGGCTTCGGCCACCGCGTCTACAAGAACTACGACCCCCGCGCCACGATCATCAAGAAGATGGCCGACCAGGTCTTCGGCGTCACCGGCCGCAACCCCCTCCTCGACATCGCCCTCGAGCTGGAGAGGATCGCCCTCGAGGACGAGTACTTCCTGAAGCGCAAGCTCTACCCGAACGTGGACTTCTACTCGGGCCTCATCTACCAGGCCATGAAGTTCCCGGTGGACATGTTCCCGGTGCTCTTCGCGATCGGCCGCATGTCCGGCTGGCTCGCCCAGTGGGAGGAGATGGTCGAGGACAAGGAGCAGAAGATCGCCCGGCCCCGCCAGGTCTACCTGGGGCATGAGCGCCGCGCCTTCGTGCCTCGCGGCGCGCGCGGCTGATCGACGTAGCGGGGCCGGCTCTCCGGGGCCGGTCCCGCCTCAGGCCGCCCGGGGCCCTCGCAGCACACGTGCCGGCAGCAGGATGATCGCCTTCAAGAGCTCGAACACGCCCGAAACTGCGATGCCGACCAGGCGGAACGGAAGCAGCACGAGCCAGACGAGCGGGTAGAGGACGAGCGCGAGCAGGGCCAGCGGCCAGCACAGCACCAGGAGCAGTAACCAGAGCAGGAACTTCGTCATCGTCGCAGATCTCCTCGCTGAAGTAGACGCACGAAGGGCCGCGGAGGTTCACCCCGCCAGCGCGTGGGGCCCCCGACCGGCATAGTGCTCTTCGCACTCCGCTTCGCGGCCGGGGACGATCCGGCGGCCGCGGAAGGGCCCCCACTGAGCGGTGATCACCGTGGCCTGCCCTTCACCGTCGTCGGAGTCGTAGTAGAGCACCACCCAGTCGCGCGTCGCCCCCCGGGCATGAGCACGCGGCGTGTTCGAGAAGAGCGCAGTGTAGTGCCGTTCGCCCCGCGTGGTGTGCAGGACGGGAAGCCAGGCCTCGCCCTCCGGGTTGAAGCGCCGGGGGGCGATGCGGCGGAGCACGCCCGCCGCCGCCTTCTCCCGATACTCGCGGTCCACGTCCAGCAGCTCGGCGACGCCCAATGGCCGGCGCGCGGGGGGAGGTGTCCGGCGCACCCGGTCCAGCCGATGGGCCAGGGAGTCGCTTATTCCTGCCCGGCGCTTCTCGCCGATGCCGGCCAGGCTTGCGAGTCGCCCGTCGGCGGCCGCCGCCTCCAGGTCCTCGAGGGTCTCGAGTCCGAGGTCGTGGTGGAGCCGCTCTGCGGTTCGACGCCCGATGCCCGGGACCGTGGCCAGGAGGGCCACGGGATCGCTCTCGCCGCGCAGGCGCTCCAACATCGGGAGGCGTCCCGTGCCCACGAGCGCGTGGATCGCCCGGGCGAGGCTCTCACCGATTCCGGGCAGCTCCTGCAGGGCCGCCACCCCGCCCTGCCGCAGGATCTCCTCCACTCCGTTGGCGAGGCCCCGCAGGGTGGCCGCGGCCCGACGGTACGCGTGCACGCGGAAGCGGTTGGCTCCCTGCTGCTCGAGGACCCGCGCGACCTCCTCGAGGCGGGCCGCGACCTGGGAATTGATCGGCTCGGACACGACCGCCCTCTCCCACATTCTCGCCGGGCCCGGCGCCGAACCGGGTCCAGGCTGAACCAAACGATCCATTGGCCGGTTCGTCCTTCCGGAGCAGATTGTCAGTACAGGCGCGAAAAGGCCTGGAGCGAGGTGACGTCATGACCCTCAACGCTCGCGTCCGGGATCTGCTCGAGAAGGAGCACGTCCCCTACGAGATGCTGGAGCATCCGCAGGCGTTCACGGCCCAGGGAGTGGCGCACGCGAGCCACGTGTCGGGCTGGCAGGTGGCCAAGGTGGTGGTCGTGCGTCCCCCCTTCGGGGCTCCCCTCATGGTGGTGCTGCCCGCCTCCTGCCGCCTCGACGTCGACGAGGTGGAGAAGGTTTCGGGCTGGCCGAAGCTGGACCTCCTGTCGGAGGCCGGCATCCACGACTACTTCCCGGATTGCGAGACGGGGGCGATGCCGCCGTTCGGGAACCTCTACGGGTTGCCCGTCCTCGTGGATTGGCACCTGGCTCGCGAGAAGGACGTGGTCTTCCAGGCCGGGAACCACCGTGAATCCGTGCGGGTCAAGTGGGCCGACTTCGAGCGGCTCGTGCACCCCAGGGTCGCGGAGTTCTGTCGGCACTGACGGGCCGGAGGACGCGCGCCCCCTGGCTGCGATTCGGTACGAGAATAGGCCTGGCGGAGGCCCGACCGAGCCGGCGCCGCCGTCCACCGGCGGTGGGTGCGTGCTCGCCGATCGGGGGGAACGGCGGGGACCTGCCCCCCGTAGCCTTCGATGACGACGGGCCCGGTTGCGGCACCGTCGGGCCTGGTCTTGCACCGTATCGCACGAAAACGGGGGCATTCATGGTCAGAGTCGACGGCAACGGGAACGGTGAGGGGCTGATCCGCGCGAGGGGGCTCGACAAGAGCTATCGGCGCGGCGGCGAGGAGATCCACGTCCTCCAGGGCCTGAACCTCGACGTGGATGCCGGTGAGTTCATCGCCTTCATGGGCCCGAGCGGCTCGGGGAAGACGACCCTCCTGAACCTCCTGGGCGGCCTGGACGTGCCCTCCTCGGGCACGGTGACGGTGGCGGGTGACGAGATCACCACGATGTCCCGCCGAAGGCTGACCGCCTGGCGCGCGCGCCACGTCGGCTTCGTCTTCCAGGCCTACAACCTGATCCCCGTCCTCACCGCCTACCGCAACGTCGAGCTGCCCTTGCTCCTCACCCCGCTCTCCCGACGGGAGCGCCGCGAGCACGTGGAGGCCGCGTTCCGGCTCGTGGGGCTCCCCGATCGGATGCACCACTACCCGCGGCAGCTCTCCGGCGGCCAGGAGCAGCGAGCCGCCATCGCACGCGCGATCGTGGCCGATCCCACCTTCCTGCTCTGCGACGAGCCCACCGGCGACCTCGACCGCAAGAGCGCCGAGGAGATCCTGGACCTGCTGGGCCTCCTCGTCTCGGAGCGGAAGACCACCATCCTGATGGTGACCCACGACCCGCGGGCCGCGGAGCGGGCGAGCGCCCTCCTCCACCTCGACAAGGGTGTGCTCGTGGAGGCGGGGCGGACGAGGGAGGGGAAGCGCGCGGAGGAGGTGACGGCGTGAAGTTCCTGCCCCTCCTTCTCGCCAACCTCCTGCGGAAGAAGATCCGCACCACGCTCACCATCGGCTCGTTCTTCGTGGCCCTCCTGCTCTTCGCCCTCCTCGCCGCGCTCCGGGCCGGCTTCAATCAGGGCATCGACGTGGCGGGCGCGGACCGGCTCGTGGTGATCGGCCGAACGGGCCTCATCCAGCCCCTGCCCCTCCCTTACCTTGAGCGCATCCGGCGGATCCCGGGGGTGAAGGACGTGGCGCATGCCACCTGGTTCGGCGGGATCTATCAGGAGCCGAAGAACTTCTTCCCGCAGTTCGCGATCGAGCCGGAGCCCTGGCTCGCCATGTACCCCGAGTTCAAGGTGGACGAAGCGCAGTGGCGCGACTTCAAGGACGACCGGCAGGGGGTGATCATCGGGCGCAAGCTCGCCGCGCGGTTCGGGTGGAAGATCGGCGACCACATACCGCTCAAGGCCCCCGGCTATCTCGGGGGCGGGAGCTGGGACTTCAACGTCCGCGGGTTCTACCGCGGCACCCGGCCCCAGGACGACGAGACCCAGTTCTGGATGCAGCACCGGTACATGTACGAGAAGGGGCCGGACTACTGGAAGGGCATCGTCGGCTGGTTCGTGGTGCGGGTGGCCGATCCGAGCCAGGCCCTCGGGGTGACGAAGGCGATCGACGCCGAGTTCGCGAACTCCACCTCGGAGACGCGCACGCAGACCGAATCCGCCTTTGCCGCCTCCTTCGTCAAGCAGATGGGCAACATCGAGTTCCTGATCATGGTCATCGGCTCGATCGTCTTCTTCACCCTCCTCCTCGTCACCGGCAACACGATGGCGATCGCGGTGCGGGAGCGCACGAACGAGCTGGCCGTGCTGAAGGCGATCGGCTACTCGGACCGCTTCGTGCTCCTGCTCGTCCTCGCGGAGTCGCTTCTCATCGCGGCGGTGGGCGGGGGGCTCGGCCTCCTGGCCGGACAGCGCCTCGCGGGGATGGACCTCACGAACGGCATCATCCTGATGTACCTTCCCGGCATCGCCCTCGCCGCCGGGGTGGGAGTGGCCCTCGGCACCGGCTTCCTCGCGGGAGTGCTCCCCGCCCTCTCCGCCATGCGCCTGAGCGTGGTGGACGCCCTTCGGAGGGTCTGACCATGGCCATCCCGGTCGCCTACAACCTGCAGAGCGCGAGGGAGCGCTGGACCTCGTCGGTGGTGGCCGTGCTCGGGATCGCGGGCACGGTGGGTGTCTTCGTCGCGATGCTCGCCCTCGCCCGCGGCTTCAAGGCCACCCTGACCTCCTCCGGCCTCCCCCAGAACGTCGTCATTCTACGCGGGGGCTCGGACACCGAGATGACCAGCGTCGTCACCCTGGACGACGTGCGCGTCTTGGAGGACGCGCCCCAGGTCGCCCGCGATGCGACGGGGCCGCTCGTGAGCCCCGAGGTGGTGGTGATCGCGGCCCTGCCGCTGCGCGACACCGGCACCGACGCCAACGTGCAGGTGCGTGGCGTCTCCCCCCGCGTCCTCGGCGTGCGCGAGAACGTGAAGCTCGTGGAGGGGCGGTTCCTTCGCCCCGGCCTGGCGGAGGCGGTGGTGGGAAAGGGCGCCCGCCATGCCTACACGGGCCTGGACCTGGGGGCGACGGTGCGCATCGGGGCCGGGACCTGGACGATCGTGGGTGTCTTCGACGGGAAGGGCACCGCGTTCGACTCCGAAGTCTGGGCGGACGCGAACGTGCTCGACGGGTTCTACCAGCGGCCGGTGAACGTCTTCCAGTCGGCCACCGTACGGCTGAGGTCCCCGGACGACTTCGCCGCGTTCGAGGCCACGCTCAAGGGCGACCCCCGCCTCAATCTGCAGGCGGAGCGGGAGCGCGACTACTACGAGAAGCAGTCGCAGGTGGTGACGACCCTCATCCGGGTGGTGGGGATGGTCATCGCGGCGATCATGGGGCTGGGCGCGGTCTTCGGCGCCCTCAACACCATGTACTCCGCGGTGTCCGAGCGGTCGCGCGAGATCGCGGTCCTGCGCGCGATCGGCTTCGGGGGCGGCGCCATCGTCCTTTCCTTCTTCGTGGAGGCGCTGATCATCGCCTTCGTGGGAGGAATCATCGGGTGCCTGGGGGTGCTGCCGGTCAACGGGCTGACGACGGGGACGATCAACTGGCAGACCTTCTCGCACCTGGCCTTCGCCTTCCGGATCACCCCGGAGCTGCTGGCCCTGGGCATGGCCTTCGCCCTCCTGATGGGAGCCCTGGGCGGCCTGCCCCCCGCCATCCGCGCCGCGCGCGCCAACGTGGCCCACACCCTGCGCGCGCTCTAGATTCCCGTCCGGGGCCGAGGAGGCCTGCCCGCAGGGCGGTGTCATAATGCTCGTCGTGGCCGAGGTCGAGCAGGGCGTCCTCATGGAGGCGGCGCAGGGCGGGGACGCAGACGCCCTCGACGCGCTGCTGAAGCAGTACCAGCCGTACATCTATCGGTTCGGTGTGAAGATGTGCCGGGACCCCGAGGACGCGCGGGACGTCCTCCAGGAGACCCTCTTCGCGGCCGCGCGGACTCTGCACGGCTTCCGGGGTTCGTCCTCCGTGTCGACCTGGCTCTACACGATTGCTCGCAGCTTCTGCATCAAGAAGCGGCGACGCAGCGTCTTCGCTCCGGAGCTCGTCTCCCTGGAGGCGGAGGCGGCCCGGGCCCGCGCCGCGCCGGACAAGTCCCCCGACCCCGAGCGGAGACTGGCGGAGCGGGAGCTGGCGGCGGCCCTCGAGTCCGCCATCGCCGGGTTGGAGCCGGAGTACCGAGAGGTGCTCCTGCTGCGCGACGTGGAGGGCCTGTCCGCCGCGGAGGTGGCCGAGGTCACTGGCCTCGGCGTGGCCGCGGTGAAGAGCCGCCTGCACCGGGCGCGGGTGGCCGTGCGCGGCCGGCTCGCCCCGTTCCTGGCCCCGCTGGGCCCGCCCGCCGCGGGGCCCGGCGCCTGTCCGGACGTGGTCGACCTCCTCTCCCGTCACCTCGAGGGCGACATCGGCCCCGATGCCTGCGCCGAGATGGAGAAGCACGTCACGGCCTGCCCGCGGTGCCAGGCGGATTGCGACTCCCTGAAGCAGACGCTGCGACTGTGTGGGTCGACGCCCTCCCCCGATGTGCCCGATGCGCTCAAAGACACCATTCGGCAGGGCATCCGGGCCCTCCTCGCCCGTCGCGCCTGACGTTTCCCGAACCCTTCCTGCCCCCGCGGGCTCTCATCCAACGAGAGGAGCGACGCATGAGGGACGGGATCGAGCTGCTGCTGGTCCTGGCGGTCTGGTGGGGCCTGGTGGTCTTCGTTCTCCCCAGGCTCGGCGTCCCCACCTGAGCCGTGCCGGCACCTCGCCGGTCGGCGGAGGCCAAGGATGACGAGTCGTCGCGCAAGGGGTGTTGAGATGGCTCTCGGCATGAGGGCGAGTGATCGCGCGGCTCGTGTGAGAAGGAAGGAGAAGCCCGTGAAGCTGCACATGGGGGTCGTTCTGGGCGTCCTCGCGGTGGGCGGGGCCTCGCTGATTCCCGTCGCGCTGGCCCAGGCTCGTGACTGCTGCCACGGGCAGCACGCCTGCCCGATGGCGGGAGCCCAGGCCGTCGAGCCGGGTGGGGGCGGCGGTACGGGCCCGGTGTACGACCCGGACACGGTGACCACGTTGCGGGGCACGATCAGCACGGTCACCGTCGTGCCGGCACGCGGAGGTCGGAAGGGAGGCGTGCACGTCACGCTCCAGTCCGACGGCCAAGCCATGGACGTCCACCTGGGCCCCACGTGGTTCCTTCAGCAGGAGGGCTTCCAGCCCGCCAAGGGCGATTCGGTCGAAGTGACCGGATCAGTCGTCGAGACGGACGGCAGCCGCTTCCTGATCGCCCGCGAAATCAAGACGGCAGAGAAGACGCTGAAGCTGCGGGACGAGCAGGGCATGCCGGCCTGGTCGGGCAGCCGTCGCCGGCCCTGAAGCCGGAAGAAGAAGGAAGGCCGCTGGCGGGGGGAGCGGACTCCTCGGGCGCCCGGGCCATACTGGACGACGACGCCCGATCCCGGCAGATCATCCGCCACACGCTCGACTTCCTCCGCGAGCACCTCGAGCCCTGAGGAGGAGGGTCACGGCTCCAGCAGGCCCTGGGCGTACTCCCGGAAGGCGAACACGTCGGCGAAGTTGCTAACCAGGCCCAGCGACACGCGGACCGCGCCTGCCTCGTGAGGATCGATGCAGTGGCGAAGGTCCGTCGTAGGTCATGCGGGAGTCGCCGGCGGCAAAGCAGGTCTCGATCTCCTGGCGCGTCAGGCCGAGGGCCATCTCGCCCGCGCCCGGGTTGCAGAAGCAGCCGGTGCGCAGCGAGATCCCTCGGTCCCCGGCCGAGCGCTCGACCAGCTCGTGGTCGATCGACGTGACCGGAGGCGTCGTAGAAGTTCATGGCGAGGGTGCCGCCGCGGCGCTCGGTCGTGCGGGGGCCGTACAGTCGGACCAGCGGGCACCCGTTGCCGTGGTGCAGGGCGAGCAGCTCCTCCAGGAGCCAGCCGCACAGGAGCCGAACGCGCTCGTGGATCAAGTCGATGCCGACCGATTCCACCTGCTCCAGGCCCAGCTCCAGCGCGGGTATGCCCGCGAAGTCGAGCGTGCCGTCCTCGAAGCCCGCGGCCCCCGGCGCAGGCACGAAGCGATCGGCCTGCACCGAGGCCACGTTGATGGTCCCGCCCGCGAACCACGGACGGTGCAGCTTGGCCAACGCCGGCTTGCGGGCGACGAGCGCCCCCACCCCCGTGGGGTAGCCGAACATCTTGTAGAAGGAGAGGGCCACGAAGTCGGGGTGCCAGCGGCCGAGGTCCAGCCGGTTGCGTGGGCACGAAGGCCGCGGCGTCGAGGAGGACGTCCCAGCCGCGGGCCTGGGCCTTCGCGATCCACTCCAGGGGGTGCTGGACGCCCGAGAAGTTCGACTGCGCGGGGAAGGCGAACAGGTTGTGCCCGCCCGGGGTGGCGCCTTCCAGCCCGCGCTCGAGGACGGCGTCGTCCACCCGCAGCTCCGGGGGGACCATCGGCAGGTAGAGGGTGCGCGCGCCATGGGCGCGGTCGAACTCGCGGATTCCGTTCACGGAGTTGTGGTTGTCGAAGGTCAGCAGGAACTGGTCGCCGGGCGCGAACGGGTAGGACTCGCCGACGAGCTTGAGCGCGTGGCTGGCGTTGGCGGTGAAGACCACCGCGTACTCCCCGAGGTCGGCGCGGAAGAACTCGAGCACGCGACGGCGACTGCGCTCCACGAGCCGCGTGCTCTCGACGGAGGTCGGATTCGTCGAGTGCGGGTTGCCGAAGACGCCGGTGAGCAGACGCTCCGCGTGGCGCTGCACCTGCGAGGCCGCGTAGAGCCCGCTGCCCGTGTAGTCGAGGTAGACATGGCCGAGGGCGTCCAGGCGGGCGAACTCGCGGGCGCGCAGCTCGTCGATGGCCGCGGTCGCCTCGTACTCCGGGTGCGCGGCCACGAACGCCCCCAGTGCCTCCAGGAAGGCCCCGCTACCGCGCGGCTTCGAGCTCGCGGCCGTGGTCATCGCGCCCCCACCGTTGTCCTCCGCCGCTAGCTTACCTCCTCGACCGGAGCCACGTAGAGCTTCGTCTGATCGCGCACGCCGGCGGCGTCGCGCACCTGGCGCAGGAAGGCCAGGGTGGCGTCCACCTCGGGCTCGCCGAGCACCGTGAACAGCAGGCTCGAGCCCCCGGGGTGGATCCGGTCCCCGGCCTTGAGGCCAGACTTGCCCCGACCGAGGACGGTGGGGACGATGGTGAAGCCGCGGTCGCCACTCTCCATGAAGGCGCGCTCGAAGGCCTTCATCGCCTCCGAGTCCGTGATCACGACGACGGCTTTCATCGTCGGGTCGGCGTGCCGGCGTCGGGCAGCCCCAGCCATCGGAAGACCGACATGGCGGGGCAGGCGTTCGTGAAGGCCGACTGGAAGAGGTTCGCACCCACGAAGGCAGTGAAGACGAAGAAGCCGGGGTGGACCCAGTAGCCCAGGGCGACCGACGCCATCACGAAGAACCCGGCCAGTGCTCGAACGGCTCGCTCGACGGTCATGGGAAGATCTCCTTATCCTTTATCTATGAGGCGATCGCCGGGGCCAGGCCTTCCCGGCGCAGCGCTTCCGCGCGGCCGCGGCGCGCGATCAGGTAGTAGACGACGGGTACCGCCATCCGCGAGAGGAACGTCGCCGCCACCTCGCCCATCATCAGGCTGATGGCGAGGCCCTGGAAGATCGGGTCGAAGAGGATGACGAGGGAGCCGACCACGACGGCGGCCGCGGTCAGCAGCATCGGCCGGAAGCGCACGGCCCCCGCCTCCACCACGGCCTCCTCGAGGGGCATGCCCTGGCGCAGCTTCAGCTCGATGAAGTCGACGAGGATGATCGAGTTGCGCACGATGATCCCGGCCCCCGCGATGAAGCCGATCATGGAGGTCGCGGTGAAGAACGCCCCGAAGGCCCAGTGGCCGGGCAGGATGCCGATGAGCGAGAGCGGGATCGGCAGCAGGATCGCGAGGGGCACCGAGAAGGACTGGAACCAGCCGATGACCAGGATCGCGATCAGGACCAGCACGACCGCGAAGGCGATTCCCAGGTCGCGGAAGACCTCGTAGCGTGATCTGCCACTCGCCGTCCCACTTCAGGGCGGGCCGGTCGCTCGTGCCCGGGCGGCCACGACGGCGTAGCGCTCGATCCGGATGCCGTCCTCGGGCGGCAGGGCGTCGAGCTTCTCGTTCAGGGCGGCCAGGGCGTAGACCGGGCTCTCGCGCTCGCCCGCGAGGTCGCCGAAGCACGTAGACGACGGGCTTCAGGTCCTTGTGCAGGATGGGCTGGGGCTCCGCCGTGCGGTCGGCCCGGGCCAGCTCGCCGAGCGCGATCGCCCCCGCCTGGGCATCGACGCGCAGCGAGAGCCGCCGCTCCAGGTCGGCCCGGTCGGCGGCGGAGAGCCGCAGCCGGACGGGCACCGGCTCGCGGGAAGCGGGGACGTCCAGGCGGCCGAGATCGCGGCCGGCCCCGGGCCCGGCGATCGTCTCCACGGCCGCGGCGGCGGACACGCCCTTGAGGCCCGCCTTCTCGCGATCCACGACCACGGAGACGGCGCTCTCGGGGCGCTTCCAGCGAGTCGTCGACGTCCACCACCCCGGCCGTCGTCTCGAAGAGGCCCGCGCACCGTTCGGGCCAGCGCTCTCGCGGGCCGCTGGCGGTGGGTCCGTAGATCTCGGCCACCAGCGTGTCGAGCACGGGCGGGCCGGGCGGGATCTCGATCACCTTGACCCGCGCCCCCCGGCTCCGGGCGATCTCCACCAGGGCGGGCCGCACCTTCTTGGCCAGGTCGTGGGACTGGAGGCTCGCGCTCGTGCTTGCCGACGAGGTTCACCTGCAGGTCGGCGCCCGCTCGGCGAGCGGCGCAGGAAGTAGTGCCGCACCAGGCCGTTGAAGTTGTAGGGCGCGGCGTTGCCCGCGTAGATCTGGATGTCGGCCACCTCCGGCACCGCGGCGAGCTCGCGGCCCATGCTGGCGCGCCGTCTCCAGCGTGACCTCGAGCGGCGTGCCCGCGTCGTGGTCCACGAGCACCTGGAACTCGCTCTTGTTGTCGAAGGGGAGCATCTTCACCTTGACCAGCCCGAGCCCAACCATCGCCATCGCCGCGAGCGAGGATCGCGAGCGACGCCCGCGAAGAAGGCCCAGCGCACCGGCGGGCTTCGTCACCAGCGCCCCCATGGTCCGCCGGTAGATTCGCGTCTGCCAGCCCTTCGGCGCGCCTCGCCGCGCCGTCTGCGTGGTGCCGGAAGATCCGGTAGGCGGCCCAGGGGGACACGATGAAGGCCACGGCCAGCGAGAAGAGCATCGCCGCCGACGCCCCCGTCGGGATGGGACGCATGTAGGGACCCATCAGCCCGCGGACGAAGGCCATGGGCAGGATGGCGGCGATGACGGTGAAGGTGGCGAGGATCGTGGGGTTGCCCACCTCGTCCACCGCCTCCACGGCCACGCGCAGGAAGGACTCGCCGGGCTTCTCGCGGTGGTGGCGCTCGATGTTCTCGACCACGACGATGGCGTCGTCGACCAGGATGCCGATGGAGAAGATGAGCGCGAAGAGGGTCACGCGGTTCAGCGTGTAGCCGGCCAGGAAGTAGATGAAGAGGGTGAGGGCCAGGGTCACCGGGACCGCGATGCCGACCACCAGGCCCGAGCGCCAGCCCATGGCCAGGGAGATGAGGGCGACCACGGAGAGCGTGGCGATCAGCAGGTGCTGGACCAGCTCGTTGGACTTCTCCTCGGCCGTCTGGCCGTAGTTGCGGGTCACCTCCACGTGGACGCGCGCGGGAAGGAGGCGCGGCCGCAGCTCCTCGACCTTGTCGAGCGCGGCTCGGCGAGGCGCGTGGCGTTGGCGCCCGGGCCGCTTGGCGAGGGCGATGGTCACGGCGGGGTACTCGCTGCCCGGCGGGACGCTCGGCGCGTGGCGCGGGCCCGTCCCACGCGCGAAGAAGACGGCGTCCGTCGTCTCGCCGGGCCCGTCGATCACGCGCGCGACGTCGCGCACGTAGACCGGGCCGGCCCGCCGCGGACGCCGACCACCACCCGCGCGACGTCCTCGGCGCTCCGGAAGAGCGGCCCCGCCTCGATCCGCGTCTCCCGGTTGTCGCGCACGGCCGTGCCCGCGTCCTGCCTCGCCGCCGCCGACGCGGAGGGCCCCCGAGAGGGCCAGCCAGCTCACGCCGGCCGCGGCCATGCGGTCGGGGTCGGGCTCCACGCGGACGACGCGCGGCTGGCCGCCGATCGAGGTAGGCCTTGCTCGTCTCCGGGATCTCGGACAGCTCCTGGGCCAGCTCCGCCGCCATCGGCCGGAGCTCGTCGCTGGAAGAGCCCTCGCTCCAGAGCGTGAGGGTCAGGAACGGCACGTCGTCGATGGAGTGCAGCTCGACCGCGGCCGGGGCAGCGCGTCCGGGGGGCAGCGCGGCAGCCATGGCCGAGAGCCGCTCGTAGACCTTGACCAGGCTCTCCTCGTTCGACTCGTTGACGCGGAAGCGCACGGTGACGAGGGCGATGCCGGAGCGGGCCGCCGAGTAGACGTGCTCGACCCGGGAGATCCCCCACATGGCCCGCTCGAGGGGCTCCACGATCCGGGTCTCGACCTCGCGCGGGCTCGGCGCCGGGCCAGGCGACCGCCACGTCCACCATGGGCACGCGGATCTGCGGCTCCTCCTCGCGCGGCGTGGCCAGGAGCGCGAGCGCGCCGAGCCCGAGGGAGGCGGCGATCAGGAGCGGGGTGAGCTTGCTGTCGAGGAAGGCGTGGGCGATGCGCCCCGCGAAGCCCGACGCGCATCAGCGTGCTTCCTTCACCGCGCCGCCGTCCACGAGGCCGGCGGGCTCCAGGACCACGCGCTCTCCCGCCTCGACTCCGGCGCGGACCTCGGTCGCCGTCCCCTCGCGTCGCGCCGACCGCGACCCAGCGCAGCCGGGCCTTCCCGTCCGCCACGACGAAGACGCCGTTGAGGCCGCCGCGCGGGAACACGGCGCTCGAGGGGACGAGAAGGCGGGGGACCGCCGGCGGGCGAGGGAACGAAAAGGCGGGCGAACAGGCCCGAGCGCAGGCCCGTCGCCGCGGGCAGGTCGACCCTCACCTCGAAGCGGTGGGTGGACGGGTCGCCGGAGGCGGAAACGGCCCTGACCGTCGCGCGTCAGGGGCCCGGGCTGGCCGTCCACCAGAGCGTCCAGGGTCGCGTCCGGGACGCAGCCGGGAGGCGAGGTCCGCCTCCACGGTGGCGCGGACTTCGAGACCGCCTCGTCCTTCGATCTCGATGAGCGTCGTGCCCGGCGAGACCACGTCCCCCACGTTCGCGGGGCGGGCGGCCACCGTGCCTTCGAACGGGGCGCGGAGCACCGCGTAGGCAGGTTGTCGCGCGCGGCCGCGACCGCCGCCGCCGCCGCCGCCGCACGGGCCCGGCTCTCCTCGGCCTCCTTGGGCGTGGCCGCGCCTCTCTTCAGCAGGGCCTCCACCCGCGCGAGGTCGACGTCGGCCGCGCTCGCCCGCCGCCTCCGCGGCGGCCAGGGCCGACCGCAGGGCCGTGTCGTCGAGCCGGGCCACCACCGCGCCCGCGGCCACCCGGTCCCCCTCGCGCCAGGGCAGCTCGATCACCGACGCCGGGATGCGGGCCGCGAGCGCGGCGCGTTGGCGGGCCTGCACGGTGGCGGGCACCGCGGTCACACCCCCGTCGCCGCTCCGCGTCACGACCGCGGTGACGACCGTGCGGGCGGGCGCGCCGGGGTCGTGGCCGCCGGGTGGCTTCGTTTCGCGACCGCACGCGGCGAGGGCGAGGGTCAACGCCATGAGGATGGCCACCACCGGCCGGGGTCTCGCTTTCGTGGGCATCGAGTTCCTCACAAGGCTCCGGCCGCGCGCTGGAGCGCGGCGTCGGCGACCGCGGCCTCCGAGGCGGCGCGGAGCTCCTCCAGCTCGGCGGCGAAGCTCGCGGTCTCCGTCTCGAGCTCGTCGGTGAGCGTCGCCATGCCTTGCTGGCGGCGCTCCTGGACGACGCGGAGCGCTTCGCGGCCCTCCTCGGCCCCTCCGGCGGCAGCCGCGTAGCGTTCGCGCGCGGCCTGCGCGCGAAGCCACGCCGTCTCGACTTCGAGCCGCACCTGGTCGTCCGCCGCCCGGGCCTCGAGCTCGGCCGCGTGAGCCTGGGCCGATGCCGTGGCCACGCGCCGGCCGCGGGTGGGGTCGAACACGTTCCATCGCAGCAGCACTCCGAAGGCGCCGGATTGATGGCCGCCGGAGAGGTCGGTGCGGTCGTCCTGGACCTGGCCCCAGGCCGCGAGGTCGGGCCAGCTCGTGCGTTCTTCCGCGCGACGGGACCAGCTTCGAGCGTCGGCACGCTGGGCGGCGGCGCGCAGGAGGGGGCGGGCGGCGAGCGCGCGCGACGCCCACGATGCCTCGTCTTCCGGGAGCGGTGGCGGGGCCGAGGGGAGGTCCGTGGGGCGGTAGGAGACGTTCGGTTCTGCGCCGAGCGCCCGTGAGAGCACGGCCAGCGCGATCCTCGTGTCGGCGCGACGCTCCGCGAGCTCCGCGCTCCGTTGGCGTCGCCTCGCCCGGACGCGGAGCAGGTCGGCCCCGAGCGCGGCGCCCTCTCCGACCCGAGCCTCGACGTCGGCCTCGCGGGCCCGGGCGCTCGCGAGCGCGCGCTCGGCGACCTCGGTGACCCGCTGGGCGAGGGCGGCCCGACGGTAGGCTTCCACCACCCGGAGCCGCAGGTCCTGGAGGGTCTCCTCGAGCGCGGCGCCCGCCGCCTGCTCGACGGCCGACTGGGCCCGCGCCCGGGCCTTGACCTTCCCGAAGACGTCCACCGGCACGTCGGCGGCGAGGGTCGTGGTGAGGGAGGACAGGGGGTCGGGCGAGTTGAGTCGGTCGATCGCGAAGTCGTCCGCGGTGAACTCCCCGGCGTTCAGCTTCTGGGCAAAGACCATCGACGGGATATTGGTCCGCGACCAGCCCGAGGCCAGGGAGAGCCGGGGCCAATTCGCCCTCGTCACCGCCTGGGCGGTCGCCGCTTCGGCGTCCGTCCGGGCCCGCTGGGCGAGGATCTCGGGGTTCCGCTGGGCGGCGAGGTCCAGAGCCTGGGCCAGCGAGAGGGGGACCTCCTCCGCGAGGAGGGCGGTCGTCGAGGCCGCGAGAACGATCGATCCGCCCATGACGACCAACGCCCTCATCCCGTCCGCCTCCCCCGGATGAGAGCCCGGCGAGCGAGAAAGGGTTCAGCCCGGCGGAAAGGCCGGGGCCGTCGATCGGTCGATCAGCTGCTGAGGGAGTAGGGCCAGCGCTGCGGCCGGGAGAGCAACGCGTTGGCTTCGTCGTCGTTCTTGAAGCGCTCGTGCACCGGGTCCCAGTAGAGCGTCCGCTTCGTCTTCATCGCGGCGTGGTGGAGCAGGCACGCCGAGCACGACCGGTGCGCGACCTCCACCGGGGCGATGGTCAGCTGCCGTGAGCGGATGCACTCCAGCCAGTTCCCGTGCTGGTCCCGGCTCTCGTAGAGGTGGATCTCGAGGGGCCCTATGGTCGAGGTGATGATCTTCGGGTCGCTGGCCGCGAGCGCCTGGGCGTCCTTCAGCTTCGCCACGGGATCGCTGCCGGTCACCGTCTCGCTGCCCCGGGAGACGAAGATCCACCCCTCGGTCCCCTCGAACCGGATGCCGTTGGGGAACTCGCCGCTCACGATCATGCGCACGCCGTTCGCGTAGAGGCCCTCGGTCTTGAATGGGCCGTGGACGTTCCAGAGCCCTCTCGTCGGGAACTCCGCCCATCCCGAGATCTCCACCGGCCCCGTGTACTCGGTGTCCATCGCCCAGTGGGCACTGTCGATGTGGTGCGCCCCCCAGCCCGTGATCATCCCCGCGCCGAACTGCTCGCAGCGGAGCCAGCCCGGCCGGTCGTACCCGCTGTGCGGGTGCACCCGCTTCTCCGTGTAGTAGACGTAAGGCGTGGAGCCCAGCCACATGTCGTAGTTGAGATCCTTGGGGATCGGCATCTCCGGCTCCTCGTCACCGGAGGGGTCGCCGGGAAGGCCCACGAGCACGGTCTTGAGCTGGCCGATGCGTCCGTTGCGCACCAGCTCCGCCGCGTAGCGGAACTGGGGGGAGGAGCGCTGCTGGCTGCCGATCTGGAAGACACGCCCGGTCCGGTGGACCGTGTCGCTCAGGGCCCGTCCCTCGGCGATGGTCAGGGAAGCGGGCTTCTGCAGGTAGACGTCCTTGCCGGCCTCCACGGCGGTGATCGCGATGAGCGCGTGCCAGTGGTCCGGCGTGCTCACGAGCACGGCGTCGATGTCCTTGCTCGCGAGGAGCTCGCGGTAGTCGACGTATCCCGCGACCCCGTCGTACGGCTTGCCCGTCTTCGTGCCGTAGTAGCCGTTCACCAGGGCCTTCGCGTCCTCCATGCGGCGGCGGTCGAGGTCGCAGACGGCGACGATCCGCGCGGTGTCGTACTTCCAGACCCCGGGCATGTCGTGCCCCCGCGAGATCCGCCCGGTGCCGATGGCTCCGACGTTGATGCGGTTGCTGGGGGCGGTGGCCCCGAAGACGGACGCGGGGACGATGGCGGGAAAGCCCGCGGCGAGGAGGGAGGAGCCGCCGATCCCCTTCGCGGCCAGGGTCAAGAGCGCTCGGCGGGGCATCTCCTTGCGGCGTCGCTCGGTCATGGCTCCATCCTCCGCGATCGGCCCGGAACTGCCGGCCGCGCGGACAGTCATGCCACGAAGGCCGGGTCTACTGCAACCCGACCCTAGCGCGCCGTCAGCCAGGCCGTGAACGGCTTGGACTGTCGCGCGTCGAGGGCGGCACAGGCTTCGATCTTTTCGACCGCCTGCTGGATCGTGCGCCCGGCGGTCGGGACCGCGTTTGTCGCGTAGAACCGTGTCACGTCGGCGGCCGCGGCCGTCGAGCAGAAGCTTCCGAGCGCGTTGATGATCGCCGGAATCCCCTGGAACGTCCCCAGCCTCTTCGTCAGCGTCGGCCACTGCCGCTTGGTGAATTCCCAGGCCGCGTCGCGTCCCCAGGGCCGCCCCAGCACTCCGGCGATCAGTATTCCCGCGTCCTGCGTGCGCACGCCCGGGGTCAGGGAGTAATCCAGCGTGCGCTTGACGAGCGCCCCGTCCCGAAACCACGGCAGCGCATCGAAGAACCGGTAATAGTCCTCCGGGCGGGCCGCGAGCGTCTCGAGCTGCGCGACGTACTGGTCGTAGAGCGCCGAATCGCCGGACACCGCTGCCACCTGCAGTACCGTAGGCGCGAGCGTGGGGGGCAGGGATGTCGGATCCTCGATGTACCGGGCGGCGAGCTCTTGCGCCCGTCGCTGGACGGCCGGATCGTTCCCGGTCACGCCTACGAGAAGGAGCAGGGTCGCACGACGGCTTTGTCGCTCATCCGGATCCCGAGTGTCGCCCGGGAGGCCGAGCGCGCTCAGCGCGGGCATGAACCGCTGACGCACCCATGCCTGGAACCGGGGCTGTTCCGGCGGGTCGGCGATGTAGGTACCCGAGTAGTCCAGGCGCGCGCCGATCGTGTCGGCGACCTCCGGCGTCTCGTCGTCGCCCATGGTCGCCACGAGGTCGAGGTAGACACCGACCTCATGGCGGCCGGCACGGACCATCCACCATTCGTCGCCGAGCAGGCCGAGCCGCTCCACTGGCTTCAGCGACGGCGGGCTCCGGTCGAGCCCCAGGGCATGGACCGCGGCCGGCGCGTACTCCGAGAAGTAGTAGCCGCGGCTGTCGGCGTTGGCGAACACCTTCCCGCATTCTCCGAGGCGGAGAGTCTGCTCGCGACTCTCGATCACCTCGCACCGGGGCGGGCCTTCGGATGTCCGCAAACAGGCGGGAAGCGTCCAGACCTGGCTGGCGGCGGGTGCAGGGCCCGGCGCTCCCACGAACCGCGCCTGGCTCAGCGTAACCTTGCCCGCATTGCCGCGACCGCACTCGGTTCGGACGGTGAGGACGGGAGCCCCCGCCTGGTCGACGAAGGTGCGCATGATGCGGTCCACGGGCTTGCCGGTCACCTGCGTGACCTCGTTCCAGAAGTCTTCGCCGGCCGCGTTGCCGTACGAGAACTTCTTCAGGTAGGAGACGACGCCTTTGCGGAACTCCTCGCGCCCGACGTAGGCCTCGACCATGCGCAGCACGGCCGCCGCTTTCTCGTAGGCGATGCCGTCGAAGATCTCGTTGATCTCCTCCGGCGTCTCGACCTTGAGCCGGATCGGCCGCGTCGACCTCAGGGTGTCGAGACCCAGTGCCCCCTGGGTTTCCTCCGTCTCGTGGAGGTCGACTCGCCACTCGCGGCCGCCAGGCGGCGATCGGCTGGGCGGTGATCCAGGTCGCGAAGCCTTCGTTCAGCCAGATGTCGTCCCACCACTTCATCGTCACGAGATCGCCGAACCACTGATGGGCGATCTCGTGGGAGATGACTCCCGCCACCACCTTGCGCACGTCCACCGACGAGTGCTGCGGGTCGACCAGGAGTAGACGTTCGCGGAAGGTGATGGCGCCGGCGTTCTCCATGGCGCCGGCCGCGAAGTCCGGAACGCCGATGATGTCGAGCTTGCCGAACGGATACTTGATGCCGAAGTAGTGGTTGAAGAACGTGAGCTGCTGCTCCGCGGCCTCGAGCGCGAAGCCGGTGAGGGCGAGCTTGTCGGGGGTGGAGCAGACCCGTATCGGGGTGCCGTCGGAGACGCCCTCGCGGCAGGCGAAGTCGCCGACGAGCATCGCCACGAGGTACGTGGACATCTTGGGCGTGGTCGCAAACGCGAGCGTGTGCTTGCCCGCTTCCGGTCCGGGCGTGTCGGAGAGCGGTGGTGCAGTTGGAGATCGCGGTGTCACCGTCGTCGATCGTCACCGAGATGTCGAACGTGGCCTTGAACATCGGCTCGTCGAACGAGGGAAACGCCCGACGCGCGTCGGTGGCCTCCATCTGGGTGACGGCGTACTTCCGTCCGTTGGCGCTGCTGATGTAGAAGCCGCGCAGCTTGTCGTTGAGGATGCCCGTGTAGACGATCTGGATGCTGGCGGCGCCGGCGGGAATCGGCTGCGCCACCGTGAAGGTAGCCGTCTCGGCTTTCTCGTCGGTCGTGACGCGGGCGGACTGGGTTCGTCCTCCGGCCGTGATGGTGACCTCGCCGAAGGTGATCTCCGCCGCGTGCAGAGTCACCGCCGTCGCCGGCTGTTTCATCTGCAAGCGGATGGTCTCCCGCCCCCGAAAGGTGGCCTTTTCGAGGTCGGGGCCAAACCAGAGCGTGTAGTGTTCCGGCAGGACCGTTTGGGAAAGACGGTCGGCGCTCGCCGGGGTCGCGAGCAGAGTGAGAGCGAGGAGTGCGCTGAACAGCCTCACCATGCGCCCAAAATAGCCTTTTTCCAGGCTCGTATGTGGTGTGGAGGGTTCAGGCCGAACGGGCGGGGGCCAACCCTGCCCCCGGCGCGAGTGGAGGCCCCGGGAGGGCCTGCCGGTCCGACTGCAGGAACCAGTGGTCCAGCACCACGTGGCGCGCGAACCACCTCGTCCCGAGGAGGCAGCGTCCCGCGAGGGCCGCGAGAGGGGCGGGCAGCTCCGCGCGTCGTCGGCGGGGACCGAGACGCGCCTGGAGCGCCTGCACGTAGGGCAGCAGGTCTTCGCGTCGCAAGCGTCCCTTCGCCGCGAGCACGGCCTCGGCCGCGAGCAGCCCCGACTCCACGGCGGGGCGGATGCCCTCACCGCTCGTGGGTGCGGCGAGCCCCGCCGCGTCCCCGACCAGGAGCAGGCCGTCGTCCACGAGCCGCCGCGGGGGGGCTTCGTAGAGCAGGTAGGCGTGCCCGTGCCGGAGCGATGGGACGTCCGCCGGGATCGCTCCCCGTCGCCCGAGGAAGCGCAGGAAATCGGCGACATGGGCGGGGAGTCGCCGGGGGTCCCGGCGCCCGAGCCCGACGTTCAGGTATTCGCCCTTCCGGACGCACCAGCCGTAGCCCCGGAGGTCGGAGGAGAAGAAGAGCTCCGGTCGCTCGGGTAGCACGCGGCACTCGGACTGCTGCCGCGCGTCCATCCGGACCTCCACCTCCCGGGCGGCGACCGCGTCCTCGGGCAAGGGCGGCCCGTTCAGGAAGCGGGCCACCGGGCAGAAGTGGCCGCCCGCGCCGACCAGGAGCGGCGTGCGGATCGTCTCGTTGACCACCCAGGAGTCCCCGTCGCGGCGCAAGCGCGTGACCGGCACGCCGGTGAGGCACCGCGCCCCCGAACGCTCGAGCAGGAAACGGTCGAACTCGATGCGCCGCAGGCCGAAGCTCACGGACCGGCCGTAGCGCGTGATCACCTCGGGGCCGCCGATCCGCCCGGTGAGGAAGGCCGTGAAGGGTTGGAGGGTGCGCCCCCCGGCGTACTCGGCGACGGAGAGACCCAGCGTCTCCAGCGTCCCCGGCGTGATCCAGCCCGCGCAGGGCTTGTCTCGCGGGAACATCGCCCGGTCGAGGACCAGCACGTCCAGGCCCGCGGCGCGGAGCCGCGTGGCGCAGGACGAGCCCGCCGGTCCTCCCCCCACGATCAGGACGTCAGGGCTCCGCATGGGCGGCGTACAGCTCGGCGCGGGTCCAGGGCACGTCGTTGGAGCCGACGCGGGCGAAGGTCACCTGGAACAGCTCGAGCCAGCCGCTCCGGAAGGCCGCCTCCGAGCCGGCCAGGTAGAGCCGCCACGCGCGGGCGAACTCCTCCCCGTGGCGCGCCCGGACCTCGGGCTCCGCCTGCTCGAAGCGCCGCCGCCAGCGGGCCAGGGTCGCCGCGTAGTGGAGGCGCAGGTTCTCCACGTCGAGGATCGAGAAGCCCGAGCCCTCCAGGATTCCCCGGGTGGCCTGGCCCAGCGTCGGCGGGGAGGCGCCGGGGAAGAGCCGGTGGCGGATCCAGGCATTGAGCGGGCGGGGCCGGTCGCGTCCGATGAAGTGGAGCAGCCCGCGGCCGTGGGGTCGTGCGAGGCAGCGGTCCAGGACTCTTCCCAGCGCGCCGTAGCCCTCGAAGCCCACGTGCTCGAGCATCCCCACCGATACGAAAACGTCGAAGCGGCCGCGGACGTTCCGGTAGTCGTCCTCGACGAACACGACGCGGCCGGTGAGCCCCTCGAGCGCGGCGCGCTCGCGGGAGTAGCGCACCTGCTCCGAGGAGACGTTGTAGGCCGTCACCGTCACGCCGTAGCGGCGCGCCATGTGGAGGGCGAAGGCGCCCCAGCCGCTTCCCGCCTCCACCACGGCCTCTTTCGGCCGCAACCGTAGCTTGCGGCAGACGTGGTCCATCTTGGCGACCTGCGCCTCCTCCAGCCCGCACTCCGGCGTGGGGAAGTAGGCGCCGCTGTAGACCATCTGCTCGTCGAGCCAGAGGCGGAAGAATTCGTTGCCCACGTCGTAGTGATGGCGCGCGTTGCGCCGGGACGCGCGCAGGGTGTGGCGTCCGATCGGCCGCAACAGCACGTCCAGCGTGGCCGGCCGGTTCTCGGCGGCGCGGTAGGCCGCCTCCAGGGCGGCCACGAGGTCTCCACGGACCTCCACGCGCCCGGCGACGTACGCGTCGCCGAAGCTCCCCTCCGGGTCCAGGAGCACCTTCAGGAGGGTGGCACGGTCCCGGAACATGACCGTGGCCACCGGGAAATCCGGGGGGTCCATGACACACGTGCCGTCGGCGAGCAGGATGCGCAAACCAGTCCCGCCCAGGCTCCGCCGCGCCAGGGCCCGGAGGAAGCGTTCCCCCAGTCGGAACGAGGCGGGGACGCGGCCCATCCCCTCGCTCCCGTTCACCGAACGATCGCTACCGTGAAGGACTCTCATGGCTCGGCCGCTCCGGAACGTGACGACCCCCGTGGGTTGCGGCGGAAAGGTGTGCGCCTGCCGCCGCTCGGGCGGGCAACTTCTGCCGGCGAGCCCGGCTGTCCCGCCACGCTGAAGCTCACGCGGCACCCCCTCGGCCGGTCGATCCGACGAATCAGCGAACGGCCCTCCGGATCACCGCGGCCGCCGAAGCGGCGTCGCCGTCGCTCTCGAATCCGAAGACGGCCGAATAGCTGCGTCCCACGACCAGGGCCATGAGGAACGCGACGTTGATTCCCGCATCGCCCAGGGCGCGGACCACGCGATGGGCGAGGCCGGCGCGGTTCGGCCCCCTCACCAGAAGCGCCGGGATCGCCGCGGGAGTCAATCCGGCGCTCTCGACGGCCTCGGTGAGTTTGCGCCCCCGGACGGGGAAGAGCTCGATCACCGCTTTGTCGGGCTGGCCGTGCTCGCGGTAGCCCATCACGACCTGGAGATCCGTTCCCGCGGCCGCGACCGGCTCGAGCACCTCGGCGAGGGCGCCCGGGCGGTTCTCGACGACGCCGCGCCACAACGTGATCTTGCTGACACTGATGGCCACAACCTCCTCCTTCCACATGAGGAGCGAGCAAGTGGGATGCCACACCGCGGGAGAGCGCGAAAGGGGGCTCGACTGAGGAAAGCGAAGGGATTCCGCCGGCAAAGCCAACTTGACCAATACCTCTATTCGAGCGGGCCGCCAAGAAAACAGAACCGTCGCAACGCGCTGAAGCGAAGAAGCGAGGGACGAGCCGGGGAAGGCATGTCGATTGCATCTGATCATGCCGAGCGTTCCCACAACGAGTCGTCGTTCGGCGTGAGAAGGCGGCTTGGTTGCGGCGAACTTTCTCATGTCGACCAGGACCTCTGCCCGGCACGACCTCGCCAAACGCATCCGACCTGTTTGCAGCTCCGAAGCAGCCAGAGGAAACGAATCGATCCGTTCCCCAGCTTTCTCGGGGAACCAGCCTTCCGCAGACCCTTCGAAAGGGAGGCATCGCATGAAACATTTCACGTGGCGCCTGGCCATAGGCCTGGGCGCCTGCCTGATGCTCTGCACGCTCGCCGCGCCCGCGTTCTCCCAGACGTTCCAGGGGACGATTCGCGTGGGCGTGGACGACGCGCAGGGCGCTCCGGTGCCCGGTGCGACCGTCACCGTCAGGAACGAGAAGACGTACGAGTCTCGCACCCAGATTTCGACGAGTACCGGCACCGCCGTTTTTCCCAACCTGCTCGTCGGCAGCTATCTCATCACCGTCGAGCTCACCGGTTTCAAGAAGTACGAGCGCTCGGGCATCACCGTGAAGTCGAACCAGTCGATCGACCTGCCCGTGCAGCTGTCCGTCGGGGGGATGGAAGAAGTGATCACGGTCACGGGCGATGCCGGGCTCGTCAAGACCTCCAGCTCGCAGCTCGAGGGCGCGACGTTCAACGCCCGGCAGCTCACGGACATCCCCGTCTACGACCCCCTCCTCACCGGTGACGTGACCAACTTTGCCGTGCTCGCTCCCGGAGTCGGAACCCAGCCCGGCGGCGTCGTGGGGCAGGGCGGCGTCATCGGCGGCAATCGCCCCCGCAACAACAACTTCGTCGTGGACGGCCTCGACAACAACGACTCGGACATCGCCCAGGCCGTCGCCACTCCCATCCAGGACTCGGTGGCCGAGTTCCAGCTCATCACCAACCAGTTCAACGCGGAGTTCGGGCACTCGACCGCGGGCCAGTTCATCACCTCGACCAAGTCCGGTACCAACCAGTTCAGCGGCGGCATCTGGGAGTACAACATCAACCGCCATTACCTCTCGCTGGACAACCTGACCCGGGCCACGGCGGGCGAGGACTTCGAGAAGCCGCGCTACGACCGCAACCGCTTCGGGGGACAGCTCGGCGGTCCCATCGCCAAGGACAAGTGGTTCTTCTACGGCGCCTACGAGTACCAGAACCTGACCCTGGGCGCGGCCGCCGCCACCGAGATCCTGGTCCCGACCAGCGCCGGCCTTGCGATCCTGCAGGGCCTGGCCGGGCGCGACGGGCAGCGGCGTGAGCCCGATCAACGTGGGGTTGCTGCGCGACCACGTCACGCCCGCCGCCACCGCGACCGCCACGGAGTCGGTGCTCGACCAGAGGACGGGCGACCTCGTCTCGATCCCGATCGGTCCCTTCGCGGGCACGACCCCCAATTACACGCGCAACCACGTCGGCCAGTTCAACCTCGACGGCACGATGAGTGACCACCGCCTGAGCTTCCGCACCTACTACTGGAAGCAGGGCACCATCGCGCCCGGGGCACTACCGACGGAGGAGTTCAACAGCAACGTCGAGCCAGAACATCAAGCGCGGCACGATGAGCTGGGTGTGGACCGCCCGGAACAACCTCATCAACGAGTTCCGAAGCGGCTACACCAAGCTCACCCAGGCCTATCCGGTGAGCCTGCCATCGCGGCTCCCGGCGCGACCGACATCTTCGGCAACTACGCAGTCGACAGCATGAGCCTCGAGATCGGTCCCAACGGCAACTATCCCCAGACCAGCGAGCGCTCCACGCTGCAGTTCGCGGACACCGCCACCTGGATCTCCGGAGCCCACACCTTCAAGACGGGCGGCGAGTTCCGCATGTTGAAGTCCACGGGCGGCTTCCTGCCCCGGTCCCGCGGCGAGTACCGCTGGGCCAGCCTCGACGAGTTCGTCCGCGACCAGATCCCGACGAGCCTGGCCTTGCGGGGTGCCGGCTCCGGCGCCTTCGTCGGCGACCGCAACGCTCTCTACGGCTTCATCCAGGACACCTGGAAGATCGGCACGCGCCTCACCCTGGATCTCGGCGCACGCTACGAGTGGACGGGGGTGGCCAAGGACAACGAGGCCCAGAACCTGAACGCGCTCGCCAACGTCGATATCCGCAACCAGCGCGACGCGGCGGGCCAGGTCATCTTCAACACGTTCACCGCGGCCCACCAGGAGCTCTTGCTCAAGGAGTTCCCGGACGGCACGATCACCTTCAGGAAGCCCACGTCCGACAAGAACAACATCGCCCCGCGCGTGGGATTCGCCTGGGACATCAACGGCGACGGCACGAGCTCGCTCCGCGGCGGCTTCGCGATGGCGTACGACGTGTACTTCGGAAACCTGGATCTCCTGCAGCTCCCGCCGCAGTTCCAGCTCGAGACGAGCACGGACGTGGCCTGCGCCCTGAGCCCGCGCCCCAGCTGGTGCGCGCTCCCGCAGGACCTCGTCGAGTACCGGACCATCGGTTTCCTGGAGGGCGGGGGCATCCTGCCCACGATCGACCCCTCCGCGGCGACGGATCCGGCGGTGGCCCGCTCGGGAACGCAGGCCTACGTGTATCCCCAGCAGACCATCCCCAAGACCTACACGTGGTCGCTCTCCTACCAGCGGCAGGTCTCGAAAGACTACATGGTGGAGGTGCGCTACATCGGGACCCTGGGCCGTGAGCTGCCCGTCCAGCGGCGCCTGAACGCGGGGATCCCTGACCCCGTGGCCCTGCCGATCTTCGCGAGCCAGCAGGAGGCTCTCAGCCAGAACTACGCGGGCGCGCCCACGCTCGCCCAGTTCAACGCCGCGGGGACGCGGCTGATCGGCGCCTACGGCTTCGACGCGAACGTGACCGCGTTCAGCCCCACCGGTGAGTCAACCTACAACGGTGGCTCCGTCTCCCTCACCCGGCGCTTCTCGAGCGGCTTCGGCTTCAACGTGAACTACACGTTGAGCCGGACCGAGGACAACGCGGAGAACGAGCTCTTCACGAGCCTCCTGAACCCGCGGCGCAACATGTTCTTCTTCGACGAGGACGCCAACCAGGGCCTTTCCGGCCTGCACAAGGCGCACAAGGCGGTCGCATCCTTCCAGTGGGAGATCGGCAAGTCGAAGAACGTGCTCCTCGGCGGCTGGGTCCTCAACGGCGCGTTCATCTTCGAGACGGGTCAGGGGCTCACGATCCAGTCGGTCCGCGACCTGAACGGAGACTTCGACAGCACCGGCGACCGCGCCTTCATCAACCGTAGCCTCGACAACAACATCGGCACCGACAGCAGCTTCGTCTGCTTCGCGGGCGGCCAGACGTTCATCTCCGGCAGCGCGTCGGGCTGCGGCGGCAACGGCTCCGTGGTCGGCTACGTGGCCAACGACCCCAACGCCCGCTGGGTGCGCGGGCGCGAGGGCGCGCAAACCGGGGTCGGGCTCGACCTCAGCAAGCGCGGCGACTTCCTCGGTCCGGGCTCCATCCACGTCCTCAACCTCGGGCTCTACAAGACGACCAGCCTCGGCGGGAGTGTCAACCTCCGGCTGGGCGTCAGCTGCAACAACTGCACGAACACCCCGAGCTACGCGCTGGGCACGGCCTCCGCCATCAACAACACGGTGGCGGCCACCTCCAACCGAGCCTACGTGACCCCCGGCACGCCCTCGTTCCTCGACCAGACGACGTTCAGTGGCGGCCTGGGAGCGGCCCCCTTCCAGCGGATCATCCAGCTCGAGGCCAAGCTCACCTTCTAGACGCGTTCGGTCGCATCTCACCGGGGAGGCGCTCCGGCGCCTCCCCTTTTTTGTGCACCCCACGGGGAGGAGCGGGTGGCGTTCCGCCGTGACGGCGTCTCACCGACGCGGGACGGGTGGCGTCACGGGCTCGCGGAAGCCGAAGAGCAGGTAGGCGACGGCGGGCACGCTCCTCCCTCCGCGTCGGCCGGGCCGGAACCGCCACGAGAGGGCGGTGCTGCGGGCGGCGTCATCGAAGCCAGGGGCGGAGCGGACCACGCGCGTTCGCGTTGGTCGACCTTCCGTCGAGATCTCCACCTCGACCATGACGAGGCCGTCGCCGCGGGCACCCGGGGGGTACGGGGGAGTGACGGCCTCGGTCGGCATCGGCACCTCCGCGGATGCCCGGCCGGCCTCTCGGGGCGGCTCCCCGGCCCCGCCGGGCAGGAGCAGCGTGGGGGGGCGGATGAGGGCCGCCACCAGCACGCGGGACTCCACGGCCTGGTCGTCCTCCCGGGCGGGGGCGAAGCGCCACGAGCGGAGGGCGGCTTTCAGGGGCTCCGAGTAGGGCGGGGTCTCGAGCAGCGTCTCCACTTCGCTCACGGCTCCGGCCGTCCCGACCCTCAGCTCGAGACGCACCTCGCCCCCGCCCGCCGCGGGCGGCATGATCAGCTCGAAAGCGCCGCTCTCCAGCCGGGCGGGCTCGTAAGTGGGGAGGGCGAGGAGCCCGGCGAGCAGCAGAGACCACGGGGCCATGCACATCCCTCAATTCAACAATACGCCTCGCGACGCGCACGAGGCGTTTGAATCCCAGCCCTCAGATCTCGGTGCCTCTGCGACAGCGGGGGAGACCCAGCGGCACGTCGACGGCCGTCGCCGTCCGCCCTGCTCGCCCGGCCGATTCGTTTCGTAGAATGTCGGGGGCTCGTAGGTCCTGCCCCTCCGCAGCCGCCCCGCCTCCCTCCTCATGGCCGCGAGCACGAAAGCCCCGACGAGCGGTGCCATCACCCGCGCCCGCAGCCCGAACTCGCGGCCGATGGCGCGGCGCACCTCACGCAGGCGCCGACCCAGTACAGGGTCGCCGAGCCACCGCTGCGCCGCCCACAGGGCGCCGGCGTACGCAGTGGGCAGGGAACGACACTCGCGGCGATACCGCTCGCGCACCCGCGCCTCGGGGTGGTCCTTGTGCCGCTTCCACCCGCGAAGGAGCGTGCGTGCGATGCGCAGGACGCTGGGGCCGTTCACCTCGAAGTCGCGCTGGAAGGCCCGCAAGAGGAGCTCCCCTTCCTGCCCGTCCCGGATGTGGGGATGGCGGAAGTTGAAGCGGAGCTGTCCGTGCGCATCTGCGAGCGGACACTCCTCCTCGTCGAGCAGCGTGCCCTGCGCCCGGTGCTCGGCGTAGAGCGGAGTCCCCGGCACCGGCGTGTAGAGCATGAATTGATGGAACTCGGTGTCGTGGCCGACCGCGTGCTCGATGGCCTCGTCGATGTTCTCCGGCGAGTGCTCGGGCAGGCCGATGATGCTGGATCCGAGGACGCGGATCCCGTGCGACTGCAGGGTGTCGACCAGGGACCGGGTATCGGCTCCCCGGAGCTTGTCGTAGGCGCTCTGCTTGCCTTCGAGCCCCACCCAGACCCAGGAGACACCGAGCCCGACGAGCTCGTCCGCCGTGTAGCGCCGCAGGGTGTTCGCGGAGCTGAACACGTAGAGGGACCAGGGCTTGCCCTGCTCGCGCATGAGCTCCAGCAGACGCAGCGCACGCTTTCGGTAGAGCAGGAAGTTCTCGTCCATGACGAAGAACGACTGGACGCGCAGGGCCTTCTCCAGCCCGCACATGACCGCGAACAGCTCGTCGCCGGTCGAGTAGAAGTCGACGAATCGCCCCTTCCCCCCGAACATGGCCGAGGTCGAGCAGAAGTTGCACCCCATCGGGCACCCCACCGAGGGGATCAGGGTGGCGGCCACGTCGCCGGGCCTCTGCCGCAGCTTCACCCCCATCGTCCGCTCCCCGAACGCGGAAGCGATGACGGGGTGGCGGATGGGCGAGTCCTCATCCTGTCCGAGATAACGGCGGAACCAGCGCACGCCTTCGCCCCGGACGACGTGGTCGGCGTCGACGAGCTCGTGCAGGCGGGGATGGTTGGCGACGTGACCACCCACGACGATCCGGGCGTGAGGCTGGTGCTCCCGGATGAGGGCGCACATCTTCGCGACCTTCGCCACGTTCGGGACGATGGCGCTGATGCCGATCACGTCGTAGCGGACGTTCCGCAGCTCGTCGACGAAGCGGTCCAGCGTCGGAAAGTCGAGGAGGGTGCACGGCGCCTCGAGGTTGGCCTGGATCAGCATGAGCCCCCACGACCGATGGAACATGCGGAGGGAGAACACGCCCTGAGCGCGAGTGACCTGGTTGTGGTACAGCTCCATCGGGTTGATGGCGCGGCTTCCATACGCGTCGTCCTGGGCGTAGGGCCCGAAGACGCTGGTGAGGAGCACCTGCGCGCGACGGCCGAGGGGATGGACGGGCGGAACCGGCCGGATGGCGACTCGCGGGGGGAACGGGGCTTCAGCCACGAGGGGTGGCATATAGATAAGGTAGCAACACGCCTTCGTTGGGATTGTCAGACTTCCGTAACAATCACCGGCTCGGAAGGCACAGGGTGAGCCGCACGATTCATCCTTGGCGCAGAAGTTGCGCCAGAGTGAGGCTTCGAATGCTGACCGCCGGGTCTGGCGTGCTTAGTGGCGGGCGGGTATCCGGCCCACAGTCATGGCGCGGGCGGCGGGGGAGTCCTTCATGGGCAGCGTGTACCGGCGGATGCCGTCGAAGGCGAAGAGCGCGCCCGCCACTGCGGCCGCGGTGGGCACGAGGCCGATCTCGCCCACGCCCTTGGCCCCGAACGGGCCCTCGGGCTCGGGCTCTTCGACCAGGATCACCTCGGTACGCGGCATGTCCCGCGCCCGCAGAGGGCCGAGGTCGCGCAGCTTGAAGGTGACCGGCATCCCCTCCTCGCAGGGCAGCTCCTCGGTGAGCGCGTAGCCCAGGCCCATCGCGATCGCCCCCTCGATCTGCCCGGTGCAGAGGGCGGGGTTCACGACCCTCCCCACGTCGTGAGCGGCCACGAAGCGCTCGACGTGGCCGTGCTCGTCCAGGACGCAGACCTGCGTCGCGTAGCCGTAGGTGGTGTGCGTCTTGATGCGCTCGCCGGGGGCGCCCAGCGCCGTCGTGTCCTCGACCACCTCGTCGGCGGCGTAGACGCGCCCCGCGAGGTCGGCGAGGGAGGCCCCGGCGTCGAGGTCGGCCCGGAGCTTGCGCGCGGCGCTCACCACGGCGCGGCCCCCGAAGAGGGTCGCGCGCGAGCCCGTGGTCTGGCCACAGCCCAGGGCGAAGGTCGAGTCCACCTTGGGGCGGAAGAGGACGGCGGGAAGGCCCGTGACCTCGACCGCGAACTGCGTGAGCACGGTGAGCAGCCCCTGGCCCATCTCGGTGTAGCCGTTGTAGAGCGACACCGTGCCGTCGCGCTCCAAGACCAAACGGCACTTTCCCCACTCGGCCACGCCGTTACCGATGCCGCTGTTCTTGATCCCGCAGGCGATGCCCACGGCCCGGCTCGCGCGCCGGGCTTCGTCGTAGACCGGCTTGACCGCGAGGAGCGTCCGGCGGATGCCCACCGACTTCTCCAGCACCTGGCCGGTGCAGAAGAGGTCGCCCACCTCGACCACGTTGCGGCTGCGGATCTCCCAGCCGTCGAGGCCGGTCTCGGCGGCGAGCAGGTCGAGGCAGCCCTCGATGGCGAACGCGGCCTGGTTGGCCCCGAACCCGCGCATGGCCCCCGAGGGGGGGTTGTTGGTGTAGACGGCGAGCGATTCCACGTCCACGTTGGGCACCCGGTAGGGCCCGCACGCGTGGCCGGCCGCGCGCTCCAGCACCTTCCCTCCCACCGAGGCGTACGCTCCGGAGTCTCCCCGGAGCCGCGCCCTCACCGCGGTGAGCCGGCCCTGGGCATCGCAGCCCGCCGTGTAGCGCAGGGTGACGGGGTGTCGCTTGGGGTGCATGCGGATCGACTGCTCGCGGGTGAGGACCGTCTTCACGGGGCGGCCGCTGACGAGGGCGAGGAGAGCGGTCTGGGCCTGGACCGACATGTCCTCCTTGCCGCCGAAGGCCCCGCCGTTTGGGACCAGCTCCACCTGGATCCGCTCCTCGGGGAGGCCCAGGAAGGCCGCCACCTGCCGGCGATCGTCGAAGACCCCCTGTCCCTGGCTGTAGAGCGCGAGCACCCCCCCGGGCCGCGGCTCGACGAGCGCAGCCTCCGGCTCCAGGAAAAGGTGCTCCACGCGCTGCGTGCGCCAGGTGCCGCTCACCACGTGCGGGCTCGCGGCGAGCGCCGCCTCCACGTCGCCGCGCCGGATCACCGAGTGCGAGAGGAGGTTCGGGTGTCGGGGGTTGACCCGGGGCGCGTCCGGCTCCAGCGACCGCTCGGGATCGAGGAGCGGGGTCCGGACCTCGTATTGCACATCCACCAGGGCGGCGGCGCGGCGGGCGGTGCGCGCGTTCTCGGCCGCGACCGCGGCGAGAACGTCGCCCACGCAGCGGACCTCCTCGCCTGCGGCCACGAAGCCGGGCCAGTCGTCGTGGAGGAGCCCATACCAGCGCTGGCCGGGGACGTCGGCCGCGGTGACCACCGCTTGCACGCCCGGGAGAGCCCGCGCGCGCGAAATGTCGATACGCCGGACGAGGGCGCGCGCATGGGGCGAGAGCACGAGCGCGCCGTGGAGGAGCCCCTCCCGCGTCATGTCGGCCACGTAGGGGCGCGTGCCGAGCACCAGGTCCGGTCCCTGGTAGCGTCGGAGCGAGCGGCCGATCCTCCCGTCCGTCTCCGGCTCCGGGACCGGCTCGCCCCGCCGGGCGCGGGCCATCAGCTCGACCGCGTCGATGATCTTCACGTACCCCGTGCACCGGCACAGGTGACCATCCAGGGCGCGGGCGATCTCGTCACGGGTCGGTCGGGGATTGCCGTCGAGGAGGTGCTTCGCGCGGAGCGCGATGCCGGGGACGCAGAAGCCGCACTGCAGCCCCGCCGCGGCCACGAAGGCCCGGGCCGTCGTCTCGCGCTCGCCCGCGGAAAGGCCCTCGAGGGTGAGGACCTCCTTGTCTGCGACCTTCGCCGCCTCCACCGCGCACGTCGTCTTGGGCGCGCCGTCGACGAGCGCGAGGCAACAGCCGCACTGCCCCTGGGGCTGGCAGCCGTCCTTGACCGAATGGACGCCCAGCCGCTCGCGCAGCGCGTCGAGGAGCGACTCGCCCGGCTCGGGCGCGATCTCGCACGGCCGCCCGTTCAGGATGAACCGCACTGGCCTCTCGTGATCTGATGGTAGCGCTGCCCACAAGCGCGCATATAGTCCCGATGATCTAGATCGCTCGATGCGCCCAAAGCCACCGCCGACGCTCGGCCCCACCTTCGCGGAGATGCGAGAGCCCGGGCTCGTGCCCCCCGAGCTCCGGGAGCGGGCGCGCGAGGCGCGGGCCCGTCCCCTCGACCCCCTGAACCTCTGGAACCTCTCCTGGAAGGCGGACGGGCCCGTCCCCCACACCGTGATCCCCGAGACGCTCTCCGGCGTCCCCGCCCCGATCGTGGTGCTGTCGGGCCGGCATTTCCCGACGGGCTCCCACAAGGTGGGGCCCGCTTACTCGATCCTCCTCGAGAAGCAGCTCGAGGGCGCCTGCGCTCCCGGCGAGCACACGCTCGTCTTTCCCTCCACCGGCAACTTCGGGATCGGCGGGGCCTGGGTGGGGCCGCGCATGGGCTACCGCTCGCTCGTGGTGCTGCCCGAGGAGATGAGCGCGGAGCGCTTCGAGAAGATCCGCGACTACGGGGCCGACGTGGTGGCGACCCCCGGCTCGGAATCGAACGTGAAGGAGATCTACGACAAGGTCCGCGAGCTGCGCACCCGCGCGGACCACCGGATCCTGAACCAGTTCGAGGAGTTCGCCAACTACCGATTCCACTTCCACTGCACGGGACCGGCCGCGATCGAGGTCGCCGCGGGCCGGGGCCTGGAGATCGCGGCGTTCGTGTCGGCCATGGGCTCGGCGGGGACGATCGCGGCGGGAGAGGCGATCAAGGGGCGCTTCCCGGGCGCGGCCACGGTGGCGGTCGAGCCCGTCCAGTGCCCGACCCTCCACAGCGTGGGCTTCGGGGCCCATCGCATCGAGGGGATCGGCGACAAGCACGTGACCTGGATCCACAACGTCTGGAAGACCGACCTGCTCGTGTGCGTCGACGACCTCGAGTGCCTGAAGGGGCTGCAGCTCGTGCAGGAGGGGACGGCGGCCCTGATCGAAGCGGGGATCGAGGCCGAGCGGGCGCGGGAGTGGGTCGGCCTCTTCGGCATCAGCGGCGTGTGCAACGTGCTCGCCGCGATCTCCGCGGCCCGCTACTATCGCTTCGGGCCCGGGCAGGCGGTGGTGACCGTGGCCACCGACGGCTTCGATCGCTATCCCTCCGTGCTGCGCCGACTGGACCGCGAGTGCGGAGCCATGGACGGCGAGGAGGCGCGCCGGCGCCTCGCCCTCTTCCGGGAGCGCAAGACGGAGTGGATCCTCGAGGGCACGCCCGCCACGCGCCGCCGCTGGCACAACCAGAAGTACTTCACCTGGGTCGAGCAGCAGGGCCGCACGGTGGCCGAGCTGCGCGCGCAGGAGGACCCGGCCTTCTGGACCGCCCAGCAGGAGAGGGCGGCCGAGGTCGACCGGCAGGTCCGGGAGGGGCGCTAGATGGCAGGGCTTCCCTTCGTCACCGGTCTCGTCTGCATGAAGTGCGGGCGGCGCGTACCGCCGCGGCCTGGACGGGCCCTGCGCGCGCTGCGGGCCGGAGGGCGTGCTTGACATCGGCTTCGACCTCGCCCGCATCCGCCGCTCGCTACGACCCGGGCGGCTCGCGGCACGCCCGCGCAGCCTGTGGCGCTACCACGAGCTGCTGCCCGTCCCCCCGGGCGCGCGTGTGCCTCCCTTCGAGCCTGGGTGGACTCCCATCGCTCCCGCGCCCCGCCTCGCGGACTGGGCCGGGCTCCGGTTGCTGCTCCTGAAGGACGAAGGACGGAACCCGACGGCCTCCTTCAAGGACCGGGCGAGCGCTGTGGGCGTGGCGCGGGCGCTCGTGCGCCGGGCGCGGGTCGTGGCCTGCGCTTCCACCGGCAACGCCGCCTCCTCCCTCGCCGGGGCCGCGGCCAGCGTCGGCTTGCCCTGCGTGATCTTCGTGCCGGAGTTCGCGCCGGAGCCGAAGGTCGCGCAGCTTCTCGTGTTCGGCGCGCGCGTCCTGCGCGTGCGGAGCAGCTACGACCAGACGTGGGAGCTTTGCCAGCGCGCCTGCGGCACCTACGGCTGGTACAACCGCAACGCCGCGGTGAACCCCTCGCTCGTGGAGGGGAAGAAGACCTGCGGGCTCGAGATCGGCGAGCAGTGCGGACGGGAGGTGCCGGACTGGGTCGCGGTGTCGGTGGGGGACGGCTGCACGATCGCCGGGATCTGGAAGGGCCTGCAGGAGATGCACGCGCTCGGCTTCATCCCGCGGCTGCCCCGCCTGCTCGGCGTGCAGGCGGAGGGGGCACGGCCGCTCGTGGACGCCTTCCGCTCCGGCCACGACCTGGTCCCGGGGCCCGCCACGACCCTGGCCGACAGCATCTGCGTCGGCCATCCGCGCAACTGGCGCAAGGCGCTGCGGGCCGTCCGCGAGTCGGGGGGGACGCTCCTGGCCGTCCCCGACGAGGCCATCCTGGAGGCGATGCGCGAAGCGGGCCGACTCGCCGGCATCTTCGGGGAGCCGGCGGGGGTGGCGGGCCTGGCCGGGTTGCGCCGGGCGGTGATGGAAGGGATCGTGGGCCGGAGAGAGACGGCGCTCGCGGTGGTCACGGGCAGCGGCCTCAAGGACGTGAAGAGCGCGACCCGCGCCGCGGGCGAGCCGACGAGCCTCCCTCCCGACGACGCCGCCCTCGCCGACCACCTGCGCGAGCGGCCGGTCTGAGCCATGCTGTTGAAGGAGGCCACCCTCGTCACGCTCGACCCTCCCACGGTGGAGGAGGCCGACCTCCGCGTCGAGGGCGACCGGATCGTAGCGCGGGGCCGCGGCCTCGGCGCCCGGTCCGGAGAGGAGGTGCTCGAGCTCGCCGGTCGGCTCGTCCTCCCCGGCCTCGTCAACGCCCACACCCACCTCTACAGCGCCCTCGCCCGCGGGATGCCGGGACCGGCCGTCCCCCCGCGGAGCTTCCTCGAGACCCTCGAGCGGGTGTGGTGGCGCCTGGACCGCGCCCTCGACGAGGAATCGGTTGCGCTGTCGGGGCAGGTGGGAGCGATCGAAGCGGCCCTCTCCGGCACCACGCTGCTCGTGGACCACCACTCCTCGCCGTCGTTCATCCGCGGATCCCTCGCCACGTTGCGGCGATCGGTGGAAGCGGTCGGCCTCCGGTCGGTGCTGTGCTACGAGGTCACGGACCGCAACGGCACGGAAGGGCGCGAGCAGGGGCTCGAGGAGAATCGGGCCTTCCTCGCCTCGGGCCCGAGCCCGCTCACCCGGGGGATGGTGGGGGCCCACGCCAGCTTCACGCTCTCGGAGGACACGCTCGCGCGGCTGGGCGCCCTCGTGCGCGAGACCGGGGCCGGCCTCCACGTCCACGTGGCCGAGGACGCGCTCGACGTGAGAGACTGCCGCGACCGCGGGGGGGAGAGCCTCGCGGGGCGCTTCGAGCGCCACGGCCTCGTCAGCCCGGGAACGCTCTTTGCCCACTGCGTCCACCTCGAGCCGAACGAGATCGAGCGGGTCCAGGGCCACGGAGTCTGCATCGCGCACAACCCGCGCTCCAACCGGAACAACGGCGTAGGCCGGGCGCTCACGGCCGGGTGGCGGCGGGCTGCGCTCGGGACCGACGGCATCGACCAGGACATGCTGGCGGAAATGCGGGAGGCCTTCCTCGGGATGCGGGAAGCCGGGCGCGAGGATGCGCCCGAGGCCGCGCTGCGAATGCTGGCCGGCGGGCATCGCCTCGCGAGCGAGCGGTTCGGCTTGCCGTTCGGCCGCCTCGACGCCGACGCGCCCGCGGACCTCGTCGTGCTCGACTACCGCCCGCCCACCCCGCTCTCGTCGGAGAACCTGGCCGGTCACCTGCTCTTCGGCGTGGACCGGAGCCACGTGCGGTCCGTCCTCGTGGCCGGCCGGTGGGTGGTCCGCGACCGGCGGCTCGCGAACGTCGATGCGGAGGGCGTCTTCGCCCGGGCCCGCTCCGCGGCCGCGGCGCTCTGGGGGCGGATGGTGAGGTAACGGGGAGGAGGACTTCATGAGTGATCGAGGGGACGAGACCGGACGGCGGGGATTTCTCGAGACGGCGCTAGCGGCGGCGGGTGGCCTCTTCGGGAGCCGGCTCGCGAGGGCGGCGGCCGCCAGCAAGGAGGCCTTCCCGAAGGGCTTCCACTGGGGCACCGCCACCGCGTCCTACCAGATCGAGGGCGCCTGGAACGCCGACGGAAAGGGCGAGTCCATCTGGGATCGCTTCTCCCACACGCCGGGGAAGATCAAGGACGGGCACACCGGCGACGTCGCCTGCGACCACTACAAGCGCTACGCCGAGGACGTGAAGCTCATGAAGTCCCTCGGCATGACCAGCTACCGCTTCTCGATCGCGTGGCCCCGGATCCAGCCCACGGGCTCCGGCCCCGCGAACCAGAAGGGGCTCGACTTCTACTCGAGGCTCGTCGACACGCTCCTGAAGGAGGGCATCCGGCCGTTCCCGACCCTCTACCACTGGGACCTGCCGCAGGCCCTCGAGGACGCCGGGGGGTGGCCGGCGCGCGACACCGCCGCGCGCTTCGCCGACTACGCGGGGATCGTCGCGAAGGCGCTCGGCGATCGCGTCCGCGACTGGATGATCTTCAACGAGCCCAACGTCTTCACCGTGCTCGGCTACTTCCGCGGGATCCACGCCCCGGGGAAGCGCGACCTCCCGCTCATGCTGCGGGCCACCCACGTGGTGAACCTCGCGCAGGGCGGCGCGTTCCGCGCGCTGCGGGCGGCGAAGCCCGGGTTGCGGATCGGCGGGGCGTGGAATTTCAGCACGTTCGAGCCCGCCGACCCGAAGTCGGAGGATGACGTGGACGCCGCCCGCCGCCACCAGCTCTTCTGGAACGCCTGGTTCGTGGACCCGGCGCTGCGCGGGAGGTATCCGGAGGCGTTCCCGGGCGGGGTTCCGCTCGCGGCGATGGGCGTCGAGGACGGCGATCTCCAGAAGACGCGCGCCGCCTACGACTTCATCGGCATCAACCACTACAACCGCCAGATCGTCTCCACCGAGAAGCCCGGGGAGGGTGGGCTTCCCGGCGAGGTGCGGAGTGGCGAGGAGGGGCCGAAGACGGAGTTCGACTGGGAGGTCTGGCCCAAGGGCTTCCACGACGTGGTGCTCTGGGCCTGGAACGAGTACAAGCTGCCGATCGAGATCACGGAGAACGGCTGCGCCTACAACGACGGACCGGACGCCGCGGGGAGGGTGCAAGACACGCGGCGCACCGAGTTCTACCGGAGCTACCTGGGCGAGCTGCACCGGGCGATCGGCGCGGGCGCCGACGTGCGCGGGTATCACGCCTGGAGCCTGCTCGACAACTTCGAGTGGGCGGAGGGCTACACCAAGCGCTTCGGCATCGTCTACGTGGACTTCGACACGCAGAAGCGGACGGTGAAGGACTCGGGGCGCTTCTACGCGAAGGTGGCGGCGACGAACGCGCTCGGGTAGCGGGCGAGCAGCGCGATCGCGTGCTGCAGCTCGCGCAGGTCCACGCACTCGCCGATGCGGTGCGTGTTCTGCTCGAGGCCGGGGCCGATGCCGATCATGGCCGGGTGCTTGACCGACCCGGCGAATATCCAGCGTTTGCCCTCCGGTACCCGGATGGACTCGTCGGTCCGGGCCACGGGGAATCCCACCCCGTCCGTCGAGAAGATCCAGCGGTCGACGCGCGGCTCCTTCCGGAGGGCTCCCGCGCGGCCCCCTCCCGCCGGCTCCGCGACGTGGGGCGTGACGACACCGCGGTAGGCGGTGACCGCGGCCCGGACCGCGGGATGGTCTTCCGGGGTGAGCCAGCCGGGGTAGACCTGAGGGTTGTCCGCGAGATAGGCCCGCCATGTCTTTTGCGTGTACCGCGGGACCCCGACCTCCACCCGAAGGCCCGCGGCACGGGCGGCCTGGACCGCGTCGAGACCCTCGACGTCCGCCACTGCACGATCCGGCTCCTCGCCGACGGTGAGCCGTCGATCGAAGCGGAACGTGAACCGCTCGGGCACGGCGCAGTCGCTCGGGGTGTCGAGCTTCGACCAGGAGGCGGTGCGCGTGCCGTGGCCGAGGAAGGGATGGTCCAGGAAGCCGTCGCGCGCGTCGTAGCGGCGGGCCGCCTCGGCGAGGATGGCTCCGCCGTATTCCAGGGGGTTCAGGCCCTCCGCGGGCATCGAGCCGTGGCAGGAACGGCCCGTGACCGTGACCTCGATCTGCATGCGGCCTCGTTGGCCGCGGTAGATGCCGAGGGCGCCTTTGCGCGAGTCGCCGGTTCCCTCGGTGAGGATCACGACGTCGGGGACGAGCTCGGCGGGCGCTCCGGGCAGGACCTTGCCCATGAGGTAGAGGGGTCCCCCGCCGTCGTTGTCCTCCTCGGCGGCGGTGCCGTAGGAGCGGACGATCGCCCCCCGCAACGCCCCTTCGGGGGCGAGCTCGAGCAGGATCTTCGTGGCCACGATCTGGGCCACCACGCCTCCGAGCTGGTCCGCGGCGCCCCGGCCGAAGAGCAGGTGCTCCCACTCCGCGTCGGGCGGGAGGTAGCCGAGGACGTCCCGGACCGCGCGGCGATCCACGCGGCTCGGGTCCACGAGACCGTCATAGGCGTCGATGGCGCCCCCGAGCTTGTCCCGCCACTGCGCGCGGAGGGCCTGCACGGTGTCGGTGTGCCCGTCCATGTAGACGACCCGCTTGTCGCGGGCGGGGATGCCGTCGCCCGGATCCTCGACGGACCACACGAGGTTCCCGTACTCGTCGAAGGCCACGTCCTCGGGCCGGCGCACGGCCCCGATCTCGACGATCGTTCGGCGCAGGTATTCCAGCCGGGGACCCTCGTGGTTGCTGAGGCCGCAGGAGGGATCGCCCCCTTCCTCCACGGGGCGGTCCACGTGGTCGGCGGGGACGCGTATCGCCTCCTTGAGGATGCGGGCGGCCAGGGGCCGGTAGCGCGCGGCCCGTTCCGCGATGTCGGCGTCGAGGGACATGGAGCGCCTCCTGCCTCAGGTTCCGGGTTCTTCGAGCCGCACGGCGAGGTCGGAGACCTTGGCCGCCGCGAGGAGCGCCATGATCACGTACAGCTTCTTGTTGGCCTGGCGGGCCAGGGGAACGCGGAAGCGCTCCATCACGCCGGGCGCGACCTCGGCCCCGATGTCGGCGGGCAGGCAGTGGAGGTAGAGCGCCTCCGCGGTCAGCCCCATCCGCCTCTCGTCGCAGATCCAGTCGCGATGGCGGGCGTTCTCGGCGAGCGCGCGCCGCTCGATCTCGGCCATCCGGGCCTTGTCGCCCGCGCGGTTGGCCTCCACGCGCTCGAGCATCAGGTCGTACGGTCCCCACGACTTCGGGTAGACCGCGTGGGCTCCCGCGAAGGCCTCGTCCATGGAGTGGACGACGCGGAAGGAGCCGCCGGAGGCGGCGGCGTTGCGCCGGGCGGACTCCAGGGGCTCGTCCTGCAAGCGGTAGGCCTCGGGATGGGCGAGGGTGACGTGGGCGCCGAAGCGGGTGAGGAGCATGGCCAGGCCCTGGGGGACGGAGAGCGGCTTCGCGTAGCTCGGCGAGTAGGCCCAGCTCACCGCGACCTTCTTCCCGGCGAGCTCGCCCAGGTTGGCCCGGAGCCAGAGGAGGTCGGCCAGGGTCTGCGTGGGGTGGTCGACGTCGCATTGCAGGTTCACCACGGGCACCACCCGGGAGTCCCGGGTGGCGGCCAGGTAGTCGTCGAGGCCGCGCTTCACGTCCCGCATGAAGCGCTGGCCCTCGCCGAGGATGAGGTCGTGGCGGACGCCGAGGGCGTGGGCGTTCATGCCGAGCATGGCGCCCGTCTCCGCCGCGGTCTCGCCGTGGGCCACCTGCGTCGAGGTCCCGTCCACGATCACGGGGTGCATGCCCAGGCGCGCGGCCGCTCCCGCCCAGGCCGACTTCGTGCGCGTGGAGTTGTCGAAGAAGAGCGCGTAGGCGAGCTCTCCGGGGAGCAGCAACGGGAGACGGCGGGTGCGATCGAGCGCTTCGAGCGTTTCCGCCAGATCGAGCAGTGTGTCCAGATCGCCGGTCGTCCAATCCTGCGTGAGCAGGAGGCTTCGTCCGCGCAGAGGACCGAGCGAGGCCGCATCCAGGTGGTCCCTCATGCGCTCTCATCATTATGACGCACGCCTCAAGGGCTCGCGGCCCGCGCGTCGATGCCGCTCGGATAAGATCGGCAGGAGAGCCTCCTCGTGGCCGAGCTGATCCCCGCGCCCTTCCCGAACCTGCTCCGGCGCCTCGCTCGCGAGCGCGAGCGCGAGGGGAAGATCTTCGACCTTCCCGCGCGCAGGTTCTGGCAGGGATCGCCCGACCTCGACACCTCGGTCGTCTTTCATGGGCATCGCGCCGCCAACCCGGTGGGTCCCGCGGCGGGGCCCCACGGACCAGATGGCCCAGAACATCGCGCTCTCCTGGCTCGCGGGCGGCCGCATCCTCGAGCTGAAGACGGTGCAGGTCGACGACCGTCTCACCATCCCGCGTCCCTGCATCGACATGACGAACGTGGGCTACAACGTGGAGTGGAGCCAGGAGCTGCGCCTCCGGGAGAGCCTGCGGGAGTACGTGGCCGGCTCGATGCTCATCGACGTGCTGCGGGAGATGATCCCCGGCGCGAAGCAGAAGTCCGACACCATCCTCGACATGAGCGTGGGCTACGACCTCGCGGGAGTCCGCTCGCCCGAGGTGCGCTCCTGGATCGCCTCCATGAAGGACGCGGGCAAGGAGGTGGACGCCCTGCGCCGGGAGATCCCGGAGGAGCTGCGTGCGCTTCCGCGACCTCGATTTCAGGACCGCGCTCTCCGACCAGGTCACGCTCTCCACGTTCCACGGCTGCCCGGCCGCGCGAGATCGAGGCCATCGCGCGCTTCCTGCTCGACGGAGCTGGACCTGCACGTCACAGTGAAGCTCAACCCGACCCTGCTCGGCCGGGAGGCGGTGGACGGGCTGCTCCACGACCGGCTGGGCTACGGGGAGGTCGAGACCCGACCCGAGGACTTCGACAGCGACCTCCAGTGGGAGCAGGCGCTCGAGATCACGGACCGCCTCACGGAGCGGGCGCGGTCCCGGGGCCGCACGTTCCGGGTGAAGCTTCTCGCAACACCCTCGTGGTCCGCAATCACCGCCGCTTCTTCCCGGCGAGCGAGGAGGTGATGTACCTCTCGGGCGCGCCCCTCCACGTGCTCACGCTCCACCTCGTCGAGCGCTTTCGGCGGGCGCGCCCCGACCTGCCCATCTCCTTCTCGGCCGGGGTGGACGGCCGCAACTTCCCGGACTGCGTGGCCCTGGGCTTCACGCCCGTCACCGTCTGCACCGACCTGCTCCGGCCCGGCGGGTACGCGCGGCTGCCCGGTACCTCGACCACCTCGAGGAGCGGATGCGGGCGGTGGGCGTGCGCCAGCTCGGCGACTACGTGGTGATGGCGGCCGGCCAGGGCGAGGCCGCGATTCGCGCCGTCGTCCCTGCCCTCGCCTCTGCGGGGGCGCTCCTCGAGGGCCTCTCCTCGCCGGAGGTCGACCTCCGGGCGATCCTGGCCGCCGCAGGTCGGGAAGACCTCCATGAGCGACTGGTGGCAGCGGCGGCCGTGCTGAACACGCCCCTGCTCGTGGGGAAGGCGAGCGCGGACCCGCGCTACCGTGCCCCGCAGAACCGCGCGAAGCCGCGCAAGATCGGCTCGCGGCTCGTCGCTCTTCGACTGCATCAACTGCGACAAGTGCCTCCCCGTCTGCCCGAACGACGCCAACTTCGTCTACGAGACCCACGCCGGGCAAGGCGCGTACCGGAACTACCGTGTGGAAGGGGGCCGGCCCGTGGAGGCGCCGGGCGGACGCTTCGCCGTCCGCAAGGCGCACCAGATCGCCAACTTCCAGGACTTCTGCAACGACTGCGGGAACTGCGACGTCTTCTGTCCGGAGGACGGCGGCCCCTACGTGGAGAAGCCGCGCTTCTTCGGCTCCCTCGAGGCCTGGCGGCGGGAGCGAGGTCGCAACGGCTTCTTCGCCCGGCGCGAAGGCGACGTCGATCTCCTCTGGGGACGGATCGGCGGGGCGGAGTACCGGCTCGAGGTGGACCGTGACCGTGACCGCGCCTTCTTCACCGACGGGGACTTCACGCTCGAGCTCCTCCACCGCGAGCGGCGGCCGGTTCGGGTCGACCTGCGGCAAGGCGTGGCGGAAGGCCGGACGCTCGACGTGGCCGCCTACCTGGCCATGGCCATCCTGATCGACGGGGTCCTCCACCCGTCCCGTGCCAACCCGGTCAACTCGGCGACCTAGCCTCTATTTCTTGGAGCGAGCCGCCGCCACCTGGGCGGGGGTGATGGCGGTGGGCTTCTTCGCGAACGTGCGCCGCGCGTAGTTGAGAACGTCCGCGATCTCGGCGTCGCTCAGCGCTTCGAAGCTCGGCATCGCGTTCGCGTATTTCGTGCGGTTGGCGGGGAGGGCCTGCGCGGGGCCCAGGAGCATGAGCTTGATGAGGACCGAGGGATCGCCGCCCAGGAACTTGCTGGTCTTGAGCGCCGGCTGCATGTTCGGCACCCCGCTGCCGTCCGCCATGTGGCAGACCGCGCAGGTCTGCTTGTAGAGCTGGGAGCCGGGGCCCGAATCGGCGGGCGCCGCCGCCGGCGTCGCGGCGGGGGCCGGGGCCGCCGCGGGAGACGGGGACGCGGCCGTGGCCTTCCTCTCCTCTCCGGTGTAGAAGATGCGCCAGACCCGGCCCTTCTCCGTATCCGTCACGTAGAGCGAGCCGTCGGGTCCCACCGCCACCCCGCCCGGCCGGAACCGCGCGTCGGCGGGGGCCGTGAACTCCGTGCGGCCGGAGAAGCCGTCCGCGAACACTTCGTAGCCGTTCGTCGGCATCCCCGCCGCGTCGAGGGGGACGAACACGACGTTGTAGCCCTTCTGCGGTTTCGGGGCGCGGTTCCAGGAGCCATGGAAGGCCACGAAGAGGCCGCCCCGGTACTTCGCGGGGAACTGGTCCTTGTCGTAGCGGGTCATCTGCAGGGGCGCCCAGTGCGCGGGGAACACGATCAGGGGATCCGGGTATTTCCCGCCTTCCGCGCGCTTCTGGTTGTCGCCGCCGTACTCGGGGGCGACCATGCGCGCCTTCTTGAGCGGGTCCCAATAGGTGTAGGGCCAGCCGTAGTTGGCCCCTTCCCGGAGCACGTGCATCTCCTCAGCGGGGAGCTCCGCGCTGTCGTCGTCCGTGTAGTAGTCGGGGGCGACCGTGTGGAGCAGGTCGCGGCCGTTCATGACGAACAGGAAGCTCCGGGCCTGGGGGCTCCACGCGATGGCCATGATGTGGCGGTGCCCGGTGGAGAAATGGAATCCGTCGGCCAGGGTCTGGTTCGGCTTGTTCGGGTCGAAGCGCCAGAACCCGCCGTGCGTCTTCAGGAACTCCGTGGCGTCCTCGCCCTTCGCCCCCTTCTGCCGGTCGGGCACGCCCATCGCGTTCGAGGGCGAGCCGACCTCGACCAGCATGCGGCCCTCCTCGTCGAAGGCGAACGACTTGGTGTAGTGCTCCGGCCCCGCGGGGAGGTCGGAGACGATCGTCTCCTGCTCGCCCTTCGGTACCAGCTCCCCCGGCGTGATCCGGTACCGGTACACCCCGGTGTTCGTGGAGTGATAGAGCCAGCCCTCGTGGATCGCGATGCCGCTGCCCCCGCCCGCGCCGAAGGTCTGTTTCACCTCGGCCCGCCCGTCGCTGTCTGCGTCCCGGAGGGCGATGATGCCGCCTTCGCGCACCTTGACGTAGACGTCCCCGTTGGGGGCGACGGTGAGGAAGCGCAGCCGCCCGAGATTGTCGGCCACGACGAGCGCGCGGAAGCCGGGGGGCAGCTTGATGGCACCGTCGTCCAGGTCCGGCTTCGGGAGCGCAGCGGGCGCGCTCCCAGCGGTCGACAGGACGAAGGTCAGGGCCAGGAAAGTGGCGAGCGCGAATCGTTTCATGGTGTCGGGCATCCTCCGATCGTAACGAAGGCGGTATTGTAGTGCCGAGGCCGCGTATTGCTATACCAGTTCATCCACGCCGGTCAATGCGCCGCTCTCGCTCAGGTCACCGCGGGGCCTCGTGATACCGTTCCTCCGCAGAGGCGGACCTTCGCCTCCCGTTGCGAGGAGGGCCGTGAGGTTCACTCTTCTGACCGGACTCGTCTCGGGGTCGCTGTTCCTGGGCATGCTGCTGCTCCAGGAGGTGGGCCGGCGTTGGGGAAGGTCGCGCGCCGAGCGCGACCCCGAGGGCACGCGGGAGGGGCTGGTCGCGGTGGAGGGGGCCGTTTACGGGCTGTTGGGCCTCCTCATTGCCTTCGCCTTCTCGGGAGCGGCCTCGCGGTTCATGCAGCGGAGAGACCTGGTGGTGCAGGAGGCCAACGCGATCGGCACCGCCTACCTGCGGCTCGACCTCCTTCCCACGGAAGTGCAGGCGGGCCTTCGGGACAAGTTCCGGCGTTACCTGGATGCCCGGCTGGAGGCCTACGGGAAGATCCCGGACCTGGATGCCGCCAAAGCGGCGCTGGCGCGCTCCGTGGTCCTTCAGGGCGAGATCTGGTCGGAAGCGGTATCGGCCGCGCGGGCCGCGGGGTCGCCCGCGTCCATTCTGCTCCCGCCCGCGCTGAACCAGATGATCGACATCACCACCACGCGGCTGGCGGCGACGCAGTACCATCCTCCCCTCGTCATCTTCGTAGTGCTCGCGGGGCTCGCTCTGGTGGGATCGCTCATGGTGGGCCATTCCATGGGAGGGAGCCGGAAGCGGAGCGTGCTTCACATGCTCGCCTACGCGGGGGTGCTCTCCGTGACCATCTACCTCATCTTCGACCTCGAGTACCCGAGGCTGGGCTTCATCCGTGTGGATGCCGCCGATCAGGTACTGGTCGACGTGCGCGAGAGCATGAAGTAGGGAGCACGCATGACACGTGAGCGCGAGATCCGGCGCATCGCCATCCTCCTCTTCTACGGGACCGTCGTCCTCCTGGCCTGGCTCGCCTACCGGATCGTGGAGCCCTTCCTCGTGGAGATCGGCTGGGCCATCGTGTTCACGATCTGTCTCCAGCCGCTGCAGGCCCGCTTGCGCCCGCGGCTCGGGCCCACGCGAACCGCGCTGGTCCTGACCCTGCTGGTTCTCGTGCTCTTCGTCCTGCCCGTGGTCTTCGCCACCTCCGCGCTCCTGAGCGAAGGCCAGGGGGTCGTCGTAACCCTGCGGGCCGACCTCAGCGACAGAGGGGGGGCCGCGGCCTGGCTTCACCGGGGATGGGAGTGGGTGCGCGGCCGGCTGCCCTGGCTGCCCCCCGAGGACGAGGCCATCGCCCGGATAGTGGCCAGCGCAGGGGACGTGGCCGGCTTCATGGCTTCGCGAGCGGGGGCCGTGTTCAAGGGGTTGGCCGTCCTGCTCTTCAACCTCGTGATCACCCTCGGCCTCCTCTTCTTCTTCCTGCGCGACTCCCCGGCCTTCGCGGCCGGCCTGCGCCGGCTGCTCCCCTTCGGACCCGAGCAGAACGAGCGCCTCGTCACGCTCACGGAGGCGCTCGTCTCCGCGAGCGTCACCGCTACCTTGACGATCGGGGTCGTCCAGGGGCTGATCGGCGGCGTCGCCTTCGCCCTCCTCGGCATCCAGGGCGCGGCCGTTTGGGGGCTCATCATGGGCATCCTGTCCTTCCTTCCCCTCGTGGGGGCGACGCTCGTCTGGCTCCCCGCGGCGGCCTGGCTGGTGCTCTCCGGGTCCGTAACCAAGGGCATCGTGCTGCTCGTGGTCGGGATCGGGATCCTGGGCAACGTGGACAACGTGGTGCGGCCCCTGCTCCTGTCCGGCAAGGCGCGCATGAACACCCTCGTCCTGCTCGTGAGCCTGATGGGCGGGGTGAGCGCCTTCGGCTTCATCGGCATCGTGCTGGGACCGCTCGTGGCCGCGATCGTGACCGCGCTCTTCGAGAGCTACCTGGAGCCGCCGCCCGCGGAGACGCCGACCGCCGTGGTCGAGGCCCTGGCCGCCGCGGCCTCGCTGGTCGCGGCCACGCCCGCGCCGGAGACGCCGCCGGACTCGAGGCCGCCTAACGCAGGGTGAAGCCGGCTTCCTGCACGTCCCGCGAGTTGCCGCCCACGAACACCTTGAAGGCGCCCGGCTCCGCCTCCCACCGGCCCTCCGGCGTGTAGAAGGCGAGATCGGCGGCGGTCAGCACGAACGTCACCATGCTCCATTGACCGGGCGCGAGCGTGACCTTCTGGAAGGCCTTCAGCTCCTTCACCGGCCGCGTCACGCTCCCCACCAGGTCGCGCACGTAGAGCTGGACGACCTCGCTGCCGGCGCGGGATCCGGAGTTGGTGACGGTGATCGACACCTGGAGCCGCCCGTCGCGGCTCATCTCGCGGGGGCTGATCCGCAGGTCCGAGTAGGTGAAGGTGGTGTAGCTCAAGCCGAATCCGAAGGGGTAGAGCGGTGACGTGGGCGCGTCGGTGTAGTGCGACCAGAAGACGGTTGACGTCGGCGTCCCGCGTCCGGTGCTCTTGTGGTTGTAGTAGAGGGGCAGCTGGCCGCCGTGGCGGGGAAAGGACACCGGCAGCCTCCCCGACGGATTGTAGTCGCCGAAGAGGACTTCGGCGATGGCGTGGCCCGCCTCCGACCCCAGGTACCACGCCTCTACGATCGCGGGCACCCCTTCCACCGTCGGGCCGAGGACGAGCGGCCGGCCGTTCATCAATACCACCACGACCTTCTTGTTCACCTCGTAGACGGCGCGGACCAGCTCTTCCTGGAGGCCTTTCAGGCCGATGTCGACCTGGCTTCGTCCCTCTCCGGTCTGGTAGGGGTCCTCGCCGATGGCCATCACGACCACGTCGGCGCCGCGCGCGGCCTCGACCGCGGCGGGGAAGCCCGAGCGGTCGGTGGTGTTGAAGACGAGCTCGTTGGTCATGGAGTGGGGGCCCGTAGTCAGCTTCGCGCCTTCCGCGTGCACGACACGGCTTCCGGGCGCGGCGGCCTGGATCCCCTCCAGGAGCGACACCGCCGAGTTGGCGAGGGCCTGGGCGCGCCAGCTGCCGAGGGGGGCGTCCTTGTCCGCGGCCAGGGAGCCGATGACCGCGACGTTAGGCGTGGCCTTGTCGAGGGGCAGGAGGCCCCCGTCGTTCTTCAGCAGGACGATGGATTTTCGGGCCACCTCGCGCGCGGCGGCGAAGTGCGCGGGGCTGAGCAGGGCCTTCTTCTCGCGCTCGACGTCGGAGTACCGGTAGGGATCGTCGAAAAGGCCCAGGCGGAACTTGACCCGCAGGATGCGGCGCACCGCGTCGTCGACCAGCTTCGGGTCGACCGTGCCCGCGCGCACGAGCCCCGCCAGGTGCGTCACGTAGGCGCGCGACTCCATGTCCATGTCGCTGCCGGCGACGAGGGCCGCCCGCGCCGCGCCCTCGAGGTTCTCCACGAAGCCGTGCGGGACGAGCTCGCCGATCGAGCCCCAGTCCGAGACCACGAAACCCTTGAAGCCCCACTCGCCCTTCAGGATGTCGCGCTGCAGGTGCAAGCTCGCAGTGGCGGGGATGCCGCCGATCTCGTTGAACGAGTTCATCACGGTGGCGACCCCGGCCTCCACCGCTGCCTTGAACGGGGGGAGCACGACATTGCGCAGGGTTTGCTCGGAGATTTCCACGGTGTTGTAGTCAAGGCCTCCTTCGGCAAAGCCGTAGGCCGCGTAGTGCTTCACGCAGGCGGCGATGGTGTCGAGGGCGCCCAGGTTCTTGCCCTGGAAGCCCCGCACGCGGGCCGCCGCCACCCGGGCCCCCAGGTAGGGATCCTCGCCCGCGCCTTCCATGATGCGGCCCCAGCGCGCGTCGCGGGCGATGTCCACCATGGGGGCGAAGGTCCAATGGACACCCGCGGCCGCGGTCTCCGTGGCCGCCACCCGCGCCGACTGCTCGATCGCCTTCATGTCCCAGCTCGCGGCCTCCGCGAGCGGGACGGGAAACATCGTGCGGTAGCCGTGGATCACGTCCAGGCCGAAGATCATCGGGATCTTGAGGCGGCTCGTCTCGACCGCGAGCTGCTGCGCCTTGCGGGTGGCCTCCGCCCCCACCACGTTCAGCATGGAGCCGATGAGCCCCTGCCGGATCTGCTCGTAGCGTTCCTTGCTCGTGCCCGCGCTGGGCGCGGGCCCGGTCACGTCGAAGGTGCTGCTGTACTGGTTCAGCTGCCCGACCTTCTCCTCGAGCGTCATCCGGGCGAGGAGCGCGTCGATCTTCCTCTCGGTCTCGGGGTCCACGAGGCTCTGGGCCTCGAGCGTCCGCGGAACGAGGCTCGAGGAGATCAGGACCGCCGCCGCCACCAGCCGCATCGCTCTATCCATTCTGGGCTCCCTGGGTCAGCCAGCCTGTCACGGGAGATTCTACCCGGAGGCGTCCGGGGCGCCGCGTCACCTTGGGCACAGCGGTTGCAGCAGGTAGAGGCGCCGGCACACGCACGCACAGCTGGCGACAGCCAAGGAGGCTGAAATGCTCTGGACGATCGTCGTGATTCTGGGTGTGATGTGGCTCCTGGGGATGGTGAGCTCCTACACCTTCGGGGGTTTGATCCATCTCCTCCTGGTGGTGGCCCTCGTGGTGATGGTCTTCAACCTGTTGCAGGGTAGGCGCGCCTTCTAACCCCCGTTTGGCGAAAGCGAGCTTCGGTCCGAGTGGCATGCGCGGCAGTTTGCACAAATGTTCGACGAAGCAGCGTTCATTGGCTCGCCGATGTGCTGGTGGGGCCCCTGGGCGCTGGCTCGTGTCTTGCTGCTGTACAAGCCAGCGGCCGCCGCAGGTGGGTTGCAAGTCGACACCGATAGCGCGGACGCGCGGAGGAGACGAATGGACTTGGCATCGACGAACTTCATAGTGACCCTCGTCATCGGCGGCATCGTCGGTTGGCTGGCGAGTATTCTGATGAGGACCAACGCCCAGATGGGGATCCTGGCGAACGTCATCGTGGGCGTCGTGGGGTCTTTCCTCGGGGTTGCCGTCGCGAATGGCTTGGGGGTGCGGGCTCACACGACGCCGGCGGCATGGATCGTCGCCATTCTCGGCGCCGCGCTGCTCATCGCCATTCTACGGGCCCTGGGCGTCTTCAACAGGTTGGCCTCGGTCCGGTAGGGCCCTTTTGCACGATCAGGCCGCGGTGGGGCGCCGGCGCAAGCCGGCCGCCCCAACGCGGAGGTGGGGGTAGAGATGACAAGAGCCCTTCCCACGGCGCTGGTGTCGCGTGCTAGCGCCCTTCTCGGCCTGCTCAGCGCACTGCTCGTATCCTGCGCCTCCGCCGCGGCGCCGCCGGTTGCTCGTGGAGCGCCTTCGGAAGACACGAAAGCGGCAGAAGTCAGCCGTGCCCAGCCCGGATTCAACCTCTTCAGCGTGGAGCAGGACATCGAGATCGGACGCCAGTCCGCGGCGGAGGCCCAGAAGCAGCTGGTGATGTTGAACGATCGGTCCGTGGACCGCTACCTTGGCCAGATCGTGGGGAAGCTGGCCGCGGTGGCTCCGGGCGCGCGATATCCCTACCAGATCAAGGCCGTCAACGCCTCCGAGATCAACGCCTTCGCACTCCCCGGCGGACCGATGTACGTGAACCGCGGCCTCGTCGAGGCGGCGCGAAGCGAGGCGGAGCTGGCCGGCGTCCTGGCCCACGAGATGTCCCACGTTGCCTTGCGCCACGGCACCCACCAGGCCTCGAAGGCCTATCTCGCCCAGGCCGGCCTCGGCATACTGGGCGGGTTGCTGGGGAAGAACGGCGGCAACACCGCGCAGATCGTGAACGCGGTGGGCGGCCTGGGGTTGAATGCGGCCTTCCTCAAGTTCGGCCGCGACGACGAGTACCAGGCCGACCATCTCGGAGCGGAGATCATGGCCCAGGCGGGGTACAACCCTGTGGCCATGGCCGACTTCTTCCAGCAGCTCCGCAGCGAGCAGGGCCGTGATCCCGGCAAGCTGGAGCAGTTCTTCAGCGACCATCCCCCCTCTGCCGACCGCGAGGCCCGCATCCGGGACCAGGCCCGCACCCTGGGTCCGGTGCGGTCTCGAGAGGTGGGCGGCTTCAAGCAAGTGGCGGCCGGGCTGCGCCGCCTGCCCGCTGCTCCCTCGCGGCAGGCGCAGGGACGCCCAGGGAACCCGGGGAAAGAAGACCCGCGCGACACCCGACAAGTCGAGGTGCGCGTGGAGCGGCCTTCCTCCCGCTTCGAGAGGTTCGAGCAGCGCAACGGTCTCTTCACCATCGAGCACCCCGACAACTGGCAGGCCCACGCGTCCGACTCTGGATACGCGGTTTCCATCGCGCCCGAGGGGGGCGTGGTGGCGACGGCCAACGGTCAGGAGGCCCTGCTCTACGGGGTCATCGTGAACCACTACGCGCCCTTCGACAACACGGACCGCGGGCGCGGGAGCCTCGAAGACGCCACCGACGACCTCGTCCGCCAGATCATCCGATCGAACTCGTACCTGCGCACCCAGAACGATTCGCCACGGCCGGAGCAGATCGACGGGGCGTCAGCCTTGTCGGTGACTCTTTCCGGCCGCTCCCCGCTCACGGGAGAGGAGGAGCGGGTGACCCTCTTCACCCGGAGCCTGCCCGATGATCACGTCATCTACGCCCTCTGCATCGCCCCCGGCCGTGACTACGACTCCCTGGCCCGGACCTTCTCCCAGATGATGCGGACGCTGCGCGTCAACGACGAGGCGGCCCACCGCGGAGCGGGGACTCCTGCTCCTTCGGCGGTGCGGAGGGGGCGGACCGGCGGTTCCTAGAGCACGACCAGGGAGCTGAAGAGCGTAACCCGGGTATTCGATCGCTCAGGGCCGTCCGCGCATGAACGATCGCACCTCGACGCGTCGCGCTCCTAGGGACTCGGCAAGCCGCTCCGGCCACGGCCATTCCGCGTGCGGCCGGCAGCAATAGAGGTTGAAGGACGCGAAGCCGCGTTCGGGAAAGGTGTGGCAGGCGAGGTGCGACTCCGTGAGGAGCAGCATCCCCGTCACTCCACCCGGTCCAGGAAAGACGTGCCACAGCGGCCCGCCTGCCGTCCGAAGCCCGAGCTCCTGGACGATCCGGTCGAAGAGGGCCGCGAGGGTCTCCTGGGACTGCAGCCGGTTGGCCTCACAGCCGTGGGCGTCGACGAGCCATTCGGTGCCGAGCGGCGGATCCGGCAAGGTGGGGCCAGTTAATCTCAGGCGAAGAGTGCCGTCAAGCCAGGAGACGCGGCCCTCTCAATCCACCCTCCAGCTTCCCAGGGCCAGGCAGAGGGCGCGGGGGTCGCCATTGCGGCGGACGTCATTCGCGACCACCGCCGGCCCCTGGCACGCGAGGGTGAGAGAGTTCTCCCCCGGGGCGACTGGACCGAGAGGGACCACGTAGCGCCGCCACTCGGCCACCACCTCCAGCTCGCCGCGCCGGCGCCCGTCTAGCAGCCACTCCACGCGTCGGTCGCCAGGAAACGCCAGAAGGTCCACCTCGAGCCCAGTCGTGACGGGCTGTTCCGCCGCATTGACCAGTTTCAACGACCCGCTCTGCCCCATCCAGCGCCAGGTCATCGGCCCCGCGTATTCGCGAGGGTAGAAGCCGAGGAGGCCGGCTGCGCAGCCCATGGGCGGAGGGGCGGCTCGTCCTCCCCCTCACGCGGCTCCAGGAGCAGGCCGCGGAGTACTACGCTGGCCGCCCCGCGGTGCCGATCTCCGTCACTGCCGAGTGCAGCGGGACCGACGTGCTCGCGCTGTGCCTCGCCGCCATCCTCGCCTGCCCGGTCGCTTGGCGGGCCCGTCTCGCCGGGGCTGCGGGGGGCATCGCCCTCGTTCTGGCCCTGAACACCCTGCGCATCGCGACCCTCGGCCGCGCCGCCGCTTCGCCGGCGCTCTTCCAGGCTCTCCATCTCCAGGTCTGGCCCGCGATCCTCGTCCTCGCGACCGCGGGCCACGTTTTCGCCTGGATGCGGGGGGCCCTGGGAGCGCGCGGGCGGGCCGAGGAGGGCGCCTCCGAAGAGGGTGATGCGCTTTCCCCGATCGTCCGGCGCTTCGCGCCTCGGGCGGCGGTGCTCCTGGTTGCCTTCGCCCTCAGCGCTCCCTTGGAGGCGCAGCACAGATCGCGCCTCCGGGAATCACAGCCGTCTCCTCAGGTCAGTGCTTCTGTCCTTAGTCGTGGTGGTCGTCGTGGTGGTCATCGTGGTGGTCGTCGTGGTGGTCGTCGTGGTGGTCATCGCCATCGTGATGGTCGTCATCGACGTCACAGACGGGGGGAGTGCCGCCGCCGGAGCCGCAGACGATCGGGCCTGGGGGAGTTCCCTCGCTAGTCAAAGTCACTGCGGCTTTCGCGAAGAGGTGCCCGTCCAAGGTCCCACGGGTAACGGTGATGGCCGCACCCGCGAAGATACTCCCCAGGAAGGCCGAATCCGTCAGGGTCGCGGCCTGGGCGGTCCACCAAAACACGTTGTTGGCACACGTCTTCCCGCCGGGCATGAGCACCTTGAAGTTGGTGCCCGTGAGGGCGCCGACGCCGCCGATCCCGGTTCCGCCGATCTTGAAGATCCAGACCCCGTCCGCGGGACCGGCGAGCGTCAATGTGGTGTCCGTGAATGTCACGCCCTCGGCCGCGGTATTGCAGTAGACACCCGGCGGGAGCGTGAGCGCCGCGGCCGGGCCTGTGTAGGCAGAAAGCAAGGTGCCGGTGCACGGCTTGGCCGCGAGCCTAGCGTATGCGACGAGGAACGCATCGTAGGCCTGCTGGGCGATTAGGTCGCCCTCGTGGACCGTCCCCAGGACCGTGCAACTGGTCTGAGTGACCGCGCCGCCGAGGTCGACGCCCACGTTTCCAACGATAGTGGAGTCGGTACAGGTCACCGCCGGGCCACCCAGGACCGCGAAACTCGCCGCCGCACCCAGTGGTGGCGCCGTCGCGGCCAACGCGGGCGATGGGCCCATGAGAAACGCGGCGAATCCCATGCTTGCCAACGGAACCAAGTATTTACATTTCATTTTTGAATCTCGCCTTCTGTTTCTTCATCGAGAAGTCGCCGGCTGGGTCTTCTGGCCCGGCCCCGACGGAAAATAACCTTCCAGCAGTTGTCGAACATAGCAAGTGGGATGCCAGCAGGTCCTTGTCCCAGGCACGCTCGATTCCAGGGCGGAAAACGACTACCGCAACAGCGCTTGATCCGGAACCTGTGCCAGTTCATCGGCTCGGTGCGTGGTCGTCGGCCTCGCCCTGGAGTGCATGGTGCACAAACTGCCTTCCAGGTCCTTCATCCCCAGGCGTCGGAATGCTGCCCACGTGTCACGAGATAGCTTCGCATCGCGCATCTGGCACATCGATTGCTGGAACAGGTGGCGGACCCAAATGGGATACGAGCCCCTAACAGGCCGAAGGAGGGCCGGGATATGAAAGGTCATAGGGCACTGCTGGGGACGCTGGCCGTGACGGCCCTGGCCCTCGGACCCGCGTGCAAGAACACGGCGGAAGGCGTGAGGGAGGACTCCCGGCAGAACTCGGAGAAGGCCCGGCAGGAGGCGCAGGAGGTCAAAGAGCAGTCCCAGGACACGGCCCACAAGATCGGCGAGAAGGCCAAGGAGGTCGGGGGCGAGATCGCCGAGGGCGCCAAGGACGTCGGCGAGAAGACCAAGGAGGTGGCCAAGGAGGTCGGCTCCGAAGTCGGGGCCACGAAACAGACCGTCGACGTGAAGGCCGCCCTCATGGTTGGCAACACCATCGACGCTTCCCACATCGACGTGGAAACCGACGCCGCCACCAAGACCGTGACCCTCAAGGGCACGGTGCCGACCGCCGCCCAGAAGGCGGCCGCAGAGAACCTGGCCCGGAAGAAGGCCGAGGGCTACGAGGTCCGCAACCTGCTCACGGTCGTGAAGAAGTAATCCGTCCGCGCACGAGCGATCGCACTTCGACGCGTCGCGCTCCGAGGAACTCGGCAAGCCGCTCCGGCCACGGCCATTCCTCCCGCGGCCGGTAGCAGTAGAGGTTGAAAGACGCAAGACCGGGAAACGTGTGGCAGGCGAGGCGCGACTCCGTGAGGAGCAGCATCCCCGTCACGCCGCCCGCTCCAGGGAAGACGTGCCACAGCGGCCCGTTGGCCGTACGAAGCCCGCGCTCCTGGACGATCCGGTCGAAGAGGGCCGCGAGGGCCTCCGGGGACCGCAGCCGGTTGGCCTCACAGCCGTGCGCGTCGACGAGCCATTCGGTGCCGAGCGGGGAATCCGTCAAGGTAGGGCCAGCCAATCGCAGGCGAAGCGTGCCGTCAAGCCGGCGCGCCGCCGTGTACAATCGGCCGTGATAGTGACGGGCCCCGCCCCGACCGCCGCCGTTGCGCGCGCCATACTGCTGCTCGCCGGCACGAACCTGACCCTCGTCCAGTACGCGGCCCTGCGCGAGCTCGGATGCCTCGTGGGATCGAACGAGATCGTGCTGGTGCTCCTGCTCGCGGCCTACTTTCTCGGCCTGTCTTCTGGCTACCTCGTCTCGGACCGCCTGGGACCAAAGGCGCTCTCCCAGATCGGGCTGGGGACGCTGGCGCTCTTCGCGACCCTGCCCTTCTCGATTCGCTTCTGCGCGGGCGCCCTGGCCGCCCTCGGCCTGGGGGGCCTCCTCCTGCCCCTCCTCTTCGTCCTCGTCCTGCTCGGCCTCTCGCCCTTCTACGCCCTCTTCCTTCCCCGGCTCGTGGCCGCGACGAGCGGGGACGCCGCATCCTCGCTCGCCCGTCTCTACGCCCTGGAGATCGTCGGCGGCCTTCTCGGGCTGGCCCTCGTCGTGGGGGTGACCCCCGCCCGGATGCCGATCCTCCTCGCCGCGCACCTCGCCGGCCTCGTCACCCTCGTGGTCCTGGCCCGGGGCGGCTCCCCTCGCCAGATCGGGGCCGGCCTCGTGCTGCCCATCGCCTACCTCGCCGTCTTTCAACCACTCGATTCTGCCAGCCTCTCGTTCTTCTATCGTCACCGCCACAACTTCAAGACGCCTCTCATCGTCGCGTCCGAGTTCTCGCCCTACCAGCGCGTCGACCTCGTGAAGGAGGGACCGCGCGCGGACGACCGCGTCTACCTGTACCTGAACGGGAACCTCCTCTATGGCCCGCGGCGCCTCAACGAGCACAACCTCTTCGTGTCCATCCTGCCGAACCTCGTCCTCGGGAGGCCCTCCGGTCGCGCCCTCGTCGTGGGGGGCGGGTCGCTCGACTCCGCCCGGTTCCTCGCTCCCCGGGTCGGGAAGCTCACGGTGTGCGAGATCGACGAGGCGGTCACCCGCCTGGCGCGCATCCACGTGCAGGGGCCGCGGGGCGCGTTCCCCGAGAACTGGGAGCTCGTGATCGACGACGGCAAGCACTTCCTCGGCGCCTACCTGGGGGAGCCCTTCGACGTCATCTCCGTGGACATCCCCGTGCCCACCTACCTGCAGACCGCGATGCTGCATTCGGAGAGCTTCTTTCGCCTGGCCCGCTCGCGGCTCGGCCCCGGGGGGATCTTCTCGATCTCGCTCGCGGGCCGCTACGCGCGCCGGGACCCCCGGAAGGGGATCCTGGCCGAGAGCTTTCTCGCCAACCGGGTGGTGGCGGGCCTCTTGCGGGCCTTCCCGCACGTGGCGGTGGTCAACGTGGGTCGGAACAGCTACGCGTGGGCGGGGACGGAGCCGCTGGAGCCGGCCACCGACCGGATCGACCAACGGCTGCGGGCCTTCCTCGACGAGACGGACACCCATGCGTTCTCTCGCCCTGTCACGATCGGCCTCATGGACCCGGAGGACGTCCGGTCCTTCGCCGAGCCGTTCGCGCCCATCGGGGATGCCGACATGCAGATCGTCCTCCGCATGAGCGTGCAGAAGCTCTACCACCGGTTCTATGACCCGGACTGACCGCCGCCTTCCCCCGTGGGCCGCCTCCGCGCGCACCGGCACGAACGCGGTGGTGACGGGCGCGCTGCTCGGCCTCCTCCAGTGGGGGATCCTCGTGTGGCTGTCGTCCTACCTCTCGTCCACCGCGCTCGTCTACCTGCTCAGCACCGCCGTGTGGCTGATGGGGAGCGTGGCCGGCCTGCTCGCGCCCGGACGGCGGTTCGAGTGGGCCTGGCTCGCATCCGCGATGGCGGCCCACGCCGCCTGCCGGGCCCTGGCCGTCGCCCACCCCTACGACCTGTCCGCGCTGCCCACCCTTCTCGCGTGCGTGGCCGTCATGGGCGCCTACGCCGGGCGCTTCTTCCGCTTCCGCGCGCCCGCGTTCCGCAAGGTGAAGTGGCTCCTGTTCCTCGAGAACACGGGCTTCGTCCTCGGCCTGCTCGGAGCGGTCCTCGCGCTCTTCGTCCTCGGAGAGCGCGCGCTCGTGCTCCTGCCCTGGCCGCTCTTCGCGGTCACGCTGGCCACTATCCCCGGCCCCGATCAGTCTCCCCGGCCGGCGAGCCCCCTCCCGCTCAGCAGCACCACGGGCACGAGCGACAGGGGAGCGTAGTCGAGGAGGGCCTGGCCGAGGTAGACCGAGGCGAGGAGGGCGGCCGCGAGGCCGGCCAGGAAGCCGTTGTTCTCGTGGAAGAACAGCAGGCGGGCGCGGGGGAAGCCGCGCTGCGCCCAGGGGAAGAAGCTGCCCGCCATCGCGCCGCAGATCGCGATGCAGGCGCCCACGAGCGGGAGGACGGCGAGGCGATAGGGCCAGGCCCCGACCGCGAAGAGGGCGGCGTAGTACGCAAGGGGCGCGGCCAGGAGGAGGGCGGCGAAGGTCCGCGCGCCGCGCAGGTTGAGCCCCACGAGGAAGCCGACGAGCCAGAAGAAGAGCGCGGTGAAGTACGAGTCGGCCCGGCTCGAGACGTGGACCTCCAGCATGAAGAAGAAGCTCATCTGGATGAGGGCGAGGGCCGCTCCCAGGAAGAAGGCCGCCCCCGCCTGAAGAAGGGGAGTCCTACTCATAGATGAGGTCCCCCACGTTGCCGATGGTGATCACCCGCGCCCCGCGCACCGCCGTGTCGATCTCGGCCCGGGACAGGACGCGGACACCGTCGGCGTAGGCGGGATCGAGGGCTCCCAATGCTGCCCCGGCCGCGGGCTCTTCCATGTCCGGTCCGCCTCCGTAGAAGTACACCGAGCCGTCGCTCACCAGGGCGAAGTACCGCTCGAAGACGCTCGCGAGGGTGGCGAGCATCCGCCGGCCGTACTGCGACTCCTCGAACGGGGTGAGCGAGGAGATGGAGAAGACGCCCCGCGCGGTGAGGCGCGCCTTCACGAGCCGGAAGAACTCGTCGGTGTAGGTGAGCGCGGTCTGGCGGTTGCGGGCGGGCGGGATGTCGTGCAGGACGAGATCGAAGCGCTCGCCGGTGGTGGCCACGAAATGCTTGGCGTCGTCCGCGACGAAGGACCAGTTGTTGAGCTCGTCGAGGTGGTTGTACTCGCGGAAGTAGGCGCGGCTGGCCTCGAAGACCCCGGGATCGATGTCCACGATCTGCACCCGCGGGGAGAAGCCCCCGATGCGCCCCACCGTGGCCATGGACCCGCAGCCGAGGACGCACACGGTGGGGGAGCCCAGCCGGCGGGCCGGGTATTCGGCCACGAAGTACGAGTACGCGCGGCGGGGGCTGCCCACGAACTGGCGCTTGCCGTTCAGGCACAGGGCGCGCGCGGACGCGAGCTCGAGCACCTCGATCTTGTGGTAGGCGGTGTAGCGGATGAGGGGGACGCCCCGCACCGTCCAACGGTACTCGCGAGCGTAGTAGAAGGCCGAGAGGGACGCGTCCCACCGCGCGTGGAAGACGAGGAAGGTGGCGACCAGGACCGCCATCACCGCCTGCGCGGTGCGCCCGCGGCCCCCGACGAGGGCCGCGGCGATCCCGAGGAAGGCCAGGAAGTAGGCGCCCACCACCAGCGTCCGAGAGGTGGCGAAGAGGAAGGGCAGGGCCGCGAGTGCCGCGAGGGAACCCGCCACCTCGACCGAGTAGCTGCGGCGCAGGCCCGCGCGCGACCCGTCCACCGCGAGGGGCAGGAACACCGCGTAGAGCGCGGTCGCGCCGAAGGCCAGCCAGACGAACACCACGGCGCCCGCGGCTAGGGGGCCCAGCTCGCGTGGCAGCCCCCGCGCGCCGGCTTCGGCGGCCACCGCGCGACGCACGACCTGGTGGACGGCCTGTACCCCGAGCAGCAGCGCCATCTGCGATACGAGGAAGACGGGCATGAGGCGCCCGACCCACGCGCGAGTGACGCGGTCCGACACGAAGTAGCCCACCGAGATCCCCGCGAAATAGGCGAGCGACACGACGATCACGGCCAGCTCGCGGTGCGCGAAGGCGTTCGTGGCCTGCTGGACGAGCAGGAAGTTGAGGAGCATGAGGTCGAAGCCGGCCAGGAACAGCAGCCCTTCCTCGCGCCCGCGCAGGCGGAGGGCCTTCCACGCCGAGGGCCGATCGAAGGGGCCGGTCATCGCTTTGGAACTACGTTCGGAACGGATGGTACCCCATGTCCCGGACGACGCAGCCGCCGTACGCAGCCGCCCTCTGCTATCGGACGGGCGTGGATTTCTGGAGCCCCCACCTCCCCACGGCCAGGCAGAGGGCGCGGGGGTCGCCGTGGCGGATGTCGTTCGCGAGCACGGCCGGCTCGCGGCAGGCGAGGGTGAGGAGACCGGCTTCTATCGATCTTCCCGCTGATCGCGGCCTCGGTGAGGACGCCGTCGTCTCCTGGAAGCTGGCCGCGGAGATGAAGGAGTCGGTGCTGAGCGAGGCCTTGGTGATGCCGAGGAGGAGCGGATGGCCGCTCGCCGGCTTCTTGCCGGCGGCGATGAGCCGCTCGTTGTCGGACAGCTCGACTATGGCTGTCTCGGCGCTGCCGGCTCGGTGAACGGCGCGTGGTGGATGACACCCGCGTCCACGGTCTGACCTGCGCGGCTGATGGTTTGGAAGTACAGGTCGCTTCCAGCGATCTCCACGAGCATGAAGTGGTAGTCGGTATCGAAGCCGGCGTCGGTGAGGTCCGAGCTGCGGTTTATGTAAGCTGGCCCGGGAAAGGCCGGGGGCTACAGGGTGCGCAACCTTCTCACGGTCGTGAACAGGTAAGCCTCATGCCCGTCCGCGCAGGAACGATCGCACCCCGACGCGTCGCGCTCCGAGGAACTTGGCAAGCCGCTCCGGCCACGGCCATTCCTCATGCGCCCGGCAGCAGTAGAGGTTGAAGGACGCGAAGCCGTGTTCGGGAAACGTGTGGCAGGCGAGGTGCGACTCCGTGAGGAGCAGCATTCCCCGTCACCCCGCCCGGTCCAGGGAAGACGTGCCACAGCGGCGCTCCGGCCGTACGAAGCCCGAGCTCCTGGACGATCCGGTCGAAGACGGCCGCGAGGGTCTCCGTGGATCGCAGCCGGCTGGCGTCACAGCCGTGCGCGTCGACGAGCCATTCGGTGCCGAGGGGGGGATCCGTCAAGGGCGCCCTCTCAATGGCGAATGCCGGTATTCGTCGAGTCCGCCCTGGTGAGAAGGCATATTCGTTGATGTCGGAAGACTCCTGGACGAGGCCACCACGCTGCGCACGTAATGAACGAGATCGCTGAAGAACTTGTTTCCGAACGGATAGTACCCCATGTCCTGAACGACGCAGCCGCCGTAGGCCTACGAATGCTCATGGGTGAGCACGGAGTATCGACGGTGGTCTGGGCACTCCGGCCCTCCCAAGTGGCAAGCTGCGTGCCATTTTTCACCCTCCAGCTCCCCACGGCCAGGCAGAGGGTGCGGGGGTCGCCGTTGCGGCGGACGTCGTTCGCGACCACTGCCGGCCCGGGAGGGCGTAGGCAGTCCAACACCCGCAGCGGGCCCGGCTGCCCCGCCAGCCAGCGGTGGGCGCGGGTGGGCAGCACGTCGCGCCACCGCCAGGGCGGGAAGGGCGCATACTCCAGGACGGCCAGGCCAAGGAGGAGCACGGCCGCGCGCCGGCCACCGGGGGTGGGCCAACGCCACAGACAGGCGGCGCCCGCTCCCGCCAGCAGCGCGGTCATGAGGCCGACCACCACGCCGAACCGCGCATAGGCCCGGAACATCGGTGCCAGCGCGTACAGCAACGCGGAGGGGCGCACGAACGTGAAGGACCCGATCCTCCGCTCGGGAGAGAGCGAGCAAAGGAGGGCGGCCAGGGCGACGCTCGCCAGGACCGGGGCCCAGCGGACCCCAGGCGAGGCCCGGTCCCCACGCAGCCAGAGCCAAAGCGGCACGGCCCCCAGCACGAGGAGCGACCAGCCCACGCTCACCTGCTGCTCCAGGAGCGCCGCCTCGAGGCCGTGCCCCGTCCAGAACTGGCGGATCCGGGACCCTGCAAGCGGGTGGTCCACCGGAGGGACCAGGTAACTCCACCACTTCGCGCTGTAGAGGAACAGGTCGGAGCGGGGGAAGGCGAAGGCTCCCGGGCGAAGCAGGACCGCGGGGGCCATGCGGTGGATGAGAAGAAGGCCGAGGGCGGCCGCCACCGCGAGCGTGAGGCCGGTGAGTACCAGGCGTCGCCGCCGGCCCTCGCCCGGCCGGTGCGGCGAGACGACCCCGTAGGCGACGAGCGCCAGGGGGCTCAGGACGGCAGCGATGAGCCCGCCGTAGAAATTCGAGAGCGCCACCGCCGCGGCGGAGGCGAGCAGCAACGAGGCGCGCCGGAGATCCGGGCGGTCGAGACACCGCCACAAGGCCAGGAAATAGAGCGGGAGCCACTGCGTCTGCGCCACGTGCGGGTGGCCGGTGGCGTGCGCCACGTGGAAGGGCAGGAACGCATAAGCCAGGCCCGCCACCATCGCTCCCAGATGAGAGCCGAGGACGTAGCGCGCCAGCAGGTAGGCGGCGGCAGCCGCGAGGGGAAACGTGGCCAGGACCAGCAGGTTGTAGGCCGCAACCGGGCCCAGGGGGCCGGTCAGGACGCGGCCCGCGAGGTCGGTGAGCGGCTGCAGGTAGGGACCGGGCACTTGCCCGGTGCGGAACTGCTCCATGACGATGAGGGGATCGCGGTTCGGATCCTGGCCCCCGAAGGTCTCGCCGCTCCCGAAGATTCGCTCGGAAGGCGCAATCGCCACCGGCGCGGCCATGAGCAGGGTCACGGCAAGGGCCGCCGCGAACACGAGGGTGGCCCCCTTGACCATGGACACTTCCCGCGTCTTCCCCTCCGGCTCCCCCGACATGGCCACAGAGCTTACCGCCAGGCGCCCGAGCTCCGCAGGGGCGATTCGAGAGAACGCGGAACCCGGATGCGCCGGCCCGGACGGCCTGCGCTAGAATCCTTCCGTGCGCGCGGAGCCGCGTCGAGCCACGTTGTTCCTGCTGACCGCGGCGGCTTGGAGCCTCGGGCTGTTCGCTCTTCTGCGCAGCCCATTGGCAGAGGGGCGGCTCGTCCTCCCCCTCACGCGGCTCCAGGAGCAGGCCGCCGAGTACTACGCTGGCCGCCCCGCGGTGCCGATCTCCGTCACTGCCGAGTGCAGCGGGACCGACGTGCTCGCGCTGTGCCTCGCCGCCATCCTCGCCTGCCCGGTCGCTTGGCGGGCCCGTCTCGCCGGGGCTGCGGGGGGCATCGCCCTCGTTCTGGCCCTGAACACCCTGCGCATCGCGACCCTCGGCCGCGCCGCCGCTTCGCCGGCGCTCTTCCAGGCTCTCCATCTCCAGGTCTGGCCCGCGATCCTCGTCCTCGCGACCGCGGGCTACGTTTTCGCCTGGATGCGGGGGGCCCTGGGAGCGCGCGCGTGGGCCGAGGAGGGCGCCTCCGAAGAGGGCGATGCGCTTTCCCTGATCGTCCGGCACTTCGCGCCTCGGGCGGCGGTGCTCCTGGTTGCCTTCGCCCTCAGCGCTCCCTGGATCGCGACGAGTCGCGTCCTGCTCGTGGCCGGCGCGTGGATGGCGAGCTCCGCCGCTTTCTTGCTCACGGGTGCGGGGGTCGTGGCCACGGCCTCCGGTAACGGCCTGGCCACGAGCCGTGGGGCTTTCATCGTGACCCCTGAATGCATCGCGACCGCCCTCATCCCGCTCTATGTCGCGGGCGTCCTCGCCGTGCGCCTGTCGTGGCCGCGGCGCGCCCTGGCCCTGGCCGCCGCGCTGCCGATCTTCGCCCTTCTCGCCATCGCCCGCCTGCTCGTCCTCGCTCTGCCCCCCGCCCTCGCGAGCTCGCCCCTCTTCCTCGTCCACGGCTTCCATCAGCTCGTGCTGGCTCTCGTGGGCGTGGTGCTCCTCGCCCTCGCCCGTGAGCCTCCGGCTCCCGGGAGGTGGGCGCGGGCGGCCCGGCGCGCGGGCGCGGCCCTGGGCGCGGGCGCGATCCTGGCCGCAGTTCTAGGCCACGCCCTCACGACGGCGGTGCTCGGCGCTGCGGGGGCGGTTGCCTCCCTGCCCCCGCAAGCGCTGACGGAGCTGGCTGCGCCCGGGGACGCCCAGGGGGCGCTCGCATTGCTCCCCGCCTACCAGGCCGGCCTGCTCGTGGCCATCGGGATGACGGTGTTCCCGGGCTGGCGGCGTTTCCTCACGGCGTTCGGCCTGCTGCTCGCCTCCCAGGTCGTCCTCTTCGCGGTTCTCGGAGAGCTGGCCGCCCATGCGGGCCTGGTGGCTCACGCGCTCCTCCTGCGAGCGTGGGCGGTGGCAGTGCCGGTTGCCCTCGCGCTGGTGCTGTGTGGGGCCGGGCAGCTCCCGGCGGGGACGCTTCTTCCCCTGCGGCCGGCGGCCGATGGTCCCCCCTAGCCTCAGCGCCGCCTACCGCCGCTTCTGGCATCAGGTCGGGGACGACTTCCCCGACCTCGGCGGCGCCGCCTCCACCGCCTACTACTTCGAGAACGAGAAGAGGCTGCTTTCCGAGCACGTCCTCGACCTGGCCCGGTGCGCGGTGCTCAAGACCGACCTGTGGGACGAGGCGAAGAACACGCGCATCCTGCAATGGGTGCATGGGCAGGGGGCGGCCGTTTTCGGGGTCGACATCTCCGAGCCGATCGTCCGGCAGGCCCGGACCGCGTTCTCTGACTCGGGACTCCGCGGAGTGGTGGCCGACGTGCGGCGTCTGCCCTTCCGTGACGGCAGCTTCGACGCCGTCTACTCCATGGGCACCATCGAGCACTTCCGCGACCCCGAGACGGCGTTGCGCGAGATCCACCGGGTGCTCCGGCCTGGCGGCCGCGCGGTGGTAGGCGTGCCGAACCGATGGGATCCCTTCCTCCGGCCCCTGCTCGCGGCCGTCCTCCAGGCGCTCGGCCGCTACGCCTACGGCTACGAGCGGTCCTTCTCGCGCCGCGCCTTCCGGCGGATGCTCGAGGCGGCGGGCTTCGAAGTCGTCGCCGAGACCGCCATCCTGTTCGTGCCGGGCTGCCTCCGGATGGCCGACCTCGCCTTACACTCCTACTTCCCGCCGCTCGCTCCCGTGACGGCCCTCCTCCTCAAGCCCTTCGTGTGGCTCGATCGGCACGTGCCGGCGGTGCGGCGGTACGGCTACCTGCTTGCCTCGGTCGGGGTGCGCCGGCCGAGCAGGTAGACTCCACTGCCCAAGAGGACCGCCAGGAGAGCCCATGCTCCGATCTCGGGCAGTGTCGGGACAGGCCCCGGGAAGGGAGGCGGCGGGCCGGTGGGGCCGCCTCCAGCGCCGCACGCGCCGAAGGAGACGTTGTTGGTATCCAGCGTCACCGCACCATTTCGCGCCAAGGCTCTACCAATCAAGTTTGCACCGGTATTCATGGCGATGCTGGTGAGGGCAAGGATGTTTCCCACGAACGTGGTGCCGGAGCCGATGGTCGCGGAGCTGCTGACCTGCCACTGCACGCCGCACGCGTTGCCGCCATTGATGATGGCGACCGTCGAGCCGGACGAGGTGATGAGCGAGCTCGACATCCGGAAGACCCAGACCGCGTTGGGATTGCCCTGGGCGTCGAGAGTGAGTGTCCCCGTCAGGTTGGAGGCGGCAGCGTTGACACAGTAGACGCCTTGCACGAGCGTGAGTCCGGCGAGATCGGGACCCACGGTGGAGGAGCAGGGCAGGCCTGCTAGAGTCGTGTACGCTGCGGTGAGATCACCCTGCGCCGCCGCCGCCGGCGCATCAGCGGCGTGTAACGTTCCAACGTCCGTGCACGGAACAGGGAAGCCAGTGATCGCGGCCGCGGGGCTGATGCCCACATCTCCGGTGATGACGGACGCACCGGTGCAGGTCACATTCGGAGTCCCCGCGAGGACCGCAAAGGGCCTCAGGTTCCCACCCAGGTATCCCTGGGCCAGTGCTGGGTCAGGGCCATAGAAAAGGGCGGCGAACGCCACGACTGCCAAGTACCGGCACTTCATCTTGTGTTCTCCCTTCCGGTTCTGTTGATCATAACAGTCTGGGACAACCGTGCCACCAGATCGCCTAACCTATAGCCATCCGAGAACTCCTGCCCTCAACATCCCCTCACCCTTGGGTCCGAGCGGCAACGCGCGCCGCGAAGCGTCTCCTCGCGTCCGGGACAGCGTTGGGGAGGCAGACTACTCCCCCTCCGGGGGAGTGGGCAAGCAAGATCTTGTGGTCCTCAGGAGGCCTCATCTCCCGGCCCTCCTCATCGAGTGGCACGCGCACGACCTCGTGCGCGGCGGCCCGGGTTGCGGCGTCGGACGATGCGCCTCCCCCGGGCCACGAGACTCATTTCACCGCGTCCTTGACCTTGTCGATCATCTTCTCGGCCGTCTGTTTGACCTTTCCGACCCTCTGGTCGAGCTGACCCTCCCGCTTCAGCCTCTTGTCGCCGGTCAAGGCTCCAGCGGCTTCCTTTACGCGCCCCTTCAGTTCGTCCGTCTTGCCTCCCGCCATATCGATCTCTCCTCACTCTACCCTTCGAGCTGCTTCGGTGGCGTCAGCGCCCAGCCGTCCCAAGGGCGCTGTACCCTGCCGGTCAAAAGCAACCTCCGTGCCACTCTGGCTGGAGCGCCTGGCCAAGACGAAAGCCAACCGCGAGTTTCTGAAGTCGATACATCGTCGGGCCTAGCCGCCCGCGTGCTAATCTTCTGCTCGTGAGCGCGACCCCGCCCGTCGCCGCGCCCCGTCCTCCTCGTCCCTGGCGACGATCGCTCTTTCGCTACCTGATCGGCCTCTTCTTCCTGGCCGTCCTTCTCGTGGCCGCCTACGTCTGGCTGGCCTTGAGCTGGTCGTTCGCGGAAGGCGAGCGCGCCGGTTACGTCCAGAAATTCTCGCGCAAGGGCTGGATCTGCAAGACGTGGGAGGGGGAGCTGGCGATGGCGAACCTGCCGGGAGCCATGCCCGAGGTCTGGCACTTCACGGTGCGCGATACCATGGTTGCGGTGCGGATCAACGACAGCATTGGCAAGCGGGTGAGCCTGCACTACGAGCAGCACCGGGGCCTGCCCACGACCTGCTTCGGGGATACCGATTACTTCGTGGTCGCCGTGAAGGGGGTCGAGCCCTGAGCGGACCGTTGGCTCAGGGCTGCTTGACGCTCCGGCTCCGAACCGGTAGACCGCCCTATTCCTTCCGGGCGAGGAGGATGCCGCCCACGACCGCGCCGGCCAGCCCGGCCCAAAGCGGGATGTTCACCCTCTCCCTGTCCTGTACCTCGATCTTGATGGGCCCGATGCTCGCCTTTTCGGTGTTCTTCGTGTAGCTGAATCCGCCATAGGCCAGGGCCAGGACGCCCAGGGCCAAGAGCACCGCCCCCAACAGCTTCGTCCCTTTCATGCTTGTCTCTCCGTGGCGCGAGTTGTATTTCCGACCGTCTCGTGGCCGTTCTACTGCCCCGCCTACTGGACCTTGAACGTCTCGGTCCCTGCCGAGACGCCGTTCAAGACGATCTCGACCTTGTAGTCCCCCGTGGGCCAGCCGTTCCCCGGACCGTTGGGCCTGGCTACGTGGAACTCGGTGACCGCGGGGCCACTGGGGGCTATGGTCTGGGTGGCTTCGCTGATCCGCTGGCCGTCCTCGTAGCTCCACTGGGCGACGAGAGTGGCGGTGGGGGCGGAACCCGCCGTCTTGACCGCGACGTAGAAGGTATCGCCGGGACGGAAGGTGTCGGTCTTGTCGGCGATGGTCTTGTCCGTCGCGACGCTCCGTCCCACGTCGATGTCGGCGACGGTCAGGGCGCTCTTTGTGGCGGGTGGGGGAGCCGCCGAGCCGGAGCAGCCGAACAGAGCGAGGGTGGAGATGAAGACGACGACTGCAGAGACGAGCACGGCCTTCTTCAATGGGCTCATTCGGGAATCCTCAGTTGCTGGCCCGGATAGATCAGGTCGGGGTCCTTGATGAGATCGCGGTTCGCCTCGTAGATCCGGCGCCACTTCTGGGCGTTCCCATACTGGCCGCTGGCGATCTTGGACAGGCTGTCGCCCTTGACCACGACGTACGTGTGCGTGCCCACGGAACCCGCCGGGGACGAGTCGCCGTCCGCTTGGGGTTCCGGCGCAGGTGCCGTTGCCGTCGACGAGCCCCCGCTCCGGACGTTCGAGAAGTCCGGTCTGGCCGTTTTCGTCTTCCAAAAGTCGAGGATCCCCATGCACGCCTCCACTTGGCGGTGGAGCAAGCGGCGTGCCACCCGGGCGCTCGTACGTCGGGTGTTGCACCGGCTGCATTCCGAGCCGAGCCGGACCCAGAAGAGGAGGGATCGGGAGTCCCGTCCGAAGCACTTTGCACACTGTTCCTCCCAACCGCTGCGGATCGAGGAGCCCGTCGCCCCACGTGGCGGGAACCGTTCGCTGCGCATGGCACGAAGCGTGAAACAGTAAGAAGGGCGGCCGGCCCTCTTCCTGATCGGGGCCAGCGAAGAATGAGGAGGGGCAGTGAACCAGGAAACCCTGATGGGTGAGTGGAGCCAGCTCAAGGGCCCCATCCGCAAGCGGTGGGGCAAGCTCACGAGCGACGATCTCGACCAGATCGCGGGAGACCGGGAGATCCTGGTCGGCAAGCTGCAGGAGCGATACGGGCGGGGGCGGGAGCACGTCGAGCGCTGGTTTGACGAGTGGCTCGGCCTGGGGGGCAACGGCCGGTAGCGAGTCCAACCATGTGGAGCCGAAACGATCTCCGGGGCATCGCCCGCCGAGCGATGATCGAGCGCGGCCTGCTGCCGGACTTCTCCCCTGCCGTCCTCGCGGAGACGAACGCCATCACGGGAGCCGTTTCCGAGCGGGGCCCTTCCATCCGCGATCTGCGCGGACCTCCTCTGGGCCTCGATCGACAACGACGACTCGCGCGATCTCGATCAGCTCTCGGTCGCGGAGCCGCAGGCGGGCGGAGAGGTGAAGATCCTCGTCGCGGTCGCCGACGTCGACGCCACCGTCAAGGATGGGTCCGCGATCGACGGCCACGCGCGGACCAACACGACGTCCGTCTACACCGCCGCCGAGATCTTCCCGATGCTTCCCGAGAAGCTCTCGACCGACCTCACCTCCCTCGGCGAGGGCCAGGAGCGCCTGGCCATCGTGATGGAGATGGCGGTGGGTGCCGACGGTACGGTAGGGCAGTCGGACGTGTATCGCGCGGTCGTCCGGAATCGCGCGAAGCTCGCGTACGACGCGCGTCGCCGCCTGGCTCGACGGGAGGGCGCCCGCACCGCCGCCGTTGACGGCGGTGCCGGGGCTGGACGACCAGCTCCGCATCCAGGACCGGGTCGCACAGGCGATGAAGGGGCTGCGGCACGAGCACGGCGCGCTGACCCTGGAGACGCTGGAGGCCCGAGCGGTGTTCGACGGCGACGTGCTCGCCGACCTGCGTCCGGACGAGAAGAATCGGGCGAAAGAGCTGATCGAGGACTTCATGATCGCGGCCAACGGCGTGACCGCGAGGTACCTCGAACAGAAGGGGTTCCCTTCGCTGCGACGAGTCCTGCGCTCGCCCGAGCGCTGGGAGCGGATCGTCAAGCTGGCCGCGGATCTGGGCGAGCGGCTTGCCATCGGAGCCCAGCGCCCACGCGCTCGAGGAGTTCCTCGCCAAGCGCCGCCGGGCCGATCCGGCGCGGTTCCCCGATGTCTCCCTCTCCGTGGTCAAGCTCCTGGGCTCGGGCGAGTACGTGGTGGAGCTTCCCGGCCAGCGAGCGGATGGGCACTTCGGCCTCGCGGTGAAGGACTACACCCACTCCACGGCGCCGAACCGGCGATATCCGGACCTCGCGACGCAGCGGCTCCTGAAGGCGGCGGTGGCCGGGCGCCCGTCGCCATACGGCGACGGGGAGCTGACCGCTCTGGCCCGGCACTGCACCGACCAGGAGGATGACGCGGCCAAGGTCGAGCGACAGGTACGCAAGTCCGCGGCCGCGATGCTGCTGGCCTCGAGGATCGGCGAACGGTTCGACGCCATCGTGACCGGCGCATCGGAGAAGGGGACGTGGGTTCGCATCTTCCAGCCCGCAGTGGAAGGAAAGCTGCTCCGCGGATTCGAGGGCCTGGACGTGGGCGATCCGGTCCGCGTGGAGCTCGTCCACACCGATGTCGAGCGCGGCTTCATCGACTTCGTCCGGTCACGCGAGGCGTCGTCGAGGCTCCCGGCTTTCGGCGGGAGCGGGTAGGGGTTGGGTGAGCCGCCGCCGCCAGGGGGTGATGGCCGGGATCTTGGCCGGGTCCTCCAGCGGCGGCAACCCTTCAGACGGAGGCCTCGTCGGCGCCGTTGCCGGCGAGGGCGGAAGCCGCCGCGCTCACGCGGCGTGTGGCCTCGTCGCGGACTTCCTCGCCCCGACGGACAACCCGGTCCTGGAACGCACGGGCGGAGTCGGCGCTTTCACGGAGCTTGCGCGGTATCGCTTCGCGGGTGGCCTTGCCCGACTGCGGAGCCAGGAGCAGGGCGGCGCTGGCGCCGGCGAGACCACCGGCCAGAAAGCAAAAGATCCAGGCGGAGTACGTCGTGCGGTCATTCATGGGACCTCCTCGGTTCTCGTTCGTGTGCCGCCGACGACAGCCGGCAGCATTCCTTTCTTCAGCAAGATCGGGGCCATCTCACCGCGCATGGTGCGACGGTGGCACGGGGGTTGCAGCCTTTGAGGAGTGGCGTCGGCGGAAAGGAGAACGAGCTCGATTGGACTCGCGGAGGTAGTGGAGAGCTGTGGAAGCAGGGCTCGTAGAATGGCGTCGGGCTGGTGCGAGCTTCGGGAGGCTTACCCGCGGTTTGTCACGGGCATGGTTCTGGCTATCGCCGTCCTTCTCCTGACGGACCTCGGCCTCGTGTCCAAGTGCGTGCAGTACGCCCGGGAGCAGGCGGGGATGCGCGCCTCCATGACGGAGACCGAGAGCCGGCGCGTCGACGCCATCGCGGCCTCGGAGGAGAACCGTCTGGCCATCGCCGCCGAGCTCGTGCGCCGACAGGCGCTGGGCGACGCGGAGCTGCACCTCGCCGTGGACACCGAGAAGGGTTTCCTGTACCTGGAGCGAGAGGGCGTACGGCTCCGTACGATGCCCGTTCAACTGGGTCGGGAGGCGACCGTGGGCACACCCCCTGACGCCGTGCTCCTGGCCCCGCCGCTGGGCAAGCGGTCGGTAGCGCGCGTGGTAGACGGCTCGTATCGCTGGCCGGTGCCGGAGTGGGTCTACGCCGACCGCGGGTGGCCGGTGCCGGGCGATCGGCGGATTACCGGCGCCTTGGGTCCGCTCGCCGTCTTCCTGGACAGCGGAGCCGTGCTCTATTCGCGGCCCGCGGTGGGGCCCCTCGGCGACGTGAGCTACGTCCTGCCCGGCAGCATCCGGGCGGAGGCCCCCGACCTCGAGGCCATCCGCGAGAACCTGGAGCCGGGCATGGCCGTGTACTTCCACTGACATGCGCGAGCGGGTCCCGGAGGACGATCCGAAGGTCACGAAGGGCGTGGCGGGTTTCTTCGGCCACGGGCGCGGGGCGGGCCTCCAGGTCGTCGGGATCCTGGTGGCCCTCGCGGCGGCCAGTGCCGCGCTTCTCATCCATACCCTGGGCGTGCGCTTCCGGCGCGACGTAGCCCGCCTCGTGCTGGAGGACCGCCTCGAGGTCCTCGACAGCGCGCGATGGCGGGTGGCCGGCTCCGAACGGATGCTGCGCGAAGCGGAAGGCGCGCCCGAGCCGCCGCACGATCGGCCCTATCTGGTGATCAGCCTGGAGGAGCGGCACCTCTGGTACAAGCAGAGTGGGGCGATCCTCTTCTCGACAAAGGTCGCAACGGGAAGCGGCAAGACGATGGTCAAGGAGGGCGGCGCCAGCGCCTGGAAGTTCGAGACCCCGCGCGGCCGCCTGGTGGTGCAGAGCAAGGAAGAGGCGCCGGTGTGGGCGCCCCCGGACTGGCACTACGTGGAACAATCACGCAAGCGGCGGCTGGGGCTGGCCCGCCTCGAGATCGGTCAGTCGCTGGCCGTTACCGACGGGTCGGTCATCAAGGTCGAGGGGAACGACGTCGTGCGGGTGCTTCCCGACGGACGGCGGACCGTGCTGCAGGCCACGGACGGCCGCGAGATCGTCGTGGACGGCAAAGTGCTGGTGCCACCCCTGGGCACCACCCAGCGGCGGTACGAGGGCGTCCTGGGCACCCACCGCCTGAACATGGGCAACGGGTACGCGATACACGGCACGAACCAGCCGGACACGGTGGGCCGTGCGGTCAGCCATGGCTGCGTGCGCTTGCGCAACGAGGACATCGCGAAGCTGTACGCCATGGTGCCAGTGGGCACGCCCGTCTACATATACTGAGCTCCGGGGCCCCCCCTTGCATCCGCCGGCGGTCCGGCGCAAGATCAGGGTTTGCTGGAAGAAACAAGAGTGCCCCCCTGCGGGCGCACATCGTGGCCCCGTCGACGGGCTCTCCGCCGGTGGGCCGCGGTCCGCGTCTGGTCCGTGGGGGGCCTGTGTGCGATCGCATGGGCCGCCGGCTGGGACGCGGCGCCGACCGCAGCGGCGGGGGGAGGGTCAGCCAGCGCCGGCCTCGAGTTCCTGGAAACCCTGCGGGGTGCCAGCGGCAAGCTCGAGGCCGCCTTCCGCATACCGGGCGAGCCCCTGATCGTGCCGCCTCCCTCCGGCATGACGGCGCGTTACGAGGCGGACCAGGGCACGGTTGTCGTGTCGCCGGAGTTCGAGGTTCCGCAGCGTCCGGGGGTGTACACGATCGCAGTGGAGGTCGACGAGGTGCCTAAGCACATCGAGGACCTGCGGGTGATCACGCTCGTGCCCTTCGGCGCCAAGAAGGAGGGGCAGATCGGGTCGTACCGCCTGGGCCAGTGGCCCTACGAGCGGGGCGGCGCCCCCTCCTCCGCCTACGCCAATCCGGCCGGATTCGTGGAGGTCACCCGCGAGAACCGCAGCCTCCCCGTCTCCGAGCACTTCACGCTCGGCGACTTCCTGACCAAGGACCAGCCGGCCGTGTGGCCCAAGTACCTGCTGCTCGACGCCGCGCTGGTCGACAAGCTGGAGCTGGTCATCGCCGAGCTCGAGGACGAGGGCTACCCCGTCGCGCACCTCGCGATCATGAGCGGCTTCCGCACGCCGCGCTACAACCAGGGGGGCGGCGAGACGAAGGGGCGCTCGACGGTCAGCCGGCACATGTACGGCGACGCGACCGACGTCTTCGTGGACAACGATCGGGACGGCTGGACCGACGACGTCAATCGTGACGGCCGCGTGGACATCCGCGACGCAGAGGTGGTCGCCCGGGCGGCGGAGCGCACCGAGGCCCGCCACCCGGCGCTGGTGGGTGGCGTCGGCATCTACCCCGCGAACGGCGGCCACGGGCCCTTTACCCACGTCGACGCACGGGGGCGGCGGGCCCGCTGGCGGGGCACCGGGACCGGATGAGCGACGTCACCGCTGGGGCGACGCGAGCGCCGGGGCACTGAGATTGAGGCCGTCGCCGGCCGGCGCCACCGGCGGTTCTATCCGACGCTCATCCGCCGCCGCCTGTTGCGCGATGTAGTTGTCGATCCTTTCCTCCATCTCAGGGGGGAACTGGGGCACCCGCCCCGCCAACTTGTCCTTGTAGACGCGGAGCATGATCTCTCGGAAGATCGGCAGGGCGGTGCGCCCTCCGGTCTCCTTCGCTCCCAGTGCGCTGTTGTCGTCGAAGCCGATCCGGACCGCCACCGTGATCCCCTCGGGCCCGTAAGTCGACCCCACGAACAGCGCGTCGCGGAAGTCGCTCGTCGTCCCCGTCTTGCCCATCACCGGGATCGGAAAATCGCGGCGGGATAGGCTGTGGGCGGTGCCCTCCGGGAGACGGATGACTCCCCGGAGCCCCTCCTGGATCAGGCTCAGCTCGGGGGAGCCGATGTCCGGCCCGGGCCGGGGCGACTCGTAGAGCACCGCTCCTGTAGGGTCGGTCACGCGATCGATGACGTGGGGCTCCGCCAGGATTCCCGAGGCCATGGCGCGATAGGCCCCCGCCAGCTCCAGTAGCCGCACTTCCGAAGCGCCCAGCCCCGTGCTGTCGTAGGGCTGAAGGGGCGTGCGTATGCCGAGTTGCCGTGCGGTCCGGATCACCTTGTCTACGCCGATCGTGCGGGTGATCCAGACGGCCACGGCGTTGCGGGACTCGGCCAGGGCCTGGCGCGCGGGAATCGGGCCCTTGAAGCGATTGTCGTAGTTGGAGATCCACTTCGTGCCGCCACCCTCGTCCAGGACCACTTCGATGGGCTCGTCGGGCACCGTGGTTTCGAGATTCAGGCCCTGGCGGAACGCCGCCAGGTACACGAGCGGCTTCATCACGGACCCCGGTTGCCGCAGCGAGCCCGTGGCGCGGTTGTAGTCGGAGTAGAGGGTGGAGCGGGCCTGGTAGACCTGGCGCCCCCCCGCCTCGGCCAGGATCGACGCATCCGCGTTGCCGAGCACCACCACCGAGCCCTGGATCAACCCCTTCGCCCTGGGGTGCCGTTCCTCGTAGAGGGCGAGGCCCTTTTCCAGCGCGTCGTTCACGATGGTCTGCACGCGCGCGTCCACGGTGGAGCGAACCGAGATCCGCCCCTGGAAAAGGTCCTCGATGCGCGTCCCGCCCTGCTTGCGGAGCTCGTCGAAGGCGGTCTCGATCGCGGCAGGGGCCTGGGTCTTTACCGGGCTCAGGGTCGCCACCCGGACCGGCTCGGCCTGGCCGCGCTTCGCAAGCGCCTCGGGGATGTAGCCGTTGCGCGCCATGAGGGCCAGGATCTGGTTCCGGCGGCGGAGAGACCGCAGGTTGCCGAGCACCGGGGCGTACTCTCGCGGCGACTTGCTGATCCCCGCCAGGAGGGCCGCGGTCCCCGCGTCTTCCGGTGTGTAGCTCGACAAGGGCTTGCCGAAGTAGTACTCGGAGGCGGCGGCGAAGCCGTAGCGGCCGTTGCCGAGGTAGAGGAAGCTCGCGTGGCGGGCGAAGATCTCGCGCTTGGCCTGCTCCTGCGACTTGTAGCGGCGGCGCATCTCCTCCTCGAGCCAGATCGTGAGGCGGACCTCCTCCAGCTTCCGGAGGAGCTTGTTCGTCGCGGGGACCCCCAGGATCACGGAGAGGAGCCGCGCGGTCGGACTGGCCCGGAACAGGACATCGCCGTTCTCGTGGGCGGTCACGTGGCCGAGGAAGTAGCCGCGGACGAGCTGCTGCGTGAGCGTCGAGCCACCCTGGGGGAAGAGGATCCGGAACCCGGCGCCGCCCTTCCACCACGCGGCCAGGGAGTGCACCACGGTTTTCTCGACGACCCGGGGCAGGGAGCCGTAGTCCACGCCGGAGTGGGACAGGAAGTTCTTGTCCTCCGCGGCCAGGATCGCCTGGCGCACGATGGGGGGCACCTCGTCGTAGGAGACCACCCGGCGGTACTCCCGCGCGAGCTGGATCAGCACCTTGCCGTGGGCGTCGTAGACCTCGCCGGTCGTGGGGGGCTCGAAGCGGATGAAGGCGTTGAGGTCGGGGAGGTTGCTCCGGTCGAAGTACACGTAGCGAGCGAGCCCGGCCGCGGTCAGGAGCGGGACGAGCGACCCCACCAGGACCGCGATGCGCACGAAACGCCGCGACCAGGCCGACCGCAGGTGATCGGCCAGGAAGGCTCCGGCACTTTGCAGGCGGTGAGCCCAGCGGTCTGCCGCTTCGAGAAAGGGAGGGACTTCAGCAGGGAGGCTCGTCGCAGATTCGGGCTTCACCGGCAGCACACCGAACAGGCCCATCACGAACCGCCCTTCAGGCCCCAGAACGAAACGAAGGGACACCCCAGAGGTGGGGCGCCCCCTTCCTGTGGCCAACCCTAGTTGTTCTCGACCGTCTCGATTTCGCTCGAAACGCCGTGCACGCCGGGCACGGTGTAGACGCGCTGGATGACCAGGAGCTCCTGGCCGAGCGACGGGGTCTTGCCGGAGAGAAGCACGACGCCCTTGTTCACCGACGCCACCTTGATGTCGTCCATCGTCTTGGCCGCCTTGAGCGACGCCTCGACATGGTCCTTGACGTCGGAGTCCTTGGCGTCGACCATCTTCTTCTGATCCTCGGGCACGACCTGGAGCAGGTTCGTGACGTCCTTCACCCCGTCCATGTGTCGGATGGTCTGCTCCGCCTTGGCCTTTTCGGCCGCGGTGCCGACCTTGCCGTGAATCGTGATCTTCCCGTCCACGGTGTCGACGTTGACCGCGGTGGCGCTGACGCCGTCCGTCAGCAGGGCGATCGTCGCCTTCGTGGTCAGCCAGGCGTCCTTGGTGTCCGCCTGGATGGCGACCGCGCCCGCGAGAATGAGAGCGGCGGCCAGACCGATTGTGAGTGACTTCATTTTTTGAACATCCCTTAGTTTGCATTTTGTGGTCTCACCCCGCCGCTCGGAGGCGGCAGTCCGTCTCCACCCCGGCGATCGGCGTGAGCTCGCGGCTGCAACAAGGCCGCTGATGGAGATAGTCTGCAACTCCTGCGCCCACGTGACGTGGACGTAACCTCATTGAACACGGGCCTGCGGGCCGACTGCGCACCCTTGGGGTACGAGAGTGCACAAAGTGCCGCGGCGTGGGAACGAGGTCTACGCCTCCGTGGGCGGCAGGCGGCCGCTCGCCCGCGCCACCTCGGTCACCAGCTCGGCCAAAGCCACGGGCTTGGCGAGGTGCATCCGGAAGCCGTGCGAAATCGCCTTTTGTCGATCGGCGGGGCTGGCATAGGCGCTGACCGCCAGCGCGGGGAGCCCGGCCCCTCGCTCCGCCGGCAGCATCCTCACCTGCCGGATCAGGTCGTAACCGTCCTCGCCGGGCATGCCGAGATCGCTCACCAGCACGTCGGGGATGGCCTCCTGCAAGGCCGCCATCGCCTCGCTGACGGAGGCGGCCGCTCTCACCCGGGCCCCGTAGCGTGCAAGGACGGTAGCGAACGCCTCCCGCACGTCGGCCTCGTCATCGACGACGAGCACGCTCAAGCCGAGGAGCGCGTCCTCCGGTATGGTTGCGGGCTTCGCGGGGAGCGGGGGCCCATCGGTGAGGGCGGGCCTTGCTTCCTCTTCTGAAGGTCGGAGCAGCAGGGCCGGAACCGGAAGGAGGATCGTGAAAGTGGCCCCCTTCCCCTCTCCCGGGCTCTCCGCCCGAACCGTCCCCCCGTGCAGCACGACGAGCTCGCGCACGAGGGTGAGGCCCAGGCCGAGCCCGGCCTGGCGATGGACCGCCGAGCCCTCCTGCTGGCGGAAGCGATCGAAGACGTGGGGGAGGAAGTCCGCCCGGATTCCCTGACCGGTGTCGCTCACCGTGACCTGGACGTGGGTCCCGACCCGTCCAATCCAGACCCGGACCTGGCCACCGACCGGGGTGAACTTGATCGCGTTCAAGAACAGGTTCCAGAGCACCTGCTGCATCCGGTCGGGATCGCCCAGGACGACGCTCGCCGCGCGGTCGCTCAGGAGCTCGAGGCCGATGTCCTTGGCCTCCGCCGCGGAGCGCACGCTCTCGAGGGCGGCCTCCGCGATCGTGACGAGGTCGATCGGGCGCCGGGTCAATTGAAACTTCCCGGTGACGATGCGGGAGTGATCCAGGAGGTCGGCAATGAGCCGACCCTGGGCCTTGACTCCGCGCCGGATGGCTTCGAGGGCCCTGGCCAGCGTGACCTCGTCGAGCTTCCCCGGCGCACCGGACAGGATCTCCACCCAGCCCGAGATGGTGCTGAGCGGCCCCCGCAGCTCGTGGGAGACGGTGGCCACGAACTCGTCCTTGAGATGGTCGGCCGCCTCCGCCTTCTCGCGAGCGGCGTGCTCGAGGACCAGGAGCGCTTCCCGACCGTGCTCGGCGAGCTTGACGCTCGTCCGGTCCTCCATGGCGAGCAGGATCCTTCCGGTCCCACCGCGGTGCAGGCGACGGGCGTTGAGGGCGATCGTCCGCCGTCCGATCCCGGGGAACTCCTGCTCCACTTCCAGGTCTTCGAACGAGCTGTCCTTGGCCAGCAACTCCTGCATCGCGGTCCGGATGTCGGGTCGGTCCCAGTGGCCGCCGCCGAGCTCCCAGAGGAGCCGTCCCTCGGTCTCCTCCGTTCGCACCGCGAAATGCCGGTAGAAAGCCCGGTTTGCCTTGTCGACCCGCAGCTCGCCGTCGAGGATGAGGAGGGGCTCCCGGACCGTGGCCACGATGGCGTTGGCGCGGTCGAGGGCTCGCTGGATCTCCTCCGCGCTGCGCTTCAAGGCATCGACGTCCATCAGCACCACCACCGCGCCGTCGATCTTGTTTTCCCGCGTCAGGTAAGGCCAGATCTGCATTACGTAGACGTGACCCTGCTCGTCCTGGACCTCGCGCTCGCTCCGCGTCAGGCGGTCGATCACCTCGCGGATCTCTCGCTCGAGCTCGGGGGCCGCGAGGCGCGTCCGCACGTCGGCGAGCGGCCGCCCCACGTCGGTGGGCACGAGGCTCCAGAGCTTCTCGGCCGCGGCGGTGAAGCGCCGCAGGCGCTGGTCCTTGCCCACCATCACGATCGGGATGTTGACGCTGCCGAGGAGGTTCAGCAGGTCGTCGTTCAGCTGCCCGAGCCGGAGGTTCCGGTCCTGCAGCTCCTGGTTGAGGGTGGCCAGCTCTTCGTTGGCCGACTGGATCTCCTCCTGGGCCGTCTGCAGCTCCTCGTTCAGGCTCTGCAGCTCTTCGTTGCCGGAGAGAGCCGCCTCGTTCGTCGACTGCAGCTCCTCCAGGGCCGCTTCGTGCTCGCGCACGACCGTGTGCAGGTACTGGGCGGTCTCCTCCAGCTTCTGCTTGAGGCGGGCGCTCTCCCGGCCACTTGCGTTCGCACTGCGAAGGGGCGGGGGCCGCGAGGTAGCACGCGTTTTCGCCCCGGTGGACACCCGGTCCGTCTCGAAGAGGACGAGCAGGCAGCGGGCCGCCGTCGCCCGCCCCTTGAGCGGGATCACCTCGAGGCTGAGGTTGCGGAGCTGGCCCCGATACCGGATCTGCAAGCCCTCCTTCCGGGAGGGACCGTCCTTCCTGCGCGCGTCCTGAATGGCCTGGCGCAGATCCACCAGCAGCCCTTTCCGGACCATGTGGATCAGGTTCAAGCTCGCCTGGCCCTGCCCGTGCTCGAGGAAGGGATCGGTGTCGCCCCGGAACTCCAGGATATTGAGGGCCTCGTCGACCACGACGCCGGGGGGCCCATACCGAGCCAGCAACATCCGGTCCGCTTCCTTTGGCACGTCCGCGCGCAACGACGCCGGGGGAATGACGAGCGCGGACGCCCTTGGCGTCTTGTCGGCAGCCGCGGCCGGCGAAGGCGGCACGTGCACGGGTACGGCCGTGGACTTTCTCGAGTAGAGCCGGTGTTTGTCGTCCACCGGGGAGAACAAGGCCGAGGAGGTGCCGACACCCTCCGCGGACCCGAGCATCAGGAATCCCGAGGGGTTGAGGGCATAGTGCAACGTGGTAAGCACCCGATCCTGAAGCCGAGGCTCCAGGTAGATGAGCACGTTGCGGCAGCTGATGAGGTCCATCCTGGAGAAGGGCGGATCCGTGGTCAGGTCGTGGCGGGCGAAGACGCACATCTCGCGGATGGTCTTGCTGACCTGATAGTGGCCGTCGGCCTTTCCGAAGAAGCGGCGCAAGCGCTCGGGGGAGACCTCCCGGGCGATGCTCTCCGGATAGGTGCCCAAGCGCGCCTTCTTGAGGGCCTTCTCGCTGGAGTCGGTGGCGAAAATCTGGAAGGAGGGATTGACCAGGAGCACGCCCGCGCGCTCCAGGAGGGAGATGGCGATCGAGTACACCTCTTCGCCGGTCGCGCATCCCGGTACCCACACCCGGATGGGCGCGTCCGATCGCCGGTCCTGGAGGAGGGAAGAGAGGACCTGCTCGTTCAAGGCCTGGAAGACCTCCTTGTCGCGGAAGAAGGAAGTCACCGTGATGAGGCAATCCTGGTGGAGGGCTTCCGTCTCGGTGGGATCGCCTTCGAGGTGGCGAGCGTAGTCGTCGAGCGTCTCGAAGTGCCTCAGGGCCATGCGTCGGGCGATGCGGCGCTTGAGCGTCTGCTCCTTGTACGCGCTGAAATCGGCGCCGGTGGCCCTTCGGAGCATTCGGAGGATCTTGCCGAACCCGTCCCCGTCGCCGGCCACGGTGGCGGGGTCGGCCGCCGGCGCGGGCTTCGGCTCGGCGGCGGCCAGTTGCCGACCTCGGCCCAGCCGCGCCAGCTCCCGTGCGATCCCCTCGGGGGGCAGGACGAAATCCACACCGCCGGCCGCGATCGCGCTGCGGGGCATCCCCGCATGCTGGGCCGATAGCGGGTCCTGGACGAAGGCCATGCCTCCTTCGGCTTTGATCGCCTTCAGGCCCAGGGTTCCGTCCGAGGCCATGCCGGAGAGGATCACACCGATGCCCTGGCGTCCCTGCACCGCGGCCAGGGTCCGCAAGAAGGAGTCGATGGGCATGTGCGAGCCGCCGGTGTCGCTCCGAGGCACGAGCTTCAGCATCCCCGGGGCGAGGACGATGTCCTCGGACGGGGGGATGACGTAGACGCGGTTCGGCTCCACGACCACGTCGCCCTTGACCTCGGCGACGGCCATGGCGGTGGCGTGGGAGAGAAGCTCGGCCAGGATGCTCTCGTGCCGTGGGTCGAGGTGCTGGACGAGGACATAGGCCATGCCGGCGTCGGTCGGCAGGGCTCCGAGCAGCTGCCGGAACGCCTCCAGACCGCCCGCCGACGCCCCGATGCCGACGATGGGGAAGGGCGGCGGGGTTGCCGCGAGACGACCGGGACGACTCTCTCTGGCGGGCCGGTGAGCGATCTTCGCTTCTTGCATAGAGGGGCCGAGGTGACTTCGGCCGCCTCCTTTCGGAGAGCGTCGCGGGCATGGCGCGCACCGGGGGAGCTGCGTCTGTCGCCTACCCCGAAGAATACGCCTCGAAGGAGGGCTTTGCCATCGCAAGTCCGGACGGCCTGCCTTGTACCGTGGGGCGGCGCAGGGTAGAGTGGAGGTCTACACACACATCCTGGAGTGCACCCCCTCCTGGAGTCCTCCATGGTTCAACCCCGGGCATTGATCGTCGATGACGACCTGGACGCCCTCCAGGTCCTCGACGAGTTCGTCACGCGCGAGGGCTTCGCGGTGACCAGGGCCAGCACGTTGGCGCAGGCGCGTGAGGCGCTCGCGGTCAACCCGCCGGACATCCTGCTCGTCGACATCGTCTTGCCCGACGGCAGCGGGCTCGATCTCCTGGGGGCTTCGGAGCCGACCGGGGCCCCCGAAGTCGTCTTGATCACGGGAAACGCGAGTGTGGCGACCGCGGTGGACGCTCTTCGCCGCGGGGCCACCGACTACCTGACGAAGCCGATCGAGTATGCGCGGCTCAAGATGGTGCTGGCCAACCTGGCTCGCGCCCTGGAGATGAAGGGGGAGATCGGAACGCTGCGGGCCGAGCTGCGCAAGCTCGGCCGATTCGGGTCGCTCATCGGCGGCTCTCCGCCCATGCAGAAGGTCTACGACCTGATCGGCCGCGTGGCCCGGACCGAAGCCAGCATCCTCATCAGCGGGGAGACGGGCACGGGTAAGGAAGTGGTGGCGGAGACCATCCACGGCTTGAGCCGCCGGAGCAAGGAGGCGTTCCTTCCCGTGAACTGCGGGGCCGTCTCCGCGAACCTCATCGAGAGCGAGCTGTTCGGGCACGAGCGCGGCAGCTTCACGGGTGCCGATCGGATGCACCGGGGGTACTTCGAGCGAGCCCACAAGGGGACTCTGTTCCTCGATGAGGTGAGTGAGATGCCCGTCGAGCTCCAGGTGAAGCTGCTCCGCCTGCTGGAGACTTCCGTCGTGACCCGGGTGGGAGGAAACGAGTCCATCAAGGTCGACGTGCGCATCGTCGCCGCCACGAGCCGTCCCATCGAGGAAGCGGTCGCGGCGGGGAAGCTGCGTGCGGATCTCCTCTATCGCCTCAACGTCTTTCCCATCCCGCTTCCTCCGCTGCGCGAGCGGGGGGACGACATCGAGCTGCTGGCCGAGACCTTCCTGAGCGACCTGAACGCCGCCGAGGGGACGGCCAAGGAGCTCACGCAGGAGTGCCGGAAGCGGCTGCGCCAGCACGGTTGGCCGGGCAACGTACGCGAGCTCCGCAACGTCATCGCCCGCGCCTTCATCCTCTGCGAGAAGGACGTGGACGTCGAATCGCTCCCCCTCACGGACGCCAAGGAGGCCGCTTCGACCCTGACGCAGGTGGGGATCTCCCTCGGCGAGATGGAGCGCCGCCACATCCTGGCCACCCTCGACCAAGTCAATGGGGACAAGAAGAAGGCCGCCGCTGTCCTCCGGATCAGCATGAGGACCCTCTATAGCCGCTTGAGCGAATACAAGGCACACCTGGAGTGGCCGGCGCCACCTTCGCCCTAGGGGCCTCGACACCGCTGCGACGAATCGTGCTGCCCCGCCCCTGATCGGCGCTTGGCTCAGGCCTATTCGGCCCCACCAATGGCGCGCCGCCCCCGCGGCTGCCGATGGAACGTCCCGTACGTGGCTGCCCTCGCAGATGCCGGCGATGTTCGCGCGCGAACTTGTAATCGCCTGCTCACTGTGTAAATTAAGAGATTCAGGCGCTTTGCTCGAAGAAAGACGGGAAGGCCTCGCACTGCGCCGCTTCCACGCAGGCCCGGCGCCTCCAGGATTGTGGCCATGGACACGCCAAAGTTCCCGCATCATCGCGACTGCGAGGGGTTGACCGGCATCACGCTGGATCATCTACCGAACGACGGGTCGCTGGGGCGCGTCCGGCGGTATGCGAAAGGCACGCACCTGTGGGAATCGGACGACCCTGCCGATCGCATCTATTTCCTTCGACGGGGTCGAGTGGCGATCATGACCGCCACGCCCGAGCATCGGCCGGTTCTCCTGCGTACGATCGAGGCACACCAGCCCTTCGGCGAGTTGTGCCTGTGCACTACGCGAGCGCGTACCCGGGGAAACACGGCCGCTGCCCTGACCGCGTGTGAAGCGATCGAGATCAAGCTGAGTCATCTCCTGAGCTACCTCCGTGAGAACCGTGAGGCGCTCGAGGCGTTGTTGTACAGCTTCTGCTTGCGGCTGACCGACACCGAGCATCGAGTCGAGGTCATGGCGCATCGCGGGGCGGAGCAGCGGCTCGGCCGCCTGATGCTTCGTCTCGGCACATCGGGCGCGCGCATCGACCGCAGGAACACGGTGACGCTGTCGGTGAGTCACAACGAGCTGGCCCAGATCGCGGGCATGACCCGCTCCCACGTCACGGTCACGCTGGGACGGCTCCGCCGTCGCGGGCTCGTGCGGTATGAGCGTGAAGGCCCGCTCCGTGTCGACGTGCCCGCTCTCACCGACTATCTCGGTCGCATCGTGCGCGGCGAAGGGTAAAGCGCGGTTCGGCGAGTCACCCCGATGCCGATGCCCGAAAGTGTGGGCCTGGATCGGGCGCGCATGCCTCGGAACACGTTCCCCATCGTCGGGGTGGGAGCCTCCGCCGGTGGGCTGGAGGCCTTCAGGAAGCTCCTGGCCGCGCTGCCTCTCGACACGGGCATGGCCTACGTGCTCGTGCAGCACCTGGACCCTCGCCATCGAAGCAACCTCGCCGAGCTGCTCGCGAGGGGGAGCCGGATGGCGATCTCCGAGATCAAGGAGGACGTCGCGGTCGAGCCCAACCACGTCTACGTCACCCCGGGGCAGCAGGACGTCACGATTCGGGGCGGCATGCTGAAGCTGGTCCCGCGCACCCGCACGCGGGGCCAGCACATGCCGATCGACTCGTTCCTGCGCACGCTGGCGGAGGCTCAGGGGAGCAAGGCCATCGGGGTGATCCTGTCCGGGACCGCCACGGACGGGACGCTCGGAGTGAAGGCGATCAAGGCGGAAGGCGGCATCGTCTTCGCCCAGGATCCAGGCTCGGCCGCGTACGACGGCATGCCGCGCAGCGCCATCGCCTCCGGGTGTGTCGACTTCGTTCTGCCGCCGGACGCGATTGCCGAGGAACTCTCTCGCCTCAGCCGCCATCCCTACGTGGTCAGGCCGCCACGCGAGGAGCGAGCGAACGACGCCGCCTTCGGTGCCGAAGGGGAAGGATGGTCTCACGACGATCCTGGCCCTGCTTCGCAAGGCGACCGGCGCCGACTTCAGCGCGTACAAGCCGGCGACCATCAGGCGGAGGATCGCGCGGCGCATGGCGCTCGTCCACGTCGAGAAGCTGGAGGACTACGCGCGCTACCTCGAGGGCGATCGCGGAGGAGGCGCAGGCCCTCTATCAGGACTGCCTGATCACGGTCACCTCCTTCTTTCGCGACCCGGAGGCCTTCCAGGTCCTGTGCGAGGAGGTACTCCCTCGCCTGCTGAAGGATCGGCGGCCCGGCGCACCCATCCGGGTGTGGGTGCCCGGGTGCGCCACCGGCGAGGAGGTCTATTCGATCGTCATCTGCCTGCTGGAGCGCGTGGGAGAGTTGGAGCGCAACACTTCCTTCCAGGTCTTCGCGCACCGACCTCTCCGAGAGCGCCTTGGAGAAGGCGCGAGCGTCGAGCTACCTGGAGAACATCGCTCAGGACGTCTCGCCGGAACGTTTGCAGCGGTTCTTCACCAAGGTGGACGGCCGCTATCAGGTGATCAAGGCCATCCGCGACATGTGCGTCTTCGCGCGGCACGATCTGACCAAGGATCCGCCGTTTAGCCGGCTGGACCTGATCAGCTGCCGGAACATGCTCATCTACCTCGAGCCGCCCCTGCAGCAGAGGGTGCTGGGAATCTTCCACTACGCGCTCCAGCCCTCGGGTTTCTTGCTGCTGGGGGCGTCGGAGACGGCGGGCGCGTCACCGGACCTCTTCGCACCCGTGGACAAGAAGCACCGGATCTATTCCAAGCGGCCCACCTCCGCTCACGCCGTTTTGGGGTTCGCGGCGCCCGGGGGGCACGCTCGAGAGGGGCGCGGGGCCCGGCCAGGGGCCGCCAAGCCCGGCCCCCGCGAGGAGCTGCCCAGGGAAGCGGACCGGATCCTGCTGGCCCGGTACGCGCCGGCGGGCGTGATCGTGGACGAGGAGGACAACATCGTCGAGTTCCGTGGTCGAGACCGATCCTTACCTGGAGCACGTTCATGGGCGCGCGAGCCTCAACCTCTTCAAGATGGCGCGCAAGGGACTGCTCCTCGAAATCCGACAGGCGATCCAGGAGGCCCGGAAGAAGGACGCGCCCTTCCGCAAGGAGGGCGTGTCGCTGCGACGCCGGGGCCAGCTCCGCCGGCTGGACCTGGAGGTGATCCCACTGCAAGGGCTCTCCAAAGAAGGGGCGCTCTCTCCTCGTGCTCTTCGAGGCGCGCCCCGAGACCAAGATTCAGCGGGGCCAGCCCGCGGAGCGACGGCCGCGCGCCGCCACCGCCGACGCCAAGGAGAACGCGAAGCTGAGGCAGGAGCTGGCCGAGGCCACGCGGTACCTTCAGGCCGTGATGCAGGAGCACGAGGCCGCCCACGAGGAGCTGCAGGCCTCGAACGAGGAGATCCTGTCGGCCAACGAGGAGCTGCAGAGCATCAACGAGGAGCTGGAGACGGCGACGGAAGAGGTGCAATCGAGCAACGAGGAGCTGGCCACGCTCAACCAGGAGATGCAGGACCGGAACCTCCAGCTCGGGCGTGCGCTCGACTACTCGAACGGGATCGTGGAGACGGTGCGCAATCCGCTGCTCATCCTGGACGCCGGCTTGCGGGTGGAAAGGGCGAACCGGGCCTTCTACGGCCACTTCCGGGTGGCGCCGGAGGAGACGGCAGGACGCCTCCTCTACGAGCTGGGCAACGGGCAGTGGGACATCCCCCCGTTGCGGCAGGCGCTGGAGGAGGAGCTCCCGAGGGGTGGCCGCTCGGACGGATTTCGAGGTGGAGCACGAATTCCCGCGGGATCGGCCGCCGGATTCTGGCGCTCAACGCCCGCAAGCTGCATCACGACAGCGGACGGGAGAGCATTCTCCTGGCTCTCGAGGACAAGACACAGGCGAAGAACGCGGAGAAGGGCCGTGACACCTTGCTGGCCATGGAACATGCAGGGCGGATGCGTGCCGAGGAGGCGGACCGGATCAAGAACGAGTTTGTGGCCACACTCTCGCACGAGCTGCGAGGACCCTTGAACGCCATGGTGGGATGGGTCCACATGCTCCGCGATGGAGGGATCGACGAAGCCACCAAGGAGCGCGGGAGGGCGGCCATCGAGCGGGGTGTCAAGGCGCAGACGCGGCTGATCGAGGACCTGCTGGACTACTCCCGGATGGTGACGGGCAAGCTTCGTCTGGCCCCACGGCTCACGGATCTGCTGCCGGTGGCCGAGGCGGCGGTCGAGGCAGCCCGCTCCGCGGCGGAGGCCAAGGAGATCCGGCTCCAGCTCGTGAGGGAGTCTCCGACGGCGATGGTGCTCGGCGATCCGGACCGGCTGCAACAGGTCGTATGGAACCTCGTTTCGAACGCGGTGAAGTTCACGCCGCGGGGCGGACGCGTGGAGGTCTGGATCGGGCGGGTGGGCACCGGCCTGCACCTCCGTGTGAGCGACACCGGTCAGGGCATCACTCGTGACTTCCTCCCGCACGTGTTCGAGCGCTTCCGCCAGGCGGACGGGCGCCCCGAGCCGGAGCCAGGGCGGGCTCGGGCTGGGGCTTTCGATCGTCAAGCAACTGGTGGAGCTGCACGGGGGGACGGTCGTGGCGGACAGCCCTGGCGAAGGCAAGGGAGCGACCTTTACGGTGGCGCTTCCCATCCCACCGCTCCCGATGCCGCTCACGGATACCGAGCAGGCAGGCGTGCCCATCGAACCGACGGCCTCGGAGAAGGCCTGGACCGGGCTGGACCGAACGATGCTCGAGGGAGTTCGGCTGCTGGTCGTGGAGGACGAAGCCGACAGTCGAGAGATGCTGGCGACGGCCTTCGAGCAGTGCGGCGCGCAGGTGAGCGCGGCGGCTTCGGCCCGCGAGGCGATGGAGGTCCTGGAGCGAGCGACTCCGGACGTGCTCGTCTGCGACGTCGGCCTGCCGGGCGAGGATGGCCACGAGCTCATCCGCAAGGTCAGGGCCCTGGAAGCGGAGAGAGGGGGCCGGATCCCGGCGCTGGCACTCACGGCCTATGCCGGGCCGGAGGATCGCCAGAAGGCTCTCGCGGCCGGCTTCGACGCGCACGTGCCCAAGCCGGCCGCTCTCGCTGAGCTGGTGGCCAAGGTGGCGGTCTTGGCCGGCAGCGGTGGTCGGAAGTGAATCTGGGCATTTTGCGCAAAGTTCGAGGAGGCAGCGTTCATTGACTCGCCGAAGCGATGGTGGGGCCTCCCGGCGGGTTGGCTCGTGTCTTGCTCAACAAGGGTCAGCCGCCGCCCCCGCCGGGTTTGAGCATCTACGGTGAGGACGCGGACGCACGGAGGAAATAATGGACTTGGCATCGACGAAAGCGGCTCCTCTTCGCAGGGCTGGGGGTGCGGGTCTCGGAGTGGACGGTATGACGATTCATCAGGCGAAGGACTATGGCCATCTCGTCGCTCAGTGCCAGGGTTTCCTGTCGGAGGCCCAGCTCCGCGCCCACTTCGAGCTCTACCACGGCTACGTGAAGAAGCTGAACGAGATCGAGGCCTTGCTCACGAGCGCCTCGCGGGAAGGCGCCAACTACAGCTTTGCCGCCTACTCGGAGCTGCGGCGCCGCGAACCGGTCGCGTACAACGGCACGTTCCTGCACGAGCTGTACTTCGACAACCTCGGTCCGCCCAAAGCCGAGGTGCCGGCCGCGTTCCGGCAGGCTGAAGAGAAGGCCTTCGGCTCCTGGGACGACGCGATCGCCGACCTCAAGGCCATGACCCAATCGACCCACGGCTGGGTCCTGGTGACGCGCGACCTCGGCTCCGGCAGGCTGCGGCACAACCTCGTCCATTCCGAGCATGACGGCGGCCTCTTCGCCAACCAGGCGGTCCTCTTGGCCATCGACTGCTGGGAGCACGCCTATTTCCTCGATTACTCGCTCCGGAAGAGCGACTACGTCGACGGCGTCCTGAGCCACCTCGACTGGGCCGTGATCCAGGAGCGTCTCGGCCGGGCCTTGCGGTCAAGACGCCGCGACGAACGCCTCGATCGCGCGCCGCTGCTCGTCGCCCAGGTCGAGGAAGCGTACGCCCATGCCGAAGTGGGGCATGGAGTGAACGACCTCGACGGTCACGCCCACCACCATGCCCGAGGGCAGGGGGACCTTGAGGCTCAGGAGGGAGCCGGCCGGCACCTCATTCATCGAGTCGATGAAGGCTCCGGTCGCGCTCAGGTCGCTGATCCGGGGATTCAGAGGGCTGTCGCCGGTCCCCGTGCATTCCACCTCGGACCGGAAAGAGATCCGCTTCGCCTTTCGCCTCTCGAGATCAGCCATGCCGATGGCTCCGTGTGCGCGGGGGCGGAGCCCCACTCTCCCGAGAGGGTCCGCCCGCCGGACTGGACCGCGGCGCCTCCCGTCCTCGTCAAAGCGGGCGTAGGCGGGTACCCGTCAGCCCAAGGGTACGACGGGATGGCCCGCGGGTCGAAGGGCGCGATGTCGGGGGTCGCCATGCTCCATAATTCTCGCAGATGAGCAACCTGGCTCCGACGACCGTTGCCGAAGCCTGCGTCAGCGAGCCGGTGGGCACGCCGATCCTCGAGGTGCTCCCAGGCCGGCTCACCGACCTCGGGGGACTTGCCATCCGGCGCCTCCTGCCCCGGAGCCAGCGGCGGTTGGTCGGGCCCTGGTGCTTCCTCGACTCGTACGGCCCCCTCACCTTCGCGTCGGGCAAGCCCATGGACGTGGCGCCCCATCCGCACATCGGCCTCCAGACGGTCTCCTGGCTGCTGGAGGGGGAGCTCGTCCACCACGACAGCCTCGGCCTCGAGGGGCCGGCCGGCCCTGGCGTGCTCAACCTGATGACGGCGGGGCGCGGCATCGCCCACGCGGAGGAGACGCCGCCGCAGAACGGAGGGCGCCTGCGGGGAGTGCAGCTCTGGGTGGCCCTTCCCGACCGGGCGCGCGAAGCAGCGCCCGCTTTCGACCAGCATCGTGGGCTCCCGGTCGTGGAGCTGGAGGACGGGCGCGCGACCGTCATCATGGGGAAGCTGGGCGGCGTGCCCTCGCCGGCGCGTGCGTTCTCGCCGATCGTGGCCGCCGACGTGTCGGGACGAGCCGATCGTCCGCTCGTGGTGCCCCTGGATCCCGAGTTCGAGCACGCCCTGGTGCCGTTGCAGGGGGGATGCCGCCTCGACGGCCAGCCCCTGGCCATCGATACCCTCTACTACCTGGGCTGCGGGCGCCGGGAGCTGGCCCTCGTCTCCGATCGTGACCCGGCCCGCCTGCTGCTCCTGGGGGGCGCGCCGTTCGGCGAGACGATCCTCATGTGGTGGAATTTCGTGGCCCGGACCACGGAGGAAATCGTGGCCGCGCGCGAGGACTGGCAGGCCGGGCGCCGCTTCGGGGAGGTCACGGCCTATCGGGGAGAGAGACTCGACGCTCCGCCGTTCGTCGCGCGCCCCGTGCCACGCACCTGAGACGGGCGGGCCCCGGTTCTTCGATCAGCGGGCCTGGGTGGTGAGGGAAGGCAGCCGCCCTTCGCGGGCGGGAGTCATTTTCGCACCGAGTACCGCCGTCACCCGATGGGTGGCGCCGTCGTCGATGAGCGGGATGCGCCGGGCGTCGACCGGCACGCCGTCCAGCTCCGCCGAGGCCACGCCGCGGCAGCGGCGCTCCGGGTTCGAGACGGCGATCTCGTAGCGCGTCCGGCCGAAGCGCCAGACGATCGCGTAGTCGGGCCACGACGACGGGATGCAGGGATCGATCTCGAAGGTCGCGCCGTCGCGCCGGAGCCCGAGGATGCTCTCGAGGCCCGCGCGATACATCCAGCCCGCCGAGCCGGTGTACCAGCGTCCAGCCGCCGCGCCCGGCGTGGGCGGGGTGGGCGTAGACGTCGCCCGCGACCACGTAGGGCTCGGCCTTGTAGCGCTCGACGTCGGCCGCGGTCCGCGTGTGGTTGACGGGGTTGAGCATGTGGAACAGCTCGACCGCCTCGTCGCCGCTGCCCAGCCGCGCCATGGCCATGACCACCCAGACGGCGGCGTGCGTGTACTGGCCGCCGTTCTCGCGCACGCCCGGGGGGATAGCCCTTGATGTAGCCGGGGTCCTGCGCGGACCGGTCGAAGGGCGGGGTGAGCAGCAGCAGCGAGCTGCGGACCCCGGCGGACCAGGTGGGTGCGGACGGCGTCCATCGCGCGCTCCGCGAAGCGCGACGGGGACCGCGCCCGAGAGCACGGCCCAGGACTGCGCGATCGAGTCGATCCGGCACTCGTCGTTCTGGGCCGAGCCGAGCGGCGTGCCGTCGTCGTAGTAGCCGCGCCGGTACCACTCGCCGTCCCACGTCTGCTCGAGCATGTTCGCCGAGGCGGCTCGCCTCGCTGCGGTAGCGCTCGGCCCGGGCCGGGTCGCCGCGCGCTTCGCAGAGCGGCGCGAACTCGGCGAGGATCGCCGTGCAGGAAGAAGCCGAGCCAGGTGCTCTCGCCGCGCCCTTCGCGTCCCACGCGGTTCATGCCGTCGTTCCAGTCGCCGCTGCCCATGAGCGGAAGGCCGTGGGCGCCGGCGGTCAGGCCCTTGTCGATGGCGCGCAGGCAGTGCTCGAAGAGCGGGGCCTCTTCGCGCGAGACGCGCGGGCTGCACGTAGGCTTCGTGCTCGTCCGGCGGCGAGCGAGCGGGGCCTCCAGGAAGCGGCACCGCGCTCGTCGAGCACGGCGGCGTCGCCGGTCGTCCGCACGTAGTGCGCCACGGCGTAGGGGAGCCAGAGCAGGTCGTCGGAGCAGCGCGTGCGGGTGCCCCGGCCGCTCGGCTCGTGCCACCAGTGCTGGACGTCGCCCTCGAGGAACTGCCGGCCCGCGGCGCGCAGCAGGTGCTCCCGGACGAGGTCCGGCCGCGCCGAGCGTCAGGGCCATCACGTCCTGGAGCTGGTCGCGGAACCCGAAGGCGCCGCCCGGCTGGTAGTAGCCGGAGCGCGCCCACAGCCGGCAGCTCACGTCCTGATAGAGCAGCCAGCGGTTCATCAGCAGGTCGAAGGAGTCGTCCGGCGTGCGGACCTGGACCGCGTCGAGGATGTCGTCCCAGCCCCGGTCGCACGGCTTCGCGGGCGGCCTCCGCGGCCTCCACGCGACCGTGCCGGCTCGACGAGCTCGCGGGCCTGCTCCGCGTCCCGCCCCTGTCCGAGAAGGAACACGAGGCGGCGCGTCTCCCCGGGGGCCAGCGTCGACGGAGACGTGCAGCGCCGCGCAGGGATCGAGCCCCGCGCCGAAGCGGCCGGAGAGCTCCCTGCGGCGCAGGGCCGCCGGCCGCGCGAGCGAGCCGTTGCGGCCGAGGAACGACGAGCGGTCGCCCGTGGCCGAGCGCAGCGGCTCGCTGGCGTGCGCGAAGGCCACGCGCCCCGCGAACTCCTGGTTGTAGGCGTTCCGGGCCAGGACCGCGCCGGTCGCGGCGTCGAGCTCGGTCACGACGTGCGCTGCCCTGGCCCGGCGCGCGGCGGACCCAGCGACCCACTCGTTGTACGCGAAGACGCTCAGGCGACGCGCCGTCGCCGCTCTCGTTGGTGAGCGTGAGCAGCGAGAACTTCACCGGGTCCTTCGCGTCCACGAAGACGTCGAGGTCGTGGCGGATGCCGTGGGCCACGCGGGCGAAGCGGGTGAGCCCGGCGGAATGCCGGATCACGAAGCGGCCGCTCGGCGCGCGTGCGGGGCATCGGGCCGGGCGTCGGCGACCAGACCTCGCCCGTCTCGTCGTCGCGGACGAAGAGGGCCTCGGCGGTCGGGTCGGTCACCGGGTCGTTCGCGAAGGGCGTGAGGCGGTTCTCGCGGCTGTTCTCCGACCACGTGTAGGCCGACCCCGAGGCCGTGACGACCGTCCCGAAGCCCGGGTTGGCGATGACGTTGGCCCAGGGCAGCGGCGTCTCCTGGTCGCGCCTCGAGCACGATCACGTACTCGCGTCCGTCGTCGCGCGAAGCCGCCCAGCACCGTTGGCGCAGGGCGAGCGGAGGCACGTCGGCCTCGAGCGGCGTGCTCGTCGGCGGGGCCTGGCTCCCGGGACGGGCGTGAGCTCGGGCGCCTCGGGCCACTCCGCGATCAGGCCGGTCGAGCTGGTTCGGCAGCTCGCCCCGATCGCCGCTCAGGACCGCGCGGGCCACGGCGGCGAGCAGGACGCGCTCGGCCTCCGGCATCCGGTCGCCGCGCAGCAGGTAGGCCCCCCCCGGCCGGTGCTTCCACGTCCTCCAGGGACCGTTGTCGAGGAGGGCCGTGAGCTGCGGCGTGCATCTCGTCGAGGTAGCTGACGGGGTGCTCGTTGAGGATCACGACGTCGGCGCGCAGCCCCTTGAGCCGCCAGTACTCCTGCGCCTGGAGGACCTGGCGCACGAGCGGCAGGTCGTCCTCCTCGACGACACGCACGAGCAGGATCGGGAGGTCGCCCGAGATGCCGTGAGGCCAGAGCCCCTCCTGGCCGAGCGTGCTGCGGGCCAGGAGCTCCGGGCTCGCGCGGAGCGAGCGCGTCGGCGTAGAGCACGCGCGAGGCCAGGCGCTCGAAGAGCAGGGCCTCGTTCGCTCGAGATGCCCAGGTGCCGCAGGCCGCTCTGCGCGTGCGCGAAGGCGAGGGCGAAGGTCCGCGCCGCCGCGCTCGGGTCGTGGTACCTCTGGGCCAGGGCCAGGGCCGTCTCCCGGCGAGGGCGCCATCCCCGTGGCGAAGGAGAGCCGCACGAAGCCGCCCGGGCGCGAGGCGGACGCGCTGGCGCAGGCTGACGATGGGATCGAGCACGACGCCGGTCGTGCCCGAGAGCGAGCGCCCGTCGAGGGCCTGCGGGTTCTCCGGACCGCGCCCGCGGCCCAGGAAGCGCGCGCGATCGGTCTCCCATTCCACCGGCCCCTGCGGTCCGTCCTTCGAGGCTCAGGACGTGGACGGCCCAGGCCGCCGGGCTCGTCGGCGGCGCGCGGCCGGCGATGGCAGAGGAGGGCGGCGCTCTCGGGCAGGTACTCCGTCTCGACGAACAGCTTGCCGAACGCCGGGTGGGCGAGGTCGTCGGCGGGCGGGGCGAGGACGATCTCGGCGTAGCTCGTGACCTCGATCTCGCGGGGGCGGTCGCTGTGGTTGGTCACCGCCAGCCGCCGCACCTCGACGTCGTCCTCGGTCGAGACCGCGATGTCGAGCTGGGTGGCGATGTCGTCGTCGCGGCGGCGGAACGTCGCCTTCTCGGGGAGGAACGTGACCACGTAGTCCTCCGGCTCCTTCAGGGTGGGCTGGAAGGTGGCCGACCAGACGACGCCGCTCCGCACGTCGCGCAGGTAGAGGAACTGGCTCCCCGGGTCGCGGGTCGGGTCCTCGCGGTGCCGCGTGACCGCGCGCCCGCGGCAGAAGCTGGCGCCGCCTCCCGCGTTCGTGACCACCGCGGTGTAGTTGCCGTTGGAGAGGAACTGCGCGTGGGGGAACGCGCGTGTGCGGCGAGCGGAAGCGGCGGATCGGCGAGCGCGGGCACGGGCGCCGGTCACGCGCGTCTCTTCGACCGGCCGCGGCTGGGTGATGGGAGCCTGGCGCGGGACCCGCTCCTGCAGCAGCAGCTCGGTGGCCTGCACGCGCGGGTCGGCGTGGAAGCGCTCCACCATCGGGTCGCCGAGGAGCGCGTTGGCGAGCGACACGAGCGTCATGCCCTGGTGATGGGCCATGAACGCCCGCACGACCACTCCCTCGGAGCGGCTCGCCGACCGGCCCGCCGGGCAGGGCTTCGTCGGTCTTGCCGTGCGTGTAGTCGATGGCCTCGTAGTAGCCGTAGGCGCCCTCGAGCCCTTCTCGGGCCAGGCGCCGCAGGTTCGCGGCGGCCGGCCGCCGGGTCGAGCATGGCCGCGAGCGCGGTCGCGTAGGGCGCGACCACCAGCTCGTCGCCCAGGCCGCGCTTCAGGCCGAGGCCGGGGACGCCGAAGGCCTTGTACTGGTAGTTGTCGTGGCGGTCCACGACGTTGTAGGCGGACTCCGAGATCCCCCAGGGCACGCCGCGGTCTTCGGCGTACTCGATCTGCCGCCGCACCGCCATCCGGCACGTGCTGGTCGAGGAGCGTCTCCGGATAGCTCTTCATGAAGAGGAGCGGCATCAGGTACTCGAAGAGCGTGGCGCTCCACGACAGGAGCGTGGGGCTGCCGTCCACGCTGGTGACGAGCCGCCCGAGGTGGAACCAGTGCGTCTCCGGCAGGTCGCCCTTGGCGATGGCGATGAAGCTCGCCAGCCGCGCTTCCGAGGCGAGGAGGTCGTAGTAGGAGGGATCCGAGACGGCCCGGCCCCTCGGCGTCGGCGAGGCGATAGCCGATGGAGAGGATGTGGCGCTGCGGGTCGTAGAGGAAGCGGAAGTTCATCCCGTCCGCGAACGCCGCGGCCCGGCGCGGCGAGGTCGGGAAGGCCGGCCTCGCGCAGCCCTCCCCCCAGGGTCAGGAGCGCGCCCGCGAGGTTGCCGCTGTCGACCGTGGACACGTAGGCGGGGGGAAGGGGAGCCAGGGTCTGCGTGTCGTACCAGTTGAGCAGGTGACCCTCGAAGCGCTCGAGCCCTTCCATGGTCGTGAGCGTGGCGTCGATTCGCGAGGCGAGCTCGTCCGTCCCGATGAAGCCGAGATCGTGGGCGGCGAGGGTCGCGAGCGAGTCCCATGCCGATGTTCGTGGGCGAGGTCCGGTGAGCCACCCGGGGCGCGGGGGTCTCCTGGAAGTTGTCCGGGGGCAGGCCGTGGTTCTCCGGCCCCATGAACGCCTCGAAGTATCGCCACGTGCTGCGGGCCACGAGACGGAGGAACTGGCGGTCCTCTTCCCCGAGCGGCGCGCGCTCCGCGACCGCGGGCCGGCTCAGGGCATGGGCGACGAGCGGGGCGACCGCCCACAAGGCCAGGATCGGAATCGCGGTGAAGAGCGCCCCCGGGCGCAGCGCCGCCACCAGGAGGAGGCGAGGCGCCCGCGATCACGGGGCTCGCGATCATCTCGACCAGGAACAGGGAGGCGCCCGTCCGCTTCGCCAGGCCCGTCGCCCGGGCCGCGCTGGCCGCGGCCGTCTCCCACTCCAGCAGGCGGCGCTGGGTCGCGCCGAGCCGGACGAGGGTGAGGACGATCGCGTGAGCGCTCTCCCAGGCCTGGCTGGCCAGGAACGTGAGCTGCAGCGAGACCTGGGCGAGGGCGGTCCTTCCGTCCTCCCCGGCCGCGCGCAGGAAGACGCGCCACGGCTGCTGGGGCCGGGGGCCCAGGGCGGCCTCGAGGAGCAGCGGATAGAGCGGAAAAGCGATGGCGGCCACGACCGCGGCCGTCCAGACGGCCGGGCTTCCGGGCAGCAACGCCCAGGCCAGAAGGAGCAGGAGGACGGTCGCGGGGGCGACGAGGCTGCGCCTCAGGTTGTCGAAGATCTTCCACCGCGAGATCAGGGGCAGGCGGTTGCGCGTGAGGCCCGAGCGGCTGGGGACCCAGGGAAACAGCCAGCGGAGGATCTGCCAGTCGCCGCGCACCCAGCGGTGCCGTCGGCGGGCGTGGACGAGGACGCTCGCGGGATAGTCGTCCACCACCTCCACGTCCGTGACGAGGGCCGTGCGGGCGTAGACCCCCTCGAAGAGGTCGTGCGACAGGAGGGCGTTCTCGGGCACGCGCCCCTCGAGGGCGGCCGTGAACGCGTCCACGTCGTAGAGCCCCTTGCCCGTGAAGATCCCTTCCTGGAACAGGTCCTGGTACGTGTCCGAAACCGCCGTCGTGTAGGGGTCGACCCCGGTGTGGCCCGCGTAGAGTCGCGCGAAGAGCGAGCCCGCGGCGCTGGCCATGGTCACGCTGACCCGGGGCTGCAGGATGCCGTAGCCCTCGGTGACGCGGCCGAGCCTTTCGTCGAAGCGGGGGCGATTCAAGGGGTGGGCGAGGATGCCCACGAGCTTCTTCGCGGCGTCTCGAGGCAGGCGGGTGTCGGAGTCGAGGGTGAGGCAGTAGCGCACGCTGGGGAGGATCCCCACGTCGCCGACCTGCACGGAGAAGCTCGTATCCGTGGCCCCCCGCAGGATCGCGTTGAACTCCTCGAGCTTGCCCCGCTTGCGCTCCCAGCCCATCCAGACGTTCTCCCCCGGGTTCCACTGGCGCACACGGTGGAACAGGAAGAAGCGGTCGGCGTGCCCTTCCCCGAAGCGAGCGTTCAGGGACTCGATCCCGGCGCGGGCCGCTTCGAGGATCGGCTCGTCCTCCGGCATGTCGCGCGCGGGAGCGTCGACGAAGTCGCTCAGGATCGCGAAGTGGATGCGCGGGTCCAGGTTGCCGAGGGCGAGCACCTCGATGTGCTCGAGGAGTCCCCTCACCCCGGGCACGCTCGTGAGGAGCGTGGGCACCACCACGATGGTTCGTGCGTTGTCGGGAACGCCCGCGACGAAGTCGAGGCGGGGCAGGCGTCGGGGCGGCGCCCAGCGTGCGGCCAGCCGCTGCACGAAGGCGATCGCCACTTCGCTGGCGGGCAGCAGGAGGAGGAGCGCGGCCCCCGCCTGCGCCCACGCGGATGCGTGCTCCCCCTCGAGGTAGGCCACCCCGAGGCCGACCAGCGCAGCGGTCAGGAGCCCGATCGATCCCAGATAGAAGGCGGTCGCATGCGCGAAGGCGAAGCGCCGCACCCGCCGCCGGAGGCGGGGACGATAGGCGAGGTCGGTCTCGAGGTCGGGGCGGCCCTTCCCGATGAGGTGATGGCCGACGTGCGCGGCCCGATCCCCCGGTTGTCCGCTCTCCGCGGCCTGGCGAGCGCTCTCCACTGCGCGCAGGACCACGCGCAGCTGAGCCTCTCCGGTGGGCTCGGACAGCTCCTCCACCGCCTGCCGGTAGCGGTCGCGGCTCAGGAAGTCCATGCTCCCGTAGGCCCCGGCGGGATCGCGCTGGAGCACGCGCTCGATGAGGCTCACCGCCTCGAAGTACTGGCTCCAGTCGAGCGCGCTGCAGAGGCGGAGGCTCGTGATGACGTTGGCCACCGAGACCTGGGAGGCGGCCTGGCGCTGGTGCTCGCCCCGGATCGCTTCCTCCGAGGTCGTGTGCTGGGCCTCGAGATGCGCGTCGACGGCAGCGCGCACGGCGGAGAGGCGAGGGCCGTACTCGCGCAGGCGCTGCAGGAGCTGGACCACGTAGCCGGGGTGCAAGCGCTCGGGCAAGGGCGGCGGCCTCCCGTGCCCGGCCGCATCGATCCGGGCCACGTAGGCGTTTGCGGCCTGGACCGCCTCGCGGGCAAGGAGCGCTTCCTCCGCGAGCCGCCGCAGGTTCTCGATGAGGGCCAGGTTCAGCATGCTCGGCCAGGCCCACAGCTCCCCGATCGTGAGGGGGGCCACGGCCTGGTAGCTGTTCATGAAGCGCACGAGCTGCTGCCGGTCCAGTCGGCTGTCGCTGTGGCGGATGAGCTCCATCGCCATCGCGTAGACTCGCGCGTCGCCCGCGAGCTCGCGCAAGGCGAGCTTGGGCAGCTCGCGGTAGTAGCCGGGGGGCAGGTTCCGGCGGACGTCGAGGAGCACGGACGCCACGAGATGGAAGTTGTCGAGGAGCCACTCCGCCGCGGGGGTCACGAATTCTCCGCGGTGCACGTCCTCGGCCATGACGAGGTAGGCCTTGCGCAGGACCTGGGCGTTGTCTTCGAAGCGCGGGAGGACGTTGCGCGATGCGCGGCGGGGGTCGGGGTCGAGCGTGAATCGGGCGGCGAGGGCTCTCGCCCTCTCTTCCAGTCGTTCGATGCTCAGCAGCTCGTCGCGAAGGGGCTTCTCGGACCCGGGCGGGGGGCCGCTTCGGAGCAGGCCGAAGAGTGATCTCAACTCGCGCACCTCCGCAGGGCGTCAGGGTCTCCGATCGGCCACCCCATGACTGCTCCTCCTGGTGCTGGCTTCTGCGGAGATGGAATCGGCGGGCGCACGCCGTGTCGGCGGCAGCCCCAGTCTGCGCCGGTGTCCGGCCGGAAACAAGCGCGCCGGGCTTCTCCCGCTCAGCGAGCGGCGATGAGAGCCTGGATCTGGGCGTAGGGCATGGCCCCCTCGACGAACACGTCGGAGGAGCCGTCCCGAAGGAACGCGGCCGCGGCCGCCGCCATCCGGCCGTACGCGACTTCGGCCACGTCCGAGCCGGCGCTCAGGCGCCGCACGCCCAGGGCGGCCAGCGCCGGCCCCGCGGGCAGGCCCGGCCGCGCCAGGATGTTCAGGGGCAACGGCACCGCCGACGCGATCGCCTTGATCTCCGCGGGGTCCGCGAGAGCCGGTACGAAGATCCCGTCCGCGCCCGCGGCGCGATAGCGGTCGGCCCGGGCCAGCGTCTCCTCGACCCGGCGCTCCTTGGGGGCGAGGTTGCGCAGGTAGACGTCGGCGCGTGCGTTCACGTACAGGTCCACTCCGAGCCGGACCCCGGCGCGCTTGGCCTGCTCGACCTTGGCGCAGAGCAGCTCGGGAGCGCCCGTGCCGTCCTCGAGGTTGATCCCCACCGCGCCCGCGTCGATGACCTTGGCAACCGCCTCGCCCACCGCGGCGGGGTCGCTCGAGTAGCCGCCCTCCATGTCGACGCTGAGCGGAACGTGGATCGCCCGGGCGATCTCGGCGACGGTCGCCGCGAGCAACGGCACCGGCAGGAGATCCCCGTCCGCGTAGCCGTGAGACCAGGCCACCGCCGCGCTGGTCGTGGCCACCGCTTTCGCCCCCAGGCTCTCGATGAGCCGGGCGGTTCCCGCGTCCCAGGCGTTGGCGAGGATCAGCAAGCCGTCGTGATGCAGCCCGCGAAAGACTTGGGCGGCTCTTGGATCTCGAGTGGTCATCGGTCGACCCTCACTGAGACGGGGGCAGGCTCAGCGAAGCCTGGCCGAAGGCATAGCGCCAGCCCTTCGGGGTTCGTACGTAGGTGTCGCTGAACCAGAGCTTCTTGTCGATGGCCTTCCCTCCGCCGGTCCCCTTGAGCCAGAGCTTGGCGGTGACCACGGCAGTGTCGCCCCAGACGCGAACCTTCTGCGTCCCCGGCTCCTCCACCTGGTGGTCCCAGACGATCTCCTTGGCCTGCGCGGACTTGATGAGGTCGGCCTTCGTGTAGGTCGTACCGTTGCCGACCACGAGCACGAAATCGTCGAGCAGGATGCGGGCCATCGCTTCCGCGTCGTTCCTTTCCACGGCGGCCTGGTACTCGGTGTCGAGGTCGGCCACGGCCTTCTCGTCCTCGGCGCGAGAAGCCTGTGTCGCCCCCATCGTCGCGAGGACCGTGATCGCGGTCGCCGCGACGGCCAGGATCATTCGGCGTCCCATGCGTCCCTCCTCGTCCATGGAAATGGACACCACGCTGCGTTCTCAGGGCGCGGGTGATCGTACCGCACCGGCTCTCACGGCGACGAGCCACGAGGGAAGGGAATGAGATCTCGCCACTTTCAGGGCATCATCGGCGTAGACAAAATAACGTCGAACTTATCGATCTGTTCCGGCGTCGATCGTCGTGAGAGTGGGGCTCAAAGGAGACAGCGATGCGATTCATGGTGCTGGTGAAGGCGAACAAGGACTCCGAGGCGGGCGTCCTTCCCGACGCGAAGATCCTCGCGGAGATGAACCAGTTCAACGAAGAGCTGGTGAAGGCTGGCGTGATGCTGGCGGGCGAGGGCCTGCACGCGAGCTCGAGGGGCGCGCGCGTGAGGTTCGAGGGCGCGAAAAGGACCGTGATCGACGGGCCCTTCACCGAAGCCAAGGAGCTCGTCGCCGGCTACTGGTTGTGGCAGGTGCGGTCGAAGGAGGAGGCGATCCAATGGCTCAAGCGCGCTCCCTTCCCGGAGGGCGAGGTGGAGATTCGCCAGGTGTACGAGATGGAGGAGTTCGCTCCCAGCGATCCCACCGGTGAGCTCATGAAGCACGAGCAGCGCCTGCGCGAGGAGATCGAGTCGCGACGCCGCACGTCCTGAGCGCAATATGCGAGAGATCAGCATGCTCGACCTGGCGGCGCTTCTCACCGCGCTCGGCTGCGGCCTGGTCGCGGGCGTCTTCTTTGCCTTCTCGACCTTCGTGATGAAGGCCTTGGGGACCCTCCCGCCCGCCCACGGCATCGCCGCCATGCAATCGATCAACGTGGTCGTGATCAATCCCTGGTTCCTGACGCCGTTCGTGGGGACGGCGGCCGCGTGCGTGGTCATGCTGATCGCGTCCTTCCTGAGATGGCACGATCCGCGCGCGTCCTATTGGCTGGCCGCCAGCCTGCTCTACGTCGTGGGCGCCTTTCTGGTGACGAGCCTGTTCAACGTACCGTGGAACGACGCGCTGGCCGCCGTCGCCCCCTCCAGCCCGGAAGCCGGCCGGCTCTGGATCTCCTATCGCTCCACCTGGACGGCGTGGAATCACGTGCGAACGGTGGCGGCCCTCGGGGCCTCCCTCCTGTTCACCATCGCACCATCCTTGCGAGGCTGAGCCCTTGAAGCACATCGGCATCGTCGCGTGTAGCGCCGAAGGGGCTGCGCTCTGCTATCAGCTCATCTGTCGTGAAGCCCTCGCGGTCGTGGGCAAGAACGATCATCCGCGAATCACGCTCGACTCCATCGCGATGGCGCGCTGGCTCCCGGCGTTCGATGCCGGCGACTATGCCGGCGTCGCCCGCATCATGCTCGAGTCCGCGCGCCTGCTCGCTTCCGCGGGCGCGGACTTCGTGATCTGCCCCGACAACTCGGCCCACCTCGCCTGGGACCACCTCCAGTCCGAGACGCCGATCCCATGGCTGCACATCGCCCGCGTGGTGGGGGAGGAGGCGAAGCGCCGTGGCTTCCGGCGGGTGGGTGTCCTCGGGACGCGCTACACGATGGGCCGGGGGGCCCCCGTCTACACCAACGCCCTGCGCGCGCTGGATATCGAGACGATCGTGCCCGACGGGGCGGACTTCGAGACCGTGGACCGCATCATCTTCGAGGAACTGGTGGACGGCGTGTTCACCGACGCGTCACGCCAGGAGTACAACGAGGTGATCGCGCGTCTCGCCGGCCGCGGCTGCGATGCGGTGGCCTTGGCGTGCACGGAGATCCCGCTGCTCGTCCGCCCCCGCGAAGTGTCCTTGCCGACACTCGACTCCACGCGCCTGCTCGCGAGGGCAGCCCTGCGCGAGTCGCTCACTCCGACCGCAGCGCCTGCATGACGTCGACCCGCGCCGCGCGCGCGGCGGGCAGCACCGACGCCACGACCGCGGCCGCCAGCAGCACCACGGCCGAGCCCAGGACCGGTACGGCACCCGGCATCTGCACGTCCTGGAAATAGCCGCCGGCCAGACGGGCCAGCGCGAACCCGCACAAAGCGCCCGCGATCACGCCGGCCGCGGCCATCACCGCCCCTTCGGCGATGACGCCCGTCAGGAGGTGTCGCGGCTCTGATCCAATGGCCAGCCGGATGCCGAACTCGCGGGTCCGCCCGCTGACCGAGAAGGCCAGCACGCCCGCGACCCCGATCACCGCTATGGCCAGGGCCACGGCCGCGAAGCCGCCGAACACCAGCGTGTTCAAGCCGATCCGGCGTGAGCACCTCGGCGCGGATGTCTTCGAGCGTCGCCGCGCGCTCCACCGGCTGGTCGGCGGACAGGTCGCGGATGATGCGCGTGATCGGCGGCACCAGCGTGTAGGGATCCACGTGGGCGTGAACGAACAGGCGGCCCCCCCAGATCTCCTGCTGCTCGAAGGGGTGATAGACGGTCACCGCCGGGCCCGGCACCACGTTCTCGTCGTCGACGTCGGCCACGACGCCGACGATGCGCCGCGGCGCCGTGCTGACTTCGATGAACTTCATCACGGGATCGGTCCACATCACGTGCCGGTTGACCGCGTCCTGGCTCGGGAACATGCGCTGGGCCAGGCTCTGGCTCACGATGACTACGGGCTCGCCGCCGCGCCGATCGGCGTCGTTGAAATCGCGTCCCGCGAGGAGCGGGACGCCGAGCGCCGCGAAGAAGCCCGGGCGACACGGTCCGGAGCTGTGCGCGCGGATACTCCTCGCCCGGGGCGCGGACGTGGCCCTCGGCCGAGAACTCGAACCCGGGACCGAAGATGCCCGCGTCGCGCCACGGGACGACGGTGCCGACGGCGACGCGGTTCACGCCCGGCAGCTCCGTGATGCGCCGCATCGCTTCCTTGTAGAAGCCCACGTTCTGATCTGGTGTCCGGCCGTACGAGACCACGGGCACGTTGAGCGCGAGCACGTGGCGCGTGTCGAAGGCGTGTCTGGGCGGCTTGGAGCGCGAGCAGCGTCTTGAGGAGCATGCTGGCGCCGGCGAGGAGCACGAAGGAAGCGGCGATCTGGGTCACCACGAAGGCCTGCAGCCGGCGAGTGGTTCCCCCGGCGATCCGCAGGCCGCCGCTTCGACAGACCGAAGCCATGCGAGGCGTCGGGCGAGGGCAGGCGCGGGACAAAGGCCAGGAGCACGGCGGCGACGACGGCGAGCACCGCCCCCACCCAGAGCAGGCTGGAGTCGACGGTCAGGTCGAGCGCGCGGACCGAGAACCGGGAGGCGTAGCGGGCCAGGACGGCCACCATCGGCCGCGCGCTCAGGACGCCGAGGAGCGCGCCCGCGCCGCAGAGCAGGAGGCTTTCGGCCAGGAGCGTCCGGCGCAGCGCGCCGGTGCTTGCGCCGAGCGCGGCCCGGATCGCCAGCTCGCCTTCGCGCCGGATCGTCCGCGCCAGGATCAGGTTGGCGACGTTCGAGCACGCGATGACGAAGACGAGGGCCGACGCGGCGAGGAGCACGAGGAGCACGGTCCTCGCCCGCGACGTGATCTGGTCGCGCAGCCGCACCGCCTCGATCCGGAAGTCCGCCTTGGCCGAATAGGCCTCGGGATGCTCCTTGACGATCGCCCCGTGGACGGCGCGCAGCTCCGCGCGCGCCGACTCGAGGTCGCGTCCGGGGGCGAGCCGGCCGAAGAGCTCCGTCATGCGATGCACGCGGCCGGTGACCATGGTCGCGGACAGGTGATGCGGGCTCGTCACGACGTTGGCGATGATCTCGGTTTCCGCCGGATACGGCACCGACGGTTCCAGCACCCCCACGATGGTGGCCGAGCTCGCGTCGAGCCGGATGGTCTTGCCGAGCACGGAGGGATCGCCGGTCGAGCGCCGTCGTCCAGAAGCGATGGGTCAGCACCACCGCCCCCGCGGCGTTCGGGCCGTCGTCTCCCGGCCCGAGCAGCCGGCCGAGCACCGGGTGCAGCCCCATCACCTCGAAATAGGATCCGCCCACCACGCCCGCGCGGACCTCGCGCGGGTCGCCGAGTCCGACCATGGTGAAGCCGATGGTGGAGAAGTCGCCGAACGCGCTCAGCGTCTTGACGCGCTCGCGCAGATCCTGGATCTCCGGCACGGAAAACGTCGTGTTCTCGGCCCCGATGCCGCGCGCGCTCTGGCGGATGTAGATCAGCCGGTCCTCGTCGCGGTTGACGAGCGGCCTCAGGAGCACGCCGCGCACCAGGGTGAAGATGGCGGCGTTGGCCCCGATGCCGAGAGCCAGCGTGAGCACCACGGTGACGGTGAGCCCCTTGGTGCGGGCCAGCGAACGGGCCGCGAATCTCACGTCGTTCAGGAAAGGCATGACGGCCTCCGGGTCGTGTCCCCAGCGGTTGGGGCTCTAACGTTACGTCGAACGGGGGCTCCCGAAATCGACATCCGGGGCTCCCTTTCTCGTCTTCGGGCGCTCAGTGGGTCAGGCCATCTTCGCCAGGTAGCCGGCAAGGCGCCCCAGGGTCTCGTGTCCGCCCTCGATGGCCTTGAACTCCCTCACCACGTTCTCACGGTCCGCCGCCGACGCGAAGACCATGCGACCGGTGGCCCTGGTCTTGCCTCCTTCGAGCGCATCGAACGTCCACGTGGCCTCGAAGTGGGCACCGGGTCCCCCCTCCCTGCCCCCGCCGTGCGAATAGACGATGCGCTCGGGCTTCACGACTTCGACGAAGACGCTCTTGTTGGGGTAGTCGGTGCCGTCGGGGCCGTGCATGACGTGCTTCCACACGCCGCCCGGCCTCACGTCCATCGTTTCGATGGTGGTCGTGAAGCCATTCGGCCCCCACCAATGCACGACGTGCCTGGGATCGGTCCACACCTCCCAAACCAGCTCGCGCGGCGCATCGAGGACCCGCGAGATGACGATCTCCCGGTCCATCATCGGGAGCAGCTCGGCGAGGCGATCGAGGGTTTCGGACGCCCCTGCCTCCATTCCCGCCTGCAGATGCCCGTCGCGGGCCTCGACCGTCTTGTGAACCGTCGTGTTCGTGAGGGTCGTCCGGCCGTCGCGCTCCTCGAAGATCAGGGTCTCGAGGGCTTCGTGGTCCCGGATCCCCGGGACGTCGTAGATGAAGGTGTAGACCAGCCGCTCGGGCGGAACGATCTCGCGGTACACGCCCTTGAACGGGTGCTCCTGGCCGTCGGGCCCCCGCAGGACGAAGCGCCAGGCGCCGCCCGGCTGGAAATCCATCTCGCAGACGATGAGCGCGTGCCTCCTGGGGCCCCACCAGCGCGACACGTGCTCGGGCTTGGAGTGCGCCTCGAAGACGAGCCGGCGGGGCGCATCGAAGACGCGCGTCAGGACCATCGTCGGCTGGCCCGGCTTCGCGACGAGCCTAAAGGCGGGTCCGCTTGCGACCCCGGGCGTCGTTCTTGCGGCCATGTTTCCTCTCCTTGGTTTGCAACTCGTGCAGGTAGGCGTCCAAACGATCGAAGCTCTCTTCCCAGAAGCGGCGATAGCGTTCCACCCACGCGGAAACGTCCTTGAGGGGAGCCGCCTCGAGGCGGCACGGCCGCCATTGGGCCTGCGCGCCCGCGCGCGATGAGGCCGGCGCGCTCCAGCACCTTCAAGTGCTTGGAGACGGCGGGGAGGCTCATCTCGAAGGGCTCCGCGAGCTTGGTGACCGAGGTCTCGCCCGAGGCCAGGCGGGCGAGGATGGCGCGGCGGGTGGGATCGGCGAGGGCGGCGAAGGTGCTCGTGAGCTGATCCGGCATGAGTGTCTGACCCCTCGTGTACTTAACCAATGGGTAAAATAGGCCCGAGAGGGCGCGCTGTCAAGGGAGGGCGGTTTGACAGGTAATGTGTAGATACATATTCTACCGCACGTGAGAAAGGCGGGCCCTGGAGAGAACGCCCTGCCCAGCCTGCCCTGCGCCTGCGCCAACCTCCGCCGGGCCGCCCGAGCCACCACGCAGCTCTATGACCGCGCGCTCCGGCGCACCGGAATGAAAACGGCGCAATTCACCCTTCTGCAAGCGCTCGCCATCGTCGGGAGAGTCACTCAAGGCCGGTTGGGGCGCCTGCTTGCGCTCGATAGCACGACCCTGAGCCGGACTCTCCGCCCGCTCGCGGCGAAGCGGTGGATTCGCTCCGAGCCGGGGAAGGACCGGCGCGAGCGGCAGTTCGAGCTGACCGCGGCGGGCCGGTCGCAGCTCGACCGGGCGACGCCCGCCTGGGAGCGCACACAGCGCAACCTCAAGGACCGATTCGGCCCAGAGCGCTGGGAGACGCTGCTGAACGAGCTCTCGGCGCTCGCCGGGGTCGCGCAGGGCCCCTGAGCCGTTTTCTCGGAACACTACATGTATCTACACGTAGTGTTGATTGCGGGCTGCGCACGTCCGGCCCGTCGACCGGGGGCGGGGATCCTGCGGCATGAACTTCGTGGCTCTCCGAATGCTGACCGGGGATCGGGCCAAGTACTTCGGTCTCGTCTTCGCCATCGCCTTCTGCACGTTCCTCCTGGAGAACCAGACCTCCATCTTCGCGAACATCCTGAGGCGCACGGCCAGCCAGATCCTCGACGTGACCGACGCCGAGGTCTGGGTGATGGACCCCAAGACCGAATATTGGGAGCAGACGAAGGCGCTCAAGGACACGGACCTGACCCGGGTGCGCGGCGTCCCCGGCGTTCAGTGGGCGGTCCGGCTGTTCAAGGGGAACCCCGTCGCCAAGACCCTCAAGGGAAAGTTCGCGGTCTCGTTCCTCGTCGGCCTGGACGACGCGACCCTCGCCGGCGCGCCGCGGAAGATGCTCATGGGCTCCTGGGAACGGCTGCGCGAGCCGGACTCCGTGGTCATCGACGAGGCGGGCTACATCCTGCTCTTTCCGGGCGAGCCCCTGCAGCTCGGCCGGACCCTGGAGATGAACGACCACCGGGTCACGATCGTCGGGATCTCCAACGCCTCGGCGCCCTTCGTGAGCCTGCCCGTCATGCACGCCCGCTACAGCGAAGCCGTCAACTTCCTGGGACGTGAGCGAACCGAGCTCTCCTTCGTCATCGCCCGGCCCGCGCCGGGAGTCAGCCCCAAGGAGCTCACGGCCCGCATCGCCTCCCAGACGGCCCTCCGGGCCCGAACGACGGAAGAGTTCATGTGGGACTGCGTCGGCTACTACCTCAGGAACACGGGCATCCCCGTCAACTTCGGCATCACGATCGCGGTGGCCCTCGTGGTGGGGACCGTGGTCGCGGGCCAGACCTTCTATCTCTTCACGGTCGAGAACCTGAAGCAGTTCGGCGCCCTCAAGGCCATGGGCGTCACGAACCCGAGGCTCGTGGGCATGATCCTGCTGCAGGCCGGGAGCGTGGCCGTCCTCGGCTTCGCCCTCGGGACGGGGATGGCGGCGACCTTCTTCGAGATCACGCTTCACAAGCTGGCGACCCGCGGCATCGTCCTGATGTGGCAGTGCGTCGCTCTCACCGGGGCCTGCATCCTGTTCGTGGTGATCGTGGCCAGCATCCTCAGCATCCGGCGGGTGCTGGTCCTCGAGCCGGCCGAGGTCTTCCGGGGCTGAGCGCCATGACCGCGAGCGATCTCGCCGTGTCCTGCCGCGAAGTGCGCAAGCACTTCGGGGCGGGGGAGACGAGGATCGAGGCGCTCCGCGGCGTGGACTTCAGCGCGCGCTTCGGGGAGCTCAGCTTCCTCGTCGGCCCCAGCGGCTGCGGGAAGACGACGCTCATCTCCGTCATCGCCGGCCTCCTGGAGCGCACGGCGGGGGAGCTGGCGGTCCTGGGAACGCGGCTGGACGACCTCTCGGGTAGCGCGCGCGTGCTCTTCCGCCGCCAGAACGTGGGCTTCGTCTTCCAGCAGTACAACCTGCTCCCGGCCCTCACCGCGGCCGAGAACGTCGCGGTGCCCCTTCTGGCCGCGGGAATCCCGCGGAAAGGGGCGGTGGACCGGGCCAAATCGCTCCTGTCCCGACTCGGTCTCGGGAGCCGCACCGATGCGCTCCCCAGTACGCTGTCCGGGGGACAACAGCAGCGCGTGGCCCTCGCGCGTGCGCTCGTCCACGAGCCGCGACTCGTGGTCTGCGACGAGCCGACGGCGGCGCTCGATCACGCCAACGGCGAGGCGGTCATGGGGCTGCTGGCCAGTACCGCGGTTCACCCGGACCGCGGCGTCATCGTCGTCACCCACGACACGCGGGTCTTCCACTATGCGGACAGCATCGCCCACATGGACGACGGGCGGATCGTGGAGGTCCGTCGCCCGAACGGTTCCTCGAGGGAGCGAGGCTCCGCCCGGACGGATTCGTCCCTCGAGGAGGCAATCGCATGAGACGCCTTTATCTTCCCCTGATTGGCGTGCTGGCGGCCCTGGGCGCGAGCTACTCCGTGGCCCGAACCCAGCCCCGCCGGCATCCCACCGAGCCTCCCGCCCCGCCTCCCGTCTCCGAGTTTCCGAACACGGTGGCCGCGGTCGGCCTGGTCGAGGCGAGCACCGAGAACATATCGGTGGGCACGCCCCTGGGCGGGGTGGTCGCTCGGGTCTTCGTCACCGCCGGCCAGTCCGTGAAGGCCGGGGACCCCCTCTTCGAGCTCGACGTTCGCCAGCTTCGCGCCGACCTCGCCGTGAAGCAGCAGGCGGTGGCGGTGGCCCGCGCGCGCACGGCGGTGGCCGAGGCCCGGCTCGGGGACCTGAAACGACAGCTCGAGTTCGCCGAACAGGTGAAAGACAGACGCGCGATCAGCGCGGAGGAGCTCACCCGTCGGCACTCGGCCGTGGAGACGGCCGCGGCCGAGCTTCAGGAGGCGAGGGCCCAGGTCGCGGCGGCCGAGTCGCAGGCGGGCGCCGCACTCGTGGAGATCGAGCGGAGCACGGTTCGTTCCCCGATCGACGCGGAAGTGCTGCAGGTCAAGCTGCGCGCGGGTGAGTTCGCCCCTGCGGCGCCGACGTCGACGCCGCTCGTCCTGCTCGGTCGATCCAAGCCGCTGCACGTTCGCGTCGACGTCGACGAGCACGAAGGGCTGGCGGGTGCGCGCGGACGCCGCCGCGACGGGGCACATGCGAGGAAACGCCGAGTTGAAGACCCCGCTGCGCTTCGTGCGCTTCGAGCCGTTCGTGATCCCGAAGAGGTCGTTGACCGGCGACAGCACCGAGCGGGTCGACACCCGCGTCCTCCAGGTCATCTACCGCGTCGAGCGGGACGACCTTCCGCTCTTCGTGGGCCAGCAGCTCGACGTCTTCATCGACGCGGAGGCGGATCGCAGGGCGGAGCGATGAGGCTCCGAGCGCTGGCCCTCCCGCTTCGTGCTGCCGGCGGCCGCGTGCGCGGTCGGACCCCGCTACAAGCGCCCCGGCGATCCCCGTCCCGACGGGGTGGCAGGAGTCTCCGGCCGGCGAGGGGCCGCGCGACGTCCTCTCCCTGGAACGGTGGTGGACGACGTTTCACGACCCGATCCTCGACCGCCTCGTTGCGCGCGCCGTCGAGGGCAACCTGGACCTCAAGATCGCCGCGGCCCGGATCCGCGAGGCCCGGGCGGCCCATCGGGATCGCGGCTTCGGCGTCGTTGCCGCAGGTCGGCGTCGAAGGCGCCTACTCGCGCGCGCAGCGCAGCGATGCGGTTCCGCCCTTCAGGTCGGCTCCCGGCGAGAGCTCACCCTTCGGTCCCCGGGAGCAGAACGCCTTCGAGGCGGGATTCGACGCCACTTGGGAGATCGACGTGTTTGGCGGGGTGAGAAGGGAGAAGGAGGCGGCCCTCGCCGAGGTTCAGGCGGCCGAGGAAGGCCGGCGGGACGTCCTCGTCACCCTTCTCGCCGACGTCGCCCGCAACTACGTGGAGCTCCGGGCGGCGCAGCGGCAGCTCCAGATCCTCGCGCAGACCCTGTGGTCGGAGCAGGACACCCTGGAGTTGGCGAAGGCGCGGTTCGAAAGCGGGCTGGGCACGGAGCTGGACGTGCAGCGCGCCGAGGGCCTCCTGGCTGCGAACGCCGCGGAGGGCCCGAAGCTCGAGCGCTTCGCCCGCGAAGCCGTCTACCGCCTCGGTGTTCTCGTCGGCAAGGACCCGGGCGCGCTCGCTTCGGAGCTGCTCGAGCCCCCGGGCCTCATCCCCACGGTGCCTCCCGAGGTACCGCTGACCCTCCCCTCCGAGCTGCTCTCGCGGCGGCCCGACCTCCGGCGGGCCGAGCGGGAGCTGGCGGCGGCCACCGCGCGCATCGGGGTGGCCAAGGCCGACCTCTTCCCGAGGTTCTCCATCACCGGCGCCTTCGGGCGCCGCAGCGAGGAGGCCGGCGACTTGAGCACGAGCCTCAGCCAGTTCTGGTTCATCCTGCCCGTGGTGCGCTGGCCGATCTTTTCGGGGGGACGCATCCTGGCCAACATCCACGTCCAGGACGCGCGACAGGAGCAGGCGCTCCGGCAATACGAGAAGGCGATCCTCCTCGCCCTCGAGGAGGTGGAGAGAGCACTCTCGGCGCACAGCCGCGAGCTGCGGCGCGAGGAGTCCCTGCGGGCCGCGGTCACGGCGAACCAGCGAGCCCTGGAGCTGCGCCATGGACCGCTACACGAGCGGTCTGGAGAGCTTTCTGTCGGTCCTCGACGCGCAGCGGTCGGTCTACGCCGCGCAAGACCAATTGGTGCAGAGCGAACGGAGCGCGGTGGTCAGTCTCATCTCGGTCTACAAGTCGCTCGGCGGGGGCTGGAGCTTTGACGAGGCGGCCACCGCGACGCAGGGAGGAGCGGAGTCCCCGCGCCTGGCGGCGCGCTGACGCCGACTGTCCGGCATTGCGTGAGGGAAAAGGAAGGGGAGCATCCATGTCCACTGCCTCAGGCCCCAGGACGGCGCTGGTCACCGGGGCCTCCTCCGGGATCGGATTCGAGCTGGCGCGCCTGCTGGCGCAGGATGGCTGCGATCTCGTCGTCGTGGCCCGTGACGCTCGAAAGCTCGACGAGATGGCTCAGGCCTTCCACCACCGGTATGCGGTCTGGGTACGCCCGCATGCGGCGGATCTCTCCGAGCCGGGAGCGGCAACCGCCCTGTGGTCCGGGCTGGAGAGCGAAGGCATCAGGATTGACATCTTGGTGAACAACGCGGGCGTGGGCCTCTACGGTCCGCTCTCCGAGCAGGCGCCGGATGCCATCGCCCGCATGGTAGAGCTCAACGTCGGCACCCTCACGAATCTCACTCGGCTTGCGCTTCCCGGGATGCGGGAACGACGGTGGGGCCGCATCCTCAACATCGCATCGGTCGTCGCGTATCAGCCTGGGGGGCCAGGGATGGCGGCCTACTATGCGACCAAGTCCTACGTCCTCTCCCTTTCCAAGGGCCTGGCCGGTGAGCTTCGAGGGACCGGGGTCAGCGTCACGGTCGCGTGTCCCGGAGTGACGAAGACGTCGTTCGAGGAGAGATCCGGGGCTCAGCAGAGTTTCCTGTACAGGTGGGTGCCGGCGATGGCGCCCGACGCCGTGGCCAGCGCCGCCTACCGGGGGATGTTGCGGCAGGCACGGGTCGTGATCCCAGGGCTGCTGGCCAAGGTGTTTGCGATCGCCGGAGAGCTGCCGCCCCGCGGGATCGCCCTCGAGGTCAACCGCCGGTTGCTGCAACGCTCCTGAATCCCGAAGTTGTTGGAGACGTAGGATCGTCGCGATCAGATTCAATTTCCCGTCGTCAGCACCACCCGGAACCGCGCCTTGCCGCTCATCATCCGATCGTAGGCGTCGGCGGCCCGTTCGAGCGGGAAGATCTCGTTCATGGGCCGTACGCCATTGCGCGCGCTGAAGGCCAGCGTGTCCTCCGAGTCGGCCGAGGTGCCCGAGGGCCAGCCCAGGATCTTGCGGCGGCCGGAGATGAGCAGGAGCGGTGGGACCTCGATCGACTCGTGGGCGGCGCCGAGGACGACGAACGTCCCGTCGATGGCCAGGCCCCCAAGTACCGCAGTCATGGCCTTGCCACTGGTCACAGTGGCAAGGACGACCCTGGCCCCTCCGAGGGCGGCGAGCGCCTTCGCGGGGTCCTGGGCTTCGGTGTCGATGTAATGGTGCGCTCCGAGCTTGCGGGCCAGCGGCTCCTTGTCCTTGCCCCGCGCGATCGCGACGGTCTCGTAGCCCATCCGGGCCGCGAACTGGACGCCGAGGTGGCCGAGGCCTCCGATGCCCAGCACGGCAACGAGGTCGCCCGATCGCGCGCCCGCGTTGCGCAGGGAGTTGAAGGTCGTGATCCCGGCGCACATGAGGGGCGCGGCGTCGGTCGCGGAGAGGCCCTCGGGGATCCGGGCCAGCACGACCGCCGGTGCGATCACGTAGTCCGCATGACCGCCGTCGAAGGTGATGCCCGGGATCTGGGCGGCGACTCGGCACGTGACGAAGTCTCCGCGGCGGCAGGAGGCGCAGTGTCCGCAATGTCCTCCGTGCCATCCCAGTCCGACCCGCGCACCCACCTCGAGGTCCGCGACGCCGGAGCCGAGGGCGTGGACGATCCCGGCCACCTCGTGCCCCGGCACGCGCGGGTACCGTAGGCCAGGCCAGATCCCCTCCTTCGTCAGGGAATCGCTGTGACAGATCCCGGAAGCCTGCACTTTGACCCGAACCAACCCCGGACCGGGCTCGGGGATCTCCCGTTCGACGATCTCGAAAGGACCCTTGCCGGCCCGGACCTGGGCGGCGCGCATCTTGGCCATGATTCCTCCTAGCGGACGACCTTGAAGCTGAGCAGGATCTCCGCGATCCGGCCCAGACTCACCCTCATGTTCTCTTCCGCCGTGGCGGACAGGGCCTGCGCGAGGGGAAGCCAGTGCAGGCGCGCCGTTGCCGTTTCGGGAGTGGCGTCGTCGGGCCGACCGGTCGTCAGCAGGTACCTGAAGTCCGCGTGTTCGTGCTCGGGCTCGCCGCGTCCCGCGGGCACCGGGACGATCACGACGTGAACCAACGTAGGCCGCGAGGCCTCGGGCCAAGGTGCGAGATCCCGAAGGCCGGTCTCCTCTTCGGCCTCCCGAAGGGCGACCTGGAACGGGCTCGTTTCACCCGCCCCGGCGTGGCCGCCCACATGCAGCCAGCCCTGCATTCGCTCATGCCAGCGGAGGAGAACGCGCCCGGTGTCCGGATGCAGGACGAAGGCAGAGCCGGTGACGTGAAGGAGCGAGGACCGGCCCCATGGGTCGCGGCCGACGAGCAGCTCACGCACGCGGTCGAGATCTCGCGCTTCCTCGTCCGACCGCGGCCGATACTCGTCGAGCACCGCCGCCAGGTCCGGGCCGCGGCTCACGGTGCGGCCTCCATGCCCAGACGGGATCGTGTGGCCCACGCCTTCACCATTGCGCGGAGTGGCGCCCCCTCCCTCTGCGCATGATAAGCCTGCGGGGGCGCGGCTGAGTCCTAGAACGTCCCCCGACTGACGTTGACCCCGCCGGTCACCATGCCCTGCATCGCTGGGCTGAAGAAGTGGTCCAGATCGGTCGCCTCGGGCGGCGGAGGCCGCCCTCCGCGTCGGTTACGAGAGCCCCTCGCAGTTCAGCCGGGAGTTCAAGCGCCTGTTCGGCCTGCCCCCGCGGCGCTATCTCGAGAGCCAGACACCGGGCGCGGCCTGAGCGAGAATGCTTGCCGGACGCCCAATGAGAGCAGGTGGGGATCGGGCAGGACGCTGCGAAATGAGCGCTCCATATGAGGTTTCAGCTTCACGTCGTCTTCGGCGCCGGTGTGGCCACGCGTTGGTGTCCGTTCTCGTGGCCATCCTCTCCGTGCGGGGGAGGGCGGTTCTTGCCTGGTCGGGCGAAAGGCAGCTCGAGCTCGACACGGGCAGGGGAATCTACATCGCGGGATGCGCTTCCTGCCATGGGCCGGACGGCAGAGGGCAGTCGCAGAACCTCGCGGGCTTCGAGCGCCCGTCCACGTTTCCGGACTTCACTGATTGCGCGGGAGCCACGCCCGAGCCGGACGTCCAGTGGCGGGCCGTCATCGCCAATGGTGGCCCCGCCCGCGGGTTCTCGCCGATCATGCCTTCGTTCAAGGACGCGCTCTCGCCCGAGCAGATCGGCAAGGTCATCGAATACCTCCGCACGCTGTGCGCGGACAAGGCCTGGCCGCGCGGCAACTTCAATCTCCCCCGCCCACTGGTCGCCGAAAAGGCATTTCCGGAAAACGAGGCCGTGGTCAGCGGCACGTTCAACGTGCAAGGGGCGGCGGGGGGCGGAGTCTCCGCCATCTACGAGAAACGCATCGGAAGCTCCGGAATGATCGAGGCCATGCTCCCGTACGACTATTCCAACGAGAGTGGCGTCACACGCTCTGGGTTTGGCGACGTCGCCATCGGTTACAAGCACACGCTGCTCGCCAATCTGGACAGGGGCACGATCCTCAGCGCCGGTGGCGAGTGGAGCGTCCCCACCGGCAACGCGGACATAGGAACCGGGGGCCTGTCTGCGGCGTTCGAGGCGTTTGCCGCCTATGGCCAGATCCTCCGCGCCGACGGCTTCCTGCAGGTCCAGATCGGAATCGAGTTGCCCCTGCACCCCGACAAGGTGCCCCGGGCCTTCTTCGTGCGCACCGCCATCGGCAAGACCTTCAGCGGCGATGGGGGACTGGGCCGAAGGTGGTCGCCCATGGCCGAGATCATTGCCGACCGCGACTTTGAAACCGACGCCACCACGAATTGGGACCTGGTGCCGGAAGTCCAGGTCCCCGTCAGCAGGCGCATGCACATCCTGGCCAACGTCGGCCTGCGCGTCCCGTTGAATCACCGCGCGGATCGCCCCAACCAGCTCATGTTCTACCTGCTGTGGGACTATGCAGACGGCGCGCTGACCGAGGGCTGGAAATGAAGACAGCCCCGCACAGGTCTTCGGCGGTCTTGTTTCTGCTCTTCTTGGCGATGACCGCAGGCGGCGCGCTGAAGGCGTATTCGCATTCCTCCCCCAAGGCGTCTCGCTCGCATTTCGAAACCTCGGACCGCTGCGTCGCCTGCCACAACGGGCTCTCCACCTCTACCGGGGAGGACATCTCCATCGGTGTTGCCTGGCGCACCAGCATGATGGCGAACAGCGGGCGCGACCCCTATTGGATTGCCGGTGTTCGCCGGGAATCTCTCGATCATCCCACCGCGTCGGCCGTTATCCAGGACGAGTGCACCATCTGCCACATGCCCATGATGCGCTACGAAGCGAAGCTCGCCGGACGCAAAGGCGAAGCGTTCGCGCACTTTCCGCCGCATCAGAACCGGCGGGCCGACCGCCTCGCGGAGGACGGTGTTACCTGCTCGGTCTGCCACCAGATTACCGGGAAGAATCTGGGCACGCGGGAGAGCTTCGTGGGCGGATTCAAGATCGATGAGACCTCGGGCCCCGGCCAGCGCCATGAATACGGCCCCTACCCGATCGACAAGGGCCACGCCACCATCATGCGGTCTTCTTCCACGTTCGAGCCGACCGAAGACAGGAAGGTCATCGGCTCTTCGGAGCTCTGCGCCACCTGCCACACCCTCCTGACCCGCGCGCTGAACGAGCAGGGCCAGGAGATGGGCGAGTTTCCCGAGCAGGTTCCCTACCAGGAATGGCTGCACAGCCAGTACAAGGAGTCCCGGAGTTGCCAGTCGTGTCACATGCCGGTGGTGGAGGAGGACGTGCCCATCACCTCGGTGCTGGGGAAGCCCCGTCCCAGGTTTCTCCGGCACACGTTCGTCGGCGCGAATTTCTTCATGCAGCGCATGCTCGATCGCCAGCGCAACGATCTCGAGTTCACCGCGCTGCCGGAGGACCTGGGCCACGCCGCCACCCAAACCGTTGCGCACCTCCAATCGCAAGCCGCCCGGCTCGCGATCAAGAGCGCGGAGATTCGCGAAGGCCGCGTCGAATTCGAAATCGCCGTGGAAAACCTGAGTGGCCACAAGCTGCCGACCGCATACCCGTCACGCCGCCTATGGCTTCACGTCACCGTGCGCGATCGGGGCGGCCGGGCGCTCTTCGAGTCCGGTGCTTTTCGTCCCGACGGCTCGATCGCGGGAAACGACAACGATGGGGACCCTGCCCGCTTCGAGCCCCACTACGAACAGATCACCGGGCCGGATGAGGTGCAGATCTACGAGGCCATCATGCACGGCCCGGCCGGGGAAGTGACGACCGGGCTGCTCACCGCCGTGGGGTTTCTGAAGGACAACCGGCTGCTTCCCCACGGCTTTGACAAGTTGACCGCGGAGGAACTCATCGCCGTGCACGGGCGAGCAGAAGCGGATCCCGACTTCATCGGAGGCGGCGACACCACCCGGTATCGTGTCGAGATCGGCAGCGGCCAGGGTCCGTTCCAGGTGGATGCAGAACTCTGGTATCAGCCCATCGCTTTTCGCTGGGCCATGAACCTCGAGCCGTACAAAGCCGAAGAAACGGCGCGTTTTGTGCGTTACTTCAAAGACATGGCGGGGGGCTCGGGCGTCGTGCTTGCTCGCGGAGGAGCGATGGTGAAGTGAATTGGTGACCCGCCTAGGACTCGAACCTAGAACCCAGAGATTAAGAGACTGCGCGCTGGCGCGATCGGATTGGCGGGTGCCAGTGCGCAGGGCTACTTCGGACCGTGCACGCCGATCTCGTTACGGTCCCTCTAAGGCCCGGACCCAGCGACAATGTCGAGATGATCCCGACAAGATGCGTCGCGGGACTGTCGCGGGACTTGTCATCCGCGCCCCAGGGCAGTAACCTCGCGCACCCGCCACGGTAGTGCAACCACGCCGCGCGGGGCTTTCCCTCGACCCTGGACGCGTAGTCAGGAGGGACACATGGAGCTCGAAGGTCGCAGGATCGCGCTCTTCGGCGCCGCCGGAGCGATCGGCCAGAGCATCGCAGAGGCCCTGCGTAAGGCGGGCCGTCCGTATCGAGTGGTAGGCCGCTCCCAGGCGTCACTGACGCGGTCGTTCGGCCACGATCCATTGGCGGAAGTCGTCGCCTGGAACCCGGACGACCCGGAGTCGGTGCGCGCGGCCGCCCGTGGCATCGACACCATCGTCTACCTGGTCGGCGTGAATTACTGGCAGTTCGAGCTCCATCCGCAGCTCATGGCCAAGACGCTGGCCGGCGCGACTGCGGAAAGCGTCGCGCACTGCTTGTTGATCGGCACGGTCTACCCCTATGGCCGTCCCCGCACGGACCGCGTGCGCGAAGACCACCCCAGGGAGCCCCATACGTTCAAAGGCAGGATGAGGAAGGCGCAGGAGGACTTGCTGCTCGACGCCCATGCCGCGGGCCGGATCAAAGGTGCCGTGCTCCGGCTGCCGGACTTCTACGGCCCCGGCGTGGACAAGAGCTTCCTCCACGGCGCCATCGCGGCGGCCACCCAGGGCGGCCCCGCCAACATGATCGGACCGCTCGACCGGCCCCACGAGTTCGTCTTTGTTCCCGACGTGGGCCCGGTGGTCTCCCGCCTGGTCGAGACGCCCGGGGCATGGGGGCACGTCTGGCACTTGGCGGGAGCAGGCGCCACGACTCAGCAGGCCCTAGTGGACGAGATCACCCGCCAGTCCGGGCGACCGTTGAAGATGCGGGTCGCAGGAAAGGGGATGTTGCGCGTGATCGGGCTCTTCAACCCCATGATGCGCGAGATGGTGGAGATGCACTACCTATTGACCGAGCCAGTGATCATGGACGACTCGGCGCTGCAGAAGCTCATCGGCCCCATCGCCAAGACACCCTACCCGGAAGGCATACGCCAGACGTTGGCCGCTGCACGACCGACCGTCGCGAGGCCCACCTAGCGGCGAGCAGAGAGCGTCGGCGACGATATCGTGGAGCCTCGCGCCTCAGTAGCCGAAGGGGAAAACCCGCGGCCGCGGAGCGTCTTCGGCGTGGACGTAGGTAATCGTGTAGGGGCCCATGAACGTCACCAGCAGGATGGTCCGCCCCTTGGCGATCGAGAAATGGTGCATCCCGGCCGGGGCGGTGGAAGAATCGCCGGCCGCCAGGGCCCGGGTTTGTTTGGCGTCGATCCGGTCGCCCATCCCGACCAGGAGCGTTCCCTCCTTGACTTCGACGTGCTCATCGCTGGGATGAGAGTGCGGCGGGAACCGGTAGCCGTCGGGCATGGAGATCTGGAGGGTGCACTCGCCGGGGGCAGTCGGATCGCCGCTGACGACGGCGTAGAGCGCGCCCGGAGGCAGCAAGGTGGCCACCGACCACCGCAGCGACGACGCGTCGGCCGCGGCCTGCGCGATGGCGCCCGGAGCCACCAGGAGCCACATCGAGGCAGCGACGATGACGGCCGGGCCGTTGATCGACCTGCCCCGACCGCCAGGCGCGGTGGTGGCACGCGCGGAGTCGCGAGTTGGGGAGCAAGACACGCCACATCGCGTTACGGGGCCCATCGCCGACGTGATCGACTGGTGCGTTCCTTCGACCATGGTGTTATTCATGGCGATCACCGCTGCCTCCTGTGTCGGCTCAGTGCCTCCAGCACCGCAGCTTCATCGATCGTGATGAACGCGTTCAGGTCGGCGTGTGCACGCGCTTGCTCCAGCAACGTGCCGACGTACGAAAGATGTACGCCATCGGCGCGCTCGTCAATGAGGATCGTCACGGGTGCGTACGACGCGGCGTCGGGAACAATCTTGGCCATTTCCTTCATGATGAGCGGATTTCCGACGACCAAGCGGAGCATCTTGGGCCGTTCTCCGCCTCGCTCTTTGCGCAGCACATCGCCGAAGTCGAAGCGGTCAAAAGTGGTGTCGGAGGCTCGTGGTAGCAATTTGGTAGCATAGCGCACCGCCGAGCCGGAAGCGGCGCCTGCAAGTTGTTCAAGAGATTGGTGACCCGCCTAGGACTCGAACCTAGAACCCAGAGATTAAGAGGCTCGGCTGCGACTTGGCCAGCGTGACGCGATACGCCCCCGCCGCGATGCGCCACTGTCCGGCCTAGCCGTCGAACCGCGCGAGGAGGCGCGGATCGTCCAGCTCTTCGCCGAGTCGCGCTGCGGGAAAGCTCCGAATCGCCAGAGAGTCCGCCGCTCGCCAAGCCATCCCGCGTTCCGAACCCAGCCCCTCGAAGTACCCGAGCAGCATCAGTCGGAAGTACCGCCCTGGTGGCGTCGCTTGGCGCCGCTTCCTTCTCTTGCCCATTGCCATGTCCCGGACACTACAGTGCGTAGTATCCAAGTGAGGTCCGCTTCATGACTCTCACCACGGGCTCGCAGGGTAGTCGTCCGCGGCACGATCGGCTACCATCCTGGGCCGTGCGACCTGTCGTGGTCGTGCTGGTCCTCCTGCTGGCGGCCTGCCGTCGCGACGCCGCGACGGGCACCGTCCCCGCCGGCGGCTCGGGCCGTTCCGCGAACGCGCCCCGCGCCGGCAATACGTCCGCTGTGACCGACGATGAGCTCGTCGCCTTCACGCGCTGGCAGCGCGATTACATGGACCTGTTCCGGCGGCACTGGGAGGAGCTCCACGCCGTCGGCAGCGACGACCCCTCCGCGTTCATGCGCAACCCCAAGGCATTCGAGGCCCAGGTCGCGGAGATCGCCGCCCGGCAGGCGCCGGTCATGAAAGCTCACATGGATCGGGTTCCCTTGAAAGGCGAAAGGGCCGAGCTGGTGACGGAGGCCACCGGCGGCATCTTCCATTTCGACAGGACCCACCAGCTCGTCATCGCGCGCGACGAGGTGCGCCTCGACGCCGCCCGCCGGCGGTTCGGCAAGGAGGCGATCGACGACATCGTGGCGCGCGAGCCGCTCATCCTCGCCGCGCTTCAAGGCCCGTGAGAGAAGGAGGCCGCCCATGACGGTCCGCCTCGCCCTCGTGGTTGCCCTGGCCGTCGCGTTCGCGCCGGCCTGCCGGAAGAGCCGCGGCGGGGCCGACGCGGCGGCCTCGGGCGCGCCGGCCGCGGACGCGGGCGCCTCCGGAGGCGTGCCGAGCCCGGCGGAGCTCGAAGCCTACGTGAGCCGCGCGGGGACGGTGCGCCTCGGCATGACCGAGAGCGAGGTCACCAGGGCGCTCGGCAGGAAGCCGAGCCGGCGGAAGGATGGCGGGGACACCGCCGACGTGGCCTGGGACGACCTGCAGGGCCCTCGACCGGGGTTCGCCCTCGGCAATTTCCGTGACGACAGGCTGTACAGCATCGAGTTCGCGCCCGCCGCGCAGGTGTATCCCCGCCTGGACTACGCCACCGCGGATGCGGTCACGCAGCCCGATTACGTTCGGCGCTCCGTCGCCCGGACGCTTCGCATGGCGGACATCGAGGCCGTCACGCGCGTGCCGGGCTTCCGCGCGTCCTGGACCGTCATGAGCGGCTTCGGGACCCCGACCAGTGTGAGGAGCCGCTGGTTCTGGGAGGTCGATCCCGGAAACAGGGTGCTTTACGTGGAGGAGCTCGATGGCCTCGCCGACCAGCCAGTCATCCGGGACAAGCGTTGAGGTGCGCATGAAGACGAAGTGGTGCGTGATCGTTCTGTGCGCGGCGGCCGTGTCGTGTTCCCGCGGCGGGGGAACCAAGCCGGACGCCGGCAACGAGGCCGAGCCGGCCGCGGCGCGTGACGACACCCTGCTGGAAGGAACGGGCATCGGCGGGCTGCGCATCGACGAGGCGACGATCGCGGAGATGCAGAGCACGTACGGCGAGTCCGCGGCCACGACGTTGTCCACCGCCTCCGCCCTCGAGTTCCGGAGGCCGCCGCTCGGCTTCTGGTTCCTCAAGCCGGCCGAGGGGCAGGGTCCGCCGCGGCTCTACGCGGTCCGGACCCTCCTGTGGGACGACTGCTACCGCGGCAAGACGAGCAAGGGCATCGGCATCCTCGACTCCCTGGAGGCGGTGCGCGCGGCCTACGGCCCATCCGAGGCGGAATGGGTCGGCATGAACGAGCGCATGCACTATTACGGCCAGCAGGGCGTGATCTTCACGACACAACACCCGAAGGAGATCCTGCCCGCGCTCTACGCGAAGGCGCGTGCCGCAACCGGCAAGGAGCCGAGCGAGGCCCCTGACTCGCATGTCGTCACCGCGATCATGGTGGTGCGTCCGTTCAACGTGCTGGAAGGGGCGAAGACCGCCATGGCGCGCCAGCAGGTCATCTCGACGCGCCCCAAGACCGACCTTCTCATCAGCGAGTAATGAGCCACCAGGTCCTGGCCGGCATCCCCGGAAGAGATCGGGCCGAAGCCGGGGTACCCAAAGGAGATCCTTGTCTGTGAACTGTAGGGACTTGGATGGTGACCCGCCTAGGACTCGAACCTAGAACCCAGAGATTAAGAGTCTCTTGCTCTACCAATTGAGCTAGCGGGCCACGGCAAGACCGCCAAGTATAGCGGAAGACCGCGTCGCCCATCAAGGAACGACTCTTCAGGAAGGCGGTGGGCGACGCCGTCATGATCGCGCGCGATGCGGCTCGCACGGTTGGTCGTCGCGGCCGCAGTCCTGTCCGCGAGCGCAAGGGGAAGTCCTACGACTACCTGACCAAGCGTCCGCCGCGGCCCGTCGTGGAGCCGGCTCATCGTGAAGTACTTCGGAGACCAGGCCCTGCAGGTGCTCGGCCGCACGAAGTAGGGGCCGTCCTCCAAGACGGACGAGGAGACCGCGGTGACTGGGAAAGGGCAAGGGGGACGCGCGGGTTAAGCTTGGTCTGCCATGACCGGGCGCCTGGAAGAGGGGTTCCGCCACCGCTTCCGGCAGCTTCTCGCCCTGGTTCGGCCGCGCCGGCTGGAGTTCGGGGTGGAGCTGCTGATGGGCCGCGGCCGCGAGAGGAGCCGCCGCGAGGGCACTCCGCTCGTGCGAGGCCTGGCCGACGTGTACGAGCTCACGCGTAGACGGGTGGTTCGCCGAGTCGAGGTGACCGGGGCGTGCGCCGTCGTGAATCCGCCCTGGGCCCGATTCGACGAAGGGCACCTTCCGCGCTTCGTGGGGGACCGGAGCCTGCTCGGCCTCCTGCGCTGGCTGCGGGCGGCCGGCTACGAGGCGCGCGAGGGAAGGCCCGCGGAAGCGCTCGTGGCGGCCGCCCGCGACCCCAGCCTCGTGCTGCTCACGAGTGACGCTGGCCTTCTCGATCGCCGCCTGGCGCGCGAGGAGAAGGCGCTCGTCCTCTGGCTGCCCTCCACCCTCGGCCTGCGGGGGCAGCTCGCGATGGTCCTCCGCGATCTCGGGCTCCGTCCCCGGGAGGCGCGCTGCATGGCCTGCGGGGGCATCCTCGTTGCCGCGCCCAAGGAGGCGGTCCGGCCCCGCATCCCGCCCCGCACCGCGCTCTGGAAGGACGACTACTTCCTCTGTGCCGATTGCGATCGCCTGTTCTGGCAGGGGACGCACTGGTCCCGCATCTCGAGCGCGCTCCAAGCGGCGGCCGGCCCGTGAAGCGGCGCGCGCTCGCCGCCAACCTCCTCCTCGCCCTGGCTGCGGGCGGCCTCTTCCTGGGCGCCTTGGAGGGGGCGGCGCGGGTCTTCGAGCCGGCCCGGCCGGCGCGGCCCCCCGTGGCCGACTACATCTGGGACTGGTCCGAGAAGATGCCGGGCGACTTCTACACGATGCAGTCCGAGTCGGTGGGCTGGCCGCCCTGGGAGGAGTTCAACCGCGAGGGGCTCCGCGACCGCACGCGGCCGCAGGAGAAGCCGGAGGGCTTCTGGCGTGTCGCGGTCCTGGGGGACAGCGTGACCCTCGGCGCGGAGATCCGCCCCTACGAGGCCTTCCCGCAGGTCATGGAAGCGCGCCTCGTGGCCGCGGGCCGCCAGATCGAGGTGATGAACGTCGCTCTCTGGGGCTGGTCCACCCGCCAGGAGCGGATCGCCTGGGAACGCATCGTCCGCCGGTACCACCCCGACCAGGTCCTGCTCGCCGTGTGCCTCAACGACATCCCGGAGCTGCAGAACAACCTGACGCGTCCCCCGCGCTGGCTGGCCGCGCTGCACGAGCGCTCCGCTCTCGTGCGCCGCCTCGTGAACGCCGGGGGGCGGGAGGTCGACAGCGTGGAGCGGCTCTTCGAGGCCAGGGACTCGCCAGCCGTCCGCGAAGCTCTGGACCGCTTCTTCGGCGAAGTCCGCGCCCTGCGCCGCGAGGTCGAGAACGACGGCGCCACCTTCGCGCTGGTCGTCCTTCCGTTCCGGTTCCAGGTGGAGCCGGGGGCCCCCCCGCCGGTGGTGCAGGACCGGATCGCGGCCTTCTGCGCGGCGGAGAAGGTCCGCTGCCTGGATCTGCTTCCCGCCCTCTCCCGCATCGGGCCGTCGGCGTTCGTGGACTACGACCACCTGAGCCCGTCGGGCGCGTCGCTGACCGCGGACACGATCCTGGCCGGGGGGCTCCTGCCGGACGGATACTCCGATCCGGACATCCTGCGGGGGCGTCTTCCCGAGCCGGCCCTGACGGAGGGCGAGAGTCCAGGGGTTCGCGCCGCCGGGGCCCGAGCCCTCGGGGCGATGGGGAAGGCGGCGCGCCCGGCGGTACCCGCGCTCTTCGCGGCGCTCGCCGACCCGAGCGAGAGCGTGCGCTTCGAAGCGGCCCAGGCCCTTTCCCGCCTGGAGCCGGGCCCGGCAGACGTCCCGTCCCTCGCCGCCGCCCTGAGCAGCCGCGATGCCTACGTGCGCGGCTTCGCCGCCTGGGCCCTGGGGAACCTCGGCCCGGCCGCCGCGGAGGCCGTGCCCGCGCTCGTGACCGCACTTAATGAAGATGAGACGGCGACGGTCGTGGCCGCGGCTCTCGCCCGTATCGGCACCGGCGCCGCCGAGGCCGTCCCCGCGCTCGTGACGTCGCTGCGCAGCCCCGATGCGGGAAGGAGGTGGCGGGCGGCCCGGACGCTCGGGCGCATCGGGGCCCCCGCCGCGGCCGCCGTCCCCGACCTCGAGGCCGCCCTCAAGGATCCGAACGAGGGGGTCCGTCTCCACGCCGCCCGCGCCCTGGGCCGGATCGGAGCCGCCGCCCGGAGCGCCGCCCCCGCGCTCCAGCGCGCGACGGGAGACCCGGACGCCTCCGTGCGCCAGGAAGCGCGTGCCGCCCTGGAGCGGCTCCATTGATTCGCCGAACGCTACAATGCCGCCCATGAGCCCGAGCGTGCAAGACCGCTACGCGCCGCAGAACCACTGCTTCGGCTGCGGGCCCGCGAACCCCAAGGGCCTCCGGCTCAAGAGCCGCGAGGAGGGGGGCCTTCTCGTCGCGCGCTTCAGGCCGGAGCCCCACCACGAGGCCTTCGACGGCGTCCTGAACGGCGGGATCATCGGAGCGCTCCTCGACTGCCACGCGAACTGGGCGGCCTCGCTCCACCTGATGCGGAAGGCCGGGTTGGACCGGCCGCCCTGCACCGTCACGTCCGAGTTCCACGTCAAGCTACTCCGGCCCACGCCCAGCGACACCGAGGTGGACCTCCAGGCGAAGGTCGTGTCCTCGGAAGGCGACCGGGCCACGGTGGAGGCCCGGATCGAGGCCGCGGGCAAGGTGACCGCCACGTGCCGGGCCGTGTTCGTAGCGGTGAAGGAAGGCCACCCCGCCTTCCACCGCTGGTGAGCCGATGACCGAACGGGCGCCGTCCTTCAGCAAGAAGGTCCCGACGGGCGACAACCGCCCCCGCCTCGTGTGCGACGAGTGCGGCTTCGTGCAGTACGTCAACCCCAAGGTGGTGGTGGGGGCGGTGTGCACGTGGGAGGACCGGATCCTGCTTTGCCGGCGCGCGATCGAGCCGCGCCGCGGCCACTGGACGATTCCCGCGGGCTTCCTCGAGGAGAGCGAGTCGGTGGAGGACGGGGCCCGCCGCGAAGCCTGGGAGGAGGCGCGGGCCGAGCTGGACCTGGAGGGACTGCTCGGGCTCTACAGCGTCCCCCGGATCAGCCAGGTCCAGATCATCTTCCGGGCCCGGCTCCGGTCGCCCGACGTGGCCGCGGGGGAGGAGAGCCTGGAGGTCCGGCTCTTCGCCTGGGACGAGATCCCCTGGGACGACCTGGCCTTTCCCAGCGTGCGCTGGGCCCTCGCGCACCATGGCGAGGCGCGGGGCCAGGCGACCTTCGCGGCCCGCTCGAACCCGCCGGGGGAGTGGGGCGGACCGGGCCCCGGAAGCCCCGACCTCGGTTAACCTGGGGGTATGATCCTTCCCTTCCCGGTCGGCCTTCCCGAAGACGAGACGGGCGCCCGTCCCGCAATCCTCCCCCCGCCTAACGAAGAGGCGGAGCTTCTCGATGCCTATTCGCGCGCGGTGACCCGCGCGGTGGAGGCGGTGGCCCCCGCCGTGGTCAACGTGGAGGTGCATCACGGCGACGGCCGCCGCGGCGCCGGCGGCTCCGGGTCCGGCTTCGTCTTCACCCCCGACGGCCTCACCCTGACCAACAGCCACGTGGTGCAGGGGGCGAGTCGGGTCGAGGTCCGGCTCTCCGACGGCCGCTCCTTCGCCGCCGACGTGGTGGGCGACGATCCCGACACCGACCTCGCCGTGCTGCGCTTCGGCGCCCCCGGCCTCGCTCCGGTGCGTCTCGGCGACTCGCGCTCGCTGCGGCCCGGCCAGCTCGTGGTCGCCATCGGCAACCCCTACGGCTTCCAGTGCTCGGTCACGGCGGGGGTGGTGAGCGCGCTCGGGCGGTCGCTCCGCTCGCAGTCGGGCCGGCTCATGGACGACCTCGTCCAGACCGACGCCGCCCTCAACCCCGGGAACTCCGGCGGCCCGCTCGTCTCCTCGCGCGGGCGAGGTGGTGGGGGTGAACACCGCGGTGATCCGGCCCGCGCAGGGGATCTGCTTCGCCATCCCCATCCACACCGCCGAGTTCGTGGCGGGCCGGCTCATCAGGGACGGGAGGATCCGGAGGGCCTGGCTCGGCATCGGGGGCCAGACCGTGCCCCTCTCCCGCAACCGCGTCCGCTTCCATCGCCTGCCCGTGGAGAGCGGCGTGCTCGTCCTTTCCGTGGAGAAGGGGAGCCCCGCCGCGGCGGCTGGGCTCGCGGAGGGCGACGTGATCGTGGCCTTCGCCGACGAGCCCGTGGCCGGGATCGACGATCTCCACCGGCGCCTCACGGACGGGCCCATCGGCACGCGGGTGGCGGTCGCGGTCCTGCGCCGGACGGAGCGGCTCGAAGTGGAGATCGAGCCCCGGGAGAGCCGCCCGAGGTGAAGCTCGCGGCGGCGGCGGTGGCCGTGCTTCTGGTCACGAGCGTGTCGCTTTACCCGCTCTGCAACGTGATGTTCCGCTGCGGGTGCGGGGCGATGTGGGGCACCGCCGCCACCCACTGCAACGTCCACGCGTCGCAGGGGGCGCACTGCCCCTGGTGCGATCACCCTCGCCTGGGTACGCTCGGCCTCGCGTCGACCCTGGGCCTTCAGGCCGCGGTCTTCGCGGTGGCCCGCCGGAAGCGGTTGTCGGTCGCCGCGGCGATCCTCGCGCTCCGTCCTGGCGCTACCGGCCGGCCGTGCTCGTGTCCGGGGGCGCGTCGTGGCTGGCCACGGACTACCCGCACTTCGTCGTGAAGGACCTTCGCGAAAGACTCGGGATTCCGGCCGGCCCTGTCCAGACGGTGCACTGAGTCCGTCCGGACGGAGTCGCTCGTGAAACGTACTTGAGGTGACTAGCTCGCTCCCGCGACGCGCAGGCGGCCCCCCGGCCAGGACCTTGTCCGCGTAGTCGATCATCTGCCGCACGTACGTCCGCTTCTCCAGGTAGGTCCCGGGGAAGAAGCACCGCTTGAACCCATATATAAGGATGTCGCGGACCTCGCGCTCGCTGAGCTCGAACGCCTCCACCGCCCGGGCGATCTCGTTGGTCACGTTCGTGTCGGAGACGAGGCGGTTGTCCGTGCAGAACGTGGTGGAGAGCTTGCGCCGGCGCATCTCGCCGAAGGGGTGCTTGCGCAGGTCGGCGGCCAGCTCGGGGACGGTCTGCTGGTTGGAGGTCAGGCAGACTTCCACCGTGACCCGCTTGTCCGCCACGTACTGGGCCAGCTCCTCCACGTAGCGCTTCTTGTCCGTGATCTTCGGGTCGTGCACCTTGGTGTGGTCGAAGAGCCAGGTCCCGTGCCCGATGCGGTCCGCATGGAGGTCGGTGATGGCCTGGAAGATCGACTCCGGGCCGTAGTCCTCCCCCGCGTGCACGGTCTTGCCCAGGAAGGCGCCGTGCGCCACCTGGTAGGCCTGGTGGTGGTCTTCGGCGGGGTAGCCCTTCTCCTGCCCGGCGAGGTCGATCCCCACCACCAGCACGTCCTCGTCGCGGCTCAGCCGGGCGGCCGCCCGCGCCACCTCCATGCTCGCCGCCGCGTAGATCTCGCGGGGGGGGCCTCCGGCATCGCCTCGAAGAACTGGCGGTAGCCGGACGAGAACTGGGGGAGGAAGAAGCGCAGGGCGCACAGGATGATCCCGGCCAGGAAGCGCGGCTCCTGGCCGGACGCGACCTCGGGCCGGCGGTTGAACGCGTCCGCGGCGCGCCGCAGCCCGCGGTCCACCGCCTTCACCACCTCCGGCATCGTGAAGCCGGGCTGCACGTGGAGCTGAGGAGCGAAGCGCACCTCGAGATAGCGCACGCCCTCCGCCTGGCAGTCCTCGGCCAGCTCGAACGCGGCGCGCTCCAGGGACTCCTTGTCCTGGAGCACGGCCACCAGGTACTGGAAGCCCTCGAGGTACTCGGAGAGGTCGTGGTAGCGCTCGCGGAAGACCGTCTGGCGCAGGCCCTCCTCGGTCTTCGAGGGGAGGGCCACCCCCCGCTGGCGGGCGAGGTCGATGAGTGTTCCCAGGCGAAGGGAGCCGTCGAGGTGGACGTGGAGGTCGGTCTTGGGGAGACGCCGGATCAGGTCCCGGTCCATGCCTGGATTATGAGCGGTGAGCGGGAGTTTGCGAAAGGTGGGTACCCCGTGTGCACTTTCGGGCTCGGTTTTCCGCCCTTGTCACCGGCCCCTGTGCGCGCGATCACCGGAGGACGGGGAGCACCTTGGCCCCCGAGTGGGGCCTCTAGGCTGGGTATGGAGAGGTACAACGATGAGCATGCGAGCCGGGGCGCTCCTGCTGGTGGCGATGAGCGTGGGTTTCGTGGTGGCGGGATGCGGAATGAATCCCGTGTCTCCCACGGACGTGACGACCGACGTGGTCTCGCCATCGATCACGGTCCTGCCCACCAGCGCGGTCGCCGTCCCCGGCGGGTCGCTCGTCGCTTCCGGCGAGCCGGCGCTGCGCGTCCCCGCGTCGGCGGTGGCCGGCGGCGCGATCACGATCACGGTCGTCCAGGTGCCGTCGATCAGCGTGACCGTGATGCCCGGAGAGACGGCGACGATCACGGGCCTCCCGCCTGGCGCCTACACTCTCGTCTTCACGCAGAACGGGACCGTCGTCGGCCAGCAGTCGATCGTGGGCGTGCTGACGGGGCAGACCATAGCGATCACGGTCGCGCTCGACGGAGGCGACATCGTGTTCGTGATCGTCATCATCGGCACCACCCCCACCCCGCCCCCCTCTCCCTGCACGATCGACGGACGGCCCGTGGGGAGCAGCCTCGTGATCGAGGGCGCCGTGGTCAGCGGAAACGGGAACACCTTCCGCATGAACAGGAACGGGAACCACGCCCGGGAGCTCTTCGACGTCGACGCGTCGGGGGCGAGCTACCGCTGCCGGGGACGGTCCGGCCCCAGCTGCCAGGCCAACCTCGGGACGGGGACGCAGGTTCACGTGGAGGGTACCCTCTTGGGCTGCACGGCCACCGCCGTCGTCATCACGGCTTCCGAGGTCACGGTCCAGAAGCCGTAGGCTCCCGAGGCCGGGCCCCGGGCGATACCTCGAGGAGAGATCCTCGTCACCTGTGACCTCCGTCATTCGCGCTGTCCGCGATTCGAGCGACCATGCGACCGGTTTCATTGGGGAGGTTCGACATGAGTCGACGATATGCTTTCCTCCTTCTGGCGATGCTGGTGGCCGCCCTCACGAGCGTGGCCTGCGGTAGCAACCCCGCCTCGTCTTCGGATCCGGTCGTCGTGCGCGGCACCGTGCTCGGGGCGACCGCGGGGACGGTCAGCGCCCAGTCGGCGGGCGCCTCGGCACAGGCTGGGGCTGCGGGCCGGATCACGGTGAGCGTGCTCGAGGCTCCGTCCATCACCGCCAACGTCTCGGGCAACGGGACCTTCATGCTGGAGGGGCTCCCCCTGGGCACCTTCACCCTCGTCTTCACGCGGGACGGCGTCACGCTCGGCACGGTCACGGTGACCGGCGTGGGCGGCGGGGCCGAGGTCAAGATCGTCGTGGAGATCGACGGTTCGAGCGTGGTCGTCATCGAGCTCACGGTGGACGACCGGGATGCCGGTACGGATCCATCCAGGACGTGCCTGATCAACGGCGGGCGGGCGGGTGAGTCCATCGAGCTGGAAGGCCAGGTGGACAGCGGCACGGCCAGCGCCTTCAAGCTAAGGGTGAACGGCAACCGTGCGAGCGGCCTCGTGGACGTGAGCACCTCCGGAGCCTCGTCCTACCAGTGCGTGGGCCAGGCGGGAAAGGGGACCTGCCCCCCCGAACCGCTGGCGGGGGCAAAGGTCCACGTGAGCGGCACGCTCACGAGCTGCAGCCTGACCGCGGCCCTGGTCACGGCCTCGGAGGTCAAGGTCCAGAAGCCGTAAGCCGCCCGACGGACGCTTCGAGGTGCTCCTATGACGAACCGCGGATGGCGGCTCGGGAGGTGGGCCCTCGCGACGAGCCTCGCGCTGGCCGTGGCGTCTCCCCTGGCCGCCGCTCCTTCCCAACCAGCACCCCGCGGAGGCTCACGCCACCCCGATGCCTCGGCCGGCTACTCGTACACGCACGCGGGGGAGGCGAGCCTGAACGGCTGGCAGCTCACGGCCTCGTTCCCTTTCTCGAGGTCGCTTCGCGCCGTGGTCGACCTCAGCGGCCACTATGGCTCGTTCGGCGGGGCCGACCTCAGCCAGCTCGGATTCTTCGTGGGTCCGCGTTGGGTCTTCAAGGGAAGCCGGTTCGTTCCCTTCGCCCAGGGTCTCCTGGGGGTCGAGCGCCGTACGGCGAGCGCGGGTGGGGTCAGTGCCGGCGACACCGACTGGGGCGCCGCTCTCGGCGGCGGCCTCGACTACCGCCTGGGGCGGACCTGGGCCGTGCGCGCCCAGGGCGACCTCCTCCTGCTCCGGGGAGACGGCGTATGGGACTCCGACCCCCGCCTTTCCCTGTCCGCCGTCTACAGGTTCGGCCGCCGCTAGGGAGTTCGAGCCCGGCTCAGTCCAGCGGGCCCAGGTACCGGATCCGCTTGTTCACGTCCGTGTTCACGGAGTGGTACGGGCGGAAGAGGCTGCCCGAGTCGAAGATCTGCTGGCGCAGCGCCTCCACGTCGGCGTGGCCGATCGCGTTCGTGAAGATGGGCAGCAGGTACTCCACGCCGAGACGGGAGGGCTGCATCCGCTCCGCGTCGTAGCAGGCGGGGTGGAGGTAGCGGGCGTGGATGACGCCCCAGCGGTCGCGGAAGGCGTTGCCGTCCACCCCGTCTACGTAGAAGCCCCTCTCGCGGCTCCACTGCAGGGTGGAGACCGCGTTGTTCTGCCCCTCGAGGAGCATGTCCACCGCCTTGCCCCCGAGCTGCACGCCGTGGAAGCGGTCGAAGAGGATGGGCCGACCCCCGCGCTGGGTGTGGCCGACTTTCCGGGTGAAGACCGCCGCCTGGGCGGACTCCGCGCGCCGGAAGCCCTGGAAGTAGGCATCCCCCAGGTGCTCGATGAGCAGGTTGCGCAGGGCCTCGGAGGCGCCAGAGAGGAGCACGTTGCCCGCGGGGTCCTGGGCTTGCCGCTGCGCCCCCAGCTCGCGGCCTTCCTCGTCCCGGATCCCCTCCCCGCACACGATCACCACGTTCTTCTGCAGCTCGTACAGCTCGCGCACCCGCTCCACGAGCTGGGGCACGTTCACCGGGACCTCGGGGATCAGGACGAGGTCGGGCTGCCCGTAGGCGCTCCCCAGGGCGATGTAGCCGGACTGGCGGCCCATCACCTCCACGATCGCGATGCGGCGGTGGCTCTCCGCGGTGGTGCGGATACGCTGCACGCCCTCCACGGAGACGAACACCGAGGTCGCGTACCCGGGGGTGACGTAGTTGATCATCGCCTCGAGATCGAAGGCGGCGCGGGAGGGGCGCAGGCGGTAGCGGTAGCCCGACTCTTCGGGCACCCGTTCCCAGTCGTCCGGCTCGTTGCGGTGGTTCAAGCCGAGGTCGTTGTCGATCGTCTTGGGGGCGAGCACGGTGGGGAAGAGCTCGGCGAAGGGCTGGAGGCCGTTCAGCGTCCCGTCTCCCCCCACGCAGATCAGCCCGTCGATCTTGAGCCGCTTCAGCCGGTCCGCGATCTGGTTCATGGTCTCGACGTCTCCCGGGTCCACGTAGGCCCGGGACGCGCCGATGATCGTGCCCCCCCGGCTGGCGTCCAGCTCCGGGATCTCGGTGAAGAGGGGGTTCAGGTGGACGTGGGGGACCTGGGGATTGAGGAGGCTGGTGAAGCCCTTGATGAACCCGTACACCTCGACCCGGCGCTTGTTGGCGCGCGTCACCGCGCCCTCCACGGTCGCGTTCAGGGCCGGAGTGTCACCTCCCGCGGTCAGGATCCCGATGCGCTTCACGTCGGCCGCCCTCCTTCTCTCTCGATTGTAAGGTGCCTACCCCGTCCTCACCGCAGCTCGTTCTTGACGACCCGACCGCCCTTCATCACGAAGCCGACGGTCTCCAGGGCCCGGACGTCCGCGAGCGGATTCCCGCGCACCGCGATCACGTCCGCGAGCATGCCCGCCTCCAGCGTCCCCACCCGGTCGCTCCAGCCCAGGAGCGCGGCCGCCTCGCGGGTCGCGGACTGGATCGCCTGCATCGGCGTCATCCCGTACTGGACCATGTAGGCGAACTGCCGGGCGTTGTCCCCGTGGGGATAGACCCCGGCGTCGGTGCCGAAGACGAGACGCGCGCCCGCCTTGACCGCGCGCGCGAAGTTGTCGCGCTGCTTCTGGCCGATCTCCTTCTCCTTCTCTATGGACTCGGGAAGCATGCCCATCTTGAGCCCTTCCTGCCGGATGTAGTCGTCGTTGTAGATGTCCATCACGAGGGCCGTCCGGCGCTCCACCGCCAGCTTCAGGCCCTCTTCGTCGACGAGGCTCACGTGCTCCACGGAGTCGACCCCCGCCCGGATCGCGTCCTTGATCGACTGCGCGCCGTGGGCGTGAGCGGCGACCTTGCGGCCCAGCTTGTGGGCCTCTTCCACGATCGCGGTCAGCTCATCGAGCGTGTACTGCGCCGCGCCCGGCTGGTCCCCCTTCGACAGCACACCCCCGCTCGCGCAGACCTTGATGAGGTCCGCCCCGAACTTGACGACCTCGCGGACCTTGGCCCGGACCTCCCAGGGCCCGTTGGCCACGCCCTCCCGAGGTCGATTGAGCCCGAAGGGAAGGAGGTTCTCGTCACAATGTCCCCCCGTGATCCCGAGGGGCGGACCGGAGACGAGGAGACGCGGCCCGGGAAGGCCGTCTTCCGTGATCGCGTCGCGCAGGGCGACGTCGGAGAAGCCCTCGGCCCCCACGTTGCGGGCGCTGGTGAAGCCGGCGCCGAGCGTCTGCTCGGCATGGACGGCACCGTAGAGCGCCTTGCGGGGTACCGACACCCCGAGGCCCCGGTAGCCGGTGCTCGAAGGCGTGCTCGTCAGGTGGACGTGGGTGTCGATCAGGCCGGGGAGGAGCGTGGCGTCGCCGAGGTCGATCACCCGTGCTCCGGGGGGGGCCGAAGCGGACGGACCGACGGCACGAATCTTCTCGCCTTCGACGAGGACGAGGCCCGGGGAGACCGCGGAGCCCGAGCGGCCGTCGATGAGGCGGGCCGCCTTGAGAAGCAGCGGCGGCGTGTCGTCCGCGGCAAGCGCCGGCGCCGTGAGGCCGAGCATCAAAAGGGCGAAGCGGAGTTTCATCGGGGCCCTCTCGGGATGGGCAGCCGGCCCGGGACCGTGAGGCTCAGCGGCGTCGCGACGCCGGGCGAGAACTGGCCTTCCCGGTCCGCCGCGGGCGTCGCCGGGCCGCCTTCCGCCGCCGTTGACGCTGGTCCTGGGCCTCCGCGTAGCGCATGCCGCGGCGTTCCTTGAACGTCCAGTAGAAGGCCCGTTGCCGGCAGGTATTCGAGCAGTAGCGCTGGCGGCCCTGCTTGGAGATGTGCGGGGAGAACCGACGGCGACACCCGGGGGCCGCGCAGCGGCGCTTTCGCATACCCTCGATTCTACCAAAGATTTTGGAGGCCTAACGCACGGCGTGGGAACGCCTCAGGAGCGGGGGCGTCATGTCTTCCCCGTCGTCGGATGGTGGCGCGCCCGGAGGGATTCGAACCCCCTACCTTCTGGTTCGAAGCCAGACGCTCTATCCGATTGAGCTACGGGCGCGTCGGGAATGTTAGCACCAACTCGTTCCGGAGCGAGTTTTCACAGCTTTTCCACAGGTCGATCGCCGAAGGGACGGACAAAAAAGCCGGGGGGAAGCCATACGGCTTCCCCCCGGTGTTTGAGGCCGTCCGCCGCACGGATCGGCCCCTCATTGGAAGTTCTGCAATCCTCTCTCGGCGCACCTCCCGGGCATCGAGCCCCGAAAAACCAAAAGGCCCTTCGAGCATTCTCGAAGGGCCTTTTCGTCCGTCGCGGGTTTCGGGGTTGTCTAGCTGTCGCTGCTCCCGCCCGCACCGGTGGCCCTGAGCGTACAACAACACATGCCGGCAGGGTTTACGCGGTGCGCGATCACGAGTCCAAGCTAAGGCATCGGGGAGGGTCTGTCAAATCGGGTGGCCAGGAAATCGGGTGCTGGAGGCGCGCCCCGGGCTGGGCTATGATCGGGGTCGAAGAGCAGGACGCGGCCACTTCCGTGCCGCGTCACCCCGACCCAAAGCAATGAACAACGGACGCGTCGCCATCGTGGCCGGCTGCCGAACGCCGTTTGCCAAGGCGGGAACGGTCTACCGCGACCTCACGGCGGTGGACCTGGGCAAGGCCTGCGTGCGCGAGCTGATCGAGCGGACCGAGGTGGACCCCGCGCTCGATCGGCACCGTGGTCATGGGCCAGGTGATCCCGTCGGTGAAGGCGCCCAACCTCGCGCGCGAGGTGGTACTGGGGACGGGCCTGCCCGACGACATCCCCGCCCACACCGTGAACCGGGCCTGCGCCTCCGCCAACGAGGCGATCGCGGAGGTGGCCTCGGCCATCCTCACCGGGCACCTGGACGTGCGGCATCGCGGGCGGGGCGGAGAGCCTCTCCGACGTGCCCATCCTGCACGGCGAAGAAGATGGCGCAGGCCCTGGTGGAGGCGTCGCGGGCCAGGGGCCTCGGGTCGCAGCTCAAGGCCTTCTCGAGAGTACGCCTCAAGGACCTCGCTCCCGACACGCCCGCCATCGCGGAGCCGTCGACCGGCCTCACGATGGGCCAGTCGGCGGAGAAGATGGCCCAGGAGAACGGCATCACCCGCGAGGAGCAGGACGCCATCGCCTGCGTTCAGCCACCAGAAGCGGGTCCGCCGCCACCGAGGACGGCCGCCTGCCCGCCGAGATGTGCCGGGTGGCCGTGCCCCCGCGCTACGAGGTGACCGTGAAGTCGGACAACCTGCTCCGCAGCGACACGTCGCTCGAGGCGCTCGGCGCGCTGCCTCCCGGTGTTCGACCGCAAGTACGGGACGGTGACCGCGGGCAACTCCTCGCCCCTGACCGACGGCGCGGCGGCGGTGCTGCTCATGTCCGAGGCGCGGGCGAAGGCGGAGGGATACGCGCCGCTCGCCTTCGTCCGCTCCTGGGCGGTGGCGGCGGTGGATCCCGGCGGCCAGCTCCTGATGGGGCCCGGCCCTCGCCATCCCCAAGGCCCTCGAGCGCGCCGGGCTCGACGCTGTCGGACATGGACCTCATCGACATGCACGAGGCGTTCGCCGCCCAGGTCGCCTCGAACATCCAGGCCCTGGAGTCGGAGGCCTGGGCGCGCGAGAAGCTGGGGCGCGACGGGCGCGGTAGGCAAGGTGGACCGCGACCGGCTCAACGTGTGCGGCGGCTCGCATCGCCCTCGGCCATCCGTTCGGGGCCACCGGCGCCCGCATCACCACGACGCTCGCCAACGAGCTGAAGCGCCGCGACGCGAAGTTCGGGCTGCTCTCGGTCTGCGCGCAGGGCGGCATGGGCTTCGCGATGGTCCTGGAGCGATGAGCCGGCGGCCCTCGACGGCATCCGGGTCGCTGGACCTGACCCGCTACATCCCCGGCCCCTACTGCACGATGCTGCTGGGCGACCTGGGCGCGGACGTGATCAAGGTCGAGGAGCCGCCGATCGGCGATCCGACGCGGGCGGTCCCCCCCGCGGTCGGCGAGGACAGCGCGGCCCACGCCGCCCTCAACCGCAACAAGCGCTCGCTGGTGGTGGACATCCGGCAGGAAGCGGGCGCCGCCGTGGTCCGTCGCCTGGCCGCGAAGGCCGACGTGCTTCGTCGAGGCCTTCCGGCCGGGCGCGCTGGAGCGGCGGGGCCTGGGGCCGGAGCGCCTCCTCGCGTGAGAACCCGCGGCTCGTCTACTGCTCGCTCACCGGCTACGGGCAGGACGGTCCGCTCGCCGACGCGCGCCGGGCACGACGTCGACTACCTGGCCCTCGGCGGCCTCCTCGGCGACGACTGCGCGACCGGGACGGGCGGCCGGTGCTGCCCGGCGCGCAGATCGCGGACATGACCGGGCGGTCTCCTGGCCGCGATCGGCATCCTGGCCGCGCTGCAGGCGCGCGAGCGGACGGGCCGCGGGCAGCACGTGGACGTTTCGATGCTCGAGGGCATCCTGGCGCTCATGACGCGTGCCCGCGGCGCGCACCGCTGGCCGGCGCGTCCGGCGTCGACGAGCTGACCGGCAGCCACGCCTGCTACAACGTCTACCGCTGCCGCGACGGCCGGTACCTGGCGGTGGGGGCGCTGGAGCCGAAGTTCTGGGAGAGCTCTGTGCCGCGCGCTGGGCCTGCAGCGAGCTGCGTCGGGCGGCAGTGGGAGCGCGGCAGGCTCCGGCGAGGACGACTCGCAGAGCCGTGCGCGATGCCTTCGCGACCCGCGACCGCGACGAGTGGGTGGAGGAGCTGCGCGGCGGCGGACGCCTGCGTGGAGCCGGTGCTGGACGTGGCGGAAGCGCTTGGGCAGGCTCAGATCAAGGCCGGGCGGGCGTCGACGGAGCACGCGAGGCGGGGACGGCTGCAGCTGCGCACCGTCGCGTCGCCCGCTTCGGCTCCGCGGCGACTCCGGCTTCGACGCGACGGCCCGCGCCGGCGCTGGGCCAGCACACCGCGGAGGTCCTGAGCGAGGCCGGCTACGCGCGCGGACGAGATCGCACGGCTGCGCGAGGACGGGCGTCGTCGCAGTGAGCGCGCGGCCTTTGCCCGCGAGCGCGACGCGACGGGCGTCCTGGTCGCTGACCCTCGACGTCCCCGGCGAGAAGGTCAACATGCTGGGGCGGGGGCATGCTGGAGGAGTTCCAGGCGCTCCTGACCGAGGCGGAGACGCGACCGCACGCTGAAGGCGATGGTGATCGCGCAGCGGCAAGCCCGACAACTTCATCGCCGGCGCGGACATCAAGGACTTCCTGGCCGATCCAGAGCGCGCTCGAGGGCGAGACGCTCTCGCGCACCGGCCAGGCGCTGCTCGACCGGCTGGAGGCGCTGCCCATCCCGGTGGTGGCGGCGATCCACGGCTCGTGCCTGGGCGGCGGTCTCGAGCTGGCCCTCGCCTGCCGCTACCGCGTCGCCACCGACGATCCCAAGACGGCGCTCGGCCTGCCCGAGGTGATGCTGGGCCTGCTCCCGGGCGCGGGCGGCACGCAGCGGCTGCCGCGGCTCGATCGGCCTGACCAGGGGCCTCGACCTGATCCTGACCGGCCGCAGCCTGAAGGCGTCGCGGGCGCTCAGGGCCGGCCTCGTGGACGAGGTGGTGCCCGCTCCCGTCCTGCTGCTGGCCGCGAAGAAGGCCGCGCTCGGCGCTCGCCGAGGGCACGCTCGTGCCGCGGCGCCCCGGCATCCCGCTCTCGGAGCGCCTGCTCCGGCCCGTCATCTTCCGCAAGGCACGCCAGCCGTTCTCGAGAAGACGGGCGGTCACTACCCGGCCCCCCTCGAGGCCATCGACGCGGTGGAGCAGGGGACGGCCACCACGCTCGCCGAGGGGCTGCAGATCGAGGCCAAGGCCTTCGGCGAGCTGGCGGTCTCCGACGTCTCGCGGGCCCTCGTCACCGTCTTCTTCGCCACCCAGGAGATCAAGAAGGACGCCGGGTACCCGGAAGGTACGAAGGCCCGCGAGGTCGCGAAGCTGGGCGTGCTGGGGGCCGGCCTGATGGGCGCGGGCATCGCCGGGGTCTCCGCGGACAGACGGCGTGCTCGTGCGGCTGAAGGACACGTCCGACGAGGCGCTGGGGCAAGGGCCTGCGCTACGTGCGCGACGTCTTCGAGGAGCGGCGCAAGCGGGGCAGCCTCACCCGCCTCGAGCTCCAGAAGCGGATGGACCGCCTCTCCCCGACCCTCGACTACACGGGCTTCCGCCGGGCCGACCTGGTGATCGAGGCGGTGTTCGAGGACCTCGAGCTGAAGCGCAAGGTGCTGGCGGAGATGGAGGCCGCGGTCGGCGAAGGACTGCGTCTTCGCGAGCAACACGTCGTCGCTCCCGATCGGCGAGATCGCGCGCCGGCGCGCACGCGGCCGGGCCGGGTCCTGGGCATGCACTTCTTCTCGCCCGTCCACAAGATGCCGCTGCTCGAGGTGATCGTCACCCCGGAGACGGACGCCGCGGCCACCGCCACCGCGGTCACCTTCGGCCGGCGGCTGGGCAAGCACGTGATCGTGGTGCGCGACGGCCCCGGCTTCTACACGACCCGCACGCTCGCTCCGTACATGAACGAGGCGGCCCGTCTCGTCGAGGAGGGGGCGCGCGGTCGAGGCGGTCGACCAGGCGATGATCGCCTTCGGCTTCCCGGTGGGGCCGGTGGCGCTGCTCGACGAGGTGGGCATCGACGTGGGGGCCAAGGTCGCGAAGGTCCTGCACCAGCACTTCGGGGATCGCATGACGCCGCCCGCCGTCGATGGCGAAGGTGATCGACGACGGCCGCCTCGGACGCAAGAACAAGACGCGGCTTCTACACCTACGACGGGGGCAAGAAGCGCGTGGACGAGACGGTCTACGCGCTGCTACCCGGGGAGGCGCCCGCCGCGACGTCCGACGGCCCGGGAGATCCAGGACCGCCTGGTCTTCGCCTTCCTGAACGAGGCCGTCCTCTGCCTGCGAGGAGGGTATCCTGCGCTCGCCGCGCGACGGGGACGTGGGGGCGATCTTCGGCCTCGGGTTTCCCGCCTTTCCTGGGCGGGCCCTTCCGCTACCTCGACCATCTCGGGGCGCGGTTCGCGGTGGAGGTGCTGGAGCGCCTCGAGGGAAAGCACGGCGCGAGGTTCCGCCCCGCCCCGGTGCTGAAGGACCTGGCCCGCGAGGGCTGGAGCTTCCACGGGCGCTGAGCGAACAGGGAGACAAGAGTTCACTTGAGCCGAAACGGCAAGATCCTCCGCACGCCCGGGCGCGTCCCCGGAGCCCACGTGGTCACCCGGCGCTTCCGGCCGCTGCTCGGCAAGCGCCGCACCCTGGAGAACCTGCCCCTGCTGACCCAGGCCCACAGCGCCTACATGGGCCTGCGCCGCAGCGCGAAAGCAATCCGGGGCCGCGGGGCCAACATCTTCACGCAGTGGGTGGGGGATCCGGACGCGCTGGGGAGCGCGATCCTGCTCCAGGCCATCCTCGCCGAGCTGGGGGCCAAGGAGGTCCGCATCCTGACCGGCAGCCTCGGCCATCCCCAGAACCGCAACCTGGTCGCGCGCTGCGGGATCACGCTGCACGATCCGAACACGGAGCGGCTGCCCCGCGGGCTCAACTGCATGGTCGACACCTCGCCGCCCCTGGGCATGGCGAGCACCGGAGGCGTCGAGCCGGTGAAGGAGTTCTTCTTCGTGGCCGACCACCACGCGGACCCCGACGAGGTGGAGGAAGACTGCCGGGCCCGGGGCGTGAAGCGCGTGAAGCTGGCCTTCGTGGGGATCCCGATCGGCTCCACGTCCGCGTTCATGGCCGTGATCGCCGCCGCCTTCGGCATCCTCGACGCGCTCAGCCCGGCCCATCGGGCCGCCGCCGCCCTCGGCATCTACACGGACACGAGCGCGCTCCTCCACGGGGCCACTCCCCTGGACTTCAAGATGTTCGAGGTGCTGACCAAGGACGAGGAGACCCAGGAGATCGTGGACGACCTGCGCGACTACCGGGTCCCCCCGGAGTGGTACATCTACCGCGGGGCCGCCTTCCGCAAGCAGGAGGTCACGGGGGCGGTGCGGGTGGCCCCCATCGGCTTCGTGCACGAGGCCCACCGGGACGTGATCGCGGAGATCGCGAGCGAGCTCTTGCGCGTGGAGGGGACCTCGATCGCCATCGCCATCGCCGTCACCCCGCGGGGGACCGAGGTCAGCGTGCGGGCGGACAGCCGCCTCCTCGGCTACGACCAGCCGCGCATCGTGCGGGTGATCGACTACCTGCTGGGCTCCGCCTTCCCCGGGGTCTCCGGCTTCAAGCACGACCGCCGCCCGCCCCATCGGGTGGAAGGCGGGGCCTGCGTGCCCCTCAGCCCCGAGCAGAAGGAGCACTGGCGCCTCGACCCGGACGCGCCCATCGGGTACGACGGCCCCATGCTCGAGCACTGTCGCGACTGCGCGCGCGTGCTCGTGGCCGGCCTGCGCGACCTGGAGCGCATCCAGCCCGGGGACACGGAAGGGCTGCTGCGTCCGGCGGCCCCGGTCGCCGCGGACAGCGTCCCCGGGCGCGCCGAGAGCTGAGGGGCGCGCTCCCGCGTGCTTGAAGGATTCGAAAACTTGAAGCACTCACTACCGCTGCTCTCGACCCTCTTCCTCGGCGCGGCCGCCGCGAGTCATCCGCCCGTCGCCCCGCCGTCCACGGAAACCCCGCCGGGCGCGGCCGTGAACCGCTCCACCTTCGCCGATGACTTGGCCTTCTTGAAGGGCCACGCCCCGGTCCGCGTGCTGGCCGCGCCCTCGGGAGCACGGGTCGCGGTCTCGGGAACGTACCAGGGCCGCGTGATGACGAGCGCGGTGGAGGCCGACGGGGCCAGCCTCGGCTGGATCAACCGCGCGTTCATCACCGCCGGCAGGACGGGCACCGCCTTCGACAACTACGGCGGCGAAGACCGCTTCTGGCTCGGGCCCGAGGGCGGCCAGTACGGGCTCTACTTCCCGCCCGGCATGCCCTTCGATTTCGTTCAGTGGCGCACGCCGGCCGCGTTCCAGGAAGGGGCCTGGCTGGAGAAGGACCCCGGAAGCGATGAGGCCGTGTTCACCCGCGCGCTGGAGGTCACCAACTACTCGGGAAGCCACTTCGCCCTCGAAGTGGAGCGTCGGGTCCGGCTGCTGTCCGACGCGGACGCAGGGTCGCGCCTGGGGATCGATCTCCAGGCGGCGAAAACCGGCGGCGCGAAATGGGTCGCGTTCGAGACGGTGAACCGGATCACGAACCGCGGCCCCGGGGCCTGGACGCGGGACCACGGCCTCCTCTCGATCTGGATCCTCGCGATGTACGCGCCCTCCCCCGACGCCCACGTGCTGATCCCCTTCGAGCGCTCGGGAACGGGCCCCATCGTCAACGACGCCTACTTCGGCAAGGTCCCACTCGACCGGCTCTCGGTCCGTGAGCCGGAGGGGTATCTCGTCTTCAAGTGCGATGGCCACCACCGCAGCAAGATCGGCCTCCGACCCGCGCGAGCCCGGACGTGCTCGGCAGCTACAGCGCCTCCGCCCGCCTCCTCACCCTCGTCCACTACGACAAGCCGGCGGGGGCGCGCGACTACGTCAACAGCATGTGGGAGCTCCAGAAGGAGCCCTATGCGGGCGACGTCGTGAACAGCTACAACGACGGATCGCCGGGGCCCGGCCTGCCTCCGCTCGGGGGCTTCTACGAGCTCGAGACCAGCTCGCCCGCGGCCGCCCTTCGGCCTGGCCAGTCGCTCGTTCACACGCACCGCACCTTCCACTTCGTGGGCGCGCGGACGGCCCTGGACCCGATCGCCGCCCGCGTGCTGGGGGTCAGCGCCTCGCGCATCGCCGAGGGAGTGCGCTAGGAAGGCCTCTCGCACGGGCGGCCGCACCCCTGCTGGCCCGATCGCCGCATCTGGAATAGCCTGGTACGGATGAAGCTCCTTCTCTCCTACCTGCGCCGGTACTGGCGGCTCGTGGCGCTGGCCCTGGTCCTGGCCACGGTCAACCAGGTCTTCTCGCTCCTCGACCCGCTGATCTTCCGCCACGTCATCGACGAGTACGCGACCCGCTTCGACGAGTACACGACGGGCCAGTTCTTCCGCGGGGTCAGCCTGCTGCTCCTGGCCGCGGTCGGGCGTCGCCTTCGTCTCCCGCGTGGCCAAGAACTTCCAGGACTACTTCATCAACGTGATCACCCAGCGGCTGGGCGCGCGAGATCTACTCCGACGGCATCCGCCACTCGCTGGAGCTGCCCTACCAGGTCTTCGAGGACCAGCGGAGCGGCGAGACGCTGGGCAAGCTGCAGAAGGTGCGCACCGACGTGGAGAAGCTGATCGACGTCGTCGATCAACATGCTCTTCACGACGCTGGTCGGGCATCGTCTTCGTGATGATCTACGCCTTCAGCGTCCACTGGCTCATCGCGCCCGTCTACTTCCTGACCGTGCCCCTGCTGGGCTGGCTCGAGCTCGGTCCTGCGCCGCAAGATCAAGACGATCCAGAAGGTGATCGTGGCCGAGACCACGGCGCTCGCGGGGTCGACCACCGAGTCGCTGCGCAACATCGAGCTGGTGAAGAGCCTGGGCCTCGCGCAGCCAGGAGGTGGCGCGGCTCAACGCCACCACCGACAAGATCCTGCAGCTGGAGCTGAAGAAGGTGCGCTACCTGCGCAGCCTGAGCTTCATCCAGGGGACCTGCGTGAACGCGCTGCGCACCAGCATCCTGTTCCTGATGCTCTACCTGATCTTCGCGCAGCGAGATCACCGTCGGGCAGTTCTTCTCGCTCTTGATCTACTCGTTCTTCATCTTCGGCCCGCTCGCAGGAGCTGGGGAACGTCATCAACGTCTACCGCGAGACCGAGGTCTCGCTCAAGAACTTCGAGGAGATCCTCGAGACGCCGCGGGAGCCGCGGCCGGAGATCCCCGGTGCCGATCGAGCGAGCTCGCTGACCCTCGGCTTCGAGGACGTGGTCTTCACCCACCAGACGGCCACGCGTGCCCGCCCTGAACGGCATCTCTTTCGACGCTGCGCCGCGGGCGAGACGATCGCCTTCGTCGGCCCTTCCGGCGCGGGCAAGACGACGCTGGTGAAGCTGCTGGTCGGCCTCTACCGCCCGCAGTCGGGCCGCATCCTCTACAACGGCCATCCGCGAGGACGTCGTCGACCTCGACGAGCTGCGCGAGCGGATCGGCTTCGTCACCCAGGACACGCAGCTCTTCTCGGGCACGATCCGCGAGAACCTGCTCTTCGTGCGGCCCGACGCGACCGACGCGGAGTGCCTGGAGGTGCTGCGGCAAGGCGGCCTGCGACAGCCTGCTCGCCCGGGCCGACAAGGGCCTCGACACCGTGATCGGCGAGGGCGGCGTGAAGGTCTCGGGCGGCGAGAAGCAGCGGCTGTCGATCGCGCGGGCGCTGCTGCGCCGCCCGCACCTGCTCGTCTTCGACGAGGCCACCTCGTCGCTCGACTCGCTCACCGAGGAGGAGATCAGCCGCACCATCCGCGACGTGGCCACGAGCCGCGACGTCATCACCATCCTGATCGCCCACCGCCTCTCGACCGTGATGCACGCCGACCGGATCTACGTGCTGGAGCGCGGCCGGATCGTCGAGGAGGGCCGGCACGCCGACCTGCTGGAGCTGAAGGGGCTCTACTACGCGATGTGGCGGCAGCAGGTCGGCGAGCGGCGGGTGCCGGCGGTGGCCGCGACCGCGGGGAGCTCGCTCGTCGCCGCGGGGCAGGCTTAGGTGGACACAAAATGGTCACCCAGGCCCGCGTTCGCCGAATTCGTGGCGGCAAGAAGAGCCGTCGGTCACGGCCCCTGAAAATGTCTTGACCGAGAGCGCGGGGAGGCGTAGCGTCACCTTATCGCTGCAAATCCAAGCGGTTCTCCCTCCAGACCGAAACCTTGGGCTCAAGCATGGAGGGAAGAGACATGACAAGACTACGAGGATTTACCAGTCTCTTTGTGTGTGCGTATCTCGCGTGGGCGGGACCTGCCCACGCCGATGCCGTGACGGATTGGAATGCGATCACCATAGACGCAGTCACCATCGGGCGCCCAGGCGCGCTCGGCCTTCTCGACATTGCCCTCGTCCAGGCGGCCGTGCACGACGCCGTTCAGTCGATCGACGGCCGGTTCGAGCCGTATAAGTTCGAAGTGCCGGGAGCCGACGGCTCCCGGGAGGCCGCCACCGCCGCCGCCGCCTTCTATTTGCTCGTCAGCTTCTACCCGACGCAGTTCGAGACTCTCAGCCCGGTCTACGACGCCTACCTCGCCGACCACGGCCTGATTGGCGATCCCGGCCTCGACGTGGGTCTGCAGGTCGCGCTCGCATACGTCCCCCTCCGGCGGAACCCGCCCAGCCCGCAGCCGGGCGACAACAGCGGCAGCACGGATCCCGGTCGGTGGCGCCGCACCGACTCCTTCCTCCAAGGTTCCGGGCCGAACAACGGGTTGCCGGGGCCGCCGTTCGGGCCGCCCGCACCCTTTGCGGCGGGGGCATTCCCGTGGATGGCCACCACTCAGCCGTTCACTTTCAACAACCCCTGGAAGTTCCGCGACGGGCCACCGCCCGCCTTGGGGAGCAACCGGTATCGCCGGGAGTACGACGAGGTCAGGACCATGGGCGCCCTCTTCGACACCGCGCTCACGGAGGTGAAGCGCAAGGATGAGCAGACCGACCTCGCCTACTTCTACGCCGACAACTTCATCGCCCTCTGGTACCGGACCCTCCGGACCATCGCCGACAAGCGTATCCACCGCATTGGGAACAGCGCCCGGCTCTTCGCCCTCGCCAGCCTGGCGGCCGGCGATGCCGCGATCACCGCCTGGGACAGCAAGTACTACTACAACTTCTGGCGGCCCCTCACGGCCATCCGGGAGGGGGACGACGACGGCAACTCACGAACGGTCGGGGATCCCGACTGGCAGCCGTTCATCAACACGCCGAACTATCCCGAGCACACCTCGGGCGCCAACAACCTGACCGGCGCCATGACCCGCATGCTGGCGCTCTTCTTCGGCAGGGACAGGTTCAACTTCAAGGTCTCCAGCATGTTTCCGCTGGCCGTCCAGAAGGAGCGCCGGTACAAGCACTTCTCGGACATGGCCGACGACGTGGTCAACGTGCGCATCTATCAGGGCATTCACTTCCGCACTGCAGACGAGGTGGGGCGGCAGCAAGGCCAGCGCGTGGCCAACTGGGTCTTCGACAGGTTCCTCGAACCGGTCCACGACTGCGATCCCGATGACGGCCATGACTACCGGTGTCCTCATCGCTGAGCGAGCGAGCACGTAAGTACGCCGTCAGGGGCTGGGGCAGATTTCAGCCTGCTCCAGCCCTTCCTCAGTGCCGATTCAGTGCTCGAAGAGGCCCTCGAAGCCCAGGATGTCCAGCTGGGCGAGGGTGGGTATGGCCTGGAAACACTCCCGCGCCAGCTCCTGGCGTCCCTCGCGCACCAGAAGCTCCTAGCTGCCTTCAAGGTCTGGCTGGCGCCAGAGCCCGGCAATACAGGGCGACATACTTTGCTGTGTTACATCCATCCCTTCGTTGACAACACCCGAACGATAGGCTAGGCTCTCGATCGGTCGGACTCCCTCCAGCTCGCACGGTCAATCGAGCTTGGCCTGCGTCCCCCATCTTGTAGAGTTTGCGATTTTTTGGGGTTCCGGTCTGTCTTTCCCTGCCGAGGTGGAGGCAGGTCCTCGCTCACGGAATAAGGACAAAGATGATGAGAGTGAAATTGCGGATGTTGCTGGTTCTAGCCGTAGCGGTGCTGGGCGTGGCCAGCGTCCCCAGGGTGCGCACCGATGACTCCAACGCGGAGGGGAGCGCCAAACACACACGCATGGCCAACCGGGTCCTGGCCCATCAAATGGACGTCGAGGCGGGGCGGGCCGTGCGGCTCAAGTACGAACAGGCTATCTCCGGAGGCGCCTTGAACGCCGCCAAGGAGTTGGAGCTGGAAAGGGAGCGGGCTGACGCCGGAGACGCCGATGCAGCGGCGATCGCGGCCTTCAGCACGGCGTCCGTCGCCGAGCCTCCGTCGCGCCGACGCACCGAGGGCTGCTCGAACGTCTTTCACGGTAACGGCGTGAGGAACATCCGGGTCAACCAGGACTGCTCGCTGCGCCGGCAGGCGGAAGAGGCGATCGCCGTCAACCCGACCGCAGGGCACAACTTGATCGCGGGCTACAACGACAGCCGGATCGGCTTCAACCACGGCGGCCAGGCCTGGTCTTTCGACCAGGGAACCAGTTGGGGCGACCAGATCCCGCCGTTCTGGCAGTACCAGTTGCCGGGCGGTCACACCTCCGACGCGTTCAGCGACCCGACGTCGACGTTCGACGCCGACGGCAACGCCTACATCGGGGGGGTTCTCTTCGACGTTGCCTCCGCTGCGAGCGCGGTCGTTGTCGCCAAGTCGAACGCGGGCATAGGCGGGGCGTTCTTCCACGCTCCGAACAACCTTCTCTCTTTCCAGACCTACCGAGACTCTCCGCTCGGGATTGTTGCGCAAGACAACAACCCCGTCGTCTTCCACGACAAGGAGCTCATGGTCGCGGACGCGAGCAAGGCCAGCCCCAAGAAGAACAACGTCTACATGACCTGGACGCGGTTTGATGTTGACACGGGGCAGGGAGTGGGGGGGCATAGCCCGATCTACTTCAGCCAGTCCACCGACGGCGGAGCGACCTGGTCGCCGGGCATCGAGATCAGCGGCAAGAACACCGCGCTCTGCACCATATTCAGCGGAGAGAGCGACCCCAACGCCTGCGACCAGGATCAGGGCTCGCATCCAATCGTCGGGGGCAACGGCACCGTCTATGTCGGCTTTGGCAACGGCAACACGCCGAACCTCGGTGTCAACCAGCATTTGATCGTGTCGTGCCCTCCCGGCAATGATTGCAGCAGTGCGGCGAGCTGGACTGCTCCCGTCAAGACCGGGGACGACATCGGCACACAGCCGGTCGGACCCGTCGCCGCGACCGGCTGTCCCGGCGGACGACAGTGCCTCCCGCCCAACGGGTACCGGATGGACGACTTCGTCGAGGGTTCCATATCCGTGGACAACAACGGCAAGCTGTACGCCGTATGGGCGGACTTCCGCAACGGTGCCGCCAACTGCAATCCAAATGGCCCGGCCGCGACGGCCACGGGGCCCTGCAACAACGACGTCTTCTACGCCTACTCCACGAACGGCGGCGCCACCTGGAGCGCGGCGATCAACGTGACGCCGGCGTCGGGGTTCGGCCAGACCGCGCAATGGATGCCTTGGAGCGCGGTGGCGCCGGACGGCAGCAAGCTGTGGATCGGCTTCTACGACCGCCGCTACGGCAACTGCGAGACGACGGGCTGCAACGACATCACGCTCGCGAAGATCACCAGGCCCGCGACCGCCACCCCCGGGGTGAGCTACCGCCGGGTGACGACCTCGTCAATGCCCAATCTCGTTGTGGCCAACAACCCGATCCAGGCCGGGTTCCTGGGCGACTACATGTGGGTCGCGGCCGACGCGAAAGGGCGTCCCCACGTCGTCTGGGCCGACACTCGCGGCCTCAATGGTACGGTCGAGGAAGACGTGTACTACGCCAAGTTCGACGGCGACGACACCGACGATCCCCACTAAACTCACGCTAGCTGGGTAAGCTAGCGTTCCGCGTACACGGGGCGGCAGGAGAGGTGGCCTGCCGCCCCTCTCTCTTGGATCGAACGGCCGAGCGTTCACGCCTCCGAGGAGGCCCCGACGCGCCACTCGCCGGCCGTCGTCAGGGCGCGGGCCGGACCGAGGCGAGCACGGCCTTGAACACCCGCACGTCGAGGCGTCGAGCCATCCACAGCGAGAACCGCCGCGCCGAGCCTTCGGAGCCGAGCGTGAAGTCGCCAGTGTAGCTGCGCGAGATCGTGTCGAAGCACGTGCGAATCTCCACTCCGTGCGCGTTGGTGGCCGCGGAGCAGCGCGTGTTTGGGAGGCGCCGATCGGAGGCCAGGTCGTCGCTTCCCGCCTCCCCTGCCGCGGCCGATTCGCCGGTCGCGACCAGCAGCAGCTGGATCGCAACCCCTTGCGGCGAGGTAAGCGTGACGCCGGAAGGCTGCGCGCCGACCGTCCAGTCCGCCGGACGCTCGAAGCTGATTCCCAGCTCTCGGCTGACGAACGTCGTTCGCTCGATCTGGTCCGTCTCCGCCCCCGCCTTTGGCGCCCCGGACTGGCCTGGCGCGAGCGTTGGCCTCGCAGGATGAGAAACGCCGAGGGCGAGAAGAAGAAGCGTGGTTATCAACTGAGCCATGGACCTCTCAGCGCGAGCGTACGTTCAGTGTGGCAGATCGTTCCGGCGGACACCATCCCCAGACCGGCGCATTGGGCCGCAACCGTGATACAGGCCGACACGAGGCCTTATTCCGTCGCCGGGCACATAGCCACCGGGTCCTCCAGGCGGGGGACATTGCCCGTGCCGTTCGTGAGACCTTCGCGATCGCGCGCGTGTTCGTGCCCGGCCTGCGCGACCTCGAGCGCATCCAGCCCGGGGACACGGAGGGGCTGCTCCGGCTGACGCCCGCCGTCGCGGACGACAACGTCCCGGGGCTCGCCGGGAGCTGAGGGGCGCGCTACCGCGCGATCAGTGCTCGAAGAGGCCCTCGAAGCCCAGGATGTCGAGCTGGGCCAGGGTGGGTATGGCCTGGAAACACTCCCGCGCCAGCTCCTGGCGTCCCTCGCGCACGAGCAGCTCCTCGAGCTTGTCCATGAGGGGAAGGAGCATGGTCACGTCGGAGATCGCGTAGCGCACCTGCTCCGGGGAAAGCACGGGGGCGTCCCAGGCGCTGTGGCGGGCCGCCTTGTCCATCTCTACGTCCAGGAACTCCAGCAGGTTGTCCTTCAGGCCGTGGCGGTCCGTGTAGGTGCGGACGAGCTTGCTCACCGTGCGCGTGCAGTAGAGGGGGGCCACCCGGATGCCCAGGTAGTAGCGCAGGGCGGCGACGTCGAAGCGCGCGAAATGGAAGACCTTGAGGACTCGCAAGTCCTCGAAGAGGCGCTTCAGGCGCGGAGCGCGGGCCTCGGCCGGACGAGGGTCCCCACGAGGGATCTGGACGAGCGCGGCCTTCATCTGCCGGTTGCAGAGCTGGACCACGCAGAGGCGGTCGCGGACCGTGCGCAGGCCCATCGTCTCGGTGTCGACCGCGACCTCGCTGCCCTGCAGGAAGCCCTGCAGGAGCTCTTCGCTCAGGTCGCCCTGCACGATCACGGGAGAAACGTCGGGAGGCCGTTGGGGCATTGCGTCTCCTGGGGCCGAGATGTTAACACCCCTGGCCGCCTTCAAGCCTTTGGGTTCCCTGCCGGCGCCGGGCCAGCGTAAACTAGCGCGCCGTGGGACCCTTGGTCCTCTTTTCCCTGCTCGCGGTCGCCGGTTCGGGGGGGCCGGCGGAGTCGAGCTGGTCCGCCGTGGCCGCGCCCGGGGGGGTCGCCAACCTCGCCCGGTCGGCGGGGCTCGCCCCCGACCTTCCCCGCTGGCGTGCACTTTTTGAGATCACGCGGCGGCTCCACCCCACGTACGGCGAGATGTCGGGGGCGGGCCGCGCCCTCAAGGACGTGGCTTCCTTCCTCGATTCCGTGGGACAGGTCCCCGGCGCGCCCGCCGGCGACGCCGCTCCCGCCCGCCGCCTCCCGCGGTCCGTCCCCTCCCCGGACGCGGTCCCCCTCCCCCTGGGCCCGGAGGTCTGGCGTCGCGCCCTCTTCCGCCAGGCGACTTCCGACGAGGCGGTGGTGAGCGCCCTCCTGCGCTCGCGACCGGCCTCGCTGCTCTACCGCGGTCTCGTCCAGCTCGACGAAGAGACGCTCGCCTTCCTGGCCCAGCATTCGGACGTGTTGAGCGACCTCGCCCGTCTCGACCTCGACGCATTCTCGGTCTTCGCCGGCAGCTGGCGGGTGCGGCAGGGGCGGGTGGCGGTGCCCGGGGGAGACGAGGCGGCGCCGCTCTGGGAGACCGCGGTGGGGGAGAAGACCTCCCGCCCGGGCCGTTTTCTCCAGAAGCTCGTGACCCGAGACTCCGGGCGGCTGTTCTTCTTCTACGATTCGGTCGACCGGCTGGATTCGGCACGGCAGCGGTTCGCGCTCGGCCTCGGCACCCGGCCCGGCCGTCCGGACGACGTCTTCCGCGTCGTTCGCGAGGTCTTCTCCCGCGAGCCCACCTGGTGGAAGCCGGGATGGGGGAGCTTCAGCCGCACGGAGGTGGACGCGGGACGCGTGCTGCAGGAGGTGCGTGTGCTCCCGTCCGGCGAGCTGGCGCCCCCGGCGGGACGGGTCTTCTGGCGCGCGGTTTTCGGCGCGGGCTCGGGGCCCGAGCGGGAGACCGCGAGCATGGACGCCGCCTTCCTGGTCCAGCACGTCGCCTCGGGGACCGTGGAGTCGCGGCGGCTGCGTCTCGAGCAGATCCGCTTTGCCCAGCGCGTGTTCGGGGAGGCCCCGCCCGCGTCCGTCGGGGACATGGTGACCGCCGTGCAGGGCCTGGACAACCGGCCCGCCCTCGTCTACGCGCTGGAGCGGATGGGATTTCGCGACCCGGTGCTCTACACGGAAGCACTCCGCGCCTCGCGGCGGTTCGACCGCCTCTCCGGCGACGCCCAGGCGCGGGCCCTCGCCCAGTTCCAGGGAGCGCTCCTGATCCTGGACCGGGCTCGCTTCCGGCGGACCCTGGATCCGGTGGCCGCGGAAAGCCTGCTGCGCTGGCTGCTGGCGGTGCCGCTCTCCGAGCAGGGCGAGTTCGAGGGACGGATCGCGGCCTGGCTCTCGGACGCGGCGCTGCCCGTGCTGGCCGAGGCCGTCTACGGTCCGGAGGCCCCCGGCTCGGCGGAGGTGATCGTCGGCCGCGCCATCGCGGGCGCGGTTCTCCCGCGCGAAGCGGAGCCCCCGCCCTTCGAGTGGGAAGGGCTCTTCTACCAGGCCGATCCCGGGCTCGCGGAGCTCGTGCGTTTCGAGCGCGTGCGCGAGCGCGCGGGCGGAAACTCCCTGGAGCCGGTCCTGGCGTTCTGTCGCGCCGCCGGCGGCACGCAGCCGCTCGCCGCGCGCCTCTCCGAGCTGCGCGAAGTGGCGCGCGCTCTCGGCCCCCCGGCGTTCCCGGACTCCGAGGAGTCGCCCCCACCCAGGGAGGTCGTCGAGGAGGCGGCCCGGGAAGCGCGCCGCAACGGCGAGGAGCGGGCGAATGCCCGCCTCGTGCGCGAGGGGGACGCCCTGCTCGCGGATGCGCTCCTGGCCATTGCCTACGCGCCCCACGTGGGCGACGACCCGGGGGAGGCGCTTCCCGGCGGGAGCGTCGCCCGCCGTCACGTTTTCGGGGCCGCCGCCTGGCGCCTGGCCAGCGAGAAGGTGGTGCCCGGACAACGCTGGCACGTGGAGGGAGCGCTGCCCGGGCTCGACCTGGGCCTGGCGCGTCTCCTCCTCCGACGGTTGAGCCCCGAGGTCCCGTCACGTCCGCCGGGGATCGACGCGCGCGCCCGTCTCGCGTTCGCCCAGGGCGCGGCGCTCCTGAATCCCCTGGACCTGGACGACGGCGGGCGCGACGCGGTGGCGGCGGCCATCCGCCGGGGGCGCGCGCGGGTGCGCCAGCTGCGTGACGATGCGCCGACTCTGGCCGCAGTGGCCCGGGAGGCGGGGCTGGGCGCATTCCGCACCGGGGCCTTGCGCTTCGTAGTCGTGAACGAGCCGTCGGCGCTCCCGGAGTTCTTCTCCCTGGCCGAGCTCTTCCGTCTCGGCATCCCCGAACGAGCGGGAGGCGACGTCTGGGGCGCCCCCGCTCTCGCGGAAGGCGGAGGCTGGAGGCTGCGGATGCCGCCCCCCCGGCCGATGGACGACCTGGCCGGGCTGCGCATCGACGAGCTCCTGGCCGCGCGGATGCCCGACCTCGCGTTGCGGGCGGCCGCCGACCTGTCCGCCCGGCGCCTGCCCGCCTCGCTGGCGCCCGCGCTGCTCACCTACGTGATCACGGACTTCGCGGAGGAGGTCGAGCCGATCGGCAACGACGACTGGCTCGCCCTGTCGCGGTACCTGCTCGACATGAAGCCGGCGCGGGTGGACGACTACGTGGCCGCGCTCACCGGCGACGGTCCGCTGCGGCCCGCCGCCGACCCGGAGGCGGCGCCGTGATCGCGTTGCTGCTCCTCCTCGCCCAGGACCCGGGGCTGATGATCGAGCCGGTGGAGCCGGCGCTCGTGATCACGGAGCCGGAGGAAGGGGCCTACGTGAGCGGGGAGATCACGCTGCGGGCCCGGGTGGAGCCGGCCTCGCTCCCCGTGCTTCGCATCAGCTTCAGCGCCGACGGGCGGCCGGTGTGCGCCAGGGAGCGCGCGCCTTTCGAGTGCCGGTGGGACGCGGGCCCGCTCGTGGCCGCGCACGACCTGCGGGCGGTGGCGGTGCTGCGGGACGGGCGGCGCCTGGTGGCGCGGGTGCGGACGAAGGAAGCGGAGTTCGCCCCCGGGGTGGACGTGGACCTGGTGCAGGTGGCGGCCACCGTGACGGACGGGAAGGGGCGCTTCATCCGCGGGCTCAACAAGGACTCGTTCCGGATCTTCGAGGACGGGGTATCCCAGCCCGTCACCCACTTCATGGGCGAGGGGACGCCGCGCGAGCTGGTGGTGGCGGTGGACATGAGCGGGAGCATGAAGGAGGCGCTGCCCCTGTGCCGCCAGGCGGTGAAGAAGTTCCTCCTGAGCCTCAAGGTGGAGGACCGGCTGACGCTTCTCGCCTTCAACGACAACGTCTTCACCCTCGCGCGGAGCGAGACCGACCCCGCGGCGCGCGCCCGCGCGGTGGACCGCCTCGCCCCCTGGGGGGGCACCGCGCTCTACGACGTCGTGCTGCGCTCCCTCGGCCTCCTCGACCGGCAGCGGGGGCGGCGGGCCCTCGTCCTGTTCACGGACGGGGAAGACCGCTCCAGCCAGGCCTCGGTGGAGGACGTGGAGCGGCGTCTCGAGGTCAGCGACGCCCCCATCTACGTGATCAGCCAGGGGCGCGGCCTGCGCGAGAAGTCGCTGAAGAGGATCCTCGACCGGCTGGGGGAGACGAGCGGCGGGCGGGCCTTCTACACCGAGCGCATCGAAGACCTGCCCGAGGTGTTCGCCCAGATCGCGGAGGACCTGCAGAACCAGTACCTGCTCGCCTACGACCCGCTCAACGCGGAGCGGGACGGCACCTGGCGGGCCATACGGGTGGAGGTGGCGGGGCAGCCCTACAAGGTGAGGGCTCGGCAGGGGTACCGCGCGGTTCCGCGGCGGAGGGCGGGATCGTGAAGTGGCACCGGCTCCCCTTCCTGCTCCTCCTGGCCCTTCCCCTGGGCGCGCAGGAGAAGCCGCCCGCGGACAAGCCCCCGGCCGCGCCGGAGGGGCCGCCGCTTCCCGTCTTCACGGTGGGGGTGGACCTCGTCGCGGTGGACGTGAACGTGGTCGACGACAGGGGCAACCCGTACCGCGGCCTGGCTCCGGAGGACTTCAAGGTCACCGTGGACGGCAAGCCCCGCCGACTGGTTACCGTCGAGTACGTCGACCTGTCGCCGGAAGCGCGCAAGGAGCGCATGCCCCCGCCCAAGGGCGATCTCGAGTACACGACGAACGAGGGTGTCGTGTCCGGCCGCCTCGTCATCCTGGTGGTGGACCGCAACAACATCCGGATGGGACAGGGCCGCCAGGCGATGGCGGCCGCGGGCCACCTCCTGGACGCGCTGGACCCCAACGACCGGGTGGCGGTGGTGGGCATTCCGGGTCCGAGCCCGAACGTGGACTTCACGACCGACCACAAGAAGGCCCTGAACGCGGCGATGAGCATGCCCGGGCAGGCCCGCTTCTTCAGCCCCCGCCTCGGGCTCTCCGAGGCCCAGGCCGTGGTCGATCGCGACTCCATCCGCGGCCAGGAGGTGATCAACCGCGAGTGCCAGGGCCTGGAGCGTGCCGAGCTCATGATCTGCATCCGGGGCGTGGAGATGGAGGCGAGCGACCTCATCACGGAGTACCGGCAGCAGTCGATGGCCTCTCTCCAGGCCCTGCGGGGTCTCCTGAACGGCCTCAAGGCCATCGAAGGACCGAAGACCCTCGTCCTCGCCGCGGAGGGTCTGGGCACGGAGGACGCGCGGCGGGCGAACGCGAGCGACATCCGCGAGATCGCGGCGGCGGCGGCCGCCTCCGGCACCTCGATCTACATCCTCCAGCTCGAGCCGAGCCCCGTCGACGTCACCCAGCAACGCATCGTGATGAGCGAAAACGAGGACCGCAGCGTCCACCGCGGCGGCCTGGACGTGCTGGCGGGGATGAGCAGGGGGACCGTCTTCCGCGTGGCCACCGGCGCCGAATACGCGTTCGAGCGCATCGGGCGTGAGCTCTCCGGATACTACCTGCTCGGCTTCGAGCCCGAGGAGGGCGACCGGGACGGCCAGGGCCACGGCATGAAGGTGGAGGTGGCGAGGCGCGGCGTGTCCGTACGCATCCGGGAACGCGTCGTCATCCCCCTCCCCGACTCCGGGCGCGCCGACGAGGAAGCGCTGTCCGCATCCCTGCGCAGCCCCTTCCTCGCCACCGACCTCCTGGTGCGGGTCGCGACCTACGCCCTCCCCGACCGCGCCACCAAGCGCGTGCGCATCCTCACCGCGGCGGAAGTGGGGGAGGCCCGCGGAGGGCTGACGCTGGGCTTCGTGCTCGAGGACAAGAAGGGGAAGGTCGTGGGGAGCGGCATGCAGCGGCTGATCGACAAGCCTCAGGACCTCGTGACCTTCGCCAGCACCGTGGTCGTGGATCCCGGCGTCTACACCCTGCGGCTGGCCGCGCGCGACCGGACCGGCCGGCGGGGGAGCGTCGTCCACGAGGTGAAGGCGGCGCTCGTGTCCGCGAGCGGGCTCGAGATGAGCGACCTGCTGCTCGGGGGGTTCACTCCCGACGTCGGCTTCCGCGCCTCCGCGCGTGCCTTCGCCGAGAACGGCCGCCTGACCGCCCATGTCGAGGTGCAGGGCAAGGACGCCGCACGCGTGCAGCGCGTGGGGGTCGCCCTCGAGGTGGCGGAGGTGGAGGGCGGGCCCGCGCTCCTGAGCGTCCCCATGCCCACGGTCGGCGACGCGGGAGAGCGGGCGGCCCAGGTCACGCTCGGCCTGTCCATCCTTCCCCCCGGCGACTACGTGGCCCGGGCGTCGGTGTCGCTGGACGGGAAGAACGTGGCCGGGATGTCCCGGCCGTTCCGCCTGCCTGCGGTGGGGCGAGTCGCGTCTTCCGTGGGTGCAGGGGCGCAGAGGAGCGGCCTCGCCGGCGCCGTTCCCCGGTTCGACCTGCGGCAGACCCTGGCCCCGGACGTCGTGGGTCACTTCCTCGACCGGCTCCTCGTGCTGACGCGCGGCCCGGTATCGCCCGAGGTCCGGGCCGCCATCGACGAAGCGAACGCGGGCAGGCTGGACAAGGTGATGGACCGGCTGGGCACCCAGCGCGAGGACGCGCGTACCGCCTTCCTGCGGGGCCTGGGCCTGCTCTCGCGCAAGGAGATCCCGGGGGCGGCCACGCAGTTCCGGGCGGCCCTGCGCCAGGAGTCCGGACTCTTCCCGGTCGCGTTCTACCTGGGCGCGACCTACGCCGCGAGCGGCGACGACCGGCAGGCGGTCGGTGCCTGGCAGACCGCCCTCATCACGGAGACGGGCAGCCCCATCCTCTACGAGCTCCTCGCGGACGCCCTCCTTCGCCTGGAGGAAGGCGAGCAGGCCCTCGACATCGCGAAGGAGGGGGCGGCCTCCTTCCCGAAGGACCCGGAGCTCGAGCGGGGCCTGGGGATCGCGTGCGCGATGACCGGGCACGACCCCGAGGCTCTGGACGCCCTCGGGCCCTACGTGGAGAGCCATCCCGACGACGGGGGAGCGCTCTTCGTCCTGCTGCGCGTGCTCTTCGAGGGGCTCGCCGCCGGAGGGAAGGGCGAGGGCGGCCTGGACCGCACGCGCCTCGTCCAGTACGCCCGGGCCTACGTGGACACCCAGGGCCCCAACCGCGAGATCGTGGCCCACTGGCTCAAGTACCTGGAGCGGGAGCCGCGCTGACCACCACGGCCGGGCCCGGGGGTGGGCCTCCTAGAGTTGGGGTGGCTGACGGGATTCGAACCCGCGACCTCCAGGGCCACAACCTGTTTTGAAGCGTTCCACCACGTTTCCATGACGTTCCGCGGCGTCCGCTGAAAGCCTGGCGTAGTCGCTGAGCCTACGCCACTTGACACGACGTGCTATCGTTGTGGCACGTCATGGTCAATCAATCAAGGCATGGAACCCCAGAGGAACCCCAGGCGAAACCTGGAGGTCGTGCGCGAGGCCCGGTTGTCCTCACGGATGCCTACGTCGCAGCGCTGAAGCCCGCGAGCGTGCGGTACGAGAAGCCCGACGCTCTGGTGCCCGGCCTGCGCTTTCGCGTGAGTCCTGCGGGCGTGAAGACGTGGGCGCTCCTCTACCGTCCGAAGGCGGGAGGCCGCGAGCGCCTCACCCTCGGCGGATACCCCGGGCTCACGCTCGGCAAGGCGCGCAAGGCGGCCAGGGCGAAGCTCGCCGAGGTCCAGCTCGGGGGCAACCCGGCGGCGGCTCTTCGTGCCGCCCGCGTGCAGGTCGTTCGCGACGAGAAGACAACGATCCGGGCCCTGGCGCCGGCCTGTCTCGAGGACCTGACGCTGCGCCCGTCGACCCGGAAGGAATGGACCCGGCTCGCCGATTCCGAGATCGTCAAGGCCTTCGGCGGCCGCCAGGCGGCGGACCTTACGCGCGCCGAGATCCGCGAATGGTGCGAGTCCATCCGGGACGGGGAGCGGTCCTGGCGCGACGACGGAGGGCGGGCGGCGCCGTATACCGCGAACCGAGCATTCGAGCTGCTCCGCCGGATCTACTCGTGGGCGGTCGGTCGTGATCTCATCCCTGGCACGCCGTTCGCCGGCCTCGAGAAGCCCTCCGAGGAGGTGGAGTCAGAGCGGGTCCTCTCGCGCGACGAGCTGCGCGCGGTCCTGCTGGCGCTCGACCACTGCCCCCGCACGCTGAAGGCGTACAAGGCCCTCTGGGCTATCTACGCGGACGCGGCGCGCCTCCTGCTCCTGACGTGCACGCGGCGAGCTGCGGTCCTCGGCATGCGCCGCTCGGAGATGGAAGGTCTCGACGGCGACGAGCCCCGATGGGTCGTGCCGGGCGGTGCGGAGGGTAGGAGCAAGAGCGGCCGCGCGCACGTCGTACCGCTGAGCGTGCAGGCCCTCGAGGTGATCCGGCGCCGGCTCGCGGCTGTCGACGGCGAGTGCCTCTTCCCGGTGAACCGTTCCAAGGCGGGCGAGGACAGGCCCGCGACCTGGCCGTCGGGTTTCGTCGCGGATCTGAAGGCCGAAACGCTCAAGCAACTCCGCGCGGACCTCGAAGACAAGAGCGCCACCATAGAGCCCTGGAAGGTCCACGGCTTCCGCCACACGGCGGCAACGCACCTGCGCGAGGACCTCGCCGTGTCGTGGGAGGTGGTGTCTGCGCTGCTTGGCCACACTCCTCCCGGGCCCCGCGTCTCGCGCGTGTACAACCGGGCCGAGCTGCTCCCCGAGCGGAGGGCCGCCCTCGTGGCGTGGGGCGCGTGGCTCGACAACCTGCAGGCCGAGGAGCCCAAGCGGGCCGACGTGCAACCGATCCGGCGGCGCCGGGCGTGAGGGCGCCAGAGCCCGACGACGGTTTCAAGAATTGCAGGGCCCCGGCCGTGTGGATCGCCCGCGCTCGAACCGCGTTTGCGAGCCTTCCAAGCGCGGTGAGGGAGCATCCCCAATTGCCCAGCTGGCTCGCGATGGACGTCCGGCACTACTGGTCGGTGGCCTCCCATCCAGTGAATGCGGAACGCATCCACGCCAGCAAGCGCGAGGTGGACGCCGTGCTCTCGGCCATCGCCCGCCTCGATCGCGTCTTGAAACGGCTACCGTACAACTCGCTCGGCAGCGCGAGGGCTGACCAAATGGACGCGGAGATGCGCCGTGCGACCAACGGCGTAGTAGGCCTGGTGTCCTACGGCTTCGGCTCCCGGCGCGAAGACTTCCTGCGTGCCCTCGCCGAGCTGAGAGTTCAGGTGATCCGCCATCTCGGCCGAAGGCGCAAGCCGGGCCCGAGGTTCGACATTTGGCGCGACGAGCTCGAGGAGTCGGTTGCGCGGGACCTTGCTGACGCCGAAGTGCCCCTGAGGAGGACACGCTCCGGCGTTCTGGCAAAAACGCTCATCGCCTGCTACGTGGCGGCCGGGATCGCTGCGCCGGAAGAAGACTCGCTCCTGCCCACCCTGAAAAGACTTGCGCACCGGCAAGCCCTCCGTGCCCGCCTCCGCGCCGCTCGGGCCTGAGCGACCGAGTCAGGTGGGAGATTCTCCCACCTAACCGTAGGTCTGTAGTCTCGGCTGAAATCTGCTGAGACTGCCGACCTAAATGGCGGCGCTCGTCAGTACATCCTTCCACGTGGAGGGCATGTAATGACCGACGAGCACATTCTGAGTCGGACCGAAACCGCGGCGCGTCTCGGCATCTCTGTTCCGACGCTTCGCCGGTTGGTTGCGGCGGGGGCGCTTCCGCCTCCGCGGCAGATCACGCTGGGACGGGTCGGGCACCTGGCATCGGAGGTCAACGAATATCTCCGGTCCCGTCCGGTCGAGCCGTTGCGGGGGCGGACTGCCGCGGCGATCGCCGCCCGCAGAGCGCCCTCGGGCGAGGCCGCCTGAGCCGTGGCCACGAATACGAACGCGAAGAACAGGCCGCCAGAGGTCCGACTTGCGCAGGAGTTCCTTGCGACCTTGGCGAACCCGCGGGAGAGGTGGCTCAAGTCCTTCCTGGCGTGGTCCCAAGCCCGCGGTCTGACACCGGCCCAGGAGGCGGCCGTTCGCGTGGCCGCGCTACGGCAACGCGTCGTCCAGGCGATGGCCCGCGGCGGGCTCGGGGGCGGTGAATGAGTCGGCGGCAGGACGGGAACCCGTCGTTCACGTTCTTCGCGAACGACGCGCTTGCCTGGGAGCCTATCGCCTGGCTCAACGACGGGCTGCTCGGCCAGTGCTTCAAGCTCATCGTCTACGCGACCAAGAATGGCGGTGCCCTTCCGGCCAGCCATCCCCTCCTGGGCATCCTCGACAAGAAGGTGCTGGAGCTCTGCACGCGGCGGAAAGGGGATGTCGTCGAAGTGATCGCGCCCCACGACTTGCCGCGGCTCATGGCGAACCGGCGGAGGTGGCGGGAGTCCCGACGGAAGGGTGCCGAAGCCGCGGGCCGCGATGAGAAGGGACGTTTCGGGGGGGCAAAGTGATGGACCGCATATGCGGTGCGCTCGGACCGCACGTGCCGTCAAAAAGTCCGGCGTTCTTCGTTCTTCGTTCTTCCGTTCTCCGTTCAACGGACTACGGAATGCACGGATGCTGAGAATGCCAGATGCGTTTGGCCTTCGCCAAACGACTACGCGGTGCCGGCGTGCGTTCTGACACGATGAAGCGGAAGAACGACACGGCCAACGGCAACGGCGCCTTGAACACAACGGAGAGAGAGCCGCGTCTATGGTGGTTTCTCGTTGCTCGGGGATCCGACCTGGAACTACGGCGACGACGACAAGGCGCACAGTGGCGGATGCGCTGCCCTGTGGACGACTCGCACGAGGTCACGTTCGTAAGCGGGGCATTGCCCTCCGGCCTTGCGTTCACCTGTCATGGACCAGTCGGCATAGATTCCCCGGGACACTCGCTCGCCATTCATCGTCGGATGCGCGACTTCGACGAATACTCCGAGCAACACTACGACCTCAACCACGTTGCTTTTCCGTGCCGGTTCTGCGGATGCGCCGAGAGCCAGGTACTCGCAGCGCTCGGTGCCCGCGGCCGGGACAAGTATCGCCAGATCGAAGCACAACGGGACGGCCGCTGTTCGTGCGGACAGAGCGGCTACCGCGTCGGCACGCTGCCGGTCCTATGCCTGTTGCACTTAGCCGAGCGCGTCGGCCTTCCGCATGAGCTGCTGTTCGCGAGCGTGGCGTCGTGACCTGCTGCTGCAACCCAGGATGCCGCGGGCAGGCTCCGACCGGCTGGACCTGCGACCGATGCGACAAGCCGCTATGTCCGGAGTGCGACCGACAGCACGCGGGGCTCTGCCGGCGCTGCACGGAAGTGGCCGACGCGCGGGCGCGGGAAGGGACGACACGGGGCGAGGAGGAGGACCGCTGATGCCCACCCGCGCAAGGCGCATCTGCTCTCACCCCGGGTGCCCCTTCCTCCTGCCGTGCCCTGCCCATCCACCGAGGCGGCCATGGCAACACGCCGCACCGTCCCGTCATGCTCGGGGCCTGAACGCTGAGTACACGCGCAACAGGGCCATGGTCATGGAGGAGGAGTCGCACTGTTGGCTGTGCGGAGGCGCGGGCCTGCCCGATGACCAAGCAGATCACGTCGTGCCGCGCTGTGCTGGGGGCACGAATGACCGATCCAACCTCAGACGAGCACATCGTGTTTGCAATCAACGACGAAGCGCGCGCGAAAATCTTCAGCGATCGTAGCCGCGGGACCACCCGTGGGCCTCGAACGCATGAGAAACCGGTTTCCGGAGGCCCTGCTTGAGTGAGGCGCCGCCGTTCTGCGCGGACCGGGGGGCACGGGCGCACTACTCGCGCATCTGCGATCTCGTGCGGGCGGCTGGCTACGAGGTGTCGGACGGTGACAGCTATGTCTTGGGGGCGTTCGCGAACGCTGCGGCCAGGTTGGACGAGCTCGCGGAACGGGTGGCAAAAGAACGCTCTCTCAATCCGCGCCTTCGTCTGATGGGAGCGGAGCGTCTGGCGCGGAACGATATAACGCGACTCGTCGACCAAGTCGAGCGGCACTTCGCCGGCGTCGACGTGGAAGAGGCCGTGCCCGAGTTGAAGCGCACGGGGACGGGCGGCGTGGTCGAGTTCCCGAAGCCGGTCGCCTCCGTCGTGGGGCAGAGGATCGTCTCGGCCGTGGCGCGCGCTTCCTCGGGCCTGACGCGCGACCAACTCCGGAAGGCAGTCTCCGGCGGCAAGCAACCGTTCCTCCGTGCGCTTAGGGAATGTGTCGAGTCCGGAGCGATCCGTCGAACGGGGGCAGGTTCCCGCGGCTCTCCGCACGTGTACCTGAGGAGGTGAAATGCCGGTGTTCACGAGACGACCGCCGAAGGCGCCGAAGCCGGCGGTGGATGACGAGCTCCCGGCGTGGCTCAAGGCGTTCTTCATGACCGGCGAGAAGCCGGTGCGCGACACGCCCGAGTTTCACGAGTACGTCCAGGCCCGCTACTTCAGCCACAAGGACAAGGTCTCCGCTGCCTGGAAGAAGCACGGCGAGGCCCTTGTGCGCGAGTGTGCGCGCGAGCGGCCGGGCACGCGGCCTTTCTACTTTTGGCTCGCGGATGTCGAGGACGACTTCAACGACTTCCCCGTGGAGAACGAGCCGCGCGAGAGCTACCGCGCGCGCCTTGAGGCCCACGACCGCGAGAGCGAGGCCTCTATCCTTCGGCGCCGTGGGCTGCTACTGCCGGGAGAAGCGAAACGCATTCCGCGCGCTGCATTCGAGCCGCTCACCACGTTGCCGGCGGTGTGGAACGTGGACAGCGTCACCGCCTACGCGCGCGCGGTCATGGCCACGGACTCGGACGACGCGGACGCCCCCCCGATGCTTCGTGACTTGGGGTTGCTGGATCTCGTGGCCGCCGCCGAGCGCGACGAGTTGCCGGGGCTGGTCCGTGCGCTCGACCTGGCGCGCGATGCGGCCCTGGCGCGGCTGCTGGAGCGCGAGCCTACGCGGTTGCTGACACCCGAGGACGCCGCGCAACTCGTGAGCCTGCCCGAGCGGCGCCTCCGCAGCCTCGCGCGCGGGAAGGCGTGGGCGCTGCGCGTGGGTGGGGCATTGCGGATTGACGAGGCCGCGCTGCTGCGGTGGGCGCGACGTTCACAGTGTGCAGGAAATCGCACGCCGGGCGGGCTTCCGGCCGTATCGGATGTTCACAGCGTGCAGGAAACCACCGTTTCCGAGCCCGCGCGCGGCTTGCGCGCCGTGAAACGCTGAAACCATGGGGTGCGACGAGATGGACGACGAACGCACGATCGCAACGGTCGCAACGACGATCAGGGTAAAAGAGTCGATCTGGCGCGGCCTGCGCATGTTGTCCGAGCTGGGCAAGTACGGCCGGCGCGGTTGCGCGTCCGACGTCGTGACCGCCCTGGTAGAGCGCGAGCTGAAGCGCCAGGAATCAGAGCCTCGTGGCTGAGCATCTCGTGGCCGCTGACGTCCGGCGCCGGCTCCTCGACGCGCTCGCGGGCGTGCGCGTCGCGTGCGGGATCTCCCCGGGCGTCTGGTTGCGCCTGCGGATCGTGGTGCAGGCTCATCCCCTCCTGGTGCAGTTCGTGAGGCCGCCGCGCGACGGCGCCCGCGCGGAGGCGTTCCCGCCGTTGGACCTCGCCAGCCTCCCCGACCACGGCGCCGCGCTCGCGGGCGCCCTGGAGGCGTTCGCGGCGGGAACGCTGTCCGCGCTGCCGGGGTCCGGTGGCGAGGCCGCCGTCGCATACTCGGCGCTGTTCGCGGGCGCGGGCGGGCTGTTCGCGTTCGTGGACCCGAACGACGACCTCATCACGCTCCATCTGGCGGCGCCGGGGCGCTCGCTGGGCGAGGCGACGATTTTGGGCGCGCTCGCGGACGCGCCGGAGACGTTGCATTGAATGCGGAGCCCGATCCATCCGGGACCCGCAGAGGGGGCCGGAGGCCCGCGCCGGGTGACGCGCCTCCGGCCCGGACGTTTTTCTTGAGAACGAGGAGTGACCAATGGAGCGGTTGAAAGAGCTTGAGGTCGCGGCCGAGGACGCGCGCGAGTCGCTGAAGGGCGTGCTGGCGGCCGCCGCGAAGGGCAAGCGCGCGCTGACGTCGGAGGAGCGCGAGGAAGCCGCGAAGCTCACCGAGGAGATCGAGGGCCTCGACGCCACGATCAAGCTCGAGCGCGAGCAACTCGAGTTTGACCGCACCGAGGCGCTTGCGGTGGACGAGACTCCGGCCGCCGTGCTCCACCAGCGGGCGAACGGGCCCGGCCCGGGTGGGCGCCGATACGCCGAGCTGTTCGGCACTCCGCAGACATCGTCCTTCAAGGACGCGGAGGAGTACTTCGCCGCCGTCCACACGAGCGCGACGCGCGGGTTCACCGACCAACGCCTGCTCGTTCCGACTGCGGCCATGAACGAGGCCGTCGGCAGCGAGGGCGGCTTCGGGGTGCCCGAGCCTCTCGCCGCCGCCTGGTTAGACCGGGGCCTGGAGAGCGAAGTCGTCAGGCCGCGTGCCACGGTCTACCCAATGACGGCCGACACGATCAAGATTCCCGGCTGGGACGATTCGAGTCACGCCGCCGGCTCCGTCGCGGGCTTCTCGGCGTACTGGAAGCCCGAGCTCGGCACCCTCACCGAGAGCACGGGCAAGCTGCGAATGATCGAGATGGCCGCCCTGAAGCTGACCACCTACACGCAGACGAGCAATGAGTTGCTTGCCGACGGTGGGCAGACGTTCCGCGATCAGCTCGAGAACAAGATGGGCGCCGCAGTGAGTTTCTTCCTCGACTCCGCGTTCCTCACCGGCACCGGTGCGGGCACGCCGCTCGGCATCCTCAACGATCCGGCGGTCGTGAGCGTGGCAAAGGAGACCGTTCCAGCGCAGGCGGCGGATACCGTACTCCTGCCCAACGTCCTGAAGATGTACGCGAGGATGTACGCGGGCGGATACCGGAATGCGGTCTGGCTCTGCAACTACAACGTGATTCCCCAACTCTACGGGATGCAGAGCAAGGTACTGAACCAGGCCGGGGCCGAGTGGGTCGGCGGCAGCCTCGCACCCTTTTTCACGGTGGGCGCGAACGGTCAAATGCGGCTCCTGAACCTGCCCGTGATCCCGACGGAGAAGCTTCCGACGCTGGGCGACAAGGGCGATCTAGTGCTGGCCGATTTGAGTCAGTTTATTATCTCGCTGCGGCAAGACGTCCAGCTGGAGGCCAGCCGGCACGCGGGGTGGTCGACGGATTCGACTTACTACCGTTGCATCGTGCGCTGCAACGGCATGGGCTCGTGGAAGTCGCCGCTGACCCCGAAGACGGGCGACACGCTGTCCTGGGTCGTGACGCTGGACGCTCGCTAAACAGACTCTCGGCCTCGCCCGCGGGCCGGGCCGGCGAGTTGCTCCGGCAGATCGAGCCGAAGCATGGGGTCAGGACCGATCTGCGACATAGGGTGGGCGCCCACCCTATGTCGACCCGCACCCAGGCCGCGCGGGAAGCTGGGTCCGTCGCGGACCAACGGGTGGGCGCCCACCCGTTGGTGCCCCAGCCGGCCGCGTTAGGGAGTAACCGTGGACGTGGCCACGCGACATTGCCGGTGCTGTGACGTCGTCCTCGACGACGCGTTGCGGTGCTGTCGTTGCGGCGTGGCGGCGACGTGGATCGTGCGCCTGGCCGGCGAGCCGGTTGCTATCGGCTTCGTCGGGAAGCGGCGGCCCGCAATTCTGCCGGCCCTCTACCGCGGCCTGGCCGAGCTCGCCCGGGCGCGACCGCTGAGCGAGGGCCATTCACTGGCCGTCCCGCGCGGCCTCAAAGGGTGACCTAAGTGAGGGAAGCCTAGTCCTTCGCGGGCGCCCCTCGGGTGAGTGAATCCCACGGAAGCCCGGGCCCGTTGACTGGCCGCGGCTGTAACAGTTACTTCCGCGAGTCCGCATAGGGCGCGCCCGTCCCGCTTGACGTACCCCGTGGGCCCGTGAGAGCATCGGCCCATGCCTGTAACAGTTACTTCAGCAAAGCCGCATAAACAGCGGGCGCTCACGCAAAAGGGTGGCGCGCCGGACTTTTCGCTGACGAAGCTCTCCCGGCTCCAGTGGCGAATCCTCGCCCTGGTCCTGCGCGAGTTCTACGCCTCGCCCATGGACATCGAGGAGCTGGCGGCCGGAGGTGCCAGCGAGGCCGGGCGAAACCAGAGTGCCCGAGTCGTCGCCCTCCGCGCGGTTCAAAGCCTGAAACGGCGCCGACTGCTGGCGGTGGATCGCGGCATGTACGAGCTGCACCCTAAGCTCGACCCGGCGAAGCTCTGGCGTGCCGCGGTGGACGCGCCCTCGGCTGAGGCGCACGCGGTCGGCGCCGCCCTCATGCGGTCGCGGGAGGCGCGGAGATGGCCCTTTTGACGCGCGCCGAGGCGCAGAAGCGCTTCGCCAGGGACGCGCTTCTTTCCCGGCCGGGAAAGTTGTCGTCCCTTTTCCGTCGGCCTTCGGCTCCTCCAGCTCGATCTCGCCCGCGAGCGTGAGGGGCAGTGACCCCGCCCCCGCTCCGGCTGCTCGCTGCGCTGCTGCCCCGCCCTGCGACGCTACGGGCCCGGGACGGCCTGGGACCATGTCCCGAGGGCGCCTCGTAAGCCGTGGAACCCCGGTGGAACCCCAGGGCGCCTTGTACGGCCCGACGCCCCGTAAGTTGGGGTGGATGACGGGATTCGAACCCGCGACCTCCAGGGCCACAACCTGGCGCTCTAACCAAGCTGAGCTACATCCACCACCGTGTCGCTTTGGCGCGCCTGAAGGGACTCGAACCCCTGACCCGCAGCTTAGAAGGCTGCCGCTCTATCCATCTGAGCTACAGGCGCCGAACGGCTGATTCTAGCACGCGCGGGCCCGAGGGCCTTGGCTTGACCCCGCCGCGGGGCGCGGCATAGTGTCTCGCACTTGCCGCGATCGAGACTCTCGGCCGACTTGGCCCTGGCCGGCCTCGCCTTTTTCCTGAGCGGAGCCGCCGCTCTCGTCTACCAGGTGGCCTGGCAGCGACTGCTCGCGCTGCAGACGGGCGTGGGCGCCTACTCGGTCGCCGTCATCGTGGCCTCCTTCATGGCCGGACTCGGCGGGGGAAGCCACCTGGGCGGCGTCCTCTGCACGCGCCTCTCGCCCTCTCGTGCTCTCTTCGCGTTCGTCGGGCTCGAGCTCTGTATCGGGCTCTTCGGCGCGGCGAGCTCCGCCCTGTTCTACGACCTGCTCTACGTGCGGGCGCCGGGACTCTTCGCCTCGCCCGTGGTCGGCGGCCTCGTGCAGTTCGTGAGCCTGCTGCCCCCCACGCTCTTCATGGGCATGTCGCTCCCGTTCCTGGTCCGCGGCCTGCTGCACGACGCGGCCGCGGCCGGACGCGTGGTGGGTTTTCTGTACGGCATCAACACGCTCGGCGCCGGTCTGGGCGCGCTCGTGGCGCCCTGGATCCTGCTGCGCCATCTCGGCGTGCGGGGCACGGTCGTGGCCGCCGCTCTCGCGAACCTCCTGGCCGCCCTGCTGGCCCTGGTCCTCAGCCGGCGCGTCGCGCGGTCGACTCCCGCGCCAGTCGCGCCCGCCCCGATCATTCACGCGGGCGAAACCCTCGAAGCGCGCCGCCCCTTCGGCCTGTGGCTGTGGCTCTATGCCTTCTCCGGCTTCTGCGCCCTCTCTCTGGAGATCCTCTGGTTCCGCGTCGTGGACGTGGGCGTGAAGTCCTCGGCTTTCACGTTCGGCACAGTGCTCGCGATCTACCTCGTGGGCTGGGCCCTGGGGGCCCTGTTGGGCGCCGGCCAGGCCCATCGCGTGCGGCGGCCGCTCTATCTTGTTCGTGGTGTTGCAGTCCGCGATCCTCATCTATGCCGGCATGGGCGCGCTGCTGCTGGCTCGCCTGCCCGTGACCGCCCCCGTGTACGAGTGGTTCTTCGGCTACTGGCAGGGGTCGGAGGGATACCGCCTGGGCGGAGCCAGCGATCCGGACGCCTTCTGGCGTCTCTACCTGCTCCTTCCCACCCTGCTGTACGGGCTACCCACGTTCCTGATGGGGCTGTCCTTCCCCGTCCTGCAGCGGGCCGTGCACGACGACCCGGGCACGGCCGGACGCAAGGTCGGGTTCCTGCAGGCGGCCAACATCGCGGGCTGCGTCGCGGGAAGCCTGCTCGTGGGCCTGCTGGGCCTGAACGTTCTCGGGAACACGGGCTGCCTGCGCGTTCTGCTCGCGGGTGGCGTGGTGTTCGTCGGGGTCGGCCTCGGGCAGATCGGGGTGAGGCCACTGCTCGTCGCCGCGGGCCTCGCTCTTCTGTCGCTTGCGGCAATCCTCCCCGGCCAGCGGGACTTCTGGCTGCGTCTCCACGGACGGACGCCCGGCCCTTCGTTGGTGCGCGAGGACGCCACCAGCGTCGTCGCCGTGACCCCCGCCGACGCCAACGTGTGGTTCGTCTTCGTGAACGGCAAGAGCAACAGCGTCCTCCCCTACGGCGGGGGCGAGCACACCCTGCTCGGGGCGATCCCCGCGGTCGTCCATCCCGCGCCCCGCGACGTGGCCATCGTCGGCCTCGGCTCCGGAAACACCGCGTGGGCGGCGGCCTGCCGGCGTGAGACGGAGTCGGTCACGGTCTTCGAGGTCGCGGCCCCGCAGGTGCCCCTGCTGCGCGAGTTCGACGCGCGCGAGGAGCAGCCCAAGCTGCATCAGTTCCTCACGGACCGGCGGGTGCGGATCGAGATCGCGGACGGACGCAATGCCCTCGAGCGCGGGGATCGGCACTACGACCTGATCGAAGCCGACGCGCTCCGACCCTGGACCGCCGGGAGCGGCAACCTCTACTCCGAGGAGTTCTTTGCGCGCTGCGCGCGAAAGCTGAAGGCGGGCGGGGTGATGTGCACGTGGGCCCCCACCCCGCGCGTGCGCGCGACCTTTCTCAAGGTGTTCCCGCACGCGCTGGAGGCGGGGGGGATGTTGGTGGGGAGCCTCGAGGCGTTGCCCCTCGACGTCGACGAGTGGACGGCGCGCGCCCTCTCGCCCCCGGTGACCGAGTACCTGGGCAACTTCGCGGCGCGACAACTCGTGAGGGCCCTTCGGGGGGCCCAACCCGCTTACGCCCCCGGATACGTGCCCCGGAGCCGGCTCAACCACGACCTGTTCCCGCGCGACGAGTTCCTGACGCCTGACTGATACAACTGTGTCATTGATACAACTCAGTTGTGCTATAGTCGCTCGGTGCCCGAACCGGCCGAGCCCCGCTGGCTCCTGCTCATCCACCAGATCCCGCCCAAGCCCAGCTACCTCCGGGTCAAGGTCGGCCGGCGCCTGCAGGGTCTGGGCGCGGTCGCGGTCAAGAACTCCGTCTACGTGCTGCCCCGGAGCGACCAGGCCCTCGAGGACTTCCAGTGGGTGCGGCGGGAGATCGTGGCCGGCGGCGGAGACGCCTCCGTCTGCGAGGCGCGCTTCGTGGAGGGGCTCTCGGACGCCGCCGTCGAGGCGCTGTTCAACGCCGCGCGCGAGGCGGACTACGCGCGCGCTGACCCGGGAGGCGCGCCGCCTCCAGGCCGCGCGTCGACCGGCCGCGGCAAGCGCCCGGCAGGCGACCAGGGAGCAGGCCGCGGCGGCGCTGCTGCGGCTGCGCAAGCGGCTCGGCGAGAGTGGCCGCGATCGACTTCTTCGGCGCCGCGCGGCCGCGAGACCGTCGGAGGGGCTGCTGGCCGCCGTCGAGGCCGCGCTGCGGCCGCACCGACCGAGGCGGCGACGGCCGCGTCGGCACGGCCGCGGACGGTGCGCGGCCGCACCTGGGTGACGCGCACGCGGCGTGCACGTCGACCGCATCGCGAGCGCCTGGCTCATCCGGCGCTTCATCGATCCCGAGGCGCGCTTCAAGTTCGTCCGCGGCCAGGAGTACGCGCCCGGAGCCGGGCGAGCTGCGCTTCGACATGTTCGAGGCCGAGTTCACCCACGAGGGCGACCTCTGCACGTTCGAGGTGCTGCTGCGCCGCTTCGGGCTCGAGGACCCGGCGCTCTGCGCCAGATCGCCGAGATCGTCCACGACATCGACCTGAAGGACGGCAAGTTCGCGCGGCCGGAGGCGGCCGGCATCGACCGCCTGATCGCCGGGATCGCCATGCGCCACAAGGACGACGAGGCGCGGCTCGCGCGACGGCGGCGCGGCGTTCGAGGCGCTCTACGAGTACTTCAAGAGGAAGAGGTGACGGCGTGAGCAGACGCTCGTCCTGACCCGCCGCGACGTCCAGGCCCTGCTCGGCCTCGGACGAGTGCATCGCCGCCGTCGAGGCCGCCTTCCGCCTCCACGCCGAAGGGCGCAGCCTGCCGCCGGGCGTCCTCGGCGTCCGCGCCTCGGAGGGCGGCTTCCACATCAAGGCCGCCGGCCTGGAGCTGGGCCGGCTCTACTTCGCCGCCAAGACCAACGCCAACTTCCCGGGCAACCCGCGCCGCCACGGGCTGCCGGCCATCCAGGGCGTCATCGTGCTGTGCGACGCCGACGACGGCCGCCCGCTGGCGCGTGATGGACTCGATGGAGGTCACGGTCCGCCGCACGGCGGCCGCCACCGCCGTGGCCGCGAAGTGGCTGGCGCGGCCGGACGCCGAGCACCGTCACGATCTGCGGCTGCGGCAGCCAGGGACGGGCCCAGCTCCGGGCCCTGGCCCGCGTGCTGCCCCTGCGGCGTGCCTACGCGTTCGACGCGGACGACGGCGACGGCCCAGGCCTTCGCCGCGGAGCTGTCGCGCGGAGCTCGGCTTCGACGTGAGCGCCGACTCGAGACCTCGCCGAGCGCGCTCGCGAGCAGCGACGTGTGCGTGACCTGCACGCCGTCGCGGCGGCCGTTCCTGCTCCGCGAGCACGTCGCGGCCGGGCACGTTCGTGGCGGCGGTCGGCGCCGACAGCTCCGACAAGCAGGAGCTGGATCCCGGCTGATGGCCGCGGCGGTCGTGGTGGCGGACGTGCTCGAGCAGTGCGCCGTGCATCGGGGACCTCCACCACGCCCTCGAGGCGGGCGCCTGACGCGCGAGGACGTCCACGCGGAGCTGGCCGACCTCGTCACGCGGCCGGCAAGCCGGGGCGGCGGTCGCCGGAGGAGATCACGGTCTTCGACTCCACGGGCACGGCGCTCGAGGACGTGGCCGCGGCCGCGGTCGTCTACGAGAGGGCGTGGCGGCGGGCGTCGGGCTTCGCGTGGCGCTCGGCGAGTGACCCGATGGAGCAAAGGTGAGCCGATGAAGCCTTCGAACGGGAGTGTCGAGGCGGCGCTTCGCGCCGTCGACGACCAGCTTCGAGGAGTTCAAGGGAATCCTCGTCGAGCTCGCGCGAATCCCCAGCGTCTCGGCCGACAGGGTTTCCGCCCGAGGAGGTACGGCGCTCGGCCGGCGGCGTTCGCCGATCTGCTTGCGGCAGGTCGGCCTCGAGAACGTCCAGATCCTGGAGATTCCGGGCGTCCATCCCTACGTCTACGGCGACTGGCTCGAAGCGGCCGGGCGCGCCCACGCTGCTGCTCTACGGACATCACGACGTGGTGCCGCCGGGCCGGCCGGAGCAGTGGCTCTCGCCGCCCTTCGAGCCCGTCGAGCGAAAGGGCCGCCTCTACGGCCGCGGCACGGCCGACGACAAGGGCGGCATCCTCGTGCACGTCGCCGCGGTGGCCGCCTACCTGCGCGACCGCGCGGCTCGCTTCCCTGCAACGTGAAGTTCCTGATCGAGGGCGAGGAGGAGATCGGCTCCGGGAACCTGGGGCGCTTCCTCGAGCGCTACAAGACGATGATGGCGGCCGACGCGGTGGTGCTCTCGGACACCGTCGAACTTCGACACCGGCGTCCCCGGCGCTGACCTACCGGCTCCGCGGGCATGTGCCAGGTGGACGTCGAGGTGCGCTGCCTGGAGCGGCCCGTCCACAGCGGCCAGAGGGGCGGGGCGGTGCCCGACCCCGTGCAGGTCCTCTGCCGGCTCATCGCCGACCTCACGCGCCAAGGACGGCTCGCTGAACATCCCGGGCCTCTACCGGCGGGTGGCCAGGCTCGCCGCCCGTCAGCGCGCGCGCATCCGGCGGCTGCCCTTCGACGAGGCGGAGTTCGCGCGCGCCACCGGGCTGCTGAAGGGCGTCGGGCTCGCCGGAGAGCGGGCCTTCTCGGTGTACGAGAGGCTCTGGACCCGGCCTTCCCTCACCGTGATCGCCTTCGAGTCCCATCCCATCCTGGGCTCGTCGAACCAGATCGTCGACTCGGCCCGCGCGCGGATCTCCATGCGCACGGTGCCGAACATGGACTCGCGCGAGGCGGGAGAGCTGCTGATCCGCAAGCTCACGCGGAATCCGCCGCACGGGGCGCACGTCGAGGCGCGCATCGTCCGGAGCACGCCCTGGTGGGCGACGGACCCCGAGGGCCCGGCGTTCGAGGCGGCGCGACGGGCCCTCGCAGGCCGGCTTCGGAAAGGAGGCGGTGATGATGGGCGCGGGCGGCTCCATCGGCTTCGTCCAGCCCTTCTCGGACTTCCTGAAGGGCGCGCCGTGCCTGCTGACCGGGCGTCGAGGACCCGGCGTGCGGGGCGCACTCGGAGAACGAGAGCCTGCACCTGGGCGACTGGAAGAAGTGCATGCGGGCCGCGGTCCATCTCTACGACGAGCTGTCGCGGCTCGAGCCTGACGAGGTGAGCGCCGTGCATGACGGCGACGAGCCGCGTGCACGCTGCGCGGACCTGCGTCCGCTACTTCCTGCGGCTCGGCACGACCGGCTTCGGCGGGCCGATCGCGCTCGTGGGCTTCATGCAGCGCGACCTCGTGGAGGAGCCGGGGCTGGTTCAGCGCCGAGGAGTACCGCGAAGGCCTCGCCCTGGCCCAGCTCGCGCCCGGCCCGCTCGCGGCGCAGCTCGCGATGTACCTCGGCTGGGCGCGGGGCGGGGCGCTCGGCGCCGGCGCTCGTCGGGCTCGCCTTCGTGCTCCCGTCGTTCCTGATGGTGCTGGCGCTCGCGCTCGTGTACGTCCGCTTCGGCGGCCTGCGCCTGGATGCAGGGCGCCTTCTACGGGATCGGCGCGGCCGTCATCGCGATCATCGCGCGGAGCGCCGTCAAGCTGACCCGTCTCACTCTCGGGCGCGACGCGCCTGCTCTGGAGCGCTCTTCGCCGCCGCCGGCCTCGTCACGGCGTGGACGGAGTCGGAGATCGTGTGGGTCTTCGTCGGAGCGGGCGCCTTGGCGCTTGCTCGTCCGGAGCCTGCCCCTCGCCGGTGCGCCCCGGACGGCGCTCGGCCGTGGCCCTGCCCGTCGGGCCTGCTCACCGGGCTCGTCGGGCCGGCCCGCAGCCGGACGACGCTGTGGCGGATCGGCTGGTACTTCGCCGAGGCCGGGGCGTTCGTCTTCGGCAGCGGCCTCGCCATCGTGCCCTTCCTTCACGGCGGCGTCGTCCAGGAGTTCCGCTGGCTGAACGAGCGACAGTTCCTGGACGCGGTGGCGGTGGCGATGATCACGCCCGGCCCGGTCGTCATCACGGTGGGCTTCATCGGGTACCTCGTGGCCGGCCTCGCGGGCGCCGTGGTCGCCGCGCTCGGCACCTTCCTGCCGTGCTACCTGTTCACCGTGATCCCCGCGCCGCATTTCCAGCGCTGGTCCCAGAATCGGGCGATCAAGGCATTCGTCGACGGCGTGACCGCCGCCGCCACCGGGGCCATCGCGGGAGCGGCGTTCGTCCTCGGACGGCGGGCCCTCGTGGACGTCACCACCGTCGCCATCGCTCTGGGTTCGCTGCTCGTGCTGGTTCGCCTGAAGCGGATCCCCGAGCCGCTTCTCATCGGCGCGGCCGGCGTTCTGGGTATCCTGCTGGCGAGCACGCGCTCCGCGGGAGTGGGAGGTGCCATGAAGCCTTCGCCCACGGTCGTGTTCGTATGTGAGCATGGATCGGCGAAGAGCCTGGTGGCGGCGTCCCTGTTCGATCGACTGGCGAAGGAGCGGGGGATGGGGATCCGAGCCGTTTCGCGGGGCATGGTTCCCGACTCTTCAGTGCCCGCCTTGCCGCTGCGGCATTGTCGAGCTCATGATCCGCAGGATGGGGCGGCCGTCGATGTCTTCGAGAGGGAAGTAGACCAGATGGCTGCGCGGGTCCACGGCCACGGTGTGGGCGTGGGGCATCGAGATGTCGCCGTCGCGGACGAGGCGCTTGCCGCCCGCCCCTGCGGAGGGCGCCTCCGTGAACACGCTCACGCCACCCGACTCCGACGCGACGTAGAGCCGCCGCCAGCCGGGATCGAACGCAAGGACGTCGGGGCCGTCAGCGACCTTGTGTGTCTCGAGCACACGTAGCTTCTCGAGGTCGACGACGGCGAGCGTTCCGTTGGCCTCACCGGCGACGAACGCCAGGCGCCCTTCGACGTCGAGCGCGATGCCGTGGGGATCGGCGACTCCGGGGAGGGGTGTCCGAGCGACGATCTGCGCGGTAGCGGGGTCGATGGACACGAGCTCATTCTTTCCGTGCACCGCTACCAGGATCCGCCGCGCCCCCGAGTCGTAGACCGTGTTCCCGGCTTCCCCTCCGAGTGGGATCGAGGTCAACTGCCGGTTCGCCTTCGCGTCGATCACTACGTCCGCCGCTCCGTGTTCGTCCGAGACGAACACCCGCTCGACTCCCGGCGCGTAGGCGAGCCCATCGGGATACACGATGTCGCCCACGCGGGCCAGGACGGCGAGCGTCTTGGAGTCCACGACCGCTACATGGTGCCGGCCCGTGACCGTCGCATAGACCCGCCCCTTGGCGGGCACGGCGATCACGCCGTGGACCCTCTCGAAGCCTTCGAGGTCGGCCACGACTCTTCTGGCCTTGACGTCGAATACAACGAGCGTGTCCGCGTTCATGTGCGCGATGTACAGGCGGTCGGTGTCCTGGTCGAGGGCCTGGTAGTCGAACCGCACGGCCGGTCCGGGCAGCGGCACCTCCGCGACGGTGAGGAGGACCGGGGTCGCGGCCGGAAGCGCCGCAACCATCGCGGCAAGCCCGACGAGCGCGATGAGGCCATGGCAAGCGGTGAGCGCAGACTGCGGGCGTCGTCGAACGTCTCGTGACGGCCTGGGCTTCCAATGAATCAAGGTTGGTCGGGGCGGCCGGATTTGAACCGGCGACCACCTGCGCCCAAGGCAGGTGCGCTACCAGGCTGCGCTACGCCCCGATGGAAGGATGATAGCAGCCGGGCGCGCACGCCCTCAAGGACGGAGCGATCGAGTGTTCAGCTTCTGAACGGGTCCTCGACCCGAACGCCGTCGTAGTCGGCCCCGTGGGTCAGGTCCTCCGATAGGACGACCCGGCATTCGAGGGCCCGGGCCGCCTCGAGGATCACCGCATCCCAATACGAGATGCAATGGCGATGGCTGGTCTCCAGAGCGGCGCGCAGGATCGGCAAAGTAATCTCCTGGAGGCGGAAACGCAGGAAGGCCTCAACGAGGACGGCCGCCTGGTCGTGGCTCAGGGCATCGGGCCGGCTGGCCCGCGTTGCCTGTACGTAGAACTCCTGCAGGACCTGCACCGAGAGGGCGAGGTCCCGACCGTCGAGGAGTCGCCGGGCCACACGGGCTTTCCCCGATTCCTCGGAAGCGGTACTGACGGCGTAGAGGAGGATATTCGTGTCAACGAAGCGCACGGCGCTCGTGCACCTTGTCACGACCGACTCGGTCGGACGCCCGGAAGCTCCGAATCGAGGCCACCACCTCGTCCTGCAGCCGCTTGCGGCGCTCGAACGCGGTCTCGTCTTTGCCAAGGGAAAGCAGGAACTCTCGGACGAGAGCGCTCACGGAGGTGTCCCTCTCGGCGGCCATGACGCGCGCACGACGATAGACCTCGTCGGGAAGTGATACCGTGATGTTCTTCACGGTTTCACTATACCACAGGACCTCGCTATGATGGGCTGCTACCCATGCTGACCGACCTGCTCCTGGCCAGCCAGAACGCGGGAAAGCTGAGCGAGATGAGACAGCTCGCGGAGGGCTTGCCCTTTCGGGTGCTCGGACCGGCCGAGCTGGGTCTGACGGAATCGCCCGAGGAGACCGGCACAGACGTTCCTCGAGAACGCGACGCTGAAGGCCCTCTATTACGGGCGACGCTCCGGGCGGCTGACCGTGGCTGACGACTCGGGGTTGTCGGTGGATGCGCTCGACGGTGGCCCCGGGCTCTACTCGAGCCGCTTCGGCGGGGAAGGGGCGAGCGATCTCGATCGCAATCGGCTCCTGCTGAGCAAGCTCGAAGGACTTCCGCGCGAGCGCCGGGGGGCCCGTTTCACGAGCGCGGTGGCAGTGGTGCGTGGGGAGACCCTGCTGTTCCAGGCCCAGGAGTCGGTGGAAGGGGTCATCGCCGACGACATGCGTGGCGAAGGGGGCTTCGGCTACGACCCGCTGTTCTTCTACCCGCCTTACGGAAAGACCTTCGGCGAGGTGCCGCGCGCGGAGAAGGACCGGGTCAGCCATCGGGGAAAGGCGTTCGCGAGGCTACGCGAGTTCCTGGCCGGCCTGCCCGAAGCACGAAGGGGCTGAGAGCGACTGGCTCTTCCCGTCGGCCGCTCCCGGCTCTAAGCTCGGTAGCAGGAACCGGGAGGGGGGCCATGGAGAAGGACGCGGCGCACGCATTCGACTTCCTCGAGGGCCGCTGGCGCGCGCGCTGCCGCTCGCCTCGCCCCGAGGGGACCTGGGACGAGGGTGAAGGGGCTAGGCCGTCTTCTTCTTCAGCTCGACGTCGCCCAGCGACCTTCCGCTGGAGCGCGATCAGCTCCTGGATGCCCTTGTCGGCCGCCGCCAGGAGCGCCTTCAGCTCGTCCTCGCCGAAGGGCGTCGTCCTCGGCGGTGCCCTGGATCTCGACGAAGCGGCCGCGGCCCGTCTTGACGATGTTCATGTCGACCTCGGCCGTCGAGTCCTCGTCGTAGGCGAGGTCGAGGCAGGATCTCGTCGCCGACCTTGCCCACCGAGGTCGCGGCCACGAAGTCGAGGAGGGGCAGCTCGCCGAGGATCGTCCCTGCCTTCTTCATGTGGCGCAGGGCCTCCACGAGGGCGACGAACGACGCCGGTGATCGAGGCGCGTGCGCGTGCCGCCGTCGGCCTGGATCACGTCGCAGTCCACCCAGAGCGTGCGCTCGCCCAGGCGCCTTCAGGTCCACGACCGCGCGCAGCGAGCGGCCGATGAGGCGCTGGATCTCGTGGGTGCGGCCCGGAGGCACGGCCCCTGGTCGGCCTCGCGCTGGGAGCGCGTGGTGGTGGCGCGGGGCAGCATGCCGTACTCGGCGGTGATCCAGCCCTCGCCCTTGCCCTTGAGGAACGGCGGGACGCGGTCCTCGACGCTCACCGTGCAGATGACCTCGCGTGTCGCCCGACCTCGATCAGGGCCGAGCCCTCGGCGTGCTTGATGTAGCTGCGGGGTGATGCGTGACCGGCCGGAGCTGGTCCGGCGCCCGTCCGTCGCTGCGCATGGGCGCTCCCTGCCTTCTTGAGAAGCGCAGGGTCGATCTGCGGCTTGAAGTCGCCGATGCGGAAGCTCATGGGCGGGCACCCGCGGCGGGCGCGGCCGGCGGGCTTCTCGAGGCCGTAGAGCCGCCGGTACTGCTCCCGGCTCGGCGAGGATGATCATCACGTAGTAGCCGCGTCTCCGTGAAGGGGATGCTCTCGACGAACTCCTCGGCGGGAGGTCCGGGACGCGGCGCGGTCCAGGCGTCCACGCGGTGCGGCCCCGCGTTGTAGGCGGCGAGCGACGCGCTCGACCGCGCCCGTCGAAGCGGTCGGACATCTGGCGCAGGTAGCGGGTGCCGAAGTCGAGGCTGGTCTGCGGGATCGTGGAGGGCGGCGCGTCGGTAGCGCGACCCAGAGGTCGCGGGCGAGCTTGCGCCCGGTGGCCGGCATCACCTGCATGAGCCCGCGCGCCCCCGCGCGGCTCAGGCGCCGCGCGTCGAAGGTCGACTCCTGGCAGATGAGCGCGGCCACGAGGGCGGGGTCGAGCCCTTCGCTCGGCGGCCTTGCGCCTGCAGCGTCTCCTCGAACTCGATCGGGTAGAGGATCCGCCAGACCTCGTCGGGCAGGCGGTCGCCCGCCTCGCCGATGTACTCGGGGATAGGCCCGCTTCATCGGCGATGATGGCGGGCCGGAGGCGGCCCCGGCGCCAGTCGATCCAGGCCATCGTGGCCTGGCCTCGGCGCGAGGCGGGCAGCGGCCGCAGCTCGTCCTGCGCCTCGTCGAGCCGGTCGATGAGGAGGAGCTGGCGGACGCGCGCGTCGCTGCGGCTCGGGGAGCTCGGCGCTCGGGCGGCGACGCCGCCACCAGGGACGGCGGCGGCCGGACGCTCGAGGCGGCGCCGGCGGGCAGCCGGGCCAGGGCCTCCGCGCGCGCGCAGGCCGTGGTAGGCGTACTTGTAGCGCCGCACGGTCTCCTCGTAGAGCAGGCGAGCCGCGCTCCGTCTGGCCCAGGGCGGCCCGTGCGCGCCCGGCCCAGTAGAGGAAGCCGGGCGGTGGCGCTGGACAGGCGGGCGCAGGCGGGCCGTCTTCTCGAGGCTCTGGGCGGCCGCTCGTAGCGTCCGGCGCGGTAGTCGGCCCAGGCCACCCGCCAGGTGGCCCGCTCGGCGTAGCGGCCGTCGGGATACTGCTCGCAGCAGCCGGCGGAAGTAGGGGAGCGCCTCGTCGTCGCGCGCGTCCTTCTGGTAGTCGTTGGCGAGGGCGAGCAGCGCCTCCTCGGCCCAGGGCGTGCCCGGGAAGCTTCCGGCCACCGCCTCGTAGGCTTTCGGTGCGAGCCGCCGCGGCGGTAGCGGATGCGCGCGAGCTGGAAGGCCGCCTCCGCCGCATAGGGCGACGGCGCGGGGACGGCCCGCAACAGCGCCTCGGCCTGCGACGTCGCGCCGGAGCGCGAGCAGGGCGCGGCCCAGCCGCACCCGCACGAGGTCGGCGTCCGCGGTCGGAGAGCGCGGCGGCGGGGACGCAGCGGAGCGCGGCGGCGGCGTCCGCGTTGCGCCCGCGTCGCAGGAGCGCCGGCGCCTTCCGGAGGTCGCGCGGCCCGTTCCTCCGCGGCGAACGCGCGGGCACGAGCGAGTCCAGCGCCGCGAGCTTGGGCGCGGCCTCCCGCGCCTCGGGCGAGGCGGGGAACTCGCGGTCCAGCCGATCGTAGGCGAGCGGCCGCGGCCCGACGGTCGCCGCGGCTCGCCGCAATCTCGGCGCCAGCCGGAGCGAGCGCTCCGGGCGCCTGCGCCCGGGCAGTCGCTCGAGGTGCGCTCGAGCGGCTCCGCGGCCGGCTGCGGGCGCGCCCGCCTTCACGAAGGCCTCGGCCGCGCGCGGGCAGCGCCGCGCAGGCCAGCGGGGTCGTGCCCGCGGCCGCGGCGGCCAGGTAGGACTGCGCGGCCGCGTCCGCACTGTCTGCAGCGCCTCGCTGCGCGCGGCCGACCGCGAGCAGGGCGTGGTCGGCGAGCGCCGGGTCTGCTGCACGTCGGCATGGCGTCAGGAAGGGGAGGCCTCGCCGCGCCTTCTGCCCGTCGAGCAGCGCGAGGCCCGCCGCGAGCTGGGCGAGGCCCGAGGCGGCCGTGCCGGGATGGGCGGCGGAGACCGCGGCGCAGCGCGTCCGCGCGAAGCCGGCCGGGAGGGCTCGCGACCGATGCGCGCGCGAGCGCGTCGCGGAGCGGCCTGCTCCTCGGGCGTGGCGCGGCTCGGCGCTCCGACGCCGGTACGCGACGGGGCGAGCGGCCGCGGCCAGGAGTACGACGAGTCGCGATCGGACGTTAACAGCAAGGCGACAGTGACGAGCGCTACATCGGGCCGAGGGCGCCCGGCGTCGCCCCCGGCCAGGATCCGGACGAGCTCGTCGTAGAAGTAGTTCGTGGAGTCGCGGACGTGCGGCGGCGACGCGGTCGGCGTACATCTGGCGGCCGCGCTCGATGTCTTCCTTCAGCCGCTCGTAGATGTCCTTGTTGCGCCGGCCCTCGTTGACCTTCGCCTCGTTGTAGAGCTTGATCTCGCTCACCACCAGGCGCGCGAAGCGCTTGGCGTCCTCGTGGGCCTTCTGCTCCTCCGGGGAGAGGGCGCGGGCCGCGGGGCGGCGCGGGCCGGGCGGGCGAAGGCGGCGCCGGTCGCGCGGGCGCGGCCGGCTGCTGCTTCATCTGGGCGAAGGTGGCCGCGTTGAACATGACGGTGGAGGCGCCCTCGCCCTCGGGGGCGGCCGCCGGGGGAGGGGCGGGGGCGACGCGGCGGCGGGACGCCCGCGCGCTCGCGGACCTCGTCGCCTCGCCGACGGATCGCGGCCGCACGCTCGGCGGTCGTGCCCGCGGTCGTGGGTCGACGCCCGCCGGCTTGGGCGCGCACGGAGAGCAGGTCGATCGTCTTGCCCGCGAAGAGGACCAGGATCTCGATCGAGGTCGGCGTCCGGCGCGGGCACCTCCTCCTGGGCGGTGTCGCAGTAGAGGATCGCCGCCAGCTTGTCGCGCAGGATGAGGGGCACGGCCAGGATGCCCTGCGGGTCGCCGCCCAGGCGGGCCAGCGCCTGGGCGGTGCCCGGCGTATGGCTCGATGTGGCCGCGCAGCGCGTGGCGCGAGTTGAGGACGATGCGGAAGACGGTGTCGGCGTTCGAGCGGCACGCTGACCTGCTTGACCGACGTCGGGCTGGGTCGACGCCGCGTGCGTACCAGCCGATGGCGCTCGGGCCCTTGACGATGAACATCGCGGCGCGATCGACGTACTGCGAGACCTCGTTGACGAGGTAGGTCAGCACCTCGGAGAGGCTCGTGCCCTTCTCGATCGCGGCGAGCGAGGCCTTGAGGCTCGTCGAAGCCCGGCCCGGCGGCGGCCGGCGGCGGGCTGGGCGGCCACGACCTCGGCCATGGCCGAGGCCCGATCTCGCCTTCGTTGATCTTCTCGTCGTAGCGGGCGACCGTCTCCTGCAGGTCGTCGAGGTGCGGACGAGGTTGGCCTGGTGCTCGCCGGATGCTGCCGCTGGATCTCCACGACCCAGTTCGCCATCTGCTGGCTGATGAGGGCCAGCGCCCTTGCCTTCAGGTCGTCTTCTAGGCTCATCGGCTACCTCGGGCGCCCATTCGTCAGAAAGCGCCGTCTGATGTGGAGTTAGCAATCGTTGCATTATCAAGTACCTGAGCATGGACTGTCAATATCGGGTTCCCGTCGATCCTTCCTCGGGGTAACGTCGGGGCCGATGGGGCGCACGGCACAGAGGGGGGGATCTCGACGGGCGGGACCGCTTCGCATCTACCGCCTCCTCCTCCGGCGGTTCGGCCACGCCGGGTGGTGGCCGGGAGACACGCCCTTCGAGGTGTGCCTCGGGGCGATCCTGACACAGAACACCGCCTGGACCGAACGTCGAAAAGGCTTTCGCCGGTTGCGGGCGGCGCGGGCTGCCTGTCGTTCGAAGGGCTGCGATCGCTGCCCCCGGCCCGTCTCGCCTCCCTCCTCCGCCCTTCGGGGACCTACCGGGTGAAGGCTGGACGCGTCCGGGCTTTCCTTTCCTTCATCCATACGCGCTACGGCGGGCGAGTGGAAGGGATGTCGCGCGAAGACCCGGCCGTCCTGCGCCGCGCTTCTTCTCGAGGTGGACGGCATCGGGCCCGAGACCGGCGACTCGATCGCGCTCTACGCCGCGGGCCATCCCGTCTTCGTGGTCGACGCCTACACCCGACGCGTCTTCTCGCGCCTGGGTCTCCTTGCGGGCGACGAGCCCTACGACGGATGTCCAGCGCTTCTTCCATCGAGCGCCTGCCCGCGGGACGCCGCGCTCTTCAACGACTACCACGCGCAGATCGTGCGCCTCGCCAAGGAGCATTGCCGCGCGCGTCCCCTCTGCTCGTCCTGCCCCTTGGAGCCGGTCTGCCCCCGCCGCGGAGATATGATGGCGGGATGATGAGGTCCGAAGCATCGTCTGGCTGTGGGCGCTGGCCCTGGCGGCGCCGGCGGGCGGCCGAGGACTTCTGGGCGCATTGGGGCGACGGCAAGGCGGAGCTGAACGGCTATCGTCTGACCCAGCCGCGCTACGGGGCGCCCCGCGCCGGCACCGCCGTGCTGACGTCTTCGTCACCGAGGACTTCTCCGACGCGCTGCGCGTCAAGGCCGACCCCGGCAAGCATCCGCCCTCCGACGTCTACCCGGTGATGAAGCTGAACGCCGTGCGCGACTTCCAGACCGGGATCTACGACTACAACGTCATGACCTCGACCTTCGCGCGCGTGGCCGCGGGCTGGCCGGTCGCCAAGGTCAGCTTCTCCAGCCAGGAGTGGTGCGGCCACGTCTACCACCAGATCCTGCCGCGGGCCGGCCGCGTCGCCGGGCGTCTTCCACAGCTACTTCGACGGCGAAGCCGACGGCAGCGACGACCTGCCGTTCCCGAGCGACGGCGTGTTCGAGGACGCGCTGCCCATCCTGCTGCGGGGCTGGAACGGCGAGCTACCTGAAGCCGCGGGGGAGAGCCGCAGCGTGCCCTTCCTGCCGAGCCTGCTCCGGTCGCGGCTCGATGCATCGGCCGCTGGCCTGGACGAAGGCGAGCATCTCGCGGAGCGCGAGTCCGACTCCGCTGACCGGTGCCCGCCGGGCGCTTCCAGGCCTTCACGTATCGCGTGGACCGTCGACGGCGCAGGGCGGGTGATCTCGACGTTCCAGTCGAGGCGGCCTCCCCGTACCGCCTGCTGCGGTTCGCGGGCCCGGCGCGGGGAGGAGGCCGTCCTCCTGGGGTCGACCCGTCTCGCCTACTGGAAGCTCAACGGCCCGGGCGGCGAGAAGCACCTCGCGAGCTGGGTCTCACGCCGTGCCGCTGAGGGTGCTACACTGGAGATCAGTGTAAGGGGGCGTCACGGTTTCGACGGGAACGACGACCCCGAGAGATGCAGGCCGAGCGTGCTTACCGGCTCGTATAATCCGGTGGGAAAACCAAAACTGCCAACGATAACTTGGCACTGGCTGCCTAACTAACCCTTAGGCAACCCGCTCTCCCGGTTGCCCGCCCACGGCGGCTGGATAGAGCGTCATAAAGGTGGGCTGGCCCCGAGCCTTCGGTCCGTAGGCGGAGGGCGAGATCAATCGGACTAGTCGCGGCCGGTTTTGTCCGGCCTTCACGGTCCGCGGCGAAACACCAGGTCGGACTAAGCCTGTAGGGTCTCTCGTAGGCGCGCTTCCGGACGCGGGTTCGACTCCCGCCGCCTCCACCATAATAAACACAATAGAACAAGTCACTTAGCGGATTCAGAACCGCTGAGTGTGTGCGCGCTCCAAAGCGGCGAGTCACTTCAAGCGGTTTCTCAAGCAACTCCGTCCAGACCGAGTCGCTTCAGGACTACCTGGACGACCACGGGGCTGCTGCCAGGTGGATGATGCGTGCCGAAGCGGCCAACCGAAACACGATTGACGCGGTACGTCGGCGCCGGTAGCCTTCGTTGGCGATGACAGGCGTGGGTAGGTACGGTTTGGTCTCCGCTTTGGCAGGCGCGATCGTCACGGGTCCCTCCGTCCACTTGCCTGGACGAGCCGCCGGGAGTGAACGGTGGTCGCCGTCGGCGCCGAACACGAAGGCGGAGCCCTTCCGGCTTCCCCCCGGGGCACACGCGACGGTATCCGGGGCGATCGGTCGCGACGCTCACGCCTTCCACGCGCGCCCGACGCCCGACGGCTACCGTCTCGAGAACGCGCGCCACGATCTCGCCATGGACCTCTCCGCCGACGGCGTCCGCGTGTCCTCGCCGGCACAGGAGTGGCACCTCCGCTACCGCGGCCTCGGGCGCGGCGACGTCACCGCGCCGAGCCCGGTCGTCCCGAAACCCGTCTCGGCGACCGCGAACCGCGTCGAGTACCGTCGCGGCTCCCTAACGGAGTGGTACGTGAACGGACCCTCCGGTCTGGAGCAGGGCTTCACCCTCGCCACGCCTCCCCCCGGCGATCGCGGACCGGTGCGGCTGACCATGGACCTGAGCGGCAACGCGGCGGAGGACGGGGAAGGAGGGGTCTGGCTCGGTCAGTCGGCCGGCTGGCGGTACCGGGGCTTGTTCGCCGTGGATGCCGCCGGGCGCGAGCTGAAGTCGCGGCTCGAGCTGCGCGAGGGGCGCCTCTCCATCGAAGTGGACGACCGCGACGCGCTCTACCCCCTGACCGTCGACCCGCTGTTCCAGATCGCGAAGCTCACCGCGTCGGATGCCGATCAGAACGACGAGCTCGGCTACTCGGTGGCGGTCAGCGGCGACACCGTGGTCGTGGGCGCGCCGTTCGCGAACACGAACGCGGGGGCCACCGTCGACGCGGGGGCCGCCTACGTCTTCGTGATGGGAGCGGCGGGCTGGGCGAGCATGACCGAGACCGCCAAGCTCACGGCGTCCGACGGGGCCGCCTCCGATTTCTTCGGCTTCGCGGTGGCGATGGACCTCGACACGATCGTGGTGGGGGCCCTCGACGACGACCTCGGGCCCGGCGCCAACCGTGGCTCCGCCTACGTGTTCGTCCGGCCCGCGGCGGGCTGGGTGAGCGCGACGCAGACCGCCAAGCTCACGGCTTCGGACGCGGCCGACTTCGACGAGTTCGGATGCGCGGTGTCCGTGAGCACGGACGTGATCGTGGTGGGGTCGCGCTACGCCGACAACGGGCCGCCGGGGAACCAGGGGGCGGCCTACGTCTTCGTGATGCCGGGCGGGGGATGGACGACGACCACCCAGACCGCGAAGCTGTCGGCCACCGACGGGATGCCCAGCGATCTGCTCGGACTCTCCGTCGCGATCGACCGCGACACGATCGTCGCGGGGGCGCCGGGGAAGGACGGGACGTCGGCCAACGAGGGCGCGGCCTACGTGTTCGAGGAGCCGGGCGGCGGATGGGCGAACATGACCCAGACCGCCAAGCTGACCGCGCTCGTCCCCGGGGGCCTCGACGAGATGGGAATCTCGGTGGCCCTGGACGGCAACACCGCGGTGGTGGGGGCGTGGGGGGCCGACGTCGGCGGCTTGAGCCTGGGGGCGGCCTACGTCTTCGAGCGACCCGGCGGCGCCTGGTTGAACGCGACGGAGACGGCGCGGCTCACCGCCTCCGACGGCGCGGTTACGGGTTTCGGGGTGTCGGTGGCGGCGGGGGGAGACGTGGTGGTGGTGGGCTCCTATCAGGACGACGTGGGCGGCTCCTCCAGCCAGGGCTCGGCCTACCTCTTCGTTGCGCCCGCCGCGGGCTGGGTCAGCGCCACGGAGTCGCAGAAGCTCGTGGCCTCGGACGGGGCGGCGGGCGACGAGTTCGGCCGGGCGGTCGCTATCGCGGAGGGCGTGGCGGTGGTGGGGTCCCACCTCTCCTCCGGCACGAACGCGGGGGCGGCCTACGTCTTCGACATTCCCGTCCCCACCAACTTCTTCACCCTCGCCCCCTGTCGCGCGATCGACACCCGCGGCCCCGACGGCCCCCTCGGCGGCCCCGCGCTCGTCGCAGGCGCGGATCGCGAGTTCACGCTGGTCCGCGTCTGCGGCATACCCGACACGGCCCTCGCCGTGTCCGTGAACATGGCCGTGACCGGTCCCACCGCGGTCGGCAACCTGCGCCTGCACCCGGGGGGCCTGGCGGTGCCCGCCGTCTCCTCGATCAACTACGGGGTGGCGCAGACCCGGTCGAACAACGCCATCGTGCGGCTGAACGCGGAGGGCAGCCTCGCCGCGTTCGTCGGCCAGGCCTCGGGGACCGTCCATCTGATCCTCGACGTCAACGGCTACTTCCAGCCCTAGGCGCCGCCCCATGTCCGCCCGCGCCAGTGATCCGATACCTGCGAACCACCCACGGGAGGACAGATGAGAATCCTTCCTGTCGTTCTACACGCGCGAGGCCGGCATCGACGACCTGCAGGTGAACCTGCCCTTCCCGGGAGGGCCGGGGCAGGGCGGCGACACCCTGGCCGCGGAGCCGCTCACTCGCTTCCTGCTCGAGCTCCTGGACACCTGGCTGGAGACGGCTTTCGAAGGAGGCTTTCGGCTCGGTCCGTTCGATGCTCTCCTTGACACCTTCGCGGGCCGTTCGGCCCAGCTGCCCTGCATCTGGCAGCCCAACTGCGCGAACGAGTTCGCCGCGATCGACGCACGCGGCTCAGTGGCCCTCTGCGACTGCTGGGTCACGAGCTACCCCGCGCACCGCTTCGGCAACGTCTTCCGCACCACGAGCCTCTCCGAGATGCTGGGGGCGAGCCCCGCCCGCCAGGCGTTCCTCGACCGGCCCAAGCACCTGGTGGAGCACGAGGACTGCGGCACCTGCCCGCACCTTTCGCTGTGCCACGGCGGCTGCCCGGTCCGCACCTTCGCCGCCAAGGGGACGATCCTCGCGAAGGACCCCTACTGCGGGGTCTACAAGGCTCTTTTCACGCGATGCCGCGAGCGAGCGGCCCTCACCATCAGGCGGCGGCTACCGGAGCTTCGGCCTCGGGCTGCCGTAGGGACGTAGACTTCAGCGAGACTCTTCAGGCACCTCGCGGGACACGGGTCCGTACAATGCTGCGTGCGCCCCTCCCGCGGGCGCGGAGGAGAGCCCGATGAAGCATTCCATGGTGTTCGTGACCGTGGTCGCGTCCCTCTCGACGCTTGCGACGTCGGCCGATTCGTTGAAGCGGGACTTCGAGGCCGACGTCATCGGGTCTCCACCCCCCGGGTTCGAGTTCGCCCGCACCGGCGGCGGCGCGGAGGGGAAGTGGGTCGTCCGTCTGGAGAAGGGCGGCGCCGGCAACCACGTCCTCGTCCAGGAGAGCGCCGACAAGACGGACTACCGCTTTCCCGTCGCTGTGCTCAAGGAAGGCACGTACAAGGACGTCGTGCTCACCGTGAGGGCGAGACCCCTCTCCGGCGACGTCGACCAGGGCTTCGGTCTCGTCTGGCGGTACAAGGACGCCAACAACTACTACATCAGCCGCTGCAACGCGGACGAGGACAACTGCACGATCTACCACACCGTCAACGGCCGCCGACGAGCCTTCCTGAACCAGGGGGTGAAGGTCGCCAAGAACACGTGGCACACGCTGAAGGTCGAAGCCGCCGGCAATCACTTCGTGGTGACCTACGACGGGAACAAGGTCCTCGACGCGAAGGACGAGACGTTCAAGGACGCGGGCAAGGTCGGGCTTTGGACGAAGGCGGACTCCGTCATCGAGTTCGACGATTTCACGGCCGAGGGGCGCTGAGCCGAATGATGTGATGTCGTTCAATCGCGGGAGCGATCAGTCATGAAATGGGTGACGCGCAAGCGGATCCACGTCAACCGCACCGCGACGGCGTGGCTCGTCCGGCGCTTCGTGGACACTGAGGCCGAGATCCTCTTCGTCGAGCCGGAAGACGTCGCGGACGTCCAGCGACACCAGGGCGCGATCGGTTTCGACGCCCCCGGAGCGAAGCATCCCCACCGGGACGCAAACGGTCGCTGCTCTTTCGAGCAGATCGTGGCCGAGCGCTTTCCGCAGGATGGAGCGCTCCGGCGGCTCGCGCGCATCGTCCATTGCGCCGACTTCCCCGAGGAGCCGAGCACGGAGCCGGAAGCCGCCGGCCTCTGGGCGATCAGCCAGGGGTTCACCGATGTCGGGCGCGACGATCCAGACGTGGTGGCGCGCGCCACTTTCATCTACGACTCGCTCTACGCGCACCTGCGGCGTGCAGAGGAAGGCCGACACCAGGTTTCATCGTCTCCGGAAACGGATGGGAAGAGTCGGGCACGCTCCCAGAGGAGGTCTCCATGAGAGTCACGCTCCGCAATCGCATGTCGCTTGCGCTCATGCTGTCGTTGTCGCCGGCCCTCCTCGCCGCCCGCCCCGTCGAGCAAGCGGCGTGGGAGGCGGTCGACAAGACCCTGGGCCGGCCGGGCCGGGTCCTTCCCGGAGACGTCCACAGGTACGGCTGGCCACGATCGGATCTGCACGTCACGGTCGGGGGCGTGGAAGTCGCGCCGACGCTGGCCCTGGGTTCCTGGGCGGGCCTGTTCAAGGCCAGCCAAGAAGGGCACGTCATGGCCATGGGGGATCTCGTCCTGCTGGCCGACGAGGTGAACCCGGTCGTCCGCGCGCTCCAGGCCGGAGGGCTGGATGTGCTAGCCGTTCACAACCACCTCATCGGCGAGTCACCCCAGGTGACCTACGTGCACTTCGGCGGTCACGGCGACGCCCAGAAGGTCGCGCAGGCGCTCCGCGCCGCTCTGGAAGCGACGAAGACGCCGCTCGCGGCCCCGGGACCGGCACCCTCCCCGAGCGCGGCCGAGACTGCCGCGTTCGAGAAGATCCAGACGGTCCTCGGTCGACAGGGCGCGCTCGCCGGCCGCGTGCTGCAGGTCTCCGCGCCGCGAGCAGGGAAGATCGAGGAGGAGGGCATGGAGGTCCCGGCGAGCGCCGGGATGGCGACGGCGCTGAATTTCCAGGTGGTCGAGAACCGCGTCGCCACCACCGGTGACTTCGTGCTCGTTGCGGAGGAAGTAAACCCCGTGATCCGGGAGCTCGAGGCCCACGGCATCCAGGTCACCGCGCTCCATTCCCACATGCTGCGGGAGACGCCGCGGCTCTTCTTCATGCACTTCTGGGGGCTCGACGACCCGATGCGGATCGCCGAGGGGCTGAAGGCAGCGCTGGCCAAGGTCGCCGTCCAGTAGGGCGCGAACGGTCGGACCTGGGGGGCCCGCTCCTGGTTCTCGAACTGCCCGCCGCCGGTCACTCGATCGCCTGAGGCTCGCCGCGGAGGGCTCGACGCCGTGAGCCCGTGGCACCGAGCTTGCACCTGGGAAGCGCGTTCATTCCCGGGGTGCGGCAGCGCGGCACGTCCGTCTCGCGTCTGGTCGAAACCTATCTCGACGTGGTCTCGCGCCTGCGGGCTCCTCAGAGGATGAGCTCCCCCCGATCACGCGGCGGCTTCGGCGGCGGCTGGCCCCGCTGCGGGGCACCGCCGACCATCGGGAGGCGTATGTCGACTACCTCGAGCGCAAGCACAGGTGACGCGCATCCTGTTGGACGTCAACGTCGTCCTCGATTTTGTCCTCAGCCGGCCGCCCTTCGTCGCGGCGGCCACGGCTCTCTGGGCCGCGGCGGAAAGGAAGCGGGCGACTGCGATCTGCGCGTGACACGCGATCCCGCCGGCTTCGACGACAGCCCCGTGCTGGTGGTGGATCCGCCCACCGCTCTTAGCCTGCTTGGCCAATCCCCGGGGCCGGATCGCGTGTCCGAGCCTCTGCCCGCCGTCTTCGCGAAGCGTCGTCGCCGCCGTCCGGGGAGGCGCGGCCGGCTTCGATAGCGGCTCGACCCGTCAGGCCACGCCGGCCGGGACCTCTTCCTTCTTCTCCGGCGCCGCGAGCGCGTTCTTTGGCTCGGGTTGGACCAGACCCCGCTCCAGCCAGGCGTGCCGGCCGCGGAGCACGTCGAGGGCGGTCCGGTAGCGGGCGTCGTCGTCGTTGCTCCAGAGGTCGCGGAAGAGCTGCCGGACGCGCCGGCGCGCGGAGCGGCAGAACTGGTCCGCGAGGTCGGTGGCCTCGGCCGCTTCCGAGCTCCTCGTCTCGGCGAGCGCGTGCGCGCGGGTGATCGAGGCCGCCATCGCGAACAGCTCGTTCGCGATGTCCACGAGGCGGAAGAGGAAGGCCTGCTTCGTCTGCAGCTTGGCCTGGTAGACGAGCATCCCGTGGAAGCTCTGGCGGGCGAGGCGACGCGAGCTGCGCTCGACGAAGCGCAGGTGGGCGCCCAGCCGGCCGAAGGACGCGTAGCGCGGCCAGAAGCCCCAGCCCAGCCAACGCGTGGGATACCACCAGGCGTAGAACCCGGCCATGCCCGGGAGGGCGGCCAGCTTCGCGGAGAAGCCCTTCTCGGGATCGATGATCGCCCCCGCCAGCTGCAGGTGCTTGTCCACCAGCTCTCGGGCCATGAAGAGGTGCATGATCTCGGTGGAGCCCTCGAAGATCTTGTTGATGCGGTAGTCGCGCATCATGCGCTCGACGCCGATGGGCTCCTCGCCCCGGGCGGCGAGCGAGCGCTCGGTCTCGTAGCCGCGCCCGCCCCGGATCTGCATCGTGTCGTCCACGATCTCCCAGGCCCGGAAGGTGTTCCACTCCTTGGCCGCCGCCGCTTCCAGGCGGATGTCGTAGCCGCCGCGGTCGGACATCTGGGTGGCGAGGTTGGCCACGGACTCCATCGCGTAGGTCCGGGCCGCCATGTCCGCGATCATGTGGGCGATGGCCTCGTGCCGGCCCACGGGCAGGCCCCACTGCACCCTCTCGCTCGCCCACTTGCGGACGATCTCGAGGCAGCGCTTGACGGTGCCCACGGAGCCGTTGGGGATGGAGAGCCGCCCGTCGTTGAGGGTGGTGAGGGCGATCTTGAGGCCGCGCCCCTCCGCCCCGATCAGGTTTTCCGCGGGGACGCGCACGTTCTCGAAGCTGATGACCGCGTTGGCGAGCGCGCGCAGGCCCATGAAGTGGCAGCGGTGGTCGACGCGGACGCCCTTCCAGGCGGTCTCGACCACGAAGGCGCTGATCTTCCGCGTCTTGGGATCGGTGGCCATGACCACGAGGAGCTTGGCCAGGGTGCCGTTCGTGCACCACAGCTTCGAGCCGTTGAGGACGTAGGCGCTGCCGTCCGGCGTCTTCTCCGCGGTGGTGGACATGCGAGCGGGGTCGGAGCCCACGTTGGTCTCGGTGAGGGCGAAGGCGGAGATCTCACCGGCCGCGCAGCGCGGCAGGTACTTCTTCTTCAGCTCCTCGGTTCCGAAGAGCTTGAGGGGCTGGGGGACGCCGATGGACTGGTGGGCGGAGAGCAGCGCGGAGAGGTTGCCGTCCAGGCTGCCGATGAGGGTCATGATCCGGTTGTATTCCGAGTTGGTGAAGCCGAGCCCCCCGTACTTCGTGGGGATCTTCATCCCGAAGGCCCCCATCCGGCGCAGCTCTTCCACCAGGTGCTCCGGATACTCGCCGGTGGCGTCGATCTCCACCGAGTCCCACTTGTCCCTCACCAGCGGGAGGAACTTGTCGAGGAAGGCCCGGAACTCCGGCCGCTCCTCGCGGGGAAGCGGGAACGGGTGGATGAGGTCGAGGCGGAAGTTGCCGAGGAAGAGCTCCCGCATGAAGCTCGGCTTCTCCCATTCGGCCTGGCGCGAGGCTTCCGCGACCTTCCGTGACTCGCGCTCGCTCGGATGCGGCGCCGGAGTGGACATGGTGATCCTCCTCCCTTGATTGTAAGCCCGGGCCGGAGGCCGGGCCGAGCGGCGGCGGTCTTGTCCGCTACGGAAGGTTTGGTGCGCTACGGGAGCTGGACGGCGTACACGACCCCATCCTCGGTGCCCACGTACAGGAAGCCGCCGAACAGGTCGATGGTCGGGCTTCCCACCGCGGCGCTGCCGTCGCCGAGGACGAGCGGGAATATCCCGGCGACCACCGGGCTGCCGTCCGCGGCGGAGACGCGGTAGAGCTTGCCGTCTCCCGACCCCACGTAGAGGTAGGGGTCGCCGGGCGCGTAGACGGGCGTGGATGGGGAGTCGTAGTCGACGTCTCCGCCCCCCGGCCACTTTTGCGAGCCGTCGGACTGGAGGCCCCAGACCTTGTTCGCCGTGGAGAAGTACGCGTCGCCGGTCAGGCGGTCCACGGCCACGTATCCCTTGACCGGACCTTCCGAGCCGGGCAGGGAGAACGACCACGCCTCGCTCCCGTCGCTCGTGTCGACGGCCTTGACCTTGTCGTCGTTCGTGCCCACGAGCAGCCGGTCCCCATAGAGGCTCACCCCGGTGTCGATGTCTCCGTGGGCACGGGGCGTCCAGCCGGAGCAGGGGGCGCCGGTTTCCAGCTCCACGCACCAGACCGTCTTGTCGTTCGCACCGTTGAAGGCGCGGCTCGCGAAGTATACGCGCCGAGCCACCTGGTCGACGGCGGGCTGCCCGTTGATGGCTCCGATCTTCCCGAAGGGCGTGCCGTCGAAGACCCAGCCGGGGGCGAGGGGGGCGCCGTCCACGAGGCGCAGCGCGTAGAACTTGCTGCCCGCGGGGTCGCGCGTCCCCGCGAATATCAGATCCCGCGTCCCCCCGAAAATGGTGAACACGCCGGACGGCGGCGCCTGCAGATCGGGGGGCGGGGCGAGCAGGGGCGAGATCCAGGCCTGGGCGCCGGTCTCGGCGTCGAAGGCATGTACGTGGCCGTCCTGCGAGCTCAGGAAGACCGTGCGCGTGGACCCGGCGGTACCCACCGCCACGCCCGAGGGCCGACCCTGCGACGGTCCGTTCATCGACTGCGGCTTCCACACGGGGAGCGAGGCCAGCGGTCCGGGCCAGGCGCCGCCCTCGGGTCCCGGGCCCTTGACCATGCTGTGCAGGGAGCCGTCGTTGGCCACCGAGTAGACGACCCCGACCCCGTTGCCGGGCGGCACCATGGTGAAGATGCCGGTCCGGTGGCCCCACTTCGTCCCCGGCCCGGCCGCCACCGCGAACGGCCGCCCTTCGATCGTCCGGCCGGTGGAGAAGACGCCCCCGCCCTCGTCGATCCAGACCGTGTAGCAGTAGTGGTGGGTGTTGGTCAGCGAGCCCTGGAGTCGCCGGGCCGGAGCGTCGGGCGCGCCCGCGACGTCGGCCACGAGAGTGGAGCCGTCGAAGCCCAGCGGATGGGACGGGGAGGCGCAAGACGTCGGACCGCTGTTGACCCGGATGCGCGCGTTCCCGAACGCGGCAGGATTGAGCCACTCGACCAGGTCCTGGCCGTCCCTGGAAGTGACGGTCAGGTGCCGCACCGCTTCCGAAGCCGCCGCGCTCAGGACCACCAGCGTGTAGTTCTGGAGCGAGGTGCAGCCGGCGAGGTCGGTGGCCTCCACGCCGAAGGTGAACGTGCCGGGGGCGCTCGGCGTCCCCGAGAGGCTGTTGCCCGCGAACGTCATCCCGGCGGGCGGCGTTCCGACGAGCGCGAACGAGTAGGGAGGTGCGCCGCCGGAGGCCGAGAACGCCACCGGCGCGTAGGCCGCTCCCGCGACCCCCGTAGCCAGCGACGCCGGGGCCACCGTGATGACGGGGCAGGTCAGGGTGAGGAAGGTCCCCACGCCCGTGTAGCCGGTGCCGTTCCCGTTCGTGGCGTAGCCCTGCAGGTAGTAGAGCGTCCCCGGGGCGAGGCCGAGGAGCGTCGTGTTCATCGGCCCGGTCGTTCCGGGGACGGGCGCGTTCGTGACGCCCCCCCCGCCTACCGTGGGCGCCGTATTCGTGGCCGAGTAGACGAAGCCGCGCGCGGTCACGGACGTGCTGCCCCCGAAAACGACGTCCGCGCCCACCAGGGCCGAGGTGTACGAGGGGGTCGCGGAAAGGCTCGTGACCACCGGGGGCAGGGACGTGAACGTGAACACGTAGGCCGAGCCCTGGTCGTTGTTCGACCCGATGTCGTCCTGGTAGGCGCCCGCGATCGCGGTGTCCCTGTCGACCGCGACGGAGGTTCCGAAGAAGTCGCTGGCCGCGCCGTCGGAGGCCACGAGCTTCGCCTGCTCGCTCCAGACGCCCGCAGTCCTCAGGAAGGCGTAGGCCGATCCCCGGCCGCCCGCCGCCACGGCCGGTGCCCCCACCACCGCCGTGTCTCCGAAGAGCGCGACGGAGCGCCCGAACCACTCGTTCGCCGCTCCGTCGGAGGCCACGAGCTTCTGCTGCTGGGTCCAGGCCCCCGCGTTCCGTACGAACGCATAGGCCGAGCCCTGGAAGGGCCCCGCGCCCGCGTTGTCGAGATAGGCCCCGACCACGGCGGTGTCCGCGGCGAGGGCCACGGAGACGCCGAAGTGGTCGTTGCTCGCGCCGTCGGAGGCGGTGAGCTTCTGCTGCGGGGTCCACGTCACCCCGCTCCTCGTGAACACGTAGGCCGATCCCTGGTCGAAGTTCGCGCCCGCGTCGTCGGTCCAAGCCCCGACCAGCGCGGTGTCCCCGGCCACCGCGACCGCGGTTCCGAAGCTGTCCCCCGACGCCCCGTCCGGGGCGAGGAGCTGTTGCTGCTGCGTCCAGACCACCCCGCTCCTCGTGAACACGTAGGCCGCGCCCTGGTCGAGGACGGGCCCGGTATCGTCGAGCATCGCCCCCACCACCGCGGTGTTCCCGGAAACCGCGACCGCGACCCCGAACGACTCGCCTCCCACGCCGTCGGCGGCGGTGAGCTTCTGCTGCTGGGTCCAGGTGACCCCGCTCCTCACGAACACGTAGGCCGACCCCTGGTTGCCCCCGATCACGTCGTCGTCGCGCGCCCCCACGATCGCGGTGTTGCCGTCGATCGCGACGGAGAAGCCGAACCCGTCGCTGGCCGCGCCGTCGGCGGCGACGAGCTTCTGCTGGAGGCCCCAGGCCCCCGCGTTCCTCACGAACACGTAGGCCGAGCCCTGGTCGGCGTTGACGCCCACGTCGTCGGTGTAGGCCCCCACGATCGCGGTGTCGCCGGAGATCGCGACCGACCAGCCGAACTGGTCCGAGGCCGCCCCGTCGGCGGCGGTTAGCTTCTGCTGCTGGGTCCAGGTGACCAGGATCCTCGTGAACACGTAGGCCGACCCCTGGTCGACGTTCGACCCCACGTCGTCCCAGTCCGCGCCCACGACCGCGGTGTCCCCCGAGATCGCGACGAAAACGCCGAAGCTGTCGTTGACCGCCCCGTCGGCGGAGACGAGCTTCTGCTGCTGGGTCCAGAGCACCCCGACCCTCAGGAACACGTAGGCCGATCCCTGGTCGGCGTTCGCCCCCACGCCGTCGGAGTAGGCGCCGACGATCGCCGTCTCCCCGGAGATCGCGACCGACCATCCGAAGTTGTCGTCGGCCGCACCGTCGGAGGCGGTGAGCTTCTGCTGCTGGGTCCACACGGTCAGGACCCTCACAAACACGTAGGCCGATCCCTGGGCGATGTTCGGCCCCACGTCGTCCCAGTAGGCGCCGACCACCACCGTGTCCCCGGAAACGTCGACCGAGACCCCGAAGTTGTCGAGGGCCACGCCGTCGGCGGCGGTGAGCTTCTGCTGCTGGGTCCACACGACGCCGCTCCGGACAAACACGTAGGCCGAGCCCTGGTCGTCGTTGCCTCCCACCATGTCGCCCCACGCTCCCACCACCGCGGTGTCGCCGGAGACCCCGACGGCCACCGCGAAGCCGTCGGCGGCGGCGCCGTCGGCAGCGGTGAGTTTCTGCTGCTGGGTCCAGGTGACCCCGCTCCTCACGAACACGTAGGCCGATCCCTGGTCGGTGTTCCCGCCCACGTCGTCGAAGTAGGCGCCCACGACGACGGTGTCTCCCGAGATCGCCACCGCTTCGCCGAAGTTGTCGCCGGCCGCGCCGTCGGAGGCGGTGAGCTTCTGCTGCAAGCTCCAGGCGCCCCCGCTGCGCACGAACACGTAGGCCGATCCCTGGTCGGCCCCGCTCACGTCATCGAAATCCGCGCCCACCACCACGGTGTCTCCGGCGATGGCGACGGCGGCCCCGAAGTTGTCGCCGGCCGCGCCGTCGGGAGCGGTGAGCTTCTGCTGCACGCTCCAGGTGGTGCCGCTGCGCACGAACACGTAGGCCGACCCCTGGTCGGCGACCACCCCCGCGTTGTCGAGGTAGGCGCCGACCACCACCGTGTCTCCGGAGACCGCCACCGACCAGCCCATGTTGTCGTTGGTCGAGCCGTCCGGATCCGCGGCGCCGAGGAGCTTGGCGTCCTGGGTGAGCGTGGGGTCCACGGTCACCGGCCAGCTCGCCCCGGAAACGTCGGCCACGATCTCGATCCGGTCTCCCTCCCCGTGCATCCGGGACGGCAGCTCGCGCCCGTCGGCGTCCTGCACCACGAGGCCGGAGTACCGGAGATCGCACTGCGCCCCGCGCAGCCGGACCGTCGCACCGTCCTCGCTGCTCTTCGCCTCGAACCCTCCGCCGACCGCGATCTCGAGACGGACCTCCTCCGCACCCGGCCGTGGCGGCGCGTCGAGCGTGAAGCCGTGCTCGAGTCCCGCTTCCCGGTTGTCCCACCACTCGGTGACGCCTTCCCGCGGGTACTCGATCCGCTGGCCCTCGGCGCGAGGCTCGGGGCCGACGGCGGGGAGGCGGCGCATCGCGTCCGGCGTCCCCCAGGCCGCGAGCCGGAAGGTCGTCTCCCAGGAGGAGGGCGCGCCCGCCCGTCGAGGCCCGATCCGGACCGCATCCTCGTCGAAGAAGGCCCGGAAGCCGTGCCGGCGATTGGACGCCTGCCAGCGCGCCTTCGCGTCATCGGCGGCGGCGACGCGGGTCACCTCGTACTCGGAGGCGCGGATGTGCCGGAGCATCTGCGCCCAGTCCCCGGAGGGCAGCGGTGCTCTCTGGGCGCGGGGCCTCGTCGGGGCGTGCGCCGGCGGCCTCGGAGATCCCGCCCGGTCGGCGATCTGCGGGCAAACGAGGGCAACGGCGGCGGCCAGCGTCCACTGGCGAGCTGTCATTCGACCCCTCTCAGGTCGTACGCCTACTATTGGAGGGAGTACCAACGATTGTAGCTGGTTTCCCGGCCGTGGGGACTGGATTTCGTCCCCGGATGAGTGGCAAGTTGTTGATTGTGCGCGAGTTGCCTTTTGGACGCCTAGGCTCTCAAGACACCCGGGAACGTCGCGCCGGCATGGCCGGGAAAGACGGTCGAGAGGTCGCGGGCGCCGAGGTGGCGTACCAGGACCTCGCCGAGCAGGTCGCGGAAGTCCGTGGTGACGGCGAGGTCGCGGCCCTCGTAGAGGCGGCCGCCGGAGAGGCCCGGCCAGCGGCCGTGGACCTTCCCCCCGCGCACCGGCCCGCCCAGCACGAAGGCCACGCTCGCGTGGCCGTGGTCGGTGCCGCGGTTGCCGTTCTCGCGCACCGTGCGCCCGAACTCGGTGAGCGTGACCACGACCACGTCCTGCATCCGGTCGCCGAGGTCCTTGTGGAAGGCGGCGAGAGCGGCCCCGAACTCGCGCAGGCGCAGGGCGAGCTGGCCCTGCACGCCGCCCTCGGCCGCGTGGTGGTCCCAGCCGCCGATCTCGGTGAACGCGACCTCCACGCCCACGTCGGCCTTGATGAGCTGCGCGATCTGCTTGAGGCTCTCGCCGTAGCGGGCCGCGCGGATAGCGAGCGCCCGGCGGCCGGCGTGTAGCGCGACGGGTCGGCCTTCTTCAGGAAGTCGACGGCCTCGAACGCCTCCTGGCCGGTGCCGTGGAGCACGTCGCGCACGGCTCCCGCGTACATGTCCTCGAAGCCGCGGGCGACGCTCCCGCGGGCGCCGGCAGGCCGAAGTCGCGGATGCTGGCCATCGCCACCGCGGGCGCGCGGCCCGCGAGCGAGCGGGGCAGGGTCGGCGTCATGAGCCACGCCGCGGAACGGCGTCGCCTCGCGGTCGGGCTGCGCCTGCAGGTAGCGGTTCATCCAGCCGTCGTCCGTGGCCTTTCGTCCGGGGGTGCCGCTCTCCATGAAGTCCTGGGCGTCGAAGTGCGAGCGCGTGGAGTCGGGGCTGCCGACCGCGTGCACGACGGCCAGGCTCCCCTCCCTCCAGAGCGGCAGGAGCGGCTCGAGCGCGGGATGCAGGCCGAAGAAGCCGTCGAGGTCGAGGGCCGCGTCCTTGCCTCCGCCCGTCGGAGCGCGGGATGGCGATCGACGGCCGCAGGCGCGGTAGTAGGCCTTCTCGCCGTAGGGGCACGACGGTGTTGAGCCCGTCGCAGGCGCCGCGCTGGAAGACGACGACCAGCGTCTTCCTGCGCGCGCGCGCCCGTCCGCGGCGTAGACCGAGCGCACGAGCGCCTGCGGCAGGCCACGCCGAAGGAGACGAGGGCCAGGCCCGACGACTTGAGGAAGAAGCGGCGGCTGGTCATCTCGGCTATCTCCTCTGGAATTCCGGCGAGCCCAGGACGAGGCCGGCCACGCGGGCGGGCGTGAGGTCTGACTCCGCGGCCAGCGTCTTCGTCGTCTGCTCGGACAGGCCCTGGGGGACGAAGCGGGCGGCGAGGCTAGCGGCCAAGCCGCTATCGGGGCCGGTCGCGGGCGGGAAGCATCGACGGCGACGCCCGCGACACGGCCCGCCGCGAGGTCGAGCGCGAAGTTGAGCCGGGCGAGGAGGCCGCTCGTGGAAACCCAGGCCTCGGCGGTGTCCTTGTAGCCGGTGGGCGGCTGCTGCAGGTAGAGCGGCATGCCCATCTCGGCGATGCGCCGGGCGAGGTCGCGCGGCATCCGTTACCTCGGCCCCCGAGGCCCGCACCGCGCTCACCACGAACTCGAGGGGCGTCTTGACCTTCGCCGTGCGCGCGGCCGGGGCCAGGAACTCGGGGGAGGTGACGATCGTCCGCACGACCTCGCGGATGTCGCCGTCCGTCCGGCGGAAGGTTTCGGCGGCGCGGTCCACGAGAGACGCAGGCGGCTCGTCGGCCACGAACCGGCGGGCGAGCTTGGTGGAGACGAAGCGGGCCGTGCGGGGTGGGTGGCGAGCAGGTGGATGACCTGGTCGGCCCTCGTCCTGGCCGCCAGCCCTTGATCGTCTGGCCGAGCACGACCTTGTCTCCGTGGTCGTGGAGGCGCGGGCTCGAAGCGCGAACTCCGGGTCCTGCTGGCGCAGGCCCCGGATCGTCCAGCCCGTGAAGCAGCGCGCCACCTCGGTGACGTCCTTCTGCGTGTAGCCGCCGTCCACGCCCAGCGTGTGCAGCTCCATGATCTCGCGGGCGTAGTTCTCGTTCAGCCCCCGAGGCCGGTTCTGTCCCGCGTCCCCGTTCGGGCGACCGCGCATCATCCCGCGGCCGAACCCCTTCGCGTTCGGGTCGGTCGACAGCCAGTTGTCCAGGTAGAAGAGCATGGCCGGGCTCTCCGCGGTGGCCGCGCAGCAGGTCCTCGAACCGGCCCCAGGCATGCGGGCGCAGGACGTCGCGCTCGTACTCGCGCGACCAGGAACTTGCAGCGGGCCCTTCTGTGCGTACACGTTGAAGTGGTTCAGCCAGAAGTCGACCAGCACCTCGTCGAGCTGACGCTCGCTGTAGATCGCGCGCAGCACCTTGGCCTCCTGCAGCTCGGCTCGATGACCTGGCGGGGCGTGCCCTCCATCTGCGACGGCGTACTTCTGGATGAGCTCGCGACGGGCCCGGCGCAGGTCTTCCTCGGACGCGTTCTCGCCCATCTCCGCGCGCTTCTTCTGGATCTCGCGCCTGGCCTCGCGGGGGAGCTCGTAGCCCTCCATGAGGTCGTGGGTGGAGAGGCGAAGCGGTGCGGGAGCGCCGCGAGTTTTCGCGCGACCATGGGGTCGTCGATGCGCTGCGGGCTGGAGCTGCTGCTCGATCCATTTCGTCGAGGCCCAGGGCCCGCACGCTGCTCGACGTCGCCGGGCCGGGGACCGTAGGCGAGGCGGTTCAGGGCGTGGACGATGGTCGCTTCGTCGTTCGGCACCGGCGGGGCAGTGACGGCCGGGAGTGGCTGGGCCACCGCGGCGACGAGGACCAGGATGGCGGCGGTGCGGTGTGTCGACTGGCGCATCGCGGAGCTCCCTTTCATTGCTTCATTGGACAACGGCCGGGAAGCCCGGGTTGAAGCCCGCCGCCTTGCGTCGGCCCCCCCTTTCCCCTTACAATCCAAAGCGTTAGGTGCGGGAGGCTCCATAAAGACCCGGTCGCTCGTCGCCTTCGGGCTCGCCCTGGCTCCCGCCCTGTCTTCCGCCACCTCGATCCCCCTCACCGTCCTCACCGAAGACGCAGCGCCGCGAGATCCTGCCCGTCTCGCGCGGCGACGTGGAGCTCGTCCCCGTCGACCGCGTGATCGCGGGCTTCGGCGTGAGCCTGCTCAGCGATCCCGCGGGAGGCGCGGTCACGCTCACCTACGCAGAGGCGCGAGGTCGGCCTCTACGACAAGAAGAGCCTGGCCTCGGTGGGCGGCGACCTGCGGCTGCTCTCCGCGCCCGTCGCTGCTACGAGGACGGCCACTGGCTCGTCCCCGTCGACTCGCTGCCGCGCCTCCTCGGCCCGCTCCTCGGCAAGCGGGTGGAGTGGCGCGCGACGGCTCGCGGTGCTGGTGGTGGGCGACGGTGTCGCGTGCCGCGGGTCGACGGTGACGACCTTCGTCTCCGGGGACGTCGGCGCGGGTCGTGCTGGAGGCGAGCGAGAAGGTCCCGTTCCGCGTGCAGCAGGAGGAGGGGCGCGTGACGGTGGCCATCACCGCGCGACCTCGCTGGACGTGGGCGTTCCAGCAGGAGCGCCTCACCGGGCGGCATCGTGGAGTCGGTGCAGTTCCTGGGCGGGAAGGAGAACGTGTTCGCGGTCACCCTGGGCCGGCGCTTCCAGCAGCTGAAGGCCACGGAGCAGGACGCGCCGCCGCGCCTCGTGCTCGAGTTCCAGGCGCCGCCTCTGCCCGCGGCGAGCCCGCACCGCGCTGGCCGCCCCCGCAGCCGCCGCCGCGCCCGCCGCGGCCTCCGCCCGCCCGCGGAGCCGCCCGTCGTGCGCACGGTCGTGATCGACCCCGGCCACGGCGGCGAGGAGGTCGGCGCCAAGGGGCCGGGGGGGACGCTCGAGAAGGACGTCACGCTCGCCATCGCGCGCAAGCTGCGCGCGCAGATCGTGAACAGCCTGGGCTACCAGGTGTTCCTCACGCGCGACAACGACGTGGAGCTCGCCCTCGACGAGCGCACCGCCATCGCCAACAACTACAAGGCCGACCTCTTCCTCTCCATCCACGCCAACGCCAGCCGCAGCCACGGGGCGCGACCGGCAGCGAGGTCTACTTCCTCTCCTACCAGGCCGACGAGGAGAGCCGGCGGGTGGCGAAGCTCGAGGGCGAGGCTGCCCGCGGTGTCGGCGGCGCCCGCCGGGCTCGGACCTCGCCCTGATCCTCTGGGACATGGCGCAGGCCGAGCACCTCGAGGAGTCCTCCGCCCTCGCCTCCCGCATCCAGGAGGAGCTGGCGGTGGTGACGGGGAGCGAGGGCCGGGGCGTGAAGCAGGCGCCCTTCCGAGTGCTGGTGGGCGCGGCGATGCCCGCCGTGCTCGTGGAGGTGGCCTTCATCAGCAACCCCGAGGAGGAGAAGCTGCTCGCCTCCGACGCTCTAGCAGTCCAAGGTCGCGATCGCGCTCGCCCGCGGGATCGCGCGCTTCGAGCAGGAACGGGCGGGCCGGACCACGTTCACCCGCGCCGGGGCCGGGGCCGCCCACTAGGCCCGTTGCAGGGCGCCCATGACGCCGCGCCAGGCCAATCTCCTCACCCTTCTCGGCCTCCTCGGCCTGCTCTCGGTGGTGACGCTCACCGCTCCCCGCTGGGCGCGCCTGCTGCGCCAGCCCCTGGGCTCGACCGAGGACGAGCCCGTTACCGGGATCGACGCCGGGACCCCCGCCCGTGCGGGCGAGAAGGAAGCGGAGCGACAGATCAGCGTCCGACTCTACTTCGAGGCCCCCGAGCAGTCGGGGCTGCTTCCCGAGGAACGCTCCGTTCCCTTCTCCGACGACCTGTCCCGCCAGCTTCGCATGGTGGTGGAAGAGCTGGCCCGTGGCTCGACCACGGGCCTGCTCCCCACCCTGCCCGGGGGGACGAAGGTGCTCGAGGTCTTCGTCACCGCGCGTGGGATCGCCTACGTCGACCTCTCGAAGGAGGTGGTCGAGCTCGCGGAAGGGGGCTCGAAGGGCGAGCTCCTCACCGTCTACTCGATCGTGAACTCGCTCACCACCAACTTCCCCGCGGTGAAGCGCGTGCAGATCCTGGTCGAGGACAAGCCCGTGGACACGCTGGCCGGGCACGTCGACCTCTCGCGGCCGCTCCTCCCCGACCTGACCTTCGTGGCGGTGGCGACACCTTCCCCCCCTCCAGGGGTGCCGCCCGCCCCCACCGCCACTCCCTGAAGGAGACCCGATGACCCTCCTCGTCGTTCTCCTCGCCGCGGCGCTGCCCTTGTCGGAGCAGGCCGAGCGCATGGCCGAGGAGGCGGTGCGAAAGGCGGGCGCCCAGCCCGCGCTCGCGCTCGCGCAGGCGCGCAAGGCGCTGGAGCTGACCGCCGACTTCGAGCCCACCGCCTACGTGAAGATGGGCCGCAAGGGCGAGGTCGTGGAAGACGAGTTCCTGGCCGCCCGCAACGAGTACCGGGCCCACCGCGCGAAGCTCTACGAGGCGGTGGGCGTCGTGCTCGCAGCCCAGGGGCAGGCCCTGCCCGCGGCCCGCTACCTCGGCCGCGCCATCCTCCTGGAGCCGAGCCCGGCCCGCACGATGGCGCTCGCGCGGGCCCGCCTCGCGCTCGGGCAGGGGCGCGTCGCCCTGGAGGTGCTGCACCGCCAGACCGGCCTGGGGGGCCTCCCCCCCGAGGTGTTCACGCTGGTGGCGGAGGCGGCCGATGCCGCCGGCCTGCCCAGCGCGCAGGCCGAGATCGACCGCGCCCGGATCCTCGCGCTCGCCAGCACTTCGGTGGAGTGGCGCGACGGGCCGATCAGCCTGCCTGCGGAAGCCCGTCTCTCCACGAACCCCGTCGTCCGACTCGACGATACGCCCATCACCGTGATCTACGTGGCCGAAGCGTCCTGTCGCGCCTGCTCGGGCGATCTCGAGTCCTTGAAGCGGATGGTACCTCCATCCGTGCGGGTACTCGCCGTCTCCGAGGTGGCCGACCAGGACGTCTCCCTGCGGCAGGTCCTCCAGCTCTATCACTACGACTGGCCGATCATCGTGGGGAAGGGGGTGGCGGCGTCGCTCAAGGTCCCGGTGCGCTCCGTGCTCGTGGTCGCTCGCCGCGGGTGGGCGGGGGCCGTCGTAAAGGGGCCTTTCGGCCCCTCCCTCTCCTCCGTGGTCGACATATTCGGCCGCGACGACGTACGGGAGACGATCCCGCGCGCGGGGTGGAACCACCGCCCGGTCGACCGCCGACCCTCGGCTCCGCCCCCGGCCCTGCTGCCCGAGGGGATCGCCCCCGGGGAGGACGATCCCGCGCCCGCCGAGTTCACGGCCGCGGTCGCGGCCTATGACGAAGGACGCGCGGCGGAGAGCCAGCGTCTCTTCGACGCGCTCGCCGCCCGCGGGGACGGGTGGCTCCTGCCCCCCGAGGCCCGCCTGGACCGCGCGCTCTGCCTGGCCAAGGCCGGCCAGGGCGAGACCGCGCGCCGCCTGCTCCTCCGGATCGGCGACAGCCGCTTCCAGGACGCGGTCGACCGCACGCTGGAGAGCGTGGGATCGCGGCGCCGGTAGCTTTCCGCGCCACGCTCGGCTAGAGTCGCGTCTTCTTCTATTGTTACGGAGGTCAGCGATGGCGGACGCCGCCCCGCGAGCAATCATCGAGACGAAGTTCGGCGAGATCGAGCTGGAGCTCCACTCCGACAAGGCCCCCGGCCACGTCAAGAACTTCCTGGACCTGGCCAAGAAGGGCTTCTACGACGGGACCACCTTCCACCGGGTCATCCCCGACTTCATGATCCAGGGGGGCTGACCCCAACACCAAGGACCCGAAGGCCTCGCGCAGCCAGCACGGCACCGGCGGGCCCGGCTACAACATCAAGGCGGAGTTCAACGACACGCCCCACAAGCGCGGCGTCCTGTCGATGGCCCGGACCGACGACCCCAACAGCGCGGGCTGCCAGTTCTTCATCTGCGTGAAGGACTCGGGCTTCCTCGACCGCAAGTACACCGCCTTCGGGCGGGTGGTGCGGGGGATGGAGGTGGCGGACCAGATCGTCAACGTCCCCCGCGACGTCAAGAGCAACAACCCGAACGAGCGGATCGACATGAAGGTGCGCGCCGTCTAGTCCAGTCCGGTCGGGGGCCGCACCTTGGCGAGATCGGTCGAAACCGAGGTCAAGATCCGGATCCCGGACGCCGGGAGCGCCCGGGACTCCGTGCGGAAGCTCGGCGCGCGGCTCGTGCGGGAGCGGCACTTCGAGGACAACCTGCTCTTCGACGACGAGCGGGGAGCGCTGGGGGCGGCGGGGTCGATGCTCCGGCTGAGGCGCACGCCGGCGGGGGGCGTTCTCACCTTCAAGGGACCGAAGACGGTCGAGGGCGGGATCCGAAGCCGCCCCGAGCTGGAGACGCCGGTAGGGGATCCCGACGCCCTGCAAGCGATCCTGGTCGGCCTGGGCCTGCGGCCCGTCTTTCGCTACCAGAAGTACCGCGAGACGTACGAATGGGAAGGCCAGGAGATCGTGATCGACGAGACGCCCATCGGTGCGTTCCTCGAGATCGAGGGCGATCGGGACGGGATCGCCCGTGCGGCCACGCTCCTGGGTTTTTCGCCCGGCGACTACATGGTGGAATCGTACGTCGTGCTCTTCTTCGCGGGCGGGGGAAAAGGGGACATGGTCTTCCCGTGAAGGCCATGGTCCTGGCCGCGGGCCTGGGCTCGCGCATGCGCCCGCTCACCCTGCTGCGGGCCAAGCCGGTCCTGCCCGTGCTCAACCGCCCCCTCCTCCACTGGACGCTCGAGCGCCTTGCCCGCCACGGCGTGACGGACGTGGTCGTGAACCTGCATCACCTGCCGGAGACGGTGCGGGCGGCGGTGGGCGACGGGTCTGCCTTCGGGCTGCGCGTCAGGTATTCGTTCGAGGAGCAGATCCTGGGCCGCGGGGGAGGGCCCGCGCCTCGTCCGCGACTTCTTCGGGAGCGAGCCCTTCCTGCTCGTGAACGGGGACGTGGTCTTCGACTTCGACACCTCACGCCTCGTGGCTCGCCACGAGGCGGAGAAAGCCCGCGTAACCCTCGCTCTCCGGCCGAATCCCGATCCACGCATCTACGGGCCCGTAGTCACGGATCCCAACGGCCGCATCCGTTCCGTGGCCGGCCGACCACGCCGGGCCCGCGGAACCGTCTCGCTGTTCACGGGGGTGCAAGTCCTGGACCCTGCCCTCCTGGATCGACTCCCCGCAGGAGTCTCCGACACGTCCTCGATCTCTATGGTCCGCTCGTCGAGGAGGGAGAACACCTGCAAGGACTGCGCGTTCGTGGCGCGTGGTACGATCTCGGCGCTCCGCCGTTGTACCTGGCCGCGCAGCTCCGGCTGCTCGCCCGACAGGGTGGGGGCTCGCTGGTCCATCCCCTCGCTCACGTCGACAGGCGGGCCCGGGTCACGGGCTCGGTGGTGGGAGCGCGGGCGCGGGTGGAAGCGGGTGCGGTCGTCGAGCGAAGCGTGATCTGGGAGGATGCGGTAATCGGGCCCGGCGGCCGCGTCCGGGGCTCGATCGTCATCAGCGGCGCCGCGGTGGGGGCGATGGAGAGGGTGGTCGGGGTGATGGTCTTCGCACCGGGAGCGCTGCCGCCGGAGCAGGGCGAGGAGAGAGGAGGCGCGGTCTGGGTGAAGATGTCGTGACCGCGGAAGCGCTGGACCTCGTGGGGGCCTTCCTGGCCGATCGGCGGGGGCTTGCCGCCTCGTCCGTCGAGGTCGCCCCCCTCTCCGGTGACGCGTCCACCCGACGCTACTTCCGCCTGCACGAGGGCCAGCGCACGCGGGTGCTGGCCCTCTACCCGGAGCCCTTCGTGCCCGAGGAGCTGCTCCTTCGTCTCCGTGCACGGCCTGCTCCAGGCGTGGGGTCTGCCCGTGCCTGAAATCGTGGAGCAGGACGGCGCGCGCGGCATCCTGGTGCTCGAGGACCTGGGCGACCGGACGCTGCAGGAGGTCCTGAAGGACGCCCCGGCGGCGCAGCGGGAACGGCTCTACCGCGAGGCGCTCGACGATCTCGCGCTTCTCCAGCGCGAGGCCGCGCACGGGCCGCAGCGCGCCCCCTGCTTCCAGATCGCCTTCGACATCGAGAAGCTCTCCTGGGAGCTGCACTACTTCCTCAAGCACTTCGTGGAGGGCTACCGCGGGCGCCGACCTCACGGTGGAGGACCGGGCCACCGCTCTCCGAGGGCTTCCACCGGCTCGCCGCGGAGATCGCGTCCTGGCCCCGTGTGCTCTGCCACCGCGACTTCCACAGCCGCAACCTGATGCTCCACCGCGAGCGGCTCTTCTGGATCGACTTCCAGGACGCGCGGATGGGCCCCGCCACCTACGACCTGGCCTCGCTCCTGCGCGACTCCTACGTGGACGTGCCCGAGGAGCTGATCGCGACCCTGCGCCGAGGAGTTTCGCCAGAAGGCGGTGCCGGGAGAGTCGCGCGAGGTCTTCCTGCGGCGCTTCGAGCTGATGTGCGTCCAGCGGAACCTGAAGGCCCTGGGCACGTTCGGGTACATGGCCACGGTGCGCGGGAACCGGGTCTACCTGCCCTACATGCCGCGCACTCTCGCCCACGCGCGGCGCAACCTCGTCCGCCACCCGGAGCTGGCGGGCCTCCTGCCGAGCCCTCGCCCGCCACGTCGAGGAGCTGGCCTGACGGAGTCCAAGGAGCCACCCCTTTGCAGACCGTTCGCATCGGCGACTTTCGCGCCCACGTCGGCGAGGAAGTCCGCGTCCAGGGCTGGCTGCACAACAAGCGGAGCAGCGGCAAGCTGCAGTTCCTGATCGTGCGCGACGGGAGCGGCTTCGCCCAGGCCGTGGTCTCCAAGGCGGCGGTGCCGCCCGAGGCCTGGGAGGCCGCGGCGGGCGCGGGCCAGGAGTCCTCGCTCGAGCTCACGGGCAAGGTGCGCGAGGACAAGCGCGCGCCCGGCGGGTACGAGGTGGACGTTACCGGCCTCACCGTGGCTCCAGGCCGTCCACGACTACCCGATCACGCCCAAGGACCACGGCACCGCCTTCCTGATGGAGAACCGCCACCTCTGGCTGCGCTCGCAGCGCCAGCACGCGGTGCATCCGGGTGCGCCACGCGGTGATCAAGGCCATCCGCGACTACCTCGACGACCAGGGCTTCACGCTGGTGGACACGCCGATCTTCACGCCCGCCGCCTGCGAGGGCACGACCACGCTCTTCGCGGTCCCCTACTTCGACGAGGGGACGGCCTACCTGACGCAGAGCGGCCAGCTCTACAACGAGGCCACCGCCGCGGCCCACGGCAAGGTCTACTGCTTCGGGCCGACCTTCCGGGCCGAGAAGTCGAAGACGCGCCGCCACCTCACCGAGTTCTGGATGGTGGAGCCGGAGATGGCCTTCGCCCACCTCGACGACGCGATCGCAGCTCGCCGAGGACCTCGTCTGCTCCGTCGTCGCGCGCGTGCTGGAGACGCGCAAGGAGGAGCTGAAGGCGCTGGAGCGCGACACCGTCGAAGCTCGAGAACGTGAAGCCGCCGTTCCCGCGCCTCCACTACGACGACGCGATCAAGCTCATCCAGTCGAAGGGCTCGGCGACGCAGTGGGGGAGCGATTTCGGGGGCACGGACGAGACGATCATCGCCGAGGCCCACGATCGGCCGGTGGTGGTGCATCGCTTCCCGTCGCCAGATCAAGGCCTTCTACATGGCGCCCGACCCGGAGCGCCCGGAGCTCTCGCTCTCCGCGGACGTGCTGGCTCCCGAGGGCTACGGCGAGATCGTCGGCGGCGGCGAGCGCCTGGCCGACGGGGACCTGCTCCTGAAGCGCATCCACGAGCACCAGCTCCCCGAGGAGGCGTTCCGCTGGTACCTGGACCTGCGCAAGTACGGGACGGTGCCCCACGCGGGCTTCGGCATGGGCATCGAGCGGCTCGTGACCTGGATCTGCGGCCTCGAGCACCTGCGGGAGACGATCGCCTTCCCCCGCATGCTGTACCGGATATACCCCTGAGCTGACCGGCGTGCTCGCCGCCTACGTCTCCGGGCACGGGTTCGGTCACGCCACGCGCACAGCGCAAGTCCTGCGCGCTGTGCGCGTACTTGAGCCGGACTTACACATCACGGTAGTTTCGTCGGCCCCGGACCGAATTTTCCGAGAGGCCGTTTCAGAACCGCTCGAGTACCGGAGACTCCAGTGCGACGTGGGGCTGGCCCAGAAGAACGCGCTGGAGATCGACGAGGAGGGTACCGTCCAGGCCTGGCGCGCGTTCGACTCCCAGAGCCGCGTTTGGATCGAGAGGGAGGGAGACTGGCTGCGGTCAGCGGGAGCTCGTCTCGTCCTTTCCGATGTCCCGCCGGCGGCTTTCGAAGCGGCGGAAGCCGCCGGCGTGGCGAGCGTGGGCCTTTCGAACTTCTCCTGGGACTGGATTTACGCGCACCTCGCGCGCCGTGTCCCGGCATTGAAGGAGGCGTCGGACGCGGCGCGCGAGGCCTATGGCAAAGCCAGCCTCCTCCTCGAGCTTCCATTTTCCGGCGACCTCTCGGCCTTCCCTCGGCGGGAACGGATTCCCATGGTGGCGCGACCGCAGCGGCGTCCGCGAGCGGAGACGCGGCGAGCGCTCGGTATCGACCGGGAGACGGTCGTGCTCCTGTCGTTCGGCGGGATCGGTTTGCCCGGTTTCGATCCCGGGGTGCTCGCTCCCCTCCGGGACTACCGGTTCCTCCTGGAGACCGAAAAAGGAGACGCGCCCCCGAACGTCCTCGAGGTGACGGCGCGTCTCCTCGCGGAAAAGGGATCGACCTTCCTCGACCTCGTGGGCGCGGCCGACGTGGTGGTTTCCAAGCCTGGATACGGCGTCGTCACCGACTGCATCGCGGCCCGGACGCCCCTCGTCTACACGGACCGCGGAGACTTCCCCGAGTACCCGATCATGGTCGCGGAGATGCCCCGCTACCTGCCCACTGCCTACGTGGCGAGCGACGATCTGCGGGCCGGGCGCCTCGAGGAGGCGCTCCGGGCCGTACGCTCGATGCCCATGCCTCCGCTCCCCGACATTTCCGGGGCGGAAGTGGCTGCTCGCCGCCTGCTGGAGATCAAGGTCTAGTCAAGGAGCGGAAGCGCTCGGTCGACTGACGTCCGGACCGAGTGCCCCTCGAGGCTGGGCGCTCGACTCTCGACGCAAAAAAAGAAGGGGGGTGCTGGCGCACCCCCCTTGACGTGGTTCGGGATCAGGCCACTAGAACGTGAACTTGACCGCGAGCTGCACCTGGCGCGGATCGCCCACGCCCAGCGCGCAGGAAGCCGTTGAAGTCGAAGAGCGCCGGCGTGGTCAGCGGGTTGATGTTGTTCGCGTTGTTGAACGTGTTGAACATCTCGATGATCGGGATGATCTCCGCGCTCTTCCCGACCTGGAAGGGCCGCTGCAGCCGCCAGTCGAAGGAGAAGTACTCGTTGTCCTTCGCGGTCCCAGTTGCGGCCGCGGTCCGTGCCGTTCAGGACGCGCGGAGACGTCGTGATGGGCTGCGCGGAGCGGCCTGGATGCGCGTGTTGACCTGGATGCCGTCCCGGCAGCTCGGCGTAGCCGAAGAAGTTGAACTTGTGGCGGATGTCGCGGTCCGACGGGCCGTAGTCCTGGGTCAGGTCGTAGAAGTTGAAGCTGCGGTCGGTGAAGGGGTCGCGCTCGTTCGAGTCGTCGTCCTCGTCCTTCGACAGGACGTAGTTGGCTTCGAGCTGGTACTTGTCGGAGAAGCGCTTGCGCGACCCCGATCGTCCCTCCGCGGTAGAGGCTCTTGCCCCGGCTGTTGGTGACCATAGACCTCGCCGAGCTGGGGCTCAAAAGGATTGGCGCCCGTGTAGGTGGTGATGTCGTAGCTCGCGGGCTGGTTCGCGGCCACGCCGGTGCCGTGGCCGTTGTAGTTCAGGAAGCGGGTCAGGTAGACGCCCTTCGGCCTAGGTGAAGTCGACGTAGACGCGACCAGTCCGGGGCCAGCTCCTGCTCGTAGGCCACGTTCACGGAGTAGATCCGCGGGTTCTGGTAGTCGCGGTCGAACACGCGCACGCCGGTGAAGAGCGGGAACGTGCCCGGGGGCACCGGGGACGGGGGCAGGATGTTGGGCCAGGTCGGGCGTGGGAGCCCCGAAGGCGATCCGGTTCGCGGTGCTGCGCGAAGTCGCTCTTCTGCTGCAGGCCGTTGGTCGTGACCGAGCCCACCTGGCTCAGCATGTTCTGCCGCGGCGTAGTAGATCCCCGCGCTGGCGCGGATCACCGACCGGCCGTTGCCCTTCACGTCCCAGGCGACGCCGAGCCGCGGCTGGAACTGCTTCGTCTGGTCGGGGATCGTGCCGTCGGACGGGAAGCGCGGGTCGTTCGAGGAACGCGCGCGTAGGCGGTCGTGCTGCGGATCGACGGTCTCGGGCATGTTCTGCGCGTCCCAGCGCAGGCCGTAGTTCAGGGTCAGCTTCGGCGTGACCTGCCACTTGTCCTGGACGAAGAGCGAGAACTCTTCGTTGGTGATGTCCGACGCGCCCGCCGCGTCGGTGGCGATGCCGCTGTCGGCCCGCTGCTCTGCAGGTAGAAGAGCAGCGGGCCGCCGGTGGTCGTCGTGCCCGCCGGGCAGGAGGCGGGGACGGTCACGTAGCGTGCCGTTCGAGCAGCCGACCGTGTTCGGGCCGAAGCCGCCCGCCGCCGCGGGCGACGCGTAGCGCAGGAAGCCGGTCACGCTGTCGAAGAGGTAGCGGCCCTCGAAGAAGCCCGCGGAAGACCTGGTCGTTGAGCGTGTGCAGCCACTCGCCGCCGAACTTGAAGGTGTGCTTGCCCGCTGACGATCGAGAAGTTGTCCTTGAACTGGAAGCGCCTGATCAGCTCGTCGACGTTGGGCCGCAGGAAGAACGGGTTGCCGAAGCGGAAGGTGGGGCCGAATCCCATGCCGGTGTCGGCGGGGACGTTCGAGGCGATCGCGGACGCGCGGCCGGTCCTCGCGCGAGTACGTGAAGTGGAACTCGTTCAGCCTGGTCGGGCGAGAGCGTGCGTGAACAGGTTCAGGTTCACCACGTTGATCTTCGAGGGCGCCCTCGATGCCGTTGGCCGAGTTGCCGTAGGTGGCGACGTCGAACGTCTGGTTCGTCGTTCTTCGAGTAGTCGAAGTTGTAGGAGACGGACAGGTTGTTGCTGGCGTTGAGCGTCCAGTCGAGCTTGGCCAGCAGCGCGTTGTTGTTGATCGTGTGCTCGATCGGCAGGCCTTCGTTCTGGTTGCGGCTGCGTCTGGAAGAAGTTGAGGAGCGCCGAGCCGCTGGCAGTCCGGGTTGCCGTTGATGAGCGCTTCGTTCGCCGGCGATCGTCGGGGTGGACACCGGGCAGGGCGTGCCGATGGGCTCGCGACAGGTTCGGCCGCTGGAGGTTCTCGCGGATGCCCTCGAACGCCACGAAGAAGAACGCCTTGTCCTTCGACGAGCGGCCCGCCGAGGGTGCCGCCGAACTGCTCGCGGTGGAAGTCCTCGAGCGGCTTGCCGTCCGAGGTGTCGGAGGTCAGCGCCTCGAGCCGCTGGAAGTAGAAGAGGCTGCCGTGCAGCTCGTTGGTGCCGGACTTCGTGATGACGTTGACGACGCCGCCGGCGGTGCGCCCGAACTCGGCGTGGGCGCCGCTCGGCGACGACCTGGAACTCCTTCACCGCGTCGAGCGTGATGTCGATGGCGGCGCGCTGGCCGCCCATCTGCTCGCCGAAGAAGCCGTTGTTGTAGTCGCCGCCGTCGAGGCTGATGTTGTTGAAGACGCCGCGCTGGCCGGCGAAGGTGATCTCGTCGCCGTCCGGCCCCTGCACGACGCTGACGCCCGGGCGTCAGCGTCAGCAGGTCCTCGAACTTGCGGCCCGAGGATCGGGCGTGGTGGCGATCGTGGTCTCGTTCAGCGTGTTGCTGACCTCGGTGCGCGACGTGTCGACGGTGGGCGTGCCGGTGACGGTGACCGTCTCCGTCACGCCCGACACCTTCATGGTCGGGCTCAGCGTGACGCGTCTGGCCGACGGTGAGCGCGACGTCCTCCTGCACCAGGGTGCGCGAAGCCCGGCTAGCGTGAACGTCGACCGTGTAGCGGCCGGGCGGGAGCTGCAGGAAGACGAACCGGCCGTCGCGCTCCGGTCGACGAGCGTTCCGCGCGAAGTTCGTGTCGACGTTGCGCGACCTCGACGTCGACGCCCGGCACGACGGCGCCCGTGCGGGTCGAGCGACGGTGCCCTGGATGACGCCGGTGGTGATCTGCGTCTGAGCGGCGGCGCCACCGGCCATGGCCAGCACGGCGCAGACGAGCGCGGCGATTCGCTTCATCGTTCGATCTCCTTCGCGGGGTAGCGCCATACCCCTCCCGGGGCGGAGCTCATGAATGACGCGGCGTGTCGGGGCGGAATATATGCCGCCTCCGGAATCAAGGCAAGCAGATTGTGGCGGTGTGGCGAGAGTGTGACGAGCGGCCGGCTCCGCTCAGAGACCGATGAGCGCGAGCCCCGACATCGCGTACTTCTTGATGTCCGCTTCGTGCTTGTGGAAGAGCTCGAGGTTGGCGGGAGGCACGCTCAGACCCTCCGTGGCCTTGGCCATCTCGGTGGCTGCTTCCTGGGCCTGGCGCAGCTCGTCCGCGGAAGGCGACGGCGACCCCTGCGCCCCCGCCGCGTCGAGGGCCTCGCGCGCGGCGTCGCCCATCTTCTTCGAGGCGTCGGCCACGAGCTCGCCGGGCTGCTTGCCCGTGTCCCTGACCGTGGCCGCGGCCCACATGGTCTTGTATACGGCGGCTTGGATGAAGCGGTATTCGTCTTCGCTCATGCCCGCCGCGGCGAGGGCCTTCGCCTGGGCGAGGCGGATGTCCGCGATGAGCCCCGCGAGGTGGGTCAGGTCGGAGAGGTCCGCCTCCTTCTTGTCCTTCATCCCCTCGAACTGGGCGCGGTGCTGCTCGTAGACCGCGTAGATCGCCTTGCGCGCCTCCATGAACTTGAGGAACCGCGCCTCCTGGATCACCCCGTCGGCGGGCTCGGTGAAGGGGTTGGCGTTCGCCTTCTTCTCGTAGGTCTCGATCTCGTCCGCCTTGGCCCCGATGCCGCCCGCGACCTCGGTGACCTTGCCCTTCAGCCACCAGGCCGCGCCCCCGACCGCGACCATGGCCACGATGCCGCAGAGGACGACGGCGATGGCGCAGCCGATGGCGATCTTGGCTCCGGTGGACATGCGAGAGCCATTATAGACGCGGGTCGGTGTCGCAATCCGCGCGCGGAGACGATAAGATGATCGTTCCCCCGAGGAGCCGGAAGCCCGAGCGGGCGAGGAGGCGCGATGGAACCGACGTGGCACGACGGACTGAGCCGAAAGGCCCTGGTGGAGCTGGTGGAAGGGCTTCTCCTGTCGATCGACAAGGCGGTGCCGCGCCTCGACGCCATCGCCCACCATCTCTCCCTGATCGTCCCAGCAGGGCGAGGAGTTCGAGGTCCTGGGCGGGATCGGCGACCAGATCGCCGACTCGGGGACGAGCTCTACGCGGCCAGCGACCGCGACAAGCTCCGGGAGTGGGGAAACCAGATCGACGCGCCGGGGGAGAAGACGCACTGAGCAGCAGCGACTCGGCCGAGGCAGCGGCAGCCGCAACGGGCGGCGAGCGGAGCGGGATTCATTCCCGCGGAGCGAGCGGGGGTTCCAGGGGGGGCGACGCAGCCCCCCCTGGCTCAATGAAGGCCACTGTCGGCATGGTCAGGCTCGGGTGCCCCAAGAACCTCGTGGACAGCGAGGTCATGCTCGGGCGCCTCCAGCAGGCCGGCTATTCGCTGGTCACGGACGCGTCCGCTGCCGAGGTAGTGGTCGTGAACACGTGCGCGTTCATCGACCGGGCCAAGCAGGAGTCCGTGGACGCCATCCTCGAGATGGCCCGCCTGAAGGAGACGGGCCAGGCGAAGCGCCTGGTGGTCACGGGCTGCCTCAGCCAGCGCTACGACGCGGAGCTGCGCCGCGAGATCCCGGAGATCGACGCCACCCTCGGCACCGGTCAGGTGGAGGAGATCGTCCGGGCGGTGTCGGGACAGGCGACCTCGCTCGCCGAAGCGGGGACGGCCCCGACCTGGGTCTACGACCACACGGCACCCCGGGTGCTCGCGACCCCGCCCTGGCTGGCCTACGTGAAGATCAGCGAGGGCTGCGACTACACCTGCTCCTTCTGCATCATCCCCACCCTGCGGGGACGCCATCGCAGCCGCAACGTGGAGGACATCGTCGCGGAGGTGCGGGCGCTGGCGGCCCGGGGCGTGCGCGAGGTGGTGCTCGTGGCCCAGGACTCCACGCGCTACGGGCTCGACCTCGGCCTCCGCGACGGGCTCGCCTACCTGCTGCGGCGCCTCGACCGCGTCGACGGGCTGCGCTGGATCCGCGTGATGTACGCCTACCCGGCGACCCTGAGCGACGGCATCCTCGACGCGATGGCCGGCGCCGAGAAGGTCGTGAAGTACGTGGACATTCCGCTGCAGCACGCGAGCGAGCCCGTCTTGAAGCGGATGAAGCGGCCGACCGGGAGGGGGAACCTGCTGGGCATGATCGAGCGCATCCGCGCGCGCGTCCCCGGGGTCGCGATCCGCACCTCCTTCATCGTGGGCTTCCCGGGAGAGACGGAGCCGGACTTCGAGAAGCTGCTGGGCTTCGTCAAAGCCGCTGAGTTCGACAACGTCGGCGTGTTCACCTTCTCGGACGAGGAGGGGACCACTTCCTTCGACCTGCCGAATCGGGTCGCTCCGCGTACGAAGGAGGCCCGCCGCCGCCGCCTGCTCGCCCTCCAGAAGCGCATCTCCGCCCGACGGAACCGAGCGCGCGTGGGGAAGCGGTACGAGGTCGCTGGTCGAGGGCACCCACCAAGACACCGACCTCGTGCTCCGGGGCCGAATGGCCGCCCAGGCTCCCGAGATCGACGGCCAGGTCCTCATCACCGACGGAACCGCCGAAGCCGGGCGCCTTCGTGACCTGCGAGGTGACGGAGGCCCACCCCTACGACCTGGTGGCCCGCATCGTCTAGAAGGAAAGCGCTTTTCGCATCCTCTTGCGGGCCGCGCAAAGTCCTGCTATAGTGATCTTTCCAGCTCCGGGAGTTGCACCAGAGTGGGTTCGCCCCACTCTTTTTTTTGGAGACGACGGAGCTGGGACAAGAAGGCGATGGCCGAGCAGAGTGAAGGCAGTCGCCGAGCGGGTCACCGTCGGCTCGCGGGTTCGAGCTCGTGGACGTCGAGATCAAGCGACAGGGGCGAGCCACCTCGTGCGGCTGTTCGTGGACAAGGAAGGCGGCATCGGCCTGGACGAGCTGCAGTCCGTTTCCGAGGAGGTCTCCGCCATCCTCGACGCCGAGGATCCCATCCCCTCCGCCTACACCCTGGAGGTCTCTTCTCCCGGGCTGGACCGACCCCTCAAGACCGAGGCCGACTACAAGCGGTTCGTCGGGCGCCTGGCCCAGATCTCGAGCTACGAGCTGGTGGACGGCCGCCGGCATTGGACGGGACGCCTCGCCGCTGTCGAGGACGGGATCGTCACCGTCTCCCTGGAGAAGGAAGGGGACACGTGGCCCGCATTCCCTTCTCGCCAAGATCTCCCACGGCCGTCTCGAAGTGGAATTCCCGAGGAACTGACGCAGGACAGCCATGGCCAACCAGCTCCGACAGCAAATCGAGCAGATCAGCCGGGAGAAGAACATCAACCCGGAGGTGATCATCGCCGCCATCGAGGACGCGATCCTCACCGCGTCCAAGAAGTACTACAAGGGCGCCGAGGACCTTCGCAGCCGCTTCAACAACGAGACGGGCCTCATCGAGGTCTTCGCGGTGCGGCAGATCGTGGAGAACGTCGAGATCCCCGAGACCCAGATCGGCCTCGACGAGGCGCAGAAGCTCATCCCCGAGGCCGAGGTCGGCCAGGAGATCGAGTTCCCCAAGCCCACGGACGTGCTCGGCCGCATCGCGGCCCAGACCGCCAAGCAGGTGATCTTCCAGAAGGTCCGGGAGGCGGAGCGGGACAACGTGTTCGCGGAGTACTCGGGCCGCGTGGGCGAGGTGGTGAACGGCATCATCAAGCGCCAGGAGATGGGCGACTTCGTGGTCGACCTCGGCCGCGCCGAGGCGCGTGCTCCCCCGCAAGGAGCAGAGCCGGGCCGAGACCTACCAGACCGGGCGACCGCGTCCGGGTCGCCATCGTCAAGGTCCTGAAGTCGGCCAAGGGCCCGCAGGTGGTGGTGAGCCGGACCGATCCCGCCCTGCTCATCAAGCTCTTCGAGATGGAGGTGCCCGAGATCTACGACGGCACCGTCCAGATCCGGGGCTGCGTGCGCGAGGCGGGGGAGCGGGCCAAGGTCGCGGTGGTCTCCCGCGAGCGGGACGTGGACCCGGTGGGCGCCTGCGTGGGCATGAAGGGGACGCGCGTGCAGTCCATCATCCGCGAGCTGCGCGGCGAGAAGATCGACATCGTGGAGTGGAGCGACGACCCTGCCACCTTCGTGGTGAACGCGCTCTCCCCGGCCAAGATGAGCCGCGTCTCCGTCGCTCGACGACGAGCAGCGGATCATGGAGGTGGTGGTCGAGGACAAGCAGCTCTCCCTCGCCATCGGCAAGAAGGGGCAGAACGTCCGCCTCGCCGCCAAGCTCGTGGGCTGGCGCATCGACATCAAGAGCGAGGAAGAGAAGCGCCAGGAGGTCGAGGCGGAGATGGCGCGCATGGCCCGCATCGTGGACGAGCTGCGGAGCCTGGAGCCGCACGGCGTGGGCGAGAAGGTCGATCCAGAGGCTGATCGACGCCGGCGTCGCCGGGCCTCGGCCACATGCTGGAGATGACGGACGAGCAGCTCAGCTCGCTCGAAGGCATCGGGCCCAAGACCGCGGAGAAGATCCGCGAGGCGGCCACCGTCGCCAAGGCGGAGTGGGACAGCCGGGACGCGGAAGCGGAGCGGCTGGAAGCGGAGCGGGTGGAAGCGGAACGAGTGGAAGCGGAACGAGTGGAAGCGGAGCGGGTGGAAGCGGAGCGCCTGGCCGCGGAGCAGGCGGCGGAGGCCGAGCGCCTCGCGGCGGAGGCGGAAGCCGCTCCGGTGGGCGAGCCCGCCGCGGTGGCCGAGAGCGCCGTAGAGGGCGAGGCGGCCGCGAAGACGGGCGAGGAGGGTGAGTGCGGATGGGGAACGTTAGGGTCTTCCAGCTCGCGAGGGACCTGGGTCTCCCGAGCCAGGAGGTCATCGACCGCCTGAAGAAGCTCGGCATCGAGGTCAAGACCGCTTCCAGCTCGGTCGACGAGGACACCGCGGACAAGCTGAAGCGCGCCCTCAAGATCGACGCCCTCACCGCGCGCAAGAAGCGGATCTACGGCAGCGACGAGGACGAGGCCGAGCGCGAGCCAGCAGGAGCGCGCCCAGCAGGCCCGCATCGCCGCGGAGCGGGAGGAGCGCGAGAGGGCGGCCGAGGAGGCCAAGGCCGCCGCCGAAGCGCGCAAGCGCGGCAAGGCGAAGGCCGGAAAAGGAGCCCGTGAGCCAAGGTCGTGGCCGTGGACGAGCCGCCCCCCGCCCTTCTGCACGCCCCGGGCGCCCCGCGCCTGGCCCCGAAGGTGGCCATGCCCCCGCCGCTTCCGGTGGACGAGACCGAGTTCGAAGAGGAGATCGAGGAAGAGGCAGAGCCGGCCCCAGCGCCCCCCGTCGCCGTCCCCGCGGCGTCGTCCGGCCCGGCGGTGGCGACCGCGCCGCCCGCGCTCGCACGAACGTCGGTGACGACGTCGCGCGTGGTGACGGGCCCGGTCCGGCCGATCGCGCCCGCGGGCTCCGTGAGCGCGGCCGCGCCCGCGCCGCCGCCGGCCCCCACGGTGGCGGTGGCGACGGCGCCGGCGGTCGCCCGCCCCGCCGTGACCACGCCCACGATTCCGCGGCCGGTCCGGCCGATCGCCCCTCCGCGCCCGGTGGGCCCGCATCCGACCAGCCCGCACGCGGTGGGGGGCACGCCCCTGCCTCGCTCCCCTCACCCGGTGGCGCCGGGGCGCATGGGCGTCCCCGGCCTTCGCCCGTTGTCCCCCATTCCCGCGCGCCCGGCCCCCGCTCCGGTTCCCCGGCCCGCGGGCCGGCCGGCCCCTCGCGCCAAGGACCGTGAGAAGCGCACGATCGCTCCTCCCGTCGAGAAGGAGCGGCCGATCTACACGGGGCCCCTGCGGAAGATCACGCTCACCGAGGGCGTGACCGTGAAGGAGCTGGGCGAGAAGATGGAGGACGTCAAGAGCCGCGACATCATGAAGGCGCTGATCACCCGCGGCATCATGGCCACCGTGAACCAGAGCATCGAGCCCGCGCTCGCCATCGAGATCTGCAAGGAGTTCGGCTACGACGCGTCGATCCAGTCCTTCGAGGAGGAGGTCGTCCAGGTCCAGACCTCGGAGAGCAAGGCGGAGGACCTCGTCCCCCGCGCCCCCGTGGTCACGGTCATGGGCCACGTGGACCACGGCAAGACCTCGCTCCTCGACGCGATCCGCGAGACGCAGGTGGCGGCGGGAGAGGCGGGCGGGATCACCCAGCACATCGGCGCCTACCACGTGGACGTGGGGACGCGGAAGGTCGTCTTCCTCGACACCCCCGGCCACGAGGCCTTCACCCTGATGCGCGCCCGCGGGGCCAAGGTCACGGACATCGTGGTCCTGGTGGTGGCGGCGGACGACGGCGTGATGCCGCAGACGGTCGAGGCCATGGACCACGCCAAGGCCGCGGGCGTGCCCATCGTGGTGGCGGTGAACAAGATCGACAAGGCGGAGGCCCAGCCCGACCGGGTGAAGCAGCAGCTCTCCGACCGCGGGCTCATGCCCGAGGAGTGGGGCGGGACCACGGTCTTCGTGAACGTCTCCGCCAAGAAGAAGCAGAACCTCGATCAGCTCCTGGAGATGCTGCTGCTCGTGGCGGACCTGCAGGAGCTGAAGGCCAATCCCAAGAAGGACGCGGTGGGGACGGTGCTGGAGGCGCGCCTCGACAAGGGCCGCGGCCCCGTGGCCACCGTCCTCGTCCAGGACGGCACCCTGGAGGTGGGGGACACGGTGGTGGCGGGCGCGGTCACGGGCAAGGTGCGCGCGCTCGTGGACGACCACGGCACGCGGCTCAAGTCCGCGGGGCCCTCCACTCCCGTGGAGATCCTGGGGCTGCAGGCCCTGCCCGAGCCCGGCGACCAGCTCCTGGTCGTGACCGACAGCCTGAAGGCCCAGTCCATCGTGAGCTTCCGCCAGCTCAAGCTGCGCGAGAAGGCGATGGCGGCCTCGTCGAAGCATCCGCCTCGAGGACCTGGGCCGGGCCATCGCCGAGGGCCAGATCAAGGAGCTGCCCCTGGTGGTGAAGGCCGACGTGCAGGGCTCGGTGGAAGCGGTGAGCGACCAGCTCCTGAAGCTCCCCCAGGAGAAGATCAAGCTGCGGATCATCCGCTCCGGGGCGGGCGCCATCACCGAGGGCGACGTGCTCCTCGCCGCCGCCTCGAACGCGGTGGTCATCGGCTTCAACGTGCGGCCGGAGCGCAAGGCCGCGGAGATCGCGGAGCGCGACAAGGTCGAGGTGCGCCTCTACACCGTGATCTACGACGCGGTGGAGGACATCCGGAAGGCCATGGAGGGCCTGCTCGAGCCGACCCTGCGCGAGGTCCGCCTGGGCGCGGCCGAGGTGCGGGACACCTTCAAGATCTCCAAGGTGGGGACGATCGCGGGCTCGCTTCGTGACGGACGGGAAGGTCAACCGCAACGCCCAGGTCCGCCTGCTCCGCGACAACGTGGTCATCCACACGGGCAAGGTCAGCTCCCTGAAGCGCTTCAAGGACGACGCGAGCGAGGTGAAGGCCGGCCTGGAGTGCGGCATCGGCATCGCCGGCTACAACGACATCAAGCCCGGCGACGTGATCGAGTTCTTCACCACCGAGAAGGTCAAGGAGACGCTGACTTAGCGGCCGTCTTCAGGCGAGGGCCAATGCCACTCGGAGCGCCTGATCGAGAGCACGCACGCGCCCCGGAGCCAGACTGGATACGTAGTCAGTGAGCACTGCCTTCGGGAGGCTGACGAGGGCCTCGCAGTGAATGCCGGATTCGTGCTTGAACCCATCTTCGATTCCGACTTCGACCTGTGTCGCCAGACCATCGCGACGTGTAAAGACAGGAGCGCAGACGACGGTCGAGAATCGCGACTCGATGAGCGCCTGCCGGCTCACGATCACGAAGACCCGCGATCGCTTCGGGTCTCCTCCCCGTGGCCGGCGCACGCGGAAGAGGTCGCCTCGCTTCAAACGTCCGCCTGATAGGTGAGAACGTCCTCCATCTCCTGATTCAGGGCCGCCGCTGACTCGTTGAGGATCGCGAGGTCGCGGGCTTCCCTGGCCGCCCGCGCGCGACGGGCCAGGAACTCACGCGCGGCGTCCTCGATCACTCGAGACCGGCTGCGGTTCCGAGTCGTGGCCTTGTCGATCGCCTTCAGCACCCGCTCGTCGATCGTAACCGATGTCTTGACTCTCATACTCCGAATCATACCACCCAGCGGCTCCGGGCAGTTCCGGCGCCTTCTGACGAGCGGTAGTACTCTAGGGGCCATGGTGATCGGTCTCTTGACCCTCGAGGAGACGTCCATCCGCAACCGCACCACGGAGCGGGTCAAGGACACGTGCCCCTAGCTCCCGGCACCCGCCTCGGCCCCTACGAGATCGTCTCGCCCCTCGGCGCGGGCGGGATGGGCGAGGTCTACCGGGCTCGCGATACGCGTCTCGAACGGACGGTTGCCCTCAAGATCCTGCCGCCACGCCTTGCCGAAGATCCCGAGCTGCGCCAGCGCTTCGAGCGCGAAGCCCGGGCCATCTCCGCGCTCAACCATCCTCACATCTGCGTCCTGCACGACGTGGGCCGCCAGGACGGGATCGACTTTCTCGTCATGGAGCACCTCGAAGGCCAGACGCTGTCCGATCGGCTGAAGAAAGGTGCGCTCCCCCTCGATCAGGTTCTTCGTTACGGGGTCGAGATCGCCGAGGCCCTGGAGCGGGCCCACCGGCAGGGGATCGTCCACCGGGACCTCAAGCCCGGGAACGTGATGCTCACGAAGACGGGAACGAAGCTCCTCGATTTCGGCCTCGCGAAGGTGCGGCCGGCGCGGCCCGCGGAGGAGCACGAGCCCACGCTCACCGAAGCCGGGGAGCTCCTGGGCACACCGCGCTACATGGCCCCGGAGCAGCTCGAGGGAAAGGAGCCGGACGCGCGCACGGACATCTTCGCCCTGGGGACCGTGCTCTACGAAATGGCCACCGGCCAAAGAGCCTTTCCGGCGACGAGCCAGGCCGGCGCCATCACCGCCATCCTGTCGACCGAACCCGCCGCGATCTCCAAGCTCCGGCCGGGGACGTCGCCCGCTCTCGACCGCGCGGTGGCCACCTGCCTCGCGAAGGACCCCGACGACCGCTGGCAGAGCTCGCACGACCTCGCCGCCGAGCTGCGCTGGATCGCCGAGGCCGGTTCCGCGGCGGGCGGAGCCGCGCCCGGGGCCGCCGGCCGCCGGAGCCGGGATCGGCTCGCCGCGGGGGCCGCGGCGTTGGTGGGCATCGCGCTCGTGTGGACGGTATCCCATCGAGGCGAGCGGCCGGAGAAATCCCTTCGGGTCCGTCTCGAAGTCCGCGCTCCAGAGAAAGAGCCGTTCGGCGACCAGGTCATGGCCGTGTCACCGGATGGGGAGCGGATCGTGTTCGCGGCATCCAGCGAGGGGAAGACCCATCTGTACGTCCGGGCGCTCGACTCGCTCACCCCGACGCGGATTCCGGGAACGGAAGAGGGGCTCGCGCCTTTCTGGGCCCCGGACGGGCGGCAAATCGGGTTCATGACGGTGGGAGGCCGGCTCAAGAAGATCGACCTCTCGGGCGGGCCCGCGCAGGTCCTCTGCGAGAACGAGATCTACGCTTTTCTCGGGGGCAGCTGGAGCCCGCAGGGAACGATCGTTTTCTCGGCGAGCGGGGAGCTGTTCCGGCTGGCCGCCGCCGGTGGAGCACCCACGCCACTCGGGAGGCGGACGGAGGGTGAAAGCAGTCGCTCCTGGCCGGAGTTCCTGCCGGACGGCCGGCACTACCTGTATCTGTCCCAGGATGCGCGCCCGGAGAAACAGGGGATCTACCTCGCCTCCGTCGATTCGGAGGAGCGCAAGCGGATCCTCGCCACCGGTTACGACGCGGTCTATGCATCTTCCGGCCACCTGCTGTTCGAGCGCGGGGGCGCGCTCGTGGCTCAAGTCCTCGACATGAACAGTCTGGAGCTTTCCGGAGAGGCCTTCACCGTCATCGACCCACGAGCGCGGGACCCCTACAACGCCGGGACCTCGGCCGTCGCATCGCCCGCGGTGTATTCCGTCTCGTCCAACGGGGTACTGGCGTGGCGTATCGAAGCCTCCCCCACCAGCAATTCGCTCACCTGGTTCGATCGGGCGGGCAAGAAGCTCGGGACGCTGGCCGAACCCGCCAACTATTCCAACCCCGCGCTCTCGCCCGACGAAAGGAGCCTGGCGGTGGAACAGCGTGATCCGCAGACCAGAATGCGCGACATCTGGATCTTCGACCTGGTCCGTGGCGCTCGCTCGAGGCTGACCTTCGATCCCGCCGAAGATCTCGGCGCGACCTGGTCTCCCGACGGAGCCCGGATCGTGTTCACGTCCGACCGCAGGGGAAGCCGCGAGATCTATGAGAAGCTGGCCAACGGCTCGGGAGGTGACGAGCTGCTGCTGGAGTCCAAGGACCGGTACGCGCATGCCGAGGACCGCTCGCCCGACGGGCGCTTCCTCCTCTTCAACTGGCAGGGCGGAGCCAACCAGTTCGACCTCTTTGTGCTGCCGCTGTCCTCGGGTCGCGATCGGAAGCCCGTTCCCTTCCTGGCGACCCCCTTCAGGGAAGAGCAGGGCCAGTTCTCTCCCGACGGCAGGTTCCTCGCCTATCGTTCCGACGAGTCCGGCCGCCGTGACGTTTACGTGCGTGAGGTTTCCCCGGACGGTACGGCTGGCCCCGGCAAGTGGCAGGTCTCGACGGACGGGGGCGCCGAGCCGCGATGGCGCCGGGATGGAAAGGAGCTCTTCTACATGTCCGGTCCGGCGGCGGCGTCGGACGCCGGCGGGCCGGGGACGCTCATGGCGGTGCCTCTGAAAACCGATGGTGCCTCCTTCGAGCCGGGAGTCCCCAAGCCGCTCTTCGAGGTCCGCTTGCCCGAACAGCGGAGGAACCGCTTCGTCGTCACGCGTGACGGTCAGCGCTTCCTGGTCAACACGGCTCTCGAAGGGACATTCCAGCCCATCCAGGTCTTGGTGAACTGGCTGCCCTCGAAGTAACCTCTCGATCATGGTCATCGGACTCCTGACCCTCGACCTGCACTTTCCGGGCGCGCGCTCCCTCAAGGACAAGCGCCAGGCCCTGCGCAGCCTGGAGACGCGCATACGCAACCGCTTCAACGTCTCGCTGGCAGAGGTGGAGCACCAGGACCTCTGGCAGCGCGCGCGCCTCGCCGTGGTCTCCGTGAACACCGACGGCGTGCACCTCGAGTCCACCCTGCGCAGCGTGGCCGGGGAGGCGGGCAGCGCCCGGAACATCGAGCTCCTCGACGCGCACTACGAGGCGTTGTGAGCCGGCGGACGGAACGGGTGGCGGAGGAGATCCGCGAGGAAGTGGCGCGCATGATCCGGGGCGAGCTCAAGGACCCCCGCATCGGCTTCGTCACCGTCACCCGCGTGGAGCTGACCCCCGACCTGCGGCTGGCCCGCATCCACGTGGGCGTGCTGGGGGGAGAGGCGGACCGCAAGAAGACGCTGGAAGGCCTGGAGCGGTCCTCCGGCTTCCTGCGGCGCGAGGTGGGCCGGCGCCTTCGCCTGAAGCACACGCCCGAGCTGCAGTTCCGCTACGACTCGGGCCTCGACGCCACCGAGCGCGTGGCGCAGTTGCTGGACGAAACCCGGGAGACGGCAGGGGACGAGCCCGAGGAATGACGGGGCCGGGCCGGCACGACGGCGTGCTCGTTGTGGACAAGCCGGCGGGACCGACCTCCCACGACGTCGTGGACGCGGTGCGCCGCGCCCTGGGGGTACGGCGGGTGGGGCACACGGGGACGCTCGACCCCTTTGCGACCGGCGTGCTGCCGGTGTGTGTGGGCAAGGCGACCCGGCTGGCGCGCTTCCTTTCCGCGGGGGACAAGGTCTATCGGGCCACGGTCCGTCTCGGCTTCGCGACCACCACCGACGACCGGCTGGGCGAGCCTATCGGCTCGCCGAGGGCCGTGACCCTCGAGCCCGCGGCGGTCGAGTCGGCACTCCTGGCGCTGCGGGGAACGCGCGAGCAGCTCCCCCCCGCCTACTCCGCGAAGCACGTGGCCGGCCGCCGGGCCTACGAGTTGGCGCGAGAGGGGCGGGAGGTGCCACGACAGCTCGTCGCCGTGACCATCCATGCGCTCGACCTGCTCGAGTGGCGCAGCGACGAGCTGGACGTCGAAGTCCGCTGCTCGCCCGGCACCTACGTGCGCGCCCTCGCCCGCGACCTGGGCGAGGCCCTGGGCACGGGTGGCCACCTGACCGCGCTCCGCCGTCTGCAATCCGGAGGGTTCGGTCTCGAGCAGGCGGTGGCCCTGGAGGCACTCGAAGCGGACGCCGGCCGATCCCTCGTTCCCCTGGCGGTTCTCCTGCCCGAGCTCCCCGCCGTCCGCGTGGGAAGCGAGGGACGCGCCGCCCTGCGCCACGGCCGGGACCTCGGCCCCTCGCTGGTCCTGGAGGGGTTTCCGACGGACCCCGGGCCTCGCCTGCGCGTGCTCGACGAGGAGGGCGCGCTGGTGGCTCTCGTCGTGCCACGGGGGTTCGGAATTCCCACCCCCGGCCTGCCGCTCGCGCCGGTCCTCCACCCCGACCTGGTGCTCGCCGACTAAGGCGTCCCGCGACGTGTAACCGGGTGTTACCTTTCGTACTCGTTCCGGACCGAGTTCGCAGCGCCGCCAGGTCGATCGTCCAGGCGGCGTCGGTCAGTCCTCACGCAGGCGGTAGACCCTCGCCCCCGGCTCCTCGTACAGCGGCACGAGCCCGTCCCCCGGAACGAAGCGCACCCGGTCGCCGCCGTACAAGCAGAGGAATCGCGCGCCCAGGCGACGGGCGATGCCGAATGCCTCCTCGCGGTCCGTGGTCCGGAAGAAACGGAAGACCTCCTCGTGCCGTCGCTCCAGATCCGTCCGCGTGGCGAACTGGGTCAGGTACGGGGTGAACCGCTCGTAGGGGACGCGCCGGCCGATGAGGATCACGGGGGCGGGGGGATAACGGCCCCCGGGCCGCTGCATCACGACATCGCCGGGGCGGGAGGCCGCCCGCAACGCGTCCATCGCGCGCACGGTGGCGGCGGGAAGCCGGTCGGGCGGCTCCTGCGCCTTCTTCAAGAGGAACTGCGCGGTGGTGGGCAAGGCGAGGGCGACGACCGCCACCGCGGCCGCGATCCTCCGGGTGGGCGTGCGGGCGAAGCCCACGAGGAAGAGGGCGGTGAAGATCCAAAGCAGCGGCCCCCCCTGCTCGACGAGATAGGCAGCGTCGTTCACGAACTTCTGGCCGGGGAGCACATCGGGCGCGGAGACCCGGAAGAGCAGGCCCAGGGGCCAGGCGGACAGGGCCATCACGGCGAGCGCCGCCGCGGGGAGGGAGGCCGAGCGCAGGCTGCGCACGGCCTCGCCCAGGCCGAGGATCCGGAGGCCCAGAGAAACCAGGACCCAGAGGACGCCCCATGCCGCGAGGGCCAGGCCCGTGAGCGGGCCGAGACCGAGGCTCTGGCGCGTCACCACGACCAGGTCGAGAGGCGCCAGGACGGCGTGCACCGTCTCGCCCCCCTGCCCGAGGACGAGGGCGAGCGTGGCGAGGGCGCAGGGCGCTCCCACCACGAAGACCGAGCCCAGGCTCCGCGGCCGGGCGAGCAGGGCGGCGACGGCGAGGCCGAGGAGGAGATGGGCCCCGAGGAAGACCTTGAAGAAGGGGACGGCGAGGGCAAGAAGCGCGGCCATGAAGAGCCAGCCTCGTCCTTCACCACTCCGGTGGCGCTCCAGCGAGAGGAGCGCGCCCAGGGCGAGGCCGAGCGCGGGCACGATGGGGTTGGAGGCGAAGAGCGAGAGCAGCAGGTTGCCGCGAAGAAGGTCCGTCCACCAGTGGGCCTGCGGGTTCGCCCCGAAGAGGAACGAGAAGTCGGTGAGGAAGAGCGTCCACGGAACGAGGGCGACCGCGGCCCGGGAAGCGAAGAGGCGGTCCACGAGCGACCGCAGCACCAGGATGAGGGCCAGGCCCCAGAGCGTCACGTCGAAGCGACTGATCGAGTCGTAGGGATCGATCGCCGCCCAGCGCAGCGCCGCCGCCCGCACGAGGTCCGTGCCCAGGTGGTACCCGAGGGGGAAGCCGGCGACGCCCGGGAGCTGAGGCGGGTAGCCGATGTCGAGCTCGCGGCTGAGCCCGACGTGAAAGGCCGTATCGGACGGAACCAGGGGGTCGAGCAGGAAGTCGCCGTCGGAAGCCCGGCGGTTCCAGGGGTACTGGGTCACGGCCAGGAGGGCCACGAGGGTCACGAAGGGGAGCAAAGCTCCCCTGAGCGGGGGGCCAGGGGCTGTCCCATGGGGTCCGCGCAAGGCCAGCGTGGTCAGCAGGACGACGGTACCCGCCGGAAAGAGCCAGGACACGCCGGAAGCAAGGCTCACCCAGTAGAGGGCGGCGGCCGTCGCGGTCCCCAGGGGGAGGACGAGAGCGGGATCCACCTGGACCCCCGCCAGGCGCTGGAGGGCGATTCCCGGCCCCACGAGGGCCAAAGCGCCAAAGAGAAGATAGAGGAACAGGGTGTCCATGGGGCCGGAAATCGAGCCGGAGTGAGAGTTTACACGGTGTCTCGGCCTGTGCTATGCTTCCCGCTTGTGAATAGAGAGAAGAGGCGATCAGAGGAGGTCGGTCGGTGAGCTTCAGCAAGGCCCAGAAGACGTCGGTCATCTCGGGGAATCGGACCCACGAGACGGACACGGGATCCCCCGAGGTGCAGGTGGCCCTCCTCAGCGAGCGGATCACATACCTGACGGAGCACTTCAAGACGCACGCCAAGGACCACCACTCCCGCCGCGGCCTGATGATGCTGGTCGGCCAGCGGCGCCGCTTGCTGGACTATCTGAAGATCAAGGACCTCAACCGGTACCGCGGCCTGATCGAGAAGCTTGGCATCCGGAAGTAGCGGGGAAGAAAGTCCTCCGGCCGTAGACCCCGACCCTCCCCCCTCGTTCCCGAAGGGAACGAGAGCTTCCGCGTCTGTACGCCGGTCCGCCGTCCTCAATGAAACCCGAGAACGTGCCCCGATTCCTCTCGTCCCCCGTCGTTTGCCCTCAGCTCTCATCCGCCTTCATTTTTCTGCGGCGAGCGAGGCGGGCGAGGTCAATCGAGGCCCGGTTCTTCCCTGAGAAGCGGGCGCTAGCGCCCGCGAGCGAGCCAAGACCATGATGCAGCGAGTCGAGATGCCCCTGGGCAACCACACCCTGTCCATCGAGACCGGGAAGATGGCCAAGCAGGCCGACGGCGCCGCGGTGATACGGCTGGGCGACACCGTGGTGCTCGCCACCGCCTGCGCGCAGCGGGAGCCGCGCGCCGGCGTCGACTTCCTCCCCCTCACCGTGGACTACCGCGAGAACACCTACGCGAGCGGCAAGATCCCGGGCGGCTTCTTCAAGCGCGAGGGCCGGCCCAACGAGAAGGAGATCCTGACCTCGCGGATGATCGACCGCCCGCTGCGGCCGCTCTTCCCCGAGGGCTACGCGTGCGAGACCCAGGTCGTCGGCCTGCTGCTCTCCGCCGACCTGGAGAACGACTCCGACACCCTCGCCATCATCGGGGCCTCCACCGCGCTCTACATCTCCGACATCCCGTTCGAGAACCCGATCGCCGCGGTGCGCGTCGGCTACTGGGACGGGAAGTGCGTCGTGAACCCCTCGAGCGCGGACCTCAAGGCCAAGAGCAAGCTGAACCTGCTCGTGGCCGGGACCGAGGACGCCATCGTGATGGTGGAGTCGGGGGCGAACGAGATCTCCGAGGCGAACATGGTCGAGGCCCTCGTCGAGGGCCACGCCGTGATCAAGAAGATCGTGGCCCTCCAGAAGGAGCTGCGGACCCGGGTGGGCAAGCCCAAGCGGACGGTCGCGAAGAAGGACGATCGACCCCGCCCTCGTGGCCGAGATCGAGAACGCGCTGGGCCCCTCCCTCTACGAGGCCATGCGCACGAAGGGCAAGCTCGAGATGTACGCGCGGATGAAGGAGGTCCGGGACACCTACGTGGCGACGCATCCCCGAGGACCAGCCGGAGAAGAAGGCGGCGGTGCCCGCGGTCTACGACGGGCTCCGCGAGAAGATCCTCCGGCAGCGAGATCCTGGGCAACCGGCCGCCGCCTCGACGGCCGCAAGTTCGACGAGATCCGGCCGATCACGTGCGAGGTGGGCGTGCTGCCCCGCACCCACGGCTCGGCGCTCTTCACCCGCGGCGAGACCCAGGCTCTGGTCACGGTGACCCTCGGCACGCGCGAGGACTCGCAGATCATCGACACCGTGCAGGAAGCGGAGTACCGCAAGCGCTTCATGCTCCACTACAACTTCCCGCCGTTCTCGGTGGGGGAGGTGAAGTTCCTGCGCGGGCCCGGCCGCCGCGAGATCGGCCACGGGGCGCTCGCGGAGCGGGCGCTGCGCGTGATGCTGCCCGACGAGGAGAGCTTCCCCTACACGATCCGGATCGTCTCCGACATCCTGGAGTCGAACGGCTCGTCCTCCATGGCCTCCATCTGCGGCGGCACCCTCGCCCTCATGGACGCCGGGGTCCCCATCAAGAGCGCCGGTGGCGGGCGTGGCCATGGGCCTCGTGAAGGAAGGCGACCGCTGGGCGGTCCTCACCGACATCGCCGGCGAGGAGGACCACCACGGCGACATGGACTTCAAGGTCGCGGGCACCCGCACCGGGATCACCGCCCTGCAGATGGACATCAAGATCGGCGGGATCACCGCCGAGATCATGGCCCAGGCCCTGGAGCAGGCCCGGCAGGGACGGCTCCACATCCTCGACCGGATGGCCGAGGCCCTGGCCGCAGCCGCGGGCCGACATCAGCGCCTACGCACCGCGGATCATCACCATCCGGTGCCCGTGGACAAGATCCGCGACATCATCGGGCCGGGCGGCAAGATGATCCGCTCCATCGTGGAGCGGACGGGCTGCAAGATCGACGTGGAGGACGACGGCCGCGGTCAGCATCGCCTCGGTGGACGAGGCCGCGGCCAAGAAGGCGGTGGCCATCATCGAGGAGCTGACCGCCACCGCGGAGCTGAACAAGACGCTACCTGGGCAAGGTCGTCCGGGTCGTCGACTTCGGCGCCTTCGTGGAGATCCTGCCCGGCACCGACGGGCTCCTCCACGTCTCGGAGATGGCCCACCACCGCGTGAAGGACGTGCGGCAGCGAGGTGAAGGAAGGCGACCAGATCCTGGTCAAGGTCGTGAGCATCGACCCCTCCGGGAAGATCCGCCTCTCGCGCAAGGCGCTCATCGAGGAGGCCCAGGGTGGCCCGCCCCGCGAAGGGGGAGGCGAGTCCGGGGGGCACGGGCAGCCGGGGCACGGGGATCACGGGCGGCCGCGGGGAGAGCACCGCGGCGAGTACCGCGGGCGCGAGCATCGGGGGGGCGACCGCCCCCGGGAGAGGGATCACGCGCGCGGCGGGCACCGCCCGCGGTGAGATGACGGCGTGAAGCGCGTCGCCCTGCCGCTTCTCGCCCTCGTCGCGGCCCAGACGGTCGCCGCCGACCGCCTCGAGCTGTCCGTCTCCAAGGGAGGGTTCCGGCCCGCCCGCCTGACCGTGCGCCGAGGCGAGCCCGTCCGGCTCTCCATCACCAGCGCCGACGACGAGCACTGCTTCGCCCTCGACGCGTTCCGGGTGGAGAAGCGCATCGTGAAGGGGCGCGCCGCCGTCGTCGATCTCGTCCCCGACCACGCGGGGACGTTTCCCTACTACGACTGCCTCGCTCCCGAAGGGGAGAGTCGCACGGGTCAGCTCGTGGTGACCGAGTAGCCGAAGCGCCCGGCGGGCATTCGCGGAGACGCTCCATGCGCAAGCTCGAGAAAGTGGCCTCCCGGCCTGGCGAGTCGGAGTGGGAGTTGGCCCTGGGGTTCGTGCAGCTCAAGCTCTGGCCCTACCGCGTGGAGCACGAACCGGGCTCGCGATTCGACGCGCACTACCACGGGAGCGACGAGGAGCTTCAGGTGACCCGCGGCTCCATGACATTCTTCGAGGTCGGAGCGGCATCGGCGGACGGCATCGAACTGCAGGCCGGCGAGAGAATGAAGATCCCGGAGGGTACCGTGCACTCGGTGACGATTGGATCCGAGGGCGTGACCTACGTGATGGGGTTGGGGCGCCCGACGCCTTTGGAGCAGTTTTCCATCCCCCTCCCGGCAAGTCGAGACGTTCCGCTCGATGTGCTCGCGGGCCTGGTCGAGGCCAACTATCACATCGCCGAAGCGGAGGAGGAGGGTGAGAAAGCCAAGAGCTTCTTTCAGGACCTCCTCTCGGACCGATTTGTGTTCGTCGGTGCGGTCGGAGATCAATCGATGAGGAAGGCGGAGTTCACGGGTGGCCTCGAGGGACGCAAGGGTCGGGGCCGGCGGTCAAAGGGTCTTCGACTACGACGCGAGGGGAAGGCCCTGGTTGCTTCGATCGTCGTCGCGACCGCCGACGGAGCCGAATATCTCAACACACGGCTGTTCGAGAGGGACCCGGACGGGCGCTGGCGCTGCGTGCGCTGGTCGAATGCCCAGGCCCAGGCACCGAATCCCGCCCCACGAGGCTAGCCCGACTCCTTGACGTGCTCCCGTTCGCGCCGGGAGCGCCGCCCCTGGTCCGCTCGTGGTGACGGAGTGGACGCTGAGCTAGAATCGCCGGGCTTGAACTACGCCTTCCTGATCGACAACCGGCAGTGCATCGGCTGCCACGCCTGCTCGGTGGCCTGCAAGGTCGAGCACGAGGTGCCGCTGGGCGTCGCCCGCACCTGGGTCAAGTACGTCGAGAAGGGCGAGTTTCCCGAGACCCGGCGGACCTTCACCGTCACCCGCTGCAACCACTGCGACGACGCGCCCTGCGTCGAGATCTGCCCCACCACCGCGCTCTTCCGGCGCCCGGACGGAATCGTGGACTTCGACCGCCGGCGCTGCATCGGCTGCAAGGCCTGCATGCAGGGCTGCCCCTACGACGCGCTCTACATCGACCCCCGCACGCGAGACCGCGGCCAAGTGCAACTTCTGCGCGCACAAGGTCGAGGTCGGGCTGGAGCCGCCCTGCGTGACCGTCTGCCCGACCCAGGCCATCGTGGCCGGGGACCTCGACGACCCGCAGTCGCGCGATCGTCGCATCTCGTCGGGCGCGATCCCGGTCCAGGTGCGCAAGCCCGAGAAGGGCACGCGGCCCAAGCTCTTCTACATCGAGGGCGACGCCGCCGCGCTCGTGCCCTGCCGCGGCCCCGCCCCCTCCGACTACATGTGGGCGCAGGCGCCGCAGGCCCGCTGGCCCTGCCCCTGACCGAGGACGCGGGCGCGCCGCGCCGCACCTACGGCGTGCGCGAGCAGCACCGCAACTCGTGGGGCTGGAAGGTGTCGGCCGTACCTCTGGACCAAGTCGATCGCGGCGGGCGCCTTCCTGGTGCCCGCGCCCTCGTCTGGCTGGCCCGCAGGACGCGCCCGCTGCGGCCGGGGCCTCGCTGGTCGCCGCGCTTCTTCCTCGGCGCTGACCGCGGCTCTGCTGGTCGCCGACCTGCGGCAGCCCCGGCGGTTCCTCTGGACCCTGACCAGGCCGCAGTGGCGGTCCTGGCTGGTGCGCGGCGCCTACGTGCATCGCCGCCTACGGCGGCGCTGCTCGGCGCTGCACCTCCTCGCCGCGCTCCTGGGGCTGTCCGGCGCCTCCGCGATCTCGCGGTCGCGTGACCGCGCTGCTCGCGGCCCTCACCGCCCTCTACACCGCGTTCCTCTTCGGCCAGTCCAAGGGGCGCGACCTGTGGCAGTCGCCGCTGCTGGCGCCGCACCTGGTCGTGCAGGCCCTGGTGGCGGGCGCGGCTCTCTTCGCGCCCGACTGGCTGCGCTGCCTGCTCCCGCTGAACGGCCTGCTGGTGGCCGGCGAGGTCTGGGGCCGCCACCCGACCGAGGACGCGCGGCGGGCGGCCCACCTGATCCAGGACGACCCGCGCTTCACGACCGGCGTGCTGGCCGTCGGCCACCTGCTGCCCCTCGCGCTGCTCTGGGCGGCGCCCCCGCCATCGGGCCCTGCGCGGCGCTGCCTCGCCCTCCTCGGCCTGCTGGTCTGGGAGCACCTCTACGTGCAGGCGCCCCAGCAGGTGCCCAACGCATGACCGATCGAACGGCTGACGCCCGGGTCCGCGCTGCAGGCCGTACCCGCCCGCCGGAGCGGTGGGACGACTGGCGCGAGTACGACCCCAAGCGAGTGGCCGCGCCGGGTCGAGAAGCGCTACATGCTGGTGCCCACGATCTGCTTCAACTGCGAGGCGGCCTGCGGGCTGCTGGCCTACGTCGACAAGGACACGATGCGGGTCCGCAAGTTCGAGGGCAACCCGCTGCACCCCGCCTCGCGCGGCCGCAACTGCGCCAAGGGGCCCGCCACCATCAACCAGATCCACGACCCGGAGCGGATCCTGTACCCGCTGCAAGCGGGCGGGCGCGCGCGGCGAGGGGCGACTGGAGCCGCGTCACGCTGGGACGCAGGTGCTCGACGAGATCGGCGGGCGGATCCGCAAGGCCTTCCTCGAAGGACGCCGCAACGAGGTCATGTACCACGTGGGCCGCCCCGGGCCACGAGCGGACCATGGACCGCGTGCTCAAGGCCTGGGGGATCGACGGGCACAACTCGCACACGAACGTCTGCTCCGCCTCCGCGCGCCTCGGGCTACGCGCTCTGGCGCGGCTACGACCGGCCCAGCCCCGACCACGCGAACGCGCGCTTCATCCTCCTGCTCTCGTCGCACCTGGAGGCCGGGCCACTACTTCAACCCGCACGCCCAGCGGATCATCGAGGGCAAGCTCGGCGGGCGCCAAGCTGGCGGTGATGGACCCGCGCCTGTCGCAACACCGCCTCCATGGCCGACTACTGGCTGCCCACCTACCCGGGCAGCGAGGCGGCGGTGCTGCTGGCCATGGCCCGCGTGATCCTGGACGAGGGCCTGGCCGACCTCGACTACGTCGAGCGCTGGACGAACTGGCGCGAGTACATGGCCGACGCGCCGGCCGGGCGCGGAGGCGACGTTCGCGCGCCTTCGTGGCCGCGCTGCGCGAGCACTACCGCGAGTTCACGCCCGCGTTCGCGGAGGCGGAGAGCGGCGTGCCGCGGCGACCGCATCGTGGAGGTGGCCCGGCTCGTCGGCGCGCGCCCGCGGCGCCTTCGCCTCCCACGTCTGGCGGGGCACCGCGAGCGGGCAACCTCGGCGGCTGGCAGGTGGCGCGCGCCCTGCAGCTCCTGACCGTGCTGACCGCGCAGCGTGGGCACGCCGGGCGGGACCTCGCCCCACGCCTGGAACAAGTACAAGCCGACCTTCTGGGAGGAGCCGCCGGGCCAGAAGGAGTGGAACGAGCTGCTCTTCCCGACGGAGTGGCCGCTCAGCCACTACGAGATGTCGTTCCTGCTGCCGCACTTCCTGAAGGAGGGCCGCGGCCGGCTGGACGTCTACTTCACGCGCGTCTACAACCCCGTCTGGACGAACCCGGACGGGATGACCTGGATGGAGGTGCTGACGCGACGAGTCGCTCGTCGGCCTGCACGCGGCCCTCACTCCCACCTGGAGCGAGACCGCGGCCTTCGCCGACTACGTGCTGCCGATGGGGCACGGCGGGCGAGCGCCACGACATCCAGAGCCAGGAGACGCACTCCGGGCGCTGGGTGAGCTTCCGCCAGCCGGTGCTGCGCGCGGCCCGGGAGCGGCTGGGGCGAGACGTTCCGCTTCACCTACGAGGCCAATCCCGGGCGAGGTCTGGGAGGAGGACGAGTTCTGGATCGAGCTCTCGTGGCGCATCGATCCCGACGGGCGCTCTGGGCATCCGCCGCTGGTTCGAGTCGCCCTACCGGCCGGGCGAGAAGCTCACGGTCGACGAGTACTACCGCTGGATCTTCGAGAACGCCGTGCCCGGGCTGCCCGAGGCCGCCGCGCGGGGAGGGCCTCGCCCCGCTCGACTACATGCGGCCGCTACGGGGCCTTCCTGATCGAGGAGCGAGGTGCGCGGCGCTCCAGGAGAAGCCGGTGGCGGTGCCCGACGGACGCGCGACCGGACCCGGATCGGGCATCGTGTCGCGCTGGGGGCAAGGCGCTCGGCGTCGAGATCGACGGCGAGGTGGTGGCCGGATTCCCGACGCCCTCGCGCAAGCTCGAGATCTACTCGCGCACGCTGAAGGACTGGGGCTGGGCGGAGGAGGCGCTTCCCGGCTACATCCGGAGCCACGTCCACCGGCGCGCGACTCGACGCCGGCAAGGGCGAGATGGTCCTGCGTGCCCACCTTCCGGCTGCCGACCCTCATCCACACCCGCAGCGGGAACGCGAAGTACCTGAACGAGATCTCGCACCGCAACCCGCTCTGGATCCACACGAGCGACGCCCGGCGCCTCGGCCTGGAGACCGGGCGACCTGGTGCGCGTGACCACCGAGATCGGCTACTTCGTGAACCGGGCCTGGGTCACGGAGTCGATCGCGCCCGGGGTCGTGGCCTGCTCGCACCACCTGGGGCGCTGGCGGCTGCACGACGGCGAGGGGAGCCGATGGTCCACGGCGCGCGTCTGCCTCGAGACGGCGGCGACGGCACGCTGCCTGCTGCGCCAGGTCGAGAGCGTCGGGCCGCCTTCGCGAGCCCCGATCCCGACTCGAGCCGCATCTGGTGGAGCGACGGCGGCGTCCACCAGAACCTCACCTTCCCCGTGCACCCCGATCCGGTCTCCGGGATGCACTGCTGGCACCAGAAGGTCGTGGTGCCCGGGCGCGGCCCGGAGGACCGCTACGGCGACGTGTTCGTGGACACGCGCGCGGTCGATGGAGGTCTACCGCGAGTGGCTGGCGCAGGACGCGGCCCGGGCCCGGTCCCGGCGGCCTGCGCCGGCCGCTCTGGCTGGACCGCCCGCTGCGGCCGGCGGAGGAGATGTTCCGCGCCCCGGAGCGCCGCCCCTGACGGCGTTTCCGGCATCGTGTTCCTCTATCTGACTCTCGGTCTTTCCGGTCTGGGCGTGGCCGTCCTCGTCTACCGCTACGACCTGTACGATCGCGAGCCCAAGGCGCTGCTCGTCGCCACCGTGGCCCTGGGCGCGGCGGCGATGACGCTCGCGGGCCGGTTGGAGTCGGCGACCCTTGCCCGGCTCCACACGAACGCGCCCCCCGTCCTCGCCTGGGTCGGCGCGAGCTACGAAGAAGCGCTGAAGCTGCTCGTGGTGATACTGATCGCACTCTTCGCCCGGCGCGCCTTCAACGACCCGATGGACGGCCTCATCTACGGGTCGATGGCCGGCCTGGGGGCGGCCCTTGAGGAGGGCGTCGCCGTGATCCGCGCACTCCCGCGCGCGACCGGCCTCGTCCCTCCGGAGGAGCTGGTTCGCCTCTGCGGCCATCTCGTGATGGGCGGCATCGGGGGCTTCGGGATGTCGTGCGTCGTGACCAAACGCCCGAGGGCCCTGGCCGCGGTGGCCCTCTCCCTCTTCACCGCGGTGGCGCTCCACTTCGGCTGGGACCTCGTGGCCCTGAGCGCGGATGCGGGAGTGGTGCGGGCCGGCCGGAACGGGCTCCTCGGCGCGGCCCTGATGCTCGCCGGGCTCCTCCTCTACGGCCGGCTGGTGGTCCTCGGGTCGCGGTGGTCGAAGGACGTCTTCGCGCCGGACCTTCCGCCGCCAAAGGTGTGGCAGTGGCCCTGGACGGGGCGGTCGTGAGATTCCGGAAAGGAATCCGGGGCGTCGCGGCTAGCCCGCGGTTCTGGGATCGCCGAGATCGGGCGCATACACCTGCCAGCGGTTGCGGCCCGCCGCCTTGGCCCGGAACATGGCGGCATCGGCGTGGGCCAGCAGCTCTTCCGCGCTGCTTCCGTGCTCCGGGATGAGGGCGATGCCGATGCTCGCCGCGATTTCGACGACGTTCCCCGCCACGACCGGCAGGTGAGAGCCGATCGCCGTCAAGAGCTGCCCGGCCACGGTCTCCGCTTGACTGCCGTCGGCGCGCGGCAGCAGGATCGCGAACTCGTCTCCGCCCAGCCGCGCCAGGAGGTCGCTGTCCCGCAGCCGCCCGCGCAGTAGCCGGGCCAGGCTGGCCAGGACCGTGTCGCCCGCCGCGTGACCCAGGCGGTCGTTGACGGACTTGAAGTCGTCCAGGTCGACGAACAGCAGCGCGGCCGGCGTGTCGTAGCGCCGGGCCTTCGCGAGCTGAAGCGCGAGCTCCTCCTTGAAGCGTCGCCGGCTGAGCACCTCGGTGAGGGAATCGTAGTCCGCCTGGTACGACAGCCGCGCCTCCAGGCGCCTCCGCTCCGCCACCACCCCCGCCACCGCGGCCGCGGTCAAGGTGCTCACCCCCAGGAAGGATTGCAGGAGCAGCAGCGACTCGTTCGCCGATTCACGCGCAAAGGAGCCGAAGCCCTGTAAGGTGCCCCCCACGGCGATCGCGGCCAGCACCACCGCGGAGGAGGCCGCCTCTCGGGGCCCGAACCGGAACGCGGGCCAGAGCAGGAGGGGCAGGCAGAGGAAGGTCACGGGATAGGGAGGGACGACCCCCCCGAAGACCACGAGGCCCGCCGTCACCAGCGCGAACAGGATCGCGGCCGCTTCGCCGGCCTGGAGGGGGCTCCACCGCAGCCGCCAGTCGGCGCTCCACAGCACGACGAGCGGGGCCACGATGAGGTCGCCCGCCAGATCGCCCAGCCACCAGGTCACCCACACGGCCCGGTGGGTACCGGGTTCGACGAAACCGCCCGCGGAAAGGGTGGCGACACCCAGGGTGGCGCTGAGCGTCGTGCTCGCGCCTGCGGCCAGGAGGGCGAACTTGAAGACGTCCTGCGATCGCTCCATGACGTGTCGACCGCTCGCGAAGCGGTTGACGAGCCACGCCCCGACCAGGGCTTCGGCGGTGTTGCCGACCGCGATGCCGGCCGAGGTGGCGACCGAGCCCGCAGTAGTGACGTTGGCCAGGAACGCGGCCGCGAAGACGGCCGGCCACAGGCGATAGCCGTGGACGAGGAGCGCGCCCAGGGCGATCCCGGTCGGCGGCCAGACCGCGGTCGCGCTCGGATTGAGATAGGCCAGTCGGAGCCCGAGCTTGGCCGCCACGAAGTAGGCGACGGCGACGAGGACGAGGGCGGAGACCGAGGCCGAAGGGGGCCGAGGCTCCGGACCACTCACCGCCGACTCGAGCATGGGAGGGATGGCGGTCAGCTCGTGGCGGGGAGCCGGATGCGGAAGGTGGTGCCCTCGCCGGGCGCGGTCTTGAAGTCGATCTTGCCCTGGTGGCGCTCGACGATCATGAGCACGGTCGAGAGCCCGAGGCCGGTCCCCTTTCCCGCCGGCTTCGTGGTCACGAAGGGCTCGAACACGGTGGGCTGGATCTGCTCGGGGATGCCAGGGCCCGTCGTCGCTGACCGCGATCTCCACCTCCGAGCCCTTCAGGGCCGAGCTCACGGTGAGCTTGCCCCCCGTGCCCTCCATGGCGTGGACGGCGTTGACGATCAGGTTGATGAGCGCCATCTCGAGCTGGTTGGAGACGCCCAGCACCCGCGGGAGGTCGGGGGCGAGGCTCTTCTCGAGGCGCACGCCGCCCTTCAGGATCTGGTAGTGGCAGAGCTCCAGGCTGCGCTCGATCGACGCTCGTTCAGGGCGAGGGGGACCAGCGTCCTCGTGGGAGGGCCGGCTGAAGGCGAGCAGGCTCTGGGCGAGGCTCTTGATGCGCTCGGCGCCCCGGGCGATCGAGCTCAGCATCTCGCGCTGCGCGGCGATCGAGCTTCTGCGCCTCCAGCAGCTCCAGGTTGCCCATGATGTAGGTGAGGGGCGTGTTCAGCTCGTGGGCGATGCCGGCGGCCATCTGGCCGATGGTGGCCAGCTTCTCCGACTGGAGGAGCTGCTTCTGGGCTCTGCTGCAGCTCCTCGATCGTGCGCTGCTCGCGCTCGAAGAGCTGCGCGTTCTCGATGGCGAGGGCGGCGTGGCGGGCGAGGGCCTCCGCGGCGCGCAGGCTGTCGGGGCTGAAGGGGGCGGAGGTCTCCTGGTTGTCCACGTAGATGGCCCCGAGGGCGCGTGGGTAGCTCCCGCTCTCGTCCACCTCCGCGCGCGGCGAGCGCAGGGGGATGCAGACGATGGTGCGCAGGTCGAGCGCGACCACGCTCGTGGGCCGTGCCGAGCGACCGGGTCGGCGACCGCGTTGCCGGTGGCCACGATCTCGCCGCTCTCGAGCGCCCGCTTGACCACCGAGGTGGAGATGCCCGCGCCCGTCCGCGAGGGGGAGCGGTCGCGCGCGCAGCGCGGCCGACGCGCAGGCGCAGGCCCGCCACCGCCGGGTAGCGAGCGCGCCTCCTGCGCGTTGTCGACGAGCAGCAGGAACCCGCGCTCGGCGCCGCGTGATCTGCATGACCGCGTCCAGAACCTGCTCCAGCACCTGGTTCAGGACCAGGGTCGAGTTCAGGGTCTGGACCACGGAGAGCAGGAGCTGCTGCTGCTCGATCCAGGGGAACTCCGCGATCTGCGTCGGTGGTCGCCGTCGCCCGCCCAGCAGCGAGAACTTCAAGCGTCACGTTCCCGAGCTGGATCTGGGCCCCCGGGGTGAGCTCCGCGCTCTGGACCTTGGCCGCGTTCACGTAGACGCCGTGGAGGCTGCCCTGGTCCTCGATGAAGAACGGTCCCGTTCTCGTAGCAGGATGCGGGCGTGGGTCTTGGAGATCGAGGGCTCGGTCAGGGAGAGGTCGTTGTCGCGGGCGCGTCCCACCGTGTAGTTGCGCGGGCGTCAGGAAGTGGATCTTCTCCGGCAGGTTGCCGCGCACGACCTCGAGCACCGCCACCGACAGGCTGTTGCCGCAGTGGATGCAGCGGGCCGCGTCCAGGGCGTTGTCCTTGGCGCACTTGGGGCAGAGCATCGAAGGGCGTTGATCATGACCGATCCGCCGCGCGGGCGTCAACGGGAGTAGGATCGCTCGCACCATGGCGCATCCCTTCCGTGCTCCCGGGGCCCGGGCTCCGCTCTGGGCGCTGGCCCTCCTGGTGGCGGCCCGGCTGCCCGCGCTCGAAGGCGTGGGAGTGCTCGCGGTCCTGCGCGGGCCCCTGGGGCTCGTCCTCGCCCTCCTCGCCGCGCTCGTGGCTCTCTTCCCTCTCGGCTCTCCCGCGCTCGCGCGTTGGTGGCGCGCGGCCGCCCGCGCTCGAGGGCCGGTGCTCTTCGCCGCCGCGGTGGCCGCGCTCCTGCCGATCGGGCTCCACTACGCGAGTCGCCTGCGCGTCTCCGGGGACGAGCCGCATTACCTCGTCATGGCCCAGAGCCTCTGGCGGGACGGAGACCTCGACCTCCGGAACAATTACGAGGGGGAGGATTGGCGCGAATACACGCCGGGGCCGGTGACACCCCATTACGGGGCGCCGCGGAGCGATGGCCGGCCGTTCCCCGCTCACAGCCCGGGCTTCCCCCTGCTGCTGGCTCCCGCCTACGCGCTCGGGGGGAGGACCGCGTGCGTCGTGCTCCTCGTCCTCATGACGGCGGGATTGGCCGTTCAAGTGCGAGCGCTCGCCCTCCGCGCGAGCGGCCACGCCGAGGCGGCCCTCCTGGCCTTCGTGGCGACGCTCGGGCCGCCGGTATTCTTCTATTCCTTCCACGTCTACACGGAAGTCCCCTCCGCTCTCGCCCTCGCTTCCTCACTGGGCCTCCTTCTGGCCGGCCCGGGCGTGAGGGGAGCGGTGGCCGCCGCCCTCCTCGCGGCGGCGCTTCCCTGGCTGCACATCAAGATGATCCCGGCGGCGGCCGCCCTCGGCGTGGTGGGTGTGCTGAGGCTCCGGGGCCGCCCGCGCGTCGCGTTCGCGGCGGCGGCGGCGGCGATGGCCGCCGGCTTCCTGGCCTACTACCAGTCGGTCTTCGGGCGGCCGACGCCCCTCGCCCTCTATTCCGGGCTGCCCGCGGATGCCCAGAGCGCGCCGGTGGCCGCCTTCTTCGGTCTCGCTCTCGACCGCTCGTTCGGGCTCCTCCCGTACGCGCCGGTCTTCCTGCTGGCCCTGGCTGGCCTGGGGGCGTTCCTCCGGCGGAGAGGCGAGGCCTGGCCCCACCTGCTCGTGGGCTTTTGCGTTCTCGCTCCCGTCCTGACCTGGCGGATGTGGTGGGGCGGACAGTGTCCGCCCGGGCGATTCCTCGTGCCCCTCGTTCCCTGCCTGGCCGTCGCTCTCGCCGCGCGGGCGGCGGAGGATTCGCGGGGGCTGATGCGCTGGCGGGCGGCCTTGATCGCGGCGGGCTACGTGCTCGCGCTCCTCATGACCGCCGATCCGGGCCGGCTGCTGCTCCTCAACCGCGGCAACCGTCCCACCCGCCTGTGGGCCGCGCTCGCCGGCGAGGGGCAGCTCGGGCGGTACCTTCCCGGGCTGACCGAAGTGGACGGCGCCGAGGCGCGAGTGGCCGCGCTCTGGGTACTGGCGCTGCTGGTGCTCTTCGCCCTCGATGGTCTCGCCGAGGACCGGGAGCGTCCAGACCGGCTGTTCCGCGGCCTCGGGCTGCCCCTGCTGCTCTTCCTGGCCGTCGGTCTCGGCGTCGACCTGTGGGCCCGCCGAGACCAGGCTCCCATCGAGGACCCGCTGCGGCTCGCTCTAGACGGCGTCGAACTGCAGGGTGAAGTGGGACGCGGAGACCTCGCCCTCGGGCACCACGAAGTAGCCGCCGTGCTGGGCCAGGACCGCGTGGACCGCGCTCATCTCGGCGTCCTCGTCGAAGTTGGGCTTCTCGTGAGCGGCCCGCCCCACCGCGGGCACCCCTCCGCTCATCACGTGGATCTGGACGGCGAAGGCGTCCCCCGCGGCCCGGACGCGGATCTCGGGCCTCTCGTCGCGATCCAGGGCGGCGGCTTCGCAGCGGTGGATGAGTGTCGTGAGGGCGAAGCGCAGCAGGGCGGCGTCCCCCTGGATGCCGGCGGTTCCCGCCTCGACCTCCACGGTGACACCGGGAGCGCGCAGGGGAGCGAGGAGATCCTCGATCACGAGGGGCTGACGCCTCATCGCGTTGGCGGGGAGCCGCGTGAGGACGGAGACCATGGCCCCCGCCGAAGCCCGCGAGAGAGCGCGCAGGCGCTCGGCGTCGCCGGCGGCCTCGCGCGCGGCGGTCGCCTCGAGGGGCCCCGACAGCACCCGCGCGAGAAGGGCCAGGTGCTCGAGGGACTCCGGCGAGGGGAGGGCGGCGTGGGGCGAGAAGTAGAGCAGAGCGAGGCCGAGGAGCCGCTCGGCCGAGCGAAGGGGGACGACCACGATGCCCTGGAAGGGCGGCTCGGCCTTCGCGAGGGCCTCCGCGAGGTCGTCGTCCTCTCCGGCGAGATAGAGCTGCGCCCGCGAAAGGTGGCGTTGCCCCTCCAGGAAAGCGGCCCCCGAGGCGGTCCGAGCGAGCGGGTCCGCCACCAGGGGCGGGAGGAGAAGGATCTCCGGGACTCCGCCCAGGGTGAGGAAGAAGGACGCGTTCGAGGCATCGACGGCGCGGGTCAGGATGTCGAGCACCCGCAGCGCGCGGGCTTCGACGTCGGGAGCGGCGGGGCCCGCTTCCGCCATCTCCAGGGCAGTCTGCACTTCCGCCAGGCGGGCCTGGGCGCGATCGCGCTCGAGCCGGAGGTCGTGCATGGCCAGCCCGAGCTCCGCCGAGGCCTGCGCGTAGGACTCGGCGAGGGCCTCCACCGAGCGCAGCTCGGCCGGGCCCGCCCCCCCGCGGCCCGTGTCCTCGGCCATGGGGATCTGGAGCTTGAGCGGCCGCGAGACCCCGACCTTCTCCTCCTCGGCCACGACCCCGCTCAAGGAGTCGCGGCCGAACACGCTGCGGAGAGCGCGGGCCGTCCAGGCCGACACCGATTGCCCGGCGGGCATGACCAGCGCGCCGTGGCGGCGGGTGAGGTCCTCCAGGGTGAGGTCGAGGATGGCGGAAAGGGTCTCCAGGACGCCCTCGCCGGTTCGGGCCACCGCGGCGAACGACGGAGCGGCCCGCGGGTTCAGCGCGCGGTTCAGGGCTCCGATCTCCAGCACGTCGGGAAGGTCGCGCTTGTTGTACTGGAACACGAGGGGGATGGTCGCGGGATCGAGGTGCTGAGACCGGAGGTGGGTGCCCAGCTCGGCGAAGGCCTGGATGTTCTCGTGCCAGCGGTCGGTGGCGGAGTTGGCCACGAAGACGACCCCGTCGGATCCCTTGACGATCGCGCGGCGGGAGACGAGGTAGACGCTCTGGCCGGGCACGGCGAGGAGCTGGAGCCTCACGTCGAAGCCGCAAAACCCCCCGGCCCGGAGGGGCAGGAGGTCGCACAGGATGGTGCGGTCCTGCTGGGAGTTGATCGAGATGAAGTCCCCGCGCCGCGGGCTCAGGGCCTGCTGGTAGAGGACGTTCAGGTTGGTGGTCTTGCCGCCGATGGCGGGACCGTAGTAGGCGATCTTGATCTTGAGGGATCTCGCGGCCTTGTTGAGCTCCATGGCGTCCCCGCCATCCTAGCGCATGCCAGCGAGTGGTTCCGGGATCGGGGAGAGTGACGCGGCTATGCCGTCCCAGTTCCGGCGCGCGAAGCGCTGACGGCGGTGTGAGCCGTCAGCGCTCTCCCTAGTTCGACAGCCGGAGGTGCCAGCGGTCCTTTTCGCGCATAGCGTAGGGATCGCCGGGGGTGAGCGCGAGCTCGAGGACCTCCTCGATCGACGACACGAGGTGGATCTTGAGGTCGCCCCGCACGTTGTCCGGGATGTCCTCCTTGACCGCCTTCTCGTTCCGCTTGGGGAGGATGACTTCCTTCACGCCCAGGCGATGGGCGGCCAGGACCTTCTCCTTGATCCCGCCCACGGGCAGGACGCGCCCGGAGAGGGTCATCTCGCCGGTCATGGCCACGCGCGGCCGCACGGCCCGCCCGGTCAGGAGGGAGACGATCGCGGTCACGAGGGTGATGCCGGCGGAGGGTCCGTCCTTGGGGATGGCCCCCTCGGGGACGTGCAGGTGCAGGTCCACCCGCTCGAAGAACGAGTCCTCGATGCCGAGCTGCTTGGCGTGGGCGCGCACCCAGGTGAGGGCGGCCTGCGCGCTCTCCTTCATGACCTCCCCGAGCTGGCCGGTGAGGGTGAGGCCCTTCTTGCCGAACATCTGGGAGGCCTCGATGTAGAGGGTCTCCCCGCCCGCCGCGGTCCAGCTCAGGCCCAGGCTCACGCCCGGGATGAGCGTCCGCTCGTCCATCTCCTCGCGCATGAAGTAGGGGGCGCCCAGGAACTCCTCGACCCTCTCGGGGGTGACGGCCACCGTCTCCAGGACCCCCTCCGCCTTCTTGCGGGCGACCTTGCGGATGATGCTGGCGATCTCGCGCTCGAGGTTCCGGAGGCCCGCTTCCCGCGTGTACTCGCGGATGAGCTTGATGAGGGCGTCGTCGCCGAAGGCCACCTCCGCGCTCAGCCCGTGGTTGTCGAGCTGGCGGGGGATGAGGTGACGCCGCGCGATGTGGAGCTTCTCTTCCTCGGTGTAGCCGGCGAGGCGGATGACCTCCATGCGATCGCGCAGGGCCGGGGGCACGGTGTCGAGGATGTTGGCGGTGGTGATGAACAGCACCTCCGAGAGGTCGAACGGCAGGTCGATGTAGTGGTCCTTGAAGGTGTTGTTCTGCTCGGGGTCGAGCACCTCGAGGAGGGCGGAGGCGGGGTCGCCCCGGAAGTCCGCGCCGATCTTGTCTACCTCGTCGAGGATGAAGACCGGGTTCTTGCTCTCCGCGCGGCGCAGGCCCTGGATGATCTGGCCGGGCAGGGCCCCGATGTAGGTGCGGCGGTGGCCGCGGATCTCGGCCTCGTCGCGCATGCCGCCCAGGCTCAGGCGGTGGAACTTGCGACCGAGGGCGGTGGCGATGGACTTGCCCAGGCTGGTCTTGCCCACGCCCGGGGGGCCCACGAAGCAGAGGATGGGGCCCTTGATGTCCGGCTTCATCTTGCGCACGGCCAGGTACTCGAGGATGCGGTCCTTGACCCTCTCCAGGTCGTAGTGGTCGTTGTCCAGGACCTCCTTGGCCTTGACGAGGTCGATCTCGGCGTCCGTGCGCTTGCTCCAGGGCAGCGCCACCAGCCAGTCGAGGTAGGTCCGGGTCACCGTGTACTCGGCGGCGGCGGGGGACATGCGGGAGAGCCGCTCCAGCTCCCGGAAGGCCTCCTTCTTGGCCTCTTCCGGCATTCCCGCCTTCTCGATCTTCTCCTTGAGCTCGTTGTACTCGCGCTGCTGGTCGTCGCTGTCGCCCAGCTCCTTCTGGATGGCCTTCATCTGCTCGCGCAGGTAGTACTCGCGCTGGTTCTTCTGGAGCTCGCTCTTGACCTGGCTCTGGATCTTGCTGCCGACCTCCAGCACCTCGAGGTCCTTGACCAGGACCTTGTTGATGCCCTCCAGCCGGGCGCGGACGTCGAGCATCTCCAGGAAGTCCTGCTTCTGGGAGGTCTTCAGGGAGGTCAGGCTGCCCGCGATGAAGTCGGCGAGGCGGGCCGGCTCCTGGATGTTGCCGGCGAGCGTGCTGAGCTCGTCGGACAGGGTGGGGGAGAGCTCCACCACGCGCTGGAAGAAGCCGAGCGCGTTCTGGGCGAGGGCCCGGACCTCGATCTCCTCGTGGGCCGGGATCTCCTCCCGGAGGAGCTCGACCTGCGCCTTCAGGAAGGGACGGAACTGCGTGACCTGGTCGAGCCGGAAGCGCTGGATCCCCTGCACGACCAGCCGGAGCGAGCCGTCGGGGAACTTGAACATCTTGTGGATGTGGGTGAGCGTCCCCATCCGATGGAGATCGCTCTCCACCGGGTCGTCCACCGCGGGGTCGCGCTGGGTGATGACGCCGATGACCTTGCGCTCGCGGACCGCGTCGTGCACGAGGGCGACCGAGCTCTCCCGGGCCACGGCCAGGGGCAGGATGGCGTGCGGGAAGAGGATCGTGTCGCGGAGCGGGAGGATGGCCAGCTCCGTGGGCACCTCCTGCAGGTTGACCTCGTGGACGCCCTCGGACTCGAAGTCGGGGGCGCGGTCTTCGCGATCGTTCATCGGCGGGCTCCCTCCCGTCCCGCAAACGCGGGCACGAACTCCTTCTGGAAACGCTCGAAGGCCCGGGCTTCGCGCTGGGCCGTCACCTTGCTCTCGACCGCCTCCTGGCAGCTTCGGCAGAGGGGGGCGAAGGGCAGCGCCTTCAGGCGCGCCTCGGCGATCTCCGCCTCGCACTCCGTGCACAGGCCGTACTTGCCCGCTTCCAGGCGGACGATGGCCTCGTCGATCTTGGCCAGGGTCTGCGACTTCATCTGCATGAGGGTGAAGTCCACCTCCTGCACGAAGTCGTCGACGGCCTGCTCCTCGGCGTCGCGGACGTCGGCCGTCTCCGCGGGGAGCGTCTCCCGGAGCGAGCGGAGCTTCTGCTGGATCTCCTGACGGCGCTCCTCGAGCATCTCCTTCAGGACGCGGTAACGCTCCTGGTCCACCACTACCTTCTTGTTACGTGCCACGGGATCCCTCCCTTTCTGGTGAGGTTCCGCCAAAGACGCGCCTTCGTCGCATCACGACAGCCTCAGGACGACGATGCGGAAGCCCTGGCTGGAGAGGATGCGCAGCCGCGCCGCCCCGTCCTTGCGGGCTTCCTCGATGGCCGCCTCGAATTCGTCCACGCTCGAGACCGCCTTTCCGTTCACGCTCACGATCACGTCTCCTCGCGAGAGTCCGGCGTTCTCCGCCGCCTCCCCGGCCTCGACTTCCCACACGAGGGCGCCCTTGGTCGCCCGGGGCAGCTCCAGCCGCTCGGCCAGGGCGGGGGTGAGGTCACGCAGGCTCATGCCCAGACGCCCCTTGCGCGCCTCCTCCGAGTCGCCCTCCGCCGGCTCGTCGGGGAACGTCCCCAGGGTCACCGCGATCTGCTTGTCGACACCGTCGCGGACGAGATCCAGCTTCACCGTGGCCCCCGGCGCCTTCGAAGCGATGTAGCGCGAGAGGTCGCCGTTGTCCCGGATGGGCCGGCCGTCCGCGGCCACGATCACGTCTTCGGGCTTGAGGCCCGCCTTCTCCGCCGGCGCTCCGGGGGTGAGCTGGCTGACCGCCGCCCCCCGGGGCTCCTTGAGCTTGTACGTCTTGGCCAGCTCCTCCGTCACGGGCTGGATCTGGACACCCAGCCAGCCCCTCACGACCTTCCCCTTGTCCCGCAGCTGGGGCAGGATGTCCTTGGCCACGTTGATGGGCACCGAGAAGCCCACCCCCGCGCTCTGGGCCGCCCCGCCGTTGGTGATGATCATGGTGTTGATGCCCACCACCTGGCCCTGGGTGTTGAGGAGCGGGCCCCCGGAGTTGCCGGGGTTGATGGCGGCGTCCGTCTGGATCATGTCGACGCTCGTCCCCCGAACCCCGAGGGTCAGGTCCCGTCCCTTGAAGGAAACGACACCCACGGTCACGCTATTTCCGCCGAGGCCGAAAGGGTTGCCGATGGCCATCACCCACTCGCCGACCTCGACCTGGTCGGAGTCGCCGAGATCCAGGACGGTGAGGGGCTCCTTGGGGTCGATCTTCAGCAGGGCCACGTCGGTACGCGCGTCCTTGCCCACGAGCCTGGCGTCGTAGCGCTTGCCGTTCGAGAGCGTGACCGAGATCTGGTCGGCGCCCTCCACGACGTGGCGATTGGTCAGGACGTGCCCGTCCTTGTCCACCACGAAGCCCGAGCCCAGGCTGCGCTGCGTCTCGCGCTGGGGGCTGCCTCCCCGGCCCGGCTCCTGCGGACCGAAGAAGCGCTCCATCATGTCGTCCCCGAAGAAATCGCGGAAAGGATCGCGCAGGCGGGAGCGGCCGACGATCTTCGAGGTGTTGATGTTGACGACACCGGCGGTCTTCTGGCGCGCCACGTCCTTGAAGGTGTCGAGAGTCACCGGACCCGTCGCGCTTCGTTGCGTGGCCGGCGCGACGGGTTCGGCAGGCCGCGCCAGGGCCATCTCCGGCCGCTCCGTCTCGCGCGCCACGAAGGCGCCCAGGAGCAGGGCGGCCATGGCCACCGTGAAGAAAGAAGCGATCGTCTGTCTCCGGCTCGTCATTGAAGTCCTGCCTCCGTCCTACGCAGGCACCGATCCGGCTATTCCCCGAGCCCGTTCGGTCACGTGCGTAAGCAAAGACCGTACCGTCATTAGTACGCTGGAAGGGGTTCCGTGGCCGCTGCCTTCCCTACCCGACCCCCGGCAGTATAAACCGGGCAACGGCGTACTCGTCAGTTACTTACGCCCAAAACCGGTGAAAAGTTGTACCCTGCGGCCGCCCCCCATTCACCGCGCGTCTCCGGCCGAAAAGCGGCCTGTCCTCAAAAGGTTCTGGCTACCCCTCGCCCCCACCCCCCCAACGCCTGTTGAGAACCCCTCCCTCCCTGGCGGGGAGAGAGGGGTCGGTGCGTCACCGAGGCCCGCGGGTCTCAGTAATCGTCCATCCCGCCCGGAGGCATCGGCGCCTCCTTCTTCTTCTCCGGGATCTCGGCCACCACCGCCTCGGTGGTGAGCATGAGGGCGGCGATCGAGGAGGCGTTCTGGATGGCGCAGCGCACGACCTTCGTGGGGTCGATGACGCCCGCCTCCACCAGGTTCTCGAACTTCTCCGTCTGCGCGTCGAAGCCCTCGTCGGCCTTCATCTCGCGCACCTTGGCCACCACGATGTTGCCCTCCTGGCCGGCGTTGTTGGCGATCCAGCGCAGGGGTTCCTCCAGCGACCGCCGGACCAGCTCCACCCCGACGCGGACGTCGTGGGCCAGGTTCTTCTCGGACTTGAGCATCGCGTCGAGGGCGGTCTGGGCGCGCAGGAGCGCGACCCCCCCGCCGGGGACGATGCCTTCCTCGACCGCGGCCTTGGTGGCGTGCATGGCGTCTTCCACGCGGGCCTTCTTCTCCTTCATCTCCGTCTCGGTGGCGGCGCCGACCTTGATCACGGCCACTCCGCCCACGAGCTTGGCCAGGCGCTCCTGGAGCTTCTCGCGGTCGTAGTCCGAGGTCGTCTCCTCGATCTGGGTGCGGATCTGCTTGACCCGGCCCTCGATGTCCTTCGTCTTGCCCGCGCCCTCGATGATGGTGGTGTTCTCCTTGTCGACCACGACCTTCTTGGCCCGGCCCAGGTCCTCGATCTTCATGTTCTCGAGCTTGATCCCGAGGTCCTCGGTGATGGCCTTGCCGCCGGTGAGGATCGCGATGTCCTCGAGCATGGCCTTGCGGCGATCGCCGTAGCCGGGGGCCTTGACCGCCGCCGCCTTGAGCGTGCCCCGGAGCTTGTTCACGACCAGGGTGGCCAGGGCCTCCCCCTCCACCTCCTCGGCGATGATCAGCAGGGGCTGGCCCTGCTGGGCGACCTTCTCCAGCACGGGCAGGAGGTCCTTCATGCTCGAGATCTTCTTCTCGAAGGTCAGGATGTAGGGGTTCTCGAGCACCACCTCCATCCGCTCGGGGTCGGTGACGAAGTACGGCGAGGAGTAGCCGCGGTCGAACCGCATCCCCTCCACGACCTCGAGCAGCGTGTCCATCGACTTCGACTCTTCGACGGTGATGACCCCGTCCTTGCCGACCTTCTCCATGGCCTCGGCGATGATGTTGCCGATAGTGGCGTCGGAGTTGGCGGAGATGGTGCCGACCTGGGCGATCATCTTGCCCTTGACCGGCTTGCTGAGCTTCTTCAGCTCTTCCACCACGGTCTCCACCGCCTTCTCGATCCCCTTCTTCAGCTCCATGGGGTTGACCCCGGCGGTGACGTTCTTTATCCCCTCGCGGAAGAGGCACTGGGCGAGCACGGTGGCGGTGGTGGTGCCGTCGCCGGCCACGTCGCTCGTCTTGCTCGCCACCTCGCGCACCATGCGGGCGCCGAGGTTCTCCATGGGGTCCTTGAGGTCCACCTCCTTGGCCACCGTCACCCCGTCCTTGGTGATGGTGGGGGAGCCGAACTTCTTGTCGAGGATCACGTTCCGGCCCTTGGGCCCCAGGGTCACCTTGACCGCGTCGGCCAGGGCGTTCACGCCGCGGAGGACGGCGCTGCGCGCCTCCTCCCGATAGAAGATGTCCTTCGCCATTCTTGTCTCTCTCCTGAACTTGACATGGCGCTCGGCCTTCGGCGGTCGGCTCTAGAATCCCGACCGCCGAGGGCGGAGAGCCGGCTTAACCCAGAACTCCCAGGATCTCGTCTTCCTTGAGGATGAGGTACTCCTCGCCGTCGATCTTCACGTCCGTCCCCGACCACTTGCCGACCAGCACCTTGTCGCCGGCCTTCAGGTCCAGGGGCACGCGCTTCCCGTCCTCGAGGACCCGGCCCGAGCCCACCGCCATCACCTCGGCCTGGGTCGGCTTTTCCTTGGCGGAGTCGGGAATGATGATTCCGCCCACCTTCTCCTCGCTTTTCTCGATCCTCCGGACGAGCACACGGTCGCGGAGCGGCTTCACGTTCGGCATTCGTTTCCCTCCCTGGGCCGAATGGGGGACGGCCGGGCGGCTCTTCCCGCCCGGCTGGCCCTTGGTCGCCGTTTTCACGCGGACGGCCTTCTTTTTCACGGCCCGCTTCACTTGCCGACGCTGATAGAGATCTGCTTCGGCTTCGCCTCTTCCTTCTTGGGGAGCACGAGCCGCAGCATGCCCTCCTTGAACTCCGCCTTGATCTTGTCGGTGTCGACCACGTTGGGCAAGGTGAAGGACCGGCTGAACGCCCCGTAAGACCGCTCCACGCGGTGGTAGCTCTCGCGCTTCACCTCGGTGTCGATCTTGCGCTCGCCGCTCAGGGTGAGCACGTTGTTCTCCACCCGTACGTCCACGTCCTTGGGGTCGATGCCGGGCAGCTCCGCCTTGAGGACGAGGTTCCCCTCGTGCTCGTAGATGTCGACGGACGGGGCCCAGGACCCGCCCAGCGCCCATTCCTCCTCGGAAGCGCCGCGGCTGCCGCGGAACGCGTCGTCGAAGATCCGGTTCAAACGGTCCTGGAAAGTGACCAGGTCACGGAAAGGTTCGAAACGAACGATAGCCATTTTTCTACCTCCTCGAAACCGGCGCTCCTTCGGAGCGCGCGGGACAGCGTTTTCAGTTCTTGACCGTGTACTCCGCGTCGACCACGTCGCCCGCGCCCTGCCCGCTCGCGGGGGGAGGGGGCGTACCGGGGGTCGACGTCTTCTTGTAGAGGCTCTCCGCGATCTGGTGGCTCGCCTTGTTGAGCTTCTCCACGGCGGCCTGGATGGCCGCGGCGTCCTCGCCTTCGGCCGCCTTGCGCACCGCCGCGACTGCTTCCTCGAGGCTCCTGGCGTCGGCGTCGCTCAGCTTGTCGCGGTTGTCCTTGACCAGCTTCTCCGCGTTGTAGGCGAGGCTGTCCGCCTGGTTGCGGGCGTCCACGAGCTCGTGCTTCTTGTGGTCCTCGTCGGCGTGCGCCTGGGCTTCCTTCACCATGCGCTCGACCTCGTCCTTGGCGAGGCCCGAGGAGGCGGTGATGGTGATGGCCTGCGACTTGCCCGTGGCCGTGTCCTTCGCGGACACGTTGAGGATCCCGTTGGCGTCGATGTCGAATGTGACCTCGATCTGGGGAACGCCCCGGGGCGCGGGGGGGAGGCCCATCAGGTGGAACTTGCCGAGGGTCCGGTTGCCCGCGGCCATCTCCCGCTCGCCCTGGAGCACGTGGATCTCCACCGAAGGCTGGCTGTCCGCGGCCGTGGAGAAGACCTCGCTCTTCTTGGTGGGGATCGTGGTGTTGCGGTCGATGAGCTTGGTCATCACCCCGCCCAGGGTCTCGACGCCCAACGACAGCGGCGTGACGTCGAGAAGGAGGACGTCCTTCACCTCGCCGGCGAGGATGCCGGCCTGGATGGCGGCGCCCACCGCCACCACCTCGTCGGGGTTCACGCCCTTGTGGGGCTCCTTGACGAAGTAGTCCTTCACGGTCTGCTGGATCTTCGGCATGCGCGTCATCCCGCCGACCAGCACGACCTCGTCGATGTCCTTCGGCTCGACGCCCGCGTCCTTGAGGCACTGGCGCACGGGCCCCATGGACTTCTCGATCAGGTCGCCCACGAGTTGCTCGAGCTTGGCCCGGCTCAGCTTGAGGGCCAGGTGCTTGGGTCCGCTCTGATCGGCGGTGACGAAGGGCAGGTTGATGTCGGTCTCCAGGGTGGTGGAGAGCTCGCACTTCGCCTTCTCCGCCGCCTCCTTCAGCCGCTGCAGGGCCATCTTGTCCTTGGAGAGATCGATGCCCTGGTCCTTCTTGAACTCGGCCACGATCCAGTCGATCACCCGCTGGTCCAGGTTGTCCCCGCCCAGGTGGGTGTCCCCGTTCGTCGCCTTCACCTCGACCACACCCTCGCCCACCTCGAGAACCGAGATGTCGAAGGTTCCGCCTCCGAAGTCGTAGACCGCGATCGTCTCGTCCTTCTTCTTGTCCAGGCCGTAGGCGAGCGCAGCCGCGGTGGGCTCGTTCACGATGCGCAGCACCTCCAGGCCCGCGATCTTGCCCGCGTCCTTGGTGGCCTGCCTCTGCGAGTCGTTGAAGTAGGCGGGGACCGTGATCACCGCCTTCGTGACCTTCTCTCCCAGGTAGTCCTCGGCCGCCTGCTTGAGCTTCTGCAGGATCATGGCCGAGATCTCGGGGGGGGAGTAGAGCTTGCCCGAGACGGAGACGCGCACGTCGCCGTTGGACGCCTCCACCACCTTGTAGGGGACCATCTTCTGCTCGTCGCTCACCTCGGCGTACTTCCGCCCCATGAAGCGCTTGATCGAGAAGATCGTGTTCTCGGGGTTGGTGACGGCCTGGCGCTTGGCCACCTGGCCGACGAGCCGCTCACCGTCTTTCCCGAATGCCACCACGGACGGGGTCGTCCGGCCGCCCTCGGCGTTCGCGATGACGTTGGGCTCTCCGCCTTCGAGGACCGCTACCACGGAGTTGGTCGTTCCGAGGTCGATCCCGATCACCTTGCTCATTTTGCGTCGTCCTCCTAAGTCCTTGATTATCGATGGCGCTCCAATCTGCTGCTTCGCGGAGCCCCAGCGACGAGTGAAAGATACGCCACTTGTTAGTGCTTGTCAAGCATAAAAGATGAGTGCTATTGACTAATATCATGGCAATTGCCCCTGACCTATTGTCCTACTGAAGGTTCCGGCCCTTCGACCCTTCCTTCTTGCGCACGATCCGCCCCGTCGGCTAGAATGCGCTTCAGCCTTCCCGCGGGATTGGTGAAGTATGGAAACGTTTTTCGGCCCTGATTCCGGCGGCGCCGTGGTCCCGCCTCCCCCCGAGGGCTTGGCGCGTCACCTCTGTCAGGTGATGGGGCTGAATCAGAACTACACCTCCAAGGTGGGGACGGCCTACCACCTCCAGATCGAGGATCGCGGTCCTGTCGTGGACGCGGTCTCCGAAAGCTGGATCCGCCGGATCAACGTGATCGTCTACGCCAACTACGGCGAACCAAACGCGCGGATCGTCTTCGGCAAGGATCACGACCTGCCCGACGTCCGCACCCAGGAGCAGAACCGCGCGGTCGAGAAGCGGATCCAGGAGGTGGCGCAGGAGACGCTCCGGGTCGTGGAGGAGCGCGAGGACCGCCAGGTGCGGCGGGTGAAAGCCCTCCTGCGCGAGTACCACCAGACCAAGAGCGAAGAGGCCAAGCGGGAGTTCGAAGAGGTGAACGCCGTCTATCCCTTCGTTTTCTCGAAGGCCTTCCTGGAGCTCCGCCAGGAGCGGGTCCGCCCGGTCGCCCCGCAGGCGGAGCCGGAGCCGGTGGCGGCCCCTGCGGTCGAGCCCGTGGCCGAAGTCGTCTACCCCCTCGACTCCGTACTGCGCGAGCAGGTGCTGGAGATCGAGCGGGTCGCCGTCGAGCTCTCCCGGGACATCGAGGAGCTGAGGGCCCAGGGACGGGCCGACGACATCCTGCTCCAGACGGTGCGCAAGCTGCTCGGCCGCACCCGCGACAACCTCCACCGCAAGGACTCCGCCGATTTCGCGGCCCGCCGGCTGGAGGTCACCCGGGGCAGCCTCGTCACGACCTGGCGCCAGGTGCGGGCGCTCCTCCAGCGGGGCTAGGGCCTTTCCCCTTCCTTCGGCGCGGAGGAGAGCGCGGTGCTCATGTTGTACCGGATCTCGGGGGCGACCTTGGTGATGCGCATGTTCGCGATCCCCTTGACGCGGCAGGCGAGGGCGGGCAGGTCCGCGGCGTCGCCGTTCCGCCGGTACTGGATCTCGCAGTAGCGGCACTCCCCGTTCCAGCAGTACCGGCCGCTCCCGATGTCCGCGGACACGAACTGCATCTGCCGGAGGAGGAGGTTGTTCTCGGGGACCTCGAAGACCCGGCCCAGCACCACGATCCGGATGAGCCTCTCGTAGGGTTCGTAGAAGTCGGTCATCGCCCCTTCCTGGGATTACACCACGCGGGCCGGGGGGCGGCAATGCGCGAGAGCACACTCCGCCGGGCAGGAGGACGCCGGTCGGCGGCCTGCTAGAATCGGCCGCGTTCCCGACACGGGGACTGGAGGTGTCCTTGGCCCAAGCGCTCGCCCCTGCCCCGTTCAAGCCCTACGTGCCGGACGAGACCGAGCTGCCCGAGCTGACCCTCCGCGCCCTCGTCCTCGGCTCGCTGCTCGGGCTCGTCTTCGGGGCGTCCTCCGTCTACCTCGGGCTCCGGGTGGGCCTCACGGTGTCGGCCTCCATCCCGATCGCCGTCATCTCGATCACCGTCCTCCGCTTTCTCTCCCGCGCCCTCGGCTCGCCGGCCTCCATCCTCGAGAACAACATCGTGCAGACCACCGGCTCCGCGGGGGAGTCCATCGCGGGCGGGGTGATCTTCACGATTCCCGCCCTCATCTTCCTGGGTTCGAGCTGGACTGGACGCGGACGATGGTGCTCGCCCTCATGGGCGGCGTTCTCGGCGTGCTCATGATGATCCCGCTCCGCCGGTACCTGATCGTCAAGGAGCACGGCAAGCTGACCTATCCGGAAGGCACGGCGTGCGCGGAGGTGCTGATCGTCGGGGAGAAGGGGGGCACCCAGGCGAGCCTCGTGTTTCGGGGGCTGTTCGTGGGAGCGCTCTACAAGTTCCTGAACCTCATCCTCGCTCTCTGGAACGAGTTCCCGGACCGCGTCCTCGCCTTCTACCACCGCACCGCGCGCGTCCGCCTCGACACCGACCCCGCCCTCATGGGCGTGGGTTACATCATCGGGTACCGGTCCTCCGCGCTCATGGTGGGAGGGGGCGTGCTCGCGTCGCCTGGTGCTCATCCCCACGATCGGGCTCTTCGGAGAAGGTCGTACCACCATCCTCTACCCGGCAAGCGTGCTCATCTCCGAGATGGGACCCGACGACATCTGGTCGAACTACATCCGCTACATCGGGGCGGGGGCGGTGGCGGCGGGCGGGATCATCAACCTCATCCGCGCGATGCCCACGATCATCGACTCCTTCGCCGCGTCCTTCCGCGACCTGCGGGCGAGCCGGGCCGGGGGCCCCGGAGCCTCCCGGACCCAGCGCGACATCCCCATCACGTTCGTGCTCGTGGGCTGCGGCGTCGCTCGCCCTCGTGATGACCCTGATCCCGCAGCTCCACGTCAACCTGCTCTCGGCCGTGCTGATCATCCTCTTCGGGTTCTTCTTCTCGGTGGTCTCGTCCCGGATCACCGGCGAGCTCGGGTCGTCCTCGTGTCCGATCAGCGGAATGGCCATCGCCACGCTCATGGGGACCTGCCTGCTCTTCGTCCTGCTGGGCTGGACGGGCCACGGCTACGAGGCGGTCGCCCTTTCCGTGGGAGGCGTCGTCTGCATCGCGGCCAGCAACGCGGGCACCACGAGCCAGGACCTGAAGACCGGCTTCCTGGTGGGGGCGACGCCCTGGAAGCAGCAGGTGGCCCTGATCGTGGGCGTCCTCGCCTGCGTGTTCGTGGTGGGCTGGACCGTGATCTTCCTGAACCGGAATTTCACGGTGATCAAGCCCAGCCGCATCGAGATCGCACTTCCCGGCGACCCGGAAGCACCCGCGCAGAAGGGGCCGGACGGGCAGGAGTACCGGCTCCGGCACGTGGGGGGAGTGGCGGGGGTTCCCGACGGCGCCTACCTCGCCGACGAGGCGGGCCGCATCCACTACGAGGTCGTCCAGGGCATCGGGTCGGAGAAGGCGGCGGCTCCGCAGGCCCGCCTCATGAGCCTGGTCATCAAGGGAATCCTCAGCCAGCAGCTCCCGTGGGGGCTCGTGCTGATCGGGGTGTTCCTCTCCGGCCTCCTCGAGGTGGTGGGGGTGCCCGCCCTCGCCTTCGCGGTCGGGGTCTACCTGCCGCTGGAGAGCACGACCCCGGTCTTCCTCGGCGGCTTCGTGCGCTGGCTGATCGACCGGAAGCGGGGGAGCGACGCCGAGTCCGACGCCGGCCCGGGCGTGCTCTACAGCTCCGGCCTCATCGCGGGGGCTTCCCTGATGGGGCTTGCCTACGCCGGCCTCCAGCCCGAGAACTTCGCGTCGGTGCGGGCCGCCCTCGACCTCGGCCGCTTCCTGCCCGACTGGGTCCGGCAAGGGGCGGTGGTCGGGCTCGTCACCTTCCTGCTCGTGGCGGGGCTCCTCCACCGGGCGGCGCGCTCGAGCGAAGGCGCTCTCGCCCCGCACCATTCGTGAAGATCGCGTTCATCGGCACCCACGGCGTCGGGAAGACCACGCTGTGCTACGACCTCGCCTCGCTCTTGAAACGACAGGACCTGAACGTGGACATCGTGAAGGAGGTGGCGCGCCTCTCGCCCCTGCCCATCAACCGCAAGACCTCGCTCGAGGCCCAGACCTGGATCCTCATGACCCAGGTGGCGGAGGAGATCCGCTCCGCGAGCCAGCACGAGGTCGTGGTCTGCGACCGCAGCGTCCTCGACAACTACGCCTACATGGTCCTGGCCTGCGGGCGCCAGCGGCCGGTCGAGCGCTTCGTGGACCACTGGATGAAGACCTACGACCTGCTCTTCAAGGTGCCGATGTCGGGAGGCTCCGTCGCCGCGGACGGCGTGCGCGACACCGACGAGTTCTTCATGCGCTCGATCGACCAGCTCGTGGACACCCTGCTCGCGGAGAAGAAGATCGCCTGCGAGGCCCTGCCCCCCGGCGACCGCGCGCGCTGGATCGAGCTCGTGCGCGAGCGCGTGCTCGCGCGCCCCGAGCTCGGGAAGAAGCTGTTCTAGCCCGGGCGCCGATGGTGTACCCGATCTTCGCCGTGACGCTCGACCGGTTGCCGCCTCAGGTACGATGAAGCGCGGAGGATGAGCTAATGGGCCAGTCTGTTCGCATGAGGGCGAGGGGGACCCTCGGTGCGTTCGGCACGCCGCTCCTCTACGCCGCGGCCGCGGTCGTCCTCGGCATGGCCCTTCCGCGCATCGAGGCCCGCTTCCTTCCCGACCTCACGGCCGGGCTGAGCGCCGCCTCGGCGATCGCCGTCCTCTCGGCCATCGCCTCCGGCATGCTGCCCCTCACCGGCCTCGTCTTCTCGCTGGCCTTCGTGATGGTGCAGTTCAGCGCCACCGCGTACTCGCCGCGCCTGGTGGCATGGCTGGCCAGCTCCGGGGTCATGCGCCACTCGCTCGGCATCTTCACCGCGACCTTCATCTACGCGCTGGCCGCCCTCGGCTGGGTCGACCGCGGCGGCACCGGGAGAGTGCCGATGCTGACGGTCTGGGTCGCGATCGTCCTGCTGCTGGTGAGCGTCGTCTTCTTCGTGATGCTGGTGGAGAAGCTCGGGATGCTCCAGATCTCGCGCATCCTCGGCTACGTCGGCGACCAGGGGAGGGTTGTCATCGAGCGCGACTACGCCCCGCTCGTTCGCCCCGAGGGGGGCCCGGAGGCCGACGGGGCGGGGCGCGACGACGAGCTTCCGGCCGTCAGCCAGGTTCTCGTCCATCGCGGCGGCCCCGCGGTGATCCAGGCGATCGACGTGGAGCACCTCGTGGCTCTCGCGGAGCAAGAAGGGGCGGTCATCGTGCTGGCGTGGGCGGTCGGTGACACGGTCATCGACGGCATGCCACTCGCGCGCGTGCACGGCGGGGCGCGGCCCTTCCCCGAGCGCCCGCTGCGGCGGCTCGTCCGGCTCGGGTCGGAGCGCACGTTCGAGCAGGACCCCAAGTACGCGATCCGCATCCTCGTAGACATCGCGATCAAGGCGCTCTCGCCGGCCATCAACGACCCCACCACCGCCGTGCAGGCGCTCGACCAGGTGGAGGACCTCCTGCTCCGCCTGGGCCGGACGGGCCTGTCGGCCGGGCGCGTGCGCGATGCCCGAGGGAGCCTCCGCCTCGTGTTCCCGGTCCCGACATGGGAGGACTTCCTGGTCCTGGCCCTCGACGAGATCCGCTTCTGCGGGGCGACCTCCATCCAGGTCATGCGCCGCATGCGGGCGCTGCTGCAGGCTCTCATCGAGCACGTCCCGCCCGAGCGGCGGCGGGCCCTGCAGCGCTACCTGGAGCGGGTCGACACCGGCATCCGCAAGGCCTTCGAGGACGGGGAGGATCGCAAGGACGCGCTGGAGGAGGACCGCCAGGGGCTGGGCCTGTCGCGGGAGCGGCGGCAGGGATGAGGAAGCCCCTTCTCGGCCCCTCGAATTGACGGAAGCCGACGAGCCGACCGACGACGCCGACGCTTCGCTCGACCCCTTCGACGGGGACGACGAAGGCAAGAGCGTGGCGCCCGCGCCCGGCGGGCTGGGTGCTATGGGCCAGATGATCGTCGCGGTGCTGGTCGTCGTCGCTCTCGTCGCGCTCTTCATCGCCGCCGCGGTGGCCTTCCGCCGGCTGTTGCCGTAACTGCGCGAAGGCGGGGCCTGCGTGTCTTGACCCGCGCCCGGCAGCCACCGGCGACGCCGGGGCCTTCCGCTAACGCGGCCAGAGCCAGCCGAACGTCCCCGCGGTGAGCAGGGCGTAGAGGAGGCCGTCCACGGTAGACCGGATCGTCGTGCCCAGGGCGCGGCGGTACCAGATCCACATCTGCCAGAGCGCGAGCGCGTAGCCCATGAACGCCGTGGTCCCCACGAACCGAAAGACCTGCAGGTAGGGAGCGCCCACGGGCACGGCGCGGCTGGTCACGTAGGCGGCGAACACGCTCACCACCACCGAGTAGAGGAACCAGTTCACCAGGTTCGACGTCATGGAGAAGGTGCCGCTCGGGTACACGGTGAACATCATCACCGGTCCCTTCTTCCGCTTCTCGAGGAACTCCGGCGAGCGCATGTCCTCCATGCTCTTCGGGCGCGGCATCATGTAGTCGCCGGGGGGGATGGCGAAGGGACGCAGCGCGTCCATCACCCGGTCCTCGTCCGGGACCTTCGGGTAGTCGCCCTTGTGCCAGGGCGTCATCATGTGAATGATCGAGCTGACCACGAACACGAGCACCGCCGACAGGAGAATCGGCATCCACAACGAGCTCACTCCGGTCATGACCACCTCCCTGGACGTCTGGATTTACGGGGAGGGTACCCCGAAGCGGGCCCGGAGGTCTCATCGCCGTGGATGTCGCGGTGAGTTTTCGTCCCGTCCGATCTAGAATCGCGGCCTCGGGGAGGCGGCGATGAAGAGGGCCCTGGCGGGTTCGCTGGCATTGGGGGTGGTCATGACGGCGACGGCAAACGGACAGGAGGGGAGCTTCGCTCCCACGCGCCGGGCGGGCCGGTTCGTGCACGTGTCGGGGGTGGCGCCGGTGGATGCGAAGGGGGCCCTCCCGGAAGGCGGCATCAAGGCGCAGACGAAGCGCGCCCTCGAGAACCTCGCGGGCCGGCTCGAGGCGGGGGGATCGAGCCTGGCCCTCGCCGCCTCGATCAACGTGTTCCTGAAGGATCCGGGGGACTTCGAGGCGATGAACGAGGTCTACCGGACCTTCTGGGCCAACGACCCGCCGACCCGAACGACGATCGGGGCCCGTGGCTCCCATCCCGAGGCCCTCATCGAGGTCGCGGCGGTCGGGATCCTCGCGGGCGGGGAGCGCCGGGTCGTGCACCCCCCCGACTGGATGACGCTCGCCGCGGCCCTACAGCTACGGGATCCTCTCCGGCGACACCCTCTTCCTGTCCGGTCTCGTCTCCCGCGACCCCCGGAAGAACGAGGTCGTGCCCGGCGACATCCAGGCTCAGACCAAGGGCGTGCTCGCGAGCGGGGGAGAGATCCTGGCGGCCGCGGGCCTGAGCCATGGCGACGTGGTGCAGTCGCGGATCTACATCCCGGACCCGGCGCTCTTCCAGGACATGAACGCGGCCTATCGGTCGTTCTTCCCCAAGGACCCGCCGACGCGCGCGACGGTGAAGGCCGGGCTGACCTCGTCCCAGTACCTGTTCGAGGTCACGATGACCGCGATCAAGGGGGCGCGGGAGGTCATCACGTCGCCTAACGCCGACGGTTCAGCGGGCACTCCGAACCCGAACCTCAGCTCCGCCGTTCGGTCGGGGAACCGGCTGTGGGTCTCGGGCATGCTGGGGAACACGGAGGCCACGAAAGGCGACGCCGCCGCCCAGACGCGGGAGACGCTGACCCGCATCGGCCGTACGCTCCGGGCCGCGGGCTTCTCTTGGGAGGACGTGCGGGAGGCCGTCGTCTACGTCTCGGACCTGAAGCACCGGGGGCCCGTAGAGAAGGTCTGGGCCGAGCAGTTCCCCAAGGAGAAGCCGGCGGGCGTCCTCATTGAAACGCCCCTCGTGGCCCCCGACGGCCTCGTCGAGATCATGGTGAGCGCGGCCAAGGACTAGCGCGACGCGAGGCAGGTCTGCGGACGCGAACGACGACGCCCCGGGTCAGGCCGGCTGGGCCGCCCCTCCCTCGCTCCGCAGCGGCTTCGTGAGCACCCGCGACCGGCGGCCGCTCTCCTCGTAGCGCGCGCGGCGCCCCGGGGGTAGGTCCTCGGGCTCCCCTCCGCGAACCCGGCCTTGGAGCGGAAGAAGTTGAAGGCCTGGGTGGAGAGGGCGAAGAGACACTGCAGGCCCATCTCGCGGGCCCGCTCCTCGACGTACTGCACCATGAGGCGGCCGAGCCCCTGGTTCTCGTGGGAGGGGCGCACGCAGAGGCACGCGAGCTCACCCTTCCTCTCCTCGGGAAAGGCGTGCAGGGCGACGCAAGCCACCGGGTTCCGGTCCATCTCGAAGATGTAGTAGTCGTCGATCTGGCGCTCGATCTGGCCTCGGCTGCGGGGCAGCAGCTCCTCGCTCTCCACCGAGGCACGGATGAGCTGCTGCAGGCTGCGCACGTCACGCTTGCGGGCCCGCCTGATCCGACGGTAGTCGTTCGCGTAGACGAGGGTGCCGACGCCCTCGTTCGAGAAGACCTCCGCCAGCAGCCCCTCGTCCACCGTCCCGTTGATCACGTGCACCCGGGGCACGCCGGCCCGGCAGGCGGCCACCGCGTGGCGCGCCTTGGAGGCGTGGCCGGGCGCCACCGCTCCGCTCTGGACGGCCGCGTTGAGCTCGTCCACGGAGAGCTGCCGCTGCAGCTCGCCGTCCACCACGATCCCGTCGCCGGTCGTGATGAAGAGGAGCTTCACGGCGTGGAGGGCCTTTGCCACCTCCACCGCCACCGCGTCCGAGTTCACCCGCCACGTGCGGCCGTCCCCGTCCAGGCCCAGGGGCGGGACGACGGGAACGATGCCGTTTCCGAGCAGCGTCTGCAGCAGCTCCACGTCCACCCGCTCGATCTTGCCCGTGAAGAGGTGGTCGATCCCCTTGAGGATCCCCAGCGGATGGGCGATGACCGCGTTCGTGCTCGCCGCCCGCAGGTCGGCCGCGGACAGGCCCTCCAGGATCTCGTGGGTCAGGCGGTTGGCGGCGCGCAGGGCCAGCTCCAGGGTCTCCGCGTCCGTGACCCCCGAGCCCTCGAGGTCCGAGGGCTCGGCCACCTTCTCCTCGGCCAGGGCCTGGATCTGGGCCGAGGCCCCGTGAACGAGCACGGTGCGAATGTTCAAGGACCACAGCACGGCCACGTCCATCAGGAGGTTGCCGAAGTTGTCGTCGTCCACGATCGCGCCGTCCACCGCGACCACGAAGGTCTTCTCGCGGAACTGGGGGACGTAGCGGAGGATGCCTCTCAGATCGGTGGGTCTCATCGCCCAGACTCCAAGTAGATCACCCTAGCCCTCTTCCCGGATGTCGACGCCGAGCTGCTTGCACTTCTTGTAGAGGTGCGAGCGCTCGAGGTCGAGGCTCTTGGCGGCGGCGGTGACGTGGCCGCCGGTGGCGCGCAGCCGCTCGCGGATCACCTCGCGCTCGAAGGCGTCGACCACGTCGCGGAGGGCGCCCTCGGTGGGAATCGCGCCCGGCCGGGGGGTGCCGGTGGTGGGGAGGGCGGTGCGGAGCTCCTCCGCGGAGAGGGGGTCGACCTCGCAGAGGATCAGCGCGCGCTCCACCACGTTGCGGAGCTCGCGCACGTTGCCCTTCCAGGGCTGCCGCTTCAGGAGGTCCAGGGCCTCGGGCGCGAAGCGACGCGGCTTCCAGAGGTTCCTTCGGGCCGCCGCCTCCGCGAAATGGGCGACGAGGGCAGGGACGTCCGCGGCATGCTCGCGGAGGGCGGGCGTGCGGAGGGTGAGGGTATTGATCCGGTAGTAGAGGTCTTCGCGGAACGCGCCCTCGGCGAGGAGCGCCTCGAGGTCGCGGTTCGTGGCGGAGATGACGCGTACGTCCACCCTCACCTCGGTCGCACTTCCCACGCGCGTGAGCTCGCCGTCCTGGAGCACGCGCAGGAGCTTGGCCTGCATCGCCGGGGCCATGTCGCCGATCTCGTCCAGGAAGAGCGTGCCTCCGTCCGCCTGCTCGAAGCGCCCCTTGCGCTGGGTGGCGGCGCCGGTGAACGCTCCCTTCTCGTGGCCGAACAGCTCGCTCTCCACCAGCTCGGCGGGCACCGCCGCGCAGTTCATGCGCACGAAGGCCCGCTCCGCCCGCGGCGAGAGCTCGTGGATCGCGCGCGCCACCAGCTCCTTGCCCGTCCCGTTCTCGCCCAGGATCAGGATGGGGACGTCGGTGGGGGCCGCCTTCTCGACGAGCGCGCGCAGCGCGACCATGGGCCCGCTCTCGCCGATCAGGGCGAGCTCGTCCTGCCAGTAGCTCTTGAGCTCGCGGTTCTCCCGCTCGAGCCGGGAGGTGCGGAGCGCGTTGCGCAGGGTGAGGAGGAGGCGGTCCAGGCTCACCGGCTTCTCGACGAAGTCGAGGGCCCCGAGCTTGGTCGCCTTCACCGCGTTTTCCACGGTGGCCTGGCCGCTCATGAGGACGACCGGCACCGTCGGGGGCCTGCTCGCGCATCCGGGCGAGGAGCTCCAGCCCGTCCATCCCCGGCATCACGAGGTCGGACAGGATGGCGTCCACTCGCTCCGTCTGGAGCCGTTCGAGGGCCCGGGCCGCGGAGGACGCAGTCAGCGCCTCGAGGCCTTCGAGGGCCATCGCTCGCGAGAGCGAGGCGAGCGTGCCCGGATCGTCGTCCACGATCAGGATGCGGGGCTTCATCGGATCAAGCTTCGCACAGCCGGGAGGACGATCGTGAACGTGGCGCCCCCGCCGGGCGGGCTCGCCACGTCCAGGCGTCCGCCGTGGTCGCTGACGATGCCCTGCACGATCGCGAGGCCGAGCCCCGTGCCCCCGGGCTTGGTCGTGAAGTAAGGCGTGAGGATGCGGGCGCGGTCTTCCTCCTTGAGGCCGGCTCCCGTGTCCTCGACCTCCACCGCGGCTCCGTCGGCAACGGGACGGGTGCGCACCCGGAGCGTCCCCCCGCCCGGCATCGCTTCCAGGGCGTTGGCCACCAGGTTGCCGAGGGCGCGGGCCAGGAGGTCCGCGTCGCCGGAGACGGGCGGGAGGTCCGCGGTCGCCTTCTCGACCTGCACCGTCCCCGCGCGGGCCGCGTACAGGTTCAGAACGTGGTCGACCACCTGGTTCAGGTCGAGGGGAGTCCTTCGGGGCGGGGGAAGGCGGGCCACCTCCGTGAACGCGTCGATCACGCGATTGAGCGAGCGGAGCTCGTCGAGCACGGTGTCCATCGTGGCCCGGAGGAAGGCGGGATCCGCGGGGGCACCACGCTCGAGCGCCCGACGGAGCGTCTCCACCGAGAGCTGGATGGGGAAGAGGGGCTTCTTGAGCTCGTGGGCCAGCCGCGGCGCCATCGCGCGCCAGGCGGCCACGCGCTCGGCGAGGACGAGGCGGGCCCGCGAGGAGCGCAGCTCGGAGGTCATGGAGTTGAAGGTCCGGGCCAGGTCCCCGAGCTCACCGGGGGCGTCCTCGGAAATTGCACCCGCGAGATCACCTTCGGCCACTCGCTTCGCCCCATCACGCAGGTCGCGCATCGGCCGGGCGAGCCGGCTGGAGAGGACGAGCGCGGCGAGCAGGGCGGCTCCGAAAGCCGCGGCCACGATCCACAGCGTGAGGCGGCGGAGATCGGCGAGTGCCTCGTCCAGTCCACTCGCCGGAGCCCCCGCCACCAGGATCAACCCCGGGGCCAACGGCGCCGCCGCCCAGCGCATGTCGGGGCCGCCCGCTTCCCGCCGGCCGCGGCCGGCGGCCAGGTCCGGTGCCGTCCAGGACGCGAGCGGTGAGCGTGAATCCGCGAACCACCGGGCGCCCGGCTCGTCACGCAGGCCGATCTCCAGGGAGAGCAGCCGCGAGAGTCCCGAGAGAAACGCGGCGTCGAGGAAGCGACCGCCCCGCACCAGGACCTCTTCTCCGCGCCACCGGGCCCGACGCTCGGCGCCGACCGTCAGCTTCTGCGCCGCTCCATAGCCTTCGGCCACGGTCTCCACGCGGAAGGCGGAGTCGCCGAAGGTGCGGTCGCGATCGGGCAGCGAGAAGCCGGTCGGCCAGTGGTGGGACGAGAGAACGCGTCCGCCCCGGTCGAGGATCTCCAGGGCGTCCAGTCCCCGCCGTGGGGCGATGGCGCTCGCGGGGTTCGGGTCATCGCTGGCAATGGAGCGCAGGTCGTCCCGCACGACGGCGTCGACGCGGGCCCGGGCCGCCTCGCGCTCTTCCTCGATTCGCGCCCGGGCGAGGCGGAGCCCGGTCTCGAGCTGAGTCCAAGCGGCGTCGTCGAGACGCTTCTCGAGCAGGCGAGTGGTGGCGAGGGACAGCAAGAGGAGCGGGGGAAAGGTCACGATCAGGAAGGCGACGAGCAGACGCCGTCTCATTCCGCCCTCCCGCTCAGGGCTCCCGCCATGCGTCCTCCAGGACGAGACGGCCCGTGGGCGTGACGCGCAGGCCGTGGACGCCCTCGGCAGCGCGGGGAGCGAGGGGGAAGCCGGCGAGGGGGATGAGCACGGCCTCCGCGAGCAGGGCCTCCTCGGCGCGAATCAGGAGGGCCCGGCGGCGAACGGGGTCGAGCTCGCTCCTCGCGGAGTCCAGCGCCTCGCGCGCCTCCGGTACGGGAGGGACGAGCGCCGCCAGCTCCTCGAGGATGAGGCCGGGTTCCGCCACCTCGGGCAGGAACAAGAAGAGGCGCAGCTCGGCCCGGGCCGGCCGTGCCGGCGGCTCGGATTCCGCAACGGCCTCGACGGACAGCCCGAGATCGAGGAGGTGGGCCACGATCCGCTGGCTCACGAGCGGGGGCACATCCCGACCCACGAGAAGGGTGACGCGGTGCTGAAGGACGGGGGGCGGTGTGGGGTGCGGTTGTCCGGGCGGAGAGTCCGGCGGAAGAGGGGCGGAGGGGAGAAGGGTCGCGAACGGACGCCCTCCCGGCACGAGACGCGTGACGAGCTCCACGCGATCGATGGCGCCGGCCACGACCGCGCGCGCCTCCTTCGATCGGAAGGGAGCCCGCTCCGGATCGATCGAGAGCAGCAGCAGCGCGTGGGCGGAAGCATCGCCTTCCCCGAGACCCACGTCGACCCGGCCCGACGCGCGGGCGGCACGCACGGCGTCACGGTCACCCAGGGCCAGGACCTCGAGCTCATCGAGGTACGGACGGCCCCGGATGTGGCCGGCAAAGGGCGTGAAAGCCGCCCGCCGGCCGGGGACGAAAACCCCGGGCACAAAGGGTCCCGCGCCCTTGCCCGACTCCGACGTGGGCGCGGCCACCGGCGAGGCGAGCGGAGCGAGCGGTTGCGCCTCCGAGGCGGTGAAGCGGAGGACGAGGCGCCGCTCGTCGGGTGCGCCGAGGGCGGGCAGCTCTTGAACCTGCCCGGCCCGGAACTCGGAGCCGCCCTCGAGTGATCGGGCCAGGTGACCCGCGGCGTTGCCGGCGGTGCGGAGGAAGCGACGCAGCGAGCGGACCGCATCGGCCGCTCGGACCGGTTGGCCGTCGTGGAAGGTCGCACCTTCGGTGAGCTGCAGCGTCCACTCCCGCCCCGAAGCCGACGGGGACCACGCGCTCGCGAGGCCGGGGAGGGGCGCGCCGTCCCCGTCCAGCCCGACGAGCGTCTCCGAGACGAGCCCGGCGAGGATTCGCCCGCCGTCGCCGGGGGAGGCGGTCGCCTCCAGGGACGCGGGCAGGTAGAGGACGCCCACGCTCAGGGTGCCGCCGTACCGGGGTCCCAGCGCCGCGCCCGCCGCGGCCGCTCCGAGGACAGCGAGGACGAGGACGAAGCGCGAGGTCACCAGGCAGGACGGCGCAAGCCGGCGAGGAGGACGATGGTCTGGCCGGTATCCGTCTCGAGGGCGGCGGCGATGAGCCCCTCCCGCCCCACACGGCGGCCGGCGAGGGCGCGCACGGACCCCGGAACGGAGAACCGGCCGCGGACGAGCGGCTCGCCTTCGGTGCGCTCGAGGATGAGGACGCTGTCGGGGGCGCCGGGGGGTGCCGCGGAAGAGGTGGCGACGAGGCCGCGACCGAGGCCTGCGAGCGTGGGCCCTGCGGTCAGGCCGGTGGGGGAGGACCCCTCGGACGACAGGGCCAGCAGGCGTCCGGAAGGATCGACGGCCAGGCCGTCGACGCTCGGCGTGAGGAGCAGGCCGGCCGGCGATTCCAGGAGGTTCGTGCCGTCACGGTATCGAAGGCCGCCCCGTAGCTCCGGCCACGGCAGCGCTTCGGCCTGCGCGCGCTCGACGAGCCCGTCGTCCTCGAGGGCGTAGAGAATTGCCCGGGGCATGGTGCTCGTCAGGGCCCAGAGCGCGTCGTCGCCGAGCCGGAGGAGGCCTCCGGGGTGGCGGACGACGGCCAGGGGAGGGGGCAGATCGCGGCGGGCGATGCGGACGAGCCCCGGGCGCTCCCGCCGATGGACGCTGACCGAGCGGGGAGACAGCACGGCGAGGTGCCTGTCGTCCAGCCAGGCCAGGGCGAGGACCGGCTCTCCGACGGGCGCCGAGAGGTCGCTCGAGACGATCGTCACGTCACCGGGGGGCGAATCGAGGGAGGCGAGGGGCCCCGCCCCGAGGGATGCGCCCAGGACCAGGGGCGAGACGGCGAGTCGGGCGAAGCGCTGCACGCAGTAGGAAGGATAGCGCAGCGGTAGAATAGCGCCCATGCCCACGCTGACCGAGCGCATCACCCAGGACCTCACCGCGGCCATGAAGGCGCAGGACGCGGCGCGCACGAGCGTGCTGCGCATGGCCAAGGCCGCGCTCATGAACCGGGAGATCGACAAGAAGGGGCCGCTCGACGACGCCGAGGCGGCGAGGGTGCTGCAGGGCCTCGTCAAGCAGCGTGAGGACTCGGTGGAGCAGTTCAAGAAGGGCAATCGCCCCGAGCTGGCGGCGAAGGAGGATGCGGAGATCGGCGTCCTCCGCGCCTACCTTCCCCAGGAAGCGTCGGACGAGGAGATCGCGGCGGCGGTCGAGCACGCGGTGAAGGAGACGGGGGCGGCCTCGCCCAAGGACATGGGCAAGGTCATGAAGGCCGCCCTCGCCGCGCTCCAGGCGGCGGGGAAGCCGGCAGACGGGAAGAAGGTCAGCGACGCGGCGCGCCGGCGCCTGGGGGGCTGACCCATGAAGGAAGTCGTCCGCCGGGTCGGCCAGCGGTTCATGGTGGGCTTCGAGGGGACGGGAGCCTCGACCGACGTGAAGCACCTCGTCCGCGACTTCGGGGTCGGCCACGTCATCCTGTTCGCGCGCAACGTGGATCGGCCGGAGCAGGTGGCGGAGCTGGTGCGCGAGCTGCAGGAGGTGGCGCGCGACGCCGGCCACGATCGCCCGCTGCTCGTCGCGGTGGACCAGGAGGGAGGGCGCGTGGCCCGCCTGCGCGAGCCCTGGACGATCTGGCCGCCCCTGCGGTCGCTCGGCCAGGTGGGCGACGAGGAGACGGCGCGGCGCATGGGACGCGCCCTCGCCCACGAGCTTCACGCCTGCGGCATCCGCTGCGATTTCGCGCCCGTGATGGACGTGGATACGAACCCGAAGAACCCGGTCATCGGCGACCGCTCGTTCGGCGACGACCCCGACCTCGTGGGCCGGCTGGGGGCGGCGATGATCGACGGGCTGCAGAGGGGGCGGGTCGCGGCCTGCGCGAAGCACTTCCCCGGCCACGGCGACACCGACGTGGACTCGCACCTGGACCTGCCCGCGGTGGACCATTCGCGGGCGCGCCTGGAGGACGTCGAGCTGCGGCCCTTCCGCAAGGCGATCGAGGCAGGGGTGGCCACGATCATGACCGCGCACGTGCTCGTGCGCGACCTCGACGACCGGCTTCCCGCCACCCTCTCGCCCCGCCTCGATCGACGAGCTGCTGCGCAAGGAGATGAAGTACGCGGGCGTCGTGGTGTCCGACGACCTGGAGATGAAGGCGCCTGGTCGAAGCACTGGCCGGCGGGACAGGCGGCGGTTCTCGCTGCCCAGGCGGGCTGCGACATCCTCCCCGTGTGCAAGAGCCCGGACGCGCAGGTGGAGGCCATCGAGGCCCTGATCCGCGCGGTGGAGCGGGAAGACATCAAGACAAGCGCTCTCGACGATGCGGACGCGCGGATCAGGGCGATGAAAGACCGCTTCCTGCTTCCCTATCGCGATCCCGACCCGAAGGAGGCGCGACGCGTGGCCGGCCTCGGAGAGCACCGCAGCCTGGCCGCGGAGATCGGCTCCCGCTCCGGCCTCCCGGCGCGAGCGTGATCCGCCCGCGGGCGGTGCGCGCGGGCGACCTCGTCGGTCTCGCCGCGCCCGCCGGCCCCGTCGACGAGAGGGATCTCCGCAGGGGCGCGGCCGAGCTGGAATCGCTCGGCTTCGCCGTCAGCGTTCCCGAGGGCCTCTTCGAGCGGCGGGGCTTCACGGCGGGGACCGGGGACCGGCGGCTCGCGGAGCTGCACCGGCTGTTCGCGGACGACACGATCGCCGCGATCTTCTGCGCCCGGGGAGGCGCGGGGGCCGGGCGCCTCCTCTGGCGGCTCGACTGAAGACCTCATCACGTCCCACCCCAAGCTGGTCGTGGGCTACAGCGACATCACGTACCTGCACCTCTACCTGGCCCGGCTGGGCCTGGTCACGGTGCACGGGCCCATGGTGGCGCGCGAGCTCGCGGCCGCCGTCTACGATCGGCCCAGCCTTTGGCATGCGTTGACGGGCGAAGGCCCGCCCTACTCCGCCGGCGAGCGACGACCTCGATGCCCCTTCGCGCCGGGCCGAGGGGAGGGCGTCCTGCGCGGCGGGTGCCTGTCCATCCTGGCCGCGGCCGCGGGGACGCCCTGGGCCCTGGCTCCCGAGGGAGAGGACACGATCCTGTTCCTCGAGGACGTGGACGAGCGCCCCTACCGGATCGACCGCATGCTCTTGCAGCTCCGGGAGTCGGGAGCGCTGGCGGGGGTGCGGGGGGTCGTCTTCGGCGACATGAAGGGCTGCGCGCCGCGATTGGACGAGGCCTACCGGCTGGAGGACGTGCTGCTCGAAGCCCTGGATGGCCTCGACGTGCCGGTGGCCCTGGGCCTCTCCAGCGGCCACACCTCGAGCCCCGCCGTCACCCTGCCCCTGGGCGTGCGGGCGCGCCTTTCTTGCGGGGAGCGCGCGTCCTTCGAGGTCCTCGAACCCGCGGTCTCGTGAAGGTCCACCTCTCCGGGATCTGCGGCACGGCGATGGCCTCGCTGGCCGGGCTCCTGCGCGAGCGGGGCCACGAGGTCACGGGCTCCGACCAGGACGTCTACCCGCCCATGTCCACGCAGCTCGAGCGATCTCGGGATCCCGATAAGATCCCCCTACGACGCCGGCAACGTCCCGGAGGCCGCGGACCTCGTCGTGATCGGCAACGCGCTATCCCGAGGCAATCCGGAGGTGGAGGTGGTGCTCGATCGGCGCCAGCGCATGACGAGCCTGCCCGCCCTTCTCGCCGACGAGTTCCTCCGGCCGAGGACCTCGCTGGTGGTCGCGGGGACGCACGGGAAGACCACGACCACGAGCCTCCTCGCCTTCCTGCTGGACCGGGCGGGCCTCGACCCGTCCTTCCTCGTGGGGGGCGTTCCGAACGATTTCGGCCGGAGCTACCGGCTGGGCGGAGGCCGGCACTTCGTGGTGGAAGGGGACGAGTACGACTGCGCGTTCTTCGACAAGCGCCCGAAGTTCGTCCACTACCTGCCGGACGTAGCCGTGATCGGGAACGTGGAGTTCGACCACGCCGACATCTATCCCGACCTCGCCGCGGTGCAGACCGCGTTCGTGCGCCTCCTGAACGTGATCCCGCGACGGGGCCTGCTCGTGGCCGGGGTGGAGAGCCCGGCCCTCCGCGAGATCCTCGGGCGCGCCCCCTGCCGCGTCGAGACGTTCGCGGTGGAGGGTATGGCGGATTGGCAGGCCCGCGACGTGCGGGCGGAGGGGGCGGCGACCCGCTTCCGGCTTCGGCGGAAGGGGACCGAGCTGGGGGAGTACCGGCTCGCGCTGAGCGGTGAGCACAACGTGCGCAACGCGCTGGCCGCGCTCGCGGTGGCGGCGGAGGCCGGGGTGGAACCCTCGGTCGCTCGCCCCTGGCTCGCGACCTTCGGGGGCGTCAAGCGGCGCCTGGAGATCCGCGGCCGGGCACGCGGGGTCACCGTGTACGACGACTTTGCCCATCACCCTTCCGCCGTGCGCGCCACGCTTCAAGCCTTGCGCACGGCGGAAGGGGGATGTCTCATAGCCGTCTTCGAACCCCGTTCGTACACGTCGCGGACCCGGGTTTTCCAGCAAGACTATGCCCGCGCCTTCGCGGATGCCGACCGCGTGATCGTGGCGGCCGCCCATCTCCCCGGGAGAGTCCCGGAAGGCCAGCGCCTATCCGAAGCTGAGCTCGTGGAAGGGATCCGGAGCGGGGGCACGCCCGCCGAGCTCATCCCGACCGTGGACGCGATCGTCGAGCGCCTCGCCCGCGAGCTCCAGGAGGGGGATCGCGTGATCATCCTCTCGAACGGCGGCTTCGGCGGCATCCACGGCAAGCTGCTCCAGGCGCTGGGCGGGGCCTGAATTCCCGTCGGCCCTGGAATGGATGGAGCGCCTGTGGTAAGACTTTCGCGACATCTGAGCCGCCCGCGACGCCGGCCCTGCCCTTTCAGGCGCCGGAGGATCTTCGACGAAGGAGGACTTCGAATGAAGCGGTATCTCCTGGCCCTCATCGGCCTCGGCCTCTGGGCGGCGCCCGTCCTGGCCCAGACCCCGCAGCCGACGCCGTCCCCGCAAGCCGGAAGACGAGGTCGTGAAGCGCGAAGAGGTCGTGGTGGTGAGCGCGTCCAAGTCGGAGACGACGATCATCAACGCCCCCGCCACCATCTCCGTGATCTCCGCCGAGACCATCGAGACGAGCCCCGCCCAGAACTACGGCGACCTGCTGCGCTCGGTGCCCGGCCTCAACGTGATCCAGACCTCGGCCCGCGACATCAACATCGTGTCCCGCCAAGCGGCCTCGACGCTCGTCAACTCGCAGCTCGTCCTGCTCGACGGCCGCTCGCTCTACCTGGACTTCTTCGGGCTCGTGCTCTGGGACTTCGTGCCCCAGAGCCCGTCCGAGATCAAGCAGATCGAGGTGGTGCGCGGTCCGGCCTCCGTCGTCTGGGGAGCCAATGCCTTGACCGGGGTCGTCAACATCATCACCAAGACGCCTCGGGACATAAAGGGCTTTGGCCTGAACCTCACCGCCGGCCTCCTGAATCGCAGCGGCGGCTCGCGCGAGGACGACGGAACCGGCTTCCAGTACGGCGGGAACTTCACCTACGCCCAGGCCCCGAACGAGAAGATCGCCTGGCGCCTCTCGGCCGGCTACTTCAACTCTGACCCCTACTCCCGGCCCGTGGGCGTGGTCGGCGGGTGCCAGGTCGGCGTCCGCTGTGTCCCCGACCCCTTCGATCCGACCATCCTCACGGGCGGGGCGATCTACCCGCCGGACCGGTCCGATCTCCAGGGCGCGTTCCAGAACCGGGGAACCAGCCAGCCCAAGGTGGATCTGCGGGTCGACCAGGAGTTCACGAACGGCGGCCGTATGACGTACCAGGGCGGCTACGGCGGCAGCACCGGCATCATCCTCACCGGCCTCGGGCCCTTCGACATCCAGAGCCCCTCCTATACCGCCTACGGAAAGCTCGGCTACTCGAAGAGCGCGCTCAAGGTGACCGCGTTCGGGAACTTCACCGACGCCAAGGCCCCGAACCTGCTGCTGCTGAACCCCGCCACCCTCGAGCCGCTCCAGCTGAACTTCAAGACCCAGACCTACGACTTCGAGGTGGGCAACTCGAACGTCCTCGGGGGCAAGCACATCCTGAGCTACGGCGGGAACATCCGCCAGAACAACTTCGACATCACGATCACGCCCCAGGCCACGAATCGGACGGAGGGCGGCATCTATTTCCAGGAGGAGTTCTTCCTGGAGAAGTTCCGTCTCGCGGTGGGCGCGCGCGGCGACAAGCTGGGCAGCATCGACGAGATCAAGGTTTCCCCGCGCGTGAGCGTGATGTTCAAGCCCGCGCCGAGCCAGTCGATCCGCGCCTCCTACAACCGGGCCTACCGCGCTCCCTCGGTCATCAACAACTTCCTGGAGCTGCCGATCTCCTCCGGCAACATCGTGAACCTCCAGCCGCTGGCCCCGTTCCTGCCTCCGGCCCTGCGGCCGCTCCTGCCCGGGCCCTTCAACCTCACCGTGCAGGGCGTGGGCAGCGAGATCGTGAACCCGCAGTACGACCTGACCACGGAGCGCATCGATGCGTTCGAGGTCGCCTACACCGGCACGATCAAGAACAAGACGACGCTGGGTCTCGCCGTCTACCAGAACGACACCGACGACAACATCAACTTCGTGAACCTGACCCCCAACGCCCAGTTCCCGACCGGCCTGCCCGGCCTGAACTTCTACTCGCCGACCGACCCTGCGAACGGCATCTCGGTGCCCGCGGGGCAGCTCGTGGTCGTCAACCCCTTGATCATGGGCGTCCTGCCCCTGATCCCGCCACCGTTCGGCCCCATCCGTCTCCCCAAGACCGTGTTCTCGTACCTGAACATCGGCCCCCTCCGGAACCGCGGGGTGGAGTTCTCGATCGATCACAGCTTCAACCACCAGGTGAGCGCATCCGCGAACTACTCCTACCAGGCCGAGCCCAAGATACTCGACGCCGCCTCGGGGCAGCTCCCGTACCCGAACGCCGAGGTCGGCCTGCCCCCGAAGAACCGGTTCAACTTCGCGCTCAACTACAACGGCCCGCGCTATCTCGGGAACGTCTCCGTGAACTACGCGGACAAGGCCTTCTGGGTGGACGTGCTCGACGCCCCCTATTTCGGGTACACCGACTCTTACACGATGGTCAACGCGATGTTCGGGCTCAAGTTCGCGGACGGGAAGGTGGTGGCCAGCCTCAAGGGGACGAACATCCTGAACGAGAAGATCCAGCAGCACGTGTTCGGCGACCTCATCAAGCTGAGCGTCGTCGCCGAGCTGCGGTTCTTCTTCAAGTGAGAGACTAGCCTTGGGCCCCCGGGGCGACCCGGGGGCCTTTTTTTTCACCACATGGCGGGGGAGAAGCCACCGACCACGGTCGCCGTCATCGACATCGGCTCGAACTCGGGGCGCGTGGTGGTCTACCGCTACCAGGCGGGGGGCCACCTCCACCTGCTCGCGGGGAGCCGGGCCTCGTTGCGCCTGGTGCGGGAGCTGGACGAGACGCACCGGCTCGGCGACGAGGCGATCGCGCGGGCGTTCGAAGCCATCGCCGACTTCAACGCCATCGCCCAGGGGGCGGGGGCGGAGAAGATCGCGGCGGTGGCCACCGCCGCGGTGCGCGACGCCGACAACGGTCCCGCCTTCATCGCCCGCCTCCGCAAGGAGCTGGGCCTGGAAGTCCGCATCCTGTCCGGCGAGGAGGAGGCGCGCTTCGGCTTCCTGGGGGCGGCGGGGGGGCTGCCCGTGGAGCACGGGGTCCTCTTCGACGTGGGCGGCGGGAGCATGCAGGTCTCGCGCTTCCGCCAGCGGCGGCTCATGAGCTCCAGCAGCCTTCCCCTGGGATCGCTCCGCCTCTCGGACGCCTTCCTTCACTCGGATCCCCCCGGCAAGGGCGAGGTGCGTCGCCTGCGCGACCACGTGCGCGAGCAGCTGGAGGAAGCGGGGGTGGCGCCCCTGGAGACGGGCGAGGAGCTCGTGGGCACGGGGGGAACGGTGCGGAACCTGGCCAAGATCGACCGGCGGTCGCGCCCGGCGTACCCCATCACGCGGCTGCACGGCTACGTGCTCGAGCGCAAGAGGGTGAAGGAGATCGTCGAGCTGGTCGTCGAGACCAAGCTGAAGAAGCGCGACCAGATTCCGGGCCTGAACGACGATCGCGGAGACTCCATCGCCGGAGGCGGGCTCGCCATCCAGACCCTGATGGAGGTGCTCGAGGCCTCGGAGGTCCTGGTCTCGGGCCAGGGGGTGCGCGAGGGCCTGGCCACGAGCCTGGTCACCGACCGCCTGTCCCCGCCCGCCGCGGTGCGCGCAGTCGTCGCTCGCCGCCCTCGCTGCCCGCTTCGACGGCTGGATGGAAGAGCCGGCGCACCGGCGCACCCTCCTCGCGGAGACGCTCCTGGGGGCGCTCGATCTGAAGCCGGACCCGGAGATCCGCGAAGCCCTCTTGCAGGCGGCGAGCCTCCTCGACATCGGCCGCAGCGTCGACTTCTTCGAGCGCCACGAGCACGTGGCCGACATCGTGCTCGCCACCGACCTCAACGGCTTCACCCACCGCGGGGTGGCCCTGCTTTCGGCGGTCCTGCGCCAGGCGGGAGACGAAGACGCCAGCCCCAAGTCGTACGCGCCCCTCCTCACCGCGGAGGACGCACCCGGCATCGAGCGGGCTTCCGCGCTGCTCGTCCTGGCCGACGACATCGAGGAGCGCTGCCCGGACGGGACCGCGATCAGCCTCGACTGCCGGGTCAAGAAGGACGAGGTCGAGGTGCGCGTTCCCGCCCTCCTGGCCTGGCGGCCGCGCACCGTCGGGCGGCGCTTCGAGCGCGCGTTCGGGAGGGCCTTGGTGGTGAAGCCGGGAGCCTGACGGACGCCCGTCATGCTCAGGCGGGTTCTCGTGTGGGGCGACGTGGGGTTCTACCTCGCGGTGCTCCTGGTCGCCATTTTCGTGGCCCCTCGCACGCGCTTCTGGTACGCGGGAATCGTCCTGGCCGCGATCGCGTTTCCGACATGGATCGTGGCCCGGCTCCAGCTGGGGTCGGCGTTCTCCTTCCGGCCCGAAGCTCGACGGCTGGTCACTGCGGGCCTGTACTCGAGAATGCGGCATCCCGTCTACGTCTTCGGCACGCTGGGGGCGCTGAGCGCGCTCCTGACGCTCCAGATATGGCCTCTGCTGGCCCTCGGAATGGCGCTCATTCCCGTCACCTGGCTTCGGGCTCGGCGGGAAGAGCAGGTGCTGGGAGAGGCGTTCGGACGCGAGTACGAGAAATACCGGGAGCGGACGTGGTTCTGAGGGAAAGGGAGGCGGGATGGATCGGCAGGAGACCATGAATCGCAGAGGACCAGCGAGGATCGCTGGAGGCTTGGTCTTGGCCTTCGTGCTCTTCGCGGGCCGCGTGACGGCTCAGGGACCCGCGCCCGGCTTGCCCCCGAGCGTGACGCTTCCCGGTTCCTTGGCGCGGGTCCTGAGGGACTACGAGCAAGCCTGGCGGGGCAAGGACGCGGCCGCCCTCGCCTCGCTCTTCGCGGAGGACGGCTTCGTCCTGTCGGGGGGCACGCCCCCCGTGCGTGGCCGCGCGGAGATCGAGAAGCACTACGCCGGGAGGGGCGGTCCGCTCTCGCTCCGAGCTTTTGCCTGCGCCACCGAGGGCTCGGTCGGGTACATCCTGGGGGGCTACGCGCGCGAGGCGGGCCAGCCGGATATCGGCAAGTTCACCCTCACCCTGCGCAAGGGCGGCGGCGGGCGGTGGCTGATCGTGTCCGACATGGACAACGGCAACTCACGCCCCTGAAGGGCTGCTTACTTCAGGTGCGTCTCGAAGTGCTCGAGGATGGCCGCGTCGCGCGCCGTCCGGTTCGCCTTGTCGCGGAAGCCGTGCATCTGGCGCGGGTGGACGAGGAGGGCGTAGGGCCGGCCCGCCTTGATGAGCGCGTCCACGAAGGAGAGCGTATTTGCGAGGTGGACGTTGTCATCGGCGGTCCCGTGGATGAGCAGGAGGTCGGCCTTGAGCTCGCCCGCCTTCTTCAGGGGTGAGCTCGTCTCGTAACCCTGGGCATTCGACGCCGGCGTGCGCATGTAGCGCTCGGTGTAGATCGAGTCGTAGAAGCTCCAGTCGGTCACGGGTGCCCCCGCCACCGCCGCCTTGAACACGTCCGGCGCGTGGGTCACCGCGTAGAGCGTCAGGTAGCCGCCGTACGACCAGCCGTAGATCCCGAGCCGCGAGGCGTCCACGTAGGGGAGCGACTTGAGGTGCTCGATCCCCACGAGCTGGTCCTCCAGCTCCACCCGTCCCATGTCGCGGAAGAGCGGGCTCTCGAAGGCGAGACCCCGCCCTGCCGAGCCGCGGTTGTCCAGAGACCAGACGAGGAAACCGCGGCTCGCCAGGAGCTGCTTGAGGGGAGAGGCGCCGTCGAACGAGTTGGTGACGGTCTGGGCGTGGGGGCCCCCGTACACGCTCAGGATCGCGGGGTAGCGCCGGGAAGGATCGAAGTCGGCGGGCTTGACGAGCATGGCGTGGAGGGCTTTCCCGTCCTTGGCGAGGAGGTTCACCCACTCCACCGTGCCCCGCTCGTAGTCGAGGATGGCCGCGGGGCGATCCTCCGCCACCGGGTGCCGGCGCAGGCCATCGACGCTCGACACCCAGAGTCGAGGCGGGGTCGCCACGTCCGACCAGGTATCGGCGTAGAAGCGTCCGTCCGGGGAAAGAAGGCCCCGGTGGAAGCCGTCTTCACGGCTGAGCCGCGTCCGCGCGGTGCCGTCCAGGCGCACGCGGTAGAAGTGCCGCTCCCGCGGGTCCTTCTCCGTGGCCGTGAAGTAGGCGAAGCTCGTCCGCTCGTCCACCTGGAGCAGGCCGGAGAGCCGCGTGAACGTGGAGCGAGCGTCCACCATCCAGGGGCCCTGCGTCACCGCGCGGCAGGCGCCGGAGAGCTCGCAAGAGTAGAGATGGGCGAAGCCGTCGCGCTCCGACAGCCAGAGAAAGCGCCGCCCGTCGCGGAGGAAACGCGGGGGGACGAGAACGTTGACCCAGGTGGAGCTCTTCTCGCTCAGGACCGTACGCGGCGTCCCCAGGGGTGCTCCCGCCGATTCGGGCACGGGAAGGAGCCGGAGCTGCAGCTCGTTCTGCTCGCGGTTCACGTGCTGGAAGGCCACGCCCCGTGAATCCGGCTGCCAGGAGAGCTCGGGGACGAGGTAGGCGTCGTCGGGCTCGACCGACACGAGGCGCTCCGGGCCGGGGGTGCCGTCGGGCCCCAGGCCCACGACTCCCAGGCGGGGAATCGCGTTCGGGTCCCCCGGCCGGGGGTAGCGCTGGACGAGCGTCTCGTTGCGGGGGACCAGGAAGTCGACGATGGGGAAGGTGGGGACGCGCGCCTGGTCGAGCTGGACGTAGGCGATCGCCCGCGAGTCGGGGGCCCAGGCGTAGGCCTTCCCCGCCCGCGAAGCCAGCTCCTCCTCGTACACCCAATCCAGGCGGCCGTTCAGTACCGTCTCCGATCCGCTGTGGGTGAGCTGGACCTCTCGCCCGCTCGCCACCTCCACGAGGAAGAGGTCGCCCTTGCGCGTGAAGGCGATCCGCCGGCCGTCCGGTGAGAACTCGGCGAACTCCTCGGTCACCGGGGTGCGCACGAGGGCGCGCACGGCGCCGGTGGCGGGATCGACGAGCGAGAGGTCGCCCCCGTGGACGACGAGCAGGGAGTCGCCAGAGGGGGACCAGGCATAGCCGGTGAGCGGGAGCGGCTTGCTCTCGGAGCCTTCGGCCAGGTGCACCCGGGGGCCGGGCAAGAGCACCGACTCGCGCCCGCTGCCCGCGTCGAGCGCGCAAAGATCCGTGGCCCCGTCCTTCTGCCGCAGGTAGGTCAGGCGCTTCCCGTCCGGATGCCAGGCGAGATCGGAGGGGAGGGCGCCGGTGAGGGGCGGGTCGGCGGCCAGCCGCTCCGGGGTGAGCTTGCGCAAGCCCTCGGCGGAAAGGGGCGGGCAAAGGCCGAAGCAGACGGCGAGCGCGCAGAGCGGGCGAAGCCCGGACGGGATGCGGAGCACCGGAATCGGGCGGGGTCCTAGAACAGCGTGTAGATGAAGGGCGCCACCGCGGAGCCCTGGGTGAAGACCACGAGCAGGCCGAGCAGCGCGAGCATGATCACGATCGGACCCAGCCACCACTTCTTGCGGACCCGCATGAAAACCCAGAGCTCGCCGAGGATGCCGAATTTTTCGCGCGAACCTTCGAATGCCATGAAAACTCCCGAATCAATCCAGCTCGTAGAGGCTGCGCCAGTCGACGTCCTCGCGCAACGGGGGCTGTTCCTTCTTGTCGAGGAGGTGGTGGCCGAGCACGAGATGGTCCATGTTGGTGCGCATGAAGCAGAGGTAGGCGTCGTGGGGCGTGCACACGATGGGCTCCCCCCGCACGTTGAAGGACGTGTTGATGACCACGGGCACCCCGGTGAGCCGCCCGAACTCGGCGATGAGGTCGTAGTAGAGCGGGCTCTCCGCGCGGGAGACCGTCTGGATGCGGGCGGACCCATCCACGTGGGTGACGGAGGGGATGACGCGCTTGCCCTCGCGCACCTGGGCCACCAGCAGCATGTAGGGGCTGTCGCAGTCCATCTCGAACCACTCCGGCGACTTGTCGGCGAGCACCGAGGGTGCGAAGGGACGGAAGCCCTCCCGGAACTTGATCTTCATGTTCAGGGTGTCGCGCATCTTCGCGTCGCGGGGATCGGCGAGGATGCTGCGGCCCCCGAGCGCGCGCGGTCCGAACTCCATCCGCCCCTGGAACCAGCCGATCACGTTCGACTCGGAGATGAGGCGGGCGGTGGTGGCCACGAGCTCCGCGTCGGAGAGGGTCCGGTACTTGGCTCCCGCCCCGTCCAGGTACTGCTGGATCTCCGCGTCGGAGTAGGCGGGGCCGAGGTAGGCGTGCGTCCACGCCTTCCCCCGGGGCTGCTTCTCGAGCGCGTTGTAGAGGTAGTGCGCGACCCCCACCGCCCCCCCCGCGTCGCCCGCGGCGGGCTGCACGAAGAGCTCCTTCATGGGGGTCTCGCGGATGACCCGGCCGTTGGCCACGCAGTTGAGGGCCACGCCTCCCGCCATGCAGAGACGGCGGAGGCCCGTCTCCTTGTGCAGGTGGCGGACCATCTTGAGCACGATCTCCTCGCAGACCTTCTGGACGGAGGCGGCGATGTCGAACTCGCGCTCGGCCATCCAGGTCTCGGGCTTCCGGGGCGGCCCTCCGAAGAACTCGTCGAAGGCCCCGTTCGTCATGCGCAGCCCGTAGTCGTAGGAGAAGTACTTCATGTCCAGCTTGAAGGAGCCGTCCTCGTTGAGGTGGACCATCTCCTTCATGATCCGCTCGAAGTGCACGGGCTTGCCGTAGGGGGCGAGGCCCATGACCTTGTACTCGGCGCTGTTGACCTTGAAGCCCAGGTAGTACGTGAACGCGCTGTAGAGGAGGCCCAGGGAGTGGGGGAAGCGGATCTCCTTGAAGAGCGTGATGTCCGTCCCCTTGCCCACCCCGTAGGAGGCGGTAGCCCACTCGCCCACGCCGTCCACGGTGAGGATGGCCGCTTCCTCGAAAGGAGACGGGAAGAAGCAGGAGGCGGCGTGGCTCATGTGGTGCTCGGCGAAGAGGATGGGGCCCTTGTAGGGCTTGAGCTCCTTGCGGATGATCGAGGGCACCCAGAGCTTCTCGTGCAGCCAGAGGGGGATGGCCTTTCGGAAGGAGCTGAAGGAGCGCGGGAAGGTCGCGATGTACGTGGAGAGCATGCGCTCGAACTTGAGGAGCGGCTTGTCGTAGAAGCCCACCGCGTCGAGCTGCTCGGGGCCGATGCCGGCCTCGCGCAGGACGTACTTGACGGCGCGGGCGGGGAAGTCCTGAGTCGTGCTTCTTGCGGCTGAGACGTTCCTCCTGGCAGGCGGCCACGATCTCCCCGTCCCGCAGGAGCGCGGCGGCGGCGTCGTGGTAGAAGCAGGAGATCCCGAGGACGTGGGTGGGCATCAGAACTGATGGCGGGCGGCGGCCATGGGACCCAGGGGGTTGGGCTCGTGGGAGCGCCAGAAGGAGGGCTCGGCTCGGAGATCCCGGTCGAGCGGGTCACTGGCCCGGAGGCGCATGACCAGGCTGACCGGGCCCACCGAGACGAGGTAGATGACGGCGAGGAGCACCGCGGTCCACACCTTGCCGATCCCCTGGAAGAAGGCGGTCCAGCGCCGGTAAGCCTGCGTCTTGGGCCCGAAGCGCCGGAAGAGAAGCTCCACCACCACCACCAGGGAGGCGAAGGCGAGGACCTTTTGTCGCAAGGGGAGGCCGCCGAAGGCGGCCGGCAGGTCGAACAGGCTCACGAGGGGCGATATTCCTCCAAAGACAGCCCTTCATCATAAAGCGGCTAGCGGGAAACGGTCAAACCCGGGCCCCGAGCGCGCGGCCCACCGGCCCCCGCCCGTCCTGCGAGCCCCGTCACCGCCTGGCCGGGGCGCCGATCGCTATAATCGCAAGGATCAATGCCCACCCAAGGCCGAGAGGACGCCCCGCGGCCCGGACCCGAGCGCTCCGAGTTCCTCCGCGGCCAGCTCCGCGACTGGACGGAGCGGGTGGCCCAGGCCGGGCGCACCGCGGAGCTCTTCGAGCTGGAGATGTGGCTCCAGGCCTTCGAGCGCTTCTTCCGCATCAAGAACCAGCCCCTGTCCGACAAGGAGCTGCGGGCCCTCGCGCTCCGGAACTGGTCCGAGGAGCTGCGCCTCGTCGACAACGTGATCCTGCGCGTGGTCCAGCTCTGCACCGCGATCCTCACCGAGGAGCAGGTGGATCTCGCCCGCTTCGACCGGTACATCGAGGGCTACACGCGCCGGGACGAGGCGGTCGACCCCTACATCAGCCGGCTCATCCGCCAGACCACCCCCGAAGCCGGCCTCGCCCTCCTCAAGGAGTCGTTCGAGGACATCCACCTCGTCCTCATCGACCTGGTCAAGCTCTCCCGCCTGCCCTACGGCACCTTCACCGCGGTCGGGAAGATCCTCTACCGCGAGGTGCGGCGCAGCCACCTCCTCGCCCTCCTCATCGACAAGAAGTTCAAGCCCGTCCACGACCGCATCAAGAACCCCGCGGTGGCGGCGGTGATCCGCGGAATCCCCAATCCCATCGAGCGCAAGCAGGCGGCCAAGGTCTTCCTGGAGATGTTCCGGCTCCTCCACTACCTGGAGTACGCGAACCCGGAGGGGCTGGACGAGGACGCCCTCCGCAACACCATCCTCGTCTTCTCCCTCATCACCGCGGAGACGCGCCTCCTGCTCTCCTACGTCGAGAAGCGCGTGCTCCGGAACGCGGACCACGATCAGCCCCTCTATCAGCTCTACGACTCCTTCGTGTACTGCATCCCCCTGGAGCTGAAGAAGGTCATCAACACGGAGCTCATCGACATCTCCGTGTCCCGACAGGCGGAAGGGGTGCGCACCCGCGTCGAGAACAGCCACGGGATCTTCAAGGACTGCTTCCAGCAGTCGATCGTGCAGCTCGCCCAGCTCTTCGCGCCCACCATCGAGGGGAGCGACATCTTCCCCGACTTCATGGCCAAGCTGGACCAGTCCGTGCGCCTGCGCGACGGCCTCGCCCGCCTCATCAATGCCGTCCGCGCCTTCCAGGGGAAGAAGGACGAGACGGGGGCGGTGCGCATGAAGGAGGAGATCTCCGCCTTCTACGACCACAACATCAAGTTCCTGATGTATCGGGACTGGTCGGGGTTCGAGCTGTTCTTCATCGAGATCCTCAAGTGCGGAAGCCTGCCCGCCCTCTCCCAGATCGCCCATCGCTTCGAGACCTTCCTGGTGACCCTCTTCCGGGAGATCCAGAAGCGCGCGATCCTCCAGAACATCCCCCCCACCGAGGACGTGGCGGCGGTGGACTCGACGTTGCCGGGCGGCGGCTAGGTTCGCGCCCGGCCCCTTTCGCGCCCTCGCCCGGAATCTGCTAAACTCTGCGGGACCTGCGCGATATGAGCGCCGAAAAGAACCCCTTCGCCAAGTTCCTGAACCGCTTCAAGAAAGGGACCGTCCTCTTCCACGAGGGGGACGAGGGCGAGGACATGTACATCATCCAGAACGGCAAGGTCGCGATCAAGAAGCGGGTCCCCCACGGCGAGACCACCCTCGCCGTCCTCGAGAAGGGCGACTTCTTCGGAGAGATGGCCATCCTGGAGCGCATGCCGCGCTCCGCCTCCGCGGAGGTGGTCGAGGACAGCGACCTCATCGTGATCCAGAGCGAGCTCTTCGGGGACATGATCAAGAGCAACCCCGAGATCGCGGTCCGCATGCTGCGCAAGTACTCGCTGCGCCTGCGCGAGACCACGAAGCAGATCGAGCAGCTCGCGGCGGCGGGAGGCGGCATCCACGGCGAGCCGATGAAGGAAGCGCCCCCGGGCAAGGCGGTGACGGCGGGCACGCTGCAGACGGAAGCCCTCGCCTACTTCATCTCCCAGTCCACGGGAAACGTCTTCCCCGTCTTCAAGAGCGACGCCCTGCTCGGGCGCTACGACTCCGTCACCGGGATGACCCCCGAGATCGACCTCAGCAACGAGGACCAGAGCCGCAACATCTCGCGCCGCCACGCCCGCCTCGTGGTGAAGGAAGGGAAGCACTTCCTGGCCGAGGAGATCGGCACCATGAACGGGACCTTCCTGAACGGCCAGAAGCTCCCCAACGGCGTCCTCACCCCCATCAAGGACGGCGACGAGCTGATCCTCTGCCGGCTCGCCCTCACCTTCAAGACCCCCGGCCCCAGCAAGTAGCCCTTCTCGCAGCGGAAGCTCGACGGGACTCACGACGGGGTCTGAGCCGGCGACTCCGGGGCACGCCGGCTGGCGGCGACGACCACGATCGCGCTGAGCCACATGGTGAGGCCGTAGGCGATGGCGGGCAGGAGCAGGGCCTCGTTCTCGAGCAGGGTCAGGCTGACGAAGGAGGCGAGCGCGAAGTTCTGGAGACCACACTCCAGCGCCACCGCCACCCGCTGGGGCGGGGGGAGGCCCACGACCGCGGACACGCTCCACCCCAGGATCACTGCGACCACGTTCAGGACGAGGGAGGGCATGCCGGACGCGACGAGGGCGGGACCGGCCGAGTCCCGCACGCTCCACACGACCGCCCCCACCACGGCCAGGAGCACCAGCAACCCCAGCACGTTCATCCTCGCCTCGATGCGGGCGGCGACGGTGGGCCGCGCGCGGCGAACGTACATTCCGACGGCGACGGGAAGGGCCGAGATCAGGAAGAGCCCGACCGCGCTGGCGAGGAAAGGCAGGTGCGGGGTGGCGGGCCCGATGGGGAAGAGCCTCAAGGCGAGGTTCACCCACGCGGGCAGGGTCAGAGCACTCAGCAGGCTGGCCCCCGCCGTGAGGGAGACGGAGAGCATGGTGTCGCCGCGGGCGAGGTGCGTGACGATGTTCGCGGCGGAGCTGGCGGGGCAAGCGGCGATGATGGCGAGCCCGACCGCCGTTTCCGGGGCGAGGGGCACCGCGAGCCCGAGGGCGAGGGCAAGGACGGGCAGGATGAACGTGTGGGCGGAGAGGCCCGCCACGAAAGCCCGCGGGTGGTCGAGGACGCGGCGGAGATCCCGGGCGGTCAAGGTCGAGCCGAGGGCGAACATCACCAGCACCACCGCGGCGGGCAGGAGGATCTGGGTGACCGGGTTGTGGATCGTCATCGGGGCAGGGGCAGGGTGGCCGCTCGTCCAGCGGGCGGGAGCGCCGTCGACCTATCCGCCCGCCGCTATGGGGTGGGGCCGCCGGCGGTCGAGGTGGCGTTGGCCACCTCCGGCTGCCAGCCCCCGCCCAGGGCCCGGTAGAGCTGGGCCAGGGCCACGAGCTCGCCCCCCCGTGTCCGGGCGACCTGCAGCTCCTGCTGGAAGAGCGACTGGTCCGCGATCAGGATCTCGAGGTAGTTCGAGAGCCCGGTGTCGTAGCGGGAGCGGGCGAGCTTGGACGCGTCGCGCAGGGCGACGACACCCTTCTCCAGCTCCTCCCTTTGCGCCCGGAGCTTCTCGATGGTGACCAGGGAGTCGGCCACCTCGCGGTAGCTGTCGAGCGCCGCCTTCTGGTACTGCGCGAGAGCCTGGTCGAAGCGCGCCTTCGCCGCCTGGTAGTTCTGCTTGATCCGCCCGCCCTGGAAGATGGGTTGAAAGAGGCCTCCTCCCAAGGACCAAACGGCGCCTTCCGCCTTCAGGATGTTCGAAAGGTCGTGGCTCACACCTCCGAGGAAGCCCGTCAGGTTGATGGTCGGAAAGAAGAGGGCCTTGGCCGCTCCGACATCGGCGTTGGCCGAGACCAGGAAGTCCTCGGCCTGGGCCACGTCGGGCCGCCGCTCGAGCAGCGTCGCGGGGATGCCGGCGGGCACGGTCGGCGGGAAGTGCTGCTCGGTGAGTACGCTCCCGCGAGCCACCGGCCCCGGGAGGTGGCCGAGGAGCACGCTGAGCGCGTTCTCGGTGAGCGCGATCCGTCGTTCGATCTCGGGGATGGTGGAGGCGGTGAGGGCGCGGTTCGCCTGGGCCTGGTCCACCTCGAGCCGGTTGGAGACGCCGCCTCGGAGCCGGTTCGAGTAGAAGGTCACGGTCTCGTCGTTGAGGGCGAGGGTGTTTCGGGCGATCTCGAGCTCCAGGTCGAGCTCGCGAAGCTGGAAGTACGAGGACGCCACGTCGGCCACCAGTGTGATGAGGACGCCGCGGCGGCCCTCCTCGCTGGCGAGGTAGCGGGCGAAGGCCGATTCCTTCTCGCGCCGGAGACGCCCGAAGAGGTCCAGCTCCCAGGAGAGGCTGAAGCCGAGGTTCCAGTTCTGGAAGGTCTTGTCGCCGTCGATCGCCTCCGGCGGGTCCGACGACCGTGAAACCTGCCGGGCTCCGTAGTTCGTGGCGAACCCGATCTGTGGGAACAGGAACGACTTCGCAATCCCCGCCTGCGCCCGGACCTCCAGGACCCGCGCAGACGCCAGGCGGAGGTCGTAGTTGTTGACGATCGACTCGCGGATGAGGCCCTGGAGCGCCGGATCGTCGAAGAGGTTCCACCAGGGCACGTCCGCGAGCGACTCCGCCACCGCCGGCCCCTCGAGGCCGCGATAGTTGGGCGGAGCGGGCACCTGGGGCCGGTTGTAGTTGGGGCCCACGGCGCAGCCGGGAAGGAGGGCGGCCACCATGACGGCGGCGGCGAGGGGCGAGGGACGGAAGAGCCTGGATCGGGTCATGTCAGTGCCCCCCCGCTCCGTGAGCGCCGGCGGGGGGAGCCTCCCCCGCGGCGGGCTGCGGGTGCTTGCCTCCGCCGGTCACCTTCTCGACCACCACGAACAGCATCGGGATCAGGCAGACGCCGAGAATGGTGGCGATCAGCATGCCGGCGAAGACCGCCATGCCGATCACCTTGCGCGATTCGGCGCCGGCGCCCGCCGCTGTCAGCAGGGGAACGACGCCCAGGATGAAGGCGAAGGCCGTCATCAGGATCGGCCGGAAGCGCAGCTTGGCCGAGTGCAGCGCCGCCTCCACAAGACCCATGCCCAGGCCCATCTGCATCTTCGCGAACTCGACGATCAGGATCGCGTTCTTGGCGGCGAGGCCGATGAGCATGATGAGCGCGATCTGCGCGAACACGTTGTTCACGTAGCTCTCCGAGAACTGGCGGGCGGTCCATAGGCCGAGGTAGGCGCCGAACACCGCGAACGGGGTGCCGAGCAGCACGCTGAAGGGCAGCCCCCAGCTCTCGTACTGCGCGGCCAGGATCAGGAAGACGAGCAGGATGGCGATGGAGAACACCGTGGCCACCCCGGGGGCCCTCTTCTCCTGGTAGGACATGTCCGCCCAGTCGTAGCCCATCTCCGGGGGCAGGACTTCCTTCGCGGTCTCCTCGAGGGCGGTGAGGGCCTGGGCCGAAGAGTAGCCGGCCGCGGGCACGCCGCCGATCTCGGCGGAGCGGAACAGGTTGAAGCGGTTCGTGAACTCCGGACCGGACGTGGACCGCGTGGAGATGAGCGTGTCGAGCGGGATCATCTCGCCCTTGGCGCTGCGCACGAAGAAGAGGCCGAGCTGCTTCGGATCCCGCCGGAACTCGGGCTCGGCCTGCACGTACACCTTGTACACGCGCCCGAACCGGTTGAAGTCGTTCACGTAGGAGCTGCCGAGGAGGGCGCCCAGCGTGGTGTTCGTGTCGGAGATCGTGGCCCCGACCTTGAGCACCTTGCTGCGGTCGATGTCCGCGTACACCTGGGGTACGCTCGCGCGGTAGAGGGTGGAGACGCGCCCGATCTCGGGCCGTTTGCGCGCCGCCTCGATGAAGCGCGTGGCCTGCTCGGCCAGGAACTCGGGAGAGCCGCCGCTGCGGTCCTGGAGCTGCATCGTGAAGCCCGCCCCCGTTCCCAGGCCCGGGATCGCCGGGGGACCGAAGACCACCGCGGTCGCCTCGGGGATCTGCTGCGCAAAGGCCTTGTTGAGCGCGGCCACGACGCCGTTCGCGTGCGTCTCCGGGGTCGTGCGGTGGGCCCACTCCTTGAGCTGGATGAAGAAGAAGCCCTGGTTCGAGGAGTAAGCGCCGGTGACCAGGCTGTACCCGGTGACGGTGTTGTAGCCCTCCACACTCTCGTTGGCCTTGATGATGGCCTCGGCCTTCTTCATCACCAGGTCGGTGCGCTCGAGCGAGGAGGCGTCGGGCAGGTTGACCTGGGCGAGCAGGTAACCCTGGTCCTCCTCGGGGATGAAGCCAGCCGGGATGTGCCGCGCCAGCACGACGATCATCCCGCACAGTATCCCGATGAACAACAGGCTCCGGGCCGTCTTCCGGATCAGGATGCCCGAGAAGCTGACGTAGGCGTCGGTGCCGCGCCCGAAGACCTTGTTGAACCAGTTGTAGAAGGGCGTCAGGAGCGTCTTCTTGCCCGTCGGCGCTTTCAGCAGCAGCGCGGCGAGCGCCGGGCTGAGGGTGAGGGCGTTGATCACGGAGAGGAGCACGGAGAGCGCGATGGTGATCGCGAACTGCTGGTAGAAGAGCCCGGTGATGCCTCCCATGAAGCCCACGGGCACGAACACTGCGCTCAGGATGAGGCCGATCGCGACCACGGGGCCGGAGACCTCCTCCATGGCCTTGAGGGTGGCTTCCTTGGGCTGCATGCCGTGCTCGAGGTGATGCATGACCGCCTCGACCACGACGATCGCGTCGTCCACGACGATGCCGATCGCCAGCACGAGGCCGAGCAGCGAGAGGACGTTGATCGAGAAGCCGAGCAGCGGGAAGAAGATGAAGGCGCCGATCAGCGAGACCGGCACCGTCACCAGCGGGATCAGCGTGGCCCGCCAGTTCTGGAGGAACACGAAGACCACGAGAATGACCAGGGCCACCGCCTCGAACAGGGTGTGGACGATCTCGTTGATGCCCTCCTCGACCGGCAGCGTCGTGTCGAGCGAGATCAGGTACTCCATGTCGCGAGGGAAACGCTTGCTCAGATCCTCCATCGTCTTCTTGATGGTCTCGGCAACCGCGATGGCGTTCGTTCCGGGGATCTGGAAGACGGCGATGACCGCGGCCGGGCCGGAGTTGTGGCGGCCGATGGAGTTGTAGAGCATCGTGCCGAGCTCGAGGCGCGCCACGTCCTTGAGGAACACTTGAGAACCGTCGGGGTTGCTGCGCACGACGATGTCGCCGAACTCCTTCTCGTCGAGCAGGCGCCCCTTGACCTTGACGGTGTAGGTGTACTCGGTCCCCGGCACCGCGGGCGGCCCGCCGATCTGGCCGGCGGGGGAGATCTGGTTCTGCTGGTTGATGGCGTTCACGATGTCCGGGACCGTGATCGCGAGCTTCGCGATGCGGTCGGGACGGAGCCAGACGCGCATGGCGTAGTCGCTGCCGCCGAACTGGTTGATCTGGCCCACGCCCGGGATGCGGGCGATCGTGTCGTTGACGTTGATGACGGCGTAGTTGGAGAGAAAGTTGTTGTCGTACGTCCCCTGGGGGGACTTGATCGAGATGATCAGCAGGGGGAAGGGGAGCGCCTTCTTGACCGCGACGCCGTAGTTCTTGACCGACTGGGGGAGCATGGGCGTCGCCTCGGACACCCGGTTCTGGGCGAGGACGTTGTCCATGTCGAGGTTCGAGCCCACCTCGAACGACACCTTCAAGGTCAGGGTGCCGTCGTTGGCGTTGGTGGACTTCATGTAGATGCCCTTCTCGACGCCGTTCACCTTCTGCTCGATCGGGGTCGCCACCGAGGCCTCCACGTCCGTGGCGGAGGCACCCACGAAGGTGGTGGTGATCTGGACCATCGGGGGCACGACCTCGGGGTACTGGGCGATCGGGCAGTCCGGACATCGCCACGAGCCCCAGGATGACGGTGACGATGGAGATCACCATCGCCACGATCGGACGGTTGACGAAGAAGCTCGCCATGGCCTACTTTGCCTTCCCCGCCTCGGTCGCCGGCTCGGCGGCCCCCGACGCGGCGGCTGCGTCCGCTACGGACTTGGGGCTCACGACCGAGCCTTCGCGCACCTTCTGGAGGCCCTCCACCACGACCTTTTCGCCGGGCTTCACGCCTTCCTCGATCACCCAGAGCCCGTCCACCCGCGGGCCGACCTTGACGTTCCGGAACACCACCTTGTTGTCCGACCCCACCACCGCCACGCTGTAGAGGTTCTGAAGCTCGGCCACTGCCCGCTGGGGCACGAGCAGCGCGCCCTTCTTCAACTCCGACTCGAAGCGGGCGCGGCCATACTGGCCTGGACGGATCAGCCGCTCCGGGTTCGCGAAGCGGACCTGGATGGCGAGGGTGCCGGTGGTGGGATCCACCGCTCGCTCGACGGCGTCGACGCGTCCTTTGTGGGGATGGACCGTGCCGTCGGCGAGGATCAGCTCGATGCCCGCGGCTTCTCCTGCGGCCTGCTTCGCCTTCATCTCGTCCCGGCGGCGGGCGAGGCGCAGGTACTCGGCTTCGCTGATTCCGGCGCGGAAGAGTATCGGGTCGACCTGGGAGACCGTGGTGAGCAGCGTGCTCTCGTCGCGTCCCACGAGGTTGCCCGGCTTCACGTTGGTGGTGCCGACGAGGCCGGCCAGCGGGGAAGTGATCGAGGTGTAGCCGAGATCGAGCGTCGCCTTGTCCACGGCCGCCTTCGCCGCGTCCACCATGGCCCGGGCCGCCTCCTGCGCGGAGAGCGCGTTGTCCAGCTCCTGCCGGGAGATCGCCTGCTGCTCGGCCAGGGGCCGATAGCGCGCGACGTCGTTGTTCGTCCTGCCCAGCCGGGCCTCAGCAGTGGCCAGGACCGCCTTGGCGTTGGCCAGCGCCGCCTGGAGCGGCAACGGGTCGATCTTGTAGAGGGGGGTGCCCTTCGCGACGAAGGTCCCCTCGGTGAACTCCACCGCCTGCAGGTAGCCCTCCACGCGCGCGCGGATCTCGACGTCCTGGGAGCCCTTCGTCTGGCCGACCAGCTCCATGTAGACCGGTACGTCCTTCTGGACGACGATCGGCCACGAAGACCTCCGGCGGGGGACCCGCGGCTTGCTCCTTCTTGCCGCAGCCGAGGAGCGACACCACGAGGGAAGCCAGGATCGGGCCGCTTGCCACCATCTTCTTCATGTTTCTCCCTGCGCTTGCCGGCTCTCTCACCAATGCCCGGCGCGAAGGCCCATCGCCACCAGCTTCCGCTCGGCGGCGGACAGGCCGGCCCGCTCGTCCGCGGTCGTGGCGGCGAAGTAGTCGCCGCCGTGAAAAATGCGGGCCCGGAGGCCGATCTCGGGCTTCATCTCGTTCTCGGGACGGATGTAGGCCGCGGTCCGCCAGGGATCGATCTCCACCTTGACTCCGCTCCCCTCCGCGGGGGCCAGCGACTCGACGATCGCGCGCAGCCGCTCCCAGATACGGCGGGATTCCTCGCGACGCTCGTCCCCCGGCGCCTTGTCCAGGGGCACCCCCGCGTAGAGGTCGGCGGTGAAGCCGACCTGGACCTTCTGGTTCCCTCGCATCTCCACGAGGGGACCGATCTGGAAGCAGGCGCGGTGGGCGCGCGCCCAGGCCGCGTCGTCGGATTCTGTGCTCATGCCTCCTCGCTAGCGCGGGTCGACGGCGGGAAGGCTAGTCGCAGGCCTCTCCGCAGTCAACCCACGCGGCGACAGCGGCCTCCCGAAGCGGGAACCGATCGAGAGGATGGGCCAGGACAAGGGGCGACGGAAGTAACAGACCGGTAAGTTACCGTTCCCTGCCCTGCCCGTGCCCTCCCCGGCCCGCCGCTCCATCCCCAGGACCTCCCCCTGAGCTATGCTCGCCCGACGCCAACCTTCGGAGGACCCATGTATCGGACCGAAATGCTCCTGAGTCGGCAGCTCCGAGTGCACTACCCGGCCGGCCCGGGACGGATGGTCCTGCGCACCGAGCTGGACTGGGAGAAGGACCTCGAGCCCGTCCTGGTCTCCCCGGACGGCAACACCTCCACCTTCACGCTGGAGGTCCGTCGGCCCTTCCTCTATTTCAAGGCGTGTCGGAGGGGCGACGACGACTCGGTGCGCTGGTCGGTGGGCCCCAACATGCTCGTGCTCATGACCAGCGAAGGCGCGAGCGACGTCTACCCGTACTTCGAGGGGGCGGAGACGGGGACCTTCTCCCCGGTCGTGGAACGGGACTCCGCGCTCCTCGGGCGCAAGCACCTCGTGCGGGTCTACCTTCCTCCCGGCTACGCCGAGAACCCGCTGCGGCGGTATCCCGTCTTCTACATGCAGGACGGCAAGAACCTCTTCTTCCCCGAGGAAGCTTTCCTGGGCCGGGACTGGCAGGTGGGGGAGGCCCTCTCCCTGCTCGACACGATGAACGCGGTGGACCGGGTGGTGGTCGTGGGGATCCACTCCGGGGACCGCATGGGGGAGTACACCAAGCCCGGCTACGAGGCCTACGCGCGGTCGGTGGTGGAGGAGATCAGGCCGGAGGTGGCCCGGCGCTTCCGCGTCTTCGACAGTCCCCGGGAGACCGGCGTCATCGGCTCGTCCCTGGGGGGAGTCGTCTCCTTCTACATGGCGTGGCAGTACCCGGAGGTCTTCGGCTATGCCGCCTGCATGTCGAGCACCTTCTCCCACCGGGACGACCTCATCGACCGCGTGCTCTCGGAGCCGAAAGCTGCGGCGAAGTTCTACCTCGACAGCGGCTGGCCGGGGGACAACTACGAGGTCACGCTCGCGATGGCCATGGCCCTGGGACGACGCGGCTACCGCGTGCGCGAGGACTTCCTGCATCTCGTGTTTCCGCTCGAAGAGCACGACGAGCGGGCGTGGGGCCAGAGACTGCACCTGCCCCTCCAGCTCGCCCTCGGCAAGCCCGGCACCGCCAATCGCGGCCGCTTCGTGTAGGAGGAGATCCCGCCTCAGGGATGCCCCTCGAGCTTGGGGGCGGGGCGGGGGCCGCCCCGCCACTCCGCGACGACCGCGGCCACCGCCTGGTTGGCGACCACCGGACCGCAGTGCTCCTCGAACCCGGCGCGACGGAGCGTCTCCCTCACGTCGCCGCGCGCCTCGGCGAGGTGGAAGGCGATCCCGCGCTCCCGCAGCGCGTGGTGGAGCTCCTCGAGCAGCTCCGTGCCCGCGAGGTCAACGGCCGGGCTCGTGCCGAGGAAGAAGACCGCCAGCCTCACGCCCGCCGCGCGCGCGTTCAGCAGCTCGAAGAAGCGGTCGCGGACGTGCTCGACGTTGAAGTAGAGGAGGGCGGCCTCGGCCCGGAAGACGAACACGTCCGCGAGCCGCTCGTTCTCGGGGTGCCGGAAGATGTCGGCAAAGTAGTCGGAGCCGGGCACGCGTCCCAGCTCGGTGGTGCGCGGCCTCGATGTGCGCCGCAGGAGCAGCAGGATGGAGATCACCGCCCCGATCAGCACCCCGCGGAGGAGCCCTGAGCCGAGGACGCCGAGGAGCGAGGCCGCGGCCACCCCGAACTCGGCGCGGCTGAACCGCCAGAGCCGCCGCAGCTCGGAGAGCTTGAAGAGGCCGGTCACCGCCATCAGCACGATGGCCGCGAGCACGGGCTGCGGCAGGTCGCGCAGGAGGCCGGCGAGAAAGAGGGTGACGAGCAACATGATGCCGGCCGCTGCCAATCCCGAGAGTGGCGTACGCGCGCCGCCCCCTTCGTTCACCAGCGACTGGGACATGCCGCCGCTCACCGGGAACCCGTGCCCCAGCCCGGCGGCGAGGTTGCTGCCGGCGAGGGCGAGGAACTCCTGGTTGCTGTCGAGCCGATAGCCGTGCTTGCGGGCGAAGGTCCGTCCGATCGCGACAGTTTCCACCGCCCCCAGGAGGAAGCAGGCCATGGCCAGGGGCAGGAGCAGGTTCAGGTCGGAAGGGTGAACCGGGGGCAGGCCGGGCACCGGCAGGCCCTGGGGGACGTCGCCCAGGAGGGCCACCCCGTGGGCGGCCAGGCCGAACATCGGAACCGCGGCGATGCCGGCCACCACCACCAGGAGCGCCACCGGACGGCTGGGGAGCAGCCACTTGCCGAGCAAGAGCACGGCGAGCGCGGCAAGGCCGAGGCCGAGGGATGCGGGATTCGTCTCGGGGAGGTGCCGGAGGAAATGGCCCATCCGCTCCCAGAAGTCGCCGTGGGCGCCCTTGAACCCCAACAGCTTCGGGAGCTGCGTGCTGGCCAGGTGCAGGGCGACCCCGGTCTTGAAGCCGGTCATGACCGTCTCGGAGATGAAGCTCACGAGGCTTCCCGCGCCAAAGAGCCAGGCCAGGAAAGCCAGGGCAGCCACGATGAGGGCGGTGGCCGACGCGAGCGCGGCATAGCGGCCCGCGTCCCCTCCCGCGAGATCCCCGAGCGACGTGCCCACGAGCAGCGAGATCGCGGAGGTGACCGTGACCGCGGTGTGCCTCGAGCTGCAGAAGAGCCAGAACACGAGACCGGCGAACAGGCAGGAATACAGGCCGGCCTCGGGAGGAAGGCCGGCGAGCGAGGCATCGCCGATGCCGGCGGGGAGCAGGTAGGCGGCGAGGACGACGCCCGCGACCACGTCGCGGCGCAGTCCGCCCGCCGGGTACTGGCGAAGGAGCTGCAGACCGGGCAGGAAATCCGGGACCACTCTCACCCTCCGAGCCGGATCGCAATGGCGCTGAGCACCACGCCGATCGCGACCATGGTCAGGCCCACGAGCAGGGGCCGCCGTCCCGCGTGGCGTCCCAGGCTCGTCCCGATCACGAACAGCATCACGATGCCGGCGGCGTCGGAAACGCGGGCGGCGAAGAAGAGATTCCTGAAGAGCAGGTAGGGTAGGGCCACCGGTAGAGTGGAGAGGAACACGAGAAGCAGGACGGCCACGGCCCCGCGCAGGTCCGCTCCGGTGATGCCCGGCGGGGGCGGGAAGGCGAGAGTCCGTGCCCGCTGGCCCAGGCGAGCGAGGTCGTCGGAATCGAGGAGGTGCTCCCATCCTTCGGGAAGCTCGGATTCGAGGATCCGCGCGGCATCAGCGGGCGCGGCGGCCTGCAGCGCGCGGATCCTCGAATAGAAGCGGTGCTTCTCGACGGAGCGGGTGACCACGAACATCACGCCGTCCACGATTCCCCAGGCGAGGTTGCACCCCAGGGCGCCGATGAGCATGGTCCGGACGTCGGCGGCTCCCGCGGTGGCGACCTCGAAGGTGGTCGTGAACGTGAGGGCCATGATCAAGCCGAACAGCACCTCGCTCGAGCGATCGACGGGATCGAGGAGCGCTCCCGGTCGGGCAGTGGATTCGGGGCTCAGAGGACACCTCCCCAGGCAGTCACGGCTTTGGATCCACGGAGAACACGGAGGCCTGCCAGGGGGACGCGTCCAGGAAGAGCCCGCGCGCCTGCAGGTCGTCGCCGTCCCTTTCATAGGTGGCGGAGCCGATCTCGTCCCGGAGCCGCCACGAGCGGCGGCCCAGGTTCCGCGAAGGGCCAGCGCACGTAGCACTGACCCTGGTGGGGAGACTGGTTCACGGCCACGAGCAGCCGCTCGCGGTCGCGGCCTTCCCAGGCAAAGGCCACGAAGCCGTCCCACGATCCCGTTGCCCTCCCAGGCGGGCACTGCACTTCGAGCAGCTGCCACCGGCCGTTCCGCACCACCGGCTGCCGAAGCACCGCGAGCAGCCGGTCGTAGAAGGCCTCGATCTCCGGGTCCACGGGCTCGACGGGGCCGCGACCGAGGTGCGGCGAGATCCGCTTCCTGCGCCCCTGGAGCTGCCCGTCGTGGAAGAAGCGCAGGCCGGGAGACAGGAAGGTGAGGACCGCCGCGGCCCGATGGGCTTCCCGCGGGAACGTCGCCGCCGCCCGGGGCTCGTCGTGGTTCTCGAGGAATCGGGCCAGCTTGTCCTGGTAGTCGAGCCCGGCCCGGAAGTGCTCCCGCACCGGTCGGGCCTCTCCGGCGCGCAGGCGGTCGTAGAGACGCTTGTCGTAGGTGTAGTCGAATCCGTGTTGCTGGAGCGTCCACTCCAGGTCCCAGTACACCTCGGCCATGAAGCAGAAGTCGGGGAACTGCTCGCGCACGCGTCCGGTGGCCGCCGGCCAGAACGGGGGGGCGGCTTTGCCCCATGTCCGCTCGAACACGTCGGGCAGGACGAGCATCGCCATGTCGCAGCGGACGCCGTCGCACTGCCCGGCGATCCTCAGGAGCTCCCCGACCATCGCCTCCTGCGTGGCCGGGTTCGCGTAGTCGAGCTGCAGCGTGTCCGGCCAGCCCGGGAAATAGGGATCGCGCCCGTGGGCCAGCACGAGGTCGCCTCGCCTTCGCCTCGCCCAGGTGTAGTTCGCAGGCGCTCGTACCAGGTCCAGCTCGGTCCCCGAGACGTAGTACTCCGGGCGATCCTCGACCCACGGGTGGTCCAGGGCGGTGTGGTTGGGGACGAAATCGAGCATCAGGCGCAAGCCCCGCGCCCGGAGCCGCTCGCGGAAACGGGCGAGCGCCGCGTCCCCTCCGAGGTCCGGGTTCACCGTGTAGCCGGCGATCGCGAAGCCCGAGCCGGCGATGTCCTCCTCGCGCAGGTCCGGGAGCGTCTCCTCGAACTCGCGCCGCCACTCGGGGTGGCTGCGCGAGACCTGCGGCCCGGCCTTGCCGATGCGCCACACGCTCAGGAGCCAGACCCAGTCGAAGCCGAGCCCGGCCCAGCGCTCGAGATCCTCGTCCGGAACGTCGTCGAGCGTGGCCGGGCGACCCAACCGTCGGCCGAGCTCCGTCAGCGAAGACGCGCGTGTTGATCTGGTAGAGCGACGGATAGCGCGGCTCGTTCACTCCGGCCTCCGTTCCCGACCGTCAGGCCGCCGCTCAGGGGCCTTCATCGTGTGCGCTTTCGGGGGTTGCGGGGATCAGCGCTGGCCACGGCCCACCGTGATGGCGCGGTTGGCGAGCGCGCGGGCCAACGCATAGGGAGCGGTGATCAGGACCGGGCCCACGACGAGCGCGGCGCCCGGGTACACGGCGCCGAGGATCAACCACTGGGACACGAGATCCGCGAGCACCCCCGCGAGGAGCAGGTTCGTGATGTCCCGGAGGGCCTCGCGCATGAGCTCCCCACGCCCTGCGGCCCCCGTCAGGAGCGCGTACAGGTAGGGGGCTCTTCCGGCATGGGCGTCGGATCGGCCCGCTCCGACACCGATAAGGGTCGCGACCAGCGGCTGCAGGAGGAAGCGAAATCGGCCCGGCCCCGTGAGGCGTCGGGGTATGTCGTCGAGGAACTCCCGGGAGAAGAGATAAAGGCCGCCGCGCTCGTAGGCCTCACGAAGCGACCGCGGCACCGACAGCGCCAGAGCGAGCACGGTCAGGACGGCGAGCACGCTCGTGAGCGTCAAAGGCGTCGCGCGGGTGCTCACGCCGGCCGCCGCCCGAACCGGGGACTGGTCATCGTGGCGGGCGACCCCCGCTCCGCCCGCCCGGGCCAGTCGCCACCTCGACGACCGTCGCGGACTTCCCGAGCTCGAGCACCTGCTCCGCCGTAGTCGTCGCGAACAGGTGCATTCCCCGGGCCACGATCCCGGTCCACCCGGTCTGGTGGCTGGCCCCGATGCCGGCCCCGCTGTCGCCGTGGAAGTACTCGTAGAACAGCACGAGGTCGCGCCAGTGCGGGTCTTCCTGGAACTTCCGTGTGTCGCCGTAGACCGGCCGCCGGCCCTTCTCGTCCCGCAGGAAGATGGAGGCGAGCCGGCCCGAGATCTCTTCGGCCACCTGGTAGAGCGTCATCTGCCGACCGGAGCCGGTGGGGCACTCGATCTTGAAGTCGTCCCCGTAGTAGGCGTAGTACTGCAGCAGGGCCCGGATGATCAGGCCGTTCACGGGCATCCAGACCGGCCCCCGCCAGTTGGAGTTGCCACCGAACATGCCGGAGTCGGACTCGCCGGGGAGATAGTCCACGCGGTACTCCTGGCCTCCCACGTGCAACACGTAGGGATGATCGGCGTGGTATCGGGAGAGGGACCGGATCCCGCAGGGGCCGAAGAACTCGCGCTCGTCGAGCATCTTCGCGAGCACCCGGCGGAGGCGCCTTTCGTCGAGGACCGAGGCGAGCCGACGGCCGGCCTGACCCTGCCGGGCGGGATCGTGGATGGAAGCCACGAGCTCCGGCCGTGCCGCCAGGAACTCGTGGAACCGCCGGATGATCTCCGGATACTTCGCGGCGATCTCACCCTCGAAGACGGTGACGGCGCAGAGGGGGAGAAGGCCGACCATCGAGCGCACCTTCAGTCTCTGCGAGCGTCCGTCGGGCAGCCGGAGGACGTCGTAGAAGAATCCGTCTTCCTCGTCCCACATCCCGGTGTCCTCGCCGGCATGGACCATGGCCGAGGCGATCCAGAGGAAGTGCTGGACGAACTTGAGGCACATCTCCGCGTAGGCGGGCTTCTCGAGCGCCAGCTGCACGGCGATCTCGAGCATGTTCTGGCTGAAGATCGCCATCCACGCCGTGCCGTCGGCCTGCTCCAGGTACCCGCCCGTCGGCAAGGGGGCGCTGCGGTCGAAGACCCCGATGTTGTCGAGCCCCAGGAACCCGCCCTCGAAGGCGTTGCGGCCCGTGCGGTCCTTCCGGTTCACCCACCAGGTGAAGTTCAAGAGCGAGCTTCTGGAACGAGCGCTCGAGCCAGTCGAGATCGCCCCTCCCCCGTGACTTCTCCAGCCCGTACGTGAAGATCGTGGCCCAGGCGTGCACGGGCGGGTTGACGTCGCCGAAGTTCCACTCGTAGGCGGGGATCTGCCCGTTGGGGTGGAGGTAGCGGTCGTGCAGCATCAGGTCGAGCTGCTGCTTGCCGAAGTCCGCGTCCACCAGGGTGAGGGCGAGGACGTGGAAGGCCAGGTCCCAGGCCGCGTACCAGGGGTACTCCCACTTGTCGGGCATGGAGATGACGTCGGCGTTCGCCATGTGCTGCCAGTGGTCGTTGCGGGGAGCGGCGCGCCGCCGGGGCTTGAAGGGGTCCGCCCCGTGCTCGCCGAGCCAGACGTCGAGGTCGTAGTTGTAGAACTGCTTGCTCCACATCATGCCGGCGAGGGCCTGGCGCATGACGTTGGCGGCGTCCGCCTTCAACGAAGACGGGATGACGGATGCGTAGAACTCGTCCGCCTCGCGCCGGCGCGCCTGGAGAACCGCATCGAAGTCCTTGAAGGGGTCGCCCCCCTTCCCGGACGCCGCGTCGCGCAGCCGCAGGCGAAGGGTCCGGGCCCGCCCCGCGGGAATCTCGAGCGAGTAGTGGACCGCCGCCTTCGTGCCTTTTCCATCGGGATTCACCGCCTCCTTGCGGCCGTGGACGACGTAGTTGTCGAAGGCATCCTTGACGTAGGGCGTCCGGTTGGGAGCGCCGGAGAGCCGCTCGGTGTTCGTCTCGTTCTCGGTGAACAGCAGCGTCGCCTCGCCCTCGAAATGGAGCGACCGCTCGCCGAGATCCGGATGGGAGAGCGCGATCGCGGCCCCGTCCTTGCCTCCCGCTCTCCGAAGCGACGGCCGGGGAGCCTTCCCGCCCCACGACCAGACGTTGCGGAACCACACCGTGGGAAGGAGATGGAGGGTGGCGGGCTCCGGGCCGCGGTTGCAGGCGGTGACCTGGATGAGGAGGTCCTCGGGGGAGGCTTTCGCGTACTCGACGAACACGTCGAAGTAGCGGTCGTGGTCGAACACTTCGGTGTCGAGGAGCTCGTACTCGCGCTCGAGCCGGCTCCGGCGACCGCTCGTCTGGACGAGGTCGTCGTAGGGATAGGCCGCCTGCGGGTACTTGTAGAGGTACTTCATGTACGAGTGCGTGGGCGTCGAGTCGAGGTAGAAGTAGTACTCCTTGACGTCCTCGCCGTGGTTGCTCTCGCTGTTGGTCAGCCCGAAGAGGCGCTCCTTCAGGATGGGATCCTGTCCGTTCCAGAGGGCGAGGGCGAAGCAGAGCCGCTGCCGGTCGTCGGAGACCCCGGCGAGGCCGTCTTCTCCCCAGCGGTAGGCGCGCGATCGGGCATGGTCGTGGGTGAAGAAGTTCCAGGCGTCGCCGCCCTCGCTGTAGTCCTCGCGGACCGTTCCCCATTGCCGCTCGCTCAGGTAGGGTCCCCATTTTTTCCAGGGGGCGCGAGGATCCCGAGCCTCCTCCAGGCGATCCCGTTCCGTTGCCATGAGCCCTCCTTGCGCGGTTAGCGGCGCCGGCCCCCGCCGCCCCGGGACCCACCGCCCCGGGACCCGCCGCTCGAGCGATACGAGCTTCCCGCTGCCCCCGCTGCTGCGGTAGCTGCTGTAGTCGCTCGTGCGCTGGCGGCCCTCGGAGCGCGCGGCCGAGTCGCGATTGAGCTGGTCCCTGGTCGTGGAGTCGAACTGCGAGGCCGGTGGCCCGGTCGTGGAGGAACGGTCCCGGGTCTGGCCCGAGCCCTCGGGCCGGTCGACGTTGCCCCAGTTCCCGTTCTCGTACTTCTGCCAGCTCCCGTCCTGCTTCTTGTAGACGTTGCCGTCCCGGCCCGCGTACACGTCACCGCTCCCGGTCCGGGCGACGCCGGAAGTGCCGTCCGGCCCCCTTCGGGTGATGGCCTCGCCGCCGCCGCTGGTCTGCGTCCCCCGGGTCGTGGTGCCGGTGGCGCGGTTCGTCACTCGCGACGTGCTCGCCCACTGGTCGCCGCGCTGAACCTGGGTACTGCCCCAGCTGCCGTACACGTTCGAGCCCTGGCGCGTCTGCCCGTAGGTGCCGGTGCGGGGGTTGTAGGCCTGGCCGGCGGCACGCGAGCCATAGGGTCCGTAGGCCGCCGCCCCGCGCGAGTAGGTCCCGGTCGAGGGGTTGTAGCGCGCGGTCACCCCCGCGCCGCCGTAGGGCCCGTAGGCCACGGCGGTACGCCGGTAGGCGCCGGTCCAGGGGTTGTAGGAGGCGCCGTAGCCGTAGGTGGGATAGTAGGGACGGTAATACGGGTAGCCGCCGTAGAAGCCGCCGTAGTACGGCGGGTAGTACCAGCCGCTGCCCCAGACCGCGCAGCCCCACGCGACCATCACGCCCGTGTACATCGCCGCGGTCGCGAAGGTGGCCCATTCGTCGTCGTCGTCCTGGACGGTCACGTAGGTGACGTTGTGGGCGGGCGAGCTGATCGGGATCTCGTAGATCTCCCCCGGCACCTTGCTCGTCACCGTCCAGGGACCGTTCGGGCTCGTGCCCATGAACCAGACGCCCTCGTAGCACATGTAGTACATGTCGCCGACCTTGATGATGCTCTTGTCGGTGTTGACGGCGCGTTCGACCTTGGTGTTCTCGACCTTCTCGAACTTCGGCTCGCCCGCGTAGGCCACCTCCGGCGCCTTCAACTCCTTCTTGTTCACGCGAGCGGTCTGGGGGACCTGGGCGAGCAATACGCCCTCCGCCGCCTGCTGCGTGCCCGGCACGGAAGCGAGGACGCGCGAGCGGGGGTGCTCGAGGGGGATCTTCTGGAAGTCGGCGGGCAGGGTGGGGGTGGCGAAGGTCCAGGGGCCGATGAACTCGGCCGCCGTGAACCATCGCCCGGCCACGAGGTAGTAGATGGGCCCCGTGCCCCCCATGCGGAACACGTCGCTCTCCGTGTTGCTGACCCACAGGAGCTTGGTGTCCGCGATCATCTGGTAGAGAGGTGGCCCGCTCACGAGGATCATCTCCGCGGGCGTCGTGCTCACGAACACCTTCGGGGCCTTGTCCGGGGCGAGCTTCTTGCCGGGTAACGCCGCCTTCACTTCCTTCCAGTTGTCGTCGGCGGGAAGCTTCTTGAAGCTCTCGGGCAGCTCGCCCGCGGGGGTCCACGGCCCTTCGACGGCCGCCGCCTTCAGCCAGGCGTCCTCGTTGCGCAGGTAGAACGTCTTCGTCGGTCCGTGCTCGAAGAGGTCCCAGTTCGTGTTGACCGCGAACTTCAGGTCGTTCTCCTTTATGGGGCTCCAGATGGGATCGCCGTCGATGTTGACGAGCACGGCGGGTTTCGTGCTGTAGAAGATGGTCGGGGGATCCGCCTTGACCCCTTCCACGTTCTTGGGCGTGATCTGGCTCCGGTCGATGCTGGCGAGCACGCGGTCGAGCGCGATCACGCGCTCTTTGTCCGGCATCGCCTTTTCGATCTCCGCCACCACCTCGCGGACCTCGTCGCGGGGGACCGTCGGGAAGTTGGCCTCGTCGATCCTGAGGGCCGAGAAGCTGACCAGCCTCTCCGACGGGGAAACCTTCGTGTCCGCCTCGAGCTTGATGCTGCCGAGGGCCGGCTTCGTCGCCCCCTTCGCCTCCCACCCCACGGCCGCGTAAGCGACCATGTGGCTCTGGTCGGCCCAGCTCGCCACCTGGGGCTGGTACACGACGGCGCGGCCACCCGTCGGGGTGGAGTAGGCGCGCGGCCAGCCGCCGTCGACGGACGCCGCGCCCGTGGCCGTCGGCGGCGAGGTCTTCGGGGCCGCCGCCTTCGGAGTCGCGGTCGCCGTCTTCGGAGCGGGCGCTTTCGGGGTGGCCGCTGGTGACGGGGTTGGACTCGAAGCGGGCGCGGGCGACTGACCGGCCACGAGGGGCAGGGCGGGAGAAACGGCAAGGGACAGCGCGGTGACGAGGGCGACCGGCGCCCGGCCCGCGACGAACGGCCTTCTCATACTGACCTCCTCAAAAGCTCCATCCCAGGGCGAACGTGAGCCCGTAGTCGTTCCTGAGCGCCCCTTCCGTGGCGGGCCGGCTGTCGTAGCTCTCGTAGCCGCGAAGGGTAGCGTAGAAGTCCTTGACGAGCTCGCGCTTGAGCTGGCCCTCCACCTCGAGGCGATAACGTCCGCCGTCGTTGAGGCTGGCGTACCCGGCGACGTCGAGGGAGACGTCCACCTTCGGGAAGTCGTGGGAGTATCGGTCGTAGGCGAGCACCGCGGCGGCCTCGACGTTCGTGGTGGTCTCGCCCTCGACGGGACGCTCGCGGTTCACGCTGAGCCCGAGGCGCGGCGAGAAACCTGTCCCTCTGGCTCAGCACGAGGTATCGCCCGCCCCCCCCCGCCGCGGCGGCGCGCAGGTCGAAGCCCAGCTCGTGGTTCTGCTCCGCCTGAGCCTGGGCGAGGGCCACCCATCGGTTCTCGAACCGTCGGGCGTAGCTCAAGGACAGGATGCTGCGCCGCGTGTCGTCGACGCCGGGCTCCGAGGTGAGCGTGGCGCTCGACGACGCGGTGATCTCGTAGCCCGGTCGCTCGGTGCCGAGCGTGGCCGCGAAGTCGAGCTTGAAGAGCTCGCTCGCGCTCGTGTAGCTCGCCCCCAGGTCCAGCGACCCGTCCAGCCTCTTCCAGAAGCTCGTGTTCAGGCGGCGCATCCGGACGACGGTCAAGAGCTCCACCGTGTCCGTGTGGTCCGCCCAGACGATGAGCATCTGGCCCGCGATCGGCCCCGGGGCGAGGGAACCCATGTAGCGGCTCCCGAGCAGATCGTCCACGTCGAAAGGGGCCTCCGCGGCGACGCTCGCAACCTTGTCCCACTCGATCGCCACCGTCCCCAGGTCGTCTGTCTTCAAACTCAGGTACCCGCGCTCGAGCTCTTGGACCTCCCCCGTGAGGTGGTCGCCGTTCTTGAGCACGACCACGTCGGTCTTCGCCCCGAAGGCGGGCGAGGCGATGAGGACGAGGCCGAGCCACACGGCCGGGGCGAGAGCGTCGGAAGGCCAGCACTCAACAGGGCTCCCGCTCCTACCGGGTGAGCAGCACGATCACCGGCCCCCACGCGGTGAGCAGGATGTTCCCGATCGCGTAGGGCACGGTGTAGCCGAGCACCGGGAGCTTGCTCCCGGCCTCGTCCTGAATGGCCCGGAGGGCGGCGGTGACGGTGCCCGCCCCCGCGCACGCCCCGAGCAGGATGACGGGGTTCATCTTCAGGACGTAGCGACCGAAGAGGAGCGCGGCCACGTGGGGCGTCGAGCGCGACGACGAAGCCCACGAGCAGCAAGCTCGGGCCGGTCGAGCGCAGGCCGGCCACGAAGCTCGGGCCCGCGCCGAGGCCCACGACCCCGATGAAGACGGCGAGGCCCACGGTGTCGAACACCCAGAGCGCGGGCTCCGGGATGCGGCCGAAGGTGGGGCGCACCGAGCGCAGCCAGCCGAAGACGAGCCCCATGATGAGCGCGCCGCCGCTGGCGGTGAGGCTCAGGGGAAGGTCGCCCGACCCGGAGGGTGAGCGCGCCCACGAGCCCGCCGACAGGATGCCGAGGCCCACGAACACCACGTCGGTCTCGCTCGACGGCCGCTCCACGTAGCCGAGGGCCTTCCCCGCGCGCTCCACGTCGGCCTGGGCGCCCGCGATCCGCAGCAGGTCCCCGCGGTTCAGGAGCGTGTCGGGCCCGAAGGGGATCTCCTCGCCCGCCGCGGACGAGCTTGAGCAGGACCACGCCGCGCCCGTGCTCCTCGGCGATCTCGGCGAGGGTCCGGTCCGCGACCTCCTTCCTCGTCACGACCACGTCCAGGGCGGCCATCGGGAAGTCGAGCAGCTCCCGATCCTCGACCTCCTCGCCGAAAGGCGAGCCCCTCGCCGAGCAGCACGTGCCGCCGCGCCCCGACGACCGCGACGTCGCCCCGCGCGAGCACGGTGTCGGGAGCGCGCGTCGAGGATCTCCTGCCCCGCGTCGGATCCGTCTGCACGAACACGCGGTCGGGGGCGAAGGACGCGCTCGACGTCCGCCACCGTGCGCCCGGCCAGCGAGTCGGGGATGCGGTAGGCGCGCACGTCCCACTCGCGGTAGGCCGGCCTCGTTCCCGCTCTCGGCCTTCGGCCCGCCGCCGCCTCGGCCTCGAGCTTGCGGCTCTCCGCCCGGAGGTCGACGCGCAGCAGCCGCGGCGCGAGGCTCGAGAGGAACCAGACCACGAAGCCCGTGCCCACGAGGTAGCTGACCGCGTAGGCGACCGGGATGTTGTTCAGGAGGCGCGTCTTCTCGGCCTCCGGCAGGTCGAGCCGGGCGATCGTGTTGCCGGCGGTGCCGATGACCGTGGACTCGGTGAAGGCGCCGGCCATGAGGCCGGCCGCGGTGCCGCAGTCGTAGCCCATCAGCCCTGGCGGCCACGACCGTCGTGACCAGGCTCGTGACGCACAGGACGAGCGTCAGGAGCGCCTGCGACAGCGCGTTCTTCTTCGAGCCCTCGGAAGAACTGGGGCCCGACCTTGTAGCCGGTGGCGAAGAGGAAGAGGTCGAAGAAGACCACCTTGACGAGGGGGTCGCACCTCGGACGTCGAGCTGCCCGACGAGCACGCCGGCGAGGAGCGTGCCCACGACGTTGCCGAGGCTGAAGGTGCCGATCCGGATCCGCCCGATCACGAAGCCGATGGCGAGGGTCAGGAAGATCGCGAGCTCGGGGTTCTCGCGGATGCGACGTGACGAGCCAGCTCATGCGCGGCTCCTATATTGAGGGGTGCGTGCCCGGGCAAGGCGCCGGCGGCCGGTTCCCGAGCTCCGGCCGCCGACACCACACGACGGGATCGCGAGGCGACCTACTTCTTGCCCGAGCCCGGCGGGAAGTCCTTGAACATCTTGTCCGTGGCCTTGTCGATCTTCTTCATGTTCTTCTCCGGCTTGTCCGAGATCTCGTCCGGGCCGTGCCCGCGGAACATGAGCTGCTTCGTCTTCGCGTCGAAGATGTCCACGACCAGGGTGCCCACCAGGTACTCGGATTCGGTGGTGGTGGCGGTGCCCATGCCCGCGCCGCCCCAGCCCCGCCACCCGTAGCCTCCGTAGCCGCCCCGGAGTAGAAGGTGTTCAGCGTCCTCTGCTTCTCGGTCGCACCGTGGAGCACGACGACCGCGTCGGCCTTGTCGGCGTCGGTCTTCGTCCAGCCCTTCTCGGTGAGCGCCTTCTCGATCTCGTCGCACGATCCGCTTCTCGCTGATCTCGTTGTTCCAGCTCGTGCCGATCTTGACGGTGAACGTCTTGATCGCGCCGAAGTTGGCGCTCTTGTCGAAGTCCACCTTCACGTCCTGTGCGAAAGCCGCCGCGCCGAGCAAGCTCAGCGCGGCGGTGATGGCCAATCTACGCATGTCATGTCCTCCTATGTCGTGTCTCATTCGTCCTTCATCTCAGTACTCCTGGAACAGCCGCTGCACCTCGGCGAGGGTGCGCGGCTTCAGCAGCGCGAGACGCAGCAGGACCCGCGACTTCTGCGGGTTGAGGTCGTCGGAGGCCACGAGGCCAGCTTGTCGTCGTCCACCTCGACGTTGCGTCCCACGCGGCCGGTGGCCACGCGGGAGCTCCGCACACAGACGATGCCCTTCTTGGCCTGGGCGGCCAGCGCGTCGAGGGCGACCTTGGTCATGTTGCCGTTGCCCACCCCCGCGACCACCACGCCCTTCGCCCCCGCGGCGACCGCGGCGTCGATGAGGACGCCGTCCATGTTCTCGTAGGCCATCACGATGTCCACGCGGGGCAGGGAAGTCACGCCGTCGAGGGAGAACTCGCTGTCCACCGTGTTCCGGCCCACCGCGCCCCGGTAGAACTCGCACTCCCCGTAGGCCACGGTGCCGACGAGGCCGCGGAGCGGAGAAAGGAACGTCTGCACGGCGGTGGTGCTGGCCTTGGTGAGCGAGGACGCGCCGTGGATCCAGTCGTTGACGACCACCAGCACGCCGCGCCCGGCCGCGTCCTTGTTCGCCGCCACCGCCACCGCGTTGAAGAAGTTCAGGGGGCCGTCGGCGGAGAGGGCGGTGGAGGGGCGCATGGCCGCGGTCAGGACCACGGGCTTGCTGCGACTTGACGACCAGGTTCAGGAAGTAGCCGGTCTCCTCGATGGTGTCGGTGCCGTGGGTGATCACGATCCCGTCCACGTCGGGCATGGACGACGAGCTCGTTGACGCGACGGGCCAGCTTCAGCCAGACCTCGTCGTTCATGTCCTGGGAGCCGATGTTCGCGATCTGCTCGCCGCGCAGCTGGCGAGCTTCTTCGCCTGGGGCACCGCGGCGAGGAGCTGGTCGACGCCCGACCTGGCCCGAGGTGTAGGCGGCCTGCACGTCGCTCGCGGCGGCGCCGGCGATGGTGCCGCCGGTGGCGAGCACGACGACGTTCGGGAGCTTCTCCGCGGCCAGCGCGGCGCCGCCACCGAGGGCGGCGACGAGGGTCAGGGAGAGGCGAAAGGCGCGGCTCATGACAACCTCCTTGAACGGGCTCATCAGTTCTTCTTCTCGTACTGGGCCGGATCGAGGCCGGTGAGCTTGGCCGGGTCCAGCAGGTCCTTGATCTGGTCCTCGGTGAGGATCTTCTTCTCCCGGATGATCTGCAGGATCCCCTTGTCCGTCCGGTAGGCTTCGGCGGCGAGCTCGGTCGCGCGCTCGTAGCCGAGCACCGGGTTGAGCGCGGTCACGATGCCCACCGTCTCCTGGATGTTACGCGCCAGCACCTTCTCGTTGGCGGTGATGCCCTCCACGCACTTCGTCCGGAAGGTCCGGATCGTCTTGAAGAGCAGGCTCTGCGACTCCATCACGGCCAGGCCCGCCAGCGGCTCGTAGGCGTTGAGCTGGAGCTGTCCGGTCTTGGCGGCCAGCGTCACCGCGAAGTCGTTGCCCATGACGCGGAAGGCCACGATGTTGACCAGCTCGGGCATGACCGGGTTGACCTTGCCGGGCATGATGGAGGAGCCCGGCTGCAGGGGCGGCAGGTTGAGCTCGGCCAGCCCGGCGCGCGGGCCGGAGGAGAGCAGGATCAGGTCGCTCGCGATCTTCGAGAGCTTCACGGCGAGGCTCTTGAGGGCCGAGGAGTAGACCACGAAGCCCTGCAGGTCGTAGGTCGCCGCGATCATGTCGCGCGCGGGCACGATCGGCTTCCCGGTGAGCGTGGCGAGGTGCGCGGCGCACCTTCTCCGCGTAGCCGGCGGGGGCGTTCAGGCCGGTGCCGATCGCGGTGCCGCCCATGTTGACCTCGTAGAGGTACTTCTCCGCGTCGCGGAGCAGCCGGATCTCGGCCTCGAGGCCGGCGGCGAGCGAGTGCAGCTCCTGCCCGACGGTCATCGGCACCGCGTCCTGCATCTCCGTGCGGCCCATCTTCAGCGTGCGCAGGTACTGCGTTCCCCTTGGCGCGGAGCGCCTGGGCCAGGGCCTCGACCTCGGCGATCAGCTTGTCGTTCCGGAGGATGTAGGCCACCTTCAGCGCCGTCGGGTACGAGTCGTTGGTGGACTGGGACATGTTGAGGTCGTCGTGGGGGTCGATCACCGAGTACTCGCCCTTCTTGTGGCCCGTGAGCTCGAGGGCCACGTTGGCCAGCACCTCGTTGGCGTTCATGTTGGTGGAGGTGCCGGCTCCGCCCTGGTACCAGTCCACGGGGAACTGGTCCCGATACTTGCCGTCGATGACGGCCTGGCAGGCCTTCTCGATCGCGTCCTTCTTGTCCGCGGAGAGGGCGCCCACGTCGTGGTTGCCGCGGGCGGCCGCCATCTTGACGAGGGCGAGGGCCTCGATGAACTCCGGGTAGTGGCTGATGGGGATGCCCGAGATCTGGAAGTTGTCGAGGGCCCGCGCGGTCTGGACGCCGTAGTAGGCGTCGGCCGGGACTTGCTTCTCGCCCAGCAGGTCCTTCTCCAAACGATATTGCTGGGCCTGGGCCGCCGGGCTCACCGCGAGCAGCAAGCCCAGCCCGAAGACGACGGGTACGAGCGGTCGGATCATGAAAGCCTCCAAGCCGCCGGCGACGGCGGACGGAAAGGAACCGAAACCCGGGCCCTCAGAGGAGCCACCGGGCGAGGCCGAGGGCCGCGACGGTGCTCGTCGCCGTCGCCACGAGCCCCGGCCGCATGAAGCTGTGGTTGAGAAGATAGCGGCCGATGCGGGTGGTCCCGGTCTGGTCGAAGGAGACCGCGGCCAGCACCGTGCCGTAGGTGGGCAGGAAGAAGTTGCCGTTCACCGCCGGGTAGGCGCCGACGATGAGCGGGGCGGGCAGGCCGATCGCGACCGCCACCGGCCCCAGGATCGCGATCGCCGCGGCCTGGCTGAAGAGCAACAGCGAGAGCACGAAGAGGCCGACCGCGAAGACCCAGAGGGTGCGTCTCCACGGTGGCGGAGATCGCGCCCACGATGGCGGCCCGGTTTCCCTCGAAGAAGGAGGAGCCCATCCACGACACGCCCAGTATCGAGATGACCGCGGTGAGCCCGCCCTTCATGACGCTTCCCTTGATCGCCTTCTCGGGATCGGACCGCGCGAAGAGCAGGAGCAGGCCGGCCGCGGCCAGCATCACGATCATCGTGGCCCGGCCCATCTCCACCTGGCCGGTTTCCGTGACGCCTTCCCCTGCCTGCTCGTAGACCGGCCGCAGCCCGGGGAAGATTCCGATGAGCACCACCGCGACGATCGCGGCCAGGAATACTGCGCACGAGACCATCGCTCGGCGGCGCTCGCCCGCCGCGAGGTCTGGTCGTTCCGCGGGCGGGCTCACCTTGCCCTGGGCGAGCCGCTCGCGGTACCCGGTATCGTCGGCCAGCTCAACCCCTCGGAAGGCGACGGACAACGTCCCCGCGGCGAGGCCGACGAGCGTCGCGGGGATCACGACGAGCAGGAGCTGGGGCAGGGTCGTCTTTCCCGCGAGGGTGACGACGAGGGCCGCCGTCACCGCGGACACCGGCGACGCGATCAGCCCCTGCTGCGAGGCGATCACGCTGATCGAGAGCGGCCGCTCGGGACGGATGCCGGCCTTGCGGGCCACCTCGGCGATGACGGGAAGCAGCGCGTAGATCACGTGCTGGGTGCCCGAGGCCAGGACCAGCACGTAGGTGACGAGGGGGGCGAGGACGGTGACCCACCGCGGATTGCCGCGGAGGATCCTTTCCGCGAAGCGGATGACGAGGTCGAGACCGCCCGCCGCCTCCAGAAGCGAGAGGGCGGTGATGACGGCGAGGATGATCCCGAGGACCGTGCCCGGCGGGCTCCCCGGAGGAAGCCCGAACAGGAAGACGAAGACGAAGAGGCCCACGCCGCCCATCGGCCCCAGGGCCATGCCCCCGCGACGGGCGCCCAGGACGATGGCGGCGAGGAGGATCGCGAGTTGGAGCCAGAAACCCATGGGCCCGGCCTCTCCGGGCAGTTGCTCCTAGCGCGGCTTTGCCACGTAGGGGTTGCCCCCCAGCGAGTTCGAGACGTCGGCGATCGCCTTCTGGGCCTTCACGCTGTTCCCGGCGTCGTCAAGGGGAGGCGAGATCACCGCGATCCCGAACTTGCCGGGGGAGACCGCGATGATGCCGCCGCCCACGCCGCTCTTGCCCGGGAGACCGGTCCTGAAGAGCCACTTGCCCGAGTCGTCGTAGAGCCCTGCCGTCGCCATGACCGCCAGGACACGGGGCACGAGCCCCGGGTTCATGACGAACTTGCCGGTGACGGGGTTCTTCCCGGCGTTGGCGAGCGTCCCCGCCATCGTCGCGAGGTCCTTCGCGTTGACGCTCACCGAGCACTGCTCCGTGTACACGTCGGTGGCCTGCAGCGGGTTGGCCTTGATGTAGCCGTAGGCGTACATGAGGTAGCCGATCGCCTGGTTGCGCTGGTTGGTGTCGGCCTCGGACTTGAAGACCTCCTGGTTCACCGAGAGGGGCCGTCCAGCGAAATCGGAGTAGAAGCCCAGGATGCTCCTCCAGACCTCGTCCCGGGTCGCGCCCTTCACCATGCTCGTCGCGGCGATGGCCCCGGGGTTGACGAGGGCGTTCATCTCCGGACCGCCGAGCGCTTTCTGGGAAAACTCTATCGAGACGATCGAGTTGAACCGCATCCCGGTGGCGTCGACGCCGATGGTGTTCGCGATCGCGTCGGGGCCCGACTCCTCCATCACCTTCGCCATCGTGAAGACCTTGGAGATCGACTGGATCGAGACCTCGGACTTGACGTCGCCCGCGGTGTAGACCTTGCCGTCCGCCGTCACGAGGGCGATACCGTAGATGTTCGGGTCGACCTTGGCCAGGGCCGGGATGTAGTCCGCGTTCTTGCCCTCCTGCAGGTCCTTGTACTTTGCGTACGCGGCGTCGAGGGCCCCCTGGATCTCGGCCGGGGTCTGGGCCCATGCTCCCGGTGTGGCCAGGAGGGCGAGCACGACGAGGGCCGAGGCCAGGCGCCTCCCCTCACAAGACGTCTTCGCTGCGTTCATCACTTTCATGACGGCATCCTCTTTCTCAGTGGACGTTGGCCTTCTCCCAGGCCCTCACCTTGCGTCGCGCCTCGTCGAAGACGCGCTCGTAGTTGCGCTTGCGGAGCTTCTCGCTGGCGTCCGGCGTGAGCTTCGCGAAGAGGGGGGCGTACAGGTCGTAGACCTTCAGGTACTTTGCCTGGTCGGTGGGCGCCACCTCGTCGGTCCCGAAGAGGAACCGGTCGGGATGTCCGTTGACCACGTCCGCCATCGCCTGCGTGGTCTGCGGCGTGGCCACGACGTACTTCGCCACTTCGTCCCAGGAGATGTCGATGGAGACGTGGGCGAGGGTGGGGTCATCGAGTGCGCGCGCGACGATGCCGAGCTGGTCTTTCACGGGACGCACGATGCGGCCCAGACCGCAGTGCGCCCAGATGATCGTGGTCTTCGGGTGACGCCGGAAGAGCGCGCCGAGCTGCGCCGCCTGGTAGGGGTCCTGCCCGGGCTTCGGAAACGGCATGTCGACGTCGTTGTGCAGGATCACGACCAGCCCCACCTCGCCCGCGAAGTCGAGGATGCGATCGAGCGCGGGGTTCGTGAGGCTGGCCGTTTCCCCGGCGATCTTGGCAGACACGAACTCCTTGTGGATCGTGAACTCCCCGATTCCCGAGAAGACGCCGGGGAAGGTCTGGAGCACACGCTTGATGTGGTCGCTCGCGTACATGTCGGCGGGGTTGAAGCCGGTGATCATGGGGTCGAACCGCGCCTGCTCCGCCGCCGTCAGTGACCGGTAGGCCATCGCGATGAAGGCGTCGGTGAAGGAGTAGTAGTAGAGCGGGGCGTCCGTCTGCAGGTAGTAGGTGGGGGCGAAGTCGCCGGTGTTGCCCCAGGACCAGGTCTGCTGGAGGGGGATTCCGAAGAGAGCCACGCGCCCGACCTTCGTGCCCATGATCTTCAGGAACTCGTGGATGTCGGTGCCCTGCTGGACGTAGTTCGTCAGGTGGAAATGCGAGTCGTTGAGCTCGTAGCCGGACGGCGGGGGCTGCCGTCTGGGCGCTCAGGAAAACGGGTGCGCCGAGCGCGAGGGCGATCCAGACGACGGCCGTCTTTCGTATCACCACTTCGTTCTCCGCGGTCAGAAGTTCATCTCGACGTTCGTGTGGAATACGTTTCCGTTGCCGCCCACGGGATAGGGAACGGCCGTGTATCCCACGGGACACTTGTTCAGGTGGAGCCACTCCGCGTTGAACCGGAGCCCCCGTTCCTTGACGAAGTACCAGTTCACGCCCGCGCGCACCTCCGAGGCGTTGCCGTAAAGGCCCCGGATCGCCGAGCCGCTGAGGTACACCTGGAGGGTCTTCGGCACGACCATCGCCGAGGACTGCACCTGGAAGCCGTGGTCGTCGATGTCGGCGATTCCCGCGGTGTTGGGGCCCGCGAAGTCGCTCAACCAGCGCCAGTAGTACTCGGCTTCCAGCGAGAGCCCCTTGTACTTGACGGCCGGCGTCCACGCTCGCCATGTCGTAGGTCGACCTTCTCCACGGTGATTCCCGGTCCGAAGAGGTCGAACGTGAAGATGACGCTCCCGTCGGTGAGCCGGATCTGGCTGTTCTCGATCGACGTTCGTTCCCGGCTGGCTCTGCTTGTCCTCGCGGCTGTGCGTGTAGTGCCCGGCGAGCCGGGTGGCCACCTTCTCGTGGTGGTCGTAGTCGCCGAACGTCCCGTAGAGGCCGAACTCGCCGGTCGTGGGCAGCCACTGGAGCATGAAGGACGTGGTGTTGAGGCCGTTGTCGAGCTGCGCCGCGCTCACGCCGAGCGTGCTCAGGTTGTTCGCGAGCATGGCCATGTACTTGAGCTTGGTGGAGAGCTCGCCCTTGAGCCAGAAGCCGGTGGTGTAGGAGCCCCGGAAGAACTCGTCCGAGGTCAGCCGGTCGTCCACGCCGAGCCAGTAGGGGAACTGCCCCTCGGTGCTGCGCACGCTGGGAAGGCTGGTGATTCCGCCGCCCAGGGTCACGAACCGGTTGAAGGTGTAGCTCAGGTTCCCGGCGCCCACCACCTGGGCCGGATCGCCCTGCGAGACGTTCGAGGACCAGACGTAGAGGTAGTAGCGGAACTTCGGGGTCAGGAACCACCCGGAGAACGGGATGAAGAACTTGTTCAACTGGATGTCCTCGCGTTGCTGCACCGTCGTGGGTGTTGCCGAAGTAGTCGGTGTAGCTCGGATCCAGCCCCTTCTGGTTGAGGTAGCGCACGTAGCTGAAGAGCCGGAGATAGATCTCGCCCTTGTCGCCCTCGACCAGCCGGAACCCGGCGTTGGGGATGTACTCGGGAGACTTCTTCTTCGGCGCCGCCTGCTCCGGTGCCGTCGGCAACTCCTGACCGACGACGAACTCGCCGCTGCATCCGTCCGACACCCAGATGCCGTGATCGTCGTAGCCCCACGTCTTGCCGAGCAGGCAGGGCGCTTCCCCCGTGGATCTCGCGAGAGCCACCCCCTTCGAGGTGTCGGCCGGGCACTGCTGCCGCTCGCCCGGCTTCGAGGCGCAGGCCACGGTCGCAGTGCTGGGAGCGGGGGGCGGCTCGTCCGCCGGCGCGACGTTCGGCGCGGCGGCGAGAGTGGAGGCGAGGAGTGCGACGAACGCCCCGAGCGACGCCCTGCGCACGTTGATCCTCTTTACGATCTTCAAGATCCCTCCCTGATGACCGCGGCGCCCGTCCGGGTCAGTAGCTGTACGTGAAGTAGACCATCCCGTAGGCGAAGTTCTTCGTCCGGTCGAAGGCCTGCTGCACGGCCTCTTGCGGGTTGGCAAAGGCGGCGACGAAGCTCGCGCTGAAGTTCTTGTTGATCTTCCAGTCGAGATACCCGTCCAGCTCGAAGGCGACGTCTTTGGACGTGACGCCCGGGGCGAGCGAGCCCGGCTGGTCGAGCCGGAAGCGGTAGGCGATGAGGCCGGCCCCCACGGACTCGCTGGGGGTCAGGGAGAGGCGCACCTCGTCCGAGATGTTGTTGGAGTTGGAGAGGAAGTACTCCCCGGCGATCTCGCCCTGCCACCAGGTGCCCCAGTCGTAGAAGCCCAGGAAGAGCGGATCGAATGCTTCCCTCTTCAGCGTCGCGGGATCGTCGCCCTCGAAGAACGCGTAGCGGTAGGAGAGGGTGGGCTTCCAGGCCACCTTGCCGAACTCGTAGGCCGCCTTCGCCGTCCATCCGGTGGATTCCATGGCGTTGCCGTTCTTCTCCTTCGCGTACTCCAGCTCGAAGGACAGGCCGGACAGCGCGCGGAAGGGTGCGGTGAAGGCGCGCGCGTCGAAGACGTTCAGTCCGTTCCGCAGGGGCTTTACGCAGCTGGTCGGAGCTCGTCTTGAGATAGGTGACGCCGAACGTCGATTTCTCGCCTACCGCGAGCTCGTAGTTCCCTCCCCACAACGTGCTTCCGGTTTCGCTTTCGGGAACCTCGTCCCGGTCGAGGTAGAAGGCCTCGAGGGTGTTGCCCTTCGCCTTGAAGCGGCCGATGCCGGCGAACTCCCACGCCTGCCGCGCATTGCTCCAGAAGCCGCCGCGGCTGCCTCCTTCGCCGGCGCCGTCCCAGACCAGGAATCCGTGACCGATCCGGTACCGCGCACGGCCCACGGTGAACTCGAGAGCGTTCTCGCCGATGCCCAGGGACGTCCCGGACCGCCAGCCGACGTGGGCGTCTTCCACCTTGAAGGAGGAGGCATCCTCGCCGACGAGGCTCGGAGGCGCGGCGAAGGTGCGCTCGCCCACCCCGCTGACCTTGCAGTAGAGCTCGCTCTTGCTGATGCCGAAGCTGGCCGAGAGCGCGGGCTTGACGTAGCTCTCGAGCCAGTTGTCGCCCAGGTTGCCGGAAGGATCGGGCCGCGCGTTGGTGTACAGGGAGTTCCCGAAGCCGAACGCGCCCACACCGGCGTCGATGTTGAAGGTCCATGTCCCCTTCTTGGGCAATCCGGTCGTCCGCTCCTCTTCCTCGGGCGCGGGGGTGGGAGTGGGCGCGGGTGTGGGCACCGGCTCCTGGGCGATGGCGCTCGCCGCAACGAAGACACAGAGAACGGCGAGGAGGGACGGGCGCCGGATCGCGGCCTCCGGTTCAGCGGACGTAGTGACTCGGTACATGGATGACTCCTTTGTGATGTCTACGCGATCGCCGGCGCAGAACCGGCGGGCAGCGCACGTTTCCGCATCGCGGCCGCCTCCATCGAGCGAATGAAGAACGGGTAGAGGGGCACGCTCAGGAGGAGCGCCACCATGGCGTTCACCACCGTCTTGGGGTCGCCTCCCACCACCGCCCACAGGCAGTAGCCGACCGCGGCGATCGCGATCCACTTGAAGGTCTGGAAGGTGCGCGCCGGCAGCCGGCGGTCGTAGATGACCTTGACGACCGCCACCGACGCGTAGATGTAGGGCACGACGGCCAGGATCACGGCGAGATCGATGATGCGGTTGAACTGGCCGGCGAGGGTCGGCGACATGGTCGCGAAGAGGACGATCGTCATGAGCACGCCGACGATCACGAGCCCGCGCCCGGGGACGCCGTGGCGGTTGAGCCGCGCGAAGACGGTCGGGAACATCCCGTCGTCGGCCGCGGCCTTGGCGGACTGGCCCACCAGCAGCATCCACCCGCCGAGCGACCCCAGCGACTTGAGGATCGCGCAGAGGCTGATGACGACCATGCCCCAGGTCCCGACGGCCAGCCGGGCCGCCTCGGCGAAGGGCGCGTGGGACTTCTGGAGCTCGGCGTTCGGGATGATGCCCATGATGACGGACGAGCTCAGCACGTAGACGACGGCCGAGAGACCCAGGCCCATGAGCGTGGCCAGCGGGATGTTGCGCTTCGGGTTCTCGATCACGCCCGCGGAGACGGCGGCGCTCTCGATGCCCATGAAGGCCCAGAGCGCCATCGAGGCCGCGCGCGAGACGGCATGGGCGCCGGAGCCGCCGCTCACGTTCCAGCCCGCCAGGAACGTCGCCGGAGTCGAACCAGAACCAGCCGAAGAACGCGATCCCGAGGATCGGGACGAGGGCCAGGCTCATGGTCCAGGTCTCGAGGGCCCCCACCACGCGCGGGCCCGAGGATGTTGGCGAAGGTGAGGATCCAGATCACGACCGCGGTGGCGAAGACGCTCGCGGGGGGGGTGCTGATCGCGGGGATGAACTCCGCGAGGTAGCCCACCGCCGCTACCGCGATCGCGATGTTCCCGATCCAGTTGCCGAACCAGTAGACGTAGTTGGTCTGGAAGCCCACGTAGGGCCCGAGGAAGTCGCGCGCGTAGGCGTAGGGGCCGCCCTCCTGGGGATCGAGCTCTCCGAGCTTGGCGAAGACGAGGCCGAGGGCGGCGGCGCCCGCGGTGGCGACCACCCAGCCGAAGATCGCGATGCTCGCCGACCGAGGCCAGGCTGACGGGAAGCAGGAAGACGCCCGTGCCGATCATGTTGCCGGCCACGAGCATCGTGGCCTGGAGGAGCGACATCTTCCGGGCGGGATCGCTCACGGGCGCCTCAGGCCGCTCGGCCGCGCCCTTCTTCAGGCACTGGACGTAGTAGGCGCCGTCCCGGTTCTCGACCCCGTGCGTGTCGTGCCCGAAGCCCGGGAAGCGGCGGTCCCAGGACGCGAGCGCCCGCAGGTAGCTGAGGTACGGGCCGTCGGTGGCTCCGGTCGCCTCGCCGGGCATGAGCATCGGGATGCCCGGCGGATACGGAACGACGCTCGGTGGCGAGCACGCGGTCGGCCAGCTTCGTCGAGGGGCACGTGCTCGATCTGGTCCTGGACGAGGTAGCTGGTAGGCCGCGTTCGGCGTCATCACCGGCGTCGGGCAGGGTCGAGAAGGCCTCGGCCAGCCAGTGCGTCTGCCGCGGCGTCCTTGAGCTGGGCGAACATCTGGTCGGCGAGGTCGCGAAGCCCGAGGCCCGCGTAGGTGCCGGGATGACCCGTGACGAGGTCGGGCAGCACCTCGGCGAGCGGCGCGTTCGGGTCGTAGTCGCGCTTGAAGTCGAGGAGCGCGTTGAGCAGCGTCCCCCACTTGCCCTTGGTGATGCCGATCGAGAAGAGGAAGAGGATCGTGAAGTCCGTGGTCTTCTCGACCTCGACGCCGCGGCGGTGGAGGTACGCGGTCACGAGCGTGGCCGGGATGCCCCGCTTGTCGAGGCCTCCCTTGTCGGCGACCCCCGGCGTCACGATCGAGACCTTGATCGGGTCCAGCATGCAGTAGCCGTCCTCGAGGTCGTCGAACCCGTGCCAGTTGTCGCCCGGATGCAGCACCCAGGCGTCGGGGTCGGTGGCGAGGAACTCGGGGGAGGCGTCCTCGAACGCGACCTTCTTGCCGCCCTTGCCCTCCTTCACCTTGTCCGCGTTCCAGGTGTTGAAGAACCAGTCCTTCTTCTGCGCGAACTGCCGGTGCACGCGGCCCATCGTCTGCCGGAAGGCGACCGCCTCCTCGATCGACTCGTTGGTGAGCGCCACCCCGCCGGGTCCGTCCATCATCGCCGCGGTGACGTCGTTCGAGACGATGATCGGGTAGAGCGGCGAGGTGGAGGCGTGCATCATGAACGACTCGTTGAAGCGCGCGTGCGGGATGGGGCTGCGCCCGTCGCGGATGTGGAGGAGCGAGGCCTGGGAGAGCGCGGCCAGCAGCTTGTGCGTGGAGTGGGTGGCGAAGACCGTGGGCCCCTTGTGGTCCTTGGGATCGCCGTGCATCGCGTGGCGGTCGCGGTAGATCGGGTTGAAGCGCGCGTAGGCGTACCAGGCCTCGTCGAAGTGGATCCGGTCGACGCTCGGGTCGAGCAGCTCCTCCACGCGCCGGGCGTTGTAGCAGAGCCCGTCGTAGGTGGAGTTGGTGACGACCGAGTAGACGGGCCGCGTCTCGATGCCCTTCGTGACCAGGGGATTCGCCTTGATCGCGGCCTTGATCGCCTCCTTCTTGAGCCGCTCGGGCGGGATGGGCCCGATGATCCCGTAGCGGTTGCGCAGCGGGACGAGGTAGGTCGGGATGCCGCCCGTCATCACCAGGCTGTGCTCGATCGACTTGTGGCAGTTCCGGTCGCAGAGGGCGATCTGGTCGCGGCCCACGGCGGCCATGAAGATCACCCGGTTCGACGTCGAGGTGCCGTTCGTGACGCAGTAGGTGCGGTGCGCCCCGAAGACGCGGGCCGCGTACTTCTCGTGCTCGCCGATGGGCCCGGTGTGGTCGAGCAGCGAGCCCAGGTCGCCCACGCTGATCGAGAGGTCGGACCGGAGCAGGTTCTCGCCGAAGTAGTCGAAGAAGATCCGGCCCACCGGCGACTTGAGGAACGCGGTGCCGCCGGTGTGGCCGGGGGTGTGCCAGGAGTACTCGTACTCCTGGGTGAACTTCATGAGGGCCGCGGCCAGGGGAGGCAGCATCACCTCCAGGTAGCGGCGGATGGCCGCCACCACCCGCCCGCCGACGAAGGCCGCGGTGTCCTCGAGCGTCCAGATGTACTCGTCGACCATCTCCATGACGTCGATGGGGATCGAGGACGCCTCGCCCCGCTCGGCCATCAGGAAGATGGGGATCTTGTCGTTGCGGGAGCGTACGAACTTCAGGAGAGCTCCTGGCCTTGGCGTGGCCCTTGTCGTCGCCCAGGGTCCAGTCCAGGAGGATCGCGTGGATGGCGGAGTCCGACACGATCACGGAGTGTGCCGTCCTCCGCGGACGCCGCCTCCACGACCTCGACGGCGCGGCCCTTGCAGCTCCTGCACGAGCGCGCGCGCGGCCCGGCCTTCGGCGGTCGGGCTCGGTGAGCTCGTCGTCCACCACGAGCGCCCGCATGCTCAGTCGCTTGATGCTTCGCTGGATCATGTCGTTTACTCCCCAGGTTTCACGTTCACGTCACGGCACCGACCGGACCACGCCCTCCTTCTCAGTCCGGCAACGCGTTCAACCGGAAGAAGGTGAGCGCGTTCTCGTCGGGCTCGCCGCACCACTTCGCGTAGAGCGCGCCGATCTCCCCGGACCGGTAGAGCCGGCTGAGCGTGCGGTCCACGAGCGAGGCGGAAGTCCTCGTCGCCCCGCCCGAGGGCGAGCGCCAGCGGCTCGTACGTGAAGAGGCGGTCGAGGACGATCAGGTCCCCCGCGGACGGGCTGCGCTTCACGGCGTCGAGCAGGATGGCGCGGTCTCCGAAGAAGACGTTGGCGCTGCGGTCGAGCACGCCCCGGACGCCGGCCTCGTAGCTCGTCCACGGGAGCGACCTTGGCGGTGAGCTGGAAGTCCTTCGACCCGGCCGGCCAGCCAGCCCTCGCTCGTCGTGCCCGTGACGACGGAGAAGGTCTGCGCCTGCAGGATCTGGCCCGCGGTGCCCCGCCAGTACGGCCGGAACTCCGGCGGGCGTCCGGACAGCACTTCCCGCAGCCGGGCGGGAGCGTCCGCCCGGAGCAGCGCCCCGATTCCGCCCGGGAAGGTCGGGATCGAGAAGGCGACCTCGCCCCTCCTCGCCAGCGTCGCGGTCTCCGCTCCGCACAGCAGGTCGATCTCGCCCTGCTGCAGGGCGCGGAAACGACTCTCGATCGTCACGGGGACCCACTCCACGGGCAGGTCGGCGAGCCCCAGCTCGACCTTCGTCGCCTCGACGACCCGCTGGCAGAGCGCGACGGAGTAACCGGCCGGCTTGCCCGACTCGTCCGCGTAGGAGAGCGGCCGCGCGTCGGTGCGATAGCCGAGCCGGATCCGGCCTGCCTTCTTGATCTGGTCCAGGGTTCCGGCCGACGCCGGCGCCGCTCCCGCGAGCGCCAGCAGGACGATCGCGACCACGGCCGCTCCGGTCCGCGCCGCCGCCGCCGGCTTCCCGGTGGCGAAGCGAGGGGCGATGAAGCCCCAGATCACGTAGCCGAGCCCCCAGCACCAGCATGCCGCCCATCACGGCGTCCTTGCCGGAGGCGTAGAGGGCGTAGACGCTGTAGAGCATCGCCACCACGGCGATCGCCATGGTCTTCGCGTGTACTTCGCCCGGCGACGCCGGCGCGTCTTCATCATCACCGGCAGGGCGGACAGGGCGATGACGTAGGGCACGACGTTGGTGACGACGGCGAGGTTGACCAGCGCCCCGAACTGCTCGCTGAGGCTGGGCGAGATCGTGGTGAGCGCCATCAGGGACTGGACGACCCCCATGACGATCATGCCGGTGATCGGCGCGCCCATCTTGTTCACCTTCGAGAAGAAGGCGGGGAACATGCGCTCGTCGGCGGCCGACTTGGCGGTCGAGGAGAGCGTGAACTGCCAGCCGAGCAGCGAGCCGAGGCAGGCCAGCACGGCGAGCGCCATGATGATCGAGCCGACGGTCGGGTTGAACATCCGGGCGTAGGCGAGGCCGAACGGGCCCGTGGAGGCCGCGAGGTCGGCGTTCGGCACGATGCCCTGGATCACCGTGGTGGACAGGATGTAGATGACGGCGGCGCCCAGCGTTCCGAACATGCAGGCCAGCGGGACGTTCCGCTTCGGGTTCTCCACCGCGTCCGAGTTCTGCGCCGCGGACTCCATGCCCAGGAAGGCCCACAGGGTGAGCGCGATGCTCGAGCCCATGCCCGCGCCCGAGGCTCATTCCCTGCGGGTTCCAGGCGGCGGCGAACGTCGTCGCCCTTGAACCAGAACCAGCCGAAGAACGAGAGGAGGCCGACCGGGATGATCACGCCCCACACGGTCACCGAGCCGATGCGCCCGGTGATCGAGGGGCCGCCGAAGTTGGCCACCGTCGTGAGCCAGAGCAGCGCGATCACCCCGATGCAGGTGGCGATCGGCGTCGCGGTGAGCGCGGGCGAGAACGACGCCAGGTACCCCAGCGCGGAGATCGCGATGGCCACGTTCCCGATCGCGAGGGACAGGAAGTAGAGGTAGAACGTCATGAAGTAGCCGTACTTGCCGTAGGCGTCCTCGGCGTAGGCGGCCATGCCCCCGGGGCGCTGGTTGAAGAGGCCGGCCTGGGCGAAGCCGTAGGCGATGGCCATCGAGCCCAGCGCGGTCACGATCCAGGAGAGCAGCGAGATCGCGCCGACCTTGGCCATGTTCGTCGGGAGCATGATGATGCCGGAGCCCATCATGTTCACCGCGACGATGAACGTCAGCTGCATCAGACTCATCTTCTTCTGTTGTGGCATTGCCTAAGCTCCTACTTCTTCACGCAGTAGACGTGGTAGACGCCGTCCTTCTCTTCGGTGCCCTCGACTTCCTTGGCGAAGCCGGGGAAGCGGTGGCCCCACTCCTGGAGCGTGCGCAGGTAGGTCAGCCACGGGCCGTCGGCCGTGCCGAGGTTCTCTCCCGGCATCACGATCGGGATCCCGGGCGGGTAGGGGATGACGCCGACGCGCGACCACGCGACCCGCCATCTTGTCGAGCGGGACCTTCTCCGCGTCTCCCGCCATCAGGCGCTGGAAGGCGCGCCGCGGCGTCATCTCCGGCGTGGGCAGCGTGGCGTAGGCCTGGGCCTGCCAGTGGCCCTGCCGGCTCTTCTTCATGTGGGCCCACATCTCGTCGCCGAGGTCCTTGAGCCCCATGCCCGCGTAGCGGTCGGGCCCGGCCGCCGCCACCGCCGGCACGACCTCGGCGAGCGGCGCGTTGCGGTCGTAGTCGGCCTTGAAGTCCAGCAGCGTGTTGATGAGCGTTCCCCACTTCCCCTTGGTGATCCCCACCGAGAAGAGGAAGAGGACCATGTGGTCGGTCGTGCGCGAGGGCACGATGCCGCTGCCGGCCGAGGTAGGCGGTGACGAGGTCGGCCGGGATGCCCTTCGCGTCCAGCTCGCCGTCCGCCTTCATGCCCGGGCAGACGATCCCGAACTTGATCGGGTCGAGCATGCACCAGCCGTCGGGGAGCCCCTCGAAGCCGTGCCAGCTCTCGCCGGGGTGAAGGACCCAGCAGGCCGGATCGGTGGCCAGGAGCTCGGCCGGAGCCTCGTGGAACGGGATGCGCTTGCCGGTCTTCGGGTCCTTGACCTGTCTCCGCGTTCCAGGGCGCGAAGAACCAGTCCTTCTTCGCCAGGAACTCCTGCCGGATGCGGGCGACGGCCAGGCGGCAGGCCACGGCCTCGTCGATGACGTCCTGGGTGAGCGTCCTGGCCGGCCGGGCCGTCCATCATGGCGGCCGCGACCTCGTTCGATGCGATGAGCGCGTAGAGCGGGGAGGTGCTGGCCTGCGCGGCGTAGGCCTCGTTGAAGCGGCCGTGGTCGATGGCGCCGCGGCCGTCGCGGACGTGGATGAACGAGGTCTGGGAGAGCGCGGCCAGCAGCTTGTGGGTGGAGTGCGTCGCAAAGACGGTGGGACCGTCCTTCGGGTGGTCGGCGGGACTCCCTCGCATCGCGTAGCGGTCGCGGTACATCGGGTTGAAGCGCGCGTAGCCGTACCAGGCCTCGTCGAAGTGGATGCGGTCGACGCTCTTCGCGAGCCGGGCCTCGGCGTCCTTGGCGTCGTAGCACATGCCGTCGTAGGTGCAGTTCGTGAGCACCGAGTAGACCGGACGCGGGCTCGCGGCGCCCTTGGCGAGCGGGTTCGCGGCGATCGCCTTCGCGATCGCCTTCGGCTCGAGCCGCTTCCGGCGGGATCGGCCCGATGATCCCGTAGCGGTTGCGGGTGGGGCTCAGGAAGACGGGGATGCCGCCGGTGAGGACGAGGCCCTGCTCGATCGACTTGTGGCAGTTCCGGTCGCAGAGCGCGATCTCGTTGTCGCCGACGCAGGCGGACATGATGGCCCGGTTCGAGCCCGAGGTGCCGTTCAGCACCGAGTACGAGCGGTGCGCGCCGAACACCCGGGCGATGTACGTCTCGCTCTCCCCGATCGGGCCGAGTGGCCGAGAAGCGAGCCGAGAGCGCGCGCGCTCGATCCCCATGTCCGTGCGGAAGAGGTTCTCGCCGTAGAAGTCGAAGAAGACGCGGCCGACGGGCGACTTGAGGAAGGCGACGCCGCCCTGGTGGCCGGGAGCCGCCCAGGAGTACTCCCGGTCCCGGTCGTAGCGCGCGAGGGCCGCCGTGAACGGCGGCAGCAGGCCCTGGACGTAGCGCTCGATCGCGGCCACGCGCGCGGCCGCCGATGAAGGACGCCGTGTCCTCGAGGATCCAGACGAACTCGTCGGCCAGGGTCGCCACCTCGACGGTGACGGTGCCCGCGACCTTGCGGTCCGCCATCAGGAAGACGGGCACCTTGGCGTTGCGCGGCGCGCAGCGCCCGGAGCAGATCGGTGGCCTCGCGCGTGGGACTTGCGGTCGTTCCGGCCCAGGGTCCAGTTGACGAAGACGCAGTGGATGGCCGCGTCGGAGACGACGGTGGCCAGGCCGTCCTCGCAGGACAGCGCCTCGACGACCTCGATCCCGCGGGCGCGAAGCTCCTCGGCGAGCGCGCGCACGCTGCGGCCGCCGGCGGTCGCGGCCTGGCCGCAGCTCGTCGTCCACGATGAGGGCCCGCCGTGCGAGCGGGCGAGTGGTGCGTTCGATCATGACTTCCCCCCTGCTAGAAGCGGAAGCTCAGCCCGCCCCGGTTCCGGTGCCACCACTCGCGGTCATGCATTGGGGTGCTCCACCAGGTACCGGAGCAGCTCGCCTTCGAGGCGCAGCCGCAGGGCCAAGTACTCCTTTCGGTATGCCTCCCTCTCCTGCAGGCCTTCCATCCGGGCTGCCGTCTCGCTGCAGGCCTGGTACTCTTCGCACAGCTCACGAAACACCTCGTCGCACTCGAACAAGCGGCACGCCTGCTCCCGAACGTGCGGCAACCGTTCAGAGACCAACCTCAGTGAGGCGTGCATTGAGTTGCTCGGCTGCGATCGAGCCCGGTCTCTCGGACCATTCCGGTTGCTCGTCCGGGATCTTGGTCAGCCGAGAAACACGATGAGCGAGGGGAAGGCGGAAGAGAAGTAACGTCCGGGTAAGTTACGGTTGCTTACCCTCCCGTGTACCGAGCCCGATAGAACTTAACGGGGCCCCACGTCCCGTGTTAAGGTCCCCGGCCATGACGCGCCATCCAGGGCGAGGCTGGCTCCTCGTCCTGGCCGCCCTCCTTTCCCCGGCGCGGGGCCTGAGCGCCGGAGATGTCGAGCTCGCCCCCTTCGTCGGCGTACAGTACGGAGGCTCGTTCGACTCGGTCGCGGGTGGCCAGAGGTACTCCATGGCTAGCGCCCTCGTGTATGGCGCGACCGTGGACGTCGCGATCAGCGAGAGCTGGGGCGTCGAGCTGTCGTATTCGAGGGCGGAAACCGAGGCCTCCCGCGCCAGCGGGGCCGATCGTCTCGACCTGAGGGTCGAACGCTACCTGGCGGGGATCCGGGAAGAGAAAGGCGAGGGCCGCGCTCGCTTCTTCGGGGTTTTCCTCGTGGGGATCACCCGATTTGCCCCCGGACTCCGCGGGTACGACGCGGCCGAGGCCTTCACCCTCGGCCTGAGCCTGGGGGTAAAGAGCTCCCTGTCCAAGCGGTTCGGCCTGCGCGGAGAAGCGCGAGGGTTCTTCGTGAGCGTCGCGAGCGGAGGAGGAACCGTCTGTCTCGACGGCTCCTGCCTCTTCCGCTACAGCGCTTCGGGTCTCTTGCAGGGCGATGTGACGGGGGCAGTGGTGGTGAAGTTCTGAACGAGGGTCCCCCCGACCCCCGCGGGAGCTTCAGGGATCGGGCGAGGCGGGCGCGGGTCCGCCCCGGGGCTGCGTCATGCGTCGGGGGGGAACGCCGAACCAGGCCAGGACCGCGCAGACGAGGGCGACGAACGCCGCCACCGCGAAGACGCGATGTCACGCCGACGGTGAAGGCCTCACGGAAGGCGTCCTGGAACTGCCGCTCCATGCCCTCGGGCAGCAGCCGCGCTCCGGTACTCGCGGACTCGCGTACGGCCTGACGCCATGCGCGCGTGACCTCGCGGATCGTGTCCACGCTCAGACCGGTCGGAGCGAGACGGGCCGCGTAGTCGGCGCGGGCCGCGTCGAGGAAGACCGAGGTGAGCGTCGCTGCCCCCAGCGCACCCCCGACCTGCACGGCGGCGTTGTTCAGCGCGGCCGCGCTACCGGAGCGCTCCGGGGGCACGGACTCGAGGACGATCTCGGTGACGGGGGTGATGACCGCGATGTTGCCGGCGCCGATCAGGGCGAGCGCGACGAGCACGGCCGGGTAGGGGGTGTCTGGCTGGAGGAAGGCCAGCCCCGCGCATCCCGTCGCCATGAGAGCGAGGCCCCCGAGGATCACCGGGCGGGGGCCGCGCCGGGCCAGGAGCCCGCCCGCGAGGGGGGAGCACGCCGCCGCCACCACGACCATGGGAACGATACGCAGGAGCGCGGGCACCGGCCGAAGGCCCTGGACGTTCTGGAAGAAGTAGAGCAGGGGAAGGATCGCTCCCCCCATCACCAGCGCGATCAGCGTTCCGTTGAGGAGCGCGGCATTGAGGGGCCGGCTGCGGAAGAGCGACAGGTCCAGCAGCGGATCGGCGACCCGACGCTCCCACCAGACGAAGGCCACGAGGGCGCCCGCGCCCACGGCGAGCGACTGCATCACCCGCGGATTGCCCCAGCCTTCGCTGCTCGCCCCGATCACCGCGAACACGAGGGCGAGCAGGGCCACGGCCACCCCGAGCGCCCCCACCCCGTCGAGGCGCCGGCGCTCGACGCCGCGGCTTTCCGGCGCGAAGAAGTGCACCCCGAGGCCGCCGAGCGCTCCCACCAGGGCGGGGGCCGCGAAGCCGGCGCGCCAGCCGAAGGCCTGGATGACGACTCCGGCGACGAGCGGACCGAGGGCGATGCCGAGCGCGGAGAGGCCCAGGAAGAGACCGACCGCCCGAGCGCTCTCGCCCGGGAAGAGGCCGATGACGAGGGCAAGGGCGAGCGGGCCCACCGCCGCGTTCGCGAGCCCGTCCAGGGCTCGGGCCGCCGCGAGCTGTCCGGCGGAGGCCGAGAACGCGGCGAGGACCGAAGCGGCCACGACGCCGCCGCACCCGAGAACGAGCACGCGCCGCCGGCCGTAGGTGTCGCCGAGCACGCCCCCCAGCAGCATGAAGGCGCCGAAGAGCAGCTTGCTCAGCGTCATCACGAGCTGCATCGCGGCCGTCGAGGCCGAGAGCTCCGTGCCCGCGTCCCGGAGGGAGAGCGAGAGGGCGCCGCCGCTCACCTCGTTCGACAGGCCGGCGACGACGCAGGAGCCGAAGGCGATCCAGCGAAAGGCACGCGCGCGCGACGTCTCGAGGGGCGAGTCCGGGTTGGGCACGGTAGTTTCCTACTTCGCCCGCAGGCAGAACTCGAGCAGGCCCGCGGTCACCTCCCGCATGACCTTGCGCATCTCATGGTAGGGCGGGTGGAAGGGGGTTTTCGCGTGGCTCCGGCCCCACTCCACGGTGTAGGCGATGATCTTGCCTTTCTTCGGGTCGACCATGTGGCGGCTGTACGCGTAGTCGTCCGAGGACGCGGCGGTCGGGTAGAGACCCACGGACTGTTGCACGCCGGTATTTGCGGCCACGCACGCGCCGGATCGCGGCGGCCATGTGGCGGCCCATCCGGAGGGCCTCCTTGTGGTCCGCGGCGGGCATGTGCTCGCGATAGACATCGTCGTGGATCCGGCCCCGCTTGCCGTCGTAGGCCGGGTTCTTGAAGCTCATCTGCGGGTCGCGGGACTGGTTCTCGTCGGTGCCCCAGTTGTGCAGGATGGTCTCGCCGTAGCTGTGGACGTCGATCAAATACCGGATGTTCGGAAAGCGGTCGAGCAGCCAGATCACGTTGCGCGTCTCGGGCTCGGAGGCCGGCCGGGTTCCCACGTACGTCTCGTAGTCCCCGGGGTTGAAGGAGGCCTGGATCGTGCCCGGGGCGAAATGACGATCGAAGCGCCAGAGGAATGGGAAATTCCGATTGAGGTCCACGCCCAAAACAGTGGGGGCCGCGGCCGGGCGGCGCCGGCCGGCGGTTCTTCCGCCACATCGGATGGCGCTCCATGCTGAAGCGGCGGCCGTCGGGGTTCACCTGAGGGAAGAGGATGACGTCCATCTTCTCGACGATCCTGCGGATCTGCGCGGCCGTGAAGGTCTGGCTCCCGAGCCGGATGGCCTTCCGATCGCGGTAGGCGCGGAGCAGCCGGATCGCGAAGTAGACGAGGATGTCGGGGCTGCCCCACTCCCTTCCGTGAACACCCCCGATGAAGCAGACGGCCCTCCGTCCCTTCCCGCGCCCCTTGCCGATGCGAATGGCGTGGCAGCGCCGCTTCTCCCAGGTGAGGTTCGGCAACGGGATTCGTTCGAAGTATCCGGCGTGGTTCTTCGCCCCGAGCTCGATCGCCATCTCGACCTCGTCGGCGGTCAGATAGCCGCCGCCCCAGATCACGTCGCCGTAGCGCCCCCGCTTCAGCCGGGTGTCTACCGCGGTTCGGCCTTCCGCCTGGCGCTGGCGATCGTGCGCATCCACCTCCTCGAGGCGGGTCACGCCGTAGCCCTGGCGCTTCAGCCAATCGACTCTTCTCGGCGGGGATGTAAGCGTCCACGACGATCCCACGCTTCTCTTCCCGGTAGCCAACGACGATCACGCGGAGCTTGGCGCCGAGGTCGCTCAGGTGGCGCCGGTCGCGCCCGGTGATGGCGACGTGGTACATCGGCAAGTCAATCCTCCCGGTTCCGGTTCGACCCGTGGATACGATGGGGGAGGGGAAGCGGTAAGGCAAGTAGCCGTGGCGTAAGTTACGGTTGCTTACCCGGCCCGGGATGTCCCGGTGCGAAGGTTCGATTGACCCCCGCCCCCGCTCTCGACTAACGTGCGCCTCCGGGGGTGGTCATGCTTCGACCTCTGTTCGACGAAATCCGGCACAACCCCCTGCTCTGGCTGCTGGCGTTCGTTCCCACCGTCTTCGTCGGCCAGAGTCTCAAGCCGGAGGCGCACACGCTCCTGTTCGTGCTCTCCGTCCTCGCCATCGTGCCGCTGGCCGCGCTCCTGAGCCATGCCACGGAGTCGGTGGCGGCCAAGACGGGGGACGCGGTGGGCGGCCTGCTCAACGCCACGCTCGGGAACCTGACCGAGCTGGTCATCGCGCTGGCCGCGCTGCGCGCCGGGCAATACACGCTGGTGAAGGCCTCCATCGCCGGGGCGATCGTCACCAACACGCTCTTCATGCTGGGCGCGTCGTTCCTCCTCGGGGGAATCAAGCATCACGTGCAGGAGTTCAACCGCGCCGGCGCCCGGCTCCAGGCCGGCTTGCTGTTCCTGGCGACCGTCGCCCTGCTCGTTCCCTCCGCGATCGCTCAAGCCGACTCGGCGCCGGCGGGGGCTTTCGCTCAGAGGCTGAGCCTGGGCCTGTCGGTGCTGCTCATCGTGGCCTACGGCCTCGGCCTGGTCTTCTCGCTCAAGACGCATCGCGAGATGTTCGGCAGCACGGAGCATGCAGAGGGCGAGGAAGCGCCCTGGCCTCTGGGCCTGGCACTCTCCGACGCTGGCCGGGGTCACCGTCCTCGTCGCGCTCGTCAGCGAGGTCTTCGTCGAGTCGGTGCAGGGCGCGTCCCTGGAGCTGGGGATGACGCCGGCGTTCGTGGGCTTCATCGTGGTCGCGCTGGTGGGCGGCGCGGCGGAGATGGCCTCGGCGTTCTCGGGCGCGCGGAAGAACCGGCTGGACCTGAGCGTCGGCATCGCGCTGGGGAGCGCGGCCCAGATCGCGCTCTTCGTCGCGCCGGTGCTCGTGCTGCTCAGCTACGTCATCGGCCCCACGCCGATGGGCCTGGAGATCTGGCCGGGCGCGGTCGTGATGATGCTCATCGCCACCCTGACCGCGTCCCTGGTGACGAACAGCGGTCGGTCGGCGTGGTTCGTCGGGGTGCTCGTCCTGATGGTGTACGCGATCTTCGCCATGACTCTCTACCTGTTGCCGCCCCGGGTGCAGTGAGGTAGGGATTACCGATCATCGGCAGGGAGCCTTGAAGACCCGCCCCGGCCGTCGGTGGCCCGTGGTCAGCGCGTTGGCCCGGTTCTGGGCCGACGACAAGGGCCTTTCCATCTTCTCGGCCCTCCTGCTGATCGTCGCCTTCGTCCTGCCGCCGCTCGTGCCGCCGGGCAGCGGCCGCAGCCTCGCCGGCGACGTCGTCTACGCCCTCCTGCTGATCTCCGGAGTCCAGGCCCTGGCCGAGCGAGGGTTGACCCGGCGGCTGCTGATGCCGGTGGCCGTGATCACGATCGCGGTGGACCTCGGGAGCTGGGTCCTGCCCGTGGCCGAGCCCTGGGTCCAGGGGACGGGCTTCTTGTCGCTCCTGCTCCTGCTCGGCATCGTCCTCGGGCAGACGCTCCGCAGCGGCCCCATCACCTTTCACCGCATACAGGGCGCGGTCGCGGCCTATGTGCTCCTCGGCGTCATCTGGGCGTATGCCTACGCGCTCCTGGCACTTCTCCGGCCGGGCGCATTCTCGGGGCCGGTGAGCCCCGCGGATGGCCCCCGCGCCTGGCTCTACTTCAGCTTCGTGACGCTGACGACCGTCGGTTACGGAGACGTGCTGCCGGTTCACCCGACCGCCCGGTCGCTCGCGGTCCTCGAGGCGGTCACGGGGCCGCTCTACCTCGCGATACTGATCTCCCGCCTCGTCTCGCTCGCGGTGGCGCCGGTCCGGAGAGCGAACCCCGGTGGCGAGTAGCCCTACGGGGGAAGGGAAGTAACCCCCAGGTAAGTTACGGTTGCACCCGCGCGCGGACCTCACCCGTCGCACGGGTAGTCCGCTTCGGCCGCGGAACCCTTTGAGACGTCTAAGCATTTTGGTGGTTGTGGGATGCCCTCTCTCTGGAGGGGCGGGTCCGCGTTGCCTTGGGCCTCAGATTGGGCAAGACTTACACCTGAGGAGTTCAACAAGAACTCTGCCCCGGCGGGTCTCCTCCTTAGCCTGAAAGCCTGAATCGATGAAAGCGGAAGCCGCGCCCCCACAGGACGCCCACGTCGTGGAGGGGGACCAGGAGCGCCTTCGGCTCCTCGTGGACGGCGTCAAGGACTTTGCCATCTTCATGTTGGACGGGGACGGCAGGGTGACCACGTGGAACGCGGGCGCGGAGCGTCTCAAGGGCTACAAGGCCGAAGAGATTGTGGGCGCCCATCATTCCCGCTTCTACGTCCCCGACGACGTCGAAGCCGGCAAGCCCCGACGGGCGCTCGCGATCGCGGAGAGGGAGGGTCGCTACGAGGAGGAGGGCTGGAGAGTCAGGAAGGACGGCTCGCGGTTCTGGGCCGATGTCGTGATCACGCCCCTGCGGGACCCCACGGGGGCGCTGGTCGGATACGGAAAGGTCACGCGGGACATGACCGATCACCAGCGTGCGACGGAGAAATTCCGGCTGGCGATAGAGGCGGCCCCCACCGGCATGATCATGGTGAGCGGGCGCGGACGCATCGTGCTCGTCAACGCCCAGGTCGAGAAGCTCTTCGGCTACCCACGCGAGGAGCTGATCGGCCAGCAGATCGAGGTGCTGGTGCCCGAGCGTTTCCGTGCGAGGCACCCCTGGCTCCGTGAGGCCTTCTTCGGTGACCCGAAATCCCGGCCCATGAGCGCGGGCCGCGACCTCTTCGGCCTGCGCAAGGACGGCGCGGAGGTTCCGATCGAGATCGGGCTCAACCCCCTCGAGACCCCCGAGGGTCGCTTCGTGCTCAGCTCGGTCGTGGACATCGCCGAGAGGAAGCGCGGGGAGCGGGAGCGGGAGCGGCTTCTCGGCCAGGTCCAGGCTCTCAACGCCGAGCTCGAGCAGCGGGTCGAGGCGCGCACGGCCGAGCTCTCGGCCGCCCTCAGGGAACGCGAGGTCCTTCTCCAGGAAGTCCACCACCGCGTCAAGAACAACCTCCAGGTCATCTCGAGCCTGATCAACATGCAGGTCCAGTCGCTCGCAAAGAGTGCGGGCCGGGATGCGCTCGAGAAATGGCAGACGCGGGTGCAGGCGATCGCGCTCGTCCACGAGAGGCTCTATCCGTCGAGAGACCAGGCGCATGTTCCGTTTGCGGAGCACGCCCGGACCCTGGCCGGGACCGTCTTTCAGGCGACCGGGGTGGCCCCGGAGACCGTCTCGCTGGAGCTCGCCATCGAGGACGTGGCCCTCGCGGTGGAAAAGGCGATCCCCTGCGGTCTCATCCTGAACGAGCTCATGACGAACGCGCGCAAGCACGCCTTCCCGGAGGGGCGGTCGGGGAGGATCCGCGTGGAGCTGAGGCCGGTCGAAGGGGGCGGGATTCGGCTCGTGGTCGGCGACGATGGCGTGGGATTGCCGGCGGGGCTCGACGTTCTGAGGTCCACCTCGCTGGGCCTGCAGCTCGTGCGGATGCTGGCCCGGCAGGTGGGGGCGGGGCTCGAGGTGGAAGCGACCGGCGGGACGACCTTCCGGCTCACGGTTCCAGGGGAACCGTAGGTGCCGCCTCCGCGGTCTCGCGCCGTGCTCGTGGTCGAGGACGAGAGCATCGTCGCCCACGACATCCAGCAGACGCTGGCCGGCTTCGGCTACGACGCGTTTGCCGTCGCCGCCTCCGCCGAAGAGGCGTTGGCGCGGGCGGCCGAGAAGCGTCCGGACGTCGCCCTCGTGGACATCCGCATCAAGGGCCGCATGGATGGGATCAAGACCGCCCAGCTCCTGCAGGAACGCTTCGGCGTGCCCGTCATCTACCTCACGGCCCACGCGGACGACACGACGCTCCAGAAGGCGAAGCAGACGCAACCGTCCGGCTATCTGGTGAAGCCCGTCAAGCCCGCCGACCTGAAGAGCGCGATCGAGATCGCGGTCTTCAGGCACGAGACGGAGAAGACTGCGCGCGAGGGCTCGACGCCCCCCCGAGGGATCGCGGCTCTTCCGGCCGCCGTGCGGCCGGGCCGGCCTCCCGGGGCCAGAGTGGTGCGCCGCCAGGTCGAGGAGATCATCGCGAGCGGGGACTTCGACGCATCCCGCCGTTCCCAGGAGTTCCTGCGCTTCATCGTCCAGGAAGCCCTGGCCGACCGGGGGGACGACCTCACCCAGTCCGCGATCGCCACCCGGGTGTTCGGGCGGAGGGACGACTTCGACCCGGTGGTGGACCCGATCGTGCGCATCCAGGCCGGGCGCCTGCGACGCTCGCTCGAGCGGTACTACCTGCTCTCCGGGAAGCACGACGCGGTGCGGATCGAGCTGCCCCGCGGTACCTACGTCCCCGCCTTTCGCGCGCAGGCGGAGGGCGAGCCCGCGAGCGCCGACCGCCCGCCGGAGCCCGCCGCGTCGGTCATCACCGGCGACGACTGGCCCTCGGTCGTGGTCAGCGCGTTCGAGCCCGCGACCTCGGGCTCGGAGCCGGAGGCCTCGGCGGCCCGCCTGACGGAGGAGCTCGTCCTGGAGCTCGGGCGGTACCGGGACGTACGGACGCTGCTCGGGCGGGAGGTGGATCGGTGGGAGCCGTCTCGGCGCGATCGGGTGCGCTTCTCCCTCGGGGGAAGCCTGCGGGAGAAGGACGGTGAGCTCCGGGTGACCGCGCGCCTCGTGGACCACGCGACCGGCGAGCAGGTGTGGGGAGACGAGTTCCACACCGCGCCGGGGCCGGGCTGGTGGGGCGGCTCCCTGGACGACATCGCGCGTGTGATCGCCGCCCGCGTGGGGGCCGAGGAAGGCGTCCTCGTCCAGCTCCTCGCGACGGAGCGCAGGAAACGCAAGCCCGACTCGATCACCCCCTACGGCGCCATCCTGCTCTCGTACGAGTTCTTCCTGGCCCGCGATCCGGACAGCGTCTCGGCCGCCCTGCGGGCACTTCGGCAGGTGGTGGAGGTGGAACCCGACTGCGGCCTGGCCTGGACCCGGCTCGGCCGCCTCTGCCTCGCCAACTACACGTTCGAAGTCACGGAGATACCCACGCCGGTCGAAGAGGCGATCACGTGCGCCCACCGCGGCGTGCGCGTGGACCCCACGAGCCGCCGGGCGCTTTGCGTGCTCGCGTCGGCCCTGCTCATCAAGGGGGAGCTGATCGCGGCTCGAGACGCGCTGGAGGAGGCCCTCCGGCTGAGCCCCGACTCCCTCGTCTACCTGGAGATCATCGGCTACCTGCTGTCGCTGCTCGGCGACGCGGAGCGGGGTCCCGCGCTCATCCGGTCAGCCCGGCAGCGCAATCCCCACTGCCTGCCCCACGGGTCGTTCGGCCTCTGGTTCGATCATCTCCGGCGGGGGGAGATCGAGCCGGCGTACCAGGCGGCCCTCGAGTACCGTGACCCGGTCTTCTTCTGGCGGGCCGCCATGCGGGCCTGCTGCCTCGGCCACCTGGGGCGCACCGCGGAGGCGGAGTGGGAGGTGGCGGAGCTCCTGCGCCGCAAACCCGATTTCGCGGCTCGCGGCCGGATCCTGATCGGCCACTACATCAAGCTCCCCGACGTGATGAGCCGGGTGGTCGAGGGACTGGCCAAGGCGGGCCTGAAGCTCGCCTGATCACCGAACGCCACCCGGCTAGGGGCGCGGCAGCTCGACCAGCACGTCGCTCGTCTCGCCCCTCACGACCTCCACGTCGCGGCGGACCGTCTCGAAGCCGGGGCGGACCAGCTCGATCGCGTGTCGCCCCGATCGCAAGGTGAGGAATTTCGTCTCGCGGGCGTTCCCCCAGAACTCGTCGTCCACGTAGACCGAGGCGTCGTCCGGCCTCACCTCGAGGCGCAGACGGCCCGAGTTGCTACCGGAGCCGTAAGGACGCGTGGTGGTGCCAGACGGTTGGTCGGATCCTTCGGGACGATCGGACTCGCCGTATTGTCCGCTGTCGCCCGCCGGTGGCGCCATCCTCGCATCGAAGCCGTAGCCGTAATAGGGAGCGTTGTACCCGGGGTAGTAGTAGCCGGCCGACCCGTAGGGCCACCAGCCGGAGTAAGAGTAGGGCCAGCCAAAGTAGAACGACGCATAGCCGTAGGGACGGTAATAGCCGTAGTACCCGCCGTAGTACGGGCCATGGTGCCCGCCGTTATGGTAGTGGCCGTAGTAGCCGCCCGTGCCGGTGCCCGCTCGTGGGTGGCGCGCTTCCGCTACGCCGTGAGGTACGCGGCCGGGAGAACTCCCGCGCGGGACGGCATGCCCGCCCCCACCCCCACCCCCGTGATGCCCGCCGCCGCCATGCCCACCACCGCCGTGCTGAGCTCGGGCGGGCGGGCCCGCGAGGACGAGGGCCGCGGTCAGAACCATGAGCAAGACCGCCCGCTTCGCTGTCATTGGTCCCTCCACCTAACCCCGTCAACTCACGATAACGTCAAACCGCGAGCGCGAGCAAGGCCTTTTTCCTCCCAGAGGAAAGCCGCCAGCTCCCCGCTCCTCGGCCCGCCGGAGAGGGTCTCCGAAAGGTAGACTTCCTGCGATGGGCCAGGTGCGTGCGGCCAGCCGCAGGTTGTCCCTCGCCATTGCACTCTGTGCGGCTTCGCCGGTCTGCGCCGAGCCGGCCGGTCGGATCGTCGGCTCGGTCCGGGACGCCACGAACGCTCCGCTCGCGAACGTGACGATCGCCCTGCAGGGACCGGCGGAACGGACGGCCCAGTCCGGGGCCGACGGGGCTTTCGCTTTCGATACCCTGCCGGACGGCGATTACGAGCTCCAGGCGACTCGGGCCGGGTTCGCGCCGGCTCAGCAGAAGGTTCCGCTGGCGGGCGGGGAGACGGCGATGGTCTTGCTGAAGCTGTGGGTGCTCGCCTTCGAAAAGGTCGTGGTCACCGCCGCCAAGGCAGGCGAGCGCGACGCACAGACCATCCCGATCGCCGTGAGCGTGCTCTCCGGGACCGATCTGCAGCGGGTCCGGGCCCAGAGCGTCGAGGACGTCGCGGGCCGGGCGCCCTCCGTCACGTTCTCGCAGAACACCGGCTTCGGCCAGCTCACGATCCGCGGCATCGGGACCAACGTCGTGTTCGCCGGCTCCGATCCGAGCTCGGCCGTGTACGTGGACGGCGTGTATCTCGCGCGCCCCGCGATGGTGCTCAACGAGTTCCTGGACGTGGACCGCGTCGAAGCCCTGCGCGGACCGCAGGGGACGCTCTACGGCCGCAACGCCATGGGCGGCGCGCTGAACGTGGTCACGAAGCCCCCCGCGGACGCGCTCGAGGCCTCGGCCCGCGTTCTCGTCGGGACCTACGAGGCGCTTCGAGGCGAGGCGCGGGTGAGCGGCCCCCTCGTGGGCAGCCGGGTGATGGGCAGCGGAGCCGTGCTGCGAGGAGTGCGAGAAGGGTTCGTCCGGGACCTGGACCACGTGGACCATCCGCTGGGGGGCGAGGACGTGACCGCCGCGCGCGGCAAGCTGCGGGTAGTGCTCGGCGCGCGTGGCGACCTGCTCGTCTCGGGGGACGTGACCGATCAGGATCCGACTCCACTGACGTACGCGAAGGTGCTGGAGGTGAAGCCGGGATTCGAGGTCGACAACCCCGAAGGCCTTCGCGAGGTCCGCACCTCGACGCCCGGCGAGAGCCGGAACCTGCAGTACGGCGGGGCGGCCCGCCTCACGCTGAGCCTCGCGTCCATGACGACCCTGACCAGCCTGACCGCGTTTCGAAAGCTGGACTACGACGTCCTGGTGGACACCGACATCACGGAGCTGGACCTCGCCGCCTCGGACGTGCACGAGATCTATCACCAGTGGTCGGAGGAGGTCACGGTCTCGGGACGACGGCCCGGGCTGACCTGGGTGGGCGGGCTGTTCCTGCTGGACGACTCCGACCGCCAGCCCACCTCCATACGCCTGGGAGGGCCGCGTCTCGAGAATCGCCTCGACCCCAGGGTCGAGACGTCCACGGGAGCGCTGTTCGGACAGGCCACGGTCAGCCTGTCCCGGCGTCTGTCGGCGACGGCCGGGCTGCGTTACACGCGGGAGCGCAAGACGATCGACAACACGGGGGGGCTCTACCCGCTCGATCAGCCCGAGGTTCCGGTTCCGCGCTCCACGTACGCGTACACGGACGCCATCTCGCACACCGCGTGGACGCCAAAGCTCGGGCTGGAGCTGCAGTTCGGGAAACGGGTTCTCGCCTACGCCTCCGCGACGCGCGGGTTCAAGAGCGGAGGCTTCAACCTCTCTTCGCCGGAGCCCGGACGAGGGTACGCGCCCGAGTGGGCGTGGAGCTACGAGGCCGGGCTGAAGGCCACTCTCGCCGAGGGGCGCGCCCGGCTCAACGTCGCCGCCTTTCACACCGATTACACCGACCTGCAGGTCCAGACGGCGATCCGTCCGGGCGTCCTGGACATCTCGAACGCCGCGGCCGCGACCATTCGCGGTGTCGAGATGGAGGGCGCCTGGTATCCGGCGCGCGCGCTGCAGGTCGGAGGACACGTGGCCTGGCTGGACGCGCGGTACCTCCAGTACCTCTCGGTGAGCGCCCCCGGAGTCACCGGCGACGTCTCCGGCAATCGATTGAGCAACGCGCCCGAGTGGTCGGGGCGGCTGTGGCTCGATTGGAGGACCGGCGCGGGTCGCGCGGGGACGCTTTCGCTTCGCGCGGAGTCCCGGTGGCAGAGCACCGTCTTCTTCACGCCCTTCAACGACGCCGTCCAGCGGCAGAGCCCCTACGGCCTGCTGGACGTCAGCGCGGAGGTGGGGCCCGGGCGATGGTCGGTCGGCCTCTATGCGAGGAACCTGACGGACGAGGGCTTCATCACCGGCACCTTCGCCTCGCCTCCCCCGGCGATCGGGGGCCGTCCCGGCGAACCCCGGCAGATGGGCTTCCAGCTGGCGCTGCGGCGATGACGCGACCGTGTCCGCGGCGATCCGCGCCGTCGTGACCTCTAGCGCTTATACGTCTCCTCGTGGGCCTTCTTGAGGTCCTCCCAGCTCTTGCTGAACTCCTTCGCCTCTTCCTTCGTGAGGATCCGGAACGGGACCTGCACCTCGCTTTCGCCGAAGTTGACGTTGAGCCAGTGCTGGCCGACCTTGATCCGATCCGGCACGTGGAAGAAGAGCCGCCCCACGCAGCCGCGGTTCGAGCTCAGGTCCACCTGGTCGAAGGCGACCTGGCGTCTCCCCTGGCCGAGGTCGGAGAAGAACGACATCGAGCAGGCGCGCGACGCGTCGACCGGGAAGTAGTTGATCGAGTCGCGCACGACCTTGGCTCGGTTGTTGAGAGCGGGCAGGTAGCCCGCCTCCGCGTATTCCTTCTGGGTCGCGAGGGCGATCGTGGTGCCGTCGGGTGTCTTGATCGAGAGGTGCTCGCGCTTCAGCGTGTAGTCCTTCGCCGGCGAGCGCATCGTCAGGCCGACCTCGAGCAGCATCCATTCCTCGCCCACGGATTGCTGGGCGATGCGATACCCCAGCGTGACGAAGCCCTCGTTGTTGTAGGCGACGCGCACGTACTGGCCCATCAGCGTGAAGATCTCGGGCACCGTGGGCTTGGGGGGCACCACCTCCTGCTGCGCGGCGCTCGTGACTCCGCCCCCGAGCAGCAACGTGCCCGCGAGCACGGTCGCGGCGCACAGCCCGCCTCCGCTCACGCGACTCGAATCTCGCTTCATGTCATGCCTCCTTTGGACAGGCCGGGTTCGGAGCGACCTAAGCGCGGGAAGCGCACGGTCAGCGTGGACCGGCGCGATCGTAGACGAGGCTCACCTCCAGCGGCGCCTTGAGCAGCTTGTGCTCGAGGCGCAGGGCGTAGGTGAGCTGGTTCCGTGCGGGCACCAGGGTGAGCACCTCCAGGAACCGGCCCCCCTTGCCCTTCGATTCGAGCACGAGCTGCGTCCCCTGCCAGTGCGCCTGCCGGTTTACGGTCTCGCCGCCGAGGGCGCTCGTCCCCGCGCTCGCCCGAGTCAGGTTGAAGATGCGCACGCCGGTCTCCCCGTAGACGGTCTTGACCTCCTGGGCGGTCTGCTCGATCTCCACCGTCTGCAGGGCGGGCACCGCCGCGAGCAGGAGCTCGCGCAACTCCACGCGCTGCCCCTCGTGGAAGCCGCCCGACCAGGGAATCCAGGTCTCGGTGGCCCAGCTCACTCCCCCGGACATGCTCTGGGAGCCGGCGGCGGCCTTGATCTTCTCGGCGATATCCTGGCTGAGCGAAGGGTTGAGCTTCCAGACCCCGCTGAGGTCGGGCGTCTCCGCGGGGGCCGGCGACGCGGAGACGAGCAACAGGGCGACGGCAGCGAGACGGACGTGCATGAAATCCTCCTCCGGTCCGAACGCGGTCCTTATCCTAATCCTGACGCCCCTCGTGTCCTATCCTCGGGGCCGGTCCCGCGCCGCCAGCGCGGCCTTGATCCGCTCCCTCGTGAACGGCAGCTGCCGCACGCGCGCGCCGGTGGCGTCGAAGATCGCGTTGCCGATCGCCGCCGCCACCACCGTGATGGAGGTCTCGCCGGCTCCGGTCGCGGGCGCGTCGGGCCGGTCGACGAGCACGGTCTCGACGACGGGAGCGGCGTAGCCGAGAGAAAGGCTCCGGTAGCTCCTCCAGTCGACCGAGGTGACCCGCTGGTCGTCCCAGGTGACCTCTTCCAGCGAGCGCGCGGCTGATGCCCTGAAGGGCGCCTCCCTCGAGCTGGTTGCGAAGGCCGTCCGGGTTCGACACCGGCCCGCAGTCGAGCGCGACGACCAGGCGCTTCACCGTCGACGCCGCCTTCGTCCTGGTCGACCTCGACCTCGGCCACCATCGCGCAATAGCCGTTGTCACCTTCGTACAGCACGCAGGCGACGCCCCGGCCGGCGGCGATCCCCGTCGTCCGGACGTTCGGCCGGGGGGAAGGTCGCGCCTCCCAGTTCGCAGCGAGGGCGACGGTCGTCAGCACGTGGCGGAGGCGCGGATCGTGGAGATGCTTCAGCCGGTAGGCCACCGGATCGGCCCTGACACGGTGGGCGAGCTCGTCCATGAAGCACTCGTGCGCGAAAGTGTTCTGGAGGCGCTGCGGCGAACGCAGCGGTCCCGTCCAGAAGGGCGAACGCACCGTGTGGGAGAGGACGCGCTCGCTCTCGACGCGGCCCGTGCCTTCCCCGCGCGTCCCCACGCGGCCCACCACGTAGGAAGGCACGCCGTTGCTGCCGTTGTTGAACGACTCGGGATCCGGCGCGGGCGAGCGCGGCGTGAGGGCGGCGGGCTCGAAGCCGACCAGGAAGCCGGTGACGACGTTGCCGGGGTGGTCGGTGCCGGGCCGGCCGCCGAGCACCGGCGTCCACGTCTCGCAGTCCCACGCGATGATGTCTCCCTGCTCGTCGAGCCCGACCCTCTGGTCGACGACGAACGCGAGCCCGTAGTTCTCCCAGGCCATCTCGTCCTTGCGGGTGAGCTGGACCCGGACCGGCTTGCCCACGGCCTGCGACAAGAGCGCGGCGTCGTAGGACACGGACTCGGCGCCGTTGAGCCCGTAGCAGCCGGAGCCCATCCGGAAGACGACGCGCACGCTCTCGGGCCGGAGGCCGAGAATCAGGGCCGCCGTCTGCCGGTGCGGGTGGATCGCCTGCGTGGACGACCAGATCGTGGCCTTCTCGCCCTGCACGTCCGCGACGGCACAGGAGGTACCCAGGGACCCGTGCATCTGGTAGGGATGCAGGTAGGTGGCCCTCACCACCGCGGGCGCTCGCGCCAGCTTCTCGTCGACGTCCTTCGAATCGACGAGGAGCGTGTCGCGGGTCGGCCGCTGCCGCCGCAGGGACTCGTGGAAGTCCCGCGGGTCGGGCAGACCGGCGCCCGCGGTCCAGGAGGTCTTCAGCTGGCGCGCCGCCTGCAGGGCCCGCCAGGGCTTCTCGGTGACCACGCCCACGAAGTTCTTCTTCACGACGACCTTCACGAGCCCGGGCACGTCCCGCACCGAGCGCTCGTCGACGCCCATGGAGCGTCGCGCCCACGGCAGGAGGCCGGACGACCTGTCCGTGCAGCATCCCGGGAAGCCGGACGTTGTGCACGAACTCGAACTGTCCGGTGGCCATGGCGGGGAGGTCCAGGCGCGGCACCGGCTGTGCCGAGCACGGTCCACTCGCGGGGGTGCCGGCGGCGGACGGTCGGATCGAGCGGGATGCTGAACCTCCGGCCGCCCACGAGCGAGCCGTAGCTCGCCGCCCGGGACGGATCGGCGGCCACGGTGACCACGCCGTCCTTCACCGTGAGCTGATCCGCCGGCGCTCCCAGCCGCTCGGATGCGAGCCTCAGGAGGGCCTCACGCGCGGTGGCTGCGGCCAGGGCCAGGTTCGAGCGGTTGAAGTTCGCGGGATGGGACTGGGCGCCCGAGGTAGTGCCCTGGTCCGGGGTACGGTCGGTATCGCACTGGACCAGCGTCACCCGGCCGAGGGGGACGACCAGCTCTTCCGCGATCAGCTGCGCCTGGGCGGTGTAGAGGCCCTGGCCCAGCTCGCACTTGCCCGTGAAGGCGGTGACGCTGCCGTCTGCGGCGATCGCGATCCAGGAGTCGAGCTGCGCTCCGGGCCGCCCGAGCTCCTGCGTCGAGGCCGAGCCGGTCCAGAGCTCGCCCGCGATCCCCGCCGCGCTGAAGGAGACGACGAGGGCACCCGAGGCCTTCAGGAAATCGCGCCGCGAAGCGTGCCCGCTCATGCCTTCTCCCGGGCGTAGCGCCTGATGGCTCGCAGGATCCGGACGTGCGCGAAGCAGCGGCAGAGCACGGTCGACAGTGCCTCTCGGATCTGCTCGTCGGTCGCCTTCGGGTCCCGGTCCAGGAGAGCCTTCGCGGTCAGGATGACGCCGTTCAGGCAGAAGCCGCACTGGGCCGCCTGCTCTTCGATGAAAGCCCTCTGGATCGGATGGGGCTTCTCGGGCGTCCCCAGCCCCTCCAGCGTGGTGACGTCGGTTCCCGCGACGGTTCCCACCGCCGTCACGCAGGACCGGATCGCGCGGCCCCTGACGAGGACGGTGCAGGATCCGCACTGCGCGAGGCCGCAGCCGAACTTGGGCCCCCGCAGCCCGAGATCGTCGCTGAGCACGTAGAGCAGGGGCGTGGCCGGGTCCACGTCCAGGGTGTGGGAGCGACCGTTGACCTTCAGGGAAAGGACGCCCACGGCTCAGTCCAGGACCAGCTCGGTCGTGGTCGCTCGCGATTTCGGCCCGGTCATGTCGCGCGTGTAGGGCAGGTCGCCGGGGTGGTCGTACTTCGCCCGGTAGGCCCGATCGACCGCGGCCCTGAGGAGCGCGCTCCGCGTGCGCACGGCGCGGAAAGGCGCCTCGCGCTCCCGGACCTTGAGAACCCCCCGTGGCTCCTCGAGCAGCGTCCGGTACCAGCTCCGGGGCTTCACGCTCCAGGAGCGCACGAACACGCGGCCGTCCACCACCACGGCCCACATGCTGGTAAAGCGGTGCGGCTTCGATCCCGCGACGAGGGCGATCCGGCGGGCGCCGTGAATGGCGGCGACGAGGGTCTCCGCGGAGCCGCGCCTGGCCCTCGGGGGCATCGCGGGATTCTCGCACGACCGGAGCGAGGGGGATGGTCCCAACACCCTGGTCGGGCCTCCCGATCCAGGAGAATTGCCACGCCACGGAGGCTATGCGGTCGTCAGCGCGGGACCGAGAATCGGGAATCGTCGAGCGCGGGGTTCAGCTGCACGTCTTCCACGACGATCCGCAGCCGCTGGGGCCGGCCCCGGATGCCGGTCTCGATCGAACGCGCAAAAGGGACGCCTCCGGTCTCGCGGTAGTCGCCGTAGACCGTTTCGAACGCCACCTCGTGTCCGCGCACCTTACGCGTCGACTCCGTGCGCACGACGAGGCCGGTCTTGGCGTCGACCCAGAGGTGACGCACGACGCCCGATCTCAGCGTCACCTTCAGCTCGTGGGCAGTGCCCCCGGGCAGGGCTTCGCTGCCGACGAGCTCCACCGTGTGGCCCTTGGCCTTCCAGTCGACGAGCGGGCCCTCGAAGTCGGCCTGCTCGGCGGCGAGGGCGGCGGCCTCGGCAGGGAGCGGCTCGGGCTCGAGGCTGCCGTCGAGGGGGGACACGCGCCAGCCCGCGGAGCCGTCCCAGGCGTAGATGCCGGTCGTTCCCTGGAACACGAACTCGATGCGGATGCGGCCAGGGCGCGCGATCTCGCGCCGGACGATCGCTTCCCGGCCGGGGCCGGCGGTGGCCCGGCCCGTCATGCGCAGCGTACGGACCCCCGCCAGGGCCTCGCGGCCGCCGCGCGCGGCCACGTACCGGGCCACGATCTCGTCCACCGTCGGTGCCGGGGCGGTCGCGGGCGCGAGGAGGGTGGCCGCGGCGAGCAGGAATCCCGCGCTCACGGCGCTCACCTCGGCACCCGCATGACCGGCGGGTTGGGGGCAATCGGCTGCGTGACGATCGGTCCCGTCGGCCAGACCGCGGGGCCCGCACCCCAGCCGTACCACATGGGGAGGCCCTCGCTCGACTCCTGGGCTTCGGCCGCCTCGGCCTCGGCCTTCCGCGCCCGCGCCTCCGCCTCCTGCGCCCGCGCCTCCGCTTCGCGTGCGCGCAGCTCGCCCTCTCTGTACTTACGCTCCTGCTCGGCTTCGGCCGCGCGCTCGCGCAGGATCGCCTCGTGCTCGGCGGGCGTGATCCACTCTCCCTCGAACTGCACGTAGCCCCGCGCCCGGTAGCTCTCGTCCTCGCTCACCCAGCGGCCGCCCATCTGCACGTTGCCGAGAGCCGCGTTCGCGCGGGGGTCGTTGGGCGATGCGCTGAGCGCGCGATGGTAGGCCTCGCGCGCCTGCGAGCCGAGGCCCCGGGCCGAGGCCCACTCCCCCAGGGCGAGCCAGCCCTCCACGTCCCCGGCGGGGACGCGCCCGGCACGCTCCTCGTACTCCTGGAGGGCCGAACGCCCCTCCTCGATGCGCACGACACTCGACGCGGGGACCGTGATCCGGCCCGCTCCGACGTCCACCTCGACCGTGGTCGCGGTGCGGCTGACGATGCGGCCCGACAGCTGGCCGCCGCTCTTCAGGAAGACCTCGTCGGCGGACGCGGCCAGGGGGAGGACGGCGGCGAGACCGAGAAAAAGCGCCCTCATCGAACCTCCATGGTCAATACGCCTTCAACCCCGCTTGCCGAAACACGGCGCACGCCCGCTCCACCGCCGCGGCCGACGGGGGCTGGACGTCGTCCAGCTCGTACTTCAGTCCGAGCTCCTTCCACTTGAACCGGCCCATCTGATGGAAGGGCAGGACGTCCACCCGCTCCACGTTGCCCAGGCCCGCGGCGAAGCCGGCGATCTGGGCGACCTCTTCCGGATCGTCCGACCATCCCGGTACCAGCACGAGGCGCACCCAGACCGGCCGTCGCCGCTCCGCGAGCCGACGTGCGAACGCGTGCGTCGGCCCCACCTCCATGCCGGTGAGGCGGCGGTGGCGCTCGGGATCCCAGGCCTTCAGGTCGAGGATGACCAGGTCGGCGACCTCCAGCTCGGCGTCGCTCAGGCGGTCGCCGTAGTAGCCGTTGGTGTCGAGGGCGGTGTGGATTCCCATGCTCTTTCGCCGCGGTGAGGAGCTTGACCGCGAAGCGATGCTGCATCAGGGCCTCGCCCCCGCTCAAGGTGAAGCCGCCCGACATCACCTTCAGCCCGTGGCGGTACTTGCGGAGCTCTTCGGTGGCCCGGGCGATGGTGACCGGAATCCCGTTGGTCATCGTCCAGGTGTCGGGGTTGTGGCAGTAGAGGCAGCGCCACATGCAGCCCGCCGTCCACGCGACGACACGCACCCCGGGGCCGTCCACGGCGGAGCCGGTCGTGAAGGAGTGAAGGAACCCCATGTCGCCGGTGGCCAGAGCCGTCCGGACGTCCGCCTCCGGAACGTCCTTTCCGAGGTTGACCCGGAGCTCGAAGGGGCTCTTCGCCGCGAGCGGGGTTGGCCCGGGCGGTGTCACGGTTGGCCTACCGGGTGGGGAGCCGCCGTTTCGGTCGTTCCCTCGTCGCCTTCGGCCACCCAGCTCTGCAGCAGCGAGGTGGCGACCGCGAGCAGGACCGGGCCGATGAAGAGTCCCACCACCCCGAAAGCCATCACCCCGCCAATCACGCCCGAGATGATGAGCACCAGCGGCAAATCGACGCCCCGCCGGATGAGCAGGGGGCGGACGATCGGGCCCGAGATGTGGACCACTATGGCCCAAGCCAGCAGGCCGCTCGCCGCGAAGGTCGCGCCGCGCGCGTAGAGCCAGACCACGGGAATCAGGAGCGCGGGTATCGGTCCGGCCTGGGCGAGGCAGGACAACAAGACGGCGATGGCCAGCAGTCCGACGCGGGGCGCTCCCGCCACCGCCATGCCGATTCCCGCGAGGATCGACTGGATCAGGGGGGTGAGCACCACGCCGAGGCCCACTCCCCGTGTCGCCAGGGCCGCCAGCCGGGCGGCCTGCTCGCCGCGGGCACCCGCGAGACGCCGGGCGAAGCGCAGCAGGACGGTGGCGACGTGTTCGCCACGGGCGTAAAGGAGCCCCGTGATGCCCAGCGTGACCAGCACCTCGACCGCCATGCCCGCCAGGTTGCCGATGCGGGCCATCAGCCAACGGAGAATCTCGCCCGTGTTATCCGACAACCGGGCCCTGATCCCTTCGCCGCCGCGGGCGGCCAGGTCTCCCCAAGCCTTGTCGAGCCGCGGGCCCAGGAGCGGGACGCCCGCGAGCCAGTCCGGCAGCGCGGGAAGCGTCTGGTTGGGCAGGTCGCGCAACCAGGCCGAAAGAGTGCCCGCGCCCTGCACCGCGGCAACGGCGCCGAAGTAGAGCGGGGCCAGGATCGCGATCGCGAGCAGGGCCATCATGCCCGCGATCGCGAGCCCCCGCCGCCCGCCGCATCTCCGTTGCAGCCCCGTCAGCATCGGCCACGTCGAGATCGCGATCGTCGTCCCGCCGACCAATGCGGTCAGGAAGGGGCGCAGGATCCACAGGCAACTGACGGTGAGCCCAAGGATGAACAGGACCAACAGCACGCTGCGCGGCAGATCGCTTGTGTCCGGGGGGGGCGTGGCCATGCGGGCTTCCTCCGTCATGCTCCGTGGAAGGTCCGGTTGATCACGTCCATCTGCTGCTCGCGCGTGAGCCGGACGAAGTTCACTGCGTATCCCGACACGCGGATCGTGAGGTTCGGGTACTTCTCCGGGTGATCCATGGCATCCAGGAGCGTGTCTCGGTTGAGGACGTTCACGTTCATGTGGTAGCCGGTGACGCCGAAGAACGCGTCGAGGATGCCGGTGAGGTTGGTGATGCGGTCTTCGGCCACCCGCCCGAGCCCCTCCGGCACCAGGGTCGCGGTGAGGGAGATGCCGTCGGCGGCGTCGCGGTAGGGGATCTTGGCCACCGAGGCCGCCGCGGCGTGGATGCCGTGGCTGTCCCGGCCGTGCATCGGGTTCGCTCCCGGCGCGAACGGTTCCCCGCGCCGTCTTCCGTCGGGGGTGTTCCCGGTCGCCTTGCCGTACACGACGTTCGAGGTGATGGTCAGGATCGACTGCGTGTGGACGGCGTCGCGATAGGTCGGGTACTTGCGGAGCTTGCTCATGAACGTGCTGACCACCCAGGTCGCGAGGTGGTCCACGCGGTTGTCGTTGTTGCCGAAGAAGCGGGAAGTCGCCCTCGGTCACGAAGTCCGTCACGAGGCCCGTCTCGTCGCGGACGACCTTGACCTTCGCGTGCTTGATCGCGGACAGGCTGTCCGCGACCACGGACAGGCCCGCCATCCCGAAGGCCATCGTCCGGAGCGGCGCGTAGTCGTGCAAGCGCCATCTCGATGCGCTCGTACGCGTACTTGTCGTGCATGTAGTGGATGACGTTCATGGCGTTGACGTAGACGCCGGCCAGCCAGTCCATCATCTTCTCGAACTTCGAGACCACGTCGTCGAAGTCCAGGTACTCGCCCTTCACGGGCTCGAAGGCGGGGCCGACCTGCTCGCCGCTCGCCTCGTCCCGGCCCCCGTTGATGGCGTAGAGGAGGCACTTGGCGAGGTTGGCCCGGGCCCCGAAGAACTGCATCTGCTTGCCCACGAGCATCGGGGAGACGCAGCAGGCGATGGCCCCGTCGTCGCCCCAGGCGCGGCGCATGATCTCGTCGCTCTCGAACTGCAGGGAGCTCGTGTCGATCGCGACCTTGGCGGCGAAGCGCCGGAAGGCGTCGGGCAGGCGCGGCGAGTACCAGATCGTGAGGTTCGGCTCCGGCGCCGGGCCGAGGTTGTAGAGGGTCTGGAGCATGCGGAAGCTCGTCTTGGTGACCAGGGAGCGGCCGTCGTCGCCCATCCCGCCGATCGACTCCGTGACCCAGGTGGGGTCGCCGGCGAAGAGCTCGTCGTACTCCGGGGTGCGCAGGAAGCGGACGATGCGCAGCTTGATCACGAAGTCGTCGATGATCTCCTGGGCCTGCGCCTCGGTGAGGGCTCCCGCGGCCAGGTCTCGCTCGAAGTAGACGTCCAGGAACGTCGAGGTCCGGCCCAGCGACATCGCGGCGCCGTTCTGCTCCTTCACCGCGGCCAGGTAGCCGAAGTAGAGCCACTGGACCGCTTCCTTCGCGCTCGCGGCGGGACGCGAGATGTCGAACCCGTAGCTCGTGGCCATCTGCTGCAGTTCCTTGAGCGCCCGGATCTGCTCCGCGAGCTCCTCGCGGTCGCGGATGATCTCGTCCGTGGACATCGCGGCGTCGAGATCGCGCCTTCTCCTGCTGCTTCCGCTCGACGAGGCGCTTGACGCCGTAGAGGGCAACGCGCCGATAGTCGCCGATGATGCGGCCCCGCCCGTAGGCATCGGGCAGGCCGGTGAGGATGTGCGAGCTGCGGCAGCGGCGGATGTCCGCGGTGTAGGCGTCGAAGACCGCCTCGTTGTGGGTCTTGCGGTACTTGGTGAAGGCCTCGACGACGTGCGGATCGGGCTCGTAGCCGTAGGCCTTGAGCGCGCCCAGCACCATCCGGAAGCCGCCGTTCGGCATGATCGCGCGCTTCAGCGGCGCTTCGGTCTGGAGGCCGACGATGACCTCGTTCTCGCGGTCGATGTAGCCGGGGGCGTGGGCGGTGATGGAGCTCGGGATCTGCGAGACGTCGAGCACTCCCTTCTTCCGCTCCTCGACGAACAGCTCGTTGAGCTTGTCCCAGATCGCCTCGGTGCGGTCCGTGGCCGACGCCAGGAAGGACTCGTCCCCGTCGTACGGCTCGTAGTTCTGCTGGATGAAGTCCCGGACGTTGATCTCGCTTCTGCCAGAGACCCGTCCGGAATCCCCGCCAGGGCGAGCTCGCGCCCTCCGCCTTCGTCTCCTGCGGCGCGGTCGAAGCCATTCGAGTGCTCCTCGCTCGTTGCCCGCTAGGCGCGGGCCCCGGTCAGTCCCAGCAACCGCCCGGTGTGCCGGGCGATCATCAGTTCCTCGTTCGTCGGGATCACCCAGGCCGAGACCTTGCTTCCCGCCGTGGAGATCCGCGGACCCTTGCCAGCGTTCGCCTCCGCGTCCAGCTCGACGCCGAGCCACGCGCGAGGCCTCGCCGATGCGGCGGCGGATCTCGGCGGAGTTCTCGCCGATGCCGGCGGTGAAGACCAGCCCGTCGAGCCCGCCCAGCACCGCGGCGAGCGCTCCGATCTCCTTGGCCGCGCGGTAGACGAAGTAGTCCACGGCCAGCCGGGCGCCGGGCTCGCGGCTCGTCGAGCAGGTCGCGCATGTCGTTGCTGATCCCGGAGATGCCCAGCAGGCCCGACTTCTTGTAGAGGATCGTCTCCACTTCCTTGGCGGAGAGCCCGAGGCCCTGGAAGAGGTAGAGGACGACGCCGGGATCGAGGGCGCCCGGGCCGCGTGCCCATGCAGAGCCCGTCGAGCGCGGTGAAGCCGAGGCTGCTGTCGACGCTCTTGCCGTTCCGGAGGGCGCAGAGGCTGGCGCCGCTGCCCAGGTGGGCGACGATCACGCGCCCGCGCGCGATCTCGGGCGCCACCTCGGGCAGCACCGACGCGATGTACTCGTACGACAGGCCGTGGAAGCCGTAGCGCTGCACGCCGGAGCCGCAGATCTCGCGGGGCAGCGGAACGAGCTCGGCCACGGCGGGCTGGCCGCGGTGGAAGCTCGTGTCGAAGCAGGCCACCTGCGGCACGCCGGGAAGGCGCTCGAAGACCGCCTCGATCGCGGCCAGGTTGTACGGCTGGTGGAGCGGCGCCAGCGGAACCAGCTTCCGCAGCTCCTCCAGCGACCTCGCGGCGTGACGACGACGGGACCGTCGTAGCGCGGCCCCGCCGTGCACGACGCGGTGGCCGACGCCGAGCACGCGCGCGCCGCCGTACCGGGAGCGGAGCCAGGCGGCCAGCGCGTCGAGCGCGCTGCGCCCGTCGCGCACCGATGTCGTCCAGCGTCTGATCGACGAGGACGCTCGCCCGCGCCGTCCTTGGCGGACAAGCGGGGCGCGGTCCCGATGCCCTCGATCTGGCCCCGCGCTTCGAGGCGCCAGGCTTCGACCTCCGGCCTCCGGTAGACGCAGAACTTCAGGCTCGAGGAGCCGGCGTTGAGGACGAGAGCGTAGTCGTCCATGGCCGATTCCCTAGCTCGCTGCCTTGAGCTTCTGCCGCCGGGCGTGGGCCGCCAGCATGCGCGACCGCGCAGCTCGCGATCCGCGACCGGACGCTGTCGGCGCGGCTGGTCAGGATGATGGGCACCCGGGCGCCGAGGACGAGGCCGGCGCTGTCGGCGTTGGCCAGGAAGCTGAGCAGCTTGGCCAGGATGTTGCCCGCCTCGAGATCCGGGACGAGGAGGATGTCGGGATCGCCGGCCACCTCGGACCGGATCCCCTTCGTCCTCGCCGCCTCCTTGCTGATCGCGTTGTCGAAGGCCAGCGGGCCGTCCAGGAGGCCGCCCGTGATCTGCTTGCGCTCGGCCATCTTGCACAGAGCGGCGGCGTCGATGGTGGCCGGCATCTTCGAGTTCACGGTCTCGACCGCGGCGAGGATCGCGACCTTCGGCTGCTCGCACGCCGAGGGAGAGCGGCGAGGTCGATGGCGTTCTGGCAGATGTCGACCTTGTCCTCCAGGGTGGGCGCGATGTTGATGGCGGCGTCGGTGACGATCAGGACCTTGTGGTAGGTCGGCACGTCCATGATGAAGACGTGGCTGATGCGGCGCCCCGTGCGCAGGCCCGTCTCCCGGGCCACGACCGCGGCCAGCAGCTCGTCCGTGTGCAGGCTGCCCTTCATCAGGAGCTCGGCCTTGCCCTCGCGGACCAGCTCCACGGCCTTCGCCGCCGCGGCCGGGCCGTCCGGAGCGTCGACGATCTCGGACGCGCGCCGAGGTCGATCCCCGCCTTTCGCGCGATCTCCTCGATCGTCGCGGCCGGGCCCACGAGGATCGGCTCGATCAGCCCCTTCTGCGCCGGCCTCGACCGCGCCCGCGAGCGCCGACTCCTCGCAGGGGTAGGCCACCGCCGTGGGAACGGCGGCGAGGCTCTTGCACCTCTCGAGCAGCCGCTCGTACTTTCCGCGTTCCGGTCTTTGGGCTCATGGATCTCCTGCGCGGCGGCCGGCGGACGCGCCGCGGACCCCGTCTCCTTCAGGAAGAAGGTGAGGACGATGGCCAGGCCGACGCCGTAGAGAAGCGGCTCGAACGCCGTCTGGTAGTGCTCGAGCGTCATCGAGGCGGCGCCGCCGGCCGACGCTCCGCAGGATCCCGCCGAACACCGGGCCCAGCAGCGCGCTGAAGGTGAAGTTCAGGAAGTTGACCACGCCCGTCGCCGTGCCGCTCAGCTCGGGCGGGTTGGCCTCCTTGATCACGGTGTAGGGCAGCATCGCCGCGCCCGACGCCATTCCCGCGACGATTCCGAGGACGTACGGCGGCAGGACGTCCGCGGGGCCGTAGAGGATCCAGGCGAGGCAGGCCAGGAGGACGAGAGCGCCCGCCAGGATCACGGGCTTGCGCCGGCCGAGCCGGTCCGAGACGAAGCCGAGCAGCGGGCAGCCGATGATCCAGCCCAGGGGAACCGTCGCCGAGCGCATCACCGCCGAGGCGTACTCGAAGCCGCGCGCCTCCTGCAGGTAGCGGACGCCCCAGATCATGTCGAAGATCGTCGTCGGAATGAACAGCAGGCCCGCGATCATCCCGCACAGGATCGACTGCGGGTTCCGGAAGACCGATGCCCATGGCGCGGCACGCGCGTCCTTCAGCCAGTCGTCGCCCGGCGCCGTCTTCTCCTGCTCCGGCAGGAGGACGAAGAGCACCGCGCCGATCACCAGGCCGGCGACGCCCATGACGATCCAGAAGCGGCTCCAGGGGACGCCCGCGGCGATCACGGGCCCGACCACGAACTGGCCGGCGGATCCGCCGGCCATGCCGAACATCTGCGTGGCGCCGATGAGCGTGGCCGCCGCGAGGCGGGGAAGCTCGTGGTCGCGATGTAGACGGCCCCCACGAGCGCGAAGACGCCCCCCGCGCCCTGCAGCAGCCGGCCGACGCTCGCCGCCTCGCTGCTGCCCGAGGCGAACAGCAGCGCCCCGATGCCGACCGCGGCCGCGCCCAGGGGGACGACCTTTCGCGGCCCCAGCCGGTCCATCGCCGCGCCGGCCACGAGGCTGAACGGCGAGTAGCCCCAGTAGAAGAGGCCGACCATCGAGGCGACGCCCATCGCGCTGAGGCCGAACGCCTCCGACAGCTGCGGCATCATGACGGCCGGCGCCGACCGGAGCGTGTACTGGTAGAAGTAGTACACGGCCGTGATCAGCCAGGCGACGCCGGCCGCCCTGACGCCGTTGCTCATGGGGTTCCGGGTGTGCCGGTCTCGGGCCGTCTAGCAGAGCACCACCGAGACCGCGAGGCCGCCCTCGGAGGTCTCCTTGTACTTCGAGTTCATCTCCTTGGCGGTGAGCGCCATCGCGTTCACGGTCGTGTCGAAGTCCACGCGCCGGTTGGCCGGGATCTCGTTGCTCGCGATCATGAAGCCCGTCCACGCCTTGACCGCGCCGAACGCGCAGCGCTCGATGCAGGGCACCTGCACGAAGCCCGCGACCGGGTCGCACGTCATTCCGAGGTGATGCTGGAGCGACGACTCGGCGGCGTTCGCGACGACCTGGGGCTCGAAGTCGTGCGCCTGGGCGATGAGGGCCGCCCCCATGGCGGAGGCGACGCCGATCTCCGCCTGGCAGCCGCCCTCGGCCCCGGAGAGCGTCGCGTTGTGCTTGCACGAGGTAGCCGATCGACCGCGCCGGCCAGCAGGCCCTCGCGGATCTTCTCCTGCGGCAGCTTGCGGCCGCCCTCGCCGAGCGCGTAGACGAGCGCCGGCATGACGCCGGCCGAGCCGCCGGTCGGCGCGGTGACGACGAGGTGGCCGCGGGCGTTCTCCTCCGAGCCGGCCAGCGCGTACGCGGACACGACGCCGACGCCGCGCTGCCTCTCGAACTTGTCGTCCATCGCGCGCTTGTAGACCTCGCCGGCCTTGGTCTTGAGCTTGATCGGGCCCGGCAGAGTGCTCGTCGGCGCGGCCAGCCCCGACTTGACGATGTTGACCATCGCGCGTCGAGATCTTGTCGAGGAAGGCGTTGATCTCGGCCTCGCTCTTGCCGGAGACCGCCACCTCGTTCGCCATCGCGACCTGCGCGACGGAGAGCTTGTTCGTCTCCGCGTGGGCCAGCAGCTCCTTCATCGTGGCGTAGGGGTACTTCGGCTGCCCCTTCTTCGGCGGCTCGTAGCCCTTCCACTCGATGAACCCGCCGCCCACCGAGTAGTACTCCTGCTCGAGGAGCACGCTGTCGCCGCCCATGAGCTTGCAGGTCATGGTGTTGGGATGCGGGAAGTCGCCCTTGGGCGCGTCGTAGATGATGTCCTTGAGCGAGGCGTCGAAGGTCTTGTCGCCCAGCTTCACGGGGAAGATCTGGTCCGGGTTCGCGGCCAGGCCGTCGAGGAACGCCGGGTCGACCGTCGCCGGCTCCTTGCCGATGATGCCGGCGAGGGCGGCGCGCTCCGTGCCGTGCCCCTTGCCCGTGGCGCTCAGGCTGCCGAAGAGGTGCACCTTGAGCGCGGTGGCCTTGGCGAGCTGGTCCGCCGGCAGCTTCGTGCAGCGCTGGTAGAAGTCGTAGGTGATGCGCATCGGGCCGATGGTGTGCGAGCTGGAGGGCCCCGGTCCGACCTTGTAGAACTCCTCGAGCGTGGTCATCACCGGGCCCTTGGACTTCTTGACGACGTCGAGGTCGGGCGACAGGCTCGCCTCCTTGACCTGGGGCGGCGGCGCCGTGGCCGCCGCGGTCTGCTGCTGCTCCGCCGGCGTGCAGCCCGTGATGACCGCCGCCGAGCCGATGACGGCGCTGCGCATCATGAACGTCCGACGGTCCACGCCCGGCGGAACCGCCGTCGTGGGGAGCTCGCGTTCGGGCGGGGGAAAGGCCTCGGGGTCGGGATTCTCGCGCTTCATACTGGCTCCGTTCCAGGCTTCGGGCCCCGCCCTCCTGCGCCACGGCCGGACAGGCCGCCCATCCGCCCCGTTCTGCCGGCGGGAGGTACACGGGCACGCATCGCCTATGGGCCAGACGATGGACCGGGAGGCGACCCCTCCGGAAGTAACAGACGGGTAAGTTACGGTTCCAGCTCGAAGTCACGGTTCCGGCCTCACCCCGGACCTCCCGGAGGACGGGGTCGCGGCAGGTAACTTACCGTTGGTTACTTGCAGCAGGTCGGAGGGGCTTGCTAGGCTCGCGGCGGCATATGGAAACCGTGCGGCCTTGCGCCGGGGACGCCCTCGCGTTCGCTCCGCCAAGCGAACCCCTTGAGAAGCACTCCACGAGGTATCGACCCATGAGAACGACAGCTGGTCTTCGTTTCGCGTTTCTCGGCGTTGCGCTGGCTTTTCTTGCGGGCCCCGCGAATGGCCAGGGGGTTCCAGGGACGCCACCCGAACCCGCTCCGCGCTGGCACCTCTACTCCGGGTTCGGTTTCGGCAGCGCGGGCGGCGGCTACGGCGAGTTCCTCGAGAAGCCGACCCAGTTCGAGGTGCAGATCGCCCGGTCGTCCAAGGGGGGGAATTGGCGCTTCGGCGGCGGCCTGCTGTTCGGCTCCATGGATCTCAAGAAGTCCGTGATTCCGCCGGGGGCCAACCCGGACCAGGAAGAGTGGGCGAACCTCGAGACGTTCGGCTCCGTGACCCGCGTCTTCAACCCGCGGGGGAGCTTCCGCCCCTACCTGCAGGCGCGGGCCGGCCTCGTGCGGGTCCACCCCCGCAGCGAGCTCTTCTACAACCGGCCCCCGGAGGACCTCGCCCCGGGGGACAGCCCCACCCTGGCCGTAAACGGCTACGGGTTCGGGGTGCAGCCCGGCTTCGAGTGGTACCTCGGGAAGACGATCTCCCTCGACGTGGGCGCGTTCTGGAGCTGGTACCACACGAAGGAGTACGACCTCACGCCGATCAACATGCCGCCGGTGAGCGACGGCCAGCAGTGGGGGCTCCAGGTGGGAGTCGGCTGGCAGCCCTTCGCCGCCTCCCCGCCCGAGCCGCCGAAGGGCCCGCCGGCGGTCGACCCTGCGACGGGCAAGCTCCGGCCGCTGCCCCCGGCGGACGCGCACCACGACGCCTGGGGCGTGCGCAAGAGCTGGGGCTGGGCCACGACGGAGATGCTGAGCATCAACTTCATGTCGTCGATGGTCAACGAGTACGTCCGGAACGCGAACTTCAACCAGATCAGCCCCCGCAGCTTCTGGCACAACCTGGAGGAAGGCTTCACTTACGACGACAACGAGTTCCGGACCAACCAGCTCATCCACCCCTACAACGGATCCACGTACTTCAACTCGGCACGGGCGAACGGGATCGGCTTCTGGGGCTCGTCGGCGATGTCGCTCGCGGGAGCGTTCGTCTGGGAATGCTGCGGGGAGACGCACCCCATGTCCTTCAACGACCTGATCTCGACCGGCATCGGGGGGATGGCCCGCGGCGAGGTCCTGTACCGCGTGTCCTCCCTCATCCTCGACAACTCGAGTCGGGGCAAGGGGCGGTTCGGGCGAGAGACGGCCGCGTTCCTCGCCGACCCCGTGCGCGGCTTCAACCGGGTCCTGTCCGGCGACGCGAGCGAGGTGAAGGGGAATCCTGTCAATCCCTACGACTGGCGCCCGGACTTCCAGCTCTTACTGCGCGCCGGCGCGCGCGTGATCGGCCAGGGGGAGTCGATCACGGACAACACGAACACCTACGGCTTCTTCGAGGTGATGGTGAACTACGGGAACCCCTGGGATTCCGACCAGCACCGACCCTACGATCGCTTCGACGTCGACTCGCAGTCCAACTTCGGGGACAAGACGCGGCTGGGCCGCCTCCTCATCCGGGGAGACCTCTTCACGAAGCCGCTGGGCGACGGGAAGCGCCACCTGCTCACGCTCCAGCAGGACTTCGACTACATCGACAACGAGGCCTACGAGTACGGCGGCCAGGGCATCGGGCCGGCGCTCCTCTCGCGCTTCACGCCGTCCTCCAAGCTCACGCTCTACTCCCGCCTGCAGGCCTACGCGATCCTGCTGGGAGCGGTGAACTCCGACTACGCGTTCATCGCCGACGTGGCCGACCGGGAGCGGCTCCGCGAGTACGACTTCGGGCCGGGAGTCGGCGGGTCCATCGAGCTCTATCTGCAAAGGAAGAACCTGCCGTTCGTCACCGCGCGCTACCGCTACAGCTACCTCAACGTCTCGAACGGGGCCACCTACAACGGCGACAACTTCGGCCTCGAGTCCAACCACAGCATCGAGCAGGCGCAGCTGAAGCTGGAGTTCCCCGTGTTCCACTCCCTGACGCTCGGGGTGGACGGGTCCATCTTCTTCCGCCGCAGCCACTACGACGTGACCACGAGCGACCTTCCCAGCGTCGCGCCCGGCCTCTACACCGTCACCCAGAGGAACCCCGAGGTCCGCGCCTTCGTGAGCTGGACGTACAACCACTGAGAGCGGGCCTCTGTCGGAAAGGAGCAGGTTCATGAAGAACGTAGTGGCCGTGGTCACGATCGCGCTCGCCGTGCTGCCCGGCTCGGCGCTCCTGGGCCAGGAGGCCCCGCCCAACGCTCCGAAGTACGTGAAGAGCGTCAAGGCGCCCGGGCTCGAAGTCCGCTACCTCGACTTCCGGTGGGACGAGCAGGCGTTCAACGCCCTCGAGAAGGGGGGCTCCCACCCCGCGGCCCAGCGGAGCTGGGTGCTCGCCCGGCTCATGCTCCAGCTGGAGCCGCTCAAGTGGAACGGGAAGCTGATCCCGGTGGGTCCCGCGCTCCTCGTGCTCAATCCCGCCCGGGCGGGCGCCGGACCCACCTTCGAGATTCGGTACATCGACATGCGAGAGGTCTTCGTCGACATGAACGTGATCGCCGAGCCTCCGCCGGGCGAGACCTACCAGAAGCTGCCCGCGGTCTTCCAGAAGGTAGGGGACACCGTTCCTCGGCTCGACGTCGCTCTTCAGGAAAAGGGCAACGCGTTCGACCTGACCGTTCACTACGGGGACCGCAAGGCCACCGTCACGCTGACCCGGTAGGGACGCATGAAGAACGGCGCGAAGAAGCGCGACAAGAAGGCACGCAAGGGCGAGGCCGGGCGCAAGCTGAAGGGGAAGGCGTACGACAAGGAGCTCCGCCGCCTGCAGGCCGAGCTGTGCCATCTGCAGGAGTGGGTGAAGGCCACCGGGGAGCGGATCGTGGTCGTGCTCGAGGGTCGCGACGCCGCGGGCAAGGGCGGGACGATCAAGGCGATCACCGAGCGCGTGAGCCCGCGCGTCTTCCGGGTGGTGGCGCTTCCCGCCCCCTCGGACCGCGAGAAGAGCCAGATGTACATGCAGCGCTACCTCCAGCACTTCCCGGCCGCGGGCGAGATCGTGATGTTCGACCGCAGCTGGTACAACCGCGCCGGCGTCGAGTACGTGCTCGGCTTCTGTACCGGGAAACAGCACCGGAAGTTCCTCGAGGTCTGCCCGCTGTTCGAGAAGCAGGTCACGGACAGCGGCATCCGGCTGCTCAAGTACTGGCTGGAGGTCAGCCCGGCCGAGCAGAAGCGGCGCTTCGAGGCCCGGATCGAGGATCCCCTGCGCCAGTGGAAGCTCAGCCCCACCGACCTCGAGTCGCGGCGGCGCTGGTACGAGTACTCGCGCGCCCGCGACCTGATGCTGGCGGCCACCGACACGAAGCACGCGCCCTGGCACATCGTGAAGTCCGACGACAAGGAGCGGGCGCGCCTGAACCTGATCGCGCACTTCCTGGGCCATATCCCGTACAAGCGCGTGAAGCGCGACCGGGTGAAGCCGGTGGGCCGCTCGCGGAAGCACGCCTACGACGACGAGGCGCCGATGCGCCGGCGCTCCTGGATAGCCGAACTCTACTGACCGCGGGCCCGCGCCCGGCGCTTGGTGTTAACAAACGTAAAATCCATCCCGGATCGACATTTGTGACTTGGCGTGTGGCAGGCTCATGCCGTGCCAGAGTCAAGGGTCGTTCCCGAAGGCCCGGCGGTCATCGAGCAGTTGGAGCGGCTCCTCGCGAGCCGCGACTTCGATGCGTCTTCGCGTGGTCGGGCCCTCCTCCGCTTCATGGTGGAGGAAACGCTTGCGAACCGCCCGGAGAGCCTGAGCCTCGCCACGATCGCCCGGCGGGTTTTTCGGAGGGGCGAGGACTTCGATCCCCTCCTCGATCCTGCCGTGCGGATCGAGGTCGCACGGCTCCGCCGGGCGCTCGATCGCTACAACCGCCTGGCCGGGGCCGAGGATCCGGTCTGCATCAGCCTGCCGCGTGGGGCGTCCGTGCCGGTCGTGCAATGGGCCGCCGGGAGATCGAGCCAGCGAGAGATCCGCGAGGATCTCAGGGAGTCGGCGGCCGTCACCTCCCGGTAGACGGCGTTTCTCAGCCCGCAGCCAGGCGGGTCTCGATCTCGCGGCGTAGCGCCTCGTGGTTGGCGGGGAGCAGGCGCTTGTTGCGGCACTCGTCCAGGGCGAGGATCGTCATGCGGTCGATGGCGCGCTGGTCGCGCGCGGTGGGCAGCAGGTCGTCGAGGGCGGCGGTGAGGGCGGCCTCGTCGAGGGCGGCCGTCGCCGTCGCGCAGGGCGAAGCGGTAGGCCGTGGTGAGGGCCAGCTCGATGTCGCTGCCCGTGAAGCCGGCGGTGCGCCGGGCGAACGGCGCGTAGTCCGCGATCGCGCTCGTGCAGCTTGTGCTTGCGGACGGTGACCTCGAAGATCTGCCTGCGGCGCGGTCTCGTCGGGCATGAGGATGGGGATCTTGATGTCGGTGCGGCCCGGAGCGGCGCATGGCGGAGTCGATGAGGTCCACGCGGTTCGTGATGTCGATGCGCAGCACCTTGCCGCGCAGCGAGCTGTCGCCCCAGAAGTTGAAGGCGGCGGCCCGCATTCGCTCGCCCACGCCGGAGTCGCCGGAGCCCTGGTCGCGGCTGCCGCCCTCGGCCTGGTCCGACTCGTCCACGATCACGACCACGGGGGCGAGGGCGCGGATGGCGGCGAACGCCTTCTCCTGGTTGCGCTCCGACTGGCCCGACGTACATCTGGCGCAGGGGACGGAAGCGCACGCAGAGCATCCCGCACTCCTGGGCGAAGCACTCGGCGAGGTAGCTCTTGCCGGTGCCCGGGCGGGCCCATGAGCATGATGCCCATGGGCGCGGCGGAGGTGAGGCCGCGCCGCATGATGTCGGCGACCTCCTTGAGCTCGCGGACGGCGTGCTCGAGGCCGCCCACCGCCGAGAGGTCGTAGCGCGGGCTCGAGGATCTCGAGCACGTCGCCGTACTCCTGGCGCAGCAGGTCGATCTTGCGGTCCACGATGGAAGCGCGGGCCAGGGCGCTCGCCTCGCGCCGCGGGCGCGCTGCAGGACGTCCTCGATCTGCGACCAGCGCGAGGCCGCCCGTCTCGCGCGGCGAGCTCCTCCGGGCGTCATCTCCCAGCGCACGTCGTCGAAGCTGCTCCCGCAGGTGGCGCGCGAAGTCGGTGCGGGCCTCGAGGTCGGGACGGGGCACCGCCACCACCTCCGCCCCCGAAGCGCCCGCGTAGACCTCCTCCGAGACCTCGCCCGCGCGACGGGGCGATGAGGATGACGAGAGGGCGCCGGGCCGCCACCTTGGGGTCGGCGGCCCAGCGGGCGAGGGTGGTGATGTTCTGGCGCTCGCTCGCGGAGCCGGGGCCCGGAGGGGGCGAGGGTGTGCGCGTAGTCGAGATCACGACGCCGACCGAGGCGGGAGGCGTTCGGTCACCCGTGAGCAGGGCGTCGAGGACGATCAGGGCCCGGGTGGGATCGGCGGGCAGCGCCGCCTTGCAGGCCGAGCACGCGGCGGAACGCCTTCTCGCGGGCGGCGTCGGGGAAGGAGAGGCCCGAGCGAGACGTCGTAGGAGACGACGATCGGCCGCCGCGCGAGCGAGGCGTCGCAGGCCTTCGGCCAGGGGGAGGTAGTCGGCGCCGAAGGGATGCAGGTCGCGCACGTTGCCGTGGAGCAGGAAGAGGTGGCTGGCCCCCGCGTGGTAGCGCTCGAGGACGCCGGCCTTGAGCCAGGGAGGAAGCCGCAGCTCTTTCATGCCCAGGGCCTCACGCTTCGAGGCGAAAGGCGTGGAGGCCGCGTCCGCTGCCCACCACGAGGATGTCCCCGTCGATCGCGGGCGAGGACTGGGCGCCCTCCGCGGCGAGCCGGAGCTGGGCGAGGACCTGTCCGACCGCGTCGAGCAGGAGGAGCTCGCCGTCGGTGGAGGCGGACGACCACCCGCTCGCCGACGGCGAGCGGCGACGACACGACGGGACCGCGAGTCTTCAGCGTCGAACACGGACTCTCCGCCGGCGAGAGCGAGGGCGTGGACGCTGCCCGTCGTGGCAGCCGACGACGGCCAGGGACGCGGTCAGGCAGGCCGAGGAGTAGACGGAGTGCGCCCAGCTCGCGCGTCCAGAGCGCGGGCCCCGTCCTCGAGCTTGACCGCCGCCACCCGGCCCTCGAAGTCGCCCACCACCGCCGAGTCGCTCGCCACCGCGGGAGTGGCCCGCACCCGCGCCCCGAGCGGCGATCGACCAGATCGGGCTCCCCTTCTCGAGCTCGACCGCGTGCAGCGACCCGTCGTCGCTGCCCACGAGGATGCGCGCTCCGGCCCGGGCCGGCGACGAGAAGACCGCGCCGAGCTTGCGCTTCCAGAGCGAGCTTGCCCTTGGCGGCATCGAGCGCGACGAGGGCGCCCGTGTCCTTTCCCTCCACCACCCCCACGAGCACGCGCCCGTCGGCCACGAGCGGCGAGGAGCGTACGAGCTGTGCCCAGCTTCGCCCGCCACACGTCGCGTCCGCTCTCGGCGTCGAGGGCGAGGAGCTCGCCGTCGTCCGTCCCGAGGTAGAGCCGGTCGGCCTCCACCGCGGGCGACGACTCGAGGGCGCTCGCCACTTTGCGCTCGGAGAGGCGCCGGCCGGTGCCCCGATCGAGCCAGACGAGCCGGCCGTCGGCGGTGGCGGCGACCACCCAGCGTGACGTGAGCACCGGGGAAGAAACGATCGCGCCGAGCGGGGCCTGCCAGAGCGGCGTCAGGCGGGTCGCGCTCGGGGGACCCGGGCGGGAGCCCGTGCGCTCCGGGCCCCCGCGGAACATCGTCCAGGCGGAAGACGAGGCGGGCGCGGAGACGAGGGCGGCGTCCAGGGCGTCGGCGGCGACCTGCGCGGTGGGGAAGCGCGCGTCGGGCGAAGCCGAGACGAGCCCGCGGAGCGCCGCGGTCCGGGCGAGGGAGGTGAGCTGGGCGGGCGGGGGGCCGTCGAGCCACCACGAGATCTCGGGGGGAGTCGTAGCCAGGAGCGAATGCAGGAGCGCCCCGACCTCGAACAGCGTGAAGCCGGCGTCGGGGGCGCCTCCGCCTTCGAGCCGCGGGCGGCCATCGAGCATGGGTATCGCCGAGGGCTCGAGGAGCGGGAAGCGGGGCGGGGTCTCCGCGTGCGCTCGCGCCATCTCTCGCAGGAGATCGCGCCCGAGCGTGAGCGTGTCGTTCTCGGGAAGCGGGGAGGTGAAATGGCGGGTCGCCTTCCGGAGATGGTCCTCGAGCGTCTCCTCAGGCATGCGACCGGATTATATCAACCGGCGTCGGGCCGGCTTTCCCGTATCGCCTCGTCCACCGGGCGGGGCGCGAAGGCGAGCTCGCGCCGGGCGCGGCCAGAGTCGAGCGAGGCGTCGATCGGTCGCGGAGGACCGGTGTGAGCGGATCGAGGCACGGGCTGGAGGAGCGACGGGGAGAGCCCGAACACCCGGGCTACCCGCCGGCCCAGCTCGAGGCGGCTCAGCCTCTCCGGGCCGCCCAGATGGAGGACTCCCGCGGCCTGTCCGGCGAGAAGAGATGCGAGGGCGGCGGCCACGGACTCCGGGTCCAGGGGCGTCCGGAACTCGTCCTCGTAGAGGCGCAGGGGCCGGCCGGCGCACAGCGAGCCGAGGATCGCCTCGCTGCCGGTAGCACGCGGCCCGTGACCTCGGCCGATCATGAGCGGCAGCCGCACGACCGCGGCATCGGGATGGGCGGCGAGGACCGCCTGCTCTCCCTCCAGCTTGGTCTGGCCGTAGACCATGAGCGGACGGGCCGGCTCCGTCTCGGGGGAAAAGGCCCGGTCGCCGGCAAGGACCTGGTCCGTGGACAGGGCCACGAGCCTCAGGCCCCGAGCACGGCAGGCCGCCGCCAGTCGAGCCGTGGCGGTGACGTTCAGCTCGTAGGCGTCGCGGGGGCGGCGCTCGCACTCATCGGCCCCCCCCAGGGTCGCGCAGTGGACGACGGCGTCGGTGGCTTCGAGGGCTCGCTCCACGGACGCTGGCGACAGCAGGTCCAGTGGAACCGCCTCGACTGAGCGGGGAGGGACGGCCAAATGCCGGCCGGCCAGCACCTTGAAACCCTGGCCGGCCAGCAGCGCGGCCAGCCGACCGCCGACGAGGCCGGCTCCGCCCGTTACCAGGACCCGCAAGGTTTGACTTCCCGGTGACGCCCCCTTAGGGTGTCCCTTAAATGAAGTTCCCGGGCAGCCGCCTGCTCCATCAGTGGGACCTGTCCGTGCATCGGCTCTCCCTGGACGACCTCGTCCGCTCCTGCCGGGAGACGGGCCTCACCGGGCTGGCCGAGGTGCGCCTCCCGGGAGCGGTCGGGCTCATCTTCTACTATGCGGGCATGGAGGTGAACGCCCACTACCGGGAAGGGGCGGTCGCCATCAGCGGCCACTCGGCGCTGGAGCGGCTGCAGGCCAAGGTGGGGGGCCCGGTGGGCACGATCCTGGTGTTCGAGCTGCCCCTGGACATGGCCCACCTGCTGCGGGGCATCACCCGTCGGCAGAAGATCGAGGACCAGGTCCGCAACGCCGGTGACCTCGACGAGCTGCTGCGCCGGCTCCAGGCCGCGGAGCACACGGGCACCCTCGAGATCCAGAACCGCAAGGGCGCGGCCATGATCCTGTTCGTGCGCGGCCGGGCCTCAAACTTCTACTGGGAGACGGCGGGCGGGGTGACGTTCGAGAAGGGCGAGGCCCGCCAGAAGCTGGAGGAGGCGCTTCCCGGCGTGGAGAGCGCGCTGTTCCTCGCCGAGTTCTCCCGCGAGGTCTGGAAGAGCCGGCACGAGGTCACGATCCCCGTGCAGAGCCGGCTGGAGCAGCGCCCGAGCGCGATTCCGGTGGAGCAGGTCGCGCGCGAGGAGGCGGCCCTGCGCGAGCAGGTGCTGAACGAGCTGGTGGCCGAGGTGCCCTCGGTCCTCCACGCCTTCATCTTCGACCTGATGACGGGCGCGGTCTTCGTGCGCTGGGGGCGCGGGGGGGCGGAGGTGAAGGTCCGGGCGCTCGCGGAGCAGGTCCCCGGCCTCGTCATCGACCTCCGGGACCGCACGGTCTGGACGGACGACGACGAGGGACTCGAGTTCCTCGAGATCCAGACCCCGAAGGTCTCCATACTCGTGGGGATCGTCCTGGAGGCCCAGGAGGGGATATGCGTCCTGGGCGACCGGTCCCAGCCCACCATCCTCATCGAGGCTGCGCTCGCCCAGACCGTGCGCAGCTACGTGGCGCGCCTGCACCCCTCGCGGCGCAAGGTCTCGGCCTAGACCGCCATCACCGCGCCTCCGTTGACGCACAGGACTTCGCCGTAAAGGTACGAGGCGAGGTCGGAAGCGAGGAAGGCCACCGGGCCCGCGATCTCTTCCGGGCTCCCGGGTCGGCCGAGCGGGATCTTGCGCAAGGCCGCGGCCGCGTCGGGCCCGGCCAGGGCCTCCCGGCTCATGTCCGTCGCGACCCAGCCCGGAGCAACCGCGTTGACGCGAATGCCGTGGGGGCTCAGCTCCACCGCCAGCGACTTCGTGAACGCCAGGAGCGCGCCCTTGCTCGCCGCGTAGTGCGAATAGTGGGGCTCGCCCCGCTGCCCGGCGGTGGAGGCGATGGTGATGAGGACCCCCGCCCGGCGGGGGATCATCCGCAGGGCCGCCGCCCGGCAGAGCGCGTACGTCCCGCCCAGGTTCACCCGGAGCGTCTCCTCCCACCGCTCAGGGGTCATGTCTTCGAGGGAGGCACGCTTCCAGATGCCGTGGTTCGCGACGAGGACGTCGAGGGGCCCGAGTGCTTTCTCCGTCTCGGCCACGAGCCGGTCCGCTTCCTCGGGATGGGAGAGGTCGGCCCGCAAGGACACGGCCTGCCCGCCCTCCGCGACCACCGCCGCCACCGTCTCGCGCGCGGCGGCCTCGTCCGCGCGGTAGTTGACGGCCACCCGGGCCCCCAGGCGGCCGAAGAGCACGGCGATGGCGCGGCCGATACCGCGGCTGCCCCCGCTGACGAGGGCGGTCTTCCCGGCGAGGGTGAGCATGGAGAAAGGGGACGCTACGCCCGGGGGGGGCGGAAGGTCAAGCTGCTAGAATCACTTCTCCGATGCCATTCATCACGTTCGAGGGTATGGAAGGGAGCGGGAAGAGCACGCAAGCGGAGCGGCTGGGACAGCGCCTGCCCGGCGAGGTGGTGGTGACGTGCGAGCCGGGGGGCACGTCCATCGGGCGCCGGGTCCGCGAGATCATCCTGGACCGGGCCAGTGAAGGCATGGTGGCCGCCACCGAGGCCCTGCTGTACTTCGCCGATCGCGCCCAACACGTCGCCGAGGTCGTCCGGCCCGCCCTCCAGGCCGGCCGGACAGTGGTGAGCGACCGCTTCGTGGAGACGTCGATCGCCTACCAGGGCTACGGTCGCGGACTGCCCCTGTCCGCGTTGCGCGCGCTGGCCGACATCGCCACCGGCGGCCTGCGCCCGGACCTGATCGTCTTCTTCGACGTGCCCCTGGCCGTGGGGCTGGCCCGGGTGGCAAAGCGCGGGGCCCACGATCGCCTGGAGGCCGAGGTGCGCGAGTTCCACGAGCGCGTGCGTGCCGGCTACGAGGCGATGATCAAGGAAGAGCCCTCGCGCTGGGTGCGGATCGACGGCGAGGGAGACGCGGACACGGTGGGGGAGCGCATCCTGGGCGCTCTGCGCGGGCGGGGCTTCTTCGGGGGGACACCGTGAGCCTGGCCGCGGTGCTGGGCCACGACCGCATCCGGGGCGTCCTCGTTCGGGCCCTCCGCCAGGGTCGCTTCCCGAACTCGCTTCTCTTCTCCGGCCCGGAAGGTGTGGGGAAGCGCACGCTGGCCCTGGCCGCCGCGCGGGCGCTTCTCTGCGAGCGGGGCCTCGAGGGGGACGCCTGCGGGCAGTGCCGGGCCTGCACGCGCTCCGGACGGGGGCTGCATCCGGATCTCACGATCGTGGAGCCGGCCACGGCGGCGATCAAGATCGAACAGGTCCGGGACGCCGTGCGCGAGATCCTCGTTCCTCCCTTCGAGGCGCGGGCGCGCGCCTTCCTGATCGACGACGCCCACGCCATGACCGAGCAGGCGCAGAACGCGCTGCTCAAGAGCCTGGAAGAGCCCAGGCCACGTCCCACGTCTTCCTGGTGACGGCCTCGCCCCAGGCGCTCCTGCCCACCATCCGCTCGCGCTGCCAGGTCCTGCGCTTCGGGCCCCTCGCCTCGTCGCTGGTGGAAGCCCACCTCGTCGAGCGGCAGGGGCTCGCCCCCGCGGAGGCCCGCCTGCGGGCGGCGCTGGCCTCCGGGAGCCTGGGGGCGGCCCTCGCCTTCGAGTCGGAGGCCTATCGGGCGCTCCGCGAGGAGCTGCTGGCCCTCCTGGAGAGGATCGACCGGCTCTCTCCGCTCGATCGCATGACGGCGGCGGAGCGGCTGGAGCAGACGGAGGATCCGGCGCTCGCCCTCACCACGCTGCGCTCCCTCCTGCGCGATCTCGCGGCCGCGCGCGCCGGAGTGGCCCCCGCCCGGCTCCTCAACGCCGACGTGGGGGAGCGGGTGGCCACGCTGTCCCGGGCCGCGGTGGGGGGCCGCGCGGCGGAGCTGGCGGAGGCGGCGGGGGAGACCCGGGAAGCGCTACGCGGATACGCGAACAAGCTGCTGTCCTTCGACGTGCTCCTGGAGACGCTCGCCGGCTGAATCCTTGCGCCCGTCTCGTGGCCTGTGCTAGAAGGAGACAATTCCAGCCCCCCGCCCGGAAGTCCCGAGACCGCTGCCCCCGGCCGCGGCCTGTCGATTCCGGGAGAGAAGCCGAAAGGAGGTCGGCGACCCATGAATCGCAAGCTGATCCGCCCCGACCTCACCGAGGTCAAGGAGCAGTTCCACCCCTCGCCCAAGCTCTATCGACAGCGGAAGCCCATCCCCCCCGAGCAGACCAACGCCGAGGGCTACTACTACGCGAAGCAGATGGCCAACCGGACGCGCATGGTCATCGTGCTCAAGGACGGAGAAGAGCTGCGCGGCACCATCGAGTGGTACGACAAGACCGCCCTCAAGGTGCACCGCACCAGCGAGCCCAACATCCTCCTCTTCAAGGACAACATCAAGTACATGTTCAAGGAGAACGAGGACAAGGGCGCGGACGAGGACTGAGCCGTAACGACTTAGCTTCCAGCAACCCCCGTCAAAGTGCCCCGAGTGTCCATCCAGTGTCCACCGCGTGGGGTGAACGACTCGGCCAGCGTGTCCACAGCGCCCGGAACCCGGGGAGGGAACCAGCTGCCGTAGGTGTCCACCGTCTGCTGGATCGAGGCGTGTCCCATCTGCGCCTGCACGTAGGCGGGGGAGACTGCCTGCGAGATGAGCCCGGAGCGTAGGTGTGTCGGAGCGCGTGGAGCCCGAAGTAAGTCGGGAGCCCTGCGGCCTTCAAGCACCGCCGCATTGCCCGTAACGCGTTCTTGTAGACGCGCTGCACGTCCTTCTCACTCGGGCTCGGCCCCAACTCCGGGTAGAACAGCCACGGGCCGGTGGGACGCTCACCCTCGACGTGGAACAGCGAGGTGAGGAGCGCCAGGAGCTTGCTCGACACGTCTACGGTGCGCTCCTCGCCGGTTTTCGTCGCCTTGAGCCCGCCGTGCTGCCCGATCTGCATATCCACCTTCATAGAACGGTCGCGGACGCTGATCTTCTCGGCGGTGAGCGCGGCTCGCTCGTGATCGAGTCGGCGGCCGTCTCGACGCTTCCGGGGACGCAGGAGTGGGAGTTGACCCTCCATGGCGAAGATGGCCCCCGGCTCGCGGACGCCTTGGCGCAGGACGACGAGGAGCGCGACGTTGAAGCGATTCGAGCGGCGACCCTCCACCTTGCCAAGCCACGTAGCGCTCAACCTCGGGCATCCTGGCGCGCTCTGGACGGCTTCCAGAAGAGCGAAGGGACGGCGAAGACTCCCGCTGGCTCGGTCCGGGCCGAATCAAGTACAGACTCACGCGGTACGCGATGAGGCTTTGGACCCGGGAGCGTGCGGCGGTAGAAGCGCTCGCGGATGCGGCGCGGGGTCGTTCGTCCAGGCCCGCCGTGGGTCGATCGCCGGGATGGCTCGTTCTCCGGGGCGGACATCGGGGGCCAGAGCGAAGGGGCGGCGGCGTAGGGGCTGCCGTGGAGCCGCTCAGTTCGTCAGAGCCTCGCCCTTCGCCGTCGCAACCTTTCGAAAGCCGCCAGCCTCAAGCAAGTAGACACCGGGTTGGTACTGCTCTTCTGGGGGCTCGACCATGTCGAGGCGAAAGACATGTGGTTCCTTTGCTAGCAGTCGGAAGGCGGCACTGCCGCCTTGCTTGCCGACATAGAGCAGGCAAACCTGGTGGCCTGTGAAGGCGAGGCTGATCAAGTCTGGCCGTGTCGAGAGAAAGCAGATCGTCATCATCCTCGGGTCCTTCGGGTATCCCGAACTTACCAACTCCACACTAAGCCCAGGCACGAGGTTAAAACGGGGGGCGCGTCTTGTTCGCTCGTCTTTCCCCAAGAGCCACCGAAGTAGCCACCTCATAGTTACGCAGTCTCTAGCATCCTTGGCCGCGCACGTTGACCGCAGGGTGTTCCGGGGATCGTGGCCGAGCAGGCGCGACGTGAAGCACTTAAGCCGCTGCTGGATAGGATTGCGGCGCTAGAGACCAAATGCCTCAGGCTTTGCCCACGGCTTGTACTGCAACCTTGGTGTAGACCGGGACCATCTTGAGGATGCCGCAGGTTGTACACCTCACGCTAATTACCCCGCTGTGGTAATCCTCGGCGTCCTGCTGAGGGAGCGACAGGAAGTACCGCATTTCAGCATCAGGCGTCGTCAGGACAAACGATGCGCCGCAGGAATCGCAATGTACCGTCTGCTTGGGCAGCTTAGGCAGCGAATCAGCCGGCAAGTCGAGAACGTGTCGCATCACCCCGCCGTAAAACTGTGCTGCCCCGCATTTGCTACAGACCGGCCACCGCTCTAGCAGCTGCCTGTAGAGGAGAGGGATGTTCTGCCATTCGTCAGAGGTTGGCGATTCCAGCGGCGCTCCGCACAGTTCACAGGTCGGAATGTCGATGCCCATACCCGAGCCCCTACTTCGAACATCTTCCGGGAACGGCTGGTTCAATTGTTTGCGAAGTGTACACCCCTGAGTTTGGCTTGTGACCAGTTTCCGTCAGTAGGGGACTGGTTCGGTAGCAGCTTACTCTCCGGCCTTGCCGAGGGCGCGCATGAGAAGCGCGCGAATTGCGTCCGCCCGGGTGGTGATCGAGCCTGGACGTTCGGCGCGGAGCTTGGCCACGTGGGCATCGAGTCGTCTGAGTAGCGCGACCGGGAGCCGGCAGGGCACCACCCGGGTTTCTCCTAGAACGTTCGGCCGTCCCATCTTCCCCCGGTGCTTCATGCTGCCCGCCGCCGGAGGATGCGCGCGGGGCTGGTTAGGTGCCAGGGTCGGCCGCCGCGCGCGCGAACGCCTTCAAACTCCAGGCGGTTGAGGATCGCGCGGAGGCTCTTGCCCTTGCTCAGCAGGTCGAGGATGCGCGCCAAGGTCGCGCGCTCGTCTTCGTGCGGCTCCAGGCGGCCGGCTACTGCGCGGAAGCCGTAGGGGGCCGTCCCGGTAAGCTCGCCCCGTGCCCGCTTGACCGCGAGCGCGGCACGAGTCCTGGCTCGGATCAAGTCGCGCTCGAAGGCCGCGAAGGCGCCGAGCATTGTCCGCATGAGCCGGCCTTCGGGGGTGTCGTCGGCGGACACGCCGTCAGCTCGCGTACACGAACGAGCACAAGCGCTCGCAACCCAAGGAGAGCAAGGCGAAGGACATCCTCAGCCTCGCACTCATGCGGGGACTAGCGTTCCTGGAGCGTGACGCTGGGATTGATGGACCGCGCGCGAACACAACTACAGAGGCAGCCCCAGTGGCGAGCTTCTTGCGCGGCGATGATCTGACAGAGATTGAAGGGATTGCTTAGGGACGCGCGGTCATGGCAATAAGGGCGCTCTTAGCAACCGACGCCTCGCGCCCTCTACTTTTTCTTCTTGCGAGCGCGCCCTTTGAGAACCTTCTTACGCATTCTATCTAGAGACTCGTCGTTGAGATACGTCGCGATGTCGGGGATCCCAAGGACGGCCTCGTAGGTGCTCAGCTTGTCGTCGTCCGGCTCCTCATCGTCCGGCTCCTCATCGTTCGGCTCGATGGCGTTCGGCTCGACGCCGCGCCATAGAACGCCCTGGGCCTGCGGGACGCTTGGGCTAACGCGGCGTGGCTCGGGGATCCTGTGCGTAGCAATTCCGTGATCCGCGACGCTCCCACCAAGCCAACGCGATGTCGCGGGGGTCTTCGACTCAACTACCAATGCACTCATGAACGGATCGGTCCTAACAATGCGGACCATTTGAATCTTACGAAGCATTCTTAGGTCAACGTAAACAAAGCCATCAGGAAACTTTCCAGTTCTCCAGGATTACGGCCGTTACGCCGATTCTGGACAGCTCGGCTTCGGACGGATCCGTGGTGGACGAGTTGAGTCGATGAAAAAGGCCGAGTGGCAAATGGCGTGCGGCCGCATGCTCGATTGCCGCGACAGATTGGGCTTTCGAAAATGGCAGCCTTACCCGGCCTTCTACCGCGAACGCCGTGTAGCTCGCTACCGGAAGTATCGTGATAAGGAACTCACCTTCCATTCGAGCCCCTCTAGATTCTACACGGCGACCCGGGTCTGAGCCTAAGTCCCGGCGACAGACTTAGTGGTCTCGGCCTGGGTCCGCTAGTGTCCATCGAGTGTCCAACCTCGGAGCGTTTCGGCGCATCTCAGTGCGTGCCTTGACCCGCTAAGTCGTTGCGAACTGAGCTCGGCGCAGATGAGGCATGTCCCCGAACCACCAAGGAGAACGAGGACAAGGGCGCGGACGAGGACTGAAGCGTCTCGACCAGCCTGGATCGAGGGGAACCGGCGCAAGGGTGGACGAGCGCTTCAACGAAGGAGGCCAGCTCGCCGACTACATCATCGACTACCTGCGCCGGCCGCTGCTGAGCAAGGTCACGGCGCGGGACGAAGCGGTGGTCATCCCCGGCGGGGAAGGCGCGGCCCAGCCGGGGATGACCGGAGCCCCGTCTAGTTGGTGACCATTACCCAACCATTCACGTAGTCGTTGTGGCTGATGACGTCGGGCCCGGGTTCTGTACGCACATGCCGACGTTCCAGGTACCCGCGCCCGGGACGACGGAGCCGGCCGCCGGGTAGCCCCTGCGCTCCGGGGCCATCAGGTGAATGGAAAAGTTCCCTCCCACGAAGTTGATGATCGGGGAACCCGGTGGAGTCGTGGCCTGATAGCAGAGGCCAATGAAGGCGGCTCTGGACCGGCGAGCCGCCGGGAAGCCCTATGGGCGCTTCTGCCGCTCCCGTGAGCCGCTGGCCCGCGGCGGTGGTGACGACGGCCGTCGGCCCGGCGAACACGTAGACGGTCGAGCCTCCCGCTATCGAGGGGACTGAAGCCGTCGAAAACGCCCATGGCGACGATACCCGTCGGCCCGGTCGGTCCCGTCGCTCCGGTCGCGCCAGCGGGTCCCGTCACTCCGGTCACGCCAGCGGGTCCTGTCGGTCCCACTGCTCCTTGCGGCTGGACACCTTGCGCACCCTGCGGGCCCGTCGGTCCGGGTCCCGTCGCGCCCTGTCACTCCCTGCGGTCCCGCCGGTCCCGCCGGTCCCGTCGGCCCTGTCGGTCCCGCCGCGCCGGTGTCGAAGTACCCGTTCACGTCGATGATGAGGTCGAGCCCCACCTTCGGGTAGATCGTGATGCCCCCCGTCGTGCCCAGAGGCGCGATCATCGCGTTGGCGATGGTCTGCCCCGCCGAGTAGTTAAGCGTAGCCACGAGGGGGACCGGCTGCGGTGATCCGTCCGGCCAGACCGAGATGAAGCCGAGGCCGGCCGTGTTCGTGACGGTCACGTTGGCCGACACGGCCTGGGCCGTGAGGGGGACGCCGCAATTGCCGGCGACGGGGAAGACACGGGGTGTGGTCGCAATCAGCGAGGGCGGGCCAAAGGGGCCGGTAAAGCCGTTGCCGCGCGTGTCGGCGAGTCGGCAGGGCGTGATCGCGATGAAAGCGATGGGGGGGGTGGGCACGGCGTCCATCACCACACCGTCGGGATCACCGGTCTGGGCAGCGGACCCGATCCCGGGGACGAGCATGCACAGGAGCGACGAGGCCACGACGAGGCAACGCTTCGCTAGCATTCTTTCTCCTTCTACCTAGAGTTCAGGCCCTGGAGGGAACAGCGACGGGCCCCAATCCAATTATGTTAAGGCCTTTGTTGCCCATCTGTGCCAGAAAAATGAAGCGGCCCCCTGTCACTGTGGCCTTCCGCCTGAACCGTAACGATTTAACCTCCGATGACACGTGGCGCGTGCTCTTCCCAGACCACCGTTGACCGGTGCTGTCTGCGCCGATTAAGCTCGCTTTTCGACCCGGAGGTGCCCGCGGTGCCCAAACCGAAGGAACAGGAACCGGTCCTACCGGCGTGATCCGGATCGCCCTCACCGCCGGCGATCCCGCGGGGATCGGCCCCGAGGTCGTGCTCAAGGCCCTCGCGGACCCCGAGAGGCCACGCGCGGAGATCACGGTCTACGGGCCCGCGGCCATCCTCTCGGAGCGGGCCCGCCTGTTCGGCCTCCGGCCGCTCGACGATCTGAACGTATCGGTCGCGGATGTGCCGCTCGGAGCTCCGGTCGTCCTCGGTCGCTCCGCTGCGGAAGCGGGACGGGTGGCGGCCGCCGCCGTGCTGCGTGCGGTCAGGGATGCGAAGGAGGGACGCGTCGACGCCCTCGTCACCGCGCCCCTCAACAAGGAGTCGCTGCATGCCGCCGGCCACCCCTGGCCGGGGCACACCGAGCTCCTGGCCGAGGCGGCGGGTACGCCGGACGTGGCCATGATGTTCGTGGGGGGAGGCCTGCGGGTCGCCCTCCTGACCATCCACCGCTCTCTGCGGACGGTACCCGAGGCGCTGAGCGTGGCGGAAGTCGCGCCGCGTCGCCCGGCTCGTTCACCGCGAGCTCCCGCGGTTCGGTGGCCCGGGGAGGCGGATCGCGCTCTGCGGGCTCAACCCGCACGCGGGAGAGGGCGGGCTCTTCGGAGACGAGGAGGAGCGCATCCTTCGCCCCGCCGTCTCCCAGCTACGGGGGGAGGGACTCGATATCGAGGGGCCGTATCCGGCGGACAGCCTCTTCGTTCGCGCCGCCCGGGGGGAGTTCGACGCCGTCCTCGCCGCCTACCACGACCAGGGCCTGATCCCGGTCAAGCTCCTGGCCTTCGGCCATGCCGTCAACGTGACGCTGGGTCTGCCCTTCGTGCGCACCTCCGTCGACCACGGCACCGGCTTCGACATCGTCGAGGAAGGGAAGGCGGACGCGGGGAGCCTCGTCGCCGCGATGAAGCTGGCGGTGGAGCTCGCCGGCCGCGCCTAACGCGCAGCTCCGACCGTCTGCGACTCCTCGGAGACGGGGGGCCGCCGCTGGTACTCGGCGAGGGAGAAGCTGTCGACCTGGATCGCGTCCTCGCGGGCCGCGGCGGCTTCGCGCACGGTCGCGGCCTCGCGAGCGTCGATCACCCCCGCCTCGAGGGCCGCGTCGACGAGGGTCGTCGGGCGCGCCCTTGGGCAGCCGCTCGGCGCGCGTACCGCGTCGCGGATCTTCTCGAATACGGGCGCCGCCTCGGCGACGAGTCGGAAGGCCCGCTCGATGCCGGCCCACCGCCTCCCGTCGGATCCGACGGGATGTACACGTCCTCGGCCAGGCGGTCGCGGAACGGGGCCCGGCGTCGTGAGGAGGCGGGCGACGCGGGCCCCCAGGCGGTCCGAGGGGGGAGCGCCCAGCCGGTTGAGCCGCGAGAAGAAGGCGACGGGGCCCCGCAGCAGGAAGCCCAGCAGGGGAGCGTCGAAGTTGCGTCGGATCCCTTCGAAAGCGGCCTGGACCTGGGCGAGGCTCGTCTCGGCCGCCCACTGCACGAGGGGCAGGTCTTCGGGGCGCCGCCCCTCGGCCTCGTAGCGGCGCAGGGCCGCCAGCGCCAGGTACATCCAGGAGAGAGCGTCCGCGAAACGGCCGGTCAGCTTCCCCTTCTGCTTGAGGCGGCTGCCCTGGGTGATCATCGCGAGATCGGAGAGCGTGGCGAAGGTGGCGGAAGCCCAGGCGAGCCGGCGGTAGTAGCGCGCGGTGGGGCCGCTCACCGGAGAGGAGGCGAGCCATCCGCGGGTGAGGCCGAGGAGGGCCGACCGCAGGAGGTTGCGCAGCAGGAAGACGAGGTGCCGCAGCACGGCGCCCACGAAAGCGTCGCCGTCGCCGCGGGCGAGGGCGCCGATCTCCTGCTGCGCGTACGGATGGCAGCGGATCGCCCCCTGGCCGTAGATGATCAGCGTGCGGGTCAGGATGTTCGCCCCCTCCACGGTGATGCCGATGGGCGCGCTCATGTAGCCGCGGGCGATCAGGTTGCGGGGGCCCACGCAGATCCCGGCCCCGCCCATCACGTCCATGGCGTCGCTCACGACGCGGCGCAGGGCCTCCGTGGACTGGTACTTGACGACCGCGGACAGGACGGCCGGCTTCTTGCCGCTGTCCACCGCGCCGCAGGTGAAGACGCGCGCGGCATCGATCAGGTAGCTCGTGCCGGCGATGCGCGCCAGCGGCTCCTCGATCCCCTCGAAGCGGCCGATCGACATCCCGAACTGCTGCCGGACCGCGGCGTAGGCGCCCACCCCCCGGGCGGCCATGCGAACGCCCGCGGCCGACTGCGCGGGCAAGGAAATACCGCGGCCGCCGGAGAGCGCTTCCATGAGCATCGTCCAGCCCCGGCCCGCCCCGGCGGGTCCGCCGATGATCTGGTCGACCGCCACCACCACGTCCCGGCCTTCGACGGGCCCGTTGGGGAAGAAGACACCCATGGGGTCGTGGCGGCGGCCGATCTCGACACCCTTCGCGGAGGCGGGCACGAGCACGCACGTGATGCCCACGTCCTCGCCCTTGCCCAGGCGGTTCTCGGGGTCGACGACCTTGACGGCGAGGCCGATCAGCGTGGCCAGGGGAGCAAGCGTGATGTAGCGCTTCTGGAAGCTGAGCCGGAGGTAGAGCCGGCCGTCCGCGCCCGCGAAGACGACGCCTCGGGAGCGCATGGCGGCGGCGTCGGATCCCGCCTCCGGCTCGGTGAGGGCGAAGCAGGGGATCTCCTCCCCGCTGGCCAGGCGGGGCAGGTAGTGGTCCTTCTGCTCCTTCGTCCCGTAGGCGGCGATGAGCTCGGCCGGCCCCACCGAGTTGGGGATGAGGACGAGGGAGGACAGGGCCAGGGAGCGGGAGGTGAGCTTGCCGAAGACCGCGGAGCAGGCGAGGGCGGAAAAGCCCTTTCCGCCGAATTCCCTGGGGATGACGAGGCCGAAGAAACCGTGCGCGCGGAGGAAGGGAAGCACCTCCGGGGGGAACTCGCGCCGGCGGTTCATCTCCCATTCTTCGACCATCCCGCAGACCTCCTCCACGGGACCGTCGAGGAAGGCGCGCTCCTCGGGACCGAGCTGGGGGTAGGGCTCGCGGAGGATGCGCGCGAAGTCCGGGTGGCCGGAGAAGAGCTCCCCGTCGAGCCAGACGGTCCCCGCCTCCAGGGCCTCGCGCTCCGTGGCCGACATCTCGGGGACCAGGTTGCGTGCCTTCGCCGCCGCGGCCAGCCACCCGAACATGGGTCACCTCCTGAGTGAGCCCTCATTCATATTGTAAGTGGGATGGCAAGGGGGCGAGGGAGGCAGGGCTTAGGGGGATGGACCGAGATCAGCGGGCGAGCCGGCGCCGCCCTCCGGCGGCGGCGGAACGGGGCTCGCGCCATTCCGAGGCGTCGAGGTGACTCAGCTGGCCCGCGATCTCCTTCAGGCCGTAACGGACGTGTGCGCGCATGGCCGCGTCCGCCCGCTCCGGATCACCGGAGGTGACGGCTTCGCCCAGCTCGCTGTGGAAGCGGGGTGGAAGCGGAGTGCGCCGGGCGGTGACGTCGAACAGCCAGTTCAGGATCAGGATGTGGCTGCGCTCGATCATCTGCTTGAGGGTGTCGCACTCCGCGTGCTCGGCGATGCGCATGTGGAACTGCACGTGGTGACTGTGCACGGCGGAGCGAAAAGCGGGGTCCTCGGCTCCGGAGGCGAGCCGGCCGAAGAGAACGTCCACCTCTTCGGCCATGCGGCGGATCTCGTGGCGGTGGGCCTCGGTCGCGCGCTGGGCGAAGAGCCGGGCGGACTGCGTTTCCAGGGCTTCGCGCACCTCGTAGAGCTCCCTCACGTCCTTCTCGCTCGGAACGCGGACGCGGGTGCCCGCGCGAGCCCGGCTCTCCACCAGGCCGTCGCCCTCGAGGCGTTGGAGCGCCTCCGTGACGGGGACGACGCTCATCCGCAGCTCACGGGCCAGCCGCCGGCGCGACAGCGGGGTGCCGGGCGGGAGCTGGCCGCGGAGGATCTCCTCGCGCAGGGCGAGGTAGGCGTGGTCGGCGAGACTCACGGTTCCCTGGCCACGACTTCGGTCGATTCGGGCAATTCGGCGCGAAGCGTGGCAAAGGACCCTGGGGATGTCAACACGCGGCAACGCCGCGAAATACAATCTCCGCAGTGACGGCGACAAGAGCGGGCGCGAGCGGGTGAGTCGCACGGCCCGACTGGCCGCTCTGGTGGTGGCCGGCCTTGCCGCCGGCGCCCTCCTCTGCGAAGGCGCCCTCCGGCTCTACGCGCCCTGGGCCGCGCTGCCTCTCCGCGCCCTCGTCGAGGAGGAATCGGCCCCGTCCGCGGCCTACGCGCTGCGCGTTGCCACGGAGGCTCGTCCCATCCTGCGCGAGGCCGACTTCGCGCTCCCCGCGGACGTGGTGGCGGTCGGCGACTCCATGACCTTCGGCTCGCTGGTGCTCGAGCCCGACCTGTTCACGACCCGGCTCTCTCGAGAGACCGGGCTCCGCGTCCTCAACCTGGGCCGGCCGACGGCCGGACCCTGCGCGTACGCACGCATGCTCGACCTCGCCCTCGAGCGATTGCCGCGGCCTCCGCGGAGGATCCTCTACGTGCTCTTCACCAACGACGTGGTGGAAGGGCCGTGCCGACCGATCCCGGACGGCGAGCTCTTCGCCTGGGAGAGTGACGTCCGCCGGAGCCCGTGGCTCATCCTGCGGGGGCTTCGGGAGCGGGCCCTGGGCAGGAGCGCCGTCTACCAGCTCGCGAAGCGCTGGCTGAGCTTTCGCGGCCTGCACGTGGCGGCGGGCTTCCGCCCCGTCCTGTTCGAGCGGGGCTCGGTGCGCTTTGCCTTCGCCCCTCCGAGCTACTGGGGGCCGTTGACGGATCGCCGGCTTCCCGTGGTCGCCGCCGGCTTCGAGGCGACCCTGGGAAAGGTCGAGGCCGCGGAACGGCGGGCCGTCGCTGCCGGCTCGAGCCTGACGCTCGTCCTCATGCCCAGCAAGGAGCAGGTGTACCTCCCCCTCCTGGTGGCGCGGAACGAGATCGCCCGGGAGGCCTACGATCCCGCTGCGGACGAGCTCTTCGACGCGCTGGCCGCCGGTGCCGTGGGGCGCGGAGTACCCGTGCTGGACCTGCGCCCCGGGCTGCGCGAGGCGGCGTCCGCGGGGGAGAAGCTCTACTTCACGCTCGACGGGCACCTGACCCCGGAGGGTCACCGGCGTGTGGCCGCCCTGATTCGGGACCGGCTCGCCGACGAGCCTTGACGGCCGGACCCTCTTCGGTCACGATAGCGAACAAAAAGCGAAACTGATCGGATCCCATGTACGTCGAGCTTCACGCCTCCTCCGCCTTCTCCTTCCTGCGTGCCTCCTCTCTTCCGGAGGACCTGGTGGCTCGGGCCGCCGCGCTCGGCTATCCGGCCCTGGCCCTCCTGGACCGGGACGGGGTCTCGGGCGCGCCCCGTTTCTTCAAGGCGGCACGGGCGGCGGGGATCCGGCCGCTCGTGGGGGCGGAGCTGACCCTGGCCGGCGGTTGCCTGCCCGTGCTCGTGGAGTGTCGGCGGGGCTACGAGAGCCTCTGCCGGCTCGTCACGCGGATGAAGGCGGGCGTGCCGAAAGGGGAGGGGAAGCTCCCGCTGGAATGGCTGGAAGGCAGCGTGGAGGGGCTCTTCGCGCTGCCCGGCGTTGCGACGCTGGGACGGCCTCCGGACACCGACCGCCTCGCCCGCATCCTCCAGGCCTTCGGGCCGTCGCGAGTCTTCCTGGACGTCCAGCGGCATCGGCGGCGCGAGCAGGAGGCGGCGAACCAGGCGCTCCTGGACATGGCGGACGCGCTGGGCCTCCGGGCCGTGGTCACGAACGGCGTGCGGCACGCGATCTCGAGGGGCCGCCCCCTCCTCGACGTGCTGACCTGCATCCGCGAGAAGCGGACGCTGTCGAGCGCGGGCCGGCTCCTGAGCGAGAACGCGGAGCGGCACCTCAAGTCCCCGAGGGCCATGGAGGCGCTCTTCGCCGACCGCCGCGACCTCCTCGCGAACACGGAAGCGCTGGCGGAGCGCCTCGAGTTCACGCTGCAGGACCTCGGCTACCGGTTCCCCGACTATCCGGTGCCCCCGGGGGAGACGCCACAGGGCCATCTGTGCCGCCTGACGGAAGCGGGGGCGCGCGAGCGGTACCGGCCCTACCACGAGAAGGCGCGCCTCCAGATCGAGCGCGAGCTGCGGCTCATCGAGAAGCTGGAGCTCGCCGGCTATTTCCTGATCGTCTGGGACATCGTGAGCTTCTGCCGGCGCGAGGGGATCCTCGTGCAGGGCCGCGGCTCCGCCGCGAACAGCGCGGTCTGCTACAGCTTGGGCATCACCGCGGTGGACCCGGTGGGCATGGAGCTTCTCTTCGAGCGCTTCCTCTCCGAGGAGCGCGGGGAATGGCCGGACATCGACCTCGACCTTCCCAGCGGCGACCGCCGCGAGCGCGTGATCCAGCACGTCTACGAACGCTACGGGGCGTCGGGGGCAGCCATGACCGCCAACGTCATCACCTATCGGGACCGGAGCGCCTCCCGCGAGATCGGCAAGGTGCTGGGGATTCCCCAGGAGGAGATCGACCACCTCGCCCGCTACATGCGTCGGTTCGAGTACGTGGACGCCGACGACACGCTGGAGAAGAGGCTCGTGCGCGCGGGGATCGACGCCGGCGACCGCCGCATCCGGCTTTTCGCCCGCCTCTTCGAGGAGATCCAGGACCTGCCCCGCCACCTGGGCCAGCACTCGGGAGGCATGGTGATCGCGCAGGGTCGGCTCGATCGGGTCGTCCCGTTGGAGCCCGCCACCATGCCCGGCCGGGTGGTGATCCAGTGGGACAAGGACGACTGCGCCGACCTCGGGATCATCAAGGTCGACCTCCTGGGCCTGGGCATGATGTCCGCGCTCCAGGACTGCCTCGCGCTCTTGATGGACACGGGCGTGGAGGTCGACCTCGCGCACCTGCCCGCGGACGATCCCAGGGTCTACGCGATGCTCCAGACGGCGGACACGGTGGGGCTCTTCCAGGTGGAGAGCCGCGCCCAGATGGCCACCCTCCCCCGCATGAAGCCCGACCACTTCTACGACCTCGTGGTGGAGGTGGCGATCATACGGCCCGGTCCCATCGTGGGGAAGATGGTGCACCCGTACCTGAACCGCCGGAGCGGGAGGGAGTCCGTCGTCTACGCCCATCCCACCCTGGAGCCGATCCTGAAGCGCACGCTGGGAGTGCCGCTCTTCCAGGAGCAGCTCCTGCGCATGGCCATGACCGTGGCCGGCTTCACGGGGGGTGAGGCAGAGGAGCTGCGGCGGGCCATGGGCTTCAAGCGCTCTATGCAGAGGATGTCGGCCATCGAGGGGCGGCTCCGCGAGGGGATGCGGCAAAGGGGGATCACGGGCGCCCCCGCGGACGACGTGGTGCGATCGATCACGAGCTTCGCCCTCTACGGGTTCCCGGAGTCGCACGCGGCGAGCTTCGCCCTCATCGCCTATGCCAGCGCGTACCTCAAGTGCCATCACCCGGCCGCTTTCGTGTGTGCGCTCCTCAACAACCAGCCCATGGGCTTCTACCACCCGTTCACGCTCGTGAAGGACGCGCAGCGCCACGGGGTGCGCTTCCGCCCCGTGGACGCCACCCGGAGCGACGCGCTGTGCACGCTCGAGGAGGGCGAGGTGCGGCTGGGGCTCTCCTACGTGCGGGGGCTGCGGGAGGAGGGCGCGCAGCGGATCGAGGAAGAGCGCCGGCGTGCTCCCTTCGCGTCGCTCCAGGACCTCGTGGACCGCACGGGCCTGCGTCGCGACGAGCAACGCATGCTGGCGGAGGTGGGAGCCCTGAACGCCTTCGGCCTCACCCGGCGGAGCGCGCTCTGGCAGGTGGAGAAGGCAGGCCGTCCGCGGGGCCCGCTCCTCCGGGGAGCGGAAGAGCGGGAGCCCGTGGGCTCACCCTTGCCGGAGATGACGCTCGCGGAACGGCTGGGGAGCGACCTCCTGGGCACGAGCCTGACCGTGGGGCCGCATCCCCTGGCCCTCTTCCGCGAGACGCTTCGGGCGAGGGGAGTGCGGCGGGCCGTGGACCTCCGGGGCCTGCCCGACGGGTCGCGCGTGCGCGTGGCGGGGGCGGTGATCTGCCGCCAGCGCCCGGGCACGGCCAAAGGCTTCATGTTCCTGACCCTGGAGGACGAGACCGGCCTCGTGAACGTGACCGTCCGGCCCGACCTCTTCGAACGCGATCACGCGGCCCTCGTCTCTCCCCACGTGCTCGAGATCGACGGGATCCTGCAGACGCGCGACGGCATTTCCGTACGGGCGCTTTCCGCCCGGTCCGCTCCCGTGGGAGAGTGCCCGATCGAATCGCGGGACTTCCACTGAGGCATCAGGGGACGATCGTGAACGCCAGGCTTTCCTCGGCGCGGCTCGAGCCCTGGGCAACCTCCACCTTGATGCGGTACGGTCCCGGGGGGAGCACGTCCATGCGCAGGGCCGTCGCGTAGGGGATCCATCCTCGCGCGTCGGGCGCGGGCAGCGTCGCCGAGGCCGCGTTCGCCGGCTGATCCCCGAGCATGACCGTGATCTTCATCTGGGCTGGGTCCTTCGATCCGGCCACCGGGTAGACGACCGAGTAGAGGGTCATCGCGGGTTGGCCGGCCTTGATCGGCTGCCCGATGTTCGGCACCAGCAGCTGGTTGCCGATGCGCAACGGGTCGTCGGCGTCGGTGTCGGTCGCGGGCACGAGATCGCAGAGCGAGAGGGTGCTGAGCGCAACCCCCGCCGGAGCCTCGGTCTTGAACGGCGTGCGTCGGGCCGTGACTTTGTCCGCGCTTTCGTCCCGCACCGCGGTCTCCAGGGTGTACTCCCCGGGCGCGAGCTTCACGCGGCGAACGAACGGGATCGATCGGGAATGCGCGCGGGGAAGCATGTCGAGAGGACCCTCGAGGGGGTAGGGTCGGCTGAAGGTGGCGACGACCTTGCCCGACGCGTCCTTCACGCGCGCCAGGACCGAGACGTCGCCCTTGAACTTCCCGGCCGATGCGTCGGGGGTGAGCGCGACCCTGGCCAGGGGCACCGCGACCCAGACGACGTGCGTCACCTCCCGCCCATCCCAGGCGTAGTGGAGGACGCGGTCCCAGACCTCGACGTCGCGGGCGAGGGGCTCCGAGGTGAGGGCGGCGGCCAGACGCTTCTCGAAGGCGGGCACGGGCAGAGTCGCCTCCCCCACCAGGTAGCTCCTTCGTGCCTGCACCGTCGCACCCTCGCGCGCGACCTTCACCTCCGTCTGGCGGAGCCCCCCCTCGGTCCAGGGCCCGGTGGGCGTGTAGGTGAGCTCGTAGTAGCCGCGCGCGTCCTCCGCGATCGCCCGCATGGGCTTGGAGAAGTTGTTGGTTCTCTCCGCCGCGAAGCCGCCCGTGGCCGCCGCGAGCTTGGCCAGCGCCTGGGGCAGCGCGTCGGGCACGTCCTTGCCGACGTTCACTCCGTAGCCGCGTAGATCCTCGTTGACCTTGCTCCCGCCGCCCATGTTCCAGACCTCCGTTTCCACTCCTGGACTGTCCCGAGTGGCGCTCATCTCTCCCCGGGACAGCTCCAGCCCGCGCGGGTCGATGCCATAGAAGCTGATGCGGTAGTGATTGGCGGCGCCGGCGAGGGTATCGACGACACCTTCGACGCCTACCGGGAGGGCGAGGCCGGCCGAGAACAGCACGACCGTCTTGCGGCCTGGCTGGTCCTTCAGCCGGTCGACCAGCGCGAACAGCACCTGGGCGTTCGGATAGCCGGCCTTGGCGTTGTCGTCCAGGGCCCGCTTCACCGCGGCCTTGAGGGCGGAAGCGTCGGCGGTGAAGTCCTGGACGGGGACGATCTCGGTCCCGATGTTCATTACCGCCGCCGATACCCCGGGCCCGAGCTGTTTCTTGATGAACTCCTCGGCCGCGGCCTGGGCGAGAACGCGCTCCTCGTGGGGCAGGCGGGGGAAGAGGAGGACGACGAGCCGGGGACCGGCGTCGTCCGCCCCCCGGTGGAGCCCCGCGAAAGTCTGCCGGGTGCCGTCCTGGTAGACCTCGATCTCTGCGGCAACGAGGTCGGAGACGGCCACGCCCTTCTTGTCGCGCACGACGAGGTCCAGCACGACCGCGGGCGACTCCTGGGGGGCGGGCCGGGCTTCGAGGCCGGGGAGCAGGAGCAGCGCCGCCGCGACGGGGGCGAACTGTCTTGGGGCGATCATGAGAGCCCTCCACGGACGGGAATACGGGCAGGCGTCCTCAAGCCTTAGTAGCAGACGCGGGCCGGGCCTGCAAGATGCGTACGCGTCAGCTGACGAGGCCGAGCTTGCGGACGAGCGCGGCCATTCGCGGGTGCGCGCGCAGGGGCTGAAGCGTCTCGTCGGCCAGGATCCACCGGGAGGCGGGCTCCCCCGCATCGATGCTGCGGTCCAGCTCGGTCAGGGCCTCCTCCGCGTCCCCGAGCGCGCTCAGGACCATGGCGCGCTCGTAGTGGTCCCCGCGGGCGCCCCCCAGCGTGGCCAGGGTGCGCCGCGCCTCGGCCCGGCGGCCGACGGAAGCGAGAGCCACGGCCCGGTAGGTACGCACGACGGCGGACGGGACTCCGAGCGAGGCGGCGCGATCGAACGCGACGAGGGCCTGGTCCACGCGTCGCAGCTTGAGGAGGGCGCGACCGCGGTTGAGGTGCGCGGGCGCATAGGCCGGATCGAGCTCGATCGTCCGGTCCACCTGCAGGAGGGCCTCTTCCGCTCGATCGGCGAGGAGGAGAGAGTCGGCCAGGTTGTCGCTGATCGCGACCGACACGGGGTCGCTCTCGAACGCAATCCGCGCCTGCGCGAGCGCGTCGTCGGTCCGGCCCTGCTCGTGGAACAGGTGGCTCAGCCATTGGTGCGCGGGGGCATAGCTCGGGTTCAGGAGTATCGCCTGGTCGAAGTGGCGGCGCGCGGCCTCCCCGTCGCGATCGAACAGGCCCGCGATGCAGGCACTGACCGCGTGCGCCTCCGCCAGCGAAGGGTCGAGGGAGAGCGCCCTGGCCACGGCCTCCCGGGCATGGGGGGCGGCTTCGTCCGTGGGGACGTACCCGTGGTCGGCGAGACCCACCCACGCCTGGGCGATGCCGGACCAGGCGGGAGCGTAGCTCGCGTCCCGTCGCGCGGCCTCTTCGAAGAGGCGCAGCGAGTGGCGGAAGCTGTCGGCGGTGCGCCGGTTCCAGAAATAGCGGCCTCGCAGGACGAGCTGATAGACCTCCGGGTCCACCCGCCGCCCCTCGGCGAGGCGGCGGGCGGGAGGGGTGGACGGACGCGTCGCGAGGGCGGCGGCGCCGATTCCGATCCCGAGCGCGGCGAGGCCCCCGACGAGCGCGGGAAGCCGCCGCCGCGGCTTCCTCGACGTGCTCGGGCCCTCCTGCACGGGAAGGAGGAAGCGGTAACCGCGTCGGGGGAGCGTCTGGATGTAGTGGGGCGCGTGGGCGGAATCCCCGAGGGCGGCGCGGATCTGGCTCAGGCAGAAGCCGAGGCCCTGGTCGAAGTCGACGGGTGTGCCTTCGCCCCAGACCGCGCGGCGAATCTCGTCGCGGGTGACGACCTCGCCGGAACGGGTCGCGAGCAGGGCCAGGACCCGGAAGGGCTGGGGCTGCAGCCGGACGAGCGCCCCGTCGCGCCGAAGCGTGCCCGCGCGCTGATCCAGCTCGAAGAGACCGAAGCGGACGACGCCGGGTCCCGGGGGGGTGCCGGCGTCCGTGACGGGGGGAACGACCTCCATGGGACTACGCTTCGAAGAAGTATGACGAGAACCGGGAGAAGGCGGGGGTGAAGAATTGCAAAACCCGAGGCGGGCCCTGCTTCAAGATCTAGGACGTCCCGGTCGGTGCAGCGGAGGCTCGGTCACGACCGCGCCGTCCTCGAGCCGCAGCCAGGTGTCGAACCCTCGGACGCCCTCGCGAAGACGCACGAGGCGGGCGCCGCGGGAGAAGCCTTCGAGCCCGTAGGGGGAGAAGCCGCTGGCGCGACCGTAGCAAAGGCGGATGCCATGCAGCTCGCCCTCGAAGTCGTTGACGTGGTCGTGCCCGACGAAAGTCCCCAGGACGTCGCCTTCCTCGACGAGGGCGGCGAAGAACCCGCTGTTGAGCGCGGGGGCGCAGACAGCTTCGTGGCGGTGTCCGCGGCAGACCGCGCGCTCCCAGACTTCCGCGTACTCTGGCAGGGGGATGTGGAAGAAGGCGAGGGCCGGGATCCTCTTCGCGGGACCGCGGTACTCCCGGGCGAGGCGGCGGGAGGCCTTGCGATACCAGGCGATCTGGTCGTGGGCGAGCCAGGCGTAGTGGCCGAGGCCGAGGCGGTCGTAGGCGTTCGAGTCCAGGAAATAGAGGGCGGCCGCGAGCGCTTCGCCCCTCGCGGAGAGGATCCGCAAGACGTAGTTGCCCACGCCCGTGACCTCGGCCGGACCGCGCTCGGTGAGGCAGAAGGCGCAGGCCTGCTGCACGTCCAGGAGCTCCCGTCGCGAGAGCGAGCCCTCGTCGTCGTGATTGCCGAAGACCGCGGCCCAGGGTACCGCGCGGCTCTCGAGGGCGGCGACGACCTGCCGGCAGGCCTCGCCCGGATCGGCCGCCTCGCTCCCCTCCACGATGTCGCCGGTGAGGACGGCGAGGTCGGGCCGCTCCGCGTCCAGCACCTGCTCGATGAGCGCCCGCGAGCGCTGATCGGCCTCGTCGCCGTTCCGCCAGTGGACGTCGGTGAACTGCGCGATCGTGAAGGTGCCGTCTCCGCGAAAGCGGAGGGGGGGGCGCCGACGGTTCGGGGGCATCGGCCTCGTCAGGCCGCCGGTCCCCGTTGGGGACCCGGAGCCGCGGGCCGCCGGTACCAGAGCCAGCAGAGGCGGCGCGATCGGACGGCGAAGGGAAAGAGCAGGAGGAAGACGGCGTAGGCGAGGATGGCGCCGTTCGGAAACCAGTCGGACTTGCGGTTGCTGGTGACCGGAGGGTGAGCGTCGAGGATCACGAAGTCGAGGCCGCGCTCCCGGCCCCAGCGGCCCACCGCCCGGGAGAGCCAGATCTCCTCCGAGGCGTAGACCTGCTCGGAGAAGCCGCCCACTGCTTCGAACGCTTCCCGCGTGACGAACAGGAAGGACCCGGCCGCGAGCTTGCGCCAGAGGGAGAGTCGGTTCCAGAGGCGGGCGGCGGCAGCGGCGAGGCCGGCCGGGTCCATGCGGTCGAAGCGAACGGTGGAGCCCCCGCCGCAGGCTTGGCCCGACTGCAGGCAGGCGAGGGCGGCGGCCAGCAGCTTCTGGGGGATCAAGGTGTCGGCGTCGACGAAGACGATGAAGCGGCCACGCGCGGCCCGGGCCCCCGCGTTGCGGGCGCGCGAGATCTGGTTGACCGGCTCGAAAGCGACGCGCGCTCCTTGAGCCCGCGCCAGCTCCGCGGTGCCGTCCGTGGAGTTGTTGTCGCAGACCACGATCTCGCCGGGCAAGGAGATCTCGGCCATGGCTGCCTTCAAGCCGGCGAGGGTGGGCCCCAGGAAATGCTCCTCGTTGTAGGCGGGCACGACGATGGAGTAGTCTGGCCCGTCCACGCTCTCCAGCATACGGGAAGGCGAGGCGGGGAGGAGGCATGGCCCGGAGGAAGACGGTCACCGCCCGTCCGCGGCGGGCGAGCGCCCGGCCGGCCCGGCCGGCTCCCGTGGCCTCCCCTGACCTCTCGCCCGGCCGCTACATAAAGAAGGTAGACCGGCACACCGGGGCGGAGATCCCCGGTTCCATCGAGCCCGACGAGCTGCTCGTCCACGCCCACCGCGACAACCATCCCCTGGAGATCGCGGCGCAGTTCGCGGCCAGCCGCTTGCTCCAGGTCACCGGGAACGAAGCCCTGGTCAGGACCGGCCTGAAGATCGTCAACCGCATGGGCGGGCTGCTGGGCGAAGGCGTGGGCGCGCTGACGGGCAGCCCGGAGCGGGAGCGCCAGGCCAAGAAGCTCCTGGGCGTGACCCCGCGCGACGTGGTGTTCCAGTTCCGCGAGACGACCCACCTCTCGGAAAAGGAGGTGAAGGAGCGCGTCCAGCGCCTGCAGAAGGAGGCGCGGGCCCGACTCCAGGCGCGGGGGAGCCGCCCCCGGCTGCGGGTGCTCCTCACCGGGGCCACGGGCTTCGTGGGCAAGGAGATCCTGGCCCAGGCCGCGGAAGACCGCCGGATCGAGGAGGTGGTGGCGGTCGTGCGCCCGGAGACGGTCCGCGATCACCGGACGAAGGAAGTGGTCAAGGTCCTGTCCCCGGCCCAGCGGGGGGCGCTCCTCTTGAAGCGCCTGCACATCACGGGCGCGGCCGCTCGGCGGTTCCGCTTCGTCGACGGCGACATCGAGAAGCCGGGCTTCGGGATCGCTCCCCACACGCTCGCGGAGCTGCGGCCGACGCTGACCCACGTCATCCACTGCGCGGCCAGCGTGTCCTTCGACGATCCCTACGAGCGCTCGTTCCGGGCCAACGTGCTGGGCTGCCACAACGCGCTCGATTTCTCGCGCAGTGTCGCGCGGGCCCCCGGCTCGAAGTTCATCGCCCACGTGGCCATCGAGACCTCCTACATCCACGGGCGCCGCAAGCGCACGTTCGCGCAGGAATCCGACCTGGTCTTCCCGCCGCATTTCTACAGCAACTTCTACGAGCTGACCAAGGCCATGGCTTCGATCGAGACGGACCGGGCCTTGATCGAGGACGGCCTGCCCGTGACCCAGCTCCTGCCCTCGATCGTGATCGGCCACTCCCGCACCGGGAACAACCGCGGCGACACCAAGGTCGTGAACGCGCCGATCAACGCCTTCGGCCGGGCCAAGGAGGCGCTGGAGTCGCTGGGTGGGGGCTGGAGCGCCCGCGCCCGGGCCTGGCTCGTCTCCCTGATCGCCACCACCTTCCCCGCCGACCGCTCCGCGGAGCTGAACCTCGTCCCCGTCGACCGCGTGGCGGCGGGGATCCTCGCCGCCCTCACCACCCCCGAGGCCATCGGCAACCGCATCCACCTCGCCACCGACAACCGGATCCGTTCCGAAGAAGTGGTGGCGATCACGCGTGAAGAGCTGGAGATCAACGTCCGCCTCGTCGACCCCACGCTCACCCGCAACGTGACCCTGCCCCTGGTCAAGGCGCTCCTGCTCGCCATGAACGAGCCGAAGCTGGCGAACGTCCTGGCCAAGCTGGGGGCGATCTTCGGGGTGTACGGGGAATGGGGCCAGCCCATCCACGACGTGGGGAACGACGTGCGGATCCTGGGCCTGCCCATCCGCCGGCCCGACACCGCCGCCGCCTTCCGGATGCTGTGCCGGCACAACAAGTACGTGCAGGAGTTCGGGAAGGTCCGCGACGCGGACGAGGTCGCCCGGCGGGAACGGGTGTGGGCGGAGACGATCGACGTCATGGAGTTCGAGAGCGGCCGTCAGGTCTCGGCGATGAGCGCGCGAGAGTTCCGGCGGCTCTTCGCGGCCCGGGTGGATCCCCGGAGCTTCCGTCCCCGTTGATTGAAGAGGAGAGTGGCATGGACGATGACAAGGGGTTGCTCGACCGCCTCAAGGAGCGCGGCGAGGAGGTCTTTACCCAGCTCTCCGGGGAGCTGATGTCCAACCGGCACTTCATGAGGGCCATGGAAGGGGCGATGCGGGGGAAGCAGAAGCTGGACGAGGCGGCGGCCCAGGCCCTCAAGACCATGAACGTGCCCACCCGCACCGAGTTCAAGAGGGCGGTAGCGCGCATCGAGAGCCTGGAGAAGGAGCTGTCCGCCCTGCGGGCCCGGATGAAGGGCCCTTCCGCGGGGAAGGGCCCGGGCCCGAAGCCGTCCCGGAAACCCCGGTCGAAGTAGCCCGTGGGCCACGTCGCCGTCACCGGCACCTCCTCGTTCCTGGGAGCGCGCATCCTGCGACGCCTCGTGGAAACGCGGGGGGCCGAGTCGGTGCTGGCGGTGGACATCGCCTCTCCCCCCGCCACGCTGGGCGTGCGCCACCGCATGGTCGACCTCACGTTGCCCGGCGCCGACCAGCGGCTCGTGGACGTCCTCGGCGAGGAAGAGGTGGACACGGTCGTGCACGCGGCCTTCTTCACGAACCCGCGCCGGGACGCGGCCTATTCCCACGAGCTCGAGTCGATCGGCACCCTGCATCTGGCCGCCGCCGCCGCCGCCGCGGGAGTCTCGCACTTCGTATTGCGCTCCTTCACCGCGGTCTACGGGGCGCGTGGCCAGAACCCGAACTTCCTCACCGAGGACCGGACGCCCCAGCCCAATCCCGGCCTGGCCTGGGCGCGCGACAAGCTGGAGGCGGAGCAGCACGCGGCCTCCTTCGCCCGGCGGTACCCGTCGATGGGCCTCACGATCCTGCGCTTCGCTCCCCTGTTCGGTCCCGGGGTCCATACCTTCTACACGCGCATCGTCAGCAAGCGCGTGGTGCCGGTGCTGATGGGCTACGACCCGCTCGTGCAGCTGCTGCACCCCGAGGACGCGGTCACGGCGGTGGATGCGGCGCTCGGTCGGGGACCGACCGGGATCGTGAACGTCGTGCCCCGCAGCGCGATTTCCCTCCTCACCGCCCTCCACCTCGCGGAGAAGGTGACGGTCCCGATCCCGCACCCTGTGGCCTACGCGGGGGCGGACCTGTTGTGGGGGGCGGGGGTGGGGGAGGCCCCGGGCGCCTTCGTGGACTACGCGCGGTTCCTGTTCGTGGCGGAGGGAGAGAAGGCCCGGCGCGACCTGAAGTTCACCCCCCGTTTCGGGAGCCGGGATGCCCTCATGGCCTTCCTCGCCTTTCGCTATCCGGAGGCGGCGATGGGGGCGATCGAGGCACCGGCGTGAGGAAGGCCAAGGTCATCCCCATGCCACCTCACCGCGCGCGGCGGAAGCCGGCTGCGCGCGGTGAGGCTCCTCTTCCACCCGGCGTGCGCTCCGTAGAGGACGGCCTCCGGCCGCTCCTGAACAAGGCCGAACCGCTAGAAGGCCTTCTCGTCACGCTCGCCCGACTGATGCAGGCGGGCCTCTCCGGCGTGAACTGGGCGAGCCTGGCCCGGCTGCAGAAGGCCCTCTACTTCGCCTGGCACTCCGAGGAGACGGACGAGTTCGGGTTCGACCGCCGCTTCGCGGAGAGCCTGGAGCCCTTCTTCGAGTTCCTGTACGCGGTCTGGTGGCGAGTCGAGACCACGGGGATCGAGAGGGTGCCCGAGACGGGCCCCGGCCTCATCGTGGCCAATCACTCGGGGGTCCTCCCCTACGACGGCATGATGATCAAGCTCGCCGTCCGGCACGAGCACCCGGCGCGGCGCGACTGCCGCATGCTCGCGCTCGACATGTTCGCCCTCCTTCCCGTCCTCGCGCCCCTGCTCGCGAAGTCCGGCTCCGTGCGGGCCAGTCCCGAGAACGGCGAGCGGCTGCTCGGGAAGGGCGAGCTCGTGGGAGTGTTCCCGGAGGGGGTCAAGGGGGTGGGCAAGCGGTACAAGGACCGCTACAAGCTGGCGCGCTTCGGACGCGGCGGGTTCGTGCGGATCGCCCTGCGGACGGGCGCCCCCATCATCCCCTGCGCGGTCGTGGGCGCGGAGGAGATCCATCCGGTGGTGGCGAAGGCCGACTGGGTGGGGCGCCCGTTCGGCCTGCCCTACTTCCCGATCACGCCCACCTTCCCGGCCCTGGGCCCGCTCGGTGTCGTGCCCCTGCCCACCAAGTGGTCGATCGACTTCGCGGATCCCATCGACCTGAGCTCGTACGGTCCGGCCGCCGCCGACGATCCCATCCTGGTCAACCGCCTCTCCGAGGACGTTCGCACCACGATCCAGGGAATGATCGACGGCCGGCTCGCCCGCCGACGTTCCGTCTGGTTCGGCTAGGAGGGCGCTGGGCCCGGCGCCCCCGCGAGACCCGTGAGGCGGGCGGCAATCAGCCGGCCCACGTCGGAGAGCACGCCGCGCGAATCCGCGCGCGCCGGGGAGCCGTTGCCCCAGACGTCGAGCCACCCGACCTGACGATTCCCCGTTACCAGCGCCAGCCGGACGCCGTCGCCCGGAAAGGGTACGCTCGACCGGAGGAGGTCGCGAGGCGCTTCGGGAGGGAGGAGCGTGTCGGGCTGAAGGGTGCGCTCGGGCACCGGGTGTGACCAGGCCTGATCCGAAGCCGCGACCACGTGATTTCCCTCGTCGCGGACGACCGCGGCGGCCAGGGGGAACGTGCCTTTGAGGGCGTTGAGCACGCGCCCGAGCGCGGGCTCGACCGGTCCCGCGGCCTCCAGCTGCCGCAGGGTCAGGTGGAGCATCTCGAGGTGGCGGTGCGCGGCCCGGAGGTCGGCGATCCGCTGGCTGCGCTTCGAGCCGAGCGCGGCCGCGAGAAGGCCGCAGGCGCCCAGGCCGGCGAAGGCGATGACGTCGTGCTTGCTGTCGATGGTGAGCTGGAGGTAGGGCCGGGTCAGGAAGAAGTCCAGGCTGAGGGCCGCGGTCACCGCGGTGGCCAGGGCCGCGCCTCGGCCTCCCAGCTCGGCCACCACGATGGTCAGGGCCATGAAGAAGAAGGTGAAGTTCGAGGCGGTGGTGAGGTCACGGAAGGGCACGAGGGCCATGCCGATCAGGATCGCGGCCAGCGGGCCCACGCCGAGATAGATGAGGTCGCGTTGGTCTTCCATGTCTTTCTGCCTCCCCGGAGCGCCGACCAGGTTCCTTTCTACTCTCCTTGTCCGGGCGCTTCCAGTGCGCAGCGGTTCATTCGTTCGGGTTGTCGCTCTCGGTGACGCCAACTCCTACGGATTCTTGACGAGGGGGCCTTCATTCTTGACGCGACCTTGACGGTCTGTCGGGCGAAATCGCTGAGCCTGCGGCCGCCATGACGACCTTTACGGTTTCTTGACGGGCGGGCCGCCGGTCTTGACGCGGCCTTGAGGCTATCCCCGATAGCCTCTCCCCTGTATGGCTGGTGAGGTGAGGAGGATCATGACAACGCTAGGAGGCTCGACGCGTCACCTTGGCACGCCGACGGCGCCACCGGTACGTTGTGAGCGTCACGAGGTGGTCGTGAACGACCTGCCGATCAAGAACCCGTACGGGATGCTCGCGCTGAGGGTCGGGCTATTCGCGTTGCTTCCGTCGCTGGCGTTCGCGACGCCGAGTACCACCTACTGGGCGCCGTCAACGGCTTCGTGCCAGGCGTGGGCTGTGCCCCACGTGACGTACGACACCTACTTCGGGAAGGGACCCGCCGCGGGGACGCAGGGAGCCCCGAACTATCCGATCGACACGGGGCTCACGGTGGGATTCCTTCCCTTCAAGAAGCTTCAGGGAGAAGTCGGCTTCGATCTCCTGCTCCCCACCGACTATCCCGCCTTGTTCAATGTGAAGCTCTGCACTCCCGAGTCCGCGCTCTTCGCCGGCTCGCCGGGTATCAGCTTCGGCATCTTCAACGTGGGAACCAAGAAGGGGGTCACGGACTACGACGTCCTTCATCTCATGTTCCAGAAGACGCTTCCGGGCGGAAGCGGCTACGTGGCGGCGGGGGTTTATCACGGCCTGAGCGAGAGTCTCTTCACAAACAGCGAAGGCGAGGTCGTCCGAACCGGAGCGATGGTCGGCTTTTTCTCCCCGGACATCCCCATAGGCGTGAAGGGCCTCAAGAAGATCAATCTCACTGCGGATATCCAGACGGGGAAGAACGTTCTCGGGGCGTGGGGATTCGGGGCCTACTTCTACTTCACCGACACGATCTCGTTGCTGACGGGCCCCGTGTTCTACCTGGACAAGAACCTGCAGCCGGGCGGCCGCAGTCTCCTGTGGACCGCTCAGCTGGACGTCGACATCCCGCTCGGTCGGAAGTGACAAGAACACTTCGCGCAATCTGATCTGAGGTGACACCCATGCAAGACCTCGTGTACGTCGCGATCACGCTCGTCTTCTTCCTGCTCTCCTGGCTCTACGTCCGGGCCTGCGAGCGGGTCTGACGGAGGGGACGACATGAGCCTGGAATACGTCGTGGGCCTGATGCTCTCCGTGCTGCTGCTGGCCTATCTCGCCTACGCACTCTTGAAGCCCGAGCGGTTCTGAAGGAGGGGTGCCTTGACTGTCAACGGATGGATCCAGATCCTCTTCTTCTTCGCCACGATCCTGCTCGTGACCGTTCCCCTGGGGACGTTCATGTACAGGGTGCTCGAAGGGAAGGAGCACTTCCTCAAGCGCCCGCTCGGCTGGCTGGAGCGCCTCGTCTACCGAGCGGGCGGGGCGGACGGCCATGAACAGGGTTGGCAGGCCTACTCCCTGGGCCTGCTCGCGTTCAGCGCGTTCACGATGCTCGTGACCTACGCGATCCAGCGCCTGCAGCACGTCCTGCCCTTCAACCCCCAGGGGCTGGCCGCGGTGGAAGAGAGCTCCGCCTTCAACACCGCCGCGAGCTTCACCACCAACACGAACTGGCAGGGGTACGTGGGCGAAGCCACGATGAGCTACCTCAGCCAGATGGCCGGCCTCGCCTGGCACAACTTCATCTCCGCGGCCGCGGGCATGGCGGTCGCGGTGGCGCTGGCCCGCGGCCTCACCCGGCGCGGGGACGGCAAGGGCCCGGGCACCATCGGCAACTTCTGGGTGGACCTCACGCGGAGCACGGTCTACATCCTCCTGCCCCTCAGCGTGATCTTCACGCTGGTCTTCGTCTCGCAGGGGATGATCCAGAACTTCTCCCCCTACCGGGAGGTCACGACCCTGGAGGGAGCGAAGCAGGTGATCGCGATGGGTCCGGTGGCCTCCCAGGAGGCCATCAAGCAGCTGGGGACGAACGGAGGCGGGTTCTTCAACGGGAACGCGGCCCATCCCTTCGAGAGCCCGAACCCGCTGACCAACTTCTTCTCGATGTTCCTCATCTTCATCATTCCGGCGGGGCTCACCTACATGTTCGGCCGCATGGCCGGAGACCAGCGCCACGGCTGGGCGCTGTTCGGGGCGATGGCCTTCCTCTTCTTCGCCGGAGTGACGGTCGCGTACTGGGCGGAATCCCGGGGCAACCCGATCGTGAGCGCGGCGGGCGCCGACCTGGGCCTGGGCAACATGGAAGGCAAGGAGGTCCGCTTCGGGGTCGCGAGCTCCGCGCTCTACGCGACGGTGACCACCGACGCCTCCTGCGGCGCCGTGAACTCGATGCACGACAGCTTCACCGCGCTCGGAGGCCTCGTGCCCCTCTTCAACATCCAGCTCGGAGAAGTGGTCTTTGGCGGGGTGGGGGCGGGGCTCTACGGCATCCTGGTGATGGCGATCCTGTCCGTGTTCATCGCGGGGCTGATGGTGGGGCGCACCCCCGAGTATCTGGGCAAGAAGATCGAGACCAAGGAAGTCAAGCTCGCGATGCTCTACGCGCTCGTGTTCCCGCTCGTCATCCTGAGCTTCGCGGCCTGGGCGTCGGTGGCTCCCTACGGGTTGTCGTCCTTGAACAACGCCGGCCCCCACGGGCTGTCGGAGATCCTCTACGCGTACACGAGCGGGGCGGGAAACAACGGCTCCGCGTTCGCGGGGATCAACGCCAACACCCCCTGGTACAACACGAGCCTCGGCCTCGACATGCTGATCGGGCGCTTCTGGATGATGATCCCCGCGCTCGCGATCGCGGGGGTGCTTGCCGGCAAGAAGTCCGTCCCGCCGGGACCGGGGACGCTGCCCACGACCGGTCCCCTCTTCGCGGGGCTCCTGGTGGGTGTCGTCGTGATCGTCGGGGCCCTGACCTTCTTCCCCGCCCTGAGCCTGAGCCCGATCGTCGAGCATTTCCTGGCCCTGGCCGGAAAGGTGTTCTGAAATCATGAGCGACAAGAACGTTCGTGCGGTCTCGGCCTGGGAAGGGCCGCTCCTCCGGGGGGCCCTCGTGGACAGCCTCTGGAAGCTGGATCCCCGGCTGATGGCGAAGAACCCGGTGATGTTCGTGGTCGAGGTGGGGAGCGTCCTCACCACCCTCATCTGGCTGCGTGATCTCCTGGCCCCCTCCCCCGAGGCGCTGCCCGCCTGGTTCACCGCGCAGGTGGCCCTGTGGCTCTGGTTCACCGTGATTTTCGCGAACTTCGCGGAGGCCCTCGCCGAAGGCCGGGGCAAGGCCCAGGCGGCCGCCCTGCGCGGCCTCCGGCAGGAGACGGTCGCCCGCAAGCTCGTGGGCGGACGGGAGGAGAAGGTGTCCGCGTCCGCCCTGCGAAAGGGCGACGTGGTGGTCGTGGAAGCCGGCCAGGTGATCCCCGGGGACGGCGAGGTGGTCGAGGGCATCGCCTCGGTGGACGAGTCGGCGGTGACCGGGGAGTCGGCGCCCGTGATCCGCGAGAGCGGGGGCGACCGTTCCGCAGTCACGGGGGGGACGAAGGTGCTCTCCGACCGGATCGTGGTGAGGATCACCGTCGATCCCGGGCAGTCGTTCCTCGACCGCATCATCGGCCTCGTCGAGGGCGCCAAGCGCCAGAAGACGCCCAACGAGATCGCCCTCCAGGTCCTGCTCGCGGGCATGACCATCATCTTCCTGATCGCCTGCGTGACCCTCGTGCCCTTCGGGATCTACTCCAACCTGCGTTTCTCCGTCACCGTGATCGTGGCCCTCCTCGTCTGCCTGATCCCGACCACCATCGGCGGGCTCCTGTCCGCCATCGGCATCGCGGGCATGGACCGGCTGATCCGTCACAACGTGATCCCCATGAGCGGGCGGGCGGTGGAGGCGGCGGGGGACGTGGACACCATGCTCCTCGACAAGACGGGCACGATCACCCTCGGCAACCGCATGGCCACCGAGTTCATCCCCGCCCCCGGCGTCCGCGTCGAGGACCTCGCGGACGCGGCCCAGCTCGCGAGTCTCGCCGACGAGACCCCGGAGGGCCGCTCGATCGTCGTCCTCGCCAAGGAGCGCTACGACTTGCGGGGCCGCGAGCTGAAGCAGCCCGAGGCCCGCTTCGTGCCCTTCTCCGCGAGCACCCGCATGAGCGGCTGCGACCTGAACGGCCGCGTGATCCGCAAGGGGGCCGCGGACGCGATCGCCCGCCACGTGGGGTCGCTGGGTGGCAACGTGCCCGCGGCGGTGGAGCAGGCCGTGTCCGGGATCGCCAAGACGGGGGGGACGCCCCTGGCCGTCTCCGACGGCGCCCGCGTCCTGGGGGTCGTGCACCTGAAGGACATCGTGAAGGGCGGCATCAGGGAGCGCTTCGCGCGCTTCCGGACCATGGGGCTGCGCACGGTGATGATCACCGGGGACAATCCCCTGACCGCGGCCGCGATCGCGGCGGAGGCCGGCGTCGACGACTTCCTGGCCGAGGCCACCCCGGAGATGAAGCTGAAGCTGATCCGCGACGAGCAGGCCAAGGGGAAGCTCGTGGCCATGACCGGGGACGGCACCAACGACGCCCCCGCCCTCGCCCAGGCCGACGTGGCCATCGCCATGAACACCGGCACCCAGGCCGCCCGCGAGGCCGGCAACATGGTGGATCTCGACAGCAACCCGACGAAGCTCCTCGAGGTCGTGGAGGTGGGCAAGCAGCTCCTGATGACCCGCGGCTGCCTCACCACGTTCTCGATCGCCAACGACGTGGCCAAGTACTTCGCGATCCTGCCCGCGATGTTCATCCCCGTCTTCCCGGAGATCGCCCCCCTCAACGTGATGGGGCTCGCCTCGCCGGAGAGCGCCATCCTCTCCGCGGTGATCTTCAACGCCCTCATCATCGTGGCCCTCATCCCGCTGGCGCTCCGCGGGGTGCAGTACCGCCCGCTGGGAGCGGCGGCGCTGCTGCGGCGCTCGCTCCTCATCTACGGGGTGGGCGGGGTCGTCGCACCGTTCGTGGGCATCAAGATCATCGACGTGATCCTGGCCGCCGTCGGCCTCGCCTAGGAGGAGTCCATGAAGACCGAAGTCACGGTCGCCCTGCGGATGACGCTCGCGACCCTCGTCCTGACCGGGCTCGCCTACCCGCTGCTGATGACCGGCCTGGCCCAGGTGCTCTTTCCGCACCGAGCCAACGGGAGCCTCGTCACCGTCGACGGGCGGGTCGTGGGCTCGGAGCTGATCGGCCAGGGCTTCAAGAGCGCGGGCTACTTCCAGTCGAGGCCTTCGGCCGCGGGCACCGACGGTTACGACCCGACGTCGTCTTCGGGCTCCAACCTGGGGCCGACGTCCCAGAAGCTGAAGGACCGCGTGGTCGCGGACGTGGCGCGCCTCCAGACCGAGAACCCGCAAGCGGCGGGCCCGGTGCCCGGGGAGCTCGTGACGGCCTCGGGAAGCGGTCTCGATCCGCACCTGAGCCCGGAGGCCGTCCGCTGGCAGGTTCCCCGGGTGGCGGCCGCGCGCGGCGTGCCCGTATCCGAGGTCGAAGCCCTCGTGCAGCGGCGCGTCGAAGGGCGCACCTTCGGCCTGCTCGGCGAGCCCCGCGTCAACGTGTTGCTCCTCAACCTGGACCTCGACAAGCATCTTGGCCCATCCGGCCCGACAAGGTAGGCTCCGTCGAGCCCATTCGATGACCGACGAGCGGCCGGACCCCGACGCCCTCCTGCGCCGCCTCGCCGTAGAGGCGGAGACGCGTGGACGCCTCAAGGTGTTCTTCGGAGCCTCTCCGGGGGTCGGCAAGACGTACGCCATGCTGGAGCAGGCGCGGGCCCAGCGGGCCGAAGGCGTCGACGTCGTCATCGGCTGGGTGGAGACGCACGGGCGGGCGGATACCGCCGCCCTCGCCGAGGGCTTCGAGCGACTGGCTCCCCGCGAGGCCGAATACCGGGGGCTCCTCCTTCGGGAGTTCGACCTCGACAAAGCACTCGCACGCAAGCCGGGCCTGCTCCTGCTGGACGAGCTGGCCCACACCAACGTGCCGGGCTCTCGCCACGCCAAGCGCTGGCAGGACGCCGAGGAGTTGCTGGAGGCGGGGGTCAACGTCTACACGACCCTCAACGTCCAGCACGTCGAGAGCCTCAACGACCTCGTGAACCGGGTGACGGGAGTCACGGTCAGGGAGACCGTGCCCGACCGCATCCTCGACGAGGCGGACGAGGTGGAGTTCGTCGACCTGCCCCCCGAAGAGCTGCTCAAGCGCCTCGCGGAAGGGAAGGTCTATGTCCCCGACCGCGCGGCGGAAGCGGTGCGCAGTTTCTTCCGCCGGGGCAACCTCCTCGCCCTGCGGGAGCTGGCGCTGCGGCGCACCGCGGAGCACGTGGATGCGGACGTCCAGGACTATCGCCGGGACCACGAGATCGGGCCGACGTGGCCGGTGGCGGAGCGGATCCTGGTCTGCGTGCGTCCGAACCCCGAGAGCGACCGTCTGGTCCGGGCCGCGCGCCGCATGGCGGCGCGGCTCAAGGCGGAGTGGATCGTGGCCTGGGTGGAGAGCCCCGCCCAGCCCGCCCTCTCGCCGGCGGAGCGGCAGGCGCTGGCGAGCACGACGAAGCTGGCCGAGGAGCTGGGGGCGGACACGGTGGCGCTCTCCGGGGCGAGCGTGAGCGACGCGCTCCTCTCCTTCGCCCGGCAGCGCAACGTGAGCCGCATCGTGGTGGGAAAGCCCGTCCACTCCCGTTGGCGCGATCGCCTCAGGGGCTCGCTCCTCGACGACATCGTCCGGGGGAGCGGAGGGATCGAGGTGCTCGTGATCGGCGGGGAGCCGGGCGGAGGCGGGGCCCGGCCTCCGAGTCCGCCCCCGCAGGGCGGGGAAGGGGAAGTACTCCCTTACCTTCTCTCCACCGGGGTCGTGCTCGTCTGCACGCTCGTCTGCTGGGCGATGCTGCGTCGGTTCGACAAGTCGAACCTGATCATGATCTACCTGCTCGGGGTCGCGTTCGTGGCCGCCCGCTACGGACCCCGGCCCTCCGCGGTGGCCGCGGTGCTGAGCGTGGCCGCCTTCGATTTCTTCTTCGTCCCGCCCTACCTGACCTTCGCGGTGAGCGACACCCAGTACGTGATCACGTTCGCGATCATGCTGGTGGTGAGCTTGCTCATCAGCACGCTGGCCGCGCGCGTGCGCGCCCAGGCGGAGGCAGCAGCCCGACGCGAGGAGCGGACGCGCGCGCTCTATGCCTTGAGCCGGGAGCTCGCGAGCGCACGCACCGTGGAAGAAGTGGCGGCGGCGGCCTCGCGTCACGTGGGGGAGCTCCTGCAAGGTCCGGCCCGGCTCCTTCTGCCCGCGGGGGACGGGGGACTGGTGATCGCGAACGAGGGCGGAGCCCCGGGGGACTCGCGGGAGACGGCGGTGGCCCAATGGACGTTCGACCACGGGCGGGTGGCCGGGCTCGGCACCGACACCTTGCCCGGAGCCTCCGCGATCTACGTGCCCCTGCGGGGCTCGCAGGCGGTGCTGGGTGTCCTCGGCGTCCAGCCTCCGGAGTCGCTGCTCCCGCTGGGACCGGATCAGATGGACCTCCTGGAGACCCTCGCTCGGCAGGCGGCGTCGGGCCTGGAGCGGGTGCGACTGGCGAACGAGGCCGAGGAGGCGCGGCTGACCGCGGAGACGGAGCGGCTGCGCAGCACGCTCCTGAGCTCCGTCTCCCACGACCTGCGCACGCCCCTGGCCACGATCACGGGCGCGGCTTCGAGCCTGCTCGAGCCCGGCGCGTTGAGCCCGGAGGCCGAGCGCGAGCTGAAGGAGGCGATCTACGAGGAGGGGGATCGGCTGAACCGCCTCGTGACGAACCTCCTCGACATGACGCGGCTCGAGTCGGGAACGCTGCAGCTCGGCCGGGATTGGCACTCGCTGGAGGAGCTGGTGGGGACCGCGCTCACCCGACTGGAGAGGACGCTCGGGGGCCGGAGGGTCGAGGTCCGGATCCCCGCAGACCTGCCGCTCGTCTCCGTGGACGGGCTCATGATCGAGCAGGTCTTCGTGAACCTGCTCGACAACGCCGCGAAGTACACGGACCGCGCTTCCGCGATCCGGATCACCGCCACCGCCGCCGAGAGAGCGGTCACGGTCGAAGTGGCGGACGAGGGTCCGGGGCTGCCCGCCGGCGGCGAAGAGCGCGTGTTCGAGAAGTTCTACCGGGCGGGGGCGGGCCAACGCGGATCCGGGCTCGGGCTGCCGATCTGCAAGGCGATCGTGACCGCCCACGGAGGGAAGATCTGGGCGGAGAATCGCGTCCCCCGCGGCGCGGTTTTCCGCTTCACGCTCCCCCTGGGCGACGGCCCCCCCCCGGTCGAGGACGACGGTGAGCGCGAGCGACCCTGAGGCTTCCGCGGCGGACGACGCCACTCGTCCCCTCGTTCTCGTCGTCGAGGACGAGGCGCAGGTCATGCGCTTCCTGCGCGCGACCCTGGGGGCGCACGGCTACCGGCTCGCGGAGGCCGTGACCGGCCAGCAGGCGCTCCTCGAGGCCACGAACCGTCCTCCGGACCTCATCCTGCTGGACCTGGGCCTGCCCGATCTGGATGGAGTGGAGGTCGCGCGTCGCCTTCGGGAGTGGTCGACGACGCCCATCATCGTCCTCTCCGCCCGGGGGCGGGAGGGGGACAAGATCCAGGCCCTCGACGCGGGGGCGGACGACTACCTCACCAAGCCCTTCGGAGCCGGTGAGCTTCTCGCCCGCATGCGGGTCGCCCTGCGCAACGCGGCGCGCGGCGGGGCCGGGCCGGGGGAGGCGGTCTTCCGCGTCGGAGACCTCGTCGTCGACCTGGCCGTGCGCCGCGTCTCCGTGGCCGGGCGCGAGGTCCACCTCACGCCCACCCAGTACAAGCTGCTCACCACGCTCGTCAAGCACGCGGGCAAGGTGCTGACCCATCGGCAGCTTCTGCGCGAGGTGTGGGGCCCGAGCTCGGTCGAGCAGTCCCACTACCTCCGGGTCTACATGGGCCAGCTCCGGCACAAGCTGGAAAAGGACCCGGCACGTCCCCGCTACCTGGAGACGGAAACCGGCGTCGGCTACCGCCTGCGCGCGGACTGAGGGCTCTCGCGCGCCCCCGGTCAGCGGAGCCGGGCCTTGAGCTCGATCTTGGGGCCCGCGAGCGCCTTGGAGACCGGGCAGTTCTTCTTGGCGCCCTCGGCCTGCTCGAGGAAGGCCTTCGCGTCGAGGCCCGGGACCTCCGCCTCGGTCGTGAGCTCGATGCGGGTGATCTCGAAGCCTTCGCCCACCTTCTCGAGGTGGACCTGGGCCGTGGTGTGGATCCGCTTCGGGTTGTGGCCGGCGCGGGTCAGTCCGGCGGCGAGAGCCATCGAGAAACAGCCGGCATGGGCCGCCCCGATCAGCTCCTCGGGGTTCGTGCCCTTGCCCTCCTCGAACCGGGAGACGAAGGAGTACTCGCCCTCGTAGGCCCCGCTCCCCAGCTTCACCCGGCCCTTGCCCTCGCGCAGGTTGCCCGTCCATTCCGCTTCCGCCTTGCGAACCGCCATCGTTTCGTTCCTCCTCGTGCCCCGGGGCGAAACCGGGATCCTAGCACGCCCGAGCGGCCCTTCCTGCCTGACTCTCGGCCTACCCGCGCAAGCGGGCGCGGCGTGCGGCCCGCGGCGCCCGCGCCCGCACCCGGGAGCCCAGACGCTCGAGTGAGGCGTCCAGCGAGCGGGCGAGGTTCGACCGGTAGGGATGGGGGGCGGGCCGGGGAGGGACCTTGGCGGGGTCGGCCAGCCGGATCCCGTGCTTGGCCAGGATCCCGCCCAGGCGCTGGCGGCCCCGGCGGAAGAACTCGAGGGTGGAGCGATACCCGTGCTCCGCCACCACCTGGCGCGCGCTGTAGCGCATGATGTTGTAGTTGAACATGCGCAGGTCGTCGCGCGTGGGCTCGATGAGCACGATGTCGACGTCCGGGTTCTCTCGGCGGTAACGCTCCATCCCGTACTTCATCCGCCCGTGGAGCATGATCCGCATCGCCTGGTCCAGCACGTAGGTCACGCCGCGCTCGCTCAGATGGCCGCCCAGAGGGCCCTCGGTGGTGTCGTTCAGGATGGGGACGATCGGGTTTATGCAGATGACGAGATCGGCTCCGTGGTCGATGGCGAGCTTGATGTGGGCGGTCTTCTTGACCCCGCCGTCGACGTAGTCGCGTCCGTCGATGCGCACGGGGCGGTAGAGGCCGGGGAGGGCGGTCGAGGCCTCGACCGCGCGGGAGACGGGCACGTCGCGGTAGCCCTCGTCGCCGAACGCCACCGCCTCGCCCCGGTCGAGGTCCACCGCCACTACGAACAGTTGGCGGGGAAGGTCGGCGAAGCGATCGGGGCGGTTCGCGGCCCGGAACAGGGTCTGCAGGTAGTCCCGGATGCCGGAGGTCTCCATGAGCCCGGGGGGGAGCAGAGCGAAGGCGGACCAGACGAGGTCGGAGAGATTGCGTCCCTCCCCGGTGAGGGCGGTGACGAGGGCGCGCGAGAGGACGCCGGGGGCGCGCAGCGAGCGCCGAAGGAACTCAAAGGCGTTGAGCCGGAAGAGGGGAGCGGTGGCCACGCCGAAGGGGGCGTAGGTGCGGGAGGTGACCTGGTCGTACATCTCGGGCGCGGAGACGCCGGCCGCGAGGAGGGAGCAGACGAAGGCGCCGCCGCTGACCCCGACGTAGAGGTCGAGATCGGTGACGCTGCGGTCGAGCAGCTCGTCGAGCGCGCGCAGGCACCCGATCTCGTAGACCGCCCCCGTGATCCCGCCCCCGGCGCACACGAGAGCCACCTTCTTCTTGCGTTTCGCCAAGCTGCCTCCAGTCTACGACGAGAAGCCCGGCAAACCTTCCGAAGCCTGGGTCGCGCACGAGCACGGGAGACCGCGCCGGGCGCGACCCGAGCGGAGCGCTAGCGGCGGAAGGAGTCGATCTTCCGCGAGAGCTGGTCGACCTTGCGGGTCAGCTCGTGGACCTCCTGGCGGCTGGGGATGTTGAAGGCGGCGAGGGCGCTCTGGGCGGCCTGGTTGGCCATGCGGGCCACCACATCGCGCTCCTTGCGCGCCCGCACCTGCAGTTTGGTGAGCCGGGCTTCCAGCTGGCGGAGCGCCTTCTTCCGCTCCCGGGACGCGAGGGCGTTGACGTCCCGGAGCAGGGTGGAGGCGTCCTTCGTGCTGATCCGGTTGCGCTGCAGCAGGCGGCGCACCTTCTTCTCCACCGCCGCCTCCGCGGAAGCGAGGGAGGACACCGTCTGGGACCAGGTCTCGCGGAGGCGGTCTGTCGCCTTGGGTGGCCGGGTCATGCGGTGGGCCACCCTCTTCGCGGCCCGGCGCACGCGGGGCGCGTGCCTCCGGGTCGTCTTCGTCTTCTTCGTCGCTTTCGTCGCCATCGTCGTTCTCCTGTTCATCGGATCGAGGGTTTCCGCGCGCGCCTCGGAGGGCGCGCGGTCCGGCGGGGCCGGCGTTCGGCCGCCGGCTTCTTCAGGTAGGACCCGAAGGCATCCAACCTGCCCTTGAGCGCGTCGAGAGGGACCCCCGTCCCCCCCGTGGTCGAAGAGCCGGCGCAGCTTTCCGAGCGCGCCGGACTGGGCCTCGGCCACGATGCCGTGCACGGAACGGGCCAGGTCCTGGCGGAGGGCCAGACCCTCTTCCAGGCTGAGCCGACCGCGGGCGAGAAGACGGCCCACCACCCGTCTCGACCTCCTCCCGCGCCCGGGCTGCCGCCTCCTGGGGGGAGGTCCACTCTCCCCAGGCCGAGGCCGGCCCCCGGGCGAGACGGACGAGCCGCACGAGGACGGGGCGCGGGACCCGAGCCGTGCTCTCCCGGACCGCGTCCAGGATCATCTGGGCGAGGGTGAGGTTGGTGAGGTCCTCGCGGGTACGCTGGTCCACGACCTCGCACCTCGTCGCCGGCGGCCACGAGGTCGGCGAGCTCCTCCACGGTGACGTAGCGGCCGCGGTCGGAATCGTAGAGCTTGCGGTTCGCGTAGCGGCGGATCAGGCGGGGAGTGTCGGGCACGCCCCGAATATAACGCGCCGCGTCATGATTGTCAAGAACACAACGCGGTGCGGCAGAGAGGCCCCCCTTCGCGCTCAGTCGCCGCCGTGGTGGAGGGGCGTCGTCCGGGGGGCGCTGAGCAGGGCCCGGCGGTGCCGGGCGATGAGGCCGAAGCCGAGGAGCGCGCCGAGGACGAGGGCGAGCGCGGCCACCAGCCCCGCCAGCTTGAACGACGACAACACCACTCCCACCAGATCGAAGACCGGCTTCTCGACCTTTATCCAGGTAATGGGGCCCGGGGGCAGGATCAACGGCGGCTCTCTCCCGCGGCCATTCTCGACCGGGGGAGGGAGCCCGTCAATTGCCGGGTCTGGGTGCGGTTGAGCGCCTCGAGATAGGTGCGTACTCCGCGCAGGAGGCTGCGCGCGATGATCTCGCGCGATTCGGGGCTCTTGAGGCGCTTCTCCTCTTCGGGGTTGCTCACGAAAGCGATCTCCGCGAGGATGCTCGGCATGTTGGCGCCGATGAGCACGTAGAAGGGCGCGGTGTGGACGCCCCGGTCCTCCACCGGGTGGTGGGAGCGCTGGTGCTCGACCATGGCCTCCTGAACGGAAGTGGCGAAGTCCCGGCTCTCGTCGATCTTGCTGTTGAGGGTGATGGCCTTCACCAGGCCCTGCAGGTCCTTGAGGGTGGCCGCGGAGATCGCGTTCTCCCGGGCGGCCACCGCCTCCGCGTGGGGGTCCTGCGCGAAGTTGAGGAAGTAGGTCTCGATGCCGCGGGCGCTGGGGTTGCGGCTCGCGTTGGCGTGGATGGAGAGGAAGAGGTCGGCGCCTTTCGAGTTGGCGATGGCGGTGCGCTCCTCGAGGGGGACGAAGACGTCGCTGCTCCGGGTCATCACCACTTCCGTGCCGAGCTCGGAGCGGACCAGCCGCTCCAGCCGGAGTGGCCACGTCGAGGACGAGGTCCTTCTCCTGGAGGCCGCCGCGGCCGATGGTCCCGGGGTCGTGGCCACCGTGGCCGGCGTCGATGACGATGCGGCGCGCGCCCAGCCCGAGCTGGCGGGCCAGGCTGTAGGAGCCGGCGCGGTTCACGTCGGGAGGCTCGGGAGGGGTCGCCGGCCGGCGGCGGCCCGCGGTCGCGTCGCGGCCGGTGCGGTCCGAGCCGGTGGGCTCGACGGGTCCGAGGACGATGGGCGTGGGCGGAGGTTGGGGCGGGAGGGCGGCGGTGCGCGCCTCTGGGGGGAGCATGCCGTTCATCCGCCGCGCAGGGAGCGGATCCACGGACGCTTCGGCCCGGCGAGGGGGTGCGGATGAGGATGCGCTCGCGCTCGGGGCCGCAGCCTCGGACGATTGGGGGGGGGCCGCCGGCGGAGCGTCGGCGGGTGGCGGCGCCTTGTCCGCCACCGCCGGGCCCGGTCGCGTCACTCCCTTGACGTCGATGATCAGGCGGGTGGGGTTCTCGAGGAAGAAGACGCTGTGCTCCTTGACGCTCCTTGAAGTCGAGCACGATGCGCACCACGTCGTCCCGGTTCTGGGCGATGCGGATCTGCTCGAGCAGGCCGTCGGCGATGGGGAAGCTGCGCGCCTTGAGGTTGGGATGCAGGCGCGCTCCCGCGAGGTCGATCCAGAGCCGGTCGGGGTCGGCGATGCGGTCGGAGGTCAAGGGCACCTTGCGCTCGAGGTCGACCACCACGCGGGTCGAGGAATCGCCGGTCCAGGAGCGCAGGTCGAAGACGCGGGCGAGGCCGGGGGGGGGAGGGCTGGGGACGGGGGCCGCGGGCACGCGCTTGCGGAGGAGGGCGCGCACCTCGGAGGCGTGAGGGCCGTCGGGGCAGGCGTCGAGGTAGGCGTTCGCGGCCTCGGTCAGCGGCCGCCGATCTCCTCCTTCGCGGGTCATCTGGACCACGGACCAGAGGGCCTCGTCGCCGAGCGAGCTGCTCGGGTACTCGGCCACCACCCGCCGGAAGGCTTCGGTCGCATCCTCGCGATAGCGCGGGGCCTTGAAACGCGTCGCCATCTCCCGGTAGAGCCGGCCCACCGCGAGCAGCGCGTTGTCGCTGTACCCGCTGCGGGGGTAGCGGGCCACGACCTTGCGGTAGCGGAGGACGACCTTCTCCCATTCCGGACGCTGCGCCTGCAGCCGCCCCGAGGCCCGCAGGGCCGCTTCCGCCCGGCGCGCGTCCTCGAAGAGCGAGGCATCGGGCTTGGAGGCGTCGGGCTTGGCCGCCGCGGGCCGGGGGGCGGGGGGCCGGGTGGCGGTCGTGAGGGCGGGGGTGCGCGGGCGGGCGGCCTGCAGGGGAGAGGCGAGGACGAACAGGCCGAAGGCGGCCCCGAGGACCCGGCCGGCCGTCTCCCTCGCCCTCGGCATCACTTGGGCCAGGCGTCCACCGATTCGTAGTAGTCCGGAGCGACCAGGATCTCCCGCGACTTCGCCCCGTCCGCGGGCCCGATGATCCCGTCGCGCTCCATCATGTCGACGAGGCGGCCCGCGCGGGAGAAGCCGATTCGGAAGCGGCGCTGGAGCATGCTCGTGGAGGCCTGGCCGCTCTGGACCACGAAGCGGGCGGCCTCGTCGAAGAGCTCGTCCCGCTCGATCACCTCCGCGGTCTCCGCCGACTTCTCCGGCCGCCCCACCGTCTCGTCGTAGTCGGGCTTGGCCGTCTTACGCAGCCAGGCGGTGAGGCGCGCGATCTCGTGCTCGGTCACGTAGCCGCCGTGGATGCGCGTGAGGCGGGCGCTCCCCGGAGGCAGGAAGAGCATGTCGCCACGGCCGAGCAGGTGCTCCGCCCCGATGGAGTCGAGGATGGTGCGGCTGTCCACGCGCGCGGCCACCCGGTAGGAGATGCGGGCGGGGAAGTTCGCCTTGATGAGCCCGGTGAGCACGTCCACGGAGGGCCGCTGGGTGGCGAGGATGAGGTGGATGCCCACCGCCCGCGCCATCTGCGCGAGCCGCGTGATCGACTCCTCCACCTCGTGGGAGGAGATCATCATCAGGTCGGCCAGCTCGTCGATGACGACCACGATGTAGTGAAGGGGCTTCAGCTCTTCGTCGCCATCCCCACCGTCCCCGCGCTCGGCTCTGATGATGTTGTTGAACTGCTCGATGTTGCGCACGCCCTCGGAGGCGAGCTTGCGGATGCGCTTCTCCATCTCCGCCACCGCCCACTTGAGGACGTTGGAGGCGATCTTGGCGTCGGTGACCACCGGACACAGGAGGTGGGGGATGTCCTCGTAGACTCCCAGCTCCAGGCGCTTGGGGTCGATCAGGATGAGCCGCACGTCGTCGGGGGTGCAGCGGAAGAGGATGCTCGAGATCATGCAGTTGAGGCCCACGCTCTTGCCGGTGCCGGTGGAGCCGGCGATCAGGAGGTGGGGCATGGCCGCGAGGTCGGTCGTGTACACGTCGCCGTTCACGGTCTTCCCGAGGGCGAGGGTGAGCCGGCCGGTGGACCTGCGGAACGCCTCCGACTCCAGGATCTCGCGCAGGTAGATGGTGTCGCGGACGTCGTTGGGGATCTCGATCCCCACGTTGCCCTTTCCGCTCACGCGGTCGACGCGGATGCTCTCCGCCTCCAGGGCGAGGGCGAGGTCGTCGGCGAGGCCCACGATCTTCGAGTACTTGATCCCGGCGTCGGGCTTGAACTCGTACGTCGTGACCACGGGCCCCGGGTGGATCTCCTTCACGTTCCCGAGCACGCCGAACTCCCCGCACTTGGCCTGGAGGATCCGGCCCCGCTCGTAGAGGCGCTCGTTGTCGACGGTGCCGGAAGACCGGGCCTCGTCCAGGATCGTGTGGGGAGGGAGCGTGGACGGCCCCCGGGGCTCGGGAACGACGGGGGCGGGGGCGCGCTTCCGGCGGGCCGCGGCCTTGGCGGGACCCTCCTCCTCCGCCGGCTCGCCCAGCTCCGTGGGCCCCGCCGCGGCGAAGGGCAGCGCTCTCTGCGCGGGGGTCGCCGCGGGCTTGCCCGCGTCCTCCGCGTCCTCTTCGGATCCGCTCGTCGCCTTCACGCGCCGCACGCGGGGCAGGCTCCCGCTCCCCTCCGCGGCCGCGGCCTCCCGGGTGTGCTTGCGGATGACTTCGCGCCGCATCCGCTCCTTCCGGCGCGTCTCCCGGTAGTGGGCCCAGGCGGTGTGCAGCGTCTGCAGGCGCGTAGAGAGGCCGCCGGCCACGGCCTGGAGGAAGGTGGCGAACGAGAACTGGGTGGCCAGGATCAGGGAGACGAACAGAGCGGTGGCCACCACGATGTAGGCCCCGGTGCGGTTGAAGTCGTTGATGAGGAGGCCGGCGAGCAGCTCGCCCGTAGCACCCCCCGCGCGCACGGGCTCGCCCTCGAAGGCCACGCTGCCGAAGGTCAGGGAAAGGAAGGCGGTCAGGGAGAGAAGCAGCAGGAGGAGGCCGAAAGCCTTGGTCCAGGGAGCCTCGATGGGTCGGCACCAGAAAAGCTTCCAGCCGGTCAGACCCAGGACGAGGGGGAGAAGGAGCGCGGCCACGCCGAAGAGTTGGGGCACGAGCAGCTCGGCCAGGAAGGCCCCGACGGGGCCGATGAAGTTCCGGGCCGAGGCCCCCTCGCTCGCCTTGAAGAAGGGGGCGGGGTCGCCCGGGTTGAACGTGGCGAGGCTGATGAGGAGCATCAGGGCGAGGGCGAACGCCGAGAGCCCCAGCAGCTCCGCCCCGCGTGTCGATCGTGTCGCCGCTTCGGTGGCCATCTCTCTCCTAGACCTCCATCACGACCGGGATCACCATGGGCCGACGCTGGACGCGCCGGCGGAAGAAGCGCCGGAGCTCGAGCCGGACGCGCTCGCGCGTGAGCTCGGTGTCCAGGCGCTCTTCGCGGGGCCGGCTCTCCATCGCGTCGGCGAGGGCGAGCTCCGCTTCGGCGAGGAGGGTAGCACCCTCCCGTTCGTCGAACACCCCCCGGGTGACGATCTCCGGGGCCGATTCCAGCCGGCCCGTCTGCCTGTCCACCACCACGATCGGGACCACGATCCCCTCCGCGGAGAGGTGGCGGCGGTCGCGCACCACCACGTCCTCGACCTCCGACGTGCTCCCGCGATCGAGCAGGACGCGCCCCGCGGGGACGCGGGTCTCCCGGCGGGCGCCGTCCCTGCGGAAGGCGAGCACGTCGCCGTCCTCGATCACGAGCACCCGCTCCCCCGGGAAGCCGGCGCGCGCGGCCAGGCGTGCGTGCTGGGCGAGCATGCGGTACTCGCCGTGGATGGGGACGAGATACTCCGGCCGTACGCGCTGGAGCAGGTCCAGGAGGTCCTCCTGGCTGCCGTGGCCGGAGACGTGGACGCGGGCGGTGCCGGGATGCACGACGTCGCAGCCGCGGCGGTAGAGGTTGCTGATCAGCCGGGAGACCGTGCGCTCGTTGCCGGGGACGGCGCGGGCGGAAAGGACGACGGTGTCCCCCGGGCCGGTCGAGAGCTCCCGGTGCTCGCCCAGGCTGACCAGCGAGAGCGCCGACATCGGCTCACCCTGGCTCCCGGAGACGAAGACGAGCGCGCGATGCCCGTCGCGGTGGTCGCCCAGGAGGTCCACGGGGAGCCGGGCCCCTTCCGGGATGCGCAGGAGGCCGAGGTCGAGGGCCACCTCCGAGTTGTCCACGATGCGGCGGCCGAGGAAGGCGAGCGGCCGGCCCGCGCGCACCGCCGCGTCGGCCACCCGCTGGATGCGCGGGATGGAGGTGGCGAAGCAAGAGACGAGCACGCGCCCGCGCGTGCGGGCCAGGACCTCTTCGAAGGCAGGGACGACATCGTCCTCGCTTCCCGTGCGGCCGGGATGCTCCACGTTGGTGCTGTCGGAGAGGAGGACGAGCACGCCCCGATCGCCCCAGGAGGAAAGGGCATCGAGGTCCGTCCGCTCGTGGGGGGGGGCCTGGGCGTCGATCTTGAAGTCGCCGCTCGCGAGCACGACCCCCGCCGGGGTCTCGATGGCGAGGGCGAGGCTGTCGAGCACGCTGTGAGCCACGCGGATGGGGTGGACGCGGAAGGGCCCCAGCTCGACCGGCTGGCCGGGGAAGAGCGTGCGCAGGTCCGCGGAGAGGCCGCGGTCGCGCAGCCGACGCCTAACGAACCCGAGGGTGAGCCGGCTCGCGAAGACGGGGGCGGGGGCGGCCTGGAGGGCGAAGGACAGCGCGCCGATGTGGTCCTCGTGCCCGTGGGTGAGCAGGATGCCGCGGACGCGCTCGCGACGCTCCGCGAGGTACTGGAAATCGGGGACGATCGAATCGATCCCCGGCATCTCCGCGCTGGGGAAGAGCATTCCCGCGTCGAGGAGCAGGAGATGGTCCTCCCACTCGAGGACGAGGGCATTCAGGCCGAACTCTCCCAGGCCCCCGAGGGGGATGAGACGCAGAGGTTTCCCGTCCATCAGATGCTCATTCCAAACGCCGGGGCGTGCCCCGGCTACTCCAAGGCCCTCGCTAGCTCTGCAAACTCCCCAACCGATAGTGTCTCAGCTCTTCGCGACCCCGTCAGGTTGAGCAACCTCAAGTGATGCTTGAGGTTAGGATAGCTATCTCGGAGGTTGTTTTCAAGCGTCTTTCGCCTTTGGGAAAAGGCCCTTTGGACGAGCCGCTCGAAGGCAAGGGGATCGCCGATCTCGGCGGCGGGACGCGGGAGGAAGCGGGCGCGCAGGAGCGCCGAGCCGACCTTCGGGGGTGGCTCGAAAGAGCCGGGCGGGAAGCGCAGCGGGATGTCGGTCTCGGTCCAGACCGCGTAGAAGACGGAGAGGATCCCGTAATCGCGAGAGCCGGGAGAAGCGGCCACGCGGCGCGCCACCTCCTCCTGGAGCATGACATGGGCGTCTCGGACCCGCCCCCGCAGCTCGAGGATGCGGCGGAGCAGCGGGCTCGAGATGTAGTAGGGCAGGTTTCCCGCGACCCGGCTTCCCGCCGGGACGAGCGCGGCCAGATCGAGCGCGAGGGCGTCCCCTTCGACGATCTCGACGTTGGGAGGCGAGCGCTCCCGCAGCCGTGCCGCGAGCGCTCCGTCGAGCTCCACCGTGACCACGCGCCGGCAGCGCGCAGCAAGGGGAAGGGTCAAAGCACCCCGGCCGGGTCCTATCTCGAGGAAGACGTCGTCGGCGTGCGGGGCCACCGTGCGGAGGAGGCGCTCCACCGAGGGGGCGCGGAGGAAGTGCTGGCCGAGACGGCGAGGCACGGCGAGGAGGGTAGCAAACAAAAAGGGCCCCGAGGCCGAAGCCTCGGGGCCAGGGACGGACTCGAATCGGTGCCTAGAACGTGAACCGGGCGGAGAGCCAGATGAAGCGGTTCCCCCCGTCCGTCCCCTTCTCGTCGAGGAAGCTCGCGGCGTTGATCCGGCTCTCGGGAATGCCGAAGTTCCGGCTGTTGGTCGCGTTGAACATCTCGAAACGGAACTGCAGGTTGGCGCTCTTCCCGATGCGGGTGTTCTTGATGATCGCGAAGTCGACCTGGAAGATCCCGTCCGCGCGCAGCACGTTGCGTCCCACGTCCCCCACGCGCTGACCCGGACAGGTGGCGGAGGGGTTCCCGCAGATCTGGCGGAACAGGCTCGCCCCTCCCGCCGCCTTCAGCTCGTCGATGGTCATGTTCGAGATGTCGAGCGTGGTGTTCAGGTTGGGCCGGATGGAGTTGCCGACGAGGTTCGAGATCCCGGCGAGGGCGCCGGTCGGGTCGGCCCCGTTGAGCGGTGTGAAAGGCGGACCGTCCTGGAAGTTGAAGGTTGTGTTCATCTGCCATCCGCCCAGGATCCGTCCCAGGCCACCCTTCTGATTGCGCTGGAACGGCAGCTCCCAGACGAGGCTGCCCGTGAAGCGCTGTGGCCGGTCATAGGTGGAGCGGCCGTAGTCGCCCGCGATGTTGAACGAGTCCTGCGGGACGGCCACCTCACCGGCGGCGCTGGGGTTGAACGTGTCCGAGGCCCCGTCGGTGAACTTGCTGTACGTGTAGTAGATGCCGGCGCTGAGGCCATGGGACGCCCGATGCTCGAAGCCCAACTGCAGTGAATCGTAGGTGGATTCGGCGGAGTTGTCCCGCAGCCGGATCGTGCCCCGGGTGGGGTCCACGCGCGCGGTCGAGTACGGCAGCCGCGGGTTTCCGTCGAGGGTCTGGAAGAGGTCCTTGCCTCGCGTGCCCACGTAGCCCGCCCGGAAAAGGGTGTTGTTCGTGATCTGGCGCTGCATCTCGAGGGCGTACTGGTCGGCCAGGGGCGCCCCGAAGTCGCTGTCGACGACGGTCCAGTCGAGCAGCAGCGGGTTCAATCCCGGCGCCACGTTCGCCTGGGGAAGTCGGGCGAACGCGTTGGGAACCCCGACGGCCTGGCCCGGGATCGTCACGGTGGGGAGGGCGACGAGGGCCGTAAACGGGGCAGCGGTGGCCACGTTCAGGGCCAGGTTGAGGAACTGGTAGTCGTTCGTGCGAGCGTAACCTCCGCGGATGACCATGCGGTCGCCGCCGGTGAGGAAGCCGAGGAAGCCCCCTCGGTCCGTCCTCGGGTTCCAGTTGAAGCCGATCCGGGGCTGGATGTTGTTCGTGTCTTTCCCGGGGAGGGTCGCGCGGAACCGCTCGTCGCCGCCCGCCGCGGCCACGATCGCGTCGTTGACGGGCCGCAGGCTCTCCATCGCGTTGCCGGGCAGCTCGTAGCGGAGGCCCAGGGTCAAGGTCAGGCTGGGCGCGAGCTTCCACTCGTCCTGAGCGTAGAAGTACATGTCCCACCAGTCGTACTGCTGGATCTCCACCCCGCCGGGCATGGGACGGTTGATCGAGGCGCCGTCCGCGGTGTCGTCCACGTAGCGCTGCAGCGTCGAGTAGGCGAGGCGCCCGCGGACGGTGGGGAAGAAGAAGCTGTCCACGGTGACCCTCCGGATGTCCATCCCCGCCTTGAGGGAGTGGTTGCCGGTGAGGTAGGTGAAGTTGTCCTGGAACTGGAAGGTGTCGTTCTTCCGCCACTGGGGCAGGTTCACGGCGAGGCCGATCGCGGTGCGGCTGGTCGCGGCGTTGAATCCCGTGAGCCCGAGCTCGGCGATCTCGATCGAGGGGATGTTCTCGGAGTTGGGATCGCTGGAGTCGGTCCGGGTGTCCAGGCGCTGAAGGGCAAAGCGGGCCTCGTTGAAGGCCCGGCTCGACAGGGTGCTCGTCAGCCACAAGGCTGCCGCCTGCTGCTTGACCGGGCTGACCTGGGACAGGCCGGGCGGCGTGACCTGGCCCTGGCCGCCGCTTTCCTCCGAGTTGATCAGATAGCGGCCGGAGAGCGTGTGATTCTTGTTGATCATGAAGTCGAGCCGCCCGGAGCCCTGGTTGTTGTAGCGGTAGATGTCAGTGGAGCTGGTGAGCGAGCCCAGGGGAACCGTGTAGGTCTGTCCGCCCCGGGTGAAGGTGGCGTTGGTCACGAAGCCCGTTCCCGCGGGCAGGAAGTCGAGGAGCGCCTGGACCTGGGGGAGGCTGCCCGCCGCTGACTGGAGGACTTGCCGCCCCGCTTCGGTGGGGGCGCCGCGGAGCGTCGAGCCCGAGCCGAGCTGCAGGTCCGTCCAGCGCTGGTAGGAACCGAAAAAGAAGAGCCGGTCCTTGACGAAGGGGCCGCCCACGGTGCCGCCGTACTGGTTCTGGTCCCGGAAAGGCGCTTCGGTCAGGCCCGCGTTCTTGTTGAGGTTGCTGAGCGAGTTCCACTGGTCCCGGTTGGCGAACCAGAAGGCGGAGCCGTGGAAGGAGTTTGTGCCGCTCTTGGTCACGATGTTCAGGACGGACCCCGCGGCGCGGCCGTACTCGGCCGCGAACTGGTTGGTGATGAGCCGGATCTCCTGGACGATGTCGGTGTTGTTGATCGGCTGCTGCCGTCCCGTGACGCTGGGGTCGTTGCTGTCCTGCCCGTCGATCATGAAGTTGTTGCCGCGCGGCCGCATGCCGTTGACGGAGAAGTTCGTCCCCGCCGCAAACACCGAGTTGCCGCTGGACAGCGAGGAGACTCCCGCCGCGGACAGAGCGACGCTGTAGACGTCGCGGAACGTCCCGCCTCCCGTGGCCGCCCCCAGGGGCAGCTCGGCGATGCGCTTGGTGTCGAAGCGGACACCCACCTCGGCGTTCGTCGTGTTGAGCAGGGGAGCATCCGACTCGACGGTGATGGTCTCGGTGATGCTCGCCGCCTTCAGCGACATGTCGACGACGGCATCCTGGTTCAGGGCGAGGGTCAGGCCGGAGCGCACCACCCCGGCGAAGCCTACGAGGTCCAGCAGGACCTCGTAGTTGCCCACGGGGAGGTTGGGGACGCGCCAGCGACCCTGGCTGTCGGTGACCACGGTCCGGCGCGCGTTCGTGTCCACGTTCCTCACGGTGACGTTGGCGCCGGGCACGACGGCGCCCTGCTCGTCCCGCACCGTCCCCTGGAACGAGCCTGTGGTCGATTGGGCGAGAAGTGGCGTCGCCAGGGCGAGGACCGCCAGCAGGACGAGGGCCTTGGTAATTCTCCGACTCACCATTGGGCTTCGACTCCTTCCCCAGCCGCACCGCAGCTGGAAATGCCGGGGACCATCCTCTTCGGGGAGGTCGTGCTCAGCTCTGAAAGACCGACTAACAGGGATACTTGCTTGGAAACCATAGCAAGATCCTTGCTCACGGGCAGGCGTTCCGAGGCATCTTGGAGACGTCGGGGAGATCGACTGTAAGTAACTCATTCATAGCCTCTTGAGATCGGAGGATTCCGGAAGCCTGGTGGCGCACAGGCGGTGCGAACTTCATCTTCGTGAATTCATATTCAATATTCTGGATCAGTCGCCGTTTGACCGGCATCAAACGCCTCTGTTAGCCTCACCTTCCTTTCTCGATCCCCCGATGGCCGACCCGCCCCTGCACATCGCCTTCGTGACGCCGGAGATGGCCCCGTACGTCAAGACGGGAGGCCTCGCCGACATCTCCGCCTCCCTGCCCAAGGCTCTCGTGAAGCTCGGCCACCGGGTGACCGTCTTCCTCCCGCGCTACGCCGCCATTCCCTTCCCCCCGGGCGAGTTCGCGGGCTCGGTCCACGTGCCGGTGGATTCGGTGCCGCGCAGCGCCGGCTTCTACCGGACGCACACCGGGTCCGGCGTCGAAGTCGTGTTCGTCGAGCACCCTCCCTTCTACGACCGGCGGGCGCTCTACGGGGAGCACGACGACCGGCTCCGCTTCGCGTTCCTCTCGCGCGCCCCGCTCGAGTACTTCCGCAGCCGCGGCGAGCGGCCGGATGTCTTCCACACCCACGACTGGCAGACCGGCCTCGTGCCCGTGTACTTGAAAGCCTTCTACGGCTCCGATCCCACGCTCGGCCGGTCCCCGACCGTCTTCACCATCCACAACGTGGCCTACCAGGGCGTGTTCGACCGCGACACGATCGGCGTCCTGGGCCTGCCCTGGAACCTGGGGGCCGCCGAGGCCCTCGAGTTTCACCGGGCGATCAGCTACCTCAAGGGGGGCGTCCTCTTCTCCGAGATCATCAACACCGTCTCCCCCCAGTACGCGCGCGAGATCCAGGGCCCCGAGCACGCCTTCGGCTTCGACGGCATCCTCCGCGCGCGGAGCGCAGACCTCTCGGGCATCCTCAACGGAGTCGACTACGACGAGTGGGACCCGAGCGTCGACCGCCACATCGCCCGGAGGTACTCGCCGAAGGATCTCGGGGGCAAGGCCGCCGACAAGACGGACCTGCTCCGCAGCTACGGGCTGCCCGAGTTCCCCGATCTTCCCGTGATCGGGATCGTGTCCCGACTCGTCTGGCAGAAGGGCTTCGACATCGTCGCGGGGGCGTGGTACGACCTCATGAACCGGCCCCTGCGCATGGTGGTTCTGGGAGCGGGGGAGCCCGCGGTACAGGACGGGCTGCGTGCCCTCCAGGACCGCGACCCCTCGCGCTTCGCGGTTCGCTTCCACTACGACGAGGCCCTCGCCCACAAGGTCACCGCGGGGGCCGACATGTTCCTCATGCCGTCCCGTACCGAGCCGTGCGGGCTGACCCAGATGTACGCGCTGCGCTACGGGACGGCCCCGATCGTCCGTGCGGCGGGGGGGCTCGTGGACACCGTGGAGCCCTGGGACGGGAAGAGCGGGCGGGGGACGGGCTTCCGCTTCGACACCCCCGACGGGACGGGCCTCATGTGGGCGATCGACCAGGCCCTCGCCGCCTTCCGTGATCGCAAGGGCTGGGCGAAGCTGATGCGCAACGGGATGTCGCGGGACTTTTCGTGGGACCGCTCGGCCCGCAGCTACGTCGAGCTCTATCGCCGGGCGAAAGCGCGGGCGTGAGGCGGACCACTCCCGGCCGGGGGTGCGTGTATCCTGGGGGAGTCGTCATCATTTAAGGAGATCAGGGTGTCCGACGCGATCGAGACCTATACGGACCAGAACTGGGACAAGGAAGTCGTGGCCTCCGACCGTCCCGTGCTCGTGGATTTCTGGGCGGAGTGGTGCAAGCCCTGCCTGGCCATGGTTCCCGACCTGGAGGCGGTGGCCGAGGCCTACAAGGGACGGCTGCGGGTGGGGAAGGTCAACGTCGAGGAGAACAACGACGTCGCCTTCAAGTACAACGTCACGGGCATGCCCACGGTGATCGTGCTCAAGGGGGGCAAGGTCCTGGAGCAGCGCGTGGGCAAGCTGTCCAAGGACGCCCTCGTCAAGCTCGTCGAGCCCCATCTGGGCTGAGCGCCCGCGGGCGCTCAGTCGATCTCGATGAGGCTGTCGCGCCGGGGCGGGTGTGCGGCGGCCGGGGCGGGCGTGGGCGCTTCTTCCGCGGAAGGCGCCGCCCCCGCCGCGACCTCGCCTTCCATCGCCGACCGGGAGGCGTCGACGATCTCCGCCCGGGTCGGAGGCCAGCCGCGCGCGTAGAGCCGCACCCACAGGCGCAGCAAGCCGTCGACGTACGAGTATCGCTTGCGGCCGACGCGCAGCGCATCCACTCCCACCAGCCACTGCAGGTAATCGCGGGTGGCTCCCGGGGTGCGTCCGAGTCGGGCCACGAGGGCGGTGAGGTTCAGGCCTTCCTCGTGGGCGACCGCCTGCAGCACTGCCTTCGAGATGCCGTAGCCGCGGCTGCGCAGGAGCAGGGACTCGTAGGTGTGGCGGCAGGCCGTTTCCAGCCGGCCCCCCGCCGACATCTCCTCCCTCCAGGCCACCCCGAGGTCGTCGCCTTCGGCCAGCCGCTCCAGCAGCACGCGCACGTAGCGCGGCCAGCCGAAGCCAGCGCGCACCGCGCCCGCCGCGGCATCGCCGAGATCCTCGACGTCGCGGGCGGCGAGGGGCCGCGCCTCCATCACGTCCCATCCCGGCCAGAGCTGGCGCGCGCGGGTGGGGAAGGAGGTGGCGAGGACGGTTCCCCGGACGCGCGCGCGCAGGGCCGCGCCCAAGGTTTCGTGGACCTCGCGCAGGCCCGGGAAGTAGGCGAGGGAGCGGATCTCCGTGGCTTCGTCGAGGAGGAGCACGACCGGCCTGCCCGCGGCCTCGTCCAGCGAGGCCCAGAGCGCGAAGAGCGCGCGCACCGCCTCGCCGCCGTGGACGCGACCGGAGCCCGCGAGCTGCCGGATGCGCATGGCTTCCGCGAGGCGCGAGGCGAACCGCTCGGCGGGGAGGACGTCGAGGGCGGCTCTGACGAAACGGTCCGGGGAGGAAGCCGCGCCCATGAGATCGAGGTAGACCGGCTGGAGGCCTTCCCGGATGAGCTTGTCGCGCAGGGACAGCAGCAACGTCGTCTTGCCCGCGCCCGGGGGTCCGGTCAGCAGGAAGAGCGGGCCCGCGCGGGCGCGGGAAAGAAGTGACATCTCGAGGTCCGCGCGCGGGACCTCACCGTCGTTCATCGGGGGAGCAGGGGGATGCGAACGCCGCGCTCGCGCGCCACCTGCTGGGCGCGCTCGTAGCCCGCGTCCGCGTGGCGCATCACGCCCGTCCCGGGGTCGGTGGTGAGCACGCGCTCGAGGCGCGCGGCTGCCTCTTGTGTGCCGTCCGCCACCACCACCATGCCCGCGTGGATCGAGTAGCCCATGCCCACCCCGCCTCCGTGATGGACCGAGACCCAGGTCGCGCCCGCCACCGCGTTGAGCAGGGCGTTCAGGATCGGCCAGTCCGCCACCGCGTCCGACCCGTCCTTCATTGCCTCCGTCTCGCGGTTGGGGGAGGCCACGCTTCCCGCGTCCAGGTGGTCGCGGCCGATGACGATGGGGGCGGACACGGCGCCGGTGCGGACGAGCTCGTTGAAGACGAGCCCCATCTTCGCCCGCTCGCCGTAGCCCAGCCAGCAGATGCGCGCGGGGAGGCCCTGGGACTTGACCCGCTCGCGGGCGAGGGTGATCCAGCGGTGGAGCGGCTTGTCGCCGGGGAAGGTGCGGAGGACCGCGTCGTCCGTGACCGCGAGGTCCTTGGGATCGCCGGAGAGGGTCACCCAGCGGAACGGTCCCTTGCCCTCGCAGAAGAGCGGGCGGATGAAGGCGGGGACGAAGCCGGGGAAGTCGAAGGCGTCGGCCACCCCCGCCTTCTGTGCTTCGGCGCGGATGTTGTTGCCGTAGTCGAAGACGACCGCCCCGCGCTTCTTGAGGTCCAGCATCGCCCGCACGTGCTCGCCCATGCTGCGCCGGGCCTCGGCCATGCAGGTGTGCGGGTCGTCAACCCGCAGGCGCAGGGCGGCCTCGTAGGCCATGCGGTTGGGGACGTAGCCGTTCAGGGGATCGTGGGCGCTCGTCTGGTCGGTGACGAGGTCGGGCACGACGCCCCGGCGCACGATCTCGGGGAGGACGTCGGCGGCGTTGCCGAGCAGGCCGAGGGAGAGCGGCCGTCCCGCCTCCTGCGCCTGCTTCGCCCGGAAGAGCGCATCGTCCAGGCTTTCCGTCATCACGTCGAGGTAGCGTGTCTCCAGGCGGCGCTGGATGCGGTGGCGATCTACTTCCACCGCGATGAGCACGCCCTCGTTCATGGTGGCGGCCAGCGGCTGCGCCCCCCCCATCCCCCCAAGCCCGGCGGTGAGCACGAGCCGGCCCTTGAGCGATCCGCCGAAATGCTGGCGCGCCGCCTCCGCGAAGGTCTCGAAAGTGCCCTGCAGGATCCCCTGGGTACCGATGTAGATCCAGGAGCCGGCCGTCATCTGGCCGTACATCATCAGGCCCTTGCGGTCCAGCTCGTAGAAATGGTCCCAGGTGGCCCAGGCGGGAACGAGCATCGAGTTGGAGATGAGGACACGCGGAGCCTCCGCGTGGGTACGGAAGATCCCCACCGGCTTGCCGGACTGGACGAGCAGGGTCTCGTCGTTCTCCAGCTCCTTCAGGCAGCGCACGATCGCGTCGTAGCACTCCCAGTTGCGGGCGGCGCGCCCGATCCCTCCGTAGACCACGAGGTCCTGCGGACGCTCCGCCACCTCGGGGTCCAGGTTGTTCATCAGCATGCGCAACGCCGCTTCCTGCGGCCAGGATTTGCAGGAGAGGGCGGTGCCCCGAGGCGCGCGGATCGTGCGCGCGGCCTCCGCCGCCGTCGTCACATCAGCCACCGCTGGCCGTCGGTGGTCTCGTCCTTGGCGAGGTCGATGTCCTTCCCGTTGCCGCGGCCGCCGGGGAGCATGCGCAGCTTCCCGCGTGCCCGCGGCGGACGAGGAGCGCCGCGGCCCTTCCAGATCCTCTCCATCCAGCCGAAGAGGAGGAGGAGCGAGGCGCCGAGCCCCGCGTAGAGGGCCCAGTAGCGCCCGCCCAGCCGGAGGCCGAGCGGGGCCACCATCCCCCCGGCGAGGACGAGCAGCAGAGCGCCCGAGAGCCAGGGGGCCCGGCGGAGCTTCTCGAGGGTGGTCATCGAGGACTTCCTGTCACTCCAGCCTACCGCAAACCGCGGCCGCCGCGTCGGCGAGCGCGCCCGAGCGCACGAGGTCGCTCGCCCGCTCGATGTCCGGGGCGAGGAAGCGGTCGCGGTCGTAGGCGGGGACGTGGTCCCGCAGCCGGCGATAGGCGGCGTCGAGGGCCCCGGAAGTGGTGAGGGGCTTCCTGAACTCCAGGGCCTGGGTCGCGGCCAGCGCTTCCACGCCCAGGATGCGCGCGGTGTTGGCGACGACCCGGGCCGCCTTGCGGGCGGCGGTGGCGCCCATGGAGACGTGGTCTTCCTTGTTGGCCGAGGTCGGGATGGAGTCGACGCTCGCGGGATGGGCGAGTACCTTGTTCTCGGAGGCGAGGGCGGCGGCGGTGACGTGCGCGAGCATGAGGCCGGATTCGATCCCTCCCTCGCGGGCGAGGAAGGCGGGGAGATCGGAGAGCGCGGGATTGACCAGGCGCTCGATCCGCCGCTCGCTGATCGCGCCCAGCTCCGCCACCGCGATCGCCATCACGTCGGCGGCGATGGCCACCGGCTCGCCGTGGAAGTTGCCGCCGGAGAGCATCTCGCCCGTCTTCGCGAAGACCATCGGATTGTCGGTGGCCGCGTTCATCTCCACGCCCACGGTGGTGGCCACGTAGGCCAGCGCGTCCCGGGCCGCACCGTGGACCTGGGGGATGCAGCGCAGGCTGTAAGCGTCCTGCACCTTGCCGCAGTCGCGGTGCGACTCGCGGATGGCGCTGCCCGCGAGGAGCTTTCGCAGGTTGCGCGCGGAGGCGGCCTGTCCCGGATGCGGGCGGGGAGCGTGGATGCGGGGGTCGAAGGCCACGTCCGTACCCTGGAGGGCGTCGAGGCTCATGGCTCCCAGCACGTCCGCGGTGCGGACGAGCCGCTCCGCGTCGGCGAGGGCGAGCGCCGCGACCGCGGTCATGAGCTGGGTGCCGTTGATGAGGGCCAGGCCCTCCTTGGCCTCGAGGGTCACCGGCCCGAGGCCGGCGGCCCGGAGTGCTTCGGCGCTGGGCTGGATACGACCCTCGTGTACGGCCAGCCCCTCGCCGGCGAGGGCGAGGGCGAGGTGGGCGAGCGGGGCGAGGTCGCCGCTGGCCCCCACCGATCCCTGGCAGGGAACGACGGGGTGGACGCGTTTGTTCAGCATCTCCACCAGCCGCTCCAGCGTCTCCAGCCGGATGCCGCTGTAGCCCTTGGCGAGCACGTTGGCCCGGAGCAGCATGAGGGCCCGTGTCTCCGCTTCGGGGAGCGGCTCGCCCACCCCCGCCGCGTGGCTGCGCACGAGGTTCCGCTGGAGCTCGCGCAGGCGATCCGCGGGAATGTGCACGTCGGCGAGGAGGCCGAAGCCGGTGTTGACGCCGTAGACCGCAGTGCCCCGGGCCACCGCCTCGTCCACCACCCGGCGGGCGCGCACGACGGCCTCTCGCGCCTCGGGGGAAACCGCGACCGGACGGCCGCCGCGGGCCACCGCCTCGAGCGCGTCGAGGTCCAGACGGTCGCCGTCCAGCAGGAGAGGTGAGGAGGCCATCCGCGGGCGCGAGGAATATAGCACGGGCCCTCTTGGACTTGCCGAGCCCGTCCGTCCCCGGTTAGGATGACGCCTTCTGCCCGTGTCTTCGGGGCGAGGAGTGCGTATGGCCGACTGGACGCTCGTGAGCCTGCAGCTGCGGGGCAAGGTCCGGCGCTTCGTCCAGGCCAAGGTGCTGAACGAGGACACCGAGGCGCTGGTCTCCCGACGCCGCGGGGAGTGCAATCGGTGCGGGGCCTGCTGCAAGATCCTCTTCCGGTGCCCGTTCCTGGGCACGGACGCCGAGGGCCAGTACACCTGCCGCATCTACGACAAGCGGTTCGCGCAGTGCCGGCTCTTCCCGCTCCACGCGCAGGATCTCGCCGAGCTGGGCGGGGAGTGCAGCTACTCCTTCGAGCCCGAGCCGTCCTTCAGCGAGCCCGAACCCGCGCTCGACTAGCCCCTCTCCATGCCGAACATCGTGGTGGTCGGCGCCCAGTGGGGCGACGAGGGCAAGGGAAAGATCGTCGACCTCCTGACCGCCCGCGTTCAGGTGGTGGCCCGCTTCAACGGCGGGCACAACGCCGGGCACACCGTGATCGTGGACGGGCAGAAGTTCGTGCTGCACCTCGTCCCGTCCGGGATCCTGCACTCGGGGATCCTCTGCGTGATGGGCGCGGGCATGGTCATCGATCCCTGGGCCCTCGAGGCGGAGATCGGTGACCTCGAGAGCAAGGGCGTGGTCTTCGACGACAACCTGCTCATCTCCGATCGCGCGCATCTCATCCTGCCCCACCACCGGGAGCTGGAGGCCCTTTCCGAGGAGATGCGGGGCGGGCGGAGCATCGGCACCACCGGGCGGGGCATCGGTCCCGCCTACGAGGACAAGGCGGGCCGTCGCGGGGTGACGATGGGCGATCTCCTGCGGCCCGCGGCCTTGCCGTCCAAGCTGGAGGAGGCGCGCCGGCACTTCGAGCAGGTTTTCCGGGGGGCGGGTCGCACGGGTGCTCTGAACTGGGACGCGCTCGTCGCCGACCTCGCCGGGTTCGGAGAGCGCCTGCGCGCGCGCATCGGTGACGTTTCCCTCGCCTTGCACCGGCACTTCGCGAACGGGTACTCCGTGCTGTTCGAGGGGGCCCAAGCCACACTCCTGGATCTGGACCACGGGACCTACCCGTTCGTGACTTCCTCCTCGCCCAGCGCGGGCGGCGCCGCCACCGGCCTCGGAATCCCGCCCGCCCGCATCGACGGCGTGCTCGGGGTGGCCAAGGCCTATTCGACCCGCGTGGGCACCGGCCCCTTCCCGACCGAGATCGCGGGGCCCGGGGGCGAGCGGCTGCGCGAGCGGGGGAGCGAATACGGCGCGAGCACCGGGCGCCCTCGCCGCTGCGGCTGGTTCGATGCGGTGGCGCTGCGGCACTGCGCGCGCGTGAACGGCTTCGACGCCCTCGCCCTCACCAAGCTCGACGTGCTCGACGATCTGGCCGAGATCCCGGTGTGCACGGCCTACCGGCTCGAGGGGAAGAGCCTGGACGTGATGCCGTCGGACACCACCGTGCTTGAGGCCTGCGAGCCCGTCTACGAGACGCTGCCCGGGTGGAAGGCTCCGACCAATGGAGTGCGCGAGTGGGGTGCGCTGCCCGACGCGGCGCGGCGGTACGTCGATCGCCTCGGCGAGCTCGCGGGCACTCCCATCGGGCTCGTCTCCACCGGGCCCGACCGCGCGGACTCGATCATCCGCGCGCAGAGCGCGATCGCGTCGTGGTTCGACTGACGATCGCCCTCCCGACCGGGTCGGGTGCTACCATCTTCCGAGGCCCACTCGCTCATCTGGAGAGCGCCCGCCCTTTGAGCGGGCTCGTGGCCCTGTAGCTCAACGGTAGAGCACCGGCCTTTTAAGCCGTGGGATGAGGGTTCGATTCCCTCCGGGGCCACCAGCGTCGCCGCGGGCGCCGGCTAGCGCACCCGCGCGAGCATCTCCGGAGTGATCCGGACCGACTGCATCTCGCCACCTTCGAAGATCAGCCGGACCTCGTTGCCGGCGGCGAGGGCGGGGAGCGGGAAGATCGCCTTGACGCTGCGCGAGATCCGGGTGGGTCCGCTCCAATCGTCGCCCATGGGCACGCGGCGAACGAAGGACTGGACGCTCAGCGGAGGGACGGGCTCGGCGCCCTCCTCGCGGGGGCGAACGATGAGCACGTGCTCGATGTTGGGGAGCGCGTGGCCGCGGACGGTGGAGCCCTCCGGCCGCGCGTGCGCGTAGATGTGGACCTCGTCGGCGGTCGTGCGGGGGGACACGTCCGCCTCCGTGAGGGGAGTGTTCTGGATCTTCATGGCCCGCGCGAGCTGGGCGACGCGCAGGAAGGGCGTGTCGAAGTTCACCAGCCACGTGCGCTCGGTCTTCATCTCGTATTGGGCGAGGTCCGACTCGGGCGCGGAGACGCCCCACTGGATGGCCTCCCGCACCCGCTCGGGCGTGAGGTTTGCCGGGGCCGCCGCCGAGGCGAACGCCGCCGGGAGCATCAGGAGCATCGCTGCGGTTCGCGTCTTCTCGCCGAGGGGCATGGCCGCCTCCAATCGGGACGAAAAGAGTGCACTCCCCGTGCCAAGGGGCGGGAGGCAGGAAATCGCGAAGGGAGGGGCGCTTAGCCGACCGGGGGTCGACGACGTGTCCGAAACCCGGTCGGCAGCTCGGTGTCGATGCGCGGTCTCTAGAACTTGACCGCGGGTGCCTTCTCCGCCCCTTCGGCCGCCTTGAAATAGGCCTTTTCGTTGAAGCGGCTGCCGAAGAAGCCGGCGATGAGCACCGTGGGGAAGCTCATGCGCCTGGTGTTGAAGGCCTGGGCCGCGTCGTTGAAGCGCTTCCGCTCGACCGCGATCCGGTTCTCCGTCCCCTCGAGCTGGGCCTGGAGGTCGCGGAAGTTGGCGGTGGCCTTGAGGTCGGGATACTTCTCGACCACCACCATGAGCCGGGAGAGCGCGGAGGAGAGCCCCGACTGCGCCTGCTGGAATCGCTCGAACGCCTGGGGATCGTTCGCGACGTTCTGGAGGGACTCGCTGGTCACCTTCCCGACCTGGGCCCGCGCCTCCGCGACCTGCGTGAACGTGTCTTTCTCGAAGGCGGCGGCGCCCTTCACCGTCTCCACGAGGTTGGGCACGAGGTCGGCGCGACGCTGGTAGACGTTCTGCACCTGTCCCCACTGCGACTGCACGGCCTGGTCGAGCTGGACGAGGCTGTTGTAGCTGCCGATCAGGGGGAGGCCCAGCAGAACGGCGAGAACGAGGATGCCGATGCAGCCGATCGCGCCCCACTTCATGTCTGGTCTCCTTTCCTGCGCGGCGAGAACCCTCGACGTCGGGGGAGCGCGAGTCTATATCGGGCGCCCGGAGATGCAAGAGCCGCGGGCCTTCCGGGCGACACGGAATCGGTCCGAAGGTCAGGTCCGGATTCAGGCCGCACTCTGCGCAATTCACGCCGGGTCAGTGCCTTATCGCTGGTACGCACTTTGCGTATCTCCCGGGCGTGAGGAGTTGACTTGTGATGAAACAAGGGCAGCGAAACCAAGGGATCGTTCGCACGGGAGGGTCGCGATGACGATCCTCCGCGCGCGGGAGACTCAGTACTTCCTCTACCTGTTCGTCCGGTGCACGTGCGGCTGCCGCTTCGGCCACCGCGCGGACCGGCGCGTGCTGGTCTGCTACGTCTGCGGCCGCGTGTCCGACCTCGGTCGGGTGAAGACCAAGGAGCAGGCGAAGCGAAAGGTGCTGGCGGACCGCCGGCGCCGGATGCGAGCGGCGCGGTCCCTGGTGGGAGGGACCGCCCGGGCCAACGGCAACGGCTATGGCCACGGTACGCACCCGCCCGGCCGTCCCTTGACGAGCGGCGCCACCACCGCGCGGGCGGCGGCACCGCGACGCACGTCCACTCGGCGCGCCGTCTAGCCGGCGTCCACTCGCTCACGCGGGGCGGTCTCTCCGCCCCGCGAGGCGTGCCCGCTCCCCGCGGGCACGGCTTCCGACCCCCTAGTACAATCGAAGCGTGAGGAGCCGGCGCCTTCTGCGCAGGGGAGAAAGCGAAGACGCCGGTGGCGCCCGGCCGCCGAAGTCCGAGCGGCTGCGCGCGCTCCTGCCCGACCTCCTGGACCTGGTGCAGCCGCGGCGTGGCGTGCTCCTCGCGGCCCTCGCCCTCATGGCCGTCAACCGGTCCGCGGGCGTCGTCCTTCCCGGCTCCACGAAGTTCCTGATCGACGACGTCATCGCCCGCCGGCGGGGGGAGATGCTCGCGCCCCTGGTGGGGGCGGTCCTCGCCGCGACCCTCGTTCAGGCCGCGACTTCCTACGCCCTCACCCAGCTGCTGTCGAAGGCCGCCCAGCGGCTCATCGCGGAGATGCGACGCCGGGTGCAGGAGCACGTGGGGCGACTGCCCGTGGCCTACTACGACGCCAACAAGACCGGCAACCTGGTCTCGCGGATCATGAACGACGTGGAGGGGGTGCGGAACCTGATCGGCACCGGGCTCATCGAGTTCACGGGCGGGCTCCTGACCGCGGTCATCGCGCTCGCGGTGATGCTGTGGCTCAGCCCGGGGATGACGGTCGTCACCTTCCTCTCCCTCGCCGTCTTCGGGCTGATCCTCCAGCGCGCCTTCGGCACCCTCCGTCCCATCTTCCGGGACCGGGGCCGGCTCTACGCGGAGGTCACGGGCCGTCTCACCGAATCGCTCGGGGGCGTACGCGTGGTGAAGGGCTACCATGCGGAAGCGAGGGAGGCCGGCGTCTTCAGCGAGGGCGTGGGCAAGATCCTCGCCAACGTGCTGCGCACGCTGACCGCGACCTCCGTTCTCAGCCTGTCTTCGACGCTCGTCCTCGGGTTCGTGGGCTCCGCGGTGATGTACGTGGGCGCGCGGGAGGTGCTGGCCGGCCACCTGACCGTGGGGGGGCTCTTCACCTACACGGTCTTCCTGGGCTTCCTGGTCGCCCCCATGTTCCAGGTCGTTTCCATCGGGACCCAGCTCACGGAGGCGCTCGCGGGCCTGGAGCGTACCCGGGAGGTGCTGCGGGAGAGGCCGGAGGACGAGGACCCGCGACGCACGGTCTCGCTCCCGGACTTGCGGGGTGAGGTCGCCTTCGAGGAGGTGATCTTCGCCTACGAGCCGGGCAAGCCGGTGCTGGAGGGGGTCTCCTTCCGGGCAGAGCCGGGGACGGTGACCGCGCTCGTCGGTCCTTCGGGGGCGGGGAAGTCGACCATGATCGGCCTCATCTGCGCGTTCCACGTCCCCACCAGCGGTCGCGTGCTCGTGGACGGGGTCGACCTGTCCACGCTCCGCCTCGACTCCTACCGGGCGCGGCTGGGTGTCGTTCTCCAGGACACGTTCCTCTTCGACGGGCCCATCCGCGAGAACGTGGCCTTCTCACGGCCGCGCGCCACCGAGGAGGAGATCCTCGCCGCCTGCCGGATCGCGCGCGTCGACGAGTTCGCGGAGCGGTTCGAGCTGGGCTACGAAACCGTGGTGGGAGAGCGCGGGGTCAAGCTGTCCGGCGGGCAGAAGCAGCGCGTCTCCATCGCCCGGGCCCTCCTCGCCGATCCCCGCATCCTCATCCTCGACGAGGCGACGTCCAGCCTGGACTCGGAGTCGGAGGCGCTCATCCAGGAAGGGCTCGCCTACCTGATGCGCGGTCGGACCACCTTCGTGATCGCGCATCGGCTCTCCACGATCCGCCGGGCCGACCAGATCCTGGTCGTGGAAGCGGGGCGCATCGTGGAGCGGGGGACGCACAAGGCGCTTTACGCACAGCGGGGGCGCTACTTCGAGATGTACACGAAGCAATACGGGGTCGAGTCGAACCTCTTCCTCGCCCCCGGCGAGGGCGACGAGCCGGAAGGCGAGCCCGAGGTCGCGGCGCCGGGCACCGCCGCTCCCCGCTTCCGGATCCTGGGGGAGTAGGGTGGCCTCGCCGTTCGCGGGCAAGCTCTGGCTCGCCCCCCTCACCTTCGGGGGCAACCTGCCCTTCCGCCGGCTCTGCGTCGAGCTGGGGGCGGAGGTCACGGTGGGGGAGATGGCGGTCGTCCGCAACCTGCTGCGGGGAAGACGCGGCGAGTTCGCGCTGCTTCGCTCCCACCCTGACGAGCCGTTCTTCGGCGTTCAGCTCGCGGACAAGAAGCCGGACTCGCTGGCGGAGGGGGCGCGCCTCGCGGAGAGCCGGGGGGCCCGGTTCGTGGACCTGAACTGCGGCTGCCCGATCGAGCAGATCACGCGGCGGGGGCTGGGGGCGAGCCTGCTGCGCAAACCTGGACGTCTGGCCCGGCTGGTGGCGGCGATGGTGGGTGCGGTCAAGATCCCGGTCACGGTGAAGATCCGCACCGGCTGGAGCGAGGCGAAGCAGAACGTGTCGGACGTCGCGCGCGCCTGCGAAGAGGCGGGGGCGTCGGCCCTCACCATCCACGGACGGACGCGCGAGCAACGCTACAGCAAGGCCGCGGATTGGGACACCATCGGCCGCGTGGCCGCGGAGCGGGGGATCCCGGTGGTGGGCAACGGCGACATCCTGACCCCCTACGAGGCGCGGGACCGCATGCAGCGGGCCGGGGTCGACTCCGTCATGCTCGCGCGGGGAGCGCTGATCAAGCCGTGGCTCTTCCGGGAGATCCGTCAGGGTCGGACCTGGCTGCCCACGGCCGAAGAGCGGTTCGGAATCGTCTGGCGCTTCGTGGAGCTGCTGCGCGAGCACTTCCTCGACGACGAGCGCGGGCGCGCCCGCGCCCTCGGCTTTCTTCCCTGGCACCTCAACTTCTTCTGCCGTTACCGGCCGCTGCCCGAGGAGCGGTTCGGGGAGATGGCGCGCGAGCACCCGCTGCTCCAGTCCCGGCTGCCGCGGGGCGAGGCCGCATCCCCCCTCGACGCGCTGCTCGGCGACTCGCGGAAGGAGACCCACGAGGCCCTGGCCCGCGCGCTCCTGGAATCGCAGACGCGCGCGGAGGCGCAGGAGCGTGCCCTGCGGCTGCAGGACACGCTCCTCCCGGACGAGGAGAGCGAGCTTCGGCTCGCCTCGTCGCTGGTCGCGGGCTAGCGCTCAGTCGACGTAGCCACCTCGGGCGAGCACCGTACCCTTCTTGCCCACGAGGGCGACGCTGACGTGGTGCGTTCCGGCGCGGCCCGGGGGCTTGTCGAACGACAGGATGTAGTAGCCGGAGATGGCGTGGGCGATCCGGTCCACGGCGGCGACGGGGGAGCTGTAGGCCCGCTCGTAGAAACCGCCGGTGTCCTCCGCCACCTGTTGGAGTCCCAGCTCGAGGGTGTGGGCGTCGGCCTCCGTGACGTCCAGGGCGAACACGCTGGCGCGCGCCCGTCCCAGGGCGCGCAGGGCCTCGTCGTAGTCACGGTCCATGGCGAAGAGGCCGCCGCCGAGGCGTCCCATGCCCCATCCCACCCACACGATCGATTTCGCGCCAGGCAGGCGGGCGAGCGCGCGGCCGATAACGAGGAGCGCGGTCTCCGGAGTCGCGGCGCGCTCCGCGGCCCCTCGGTCGAGATGGGCGAGGAGAGAGGGGGCGGGGCCCGGCTCAAGCGGGGGCGGCCATTCGCGCAGCACCTTGTAGAGCAGGACCTGTCGCAGCCGCGCGCGGTCTTCGGTGAAATCCAGGTGCGGCCGAAGCCTGGAATCGAACGCGAGCACGGCCACGCGGTCGTCGGGACCGAGGTCGTCCACTAGCCGCGTCACCAGCGTCCGCATCTTCATGAAGCCGGTGAGGCGCGAGCGCTCCAGGCTCGTCTGGAAGAGGAAGACCACGAGCCGGCCCGGGGGGGAAGGCTCGTCGTCGGGCAGGAGGACGGTGGGCGCGATGGGCGCGTCGGCGGGCGGGATAGTCACCCGGCTGTCGCTACCGCCGCCGATCCAGTCCACGGAGTCCAGCGGGATCGGGTGGCCGTCGACCTCCACCCGGAAGTGCTCGGGTCGCAGGCCGAGCACCGGCCGCCCGCGCCCGTCCAAGATCCGCGCGTCGATCACGACGCGGGACACCTCGACGCCGTAGAGGAAGTGCTTTTCCTGGGGGTCGGCGTGCAGGACGGCCGCGGCCAGGAAGAAAGCGGTCGCGGAACGCAACCGCCGCATGACGGGATGCTAGCACGAGGGGGCCGCGCAGACATGCTAGGCTCGGATTTTTGTCGAGGGCAGGCGTGCGTTGGAAGGAGAAGGCCGCTTCGTTCTGGAACGGGCCGGGGGGCGGGCGGGAGGTGCTCGTCGTGGGCTACCCGCTCATCCTCGCGCAGATGTCGTTCACCGTGCAAACCTTCGTGGACCGGCTCTTCCTGACCTGGTACTCGACGGAGGCGGTGGCGGGGGCGGTGACCGGCATCTTCGCGATCTGGACGCTCATCGCGCTCTTCACGGGCACCGGCGAGTACCTGACCACATTCATCGCGCAGTACCACGGGGCGGGCCGGCCGGAGCGGATCGGTCCGGCGGTGTGGCAGGGGATCTACTTCTCGCTGGGGGCGGGGGCGCTGGTGGCCGCCCTCAGTCCCCTCGCCGGGCCCCTTTTCGCCCTGGCCGGGCACGCGCCGGCCTTGCGGGAGTACGAGGTCACGTTCGCACGCATCCTGATGTGGGGAGCCGTCCCCACCATCCTGATGGCGACACTTTCCACGTTCTTCGCGGGCCGCGGGCAGACGCAGGCCGTGCTCCGCGTCAACATCCTCTCTACCCTCGTCAACGTCGTCTTCGACTACCTGTGGATCTTCGGGAGAGGAGGCTTCCCGCGCTGGGGGGTGGCGGGCGCGGCCTGGTCGACCGTGCTCGCGCAGGCGGTGGGGGCGCTCGTCTTCCTGTACCTCATATTCCGCCCGGGCTTCCGGCAGGCCTATCGCACGCTCTCGGGGTGGCGCTTCGAGCCGTTGCTGTTCGCCCGCCTCATCCGCTTCGGCCTGCCCACGGGGCTTCAATACTCGCTGGAGGTTCTCGCCTTCTCGCTCTTCCTGATCCTGGTCGGTCGCATCGGCACCGACGAGCTGGCCGCTTCCGGCCTCGCCTTCAACCTGAACATGATCGTCTTCATGCCGATGGTGGGGCTGGCGGTGGGAGTGTCCTCGCTCGTCGGGCGCTACCTGGGGGGGGAGCGGCCGCAGGTGTCCGAACGTGTGGTCCGCTCGGCCTCGCTCCTCAGCCTCGTGTACATGTCGGCGTGCGGCCTGCTCTACGTCTTCGGCTCCGGCCTGCTGCTCGCCCCCTACGCTGCCGGCGCCGATCCGGCGGCGTTCCGCAACGTGGGGGCGATCGCCTCGCTGCTTCTCTGCTTCGTCGCGCTCTACTCGATCTTCGACATGATGAACCTCATCTACGCCGCCGGGCTCAAGGGAGCGGGGGACACGGTCTACCCGCTCGTGCTCACCGTCACGCTCTCGTGGGGGGTGATGCTCGTGCCGGCCTACGTCGCCTGCGTCCGGCACGACGGCGGCGTGTATGTGGCCTGGAGCTTCGCCACGTTGTACGTGGTGGCCCTGGGCCTCCTGATGCGACGGCGGTTCCGCGCCGGGGGTTGGAAATCGCTGCGTGTGATCGAGCCCGGGGCGCCCATGCCCCCGGGGGAGCAGACCGGCGGGGACCCGAGCCTTGAACTGGAGAGGCGGACGCCTTAGCCTCTGGTCGATGGCCCGCAACCTCGAGCCCTTCGACAGCATCCTGGAAGCGATCGGCTGGACGCCGCTCGTGCGCCTGAGCCGTGTCACCCGCGGCATCCGCACCCCCGTCTTCGGCAAGGCGGAGAACCTGAACCCGGGAGGGTCGGTCAAGGACCGCATCGGCCTCGCCATCATCGAGGCCGCGGAGAGAAGCGGTGCCCTCAAGCCGGGGGGGGTGGTGGTGGAGGCCACGAGCGGGAACACGGGGGTGGGGCTCGCCATCGCCGCCGCCCTCAAGGGATACCGCTGCATCTTCACCATCCCGGACAAGATGTCGACGGAGAAGGTGCGCCTGCTGCGGGCCTACGGGGCGGAGGTGATCGTGGTCCCCACCGCGGTCCCTCCCGACCATCCCGAGTACTACATCCAGAAGGCCAAGTCGATCGTGGCCGCCACCCCGGGCGCGATCATGGCCGACCAGCACTACAACCCGGCCAACCCGGACGCCCACTACCAGACGACCGGCCCCGAGATCTGGGAGCAGACGAAGGGGAAGGTCACGCACTTCGTCTGCTCGCCGGGCACGGGGGGGACGGTCTCCGGCGCGGGACGGTACTTGAAGGAGAAGAACCCGAGAGTCCGGGTCGTGGCCGGCGATCCCGTGGGGTCCATCTACACGGAGTACGCGAAGACGCACGTGAAGGGCCAGGGCTTCCCCTACAAGGTGGAGGGGATCGGGGGAGACAAGATCCCGACCTCGCTGCATTTCGACGTGATCGACGAGTGGATGACGGTCTCGGATGCGGACTCGTTCCGGATGGCGCGGCGGATGACGCGCGAAGAAGGGATCTTCATGGGCGGCTCCGGCGGCCTGAACGTGTTCTCGGCGCTCGAGCTGGCGCGGAGGCTCGATGACCCCGCAGCCCTCGTCGTGACCATCCTCTGCGACACCGGCGAGCGCTACCTCTCCAAGCTCTACGACGACGCCTGGATGCGGGAGAACCAGCTGCTCGACTCCCAGCGCGTCACCGCGGGTCAGCTCCTCGAGCGGCGCGCGCGCGAGCTGCCCCCCATCGTCTCCGTGGCCCCCTCCGCCAACGTGCGCCAGGCCCTGAACCTCATGAGCACGTGGGGCGTCTCCCAGATCCCGGTCCTCGACGGCACGGACTGCGTGGGCTCGGTGAGCGAGGGGCCCCTCATGGCCCGGGCTCTCGAGGACGGGAAGATCCTCGAGCAGCCCGTGTCCGAGGCCATGCAGCCGCCCTTCCCGGTGGTCGACGCCGACGTCCCCCTCGACCGGCTGACCACGCTTCTCTCCAAGGAGACGCCCGCCGCCCTCGTCCGACGGGATGGGCATCTGGTGGGCATCGTCAACCGCTACGACGTGCTACGGCAGGTGGCGGGCATCGCCTGACGCACCGCGTCCGTCGGGTCCGAGGCGCGCGTTCGTACGGTTCCTTGTACGTCGGCGGCCGGCATCGCGGGAACGCAATGCCTCGGTCATCGAACCGTCAAGCGGCAACAAACGCGCAACCTTTCCGGGACCTCCCTCGTCTTAGATTGGGAAGTGGGGAAGAGCAGGAGGTTGGCCGTGCGGAACGTTACCCTGACCTTGAGCATGGCGGCGCTGGCCGTGGCGGGAACGGCGGTGGCCGGAGAGAAGAAGAGCGATCAGGACGCCAAGGTCGCGCGGGCGATGGCCGTGGCCGAGATCGACTTCGATCTGCATCGCGCCCAGCTCGGGCTCCTGGGATCCTCCCTCTTGAGCGAGGGGCAGAAGGCGGCGGCCCCAGGCCCCTCGGGGCGGGCAGACAAGCCGGAGCCCGCCGCGATCGTCACCCCCGCCGAGCTGCCCGCGGCCCCGGGGGCGGTCTGCGAACCGCGGCCGTAGAGCGGCGCGGCTAGTCGAGACTCTTCCGGAAGCGCAGCGAAGCCAGGGTCAGCACGAGCACTCCTCCCCCCAGGAGGGCGAGAGCGTCCGGCCAGAGCACGCCGATGCCGGAGCCGCGCAGGAAGATGCCCCGGATGATGTTGGCGTAGTAGCGCACGGGGATGGCGTAGCTCGCGAGCTGGAAGCCCCGGGCATGTTCTCGATCGGGGAAGATCAGGCCCGACAGGTAGATCATCGGGACCATGAGCACGAAGATCGAGAACATCATGGCCTGCTGCTGGGTGCTCACCAGCGTGGAGACCAGGAGGCCCAGGCCGAGGGTGTTGAGGAGGTAGAGCAGGGTCAGGAGCGACGAGCAGGAGCGAGGGAGCCGCGCAGGGGCACGCCGAAGACGGTCCGCGCCACCGGCCACGATGAGCAGCAGTGTCCACGAGGCCGATGAGCGACGAAGGGGACGAGCTTGCCCAGGATGAGCTGCCAGGGGCGGAGCGGGGTGACGCTGATCTGCTCCAGGGTGCCGATCTCCTTCTCGCGCACCACGGCCATGGAGGGCAGGATCATGGTGACCAGCATCAGGACCATGCGCCAGCACCGCGGGGACGTAGAACCAGCGGCTCTTGAGGTCCGGGTTGTACCAGACCCGGGGGACGCAGCTCGATGCGGCCGGGGCCGGGGCCCGCGCCGGGAGCGGTGGGCCGCGTCACTGCATGCCGCTCCGCCCCCGCGGCCCGCGACGATGCGCGAGGCGTAGCCGAGGCCCACCACCGCGGAGTTGGCGTCGGTGCCGTCGGCGATGCACCTGGACGCGGGGCGGTGCGGCCGCCCTGGAGCGCCTCGCCGTAGCCGCGCGCCGATCGACCAGCGCCACCTGGGCCCGGCCCTCCACCAGCCAGGGCTCCACGCGCGTCGGCCGTGTCCTCGGTCCCCACCACGTCGAAGTAGCCGGAGCCGGTGAACCGCTCCACGCAGCGCGCGGCTCTCCGCGGTGCGGTCCTGGTCCACGAGCAGCAGCGGGATGTCGCTCACGTCGAGGTTGGCCGCGTAGCCGAAGGCCAGGAGCTGGACCAGCGGGCCCACCACCATCACCGGGATCATCTTGCGGTCCTGGCGGAGCTGGAGGAACTCCTTGACGATCACCCGGAGGAGGGCGTTCACGCCTAGGCCTCCCTCCGCGTGAGGCGGGCGTAGGCGATCCCGAGGACCACCGCGCCGTAGAGCACGAGGAAGCCGAGGTCCTGCCAGTAGGGCGCGAGCCCGCGCCCTTGAGGATGACGCCGCGCAGCACGACCAGGAAGTAGCGGGCGGGCACGGCGTAGGTGATCGCCTGCACGACCACGGGCATGGAGCGGATGGGGAAGATGAAGCCGGAGAGGAAGATGGCCGGCAGCATGGAGGTGACCATCCCCACCTGGAAGGCCATGGCCTGCGTCTCGGCGAGGCTGGAGACGAGGAGCCCGAAGCCGAGGGCGCCGACCAGGTAGACGAGGGTGGCCAGGAAGAGGTCGAGGTAGGAGCCGCGGACCGCGACGCCGAAGAGGAAGCGCGCGGCCACCAGGATGATGGACGGTGGCGACGAGCGAGATGCCGAGGTACGGCAGCGTCTTCCCGACGATCAGCTCGCCCGGGCGGAGCGAGGTCACGCGGAGCTGCTCCATGGTGCCCCGCTCCTTCTCGCGCACCACCGAGAGCGCGGTGGAGAGCACCGCGGTCAGCATCAGGATGAAGCCCGATGAGGCCGGGGACGAGGAACTGGGTGGAGCGCAGCTCGGGGTTGTACCAGACGCGCGGCTCGTAGTCGAGACCGGGGCCGTGGATCCCGAGCCCGGCCGGAGGCGTCCGCGAGAAGCGCCGGCGTTGGCGCTCGGCCACGATCGCGGCCGCGTAGCCGAGCACGGTGGTGGCGGTGTTGGCGTCGGCGCCGTCCAGCAGGAACTGCACGGGGGCGGTGCGCCCCGCCGGCCAGGTCGCGCGCGAACGCCTCGGGGATCACGAGCACGGCCCGCGCGCGGCGGCGCTCCGTGAGGCGGTCGAGGTCGGCCCCCGCCGGCAGGGTCGGCCACGCAGGTCGAAGTACGTGGAGTTCACGAAGGAGGCGACGAGGTCGCGGCTGCGGGCGCTCTTGTCCAGGTCCTGGACGGCCAGGGGCACGTGGCGCACGTCGAAGTTGATGGCGTAGCCGTACATCAGCGAGCATGATGGCGGGCACGCCCAGGAGCATGGCCAGGCTCAGCGGATCGCGCGAGGCCTGGCGCAGCTCCTTGACGGCGATGGCGCGGACCTTGCGCGGGCTCATGGCGCGGCCGCCGTCCCCGCCCGGGCCGCGTCCTCCGCCTCGATGCAGTGGATGAAGACGTCCTCGAGGGAGGGGACGATGCGCTCCACGCGACACGGGGGCGAAGCCGGCCCGCTTGCGAGCAGCTCCGCGCACGCGCCGCCTTCCCTCCTCGGCGTCGGCCACCACGAGGTGGAGCCGCGTGCCGAAGACGGAGGCCTCGAGCGACCCAGTCCTCCCGCTCGAGGCATCTCGTGCGCCTCCAGGATGCGGGGACAGGCGACCTCGAGGAGGGCGCGCCCCGCGAAGACCTCCTTGAGCTCGGCCACGGTGCCCAGGGCCACGAGCCGGCCGGCGTGCATGAGCGCGATGCGGTCGCAGCGCTCGGCCTCGTCCAGGTAGTGGGTGGTGACGATGATGGTCACGCCCTCGCCGGCCATGCGAGTCGATGAGGCTCCAGAAGCGCCGCCGGGAGATGGGATCGACGCCGCCCGTGGGCTCGTCGAGGAAGAGCACCCGCGGCTGGTGCAGCACGGCGCAGGCGAGGGCGAGGCGCTGCTTCCATCCCCCGGGAAGGGAGCGCGTGAGCAGCTCGTTCTTGCCCTGGAGACCGGCGGTGGCGATGCGCCCAGGCCGCGCGCTCCTCCAGGGCCCGCCCCCGCAGACCGTAGACGCCGCCGAAGAAGCGGATGTTCTGCCCGACGGTGAGGTCGTCGTAGAGGCTGAAGCGCTGGGTCATGTAGCCGATGCGTCGCTTCACTTCTTCGGGATCGCGCCCCACGTCGATGCCCAGCACGCGTCCGGTGCCCGCGGTGGGAGTGAGCAGCCCGCAGAGCATGCGGATGGCGGTCGTCTTGCCGGCCCCGTTGCTGCCCAGGAGGCCGAACACCTCGCCCTCCTGCACGGAGAAGCTCAGATCGTCCACGGCGGTGAAGGCGCCGAAGCGCTTGACCAGGCGATCGACCTCGATGACGGCGCCGTCACCGTCCCACCGCGCGGTCGAGGCCGGCCCGCGCGACCTGGAGGTCCGTAACGGCGAAGTTGAGGTCGAGCCCGGCCCGCAGCCGCCTCGTCTCGGCGTCGAGCAGCTCCGAGGAGGCGACCACTCCCTCGCGGTAGCGGTCCGATTCCACCTGGACGCTCTCCTGCGCCGCGAGCAGGTTGCGCTCGGCCACGGTCAAGGTGGCCCCGGCGGTGGCCAGGTCCAGGCGGCGGCTCGTCACCTCCAGGCGGATCCGCTGCTCCAGGTCCTCGAGCTGGTGCCGGATTCCTTCCGCCTGGGCCCGGGCCTGGGCTACCGCCGCGCTCGTGCGGCCTCCGTCGAACGCGGTGAGGGACACGCTCAAGCCCACGCTCCACGTCCCCTTCCATTCGTCGACGAGGGGGAGGATTCGCGAGTTGGGGCGGGCATAGTCGTAGGCGCCGAATGCGCTGGCCTGGGGTAGAGAGCCCGCCCGCTGGACGCGCGCCTCCGCTTCGGCCGCGGAGAGTCGGGCCCGCAGGGCGGCCACCTCGGGTCGCGTCTGAAGGGCGGCGGCGACCAGGCCCTCCACCCCTTCGTGCTCGCCGGGTCGGGCGGGGCCGGGGACGGGCTCGGTGGGCTCGACCTCCGCGTCGGGGGGCAGGCCCACGAGCCGGACGAGGTTCGCGTTCGCTACCTCCGCGCGGTTGTCCTGCCTGCAGGCGGGCCAGCTCCGCGCGGTCCCGCTCCACCTGCACGGCCAGGAGCTCGTTGCGGGCGGCGAGCCCGAGGTCGAAGCGATTCTGCGCGTCCTTGAGGTGGGCGTCGTAGGACGCGATCGATTCACGGAGGACGCGGGCGCTCTCCCGCCCGCTGACCAGCCTCCAGTAGGCGCTCTCGGTCTCGAGCGCGATGTCGGCGGTGGCGGCGGCCCGCTCATGGCGAGCGGCGTCCTGCCCGCCGGTCGCGGCCTCGACGCCGCCCGCGATGCGGCCGCCCGCGTAGAGGGGGAGGGCGAGCCCGGCGCGTCCCCGGTAGTTGTCGGGAATGTTGGGGAACACGGTTTCGCGCGTGGGAGGAGGTCCGGGTGAGATGAGGGTCAGCTCCGGGACGTTCGAGTTGCGGGCGTAGGAGGCCTGGAGATCCACCCGGGGCCAGCGCTCCGCGCGCGCGCCGCGCAGGCCCGCGGCCGCCGCGTCTTCCAGGGCAGCGAGCTGAGCGAGGCGCGCTGAGTTCGCCTTCGCCCTCTCCAGGGCCTCGCCGAGGGTGAGAGGGACTTCCTCCGCCCGCCCCGCCCGGGCGAGCGAGGAAAGAACGAGAAGCGAGAAGCCGAAGGCCTTGCGGTTCATGGGGTCACCTCGCCGCCGCCGGCGGTTTCCGCCGCGCGGATCCGTGCGATGAAGATGTCCTCGAGGGAAGGGGCGACGGGCCGGACTGCTGGACCGTGATCCCCTCCGCGGCCAGCCCGTCGGCGAGGCGCCGCGGCCGCGGCCTCGGGCTCGCCTCCGGTCGAGGAGGCCAGGGTGGCGTGCAGGCGCTCGCCGAAGGCCTCCACGTCGACCACGTCGCTCCGGCGGGCGAGGATCTCCGCCGCCCGTCGCTTGGGCTCGGCCAGGATCTCCACGATCGTCCCGCGGGCCTCGGCCCGCAGCGCGTCCGGCGTGCTGAGGCTCAGGATGCGCCCGTGATCCATGAGGGCGACGCGCTGGCAGCGCTCGGCCTCGTCCAGGTAGGGGGTGGTGAGGAGGAGCGTGAGCCCGTCGCGCTGCAGGCGGGCCAGGATCCTCCAGAAGTCGCGCCGGGAGACCGGATCGACCCCGGTCGTGGGCTCGTCGAGGACGAGCAGCTCCGGGGTGTGGATGAGGGTGCAGGCGAGCGCGAGCTTCTGCTTCATCCCTCCGGAGAGGCGGTCGGCGAGGCGGTCGCGGAAGGGGGTCAGCCGCAGGAGCTCGAGCAGCTCGTCGCGGCGGGGGCGCCAGCTCCGGACGCCGTGGACTTCCGCGAAGAACGCGATGTTCTCGTCGACCGAGAGGTCGCCGTAGAGCGAGAAGCGCTGCGAGAGATAGCCGATCTTCCGCGAGAGCGCGTCGCTGTCCCGCAGGGGGTCGAGCCCGCAGGTCGCGCACCGTGCCCCCGGTCGGGAGCGAGGAGGCCCAGGACCACGCGCAGGGTGGTGGTCTTGCCCGCGCCGTCGGGGCCGATGAGGCCGAACATCTCTCCGCGCCGGACGTCGAAGGTGAGGCCGTCCACGGCCACGATCTCGCCGTAGCGGCGGGTGAGCCGATCGACGACGACCAGGGGCTCCCCGTTCACTTCGCCCCTCCTTCCGCGCGGACCCCCGCTTCCGCACGGAGGCGCGCCTCCGCCGGGCATGCCGGGCTTGAACAGCCCGTCCGCGTTGTCGAGCCCGACCTTCACCTTGTAGACGAGCTTGACCCGCTCGTCCCGGGTCTGCACGTTCTTCGGCGTGAACTCGGCCTGGGAGGCGATGAAGGTGATCGTCCCCTGGCGCGTCTGGCCGTCGTCGGTGACCGACCTCCGCCTCCTGGCCGAGCCGGATGCGTCCGAGGTCGGGCCCGGTCACGTAGACGGTGAGCCAGGGCGATCGCAGGTCGGTCACCACGCAGGAGGGGCGAGCCCGCCTGCAGGAGCTCTCCCGCCTCCGCGATCTTCTCCGTGACCACCCCGTCGAGCGGGCTCGTCACGTGCGCGTCCCGGAGCTGCTGGTCGAGCTGGGCGATCCGCGCCTCCGTGGCCGCGACCCGCGCGCGCGAAGCGTCGATCTCTTCGGCCCGGCTGCCCGCGCGCAGGCGGGCGAGCGACTGCTTCATGGCGGCGAGCCGGGCCGCGGCCACGTCGCGCCGCGTGCGCGCGTCGTCGCGGGCCTTGGTCGTGCCCGAGCCGCGGTCGAGGAGGGCCTGCATGCGGTCGAGGTCGCGCTCGGCCGCGGCGAGATCGGCCTCCACCCCCTTCAACTGGTCCTCCATCTCCGCGATGTCCTCCTTGCGCGAGCCCGCGCGGCGCAGGCGCAGCTCGGCCGCGGCCTGCTCCCGCTCCGCCCGCGCCTGCCCGAGGGCGAGGTCGATGTCCGTGGTCTCGATCGACGCGAGCTCCTGGCCCGCCCGGACCACGTCGCCTTCCTTCGCGGGCAGGGTCTGGAGGCGGCCCGCCAGCTTCGTGGAGACGCGCACGTCCGTGGCCTCCACGTGGCCGGAGGCCACGATCCGCATGGGATCCGCGCGGTGTCCGCAGGCGAGGGTGGCGGACAGGGCGAGGGTCAGGGAGAGGGAGGTTCGGTTCATGTCAGCTCCTCTGGCGAGGCGGCCGATGAGTCTCAGCCACGAGCCTTCTTCCTTGGAAAGAGGATGTCGAGGTGGGCATCGAGCATCGCCCGCACGTCGAGGGGCAGGGCCCGGCCGAACAGGCCCGTCCAGATGATGGCCACGAGCGCGGGAGCTCCCAGGAGCTGGGGGAACCTCACCAGTGCCTCGTTCGCCAGCTCCCCCTGCCCGAGGGCCTGCGCGAGAAGGTCTCGCATCCGCGCCGTCAAGGGCTCGATCCAGCTTCGGCGGTAGGACTCGGCGAGCCTTGGAAAGCGGACCCCCTCCCCGATCAAGAGGCGAACCAGGTCGGCGAGGCGGGTCTTGGCCACCCTGGCGACCGTGGGCGGCATCACCCGGCGCAGGGCGTCACCCACGCTCTCCCCCGGCCGCGGCCGCATTTCCAGGAGCGTGGCGAGAGGAGAAACGATCATCTCGTGGACGAGGCCCTCGAAGAGCGCTTCCTTGTCCTCAAAATACAGGTAGACGGTGCCCTTTCCGACCTTGGCCCGTCGGGCGACGTCCTCCATCCGGGCCGCGGCGAAGCCTTTCTGCGCGAATTCCTCGAGGGCGGCTTCGAGGATGTTCTTCCGCTTCAAGGCGACCTTCTCTGCCCGCCGCCGACGGGCGGGTCGGGGGAGGCTCGCGGTCCTTGCTCTCGGCGTCGGCATCGGAGCCCTCTAAAACTGACCAGTCAGTCATATATTGGGGCGGGGGGGCCCCGTTGTCAAGACCGCCGCGCGTGGCCCCGGAGTGTGACGGGACGTACAGGCGTCACCGGCTACGCATGAAACGATGCCCTGGAGCAACCGGGCGCAATTCCCACCCTCCACCCCAGCCGGGGGCTCGCAAGATGGGCGCGGAGCCACCCGCGCCCGGGAGGGTTGATCGAGATGAGGACTGCACGCGTTCTCCGCGTCGCCGGCCGGATCGGCCTCTTGTCGCTCGCCGTTGCTTCTCCCGCGTTCGCAGGAATGCCGGAGGTCAACTGGGTCCAGGGACCCAAGACGGTGGATCTCGGAGATCAGGCCCAGATCCAGATCGGCCAGCCCTACACTTTCGCCGACGCCTCGGACTCGCGCGAGCTGATGGAGGCCATGGGCAACACGGTCTCCAACGACGAGGTGGGCCTCGTCATGCCCCGGGCCAAGGACCAGGACTGGTTCATGCTCTTCGAGTACCAGCCCGTGGGCTTTGTCAAGGACGACGACAAGGACGCGATCGACAAGGACGCGATCCTGGACGGCATCCGGAAGGGCACGGAAGAGGCGAACGAGGTTCGCAAGCGGAAGGGCATCCCCGCGCTCCACGTGCAGGGCTGGTTCGAAGAGCCGCACTACGACCCTGCCACCCACAACCTCGTGTGGGCGCTCACCGCCAAGAACGACGATGGCTCGGAGGTCGTGAACTACAACGTGCGCCTTCTCGGCCGTCACGGCTACATGTCGGTGACGCTCGTGGACGAGCCGACCAAGCTGGCGGTCTCACGGCCGGAGATCGCGAAAGTGCTGTCCGGCTTCTCCTACAAGACGGGTCGGAGCTACGCCGAGTTCGTGCCCGGGGACAAGGTGGCGGAGTACGGCCTCGTCGCCCTGGTGGCGGGGGGCGCGGGGGCGGCCGCGGTCAAGCTCGGCCTCTTCCAGCTGCTCTTCAAGGTGCTGGCCAAGGGCGGCAAGGCGATGGTCCTCCTCGTGGTCGCCGCCCTCGCGGCCGTCAAGAAAATGTTCGCGAGCATGCTCGGCCGAAGCGAGTAGGAGCGTCGCGCCGCCTCGGCCCCGTCGATGCACGAGCTCATCGAGGACGTCCTCCCGTTCCTCGTCGCCTTCTACCTGCTCGACGGGCTCGCGCTGGTGCGTCGGTACGAATGGCTGCTGCTCGCCCCCTGGAGGCGCTTCGCGGCCGCGAAGGGCGGGCTCCACCTCGTCGGGCTCTCGCCGCTTGCGGAAGCCGTCTCCGCGTTCGAGGTTCCGATCCGTTTCGGCCGCACGGCGCTCCACGTCGAAGCCCGCTCTTCCGCGCCGGGCGGACCACCCGACCTGGAGATCGTCCCCCTGGAGGGGCTCCCGGTGGAGGTCGAGGAACGGCGGCTCAAGCTCGGAGAGCTCGCGATCACCCTGCCGTCGGCGGCGGCGGCGCAGCATCTGGCCGCGATCGTCCGCGACGTGCGCGACCTTCCCCCCGGTGATCGCCCCCCCCGTCTGCGGGCGGTGCTCAAGGAGGCGGTCGACCTCGGCGCGCTGCGGGGCTTGCGCTCCCGGCACCAGCGTTACCAGCGCGTCCTCCAGTGGCTCGGCCTCGGCCTCTTCCTGGTGACCTTCCTTCTCCTGCCCGCGGGGGTGCTCTCGAAATGGGAGCGCGGGCCCGGCCTCGGTACGGTGCTCGTGGCCGGGGCGCTGTTGCACGCCGGCGTCGTGGCCGTGTCGTGGACCGCCCTGCGCCACCTCGGCTTTCGACGCGGGTCCGCCGTCACCACCTTGTTGCCCCTGGCCTTCTTCCCTCCCGCGGCCGCCCATGCCTCCGTGCTCGTGTTCCGTGACCTCTACGCGCGCTTCGATCCCGTGGCCGTCGCCGGGATCTTCCTGCAGGCCCGCCGAGTTCCAGGCGGTGGCGCGGGCCGAGGTGCATCGACTGCGGCGGGAAGCCGGACTCGGCGGGGAAGTCGCGGAGTGGGCCGCGCTCCGGGAACGGGCCTGGACGCGGGCCTTCTCGGACCTGGGTACGAGCCTATCCGAAGTAATGCGGCCCCCCGCGAGAAGGGACGACGAGGCGGCGAGCTACTGTCCGCTGTGCGGCGGCGAGTATCGCGCGGGCTTCGCGGTCTGCACGGAGTGCCGGGTCCCGCTGGAGGCCATGGCCTGAATCAAGGCCGCCAGACGACCCCGAGCTGGATGCCGAAGTCCGCCGTGGAAAGCTGGCTCTCGATGTTCTCGGTAAAGCCGACCTCCAGGCGCGAGGATCTCGAGACGTCGATTCGCCCGCTGACGTTGACCATCCAGTGGAGGCCGGGATAGCGATCAACGTTCTCCACGAGGCGACTCGCGACGTCCATCTCCCCGACGAGGCTCATGCGCCGCGCGGGGCGCCACTCGAGGGCCGCGAAGACCTGGCCGCGAAGAGGCTCGTACTGGATGCCCCGGACCGGTCCTTCGTCCTGGATCGTGGCCCCGGCGCCGAGGTAGAGGTCCAGGGAGGGGGCGAGCCGCTTGACCGCCACCCCTTGCAGGCCCAGTCCCACCCCGTCACCCTCGAACGGCCCCGTGCCCGTGGGCAGGGCCAGTCGCCCGCAGAGGGCCGCCGTCCAGCCCTCCCGGCCGCCCTCGCGAAAGCGCCAACGCCCCTCGGCCTCGAGGTCGCCGAGGCCCGTCCCGTCGTCTCCGTTCCAGGAGAAGGGAACGCCATCGGTGGTGCGTCCCTCCACGCGAAAGGCGTCGCGACGGAAGTCCCCCCGGTTTCCGCTGGGAAGCTTCAGCAGCCGGTGCCACGTGTCGATCACGCGGTCGAGCTCGCCCCCTCCGCGCCACCGCAGCGGCACCCGCAGCCCGACGTCGAGGTCGGCCCGCAGGCCATAGCGCAGCTCGAGGTCCACGGTCCGGCTCTCGCCGTCGATCAGGAACCGGCGATCCACGGGAGTCTCGCCGGGAAAATCCTGGGTCCACGAAAAGGAGTTGGCCCAGAAGAGGAAAGCGCGCAGCAGCCACCGGCCGCGGCCGACCGTGTCCGGCCCGAAGGCGGGCAGGGTCAATCGGTCCTGGGCCAGGAGGTGCTCGTCGCGCACCTCGGTGGGACCCCGGCGCGTCTCGCGGGTCGGCCCGTCCTCGGCTGCGCCGAAGGCGGGGATCAACAGGAGCAGGAGCGCGGCGGTGGGAAGGTGCGAGCAGCCCCGCAAGAGGGTTGTTGTTCCGTGCATTCTTTCGTGAAGAGTCTCGATAGACGAGCCTACAACAGTTGCCGAGAGATCCGTGTTGAGCAAGCCTCTCCGCCTTCGTCCAGGGAGGGGGCCCGGGCGACGGATGGCAGTGCCGCGGTCTAGGGGGGCATGCCGATGTACGCGGCTCCGGTCGCCTCCGCCAGCTCGGCCACGCAGACGGCGCAGATCGGACTGGGAGCGTCGCTGAGGTTCCAGTTTGGATGCTTTGTTTCGGCGGACAAGCCCCCGCCGCGAGCGACGAACCCGGTAGGCCGGATCTCGCCGGCGGATACCGCCCCTGGGCGGAGCTCTTGGCGCGCACCTTCGCCGTGGACGTGCTCACCTGTCCCACCTGCCAGGGGCGGATGAAGCTGCTCGGGCTGGTCGAAGATCCCGCGAGCATCGCCCGCACCCTTGCCGCGGCGGGCGAGGCGATCGAGGTGCCGCGCCGCTCGCCCGGGCGCGGTCCGCCGTATTGGAAGAGCCGCGTGCTGCGCCTGCAAGTGCTCGGTGACGAGGACGAGGGCGGGCGGCGCGGCCGCGGGGCAGACGAGGTGGCGTAGCCCGCGGGTGCTATAGCGCGTGGCGGACGATGGGGCGGTGCGGTCTGCGCGTTGCGCGGTTCGGCGCGACGGAGCACTCCCCGGGCGGGGGCGAGCGAACGTGCCGGGGTGCGATCCGGGGGGGCCGAATGTCGCGGGGTGCGATCCGGGGGGCCGAATGTCCGGGATGGCCGCTGGCGACGACGCAGGTTGACCCGCGAACCGCCCTTGTATTTACCTACGCTCCCACGATCCCATTATCGACAGGACGTTCGCCGCTCAACTCTCCATAACTAAACGCGCTGCATTAAAGAGCTTATGTAGCGCGCTACATAACCTCTTCTACGGCTACTATGCCAATCGCGTGCGCGGAGATCGTGCCGCGGAGCTGCCGGGAGAGGGCAGGGTCGAAGGGGAGCCGACCAAGAAACGCCGCTGGAGCGCGAGTTGGGCGCGGCTGATCGCGAAGGTCTTCCATGCCGACCCGCTCACGTGTCGTACGTGCGGGGGGAAGCTCGAGATCGTTGCCTACCTTCACGACACCGTCGCCATCAGCAGATCCTCGATCACCTTGGACTCGGTGAGCCGTAGGACACCAAGCCCCCGCCGGCTCTCCACGAGGTCGTAGGGGTGCCGGTCGATGAGGAGGGTCGGGAGCTCGCGGCACCCTGAGGAAGGCCGGGTTTCGCTGGATCCCCCTTTCGCTGGATCCCCCTTTCGCTGGATCCCCCTTTGACCGCTTCTCCCGAGGGGGCGTAGCCTTCTCTCGGCCACGCTGAGGAGAATAGGGAGGACGCTTCGCGGTGCGTCTTGGCGCCCCACTACACGGCCGAGCAAGATGTTGAGGGCGGGAGCCGTCGGCTACGCGTGTCGTGAAGCCCGCGACGGCGCCGTCCCCGCCAGGGCTGCGAAAGCAACTGCCTATGAGTTCCCCAACGACACGCCCGAAGCAACCCCCGCAGAGGTGCTATCCTCCGCTCACTGAGCCAGGTGGGCCATCGCCCTCCACGGGCTTACGTGGAGGGAGGCCTGATGCGGCGTCTCCGAGTCAGCATCCTCGACCTCGTGACCAAGGGCCCGACGCGAGCCCTGTGGAGTCGGGTCATGCAGCCCAACTTTGCAAGCATCATGCCGCAGGTCATCGGGGTCTGGTGCGAAGAAGGGGGACACGACGTCCGTTTCGTCTGCTACACGGGCCGCGAAGATCTGACGCGCGAGCTGCCCGCCGATACCGACATTCTCTTCGTCGCCGCCTATACCCAGTCCGCGCAACTCGCCTATGCGCTGAGCAACCTCTACCGCGAGCGAGGTGTCGTCACCGTCCTCGGCGGGTCCCACGCGCGCTGCTATCCCGAGGACGCCGCTCGGTATTTCGACTACGTCCTCGGCTTCACGGACAAGGCGCTCGTGGACGAGGTGTTGCGGGACTGCGCTTCCCATAGCCCCGGCCTCCAACTCGCCGCGAAGCGACAGCCGACGCATCTGCCGGGGGTCAAGGAGCGGTGGAAGTTCATCGCGCCGACCTTCGCGAAGACTCCGGTCATCAAGCTCGTGCCCATGATCGGCAGCCTCGGGTGCCCGTACACCTGCAGCTTCTGCATCGACGCGGTGGTCGACTACCAGCCGCTCGACACGGCCCAGATCAGGGAGGACCTCCGGTTCGTGCTCGGCCGGATGAAGCGGCCGTGGGTGGGCTGGCACGATCCGAACTTCGGGGTGCGCTTCGACGAGATCATGTCCGTCATCGAAGAGGCCATTCCGAAGGGCCGCATCGACTTCGCGGCCGAAAGCAGCCTGGCGCTTCTGTCCGAGAAGCACCTGCAGAGGCTCCGGACCAACGGCTTCAAGGCCATGCTCCCCGGGGTCGAGTCCTGGTATTCGCTCGGTGGCAAGTCGAAGACGGGGGCGGCGTCAGGTATCGAGAAGGTGCGCAAGGTCGCCGACCACCTCAACACGGTCCTGCGCTACATCCCCATCGTTCAGGCCAACTTCGTCCTGGGTCTAGACGACGACGAGGGCGAGGAGCCCTTCGAGCTGACCAAGCGGTTCGTGGACCTCGCGCCGGGCGTGTTCCCCGCTTACTCGCTGCTTTCCGCCTTCGGCCAGGCCGCGCCCCTGAATCTCAGCTTGCAGCGCGAGGGCCGGGTGCTCGCGACTCCCTTCCACTTCCTCGACAACCGCCGGGCCACGAACGTGCGGCCGAAGAACTATACCTGGGCCTCCCTCTACGACAACGTCATCGACCTGGGGAAGCACTCGTTCTCGTGGCGGGCCGTGGCCCGGCGCTTCGAGACGAACCAAGGGATGCTTCCGCGGTGGATGAATGTGGTCCGCGCTGCTTCCTCGGAGGCGGGGCGGATCCGCTACGACTCGACGGTCCGAAGCCTGCTCGGCAGCGACACCTCGCTCCGGCGCTTCTTCGACGGTGAGACCACGGTCTTGCCCAGCTTCTACGCCGACCAGGTGAAAAGCGACCTCGGGGCCCTCTGGACGGCTCTCCCCGAGGGCGCGCTTTCCCACGACCAGAATGCCTACCTTCGAGCGCAGGCCGCGTCCACCGTTTCATCGGCCGCCACCCGGTCGCCTCGAGAGCGAACGGTCGTGCTCTCCGTCGCCCGTCGCTGAAAAACGCCCCCCTCCAGCACCCGCAGCCGGTATTCGCGCGTGTCTTGCGAGATCATCATGCCCACGCCCGCGATCGCGGAGGGGACGCTCTTCTTCCGCACCCGCTCGCACCTGGTGGCGGTGCTGACGTTCTACGCCGCTCGCGCGGCGCAGGAAGGTGGGCTCGGCGCGAAGACCGGCGCGGTCACCGTCGTGCAGAGGACCTCGTCCGATCTGCGACTGAATCCGCACCTCCACATGATCGTCCTCGATGGCGCCTGGTGCGAGCAGGGCGGCGAGCTCGCCTGGGAGGGGCTCGGGCACCTGAGGACCAGCGAGGTGGGCGAGGTGCTGGAGCGCCTGGTCCGGCGCATGGAGAGACACCTTCGCCGGTGCGGCCTGCTCCGGACCTTTGAGGACGAGGCCGAGCCGGACGGGGAGGGCGACCCCGAAGGGAACCTCGCCGCTTCGGCGGTCTCGGGCCAGGCGCCGCCGGCCGGGCCTCAGTGGGTGAGCCGCCTCGCGCCCCTCGAGCCGCAGGCGCTGGCCTACGACAAGCCGCTGTGCGCGTCGCTCGATGGGTTCACGTTGCACGCGGCGACGCGGGCGGGCGCTCTCGACCCGGCGGGCCGGGAGGCGTTGCTGCGCTACGTGCTGCGTCCTCCGGTCGCGCAGGAGCGCGTGGAGCAGCGTCCCGACGGCCTGGTGCGCATCACCCTGAAGAAGGCCTACACCGACGGGACGATCGCGGTCGACATGGACCCGCTGTCGCTGCTGTGCCGGCTGGCCACCAGCGTGCCCCCACCGCGCCTGCACACCATCCGCTACGCGGGCGTGCTGGCCCCGGCGAGCCCGTGGAGGTCGCGTCTCGCGCCGCAGCCTCCCCAAGCCGCCGCCGCGAGCGACGAGCCGGGTAGGCCGGATCACGCGGGCGGCTACCGCCCGTGGGCGGAGCTTCTGGCGCGCACCTTCGCCGTGGACGTGCTCGCCTGTCCCACCTGCCAGGGGCGGATGAAGCTGCTCGCGCTGGTCAAAGATCCCGCGAGCATCGCCCGCACCCTCGCCACGGCGGGCGAGGCGACCGAGGTGCCGCGCCGCTCGCCGGGTCGCGGTCCGCCGTATTGGAAGAGCCGCGTGCTGCGCCGGCAGGTGCTCGGTGACGAGGACGAGGGCGCGGGGCGCGGCCGCGGGGCAGACGAGGTGGCGTAGCCGCGGGGCGACAGCGTGGGGTGGACCACGGGGCGGTGCAGTCTGCGCGTTGCGCGGGGTCGGCGCGACGGAGCACTCCCCGGGCGGGGGCGAGCGAACGTGCCGGGTGCGATCCGGGGGGCCGAAGGTCCGGGGTTGGCCGCCCGCGACGACGCGGGTTGACTGGCGAACCGCCCTTGTATTCACCTACGCTCCCACAGCCCTAGCCCAGAAGTCCTAGCCGCGCCGTTAGTCGTCCTCCTGGCGTGATAGGTCTCGCCGGATAGCACCTTGTGTAACGAGGAAGCAAGGGTTGGTAGCCCCGGCGGGATTCGAACCCGCGATCTTCGCCTTGAAAGGGCGACGTGCTGGGCCTCTGCACCACGGGGCCGACGAGGTGAGCTACCCGGGCAGTGTACCACCCGGGGCGTCAGGCGGCCTGGCGGTACTCCGGTACGGGTGCAGGACGAGGACGTTGGGTGCGGACCGTGCGCGCGCCGGGGCGTCGAGCCTCCAGAGCGTGCGCAGGATCAGGAGGCTGCCCAGCGAGAGCAGCACGGCCGAGAACGCCTCGATCAGGGTCGTCACGGGTCTGTTCCCTCCGCTCGCGAAGGTATACGAGGGACAGGCCCGGAGAGGTCCGCTCTTTTCGCTTAATTTTCGCTATTCCCTCCGGAGGGAGCCAAGGCTCCATCCGTCAAGGATTTGCCGGGCTCGGCGGGCATCGCCCCGGATGCTCAGGGCCACGATCTCGCCGCAGTAGAAGATGATGGCGACCGACAGCTCCAGCCAGAGGGCCATGACGATGACGCCCTCGAGCGCTCCGTAGAGGCCGATGAAGCGGGCGAGGTTGCGCACGTAGTAGGAGAAGGCGGCCTTGGCCACTTCCCACAGGAAGGTCGCGAGGAGGGCGCCCAGGGCGGCATGGCGCTTCGTGGTCACCTGGCGCGGAGCCACCCAGTAGAGCAGGAAGAGGAATGTGAACGTGATGGCCGCGGGAAGGGCCACGGTCAGGAGCCGGGTCGCCACCACTTCCACCATCACGCGGTCCTCGGGGGCGGCGTAGCGGAGCAGCAGGCCCTCGGTGGTGGCGAGGGTGGTGGTGAGGACCATCGTGACGAGCTGGGCGATCCCCATCAGGATGACGAGGCCGAAGGCCAGGAGGTTGCCCTTCAGGAAGCCGCGGCGGCTCGGCCGCTCGAAGATGGTCTCGAGCGCCGAGAAGAGCGAGACGAAGATCCCGCGGGCGGTCCAGGCGAGGAGCACCAGCGCCGGCCCGTAGAACCGTCCGGCCCTCTCCACGAACGCGCGCAGCGACTCCAGCGTCTTGGCGTCGAGGTGCACCACGATGCCCTGGAAGAGGAGCAGCGAGCCTTCGTAGGCCCGGTCGAAAGAGCCCAGGACGTGCGCGCCCACCGAGATCACGAAGATGAGGAGGGGGAGCAGGGAGAGCAGGGTGTAGAAGGCGACCGCGGCCGCGCGGTCGGGGCCCCCGTGCTGCTGGAATCGCCAGTAGGCGCGCCAGGCGATCCGGCCCGCCTTGCGGATCAAACGCGCTTCTGGGGCCGGGCGGGCCGCATCTCCACCCGGGAGAGATGGGCCCCGTCACGGATGCGGAGGAGGTCGATCACCGTCGCCGCCACGTCTTCCGCGCTCAACATCCAGGACGTGTCGCTTCCGCGGGGGCTGCCCGCGAAAGACGTGTCGACGGAGCCCGGGGGCGATGGTGGTGACCTTCACGCCTTGCTGCCGGACCTCGAGCATCAGGCAGGCGGCGAGGTGGTCGAGGGCGGCCTTGCTCGCACAATACGCGGACATGCCCGCGATCGCGTTGGTGCCCGCGAGGGACGAGATCATGAAGACGTGCCCCCCGCGCCGCGCGAGATGGGGCAGCGCGGCGCGGGTGAGGCGGAAGGGGCGGTGAGGTTTGTGCCGATGACCGCGTCCCAGGTCTCGTCGGAGGTGTCGGCCAGGTTCGAGAAAGCACCCACCGCGGCGTTGTTGACGAGGACCTGGAGGCCGTCGAAGCGCGTCACCGCGGCCCCGACCGCGCCGTCGCAGACCGACCCGTCGCGCAGGTCGCCGGCGAAGGCCTGGGCGCGGCCTCCCTCCGCCTCGATCTCCCCGACGAGCGAGTCCAGCTCGCCCGGGGTGCGGGCCACGGCGGTGACGCAGGCGCCCGCGCGCGCGAGGGCGAGCGACACCGCACGGCCGATGCCCCGGCCCGCTCCGGTCACGAGTGCGGAAGCGCCGCGGATCTCCATCCGGGCGAGGAGTATAGGAGACACGCTTCGTCGCGGGCAAGCTTGAAGACAGCTCGGGGGGGCTCTATATTCGAGAGACGCAGCCGGAGACACCGCTAGGCATGGACTACAAGGACTACTACAAGACCCTGGGCGTCTCGAAGACCGCCACCGAGAAGGAGATCAAGGCCGCCTACCGGAAGCTCGCGCGGAAGCACCATCCGGACGTCAACCAGGGGAACGCCAAGGCGGAGGCGCGCTTCAAGGAGATCAACGAGGCGTACGAGGTGCTCTCGGACGCGGAGAAGCGGCGGCGGTACGACCAGCTGGGCGCGAATTGGAGCTCCTACCGGCCCGGGGCGGGGGCGGGCGGGGCCGGGGCCTGGCCGGGCGGGGGCGGCGTTCGGGTGGAGTACGACTTCGGGGGCGGGGGCGCGACCGGCTTCTCGGACTTCTTCAAGACGTTCTTCGGGGGCGGGGGCTTCACCGGCTTCGGGAGCGAGGACACCGAGGAGCTCTTCGAGTCCGGGCGAACCGGTGATGTCGAGCACCTCGTCGAGCTGACCCTCCCGGAGGTGCTCAAGGGAGCGACCCGTACCCTCGTGCTGGGCGAGGCCGGGAAGCCGCGGCGGGTGGAGGTGAAGATCCCGGCGGGCGTACGCGAAGGGCAGCGCGTGCGCGTGGCCGGAGAAGGGGCGAGCGGGCGAGGGGGCAAGCGGGGCGATCTCTACCTTCGTGTGCAGATCGCTCCCGATCCCCACTTCGAGAGGAAGGGCGACGATCTCCAGGGCACGGTGCGGGTTCCCCTGACCACGGCCGTTCTGGGCGGGGAGGCCCAGGTGCCAACCCTGGACGGACCGGTGGGGATCAAGATCCCCGCGGGGACCACGGCGGGCCAGACGTTCCGCCTGCGCGGGCACGGGCTGCCCCGCCTGGAGGCCGGAGGGGGGCGGGGCGACCTGCTCGCCACCCTCGCGATCGACGTTCCCAAGCACTTGTCCGCGAAGCAGAAGCGGCTGTTCGAGGAACTCAAGGAAGCCGGGGTCTAAGTACGTGACAGGGCTCACGCATCGCGCGGGGAGCGAAGCGTATAAAGGTCTGATTACCGTAGCCGCAATGCGGCTGATCGGGAGGAGGAACTCGATGAGATCGAAGCTGGTCGCGGGGTTCGTCGCCGCCCTGGCCCTCGCCGGCCTTTCCGGCACGACGCAGGCGCAGGCCAAGCGGCCGAGCGTCGCCGTCATGGACTTCGACTTCGGCACCGTCTGCAGCGGGTACTCCGGCTGCTGGTGGGGGAACTACGACATCGGCAAGGGGATGTCCGACCAGGTGGTGGACGCCCTCGTGAACGACGGCAGCTTCCGGGTCATCGAGCGCAAGAAGCTCGACACCATCCTCGCCGAGCAGGACTTCGCCCAGAGCGATCGCGCCGATCCCAGTGCGGCGAAGCTGGCCAAGGTCGGGAAGGTCCTGGGGGTCAAGTACATCATCGCGGGCTCGATCACCAAGTTCGGCGGCGAGGACAAGAGCTACGGGGGGGGCGGCTTCGTCAAGGGCCCCCTGGGCGGGTTGGGCCTCAAGAAGTCGAAGAGCTACGTGACCCTCACCGCGCGGATGATCGACGCCACCACGGGGGAGATCCTGGTCTCGACCAAGGGCGAGGGCATCTCGAAGAAGGGCGGCGGCATCGTGGTGGGCGGGGGCGGCGGCGGCATCTTCGCGGCTGGCGGAATGAGCAGCTCCAACTACCGGGAGAGCGCGCTCGGCGAGGCGCAGGAGATGGCCTGCAACCAGCTGGTGGCCGCGATCGTGGCCAAGAAGGACCGTCTGGAGTAGGCCGCGCCGCAACGCGGTAGACTTCGAGGCCGCCGGCGATCGGCGGCCTTTTTTTCTTTCCCGCTGACGAGCCGAAAGAGGCGATGCCCGAGCCCATCTTCACCATTGCCAACCAGCTCACGCTCCTGCGCATGGCCCTGGCCCCCCTCCTCGTGGTGCTCGTGCTGTCGCGCGAGCACGGGTGGGCCCTCGCCATCTTCGTGCTCGCCGGTCTCTCCGACGCGCTCGACGGCCTCATCGCGCGACGCGGCGGACACCAGACGACGCTCGGGGCCATGCTGGATCCGATCGCGGACAAGGTGCTCATGGGCAGCGCCTACATCGCCCTCACCTGGGCGAACACCGTTTCCTGCGCCATCCCGGTCTGGCTCACGGTGACGCTCCTCGCCCGAGACGCCATCATCATCATGAGCGTGGCCGTGATCAACCTCACCGTGGGGCGGCGCGTCTTTCCGCCCTCGATGCTGGGCAAGGCCGCCACCGGCGCCCAGATCCTCACCGCCGGACTCGTGCTCCTCGCCAACGCCCTGGGGGAGTGCCCGCCCCAGCTGGTCTGGGTCTTCCGGATCGCCCTCGTCCTGATCGTGGTGTCTGCCCTCCACTACGTCTACTCGGCTTCCGCCCGGCCCTCGAAGCCGGCGTGACCGGGGTGGCGCTCCTGGTGGCCGGGAAAGCCGCCGGGACTACAGCCCCAGCTTCTTCCTGAAGTAGTCGAGCGTCCGGGGCAGGCCCTCGTCGAGGGGGACCTTGGGCTCCCAGCCCAGGAGCGTGCGCGCCCGCGTGATGTCGGGCTGGCGGACCTTGGGGTCGTCGACGGGCAGGGGGCGGCTGACGATCCGGCTCCGCGAGCCGGTCAGGGCGATGATCGCGCTCGGCGAGCGGCCCGGATCGTCATCTCCTCGGGGTTGCCGATGTTGACGGGGTCGGTGACGTCCGAGGCCATGAGGCGGAAGATGCCCGTCCACGAGGTCGGAGACGTAGCAGAGGCTGCGCGTCTGGCTGCCGTCGCCGAAGACCGTGACGTCCTCGCCGCGCAGGGCCTGGCTCAGGAAGGCGGGGATCGCGCGGCCGTCCTCGACCCGCATCCGCGGCGCCGTACGTGTTGAAGATCCGCACGATCCGCGTCTCCACGCCGTGCACGCGGTGGTAGGCCATGATCATGGCCTCGGCGAAGCGCTTGGCCTCGTCGTAGACGCCGCGGGGTCCCACCGGGTTGACGTTGCCCCAGTAGTCCTCGCGCTGGGGGTGGACGAGGGGGTCGCCGTAGACCTCGGAGGTGGAGGCGAGGAGGAAGCGGGCCTTCTTGGCCTTGGCCAGGCCCAGGCCGTTGTGGGTGCCGAGGCTGCCGACCTTGAGGGTCTGGATGGGGACGCGCAGGTAGTCGATGGGTGAAGCCGGGCTCGCGAAGTGGAAGATGAGTCGAGGGGACCCTCGAGCGCGATGTAGTTCGTGACGTCGTGCTTGACGAACACGAAGTCGCGACCGGTCAGGTGCTCGATGTTGGCCACGTCGCCGGTGAGGAGGTTGTCCATCCCCACCACGGAGAAGCCGCGGTCGAGCAGGTACTCGACAGAGGTGGGAGCCGATGAACCCGGCGGCGCCGGTGACGAGCGCTCGGGCCATTACGAGCCGCTCCTAATACGCGTGCTTCTGGCCGAAGCCGCGGAACAGGGTCAGGATCAGGATCTTCACGTCGAGGAGGAGCGACCAGTTCTCGATGTAGTAGAGGTCGTACTCGATCCGCTTCTCGATGGAGGTGTTGCCGCGCCAGCCGTTCACCTGGGCCCAGCCCGTGATCCCGCTCTTCACGCGGTGGCGGAGCATGTACTGCGGGATGCGCTCCTTGAACTGGGCGACGAAGGGCGGCCGCTCCGGGCCGCGGGCCGACCAGGCTCATGTCGCCCAGCACCACGTTGAGGAGCTGGGGGAGCTCGTCGAGGTTGTAGCGGCGCAGCCAGATGCCGATCGGCGTGCGCCGGGGGTCGTCGGCGGTGGCCCACACCGGGCCCGTCTCCTTCTCCGCGTCGTCGACCATGGTGCGGAACTTGAAGATCTGGAACGTCTTCCCGTCGAGGGTCATGCGCTCCTGGCGCAGGAGCACCGGGCCCTTGCCCCCGAAGAGCTTGATGAGCACGGCGATCACGGCGAAGAAGGGAGCGAAGACCGTAGCAGCGCGAGCCCACGGACACCACGACGTCCATGACGCGCTTCGACCATGCTGTTCCAGCCGCGGAGGGGGACCTCGTTGAGGCTGATGATCGGGATGCCGTCGAGGTCCTCGAGCGCGGCCTTGATCGTCGCGTACTGGACGAGGTCGGGGACGACCTTGATGTCCACGCACTCGTTGTTCGTGGCTCTTGATGAGGCTCAGGAGCTTCGCGTGCTCCTCGAGGGGGAGCGCGACGTAGAGCTGGTCGGCCTGCTGGGCGTGCACCGACCTCCATCGCCTGGTCGAGCCGGCCCAGGACCGGGAGGCCGGCGAGCGGCTCGCGTCGCGCCCGTCGTCCAGGAAGCCCACCACCCGGTAGCCCAGCTCGCGGTGGGCGAGCAGCGTCTCCGCGACCGTGCGCCCAGCTCGCCCGCTCCCGCCACCAGCACCCGCCTCACGTTGTAGCCCGCGGCCCACTGCGCTCCAGTGCAGCCGCAGGGCCAAGCGGCCCAGGTTAAGGCAGGAGCACGTCGAGGACGACGAAGATGCCGAAGACGGCCTGGCTGTACTCCCAGAGCGGCGCGACCTCGGGCTGGAAGCGGTAGTAGACGCGGACGTAGAGGGTGGCGCCCGAGGGTGAGGGCGGAGGCGATGAGGACGCTGAAGAGGATGGCGAAGAACTCGTCGATGCGGCTGCGGCCCCGCTTCAGCCTGGTAGAGGCCGTGGAAGTAGAGGACGGCCGGCCAGAGCAGCGCGATGAGCGGGAGCAGGAGCAGGTAGTCGGGAGAGCGCGGGAACGCCCTTGGTGACCGGGAATGAGCGGGCGACGAGGCCGGAGTGGAAGCGGAGGAAGTAGGCGAGGATCCAGGCCAGGTTCGTGGACACCACGTCCACGAGGACGAAGATCGCCACCATCATGCGCGTCTGGAACTTCACCATTGGCCGCGGACGTCTCATGCCGATCGAAGGGCCGCGCCCACGCCCTTCGGCGAGGGCCTCCTCCACGAAGGCCCGGAAGCGCGACTCGAAGACCTGGCGGCTGTAGGCCTCGGCCCGGGCTCGAAGCGTAACCCTATTAAAACGCACGGCCTCCAGGGAGTCAACGGCGGCCCGCAGAGCCGCGGCGTCGCCTCGCGGAAGACGACGCCGGTCTCGCCGGGCACGACCGACTCCGGCCCGCCGCCCTCCCCGAAGACGACGGCGGGCCGGCCGCAGGCCATGGCCTCGAGCGGGACGATCCCGAAGTCCTCGACCCCGAGCATGAGCACGGCGCGGCACCGCGGTAGAGGTCCCGCAGCGTGTCGTCGTCCACCCAGCCGAGGAAGGTCGACCTCGGGCGGGGCCGGCCTCGGAGGCGCTGCCTCCTCCGGGCCGCGTCCCGACGATCCGCAGCGGGCGGCCCGTGCCGCGGTAGGCCTCGAGGACGAGCTCGAGCCGCTTGTAGGGCGCGAGCGCGGAGACCACGAGGTCGTACGCGCCGGGTCCCGTCCGGACCGGGCGTGAAGAAGTCCGTGTCCACGGGCGGCGGGATCACCTCCGCCTCCCGGCCGTAGTAGCGCCGGATGCGGCCGGCGACGTAGGCGCTGTTGGCCGCGAAGCGGTGGACCCGGGCGGCCGTGGCCACGTCCCAGGCCCGCAGCCCCGCGCGCCACGTAGCGGATCAGGCAAGCCGGCGAGGCGCGAGCACGCGGCCGGGGCCGAAGTAGTCGTCGATAGCGGTCCCAGACGTAGCGCATCGGCGTGTGGCAGTAGCAGAGGTGGAGCGCTCCCGGCGCGGGGCCGCACGCCCTTCGCCACGCAGTGCGAGCTGGAGACGACGAGGTCGAAGCCGCGAGAGGTCGATCGACGCCGCGGCGGCCGGGAAGAGGGGCAGGTAGTGGCGGTAGCGCCGCTCCACGCCGGGCAGGTGCTGCACGAACGTGGTGCGGATCTCGCGCGCCTCGAGCTCGGGGCGACACGAGCCCGGGACGTGGAGCAGCGTGAAGATCGGGGCGTCGGGGAAGAGGCGGGCGAGGGAGAGCAGGACCTTCTCGCCGCCGCGCATGCCGGTCAGCCAGTCGTGGACGAGGGCGACCTTCACACCCGGCCCTGGGGTCCGCGGTGAGGGTTCAGCGTGCTTCCTCGGTGGCGGCGACAGAAGCGACCGGCTGCCCCAGGACCTTCATGTAGCCCGCGTGGATGGCGCGCACGGAGCGCTCCCAGCTGAAGGTGCTCCACGCGGGCGCGGCCGCGCTCGACGAGCGACGCGCGGAGGGCGTCGTCGCCCAGGACCCGCTCGAGGCCGCGTCGGCGATGTCCTCGACGTCGTAGGGGTCGACGAGGAGGGCGGCGTCGCCCACCACCTCGGGCAGCGAGGAGATGCGCGAGGTCACGACGGGCGTGCCGCAGGCCATCGCCTCCAGCGGCGGCAGGCCGAAGCCCTCGTAGAGGGACGGGAACGCGAAGACGGAGGCCAGGCGGTAGAGGGCGGCGAGCGTGCGGTCGGGGACGAAGCCGAAGAAGCGCACGTCCTGCCGCGAACGCCCGCCGCCTCCACGGCGCGGCGCAGGGAGCGCGTAGCGGTTCATCTCGTCGCCGATGATCAGGAGCTTCAGGTCCTCGTGCCCGGGCCGCTGCTCGCAGCCGGCCGAAGGCCGCGATCAGCCGCTCGAGGTTCTTGTGGGGCTTGATGTTCCCCGCGTAGAGCACGAAGCGGCCGCGGATCTGGTAGCGCTCGCGCACGCGCTCCATCTCCTCCGGTCCGGGGTCCTCGAGCAGCGTCGGCGTCGATCGCGTTGGGCACGACCTGCACGCGCTCGGGGTCGGCCCCGGGATAGAAGCGCAGGATGTCGCGGCGCGAGGCCTCGGACACGGTGAAGACGAGCGCGCTCCGCCGCATCGCGCTGCCCATCATGAAGTGCGCGTAGCGCCAGGCCATGCGGTTCGGCAGGTACTGCGGGAAGAGCAGGTGGATGCAGTCGTGGATCGTCACCACCGACGGGGACGCCGCAGAGCAGCGGGCGCACGTAGTGGGGCGAGTGGAGGAGGTCGGCGCCGAGGCGTCGGAGCTTCCGGGGGATCGAGACGTGCTCGCGCAGGCCGTAGCCGGCGGCGTCGTCCACCACCGGGACGAAGTTCTCGGCCAGGTCGCGGAGGGTGGCCTCGTCGGCGCGCCGGCAGAAGAGGAAGTAGGTGGTCTCGCGATCGAGGCGGGCGAGGTGGCGCACGAGGTTGCGGACGTACGTACCGATCCCGTAGTCCCGCCACTTGCGCGCGTCGATCGCGATCTTCACGGCGCCTCACCGTTCTCGCAGATCCCAAGCCGGCCTGTCTCTCCAAGTCCCACGATCGACGGTAACATGCCGGCCCCGGTGCCACCAAAGGAAAACTGCCCTGAGCGGCCCCTCGCACGCTGCCGCATGTTCGTCGGGCGCCTCGTGCGATCGACCTGTGGAAAAACTGCGAGAACTCGTTCTGGAACGAGTCGTCCACCGCCGCTGCGCGGCCAACGGCTCTGCGGCCCGACGGTCAGCAGACCGCGCGCCTCGGAACGCGAGCACGCAGTCGAAGCGCAGCGGTCGACCAGAAGCCGCGGTGCTTTCGGTAGTAGCGCAGGTGGCTTCGGTGGTACTCGAGGCGGGCCCGGTCAGGCGCCTGCTCCATGCTGCGGCCGAGGTGATGCAGCACGGTGGCCGCGGGCGTGAAGACGACCCGCCATCCCGCCGCCCGGACGCGCGCACACAGAGTCGACGTCCTCTTCGTAGAGGAAGAAGGCCTCGTCGAAGCCACCCACCGCCTCGAGGGTGGAGCGCCGGGCGAGCAGGCAGGAGCCCGAGACCCAGACCGGCTCGTGCTCCCGCGAGTGAAGGCGCGTCCGCGTCGCGCAGGGCTCCGGGCCGGCTCTCGCGAACTCCGCGGACGAGCCGGCGCTGTCGCCATTCGGCGAGGGGAGTGAGGTCGGGACCGAACGAGACCTGGATGCGGCCGTCCGCGCCCAACGTGCGCGGGCCGACGACGCCTACGTCGGGACGCGCGTCGAGCAGCCCGGCCAGGGCCTCGACCGCCCCCGGCCGTGACCTCGGCGTCGCTGTTGAGGAAGAGCACGTACGGGCGCCGACGAGGCGCGCCAGCCGCGGTTGCAGGCGGCGGCGAAGCCCAGGTTCTCCGCGTTCTCGATGAACCAGGGCCCGGGGCAGCTCCGCGCGCGCCGCCGTCGGCGGAGCCGTCCGCGCTCGCGTTGTCGACGACGACGACCTCGAGGGCGAGGCTGACCGGCTGGGCCAGCGAGCGCCAGGCAGCGACAGCAGATCCTCGCGGGTGTTGTAGGAGACGACCACGGCCGAGACCGCGGGGCGGCGGTCCGGCAGCCGCCGGGTCATCGGCCGGCCACGCGCCCGAGGACGTCGCGGGTTCGGCGCCGCCGTCTCCGCCCAGGAGTAGCGCGCGGCGAGCGCCCGCCCCCGCGCGACGAGATCGGCCCGCAACGCCCGTCCTCCGTGAGCACGCGATCGAGGGCCGCGGCGATCGCCGTGCTCGTCGCGCGGATCGACGAGGAGGGCCGCGTCGCCGAAGATCTCGCCGAGAGACGGCCGATCGCTGGCGACCACGGGTACGCCGCGCACGGCCGCTTCGAGCGGCGGGAAGGCCGAAGCCCTCGTACTCGGACAGGAAGACCGCGACATCGGCCGCGGCGTAGCGGTCGGCGAGGCCGGCGTCGTCCGACGAATCCCGAGAAGCGGACGTGATCGCGCCAGGCCGAGCTGGCGGGCCCGCGCTTCCAGGTCGAGCCGGGGGTGCGTTCGGTTCTCGCCCACGACGTCGAGGACGACGGTCGGGGAGGACGCGTCGGACGCGGGCGTAGGGCGCGCAGGAGCTCCGGCAGCCGACGCCGGTTCAGGATCGCGCCCACCGTGACGACGAGCCGGCCCCGCCACGCCGAGGCGGGCCCGCGCCTCCGGGCGTGGCGGGCGGAGGCGGCAGGTCGTCGTCGGCCCCGAGGGGAACTGGTCGCCACGCGGTCGGCGAGGTCGGGGAACCGGGCGACGATCTCGCGGCGCGTGAACTCGGAGCAGGCGAGCACGATCCGGGGACGCGCGAAGGCTGGCCGGGACACGAGCAGGCGGCGGCGGAGGCCGTCGAGGAACGCGAAGTCCTGGGGCAGTGAGAAGAACGAGAGGTCGTGGACGGCGGTGACGCGCGGGAGGTCGAGGGAGAGCGGGCACGAGTAGGCGGGCGAGAAGAAGACGTCCAGCCCGTCCTCCCGCGCGGCCGCGGGCAGCCGGCGTTCCTGCCAGACGAGTCCTCTGGCCGGCCTGTCCCCGAGCGCGCGCACGCGCAGGCGAGGGTGTGCGAGGAGGGCCTCTCGAGGAGCGGGCCCGTTGAAGTAGAGCGACGAAGGTCGTCGGGCGTGTCCCGTCCAGGCCGCAGGAGGTTACGCAGGTAGCGGCCGGTGCCGGTGGGCCGTCCCTGGAGCTCGCGGGCGTCGATGCCGACCACGAGCGGACGCCCGCGCTCAGCGGCCGAGGACGCGTCCGGTAGAACTCCAGCGTCTGGGCGGCGGCCTGGTCCCAGTCGAAGCGGCGGCTCCGCGCGAGCCCGGCGCTGCCGCTGCGAGCCGCGTAGGCGCGGATCGTCGAGGACGCGCTCGATCCCGTGCGGCGATCGAGCGCGGGTCGAGCGGGTCCACCAGGGTGGCGGCGTCGCCCGCGACCTCCTCGAGGGCGGAGCCCCGCGAGCAGACGACGGGCAGGCCGGCGGCCATGGCCTCGGCCACGGGCAGGCCGAAGCCCTCCTCGAGGGAGGGGAGCACGAGCAGCGAGCGAGGCGGCCATGAGGGCCCGGATCTCGCGGGTCTCGAGGTAGCCGGTGGCCCGGATCTGGGGGCCGGAGATCGTCGCCGCCCTGCGCCCAGTGCGAGCCGGGGCCCACGAGGACGAGGGGGGGAGTCTGGCGGTGCGGGCGGCGGCGCGAGCCCCATGTAGGCCATGACCAGGTTGACGAGGTTCTTCCGCTTCTCGTCGCTGCCCACGTAGAGGATGGCGCCGCGCGGCAGGCAATGTCGGGCGAGCACGGCCGTCCACCTCCTCCTGGGGGACAGGCTCCCGGAAGACGGGATCCACGCCGTTCGGGATGACCGCGATCTTCTCGGCGGGCACGTCGAGGAGGCGGCGGATCTCGCGCCGCGGTGTAGCTCGCGAGACGCAGATGACGCCGTCCGCCCGGCGGACGTGGTCGCGCACGAGCGGCACGTAGTCGCGGCGGATCTCGGCGCTCGACGTCATCTCCGGGTGCTTCAGGAAGAAGAGGTCGTGGACGGTCACGATGCGGCGCGCCCTTCCTCCCGGGGACGATCAGGGGATGGGGCGAGTGGACGAGGTCGAGGGGCGCCCCCACGAGGCGGTCGAGCGGCGGCCAGCCGAGGCGGTTCCAGGCGAGGTTGAGGGCGCGCACGGGCAGCCGCCGGTCCACGAGGCGTGGCGTTCGCGGGCCAGTCCGTTCGCGGGATAGCGGTCGCGCAAGCGAGGCCGAGAAGAGGAAGAAGCGGTCCTCGGGGGCGAGCTGGGGCAGGCGTCGGGCCAGGGCCAGGATGTAGGTGCCGACGCCGGTCGGCCTGAGGAGCGAGGGGCGGAGGTCGAGGCCGAAGTTCATGCGCGCCGATGATAGCAGGCGGGGGGCCGAGTCCGGGCGCGCTCCTGTGCTACGCTCAGCCTGTCGCGCGTCCGCGACCGAGCGACGCCGCATTGCGCCGGAGGAACGAGCGCCTTGAACATCGGAGTCGTGGGGACGGGCTACGTCGGCCTGGTGCGTCGGGGCCTGCCTGGCCGAGAACGGCAACAGCGTCGTCTGCGTCGACAACGACGAGGCCAAGATCGCCGCCCTGAACCGGGGCGAGATCCCGATCTACGAGCCCGGTCTCGCGGAGATGATCCCGCGCAACGTGGCCGAGGAGCGGCTGCGCTTCACGACCGACCTCGCGGCGGCGGTGCGGGCGAGCGAGGTGGTCTTCATCGCGGTGGGGACGCCCCAGGACGAGGACGGCTCCGCCGACCTGCGGCACGTGCTGGAGGTGGCGCGCGGCATCGGCCGGGCCATGAACGGCTTCAAGGTCGTCGTCAACAAGTCCACGGTGCCGGTGGGCACCGCGGCCAAGGTCCGGGAGGCGATCGCGGCCCTGACGACAGCAGCCCTTCGCGGTCGTGTCGAACCCCGAGTTCCTGAAGGAAGGCGCGGCGGTCGACGACTTCCTGAAGCCCGACCGGGTCGTGATCGGCGACCGACGACCCCAAGGTCGAGGCCATCATGCGGATGCTCTACGAGCCCTTCGTCCGCACCGGCAACCCCATCCTCGTCATGGACCCCGCGTCCGCCGAGCTCACGAAGTACGCGGCCAACGCCATGCTCGCCACCCGCATCTCGTTCATGAACGAGATCGCGAACCTCTGCGACCAGGTGGGGGCCGACGTGCGCCAGGTGCGCCTGGGCATGGGCACGGACACCCGCATCGGGTCCTCGTTCCTCTTCCCCGGGGTCGGCTACGGCGGCTCCTGCTTCCCGAAGGACGTGAAGGCGCTGCTGCGGATGGGCCAGGACGCGGGGACGCGAGCTCGGAGTGGTCGCGGCGGTGGACGAGGCGAACGAGCGCGCAGAAGCGCATCCTGGTTCCGCGCATCGCGAGCGCACCTGGGCGGCCTCGCCGGCAAGGTCGATCGCGGTCTGGGGCCTCGCCTTCAAGCCGCGCACCGACGACATGCGCGAGGCGCCCGCCCTCGCCCTCATCGAGGGGCTGCTGGCAGGGCGGGGCGACGCGTGCGCGCCTACGACCCCAAGGCGATGGGCGTGGCCCGGCGCGCTCCTCGGCGAGCGGATCACGCTCTGCTCGCGCAGCTACGAGGCGGTGGAGGGGGCGGACGCGCTGGTCGTGGTCACGGAGTGGAACGAGTTCCGCGAGCCCGACTTCGAGCGGATCAAGGCGCCTCATGCGGCACGCCCGCGATCTTCGACGGCCGCAACATCTACAATCCGCGGCGCGCTGCGAGAGCTGGGCTTCCACTACGAGGGGATCGGCCGGCGGTGAAGGTGCTCGTCACGGGCGGCGCCGGCTACATCGGCAGCCACGCCGTCCGCGAGTTCCGGGACGCGGGGCACACGGTGGTCGTGCTCGACGACCTGTCGGCCGGCCACCGGGCCGCCGTGCCCGACGGACGTCACCGCTGGTCGCGGGCGACCTCGGCGAGGCCGAAAGCGCTCGTCCGGGCGCTCGACGGGTGTCGGCCGCGGTCATCCACTTCGCGGGCCTCCTGAGCGTCGCGGAGTCGGTGCGGGAGCCGCTTCGCTACTACCGAGACCAACATCGGGCAAGGGGCTGGCGCCTGCTCGAGGCCATGGAGCGAAGCGGGCGTGCGCCGGCTGATCTTCAGCTCGACCTGCGCGACCTACGGCGTGCCGCGTCCGGGTGCCGATCGACGAGGCGCACCCCCAGGACCCCATCAACCCCTACGGCGCGGAGCAAGCGCGCCTTCGAGCGGCGCGCTGCGCGACCTCGCGCGCGGCGGGACAGCTGCGGGCGGTGGCCCTGCGCTACTTCAACGCCGCGGGCTGCCACCCCGACGGCTCGCTCGGCGAGGACCACGATCCCGAGGAGCACCTCATCCCCCTGGCCATCGACGCCGCGCTGGGCGCGGCGGCCGGGCCTCACCGTCTACGGCGACGACTACGACACTCCCGACGGCACCTGCATCCGCGACTACATCCACGTCCAGGACCTGGCCCGGGCCCACGTGGTGGCGCTGGCGGGCATCGACGAGGGCGAGGCGTTCCGGGCCTTCAACCTGGGGACGGAGACCGGCCACTCGGTGCGCGAGGTGCTCCAGGCCGTGGAGCGGGTGAGCGGGCGCGCACGTCCCAGCCGGCGTGGGTCCCCGCCGGCCGGGCGACCCGCCCGCGGCTGGTGGCCTCCGCCGCGCGGATCCGCGCAGGAGCTGGGCTTCGCGCCCCGGCTCGCCAGCCTCGACGCCATCGTGGAGACGGCCCTCCGCTGGCGCGTGGACCACCCGCAGGGCTACGCAGCGAGTGCCCCCGCCTGAGCCACGCGCGCCGGCACGACGCCCCGCTCGTCGACCCGCTCCTCACCGTGGTCATGCCCGTCTACAACGAGATCGCGCACCGTCGAGGAGATCGTCGGACGGGTGCTGGCCGTTCCCGTTCCGCATCGAGCTGATCGCGGTGGACGACGCCTCCACCGACGGCACGCCGCGAGATGCTGGCCAGCGCCTGGCGAGGGAGAAGGGCTTCCGGCTGCTCCTCCAGGAGAAGAACCAGGGCAAGGGCGCCGCGGTGCGCCGCGGGATCGCGGAGGCCGGCGGGCGACGTCATCGTGGTCCAGGACGCCGACCTCGAGTACAGCCCGGAGGAGTACCCGGAGCTCCTGGAGCTGATCGTGAAGGGCAAGGCGGACGCGGTCTTCGGCAGCCGCTTCATCGGCCGCCACCGCTGCTTCCTCTTCACGCACTACCTGGCGAACCTGTTCCTGAACCTGGTCACGAACGTGCTCTACAACACGACCATGACGGACATGGAGACCTGCTTCAAGGCGGTGCGGGCGGACCTCCTGAAGTCGCCTCCCCCTCAAGAGCAACCGGTTCGGCATCGAGCCCGAGATCACGGCCAAGCTCTTCAAGCGCGGGGCACGGGTCTACGAGGTGCCGATCACCTACGAGGGCCGCGACTACGCGGAGGGCAAGAAGATCACCTGGCGGGACGGTTTCCCGGCCCTCTGGACGCTGATCAAGTACCGTTTCGTCGACTGAAGCACGGGCCTCGGCCGCCGTTCGGCCCGGGTTGCCCCCGCGGCAGGGAGTCCGCTATACTTACCCGTTCGGCACTGACGCACTAAAGCGTGTCGTGCCAAGGAGATCAGCCGCCATAGCGCTCCCCGCGATCCCCGTCGAGCGCGTCAAGCGCCCCGCCGCCGGTTCGAAAGCCACGCGCGTGGGAAGCGAAGCTCCGCTCGCTGACGGACGCTGCCCGCTCCGAGGCCAGGGAGTTCCTCCGCCTCTTCTCCTACACCCGGCCCTATCGGGGTCGTCTCCTGCTCTCGTGGCTGGCCACCGCCGGCTACGCCGCTTCCGGGGCGCTCCTCGTCTCACATGGTCAAGCCGATCTTCGACGAGGTGCTGATCCAGGGCGATCAACGTCGGTCGCATGGCCGCTCGCGATCCTCGTGCTCTATCTGGTCAAGGGCGTCTGCTCCTACCTGCTCGACGACACTCGTGGCCGCGGTGGGCCAGCGGGCGGTCACCGACCTGCGCAACGCGCTCTACGAGCACGTCCTCCGCCAGTCCTTCACGTTCCTGGGGCGGAACACCACCGGCTCGCTGATGAGCCACATCACGACCGACGTGGAGAAGATCCAGAACGCGGTCTCGGAGATGGCGGGCGACCTGCTGAAGGAGGGGCTCACCGTCGTCGGCCTGCTGGTCGTGCTGTTCTACATGGACTGGCGGCTGGCCATCGTCGCGCTGGTCGGCATGCCCCTCGCCTTCCACCCGCTCGTCCGACTGGGCCGGCGGCTCCGCGCCTCGCAACGAGACCTCGCTCCGCCGCTGGCGCGACATCTCCGAGATCCTGCAGGAGACGATCTCGGGCTTCCGGGTCGTGAAGGCCTTCGGCATGGAGGGCTTCGAGATCGGCCGCTTCCGGCGCGCGGCGGCCCGGCTCTTCCACGTGAACATGCGCATCACGCGCACGACGCGCCATCCTGCCTCCGCTCATGGAGGCGGTGGGCGGCTTCGCCCTGGTGGGGGCCCTCTTCTACGGGAGCCACTCGATCCGCACCGGCCACCTCACCCCGGGCGCGTTCGTGTCGTTCCTGGCCGCGCTCTTCGCGATGTACACGCCGGTCAAGCGCCTGTCCCGCGTGAACGCCACGCTGCAGGCGGCGCTGGCCGCGGGGTCGCGGATCTTCGAGGTCCTGGACACCCACGAGGAGGTCCAGGAGGCTCACGGCGCGAAGGCGCTGCCGCGGCTGCAGACGGGGATCGAGTACCGGGACGTCGGCTTCCGCTACGCCGACGGCCAGGCGGACCATCCTGCGGCAACGTGAGCTTCACGGCGCGGGCGGGCGAGGTGGTGGCGATCGTGGGGACGAGCGGGGCGGGGAAGACGACGCTCGTCAACCTGCTGCCCCGCTTCTACGACGTCACCGAAGGGGCGATCCTGATCGACGGCGTGGACGTGCGCCACGCCACCCTCACGAGCCTGCGCGAGCAGATCGGCCTGGTCACCCAGGAGACCGTGCTGTTCAACGACACCGTGCGGGCCAACATCGCCTACGGCCTGGAGGACGTGGACGAGGCGCGGGTCGGAGTCGGCCGCCCGCGCCGCCTTCGCCCACGACTTCATCCTCGACCTGCCGCGCCGCTACGACACCGTGATCGGCGAGCGGGGGAGCCGGCTCTCCGGGGGACAGCGCCAGCGCATCGCGATCGCGCGCGCCATCCTCAAGGACCCGCCCATCCTCATCCTGGACGAGGCCACCTCGGCCCTCGACGCGGAGTCGGAGCGGCTGGTGCAGGAGGCCCTCGCGAACCTGATGAAGGGCCGCACGACGCTGGTGATCGCGCATCGCCTGACCACCGTGCGCGCGGCCGACCGGATCGTGGTGCTGGAGGGCGGCGAGGTCCGGGAGACGGGCACCCACGAGGAGCTGCTGCGCAAGCCGGGGGGATCTACAGCCGCCTCCACGAGCTGCAGTTCTCCCCGGAGCCGGAGAACGAGGCCGTATGATCCGCTCCATGACCGGGTACGGCTCCGCTTCCGTGGAGTCGGAGGCGGTGCGGGCCTCGGTGACGGTCACGCAGCCTCAACCACCGCTTCCTGGACCTCTCCGTCCACCTCTCGCGCCGGCTGTCCTTCCTCGAGCCCGAGGTCAAGGACCTCGTGCAGCGGCACGTGCGCCGCGGCCGCGTGGAGGTGGTGGTCCAGGCGGCGTTCGCGGCCGCGGAGGGGGAGGGGGTCGTGCCCTCGCGCCCCTCGTGGCTTCCCTGGTGCGCACGCTCCGGGAGATGAAGGCCGAGTTCGGCCTGGACGGGGGAGTGGCGGTGTCCGATCGTGGCATGCGGTTCCCGGGGCGCTGGAGCGGGTGGAGGGCGGCCCGGGTCTGCCCGAAGAGCCCCGGACTCGCATCCTCGAGTCTGGTGGCCCAGGCCCTCGACGAGCTCGAGGAGATGCGCCGGGCCGAAGGCGGACGCGTGGCCGATGACTTGCGCGCGGGGCTGGCGGCGGTGGAGGCCAGCGCCGGACGCATCGAGGCGCTCGCCGCGTCCGCGCGCGAGAGCCAGCGTGCGAGCCTTCTCGCGCGCGTCCGAGAGCTGGTGGCCGAGCTGGGCCTCGACGACGCGCGGCTCTACCAGGAGGTGGTGCGGGCGGTGGAGAGGCACGACGTGACCGAGGAGCTGCAGCGGCTGCGCAGCCACCTGGACCATGGCCCGGGGCCTCTTCGGAGGCCACGGCCCCGCGGGAAGCGGCTGGACTTCCTGGCCCAGGAGCTGATGCGGGAGGCGAACACGATCGGAAGCAAGGCCGCGGACGCGCCTCTCGTCCAGGAGGTGGTGGATCTCAAGGCGGAGATCGAGCGGGTCCGCGAGCAGGTGCAGAACGTTGAGTGACCGCGCCACCAGCGTGATCGTGGTCTCCGCGCCCTCGGGGGCGGGGAAGTCGACCGTCCTCGGCCGGGTGCTGAAGGAGGTGGGGCGATGCGCTTCTCGGTCTCGCACACCACGCGCACGCCCCGGCGAGAACGAGAAGAACGGAGTGGACTACTACTTCGTCGACCGGGCGACCTTCGAGAGCCTGGCCGAGCACGGGAAGCTGCTCGAGTGGGCGCAGGTCCACGGCCATCTCTATGGCACGGGGCTCGCGGAGCTCGAGCGGGCGGGGCGGGAAGGCGTCGACCTCCTGCTCGACCTCGACGTGCAGGGCGCGGCGCAGGTCCGCGACAAGCTGCCCGACGCGGTCACCGTCTTCATCCTGCCTCCTTCCTACGAGGACCTCGAGCGGCGGCTCCGTGGCCGGGGCCAGGACGACGGGAACCGCGATCCGTCGCCGCCTGGACGCGGCGCGGGAGGAGCTCAGCCACTACGGCGTCTACGACTACACGATCGTCAACGACGACCTCGACGCGTGCGTCGAGAGCCTGAAGTGCGTGATCCGGGCCGCGCGCTGCCGGGCGAGCCGGATGCAGGAGAAGGCCCGCACCGTCCTCGAGACATTCCAGAAGGAGACGAACGACAAATGAAAGAGTCGCCGCAGCTCATCCTGCCCAAGGAAGTGGACAGCAAGTTCCGCTTCATCACCGTGGCCGCGCAGCGGGCCAAGCAGCTCCAGAACGGGGCGAAGCCCCGGGTCGAGACGCGGAGCCGGAAGTCCACGCGGATCGCCATGCAGGAGGTCCTCGCCGACGCGATCTCGTGGGAGGTGAAGGAAGAGGCGCCCAAGCCGGGCTGACGGAGGCCTGAGCGGCCATGCCGATCGTCGTCCTCGGCGTGACCGGCTGCATCGGGGCCTACAAGGCCTGCGAGGTGCTGCGCGAGCTGCAGAAGCGGGACGTGGACGTCCACGTGGTGATGACGGAGTCGGCCACGCGCTTCGTGACGCCCGATGACCTTCGAGGCGCTCTCCCGGCATCCCGTCTTCCTCGACCAGTTCGCGCTGGGCGAGCAGAGCGACATCCGGCACATCAGCCTCGCCGACGCCGCCGACCTCCTGCTCGTGGCCCCCGCCACCGCCAACATCGATCGGCAAGTTCGCGCGGGGGATCGCGGACGACGCCCTGTCCACGCTCTACACCGCCACCAAGGCCCCGGTGGCTGGTCGCCCCCGCCATGAACGTCAACATGTTCGAGCACCCCGCGGTGGTGGAGAACCTGCAGATCCTGCGTGCGCGGGGGGTGTTCGTGATCGAGCCCGGGGCCGGGCTACCTGGCCTGCGGCTGGCTGGGCAAGGGGCGGCTGGCCGAGGTGGGCGACATCGTGGAGGCCGCCCTCCGGCTCCTCGCCCGCCGGCGCGATCTCGCCGGCGAGACGGTACTCGTGACCGCCGGCCCCACCGTCGAGGACATCGACCCGGTCCGCTTCGTCTCCAACCGCTCGTCGGGACGCATGGGCTACCGGCTGGCCGAGGCCGCGCGCGACCGTGGCGCCCGGGTCATGCTCGTCTCCGGACCCACGGCGCTCCCCGCACCGCCCGGGGTCGGAGCTCGTGGCCGTGCGCTCCGCCGGGGAGATGGCGGCGGCCGTCGACAAGCACGGGGGAGCGGCCACGACGGTGGTGATGGCCGCGGCCGTCGCCGACTATCGTCCCGTCCGCGTGTCGCCCTCCAAGATCAAGAAGGGGGAGGGCGGGCCTGACGCTCGAGCTCGTCCGCACTCCCGACATCCTGCTCGCCCTCGGGGCGAGCAAGGGCGCGCGTATCCTCGTCGGCTTCGCGGCCGAGACCGACCACGTCCTGGAGAACGCGCGGAAGAAGCGGGCCGCCAAGAACCTCGACCTGATCGTGGCCAACGACGTGACCCGCGAAGGGGCTGGCTTCGGCGGGGAGACGAACGCCGCGGTTCTGATCGACGCGGGCAGGCGCGAGGAAGAGCGTCGAGCTCTCCAGCAAGCGCGAGCTGGCGGACCGGATCTGGGACCGCGTGCTGGCTTCTGCGAACGCGGACCGCGCGAGCACGCGGTCTCGGAGCCGGGGATGAGCGAGACGAGACGAGGTCCTTCTCGACCTCGCCGAGCGGGCGAGGTTCTATTCGCGTCGCTGACGAGCATCGGGGTGCCTCCACGGGCGCGCATGGACGGTCCAGCTCTCGCGTCGCCGGGGCCCACGCCTCTTACCGCGGACGATACGGCCGGCGCCCCGGCGACGCTCGTGTGGCCGGCGACACTCGAGAGGGTCCGCGAAGAGCTCGGCGACTGCCAGCGCTGCAAGCTCGCGAAGGGCCGCAAGAACATCGTCTTCGGCCAGGGGAATCCCCAGGCCGCGCTGATGTTCGTGGGCGAGGCCCCGGGGGCCGACGAAGACGAGCAGGGGCTCGCCTTCGTGGGAAAGGCCGGCCAGCTCCTCACGCGGATCATCGAAGCCATCGGGATGACGCGGGAGGAAGTGTTCATCGCGAATATTTTGAAGTGCCGCCCGCCTCAGAACCGCAACCCGGAGCCCGACGAGATCCTGACCTGCCAGCCTTTCCTGGAGAAGCAGATCGCGGCCATCCGGCCCAAGGTCATCGTCGGCCTCGGCAAGTTCGGTGCGCAGTGGCTGCTCAAGACCGCCGAGCCGATCACGCGCCTGCGCGGCCGCGTCGGCGAGTACCAGGGGATCACGGTCATGCCCACCTACCATCCCGCCTACCTGCTGCGCAATCCCGGCGCCAAGAAGGAAGTCTGGGAGGACATGAAGGTCGTCCGGGACCTCCTCGGCCGCTCCTGACAGAGCACCGTCGGCCCTGACCGCGCGGGCCGCGACGATAGAGTAGCCGGGCCATGTCCGGTCCCCTCGTCACCGTCGCGCTGCCGCTGCCCTTCCAGGCGCCCTTCACCTATCGGCTGCCCGAAGGCGAGGCGGTGCCGGAGCGCGGGGTGCGCGTGCTGGTGCCTTTCGGCAGCCGGCGCGTCATCGGGGTCGTGACCGGCCCCGCGGCCGCGCGCGCGGGGCTGGCCCTGAAGGACGTGATCGAGGTGCTCGACGAGTCGCCGCTGGTGGCGCCCGCCGCTCCTCGATCTCGCGGCCTGGATGGCCGAGCACTACCTCGCCGCGCCTGGCGAGTGCTACCGGCTGGTGATGCCGCCGGCGGGCGTCCGGGCGAGCCGGGCGGTGGCGCGACTCGCCCGGCCGGAAGCGGAGAGCGGGGACGCGATCGTGGACGCGCTCCGCGAGCGGCCCGCTGCCGCTCTCGACCCTCGCGCGACGGCTCGGCAAGGACCCCACGGCGCGGCTCGCGCGGCTGCGCCGAGAGGGGCTCGTGGAGGTCGACCAGGACCTGCGTGCCCCCGGTTTTCGACGAGCTCCAGGTGGCGGTGCTGCTCGATGTGACGGCAGCCCCGAAGGGCGCGGCCCAGGCGGAGGTGCTCGAGCGACTGCGCAAGGCAGACGGCCGGGCGCGGTCCGCCGATCTCGTCCGTGATCGGCCGGCGCTGCGGAGTGCCCTCGTGCGCCTCGCCGCCCTCGGTGTCGTCCGACTGGAGACCGAGCACGACGTCCGCGCGCCGGAGACGCTGGCGGGGGGACTGGCGACCGCCCTCGATCCCTTCGCCGGACCAGGAGCGAGTCCTCGGCCCCCTCCTCGAGGCGGTGCGCGGGGGCGGCTTCGTGCCCTTCCTCCTCCACGGCGTCACCGGCAGCGGCAAGACCGAGGTCTACTTCCGGGCCGTCGAGCAGGCCCTCGAGCGCGGGCGCGGGGCCCTCCTCCTCGTGCCCGAGATCGCCCTCACGCCGATGCTCGTGCGCGCAGCCACCGCGCGCTTCGGGGCGACGGTCGCGGTCCTGCACAGCGAGCTGTCGGCCGGGGAGCGGCACGACCAGTGGTGGCGCATCCGGGAGGGGGAGGCGCGGGTCGTGGTCGGGGCGCGCTCCGCGCGTCTTCGCCCCGGTCCCCGACCTCGGCCTGATCGTGGTGGACGAGGAGCACGAGGCCTCGTACAAGCAGGAGGAGAGCCCGCGCTACCACGCGCGCGACGTCGGCGGTGATGCGGGCGCGGCTCGAAGGGCCGTCGTCCGTGTCCTGGGCTCGGCGACGCCCTCGGTCGAGTCGCACGACGAACGCGCTCAAGGGGAAGTACCGGCCGCTCGCGCTGCCCGCGCGGATCGGGCCCCAGGGGCTGCCCCGGGTCGAGATCGTGGATCGCCGCGCGGTGCTGCAGCGCCGGCGGCGACCCGATCCTGACGCCCGCCTCTGCGCGAGGCGCTCGAGCGAGCGCCTCGCGCGCAGGGAGCAGGCGCTGCTGCTCCTGAACCGCCGCGGCTACGCGACGAGCCTGCTCTGCCGCGAGTGCGGGGCCGCAGGCCGCCTGCCCCAACTGCTCGGTCTCCCTCACCGTCCACGAGCCGGGGCGAGCGCGCCCTGTGCCACTACTGCGGCCATCGACGGAAGGCCCCGGCGGCCTGCGCCACCTGCCGCGGCGAGTACCTGCGGCTGACCGGCTACGGCACCGAGCAGGTGGTGGAGGCGGTACAGCGCGGCCTTCCCCAGAGGCGCGGGTCGACCGCCTCGACCGCGACCTGGCCGCGCCGGCGCGGCGCGGTGGCGCGCATCCTGGCCGCGCTTCGAGGCGGGGGAGATCGACATCCTGGTCGGCACCCAGATGATCGCCAAGGGCCACGACTTCCCGCGCGTCACGCTGGTCGGCGTGGTCGACGCCGACGTGGGCCTGGGCCTGCCGGACTTCCGCGCCGCGGAGCGGACGTTCCAGCTCCTGACCCAGGTCGCGGGCCGGGCCGGGCGCGGCGACCTGGCCGGGGAGGTGATCCTGCAGAGCCACTTGCCCGACCACTACGCGCTGCGCCTCGCCTGCGCCCAGGACTACGAGGCCTTCTTCGAGCGCGAGATGGAGTTCCGCCGGACGATGGGCTATCCGCCGGCGACGCGCGCTCGTGAACCTGATCGTGCGCTCGCGGGACGCCGGCAAGGGGGCCACGGAGGCGGAGGCGACTGGCGCAGGCGGCTGCGCGAGGCGGCCGGCGGGGCGCTACCGCGTGCTGGGGCCCGCCCGCGCGCCGCTGGCGCGGCTGCGGCAGGAGCACCGCTTCCAGATCCTGCTCAAGGGCCAGCGCGCCGGCCATGCGCGAGGCGGTGCGCCGGGCGCTCGTCGAGCGCTACGGCGAGGTGCGCTGGCCCGGCGTGTCGCGGTGGACGTGGACCCGGTCAGCGTGATGTGAGAGCGCGTGCGCACGGGCCTCGGAGACGCTGCGCGCCCGAGGCGAGAACCGACGATGCGGGCTCGGGGACGAAGCAGACGGACGAACGACGACGAGGCCGAGGACGGCCGACGCCAGGCGCGCCCGCGCCCGACGGGAGCGACGTCGTTCAAGGTCGGAGGGTGACGGCGCGGCCCAGCACGCGGAGGAGGATGGCCCAGACGATCCAGTTCGGGCCGAAGTAGATGAGGGCGAGGCAGACCCACGAGCCCGACGCGCGAGATCGTGCCGCGCCCACCGGGGCGAACAGGGCGTAGGTGACGTGGCCGCCGTCGAGCTGGCCGATCGGGATCAGGTTCAGGGCGGTCACGAAGAGGCCGAACCAGGCGGCCAGGCCGAGCGGGACCGATGGAGCAGCGTCATCCCGTCCGGGATCGGTCCCGCGCAGCCAGCGGACCGCGCCACTGGAAGAGCAGGGGCTCGCCCGAGGAAGATCGCCGCATGCGGTCCGGCGCGGTGGGGACGACCGCTGGCCTCCGAGCACGCCCGAGCCAGAGCACGGGCAGGCAGACCGCGAAGCCGGCGAGCGGGCCCGCGATGCCGATGTCGAAGAGCGCTCGCCGGTGGGGGATGCGGGCTGCGGATCCGGATGAAGGCGCCCAGCGTGCCCACCAGGCTGAGGAAGGGAGCGGGAATGAAGAAGGGCAGGGTGGCGTCGACGCGGTAGTAGCCGGCAGGCCAGGTAGTGGCCCATCTCGTGGGCGAGCAGGATGCTCGAGAAGGCCGAGCGGCGAGCAGGGGCCCGCCCGGTCAGCGTAGATCGGAGAGCGCGGTGAGCGACGAAGCAGCAGACGCGTGCCGGCCCGTAGTCCCGCCAGAGCGAGCGGCGCGCGCGCGGCGGAGGCCACGACGCCAGACCCAGGCCGGGGCGAACGGCTCGTCGTGCTCCGGGAGCGAGGGATCGGTCGGGCTCGAGGAACGGAGACGGGCCGAGGCGGAGCGGCTACTGGCTCAGGTTCTGGAGGTCCTTGCCGGGCTTGAAGCGGATGGTCCGGCCGGGCGGGATCTTGCACTTCCTTGCCGGTCCGGGGGTTGCGGCCGATGCCGCGCTTCCGCGGCTTCACCTGGAAGACGCCGAAGCCGCGCAGCTCGATCCGCTCCCCCCGCATCATCGAGTCCTTCATGGCCTCGAGGACGGCCTCGACGGCCACCTCGGCCTTGACCTTGGTGATGTCGGCGGCCTTCGAGACCTCGTTGATGATGTCCACCTTGATCATGGGGATGGACCTCCTTCTAAGTGACACGTATTATAGGACTAGCCCGATTCGCTGTCAAACGAGGCTTCCCCGATGATCCCGATCCCCAAGATCGCGCTCGTCGGCCGGCCAACGTCGGCAAGTCCACGCTCTTCAACCGGATCTGCGGACGCCGCAAGGCCATCACCGACGGCCGGCCCGGCTCGACCCGCGACCGGAACTACGCGCAGGTCACCTGGCAGGGGGCGGCCTTCGAGCTGATCGACACCGGCGGCCTGCTCCTCGGCACCGACGACCCGCTCCTGGGCCCGGCCGCCGAGCAGGCCAAGCGCGCCATCGAGGAGGCCGACCTGCGTGCTGCTCGTCGTCGACGGCCGGGCCGGCCTGCTGCCCGACGACGCAGCCATCGCCGCGCGAGCTGCGGCGGGGCGGCAAGCGGGTGGTCGTCGCCGTGAACAAGATCGAGGGCGACGACGACGGCGTCGCCGGAGTTCGCGCCGCCTCGGCTTCGACCCGATGCTCGCCCATCTCGGCCGAGCACGGCCTGGGCGTGGGCGACCTGCTCGACGCGGCGCTCGACGGCCTGCCCAAGGTCGAGCCGGCGCGAGGAGGCGGAGCCGCCCCTGCGGCTCGCGCTCGTGGGCCGGCCCAACGTGGGCAAGTCGTCGCTGCTGAACCGGCTGCTCGGCGCGCGAGCGCGCGGTGGTCTCGGCCATCCCCGGCACCACGCGCGACGCCGTGGACAGCCTGCTCGAGCGGGACGGCAAGCGCTACCTGCTTCGTGGACACCGCCGGCATCCGGCGCGTGCGGCTGCTGAAGGAGAACGTCGACCACGTGAGCGTCGTGCAGGCGCGCCGCTCCATCGAGCGCGGCGACGTGGCGGTCCTGGTGCTCGACGCGGCCGAGGGGCTGCGCGAGATGGACGCGACCATCGGCGGCTACGTGCAGGAGGCGGGCCGGGGCGTCGTGATCGCCGTGAACAAGTGGGACCTCGCGCGAAGAGCGCTCGATCGAAGCGAAGGCGCTTCGAGCAGGAGCGTGCGGGACCACCTCAAGTTCCTGCGCCTGCGCGCCGGTGCGTGCTTCGTCTCGGCGCAGACCGGGCAAGGGGCTCGGCGCGCTCCTCGAGGCGGCCGAGCGGGTGCAGGCGGCCCGCCACCGCGCGTCACGACCGGCGAGCTCAACCGCGTGCTCGCCAAGGCGTCGGCAAGCCTACGCCCCCAAGGCCGCCAAGGGGAACCAGCCGGTCAGGATCCTCTTCGGCACCCAGATCGGGGTCGCCCCGCCCACGTTCGTGCTCTCCCTCAACCACCCCGTGGACCTGCACTTCTCCTACAAGCGCTACCTGGAGAACCAGATCCGGGAAGCCTTCGGCTTCGAGGGGACGCCCCTCGTCCTCAAGGTACGCGTGCGCCGCCATCCCCGCACGAGGACTTGACAGCGGCCTTACGCTTTGTTCTTGACATGCCCGGACCGCTCTCATATAATCCTTGAAATTCTTGTCCGTAAGTAGCTGTAAATCCTGACTTTTCGTGCTTCTCCGGAGAGCGGCCCCGGGCTCCATGACGAAGGCCGACATCGCCCGGATCGTCTACGAGCGGCACGGAGGGATCTCCAATCGGGAGGCCGCTCGCCTCGTCGAGATCATCTTCGAGTCGATCAAGCGCCATCTGGGAGACGGCGAGAAGGTCCAGATCACCGGCTTCGGCACGTTCGTGGTCCGCCAGAAACGGGAGCGGCGCGGGCGCAATCCCCAGACTGGAGAGGAGATGCTGATCAAGCCCCGCAGCTCCGTCGTGTTCCGCCCCTCCAAGCTCTTCGCTCCCGCCGTCATCGAGTAAGCTCCGCCGCGGCCCGCGATGGACAAGCAGATCCCCAACAAGCTGTTCTTCAAGATCGGCGAGGTCTGCGAGATCACCGACACCCAGCCCTACGTCCTGCGCTACTGGGAGTCGGAGTTCCCGGCCCTCGCCCCCGCGAAGAACAGCTCGGGCCAGCGCATCTACCGGCGCCGCGACATCGAGACCGTGCTGCGCATCAAGCAGCTCCTCTACGAGGAGGGCTTCACGATCGCGGGCGCGAAGAAGCGGCTGGAGGCGGAGATGTCCGGCCGGACGACCACCCCGCACGACACGCCCGCGAGCACTCCGGGGACACCCCCGGTCCCGCCGCGAATACTCCGACCCCGGAGCCCGCGGCTCCCGCGCGCGACGAGCACGCGCGCGCGCTCATGGCGGAGGTGCGGGAGCAGCTCCGCGAAATATTGACTCTCCTGGACCGGAATGATAAAAAAGCCTGATGATGGTGGTTTCATCGGGATGTAGCGCAGCCTGGTAGCGCACCTGCTTGGGGTGCAGGTGGTCGGCGGTTCAAATCCGCCCATCCCGACCAAACTCCTGAGCTTTCTTCTCGCCCCGGGTAAACTCACCCGGGGCTTTTCTTTTCCATGAGCGCCGCCCCTCATCCTCGTCACCAACGACGACGGCGTGCACGCGCCGGGCATCCAGGCCCTGGCCGCGGCGCTGCGCCGCTCGGCGAGGTGCACGTGGTGGCGCCCGACCGCGAGGTGAGCGCCTGCTCGCAGTCGCTCACGCTGAAGCACCCGCTGCGCGCGGAGCGGATCGAGACCGGCGTGCACTCCGTGGACGGCACGCCCGCGGACTGCGTGAACCTGGCGCTCGTCAAGCTCCTGCCGCGCCGGCCCGACCTCGTGGTGTCCGGGATCAACCGCGGGGCCAACCTCGGGCGAGGACGTCTTCTACTCGGGCACGGTGGGAGGCGCGCGCGAGGGGACGTTCTTCGGCGTCCCTTCCCTCGCCATCTCGCTGGCCGCGCGCGCCGAGATGGACTTCGGCCCCGCCGCCGGGTTCGCCCGGACGCCTCGCCGCCCTCGTCCTCGAGAAGGGGCTTCCCGAGCGGACGCTCCTCAACGTGAACGTCCCCCCGGGGCCCCTCACGGGAGTGGCGATCACGGTGCAGGGCCGGCGCGAGCACGAGGGGACGATCCTGGAGGGCCTGGATCCCGCGCCGCCGGACCTACTACTGGATCGAGGAAGGCCGCGACCGCTGGGTGAGCGACGACGTGTCCGACATCCACGCGGTCCGCAAGGGCCTCATCTCCGTGACCCCGCTGCAGACGCGACACCACGCACCACGCCGTGCTCGCGGCGTTCCGCGCCTGGGAGGCCGACCTGAACCACTTCGGCGGCTGAAGCATCCGCTTCTTGGCGCGGGCGGCGCCGCGCGTGGTATCTTTGGCCCGTCTCATCCGACCGTCGGGGCGTGGCTCAGCCTGGCTAGAGCGCTTGGTTCGGGACCAAGAGGTCGGAGGTTCGAATCCTCTCGCCCCGACCACCATCATCAAGAAGTTGTAGGGAACTGAGGGGGTCTGAAAAGGCCCCCGAGTCCTTTCAGTTGGGGCTCAGTTAGTACCCGGCCGAGAGTGGTCGGGGTGTGGGGAACCCGCATGTCCGGCCGCGATGGCACGTCCGCCCGAGCCTCTCTTCAGAGGATAACGACCTCCAAGCCCGGGATTTTCCCGAAGCTACGACGGTCGCGGGTGGCCACGCGATAGCCCAGAGCAATCGCCGTCGCACCAATCAAGAGATCGTGGGACCCGACGGTGGCGCCCTTCGAGGCGAGGCCTGCCCAGAGGGATGCATGTATCCGCGCCGTCACTAGGTCGAAGGGAAAGACAGGAAGCACGGCGAGGAGCCGCTCGACGAAGGTTTCCCTGCGCTGCCGCTGTGCTGTGGTTGCCGCGCGGTGGACGCCATGCAGTAGTTCGGAAGCAGTGATCGTAGCAATACCTACGGGCTCGTCGGCATGTGCGCCCAGGGCGTCGTCGTCGAGCTCGAGCGTTCGCCGTTCCGTGGCGATGAGGACCGACGAATCGATCAGCGTCCCCACGGCGATCGCGGCGGGCGTCCCTGGGTTCGGGTTGCGCGTCGTACGGCGGAAGCGTAACCGGCATCGGGCTTCGGGATCTCCCGCAGGAGGGAGGTGAGATCCCGCAAGGTCAGGCGCTTCGTCGGCGCGGCTGGCGTCATGCGGCAGACGGGTTCGCCTGCCCGCTCGACGACGAACTCTTCGCCGCGATAGCGAATCCGGTTTAGGAGGTCTGAGAAGGTCCTTACGGCCTCAGTGGCCGACACATGCGTCGTCATAGAATCAGATTATCATACTTTGATGGAAGGTGGCCGTGGACCCCGCCGTTCGGACCGGCAGCTCGGCGTCCCCCCAAGTGATCAGGGACCTTGACAACCCAGGAGAGTTTGCTATAGTCAAATACTCAATTGAGTATATATGAAGGCAAATGACCCTCTTTATCAAGAGCTTGCGAGGATGGGCACAGGCGCTCGGCCAGCGGACCCCGCCTCGCGCTTCTCGACCTGCTCCGCCAGGGACCGCGCACGGTGGAGGCTCTCGCGCAGGAGGCAGGACTCACGCTGGCCAACGCGTCGCAGCATCTCAAGGTGTTGCGCCAGGCCCGCCTCGTCGAGGCCGAGAAGCGGGGCATCTTCGTGACGTACCGTGTCGCCGACCAGGCGGTCGATGACTTCTACGGCGCCCTGCGTGGGCTCGCGGAGACACGGCTCGCCGAGGTCCAGCAGATCGCTCGGACCTTCGTCGAGAAGCGGGGCAGCCTCGAGCCGGTCGACAGGCGACTGCTGCTGGAGCGAGTCCGGGCGGGAGAGGTGACGGTCCTCGACGTGCGGCCAGTGGAAGAGTATCGAGCAGCACACATCGCCGGCGCCGTATCCGTGCCCCTGAAGGAGCTGGAGAAGCACCTCGGCGGCCTGCCCAAGGACCGCGAGATCGTCGCCTACTGCCGGGGCCCCTACTGCGTGCTCGCTCCGGACGCGGTGAAGCTGCTGCGAGCGCGCGGCTACCACGCCGTGGCTCTGGATGACGGCGTGGCCGAGTGGCGTGCTCGCGGCTTGCCGGTGGCCGCCGGAGAAGCGCCGTGAACGCGCTCGGCCTGCTCGGCGCGCCTCGTGGTGGGGGCGGCCTTCGGCTACGGCGCGCAGCGCGGAGCGTTCTGCATGAACTCCGGCTTCCGCGGCGCGATCGAGGGCGAATGGACGAAGGTCAAGGCCCTGGGCCTCGCCGTGGCAGTTCAGCTGCTGTTGCTGCCCGTGGTCTTCGCGACAGGGCTGGCGCGTCCGGCGGAGCTACCGCTGAAGCCCCTGGCCGCCGTGGCTTGGCGGCGTCCTCTTCGGAGCCTCGATGCGCTGGGCGGGAGGGTGCGCGGCGGGAGTCTGGTACAAGCTGGGCGCGGGCGACGTCGGGGCCTTGCTGGCCATCCTCGGCATGGCGCTGGGTGCGACGGCCTCCGACTCCGGTCCGCTGCTCGGCGTTCGCGTCTCACTGCAGGAGGCGATCCCGGCGGCACCTTCCTGGAGACCGTCGCCCGCGGTCTCGGTCGGTGCGGGCCTCCTCCTGCTGGCCGCCCTGGCTCGGCTGGCTCCACGGCCGCGCCGGTGCGTGGTCGTGGCGAAGGACCGGGCTATGGGTCGGCGTCGTCGCCGCGCTCGCGTGGCCCGTGTCCGCGGCGGCCGGACGGGACTTCGGTCTCGCGATCGTGCCCGGCACGACCGGCCTGCTGGCCGCGGTCGCGGGGCACCCCTTCCCCGCCTGGGATGGTCTGCTCGTGCTGGGCGTCCTGATCGGTGGCTGGCTGGCGGCGCGGCGGAACGGACCGATCGCGCTCAGCGCCCCGAAGTCAGCCGCCCTGTTGAAGCGCTTCGCGGGAGGCCTCGGCCTCGGGATCGGCGCATCCATCGCCACCGGCTGCACCGTGGGCCAGGGTCTCACCGGTCTCGCGCTCCTCGCGCCCAGCAGCTTCGTCGTGATGGGCGCCATCTTCGGCGGCAGCACCATGGCTGCGCTCATCGCGCGACGGTTGGAGGCCGCCTCCAGCCCGATGGTCCCGTCCTCCGCTTCGCACTGAGGACCCATGTCGTACCTCCATTGGCTCGTGGGCATCTCGGCCGCGTTCGTCGCTGCTGGAGCGCCTGTTCCCTTGGCGCAAGGACCAATCCGTCCTCCGGCCGGGCTGGCTGCGCGACGTGGGGTTCGTCGCGCTGAACGGGCACGTCTTCTCCCTCTGGACCGCGGCCTTGACCGGCACGGTCGCGCTCGCTGCTACGAACGGCGCTGCGCTCCCTCGGCCTCCGACTCGAAGGCTCACCCGGTGCCCGGTGGCCCTTCGTCGCGCAGTTCCTCGGCGTTCCTGGTCCTCGCCGACTTTCTCCAGTGGTGCATCCACAACCTGCTCCATCGCGTGCCGTGGCTGTGGACGTTCCACAAGGTCCACCACTCCATCACCACGATGGACTGGATCGGCAACTGGCGCTTCCACTGGATGGAGATCGTGGTCTACAAGAGCCTCCAGTGGCTGCCGCTGGCCTGGCTCAACGCTTCGCCGGAGGCCGTCTTCGCGGTCGCCGTCGTCACGACCGTGTGGGGCGACTTCAACCACGCCAACCTCGACGTCGGGCTCGGGCCGCTGGGCTACCTGCTGAACAGCCCCCGCATGCACCTCTGGCACCACGACCAGTCGAGCGAGGGCGGCGTGGCGAAGAACTTCGGGATCGTCCTCAGCCTCTGGGACTTCATCTTCGGCACGGCCTATTGGCCGCGCGAGCGAAGTCCAGAGCGCCTCGGCTACCCTGGCATGGAGGAGATGCCGATGGGCTTCCCGGGACAGGTCCTCTGGCCGCTGACGCGCCGAGGATCCGGCGTGTCCGCGTCCAAGGCCCAGGCGTCGTCATGACCGAAGAGCCGATCTACCTCGACTACAACGCGACGACGCCGCTGCTGCCGGAGGTCGTCGACGCGATGGTGCCGTTCCTGCGCGAGCACTTCGGCAACTCCTCGAGCACTCACCCGGTCGGTCGCATCGCTATCGGCCAGAGCAACGCCGACGGCGCCGGTTCCGGTGCCGAGATCGAGGACTCGCGCGCCCTCCGACGGCCGCGCCAGGGCGAGCAGGTGTCGCGCCGCCGTCTCGAAGCGCGCGGCGACGACGCGCTCGTAGGCTTCGGCAAGCGTGTCGTAGGCGCGCCAGTCGTTCATTCCCATGCGGCTCGAAGGAATAGACGTGCTCGAAGGAACGGACGTCAATGATGGACGCCGCCGCCGCCTCGCCAAGGTGTCGATTGACCTGATTCGAGCTGAAGGGGCTCGCGGGCTCTCGGACCCCTACGGCCTCCGTTTCCGGCGCAGCGCGTGCGGCACGAGGGGCGATGGCCTTCCGGGCTCCACCAGGCCTTCGAGAGCGTCCAGAAGGGCGGCCCGCCCGCCCCTTGGTGTCCGGGCGAGCAGTGCGTCCCAGTGGGAGAGGACTCGCCGCAACCGGTCGTGGGCGTCCTGCAGCTCAGAGAGGCGTTCTTCGAGGGTGGCGAGCTTCTCTGCCGCCAGAGCCCGCACCTCAGAGCAGGGAGCGCCGCCACGGTCGCGCACCCTCACGATACGCGCCAATTCGTCGAGGGTGAAGCCCAAGGACACGGCCCGTCGCACGAGTCGTACGCGCAAGCAGGCCTCGGGCGGGTATTCACGATAGCCGTTCGCCGACCTCGTCGGCGTCGGCAGAAGTCCCTTGAGCTCGTAGTGGCGCAGGGTATCCGGGCTCACTCCGGCGAGACGGGCGAGCTGGGTCGACCGAAGCCGGCCAGCCGTTCCGGTGGGCACGAAGCCCATCTTACTCGGTGGGGTCGTGCGTCCCGTGGTCCCGGATCTGGAAGCGCAAGAAGTCGTGAACGGCCTCGAGCGCCTTGGCATCGCGCGTCGAGATCCGCACCACCCCGCCGTTCTCACTGGGGGTGTAGGCGTACTGGATCGCGCGCTTTCGTTTTTTCATCACGTCAACGCCCGGGGGGACCTGGTCGTGGATCAACATCGGCAGGGCAAAATCGCCCGCCGCGAAAGAACGCGCCACCGTCTGAAGGTGCTCACGGATGCGGTTCCGTGCTTCGACCTGACCCGGGTCATTCACCTCCAGATGGATCGACCCTCCGTCGTCCGCAAGGAGGAAGTGGTGCACCGTCCCCTCGTGCGCGACGCCAGTGACCTCATCGTGACGATGGTCTACCTGAGCGCGGTGGGCGTCCGATCCGGCCATCGGACAGTGCTCATGGTCTTGGGCAGGGGCCACCACCGCGAGCCCTGAGGCAAATAGGATGAACGCCACGATTCTGAGCATTGGATCTCCTTCATGCCCCGCATGCACGAAGGCTAACCCCCCGAACACGTTCGGGGGTCAAGCAAAGAGTTGTGAGCGTCAGAGGACGACGTAGGCGACCGAGGCCATCGGACCGCGGCGGTTCGAGGGCCCATCGGAAGGAGAGAGGTTTGGAGGTCGCCATCAACGCGAGCGTCGACTTCGAGACCGGGCTCGTCGTCTGGGCCAAGGCCCATGGGAACATCTCCACCGGGGTCACGCTCCGCGGGGACCGCCTCTACGTGGGCCTGGACGCGGGCGGAGTCATGGCCATCGACACCGCCGACGGCAGCGCGGCCTGGGGGGCCGTCTATCCCACGGCTCTGCCCGTGAAGGGATTCGTCTACGCCGACCGCCTGAGCGACGACCTGTACTTCTCGACCTCCAACACCGTCTACTCGATCTCCGACGACGGGGGCGGATCGTTCGGCTGGACGGACAACTGGAGTGGAGGCGTGGCCATGAGTAATCCTTCGCCCCCCGTCTTCATTCCTGGGGACGACAAGGTGTACGTAGGCGCGCTCGGGAGCCTGGTGCGGCTCAAGCAGGGAACGGGAAGCGGCCTGGACGCGTTCCCCCTGGGCGACGGCAGCGCGGCGGTGGGCTCGCCCACGATCGACCTCGCCGGCGGCTTCGTCTACGTGGGAACGGAGTCGGGCACCGTCTACGCGATCCGCCTCGTTCCGTAGTCGAAGGTCCTTGCCGCGAGCGACCGCGGAGGGGGCCGGTCGTGGTGGACCAAAGGCCAATTGACACCGCACGACCCGGAGGCCTCTACTCCGTCTGACGAGGCGGCGAGCGGAGGGCCGGCGGTGGAGCTCAAGCACCTGCGTTACTTCGTGGTCCTGGCCGAGGAGTTGCACTTCGGCCGGGCCGCCGAACGCCTTCGCATCAGCCAGCCCCCCCTGAGCCAGATGGTGAGGCGTCTCGAGCAGGAGCTGGGGGTGGCCCTTTTCAGTCGGACCTCGCGTAACGTCGAGCTCACGGAGCCGGGCCGGCTCTTCCTGGAGGAGGCCCGGCGGACGCTCTCGCAGGCCGCTCATGCGGTCCGGGTGGCCCAGGAGGCGCGGGACGGCGAGGTGGGACACCTCGAGGTCGGCTTCGTCCACGCCTGCGGCGTCTTCCCCTTGGCGGCACGCAAGTTCGCACGGCGCTTCCCCGGAGTGAAGCTGACCCTTCGGCACATGAGCACCGCCGAGCAGGTCGCCTCGCTCGTCCGAGGGACGCTCGACGTCGGGTTCGTTCATCTTCCCGTAAACCGCGACGGCCTCGTGGTCGAGGAGGTGCAGCGAGACGCCCTGATGGTGGCCCTTCCCGTCCGGCACGCGCTGGCGTCCCGCTCGAGCATCACCTGGCGCTCCCTCGCCGACCAGCCCTTCGTCGGGTTCGCGCGGGCCGCCGCCCCCGAGGCCTACGATGCGCTCCTCCTGTTCCTGCGCCAGGCGGGCTTCAGCCCCCATGTGGTCTACGAGACGGACTCCCTGCTCGCGAGGCTACGCATCGTCGGCGCGGGCTTTGGAGTGTCGCTGGTTCCGGCCTACGCCGTGGGATTCCCGCGGCCGGGCGTCGTCCTGCGCCCTCTGGCGCCGCCGCGGCCCCGCGTGGGGATCGGGGTAGTGCACGCGCCGTCGCGGGTTACCCCCGCTCTCCAGGCGTTTCTCGCCATGGTGCGCGAGGCGGTCGCAGACTCGCCGGGGAAGGGGGTCAAGGGCCCTCGGCGTCGCCGGCGGGGTCGCCCAGGACGGCCTCGCAAGCTTCGTACAGGGTCCGGATCGCGACGGGCTTGGTCAGGCGGGCCCGGACGAGGGGCGAGCTCACCGCGGGCACCCGCACCTCGGCGCTGATCACGATCACGGGCGGAGGGAGGGTGGTCTTCTCGAGCCACTCGAGAAACTTCCATCCGTCCATCACGGGCATCCTCAAGTCGAGGATGATGACATCGGGGCGCCCCCGCCGGATCTCTTCCACGGCGCTCGCGCCGTGGTCGGCCAGTCGGACCTCGTAGTGCGGGGACAGGACACGATCGAGCATGGTCCGGATCGTCTCCTCGTCGTCGACGACCAGTACCTTCTTCTTCGTTGGTGTAGTCATGCCGAGTGGTCGTTCTCTCCTGGGATGGCGCCATCGCGATCTCCCCGAACGGGTCAGGGTCCCACCGCATTCGCCCGGGGGGACCACGTCCTCCCCCGAGCGGATGTTGCACTCAAGATACACGGAGGCCGCTCGACGGTCCAATATCTCGATCTGGCGGGATCGATTCGGCGGTCTTGGGAGCGGGCAGGACGAGGGGGCTAGAACGAGGCCGTGAACGAGGTGCGCCGGCCCGTCACGAGCATGTCCGCGTTCATCGCGATGCGGAGCGTCGCCTCCACGCGGGCGGTCTCCGCGGGCTTGAGATCCGTGCGAGGAGGGTGCGTCCGGTCATCGGTGCCTGCGGCTGGGCCGAGACCCCTGGCTTGCCCGGAAATTCTAATCGTATGAAAATTCTCACGTCAATCATACCGGAGGGTGGCCATGGGGTTCGAACGGATCAGCCTCGCCATCGAGAAGGGTCTCCTGGTTCGCTTCGACCGCCTGCTCCGCCGGCGGGGCCTGGGCAACCGGTCCGAGGCCGTTCGCGACCTCATCCGGCGCCGGCTCATCCAGGACGAGGAGGGCGGCTCGCAGGCGGAGGCGGTGGCCAGCCTCACCCTCGTCTACGATCACGCCCAGCGAGAGCTGAGCGACCGGCTCGTGGAAACGGGCCACCACCATCGGGCCCGTGTCCTCTCCACCATGCACGTGCATCTGGACGAGCGGCTGTGCCTGGAGATCATGGCCCTGCGCGGAAAACCGGGAGAGCTACGGCACTTCGCGGAGCACCTGATCGGCCTCAAGGGGGTTCAGCACGGCGAGCTCGTGGTCAGCTCGGCCCGGATGTTCAAGCGCGCAACGAAGGCGGGTCATTGAGCACGCTCGCCCTGGTCGGCCTCGGCTTCGCGCTCGGCATCCGGCACGCCGCCGACACCGATCACGTGGTGGCCGTGACCGCGATCGCGGCGCGGCAGAAGCGCGTCCTGCCCGCGGCCCTCATCGGGGCTTATTGGGGGCTCGGCCACAGCCTGACCATCCTCGCCGTGGGGGGGATCATCATCGTGCTGAATCTCGTCGTGCCCCCCCGGGTCGGCCTCGCCCTGGAATTCGCGGTGGGGATGGCCCTCGTGGTGGTGGGCGCCCTGAACCTGACTTCCCCGCGCGGGTCCGGCGAGTCCGGGGACGAGTGGAGCCGGCAGCAGGGGCTGCGCGCTCTTGCCCTGGGAGTGGTGCACGGCCTGGCCGGAAGCGCCGCGGTGGCGCTGCTGGTGCTGGCCACGGTGCGGGACCCCTGGGCGGGCTGCGTCTACCTCGTCGTCTTTGCGTTGGGGACGATCGCGGGAATGACGCTGGTTACCCTCATGGTCGCGACGCCGGTGGCGTTCCTGGGTCGCCGCGCGGACTGGTCGGGGACGGGCTTGCGCCTCGCCACCGGCGTGCTGTCGGTGGCGTTCGGCGTCTACGTCATGCTCGAGGCCGGGTTCGTCAACGGGCTGTTCCAGGCCGCTCCGCAATGGACCCCCCGCTGATCGTCGGTTTGCGCCGTCTCCTCGTCGCCGATCAGGTCCTCCGGGGCGGGATGGCCTCTCCCGCCTTGGCGGTGCGCTCGGCCGCGGCCTCCGCTCGCCGCGCCAGGCGCCGCTGCAGAGGGCCGAGCGCCCACATGAGGCCGTCCATTCCCCAGACCAGGGGGCTCGAGCGGCGGTCCGCCCAGAGCCGGAGGACGTAGGCCCATCCGACGGAGTAGCCTCGGCGGACCCGGCGCGCCATCGCGCCGTAGCTTTCCCAGCCGTGATGGGTCAGCTCGAGCCGTGTGCCCGTCCCCTCGGGGAGGAAGCGGACCTCGATCTCCTGGGCAGTCTCCGTCGGACGACCGGGATGCCAGGTGAAGGCCACGCGTCGCGGGGGCTCCCAGGCGCTCACGGTGCCCCAGGTGGACTCCTCACCGTTGCGGATCCGCTCGTAGATGCGGCCGCCCACGCGGTCCTCGAAGACCACCGTCTCCGCCTGCTCGCCACCGACGGAGTGGCTTCGGAGCGGCCACCAGGAGGCAATCCCGGTCGTGAATCGGCGGAAGGCCTGCTCGGGGGACCACGGGACGGCGACGGACTTCCGGACCGGGGGGAGGGGAGCGCGGGCGGGCGTGGTCATTCATCCTCCTTGGGGGCGGCGGGCGAGGCGCCGGCATAGGCCGCCAGCACGTCGTCCCACAGCGACTCGAGGTATTTCCTGAGCTCGGCCAGCCCATGGGGGCTGGCGCGGTAGTAGTGGCGTGTCCCTTCGCGCCGCTCCCGGACGAGACGGGCTCGCCGGAGCACCCGCAGGTGTTGGGACACCGCGGGCTGGGAGACCCGCAGCACCTTGGCCAGATCGCCCACCGCCTGCTCTCGGCGGCGCAAGCGCTCGTAGAGCGAGCGGCGAGTGGGATCGGCGAGAGCCTCCAGGGCCCTACTGTAAGGCATGGCTTATATAAGTATCAAGTTATGGTATATTCGTCAAGGGGAGGTGGGCGGGAGCCGCTCTACCCTTGACCTAACGAATCCCCCGGCGTACCGTTCCTGATCAATTCACGTCGGCAAGGAGGACGAGCATGCGTCGCGGGAGCTGGCCCTGGTTGTTGTCGGGTTTCCTGGGGGTCGCCCCCGGACTGTTCGCGGCGGAGCCGGGCGGCGTTCGCGTCAACGCCAGCACCGCCGCCGAGGTTCGCGAGTGGGACTCGCGCATCGAGCAGCTCGCACGGCAGGGGTCGCTCCGATTGGACCGGAGCGAGGAGGACACGATGCTTCCGGGCCGGCGGCACCAACGGCTGGCCCAGTTCCACAAGGGAATCAAGGTCGAGGGCGGCCAGCTCGTACGCCAGGTGGGTGACACGGGGGAGGTGCTCTCCATCTTCGGAACGTTCTTCGAGGGAATCGACCTCGACGTCACCCCCGCGATCGCGGCCCCGACGGCCCGGGGTGCGGTGGAGGCCAAGCTCGGTTCGGGGGCCGCGATCCTGGCCGGCCCCGAGCTCACGATCATCGCCCTGGACAAGGACGCCTATCTCCTCGCCTACACGCTCGTGGCGGGGAGCGGGCGCGACGTGCGGCGCTACTACGTGGATGCGCGCGATGGACACCTCGTCCGCGATCACAGCGTGGTCTGGAGACAGACGCCGGCCGTGGGCCGGGGGACCGGCGTGCTGAACAACGCCCAAAAGATGAGCGCTGCCGCCTCGGGGGGTCAGTTCGTGGCGATCGACCTGCTGCGCCCGGCGCGGATCACGACGTACGACATGAAGGGGAACATCTTCCGGACCGATGCGGTCCTCAACGGGCTCTTCAACGGGCTGCCGCCCCCGAGCTCGGATATCGCCACTGACGCCGACAACACCTGGACGGACGGCCCGACCGTCGACGGCCATAGCTACGCGGGCTGGACCTACGACTATTTCTTCAAGCGTTTCGGTCGGCGGGGTTGGAACAACGCCGACCTGCCCATACCGCAGTTCGTGAACCCCACGCGACAACAGGACATCTTCCTCTACTACAGCGAGTTCCCTTTCTTCTTCGACAATGCGTTCTATTGCTGTGGGGGCGTGCCGAACGTCAGCTTCATGGCGTACGGCGTGGGCGCGCCGGCGGGGATCTTCACGGCGGGCGAGATCAAGGCCCTCGCCGGGAGCCTGGAGGTGGTCGCCCACGAGATCACCCATGGCGTCAGCGATTTCACGAACGGCCTGGGGGCGAGCTGCGAATCCGGGGGTCTGAACGAGTCCTTCTCCGACCAGATGGGTGTGTCGGTGGAGTTCTACCAGCGTCCGAGCACGGCCAACTACCGGCTCGGGGAGGACGTGTGGCCAAACGGGATCCGGGACATGGGGAACCCGGCGCTCTTCGGAGACCCGGACAACGTGTCGGTGGCCACGATCTGCGAGGTGCACTATCTGGCCGGGATCCCGAACCAGGCCTTCTACCTGGCCATCGAAGGAGGGCGGAACCGCACCTCCGGGCTCACGGTCCAGGGGGTGGGAGCGGCGAACCGCGAGCAGATCGAAAGGGTGTTCTACCGGGCCTTCACGCTCAAGCTCGTCCCCAGCTCCGGCTTCGTGGACGCAGCCAACGCCACGATCGTCTCCGCCCGGGAGCTGTTCGGCGCGAACAGCGCGGCGGAGCGGGCGGTCACCCAGGCGTGGCAGGCGGTAGGGGTGCTCCGCTGAGCCCGATCCTGGCGGGGCGCATGCGCAGCCGAACGGTCATCGCGATCCTCAGTCTGCTCCTGTGCGCGGCGGCCGCGGGTGCGGCGGAGCGGCTCCGGGTGACCGCAGCCAAGGCCCCGATCTACAGCCGGCCCGCGAGCGACTCCTTCAACCTCCTCAACCTCGAAAAGGGGGCGGAGCTCGAGCTGGTGGAGAAGGCCGGCGACTGGTACTCCGTGAAGGTCATCAGCTCGACGGTGAAGGGGGCCGTCGGCGTCAAAGGCTACGTGAGCCGGTCGGACGTTCAGAGTATCCCCGGGGGGGAAGAGCAGAAGCCCGGCGCAGCACCCCCGCCGCGCCCTGCCCCCCCGGCCGCTCCTGCTCCGAAGCCGGTTGCGCCGCCGCCGGTCGCGGCGCCGCCGCCCCGCCCCGCACCCCCCCCGTCCGTGGAAGAGCCGGCCCCCGCGCCGACACCGAGGCCGGCTGCCCCCGTTCGACCGGCCGCGCCGGCGGCGGCGGCCGCGCCGGTGACCGCCGAGCGAACGCGGTTCGTCCTGCTGATCAACGCGGGCGCCGTGCCCACCTCGCTCGATTTCAGCGAGACGCGCACGTTCACGGAGTACGCGGAGCAGGGAAGCCTGGACGTGCAAAACACGTACGACACGGGCTACGGCGGGGAGGTCGGGCTGCGCTGCTTCTTTACGCAGCACATCGGGGCGGAGGCCGTCTTTTCCTACACAACGCGCAACGGTAACGCGGAGTTCACGGGCAGCTTCCCGCACCCGCTGTACCTGAACCGGCCGCGCCAGGTGACGGGCACCGTGGACAATCTCACCCACAAGGAGAGCATCGCCCACGTGAACGTGGTCTACGGGGGGGCGCAGGGCAAGCTGGGGTATGCCTTCTTCGGCGGCGTGTCGTTCTTCTTCCAGGTGGAGCCGAGCCTGATCGGCCAGCCCCAGTACTCGCAGACGTTCCCCTTCGACAGCATCACTATCACCACGGTCCCCGTCCTCTCCGAGAGCCAGAGCGGCGTGGGCTTCGACGTGGGGGGGGGAGTTCGAGTACCGCTTCTCGCCTCGCGTGGGGGCGGCGCTCTGCGTCCGCTACAGCCGGGCCTCGGTCGAGTTCGCCGCCGACGAGGCGAACCAGGTGAAGCTCGACGCGGGCGGGCTTTTCGCGGGGCTCGGTATCCGGGTGCGGTTCTAGGAGCGCGGGGCAGGAACCTTGGCCAGCGAGACCATCGGGATCGACGTCCGTACGGACAGCGGACCCGGGATCCTGTCCAGGCTCGCCGCGGCCATCGCCCGTCACCAGGGGGACATCAGCTCGGTCGAGATCGTGGAGCGCGGTGCTTCGGAGAGCCGCGTCTACTTCGAGATCGACCTGCCCGCGGGTGGCGACGCCCTGGTCGCGGAGCTGCGGGCGACCCCGGGGGTGCGCGAGGTCGAGCGCGTGCCCACCCTCCAGCGGATCTACGGCAAGCGGATCATCATCATCGGGGGCGGGGCCCAGGTGGGGCAGGTGGCGATCGGGGCGATCTCCGAGGCCGACCGGCACAACATCCGGGGCGAGCACATCTCGGTGGACACGATCCCGCTCGTGGGGGAGGCTCCGCTCGCGGACGCGGTGCGCGCGGTGACTCGCCTGCCCCGCGCGCGCGCCCTCGTGCTCGCCGGCTCCTTGATGGGCGGGGAGATCGAGCAGGCGGTGCGCGAGGTGCGGGCCCGCGGTCTGCTCGTGATCAGCCTGAACATGGCGGGGAGCGTGCCCGACGCTGCCGACCTCGTGGTCACCGATCCCGTCCAGGCCGGGGTGATGGCGGTGATGGCGGTGGCCGACACCGCCAAGTTCAACCTGGAGCGCCTGAAGCGCCGAGTCTTCTGATCGGCATCTCGTGGGGGCGGGTTCGTGATCGCCGTGGTGGGGGCGGGGGCGGCCGGGCTCGCGACCGCGATCTTCGCGGCGCGGCGGGGGGCGGCCGGTCCCATCGTGCTCCTGGACGGTGCGGTCCGGCTCGGGGCCAAGATCCTGGTCAGCGGGGGAGGGCGCTGCAACGTCACCAACCGCGTGGTGACGGATCGCGATTTCCGAGGGGGGAGCCGGCACGTGGTGCGGCGCGTGCTCGGCGCATTTCCCGCGCACGCGGCCGTGGAATTCTTTCGCGAGCTTGGCGTGACCCTGCACGAGGAGGAGGACGGCAAGCTCTTCCCGGACTCGAACCGGGCGCGCACGGTCCTGGGCGCCCTGGTGGGGGAGGCGGAGCGCCGCGGGGTCTCGATCCGGCCCGGGCACCGGGTGTCGGCGCTGGCGCGCGAGGGGCGCGGGTTCCGCCTGGAGACGAACAAGGGGCCGATCTCCGCCGACGCGGTCGCGCTCGCGACGGGCGGGCTCTCGCTGCCGAAGACGGGCAGCGACGGAACCGGATACGCGATTGCCGAGAGCCTGGGCCACACGCTCGTGCCCCGTACTCCCGCCCTGGTTCCGCTGGTGTTGGAAGGCGGGTTCCACGCGCGGCTCGCCGGGGTTTCCCAGGAGGCGGAGCTTACCGTCCGAAGCCCGGGAAAGGCCTCCGTGCGGCAGCGGGGCGCTCTCCTCTGGACACATTTCGGGGTGAGCGGCCCCGTGGCCCTGGACACCTCGCGCTTCTGGCACGCCGCCCGGCGGGACGGCGCGAGCGTCCGCGTCACGGCGAGCCTCCTGCCGGGACGGCAGTTCGACGAGGTCGACGCCGGGCTCCTGGCGATGGCCCGGGAGAGTCCGCACCGGGCCCTCAAGAGCGCGCTGTCGGCGTGGCTGCCCGCGGCAGTGGGCGAGGCCGTCCCCGCCGCCCTCGGTCTCGAGGCGGACGTGCGGCTCGGCCGTCTCGCGCGCGAGGCGCGCCGGTCGCTGGTGCGCGCGCTTCTGGAGTGGGAGCTCCCCGTGCGCGACAGCCGCGGCTGGAACTACGCCGAGGTGACCGCCGGCGGGGTCCCGCTGGACGAGATCGATCCCGCGACGATGGCCTCGCGGCGCTCGCCCGGCCTCTTCCTGGTCGGGGAGATCCTGGACGTGGACGGTCGTCTGGGCGGCTTCAATTTCCAATGGGCGTGGTCCAGCGGCTGGGTCGCCGCGGGCGGGCTCCTGGGGGCGCGGTCCTGACTGTGCTAGTCTCACCCCCCGATCTCGATGCCCGCGTACCGCTACATCGTCCAGGGTCGCGTGCAGGGGGTCGGCTACCGCTACTTCGCCCGGCGCCAGGCGGACGCGCTGGGAGTCTCCGGCTACGCCCGCAACCGGCCGGATGGCACGGTGGAAGTGGTGGCGGAGGGCACGGAAGAAGCGCTCCGGGATTTCGAAGCCAGGCTCCGGGGGGGACCCGACTTCGCGACGGTCAGCGGCGTCGACCGCTCGGCCATCGCGCGAGCGCGGAGACCCGGGGTTCTCCATCCGTTAGGCAGGGGCGGGGCGAGGGGAGCAGCATGGACGTCGAGGCCCAGATCGAGTCGCTGAAGCGTCTCATCCGCGACGTGCCCGACTTTCCCAAGCCGGGGATCGTGTTCAAGGACATCACGACCCTCCTCAAGGACCCCCAGGGACTGCGCCGCGCCCTCGACCTCTTCACCGTTCTCTGTGGCGCGCACCCCGCGGACAAGGTCCTCGCCATCGAGAGCCGGGGCTTCATCCTGGGGGGCGCGCTCGCGGCGCGCCTGGGGATGGGGTTCGTGCCCGTGCGCAAGCGGGGGAAGCTGCCCGCCCAGACGGTCCGGGCTTCCTACGAGCTCGAGTACGGCACGGACGTCCTGGAGATCCACGAGGACGCGATCACTCGCGGGGAGCGGGTGCTGGTGGTCGACGACCTGATCGCCACCGGGGGGACCGCCCTCGCGACCGGAAGCCTGGTCGAGAAGATGGGAGGGCGCGTCGAGGCCTACGCGTTCCTGGTCGAGCTCACCTTTCTCAAGGGACGCGACAAGCTGGCCGGCCACGACGTGCTGAGCCTCATCCGCTACTAGCCATCCGGGGGGCTCCTCGTCCCTCCGCGCGGACCGTGATAGGCTAGGGTGTTGATCGGGAGTGTCTTGCGCCTGTAGCTCAACAGGATAGAGCAGGAGCATCCTAAGCTCAAGGTTGGGGGTTCGAGTCCCTCCAGGCGCACCAACGAGGAGCGACGGTGGACAGGGAGCTGAAGAGGCAGATCAAGGAAGACGAGTTCGTCAGCACGCTGGAGACGGTGGCCCGCTGGGCCAACGCCCGCCGTGACGAGCTGCGGATCGCGGGGGGCGTCGTCCTGGTCCTGGGCGCGGCCGCGGGCGCGTTCTCCTATTTCCAGGGACAGCGGGCGCGCGAGGCGGACGGGGCCCTCCAGGAGGCCCTGGAGGTCTGGCGGGCGCCCGTGGAGGCGGAGCTTCCCTCGAGCGCCGACAAGCCGACGGGGCAGGTGTTCGCCACCGCAGAGGAGAAGTACAAGAGCGCGGCCGCGGCCTTCGAAGGAGTGGATCGGCGCTACCCTTCGCGGCCCGAGGCGGAGAGCGCCCGGTACTACGCGGCCCTCTGTCGAGAACGGCTGAAGCAGTACGACGAGTCGGAGAAGGGGCTGAAGGCGCTGGCCGAGAAGAAGGACGCCCGTCGGCTGGAGCCGACCGTGGCCCGGATCGCCCTCGCCGACCTCTACCGGCGCCGCGGACAGGTCGACAAGGCGGTGGACGCGTACCGCGCCGTGGTGGCGGACAGCTCCTTTCCCTTCCCGCGCGACTACGCCCTCATGAGCCTGGCCGCGACCCTCGAGGAAGCAAACCGTCTCGCCGAAGCGCGGGCCAGCTACAAGCGTCTGACCGAGGAATTTCCCGCGAGCGTCTACGTCCCCGAGGCGCGCCGGCGGGTCGAGCGTCTGCAGCCCACTTCGTAGAGCAGAAGGCCACGGTGAAGAAACGCACCGCCTGGATCCTGGCCGCCGGGATCGCCGCCGTGGCCCTCGGGGCGGCCTTCATGGGCGCCCTCGCCCTGGTCCTGCGGGGAACCGGGCGTCCGCTCTCCACCTGGGGGGGCGAGGCCTACCTGTCGCTCACCCTCGACGGCAACGTCGGGGAGCTGCCCACCTCTGAGGTCGACACGCTATTCGCCTCCGCGCGCCCCACCCTGCGCAGCCTCGTGGAGAGCCTCGACCGGGCCGCCACCGACCCGAAGATGAAGGGCGTGGTCGTACGCGTGGGATCGCTGACCGGAGGCTGGGCCAAGGTACAGGAGCTGCGAGACGCGATCACTCGTTTCCGCAAGTCGGGCAAGCCCGCCTACGCGCACCTCGAATCGTGCGGGAACCAGGAGTACTACCTGGCCACCGCGTGCAGCAAGATCTACGCGGTCCCCCAGGCCCTGCTGCTCGTGCACGGGCTCAGCGCGGAGGTCACCTTCTTCCGCCAGGCCCTGGACAAGCTCGGCGTGGAGGCCCAGTTCGAAGGGGTGGGCCGGTACAAGAACTACCCCAACCAGTTCACCGAGGACCGCTTCACCGCCCCCCATCGCGAGCAGACGGAAGCGCTGCTCGACAGCCTTCACTCGCAGTACGTGTCGGCGATCGCGGAGAGCCGGAAGAAGACGCCAGCGGAGGTGCGCTCGCTTCTCGATGGCGGTCCCTACGACGCCGCCTCTGCCCTGCGCGCCGGCCTGGTGGACGAGCTCGTGTACGAGGACGAGCTCGAGGGCCGGATGAAGGCCCGGGAAAGGGTCACGCCGGGACGCTACGTGCGCGGGGCGCGCGGCTTCGGCTTCGACGGCCGGCCGAAGGTGGCCCTCGTGTACGCGGTGGGCGAGATCATGAGCGGAGAGAGCGAGAGCAGTCCCTTCGGGGGCGATCTCGCCGGTTCGTCCACCCTGGCCCGGGCGATCCGGCAGGCGCGCAACGACTCCACGATCCGGGCCATCGTGCTGCGGGTGGACAGCCCCGGGGGGTCGGGCACCGCCTCGGAGGTGATCTGGCGCGAGCTGTCGCTGGCCCGCAAGAGCAAGCCCGTGATCGTCTCCATGGGGGACGTGGCCGCCTCCGGCGGCTACTACATCGCGATGCCCGGGGACGCGATCGTGGCCCAGCCCGCGACGATCACCGGGTCCATCGGGGTGTTCAGCGGGAAGTTCACCCTTCGCGGCCTCTACGACAAGCTGGGCCTGCGCAAGGAGATCGTGGAGCGCGGGAAGAACGCGGCTTTCTTCTCCGAGTACCGACCGTGGACGGAGGAAGAGCGGTCGAAGATGCGGGGCCTCATGGTCTCGTTCTACGGGGAGTTCGTGGCCAAGGCCGCGAAGGGCCGGGGGCGGAGCTACGAGGAGATCGACCGGGTGGCCCAGGGGAGGGTCTGGACGGGCGCGGAGGCACTCAAGGTGGGCCTCGTCGATCGGCTGGGCGGGCTCGAGACCGCGCTCGCTCTCGTGCGTGAGAAGGCGAAGCTCGGCAAGGACGAAGAGCTGAGCCTCGTCGTTCTCCCGGAGAGGAAGGGCGTCTTCGAGACGTTGCTGGAGCGCCAGGAGGAATCGGCGAGCGGGGGCGCGCGCCTCCTCCCCGCGGACGCGCGGGCCTTTCTGCGCTGGGCGTCCGTGCTCGGTGGCCGCGAGCCCATCGCCCGCCTGCCCTTCGAGCTACGAATCTTCTGAGCACGGAGCGGCCAGTCAGGCGCCGTACAGCAGCCGGATGCGGTCCCTCCAGGCCCTGCGTGAGCCCTCGGCGTCGCGTCCGTAGACCCGTCGGTAGGCTTCGTTCACGTCGCCCGTCTCCGCCATCGCCGCCAGCAGGTCGTTGATTCCTCCCTGCCCGCGCTCCGCGAAGAGGAACTCCACGAAGGAGAGCGATTCCAGGTAGAACCCGGCTACTCCCCCCGCACGGCCCGCGGCCAGAGCCTGGAGCTGGGCCGGGGAGAGAAGGGAGGCCATGCGCTTGCCTTCCATGTACTGGGCGAGGCCTTCGTGGAGGTCGCGAGGGGCGACTCCCCGGGTTCGGTCGCTCACGAAAGCGTGGGTCAGCTCGTGGAGGAGCGTCTCGTCCATGTCGGGCGTGAGGGCCCTGGTCAGGCCGCCGATGGGAACGCGGATCCGCCCGTCCAGGACGTCGAAGTGGCCGCCCGCCCACGCCGGGGCTCCCGTGCTGTCGTAGTAGGCCTGTCTCGAGAAGAGGATGACGGGGATGGTCGCGGCCGGCCGATGGTCGAAGGTGCGCACGAGCGTAGCGTGGTGGCGCTCCAGGGCCTGCAGGATCGCGCGCCCCACGTCCTCGTGGGCCTCTCCGTCGTAGCGGACGTGGAAGTACGCGAGCTGCTGCTCCGTCATCCCCTTCTCGCTGGCCATCCCGGTGCGGAGGCGAGCGAGGAGGGCGCGGGTGGCCGGGTCCTCGCGAATCTCCAGGGAGGCCAGCAGGGCCTCCTCGGCTTCGCGGTTCCGGTCCTGTCGCAAGAGGGCGAAGGCGAGGGCGCGCAGGGCGTCGGCGTCGCGCGGAGCGAGGGCGAGCCATTCGCGCGCCGCCGATTCCGCGGCCGCCCAGTCGCTGGTTTCCAGGAGCAGGTCCGCGAGGGCGGACCGCAGCTGCGTGTTGTCGGCGCTGACGGCCACCGCCCGCCGCAGGTGCAGGATCGACTGATCGTAGCGGCGCTCCTTCCGCTCCTGGAGGGAGAGGGTGACGAGCACGCCCTCGAGGATCTTCCGGAGAGGCTCCTGACCCGGGTAGCGGGTGAACAGATCCTCGGCCTGCGTGGCGTCGGTGGTGGCCAGGAGGTTGCGGCCTTCCAGCCGGGCGACCAGGCGACCGGCCGCGGCCCGATCGGCTTGGGGAACCCCCTGCATCCGCCTCGACCGTCATGGCCTCGACGGGCGGCGGCGTAGGCACGACCGGAGCGGAGGAATCGGCGAGCGGAGGCGGAGGAAGGGTCGCCGCGGGTGGTCGGTTCGGGGCCGGCGCCGGGGCCGGAGCCCCGGCCGGGCGCAGCGTATGCACCGCCGCGATCGCGAGCGCGGCGAGACCGAGGAGGGGCAGCCACAGCCCGCTCCCGCCGCCGGCGGGCCGCGCGCTCTCCGGGGGTGCTTTGGGACGGGGGCGTTCGCCCTTCCACTTCGCGACGACGAGGCCGCAGCGGGGGCAGGTCGGGGTGAGGACGCCGGGCTCGGCGCAGCGGGGGCAATCCATGAGCGGCCGGGTTGGCCGCCTCGCCGCGGCCGTTCTATACTATCAGGTTGAATCGAGAGGCAGGGGGAGCGACGAGCATGGACCCATCGGCGGGAACGAGGACGCGGGCGGTGGTGGGCTCGGGAGCCACGCGGGCGCGGGTGGCGGTGATCAAGACGCGTCCGGAGAGCGTTCTCGACGACGTGGCGGGCATGATGCGCGGCCTGGACTATCGTCGGGCCCTCCCCGCGGGACGTCGCACCATCCTCAAGGACAACATCTCCTGGCACCTGCCCTATCTGTCCGCCAACACCACTCCCTGGCAGCTCGAAGCGGTCGTGCGGACGCTGCGCGAGGACGGCTACACGGACCTCCTGGGCCTCCACAACCAGACCGTGGTGACGGACGCCCATCGCGGGGACAAGCTGAACAAGTTCGCCGGGGTCTATCACCGCTACGGCGTGCCCACGGTGGACAACTTCGACCCCGACTGCCGCTGGGTTCCCATCGAGCCCAGGACTCCGCTGCTCGTGCTCCCCCGGATCTTCGGGGAAGTGCGCGTGCCCGAGGTGCTCGTCGGCTCCAACATCGTCCACCTCCCCACGGTGAAGACCCACGTCTACACGACCATGACGGGGGCGATGAAGAACGCCTTCGGCGGCCTGCTCAAGGACAATCGCCACTGGGCCCACACCGACATCCACAAGACGCTGGTCGACCTGCTCGCCATCCAGAAGGAGATCCACCCCGGGATGTTCGCGGTCATGGACGGCACCATCTGCGGGGACGGGGCGGGGCCCCGGGCCATGATCCCGGTGGTCAAGAACTACATGCTGGCCAGCGACGACATGGTGGCGATCGACGCGATCAGCGCCTGGCTCATGGGGTTCGACCCCCTGGCCGAGGTGGAGTGCATCCGGGTGGCCCACGAGCGCGGCCTCGGCGTGGGGGACGTGCGCGAGATCGAGGTGGTGGGGGAGGACATCTCGGAGGTCAACTTCCACTTCAAGGTGCAATACCACTTCGCGAGCCGGGTGGGCCGGCTGCTCTGGTTCACGCCCCTCGCCCGGATCCAGTCGCTGTTCTTCAAGACGCCCCTGGTGCACGCCTTCATCTGGGGCTCGGCCTTCTACCACGACCGCTACTGGTGGCCCGTGCACGGCACCCGGCGCATGGCCGAGATCGCGAAGAGCCCCTGGGGACAGCTCTTCGCCGCCTACGAGTGACGACGGAGACGCGGGGCCTGACCTGCCCATGCGATCGATGAATAAGTGACCGCCGTCGTCGAGGCCACCGCGCCCTGCCGCGTGGACCTGGCCGGGGGCACGCTGGACATCTGGCCCCTCTACCTGTTCCACCCGGGGGCGGTGACGGTCAACGTCGCGATCGACCGGCGTGCGTGGTGCCGGGTGGAGACGGGGGGCTCGGGGGTTCGTCTCGAGTCGAAGGACACGCTCCAGAAGGCGGAGGGGAAGACGGTCGCCGAGGTCCTGGCCGGCGGTGCCCTGCTCCCTCGTGGCCCAGATCCTCCGGGCCCTCGGGCATCGAGACGGGCGTGCGGGTGATCACGCAGTCGAAGGTCCCCGCGGGCTCGGGGCTGGGGGGCTCCTCGGCGCTCGCGGTGGCGGTGGCGGCGGCCGCGGCCCGGGCCACCGGGCGCGCCATCGAGCCGGACGCGCTGTGGCCGATCGTGCGCGACGCGGAGGCCCGCTGCCTCGGCGTCCCCACGGGCGTGCAGGACTACCACGCGGCGCTGCACGGCGGGGTGCTGGCCCTCCACCTGGAGGCGGGACGGGTACGGGTGGAGCGCCTCCGGACCGACCCCGCGCGCGTCGAGGAGTGCCTGCTGCTCGTGGACGCGGGGGCCACCCGCTTCTCCGGGATCAACAACTGGGAGGTCTTCAAGGGGCAGATCGACGGGGACGCGCGGGTGCGCGAGTCCCTGGCCGACGATCGCGGGCCTCGCGGTCCGGGTCCGGGAAGCGCTCGTCGAGGCGCGCTTCGCCGACGTGACCGGCCTCGTGGCCCGGGAGTGGGAGGCCCGCAAGCGGCTGGCCCCCGGCGTGACGACCCCGGAGATCGACCGCATCGCGGAGGTGGCGCGGCGCGAGCGGGGGGGCGGCCAAGGTCTGCGGGGCGGGGGGGGGAGGTGTGGTCGCGGTCTGGGTCGCCGCCGGGCGAGAGGGGTCCCGGAGGGCGCGAGGCGGTGACCGCCGCGCTCAAGGACGCCGGCTTCCGCACGTTCCCCGCCCGGGTGGACCTGCGCGGGCTCGAGGTCGAGGAGATACGAAGCTATAATGATGAGTTCGAGCGAGGGAACGGGAATGATTCAGGCGACGCAGCTCAAGCGCGGGCATGGTCATCAAGCACGACAACGAGCTCTACCGCGTGCGTCGAGACCCAGCACAAGACGCCCGGGCAACCTGCGCGGGTTCGTGCAGGCCAAGATCCGGAACCTCAAGAGCGGCTCCATCAGGTGGAGCACCGCTTCCGGTCCGTGGACATGGTCGAGCGCGCCATCCTGGACGAGACCGAGATGGAGTTCCTCTACCAGGACGGCGACATGTATCACTTCATGAACAACGAGACCTTCGAGCAGATCGGGCTCTCGCGACGAGGTGCTGGGAGACGCCGTCGCCGTATCTCATCCCCAACATCAAGCTCAAGATCGAGATGTACGAGGGGCGGCCGGTGGGGATCGAGCTGCCCCTGACCGTGGAGATGAAGGTGCTGGAGACGGAGCCCGCGATCAAGGGCGCGTCCGTCTCCAACGTGGGCAAGCCGGCCAAGATGGAGACGGGGCTGGTGGTGCAACGTCCCGCCCTTCATCAACGAGGGGGACGTGATCCGGATCGACACCGCGAGCGGCGCCTACATCGAGCGGGCGGGCAAGTAGCGGCGCATTGGCCATCAAGGGGCGGGCACCCGCGGGCAGCGGCTCGATCGAGGTCATCACCGGCAGCATGTTCAGCGGGAAGAGCGAGGAGCTCATCCGCCGCGTCCGGCGCGCCCAGATCGCGCGCCAGACGGTGCAGCTCTTCAAGCCGAGGATCGACGCGCGGTATTCGGCGGACGAGATCGTGAGCCACTCCGACATGAAGATGCCCTCGCAGGTCGTGGCCTCCGCCAGCGAGATCCTGGCCGCGGTGGGGCCGGACACGGACGTGGTGGCGATCGACGAAGGCCAGTTCTTCGATGCCGCGATCGTGGCCGTCGCGAATACCCTGGCCAACGAGGGCCGGCGGGTGATCGTGGCCGGCCTCGACCAGGACTTACGGGGGCGACCGTTCGAGCCGATGCCTCAGCTCATGGCGGTGGCGGAGTACGTGGACAAGACGCTGGCCATCTGCATGCGGTGCGGGGCGCCCGCCAATCGGTCCCAGCGGCTCGTGGCGCAGAGCGACCGCGTGGTCGTGGGCGGTGCGCACGAGTACGAGGCACGCTGCCGTTCGTGCTTCGATCCTGGCCCAGAAATGTAACGATACGTGACAATTTCTGCGTGAGCGGAGGCCATCCGATTTCCTGGCGTACCCCGTAAATGCAATTGAATCAACGGACAGCAAGACCAGGGTGCGCCCGGCACGCGCGTTGCAGCTCGCGTAGGCGAGATGAGCTCCTCGGAGCCCGTTCCCCTCGTTCGGTGTCGCCTCCTCGGCCGGGACGAGGCGAGCGTGCGGGCGCTCCGCTACGTCCCCCTCGCCGAGTTCGGGCTCTGGAAGCACCTGATGGAGACGCGCCACGAGCGGCAAGTCAGCGTCGAATCCGTCTCCGTCTGGGTCGCGGAGGATCCCGCCCGCTGGAACTCCGGCTATGCCGCCGAGGACCTGGAGCCGGTCCTGCGCGTGCGGCTCGAGCTGCCGGGCCCGGACGGCGTGCCCGTACCCGTGGAGCGCTTCTTCCCGGCGGAGACGTATCCGGAGGCGCAAGAGGCCCTGCTCCGGCACTACGAGCATCCCGAGCGCGTGGTGGCGATACCGGGCTACTTCGTGCCCACCGGGGGCCAGCCGGTGGAAACCCTCCTCTCCGAATCGCTCGCCTTCTAGGCGATCGAGCCTCGTCCCCGCGGGCAGGAAGCGCGGGTCGATGACCGACCTCGTCGCGCTCGACGGCGGGCAGGGCGAAGGCGGCGGCCAGATCCTGCGCGCGGCGCTCGCCCTGTCCGCGGTCACGGGACGGGGCTTCGCGATGACTCGCATCCGGGCGCGCCGTCCGCGCTCGGGCCTGCGGCCGCAGCACGTGGCCGCGGTCCGGGCGGTGTCCCTCCTCTGCGGGGCACGCGTGCACGGCGCCTTCGACGGCTCGCCCGACCTGCGTTTCGAGCCGGGGGCGGTGGCGGCGGGAACCTTCAACTTCGAGATCGCGACCGCGGGGGCGGCCACGCTGGTGCTGCAGGCGGTGGTCCCGGTCCTCGCCACGGCGGCGAAGGCCAGTCACGTCCAGATCTCGGGAGGGACGCACGTTCCCCTCGCCCCCTCCTTCGAGTACCTGGCCCGGCCCTGGGCGGGCACCGTCGAACGGCTCGGAGTGCGCTCGACCTTTGCGCTGGAGCAGGCCGGGTTCTATCCGCGGGGCGGCGGTGTCGTCCGCGCCGAGGTCGCCGGCGCCTGGGCACGCCCGGCCACTCTCGACCTCACTGACCGGGGCGCCCTTCTCGAGGTGCACGGCGTCGCGGGATCGGGCAAGGTGAAGGGCGGCGTGGCCGGGCGGGCGGCCGCGGCCGCCCGCGGCCGCCTCTGGGAGGCGCGCCGCCTGGAGTCGAGCTGGGACGTGGTCGACGTGAAGGCGGCCGCACCCGGCTCCTTTCTGCTGCTGGATGCGGTCTTCGAGAACGGTCGGGCGGCCTTCGGCTTCCTGGGGGAGCGCGGGCTCCGCCCCGAGCTGCTGGGCGAGCGCGCCGCGCGCCGGCTGCTGCGCTTCCTCGACGAAGAAGGCGCGGTGGATCCCTTCCTCGCCGACCAGCTCGCGGTTCCCCTCGCCCTTGCCGGGGGCGGGGGTCGGCTCACGACGAGCGCGGTGAGCCCGCACCTGGAAACGGTGGTCGCGGTGGTGTCCGCCTTCGGCCTCCCCGCCCGCACCTGGGGGCGGCGGGGAGGTCCCGGAGGTCTCGAGGTGGGGCGTTGTTGACCTGTCGGAGGGCCGTGGCTAGCATTCCAATCGCCGCCGTCGCATTCTGCTCGCTCCTGGGAGGTACAGCTTGTGTCACGCGAACGATCGTCCCCTCCGCGGCTCCGACGGTGCCCTTGCGCGCGGCGAGCGTGGAGGAGGCCTTGGCCGCCTTCGACGACTACTGCGACGGGATCAGGACGCTGAGCGCGAGCGGCGCGCTGGACGTGCGTGATTTCCGCGCGGGCAAGGCGCGCAAGGTCGGGGTCCGGGTGGTGGCGGCGCGCGGGGGCCGGCTGTACATCAAGGGATCGGTGACGGTGGTCACCGCGCTCGAGATCGTGGCGGACGGGGAGCGCTTCTGGATCCAGGTGCCCGCGAAAAAGACCGTGTGGACCGGACGGGCCGACGGCCATCCCCGGGCCGAGGACGAGCAGTCCCCGTACTACGCGCTTCGCCCGGCGGACGTGGCCGCCGCCCTGCTTTCGGAGCCGCTTCGGCCGGGGTCGGAGGACGTGGTGCTGCTGGAAAGCGACCGGGAGGCCTTTACCCTGACCCTCGCGGGCCGGTCCCGGGGCCCGGTCCGGAGAACGGTCCGGCTGGAGCGCGCGAGCCTCCGCCCGCTGGGGGAGCGGCGCTACGACGACGCCGGGGATCTCACGACCGCGTTCGCCTACGCGGGGTGGGACGGGCGTTTCCCGCGGAAGATCGTGGTCGGGCGGCCGAACGAAGGGTACGAGGCCGAGTTCAGCTTCGAGAAGGCCGAGGTCAACGCGGCCGTACCCGATCGCGCGTTCGTGCCGCGCGTGCCTGCGGATTACACGGTGGTCGAGGTCGGCTCGTGACGCCGCCGCCGCCGGACGCCATCCTTCGCACCCGCGGACTCCGCATGGTCTACCACGTGGGCCACGTCGAGGTAGAGGCGTTGCGCGGGGTGGACCTCGAGGTGGGGCGGGGAGAGTTCGTGGCGATCATGGGCCCCTCCGGCTGCGGCAAATCGACGCTCCTCAACCTGCTCGGCGGCCTCGCCCGGCCGACCGCCGGGCAGGTGATTGTGGATGGGGTCGAGATCTCGGTGGCCGGAGACAACGAGCGCACCCGGGTGCGGAGGGAGAAGATCGGATTCGTCTTCCAGCGGTTCAACCTCCTGCCCACCCTGAGCGTTCGCGGCAACCTGGAGATCGCCCGCCAGATCCAGGGACACCCTCCTCCCCCCCGCGAGCGGGTGCGCGAGCTCCTCGAGATGGTGGGGCTTCCCCACAAGGAAGCGATGAAGCCGCTCGACCTCTCCGCCGGGGAGCAGCAGAGGATCGCGATCGCGCGGGCGCTGGTGAGCCATCCGGCCATCCTCCTCGCCGACGAACCCACGGGCAACCTCGATTCGGTGAACAGCCGCATGATCCTGGAGCTCTTCAAGGAGCTGAACCGCAGCCGCGAGCAGACCGTGGTGATGATCACTCACAACCCGGAAGCAGCCGCCTTCGCCCACCGGACGATCGAGATGAAGGACGGACGGGCGGTGGCGCCCGCGCGGGAGGCGAAGGTGGCCGCGGGGGGCGGGCTCTGAAGCGCTCCTGGGCACGCTTCCTGCTCTGGGACTACGAACGGGGCGGCCTCGCCTACGACCTGGCCTGCCTCGTCATCCTGGCCGTGCTGCTTCTCGTGCCCGCCGCGTGGTGGGGCGACCCGCTGCGGAGCGTCCCTTGAGCCTCGCCGCCCTCATCGTTCTTCTCGCCGGGCCCGCGGACGCGGCCACCGTCCTCCGCTCGCTCGAGGAAGCGGGGCGCACGCTGCAGACGATGCAGGCGTCCTTTGTCGAGTCGAAGATGCTGGTGCTCCTGGACGAGAAGACGGAGAGCCGGGGAAGCGTCGTGCTCCAGGTGCCGGGCCGGCTGCGCTGGAACTACGACGCGCCTTCGCCGGGGACGATGATCGTGAAGGACGGGAAGTACGTGCGGTACTTCCCTTCCAGCAAGCAGGCCTTCCGGGGCGTGGCCAAGGGCGAGGCCGACCTGCTCGTCGGGTTCGGCCCGGGGGCCGCGGGCCTCGGCCGGAAGTACGAGGTGACGCTGGTCGGGGAAGAGACGGTGGGAGGCCGCGCCGCCCACGTGCTGGACCTCAAGCCGCGCTCCGGGCAGGGCGGGCTCTTCGCGGGCATCCGGCTCTGGGTGGACGGGGAGCGCTCCGTGCCCGTCCAGACCCGCTTGACCGAGCCTACCGGCGACTACACCACCATTCGTTTCGAGAACACCCGCCTCAACGAGAAGCTGCCCGCGGGCGCTTTCGACGTGAAGCTGCCCGGCGACGTGATCGAGGTGAAGTGACGGGTCCGCCGGCCGTCCTCGCCCCGGCCGCGAAGCGCGCTCGCCTGATGGCCACCTTTCTCAAGGGTCGCCCCGTCTGGTGCACATGGCAGCTCGCCCCCCGCTGCGCGTCCCTCTGCGTGTTCTGCGACCACCGCGCGGAGGGCACGACCGGCGAGCTGGACCTGGCCGGCTGCCGGGCGGGTCGGTCCTTCTTCAACGTCGACCATCGGGGGCGGGTCTCCAAGTGCCTCGAGTTCCGGCGGCCGGAGGATCAGGCCGGGAATCTGGCCTCGGAGAGCGCCGACGGTGTGGTCGACCGCCTGCGCGTACGGAACGCGGAGAACCGCTGCCAGGCTTGCTGGATGAGCTCGCGGGGCGAGGTGGAAGGCCTCTACACATGGCGGGGATTCCTCGGGGGTCTCGCGGCCCTCGTGCGGCCGTGAGGAACCTGAGCCCTCTCGCCTTCCTCCTCCTCGGCTCGTGGGTAATTGCCCAGGAACCGCCCGCGCCCACCCCGGAGGCGACGCCGGATCCGGCGGAGTTCCTCGACGTCCTCCTCGGGGGTCTCCTGGGCTTCGGGGAGCGGACCGAGGCCGAGCTGCAGAAGGAAGTCGAGGAGGCGGGGGGCGTTCCTTTTCGCCGGGACGTGCGGGTGGAGTTCATGGGACGCGCGGAGCTGGGACGATTCCTCCAGGAGCTGTTCGATGCAGAGTACCCGCCGTCGCAGGCCCGGCTCGACGAGCGGATGCTCGTCGCCTTCGACCTCCTGCCCGCGGGCACGGACCTGCGCTCCCTCCGGGCCCGCGTGCTGCAGGAGAACATCGCGGGCTTCTACGACGAGCGGGCGGGGCAAAAGCGGCTCTACGCGGTGAGCGAGGACCGCCGCTTCGGCCCCACGAACCAGATCATCCTGTCCCACGAGCTGCGGCACGCGCTCCAGGACCAGTACGTCGACCTGCAGGCGCAGGTCGGGGATGCGGTGTCGGACTACGACGACCGGCGACTGGCCTGGATGAGCCTGCTGGAAGGCGACGCCACCTTGGTCATGGAGCGCTTCGTTCTCCGCCGCCTGCCGGGGGCTGGAGAGGGAGTGGACACCTCCTCGCTCCCCCTTCCCGGGACGCCGGACCTCGAGGGCGCGCCCGCGGTGGTGCGCGACCAGCTGGTGCTGCCCTATTTCGTCGGGCGGGAGTTCGCGCAGGCGGTCTGGGGACGGGGCGGCCCGCAAGCCCTCCGCGCGGCGTGGGACCGCCCGCCGCGCTCGACGGAGCAGGTCCTGCATCCGGAGAAGTACTTCGCGGACGAGGTGCCGCAAGCGGTGGCGATGCCCGACGGCCCCGTGGGAGCGACCGTCCTCAGGGAAGGGGTGCTCGGCGAGATGCTGATGCGCACCCTCCTCGAAAACCGTGACGAGGCCGCCGCGGGGTGGGGAGGGGACGCGTACCGACTGCTCGATACCGGGGCGGGAACCCTGCTCGTGTGGCGCGCGGTTTGGGACGGGCCGGACGACCAACGCGAGTTCCTGGCCGCCCTTCGGGATCGCTTCGCGCGGCTCCACGGGCCCGGACGGGACCGGGGCGACTTCAGGGAGTACGGGCAGGGGGTCTGGCGCTACGCGATCGGGGCTCGGGAGGGGTCGACGATCCTTGTGTCCTCCGACGATCCCCGGGTCTTCGCGGCGGCGCTGGCTCAGATGGCGGGGAGCGCTGAAGCGGCGCCGGTGAACGAAGAAGTCGTCATGCGCTCCCCGCCTGAGAGGTTCGTTGACAACCCGCCGCCGCCTCTCGATAATGCGACCACCGAATCGGACAGAGCGGGGTTTTTGAATCCGGGCGCGCGCGCGTCGCCCGACCCGCAAGGAGGAGAGATGGCATCGTCCACCCCTGGGCAGACGAACCTCGGCATGGACCCGAAGGTCGCGGGCCTGCTCTGCTACATCCCCTGCTGCGTGGGGTTCATCTTCTCGATCGTGGTCGCCGTGGTCGAGAAGCAGAGCCGGTTCCTGCGCTTTCACGCCTTCCAGAGCCTGCTCCTCCATGCCGTCGGCATCGTCGTGCTGCTCGTGCTTTCCGCGATGCAGATCCTGCTCGGCCTGGTGGGGCTCGGCGCGGTGTCGATGCTGGTCTGGCTCGTGCAGATGGTGGTGCTCGTGGCCTTGATGGCGGTGCTCGTCATCCTGATCATCAAGGCCAACTCCGGCGAGGAGTTCGCGCTGCCCGTGATCGGAGACATGGCGAAGAAGTGGGTGTAGAGCCCGCCCGGGCGGGGCGGAGGGGAGGTGACGGGCGGCGCGCTGGCGCCGCCCGTCGTGCTTTCAGGGGACGGTCTGCTCCACCAGGATACGTCCGCTCCCTTCGAGCCGGAGGAGGGAGCCCGCCCGCGGCCCCGAGCGAAGCATGACCGCGTGGATCTGGGGATCGTCCACCAGCTTCGGGACGAGGTCGCCGCTCCACGTGATCACCGAGGCGGCGGGAACCGAGACGGGGAGGCCCGGGGTGACGGTCAGGGGCAACGGCTTGCTCGCCACGGAGAGAGCGACCATTCCCCGTCCCTCGAGGGCCAGGACCTCGAGACCGCCCTCGCCCAGGGGGACGTAGCGGGGGGTGAGGCCCTCTTCGCAGGCCAGGAGGTGCCCGGGCTCGACATAGACGGTCTCGTCGTGGACCTGCATGAACGTGATCTCGCGGTCGTGGTCGGTGAGGATGACCCGGCCGGTGCCGGTGATGATGACGAGGGGGGGCTGGCCCCCCGGGCGCTTGTCCTTCACCCAGAAGGTCAGGTTGCCGCTGTAGGAGTAGATCGTCCCTTGCTTGATGAAGACCTTGCCTGCGAAATCGACCTCCATGAGATTGTTCTCGAGGAAGCGGAAGATCTCGGGTGAGCGGCGGGCGGTCTTGGCCCCGGGGTCGGGGGTCGCGGACTCGGGCGCGCGGGTGTAGGCCACGATCTCGGGAGGGGGCTTCGTGCCCGGGGGCAGGGTGTCCTCGTGCACGCGGTAGCGCGCGGTGTCCGAGGCCAGCTCGCGGGCCGTGCCCGGGTCCGCGAGCAGGGACTCGCTGACCGGCAGGACCGTCTTCCCGGCAAAGCCGAGGGCGGCTTGGTCGGCCCGGGCGAGGGCTTCGTCGGAGGCGAGCCGGCGGATCCGCTCGTGCACTTCGGCCTTGGGGAACTCGGCGGTGTCGTCGGTCTTGGTCTTGCGCGGGCGGGGGCCCGGGGCGGGCGCGCTGGCCGCGGACGGGGCACCGGAGGCCATCTTGTCCTCGATCCTCCGCACCATCAGGTTGGCCCCCGCCTGCCGGTACTGGTAGATGGCGTCCTTGTACCGGTTCAGCCGCTCGTAGATCGAGCCGAGGTAGAAGTTGATCTTGGGGTTCTCGCGCGCCAGCTCCAGCGCCTTGAGGAACGAGGACTCCGCGTCTTCCATGCGGTTGAGCTTGAAGCAGATCAGCCCGAGGTTGTAGTGCAGCGTGTGGGCGTCGGGGCTCTCCGCCACGAGCTTGCGATAGACCTCCTCCGCCTTGTCCAGCTTCTCTTGCTTGAAATAGATGAGGCCCAGGAGATTCAGCACGCGGGCGTCCCGCGGGCGCAGGAGGTAGGCCTCCTCCAGCTCGCGCTCGGCCTCCTCGTAGCGGCGGCCGTCGTAGAGGTCCTTCCCCTTGTTGAAGTGGGTGAGGAAGAGCCCCTGGTCGAACGGCCCGCGGGGAATCGGGTCGCGCATTCCGGTCCCTCAGTCCAGGGCGCGGATCATGGTGTACACCGTGCCCTCCGCGGGGGGGGCCTCCGCGACGTGGAGCCCGCGCTCGTCGTGCCACTTGTAGTAGATGCGCGGGCGCGCGGGCTGGACCTTCACCGCCTTGGCCGGGCGGGGAGCGGGGGGTCGGGTGGGGGCGAAGAACGCGGCGCGCACCTGCTCGACGCCGGAGCCGAGGATGTCCTGCACCTTGGCGACGTACTGGCGGGTCTCGCGGTAGGGCGGGATCCCGTGGTAACGGTGCACGGCGTTCTCCCCCGCGTTGTAGGCGGCGAGGGCGAGGTCCACGTTGCCGGAGAACAGGTCGAGCAGGAAGCGCAGGTACTGGACGCCGCCGAAGATGTTCTGGCGGGCGTCGAAAGAGTCTCCCACGCCGAAGCGGCGGGCGGTATGGGGCATGAGCTGCATGAGCCCCTGGGCTCCCTTGGAGGAGACGGCGAGGGCGTCGAACTCCGATTCCACTGCGATCACCGCCCGCACGAGGTCGGCGCTGACCATGTGATGACGGGCGGCGGCGTCGATGTGATGGTCGAACTGGCCGTTGTAGTTGCGCTGGAAGCCGCGGGAGTGGATGAGGGTCCCCTTGCCGGGGTAGGTCAGGAGGTAGTTGGGCGCGTCGGGGATGTTGGTCGCTTCCACCACCCCGTTGGCGTTGCGGCGGGTGTAGATCTGTGCCCCCGCGTCGGGGGCGAGCGCGACGAGCGCGGGCAGGATCAGGACGAGCGCACTAGGCCGCACCGGAGCCCTCGAGCATCTGTCGCAGCACCTCGCCCGCCTTGCGGACGAGCGCGTCCACCTCGCCCGGGGCCACCCCGCCCCCTTGCGCGAAATCCGGCCGCCCGCCCCCCTTCAACCCCAGCCGTTTCATGATCTCGGGGGCCTTGACCCGGTCGGTGAGGGAGGGCGACACCGCGCTGATCACGTGAACCCCCGCCTCGTCCACGGAGGTGGAGACGAGGGCGAAGCCACGGTCGCGGTGCCGGTTGCGGAAGTCGTCGACGACCGCGGCGTGGGCCTTGCGGTCGAGGCCGTGGAAGCGCGGGGTCCAGAGCTGGGCCCCCGCCACTTCCACGAGATCATGGTTACCGGCGCCGGCTCCGCTGGCGCCGGTAGCTAGCTTGACCTGCAGTGCCTGGATTTCCCTGTCGCGAGTTCTGAGCAGCTCGCGTAGCCGAGCGTATTCGTCGACCAAGGCACGTCTGTCAACCTTCGCGGTCTCCTCGAGCTCTTCGAGAATGCCCTGGTCCTTCTGGGCCCGTTCCACCGCCGCTTCCCCGGTGATCGCCTCCACCCGCCGGGTGCCCGCGGAGATGCCCTGCTCGGCCGTGACCAGGAAGAGCCCGATCTCGCCGGTCTGGTGCACGTGGGTACCGCCGCAGAACTCCTTGGAGAACCCCGGGACTTCCACTACCCGCACCTCGTCCCCGTACTTGTCGCCGAAGAAGGCGAGGGCCCCGTAGGCCAGGGCCTGCTCGCGCCCCATCTGCCGGGTCACGAGTGCTGTGTCCCTGAGGATCTCCGAGTTGATCCGGTTCTCGAGGTGGCGCAGCTCCCGAGGATTCACGCCCGCGTAGTGGCTGAAGTCGAAGCGGAGCCGGTCGGGGGCGACCAGGCTGCCCGCCTGCTTGACGTGCGGCCCCAGGGTCTCGCGCAGCGCCGCGTTCAGCAGGTGCGTGCCCGTGTGGTGGCGCATCGCGCCCGCCCGCCGGTGGGCATCCACCTCGGCCCGCACGGTCATGCCCCGCTCGAAGCCGCCGTGGGTCACGCGGACCTGATGCACGTGGAGCCCGGGAACGGGAGCGGTGGTGTCCGTGACCTCGGCCGCCGAGCCATCCCCGGCGATGACGCCGTGATCCCCGACCTGGCCCCCGCCCATCGCGTAGAACGGGGTCCTATCGAGGACGACGGCGCCCTCTTCACCAGCGTCCAGACGCTTGACGAGGGCGCCGTTCTTCAGGACCGCGAGGATGCGCGCGTCCTCGACGAGCAGCGCGTCGTAGCCCCGGAACTCGCTCTTCCCCTGCCGGAGCAGTTCCAGGTAGACCGGATCGCCCTTGACCGCGCCCATCTTGCTGGACTGGCGTGCCCTCTCCTGCTGCTGGGCGAGCTCGCGCTCGAAGCCGGCCGCGTCCACGGTGAGGCCGCGGTCCCGGGCCAGCTCTTCCGTGAAGTCGAGGGGGAGCCCATAGGTGTCGTAGAGGCGGAAGGCTTCGGCGCCGGGTATGGCTCCGCCCTTCGGGACCTCGGCCGCGATGCCCTCGAATATGGCGAAGGCCTGCTTGAGCGTGGTCCCGAAGCGCTCCTCCTCCACGCGCACGACCCGGGCCACCGATTCCGCCTGGGCCACGAGCTCCGGGTAGGCGCCCTTCATTCGCTCTACGACGGCGGCGGTGAGCGAGAAGAGGAAAGGCTCTTCCACCCCCAGCTTCTTCCCGTGGCGCATGGCCCGGCGCATGATCTTGCGGAGGACGTAGCCACGGCCCTCGTTGCCGGGGAGGACGCCGTCGGCGATCAGGAAGGTCATGGCTCTGAGGTGGTCCGCAATCACACGGAGGGAGATGTCGTCCTCGGAGGACTGGCCATACGGACGTCCGCTCCTCGCGGAAACGGAAGCGAGGAGCGGACTGAATAGATCCGAGTCGTAGTTCGAAAGCTTGCCCTGCACCACCGCCGCGATGCGCTCCAGGCCCATCCCGGTGTCGACGCAGGGGGCGGGCAGGGGATTGAGCCTCCCGCTCTCGTCCCGGTCGTACTGCATGAAGACGAGGTTCCAGATCTCCAGCCAGCGGTCGCACTCGCACTCGACACCCTGGCACTTCCGGCCCGCGGCCTCCTCGGGGCAGGGGAGGGAGTCCCCCTGGAAGAAATGGATCTCGGAGCAGGGCCCGCAGGGACCGGTGTCGCCCATGGCCCAGAAGTTGTCCTTCGCTCCCAGCTCGAGGATCCGATCGGCGGAGACGTAGGCCTGCCAGAAGCCGTGGGCCTCGGCGTCGCGGGGCACGCCCGCCTCCCCCTTGAAGACCGTGACCTTGAGGCGGTCCTTGGGCAGTGCGAAGTCCCGGGTGAGGAGCTCCCAGGCGTAGGCGATCGCGTCCTTCTTGAAGTAGTCACCGAAGGAGAAGTTGCCGAGCATCTCGAAGAACGTGTGGTGGCGGGACGTCATCCCCACGTTCTCGAGGTCGTTGTGCTTGCCCCCCGCGCGCACGCACTTCTGGGAGGAAGCCGCCTTCCTGTAATCGCGCTTCTCCTTGCCCAGGAAGACGTCCTTGAACTGGTTCATCCCCGCGTTGGCGAAGAGGAGGGTGGGATCGGCCTCGGGTACGAGCGAAGAGCTCTTGACCACGCGGTGCCCGCGGTCTTCGAAGTACTTCAGGAACGCGCTCCGGATATCGTCGGCCCTCATCCCCGGTCCTCGATCTCCAGCGGCTCCAGTCCCTCCACGACGTCGCGCCAGCGAGGCCAGAGGGCGCGCAGCCTCTCGCTCACGAGGGTGGCGGGGAAGCCCCGCCGCAGGAGGAAGCCCCACAGCTTACGCACGCGAAGTGCCGGCTCGTCGCGCCGATGAGACTGCCAGTACCGGCGCGCCAGCGCGTCGATGACGTCGCGTTCCGGCGCGTCGTCGAGCGCTTTGCGCAGCCCTGCCTCCGCCACCGGCCGCTCGACGCCGCGCCGGTGCAAGTCCTGGCGGATGCGGTGGCGGCCCAGGCGATTGTTCTGCAGACGGCTCCGCGCGAAGCGCTCGGCGAAGCTCCCGTCGTCGAGGAAGCGCTCGGCGTGGAGCCGGCCCACCGCGGCCTCCACCTCTTCCTGGGAATGACCGCGGTCGAGGAGGACCCGCTTCAGCTCCGCCTGGGAGTGGTCCCGCCGGGCCAGTCTTCCGAGGGCGCGGGCGTAGGCCGTTCGTTCCGGCTGCGGGGGCGCCTTGCGAACCATGCTCGAGCTCGACGTCCTGCCGTGCGTTCGGAGCAGCGGCTCAGGAGTCCAGGTCGAACGACTGCATGGTTTTCTCCATTTCCTCGGCGGCCATGTCGGAGGTGGACTGGATGCCCTGGATCTTGAGCTTGAACTCGTCGGGGTTGCTGGCACGGCGCAGGGCCTCGTCGTAGCTGATCAGCTCCTTCTTGTAGAGCTGGAAGATCGACTGGTCGAAGGTCTGCATGCCGTACTGGGAGACGCCCGCCGCGATCGCCTCGTGGATGAGCTTGGTCTTGTCCTTGTTGATGATGCAGTCCCGGATGAAGGGAGTGGCGATCATCACCTCCACCGCGGGCACGCGCCCGTGCCCGTCCGCCCGGGGGACCAAACGCATGGACATGACCGCCTTCAAGACGCCCGAGAGCTGGAGGCGGATCTGCTTCTGCTGGTGGGGGGGGAAGACGGAGATGATGCGGTTGATGGTCTCGGTGGCGTCCAGGGTGTGGAGGGTGGAGAGCACGAGGTGGCCAGTCTCGGCGGCGGTGATGGCGGTCTCGATCGTCTCGTAGTCGCGCATCTCACCGACCAGGATCACGTCGGGGTCCTGGCGCAGCGCGCTCCTTAGCGCGGCCGCGAAGCTGCGGGTGTCCACCTCCACCTCGCGCTGGTTCACGATCGACTTCTTGTCGCGGTGGAGGAACTCGATCGGGTCCTCGATGGTGATGATGTGCTCGCAGCGCTGGGTGTTGATGTAGTCGATCATCGCCGCGAGCGACGTGGACTTGCCGGAGCCGGTCGTCCCCGTGCAGAGGATGAGGCCGCGCTGCTCCTGCGCGATCTTCTCGAGGACCACGGGGAGGCCCAGCTCCCGGATGGTCATGATCTTCACGGGGATGACGCGGAGGACGAGACCGACCGTGCCCCGCTGCTGGAAGACGTTGCAGCGGAAGCGGCCGAGGCCGGGCACGGAGTAGGCGATGTCGATCTCCAGGTTGTCCTTGAACTTCTGCTTCTGGCGGTTGCTCATGATGGAGAAGGCCATGGCGATGGTGTCCTCCTGCATGAGCCGCTTGGTCTCCACCAGGGGGATGAGCTCCCCGTTGATGCGCAGAACGGGGTGCGACCCCACCTTGAGGTGCAGGTCGGAGGCCTTCCGCTCCGAAGCCATCTTCAACAGGTCGTTGATGTGCATTTCGCTTCTCCGCCCCTTCTCCGCCCCGGAGGCCCCTCGCCTCGGGCTAGACCGCGCTCGTCTTCCGGGCCGGCGCCATCGCCTCCCGAGCCTCGCGCACGAAGGTCAGCCAGCCGAACTCGTCGGGCACCCGGCACTCGATCACGTCGAAAAACGCCTTCTGCAGCGCCTCCGTCACCGGCCCGCGCACTCCCCGCCCCACCGTGATCTTGTCCACGGAACGGATCGGAGTGATCTCGGCCGCGGTCCCGGTGAAGAAGATCTCGTCCGCCAGGTAGAGCATCTCCCGGGGCATCTCCTGCTCCCGCAAGGGAATTCCCAGGCGCCCGGCGAGCGCGACCACGGTGTCGCGCGTGATGCCGGGGAGCACGGAGGAGATGAGGGGGGGCGTGACCAGCGTCCCCTTGAGGACGAGGAAGATGTTCTCGCCGCTGCCCTCGGAGATGTTGCCGTCCGGAGCGAGCGCGATTCCCTCCGAGTAGCCCTCCTTGATCGCCTCCATCTTGATGAGCTGCGAGTTCATGTAGTTGGCCGCGCTCTTGGCCATGGCGGGGAGCGTGTTGGGGGCGATGCGGGTCCAGGAGCTGACGCGCACGTCGACGCCCTTCTCCAGCGACTCCGAGCCCAGGTACTTGCCCCATTCCCAGACCATGATCGCCACGTCCACCGGGCAGGGGAACGGGTTCACGCCGAGCTGTCCGTAGCCGCGGTAGATCAGGGGACGAATGTAGCAGGCGTCCAGCCGGTTGGCGGCGATCGTGTCACACACCGCGGCATTGAACTGCTCGACCGAGTAGGGCACGTCCATGCGGTAGATCTTGGCGGAGTTGTAGAGCCGCTCGGTATGGGCATCGAGACGGAATACGGCCGGACCCTCGGGGGTGGCGTAGCAGCGGACACCCTCGAACACGGCGGATCCATAGTGGATGACGTGCGAGCCGACGTGGATCTTGGCGTCGTCCCAGGGGACGAGCCTTCCGTTCATCCAGATCTTTTCCGCCTTCGGGAAGGACATGCGCCGACTCTCTCCTTCGACCACGCGCGCGAAACGATCCACCACCACCGAAGTCCGGGGGTACCGGGGCCCCTGGGCCAACCAATCGAATCGAAACATTGTAGCCCCCGCGAAACCGGCTGTCAATCACTCACGCGGGCGAAGTGTCTGAGAGCCCGTGAGTTAGCGATTGACGCGTGCGCGCCTACTGCTTCTCCCCGCAGAAGGGGCACGTGTCGGAGCGGGCATGCAGGGGCTTCCTGCAGTTCCAGCAGAAGCCCTTCTTCGGGACCTCGCGGGCCTTGAGCCGGCGGCGGATGTCCTCGAGCTCGGTGGCGTTGTGGTCGATGTCGGCGGCGGTGGCGACGTCGTCGAGCAGCTCGGAGGCCCGCTGGTAGCGCTCGCTCACCTCCGCGGCCAGAGCCTTCATCACGATGTCCGAGATCTCGCGCGGGACCTGGGGGTTGCGCGCCTTGGGCGGGGTGGCCCGCCCCTGGGCCACGAGCTTCTCGATCTGGGCCGGGTTGGGGCTGAAGTAGGGGAGGGTGCCGGTGAGCATCTGGTAGAGAATCACGCCCACGGAGTAGATGTCGGAGGCGAGCACCGCGCGCCCCGCAAACTGCTCGGGGGCCATGTAGGGCGGGCTTCCGATCACGGTCGTGGCGTGGGACTTCTCCAGGAAGCGCGAGGTGCCGAAGTCGGCCACCTTCACCACCCCGCTCTCGGAGATGAGGACGTTCGCGGGGCGAAGATCGCGATGGAGGATCTGCGCCTCGTGGGCATGCTCCACGCCCTTCAGGATCTGCACCGCGTAGTTCAGGGCGCGCGGTACGTCCAGCGACTTCTCGCGGTCGAGCACGGCTTCCAGGCTCTCGCCCTTCACGTACTCCATGACGATGAAGAAGATCCCCTCGACGCGCTCCGCGGTCACGATGCCGACGATGTTCTGATGGTCGAGGGCGGCGAGGAGGCGCGGCTCCTGGAGCAGGTCGTCGAAGTCGCCGCTCTGGCGATGGGGGACCTTGATCGCGACCTTCTTGTCGATCCACACGTCCTTGGCCAGGAAGACGGTTCCGAAGCCGCCGGAGCCCAGGTTGGAGAGGATCTGATATTTCCCGACGGTCTGTCCCAGGAGGAACATGAAGCGCGAGGAGTATAGCTCCTCTAGCCCAGGTCTCCCCACAGCGCCTGCGCGAGGACCACCGCCACCACCGCCGCCGTTTCGGCTCGGAGTATGCGGGGCCCCAGCGACGCGGCGCGGAATCCCGCCGCAACCAGGCGGGACGCTTCCGAGGCGTCGAAGCCACCGGCGGGCCCCACCAAGAGCAGGACCCGCGCCGGGCGTGGAGTCACGCTGGCCAGCGGGGGCGGACCCTCGGTCTCGAGCAGGACGATCCTTTGGCCGTCGATCGGCCGGGCCAGACACTCGTCGAGCGTCATCGCGGGGACGATGACGGGTACGACTGCGCGGCCGCACTGCTCGGCCGCCCCGCTCGCGACCTTGTCCCATCGCTCGTGGCGCGAGTCCCGCGCAAGGCGGGGCGAGCCGCGGCGTCCGTGCGAACGGTGACCACCGGCCAGATGTCGTCCACCCCCAGCTCGGTCGCCTTCTGGATCACGAGCTCCATCCGGTCGCCCTTCAGGGGAGAGACGGCGAGGGTCAGGTGCAGGGGCGATTCGGGCCGGCTCGCGACCTCGCCCCCCAGCCGTGCGTCCACGCCCTTGCGGGTGACGGAGTCGAGGGTGGCGTCGAACTCGTGTCCGGCCCCGTCGAAGACCCGCACGGTGGCCCCCGAGCGGAGACGCAGGACCTCGCGCGCATGGTGGGCGCTCCATTCCGGCAGGCTCACGCGCGCGCCCGGTGCGGCCTCCGGAACGTGGAACCGGGGAATCGTCATCGCGCGCTCCCCAGCACGAGGGCACCCCATTCCCCGGCCACGCTGCGCGAGAGCAGGGGGAGCGCGCGATAGCTGGTTGCGACCTCCTCCATCTCCGATTCGAGGAGACCGGAAAGCACGAGTCGTCCTCCGGGAGCGACGAGGAACACGATCTCCTGCGCTCGTTCCATGAGAAGGCGGGCCGTGAGGTTGGCCAGGACCACGTCGAAGGAGCTCGTTCGCAAGGCCTGGCCCCCGTCGGCACGGACGATCTGAACCGCGACGTCGTTCAGGCGGGCATGGCGTCTCGTCGAGTCGACCGCCTCGGGATCGAGATCGGTCGCGATCACGAGGGCCGCCCCCAGTCGTCGGGCCGCCACCGCGAGGATTCCCGTCCCCGCCCCCAGGTCCAGCACGCGGCCGAGCGGGCCCTCGTCGGCGAGCCTCACGAGAGCCCGCAGACACAGCCGCGTCGTCTCGTGGGTCCCGGTGCCGAAGGCACGGGCGGGGTCGATGCGGAGGACGAGCCCGCCCGCCGGCGGCGTCTCCCACGCGGGCACCACCCGGAAGCGGCCCACGTCGAAAGCGCGGAAGCTTTCCCGGAAGCTGCGCGACCCAGTCCACCTCGGGGACGGCCACCTCCTCGAATCGCGCGGCCGGGAGTCCGCGCAGCGCCCCCTCCACGTCCGGCGACTGCGAGAAGTAGGCGAGGAGCACGACCTCTTCCCTCGAGGACCGCACCTCGAGTCCAGAGGTCCCCGCCTCCCAGAGAAGGGCGGTGGCGAGGTCCTCGTCGGCCGCGGGTACGGTGACGCGGAAGGCGCGCAGGCTCAGCCGAGGATGTCCTTCATGCGGTCGAGGAGCGAGCGGTCCTTGTCGTCGATGTCGGGCACGGGCAAGCTCCGGCCGAGCTGCTCGAGGAGCTTCTTCTGCTCCCCGCTGAGCCTGGTGGGGACGACCACCCGGATCAGCACGTGCAGGTCCCCGCGGCCCTTGCTGCCGAGGTGGGGGAAGCCCTGGTGGCGGAGGCGGAGCACCGTCCCGGGTTGCGTTCCCTCCGGAACGTGGAGCTTCGTCCGCCCCCCTTCGAGGGTGGGAACCTCCACGGAAGCGCCGAGGGCCGCCTGGGTGACGCTCACCGGGATCTCGCAGAAGAGGTTGGACCCGTCGCGCTTGAAGAGGGCGTGCTCCCGCACGCGGACGACGACGTAGAGGTCGCCCGGGGGGCCGCCGGCCGCCCCCGGCTCTCCCTCGCCGGAGATCCGGAGCTGGCTGTCCGTGTCCACCCCGGGGGGATCTTGATCTGGAGCTTGCGCTCCGCCGCGATGTGGCCCTGGCCGCGGCACTGCTTGCACTCACTGGCGACGATGCGGCCCGCGCCGCGACAGCGGCCGCAGGTGCGGGCCACGCTGAAGAAGCCCTGCTGGAAGGTCACCTGGCCGCTCCCTCCGCAGGTGGGACAGGCGGAGGGCTGGGTTCCCGGGGCGGCTCCCGAGCCCCCGCACACGGAGCAGGTCTCCGCCCGCGGAATCTGGATGGCGGCTTCGGTCCCGAAAGCCGCCTCCTCGAAGGAGAGCTCGAGGTTGTAGCGCAGGTCGGCGCCGCGCCGGGGGCCTCCGCGGCGGCGGCCGAACACGTCGGCGAACCCGAAGAAGTCCCCGAGGATGTCGCCGAAGTCGGCGAAGATCGTGGGATCGAAGCTCGCGCCCGCCCCGAGGCCCGCGTGCCCGAACGTGTCGTAGCGCTGGCGCTTGTCGGCGTCGCCGAGCACCGCGTAGGCCTCGGCCGCCTCCTTGAAGCGCTCCTCCGCCTCCTTGTCACCGGCGTTGCGGTCCGGGTGGTACTTCAGGGCCTGCTTGCGGTAGGCGGACTTGATCTCCTGGTCGGAGGCGTTACGGGGGATGCCCAGGATCTCGTAGTAGTCACGCTTGGGCATACGCGGACAGCAGCGATCAGCGATCAGCCATCAGCATTCAGCGACCGTCCCGAAACGACGTGCCCAGCCTCGTGTCGTTCTGGCCGCTGATCGCTGACTGCTGATGGCGGTCGGTCTCGCCGAGTCGGCTGAAGGTCCCCGTCCCTTCACGATCGCAACATCGCCTGGCCAATGATCGTGGCCGCCTTCTCCATCTCCAGCAGGCTGGCCTTCATCGTCTCCAGGTTCCCGTCGGAGAGGGCCTTCTTGGCCCGCTCCAGGGCGGCGAGGATGCGCTCCTGCTCGTCGGGGGTGAGCTTGCCTTCCAGGGCCTGAATCGAGCGCATGGTGTTGGCCACCAGGCCCTCGAGCTGACGCTTGACCGCCTCGCCCTCCTTGTTGGAGCGTTCCTGCTGGTCGCGGGCCCGGGTCTCCGCCACCAGCCGGTCCACCTCGGGCTTGCTGAGGCCGCCCGAGGGTTGGACGGTCATGCTCTGGCTGCGTCCGGTGGCCTGGTCCTGGGCTCCCACGGAGACGATCCCGTTCACGTCGATCTCGAACGTGACCTCGATCTGGGGGACGCCCTTGGGGGCGGGAGGGATGTTGGTGAGCTCGAACTTGGCCAGGCTCTTGTTGTAGGCGGCCATGTCGCTCTCGCCCTGCAGGACGTGCACCTCGACCCGGGTCTGGTTGTCGGCCACGGTGGTGAACACCCGGCTCTTGCGGGTGGGGATGGTGCTGTTGCGCTCGATGAGCGACGTGAACGTGCCGTCCTTGGTCTCGATGCCCAGGGTGTGAGGGGTGACGTCGAGGAGGACGAGGTCCTTGACCTCGCCCGCGATGATCCCGGTCTGGATGGCCGCGCCCATGGCCACGCCCTCGTCGGGGTTCACCGCGCGGTTCGGCTCCTTGCCGAAGACCTTGCGCACGACCTCCGCGACCTTGGGGGCGCGGGTCTGCCCGCCCACGAGCAGGACCTCGTCGATCTGGTCGGCGCGCATCTGGGCGTCGGCCAGGCAGCGCCGGCAGGGCTCCTCGGTCTTCTCCAGGAGGTCGTCGGTGAGCGACTCGTACTTCTGCCGGGTGAGCACGGTGTTGAGGTGCTTGGGTCCGGAGGCGTCCGCGGAGATGAAGGGGAGGACGATCTCCGTCTGCTGCGAGGTGGAGAGCTCGCACTTGGCCTTCTCCGCCGCCTCCTTCAGGCGCTGGAGGGCCATGCGGTCCTGCTTGAGGTCGATCCCCACCTCGCGCTGGAACTCGGAGATGAGCCAGTCGATGATCCGCTGGTCGAAGTCCTCGCCCCCGAGGAAGGTGTCACCCCCCGTGGCCTTCACCTGGAAGAGCCCGTCCGCCATCTCCAGGATCGTGATGTCGAAGGTGCCTCCGCCGAGGTCGTAGACGGCCACGAACTGGCCCTTGGCGTTCTTGAGCCCGTAGGCGAGGGCGGCCGCCGTCGGCTCGTTGATGATGCGCGAGACCTTGAGCCCGGCGATGAGGCCGGCGTCCTTGGTGGCCTGGCGCTGGGGGTCGTTGAAGTAGGCGGGGACGGTGATGATCGCCTCTTCCACCGGCTCGCCCAGGTAGTCCTCGGCCGCGGCCTTCAGCTTCTGCAGCACGAACGACGAGATCTCCGGCGTGGAGTAGACCTTCTCGTCGATCTGCACGTGCACGTCCCCGTTGGGAGACTGCACGAGCTGGTAGGGGAGGAACTGGCGGGCCTGGTTGACCTCCGAGGAGTCGAACTTCCTCCCGATGAGCCGCTTCACCGCGAAGACCGTGTTCTTGGGATTGGTGAGGGCCTGGCGCTTGGCGATCTGGCCGACCAGGCGCTCGCCCTTGGCGGTGAAGCCGACGATCGAGGGGGTGGTGCGGGCTCCTTCCTGGTTGGGGATGACCTGGGGGGCCCCGCCCTCCATCACGGCCACGCAGGAGTTGGTGGTGCCGAGGTCGATGCCGATCAGCTTACCCACGCGTGTCCTCGCTGTCCTTGCTCGTGTGCACTGTGGCGATCCTCGTTAGTGTATACCGTTCGACGTGTCGTTAGGCTCCTCGTCGCCCTTGGCGACCTTGACCAGGGCCGGGCGCAGCAGGCGGTCCTTGAAGCGGTAGCCCTTCCGGAACACCTCCACGATCGTGCCGTCCGCGAAGCCGGGGACGGCCTCGTGGGAGAGGGCCTGATGCCTCCCGGGATCGAAGGCGTTGCCCGTGGGGTCCTCGGCCACGATGCCGTGGCTCTCCAGGAGCGCGAGGAGCTCCCGGCGGGTCAGCTCCACTCCGGTGCGCAGGGTGTCCGAGTCTCCCCCCGCCTTGAGCGCGCTCTCCAGGTTGTCGAGGGTGGGGATGAGCTCGCGGAAGATCGCGGCTTTGGTCTCGAAGGCCGCCTGCTGCCGGTCCCGCTCCACGCGCTTCCTGTAGTTCTCGAAGTCGGCGCGCTTGCGGAGGAGCTGGTCGCGCATCTCGTCCCGCTCCTGTCGCAGGAGGGCGAGGGCCTCGCGCGTGGGCGGCTCTTCCACGAGGTCCAGGCCCGCCGTGCGCGTCTCCTCCGGCGCCACCGGCGCGGGCGCGTCGGCCGGCGCCTCCGTGGGCGAGGGGCGGCTCTCGTCCACCACGGCCGGGGTCACCTCGTCGTGGTGGTGGCGGTGCCGGCGCTTGTCCGTCAAGACTTGAGTCCCCGCAGCACCTCGGAGACCGCGCGGGCCACGTGGTCGACGAGGGCCACCACGTGGGCGTATTCCATCCGCGTCGACCCCAGGACGCCCAGGCCCCATCCCGCCTCCCCCTCCACGGGGCAGCGGGCGGTGACGAGGGCGAGGTCGCGCAGGTCCGGATCGGGGTTCTCGTGCCCGATGAGGATGCGGATGCCTTCGCCGGACAGGCAGGCGTTCAGGATCTTCACCAGGCGGCTCTTCTCCTCGAAGGTCCGGAAGAGGGCGCGCATCCGGCCCACGTCTTCGAAGTCGGCGTGGGTGAGGATGTTGGAGGTTCCGTCCAGGTAGACGCTGGCCTCGCCCTCGGGCACCGCGAACGCGCGCTCCCCCAGGGCGACCACCTTCTGGAGCAGGGAGTCGTAGAGGGCCTTCTCCTCCTTCATGAGGTCGAGGAGCTGGGAGCGGATCGCGGTGAGGGTCAGGCCCGCATAGTGGGTGTTCAGGTAGTTGGCGCAGGCCTGCAGGTCCTCGGGGGAGAGCTTCTCCTCGACCTGGATGACCTTGTTCGTCACGATCCCGGTGGCCGACACCATGACCACGAGCACGCGGGGGTGGGCGAGGGGGACGAGATCCAGGTGGCGGAAGCTGGTGAGGGCGATGTCAGGGGCGAGCACGAAGCCGACGTGCCGGGAGAGCCGTGACAGGAGGTGGGAGGCGTTTCCCATGACCTGATCCACCGATCCGTCGCGGGGGTGCAGCTCGGAGCGAATGGCGGCCGCGTCGCCCGGAGCGAGGTCCCGATGGTGCATGAGGCTGTCCACGTACAGCCGGTAGCCGTCGTCGGTGGGGATCCGTCCCGCGCTCGTGTGCGGATGGTCGAGGTAGCCCAGGGCTTCGAGGTCGGCCATGATGTTGCGCAAGGTGGCGGGAGAGAGCGCGCGATGGAGCACGCGCGATAGGCTCTCGGATCCGACCGGCTCCCCGGTCTCGACGTGGAGCTGGATCAGGGACCGGAGGACTTCCTTGGTTCGCTCGTCCAGGATCGGGGCCGTCATCCAATCCTAAATTATAGCGAGACTTGCGGGTCCGGCAAAGCCCGCACCCGAAGCGGGCTCAGGCGTCGATCTGGGCCCTCTGCAGCGAGCCGCTGTAGTCGACGTAGAGGCTCTTCCACTCGCCGAAGACCTCGAGGGCCTGGACGCACGCCTCCCGGTGCCCGTTGCCGGTGTTCTTGGTCCCGCCGAACGGCAGGTGCGTCTCCGCCCCGATGGTGGGCGCGTTCACGTAGAAGATCCCCGTGTACATGTCCCGCATGGCGGTGAAGGCCTGGTTGATGTCCTGCGTGTAGATGGAGGCGGAGAGCCCGTACTCGACCGAGTTGCCCACCTCGATCGCTTCCTCGAGCGAGCCGATCGGCATCACGGACACGACCGGACCGAAGATCTCCTCGCGGGCGATCCGCATCCGGGGCGAGCAGTCGCCGAAGATCGTGGGCTCGTGGAAGAAGCCCCTTGTGTGGGCGCCTCCGGTCAGGGGATGGCCCCCGAAAGCCAGCTTCGCGCCTTCGTCGCGGCCGATCTTCACGTACTCCTCGACGGTCTTCCGCTGGCTCTCGCTCACGCAGGGGCCCATGTGGACCTTGGGATCGAGGCCGTTGCCGACCTGGAGCGTGCGGGCCCGCGCCACGAAGCGGTCCATGAACTCGGTGTAGACCTTCTTGTGCACCGCGACCCGGCTCGCCGCGGTGCAGCGCTGCCCGGTGGTCCCGAAGCCACCCCAGATCGCACCGTCCACCGCGAGGTCGAGCCGCGCGTCGTCCATGACCATGATGATGTTCTTGCCCCCCATCTCCAGGTGGCAATGCTTGAAGGCGGGCGCGCAGGCCTCGGACACGAGGCGGCCCACCGTGGTCGACCCCGTGAAGGAGACGATCCCGACGTCGGGGTGCTTCATGAGGGGGGCGCCCGTCGCGCCTCCTCCTCCCGTCACCATGTTCACCACCCCCCGGGGGAGGCCGGCTTCCTCCAGGACCTTGACGAGGTTCACGACGGAGAGCGGGGTGTCGGTGGCGGGCTTGATGACGACCGTGTTCCCGAGGATGAGGGCGGGCATCATCTTCCAGGAGGGGATGGCCATCGGGAAGTTCCAGGGGGTGATGAGGCCCGCGGTGCCCACCGGCATGCGCACCGACATCTGGAACTTGTTGGGCAGCTCCGAGGGCGTGGTCTGGCCGAACTGGCGGCGGCCCTCGCCCGCCATGTAGTACGTCATGTCGATGGCTTCCTGGACGTCGCCCCGCGTCTCGTCGAGGACCTTGCCCATCTCCCGTGTCATGTCGCGGGCGAGCTCCTCCTTGCCCCGCACCAGGAGCTCGGCCGCGCGGAAGAGGATCTCGCCCCGCTTGGGCGCGGGCAGCGCGCGCCATTTCGGGAAGGCCTCACGGGCGGCGGCCACGGCCCTCTCCACGTCCGCGGGCCCGGAGTCGGCGAAGGTGCCCACGCACTCGCTCGTGTCCGCGGGGTTGCGGTTCTCGAACGTCTTGCCGGAGGCGGCCGGGACCCACGCCCCCGCGACGTAGTTGCCGAAGCTTTTTTCCATGGACGGCTCCTCAGGGACGGCGGACGCGGCGGTGCTTACGCTCAGGCGAGGGGCGGTTTCTTCTCGTCCTTGCGGCCCGACATGTCGCTGTTGCCGCGGAAGGTCGCGCCCTCGGCGATGACCACCCGCGGGGCGCGGATGTTGCCAGTCAGCTTGCCCGTGGTCTGGATCTCGACGCGCTGCGTGGCCTGGCAGTCGCCCTGGAGCTCCCCGCTCACCACGATCGACTGGGCCTGGACGCTGGCCTTGACCACTCCCCCCGGGCCCACCCGCAGGTCGCGGCCGATCCGGATCTGGCCCTCGATCGTCCCCTCCACGATCACGTCCTCGTCGCCGGTGATCTCGCCCTTGATCACGGTCTTGGTACCGATGACGCAGGCGGTGCCGGCGGGGGCGTGGGGGCGAGCCTGGGGGACGGGGGCGACCGACGGCGGCGCCGCCGTGGCGAGTGGACGGGCCGGCACCACCGGCTCGGCTGGCTTCGTTTCCGGCTTGCCGAAGATTCCCACACGAACCTCCCCAGAGGAACGGGCACCGGGCCCCGGGCCGGAATGGAGCGGGCGACGGGGTTCGAACCCGCGACCCCGAGCTTGGGAAGCTCGTACTCTACCAACTGAGCTACGCCCGCCCGAGCCCGAAACCGTTCGAATGATAACCAGTGGCGGCGGCTGCGGTCAAGGTTGGGCATCACAGCCCCCGGCTAGCAGGCGGCTAGTCTTTGTCCGATCAAGCAGTTTCTGGGGAAGGCATCGATTCTAGCCGATCCTCCTCGGGCACGGGCGGGTCCCAGGGCGGGCCCGGCCAGGGTCCGCGGGCGCGCACCCGTGCCGCACCCGCGCGGGCCAGCGATCGCTGGAAGCCCATGTACGCGACATTGGCGGTGGCGTTGGCGAGCCCGCCCCAGAACCCGGAGCGCGCGCCCCGGGTCATGCGGCGGAGGACCCGGCCCGGGCTCCAGGCGCGGCGCAGGCACTCGAAGAGGGCCTGCTCCACCTCGTCCGGCGAGAGGTTCTGCGGCCGGTATACGAGGTGCACGCCGTCCATCCCTCCCAGCAGGTCGCCGGGGAGGAGGCGGCCGGCCTCCGCGAGCTGTCGATGGAACGTGGTGCCCAGGATGGGGGCGGCCAGGGAGAAGACGGGGACGTCGACGCCTACCTCGTGCACGAGGTTGGGCAGGTCGTCCAGGTAGCGCGGGGTGTCCCCGTCGAGTCCGACCAGGAAGATGCTCATGACCAGCACGCCGTTGTCGTGGAGGAGGCGGATGCGGTCGCGGTACTCGTGAACCTTGTTCTGCCGCTTGTTGGAGCCGAGGAGGCTCTCCTGGGCCAGGCTCTCCAGGCCCACGAACACGAAGCGGCACCCGGAACGCCCCATGGCCCGGGCCGACTCGGGGGTGACGGTGTCGATCGAGGTCTGCGTCCCCCAGATGCGCTTGACCGGTGTGAGGGCCTCGCAGAGCTCGCGGAAGTACGCACGGTCCGCGCCCAGGTTGTTGTCCCAGAAGACGAGCCATTGCCGCTGTCGCCAGTTCCAGTGGGCGGGGATGGCACGGATGTCGCGCAGTACGTTCGGTATCGGCCGGTGCCGGAAGGGGAGCCGGATCGCGGAGAGGACGCAGAAGGAGCAGGTGAAGGGACAGCCTCGCGTGGCCTCGTACGGCATCGTCATCCGAAAGTCGGTCTCCACGAGGTCGTAGCGAGGGACGGGGAGGAGGGAGAGGTCGGCGGGGTGCTCCGCGACGTAGCGAGGAGAGAGAGTATTGCTCTGAAGATCCGCGAGCAATCTGGGCATGATCGGCTCGGCTTCGCCAACCACCACCGCGTCCGCGGCGCCGTCGAAGTACTCGGGGTTGAGCGTAGGGAAGAGGCCTCCCACGATCACCTTCACGCCGCGGACGCGGAACTGGCGCGCGAGGTAGCGTGCATGTGGCGCGCAGAAGTCCATGGTGGAGAGGAAAACGGCTTCGACGTCCATGTCGAGGTCCACGTCCCGGACCATCTCGTGGACGAGCGTGATCTTCCAGTCGCGGGGCAGCAGCGAGGCCAGGTGGATGCCGGCGTAGGGGGCGGCCCCGGTGTCGGAGGCGAGCGGCTTCGGGATCCCTCGCGCGGCTTCGGATCGGCGGCCGTTCCAGTCGGGGTAGTTCTTGGGGCGCCAGACCAGGATCACCGCGACGCGCATGGCTCTCCACCCTGGGGGGCGACCACCGCGGGCTCGGACACGACGCGCAGGTCCCAGACGAGGCCGAGCCAGGACAGGAACTTGAGCATGTAGAACGCCCCATCCACCTCGTACCAGCGGAGGCCGGCGTGGGCCGCTCCCGGGAGGTGGTGGTGGTTGTTGTGCCAGCCCTCGCCGCAGAGGAGCGCCGACAGGAGCCAGCTGTTGCTCGAGCCGTCGGGCGTTTCGAAGCGCCGGTTCCGGCCCCGGTGGCAGAAGTAGTTGACGAGCGCCGGGCCCTGGAACGCGAGCAGGCACCAGATCGAGGCGTAGGCGGCGAGCATCGAGTACCCGCCGGCGAGGAGGAGCACGCCGGCCAGCGTGAGGCCCGGCACGAAGTAGTAGCGATGGAGCCACCGGAGCTCCGGATAGGCGGCGAGGTCGGGGGCCGCGGCCAGGATCGCGGTCTCGGAGTAGCCACCGTCGTCCAGGAGGTGCCCGACCCAGCAGCGCCAGACTCCCTGCCGGGGGCTGTGCGGGTCCCCCTCGTCGTCCGCGTGCCGGTGGTGCAGCCGGTGCTTCCCCGCGAAGCCGATGGGGTCTCCGAAGAAGCAGGAGGAGACGAGGCCCATGAGGAGCTGGAAGGGACGACCCGTCCTGAACGAACGGTGGGCGAAATACCGGTGGAGGGCGACGGCTACCGCGAAAGAGGCGACCAGATAGAGGACGGCGAGGGCGACCCAGTCGCGTGGGCGCAGTCCGACGAAGGGAAGGCTCAGCGCCAGCGCGTGGGCGACGGCCAACCCGGCGAGAGCGACGGCCTTTCCGGCCGGGCTCATGCGGAGCCTCGGCTCGGCCGCAGGCTGCCGAGCCTCGCCGGCTCCGGCGGCTCGCGCAGGTCCCACACGAGCCCGAAGACGGCGAGGAGGCGGAGCACCCAGTAGAGCACGTCGGGCTCGTACCAGAAAAAGCCGGCCCGGGCCGCGGCCGGGTAGCGATGGTGGTTGTTGTGCCAGCCTTCGCCGAGAAGGAGGAGACCGAGCAGGGGACTGTTGCCCGACCGGTCGGGCGTTTCGTACCTCCGGTGGCGACCGAGGTGACAGAGCGTGCTCACGGCGGAGGCGCCGTGGATGGCCACGACGCACCAGCTGAGGCAATAGCCGGCGGCGAAGACGCCGTAGCCGCCGAGGTAGAGGGTGGTAGCGACGGCGGCCAGACCGGGGATGAACGCGTAGCGGTGCAGCCACCGCAGCTCGGGATACCGGACGAGATCGGCCGCCGCTTCCTGCACCTCCCTTTCGGAGTAGCCGTCTTCGAGGAGGTGGCCGATCCAGGAGAACCACATGCCGCGCCGAGGACCGTGAAAGTCCCTCTCCGTGTCGGCGTGCCGATGGTGCAGGCGGTGACGCCCGGCGAAGCCGATGGGGTCGCCGAAGAAGGACGCGACGAGCAGGCCCAGCCCGAGCTGGAAGGGGCGGCTCGTGCGGAACGACCGGTGGGCGAAGTACCGGTGCAGGGCGGCTCCGATCGCGAACATCGCGACCGCGTAGAAGATCGCGAAGGCGAGCGCCTCGCCCGCCGTCACTCCCCGCGCGAGGAGGGTGAGGGGCGGGACGTGCATGAGGCCGATGAACGTCCCCCGGAGGGCCTTGACCCGCGCGCTCGTCGGGTAGAGGGGGGCGAGAGCCGATGCGTCCACGGTGCTAGTCCCGGGCCAGGAGCCGCTTGAGCTCGGCCAGTCGGACCGGCCAGGGCTGGTGGAGCCGGTCGGCCTCCGGAGTCGTCTTCCCCTCGATCGCGTCCTGCACGATCTGACGCAGGGCCGCGAGGTTCGCCGGGTCCACGTCGTCGGTGCCGTCGTTGGCGGCGGGGAGCGCGACCTGGAAGCGGAAGTACGCGGCGGCGTGGAGCATCTCGACGAGCGCTCCGTCCACCCCGTGGTTGACCCCGTCGAAGAGGACGTCGGCGAGACGGGGCGCCCAGTCCGTGAGGCCCCACTCCGCGACCTGGGCCGAGGGCAGGGGAGCCTCGTAGTCCCCCGTGCCCAAGGAGACCATGAGGACGGGCGCGTCGCGGCCGTGGAGGGCGGCCGCCCGGGCCAGCGCGAGGACGGCCGGGTTCGCCGACACCACTCCTCCGTCGATCAGGTGGCAGGTCGAGGAGTGGTCGACGGTTTGGATCTCCGCGGCCGGGAACAGGCCCGGGAAGGCCGACGTGGCTCGCGCCGCGTCGAGCATCAGGAAGTTTCCCCGCCCGAGCCGCGCCCGCCCGCGATCGAACATGAAGGGACGGCGGTGGTCGAGATCGTAGGCGGTGACGAGCACGTCGGTGACCGCGTCCTTGAGCTGGGCGTCTCCCAGGTAGGCGGAGAGCGTTCCCACCACGGAGCTCGAAGGGTACTTGGGCAGGGCCCAGCCCCCCTTGGAGGCCGCCTGGTAGGCGGCATCGCAGAAGAAGAGGTCCTTGCCGTGGTCGGTGTAGAGGCCGACCACGTCGGAAGCGGTGAACATCGGCCGGCCCTGGGCGTCGGGGCGCGTCAGGAGAAGCGCCATGATGCCGCCGGTCGAGGAGCCGGCGATGAGGTCGAATTGCTCGGCGATCCGGCGCCCGGTCAGGGCCTCGAGGTGCTCCAGGACGAGAGCGGGGATGAGCCCCCGAATCCCGCCTCCGTCGATGCTGAGGATGCGGATGGTCTTGGGCATGGTGGTCAGTCGATGGCCATTCTCTTCAAGAGGGCGCCAAAGCGGGGATGGGAGCGCACGGGGTCGTAGAGGACGTCCCCGTGAAGCCAGAGGAGGAGGGCCGATCGTTCGTCGCAGGCCTTCTCGAGCTGCTCCAGCGCTTTCTCGTGCTCACCGAACCCCAGGTGCACTTCCGCGAGGGCCTGGGCGGGGAGGTACCGACCCGCGGCGAGATCGAGAAGCTCCCGTTGGAGCTGGCGCGCCTCCTCGGGCGCGCCCGCGAGGGCGCGGCAGCGGGCGAGGGGCGCGGCCGCGGCGGGGGAGTTGAAGAGGAGGGTGCGCGCTCGCTCGAGCGCGGCGGTAGCCCGCTCGTAGTCCCCGAGGGCGGTCAAGGCCTTGCCCAGGTAGTAGTGGGCGATGGGGAAGTCGTCCTGCAGCGCGAGCGTGCGTGAGAGCTGGGCGACGGCCTTGTCGTACGCGCGCGCAAAGTAGTGCATCGCGCCCAGGGTGGCGTTCGCGGCGGGATTCAGCGGATCCAGGTCGACCGCATGCTCCCCGCTGCGCAGTGCCTCCTCGAATTGCCCCCGGGGGGCGAGGTTGAAGAGGCCGTGCCACATGAAGGCGGTGGGCGACGCCGGGTTCAGGGACATGGCGCGGCGGAAGGATCGGTCGGAAGCGAGCCACTCGAAGTCGTGGATGGCCCCGATCATTCCCAGCGTGGCGTGGGCCTCGGCCTGGGCCTCGTCGATCTGCAGCGCCTTCTCGGCGGCGGCACGGCCCAGGGGGATGACCGTGCCCGGCGCGGCCGCGCCATAGTACGCGGGGGCGATGTAGCAGGCCGCCATCCCCGAGTAGGCGGGGGCATAGCCGGGATCCTCGGCGAGGGCTTTCTGGAAGTAGTCGAGGCCGATGCGGATGTCCTGGGGGAGCCTCCGGTTCCAGTGGTAGAGACCCTTCAGGTAGAGCTGGTAGGCTTCCAGGCTCGCCGTGCGGCGAGCCACGCGGGTCGCGTCCATGCGTTCCCCGGACAGATGCAGCTTCAGGGCGTCCACGATGGCCCGCGAGATCTCGTCCTGGATGTCGAAGACGTCGCGGATCTCGCCGTCGAAGCGGTCCGACCACAGCGTGAACCCGTCCTGGACGCTGTTGAGGCGGGGGGTCACCCGCAGCCGGCTCCCCGCGCGCCGGATGCTGGCCTCGAGGACGGCCCCCACGTTCAGCTGGGCTCCGATCTCGCGCACGTCCTCCGCGCGGCCCCGGAAGTGGAACGCGGAGCTGCGACAGGCCACGCGGAGGCCCGGCACGTGGGTGAGTGCGTTGATCACCTCTTCGGCCATGCCGTCACACAGGTACTGCTGGTCTTTCTCCGCGCTCAGGTCGACGAAGGGGAGCACGGCGATGGCGGTGATGGGGAGCGCGCTCACGCGGACGGCCAGGGGCGGGCTCGTGATGCCGGAGTCGATGGTCCGGAGGAGGGCGCGCAGGTCCACGAGGAGGTCCGCGGCCGTCTGGTAGCGCTCCTCGCGGTCCTTGGCCAGGGCCTTGGCCAGGATGCGGTCCAGCTCCGGAGGGGTGCCCGGGGCGCTGGCGGCGAGGGGTGGGGTGGGGGCGGTGAGGATGGCGGCCATCGTGTCGGCGGCGCTCGTTCCGGAGAAGGGCCGCGATCCCGCGAGCATCTCGTAGAGCACCACCGCCAGGCTGAAGATGTCGGTGCGGGCGTCCAGCTCCAACGCCCGCAGTTGCTCGGGCGACATGTAGGAGGGCGTGCCCACGACCGCCCCCGGCTGAGTGAGCCGGCTCTGGGTCGCGGCCGTGCTGTCCTCGAGTTCTACAGAGGCATCCGTCCGCCGAAGCTGGGCGAGGCCGAAGTCGAGGAGCTTGGCCTGACCCCGGGGCGTCACCATGATGTTGTGGGGCTTGACGTCCCGATGAATGATGCCGCGGGCGTGGGCTTCGGAGAGGGCGTCGGCAACCTGCGTGGCCAGGCGCAGCGCCTCCCCGACGGGCAATGCTCCCCGCCGGAGCCGGGCGCCGAGATCTTCGCCCTCCACGTACTGCATCGCGATGAACGTGCAGTCGTCCACCGTCTTGATCTCGTAGATGGAGCAGATATGGGGGTGGTCGAGGGCGGCGGCGGCCTGGGCCTCCTGGAGCAGCCGGCGTCGGGCCTGATCGTTGTCGGCGGCGCCTCCCGGGAGGAGCTTGAGCGCGACCTTGCGCCCGAGGATGGTGTCCTCCGCCACGAAGACCTCGCCCATGCCTCCCGCGCCGATTCGATCGATGATCCGGTAGTGGGCGAGCGTTCGGGACAGCGAAGCCTCTCCGGCCGGGGAGCCTTGGTTGGCGGACGCGCTCCTTCTACCGCCCGGGTGGGAAGGTGTCAAGCCAAGGCCGGCTTCCTGAATCGCGGGGGGCCGGCGGGCCGAGGGGTTCAGGCACGGAGGAGGGCCAGCACCTCGTCGCGCCGGGCTCTCATGGCCGCCCCCTCATGGGCCTCGAGGTTCAATCGCAGGAGGGGCTCGGTGTTGGAAGGCCGGACGTTGAAGTGCCAATCGTCGTAGTCGACGGAGAGCCCGTCGAGCCGGGTGATCCGTCCATCGCGATAGCGCTCTTCCAGGCGCGCGAGGGCCGCGCCCACGTCCGCGACCTTGGAGTTGATCTCGCCCGAGATGTGGTACCGCTCGCGCACGGGGGCCAGGATCTCGGAGAGGGGGCGCTTCTCGCGGCCCAGCAGCTCCAGCATCAGGAGGGCGGGGATCATTCCGTTGTCCGCGTACCAGTTCTCGCGGAAGTAGAAGTGCCCCGAGACCTCGCCCCCGAAGACCGCGTTCTCGTCCCGCATGCGCTTCTTGATGAAGGCGTGCCCGACGCGGTTCATGAGCGCGGTTCCCCCCGCGGCCGTGACCCGGTCCGCGACCGCGCGCGACGCCCGCACGTCGTACACGATCCGGGCGCCGGGGGCCTTCCGGCAGAACGCTTCGCCGAGGAGGGCGGTCACGAAATCGCCGGGGACGAAGGCGCCGGTGTCGTCGATGAAGAAGCAGCGGTCGGCGTCGCCGTCCCAGGCGATGCCCAGGTCCGCCCGTTCCGCGGCCACGCGTTCCATGATCTCGCGCCGGTTCGCCTCCTCGAGGGGATCGGGGGGGTGGTTGGGGAAGGTCCCGTCGAGCTCGAAATACATGGGGATCGTCTGGACGGGAAGGCGGGGGAACAGAGCCTGCGCGCCCAGCGCGCCCATCCCATTTCCGGGGTCCAGAACCACCCGGAGCCGCGGGACCAGGGAAATGTCGATGAAGGATAGGCAATGCCGGGCGTACTCATCGAGGATCGAGACGGGAGCGGGCTCGGCGCGAGGTACGGGCGATGGATCGGCGTAGCGGCCGGCGGTCACCCACTCCTTGATCTCCTTGATCCCGGCGTCGCCGGAGAGGGCGAGGGCGCCTCGCCGCACCATCTTGATCCCGTTCCACTCCCGGGGATTGTGGGAGGCGGTGATGAAGGCGCCGCCGTCGAGGTCGTTCCGCCCGACGTAGTAGTACAGCATGTCGGTGCTGACCACCCCGATGTCCAGCACCTCGCAGCCCTGGGCCCGCGCCCCCCCGACGAAAGCCCGCGCGATCTCCGGCGAGGAGACGCGCACGTCGCGCCCGACCGCGATCTTCCGGGCGCCCAGGTAGTCGACGAAGGCGCGGCCCACGCGCCGCGCGACCTCGCCGTCGAGCTGGGTGGGGTGGATGCCCCGCACGTCGTAGGCCTTGAAGATGCTCGGGTCGATCACGGGGGTGTCCCTCCCCGTCGCGATCGCATGCCTAGGCGGTCCGCGAGAAGTCGCTGACCACCGACCCCTCGCCCAGCACGGCGTCCTTGACGCGAGCACTGGGTCCCACGCGCACGCCCGGGCCCAGGAGCGCGCCCTCCACCGAGCTGCCCCGGCCAAGATCGCAGCCGGCCCAGAGGACGGAGTCGGCGATGCGAGCACCCCGGGCCACGTGCACCCGCTCCACCAGGACCGAGCCCGGCTCCGATCCGGGCTCCGGCCTCCACCCGACATCCCGGCCCGACGTAGAAGGGAGGCGGCGAGCTCGACCCCGTCCTCGATCCGGGCCGAGCGGTGCACCCAGCCGCCGCCTTGCGCCTCGCCGTCGAGGGAGACGGGGAAGCGGCCGGAGAGGATGTCGCGATGGACCTGGCAGGTACTTCTCGGGCGTGCCGATGTCGATCCAGTACCCGCGGTGGACGGGGCCGAGCACGAGGTCGCCGCGGGCGAGGAGGGCGGGGAAGAAGCGCGCGCTCGATCGAGTGGCGCGACGCCGGCGGGCATGAGCTCGAGCGTCGCGCGTCTCCAGCACGTAGATCGCCGGCGTTGATGGTGTCGGTCGTGATCTCCGCCGGCTTCGGCTTCTCGATGAAGCGTCGCACGCGCCCGTATCGGGATCGGTCTCGACCAGACCGAAGGCGGCGGGGTTGGAGACGGGCGTGAGCACGATGCGTCGCGCGAGGCTCTCGGGCGCGCGTGGGCGGCCACGACCGCGGGCAGGTCGACGTCGGTGAGCACGTCGCCGTTGAGGACGACGGTGCGGTCGTCGAGGAAGCGGCTCGGCGTTCTTGACCGCCCCGCCCGTGCCCAGGGGCGAGTCCTCGACGGCGTAGTGGATCTTGCATGCCGAGAGCGCTGCCGTCCCCGAAGACCGCCTGGATGCGCTCCGGGCGATAGGCCAGGGAGAAGACGACCTCGCGAATGCCCGCAGTCGCCAGGAGGTCGAGCTGATGGCGCAGGAGGGGTCGGTCCACGACGGGCACGACGGGCTTGGGCGCCGAGAGCGTGAGCGGCCGCAGGCGCGTGCCCTCGCCTCCGGCCAGGATCACGGCTTTCATTGCGCGCTTCTCGACGGGCATGGGCAGGTCGCGGGAGCCCGCGATCATAGCACCGGGCCGCGAGCCGTTGCGGCCGGGGTCGTATCTGCATTGTGGACGAAACAGTTCCGACGACGCGAGGTTTGACAGCTCGAAACGACATCTCTTATAGTCACGATTTGCGGCGCCGGAGTTCGAGCGGAGGAGACAACCACGGTGAGCGAGATCGCGGCCAGGACCTCGAGGCGAAGATCCGCGACGGCGACAGGCCCGCGTGGGCACCATCGGACTCGGCTACGTCGGGCTTCCCCTCTCGGTCGAGTTCGCGCCGGCCGGCCTGCGGGTGACGGGCTTCGACCTCGTCCGCGGACAAGGTCGACGGCGGTCAATCGCGGCGAGTCGCTACATCAAGGACGTCGCCGTCGGAGCGGCTGGCCGCCCTCGTCAAGTCGCGGGCCACCTCCGGGCCAGCCACGACTTCGACGAGCTCGGCCGAGTGCGACGCGATCATCATCTGCGTGCCCACGCCGCTCAGCAAGACCAAGGACCCCGACCTCTCCATGGTCGTCGACGCGGCGAAGGCGATCGCGGCGCACCTCCGGCCGGGCCAGCTCGTGGTCCTCGAGAGCACGACCTATCCCGGGCACGACCGAGGAGCTGATCCTCCCCCTGCTGACCGAGCGCGGGCTTCCGGTGCGGGAGTCGACTTCTTCCTCGCCTTCTCGCCCGAGCGCGTCGACCCCGGCAACCCGCGCTTCCACACCCGGAACACGCCCAAGATCATCGGCGGCGTGACCCCGGCCTGCACGCGAGGTGGCGCAGGCGCTCTACGCCCAGGCCATCGAGCACCGTGATCCCCGTCTCCTCCACGCGCGCCGCGGAGATGGTCAAGCTGCTCGAGAACACGTTCCGGAGCGTGAACATCGGCCTCGTCAACGAGGTCGCGCTCATGTGCGACCGGCTGGGCGTCGACGTCTGGGAGGTGATCGACGCCGCCGCCACCAAGCCCTTCGGCTTCATGCCGTTCTATCCCGGGCCCGGGCTCGGCGGGCACTGCATCCCCATCGACCCGCTCTACCTCTCCTGGAAGCTCAAGACCCTGAACTACCGCGCGCGCTTCATCGAGCTGGCGGGGGAGATCAACTCGGAGATGCCCGAGTACGTCTGCGCGCGGGTGGCCGAGGCCCTCAACGAGCAGGAGCGGAGCGTCAAGGGGAGCCGCATCCTGGTGCTCGGCGTGACCTACAAGCGCGACATCGACGACGTGCGGGAGTCGCCCGCGCTCGACATCCTGCGCATCCTGGAGAGGCGGGGGGCCCAGGTCCGCTACAACGACCCGTACGTGCCGCGAGCTGACGCCTGGACGGGACGGCCTCCGCTCGGTGGATCTCCTGCCCGCGGTGCAGCGAGGCCGACGTCGTGGTGATCGTGACCGACCACTGCGAGCTATCCCGTACGCGCGAGATCGTGGAGGCGGCCGCGCTGGTGCGTGGACACGCGCAACGCCACGAAGGGGATCGCCTCGGACAAGATCCTGCAAGATCTGAAGGCAGGCGGCGTTGAACCTGCCCGAACGCCCTCACGCTGCTCCGGATCTTCCTCGTGCCCGTCCTGGTGGTGGTGCTCCTCACCCGGGCGGAGGGCGGGCTGCTTCCTGGGGGCGGCGATCTTCGGGCTGGCGGTGCTGACCGACTACCTGGACGGCTACTTCGCGCGCCGGCGCAACCAGGTGACGAAGCTCGGGCATCCTCCTCGACCCCCTCGCGGACAAGCTGCTGACCGCGGCCGCGTTCCTCGTCGCTGGTGGAGATGGACGCGCGTGCCCGCGTGGATGGTGATGATCATCCTGGGCCGCGAGCTCGCGGTGACCGGCCTGCGCAACGTCGCGGCGGGCCGCGGGATCCTGATCGCCGGCCTCGCCCCTGGGCAAGGGCAAGATGGTCGTCGCAGGTGGTGGCGATCTTCCTGCTGCTCCTGGCGCGGCCGTTCCCGCTGCTGCGGCTGCCCGCGCTGGTCGTGCCTGTGGATGGTCGGTGGTCCTGACGCTCGTGTCCGGGGTCGACTACTTCGTGCGGCTTCTGGCGCGACGCGTTCCGGAGCCCGGTCCGGCCGCTGGAGCGAGGCCAAGGGCTTCGGCCCCGCGGCCGAAGCCCGGCTCAAATGAGAAAGGCCTGGCCCGAGGGGCCAGGCCTCGTGGGCGAGCGCCCGAGCGTGTCTAGCGCAGCTCGACCTGGTCCCCGACCATGATGGCGTCGGAGCTGTAGGTGACCTTGGCGGTGGCGGTCTTCTCCCGAACGGAGACGACCGCCAGCTCGCCCACCACGTTGCGTGGGGTGGGGACGGACGGGTAGTCGATGCGGTAGACGGTGAAGACGTTGCCGGGAGCGACCCCGCTCTCGGAGCCGAGCGTCGATGGTCAGGAGATGACCCTCGCCGGCGATGGTGGCGTCGTCGCGCGATGTCGACCACGTAGCCGGCTGAGCCTTGCCGCTGGGCGGGGTGAGGCGGTCGGCGGGAGGTCGGCGCACGACCAGGGGCACGTTGACCTTCTCGAAGGGCTTGCAGGTAGTCGCCGGCGTGGATGTCGCAGCAGGCCTGCTCGACGACCGCCGTCGCCGTGTTCTCCTGGACGAGGATCACGCGGACCCAGCCGGTGGTCTCGATCTTCGTTCCGAGCTTCTGGCCGGTCACCGGGATGCTTGACGTCGTAGGCGGCGTGCTGGACGGTGTAGACGTCGCCCGGCCTTGACGCCCGCGTTGCTCCCCTTGTTCAGGTAGAGGATGTCGCGCTCGGCGAGGCGCGATCTTCGTGGCGCCCTGCTCGGAGCCGATGATCTTGAGGCTCTCGTCCTCGCGATCCTGCACGATGTAGTCCGCGCACTGCAGCGTGATCTCCTCGGTCACGGGCACGAGGGCGGCCGCAGCCGGACCTCCGCCCGGGCCTCCGGCCTCGCCGGGCGCACCCTCGGCGCCCTCCGGCATCCCTTCCTCACCGGGGGCGCCCGGCACGCCGGCCCCGGCCGCGACCAGCGCCACCTTCGGCAGGATCAGGGGGTCGCCGGGGTAGATCCAGTGCGCGTCGGTGATGTACTTGTTCTGGTCCCAGATCTGCGGCCAGAGGTAGGGGTTGCCGAGGAAGCGCGGCCGAGACGTCCCAGAGGGTGTCGCCCTTCTCGACGATGTAGTAGGCGGCGCCTTCGGGGACGCGAGTCGGGGTACTTGTTCTTGCGACCAGTGGGGAGCCACGGTGGCGGGTCCCGTCTGGAGCCGCGGCGGCCGGCGGAGCCGCACGCCCGGGCGGCGTCCTGAGCCACGGCTTGACCTAGCGCGACAGCCGAAGGCGATGAGACCACCCAGGATGACCTTCGTTCTCACAGCCTACCTCCTGGACGATCAACCACTCGTACTGGCACCAGAACGCCTCGCAATTCGATACGACCCGGGCCACTCGGAGGGACGCTAGCAGGAAAAAGATCCTGCCGTCAAGAGTTTTTTGGCTAGATCCTAAAGTGATGCTTTAACTGTGCCGGGTCATTGGGCCGGGGGGGGCTTGGGGGAAGCGGCCGACCGGGCGCGGAGGCCGCGGGGGTGGTCTGCGCGGAGCCGACGTCCTCTCCGTGATCTCCCCCATGAGCTTCTGGGCGTCCGCGGCAAACGGGCTCTTCGGGTATTCTCCGAGCAGCCGGTCGAGCAGGGGGAGGGCCTCGGCGCGTCGGCCGGCCGCGTCCAGGCACTCGGAGAGGCGGAAGAGGACCTCGTCGAGGTCGTCGTAGTCCGGGTAGTCGGCCAGGATTCCCTCGTAGCGAAGGATGGCGGCGCGCCAGGCCTGGCGGGTCTTCTGGTAGAAGTAGCCGACCAGGTACTCCGACCGGGCCAGGCTCTGCCGGCACTCGCGGATCCGCTTGCGGGCCTTCTCCACCTCCGACGAGTTGGAGTACAGGTCGAGCAGGCGCTCGTACTCCTCGAGGGCCTTGTCGGGTATCGCGTCTGGTCGCGGTCGGGGCTGTTCTTCTGCTTGAAGTAGGCCTCCGCGACCTGGAACTGGGCGTAGTCGCTCGGGGGTGGGAGGGATAGAGGGTCAGGAACTCGCGGTAGGCGGAGACGGCCAGGATGTAGTTGCCGGTCCCTCCTTCGTCGAAGTAGCTGTCGCCAGGCCCAGCCGCGCCGCCGGCCCGTATTCGCTCTGCGGGAAGCCGTCGACGATCCGCTTGTAAGTGCTGGCGGGCCGTCTCCCACTGCTTCTTCTCGGACGCCTTCTGGCCGGCCTCCCAGACGATCTGGTCGGAGTTGCTGGCGAGGGTGGCGATGTCGACTCCGCCGTGGGCGCATCCGGAAAGGCCGGCGAGAACGAGGAGAGCCGCGCGCCTTCCTCACGAGCGCCCCCGGATCCACTCCCACTCCCGTGCGAGACCGTCGGCCAGGCCCACCGTGGAACGGAACGCCGAGGTCGCGCCGCGCCGCCGAGGTGTCGGCGAAGGTGTCTCTCATGTCGCCTTTCTGGGCCTCCTCGTGGACGATGCGGAAGCGGCCGCCCGGTCACCTCCTCGATGGTCCGCAGCACGTCGTTGAGGGCGAGGCGCTCGCCGCCCCCCACGTTGTAGACGCAGCCGGGACGTCCGGAAACCGCCGCGGCCCGCGTCGCGGCCACGATGTCGGCGACGAACGTGAAGTCGCGGGTCTGCGCGCCCGTCGCCGAAGACCCGGATGGGGCTCGCCGTCGCGGGCCGCCTTCAGGAAGCGGTGGAAGGCCATGTCCGGCCGCTGGCGCGGGCCGTACACGGTGAAGTAGCGCAGGCTCACCACGGGGAGGCCGAAGCTCTTGCTGGTAGAGGAGCGCCAGGTGCTCGGCCGCGAGCTTGGTGACGCCGTAGGGCGAGACCGGGCGGCAGGGAGCGTCTTCGCGCAGGGGCAGCGTCGCCGGTGTCGCCGTAGACGGACGACGAAGAGGCGTACACGACGCGGGGCCGGCCGGCTGCGGAGGGCGCCTTCGAGCAGCCGCTGCGTGGCGAGGACGTTGTGGTCCGTGTAGAGGGCGAAGTCGCGCCCCCAGGAGGCGCGCACGCCGGCCTGGGCGGCGAGGTGGAAGACCGGCCTCGCGCTCCCGAGAGCGCCCGCGAGGGCCAGGTCCTGGAGGCAGCCCTCCACCAGGCGAAACGATCGGGTGGGCGCGGGCCCCCCGCAGGTTCTCTTCCTTGACCGCCCGCGGGTAGTAGTCGACGAAGGCGTCGACGCCGACCACCTCGTGCCCGTCGGCGAGGAGGCTCTCCGACGAGGTGCGAGCCGATGAAGCCGGCGGCGCCGGTGACGACCACCTTCACGCGAGCAGGCTCAGGAGCGTCCGCGGGCAGGCGTCGCGGGCCGGCCGAGGGCGTCCACCGCGGCGTGGGCGGTGAAGCCGGTGGCCAGCGGACCCTCCGTCCCTTCCCGGCGGATCTCGTACTCGAAGCTGACGCGGGCGCCGGAGACCGCGGCCACGCGGGTGCGCACCTCGAGCAGGTCGTCGTAGAGCACCGGGCGGAGGAAGCGGGCCCCGGCCTCGATCACGGGCAGCCGCACGTCCTGCGCCTCCAGCTCGCGGTAGGTGACGCCCCGGCTCGCGCAGGAGGTCGGTGCGTCCCACCTCGAACCAGGCGAAGTAGTCGCCGTGGTAGGCGACGCCCATCTGGTCGGTCTCCGCGTAGCGCACGCGGATGCGCGAAGAGGAGGAGGCGACGCTCAAGCCGGCCGCCTCGATCAGGCGCCGGGCCGCGGCCTCCGGATTCCCGCCTCCGAAGACGGCGGACCCGGCCACCAGGATCTCCGCCCCCGCCTCCACCAGGGCGCGGACGTTGTCGGGGTCGATCCCACCGTCCACCTCGATGCGGGTGCCGAAGCCGCGCGCGGTCACGAGGGCGCGCAGCCGGCGGATCTTGTCGAGGCTCGCGGGCAGGAACGACTGGCCGCCGAAGCCCGGGTTCACGGACATGATCAGCACGTAGTCGAGCTCGGGCAGGATCTCCTCGAGGGCGCCGAGCGGGGTGGCGGGGTTCAGCACGACCCCCCGCTTGACCCCTCGCTTGCCCAGGTGGGCGACCGCGCGCTGCAGGTGGGGCACCGCCTCCACGTGCAGGCTGATCCAGTCCGCCCCCGCGTCGACGAAGGCGTCGAGGTAGCGGTCCGCGTTCTCGATCATGAGGTGACAGTCGAGGGGCAGGCGGGTGGTCTTCCGGATCGACTTCACGACCGGGGGCCCGAGCGTGATGTTGGGGACGAAGTGGCCGTCCATCACGTCCACGTGGACGACCCCCGCGCCGCCGCGCTCCGCGGCCGCGATCTCCTCCCCCAGGCGGGCGAAGTCCGCGGAGAGGATCGAAGGGGCGAGGATCACGGCGTCTCCTTGCTGACGTCGAGGCTCACGGGGAGTGCGGGCGCTGACCGCGTGACCGGCGGGAGGAATCTGACGGAGCACGATCCCCGGGGCCACCCCCGGATAGGTCCGGTAGCGGATCTCGGCCACCTTCAGCCCGGCCCGGCGCAGGCCCTCCAGGACGTCGACGGCGTGGCGGCCGATGAGGTCGGGCATCAGGTAGTCGGTCCCGAGCGGGCCGCGGCTCACGAGCACGGCGAGGCCCTCGTCCACCGCGTCCGTCTCTCCGGCCGGGGGCCGCTGCACCAGCACCGTCCCCTCCACGTTGCGGTCCTCCACCTCCACCACGCGGCCGAGCGGGACCTGCGCCTGCTCGAGGGCGAGGCGGGCGGTGCGCAGGCTCTCGCCCTCCACGGCGGGAACGTTCAGGCGGCGCGGTCCCAGGCTGAGCCAGACCCGGATGCTGCGATGGGTCTTGAGCGTCGAGCCCCCGGTGGGCTCCTGGAGCCACGATGCGCTCGGCCGGCACCCGCGGGTCGTGCTTCTTGCCCTCGACGCGCAGGGAAAGGCCCAGGCGGGCGGCGAGCGCGCCCGCCTCCGGGACGCGCCGCCCGACCAGGGTCGGAACCTGCACGTCCTGGGCGGACAGAACCACCCGCATCGTGAGGAGCGCGCTCGCGGCCAAGGCAAGCAGCAAGCCCAGCCCCAGGAAGGCGTTGCGCAGCATGAACAGGGCGATTCTCTTGAGGCTCAAGTCGGTATGGTTCGCGTTCGCCGGTGGGCGAAAAAACTAGCCTATCACAACCGTCTTTCGGTCCTCAGGACGCCGCCCGACGGAGGACGGCCGCGAAGAACGCGTCTCCGGCGTGCCTTTCGGGTCGGGTCCTGACGAAGGGGCCGTCCGCGAAGGGGAGAGCCCATTGCGGGAGCGGATCGGGCCGAAAGGCCGGGTCTTCGGCCAGGAACCGGCCGACCACTCCTTCGTTCTCCTCGTCTTCGATCGAGCAGGTCGCATAGACGAGCCGGCCGCCCGGCTTCACGAAAGGGCCGAGACTCTCGAGGAGCTCGAGCTGCCTCTTCGCCTGGCGGAGGACGTCGCGCGGGCGCAGCCGCCACCGGATGTCGGGATGGCGGGCGATCGTCCCCAGGCCACTGCAGGGAGCGTCGAGGAGCACGGCGTCGAAGGCGGTCCGGAACGGGGGCCGGCGCGCGTCCGCGCCGAGGGGGAGGACGCTCGCGGCTCCCCACAGCGTGCACAGGGAGGCAAGGGTGCGCAGCCGGCGGGGCGCCGCCTCCGCGGCGACCACCCGTGTCGAGGGGCCGAGCAGGTCGGCGATCAGCAGCGACTTCCCGCCCGGGGCGGCGCAGGCGTCCAGGACGAGGCCGGAGGAGGCGGCAAGGCGGGCGACGAGCTGGGAGGATCGGTCCTGCACGTAGACACGGCCCTCGCGAGCCAGGTCGGTGAGGCGGCCCGACTGCAGCTCCCACGCGCCGGGCACGTCGGTGAGGTGCGCTTCGATTCCCGCGGCGGCGAGGGCCTCCCTCGTCATCTCGTGGCGAGGGTTGATTCGAAAGAACGTGGGGGGAGCCTGGAGTAGCGCACGGGCACGGGCCACCGCCGCCGCCGGCCCCAGCCGCTCTCGCCACCTCTGGGCGAGCCAGGGCGGCAGCGAACCCGCGGTGGTCAGCCAGGCCTCGGGGTCGCGCTCGGGATCCGGGTCCGGAGGCGATCCCTCGCGGGCGAGGCGGCGCAGCACGGCATTGACGAAGCCGGTAGCTCGCGGCTTCCCGGCTCGCACGAGCTCCACCGACTCCGACACGGCGGCGTGCTCGGGCACGCGCAGGTGAAGGATCTGGTAGGCGCCGAGGCGCAGGGCGGTGAGCACGTCGGGGGAGAGGCTCTCCAGGGGGCGATCGACGAGAGGGCGCAGCGCGTGGTCGAGCGCGCCCCGCCGCCGCAGCACCCCGAGCGTGAGCTCGTGCAGGAAAGAGCGCTCGCGGGGAGGGAGCGCCTCGACCTCCGGCGCGGCCAGCCGCTCGCCCAGGGTGGGTCCGCTTTCCACGTCGCGGAGAATCCTGAATGCGAGCGGCCGGGCCGGCGTGGTCACGGTCCGCCGAGTCGCGCGCCCGGCGCGATCCGGGCCCCGGCCGCGTAGGCGCCCGCGCTCATCGCCCGCCGGCTCTCCGGCTGGACTTCCAGGAGCTTGAGGCGGGTTCCCTCGCCCCCGGCGACCAAGATTCCGCGCCCATCCAGGCCGATCACCACCCCCGGGTCGCCGGGGCCTGGCTCGGCGAGCCCGGCCCTCAGGACCTTGACCTGGCGGCCGTTGAAGGTGGTGAAGGCCCCGGGCCACGGGTGGAATCCGCGCACCTTGTTCACCAGCTCCGGCGGCGGGACGTCCCCAGTCCATCCGCCCGTCTTCCTTCTTGAGGAGCGGGGCGAGCGTGGCCTGGGCGTTGTCCTGGGGAATCGGTCGGAGGGTGCCCGAAGCCAGCCCATGAACGGTCTCGAGGAGCACCTCCGCCCCGAGTCGTGCCAGGCGTGGTTCGAGTTCCGCCGCCGTTTCTTCCGGCCCGATGCTCGTGCGTCGGAAAAGGAGCACCGGCCCGGTGTCGAGCCCTTCGTCGATCAGCATGGTGGTGACGCCCGTCTCCTCGTCCCCGCGCGCGATCGCCCATTGGACGGGGGCGGCGCCGCGCAGCCGGGGGAGGAGCGAGCCGTGGACGTTGACGGTGCCGAGGGGCGGGATCTCGATCACGCTGCGGGGGAGGATCTGCCCGTAGGCCACGACCACCTGCAGCTCGGGCGCGAGGGCGCGCAGCGCCTCCTGGGCGGCGGGCTCCCGCACGCGCCTCGGCTGGAGCACGGGGACGTGGCGGGCGACGGCCACGGGCTTGAGGGGCGGGGGCGCCAGTAGCTGGCCGCGGCCCTTCTCGCGGTCGGGCTGGGTGACGAGTGCCCTCACCTCGTGACCGGCGTCGAGCAGGGCCTCGAAGGAGGGGATGGCGAAGGCCCCGCTTCCGAGGAATACGATGCGCAAGGACGCTACTCGTCCCAGTCGTCGCTCTTCACGCGCCGTCGGAGCTTCCGCTTCAGGAGGTCCCGCTTCAGGGGCGAAAGGCGGTCCACGAAGAGCAGGCCGTCGATGTGGTCGATCTCGTGGCAGAAGGCCCGCGCCAGGAGCTCGGTGCCGGTGTAGACCCGCTCCTTGCCATCCGCGTCGAGCCCCTTCACGACCACGCGCGCGGGGCGCACGGGAGTGCCGCCGTAGCCGGGAACGGACAGGCAGCCCTCCTCGTGGCGCTGCTCGCCCTCCTTCTCCAGGAGCTCCGGGTTCACGAGCTGGATGAGCTGGCTCTTGTCCTCGCCCACGGAGAGGTCGATCACGATGACGCGCAGGGGGATGCCGATCTGGGGCGCGGCGAGGCCGATGCCGGGCGCGGCGTACATGGTGTCGACCATGTCGCGCAGGAGCGCGGCGATCTGCCCGTCGATCTCGGGGACCGTCCGGGAAGCCGCGTGAAGCACGGGGGTGCCGTACTTCACGATGGGGCGAATGGCCAAGCCTAGGAGTCCTCCACGACGCGCCGGGCCAGGAGCTCCTGCCAGCGCGCACGCGTGCTCTCCAGGTGATCGAGCAGCTCACGAAGCGAGTCGCCCCCGAATTTCTCGAGGAGGGCGTCTGCGGCCACCCACGCCACCATCGCCTCGCCCACCACCCCCGCCGCGGGCACGACGCAGGTGTCGCTCCGCTCCACGGAGGCGGCCTGCGGCTCCTTGGTCTTCATGTCGATCGAGCGGAGCGGGATGAGGAGGGTGGGGATGGGCTTCACCACCGCCTGGGCCCGCAATTCCTCGCCGTTCGTGACCCCGCCCTCGAGGCCGCCCGCGCGATTGCTGCCCCGGTGCAATCCCGCTTCGTCGTCGTAGAGGATCTCGTCGTGGAAGGCGGCCCCGGAGGTCTGGGCCGCGGAGAAGCCCGCACCGAGCGCGACCGCCTTCACCGAGGGAATGGACATGAGGGCCTGGCCCAGCCGGCCGTCGAGCCGCCGATCCCAATGGGCGAAGGAGCCGAGCCCCGGGGGGAGGCCGCGTGCCACCACCTCGAACACCCCGCCCAGGCTGTCTCCTGCCTTCTTGGCGCGGTCGATCTCCGCCATCATGGCCGCCCCGGCGGCGGCGTCCGCGCAGCGCACGGGGCTGTCCTCGATCTTGTCCAGGCCTTCCCACGGAACGGGCGGTCCCGGAGGCAGGCCCGCCGCTCCGATCCGCATCACGTGACTGCGGATCTCGACCCCGGCGCAGCGGAGCAGGGCGCGGGCGAGCGCGCCCGCGGCCACGCGCGCGGTGGTCTCGCGGGCGCTCGCCCGCTCCAGGACGTTTCGCAAGTCGTCGGTGAGGTACTTGAGGGCCCCCGCGAGGTCGGCGTGGCCCGGCCGCGGATAGCGCAGGACACGCCGCTTCGTCTCCGGGGCCGGCGGGTCGGGGGTCATCACGTCCCGCCAGTTCTCGAAGTCCTTGTTGCGCACGAGGAGGGACACCGGGCTGCCCAGGGTGTGTCCGTGACGCACCCCCGCCAGCACCTCCACCGCGTCCTTCTCGATCTTCATGCGCCCGCCGCGACCGTAGCCGCCCTGACGCCGCCGGAGATCGGAGTCGATGGCTTCGCGATCGACGGGCACGCCGGCGGGAAGGCCTTCCACGATCACGGTGAGGGCGGGTCCGTGGGACTCGCCGGCAGTGAGGAAGCGCAACATCTTCGGTCGCAGACTAGGGCAGCCCCCCGTGGGTGTCAACAAAAGAGCCACCCGGTTGTGACAGTTCGGAATCCGTCACAGCCCCCGATCGACCAGGCCCCCGCCCTCTCTAGTCTTCGCGTCTCTCGATCCAATGAGGAGGTGGACGTGGGACTGGAGGGCGCTCTCCCCGGGGGCGGGGGTGGGGACGATCACGACCCGGCCGGCTTCCCCGAGATCGTCGGAAAGTCACCGGTCATGCGGGCGCTGCGCCGCGACATCGCGTGGCTGGCGCCCTTCGATGCGACGGTGTACATCCACGGGGAAACGGGAGTGGGCAAGGAAATGGTGGCCCGCGCCCTTCACGGGGGGTTTCGCCGCCGCCGGGGCCTGTTCGTGCCCTTCAACGCGGCGGGGTTCAGTGACGAGCTGTTCGACGGCGAGCTCTTCGGCCATGCCCGGGGCGCCTTCACCGGGGCGCACTCGGCCCGGGAGGGCTACGTGGCCCGGGCCGAAGGGGGAACGCTGTTCATCGACGAGGTCGGCGAGCTCAGCGCGCGCGCCCAGGCCAAGCTCCTCCGCTTTCTCGAGGAGCGCGAGTACCACCCGCTCGGCGAGAGCCGACCGCGCAAGGCGAACGTGCGCGTGCTCAGCGCGACCAACGTGGACCTGCGTCGGCGCGTGGCCGAAGGACGCTTTCGGGAGGACCTCCTCTATCGGCTCATCGATTACGTTCTGGAGGTTCCGCCCCTGCGCGATCGGGGCGAGGACGTCATCACTCTCGCCCGCCACTTCCTGGAAGACGCGGCCCGGCGAGCGCAACTGCCCGTTCCCGAGCTCGCCGAAGAGGTGCGGGCGGCGCTCCGGTCCTGCCCCTGGCCCGGCAACGTGCGGCAGCTCCGGAGCGAGATGGTGCGGCTCCTCATCAACGGCCGCGGTCAGGCGGTTCGCCTCGACCACTTGTCCCCGGACGTCAGGCTTTCTCCAATTCGGGAACCGGCGAGGCTCAAGACGTCGGTGCGCGATTTCGAGTGCGAGAAGGTGCGCCAGGTCCTGGCCCGCCACCGAACGCTGGCCGCGGCCGCCGCCGAGCTGGGCATTACCCGCCAGGCCCTCCACAAGAAACGCCGGGCCTACGGACTCTGAGTCTCGACCAGCTCGCGGTGCAGGAGACGAGCCGCCGTCTCCACCCCCTCCGCCTCCAGGAGGAGGCTGACCCGGAAGCGCGAGGTGCTGAGCCCGTGGACGCAGAGCCCCGCCCCCGCGAGCAGGCGCAGGCACTCGCGCACGCTCGTGAACCGCGCGTTGATGCCGGCCCCGATCGCGGAGATGGCACCCAGCCCCTCAAGAACCGCCACCCCCGGGAAGCGCGCGGCCAGCTCGCGGCGCAGGGAGGGAAAGTCGTGGAGGTTCTCCAGGGCGAGCACGAGGGAGGCGCCCCGCGGCGCGTCGAAGCGGAGCTGCTTCCCGGGGGCGCCCCGCTCGTCGAGGAGCTGGAGGAGCGGCAAGAGCTCGTCGGGTCCGGCCGACCCGAAGGTGAGGTGGACGAGCCCGGTCTCGGTGGCCACTCCCACCACGCGCCCGGGGGTGGCGGGAGGAAAGCGGCGCACCACGGTCTCCTCCGGGCCCCCCGCGGTGGCGCGGGCGTAGATCGCTATCCCGCGCTCCTTTGCGAACTCCACGGCCTGAGCGTTCAGGACGCGGGCTCCCGCTTCCGCCATCTCCTGCATCTCCTCGTACGAGATCTCGGACAGGCGGCGCGCCGCGGGCACGACGCGCGGGTCGGCGGAGAAGACGCCGGCCACGTCGCTGTAGATCTCGCAGGCCTCCGCCCCCAGGGCCGCGGCCAGCGCCACCGCCGTCGTGTCCGAGCCCCCCCGCCCGAGGGTCGTGACCTCCCGCTTGTAGGACACGCCCTGGTATCCGGCCACGATCACCACCTTCCCGCGCCGGAGCTCGTCCTCCACGCGGAAGGGCCGGACCTCCACGATCCGCGCGTTCGTGTGGGCGTCGCTCGTGATGATCCCCGACTGCGATCCCGTGAAGCTGACCGCGGGCACTCCCTGGTCGTTGAGGGCGAGGGCGAGGAGGGCCATGGCGATCCGCTCCCCCGCGGTGAGGAGCATGTCCAGCTCGCGGCGGGAGGGGTTTTCCGTGACGCGGCGGGCGAGGGCCAGGAGCTCGTCCGTGGTGTCGCCCATGGCCGAGACCACGACCACCACGTCGCGGCCCGAAGCCCGGGTGCGGGCCACCCGGTCCGCGACCTCGCGGATGCGCTCCACGTTGGCGACGGACGACCCGCCGTACTTCTGGACGACCACCGTCACCGGCGCCCTCCCGGGATCGATTCTAAGCGGGAGGGCGGCCGGGGACGCAGCGCGTCAGAAGAACTTGCGGCTGAGGTTGAAGCCGATGAACCAGTCGTTGTCGCGGGTCTGCTCCACCGCGGTCTGCCGCGGTGTGGTCCCGAAGCCGTTCGAGAAGTTGAGCTGGAAGGCGTGGCCCCCCACCTGCTTCTCGAGGGCGAACGTGAGGAGAGGCTTGGTGTCGCCGAGGCAGAGGCCTCCGGAGCAGAAGCTGCCCTTGTATCCGGCGAGGCGGGGGAGGTACTCGCCGGTGAGGTAGGTCGACCCGTACACGCGCACACGCAGGCCAATGCCGAGGAGCAACGTCGAGTCGTCCTCGCCGTTCTGGCGCTCGACGAGGCTGGTGTTTCCCACCCAGCGGGGGACGAGGTAGGCGGCGCCCCGGGTCCCGAACTTCCGGGAGATCACGAGGGAGAAGGCAGGAGAGAAGGTAGCGTCCAGCCCCTCGACCCGCGGATCGGAGAGGCCGAAGTTGTCCGTCCCCTCGATCGAGGCCTGCAATGAAACCCCCACCGCGTGCCGCCGCTGGCTCAGCAGCTCGGACTGCTCGTAGAACTGGATGGTGCGGTCGCTGGTGCGGTAGATCGCGAGCTGGGTCCCCCGGAAGAGACCGAAGCGCAGGCCGAGGCCGATCTGGGCCCCTCCGTCGAAGCCGAAGAAGTCGCTCACGAGATCGCCGAAGTCGCCGCGGCCGAGGGGGCGCGCGAAGCGGTGGGTCAGGCTGAAGCCGAGCTTGTGGCGCGGAAGCCGGAGGTTGGTGGGGAGGGTGATGATCGTGAAGTCGGGCTCGGCGGGGTCGAAGTCGAGATCGTCATCCAGCGGGGCGGTCGCGCCGGTCGCGTTAGCCGTCTGCGCGACCGCTCCGCTGGATAGCGCGAGTCCCACGCTCCAAGCCAGACCCAGGGAGACCATGCCGACCCGAAGGGATGAGCCCCTCATTGCCCTCCCCCTTTCGCCGTGACCACGAGCGTGGCCAGCATCTGCTTGTGACGGGGCCCGCAATACTCCGAGCACTTGATCGTGAACGTGCCCGCCTGGCTGGCCACGAACTCCGCGGTCACCGTCGCGCCGCCCTTGGGGATCCTCACCTTCACCTTGAGCTCGGGGATGGAGAAGCCGTGGGTGGTGTCCGTCGAGTGGAGGGCCAGCCTCACCTGATCGCCTTCCGTGACCTCGATGCGGTCGGGCTGGAACTCGAAGCGGGAGGCGGTGATCTCGAAAGTCTTGACCGGCGCGTCGGCGGCGGCCAGCGGTGCGGAGAGGGCGAGAGCGAGCGGCAGGATCACGGCGATGGGTGGTGTGTTGTGTCGATTCAAGGTCAGTCTCCTCCTGGAAACGACACGCCGGGCGTGCCGAGCTCCGATAACGGATCCAGCAAGGCCCGTGCCCGCAATGGATGAGGATGGGAGAAGGGTCCAGATCGTCGCCCTTTTCGCCACGCGTAAGCAATTACGCCTAGCGAAAAGGGCGGCGGGCGGGTGTCAGTCAATCCTGTACTTGCCTAGATAGTAGCTGAGGGCGCGCTGGCTGATGCCGAGGATCTCGGCGGCGTCCTTCTTGACTCCCCCCGCCTGGCGGAGGGCGCGACGAACGGACTCGCGCTCCGCCCACTCCACGTTCGGGTGGAGCTTCGGCGAGGGCAGGCCGGAGGCGGCCGTGGAGCCCGCGCCCATGAGGGAGACGTCACCGATGTCGATGACGGAACCGCTCGCCAGCACCACCGCCCGCTCGATGGCGTTCTCCAGCTCCCGCACGTTGCCCGGCCAGTCGTAGGCCTCGAGGGCGCCGAGCGCCCCCTTTTCCACGCGCTCGATCCGCTTGCCGGTGCGCTGCACGTGCTTGTGCACGAAATGATCCACGAGGAGGGGGATGTCCTCCCGCCGCTCCCGCAGCGGGGGCAGCTCGATGGGAATGACGTTGAGCCGGTAGAACAGGTCCTCCTGGAACCGCCCGTCCGCGACCAGGGCGCGGAGATCGCGGTTCGTGGCCGCGATCACCCGCACCTCCACGCGCTGGGTGCGCTCCGCGCCCAGGGGCTCGAACTCCCGCTCCTGGAGCACGCGGAGGAGCTTGGCCTGGATCGCGGTGGTGAGGGTGCCGATCTCGTCCAGGAACAGCGTCCCCCCGTCGGCGAGGGCGAACTTGCCCTTCTTGTTGCTGATCGCCCCCGTGAAGGCTCCGCGCACGTGGCCGAAGAGCTCCGACTCCAGCAGCGGCTCCGGGATCGCCGCGCAGTTGACCTTGATGAGGGGCATCTCGCGCTGGGGACTGCGGTCGTGGATGGCGCGGGCCACCAGCTCCTTGCCCGTCCCCGTCTCCCCGGTGACGAGCACCGTGCTCCTGCGAGGGCGCGACCTTCTCGATCCGGGCGAGCACCTCCTGGATGGCCCGGCTCCGGCCGACGATCCCGTAATGGGCGAACTCCTCGTCGCGCTCCGCGAGGAGGTAGCGATGCTCGCCCCGGAGCCGCTGGTGCTCGAGGGCGCGCCGGGTCGCCACCAGCAGCTCGTCCACCTCGAACGGCTTCTGCAGGAAGTCGTAGGCTCCGAGCTTCATGGCCTCGATCGCGTTGTCGACGGTGGCGTGGGCGGTCATCATGATGATGTGCGGGCGCTCGCCCTCGGAGGTGGAGGCCACCAGCTCGCGGATCAGCTCCAGGCCTGTCGTCTCCGGCATCCGGTTGTCCACGACCAGGAGGTCGAAGGCACGGTCGGCGAGCAGGCGGCGGGCTTCGCGGGGGCTCGCGGTGGCCACCACCTCGTGTCCCTCCTCGCGAAGGGCGCGGCCCAGCGCCTTGAGGATCTTCTCCTCGTCGTCCACGAGGAGGATCGAGCCGCGGAGGTCCATGGTCAGGGCTGCCCCCCCGGGCCGGCCAGGGGCAGCTCGAGACGGATCGTGGTGCCCTCTCCGGCCCGGCTCTCCGCGGAGATGGCACCTCCCAGGGACTCCACGATGTTCTTGGCGATGGCGAGGCCGAGGCCGGTGCCCGTCCGGCGGGTGGTGTAGTAGGGCTCGAACACGTGCAGAAGGTCCTCGGCCGCGATCCCCGTTCCCCGATCCTCCACCACCACCGCGGCGCGGGTCTCGCGCCAGCCCGAAGGTACGCAGGGCGATCGCGGGGCGGCCGCCGTCCTCCGGCGGTCCTCCGCTCTTCTCGCGGACGCTCTCCCGGGCGTTGGCGAGCACGTTCACGAGCACGGTGCGGAGGCGCTCCGCGTCGGTCACGAGGGGGGGGAGGCGGTCGTCGAGGGAGAGATCGACCTCGGAGCGCTCCCCGGACGCGCGGGTGGCCTGCACCGCTTCCCGGCAGATCGCGTTCAGGTCGGCCGCGGCGCAATCCAGCCGGACAGGACGCGCGAAGTCCAGGACGTCACCCACCGTCCGGTCCAGACGCGCCACCTCGTGGTCGATGTCGTCGAGGGCCTCGCGCGCCTCGGGGAGGGCGTCCCGGCGCAGGGAGCGGAGGGAGGCCTTGATGATCATGAGCGGGTTGCGCACCTCGTGCGCGACCACGGTGGAGAGCCGCCCCAGGGCGCTGAGCCGGTCGCGCAGGGCCCCCTCCCGCTGGAATCGCGCGATGGAGTCGGTGAGGCTGTTGAACGTCCGGGCGAGGAGACGCGTGTCCTCGTCGTGCCCGCTGCCGGAAAGGTCGATCTTGCGCGCGAGGTCGCCGGTGGCCGCCACTTCGCGCATGGTACCGGTAATGACGGCGAGGGGCCGGGTCACGCTCCGGGCCACGACGTAGCTGAGGAGCACGGCCACCGCCACCCCCGCGGCCGCGGCCAGGAGCAGGGCCGTGCGGAGCGTGCTCAGGAAGCGCAGGCTCTGGCTGCGGGAGCGCAGCACCAGGACCTGGGGCGCGTCTTTCCCGTCGCCCAGGGGCTCGTGGACGGCAACGTATTCGTCGCCGTCGAGACGGAGGTTGGCGACCCCCTCGCTCTGGAGCGCCGGCTGCAGCCCCGCGTCGCTCGCCCGGGGGAGGGTCGATGCGCGCACCCTGCCCTTGTAGGCGAGGGCCACGTCGCTCCCGGTGAGGGCCTTGAAGCGCGCGGCCATGGCGTCGTCGAGGGCGGTGCCGAGGGTCAGCGTGCCCAGGACCTCCCGAGGCTCCGCCATGGAGACGGGAACGGTCACGATCTCGAAGAGGCCCGCGGTGCCCGCCTGGAGCGACGCGGTCTCCCGGCCGGAGAGCGCAGGGCCGACGCCCGCGGTCTCGAGGCCTACGTCGCCGAGGGCCACGAGGGGCCGGCCCCTGCCGTCCGTGAGGGCGAAGACGTCCGCCTTCACGCGCTCCCGGTAGTCACGGGCCAGCGGGTCGATGGTGGGGGGATCCCGGGTGGCGAGGGCGGCCTTGAGCCGGGGCAGGTCGGCCACGAGACGGGCGCGCTCGAGGAGGACCCTTCCCCGGTCCGCGTGGTGCTGCTGGACGAGGGCCGCAGATTCCTGGAGCCCGCGGCGCAGCTGGGCCTCGATCTCGCCGGTGGCGCGCGCGCTCAGGAACTGCAGGACGAGGCCGATGGGGAGAAGCGCGAGCAGGCTCGTGGCCACGAAGATGCGGCTGCGCAGCGTGGACAGGAAGCGCATTCTCAACGCACCACGAAATCCTGCTCCACGGTACCCCCCTCCGGCACCCGGACGGCGCGCGTCTCCCTGACCTCGCCGTCGTTCCAGGCGGCCAGAGTGTAGGTCCCCCCGGGGACGTCGTCGATGCGGTAACGTCCCTCGGAGTCGGTGGTGGCGAAGAAGCGATGGGCGAACACGAGTATGAAGGCGGACATGTGGGAGTGGATCTCGCAGAACACGCGCACCACCCCCGGCTTGTCGAAGCGGACGAACTTCGACTCTCCGCGCCCGTAGCGGCCGAGGTCGAAGCGGCGCGCCTTGGAGAACGAGAAGACGTTGTGATACGTGCGATCGCTGTTGGGAAAGTCCACGATCGCGCCCACGGGGATGGCGAGCACGTAGGGGACGAAGGCCTCGTTCCTCTGATCGAGGACGGCCCGGGTGCGGTCGTGGTCCTCGAAGGCGCCCTGGGGCGCGGTCTCCAGGTAGACGACGCTGCGCCGTCGGTCGGGCCGCTCGCGGGCCGGGCCCGGGCCCAGCTCGGCCACGTTGGGGCGGGGCTCGACGGGATTGAGCTCGCGGCGGATCTCGACCCGGCCCCGGATGGTGCCGGGCCGGGAGTCGGGACGGGTGAGGTCCTGACGGGGGGCGGCGGCGAGCAGGGCGACCGCCAGCACGGAGAGGATGCTCACCGAGCTCAGAACCACACCAGCAGCTGGCCGGCGACCAGGTTCGCTTCGGGGCGCGTGTATCCGCCGTCGCGGCGATCGTACTGGTAGATGGCCTTCAGCAGGAAATGCCGCCGGATCGAGTAGCCCACGCCGGCCTCCACCCGCGTCACCGGAGCGTCCCAGGGGAGCGATGAGTACGACGTCTCGATCCGGCTGAAGTTCAGGCGGTCGGCGCGGGCGGCGACGTACAAGCCGGGCGCCACTTTGTATCGGGCCTCGAGGGTGAGCCCTAGCGCCTTGAGGGGGCTGTCGATGAACGGGGCTTCGAGGACCGGGACCTCCCACGCGTTCCAGATGACCTCCGCGCGGACGATCCAGTAGCCGTACGCCCATTCGAGGTCCAGCCCCAGCACCTTCTGGTCGTAAGCGCGGGGCAGGCCGGGGGGCAGCGTGTCCGTGACGGATCGCGCGAGGTACGGCCCGAGCGCCCCCGACAGGCCGGCGGTGAGCCCGCTTACCGGCTTCCAGGCGACGCGCCCCGAGACCTGCTTGCCCGTGTTGTCGTCGTGGAACTGGGGCTGGCAGAGCGTCCCCTGGGTGACGGACAGGGCGAGCTGGACCGGGTCCGAGCCCAAACGCACCTCGACGCCGGTGTCCCAGCGCTCGGCGTTGACGAGGGGGAGGCCGGCGGCGAGGGGCGGCGAGGCTTCCGGATAGGGTACGAGCCAGCCGAGGCCGCGGCGGGCGGCGAGCTGGTTCGCGTTGAGGGGAACCGCGTCCGCGCGCAGCGAGGTGAGGTACTGGTAGGCGAGCGGCGTGCCGATCAGGGGGTTGTCCAGCAGGTAGCGGCGTCGCGGGAAAGCTCCGAACACGGTGGGGATCTGCCCCGCCTGGACGTCGAACGGACGATCGCGCCACGGCCGCAGCCGGAGATAGAGCGCGTAGGCGCGGGGAGCGTTGAGGTTGTCGGTGCGCACGTCCGCCATCGCGCCGAAATGGGGGCCCGCGCGGAGCTCGGCCGCGAGGTCGAGGCGGAAGAGACGCAGGTTGTTGGTGCCGTAGTCGGTGTTGTTGAAGTAGCCCCGATCGTGAGTGCCGTAGGCGCCGCTCATCTCCCCCCCGAGGGAAAGATGCCCCCCGAAGAGCGAGAGCGGCTCGCCGCCCGCGCAGGGAAGAGCGCCGAGCAGCAGCCCCAGGAGGAAGGGGCCAGATCGAAGCGGGACGGCCACCGCGCTTGGCATTGCGGTCGAAGGCGTGGAGGAATCGAGTATAACCGCGCCGGTGGCAGTGCTACCCTACGCGGCCGCTTGACCGAGGGGACGACGACGCGCGCCGCGGCGCCCGGGGTGGGCGGTACCTGGGCCGCGGCGCGCTCCGTCGTCCGGAGCTGGCGCCTCCTTTCCGTCGCCCTCCTCTCCTTCGCCTCCGGACTCCCCCTGGGCCTCGTCTGGATCGCCATCCCCACGTGGATGGCGCGAGCGGGTGTCGACATCAAGGTGATCGGCCTGTTCACGCTGGCCCAGGCGCCCTGGACGTTCAAGCTGCTCTGGTCGCCCTCCATGGACCGCTACCCGCCACCCTTCCTCGGACGGAAGCGGGGCTGGATGCTCGTCAGCCAGGCGGTCCTCGTCGCGCTCGGGCTCTGGCTCTCCGGCGTCTCCGACCACCCGGAGGCGGTATGGGTCATCGGGGGACTCGCCCTCGCGATCGCGTTCGCCTCCGCCACCCACGACATCGCCTACGACGCGTACACGGTCGAGGTGCTGCGTCCCGAGGAGCACGGGGCGGCGGTGGGGGCCCGGGTCGCCCTCTACCGGGCGGCCATGCTCGTCTCCGGGGGTGCGGCCATCACCCTCGCCTCCTTCACCTCCTGGAAGCTCGTCAACCTGCTGCTCGCGCTCGCCTACCTGCCCTTCATGCTCGTGACGCTCAAGGCGCCGGAGCCGGAGGCGTTGCCCGAGCCGCCGCAGACGCTGCGGGAGGCGGTGTGGGGGCCGTTCGTCGGCTTTCTCGCCCAGCACCGCTCGATCGAGATCCTGGCCTTCGTGGTCCTCTACAAGCTGAGCGACCAGCTCACGCAGTCGCTCACGCGCCCCTTTCTCGTGCAGGTCGGGTTCAACGACGTCGACGTGGGCATCGCCACCGCCACCATCGGCCAGGTCTCGGCCATCGTGGGGACGTTCGTGGGCGGCCTCCTCACCCAGAGCATGGGGCTCGGGCGCGCGCTCTGGGTCTTCGGCTTTCTGCAGATCGCCTCGAACCTCGGCTATGCCGCGGTCGCCCAGGTGGGCGTGAATCGTCCTCTCATGTACGCGGCCCAGGCTTTCGAGCTGGGGTCCACCGGTCTCGGCTCGGGTGCTTTCGGCGTGCTCCTGCTGCGCCTCACGCAGAAGCGGTTCTCCGCGACCCAGTACGCCCTCCTCTCCAGCCTGTTCACGATCCCGCGCGTGCTCGCGGGCCCGGTGGCGGGTTACCTCGCCGATGCGATCGGGTGGCGCGACTTCTTCATCTTCACCGTGCTCACGGGAGTCCCGGGCATGGTGATGCTGGCCCGCTTCGTCCCCTGGGGCGTGCGCGAGCCGACGTTCTCGGTGGAGGCGCCGAAGCGGGGCCATCCACTCGGCCGCGGCGCCGTCGTCCGGCGTGGCCTCGTCGGCGCTTCGGCGCCGCGGCCGCGTCCGGCCTCGTCGTCCTGGCCAGCCTCGGCGCCATCGCGGGCCTGCGCGCGGGACACGGCTTCGACCTCGCGGGAGCCGTCCTCGCCATTCTCTCGCCCCGCCGCTTCGGCGACTGGCTGTCCGCGGCCGGTCTCGTCGTGTTCGCGATCACCGGGGGGATGGGCACCGCCGCCACCCTGGTCGCCCGGCGGGGGGTGCGCTCGGCCCGCTCTTGACCACGCCCCGCGGCGGGGGCGTACGATGGACCCAGGAGCGGTGGGCCGGTGTCCAAGTCTTCGAGGTCCGACTTCGCCATGGCCACGGGGGAGATCTCGCTCGGGGCGGTCGATGCCCGGGCCGCCTCCGGGTCGCCCGAGATCGGCCTCGTCGAGCAGTGCCGGACGGGGGACCCCGAGGCCTTCGCCCGGCTCGTCGGACTGCACGAGGGGATGGTCTTCAACCTGGCCACGCGCCTCCTCGGAGACGCGGAGGAGGCGAAGGATGTGGCGCAGGACGTGTTCCTGCAGGTCTACCGCACCCTGGGCCGCTTCGAGGGACGCAGCAGCCTCAAGACCTGGATCTACCGGATCGTGGTCAACCAGTGCCACAACCGACGGCGCTTCTGGAGCCGTCGGGGAGGGAATCGGGGACGGGCCTTGAGCGAGCTCACCCCCGCGGAAGAGGCCCGTCTCGCCGCCGCCCAGCCCGACCCGGCCAGCCCCTACGAGGAAGTGCGCCGTCGCGAGCGGGCGGAGCGGATGCAGGCGGCGCTGCTCGGCCTCTCCTTCGCGCATCGGGCCGTCCTGCTCCTGCGCGAGGTGGAAGGGCTCTCCTGCGAAGCGATCGCGGCCACGCTGCGGCTCCCGGAGGGGACGGTGAAGAGCCGGCTCGCGCGGGCGCGCGAAGCGCTGCGCGCGCGGTTCGAGGACGGCCCGGCGGAGGGCCCGCGATGATCTGCCGGAGCGCGCGCCGCTCGCTGTCGGCGTTTGTGGACGGCGATCTGCCGCCCGGCACCGCGCGCCGCCTGACCGCGCACCTCGAGTCGTGCCCGGCCTGTGCGGGAAGGCTGCGTTCCCTGCGCGCGGCGCTGGACGGCCTCGCCGACCTTCCCCGGATTCAATCGGGGGACGACATCGCTTCCCGCGTCTTCCATCGCCTCGACGTGGAGAGCCGGGGGCCCGGCCTGGCCCTGATCTTCCGCACCGTGCTCGCCGCCCGCCCCTTGATCCTGCCCAGCCTGGTCACGGCGAGCCTTCTCCTCGCCGCCGTCCTCGCGGGCGCGCTCGCGCTCGACCGCTCGGCGGCTGCCATCCGGGTGGCGGAGGAGAGCTGGCCGCCCGTCCGCCTGCCCGCGTGGGGGACGGAGGCGAACCCGGTCCTGCCCTTCACCGATGTGGCCGCCCCCCGGGCCCGCTCCGGCTTCTCGTCCGCCGACCTCCTCGGCGACATGGGGGAGGGGACGCTCTTCCTGGAAACCGTGGTCGCCCGCGACGGGACCGTCTCCACGGTGACCCTCATCGCCGGCGATGTGGAGCAGGCCCGGCCGGTGCTGGACGCGCTGCGCCTGCAGCGGTTCGAGCCGGTCCAGTACCGGGGCCGGCCGGTGGCGGTGAGCATCTACCGGCTCATCAGCCGGATGGACGTGCGGTCTCCCGTAACCTAGAACGCAGTCCGGGCTTCCTTCAGGACCGCGTCCACCGACAGCCCGGCCGGCGAGGGATCGGGAGAGCGCAGGGCGCGAACGCGCCGGCCGACCGGGGCCCAGACGACGGGGTCGGTGGGACCGAAGAGGGCAAGGACGGGGGCGCCGAACGCGGCCGCGAGATGGCTGACGCCCGAATCGTGGCCCACGAACAACCCGGCATGGGCGAGGACGGCCCCCAGCACGCGGAGGGGGAGCGAGCGGGCCCGGATCGCGTCCGGAGCGGCGCCTAACGCAGCGGCGGCGGCTTCGTCCGCGGGCCCGGACACGAGGAGCCAGGGACGGGACGGGGAGAGGGCCCGGGCCACCGCCGCAAAACGATCGGGGGGCCAGTTCTTGGCGGGGGAGCCGCTCCCCGGGTGGAGGGCCAGGAAGCGGGGGGGCAGGCGCGCGACCAGCGGTCGCGCCGCCTCCTGCTCTTCGGGAGTGGGCTCGAAGTCCGCGGGGACGGGCACGGCAACCCCCCCCAGCTCGCGACCAGCTTCCGCGAGCCAGAGCGAGGCGTGCCCGGAGGCGGGCGCGGGGTCGCGGACGATCACGCGCGGCACGAACTCCAGCAAGCGCAAGACCACGTCCTGGCTCCGAGTGAAGGCGAGGGCGGCCCCGAAAGACGCGAGGCGCTCGGTGAAGGGGGAGGCGGCGTCCGCGATCCAGCGCGCCGTATCCGGAGCATCCCAGGGCAGGACCTCGCTCACCTCGGAGGGGCCCGGGCCCAGGAGCGCAGACCCCGGGGCGGCGGGAGCCAGCAGCGAGATGTCGTGGCCAGCGACACGGAGGGCCGCGATCGTGCCTCGGAGCAGCAGGAGATCGCCGAGCGCTCCGGCCCGTACGAGGAGGACGCGCAGGGGAATCCCTAGGGGACCTCGACTCGCCCGGTGGAGGTGTTGCCGAGGGCATCCACCGCCCTCACCACCACCAGATGCGGCCCGGGGCCGGACAGGTCGGGGAGGAGGATCTCGTAGGTCTCCTCCTTCGCGTCGTTGATGCCGTCCAGCGGATGGACCTCCTCCCATCGCCCTCCATCCACCGAGTACTCGGCGCGACGGATCAGGCTGTCCTCGTCGCGCGCGGTGGCGCGGACGCGGGGGGGCCGGCCTTCGCGACGCGTGACCACGAGCGCGGGCGGCGTGTTGTCGACGTCGAAGGGCGCGCTCTCCTTGTCCGCGGTGAGGGAGAGCGCCGCGGGGTTGCTGGGGGCATCGGACACGGTGACGCGCACGATGTAGCGTCCGTTGGGCACGGTCGAGGTGTCCCAGGCCACCACGGGCTCGGTGAGACCGCGGCGGAGCAGGCGGAAGCGGGGGTCGTCGACGCTCCGGTAGTAGACGTCGTAGAGGAGGGTGTCGCCGTTGGGATCGTCGGCCTTCCAGGAGAGGGTCTGCAGCCCGCGCTGGTAGAGCTTCCGGCTGAAGGCGGTCGCGGGCGGCATCCCCGTGCGGGCCTGGGCGGCGGTGGCCGCCGCCGCCTTGTCCGGCGGCGTCTCCAGCCCGAGGATCTCCGTCTCTCCGCCCACCGAGATCGGCTTCTGGAACACCTCGCCTGGGGGGTGGACGGTCACGGTCTGGACCTGCGGCCGCAGGTTGCGCTGCAGGTAGGCCGCGGTGAGGGAGTCGAGCTCGGGGAGAGCGCCGTTCTTGGCGCCGAGTGTCGCCTTGATCTGCAGGAAGCGCGCGCTCTCGCTGGTGATCGGCTGCCCGTCCGCCTTGGCATAGGGAGAGGACCAGTCGGTCCAGGTCGAATCCGGGCTGGCCGTGTTGCCGCTGCGCGTCTGCACGAGGATCTCGCTCCCCGCGGGCTGCTTGCCTTCCCAGCGCAGGCGACCCCATCCCGAGACGGTCTCGGTGTCCTTCACCTTGGAGACGAACGAGCCGCCGCTCCCGGGCGTGGCCTCCACCCAGAACAGGCGACCGGGGTTGGAGGTGGCGAGCGCGGTCGCCCCGGCCTTCGTGCGGAGGAGGCCGGTCACCTGCTCCGCCGGGAAGGCCGCGACCATCGTCCACGTACGGTCGTTGCGGACTCGGAAGACCTTGCCCTTGTTGCCGGTTCCCACGAGCACGCCGTCCGCGGATGCGGCGAGGGCATGGGGGGTCTCTTCGCTGGAGGTCCACAGGGTGTCGACTTCCCCGGAGGGAAGGATGCGGATGATCGCCCCTTTCGTGGGCCCCCCGGCGGAGCCGTCGGGCGGCCGCGACGGCGCGGGGGCGGCGGCCGCTCCCGGTGAGACCAGGGAGAAGCTCTCCGTCACCGTCACCTCGGGGACGGGGACGGGCACCCCTTGCCCCGTCGGGGGCGCGGGAGCGGGAGGGGCCGCGGCGTCCTTGGTCTTCCCGTCGATCGCGGCCACGTAGACGCTCCCGTCCTCTCCGGAGAGGAGCGCCTTCACCTCGCGATACGGAGAGTCGAGCACGACGAAGACCTTGAGCGCGGGATCGATGCGGTAGACGACGCCGCCGTCCGCGCTTCCCGCGTAGAGGTTGCCCTTGGCGTCCTGGGCGAGGGAGAGGATGTGGGTCTCCGCGGTGGTGAGCACGATCTGCGCCTTCCCCTTGGCGTCCACGCGGTACACGCGGCCTTCCGCACCCGTGGCCACGAAGAGGTTGCCCTCCCGATCGAACAAGAGGGCCCAGACGTACTTGTCCCCGGGGTCGAAGTAGGTGCTGGACTGCCCGGCGGCATCGACCGCGTAGACCTTGCCGTCCGGTCCCGTGCCCACGTAGACACGCCCGTCGGGGCCCACCGCGATCGCGTGCGCCTCGAGCTCGGGGGCATCGAAGAAGAGCGAGGCCTTGCCCGCTTCGAACTTGAAGACCTTGCCGTCGTTGCCGCTCCCCGCGTAGAGCGTGCCCTTGGCGTCCGTGGCCACGCACCAGAGGTTGGGGACCTCGGGATCGTGGAGGGCGCGAGAGGCCGGGGCCAGGCGCACCCGGCCTTCGGAATCGACGGAGAGGCCCTGCACGTCGCCCTCCAGGAAATCCCGTGCCCCTTCGATCTTCCAGAACTGGGGCTGCGCGGCCTCCAGCGAGGGGGCGGCGACGAGGGTGAGGGCGAGGGCCAGCCTCAAAGACATGGATCCTCCGGGAGACGGGCGCGGCGCGCGGCGGGAATCTCTCACCGCTCGACGGTGAGGGTGAGCGTGCGGGAGCCCGTCACTGCGTAGGCGACGGGCAGCTCGAAATCCCAGACCGCGGCGGTACGGATGGGCACGACGTTCGATCCCTGCTCGGCGGCTCCGAGCACGGAGAGGACGGAAGAGGGGAGAGAGGGCAGGTATTCGCCGGACACGATCGCCCCGTCGACCGGCCGGAGGAGCCGCGCGTAGAGATGGTCGCTGCGGCGGAGGCCGTTGATCGCGCGCACGAGCTGGTCGAAATCGCGGGGGACGAAGGGCTGGCGCATCTCCCGCTGCTCGAACGCGGTGAGCGCGCTCGCGTCGGCTACGAGCAGCGTGTAGGTCCCCCCGGGGGCGCTCGCGGGCACGAGGAGCGGGATCGTCTCCACCTGGTCGTCTCCGCGGTAGGTGCGGAGCAGCACCTTGACGGGAACGGTCGAGCCCGGGCGCACGGGGCCGCTGCGCTCGATCCACGCCCGCTGCAGGGCGGCGCTCTGGATCGTCTCGAAGGACGACACCGAGAGGTCCACCCTCTCCACCGTGACCTTCTGGAAGTTGTTGTTCATCACGAAGGCGAGGGGAGCGGCCACGAGGGCGGCCGCCTGCACCGATGGCTGGTTCAGGGTGAAGAGGTCCTGCACGCGGATCTCACGGTGGCCGGAGAGGCCCAGTCGGCCGTCGATGTGGATGGAGGAGGTGCCGAAGGCGCGCTCGTTGCCCTGCAGCACCGAGAGAAGGGACAGGAAGGTGAGGAGCGGCGAGAAGAGCTCATCCTCCACGATCCGGTAGGAGTAGCGGCGCTCCGCCCCCCGGCTGGTGTTGAGCTTCACCTCCACCGGGATCATGCGAGGGGTGCGTCCGAGCTGACCCGACACCGCCACCAGCCGGTCCTGGTCCATCGTTCCCACCGGGTCGAGGGCGGCCGAGATCTTCCAGGACTGCTGCAGGCTGGGGTAGATCGAGTAGACGTAGGCCTTCTTCATCGGGAACTGGGTGGGGCCCAGGTTGTAGAACGGGTGGCCGAAGGCGTAGACGCGATCCTCGTCGATGTGGGTGATCGTGCCCGTGACCGACAGGTCCATGTCCCCCTCGATGAGGGAGAGGCCCACCGCCGCTCCCGGCTCCAGCGCGGGGAGGGGTGCCATGCTCGTGCCGCCCCCCGCCGTCCCCATGAGGGGCGCGAAGCCGAGCCCGGAGAAGACGCCCCGCGCCCACTCGAAGGTGCCGGGGTCGAAGCCGGAGAAGACGAGGGGGAGCGCCAGCGGGGAGAGCGAAGTTGGCAAGGGCGTGGGCTCGCCGTGGTAGGCCCCGGGGACGATGGACTGCAGGGGCCGACGGAAGGCGGCGGCGACCGCCTCGCGGTCGAGGGGGAGGGCGAGGCCGGCCAGGAGCCCCGGGGAGGGAAGGAAGCGGGCGGACGCCGCGCGCGGTGTGTCCACCCGGGTGGCTTCGATCATCTCCCCGATCGGGGTGATGCCCGCGATCGGCTCCTTGCCGAACGGGAACGAGTAGGCGACCGCCCCCACCAGCTTGCCGTCGATGAAGACGGGGCTGCCGCTCATCCCCGCGATGACCCCGGTCTTCTCGAGGGGCCCCCCGTCCAGGCGGGCGAGGATCACGCTGTGCTTGGGCCCGATCGCGTTCTCCAGGATCCCCAGGATGCGGACCTGGAACTCCTCCACCCGGGTCCCTTCGAACACGGTCCGGCCCACGCCGGTCATGCCGGGACGGACCTGCTCGAACGGGAAGATCTCGACGGGGAGGGCGGGAGGCGGCCGGAGGAGCGCCACACCCGCCAGGGCCGCGAGCGTGAGCGACAGGCGCATCTTCTTCATATTAGGTTGGGGGGGAGGGGGCGTCAATCACCGCGGCTTGACGCGGCTTCGGCGGGGCCCTTAACATCGCCGAATTGCTTGCTGGCGGACCGGCGGGCGGGGAGAGAACGATTTGTCCGAGACGAGAGCCGAGACGACCGCCCCGGAGTCGGCCCGGGCCATTCCCGCGACCATCCTGGGCTGGCTCGTCCCCGGCCTGGGCCATCTCTACCTGGGGCGGCGGAACAAGGGGCTGATCTTCTTCGGCTGCCTGCTCGCGCTCTTCGTGCTCGGCGTGGCCATGGACTCGCGCCTGCAGCTCTACATCGGGCTCGAAGACCCCCTGGCTCTCCTCTTCACCCTCGCCCAGATGGCCATGGGCGCGCCCTACTTCGCCGCCCGAGCCCTGGGCTTCGACGCGGGCAAGGTCACCTCGATCACGTACGAGTACGGCAACACCTTCACCGCGGTGGCCGGCCTCTTGAACATCCTCGTCATCCTGGACGCCTACGACACCGCCCGGGGGCGCAAGCCGTGACCCACTCCCACCTCCTGAGCCTGGTCGTCTTCTCCGTCCTCGTGTCCACCGTCTTCGCCACCCTGCTCCGGGACAGCACGAAGGAACGGCTGCGCTTCGGCGTCTGGGCCTTCGGCCTCTTCGTGCTGTCGACACTCGTCCTGGGCTGGCTCATGAACCCGTTCCCCCGTTAGCAGGTGGGCGCCGGCGTCCTGCGCATCGCGGTCGTCCCCGGCGACGGGATCGGCGTCGAGGTCGTCGCGGAGGCGGTGAAGGCGCTGACCGCGGTGGTGGACGCGGCGGGCAAGGAGATCCGGCTCACCCCGTTCGACTGGGGCGCGGATCGGTACCTGAGGACGGGCGTGACACTCCCGCCCGGCAGCCTGGAGCTGCTGCAAGAGGGCTTCGACGCGATCCTGCTCGGGGCGATGGGGGACCCGCGGGTTCCGGACAACCGCCACGCCGCGGACATCCTGCTCGGCCTGCGCTTCAAGCTCGACCTCTACGTGAACTACCGCCCGGTCCGCCTCTTCCACGAGAAGCTCTGCCCCTTGAAGGGGGCAACCCCTGCGGACGTGGACTTCGTGGTCTTCCGGGAGAACACGGAGGGGCTCTACGTGATGATGGGCGGGCACCTCAAGAAGGGCACCCCCGACGAGGTGGCAACCGAGATCGACGTGAACACCCGCAAGGGTGTCGAGCGCATCGTCCGCCACGCGTTCGAGTTCGCGAAGGCGCGCGGGAAGACCCAGGTGGTGATGGCGGACAAGTCGAACGTCCTCATCCACGCCCACGACCTCTGGCAGCGCGTCTTCAAGGAAGTGGCGGCGGAGTACCCGGCCGTCGAGGCCCGCCACCTCTACGTCGACAACCTCGCCCTGCAGCTCGTGCGCGCCCCCCGGCAGTTCCAGGTGATCGTGACCTCGAACATGTTCGGGGACATCGTCACCGACCTCGCGGCCGCCCTCCAGGGCGGCCTGGGCATGGCCGCCTCCGGCAACATCCATCCGGGGCGCGTCAGTCTCTTCGAGCCGGTGCACGGGTCTTCGCCCTCGATGGCGGGCAAGAACGTGGCGAACCCGATGGGCGCGATCCTCACCGCCGGGCTCATGCTCGAGCACCTGGGCTGGACGGAGGAGGCGGCGCGCGTGGAGGCGGCGGTGCGGTGGGCGGTGGAGAACGACCGCACGACCGCGGACATCGGCGGGACGATGGGCACGCGCGAGGTGGGCGAGGCGATCGCCGGGCGGCTCCGGGGCTGAGTACCGCCGCTCCGGCGTTTGTGGTGAACTAGACGCATGACGTCCGGTACCGTGTCCCTCACTCCGGGCAAGCGCGTTCTCTTTCTCACCCGGGATCCCGAGCTCGTGCGGCGTCAGCTCCGCGGCGAGCTCGACCTGCAGATGAAGGACCTCCGGGTCGAGGACCTCCTGGACGACATCAACACCGACGCCATGACCCCGGCCTGGGCCTGCTTCGACTACAAGCCGGAGGACATCGCGCGCAACGCCTACGCGGGGATCACGATCGCGGGGGAGCGGCTCTTCCCGCAGGACTCGCTCCGGAACGGCAACTTCGAGGTGATCGTCTCCGGCTACCGCAAGGGCGTGGGCTCGTCGCGGGAGACCGCGGTGCAGGCGGAGAAGTGGTCGGGCATCCGCATCGCGATCGCCGCCTCCTTCGCCCCCATCCACGCCCGCAACAACATCGCCCAGGGCGTGCTCATGGGCGACCACGAGATCCTGCGCCGCCTCCAGGCGGGAGAGGCCCTGCCCCTCTCCGAGTTCCAGAAGGGCTGGGATCCGATCACCCAGGCGGTGATCGAGCACGGGGGGCTCTTCCCCTTCACGGATGCCTATCGCACGGGGCGAGGTCAAGCTACCGGCTCTGGATACGGGCCCGCGTCCCATGACGCTCGGCGGAGAAGATCCTGGCTGGACACCTCTTGAACGCACACGGCGTCGCATACGTGAAGCCGGGGGACGCCGTGTGCGTTCGTGTGGACGGCGGCTACTCCCACGAGTTCACCACCGCCCAGGTCCACTACTTCCTCGAGCAGGAGCACGGCCCGGACTACCGGCTGGCCAACCCGGCCAAGTTCGCGGTCTTCGAGGACCACCTCATCTATGCGGACGGGGTGCCGCGCATGGCGCCCTTCTCTGCGAAGATCGAGGTCCTTCGCGAGATGCAGCGCGTCTTCCAGAAGAAGACGGGCGTCCAGGACTATTCCGCGGTGGACGGAGTCTCTCCCGGCATCTGCCACAGCGTGGCCCGCGAGCGGATCCTCGAGCCCGGCGATTTCATCCAGGCCACGGACAGCCACACCTGCATGGGGGGCGCGGTGGGCGCGCTCGCCTACGGCGTGGGGGCCACGGAGTACGCCGCCCTCGTCCATTCCGGCTTCACGTTCGTGGAGGTCCCGGAGTCGATCCGGTTCGAGCTCCGGGGAGAGCTGCGGCCCGAGGTCACGGCCAAGGACGTGATGCTCTACATCCTCGCGAACCACGCCCGGCGCCAGGAGACGCTGGACCGGGTGATGGAGTTCGGAGGACCGGGCCTCTCTCGCTCCCCCCCGACGAGCGAGCCACCCTCGCCAACATGGCCACGGAGTGCTCGGCAAAGGCGGGGGTGTGTGAGGCCGACGAAGAGACCCTGCGGTGGATCGTGGCGCGGCGACCCGGCACGACGATGGAGAGCCTGCGGTCGAGAGTCGTCGCTCCCGATCCGGGCGCGGCCTACGCGGGAGGCGTTCACGTCATCGACCTCGGAAAGGTCCGCCCCATGGTGGCGACGCCGGGTGATCCCGCGCGCGGCGTTGCCTCCGACCCCACCAACGGCGCCTACATCGACGAGCTGCCCGAGGTGAAGATCGACATCGCCTACGGCGGCTCCTGCACGGCGGGGAAGGAGGTCGACCTCGACCTCTACGCGCAGGTGATGCGCGAAGCCCTCCGCGCGGGGCGGCGCGTCCACGACGGCGTCGACTTCTTCATCCAGTTCGGCTCGAAGAGCGTCGAAGAGTACGCGCGGCGGCAGGGATACGTGGACGTCTTCGAGAAGACGGGCGTCCGTGTGATTCATCCCGGCTGCGGCGCATGCATCGGCTGCGGCCCCGGCGTCTCGAGCTCGACCGAACAGGTGACGGTCTCCGCCATCAACCGCAACTACCAGAACCGCTCCGGGCCCGGACGTCTCTACCTGGGCTCGCCCCTGACCGTGGCCGCCTCCGCGGTGCTGGGAAAGATCGCGTCGTACCGGGAAGGGATGTTCGGCGGCTAGCGGCGTTGCGCGGCTAGGGTAGCCAGCGCGCCGTCCCGAGGTTGAATCGGGCGGCCTGGGTCAGCAGGACCTGGCGCCCGGATCCGTCGGGCTGGACGAAGACGACTTTCGAGGTGCCCGCGGCGACGTCGGTTTCCGTGAAGACGATCCCGTTCGGGCCCCAGTCCGGCGAGCTGCGGTAGACGGCGCCGGAGGCGATGACGGTGAGGTTCGAGCCGTTTACGGCTACGGTGCACATGTCCCAGGTGCCCAGTCCTCCGTTGCCGGTGGCGGTGAGGCGGCGGAAGACGATCGATTGGCCGTTCGGCGAGTAGTCCGGGTCGGAGTCGGAGCCCACGACGTAGGGTGTTAGAGACAGGACGTCGGTGCCCGGCCCGCCGCTCGTGACCGGGATCTGGACCGCGCTGTTCTGGAAGATGAAGATTTGCGCCTTGCCGGTGGTGATGCCCTCGATGCGCTCGTAGACGGCGACGGTGCCGGTGGGGTCGATGCGGGGCCGGCGCTCGCGGACGGTCGCGCTGTTGGTGAGGTTGCGGTTGTTCGCGCCGTTGGGGTCCATGACGAAGATGTCGTCCGTGCCCGCGGCGCCCTGGCCGCTATAGGCGATGATCCCGTCCTGGGGAGACCAGTCGACGCCGGTCGGCCCGATGGCGGGGGGGATGATCTCGGTCCCCACGCTGCGGCTGAGGTCGAGGAACGTGAGGCCGGGGAGAAGGGGCGGGTTGCCGATCGCCCGCCGCACGTAGAGGCGATTCCGATCTGGAGACGATGCGGTCTCGATGGTGTCGCAGGGGGTGGCCCCCGAGTTGCAGTTGGTGAGGCGGACGAGACCCGAGCCGTCGATGTTCAGGGCGAAGATCTCCCGTCCCGCTCCCGCCGTCGACGACCATTGTCCGCTCGTGATCAGGAGGGCGGCGGAGGCGGGGGGCGGCGTGCTGTGGGTGTCGTCGGCGAACGGGTTGGGATAGTCGCGGTTGCAGCCGCCGACCGTGAGCGCGACGAGCGCGAGCGCGAGCGCGAGGAGCGGGACACAACGCATCGTCGGCAGCCTATTCCGCGCCGCGAGAGCCAAGTCAAGGCTCGGGGCCTGCGTGCTATACTCCGCGTTTCGCCGAGGCCCGCTTCGATGCCACGAGAGGTCGTGATCCTGGGAGGAGCGCGGACGCCCATGGCCGAGTACGTGGGCGCGTTCAAGGACGTGTCCGCGCTGGAGCTGGGGGCGCACGCCTCCCGCGCTGCGCTCGAGCGCACGGGCGTGCCGCCGGCATGGGTCGACCAGGTGGTGATGGGCAACGTCCTCCAGACCTCGGGCGATGCCATATACGGGGCGCGGCACGTGGGGCTCAAGGCGGGCGTGCCCATCGAGGTGCCCGCCCTCACCGTGAACCGGCTGTGCGGCTCGGGCCTCCAGGCGGTCATCTCCGCGAGCGCAGACGATCCTGCTCGGGGAGTCGAGCCTCGCCCTCGTGCGGGGGCACGGAGAACATGACGCAGGCGCCGCACGTCGTCCGCGGGGCGCGCTCCGGGTTCCGCCTGGGCGAGGGCAAGCTCGAGGACAGCCTCATGACGGCCCTTCTCGACACCCACTGCGGGCTGTACATGGCCCAGACCTCGGACAACCTGGCCCGGCGGCACGGCATCTCCCGCGAGGAGATGGACGCCTACGCTCTCCGGAGCCAGAAGGCGGCGGCCGCGGCGCGGGACCGCGGCGTGTTTCGCGAAGAGATCGCGCCGGTCGAGGTGACGCAGGGACGCAAGACCGTGCGCGTGGACGCCGACGACCACCTTCGCCCGGACACGACCCTCGAGGGACTGGCCGCGCTCCGGCCCGCCTTCGGCAAGGACGGGTTCGTCACCGCGGGCAACGCGAGCGGGATCGTGGACGGAGCGGCCGCCCTGCTGATCGCCGAGCGGTCGGAGGCGGAGCGGCGGGGAACGAAGCCCCTGGCCCGCATCGTCTCCTGGGGGGTCGCCGGCGTCCCTCCCGAGATCATGGGGATCGGGCCCGTGCCCGCGTCGAGGAAGGCGCTGGAGGCGGCGGGCCTCGGCGTCCGCGACCTGGACCTGGTGGAGGTCAACGAGGCCTTCGCCGGCCAGTACCTGGCGGTGGAGAAAGAGCTCGGCCTCGATCGCGAGAAGACCAACGTCAACGGGGGAGCCATCGCCCTCGGCCACCCGCTGGGGGCGACGGGCGCGCGCCTTCTTCTCACCCTCGCCCTGGAGCTGCGCCGGCGTCGGGGACGCTACGGGCTGGCCACCGCGTGCATCGGCGGCGGCCAGGGCATCGCGATGATCATCGACAGCGAGGCTTAGGATGGCGATCCAGAGAGTCGGGGTCGTGGGCTGCGGCCTCATGGGGGCTGGGATCGCCCAGGTGTGCGCGGAGGCCGGCTACCCCGTGGTCGTGCGCGAGGTGTCGGAGGAACTACTGAAGAAGGGCTTGGGACGGATCGAGTCGTTTCTGAAGAAGAGTGTTGAGAAGGGCAAGGTCTCGCCCGAGCGCCTCAAGGAAGTAATCGGACGGCTGGACGGGACGACGTCCCTGGAGGCGCTCGGGGCGAGTGACTTGATAATCGAGGCCGTCGTGGAGAACCTCGAGACGAAGCGGGAGGCCTACGGTGTCCTCGACCGCGTCTGCGGTCCCGCCACGATCTTCGCCTCCAACACCTCGTCGCTCTCCATCACGGAGATGGCGGCGGCGACGAAGCGGCCGGCGCGGTTCGTGGGGCTGCACTTCTTCAACCCCGTCCCCCTGATGAAGCTCGTGGAGGTCGTCCGATCTCCGCTGACCGACCCCGGCGTGTTCGAGGAGGTCTACGGTTTCGCCAAGAGCCTGGGCAAGACGCCGATCAAGGCCGCGGACAAGACCGGCTTCATCGTGAATCGCCTGCTCGTGCCCTACCTGCTCGACGCGATCCGCGCCCTCGAGGAGGGCGCGGGCTCCGTGCCCGACATCGACGAGGGGATGCGGCTGGGCTGCGGCCATCCCATGGGGCCGCTGACGCTCCTCGACTTCGTCGGCCTCGACACCACGTATTACATTGCGAACATCATGTTCGACGAGTTCCGGGAGAAGCGCTTCGCCCCGCCCCCGCTGCTGAAGCGGATGGTGCAGGCGGGGATGAACGGCAAGAAGTCGGGCAAGGGCTTCTACGACTACTCGAAGGAGCCACCCGCGCCCACCCCGGGCCTCGTGTAGAGATGCGATGAGCTACCAGAACCTGCTGCTCGAGAAGAAGGACGGCGTGGCCGTGGTCACGGTCAACCGTCCGGACAAGAGGAACGCGCTGAACGACCGCACGATGGACGAGCTGGACGCGGTCTTCACCGCCCTCGGCGCCGACCCCGAGGTGCGGGGGGTCATCCTCACCGGGGCGGGGGAGAAGGCGTTCGTGGCCGGCGCGGACATCGGCGAGCTCAGCAAGCAGAGCCCGCTGGACGGCAAGGAGCGGTCGATCCGCGGCCAGAAGATCCTGGACCGGATCGAGAACCTGGGGAAGCCCGTGGTCGCGGCCGTCAACGGGGTCGCGCTCGGCGGGGGCTGCGAGCTGGCCATGGCCTGCCACGTGCGCATCGCCTCGGAGAACGCGGGCCTGGGCACGCCCGAGGTCAAGCTCGGGATCATGTGCGGCTACGCGGGGACGCAGCGGCTCCCGCGCCTGGTGGGCAAGGGCCGCGCGCTGGAGATCCTCCTTACCGGGGAGATGGTGGACGCGGCGGAGGCGCATCGCATCGGGCTCGTGAACAAGGTCGTCCCGAAGGAAAGGCTGCTCGTCGAAGCGGAAGCGCTGCTGCGGAAGATGCTGGCCAACGGGCCGGTCTCGCTGCGGTTCACGATCGAGGCGGTCAATGCCGGCCTGGAGATGCCTCTCGCGCGAGGCCCAGTACCTCGAGGCGACGCTCTTCGGCCTCATCTGCACCACCGAGGACATGAAGGAAGGGACCAAGGCCTTCCTCGAGAAGCGGCCGGCCCAGTTCCAGGGGAAGTGAAGCAGGCACCCCGGGAACGACCCTCGGCCCGCGGCCTGCGCGTCGCGATCGTCCGCTCCCTCTTCAACGCGGCGGTGATCGACGGTCTCCTCGACGGCGCGCGCCAGGCCCTCGCGGAGATGGGGGCGGGGCGGAAGGCGGTGGTGGTGGTGGACGTACCGGGCGCGTTCGAGCTGCCCCTCGCGGCGCGCGCCGCCGCGCGCAGCGGACGCTTCGATGCCGTGGTCGCTCTCGGCGCGGTCATCCGCGGCGAGACCGACCACTACGAGCACATCGCCCGCGAGGCGGCGAGCGGGCTTGCCCGGGTCGCCCAGCGCACGGGCGTGCCCGTGGGGTTCGGCGTCCTCACCGTGGAGCGCGAGGAGCAGGCCCTCGCCCGGTCCGCTCCCGGCCCCGACAACAAGGGGGGAGAGGCGGCGCGGGCGGCGGTGGCCACCGTGCACGCCCTGCGCGCGCTCGGGGGCAAGCGGAAGCGCCGGCGATGAGGCGAGGCTGATGGGCCGGCGCACCAAGGCGCGCGAGTGCGCGTTCCAGATGCTCTACCAGTGGGACGCCACCCGGGCGCCCATCGACGAGGTCAGGGACGCGTATCTGGCGCGTGCGGTCGACGACGGAGGAGACGCAGGGGATGGCGAATCGCCTGGCCCGCGGCACCGTCGGCCCTCGTCCCCGAGATCGACGCCGCCATCCAGGCCGCGGCCACGAACTGGCGCTTCGAGCGGATCGCGGCGGTGGACCGGACCGTCCTGCGCCTGGGGACCTACGAGCTCATGAAGGAAGCCGCAGACGCCGGCGCCCGTGATCCTGGACGAAGCGGTGGAGCTGGCCAAGCGGTTCGGAGAGGCGGATTCGCCGCCTTCGTGAACGGCGTGCTCGACGCGATAAGGCGACGGGTGCGGGGCGAGACCGCTCCCGGGGTGCCGGCGCGGGGGGCGAGCGGGGCGTGAGCGAGGAGAAGACGGAGGGTCCGGCGCCGCCCGTTCCCGGCTGGCCCGCGGAATCCGTCCAGCGCCTGGAGAAGGCGGAAGCGCTCAAGGCCAGGGGAGTGACGGTCTATCCGACCCGCTTCGCAGCAGGACCCATCCGCTGAGCCAGATCATTGCCGATCATGAGCGGAAGACCCTGGAGGCGCTCGAGGCAGAGAAGGTCCAAGTCAGCGTGGCGGGACGCGTGTTGACCAAGCGAGGCGCATGGGCAAGGCCAGCTTCGCCACCCTCTCGGACGGCGAGTCGCGCCTGCAGATCTACGTCCGCCAGGACGACGTGGGCGACGAGGGCTACGAGCTATTCGATCTCGTCGACCTCGGCGACTTCGTGGGGGTCGAGGGCACGGTCATGCGTACCCGCAAGGGCGAGCTGAGCGTGCAGGCCCGGAAGCTCGTGTTCCTCGGCAAGGCCCTCCTGCCCCCGCCGGAGAAGTGGCACGGTCTCGCCGACGTGGAGATCCGCTACCGGCAGCGCTACCTGGACCTGCTCGCGAACCCGGAGGTCCGGCGCGTGTTCGTGGCCCGCAGCGCGATGGTCGCGGAGATGCGGCGCTTCCTGGACGGGCAGGGCTACGTCGAGGTGGAGACGCCCGATGATGCAGCCCGTCGCGGGCGGGGCCATGGCGCGTCCCTTCGTCACCCACCACAACGCGCTCGACATCGACCTCTTCCTGCGCATCGCCCCCGAGCTGTACCTGAAGCGGCTGGTGGTCGGCGGGCTGGAGCGCGTCTACGAGATCAACCGCAACTTCCGGAACGAGGGAATCTCCTCGCAGCACAACCCCGAGTTCACCATGCTCGAGTTCTACACCGCGTGGTTCGACTGCGGGGACGTCATGGACATGACCGAAGCGCTCCTCGCCGCGGTCGCGTCACGCGTCGCTCGCGACGCGTCTTGCGCTACAAAGGCCGGCCGGTGTCCTTCGCTCGACCGTTCAGGCGAGTGCGCATGAAGGATGGCGATCCGCGAGTTCTTCGAGAAGCAGGACGTGCCCTGGGACGGAGGTATCCTGGACGCACCCAGAGCAACTCGAGGCCTGGCTTCGGTCCGACCGGTTCGAGCGTTTCGCCGCGAAGGCGCAAGTGGACGCCTGGACCCTGTCGCGGCGATGTCGCACGGACACGGCAAGTCGCCCTCCTCTTCGAGGACCTCGTGGAGGGCGACTTGTGGGACCCCACCTTCGTCACCGACTACCCGGTCGAGGTCTCGCCGCTGGCCAAGGCGCGGCCCGACGACCCGAGCACTACCGAGCGCTTCGAGCTGTACGTGGCGGGGATGGAGGTGGCCAACGGCTTCTCCGAGCTGAACGATCCCCTCGAGCAGCGCCGGCGCTTCCTGGAGCAGCGCGAAGCCCGGGCCAAGGGCGACCTCGAGGCGCACCAGATGGACGAGGACTACATTCGGGCCCTCGGTCACGGGCTGCCTCCCACCGGTGGCTGCGGAGTGGGGGTCGACCGCCTGGCCATGATGCTGACGGACTCTCCTTCCATCCGCGACGTGATCCTCTTCCCGCTGATGCGTCCGGAGGGCGGGTCGAAGGTGCGGGAGGGCTAGGGCCCTGCCCTTCGAGCTCGTCGTCGCGCTCCGGTACCTGACCGCGCGGCGCAAGCAGGCCTTCATCTCGCTCATCTCCGGGATCTCGGTCCTGGGGGTGGCGGTGGGAGTGGCGGCGGTCCTGATCTCGCTGGGTCTCATGACCGGGCTCCAGGGCGAGATCCGCTCCCGCATCCTGGGCGCGACCGCGCATCTCAGCGTGTTCCGCAGCGGGGGCGCGGCCTTCGAGGAGTACCCGGAGGTGGTGAAGGCGGTGCGCGAGGTGCCCGGCGTCCTGGGCGCCGCTCCCGCCCTCTACGGCAAGGGGCTGCTCACGAGCGCGACCAGCTCCGCGCGTCGCCACGCTCAAGGGGATCCGGGTCGAGGACGAGCGGTCGGTCACGGACCTGGCCGGACACCTCGAGGAGGGGAGTCTCGACCGCTTCGACGAGCCGACGGAGGGCTTGCCCCCCGTCCTGCTCGGGCGCGACCTCGCCGCGAGCCTGAACGTGGGAGTGGGCGACGTGGTCACGGTGACTTCTCCGCAGGGACGGCTGACCCCCATGGGCGTGCTCCCGCGGGTGGCCAAGTTCCGGCTCGCCGGTACTCGTGCGCACCGGCCTCTTCGAGTTCGACTCCTCGTGGGCGTACCTGCCTCTCGCCACCGCCCAGCGCCTCTTCGACCAGGAGCGTCGGGCGACACTCGTGGAGGTCCGGATAAGCGACATGTTCGCGGTGAGGAAGCAGGCCCGCGACGTTCTCGACCCGCCTCGGGCGAGGGCTATCTCTCGACGGACTGGATCCAGATGAACCAGAGCCTCTTCTCCGCGCTCTGGCTGGAGAAGACCGCGATCGCCCTCACCATCGGGCTCATCGTCATGGTGGCCGCGCTCAACATCGTGGCCACGCTGATCCTCATGGTGATGGAGAAGCACAAGGACATCGCGATCCTGGTCTCCATGGGCGCGTCCCGCGGCGCCGATCATGCGCATCTTCATGCTGCAGGGGACGGTGATCGGGGCGGTGGGCACGGCGGTGGGGGCGACGCTGGGCGTCGTGGCCTGCTCGATTCTCGACCGCTACCGGCTCCTCCGGGTTCCGGAAGACGTGTACCAGATCTCCTACGTCCCCTTTCGTCTCCTCCCCGGGGACGCGGCGATCGTGATCGTGGGAGCGCTCGTCGTCTGCTTCCTCGCGACCATCCATCCGGCCCGAGGTGCGGCGCGGCTCGATCCCGCGGAGGCGCTGCGATACGAATGATCGCTCCGCTTGATCGTCGCCCGCGGGATCCAGAAGGGATACCCGACCGCTGCCGGTCCCGTATCCGTCCTGCGCGGGCTGGACCTCGAGGTGGCGGAGGGGGAGATGCTGGCGATCACCGGGGCCTCCGGGGTCGGAAAGTCGACGCTCCTGCACGTCCTGGGCACCCTGGATCGGGCCGACGCGGGGAGCCTCGCCTTCGCCGGCGAGGAGGTGGTGGGCACTTCCCGAGTCCCGTCTTCGGCAGTTCCGGAACCGGAGCCCTGGGCTTCGTATTCCAGTTCCACCACCTGCTGCCCGAGTTCACGGCGATCGAGAACGTCATGATGCCGCTGCTCATCGCGCGCCAGGACGAAAAATCGGCGCGCAAGCAGGCGGGAGCGCTGCTCGAAGAGCTGGGTCTCCAGGACAGGCTCGATCATCGTCCGGGCGCGCTCTCCGGGGGCGAGCAGCAGCGGGTGGCGGTGGCGCGGGCCCTCGTGCGCTCGCCGCGCGCCCTCCTCGCCGACGAGCCCACCGGGAACCTGGACCGCGAGACCGGCGACCGACTGCACGACCTCATCCGGCGTCTCAACCGGGAGAGGCAGGTCACGGTAGTGGTGGTGACGCACAACGAGGGACTGGCCGAGAGGTGCGACCGCCGGCTCCGCCTGGAGGCGGGCGCGCTCGTTGCCGCCTGAGTCCATGGGACTTGCCGCGTCACGGGCGCGCCGGGTTTTGGGCTATGATCGTCCGATGCCGCGACGGACGATGACCGGCCCAGGTGAGGAGGCCCCGCCGCGGGGCCCCGGCGGGAGCCCTGATGTTCGAGCGGTACACGGAGCGGGCGCGACGGGTGATCTTCTTCGCCCGCTACGAGGCGAGCCAGCTCGGGAGCAACTCCATCGAGACCGAGCACCTGCTCCTGGGGCTCATCCGCGAGGGCAAGGGGCTGACCTCCCGGCTCTTCAGCAAGAGCCACCTGTCCATGGAGTCGATCCGGAAGGAGATCGAGGGGCGGGCCCTCTACCGCGACAAGGTCTCCGACCTCCGTGGACATCCCGCTTGTCCCTCGAGAGCAAGCGGGTGCTCGGGTACGCCGCCGAAGAGGCGGAGCGCATGCTCCACAACTACATCGGCACCGAGCACATCCTGCTCGGGCGTGATGCGCGAGGAGAAGAGCGTCGCCGCCGGCATCCTCGGCGAGAAGGGGATGCGCCTGACCGCGGTGCGCGAGGACATCGTCCAGCTCCTCAACGAGAAGGCGAGCGTGGGCAAGGCCAAGGAGACCCCGCTCCTCTCCGAGTTCTCGCGCGACCTCACCGAGGCCGCGGGCCGGGGCACCCTCGACCCCCTCGTGGGCCGCGAGGACGAGCTGGACCGGATCGTCCAGGTGCTCTGCCGCCGCACCCGCAACAACCCCGTGCTCATCGGGGAGCCCGGGGTGGGCAAGACCGCGCTCGTCGAAGGCCTCGCCAACAAGATCGTGCAGGGCGACGTCCCCGTCTACCTCGCGGACAAGCGCATCCTCGCCCTCGACATCTCGCTGATCGTGGCGGGGACGAAGTACCGCGGACAGTTCGAGGAGCGCCTCAAGACGATCATGCGGGAGCTCACGGAGAGCCACAACATCGTGATCTTCATCGACGAGCTCCACACCCTGGTGGGGGCGGGCTCCGCGGAAGGGAGCCTGGACGCGGCCAACATCCTGAAGCCCGCGCTCTCCCGGGGCGAGATCCAGTGCATCGGCGCCACCACCCCCGCCGAGTACCGCAAGTACATCGAGAAGGACCGCTCGCTGGAGCGCCGCTTCCAGGCGGTGAAGGTGGCCTCGCCCACCGAGGAAGAGACGATCCAGATCCTCCGGGGGATCAAGGACCGCTACGAGAAGTTCCACCACGTGACCTACCAGCGACGAGGCCCTGGAGGCCGCGGTCTACCAGTCGCAGCCGCTACATCACCGACCGCTTCCTGCCCGACAAGGCCATCGACCTCCTGGACGAGGCGGGGAGCCGGGTGAAGCTGCGGGACGCCGCGGTGCCCGACGAGGTGCCCGAGTTCTCGCGCAAGATCCGGGTGGTGGTGGACCGGAGCGACGCCCTCGAGCGCGGGGCCTTCTTCCGCGACGAGGAGGTGGCCCAGCGGGAGAACCTCCACATCGTGCGCGAGCACTGGGACCTCGGCGGCGACGGGCAGCCACGAGGTCACGAAGGGCGACATCGACGACGTGGTCTCCAAGTGGACGGGCATCCCCATCACCGCGATCAAGGAGGAGGAGTCGGAGAAGCTCCTGCGCATGGAGGAGGAGCTCCACAAGCGCATCGTCTCCCAGGAGAGCGCGATCAGCGCGGTGGCCCGGGCCATCCGCCGGACCCGCGCCGGCCTCAAGAACCCGAACCGGCCGGTGGGCTCCTTCATGTTCCTCGGCCCCACCGGGGTGGGGAAGACCGAGGTGGCGCGCAGCCTGGCCGCCTTCCTCTTCGGCAGCGAGCGCGGCCCTCGTGCGCTTCGACATGTCGGAGTACATGGAGAAGCACTCGGTCAGCAAGCTGATCGGCTCGCCGCCCGGCTACGTGGGCCACGAGGAGGGCGGGCAGCTCACGGAGCGGGTGAAGCGCAACCCCTACTCGGTGGTCCTCCTCGACGAGATCGAGAAGGCCCACCCCGACGTCTTCAACGTCCTGCTCCAGGTCTTCGAGGACGGCCACCTGACGGACGGGCTCGGCAACACCATCGACTTCAAGAACACGATCATCATCATGACCTCCAACATCGGGGCCCGCTTCATCGAGAAGAAGGGGCGCATGGGCTTCGCCTCCGGGGACGCCAAGGACACCGGCGAAGGGCATCAACGAGATGGTGATGGGGGAGGTGAAGCGCACCTTCAACCCCGAGTTCATCAACCGGGTCGACGAGATCATCATCTTCGACGCCCTGACCGACGAGGACCTGGTCCAGATCACGCGCCTCCTCGTGGAGCAGCTCAACGCACAACCTGCAAGGAGAAGGGGATCGCGATCTCCCTGCGCGACGAGGCCGTGGACTGGCTGCTGCACGAAGACCCTCTCCGACCGCTCCTACGGCGCGCGGCCGCTGCGCCGGGCCATCCAGCGCCACATCGAGGACGCGCTCTCGCGAGGCCTTCATCCGCGGGCAGATCCGCAGCGGTCGGCCGATCGAGATCGGGGTGCAGGACGGCGCCCTCTGGTACGGCAGGACGAGCGCGGCGGCGCGTCTCTCCGCATGAGCCGCAGGCGTCGCGACGCGTGCCTGGCGGCGTGGCCTCTCCTGGCCGCCCTGGGCGGCAGGCCCGTGCCGCGGCCCAGGAGGAGCGGCTCGCGCCGTCGTGGAGCGCGTGGAGGTCCGAGGGAACCAGTTCCTGCAGACGGAGACGCTGCTCTTCTACGTCTCGACGAAGGCGGGCGACCGCTACGACGAGCAGCGGCTGCAAGGACGGACTTCCGGCGCCTGTGGGACACCGGGCTTCCTCGACGACCTCACGCTCGAGGTGCAGGACGGCCCGAAGGGGAAGATCGTGATCTTCGGGGTACCGGAGCGCAAGCGCATCCAGATCGTGGACTACCGCGGGAGCAAGGCCCTCACCACCACGCAACATCGAGGACGAGCTGAAGAAGAGGGACGCCCAGCTCCGGATCGACACCTTCTACGACCCGGCCAAGGCGCGCCGGGTGGAAGCGATCATCAAGGAGATGCTGGACGAGAAGGGGCGGCCCTTCGCGACGGTGAAGCACGAGGCCAAGCCGATCGGGGGAGCGGCGGACGCAGGTCTCCTTCATCATCGACGACGGGCCGAAGGCCAAGGTGAAGGCGATCGAGTTCGACGGGCAACAAGGTCTTCTCCGACGGCAAGCTCGCGGGCCAGATGAAGAAGATCAAGGCCGTCCGGCTTCTGGAACCTGAGCTGGCTGGGGGGCAAGACGACCTACACCGACGAGAAGTGGCTGGGGGAGGCCCCGACCCGGGAGACCAGAAGCGCGTCGAGGACTTCTACCTGAACCACGGGTACGTCACGGCGCGGGTGGGACAGCCGCGGCTCACCTACACCGACGGGAAGTCCGGCTTCTTGAAGAAGAAGCCGGTGAAGTGGCTGACGCTCGACCATCCCGGTGACGGAGGGGGACCAGTACCGGGTGGGCGAGATCAAGTTCGAAGGGCTGACCGTGCTTCAAGGAGGAGTTCGTCCGGCCGCTCTTCAAGCTGCAGACGGGCGACGTCTACGACGAGTCGCAGTTCAAGAAGGGCTTCGACAAGCTCCGGGACATCTACGGCAGCCAGGGCTACTTCCAGTGGACGGGGGGACCGAAGCGGACGCCGGACGCCGGCGCGCAAGGTGGTGGACGTCACCCTGACCATGGACGAGGACAAGCGCTACTACGTCGGCCAGATCCGCGTTCACCGGCAACGACACCACCCGCGACAAGGTGATCCGCCGCGAGGTCTACATGAACGAGGGGGACGTCTTCAACACGGAGGCGCTCAAGCTCTCGATCCGGCGCATCAACCAGCTCGGCTACTTCAAGCCCATGGAAGGGGCGCCCGACCTGCGGCCGAGCGCGAAGGGCGACGACAAGCTCGACGTCACCTTCAAGGTGGAGGAGCAGAACCGCAACCAGTTCACGTTCGGGGGCGGAGTGAGCGGCCTCGAGGGGACCTTCGTCAACGCCTCCTTCTCCACCACGAACTTCCTGGGCGCGGGCGAGACCTTCCAGCTCTCCGCCCAGACCGGACGGCGTACCAAGAACTACCAGCTCGCCATCACCGAGCCCTACCTCTTCGACCGTCCGATCACCGCCGGCTTCGACGTCTTCAAGCGCAAGATCACCTACGACACGCTACGCCAACGTGGTGGGCTACACCCAGGAAGGCAAGGGGATCAGCCTCATCATCGGCATCCCCGCCGGGTCGCTTCTCGCGGCTCTTCACCAACTACTCGTACGAGGTCATCAAGATCCAGGGGCTCACTGTCCCCGGCGGGGCGGGGGAGACCACCACTCCCGGACAGCGGACCGGTGTACAACCCCCTCCTCTTCGGCGGCGTCAACGACCGCACGGAGAGCACGCTTCACCCCCAACTACGTCTACAACACCGTCGACAACCCGTTCACTCCCCGGAACGGGATGAAGCAGACGGTGACGATGGCAGTGGCGGGCGGTCCCCTCGGGGGGACGTGTCGACTACTTCCGGCCGAGCTGGGAGGGCATCTTCTACCTCCCGCGTGGGCAAGAAGACCGCCCTCGGCGTGCGGCTGGAAGGGGCCTACATCACGCCCTACGGCGACACCCTGGTGCTGCCCGTCTACCAGCGCTACTTCCTGGGCGGCGAGACCCAGATCCGCGGCTACAACATCCGGACCATCGGGCCCGTCGACCAGATGGGCCGAGCCCTGGGCGGCAACAAGTACGTCCTCGTTCAACGCCGAGTACTACTTCGACATCTTCGGCCCCCTGCGGTTCCTCCTCTTCTTCGACGCGGGCCAGGCCTACCTCGAAGACCAGAAGCATCGAACTCAGGCAGCTCCGGATCTCGACGGGCGCGGAGCTGCGCTTCATCATGCCCGTGCTCAACGTGCCCTTCCGCCTGATCTACGCCTGCAACCCGAACCGCGACGTGTTCCACGCCGAAGACGACCTTCAAGTTCGCCGTCGGCACCACCTTCTAAGGAGAAGACATGAAGAAGACGTTCCTCGCCGGCCTCGCCCTCGGGGTCGCGGCGCCCATCGCCCTCGCCCAGGACACTGCACCCGCGGCCGGGACCGAAGTCCCCGAAGATCGCGGTCATCGACATGGCCCGGGTCTCCAGCGAGAGCCTGCTGGGCAAGGGCTACGCCGCCCAGCTCGAGGCCCTCCAGAACGAGATCAACTCCGAGGGGACCAAGAAGCAGGCGGAGCTCCAGAAGATGGACGCGGCCATCAAGGCCCTCCAGGACGACCTGGAGAAGCAGGGCTCGGTCCTGAGCCCGGAGGCTGCGGAGAAGAAGCGGCAGGAGATCGTCAAGAAGGGGCGCGAGCGGCAGGCCTTCCTGGAGGACGGCCAGGCTGAGATCCAGCGGCATGCGCGAGCGGGCCCAGCAGCAGGCCCAGGGTCTGAACAACGAGTTCCAGTTGAAGATCAAGCCCCACATCGAGGCGGTGGCCAAGGAGAAGGGGATCGACATCATCCTCGACGCCCAGGTCACCCTCACCGTGAACAAGCGACTTCGACATCTCGCGCGACGTGATCGTCAAGGCGGACGATGCCGAGAAGGCGGCCAAGGCGGGGGCGGCGGCGGGCGCCGCCGCCGCCAAGCCCGCCGCGCCGGTCCCGGCTCCCGCGCGGCCGAGCCCGGCCCCGCCCAAGCCGTAGCCGCCGACCACCTGCGATCGGCGCGGGCGCACGCGAATTCTCCCGCGTCCCCGCGCCGCGCGCCTTGGGCAGGGCGTCGAAGAATGACTTCAGCCGCATTCGGGCCTGCTCGATGAGCGCGATCGACATCGCCGGCCTCGTCCGCCAGATCCCGAGCCAGTACCCGTTCGTGCTCGTCGACCGGGTGCTCGAGCACGATCCGGCCACCGGGCTCGTGGCGAGTCAAGAACGTGACCGGGTCCGAGGACTTCTTCGACGGGCACTTCCCCGGGGCGCCGGTCATGCCCGGGGTGCTGCTCATGGAGAGCCTGGCCCAGGCCGCGGGGATCTGGCTGCTCACCGAGGCTGCGCCGATCCCGGCGAGGTCGAGGTCCACGTGGTCGGCATCGACGACGCGAAGTTCCGCCGGCCGCGTGCTGCCGGGCGACCAGCTTCGGCTCGAGGTCCGCTGCCTCCGTCGGCGGGGAGGGCTCTGCCGCGGTTCCGGGGCGAGGTCCGGGTCGGGGAGCAGCGGGTGGCGGAAGGCGCGTCTGCTCCTGCAGGTGCACTCGGCTGCCCGCGCCCCAGGTGGACCCCACCGCGCGCGTCGACCCGCGGGCGGTGCTCGCGCCCGGCGTTCGCGTCGGCCCCTACTGCGTCGTGGGTCCCCAGGTCTGCTCTGGGCCGGGGAACCGTGCTCGATTCCCACGTCGTGCTCGACGGCGACACCCGGATCGGGGAGCGCAACCACTTCTTCCCCTTCTCCTCGATCGGTCTGGCTCCCCAGGACCTGAAGTACCGCGGCGAGCCCTCGCGGCTCGAGATCGGGGACCGCAACACCTTCCGCGAGTTCGTCACGGTCCACCGCGGGACGCAAGGGGGCGGGGGCGTGACCCGCATCGGCTCCGACAACCTGTTCATGACCGAGGTCCACGTCGCCCACGACTGCCAGGTGGGCAGCCACACGATCTTCGCGAACGCGGCGACGCTCGCCGGTCACGTGGAGGTGCAGGACTGGGCGACAATCAGCGCCTTCTCGGGCGTGCACCAGTTCTGCCGGGTGGGGGTGCACGCCTTCGTGGGCGGCTTCACGGTCGTGACCAAGGACGTGCTGCCGTTCTCGAAGACGGTGGGCAACCGCGGCGCGCATCTACGGCGTCAACACGGTCGGCCTCGCCCGGCGCGGCTTCACCCGCGAAAGCGTGGCCGCCATCCGCGAGGCCTACCGCCTGCTCCTGCAGAGCCGGCTCAACACCACCGAGGCCGTGGCCCGCCTGGAGGCGGAGGGGCCGCACACCCCCGAGGTGCGGACGATCGTGGAGTTCATCCGGAGCTCGCCCGCGGGGCGTGATCCTGAAGCGCCGGCGCCGGCAGCGCCGGCGCCGAGGAGACATGACCGCGGCCAGCCGCCGCTGGGGCTGATCGCGGGCAACGGCCGCTTCCCGTTCCTGGTGGCGGCGGGGGCGCGACGCGCGGGCCGACGGGTGGTGGCGGTGGCGATCCGCGAGGAGGCCGCCCCGGAGCTCGCGGATGAGGTGGACGAGATCCACTGGGTGGGACTGGGCCAGCTCGGGCGCTGCATCGAGGCGCTCCGAGCCGCAGGCGTGCGTCGAGGCGGTGATGGCAGGACAGGTCAAGCACCGCCAGATCTTCTCGGACGTCGTCCCGGACCTGAAGCTGGTCGGCGTCCTGGCCCGCCTGGCCTTCAAGAACACGGACAGCCTGATCGGGGCGGTGGCGGACGCGCTGGGGCGCGAGGGGATCACGCTGCTCTCCTCGAGCACGAGCTTCCTGCAGGACCAGCTGGCGACGAGCGGGGCCATGACGCGCCGCTCGCCGTCGCGCGACGGAGAGGCAGGACATCGAGTACGGCCGAACGATCGCGCGAAGGCCTCGCGGGCATGGACCTCGGCCAGACCGTGGTGGTGAAGGACCGGGCGGCGGTGGCCCTCGAGGCGATGGAGGGGACGGACGAGGTGATCCGGCGCGCCGGCCGCCTCGCCGGCGCCGGGTGCGTGGTGGTCAAGGTCGCGAAGCCGCGGCAGGACATGCGCTTCGACGTGCCCGTGGTGGGCCCGGGCACGCTCGCGGCCATGCGGGAGGCGCGGGCCCGGGTGCTCGCGGTCGAAGCCGGCACGACGCTGCTCCTCGATCGCGCCCGCGCTTCCTGGCCGAAGCCGACGCGGCCGGGGTCGCGGTTTGGGGGATGGACGAGGCCGAGGGTGACTGACGTCCGGGTGGGCGTCGTCGGCGTGGGCGCCCTGGGCCAGCACCACGCCCGGGTCTACGCCGGCCTCGCTCGGCGCGCGACTCGTCGGCGTTCACGACGCGGACGCCCGCGCGCGCCGAGGAGGTGGCCGCGCGGCACGGCGGCCAGCGCGTTCCCGACGCCTCGAGGACCTGCTCGATCGAGGCGGACGCGGTCTCGGTCGCCGTACCCACCGTGGACCATCATCGGGTGTCGTCGAGGGCCCTCGAGGCCGGCAAGGACGTGCTGGTCGAGAAGCCGATGACGGCCACGCTCGGGCGAGGCCGACGACCTGATCGCTCTCGCCGCGGAGACGGGCGCCGTCCTCCAGGTCGGCCACATCGAGCGCTTCAACCCCGCCGTCGACGTCCTTCGGTCGGCCGGGGCGCGAACCCCGCTTCATCGAGGTCCACCGGCTGGGCGCGTTCTCCGCCCGCAGCCTGGACATCGACGTCGTCCTCGACCTGATGATCCACGACCTGGACATCGTGCTCGCCCTCGACGGCTCGGAGCTCGTCCAGGTCGACGCCGTCGGGGTGCCGGTGCTCACCCCCAAGGTCGACATCGCCAACGCCCGGCTGCGCTTCGCCTCGGGGCTCATCGCCAACCTCACGGCCAGCCGGGTTTCGGCGGAAAAGGTCCGCAAGTTCCGCGTTTTCTCGCCCCGGACCTACGTGTCCGCCGATTTCGCCGCCCGGGAGGCCCAGGTCTATCGTCTCAAGGAAGGGGAGGGAGGCCGTCCCGAGATCGCATCGGAACGGATGAGCGCCCCGGAGCAGGAGCCCCTGCGGCGCCAGCTGGAGGCGTTCTTGCACTCAGTCCGGCAGCGCTCTCAACCCGTAGTGGGGGGGGCGGACGGCCGGCGGGCCTTGGCCCTGGCCCAGGCCATCCTTGCCAAAATGGCTGAAGGCTAAGGTCCTGCAGATACCCAGGATACGACTACCAGTGGTCCGGCGAATCGGGGCCACAACAGATTGTAGGGATCATTTGCAAGCCGCCCTCGTCCATGCTACGTTGTCAGGTCTCCTAGTCGTAGGGTGGACGGGCCAGTGAACCGGGTGAATCAACGCCAGGGGTTCCTGGTCTCCGCAATCGTTCATGTGACCATGCTCATGATCCTGATCAGCCGGCCGCCGGCTCCCAGAAAGGCGGAGGACGTCGACCAGCCCCTGCTCGAGCGGGGGGAGAGGGTCTTTCTGCCGCCTGCGGCCGTTCTCAAGAAGATGCTCCCCTCGCCCCCGCCCGTGGCCGCGCGGCAGGCTCCCGCCCCGGCTCCGACTCCGCCCGCGACTCCGGACCCCACGAAAAAGGATCGAATCAGCGTCGGGCCGCCCTCCGATCTACGGGCCAAAGGTCCCATGATCCTGCGCAAAGAGGACGACCTGATGGCCGTGCCCAAGGGGCAGCCTTCGCCCCCTGCGGCCAACTTGCCCACCCCTCCCCCTGTCGAGCCCAAGGTCGCGAGCGGGGGCGGGGCGACTCCCGAGCCCGGCACAGAGGGGTTCCGGCTGCCTCCCGGCCTCGGCCAGGACTTGCCCCGTGGAACCGAGGGGACACGGGGACGGCCCGGGACACTCGGGCCTTCGATCGAGGGCGCGGTCCGTGACATGGAGCGGCGCCTCGCCCACGACCAGCAGCTCGGCTTGCCCACCGGGACGGGTCAGAACCTGGCGGGGCTCTACTTCGACCCGTTGGGGGCGGACTTCACCCTCTGGGTCAGCCGCTTCAAGAACGAGGTCTATCGGAACTGGATCGTCCCCCAGCCCGCGCTCATGGGCTTCCGGGGGCACGTCGAGTTCGAGTTCATGGTGGAGCGGGACGGAACGATGTCGACCATCCGGATGGTCCGCTCCTCGGGCATTCCCGCATTCGATCGCGCCGCGCAGAACGCACTCACGGGGAGCCGTTTCCTGCCGCTTCCCTCCGATTACGGCCCGCCCCGCATCACCATGAGGGTGACGTTCTACTACAACGAGGGACCAGCGCAATCGTGAGACGTCGAAACGTCGTTCGTTCTTCCGCCACGGCCTGGGCCGCGGCGGCGGTGGCGGCTTGGTTCGCCGCGGCCAGCTGCCGGACGGTCGGGGCACCTCCGCCCGCCGCGGGCCCGGTTCGCTCGCCGTCCGCCTCCGCCCCCGCCCTTCCCGGGATGGTGGTGCCGCCGCCCGTGGTCCGCGTGGGGATCCTGACCGACGTCCCGCGGGTCTCCATCGGCGCCGATGCCGGAGTCCTCGTGCGCGTGCCGGGCGTGCCGAGGCCGATCCCGCTCTCGCGCGCGACGTTTGCCTCCGCCTCCAGCCAGCCTCCGTCCCCGCCGCGCTACCGCGTGCAGGTGGCGAGCCTCACCGAGGAATCGGGAGCCCGCGCGGTCGCGGAACGCGTGCGTCTGACCACCGGACTGGCCGCGACCATCGACCCCAGCCCCGAGACCGCGGCCCACCAGGTGCGGGTGGGGGACTACGACAGCCGCGACGACGCCCTTCGGCTCGCGAACCGGCTGGGAAGGAGCGGGCTGTCGGGATCCTGGGTGGTGGAGGAGCGGCTCGAGCCTGGAGCGGGGGGCCGCCTCCGCCTCCTGGAGACGGGGGACGAGATGGAGCGGGCCACGGTCGAGCCCGCCTCCGCGGGGGACTTCCTCTCCGCGGACGCCACGCCCTATCGCGGGCTTCTCGAGGTACGGGCGAGCGGCCCGGGGTCACTGACCGTCATCAACACCGCCAATATCGAGGACTACCTGCGCGGTGTCGTGCCCAACGAGCTCTCGCCCCAGGCATTCCCGCAGGTCGAGGCCCTGAAGGCGCAGGCGGTCGCGGCGCGGAGCTACGTGCTCGCCCACAAGGGCGAGTTCGAGAGGTGGGGCTACGACATCTGCGCCACCCCCGCCTGCCAGGTGTACAAGGGCCAGTCGACGGAAACCGCGGCGACCGACCGCGCGGTGGCGGAGACCCGGGGGCTCGTGGCCACCTACCGCGGACGGCCCATCAACGCCTACTACACGTCGACCTGCGGTGGACACACCGAGGACGGCGAGAACATGTTCGACGGCGAGGCCATCCCCTACCTGAAGGGCGTGGCCTGCGCTCCCGAGAGCAAGGCCTGGAGCACGCTCAAGACGAAGGCGGCGCCCCGAGAGGTGCCCGGGGAGGCCAGCCTGGGCCGGGATCTCGCCCTGCTCCTCGCCCTCGGCGTGCTCGAGCCGCGGACCTACTCCGCGCCCGTGCTCGCCGGCATCCCTTCCGACGCCGAGATCAGGGGCTGGACCTCCCGGCTCGAGGCCGCCCTGCACCGCCAGGGCTGCGAGGCCCACGTCGCGAGTCCCCTCTCGCGCCGCGGGCACTTCGTGCAGTACGTGGTGGGGACGCTTGTGCTGGGAAGAGCGGGCGAAAGCGCCTGCTCGCTCCCCAGGACCCCGAGTACCTGCTGAAGGTCGAGGACCGGGACGAGCTCGGCGGGGAGGGCGAGCGCATGGCCGCGGCGGTGCTGATCCAGGAAGGCGTGCTCTCCCCCTTCCCCGACAACACGCTCCGGCCGGGCGCGCCCCTCACGCGCGCGGAGGCAGTGACCCTCCTGGCCCGGGCGGCGGAGAAGGCGGGTCTGCCCGGCCTGGTGACCGCGGACTTCGCGGGAGCCTCGGCCGGCCAGCTCACGGTCGTGCGCGGGGAGACGCCGGAGTCGTATCCCCTGGACGTGTCCGCGCGCTTCTTCCGCAGCCTGGACGGCAGCCCGGCCGCCGCTTCCGAGCTCACCCTGACGGTGGGCGACAAGGTCGAGCTTCGTCCTGGAGAACGGGGTGGTGTCGTTCCTGGAGGCGGAGCAGACCCGCAAGGGAGCGGCCGCCGACCACAGCTCCCGCTACTACCGCTGGGAGGTGCGCCTGACCCCCGCCGACATCGCGAAGTCGGTGACGCGCTACGGGAGCGTGGGGAAGGTGAGGGACGTGGTGCCGCGACGCTCGGGCGTGTCCGGGCGCGTGGTCGAGCTCTCCGTGCTGGGCAGCGACGGGCGAGGTCGTGCTGAAGGGCCTGCGCGTACGCTGGGAACTGGGCCTGCGCGAGAACCTCTTCGTGATCGACCGGGAGTTGGACGCGAAGGGCCAGGTGGAGCGCTTCGTCTTCACCGGGAAGGGCTGGGGCCACGGCGTCGGGCTCTGCCAGGTCGGCGCCTTCGGCATGGCCCAGGCGGGCTCGAGCTACGAGGAGATCCTCCAGCACTACTACACCGGGATCGCCCTCCAGAAGGTGTTCGACTGACGATCGCCAGCGTCTTTGCCACGCCCGGCGTCTCTGCCCTGTAGAATTCCGCGATCCTGAGCGCGTGCGATGACGACCCCGCTGCCCAAACGCTTCGAGCCGTTCGTGGTCCCCGGCGGTCTCCAGCGGGCAGCTCACCGCAGCTCGCCCTGCCCGAGATCCTCCAGCACCTCCGCCTCACGAATGCGACGGGGATCCTCTCCCTGGTCTCGGGCGGGGCCCGCAAGGCCCTCTACCTGAAGGACGGCCGCGTCGTCTTCGCCTCCAGCAACCTGCCCAACGACCGGCTGGGCGAGATCCTGATCCGCGAGGGCAAGATCACGGTGGAGGAGTACGAGGCCTCGATCAAGGCGATCTCCAAGGGCAAGCGGCAGGGCAAGGTGCTGGTGGAGATGGGGGCGCTCTGCGCCCAAGGACCTGTGGGAGGGCGTGCAGTTCCAGGTCCGGGAGATCGTCTACAGCATCTTCCAGTGGGAGGACGGGCAGTTCCACTTCGAGGAGTCGTCGCTCCCCGAGAAGGAGCGGATCACCGTCGACCTCGACGTGGCCGAGCCTGATCCTGGACGGGGTGCGCCGCGTCGACGCCAACGGGGCGCGTGCCAGGGCCGCTACCCCGAGGGGACGCTCGTCCTGGAGACGGTGCAGGCACCGGCGCCCGCCGGGCTGCTCGAGCCCTACGAGTCGCACGTGCTGGAGCTGGTCGACGGCGAGCGCAGCGTGCTCGAGATCTGCCGCGAGAGCGAGATCGGCGACAACGAGACCTGAAGGTGCTCTACGCGCTCCTCAGCTCCGGGCTCGTACGGGTCAAGGGGCAAGAAGGTCCGCGCCCTCGACCAGGACTTCGTCCCCGAGGACACGCTCTACTCGGTGATCGACTCCTTCAACCAGATGTACGGCTACGTCTTCCGCTACATGGTGCGCGAGGTCGGCCCCATCGCGGAGAACGTGCTCGAGAAGTACCTGGGCGGGCTGCGCGAGTCGCGCAAGGACGTGTTCGCCGGCGTCAAGCTGCAGAAGGACGGCACCCTCGACCCGCCGCTCGTGGAGCGCAACCTCAACAAGCTTCCCGAGGAGGAGCGGCGCGGCCGCCTCGTGGACGCGCCTCAACGAGCTGCTCTACGCCGAGCTCCTGGCCGTGAAGCGCACGCTGGGGGCGGAGCACGAGGCCGCGATCATCAAGGCCTTCCGCGAGCAGTTGGCAGCCTCGACGCACCCGCCAGCAGGTCCGGGGCGCGGTGCATCCTGCTGCCTGGCCGTGCTGCTGCGTCCGCTCTGGCGCCTGTGGACGCTCCCCTGATCGCGATCGTCGGCCCCACCGCGGCCGGCAAGAGCGAGCTCGCGCTGCGGCCTCGGCCGGGAGCGGGGCGGGGAGATCGTCTCCTGCGACAGCCTGCAGGTCTACCGCGGCCTCGACATCGGGAGCGCGAAGGCCACCCCAGTGATGCGGCACGAAGTGCCGCATCACCTCTTGGACGTGGTGGACCCCGACCAGCCCTTCTCCGCGGCCCAGTACTCTCTCCTGGCCCGCGCTGCCGTTCGAGAGATTTCGGCGCGGGCCAGGCTCCCGGTCGTGGTTGGGGGGACCGGTCTTTACCTGCGCGCGCTCCTGGAAGGCCTCTTCGAAGGACCGTCTCGCTCAGAGCCGCTTCGGCGCCGTTTCGGCCGGGCGGCCGATCGCTTCGGAGATCCGCGGCTCTGGCGGCTCCTCCGCCGCGTCGATCCGTCGGCCGCGGCGCGCATCCCGCCGAAGGATCGTGTTCGTGTGATGCGGGCTCTCGAGGTCTTCTGGACGACGGGAGGCCGCTCTCCGACCACCATCGGGCCGGCGCCGAGCCGCTCAGGGGGTTCCGGACCCTCGTCGTGGTCCTGGACCCCGGCCGGGACGCTCTGCGGAAGCGCATCGAGACGAGGACCCGGCGCATGCTGGAGGACGGTCTCCTCGACGAGGTCCGCGGATCTGCTGGAGCGCTTCCCTCCCGACATCCGCCCCTTACGCGCGATCGGCTACAAGCAAGCGGTGTCCGTGATCCAGGGGCGGATGTCGGTCGGGGGGCTTGAGCGTGATATCGTCACGGCCACCTTGCGCTTCGCCAAACGCCAGAGGACCTGGTTCCGCCACCAGGCGGAAGCGGGGTGGCAGGCGGACGTCGAGGGGGCCCGGCGGGCGATCTCGACGTGGCTCGACCGCTCGCCGCCAAGTGCTTGACGGGACAGCCGGAATCCGCGAAAATTGGGGGTTTGATCGACACGGCGATGCTGGTCATAGAGATCTCCCAGATTCCACCGCACGGGCTCGATTTCGACGAGTCCCTGGAGCCCTCGAGCGTCCACGTCGAGGGCGAGGCCGATTTCTCCCTCCGGCCGGGCGGGGTCCTGCGCGGGCACCTCGAGCTCGTGGACGGCGACACCGTTCACGTGCGGGGGCGCCTGCGGGCGCCCCTCGGCCTCGAGTGCGGGAGGTGCCTTGAAGTGTTCCCCTTCGACCTGGAGCAGGAGCTGGACCTGTTCTACCTGCCCCACCATCCGGACGACGAGCGGGAGGAGGAGGACGAGGTCGAGCTGAGCGATCGCGACATGGTCGTCGCCTACTACCGGGGCGACCGGCTGGACCTGGGAGAAGTCGTCCGCGAGCAGTGCTTCCTCGCCCTCCCCTTGAAGAGCCTGTGTCGTGAAGACTGCCGCGGGCGATGCCCGTCCTGCGGCCGCAACCGGAATACGGAGAGCTGCGGATGCCCGGCGCCGGAAGAGACGGGGGATCTCCGCCTCGCCGGCCTCAAGAAGCTCTTCGACCAGGAATAGGAGTCCACGATGCCGAATCCGAAGCGCCGCCACTCGAAGGCCCGCCGCGACATCCGGCGCGCCCATGACCATCTCAGCCCCCCCGGGCTCTCGCTCTGCCCGAAGTGCCACGAGCCCAAGCTGCCCCACCGCGTCTGCCCCCGCTGCGGCCACTACAAGGGCAAGCAGGTGATCGAGGTGAAGGAGGTCTAGCCCGGTAGCCGCGAGGTCCGCAGGGCATGACCACCGACAAGGCCGCACCCCGGGTCGCGGTCGACGCCATGGGCGGCGACCACGGTCCCGGCGTCGTGGTGGAAGGGGCGGTGCTCGCCTGCCGCGAGCTCGGCCTGCGCGCCGCGCTCGTGGGACCGCAGGACGCGGTCCAGGCGGAGCTCTTGCGCCGGGGCGGGGAGTCGCTGCCGATCGAGGTCGTGGATGCCCCCGACGTGGTCGGAATGGGGGAGAAGGTCAGCCTCTCCACCCTCAAGAAGCGCTCCTCGATCCAGGTGGCCCTCGAGCGGGTGCGCGACGGCGCCGCCGACGCCTTCTTCTCCGCCGGCAACACCGCCGCCTGCTGGACGATCGCCAAGATGGTGCTGGGAACGCTCGAGGAGGTGGACCGGCCCGCGCTCGCCGCCGTGGTCCCGCACCTCACGGGCCGCACCGTGCTCCTCGACGTGGGCGCGAACGCCCAGTGCAAGGCCCGCCACCTCGAGGAGTTCGCGGTGATGGGGAGCGTCTACACCCGCGACGTGTTCGGCACGCCGAACCCCCGCGTCGGCCTCATGAGCATGGGCGAGGAGGAGACCAAGGGGAACGAGCTGACCAAGGAAGTCCACGAGGTCCTGAAGGACTCGAGCCTCAACTTCATCGGCAACGTCGAAGGCCACGACCTCTTCACGGGCAAGGTGGACGTGATCGTGATGGACGGCTTCACCGGCAACGTGGTCCTGAAGGCGAGCGAGACGCTGGCGGAGTCGATCGTGGAGCTGCTCCGGGAGGAGCTCGGCCGCTCGCACGCGGACCAAGGTCGGGGCCTGGCTCTCCATGCCCGCCTTCCGGGCGGTGCGGCGGCGCATCGACCCCTCGGAATACGGCGGGGCCCCGCTCCTCGGCGTGAAGGGCTGCTGCGTCATCGGCCACGGGCGGTCGAACGTCCAGGCCATCAAGCACGGCATCCGCGTGGCCGCGGCCGTTCTTCACGAGCGGGGTGAACGACAGCATCGAGGCCGAGCTGCGGGCCCTGGGCGCGCGGAAGGAACGCCGGCCGAGTCGCATGAAGATCGCCTTCGTCTTTCCCGGGCAGGGATCGCAGCAGGTCGGCATGGGCCAGGCCCTCGCCGACGCCTTTCCCGAGAGCCGCGCCGTCTTCGACGAGGCCGACGCGCGCGCTCGGCTTCCCGCTGTCCAGGCTGTGCTTCGAGGGGCCGGAGTCGGACCTGCAGCTCACCGCCAACACCCAGCCCGCGATCCTGACCGCCTCGCGTCGCCGCCATCGCGCGCTCCTCGCACGAGGGGCCCGGGCCGTCTGGGTGGCCGGCCACAGCCTGGGCGAGTACTCGGCGCTCGTCGCCGCCGGGGCGCTCACCCTCGCGCGACGCGGTGGTGACCGTGCGCCGGCGCGGCCAGTACATGCAGGAGGCGGTGCCGGTGGGGGAAGGAGCCATGGCGGCCATCCTCGGGCTCGAACTGCCCGCGGTCGAGGGGGCGTGCCGCGAAGCGGCGGAGGGCGAGGTCGTCTCCCCGGCCAACCTCAACTCGCCCGGGCAGGTCGTGATCGCCGGGCATGCCGCCGCCGTGGACCGGGCCATCGAGCTCTGCAAGGCCGCGGGAGCCAAGCGGGCCCTGAGGCTGCCCGTGTCCGCCCCCTTCCACTGCGCGCTCATGAAGCCGGCCCAGGAGCGGCTGGCCGCCGACCTCGCGGCCCTCGCTTTCCGCGATCCGGACGTCCCGCTCGTCAACAACGTCGACGCGCGGGTCGGTGCAGAGCGCGGCCGAATGCCGGGACGGCCTCGTCCGCCAGGTCTCGGGGGCGGTGCGCTGGCAGGAGTCCGTGGAACGGCTGGTGCGCGAGGGTGTCGTCACCTTCGTGGAGGTGGGGCCGGGCACGTGCTCGGCGGGCTTGATCAAGAAGATCGCGAAGGAGGCGCAGCGTCCTGAACGTCGAGGACCCCGCCTCCCTCGAGCAGACGCTCGCCGCCCTGGCGGGCGACCGTGGGGGGTCGATGACGGAACGGGCCTCGCTCGCCGGAAAGGTCTCGCTGGTCACCGGCGCCTCGCGGGGCATCGGCCGGGCCATCGCGAAGGCGCTGGCCGCCGAGGGGGCGACGGTGGTGCTCGGCGCGCGCGACAACGCCCGTCTGGAGGAGGCGGTGGGCGAGATCGCGGGCCGCGGGCGGGAAGGCGCGAGCCCCTGGCCCTCGACGTGACCGAGCCGGGCCTCGGTGGAGGCCGGCGTTCGCGGCGCTTGCTCCAGGCGCACGGCCGTCTCGACCACCTGGTGAACAACGCCGGGATCACCCGGGACAACCTGCTGCTGCGCATGAAGGACGGAGGAGTGGGAGCAGGTCCTGGCCACGAACCTCACCGGCGTCTTCCTGTGCACCCAGGCGGCGCTGCGGCCGATGCTCAAGCAGCGCAGCGGCCGGATCGTGAACATCACGTCGGTGGTGGGCCTGACCGGCAACGCGGGCCAGGCCAACTACGCCGCGAGCAAGGCCGGGATCATCGGGTTCACGAAGTCGGTGGCCCGCGAGGTGGCTTCGCGCTCGATCACCGTGAACGCGTCGCGCCCGGCTTCATCGAGACGGACATGACGGCGGCGATGACCGACAAGGCCCGGGAGGCCATGGTCTCCGCGATGCCCATGGGCCGGGTCGGCCGGCCGGAGGACGTGGCGGGAGCGGTGGCCTTCCTCTGCTCGGACGCCGCCGCCTACGTGACCGGACAGGTACTCGCAGTGGACGGCGGCTTCCACATGTAGAATGCCCAGTCGGGCGCGGGCCTCGGCGCCCGGCCCGGAGGAACGGACCTTTAGCGCTTGGAATCTGGCGCCCCCGTGCCGGGGGATTCCTGGAGGAGCTGATGGAGCCTGTTGCGGATCGCGTGAAGAAGATCATCGTGGACCAGCTCGGCGTCGAGGAGGAGCTGGTGACGCCGGAAGCCTCCTTCGTGGACGACCTCGGGGCGGACAGCCTCGACACCGTCGAGCTGGTGATGGCCCTCGAGGAGGAGTTCGGCATCGAGATCCCCGACGAGGACGCCGAGAAGATCACCCGCGTCAAGGAAGCGGTCGACTACATCGAGAAGCACGCGGACAAGGCCAAGAAGTAGGCGGGCGGGCCGAGGCGGAAGTCGTGGCGGACAAGCGCAGGGTCGTCGTCACCGGCGTGGGGCTCGTGTCCCCCCTCGGCATCGGCACGGACGAGACCTGGAAGGCCCTCCTCGCCGGGCAGTCGGGGGCGGCCCCCATCACCCAGTTCGACGCCTCCCGGCACTCCACGCGCTTCGCCTGCCGAGGTGAAGGGCTTCGACCCCGCGAACTGGGTGGAGAAGAAGGAAGTCAAGAAGATGGACCGCTTCATCCAGTTCGCGGTCGCGGCCAGCGACCTCGCGATGAAGGACTCCGGCCTCGCGGTCGACGCCGGCAACGCCGAGCAGGTGGGGGTCTACATCGGGAGCGGGATCGGGGGCTTCGCCACCATCGAGCGGGAGCACGAGGCGCTGCTCAAGGGGGGCCCGCGCAAGGTGAGCCCGTTCTTCATCCCCGCCGCCATCGTGAACCTCGCCTCGGGCTGGGTCTCCATCCGCACCGGGGCCAAGGGACCCAACTCCGCGACCTGCACGGCCTGCACGACGAGCGCCCACGCGGTGGGCGACTCCTTCCGGCTCATCCAGCGGGGCGACGCCGACGCGATGATCGCGGGGGGCAGCGAGGCCGCCATCACCCCGCTCGGCGTCGGCGGCTTCGCGGCCATGCGCGCTCTCTCCACCCGCAACGACGAGCCGGCGCGGGCGTCCCGCCCCTTCGACAAGGACCGCGACGGCTTCGTGATCGGCGAAGGCGCGGGGATCCTCGTCCTGGAGGAGCTGGAGCGGGCACGGCGCCCGCGGGGCCCGCATCTACTGCGAGGTCGTCGGCTACGGCATGTCGCGCGGACGCGTACCACATCTCCGCTCCCTGCGAGGACGGCGACGGGGCGATCCGGGTGATGCGCAAGACGCTGAAGGACGCGGGGGTCGAGCCCTCCGCGGTGGACTACGTGAACGTGCACGGGACGTCTACGCCGCGCGGGGACGAGGTCGAGGTCGATCGCGATCAAGGCCGGTCTTCGGCGAGCACGCGCGGAAGATGCCGATCAGCTCCACCAAGTCGATGACCGGCCACCTCCTGGGGGCGGCGGGCGGGCTGGAGGCGGGGATCACCGCCCTCGCCCTGCGCGACCAGGTCCTGCCCCCGACGATCAACCACGACACCCCCGACCCCGAGTGCGACCTCGACTGCGTGCCCAACCGCTCGCGGAAGGCGGAGGTGCGCTACGCCCTCTCGCAACTCCTTCGGCTTCGGGGGGACGAACGGGGCCCTTCTCTTCGCGCGCTTCGAGGGCTGAGATGACCGACCGCCGGTTGCCTTTCCCGTCGGCCGTCTCAATAATGAACCGCCATTCATTCCGCACCCCGAGGTCACCCCGATGAAGATCATCGTCTGCGTCAAGCAGGTGCCCGACACCGAGACGCGGATCCGGATCGCTCCCGACGGCAACGGGATCGTGGAGGCGGACGTCAACTGGATCGTCTCCCCCTTCGACGAGTTCGCGATCGAGGAGGCGCTGCGGATCAAGGAGGCGAAGGGCGGGGAGGTCGTCCTGGTCTCGGCGGGGCCCGAGCGCGCCCAGTCCGCGCTGCGGAACGGCCTGGCCATGGGCGCCGACTCCGCGGTGCACCTCAAGGACCCGCCTGGTCGACGCCACCGACACCCTGGGCACGGCGCGGGCCCTCGCCGCGGCGATCAGGACGCTCGCGCCATTCGACCTCGTCCTCACCGGCCAGCAGGGCGTGGGCGGCGACAACAGCCAGGTGCCCGGCCTGCTGGCCGAGCTGCTGGACCTGCCCCAGGTCACGGTGGCGGTCAAGATCGAGCGTGCAGGACGGCAAGGCCGTCGTCGAGCGCGAGATCGAAGGCGCCCACGAGACGTGGGAGACGTCGCTGCCCGCCGTCGATCTCGGCCCAGAAGGGGCTCAACGAGCCGCGGTACGCGAGCCTCAAGGGGATCATGGCCGCCAAGAAGAAGACCGATCGACGTCGAAGGACGCGGCCGCTCTCGGGCCTGGACGCCGCGGCGCTCGCGCCGCGGACTCGGGTGATGGCCCTGGAGCTGCCGCCCCCGCGCGCCACGGTGCGGATGATCGAGGGCGACGCCGACACCCAGGTCAAGGAGCTGCTGCGGCTGCTCCACGAGGAAGCGAAGGTCATCTAGCGATGGCCGCCATCCTGACGTTCGCGGAGGAGCGGGACGGGAAGCTGCGGCGGCCTTCGCTGGAGGCGGTCTCCGAGGCCCGCCGGCTCGCCGAGCCGCTGGGCGGGGCTCGGATCGCGAGCGTCCTGGTCGGCTCCGGCGTCGCGCGGCCTGGCCGACGAGCTGGCCGCCTACGGCGCTGACCACGTCCACGTCTTCGACGATCCCGCCTCTCGGCGCTACGCGACCGAAGCCTACGCGCGCGCCCTGGCGCAGGTCGTCAACGAGCAGAAGCCGACGGCCGTGCTCATCGCCGTTCACGGCGACTGGGCAAGGACCTGGCGCCCCGCGTCGCGGCCGCGAAAGTCGGCGCCGGACTCGTGTCGGACTGCGTGGCCCTCTCGGTCAAGGACGGACGGCTCGAGGCGCGGCGGCCCGATGTACGCCGGGAAGGCCTACGCGACCGTGCGCTGGGAGGGCGAGCCGCAGATGGCGACGCTGCGCCCCAACGTCTTCCCGCTCGGCGCGCCGGACGCCGGCGGAAGGCGGAGGTCGTCACGGGCAAGCGTGGACACCGTCCGCGCGGGCCCGGGTCGACGGCCGTGCACGCGACCGCCGCGGGCAAGGTCGAGCTGACGAGGCCCAGATCATCGTCTCCGGCGGGCGCGGCCTCAAGGGACCCGAGCACTTCCACCTCGTGCACGAGCCTGGGCGAGGCCTTCGGCGCGGCGGTGGGCGCCTCGCGCGCGGTCGTGGACGCGGGCTGGGTCGACCACCAGATCCAGGTGGGGCAGACCGGGAAGACGGTCTCGCCCACGCTCTACATCGCCTGCGGCATCAGCGGCGCGATCCAGCACCTGGCCGGCATGTCGTCCTCGAAGATCATCGTGGCCATCAACAAGGACGCGGACGCGCCGATCTTCAAGGTCGCCAACTACGGCATCGTGGGCGACGTCTTCGAGGTCGTGCCCAAGCTGACCGAGGCGGCCAAGGCCTACTTCGCGCCAAGAGGTAGCGTGCCCGGCCGCGCGAGGTCCTCGAGACCGACGTCCTCGTCGTGGGCGGAGGGCCCGCCGGTCTCGCCGCCGCCATCCGCTTCAAGGACCTCCTCGACGCGCACAACCAGGACCTCCGGCAGGAAGCTCGAGGCCTCGGTCATGGTCGTCGAGAAGGGGGCCGAGTTCGGGGCCCACAGCCTCTCGGGCGCCGTGCTCGATCCCGGTCTCTCTCCGCGGAGCTGATCCCCGACTTCGAGGCGAAGGGCGCCCCCGTCGCGACGAGGGTCACGGAGGACCACGTCTACTTCCTGACCGGCCGCGGAAAGCTGCGGCCTGCCCATCGTCCCGCCGCCCCTCCAGAACCACGGCAACTACGTCGATCAGCCTGAACCAGCTCGTGAAGTGGCTGGCCTCGCAGGCCGAGGCGCGAGGGATCGACCTCCTCGCCGGGCTTTCCCGGGGCCGAGGTGCTCTACGAGGGCGATCGCGTCGTCGGGGTGCGCACCGGCGACAAGGGGATCGACAAGCACGGCAAGACGAAGGGCAACTTCGAGCCGGGCGTCGACCTCCGAGCCAAGGTCACGATCCTGGCCGAGGGCGCGCGGGGGAGCCTCACCAAGCAGCTGGTGCCCCGGCTGAAGCTCGACGAGGGGAAGTTCCCGCAGGTCTACTCGATCGGGGTCAAGGAGCTGTGGGAGGTCCCGAAGGGCCGGCTGCCGAAAGGGCGCCGTGCTCCACACCATGGGCTTCCCGCTGGACAGGCAGACGTTCGGCGGCGGCTTCGTCTACGGCTTCACCGAGGACCGGATCTCCGATCGGCCTCGTCGTCGGCCTCGACTACCGCGATCCCTTCCTCGACCCCCACGCGCTCTTCCAGAGCTTCAAGGAGCACCCGCTTCTGCGCGGCCTCCTCGACGGCGGGACGATGCTGCGCTACGGCGCGCGCACGATCAGCGAGGGCGGCTGGTACTCGATCCCGCGTCCGTACGCCGACGGCGTGCTGCTGGTGGGGGAGACGGCCGGCTACCTGAACGCGATGCGCCTCAAGGGGATCCACCTGGCGATCAAGACGGGGATGCTGGCGGCCGAGACGGCGCTCGAGGCGCTGGTCGCCGGGCGACACCTCGGCGGCGCGTCTCAAGGCCTTCGAGGACAAGGTCGAGCGCGTCCTACGTGCAGCGAGAGCTGTGGAAGGTCCGCAACTTCCACCAGGGCTTCAAGCACGGCCTCTGGGCGGGGCTCTTGCACAGCGGCCTGCAGATGTTCACCGGCGGACGCGGCCTCGTCGATCCCATGACGCCGTCGCAGGGCTACGCGGAGATGGAGACGCTGGCCGACCTCTACGGCCCGGCAGACCACGCGAGACGCCTTCCAGCGGAAGAAGACGGACGGCGTCCTGACCTTCGACCGCCTCACCGACGTCTACCACTCGGGCACCAAGCACGACGAGGACCAGCCCGCGCACCTGCACGTGGCCGACACCAACATCTGCGAGACGCGCTGCCGGCAGGAGTACGGCAACCCCTGCGAGAAGTTCTGCCCGGCCGCGGTCTACGAGATGGTGCCCAAGGGCGCCGATCCGAAGGACCTGCGGCTGCAGATCAACTTCTCGAACTGCGTGCACTGCAAGACCTGCGACGTCATGGATCCCTACCAGATCATCACCTGGGTCACGCCCGAGGGCGGCGGCGGCCCGCGGTACGACGACCTGTGAACGGCCGCGCAATCGCGCCGCTTTCGGGACGGTCACCGAATGCTGATGGCTGATCGCTGAATGCTGCCCTTCGAGAGTCCGTGCGCGTCGGTTTGTACGACGATCCGGTCTTCCGCGAGCACGACTCGGCTCGGCCATCCCGAGCGGCCGGAGCGGCTGGACGCCGTGCGGCGCGGCCTGCGCCAGGCGGGGCTCGAGGAGCGGCTGAGCCTCCGCGTCCCGCGCCCGCGCCACCTCGGCCGAGCTGCTCCGGGTCCACACCGAGGAGCACGTCGTCGCACGTGGCCTCGAGCCGCGGGACGCACCCTGCGCTTCGATCCCGACACCCAGGCGGGGCCGCGCTCCTACGAGGCGGCGCTCCTCGCCGCGGGGGCGGTCGTGGACGCGGTGGACCGCGTCCTGGACGGGGAGCTCGACCGGGCCTTCTGCGCGGTGCGCCCGCCCGGGCACCACGCCGAGCGCGGACCGCGCCATGGGCTTCTGCCTCTTCAACAACGTGGCGGTGGGCGCCGCCCACGCCCTCGCCCGCGGGCTGGCACGGGTGCTGATCGTCGACTTCGACGTGCACCACGGCAACGGCACCCAGGACGATCTTCTACGAGGACCCGCGCGTGCTCTACGTCTCCTCGCACGCGTACCCGTTCTACCCGGGGACCGGCGCGCTGGACGAGGTGGGGGAGGGCGCGGGGCGCGGGCTTCACGGTGAACCTGCCGCTGCCCGCGGGCGCGGGCGACGCCGAGTACGCCCGCGTCGTACCGCGAGATCGTGACGCCGATCGGCCGGGCCTTCGATCCCGCAGCTCGTCCTCGTCTCCGGCGGGCTTCGACGCCCACGGCGGAGACCCGCTCGCGCGGCGATGGACGTGACCACCACCGGCTTCGCCGAGATCGCTCGACGTCTGCCTCGGCGTAGCCGGTGGATCGGCTCAGGGCAAGGTGGTCGTCGGCCTGGAGGGCGGGTACGACCTCGACGGCATCGCGAGCGTCGGCGGCCGTGGTGGTCGCTGCCCTCCTGGGCGCGCCCCACGAGCCTCTCGCCGATCCCGCGACCTCAAGCCTCGATCCGCTGTTCGAGGCCTACCGGGCGGAGCTGCGGCCCTACTGGCCCGGCCTCGGGCTGAGCGGCGGCTCCCATTGATCGTGGACATCCTCGACGTGAACGGGTACTTCGAGTAGCCGATCCGGGCCGCCGCGGGCCTCGTGCTAACATCGCTTTTTCGGTCCAAGCGAGGATGAGCGACTACCCCTTCGACGAGATCGAGACGCGCTGGCAGAAGCGCTGGAGCGAAGGCCGGAGCCTTCGAGGTCACCGAGGACCCGACGCGCCCCAAGTTCTACTGCCTGGAGATGCTGCCCTACCCCTCGGGCGACATCCACGTGGGCCACGTCCGCAACTACTGCATCACGGACGTGGTCGCTCGCTACAAGCGCATGAGGGGCTTCAACGTGCTTCACCCCATCGGCTGGGACGCCCTCGGACTTCCCGCCGAGAACGCGGCGATCAAGCGGGGCGTCCATCCCGAGAAGTGGACGCGCGACAACATCGCGGGGATGAAGCGCCAGCTCCAGCGCCTGGGCTTCAGCTACCCCTGGAGCCGCGAGATCGCGACCTGCGATCCCGAGTACTACCGCTGGAACCAGTGGTTCTTCCTGCGCATGCTCGAGCGGGGGATCGCCTACCGCAAGAAGGCCGCGGTGAACTGGTGCCCCTCCTGCCAGACCGTGCTCGCCAACGAGCAGGCGGAGGGCGGGGAGTGCTGGCGCTGCCACAGCAAGGTCGAGGAGCGCGAGCTGGACCAGTGGTTCCTCCGCATCACCGCCTACCAGGACGAGCTCGCTGGACGACATGGCCCAGCTCCCGGACTGGCCGGAGCGGGTGCTCGTCCAGCAGCGGAACTGGGTGGGCCGCTCGCCGGGGGCGGAGGTGGACTTCCCGGTCGAGGGCGGCGAGCCCATCCGCGTCTTCACGACCCGGATCGACACGATCTACGGCGCGACTTTCATGGTCCTCGCCCCCGAGCATCCCGCGGTGGACGCTCTGCTTGCGGGGGCGACGGACGCGGGGGCGGCGAAGGCGCGGATCGACAGCCTTCGCGCCCAGGATCGCCGCGCCCGGCTCGAGGGTCAGCGTGGAGAAGGAGGGGGTCTTCACCGGCCGCTACGCGACCAACCCGTTCAGCGGCGAGCGGATCCCGATCTGGGTGGGCAACTTCGTGCTGATGGGCTACGGCACCGGTGCGATCATGTCCGTGCCCGCCCACGACCAGCGCGACTTCGAGTTCGCACGGAAGTACGGGATCCCGATCCGGGTGGTGATCCAGCCGGAGGGCCGGCCTCTCGACGGGGAACGACCTCGCGGCCCCCTACGACGGCCCCGGCCGCGTCGTGAACAGCGGGCCCTTCGACGGGCTCCTCGCGGAAGAGGCGATGGCGAAGATGGCGGCCCACGCCGAGGCCAAGGGCTTCGGGAAGGCCACGGTCACGTATCGTTTGAAGGACTGGCTCATCAGCCGCCAGCGCTACTGGGGGACGCCCATTCCCGTCGTCTACTGCCCGACGGACGGAATGCAGCCCGTCCCCGACGCGCCAGCTCCCGGTGCTGCTCCCCCCCGACGCGCCTTTCACCGGCGAGGGGGGCAATCCGCTGGAGAAGGTGCCGGCGTTTCTCGAGGCCGTCTGCCCGAAGTGCGGGGGCAAGGCCCGGCGCGAGACCGATACCATGGACACGTTCGTGGACTCGTCCTGGTACTTCTACCGCTACCTCTCCCCGCACAAGGAGGACGCCCCCTTCAGCACCGAAGCCACGCGATACTGGTTTCCGATCGACCTCTACGTGGGCGGCATCGAGCACGCCATCCTCCACCTCGTCTACTCGCGCTTCTGGACGAAGGTCATGCGCGACCTCGGCCTCGTCGCGATCGACGAGCCGGTCACCCGCCTCTTCCCCCAGGGGATGGTGCACAAGGACGGCGAGATCATGTCGAAGTCGAAGGGGAACACGGTGGCCCCCGACGACGTGATCGCGGAATACGGGGCGGACACGCTGCGCCTCTACGTCCTGTTCGCGGCTCCCCCCGAGCTGTCGATGGACTGGAGCGAGACGGGGATCGAAGGGCCGCATCGGTTCCTGATGCGGGTATGGCGACTCGTGGACCGGCACGCCGAAGCATTCGCGAAGGAACCAGGGAGCCCGGTCCCGAGCGACCTCAAAGGTGCCGCGCGCGATCTCCGTCGCAAGACGCACCAGACGATCGCGCGCGTCACTGAGGACATCGACGAGCGGATCCACCTCAACACCGCGGTGGCCGCGCTCATGGAGCTCGTGAACGAGATCTACCGGCTGGAGGCCGAGGTCGCCCAGGGCCCGGGGCGGGTGGTGCTGCGCGAGGCGATCGAGACGCTCGTCCTGCTCCTCAACCCCTTCACCCCTCACGTCTGCGAGGAGATGTGGGAGAAGCTGGGACATTCGGGCGGCCTCGTGCGCGCGGCCTGGCCCGCCCTGGACGCCGAGGCGGCACGCGAGGATTCGGTCGAGCTGGCGGTGCAGGTGAACGGCAAGGTTCGTGGCCACATCACCATCTCGCGCGGGGCGCCCGAGGAGACCGTGCGCGAGATGGCTCTGAGCGAGCCGCGAGTGGTTGCATTGCTGGATGGCAAGCAGGTTGTGAAGGTTGTGGTTGTGCCTGACCGGCTGGTCAGCGTGGTATTGCGATGAGGACACGCTCAGCTCTCGGCGCCTGGGTTTGCGCGGTCACCATCGGCGCCTCGGGGTGTGGTTATGCGCTCGTAGGCAAAGGCATCACCACCGACCCCTCGATCAAGCGGATCGGGGTCCCCCTGTTCAAGGACCGGACGGGCCGGCTCCACCTCGATCAGAAGATCACCTTGAAGGTCATCGAGGAGCTGCAGAAGCGCGGCCACTTCACCGTGGTCCAGGAGGAGACGGGGGTGGACGCGGTCGTGGACGGCGAGATCACCGGCTACTTCGTGAACCCGATCAGCTTCACCGGGACCCCCGGCCAGTCCCAGGCGAGCCGCTATTCGGTGACGGTGACCGCGCGCATCTCCTACCGCAAGGTGGGGCAGAAGGAGCCGATCTGGGCCAACGAGGGCTTCTCCTTCCGCGACGAGTACGACATCGGCGACAACTCCACGAGCTACTTCGACCGCGAGGACCAGAGCGTCGACCGCATCTCGATCGGGTTCGCCCGGAGCCTGGTCGCGGCCATGCTCGAGGCCTTCTGACCCGCGGGATGGCGAAAGCCGCCCCCCTTCTCCAGGCCATCGTCGGTCCCGATACGCACCTCGCCGAGACCGCCCTGGAGCGGATCCTGGACGCGGCGGTGGGCGCCCACCGGGAAGGAGCCGTGCAGGTCGTTCACGGGGACGAGACCACCTGGGGACGCCTCGTGGAGAGCGCGCGGACGGGATCCCTCTTCGCCCCCCGGCGGGCGATCGTGGTGCGCGCGGCGGAGGGCCTGAAGGGCGACGAGGAGCCCCTGCTTGCCTACCTCGAGGATCCATCGCCGGGGGTGACCCTCGTCCTCCTCGCGGCCAAGCCGGACAAGCGGCGGACGGCCTGGAAGCGGTACCTGGCGGTGGCCACGCTCAGCTCCGCGGAGCCCAAGCGGGGCCAGGCCCTGCGCACCTACGTCTCCGACGAGCTGCGCCGGCGAGGCCTGCGCCTCGAGCCGGAGGGGCTCGAAGAGCTGCTCGAGCGGGTGGGCCAGGACCTGCGCCGGCTCCTGGGCGAGGTGGACAAGCTGGAGGCGTTCCGACAGGGGGAGAAGGTCCTCACCGCGGAAGACGTGGCCGCGGTGCTGGGTCGGGGAATGGCGCGGCCGCTCTACCTGCTGAGCGACGCCATTGCCACGCGGGACGCCGCCGCGTGCCTTTCCCTGCTGGAGGCCCTGCTCGACGAGGGAGAGGAGCCCCTGCGCATCCTGGGCACCCTGCACCGGTCGCTCCGCCAGGTGCGGAAGGTGCGATCCCTGCAGCAGGAGAGGGCCTCGCGCGAGGAGATGGCGAGAGCGCTCGATCTTCCCGAGAAGCTGGCCTTCAAGCTCAACGCGATCATCGCCGCGGCGCGTGGGTGGTCGGACCCGGCGATCGTGCGGGCCTTGAGGGGCCTGAACGATCAGGATCGAGCCATCAAGACGGGAGCGGAAACCAGAGCCGCGCTGACCGCGGCAATAGTGGGAGCCTGCGCGCGGGGGGACCGCGCGCCGGATTCGTCTAGGCTTTCGCCGCGGCCAGCGCGGTGACCTTGCGCGAGAGCCGGCTCTTGTACCGGGAGGCGGCGTTGTCGTGGACCACGCCCTTCTTGACGGCCCGGTCGATCTCGCCCACGGTGGCGGAGAGCAGCTTGCCGGCGGCAGGGGCGTCGCCCGCCGCGATCGCGGCCCGGAGCTTCTTGACCTGGGTCTTCACCTGGGAGATGTTCATCCGGTTGCGGGCCCGGCGCTTCCGGCTCTGCCGCATCTGCTTCAGGGCCGACGCATGACGTGCTGCCACTCGCTTCCTCCTGTGGACGGCTGCAAAAGCCCAGTTTACGGGCATTGAGCGGCAAGGTCAACCCGGGGGGAGGGGAGCGGCTGGCGCGGGCGGCGGGTCTCATCTCCGGCTTCACCCTCGTCTCGCGCGTCCTCGGCCTCGTACGCGAGCAGGTCTTCGCCGCCCTCCTCGGGGCCGGTCTCTACGCCGACGCCTTCCAGATCGCGTTCCGGATCCCGAACCTCCTCCGCGACCTCTTCGCGGAGGGCGCGCTCTCCTCGGCCTTCGTGCCCACCTACGCACGGGCGTTGGCCGGGGGCGGACGCGAATCCGCGCACCGCCTCGCCTCGCGGGTCCTCACCCTCCTCGCGGTGGTGCTGAGCGGGATCGTCGTGCTCGGCATCGTGTTCGCCGATGCCGTGGTGGCGACGCTGGCTCCCGGGTTCGACGCGGTGCCGGGCAAGGAGCCCTTCACCATCCTGCTCACGCGAGTGATGATGCCGTTCCTGCCCCTCGTCTCCTTCGCGGCGGTGGCCATGGGCATGCTCAACGCGGAGGAGCGCTACTCCGCTCCCGCCATCGCCCCCGCCATGTTCAACCTGGTGGCGATCCTCTGGGGCTTCGGCCTCTGGGCGCTCGGGTTCCCCCCGCCGCAGGTGGCTCTGGGCTGGGCGGCGGGGACGCTCCTGAGCGGGGCCGCGCAGTTCCTCATCCAGGTCCCGCCCCTGTGGCGGACGGGCTGGCGCTTCCGCCCGGACTGGGCGCCGCGCGACCCGGAGATCGGGCGCATCGTGGGCCTGATGGGCCCCGCGATCGTGGGCCTGGCCGCGGTGCAGTTCAACATCTTCCTGAACAGCATCTTCGCCTCGCACGAGCCGGGCGCGGTGTCGTGGCTCAACTACGCGTTCCGGATCCTCTATCTGCCCATCGGCCTCTTCGGCGTCGCCCTCGGAACGATCGCCACCAGCGGCCTCGCGCGCCGGGCCGCGGAGGGAGACATGGACGGGCTGCGCGCGACGCTGCGCGAGGCGCTTTCCCTGCTCGCCTTCCTGACCATCCCCGCGACGCTGGGCCTGCTCGTGCTGGCCGAGCCCGTGGTGCGTCTCCTCTACGAGCGCGGGCGGTTCACGGCGGCGGACACCTCGAGCACGGCCACCGCTCTCGGCTACTACGGGGTCGGCCTCGTGGCCTACACGGGGGTGAAGGTCCTGGCTCCCGCGTTCTACGCGCTGGGCTCGGCGCGGGTGCCGCTCCTCGGCACCGTGCTCGCGGTGCTGACGAACGTGACGGTCATGACGGTGGGGTTCCCCCTGATCTCCTTCCGCGCGGTCGCGCTGGGGACGGGCCTGGGCTCGCTCGTCAACGCGGCCGTGCTGTTCCTTGTTTTCGAACGGCGCGTGGGCGGCCTCCGCGGAGCGGGCCTCGGCGGCCGGGTGGCGCGAATCGTCCTGGCCGCGCTGGTGATGGCGGGCATGGCTGGGCTCGTCGCGGCCCGGCTCGAGCACATCGTGGGCACCCAGGGCCTGCTCGCCCAGGCGACGGTGGGTCTCGTCCCCGTGCTCCTGGGCATCGTGGCCTACGAGGGGCTCGCCCTGCTCCTGGGAATACCGGAAGCCCGCACGATCTTGGCGATCCTGAGGCCCCGTCGGGTACACTAGCCGTTGGTGGACCCAAGGTCCAGCCACACAATGCCTTGTGGTCCCAGCGGTTTCCGTGCTATCGTCCCATTCCATGCAACGAAACCCCTGGACCTTCTTCGCGGCTCTCGTCCTGAGCCTGGTTTCGGCGGCGGCGTGGGCGCAGGAGCTCCCGTCGGCCGAGCGCTATCACTTCCGTGGCGAGTACTGGAGATGGGACGTCAACCTGACCTCCGAGCTGCAGAAGGGCTTCGGCGACGATCCCGGGACCCTCATCTCCGGCCAGGACACGCTGGGGCTCGACGGGGGCGGGACCAACGTGGCGCGGGCGACGATCCGCTTCGGTCAGTCCGCCAAGCTCCGCGGCTCCTGGACGCAGCTCGACTACTCGGCAAGCCAGGAGATCCCGCAGACGTTCACCTTCGGGGACGAGACCTTCTACGCGGGGGACACCGTGGTCTCGCGCGTGAAGGGCGCGCTCTACTCGTTCGACTTCGAGTACGACTTCGTGAAGCGCCCCCAGGGCTTCATGGGCATCTATCTGGGCGCGCTCTACCTCGACTCCGACTCGGTGCTGGTCTCGGGCGCCAAGCAGGTGACGCAGACGGGCAAGGTGCCGCTGCCCATGATCGGCATGAACGGCCGCACCTACTACAGCCGCCGCTTCAGCTTCGAAGGCGAGTTCGCGTATGGCACCATCGGCTCCCGGGGCTCCGCGTGGCTGGCGAGCTTCACCATGCGCTTCCACGTCTCCGACCGGCTGGCCGCGGTGGGGGGCTACCGGCGGCTGAGCATGAAGGGCCACGACGATCGCGACTCGGTCGACGTGAAGCTGTCGGGTTGGCTGTTCGGCGGCGAGTTCAGCCTCTGAAGGGGCCGGAGCCCCGAGACCCGGCGGGCCGGGAGTACCTCGATCACCTGCGGGTGGAGCGGGGGCTGTCTCCATTTACGCTCGAGGCCTACGGCCACGACCTCGGGCGCCTCCAGGCGTTCGCGGAGCAGCGCAAGAAGAGCCTCCGGCAGCTGCGCCAGGCCGACGTCGTGGCCTTCCTCGAATCGCTGCGCGAGGAAGGTCTGTCGCCGCGCTCGGTGGCGCGGGTCGTGCACGGGGTACGGGGCTTCTATCGCTTCCTGGTGCGCGAGGGACGCCTCGAGCGCGATCCCATGGAGAACCTGAAGGCGCCGCGCGCCTTCAAGGCCCTGCCCCGCTACCTCACGCCCGCGCAGGTGGAGGCGCTGCTCGACGCCCCCGACACGCGCCAGCCCCTCGGGGTCCGGGACCGCGCGATCCTGGAAGTGCTCTACGCCACCGGCCTGCGCGTGTCCGAGCTCGTCCATCTGCGCCGAGGCGAGGTGGACCTGGAGCTCGGGCTCGTGCGCGCCTTTGGCAAGGGCCGCAAGGAGCGGCTCGTCCCTATTGGCCGCGTGGCCGCGCGCTGGGTCGAGAGGTACGAGCGGGAAGCCCGGGAGCGCCTCACCAAGGGGCGGGCGGCCGCGCCCCTCTTCGTCAACGCCCGGGGGGGCCGGCTCTCCCGGATGGGGCTCTGGGGGATCGTGCGGCGCCACGCGCTGGCGGCGGGGGTGGAGCGGGTCCTCACCCCGCACGTCCTGCGCCATTCCTTCGCCAGCCACCTGCTGGAGCGGGGAGCCGACCTGCGCTCGCTCCAGGCCATGCTGGGGCACGCCGACATCTCCACCACCCAGATCTACACCCACGTGACCCGCGAGCGCCTGCGCCAGATCTACGACCAGTACCACCCGCGCGCCTGACGACGTCTCCCAGGGTTTCCCCTACCAGAAGCCCAGGACCTTCCACCACGCGAACCCGACGGTGAGCCAGATCGTGAGGTTGGCGAGCGAGACGAGGAATCCCACGCGCCACCAGTCGCGCAGCGAGACATAGCCGAGGCTGAAGAGGATGGGCGCGCTCGTGGTGCCGTAATGGGTCAGCCCCGCGGGCAGGTTGGCCAGGCACAGCAGGCTGAAGACCGCCAGCCGCGGCGGTACGCCCATCCCGACGAGCAGCACGACGAACGGCGGAAACATCGCGAGGACGTGCGCGGTGATGCTCGCGAACAGGTAGTGGGTGTAGAAGTAGATCACCAGGATCGCGAGCAGCACCGCGAGCCAGGGAATGCCCGCGAAGAGGGCCCCCACGCTCTCCGCAAACACCCGGGTGATGCCCGTCGCGTTCAGCAGCTCGCCCATGCGGAGCAGCCCGCCGTACCACACGAACACGTCCCACGCCCACGTCTCGGCGACGCACTGCTCCCACTTCATGGTCCCGGAGACGAGCAGCACCCCCAGCCCGAGGAAGGCGACGAAGGTGACGTCCAACCGGTGCCAGGCGGAGGTCATCCACAGGAGGCCGACGCCGACGAACACGCCGAGCGTGACCCACTGCGTCCGCGAGAAGGGGCCCATTGCCGCGAGCTCGCGCGCGGCAAAAGCCGCCGCTTCCGGCGTCCGGGTGATTTCCGGCGGGAGCGCGCGATACACCACCCACGGCACCACCGCGCACGAGACCAGCCCCGGGACGATCGCGGCCACGAGCCAGCCGCTCCAGGTGACCGGGACGTCGACGAGCTTCTGGGCGAGGCTGGCCCCGAGCACGTTGCTGGCCTGGCCGGTGAAGAACATGGCGCACGCCACCGCCGAGCCCTGGTACATCGCCGCGATCAGGAACGCGCCCAGCCGCTTCGCGGTCGGTCCCGGGAGCGAGCCCAGGAGCTCGGCGATGCTGAGCGGAACCGGCAGCACCATCCCTGCGTTGCGTGCGGTGATCGAAGGCACGCCGGTGGCCAGGGTCACGTCCGTCATCTGCACGGCGTAGGCCAGGCCGAGCGAGCTCTGGCCGAACGCGCGGATGAAGAGGAGGGCGATGCGGCGGGCCAGCCCGGAGGCGAGGAGGGCCCGGGCCATGAGCATGGCCGCGATCACCAGCCACACCGAGGGCTCCGCGAACCCGCCGAGCGCCTCGCGTATCGGCGTGCCGTTCGCGACCATCGCGGTCAGCGCGAGCAGCACCAGCGCGGACGCGGGGAGCGGCCGCGTGATCATCCCCACGATCACGCACGCGAAGATCGCCATCTGCCGCCAGCCCTCGGCCGTCACCGCGGCGGGATGCGGGACGAGATACGCGATCACCGCGAACAGGACGCCGAGGGCCGCGAGACCGGGGACGCGGGACATGGGTGCGCGATTCTAGGCTGAAGTGGGCGCGGTCCCGATTGACCGTGGCCGGGCGCAGGAGCAGAGTTTCCGCTGATGGAGAAGCCATGAGCGCCCAGGACGAGGGCCGAGCGAGCGACCGCTTCGACTTCTACGGGCCCCAATATTCCCGCTTCGGCAGCGAGCTCGCCGCCGAGCTGCGCCGCGAGGTGTACGGAGAGGACATCGGGCAGCAGGGCTGGCGTACCGCTTCCGAGCAGGCCGAGATCGCCGACCTCCTGCACCCCGGCCCGGGCGGGCACGTCCTCGACGTCGCCTGCGGGGCGGGCGGCCCTTCGCTGGCCCTGGTCGAGCGCACCGGGTGCCGCCTCACGGGCCTGGACGCCGAGGCGGCGGGCGTCGCTTACGCCCGGGCCCAAGCTTCCGCGCGCGGGCTCGCCGACCGCGCCACCTTCGCCGTCCTCGACTGCGGCGGGCGGCTGCCCTTCGATGACGGGGCCTTCGATGCCGTCCTCTGCATCGACTCGATCTGCCACATCCCGGACCGCCTGGCCACCTTGTCCGAGTGGGCCCGCCTGCTCCGACCGGGCGGTCGCCTCCTCTTCAGCGACCCGGCGATCCTGACCGGCGCGGTCGACAAGAGCGCGCTCCACATCCGCGCGGGGACCGGCTTTTTCCTCTTCGTCCCCCCCGGCCTCGACGAGAAGGCCATGGAGGCGGCCGGTCTCACCTTGCTGCGGTCCGAGGACCGCACCGCCGCCACTGCCGAGATCGCCGCCCGCTGGCACGCGGCCCGACTGCGGCGCGCCGCCGCCCTGCAGCGCGAGGAGGGCGCCGACTGGTTCGAGCGGCGTCAGCGTTTTCTCGCCACCACCGCCGAGCTGGCCGCGAGCCGCCGGCTGTCCCGCTTCCTCTATGTGGCCGAGAAGCCCTTACCGGGAGAGGTGCTCGGGCACGGCGGCCGAACTCGCCCCTGAAACCCCGGAACGGGGATCGTTGACCCTCGTCCGCCCTGGATGATAAAGTCTAGTGTTTTGAGCTCGGGGCAGGGGCTTGACCTGGGGCCCACCCGGCCGGAGGTCGCGCATCGATGGGCAAGAACGGCCGTCATCTCTTCACCTCGGAGTCGGTGACCGAGGGCCATCCCGACAAGATCGCCGACCAGATCTCGGACGCGGTCCTGGATGCCCTGCTCGGCCAGGACCCCTACAGCCGGGTGGCCTGCGAGACCATGGTCACCACCGGCCTCGCCTTCATCGCCGGGGAGATCATCGACCAAGGCCTACGCGGACCTGCCCACCATCGTACGCGACACCATCAAGAGCGTGGGCTACACCCGGGCCAAGTACGGCTTCGACTACGAGACCTGCGCGGTCATCTCCGCCATCCACGAGCAGTCCCCGGACATCGCGATGGGGGTGGACCCCGGGGGAGCGGGCGACCAGGGCCTGATGTTCGGCTACGCCTGCAACGAGACGGAAGAGCTGATGCCGATGCCGATCATGCTCGCGCACAAGCTCACCCGCCGCCTCACCCAGGTGCGCAAGGAGGAGATCCTCGAGTACCTGCGCCCCGACGGAAAGAGCCAGGTCACGGTCGAGTACGAAGGGGACAAGCCGGTTCGGGTGGAGGCGGTGATCATCTCCGCCCAGCACAGCAGCCTGGTCAAGATCGAGACCGTGCGCGAGGACATCCTGGAGAAGGTCATCCACGCCGTCATCCCCGCCGAGCCTCCTCGACTCCAAGACCAAGTACTACATCAACCCCACCGGCCGCTTCGTGGTGGGCGGGCCCCAGGGCGACTGCGGCCTCACCGGGCGCAAGATCATCGTCGACACCTACGGCGGGAGTGGGCAGCCACGGGGGCGGCGCCTTCTCCGGCAAGGACCCCACGAAGGTAGACCGCTCCGCGTCCTACATGTCCCGCCACATCGCCAAGAACATCGTGGCCGCGGGGCTGGCCGACAAGGTGGAGCTGCAGGTGGCCTACGCCATCGGCGTGGCGGAGCCGGTCTCGATCATGGCGGACACCATGGGCAGCGGGAAGGTGGAGGAGGGGAAGATCGTGGAGGCCATCCGCGAGATCTTCCCCCTGACCCCCAAGGGGATCATCGAGTACCTGAACCTGCGCCGGCCCATCTACAAGCAGACCGCCGCCTACGGCCATTTCGGGCGCAACGAGCCCGACTTCACCTGGGAGCGGACGGACAAGGCCGAGGCCCTGCGCGCCTTCGTCAAGCGCTGAAGGCCGCGCCGCAACGTTGCGGCACCGCGGCGTCCGTGCGCTGGGGCTTCTCGCCCTCGCCGGCGCGCTCCTCTTGGTCCTCCGGGTCGCCCTGTGGCGGCCCCTCGCCGTCTCTGGGCCCCTGCCCGACGACGGATACGTGCGCGTCCCCGGGGTCGTACACGTGCACACGACGCTCTCCGACGGGGGGGGCTCTCCGGAGGAGGTGATCCGGGCGGCGGGGGCCGCCGGCCTGCGTTTCGTCGTGATCACGGACCACAACAATCTCGACACGAAGTCCTTCGAGGGTTACCACGACGGCGTGCTCGTCCTCGTGGGGACCGAGGTCTCCACGACGGCGGGGCACATCCTCGGCCTGGGCATCCCCGACCCGGTCTTCCGGTTCTCCGGGGACGCGCGCGACGCGCTCGACGACATCGATCACCTGGGCGGCTTCGCCTTCGCCGCCCATCCCCTGAGCCCGCGCGCCGACCTGGCCTTCACCGGCTGGGACCTGCCCGGCCCCTGGGGCCTCGAGCTCCTGAACGGCGACAGCGAATGGCGGCAGGCGGGGGCGCGGCTCCTGGGGACGATCCTCCTGTACGGGCTGAACCACCGCTACGCGCTCCTGCAGAGCTCGAGCTCGCCCGACGCCACCCTCGCACGCTGGGACACGCTCCTGGCGCACCGGGACGTCCCCGGAATCGTGGCCGCGGACGCCCACAGCCGGGTGCCGATCCCGCGGAAGCGGTCGATACGCTGGCCCTCCTACGAGGCCCTCTTCGGCTTCGCCCGGAACTACGTCCTGCTCGAGCGACCTCTCACCGGTCGCGCCGCCGAGGACAGCCATGCTGTCCTGGGCAGTCTGCGGCGCGGCCGGCTCTACCTGGGCCTTTCCGCGCTCGCGGCTGCCGAAGGCTTCTCGTTCGTGGCGGAGGCGGCGGGACAGCGCTGGACGATGGGGGAGACGGTCGCCGCCGACGCCCGGACTCGTGTTGAAGGCGGGCGGACGGCGTGCCGGCGGGAGCGCGGCTGGTTCTGAAACGGGACGGCAGCGTTCTTGCAGGAGGCCACCGAACGGCTGGAGGCGGGCGCGCCGGGGGCAGGTGTGTATCGCGTGGAGGCGTGGGTCGGCGACGGACCGGTGCCCTGGGTTCTCTCGAATCCGATCTATGTGTTCGACGACGGGGTCCGCGGTTTGCGGAAAAGCGCCGCGGACTTTCCAGATACGCCGGCGCCTCCGGCGCCGGCGTTGAGGATCGACGCCTTCTCGGGCGGCACGGTCTTCGAGGCGGGTGCGGACACGCAGTCGACCGTACGGCGCGAGATCCTGGATCCGAAGGCAGGGATCGACGGTGGGGGAGCGGCCCGCCTCGAGTTCCGTCTGGGTCTGCCCAGCCCGGACCATCCCCACGTCTTCGCGGCCCTCGTGGACTGGACGAAGCGCGATCTCTCCGGCCGGTCGGGCCTTCTCTTCTCCGTGCGCGCGGACGGCGAGTACCGCGTCTGGGTGCAGGTGCGGGACGAGAACCCGGCCTCGCGCGACGAGGGAACCGAGTGGTGGTTCGCGTCCGTCCGCACCGGGAAGGAATGGCGGCGGGTGACGATTCCCTTCTCCCGCCTGCGCTCGATCAACCCCGACACGGACGGACGGCTCGATCTCGACAAGGTGCGTGCGATCGTCTTCGTGCTCGACCGCGGTTCGGTGAAGCCGGGCACGGCGGGGACGATCTGGCTCGACGACATCGGGGTCTACTGAGATGGCGGCGGCGGGCGTGAAGCGGCTCCTCTCCTCCCTGGGCCTCCTGGAACCGGCTCGGGCCGTGCGGGACGCGGCCTGGGCGGCCCGGTTCCTTCGGCCCAACTCGCGGTACTGGCGGGAGGGCGCGCCGGACGGCCTCCCCATCCCGCCCCTGGCCCTCCGGATCCTGGTCGCGGGCTCGCCGGACATCGCCTGGTTCCTCGAGAGCGGTCGCCGGGGCGCGGAGAGCGTGCGGACGACACTCGGTCGCAACGGCCTCGACGTCGAGCGGTGCCGTGCGATCCTCGACTTCGGCTGTGGCTGCGGGCGGGTGACCCGCCATTGGTCGGCCCTCGCCGGCGAAGTCCACGGCACCGACCTCAACCCCCGTCTCGTGGAATGGTGCCGGGGCCGGCTCGCCTTCGGGCAGTTCCGCCGCAACGACCTCGCCCCTCCCCTCGATTACGAAGACGGCCGCTTCGATCTCGTGTACGCGCTGTCCGTCTTCACCCACCTGCCGGAAGCGCTGCAGCACGCCTGGATCCGGGAGCTGGGCCGGGTCCTGCGGCCCGGCGGGAGCCTGCTGCTCACGACTCACGGGCGGCGCTATCTCGACCGGCTCGACGCCGACGAGCAGGGGCGGTTCGCGGCGGGGGAGATGGTGGTCAAGGACGAGGGCGCGCCCGGCTCGAACTTCTGCGGCACCTACCACCCCGAGGCGTGGGTCCGCACGCGGCTCGCCTCCCGCTTCGAGGTCGTGGACTTCGTCCCGGAAGGAGCGCTGGGAAACCCGTGGCAGGACGTCTGGCTGCTGCGCCGGCCCTGATCAGGTGTCGAGCGTGAGCATCAGGTAGAGGCCGGCGGCGGCGAAGAGCAGGTTCGGAGCCCAGGCGGCGAGGACGGGGGCGAGGAGGCCGCTCTTGCCCAGGGCCTCGAAGGTCCCCAGGCAGGCCCAGTAGACGATCCCGATCACGATGCTGATCCCGATCCCGTAGAGGGCGCCGCGCCGGGCCACCACGAACGAGAAGGGGATCCCGATCAAGGTCATGACGAGGCCCACGTTGGGGAAGGCCAGCTTGCGGTGCAGCTCCACCGACAGCTGGGCCACGTCGAAGCCCCGCGCGCGCAGGCTCTCGATCTGCGCGCGGAGATCCGCGAAGCCCATGGTGTCCGACGGGCGGTTCTCGCGGTAGAAATACGACGGCGGCTCGAGCTCCCCCCGGCTCGCGGCCGAGGGCGCGCACGCGCTCCGCGTCGAACCTACGAAAGGACCCGGGGGGCGGGATGGTCCGCCGCCACCCGCGCTCCAGCTCGTAGGTCCAGGACGCGGGATCGAAGACCGCGCGGGAGACGTAGACGCGGTCGCGGAGCTCCCAGGCGGCGGGGTCGACCGCGTAGATGGAGAGCCCGTAGAGGGAAAACTCCGTGGACGCGCCGGGCCGGACGGAAGGGGGCCTCGGCGGGTTGGCGCCCAGCATCCCCTCGACCAGGAAGTCGTAGTTGTAGAACCGTCCGTCGCTGGCCAGGATCCATCGCCGGTCGAGCAGGCCCGAGGACTGGGGGGGGCGGCCCTTGATGACGTTGAAGTCCATCTCCGCCACCCGGTTCGTGGAGGGGAGGATCAGCTCCTGCATGGTGAGGAGCGCGCCGCTCACGGCCAGGCCCAGGCCCAGCACCGGCGCGGCCGCGCGGTAGATGCTGATTCCCCCCGCCTTCATGGCCGTGATCTCGTTACGACGGGAGAGAACGCCCAGCGTCACGAGCACGGTGACGAGCACGGCCACCGGGGAGACCGTGAAGAGCACCTGGAAGATGTAGAACGCGTAGTAGTGCAGCACCACCCGGCCCTTGACGTTGTTGTGCTGGATGTCGTCGAAGAGGTCCATGAACTGGGCGAGGATGAAGATCGAGACGAAGGCGGCGAGGATGAGGACGAGGAAGCCCAGGTAGCGGCGGATGATGTAGCGGTCGAGGAGGGTGGGGACGAAGCGCAGGGACACGCGGGGGATGCGCAGCACGACCACCGGCCGCGCCCCCCGCGGGAGAGGAGGGGCCGCTCCCGCCGCCGTCCGCCGGCTCACGGTGGGGACGAGGGCCAGGTAGTGGCGCACGTCGAGGGGATCGAAGGCGGCCTCGCGGTGGTTCAAGACAAGGAGCACGGCCGCCGCCGCTCCCAGCACGAGATTGGCCCCCCACATGGCGAGGAAGGGCGAGAGCAGCCCCGTGTCGCCCGCCTGCTCCCCGAGCCGGATCAGCACGTAGTAGACGAAGATCACGGCGATGGAGAGCGCGAAGGCGGCGGAGCGCGCCTCCTTCTTGCTGCCCAGGGAGAGGCCGAGCCCGAGCAGGCCGAAGACGAAGCAGGCGGTGGGAATCGCGAACTTCTTGTGCCACTCCACGGCGAAGCGGCCCCACTCCTTGGACGCCTGGCCTTCCCTCCTGCGCTTGTCGATCTCCGCCTGCAGCTCGCCGAGCGTCATCTCGCGGTCGCCCTTCGAGAGCGGCAGCTTGGGGAAGAACTCGTCGAAGGGAAGGTCGAAGCCGAGGGTGGTGAAGCGCGACTGGCGGTAGTCGCGGGGGCTCACGGTGGAGAAGGTGTGCTCCGTGCCCTCCCCGAGCTCGAGGCGGACGCTCTGCCGGGCCTTCTCGATCACGAGCTGGCCCTTGCGGGCGAGGATGAGGCGCGGCTCCGAGGGCTGGCGGCTGTCGTACACGAGCAGGTCGCGCCAGTCTCCGCTCTGGGCGTCGATGTCGGAGACGTAGAGCATCATGCGCCCGGGCAGGAGCTCGTCGGTGAAGGTGCGGGGCTTGACCACGGTGCGGGCCTTGCGTCACCACCAGGTTGAAGACGAGCTCGCGGTGCGCCTGGTTGGCGGCGGGCAGGGCCACCGCGTTGATGTAGAGGGTGAGGAGGAAGGCGGCGGTGGAGAGCAGGAGCACGGGCGCGAGGAGGCGCAGCGGGCTCACCCCCACCGCGCGCAGGGCCACGATCTCGCTGTCGCTGGCCAGCCGGCCGAAGGCGAGCAGGACCCCGAGGAGGAAGGCCATGGGCACGGTCACGGCGAGGATGCTGGGGAGGAGGTTCAGGAAGACGCGGGCGATCGTCCAGAGATCTGCGCTGCGCGCGACCAGGATGGCGAGGAGGCGCGGGATCTGGTCGATGAGGAGGATGAAGGTGAAGACGAGGAGGCCCAGGCTCGTGGGGGCGATCATCTCGCGGACGATGTAGCGGTCGAGGAGGCGCGGCCGCGCCAGCGAGAAGGCCATCCGATCGATCGTAGCACGCGGCCTCCGGGCGTCCGGTAACGAGTCATTCCGATGTATCGTTCGCGCGAGATGCGCCGCGCGACCGCCTACGCGCCCGGATCGGCGTCGAACCTGGGACCGGGATTCGACTGCCTGGGAATGGCGTTCACCGGAAAGGGGGACACGGTCACCGCGGTACGGCACGGGCCGCCCGGCGTGCGCGTGGTCGCGGTTTCGGATCCGCGGGTTCCCGCGGACGCGTCGCGCAACACCGCGGCGATCGCCGCGGCCGCGGTGCTGCGGAGGGCGGGCAACGGAGCGGGGCTGGAGCTGTCGGTCGAGAAGGGCCTGCCCCTCTCCGGGGGGATGGGGGGCAGCGCGGCCTCCGCGGTGGCGGGGGCAGTGGCGGCCAACGCCGTGCTCCAGGCCGGTTTCGCGATCGACGTCCTGCTCGAGGCCGCCCTCGAAGCCGAGGCCGTGGTCGCGGGGCGGCACGCCGACAACGTGGCCCCCTCGTTGCTCGGGGGAGCGGTCCTGGTCGCGGGACTGTCGCCGCCCCGCCTCTGCCGCATCCGGGTCCATGCCTCGTTCGCGCTCGTGCTCGTCACCCCGTCCTACGAGGTCCTCACCGCCGCGGCGCGGGCGGTGCTGCCCGCCCAGGTCTCCCGGGCCGATGCCGTGGCCCAGGCGGCGAGCCTCGCCGGCCTGGTCCTCGGGCTGGAGCGCGGGGAGGCGGAGCTGGTGGCCGCCTCGATGAGGGACCGGATCGCGGAGCCGGTGCGGGCGCCGCTCTACCCGGGGTACGCCCAGGCGCGCGCGGCCGCCCTCGAGGCAGGGGCGGTGGGCGTGACCGTGAGCGGCGCCGGTCCCACCCTCGTGGCCATCGTGCCTGCGGGCGCCTCGGGGGCGGTGGCGAGCGCCTTCGAGGATGCCTACCGGCGCGCCGGCTTCGCCGCCGCCGCCCACGCGGCGCGCGTGGACGAGCAAGGCGCGCGCCTCATCCCGTGACCACGCTCGCCTGCTTCCTCTGCGGCCGGACCTTTCCGATCCTTTCCCGGATCAACCAGTGCCCGTGCGGCAGCCTGCTGGAGGTCCGGCAAAATCCGGCGAAGCCGGGCCGCGTGCTGCGCCGGCGCTTCGACCGGCGGCGTCTCGACGACCCCACGGGGCAGGGGAGCGGCGTGTGGCGCTTCCGGGAGCTGCTCCTGCCCGGCCGGGGGCCGCTCGTGACCCATCCCGAAGGCGACACCCAGCTCTACCGCCGCGAAGCGGTGGCCCGCTACGCGGGTGTGCGCGATCTCGCCCTCAAGCATGAAGGCGAGAACCCGACCGGCTCCTTCAAGGACCGGGGGATGACGGTGGCGGTCACGCAGGCGGTGCGGGCGGGGACGACCGCGGTGGCCTGCGCCTCCACCGGAAATACCTCGGCCTCGATGGCCGCCTACGCCGCGCAAGCGGGGGTTCCCGCGCTCGTCTTCGTTCCCGCGGGCAAAGTCGCGGCGGGCAAGCTGGCCCAGGCCCTCGCCTACGGCGCGCGCACGCTGCTCGTCCGCGGCGACTTCGACGCCTGCCTGCGCCTGGTGCGCGAGGCCTCGGAGGCGCTCGGCATCACGCTCCTCAACTCCATCAACCCCTGGCGCCTGGAGGGCCAGAAGACGATCGTCTTCGAGCTGCTGCAACAGCGGGGCTGGGACCCGCCGGACTTCATCGTCGTCCCCGCCGGCAACCTCGGCAACACCGCCGCCTTCGGCCAGGCCCTGCGCGAGGCGCACGGTCTCGGCCTCATCCGACGGGTCCCGCGCCTCTGCGCCATCCAGGCGCGGGGCGCGAACCCGTTCTACCGGAGCTTCCGGGTCGGCTTCCGCAAGCGCTTCCGCGTCAAGGCCGACACCGTGGCCACCGCCATCCGCATCGGCGACCCCGCGAGCTTCGACCGGGGCGTGCGCGCCATCCGGGAGACCCGGGGAGTGGTGGCCGCGGTCAGCGACCGCGAGATCCTCGAGGCCAAGGCGGTGGTGGACGCGGCCGGCCTCGGCTGCGAGCCCGCTTCCGCCGCTTCCGTGGCCGGGGTGCGCCAGCTCGTGCGCCGGGGGGTGATCGGCAAAGGAGCGTCGGTGGTGGCCGTGCTCACCGGGCACGTGCTGAAGGACGCGGAAGCGGTGATCCGCTTCCATTCCCGGCCCGGGCGCGGCCGCAACCCTCCCGTGGAGATCGAGCCCACCGTGGCTGCGGTGGAGCGCCTGCTGCGGCACTAGCTCAGGCCGTCTTGTCCGTCGTCTTGTCGGGGGTGGGGGCGGGGGCCGCGTCGTCCACGGCCTTCACCGGCTTCTGGTGCTGGCGGGCGTCGAGAGGCAGGGCCATCCCGAACGTGCTCCCCTTGCCGAACTCGGACTCCACCCAGAGCTGCCCGCCGTGGCCTTCCACGATGAGCCGGCAGATGTAGAGCCCGAGGCCGGTGCCGGAGATCTTGTAATGCTCCTCCGACCGCACGCGCTGGAACTTCTGGAAGAGCCGGCCGATCTGCTCCGAGGGGATGCCGAGGCCGTGGTCGATGACCTCGATCACGATGTGCTGGCTGCCCCTCTCCCGGCAGCGGACGGTGATGGAGCCGCCGGCGGGGGAGTACTTCACCGCGTTGGTCACGAGGTTGGTCAGCACCTGGTGCATCCGCTCGGGGTCGGCCCAGATCTTCGGGAAACCCGGAGGGACGTCCATGAGCACGGAGTGCTCGGACAGCCCGAGGGGCACCGCGTCGAGGATGAAAGGGCCGAGGTCGACCTCGGTGAAGTTGAACGAGAACTGGCCGGTCTCGATCTGGGTGATGAGCAGGGTGTCGTTGGCGAGGAGGGCGAGGTGCTCGGTCTCGCTGATCACCGTCCGCATGAACTCCTGGCGGCTCTCCGTGCTCAAATCCGTCTCTTCGAGCACGAGCTCGGCGAAGCCGCGGATGGCCATGAGGGGCCGGCGGAAGTCGTGGGCCACGATCCCCACGAACTCGCTCTTCAGGCGGTCGTACTCCTGGAGGATCCCGTTCGCGCGCTTGATCTCCTCGTGGAGGCGCTGGTTCTCCACCGCCACCGTGGCCTGCCCGGCGAGGGCGAGCAGCAGGTTCAGGTCCTCGTCGGTGAAGGCGGAAGTGTGCGCGGTGCGGTCCGCGACCATGAGCAGGCCCAGGATCTGGGGGCCGCGGGTGATGGGGGCGATGATGCAGGACTTCAGGCCGAGCTGGACGCCCTGGTCGGGGAGCAGGCGCGTGTCCGCCTGGGCCTTGTTCGAGACGAGGGGTCCGTTCTTCCGGAAGTTCCAGCGGGAGCGCGCCTCGCCGTCCACCGAGTAGCGGGCCTGCGCCACCTGCTCCGGGGTGAGGCCGAAGCCGGGAGCCTGGGCGATCATCTGCCGGCGCTCGTGGTCGAAGAGGAAGACGAGTCCCTTCTCCGCCTTCAGCAGCTCCGCGCTCTGTTTGGCGAGGTGGCCGTAGAGCGCTTCCGCGCCCCCCGCGAGCGAGAAGGCCCAGGACATCTTGTAGAGCCCGAGCAGCTCCTGCGACTTGCGCTGCAGCTGCTTGCGCTCCGCCCTTTCCCGGATCAGGCGGCCCACGCGGAGGACGAGCTCGTGCGGCTCCACGGGCTCGCGGATGATCTCGTCCGTCTCCGGGGGCGCGTCCGAAGGGTCCTGGTGATAGAGGACGAGGACGGGGGGTTCCTGGCCGAGCGCCTGTCGGACGCTCCGCACCACCGTGCCGAGCGTGGGGTCGATGAGGGAGAGGGAGCCGAGCACGAGATCGGGGGCGCACTCGATCACGCCCTGGACGACCCGGCGCCCGGGGGGAACGAGTGTGGCCCGGTGGCCGGCGGCGCGAAGCGCGCGGGCCAGGCTCTCCGCCCGCTCCATGTCCTCGTGGACGATGGCAACGTGGCCGAACGGAGCCCCCGACCCGATCACCAGGTCAAGCCCCGGTGCCGCCCTCGCTCCGGGATCTCTCGATGGTCGTGAACAGGTTCACGATCGAGCGGAGCGCCGCTCGGGCGATGGGCTTCACGAGGTAGGAGTCGCCTCCGGCCTCGCGGCCGGCGGTGTAGTCCTTGAGGTCCCCCTTGGCCGTCACGAAGACGATGGGGACCTTCTTGTCGACGTGCCGGAGGGCCCGGCAGACGGCATAGCCGTCCATGTCCGGGAGGTTGACGTCCAGCAGGACCAGGTCGAACGGCCCCTTGGTGTCGGCCGCCTTCAGGCACTCCGTCCCCGTGCCCGCCTCGATCACCTCGAAGGTTTCGGACTTCTCGGCCTCCAGGATCGTCTTGATGAGAGCGCGGGTGGGCACGTGATCATCGACGCAGAGGACTTTCTTGGCCATCAGGCTCCCTTGAAGGACGCGGATACCATCGCGCTATTCTACCCGACATCGAGCGCCGCGGCCTGCGGACACGCGGGGATCTCGTCCCGCCCTCCGTGCGAGTGGGCCGCCGTCCCCGACAAGCGGCGCTCGCGCCTCGCCGGGCTCGAGCTATTCTTGACATGCGAGGTAAAGGGATCTATTCTTTACCCGATGAAGAGTACCGTGTCCAGCAAGGGCCAGATCACGATCCCCGTGGAGATTCGCCGGCTCCTCGGGCTCAAGGAGGGCACCCCGGTCGTCTTCGAGCCCCACCCGCGCGGAGCCCTGCTGCACAAGGGGGTCGCGGGCCGTCATCCCGTGGACCGGGTTTTCGGGAGTCTTGCCCTCGAGGGCACCGTTGACGAGGTGCTGGACGCGCTGCGCGGCCCGCGGTCGCAGAGGGGCAGGACGCTCCGGCGAGAGCGTCCGAGCCCCAAGGAGCGACGGCGTTGAAGACAGCGGTCGACACCTCCGTGCTCCTCGACGTTCTCGCCGCCGATCAGTCTTTTGGCGAGGCGTCCCGCGCCGCCCTCCGTCACGCCTACGACTCCGGGGCGCTCGTCGCCTCGGACGTCGTCTGGGCCGAGGTTCGGGCCAACTTCACGAGCGATCAGGCCTTCGAGGGGGCCCTGAGCACGCTCGGCATCGCGTTCGAAGCCACGACCGATCGAGCGGCGAGCCTGGCCGGTCGCCTGTGGCGAGACAAGACTCGAGCCGTCCCTAAAGCCCAACCGCAGAAGGGGCGAGGACGAATGCGAGTGGTGGCGGACTTCCTGGTTGGGGCCCACGCCCTGGTGCAGGCGGACGTGCTCCTGGCGCGAGACCGGGGATTCTATAGGGCCTACTTCAAGGGCCTTCGCGTCATCGATCCGTCGGAACGAGCCTGACGTGGCTCCCGCAAGCGCGAGCCTTCCTAGGCCTTTCCAAGGGGCCGATAAGATATATTAGGTAAGTTCCTATAAGGTTGACATAACTATCCGAGTCGTCCTATCCTCCAGCAGCCCGTCATGCCCACCCAAGGCCGGCCCCGACTCACCCCCGAGGCCCTCCAGACCCGCATTGCGGCGTATTGCCAGCGCTTCAAGACGGCACCTGGCCCCCAGGGCCTTCCGCCGTTTCCGACCGGCAAGCGCGAGACGCCACAGCACCGCGAGTGGATCGGGCTCTACAAGGCCCACAGCCGCCTGGGGCGCCGCTCACGAGGCCAATGCGAGCGCTGCTCCGCTCCGACCACTGAGGGCAGCGTCTTCTGCGAAGAGCACCGCGCCCCCAGCGTGGGTCGCCGCGAGAGCCAGGGCGTCTCCCTCGAAGCACGCCGAGCCCTCCTGGCCGCTCAGGAGGGTCGCTGTCCGATCTGTGCCGCCGAGGTTGACCCCCGGGACTCCGTGGCCCTCACCGAACCGACTGGAGACCTACGAGCTATCCTTGCACCCACCCTGCCACCGCCTCGTCGGCCTCGCCGAGGCCGTCGGCCCCCAGGGACTCTCCCGCCTCAGGGCCTTCCTCTGGCCCGGACCCTCCCCTAAAAAGGCGCGCAGGCCACCGCGGAGCTGACCCCAGCCGTCTACCGCTCGTACGCCGAGTCGTGGTCCGGGTGGAGCGAGATGATCCGAAGGAAGTTGCCATCGCGGAAGCCGATCGCCCGCACCTTCTCGCTCAGCCTGAAGGAATACGCCGTCGAGCCGTTAGGCGTGTGAATGTGCCGGATGGCCTCCCAGTTGAATCCACCGTGGCGGTAGACCGAGTTCCAGTCCAACTGCCGCAACCGCCCGAGCGAGGCGGCCACCTGCTTCAACTCCCGAAGCTCCAGACGGAAGAAGACGTCCTGGAACTCCGGGCTGTTGAGGTCGAGCCGGACCCGGCTACTTCCTCCGGCCACGGCGGCGGCTCGGCGTCTTCCTTCTCGCCTTCATGAGAGAGTTCGGATCAGACTCTCTGGGTGCCGCTTTCGCCGCCCACGCGAGCCCCTTGGCAATCCTCGTGCGATGCGGCTCCTGCAACGTCCAAAGCTGGCTCTCCGGAACCATGGCCACTGCCCTCAGCAACAGACTGCCGTCCTCGAGCCGCTGCAGCTCCAGGGTCTTTCCCGCGTAGCGTTTGCCCAGGGAGATCTGTCCGCTCTTTCCGACGACCTTGATTGCGTGGGCGGCTTCACCCATGGGCCCTCTCACCTCGGATGCCAGTATATCATGCGCCTACAAATTCATGCAATCATGCTGACAGCTCTTCATGCCGCCTCCCGGCATGATAACCGCCCAGGGCGATGATCGCCCCCTGGGCCCGTGGCCCGACCCGTCACGGCAGGATCGTTTTCTGGTCGCATGCCGGTCGCGGCCAGTTCGATCGTGAGTCAGGCCGGCGTCTTCACGAGCAAAGCACGACTGTAGAGGAGCCCGAAGCCCTGCCTCTGCGAGTTCTCCTGGGACTTCGATCCCGGCTGCGTGGTCACGAGGGCGAGATCGCAGCCCGCGGCTACGGAATCGGCGAGACGCCGGCGCAGAAAGGCGGTCTGGATCCCCCGCCGTCGGAACTCTGGCAAGGTAGCCGCTCCACAGAGCTGGGCCAGGCCGTCGTCGAGTCGCAGGCTGGCGCAGCCGGCCATGTGGCCGTCCACCCAGGCCGCGTATCGCCGAAAGTTGGGGGCGCTGGCCAACTCGCGGAGTGCACCTTCCAGCACCTCTCGCGGGGGTACCGGCTCGCCGGGCACGCCCTGGAGGTCAGGGCTTCCGAAGCCCGTGATGTTCACATCGATCCAGACATCGAAGTCCTGCGGCTCGACGAGGCGCACATCGAAGCCTGTCGGGCCGGTCGGGGTCTGGGCGTCGGCGGCGCTCAACCGCCGCCCGAGGACGTTCTCGAAACCCTGCAGTACGTAGCCGCGGCGCGACAGGATGGCGCCGAGCGTCGCATCCGCGAGCGTCGAGACCTCGGCTTGGAGCGGTGCGCCACGCGCCCGGAACTTCTCCTCGACCGCGGCAAGTCCTTCGTCGGACGGCACGCCGTCGAAGCCCACGCCGATCATCTTGTTTACGGGGGACGACGGGCCGGCGAAGGCGGCCACTCCGCCGCCGATCGGCCTCGACGAAAGCCGTTTCGGGACGACGCGCTACCGCACCCTGGGCCATGTCGGCGGTGAGCCGCGCCTCGGCCCTGTCGATGCGAGCCGCGAGCTCGATGGGGACGAACAACTCACGCCTGCGCAGGCCGCACGCTGAGGCACCGCGCTCCCCGCATGTCCAGCCAGAAGCCGGTGGGCGTGCGGGCCAGGCGCAGGACGGCCGTATCGCAGCCCCCGCACCGGAAAATTGCCCCCATGGGCCCGCCGTAGACCCTCACCTCCCCCACCCGAGCGACGGCCCCGCAGCCGCCACAGGTCAGGGTGGCGACCGTCACGTCCAGGGCGAAGAGCTCGCCCAGGAGTCCGGCCGCGGAATTCCCGTCCAGAGGAACGCCCGCATCCTTGCCTATGTCCATGTCTAGCCGCCTGTCGGTCCAAATCGTTCCGTCTTTATCGAGTCCCGATCGTGTCCGAGCTCCAGCAAGAGCTGGCCGGCCGATTCGACGAGGCTCGTCGGGCCGCAGATGAAGATCCGCGGGCGGGCGCTCGCCGGGAAGCCCACCTCGGCCAGCATCGACCGGTCGATCCGCCGGGCGCCCCCGGTCCACCCGGCCGGCCGAGCCCGCGTCAGCGTGTGCGCGACCGTCAGCCCATCCCCCTTCGCGGCCAGGCGGAGAAGCTCCTCGCGATAGATGACTTCCTCGAGCGTCCGCGACGAATAGAGCAGCACCGCGGGCACCGTGCTCCCCACCGCCGCCCGATGGCGCAGCATGGCCATGAGCGGAACCACGCCCGAGCCGCCGGCGACCAGGAAGAGCGGCCCTCCCAGGTCCGCCGTCCACACGAAGTACCCTCCGATCGGACCGCGCAGCTCGAACTGATCGCCCGGGCGCAGCTCGTCGACGAGGTACGGGGACACCTCGCCTTCCCCGATGCGCTCGACCGTGAGCGCGACGTGGGTCGACTCGGGCGCGGACGCGATCGAGTAGCTGCGCTGCGCCTGGTAGCCGTCCTCGCCGGTGAGGCGCACGTCCACGTGCTGGCCCGGCCGGTGCCCCGGCCAGCCCGGGACGCGGAGGATCAGCGTCTTGACCCGCGGCGTCTCCGGAATGACCTCGGCCACCTCGGCCACCCGCCACTCCAGGCGCTGGGGAGCCGCCGCGTCCGCCTCAGTCACCGGAATAGCGCTGCTCCTTCCAGGGGTCGCCGTACATGTGGTACCCGAGGGACTCCCAGAAGCCCGGCTCGTCCTCATCGATGAACCGGAGCCGCCGCGCCCACTTCGCGCTCTTCCAGAAATAGAGGTGCGGGACGAGCAGCCGCGCCGGCCCTCCGTGCTCGGGCGAGAGCGGCTCCCCGTCGTAGCGGGTGGCGATCATCGCCTTGCCCTCGATCAGGTCCTCGACGGGCAGGTTCGTCGTGTATCCACCGTCGCAGTGGATCATGGCGAACGGCTCGGGCGGCTCGGAGAGGCCCGCGGCCTCGACGAGCGCGTCGATCGTCACCCCTTGCCACTCCGTGTCGAGCTTGGACCAGGTCGTCACGCAATGGATGTCGACCACGATCGTCGTCTGGGGCAGCGCCTCGAACTCCTTCCACGTCCACTTGGCGAGCAACGAGCCCCCGTGCTGGAGCGCGAAGGTCCAGGTCTCGAGGCTCGTCTGCGGAGTGGGACCGGCGGAGAGCACCGGAAAGTCGTCGACCAGGTGCTGACCCGGGGGCACGCGCGCACCCTGGCCCTCGGGCCGGGAGCGGGCACGGAAGCCACGGGAGATCGGGGGCTTGCTCATTGGAGTGCCTACATCTTATGGTCTGGAGCTACCCGACCCCCCGATGACCGTCGCAGATCAAGGGTGGCTCCTGCCGCCGAAGCGCCTCTCGTGCCAGTGTCGATGCGCGAAGGGATCCCGTCAGGCGGGGACGCGCACACGCTCGTGGAGGAACTCCGGAGCGAGGTCGGCCCCGTTTGGCCAGACCGAGCGTGTGGAGTTCGGAGTTAAGGGTGAACGACCTCGAAATAGACCGGGTCCTGCAGCGGCTCGAAGACGGGGCCGTTGAGTTTCCCCGCCAAGTCAACCTCACCCTCGGTCCCGTCGTTGAAACGAACCCAGATGACGAAGTCGCGTACGTACCGTGCTTCAACGAGTCGCGCCATGGTCACTCCAGAGGCGTAAGGGCTGCAGCGGCTGATCGAGCCCGCGCCCGTCGCCAGTCCTTCCTCCAACTCGCGAATGTGGACTGCCCGCCACTCCTGTAGTGTCCAAGCGCACGGCGTGGCAGGCTCCCCCACAGCAGTGCGCCGTCCTGAATGCGATCGCCGCCTCATACTCGCCAGTAATACGGCGAGCTTCGCCAACTATTCGACGCCGAGGAGAAGCTGCAGCCCCAGGAGTCCGCGAGATCATGACGTTGTTGATGATGACGCCCCGGGGCAGGGGTCTCAGTTCCTTTCCAGACTCATGGTGGCAGGGCCTGGAGTAGCATCAGCGACGTGGAAGGTTTGCTTCAGGCTCTCACCCAGTGCCATCGGGACATCGTCGTCCCGGATATCGAGCGGATCGTTGGCAATGGGGTCGAGGGAGCAGAGCGGCGCTTGCGCGAGGAGATGCAGATCGGCTTCGCCGCCCTGGCCCAGCGGCTCGACAAGCTCGCGATCCAGTCCCTCGAGCGTCGTCGGCGGCCTGAAGCGCGTCGAGGAGCGGCTGGACCGGATTGAGCAGCGGCTCGACAAGATTCCCCTCCGATCGGAGCTCCTCGAGTAAGAGGCCGCCTGGACGACCTTCAGAGGGAGCTAGCCCGGAGCGCACGTTCAGCGCGAGGCGGGATAGTCTCTTCCCTGGTCAGTCAGGCCGCGGTTGAAGCAACCCTCTCCAGCGGGGGTCGAGGCCGACCAGGCCGTCGCGGCCTCGCTGCCAGACGGTGGCGCCAGCAGCCTCGGCCTGAGCATAGGCCCACCCCGCCACTCGGCTCGTGCGCCGGGAATCGTGCGGCAACATCCGATTGTCGAGAGCCGCGGCCCAATCCGACCGCGCGTTACGGGTGCACCACCTCTGCGAGGTGCTCGAACGCCGCCAACCGGTCGGCCTTCTCGCCGTTGCAGCGCGAATCCGCGAGCACGAAGTTGTCGCCAAGGTCCAGCGGGTAGCGCGCCCACGGGACGAAGTGATCCACTACGGGCTCGCCACGGATCGCCCCCGTGCAGTAGAAGCAGCGGTTGCCGTCCACTTCGAGAAGCAAGTTGCGCGCCGCGCCAAGGGCCGTGCGATCGGACCCGAAGAGAAAATCGCGCAGATCCGGTCCGCCTCCGAGTAGGCCCTGGTTGCGCGGCAGGCGCTGAACGAAGCGAACCCAGGCCGTCTCGGCCATGTCGCCGATCAGGTCCCTGAATCGCCGCAGGCAGTACACCGCCTCGCCGTGAAGACGCAGGCGGCTCCCCTTCCCCAGGTTCGGATAGAGAAAGTCGAGCTTGTCGCGGCCTATCGTCTGCAGCTTCCAAAGGGGCATCGCCTCGATCGTCCGCGCGACGTCCCTGAGGAGGCGATCCCAGGCTGCCCGGTCGCGTCGCAGGCGCGTGAGAGAACCGTGGAATCGCTCGTGCTCAGCGCCAACACGGTTCAAGACAGCCGCTGCCGAGCCGGTCACCTGATGCAGGCGACCAGCCGTTTCCGAGCCCACGTTCATCCACGGCAGGACCTGCCGCCAGTACAAGCCGACGAACTTCTCCGCAAGATCCCGCGTGTCCAGAGACAGCGACTCCGTGGTGTCGTCTCCGCGCTCCACCGCCAGATCCGCAAGGGAGAGGAGCAGGGCGAACTTGTAGGTGGCGACGAAACTCCCGTCGGACAGAAGCCGCTGCACGTTGAAGAGAAACTGGACCTGGCTCTCCGGCTCAGGCCCTGGCATCACTCATCCGCCAGGTAGTTGCCTTTTCCCGGAATGACGTGGCGAACGCCTCCCCGGGGATCGGGGACGTCACCGTGGTAGCGCGGTATCACGTGGACGTGCAGGTGCGGGACGGTCTGACCGGCGGCTTCCCCGATGTTGACGCCGATGTTGTACCCCTGCGGCGGCGTGGGTCCTGCTTCGAGTTGCCTCCGGACTTCGTCCACAAGCTCGAACAGGGCCTGACGCTCCTCAGGAGTGGCCTCGAACCAGGCGGCAATGAGCCTGCGCGGCACCACGAGCGTATGGCCGGGGCTCACCGGGTAGCCGTCGCGAATCGCAAACGCCAGGGCGTTGCTCGCGAACCCACTGCTCGCGCGGACGATCGAGGAAGGGCGAGCTAGGCGCGGTCACTGAGTGCTTCCGGATGGCTCAGGATCAACTCCAGCGCACTCTGGACGCCAGCCGAGCACTGTCTTCAAGGCGTCGTGACCAGAGGCAGCTCGACGAAGCTCGCCTGGCCGGGCGCGTGGTAGACCCGCTGCACGGCCTTTCGGTAGTCCCCCGGCTTGGCCCAGAAGATGCTGGGCACAAACGTCTGCGGATTGCGGTCGTACAGCGGGAACCAGCTCGACTGGACCTGCACCATGATCCGATGGCCGGGCAGGAAGACGTGGTTGGCCGTCGGTAGCGCGAAGCGGTACAGCAGGGGCTGGTTGGGTAGCGAGAGGCTTGGCCGTCTCCAGGCTCTCGCGATAGCGGCCGCGGAAGATGTCGGCCGACACCATGAGCTGATAGCCGCCCAGGGGCGGCTCGCCCGCCACCTCGTCGGGGAAAAGGTCGATCACCTTGACCACCCAGTCGGAGTCCGTGCCGCTGGTGGACGCGACGAGGTTTGCGATGGGCTGCCCGCTGATCTTCATCGGCGCGGTCAGGACGTCGGAGACGAAGGACACCACGTCCGGGCGGCCGGACGCCTCGCGCTGATCGTCGACGAGCCATTGGCGCCAGGTCCCGTGCTGCGGCGCCGATGGGTCGAACTGGGCCGGGCCCGGAAGGGCACGGGCTTGGCGGGGTCGGAGACGTATTCCTCGAACGCCGCATCGCCGGGCCCAGGCGCCTCGAAGCCCAGCTTGAGGCCCGCGAGCAGATGGAGTGGCGTCGGCCGGACCGTGCAGCCGCTCGCGCAGCCGGCCGGCCAGGCGGACAGGCGCCGCCACGTGTTCGTCCCCGTCTCGAACGCCATGACGGGCGCCACCTCCGCCGCGGGTGCTGTCGTCCTTCAAGTAGCGGTCCAGGAACGGACGCAGGATCTCCCGGCGGAAGTAGAGCCCGGTATCGCTGTCGAACCGCAGGGCGCCCAGCGAGCTGCCGTCCTGGATCTCCTGGCCGTGATGCCAGGGGCCCATGACCAGGAAGACCTTGTCGTTGCCCGTGTCCTTCGGCTCGATCGCCCGGTAGACGGCGATCGCGCCGTAGATGTCCTCCTGGTCCCAGAGGCTGTGCACCAGCATCACGGGCACCTTCAGCGGCTGGCCGGCCAGGATCTTGTCCACGGCCTGGTCGCGCCAGAACGCGTCGTAGCTCGGATGCTCCAGCACCTTCCGCCAGAACCCCACCTGCTCCAGCCCGCGGCGACGCCCCAGCTCCCCCGCCGATCCCGCCTGCAGGAACGTGTCGTAGTCGTCGTAGTGGCTCGTCCACCACTTGATCTCCGACTTGCGGTCCGCCTCCTGGTCGTAGATGTAGTCCATCATCTGCTGGCGGAACGCCCCGTTGTGGAACCAGTCGTCCCCCATCCAGCCGTCCACCATCGGGTTCATCGGCACGGAGACCTTCAACGCCGGGTGCGGGTTCACGAGCGCCATCAAGGGCAGGAAGCCGTCGTAGGAAATCCCGAGGATGCCCACGCGTCCGTTGCTCTCCGGCACGTTCTTCACCAGCCAATCGATCGTGTCGTAGGTGTCGGTCGCGTGATCCACCGGCGTCGGGTTCTGCGGCCCGTGCAGGGGCCGATTCATCACGTAGTCCCCCTCGGACCCGTACTTGCCCACGCACGTCCTGGACCGCACGGATGTACCCACCCTCGACGATCACCTCGGTGGCGTTGTCGTACCCGGTGAGGATCGGCCCCAGGTGGGCGCTCTCCGCGTGGCTCGTGAGCTTGGTCGCCTCATAGGGAGTCCGCGTCAGGAGGATCGGCGCTCCCTTGGCTCCCCTCGGCACCAGGATCACCGTGTGCAGCTTCACCCCGTCGCGCATGGGGATCATCACGTCGCGCTTGACGAAGTCGAAGCTGTCGGTCACCGGCGTGAACTTGGCGGGCGTCTCGCTCGGCAGCGCCGGATACTGGGCCGGCGGCGGCGAGCCCGTCTGCGCCGCTAGAGGTGCAGCAAACAGCACAGCGGCCAACGCCGGCACCCGCATCGCCCGCGCGCGAACTCGATCAACCAGGTTCATGGCTCTCCCTCGATCACCCTTCCGCTTCCCCGGCGGCGGAAGCGGGATCGTTGATCTTGCGCTCCCTGACCGTCGGAGCAAAGCCCCCCACGTCCGCCCAGGAAAGGGCGAGGGGCCCCTGCGGCTAGGACAGTATGAAAACTGTAACAACTGCAGCCAGAAACTGCGCGCGACGCGACTAAGTTCAAGACGACTTGAAGAAGTTGCTTGACACCCGCGTCGCCATGGCTGATCTCCACAAGGTCATCGAGCGCTGCCCCCGCGGGAGAAGGAGTGGGCCCGACGCCGTCACTGAGGGTAAAGTGAACTTAGTTATGGCCACGGCGGCGAAGACAGTCTACTCCCACATCACCAAGGATCCCGAGGTCTGCGGCGGCAAGGCCTGCATCGACGGGACGAGGATCCGGGTCATGGACATCGTCTCCCTCAAGCGACAGGGCTATGCCCCCGAGAAGATGCTCGAAGCCTATCCTTCCCTGAACCTCGCCCAGGTCTACGCCGCGCTGTCCTACTCCTACGAGCATCCGGAGGAGATCGAGGCCTCTTTCGCTGAGGACCGGCTTTGGGAGGCCGATCACGAGCGCGCGAAGGCCGAGTATCTGAGCAGAAAGACCTCTCGATAGTGGCGGGGCGTTTCCCCGTGCTCACGGATGCCCCCGTCAACGATCACTTCGTCCGAGCCCTAAGGGACCGAGCCTGGGACGTGGTGCGGGCCATCGACCTCTACCGCGAGAGGACCAAGGACGAGGTCCTCTTCGAGCGTGCGGCTGCGGACGATCGTGCTTTCGTGACCAACGACCATCCGGCCGAGGCGATCGCGATCCGCTGACTGAAGGAAGGACGGCGCTTCCGCGGCATGGTCGCCTGGCCCGTCGCGACCTACGAGCACCGCAGCATCGGCGAGCTCGCGCAAGACTTCGAGGCCCTGGCCAAAGAGGCCGATCCCTTCGCCTATCCTGTGAGGCACCTCAAGAGCCAGTGAATCGTGCCATCGCTGCATAGTCCGCTCTGCCGCACTCTGGCGCGCGTCCTCATCGCTGCTCTTCTCTTCGCCCTCGTCCCGATCCGAACCGAGGCTTCGATCTCGACGGCACCGCTGCCGGATCCTCGGTCGACCGTAAACCTCGAGCTCGCCGCATAGGAATCGGTCTGTGTCGTGGTGGTCGTGATTCTGGTCGCGGACCCCTCAGGGCTCACTAACCGCCTTCGGTGAACTCTACGGCCGCACCGGCACTGATCCCATCCCTTCCGCCTTCGCCGGGTGGGGCCTTCCGTACGCGCGACGGACAGCGCCTTACGGTAAAGCCGATCCAAACGCTCGTCCGGGTCCAGGTCAAGGCCGCGGGGCTCTCACTCCCGATCACGCCCCACGCGCTCCGCCACGGGTACGCGACGCATCTCCTCCAGCGCGACGCCGATGTCCGGCACGTCCAGAAGCTCCTCGGCCACAGCCAGGTCCAGACGACCGCCCTCTACACCCGGGTCGTACCCCGCGATCTCAAGAAGGTGCCGGCCAAGAGCCACCCGCGCGAGAGGCTCTATAATCGCCGGAGGAAGAGAGCCTCATGCCGCGCGGGAGGGAAATGAACCGGACCTCATGCCGACACTTCTGGTCGTCGACGGCTTCCGCTTCTACTTCTTCAGTCTCGAGGGCAACGAACCCCCGCACGTGCACGTCAGGAAAGGCGGAGGGAAGGCTAAGAAAGCGTACTTTCATCGCTGAGGTCCCCCGCGCCACGGGGCTGGACTTCGCCGAAGACGCGCTCGTCCTGCGCCTCGAAGACGGCCGCTCGCTCTCTGTCCCACTCGCCTGGCTCCCGCTGCTCAAGAATGCTTCCGATGAGCAGCGGCGTGCCTACGAACTCCTCGACGGTGGCGAAGAGATTCGCTGGGAGGCCCTCGACGAAGACCTCTCGGTGGCAAGCCTCCTGGGTCTTCCCGACTAACTCCTCCTCATGCTCTCCCCGCCCCGAACGGGCCGACATCGTGGCCGTCCCGCTCTTCGACGGGACCGAGCTGTTCGGTGTGTTGTCGCTCGCTTCGCCGGCCCCCGTCCCGACAGCGGGGCGGACGACGACTACATCGGGAGGTGGCGAAGAGTGTCGGCGCGCCTTGAGAATGCCGAGCCCGTCGATCGGATGACGAGCGGCTGCGGGCATCTCGGAGCGAGGTGCGGCGCCGGCTCGGTGTCGGCGCTGCTCCGCGAGGCCGACGTCCGATCGATCGTCCGCCTAGCGTCGCGGCTGGTCACCGTATCGCTCGGTGCCCAGGCGGCGGGCGCCGTCCTGCTCGACCAGCCCGGCACGATCGTCGTAGCCGGCTCGGAGGAACGCGAGACGAGCCTCGGTCGCCTGCCGTCGGTCGACGTCGCCGCCGAGCAACTCGCGCGCTGGGTGGCGAGCGAAGCCGGACGATCGGCCTTCTGCGAGACACCCGAGGAGATCCGCGCCCTCTGGCCAGACGACGCGCGCGTCGCCGAGGCTCTCGGGCTGCGCTCGATGGCCTGCGTCCCGCTCGTCGACGAGACGGGCCCCTTCGGCACCTTCGTGGTGGCCTTCGACCGCGCGACGGTCTTCGACGTCGACAGCCGGAGCTTCATCGAGGCGGTCGGCGCCGACATCCAGCAGGCGTTGAGTCCGCACCCGGTTGAGCGCCGCCGAGCGGGCCGCCAGGCGTCAGGCCGACCGGGAGGCCGAGCGCGCGTCGCTGCTCGCCTCGGTGTCCCGGGAGGTTCCGGTCTCCAAGTCGATCGAGGAACGTCTCGAGGTGTTCATCGATCGGCTCGTGCCCCGGTTCGCCGACCTGGCCACCGCGAAGCTGCTGGATCGCGATCTCGAGATCGCGCCGTCGACGAGCGAGCGATCCACGATGGCACGACCTCGTGGAGCGGGAGCCTTCGCGACGATGCTCGCAGAGGCGGTCGCGGAGGGTGAACGGTCCCGACAGGTGGTGATCCGGGCGGTCGACCCGCAGCACGGGCGGAGCACGAGGTCGACCACATGGCAGTCGCCGACGCGGGCGCCCTCGGAACCGGGAGCGATCGCCGTGGTGCCGCTCGAGCGCGGCGGTCAGCTGCTCGGCGTCCTGCTGTTGTTTTCGCTCGATACCGTGGGCCGCTCGGCAGGCGGACGTCGATCTCCTTCGCGCGATCGGCCATCGGATCGCGATCTCGGTGGAGAACGCCAACCTCTTCGAACGGCAACAGCGGATCGCCGTGAACCTGCAGGAGTCACTGACGGGAGCGGTGCCCGTCAACGTCGACGGACTCGAGATCTCGGTCCGGCACGCCGTAGGAGAGCGCGGGGCCAGCGCCGGGGGCGATTGGTGCGACGTGGTCACGTTCCGGGACGGTCGGGCCGGGCTCCTCATCGGGGACGTGATGGGCCGAGGCATCGCCGCCGCGGCAGCGATGGGGCAACTCCGCGCCGCGGTGATCGCGCTCGCTCCAGCCTGCCAGGGGCCGGCCGAGCTGCTCACCCGGATCGACGCCGTCGTCGACCGATTCACGGGAGCGCCACTGGCGACGATCGCCTGCGTCGCGATCGACCGGGAGCAGGGATGCCTCTCGTACGCACGCGCTGGACACCTCCCGCCGATCGTGTTGGAACCGGGCCGTCCGCCGGAGTTCCTGTGGGGACCACGATCCCTGCCGCTCGGCGTCGAGCCGGTTCGTCCGAGGCTGGAGACCAGGCATCCGGCCCCGCCGGGGACGCTGATCCTGCTCTACACGGACGGCCTGGTCGAGCGGCGGGACGAGCATCTCGACGTCGGGTTGCGAAGGCTGATCGATGCGCTCGCCGACGCCGGTCGCCGCCCGGTCGAAGCGGTCGTCCAGGCGGTCTCGGAGCTCGGGGGGGCGGAACCGCCAGACGACGACGTCGCCGTGATCGGGGCGCGGATCCTCGAGTGAGGCCCCGCCTCCCTCCGGCCCGATGCGGCCGGAGGGAGCGGCGAGCCGACGGGCTCTGCGACATCTGGCTCTCACCAAGGAAGAGTCCGCTCGGGGATGGGTGCCATCGAAGCCCCATGACCTGGACGTCGACGTACCCGAGCCGATCTCGGTGCAAACGCCCGGGTGTCGGTCAGACGCCCGTCTCGGCCACGAGGCGGCCGCCGTCGACGGCGGCCGGAACGCCTCGTAGTCCCGCTCGTTCTGGTCGGCGTACGCTTCGGCGAACGCGCCGATCGGCCGGTCGAACATGTCGTCGTCGCCCAGGTAGGCCGCGATCGCGATCCGGTCGCCGGAGCGGGCGTGGGCGCGGGCGAGCGTCCAGCCGCAGAGGCGCCCGTACTGCTGCAGGCCCTCCGGCACCATCTTCGTGACGTCGGCCGAGGTCTTCCAGTCCCAGAGCTGGCGGACGTAGAAGTCCCGCTTCACCCCGTCGATCCCCGTGACCCGGTCCCAGCCGAGGAAGATGTCGCTGCTCGCCTGCATCAGCCGCTGTCCCTCGACCACGCGCTGGCCCTGCTGGTCGTACCGGCTCTTGCCGACGAACGGTGCCAGGACGGACGGCACGGCCTCCTTGCACTGCAGGAACAACGGGTCGTTCCGGTCACGACCCAGCAGGAGGGCGGCCCATGCCTGCGTGCCGACGCTCCCCACCCCGACCACCTTGCGCGCGACGTGGACCAGCTCGAACTCCTCCAGCAGGTGCCGGCGATCCCCCGCCAGGCTCCGCCGGTACGAGTGCAGTATCGATCTGCAGCGATCTCCATCAGCTCTTCGCTGTCGAGGTCGACGAGGTCCTCGATCGGCACGATCAGCGGGGGGTCCGCCTTGATCCGTGGTTCCCCGCCGTCGGTGGTCGTCAGCTTCGCGAACGCACGGGCGCTGTCCTTCGTGCGCGCCTTCTCGATCGTCCGTCTCGAAGTTCTGCAGCATCTTGCCCTTGCCCTGCCTGCAGGACGATCTCCCTGAGCGCGGATTCGTCCAGGCGCGAGTACCACACGTCCAGTCGGCGCATCCCCGCGAACGCCGTCATCGCCTCCCGGTACTGCGCCGCCGCGGACCGAGCGGCCGCGCGGGATTCCTTCGCCTTGAACCCGCGGTCCCGTCCCGCGATCACGATGCTGGCCGCCAGACGCTTCACGTCCCACTCCCACGGCCCCGGGAGCGTCTCGTCGAAGTCGTTGATGTCGAAGATCAGGTCGCGCTCCGGCGAGGCGAACCCGCCGAAGTTCGAGAGGTGGGCGTCGCCGCAGAGCTGGGCGCGGAGGCCCGACCTCGGAAGGCCGGCGAGATCGGCCGCCATGATCGCGGCGCCGCCCCGGTAGAAGGCGAACGCCGACGCGAGCATCCGCCCGTACCGGATCGGGACCAGCTCGGGAACGCGCGTGGTCGCCTGGTCCTCGAGGATCCAGACCGGATCGGTTCGATCCGCCGTCGGCTCCCAGACCCCCTGCGCCTCGTGCGGGACCTCAGCGAGGGCCTCGACGCCCGCGGCCGCATGCTCCTCCGGCGTCCGGTGGTCGCTCTCTCGGGGGCTCATGGCGTGCTCGTCTCGCATCTCGGAGCGCGATCGAGGGTCTACCGCACCGAAGGCTCCCGGTTACGAACGGTCGCCTCCACCCGTCGGCGCGGCGGCTCGGTACGCGGCGACGACATCGGTCACCGAATCGAAGAACGCGTCAGCCCCGACCAGGTCCGTGATGCCGTAGCGGTCGAGCTCCGCGCGGACGTCCTCGTCCACATCGGCGAACACCAGGCGCGTGCCGTGCTCCTGCATCTGACCGTGCACCGCCACGAGCGTCTCCCCCGCCGAGTAGTCGACGTCGCCGATCGCAGCCGCGTCGACGCAGAACCACGACGGCGCACCCTCGGGGCGCTCCAAGATCGAACGCACCTCTTCCGAGAACTGGTTCGCGTTGGCGTAGTAGAGGCTGGCCGCGAAGCGGTAGATCACGAGTCCGGTCTCGACCTTCCCGTCGGCGACGTCGGCCACCGGCACCGATCGGACGCCGCCCGATGGGGAGGCCACCAGGACGGTGTCGCGCGGGTGGTAGCTGCGACGGATGTGGTCGAGCACCGAGAGCACCATGGCGAGGATGATCCCCTGTTCCACGCCGACGATCACGACGACCGCCGCCGTGACCACCGCGACGATGAACTCGTCCACCCGCCAGCGGAGGATCTTCTTCATCCCCAAGGTGTCGACCAGCTCGAGCCCGATCAGGAACACGATCGCCGAGAGCGTCGCCTCGGGCATGTACTGCAGCGGTTTCGTGAGGAACAGCAGCACGATCAGGATGATCACGGCCGCCGACAGGGAGGCGATCTGGCTCCGCCCGCCGGCGCCGTCGACGATCTGGGTCTTGGTCGGGCTGCCGTTCACCACGAAGGTTCCGGACAAGCCCGCCGAGACGCTGGCCATCGACAGACCGACCAGGTCCACGTTCTCGTCGAACCGCTCGTCGTACTTCGCGGCGTATGCGCGCGACGTGGCGGCGCTCTGCGCCAAGACCACGATGAAGATCGATGCCGCGGTGGGCACCAGGTCCAACCAGTCGCTCCACCCGGAGCTGGGGAGTCCGAACGTCGGGAGGCCGCCGGGGACCTTCCCTAGGGTGGCGACCCCGTCGGCCGAGAGATCCAGCGCGTAGCTCGCGACGATCGAACCGATCACGGCGATCAGTGCTCCCGGGATCTTCGGCGAGATCGCCTTCAGACCGAAGATGACGGCGAAGATCGACAGGGAGACCACCAGCGTCGGGAGGTTGGTGTCGGGGATCTGCTCGAGCGTCCCCCAGAACTTCGACAGCGTGCCGCCGGTACCTCCGGGGACGCCGAGCATGCCGGGGAGCTGTCCCATCGCCACCTGGATCCCCACGCCGGTGAGGAACCCGATCAGCACGCTCCGGGAGAGGAAGTCGGCCAGGAACCCCAGCCGGATGATCCGCGCCAGCAGGAGGAAGCCAGCCGTGATGATCGCCATGATCCCGGCGAGGGCCACGTAGTCCGCGGACCCGGCCGCCGCGAGGCCCGCAAGTCCGGCGGCCATGATGGCGGCGGTCGCCGAGTCGGCGCCGACCACCAGGTGCCGCGACGATCCCAGGATCGCGAACACCGCGATGGGGATCAGGATCGTGTAGAGGCCGGTGATCACGGGCATCCCGGCGATCGTCGCGTAGCCCATGACCTCGGGGATGCCCGAGCGCCGCGAGCGTGATGCCCGCGACGATGTCCGGGGTGAACGTGGCCCGATCGAGCGGAAGGATCCCCTGGAAGACCGGGAACCGCCTCTGCTTGCGCTCCGTGTCTACCGCCGTTCGGTCGCTCAGCCGGACCCCCTCCCTCGAGGCATCCTCGTCGTCTTCGCCTTGCACCGCAACCCGTCGGGTCGACCGAGGGTCGAACTCGACTACGCTTCGGCCCGTGAGCCTCGTCGACGAGCGGTCCGGCGGTCCGCTGCTCCCACCTGGGGCCCCGCCGGCCTTCCATCTCCTGGCCAAGCCGACCGGAGCGATCTGCAACCTCGACTGCACGTACTGCTTCTTCCTGTCCAAGGAGATGCTGTACCCGGGGAGCCGTTTCCGGATGGCGGACGATCTCCTCGAGACCTACCTGCGCCAGCTGATCGACGCGCACGAGCGCTCGCCCGAGGTCGCCGTCGCCTGGCAGGGAGGCGAGCCCACGATGATGGGCGTCGACTTCTTCCGTCGCTCGGTCGAGATCGCGGAGGGCATGAAGCGACCGGGTCAGCGCCTCGTGTACACGATCCAGACGAACGGAACCCTCCTCGACGACGAGTGGGGCGCCTTCTTCAAGGAGCACGACTTCCTGGTCGGGCTGTCGATCGACGGTCCTCGTGACATCCACGACGCCTTCCGCGTCGACAAGGGCGGCAAGGGCAGCTTCGACCGCGTGATGGCCGGCCTCGCGGCGCTCCGGCGCCACGACGTCGAGTGGAACGCGCTCACGACGATCCACACCGCGAACCAGGACCGCGGGCGCGAGGTCTACCGCTTCCTCCGGGACGGTTGCGGGGCCCGGTACATGCAGTTCATCCCGATCATCGAGCGCGCCACCCCGGAGACGCTGCCCGTCGCGAACGCGGGGTGGGGCGCGTCGGTGAAGGATCGCCCCCTGTACGTCCAGGACGGCACGCTGGTCACCGAGCGATCGATCTCGCCGGGAGGCTACGGCCGGTTCCTGATCGACGTGTTCGAGGACTGGGTCCGCAGGGACATCGGCGAGGTGTACGTCCAGATGTTCGATGTCGCGCTCGCCAATTGGTACGGGGAGCCGCCCGGTCTCTGCATCCACTCCGAGACCTGCGGCCTCGCGCTCGCGTTGGAGCACACCGGCGACCTCTACTCGTGCGACCACTTCGTGGAGCCGGGCCACAAGCTGGGCAACATCCGGGACACGCCGATGATCGACCTCATCGTGCTGCCCCAGCAGCGGGCGTTCGGCGAGGCGAAGCGCGACACGCTCCCCCCGTACTGCCTGGCGTGCGATGTCCGCTTCGCCTGTCACGGCGGCTGCCCGAAGGACCGATTCACCTTGACCCCGGACGGTGACCCAGGACTCCATTACCTCTGCCCGAGCTACAAGGCGTTCTTCCACCACATCGAGCCCGCGATGCGGCAGATGTGCGACCTGCTCCGCGTGGGCCGAGCGCCCTCGGAGCTCGTGACGGCCTACGCCGCCGCCGATGCCGATCGCGGTCGGAACGACCCATGCCCCTGCGGCTCCGGTCGCAAGTGGAAGCGCTGCCACGGGATGGACGTCGGGACGGGCAGCGACTAGCGTCCGCGACCGGGACGGGGCGAGGGCGCGTGGGGGCATCCGGGACGGCGACGCAGGGCGAGCGAGCCCCCGAAGGGGGCGGTGGTCTGCTGACCAAGCTCGACCCGCGCAGCCTCCGTCACGCCGACATCCGGATCTTCTCCTCCGCGAGCGACGCCCCGCTCGCGCGACGGCCCACCGACGTGATCCTGTTGATCGTCGCGGTGACCGGCATCGTCGTCCTGTCGTTCTTCGCGCCCGGACCCACCGCGATCGATCAGACCCTCAGCGACCTCCTGAAGGAGCTCCCCGGTCTGCTCGGGTGGTTCTGGAACATCGGCTACGACCTGATGATCGCGTGGGCGTTCATCCTCCTCGTCCTCGCCCTCGTCGCCCGCCGGCGGAAGCGCCTGTTCTTCACGGAGCTCGCGGCCGGCGCCCTGGCGCTCGGGTTCGCGCTGGTGGCGGGGAAGGTCGCCGGCACCGACTGGGCGACCAGTCTGAAGGCGATCGGTGCATCCGGCTCGCCACCCGTGTACCTCGCGATCAGGCTCGCGGTGGCGACGGCGATCGTCGTGATGGCGTCGCCGCACATGAGCCGCCCGCTCCGGTTCATCGGCCGCTGGGTCGTGACGTTCGGGGCGCTGGCGGGGATCGCACTCGGCGTGACGCTGCCGATCGGGATGCTGGCCGGACTCCTGATCGGGCTGGGCTCGGCCGCGATCATGCACCTGATCCTCGGCTCGCCGGCAGGACGCCTCACCCTCGAACAGATCGCCACGGCGCTGGCCGACCTGGGCGTTGAGGCGACCGAGCCCCGACACGCACCGCTCGAGCCCACCGGTGTCGCGCTCGTCGTCGCCACATCACCCGAAGGCAAGACCTTGCTCGCCAAGGTGTACGGCCGGGATGCGTGGGACGGCCAGTTCCTCGCCTCCATCTGGTCGTCGCTCTGGCATCGCGGCGAACGCCCCACGCTCGGGTTCGGACGGCTCCAACAGGTCGAACACGAGGCGTTCGTCACGCTGCTGGCCGAACGTTCGGGCATGCCCGTCCTTCCGATCGTCGCCGCCGGGATGGCCACCGCGCGCGACGCGCTCCTGGTGACCGAGGTGACCGGCCGCCCGCTCGGTTCTGTCGACCGGCCCGAGCTCGACGACGAGCTGGTGCGGGACATCTGGCGAGCGATGGGGTCGCTCCACGACCTCGGGGTCGCGCACGGCCAACTCGACGGCGAGCGGATCGTGGTGCGATCCGACGGAACACCGGCCGTCGGCGACTTCGGCGGTGCGCGGGTGGCGGCGTCCGACGGGATGATGATGGCCGACCTCGCGCAGGTGCTCGTCACGACGGCGCTCGTCGTCGGCCCCGACCGCGCCATCGCCGCAGCGATCGACGTGATCGGCAAGGAGGCCTTCGCGAAGGTGCTTCCGTTCCTGCAGCCGGCCGTCCTCGACCGGGACACGCGACGGGCGATCCGGGATCGGGACTGGGACCTCGACGACCTCATGAAGCGGTCGACCGAGGTCACCGGCACCGAGGCGCCGGAGCTCGAACAGATCCGGCGGGTGACGGCGAAGTCGATCGCGATCGTCGCCCTGGTCGCGTTCCTCGCCTACGGCCTCATCTCGGCGCTCGCGGGGATCGGCATCCAGAACCTCTGGGACGAACTGAAGACCGCGGAGGTGGCGTGGCTGATCGCGGCGTTGATCCTCGCGCCGATCTCGCAGATCCCGCAGGCGTTCTCGACCCTCGGCGCGTCACTGCGCGACATGCTCTTCGTCCCGGTGCTGATGCTGCAGTACGCGATCCAGTTCATCCAGCTCGCCGTGCCCAGCTCGGCCGCCCGCGTGGCCCTGGAGGTCCGGTTCTTCCAGCGGAACGGGGTCGACACGGGCGGCGCGCTCTCGATCGGGTTGATCGACAGCCTGAGCGGCTTCGTCATCCAGATCGCGCTGATCCTGATCATCACGCTCTCCGGGCTGGCGAGCCTGGATCTCTCCTCCGGCAGCTCGAGCTCCAGCGATTCGAGCGGTTCGTCCTCCTCATCCGGGCCGAACCTGCTGCTCCTCGCGGGGATGCTGCTCGTCGTCGGCGTGATCGTCGCGCTCACGATCCCCCGGTACCGGGCCGCGATCAAGACGGCGATCCCCCGGTACCGCGAGAACCTCCGCGCCCAGCTGGCGGCAGGTGCGAAGGCCCTGCGGGTGCTGCGCTCCCCCTCGAAGGTCGCGATGCTGTTCCTCGGGAACCTGATCGCGCAGTTGATGCTCGCGATGATCCTCGGGATCTGCCTGCGAGCGTTCGGCGAACACGCGTCGTTCGCCGGCTTGGTGCTGGTGAACACGATGGTGGCCCTCTTCGCGGGTTTCATGCCCGTCCCGGGCGGGATGGGCGTGTCCGAGGCGGCGCTCACCGCCGGGCTCGTCGCGCTGGGCGTTCCCAGCGCGGCCGCCATGTCGACGGCGATCGCGTACCGCCTCGTGACGTTCTACCTGCCGCCGATCTGGGGTTCGCTCGCGACGCGCTGGCTCAAGCAGCACGAGTACCTGTGATCACGGATCCGACCGACAGAGGGCGGCAGGCGGGAAGTGGCTGCTCGTGGATCGCTCAGTCGTCGAGCTCCTTCAGACCGACCGCTCGATCCTTCGTCCGCCAGCTGTCGCCCGTATCGGCGGGGGAGATGCATGGGCGCGCCCGCCGTCGCGACCGACGTCGGTAGGCGCGTAGAGTGAGGCCGCTGCCCTCAAGGGTCGGTCGTCGAGTGCGAAAGGTTTGGTGAATCATGGCAACGGACCGCTCCGCCCTCCCGATCCGTCGCGAAGCGTTCGCGGGAGTCGCCAACCGGACGCTCGACGGGTCGAAGCCGGACTGGAACCTCATCGGGCACCCCACTCCTCCGGACGGAGCTCCCAACGTCTTGCTGGTCCTCATCGACGATGCGGGATTCGGCAACCCGAGCACGTTCGGCGGTCCGATCCAGACGCCGAACTACACGCGCGTGGCCGAGGAGGGTCTGAAGTACAACCGTTTCCACGTGACGGCCCTGTGCTCGCCGACCCGCGCCGCGTTGCTGACCGGTCGCAACAACCACGCCGTGGGCTTCGGATCGGTCGGTGAGTTCGCCGGAGGGTTCCCCGGCTACTCGGCGTCCCTGCCGAGGGACTGCGCGCCGCTGCCGCGCATCCTGCGCGACAACGGGTACAGCACCGTCTGCCTACGGGAAGTGGCACCTGACGCCCGATGGGCAGCAGGGACCGGCCGGCCCGTTCGACCGCTGGCCGAACGGCTGGGGGTTCGACTACTTCTACGGGTTCCTGGCCGGTGACTCGGGGCAGTGGGATCCGTGCTTGATCGAGAACCAGAAGGTGATCGGGACCCCGGAGGGGTTCTACGACGAAGAGGACCCCTACTACTTCCCGGACGCCATGGCGGATCGGGCGGTCGAGTGGCTCCACGGCGTCCGCGCGCAAGACGCCGACAAGCCCTTCTTCGTCTACTTCTCGACCGGGTGCAGCCACGCGCCGCACCACGTGTCGCAGGCGTGGGCCGAGAAGTACAAGGGCAAGTTCGACCAGGGATGGGACAAGCTCCGGGAGGAGACGTTCGCGCGCCAGAAGGAGCTCGGCGTCGTACCGGCGGACGCGGAGCTGACGCCGCGCGACGACGCCTTCCCTGCGTGGGACGACGTGCCCGACAAGCTGAAGGCGTTCTACGCGCGCCAGATGGAGGTGTACGCGGGGTTCTCGGAGAACGCCGATCACAACGTCGGCCGCGTGATCGACGCGATCGACGAGCTCGGCGAGCTGGACGACACGGTGATCATCTGGATCTGGGGCGACAACGGCGCCAGCATGGAGGGCACCGTGACAGGGTCGTTCAACGAGATGACGATGCAGAACGGCATCCCGTTGACCGACGAGATGCAGCTCCAGCTCTCCGAGCGCTTCGGCGGCATGGACAAGTGGGGAGCCCAGATCATGGACCCGCACTACGGCGCGGCATGGGCGTGGGCGGGGAACACCCCGTTCAAGTGGGGCAAGCAGGTCGGCTCTCACCTGGGTGGGACGCGCAACCCGATGGTCGTCCGATGGCCGGCGCGCATCACGGACGCCGGCGGGTTGCGCTCACAGTTCGGCCACGTGATCGACGTCGCGCCGACGATCCTCGACCTCGCGGGCATCCCGCAGCCCGACGACGGTCGACGGCATCGAGCAGGAGCCGATGCACGGCACCAGCTTCGCCCCGACGTTCGCGGACGCGGGCGCGCCGGAGTTCCGGACGCAGCAGTACTTCGAGACGATCGGCAACCGGGGCATGTACAAGGACGGCTGGTGGCTCGCGATGAAGACCGAGCGCATCCCATGGGTCATCACGCCGGACGCGTTGAAGCCGTACGCACCCGGCGTCTGGGATCCCGACGCGGGCCCGGCGGAGCTCTACTACCTGCCGGACGACTTCACGCAGGCCCACGATCTGGCGGCCGAGCACCCGGACAAGGTGCAGGAGCTGAAGGACCTGTTCTGGGAGGAGGCCGAGAAGTACAAGGTGCTGCCGCTGCTGGCCACCCTGTCGACGTTCTTCGGCATCCTGCCGCCGATCGCGGAGAAGACGACGTTCGAGTTCCGTGGCGACGTGCAGAACGTGCTGTCGGGCATGATCCCGCGGATCTACAACCACTCGTACGCGATCAGCGCCGACCTCATCGTTCCCGAAGGCGGCGCGGAGGGCGTGATCGTCGCAGAGTCCGACCACCTCGGCGGGTTCACGCTCTACGTGAAGGACGGGAAGCTCACCCACACCTACTCGATGATGGGCGTCTTCGTGTTCAAGCAGGTCGCGGAGGAAGATCTGCCGACCGGCGAGGTCACCGTGCGCATGGAGTTCGCCGCCGACGAGGCGAAGCCCGCGACCGGTGGTGAGGTGACGTTGTTCATCGATGACCGACCGGTCGGGAAGGGGCGGATGGATCACACCGTGCCGATCAGGTTCTCCGCGTACGCGGGGATGGACATCGGACGGGACAACGGCGGCGTCGTGGACCTCGCCTACGAGGATCGGAAGCCGTTCGCGTTCACCGGCACGGTGAAGAAGGTCGTGTTCGACATCAAGCCGCACCTGTCGGATCAGGACGAGCTCGACCTGCACGCCGAGGCGCACCGCGGGCACGCGGCGCACAGCCTGTCGGGCTAGGAGCGGGAGGAGATCAGATGGCGAAGGAGCCCACGGACGTACTGATCGGCGGCTACCTGTCGACCGAGGCCGCTCACGAGGACTACGAGGCGGTACTGAACTGCGGCGCCGAGATCATGGGCGCCGTCGTGGTGAGCAAGGACCTCGAGGGCAATCTGTCGGTCGAGCAGACCGACCACATGGTCAAGGAGGGCGCGGAGGGACTCGCCGCCGTCGGGTTCGTGGTCGGGTTGTTCGCGCCTCCGCTGCTGGCGGCAACCGCGATCGGCGCGGTGATCGGTGCAGGCGCCGGGAAGGTGTTGCACAAGAAGACCGGCAGCAAGATCGAGGAGGAGGCCGGCAAGACGATCCCGATCGGCGGGGCGGGTCTCATCGTCGCGTACAAGCACGACCACGCCGACACGATCGAGCCTGCGGTGACGCGTGCGGTCAAGAAGGTCGTCGGCGAGGCAGAGGGTCGCCATGTCGAGGCACTCAAGGGAGCGCTCGCCGACGCCCAGCAGAAGATGGCCGAAGGGAGCGCGTGATCCTATGTCGGAGACCGACACACCATCCGGCACGCCTTCCGGGCTCCTCCGAGCGCTCGACACGCACGTGGAGAACGTGTTCCACGACTTCTATGACCCGCGGTTCTAAGGTCGACGGCTGTTCTCCGAGCTCTTCGGGACATCCTTCTTGGTCCTGGTGGCGGCGGGAGGCGGCACGGTCAACGCGCAGAGCGGCGGGCAGATCCCCCTGGCGGTCAGGGTGACGGCGCCGGGGCTGATGGTCATGGCGATGATCTTGTTCATGGGTGCGGTCTCCGGCGCCCATTTCAACCCGGTGGTGACGATCGCGGTCTAGCTCCGCGGCGACTCCCCGGGGAAGCGGATCCCCGGCTACCTCATCGCTCAGATCCTCGGGTCGATCCTCGCGGTGCTGTTCCTGCGCGCGACGCTCGGCAACATCGGCGGCCTGGGAACGACCGAGCCAGGGCCGGGCATCAGCGACGGCGTCGCCGTCACGTTCGAGGCCATCCTCACGCTCGGGTTGTTGAGCACGATCCTGGGGACCGCGTCGGGCGCTCAGAACATCGGCGTGTTCGGGGCGATCGGCGTCGGATTCTACATCGCGCTCGCGGGGCTGTGGTCCGCGCCGATCAGTGGTACGTCGATGAACCCCACCCGATCGCTCGGACCGATGATCGTGAGCGGGAACTGGGATCACTGGTGGGTCTACATCGTCGGGCCGTTCATCGGTGGCCTCATCGCGATGGGAGTCGCGTGGATCCTGCGAGGCAAGGGTGGCGGCCTCCGAGGGAAGATGGCCGCCCAGGGCGAGGTCGAGTTGAACGTCGTGGATCCATCGGATGCGAGCGAGGTCGCGCCACCTGAGGGCGTATAGCGAACCGTAGCGTGACCACGAGCCTCAAGTTGGTAGCGCACTGCCCGGAAATGATTACGACCGGCCGCCCGAAGGCGCCCACACTCAACGCTGGAGGCCAGCCGAGGTCGTTCTTCGGCAAACGCCCAGCTCGAGTCGGCCGACGCGCTGAACACGCGAGCGAGCCGGGTGTTCGAAGATGAGGACCTGCCTAAGGAGGAGGAAGGCGAGCAGCTTGCCCTGTCTCGGGGGATCACGGAAGAAGACTCGCGTAGCCGTGTGCCCCTACACGTCGTCGGGCTAGGGATCGCTGCCCGCACTTTGCGGCCCCGGGCTGCCGGGTCGGGATCCGCCTCGTGAAGAACAGCGCGATCACGCCCGCGATCGCGAGGAGCGCCAGCGCCGATCGGAGGCCGTCCAGCCGCGCCTGCTCGTTGACGTCCAGGACCGCTTGGGTGGTCTTCTGATCGATCCCGGCCTGTTGCATGGCCGACTCCAGCTGGGCATCAGAGACGAAGGGCACGCCGGCCGCGAGTTGCACGCTCGCCTTCGAGGAGAGGTCCTTGGGCACGTCGGGGTTCTGGGCGATCCCGGACAGGAACGAGGCCGTCAGGGCGGCGATCATCACCGAGCCGGCGAGCGCGGTGCCGACCGAGGCGCCGAACTGGGTTGCCGTGTTCTGCAGGCCGCCGACCTCGGGGCTCTGGTCGTCGGGGACCGCCGAGACGGTGACGCTGCCCAGCTGGGAGGCCAGCGCGCCGAACCCGACCCCGATCAGGATCAGCGGGATGGTCACGATCGAGGCGCTCGCGTTCACGTCCATCGCGCTCATCAGGACCACGATCCCGGTCACGGTCGCCACGAACCCGATGTCGACGACGCGCCGTGGCGAGGCCTTCGGGAAGAGCTTCGGGGTGCCCGCGGCCGCGATCAGCATCGAAAGCGCCAGAGGGGTGATCTTGATGCCGGTGTCGATCGCCGAGAGGCCGAGTGCGACCGACAGGTACAGCGGGATCACGAAGAACAGTCCCATCATCACGAGGAACTGGAAGAAGAACATGAGGACCCCGCCGGTCATCTGCTTGTTGGCGAACAGCGCGGGACTCACGAGCGGCTCGCGTCCCGCGGCCTCGAGGTGTCTGACGTGCTGCATGAACAGCCTCAGCGACACGAAGCCTCCGAGGATCAGCCAGAACACCGGCGACATCCCCAGCACGGACGGCCCTCCCTCGGCCGGCAGGATCCAACCCCACGTCGAGGAGCGCAGCACCCCGAAGACCACGAGCCCCATCCCCAACGCCCATAGCAGGGAGCCCAGCAGGTCGAGATGGGATCGGACCTTGACCGGGGCGTCGGCGATGCGGCGCGCGAACAGGAAGATGCCCGCACCGAGGACGACCTCGCCGGCGAAGACCCATCGCCACGATCCGTACGTCGTCGCCAGTCCGCCGATCAGCGGCCCGACCGCGACCGCGATCGCCGCGGCCGCCCCGACCAGACCGTAGGCGCGGGGCCGCCCCTCGGGAGGGAAGTTCCCGGCGACGAGCGCGACGATCGCCGGCATGATCAGCGCCGCGCCGACCCCTTCCAGGAGCGACCATCCGAACAGCAGCACGGGGAGGTTCGGCGACAGGGCCGTCGTCAACGATCCGGAGCAGTAGATCACCAGCCCGATCATGAAGGCGCGCTTGCGACCGATGATCGAACCGACCTTGCCGCCGGTGACCATCAGCATCGCCATGATCAGCGTGTACAGGACGATGGCGCTCTGGATCCCGGTGACCGTGGTGCCGAGGTCGTTGGCGACCGTCGCGATCGCCACGTTCATGACCGAGGTGTCGAGGGCCATCAGGAACTGGCCGGCACACAGCGTGAGGAGGACCACACCGGCCGCCTTCGCAGCCTGCGCGCTCTTCGCCTCGGATGTCACCGGAGACACCTGCGGCTACTTCAGGTTGCAGTCCTGCGACTGAGCCGTCGACTCGAGATCGGACAACGCGGTCTTCAGCTGGGAGAGCGACGAGGCCACGGCCGGCGCGACGGAGACCACCGACGCGCCTGCAGTCACCTGATCGATCTCGCCCCCCAGTGCCGTGACCTGCGCCTGGATCGCGCTGACCTGCGTCCCGAACGTGCTCTTGGCTTCGGTGCCCAACGCGGCGGCCGCGGACTTCACGTCGTCCACCGCCGTCTGCAGGGCATCGACACCGCCCGTCTTCACGTCCACCTGGGTGAGCCCTTGCACGGCGTCCTTGAGGTTCTGCGCGTCCGAACAGACCGGCGACACGCTCTTGCTGCACGAACCCAGGAGCAGCAGGGCCGGGATCACCGCGACCGTGATCGCACGGCGGAACGGACGCGTTCGAGTGCGCATCATGACCTCCTCGCAGTCAACCGCTGGACGCCGACCGCGTCCCCGACATCGCCGTGTGAACGAAGCGATGTCGGAGACGTGGCCCTCGCGTCGGTCCTCAGTTGCCCTCTGCGGCCTTGAGCTGCTTGGCGAGCTCGTCGGCGCTCGCGTCGATCTCCTGGGAGACGAAGCGGTTCTCCGCCTTGATGCTCGCAGCGACCTGGTCGGCCATGTTCGTCGCATACAGCACGATCAACCCGGCCTGGCCCTTGTCCAGCACTGCGCCGAGCTGCTTGAGATCGTCGTCCTTCATGCCGCCCTTGATGTGTCCGGTGACGGCTCCGATCCCCGCACCCACGGCCATGCCCACGCCCAGGCCGATCCCCGGCAGGATCGCGGCCAGCGGCCCCGAGGGCCAGACCCTTCCATGCACCGTGCCGCGTGGACGCCTCGTGCTTGTCGGCGACCTTGACCTTGCCGTCGGCCCCACGCTCCAGGACCGCGGCGTCGAAGTCGTGGCCGACACCGGCGTCGTAGTACAACGCCTTCACGGCCTCGTAGTCGACCTCGGCGTCCGAAACGCTGTCGTAGGACCCTGCGAGGACGATCAACGTGTCCTTGTCGCTCATCGCGACTCCCCTTCCTGTCGTTGACCGTCCATCCGATGAGCGGTCGTGCCCGCGAGGCTC